>NZ_JAAKZG010000001.1 GCF_011045115.1 Mesorhizobium zhangyense
TGGAGGCGTCGTCCCAGCATCAAACCTCTCCTCAAGCGACAGGAAATCCCCGCCATCAAAAAAATCCTTCCATCACCCAAAGGATTATCGAATAGCTTTCGTCTCAGGAACGATGATGGCGATGACGTTGGATGAGGGCGAGGCCACCGATGCCGATCTGATCGGGCGGGCGCGCGATGGCGACAGGCAGGCTTTCGGCGAACTCGTCGAGAGGCACTATGATTTCGTGCATCGCGTCGCCTGGCGCTGGTGCGGTCGAAAAACCGACGCCGAAGACATCGCCCAGGAAGTCTGCACCCGGCTTGGCCGTGCCATCCGAGACTATCGCGGCGGCGGTGCCTTCACGACCTGGCTCTATGCCATGACCCTGAACGCGGCGCGCGACATGGTGCGCAAGAACGCCCGCGAGAGGGCCAAGACCGAAGCGTTTGGCGTTCACGCGCTGATTGCGGGCGAGGCGACGGCTGAGCCGGAAGATCAGGCGGAAGCGCTCTGGGCGGCGGTGCGACAACTGCCGGACAAGCAGCGCGAGGCGGTTCTGCTGGTTTATGGCGAAGGCCTGAGCCATGCGGCGGCCGCCGATGCCATGGCCTGCGCCGAGGCGACGGTTTCCTGGCATATCCATGAAGCGAAGAAACGGCTGAAGCTCATCATGCGCCCGGCCGGGGAAGATTGATCATGGTCGACGACAACGAACTCAACCGGCTGCGCGACAGTGCCGTGCCGAAGCCGAGCGCGGACGCCAGGGCGCGCGCGCTTAACGCTGCCTTCGAAGCCTTCGACGAGAAAAAAACATCACCTGCCACCCAAGGATCGCAGCCAAGCCTTCGTCTCACTGACCGGATACACAAACTCTGGAGTGAGATGATGCAGAAGAAACTTTACGCCGCACCCGCACTTGCCGGGCTCGTTGCCCTGCCGGTCGCCGGCTATATGACATTCCAGCTTGTCGAGAACTCGCCGTTCGATTTCGGCACGGAGCGCAAGGTGAGCGAGCCGCGTGAACGTGTCGATCAGCCGGCAACGGTTCAACAGGCTCCCGTCGAAGCCGAGCAGGACAAGGATGAGGTCCGCGACGCGCTTGCCAAGCCTGCCGCTTCCCAGCAGGAGCCGGCGCTTTCCGCCAGCGAGGCCACGCCGCAAGCCGCAGGGGGCAGCGCGCCGCCCAGCCCGGCGGTTGTAGCGCGGTCGAAGGGGATCGTGGCCAATCAGAATGCCGCCGACAGCACTACGCTGATGGTAGAGCCGCAGGCGATCATGCCGGCCCCGGCGGATGTCTACGCGCCGTCCGAGGCTTCCAATGACCGCGTCCAGAAGTTCGACACCAATCCGATCCATTCGGCCAAGCAAGACCCGGTCTCGACCTTCTCGATCGATGTCGACACGGCGTCCTACTCCTTCGTTCGCCGCTCGCTGAAGGAGGGCGTCCTGCCGCAGCCCGACACGGTTCGCGTCGAGGAGATGATCAATTACTTCCCTTACGACTGGGCCGGGCCGGACTCTGCTGCGACGCCGTTCAACTCCACCGTCACGGTCATGCCGACGCCGTGGAACGAGAACACCAAGCTCATGCATATCGCCATCAAGGGCTATGACGTGAAGCCGGCCGAGCAGCCCAAGGCCAATCTCGTCTTCCTGATCGACGTTTCGGGTTCGATGAACGAGCCCGACAAGCTCCCGCTGCTGCAATCGGCGTTCCGGCTGCTGGTCAACAGGCTGGGGCCGGACGATACGGTGTCGATCGTCACCTATGCCGGGGAGGCCGGCACGGTGCTGGAACCGACCGTCGGTTCGGACAAGGTGAAAATCCTCGAGGCCATCGACAGGCTGCAGCCGGGCGGTTCGACCGCAGGTGCGGCGGGCATTGCTGAGGCCTACAGGCTCGCCCAAAAGTCCTTCATCAAGGATGGCATCAACCGGGTCATGCTTGCGACCGACGGCGATTTCAATGTCGGCCAGAGCGACGATGACGACCTGAAGCGCATCATCGAGGAGAAGCGCAAATCCGGCATATTCCTGTCAGTGTTCGGCTTCGGCCGCGGCAATCTCAACGACCAGATGATGCAGACCATCGCCCAGAACGGCAACGGCACCGCAGCCTATATCGATACGCTGGCCGAGGCCGAGAAGGTGCTGGTGCAGGACGCGGGTTCGACCCTGTTTCCGATCGCCAAGGACGTAAAAATCCAGGTCGAGTTCAATCCGGAAAAAGTCTCCGAGTATCGGCTGATCGGCTATGAGACCCGCGCGCTGAAGCGCGAGGATTTCAACAACGACCGTGTCGATGCTGGCGAAATCGGCTCCGGGCATTCGGTGACGGCGGTCTACGAGATTACGCCGAAGGGCAGCCCGGCACAGGCGGTGGACGATCTGCGCTATGGCGAGGCTAAGACCGACAATGCGACCGGTGTCGCCAATGCCGACGAATATGCCTTCGTGAAGATCCGCTACAAGCTGCCTGACGGCGACGTTTCCAAACTCATCACCACGCCGGTGACTTCGGCCAACGAAGTGGGCGCGTTCGATGATGCCAGCGACGACCAGCGGTTTTCCGTGGCAGTCGCGGCTTTCGGCCAGAAGCTGCGCGATGCCGACCAGACCGTGAATTTCGGCTATGACCGCATCAGGGAGATCGCTTCGGCGGCGCGTGGAGCGGACCCGTTCGGCTACCGATCGGAGTTTCTGTCGCTGGTGCGGCTGGCGGCGGCACTCGGCGGCGGAGGGCGGTAGCGCAGTGATGCGCCAGCCTTTGAGAGGGCGATACACCGAAGAAAGCTTACTGAAAGGCCGGCGAGGGAAACTTCGCCGGTCTTTTTTTCTCGTGAGATCAATGGCTTGTGAGATTTCTGGATTTCGTTTCAAAGATGTATCTTGTAAAAGATATATCTTTTGATAGATATATCGCATGAAACACAAAATCTGGAGAGACACTCAAATGTTCAATCATCCCCACAATCACGAAAAACGCTGCGGCGGTTGGTTCATGTCCGGCGGGCCGGATGGCGGCAAGGGCGGCGGCCGCTTCGGCCGTGGCGGCGGCGGTGGAGGCGGCCGGTTCGGCCGTCACCGCGGCGGCCCGTTCGGCGGGCGCGGCCCGCGCATGTTCGATCCCGGCGCGCTGCGTCTGTTCGTTCTCGGCCTGATCGCCGAGGAGCCTCGCCACGGCTACGACATCATCAAGGCGCTGGAAGCGAAGTTCCAGGGCGCCTACAGCCCGAGCCCGGGCGCGATCTATCCGATGCTGCAGATGCTGGAGGAGGCCGATCTGGTCATCTCCGAGACGAACGGCAACAAACGGCTCTATTCGATCACCGAGCAGGGCAAGGCCTATCTCGCCGAGCACGCCGCCGAACTCGACAAGATCAACGCGCAGCTTGACGAGGCTTCGGCCGAGGTCAACGGCGTGGCGCTTGGCGACGAGGTTCGTGCGCTGGCACAGGCCATCTTCGGCCGGTTGCGTGGCGGCGAGCTAAGCGCCGGGCAGGCCGAGAAGGCGCTGGAGATACTGCGCAAAGCACGGCTGGATCTCGAAGGCCTGTAAAGCGCAGACCTGAAATGAAAAAGGCCCTTCCGTGGATCACGGAAGGGCCTTTTCTTATGCGTTATCCGCTGTGGGTTATGCGCGGCTGCGGCGGCGCTCGCGACGGGCTTCGGCGCTTTCGCCAGTGCCGCCGCTCTGGTCGGCGGTCTTGTTGCGCAGCGGGCCGATGCGCTCGACGATCGCCTCGACCGTCGGGCGTTCTCCCTTGTGATGGCCGTCGAGCGCCTTGCGCATGGCGGCCAGATGCTCGAACGAGGTGCCGCAGCAACCGCCGATGATCTTTGCACCGCTGTCGACGGCAAGGCGGACATAGTCGGCCATCAGTTCGGGCGTGCCGGAATAATGGATTTCCGTGCCGCGAAATTCCGGAATGCCGCAATTGCCTTTGACGATCACGGTTGCATCCGGCCTGGCCTCGGTCATGTCGAGCAACGACGACAGGATGTCGGAAGCGCCAACGCCGCAATTGGCGCCGACCCCGACCGGGCCCTGCGGCAAGCCTTCGGAAACGCCGTGAATGTCTTTCGGTGCCAGCCCCATCATCGAACGTCCGGCCGTGTCGAAGGAAACCGTATAGGTGTAGGGCATGCCGGCATCGATTGCCGCCTGCGCCGCCGCCTTGGCCTCGTCGGGCGCGGACATTGTTTCGATCCAGGCGATTTCCGCGCCGCCTTCCTTCAAACCCTTGATCTGCTCGGCGAAAGCCTCGACGGCTTCGTCATAGGTCATGGCGCCAAGCGGCACGAGAAGTTCGCCGGTCGGGCCGACCGAGCCTGCAACGATGACCTTGCGACCGGCCTTGTCGGCGACAGCGCGGGCGATCTCGGCGGCGCGCTTGTTCAGTTCGTGAACGCGGTCCTGTGCATGATGCAGCTTCAGCCGGTGACGGGTGCCGCCGAAGGAATTGGTCAGGATGATGTCGGCGCCGGCGTCGACGAAGTTCTGGTGCAGTGCCGTGATCTTTTCAGGCGCGGTCTCGTTCCAGAGCTCCGGTGCTTCGCCGGCCTCCAGCCCCATGCCGAACAAGTTCGTGCCCGTGGCACCGTCGGCCAGAAGCACGCCTTTTTCTGCGAGCAGTGCGTCAATGGGGTTGATCATAGGAGTGCGCCTTCAGGAAATATTACTGAGATAAGGATATAAAGAAGTCTTTATGTCCAGTCAAGGAAGCGCGCCAAACTGCAAGGCTGGAATGCTGCGGGCAGGTCACGGCAGCCGGGAAGTGACCTCGATCTCGATTTCGGTGCAGATCCCGCCATTCGTCGGGTGATCATCTACCGAACAGGCCGTCACCACGATCAGTAGGTCGAGTTCGGCGCGCAAGGTCACATAGCCGCCCGGCGGATTGATCGAGGCGTAGACGTCGAGATGGCCGTCGGGCTCCGGCAGAGAATTCTGGAAGAAGTCGACCGGATCGGGACAGAAGGGCAGGTCTATGCCTTCGCGCGCAAGCGCATTCAGCATGTTGTCCTGGCAATTCGGGTGATCGGTAAAGCCCGCGCGCTCATAGAGCGCGGGGTTGCAGGCCGGAAACAGCATGTCATGCGGGCCGGGCGAACCGTCTTCGATCAAGGTCAGCATCGGCACGCCATTGGCGCTGTAGAAATGCTGTCCGGCGGAGGGGAACAGCGTTTCGTTGATGTCGCGCGTGTGCGACGTGCTCAGCCAGTCGAGCTTGCCTTCGGTCGTGAACGCCCACAGGTCGGCCACCTGCTGTCCCTTGGGATCGATGACGCGAATGAGATCGCCGCGCGACACGCGGATGGAGCGCCCGGACTGCGGCGGGACAACGAGATGGCGAGGGGCTTGCATGAGACGTCCTGAGCGAAAGCGAAGGAGCCATATCTACGCGCCGGATAAGGAAACTCAACCCAAATGGGATCGTGATCAGTCTTCAGGCGTGGCTGGCAACAGGCATTTCAGCAAGTTTGCGCGCAAAGCCGGCCGCTTCGTGCGCGTTGATTTCGGCGCCGCGGATCAGATTGTCGAAATGGCGGGTCAGCGTGCGGACCGGGGCCGTGGCGTTCAACACCAGATACATATCGCCGACATAGATCGCCGCGCGGTAAGGCCCGAAGATTGTGTAGGGCACGGAATAGCGCATGCGCCCATCGTAGAGGAACAGGCGGAATGTCGGATAAAGATCGTCGAGCAGCGTTGCCATGTGGTTTAGTTGGTCGCGACGCTCCTGTTCGGAAAAGCCGCTCCACACGCCCATGCCGGCGGCGAAGATCTCCAGCGTGTGCCGCGGCATGCACACTTCCATGTCGGTTTCCGGACGCCGGTTGTAGTCGATCCGGTATTGCGTCTCGCCAGCCTGTGACTGACGGCTCTTGTTGGTGATGTCTGCCTCATAATCGACCAGCGCGTCCGTGCGCAGAAGGTCCGGGATGCCGGCGGGCACGTAGCGAATCTTCGTGCCGGCCGCTTCGGCATGCCATTTGGCCAGCAAAGTGCGGTCGAAGCCGCCTGAGCCTTCCTCGATCTCAAGACTGGCGCGGATTTCACCGGTCAGCCCCTCATCCTGGCTAAGGCCGAGCAACCAGTCGAGCGAGACCTTGTGCTCTTCGGCAATCGTCATCAGCGTCTCGGCGCGAGGCAGCCGCGTCGTGTCTTCCGACAGGAGCTGGGAAAGGGCGGAGCGATCTATGCCCACCGATGCGGCGAAGGCCGACTGGTTCTGGCCGGATCGCTGCACCAGCGTCCTCAACCGTTCGCGAAACAGCCCGGAAAGGTCGCGTTTGTCCAAGAGGGTGCTCCCGTGAGGCAGAATTTTGCGCGCGCAACGCTATTCAACGCAGGCAACGATGAGATTGTTCCGCTTGTTTGTTTATAATTCACAACATATGCGCATCAATAAGCGCAATATCAACACTCTGTGCACATTGTCGCGTTGAATCTTGTCATCACTACTGACAGCATAGTGTCAGGAATCATTCGATTCCGGCGCTGGGGGCAGTGGTCGAGGGCATGGCATACAAAAAAAGCATACGGCGAAACGGCACGCCGGCAATCGAATGGCCGACAATAGTGCTCATCACAGCCACTTACGGCTCCTGGGCGGGAGCCTGTTTCTTCCTCTGGCCGAACTATCCGGTTCTGGCGCTTCTGGTTCTGGCCTTCATTCTCGCCATGCAGTCCTCGCTCATGCACGAGGCTTCGCACGGCCACCCCACGCGAAAATCCTGGGTCAATGAATTGCTGGTCGGCCTGCCGATCGGCCTGGTCTATCCCTTCCGCCGTTTCAAATTGCTGCATCTGCGCCATCATGCGGACGAGAGCCTGACCGATCCGTTCGACGATCCGGAAAGCTATTACCAGTCCTTCTGGAAACATGAGGAACTGCCGCGCTGGCTGAAGACGCTGCTTTCCATCAACAACACGATGGTCGGCCGCTTCGTTCTCGGGCCGGCGCTCGGCACCGTTGGCTTCCTGCTGGAGGAGGCGAGGCTGATCGCTGCCGGCGACCGGGCCGTGCGCAAGGCGTGGCTGCTGCATGCCGCTGGTCTCGCCATCGTACTGCCGCTCGTGACCGAGGTCTTCGGCATTCCGTTCTGGCTCTATGTGCTGGTGCCGGTGTGGCTCGGACAGTCCTTCATTTCGCTGCGCACTTTTGCCGAGCATCAGTGGTCGGAGCGGCCGGACGGGCGCACCATCATCATCGAGCGCTCGCCCTTCGCCTTCCTGTTCCTCAACAACAATCTTCATCTTGTTCATCACAAGAGCCCGACCATCCCCTGGTATCGGCTGCCAAAACTGTTCCGTGAGCGGCGCGACGAATGGATCGCGATGAACAAGGGCTATGTGTTTCCGAACTATCTGTCGCTCCTTAGGGAATACGCCTTCCGCGCCAAGGAGCCTGTAGTGCACCCCGCACTTCGGCGTGCGCCGGAGGCCGGCCGTGCGTTCCAGCCGCGTGTGCGTGGCCGTTCGGTGAATGGGCTGGGCACGATCCCTGTGCCGGCCGAGCCGCCGAAGGAATAGGCTGATTTCCGCCTTGCCATTGCTGACCTGATCGGCGGAGATGACGCCATGACCGGATTCGTCGCCGCACTCTCCATGTATGACTGGCCCGAAGCTCGAGCCGAAACTGATGCCGAATGGGCACGGCTACGCGCGGCGTTCCGTGCCGCCGGTATCGATGCGCCGGAACAACTGGTTCGCCGGAACGCCGATCTGCCGCCGGTGCCCGGAGGCATCAGGGACGCGGCAGGCAATGTGATCGCGCCCGATCCGGCAACTCTCCCGTCCCACGAACTCGATTTCCCGACAGTGTGGCTGCACCCGAACCTGCTTTTTGCGCAGACGTGCTGGGGGCCTATGGAGCTTGGCCTCTCGAAATATGTGCGGGTGATCGGCCAGCCGAGCTACGATGCTTTCGAGGGCGGGCAGGGCGAATTGTATTCCAGCGCGATTGTGATGCGGTGGGGTGAGGGCGCTCCGGTGTCTGGGCCATCCGACGGCCGGCCCCTCATTTCCCTCGACCTGATCCGCGGCAAACGCCTTGGCTACAACAGCGACGATTCCATGTCGGGCATCATCGCGCTGACGCGCGATCTGGAGGCGATGGGCGAAAGCCTTGCCATTTTCGCGGAGCGCGTCGAGACAGGCGGCCATCGCAACTCGATCGTTGCCGTGGCCGAGGGCAGGGCTGATGTCTGTGCCATCGACTGCCGCAGCTGGGATCTGGCGAAGCGGTTCGAACCGGCCGCGCGACATGTGCAGGTGGTCGGCTGGACCGCACTTCGCAAGGGGCTGCCTTACATCACATCGCTGACGGCACCGGCTATTTCTCTTCCGATCTGATCGACCATCACACCGCTTCGTTGACATTGCTGCATGGCCTACCCACGGCCGGCGGTCCACTTCCTTTGGGCCAGAAAATGTCGCGTAGGCGGCCAAGGGGTTGCCAACCTGTCAAATAGACGGGAAAAGCGCGCAACTTTCTGTCCCTCCCAAGACAGTCCGCCCCTCCCCAAAATCCTCAAGGAAGTAGGATCGTGAAAACAATAGCTGCTATCTCCGATTTCGTTGGCCGCACCTTCGCCATCTGGGTGATCGTGTTCGCCGTACTCGGTTTCCTCTTGCCGTCGACGTTCAGCCTGTTTGCGCCGTGGATCGTCGTTTTGCTCGGCATCATCATGTTCGGCATGGGCCTTACCCTCTCGGGCAAGGATTTCAGCGAAGTGGTCCGCCGGCCCTTCGACGTGGCGATCGGCGTTCTCGCCCAGTTCATCATCATGCCGCTTCTGGCGGTGCTGCTCACGCGTATCATTCCGATGTCGCCGGAAGTGGCGGCGGGCGTCATCCTCGTCGGCTGCTGCCCGGGCGGTACGGCGAGTAATGTCATGACCTATCTCAGCAAGGGCGATGTGGCGCTCAGCGTTGCCTGCACCAGCGTGACCACGCTGCTTGCGCCGCTCGTCACACCATTCCTGGTCTGGTTCTTCGCCAGCCAGTATCTTCCTGTCGATGCGATGAGCATGTTCCTGTCGATCGTCAAGGTCATCCTGGTGCCGCTGGCACTCGGCTTCCTGTTGCAGAAGATCGTGCCGGGCGTGGTCAAGGCAGCTATTCCGGCGCTGCCGCTGGTCAGCGTCGTCGGCATCGTGCTGATCGTGGCCGCTGTCGTTGCCGTCAACAAGGCTGCTATCGCCCAGTCCGGCCTGCTGATCTTCGCCGTCGTCGTGCTGCATAACGGTTTTGGACTCCTGCTCGGCTACTTCGCCGCGCGCTTTGCCGGCTTGTCGCTTGCCAAGCGCAAGGCCATCAGCATCGAGGTCGGCATGCAGAACAGCGGCCTGGGTGCAGCGCTCGCCAACGCGCATTTCTCGCCGTTGGCCGCTGTACCGAGTGCTGTCTTCAGCGTCTGGCACAATGTTTCCGGGGCGCTGATCGCGAGCTGGTTTGCGCGCATGAGCGACGATGACGCGGAAACGGATGCCGCTACTCAGAAAGCCGGATGAGCCGCGTGCTCGGGCGGTCAGCGTCCGAGCAGCCTCGCATCGAGAGGATAGGAGGACAGTTGCTGGTTGCCGGTTTCGGTGATCAGCACCTGCTCCTCGATCTTCACGCCCTCATGGCCGCCGAGCCGGCCGATATAGCTTTCGACGCACAGCACCATGCCGGGTTCGAGAACGCCGTCCGGCGTGTCGTCGGTCCAGTCGGCGGCGTGGGGCAGCGTCGGATATTCGTCGGCCAGGCCAACGCCGTGATAGAGCACGCCGTAGCGTGCCGGAAAGCAGTCCGGCGGCGGAATTTGCGAGCGCTCTACCAGATCGCGGAATGAAACTCCCGGCTTCATCAATTCGGTGTTGTGAGCGATCTGGTCGGCGGCGATGCGGAACAGGTCCCGCTGCTCGTCGGTCGGCTTGCCGTCGCCGCAGAGCCATGTCCGCGACAGGTCGGCGCAGAAGCCGTAGGGGCCGATGAGGTCGGTGTCGAAGGCGACGAGATCACCGGCTTCGATGATGCGCGATGAGCATTCCTGAAACCACGGATTGGTGCGCGGGCCGGACGACAGGAGCCGCGTTTCGATCCATTCGCCGCCGCGGGCAATGTTGCCGCGATGCAGTTCGGCCCAAAGCTCGTTTTCCGAGATGCCGGGTTTCAGTGCCGTTTCCATCTCAGCCATTGCCGCCTCGCAGGAAACGATCGCGCGGTGCATGCAGCGGATTTCGTCAGGCGATTTGATCAGGCGCGCGTTCTCCATCACGGCTTCGCCATTGCTGACCGAGATGCCGAGCCTTGCCAGTTCGGCGACGCCTTCATGATCGAGATGATCGACCGCGATGCGGCTGTTGCCGCTGCCGTGTTCGCGGACGAGATCAGCGATGCCCGCCGCCCAGCGCTGCACCCGCTTTTCCGTCAGTTCGCCGCCATAGAGATACATCCAGGAGATCGCTGGGCGCACCTCGTCGACGACGCCGGAGTGATCCGACAGGTGCTCGCAGGAAAAATAGTCGAACAGCACGACCGGCCCCTCGGTCGCGACGAAACAATGCCGCGTCGGGTTGTGCGCGACCCAGAGCTGCATATTGGTCGAGTCGGTTGCGTAGCGGATGTTGACCGGGTCGTAGAGCAGGGCGCCGGCATAGTCGCGGTGTTTCAGTTCGGCGCGGATGCGGTCGAGGCGATATTTTCGCATCGCCGGAAGGTCGGGGGCGGGAATGCCTGCGGCCACCCATTCGGCCTCGGCGGTCTCGCCGTAGCCGAGAACGTGCTGGTTGAGGGCGGCGGCTTTTTCGCGCGCCTTGCGGCTTAGGGTTTCGACGGAATTGGGCGGCAAGGAGCCGCCCGGTTCGAATGGCATGATTTTGCGATGCCGACCGAAATTCCCTGAAGAAGATCGCTCGGCCATCGCTTTTACCCCCGCATCTTTTCGCCGGCCGGATCGAACAGCGGCTGGATGTTGATGCGGGCAGGGCGGCGGTGCCCGAGGATTTCGATCTCGAACATGCCTTCATTGTCGTTTTCGGCGAGTGCGGCAGGCAGATAACCCTGCGCCAGGGACTTCTGGACGTAATGCGCATAGCCGCCCGACGTCACCCATCCGACCACGCGCCATTCGCCATCGACGATGCCGCGAATGCTGGAAGCGCCTTCGTCGGCTTCGGACGTGCGGGTTTCTGCACCCGTTTCGTCAAAGCGCGGCGCGCCATAGCCATGCGGCTTTTCGATCGAGCCGTAGTCGGTCGCGCCGACCTTGGCCCAGATCGGTTCGTCGCCCATCACGTCGGCGCCGTTGGCTTCCACGATCATGGACACGCGGCGCAGCTTTGGTCCTTCTGCCTGTTCCTTGGCTGCGGCGTCACGCCCGACGAAATCGTTCTTCTCCAGCCGGGTGAAGCGGTCCATCGAGCCTTCGAATGGCCCATAGATCGGCCGCAACTCGCGGAACCAGGTCGGGAAATTCTTTTCGAGACGCATGGAGAGCAGGGCGCGCATGCCGAAATCAACGATGCCGAATTCCTCGCCGGCGTCCTTGATCGCCTTGTAGACGAGGCGCTGATAGGCCGGCGCCATCCAGATTTCGTAGCCCAGATCGCCGGTGTAGCTGATGCGGTTGACCATGCAGGGCGCGCCGCCGACAGCCATCTCGCGAAAATCCATGAAGCGGAAGGCCTTGGTCGACACGTCGGCATCGACGAGCTTGGCGAGCAGGTCCTGCGAGCGCGGGCCGGCAATCGAGAGGCCGACCAGCGTCTGGTCGAAGCGGTGGATGCGCCCGGAGCCGTCCTTGGGCAACTGCTTTTCGAACCAGCGCATGTGGTATTTCTGCGCCGCCGACGAACCCCAGATCATGAAGCGGTCCTCGGCGCATTTGGCGATGGTGAAGTCGCCGATCAGCTTGCCGAACTCGTTGAGCATCGGCGTCAGCACCAGTCTGCCGGTCTTCGGCATGCGGTTGGTCATCAGCCGGTTGAGGAAGTTCTCCGCGCCGGGGCCGCTCACCTCATATTTGGCGAAGTTGGCGATTTCGGTGACGCCGACGCTTTCGCGGGTCGCGCGAACCTCGTTGCCGATGTGCTCGAAATCGTTGGAGCGGTGGAAGGAGACGATGTCCTTCGGCTCGGTGCCCTTCGGCGCGAACCAGAGCGGCGTTTCCAGGCCCCAGCTGTCGCCCATGACGGCGTTCTGCGCCACCATGGTGTCGTAGAGCGGCGTCGTCTGCGCGGGCCGCGCTGCCGGCAGCTCCTCGTTCGGGAAACGGATCGAGAAACGGCGCGAATAGTTTTCGCGCACCTTGGCGTTGGTGTAGCGCAGGCTTGCCCACTCGCCGTAGCGGGTGACGTCCATGCCCCAGACGTCGAAGCCCGGATCGCCGTTGACCATCCAGTTCGACAGCGCCAGCCCGACGCCGCCGCCCTGTGAAAAGCCGGCCATGACGGCGCAGGCCGTCCAGTAGTTGGTCAGGCCCTGCACCGGGCCGACCAGCGGGTTGCCGTCGGGCGCGAAGGTGAAGGGGCCGTTGATGATCTGCTTGATGCCGGCGTTCGCAATACCCGGAAAATGCTTGAAGCCGATTTCCAGCGACGGCGCGATACGGTCGATATCGGGCTGGAGCAGTTCGTGCCCGAAATCCCAGGGCGTGTTGACCGGCGACCATGGCTTGCAGGCCTTTTCATAAGTGCCGAGCAGGATGCCGTTACGCTCCTGGCGGGTGTAGATCTCGCCCTTGAAATCGAGCACGCCGACCATTTCGCGGCCGGTTTCCTTATTGAACGCCTCGACCTCGGGCATCGGCTCGGTCAGCAGATACATGTGCTCCATGGCCAGCACCGGCAGCTCGAGCCCGACCATGCGGCCGATCTCGCGGGCCCACAGGCCGCCGCAGTTCACCACATGCTCGGCCTTCACCGTTCCCTGTTCGGTGACGACGTTCCATGTGCCGTCGACCTCCTGCGTCAGTTCCTTGACCGGGTTGCGCAGCACGATCTGCGCACCGAGCTTTTGGGCCGCCTTGGCATAGGCGTGGGTGGTGCCGGAGGGGTCGAGATGGCCCTCGACCGGGTCCCACATGGCGCCGACGAAATTCGTCTCGTCCATGAAGGGGAACATCGCCTTGGCTTCGGACGGCGTGATCAGCTCCGTGTCCATGCCGAGATAGCGGCCCTTGGCGTGGGCCAGCCGCAGGAAATCCATGCGCTCCGGCGTATCGGCCATCATGATGCCGCCGGTCAAATGCAGCGAGCAGGACTGGCCGGAAACCTCCTCAAGCTCCTTGTAGAGCTGGACGGTGTAAGCCTGCAACTTGGCGACGTTCGGGTCGCCGTTCAGCGTATGGAAGCCGCCGGCGGCATGCCAGGACGAGCCGGAGGTCAGCTCCGAGCGCTCGATCAGCATGACATCCGTCCAGCCGGCGCGGGCGAGGTGATAGAGCACCGAGCAGCCAACGACGCCGCCACCGATGACTACAGCTTTTACGTGGGATTTCATGTGGTTAGTTCCGTTGATAGGTGTTTTGAGTCAAGGCGTTCGCAGGTCCTATGCGGCCGCGATCGCTTCGATTTCCAGAAGCCAGCTTTCGTCGAAAATGCCGGTAATGATAGTGGTCAGGCCGATCTGCCGACCCTCCAGCACTTCATTCCGGACACGGCGATAGTCGGCGGTGTATTTCCGGTCGGAAAGGAAGATCGTCACCTTGACGAGGTTGTCGAGCGTCATGTCGGCCGCCCGCAACTGGGCGATCACGTTCTGCCAGGCAAGCCGGGCCTGATCCTCGAATTTTTCGGGCACGCTACCGTCGGCTGCTACCGGAATTTGTCCGCTGATATAGAGCGTTCGGCTGGCCCCGGTGACTTCAATGGCCTGCACGTAGCCACCGGCAGGCTGCGGCGCATCGGGTGCGTTGATCGGTTTCAGTTTCATTGTGTCCCTCAAAAATCAGTCGGTGCGCCGCCTTCGGCCCGGCGCTTGGCGACGAAGGCGTCGATCTCCTCGGTGATAGCCGGGTCCATATAGGGCTTCTCGTAGGTGGCGAGGCGCTCTTTCCAGATGCGGTTCGCCCGCTCCATGGCGGTGGGGCTGCCGGCTTCGGCCCAGGTCTCGAAATTGCGCCAGTCCGAGATGATCGGCGAATAGAAGGCGGTCTTGTAGCGGTCCTGCGTGTGCTGCGTGCCGAAGAAATGGCCGCCGGGGCCGACGGATTCGATGGCATTGAAGCCGAGCGCGTCGTCGGAAAGGTCCAGCGGCGTCAGGAATTCCGCCACCATCTGCAAAAGGTCGATGTCGAGGATCGTTTTTTCATAGGAGCAGCGCAGCCCGCCTTCGAGCCAGCCGGCGCCGTGCAGGATGAAGTTGGCTCCGCCCTGGATTGCGCCCCACAGCGAAAACACGCTCTCATAGGCTGCCTGCGCATCGACCGTGTTGGCGGCGCAGACGTTGGAGGTGCGGTAGGGGATCTGGTAACGGCGGGCGAGCTGGCCGCCGATCATCTGCGCCTTCATGTATTCTGGCGTGCCGAAGGCCGGCGCGCCCGATTTCATGTCGACATTGGAGGTGAAGCCGCCATAGCCGACCGGCGCGCCCTTCTTCACCATCTGCGTGAAGGCGATGCCCGAAAGCGCCTCGGCATTCTGCTGCACAAGCGCGCCGGCCACCGTCACCGGGGCCATGGCGCCGGCCAGCGTGAACGGCGTGACGATCACGACCTGGCCACTGCCGGACATCTGGATGATGCCTTCCATCATCGGAATGTCGAGCTTCAGCGGCGAGTTGGTGTTGATAATGGTGTAGACCGAGGGTTCGTCCTGCAGCTGCTCGCGGGAAATGCCGCGCGCGATGCGGGCGATCTCGATGCCGTCGACATTGCGCTCCTTGCCGAGCGAGTAGATGTGAAAGACCTTGTCGGTCAGCGTCGCGAGATCGCGGATGCATTCCAGGTGTCGCACCGACGGGTGGATATCGACCGGCTCGACCGGATATCCGCCTGTCGTCTGCAGGATGTTGTGCATCTGGGCGAGTTTGAGGAAATTGCGATAGTCCGCCTGATTGCCGGGGCGACGGCCGTTGTCGAGATCGGAGCAGTTTGGCGCGGACGCCATCTGCGAAATGACCAGATTGTTGCCGCCGAAGCGGACATTGTGGGCCGGGTTGCGGGCATGAAGCGTGAATTCGGCCGGTGCGTGTGAAATCAGCTCAAGGATCATGTCGCTGTCGAAGCGTACCCGCTCGGTGCCTTCGCGAACGTCGGCACCATGGCGTTTCATGATGGCGCGCGCCTCGTCATGCAGCACGTCGACGCCGATTTCCTTCAGCACGCGCAGCGAAGCGAGGTGGATCGATTCCAGCTCGTCGTCGGAAATTATCTTCGTCGGCGCAAAGGGGATTTTCAGCTGCCGGAAAGGCGGCTGCTCGAAGGCCGCCGAGCCGCCGGCGCGCTTTCCGGCCCGCCCGCCGCGACGGGCGCGGTCAGTGGCGAGAACCGGTTCTGCGGGATTGAGGGCAGCAGTCATGATGGGCCTCGTATTATGCGAAAATCAGGCTGCATAATGGACCGAGCCCAACCCGCTTAGTGCGGATGCGACGACCATTAGCGCGAGCAAAGCGACATGCCGGAGCGGAAGGTGGCCACTGGCCATGCATGCCGGCTTGAACCTTCAGGTCCGCATCGGCTAGAGTGGGCCATGGGCACGATCCACCCGCGAACCCTCGACATAGCCGTGACGCCTTCTTCCAGAACGCGCCACGTCGAGCTTTTGCGCCTGTGCGCCCGCATCGGCTATTCGCCGCCTTCCTCCCGCTGAATTCGCGCCGGCCTTGCCGGATTGATTCAACTGGAAGGAACAAGTCCATGACTTACCAGAACTTTTCGCTAGCGCAGCTGCAGGCGATCGACTCCGCACATCACATTCATCCCTTCACCGACCACAAGGATCTGCGTGCCACCGGCGCGCGCATGATCACCCGCGCCAACGGCCCGTTCATCTATGATTCCGAGGGCAACGAGCTGCTCGACGGCATGGCCGGCCTGTGGTGCGTCAATATCGGCTATGGCCGCAACGAACTCGCCGAAGCCGCCTACGAGCAGATGAAGGAACTGCCTTACTACAACTCCTTCTTCCGCTGTTCGACGCCGACGCCGGTGCTGCTTTCCAAGAAGCTCGCAGAGATCGCGCCGAAGAACATGAACCAGGTCTTCTACGGTTCGTCCGGTTCGGAATCGAATGACACCGCGCTGCGCCTCGTGCGCCACTACTGGGCGCTGGAAGGCAAGCCGCAGAAGAACCGCATCATCTCGCGCAACATGGCCTATCACGGCTCGACCATCACAGGCGCGTCGCTCGGCGGCATGTCGGGCATGCATGAGCAGCTTGGCGGCGCGGTGCCGAACATTGTCCATGTCATGATGCCTTACGCCTATGAACTGGCGCTGCCGGGCGAAAGTGACCACGACTTCGGCCTGCGCGCGGCAAAGGCCGTCGAAGACGCCATCCATGAAGCCGGTGCCGAAAACGTTGCTGCCTTCATCGGCGAGCCGATCATGGGCGCGGGTGGCGTAAAGATTCCGCCGGCAAGCTACTGGCCGGAAATCCAGCGCATCTGCCGCAAATATGATGTGCTTCTGATGCTCGATGAGGTCATCACCGGCTATGGCCGCACCGGCGAATGGTTTGCCGCGCAGACCATGGGCATCGAAGCCGACACGATCACCACCGCCAAGGCGCTCACCTCCGGCTACCAGCCGCTGTCGGCGCTGCTGGTCGGTGACCGTATCGCCACCACGCTGGTGGAGAAGGGCGGCGAGTTCAACCATGGCTACACCTATTCCGGCCATCCGGTGGCCTGTGCCGTCGCTCTGAAGAACCTCGAGCTTATCGAGACGGAAGGGCTGATCGAGCGCGTCAAGACCGACACCGGGCCTTACTTCGCGCAGATGCTGAGGGAGCGTATTTCCGGCCACCCATTGGTTGGCGAGGTTCGCAGCATCGGCCTGATGGGCGCGATCGAGATCGTCAAGGACAAGGCGACGCGCGAACGCTTCCAGCCGGTCGGCAGTGCGGCTGTCGTCGTGCGTGACCACGCCATCGCGCAAGGCATGATGCTGCGTGCGACGGGCGACTCGATGATCCTTTCGCCGCCCTTGATCTGGACCCGCGAAACCATCGACATGGCCGGCGAACGTATCGCCAAGGCGCTCGACCTCGCCGAAGCCGATCTTCGCAAGGCAAGTTGAGACTGAAACGGGCGGGCGCGATGAATTCGCGTCCGTCCATTCACCACCGGAGACCGGCATGAGCGGCAAACCCATCGTTCCTCTGATCGAATACGAAATGGCGAACGATACCGTTCGTGCCGTCTATGACGACATTATGCAGACGCGCAAAACCGACTGGATCAACAATTTCTGGAAGGTTCTGGCGCATGACCCTGCATTGCTGAAGCGCACCTGGGAAACGCTGCGCGAGGTGATGGGGCAGGGCGCGCTCGATCCGCTGGTCAAGGAAATGATTTACATCGCGGTCTCGGCGACGAATGGCTGCGAGTATTGTACCTATTCCCACACCGCATCGGCACGCGCCAAGGGCATGAGCGAGGCTCAGCTCATGGAGTTGCTGGCGGTGGTCGGCATGGCGAATGAAACCAATCGCCTCGCCAACGCTTTACGTCCGCCGGTCGACGTTCAGTTCGAGCCTCGCGGCTAGGAGAATTTCATGAAAAGCCGCAGCAATCGCCGGTCAGCCACGATAGCCGGAAACCTGATGCTCGCACCGATGGTGGCCGCCATGCGGCTGCCGACGATGCTGAGCGAGGACAGAAGCACCAATCCGTGGGGCACGGAGACGCTGCGCGCGATCAACGAGAAGAACGCGGCCATGGCCGAGGGCATGGTGGCGGCGCAGATGTCGCTGATGCAGTCGGCATCGAGTTTCTGGTTCGACGTATTTTCCGGCAGGACGCCGTCTCTGTTCAGCGGCGTTGCTGCCGACCGCGCCGTTCAGGCGGCGCTGAAACCGGCCAGCCAGCGTGTGAAGGCGAATTACCGCCGATTGTCTTCGAAGGGCTGAGGCAGACTTCACGCGGTCTAAAGGCAAAAACCGCGTCCTCCAGGCGGAAGAGCACGGCTTTGCCATTCATACGCATGGCCCTTCGCCACTGAAGATACGCTGCGAAGGTAACGGCTCCGGTACGCAAGACCTGATCCGGAGCGGTAGGCGGCTGCGATGACCGCCTGCTCACTGTTCTAGCCGCACAACGTTACCGCGTGGTTAGCGAGAGCTTAATCAAATCTAAAAATTTGAATCTTTCGGCGAATTTGCGGCGAAAATCTCCGCCGCTCACTTACGCGGCGTCACCGCGCAGGAAGTTGATGATGCCGGAGAAGTCGGCGCCGCCCTGTCCCTGGGCGTTGAACAGCGCGTAGAGTTGAGCGGCTTCCGCACCGAGCGGGGTGACCGCACCGGCTCCCTGCGCGGCCTCCTGCGCCAGCTTCAGGTCCTTCAGCATAAGGGCTGCGGCAAAGCCGGGCTTGTAGTCGCGATTGGCGGGCGAAGTCGGCACCGGGCCGGGGACGGGGCAGTAGGTCGTCAGCGACCAGCACTGGCCCGACGAAGTGGAGGCGACGTCGAAAAGCGCCTGATGCGACAGGCCGAGCTTTTCGGCCAGCACGAAGGCCTCGGCCACGCCGATCATCGAGATGCCGAGGATCATGTTGTTGCAGATCTTGGCGGCCTGACCGGCACCCGCGTCGCCGCAATGCACGATGCGTCCGGCCATCGGCTTGAGGATCGGCTCGGCCTTGGCGAAAGCATCAACCGCGCCGCCAGCCATGAAGGTCAGCGTGCCGGCGGTCGCACCGCCGGTGCCGCCGGAAACCGGCGCATCGATGGAGAGAAGGCCGTGCCTGGCGGCGATGGCATGCGCCTTGCGCGCCGATTCCACATCGATGGTCGAGGAATCGATGAACAGCGCGCCTTTCTCGGCCTTCGGTGCGATGTCCTCATAGACCGACAGCACATGCTTGCCGGCTGGCAGCATCGTTATGACCACCTCGGCATCTTTCAGGGCGGCGACGGCATTGGCCATTACGGTGATGCCATGTTCGCGCGCGACGGTCAGGTTTTCGGGCATAAGGTCGAAACCCTGCACCGCATGACCTGCCTTCACAAGGTTGGCGGCCATCGGATTGCCCATATTGCCGAGGCCGATGAAGGCGATGGTGGTCATGTTGAGGTTCCTCCGGGGGTGTTAGGGGAGTAAGGGAGTAGGGCAGTAAGGCCGTAAGGGAGTGGGGCAGTATGTAGACAGGGAGTTCTTTCCCTACTGCCTTACTGCCCTATTCCCCTACTGCCTTCCGATCAAAGCCCGCGCGATGATCACGCGCATGATCTCGTTGGTGCCTTCGAGAATCTGGTGGACGCGAAGGTCGCGCACCAGTTTTTCGATGCCGTAGTCATGTAGATAGCCGTAGCCGCCATGCAGTTGCAGCGCGTCGTTGGCGACGTTGAAGCCGGTGTCGGTGACGAAGCGCTTGGCCATGGCCGACCATTTGCCGGCGTCCGGCGCCTTGCGGTCCAGCTTGGAGGCGGCGGTGTAGAGGAAGATGCGCGCGGCCTGCAATTCCGTTTCCATGTCGGCGAGCTTGAACTGCAGCGCCTGGAACTGGTTGATCGCCTGGCCGAAAGCCTTGCGCTCGGCAGTATAGCTCACCGCCTTGTCGAGAGCCGATTGCGCACCGCCCAGCGAGCACGCCGCAATGTTCAATCGCCCGCCATCCAGCCCGGACATTGCGATGCCGAAGCCCGCGCCTTCGTCGGACAGGAGGTTCTCGGCCGGCACCTTGCAGTCCTCGAAGATGACCTGGCGGGTCGACTGCATGTGCCAGCCCATCTTGCTCTCGACTGCGCCGAAGGAGAGGCCCGGCGCGTCCTTGGGCACGACGAGGGTGGAGATGCCTTTTGGGCCGTCCTGGCCCGTGCGGACCATCGTCACGTAGATATCGCTGTCGCCGGCACCCGAAATGAACTGCTTTGCGCCGTTCACGACATAGTCGCTGCCATTGCCGCCGCTGCGCACGGCGCGAGTCTTGAGAGCTGCCGCGTCCGAACCTGAGCCGGGCTCGGTCAGGCAGTAGCTCGCCAGCCATTCCATCGAGGTCAGCTTGGGAATGAAGCGCTGGCGCTGTTCCTCGTTGCCGAAGCGGTCGATCATCCACGTTGCCATGTTGTGGATCGAGATGAAGGAGGCGAAGCCGGGGCAGGCTTTCGACAGCGCTTCGAACACCAGCACCGCGTCCAGCCGTCCAAGTGCCGAGCCGCCGACATCGTCGCGCACATAGATGCCGCCGAGCCCGAGCGGGCCGGTTTCGCGAATCACATCTGCTGGGAAATGGCGCTGCTTGTCCCATTCGAGCGCGTTGGGGGCGACGCGATCCTGCGCGAAGGCCTCAGCCATCTCCTGGATGGCGCGTTGATCCTCATTGAGATCGAACTGACCGGCGGTCGGGTCGACTGCGGCGTCCATGGCGTCCTCCCTGACGTTTCCTGGCTTGCGAACATTTTTGCGATCGGACGTTTTTGTCCGGGAAAAGTTCGTTTTGCCGCATGATCTGGTGCCAAAACTCTGCGACTTTTCGCGATCATGCTCTAGGCGTGCCGATCAATCTAGACCAATGATGCACCCGCGCAACCCGACCTCATGCGGAGCGGCTGTGCACAAATACATGCTCGAGGCTATGTGTGACGATATTTTTTGAGGAACTGCTCGACCATTTCCGCGTCTTCCTGGCGACGTTCGAGGATGAGCGCTTGCGTGATTTCACGGCCTCGTGCGACTGGGCGATGTCGCCGCGCGCGCTGGAGCCGAACGAGCTTCCAAGTTCGAGTCTTCTCGAGCGCACCGCCGAACTTGCGGCGGCCACGGCTCGCCCGCTGGCAAAGTTCGTCACGGATCATCGCTCCGAGCTGCGCTGGGGGCAGACCTACACCGCTGCCGATTTCGGCCAGCATTTCATCGACAATTACGGCTGGCTGGAAGTGTTCGGCACGCGCGGGCACTTCGAGAGTGATGCGGTGGCGGGGGGACTGCTGATACTTGGGCCGGGTATCGTCTATCCCGACCACCATCATGAGGCAGAGGAAATCTACATTCCGCTGACCGGCGGTACCGAGTGGCGCAAGGGCGATGGCGATTTCGTCATCCGGGAGGGCGGTGAAGTCATTCATCACCCGTCCAATGTCAATCACGCCATGAAGACCGGGGACGAGCCGCTGCTGGCGCTCTATCTGTGGCGCGGCGGACCGCTTGCAGTGCGTTCGACGATCACCGGCGGGCAGGGCTGAGCATCATGGCCAAGGCGATCATGCTCCAGGGCACCGGCTCGGATGTCGGCAAGACGGTGCTCGTTGCCGGCCTGTGCCGTGCTGCGAAAAAGCGGGGGTTGAATGTGCGGCCATTCAAGCCGCAGAACATGTCCAACAATGCCGCCGTTGCCGACATTCCGGGCGAAGCAGGCGGCGGCGAGATCGGCCGCGCGCAGTGGCTGCAGGCGATCGCCTGTGGCGTCGCACCGTCGATCCACATGAACCCGGTGCTGCTGAAGCCGCAAAGCGATGTCGGCGCGCAGGTGGTCGTGCAGGGCAAGGTTTTCGGCGAGGCCAAGGCACGCGACTATCAGGCGATGAAGCCGCAATTGATGGGTGCGGTGCTCGATTCCTGGCAGAAGCTCGGGGAGGGCGCCGATCTCATTATAGTCGAGGGTGCCGGTTCGCCCGCCGAAATCAATCTGAGGCCGCGCGACATCGCCAATATGGGCTTTGCAACGCGGGCCGATGTGCCGGTCATTCTCGTCGGCGATATTGATCGCGGCGGAGTGATCGCGTCGGTTGCCGGCACGCATCTGATCCTGCCGGAGGAAGACCGGCGCATGATCGTCGGCTATCTCATCAACAAGTTCCGCGGCGACGTGACCCTGTTCGACGACGGTATTGCCGCGATCGAGCGCTTCACCGGCTGGCCCTGCTTCGGCGTCGTGCCGTGGCTGAAGGCGGCGGCGCTGCTGCCTTCGGAGGATTCGGTCATTCTCGAGCGGCTGACCTCAGGCGAAAAGCGGGCGCTGAAGGTCGCCGTTCCCATGCTTGGCCGCATCGCCAATTTCGACGATCTCGACCCGTTGCGCGCCGAACCTCAGGTCGAGGTGGTGTTCGTGCCTCCCGGCCAGAAATTGCCGGAAGATGCCGGGCTCGTTGTGATCCCCGGCTCAAAATCCACCATTGGCGACCTGCTGATGTTCCGGGAAAACGGCTGGGATCGCGATCTGCTCGACCATCGCCGGCGGGGCGGCCATGTCGTCGGCATCTGCGGTGGCTACCAGATGCTTGGCCGCACCGTGCGCGATCCGCACGGCATCGAGGGTAGCGTCAGGGAGGCGGAAGGGCTCGGCCTGCTCGACATCGAGACGGCGATGGAGCCGGAAAAGACGGTGCGCAACGTCACCGCGCGTTCGGTCCATTTCGATGTGCCGCTGTCAGGGTACGAAATTCATCTTGGTGCTACCAGCGGGCCGGATTGCCTGCGCCCCACGGCGATCATCAACAATACCGACGACGGCGCGACGTCGCCCGATGGCAAAGTGTTCGGCACCTATATGCACGGACTTTTCGGCTCTGATGCGTTTCGTGCAAGGTTTCTTGAAAGCCTCGGCATCAAGGGCGGCGGCATCGATTATCGCGCCGAAGTCGAGCGGGCGCTGGACGAGATCGCAGACCACCTCGAAACGCATCTCGAGGTCGACGCGATTTTCGCAGCCGCTCGATAATCAGCCGGCTTTCTCATGCGCTTTCGGCCAATAGGTGCCGAAGGACCAGACGTTGCCTTCGGGATCGGCGCAAATGAAGTCGCGGCTGCCATAGTCGCGGTCGGTCAGGCCTTCGAGAATTTTGGCGCCAGCGGTCTTGGCGCGCGCAAACAGGGCGTCGGGGTCATCGACAGCGACATAGGTGGATTTTCCGCCATTCTGGCCCGGCTCGCCGACCATCTTGCCGTATTCGTCGTCGCGCGCCGTGCCGAGCATGATCATTGCGGAACCCAGTGCCAGTTCGGCATGCTGGACGATGCCCTTGTCGTCGGCGTAGCGGGCGTGCACGGCGAAACCGAAAGCTTTGCCCAACCAGTCGATCATCCCGGCGGCGTCGCGATAGCGGAAGGTCGGGTAAATGCGTGGCGGTTCGATTGAAGCGGTTGCAGGCATGGTTTCCTCCTTCGCCCTGTCAATTGAACCCATTGTGGCGAAGCGCCGTTCCACCGTCTTGAAGAAATGTTACCCGTTCATGCGGCTTGCGCCAGCCAAGCAGCAGGCGTGGTGCCGGCCAGTTCGTGAAAGTCGCGGGCCATATGGGCCTGATCGGCATAGCCGCATTCGGCAGCAATGCCAGCCCATCCATCTCCCTGACTGCTCTTGGAAAGGGTCAGGACGTGGTTGAAGCGGACGATGCGTGACAGCGTTTTGGGTCCGATCCCGATCTCGGCGGCAAAGCGATTGGCAAGATGTTTGCGGCTCCAGCCGATTTCCGTCGCAAGCCTGCTGATCGGCATGCGCCCACCACTCGCCATCAGACGGTCGAAAGCCCAGGAAACCGGGGAGGGTGCTCGCGCCGCGCCGGCAAGGCGTCGGGTTACAAAACGCTGGGCCATTGCAAGACGCTGATCCCACGTTGCCACATCGCTCAAGCGTTCGCGCAAGTTGCGACCTTCGCGTCCCATCACGTCGCCGAGGTCGATCATTCGACCGGTCAACTCGGTCATAGGCATACCGAAGAACCGCCGTGCACCGAGCGGCGTGAAATCGATCTGGATGCAATGGGCGTCACCGAAGGAGTCGATGACGACCGGTCCGGCAAACAGGCCGGCGGCGAAGCTTGTTACCCTGTCTTCGAAACCTGGCGTTCGGCCAAGCCCGATCGAAAACGCACCGCCGAAGCTGATGATCAGCGGCACCGTCAGCGAGGCGGCCTCGGTCTGGCGAAAATGCCCGGCCACGAGTTCGCGATAGCCGGTGATGCGCGTGACCAGACCGGTCAAAGCAGCGTCCGGCGCATGTTGCACCATCTCGAAGGCGCCCGCTTGAGGCGCAGCCAGTATCGAACGCGTTTCGGATAATTCGCTCATTCGGCGTTTCCTTCACGCCGAATCTAGCAGAACCGTGTGGTGACCAAAAGCACCCGACAATGTGCCGGATGCTTTTGTAAAAGTTCTAGACGCCCTTCAGCAGGCAGCCTGCCGCAAGGACGATATAGGCGATGGTCAAGATCCAGACTGACGCCAGAGGAATGAACGCAAGAACACCGAGCGCGGCTATGACACCGATTACGGCGATCACGAGTGAAATCAGGAAAACGATTTGGGTGGGCGCACTGAGATTCATGGTTGTCTCCCTCCGCATGATTCGTGCAATGAGAGTGTAACCTCTGGGCGCTCAGACACCAAACATCGTCCGCAGTGGGTTGGTCGGGTCCGCCAGCAGCTTGATCGCGAGCGCTATGCAGGTCAGGACCAATAGCGGTTTGATCAGCTTCGCACCGCTCTTGATCGCCAGGCTGGCGCCTACACGCGCGCCGAGAAACTGCGCGACGCCCATCATCAGCCCGATCTTCCACGAGACAACGCCGACAACTGCAAACACGGCAAAGCCGCCGATGTTCGACGCGAAGTTGAGAAGCTTGGTATGCGCCGTCGCCTTGAGCATGCCGTAGCCGGCCAGTGCTACGAAGGAAAGCATCAGGAAAGAGCCGGTCCCGGGGCCGAAAACGCCGTCATAAAAGCCGATTGCCGGCACGATCGTCAGCCCGAACAGGAAGGGCGTCAGGCGCTGCACGCGGTCGACATCATCCATATTCGGCTTCAGCGCAAAATAAAGCGCGATTGCAATCAACACGATGGGCAATACGAGACGCAGCAGGTCGCTGGGCAGGACGGTTGCCAGAAGGGCCCCAAGAACGCTGCCGAGACAGGCCAGCAACGCCGACGGCAATTGCTTTTTCAGGTCGACATGTCCCTTGGCGGCGTAGGTGATCGTGGCCGAGCCCGTGCCGAACAGACCTTGCAGCTTGTTGGTGCCGAGCGTCTCGATCGGCGAGAAACCGGCCAGCAACAGCGCCGGGATGGTGATCAGCCCACCGCCGCCGGCGATCGAATCGATGAAGCCAGCAATGAAGGCCGCCGCAGCAAGAAGCGCGATTGTTTCGGAAGCAATGTCGAACATGGGATTGACTGGTGGGAAGAATTAACCGCTTCGACCACAGGAGACCCGTTTGCGCAAGGCGGATTTCACGCTACTCATCGTCATGAGGGAGAGAAACGAGGATTCCATGGCTGCCAGCTTGCTGACGCAAATACGCAATCTCTTCGAGGGCGACCCCGGTGTCCGCAAGGTTGCCGACGATCCGGTGCTGTCGGCGGAACTGCTTCTGCTGTTTCGAATGATCCTCGCGGACGGCACTGTCAGCGAGAGCGAGATGGTGGTGTTCCGCCGCATCTGCGAGGAATCCTTCGGCATCGGGGGCGATAGCCTCGATGCGGTTGTCGAATATCTCAACGATTATGGCTACGAAACCACCGGGGCACAGGCTGTGGCGCTGTTCCGCGACCTGGATATCGAGCGGCGCAAACTGCTCGCCCGCCATATGGCCGAGATCGCCAAGGCGGACCACCAGCTAGCGGAAAACGAAGTGCGGCTGCTGCGGCGCACGCTGGATATGCTGGGGATCAGCCCGGTGGATGTGGTTAAGCCTGAGGGTTGAGATTAGTGGATAGGCCGCCCGGCCGGGTCCCCGATGCTTCGCATCGTCCCGGCGTTCGCTGGCCTTTCATCGTGCCACTGGCACGATGAATTCGCGTTCCGCGAACCGGCTGCTCACCCCTGTTCCTGCAAGCGCCTGGCAATCGCCCGGCGCAGATCCGGCGTTGCGGCAACCAGCGCCTTTCCGGCCTCCGACTGCGGATTGTCGAGAACCTCACCCGTCCTGCCGCGCTCGACGATTTTTCCCTCATGCATGACCATGACCTCGTCGGTGATGGCGCGGGCGACCGATAGGTCGTGCGTGATGAAGAGGTAGGCGACGCCGAGCCGCTGGTTGAGATCGGCGAACAGGTCGAGGATCTGCGCCCGGATCGACACGTCCAGCGCTGAGACGGGCTCGTCGGCGACGACGAGCTTCGGCCGTGTGATGATGGCGCGGGCGATCGACAGGCGCTGGCGCTGGCCACCGGAAAATTCGTGCGGATATTTGTCCATGTCGGCCGGCTTCAGGCCGACTTCGTGCAGCGCGCGCGCCACCATCTCGCGCCGCTCGCCGGCTTCGGGCTGTCTTTCCAGTACATGCAGCGGCTCGGCCACCAGCCGTTCGACCTTGTGGCGGGGATTGAACGAGCCGTAGGGGTCCTGAAACACCACCTGCATATTGCGGCGCGCCGGTTTTAGCTGGGCCTCGTCCTTGCCCGTCAGCGTTTCACCCATGAAGCGAATGGCGCCGTCGGTCGGCTTGTCGAGCGCCAGGATCATGCGGGCAAGCGTCGATTTTCCGCAGCCTGAACGCCCGACCAGCGCTGTCGACTGGCCCTGTTTCATTGCGAAGGAAACGTCGTTCACGGCACGAACCGGTTCCGGCTTTCGGAATAGTGATGTGCGTCTGCCGGGATAGTCGCGCGTAACGTTTTCAACGACGAGTAGCGGCGTTCTCTCCCCCCTTGAGGGGGAGATGGCCGCGGAGCGGCCAGAGGGGGTCACCTCGGCAGTGCTCGGCCCATGGGCGGTTCCTCCTGCGCCAACCCTCTCTGTCGCCTTTGGCGACATCTCCCCCTCGAGAGGGGAGAAAGGGCGGCGCGCGGGGACATGCATCGACGCCAAAGCCAGCTGGCGCGTATAGGGATGGGACTGCTCCGACAGCGTTCGCGCCGTGTCGCCTTCTTCCATCACCTCACCATTGCGCAGGATAGTTATGCGGTCTGCCATTTCGGTAACGACCGCCAGATCATGCGAGATCAGCAGCAGCGCCATGCGGTTCTCGTCGACCAGATCGCGCAGCAGGTCGAGGATTTGCGCCTGTAAAACAACGTCGAGCGCGGTGGTCGGCTCGTCGGCAATTAGCAGTTTTGGTTTCAGCGCGCAGGCAATCGCGATGACCACGCGCTGGCGCTGGCCGCCGGACAGTTCATGCGGATAGCGCGACAGCGGGAATTTTGCCTCGGGCAGGCCGACGCGGTCGAGGATTTTTCGGGCGCGTTCTTCGGCTTCCGCACGGTTCGCGCCGGTGTGCCAGCGTATGCCTTCCGCGACCTGCTCGCCGATCGTCTTGACCGGGTTCAGCGCGGTCATCGGCTCCTGGAACACCATGCCGATATCGTCGCCGCGCAGGGCGCACATCTGGTCTTCGGTCGCAGCCAGAATGTCGATGCCGTCGAAGCGGACCTTGCCCTGCGCGTGCGCGGCCTGCGGCAGAAGCCGCATGATGGTCAGCGCTGTCATCGATTTGCCGGAGCCGGACTCGCCGACCAGCCCCATGACCTCGCCGGCACTGAGCGTCAGGTCGATATTTTTCAGGATCGGGGTTTTGCCGATCGACAGCGTCAGGTTTTCGATTTCCAGCAGGCTCATCGCTGCCGCCGCAGTTTGGGGTCGATGATGTCGCTGATGCCGTCGCCGAGCAGGTTGAGGCCGAGCACGGTGAAGACGATGGCAAAGCCGGGGATCAGCGCCAGATAGGGTGCCACCATCATGCGCGTCTGCGCATCGAACAGCATGCGCCCCCAACTCGGCATGGGCGGCTGCACGCCGAGCCCGACATAGGACAGGCCGGCCTCGGCCAATATGCCGAGCGCGAACTGGATCGTGCCCTGCACCAGCAAAAGGTTGGCGATGTTGGGCAATATGTGTTCGACGGTGATCTGCGTCCTGTTCTTTCCGGCAGCGCGGGCGGCGAGGATGAATTCGCGCGGCCAGATGGCCAGCGCGCCGGCGCGCGCGACGCGGGCGAAAACCGGGATGTTGAAGATGCCGATGGCGATAACGGCGTTGGTCGCGCTTGGCCCGAGGATAGCCGTGATGATGATTGCTGAAAGCAAGGCAGGAAAGGCGAAGACCACATCATTGAACCGCATCAACAGATCATCGACGATGCCACCGCGAGCCGCAGCCCAGCAACCGAGCGGCACGCCGAGCCCCATGCCGATGCCGACCGCGACAAGCGCTACCGCGATGGAACTGCGCGCGCCCACCATGATCATCGACAGCACGTCGCGGCCGAACTGGTCGGTGCCGAACAAATGGGTTGCCGAGGGCGGCAGCATGCGGTCGGCGACGATCAGTTTCGTCACGTCGTAGGGCGTCCAGAAGAACGATAGCAAAGCCATGCCGGCGATGAACACGGTGATGACGAAGCCGATGAGGAAGGACCGGTTGCGCAATGCCTGCGCGACGAAGCCGGCCTCTTGGCTGTTGGTTGGTTCGGCTGCCGGCATCGTCATCGGTTGGTCCTCAGGCGAGGATCAACGATCGCGTAGGAGAGATCGACCAGCAGGTTGACGACGACGACCATGGCGACCAGCAGCATGACGACGCTTTCGACCACGATCAGGTCGCGCTGGGTGATGGCCTGGAAGATCAGCCGGCCGAGGCCGGGGAGATAAAACACATTCTCGATGATGATCGTGCCGGCAAGCAGGAAAGCGAATTGCAGGCCGAGAATGGTCAGCACCGGGATCATCGCATTGCGCAGCGCATGCCGCCACAGGACCGTGCGGCGCGGCATGCCCTTGGCGCGGGCGGTGCGGATATAGTCCTCGCCAAGCACTTCCAGCATGGCCGAGCGCGTCACGCGGGCGAGGATCGCCGCTTGCGGCAGGGCCAGCGCAATGGCTGGCAAGATCAGAGCCTTCAGCGCCGGCCAGATGCCTGCGCTCCAGCCAGGAAAGCCGCCGGCGGGCACCAACCGCAGCCAGACGGCGAAAATGTAGATAAGCAGCAGCGCGAACCAGAAGTTTGGAACCGCAACGCCGATCTGGGCTGCGCCCATCGAGATGGTGTCGGCTGCGCGGCCGCGCCGTTCGGCGGAAAAAATGCCGACGGGAATGGCGATCAGCGTCGACAGCGCCAGCGCGATCAGCGCCAGCGGCAGCGATACCACGACGCGCTCGGTGACGAGATCGAGGACCGGCACCGAATAGGTGTAGGACTTGCCGAAATCCAGCGTCAGCAAGCCGCCGATCCATTCGAAATAGCGGACGATCACCGGCTGGTCGAGACCCATCTGGTCACGCAACGCCTGCACCGCGTCCGGCGTGGCGTTCATGCCGAGCATCAGCCGGGCGGGGTCGCCCGGTACGATTTCCAGCATGGAAAACACGACGATGGAAGCGACTGCGAGCGTCGCGATGCCGATCAGCAGGCGTTTGAGGAGATAGGCGGTCATGTGGTTTGGACCGCGTTCAACACGTTGATGAAGCGCCCTACGTTGCCCCCCTCTGTCCTGCCGGACATCTCCCCCACAGGTGGGGAGATCAGCCGGCAGCTACCTTGCAGCTCTTCCTGCCAGGTCGAAGGCTGGCGAAATCCGTCAAGACATCTGATCTCCCCACCTGTGGGGGAGATGTCCGGCAGGACAGAGGGGGGCAACGTCAAGCGATGACCTCAATTTTATAAGATCAATCCGCCCACTTCACCTTGGTCAGATCCGTCGCCTGGATCGGCGCGTTGTCCCACAGTCCCTCGACCTTGGCGTCCCAGACGCCGATCTTGGGCAATTCGAACAGGAAACCGACCACGGCGTCGTCGGCGAGGATTTTTTGGGCCTGGCCGTAGAGTTCCTTGCGCTTGGCCTCGTCGGAGGTCAGGTTCAACTCTTCGATGACCTTGTTGAAGGCCGGATTGTCGTAGTTGAAGTAATAATCCTTGCGCGAATAGATATCGATGTCGTTCGGCTCGGTGTGCGAGACGATCGACATGTCGTAGTCCTTCTCGGTGAAGACCTGCTTCAGCCAGTCGGCCCATTCGAGCGGGATGATCTCGGCGTCGATGCCGATCTCGCGCAGTTCCGACGCGATGATCTGGCCACCGTCACGCGCATAGGGCGGAGGCGGCAGCTTCAGCGTGGTCTTGAAGCCGTTTTCGAGACCGGCCTCCTTCAGCAGTTCCTTGGCCTTGGCGACATCGTGCGGATAGGTGCCGGTGAGGTCGACATAGGCCGGATTGTGCGGAGCGAAATGCGAGCCGATCGGTGTGCCGAAACCGTTCGAGGCGCCGTCGATGATCGCCTTGCGATCGAGCGCATAGGAGATGGCCTGGCGCACCTTCAGATTGTCGAAGGGCGGCTTCTTGTTGTTCATCGACAGAATGGTTTCGCCTTCCGTCGAGCCGATCACCACCTTGAAGCGCGGATCGGACTGTATCTGCGGCAGGCCATCGCCCAGCGGCATGTTGGGGAACGCCTGCACGTCGCCCGAAAGCAGGGCAGGGATCGCGGCTGCGGCATCGGGGATGATGCGGAACTCGGCCTTGTCGAGGAATACGGGATCGCCCCAATAGCCGTCGGCCTTGACGAGCTTGATCGAAGAACCCTTGGCCCAGCTTTCGAATTTGAACGGTCCGGTGCCGATCGGCTTTTCCTTGTTGGTCTCAGCCGATTCCGGCGCCACGATCACCGCGTCGCCCCAGCCGAGATTGTAGAGGAACGAGCCCTGCGGCTGCTTCAGCGTCACCTTCACGGTTGCCGGATCGATGACTTCGACGGTGTCGATTGCCGCAAACAGGGTCTTCTGCGCATTGGTCGAATTTTCGGCGCGGGCGCGGTCGAGCGAGAATTTCACGTCGTCGGCGTTGAAGTCGGTGCCGTCATGGAATTTCACGCCGGTATGGAGCTTGAACGTATACACCTTGCCGTCGTCGGAGACGGTCCAGCTTTCGGCGAGGTCAGGCAGAATCTCGCCCTTGGAGCCGATGCGCGTCAGACCTTCGAAGACGTTGGCGTAGACGACTTCGTCGATGGCTGCGGCAGCACCCGCCGTCGGGTCGAGATGCGGCGGCTCAAGGACCACGCCGAGCACGAGATCGGTGCGCGCGGCCATTGCCGCCGTGCTTGAAGCCAGCGCGAGTGCCGCTGCCGCCAGGATCGTCTTCCAGGATTTCATCGTCGCCAACTCCCATTGCCCTCAGTTGTCTGCCGGTCAAACCGGTTCCCGTTCGTTCGAAATCGACGGATAGAAGCGTGAATTCGCAGCCGAGTAAATCACGTTTGTTGCTGGCCAAGGCCTCAAACGGAAATCTTTTTCCTTTCAAAACAATCGCGCCAGCAATTCGCGCAAAAATCAACGCGTTTTGCCGCGCAGCAGCAGGTCGAGGCCGATCGCCATCACCTTTGCCGATTGCACCATGTCCTCGATGCCGACCCACTCGTCGGGACGATGGGCGAGGTCGAGAATGCCGGGGCCGTAGGCGATGCAATCGTAGATATGGCCAATGCGGGCGACGTGCTTCTGGTCGTAGGTGCCAGGCGAGATGACATAATCCGGCTCGCGGTCGAATATTTCGTGGATGCCTTGCGCGATGGCCTTCACCACCGGCGCGTCGCGCTCGGTCATGATCGGCTGCACTTCCATGATGTCGCGGATGTCGTAGTCGAATTTCGGCCGCTCGCGCTTCAGCCGATCGAGGATGGACGTGACCTCGCTCTTCACCTCGGCGATGTTTTCTTCCAGCAGGAAACGCCGGTCGATGGTCAGCCGGCACCAGTCCGGCACGTTGGGCGAGGGCAGGCCGGGGCGGAAATCCTCGGTCTGGCCGCCATGGATCGAGTTGATGTTCATGGTCGAGCGCCGCGCACCCTCCGGCACCACCGGCATTTTTGTCTGCTTGCGGTCGAGCGCTGGGAATAGCTCTTCCTCGAAGGCTTGCAGCACCGCACCCATATGGCGCACTGCATTGTCGCCGAGGAAGGGCATCGAGCCATGGGCGATCTCGCCCATGGTCTCGATTTCGGCCCACCACACGCCGCGATGGCCGAGGCAGATGCGGTCTTTGTTCAGCGGTTCGGGGATGATGACGTGATCGACGCGCGGCTTGGAGAAATAGCCCTTGCCGGCGAGATAGGCGACGCCGCCATAGCCGCCGGATTCCTCGTCCACAGTGCCGGAAATCTCGATCGCGCCGGGAAAGTCGGGATAGACATCCATGAAGGCTTCGACCGCGATGATCGATGCGGCCAGCCCGCCCTTCATGTCGCAGGCGCCGCGGCCATAGACCCGGCCGTCTTTGACCACGCCGGCGAAGGGATCGACCGTCCAGCCGTCGCCGGCCTCGACCACGTCGATATGCGAGTTGAAATGAACGGTCGGGCCGGGGCTGCGGCCATCGAAACGGGCGACGACATTGACGCGCGGGTAGCGGTCGGTGTCGCCGGGCGTGCCTTCGCCGCGAATATATTCAACGCCGAAGCTGCGTTTCTTCAACCGTTCGCCGATATATTCGGCGCAGGGGCGATAGGCCTCGCCGGGCGGGTTGATGGTCGGAAAGCGGATCAGGTCGGCGGTGAGTTCGACAAGATCGTCGACCCGGCCCTCGATTGTTTTCAGCAGCTTTTCATTCATGCGGGCGACGCGAACCGGAACCTTTTTGACGATCGCATCCAGTGTTGCGCATCGCTTGCGTGAAGTCGAGGAAGGAAAAACCGCTCCGGCGGACCGGAGCGGTGGAAAGGCTTTTACGGACGCACCGCCGTCACCTCGATCTCCACCAGGAAACCCGGGGCTGCGAGGCCGGCAACTTGAAACACCGAGCGCGTCGGCAGGTTCGGCTGTTCCTTGGTGCCGAAGAATTGGGTGTAGCCTTCCATGAAGCCTGAGAAATCCATCTTGCCGTCCTTGGCCGGATCGCCGACGAGGAACACCTGCATCTTGATGACGTCGCTCATTTTCAGGTTGAGGCCGGTGAGCGTCTTCTCGATGGATTTCAGCACCGTTTCGGTCTGGGTCTTGGTATCGCCATAGGCGGCAAGTGAGCCCTTCTCGGCTTTTTCATCGACAACCGAGGGCACCGCACCGCTGACGTAGACGGTTGTCTTGCCCGCGGGCACCTCGACGGCCTGGGCGATCGGGAAGTCGGAGTTCGGGATCTTGTGGCGCACGACATCTTGCGCCAGCGCGCTTCCCGCAATCATCAAGCCAGCCACCAGCGTGGCGGCGCCGATCCGCATCTTTTTCATCGCATTCTCCTTCATTCGGTAATTGGAGAGGCGGCGGAAGACAGAATTCCGCCGCCTCTCGTTTATTATCGGGTGCCGGCGACGTCCGCAGCCGTCACAGCATCCTTGTAGTCGTTGCCGAAATTGGTCCTGACATAATTGACCACGGCAGCGATCTGATCGTCGTCCATCATCTTGCCGACCGGGGGCATGCCCTTCAGACCGTTCAACAGCACGTAGATGGGATAGCCGCTGGACTCCAGATTGGCATTCTTGGCCAGCGCCGGATAATGGCCGGCGCCGACCGCGCCCTGGCCTTCGCTCATGTGGCAGGCGGCGCAGACATTGGCGTAGAGTTCTTCACCGGTCTTTTCGGTGAAGTTGTTGCCGGAGCTGAAGGTGACGCCCGCCGAATCGGCAAGCGCGCCCGACACCGCGAACAGGCTGAAAGCGACGGTGGCGGCGAGGCGGCCGAGCGGCCGGTGAGAGTGGGTGGTCATGATGACATGCCTTCCGGAATTGAGGGGAGAGGGATGGTTCGTCATGGCCGTCACCCCGCAACCACGCGCTGATGCAGCCGGGTGATCGCATCCAGCGAGGACAGTATCGCGCCCTCCATCCAGGCCGGGATGTAGGATGCGTGTTCGCCGGCAAGCACGATGCGCCCGTCGATCTTGCACAGGTTTTCGTAGTGCTCCTTGCGCGCCTCGTCGGTCCAGTCGCCGGCGCAGCCCAGCGTGAAGGGCGAGCGGTGCCAGGCCCAGGAGACGCCGTTCTCGAACTCATCCTTGTATTGCGGATGGATCTGCGAGCCGTAATCCACAGCGCGCTGGACCCGTTCTTCCGGCGACATCGAGGTGAATTCGTAGGAATTCGGCCCGTTCCAGGTGTAGCAGCCGAGCAGCACGCCCTTGCCGGCCTTGTTGAAGTCGGTGCTCGGGTAGGAAATCTGCGTGATCGGCAGGTCGGTGTAGCTGACGCCGCCGAAGATCAGATCGTCCTCTTCCCAGAAGCGACGCTTGAACTGCAGCCCGACCTTGACCGAGGAAGCGTAGGGGACGGCTTCGATCGCCGCCTGCATCGGCGCGCCGACATTGATCTCGATCTGGCTGAGGATCGTCAGCGGGATCGTGCAGACGCACCAGTCGGCACTTGCCTGCTGGGTGGTTCCGGGCTTTTGCGTGTCCTCATAGGTCACGGTCACGCCCTTGTCGTCCTGCGCGATCTTGGTGACCTTGGCATTGTAGGTGATGAGGTCGCCGACTTCCTTGGCGAAGGCCTTGCCGATCATGTCGATGCCGCCGACCGGCTGGAACATCGTCGTCTGGAACTCATAAAGCGCAAAGTTCTCCAGGCTACCCCAGAGGCCTGAGCTCAGTATGTCCGACAGATCTATCGGCTTGCCGGGCACCGGAACCGCGGTAAGGCCACCGCCGGGGTCTTTCTCATAGCCGCGATATTCGCTCGTATGCAGGCTCTGCTTGTAGGAATAGTCGCTGTCGAGCGCGCCCCACGACTTGAGCGCTTCGAGCAGCATTTCCTGGTCTTCCTTGGTGACATCGCCCTCGAGCTTGCCCTTCTGGGTGACCTTGGCGAGCAGTTCGGAGACGTGGCCCTGGAAATCCGTCTTGATGTCGCGGATGCGCTGCGGCTTGCCGCCGAAGCCTTTTGACGAATGCAGGAAGGCGTTGTGGTTGATCTGCTGGAAAGGCTGCAACGTCACGCCGAGCCGCTTGCAATAGGCGAGCAGGCCGTTGTGGTGATAGGGGATGCGCCACGGGCCCGGATTGACGTAAAGCCCTTCGTCGAACTCGCATTTCTGCGTCGCGCCGGCGATGTCGGTAAAACTGTCGCCGCCGCGGATAGTCCAGTTACGGCCGCCGGGGCGGGCGTTATATTCAAGTATCTGCACCTTGTAGCCGGCTTGCCTCAATTCGAGCGCGGCCGTCATTCCGGCAAGTCCCGAACCCAGGATAAGCACCGAGGCTCCCTTCGGGTCGCCTTCCAGCTTGACCGGCCCCTTGTAGCCGGACTCACTCGCCAGCCCCATGCTGGTCATGGCCTGATACATGGCCGCACTGCCGGCTGTCATGCCGATCAGGGATAGCAGTTTGCGCCGGCTCAAGCCGGTAAGTTGGGAATATTGTTGCATTTTTCATCCCTCCGTGGCGGCGGCTTGCACAGGCAGTCGCGCCGTTTCGTACTGGAGTGCGATTGGTCCGCTCCAGTCGCATGGATGAACCTATGCCGATGCCTCGCAGTGTCAACGGAGGCACTTGGGATGGAGCAATGGTCCAAGGGTTCTGGCGCAATTTTGGCAGCACAGCGGGACTGCTGCTCGCAAGATTGTCGGGTTGCATCGTTGCTGTGACGTATTCGCCACAGCAAATTTACCCCGTGTATAGAATTTCACAGTCTTCTTGGATTGCGAACTGTAAAGCCTCGGAAAGAAGAGGGGGCTATTCACATGTACAAAGCAATGCTTTTCGCGATTACGCTGATGCTTTCTGGCGCGGCTTCTCCAGCTCTGGCGGATAATCTTGTGGCCAGGGTCAGTGTTTCGTCACAGACGATGACGGTCAGTAAACAGGGCCGTGTGATCCACACCTGGAAAGTATCGACCGCGCGCAGGGGGTATTCCACGCCGCGCGGAAGCTGGCGGCCGACGCGCATGCACCGCATGTGGTACTCGCGCAAATACGAGATGTCGCCGATGCCCTATTCGGTATTCTTCCGCGGCGGCTATGCCATCCATGGCACCGGCTACGTCAAGCAGCTCGGACGGCCCGCATCACATGGCTGCGTGCGTCTGGCGACCTCGAATGCGGCGCAGTTCTATTCCCTGGTCAGGGAAATGGGACCGGGCAACACGCGGATCATCGTCACCAACTGATCGATTCGATATTCCAAGTTCCGACCATATCCCGCAATCACTTTGCGGCATGTTGTTTATGTCTAGACGAAAATTGCCGTGAAATGACGCCTTCGGGCATTTCATTTCAGGCGCGTGCTCTGTAGGAATCGGCAGAGGAGCACTGCCGATGACATCCGAGCCGCGTCTTGCGCTATCGACGCCCGTTGCCGACGAGGTCCGCAAGACCACCTGCTACATGTGCGCCTGCCGTTGCGGCATCAATGTGCACATCAAGGACGGCAAGATCCGCTACATCGAGGGCAACCGCGACCATCCGGTCAATCGCGGCGTGCTCTGCGCGAAGGGTTCGGCGGGCATCATGCAGCATTATGCACCGGCACGGCTGCGCGCGCCGCTGAAGCGTACAGGCCCGCGCGGCTCCGGCGAATTCCAGGAAATCTCGTGGGAAGAAGCGCTGACGATCGCTACCGGTTGGCTCGACGGCGTGCGCCACGACGATCCGAAGAAGCTCGCCTTCTTCACCGGGCGCGACCAGTCGCAGTCGCTCACAGGCTTCTGGGCACAGCAGTTCGGAACGCCCAACTATGCGGCGCATGGCGGCTTCTGCTCGGTCAACATGGCAGCCGGTGGCATCATGACCATCGGCGGCGCCTTCTGGGAATTCGGCGCGCCCGACTGGGACAGGACCAAGCTGTTCGTCATGTTCGGGGTCGCGGAAGACCACGATTCCAATCCGATCAAGATGGGCATCGCCAAGGTCAAGAAAAACGGCGCGCGCTTCGTGTCGGTCAATCCCGTGCGCACCGGCTATTCGGCGGTCGCCGACAACTGGATCGGCATCCGCCCCGGCACGGACGGGCTGCTGATCCTTGCGGTCGTGCACGAACTGCTGAAAGCGCGCAGGATCGATGTCGATTACCTAGTCCGCTACTCCAATGCGCCCTGGCTGGTCATCGATGCACCCGGCACTGCCGAGCATGGCCTGTTCGCGCGCGATGCCGATGGCAAGCCGCTGATCTTCGAAACGGTCACCGAGCGCGCGGTGCCCGTCGGCACGAAAGGTGCACGACCGGCGCTTTCCGGCCGGCATGAGCTGCCGGACGGACGTTTTGCCGTGCCGTCTTTCCAGCTTCTGGCCGAAAAATATCTCGATCCGAAATATGCGCCTGAAGCGGCTTCCGTGGAAACCGGGGTGGCGGTCGATGTCATTCGCGGGCTTGCCGCCGAGATTGCTCGCGTTGCCTTCGACGAGGCGATCACCATCGAGCAACCGTGGACCGATGTGCACGGCGAACGCCACCATCATTTCGTTGGCAGGCCGGTATCGTTCCATGCCATGCGCGGCCTTTCGGCCCATTCCAACGGCTTCCAGACGGCGCGCGCGCTGCACATGCTGCAGGTGCTGATCGGTGCCGTCGATTGCCCCGGCGCCTTCCGCTTCGAGCCGCCTTATCCGAAGCCGCTGGAGGCGCATCCGACACCGCATGGCAAGGCCGAGCATTTCGGCTCGGCCAAGCCGCTGTCGGGGCCGCATCTGGGTTTCCCGCGCGGGCCGGAGGATCTGCTGATCGATGCCGAGGGCAAGCCGACCCGCATCGACAAGGCGTTTTCATGGGACGCGCCGATTTCCGCGCATGGCCTGATGCATATGGTCATCGCCAATGCCCATGCCGGCGATCCGTATCCGATCGACGTTCTGTTCCTCTACATGGCCAACATGGCCTGGAACTCCTCCATGAACACCGCCGGAGTCATGAAGATGCTGGAGGACAAGGACCCCGAGACCGGCGAATACCGCATCCCCAAGATCATCTACTCCGACGCCTATGCTTCCGAAATGGTCGCCTATGCCGACCTCGTATTACCCGACACGACCTATCTGGAGCGGCATGACTGCATCTCGCTGCTGGACCGGCCGATCTCCGAGCCCGACGCCGTGCAGGATGCCATCCGCTGGCCGGTGGTCGAGCCCGACCGCGACGTGCGCGGCTTCCAGAGCGTGCTTATCGATCTCGGCGCACGGCTGAAGCTGCCGGCCTTTGTCGATTCGCGCGGTACCGCGATCTACAAGGATTATGCCGACTACATCGTGCGCCATGAGCGCCGCCCGGGCATCGGGCCGCTGGCCGGTTTTCGCGGCTTGAACGGCGACAAAGCAGGGCGCGGTGCCGCCAATCCCGACCAGCTCAAGCGCTATATCGAAAACGGCTCGTTCTTCTCGGCGCATATCCCGCTCGAAGCGCAGTTCTTCAAGCATGCGAACCAGGCCTATCAGGATTTTGCCGTGCGCATGGGCTTCTTCGACACGCCGCAGCCGGTGACGTTCCAGCTCTACAGCGAGCCGCTGCAGAAGTTCCGCCTGTCCGCCGAGGGCCTGCGCGCGCCGTTCGCGCCCGAAACGCACCGCCAGCGCATTCTGGACAGTTTTACGCCGCTGCCCGACTGGTATCGGCCTTTCGAGGAAGCACTGGTCGACCGCGAGACCTATCCCTACCACGCCATCACCCAGCGGCCGGCGGCGATGTATCATTCCTGGGGTTCGATGAACGCCTGGCTGCGCCAGATCCATACCCGCAACCCGCTCTATGTGCCGGGGCCGATCTGCGACGAGCATGGGCTTGTCGACGGCGATTGGGTCTGGGTCATCTCGCATCATGGCCGCATCAAGGTCGAGATGGCGCGCATGGAGGCGGTTAATTCCTCGACGATCTGGACCTGGAACGCCATCGGCAAACGCAAGGGCGCCTGGGGGCTGGACGAGGATGCGCCGGAAGCCAAAAAAGGCTTCCTGATGAATCACTTGATCCACGAACTTCTACCGCCGAAAGGCGATGGCATGCGCTGGTCGAACTCCGATCCGATCACCGGGCAGGCGGCCTGGTACGACCTGCGCGTGCGCATCGAGACGGCGGAAAAGGCGCAGATCAGCGAACCGCATTTTCCTGCCATCTCCGAGCCGGGCAGGGCTCATGAGCATGTGGACGAACTGCGCTACGGGCAGGAGTGGGCGAAATGACCATGCTGCCCGCCCACTCGACGCCCAAAAAACTCGGACTCGTCATCGACCTCGACGTCTGCGTCGGATGTCATGCCTGCGTCGTCAGTTGCAAGGAATGGAACACCGGCGGCTACGGCTCGGCGCTGTCCGACCAAGACCCATACGGTGCCGACGTTTCAGGCGCTTGGCTCAATCGCGTCCACACATTCGAAGTGGTACCGGAAGGCGGCGAGATCGTCGGCGAGGCGGGCGATGCGCGCATCGTGCATTTCCCGAAATCCTGCCTGCATTGTGAGGACGCGCCCTGCGTTACCGTGTGCCCCACCGGTGCGTCCTACAAACGCTCGGCTGACGGCATCGTGCTGGTCGATGAGGACAAGTGCATAGGCTGCGGTCTTTGCGCTTGGGCCTGCCCCTATGGCGCGCGTGAGATGGACCTGGCCGCCGGCGTGATGAAGAAATGCACGCTCTGCATCGACCGCATCTACAACGAGACGTTTGAGGAAGTGGACCGCGTGCCGTCCTGCGTGCGCACATGCCCCGCCAATGCCCGTCATTTCGGCGATCTTGCCGACCCGCAATCCGACGTTTCGATCATGGTTGCCCAGCGTGGCGGTATGGACCTGATGCCGGAGCAGGGCACGCGGCCGGTGAACAAATATCTGCCGCCGCGCCCGCGAAAATCATTGGCCGATAGCGCGAGGGGTTTGCCGCTGGCGGAAAACACCGACGGTGCCAAGGGGTTCTTTGCGTGGCTCGACGGCATGCTGGATCGTATCTGATCCATGCATCCAGCTCCCTCGATCATCCTCTTCACGACGCTTTCCGGCCTCGGCTACGGGTTAGCTGCCGTTCTCGGCCTCGGCCTGCTCGATCCTGCCGCAATCGCCACGAAATTCGCCCATGTGCTGGCACTGGCGCTGATCGGCGGCGGGCTCTTGTCCTCAACGCTGCATCTCGGCAATCCGCAGCGCGCCTGGCGGGCGCTGTCTCAGTGGCGGTCGAGCTGGCTGTCGCGCGAGGGTGTTATGGCGATCATCACCTTCCTGCCGCTCGTCTTCTCGGCGTGGATGGCGGTCTTCGAAAGCCGCTATCTGCTGCTTCCCGGCCTGCTCGGCACGGTGCTGTGCCTCGTGACGGTCTACTGCACCGGCATGATCTACGCTTCGCTGAAATCCGTCCAGACGTGGCACACGCCGCTGACGCCGCTCTGCTATCTGCTGTTTGCCGTTGCCGGCGGTTTCGTCCTGGCTGGGTTCTTTGCTTTCTGCGGCAGCGGGCGGACGGTTCTTGTTCCGGTCCTGGCTATCATCTTCCTGATCGCTGCCTGGGCAGCAAAGGCGCTGTGGCGCGATCACATGAAAAGGCTGGTGCCGCTGTCGACGCCTGAAAGTGCGACTGGGCTCGGCAATATCGGCCATGTGCGCCTGTTCGAGCGGCCACATGTCACGGAAAACTACCTGACCAGCGAAATGGGCTTCAAGGTCGCGCGCAAGCATGCGGCCAAGCTTTGGTTTGTCGCCCTGATTGCGGGTGGGGTCATCCCTGCGGGGCTGTTTCTCAGCCTGCTGCTAACCGGGGCAGAAAACGGGCCATTCACCGCCTTCATAGCCACGCTTGCCGTTGTAACACACATGCTTGGCATGCTGACGGAACGATGGCTGTTCTTCGCGGAGGCCCGGCACGCGGTGATGAATTACTACGGCGGTTGAAGGCGGAGGCTGCCTTTCGTGCGGACCTATCCGGCCGGTTTTAGCTTGCCGCGTCTGTTGAGCGCGGCGAGGCGCTTTATCAGCCGTTGAATTGCAAGCTTCTGCGCGTTGCGCTCGGGGCGGTGCTGGATGCCCCACGGGGTCCAGAGTGCCGCTCCTGCGGAGGTAGTCTGAGGTTTTTCCGTGCGGTTTTCCATAGCCATTCTCATTATCACGAAATATGAACGGCTGAAATCCGACTTTGTTACGACCAGAATACCTTTATCACGCCGATGTGTTCGGCGTTTGGGCAGGTGCCTGCTTGCCGCCACGGCCACGCTTCTTCTTCGACAGCACCCAGCGCTTGTGGAACCACATCCATTGGCCGGGATCCTCGCGCACCCAGCGCTCGACGACGTCGTTGACGAGCTGAGCGGTGGCGGTCAGATCAACCGAGCCGTCGTCTTCGCGCGGCAGTTCGAGCTTGTTCTCGATCACCAGCCTGAACCGGTTGTTCGGCAGGCGGATGCAGCGGGCGGGGTAGACGTCGCAATCATATTGCCGCGCAAGTTTCGACAGCAGCGGGCTGGTCTCGCATTCGCGCCCGAAAAACATCGTGCGCAGGCCGCGCGTGAATTTCTGGTCGACGAGCACGCCGATGGTTCCGTTGTTTTCCAATATGCGCGCCAGGGTGAAGGACGCACCCGTCTTGGAAGCGAGCAGGTCGCCCATCGTCGAGCGGCGCGTCGAGAGGATGTAATCGGCGATGTAGGGATTGTTGGGCGGCCGAAACAGCGCCGTCACCTTCATGCCGAAGGTCGCGCCGGCGATCGGCAGCAGCTCGAAATTGCCGAAATGGCCGGTGAACAGGATATGCGGCTTCTGCTCGGCTGCGATGTGCTCGAAAATGCGCTCGCCCTGGACCTCGACGCGGCCGGGTTCCGTGGCTTTCGGGTCGTAGTCGAAGAGCTGGTCGAGGAAGATATATTCCGCTGCCAGCCGGGCCATGTTGCCCCACATGTCGAGCGCGATGGCGCGGATTTCGTCTTCGCTCTTTTCAGGAAAGGCCTGGCGCAGATTGTCGAGCGCCACCTGATGACGCCCGACCAGCGGGCCGACACGGCGGCCGGCGCGGTCGGCAAAATTCAGCGCCTTGTCGGTGGGCAGCAGGCGCAGGATGGAAAGCAGCGCTTTCGCAAGCTGCGCGACCAGCCAGTAATTGGCCATCTTCAGCCGTTGCGACAGGCGATAGAGAAAGGCTTTCACGGTCTCACCGGGCCTGTAGCTTGAGTGACTGCATCAATTGACGCGCAGAATGATCTTGCCGAACACGTCGCGGCCTTCCATGCGCTTCAACGCGGCGTCGATGGAATTGAAATCGACCTCCGTGTCGATCACCGGCGCGACCAGGCCGGCGGCCATCTTCTGCATGGCATCGGCCATGTTTTCCATGCGGCAACCGAAGGAGCCGAGCAGCTTCAGCTGCTGCTGGAACAGCATCATCAGGTTGATTTCGGTCGAAACGCCCGAGGTCGAGCCGCAGGTGACGAGGCGGCCGCCGCGCTTCAGGCTGAACATCGAGCCTGCCCAGGTGTCCTTGCCGACATGCTCGAAGACGACGTCGACGCCCTTCTTCTTCGTCAGCTTGCGCACGACACCTTCGAAGCGGTCCTCGCGGTAGTTGATGACGTGGTCGGCGCCCAGCGCCTTGGCCTTGTCGATCTTGTCGTTGGAGCCGACGGTGGTGATGACCGTGCAGCCCATCTTCTTGGCAAGCTGGATCGCGGCCGAGCCGATGCCCGAGCCGCCGGCATGGACGAGGATCGTCTCGCCGGGCTGGAGCTTCGCATTGTCGAACAGCATGTGCTCGACCGTGCCGAAGGTGACCGGTGCTACCGCCGCGCCGATATCCGAAACGCCGGGAGGGGCAGGGACCAGCAGGCGCGCCGGCAGGTTGATCTTCTCCTGCGCAAAGCCGTCGAGGTGGAAGCCATGCACGCCGGAAACGTGCTCGCAGAGATTGTCGCGGCCTTCGCGGCAGGGGCGGCAGAGGCCGCAGGTGCGCGCGCCGTAGATCGAGACGAGCTGGCCGGGTGCGAGGTTCGAAACGCCGGGGCCGACGGCCTCGACTTCGCCCGAGGCTTCCGCGCCGACGACCAGCGGCAGCTTGCGCTTGGCAAACGCCATGCCGCGCCAGCCCCAGACATCGATGTGGTTGAGCGCCACGGCCTTGATGCGCAGCGTGACCTCGCCGAGCGCCGGTGCCGGCGGCGGTGCGATATCCACGGTTTCGAGTTTGCGATCCTCGACGAGTTGCAATGCGCGCATCGGCGGTCCTTCAAATGTTGAAGGCGTCGCTTAGACCGGTTCCCGCGCCATGACAAGGCAGGTGTTCTGGCCGCCGAAGCCGAAGGAATTGGAAAGCACCGTGGCGACCTCGGCATCGCGCTTCCTGTTCGGCACGACATCGAGTTCTATCGCCGGGTCGGGATTGTCGTAATTGATCGTCGGCGGGATGACGCCTTCGCGCATCGTCAGCAACGAGAATGCCGCCTCGATGGCGCCGGCTGCCGACAGCGTGTGGCCGATCATCGACTTGTTGGACGAGATCGGCATGGAGCGCATGCGCTCGCCGAAGACCGTCGAAAGCGACATATGCTCCATCTTGTCGTTTTCCGGCGTTGAGGTGCCGTGCGCGTTGACATAGGCAATGCCATTCTCGCCAAGCCCGGCGTCGGAAAGTGCCGCCTTCACCGCACCGATGGCTGGCGAGCCGTCGGGCTTGGAGCGGGTCCGATGGAAGTCGTCGGCCTTTTCGCCGCAGCCCTGCAGAATGCCGAGCACGGTCGCGCCGCGCGCCAGCGCGCTTTCGAGTGATTCGAGCACGAGCGCCGCCGAACCTTCGGCGATCACGAAGCCGTCGCGATCCTTGGAGAAGGGTTTGGATGCCTTTTCGGGAATGTCGTTATGCGTCGACAGGGCCGACAGCAGCGAGAATCGGATCAGCGCTTCCGCCGTCACCGAGCCGTCCGCGCCGATCGACAGCGCGCGGTCGCATTCGCCGCGCCGGATCGCTTCGACGCCGAGCTGGATCGCGGTCGCACCAGAGGCGCAGGCGGTCGACAACGTGATCGGCAGGCCGCGCGTGCCGAACTCGTCGGCGAGGCGGGCGGCGATCGAGCCGAATTGCGAGGTTTCGAAAGTGTCCAGTGTCGGCAGGTTGCGGGCAACCGTCAGCAGGCGGTCGGAGGCGCTGCCTTCCGTGCCGGTGTTGTAGAGCGAGAAGCGCTCGCGCCAGTCGAGTTCGACCGGCGGGGAGGCGAGGAACAGTGGGCCGCCGAAATCGTCGGGGTCGAGGCCGGATTCCGCGATCGCCTCGCGGCCGGCGGTCTCGGCCAGTTCATAGGTCAGCGCGCTGGCGCCCTTGTCGCTCGATGGCAGGAAATCGACGGTGCCGGCGATGCGCGTGTTGAGATGATCGATGGGGAACCGGGTGATCGGATGAATGCCGGAGCGGCCGGAGGTCAGGGCCGCCCAATTGTCGGCCTTGCCGACGCCAAGCGAGGTGACAACGCCAATGCCGGTTACGGCGACGATCGGCCTGCCGAGATGGTCGTTGTATTTAGCCATGTCCGTTTCCCGGCGGTTCAATCAGAAGCGGCGACGAGCGCCATGCCCTCGAAATAGTGATAGCCGACCGCCGTTGCCAGAACGGTGTGCGGAATTCCTTCGAAAGGTTTTTCCACCGTCGCGTCGAAGGCCGGATAGGCGGCCTTGCGGTCGATGGCGAGCGCTGCCAGTGCGACGGCGAAAGGAAACTGCGCTTCCTTCATGTGGCCCGTAAGCGTGCCGAACGCACGCGCGGCAAGTGCTACGTTCTTGTCGAGTGCGGCTTTCTCGGCCTTGGTCGCGGCATGCGCGCCCGACGCGCCCGACAAGGTCAGCAATGGACCGTCCAGCAGGGCTGTTTTTTCAAGCATTGCGCCGACGACCGCAGCGAGATCTTCCTTGCGGCGGCGGGCACGGCCGGAAATCACCGGGCCGAGCTGGGCGTAGATGTGGCGACCGCGCGCCTTGGCATGTTCGCGTGATTCTAGCACGAGGAATGCTGCACCCGATCCGCTGACGACGCCGCCGCCTTCCGAACCGTCGCGCTGCCATACCGGCTTCCACGGGCCGCGGTGCAGATAGCCGCCGAGTTCGTAGCCGAGCAGCATGTCGGGATGTTCGGTCTGGAATGCGCCGCCGACCAGCATATGGGTCGACTGGCCCGAACTGATGCGCGCCGCAGCCGTTTCCACGGCCGAGACGCCAGCGCCTTCCTCGCCCATGAAGGTGCGGGACGAGCCGGTCACCTTGTGGACGATGGAGATGTTGCCGGCGAGCAGATTGGAAAGCTGTGCCAGGAACAGCGTCGGGCGCAGTTCGGTCGTCAGCTTTTCGTTGAGAAGCACGTCGCGGTCGTTGCGGCTTTCGGAAGCGGCGAGGATGGCGTTGTCGACCGTCTCGTCGCGCTCGCCGCCGCCAGCAGCCACCACCATGTCCATCGTCGCGCAGAGCGCTTCATCGGCCTTGATGCCGGCATCGTCCAGCGCAAGGCCGGCCGTATAGGTGCCGAGCCGCTGCCAGGTCTCCATCTGGCGCTGGTCGCCGCGCTTGGCGATCTGCAGGCCCCAGTCGATCTCGGGCAGGGGATGGATGGAGTAGGGCGCATAGCGTGACGAATCGACAACCGGCTCGGCGCCGGCCGCGGTCAATTTCTGCCAATGCGCATCGGTGCCTTCGCCAAGAGACGAGACAAGGCCGATACCGGTGATGACGACGTCGTGTGCGCTCATGGGCGGTTGTTGTCGGTCGGGCGGCCTGTCCCCGTCAAGGGGGTCAGACTGCTGCCTTTGCCGCGACGAGGCCGTCGATCTTGGCGCAGAGGTTCTTCATCAGGAAGTAATCGTCGGTGGATGCCTTGCCGTCATTGACGTCCTGCGTCCACTTTTCCAGCGGCACCTTGATGCCGAATTCCTTGTCGATCGCGAACACGATGTCGAGGAAATCAAGGCTGTCGATGCCGAGATCGTCGATCGTGTGGCTTTCGGGGGTGATGGTTTCGATGTCGATCTCGCTCGTGTCGGCGATGATCTTGGCAACTTTCTCGAATGTCGTGGACACGGCTTTTCCTTCAAGTGCGGGCGGATTCCATCCGCATGTTTGTTCGGCTCTCTAATCCGTTTTTCCGGGCAGGAAAAGACCAAATCGGCCTTTACCGGCTAGGTGCAAGGGAGCGCGGGCAATTCCCGTGCCATCAATTGAAGACGATTCGCCCCAGAATATGCAGTCCCTCACCCTCCGGGCGCACGATCACGGCCTCGCCTTCTCGCGACGGTCCCCCGGTAAGTGCGGTGATATTTTCCACATGTGTGACGAGAATAAGGTTGCCTGAACCGCTGTATGAGCGGATTTCCTGCATGACCGCTTCGTCTTGTGCCTTCAGTGTCGAACCATCCGGGGCAGGCCGGTCGAGTGCTGCGAAAGGTTCGACGATGCGGTCGCCGAACGCCAGGCGGGCGGTTTCAAGCGCATTGCAGTAGCGGCTGGACAATACACGGTCGGTGGTATCGGCACGGGCTGCGAAAAGCGCGCCGATCTTGCGCGCCTGCTGCTTTCCGCGATCCGACAGATTGCGCTGCGTGCCGCATTTCTCGATGTCGAAATTCGTCGGCTCGCCGGTTCCGGGCGTCATTGCATGACGAAGAAGCACGACATGGCCGCCGTCGCGCAGCAGGGCCCAACCCGCTTCCGTGGCCTGTGCCGGTGACAGCGAAAACAATAAAAACAAGGCGATGAAGAATTTCTGCATACGTTACCCTAACCCCACAAGAGGGATATAGGGATGCGAAAGCGTCATGAAAGGCAAGCCGGGCGAGATGTCGGTGGCGATTGCGCTAAAGCCTTCGCTCGCCTATCAGGGGAAAAATGTCTCCCCTCGTCGAAACCGTCCTTTTCGTATTCGGGCTTGTGACGCTTGGCTATCTCGCCGGGCTGACGGGCTATCTGAAGACGGAAGTGGGTGATGCGCTTTCACAGTTCGCGGTCGGTGTCGCTCTGCCTATGCTGTTGTTCCGAACGATGGTGAGCGCCGATTTTCACGGCTCGGCTCCGTGGGCGCTTTGGGCGACCTACTTCACCGCGGTGGCGGTGACATGGACCGCCGGGCATCTCGCGATGACGAGAATCTTCGGGCGGGATTCGCAGGCGGGTGTCGTCGGTGGTGTTGCGGCTTCGTTTTCCAATGTGCTCCTACTTGGATTTCCCTTCATGCTTGGCGTCTTCGGGCAGCAAGGGGTCGAGATATTGTCGCTGATCATCTCGGTGCATCTGCCGACCATGCTGGCCGCCTCGATCATCCTGTTCGAGATTTCCGGCGGCAAGAAGAACGGCGTCCATCCGCTGCACATTGCCCGCGATTTTCTGCGTCGTCTTTACAGGAACTCGCTGATCATCGGCATTTTTGCGGGCGTGCTCTGGCGTCTTACTGGTATTCCATTGCCGGGACTGGCCACCCGGCTTGTCGACGCGCTTGCAGATGTTGCCGGACCGCTGGCGCTTTTTGCGATGGGCCTTGGCCTGCGCAGGTTCGGCATTTCGGGGAATGTACGGCCCGCGCTGGTTCTTTCGACGCTTAAGCTGTTCCTGATGCCGGCGGCGGCGCTCGGGGTGGCATGGCTGTTCGGCCTTCCGCCGATGTCGGCCAAGGTCGCGGTGGCCGCAGCCTCGCTGCCAGCAGGCGTCAATTCCTATCTCATTGCCGCCCAGTTCGGCACCGGGCAGGCGCTCGCCTCGAACCAGATGACGATCGCCACCGCCTGCGCCGTCGTTACAACGGCGCTGTGGCTGACAATCGCACAGATGGTCTTCGGATAGGGCTGTTTCAGGCGGGTCGGCCTGCCGCACTTGCTGTTTCGACCTCGATCAGCTTTCCCGTCTTCACGTCATAGATGAAGCCGAAGATCGGAATGTAGGGCGGCACCAGCGGATGCTCGCGGATGCGGCGAACGTCCTGCACCACGCTTTCTTCCGGATTGCTGATGGTGTGCCATTTGATGAAATGGCCATGGGCATGGCCGCCGCGATGCTTCGGGTTCGACCATTGCTTGCCGTCGAAGGATGCGGTTTCGAGGTCGTCTTCCAGCAAGGTTCCGATCACCTCGTCCGAGAACAGCTCCATGCCGCAATTGGTGTGGTGGATGACGAACCAGGTGCGGGTGCCGAGCAGTTTGTGCGAGATGACGAGCGAGCGTATCGCGTCGTCGGAAGCCCGCCCGCCGGCATTGCGGATGACATGGGCATCGCCTTCCGCCAGGCCGGCATATTTGGCGGGGTCGAGGCGAGCGTCCATGCAGGTCAGGATCGCAAAGCCGCGCGCCGGCGGGAGTGCGAGTTCGCTCTTGTCGCCGAAATCGTCGGCATAATGGGCATTTGCTGCGAGAACTTCGTCATAAATCAGAGAGTTTTGCTGCTTCGCCATCGCGACATCCCTTCATCGGTTGCTGATCGCGGCAGGATCGTTTCACGCAGATAGGTCATGGCAAAGGCGCGGACGTCTATAATCCGGCCGGAAATTGAAATTTTGAGCCCGTTTTTGCCGAGAGTGCTGGACCACTCGGTCCATGGCTCAAGGCGATTGATCCAACAGTACTCCCTAAGGTAAGAGGTGGCGCGATCGTCGATCGAGCCTATACTCAAAGGCCAGACACGACGGCCCGCCGGGCGCTGCGTTCGTCCGGTTCATCGAATTCCAGAGGATCAGCGTGCTCCGACACGCTGCACGAGAGGCGAGAACGATGTTGCAGAAAACCAGCCACTTCATGAAGCAGTCCAACCTCATCAACGGCGAGTGGGTGCAGGCCGATTCCGGCAAGACCATCGACGTGATCAACCCGGCGACGGGCCTGAAGATCGGCACCGTTCCGCGCTCGGGTGCTGCCGAGACGCGCCGCGCCATCGAGGCTGCCAGCGAGGCCTTCAAGACTTTCCGCAAGACCTCGGCGCTTGAGCGTTCCAAGTGGCTCCGCAAGCTGCATGACGCCATCATGGACAACCAGGACGCGCTGGCCGAACTGCTTACGCTCGAGCAGGGCAAGTCGCTGACCGAAGCCAAGGGCGAAGTCGGCTCATCTGCGGCGTATGTGCTGTGGTTTGCCGAAGAAGCACGCCGCGCCTATGGCGATGTCGTGCCGTCGCCATGGGCGGACCGCCGCATCCTCGTCACCAAGGAGCCGGTCGGCGTCGTCGCCGCGATCACGCCGTGGAACTTCCCGTCCTCGATGCTGTCGCGCAAGATCGGCCCCGCACTCGCCGCCGGCTGCACCGCCGTCGTCAAGCCTGCCTCGCAGACGCCTTACTCGGGCCTCGCATGGGGTGCGCTGTGCGAGGAAGTCGGCATTCCGAAGGGCGTCGTCAACATCATCACCGGCTCGGCAGGCGAGATCGGCGACGAGATCTGCGCCAACCCGCTGGTCAAGAAGATCACCTTCACCGGCTCTACCGAGGTCGGCAAGATGTTGATCGAGAAGTCGGCTTCGACGGTGAAGAAGGTTTCGATGGAACTCGGCGGCAACGCGCCGTTCCTGGTCTTCGACGATGCCGATCTCGACCGCGCCGTCGAAGGCGCCATCACCGCGAAGTTCCGCAATTCGGGCCAGACCTGCGTCTGCACCAACCGCTTCTTCGTGCAGGCTGGCATCTATGACAAGTTCGTCGAGAAACTGGCCGCTGCCTCCAACAATCTCAAGGTGGGCTCCGGTCTGGAGGCTGGCGTGCAGCAGGGCCCGCTGATCGACGAAAAGGCTGTCGAGAAGGTCGAGGAGTTCATCGCTGACGCCACCGCCAATGGTGGCAAGGTTGTTGCCGGCGGCAAGCGCCATGCGCTGGGCGGTTCCTTCTTCCAGCCGACCGTCATCGCCAACGCCACGCCGAAAATGAAGTTCATGAAGGACGAGATTTTTGGCCCCGTCGCACCCGTCTTCAAGTTCGAAACAGAAGAAGAAGGCGTGGCGCTCGCCAACGATACCGAGTTCGGTCTCGCTTCCTACTTCTACACCGGCGACCTGGGTCGCGCCTTCCGCGTGATGGAAGGCCTGAAATACGGCATGGTCGGCGTCAATGAAGGCCTGATCACGACACCGGAAGCGCCGTTCGGCGGCGTCAAAGAATCCGGCCTCGGCCGCGAGGGTGGCCATCAGGGTATGGATGACTATCTCGACACCAAATATGTCTGCATCGGCGGCCTTGGCCTCTGATCCTTGTCAGGCACCAAACCGTCCGCTTGGACACGCGGTTTTCTGACGATTGAAATCGATCGACAGCCCCAGAAACCTGTTCCGGTTTCTGGGGTTGTTTGTTAGAGCGCTTGTCTGGTTGAGCTCGACGCGAGCTCTCCCGGATTTGCGCCTGATCGGAGGGGATATGGCGAACGGCGAAGTTTTCGGCACGTCGAGCGACGGCAAGCCGGTCCGGCGGTTCTCGATCGCCTCGGGCGGGCTTACGGCAAATATCATCACCTGGGGTGCTGTCGTTCAGGATCTGCGCCTGGCCGATCACGATGCGCCGCTGGTGCTGGGCTTCGAACGGTTCGAGGATTATCTCGCATCGCCCGGTTATTTTGGCGCCATAGCCGGACGTCATGCCAACCGCATCCGCGACGGACGCTTCATGCTTGATGGCAAGCGTTTCCAGATCGATCAGGACAAGCCCGAGGCGCATGGCCTGCATGGCGGCTCGGAAGGATACTTCACCAGAGTCTGGGATGTGATTGATAATGGCCGGGATTTCGTCACGCTCGGCCTGCAAGATCCCGACGGTTCGATGGGCTTTCCCGGCACGCTGGATGCGCGCTGCACCTATCGCATCAAGGGGTCCGGCACGCTTTCGATCGAACTCACGGCGGCCAGCGACGAGCCGACGCTCTGCAACCTGGCGCAGCATTCCTATTTCAATCTCGATGATGGCGGCAGCGGCGAGATTCTCGATCATCGGCTCATGCTAGCGGCCGGCGCTTATCTTCCGGTTGACGAAAAACTCATCCCCACCGGCGTTGTCCAGCCGGTCGAGGGCACGCAGTTCGACTTCCGGCAGGCCCGCCAGTTGCGAGCCGCGAAGGGTGAGGCGCAGGTCGACTACGACAACAATTTCTGCCTTGCCGCCGCGCGTGGGCCGCTCAAGCAGGCCGCGTGGGTGCAGGGCGCGGCTTCAGGCGTCGAGATGGAGGTCTGGACGACGGAGCCGGGCATCCAGCTCTATATCGGCCAGTATGTCGCGCCGGAGGCCAAGGGTTTGGGCGGCCGCCGCTACAAGGCCTATTCCGGCCTCTGCCTCGAGGCGCAGACCTGGCCGGATTCACCCAATCGCCCCTATTTCCCGCAGGCTGTGCTGCGGCCGGGAGAAACCTATCGGCAGGTGACGGAATATCGGTTCAGGTAGTATCAGAACGGTCCACGCCCGTTACATCTTTGATGATTTTACGAACGATCTCATGAATATTCGTGACGAAGTTGTCGTAATCTCGTTCGATCGACTCGTTAACACATCTCTCCCGATACATTGCTGCACTGAAAGGAAGAGACCATATTCCGCCGATTATTTCTAACTTTTCTATGTCAGTTAAATTTTTGAGCTCTATGTTTTTTAGTTTGGACAAGATAGCGAGTGCCTTGTCTTTTTCGAAGCGCATTTTCCGGGCTTCGTAAAAGAAGCCTTTTGGAGCAAATTCTTCCGAAATAGCTTCTAGGATAACCTTTGCACTCGTCATCCGTTTTCTCTTGCTACCCAATGAAGGTCACCGGTCGAACGCCAGTTTCAGGATGTCGAAGGGCGCCAGCGCGCCGCGCACCTGCACGACCGCTCCAGCCACGCGATGGGCGCGCTTCACGGCGTCTGTCGGCGCAATGCCGAGCAGGCGGGCCGACAGGTAGGCGCCGTTGAAGCTGTCGCCCGCACCGGTCGTGTCGACCGGCAGGACGGAGACCGCGGGGACCGAGACGGTGTTCTCGTAATGCGAGATGAGGGCGTCGTGCTCGCCGTTCTTGACGACGATCTCCGCGACGCCGGCCTTCTCTAGCCGCGCGATAGTGACTTCGGGCGAAGCATCCCCGTAAAGTTCCTGCTCGTCGGGAAAGGTCGGCAGGGCGATGTCCGTCACTTTCAATGCTTCGCCGATCGCTTCGCGGGCGGTGGCAACGTCCGGCCAGAGGCGTGCGCGATAGTTTGGATCGAAGGCGATATGGCAGCCATGCGCCCGCGCCGTCGCGATGGCCTGCAGCAGCGTGCGCCTGGCTGCCGGTTCCAGAATTGCCAAAGTGATTCCGGAAAAGTAGACAAGTGACCGATTTTCAAGGCTTTTTGCCAATGCGGCGGCATTGCTGGCGAGCTGGCGCGCGGCGGCGTCACCCCGCCAATAGGTGAAGGATCGCTCCGCTCCCGTCAGCTTGATCGCATAGAGGCCGGGGCGTGCGCCGGGAATGACAGGGCTCGAAGCGATGCCGATATCGTGCTCGCGGAAGAAGGCGATCTGGTCGGCCGAAAACGGGTCGTCGCCGAAGGCCGAGACGAAGTCGACATGATGGCCGGGGCTCAGCGCGCGCATCGCCCACAGTGTGTTGAACGTGTCGCCGGCAAACCCCATGCGCCATACCTGCGAGCTTTGCCCCGACAGTTCGATCATGCATTCGCCGATCGCCGCAATGCCGTTTGTCATCCCTATCTCCTCTCGCCGTACTGATGTTTTTAGCGCCTCAGCGGCGTACTGGCTACCTGTCTGATATGGAAGGATATTTGCCTGCTTTTCGTTGGTGTCTTCACAGACTAACGTGCCGCTTGCGCAAACGGGATTCGGCGAGGAGTGCGAAAATGATTTCCAACTGGCGTTATCTCGTCGCGATCATCGGCATTGCTGCCATCGCTGCCATCGCTTTCTCCAAGATGCACATGGCGCCGCCGCCGTCCGAACTCGACCTTGCACGCTCCAAACCGAGCGAAAAGGGTATTTATGCCGTCTCGATTGACCCGGAGGCGGGGGAGGTGAAGCAGGGCGAGCTTCACAACTGGATCGTTGCGTTGAAAACGCCGGACGGGAAGGCCGTCGACGGTGCGAAGATCGCGGTCGATGGCGGCATGCCGCAGCATGGTCACGGCCTGCCGACGGCGCCGCAAATGACCGGCGAGCTTGGTGAGGGCCGCTACCGCATCGAAGGCGTGAAATTCAACATGGGCGGCTGGTGGGAGCTGAAATTCGCCATTTCCGCGCCGCAGGGCGACGATAATGTGGTGTTCAATCTGGTGCTGTAGAAATGCGCCGTCTCCTTTCGTCAGTTTCCATCGCCGTGATTGTCGCAGCTGGGTTGCTGACAGCGTGCAAGCCGCCGGAGCTGACCGAGGCGGAGAAGAAGACGGTCGCCTCGTTGTCGCTTTCGGCCCTGCCGCCGCTACCCCCTGATCCGACCAATAAATATGCCGATCTGCCGGCTGCCGCAGCCTTCGGCGCGACGCTGTTCTTCGAGCAGAGGATGAGCATCGATGGCGTGGTGTCATGCGCCACCTGCCATCAGCTCGACCGGCAGTTCCAGGACGACCTGCCGCTGGCCAAGGCCATCGGCACCACCGACCGCCGCACAATGCCGCTAGCCGATGTTGCACGCAGCCCGTTCCTGTTCTGGGACGGCCGCCGCGACAGCCTGTGGGCGCAGGCGCTGACGCCGCTGGAGGAGCCCCGCGAGCACGGCGGCAACCGCACCTTCTCTGCGCATTTCATCAAGGCTCATCTCGCCGACCGCTACGAGCGGATTTTCGGACCGTTGCCCGATCTTTCCGCCTTGCCGGCAAATGCCGGGCCGCTCGGCAACGATGCCGAAAAGGCTGCCTGGGCTGAAATGAGCGAGGACCAGCGGCAGGCGGTCAACCGCGTATTCTCCAATCTCGGCAAGGCGATCGCCGCCTTCGAGCGCTCGATCGTTCATGAAAAAACGCGCTTCGACCGCTTTGCCGATGCCGTTACCGTAGGCAAAACGCCGGAGGGCGATGCGGCACTTTCCGACGAGGAAATCTATGGCTTGCGGCTTTTCACCGGCAAGGCGAACTGCATCGAGTGCCACAACGGCCCGCGCTTCACCGACGATCATTTCCACAATACCGGCATTCCCGCCGTCGCCGGCCTGCCGGAGGATCTCGGTCGCGAGACGGCGGTGAAGCAGGTCCAGAGCGACCCGTTCAACTGCCTCGGTGCCTTCAGCGATGCCAGGCCAGAAGCCTGCGGCGAGCTTCGCTTCATGGTGACCTCCGGCCCGCAACTCACGCGCGCCTACAAGACGCCATCCCTGCGCGGCGCAGCCGGCAGGCCGCCCTATATGCATGCCGGCCAGATCAAGCGGCTCGAGGATGTCATCGACCACTATGTCCGCGCGCCGGCAAGCCCGAGCGGAAAATCGGAAGTCGTGCCGCTGTCGATCTCGGAGCGCGAGCGAGCTGCGTTGGTGGCGTTCCTGAAGACGATCTCCGACTAACGATCCTTCACCGTCTCCATGGCCACGAAGGTCGATGTCTGCGCGACGTGGGGCAAGGCCGAAATGCGCTCGCCCAGCACGCGGCGATAGGCGGCGATGTCGGTGGTGCGGACTTTCAGCAGGTAGTCGAAACTTGCCGCCATCATGTGGCATTGCTCGATCTCGCGCACGGCTTGCACCGAACGGTTGAAGGCATCGAGTGCTGCAGAGCGCGTGTCCGACAATTTTACCTGCACGAAGGCGACATGGCCTTCGCCCATGCGTTCGCGGTCGATCACCGCCGAATAGCCGCGGATGAAGCCGTCCTGCTCCAGCCGCCGCACGCGTGCCTGCACCGGCGTTTTCGAGAGGCCGACCTGCGCGGCAAGTTCGGCCATGGAAAGCCGGCCGTCGCGCGAAAGTGCTGCCAGGATGTTGCGGTCGATGCGGTCCAGTTGGTCTTTTGACATTCGAAATGAAGTCCAGAGATGTAGGAAACTGACTAATCTATAGTCTATTTAGGCTTTCTAGCGCAATATTTTGGACCGATTGAAAAACGGGGTTATGATAGATCTCGAAGCCGTCTCCAAACCGTTTCAGCGCCAGCAGGATGTCCATGACCGCTCCATTGCTCGACACCATTCGTACCCAGATACGCGCCAACTATCTGCCCGACGAAGACGAGGCTCTGGCCCGGCTTGTCGAGACGGCGAGGCTGAGCAAGACCGAGCGCAAAGCGATCACGGCGCGGGCGGTGCAACTGGTCAAGGCGGTGCGCGGCTCCACCGATCCGCGGCTGATGGAAGTGTTTCTGTCCGCTTACGGCCTCTCCACCAAGGAAGGCGTGGCGCTGATGTGCCTGGCCGAGGCGCTGCTGCGCGTGCCGGACACGCAGACCATGGACGACCTGATCCAGGACAAGATCGCCCCGCATGACTGGTCGGCGCATTCCGGCGGGTCGAGCTCGATCTTCGTCAACGCCTCGACATGGGCGCTGATGCTGACCGGCCGGGTGCTGGACGAGGGCGAGGACGGCATTGCCGGCACGCTGCACAACATGGTGCGCCGGCTTGGCGAGCCGGTCATCCGCAAGGCTGTGGCGGCTGCGATGCGCGAAATGGGCGAACAGTTCGTGCTTGGCCGCACCATCGCCGAGGCCGTCAAGCGCGGCCGCTCGATGACTGCCAAGGGCTATCTCTATTCCTACGACATGCTGGGCGAAGCGGCCCGCACGGAAGCTGACGCTCTGCGCTATCACCGCGCCTATGCCGATGCGATCTCGTCGCTCAACAGCGGCTCGAACAGCCCGGATATCCGCACCAATCCGGGTATTTCGGTAAAGCTTTCCGCGCTTCACCCGCGCTACGAGGTGGCGCAGAAGGAAACCATGCTGCCGGTCATGGCCAAGCGCCTGCTGTCGCTGGCGGTCGCCGCGCGTCACGCCCGCATGGGGCTCAACATCGACGCTGAAGAGGCCGACCGGCTCGACCTGTCGCTGGACCTCATCGAGCGGGTTCTGGCCGATCCGGAGCTGGAAGACTGGGACGGTTTCGGCGTCGTCGTGCAGGCCTATGGCCCACGCTGCGCCTTCGTCATCGACTGGCTGCATGCGCTGGCCAAGCGGCTCGACCGCCGCATCATGGTGCGGCTGGTCAAGGGTGCTTACTGGGACACCGAGATCAAGCGCGCGCAGACACTCGGCCTCGATGGCTATCCGGTGTTCACGCGCAAGGTCAATACCGACGTTTCCTACATCGCCTGCGCCAAGAAGCTGCTGTCGATGACTGACCGCATCTACCCGCAATTCGCCACCCACAATGCGCATACGGTTGCGGCGATCCTGGCGATGGCGCCCGACCGCGATTGTTTCGAGTTCCAGCGCCTGCACGGCATGGGCGAATCCCTGCACGAGACGGTGCGCAAGACCGAGGGCACGCGCTGCCGCATCTATGCACCGGTTGGCGCGCATTCCGATCTGCTCGCCTATCTGGTGCGCCGCCTGCTCGAAAACGGCGCCAACTCCTCCTTCGTGCACCAGTTGACGGACGAGGACGTGAAGCCGGAAGACATCGCCCGCGATCCGATTGAGGCGGCTGAAACGCAAGGGTCGGCCGCCAACCCGGCAATCGCGCGGCCATTGGCAATCTTTGGGGCAGGGCGACTCAACGCCAAGGGTTTTGATATTACCGACCCGGTGACGCTGGCCGCCATCGACAAGGCCAGGCTGGACTTCGCCACGCCTGAGCGCTGGGCAGCAAAGCCCGTCACGCGCGCTGCCGGCTATGGCAGCCAGCGCAAACTCGTCAATCCGGCCAAGCCCGACGACATTGTCGGCACGGTTCATGAAGCCGCCGCCAAGCAGGTGTCGACCGCCGTGCGCATCGCGGTCGAGGCACAGCCGGCCTGGGCCAAGCGCCCCGTTGCCGAGCGCGCCGCGATCCTGCGTCGCGCCGCCGAGCTCTATGAGACCAATGCGGTGGAGTTTTTCGCGCTGGCGACGCGTGAGGCCGGCAAGTCGCTGGCCGATGGCGTGGCGGAAGTGCGCGAGGCAGTCGACTTCCTGCGCTATTACGCCGCCGAGGCCGAAAAGGCCGAGGCCGGCACTGTCGCGCGTGGCGTTATCGCCTGCATCTCGCCATGGAATTTCCCGCTGGCGATTTTCACCGGCCAGATTGCGGCGGCCCTCGTTACCGGCAACTGCGTGGTTGCCAAGCCGGCCGAGCAAACGCCGCTGATCGCAGCGCGCGCGGTCGAACTGCTGCGCAAGGCCGGCATTCCCGAGGATGTCATCCAGCTTCTGCCGGGCGACGGCCCGTCGGTCGGCGCGCCGCTGACCGCCGATCCGCGCATCGCCGGCGTCTGCTTCACCGGCTCGACCGAGGTCGCCAAGCTGATCGAAAAGCAACTGGCCGAGACCGCGGCACCCGACGCCATGCTGCTTGCCGAAACCGGCGGCATGAATGCGATGATCGTAGATTCCACCGCTTTGCCGGAGCAGGCAGTGCGCGACATCGTTGCCTCGGCCTTCCAGAGCGCCGGCCAGCGCTGCTCGGCGCTGCGCATTCTCTATGTCCAGAAGGACGTCGAGAAGAAGATGCTGGAAATGCTGGAAGGCGCGATGAAGGCGCTGAGCGTCGGCGATCCGTGGTCGATCTCGACCGATGTCGGGCCGGTCATCGATGAGGAGGCGCAGAATTCCATCCGCGATTATTGCGGCAAGATGGAAGGCAAGGGCCGCCTGATCGCCAAGCTCGATGCGCCGGCAGGTGGCCGTTTCGTTGCGCCACACGTCTTCCGCGTAAAAGGCATCGAGGAGATGGAGCGCGAGATTTTCGGGCCGGTGCTGCATGTTGCGACATTCGACGCCGATGATCTCGATAAGGTCATTTCCGCCATCAATGCAAAGGGTTACGGGCTTACCTTCGGCCTGCACACGCGCATCGAAGGGCGCGTGCAGCACCTTGTCGATCGCATTCATGCCGGCAATATCTATGTCAACCGCAACCAGATCGGCGCGGTCGTCGGCTCGCAGCCTTTCGGCGGCGAGGGGCTTTCGGGCACCGGCCCCAAGGCCGGTGGGCCGCATTATCTGCGCCGCTTCCGCAAGGCGGAAAGCGCATCTGCTATGGAGGCCGAGGGCCAGCCGCTTCCGGCCGTGGAGCTTGCCGAGCAGTTTCCCGATGCAACGCTCAGTGGCTGGAATGTCGCCGCCGACCGCATCATGGTTCTGCGGAAGCACCTGCGCGGCAAGGGTTCGGCCGGCATTGCGGCAGCTGCGGCGGTCGACTACGGCCAGATCGATCTGCCGGGTCCGACCGGCGAGGCCAATACGCTGGCGCTGAACCCGCGTGGTCGCGTGCTTTGCCTTGGCCCGGATGGTGAGGCGCTTCTTGCGCAGGCCATCCAGGCGCTTGCCGCCGGCAATGCCGTGCTGGCCGTTGCGACGTGCGCTTCGGCTGCCGTCAATGCGCTCACCGGCAAGGGCCTGCCGATCGTGGCAATCGATGGCGTGGCGTCTGCGGCTTCCTTAAAATCGCTCGGCATCGATGTCGTCGCCTTTGCCGGTTCGCCGGTGCGGGCCAAGGAAATCCGGCAGGCGCTGGCGGCACGAAAAGGGCCGATCGTGCCCTTGATCAGCGAAGTGCTTTATCCCGCAGCCTACGCGCATGAGCGCGCCGTCTGCGTCGACACGACTGCTGCCGGCGGCAATGCGAGCCTGCTGGCGGGGGCATGATTACACTTCTTCCGGCGCGCAGCCAAACCGCAGCAGATTGCCATGCGGGTCGTGGACATAGAATTCCTTCATGTTCCACGGCCTGACGGTGAATGGGCTCAGTTTCTCCACGCCGCGCGCTGAAAACTCGGCGTGCAACGCCGGCACCTCGCCGCCGCGAATGTAGCAGGAGGAAACCTCGGGCAGGGCGCGGTCGGCGGTGTACCAGAAATGGATTTCCATCTCGCCGCGCCGGACGATCAGATAGTCGTCCATCTCCGGCTGGATGACCTCGAATCCAAGCTGGTCGCGATAGAAATCGCGGCTCGCCTTGATGTCGGGTGAGGGCAGGACGGGGATCGTGCGTGCGAAATCGATGGCTTCTGCCATTTCATGCGCCTTCGACGACCGAGAATCCCTCGAACTGAGGATGGCCGATATAGGCGGGTTTGGTCGCACCGGCGTTCTTGTGGGCGGCGCGGAAGTTTTCCGACTTCGTCCAGGCGACAAAATCCTCGTAGCTTGCCCAGACCGTATGCGAGGCAAACAGGGTATAGCCTTCAGCCTCGTTCAAAGACCCGCGCAGGAGATGAAACTCCTTGAACCCGGTCATTTCCGAAAGCTTCGAATCCCGGCCTTTCCAGACATTCTCGAAAGCCTCTTCCGAGCCTGCCTGCACCTTGAAGCGGTTCATTGCGATATACATTTTCGTCTCCTTCAGATGTTGCGCCGGGAAGGCGCATGTTCTCTTGGCGCATTGCGCGCTTCGTCGGTGGTCGGAAACCTGATTACCCCATCCGGCGTCTCGGAGCCAAGTTTCGTGACCGGGTTCGGACCTGCCTGAACCGATCCCGTGTCCTGATGGTGGCCAATATCCACGACATTTGAATTCTGTGCGGTCACATTTTCGCGCCCGCGCAGAAGCGCGAGCAATTCAGGTCTAAGGCCGTCGCCGCGTGAGGTGGCGAGGCTGTGAAGTCCGGTCAATGGCAGCATGAAGGTCTTTCCTCATTGAAGTTCGGCATGCGGCCATAGAGCCCGGCAGCGGGAAGAGCCGTCACACGCCAAAGGCGATGCCGGTTTTCGTCCCCGTCTTGAGCTGGCGCATGCAGGCGGCGGGCTCGACGCCGGTGCCGGCGCACTCTGTTGCGTGGTTGATCAGCACCCGGCTGATCTTGGCGCAATCGGCTCCGGCTAGGTCGAAGCGGGTCACCTTGGTTTTGCCGACCGGCAGTTCCTTGAAATCGAGAACGGTCAGGCGATCGACCACGCCGCTTTCATTGAACAGCGCGATCTCGAAGGCCGCCCTGGAGAGTTCGGAGCCGAGCGCGTTATTGACCACGAAGGTCAGCCGGCAGCCCTTGTCGGAAGGCTGGGCGCCGTTCAGTTCGAGGGTCAGGGCAGGCGCCGGCGCGGTTTCCTGAGAATGCGCTGAGGCAATCGGCAGGCATGAAATCGCCGCGGCTGCGACGATGAGACGGGCTGAAGTCAGGGTGGTGTTCATGGATGTCCCCAATTGGCTGGTCTGGTCGTTTCAAAAAACTCACCGGCGAATGGACTTCGCCGGTGAGCGCTGGAGTGTCGCCTCGTTCCGGGAGGTCAGAACTGGAACTGCGTCGACACGTGGAATGTCCGGCCCTGGCCGGAGCCGATGGTGCTCAGCGCCGGTGTGTATTGCTTGTCGAACAGGTTGGTGACCTTGAAAGCCACATCCACATTCTCGTTGACCTTGTAGTTCGTGAACAGGTCGACGGTCGTGTAGCTCGGCGTCTTCACGTTAATCGGCGTGAAGGTCGGATCATTGGCATTGCCGACATTCGTCACCCCGTTCGAGACATAGTTGACCCGTGTGCCGACCTCCAGCTTCTGCTCGAGGAAGCGCCCACCGAGTGTCAGAGCGATGATGTCGTCCGGCAGGTAGCTCAGCGCGCCAAGGCCCGGCTGCTGGCTCGGCAGCTTGGTGTCGGTGTGCGTGTAGGCGATACCACCGAAAGCCAGGCCGAGATCATAGGTGGCGGCAAGCTCGATGCCGCTCTGGCGTGCTTCACCCGGAACATTCACATATTCGAACATGAAGAACTGCGGATTGAAGCGGGCCGCGATGAAATCCTCGACCTTCATGTTGTAGTAGCTGGCCTTGACCCGCAGGCTGTCATCGGCAGTGAACAGGCCGTCGCGTTTCACATTGACGCCGACTTCCCATCCCTTTTGCGATTCGGGCTTCAGGTCTGGATTGGGCAGGAAGCTTGCCGAAGTGCCGCCGGGATGATCGCCGCCGACCATGGTTTCCTGCACGGTTGGTGCGCGCATCGACTGCGAATAGGTGACATAGGGCTGAAACCAGTCGAGTGGTTTGACCGCCAGCGTTACCTTCGGATTGAGCGCCCCCTTCGACTGGTCGACGGTATAGGCGCCACCCGCACGGGGCCCTGCATCGGCTGTTCCGTCCAGATTGTAGAAGTCGTAACGCAGCGCGCCGACCAGTTCGAACATGCCGTAGGTGAAGGTGTTTTCCGAAAACACCGCACCGGTGCGGCTGTGGGCATTGGCGGGGTTCACGCCGCCATTGATCGAGGTGACCTTGTCCGTAAAATATTCAACGCCGTTTTCGGACTTCACCGCGATCTCACCGAAATCCATCAGCGAGGTGTTGGACACGTCGAACCCGACACCGCGGTCATTGATCTTGCGTCCTACGGAGGTCGCAAATGGCGATGTACTTTTTAGATATTCCATCTGGATGTCATTGTAGTAGCCGTTGACCTTGAGATGGATCAGGTCGTTTCCTGTCGGGTCGTAACGATAGTTGGCAGTCGCCGTGCGATTCTTGACCTGCTGCTCGTAGGAGTTGGCGGTGAAATCGTTCTGGTAGAAGATGCTACCAAGCGATAGGCGGTGATCCTCGCCGAAGCCGAAATCGGCCTTCAACAGGCCCGACACCAGATCCTGCCCGGTATATGGCACAGTCTCACCGTCACCGTTCTTGAAGTCGTTGGAATCGCGCTTGCTGATTGCCGCTGCAAGTCCGACCGCATCCCGCTTCACACCGCCCGCCAGCATTTCGGAGAAGCCGACGCCGTTGCTGCCCCAGGAGGCGCGGCCGAGCAGGCCGTATTCCTGGCCGTCACGCACGATGTCCTCGACGCCGATGGTGCGGAAATTGACAGAGCCGGCCAAGCCGCCGCCGCCCGCCGTTGAAACAGCGCCGCGCTCGACATCGATCTCTGTCAGGAAGTTGGGATCGACATAGGTGAAGCCGCCGGCCTCATGGCCGGTGAAGCGGAAGCTCTGGCGCACGCCGTCGATCATCGAATTGACGCGGCCCGAACCTTCGAAGCCGCGAATGTTGACGGCAATGCCCGGCTGCTGCGGGTTTTCGCGGGTAAACGTCCCTGGCACCGAGCGCAGAACGTCGTCGAGGTTTTCACGCCCGAGCTTTTCGAGCGTCTTCTTGTCGACTTTGCCGACGCTCGCCGGGACGTCCTCCGGCTCGCCAGTGCTGTCTCCGGCACCTGCTCGCCCGCTGGTGATGACAACGCGCTCAAGCTGCGTCACGCGATCCTGCTTTTCGGCCTCGTTCGTTTCCTGGGCTCTTGCCCCGATTGTTCCGACCAATACGGTCACTGCTGCTCCGCCAAGCAGAACAGCCATATTTCGTGCCACCAGCCCCATGTCCCAAAGCTCTCCGGTATGTGTTTCATGCGTGCTGGCTCGGTGCTTGCTGGCATTTTTTCATTGATGCCGGAGTGATTTAAATCTTGACTCGTTTACTCCGGTATTGCACTGACTATTGAACATGATGTTTTGAGTCAAGATTGATTTCAAGGCCGGAACAGAGGTCATCCGACAGGGGAGGCCAAGTTCCAAAACGAAAGGGTCCGACGACCATGAACAGCCACAATCACCAGGACTTCCACCACCGCAACCGGCGGCCTTTCAACGAAGCGCCGCGGCGTCCCGAACCGCAGCATTTTCCGACACGCACAGTCTTGAGTTCATCGCTCTTCAACGGTGACCACGAGATCGGCATCGACCATGGCGGATCGCTCTACCGGCTGAAGATCACCCGCCAGGGCAAGCTCATCCTCAACAAGTAAGCTCAGGACTTTTCCATGGACGCTCGCGTTAAACCCGCGCCACAAGCAATCCGTCTGGCGAGAGCCGACAATCCCAAAATGCGCGAACGCGATCTCGCAAGCCAACTCGGCATCTCCGAGGCCGAGTTGGTTGCGGCGCATTGCGGCGAGGGGGTCGTTCGCGTGGAGCCCCGCGTCAATGACCTGCTGACCGGCCTCGAGTCCGTCGGCGAGGTGATGGCGCTGACCCGCAATGAAAGTGCCGTCCATGAAAAAATCGGCATCTACGACAAGGTCGTAACCGGCAATCACAACGCCATGGTGCTCGGCGAAAACATTGACTTGCGCATATTCCCGAAAATCTGGGCGCATGGTTTTGCCGTCGAAAAGCGCGACGGCGGCGAAATCCGCCGAAGCCTGCAGTTCTTCGACAAGGAAGGCGAGGCGGTGCACAAGGTGCATCTGCGCAGCACCTCCAATCTCTATGCCTATCAGAAGCTCGTGGCCGATCTCGCCTCCGTCGATCAGCGACAGACGTTGGATCTTAGCTATGAGGACACGGCCGATGACGGCGCAGAACTGCCGGAGACCTCAACCAGCATCGACGATTTGCGCGATCGCTGGAGCAAGCTTACCGACACGCATCAGTTCTTCGGCATGTTGCGCACATTGAAACTGTCGCGCCAGCAGGCCGTTCGGATGGTGGGGCAGGACTATGCCTGGCTGGTCGACAACGATGCGTTGGCCGCGATGCTGCATCATGCCGCCGAGGGCGAGACGCCGATCATGTGCTTTGTCGGCAATCGCGGCTGCATCCAGATCCATTCGGGGCCGGTCAGGAACATCAAGCCGATGGGGCCGTGGATCAATATCCTCGACGAGACCTTCCACATGCACCTGCGGATGGATCACGTCGGCGAGGTCTGGGCGGTGCGCAAGCCGACGAAAGACGGTCACGTCACCTCGCTCGAGGCCTATGGCGCCGACGGCAAGATGATCATCCAGTTCTTCGGAAAGCGGCATGAAGGGCAAAGCGAGCGCGAGGACTGGCGCTTCATTGCAGAGAACCTGCCGCGCATTCCGACTTCGACGGCGGCCTGAGGGGCAGTTCCATGAGCATCTTCAATCGTATTGCCCGCGGCGCATGTGCTGCCTTCGTGGCTGCGTCCGTCATCGGCGCAGCGACAGTCGCATCCGCGGAAGAAGGCAAGGCCGTATTTCCCGACACGTCGCGGCTCGTTTCCATCGGTGGATCGATAACGGAAATCGTCTATGCGTTGGGTGAGGAGGGCAAGCTGATCGCCCGCGATTCGACCGGCACATACCCCGAGGCGGCGAAGGCGCTGCCCGATGTCGGCTATATGCGGGCTCTGTCTCCCGAAGGCGTGCTGTCGGTCAATCCATCCGGCATTCTGGCGCTTGCCGGCAGCGGTCCGAAGGAAGCCGTCGATGTCCTGAGGAAAGCCAGCGTCACCTTCATCGAAGTGCCTGAAACTTTCGATCATGCCGGAATCCTGGAAAAAATCCGGGTCGTCGGCAAGGCGCTCGGTGCAGACGCCAAGGCCGACGCTCTGGAAGCCTCCGTCGATGCCGACCTCAAGGAGGCCGAAAAACTCACTGCCGATGTGAAGGAGCGCAAGCGCGTGTTGTTCATTCTCAGCATGCAGGGCGGCAAGATACTGGCTGCCGGCAGCGACAATGCCGCAGACGGCATCATCAAGCTGGCGGGCGGCGTCAATGCCGTCGAAGGTGTGCCGGGTTACAAGCAGCTTTCCGAGGAAGCGGTGGTGACCGCCAAGCCGGACGTCATTTTGATGATGAATCGCGGTGGTGATCATGCGGCCGCTGCCGACGATCTCTTTGCCCATCCGGGCATCGCGTCTACGCCGGCGGCCGAGAACAAGAAACTGGTGCAGATGGATGGCAGCTACCTGCTCGGCTTCGGCCCGCGCACCGCCGGCGCCATTCGCGATCTTGCCATCGCACTTTATGGCGACGCGATAAAAGACTGATTGGAAATAGCGTGGCGGATACATTGGCCGACAGGTTCGGCGATATGGAAAAGCGCGCGGCGGCGGGTGACCGCTCGGCGCGCGCAAGATTCACCATCGGCATTCTGTGCGTGCTGCTTGGCCTGACCGTATTGTTCAGCCTTGCCTCCGGCGCGTCGGATGCTTCGGCTGTCACCGTGGTGCGCGACTGGCTGTTTCCGTCGCTGTCGGATGGCTCTGCCCTTTCCGCGCGCGACCGCATCATCGTCTACGACATCCGCCTGCCGCGCGTCATTCTGGGCGTGCTGATCGGGGCTGCCCTTGCCGTGTCCGGGGCGGTCATGCAGGGCCTGTTCCGCAATCCGCTGGCCGATCCCGGCCTTGTTGGCGTCTCATCGGGTGCCGGCCTTGGCGCCATCGTCGTCATCGTGCTTGGCGGCACGGTGCTCGGGCCGGTGCTGGCGATCTTCGGCATCTACACTTTGCCGCTGGCCGCCTTCTTTGGTGGGCTAGCGACAACCTTGTTGCTCTATCGCGTCGCGACCCGGCGCGGACAGACTTCAATTGCCACCATGCTGCTTGCCGGCATCGCGCTCGGCGCGTTAACGGGAGCGCTGTCCGGCATTCTTGTTTATCTCGCCGACGACCGGCAGCTTCGCGATCTGACCTTCTGGGGGCTCGGTTCTCTGGCGGGTGCGACGTGGACCAAGATTGCGGCAGCGGGGCCGATTATCGTGCTGGTGCTGATCGTCTCGCCGTTCCTGGCGCGTGCGCTCAACGCGCTGGCGCTGGGTGAGGCCACCGCCAACCATCTCGGCATACCGGTGCAACGTTTCAAGAATGTCGCCATCGTCGCGGTTGCCGCCGCCACCGGGGCTTCGGTGGCCGTCAGCGGAGGCATCGGCTTCGTCGGTATCGTCGTGCCGCATCTGCTGCGCCTGCTGATCGGGCCGGACAACCGCTATCTGCTGCCGGCTTCCGCGCTGCTCGGCGCATCCATGCTGCTCGTTGCCGATGCAATCAGCCGGACGATCGTCGCGCCGGCAGAACTGCCGATCGGCATCATCACGGCATCGGTCGGCGGGCCGTTCTTCCTGTGGATATTGCTGCGCAAGCGCGGCCTGCTGGACCTCTAGGGAGCAATGGCCATGATCGAAGCCCGCGACGTGTCCGTGTCCATCGGTGCCAAGCGCATCATCTCGAATGTCGATTTCGACATGAGGCCGGGCGAGGTGGCGGCGATCGTCGGTCCGAACGGTTCGGGCAAGACGACCTTCCTCAGGGCGCTTACCGGAGAATTGCCCTATACAGGCAGCATCGCCATCAACAATCGCGACCTGGCGACCCTGAAGTCCTGGGAGGCGGCGGCCATGCGCGCGGTGCTGCCGCAGGCGACAGCACTTTCCTTTCCTTTCACGGTGCGTGAGATCGTCAAGCTCGGGCTTCTGGGCGGCCGCTCCGGCGCGCTGCCAGGCGAGGACGACCGCCTGCCGGACCGGGCGCTGTCACGCGTCGATCTGGACGGCTTTGCCGGCCGGTTCTACCAGGAGCTTTCCGGCGGCGAGCAACAGCGGGTGCAGCTTGCCCGGGTGCTCTGCCAGGTCTGGGCGCCGGTGCTGGACGGAAAGCCGCGCTATCTGTTTCTCGACGAGCCGGTTTCCAGCCTCGACATCAAGCACCAGCTCATCATCATGAACATCGCCCGCGATTTCGCCCGGCGCGGCGGCGGGGTGGTGGCGATCCTGCACGACCTAAACCTGACGGCGATGTTTGCCGACCGCATCTTCGTCATGCATCGCGGCAGACTGGCAGCCGCCGGCTCGCCGCAGGATGTGCTCAGCGACGAACTGATCTCGAAGGTGTTCGAATGCCGGCTGAAGGTCGGCGCGCTGCCTGCCGGCAACGTGCCGTTCGTGCTCCCGCAATCGGCGGGGCTTTAAGCGCTGGGCCCCAAAAGCCTTCTTTTCAAGCCCGCAAGGAAGCCCCTAGCAGGTTTTTCGTCAGCGGGCACCGTGACTTGGTCGCGATAATCCTGGAAATCCATCCATTCAGCTTCAGGGGTTGCCGCGTGATGCATCCATTCGCCCGGCAATAAAACGTACCAGCCATATCGAGCGGAAAATTCCTTCAGAAGCGGGAATAAATCACCGCCGCCACGAACATGGATCATGATACCGTCAAGAGGTTCTGATCCTGCCAGGTTGAATTCGAGCGAGATGCCGTTTTTGTCATACTCGCCCCAGCCGCCATCTTCCCACCTAGTGCCTTGTAAGACGGCGGAAATCTTTGCCTGCACATCGCTTCTGGAACCAAGTGGAAGAGGCTTCCAGTCACTGGGCATTTCATCGACAGGCTGTGGTGGAGAACTGGCAGCGTGAACCAGAATATCCCAACTCATAGAAGGCCCCTCCGTATTTTACGAAGTTGCCACAACGTGGTTGCGATGAAAATACTCAGGCAGCAGGCGCGCGGCGTTCCACCAGCAGATCGATGCCGAGCAGGCTGCGCACATTGGGCCGTGCCTTGACGAGGTCTGCGATCGTGTAGCGCGCGAGCACTTCGAAGAAGGCGTTCAGTGCTTCTCGCAGCGCCGAGTTCAACGCGCAGCTGTCGACCAGCGGGCATTCGGCCGCGTCGTTCTCGAAGCATTCGGCCATGGCGAAATTCTCTTCCGTCACGCGCACCACGTCGAACAGATTGATCTTGTCGGCGGCACGTCCGAGCCGGACGCCACCATTGCGGCCGCGCACGGTTTCCACCAGGCCGTTTTCGACCAGCGGCTGCAGGATCTTGAACAGGAATAGTTCCGACACGGAATAGGCGGCGGCAATCTCAGGTATCCGGCTCAGCCGGTCGTCATTGGCAGCGCAATACATGAGGATGCGCATGGCGTAGTTCGTCTGGCGGGTGAGCCGCATGGTCGTTTCCTTCGCAGCACCGGCTGAAACCGATTTCCGAACGGCTCAAGCCAAGACAGGCGCGATCTCTCGAGTCGTTGGATCGCTTTCATTCCTGAATATGGCCTACAGTCTAGAATAATTCCAGACAAGAAGCGAAAATACCTTCTCCTTTTGGTCATATTTTTGGCGTTGATGCTGCGGCTGCGTCCGGTATTCCATTTTTGCAATGCTGACCTTTACGTAAAGGGATTGCATTTCATGGTGCGGCGCACAATATAATCACTGTCGAGAGTCGTAGACTCGGGGAGGAACCCACGAGAAGTACGACACATGCAAAACAATACGCTCAATCACGTTCCGCTGACCGGTATCATCAGGCAGCTCCGGCCTTCCGACCTCCCGCGCTTCCGCGAACATCTTCTCAGGCTCGATGCCGTGAGCCGGCGTGACCGCTTCAATGGCGCGACGGACGACGATTTCATCGCCAGCTATGCCGACCGCAGCTTTGCGCAAGGCACCACCGTCATCGGTTATGTCGAAGACGACAAGGTCTTCGGGGCGGCCGAACTGCACGAACGGCCTGAAATTGCCGAGCCGACGGGCGAGATCGCCTTCAGCGTCGAGCGCCATCTTCAGCACCGCCATATCGGCGGGCGCCTGTTCGAGCGCCTGATCGCAAATGCGCGCGGGCTGGGCTACACCAAACTTCTGGTGACGACCCATCCGCAGAATGTCGCGATGAAGGCCTTGGCGCGCAAGTTCAACGCAGCGCTTTCCTTCGAGGACGGCGAGACCGTAGGCGTTATCGACCTCGGCCAGCGTTCCTTTGCCGCGCTCGATCTCGTCGCTCCCAAACCGTTCGGCCTGTCGCCGCTGCGCGATATTCCCAAGATGCTTGCCGGCAGGTGAGGGCGCCTGTCCCGCGTTCGCCCTTGATCCCTGCCTGTAGTGAAGGCCCGCGCAAGCGGGCCTTTTTCATGTCTTCCATCTGGTAAGCCCCATATGTCTGGCGAGCCGAATGGCGGGGTCGCTCATGGATGATAGTGTGCGCCCTTTCGACAACCGGATGAGCATATGAACCAGGCATCGGCAATCAACCCGGAAAACGCGGAGAAGCTTGCAGCACTCCGCCGCACCAAATTCATCGCCACCGGCGCTTTGTGCCTGTGTGTTGCCGTCTTCATCGCGGCGAAGCTGTTGCAACCGCGCTTTCCGTGGCTTGGTTTCGTCGCAGCTTTCGCCGAGGCGGCCACCATCGGCGGGCTAGCCGACTGGTATGCCGTCGTGGCGCTGTTCAAGCGGCCGCTCGGCCTGCCGATCCCGCATACGGCGATCATTCCGTCCAATCAGGAGCGCATTGCCGACAATCTCGGCCGCTTCATCGAGGTCAATTTCCTGGCGCCGGGGCCGGTGCGCGAAAAGCTCGGCGAGGTTGATTTTTCTGCTTTGGTCGCCGACTGGCTGTCCGACCGGCAGAGGGCGGAAGGTCTGTCACGTTTCGTCGCGCGGCTGGTGCCGCAGACGCTTGCGGCCATCGATCAGTCCGGCCTGCGCGGCTTCGTTTCCGAGCGCATGCTGGAGCAGGTGGAAAAGGTGCCGCTCGCGCCCCTGGCCGCAGAGCTTCTATCTGCCTTCACCGATGACCGCCGTCACCAGAAACTGTTCGACCAGTTCACCAAGGTGGTCGGAAAATTCCTCTCCGATGAGGAAGCGCTGGCGGTGATGCGTGAAAAGATCCGCGAGGAACTGCCGTCGCTGTTCAATCTGTTCCGCGCCGACGCCTATCTGCTCAAGAAGATCGTCGCTTCCGCTGGTTCGCTGCTGGAAGAGGTGCGGGCCGATCAGGATCATCCGATGCGGCAGGAGTTCGACCGTTTCGTTGAAAAATTCATCGCCGATCTGCGCAATTCCAAAACCTACGCGAAACGTGCCGAAAAGCTGAAGCGCGATTTTCTCGCCCGGCCCGAGCTGAAGGCACTGGCCGGCGACATGTGGGAAAGCCTGCGCAACCTGATCGAACAGGATGCGCGCGCCGAAAACTCCATGATCCGCAGCCATCTCGCCGGCATGTTTGTCGAGGTCGGCCGTCAGCTTGCCGGCGACGAGAAAATCCGCGCCGACATGAACCAGGGTTTTGTCGTGGCGCTGGCCTCTTTCGTTGAGAGCCAGAAAAGCGGTGTCTCGAGCTTCATCGCCGAGCAGGTGAAGCGCTGGGATCTCGGCCAACTCACGCGCCTCATCGAAATGAACATCGGGCGCGACCTGCAATATATCCGCTTCAACGGCATGCTCATCGGCGGCATAGCCGGGCTGGCGCTTTACGTGATCGAGCTCGTCTTTCTCGTGAATTGACCCGCGCGGTCATCGGCCTATCTTCTCCTTGACCGCGTTCGACACCGGCGCGCGAAAGGGAGGAAATGATGGCCAAGGCACCTGAGACCGATACCTTCATGGACATGTTCAAGCGGCTTGGCGAGGAGCTGAAGCTGCCGCGCTTCGATGTCGACTCCATTCTCGCCCATCACCGCAAGAACCTGGAAGCGTTGCAGAAATCCGCCTCGGCCGGTGCATCGGGCGCATCAAGCCTCATGTCGCGGCAGCGCGAGATCATGCAGGACACGGTGCGCGAGATCACGGAGATGGCGCAGGGTTTCCGCACGCCCGGCAACCCGCAGGAGATGATGTCGAAGCAGGCCGATTTTGTGCACCGTTCCTTCGAGACCACGGTCAAGAACGCCAGCGAATCCGCCGAAATCATGCGCAAATCCGGTACGGAGTCGCTGGATATCCTGCGCAATCGCATCCGTGAGGCAATGGCGGAAATCCGGGAGGGATACGACCAGCGGAAGTAGTTGTTTCGGCGCATAGTTGGCCTGGGGCAGGTGCGTTCGAACGGCCATCATCTGTTCGGCTGATTGCCAAAGTCTGTCACGAAGGTCTTTTGCAGAGCGTCATAAACTGCTAGTTCCGGGCAGAAGTGGTCCGTTTGCGGGGAGCGTCTGATCCAGTGAGCGTACCTGTTTGTGCCGAAAACCTGCGCGCGTAAGCGTCGGAAAACGGAGAAACCGATGTCGAAACCGGCTTTGACATTCGCCACGCTCAAGGAAGCCGTCGGGCAGGAACTCGGCGTCTCGCAATGGACCACCGTCGACCAGACCCGGATCGATCAATTTGCCGACTGTACGGGCGACCATCAATGGATTCATGTCGATGCGGAGCGGGCGCGGCGCGAAAGTCCTTTCCGCGCGACGATCGCGCACGGCTTCCTGACGCTGTCGATCATCGGCTCGCTCGGCCAGGAGATCGGCGCAATTCCTGAAAATACGCAAGCCGCATTCAACTACGGGCTCGACAGGGTCCGGTTCGTCGCCCCGGTCCGGGCAGGCACGCGCGTTCGGCTGCGCTCGACCTTGGTATCGCTCGAGGATCGCGGTCCGGGCCAATATCTGATGAAGGCAAGCAACGTGATCGAGATCGAGGGCGACGAGCGGCCCGCGCTGATCGCCGACACGCTGATCATGCTTTATGAGCGTCGGCAGAAGAAGGCTGTTTGCTAAGTCTGGGTGCATCGAGCGCAGAAAACTGTCATTCACAGGCTGCCATCACCTGAATGTCGACACACCTATTCGGCGTCTGGCTGGTTCTTCGGGGCCGCTTTGATGAAGGCCGGCAACTCCAGGCAGGCCGCCGCGATCCGCGAAATCACCGGGTAGGGCTCCATATCGACATTGTAGCGGGCGTTGTTGACGACCTGCGCGACAAGGCAGATGTCGGCGAGGCCGGGCCGGTCGCCGTGACAAAACGTGCCGGTATCCTTGCTCTCGGCGAGAATCTTTTCAAGCGGTTGGAAGGTTTCGTTGACCCAGTGCCGGAACCAGTTGGCGACATCGTCGTCGCCGGCGCCATAGAGCGTGCGCAATGAAGTCAGTACCCGCAGATTGTTTATCGGGTGGATGTCGCAGGCGATCATCTGGGAGAGCATGCGCACGCGGGCGCGGCCGAGTGCATCGGCCGGCAACAAGGGCGGCTGCGGCACCGTTTCATCCAGGAATTCGATGATCGCCAGCGATTGCACCAGAAGCGTGCCGTCGTTCCAGATCAGGGCAGGGACAAACCCTTGCGGATTCACCGCGAGATAGGACGGTTCGAGATGTTCGCCGAAGCGCAGGTGATGGGGCACGTAGGTGTATTCCAGCCCCTTCATCTCCAGCGCAATGCGCACCCGGTAGGAGGTGGAGGAACGGAAATAATTATGCAGGATGATTTCGCTCACCAACGTTCCTCCCAGTGCATCTTGCGGGTCGTTTTCGCACGGCGAATGCGTCGCGTGTCGAAAAGCGGCCGATGTACTATTTGCCAATAATCGCTTGCGCTGCGCTCGGCTACTCTTGAATGATGCGGAATGAATCAGGGAATTAGAAAAAATGTCTTCTTTGGCTGGTCTGGCCGGACCACGGCATCCCTCGACGTCCGCACTTGCATGACGGAGAGTTGGCCATGAGCTCTGCCAACGAAACTGCCCGGTTCCTGATAATCGACGATCACCCGTTGTTTCGCGAGGCGCTGCACAGCGCGGTGCGCATGGCCTATCCGGATGTCGATACGGTGGAGGCGCGCTCCATCACCGAAGCGCTGGAACATCTGGCCGGGCCCAAGCCTTTCGATCTGGCGCTGCTGGACCTCTCTATGCCCGACGTTCATGGTTTCGACGGGTTGCTGCAACTGCGTACGCGCTACCCGCGCCTGCCGGTGGTCGTGGTTTCCGGTCACGAGGAGCCGAAGATCATTTCCGAGGCGCTGTCCTACGGTGCCGCCGGCTTCATCCCGAAATCCGTGCGCAAGACCGATCTCGCCAATGCCATCCGCTCCGTCATGGAAGGCGCGATCCATGTGCCGGAAAACTATGAGGGCCAGGCACCCGATGCCGAAAGTGCCGATCGGGCCGAAATGGTGCGCCGGCTCGCCAAGCTGACGCCGCAGCAGTTGCGTGTTCTGCAGATGCTGCGGCAGGGCCTTCTCAACAAGCAGATCGCCTTTGAGCTTCAGGTCGGCGAGACGACCGTGAAAGCGCATGTCTCGGAAATCCTGCGCAAGCTCAACGTCTACAGCCGCACCCAGGCGGTGATCGAGGTTTCGAAGCTCGACAATGCCGAGCTGTTCCGGGAGCAATCGGGATTCTAGGGGAGTAGGGGAATAAGGGAGTAGGGCAGTAGGGCAGTAGGGCAGTAGGGCAGTAGGGCAGTAGGGATTGGGGTTTCCAGAGCCCTTGCTGTCTCGACTAAATGCGTCGCGCGGAACTTAATTCCCTACTGCCTTACTGCCCTATTCCCCTACTCCCCTAAGCCAACAAATGCGCCAGCAGCGCCCGCAACTGCGCCGGCTTCAGCGGTTTGCGCATCAGTTCGACGCCGGCTTCGCGCGCCAGGCGTATTACGGCGTCGGAGCTGTCTCCGGTGACGATGAGCGCGGGCACCGCGCGTCCGAGATAGTCGCGAATTTCGGCGATGGTTGCGCTGCCGAGATCGCCGCCGTCGAGATGCTGGTCGGCAATGATGATATCGGGAATCCAGTTCGTATCGCCCAGCGCCTGCATTGCCAGCGCGGTCGAGGTCGCAGTCTTGACCGTGCACTGCCAGCGCTCAAGCAGTACGGTCATCGCCTCCAGAACCTCGATGTCGTTCTCGATCAGCAACACTTTGGTTCCGAACAGGCCGTAACCGCGTGGCCGTTCGGGCTCGCCAAGCAATGCCATGGGATCGGTAAAGGTGCCGACGACTACCGGCACGTCGAGATGGAAAATCGTTCCGCGTCCGACGATCGAGGAAAAGGCGATGGGATGGCCGAGCGCGCTGGTCATGCGGCGCACGATCGACAGGCCGAGGCCAAGCCCGCCGCCGGAAAGATCGGCGTCGGCGGAACCCGTGCCGCGGTGGAATTCCTCGAACACGGCCTCGTGCTGGTCTTCGGGAATGCCGCAGCCGGTGTCGACGATTGCGATCCTTATCCTGTCGCCGCGGTGCCGGATGCCGACCAGAACGCCGCCTTTGCGGGTGTAGCGTATAGCGTTGGAGACAATGTTCTGCAGGATGCGGCGCAGCAGCGTGCGATCTGAGCGCACCACCGCGTTTCCGGCATGGAACTTGAGTTTCAGCCCCTTCTGCGCGGCCAATGGCTGGAAATCGGATTTCAGCGACGAGAACAATTGATCAAGCGACACATCGCTGATCTCAGGTTCGACGACACCGGCGTCCAGCTTGGAAATGTCGAGCAGCGTGTGGAGCAGGTCCTCCATCGTTTCCAGCGAGCGCTCGACCTGCCGGACCAGCTTGCGGCCTTCTTCGCCGGCCTGAACCTCGGCCAGCGCCGACACCGACAGATGCGCCGCGTTGAGCGGTTGAAGGATGTCGTGGCTGGCAGCGGCGAGAAAGCGCGTCTTGGAAAGATTGGCGCGCTCGGCATTCTCCTTGGCGGCGACGAGATCGATATTGGACACCTCGAGCCGGCGCATCGTGGCGCGCAGCTCTTCCGTGCGGCTGCGTACCCGGTTTTCCAGGTTTATCGCGGTCTGGAACAGCGAAAAGGCGTTGCCCTGCTGGTCCATCGAACGCTCGACGCGGGAGATCAGCGCCTGATTGATTTTCTTCAGTTTCTCGATGTCATCGATCTGGCGCACGGACATTTCCCTGGCTCTTATTCCGCCGCCTGTCGCTGGCCGAAGGCGATGCCGATGAAGGTCTGATTAAGGTGCATGGAGCGATACTGCTCGCCATAGGTGCCGAAGCCGATCACGTTGTTGGCACGGTAGAGTTCCGAAATGTCGCGGAATACCTGACGGTTGCGAGCGTCGAGACGCCGCAGCACGCAGTCGAAGCCGAGAATCATGTCGATGCCGCCGAGCCGCTCACTGACGTTCTTCAACGCGGTGCGGGTCGATTCGACCATGCCGGTCGGCTTGGCTATGGACAGCACGATGCCATCGTCGATGGCGCAGAAGAAGGATAGCGAGCCGTCGGAATTCATCTTCTGGATCGAGCGGCAGTAATATTCACCACCGACACGCACGACGACCGGATGCGAGGCGAAGCTCAGCGGCGTCATGGCTCCATGAACGATGCCAACCGCCGCGGCGAATTCCTCGGCCGCCACGCCGGCATTGAATTCATAGACGATACGCCGCTCAGGATCGGACGAAGTGACGACGAGCTTGTCTTCGGTCGGCACGAAGTTTTCCGTCTTGAAGACGTGGAACGGGATTTCGGTCGACATCAGGATGATGACGGCGCAGTCGCTGTCGACATGGCCGTTCGAGATCAGCGCGGTCGTCTGGAATTTCAGGTCGTCGCCGGCGGAGCCGCCGATCAGGGGAATGTCGTCGAGCCCCCAGTGGATCGCCGATGTCACGGCCTCCTCGGTGTAGGAGAGGCCATCGATCAGGCAAAGCGCGAAGACATTGGCCGAATGGGTCGACCCGGTGCGGGAATAGAGCGTACGCCTCAAGGCTTCGACTTCGCCGGCGATATCATCCATACCGGAGGAAGAAAGGTTCCCGATCATTGTGCTGACGGCGGTGAAGGAGCGCTGCGGAAACAGCATTGCCAGGACGTGACCGTCCTCGAGCCCTGCAGGCGTTATCTCCCCGGCAGTGGAGCAACCGGCGTAGCTCAGGCCCGGTGCGTGAACCTTCAAGGCAGCGGAAAGCGATTCGGCATCCATCACCTGCTGCGAAAAGAAGAGAAGTGCAAAGCCGGCATCGATAGCGGCCGCTTCTTCGGCGACCGCCCGGGCAAATTCATCGGCGTCGGCCATGTCGGAAGTCAAAGCCGACAGGCCGCAGGCGTAGCTTGTCCGTGAACAGACCAGCGCAGTTCCTCCCAAAACCCACCTTCGACGTCCTCATCTTATGTCGAAGGCACACGCGTCTTGTGCATTCTTGCCCCCAGGCGTTAGTTTGGCAATGCCTGCATGCGGAACTCGTGTCCGAAAGTACAATATACGGGCATCTGGGCCGCCTGCATTCTCGCATCGTCGGGAATAATAAATGCATTTTGCCGCGCGTTTCGCGGCGACAGAATTCAGACCGTCCGGCCTTCGGCTGTGACGGGAACGGCACCGAGGGAGGTTTCATGTCGGAAGTATCGTTGGTTGTGAACGGCCGGCGCGTCGGCGGCGTGGTCGAGGACCGCACGCTGCTGGTCCAGTTCCTGCGCGAGCATGTCGGGCTCACCGGCACGCATGTCGGTTGCGACACGTCGCAATGCGGCGCCTGCGTCGTCCATGTCGACGGCAAGGCTGTCAAATCCTGCACAATGCTGGCCGCTCAGGCATCAGGCTCGACAGTGGTCACCATCGAAGGCCTGGCCAATGGCGCCGACCTGCATCCGGTGCAGGCGGCTTTCAAAGAGCATCACGGGCTGCAATGCGGCTTCTGCACGCCGGGCATGATCATGTCGGCGACAGATATGATCAATCGCCACCCGGAAGGCCTGGACGAAGCGACGGTGCGCGCGGAGCTCGAAGGCAATATCTGCCGCTGCACCGGCTATCACAACATCGTGAAAGCCATATTGGCAGCGTCGAAGACTAGGTCGAAGAGCAAGGGCAAGGTTGCGAGCAAGGCGAAGAAGGCGGCGTGAGACGAGGGCAATAGGGCAGTAAGTCACTGCGGTGTTCGTCCCCTACTGCCCTACTGCCATATTCCCTTACTCCCCTAAAAAGTTCTGGAGGAGAACGTTCATGGGCATTGAAGGCGTCGGCGCACGGGTTGCGCGCAAGGAAGACAGAAGGTTCATCACGGGTGCGGGGCGCTATGTCGACGACATGGTGGTTCCGGGAATGAAGCATGCGGCGTTCGTGCGCAGTCCTTACGCACATGCCGACATCAAGAAGATCGACGTCAAGGCGGCGCAGGCCATGCCGGGCGTCGTCGGCGTGCTGACCGGCAAGGAACTCAAGGCCGACGGCATCGGCAATCTCATCTGCGGCTGGATGATTCATTCCAAGGACGGCTCGCCGATGAAGATGGGCGCCTGGTCGCCGCTTGCGGTCGACCGCGTCCGTTACGTCGGCGATGCAATCGTCATTGTCGTGGCCGACACCAAAGGCCAGGCACGCGACGCTGCCGAGGCCGTCGAGATCACCTTCAAGGAACGCAAGGCCGTCACCAGTGCGGTGGATGCCGTGAAGAAAGGCGCGCCGCAGATCCATCCGGAAGCCGACGACAATTTGATCTTCGACTGGGATCTGGGCGATGCCGAGGCCACAAATGCTGCGTTTGGCAAGGCGGCGCATGTCGTCAAGCTGGACATCATCAACAACCGTCTCGTCCCCAATGCCATGGAGCCGCGCGCAGCGCTCGGTCACTACGACAAGGCGGAAGACCACTACACCTGCTGGACGACATCGCAGAACCCGCATGTCGCCCGTCTCGTCATGAGCGCCTTCTACAATGTCGCGCCGGAAAACAAGCTGCGCGTCATCGCGCCCGATGTCGGCGGCGGCTTCGGTTCGAAAATCTACATCTACCCGGAAGAGATAGTCTGCCTGTGGGCATCGAAGAAGACCGGTGTGCCGGTGAAATGGGTCGGCGACCGCACCGAAGCCTTCCTCACCGACGCGCATGGCCGCGACCACGCCACCCATGCCGAAATGGCTTTCGACAAGGACCACAAGATCCTCGGCCTGAAGGTCGAGACCAAGGCAAATCTCGGCGCCTACATGTCGCTGTTTTCCTCGGCGACGCCGACCTATCTCTACGCCACGCTTCTGTCGGGCCAGTACAATATCCCGGCAATCCACGCCAATGTGAAGGCGATCTACACCAACACCGCGCCCGTTGACGCCTATCGCGGGGCGGGGCGGCCGGAAGCCACCTATGTCATGGAACGGATGATGGAGACGGCGGCGCGCGAGTTCGGCCTCTCGCCGGCAGAGCTTCGCCGCAAGAATTTCATCACCTCCTTCCCGCATCAGACACCGGTCATCATGTGCTACGACGCCGGTGATTTCGGCGCCTCGCTCGATGCGGCCCTCAAGGCTTCCGACTATGCCGGCTTCGAGAAGCGCCGCGCCAAGGCAAAGAAGGCGGGCAAGCTGCGCGGCATCGGCATGAGCTGCTACATCGAGGCCTGCGGCATCGCGCCGTCGGCGGCGGTAGGCTCGCTCGGCGCCGGCGTCGGCCTTTGGGAATCGGCTGAGGTGCGCGTCAACGCCGTCGGCACGATCGAAGTGCTCACCGGTTCGCACAGCCACGGGCAGGGGCATGAGACGACCTTCGCCCAGCTTGTCACCCAACGCTTCGGCGTGCCGATCGACTCGGTGTCGATCGTGCATGGCGACACCGACAAGGTGCAGATGGGCATGGGCACCTATGGCTCGCGCTCCGGCGCGGTCGGCATGAGCGCCGTCGTCAAGGCGCTCGACAAGGTCGAGGCCAAGGCCAAGAAGATCGCCGCCCATCTGATGGAAGCGGACGAGGGCGACATCGTCATCGAGAACGGCACGCTGAAAGTTGCCGGCACCGACAAGAACGTGCCGTGGTTCCAGGTGGCGCTTGCTGCCTACACCGCGCACAACCTGCCCGGCGGCATGGAGCCCGGCCTCAAGGAAACCGCCTTCTACGATCCGGCCAACTTCACCTTCCCGGCGGGCTGCTACATCTGTGAGGTCGAGGTTGATCCGGATACCGGTACGACCGAGATCATCCAGTTCGTCGCCGCTGACGATTTCGGCAACATCATCAATCCGATGATCGTCGAAGGCCAGGTGCATGGCGGCATTGCACAGGGCGTCGGGCAGGCGCTCCTTGAAGGCGCGCACTACGACCCCGGCAACGGCCAGCTTCTGACGGCGAGCTACATGGACTACACCATGCCGCGCGCTGGTGATCTGCCTTCATTCCAGGTTTCGACCTCGAACACGCCATGCCCGTCCAATCCGCTCGGCATCAAGGGGTGTGGTGAGGCCGGCGCCATCGGCTCGCCGCCGGCAGTTATCAACGCCATTACCGACGCCATCGGCACCAATGAACTGACTATGCCCGCCACGCCCCAGAAGGTCTGGGCGGCGCTGCGGTCGGCAACGAAGAACTGAGGATCGGGGAGTAGGGGAATAAGGGAGTAGGGCAGTAGGGTTCGACAATAAGTTCCTTCCCCTGATGTTCTTCCCCTACTCCCTTACTGCCCTACTCCCTTATTCCCATTCTCTCTTAACGGAGGTGACAATGTACTCAGTCAATTACCACCGCGCTTCCTCGGTCGCTGACGCGGCCAAGCAGATCAAAAAGGGCGACGCCAAATTTCTCTCCGGCGGCATGACGCTCATTCCGGCGATGAAGACCCGGCTCGCAGCACCCTCAGATCTGGTCGATCTCGGCCACATCAAGGAAATGAAGGGTATCAAGGTTTCGGGCAAGACCGTCACCATCGGCGCCGGCACGACGCATTACGAGGTTGCCAATGACGAGAAGCTGAAGAAGGTCGCGCCTGCGGTCGCGCATCTCGCCAGCCTCATCGGGGATCCGGCAGTGCGCCATCGCGGCACGATCGGCGGCTCGATCGCCAACAACGACCCGGCAGCCGACTACCCCGCCGCGCTTCTCGCGCTCGGGGCTACAATCGTCACCAACAAGCGTCAGATCGCGGCTGACAAGTTCTTCAAGGGCCAGTTCGAAACGCCGTTGAAGGAAGACGAGATTGTCACCGCCGTCACCTTCACCGCCCCCGCCAAGGCGGCTTACCAGAAGTTCCGCAACCCGGCTTCGCGCTATGCCATCACCGGCGTGTTCGTGGCCAAGGGCAGCGACGGCGTGAGGGTGGCGGTCACCGGCTCGGGTGATGACGGCGTCTTCCGCTCCAAGGAGATCGAGGCGGTTTTGACGAAAAAATTCGACACCTCTGCACTTGAAGGCGTCACCGTGCCGTCGAAGAACCTGATGACGGATATGCATGCTTCGGCAGAGTATCGCGCCAACCTGATCGTGGTCATGGCCAAGCGCGCGGTGGCGGATGCCAACGCCTGATTGATCTGCAAAGCTGAGAAAAGGGGGCCGCTACGGCCCCTTTTTTGTGCTTGTTACTGGTCGGGTTCACTCGGAGAGATTTGTTTTGTTTCGGTCGATATAGATTTAAGTACCTAAATATAATGAATACGATTCTATTGTGATAACTAAAGAAACTTTCTTCGGTACTCACTTTGAGCTAATAGTAAATTTCTTAGAAAAAACTAATATTTCTCGCCTTGACGTCGTTCGCACGGGAGGGTGAGATGGCCGTTGTAAGTGGTGGGACGTTAGTTCCGATAAATTTCGACACGCTTCAGGTCAACAAACTCTACGACTATGATTTTTCGGCGGTGTCCTCCACGTCCGCGAAGTACTACGACAATGCGACGAATTACACGCTGTTCCAGGGCAGTGGCTTCACCTTCAACACCTCACATGTGCCCACCGGCGGGACCGTTACGTCGGCGCGCTATGTGATAAACAACAGCACGGCTCTGCTGATCAGCGGCGCGAGCATAGCCGCCACCACAGTCCACACTTATGCGTCACAAAACAACACTCAGGGCCTGCTTGGCCTTGTACTGGCTGGCGCTGACACGCTGACCGGGACGCCGCTGGCCGACGTCCTTCGCGGCTATGGCGGCAACGATATTCTGAAGGGCGCCGGGGGCAAGGATGTGCTCGACGGTGGGACTGGCGTCGACACTGCGCTCTACAACGACAAGGCGGGTGCCGTCGTGGTCACTCTCAACGGTGCTATCAACGCGACGGTCACCGTCGCAGGCATTGCCGAAGACACCATTCGCAACATTGAGAATGTCACCGGCGGCTCAGGGGCTGACACGCTGACCGGCGATGGCCTCGCCAATACGCTCAGCGGCGGTGGCGGCAACGATATATTGAGGGGCGCTGCCGGCAATGACGTGCTCATCGGCGGATCGGGCAAGGATGTGCTCGATGGCGGGACGGGGCTCGATACCGCAGTCTACAGCGACAAGACGGGTGCCGTCGTGGTGACCCTCGTTGGTGCCAACAATGCGACGGTTGCCGTCGCGGGCGTCGCCGAGGATACGATCCGCAACGTCGAAAACATCACAGGCGGTTCCGGGGCCGATACATTGACCGGCGACGGTCTCTCCAATGTCTTGAACGGCGGTGCCGGCAACGACACCATCCGGGGCGGGGGCGGTGCGGACACGCTTATCGGCGGGCGGGGCAACGATTTCCTCAATGGCAATTCCGGCCTTGATACGGTCGATTACAGCAAGGACGCCGCGGGCGGAGGAACGCTGGGCGTCATCGTCAATCTGCTGGGCAATGGTTCGCAGGCTGGCCTGCCGGCAGATACCGCGAAGGACGGTTTCGGCAACACCGATACTGTCACGAACATTCCGAATGTCATCGGGACCCAGTTCAACGACCAGATCTACGGCGGCAATCATGCCAACAGGCTTTCCGGCGGTGCCGGCAATGATGTGATCAACGGTGGGCTAGGCAATGATGTTCTGATCGGCGGCACCGGCAACGATACGTTTTTCTTCAACGGCGCACTTGGTGCGACCAACATCGATACGATCAGCGACTTCGTCGTGGTGAACGACACGGTCCGGCTGGAGAATGCCATCTTCGCCGCCTTGACCGTCACGGGCACGCTTGCTGCCGCCGCCTTCCATATCGGAGCTGCTGCAGCCGACGCATCCGACCGCATCATCTACAACAGCGCGACCGGCGCACTCAGCTACGACAAGGACGGAGCAGGGGGAACCGCGGCAGTGCAATTCGCCACGGTCGCGCATGGCCTTGCAATGACCAATGCCGATTTCTTCATCGTATAAAGCCTGAGAAAGAGCTTTCCCCTTCGTCTGCAACCCGCTTGAGAGGATAAGCCCTTGTGGGAGGCGGGTCGATAACGCCCGGTTAGGGGCGAGTGGCGGCTCATAGTTTTGACTTGCTTCACCTTCATCGCTAGATGTCGGGCCGATTGTACGGCACCGAAGGCGGGCATTGACGCGTGAAGTTCTATCTAAAGATCGCAGCCGGGTTTCTGCTTCTGCTTGCCGTGTTTGCGTTCATGATCTGGTACCGCACCACCGCGCTCGGCCATGAGGCGCTGCGCGACATCGCCACGCAGGCGCAGCTTTGCAAGACGGTTGGATGCAGCGAAGGTATCGACGAGGCGGCGTCTTATCTGGCCGAGCAGTACGGCCTTTCGCCGAGCCTGGTTCAATGGTGCGTTGGCGTCGACACGCTGTCTGAACGCGACGGCGCCAAGGGTTTGGTCAACCGCTCCTGGTGGATCAACCTGCTTTATGAACCATGCGGCGATCCGATTACCGAGTAGATGAAACGGGTAGGGCCGTTTGACGGTCCTGCCTGTCGCCGGGATCGCTCCCACGAAGCGGGATGACTATTTCGGCATTGGCGGCATGAATGCTTGATGCCGCCAACATTTCATTCCACATCAGTCACGAGGCGGGATGACATATGGGATCAGCGTTGGATGTTCAGGTGGTGGGCCTTGCCTGCCTCCGTCGTCACGCATTTGCTCATTGTAGCGCTTCTGATCTTCGGGCTGCCGGTATCGCTCTCGCCGTCGCAGGAGGAGCAGGCGATAGCGGTTGAACTTGTGCCGCCGCCCAAACCACCTGAGAAAGCAAAGGTTGAACCTCCGCCGCCTGCGAAAGAGGCCAAGTCCGAGAAGGCGCAGGAAGCAAGTGCCGAGGCATCGTCACCAACGGGCAATGATTCCGCCGGTGAGCCGCCGCCGTCCGCTCTGAGGCCCGTTTTCCAATTCGGTGAGAAGGACACCGGTCCACGGGAAGCTCCGGATGGCAACAGTGCGGACGAGGGTTCGGCGTCGCCCGTGGCGCGGCTCGAACCAGACAAAAAGGATCTCGCAGAACCACCGCCGGTGAAAGCGTTCGATGCAATAGGCGCAGCTCCGCAGTCTGAGGCGCCCGAGGTGCCGACACCCAAGCCGACGGACGTTGCCAAAGTGCAAAGTGCCGTGAAGCTTCAGAAGGCGAAGAAATTATTCTCGCAGGCAGCAAGCGGTAATCCGACTGCGACAACTGCGATGCGTAACGTTCCGCGCGACGTGCGTGCGGGACGGCTCTGCGTAACGGAGCTGCGTGAGCAGTTGCTTAACGCTTCACCGCCCTATTTTCCGGACCTCCTGCCTTCCGAGCGGCTGAAGGACGGCACCGTCATCGAAATCCCCCGGGAGGCCTTCCGCGCGAATGGGCAGTGGTTCAATCTGAGCTATCGTTGCGAGGTCGACGCAGACGCGATGAAAGTCGTGTCATTCGCCTTCAATGTCGGAGATCCGGTTCCGCGCAGCGAATGGAAGCGCCGCGGGCTGCCAGCACAATAAGGGCTGAGCGCGCGTTCGAGGCGGAATCTGGGCTAACTCTTGCCAAGACCGCAGTGACGGATATCATCGCTTCGGGAAGATCGGAAAACTGCACTCGACTGACGTGGTGCTATGTCTATGGCGGAAAAAAGCAGATCGACAGCGGTCGAAAACCAGCGAAAGTCGCGCGCGGCGGTTCGGCGTGCGCTTGAACGGCACAAGGTCTATGTCGTCAGCCGGCGTTTTTCCGATTCCGGCATGTCCGCTCGCGTCCTGATCGATGGCGAGTATTACGACGTCAACGAGCGTGAACTGTCACGGCTGGAGGCCGGTGCGCGTCCTGAACGTGATCTGGCTCTTGAACCGGTTCGCGACGCCTGAGCCGAGCAGGGGCCTCAGCGTGTTGATCATCACTCAAAGTCTCATTTCCGAAGCGTGATCCATGCCGGCGCATGATCGCTTGCGCCGTCCATTCCTCGAACATCCCTATCGACGCCAGCGCCGCTGAGCTGTCGTGCCAGCTTCCTGCTTAGAAGAATATGATCGAGGCGCAGGCCGGCATCGCGCGGCCAGCGGTTTCGCCGGTAATCCCAGAATGTGTAGATGACATCCTTGGGATGGACCTTGCGGATTGCGTCGAGCCAACCCTGCTTGAGAAGGCTGTGAAAAGCTGCCCGGCTTTCGGGCTGGACCAGCGCGTTGTCGTCGTAAGATCGTGTCGGATAGATGTCGCGTGGCTCCGGGACGACGTTGTAGTCGCCGGCGAGCACGACAGGCAGTCCTGTCGACAGGAGTTCCGTGGCGTGACTGATCAGTCGATCGTGCCAGGCAAGCTTGTAGTCAAATTTCGGGCCGGGCTGGGGGTTGCCGTTGGGTGCATAGAGCGACGCGATCAGTATGCCATTCACGGCTGCCTCGATGTAGCGGCTCTGTGAATCGGATGGATCGCCCGGCAGTTCGGTGCGGGTCAGGACGGGTTCGTTGCCGAGCGCCAGAATGGCGACGCCGTTCCAGGCCGATTGCCCGCGCCAGACCGCGCCGTAACCCGCCGCCTCGATTGCACTTTTGGGAAACTGCTTGTCGGGTGCCTTGAGCTCCTGCAGGCAGACGATATCGGGCTTGGCCGACGCCAGCCAGGCCAGCAGATTCTCAAGCCGGTGGTTGATGCCATTGACGTTGAAGGTCGCGATCTTCATGCAGGCTGCACAGTCAGCGCGCCAATTTGCCGACCCATGCTGTGACCGCATCGGCAAGCGTCTTCAGGTGATCGGCGGCAGAAAACCCCGATATGCTCTTGCGCGGCTTGAGGTCGTGATCCCCATCCTCCAGCCACAGAATCTCGATCCTGTCGGAGAGCTGATAGGCCGGAACTTCATCGCGGGTGCCGAACTCGTCGCGTGTTCCCTGACAGATCAAGGTCGGCGTTCTCAATCCCGCAAGATGCTTGGTGCGCAGTTGTTCGGGCTTGCCTGGCGGATGAAACGGGTAGCCAAGGCACAGAAGCCCGGCGATCTTACCGTCTGCATGAAGTTCGTCCGCAACCATGCTGGCGACCCGTCCGCCCATGGATTTTCCGCCGATGATGAGCGGCCCTTTCGCGCCAAGTTCGGCCACGGCCGCCTCGTATTCCGGATTGAGCGTCTCGGCACGGGGAGGGGGTTTGCGGCTGTCCGAGGTCCGGCGTGCGGCCATGTAACCGAACTCGAAGCGCGCGACGCGAAACCCTGCCTGTGCGATAGCCTTGGCGGTAGCCGTCATCGATGCGGAATCCATCGGCGCGCCGGCACCGTGGGCGAGGAGGATGGTGACGGGAGCATCATCCGGTCCATCGAACAGGAACATCTCAGCCTGCCGTTCTTTGGGCAAGCTGAAGGTCGACGAACTGGATGCCGCGGGCAGCCGTTCGCGCCCATTCGGAATCGCCGTCGAGTTCGAGATAGCGCTCCCACCAGCGCCGCGCTTCGCCGAGATTGCCGGCGTCGAATTCGAGCTTCGCCAGATTGAAGATTGCGTCTTCGTATGCGCTGTCGAGTTCGATCGCCTTGAGAAGGTGGCGGCGCGCGGAATCGACCCGTCCATCTTCGCTCATCAGCCCGGCGAGGTTGAACCACGCCTCGACGAAGCTGGGATCGAGCTTGATAGCGCGGGCATAGTCCTGCGCGGCATCCAACGGCAGGCCTGCCGCCTTCAGGCAGTTCGCACGGTTGAAAGCGGCGACGGGGTCGTTCGGATCGATTGCGAGATAGCGCTGGTAGAAGGCTGCAGCATCCGCATATTGGCCTTCATGCTCTGCCGCTTCGGCCTGCAGGAAGATATCCTCAAGTTCGGCTTCGCCGGGAATTCCAAGTTCGAACAGCATTTGGCCGTCGAGTTCGCTCAAGCCTTCCGCGCGGCGCGCGTAGATTGCGTCCGAACCTTCGTGGTGGAGCGACAACGCGGTAAGCGACTTCACCGGACCGGATCGATGCACCGATCTTGCAATGGCGCTCCAGGAAGCACCGCTGGAAACCAGCCCGGCGTATTTCCTGGCCAGGATCAGATCACGGAAGGAGTAGGGCTCCGCGTCATGTTCGAAGGCATCGAACAGGGAGAGAAGTTTCAATGTCCGCGCGGACAGCCCGGACTGGTCGATCAAAGACTGTTCCGTGAGTGCCGAAGCCTCCGGCGAGGGCATCAGCCCGAGCAGCCGAAGAAAGCCGTTCTCGCTCAGGAGCCGCGTGCCCTGGCTCATTCCAGCATCGAATAGCGTATCGATCTCGGTCTCGCTTGCCCGCGTAAGCAGCCCGCGACCGAAGACCAGATGCGACATTCGGCGGGTTAACCCCCGCCGGAGATGGCCATGTTGCCGTTCGACCTCGCGGGCGGCCAAGCGTCGTGGAAACGCAGACAGCGCACCCACGATGCCGAATATCTGGCCGGCAACCGCCATCAGGCTTTCTTCTTGGCAGCCGGTTTCGCCGCTGCGGCGGCGGCCTTTTCCTTGGACTTGGCTGCCGGTTCGGCCTTGGTCTTGCTCTTGGCTGCCGGTTTCGATTGCGACAGGCTCGCCTTCAGGGCATCCATGAGGTTGATGACATTGCCGCGATCGGGAGCTGCCGCGACGATCGGCTTGTGGCCCTTGAGCTTCTCCCGGATCATCTGCATCAAGGCGACTTCATAGCGATCCTCGTAGTTCTTGGGATCGAAAGTCGTCTGCTTCTGCTGGATGAGTGCCTCGGCAAGTTGCAGCATCTCGGCATCCGGCTTTCCGACCGGGATGTTGCCGAAATATTCGGCTGTGCCGCGCACTTCACTCGGATTTCGCAGCGTACAGACGAACATGCCGGTTTCGCGAGCGCCGATGGTGATCACCCGCTCACGGCTGGAGAGGACGAGGCGTGCAATCGCCAGCTTGCCGGTCTTGCGCAAAGCCTCTCGAAGCACGACGAACGTTTCTTCAGCCATTGCGCCGTCGGGCGCCAGATAATAGGGCGCGTCCTGATAGATGACGTCGACGGAGCCTTCGTCCACGAAGGCTTCGATGTTCATCGTATGCGTGGATTCGATCTTGATGCTTTCAAGGTCGCTATCCTCGATGATGATGTATTTCTTGTCTTCGTATTCGTATCCCTTCACCAGATCGGATCGTTCGACCAGGCCCAGTTCGGGATCGACAGGCTTAATATTGATCCGGTTGTGGGTCTTCTTGTGAAGCTGATTGAAGCTGATACGTTCGCTCGTGCTCGTGGCGGGATAGAGCCTGACCGGACAGCTCACGAGACTGAGTTTAAGGTAACCTTTCCAGCTTGCCCTGGGCGCCATGATCGTCTCCTACGCGGTACTACGATGACTTCCTGCTTTCAGACAATAACGGCAAATCCCTAGCGAAATCTTCTATATCGGCCCAGGGATCGCCTGACGTGGCCAAGAGGCCAGGCAGCGAAGAATAGTTCAAATCCTCCGGAGCGTCGATGGTTTCGAGATCGGCCCAGCTTACCGGGGTCGATGCGGGCAGGTTGGTGCGCGCCCGAAGAGAGTAGGGGGCGACCGCAGTGTGCCCGCGCGCATTGCGGTGATAGTCGATGAAAATCCGCTTTACGCGATTGTCCTTGCCCATTGTCGTGGTGAAGGTCTGGGGTGCGGTGGCGGCAAGCTGGCTGGCTATGGCGCTGGTTGCCTGATGGACTTTTTTCCAGATGAGCTTGGGCGTAATGGGGATGACGACGTGGATGCCCTTGCCACCCGATGTCTTCACGAAGGGGACGAGACCCAGCCCCTCAAGCTCGCCGCGGATGTGAACGGCCGCCTCGACCACTTCCCGCCAGGCGATGCCTTCGCCGGGATCGAGATCGAAGACGACGCGATCCGGCTTGTCGAGGCGCTTCCGGTATGATCCCCAGCTGTGGAACTCGATGACGCCGAACTGCGCCAGCGCGAGATAGCCTCTGGCGTCTTCCACCGAGATATAGGACTTCGTCTCGCCTTCCGAATTGGTGGTGTCGAAGGTCGCCATCGAGGACGGCATGCCGGTGAAGGCATGGCGCTGGAAGAAGCAATCCGTAAGCTTTCCCGTCGGACAGCGGAACAGCGAAACCGGACGGGCGAGAATATGCGGCAGCATGAAGTCTCCGACCATGGCATAGTAAAGCGCTATGTCGAGCTTGGTCGGGCCGGACTTGCCGAACAGCCGGCGCGTTGCATTGGTGACGGAGATGCTTGCGAGATCGGCATCCGAAATCAGCCGTTTGCGCTTTGTCGAGACAGGCGTGGTTAGCTCCACGTCGCGCAGGCTCTTGAACACCGCGTGGCGAAGCGCGTTGTCAGCCGTGCGGTTGGCATAGTGAACATGCGCCGACAGCACCGGGCGAACCCAGATGATCTCCTTCGGCGCGCCTTCGAGCTTGGTCGCGCCGTCATGCAGGGGCTCCAGCCGGGCAAGCAGTTCCTCCTGCATGTCAGCATCGAACCCCGTGCCGATCTTGCCGCGATACTGCAGTTCGCCGTCAACCCATTCGGCCGCGGCAAGGGCGGCGAGGCCTTCTGCCGCTTCTGAAACAGTGTATCCGGCAATGACGAAATCGCCTTTCATCAACGCCTTGGTCTTGGCCCAGGTTTTTGAGCGGCCACTCTGGTACGGCGCTGATGCACGTTTCGAAACGACCCCTTCGAGCCCCAGTTCCGAGACCTTTTCGTAGAATGCACGGCCGTCGCCATCGACGTGGTCGCTTAACTGGATCGCCGAATTCGCGGTTACGTGCCCCGCCAGGAATTGGGAAAGCAGCGCCTTGCGCTTTTCCAGCGCAACCTTGGCAAGGTTCCAGCCGTCGAGATGGAGAAGGTCAAAGGCATAGAATACCAGCTTCTTGCCGGGTCCTTCCGACAGTGCATCCTGCAGAAGCGAGAACCGGCTGATGCCCTTGTCGTCCAGCACGACGATTTCGCCGTCGATGACGACGTCGCGGCTCGGCAATCGCCGAAATTGATCCGGCAGGTCGCCGTAGCGCTTCGTCCAGTCCAGTCCGCCCCGCGTGATCAGCCGCACGGTGTCGCCGGACACATGCGCCATCGTCCGGTAGCCGTCGAACTTGATCTCATGCAGCCAGACCTCTCGGGTGTCGTCCCCGCCGGGCGGAGCGGCTATCTGGGTCGCGAGTTGAGGCTCGATGCGCGTCGGGGCGTCTCCCTTCACGGCACCGGCGAGAGAACCAGGATCGAGCTTGGCGGCCTTACGCACCGGCTTGGGCTTCTGCACCAGTTCCTCGATCCGCCGGCCGGATTTCACGCTTTCCGGGCGCTTTGCGAGGATGTCGATCTTCGTGTCGGCGGAGAGGTCGCGCTCCTTGAACAGGAGCCAGTTGCGCTGATCGTCATCGCCTGGCTTTGGCTTCAGCCGCGCCAGCATCCAGCCGCCATTGAGTTTTTCGCCGGCCAGGCGAAACTTGAACGCGCCGGTCTTCAGGCTTTTCTCGATATCGTCCATTGGCGCCCAGACGCCGGTATCCCAGACGATCATCGGGCCGCCGCCATATTCGCCTTCGGGTATGACGCCCTCGAAGTCGATATATTCCAGCGGATGGTCCTCGGTTTCGACGGCAAGCCGCTTGTCCGCGGGGTTGAGCGACGGCCCTTTCGGCACGGCCCAGCTTTTCAGCACGTCGCCGACCTGCAGCCTCAGATCGTAGTGATCTGCGGTCGCGTGATGCTTGTGGACGACGAAACGGCTGCCCGTATCCCCTGAAAGATTACCGGCGGGCTCAAGCGTTTTCGAGAAATCCCGCTTTTTGCGATAGGGCTGCAGCTTCGATGTCGCCATACCCTAGCGTATGGGCAGTCCGGTCAAGCCGCAATGTTCCAGTTCGATCAGCGTTACGTTGCAATATCAGCGACCGGTGCCTCGATCATTGCCTTGAAGGCAGGCTGCGGCGATCGCTTCACGCAGTTCCTCGCCGGCGATCGGCTTGTGCAGGATACGAACGCCGCTCGCGCTGACTTCCTTGAGGCGCGATGGCGAGGTGTCACCGGTAACGATGATGGCCGGGACACGGCGGCCGATATGGGTGCAAAGCGTCTGGGTCGCTTCCAAGCCAGTTGCGCCACGACCCAGGCGGTAGTCGGCGATGATAAGGTCGACCGGCGCGTCGCCGGTCTTCAAGGCCCCCGCATGGATTTTTCGTACCTCTGCAGCGGATCGGCCGGCATAGACACGATGCCCTTCCAGGGTGAGCAGCCGAACCATGGCGTCGAGAACATCTTTCTCGTCCTCCACAACCATGATGCCGACTGGTGCGATGATGCCGGCGGGTAGTGTCTCGCTGCCATGCAAAGTGGCCTCCACCGCTCCGGTTTTCGGAACCGTCACGGAGAACATCGAGCCGCGCCCGGGCACGGAAACCAGCCTCAGGGGATGTCCGAGCAGCTCGGTCGTACGGCGAACGATGGCGAGGCCAAGCCCCAGGCCTTGCGTGCGGTCTCTTGCCGGGTTCTGCAACTGCACGAATTCTTCAAAAACCATCGCTTGCTGATCGGCAGGGATGCCGGGGCCTGTATCCAGGACCTGTATTTCCACCAGATCGCCGTGCTTGCGGCAGCCGAGCAGAACGCCGCCTTCCTTGGTGTAGCGAAAAGCGTTCGACACAAGGTTGTTGAGGATTCGCTTGAGCATCATCGGGTCGCTGTCGACCCGCAGGTCGCTGTCAACGACGCGCCATTCAAGGCCGCGCTGTTTTGCTTCCGCGGCGAACTCGTTGCGAAGGTCGCGGAACAGTTCGCGCAACTCCACCGCTTCGTTCGCAACCGTGACGATCCCCGCGTCGAGCCGGGAGATATCGAGCAGCGCGTTCAAGAGTCCGCTCAGGTTTCCGATGACTGATTTCGCCCTGCTTGCCAGATCACGAGCCTCGCCGGAGGGCACATTGCCGCGCTGCCCCATTATGGCAAGCGTGGAAACCAGCAGGCTCAAGGCATGGATAGGCTGGCGCAGATCGTGACTGGCCGCGGCCAGAAACCGCGTCTTGGCGCGGTCTGCCGTCTGTGCCCGGTCACGTTCTTCCTGCAGGTGGTCGACCAGGTTCTCATTTTCCAATCGCAGGCTGACGGTTTCGCGCAACATGCGGTAGGTGATGCGGCAATAGTAGAAATTGATTGCCACAAGCGACGCGAGCAGGAACAGGAAGGCGCCGGAAATGTCGCTTTCGGTCATGATGCAACGGGCGGCAATCGGCACGACGGTCGCGAGAATCGAGCCGATGAGAGCCGGCGGAAAAGCCGAAAGCGACGGCACCGTGCCGCAGACGAGGCCGGTCAGTACGATAACCGTGAAGGAAAGCACGATGGGCGCCTCGGGAAGGAAACCGGCCCAGCCGAGCGCGCCCCACAACAGGCCCGACACCCAGGAAAAGCCTGCCGCGAGCCATGCCCATTGCATGATCGACCCGGCATCTCTTTTGCGGCTGAAAAATCGGCGGGAGGCAAGAACCCGGATGGCCGTGAGCAGATAGAGCGCGCCAAGCCACCCGATTAGCCAATTCGTGGAAACGGCATTCTTCAGCACGTATACCGCAGCGAGAGAAATGACGATGTTGGAGATAACCACGCCGTAGGAGTTGCGATACAGAAGCTCGATGAGAGCCTGGCGTATCTTGTCTTCCTGCATCAGGCCCCTCCAAGCGCCGCGCGAACATCGTCCGAACGGTCCTTACCCAAAAACGATTGATCTATAGGCAACTTGTTTCCCATAAGTTGGCGCCCAGGGAATTTCTGTTGACCAAATGATTCGCCCGCTCACCGCCATTCTTGCCGACGATCATGCCATTGTCCGTGAAGGACTGAAGCTGCTCATCTCTGTGATGGAAAATGTGTCTGTCGTTGCCGAGGCAGCGGATGGCGAGGCCCTGCTGGGGCATGTGCGTGGCACCCGCGCCGACTTGCTGATCCTCGATCTCGGCATGCCGGGCGTTGCCGGAATACAGTTCATCTCCGACATAAAAGCTCTCGCCCCTCGAATGAAGATACTGGTGCTGACGGCCAATATCGAGCCGAGAACGGTGCGTGCAGCGCTGGAGGCCGGCGCCAGCGCCTATCTGACCAAGGACGGCGACCCGGAGGAACTTGGCGCGGCCATCGAAGCGGTGAAGAACGGCGGAACCTATCTGGCGCAGACCGTTCGTTTCGCGATAAGCGAGCCGGCCCGAAACAGCAGGCCGCAGCCGGCGCAGGAAATCCTGTCGCCGATCCCGCTGACGCGGCGCGAACATCAAATCCTGGCGCTGGGAGCGCAAGGCATGACCGCGCGGGAAATTGCAGAGCGGCTGGGCATCAGTCCTTTGACCGCCCGCAAGCATCGGGAAAACCTGATGCGAAAGCTTAATCTCCATAGTGCCGCCGAACTGACCGCCTATGCGGTTCGCCTTGGATTGCCCGCCGGCTGACAGGACCGGGCAGGGGTTCAGAGTAGTATTTTCTTAACCATCAACTGACTATCGGACAGCGACGGCTGTTCAAATACGGCACCTGCCGTATGTCTTCCTCCCGGAGCCGCGCCTATCCCTCCCACGGCTGAAACATGTGGGAGGAGCCATCATGCCATCGCTGGATCTGTGGATTCCGTTTGCCATCGCAACGCTTGCCTTCGCTTGCGTGCCGGGGCCTGCAATTCTCTATATGACAGCGCAGACTCTCGCCCATGGCCGGCAGGCAGGCTTGATGGCGGCACTTGGCGTTCATCTCGGTTGTTACGTGCATATCGTAGCCGCCGCAGTGGGTCTCGCCGCACTGATGGAGCATGCGCGGGTCGTTTTTTCGATAATCCGATTTGCGGGTGCCGCTTACCTCATCACGCTCGGCCTTGCCATGTTCCTGGGCTGGAACCGCAACGGTGAGGACGGTGCCCGTCCGGCGCCGAACACATTTCGCGACAGCATGGTCGTCGAAATCCTCAATCCCAAGACCGCGCTGTTCTTCCTGACCTTCCTGCCGCAATTCGTCGACCCGTCGGCCAGCATTCCGGTGGGGCTGCAATTCCTCATCCTCGGCATCATCGTCAATCTCATCTTCTCGATCGCCGATGTCGCCGCGGTCGGCATCACCTCACTCGCCCTTGGCCGGGTCGCTGCCGGCGGGGCCGGATGGATGGTCCCAAAAACCTGCGGTACGGTTCTCATCGGATTAGGCGTGGCGCTCGTCAGCCACCATGTCTGATCCTGCAGAAAATGAATCTGCCAGGTCGCCTCGATCACTGTCGGCCAGAAGAACTTCAGTTGTTCGAGCCTGAACACCCGCTTCAGAAGCGATAGTCAGTGGGCGCCCGGCCCGGCCCATCATCTTTTTCGATAGAGGAGTTAAACCGCAATCGGGGATTGCGCTGCAGCCGTTGCCGGGAACTATGCTTGTCTTGCGGGCAGGTACTTGCTTTGCGCCTCTCTTGCTATTTAAATCGATATAACTTGCAGAGGTCACATGAGGGGTGTCCGATGGAAAGCATAGCAGGCAGATTGTCCTCCCTTTCCACTGCGTGTCGAGGAAGGCCGTCATGGCGCGATGCGCTGGGGGCTTTGATGGGCGCGGGCTTGCTTCTCTGCGTATCCGGCGCCTCTGCCCAGCAGCAGGAACCGCCGACGGTGACCGTCGCCAAGCCGGTTGTGCGCGATATCGTCGAAGACGACGAATTCGTCGGGCGCTTCGATGCAATCGACGATGTCGCAATCCGCTCGCGCGTCGCCGGCTATCTGGCCGAAGTGCATTTCCGTGACGGCCAGATGGTGGCGAAAGGCGATCCGCTTTTCACCATAGACCAGCGCCCTTACCAGGCCGCCTACGACGCGGCGAAGTCGCAGGTGGATGTGGCGACGAGCCTGCTCGAATTCTCCAAGACGCAACTGGACCGGGCCGAGCAACTGGCAAAGTCCGGCAATCTTTCAGCGTCTGTACTCGACGACCGCCGGCGCGAGTTCCTCTCCGCGCAGGCCCAGCACCAGGGCGCCGAGGCCGCATTGCGCACCGCCAGCCTCAACATGGAATTCACCGAGATCAAATCGCCGCTATCGGGCCGCATCGGCCGGCGGCTGGTCTCGCAAGGCAATCTCGTCCAGCCGGACTCGACCCTGCTCACCACGATCGTCGCACTTGACCCCATCGACTTCTATTTCGACATCGATGAGCGGGCGTACTTTTCCTATGCCCGCGACGCGCGCCAGCGCGGCGGCTCCATTCAGGAAGGGGGAGGCGGCATAGACGTTTCGGTGCGCGTGGCCGACCAGAACGAGGCAGCCGTCAAAGGCAAGCTGGACTTTGCCGAGAATCGGCTGGACGAGGCGACCGGCACGATGCGCGCCCGCGCCCGCTTTGACAACAAGGAAGGGATGCTGCAGCCGGGCATGTTCGGCCGCATCAATGTGCCGGGCTCGTTGCCGCATCCCGGCGTTCTGCTGCCGGATGAGGCGATCGGCGCCGATCAGAACCGCCGCATAGTCTTTGTCGTGGATCAGGCGGGCCTGGTTTCGACCAAGCCTGTCCGCACCGGCCCGCGCATCGATGGCTACCGCGTCATCCGCGAAGGCCTGACGGGCGATGAAACCGTGGTGGTCAATGGGCTCGTGCGTGTGCGCCCGGGCGTCACCGTCAAGCCCGAAACGATCACCTTGCCGCCCAAGGCCGAAGGGCAACCGCAATGAGGTTCTCTCATTTCTTCGTCGACCGCCCGATCTTCGCTGCGGTCCTTTCGATCGTGCTTCTGATTGTCGGCGGCATTGCCTACACGCAGCTTCCGGTCGCCCAGTATCCCGAGATCGCCCCGCCAACGATCGTGGTGCGCGCCGCCTATCCCGGCGCCGATGCCGAAACAGTCGCCGCAACGGTTGCCACGCCGATCGAGCAGGAAATCAACGGCGTCGAGAACATGCTCTACATGTCGTCCTACTCGTCGGAGGACGGCGCGATGGCATTGACCATCACCTTCGAGATCGGCACCGACCTCGATCAGGCCCAGGTGCTGGTGCAGAACCGCGTCTCGGTGGCTGAGCCGCGCCTGCCGGAAGAGGTTCGGCGGCTCGGCGTGACAACCGCAAAGAGTTCGCCCGACCTCATGATGGTCGTGCACATGCTGTCGCCGGACGACACCTACGACCAGCTCTACGTCTCGAACTATGCGCGCACGCGCATTCGCGACGTGCTGTTGCGGCTGGATGGCGTCGGCGACGTCATCATCTTCGGCGAACGCGAATATGCGCTGCGCATCTGGCTCGACCCGGAGAAACTGTCGTCATATGGCATGACAGCCGGCGATGTGGTCGAGGCATTGCGCGAGCAGAACGTGCAGGTTTCCGGCGGTTCGATCGGCGCACCACCAGTCACGGGCGGATCGGCCTTTCAATACACGGTGACGACGCAAGGGCGCTTCGAGGACGCGCGCGATTTTCGCTACGTCATCGTCAAGTCGACCGAGGGCCGCCTGATCTCGCTAGAGGATGTGGCGCGTATCGAACTCGGCGCCAAGGACTATGTCACCAATTCCTATCTCAACGGCAAGCAGGCAGTGGCGCTCGGCATTTTCCAGCGGCCCGGAACGAATGCGCTGGCAGCGGCCGACGAAATCCAGAAAACCGTTGCCGATCTGGCGGCGGATTTCCCGAAAGGTCTCGCCTACGAGATCGTCTACAACCCGACCGAGTTCATCGCCGAGTCGATCAACGAGGTCTACAAGACGATCGCCGAGGCGATACTGCTGGTCGTCATCGTCATCATTGTCTTCCTGCAATCATGGCGCATGGCGATCGTCCCCATTGTGGCGATCCCGGTCTCCTTGATCGGTACGTTGGCGTTCCTTTATGCCTTCGGCTTCTCGCTCAACATGCTCACGCTCTTTGGCCTCGTGCTGGCGGTCGGCATCGTCGTCGACGACGCAATCGTTGTGGTCGAGAATGTGGAGCGAAACATCGCTCTGGGGCAGACGCCGCGACGCGCTGCCCATCGGACTATGGACGAAGTGGGCACCGCAGTGCTTGCGATCTCGCTGGTGCTGATTTCGGTATTCGTGCCGACGGCCTTCATCCCCGGCATTTCCGGTCAGTTCTACCTGCAGTTTGCCATCACCATCGCGGTGTCGACGGCGATCTCCGCTTTCAATTCGCTGACGCTTTCGCCGGCGCTGGCCGCCACATTGTTCAAGCCTCATCACGAGGGCGAGCATTCAAACTTCTTCCTGGCGCGGTGGGGCCGTGCACTTGCGGACGGCTTCAACAACGGCTTCGATAGGCTTTCGCATGGCTATGCCAAGCTGGTGCATCTGCTCGTCGGTTCGTGGACTGCGTTGCTTGCAATGCTGCTAGTCTTTGCCGCTCTGATCTATGCCACGGTCTATATGCTGCAGACGGTGCCGCGCGGTTTCATTCCGCAGATGGACCAGGGATACGCCATCGTCGTCGTGCAATTGCCGGAAGGCTCTTCGCTGGGCAGAACTGACGCCGTCGTCCAGAAGGCATCGGAGATCATCAGGAAGACGCCCGGCGTCGCCAACGCTGTTGCATTTGCCGGCTTCTCCGGCGCGACCTTCACCAACGCCAGCAATTCGGGCGTGATTTTTGCGGCCTTCAACAGCTTCGAGGAAAGGCTGAAAGAGGGGCAGTCGTCCGGACAGATCATCGGCAACCTGTATGGCAGCCTGCAGTCGATCCAGGAGGCATTCATCATCGCCTTGCCGCCGCCGCCAGTGCCCGGCATCGGCAATTCGGGTGGCTTCAAGATGATGCTGCAGGAGCGCAACAGCGCCGACATGCGACCGATCCTGGCGCTTGCCTATGAGATTGCCGGCAAGGCCAACCAGACGGCGGGTCTGACGGGTGTGTTCACCACCTTCTCGGCTTCGAGCCCGCAATTCTTCCTGGAGATCGATCGCGACAAGGCGCGCATACTGAATGTGCCGATCCCCAACATATTCGAGACGCTCTCGATCAATCTCGGTACTGCTTATGTCAACGATTTCAACGCGTTCGGCCGGGTTTATCAGGTGCGGGCGCAGGCGGATCAGGCGTTTCGCCTGGAGCGCGATGACATTCTGAAGCTGAAGGTCCGATCGGCTACAGGCGCGCTGGTACCGCTGGGCACGCTGGTGGAGATCCGCGACGTGACCGGACCATCGCTGGTGCAGCGCTACAACATGTATGTCTCCGTGCCAGTGCAGGGCAACGCCGCGCCGGGCGTCTCCACCGGGGATGCGCTGAAGGCCATGGAGAAGGTTGCTACCGAAACGCTACCGCAAGGAACATCGTTCGAATGGACGGAACTTGCCTTGCAGGAAAGCCAGACCGGCAACACGGCGATCCTGATCTTCGGGCTGTCGGTGCTGTTCGTCTTTCTTGCGCTGTCTGCTCAATATGAGAGCTGGATCATGCCGTTCGCGATCGTGCTCATCGTGCCGCTCGGCGTGCTCGCGGCACTGATTGGCGTGGCCTTCCGCGGACTGGACAACAATGTGCTGGTGCAGATCGGCCTGGTCGTTCTCGTGGGTCTTGCCGCCAAGAACGCCATCCTGATCGTCGAATTCGCCCGGCAGGGCCAGGAGCATGGCGCGTCTGCGGTCGAAGCGGCAGTGGAAGCTGCACGGCTGCGATTGAGGCCGATCCTGATGACCGCCTTCGCCTTCATCCTGGGCGTCGTGCCGCTGATGATCGCCACAGGCCCGGGCGCCGAAATGCGGCAATCGCTGGGTACGGCGGTATTCTCGGGCATGCTTGGCGTGACGATCGTCGGCCTGTTCCTGACACCTGTGTTCTACGTGACGCTTCGGCGGCTGTTCCCTTATCGAAAGCTGGAGGAAGAGGCGGCGGTTGTTCGGGGGGCCGATATTTAAAGCCTGCGGCAATGATGGTCGGATATGCCTGGTCTTCCGGCATTATCCGCGATGCGGCTTGTTTGGCGAAAATCGACTGAAACAGGGAGAGACAATCCATGTTCTACGCCATCCTGGCTTATCACGAGGAGGGAGTGGTCGAATCCTGGACGAAAGAAGAGGATGAGACACTGATGGCCGAACTGCTTCAGGTCAATGATCGCCTCGTCGGGGAAAAGCGTTTGGGCCCGGCCGCACGGCTCGGCCCGACGCAAGGCGCTGTGACCTTGCGAGGGGAGGGTGCCGGTTTGGTCACCGACGGCCCCTTTGCCGAGACCAAGGAGCAGTTGCTCGGTTTCTATGTTGTCGATTTCCCGACGATCGAGGCAGCCGTCGCTGCGGCGCGCGACCTGCGTCGCGCCAATCCGACTGCAGTGTATGAAATCCGGCCGATCTCGCTCTATCTCCCCGGCGCGCCGCTGACGGCCGGAGACGAGAGCTAGCAAGCCTTCCAGATATTCTCCTCAATGCGTTGTGTCGAACAGGCACCAAAGAGCCAGAAATGGTGTGGTGGCCGATGCCTCCATGGCATGAAGTATGTTCGGCTCATTGTAGAGCCCCGCGCGCCAGCATACCGTGGAGCGCTTTACCTTCAGGTGCATATGATGCAGCCGACCGGCATGATCTGATGAGGGTTGCGTCGAAATGTGTTATCAGCCTGTCGAGTTTATCCTGCGTCGGTCGCCGATCTGGCTCTTGCCCTTTGCCGCCGAGGCAGCCATCTAAACGTACCAAAAAGTGTCGCACTGTGGCCTATATTCGTGTGCACTCGGCACGACCTAACGATTTGATGTTAAAGAAAACGATGAAATACCAATACGTTAGACTCTCCGTTGCACCCATGATGGACTGGACTGACCGCCATTGCCGGTTTTTCCATCGCCAACTCACCAGCCGTGCACTGCTCTACACTGAGATGGTGGTGGCCGACGCCGTCATTCATGGTGCGCGCGAGCGGCTGCTTGGGTTTTCGCCACAGGAGCATCCGATTGCGCTGCAGCTTGGTGGCTCCGACCCGGTAAAGCTGGCCGAGGCCGCGCGCGTCGGCGAGGCGTTCGGCTATGACGAGATCAACCTCAATGTCGGCTGCCCGTCCGACCGCGTGCAGTCTGGTACTTTTGGCGCCTGCCTGATGAAGACGCCGGCTCTGGTTGCCGATTGCACGGCGGCGATGAAGGCTGCGGTGAAGATACCGGTCACGGTCAAATGCCGTATCGGTGTCGATGAACAGGACCCCGAGCCGGCGCTGGATGCGCTGGCCGACGGGGTGTTCGAAGCTGGCGCGGATGCGCTGTGGGTGCATGCGCGCAAGGCGTGGCTGGAGGGGCTGAGCCCCAAGGAAAACCGAGATATCCCGCCGCTCGACTATGATCGCGTCTACCGGCTCAAGGCCAAAAATCCGAATCGATTCATCGGCATCAATGGCGGTATTCAGACACTGGATGAAAGCAGCCGGCATCTGGAGCATGTCGATGGCGTCATGCTCGGCCGCGCCGCCTATCACACGCCCGGCGTCCTCATCGATGCCGATGCCGCGCTCTATGGCGATGCCGCGCGCGATTTCGACTTTGCCGCGTTGATCGAGACGATGGCCGACTATGCCGGCCGTCATATTGCTGAGGGCGGGCGTCTCGGCCATGTCACGCGCCATATGGTTGGGTTGTTCCATGGCATGCCCGGCGCGCGGCGCTTCCGCCAGATATTGTCCACCGACGCCACCCGTCCGGGCGCCGGGCCGGATGTGTTGCGCCAGGCCTCTGCCGAGATCGATTTCGAGCGCGCCAGCCAGGCAGCCTGACCAGTCCCAGCTCCTCCGAATTTTCATCGGCCAAACGCCGACAGGAATTGTGCTTGCCAATCCAATAAGTATCTACTTATATGTTTGGCATGATCGAGTCGGAAATCTTTCGCGCCCTTGCCGATCCCACCCGTCGCGCCGTGTTCGAGCGGCTGGCGGGCGGCGAGATGAGCGTCGGCGACCTCAAGGCGGGCTTTGAAATTTCGCAGCCGGCGGTTTCCCAGCATCTGGCCGCGCTGCGCAAGGCCGGACTGGTGACCGAGCGGCGGGAAGGGCGCAACGTGTTCTATCGCGTCGAGCCCGAAGGCCTGTCGCCGCTTGCCGGATGGGTCGAGCGCTACCGCAATTTCTGGCCGGATCGTGTCGAACGGCTGAAGGACGTGCTGAAGGGAATGGACCAATGAGCAATGACCGTGCGCATGACCGTGAGGAAATCGTCGTGGAGTGCAACCTGCCGGATGCGCCGGAAAAGGTCTGGCGCGCGCTGACCGTGCCGGAACTGCTTTCCGCCTGGCTGTTGCCCAACGATATCCGCCCGGAGGAGGGCGCGCGCTTTTCCTTCGAAGGCGGTCCGGGCGTGGGTGGCAAGGTTTCGTGCGAAGTGCTCGACATCGAGCCGCACCGGCACATCCGCTATTCCTGGCGCGATGGCGATGCCGAGCGCGAGGGCGTGGCGAGCACGGTCAGCTTCGAACTCACGCGGACCGCGGTCGGCGGCACGCATCTGCGCATTGCCCATGAGGCGCGCGTCGTGGCGCTCCCGGCCGCGCGACCGAAGACCATCGCTGCTGCCAATTCGAACCGGCCCGCCTCCATGTTGTTGGCGGCCTGATATCTTCACAGGAGAACGACCATGAGCGGAATTTCCAATCTCGTGCCGATGGTCATCGAGCAGTCGAGCCGGGGCGAGCGCGCCTTCGACATTTTTTCGCGGCTGCTGCGCGAGCGCATCATCTTCATCAACGGGCCGATCGATGACAACGTTTCGGCGCTGGTCTGCGCGCAACTTCTATCGCTGGAATCGGACAATCCGAAAAAGGAGATCGCGCTCTACATCAACTCGCCGGGCGGCGTGGTCTCCAGCGGCTTCGCCATCTACGATACGATGCAGTACATCAACAGCCCGGTTTCCACTGTCTGCATGGGCACGGCGGGCTCGATGGGTTCTTTTCTCCTGATGGCCGGCGCGCCGGGAATGCGCATCGCGCTGCCCAACGCCAGCATCATCCTGCACCAGCCGTCCGGCGGGTTTCAGGGACAGGCATCCGACATCCAGCGCCACGCCGAGGATATCATCAAGGTCAAGAAGCGCATGTACGCGCTCTACGCCAAGCATTGCGGGCGCACCATGGAGGAGGTCGAGCGCACGCTGGACCGCGACTATTTCATGACCGCCGAGGAAGCCCGCGACTGGGGTATCGTCGACCATATCTATGAGCGGCGGGAACTGACTGCGGCTTGATAGGACCGGCAGTTTTTGCGATTGCGGATTACCCCTCTCCGTCGCGCTTCGCGCGCCACCTCTCCCCGCAGGCGGGGCGAGGAACCCAAGTCCTGAAACGCCGCGACCTCACAGAATCTAGGTTCCTCTCCCTCGCAAAGCGGGGGAGAGGTGGCGCGCGAAGCGCGACGGAGAGGGGGAGTTCACGCAAGACGCCGCTTCAATCAAGCCGCATGCGCCAGAATGTTCACCAGCTTGCCAAACGGATCGCGCACATAAAACCGCCTCACGCCCCAAGGCTCGTCGGCCGGTCCATATTCCACGGCAATGCCGGCTTTCTTCACCCGCTCCAACGCCTCATCCAAATCATCCACCTCGATCGAAAGGTCCGGTACCGGCGTTCCCGAGCCGCCTTGCTCGGCAAAGCTGATCTGGACGGTCATTGCTTCCTGCGAGCCGTAGGTGGCGATCCAGCCGATATCCATCAGCAGGTCGAGGCCGAGAATGTCGTGATAGAAGCGCCGGGCTGCGGCGACATTCGGCGTGTCGATATTGGCTACGATGCGCTTGACCTTCATTCCAATCCTCCCGATTGAAATTTTACGGCGTCAGTCCCGCAGGATCATGCGGTCGCCGCGCATGTCGAAGCCTGACAGCGTGCCGATGAAATTCATGCCGAGCAGGCTCTGGTCGAGCATGCCGGGGGCGGCGACCAGCAGCGTCACGTTGCGCCGGGTGATCGCGCCGAGCGTCAGTTCCTTGGCCGTCACCCTTGCCGCGGTGGCGTTGCCGTTGGCGGTCGAAACCGGGATCGTATAGGCGAGCGTTTCAGGATCGAAGCCGGCGCGGCGGGCGTCGTTGGCCGTCAGCACGGTGCTTGTCGCGCCCGTGTCGACCAGAACCTGCATGGCCGCGCCATCCACCGAAATCCGGGCTTCGAAATGGCCGTTCGGCATTTTTTCCAGCGTCACCGTCGTGCGTCCGTCGGAGTCGGTGATCGAAAGCGGGCTGCCGGGCACCAGTCCGGCGGTGACGCGGCTGGCGATATCCTGCAATTCATAGCGATACTGATAGCCTGCGATGAACACGAGGATCACCAGCAGCCACAGCGCCAGATTGCGGGCCACGTCACCCAGACGGTGCCGTGAGCCGAGGATGCCGGCGCCAACCACCGCGCCGAAAATGCCGAGATAGAGTACGCGGCCGAATGTGTCGCTGGACAGGCCGGAAACATCGCCGCTCATGTCGTTCAGCACGAGCAGGACCAGCCCGACCGCCATAACCCCAAGAATGATCCAGATCGAACGGCTCATGCAGTCAAATCACCTGGCCGCGTTCTCGCGCCATGCGCGTGCGCCGCGTTTCGCGGCGAGGCCGCCGCTCGACCGTTTCGAGCCGCGCCGGCAGAAGCGCCATCACCTCGCGGCGCTGCACCGGCGTCATGTCGAGCCAGGCGGAGATTTCGTCGCGCGTGCGCCCGCAACCGAAGCAATAGCCGGTTTTCATGTCCATCGAGCAGACAAGGATGCACGGTGATTCGATCGCCGCCATTTCGGATTCCCGTTGTCCTTTCCAGATGGGCCAGACGGATCGCCAATGCAAGCCCCAGGCCCTTGGCCCATTGTGCCACGCGGCCATCGCGGCTATGCCGCAGCCGACGACGATTTTAGCGGACATTTACGACATGACCAGCGCGCTTCCCTTCGACGATTTTCGCACATTGCTGACGAAACTGCCGGCCGGCAACGCGGCGGCTGGCGAACGCGTGCGGGATCAGTTCGACCGCGCCGACAAGCCGAGAGGTTCGCTCGGCAGGCTGGAAGACCTCGCAGTGTGGTTGGCGACGTGGACCGGACGACCGCCTGCGGTGAACCGGCCGCTGGTTGCGATTTTTGCCGGTAACCACGGCGTCGTTGAACAGAACATCTCGCCACGCACTATGGAAGCGACCGCGCGGGCGGTCGAGCTCACCGCCGCCGGTGGGGCGGCGATCAACCAGATCTGCCTGGCCTACGATATCGGCCTGAAGGTCTTCGACCTCGCGCTGCATCTGCCGACCGCCGACATCTCTCGGGAAGCTGCCCTCGACGAGCGCGGCTGCGCGGCCACCATGGCGTTCGGCATGGAGGCCATCGCCGGCACGGACCTTCTCACCATCGGCGATCTCGGTGTCGGCAACTCGACTGTCGCCGCTGCGATTCTTGCAGCTCTCCATGGCGGTACCGGTGCGGATTGGGTCGGGCCGGGTTCGGGTGCCGATGCAGCTATGATTGCCCGCAAGGCGGAGGTGGTGGACGCAGCCCTTGCCGTGCATGCCGGCCACTTGAAAGACCCGTTCGAGGTGCTGCGCCGTGTCGGCGGGCGCGAGTTCGCGGCCATCGCCGGCGCCATCATCGCCGCGCGAATGGAGCGTATCCCGGTCATCCTTGATGGCTTTGCCGCAACCGCAGCAGCCTCCGTGCTTTACGCAATTCAGCCGGGCGCCTTGGATCATTGTGTGATCGCGCAGCTTTCGCCCGAACCGAGCCATGCGAAGGCTGTCGAGAAGCTCGGGATGCGGCCCTTGCTCGATCTCGGCGTCAGCCATGGCGAAGGGGCGGGCGGTGCGCTCGCCGCCGGAATGGTCAAGGCGGCGGCGCTGTGCAGCACCGGCATGGCTGCCGCACTTTAGAGGCGCTGATTTTCCACCTTGGGAGGTTAGCGTCTGCGCCCACCAACTGCCACCGCCGCCTTCGTCGGCAGCGCCGGCAGGACTTCCATGACCCGCGACGCCGGGAAGATGGCGATGGCTTCCGTGCCCACGCGCAGCTTGGAGTGAAGCTGGAACTCGCCGCCATGCATCTCCAGCAGGCCCTGGACGATCGGCAGGCCGAGCCCGGTTCCCTGTTCTGCGCTTTTGATGGCGATCGAACCCTGGCCGAAGGCTGACAGCACCACCGGGATTTCTTCGGCCGGAATACCGGGGCCGTTGTCCTTCACTGAAATGTATTGCCCGCCACCCGCCGTCCAGCCGACGCGCACGCGGATTTCGCCGCCGGATGAGGTGAACTTGATCGCATTGGACAGAAGGTTCAGCGTGATCTGGCGCACGGCGCGCTCGTCGGCGAACAGGCGCGGCAGCTCCGGCTCAAACTCCTGGATCACCTTCAGGTTCTTGTTATAGGCCTTCAGTTCCATCAGGTGGCAGCATTCCTCGACGATGTAGAGAAGGCGCACCGGTTCCTCGTTGAGCTGGTAGCGGCCGGCCTCGATGCGTGACAGGTCGAGGATTTCGTTGATGAGGTCGAGCAAATGCTGGCCGGAATCGTGCACATCGCGGGCATAGTCGCGGTAGGTCGGGTTCTGCATCGGCCCCAGAACCTCGTTCGACATCACTTCGGAAAAACCGAGAATGGCATTCAGCGGCGTCCGCAATTCGTGGCTCATCGAGGCAAGAAAGCGTGACTTGGCGAGATTGGCCTCTTCGGCGCGGCGGCGTGCCTCGTCCGACATGGATTTGGCGGTTTCCAGCTCGGCGATCAGCCCGTCCTTTTCGGAGCGGAAGGAAAGCAGCATCACCGACGAGCGGTTCAGGCGGCTGGCGACATAGACGAAGAAGGGCAACGACAACGCCAGCAGCGCCAGCATGACGAGATCGGCAGGGTCCGGCTCGGTAACGCCGAACGCGGCATAGACCGCAACCGGCAATGCGAACGTGGTGAGCAGCGCGCCGCGCAGGGACGAAGCGATCAGCGCGGTGGCTGCCATCGCCAGCAGCAGCACGACGGCCTTGACGATGGGAAACTGGTCGACCTGGCATTCGTTGCAGTTGATTGCCGCGAAATAGGCCCAGCCGAGACCGGTGATGAAATGCCCGATCAGGAAGTTTCGCGTGGTCCGTGCGGTTTCGAGCTTGGTCGTCTCTGATTTTTCGACGCGGTGCGCATAGAGCGCCAGTCCCGCATAGCAGATCATTGTCAGCAGCGCCCAGACCATGATCTCGCCGCGCATGCCGATGAAAATTCCGGTGGCGGTTATTGCGAGAACCAGCAGCGGAATGGCGGTCGCGCTGCCCACCATCGCATTGGCGTGAAGTTTCAGCAGTTCGCGGTCGAAGGCAAGCGCGCCGGGCCGGTGCGAAAGCCGGTCACGCGTTTTGCGCACCGCGCGCGCGACATCGCTGTTGCGGTGCGGTTTCCTGCGGTCCACAATGAATTTGTCCGCCGTGTTAGAGCGCAGCAACGGCATGAATGTCTTCAACTTACGCGAGCAATGATTACAAACCGCAGACTAGGCCGGAATGATTAAGAGTTTGTTTGCCATATGACTCGAATGTCGCGGAACTGGTCGCGTAGGCGGCGCTACACCCCGCCGCGCAGCCCATTCCGGAAGTTTCTGGACTATTGCCTCGCCTTTGCGATTCTCGGGCTGATTGTCCTCATCGTCGCGCGCCTCGACCGGGTCGAAACCCGTCAGACCACCGGCTCGGCGATCGTCAACGATGGCGATTCGATTACGCTCGGCGCCGAGCGCATCCGCCTGCTCGGCATCGACGCGCCGGAATACACGCAGACCTGCCAGAAGGACGGCGCCGACTATCCGTGCGGGCGGCGCTCTCGTGAAGCGCTTGCGCGGCTCGTCGCGGGCAAATCCGTTTCGTGTTCGGGCTGGGAGCGCGATCGCTACAACCGGTTGCTTGGCGTCTGCACGGCCGGCGGTGTCGATCTCAACCGCGCGCAGGTGGAGCAGGGGTGGGCGGTCGCCTATGGCGACTATGACGATCTGGAGCAGGCAGCGCGCCAGAAGGGCATCGGCATCTGGGCCGGCACATTCGAGCGTCCGCGCGAATGGCGTGACACGCATCGCATGCCGGTAGAGCCGCATCACGGCAGCGCCGGTTCGATGCTCAACTGGCTGCGGGAAATGCTTCGGTTGTCGTGATGCCGCGCTATAGTCGCAAGCCGAAACTGAAAGGGAGGTTGGATTGAAACTTTATGATGGCGGGCGCGCGCCCAATCCGCGGCGGGTCCGCGTATTCCTGGCCGAGAAGGGCATCGAGGTGCCGCTGGTGCCCATCGATATGGGTGCAATGGGACATAAGGGCGACGAGGTCGCCCGGCGCAACCCGCTGCAGCGCCTGCCTGTGCTCGAACTCGACGATGGGACGATCCTGACCGAGTCCGTAGCCATCTGCCGCTATTTCGAGGAGCTTCATCCCGAGCCGGCGCTGTTCGGGCGCGGTGCGCTCGGCAGGGCCAAGGTCGAGATGTGGCAGCGGCGCATGGAGCTCAACCTGCTCAGCTGCGTGGCGCAGGCATTCCGCCACATTCACCCGGCGATGAAGGAGTGGGAAATCCCGCAGGTTCCCGAATGGGGTGAAGCAAACAAACCCAAAGCACTGGAATTCCTCAATATTCTCGATGGGGAACTGGCTGACCGTGAATTTGCCGCCGGCGACGAATTCTCCATTGCCGACATCACCGGCATGATTGCCGTCGATTTCATGAAGCCGGCGCGCATTGCCGTCCCTGAAGAGCTGACCAACATCATTCGCTGGTATCAGGCGATTTCTGCCCGGCCGAGCGCCAAAGCCTGACCGTGCCCGCCGAGCTCGACCGGCTTGTCGCCGAAATCCGCGCCTGCCGCATCTGCGTCGAGCAGCCGCTTGCCCGGCCCCTGCCGCATGAGCCGCGGCCGGTCGTGGTGGCGTCCACGTCCGCCCGCGTCCTGATTGCGGGGCAGGCGCCCGGCACGAAGGTCCATGCCAGTGGCTTGCCGTTCGACGACCGCTCGGGCGACCGGCTGCGCGACTGGCTCGGCGTGACGCGCGCCCAGTTCTACGACGCGCAAAACTTCGCCATCGTGCCGATGGGCTTCTGCTTTCCGGGGCAGGATGCCAAGGGCGGCGACCTGCCGCCCCGCCGCGAATGCGCGCCAGCATGGCGGCAAAGGCTGATCGATCTGATGCCGCAGGTCGATCTCGTTCTTGCAGTCGGGCTTTATGCGCAGAGCTGGCACCTGGGCGTGGCGCGCAAGGAGTCGCTGAACGAAACGGTGCGGGACTGGCGCGCCATCCATGACGCGTCGACGATGCCGCGCGTCATCCCGCTGCCGCACCCTTCGTGGCGCAATACGGGCTGGCTGAAAAAGAATCCGTGGTTTGAAATGGAATTGCTGCCTGTCCTCAAATCGGAAATCCGGCATCGCATTTCCTGATATTCCTGCAATGTCTTTGCAAAAATTCCCGGTCCCCGGAGAATTCCTTTCTTGTGAAATACTTTCGTTAGGGAGATTATGGCGGAATAATATTCTAACGGAGCCATCATGGACCGCCTTGATCGAAAAATTCTTCGCCTTCTTCAGGAAGACGCGACACTTGCCGTCGCCGATGTCGCCAAAAAGGTGGGCCTGTCGACGACGCCTTGCTGGCGGCGCATCCAGAAGCTCGAGGAGGAGGGCGTCATCAAGCGGCGCGTGGCCATCCTCGATCCGGAAAAGATCAACACGCGCGTCACCGTCTTCGTGTCGATACGCACCAATTCGCACAGCCACGAATGGCTGCGGCGCTTCTCGGAGGTCATTCAGGAATTTCCGGAAGTGATTGAATTCTATCGCATGAGCGGCGATGTCGACTATCTGCTGCGCGTGGTGGTGCCGGACATTTCGGCCTACGACGCCTTCTACAAGCGGCTCATCGCCAAGATCGAGATTCGCGACGTGTCCTCGGCATTCGCGATGGAGCAGATCAAATACACGACCGAACTGCCGCTGGATTATATGGTGCTGGACAAGGAATCCGGCTCCAACGCCGCTTGATGACAGCTTGCCGGGAGGTTCGCGCCTCCCGGCCGTGCTTCACTTCTTCATGAAGCTCCACGGGTTGGCCTGCGGCACCACAACCGCATCCGGCACGGTTTCGGCCGATGCGACATCCGCCTTGCTGAAACTGTAACCGGACTGGACGATCGAGACGCCATCGAGAATGAAGAGCTGGCTCTTCTCCATGCTGGGCTTCAGCGTGCCGGTTACCGATACGGCCTCGTAGGCTTTCGCCAGTTTGTAGGGCTTGGGCATGGTGACGAGAACGATCTGGTTCGGCGGCGGTGTTGGCATATGGCTGCACGCGCCGGTCCAGGGGACGAGCAGGAACTGGTAAACAAGATCGCCATCGCGATCGACCGGCAGCGCGTAGCCGGTCAGTGTCACCGTCTTTCCGTCCAGATTCGTAGAAAGCGTTTCGCCATGGTCCGGCATTTTTGCAGCGACCATGGGCAATCCCGGGCCTTCGGCGGCCTGTTGCCCCGCTGGCCGGAGATCTTTCCAGAAAATGGTCGTGGCTGGCGAGGCGGCGTTCGCACTGAATGCCAGAAGTGTGGCGGCAGCCGCGACGGCTGATCTGAGAACAAAATTCAACGGCTACACTCCACGGGCATGAGCCTGAGTAAAATCGCTCGGGAAGGTCGGGTCAATAAGCAAAGGCGCGATTGGCCTGTTATGCCGAAGCGCTGCGCCTGGCCGCTCATTTCGCGTCCGCCTTGCGTTGCAGGTGTTCCAGCGTTTTGGGCCCGGTCAATTCCTTGACCGCATCCTTGCCGATCCAACGTGTCGTCTTGTCGGGCGAGGCCGCGAGCTTTTCGGCCATTACGAGCACCGGCCCGTGCAAGGCGAACGAGCGCTTGCCCATCGAGCGAAGTGCCCAGTTCACGGCCTTCTTCACGAAATTGCGGCTGTCGGTGGCGTGAGCCTCGACCAGCCGCAGGAAATCGAGGAAAGTCGCGTCCGGCTCCTTCTTCCGATGGACGACCGACCAGGCCATCATGGCAAAGGCGGTCCGGCGGACGAATTCGCGATCATCTGCCGCGAATTCCTCGATCAGTTCGCGCCAGCAATCCGTGTCGACGAAGAGGTCGGAGACGCCATCGACGATATCCCAGGAGTCGAAGCTCGCAGCCCAACGCCTTGCATTTTCAGCGGTAAAGCGCTTCGGGTCGGCCGTCACGGAAGCGATGAACTGCGCCTCCATGATACCGCTCTCCCAAAGCTCGAAGGCGCGTTCATGGTTTCGCTTGATCTGCCTGGCGATCTGTCGCTGCACGCCGTGCGAGATGCCGAGCGCACGATCGATTTTGATGCCATAGCGCAGCATCCCACGGCGATTTTCTTCCGAACCGATCGAGCGCAAATGCGCGATGATTTCCGCAGCGCTGGAGTTCGCCGAAAGCTCGGCCATGGCGTCTGCGCCTATTTCTCCAGTCGTGCCAGCAGCGAGGACGTGTCCCAGCGCTTGCCGCCCATGCCTTGCACATCCTTGTAGAACTGGTCGACAAGTGCCGTGACGGGAAGCGATGCGCCGTTGCGGTCGGCCTCGGTGAGGCAGATGCCGAGGTCCTTGCGCATCCAGTCGACGGCGAAGCCGAAATCATATTTGCCGGCGTTCATCGTCTTGTGACGGTTTTCCATCTGCCAGGAGCCGGCAGCGCCTTTGGAAATCACTTCGACCACCTTTTCGATGTCGAGCCCGGCTTTCTTGCCGAAGTGGATGCCCTCGGCCAGACCCTGAACCAGTCCGGCGATGCAGATCTGGTTGATCATCTTGGTAAGCTGGCCGGCGCCCGTCGGACCCATCAGCCCGACCATTTTGGCATAGGCGTCGATCACCGGCTTGGCCTTGTCGAAGACATCCTGATCGCCGCCGACCATGACGGTCAGCGCGCCGTTCTCTGCACCGGCTTGACCGCCGGAAACCGGCGCGTCGAGGAAGGAGATGCCGAGCTCTGAAGCTTTCTCGCCGAGTTCGCGTGCGACTTCCGCCGAGGCCGTGGTGTTGTCGATATAGATCGCGCCTTTCTTCATCGACTGGAAGGCCCCGTCCGGGCCGATGGTGACGCTGCGCAAATCGTCGTCATTGCCGACGCAGGAGAAAACAAAGTCCTTGTCCCTGGCTGCCTCGCGCGGCGTTGCTGCGTGGCTGCCGCCATGCTCGCCGACCCATTTCTGCGCCTTGGCGACGCTGCGGTTGTAGACGGTGACGTCATGCCCGCCCTTGTTCTTGAGATGCGCTGCCATCGGGTAGCCCATCACGCCAAGTCCCAGGAATGCCACTGACGCCATTATTCCAACCTTTCAGTCCCAACGAAAACCGTGGGCGTCAGGTCTAGCGCATAACCCCAAAAATCGGAATCGATTTTTGGAAAGGATTATGCGCCGACTCAGAGTGTTACAGCGTCCTTTGCGCGTTCAATTGGACGCGCGGCGCTGTACGCGATGGAGCAGATTCGTCAAGGATGAAGGATTGGCTCAGGCGGCGCGGGCAGCCGTGGCGACGCGATTGCGGCCCTCGGATTTGGCCAGATAGAGGGCTTCGTCGGCCTCGGCGATCAGCGACGGCAGATCACGCTCGGAGAACGGGGCGGACGCAACGCCGATGCTGATGGTCGGCCGCAGCGTGCCGCGTTCGGTGACAATCGCGATCTCGGCGCAGCGCGCGCGGATATTCTCTGCAATATCGATCGCCCGCCTCTGGCCGACGCCGGGCAGGAAGACGACGAACTCCTCGCCGCCATGGCGGCACAGCAGATCGCTCGCACGAATTGTGCTCTTGGCCATGGCCGCGAACATAACCAGCACCTGGTCGCCCACGGGGTGGCCGTAGGTGTCGTTGATCTTCTTGAAGAAATCGAGATCCATGATCAGCACGGTCGCCGGTGCGCGGGTGACTGCAAGGCGTTGCAGCGACTGTTCCGCCCGTTGGACGAATTCGCGCCGGTTGAGAACGTCGGTCAGCCCGTCATGGGTAGCGGCGCGGCGCAGTGCCATTTCGGTCTGTTCGCGGCCGAGTGCAACAAGGGTGAAGCTGGAAATCAGGATCAGCAGCATCACCTCGATGGTGGCCACCTTGGAACCGAAATAGGCAGTGAAGAACGGATGGTCCGGGCTCGTCAGCCAGAGCACCCCGCCGCGCCCGGCATAGTACAGGCCGTTGAAACTGCTGGTCACGGCCAGGATCAGGGCGTTCTGATAGCGATTGGCACCGCCGCGCCAGAATTCGAAGCCGGTCATCAGGCTGTAGAACGAGAATACGAAGAAAAACAGTACTGCGCCGCTCCAGGCTTCGAGCGGCCGGGACATCAGGAGCGGCACCAAGATGACCAGGCAAGGTCCGGCGAGTGCCGGAACAACCGCGCTCGAACGCCCATTGAAGGAGCGCGCGCCAACCCAGATGAAGGACATGGTTGCCACGACGAAACCATTGCCGACGGGACCCAGCCAATCGAGGTGAGGGGCCGACGAGGCGATGTAGAAGAGGAGCGAAATGGTCGAGCAGGCAAAGCCGATGCCCCACCACAGGCTGGAGGCGATTTCGCGCCGCCGCCACGCCTCGAGCAGGAACAGCACTCCGCAGGTGGACGTCACCAGCATGGAGCAAAGCATCAACGTGTTGAGATCGATCTGAAAAGCCATTCGGCCGCTGCACCCCGTATGACGCCGAGCATAGGCGTCAGTGGTGAAGCCGTCGTAAAGGGAATTGCCGCTGCGTCAATAAAATTGCGGCGCGCCGGCCGATTTCAGCGCTTCAAATGTTTGGTGATGCGCCGCTCGATCCATTCGATGCCGTGGCGCAGCGTCTCGACCATCGACAGGTAGATCAGTGCGGCCCAGAGGTAGGTCTGGAAATCGAAGGTGCGCGAATAGGCGCGGCGCGTTTCGCCCATCAGGTCGTAGACGGTGATGATGGCGACGATCGCCGAGCCCTTGATCATCAGGATGATCTCGTTGCCATAGGGGCGCAGCGCAACGATCAGCGCCTGCGGCAGCACGATCTTGCGCAGGATCTGGTACTTGTGCAGCCCGAGCGACTCCGCGCCCTCCCACTGGCCCTTCGGCACGCTTTCGATGGCGCCGCGCAGGATTTCGGCCTGATAGGCTGCGGTGTTCAGCGAGAAGGCGAAGACCGCGCAATACCAGGCATCGCGGAAGAAGGTCCACAAGCCGACGGCTTCAAGCTGCGGCCGGAACGAGCCGAGGCCGTAATAGATCAGGAACGTTTGCGCCAGCAGCGGCGTGCCGCGGAAGAAATAGACATAGGCATAGGCCAGGGCGTTCAGCAGCTTGTTCTTCGACATGCGCGCATAGGCGATCGGTATCGAAAGCAGCGCGCCGAGTACGATCGAGACCGCCACCAGTTTGATGGTTACCAGCAGGCCGGACAGATAATAGGGCGCGTATTTCTCGAAAAGGTCCGGGTTCCAGGCGTTGACGAGATAGCCCACCATGGCGACGCCGAGCATCAGCCACAGCACGATGAAGACGTGCCCGGTTATGCGCGCGGCAGTCCATGGCCTGGGAATGGCCGGCGGGCGGTCGACGTCGGTGCTGGTTTCGGTGACGGCGCTCATCGCTGCGCCTCCTTGCGGCCGGCCCAGCGTTCGATGGCATTGATGCCGAAGGACGAGATTATGGCCAGCACCAGATAGATCATGCAGGCGAAGCCGAAGAACAGGAAAGCCTGCTTGGTGACACGCGCGGCAATGCCGCTCTGGCGCAATATGTCGGCAAGGCCGATGGCCGAGACGAGCGACGTGTCCTTGAGCAGGATCAGCCAGAGATTGGCGAGGCCGGGCAGGGCGATCTTGATCAGCTGCGGCAGCACCACCAGCCGCATCGTCTGGCCCTTGGAAAGGCCGATCGAATAGCCGCCCTCATATTGCCCCTGCGGGATGGCGCGGAAGGCCGAGAGAAAAACCTCGCTGGCGTAGGAGGAAAAGACCACGCCCAGCGCCACCATGCCGGCAACGAAGCTGTTGATCTCGATATTGGTGCCGGGACTAATCAGATGAAGCAACTGCTGAAGGCCGATCTGCGCGCCATAGAAGACGAGGAACAGCGTCAGCAGTTCGGGCAGGCCGCGAAAGATGGTGGTGTAGACATTGCCGGCGAGCCGCAGCGACGGCTCGGGCGATTGTTTGGCGAGCGCCACCAGAAAGCCGATGAGCAGACCGACCGGAAGCGTGGCGAGCCCGAGCGAGACCGTGACGAGAACGCCCCAGGCGATGTCGTCACTCCAACCTTCTGGTCCCCAGCTGAGCAGCGTCCAGACGTTTTCCATCCGCGCGCCAGTCTCCTGTTCTGTCTAAAAGGCGAGGGCGGTGATTTGGCCGCCCTCGCGCTTCAATCGGATCAGGATTCGGCGCCGTAGACGTCGAACTTGAAGTACTTGTCGTTGATTTCCTTGTACTTGCCGTTGGCGCGGATCGCCTTGATCGCGGCGCTGAACTCGTTCGCCAGCGCATCGCCCTTGCGGACCGCAATGCCGGCGCCCTGTCCGAAGATCTCGACCGGCTGCGGCGAGGGTTGGCCCAGCAGCTTGCAGCAGGCGCCGTCGGCAGAATCAAGCCACTGCGACAGAACGACGATGTCGTCTTCCACCGCATCGAGACGGCCATTGGCGATATCGAGCTGATATTCCTGGGCGGTCGGGTAAGCCTTGACCGTTGCGTCGGTGAAGGTCTTTTCCGCATAGTTGAAGTGGGTGGTGGAGCCCTGCGTACCGATCGTCTTGCCGGCGAGGTCTTCCTTGGTCACGCCCTTGATGTCGCTGTCCTTGGGGACGGCGATGGCCGAAGGCGTGTTGTAGTATTTGGCGGAGAAGTCGACCTTTTCCAGGCGTTCCGGTGTGATCGACATGGACGCGATGATGGCGTCGAACTTGCCGGCCTGAAGGGCGGGGATGATGCCGTCCCAGTCCTGGGTCACGAATTCGCACTTGGCCTTCATCTCTTCGCACAGCGCGTTGGCGATATCGATGTCGAAGCCTTCCAGCTTGCCGTCGGCGGTCAGGTTGTTGAAGGGCGGATAGGCGCCTTCGGTGCCGATCTTGATGGTCTTTTCCTGGGCCTGGGCTGCGCCGATTGCCAGCGCGATTGCCGATACCCCAAGCGCGACACGCATAAGAATACGCATGATGTTCCTCTCTGTTGTTGCCCGCCGCTGATGGTTGCGGCGTCGTCCAGGGCCGCCTCCCGGTGGCCCGCAGAGCGCGATACTGCGTCTGTTTTCAGGAAGAAAGCAACTGCAAATACGTCCCCGGCAAACGACTTTACGTCAACTTGCCGGCGTGCGCGCAAGTTCATTCCGGCGGCGTAAATCGCTGCCGGGACATGACGTTACGTCAACTTTTTCAAGCCGGTTGTTGTTTCAATGAAATCGGCGATCACCGCGATGTCGTCGATGCCGAATACCGGGAGGCGTTCTCCCGACACCGGATGGTCAGCGGCGATGGCGACGATGTTGGGATCGTTCGCCGACAGGGGCGCTGTGTCTTTCGCTTCCAGCCGGCGCGTCTCGATCTTCTTGTGCGCCTCGCGCTTGTAGCCCTCGACCAGCACGATGTCGCAGGGCGAAAGGCGCGCCAGTATGGCGTCGAGCGAGGGCTCGTCTTCACTGGTCAGTTCATGCATCAGAGCCCAGCGCTTGCCGGAGACGATGGCGACTTCGCGGGCGCCGGCGGCACGATGGCGAAAGCTGTCGGTGCCCGGCTTGTCGATGTCGAACGCATGATGCGCGTGCTTGACCGTGGAAACGCGCCAGCCGCGCGCGGTCAATTCGGCCACGAGCCTTTCGGTCAGCGTGGTCTTGCCTGAATTCTTCCAGCCGGTGATGCCGAATACGCGCTGTGTCAAATCATGGCCCGCACGATCGCCTCGGCTTCCTGAAGTTCGCCGGGCGTGTTGATGTTGAAGAAGGGATCGACGATTTTTTCCGCAACGTCCAGCATCGGGAAATCGACCTCGACGAAATCATGGCTTTCGATGAAGGCGCGCACGCGGAATTTATGCTGCCCGCCGAGAAAGACGAGAAGCTCGTCGTGCAGCGTAACGGGCCACAGCGCGAATGTCGGGTGCTGTTCTCCGTCCGAGCAAGCAACCGCAATCCGGCCTGCTTCGCCCTTTCTGGCCGCGTCGAGCTTTTCGCAAAGATTGGCGGGGAAGAAGGGTGTGTCGCCGGCAACCGTCAGGATATGGCTGGCGACGGGGCGTGCCCATTCCATTCCCGCCAGAATCCCGGCCAAAGGTCCGGCGCCTGCGGTGTCGGCAATGACGGGAAGCCCGAAGCCGGCAAGGCGCGCCGGGTCGCCATTGGCGCTGATCGCCATTCGTCCGGTCTGTGGCGCAAGCCGCGAGATCACCTGCGACAGGATCGTTCTGCCGCCCAGCGGGCGCAGCGTCTTGTCGCCACCGCCCATGCGCGTCGCGCGGCCGCCTGAAAGAATCAATCCCGCAATATCTTCCTGCACACTCACGCTTCCTTGCCCGGATGCCGCGACACCCACATCACATAAAGGGTGAACAGCGCGCCTGCCAGCGCCGAAAGCAGCATGACCCAAAGCAACGGGTAGGGGCCGGTCTCCGGCGTCAGCAGCGCACCTGCGACCACAGCAAGCACCGCGCCGCCGCCGATCTGCAGCGCGCCGCCAAGGCCGGACGCCGAGCCCGCCAGATGGCTGCTGACGCTGACGATGCCGGCATTGGCGTTGGGCAGCGTAACGCCGTTGCCAACGCCAACGAAGAAGACAGGGCCGAACAGCGACAACGGATGGTTGTAGCCGGACCAGAACAGCGCGATCGACAGCATCATGCCCAGTACCGTCACGACATTGCCGTAGAGCATCATGCGGTTGATGCCGACCGTTCGCGAAAACCTGCCCGACATGAAGTTGCCGAGCATGTAGCCGATCGAAACGATGGCGAAATACAGTCCGTATTGCGATGGCGTCAGGTGCAGGATTTCCGACGAGATGTAAGGCCCGCCGCCGAGAAAGGCGAAGAAAACACCGGATGTGGAGGCGGCCGTCAGCGTATAGCCCCAGAAGCGCCGCGAGCCGACAACTTCCGGATAGGTGCGGAACTGCGCGGCAAAGCTCGACGATTTCTGCCGGTTCGTCTCACCGAGATCAAGCCAGACGATGGCGAAGGCGAACAACCCTGCCGCAAGCATCAGCAGGAAGGTAGCATGCCAGCCATAGAACTCGTCGAGGAAACCGCCGATAATCGGCCCTATCATCGGCACCAGGCTGGTGCCCATCGTGATGTAGCCGATCTTGCTCGCCGCTTCGGCTGCCTCGACGGTATCGCGCACGATGGCGCGCGATAGCACCATGCCGGCTGCCGAACTCGCCTGAAGCAGGCGGCAGGCAAGCAGCAGCTCGATCGTCGGCGCATAGAGGGCCGCGACCGTGCCGAGAATGAAAAGCGCGAAGCAGAACAGCATCACCGGCCGCCGGCCGAAGCGATCGGATGCCGGCCCGATGAACAGTTGCAGGATGGCGGTGGCGGCGAGATAGAGCGAAACAGCCAGCTGCACGACGGCATATTCAGCGTCGAAATGCCTGGCCATGCCGGGCAGGGATGGCAGGAAGACGTTCATCGACAGCGTGCTGGCTGCTGCTGCCGTCACCAGCGTGAAGACATGCGGCGGCGTCGCCTTGTTCAGGAAGCCTGCCGCCATATCCCGAGCCTAGATGCCGTCCGGCGCCATCGCCGGGCCTGTGCTTTGCGCGGCTGGCGCGGTTTTTCCGGCGACCTGTTCGCGGTAGAGCGTATAGAGGCCGGAACCGACGATGATGGTCGCGCCGACGATCATCGCAATGTCGGGGACGTCGCCGAAGATCAGATAGCCAAGCACGATCGCCCAGAGCAGGGCCGTGTAGCGGAATGGTGCGATGAAGGAGATGTCGCCGGTGCGCATCGACATGATGACGAACTGGTAGCCGACCAGGACGAGAACTGCCGCAAGGCCGAGCAGCGCGATGTATTCGAACTCCATCGGCGTCCAGCCGCCGAGCGGCGTTATGAGCACTGCGCCGCACAGCATGATCACCGTGGCGGTGACTGCGGAAACCAGAAGCGACGGGACGTGCGGCGGCAGGCGTCTGGTCGCGAGGTCGCGCAAGGCGCAGAAGGCAACCGAGACCAGCGCCGACAATGCGAAGACGTTGAAACCCTCGAAGCCCGGCCTCACGATGATCATGACGCCGGCAAAGCCTGCGACGATCGCCAGCCAGCGGCGCCAGCCGACGCCTTCACCCAGAAACAGCGCCGCGCCCATCGTCACCGCGAGCGGCAGGGCCTGAAGCACGGCCGAGACATTGGCGATGGGCAGGTGCTGGAGCGCGATCAGGAAGAAGATCGTGCCGCCGAGCTCGCCCAGGACGCGAAGGCCGATCATTGGGTGGAATATCAGCCGCGGCATCTTCAGCGCGCCCTGGTGCCAGGCAAGCAGGGTGATCAGCGCGGTCGCGAACAGCCCACGGACGAGGATCACCTGGCCGAAATTCATGTGCATCGACGCCAGTTTGATCAACGCGTCGTTGCATGTGAACCCGGCCATCGACACCACCATGAACATGGCGCCGCGAAGGTTGGGAGAAAGTGCCAAGGCGTTTCCGATTCTTTATTGTTAGGCAAAGGATGTAACATCCGGTGCCGAAACAGCAATGCCAAAGCGCTGGGCCACCGGAGAGTTCGGCCAGTGCTGCCATTGCAAGAGGTCACGAACGGAGGTTTGCCGGCTAAATTTTCCTGCTGTCACGAGCGGCAGGCAGCAGGGTCGGCTTGGCGTGGTGGTCGTTCCTTGAATTTACCCCACGATGGCGACTATCGTGACCATGAGCGGGGCAGGAATTCGAGGACATAAATCCAATGACTCCATCCGAACAGATCGACCAGTTGATCGCAAAACTCGACGACTGGCGCGGCAAGACGCTCGCCAGCCTCCGCAGGAGCATCCTCGAGGCCGACGTAGAGATCATCGAGGAATTGAAGTGGATGGGAAGCCCGGTATGGTCCCGCGACGGCATTATCGCTGTCGGCAACGCCCACAAGGACAAGGTGAAGCTCACCTTTTCCCACGGTGCGAGCCTCCCGGACCCCGACAAGCTCTTCAACGCGGGCTTCGGCGGCAAGGTGTGGCGGGCGATCGATGTTTTCGAGGGCGACACGATCGATGAGAACGCTCTGAAAAACCTCGTCCGCGCCGCGATCGAGTTCAATCAGGCCAAGAAGAAGACCAAGAAAGCGCCGGCGGGCAGCAGGGCGAAGGCTCAAACAAGGAAGGAAGCCTGAAGCTGCGCTTTCGCAGGTCTAGGCAGCTTCGACCAGAAGGTCAGCCAGTTCCTGCGGCTTGTCGATGCCGACATCATGGCCGCAGGCGACCTGCCTGACGGTCCAGCTCGGGTCCTTTCCCAAAGCCTCAGCGGTCTGGCCGAACGGGCTCTCCCAGCCGGTGGCCTGGATATAGGTTTTCTTCGGTACGCGCTGGTAGGCGCCGGTAACGCGGAGCTTTTCCTTCAGCGATGCGGTTGGGTGCGGCGTCGCTTTGGCGTCGACCCAGGCGCGGTCTTTTTCATCAAGATAGTCGCCCTTTGAGGTCGGCGGAGCGGGGATCGTTTCGCCGACGAGTTCCCAGTCTTCGGCGAAATCGGCGAAGGACTGGCCATCTGCGGGTATGAACGCGTCGAGATAGACGATCGAGGCGATGCGCTCGCCGATCCTTTCGGCCACCCCGGTTATGACGATGCCGGAATAGGAATGCCCGACCAGCACGATATTATCGAGGTCCTTCCACAGCACCTCGTTGACGACGTCGTTGACATGGGTGGTGAGGTTTATGTCCGGTCCTGCAAGGTGCGAACGCTCGCCAAGCCCGCTCAGCGTCGGCGCGAAGACACGGTGACCCTTGGCCGTCAGCAGATCGGCAACCCGCATCATCGACCAACTGCCCGCCCATGCGCCATGCACGAGCACAAAGGTAGCGCGCCCGTTCTTCTTTGAGTCGGTCATTTCATCTTCCCGATATGGATTTGAATTCGCTGGCTTACGAGCCCTGTCGGCCCAGCGGTGCAAGGTCGAGATAATGCAGGACCGGCACCAATGGCTCCAGCCCGCGTGCATAGGTCGAATAGCTGTGCAGGATCCGGTCTTCGTCGCGGAGGAAGACGCTGAGGCCCGGCAGTTCGGTGCCCCACTGGTCCCAGGCACCTTTCGCGGCCTCGAACTCGGCCTTGCCACGGTAGTTGATCTCGATAGGCGCGATCTTTTCGTCCAGCGTGACGTGGAAATCGTAGTTGAAGTCGCTGCCGAAGGACGAATACCACGGCACGGTCCAGCCCATCTTCTGCTTGTAGCCGGAGAGCTTCTCGAAAGGTGCGCGCGAGACCATCGCCAGTGTGGTTTCGCGTTTATGCAGTTCGGACAGATCCGGCAGGCTGTTGGCGAAGCTGGTGCAGCCGTGGCAGCCATTCTCCCACTCCGGGTCGAACATGAAGTGGTAGATGAGGAGCTGGCGCCGGCCCTCAAACAGGTCGGCGAGGCTCGTCTTGCCGTTCGGGCCGTCGAAGAGATAGTCCTTCTCGACCAGTTCCATCGGTAAGGCGCGGCGTTCGGCGTTCAGTGCATCGCGCGCCTTCGACATTTCCTTCTCGCGGGCGAGCAGCCGCTTGCGCGCTGCCACCCATTCGCCGTGCGGGACAATTTTCTGCGCTTCCATGTCTGTCTCCTTTCGAATTCAGTTCAGGTTCTGCGTCGGGAACATATGGAAATAGGGCTTGGCCTCCTTCAGCACGCGGGCGAAGGACGAGCGGTTCAACAGCCGGTCGAAATAGGCGGCCATGTGCTTGTGCGTCGCGGCGAAGGGCTCGACCTTTTCGGCATAGAACAGCGCCGGTGCCGCCGCGCAGTCGGCCATAGTGAAGGCATCGCCCATCGCCCATGTCCGCGAGGCCATGTCGCGCTCGATCATGCCATAGGCGGTTCGAAGCGTTGCGCGCGCCTGCTCGACGCCGAAGGCATCGTGCTGGCCTGCCGGGCGAATGCGGTCGACGACGATCTTCTGCATCGGCTCCTGCACATAGAGATCGTAAAAACGGTCGGCGAGGCGGGTGCGCCAGGCCTCTTCGGGGTCATAGGGCACGAACCGCACCGCGCCGGGATAATACCGGTCCAGATACTCGATGATGATGGTCGATTCCGGCACGATGCGGTCGCGGGCGGCGTCGCGCAGCACCGGCATCTTGCCGACCGGCCACAATTCCCTGAACTCCGCGCTGGAGCTTTCGTCACCGAGATCGACCAGCACCGTCTCGAACGGGGTGTCGTTTTCGTATAGCGCGATCAGAGGCTTGTGGCAGAAGGAGGCGAGGGGATGGAAATGATAGGTGAGTGACATGGAATCGCTTTCTCCTGTCGACCGTCAGCTCGCGCCGGTACATCAAATAGTGATTGTATTTAGCAACCAGTTGAACGATAATTGCACTGCTATGGAATTGCAACCGGTTTTTCGGAGAATTTTTTGATGGACGCTGCTCATCGCTCGGGCTGCCCGATAAACCTCTCGCTCGAAGTGTTCGGCGACAAATGGAGCCTGCTGATCCTGCGCGACATGATCTTCGGCGGCAAACGCCACTTTCGCGAGCTTCTGCGGTCGGAAGAGGGCATTTCGTCCAACATCCTCGCCGACCGCATGAAGATGCTGCTGGAAGAAGGCATGCTCACCAAGACCGACGACCCGAGCCACAAGCAGAAAGCGATCTACAGCCTGACAGAGAAGGCGATCGAATTGGTGCCGATCATGGCCCACCTCGGCGCGTGGGGCCGCAAATGGCTCCCCGTCAGCGAAGATCTCAGCATCCGCGCGCGGCTTCTGGAGGAGGGCGGGCTGCCGATGTGGGAGAAATTCATGGCCGAGCTGCGCGTCGAGCAGCTTGGCGCACCGAACACCATCTCCGGCCCGACCGTGCGCCAGACGCTGCAGGCGGCCTATCTGGAAGTGGTCGCGCGGCAGCAGGCGGAGCGGGCCACAGCGAACTGAGGCAACTGCCGTCCAGCGGCTGGGTGCGCGATCAATTCGGCTTGTTCATGGCTTGAGACTCGATCAGAACCGATCCAGTCTGAGATTCCGCACCGGGTTTATAATTGCGGACTTTGCCGTGGGGGGCTGATGAAAGAGCGCGCGAAAAAACCAAAGCTGTACATCGGAGGCTGCCTTTGCGGCGCTGTTCGCTTCGAGGCGACCGGCCCGGCTGAAAAGCCGCATACCTGCTCCTGCCGCATGTGCCAGCGCCACACCGGTGCATTGACGGCGCCCTGGGTCGAGTTTCCAAGCGACCGGGTGACGTGGACCGGACCCGCCGGCAAGCCGTCCGTCTATCGCTCGTCGGACTATTCCAGCCGCGCCTTCTGCCCCACCTGCGGCAGCTCCCTCGGCGCCATCGACGACAAGCCGGTTGTCGCCCTGTTGCTCGGAGCCTTCGACAAGCCCGCAGCGAAAGAGCTGATGCCCGCCTATCACACCAACCGAGGCGGACGGCCGAAATGGTGGCATGTGGAGGTGGGCGCGGGGTAGGAGGTGCGGCCGCGTGGAGCGTTGGGTCTGCGCGTTTCGCTTCGCTCATGCTCGACCCTGAATGACAAAGTGAGGGCGGCGCTTCCAGCACCAACCTCGGCGATTAGCGGTACCAACCATTAAGTTCGTCTTCCCGGAAACCGGAGCGAAGCGCAGGTTATCCGGGATCCATTGGCCGCAGCATCGTCAGGCGCGGCCCGGTCCTTGCCTTGGGGTTGGTCAGGACCACTGTGCGAACTCAGTACCCGGCCGTGGTGGTCAATGGGTCCCGGATAACCTGCGCTTCGCTCCGGTTTCCGGGATGACGACGGTGAGGTTTTTGCTTCGCTCAAGGGTTTGAAGGTGTGGAAAGATTTTCAACCGATTTCCACCCAACCTATTGTTTCTATTCACACCGCACATTTTTCTTCCCTCAATCTATCCCCCTCTTTCCGACCTCCCACATACTTCCCTCGCAAATCCGCTTCCAAACGGGATTCCTGGTGCGCACCGGGTATCAGGGGGAAGCGTCGGCGTCCGGGCTGGTGGTGCTGCGGTAGCACTGCTGGGTGATGAACCCCTAAGCCCGGGTCCTTGGCTACGGCTGGCCACGCGAATGTGGAGGCGACTGAGCGGGACAAGAGCGCTGGCGGGGCGCAATGGCTGCGCCACGAATTTACAAACATAGGAAGGCAAGGCCTTTGCGCCCCGCATTCCCGAGTTCTTTGACAATGGCCAGATGCGAAAGCAGGCGTGGCGATGATGAAGCGCGCCTCACCTTCTCCCCTTGTGGGAGAAGGTGGCCGACCCGAAGGGGAGGTCGGATGAGGGGTGTTGGACGGAGCGCAGACGCTGGAGTTTCTTCCAGCACCCCTCATCCGTCTTGGCGCTGCGCGCCAATCCACCTTCTTCCACAAGGGGAGAAGGAAAGGAGCCCGACCTTCACCCGCCGGTAACGCTCATATGGCGCGAGACGGCGGGGCGGCTGGTGCGGCGGTCGATGATGAAGTCGTGGCCCTTGGGCTTGCGGCCGATGGCTTCGTCGATGGCGCTGGAGAGAAGCTCGTTGCCTTCGGAAGCGCGCAGTGGCGCGCGCAGGTCGGCGGCGTCTTCCTGGCCGAGGCACATATAGAGCGTGCCGGTGCAGGTCAGCCGGACGCGGTTACAGCTTTCGCAGAAATTATGCGTCATCGGCGTGATGAAGCCGAGCCGGCCGCCGGTTTCGGCAACCTCGACATAGCGCGCCGGGCCGCCGGTCTTGTAGGGAATGTCGGTCAGCGTGAACTGGCGCTCGAGATCGGCGCGCAGCAGCGACAGCGGCAGATACTGGTCGGTGCGGTCCAGATCGATCTCGCCCATCGGCATGGTTTCGATGACGGTCAGGTCCATGCCACGGCCATGGGCCCAGCGCAGCATTTCGGGAAGTTCGGCGTCGTTGAAGCCCTTCAGCGCCACCGCGTTGAGCTTGATCTTGAGCCCGGCAGCCTGGGCGGCATCGATGCCGGCCATGACCTTGTCGAGATGGCCCCAGCGGGTGACGGCATGGAATTTTTCCGGGTCGAGCGTGTCGAGCGAGACGTTGATGCGCTTGACGCCGCAATCGGCGAGTTCGCCAGCGAAGCGGGCAAGCTGCGAACCGTTGGTGGTCAGCGTCAGCTCTTCAAGCGCGCCGCTCTTGAGGTGGCGCGAAAGCTCGCGCACCAGATGCATGATGTTCTTGCGCACCAACGGTTCGCCGCCGGTCAGCCGCAATCTGCGCACGCCCTTCTCGATGAAGACGGTGCACAGCCGGTCGAGCTCCTCGAGCGAGAGCAGATCCTTTTTGGGCAGAAAGGTCATGTCTTCCGCCATGCAATAGGTGCAGCGGAAGTCGCAACGGTCGGTGACCGACACGCGCAAATAGCTGATCGTGCGCCCGAATGGATCGATCATGTTCATGCGATGGCGTTTCCCAATGCCGTCAGCGCGACGGCTCTTGCCCTGAATGTCGTGTATTCGTACCCGTCATTCAAGGTAGGTGATATCGGTCTTTGGTAACATCTCCGTAGCCGACGCTGCAATGTCGGCTTTGTGGCACAGCTTTTTCACCTTTTCGGTGAACCCGAAGGCGCGTAGGGAAGGGGCCGAAACAAGGGCAGGACGATGACGGCGCCAACTGAACTGAGAGTATCGAAGGATCGCCGGACGCTGACGGTGACGTTTCCCAACCACCATCCGTTTGAGCTGTCGGCCGAACTGCTGCGCGTAGCTTCGCCCTCGGCTGAGGTACAGGGGCACTCGCCGGAACAGCGGGTGACCGTGCCGGGCAAGCGCAACGTGGCGATTTCCCGGATCGAGCCGGTCGGCAATTATGCGGTGCGTATAATCTTCGACGATACCCATGATACGGGCATCTTCACCTGGAACTACCTGCACACGCTGGGCCACGAGAAAGACGAGCGCTGGAATGCCTATCTCGCGGAGCTTCAGCAAAAGGGCATGAGCCGGGGATAGCGTCGCAAAAACGTCACCGAACTCAGATAACGGCGCGAGAGAAATCGGAGGTTTGGGAATGTCGAAGATCACCACCGTCGAACAACTCGAAGCGCTCTACGGCCTGCCCGGCGAGACCTCGCTGGTGAAGGAACTCGACCACATCATTCCCGAATATGCGGCCTTCATCGAAGCGTCGCCCTTCGCAGCGCTTGCCACGACCGGGCCTGAAGGTCTCGATTGTTCGCCGCGTGGCGATCTCGCCGGCTTCGTGCGCATCCATGACGAGCGGACGCTGATGATGCCCGACCGGCGTGGCAACAACCGCGCCGATTCGCTGAAGAACATCATCCGCGATGACAGGGTGGCGCTGCTGTTTCTGGTTCCCGGTTCGGGAACGACGCTGCGGGTCAACGGCCGCGCCTACATCACCACGGATGCCGAGCGTTGCGCGTCCTTCACGGTCGAAGGCAAGCCGGCGCGTTCGGTGACGGTGATTGCGGTCGAGGCCGTCTATTTCCAGTGCGCGCGGGCTATCGTGCGGTCCGAACTGTGGAACCCGGAAAAGCACGTCGACCCGAAGTCGATGCCCACGCCCGGCCAGATACTCGCGGTGACGAGCCGGAAAAACATCGACGGCGAGAAATACGATCGCGAATGGCCGGAGCGCGCAAAAGCCAGCATGTGGTGAGGGCGCGCGAGCCGGCTTCAGGTGTTTTTCATCACCTCGGAAATGCGTGTCATCATAGCGCCCATGCGGTCGCATTCGGTCGGAGAGGTTTGGGCCATCACCGTCTCGATCAGCGCGTTGTAGATGTGCAGCGCGTCCATCAGGAGCGTCTCTCCCTCGCCGGTGAGGGTCAGCCGCATGATCCGCTTGTCCTTGGCGTCGTTTTCGCGGGTAAGCAGGCCGCGCTTTTCCAACTGGGGCAAGAGCATGGTAATGTTCGACCGTCCGACCAGCAATTTGCGGGCAAGATCATGCTGGGACATGCCAGGGTGCCGATAGAGGTTCATCAGCATGTCGAGCTGCGCGAGCTTCAGGTCGAGCGGCTGCAACGCCTTGCTCAAGGCAGCCACAACGGCCTTTTCGGCGCGCACCAGCGCGATCCAGTTGCGGAATCGCGGATTGTCCCAGGGAAGGTCTTGTTTATTGTTCATGTTTGAACTATTATGTTCACAGTTGAACCGTTGGTCGGATCGTCAATATGGCATCAATTGGTTTGAAGGTCATCCGGGGTGTGTTCGGTGCTGCCGAGCATATAGCACCGCGATTGGGCGGACGCGCTGCGTTTGAACTCTTCTGCCGAACGCCTGACCCGAAAAAGCTGAGCGCGGGCGAGCGGCGTGCGGTCGAAGCGGCGAGGGGCTTCATGGCCGAGGCGCGGCATCACCGGCTGAAAGTCGGCTCGGGATGCGTAAGCGTTCACGAATTCCGCCCCGAAGGCCATTCCGCAACCGCAACTGTGCTCGTCATCCATGGTTGGCGCTCGCGTACCGAATATATGCGCGCTCTCATCGAGGGCTACCGCAAGGCGGGCTTTCGCGTGATGTCGCTCGATCTGCCGGGTCACGGAGGGTCGACGGGGCGGCGGCTCAACATGGCGATGGCGGTCGAAGCCACAGCGGCAGCGGCACAATGGTTCGGCCCGTTCGCGGCGGTCGTCGGTCACTCTTTCGGCGGTGCGGTTGCAGCCTGTGCCGCCTCCGGCATGATCAAGGGCACAGCACCCCTGCCGACGGAACGCCTGATCATGATCGCATCGCCAAACGCGCTGACGGACGTACTCAATGGATTTCGCCGGCATACGAATGTCGGGGATAAATCGGCCCGCGCGCTCGATAATCAGATCAAGCGCATCTCCGGCCATCCGATGGCCGAGTTCGTCGCATCCAGATATATCGCGCAAATGCAGATACCGACATTGGTCATCCATGCGCCCAACGATGCGGAAGTGCCGGCGTCAGACGCCAAGACGCTTGCGGCTGCCGGCGACCATGTCAGGCTCCTCTGGGCCGAAAACCTCGGGCATCGCCGCATCTTGTCCGACCAGACTGTCGTGGCGGAGGCTGTGGGTTTCGTGGAACAGCCACGACAGCCAGCCATCGTCCATTAGCCTCCGCCCGCTACGGCATCGCGACCGATACGTTGCGGCCTCGCTCACGCCCTTGTGAAGCGGCTAGGCAACATCATTGCCGAAATTTATCTTCCCTTAACGAAATCGGTATGAATCGATATAGTCGCGTCCTACATCGGCAGTGGACGAGCTGATTTTTCTCGGCGCGGCGAGAAAATGGGGAAACCGTCCGGAATTCGGGCGGAGACGGATAATCAATGATCTTCTCTCTGAAAAGAACCGCAGCCCTGTCGATCACGGTTCTTGCCGCCTCGCTGGCTTTCGACGCACCTGCAAACGCTCAAGGATTGTTCGATACCTTGTTCGGCGGCGGGCGTGTCCAGCGCATGCAAAGGGAAGAGTTTCCGCCGCCGCCGCGCGCCGAGAGGCGCGTTCCGCAGCCCAAGCGCACTGCAACTCCTGCTGCGGTCGCCAAGATCACCGGCCCGAGCTATTACACCTACAAAGCCGATCCACTCGTTCGCGTCGACTTCGGTGCGCTTTCGAAGAGTGCGCAACCGGTATCGTTCGAGCTATCATTGGGCGGCACATCTTTTCGGGAAGGCCTTGCCGGCCTCGACGGATTTGACCTCTCCGCTGAAAAGGATATCGCCAAGGCTCTTGCGGATTATTATGCGGCCAATCCCGATTACATCTGGGTAAGCGGCGCGACCGCCAATGCGCGTGCGCAGGATGCGGTTCGGGTTCTGGGCGAGGCGCCTACCCATGGACTGGACGCGGCGGACTATGCCGTCACGGTACCGGCCACCGGCTATTCGCTCGACGACATGGCCGCGCGCCAGCGCGAATTGATGCGTTTTGAGATGACGCTCTCGGCGCGCGTGCTGCGCTATGTTCGCGATGCGCAGAATGGCCGCGTCGATCCGAACAGGATTTCCGGATATCACGATTTTCCGGCCAAGCCGCTGGACATGGTCAACGTCCTGAAGACGCTGGCTCATACCGGCGAAGTGCGCAGCTATATGGAATCCTGGCATCCGCAGAACGCGGAATACCAAGCCTTGCGCGTCGAACTTGAGTCGTTGGAAGCCAGTTCGGAAAACGACATCGTCGTCGATCCGAAGCTGTTCTTGCGGCCGGGTCAAAGCAGCCCGGAACTGCCGAAGCTGCTGCAGCTGATCGCCCGCGACTATCCCGACGACATCGGCCAATATTCGGAGGTCATTACGCGGCTCGGCGCGAGTGAGGCCTATGTTGACGAGCTGGTGCCGGTCATCAAGATGGCGCAGGAAAAGGTCGGTCTGAAGCCGGACGGCGTGATCGGGCCGCGCACCGTGGGTGAACTCGCCGGAACGTCCAAAGCGGATCGTGTCGACAAGGTGCTCTTCGCGCTGGAGCAGATGCGCTGGTTGCCCTCCAATCTCGGCAGCCCCCGCGTTTTCATCAACCAGCCGGCATTCACGGCAAGCTATATCGACGGCGATACGGAAAAGCTGAAGATGCGCGTCGTCATCGGCCGGCCGACCAATCAGACAAGCTTCTTTTACGATGAAATCGAGCAGGTGGATTACAATCCCTATTGGGGGGTTCCGCAGTCGATCATCGTCAACGAGATGCTGCCAAGACTGCGCCGCGATCCCGGTTATCTCGACCGCTCCGGCTATGAAGTGACCGATTCGAAAGGTCGAAAAATTCCGTCGTCTTCGATCAACTGGGGACAGTACGGCGCAAAAATTCCCTACAGCGTGCGCCAGACCCCCAGCGAGGCCAACGCTCTCGGCGAGCTGAAAATCCTGTTCCCCAACAAGCATGCGATCTACATGCACGACACGCCGCAGAAGAGCCTGTTCGACCGCGATTCGCGGGCGTTCAGTCATGGCTGTGTCAGGTTGAAGGACCCGCGGGGCATGGCGGCGGCAGTGCTGGACACGACGGTCGACCATATCGCCCAGAAGCTGAAGCAAGGGCATTCATCCGAGCGCGTCACGCGCAAGATTCCGGTCTATGTCGCCTATTTCACGGCCTGGCCGGAAATGAACGGCAAGGTCGAGTATTTCGGCGACGTCTACGATCGCGACGCGCATCTGAAGACGGCTCTGGAAAAAACCGAGGCAGTGCGTACGCCGAGCATCCGGCAAGTCTCCCAGGCCGACACCGAGTTCTGAAACTTCAGGTGTCCCACACAGCGGGCGCCGCCCGCTGGATCATGCGGCTCTTCGCAAGCAACTACCCGTTGCTTGCCACAGTCCTTTGGACGCTTTGGCTGACGATACGCTGAAGTCAGCGCAATCAGGAAAAATCGGGCAAGGGGTATGGTGGGCGATGCAGGGATTGAACCTGCGACCCCACCCGTGTGAAGGGTGTGCTCTCCCGCTGAGCTAATCGCCCGCTCGTTGCCCGAAGGCCAAGCGAGCCGCGATATAAGGGACGGGAATGACCGAAGTCAAGGCACCGATCAGTTTGCTGCCGCGATAAGTTTGTCGGCCAGCGCCACCGTCAGTTCGTCGAAATGCGAGATGATTTTCGACGGCTCGAATTCGCGTACGTGCCGATCGGTATAGCCGAAATCGACCGCGACCACCGGAATGCCGGCTGCCTTGGCCGTGTCGATGTCGGTTTGCGAATCGCCGACCATCACTGCGCGATCGCGATCGCCTCCGGCCATTGCGATGGTTTCGGTCAGATGCCGAGGGTCCGGCTTGCGGAATGCGAACGTATCCTGGCCGCAGATCGCAGCGAAATACCGGGTCATATCGAGCGCTTCGAGAAGCTTGCGCGAAAAGCCTTCGGTCTTGTTGGTGCAGACGGCCATCAGGAAACCGGCGTCGGTAAAGCGGTCGAGTGCATCGAGTACACCTGGGTAGGGCAGGGACTTACCGGGAATGTTTTCACCATAGTGATCGATGAAGAGTGCAAAAAGCCGGTCGTGCTCTGCGACCGGCAGCGGCGTCCTGCTGGCGGCGAAGGCGCGCTCGATCATCACCCGGCCGCCATGGCCGACGAAGCTGCGGAAGCCCGTCGCGTCGGTATGCGGCACGCCACCGGCGCCGAGGCTGTGATTAAGGCTCTCGAGCAGATCGGGTGCCGTGTCGACCAATGTTCCGTCGAGGTCGAATACGATGATTGGGCTGCTCATGAGATGTCCTGCTGCTCAAGGAATAAGTCGGTCGCGCATAGCCCGAGTGACCTTGCGGCGCAAGCAAAGTCGATTGGGCCTGAGGGGCAGAAAACCTTTGCCGAAACAGCCAAAGATGCTAGGAGCGCGACCGAACGAGGACGCGGCGACACACCCATGGACGCAAGAGCATTGAAGATCGAGGCGGCGCGGGCCGCGCTTGAACATGTCACGGACGGGATGCGGCTCGGCATCGGCACCGGCTCGACTGCCGAGGAATTTGTCCGGCTGCTTGCCGAAAAGGTCGCGGCGGGCATGAAGATCATCGGTGTTCCGACTTCCGAACGCACCGCAGCGCTGTGCCGCGAACTGGGCGTTCAATTGTCGACGCTCGATGAGACACCGGAGCTTGACCTGACGATCGATGGCGCCGACGAGGTCGATGCGCAGCTCACGCTGGTCAAGGGCGGTGGCGGCGCGCTGCTGCGCGAGAAAATCGTGGCCGCAGCCTCGAAGAAAATGATCGTGATTGCCGATCAATCGAAGATGGTAGAAACGCTGGGCAAGTTTCCGCTGCCGATCGAAGTCAACAAATTCGGCTTGAAGGCGACCGAGCTGGCAATCGCTGCGGTTGCCGAAAAGCTCGGTCTTTCGGGCCCGCTGACATTGAGGATGACGAACGGCGCGCCTTTTGTTACAGACGGCGGACATTTTATCGTCGACGCATCTTTTGGCCGCATTCCCGATCCAAGAGCGCTATCAAATGGTCTTCACGCCGTTCCGGGGGTTGTCGAGCACGGTCTGTTCCTGGGCTTGGCGCAGGCGGCAGTCATCGCGGGTGCGGACGGCATCAGAACGGTCCGCGCGACCCAATAAAGAGGGAGTTTTATCCATTATGACGTTGGTCAATCGTGTTCGCCGCTTCTCCGCGGTTCTGGCGGCTTCGGCAATGGTCGCAATTGCGTCGCCGGCCTTTTCGCAGGAAATCTCGGACGCGCACCTGAAGGCAGCCCGCGAGGCGGTGGCAGCGATTCATGCCACCGACTTGTATGACAACATCCTGCCGCAGGCCGCGGGAGCGCTGAAGGCGCAGCTTATCCAGAAGAATCCGGATCTTCAGGAAGTCATCACCTCGACGGTCGATGAAACGACGCTGAAGCTTGCCGGCCGCCGTGCCGACCTGGAGAAGGAAGCAGCGCTTGCCTATGCGCGGGTCTTCTCGGTCGAGGATCTGAACGGCATTGCCGCCTTCTACAATTCGGCGCCGGGCAAGAAGCTTCTTTCCGATGGCCCGATCGTGGCGCGCGAAGTCAGCAAGGCTGCCGATATCTGGCAGCGCGGCGTCGCTCGTGATCTCGCCGAGGAAACCGGCAAGGCGCTCGACAAGGCGCTTGAGGGCAAGTCCGCTCCGGCGATCACCGATCCGGCAACGCCGACGCCTGACGCGGCAGCACCGGCGCCGGCGCCTGCTCCCGCCAACTGATCGAGCCTTACAAAATTGCATCGCTGAAAAGCCCGGCCTCTGCCGGGCTTTTCTTTTGCGGCTTTGGCTCCTAACTGTCACTTGCCGCGCACGGAGACAGAATCATGACTGCATATGACTACGACCTTTTCGTCATTGGCGGAGGCTCCGGCGGGGTTCGCGCTGCGCGCGTCTCGGCGGCACTCGGCAAACGGGTGGCGATAGCCGAGGAATTCCGTTTCGGCGGCACATGCGTGATCCGCGGCTGCGTGCCGAAGAAGCTCTATGTCTATGCTTCGCAGTTTCCCGAGCATTTCGAGGACGCCGCCGGTTATGGCTGGACTGTGCCCGAGGCGAGCTTCGACTGGCGCGAGCTCGTTGCCAACAAGGACAAAGAGATCTCGCGGCTGGAACAGATCTACCAGCGCAATGTCGAAGGGGCGGGCGGTGAGGTGTTTCACACGCGGGCGACCATCGTCGATCGGCATACGATAAGGCTGGAGAGCGAAAACCGTACCGTCACCGCCGACCAGATTCTGGTTGCGACCGGCGGCAGGCCGAATCCGCATGCCGCTTTGCCTGGTCACGAGCACTGCATCTTCTCGAATGAAGCGTTCGATCTGCCGGAATTGCCCAAGGCGATCGTGATTGCCGGCGGTGGCTATATCGCCGTCGAGTTCGCCAACATCTTCCATGGGCTCGGGGTCGAGACGACGCTGATCTACCGTGGCAAGGAGATACTCAACCGCTTCGACATGGACCTGCGGCGCACGTTGCATGAGACCATGGAAAAGAAGGGCATCCGTATTCTCTGCCACGAGATGTTCAAGGCTATCGACAAGCGTCCCGATGGCAGGCTCGACGCGCACCTGCAGGGCGGCGAGGTGCTGACGGTCGATCAGGTCATGCTGGCGCTCGGGCGTATTCCCAACACCGAAAACCTTGGGCTGGAAAACGCAGGTGTCGAACTCGGCAAGACCGGTGAGATCATCGTTGACGGCTATTCGCGGACCAATATCGACAATATCTGGGCGATCGGTGACGTCACCAATCGCGTTCAGTTGACGCCGGTGGCCATCCACGAGGCGATGTGTTTTGTCGAGACGGCGTTCAAGGGCAACCCGACACAGCCAGACCATGACTGCATCGCGACGGCTGTTTTCTCGCAGCCGGAAATCGGCACGGTCGGCCTGTCCGAGGACGACGCGGCCAAGAAGTTTGCAAATCTGGAAATTTATCGCGCGACGTTCCGCCCGATGCGGCACACGCTTTCCGGGCGTCAGGAAAAGATGCTCATGAAGCTGGTCGTGGACGCCGATACGCGAAAGGTGATCGGCGCTCACATACTAGGCCCGGATGCCGGTGAAATGGCGCAGCTTCTCGGCATTACGCTCAAAGCAGGTGTCACGAAGGATGATTTCGACCGCACCATGGCGGTGCACCCGACGGCAGCCGAGGAACTGGTCACCATGTACAAGCCCACCTATCTGGTCAGGAATGGCGAGCGGGTCGAATAGGGCGGCGGAACCGTTCGATTTCCGCGGAATTCCAGGGTAGAATAGCCAGCCGGCTTCCTGTATAGAGCGCCGTTCCCGAAAGCGGGAGATTTGCCGGGCAATTCCTGCCCTGAAGATACGTATTGGGTGCGACAATGACGAAATGGTCCCCGAATTCCTGGAGAAACATGCCGATCCAGCAGGTTCCGGCCTTTCCGGATCAGGCTGCTCTTGCGGAGACCGAAGCTCGTCTTGCATCGTTTCCGCCGCTCGTTTTTGCAGGCGAGGCGCGCAAGCTGAAGAAGCAGCTTGCACAGGTCGCTGCCGGGGACGCCTTCCTGTTGCAGGGTGGAGATTGCGCCGAGAGCTTTGCGGAACATGGCGCGGACAATATCCGCGACTTCTTCCGCGTCTTCCTGCAGATGTCGGTGGTGCTCACCTTCGCTGGTGCTCAGCCGGTGGTGAAGGTCGGCCGCGTTGCCGGCCAGTTCGCCAAGCCGCGTTCGTCCGACAATGAGACCAAGGATGGCGTGACGCTGCCGAGCTATCGCGGCGACATCATCAATGGCATCGAGTTCGACGAGAAGTCGCGCATTCCCGATCCGGCCAGGCAGGAAATGGCCTACCGGCAGTCGGCCGCGACGCTCAACCTGCTGCGCGCCTTCGCGCAGGGTGGCTATGCCAGCCTGGAGAACGTTCATCGCTGGATGCTGGGCTTCGTTTCCGACAGCCCGCAGGGCGAGAAGTATGAGTCTCTCGCTAATCGCATTACCGAGACGATGGACTTCATGAAGGCCGTCGGCATCACGTCCGAGACCAACTACGCGCTGCGCGAGACGGATTTCTACACCAGCCACGAGGCGCTGCTGCTCGGCTACGAGGAGGCGCTGACCCGCGTCGATTCCACCTCGGGCGACTGGTACGCGACTTCGGGCCACATGATCTGGATCGGCGATCGCACGCGTCAGCCCGATCATGCCCATCTCGAATATTGCCGCGGCATCAAGAACCCGCTCGGCCTGAAGTGCGGTCCCTCGCTGACTGCCGACGGCTTGCTCGAGCTGATCGACATGCTGAACCCCGAGAACGAGCCGGGCCGCCTGACGCTGATCGCCCGTTTCGGTGCCGACAAGGTCGGCGAGCATCTGCCGAAGCTGGTGCGTGCGGTGAAGAAGGAAGGCCGCAACGTAGTCTGGTCCTGCGATCCCATGCATGGCAACACGATCACGGCTGCCGGCTACAAGACGCGGCCCTTCGACCGCATCCTGCGCGAGGTGCAGAGCTTCTTCCAGGTTCACCGTGCCGAAGGCACGCATCCGGGCGGCATCCATATTGAGATGACCGGCAAGAACGTGACTGAATGCACCGGCGGCGCACGCGCCATCCGCGACGAGGAGTTGCAGGATCGCTACCACACGCATTGCGACCCGCGCCTCAACGCCGATCAGGCGATCGAACTGGCCTTCCTCGTGTCGGACCTGCTCAAGAAGGACGCCGGCGCGCCTGAGAAGAAAGTCGTGAACGGCTGATCCGTTTCATTCACGAATGCGAAAAAGGCGCTGGTTTCCAGCGCCTTTTTTGTTTCAGTCATCGGCGATAGTGCCGTGTGAGAGCGGCCCGGTATCAATCCTTGCGGTAGAGCAGCCAGCTCTTGCTCGAACGTTCCGGAATCTCGGAGAATCTGGTAACCCGGTTGCGGCCGTTGAGTTTGGAGCGATAAAGCGCGCGGTCGGTCTTGGCGTAGAGATCTTCAGCGCTCTCGGCCTCGGAGGCCATGCAGACGCCCATCGATACCGTGACCGGCCCGTAATTGACGTTCGTCTGGCCGCCGCTGGAAAAGGACGCCCGCTCTATCAGCAGCCTGATGCGCTCGGCGATGTCGAATGTCGACTGCTCGCTGGCACCTTCGACGATCAGCGCAAATTCCTCGCCGCCGGTTCTGGCGACGAACATGTCTTCGCGGATGCTGGTGCGGAAGATGCCGGCGATGATCTGGAGGATCTTGTCGCCGACGGGGTGGCCGTATCGGTCGTTGATTTCCTTAAAACGGTCTATGTCGGCGAGGATCAGGGCGTTGAACAGGATGCCTCGGCTGCTGTTGTAGACCTTGGCTATTTCCTTGTCGAAAGCGCGGCGGTTCCAGATCAGCGTCAACGGGTCGGTGTCTGCAAGCTTCTTGTATTCTTCGAGCTTGGATTTGACGCTTTCGAGTTCAGCCGATTTCTCGCTGAGCGTATTCGCCACCTGCTTTCCGTGGTCGATCGTCGAATTCGTCGCAGTCGACATGACGCCGGCGATCTTCTGCAGCAATTCCCGTGAAATCGCCGTGCGGCTGTTCAGCCCGTCGGCGGTCTGATCGAGAATCTGGCCGTATCGCTCGATGTGGTTGCGCTCGCTGCGAAGGATGCCGGCGATATCTTCCAATTCCTTGGCGATCACTTCGCGGGCATTTTCGACAATGCTCTGGGTGTGGTTCTGCGCAAAATACTTGCGGCCGATCTGATCGAGCTGATCCTGGGTCGGCCGATTGCCCAAGGCTATGACCTCAAGGCTGAGCTTCGGGTTCGAACCCGACAGCGCTTCGTAGAAAATCTCGTAATTGCGCGGCAAGGCCACGACGCCCATCTGGCGCATGGTCATGACCGTGTTGATGGCGAGGTCGTTGATTTCCTCGCCCGTGGCGACCGCAGGCTGCATTGTTGCTCCACTTCACCATTGGAACCGAAGCCGGCCCCGTTTCCAATGTCAGACAGCCTGACGACCAAAACGAACGATCGGGGATGAGAGTTTGCGCCGGCGCATACAACTGTACCGGCCCGTGAGGACGCCCCCCTGCGACCTCTGCTTGCATTCATGCTATATGCTGCCGAGCTAAAGTTTCCTTAATTGACTGATAGAACAGGCGCAAGTTGACAGGCATCGATTTGGTGAAAGATTGTTTCACAATTGCACACCCACGGGATTGACCGTGAATTTTCTGCCTTGATGTCGCAATTACCAAAGTAAGTTGAATATACTTATGGCGATATCAGCGGACTCAGCGAAACACGCCACCTTCTAGCACTGCGGGCACGAGATGAACGATACACGAACTGGCTCTTGTAGCTGTGGCGCTGTCCATTTCACGACGTCGGGACCGTTGCGCGGCGTGATTTATTGCCACTGCAAGCAATGCCGCAAGCAAAGCGGCCATTTCTTCGCAGCAACCAACGTTCCCGATGACAGAATCATGATCGAAGGGGCAAGCAACATCACCTGGTATCGCGGGTCGGATACCGCCAGGCGCGGCTTCTGCAGCGTTTGCGGTTCGGTTCTCTTCTGGAAGCATGACGAACTCGATACGATTTCGGTCATGGCCGGCGCTTTCGATGCGCCGAGCAGGCTTGAAGCCCACAGCCATATCTTCGTCGCCGATAAAGGGGACTACTACGAAATCGATGACGGCCTGCCGCAATTTTCGAAATCCACGCCCACTATCAAAGTGGCAGGAAACTGAACGGGAAAATTCAAAACGTTCTCGATTGTTGAACGGTTCGTCGACGGCTGGCGCTCTGCCCAGCTTGTTTGAACGGGCGTATATGATGGTCAAGGAGAAAGCCCATGACCACCATGCCCACACTGTTCATTTCCCACGGCGGCCCGAATATCGTCATCAGCGACACGCCGGCGCGGCATTATCTTGAAACGATCTCCGATCGTGTGCCGGCGCCAAAGGCGATCGTGATCGTTTCGGCTCATTTCGAAACGCATGGTGTTACCGTGGTTACCGATCCCAGGCCCGAAATGATCTATGATTTCGGTGGCTTTGCTCCAGAGCTTTACAAGATGATTTACGCGGCTCCCGGTGCGCCGGAGCTTGCCGAAAAGGTGCTGGCGCTTCTCGATCAGGCAGGGCTCGATCCTGCAAGGCTCGGAAAGCGCGGCTATGATCACGGCACCTGGACGCCTCTAAAGCTGGCTTTCCCGCAGGCCAACATACCGATCGTGCAGGTATCGATCGATCCGAACCGGGATGCTGCCTGGCATTATGCCGTCGGGCAGGCGCTTTCACCGCTGCGCGAAGAGGGCGTATTGCTGATCGGCTCCGGCCATATCACGCATAACCTTCGTGCGTTCTTCTCGGTCATGCGTCAGGGAGCGGCGCCCGATCCGTCGCTTGCGGCCAAGGTGAATGCCTTCACAGGCTGGTTCGAGGAAAAGCTCGCCGCCAACGATACGGCTTCGATCCTCGACTGGAAGACCAAGGCGCCGTTTCCATCCGAAAACCATCCGACCGACGAGCATCTGATGCCAATTTTCTTCGCTTATGGCGCAGCCGGCGAGAAGGTGAGGGCGGAGCGGGTTCACAATTCGGTCGATCACGGCTTTTTCGCCAATGATTCCTATCTGTTCCACTAAAGCCCGGTGCGCTACATGATCCCCTTCCGGCGATTCGGCGGGGGATTTGTGCAATGGAACGGCTGATAAACGCTTTCCACAATTCGGTAAGGGCCTTTAGCCGGCTCATCCGCTCCGAGAAGGCATTCCAGCAGGAGGTTATCCTGCTTGCGATCGCGATCCCGGTCGGTTGGCTCGTGGCATCGAGCTGGCGCGGCTATGCCTTGCTGATAGGAGCGCTGCTGCTTCTGATAATGGTCGAGGTGCTGAACACTGGCATCGAAGCTGCCTGCGATGCCGTTTCGCGCGAGTTCAACATCGACATCCAGCTCGCAAAGGACTGCGGCTCGCTGGCGGTGCTGATCTCGGTGATTATCGCCGCCGGCGTCTGGGGCATTGCAATTATCGAGAGGTTCACCGGCCTACCGCTTTAGCCGCGACATCCTATATGTGCGGGGCACAAGGATAATCCCGCACCATGAGCGAAATTCGCACGGAGCTTGAACACCGCGCCGGCTTGCCAGAGGACTTGCGCTGGCTCGCCGAAAAATATCCGCGCGAAGACTGGCAGGCGCACGTCAATATCGGCGGTATGGCGAACATGTGGCTGCAGCGCCACGACATGTTCCGCGAACTGGGCGGCGTCCTCACCAATGTGATTGCCGATTATCGCGAAGGAAAGACGACTGCGCCGCAGTTTGCGCAATTTTTCGCGCCGCGCCTGAACTTCTTTCTCGGCCAACTCGACGGTCATCACAGGATCGAGGACGAGCATTATTTTCCAGTCTTCGCCAATGCCGAGAAGCGTTTGAAACGCGGCTTCGACATTCTCGATGCCGATCATCACATCATTCATGACGGCCTCGAGCGCAACGCAGAAACCGCCAATGCCTTTTTGCGGGCTCTGCAGGAGACCGACGACAAACAACGCTTTGCCGCAGACGCCTATGCCGACGAGAATACACGCCTTGTGGCGATGCTGACCCGGCATCTGGCCGATGAGGAAGACCTGATCATCCCGTTGATTCTCGATCGCGGCGATCGTGAGCTCGGTATCGGCTGAAGCCTGTCGCTCAGCCAGCCCTGCCGTCAGCGACAAGGCGCGCTTCCAGCCGCTGCATCATTTCGGTCAGCTCAGTCAGCTTGTCGCGCATCGCCAACATCTCCTGATGACGCAGTTCATCGAGTTTTTCATGCAAGGCCATGATCTCGATCTCGGCTTTCAGATTGACTTCATAGTCATGCGTGGCGTCGATGCGGTCGCGTTCGGTTTGCCGGTTCTGCGACATCATGATGACCGGCGCCTGTATGGCGGCCAGCATGGACAGGACGAGATTGAGAAAAATGAAGGGGTAGGGATCGAAGGCGTCGGTCCGGAGAAGGTAGACGTTTGCGACTGTCCAGACCACGAGGAAGAGCAGGAACGACAATATGAACGTCCAAGAGCCGCCGACGCGCGCGATGGAATCAGCGAGACGCTCGCCGAAGGATTGGCGCTCCTTGTAAGCTTTGGCCGTGTTCTTCGCTATCGCCTTTCGGTCGATCGCGCTTTGAAGCACGCGATGTTCGAGGTCGGTCAAAGCTTCGGGCTTGCGGGTCAGCCAACGGCCCGCCAGATCGGCCACGGTCTTGTGCATCGTCCCCTCCATATGCTTGTCATCAGGACTGTCAGTGGTCGCATCGAGCGGGATGGACGGATGCTGCGATGCGATTGAAAATGCTACGATGTGCCAAGTTGCAGGGAGGCCGCAATGCTCGACTTCGATAAAATCCGTGCTCGCGCGGCAAAGCGCAAGGGCGGCGAGGCGGTTCTTGCCTCCTTGCTGGGTTCGGTACCCGACAATGCGGCTTTGGCGAAAATCCCGGACCACCGTATTCTCTCGACCATGGCTGAGCGTGTCTTTGCTGCAGGTTTCGTGTGGCGGGTGATAGAGCAGAAATGGCCCGGGTTCGAGGAGGCATTTCTGGGTTTCGAGCCCAAGCGCCTGCTCTTCCAGCCTGACGACTTCTGGCATGACCTCACGGCGGACAAGCGTATCGTTCGCAATCCGCAGAAGATAAAATCGGTGCGCGACAATGCCGTTTTCGTCGAGCGCATGTCGAAAGAGCATGGCAGCTTCGGCAAATTCCTCGCCCAATGGCCCGCCGACGACCAGATCGGCCTGACCGCATATCTGGCCAAGCATGGCAGCCGGCTCGGCGGCAATACCGGGCAGTATTTCCTGCGCTGGCTGGATTGGGACAGCTTTATCATCTCGCAGGATATGGGCGCGGCGTTGCGCGATGCCGGGCTCGACATTAGCGAAAACCCGACATCGAAACGCGATCTTTCCCGGATACAGATTCAAATCAACGACTGGGTGCAGAAGACGGGACTGCCGCGCAAGCACATTTCGCGCATCCTGGCGATGTCGATCGGCGAGAACCACGCGCCCGAGACGATCCGCGAATATACGGGCGAATAGATGGCCGAAGGGTGCGAGCGCTATGACCCACGTTAAAATCCGTCTGTTATGCTCATGTTGAGCATTGTGGCCTAAATCATTGGCTGCGCTGTCCGTTGCAAGCATAAAGCCGTCGCGCTACACCGCTGATATGACAAAGAAGCCTGCCGCTCCCGATATCCTGCGCATCGCAGTTGCCCAGTTGAACCCGACCGTCGGCGACATCGCCGGCAATCTCGCCAAGGCGCGCGAGGCGAGAACGGATGCTGCCCGCCAGGGTGCCGACATCGTCCTGTTCACCGAGCTTTTCATTGTTGGCTATCCGCCTGAGGACCTTGTTTTGAAGCCGGCGCTGTTGGCAGCGTGCGAAAGGGCGGTAGAGGATCTTGCGAAGGATACTGCTGATGGCGGTCCCGGAGTCATCATCGGCACACCGCTGAAGCGCAAGAGCGGTACGCACAATTCCGTCATGGTGCTGGATGGCGGCAAGATCATCGCCGAGCGCTACAAGGTCGACCTGCCCAACTATGGCGAGTTCGACGAGAAGCGCGTGTTCCAGCCGGGCCCGGATATGCCCGGGCCGGTCAATTTCCGCGGCGTTCGGCTTGGCATTCCGATCTGCGAGGACATCTGGAACGATCTCGCCGTCTGTGAGACACTGGCCGAAAGCGGCGCCGAACTGCTGCTGGTGCCGAACGGTTCGCCCTATTACCGCGGCAAGGTGGATATCCGCCATCAGGTGGCGATCCGGCAGGTGATCGAGAGCGGCCTGCCGCTGCTTTTTGCAAACCAGCTTGGCGGGCAGGACGAACTGATCTTCGACGGCGCGTCTTTCGCGATCAACGCCGACAAGACGCTCGCCATGCAGATGTCGCAGTTCGAGGAGCAACTTTCCGTCACAACATGGAAGCGTAGCGATGAGGGATGGGCCTGCACCGGCGGGCCGATGTCAAAGATTCCCGAAAAGGAAGAGGCCGACTATCGCGCCTGCATGCTGGGCTTGCGCGACTATGTGAACAAGAACGGTTTCAAGAATGTCGTTCTCGGCATGTCGGGCGGCATCGATTCGGCAATTTGCGCCGCTCTGGCCGTCGATGCGCTGGGCGAGGAGCGGCTGCGCGCCGTGATGATGCCATATCGCTATACCTCGAAGGATTCGCTGAAGGACGCCGAGGACTGTGCCCGCGCGCTTGGCTGCCGCTACGATATCGTGCCGATCTTCGAGCCCGTCGAAGGCTTCTTGCACGCGCTCGAACAGATGTTCGAAGGCACCAAGGAAGGAATCACCGAGGAGAACCTTCAAAGCCGCGCGCGCGGCACGATCCTGATGGCGATTTCCAACAAGTTCGGGTCGATGGTCGTCACCACAGGCAACAAGTCGGAAATGTCGGTCGGCTACGCCACGCTCTACGGCGACATGAATGGCGGCTTCAACCCGATCAAGGACCTCTACAAGATGCAGGTCTATGCGCTGGCCCGCTGGCGCAACGGCCATGTACCGCCGACGGCACTCGGACCGTCGGGCGAAGTGATACCGGCAAACATTATCGACAAGGCGCCCTCGGCGGAACTGCGCGAAAACCAGACCGACCAGGATTCGCTGCCGCCTTATCCGGTGCTGGACGATATCCTCGAATGCCTTGTCGAGAACGAGATGGGCACGGACGATATCGTCGCGCGCGGCCATGATCGCGATACGGTGCACCGCATCGAGCATCTGCTCTACATCGCCGAGTACAAGCGGCGGCAGTCGGCGCCGGGCGTGAAGATCACCAAGAAGAATTTCGGCCGCGACCGCCGCTATCCCATTACCAACCGGTACCGTGATCGGGGCTGACAAAAATGGCTAATGTCGAGATCAGCTTCGAGCCGTCGCGAATCGATTTCCAGAAGACCTCGGAGATCCTGAAGGAGAGCTACTGGGGCGATGGTCGGAGCGACGAGATACATCGCCGAGCGTTCGACAGCTCATTTTGCGCCGCTGCCTTTATCGACGGTGAGCAGGTCGGCTTCGCGCGTGCCGTCACCGATTACGCCTGTTTCGCCTATCTCTGCGACGTCATCATCTGGCCTGATCGGCGTGGCGCCGGCATCGGCAAGAAGCTCATCGCGGCATTGCTCGACCATCCAGATCTCGCCGGCGTTGGCAGCTGGAGCCTGCGAACCGGCGACGCACACAAGCTCTACGAGCAGTTCGGCTTCGTCATCTCAACGGACGGAATGTATATGCGGCTGGCGCGAAAGCCTGCCTGACACACGCCACTGTTGCAAAACTACGTCAACCTTTATGCCAGTTGCATTTTGCGGCACGGGCTGACTTGGCGAAAACGCAGGCCTCACCTATAAGCAAATTTCTGCGATTCCCTTTTGGGAGGGTGCGAATGCCAGGATTTGACAATTTCATGCGAGGTCTTGAGGCCTAGGTCTGCGATGCTCCGTCGCCCAAGCTGATTGCTTGGCGGTTCGGAGCAAGTTCAGAGCCTGGCACTCTTCGGTCTCGGTCGCCGCCCGATCATGTTGATCGGGCTTGCAGCCAAATTCGCTTCGTACCCGCATCTCCGGACGTTTTGTCGTCCTTCGCGGGGTTTTCAAAACTGACTTTACTGGGATCGGGTGACGCTTTTCGCCCGAATGACATCATGGCTCGTTTTCGTATCGACTGGCGCGGCGGCGCGTTCCGCAGCGTTCTGGGCTTCACCGCCCGCCACTGGCAGCGTCAGCCTGTCCGCGCTTCGGTGATCGCAGCTGCGGTTCTGGTTTCGACCCTGGCCGACGTACTGACGCCGCTCTATTCCGGCCGTCTGGTCGACGCTGTCGCCAATGGCGCGGCGACGGATGTGGTTGCGTGGAATGCCGCACTCGCAGCGTTCTTCACGCTGCTGGCGCTGGCGCTTGGCGCCATCGTCATGCGCCACATTGCCTTCATGGGCATCATCGACCTGACGCTGAACATGATGTCGGATATCGCGGCCGATGCGTTTAATCGCGTCCAGCGCTTTTCGACGGATTGGCATGCCAACAGCTTTGCCGGCTCGACCGTGCGCAAGGTGACGCGCGGCATGTGGGCGCTCGACCTGCTGAACGACACGATACTGGTCGCGTTGTTCCCGTCGCTCGTGATGCTCATCGGCTCGACGCTGCTGCTCGGCTGGTACTGGCCCATGATGGGCGTGATCATCGGTATCGGCTCGTTGATCTACATCGCAGTGACGGTATCGCTGTCACTCGGCTATGTCGCGCCTGCGGCAAGTCTCGCCAATCGCTGGGACACACGCCTTGGCGGGTCACTGGCCGACGCGGTGAGCTGTAATTCCGTCGTCAAGGCTTTTGGCGCGGAAAGGCGTGAAGATGGCCGGCTCGCCAAGGTGACCGCCAAGTGGCAGCACCGGACGCGGCGGACTTGGGTTCGCGGCACTATCAACGGCACGACGCAAGGTGCGACGCTGCTCGTGCTGCGCGCGGCGGTGATCGGCTTTGCGCTGCAGTTGTGGTCGCGCGGGCAGGCGAGTGCCGGCGATATCACGTTCGTGTTGACCTCGTTCTTCGTGCTTCAGGGTTATCTGCGCGATGTCGGCATGCATGTGCGCAACCTGCAGCGCTCGGTCAACGATATGGAGGAACTGGTCGATATCCACGGCCAGGCTCTCGGCATCGAGGACAAGCCCTATGCCAAGCCGATCGAGATCACCGTCGGGCGGATCGATTTCGAGAACGTCACCTTCCACTATGGAAGCCACAGGCTGCCGCTCTACGAGAATTTCTCGGTGACGATCGCAGCCGGTGAGCGTGTCGGTCTCGTCGGGCATTCGGGATCGGGCAAGACGACCTTCGTCAAGCTGATCCAGCGGCTTTACGATGTCAGCGGCGGTCGCATCGTGATCGACGGGCAGGATATTTCGCAGGTGACGCAGGCATCGCTGCGCCAGCAGATTGCCATCGTGCAGCAGGAGCCGATCCTGTTTCACAGGTCGCTTGCCGAAAACATCGCCTATGCGCGGCCGGGTGCCTCGCAGGCCGAGATCGAGAATGCGGCACGGCTTGCCAGCGCGCATGACTTCATCACCCGGCTGCCCAAGGGCTATGGCACGCTGGTGGGTGAACGCGGCGTGAAGCTGTCGGGCGGCGAGCGCCAGCGCGTGGCAATTGCGCGTGCGTTCCTTGCGGATGCGCCGATCCTGATACTGGACGAGGCTACGTCGAGCCTCGATTCGGAATCGGAGGTGCTGATCCAGCAGGCGATGGAGCGGCTGATGATCGGGCGCACGACGCTGGTCATTGCCCACCGTCTTTCGACGGTGCGGGCGCTCGACCGGCTGCTGGTGTTCGACAATGGCAAGATCGTGGAAGAGGGCGATCACCAGGCGCTCATCCGCCTGAAAGGTGGCATCTATCGCCGCCTGTTCGAACGGCAGGCGCTGGAGCTGACCAAGGGCCTGGTGGTCTAAAGGGCCAAATCCGCCGGCCGCGCGTCTGCGTGGCCGGCGCGTGCAGCCTTGCCAAGGCCATATCGTTCCGTTAACCGGGGAAAATGACTGTAACCGTTCGTTTTGCCCCGTCGCCGACAGGCTTGATCCATATCGGCAATGCCCGCACGGCGCTGTTCAACTGGCTGTTTGCCATGAAGAACGGCGGCCGCTTCATCCAGCGCTTCGATGACACCGACGTGCTACGCTCGAAGCAGGAATATGCCGACGCCATCCTCTACGACCTGCATTGGCTGGGCATCTTTCCCGATGCCACCGACTATCAGTCGCGGCGCTTCGATGCCTATGACGCGGCGGTCGAGAAGCTGAAGGCGGCGGGCCTGCTCTACGCCTGCTACGAGACATCGGAAGAGCTGGAGCTGAAGCGCAAGATACGGCTCTCCCGCAAGCTGCCGCCGGTCTATGGCCGCGAGGCGCTGAAGCTGACCGGTGAGGAGCGCGAGGCGCTGGAGGTCGAAGGCCGCAAGCCGCATTGGCGTTTCCTGCTGCCGAATTTCAGGGATAACCCGTTCGAGACGGAACGCACCGAAATCCAGTGGGACGATGTGGTGCGCGGCGAAGAAACCGTCGATCTCGCATCGCTATCAGACCCGGTTCTGGTGCGCGAGGACGGTACCTATCTCTACACGCTGCCGTCCGTCGTAGACGACATCGACATGGGCGTGACCCATGTCATCCGCGGCGACGACCATGTCACCAACACCGGTGTGCAGATCGCGCTGTTCAAGGCGCTCGGTGCCGAGCCGCCGGCCTTCGGGCATCATAATCTTTTGACGACGAGCACCGGCGAGGGGCTTTCGAAGCGCAGCGGTGCGCTTTCGATCAAAAGCCTGCGCGAATCCGGCCTGGAGCCGATGGCGGTTGCCTCGCTGGCGGTGCTGATCGGGACGTCTGAAAGCGTGACCGCTGTGCCCCATATGTCAGAGCTTGCGGAGCGGTTCGATCCAGAAGCAACGTCGAAGTCTGCGTCGAAATTCGATCCGGCGGAGCTTATCGTGCTCAACCGCGCGCTGCTCCATCAGCTGCCATTCAACGAAGCGCAGGACCGGCTTTCGGCACTCGGCGTGTCGGGAGAAAAGGCCGAGTCTTTCTGGCTGGCCGTGCGCGGAAATCTCGAAAAACTGGGCGATGCTGTTACCTGGTGGCGCATCGTCAATCAGGGTCCGGAAGAGCCCGTCGAACTTTCAGACAAGGACCGTGAATTCGTGAACCAGGCGTTCGACATGCTCCCCGAAGAGCCTTGGGACGGGTCGACCTGGAAGGCTTGGACCGGCGCCGTAAAGGAAGAAACCAAGCGCAAGGGCAAGACGTTGTTCATGCCCCTGCGACTGGCGCTTACGGGACTTGCCTCTGGGCCGGAGCTCGCAGATCTATTGCCCCTTCTGGGTCGGGAAGGAACACTGGCCCGACGACCCTGACCTTGCGATTGGGGTCAAGCGGTGCAAGTTCCGACGGCTTGGTTTCCGCAGGCTGTGCAGCAGGTTCCGGCCCAAGTTTCTGAATGGAGCTTGCGTGCGTTTCCTGGGCAGCAGGTGGCGCCACCGGCAGGATCGACGGAGACTCGTTTGGCGCAGTCGAGGAGGTCGCTTCGCTTGAAGGTGGCGGGTTTCCGGCAATCACTTCGAAATTCTTCGGTGCATTGCAGCTGCAGCCTTCCGGCTTTGGCAGGGTTTCGCGCTTGTAGAGATAAGCGTTCGGCATCTCGGAATATGGCTTGCCGCTGACGGAGGAAACCATGTCGGCCGACTCGTCGCTGATTTCCGGCGCCTCTTCGCCTTCCTTGACCTCCTTCATCGCCGCAGGGCTGCTTTGGTGGAAGAAGACCTGCATCTCGGCGCCTGGGCACATCGCCTGGCAATTCTGCTGGTCGCGGGCGAATTCGCGCTTCGAAGACGCAAAGGACATCGGGAAGTAATAGCCGTCGCATGTGCGCACACAGACGGTTCGATACTGGCCGCTCGGCGTTTGCATACCAGATGCTTGATTGGGCTTGGCGACCTGCCGGGCGGTACGCACTGGTGCGTTGTCGATTGTCTGGCGCCGCTCGCCGGTTCCAACCTGTGGCTGCATGACCAGGTAGTTGCCTCTATCCGAATTGTCCGTGCGAGGAGAAAATGGTTGCCGCGCCACTACTTGATTGCGGCAGCCATTGGCGTTGAGGGAAGCGAGTATGGTCGCTCGCGATCTTCCGCCTCCACGCCCGGCAGACTGATCGCGCTTGCGCTGAAGGGTGTCGACGTTGCGTTCCATCTTCTGGACGTTTGCGTTGATCCTGGCGCATTGCTGCACATTGCTGCCGAACAGGGAGAAACCGCAGCCTGCAGCGCGCGCATTGCCCTTTGCAGCAGAAAGCTGCTGGCGCTGTTTGCTCAGCGCTGCATCGTATCTGCGAAATTGTGCGGACCCGCCACCGCCTGATCCAGCGGATGCGAGCTCGGCCTCGAGCTGCCGGCAAACGCGGGAGCTAGCGGCTATCGCCGAGGTTGCGAAGACGATCGAAGCCAAGACGAGCAGCGCCGCCAATGCACGTGCCAAACCGTTCAACCCGGCCATCAGGCGCCCCCCGAACGTTTGCTATGCCTGATCAAAGATTCCGCCGCTGATCAGGCGTCACTCCGTTACCACATACGAGGTTAACTCTTTCTTCGCGTTTGGACAGTTGACCTTTTCGTGATCGCTATTGGTTAGCCGGCTTTCGAGATGGTCGCCTGAGCCTTTTGAGCTGCTTCCACCACCGCAAGTGCGGTCATGTTCACGACGCCGCGCGATGTAACCGACGGCGTCAGGATATGCGCAGGCTGCTCGGTGCCGAGCAGGATCGGCCCGACATGCAGGGCGTCCGTCATCTGCTTTACCGTGGTCAGCGCGATGTTCGCTGAATCGAGATTGGGGAAGACGAGGAGATTGGCTTCGCCCTTGAGCGTGGAATGCGGATAGACGCGCTGCCGCAGATGTTCCGACAGAGCGGAGTCTGCGTGCATTTCACCGTCGCTCTGAAGCTCGGGCGCGATCCTCTTCAGGATCGCGGCTGCCTCGCGCATCTTCAATGCGCTCGGGGAGTCGCGCGAGCCGAAGTTCGAGTGCGACAGCAATGCCGCCTTGGGCTCGATGCCGAAGCGGCGGATTTCCTCGGCCGCCAGTATGGTCATCTCGGCGATTTCCTCTGCGGAGGGATCAACCGTCACATAGGTGTCGGTGAAGAACGTCACGCCACGGCTGGAAATCAGCATCGACAGCGTGGAGAGATCACGGTCGCTGACGCCGGCGCGCGGTCCGATGATCAGCGTCACATTGCGCAGGTGGCGGGCGAAGCGCCCTTCGAGGCCGCAGATCATGGCATCGGCATCGCCGCGCCGCATGGCAAGTGCAGCAATGACGGTCGTGTCCGTGCGGACCATGGTGCGCGCGGCTTCCTGGGTCACACCGCGCCGGCCTGCGAGTTCGATCAGCTGATCGACATAGTCGCGGTAGCGCGGATCGTCCTCGGGGTTGATCAGCTCGAAATCCGTGCCGGGACGAATGCGTAAGCCATAGCGCCGCAACCGGACATCGATGACATTCGGGCGGCCGATCAGGATCGGCTCGGCAATGCCTTCCTCAAGCACCACCTGTGCGGCGCGCAGCACGCGCTCGTCTTCGCCGTCGGCATAGATGACGCGCTTGGCCGTCGACATCTTCGCGGTGGAAAACACCGGCTTCATGACAAGACCGGAGCGGAAGACAAAGCGGTTCAGCCGGTCGATATAGGCCGGAAAATCCGTAATCGGCCGTGTGGCTACGCCGGTCTCGCAGGCCGCTTTGGCCACAGCCGGCGCAATCCGCAGGATCAGGCGCGGGTCGAACGGCGAGGGGATCAGGAAGTCAGGTCCGAAGACCGGCGTCTCACCGGAATAGGCGCGCGCCGCGACATCCGACGGTTCCTCGCGCGCAAGGGCGGCGATGGCGCGGACAGCGGCCATCTTCATATCTTCGTTGATGGCGCTTGCGCCGCAGTCGAGTGCCCCACGGAAGATGTAAGGAAAGCACAGTACGTTGTTGACCTGATTGGGGAAATCGGAACGGCCGGTGCAGATCATGGCGTCCGGCCGGGCCGCGCGGGCAACCTCCGGCATGATCTCCGGCGTCGGGTTGGCCAGTGCCAGGACAAGCGGCTTTTCCGCCATGTGCTTCAGCAGTTCAGGCTTCAGAACGCCGGCTGCGGAGAGGCCGAGGAATACGTCGGCGCCTCCGATGACATCCTCAAGCGTGCGCGCATTGGTATCCTTCACATAGGGGTCTTTCCAGCGATCCATCTCATCCAGCCGCCCCTTGTAGGCGACGCCGAAACGGTCTGTGACCCAGATGTTTTCCACCTTGGCACCAAGCGAAACCAGGAGGTTGAGGCAGGCAAGAGCTGCCGCACCGGCGCCTGAGGTGACGATCTTGATGTCCTCGATCTTCTTGCCGGCGAATTCGAGACCGTTGAGCACCGCTGCCGCAACGATGATCGCGGTGCCGTGCTGGTCGTCGTGGAAGACCGGGATTTTCATCCGGGCCTTAAGCCGTTCTTCCACTTCAAAGCATTCCGGCGCCTTGATGTCTTCGAGGTTGATGCCGCCGAAGGTTGGTTCAAGGGCGGAGATTGTCTCGACCATGCGGTCGATTTCGGGCGCATCGATCTCAATGTCGAACACATCGATGCCGGCAAACTTCTTGAACAGGACGGCCTTGCCTTCCATCACCGGCTTGGAGGCGAGGGGTCCGATATTGCCGAGGCCGAGCACGGCAGTGCCGTTCGAGACCACACCGACCAGATTGGCGCGCGCCGTATAGTCCGCAGCCGTTGCCGGATCGTCCCTTATCGCGAGGCACGGCGCCGCCACGCCAGGCGAATAGGCCAGCGCCAGGTCGCGCTGGTTGCCGAGCGGCTTGGTGGCCTGGATCTCGAGCTTTCCCGGCACCGGGTACTTATGGAAGTACAGCGCCGCTTCTTCGAAATCGGAGCGAGCCGCATCGTTCTTTTTTTCGTTGTCCATGGTAGCGGTCTAACCCCGTATTCAATCGTTTCGACTGTGTTTTAGCACGCGATTCCGGTTTTTCGAGGCGGTTCGGTAACGAAAATAACTGGAATCAGGAAATTCCCATGATTCCAGTCATTTGCCGTCAGAATCTCGTAAAATGAATCAGCTGGTGGATTCGCGTTAGAAGGCGCTCACATAGAGGCCGCCGTCGACGGGTATGTTCTGCCCGGTGAGATAACCCGCATGAACCGAGCAGAGAAAGGCGCAGATCTGTCCGAACTCTTCCGGCGTGCCGAGGCGTTTGGCCGGAACGTCGGCGCTGATGCGCGTCTTGCGCTCGGTAGCTGCTTCGGGTGATTCGACGCTGCCTGGCTCGTGGGGGCCGCGAAGCCGGTCTGTGTCGAGCTTGCCTGGAAGCATGTTGTTGATGGTCACGTTGCGGTCGGCAACCGTGCGGGCAACGCCTGCCAGGAACGATGTCAGGCCGGCACGCGCGCCTGACGACAGGTCGAGGCCGGGAATAGGCACATAGACCGACAGCGATGTGATGTTGACGATACGGCCGAAGCCGCGCTCTGCCATGCCACCGACCACGGCCTGGACGAGCTCGATCGGCGTGATCATGTTGTTGACGACCCCGTCGAGCATCTTCTGCCGGTCGAGTTCCTTGAGCGGCCGGAAGGGCGGTCCGCCATTGTTGTTGACGAGAATGTCCGGCGTAGGAGCTGCCGCCAGTAATTGCTTCTGAACCTCCGGGTCGGAAACGCTGCCCGGAACTTCGACAACCTTCACGCCAAAGCGGTCGCGAATCTCCTGCGCGGTTTTCGCCAGGATCGCAGCATCGCGTCCGTTGACGACGAGATCGCAACCCGCTTCCGCCAAGGCTATAGCGCAGCCGCGTCCCAATCCGCGACTTGACGCGCAGACGATAGCCGTCTTTCCCCGAATGCCGAGATCCATGATGTGTCTTCTCCGATTTGCAGGCGGCCAACCTATCGCGCGGGCGACACAAACCGCAACCGTCATACGCCTGTTGCATGAATCGGGGCATAGGCTGCGCGACAGCAACGGAACAGAACCCATGTCCGGCGAAGCACCTCGCGCATTCCGCACCCTGTTCATTTCTGACGTCCATCTGGGCTCCAAGCCGGCCAAGGCGGAGTTCCTGATCGATTTCCTGCGCCATCACGAGGCGGAGACCATCTATCTCGTCGGCGACATCGTTGACGGCTGGCGGCTGCGCAGGTCGTGGCACTGGCCGCAGACGCATAATGACGTTGTCCAGAAACTGCTGCGCCAGGCGCGCAAGGGCACCAACATCATCTACATCGCCGGAAACCATGACGAGTTCCTGCGCATGTTCCAGGGCGTGCATTTCGGCGGCATCGTCGTTGCCGACCGTGCCATTCATGAGGCTGCGGACGGCAAGCGCTATCTCGTCATTCACGGCGACCAGTTCGATACGATCGTGCACAATGCCCGCTGGCTCGCCTATCTCGGCGACAAAGCCTACGATTTCGCGATCATCGTCAACCGGGTCGTCTCGCGGGCGCGGCGGCTGTTCGGCATGCCGTACTGGTCGTTCTCGTCCTGGGCCAAGGTCAAGGTCAAGAAGGCGGTGAATTTCATCGGTGCTTTCCAGGATGTCCTGACCGAGGAAGCGCGCCGCTCGGATGTCGACGGCGTCATCTGCGGGCATATCCATCATGCGGTGATCGAGGATTTCGGCGATGTCCGCTACATCAACACCGGCGACTGGGTTGAAAGCTGCACGGCGGTCGTGGAGCATTTCGACGGTTCGATGGAAATCCTGTGGTGGCCGCAGGTTCAGGCAAAAGCTTCGGCCGTGGAAACACCTTTTGTGCCGACTGTAATCGAAGGCGGCGGCGTCAAGGCAGCCTGACGGGCAAATCGACCATGTTTAGAGATATGGCAGACGGGCGCCGCAAGCGCGCCGAAGGCTCGTCGCTGCATGCTCCGGCGTCATCGACGACGCCGCAACCGGCAAGCCGGCGCGCGCTGCGACTTGGCGTGCTCGGCAATCATGAGGGGCGTCAGCCGGCAGCCCGGAACGCAGCAGCGCGGCAAACGGTTTTGCCGCAAAGCCAGACGCGCCTCGCTCAGGAAACCGCTGGACCAGGACATTTCGCGGCAATGCTTGCCGTGTTAAGTGAGCCAGCTACGCGGCTGAATCTTTTCGCATGAGTCGCGCTACCTGGACTGCGCGCCCTCAATGTCATTGCCGCCGCTCTCGCCTGAACAGCTCGTCAAGCCGCAACATTTCGAACTGCGCATTTCACTGATCTTCGCGGCCCTTTTCATTCCGCAGGGCGTGCATCTTCCCTATTTCCCGTTGTGGCTGGAGTCTAAAGGCTTCGATGCGGAGAAGATCGCCATCATCCTTGCCGCGCCGATGTTCCTGCGCGTCGTCACCACGCCGTTCATCTCTGCCATGGCCGATGAGGCGAAGGATCGCGCCAATGTGCTGATCGTGATGGTTGCGGCGGCGCTGCTGATCTCGGCGGGCTATTTTTTGCCGCCCACCTACGTGACCGTGCTCGCCGTTTCGCTGGCACTGGCGGTGGCGTGGACGCCGCATGCGCCGCTTACCGATTCACTGGCGCTTTCAGGCGTCAGGCGGTTCGGTTCCACCTACGCCAATATGCGCATCTGGGGCTCGGCGGCTTTTCTCGGTGCCAATCTTGCCGGTGGAGCGATCCTGTCACTGACAGGGGCTGAGGCCGTGCCGGTCATGATTTCCGTCGGGCTGGTCGGAATTCTGGTGATATCGTTCATTGCTCCGCGTCTCGGGCGGCCACGGCGCGCGTCGCCGCTCTCTGCCGTCGATATTCAGGAATCGGCGCCAAAGCTTCTCAATCGCTATTTCGTGTTCTTCGTGGCTGGAGCCGGCATCATCGTCGCCAGCCACGGGTTTCTCTACAGTTTCGTCTCGATCTACTGGAAATCGATCGGCATCAACGACACGGTGATCGGCTTGCTGTGGGCGTCGGCGGTTGTGGCCGAAGTCGGCATGTTCATGATTTTCACGCGTATCTTCGGCCGGATGCGGCCGCCGACATTGCTTCTGCTGGCGGGGTTAGCGGCGATTGTCCGCTGGCTTGCCTTCCCGCTGATCTGGCCGATGGGGCTTGGCGTTGGCGGTTTCTTCGCCGTCCAGTCGCTGCATGCCTTTTCGACGGCTCTCATTCTGATCGGCGTGCAAAAGCTGATTGCCGAAACCGTGGTGGAGGAACGCACCGGGGCCGCCCAGGGCATCGCCTTCTTCGCGAACGGCCTTTCGATGGCGACGGTGACGCTGGTTTCCGGACCGCTCTACGGACGCCTCGGCGTTGGCGGCTTCTACGTGATGGCTGCGGTTGCGGTGCTCGGGCTGGTCTTCATAGCGCTTGCGGCAAGGTCAGCCCCAGAGCGCCGCATCAGGCGGTGAGACCTCAGAGCCCCGGTAAATCAGTCCGGGCGCACGGTCGCGTGCCAGAAGCAGGGGGCCGTCGAGATCGACGAAGTCTGCGCCCTGCGCCAGAAGTACTGCCGGCGCCATTGCCAGAGACGTGCCGACCATGCAGCCGACCATGATGGAAAATCCCAAGTCTTTGGCGCGGTCGCGTAGCGTCAATGCGGCGGTCAGGCCGCCGGCCTTGTCCAGCTTTATGTTGATCGCGTCGTAGAGGCCGGCGAGTTTTTCGAGATCGTCGGCGCCGTGCACGCTTTCGTCGGCGCATAGCGGGACGAGATGAGGAACGTGGCGCAAGATGGCGTCCTTGCCCACCGGTAATGGCTGTTCGATCAATGCGATGCCGAGTTCGGCTGCTGCGGCGAGGTTTTCGCGGATGTTTTCGTCCGTCCAGCCTTCGTTGGCATCAAGGATGATTCGGCTGTTGGGCGCTGCTTCGGTGACGGCGCGAATACGGGCGATGTCGTTGTTGCCGCCGATCTTGACCTTCAGCAGCGGCCGATCCGCGTTCTCGCGCGCCTGCGCCGCCATGGCTTCGGGCGTTCCGAGAGACAATGTGTAGGCCGTTTCGAGCGATGTCGGCGGCGTCTGCGAAAGATCTCGCCAGACGGGGTTGCCCGATTTCTTGGCCTCCAGGTCCCACAGGGCGCAATCCACGGCGTTGCGGGCCGCCCCGGCCGGCATAGCGCCGATAAGTGCCTTGCGATCCATGCCCGCCGCTATTGCGGGCGCGATTGCCTCAATAGCATCACGAACGCCCTCCATGGTCTCGCCATAACGCTTGTAGGGAACGCATTCGCCCCGCCCGAGGAAATTGCCATCCGATATCGTGCAGACGATGACTTCCGCTTCGGTCTTCGAGCCGCGGGAGATCGTGAAGGTGCCGGCGATCGGAAATCGCTCGGCATTGACTGAAAGGACACGCGCCATATTTTTCTTCTCCGCCAGTCGATGCAGCACGGCCCGAGAAAGTGACAGACCCTGAATGACGGGATAAGACAGGCCGCAATGTTGTTCAATGGCGGCAAGGAAACGAGCGCGACAGAAGAGGCCGGTCCCCGCATCACGGAGACGGGGAAAGGCGGCGCATTGTCTTATGCTCTGTCCGGAGCCTGGACGACGCGCACCGTCGCTTTGATAGATGCCGATGTGCGAAAGATCGAAGCCCGGAAGGGCGCGGGCGCAATGACGCTCGATCTTTCCGGCATCGAGAGGATCGATACCGCCGGTGCCTGGCTGGTCGACCGGCTGATGAGATCGGCCGAATCGCAAGGCACAAGCGCGAATCTGGAAGGCCAGAGCGAAGTCGCTTCCATCTTGCTCGAGGCAATACGCGAGGCTTCCGACAAGGCCGGTGACGACGCCGTAGAAACCCGTCCGAACTTCATCATCACGATACTCGAAAACATCGGCCGTGGCGTCTACGCGATGCGGGACGATTTCCTGGCTTCGATGAGTATTCTCGGCTCGACGATCCGCGGTGCCCAGATGAAGCTCGGTCGTGGGCATGGCGTCAATCTGGCGGCGATCTTCAACCAGATCGACCGCATGGGCGTCGGCGCGATCCCCGTCGTGGTGCTGATGTCGGCAATCGTCGGGGCAATCGTCGCCCAGCAGGGCGCGTTCCAGCTTCGCTATTTCGGCGCCGACATCTTCGTCGTCGATCTCGTCGGCATCCTGGTCTTGCGCGAACTGGGCGTGCTGATGACGGCGATCATGGTCGCCGGCCGCTCCGGCAGCGCGATTACCGCCGAAATCGGCTCCATGAAGATGCGCGAGGAAGTGGACGCGCTGAAGGTGATCGGCCTCAATCCGGTCGGCGTCCTGGTGTTTCCGCGTCTCGTCGCGCTCGTGATCGCCTTGCCGTGCCTGACGATCGCCGCGAATTTCGCAGCACTCGGCGGTGCCATCCTGGTTTCCTGGCTCTATTCCGACATCGCGCCGGCTGCGTTCATCGACCGCCTGCGTCTCAGCATCGACCTCAGCACCATTTTTGCCGGACTGATCAAGGCGCCGTTCATGGCGATGATCATTGGCATCCTCGCTTCGGTCGAAGGCCTGAAAGTCGGCGGCAGCGCCGAATCGCTCGGCCAGCACGTCACCGCGTCGGTGGTGAAATCCATCTTCATCGTGGTCATTCTCGATGGGATGTTCGCGATTTTCTTTGCGGCCATCGATTTCTAGGGATGGCGATGAGCAGCAAAAACTCGATCAGGGAGAACGGGGAGGCTGCGGCGCGGACCGACGATATCGTGCTGTCGGCCCGCGACATCACCGTCGGCTTCGGCGACAAGATCGTGCTGGAAAATCTGTCGCTCGACATAAGGCGCGGCGAGATTCTCGGCTTTGTCGGCGCTTCCGGCGCGGGCAAGTCGGTTCTGCTGCGCACCGTGCTCGGGCTGAACCAGAAGCGCTCCGGAACGATCAAGCTTTTTGGCGTCGACGTCGACAAGGCAAGCGATGCCGATCGCCTGAAGCTGGACATGCGCATGGGCGTCTTGTTCCAGCAAGGTGCGCTGTTTTCGGCGCTTACGGTGCTGGAAAACGTCCAGGTGCCGATGCGCGAATATCTCGACCTGCCGAAGCGGCTGATGGACGAGCTGGCGCTGCTCAAGATCGAGCTTGTCGGCCTGCCGCGCGATGCTGCCGGCAAGTTTCCGTCCGAGCTTTCAGGCGGCATGATCAAACGCGCAGCACTCGCCCGCGCGCTCGCTCTGGACCCGGATCTGGTCTTCCTTGATGAGCCGACCTCCGGGCTCGATCCGATAGGTGCTGCCGATTTCGACGAACTCGTCGCCAAATTGCGCGACACGATGGGCCTGACCGTCTACATGGTGACCCACGATCTCGACAGCCTGTTTGCAGTGTGTGACCGAATTGCCGTACTCGGCAAGAAAAGGGTTCTGGTGGAAGGCACGATCCAGAACATGCTTGAAAGCGACGAGCCGTGGGTCAAGTCTTACTTTCGAGGCAAGCGCGCACGGCAGATCGATATGGCTGCAAGGGCATAAAGTAAAAGGCGGGAATGGAAACCAGAGCCAACTACGTCGTCGTCGGAATTTTCACGCTCGTTGCGGTGCTCGCGGCCTTCGCATTCGTCTACTGGACGGCGGCGGTCGGCGATCGCGGCGAGACGTCGATGCTGCGCGTGCGCATTCCGGGTTCGGCTTCGGGGCTCGGCCGCGGAAGCCAGGTCCTGTTCAACGGTGTGAAAGTCGGCGACGTGCGGCGGGTGTTTCTCGATGTCGATAATCCCACTGTCGCCATTGCCGATACCGAGATCGATCGTGCGACCCCGATCACGAAATCGACGCAGGCCGATATCGGTCTTGCCGGCTTGACCGGCCAGGCCAATATCGAGCTGAAGGGAGCGGACAAAACGGAGGCCAATCTGCTCGACGAGGCTGAAGCCTCTGGAAAGATGGCCGAAATCACCGCCAATCCTTCTGCGGTAACCAATCTGCTTCAGACGGCGCAGGATATCTTCAAGCGCGCCGATAATGTGCTGTCTCAGCTTGAAGGCTTCACCAGCGACGTGCGTGGTCCGTTGACCGATACGGTGAAAAACGCGCAGAAATTCTCGGATGCGCTCGGGCGCAATGCCGATGGGGTCGACAAGTTTCTCGACAGCGTTTCCAAGCTTTCGGAAGAACTGGCCGGCGTTTCGGGCAAGCTGGACGGTACGCTCAAGGCTGCCGAAGACATCCTGAAAGCCGTCGACAAGGATAAAATTTCCTCGATCGTCGCCAATGTCGACACCTTCACCAAGAGCCTGAGCGAGAACAGCAAGCAGTTCGACAAGATCATCGCCGGCGTCGACACTGCGGTCGCGTCGATCAACGATTTCGCGCAGAAGACCAGCGGCACGGTGGGCAAGGTCGACAAGATTCTGGAGGGCGTCGACCCGGCAACCGTACGCTCGGCACTCGGCAATATCGAGATGGCCAGCCGCGATGCGAAGACCGCGGCGGCGGACGTGTCGAAGGTGACCGAGAGGTTCAGCCGTCGCACCGACGATATCGACCAGATGATCAGCGATGCCGGGCAACTGACACAGCGCCTGAACGCCGCCTCCGTGCGCATTGACGGCGTCCTGGCCAAGGTCGACAGCCTGTTGGGCTCGGGGGAAGCGGAGGGCGTGATGACCCAGGCAAGCGAGACGCTGAAATCCTTCCGCCAGGTTGCCGACACGCTGAATGCACGCCTTGGCGTCATCACCGAAGGGCTCGCACGGTTCTCGGGGCAGGGATTGCGTGACGTCGATTCGCTGGTGCGCGATAGCCGCCGCTCCATCAATCGAATCGAACAGGCCATTACCGATCTGGAAAAGAATCCGCAGCGGATCATTACCGGTGGCGACGGAGCGGTCCGTCAGTATGACGGGCGGACACGGCGTTGAGTTCGGCGAGCGTATGTGATGAAACAGTTCGCCGAAGGGAAGAAATCCGCCGGTCACGGCAAGGGTTGGGGAAATTTCGGACAGGATCTGCCGTGAAGACAGTTAAGCTGATGTCTGGTGCTGCCATTATCGCTGCCGCACTTTCGGGGTGCGCGCTCCTGCCCGGAGGCGGCCCTGCGCCGCTCGATACTTATGAGTTGTCCGCACCTGCCAGCCAGGCGCAGAAAACGCGCAACCGGACCCAGATACTGATCGCAGAGCCGTCGGCCCTGAAGGCGCTGGATGGCGAAAACATCGTCATAAAGCCGGCTCCCGGCGTCATCCAGTTTCTGAAAGGCGCCCAATGGGCCGATCGGTTGCCGAAGATCGTGCAGGCCCGCCTTGCCGAGACATTTCAGCGTTCAGGCAGCTTTGCCGGTGTCGGATTGCCGGGCGAGGGACTGGCGATCGACTATCAGGTCATCGCCGAGGTTCGCGCCTTCGAAGTGCGTGTCGACGGCGGATCGCATGCCGAGGTCGAGCTTTTCGTGCGCCTGCTCAACGACCGCAACGGCACCGTACGGGCTTCGAGGATCTTTGAAGCCAGCGTGCCGGTTTCGGGCAATGGCAACGATGCCTATGTCCGAGCCTTGAACAGCGCGTTCGGGCAGGCCGCGACCGACGTCGTCACATGGACCGATTCCGTGATCTGATCGCCGGTAGCCGGCTGTCTCAGGACAAATAAAAAGGGCGGGAAATTCCCGCCCTTTTGTTTGTCTGGATGCCTCTGCGGTTTAGCGCAGCCGCCCGCCTGCGTGAGCAAGCATGGTGTAGACCTTGCCGGTATCCGAAGACAGGTAGGTCTGGGCCATAACGTTGTCGCGATCGTTGCGTGAAACGTCCTTCAGCAACTTTTCGAAATCGTCGCAGTAACGGTCGACAGCGGCACGGAACTCGGCGTCGGCCTGATATTTGCGGCGGATTTCGTCAAAGGTCTGCTGGCCCTTGAGCGTGTAGAGACGGCGCGTGAACACGTCGCGCTCGCCGCGCCTGTAGCGATCCCACAACTCGATCGACGCTTCATGATCGATTGCTCGCGCGATGTCGACCGAGAGCGAGTTCAGCGATTCGACCACATGTGCCGCCGAACGCGGGCTTGCTGCCGGGCGTGAGGCATTTGCAGCGGCTTCAGGGTGGGCCTCTTCACGCGACGCACCGCTCAGCAAGTCACGGACCCAGCCGCCGGGTTGCGCCCGCGAATTGCCCTCACGCGGACGCGGGGCCGGATCAGGCGTACGTTCCATCTCCAGCGTGCCGCGCAGCGGCAGGTGTGGCACGGGAGGCTGCGGTGCAGCTGGTGCCTGCGGGGTTGGAGCAGGAGCACGACGCTGCGGCTCCGGCGCACGTGCCTGTGGCGCAGCCGCCGGGCGCTGTGCTGAACGGTCGGAAACGTCGACGGTGCGACCGGACTTCGCAACGATCTCGGAGAGTTCCTTGAGGGCGTTGATCTGCTCGGTAACGGCGCGGCGCATGGCGGTGGTGGACTGCTTTGCTTCCTCGGGCATGTCGAGCACGCCCTTCTTGAGTTCGGCGCGGGTGTCGTCGAGTTCGCTCTTGATGGAGCTGGCCGTACGGCGCATGTCCTCGGTGGCGTCGGCGAAGCGCTTGGTCGCCGATTCCACCACGTCCGATATCGCGATGCGGATCTTGTCTGTCGAGGCGAGGGTGCGATCCTCGGCCTTGTCCAGTGCCTTGCCGACGAGATCCTCGAAGGAGCGCATGATACGCTCGAGGTCTTCCGACTTCTTGACCAGACCGACCGCCAGATCCTCCAGCGACGACTGGCGTTCGAGCGTGTGCTCGAGATTGCTCTGGGCCGAGCTCAGCAGTTCCGACGCACTCGTCAGCAGACGGCTGTGCTCGTCGAAGCGCGTGGCGATGGAGGCCACCTCCTTGAGCGTGTTGGACGACAGCTCGGTGAGGCGGGTGGTGTTGGAATCCACCAGCCGTGCCGAGCTTGCGAAGGTCTGAGCCGCCTTTTCAGTGGTCGCGGCGAAGCTCTGCGTGCTGCCGGCCAGACGATTATCGACATTGGCGAGGTTCGACGCCGCCTTTTCGATAAGGTCGTTGAGCTGCGAACTGGACGCTCCAAGCCGGACGATAAGATCGGTGACGCCTTCCGACAGATTGTTGCGCGCGCCCTCGACCGCAGACAGGGTTTCTGCGGTGCGGTTGGCGAGCGCATTGACCAGCGCCGCGTTTTCGGAGCGGAGGCGGTCCGTTGCCTTCTGGGTGGCGAGTTCGAGGCTCTTTTGCAGTTCGTCGCCGCTTTCGGAGAAGCGTTCGACAAGCGGACGAGCGGTTTCGTCGAGGATCTTGGTGATCTCGGCGGAGCGCTCGGCAAGCATCGTGTTCAGTTCGCGGGTGTTGGCGCCGATGGTGCGTGCGGCGTCGTTCGTGCTTTGGCCGATATGCTGGCCGACCGCCGTGAAGGTCTCGGCGATGACATTGGCTCGGGAAACGAGCTGTGCCTCGGCCTGCGATATCTGCTCGTTGAGCTTCTGGCCGACATTTTCGGCGCTCGACGCGAGCCGGATTTCGGCATTGGCAACATGCTCATCAACGCGCGCGGCGACGGCCTCGACACCAGACGCGAGGCGCTGATCCGCATTGGTGAGCGTCTCCTCGATCGAGCGTGCACGAGCGTCCAGTTCGACCGCAGTCTGCTTGGCCCGGTCAGCAACACGCTGCTCGGTCTCTGCAAACACATTGGCGATCTCGGTCGCGTGCGTTCCGATCGCAGACGACGATTCGCTGAGCCGTGCGGCAAGACGCTCGTCAGCGGTGTCGAAGACACGTCCGATATCGGCAGCACGTCCGGCCAGTGTTTCGGCTGTCTCTCCGACGCGGGCGGCGAGGCGAGCATCTGCTTCCTCGAAGTTGCGCACGATCTCGATTGCGCGCGAACCAAGCGTGGTTGCGCCATCCGAGATGCGGGAGATGAACTGCTGGTCGGCTGCATCGAAGATACGGCCGAGTTCGGCAGCGCGCGCGGCAAGCGCATCGGCCGATTCACCGATGCGCATGCTGAGACGCTGGTCGGCATCGTCGAAGTTACGCAGGATGTCGCCGGCGCGAACCGCGAGCGAACTCGCGGTCTCGACAGCGCGAGCCACCAGCTTCTGGTCTGCGTCGTCGAAGGTCCTGACGATATCGCCTGCGCGGAGCGCCAGCGTGTCGGCGGTTTCTTCGGCGCGTGCGATCAGCGAAGACGACGTTTCCTGCGCACGGGCGGCGAGGCGGCCGTCGGCCTCCTCGAAGGCGCGGGTGATGTCGTCGGCGCGGGCAATCAGCGCCGCGGAGGTCTGCTCGGCACGATCCGCGATCTGGCGGTCGGCATCCGTGAAGGCCTTGCCGGCTTCCTCGTTCAGCGCGGCGGTGACTTCGAGAACCTTCTCGCGCAGGGCGCCGGCAACGAAGACGGCGCTCTTTTCCAGCACGATACGGACATTGTCGATGCCGGTCGAAAGCGCGCGCTCCATGGTACCGGTGCGTTCCTCGATGACGCCGGTCTGGCGGCGGAACGCTTCCTCGATCTTCTCGACGTCGGCGGAAAGGGCATCGGCGATGTCGGCGCGCTTGCCGGCAATCGTCTCGATGTGACCGGAAACGGCTTCGTCGATCTCCCTGCGGGTTTCGGCGAGCCTGTTCAGGTCGTCGTCAAGGGCGCGGGAAAGCATGTCCCGGCCTTCGGAGAGCTTGCCGATGTGGGCGGCGATGATGCCGTCCACGTCTGCGCGGCTGTCGGTGACTTTCTGCAGGTCGGCTTCAAGCGCCTGCGAAAGGATGTTGCGGCCTTCCGCAAGCTTCTCGACCTGTCCGGCAACGATGTTGTCGATGTTCGAGCGGCTGTCGGCGAGCTTCTGCAGATCGACTTCCAGGGCGCGGCGGAGAATGTCGCGGCCTTCGGCAAGCTTTTCCACCTGTCCGGCAACGAGGCCGTCGATGCCGGAGCGGCTTTCGGCGAGCTTCTGAAGATCCTCTTCCAGCGTGCGGGCCAGCATGGAGCGACCCTCGGCCAGGCGCTCGGTCTGGCTGGCAATGAGGTTTTCGATGCTCTCTATATCCTGCTCCAGGGCGCGGGTAAGCACGCTGCGGCCTTCGCCAAGCTTTTCAGCCTGTCCGGCGATGACGCCCTCGATGCTGGCCACATCGGCCTCAAGTGCGTTCGACAGGACCTTGCGGCCTTCCACGAGCTTTTCCACCTGCGCTGCGACGAGGCCCTCGATATTGGCCATATCCGCTTCCAGGGCGCGCGAGAGGATATCGCGGCCATGGGCAAGCTTCTCGACATGCGTCGAGACGATGCCGTCCAGCCCCGAGCGCGTCTCGGCGATCTTGTTGAGGTCGTCTTCGAGCGCAAGCGTCAACTGCTGACGGTGATCGCTCATCTTGCCCGCATGCTGGGAGACCATGCGGTCGATGTTCGACAGATCGGCTTCCAGTGCGCGGCGGAGAATGTCGCGGCCTTCGGCCAGCTTTTCGACCTGTCCGGCGACCAGTCCGTCAATGCTTGAGCGGCTTTCGGCTAGCTTGTTGAGGTCGTCTTCCAGGGCACGTGTCAGGTTTGCGCGACCCTCACCAAGCTTGTCTGCGTGCGCACCGACCATATCGCCGATGGTGGACAAGTCTTCCTGCAGCGCCCGCTTGAGGATATTGCGGCCCTCGGCCAGCTTCTCGACCTGACCGGCGACCAGCCCGTCGATGCTGGAGCGGCTTTCGGCCAGCTTGTTGAGGTCGTCCTCGAGAGCCCGGGTCAGGCGCAGGCGGCCTTCGTCCAGTTTTTCGAGCTGCCCGTCGATCAGGTTGTCGACGGTCGAACGGCTGTCGGCGATCCTGTCCAGATCGGCTTCGAGGGCGCGGGAGAGAACGTCGCGGCCTTCTGCGAGTTTTTCGACCTGGCTTGCCACGAGACCGTCGATGCTCGAGCGGCTGTCGGCAAGCTTGGCAAGGTCGGCTTCCAGTGCACGCTTGAGAATATCGCGGCCTTCGGCCAGCTTTTCAACCTGGCCTGCGACCAGCCCATCGATGCCGGAGCGGCTCTCGGCGAGCTTGTTGAGGTCGTCTTCCAGGGCGCGGGTGAGGCGCAGGCGGCCTTCGTCGAGCTTTTTGAGCTGCCCGTCGATGAGGTTGTCGATGCTCGAACGGCTGTCGGCGATCTTGCCGAGATCGGTTTCGAGTGCGCGGGAGAGAATGTCGCGGCCCTCGGCGAGCTTCTCGACCTGGCTGGTGACCAGATTGTCGATGTTGCTGCGGCTTTCGGCAAGCTTGGCAAGGTCAGCTTCCAGCGCACGCTTGAGAATGTCGCGGCCCTCGGCCAGCTTTTCCACCTGGCCAGCGACCAGCCCGTCAATGCCGGAACGGCTCTCGGCGAGCTTGTTGAGGTCGTCTTCAAGCGCACGGGTGAGGCGCAGACGGCCTTCGTCGAGCTTTTCGAGCTGCCCGTCGATGAGATTGTCGATGCCCGAGCGGCTGTCGGCGATTTTGCCCAGGTCCGTTTCCAGGGCGCGCGAAAGGATATCGCGGCCCTCGGCGAGCTTCTCGACCTGGCTGGTGACCAGATTGTCGATGGTGCTGCGGCTCTCGGCCAGCTTGCCGAGATCGGCTTCAAGCGCGCGCGAAAGAATGCTGCGGCCTTCGCTCAGCTTGCCGACGTGGCCAGCGACCATTTCGTCAATACCGGCGCGGGTTTGGGTGAGTTTTTGCGAATCTTCCATGAGCGCGCGGGTGAGGCTTGCACGGCCTTCAGCCAGCCGCTCCAGATGATCGCCGAGAGATGCGTCGATGGTCGCGCGGGATTCGTTGATCTTGCGCAGATCCTCATCGAGCGCCTGCGAGATCAGGGTGCGCCCTTCGGCCAGCTTCAGCACCTGGAGGCTGACGGCCTCCTCGATGCCTGCGCGATTTTCCTCGAACTTGGACAGATCGCCACGAAGCGTTTCGGCTATCCGTTCGCCGCTTTCGGCAAACTTGCGCGACTGGTTCTCGACTGCTTCGTCAATGCTTTGACGTGCTTCGCCAAGCTTCTGGATGTCCGCGTCGAGCGCGTCCGAAACGACGTTGCGGGCCGACTCCAGCCGGTTTGCGAAATCGCCGGCGCGTGCTTCCAGCATGGAAGAGGTCGACATGACGATGTCGGCCATTTCGGAGCCGATCCGTGCGCGGCCTTCGTCGATGACGGTGGAGAGGCTCTGCTTGCCTTCCGAGAAGGTGTTGGCGATCTCGCGAGCGCGATCGACCAGCGTTTCGTTGATCTGGCGCGCGCGGGCTTCAAGCGCGGCATTGAGCTTCTGCGTGCCGGTGTCGAGTGCTTCTGCGCGCGTCTGGAACTCGCTGATCAGGACCTGGCCGCGTTCGGCCAGCGTGCGCTCGATGCCCTGCAGGCTTGCCTCGAAGTCGGCATTCAGCGTGCGGGCAGCGCCGCCCAGCAGCGAAACCATGCCGGAGGTGCGGTCGTCCAGCAGATCCGAAAGCGAGCGCGTCATGTCGTCAGTGCTCTGGGTAAGCTTGGCGATGCGCGTGTCGAGAAGGCTGGCGAAAGCCTCGCCGGACGTGGTGATACGGTCGCCGATCGTGTCGAGGCGCTGGTCGATGGATTCGAAGATCGAAGCGCCGCTTTCGTTGATGCGATCGATCAGCGTGTCGCCGGAATTGTTGATCGTCATCGACAGCTTGGTCGAGGCGTTCAGGATGTTGTCGCGAATGACTTCGCTGGCTGAGCCGAGCTCGTCGCGCAGCGTCTCATGTGCGCCGGTGATCGATGCGCGCACGCGTTCGGCATGGGTCACCACGGCTTCGCGCTCGCTGCCGAGCCCGTCGACGAGCGAGCGGATGCGTGCTTCGTTCTCCGAATAGGAACGTTCGATCTGGTTGACTTCGGTGTGGACCAGCGTTTCGAGTTCGACAGCGCGGGCGAGGGTGCGTTCGATGCCTTCGCCCATGGCCGCCACTTCGCGGCGCACGGCCTGGCCAACGGTCATGACGCGGTCCTGAGCCAGGTTCTCCGGCTCCGCGAGGCGGAATGCCACTTCCGTCATGGACTGGGCGGCGAGGCGCATGTCCTGCGCGCGGCGGATCATGAGCGCGAAAGCCCAGAAAAGGATTATTGGCGTGAAAGTGAGGACGCCGAGCAGGATAAGGTATGGGCGCGCCAGGACCTGATCGATCGATCGGATATCAAGAATGCTTGGCGAAAACAGCATGTTGGCGAGAAGGAAGCCGCCACCGATCCAAAGCAGCGAAAGAATTGCCACGACCCAATAGACGCCGTTCGACGAGCGCCGGTTTATGCCGTGCATAACCGACCTGTAGTCGCGCTGCTGGTCGTCATTGGCCGGCGAAAAGCCGGACGGGCGTCCATTGGGCTGCTCGACCGGGCGAAGCTCGGCAGCGGGCGCGGCTGACTTTTTAGAATTGGAATTGGAACTCGAAGGCTTCGAAGGCGCGTTCTGTACTGCAGGCTGAGCGGCTTTTTCGGCCCGGCTCTCGCGTGCAAGCTCGTCAGCGGCTTGCGATATCTGCGCCTCCAGATCTTCCATCGAGGCTGCTATATCCAGCTCATCGGCGCCTGCCGAGAGGTCGAAGTCGAGGGCTTCCTCGAGCTCTTTTGCGACTTCGCTGTCGAGGTTCTTCGTTGTCGAAGTTTTTTTCGCCATTTCGCCGTTACCCTGTACTACTGCCGCGAGGTCGCCAAATTTCGGCTCTTATATGCCCGCGTGCGAGGCTTATTATGGACCGCCCGTATCGTAGTGGCACAGCCGGGTAAAGGAAACTTGAATCCGGCCAGATACGTAAAACTTTAAACATAAGGTTAACGAAGCCAAGATTTGGGCGGCTTTGCGACCGATTTCCGGGCTCTCGCACATTAACCCGTTATCCACATGATTACGCTAGCCTGGTTGATCTAGCCGGGTGCATGACAAGAAGGTTGAAATGGCACTGCATACATCCAACGCCGTCGCATTTTCGATGCCGGGCGGCGAAAGCTGCGGCTCAGCACGGTCTCGCCCGGTCGATCTGGTTCATCTGGCCCGTCAAACGATGGGTGATCGCGCGCTCGAGCAGGAAGTGCTGGCATTGTTCGTGCAGCAAGCTCTGCAGGTTCGCGACCAGATCTCCACTGCCAGCACAAATGAGCGTCTTCGTTTGGCCCACGGCTTGAAGGGTTCCGCGCGCGGCGTCGGCGCATTCGCCATTGCCGACTGCGCGACCGCAATCGAAAAGCAGCCCGAAGATCGCAATGTTTTGAAGCGGTTGTCGGGGCTCATTGACGAAGTCCGCGAATTCGTCGCTGCTATCAATCGATAGGTATTTTCTCCACTTGTTCTCGAATACGCCACGGGAGGCCGCTTTTGCGACGCAGTTGACTTGCGCGCCGGAGTGATTATCTCGGCTTGGTATTCATTTCAGGGGCTGTAATGACCAAGCTTTCCTTTGTCGCCTTCGATGGCACGCGCTTCGAGGTCGAAGCCGAAAACGGCTCGACCGTCATGGAGAACGCCATCCGCAATGCCGTGCCGGGCATCGAGGCGGAATGCGGCGGGGCCTGCGCCTGCGCCACCTGCCACGTTTATGTCGACGAGACCTGGACCGATATCGTCGGCGAGCCGGAGGCGATGGAAGAAGACATGCTCGACTTCGCCTATGACGTTCGGCCGAATTCGCGCCTGTCCTGCCAGATCAAGGTGCGTGATGAACTGGACGGGCTCGTGGTGCAGGTTCCGGAGCGCCAGGGATAATTCCGCTGTTGCCGGCCAAGCTCATGCATTCCTGATATCCTGCTGGGGAAATTTCAACAGATCATAGTCGAGGGCAGGAATATGGAGAGCAGCAAGACGGACGTTCTGATCATCGGAGCAGGGCCGGTCGGGCTGTTCGCCGTGTTCGAACTCGGCCTGTTCGATATGAAGTGCCGTCTGATCGACATTCTCGACCGGCCCGGCGGCCAATGCGCCGAACTCTATCCTGAAAAACCCATCTACGACATTCCGGCCTGGCCTTCGATCTCGGCGCAAGGCCTTGTCGACAAGCTGATGGAGCAGATCGCTCCGTTCAAGCCGGAATTCAGCTTCAACCGCATGGTTTCCGGGCTGGAAAAGCTCGAAGACGGCACGTTCCGGGTCACCACGGACGAAGACGAGGTGATCGAGGCCAAGGTCGTGGTGATAGCTGCCGGTGGCGGCTCGTTCCAGCCCAAGCGACCGCCGATACCTGATATCGAGGCCTATGAAGGCAGCAGCGTCTTCTATTCCGTCCGGCGCATGGAAGAATTCCGCGGCCATGATCTCGTCATTGTCGGTGGCGGCGATTCCGCGCTCGACTGGACGCTCAACCTGCAGCCTGTCGCAAAAAGCGTCACACTGGTTCATCGCCGCCCGGAATTCCGCGCGGCACCTGACAGTGTCAACAAGATGTACGCGATGCAGGAGATGAAGCAGCTTGATTTTCAGGTCGGGCAGGTGACCGGCCTGAAGGGCAGCGACGGGCAGCTCTCATCCGCAACCATCAAGGGGCCTGATGGCGACGTCGAAATTCCTTGCACGCGCATGCTGCCGTTCTTCGGGCTGACCATGAAGCTTGGGCCGATCGCCGATTGGGGCCTCAATCTGCATGAGAACCTTATTCCGGTCGATACGGAGAAGTTCGAAACCTCGGTGCCGGGAATTTTCGCCGTCGGCGACATCAACTGGTATCCGGGCAAGCTGAAGCTGATCCTTTCCGGCTTTCACGAAGTGGCGCTGATGGCGCAGGCTGCCAAGAAGATCGTCAGCCCCGGCGAACGCATCGTGTTCCAGTACACGACGTCGTCTTCCAGCCTGCAGAAAAAGCTTGGCGTGGCTGATTAGGCTGCATTCAACCGGCGCGGCGCGCCGCTTCCATGCGCTCGAGGCGATATCCCAGAAGGCGCATGATGCGCCTTTCGAAATTCACGCTTTCAACCCGGTCGAATTGTTCCTGCGCCTTGTCGTGCTTTTCGAGAATTCTGGCACGGATCTCCTTAGCTTTCGCCAGAACCGTTTTGCAGTCCTTCTGCCGGTCAATCGCCTTCATGGCCCGTTCCATCTCGCGGGCATAATTCTTGGCAATGACGACATGGCCTTCCTCATGCCGCTTGATATCCGAAGCCAGAGTATCCCAAATCAGTCTGACATCCTGCTCGGCCTTGCGAGGGCGGCTCCATCTGGGAAGGATGATTTTTACCTTCAAGGTCACCTTCGCCTCGGCAAGTTGGCAAAAGCTTGAAGCGAATGCCGTTGTTCCCTGGGCGTAGCCGAGGCGGGTGGTGAATTCCATCTGCGTGGCGCCGGGGTGCCGCTTGTTGGAGGTTTTCACCTGTGGTCCGTGCTTGGCCAACTCGTTCTCGATCTGATCCAGCGTGTTGCCGCCGACCGAGAAATAGCTGTAGGTCTTCGAAAGGCTGACAGCGCCGGCGGGAATGGCCGAGCAGGTGATCAAGCCGAGGGCCAGCAGGATACGTTTGTTCATATTGCCTCTTGCTGTACCTTGCTTTACGCGCACTTTGGTGTGCAACCGAAATCGCCGCCAAACCAGTCTTGCTGCAACAAGTGTTGATTTTTTGTGCCTTCGCCTGATGAAAAAGAGCAATCGACCGTGACGATACGATGGCAACTGGCCCACGGCCGGCACCTCGACATCGGTGACAAGGCGCTGGTGATGGGGATTTTGAACGTCACGCCGGACAGTTTTTCCGATGGCGGCCTCTTCAATGTGCCTGACAGGGCCATCGAGCAGGCGCAACGCATGGTGAGCGAAGGCGCATCGATCATCGATGTCGGCGGGGAATCGACCCGTCCCGGCGCAACGCCGGTGTCGCCGGCAGAGGAGCAGGCAAGGGTATTGCCGGTCATCGAGGCGCTTGCGAAGGCCGGCGATACGCTGATTTCGGTCGATACCTACCGCGAGGAGACGGCGAGGCTTGCGGTAGCTGCCGGCGCGCATATCGTCAACGATGTATGGGGCCTTCAGCGCGAGCCGGGCATCGGCAAGCTTGCAGCCGAGACGGGGGCGGGGCTCGTCATCATGCATACCGGCCGGGAGCGCGAGAAGAACCCCGACGTCATCGCCGATCAGTTCGAGTTTCTTGAACGATCCCTCGAGATCGCGCATGAGGCAGGCGTGCGTGACGACCAGATATTGCTCGATCCAGGATTCGGATTCGCGAAGGATTCGGAAGAAAACCTGCAGCTGATGGCACGGTTCTCCGAGCTTCACGCCCTCGGCTTTCCGTGGCTGGTCGGCACATCGCGCAAGCGGTTCGTCGGCTATGTCTCGGGCAAGGACTCCGAGGCCCGCGATGCCGCCACAGCTGCCACAAGCGTCGTTCTTCGCCTGAAAGGGGCGGCGCTATTTCGGGTGCACAATGTCGCGATCAACGCCGACGCGCTTGCCGTCGCGGATGCTATCTTCGCGCGTGAAACTGCCAAATCCTTATCTTAAGAATTCCGGTCAAGCCGAGGTTGCGATTGTCGATTTCCAAAAAAGAGCGCGTCTATCTCAGCCTGGGTGGAAATCTCGGCGAACCGGCGAAAGCCATGGCCGCCGCCTTGCGCATGCTGGATGATGACCCGCAGACCGAGGTCGTTGCCGTCTCATCGCTGTACCGCACGGCGCCGTGGGGCAAACACGACCAGCCGGATTTTCTCAACGCAACCGCTGAGATCGCAACGACGCTGCCGCCGCGCGAATTGCTTGAGCTTTGTCTGGAATCGGAGCGGAAACTCAAGCGCGTCCGCGAGGAGCGCTGGGGACCGCGCCTCGTCGACATCGACATTCTGGTGTTCGGAGACCGCACGATCCACGAAGCCGGGCTGGAGGTTCCGCATCCACGCATGCTGGAGCGTGCTTTCGTGCTGGTGCCGTTGTCGGAGATCGCGCCGGATTTTTCCGTCGGTGGCCTAAGCCTGGCCAAGCGCCTGAAACAGATTGACCGTGCTGGTATCGAGCGCCTCCCGACCGGCCGGGATTGGTGGCGCAGCTGAGGCGACGCCTGCTTCAGCCCGCAAATCCGCCGCTGTCGAGAAAAGCCTGTTCCTCCGGCGTCGTTTCGCGACCAAGAGCCCGGTTGCGATGCGGGAAGCGCCCGAAACGCTGAACGATATCACGGTGTTCGATCGCGTATTTCATGAAGGACTCCGGCAGAAATCGCGCCAGCTCCACCGATCGATATTGATCGTCCAGATGCTCCGAGTGTTCGAAGGGCAGATAGAGGAAGACGCGCAATTCAGGGTCGATGGTCTCGTCGTGGCCAAGCTCCACGGCCCTGCGTGCGAAATGACGTGCGAGGGGATCGGTCGCGAACATATGTGCCGTGCCGCGAAAACAGTTGCGCGGGAACTGGTCGAGCAGGATCAGCAGTGCGAGGCAACCCTCTGGATGATCAGCCCAATGGTCCAGTTCGCGCCTGGCGGCGGCGAAATGCAGGTCGCGGAAGCGGTCGTGAAAGGAACTGTCGAATGTGGCGTCCTTGGTGAACCACTGATCGGGGCCGGCCTTACGCCAGAATTCGAGGATTTCGAGCGCATTCGGGTCCAATTCCGCCGTCAATTCTGATTTCCTTCCACTGTTACCGATTGTCCGAGAACGGTTGCCGTTCCCTCGTCCATTGCCCGTCCGGGGCGCCTTGGCGGCGTCAGCGGTGCCGGCACCGGCATATTGCCCTTCATGAAGCCGCGGCCGGCCTGCAGGCCGCCGGCAAGCTGCGCATCGAGGCGGGCCGCATCGCGCTGACGCACGTCCTGGATGACTTCTGCTGCGTCTTCCTCGTCGACGCCCAGCTTTTCGAGCGTCGACTGGCCGAAGGCGAGGGCTGATTCGAAGGTTTCGCGAAGCTGATAGTCGACGCCCGCCTGTATCAGGTCCATTGCTATGCCGCGATCGTAGGCGCGCGCCAGAACCGGCACGAGAGGGAACTCGGCGCGCATGTGCTCGGCGATGCGGACGGCGACATCGCCCTTGTCAACGCAGATCAGCACAGCGCGTGAGCGCCCGGCTCCGGCCGTGTGGAGAATGTCCAGCCGGGTGCCGTCGCCATAATAGACCTTGAAGCCGAATGTAGCGGCGGCCTGGATCATCTCGACATCGTTGTCGATGATGGAGACGTCGATGCCGCGCAGAAGCAATGGCTGACTGGCAATCTGGCCAAAGCGCCCGAAGCCGATGACGAGCACGCTGCCTTGCAGATCTTCAGCCAATTCGACGCCATCCAGCGTCTGTTCCACGGCTGGTGTGAAATAGCGCAAGGCTACAATCGCTAGTGGCGTGAGCACCATCGAAATGATGATTATGGCAGTCAGAATGGCGTTTGCCTGCCCGTCGATGATGCCGACCGCCATGGCCGACGAATACAGCACGAAGGCGAATTCGCCGCCTTGCGCCATGATTACCGCGCGTTCCAGCGCAACGCGATGACTGGACTTGAGGAAGCGCGCGACGAGATAGATGCCGAACGCCTTGATGAGCATGTAGGCGATGACGTAGAAGGCGACCATCTGCCAGTTGGCGGCGACGATCCGCAGATCCAGCGACATGCCGACGGCGAGGAAGAACAGGCCGAGCAGGACGCCGCGAAACGGCTCGATATCCGCTTCGAGCTGGTGGCGGAATGTGGATTCGGACAGCAGCACGCCGGCCAGGAAGGCGCCCATCGCCATCGACAGGCCACCGAGCTGCATGGCCAGTGCGGAACCGAGCACGACGAGCAAGGCAGCTGCCGTCATCACCTCTCTGGCCTGCGAATCGGCGAGAATGCGAAAGAGCGGGTTAAGGAGATAGCGGCCGGCGATGACGAGGCCGAGGATCGAGCCGAGGCCTATGCCGACATCGATAAGCCGGGTCGCCCATGTCGTTTCCGCATGCCCCGCCGCTACGGGAGCGAGAAACGCCACCGCAGCCAGAAGCGGGACGATGGCAAGGTCCTCCAGAAGCAGGATGGAAACCATGCGCTGCCCGTTGGGTGAAGACATCTCGCCGCGCTCTTCCAGTATCTGCATGACGATCGCGGTCGAAGTCAGCACGAAACCGGCGCCAGCGACGAAGGATTGCGACACCGGAAATCCAGTCAGGAAGCCAACGCCGGTGAGAAGCAGGGCGCAGACGCCGACCTGCATCACGCCGAGGCCAAATATCTGTTTTCGCAAGCCCCAAAGCCGCGACGGCTGCATTTCAAGCCCGATGATGAACAGGAACATCACCACGCCAAGTTCGGCGACATGCAGGATGGCAGCCGAGTCGGAAAAAATCTTGAGCCCGAAGGGGCCGATCGCAAGGCCGGCGGCGAGGTAGCCAAGGATCGAGCCCAGGCCCAGGCGCTTGAAGATCGGAACGGCTATGACGCCGGCACCGAGCAATGCCACCACCTGAATGAGATCGCTGTTCGAAGCTTCCGCCGCCATGAACTGTCCTGATTGTTCGCGCCGGACGTTTGCACGGCGAAAGGGAGATAGGTTGTCAGGATAGAAGCTTACGCCGCGCGCGAAAAGCCCGGAAAGGGAGGGGAACCCGACGATGTATGCCCATCATTCTCCGCAAGACAGGCAAATCCACCCAAAAACGCCTGGCTCATCGAATTTTCCTTCCAGGTTTTCGCGTTGCAGTTGCAAACCGTCACAAACGGGCGCTAAAGCACGATTGGCTTCTGGCCAAGCGGGGGGCTTGAGACATGCGGCTGTCATTTTTGCCGTTATTTCAAGGAGAGGACTACAATGAAGAAATTTTTGCTCGTCGCGGTCGGCTTTGCCGCGCTCGCCGGCTCGGCCTGTTCCAAGGCACCGGAATGCACGTCTGAAGTGCTGACCCAAAAGGCACAGGAACTGACGACGGCACTGCAGGCCGCTATTACGAAGGATCCTGCAAAGGCAGCCGAACTGACCACGAAGGTGCAGGAGATCGGCACGAAATATCAGGGTTCAACGACTTCAGCCGATGCCTGCAAGGCCTATGACGAGCTGATCACGGCGATCAAGGGCTGATATTTTTTGATTTTTTCAGAAAGCGGTCGTCGCGAGACGGCCGCTTTTTTCGTTGTCGGCTATTTTCGCGCGATCGTGCCGACAGCGGTTGCGTCGACGCGCTTCAGGCTCATGCCGATAACCGGCACCATCTGCTCATCGACGCGAACGGAGACCGTGACATTCATCGTGTTGTCGTCGGGAATGCGCGCCTGCATCACGCCCTTGAGCTGGTTGCGGTTGAGCGCGAACACGACCTTGCGGCCATCGACGACATTGCCGGAGATGATATCCAGGCCCTTGCCGGCGGCGCCATCAAGGAAGGTGCCCTTGTAACCCTTGCTGCCCTTATGCTCGACGGTGGCCGACATTTTCTGCGTGAAGACGCCGACGCGGCAGCCGCCATCCAGCGTCATCCCGACCTTGCCCGAAGGCGTGGAGCCGGTGAATGTGCAGTTGAACTTCGTGCCCTTGTACTTGCCGGCGACGATCTCGCCCGGTCCGACCCAGTCGCCTTCGACGCTCTGGAAGAATTTCTTGTCGCGCTGAGGTCCCTGAACGGTATCCGCAGAGCTTGGTGTTGCAGCGGCAAATGCCACGATCGGCAACACGGTGAACAGAACTGCGCGTTTCATCAAGTGACACCCGGAGACAAAGGAAACGTGGTTACGATTTCCTGAACCATGACCAAGATTGGTTAATGCTTCGTCACCTTGGCCATCCCACGCAATCGCTTTCAGGTCAATTTCGAAGTGCTTGATCAATCTTGCGCAGGCGTTTTTTCCGTTTGTTTTTTGGTCGCAAAGGAGGTCAGTGCGGATAGGAAGTCACCCATGCCCGGCCGCTTTTGCGCGATGAAGGGCAGGGGCCGGGCCGTTTCCATCGCGGCGATGCCGATTCGCGCGGTCATCATGCCGTTGACCACGCCTTCGCCCAGCTTGGCCGAAAGCCGCGCTGCCAGGCCGTGGCCGACGATCTGCTGCACGAAACTGTCGCCGACGGCGATAGAGCCGGTAACGGCCAGATGAGCCAGCACGCTGCGGGCAAGGCGAAAGAAGCCAAGCGTTCCGGGCCTGCCGCCATAAAGCTCCGACAAGCGCCGGATGAGCCGGCCTGCCTCGAAGACGACATAGGCAACGTCGACCAGCGCGCGCGGGCTGACGGCGGTCACCAGTGACACGCGCTTGGCCGCATCCAGGATCAGCACCTTGGCGCGGGCGTCGAGCGGGCTCAGGATTTCGGTTTCGGCAAGCTTCACCAAATTGGCGCCGTCGATGATCTCGTCGCGCAGTTCGGCAAGCGTGCGCCGGCCGGCTGCCGTATCGGGCTTGCCGGCCACGAAGGCGGAAAGTTCCTCGACTACCGCCCGCGCAGCCTTTGGATCGTCGCGGGCAACGGCATCCAGCGCCTTGGTTTGCAGCTTTTGCACCGATGCAAGGCGCCGAAGCGCCAGCATTTCCCGCAGAAGGATAACGACGAGTGCGAGCGCGGCGATAACCGCCACGGCTGCCGCAAGCCAGCCCAACCATTCGGCGCGCTCGAACAGGTCGCGGATAAGCTGGTCCGTCCACAGGCCGACGGCGAGCGAAACCAGTATCCCCAGCGCGCCGAGGAAGATCGAGGCGAGTTTCGAGTGACGCCTTGGCGCGGATGCCGGCGGCGGTTCGCTCGCAATGATGTCGGGCTCATCGAAGACGTCGATCTCTGCGGGCGTGACGATTGCCACGTCCGTTTTCAACGCGCGGGGTTTGCGCGGTGCTTCTGTGGCCGTGCGTTTCGAGACGGGAGCCGTCTTCTCTTCGGCTGCTTCCGGCTCGATGCGGAAGGCGGCCGGCTTTCGGGGCGCATTCATGCGAGATGATCTCCGATCAGGAACTGCAGCGCCCGGTCCAGCCGTATATGCGGCAACGACAGGGTGACGCCCTCGGCAGTCTTTTCCAGCTTCGGTGGGCGGAAGCGCACGAAGCGGATGGTGGGGTCGCCGTTGGTCGGATATCCACTGGCGCCGCCGACTTCAAAAACTGAATCCGCTTTTGCCGGCAAGTCACCGGGAAATATGGCTGTTTCGGTCTTGCCGTCGAATGTCTCGCCGCCGATGGTTTCGCCTTCCAGCGGCGTGCCGATGATGACCGGAAGCGTTTCCCGGCCTTGCTTGACGGTGCCTTCGCGCGTCGCCCGCACTGCCGCCATGGCCAGAACATCCACGTCGGCGCCCGACAGATTGGCGCGCGCGACGGCACGCTCCGTGAGGCGGCGCACGATTGCCTGAAGCCGATCATGGCTTTCGTGGTGCAAGTGGTCCGCCTTGGTGGCGGCGACGAGGATGCGGTCAATGCGCCGCGAGAACAGGTCGGTCAGGAAACTGCCGCGGCCCGGGCGAAAGCAGGCAAGGATTTCGGTAACCGCGCGCTCCAGATCGGCGATCGCGCCAGGCCCGGCATTGAGCGCCTGCATGGCGTCGATGAGCACGATCTGACGGTCGAGCCTTGCAATGTGTTCGCGGAAGAACGGCTTGATGACGTGGGTCTTGTAAGCCTCGTAGCGCCGTTCCATCATGGCATGTAACGAGCCGGTGCGGGGGCGAGCATTTTCGAGGCCGGGCAGGGGCGCGAAGGTCAGCGCCGGCGAGCCTTCGAGGTCGCCGGGCATGAGGAACCGCCCGGGCGGCAAGGTCGACAGGGCCCGTTCGTCCAGCTTGCAGGCTTTCAGGTAGGCCGCGAAACTCTCGAACAGTTTTCGCGCCGTCATCTCGTCGGCATCGGCGTTGGGGTCGATCGTCTCGGATAGCTTTCGCCATGCTTCCGACAGATCGGTGCGAACCGGAAGTGCGGCCATCTCGAATGCATCGTGGGAGAATTCGCTGTAGGATTTGCCGAGAAGCGGCAGATCCAAAAGCCATTCTCCGGGATAGTCGACGATATCGACCGACAGCCGCCCCGCCGAAAACATCCGGTTCCAGCCGGAGGCGGATTCAAATTCGATCGTCAACCGCAGTTCCGAGATTGCGCGCGTCGAATCCGGCCACGTCCGTGCATTCACCAGCGCATCAATGTGATCCTCATACTGAAAGCGCGGCACGGCATCGTCGGGCTGCTCCTCCAGGAAGGCGCGCGAGATGCGGCCGGATTTCTGCGCCTCGAACAGCGGCAGGCGTCCGCCCTGGATGAGGTTGTGGACGAAGGCAGAGATGAAAACAGTCTTGCCGGCGCGTGAGAGGCCGGTGACGCCCACACGCATAGACGGCACAAACAGGCCCGTGGTCCGCTCCGTGATCGTGTCCAGCGCTATTCGCGCCTCGTCGGTGAAAGTGGTCAGAGACGCCAAAGGCCAAACCTCGTCTGTGGATGCCTCCCGATATAGGCAATGCGCTCGCGATTTGAAGCGCCGGCACGAATTTGGAACGAGTTACGCTTCCGCCGGGGTTATGAAGGCTTCGAGAAAACCCTTGCCGGGAGCAGCCTCGCAGAGACCTTCGTCGAAGCGGATCACGGCGAGGCCGGAGGTCGGGAAACCGGCGTGCATCGTGGCGCAGGCCTCTTCTTCGCCGTCGGAGGCGACCGCCATGGCGAGATCTTCCATCATGGGATTGTGTCCAATGACTAGGATCGAGCCAAGGCAGCCGTTTTCCCGGATGATTTTCAAGTAGCCTGCTGCATCCTCGCGATAGAGATCATCGAAGAACAGGACTTTTCCAGTGTCGGCGTTGCCGGCGATGCCTTCCAGCGTCTGGCGTGCACGTGCCGCGTTGGAGCACAGGGTGAGGTCCGGCACATAGTCGCGGGCACGCATCGCCACGCCGGTCGTTTCGGCGTCCGCAACGCCGGATGGATCGAGCGGGCGATCGAAATCGCGCATTCCGGGCAAGGCCCAACCGGCTTTGGCGTGCCTGAGTAGATACAGCCTGCTCGCCACGCAACCCCTCCCTTGAACGGCTTTTTCGCGTTGCCGATTGTTGGAGAGGATTTAGCGACGGGCGGTCAATTGCGCAACCGAATGATGAGAAAGCCGTTGTTTCTCGGTCGGTCGCAGTAGTGATCTACTGCTTTTGATATAGGCCAATTGTCTGAATTGCATGATTTCAGGAAAGCCTCCGTGGCGCGAAACTTGGCGGACGTTGCGACTGACAATTGCGTGAAGGGGATGTCGATTGCGCTTGTGCGGTTAAAGGTCGGCGAATATATAGGCGCAAAAAAACGGGTAATGGGGTGAGTCGAAATGAACGAACTCGTTGATGCCGCTTACGTTCCCACGGAAGACGAACCGTTTATGAACGAGCGGCAGAAAGCCTACTTCCGTCTCAAACTTGTCACCTGGAAGAATGACATTTTGCGCGAAGCGCGTGAAACACTCGAAATTCTTCAACAGGAAAACGCCAATCACCCCGATCTTGCAGATCGCGCTTCGTCCGAAACGGACCGTGCTATCGAGCTCAGGGCGCGCGACAGGCAGCGGAAGCTTATTTCCAAAATAGACTCTGCACTTCAGCGCATTGACGAAGGCACCTACGGTTTCTGCGAGGAGACCGGAGAGCCGATCGCACTCAAGCGTCTGGATGCTCGCCCGATCGCCACTTTGTCGATCGAGGCGCAGGAGCGCCATGAACGGCGTGAAAAGGTCTATCGCGACGACTGATAGCGTCGTGGCAAGCAAAATAAAAAAGGCGGCTCAGGCCGCCTTTTTTATTTTCTGCGGATCAGCTCATCTTTTGTGGCTGGAAAGCTCGCCGAGCAGCTTCGTCATTTCGTCGTCAAGCGAGACTTCAGGCGCTTTGGGGCTTGCGGGCTTCGGCTCATCGTCCAGCGAGAATTCAAGCTCCTTCAGCAAAGACTCATCAAGTTCATCGTTCTGAACGGCTGGGCGGGATGGCTCGGCAACTGGAGCCTGGTATCGCGAGGCAGTCTGGACGGGCGGTTCGCGGCGCGGGGCGGGCGACGAAAGCGGCACGCGTGGCGGCTCCACTCTGGCAACAACCGGCGTCGGCGCCGGCGCTGGTGCGGGTCTTGGTGCAGGCGCCGGCGCGGGTCGAACAGCGGCTGCGAGCGCTTGGGCGCGCGCAATCTGCGTTGGCTGAGACGCAGGGGCGGGCTCCGGAGGGCGAGGCTGCGGTGCCGGGCGGGCCGGAACCTGCTGCTCCAAAGAGCGAGGTCTTGCCGGGGCTTCCTGTCCGCCGTCGCCGGTGAGTGCGGGCCGCCGCTGCTGGGTCAGCCGGATATCGCGCTCGACGACGACGTCGGTGGGGCCGCCAATCAAAAGCAGGTGCTCGATGTCGTCGCGGCGAACGAGAATCAGCCGCCGATGGCTGTCGACGGCTGTGGCGTCCATCACGGCCAGGCGCGTCTTGCGGTTGCGTCCGCCGGCAACGAATGTGCCGAACGTCATGCTGCGGACTAGCTTGATGATGATGAGGACGATGACGAGCAGAATGAGGGCGGCGAAGGTCCAGAGGATGGCTGCCGAATATCCCGGCCCAGCAATGTTATCCAACCATTCCATCATCGACTTCCCCAGCTCATTTCGCCCGCGCGACACTAGACCGTGGACGGCAATATTCGCAAGTTGCCTTTCACGCCCTGGACGCTCGAAATGCCCTAGCTGACAACGAGCCCGGTTTTTCCCTGCGCTTTTTCAGGCTAGGCCTATGCGCGTTGGGAAGAATGTGATTCAACCGGTTCCACGCCCGCAGGGGGAATCTGGGGAAAACAGGCAAGAGACGGACGTATGGCCAAGGAAATGCGCGGCGATTTTTATCCCGTACCGATCGTCGACCAGAATACGCGTCCGGGCGCGATAACGCGCCTGATCGTCTTTATCGTCGTGCTTACGGGTGCTGCGATCGTATTCGGCATTTTCCGCGAGCGTCTGGGCGATCCCTTCCTGCTGGGCATGCTCGGCGTGCTGGCGATGATCGGCGTTGGCTATCTCTTTGCCACGGCCATCGGCTTCGTACAGATCGCGCCTCGCTCCACGACCGACGAGCTGTCGAAGGCTTTCGTCGATTCCATGTCGCAGGGTCTTATCGTCACCGACACCAAGGGCCGTGTCGTCTACGCCAACCGTGCCTATGCCGACATGACGGGTGCGGCAAATGCCCCCGACCTGAAGACGGTGGAGGGCCTGCTCTCGGATATCCCCGAGGCGTCGCCGACGATCTATCGCCTGGCTTCCGGCTTGCGGGACGGGCAGGCGGGCGATGGCGAGTTTCGCCTGTCGCAGTCAGTGCGCCCCGGTGCCGAACCTGGCGCGCGCTGGTATAGGGTGAGGGCACGCACCTTCAAGGTGCCCGGCCAGCGCCAGCCGTTGCTTGCCTGGCAGTTGTCCGACATCTCGACCGAACGGGCCGAGCAGGAGCGTTTCTTCCTCGACCTGCAGAAGGCCATCGATCATCTCGATCACGCGCCCGCTGGGTTCTTCTCGGCCGACCAGGAGGGCCGCGTCACCTATATCAACGCTACGCTCGCCGAATGGCTCGGTATCGATCTTGCGAGCTTCACGCCGGGCGCGACCACGCTGCATGAGATCGTCGCCGGCGACGGCATGGCGCTCGTGCGGTCGGTGAAGGCCGATCCCGGCACCACCCGCAATGCGGTGATCGATCTCGATCTGGCAACCGTCACCGGCGAGGCGCTGCCGGTGCGCTTCATGCATCGCGTTTCAGCCAGCCGCGACGGCCTGAACGGCCCGACGCGCACCATCGTGCTGAACCGCATGCAGGGCGAGGACTCTTCGGCAGACCTGCGCGCCTCGGAGGTGCGGTTCACAAGGTTCTTCAACTCGACGCCGATGGCGATTGCCGGTGTCGACCAGGAAGGCCGCATCCTGCGCACCAATGCGCCGTTCCTGTCGCTGTTTTCGAGCGTGGTCGACCGGGATGCCGTTGACCGCCATGTCCGGCTCGATACCGTGATCCACGAACGTGATCGCCCCGCTCTGGCCGCCGCACTTGAAAAGGCGCGACAGCACCAGGTCGACATATCGCCCATAGAAACTATTCTGCCGGACAATGAGGAGCGCCATATGCGCTTCTATGTCAATGCGGTTGCCGACGGTACCGGCGGAGAGGGCGCCGAGGAAGCGGCCATCGTCTATGCCGTCGAAACCACTGAGCAGAAGGCGCTCGAGGGCCAGATGGCGCAAAGCCAGAAGATGCAGGCTGTCGGCCAGCTTGCCGGCGGTATCGCGCACGACTTCAACAACGTGCTGACAGCCATCATCATGGCGTCGGACCTGTTGCTGACCAACCATCGGCCGTCGGATCCGTCCTTCCCCGACATCATGAACATCAAGCAGAACGCCAACCGTGCCGCGTCACTGGTGCGGCAGCTGCTGGCGTTCTCGCGCAAGCAGACGCTTCGGCCCGAAGTGCTGAATCTGACCGACGTGCTCGCCGATCTGCGCATGCTGCTTGCGCGTCTTGTCGGCAATTCGGTCAAGCTCAAGGTCGATCACGGCCGCGATCTCTGGCCGGTGAAGGTCGATCTCGGCCAGTTCGAGCAGGTTGTCGTCAACCTCGCCGTCAATGCGCGCGATGCCATGCCGGACGGTGGCGATCTCACCGTGCGAACGAAGAATGTCACGGCGGAAGAGTGCAAAGCCTACACCTACCGCGAACTCGTGCCGGCGGATTATGTCGTCGTCGAGGTCGAGGATAGCGGCAGCGGCATTGCGCCGGACGTGCTGAAGAAGGTGTTCGAACCGTTCTTCACCACCAAAGAGGTCGGCAAGGGGACCGGCCTTGGCCTGTCGATGGTCTACGGTATCATCAAGCAGACCGGCGGCTTCATCTATTGCGATTCCGAAGTGGGCAAGGGTTCGGTCTTCCGCATCTTTCTGCCGCGCCACATCGCCGAGGTGAAACCCATGGCCGATGCAAGCGGGCAGCCGACCGAAGCCGCAAGCGCGCCCGCCGCGAAGGTATCGGACGCCGCGCGCGATCTGTCCGGTTCCGCAACCGTGCTCCTGGTCGAGGACGAGGATGCGGTGCGCATGGGCGGCATGCGGGCGCTGACCTCGCGCGGCTACACCGTGCACGAGGCCTCATCCGGCGTCGAGGCGCTGGAGGTCTATCACGAGCTTGGCGGCAAGATCGATATCGTCGTTTCGGACGTCGTCATGCCGGAAATGGACGGTCCGACGCTGCTTGGCGAGTTGCGCAAGCTGCGTCCGGATATCAAATTCATCTTCGTTTCGGGCTATGCAGAGGACGCATTTGCCCGAAATCTGCCGGCCGATGCGCAGTTCGGATTCCTGCCAAAACCCTTCTCGTTGAAGCAGTTGGCGACCGTCGTGAAGGAAGTTCTCGAAAAATAGCTCGGAATGCCTGCAGACAGCACTTCAAGCTATTCGAACCCGCACTTGCGCAATGGTGAGGCGGCATCCTATTTAACGAGAGACATTCAATAGCAGATTCTGCCCGTCCGGTGCCGGAATCCAAATCCTGACAAAGGGACATTTAATGAGAAACCCCGTCGAAACCGCAATGAACCTCGTTCCGATGGTGGTCGAACAGACCAATCGCGGCGAGCGCGCCTATGACATCTTCTCGCGGCTTCTCAAGGAGCGCATCATCTTCATCACCGGTCCGGTCGAAGACGGCATGGCGACGCTGGTCTGCGCGCAGCTGCTCTTCCTCGAAGCCGAAAACCCGAAGAAAGAGATCAATCTCTACATCAATTCGCCGGGCGGCGTGGTCACCAGCGGCATGGCGATCTACGATACGATGCAGTTCATCAAGCCTGCCGTTTCGACGCTTTGCATCGGCCAGGCCGCTTCGATGGGCTCGCTGCTGCTTTGCGCTGGCCACAAGGACATGCGCTTTGCCACGCCAAATGCCCGCATCATGGTTCACCAGCCGTCAGGCGGCTTCCAGGGGCAGGCTTCGGACATCGAGCGCCATGCCCAGGACATCATCAAGCTGAAGCGCCGCCTCAACGAGGTTTACGTCAAGCACACAGGCAAAACCTACGAAGAGATCGAAAAGACGCTCGATCGCGATCATTTCATGACCGCCGACGAGGCCAAGGATTTCGGTCTGATCGACAAGGTCATCAGCTCGCGTGAAGTTGTCGAAACACCGGAGCCAGCGGCGACGAAATGACGCTTTGCCGGTCGAGACTGTGGGAATGACACACTTTTGACTCGGCTTGCGGCATTTCGGTCACAATTAGCTGTTTCCTCGGCGAGAGCTACGACCTACGTTAAGCCTATGTTGAATTTCGGCGGCTTAACTTTCAGTGGGGGCGCCGCGAATCGATTGCCACGTTTTCTGACTTGTGTTTCGTATGGAATACGTTGGAAATGCTGGAATGCCAGCAGCGGTGGATTCCCGCGACCAACGGCGTAAGAGGTTCAGCCAGTCTATCGGCCGGGCAGTACTGAAAGGACTTGGACAAGATGAGCAAGGTCAGCAACGGCGGCGGCGATTCCAAGAATACGCTCTATTGCTCGTTCTGCGGCAAGAGCCAGCATGAAGTGCGCAAGCTGATCGCCGGCCCAACGGTTTTCATCTGCGACGAATGCGTCGAACTTTGCATGGACATCATCCGCGAGGAAAACAAAACCTCGATGGTGAAGTCGCGCGAAGGCGTGCCGACGCCGCAGGAAATTCTGAAGGTTCTGGACGACTACGTGATCGGGCAGCCCTACGCCAAGCGCGTGCTGTCGGTGGCCGTCCACAACCACTACAAGCGGCTCGCCCACGCATCGAAGAACAACGATGTCGAACTGGCGAAGTCGAACATCCTTCTGATCGGCCCGACCGGCTGCGGCAAGACGCTGCTCGCGCAGACGCTTGCCCGCATCATCGACGTGCCCTTCACCATGGCTGATGCGACGACGCTGACCGAGGCAGGCTATGTCGGTGAAGACGTCGAGAACATCATCCTGAAGCTGCTTCAGTCGGCCGACTACAATGTCGAGCGGGCCCAGCGCGGCATCGTCTATATCGATGAAATCGACAAGATTTCCCGCAAGTCCGACAATCCCTCGATCACCCGCGACGTTTCGGGCGAGGGCGTGCAGCAGGCGCTTCTGAAGATCATGGAAGGCACTGTCGCCTCCGTGCCGCCGCAGGGCGGCAGGAAGCATCCGCAGCAGGAATTCCTGCAGGTCGACACAGCCAACATCCTGTTCATCTGCGGCGGCGCATTTGCCGGCCTCGACAAGATTATCTCGGATCGCGGCAGAAAAACCTCGATCGGCTTCGGCGCGATCGTCGCTTCGCCGGAGGATCGCCGCAGCGGCGAGGTGTTCCGCCTCGTCGAGCCGGAGGATCTGCTGAAGTTCGGTCTTATTCCTGAGTTCGTCGGCCGTCTGCCGGTTCTGGCGACGCTGGAAGACCTGGACGAGCCGGCACTGATCCAGATCCTGACCGAGCCGAAGAACGCGCTGGTCAAGCAGTATCAGCGTCTGTTCGAGATGGAAAATGTCGAGCTGACGTTCCATGAGAACGCGCTTTCGGCGATCGCCAAGCGCGCCATCGAGCGCAAGACCGGCGCGCGCGGCCTGCGTTCGATCATGGAAGCTATCCTGCTCGACACGATGTTCGAGCTTCCGGCGCTGGAAGGCGTTCAGGAAGTTGTGATCTCCGAGGAAGTGGTGACCGGCAGTGCCCGGCCGCTCTACATCTATTCGGAGCAGAAGGAAAAGAAGGGTAACGTCAGCGCCTAAGCGCGTTTTCGCTGCAAAATATCCAGCAAACGGCGCCGCGAGGCGCCGTTTCGCGTTTCGAGGATAGGGCAAACGTTGGATAGTGCGACGAGAAGTATGCGGCTGTGTTGTTTGCCCTTGATCTTTGTTAGCCGCGCATCCAACTAACGGAGAGAGGTTGTGGGCTGTATTCCGTGCTAAAATCCCTGTACCAAACGGTGGATAGGCGGAACGGTCTGTGGCCGTTAATATGAGATTCGCGATTGGCCAATGGCGATCGCGAAATGAAAGGTTGGACAATGGCCAAGATATCCCGGTCTTCCGGCAACGCTGTTTTCGCAGTCCTCCCGCTGCGCGACATCGTGGTGTTTCCGCATATGATCGTTCCGCTCTTCGTCGGGCGTGAAAAATCGATCAAGGCGCTGGAAGAGGTGATGGGCGCAGAGAAGCAGATACTGCTCGCGACCCAGATGAATGCAGCCGACGACGATCCCGAAGCCGATGCGATCTATGAGGTCGGCACGCTCGCCAACGTTCTCCAGCTTCTGAAGCTGCCGGACGGCACGGTGAAGGTGTTGGTCGAAGGTACGTCGCGCGCGCAGATCACCTCCTTTACCGATCGTGCCGACTTCCATGAGGCGAAGGCGGTTGCACTTGTTGAGCCCGAAGAAGAAGAAATCGAGGTCGAGGCGCTCGCCCGCTCGGTGGTTGCCGACTTCGAGAACTATGTGAAGCTCAACAAGAAGATTTCGCCCGAAGTGGTCGGCGCCGCCAGCCAGATCGACGACTATTCCAAGCTCGCCGATACGGTTGCTTCGCATCTCGCCATCAAGATCCCCGAGAAGCAGGAAATGCTCGGCACGCTCTCCGTGCGCGAGCGGCTTGAAAAGGCCATGGGCTTCATGGAAGCCGAAATTTCAGTGCTTCAGGTGGAAAAGCGCATCCGCTCGCGCGTCAAGCGCCAGATGGAGAAGACGCAGCGCGAGTACTACCTCAATGAGCAGATGAAGGCGATCCAGAAGGAACTCGGCGAAGGCGAAGACGGCCGCGACGAGGTTGCCGAGTTGGAGGCGCGCATCAAGAAGACCAAACTCTCCAAGGAGGCCCGCGAAAAGGCGGATGCCGAGTTGAAGAAGCTCAAGTCGATGTCGCCGATGTCGGCCGAATCCACGGTCGTGCGTAACTATCTCGACTGGATCCTGTCGATACCGTGGGGCAAGAACTCCAAGGTCAAGCAGGATCTCGGTTTCGCGCAGGACGTGCTCGATACGGATCACTTCGGCCTCGACAAGGTTAAGGACCGCATCGTCGAGTATCTCGCCGTGCAGAGCCGCCAGAAGAAGCTGAAGGGGCCGATCCTCTGCCTCGTTGGTCCTCCCGGCGTCGGCAAGACCTCTCTCGGCAAGTCGATCGCCAAGGCGACCGGGCGCGAATTCGTGCGCATGGCGCTCGGCGGCGTTCGTGACGAGGCTGAAATCCGCGGTCACCGCCGCACCTATATCGGCTCGATGCCCGGCAAGGTCATCCAGTCGATGAAGAAGGCGAAGAAGTCCAATCCGCTCTTCCTGCTCGATGAAATCGACAAGATGGGCCAGGATTTCCGCGGCGATCCGTCGTCGGCCTTGCTCGAGGTGCTCGATCCGGAGCAGAACTCGTCCTTCATGGACCACTATCTGGAGGTCGAATACGATCTCTCGAGCGTGATGTTCGTGACGACGGCGAATACGCTGAACATCCCTGCGCCGCTTATGGACCGCATGGAGATCATCCGTATCGCCGGCTACACCGAGGACGAGAAGGTCGAAATCGCCAAGCGGCACCTGATGCCGAAGGTGGTTCGCGACCATGCGCTTCAGCCGAAGGAGTTTTCGGTCAGCGAGGATGCGATTCGCGCGATCATCCAGACCTACAGCCGTGAGGCCGGTGTGCGCAGTCTCGAGCGCGAGCTGATGAAGCTCGGGCGCAAGGCCGTCACCGAAATCATCAAGACCAAGAAGAAGTCGGTGAAGGTCACTGCCGAGAACCTGGCTGATTACCTCGGCGTGCCGCGCTTCCGGTTCGGCCAGGTCGAGGCGGACGATCAGGTCGGTGTGGTTACGGGTCTTGCCTGGACTGAGGTCGGCGGCGAATTGCTGACGATCGAAGGCGTCATGATGCCCGGCAAGGGCAAGATGACGGTCACCGGCAATCTGCGCGACGTGATGAAGGAATCGATCTCGGCGGCGGCATCCTATGTTCGCTCGCGGGCCATCGATTTCGGCATCGAGCCGCCGCTGTTCGACAAGCGTGACATCCACGTCCACGTGCCGGAAGGCGCGACCCCCAAGGACGGCCCATCGGCTGGTGTGGGCATGGCGACTGCCATCGTCTCGGTGCTGACCGGTATCCCGGTGAAGGCCGATGTGGCGATGACCGGCGAGATCACGCTCAGGGGCAGGGTGCTGCCCATCGGCGGCCTGAAGGAAAAGCTGCTTGCGGCTCTTCGCGGCGGCATCAAGAAGGTGCTGATTCCGGAAGAAAACGCCAAGGATCTGGCGGAGATTCCGGACAATGTGAAGAGCGGAATGGAGATCATTCCGGTCAGCCGCGTCGGCGAAGTCCTGCGCCATGCACTGGTGCGGATGCCCGAGCCGATCGAGTGGACGGAGCCGGTTGACGCTCCGGCAGCCAAGGCCGACGCGACCGACGATGCGGGCAAGACTCTCGCTCATTGAGCGCTGACGGCACGTATTTAGCCAGATGAAGTGAAAGCCGGGCCTCGTGCCCGGCTTTTTTCGTTGAAAAACCCCGGAAAACCAAGGATTCTCGGACTTTCTGGCTTGGTTGAGGGAACAGTTCTTTCTAAAGTCCGTTTCCTGCCGGTTGAGTCGTTAGTCCCGGTTTTCTCATGGAAGGAAATTTTAATGAACAAGAACGAATTGGTGTCTGCTGTCGCTGAGGCCGCTAACATTGCCAAGGGCGATGCGCAGTCCGCTGTTGAAGCGGTCTTCTCCGTGATCACCGGCGAGCTGAAGAAGGGTGGCGACGTTCGTCTGGTCGGCTTCGGAAATTTCACCGTGTCAAAACGCGCCGCTTCGACGGGCCGCAACCCGCAGACCGGCGCCGAAGTGCAGATTCCGGCGCGCACCGTGCCAAAGTTCTCGGCCGGCAAGGGTCTCAAGGACGCCGTGAACTAAGTTTTCGACAAATTGTCGAATTTGGAAAAGCCGGGCCCCACGCCCGGCTTTTTCTTTTGTCACAGATTCGGTATCAGCCGAGCCGAGCCGCGACGGTCGCGCAAAGCGAAATGTCGCTTTGCTTCGACGGTATGTAGTGATCGGAGGGGATTTGGTGGGCGATGACGGGCTCGAACCGCCGACATCTTCGGTGTAAACGAAGCGCTCTACCAACTGAGCTAATCGCCCGACGCGAGCGGACGTTTAAGCGGTTCGTCTCTGAACCGCAAGGAGAATTCGCGGGTTTTTCGGTATTATCGTCCGGTTTCTTGGTTGTTGCGCTGCTTGTGAAAAAACCTTTAGCCGAGTGGCGAAATGCTGCACTGGAGCGCTTGACACTCACCACCGAACCCCTTAATTCCACGCCCAACGACGCGGCACGAACTCAAGTGTCTGCGTCTTGCGCGGGTGTAGCTCAGTTGGTTAGAGTGCCGGCCTGTCACGCCGGAGGTCGCGGGTTCGAGCCCCGTCACTCGCGCCATTTCTCGAACGGCTTATAGTCGTTCAGAAATGTTTCCTTCCACAAATTCGAATGTCTTTTTCGTGCCTAAGGCGATAGCCGGGCACCGAATTGGTATGTGGATTATTGTGTTGAACTGACTGAACCAATTTCCTCGTAGGCCCCATTGTTCTAGCTTCCCCCAGTTCAAAACAGGAATGGACCGTCGAATGGAACGGATTGTCTACGTAAACGGCGAGTACGTTCAGGAGAGCGACGCCAAGATTTCGGTGTTCGACCGGGGCTTTCTGTTCGCCGACGGCGTCTATGAGGTTACCTCCGTGCTGGAGGGCAAGCTGATTGATTTCGACGGGCACCTTCGCCGCCTTCGCCGATCGCTTGTCGAACTCGCAATGACCATACCTTGCCCGGATGAGGAACTCCTGAGTATTCATCGCGAGCTCGTTGCGAGGAATGCCGTTGTCGAAGGGCTGGTCTATCTTCAGGTCACGCGCGGCGCTGCTGATCGCGATTTTGCCTTCCCGAAGAATGTTCCCCAGACATTGGTCCTGTTCACTCAGGCGAAATCGATCGTGGACAGCCCCCTGGCGAAGCGTGGTGCCCGCGTGGTTTCGGTAGACGATCTCAGATGGGGCAGGCGCGACATCAAGACCGTGCAGCTTCTGTACCCGTCGATGGCGAAGATGATCGCGCAGGAGAAGGGCGCAGACGATGCCTGGCTCGTCCAGGATGGACTTGTGACCGAAGGCACCTCAAACAACGCTTATATCGTCACGCAGGACGGCACGATCGTGACGCGGGACCTTTCCAGCGACATTCTTGCCGGCATCACGCGAGCGGCCGTCCTGAAATGCGCGCGCGAACTGCAAATGAAAGTGGAAGAGCGGCCATTCTCGATCGCGGAAGCGTTGACGGCGCGCGAAGCCTTCACGACCTCGGCGACGGGTTTTGTCTGCCCGGTGGTGGAGATCGACGGAACTGCGTTGAGTGACGGCAATCCCGGCGCTGTAGCTGTCAGGCTTCGCCAGGCCTACATCGAGGAAAGCCTCAAGGCAGCCATTTGAGCCGGGCGTCAGCGGGCGTACGGCTGCATTGAGCTTTGAATCGTCTGCCGTGCCGCGGTTGGACCATGGTTTTCGCGCGACATCGCATGTAAAGGCAGAATGGGCGGGCAGGTTTGTGTCGACGGCATGGTGCCGCGGGACTTTGCTGTGCCTGCATCTCAAGGGGGAGAGCGTTGGGCATGGGCGGACGTTTGAAAATCACAGCTGTGTCGATCATCGCGGCAAGTGCGGTCGCCCTGGCCGCTCATGCGGCCACAGGGGGAACGATGTCAGCGGTTCAGCCGGATCAGCTTGCTGAGAGCATTCCCGCGGGCCAGGGGGACGTTTTGCTGGCGCAGAACGCGACGGCTCCAGCGGCTCCTTCAAACCTCCCTGGTGGGGCGTCCTCGCTGCAGGAAACCTATGAGGACTGGCAGGTGGCCTGCGTGCAGCGGGGGGAGGGAAAGTTCTGTTCGATGTCGCAGCAGCAGGCCCAGCAGAGCGGCCAGCGCATCCTCGCGATAGAGATCAACAAGATTGACGCCGGCAAGACGGAGGGCGTCCTTGCGCTTCCTTTCGGCCTCGCGCTGGATTCGGGCGTTACCCTTCAGGTCGACGAGAAGCCTGCCGGAAAGCCTCTGCGTTTTCGCACATGCATACCGGCCGGGTGCCTCGTCCCGGTCAGCTTCGATGCCGCAATGGTTGCCGCGCTGCGGGGCGGAACGGCACTCAAACTCGCGGCCGCGGCAAGCGAAAACGGCCAGCCGGTGAATTTCTCGATTTCGCTGAAAGGTTTTGGCGCTGCCCTGGATCGCACGGCAGCGCTGGTAAAGTAGCTTCGGCTTTTATCGCCTAGCTAGAGATACTGGCCGACTTTCTTGCCCAGCTTCAGAAAGCGCAGGGGGTCGACCGCTTCGCCGTTGCGGCGGACTTCGTAATGAAGGTGAGGGCCAGTGGAGCGGCCGCTGGTGCCGACTTCGCCGATCGTATCGCCCGTGGCGATCTTCTGGCCCTCCCTGACGTCGATCCTGCTCAGATGAGCGTAGCGGGTCGAGAAGCCGCTGCCGTGATCGACTTCGACCATGCGGCCATAGCCGCCGTTCCAGCCGGCCTTTACGACGATGCCTGCGGCGGTTGCGCGCGCATCCGATCCCATGGGCGCGCGAAAATCCATGCCCGAATGAAGGGCAGGAGTGCCAAGCAGCGGGTCCCTGCGCACGCCGAAAGTGCTGGAAATCGACCGGCCCGGTGCGGGATTGGCCAAAGGCAGCCGCTGCGCTTCCTTCTTCACCTTGTCGAGCTTGTCCAGAGCTTCGTCCAGTTCCTTCACCTTGGTGTCGAACATCGAGGGATTGTCGACGGCAATCAACGGGCCGCCGACATCGGCCTTGCCAAAATCTGCGTCAACGGGAAGACCGGCCGATTCAAGCGCGTCGGAGATGACATCGGCGGTCTGGTAGGCATTTTCAGCCAGGGAATCTATGCGGGCGAGCTGTTCGCTTTCTATTGTGCGCAGCGACTGGTTGAGCGTGACGAACAGTTTGTCGGCATGATCGGCAGATGAGTCCGCCTGTGCTGCCGAGTTGCGGGTCGACCACAGCGCAAACGGGTTCTTTGCACTGCCAACGGCGGCGTAGGCCAGTTGCGTATCGGCAGCCGGAGAGGGCAGTTCAACGCGCGTTTCGGGTTTTGCCGGCGCCGAGCCTTCCGCCGGCTTTGCACCGTTCACCACCGCTTCCGCGCGATCCAGCAGGGGGCCGAGCCTGCCATGACGTTTGGTCAACTGGCTTTGACGTTCGATCAGTTCGGAAACCTTCGTTTCCATAAGCTGCTGGTCGAGCAATTGCCTGCTTGTTATGCGGTCGACTTGTGAGCGCAGGGCAGAGATTCGATCCTCATAGGCCTGCTGCATACGCGCCTGCCTTGCGGTGGCGGCGCCGATGAGATCGTCACGCAGCACCAGGTAGGAAGTCGCAAGAAGATAGCCGATCGCCAGTGCCGCGAATGCCGAACCGGCAAAGGCAGCCATCCATGGGCGCACGGTGAAATGCCTGATTTCGCTGCCGCGCGCGATGATGATCGTGTGCGGTTCCTTGCGTTTGCCGAATACGACTGCCTGATCGGATTGTTTCACGGAACCAACTTCCACGCCGGAGACCAACGACAGGTTGATTACACATTGTTAGGGTTAACAAAGCTTTTCGCGCATGGATTTAACAGCGCAATCAGAAAGGAATTCGTTGTTCGGGAGGGATTGCGCAAACAAAAAACCCGCCATGTGGCGGGTTTCAAATTTCGCTTTTCGATCCGCTTCTGGGGCTATCGCAGGAACAGCCAGAGCAGGATGATGATCGGAATAGGGATGCCAAGCATCCACAACAATACGCCGCGTAACATGTCTTCCTCCGATTGGTTTGATCGTTCTGAAATCAAACGTCGGAAGGTCAAAATCGTTCCGCTCTACAACGCGCGCGCAGCTTCCAGAACCTCGGCAGCATGGCCGGGCACCTTCACTTTGCGCCAAATCCTGGCGATGCGACCGTCCGAACCGATGAGGAATGTGGTGCGCTCCACGCCCATATATTTGCGGCCATACATGCTTTTCTCGGTCCATACGCCATAGGATTCGAGGGCTTTGCGCTCTTCGTCCGCGACGAGTTCGACCGCAAGCTTATGCTTGGTCTTGAACTTGTCGTGGCTCTTGACGCTGTCGGGCGACATGCCGAGCACGATGGCGCCGGCCTTCTCGAAATCGGATTTCAGCGCTGAAAAGTCGATCGATTCTGCCGTACAACCGGAAGTGTCGTCCTTGGGGTAGAAATAGAGCACCACTTTCTGGCCACGAAGGCTGGTAAGGCTGAGTTCCCCGCCGCCGTCTCGTGGCAGTTCGAAGTCCGGTGCATTGTCTCCTGCCGAGAGTTCAGTCATATCGGTGCCCTTGTTTGAGGTTACGCGCGAACCCACAGAGATATATTGTCGTTTTAGGATTCGTCCACGACTGAAACGCTGTCACGGGATACCGTGTGGATCACAAGGTACCAAAACACGAGAAGATACGGTTTCGGCGTCACGAAATCACGGATCTTAGCGCCTTTCCATCCGCGGAAGGCCAGGACTTCGGAAAGCCGCGCCAGAACATTGCCAGACGTTGCGGAAGGTTAGCCTTAGCGGCCGGGGCGGTGCTGGCGACCGTGCTCGCGGTGCTTGCCGCGATCGTTTTCGCAATCGGCTATTCCGGAATGGGCAGCGAACGGCTGCGCGCCGAGGCGGAGAAAGCGATCGAGACCTTTGCCGGCGTGGACGTGACTGCCTCGATGGGCCCTGCCGGCGTATCCGTAGACGGCTCGCGGCTTGTCGCGCTGGAAGTTCGCGATGTCAGCGTAAAAGCTGCAGATGGCGCACCTATCATCGATGCCGGGCTGGTGCGATTCGGGGTACGTTTCCTGCCGCTGCTTTCGGGCAATATCCGGCTTGGCAGCGCCGGGATTTCCGACGCGCGGATCACCACGGCAGCGATGCCGATGGCAGACAGGGGTGACTGGACCAAAATCCTGAAGAACGATGACGGTCTGATCAATCCCGACAAGGTCGCCGAAGCGATATTCGGTCAGGTCAGCCGCGCGCTCGATGCGCTGGAGGTTGGCTCGACGCGCCAGATACAGCTGGAAAATGTCGAATTCGTCCTTCCGGAGGACGGCCGCGTGCGTATCGTGCGCATCGCCGAAGCTTCGCTGAGCGAAGCCGGGCCGGGCGAACTCACCTTCACGGCTGACATCGACATCGACGGTCGCGGACTGGCGCTGACCGGCACGGCTACCCGCGATACGGTTTCGCACCGTATCACCGACCTCAACGCGCAGGTGAAGACAGCTGCCTTGGCGCAGGAAACGCCGGCGCTGGAGAACGGTAGCGATATTGGTGATTTCAGCCTGACGATCGCCGGACAGCAGGGAATTGCAACCAATCCAAGCCAGTTGACGGCGTCGCTCTCGCTCGATCGCGCAGTGCTTGACCTGGGCAAGGACGGAGCTTTCAACGGTGCGGTCAATGTTCAAGCCACGTTGCTGACAGGGTCGAACAAGATCGAGATCGATCGGCTTCGCGTGGCAACCGGGCGGTCCAATCTCGAATTCAACGGCGCCATAGGGCCTCGGCCGGCGACCGGCCTTGGCGGCGACAAGCCGCTCTACCGGTATGAACTTGTCAGCACCGCCGCAACGCTTGCGCCTCAGGATTCGCCTGAGCCCGCGCTTGATCTGATCGCGCGCGTGAACGGCACCTTTGACGCCGAGAAAAACCTGATAACCGCCGACCAGATCGCGGTCAAAAGTGGGTCGGGAGAGGTTGTTGGAACGGCCTCGCTGGAAATCCCCGGGGGCGGCAAGGCACCGGGGATTGCGCTGGCGCTGGCCGTCCACGACATGGACGTGTCCCACGTCAAGCAGATATGGCCCCTGTTTGCCGCCAAGGGGGCGAGAAGCTGGGTTCTGGATCATGTCTTCGGCGGCCGCGTCCTTGATGGCCGGTTGCAGTTCAAGGTCGCGCCCGATCGTCTCGGAAACGGCATTCCGCTTACCGCCGACGAGGTCTCGGGCAGGTTTCAGATCGACGACACGCGATTTGACACTGCAGGCCTGATACCGCCGGTTCGCGATGCCATGGGTGTCGTGGATTTCCAGGGCAACGATGTCGATATCTCGCTATCGTCGGGAACGGTTTTCCTTCCGAGCGGTCGTAGCGTGATCGCAACTGACGGCAAACTCAGGATCGAGAAAGCCAATCGACCACCGCTGATCGGGTCGCTCGACATCAATGTCGCTGGGGAAGCCGCCGCAATTACGGAACTCGCGTCCTACGATCCGATCAACGCCATGCGTTTCGTGGGGATGAAGCCGGACGAGTTCAGCGGCAAGGTGAGCGGCAACGTCAAGGCTGACATCCCGCTTTCGAAAGGCATCGATACCAGCAAGCTCTTCTGGCATGTCGCGCTCGACTATGAGGACCTGTCGCTTGCCAGGCCGCTGGATGGCCAGCGCATCAGCGATGCCGACGGCACGATCGTCGTCGAGCCCGACAATGCCGTGATAACCGCCAAGGCAAAGCTGAACGGGATTCCGGCCGATATTTCCATTATCGAACCGCTGCGGGCAGGCGGTCCGGAGCGTCAGCGCAAGGTTCAGCTGGTGCTCGACGATGCGACCCGCGAAAGCGTCATGCCTGAGCTTTCGACGCTGGTCACGGGCACGATCAAGGTCAATCTCGATGCAAAGACGGCCGGAAGCCAGGCCGTCACTGCCGACCTGACGAACGCAAAACTCGACATTCCCTGGGTGGGTTGGTCGAAGGGGCCTGGGATCGCCGCCGATCTCAGTTTCACGCTGCAGAAATCCGAAGGCAATTCGACGCTTTCCGACTTCAGGCTTGAAGGAAAATCCTTTGCGATCGGCGGTTCGATCGCGCTAGCCGGCGGCAGTTTCTCTTCGGCTCGCTTAACGACGGTGAAACTCAACCGCGATGACAATGTCGCGGTTTCGATCAAGCGTTCCGGCAAAAGCTATTCGGTAGACGTCAGCGGCAGCCAGATGGATGCGCGGTCACTGATCAAGCAGTTCACCTCGGACGTCGGCTCTAGCCCGGCCGGGAAGGCGGGCGGTGGGGCAGGGGTTTCCGTAAATCTCGACGTCAGGGCGATTACCGGCTTTGGCGGCGAGCAGCTCTCCAACGTCGCGGTCAGCTACAGCGGCGCCGGGTCGAAGGTGAACGGCCTGAAGGTGTCGGCGGTGACCGGCTCGGGAAGCGCAGTCACGGTGCGCAGTTCGTCGGATGGCGGCCAGCGTAGCCTGCAGATGCAGTCGGCGGACGCCGGGGCGATCCTGCGTTTTATGAACATCTACGACAACATGCAGGGTGGAGCCATCAAGCTGGCACTGGCGGCTGCCGGCGACGGCCCCATGAGCGGGCAGGTCGACACCAGCAACTTCTGGATCGTCAACGAACCGAGGCTGGCATCGATCGTCTCGACCACGCCGCCCGGCGACGAGCGCAGCCTGAACCAGGCGGTGAAAAGCAATATCGACACGTCGCGGGTGCAGTTCGAGCGCGGCTTTGCCCAGATAGAAAAGGGCCAGGGCTATCTGAAGATCGGCAATGGCGTGCTTCGTGGGCCGCTGATCGGCACGACTTTCCAGGGGACGCTCTATGACGAGCGCGGCAACATGGCGATGACCGGCACTTTCATGCCCGCCTATGGCCTGAACCGGATATTTGGCGAGATCCCGCTGTTCGGTGCAATCCTGGGCAATGGGCGCGACCGCGGGCTGATCGGCGTGACCTACCGGCTTTCCGGCAACGCCAAGTCACCCAACATGCAGATCAATCCGCTGTCGGTCATCGCGCCGGGAATTTTCCGGTCGATCTTCGAATTTCAGTGAGCAGCCGTTTGGCGGTCGGTCAAACCGGCCGCACCAGGATGTGCTTCTTCTTGCCGAGCGAAAGTTTTACGACGCCTTCTGAGGTGAGGTCGGCGCTCGTAATGATCCGCCGTTCGTCGGAAACGGCAGCGTCATTCACGCGCACCGCGCCACCCTGAACGTGACGGCGGGCTTCGCCGTTGGAGCCGGCAAGGCCGGCTGTGACGAACAATGCAAGAATGCCAATGCCGGCTTCAAGATCAGCCTTGCCGATCTCGACGGTCGGAAGCGTGTCGGCGAAGGCGCCTTCCTCGAAGGTCTTGCGCGCGGTTTCTTCTGCTTGCTGTGCGGCATCGCGGCCGTGAAGCATCGAGGTGACCTCGGTTGCCAGAACCTTCTTGGCGTCGTTGATTTCCGAACCGCCGAGCTTTTCCAGGCGCGCGATCTCATCCAGCGGAAGCGTCGTGTAGAGCTTCAGGAAGCGGCCGACATCGGCATCCTCGGTGTTGCGCCAGTATTGCCAGAACTCGTAGGGGCTCAGCATGTCGGCATTCAGCCAGACCGCGCCATTCATCGACTTGCCCATCTTGGCGCCGGACGATGTCGTCAGCAGCGGCGAGGTCAGCGCGTAGAGCTGCGGCGTGCGCAGCCGGTGGCCGAGATCGATGCCGTTGACGATGTTGCCCCACTGGTCCGAGCCGCCCATCTGCAGCTTGACGCCGTAGCGCTTGCTGAGCTCAACGAAGTCGTAGGCCTGCAGGATCATGTAGTTGAATTCGAGGAAGGACAGCGATTGCTCGCGGTCGAGCCGCTGCTTCACCGAATCGAAGGCGAGCATGCGATTGACCGAGAAATGCTGGCCGACATCGCGCAGGAATTCGAGGTAGTTGAGTGGCAGGAGCCACTCGGCATTGTTGACCATCAGCGCGTCGCGCGGGCCGTCGCCAAAGGTCAGGTAGCTGGAAAAAACCTGCTTGATGCCGTCGATGTTGGCCTGGATCGTCTCGGGCGTCATCAGCTTGCGCGCCTCGTCCTTGAAGGACGGGTCGCCGACCATGCCCGTGCCGCCGCCCATGAGCGCGACGGGGCGATGCCCGGTCTGCTGCATCCAGTGCAGCATCATGATCTGGATCAGGCCGCCGGCATGAAGGCTCGATGCCGTCGGGTCGAAGCCGATATAGGCCGAAACCGTTTCCGTGGCGAAAAGCTTGTCGAGGCCGGCATCATCGGATGTCTGATGGATGAAGCCGCGCTCGGAAAGGATGCGCAGGAAATCGGATTTGAAGGCGGACATTTTTTCTTTCCCGAGAATTCCACGGCGCATAGGACGCTGCCGTGGCAAGTGTGGTCGGGCGCGTTTAGCATCTGGCGGCAGGGAATCACAAGAACGGCGACCAAAATGACGACAACATGCGCGATCGGCCTGATGAGCGGCACGTCGATGGACGGCATCGACATCGCCATGCTGCGGACCGATGGCGTCGCCGAAATAGAGATAGGGCCTTCGCTTTTCGTTCCCTACGAAGCTGCTTTCCGGCGGCGCATCGAGAATTCGCTGGAAACGGCGAAGGCCATTGTGAAGCGCGACGACCGGCCCGGCGATCTCCAAGGCCTCGAACGCGAGATCACGCTGCGGCACGCGCGCGCTGTCGAAACCTTTCTGGCCTCGCCGGCCGGCGCGTGGGGCAGGCCGGAGGTGATCGGCTTTCATGGCCAGACGGTGCTGCACCGGCCGCAGGTTGGCGTTACCGTGCAGCTGGGCGACGGTGCGCTTCTGGCACGCGAGCTTGGCGTGCCGGTGGTCTACGACATGCGCGCCAACGACATGGCGCAGGGCGGGCAGGGCGCGCCGCTGGTGCCGGCCTATCATGCGGCTCTGGCGCGGACGCTGCCGGAACCTTTTTCCGGGCGATATCCGGTCGTCTTCGTCAATGTCGGCGGCATTTCCAATATTACCTATGTGCCTGAGAAGGGCGATCCCTTCGCTTTCGATACCGGCCCTGGCAACACGCTGATCGACCAATGGGTGTCGCGTGAGGGCGGCGTGCCGTTCGATGCCGGCGGTGCTATCGCCAGCGAAGGCGGTATCATTGTTTCGGTGGTCGAGCGTTATCTGGAAGTGCCGTTTTTCGAGAAGGCGGGACCAAAATCGCTCGACCGTAACGACTTCACGCTCGATCTCGCGAAAGACCTGGAGTTGTCTGACGGCGCACGCACGCTGGCAGCCGTTTCAGCCGAAGCAATATTGAAATCGGCAGAGCATATGCCTGAAAAGCCGAAGCTGTGGATCATCTGCGGCGGCGGCCGCAAGAACCCGCATATCGTCGGTGATCTGCGCGCCGGGGCTGAAAAGGCAGGTGCCGAGGTGATCGTTGCAGAAGATGCCGGTTTGGACGGTGATGCGACCGAGGCGGAAGCCTGGGCTTTCCTGGCAGTGCGATCGCTGAATGGGTTGCCGCTGACTTTCCCGACGACTACGGGCTGCCGGGAAGCGGTGAGCGGCGGGGTGCTGGCTCAGCCGTCCACAGTACAAGCCTGATCTAGTCGCCGCTCAGCCCGCCGTACTGGCGCACCAGATTCGCCATCTCGGCGGTGCCGGTCGATCCGGCGTCCGTTTCCAGCCCTTCCGCCACGCCGGCGCGATCTGCGACCGGACGGTTCTGGCTGACCTTCCATTTGCCTTCGATGCTGGTGATCTCGATCTCGAGGCCGATAATGCCTTTGATCTGTGCCTGGATGAACGCCTCAGGCGCGTCGGTCACCTTCCACGGTTCAGCGCGCTTGGTCTCATGGCTGGCGGTAAGTTCTGCAATCTGCCCGGCGAGCCAATCCTTGTCATCGATCACGCGCATGCGGCCACGGACCTGAACGATGGCATAGTTCCAGGTCGGCACGACCTTTCCCGTTTCGCGCTTCGTCTCGTACCAGGATGGCGTGACATAGGTGTCCGCCCCCTGGAACACGACAAGCACCGGCATGTCGGGATTATCGGCCAGCATGCGCCATTGCGGGTTTGCCCTGGCAAGGTGCACGCGCAGCCTGCCATGCGGCGGCACGTCGCCATCGAGCAGGAAAGGCAACGGATTGGCGACCGGGCCGTCCTGCCCGTTCGAGACGAGCAGGCCGAGCGGATGCGCGCGAATCAGGGAATGCAGGACGTCCAGCCGCGTTTCGATGAAATGAGGAGGCTGGTACATCGGCGTTTGTCCTGCGTGTTTATCTCAGCCGCTTGGGCCGTGGATCGGAAAGTTCGCCGGCGAGGCGCCGGTCGAGATAGTCGGAGCATTCCTCGAGCAGCAATTCGGCATCGTTGGCGAAGAAATGGTTCGCGCCGGGCAGCGTCTTCTGCGTGATCGTGATGCCTTTCTGCGTATGCAATTTGTCGACCAGTCCCTGAACGTCTTTCGGCGGGGCGACCTTGTCGGCATCACCATGGATGATAAGGCCGGACGACGGGCAAGGGGCCAGGAAGGAGAAATCATAGGTGTTGGGCTGCGGCGCGATCGAGATAAAGCCTTCGATCTCCGGACGGCGCATCAGAAGCTGCATGCCGATCCAGGCGCCGAAGGAGTAGCCGGCAACCCAGCAGGTCTTCGAATCCGGATGGAGTGCCTGGATCCAGTCGAGCGCCGCCGCGGCATCCGACAATTCGCCGTTGCCGTGGTCGAATTCGCCCTGGCTGCGGCCGATGCCGCGGAAATTGAAGCGAAGCGTGGTGAAATTCCGCTTCTGGAACATATAGAAGAGGTCGTAGACGATCTTGTTGTTCATCGTGCCGCCGAACTGTGGGTGCGGATGCAGGATGATGGCGATCGGCGCATTCTTTTCCTTCGACGGCTGATAGCGTCCTTCCAGACGACCGGCCGGACCGGCGAAAATGACCTCAGGCATGAATAACTCCACTTAACTCGTGCAAAAACTTGACCGCCGCTTGGAACAATTCTGCCGCTGGCCTTGACGCAGCGCGGGCGTCTTCTTAGAAGCTAGTTTAGAACTGTTCAAAACTGGGTGGACTGGCCACCTGTTTGACAATGCGGGTAAATAGGACGTCTGGCCTTGGAATTTCAAGGAAATAACGTTCAACCCGGCGGAATGGCGATTTAGAGGACCGATCGAGCGCAAATGGCCGCCTCACGCGCCTATCTCGACCACAATGCGAGCGCCCCGCTGTTGCCGGGCGCGCGCGAAGCCATGGTCGCGGCTCTCGACATCACCGCCAACCCATCCTCCGTCCATAGCGAGGGACGGGCGGCGCGGCGCATCATCGAGGATGCGCGGCGCGAAATTGCAGCACTGGTCAACACCAAGCCCGAGCATGTCGTCTTCACATCAGGCGCAACTGAAGCGGCGACGACGCTTCTGACGCCGGACTGGCAGATGGGACGCGGCGCGGTTCGTCTGTCAAAGGCCTACGTGTCAGTTGCCGATCATCCCTGCCTGCTCAATGGCGGACGTTTTGGCGCCGAGCGCACGATCCATATCGGCGTCGATGGTGACGGAATTACCGATCTGGACGCTTTGAGGCAGGCGCTTGCTGCTCACGACAAGGCCGAAGGCCTGCCGTTGGTGGCTATTCACGTAGCCAACAACGAAACCGGCGTGATCCAGCCGCTTGGCAAGATCGCCGAGATCGTCAAGGCGGCTGGCGGTGTGTTCGTGGTCGATGCGGTTCAGGCCGCTGGCCGCATTCCGCTCGATCTGGCAACGGGTTATGCCGACTATTTGATATTGTCGTCGCACAAGATCGGCGGGCCGAAAGGCGTCGGCGCATTCGTTGCCGCATCCGACCTGATGATGCCGAAGCCGCTCGTCACCGGTGGTGGGCAGGAGCGCGGATTTCGTGCGGGCACGGAAAATCTCGCCGCGATTGCCGGCTTTGGTGCGGCTGCACGCGAAGCAAAGATTGCGCTCGCCGGGATCGATCAGGTTCGGGCGCTACGTGACAGCCTCGAAGCTTCGATCCTGTCGCTTGCGCCCGATGCAGAAATATTCGGACGCCGGAGCGAACGGCTTGCCAATACGATTTTCTTCGCTATTCCAGGCGTCAAATCGGAAACGTCGCAAATCGCCTTCGATCTGGCGGGTGTGGCGCTGTCGGCCGGCTCGGCCTGTTCGTCGGGCAAAGTCGGCCCCAGCCATGTGCTGAAGGCCATGGGACACGACAATCCGGAAGGCGCGCTTCGCGTCTCGATCGGCCCGGCGACCACGCAGGCCGAGATCGAGCAGTTCACGGCGGTGCTAGCTGGAATCCTGGCGCGTCGCGCCGAAAAAACGAAAGCCGCCTGAGGGGTGGATGGAATTTGGCCTTCTGGGCCAACGAGTCGGTGCGTTTTGGAGCGTTTGTAACGCTTCCAACGGGTGAATTTCCCGGCAAGACGCACTATATGGAACTTACGCCGCGCCAGCGGTGCCATAGTTTGAAAACTGTCGGGCCTTGACCCCGGCGTGGATGGAGAACGCTTATGCCTGCTGTGCAGGATACGATCGATCGGGTTCGTAAGATCGACGTTGACCAATACAAGTACGGTTTTGAGACAGAGATCGAGATGGACAAGGCGCCGAAAGGCCTGTCCGAAGACACGATCCGTTTCATCTCGAAGAAGAAGGACGAGCCGCAATGGATGCTGGAATGGCGTCTTGAGGCTTTTCGCCGCTGGCTGACGCTCGAAGAGCCGACCTGGGCGCGCGTCAACTATCCGAAGATCGATTTTCAGGATATTTATTACTACGCCGCGCCGAAAAGCACGCCGGGGCCGACCTCGCTTGAGGAAGTCGATCCGGAACTTCTGAAGGTTTATGAAAAGCTTGGTATCCCGCTGAAAGAGCAGGAAATCCTGGCTGGTGTCCAGAAGCCGAAGGCGGAAGCCGACGAGTTCGACGAAGCTGGCGACAATGTCTACAAGTCCGGCCGCGTTGCGGTCGACGCGGTGTTCGATTCCGTTTCGGTCGTCACGACCTTCAAGAAGGAGCTGGCGCAGGCCGGCGTTATCTTCTGCTCGATCTCGGAAGCGATCCGCGAGCACCCGGAACTGGTGAAGAAATATCTCGGTACTGTGGTGCCGACTACCGACAATTATTATGCGACGCTGAATTCGGCCGTCTTCACCGACGGTTCGTTCGTGTTCGTGCCCAAGGGCGTTCGCTGCCCGATGGAGCTGTCGACCTATTTCCGCATCAACGAAAAGAACACCGGCCAGTTCGAGCGCACGCTGATCATCTGCGAGGACGGCGCCTACGTTTCCTATCTCGAAGGCTGCACCGCACCGCAGCGCGACGAAAACCAGCTTCACGCAGCCGTGGTCGAACTTGTCGCGCTCGACGATGCCGAGATCAAATATTCGACGGTCCAGAACTGGTATCCGGGCGACGCGCAGGGCAAGGGCGGCATCTACAACTTCGTCACCAAGCGTGGCGATTGCCGTGGCAAGAACTCCAAGATTTCGTGGACGCAGGTCGAGACCGGTTCGGCGATCACCTGGAAGTATCCGAGCTGCATCCTGCGTGGCGACAATTCGCGCGGCGAGTTCTATTCGATCGCCGTGTCGAACGGCTACCAGCAGGTCGATAGCGGTACCAAGATGCTGCACCTCGGCAAGAACACGTCGAGCCGCATCATCTCCAAGGGCATCGCCGCCGGCTTTTCGCAGAACACTTATCGGGGTCAGGTCTCGGCCCATCGCAAGGCGGAGAATGCACGCAACTTCACCCAGTGCGACTCGCTGCTGATCGGCGAGGACTGCGGCGCGCATACGGTGCCCTACATCGAGGCAAAGAATTCGTCGGCGCAGTTCGAGCATGAGGCGACAACCTCGAAAATCTCCGAGGACCAGCTGTTCTACGTCATGCAGCGCGGCATTCCCCAGGAAGAGGCCATCGCACTGATCGTCAACGGCTTCGTCAAGGAAGTCATCCAGGAACTGCCGATGGAGTTCGCGGTCGAAGCGCAGAAACTGATCGGCATTTCGCTCGAGGGTTCGGTCGGCTGACCGGTATTGGAATTCAGGAAGAAAAATATGCTTGAGATCAAGAACCTGCATGCCCGGATCGCCGAGAGCGGCGTTGAAATCATCCGCGGGCTGAACCTTACCGTGAAGGCCGGCGAAGTTGCCGCCATCATGGGCCCGAACGGCTCGGGCAAGTCGACCTTGTCCTATATTCTGGCTGGCCGGCCCGACTATGAAGTCACCGAGGGCGAGATTTTGTACAATGGCGAGTCGATCCTTGAGATGGACCCGGCCGAGCGCGCTGCCGCCGGCATTTTCCTGGCGTTCCAGTATCCGATGGAGATACCGGGCGTGGCGACGATGGAATTCCTGAAGGTCGCGATGAACGCGCAGCGCAAGGCGCGCGGCGAAGAGCCGCTGAAGATTCCTGAGCTGATCAAGCGCGTCAAGGAAGAGGCCGGCTTGCTCAGCATGGACATGGCGATGCTCAAGCGTCCGCTGAATGTCGGCTTTTCCGGCGGCGAGAAGAAGCGCGCGGAAATCCTGCAGATGAAGCTGCTTCAGCCGAACCTCTGCGTGCTGGATGAGACCGATTCCGGCCTCGACATCGATGCGCTGAAGATCGTGTCGGACGGCGTCAACGCGCTGCGCTCGCCAGACCGCGCCATCGTGGTCATCACCCACTACCAGCGCCTGCTCGAACACATCGTGCCGGACTCGGTGCATGTGCTTTACAAGGGCCAGGTCATCAAGTCGGGCGACAAGTCGCTGGCTTTCGAGCTGGAAGAGAACGGCTATGCCGGGATCATCGAAGAGGCGGCATAGGTGAGTGTGATGAATATGCATGCAACACCGCAGCGAACGGCAGCCGAAACGGCGCTGATCGACGCGTTCGGCGAGCGGCTGTCGCTGTTGCCGGGCGACGGCGAGGTCATGGTCAAGCGCGACGATGCCATCGAGGCGCTGAAGGCCGGCCTGCCGACCAAGCGCATCGAATCCTGGCACTATACCGACCTGCGCCGCCTGCTGACTTCGGTTCCCGCGCATGACGGTGCAGTTCAGGCGAAGGCCATTGCGCCGCTGCTCGAGGGCTCGACGGTGCTTTCGGCGCTGAACGGTGCGACTGCAGGCAAGCTTCCTTCCATCGAAGGCGTGACTGTCCAGTCTTTGGCCGAGAAGCTCACGGATGGCAGCTTTGCCCCGGCGCTCGACCCTTACGGCTTTGACGATGCGATCGGCGCGCTGAATACGGCCTTCGTTGCCGACGGCTATTTTGTCGACATCGCCGACGGCACCGAGCCCGAAACGCCGCTCGAACTGCAGAATGTACAGGCCGGCGGACAGACGCATATGCGTTTTCCGGTGCGCGTCGGTACCGGCGCCAAGGCGACGATTGTCGAGCGCCAGACCGGCGAGGGCGCTGCCCTTGTCAGTTCGGTCAGCCAGCTTGTGCTCGGCGATGATGCTGAGGTGCTGTGGCTGATCGTGCAGGAACAGCCGGACACGGCAACGCATCTGGCGCAGTTCAAGGCAAAGCTCGGCAAGAATTCCAAGCTGACGCTTTTCCTTATGAATGCCGGCGGCAAGCTGGTCCGCCAGGAGATTATCGTCGACGCGGCGGGCGAGGGTGCTGTGTTCACGCTGCGCGGCATCAACCTGCTCGCCGGCGACACGCATACCGACGTCACCATGGTGCTCGATCATTCGGTGCCGCATACGAGTTCGACGGAAGTGATCCGCAATGTCGTCACCGGCAAGGCGCGCGGCGTATTCCAGGGTCGCATCAACGTTGCCCAATACGCGCAGAAGACCGACGCGAAGATGGCCTGCAACACGCTGCTGCTGTCGGACGACGGCGAGTTCTCGGCCAAGCCGGAGCTCGAAATCTTCGCCGACGACGTGCAGTGCGGCCACGGCGCGACCGTAACCGAGATCGACCACAACCATTTGTTCTACCTGATGGCGCGGGGCATCGACGAGAAGACTGCGCGCGGCTTGCTGGTCAAGGCATTCGTCGCCGAGGTCATCGAGGAACTGGAAGTCGAACCGGTGGTCGAGGCGCTGGAGGCGCTGCTCGACGGATGGTTCCAGACGCATGGGTGAGGCATGAACGCGCCGGGTAAAATCGCGGAATTCTACGACGTCGAGGCGATCCGCCGCGATTTTCCGATCCTGTCGCGCGAAGTCTATGGCAAGCCGCTGGTCTATCTCGACAATGGCGCTTCGGCACAGAAGCCGCAGGCGATGCTCGATGCGGTCCAGCACGCCTATGCCAATGAATATGCCAATGTCCATCGCGGCCTGCATTTCTTGTCGAACGCCGCGACCGATGCCTATGAAAAGGCTCGCGAAACGGTTCGCCGCTTCCTGAATGCCGGCAGCGCGGAAGAGATCGTTTTCACCTCCAACACGACCTCGGCGATCAACACGGTCGCCTATGGTTTCGGCATGCCGAATATCGGCAAGGATGACGAGATCGTCATTTCGATCATGGAGCATCACTCCAACATCGTGCCGTGGCATTTCATCCGCGAGCGGCAGGGCGCAAAACTCGTCTGGGTGCCGGTCGACGATGAAGGCGTGTTCCATATCGAGGAATTCGAAAAGCGCCTGACCGATCGCACCAAGCTGGTGGCGATCACGCAGATGTCGAACGCGCTCGGCACCGTCACGCCGATCAAGGAAATCGTGCGGATCGCGCATGCGCGCGGCATTCCGGTGCTGGTCGACGGCAGCCAGAGTGCTGTCCATATGCCGATCGACGTGCAGGATCTGGACTGCGATTTCTTCGTCTTTACCGGCCACAAGGTCTATGGGCCGAGCGGCATCGGCGTGCTCTACGGCAAGCGCGAGATGCTGGAGCGCATGCGGCCCTTCCAGGGTGGCGGTGAGATGATTACCGAGGTGACGGAAGACAATGTCACCTACAACGATCCGCCGCATCGCTTCGAGGCCGGCACGCCGCCGATCGTCCAGGCGATCGGGCTCGGAGCGTCGCTCGAATATATGGAAAAGGTCGGCCGCGAGGCGATCGCCGCGCATGAGGCAGATTTGAAGAATTATGCGCATGAACGTCTGCGCTCGATCAACTCGCTGCGCATCTTCGGCGACGCGCCGGGCAAGGGCGCCATAGTGTCGTTTGAACTGCAGGGCATTCACGCGCATGATGTGTCGATGGTGATCGACCGGGCGGGCGTGGCGGTGCGCGCCGGCACGCATTGCGCGCAGCCGCTGTTGAAACGCTTCGGCGTAACCTCCACATGCAGGGCATCCTTCGGCATGTATAATACGCGCGCTGAAGTGGACGTTTTGGCAGAAGCGCTTGAAAAAGCGCGGAAATTCTTCGGGTGAGCACAATGGAAGACGCAAGCGTTGAAACCGAATCCAAGCCCGTCGAGGAGCAGGGCGGTAGCGTGGTTTCGGCTTCGGCCATTCCCGCCGAAGAACTGGCGCGGCTGACCGACGACATCGTCTCGGCGCTGAAGACGGTCTACGACCCTGAAATTCCGGCCGACATCTATGAGCTCGGCCTCATCTACAAGATCGACATCGAAGACGACCGCTCGGTCAAGATCGACATGACACTGACAGCGCCCGGTTGCCCGGTCGCCGGCGAAATGCCGGGCTGGGTGCAGAATGCGGTCGGTGCGGTGGAAGGCGTCTCGGATGTCGAGGTCAACATGACCTTCGATCCGCCCTGGACGCCGGACCGCATGTCGGAAGAGGCGCAGGTCGCGGTCGGGTGGTATTGAGCGACGATAACGAAAATTGCGCATTTTCTGTTATTTGCTATGATGCTTTGCAAAGGAGAGCATCATGAATGTCTCGCTCGGAGAACGCTGGGAAAGCTTTGTGGCCACGGCCGTTGAACAGGGAAGATACGGTTCCGCCAGCGAAGTGGTTCGAGAGGGGCTGCGCCTTGTTGAAGAGCGCGAGGCAAAACTTCTGGCGCTCCGGCAAACCATCGAGGCCGCTATCGACCGTGGCGGCAGTCACAGCGAGGAAGATGTCGAACGGGCGCTGAAGGCGAAACTCGATAGCTGGGCGGCAGAACGGGCCTGATGCGGGAACTCCGCTTTTCCAGTGAGGCGCTCGACAATCTCCTGGATATCGCAATTTACATCGCGACCACGACCGGCAGCCGCTTCCTGGCCGAGGCATTTGTCGGCGAGTTGCGGCAAAAATGCGCCAGGCTGGCGTCGCTTCCAGGTACGCTGGGGCGAGAGAGAACGGAGTTGAAGCCGGGTCTGCGCAGTTTCGCTTTCAAGGGCTATGTCATCTTTTTCCGTTATAGAGATGACATCTTCGAAGTGGTGACGGTGCTTGAAGGCCATCGTGATTTCATCGCGTACTACCGGGACGATGATATCTGATTGCGACTTGCCAACCGGACTTCGATCGACCATCTATAGGGTATCCGGCAGGCCTTGAACCTGCATGGGCATGGAGAATGAAATGGGACGCTTTGCCGTCATAAGCATGACCGAAAAGGCCGCATCTCGCGTCAACGAGATCGTGGCGACCCGTGAAGGTGCGCAGGGCATTCGCCTCGGCATCAAGAAGGGCGGCTGTGCGGGCATGGAATATACGGTCGATCTCGTGACCGAGCCCAACCTCAAGGACGATCACATCGAGCGTGACGGCGCCCATGTCTATGTCGCGCCGGAAGCGGCGCTTTTCCTGTTCGGCACGGTGATGGATTTCGAGGTGACGCAGCTTCGCACCGGTTTCACCTTCACCAACCCGAACCAGAGTTCGGCCTGCGGCTGCGGCGAATCGGTCGAACTGAAGCCTGCCGACCTCAAGCAACTTGCCGAGGCGAGAGCATCAGCCGGCGCTGCCTGAGCGCCCTAATCAACCCACATACCAGTTCTTTTGTGCCATTCGGCGATCGATTCCTCGGGATAGACGTCGAATGTCTTGTCGCCCTTGGCGATATCCGGCTCAACCCAGTTCGCCTTGTATTTCAGCATCAGGTGCGTGCGCTCCGGCGGGATAGGCAGGTCGGTGTCGATCGCTGAGGCGAAGGGGTGGACAAGCTCCGGCCATGTCGAGTCGTAGAGCCACAGGGCTGCCCCGCACTTCTTGCAGAAATTGCGTTCTCCGCTGGAAACCTCGCAGACCGGATGCTCGTCGTCCTCGATCTTGGCACGATAGACGCCAATGTGGCGCTTGCCTGTGACCTTCATCGTCTCATTGTCGGCGCCCAGATTGATGGCATAACCGCCGCTGCCCTGCTGTTTGCGGCAGATCGAGCAGTAGCAGAGCTGGTAGGGGGCAGGGGTATGGCTCTCGACTTCGAAATGAACGGCACCGCAGTGGCATGAGCCTTTGAGCAGGACGGGCATTCTGGCAACTCCTGGCAATCGATCGCTTCGATATATCACGTACGGGCGTTAAACCTGTCAGCAGAGCTTTGGTTGCCAGCATGACAAGTTCAGGGCCGCGTGACATCATCACGCCATGGACGACGAACGCATCCGCGAAATTTTCGACGGGCTTGGGCCGGTTTCAATCCGTCGCCTGTTTGGCGGCAAGGGCGTCTATTTCGATGGCGTCATCATCGCGGTCGAGATCCGTGGCGAATTCCGGCTGAAGGCAGATGCACAAAGCGCGCCCGATTTCGAAGCTGCCGGCTGCACCCAATGGACCTACACCGGGTCGAGGCATGGCAAGACAGTCGCCATGCCTTACTGGAGCATCCCTGAAGACGCGCTCGATGATCCCGAAGAGATGACGGTCTGGGCGCGCAGGGCCTATGAGGCGGGCTTGCGCGCCGGCAAGTGAGTGCCCGGTTCTTGAGCCGGGCTTGTTGCCGAGAGCGCCTCGCGCATCGGCAATCCGCGCATCAGAGCGACTATTGTGGCGCCTGCCAATGCCGCGAGTGAATATGCGGGATCGAGCGCTCGAATCGAAAAGAGGGATTTCCGGTCGAAACCGACGGTTGTTCCGTCGTCTTCCATGATGATGCCGCATGCGAGGCCGCGCTCGCGCAGCTCCTCTGCAATCGATGCAATCTCGCTCTTTCCTCTATCGCCCGAAAGCACAATGGCGCCTTCGCGTTTCATGAAAAGGCATGCGAGTTCAGGCAGAAGATTCGCGAAACGCAGGATCCTGGTCGAAGACTCTGCAATCGCAAACAGCGGCTTGCCGGCGGCGAGCGTTGCGAGCTTTTCGAGGGCAGCGGCGGGCATGGCGGCATCGCAAAGAATTGCGTCGGATTGCGCCACCGCCTCGCGCATCTTCGAACGCCGCATCTGCTTCGGAAAGACAAGGTCGTAGAGCGCCGTGTCGTCGAGCTCGGCAATGAGGCGGTGGTCGCTGTCCAGCAAGACCGTCCGGCTCGGCGTCTTGCGATCCAGGAAAATCACGGAAAGGTCCGAAATACCTTCTGCGGCAATGGCGCAGGATACGGTTTCGCCCACGACGTCTCCGCCTCTCACCGAGATCAGCGAAGCGGAGTCGCCGTGTCGTATGACTATCCGCGCGGCATTGAACGCATCGCCGCCGACATCCTCGCGCATCACGCCCGGATTGAATTCCCCTGGTGTGAATGAGCCGGTGATCCGGCCGTGCCGGATTATATGCGCGCCGCCTATGGCCAGAATTCTGGAAGACTTCATCGCGCATCCTGTTAAAATGAAAATCCGGTGAGAGCTTATCGCGCGGGCGTGGGCTTTGGACAATCCGCAGCAGCGAATCGCCCAGGCTGTGACTCAGCCACGCAACCGCGCGAACGCAATCGCAGCGCTCTGTGCATATCTATAGTACAAAAATAGAACATGTGTGGAAATCTATTACTTATCAACCACTTGAGACCTCTTGCCAAATGAGAACAAAAGAGGTACATGTTGATGACAAAGCCGGGTTGCCCGGCCTTTCATTGACGTCCAAGGGGTAATGTATCATGGCTCAGAATTCGTTGCGGCTTGTAGAGGACAAAACGGTGGACAAAACAAAGGCTCTGGATGCCGCGCTGTCGCAGATCGAGCGCGCTTTCGGAAAAGGCTCGATCATGCGCCTCGGCGCAAATGAGAAGATCGTCGAGATCGAGACGGTTTCGACCGGCTCTCTCGGCCTTGATATCGCGCTCGGTGTCGGCGGCCTGCCGCGCGGCCGTATCATCGAAATCTACGGTCCGGAAAGCTCGGGCAAGACGACGATGGCGCTGCATACGGTTGCCGAGGCGCAGAAGAAGGGTGGCATTTGCGCATTCGTCGATGCCGAGCATGCCCTTGATCCGGTTTATGCCCGCAAGCTTGGGGTCGATCTCGAGAACCTCCTGATCTCGCAGCCGGATACCGGTGAGCAGGCCCTGGAGATTTGCGATACGCTGGTGCGCTCAGGCGCTGTTGATGTTCTGGTCGTCGACTCTGTTGCGGCACTCACGCCGCGGGCCGAAATCGAAGGCGAGATGGGTGATTCCCTGCCGGGTCTGCAGGCGCGCCTGATGAGCCAGGCGCTGCGCAAGCTGACGGCATCCATCTCGCGTTCGAACACGATGGTCATCTTCATCAACCAGATCCGCATGAAGATCGGTGTGATGTTCGGTTCGCCCGAGACGACGACGGGCGGTAACGCGCTGAAATTCTATGCCTCGGTTCGCCTCGACATCCGTCGCATTGGCTCGGTCAAGGATCGCGACGAGGTCGTCGGCAACCAGACCCGCGTCAAGGTGGTGAAGAACAAGCTGGCGCCGCCCTTCAAGGTGGTCGAATTCGACATCATGTATGGCGAGGGGGTTTCCAAGACCGGCGAGCTTGTCGATCTCGGCGTCAAGGCCGGCGTGGTCGAGAAGTCGGGCGCCTGGTTCTCCTATAATTCGCAGCGTCTCGGCCAGGGCCGTGAAAACGCAAAGCTGTTCCTGCGCGATAATCCTGACACGGCTCGCGAGATCGAACTGCTCTTGCGGCAGAACGCAGGATTGATCGCCGAGAAATTCCTTGAAGGTGGACCGGAAGCCGATTTCGAGGATGATGCTGGCGAAGCCAACGAAGCATAGGCTGGTCGCGCTTCAGCTGTTTTGACAAACCGCCGGCCTTCGAGCCGGCGGTTTTGTTTTCAGGATAATGAAAACCCTTTTGCGGATGCGGTTTACCGCAGTTCGGCGTTCTGGACAGGGTAGGGTGCTAAGGCTAAAAGGCCATGTCCATTTTCCGCCTCGGCACAGGCGGAGTTCTCAAAAAGGCAAGCACATGAGTGGCGTAAACGAAATTCGGTCGACTTTTCTCGACTATTTCCAAAAGAACGGGCACGAGGTCATTCCATCGAGCCCGCTCGTGCCACGCAACGACCCAACGCTCATGTTCGTCAATGCCGGCATGGTCCAGTTCAAGAATGTATTCACCGGGCTGGAGACGCGCTCCTATTCGCGCGCCACGACCGCCCAGAAGAGTGTGCGGGCCGGCGGCAAGCACAACGACCTCGACAATGTCGGCTATACTGCGCGCCATCTCACCTTCTTCGAGATGCTCGGCAATTTTTCCTTCGGCGACTATTTCAAGGAGCGCGCGATCGAGCTCGCCTGGAACCTGATCACGAAGGAGTTCGGACTTTCCAAGGACAAGCTGCTCGTCACTGTCTACCACACCGACGATGAGGCGGTGGGCTATTGGAAGAAGATCGCCGGCTTTTCCGACGATCGCATCATCCGCATCGCGACCTCGGACAATTTCTGGGCGATGGGCGATACCGGGCCGTGCGGGCCATGCTCGGAGATATTCATCGACCGCGGCGAGCATATCTGGGGTGGCCCTCCCGGCAGTCCGGAAGAAGACGGCGACCGCTTCCTGGAGTTCTGGAACCTCGTCTTCATGCAGTATGAGCAGGTGACGAAGGAGGAGCGCGTGGCGCTGCCGCGTCCCTCGATCGACACCGGCATGGGGCTGGAGCGCATGGCTTCGATCCTGCAGGGCGTGGAAAGCGTTTTCGAGACGGACCTGTTCCGCCATCTGATCGACGTTACGGCTTCCGCTCTCGGCCGGGCTCCTGATGCCGACACCGTTGCGTCGTTCCGTGTGATCGCCGACCATCTGCGCTCGTCTTCCTTCCTTGTCGCTGACGGCGTGCTGCCCTCGAACGAGGGACGCGGCTATGTGCTGCGGCGCATCATGCGCCGGGCCATGCGCCACGCACAATTGCTCGGCGCGAACGAGCCGCTGATGTGGAAACTGGTGCCGGCGCTGGTGCGCGAGATGGGCCAGGCCTATCCTGAACTCGGACGTGGCGAGGCATTGATCACCGAGACGCTGAAGCTGGAGGAGACGCGCTTCGGCAAGACGCTCGCACGCGGCCTCGGACTGCTCGCCGACGCGACCGAAACGCTTGGCGACGGTGACATGCTGGACGGCGAGACGGCGTTCAAGCTCTATGACACCTACGGTTTCCCGCTCGATCTTACGCAGGATGCGCTGCGTCAGCGCAACATCTCGGTGAATCTGGCCGGCTTTACCGAGGCGATGGAGCGGCAGAAGGCCGAGGCGCGCGCCAACTGGGCCGGCTCCGGCGAGGCGGCGACCGAAACCGTCTGGTTCTCCGTCCGCGAAAAGGCGGGTGCGACCGAATTCCTCGGTTACGAGACCGAGCAGGCGGAAGGCATCGTGCTGTCGCTGGTGAAGGACGGCGCGGTCGTGGATGCGGCCAAGGAGGGCGAGCAGGTCGCCGTCATTGTCAACCAGACGCCGTTTTACGGCGAGTCCGGCGGCCAGATGGGCGACACCGGGATTATCTCCGGCGAAGGCTTTTCGATTGAGGTTTCGGATACGCAGAGGAAGGCCGATGGCCTGTTCGTCCACAACGGCAAGGTGACGAAGGGCGCGGTGAAGACAGGCGCTGCCGTCGAACTGAAGGTCGACCATGCGCGTCGCACGAGGTTGCGGGCCAACCATTCGGCGACGCATCTCATCCACGAGGCGCTGCGCGAGGTGCTGGGCACCCATGTTGCGCAGAAGGGCTCGCTGGTCGCGCCCGAGCGGCTTCGCTTCGACATTTCGCATAACAAGCCGATTGCTTTGGAGGAGCTCGAAGAGGTCGAGCGCATGGCGAACGAGATCGTCGTGCAGAACAGCCCGGTCACCACACGGCTGATGTCCGTGGACGATGCGATCGCGGAAGGCGCGATGGCGCTGTTCGGCGAAAAATACGGCGACGAGGTCAGGGTCGTTTCGATGGGCACCGGTGTTTCCGGCGTCAAGGCGAACCGGCCCTATTCGGTCGAGCTCTGCGGCGGCACGCATGTCAGGTCGACCGGCGACATCGGCCTTGTGCGCATCGTGGCGGATAATGCGGTCGCTGCCGGCGTGCGCCGCATCGAGGCGCTGACAGGGGAGGCGGCGCGGCGCCATCTCGACGAGCAGGATCGGCGGTTGAAGGCTGCTGCCGCAACCCTCAAGGTCGCGCCGGGCGACGTGCCTGCGCGCGTCGAGGCGCTGCTGGATGAGCGCAAGAAGCTGGAGCGTGAACTGACCGAAGCGCGCAAGAAGCTCGCCCTTGGTGGTTCTTCAGCCAATGGCGCTGCCGAAGAACGCGAAACCGTGGCCGGCGTCGGCTTCCTCGGCAAGTCCGTTTCAGGCGTGACGCCGAAGGATCTCAAGCCGCTGGCCGATGCCGGAAAAAGCACGCTGGGTTCGGGCGTTGTCGTGTTCGTCGGCTCCGGTGATGACGGCAAGGCGAGCGTTGTCGTCGGCGTGACGGATGATCTGACGGCGCGTTTCAGCGCGGTCGATCTGGTACGCGTCGCATCGGCAGCACTCGGCGGGCAGGGCGGCGGTGGCCGCGCCGACATGGCCCAGGCCGGTGGTCCGGATGGCAGCAAGGCGTCCGAGGCCATCGCGGCTGTCAGGGCGGCGCTGGCAGGCGCCTGACGCAACCTTTATTCGGAATCGAAAAGGCCCGCGGCAGATGCCGCGGGCCTTTTCGATTGTTGGGTTATGGTCTTACCGGGCGTTCTTCACGCCCGGTAGGTCTAAAGATCAGGCGGCCATTGCTTTCTTGAGGTTCTCGTCGATCTTGTCGAGGAATCCGGTGGTCGAAAGCCACGGCTGGTCGGGACCGATCAGCAGCGAAAGATCCTTGGTCATGTAGCCGGCTTCGACGGTCTGGATGCAGACTCGCTCCAGCGTGTCGGCGAACTTCTTCAGCTCCACATTATCGTCGAGCTTGGCGCGATGGGCGAGGCCGCGCGTCCAGGCGAAGATCGAGGCGATGGAGTTGGTCGAGGTTTCCTCGCCCTTCTGATGCTGGCGATAATGGCGCGTGACAGTGCCGTGGGCGGCCTCGGCCTCGACGGTCTTGCCATCCGGCGTCATCAGCACCGAGGTCATCAGGCCGAGCGAGCCGAAGCCTTGTGCGACCGTGTCGGACTGGACGTCGCCGTCATAGTTCTTGCAGGCCCAGACATAGCCACCCGACCACTTCAGGCTGGAGGCGACCATGTCGTCGATCAGGCGGTGTTCGTACCAGATCTTCTTTTCCTTGAACTGTGCCTCGAACTCCTGCTCGTAGACTTCCTGGAAGATGTCCTTGAAGCGGCCGTCATAGGCCTTGAGGATCGTGTTCTTGGTCGACAGATAGACCGGATAGCCGCGCAGCAGGCCGTAGTTCAGCGAGGCGCGCGCGAATTCGCGGATCGACTCATCGAGATTGTACATGGCCATGGCAACGCCGGAGCCGGGCGCGTCGAACACCTCGTGCTCGATCGTCTGGCCGTCTTCGCCGACGAACTTGATCGTCAGCTTGCCCTTGCCCGGGAACCTGAAATCGGTGGCGCGATACTGGTCGCCGAAGGCATGACGGCCGACGATGATCGGCTTCGTCCAGCCCGGAACCAGCCGCGGAACGTTCTTCATGATGATCGGCTCGCGGAAGATGGTGCCGCCCAGAATGTTGCGGATCGTGCCGTTGGGCGACTTCCACATCTTCTTGAGCTTGAATTCCTCGACGCGCTGCTCGTCCGGCGTGATCGTGGCGCATTTTACGCCGACACCGTATTTCTTGATCGCATTGGCGGCATCGATCGTCACCTGGTCGTCTGTCGCGTCGCGATGTTCCACGCCGAGATCGAAATATTTCAGATCGATGTCGAGATAGGGGTGGATCAGCTTGTCCTTGATGAACTGCCAGATGATGCGGGTCATCTCGTCGCCATCGAGTTCGACGACCGGATTATCCACCTTGATTTTCGTCATTGAGAAATGCCTCTTTCTGGGAGAGGAACAGAGTTGTTCCAAGGGCTTCGCGAAGGGTTGCGGCCCGTATAGCAAAGCACCGTTGGCTGCGCAAACGCTACATCTGGAAACGTTCGCTCGTTTGCCAATGATGTCAAAAGCCACCATCATTGGGTCAAGATGTTGGGCTGAAAACGGTTGGCGTGCCGTCCCTTGCAAGGTTTCGTTTCACTGAAAACTGTGCGAGAGAGGCCGCGAGCAAAACGGTTTCAGATATGGCAGGCACTGATCGCGAAAAACCCCTGATTGCCGAAGGCCCGGCGATCATTCTTGTCGAGCCGCAGCTCGGCGAGAATATCGGCATGGTCGCGCGCGCCATGGCGAATTTCGGCCTGTCCGAACTGCGGCTGGTCAAGCCGCGTGACGGCTGGCCAAACGAGAAGGCGCGGGCAGCGGCCAGCAAGGCCGATCATGTGATCGACGGCGTCGTCGTCTTCGAAGATCTGGCATCGGCGGTCGCCGACCTGAATTTCCTTTTTGCCACCACTGCGCGAGAGCGCGACGGCTTCAAGCATGTGCGCGGACCGGTGGAGGCAGGCAGGATGCTGCGTAGCCGCTTCGCTGCGGGCGAGCGCACCGGCATACTCTTCGGACGTGAGCGCTTCGGCCTGTCCAACGAGGAAGTGGCTATGGCCGACGAGATCGTGACCTTTCCGGTCAATCCGGCCTTTGCGTCGCTGAACATCGCACAGGCCGTGCTGCTGATGTCCTATGAGTGGATGAAGTCGGGCCTCGAGGATCTCGATGCGACGCCCTTCACAAGCCCGGTACAGACGCCGGCCAGCAAGACCCATCTGAACGGCATGCTCGGCCATCTGGAAGCAGCGCTTGACGCTCGCGGGTATTTCCGGCCGCTGGCCAAGAAGCCGAAGATGCTGGACAATATGCGTGCCGTGTTCACGCGCGCCGCCTTCACGCTGGAAGAGATCAAGCTGTTGCGCGGGGTCATTTCCTCGCTCGACTATTTTTCGCCAAAAGTGCCGCGCGGTGCCGGCTACCCTGAGCGCAAGGCCGAGGCCGATCGCGCCACGCATCCCGCAACGCAGAAAGCGGAAAAGGCGCACGATGACTGATCGCCCGGTGCTGATGTTCGATTCGGGTATCGGCGGGCTGACGGTGCTGCGCGAGGCGCGCGTGCTGATGCCGGATCGGCGTTTCGTCTATGTCGCCGACGACGCCGGTTTTCCCTATGGCGAATGGGAGGAGGAGGCGCTCAAGCGCCGCATAGTCGATCTTTTCGGCAGCCTGATCGAGGAACATCGGCCCGAGATCGCCGTCATCGCCTGCAACACCGCGTCGACACTGGTGATGGCGGAACTGCGCGCAGCCTATCCGAAGACGCCGTTTGTCGGCACCGTTCCGGCTATCAAGCCGGCGGCTGAGCGGACGCGCTCGGGTTTCGTGTCGGTGCTGGCGACGCCGGGCACGGTCAAGCGCGCCTATACGCGCGACCTGATCCAGTCATTCGCCGCGCAGTGCCATGTGCGCCTCGTCGGCAGCCAGAACCTGGCGCGCATGGCCGAGGCGCATATCCGCGGCGAGACGATGGACGATGCGGCGATCCGCGCGGAGATCGAACCATGCTTTGTCGAGGAAGACGGCAAGCGCACCGACATAGTCGTGCTTGCCTGCACGCATTATCCGTTTCTGGCGAATGTCTTTCGAAGACTGGCACCGTGGCCGGTCGACTGGCTCGATCCGGCCGAAGCGATCGCACGTCGGGCGCTGTCGCTGCTCGACGGGACATCAAGCAACGCTGTCGAGCACGAACCGGACTGCGCCATCTTCACCTCTGCGAAGCCGGATTTTCCGACCCGCCGGCTGATGCAGGGCTTTGGGCTTAAGCCGGTCTGACCGAGGCTTCCCGGTGCATGCGCCGCACCAAACCGGATGCGGTGAGGATGATCGCAAGCGTTGCGATATAGGCGACGATCTGGATGCCTTCGGGACGGGCGACGTAGCCGACCAGAATATGCAGCAGGAAACCGACGGGGTTGGTTTGCGGCAGAATGGCTGACGTGTTCCAGATGTCGTAGCCGAGTGGCGGCAGAACGCCTGCCTGCACGAGGAAGGCCGCCGCCTGCGCCGCCAGACCGGCGGCAATGAGCAGGAGGATGGCGCCCGTTACCTTGAAGACATGCTTCAACGGAATGCGAAGCAGCCCGCCGTAGAACAATGCCCCTACGAGCGCCGCTGCCACCACGCCCAGCGCTCCGCCTTGCAGCATCGACCTGGCGTCGAGTTCTCCGTCGATGGCAATGCCGTAGAGGAAGAGAACTGTTTCGGAGCCTTCTCTCAGGACGGCGACTGCGCAGATGAGGGCAAGCGCCGAAAGCGGCCGCAGGCCTTCGCGCGCATCCTGGCCGACGGATTTGCTCTCGCTGACCAGTTCCGCGCCGTGGGTGCTCATCCAGATCTGATGCCAGCCGAGCATCACCACGGCGAGCAGCAGAACGACGGCGTTGAAGATCTCGGTGCCATTGCCTTCGAACATGTCGGCAAGACGACCGGCAAACAGCGCCAGCAGTCCAGCCCCGGCCAGGCCGGCGACTATCCCTGTCGCTACCCAGCGGGTGCGCCCGGCGATGCCGGCGCTCGCGGCCAGCACGATGGCAACGATCAACGCTGCTTCCAGCGTTTCGCGAAAAACGATGATGAAGGTGGAGATCATGGCTTATTCGGCAAACATGTTGCCGAGAGCCGTATCCTCATGCCGCTCGCCGAAGAAGCCGTAGGAGCCCGCCGTTAGCGGGCCGACGTGAAATGTCGCCTGCTTGCCGCCCTGGATGACCTTTTCGACGTGGAAATCCTGGCTCTCGAATTCCTCGGCCGTCGGATCGGCGTTCACCACCACAAGGTCGAATTCCGCGCCTGCCGGCACCTTCAGCGTGGCGGGCGCAAAGCGATGATCCTTGATCGTGATGGTGAAGGACTTTTGGTCGGTCGCGGCGGAAGCGCCTGCGGCTAGAGAAACAAGGGCAACTGCGCCCAAGGATAGGGAAAGGAAACGAGAAAGCTTCATATCGAGGTCCCTCCAGGACCGCTCGGACAGCGCAGGACGAGGGGAGGCGCGGCTGCCGAGGGACGGCAGAATATAAAGGTGATGTGCGCCGTCAAGTATAGCCCGGATCACTTCTCGTTGAAGTTAGAATGATTCCAATGTGTTAGGTCGGGCATGCACAGCATCGGCATGGAAAAGTATGGGAACCACCGCATTGAAGAGGCGTTATCCGGCATCAACTCTCAAGGGAGATATCGAGATGCCAGCAACATCGAAGGCCCAGCAGATGGCCGCCGGAGCGGCACTGTCTGCCAAACGCGGCGAAACCAAGAAGAGCGAGCTCAAGGGTGCATCGAAGGAAATGTATGAATCGATGAGCGAAAAGCAGCTCGAGGAATTTGCCGAAACGAAGCGCAAGGGCCTGCCGGAAAAGAAGAAATGATCCGGCAGGCCGCGATTTGATCAGTATCCGACGGTGAAGCGCTTGCCGGTATGCTTGGCCGTTTCGGCCTCGTCGACCAGAACGACGGCAAGGTCTTCAACCGAAATCTTGCTTTCGTTGTTGGCATCGAAAACCGGCTGATCGCCCCCGTAGCGGAATTTGCCGGTGCGCTCGCCGGGCGCAAGGACGAATGCGGGGGAGAGGAACGACCACTCCAGCCCTGTTTCGCTGCGGAGCGCCTTGAGCGAGTCGCGAGCGGCGAGGGCGCCGTCCTTGTAGGCGGCCGGGAAGTCCGGCGAATCCACAAACTGGCTGCCATCGGGCGCGAGCAGGCTGCCTGCGCCGCCGACCACGATCACGCGGACCTTCGCGGCCTTTGCCGCGTCGGCAATCGCCTTCGAACCGTTGAGGTGCTTGTTGTAGATGTCCGGATCGCCCCATCCGCCGTTGAAGGCGGAAATCACGACATCCTGGCCGGCGAGGGCCTGCGCGAGTGCTTTGCTGTCGGTCACGTCAACCTGCTTTGCGGTGACGCCGGCAAGCTTTTCCACCTTGTCCGGATTGCGTACCAGCGCGGTAACCGTGTGGCCGCGCGATGAAGCTTCCTTGAGAACGGCTTTGCCGACGAAGCCGGAGGCGCCGATGAGTGCGATCTTCATGTTTTTCCTTTCCGCCCACTCTCACCGGATTGGCAAAGGCGGGTATGATCTGTAATCAGGTTACCAACAATAACTATATAGCTTCGATCGCGGGGCAGGAAAAGAACGCATGATTTGGTGCCCAGGTTACATGGAGAGAACCACGTGAACGCCCGCACAAGAACGGAGGAGCGTGTACCGTTGCTGCAGGCTCATCCCGGTTTCGACCGCGACGAGCGTGGCAGCTGCCCCATGCGTGACGTGCTGGACCGCATCGGAGACAGCTGGAGCCTGCTCGTCGTCATCAATCTTCAGGAGCGCCCGGTGCGCTTCAATGCGCTGAAGCGTTCGATCGAAGGCATTTCGCAGCGCATGCTGACGGTGACATTGCGCTCGCTGGAGCGAGACGGCCTTGTCCGGCGTACGGTCAAGCCGACAACGCCGCCGGAGGTGGAATATGCGTTGACCGAGGTAGGACAGTCGATTGCGGTGCCGATCGGCGCGCTTGGGCTTTGGGCTGCGCAAAATCGCGATCTTCTGGTGCGCGCCAGGGCAAGATTCGACGCCGAAAACGCCTGACGCGTTGACTTTGCGGAAAACTTCGCCTAATCACCCGCCAGCACCGGGCCGCAACGCCCGGTGTTGACTTTTATGCCGCAAGGTTGGGCTTTTAGCCTCTGGTGAATTTCCCCGCCCTGCAAATTGACGTGTCCCGTGGATATTTCCGGCAAGCTTAGCGGGAAAATCCTGTCAGGTCTCGAAAACGGAGGCCAGAGGAGGGCGCGTTTCCTTCACTCGAAACACGAGGTTTCGGGTGCATTGTTTTGAAAGGGAATGCGATGAGCAAGCGCGAATCCGCAAAGTACAAGATCGACCGCCGTCTCGGCGAAAACATCTGGGGCCGTCCGAAGTCCCCGGTCAACAAGCGCGAATATGGTCCCGGCCAGCACGGCCAGCGCCGCAAGGGCAAGCTCTCGGACTTCGGTCTGCAGCTGCGCGCCAAGCAGAAGCTGAAGGGCCACTATGGCGATATTTCGGAAAAGCAGTTCCGCAAGACCTATGAGGAAGCGAACCGCCGCAAGGGCGATACGCCGGAAAACCTGATCGGTCTTCTCGAGTCGCGTCTCGACGCGGTCGTCTATCGCGCGAAGTTCGTTCCGACGATCTTTGCCGCCCGCCAGTTCGTCAACCACGGTCACGTCAACGTCAACGGCCGCCGCGTCAATGTCGGCTCGTATCGCTGCAAGGCCGGCGATGTGGTCGAAGTGCGCGAGAAGTCGAAGCAGCTCGTCATCGTGCTGGAATCGGTGCAGCTCGCAGAGCGCGACGTTCCGGATTACATCGAAGTCGATCACAACAAGATGGTTGCGACCTTCGCCCGCGTTCCGGGCCTGGCCGACGTTCCGTTCGCTGTGCAGATGGAACCGAACCTGGTCGTCGAATTCTATTCGCGCTGATTTCGGTTCGATTTACTCGAATTTGCGAAAAGGCCGCCTTCGGGCGGCCTTTTCTTTATCTGCCCGGTCCTTTAATCCGGTCTGAACTGTAAAAGCTGCGGAAGCCATCGCCATGAACATGATGCCGGAGCCCATCTCCGATCTCGACGGGGAAGCCTGTCACGCCATGTTTCGCGACACGCCGTCGTCCGTGGAGTTCAACAAGCTGCGCAAGCGGCTGCTACGGCAGACCCGGCAGGCCATGGACGATTTTGCCATGGTCAAACCCGGCGAGCGCTGGCTGGTGGCGCTTTCGGGCGGCAAGGATTCCTACGGGCTGCTTGCCATCCTGCTCGATCTCAAATGGCGCGGCATGCTGCCTGTCGAGCTGATCGCCTGCAATCTCGATCAGGGCCAGCCGAACTTTCCCAAACACATCCTGCCGGAATATCTCGACCGGTATGGTATCGCGCATCGCATCGAGTACCGCGACACCTATTCGATCGTCACCGAGAAGCTGAGCGAGGGCAGCACCTATTGCTCGCTCTGTTCGCGGCTGCGGCGCGGGCATCTCTATCGCATAGCCCGCGAGGAGGGGTGTTCGTCACTGGTGCTCGGGCATCACCGCGAAGACATCCTCGAAACCTTCTTCATGAACCTGTTCCATGGCGGCAGGCTGGCTGCGATGCCGCCTAAACTGTTGAACGACGATGGCGATGTCATGCTGCTGCGGCCGCTCAGCTACTGCGCCGAGACCGATCTCCAGAAGTTTGCCGACAGCATGAAGTTCCCGATCATACCTTGCGACCTTTGCGGCAGCCAGGAAGGGCTGCAACGCAATCTGATGAAGGCGATGCTGGACGATATCGAAAAACGCATGCCGGGCCGTAAGGACACGATGATCCGCGCACTCGCCAATGCGCGGCCGAGCCATCTGCTCGACCGCAAGCTCTTCGATTTTGCAGGGCTGAAGACGACAGAAGGCGCAGAAGCGCCTGCTGCAGAGGATAATTAAGCCGGCTTGTGATGAGGCTGGAACAACCGGCCTTTTTCTGCAATCAGCACCATTATCAACGCGATCGCGGCGACGCCGCAAAAGCCCGCCGCAAGGGGCGTCGTCGTGCCGTCGAAGGACTGGCCGATTGCCGCGCCGATTATTCCGCCGCCCAGCGTCTGCATGAAGCCCTGCACCGAGGCAGCCGATCCGGCGATGTGTCCGACCGGTTCCATCGACAGCGCGTTGAAGTTCGAGCCGATCCAGCCGAACTGGAACATCGCCGCCGCAAACAGCAGGATGAAGCCGACCAGCGGCACCTGGCCAAACAGCGACCAGACGAACCAGATGGTGCTGACAGTCAAAAACCCGATCAGCGCTCCATGGGACAGCCGGCGCATGCCGACGCGCATGACCAGCCGCGAATTCAGGAACGACGAAAGCGCCATCATGCCGGCGATCGCAGCGAAAATCACCGGGAACCAGACGCCGAGCCCATAGATGCCGACATAGACCTGCTGCGCGGAATTGATGAAGCCGAACAGCGCGGAAAAGATGATCGTCGATGCCAGCGTGTACCAGAGCGAGATGCGGTTGGTGAGCACGATGGCAAATGCCTGTCCGATCGCCGAGATCGTGAAAGGACGACGATCCTCGGGGTGAAGCGTTTCGGGGAGGCGGAAGAATGCCCACAGCGAGATGAACAGCGCCCCCACGCCCATGCAGACGAAGATCATGTGCCAGTTGGCGAACAGCATGATCAACTGGCCGATGCTCGGTGCCACGACCGGGATGACCATGAAGACCATGAAAATGAGCGACATGATCTCGGCCATGGCCCTGCCGCCGAAGCGGTCGCGAACCATGGACACGGCAATCACGCGCGTCGAGGCGGCGCCAAAACCCTGGATCACGCGCAATGCGAGCAGCGTTTCGAAATTGGGTGCGATGGCGGCGGCAAGTGCGGCGATGACGTAAATTCCAAGGCCGAACAGCAAGGGGCCTCGCCGACCGAAACGATCGGAAGCCGGACCGTAGCCCAGCAGCCCGAGCGCCATGCCGCCGAAATAGGCAGAGATCACATATTGCCGGTGGTTTTCATTGTCGACACCGAGGCTTGCGCCGATCTGTTGAAGTCCCGGCAGCATGATATCGATGGCAAGCGCGTTCAGCGCCATCAAGGCTGCGGCAAGGGCAATGAATTCCCACCGCGGAATAGAGAGTTTTTCGGCTTCCGGAGCCGGCGAAACATGTTGGTCCATGGTAAAATCCGTAGGTCAAAAACGAAAATGCGCCGGTGATCGGCGCACTCGTTGCACAGTCCCGCGTCTGCGGGAGATGGATATTTACCGAGGCGGGGCTACCCCCGGTAGGATCGCGTCAGGCCGCCTTGGTGGTGACGCCCTTGCCTTCAAAGAGAGCCTGCAACTCGCCGGCCTGGAACATCTCGCGGATGATATCGCAGCCGCCGACAAACTCGCCCTTGACGTAAAGCTGCGGGATGGTCGGCCAGTTGGAATATTCCTTGATGCCCTGGCGCAGTTCGTTGGAGGTCAGGACGTCCACGCCTTTGTAGTCGACGCCGATATAGTCGAGGATCTGTACGACCTGTCCGGAAAAGCCGCATTGCGGGAAACCGGGCGTGCCCTTCATGAACAGCACGACGTCGTTGGTCTTGACCTCATTGGCGATGTAATCGTTGATTCCGCTCATCGGGTATCCTTTCACGCCTGTGGGAGCCAGGCTCAAATCATTATGATTCAAATAAACCGATAGGCAGCCCGAAACAAGACCGGCAGTTGCTGTGATTCTATGGGCCATAGGCGGAAACCGGTCAATTTTGCTTTAGAAAAGAGCAAGATCGATCCGATTCTTAATCGCATCCGCAGGACTTGTTGAGGTTAATGAAACGCGCTCTTGCTGCAATTCTGCTTATCGCCGGGTTTGCGGCCCTGGCGATGCTCGTCTGGAGGCGACCCGAGCCTCCAGCCGTGCCTCCGGTTTTTCAGAGCCAGGAACTGCCCGAGCCATGCCGGGAACAGGATTTCGAGGGGGTCGGCTACATCGTGTGTGCGATCGACCTGCACGCTTACGATGTCGGCCTGTTCCATGACGGAGCGGATGGAAAACCGTTTGGATCAGTGGATGCCTTCACCAGGGCGATGAAGGCGCAGGGCACGCCCGTGCTGCTCGCCATGAATGCCGGCATGTATCATCGGGATCTTTCGCCGGTCGGGCTCTATGTCGAAGACGGGATCACGAAGGAACCCCTGAATCTTTCGGACGGCGACGGCAATTTCTTCATGAAGCCGAACGGTGTGTTCGCGGTAACGAAATCAGGCGAAGTGCTGGTGATGGAGTCGGAAGCGTTTGCTGCCGCGCGGCCGGACGTGCGCCTGGGGACCCAATCAGGACCGATGCTGGTGATTGACGGCGTCATTCATGCTCGCTTCGAGCCGAATGGAAGTTCGCGCAATATCCGCAACGGCGTTGGCGTCAGTGCCGACGGCAAGGCGATTTTCGTCATCGCCCGTTCGCCGGTCAGCTTCGGATCGTTTGCGCGGCTGTTCAGCGACGGCTTGAAATGCCCCAACGCGCTCTATTTCGACGGCTTCATCTCTGCATTTTCCAATGGCAGCAAGCTTCTCGTCGGGAAGACCGATCCGGCGGGGCCGATCCTGGCGGTGTCGAGGAAACGTTAGCGTTCAATGCCCGAATGCGCCTGCCATTGAAATCATTCAGGAATGCTGGTCTGCAGGGCAAGCGCGTGAAGTACGCCGCCCATGTTCCCCTTCAGGGCGTCATAGACCATCTGGTGCTGCTGGACGCGGCTCTTGCCGCGAAAGCTCTCGGCCACGACCTCGGCTGCATAGTGATCGCCATCGCCGGCCAGGTCACGAATCGTCACCTTGGCGTCCGGAATGCCGTCCTTGATGAGTTTTTCGATGTCGTGTGCGTCCATTGCCATGAGGTAGTCTCCCAATGCGTCTGTCCCATGAGATATGGCGGCTGGGGCAGTGAAGGTCAATTGTCGGGCCGTCCTGTTGCGCACCCATCCCCATGCGTTAGCGCTGGGAAAGATGCCTGAAGGCGTAGCCGCTTTTCAGTTCCGACATGGAAAACTGATTGTTGGCGAGATGAGTCAGCCAATTCCAGCGATCCGGTTCTCTTTCGAGCGAGGCCGGATCGCTCAAGCTCTCCAGGGAAAATCGAATCGGGAAGGCGGCGCACTGCTCTTCGCAATAGACCGGAATGCCCTGCTGGACCGCCTCGATCGCAACGTTGCTGTTGTAGCAGACCACCATCGCCGCCTTGTCCAGATCAGCCTGGAGACTGGCCTTGCTGATCTCGAGCCGATCAACCGCGGGAGGCGTCGGGGTCGAAAAAGTTCCGTCCGGGTTGCCGGTATCGTCGATGTTCTTGGCGTTGGGCTTTTCACGCCAGACGATCGGCAAGTCGGTGAAACGGCGGATCTGATCGACGATCTGCCGGCCCCAGTCATCACAATCGAAGAACCAGCGTATCGCCGGCGTTGGCGGCAGGATGACGATGGCCTCACCCTTGCCACCCCGCCAGGGCCGCAGGGGATAATGTTTTTCGAAATGCCGCCGGAAACGGTCATCGTTGCCGGCCGTAAGTTTGTTTATGGAGTGCCCGTTTTTGGTGACACGAAACCAGCTGGGACTTCTGTTGAACCAGTTAAGCCAGTGGTCGCTTCGCGCGAAGTAACCGTGGTCCAGATAGTAGAAATCAAGATTGCGCCTCTCTGCCTCGCGGTAGAGCTGGCCGGCGCCACGAAGAATGCCGTACATCGCAACGGCGGTGGCATCGTCCGGCAGGCCGTTTTCGAGATAGCTCGATATATGCCGAAGCGGCGCTTTCGCTCCACGGCAGAAGGCACCCGTTACCTTGGGGCTGAGCAGAAATCCGGTGTGAAAGCCGTAAAGCGTCAATTTGCTCTAAACGTCCTTCACCAGCTTCAATTTCCGCAGAATCTTGCGCGGAAGCGGCTCCTTGCCATGGTCGCGCAGAGATGAACTTCCGGCGGCTTTCCGCTCATCGCCCTTCAGGTGATCCATGTAGGTGCCCAGAACCGAGTTGACGAAGGGGTGTCTCGATACGTCGTAGCTCGAGATGCTATGCTCATCGATCGTTCCGGTGGCGCTTAGAACGCTCCGCACCACGTCGAAAACGAACGAGTCGTGCCATTCGTTGAGCGTGTAGATTTCACCGGTTTCATACATGGCCTGCATGGCCTTGAAGAACTGCTGCGCGTTCGGGTGATGCAGATCGAAGCGCATGAAGCCGCATTCGCTGTGGGTATACCGTCGTCCGAGATACTCGACGAAGGTATCCCCGAGAGACGCGATGAAGTCTGCGGGAACGGGCTTCAACGTAACCGTATCGGCATCCAGCCAGACCAGATATCGCGCATCGGTGCGGGATGCTTCCTTGCAATAGGCAAAGACCTTGTTCGAGAATTTCACACCGTCGAATTTGAAATTGTACTTGTTCGTCAGTTTTACGCGCGCTTCCTTGCCTACGCTCGATCCGGTAAAGCCCTTTTGCCATGGTTCCTGGTTGGCCTTCTTGAAGGCCAGCAGCTTCGGGCACATCTGGTGAAGATCCAGGACTTCGAGCTTTTCCGAGGTTTCGGCAACATCGAAGTCTTCGGCGTATATGGTCAGCCGCACATTGCTCGGCCAGTGCTGCAGGAACGACCGGACCATTTCTCGTCCGTATTGTTCGTAACCGCCACGGTGCATGGTGGTAACGACGTTGACGGTGTTCGCATCGCGCATTTTCAGCACTCTCATTCGATTTGACCAGGAGTGGCTATGCGAGCCGCATCAGTCCTGTTCGCGACCCTCGCGCCCTTGAGGGCGCATCGGGTACGAATACGTCCAAAATTTGTTTGGTCAGTTTTCCATGAATTTCGGAAACCAGCCTTCATGCGCGTCTGTCAGTTCGGACACGGATATCGCACGCGCCTCGCCGAGTTTCAATTCGCGCCCACCGGTGGTGCCGATCCAGGGCGCGAAGATGCCGGTATCCTTGACGCGTTCCTCGAAGAACCAGTCGACCTTGTCGCGCGGGATCGTCACGAGATAGCGGCCCTGATCCTCGCCGAAGAAGGTAGGTATCGGCGACAAGCCCTTCAATTGATTGACCGTTGCGCCAATGCCCGAGGCCATCGCCATTTCGGCAACTGCGACGGCAAGGCCACCGTCGGAAAGGTCGTGCACGGCAGTGACGATGCCGTCCGCGATGAGCGTGCGAACGAAGTCACCGACCTTTTTTTCGTGAGCGAGATCGACCGGCGGGGGCGGGCCATCTGTGCGGTTGTGGATGTCGCGCATATAGACCGACTGCGCCAGATGCGTGCCCCATGCCGACGGCGCGCCGACAAGCAGGATCGCCTCGTCCTCTGCGGCAAAGCCGATGCGCGCCATCTTCGACCAGTCGCGGATGAGGCCGACGCCGCCTATGGTCGGTGTCGGCAGGATGCCCTGGCCGTTGGTTTCGTTGTAAAGTGAGACATTGCCGGAGACGATCGGGAAGCCGAGCGCGCGGCAGGCTTCGCCGATGCCGCCGACGGCTTTCACCAGCTGCCCCATGATCTCGGGGCGCTCCGGATTGCCGAAGTTGAGGTTATCAGTGGCGGCGAGGGGTTCTGCGCCGGTTGCAGTCAGGTTGCGCCAGCATTCGGCGACGGCCTGCTTGCCGCCCTCATAGGGATCGGCTTCGCAATAGCGCGGGGTGACGTCCGAAGAGAAGGCCAACGCCTTGGTGGCGTGGCCTTCCACGCGCACCACGCCGGCATCGCCGCCGGGTAGCTGCAAGGAATTGCCCTGGATCAACGTGTCGTATTGTTCCCAGACCCAGCGGCGGCTCGACATATTGGCGCTGCCGAGCAGTTTCAGCAGCGCGTCGGCTACATCGGCCTGCGGAATATCGTCAGCGGCGAGAGGTTCGCGCTTCTTCGGCTCGACCCAAGGGCGGTCGTATTCGGGAGCCTGATCGCCGAGGTCCTTGATCGGCAGGTTGGCGACTTCCGCACCCTGATGGATGATGCGGAAGCGCAGATCGTCCGTCGTCTTGCCGACGATTGCAAAGTCGAGGCCCCATTTGCGGAAGATCGCCTCGGCTTCTTCTTCCTTTTCCGGGCGCAGCACCATCAACATGCGCTCCTGGCTCTCCGAGAGCATCATCTCGTAAGCCGTCATGCGCTCCTCGCGCACCGGAACCTTGTCGAGATCGAGTTCGATGCCGAGGTCGCCCTTAGCGCCCATTTCCACGGCCGAACAGGTGAGGCCGGCAGCGCCCATGTCCTGGATAGCGATGACGGCACCGGACGCCATCAACTCGAGGCAGGCTTCCAGCAGGCATTTTTCGGTGAAGGGATCGCCGACCTGCACCGTCGGACGCTTCTCGTCGATCTTGTCGTCGAATTCGGCAGACGCCATCGTTGCACCGCCGACGCCGTCGCGGCCCGTCTTGGCGCCGAGATAGACGACCGGCAGGCCGACGCCCTTGGCTTCCGACAGGAAGATAGCGTCGGTCTTGGCCAAACCGGCAGCAAACGCGTTGACGAGGATGTTGCCGTTGTAGCGTGCGTCGAAATTGACTTCGCCGCCGACGGTCGGCACGCCGAAGGAATTGCCATAGCCGCCGACGCCGGAAACGACGCCTGCAACCAGATGCTTGGTCTTGGGATGGTCAGGCGCGCCGAAGCGCAGCGCGTTCATCGCCGCGATAGGCCGCGCGCCCATGGTGAAGACATCGCGCAGAATGCCGCCAACGCCGGTCGCAGCACCCTGATAGGGCTCGATGTAGGAGGGATGGTTGTGGCTCTCCATCTTGAAGACCACGCAGTCGCCGTCGCCGATATCGACCACGCCGGCATTCTCGCCCGGTCCCTGGATCACGACATCGCCCTTGGTCGGCAGGGTGCGCAGCCACTTCTTGGAAGATTTGTACGAGCAGTGCTCGTTCCACATCGCGGAAAATATGCCGAGCTCGGTGAATGTCGGCTCGCGCCCGACCAGATCCAGTATCCGCTGATACTCGTCGGGCTTCAGCCCGTGCGATGCGATCAGCTCGTCGGTGATTTTCACGTCGTTGGAGATGGTCATGATGGCCAGCGGATTCCTTAGGGCGTCGAAAAATAGCTCAATAGCGCAAGCCGTCGCCGGGATATACCGCAAAAGGCCGAAAATTCACCGGGAAGATGGAGCTTTAGCCGAAACTGTCGTAGCCCGCACGGCCTTCGTCGAGAAGGCGACGGATTGCCGCCAGTCCGGTCGCTACATCCTGACGATTATGCGGGGCCGAGATGCCGATCCTGACGCGATGGAAAACACGGTCTGAGCGCCCGGCCTTGAACTCGTCCTCGTCGTCGATGAGCACGCCCTGTTCGTAGGCGGCGTTCTTGAACGTGCCTGAATGCCACGGCTCGGGGACGGATAGCCAGAAGAAGGGAACGCCATCATTGGAGGTGAAATCATGGCCGGCAAGCGTAGAGCGGGCTATCGCCAAACGCGCATTGATTTCTGCCAGCGACCGCGCACGGATTGCGGCAGCCTCGCCGGACAGCACGAGCTGCGCGCAGACCTCAGCGAGCAGAAACGGCATTCCGCCGGTCGTCATCTTGTGCGCGACGCGGACGCGGTGCCTGTAATTGAGCGGGCACGAGATCCAGCCGCCACGAACGCCGGCCGCGACCGACTTCGAAAGGCCGCCAACCACGAAAGTGCGCTCCGGTGCGAATTCGGCAAGAAGCGGCGTCGGGTCGTCGGTCAAGGCTCCGTAAAGATCGTCTTCGATCAGAAGGACATTGTAACGCCGCGCGATGTCGGCAATCGCCGCGCGGCGTTCCGCGGGCATGATGGTGCCGGTGGGGTTCTGGCCCGTCGGCATCAAAAAGGCCATGGCTGGATGCTTCTGCGCGCAGACACGCTCGAAATCTTCCGGATCGACGCCATTCTCATCTGACTCGACCAAGGCCATGCGTCGGCCGACAAGACCCGCGCTCCTTGCGATCTGCGTATAGGTCACGTGTTCGAAAAGTATGTAATCGCCGGGAGAGGTGAGGGCTGATATGGCCGAAATTACGGCGGCGTGGGCGCCCAGCGTCGGCACGATGCTGTCTGCCTGCGGTTTGAATCCGTTGCGTGACAACCAGTGGCGGCCTGCTTCGAACCAGTGATCCGGGAACGATCTTGTATAGCTGGCGACCTCCTGCGGATGATCGCGGGTGATTGCCGACAGGATCGTCTCGATTATCTTGCCCTGTCCGACATCCGGCGCGGCAGTGCTGTCGAAGCGCAGTTTGCCGATGGGCGGTTCTGCGAGGCGCGTGCCTTCCCTTGGTGCGACGGCAGCTATCTCGATGTTGTCGTTCGCGTCGATGCCGCGCCCGAGCACATAGGTTCCACGCCCGACTTCTCCGCTGACAAGACCGCGTTCGCGCAAAAGCGCATAGGCGCGGCCTACAGTGCCGATGGTCACGCCGATGTCGTAGGCGAGGTTTCTCTGCGGCGGCAGTTTTTCGCCGGCAGGCAATGTGCCTGCGCCAATGTCGGATTCGATCCTGTCGGCCAGGCGCAGATAGAGCGGGCCAGAACCTTCGGAAAGATTAGGAAGCCAATTTGTCATGGTGACAATTTTCTACATTGCCATTCAAAAGGAGTCAATACAAAGAGATTGCACCCAATATAAGACCTCCCAAGGTGATGACAATGAGTGCAATTGATACAATCAGGAAGGGTTCAATTCCCGAGGAGCCCTCGTCGGGCCGGTCGGACTACCTGCGCAAGGTCAACGTCGCAGTTGTCGGATTCATCGAGTGGCTGGAAATGCGTCTGGAAAAGCGGCGCAGCAGATTGGCGCTCATGGAGCTGACCGACGCGCAGCTTGCCGATATCGGCATTTCAAGAAGCGAAGCCTATCGCGAAGGCATTCGCTCTTTCCTGGATTGATCGCAGGTCGAAAAAAGCAGACCGGGCTCGTGGCTTAAGCCGCGCTGCCGCAGGCGTTGTTGCCGCTCGACCAGCGCGTCAGGTCGGCGTGGATGCGCGCTCCGATGGGCTCCGACATCAGCGGGCCGAAGGATTCGACCCGGCTCGAATTGCCGCGCGCCTGCACGACGAGCAGGGGAAGCCCGCCATAGTTTTTGGCCGGCACGAGCAGGAAGCGGGGCGTGCCGCCGAAGGCGTTCAGTTCGTTGGCGAGGCGATAGGACTTGAAGGCCGGGTCCTTGCTGGCGAACCAGCATTTATGGGCGGCGATCGCGACCGTTTCCATCGCCAGCAGTGACGCGCTCTTGCCGGAGCCAACCGATGGCGTCGACGGCTTCGATCCGGACTGGCAGCCAGCGAGCGCCAGCAGCGATACGAGAGCTACCGCCAGAATGCGAAAATTCTTCATGCGCCGACGCCCACCGTTTCGAATCGTTGATTACGATCAGTAAGATACAGGAAGATATGAAGAACTCTACGCCAGGTTCTCAAGCGCCGGCCAGTGCCGGCTGGCGTGACGATCCGCCCAACGCGCTCTCGAACAGCGCCCGACCGTCGCTGCCGCCATGGGCCGCCTCGATCAGGTTTTCGGGATGCGGCATCAGGCCGAGCACATTGCCCCGGTCATTGACGATGCCGGCAATGTCGTTGATCGAGCCGTTGGGGTTCGTGCCTTCTGCGTAGCGGAAGACCACCTGACCTTCGCCTTCGATGCGGGCAAGCGTGTCGGCATCGGCAAAGTAGTTGCCGTCGTGGTGCGCCACAGGGCTGCGGATGATCTGGTTCGGCTTGTAGCCACGGGTGAAGGCGGTGTTGGCATTCGTGACCTGAAGCTTGACCTCGCGGCAGACGAATTTCAGCGACGCGTTGCGCATCAATGCGCCGGGCAGCATGCCGGCCTCTACGAGTATCTGAAAACCGTTGCAGACGCCGATGACCGTAACGCCCTTGGCCGCCTTGTCGGCGATCGCGCGCATGACCGGCATGCGGGCGGCAATGGCGCCGCAGCGCAGATAGTCGCCATAGGAGAAGCCGCCGGGAATGGCGATCAGGTCGACATCGGGTATTTCGGTGTCGGTCTGCCAGACGGTTACGGGTGCTTTACCCGAAATCTTGGTCAGCGCCGCGATCATGTCGCGGTCGCGATTGAGGCCAGGGAGGACGACAACGGCTGATTTCATGGCAGATCCCGCTCGGTCAGATGCTTGAGATATCGAGGCGCGACATGATCGGTCAGCCAGACATCATTTTCAGACAAGAAGAAGACTATCCCATCGTTTGACATCGCGCTGCTGTCAACGGCCAAGATCGCATCAGCGCCTTTGCGGCGTCGAGCGACTATTCTTGCCGTTTCAATGTCGTTCGATAGATGTACATGCTGGCGCGATTGGCTTTGCAAACCTTCTTTGAGAATGGATGCAAGGAATTCCGTTTTTGTACCGTGGTAGAGCATCGCGGGCGGCGCTGAAGGCGTTAATTGGAGATCGATCCCAACGCTATGACCTTGTGCCGCGCGAATGCGATTATTGATCAGCGTGAATCGCTTTTTCGGGTTTTCAGCCACGATGCGCTCAACTTCGGCTTTCGCAACGCCAAACCGCACATCGATAGCCCGATAGAGATCATCGAAGTCGACCCAGCCGTTTTCGTCCAACGTCAAACCGGCCTCTTCGGGCGAATGCCGAAGGACGAGGCTCATGAACTTGGATATCTGGACGTCCCTTGACATCTCGTCTCAGGCGATCTCCACCGCGTAGTTCTCAATCACGGTATTGGCCAGAAGCTTGTCGCACATGGCGTTGAGGTCGGCTTCCACCTTCGCCTTGTCGGTGCTGTCGACCTCTATGTCGAAGACCTTGCCCTGGCGGACCGAGCCGACGCCGCCGAAGCCGAGTGCGTCGAGCGCATGTTCGATCGCCTTACCCTGCGGGTCCAGAACGCCATTCTTGAGTGTAACGGTTACACGGGCTTTGATCACGGCCGCTTGTCTCCGGATATTTGCGTGGAAATGAAACGGCGCAGAAGCTGGCTTCCGCGCCGATAAGCTCAGTGTTTTACGAGAACCGGGCCGGTCGGGCGCACCGGCTCGTTCTCATTCATGATCCCGAGGCGACGGGCGACTTCCTGGTAAGCCTCGACAAGTCCGCCCATGTCACGGCGGAAACGGTCCTTGTCCATCTTCTCCTGGGTGTTCACGTCCCACAGACGGCAGCTGTCCGGCGAGATCTCGTCGGCAACGACGATGCGCATCATGTCGCCTTCGTAGAGGCGGCCGCATTCGATCTTGAAATCGACGAGCTGGATGCCGACGCCGAGGAAGAGGCCGGAGAGGAAGTCGTTGACGCGGATGGCAAGTGCCATGATGTCGTCGATTTCCTGCGGGCTCGCCCAGCCGAAGGCGGTGATGTGCTCTTCCGATACCATTGGATCGTCGAGCGCGTCGGCCTTGTAGTAGAATTCGATGATCGAGCGGGGCAGGACCGTGCCTTCCTCGATGCCGAGGCGCTTGGCCAGCGAGCCGGCTGCGATGTTGCGAACAACGACTTCCAGCGGGATGATCTCGACTTCGCGGATCAGCTGCTCGCGCATGTTGAGCCGGCGGATGAAGTGCGTCGGGATGCCCATGCGGTTCAGATGGGTGAAGATGTGCTCGGATATACGGTTGTTGAGCACGCCCTTGCCGTCGACGACTTCATGCTTTTTCTTGTTGAAGGCGGTGGCGTCGTCCTTGAAAAACTGGATAAGCGTTCCCGGCTCAGGGCCTTCATAGAGGATCTTGGCCTTGCCTTCATATATGCGGCGGCGATTTTTCATCATTTTTCTCTGGATTCAAGGGCTGGCGGCACGTAACCGGTCCCTTCATCTCGCACGCGAAACGCGGCGGTTGTGGGTTTCATGCGGTCTCTATCTCATACGCAGCAATTGCTCAATCAGCAAATCTTCTCAATCAACCGCTTTCCCATACGAAATGCCGCACCGCAGGCTGTAAGAGCGCGTATTGACCCGGACGCCACCTTTTGGTTTGTGCTGGTACAACCCATATTCAACGTCACGAATCGATATCAGATCCGGAGGAATTGCCATGAGCAGCATGAAGGACCGCGAAGAAGGCTTCGAAAAGAAGTTCGCGATGGACGAAGAACTGCGGTTCAAGGCGACTGCGCGGCGCAATAAGCTGCTGGGCCTGTGGGCTGCCGAGAAGCTCGGCAAGACCGGTGCCGATGCAGACGCCTATGCCAAGGAAGTGGTGATTTCCGATATCGAGGAAGCGGGCGATCACGACGTCTTCCGCAAGATACGCAAGGACTTCGATGCCGCCGGCGTCGAGCAGTCCGACCACCAGATTCGCCGCACCATGGACGAATTGCTGGCGACTGCGGCCGAGCAGATCATGAATTCCTGACGTCTTCCCGGCGTTGGCCCAAATGAACCGCCCGCATGACGGGCGGTTTTTCTTTGCCTTGGCGGAAGTTTCCGGGTGAGATGATCGGGGAAACTTCGAGGAGCTGCTTCATGACATTTTCATCCCGACTGGCCGCTGGTGAGACGCTGATAACCGCATGGTCCGGCATTCCGGATGCGCTCACGGTCGAGATCGTCGCCGCACAGGGTTTTGACGCGGTGACACTCGACATGCAGCACGGCGGTCATCACGAGGACAGCGTCTTGCGCGGCATCGTTCCCGTGCTGCGGGCGAACAGGCATCCGGTCGTGCGCATTCCGGTCGGCCGTTTCGACATGGCGAGCCGGGCGCTGGATTTCGGCGCGGAAGCGGTCATCGCGCCGATGGTGAACTCGGTGGAGGACGCGCAGCACTTCGCTGCGGCGATGAAATATCCACCGGTCGGCGAAAGGTCGTGGGGGCCATCCTTCGCGCTGCCACGCGCCGGTGGCAGCGACATGAAAGCCTGGCTGCGGGAAAACAACGCGAAAACGGTGTCCTTCGCGATGATTGAAACGCGCGCCGCACTGGCAGCTCTCGACGGCATTCTGGAAACGCCGGGAATCGACGGCATTTTCGTCGGCCCCGCCGATTTCTCCATCGCATGGACCAATGGCGCGACGGTCGACGCGACATTGGAAGACATGATGGAAACGATCGAGAATATTGCCGCCAAAGCCAAGGCTGCCGGCAAGCATGCCGGCATTTTTGTCGTCGATGCGGCCATGAGCGGCCGCTTCGTCGATATGGGCTATCGTTTCCTGGCCCTCGGCACCGAGCACCGCTACATCGCCATGGGTGCGGAAGCGCTGCTCAAGACGGCGCGCGCTTCCCTAAGATAGGGATGCGCTAACCCGGCAGGTTGCTGAGAAAGTTTGCGAAGGCCATCGTGCCTTCGGGCCATGGCCCGTAGCCGGCATCCGCATTGATGTGGCCGGCTTCACCGGCATGAATGAACCTCGAGCCCCAGGCAGCCGCGATGTCCTCGGCCATTTCCTGCGAGCAGAACGGATCGTTGCTGCTGGAGACGACGACCGACGGGAAGGGCAGCGGATCGCGCGGATAGGGCCCGAACGTCATCAGGTGCTTCGGCCTGATTTCAGGATTGGCGACGTCCGGGGGAGCCACGAAGAAAGCGCCCGCGATCGGCTTTTTGAATTGCGGGATCGCCTGGATGACCGTCGGCACGCCGAGCGAATGGGCGATGAACACCACCGGCTTTTCCGCCTCGTTCACCGCTTTCACGACAGCTGCCGTCCAGTCCTCGACGACCGGCTTCGACCATTCCGCCTGTTCCACGCGCCGCGCGGTGGAAAGCTTCTGCTCCCAGCGAGTCTGCCAATGGTCCGGGCCTGAGTTGGTGTAACCGGGGACGATGAGAATATCTGCGTCTTTTACCTTCATGCCGCGCATGTAGCGATGGCGGGCGGCGCGTGCAACTCCCCGGCTTGCTGCCGCAATGCTGAACAGCGTGTTTCCTGTTTTGCCGCTTGCGCGCCGGACCGCACGACACGATGTTGCAGGCAACCTAAACGTCGTTGATTTCAGGAGATGGGCTTTTGCAATTCACACGGCGTAATTTTGTCGGCGCTGCCGGTCTGCTCGCTTTTGGGGCGGGGACAGGCACTGGCCGAACGGAGCCAGACATGAGCGAACTGCCATTTGCCGCCACCACGCCGGTCAGCGTTTCCCGCATCGGCCTGAAGGCGAAAAACGCCGAGAACCTTGCCGCCTATTATCGCGCCGTGGTTGGGCTGGAAGAACTGGCGCGGGACGGGTCTGTGATCACGCTGGGCGCCAGCGGTCGTCCTTTGCTGGAAATCGAAAACGACGCTGCCGCCCGTCAGGAAGACCCGCGCAGCGCTGGTCTCTTCCACACCGCGTTCCTGTTGCCGTCGCGCGCCGATCTTGGGCGCTGGATCAAGCATGCGATCGCCAACAACATCGCCGTTGACGGTGCGTCTGACCATCTTGTCAGCGAAGCGCTTTATCTGACCGACCCGGAAGGCAATGGCATCGAAATCTATGCCGACCGCCCGCACGAAAGCTGGAAATGGAATGGCGCGCAGGTCGAAATGGCGACGGCGGCGCTCGATATTCCTGGCATCGTTGCTTCCGTGCCGGCGGGTAGTCCCGAATGGAAGGGCGCGCCCGAAAACAGCGTGATCGGTCACGTCCATCTTCGCGTCGGCAAGCCTGCCGAGGCCGAAGATTGGTGGAACTCGGAATTCGGCTTTGACACCGTTGCCCAATATGGCAGCAGCGCCGTCTTTCTGTCTTCCGGCGGCTATCACCATCACATCGGCGCCAACTCCTGGCAGAGCCCGGGCGCCGGAAAGCGCGAAAGCGGCCAGACCGGCCTGACCTGGGTCGAAATGCGCTCGGCGACCGCCAAGGCGGAAGAAACGCGCGAAGACCCGTGGGGCACGGTTATCAGGACGGTGCCGAACAAGGTCTGAAGCTCAGGCGCCAAAAATCGGCAAATAAAAAGGGCCTGCTGCAGGGAATGCACAGGCCCTTTTTTGATGGGAGGTCGTATGCAGCTATAACGACCGCGACTGTATTCGGTTCCGCCTCAGCTTTCGCCGAACACCCGCTTGAAGATCGTGTCGACATGCTTGGTATGATAACCAAGGTCGAATTTTTCGCGGATTTCCTGTTCGGACAAGGCGGCCGTCACTTCCTTGTCACCCAGCAGTTCCTCAAGGAAATCAGCGCCTTGTTCCCAGACCTTCATGGCGTTGCGCTGGACCAGCCGGTAAGAGTCTTCACGTGAGACGCCGGCCTGCGTCAGGGCCAGAAGCACGCGCTGGGAATGGACCAGGCCGCGGAACTTGTTGAGGTTCTTCAGCATGTTTTCCGGATAAATCACCAGCTTCTCGATGACGCCGGCGAGGCGGTTCAGCGCGAAATCGAGCGTGATGGTCGTGTCCGGTCCGATGGCGCGCTCGACGCTGGAATGTGAGATGTCGCGCTCGTGCCACAGCGCCACGTTTTCGAGCGCGGGCGTAACCGACATGCGCACGAGGCGGGCGAGGCCAGTCAGGTTTTCGGTCAGAACCGGGTTGCGCTTGTGCGGCATGGCCGAGGAACCCTTCTGGCCGGGCGAGAAGAATTCTTCCGCTTCCAGAACCTCGGTGCGCTGCATGTGGCGGATTTCGATGGCGACGTTCTCGATCGACGACGCGATGACGCCGAGCGTGGCGAAGAACATGGCGTGGCGATCGCGCGGGATGACCTGCGTCGAAACGGGCTCTGGCACCAAGCCGAGCTTCTCGCAGACATATTCTTCCACCGACGGATCGATGTTGGCGAAGGTGCCGACCGCGCCGGAGATGGCGCCCGTGGCGATTTCGGCGCGGGCTGCTATCAGACGCGCCCGGTTTCGTTCCATCTCGGCATAGAAGCGGGCGAAGGTCAGGCCCATCGTCGTCGGCTCGGCATGGATGCCGTGGCTGCGGCCGATGCGGATGGTGTCCTTGTGTTCGAACGCGCGCTTCTTCAGGGCGGCCAGCACACGATCGAGGTCGGCCAGCAGAAGGTCGGCTGCGCGCACCAATTGGATGTTGAGTGTCGTATCGAGCACGTCCGACGAGGTCATGCCCTGATGGACGAAACGCGCTTCGGGGCCGATGAATTCGCCCAGATGCGTGAGAAAAGCGATGACGTCATGCTTGGTGACGGCTTCGATCTCGTCGATGCGGGCGACGTCGAACTTTGCCGCGCCGCCTTTTTCCCAGATCGTCTTCGCCGCTTCCTTGGGGATGACGCCGATCTCGGCCAGCGCGTCGCAGGCATAGGCCTCAATCTCGAACCAGATGCGGAAGCGCGTTTCCGGCGACCAGATGGCAACCATTTCCGGGCGCGAATAGCGAGGGATCATGTCAGGGCATCCATGTGAGCATTGTTCAGCGGCGTCCTAACAGAGGAGGGCGCATTGCTCAATGCAGACGGCGCGCAAACCACAAAGCAGCTATAAACAGGACGACGAAGCCGATCGGGAAGAACAAGCGAATCCCCAGCACTGTGAACTGATAGAATGCGGCCAGGCCCGTGAAAACGATCTGGAATGCCCAGATCACGGTGAATGCGTCGGCGTGCCATTGCGCGTAGTAGAGGCGATACTGAATGGCATAAAGCACAGCCGTAACGCCTATCGTTGCGACGGCGAAGGAAACGAATGCGGCGGCGAATGCCGTTTCGGCGCGCTTGCCCTCTGAAAGAAAGCCGGCGGCCCATAGACCGAGCGGAAAGGCCAAGAATCCCCCGGCTGCGAACAGTGTTGTCACGGTCCGCATCTTATCTGGCGTTTCCCAGGCATCGAGCATGAGATTGAAAAGCGCGCTGCCGGCCATCGCGATGGCCCAAAGCAGTGCGCCTATCGATGCGACCCGAACTGACGGGCGGGTGCGGCGAAGGCGTGCGAGGAGACACTTCCGGACCCCTTGGTTGCCGGCAACAGCCGCTATGCCGGAAGCGCTCACAATCGGCCCGTCACCGCTATCCAGCGGTAGTCCGGACCTTCGAAGCCGACGCCACGTATGGCGATCAGTACGGCAAAAGCGGGTTTGCCACCTTCGCCGAAGAAGGTCTGGATGCCGCCGATCCGGTATCCGAGCGGACAGCTACGGCTTTGCGGGATTGTCTTGTCTTCATGGAGAAGGGCGGTCTGGCCGTCGTCACGTGCATCGACACGGAGCAGGCGGAAGCCGGATGTCTCGCCCATCCCCTCGCAACTCCCGGCTGCGGGCAAGGGAATTTCCTCAAGCCGAACCTCGAGCGGAGCGTCTATGGGCGGGAACACCGGGCGCGGATTGACGACCATGCGATGCGGATCGGCGTTCAGTTCGGTTACCGGGCTGGAACCTGCGGCAATTCCACGATTCAGACCCGTTCCCTTGACGATCTTGTCGCCAAGCTCGGAAGACTGCTTTCGAGCCGCTTCGAGGCTCGCGCTCTCGTCATCGAGCCTGACGCGCACCGGCGAGCCGGGCAGGAATTTGTCGGTGGACGTGTCGATGTAATAGCGGTTGGAATAGGGGAAGCCCGATCCATCCTGCACGCCATATTCCTCGAAGGCGAATATCCCGCCGTCGGCGCTGAAGCCCATGACTTCCAGATTGGCGACGTCGCCGGCGCGGCAGAGCGCGGTTGCGGCGAGGAAAGCCGTGGCTGCAAAAGCGATCAGTCGCATTGGCTTCATGACTTTCTTCCCGACCTGCCCATTTTCCCAGACTGAGCATCCTAGTGGCGTTGCCCTAATGAATGGCAAATCAGACCTTTCGCGACGACCAGACCGGAAACAGGTCATTCTCGGCCGAAGTCGCAGCAAAGATCGCTCGGGCGATCGCCCGCGCCATGGTCGCGCCTGCGGCGGCATAGAGGTCGATGGCGTCGTTTATTTCGAGCGTCTTTCCGCTCTGCCCGGTCGCAAGTGCAAAGACAAGATCGCCATCGACGGGCGTGTGTGTCGGCCAGATGGCGCGGGCAAAGCCGTCATGCGCTGCGATTGCCAGCCGTTTGGCGGCCGCCTTGGTCATGACCGCATCGGTCGCGATTATCGCGATGGTGGTGTTTTCGCCGGCCTTTAGCCCGTCCCGGAATTTGAGCCGAACGTCCTGGGCATCTGCGGGCAGGGGCGCGGGAAGGCCAAGCCCGCCGAATTCATCGCCGATCTCCCAAGGTGCTGCCCAGAAATGACGGCTGTGGCCAACGGTAACAGACCCGGTCGGGTTTGCAGCGACCAGCGCGCCGACGGTGACGCCGTTGGGCAGCAGCGTTGAGGCCGAACCCAGGCCGCCCTTCAATCCCGCGCTCAAAGCGCCGGTCCCGGCGCCGGCTGTGCCGATCGCGAAATCAAGTGCTGCGTTCTGCACGGCCTCGTAACCGAGTTCGCGATAGGGCGGGTAAAGCCCCCAGTCTTTGTCGCCGCCATTCGGCAGGTCGAAAAGGATCGCAGCCGGCACGATCGGAACGCGAAATTCGCGCGCTGCAAAGCCGATGCCCTTTTCGCGCAATGCCGCCTGCACGCCGGAAGCAGCGTCGAGCCCGAAGGCCGAACCACCCGAAAGCACCACCGCATTGATGGTCTCGACCGAATTGTGCGCTTCGAGAAGATCGGTTTCGCGTGTGCCCGGCGCTCCGCCCAGCACCTGGACGCCTGCCACCGCCGGCTCGTCACAGAGAACGACGGAAACGCCGGATTTGAGCTTTGCATCGTCCGCATTGCCGACGCGCAGGCCGGCGACATCGGTGATCAGATTGCGCGGTCCGGTTCTGAAGGTCATTGCACGTCCAAAGGCAGAAAGCGTGAACCGTCGAAGCGGAACAGGCGATAGGGGTTCGTCGAAAGATCGCCTTTGTCGTTGAACCTCACGCTGCCGATTGAGGTGGAAAACTCGCGGCCAGCCAGCGTCCCGGTCAAAGGTTTTCCCGTATCAGTGGTTTCGGTCACGGCGGCTATGGCAATCTCGGTGGCTGCGTAAGCCGGAAGCACGTAGCCCTCGGGGACTATTCCTTTGGCTGCGAGCGTCGCGAGGGCGGCTGGCGTGGCGATATCGGACCATTCCGAGAGGGCGATCATCAATGTGCCTTCGGCGAGCGGCACGTCTCCCGGTGCGGAGCGCAAATTCTCGCCGCCGGCAAAGACGATGTCTGCGCCGATCTGTTTTGCGTCGCGGGCCATGATGGCGATATCATCGCGGTCGCCGCCGACGAATACATGCGTTGCCTCGGCCTTGCGCAACCTGCCAACCAGACCGATCTGGTTGTCCAGCTGCGGCCGGAATGTATCGGCAAATACGGGCTTTAGCCCGCTTTGCTCAGCCGTCGTTCGAAAACTTTCGGCCAGTTCGCGCCCGTAGATCGTGCCGTCGTCGATGACCGCAAAAAGCTCATCGCGCCAAAGCCGGGTCAGGAGACGCCCGGCCGCCTCGCGTTCGCTGTCGGCGCGCGGTCCCAGGCGAAACACCGGCCAGCCGGTTTTTTCGCGGCGGTCGGTCAGGCTGTCAGTGCGCACGCCGACCGTGATGACGGGAATGTTTGCCTGCTTCAGGATCGGCAAGGCGGCTTCGATGGCCTCCGTGCAGAGAAAGCCGACGACGATCTGTACTTTCGCGTCGACGAATCGCTGGGCGGCATTTTCGCCGCCTTGGCCCGTGCAGGCATCGTCGGCGACTTCAATTGTGATGTCGGGTGCGCTTGCCGCTTCGAGTGCGCCGTTGCGGATCTGCTCGCCAAGAAGCTGGGAAGGGCCACTGAGCGGGGCGGCCACGCCGATGCGCATCGGCTCCGCCCGAGCAGGACCGCCGGCGAGCGCCAGCGCCGATAGTGCGCCAATGATAAAGCCTGCAATCCGCATGCGTTTCAACGTTTCCCCCAATGCCGGCAAGGGCATAGCCGGCATCATTTTCCGGCCAAGAGGTAAAGGCTGCCCCCTGATAGCGCAACACGCTAATTCAACCGTGGTCCAAGTCGCATTGCTTGTGGCGTTATGTCCTTGGCCATATATACCGGACAACCGACTTTCGTGGGGTTTACCGAGTGTTGAAGAAAAACGATATCGAGCCGCATGCCTACCGCGATGCGATGAGCCATTTTGCCGGAGCCGTCCATGTGGTGACGACCGACGGGCCTGCCGGCAGGCGCGGCGCGACAGTGATCGCGGCCTGCTCGGTGTCGGATACGCCGCCGATGGTTCTCGTATGCGTGAATCGCGAAAACCCCAACAATCTGCTGTTCGTCGAGAACGGCAATTTCGCGCTGAATACGCTGTCTTCCCATCACCAGCATCTGGCGGCAGGGTTTTCCGGCATCACCAAGCTGTCGGCTGACGAACGTTTCGCGCTGGGGCAGTGGGACAAGATTTCCAGCGGCGCACCGACGCTTGCCGATGCCCTGGCGGTTTTCGATTGCGAGCTGGTCGATACCAAGGATCTGGCGACCCATCGTGTGCTTTTTGGCAAGGTGACAGGCCTGCGCATCGGCGATAATTTGGAGCCGCTCGTCTATCACGACCGCGGCTATCACGTCCTCGGCCGATAAGGCCCTTGGAGACGCAATGAACGAAGCGACGCCACGCCCGGTTCCCCAATCGATCGACGAAACACTCGAGATGCTGACCGGGGCGGATTATGTCGCCGACCGGGCGCTGGCGACAGTGCTTTTCCTCAGCCTGCGCATGAAGCGGCCGCTTTTCCTGGAAGGCGAGGCGGGTGTCGGCAAGACCGAGATCGCCAAGGTGCTGGCCCAGGCTCTCGGCCGCCGGCTGATCCGACTCCAATGCTATGAGGGGCTCGACGTTTCATCGGCGGTCTACGAGTGGAACTATGCCGCGCAGATGATCGAGATCCGCATGGAGGAGGCGGCCGGCAAGGTCGATCGCTCCGACATGGAACGCAACGTCTTCTCCGAAAAATACCTGATCCGCAGGCCAATTCTCGAAGCGCTGACCGGCAAGGATGGCGCAGCACCCGTGTTCCTCATCGACGAACTCGACCGCACCGACGAAGCGTTCGAAGCCTTCCTTCTCGAAATCCTTTCCGATTTCCAGGTGACGGTGCCGGAACTCGGCACGATCAAGGCGGAAGAACCGCCGATCGTCATCATCACCACCAACCGCACGCGCGAAATCCATGACGCGCTGAAGCGGCGCTGCCTCTATCACTGGGTGGATTATCCCAATGCCGAGCGTGAATTGGAAATCGTCAACCGCAAGGTGCCGCAGGCCAACGAGCGGCTTTCGGCTGAGGTCGTCCGCTTCATCCAGAAGCTGCGCGAGATCGAGCTGTTCAAGGTGCCCGGCGTTGCCGAGACCATTGACTGGGCGAGCGCCTTGACCGAACTCGACAAGGTCGCACTCGATCCCGAAACCATTTCCGACACGATCGGCGTGCTCTTGAAATATCAGGACGACATAGCGCGCATCGAGCAAGGCGAAGGCCGCCGCATCCTCAATGAGGTGAAGGCGGAGCTTTCGGCGGCGGAGTAGGTGGTGGCGATGGATGATTTCGCTGCCGCCTCCAAAACCGCCAAGCCCGAAGGCCGCATTGCCGACAACATCGTCTATTTCGCCCGTGCCTTGCGCAAGGCCGGCATGCGTGTTGGGCCGGCTTCGGTCAAGGATGCGATAGAGGCGGTGCTGGTGGCAGGCATCGGCAGCCGCGACGACTTTTACTGGACCCTGCATGCCGTTCTGGTCTCGCGTCACGAGGACCATGCGACATTCGACGAGGCCTTTCGGCTGTTCTGGAAATCGCGCGAGCTGATCGAGAAGATGATCGCCATGTTTTCGCCGGTCGCGCCCGACAAGCGCGAGAAGCAGAAGCCGCGCACCGCCGAGAACCGCGTCAGCCAGGCGATGTTCGAGGGCCACGAAAAGAACCAGCCGCCGCGCGAGATTCCCGAGATAGAGATCGATGCGCGCTTCACCGTGTCGGGTAACGAGATGCTGCGCGGTAAGGATTTCGCGCAGATGAGCGCTGCCGAGATGAGCGATGCCAAGCGCGCCATCGCCGCCCTGCAATTGCCGTTCGACATGGTCGCGACGCGACGTTTTCGGCCCGACACGCGCGGCCGTGTCGATCCGCGCGCCATGATGCGGGCCGCCGCCCGCACCGGCGGCGAGCTTATTCTCCCGAAATTCCGCTCGGTTCGCGAGGTCCACCCGCCGCTGGTGGTTCTGGCCGATATTTCCGGCTCGATGAGCCAGTACACGCGTATTTTCCTGCATTTCCTGCATGCGCTGACGGAAAAGCGCAGGCGCGTGCATACATTCGTGTTCGGCACGCGGCTGACCAACCTGACCCGCCAGATGCGCCATCGCGATCCCGATGAGGCGTTGGCGGACAGTTCGGCTGCCGTTCAGGACTGGTCCGGCGGTACGCGCATCGGCGATACGCTGCATGAGTTCAACCGGCTGTGGTCGCGCCGCGTGCTTGGGCAAGGCGCTGTCGTTCTGCTGATTACCGACGGGTTGGAGCGGGACGACGTTGCCGGCCTGAGCGAAGAGATGGAGCGGCTGAGAAAATCCTGCCGGCGGCTGATCTGGCTCAATCCGCTTCTGCGCTTCGACGGTTTCGAAGCGCGTGCTCGCGGCGTCAAGGCGATGCTGCCGCATGTCGACGAGTTCCGCCCGGTGCACAATCTCAACGCTCTGTCCGACCTCTGCGCATCGCTGGACAAGGCGACGACACGCGATGTTGATCCCCGCCGCTGGATGGGGATTGGCAGACCGCATGCAGCGTGACCATATTTGGTGTCTGGGAAATCGATGAAACGTGAGGGAGCGTCATGCAAAACACAGCGCATCTCGATGAAAGCCGCGACCCGCTGATCATCGCGGAAGGTTGGATGAAGAACGGCAAGGACGTCGCCATCGCCACCGTGGTCGAAACCTGGGGCTCGGCGCCGCGGCCGGTCGGCAGCCATCTGGTCATCGATGCCGAGGGCAATTTTCATGGGTCGGTGTCGGGTGGCTGCGTCGAAGGCGCAGTCGTATCCGAAGCTGCGGACGTGATCGAAAGCGGCAAGCCGCGCATGCTCGAATTCGGCGTTGCCGACGAGACCGCCTGGCAGGTCGGGCTTTCCTGCGGCGGGCGCATCAAAGTCTATGTCGAGCGGCTGGGGTAGGCCGCATGGATCCGCTGCATCTCAAAAAGCTGAACGCTGAGCGCCGGGCGCGACGCGCGGCTATACTCGTCACCGATCTGGGCGATGGCCGCGACCGCATGGTGCGCGAGGGCGATACGGTTGCGGGGGAACTTGGCGAGGCGATCGTCAAGGCGTTTCGCAGCGGCAATTCCGGTTCGGTCGTGGCTGAAGGGCGGAATTTTTTCCTGAATGTCCATCTGCCGCAGCCCCGGCTGGTGGTGATCGGCGCGGTTCATATCAGCCAGGCGTTGGCGCCGATGGCGCAGATCGCGGGTTATCCGCTCGAAATCATCGATCCGCGTACGGCTTTTGCGACCGACGATCGCTTTCCCGATGTGACGCTGTTTGCCGAATGGCCGGAAGATGTTCTGAAGGCGCATCCGCTCGATGGCTACACGGCTTTGGCCGCACTTACACATGATCCCAAGATCGATGATTTTGCACTCAAAGCCGCACTCGACGCCGATTGCTTCTATATCGGCGCGCTGGGCAGCCGCAAAACCCACGCCAAGCGTGTCGAGCGGTTGATGGCCATGGGCGCGCCAAGCGAGGGCATCGAAAAAATCCACGCGCCGATCGGGCTCGACATCGGCTCGGCCAGCCCGGGCGAAATTGCCGTTGCGGTGCTGGCTGAAGTCATTCGCGCATTCCGTTCGCGCGGTACGGCAAGGTTGCCAAAGGGCCAGGCGGCGTGAAGTTCGGGGCGATCCGCACTGAAGACGCCGAAGGCGCCATACTGGCGCACTCGGTCTCCGTGGGTGAAAGGCGTTTGCGCAAAGCGCATGTGCTCTCAGACGAGGATATCGCCGCGCTGAATGCAGCCGGCATTCGCGAACTCGTCGTGGCGAGGCTCGATCCGGGCGATCTCGGCGAAGACGAGGCCGCAGATCGCATCGCCAAAAAGCTCTCGGTCGACAACATCGAAACCAAGCCGGCTGCGACCGGCCGCGTCAATCTTCATGCCAAGGCTTCCGGCGTCTTTACCGTCGACAAGGCGACAATCGACGCGGTCAATGCAGTCGATCCCGCAATCACCATCGCAACCGTTGCCCAATATGCCGAGGTCGAGAAAGGCCAGATGGTTGCGACCATCAAGATCATTCCGTTTGCGGTCCCGAGCGACCTGGTCGCGCGGGTAACCGGACTGGTGAAATCGGGCGAAGTCTTTGCGGTCCATCCCTTCCTGCCAAGGCGCATCGGGCTCGTCCAGACCATGCTTCCCGGCCTGAAGGAAAGCGTGCTGAACAAGACGGCGAACATCACGGCTGCGCGTTTCGCCCGGTCGCAAAGCCGGATAACGCAGGAGCGCCGCACGCCACATGAAACCGGTGCGGTGAAGCAGGCCGTCGAAGAGTTGCTAGTCGACAACGATATGGTTGTCGTCTTCGGCGCATCGGCGATGAGCGATTTCGAGGATGTTATCCCGGCTGCGATCGTTCAGGCCGGCGGCAAGGTGGTTCGCGCGGGCATGCCGGTCGATCCCGGCAATCTGCTCGTTCTTGGCGAGGTCAGCGGCAAGCCGGTGATCGGCGCGCCGGGTTGCGCCCGCAGTCCCAAGGAAAACGGTTTTGACTGGGTGCTGGATCGCATGATTGCCGGGCTTCCGGTCACCGGCATGGACATTGCCGGGATGGGCGTCGGCGGCCTGCTGATGGAAATTCCGACACGGCCGCAGCCGCGCGAGATAGGCGAGAAACCGCGCAACCCGAAGGTCTATGTCGTGCTGCTTGCCGCAGGCAGGTCGAGCCGCATGGGCGGGCCGAACAAGCTGATGGCGCTGTTCGACCACAAGCCTCTGATAAGGCAAAGTGCCGAGCGCGCGATTGCATCGCGTACTGCCGGCACGATCGTCGTTACCGGTCATCAGGCCGACCGGATCGAAAGAACGCTTGCCGGGCTCGATATGAAGCTTGTCCACAATGCGGATTTCGCGTCCGGGCTTTCTTCTTCGCTGAAAGCGGGCATCGCCGCTTTGCCGGACGATGCGGCCGGTGCGCTGGTGGTGCTGGGCGACATGCCGGCGGTAACGGCTGCCGATCTTGATCATATGGTAGAGGCGTTCCGAAGGTCCGGGGCACAATCGATCGTTCGCGCCACCCATGACGGCAAGCGCGGCAATCCGGTGCTTCTGCCGCGCGCGCTCTTTTCTGCCGTTGCGACATTGCAGGGCGACACAGGCGCGCGCCATATCGTCGAGGCCGAGGGTGCCGACGTTATCGATGTCGAGATCGGCGCAGGTGCCGCGATTGACGTCGACACGCGCGACGCCATGGTGGAAGCTGGCGGCATCCTGCAGGAAACCTGAGAAGCGAGGCTCATGATTCTCAAGACCATGTTGCGCGGAGCGCTGGTGTCCGCGCTGTTTCTGGCGGCTGCGCCGCCGCTCGCTGCTGCCGACGGTTTGACGCTTTCTCCCTTCAAGGACGAGTTGTTTGCCTATCCCGGCATCCTGTCCACCGCGCAGGGCGGCGCCTATACGGTGGTCGACTATCGCGAGATGCGCGACATCAACGAGCGTGACGAGATTCCCGAACGGCGCGTGCGCGGCAAATATGTTTCCACCGGCGTTCGCAAGGTCCAGAAGGATCTGGTGCTGAAGACCGACAGCGGTGACATCCGGCACGTCGCGGTCGGTACGCAGCAGAATGCCAGGCTGATTACGGTCTATCTGCACGGGCAGGGTGGCAGCCGTAAGCAGGGCGTCGACGATTTTACCTTCGGCGGCAATTTCAACCGGGTGAAGAACCTGATGGCCGCAAATGGCGGCCTTTACCTCTCACCCGATTTCCCGGATTTCGGCGACAAGGGTGCCGCACAGATTTCCGCACTGATCGCGCATTACGCGGAGCAATCGCCCGGCGCGCCGGTGTTCGTGGCTTGCGGTTCGATGGGCGGTGCCTTGTGCTGGAAACTTGCCGCTGACAAAGCCATCGCGCCCCGGATATCTGGCCTGCTGCTGCTGGGGTCGCTGTGGGATGACGGCTTCCTGATCAGCCCTGCGTTCAAGCGTAAAGTACCGGTTTTCTTCGGGCAGGGCAGCAAGGACCCGGTCTTTCCGATCGACAAGCAGGAGGCATTCTTCCGGTCGATTTCGGCCAAGTCGCCCGGCTATCCGACCCGCTTCGTCCGCTTCGAGACCGGTACGCATGGCACGCCGATACGCATGACCGACTGGCGTGAGGTTCTCAACTGGATGCTTTCTCTCAAGCGGTGACGCTATCCCATTGTTTCGCGGTCATTTTAGGACCACGATTTAAGGGGCCGTATTGTAGTCGACGATCGATTCAGGGTTGATTTCGCCGTCATAGGAGGCATCGACGTCGTATTGCACGAGGGTGAAGTCGCCGTTGCGGAACAGCCAGGTTCCGTCTGAGGAGGCGTCTCCAACGCCACGCCATTTGCCGTGCGAGGTGATCGTCTTGGTGGCGTCGTCGTAGGACGAGTTGATGAGCTGGTTTTCGCTGCGGTAACCGATGATGTTAATCGCCTCGACTTTGCCCTCGCTGTTTCCGCCTTCGTAATGAATGTCGAGTTCGGGCGTCGCGAAATGCAATTCGCGCACGCCGTTCGTCTCGTCGGCCAGGTAATAGACGTGGATTTCATTGTAGGCGCCGGCCAGGCAGAAGAAGCGGAAAAGCCGTGCCTTCTGCTCGGGGTCGTTTTCGGCGCTGCCGGCGGGATGAAACGAGATGGTGTGCTCCTCGGGCTTTATCGCGTCGTCGGGCTGGCCGGGCGCAAGCGAGGTGCACTGGGTCGAGTGGGTGGCGGCAAATGCATTTCTGGCCTGTTCCAGAACCGCATCCTTCGGCGTGGGAGCCGGACCATCGCCGCATGAGGCGGGCAGGGCTTCCCCCAGCGGTTTGTCGCTCGGCTTCAGATCACCCTTTTCTATGCGCAGGCCGGTAAAGGTTTGTTCCTGTAGCTGGGGGTTCACGAGACGCGCTGTGTAGCACCCGCCGAACACGGCTTCGCTGCCGTCTTTCTTGCGAGCGAGGATCGCGGCGGGAATGCTGAAATAGGTGCTTCCCGCGACCCCTTCGGCGCTGGCTTCGCCGGTGACGACCTGCACTTCGGTGGTGTTCTCGTACCCCTTGACGAAGGCCTCGTAATCCTTCGCAGGCTTGGTATCGCCGAAATAGTCCCAGGCGCGGGAATATTCCTGGCGATTAACCGCATTGTAGAGCGAGCGGATAAGCGAGGCGGCGTCGGAACGGTTGTCGAGATAGGTTGGCTCGGCGGCCAGCGCCGAAGCGGCAACCAGACTCGAGGCAAGGGCGGCGAGCACTATTCGTTTCATCCGCGAATCTCCCATTCGACGGATAGTATCTGCCATGGAATGCGGCGTGGTCGTGACGGCCAAACATCCGCAGCAAAAGTCGTCCCGGCGCGAGGCGCCGGAGACCGTTGGCTGTTATTTGAGAGCCATCTCGCGAGCGATGCGCGGAAAATCGGCAGGTTTTACGCCGATGTCGGCGCGGTCTGCATTGCTCATCGCGTCGAGCATCTGGAACGCGGCGCGGTAGCGGCTGTTTTCGCGGTGGCGCCGGCTGGTGAACATTTCAGTCAGGAACTTCATGATCAGGACCTTTCGTTGGTCCTCCCGCAGCTAATATAATCGATTTATATCCATTGTGCAGAGCAGCATTTGCATGGCTGCCATGTGTTTCATCGAAACCGCGACTGAAACTTTCTTGCCACTCGGCCCGTATTTTCCTGTCCCGGCCGAAAGCAGGTTTTTCCTCGTCGCAAGACGCATTCGGGCCGCACTTCGGTGTGGCCCGTTTTTTGGCAGGTCTGTTTGCATGAAACGGATTGCACCTAAATTTCTCCACATCACGCCAAGCTATTTTTAACGAGCGCTGTCCTATGGTCGGGAGCGAAATGGCCAGTCGCGCGCGTTGACGGCAGAGGAGCCTGTCTTGGGAACAAACACTACCCGCGATTTCGCCTCGCTGCTTGACGATCTTTTCGTCAATCCGGCTCCATTCGAGGAGGCATCTCCCCGCCCATCGGTGCCGTTCGATTATATGTCCGTTGCCGATGAGCTTCATTCCGGTCGGATCAAAGTCTCGACGGAGACCGCTACCGCCGAATATCGCGACGCTTCCGAGAATTTCGAGGCTGGCTTTGCCGCATTGCTAGCGAATCTCGATCGGTTGGCTGCGGACGAAGTGGCCGAGATCGAAAAGCTGCCGCCGATAGATCCCGAGGAGATTGCCAAGGAACTTGGATTGGCGGCGGCAAAAGCGAGTGCCGACTTTGGCCGGCTCCGTCGGAGTTTTGCTTTCCACAATCATCCCGACCGCGTGGCGCCGCATCTGCGCCAGCGCGCCATGGTGCGCATGCAGGTCGCCAACATGCTGATCGACGACGCCAAGCGGCGGGCCGCCAAGCCAGCCAAGCGCTGACGGGCAAATTCACCATATCCTGATCGACATTTGCGCAGGCGGTGGCTTGGCGGGCCGCATTGCTGTGGTCTATGTATGCACCCGCGCACCCTCCCAGCGCGACCACGCAAGATATCCCGCCAAGTCCGGAGACTTCCCATGCAGCAGCGCCGCATTGGCCGCACCGATCTCACTGTTTCGAAAATCTGCCTCGGCACCATGACATGGGGGCAACAGAACACGGAGGCTGAGGGTCATGCCCAGATGGACCTCGCTTTCTCGCGCGGCGTGAATTTTCTCGACACAGCCGAACTCTACTCGATCCCGCCAAAGCCCGAGACGCAGGGCAGCACCGAAATCATCGTCGGCAACTGGATGAAGGCGCGCGGCAACCGCGACAGCGTTGTGCTTGCATCCAAGGTCGTCGGCCGCACTTCCAATGAATGGTTCCGGGGAGGGCGGCCGTCGAAGCTGGTGCGCGCCGACATCTTAGATGCGGTCGAGAAATCGCTGAAAAGGCTGCAGATCGACTATATCGATCTCTACCAGATCCATTTTCCGGATCGGCTTATCCCCTGGGGCTCCAACCCGACGCGTATCGCTAATGAGCCGGGCAAGCGCGCCGAGGATGAAACGCCGATTGCCGAGACGCTTGCTGTCTTCGACGAGTTGGTGAAGGCCGGCAAGATCAGGCATCTCGGCCTGTCCAACGAAAGCTCCTGGGGCGCGATGCGCTTTCTTAACGAGAGCGACAAGGGCATCGGCCCTCGCGCAGCCTCGGTGCAGAACGCCTACAACCTCGTCAACCGCACATTCGAGATCAATCTTGCCGAAGTGTGCGAACGCGAGGATGTCAGCCTTCTTGCCTATTCGCCGTTGGCGCAGGGCTATCTGACCGGAAAATACGACCACGGCGCGCGGCCTGAAGGCGCGCGCACCACGCTGTTCAATCGCGCCCAGCGCTACGAGACGCCCTATGCCGCCGAGGCCCATCTCGCCTATAACGAGCTTGCCAGAAACTTCGGCATGGAGCCGGCGCTCTTCGCCAACGCCTATGTGACGAGCCGCTGGTTCGTGACCTCCAACATCATCGGCGCCACCTCGATTCCGCAGCTCGAAATGGCGCTGGCGTCGGCTGACGTGACCTGGACCGACGAGATGCAGAAGGCCGTCGACGACATTCACCAGCGCGTCGGCAATCCGTGCCCCTGAACGACAGATTGTGACGTTCTGGCCAGTGGACCGGCCCGGGCCTGCCCGATAAGTTGCGCGCCATATTCACGAGAGGAAAAAATCATGACTGATATCTGGTTCCGCACGGGCGAGGCGACGGTGCTTGCGGCCGAAGGACAGGCGACGGACGCGATGCCCGAGGTTCTGATCGGCTCGGTACGCGGGCCGGTGGGGCAGGCTTTCGCCTCGATGATGGGACAGGTGAAGGGCCATACCCGCATGTTCGTCGTGCGCGACCTGAACCAGCAGGTGAAGCCGGCAACCATGATGACGACGAAGGGCACCATCAAGAACATGGCCTATGCCGAGCTGCTCGGCGGCGTGGTGCAGGCAGCCACCGGCGACGCGATCGTCGATTGCCTTGCTGAGGGCATCCTGCCGAAGGACGAGGCCGAAGAGCTTTGCATGATCATCATGATCTGGCTCGATCCGCGCTGTGCGGAGGACGAGAACCTCGACAAGAAGGATCTCTACCGCACCAATTACGAAGCGACCAAGATCGCCATCTCGCGCGCCATGACCGGCAAGCCGACGGTTGACGAGCTGATCGCCAACCGCAAGACGGTGAAGCATTATGCGCTCGACGGCGTCATCGACTACTGAGCGATCGTTTCCTAACTCGTCCCGCCGGTCATCTGACGCGGTTTTCTGCGCTTCCGGTGCTCATGGACCTAATGTCCATTCCGCTCCGGTTCTCGAAATCCCACGCCATATGCCTCGGCAGGGCGAGTTATCAAAACGATCGCTCCGCTCTGGCTGGACCTCCGCTTAAGCCGCGCTGGCTGTGATTTCCGCGACCGCAAGGGTCTATGGATGCGTCCCTAGACCTTCCGGCCGCCAGAGTTCCATGTCCATGAGCAGCACCTCCATCACTGCGCCTGCGATCTTGCGATCGCAACGCTGGGCGTTGGCCGCGCTGCTCCTAGGCGGCATCGTCATTGGCTGCTCGCCGATTTTCGTGCGGCTTTCCGAAGTCGGGCCGATGATGACGGCGTTCTGGCGCGTGGCGCTGGGAATGTTGCCGCTGCTCGCCTGGCAGGCTGCCAGCCCGGCACGCGGCGAGGCCGATGCACGGCCCGCCGGCTTTTCCGATTATATCGCCCTTTGCGTGCCCGGCGTCATGCTGGCGGGCGATCTCGTCGCCTGGCACATCTCGCTTCACCTGACGTCGGTGGCCAATGCGACGCTGCTCGCCAATATGGCGCCGATCTTCGTGACGCTGGGCGGCTGGCTGCTTTTTCGCACGAAGATCAGCCGCATTTTCCTCGCCGGGCTCGCTCTGGCGCTGGCCGGCGTCGTCATCCTCAAGGGCGGGCCGGCAGCCTTGGGCGGCGGCGACATCAAGGGCGACGTCATCGCCATCATCGCCGCGGTCTTTTATGCCGGCTACATCCTTTCGCTCGGAAAGGTGCGCAGCCGCTATTCGACGCTGACCGTAATGCTGTGGACCACCGGCTCGGCAGCCATCTGCATGCTGCCGCTGGCGCTGTTCTTCGAAACCGGGTTCTGGCCTCTCACATTGTTCGGCTGGGCGATTCTGCTCGGTCTTGCCTGGATTACCCACGCCGGCGGGCAGGGGCTGATCATCTTCGCGCTGGCCTGGCTGCCGGCGGCCTTCTCGTCGCTGACGCTGCTGATCCAGCCTGTGGTCGCGACCATACTGGCGTGGCTTGTTCTCAGCGAGACGATCGGCATCATGCAGGCGGTTGGCGGGATCATCGTCCTTGCCGGGATACTGGTCGCGCGGCGCGGCTAGGGTGTGTCGAGGTTCAGGCGATGGCCGACTGCAAACGCACCCACATATTTTAGCCGGCCTCGCGTCATCAAACTGCAATAAACAAAGCTTGATCGGCCAATCGATTGCATTAGACGGCGAAACGAATAAACAGGAATCTACGCTAGAATTCCTGTGAAAAGCCGTTCCGCCATGAAGCACCGAATCCTGTTCGGTTCGTACCCGATTCCGCGCTTTGCCGGGGTGCCGAGCCACAATTTCATCGTCTGGGTCGATCCCGACGGGCGGCCGCTCTACGAGATCAATGGCGGGGCGAGTAATCCCGACGGCACCTTCAACTATTTTTCGATCTTCGGCCGACTGACCGCGGTGGAAACCGACTATGCGCACCGCAATCTCGCATATTGCCCGGAATTCCATACCCGCCCGACGTCCCGCACCGTGCTGTTGCTGGAAGCGTCTCATCGCGAGGTCGCAGCGCGCTGGGCGCGGGGCATGAGGACTGTTAACCGCATCGCCGCCTCGGGCTTGCGCTATTCCTTCCTGACCCAGAACAGCAATTCGGTCGCCTCCGCTGTCGCGCGCGGCATGGATCTCGTTGTACCGCGCTCCTCGCTCGGACCACTGCGCGCGCCCGGCGGCCGCCGCCGGCTGGCGCTGGAGCCGATGGTGGCTTAGCCAGCATCCTCTTCCTTCTCCCCCTGTGGGAGAAGGTGGATTGGCGCGCAGCGCCAAGACGGATGAGGGGTGTTGGAAGAAACTCCAGCGTCTGCGATCCGTCCAACACCCCTCATCCGACCTCCCCTTCGGGTCGGCCACCTTCTCCCACAAGGGGAGAAGGAGAGGCACGCTTCATCATCGCCACGCCCGGTTTTCACCGTCTGGCTATTGTCAAAGATCGGGAAAGACGGGCGGCCGAAATCTCGCTCATCTTTTGTATTTTTCTGCGATCTCTCGACCGCCTGTCTCGGTATCTGTCCCGAAGTCGGCCGGTCACAACGCCCGCTCCATGTACATTCCATGGACAAGACGCCGCGGGTTCTCCGCATGGTTTTGGGCAGAGGCATTTGCGCCGTGCTCGTTCCACGCCGGCCTGTGTCGGGCCCTCGGGTCCCTGGCTACCACACCAGGGCGGGAGGTCACCGCCACTCCCCCTTGATCCCGGTTCCAGACCCGGTCCCGCAGGAGCGATGACCGGATTATGCCGGAGGTGTTTTGGGGTGTGGATAGATCTGGCGTGAAAAAATGTGTGGGGTGAGGGAAAACAATGGGTTGTGTGGAAATTGCGTGAAAATCTTTCCTACAGTTTCCGCTAGTTTCACAGTCCACAGTTCTGCACCGCAGCAGCCGCCAGAGGTGTTCCGGCATGGATCCCCGGGTTCTTCGTATTCGCTGCGCTCATGCTGCGACCCGAGGATGACGAGCTTGTTATTTGCTGCTTTCGCAAACCGTCAACGCCAAACCGTCAACGCCAACGCTTGAGATTAGCGGCGAGCCTAAATGCAATTCATCATTCTCGACCTCGTGAGCGAGGAACGAGCGGAGAGTGTCGGGAATCCATGCCGGAACGGAGAAGCGTTTCGGCGGTGCAGAATGCATCAGCGGCAAGACCGGGCCGTGCTTGACGATGCTGCGGCCAATGGGTCCCGGATAACCTCCGCTTCGCTGCGGTTTCCGGGATGACGATGTCATGATTGGCACCGCCAGTCACCAAGCCCACCAAGCTATCTTTGCCTCACCATCAGATTCTTTGCAGCATCCTGTCGGCTTGCACGCGACCCGTTCGTCTTAAGGGTATCGACGGTCCGGCAGAGCGAGGCGAAGCCGGCAGACAAACGGGAGACGACGATGAAGACCATGCTGATTGCAATGCTCGCCACCGCAGCCGCCGCTTTTGCCGGCCCGCGCACCGCCGAGGCAGAGGAAGCCAAGGCAAGAACCGGCTATGTCGAGAACAATGGCGTGAACTACTACTATGAGATCCATGGCGAGGGCGAACCGCTGCTGCTGCTGCATGGCGGGCTCGGCTCGATCGACATGTTCGCGCCGATCATGCCGGCGCTGACCGAGCACCGGCAGGTGATCGCCGTCGATCTTCAGGGCCATGGCCGCACGGCACTCGGCGAGCGCGAGATCAGCCTGACGGCGCTGGGCGACGATATGGCGGCGGTGCTTAAGGAGCTCGGCTACGGCAAGGTCGATGTGCTCGGCTATTCCTTCGGCGGCGGCGTCGCCTTCCGGCTTGCCGTGCAGCATCCCGAGACCGTGCGCCGGGTGGCGCTGGTATCTGCGGGTTACGCGGCCAGCGGCTTCTATGACGACATGCGTGCCCAGCAGGCGCAGGTGACGGCCGCAGCCGCCGACTTCATGAAGGATACGCCGATGTACAAATCCTATGTCGCGGTAGCACCCAAGCCGGAGGATTTTCCCAAACTGCTCGGCCAGATGGGGAGTTTCATGCGCCAGGACTATGATTATTCGCAAGACGTCAAGACGCTGAAAATGCCGGTCATGATCGTGTTCGCCGACAGCGACATGTACAAACCCGAGCATATCGTGAAGTTCTATCAGCTGCTCGGCGGTGGGCTGAAGGACGCCGGCTGGATGCGCGAGACCATGTCGCAGAACCGCCTGGCGATCATTCCCAACCGCACGCACTACGACGTCTTCTTCGCACCCGAACTGGTTTCAACCACGCTGCCGTTCCTCGACGGCCAGACCAAGGTGAAGACATGGGATGAGGTGGTGGAAGAGTCGAAGAAGTAGAGGAGCTCTACTGCGAAAAATGCCGGCGCTTTCAGAGGGAAGCGCGGGCAGGCTCATGCTGTGCAACAACACACGGCCCAAATTTCGTCGAGTGTCTGTCTTTGGATATTTCCGCTTGCCTGGCACTGAAAAGATCAGGGAGCTTCATGGAACCGCGCAGATCGTCGAGCGCGTCAGGAACCGCTTCTCGCGGCCATTGTCGAGCGAGAACATGCCGCCGCGTCCGGGCACGACATCGATGATGAGATCGGTGTGTTTCCAGACCTCGAATTGCGAGGCGCTGATATAGACCGGCGTCTCGCCGATCATGCCCAGAAGTACGTCCTGATCGCCGACGATGAAGTCGCTGCGCGGGTAGCACATGGGTGAGGAGCCGTCGCAGCAGCCGCCGGATTGATGAAACAGGACGGGGCCGTGATCAGCGATGATTTCGGCCAGGAACGCTTCCGCTTCCGGGGTGGATGAGACCTTTCCCAGAGAGACTTTTTCGGCCATGCGGATACTCCCTGATAAAAGATGAGGCGGCGTGGCCATTTCGACCACGCCGCCGACGCCTTAGATCGCCGTGCGTCCATTCGGACGCACAAAGGACGATCTAACACTTTGAATGAGCATCGGAATATTCCGAAAACCGGGTTCCACTTTTCGGTCCGATGCTCAGGAGGCGATCAGAAGAAGCCGAGCTTCTTCGGGCTGTAGCTGACCAGCATGTTCTTGGTCTGCTGGTAGTGATCGAGCATCATCTTGTGCGTTTCACGGCCGATGCCGGACTGTTTGTAACCGCCGAAGGCCGCATGCGCTGGATAGGCGTGGTAGCAGTTTGTCCAGACGCGACCGGCCTGGATGGCGCGGCCGAAGCGATAGGCGCGTGTGCCGTCGCGGGTCCAGATGCCGGCGCCGAGGCCGTAGAGCGTGTCGTTGGCGATCGACAGAGCCTCATCGTCGTCCTTGAAGGTTGTGACCGAAACCACCGGTCCAAAGATCTCCTCCTGGAAGACGCGCATCTTGTTGTGGCCCTTGAAGATCGTCGGCTTGACATAGTAGCCGCCGGCGAGATCGCCGGGCAGGTGGTTCTGTTCGCCGCCGGTCAGAACCTCGGCGCCCTCCTGGCGGCCGATGTCGAAATAGCTCAGGATCTTTTCGAGCTGTTCGCTGGATGCCTGTGCGCCAATCATCGTTACCGGGTCGAGCGGGTCGCCCTGAACGATCGCCTCGACGCGCTTCAGCGCCTTTTCCATGAACTTGTCATAGATCTTCTCATGCACCAGCGCGCGGCTGGGGCAGGTGCAGACTTCGCCCTGGTTGAGCGCGAACATGACGAAGCCCTCGATCGCCTTGTCGAGGAAATCGTCATCCTCGGAGGCAACATCCCTGAAGAAGATGTTGGGCGACTTGCCGCCGAGTTCCAGCGTCACCGGGATGAGATTCTGGCTGGCATATTGCATGATCAGCCGGCCGGTCGTCGTCTCGCCGGTGAAGGCGATCTTGGCAATGCGCGGCGAGGAGGCCAGTGGCTTGCCGGCTTCGAGGCCGAAACCGTTGACGATGTTGAGCACGCCTTCAGGCAGGATATCGCCGATGAGATCGGCCCAGAGCATGATCGTGGCGGGGGTCTGCTCGGCCGGTTTCAGCACCACGCAATTGCCGGCAGCCAGCGCCGGCGCAAGCTTCCAGCATGCCATCAGCAGCGGGAAGTTCCACGGAATGATCTGGCCGACGACACCGAGCGGCTCATGGAAGTGATAGGCGACGGTATCGTCGTCGATCTGCGAGAGGCTGCCTTCCTGCGCCCGCAAGGCGCCGGCGAAATAGCGGAAATGATCGATGGCGAGCGGCACGTCGGCTGCGGTCGATTCACGGATCGGCTTGCCGTTGTCCCAGGTCTCGGCCAGAGCGAGGAGGTCGAGATTCTCCTCCATGCGGTCGGCGATCTTGAGCAGCATGTCGGCGCGCGTCGCTGCTGCGGTTTTGCCCCAGGCGTCCTTGGCCTTGTGGGCGGCGTCAAGGGCCGCTTCGATGTCGGACGCATCCGAACGGGCGATTTCGCCGAGCGGACGACCGGTCACAGGTGAGATATTTTCGAAATACCTTCCGGCTTTCGGCGCAACCCATTTGCCGCCGATGAAGTTGTCGTAGCGCTTGGCGAAGGGAACCTTGGCCGTGCGGGAAAATTCAACCTTGTTCATATCTTCCTCCCGAGAAGCGACGCCGCAGGATGCGGCGTTTCGAGAGGCAGGATCGGCGCTGCTTGATGCGTTGTCAGCCCGGGCAGGCGCGATTGCAGCCCCTGTGTGTCGCAGTCTTGCGACACCTCGCAGGGAGAAAATCAATGAGGGCGCGATACGTCGAGACGCTTCAGCTTGCGGTGCAGCGTGGCGCGGCTGATGCCCAGCACTTGCGCTGCGGCAGTGACGTTGCCATCGGCGCGGGCGAGCGCCCGTTGCAGGACGCTGCGCTCGGCATGGGCGAGGTTTTCCGGCTCGCCGCGCGTCGCACCGAACAGATCGACTGCCGGGAGAGGGCGCGTCAGGCAATCCGGCGTAATGCCGAGCGCCTGCCGTGCGGAACGCGTCGCGCCGACCACGAGATCGTCGGCATCGACCGCGACAAGCGCGCCGACGCTCTTGTCGATCGTCGGCGCCAGCAGAATGCGTGCCGTGGGGAACGACATGCGAAAATTTTCCGCCTCGATGCGGCGTGCGGCGTCGATAACTGCCATCGAAATCAGATTGGCAAAGCCTTCCGTCAGGTCTGCGCGGCAGGAGGATACGTCGAGTGCGGCGACCAGATTGCCCTCGTGGTCGTAGATCGGGGCGGTGGTGCAGCTGAGCGCGGTGTTGCGCGTGAAAAAATGCTGGTCGCGGTGGATGGTGAGCGCGCGCTGCTCGACGAGGCAGGTGCCGATGCCGTTGGTGCCTTCGCTGTCCTCGCTCCAGACGGAGCCGGTCCACAGGCCCCAGGAATGGAATGTCTCATCGTCGGACGGCGCACCGCGGCGATCGACGGGCACGCCATCCCGGTCGGCCAGGAGTACGCAGCAACCGACGCCGCCGACGGCCAGATAAAGCCTGTCCAGGTTGGGGCCTGCGGCGGCAAGCAGCGGCTCGATCTTCTGTCGCGCCTCCCTCAGTTCCGCCTCGGTCAGGCGCCTGGGGGATTTGCGTTCTGCCGGATCGAGCTGATGCAAGGATGATGAACGTCGCCAGGACGCTACAAGAGCGGACTTCGCTGCTGCGTCCGAAGTGATCGCGGCCTGAATGCGGTCTGCATGAAGGGCGGGTAAGTGTCCGACCATGTTTCCTCCCGAAACTTTAGCCTCTTCTCCTCTGCCTGGATCCGGCTCCTTCCCGAAGCCATATCTTGGTCGCAAGCCACGTTTGCTTTGCCGATCCCTGCACGTCAATTCATAGAAAGGATGAGATTTCTCCGGTTCTTGTCGTCGATCGCAAGGTCAATTCACAATCGGAGCTGCAAGTATGGTTCTCAATTCGGTGCCTTCGCGCAGTGCCATGCCAAGCGACTGGCACATGTTGAGGGCTGCCGCGCCTCAGTCGGCGGCGGAGCAGGGCCAGCTTGCCGGTACCGTCAGGCCGGCCGGCAGCTTCGTGGTGCTGTCACCGCAGGCCAGGTCGACCTGTCCTTGCTGCAGGTTTTTTGCTGCGGACAGGTTCACGCCTTCGATTCTTGTCAGAAACATAAAAGCGCGGTCGAAGTCTATCGCGCCTTCGAAAACCGAGCCGACGAAGCTGGCGCGCGAAAGGTTGGCCATGGGAAATCGGGTGCCGGTCAATACCGCCTTGTCGAAACCGGCGCGGCCGAGTTCGGCCTTCTCGAAATCGGCGCCGGTAAGATGCGCCTTGCTGAAATTGGTCCGTTGCAATTCGGAGCTGGCAAATGAGGCATTTTCGGCCGAAACGTCCGAGAAATCACAGCGATAGCCTTCGACCTTGGCGAAGTTTGCCTTGTCGGCATTGGCGCCTGCAAGCGAAGCGCGCACCAAGGTCGCCTTTTCCAGGTTCGCCGACTTGAGATTGGAACCGCTGAGGTCGGTCTGCGAGAAATCGGTGTCGGACAGATTGGCGTTTTCGAGATTGCTGCCCCCGAGTATGATCTGCTTCTTGTTGCAGCCGCTCCAGTTCATTCCAATCGCCGGCGAACTTCTGCAGTCCTGCGCGCGAGCCGGGAATGCCGAAGCCGCAATCGTTGCGGAAAAGACCAAAGCACAAAGAGCAAGGGAGCGAAAAACGCTTGCAAGCCCAGGCCGGATGAAACGACCTGGTCTCGGGAGCAGGGCGTCGGTATCGGCATGACAGGTAGGCTCGGTGCTCAGCGTGTTCATCTCATTGCTCCGAGATTCGATGTCGTTTTAGGTCCCAGCGCATAATGTGGGTGTCCCGGAGAGTCCACTCAAGATGCAACCTCGACGCTATTCCATCCGACCGTGCCCTGCAATCGATCGACGTCCTTGCCGGGCTGTCGGACCATTCGGATGCGGCGAACGGTCTATCTGAGACGGGCTGAAGATGCCGTCTCAACTGCTTTAAAGCTAAAAGATAGTCTATTGACATATAGATATGCCCTGCATAGCTTTCGCCCGAGCTGATACCGGTCTGCGAAGTTGAGGACAAGCTGACGGTGGATGCTGGCTGAGATAGCGCTCGGCCGGCCCAGCTTGTTTGACCAAGTGGAGGAAACCAATGAAATTATTGCGCCTTGCGATCTCCGCGGCGGTATCGGCCATTGCTCTAGGCACAGCCGCTGCAGAACCCGTGAAAGTCGCCTTCCTGACGCCGAAGACCGGGCCGCTGGCCTTTATCGGCGCCATGTACGATCCCACAATCAACTTCGTCCAGAAACCGTTCAACGAAGCCGCCGGCGAAACCGGCAACACGCTGGACATTAGCGTCTATGACGATTCCGGAACGACGCAGGGTGCTGCGGATCGCTTCAAGCAGGCGATTGCCGACGGTGCGCGCGTGTTCATCGGTGCGGGAACTTCGCCTTTGGCTGCGCAGAACCTGGCGGACATCCGCCGCTGGAACCAGCGCAATCCGGACGATCCGGCCATGCTGCTCATCGTCGGCTCGGAAGGATCGAACTTCATCGGTTCCGATTGTGACTTCTATTCCTTCCACTTCACGACAACACCCTTCATCCGGCAGAACGCCTTGGCAAAGGTCATGAAGGACGAAGGGTCGCTGGGTGAAAAGGTCTACTCCCTCCAGCCCGACTACACGATGGGCCGGGAGATGGAGGCGGCGGTCGGGCAGAATGCCGAGACCTACGGCTACAAATTGGTCGGCCAGACGCGCCACGACGTCTTCAAGATCAAGGACTTTTCGCCGTTCATCGAGAAAGTTCGAGCCACCGCGCCCGACACGATCTTTACGGCCAGCAGCGGGAGCGATCTGCGGCTCATCCTCCAGGCGGCATCGGCCTCTGGATTGAAGGCGCGTTTCGCGAGCACCTTCCTTGACGAACCTGGAAACCTGGCCGCCGCAGGCGCGTCTGCTCTTGATAGCCACAGCGCACAACTGTTCAACGCCGAAGCAAGCGGCGAAGCCGGCGAGAAATATCGCGCTGCCTTCAACGCCGCTGCCGGTCGCGACCCAGTCGCCTATATGAACAACAGCGTTCAGACGCTGAGCATGCTGAGCGCCGCGATCACCGCACTGCCAAAGGCGGACAAGGTCGCGGTCAACGACCTCGCCAAGTCCCTGGAAACCGTGCAGGTCGACTGGCCCCACGGCAAGCTTTCGATGCGTGCCGAGGACCATCAGATCCAGCTGCCACTGGTCATCACCAAAGTTTCGAAGAACGCTCGCGACAAGGTCGATGATACCGATATGGGGTTCGAGCCGGTCAAGGTCCTGAGCGCCGAAGAAACGTCGCTTCCGGTCAGCGCCGAGTGCAAGATGAAGCGGCCCTGATCCATCGTAAAAACTGCGGACGGGAGCCATTGCTCCCGTCCGTTTTGCGCTATGCCCGGCGGCCGCTGCATCTCATAAAATCAACGGATGCAATGTGAACCGCACTCAGAATCGGTCGTGCAAAGATGCTCCAGATTGGCGATTGCCGGATTGTCTCGGTCCTCGAGCAGGAGTTCGAGCCGCGTGTCGACTTTCTGTTTCCAGAACTGAATCTCGCTTCTCTTGCGGCAGAGCAGAGCTGGCTGGAACCGTCGCATCTGGACTTTCCGAGCGGCGTGGTGCGGCTTGCGATACAGAGCTTCATTGTCAAAGTGGATGGCTTGACCATTGTCGTCGACACCGGCATCGGCGAAGAAAAGCCGCGGCATCGTCCGGAGTGGCACCAGCGAAAGAATACAGGTTTTCTCGATAGCCTTGGCGAACACGGTGATGCGCCGGAGAGGGTCGACCTGGTTGTCTGCACCCATATCCATGTCGATCATGTCGGCTGGAATACGCGATGGATGGACGGCAGCTGGCAGCCTACCTTCCCGAATGCGCGCTATCTCATCCCCTTGATCGAGCGCGACCATATGCGCGCACAAGCCGAGCCACCCTCATATTATGCGGATAGTGTGGCGACGCTTCCCGAGGGCATGGTCGATTGGGTTCAACCCCATCATGAGATCTGCCCGGGATTGACGCTGGTGCCTCTGCCGGGACATTCGCCGGGCATGGTGGGGCTCAGGATCGAGCGAGACGGAAAGAAGGCCATGCTCTGTTCGGACGCATTGCACAGTCCCTTCCAGCTTCGCCTGCCCGAAGTTTCGAGTTCGCTGTGTTCGGACGCCGGCCTGGCGCGGACGACGCGCCACGCCCTGCTGTCCGAGTGCATTGCAGAGGATATGTTGCTGGTTCCTGCCCATTTGCGCGAACATGCCGCCATCCGGGTGCATAGAGACGGCCACGTGTTTCAGCCGGAATTCGTTGATTTCGTCGGTTGAGGCCAGCGGGACGCGGGCGGCGATTTTTTGCGTCATCGTCCGGCGAAATTGCGTCTCTTCAGCGCTGGATTCCAAAATCTATCCCGGACCAGCAGAGCCAAGTCTCCGTCACGGCATTACGTTGCCGGAGACCGAGTTGCTCCGATGAGAGGCCGGCGCAATCGGGGAGGATGAGGGGGACCACGCCGGCCAATGGCGCTCCCTTTCAGGTCCGCCGCGTGGCAAAGATGACACGATCGGTTGACATAGGAAACTAAAAACTAACATATGTTAGCATATGGCTTTGCTGAGAAATACGTTTCGGAGGGCAGATGCGGGCCGTAACGAACGGAATTACACTCGGGATTGTTGCATATTTCTGCCTTGCGGTTGCGCCGGCTTTGGCCGACATGCGCGCCGTCCGTCAATTTGCGGCTGGTTTAAATGGCAGTGAACGTTTCCGTATAATCCTGGTGGCTGACTCGGATCGGGGTAACTACCTCACCGATCAGAAGCTCAATCGCGCCATGGAGCCTCGCGAGCAGCGCAAGATCAGGCCAGTTCAACGCTCGACCTCGCGACCGAAGCCGCAGCAGGCCAGGACAATGCAGCCGACAAACGCGCGGCAGAGTATGAAATCCATCCCTGGTGAATATCGGACCGTCTGTGTGCGGACATGCGACGGTTATTACTTCCCAATGTCCTTTTCATCGTCCCGGCGTCAGTTCTCGCGCGATCTTCGGAATTGCCAGGCTATGTGTCCCGGCACTGAGATGCAGGTTTTCTTTCAGGAAAACGATGCGCAAATGGTCGAGGAGGTTAAAGAGGGGGAGGAGGCGCCGGATATCCGCAACGAGTCCGCCGCCATGATTTCAGCCGTCGATGGCAAGCCTTATTCCGAGATGCCCACGGCATATCTGTACAGGCGAGAAAGCCTGGCTCGCCCGCCAAACTGCAGCTGCAACGGGCAGGGCGCTTCAGAAGCTGTGGCCGAGCCCGCACCATCGAACGAGGCAACGTCCTCGACCAGTCCAACCGCTGCTCCTGTCGAGGAACCGAATCCGGTAGCTGATCCGAAAATATCGGCGGACTTGGGAAGGGACCAGGAAAGGGACGTGATTGTCCAGACACAGGGGAGTGTTGAAACGACCGCCCGTCCGCTCGACCCCGAACGCAAGGTCAGGGTTGTAGGACCGGTGTTTCTTCCTGACCCAGAAGGGGCAATAGATCTTCGAGCCCCGACTAATCGATACGTCCCGTAAATATGACTCTGAGCGCTGCGCTAGCGGCGGCGCGTTCTCGCACCAGTCCAATCGTAGCGTTGCTCGTAGTTCACGGTTGATCCGGGACGTTGTTCGAGTATTTCAGATTGGTGGCAGCAAGCATCATGATTGCATAGGAAACCTGCGCGGCCATCCGGCGGCAGTTGCCATTTCCAGCAACTTGATCACCGAAGGCTCCAACGCAAACTGACAATACGTCTGATATTGTGGATCGCCAAGAGGGTGACTGGGAGGATTGATCCTGTTTGCTTTTGCCATTGTTCATGCATCATGAGGTTGTCCCTCCGCCCAGACGCATCATCATTTTTTACGCATGCGGCAACCGACGTCAATCTTTCCAAAGTTGGCGGCAGATCTCCGCGGTCTGGCTGTTTTGATCTCATTTTGGTGAAGCCTCAGAAACGGGCTCCAACCTTGATGGCGAAGGTGTGATCCTGACTTTGCCCGCCGCTTCCATAGGCGGTCTGGTAGTCGAAACCGAGGTTCCAGGCGTCGCCGATCTGTGCGTCGAAGCCCAGCCCGATTGTCAGGTGGTCCCTGGAGAACTGATCGATATCGATTGAATACGGCAGCGTGCCGATATCGGCGTAGCCAAGGCTCGCACGGCTCGATCCCTCGAAATCGTGGGTGTATTCGAGCCTGGCACGAGGTTTGAAGACGCCCCAGTCCATAGACAACGCGTATTCGAGCCGAAGCCCAAGGATGCCGGAAAGCGTGTCGATGGTCTGGTCGCCATAGGTCAGGCCCCATATACCGCCGTCGCTCTCCGAAAAGGCGTCGAGTTTGGAGCGAGAGGCTTCCAGTCTTCCATATGGCGAGAGCAGCCAGCGGTCTTGACGATATTCGTATCCAACCGTCAGCGAACCGAAGATCTGCTGCCCGCCGCGCGATCCCGTGGCGAAATCTCCAGTTGCCGTGACATAGCGGCGGCTGTCGAAATCCATGAGGCCGTAGCCGATCAAGCCGTCAATGAATATCTCCGGCGTCGGCTTGTAGCTGCCATAGGCGGCCATGGACCATGCTCGCCCACGGCTTTCCGTTCCGTTGCCCCCGACATCGGTCTTGTCACGGCCGTAACCGAAGCCGAGGCCGCCCACGAATTTGGGAGTGAAGCGATAGTCCACGCCACCGGAAACGCCTACCAGCGTGCTGTCGAGATCGATGCTTCCGTTGTCGCTTTCCGCAAAATTGACATAGCCGCCCGACCAGACCGCGAAGTTGCCGAGAGGATTGTAGTCGGCAGAACCGGAAGCAGGCGTCTCGCTTTCCTTCTTGCCGGCGTCCATCCTGCGGAAGGCGTCCGCGACGGGATCGCGTTCGTCTTCTTCTGCATAGGCTGCCTGATCTGAATCGCGCTGCGTAAGGCCGATATTGACGTTCATCGAATTGCGCCGGCGCTCGCCTTCGTCGTGAAGCTGCTCAAGGCGGCGGTTGAAATTATCCGTCTGCGTCCTGGCGAAGCGCTTCGCCGCCTCTGCCTGGGCCGTCAAAAGGCCGATTACCTCGGGATCCTGCGACGGATCGGGGCGCGCGATGATGTTGAGTGTCACCGTGGCTGGGGCCGAGCGCCCATCGGCGTTCGACAGCGTGTATTGCAGGCTTGCCGATCCCTCGAAGGTGCCGGCAGCCGCGAAATCCAGCATGTAGGCAGCGCGTTCGCCCCTGATGGATGCCTTGCCTGCCTCGGTCGCGGGATAGACCGCGATATCGGCTCGGGTGAACGGGCCGTTGGCTGCTCCTTTCGTGAGATCGATGGAGCCGCGGGTTCCGGACATGACCTCCAATGTCATGTCCCGGGCGACCGGGACATTGAGGTTTCTGATTTTAATTGAAAGATTGGCAGTCCCGGTGAAGCCGAGACCATCGGTGGCCGTCACTGTGGCCGAGAAGTCGCCGGCTTCCGTTGGCGTCCCGGACAATGCGCCGTCAGCCGCAAGGACGATGCCCTTAGGCAGTTTACCCCCGGTCACGGCGAACTCATAGGACGCTGTGCCTCCTGAGGCAGACAGCTGCACCATTTCATAAACTGAATTGACCCTGCCATCAGCCAATGGCGGCACCGATATTTCGATCTCAGGGGCGGCGATGGAAAGCGAGAGTCGCCGTGCCCCGGTGAATCCGTTGTCGTCGGTTGCGGTCACGGTGAAGGCGAAGCTTCCGGCCTCGGTTGGGGTGCCGGCGAACTCACCGCCAGTATTGAGCGACAATCCTGCTGGCAGCTCGCCGGCTGTCACCTCGTAACTGTAAGGCTCGTTGCCGCCGTCAGCGGTCAGTGTCACCGGCCCATAGGCCGAGCCGGCCGTCCCGTCCGCCAGCGAGTCCGGATCAATCGTGATCGCCGGCGCGCCAATGGCCAACGTATACTCTCGGGTGCCGGTGAAGTCGTTGTCGTCGGTGGCTGTTGCCGTGAAGGTGAAGCTGCCAGTCTCGTTCGGTGTGCCGGTGATTTCGCCGGTCGTGGCGAGCGACAATCCTGCGGGTAGGTCTCCAGCCGTCACCTTGAAACCGTAAGGCCCGGTGCCACCGTCGGCGGACAGGGCCACCGGCCCATAGGCTGAGCCAGCCACACCGTCCGCAAGCGCGTCTGGATCGATCGAAATCGTCGGCGCATCGACGGCCAGCGTATACTCCCGGGTGCCGGTGAAGTCGTTGTCGTCGGTTGCCGTTACCGTGAAGGTGAAGTTGCCGGCCTCGGTTGGCGTGCCGCTGAGCTCGCCGGTCGTGGCGAGCGACAGGCCCTCAGGCAGATCACCGGTCGTCACGGTGAAGGCGTAGGGTGCTTCGCCGCCATCGGCGGTCATAGCGACCGGTTCATAGGCCACGCCTGCCGATCCGCCCGGCAGTGTGTCTGGAGCGATCGTGATCGTTGGCGCGTCGATGGCGAGCGTGTACTCGCGGGTGCCGGTGAATCCGTTGTCGTCGGTAGCTGTCACGGTGAAGGTAAAGCTTCCGGCCACGGTTGGGGTGCCATTGAACTCTCCGCCGATGCTGAGCGACAATCCTGCAGGCAGGTTGCCGGCCGTCACCTCGAAACTGTAAGGCCCTGTGCCGCCATTGGCCGTCAAAGTCACCGGCCCATAGCCACTGCCCACCGATCCACCCGGCAGCGCGTTCGGGCCGACGGTGATCGTTGGTTCGGCGCGTGTGACAGTGACCGTGTAGGTTCTTGTCGTCGTCCCGTCCTGTGCTGTCACGACAACCGTGATGGTTGTGTCGCCAGTTGCGAGTGAAATCCCCGATGAAGCCGATCCCGATGTGACGCTTTGGCCGTTGACGGTGATCGTCGCACCGGTATCCGCGGCCGTAGGGGTCAGGGTTAGCGAACTGACGGTGCTCGGAACGGACACGGTGTAACCGGTGGTGCCGGGAGCGAAGGCCGGGTTCAGAGTGCCTGCACTGATCAAGAGGTTTGAAAGACTGGCGTCGTTCGAGGCAGGCACTTCATAGGTGAACGCGCCCGTCGCGGTGGCGCTGCCGCCGGGCGTGGTCACCACCACGTCGACCGCGCCTTCCGCATGCGTTGGTGTCGTCGCGGTGATCTGCGTGGCGCTGTCGACCGTGAAGCTGGTCGCCTCGGTGCCGCCGAACGTCACGGCTGTCGCGCCGGTCAGGTCCGTGCCGGTGATGACGACGCTCGTGCCGCCTTCGGTCGTGCCGCTGGTGGGTGCGACGCTGGCGATCGTCGGGGCGGCTACATCGTCGTTGACGATCGTCCCCACACCCTGCCCCTTGACCACTGTCGCGCCAACGACATTGGTCACGTTCACGAAGAAGGTCTCATCCGGTTCGTTGAGAGTATCGCCGAGTATTCTGACGTCGAACTGGCGGCTGGTAACCCCCGGCGAGATTCCTACGCTGCTGACGGCATTGGTCAGATAGTCGTCGCCGGCGATGGCGGTGCCATCAGCGCTGGCGATGTCCATCGTCACCGCAGTTGAGGTCGCCTGGTCGATCGACACGGTGAACACGGCCCATGTCTGGCCGGAGTTGCCTTCGGACACGGTGACGTCGCTGATCGACAGCGACGGAAGCACCGGGGCGTTGTAAGTGAACGCGCCGGTCGCGGTATCGTCGCCGCTGGGCGTGAGCACCACCACATCGACCGGGCCTTCCGCATGCGCCGGTGTCGTGGCAGTGATCCGCGTGGCGCTGTCGACCGTGAAGCTGGACGCCGCCGTGCCGCCGAAGCTCACGGCGCTCGCGTCGGTGAAGTCTGTTCCCGTGATCGTCACCGTAGTGCCACCGGCCGAGGGGCCGCTCGGCGGCGCGATGCCGGTGATTGTCGGGGCTGCATCGTCGTTGACAATGGTTCCCTGTCCCACGCCGTCTGCTATCACCGCTCCAGCGACATTGGAAACGTTGAGGAAGAAGGTTTCATTCGCTTCGTCAAGCGCATCGTCAATCATTCCGACGGAGTGGTAATAGACGTTGGTGCCCGCCGGTATGTAACCGGACCCACTGTGAGTGTGATAATCCTGGCCGCCGATCGCCGTACCGTCGGCCGTGGTGACGTCGAATGTAACCCCTCCTGGCCCGGCAGGGGAATCGAGCGACACGGTAAAGGCGACGTTGCCGTTGCTCTCGACTGCCGACACGTCATTGATCGACAGCCGCGGTACCACGGGAGCATCGTAGGTGAACGCGCCCGCCGCGGTAGCGCTGCCGCCGGGCGTGGTCACGGCCACGTCGACCGGGCCTTCCGCATGCGCTGACGTCGTGGCGGTGATCTGCGTGGCGCTGTCGACCGTGAAGCTTATCACCGCCGTGCTGCCGAAAATCACCGCCGTCGCCCCGGTCAAGTTGGTGCCGGTGATGACGACACTCGTGCCGCCGGCCGTCGGGCCGTTGGTCGGCGAGATGCTGGTGATCGTTGGTGCTGCCGACGTATCATTGTCGACGATCGTCCCCACTCCCTGGCCATCGACCACCGTCGCTCCGACGACATTGGTCACGTTCACGAAGAAGGTTTCGTTCGGTTCGCTGAGTGTGTCGCCGAGTATCTGTACTGTGACAGGCCCGCCGATAGACCCCGGACCGATGCTGACGCCGGTGCCGCTGAGAGCCACGTAGTCGACGCCTGCGGTGGCTGTACCGTCGGCCGTGGCGATATCGAATGTCACCTCCCTGAACTGCGGCACGGTCCGGTCGAGCGTTATGTTGAAGGTGACAAAGGTGCTGCCGGAATCGCCCTCGACAACGGTGACGTCGTCGATCGACAGCGACAGTACCACGGGAGCGTCGTAGGTGAACGCGCTTGCCGCAGTGGCGTTGCCGTTGGGTGTCGTCACCGCCACGTCGACCGGGCCTTGCGCATGCGCTTCAGTTATGGCGGTGATCACCGTATCGGTGATCACCGCGAAGCTGGCCGCCGGGGCATCGCCGAAAGTCACCGCCGTCGCATCGGTCAGGTTCGTGCCGGTGATGACCACGCTGGTGCCACCCTCCGCCGGGCCTGTGGACGGCGAGACGTTGGTAATCGTTGGCGCGGTGCCCGCGCCGAGGACCGTCAACGTGAAGGACTGTGTCCCGAAATGCCCGTATTCATTTGTCGCGCGAATTGTGAAATCGAAACTTCCTGCTTCGCTCGGCATCCCCGACAGCGTGCCGCGATTGGAAAGGCTGATGCCATCGGGCAGATCTCCAGACGCCAGCGTAAAGGTGAATGGGCTATTGCCGCCGTTCACAAAGATGTCGTTGGTGTAGTTTCCGCCCAGCGCTACCTCGGTTGGCCCGATGGCGAACATCGTAATGACACTGGTTTGGATGGCGACGTGGCATGTCTCGGTTATGGTGGCGCGCCACGTGTCCCCATCGTCATGGGTGATGTTGCAGCCACTCGGCGGACTGCGATACGTCATCCCGGTGAGGATATCGATCCTGAACGTGACAATCGTGTCGACGTCCACGGCATCGCCACTGCTCAACATACCGCTAGGCCCCCCAATGGCCGAGACCGGTACCGGTTCATCCCATGTGACGATGGCCGTCTGCGCTTGTGCCGAAGCGGTAAAACCGAGCCCGGCAAACAGAAGCGCCAGGAAGAGCACGAGCCGGGACAATGGCGATTTGACCGGACACGCCTTGCCGCCATCAGTGACGATGTTCCGGTGTCCACCGCGAAACGTCATGCTCACCCCCGCCGATATGGATCGACCATCAGGGCGGTCGACCGCTTCTCCATGCGGCGGAGAGTGTTGCAAGATCGCCCGCACGACGCTCCTCTCGGCATCGCCCGGTCAATCCTCTCCAGATCTTGACACTCCGTCAGGCGAACCAGATCGCCTCGCGGAGGGATTTGTCAGTGCCGCATCGAAATCCAGATCACGATAAGGTCATGGCGACCGACAATTCCACCGATCAATTCTATTGAATTCTGACCAATTCTTGCAGCGCGCGCCCCGCACTTGCCTCCTCGCTCAACTCCTGCAAGGTTCAGCTTTCAAAGCGGCAAGAGGTGCGGCAGGGGAACCCCGTTGCGAACATTCAGGGATGCTTGACCTCAAGACCGTTCTGGTCGTCACTCTTGCAACCGCAAGCCTGCAGGCGGTCGCCTGGGTTTTCGTCTGGCAGGCTTGGCGACATCTCTACGAACTCAAGTTCCTTGCCGCAGGTTTTGCCGCGATTGCTGTCGGACTTCTCCTGATGATCGTTCGCGGCACGGAACCAGCCGCATTGGCTATCGTGTTGCACAATACGGTCATCAAGCTGGGGCTGGTGCTGCTCGCCGAGGGACTGGCCCGCTTTCTGGGACAGCCGCGCTATACCTGGATCGGTGTTTCGCTACTCATTTTCCAGGTCGTTGTCTGGAGCGCCGCTGTTGCAGTCGACCCGGCTAACATAGCGATCCGCATCCATACGTCGACCTTCTTTACCATCGTGATCATGTCGGTGATGTGCCTCGGGTTGATGCGAGACCGAACTCAACCGACGCTTCTGCGCTGGATAACGATTGGAATACTCCTCGAATATATGGCCGCCAGCATTATCCAGAGCGTCATCGAGTATCTGCTGCCTGCCGATTTTCAAAGCGGCCCGATTCTGGCCGATCGCAACGCCTGGTATCTTCTGCAAGGCACGCTGTTCCTGATCGCATTTTTCGCCTGCCTGCTCTTCATGGTCAGTTCGCGGCTCTCCGCCGACCTGCGTGAGAAAAACGCGGCCCTGTCGCGAGAGGTGCAGGAACGACGACGGCTGGAAAGCCGATTGAACGCAAGCCTTGAGGCCGAACGCGCGCTTCGCGATGAGCAGGCGGACTTCATGCGCGTCGTCAGTCACGAGTTCCGCACCCCGCTCGCCATTATCCGCAACGCTGTCGACATGATCGGCCTTGTCGGGAACAGGTCGCCCGAAGCCACCAAGGAACGGATCGCCGGCATTGGCGAGGCGCTCAATCGCCTGTTTTCCCTGATCGACCGCTTCATGGCCAATGATCGCGACAGCGGGTTCCGGCCGGAGATGATACGCGTTGGTTCCCTGATCGCGGATGTGCGATTGCATTTCGAGATGACCGAGCGCGGCGAGCGCCTGGTCTTTACAGTCAATGACGATGCCCTTTCGCTTTTCGCCGATCCCGAGATGCTGGCGACCGTCCTCATCAATCTCATCGACAACGCCCTCAAATATTCTTCAGAGGACCAGCCGATCGATATCGATGTGCGGCAGGAAGGTCGAAATGTGGTCGTCCGGGTCTGCGATCATGGCATGGGCATTCCGCAGGCCGAGCTTCACAAGATCGGCAGGCGCTTCTTCCGGGCCTCCAATACGATGGCCGGAACCGGAACCGGGCTCGGCCTCTACTCTTCACGCAAGCTGCTCGTCTACCATGGCGGCAAGCTGCAGTTGCTTGCCAACGACGGCCAGGGCATGACGGCGATTGTGAAACTACCTCTGTCAAGCGAAGCGACAGATCAATCTTCGCTGGAGGAACTGACGGCATGACGCATATTCTGATCGTTGAGGACGAGCCCCGGCTGCGTAAGGATCTGGCTGATTTCCTGGAGCTGACAGGCTTTACGGCCGAAGGTGTAGCCACAGCGCGGGAATTGCGTCAGGCGCTCGCGGACGGCAGTGCGCCTGCTGTCATCATCCTGGATGTCGGGCTGCCCGATGGGAATGGATTCGAGCTGGCAGCCGAAATCCGCAAGTCACGTGCCTGCGGCATCATCATGCTGACAGCACTCGGCGAAAGCGCAGACCGTATCCGTGGCTTTGAAAGCGGCGCCGACATCTACTTGGTCAAGCACAGCACACTGCGTGAGATCGAAGCCGCGATTCGCAGCTTGCTGCGACGGACGGGAGAGCTGCCTGGTTCTGCGAACGGCAACAATGATCAGTGGGTGCTTGACGGCACGAACTGGATGCTGATCGCGCCCAATCACCGTTCGCTCAAACTGACCGCAACCGAGTTCGCCTTTATGAGTGTGCTGTGCAGCAACTGTGGAGAGATCTGCCAGCGCGAGGATCTTATAGAAACCGTTGCCCGTCCCAGAGCGAACTTCGACAACCGGCATCTCGATGCCGTCGTCAGTCGGCTACGCCGCAAACTGGAGGAACAAATCAATCTGGCGGTACCGATCAAGGTCGTCTATGGCGTTGGCTACACCTTCACTGCCTCCGTCGTTGTACAGTAGCGCTCTTGTAAGGAAACCTTCGCTCATCGTTTCAGAAACCGGAAGTTTCCGGTCGAGCGTAGCCAGGCGCTCGAGATCACGGCTCTGCCGGTATCGGGAAATCCCCGCGGCCTACGTGCAGTACAAGGTCGATCTCGAGGGCGTCGGTCTATGTTTCCTGCGCCAACGCCGGTGTCTGACGGCCCCAGCCTATGCTGACAAAAGCTATGGCTGCGGCAATGCCGACCACGATTGCGACGGAAAGCGCGGACCATGTTCCGATGTGAGCCATCAGGAATGAGAACAGAAACGGGGCCAGCGCCGAGGCGATGAGACGGACTGCGGAGATTCGTCCCAGCATCGCTCCATAACCGTCTGAGCCGAACAGGTGCAGCGGTAATGACCCCTGAACGATGCTCATCAGACCCGAGCCGAGGCCGAAGAGTATGGCGAAAGCGATGCCGCCGGATATCCATGGCGCAGTGGTCAGCAGTACGCACAGGCCCACGACCAGGAAAGCGGCCGCGACGACCGCCAGAACCAGCGGCGATAGGGCCTTTCCGAACAGCATGTTGATGAAGCGGCTGAAGACCTGGGAAGGACCGAATACCGTTCCGACCAAAACCGCACTTGCGCCCATTCCCACGGCGGTCAGGAGCGGCACCATATGAATCAGCAGGGCTGAAAGCACAAATCCTTGGAGTGCGAAGCCGACGGCCATCAAAAGGAATGCTCTTGAACGGTTCTCGGTCGAAATGCTCCCAACGACCGCGGTAACAGCTGACGTTCGGGCTGAAGCCTCACGCACTTTGATCGCCTTCATCGTTAGCGCCAACCACCAATGGATCGGAAAACAGACGAAGAGGTTGACGCCCGCAAAGACGAGATAGATTTCGCGCCATGTCAGATGTTCGTGGAGCCGGGAGGTAATCGGCCAGAACAGTGTCGAGGCAAAACCAGCAATCAGCGTGAGATGGGTGATGCTTCGTTGCGCCGTTTGCGGTGTGATCTGGACCAGAAGGGCGAATGCCGCATTGTAGAGGACGAAGGTCGACGCCATCTCGATCGCGACCATTCCCGCAATGAACGTCAGCCGCTCTGGCGCAAAGGCGCACAGCAGGAGGGCAAGTGCTGCACCGATGGATCCGAGCGCCATCATCTGCCCAGCACCGTAGCGATCCATCCAGCGGCCGATGAAAGGTGACGCCAGCCCGCCGACAAGCAGGGAAGCAGAAAACACCCCGAACACCCATTCCTGAGACCAGTCGAAATCGCGGGCCATTTCCGGAGCGAGGATGGAGAAGCTGTAGTAGAGCGTGCCGTAACCTATGATCTGGGTCAGGCCCAATCCCCAGATGATGGCGCTGCGACGATGCTCAACTGAAACTGCCGAGGCCATATTCGGTTCTTCCGGAATTGTTGAAATTGATGGCAGAAGTGAGGAATCGCGCAGCACGCGTCCCGCACTTGATCGATGTGCTGCGGTCCTTTGTACCGGTGCCGGGTGCCGTATCCTAGATAGCCTTGAGCTTGACCCTTGCCTCCAGTTTCTCGGCGTCTTCCTTGCGCTCGCTGTAGCGGTCGGTGAGGTAACCGGAAACGTCCCGGGTCAGCAGCGTGAACTTCACGAGTTCCTCCATGACGTCGACGACGCGGTCGTAATAAGAGGACGGCTTCATTCGCCCCGCTTCATCGAACTCTTGATACGCTTTTGCGACACTCGACTGGTTGGGAATGGTAATCATGCGCATCCAGCGGCCCAAAATCCGCATCTGGTTGACTACGTTGAAGCTCTGCGATCCTCCGGACACCTGCATGACTGCAAGCGTGCGCCCCTGCGTCGGACGAACCGAGCCGACGGCAAGAGGGATCCAGTCGATCTGGGATTTCATGACGCCGCTCATGGCCCCATGACGCTCCGGGCTGCACCAGACCTGGCCCTCTGACCAGAGTGACAGTTCGCGCAATTCCTGCACCTTTGGATGGTCTGTCGGCGCGCCGTCGGGTAGGGGAAGGCCGGTCGGATCGAAGATGCGAGGTTCGGCCCCGAAATGTTCAAGCAGCCGCGCTGCCTCCTGCGCCAGGAAGCGGCTGTAGGAGCGGGCGCGCAGCGAACCATAAAGCAGCAGAATGCGCGGCTTATGGGTTGAGAATGGCTTGGACAGCCGGGCGGGTTCAGGAAACTGAAGCGCTTCGTCCACAATGTTGGGCAGGTCAGGCAATTCGATTTCCTTCAGCATCGATCAGTAATTCGCCGTCCTCCTTGGCGAAGGGGCCCTTCTGAGGCACGGGAAGAATGTCGAGCACGATCTCCGACGGACGGCTGAGCCGTACACCCCATGGCGTCACCACGAACGGACGGTTGATCAGGATGGGGTGTTCCAGCATGGCGTCGAGCAGGTCGTCATCGGACAGCGTTGGGTCATCGAGGCCGAGGTCCGCGTAGGGTGTTCCTTTTTCCCGGATCGCCTCGCGAACCGTGAGACCAGACTTGCTGATCAGGTCCTTGAGAACGGCGCGCGTCGGTGGCGTTTTCAGGTATTCGATGACAGTCGGTTCGATGCCCGCATTGCGGATGAGCGCCAGCGTGTTGCGGGACGTGCCGCAATCGGGATTGTGATAGATTGTGACGTCCATCATGCGGTCCTCTCGGCTTCCCTGGTTGCAGTGACGGCCGAGCCGCGCTCGTACCAGTCCTTGCTGCGGTTCACGATCCAGACGACCGAGAGCATCACCGGGACTTCGACCAAGACGCCGACGACGGTGGCGAGTGCCGCACCAGAGCTGAAGCCGAACAGGCTGATGGCAGCGGCCACGGCCAGCTCGAAGAAGTTCGATGCACCGATCAGCGCGGACGGTCCTGCAACGCAATGCTGTTCGCCAGAAATGCGGTTGAGCAGGTAAGCCAGCCCGGAGTTGAAGTAGACCTGGATCAGGATCGGAACGGCCAGCAGAGCGATGATCGTGGGCTGCGAAATAATCTGTTCTCCCTGAAAGCCGAACAGCAAAACCAGGGTTGCCAGAAGCGCGATGAGCGATAGCGGCTGCAAGGTTCGCAAGAGGCGGTCGAGGGCTTTTTGTCCGCCTGATGCGAGCAGGCTGCGCCGCATCAGCTGTGCGATGATGACGGGGATGACGATGTAGAGGACGACCGACAGGACGAGCGTATCCCACGGCACGGTGATGGCCGAAAGGCCAAGCAACAGGCCGACGATCGGGGCGAAGGCGACCACCATGATCGCGTCATTGAGTGCGACCTGAGATAGGGTGAAATGCGGCTCGCCCTTGGTCAGGTTCGACCAGACGAAGACCATGGCGGTGCAGGGGGCAGCCGCCAGAATGATCAGCCCGGCGATGTAGGAGTCGATCTGGGCTTCCGGCAGATAGGGCCGGAACAGCCAGCCGATGAAGAGCCAGCCAAGCAGTGCCATCGAGAACGGTTTGACTGCCCAGTTGATGAACAGCGTCACGCCGATGCCACGCCAGTGACGGCCGACTTCGCCCAGGGCTGCGAAGTCTATCTTCAACAGCATAGGGATAACCATCAGCCATATCAGCACGGCAACGGGGATGTTGACCTTGGCGATCTCGGCCGCGCCGATCGTGTGGAAGAGACCCGGCATAAGGTGGCCGAGCGCAATGCCCACGACAATGCACAGGGCGACCCAGAGGGTCAGGTAGCGTTCAAATGTCGACATGATCAGGCAGCGTCCGTGGTCTTTGAATTCGTGCCGTCGAGGCGGCCGATAGCCTTCAAATGATGCTCGAGCGCCATGCGGTCGATCGAGGCGTGCGGCAGACTGAGAAAGGCCATGATCCGGTTCTTCATGAAGCGGGCAGCGGTGCTGAAGGCGCGCTCCTTCTCGATATCGGTGCCATCGACATTGGAAGGATCCTCGATGCCCCAATGCGCGGTCATCGGTTGGCCCGGCCAGACCGGACAGGCTTCGCCGGCGGCGTCGTCGCAGACGGTGAAGACGAAATCCATTTCGGGTGCGCCAGCCGCCGCGAACTCGTCCCAGGCTTTCGAACGAAACCCGTCAGTGGGATAGTCGAGCGCTTCCAGAACTTTTAGCGCAAAGGGATTCACGGTGCCTTTCGGCTGGCTGCCTACCGAGAAGGCGTTGAAACGGCCGGCGCCTTCATTGCGCAGGATGCTTTCGGCGAGGATCGAACGGGCCGAGTTACCAGTGCAGAGAAATAGAACATTGTAGATGCGGTCGGTCATTGGACCGTCTCCTTGGTGCTGGCATGGAGGAGGGCTGCTTGGTTCGAAACCGGGCGGGTCAGGAATGCGGCTGTTGACGGACAAAGTGAGGATGCCTGCCGCGTTGAGAGTATTTCTAGCGGAACTTCATCGCGGCGGATTTGCTTGAATCCGATTGCCGCGAAGAAGTCAGCGGCGGATGTTGTCAGCAGATAGGCGTCTTTCGCGCCAAGCGAGGCAGCATGCTCCAGCAAGCTCTCGGTGATGAGATGGCCGATCCCCTGACCTCGAAATTGCGGGAAAACAACGATTGAACGGAATAGCACATGCTCTCCAAGCGCTTCTAACCCGCCAAATCCTGCAGGCGTACCATTCTGCGTGAAGCGGAAGAATAGGCGACCGCTTTCGGACAGATCGTCGATCGGCAATTGCTCTGCCTCGAGTGCGGCAACGAAATCCTGAGCGTCAGGCGCGATCGGTTCGACATTGACGCTCATTGCACCGTATCCGCGGGTTCGCAGCAGGACGGAACGAGGGCAGGAGCGCAAATGGCAGGGTTGCCAGCGCAGCAATCTTCCATGAGGAAACGGATCAGGCCGCTCAGAGCTTGATACTCGGCAGTGTAGACGATTGATCGGGCCTCACGCCGGGCCGCGACCAGCCCGCCACGCTCCAGTTCCTTCAGATGAAACGATACGTTCGAGGCTGAGACACCGGCGGCCTCGGCGATGTTGCCGGCAGCCATGCCTTCGGGGCCTGCCTTCACCAGAAGACGGATGATCCTAAGGCGGGTTTCCTGGGACATCGCTCCGAATGCGATGATGGCTTGACGTTCATCCATATTTCAATAATCCTAAAAATATCAAAATTAGGATTAACGCAGATGCTTACCCCTGACAACCGTGAATTTGAGCAGCTTGTAAAAATCATCGCTGATGATATCGGTATCGGTGACCTTCTCGACTTCCTCGGGGATCACAAGGATATGCCACTGGTGTTCAGCTATGACGGGAGGCCGGTGAAACCCGGCTATCACGTCACCGAGGTCAAGGCCGGAGCGTTTTCCGCACTGGACTGCGGTGCCAATCCGGAATCCTGGACCGAAATTTTCATTCAGCTGTGGGATGTTGAAGAGGGCGAACGGACCCACATGCCGTCGGGAAAGTTCACTGCGATCATCCGCAAGGTGACGGAACACCTATCACTCGACATGAGCGCAAAACTGACCTTTGAGGTCAGCGACGGCATTGCTCCCATGCAGCTTCATCAGGCATCCATGCCGGCCGTGGTCAATGGCGAGGTTCACGTCGAACTCTCACCCCGTCCGGCGAGCTGCAAGCCGCGTGATCGATGGCTGGCTGAACAGGCGAGGTCGTTGGCATCTTGCTGTGGGTCGCCAAAATCTGACGAAAAGCCGTGCTGCCGCTAAACTGCGGTTGCCCGGCGACGGATCTGAAAGATCCTTAGATATAAACCCCATCTTCCAAGCGTTCGAGATATGGCTCGACGAGGGTAGCACCGAACGGTGTGGCAACCAGATCGATCGAGCTGCGGCCGTTCAGTCCTGCGGCGGGATGCAGTATCCAAAGCTCGGCAATGGTTTGTGATCCGAAAACGGCGGCCACTTTTGCCAATATTATCGCGAACGTCCAAGTTTGGCTCCTTGGCCTTCGTGAGATTTCTCGAACAAAGGTCCGCCATTCGGCGGACCTTTGGGTATTTTGAGGCGACTTTTGGGTATTTGTTACCAAACTATGCGTTTAGCGACAGCAGCAGCTGCTGCTGCCGTTTCATCATCACGAACACCCGCTCGTAGCCCCACAAGTATCGCACTTCTCACAAGTGCCGTTCCTTACCATCGTAAAGTTCTGGCATTCCGAGCAGGAGTTGCCGGTGTAGCCTTGCAGCATCGACTTCATGCGGCGGTCTGCGGCTTTGGCCTTGGCGTCCGTCACTTCGTTTGCGGCTGCTTCGGTGAAGAGGGCAGCAGCCGGTGAGGTGTCCTCGACTGCGGCTTCCTCGGCCAGTTCCTTGGCGCGCTCCTCATAGTCGCGCTTGAAGGCGGTCGCCTCTTCGCGCAGTTCCGCCATGACGGGCTTGAGCGCCGTTACCGTTGCGCTGCTGGTTGCGAGCGCCCGCACGTTCGAGCCGGAATAGGCGGTCGGGGCGACCTTGGCCGGCTGGCTGGCGGGGGTGCCGGCAAAGCCCTTCGGGTCGGCCGAGCCGATGCCGGAGACGACCTTCAGCGGTGCGCCGCGGGTCAGGCCCTTGGAGACTGCCTGCGCGCGGCCTTCCGAAATGCCACGCCCGAGCGAGGTGTTGGAAAAGTCCGACGTGTCGACATGGGCGAGGTCGCCGCGGTCGAGATAGGAGACGGCCAGTTCGCGGAACACATAGTCGAGGATCGACGTTGCGTTCTTGATCGCGTCGTTGCCGACGACCATGCCGGCCGGCTCGAACTTGGTGAAGGTGAAGGCCTCGACATATTCGTCCAGCGGAACGCCATATTGCAGGCCGAGCGAAATCGCGATGGCGAAGTTGTTCATCATGGCGCGGAAGGCAGCGCCTTCCTTGTGCATGTCGATGAAGATCTCGCCGAGGCGGCCATCGTCGAATTCGCCGGTGCGCAGATAGACCTTGTGGCCGCCGACGACTGCCTTCTGGGTGTAGCCCTTGCGGCGGTTCGGCAGCTTTTCGCGGTCGCGGTAGAGGCGCTCGACCACGCGCTCGACGATCTTTTCGGTGATCGTCACGGCCTGTGCTGCTGCGGGAGCGGCGAGCAGGGCCTCGATGACGTCGTCTTCATCCTCTTCATCGTCGGCGAGCAGCGAGGCGTTGAGCGGCTGGGAGAGCTTGGAGCCGTCGCGGTAGAGCGCGTTGGCCTTGAGCGCCAGCTTCCAGGACAGCATGTAGGCTTCCTTGCAGTCCTCGACAGTCGCCTCGTTGGGCATGTTGATGGTCTTCGAGATCGCACCCGAGATGAAGGGCTGGGCAGCCGCCATCATGCGGATGTGGCTCTCGACCGAGAGATAGCGCTTGCCGATCTTGCCGCAGGGGTTGGCGCAGTCGAACACCGGCAGGTGCTCGTCCTTGAGGAAGGGGGCGCCTTCCAGCGTCATCGCACCACAGATGTGGATGTTGGCAGCCTCGATCTCCTTCTTGGAGAAGCCGAGGGCAGGCAGGATCTCGAACGAGAAATCGTTGAGCTGTTCGTCGGTGAAGCCGAAGGTCTCCTTCACCCAGTCGGCGCCAAGCGTCCACTGGTTGAACACGAACTTGATGTCGAAAGCCTGCTTGAGAGCGGCGTTCAGTGCTGCGATCTTGTCGTCGGGGAAGCCCTTGGCGCGCAGTGAGCCGGGGTTGACGCCGGGCGCCTGGTTGAGATTGCCGTGGCCGACGGCATAGGCCTCGATCTCGGCGATCTGGCTCTCGGTGTAGCCAAGTGTGCGCAGAGCTTCCGGAACGGCGCGGTTGATGATCTTGAAATAGCCGCCGCCGGCGAGCTTCTTGAACTTCACCAAGGCAAAGTCGGGCTCGATGCCGGTGGTGTCGCAATCCATGACGAGGCCGATCGTGCCGGTCGGCGCGATAACGGTCGCCTGGGCGTTGCGGTAGCCATGCTCTTCGCCGAGCTCGATGGCGCGATCCCAGGCAGCACGGGCATGCGTCACCAGTTCCTGCTGCTTGAGGTCGGAAGCGACCAGCGGCACCGGATTGACGGCAAGCTTCTCATAGCCGTCCTTGTCGCCATAGGCGGCACGGCGATGGTTGCGCATGACGCGCAGCATGTTGGCGGCATTGCGGTCGTAATCGGCGAAGGCGCCGAGTTCGGAGGCCATCTCGGCCGAGGTGGCGTAGGCGACGCCGGTCATGATGGCGGTGAGGGCGGCGCCGATGGCGCGGCCTTCATCCGAGTCATAAGGAATGCCGGAGGTCATCAGCAGACCGCCGATATTGGCGTAGCCGAGGCCCAGCGTGCGGTATTCGTAGGAAAGCTTGGCGATCTCCTTGGACGGGAACTGCGCCATCATCACCGAGATTTCGAGCACCATGGTCCACAGGCGCACGGTGTGCTCATAGGCGGCAATGTCGATCGTGCCGATTTCTTCCGGCCGTGAGCCTGGTTCCCGGCCAGTGTTGCGGTAGGGCAGGAGGTTGATGGAGGCGAGGTTGCAGGCCGTGTCGTCGAGGAACATGTATTCCGAGCACGGGTTGGAGCCGCGGATCGGGCCGGCCGCCGGCGAGGTGTGCCAGTCGTTCATCGTCGTGTTGAAATGCAGGCCCGGATCGGCGGAGGCCCATGCGGCGTGGCCGATCTTTTCCCACAGGTCGCGCGCCTTCAGCGTCTTCATGACGCGGCCGTCCTTGCGGGCGGTCAGGTTCCAGTCGCCGTCGGTCTCGACAGCGCGCAGGAAGTCATCCTTCAGCGAGACAGAGTTGTTGGAGTTCTGGCCCGAAACGGTGAGGTAGGCTTCCGAATCCCAGTCGGTGTCGTAGGTCTTGAAGTCGATGGACTTGTAGCCCTGCTTGGCGAACTGGATGACACGTTTGACGTAGTTTTCCGGAACGGAATTCTTCTTGGCCGCCTTGATCTCGCGCTTGAGCGCCGGGTTCTTCAGCGGGTCGAAGCAGTCGCCATTGTCGGCCTCGCAGTTGATGCATGCCTTCATGATGGCAGAGAGGTGGTTGCGGACGATCTTGGAGCCGGTGACGAGCGAGGCGACCTTCTGCTCCTCGTTCACCTTCCAGTCGATATAGGCCTCGATATCGGGGTGATCGGCATCGACCACCACCATCTTGGCGGCGCGGCGCGTGGTGCCGCCCGACTTGATCGCGCCGGCGGCGCGGTCGCCGATCTTGAGGAAGCTCATCAGGCCGGACGACTTGCCGCCGCCGGAAAGCTTTTCGCCTTCACCGCGCAGCATGGAGAAGTTGGAGCCGGTGCCGGAGCCGTATTTGAACAGGCGCGCTTCGCGCACCCACAGGTCCATGATGCCGCCTTCGTTGACGAGGTCGTCGGCGACGGACTGGATGAAGCAGGCATGCGGCTGCGGGTGTTCATAGGCCGACTTGGACTTGGTCAGCTTGCCGGTGAAGGGGTCGACATAGAAATGGCCCTGGCCGGGGCCGTCGATGCCATAGGCCCAATGCAGGCCGGTGTTGAACCACTGCGGCGAGTTCGGCGCGACGCGCTGGGTGGCCAGCATGTAGGAGAGCTCGTCCTTGAAGGCGCGGGCGTCGTCTTCGGACTTGAAGTAGCCGCCCTTCCAGCCCCAGTAGGTCCAGGTGCCGGCGAGGCGGTCGAAGACCTGGCGGGCATCGATCTCGGAACCGTAGCGTTCGTCTGCGGGCAGGGCGGCGAGTGCGGCCTCATCAGGCACCGAGCGCCACAGGAAGGAGGGGACGTCGTTTTCCTCGACCTTCTTCAGCCGGGCGGGCACGCCGGCCTTGCGGAAATACTTCTGGGCGAGGATGTCGGCGGCGACCTGGGAGAACTGCGCCGGCACGTCGATGTTGTCGAGGCGGAAGACCACCGAACCGTCAGGGTTCTTGATCTCGCTCAGCGCCTTGCGGAATTCGATCTCCGCGTAAGCCGATTGTCCGTCCTTGGTGAAACGCCGCTCGATGCGCATTTGTCCGTCCTCAGTCCCTATATATAGCACCTATCCACAGGAAACCCTCGCAGTTTCCGCATGAAGGCGCATGCCCTTTCAATGTCCGGCTTTCACGGAGAAAACCGGTGTCCCCGGCCTTCGTTCCCGCCAGGACCGCCGCTATGCCAAATCCCCTGGCCGGCAGTCCTCTTTCGGCGAGACCGGAAGGCCTCAATCCAACGCTTGGCTGTGATTCCCCTTGTTGAGGGAAGGTCACACTACCTAGTGTTGGAGCCTGGTATCAAACACTAAATATAGTGTTAACAAGATATTTATTCCAGTGTCACACAGGCATGCTACGCGACAAAAATTCCCGTCAGAACGCGTGCGAAAGCCCACCGTCGAAACGGGGCAAATCCGCCAGAACGCATGCTAGTCCGGGAAAAAAGACTGGTTCAGTGAACCCGCCGGCTGCACTCTAAACAAGAGCACATGATCCATAAAAGACGACTCGGATTTCATCGTCAAGGATTCGTTTCTGTAACTTTTATGACCCCAACATCTTGTGTGTCACTTATGTGGATAGTGGGGAGAAGAAATGCCGCAAACGCGCGGCGGCGCGGTTTTGCGGGAACCGCTCGAAAAAAACATCTTGCTATTGGTTGATGCTTGGCGGCTGCACCCGATTGCGCGCCAGGGTGGCCGAATCACAGAAGCCGCGAGCGTATCGCGCCTTCAGGAAACGGCGCCGAGCAGGGCGAATATCGATGCTGCCAGCAGGGCCGAAGCCGGCACGGTCGTCGCCCACGCCATGACGATGGTCCTGACATGGGCGCGGCGCACCAGGCGGCGGCGGGTGATCTCCTCGCTCGACGGTCCCTTGCGTGGATCGTCGTCGTCCTCGTCATCCTCAGCCGATTCGTTTTTCGATCCCGCCTTGCCGGGAGTCTTCAATTGCCTGCGCCGCTCGAGATAAGCGCGGCGATGCGTCGAGTTTTCGATGTACCATTCGCGGAAGAAGCCGACGCCGAAGACGGCGCCCACGGCAATATGCGTCGAGGAGACCGGCAGGCCGAACCACGAGGCGACGATGACGATGATCGCCACGGCAAGTGCTACCGAGAAGGCGCGCATCGGGTTGAGCTTGGTAATCTCGCCGCCGACGATGCGGATCAGTTTTGGTCCATAGAGCAGCAGGCCGAAGGAAATGCCGAGCGCGCCGATGAGCATGACCCAGAAGGGAATGTTGACGACGTCTGCCACCGCGCTCTTTCTGGCTGCATCGACGATCGCTGCCAGCGGCCCGACCGCGTTGGCAACGTCGTTGGCGCCGTGAGCGAAGGACAGAAGCGCTGCGGAGCCAATCAAGGGTAGCCGGAAAAGCTTCCTGAGCGAGCGGTTGCGGTTCTCCAGGCCTTGCGATTGCGCCAGTACGGACCGGTGGGAGAGCGCCCAGGCAAGCAGAAAGCAGGCGATGCCGACCAGTGCCGTCACCCCTGCACCTGCGCCGGGAAAGAGCTTCGTCACCAGATAGGTGGCGAAAGAGCCGGCCATAAGAGCGATCAGCAGCGGAACCCAGCGCCTTGCGGCGGCGATCTTGTCGTCCTGATAGATGATCGCAGTCTTGATGAAGGCCTGGAAGATGATCGCGACTGCAGCACCCAGGACGGGGGTCACGACCCAGCTCGTCGCTATGGTGGTCATCGACAGCCAATCGACGGCCGCCAGCCCGGCGGCTGCCGCCCCGGCACCGACCACGCCGCCGACGATGGAGTGGGTGGTCGACACCGGCGCGCCGATCCAGGTGGCGAAGTTGATCCACAGCGCCGAAGAGACGAGGCCGGCAAGCATCAGGCGGATCAGCACCGCGGGATCGGAAACGACCTCGGGCTGGATGATATTGGACGAAATCGTGGCGACGACTGCGTCGCCGGCAATCAGAGCGCCCGCCGTTTCGAAGATGGCGGCGATGATCAGCGCGCTGACCATCGTCATGGCCTTGGCGCCGACGGCAGGGCCGACATTGTTGGCGACGTCGTTGGCACCGATATTCATGGCCAGATAGGCCGCGATCACAGCCGCTATGATGATGATAACCGCTCGCGGCTCGCCAAAGACGTAGAGCGAAGCCGCTGCCGCCGCCAGCATCAGAAAGACCAGCGCCAGGCCGGGCGCAAGAAATCCACGCGCGACGAAGCCGGTTGCCTCCTCGATATCGGCCAACCGGCCCAGATCCTTGTCGAGCGTATGTTTGGAGCGCGCGCCGTCGCTCATGGTCGGCGAAGCCGCGGCCAGGGCAGGCCGGAGACCCGAGCCGTCGGCGCATATCTGGCGGAGTGTGGGCCTGCTGCGTGGTTCATCGTCTGGAAGTTAGCGAAATCAGGCAGCGGTTTTGTGTCGGCTCTCGCCGAAGTGCCTGATGAGCTCGCCAAGATCCTGCTCCCGCACCAGCCTTGCTGCCTTGGAAACGGGAAACCACTCGCGCTTGCGCTCGTCTTTCTCGGGCCATTTGGAGGCGACGTCGTCGACATGCATCGGAAATACGAGCACTTCGCAGCGCCGTTCCATGCCGGACGACAGGCGCTTGGCGTAATAGTAACGGCCAAGTTCGAGATGGGACATGGAGCCGGAAAGGCCTGCTTCTTCGGCTGCTTCACGCGCAGCAGACTCATAAAGCTGCTCGCTGCCTTCCGGCCAGCCCTTGGGCAGAACCCAGCGGCCGGTGTCGCGGCTGGTGATCAGCATGATCTCGGTTCGACCGGCGCGTTCGCGCCACGGCAATGCGGCAACCTGCACACGGCACGGCATCGCTCCAAAGAGGCGCCTGATCCGCTCAACCATATGGTTGCGTGTGACGTGGTTCATAAGCATCGACGTTGGTCTTTCCCGGTTCTCCGATTCGTTTGCCGTCTCACGAATATTAGAGTTAATTATGCGTAATAATAGTAAAAATTCGACTAACCCCCGACCGAAATCAGGTGAAGCAGTGATGCAGGACCTAGGTGGAGATCAGTCGAAAGTTGCAACTTGATATAGGTAGAGACCCGCTCGATTGCCACCTTGCGGGCGCCATCCGGTGGCGCAGGTGCGCAATCAGCCCGCGTGATCGTCGGAAATCGGCTTCTGGTAGGTGAAGCCCATGTCCCAGGGGAAGTAGATCCATGTGTCCTGCGACACCTCGGTGACGAAGGTGTCGACCAGCGGCCGGCCCTTGGGCTTGGCGTACACAGTAGCGAAATGCGCCTTCGGCATCATCGCCCGCACGATCGCAGCCGTCTTCCCGGTGTCGGTGAGGTCGTCGACGATGAGCACGCCTTCGCCGTCATTTTCGAGCAGGGAAGGGGTGATTTCCTTCAGGACCTGCAACTGACCTTGTGACGTGTAATCGTGGTAGGAGGCGACGCAGACGGTCTCGATCATGCGGATGCCGAGTTCGCGCGAGATGATGGCAGCTGGAACCAGCCCGCCGCGCGTAATGCAGACGATGGCCTTCCACTGTCCGTTGACGCCGGCAAGCCGCCAGGCCAGCGCACGGGCGTCACGATGGAACTGGTCCCAGGCAACGGGAAAGGCTTTTTCGGGAAGGGACATTGCGCGGCACTCCGATGGCGCGTCGCAACGCGCGAAAACTCAGGGAATGCGGGCGCAATTAGCCGGAAAGACCGGCGTTTGGCAAGCCTCTCGCAGTGACTAGCCCTATTGATTTTCGCATCCGGCGCCAGACGCGATTGTATGCCGGTCAAAGTTATGGTCATTGCGGGCGGCACGAAAAATCTGCGCAAGAATGAAGGGCTCACATGCTGAAGATCTGGGGTCGTGGAAACTCCACCAATGTCAAGAAGGTCCTGTGGTGTGCCGGGGAACTCGGCTTGCCTTTCGAGCATGTCAATGCCGGTGGCGCATTCGGCGTCGTCAATGATTCCGAATATCGCGCGATGAACCCCAACGGGCTCGTTCCCTGCATAAAGGACGGAGACTTCGTGCTGTGGGAATCGAATGCGATCGTTCGCTATCTGGCTGCAAAGTATAGTAATGGCACGTTTTTTCCGACGGACCCAACCGTTCGCGCCGATGCCGACAAGTGGATGGATTGGGCGACGTCGTCCATCGCTGCTCCTTTCCGCGATGTGTTCTGGAATGTCGTGCGCCTGCCCGCTGACCAGCGCAACGATGCGGCGTTCAGGAAAGGTTTAGAGGATTGCACGCGGCTGCTGTCGATCGCCGACAAGGCCCTTGCCGGGCAGCCGTTTCTTTCAGGCGCTCAATTCGGCATGGGCGACATACCGCTGGGATGCTTTGCTTATTCCTGGTTTGGTATGCCGATCGAAAGGCCAGCCTTGCCCTACCTGAAGGCCTGGTATGACCGGCTCGCCGCGCGGCCGGCCTATCAGACGGCGGTGATGATACCGCTGACCTGAGGTCCAATTCTCCTGCGCTGCGACCGCGGTGCCTTATCGCGACATGAATGTCGCCACCGGCATCGACTGCAGCACCGTTCGGGTGACGCCGCCGAAAAGCAATTGCCGCAGCCAGGAATGGCTGTAGGCGCCGAGCACCAGAAGGTCGGCGCCCGTCGCGGCGACACGTTCCTGAAGGATATCGTCGACAGAGCGGCGTTTCGATTCCTCGGAGGCGACCGTCACATTTGCGCCGTGGCGGGCAAGGGCTGCCGCGATTTCGGCGCCGGAGGCGTCGGCGTCTTCCTCCGCATCTTCAGGCGGATCGATGACGAAGACTTCCGTGTGCTTGGCTTCCAGGATCAGCGGAAGTGCATCGAAGGCAGCGCGTGCGGCCTCGCGGCTGCCGTTCCAGGCGATGATGATGCGGCCATAGTTGCTCTGGGCCGGTCCGTCATGCGGAACGACCAGCACCGGGCGCCCGGACTCGTAGAGAAGTGCGTCGACATCGGCGGTGGCGGTCGAATCCGCGTGCGGGTCGCGCTGGGCGGCGATGACGAGATCGGCGCAGCGCGCGCTGGAAATGCCGCAATGGGCGCTGTCGCCGGAAAAGCTCTCAAGGCTGCGCCACTCGAAGGACTGGCCGGATTCGGTCACGCGGCTTCGAAACAGCGCTTCGAGCAGGTCGGCGCGTTCCTTGTTGACCTCGGCAGTCGCCTGCAGAAACTCGGTGTCGGGAAAGCCGACCGCCGACGTGTAGGCGACCGGCAGCGCTTCGGCATGCACGCCGATCACATGGCTCTCGAAGCGGGCGGCAAAGGGGATCGCGCAGTCAAGGACGCGCTCGGCGTCGTCCTTGCTCTGGATAATGGCAACGATCGTCTTGAACGGCATGGAAGCCTCCTTGATGCGACGTATGAACATCCCAGAAGGAAACTCTATCACGGCCTTCGCGGTTCCGCACGGCGAGCAATATTGGCGCGCAAGCGCGTTGACATTCAGGTGATCGGGCCCGCGCAGCGCGTTGGCGCTCAGGCAGGCCTGGCGGCTTTTGCAGCTTCGGCGAGGCCGGCAACCATCGAGGCGACTTCGGCCCGCGCTGCCTCCAGCGCTTTGGGCGAGCGGGCACGGACGACGAGATCGGTGCGGAAGGTGCCATCGAGATATTTCGGGTAGGAGCCGATGATCGTGTCGGGATGGCGCTTCTGGATTTCTCCAAGGGGACCGCCGATCGTGCCTTCGCCGAAGGGGCACTCGATGGTGACTGAAATGAGCTTCGTGCCGGTCTTCAGCGTCGGCACGACATTGTCGAGCATGGCCTGGAAAATGGATGGCACGCCGGCCATGACATGGACATTGCCGATGCGGAAACCTGGCGCCAGCGAAACCGGATTGGCTATATGGTCAGCGCCGCGCGGCATGCGCGCCATGCGCTTTCGCGCTTCGGTGAATTCCATGCTGCGGCTGGCGTAGTTGGCCTCCATCATCGCATAGGCCTTGGGATCATATTCGCAGGGGACACCGAAGGCTTTCGAGATGGAATCGGCGGTGATGTCGTCATGCGTCGGGCCGATGCCGCCGGTGGTGAAGACGTAGGTGTATTTTGCCCTGAGCGCGTTCACGGCTGCAACGATCTCGTCTTCCTCGTCGGGGACGATGCGCACTTCCTTCAGGTCGATGCCGATCGCCGTCATGATGTCGGCGAGGTGGCCGATATTCTTGTCCTTGGTCCGGCCCGAAAGGATTTCGTCGCCGATGACGATCATGGCGGCAGTGACGATATCGGTCATGGGAGACTCCGGAAGAAATGACTTTGGTGAGATAGCCCGGCAAGGCACTTCGGGCAATGGTGCTCAGATTGTGAACGATCTGTCGGCAACTTAGGCGTTTCCACTGAACGATGCTGGCCCTAAATGTTTTCTGCACGGCGACCCAAGCGTCGCTTCATAGCGATTTCACCTGCAAGGAGACATGAGAATGGCGAAGGTATTGGTGCTTTATTATTCGAGCTGGGGTCACACCGAGCAAATGGCGAAGTCCGCCGCGGAAGGCGCCCGCGAGGCCGGCGCCGAAGTGACGATCAAGCGCGTTCCCGAACTGGTGCCGGAAGCAGTGGCAAAGGCGGCCTATTACAAGCTCGACCAGGAAGCGCCGATCGCCGAGCCGCTCGAACTGGAAAATTACGACGCCATCATCATCGCGACCTCGACCCGTTACGGCATGATGGCCTCGCAGATGAAGAATTTCCTCGACCAGACCGGTCCGCTCTGGGCCAAGGGCGCACTGGTCAACAAGGTCGGCTCGGCCATGGTTTCGACCGCCACCCAGCATGGTGGAGCTGAGCTGGCTCTGATCTCGACCCAGTGGCAGATGCAGCACCACGGCATGATCATCGTGCCGCTGTCCTATGCCTATCAGGGCCAGATGGGCAACGATGTCGTGCGCGGCGGCGCGCCTTACGGCATGACCACCACCTCGGACAGCGACGGTTCGCGCCAGCCTTCGGCACAGGAACTGGAAGGCGCGAAGTTCCAGGGCAAGCGGGTGGCTGAGATTGCCACGAAGCTCCACGGTTGATTTTTCTCAACAGTTGAAATGATTTGCGGGCGGTTCCTCACGGAGCCGCCCGTTTTTCGTTTGCGGGCTTCAATGGAACGGCGATGCCTTGTTGTGGCTTGAAAGACGGATAGACTTGAGCCCGACATTCTCGGTTCGGGGCTTTCATGACGCTTTCCACGATTCTGCTGTGGTTTCTCGCGGCACTGTTTCTGGCCGCCATCTTCGTGGCCGGCTATTTTGTCCTCGTTACCCGAAGGATCGCTGCCGAAGCGGAGCGCAGAGTGCCGCCTGCCGGCAAATTCATCGATGTCGATGGAAATCGCATCCACTACGTCGATGAAGGCGAGGGGCGGCCGATCGTCTTCGTCCATGGCCTTGGCGCGCAGCTTCTCCAGTTCCGCCATCCGCTGTTCGACAGGCTCGACGGTTTTCGGCTGATCGCACTCGACCGGCCGGGTTCCGGCTATTCGTCACGAGCCGCAGGTGCGACAGGACGCCTGACCGAGCAGGCGCTGATGCTCCGGCATTTCATCGAAAAGCTCGGGCTGGAAAAGCCGCTGATCGTCGGTCACTCGCTCGGCGGGGCGATCACGCTCGCGCTGGCGCTCGATCATCCCGATACGATCTCGGGCATCGCGCTGATGTCGCCGCTGACCCATCTGTCGGAGGCTCCGCCCGAATTCCAGGGCCTGCTCATCAGATCGCCGCTGAAGCGCTGGCTGCTCGCCAACACGGTGGCCGTGCCGATGGCGATGAAATATGCGCAGCAGACGCTGAACCTTATCTTCGGGCCGCAAGCCGTTCCTGGTGATTACATCGTCAAGGGCGGCGGCATGTTGGGCCTACGGCCGAGCCACATCTATGCAACGTCGACGGACTTCGTGGTGATCGAACAGGATCTCGGACGGCTGCAAGCCCGATATGGCGAGATAAGGCTGCCCGCCGGCCTGCTTTTCGGGACCGGCGACCGGGTTCTGGATTACAGGATTCAGGGGCTGCCGATGCAAGGCAAAATCCCCGGTCTCGAAATCGAGCTTCTAGATGGCATCGGCCATATGCCGCAATTCACCGCCACGACCGAAGCCGTGGCGTTCATTCGCAAGATGGCGGACAGGGCGTTCGCGAGCTGACGTTTACTCGGCAGCCTGCGTCCAGTGCCGCATGAAGGGCTCGCCGCGAGCAAGCTGCGGGGCGGGATGGAATTCATGCCCGAGCGTGGCTGCAGCCCGCCATGGCCAGCGCGGATCGGCAATCAGCGCGCGTGCCACCGCCACCATATCGGCCTTGTCCTCGGTGATGATCGCCTCCGCCTGCCGGGGCATGTCGATCAGGCCGACGGCGCGGGTCGGAATGCCGGCGCCATCGCGGATGGCGGTTGCCAGATGGACCTGATAGCCGGGACCGGTCGGGATTTTCTGCAGCGGTGAGTTGCCGCCGCTGGAGCAGCAGATATAGGCCGCACCGGCAGCCTTGTAGGCCTTGGCGACCTCGATGGCGTCGGGCACGTCGAAGCCGCCCTCGACCCAGTCGGTTACCGACATGCGCGCGCCGACCATCAGGCCGGGTGCTGCCGCAACCACCGCTTTCACGACCTCGACAGGGAAACGCATGCGGTTTTCCGGCGAGCCGCCCCATTTGTCGGTGCGCTTGTTGGACAGCGGCGACAGGAATTGATGCAGCAGATAGCCATGGGCGGAATGGAGTTCGATGAAGTCGAAGCCGGCGCGCGCGGTGCGCTTTGCCGCCTCGGCGAAAGCCGAGATGATGCGCTCGATGCCCGCCTCGTCGAGCGCCTCGGGCACTTGCCAGCCTTTGTCGAAGGCGATCGCGGAAGCTGAGACGATCGGCCAGGGGTCTTCGTCGGGACCGAGTGCGGTGCCGCCATCCCAGGGCAGGCGGTTCGACGCCTTGCGGCCGGCATGGGCCAGCTGGACGCCGAATTTGGTGCCGGGCGTGGCGACGCGGCGGGCCGCATCCAGCGTGCGCCGGGCAGCCGCTTCATTGTGGTCGGAATAGAGACCGAGACAGCCATGGGTGATGCGGCCGCGCCGCTCGACGTCGGTCATCTCGACGGTGACCATGCCGGCGCCCGACATGGCAAGGTTCATCCAATGCTGGAGATGCCAGTCGGTGGCCGAGCCGTCGTCGGCGGAATACTGGCACATCGGTGCGACCGCAATGCGGTTGGGGAATTCGAGATTGCCGAGCGTGATGGGGGAAAACAGATGCTTGGTCATGAAAACTCCAGCGTGGGTGTCGTCGTCATGTAGGAGAAGGGCTCGGCCCGCGCCATACACGAGAGGGTGAAGCGGTTCGCCGCACAAGCTGGATGTTCGAGCCGGCGAAGGCAAGGGCTGCTGTACCAACAAAGGCGCGTTGCGGAGGTCGAGATTTGCGGGTAGTGCCGATGCCCTGAATCAGGAGTTCCATCATGGAAGATCGCATCCGCATCCGGTCCGAAGAAATTCTTTCGGACGATTGGGCGCTGCTCAAGAAGACGGTGTTCGACTATCAACGCCGTGATGGCGGCTGGGAAACGCAGATTCGCCAGACCTATGATCGCGGCGACGGAGCGGTGATCCTGCCTTTCGACCCGGAGCGCGGAACCGTGCTTCTGGTGCAGCAGTTCCGGTTTCCGGCCTATGTTACCGGCCACAAGGAGCCGCTGATCGAGGCGTGCGCCGGTCTGCTCGACGCCGACGATCCGGAAACCTGCATCCGCAAGGAGGCGGAGGAGGAACTCGGCTACCGCCTGCGCGGCGTAAAACACCTGTTCACGCCCTATATGAGCCCCGGCAGCTTGACCGAGCGGCTGTCATTCTTCGTCGCTGACTACACGCCGGCCGATCGCATATCCGAAGGCGGCGGCGCTGCCGACGAGGGCGAGGATATCGAGGTGCTGGAGATGACGCTCGATGACGCGGTTGCTGCCATTACCGACGGCCGCATCATTGATGCCAAGACGATCATCCTGCTTCAGCATTTGAAGCTGACGAGGGGATGATATTCGGGTGCGGCCGCCGTTATTTGAATCTCGACACACCACAATGCGGGCTTGCAATCTTGTCCCGCTCCGTTACCAGTGACCGCGAAGCGGACGTGGCGAAATTGGTATACGCAACAGACTTAAAATCTGTCGACCTCTGGTCTTGCGGGTTCAAGTCCCGCCGTCCGCACCATCTCCCGACAATCAAGCCCTACTTGGCATCGATGAAATCGAGCACGGATTTCGTATAGCCTGCAGGGTCCTGCAGCATGGCGAAATGGCTGGCATTGGGCAGGATGATCAGCTTTGCGCCGGGAATGACGGAGGCCATGTATTCGGTGTGCTCGCGCTTGATCGCCTCGTCATGGTCACCGGCGACGATTGCCGTCGGAATGGTGATCTTTTCCAGTTGCTCCTTGGTCCAGGACGGCTGGCTTTCCCACATATGGCTGATCTGGCCGACAAAGGCGTCATACTGGTCGGGCGTCCGGGACAAGCGTTTGTAGTCCTCGCCTGAGCGCTCGATATAGGCGGCAAAAGTCTTGTTGGTCAGCACGCCGGGGTCGACGCCGTCGGTGGTGACGTTGGCGGCCTGGGCATAGAGTTTTGTCAGCCGCTCGGGATGGTTCATGGCGATGTCGAGGCCGATGATGCCGCCGTCGCTCCAGCCGACGAGTGCCGTCTTCTGGATTTTCAGCTGGTCGAGCAGGGCCAGATAGTCGGACGCCATCAGGTCGTAGCCGAAGGGCTGGTCGTTGCGGGTCGAGCGGCCATGGCCGCGGCTGTCGGCGACGATCACCTTATGGGTCTTGGAGAGTTCCGCGACCTGGCTCGACCATATATCGGCATGGCCAAGCCCGCCATGGATCAGCAGCACCGGCTCGCCCTGGCCATAGATGGCATAATACATCTCGATGCCGTTGACCTTGGCGTAGCCGCTTTCGTTGGCGGGCGGCATTGGCGCGGGCTGGGGCAGTGTCTGCCAGCGCTCCTCTGTTAGGGATGCGCCGGTGCCTGCGAGCGATAAAACCGCAAAGACCAGTGCAATCCAAAGGGCGCGCATATTCGTCTCCACTTGCTGCGAGTGGCGCTAAATCACTGCCTTTGCGCGAAAAAAGTCAATGGCGCACTTTGCTCGAAAGGATCGAGAATTGGGATGATTCACCTAGGGGATCAGGCGTCCTCCTCGACGAACACTTCGTCGCGCTTCTTCCTGACGCTGGGCAGGAACACGACGGCCAGTACGGCGAGCGCAATTAGCAGCAGTATCGCGCTGATCGGCCTTGTCACGAAGGTGGTCGGATCGCCGCGCGACAGGATCATGGCGCGGCGCAGGTTTTCTTCCAGCAGTGGGCCGAGCACGAAGCCGAGCAGCAAGGGTGCCGGCTCGCAGCGCAGTTTGGTCAGGACGTAGCCAATGAAGCCGAAAAACGCGACGGAGTAGAGGTCGAAAACGTTGGAATTGACGCTGTAGACGCCGATTGCGCAGAACGCCATGATGATCGGGAACAGCACGTAATAGGGGATTGTCAGCAGCTTCACCCACAAGCCGATCAGGGGAAGGTTCAGAACGATCAGCATCAGGTTGCCGATCCACATCGAGGCGATGATGCCCCAGAACAGGGCCGGCTGCTCTGTCGCGACATTGGGGCCGGGGACGATGCCCTGGATGATCATCGCGCCGATCATCAGCGCCATCACCGGGTTGGCCGGAATGCCCAATGTCAGCATCGGGATGAAGGAGGTCTGCGCGCCGGCATTGTTGGCCGATTCCGGACCGGCGACGCCGGCAATGGCGCCCTTGCCGAATTGTTCCGGGTGCTTCGACACCCGCTTTTCGACCGTGTAGGAGGCAAAGGCGGCCAGAACCGCACCGCCGCCGGGCAGGATGCCGAGAAGCGAGCCGATGATGGTTCCGCGCACGATGGGTGCGGCCATTTCCTTGAAATCCTCGCGGGTCGGAAACAGGCCGCTCACCTTCTTGATGAGCACCGAGCGCTCGTGCTCGTTTTCGAGGTTTCGCAGGATTTCAGCGACGCCGAAAACGCCGACCGCCACCGCGACAAAGTTCAGCCCGTCGGCATATTCGCGGATGCCGAGCGTGAAGCGCGGCGTGCCGGAATAGATGTCGGTGCCGACGACGCCGAGCAGCAGGCCAAGCACGACCATCGCCAGCGCTTTGATGATCGAGCCGTGAGCGAGTGCGATCGACGAGACGAGGCCGACGACCATCAGCGAGAAATATTCGGCGGCGCCGAATTTCAGTGCGATTGCGGTGAGCGGCGGCGCAAAGATGGCGACGAGGAAGGTCGAGACCGTGCCGGCAAAGAACGAGCCGATGGCGGCAATGGCGAGCGCTGCACCCGCGCGGCCATTCTTGGCCATCTGGTAGCCGTCGATCGCGGTGACCGCCGAGGAGGACTCGCCCGGCATGTTGATGAGGATCGCGGTGGTCGAGCCGCCATACTGCGCGCCGTAATAGATGCCGGCGAGCATGATCAGCGACGAGACGGGATCGCCGATCTGGAAGGTTATCGGCAACAGCATGGCGATTGTCGCCGTGGCGCCGATGCCAGGCAGCACGCCGATGAGCGTGCCGAGCAACACACCGATAAGGCAGAAGCCGAGGTTCCAGAGCGTTGATGCCGTGGCAAAACCGAGCGCGAGATTGTTGAGAAGGTCCATCACGCGCTCCTAAAACGGCAGCCAGGGGCCGAAGCGCTGGAACGGCAGGCCGAGCGCGTAGCTGAAGACGGCGACGGAAAACACGGTCACGCCCGCCGCCAGCAGGAGGGCGGGCAGGGGTTTCATGCGCGTGCTGGCGAAGGCCGCGATGAGGGAGGTGAAAAAGATCGAGGGCACGAAGCCAAGGCCGCGCACGGTCAGGCCGAAGAAGATCGGCGCGGGCAGGATGAGGAGCATGCCACGCCATGCGATGGGCCCGATAGGTTCGCCGGCGATACGCGTGGCCTGTACCAGGATGATGGCTCCGAGCAGGATCAGCACGCAGGCCAGAACCAGCGGAAAATAACCCGGTCCCATGCGGAAGGTGGTGCCCAGTTCGAGCCCGAAAGACTGTATCGCGAAGAACAGGCCAAGCCCGACGAATATCGCGCCGCAGAGGCCGTTGGTCGAATCGATTGAAAAAGATTTCATCAGGCGTTGTCCCCCACGCCCGCGCTGCGGGCGAAATGCCGATGGATGAAGGATGGACGGGGCGCCTGGCGCCCCGTCCATGAAATCAGAATCAGTCGGCGTATTGACCGGCCGCTTCGATGACCGGCTTCCAGCGTGCGATTTCGCTTTCGAGCTTGGCCTTGAGTGCAGCCGGCGTGGCGTCGGCCTCGGACGACGGCACGGTGCCGAGCTCGGCGAAACGGGCGATCACATTGGGGTCTTTCAGTGCCACCTGAAGCGACTTGGACAGGCGCTCGGTGATCTCGGCCGGCGTGCCCTTGGGCGCGTAGATGCCGTGCCAGATGCCGACCTGGAAGCCGGTCAGGCCGCCTTCTTCCGCGGTCGGCACGTCAGGCAGCACGTCGAGACGCTTGGCCGAGGTCACGGCATAAGCCTTGATGGTGCCGCCCTGGATCTGCTTGGTGGTGTTGGTGGTCTGGTCGCACATGATATCGACCTGGCCGCCGAGCAGGTCGGTCATGGCCGGGCCGGTGCCCTTGTAGGGTACGGTTACGAGCGACGTGTCGATCGCGCTCATGAACATCATGCCGCAAAGGTGCGAGGCAGCGCCAATGCCGGCATTGGCGACGGTGACCGTGTCCTTGTTGGCCTTGGCATATTCGACCAGGCCCTTGAGGTCGGCGGGCTCGAGGTCCTTGCGGGCGACGATCGTCATCGGCACGTCGGTGACGAGGCCGACATATTCGAAGGCGTTCAGCGTGTCATAGGCGAGCTTGCGGTACAGCGTGGCGCTGGTGGCCATGCCGATGTGGTGCAGGAGCAAAGTGTAGCCATCCGGCTCGGACGAGGCGACGCGTCCGGCGCCAAGCGTGCCGCCGGCACCGCCGACATTTTCGACGATGACCTGCTGGCCGAGGTCCTTCGACATCGCTTCTGCGACGAGGCGCGTGACCGTATCGGTCGGGCCGCCCGCGGCAAATGGCACGACGACCGTGATGGTGCGTTCAGGATAGTCCGCCCATGCCGCCGAAGACAGCGTCAACGCGGCGGTCGTGGCGAGTGCTGCGAGCAGCTTTTTCATCAATGAATTCCTCCCATTGCGAGCGGGGTTTCAACCCGCTCCTCCGCGGCGTGAACATTCACGGCCGCTTCTCCTCCCTTTGCGTCCGCCAACCGGGGGCAAATGCCGGCAGGACGAACGGTCATCGAAATGGACATGACTTTGGCTGTCAAGCGCAATACGACGATGGGATTATACGCTACAGTGAAGCAACGCCCGCAAATCGCAACTGGTCAAAGTTCCGAAGGCTTGGCAGAAACGGGCGAAACAGGAGTCGCATATGGTCAAGAAGCAGGCGTTCAGTGCACCCAGGCCGTGGACGGATATGGCGACTGCGCTGGTCGACGTCGCCATGGGTCGCAAGCCGGCCGACCTCGTGGTGCGTAACGGGCGCTGGGTCAACGTCCATTCCGGCGAGGTGATAGCGGGGACCGACCTGGCGATCGTGGGCGGGCGCTTCGCCTATTGCGGCCCGAATGCCTCGCACGCGATCGGTACCGGAACCAAGGTGGTCGATGCCGGTGGGCGCTATCTCGTGCCGGGCCTGTGCGACGCGCATATGCATGTCGAGAGCGGCATGGTGACGGTGACGGAATTTGCCCGCGCCGTCATTCCGCACGGCACGACCTCGATGTTCATCGATCCGCATGAGATTGCCAATGTGCTCGGGCTGAACGGCGTCAGGCTCATGCATGACGAGGCGGCTGCGATGCCGATCAACGTCCATGTTCAGATGCCGTCCTGCGTGCCTTCTGCACCGGGGCTGGAGAATGCAGGCGCTTCGCTCGGGCCGCAGGACGTGGCCGAGGCGATGACATGGCCCAACATCATCGGGCTCGGCGAGGTGATGAATTTTCCCGGCGTCGCGGCCAACGACCCGGTGATGGTCGGCGGCATCGCCGAGACCGTGAAGGCCGGCAAGACGGTCGGCGGGCACTACGCCTCGCGCGATCTCGGCCTGCCGTTCCATGGCTATGTCGCCGGAGGTCCCGAAGACGACCATGAAGGCACGCGCGCCGAGGACGCTATAGCGCGCGTCCGGCAGGGCATGAAGGCGATGCTGCGTCTCGGTTCGGCCTGGTATGATGTTGCCACTCAGATAAAAGCGGTGACAGAACAAGGACTTGATCCGCGAAACTTCATCCTTTGCACCGACGACAGCCATTCCGGCACGCTGGTGCATGAGGGGCATATGGATCGCGTGGTGCGCCATACCATCGCGCAGGGGCTGAAGCCGATAACCGCTATCCAGATGGCGACGATCAACACCGCCCAGCATTTCCGGCTGGAGCGCGAACTCGGCTCGATCACGCCGGGGCGGCTGGCCGATTTCCTGATCGTTTCGGATCTGGTCGAGATGAAGATCGACGAGGTCTATGGTCGCGGCGTGCGGCTGGCGAAGGCTGGCAAGCTGGAAATCGACATTCCGGCCTATGACTACCCCAAGAGCGCGAAAAACACGGTCAAGCTCGGCAAGAAGCTGAAAGCCAAGGATTTCGACATAGCAGCGCCCGAGGGCGCCAATGAAGTGCGCGTTCGCGTCATCGGCGTGATCGAGAACCAGGCGCCGACGCGGGCGCTGGAGGCCGATCTGGCGGTCGAGGACGGGCTTGTCGCCATGGATCGTCGCAACGACGTCTGCCAGATCGCGCTGGTCGAGCGCCATCGCGGCACCGGCGGGGTCGTCAACGGCTTCGTCTCGGGCTTCGGTTACATGCAGGATTGCGCCATGGCCTCGACGGTGGCGCATGACAGCCATCACATGATTGTCGTCGGCACCAACAAGGAAGACATGGCCAAGGCCGCAAACCGGCTGGGCGAGGTCGGTGGTGGCGTGGTGCTGTTTTCGAAAGGCAAGGAACTGGCGCTGGTCGAGATGCCGATCGCCGGCCTGATGTCTGACGAGCGCGCCGAAATCGTTGCGGAAAAGGCGGAGAAGCTGACCGAGGCGATGCGCAAAATGGGCTGCAGCCTGAACAACGCCTACATGCAGCACTCGCTGCTGGCGCTGGTGGTGATACCGGAACTGCGGATTTCCGATGCCGGCATCATCGATGTGACGAAGTTCGAGAAGGTCGATCTGTTTCTCTGAGCCGCTTCGGTCGTCGGCGGGCTGTACGTTATTGCCCGCCGCCGACTACGACGTTCAGCACTTCGAACGGCGTGGTGATGACGATCTCGGCTGCCGAAGCGATGGTCTGCGTGATGCCGCCGGCCAGGTTGCCGACACGGCTGCTGGTGTCGGTTTCGCCGGTGCCGAGTTTGCTGTCCGTGGCCAGGCGCTCGCCGAGCAGCTTCACCAGCACCGGATTGTCGGCGAATTTGGTGTGGTTGAGGCGGTCGCCGGAACTGACCTTGCTGAGATCGATGACGACGACGCCGAGGCTGGCGATATCTGCGGCGTCCTTGTAGCCGCCGAGGCGCGGCTTGTTGCCGGCGATCAGGCTTGAAATCTCGAGTGCGCGATCGTCGCCGGAAAGGAACAGGTAGAACGGCTTCTTGGGTTTGCCGTAGCGGTGCATCTGGCTCTTGAAGACATCGACGTCGATATCGGGCGAGGCCAGCACGACATCGCCGAGTTTTCCGCCGAGGTCGCCGTCTCCGGTGATGGCAAGCTGGCGCAAAGCCTCCATCGTTACCCAGTTGCCCATCGAATGAGCGATGATGTCGATGCGCGTGGCGCCCGATTTGGCCACGAGCCGCAGCGTTTCTTCCAGCGCGTCGCGGGCGGCGGTGGCGCTGTTGTTGTCGTAGACATAGTCGGAAACCTTGGCCCCCGATGCCCAGGAAAACAGCACCGGCGTTCCGGAGTAGCTGGCGTCGTGGGCGATCTGGGTGACGCGATAGACTGCGCTGTCGAAGGCCGTGTTGTAGCCGTGAACGAAGACGAGCGCGCGGCCGCCGCGTTGCGCGATATCTGCCCGTAGCGACTTCGAGAATGCGGCGGTGCTGTCGAAGGTGCTGATGCTGTCGGCGGTGAAGTATTTTGCCGGATCGGCGCGTTGCCCGCGCTTGCGGCGTTCTATCTCGCCGGTCTTGTGGATGACTGGTACGGTCATGTCGACGCGGGCGAAGCTGACGGTGGCGGAGCGATCGCCGGAGTAGGCCTCCTTCGGATCGGTGGCCTTTGCACGCGTTGTGGCGACGAAGATTTCGTGCCTGCCGGCTATGGAATTGGCGGGTGCCTGGACGATGTTGCTGGCAATCAGTTCGCGCGTGTTCTGGCCTGCGCAGCCGGCGACAAGCAGTGCAAGCGCGATAACAGCAGACCTGGCCGACACGGTACGAAACATCATGCGCTCCGGCCAGTTTTCCTCTCCGGCCAGTTTCCTGATAGCTGCTCGCGCCTGCGCGGTCCAGCCTGCCGCCACGGCAGCCGGATCCGAAATGGAACACGGTGTTGTTATCGGGAAACGGTCAGCGACCCCAGAAGGTGGGCGTGAAGATCACCAGCACGGCCAGGATTTCCAGACGCCCAAGCAGCATGGCGGCAGAGCAAATCCATTTCGCGGCATCGGGCAGCGAGGAAAAATTGCCGACCGGGCCGATGATCGGGCCAAGCCCCGGGCCGACATTGGTGAGCGATGTCAGCGAGCCGGTGAGGGCGGTGATGAAGTCAAGGCCGGTGGCGCCGAGCAGAACCGTGGTGATGGCCCAGAGCACCAGGAAGGAGGAGATGAAGAGGACAACCGCGCGCTGCATGTCGTCCGGCACCGAGCGGTCGCCATAGCGCACGGGAATGACCGTGTTGGGATAGATCAGCCGCCGCAGGCCATTCGCCATCAGCTCGAACAGGATGAGGAAACGATAGGCCTTGATGCCGCCGGTGGTCGAACCCGAGCAGCCACCGAGGAAGGTGGCGACGAAGACGCAGGTGACGGCGAACGGTCCCCACAGCGTATAGTCCTGGCTGGCAAAGCCTGCCGTCGTGATCAGCGACATGAAGTTGAAAGTGGACTGGGTCAGGGCCTGAAAGAAGGACTCGCCTGTGGTGACGCGCAGATAGATCGCGACCGCCACGGCAAAGACGACGCAATAGCCGGCATAGACCCGGATCTGGGGGTCGCGGAGTGCTTCGAAACGGCCGCGGATCGCGAACAGGATCATGATCGAAAACGGCAGTCCACCGATGAACATGAAAATCGTGCCGGTCCACAGGATGGCCGGATTGTCGGCATAGCGCAGGAAGGACGTGTCGTGGGTGGAGAAGCCGCCCGTAGCCACTGTCGACATGGCATGGTTGACCGCGTGAAACCCGTCCATGCCGGCGGCCGCGTAGGATATGGCGCAGGCAATCACGAGCGCGGTGTAGATGCCGATGAGGCTCAGCGTGAAGGTCTGGAACCTTTCGAAAGGCCGGTCCTCGATATCGGAGGATTCGATCTTGAAGTAGGAAATGCCGCCAATATTCAGAAAAGGCAGGAGAAAAAGGCCGAGCGCGATAACGCCCAGACCGCCCATGAAGCTCAGCAGCGAGCGCCACATCAACAGGCCGGGCGGGGCATGGTCGAGCCCGTTGATGACGGTCGAGCCGGTGGTGGTGATACCCGAAACCGATTCGAACACCGCGTCGGTGATGCTCATGTCGAGTGAGGAAGCGAGAAAGGGAACGGCGCCCGCGAGCGCCATGGTCAGCCACAGGAGATTGACCAGGAGGAAGCCGAACCGGCTCGTTACGGGCGGTGCGTTGCCATGCGTTGCCAGCGCAACGGCCATGGCCAGTCCGCCCATGAAAAGGGCTGAAAAGGCAAAGACGCGCCAGTCCTTGTTGCCGTAATAGAGATCGACCGCTGCAGGGATGAGCATCGCGGCTGAAAGATAGATGGCAAAGACCGCTGCAACGTGGATCGCGGCGCGAATGGCAACTCTATTCACGGATTGACGGGACCCCAGCTATCGCGACCGCGCCGTCCCAAGACGCGAAAGGCAGCGGCAGGGCCGGACAGTGGCTTCATCCGCCTGAATATGCAATAGGCTCGCAAACCGTGCCAACAGGAAACGCCGCCCGGCGCGCGGCGGGGATTTTTGATATGACGAGCTTTGCCGACAAGGTTGCGGCCGCCGCCGCGGCGGTGCGCGAACTGTTTCCCGAGACGCCGCTGCAGGAGAATGACTACCTGTCGCGCAAGACCGGAGCGCATATTTTCCTGAAGCGCGAAGATCTGTCGCCGGTGCGCTCCTATAAGATCCGCGGCGCGTTCAATTTCTTTCGCAAGGCGCTTGCCGCCGGCAATGATGCCGAACTGTTCGTCTGTGCTTCGGCGGGCAACCATGCGCAGGGGTTCGCCTTCGTCTGCCGCCATTTCGGCAAGAAAGGCGTGGTCTTCATGCCTGTGACGACGCCGCAGCAGAAGATCGACAAGACGCGGCTGTTCGGCGGCGAGTTCGTCGAGATCAAGCTGGTGGGCGACTTTTTCGATGCCTGCTATCGCGCAGCGATCGAGTTCACCGAGGCGGCCGGCGCGCATATGGTGCCGCCCTTCGACCACAAGGATATCATCGAAGGGCAGGCGACGGTCGCCTATGAGATCGCCGGGCAGATGCCTGCGGGTCGCAAGGCCGACATGGTGGTGCTGCCTGTCGGAGGCGGCGGGCTGGCGGCCGGTGTGACCCAATACCTGCGCGAAATCGGTCAGGATCCGCGTTTCGTCTTCTGCGAGCCGGTGGGTGCGCCGAGCCTCAAGACCAGCCTCACAAGCGGCAAGCGGGTAAAGCTCGAGGCCGTCGACAATTTCGTCGACGGCGCGTCGGTGGCCGAGATCGGTCGCGAACCGTTCCGGCATCTGAAGGATTTTTCCGAAAGCGCGGTGCGCCTGATCCCCGAAAACCGGCTTTGCGCAACCATGATCGAGATGCTGAACATCGAAGGCGTCGTGCTGGAGCCTGCGGGCGCACTTGCGATCGATGCGCTCAAGGATTTTCCGCGCAAGGAAATGCGCGGCAAGACCATCGTGCTGGTGGTTTCGGGCGGCAATTTCGATTTCGAGCGCCTGCCGGACGTCAAGGAGAGGGCGCTTCGGTTCGAGGGTTTGAAGAAGTATTTTGTGTTCCGCTTTCCGCAGAGACCCGGCGCGCTACGCGACTTTCTCGACCTGCTCGGCCCGGACGACGACATTACGCGCTTCGAATACCTCAAGAAGTCAGCGCGCAATTTCGGCTCGGTGCTGATCGGCATCGAAACCAAGGATCGGAAGAATTTCGACGTTCTGGCGAAACGCTTTCATGAAGCCGGTTGGGCCTATCAGGACATAACCGAGAACGAAACGATCGCCGGGCTGGTGATATGAGCGCCGAGACGGTTTACATCGTGCTGTTTCGCGGTGTCGGCGGCGCGACGCAGCTGCCGACGAAGCCGCTGCGCGAGGCGCTGACCAAGGCCGGTTTCAGCAATGTCGCGACCTATATCAACAGCGGCAATGCCGTCGTTTCGTCCGAGCGCAAGGAGGCTGAGGTTGCCGCGGATATAGCGGCGATCGTGAAGCAGGATTTCGGTTTCGAAAAAGACATCATGCTGGTGAGCCTTGCCGGATGGTCGAAGCTCATCCGCGACAACCCGTTTCCGGAAGCCGTCGACGTGCCGACTTCACTCCACGCCTTCGTTCTAGACAAGGCTCCGGCGAAGGAGGACGTCGAGGCGCTGGCTGCGAGAGGTGCTGCGCATGAGCGCGTTGCGGTTGTCGGCAAGGTGCTTTATTTCCATGCGCCAGACGGTTTCGGCAGATCGAAACTGCCGCCTGTTGTGGACAGGGTGCTGAAAGCCGTCTCGACCGCGCGCAACTGGAACAGCGTCCTGGCCCTGTACAAGCTGGCTGCCGACGCTGCCGGCAAAAAGTAGCGCTTGCGGGCGCCCGATGTCGTCCGATCAATAAAATTTTAGCGGTTGATCCGACCTGAATTTCATCTTTGCGCTATATGGAAACCTTAGGGAAGGCGATTGGGGTGAGTGGCGTGAAACTAAACTCGCTGATGCCGAAGTTCGAAGCGATGTCTGTTTTTTGGCAGACGACGTGCATGGTCCTGGTGACCATGCTTGCCGCGGACGCGCTTACCGCGTTGTTTTACAGCATCTTTTTTTCGGACCGTTTCCTTCTCGATATCCTGCTTTGCAGCATCATCGTCGCGGTACTCGGATATCCGCTCGGCTTTTTCTTTCTCGGCCAGAATGTGAAACTACGCAAACTGACGCAAGAGCTCGATCGCGTCGCGCGGTTTGACGATCTTACCGGCCTCTACAACCGCCGGACCTTCTTCCACGAGTGCGAAACGGGCAGGGCCGATCAAGCAGCCGGTGCGTTTCTCTATGCCGATGCCGATCATTTCAAGCAGCTGAACGATCGCTTCGGCCACATGGCGGGTGACGCAGTGCTATCCAGGCTGGGCGCTGCAATCGCCTCCTGCATCCGCGAAGGCGATCTGGCAGCAAGGCTGGGCGGCGAGGAGTTCGGGATTTTTCTGATCGACGCCGATCTGCCCATGGCATTGGTGATCGCCGAACGCATTCGCCGGAAATCCGCGCATATACGGGTTGGCGGTGATGAGAATGATTTCAAGGCGACTGTCAGCATCGGCATTGCCGTGCGCGAGCCGGGTCAGCCGCTGGAGGACCTGATGGCGCGGGCCGACGAGAACCTCTACGCCGCCAAGCAGCAAGGGCGCGACAGGGTTGTTTCAAACGCTTCGCGGGTGAATGCGGCCTGAATTTTCGCGCTTTCGCCAGCGTCTTTTTGCGCCGCAACATAAATTCGTTTGCTTTTTCAACGCAAATCGCCCATATGCGGCGTCATAGGCGCTTGAGCCGACTTTCTGGCTCTCCCCATCGATGGGACTGGTTGCGTCTGTTTTCTTCATCAGGATCGAATGATCCGCGGAGAAAAAGCCCTGCGGACTTATTTTTTCGCGGGCACGACAGCGCAGCCGCGTGGGCAAAGGAAATGCCCGCCGCCTTGTCGTTTCCATAACAAATTTCGCCGGCAGGTAAGCGCCTTGCCGCGATCATGCTTTGCGGTCGAGTGCCGCATGAAAGAAGAATAAATTGACGAACGAAAACAATGCGGAACTGACTGGTTTCGCCAAACTCGGAATTACCGGCGGCCTTCTCAAGGGCACGCATGCTGCGGGCTTCGATATGCCCAAGCCGGTGCAGGAACAGGCCATTCCGGCCCATCTCGCCGGCCGTGACGTGCTGGCCGTCGCCCAGACGGGCTCCGGCAAGACGGCGGCTTTCAGCCTGCCGATCCTGACCAAGATCATCGCGCTGGGCACTAAGCGCCTGCCGAAGACGGCGCGTGCGCTGATCCTCGCGCCGACCCGCGAACTCGCCGTGCAGATCGAAGACACCATCCGCGTGCTGACCAAGGGCCTGCATGTGTCGACCGCGCTCGTGCTCGGCGGCGTGTCGCGTTACAGCCAGGTCAAGAAGATGGCGCCCGGCGTCGACGTGCTGATCGCGACCCCCGGCCGCCTTACCGATCTGGTCCGCGAGGGCGAGGTCAACCTGTCCGATACGCGCTGGCTGGTTCTCGACGAGGCCGACCGCATGCTCGACATGGGCTTCATCCATGACGTGAAGCGCATCGCCAAGGCGACCCACAAGGACCGCCAGACGGCGCTGTTCTCCGCGACCATGCCCGCCGAGATCGAATCGCTGGCCCGCGGCATCCTGAAGGACCCCGTGCATATCGAAGTCGCGCCGCAGGGTACCACTGCCGCCGAGATCAAGCAGAGCGTGGTTCTCGCCCGCGTCAAGCAGAAGCGGCAGGTTCTGTCGGCAATGCTGGCCGACGAGACGATGCGCTCGGTTATCGTATTCGCCCGCACCAAGCACGGCGCCGACCGCGTTACCCGCGATCTGGAGCGTGACGGCTTCGACGCTGCCGTCATCCACGGCAACAAGTCGCAGAACGCCCGCCAGAAGGCCCTGAACGGCTTTCGCGACGGCTCCGTGCGCATCCTCGTTGCGACCGACATCGCGGCGCGCGGCATCGACGTGCCGGGCATCAGCCATGTCGTGAACTATGAGCTGCCGGACGAGGCGGAAAGCTACGTCCACCGCATCGGCCGCACGGGCCGCAACGGCGCTGACGGCATTGCCATCACGCTGTGCGATCCGGGCGAGAACGCAAAGCTTCGCCAGGTCGAGAAGATCATCCGCATGAAGCTGCCGGTCGCTGCCGATCATCTCGGTCAGCCCGATCCGGCGCCTGCGCCGCGCACCCACGATAGCGCGCCGCGCGAAGCAGCCAATGATCGCAACGCACCGCGCGGCGACAAACGCCCGCACGGCCAGAAGCCGCGCGGCAACGGCGGTTTCGGCAAGAAGACGTTCGGCGGGCAGCCTTCGGGCGAGAGGCCGGAAGGTCAAAGGCCGTTCCGCGCCAAGAAGCGCGGTTTCGGTGGCCGCAAGCCGAATACGCGGGCTGCATAAGCGCACCGCAGTTTGAGAAATTGGAAACGGCCGAAGCGATGCTTCGGCCGTTTCTTTTTATTCGAGGATGGCCCGAACCCACACCACGATACGCTCGGCGAGAAAGTTGGTTGTCGCCGGCGAGAGGGCGTCACCGGCGATGACGTGGTTGTCCGGATCGCCGGTGTCGTCGATCGGCACGAGTTCGTTTGGCGCGCCCCAGCGGGCGGCGATCTCGCGGGTCAGATCCTGCCGGGTGATGCGATCCGAATCCGAAAAGATGAACAAGGCGGGAATCTTGATCTGCTCGACTGGGGTCTCGCGGGCCAAATTGGTCAGCGCCGCCATCGGCAGCAGGGCGCGCGTCGGGTAGCTGGTGGTCCAGAGCTTTTCCTGCATGGCGTTGCGCGGCTCGAAGCTGCGGGTCTTGCCGGCGATGAGTTCGGCGATTTGCCCGCCCCATGGCAAGGTGAGGACTTCCGAGCCTGAGGCACGAACGCCGAAGTTCGGCGAAATCAGCGCCATGGCCGCGACGCCTTCCGATGCGCTGGCCTGCGTGGCAGCCTGGACGGCCAATGACGCGCCGGTCGAGGTGGCGATCACCACGACCTTGTCGCCGATTGCGCGGCCGATGGCTAACGCCTCGGCATAGTCGTTGATCCAGTCATTGACGGTGGCAGTGGCCATGGCCGCGCCGTCCTGCCCATGGCCCTTCAGGCGCGTGTAGAACAGATTGGCGTCGAGCCCGTCAGCGACTTCGTCGGCCAGGGGCCGGAGTTCGCCCTTTGATGCGGAAAAGCCATGGATGTAGACGATGGAAATCGGCGTTTTGGCATGGATCATCGGATCAGCCCAGATGATCTCCTTTTCAAGCTCGTCGCGGATGCCGGCGATCTTGTCCTCGGTGTTTTCCAGGTAGAGTTCCGGATCGTCGCCGACCGCGGATGGGTCGAAGGTGATGCGCGTGTCGACGGGCACACGGGGCCCGAGTGCGAACAGGACCGCCAGAACCACCAGCAGGCAGATGAAGCCGATCATGAAGCGGCGTCCCACGAAATCCTCCAGACACGCAAGGGCGCTAGGGCTCAAGCCCGCGCCGGGCACTGAGATGTTGCAGACAATGCAACGAATCAATGCACTTTACGTACAGATTTCCCGAATCGCGGCCAAGAGTCCTGCAGGGCCAGGATATGGATTTATCCTGCTCAGCAGCGTCGCCTGCGGCCGTTCGCCAGCGGGCGTCTCTCCCAACCCGTGACCCAGTGGACGAACCAGTACCGCAGCGAAAACGGCAATATCTTCAAGAGCTTGAGCACAAGTGTGAAACGAAGCGGGAAGCTGGTTTCGAAGCCGCCGAAGCGGATGGCTTTTGCAAGCCGCCGCGAGGCGTCGCCGACCGGCATCAGCGCCGGCATGGCGAAATTGTTTCTCTCGGTAAGCGGGGTGTCGACGAAGCCCGGATTCACCACCTGAACGCGGATGTTCATCTTGTCGAAGTCGTGCTTCAGCGCTTCCGCCAGGTTGTTCAGCGCCGCCTTCGATGCACTATAGGCGCCGGCCGACGGCCAGCCGAAATAGCAAGACGCCGAACCGACGAAGACAACGTGGCCGCGGCCGCGCTCGCGCATTCGCTCGACCACCGGAACCAGCCCATACATGACGCCGTAGAGATTGATCTCGAAGGTCTTGGTGATGTTCAGCACGTCGAGCCGTTCGCCGCGGGTCGGAAAGTAAGTGCCTGCATTGAAAACCGAAAGCGCAATCGGACCGGCCTCGTTTTCGATCGCGGCGACGGTTTTGACCATGGCGTCGTCGTCGGTCACGTCACACGGAAAGGACAGGACACGCCCGGGCATGCCGGCGGTTTCCTGAACCAGCGTCGCCAGGCGCTCTTCGTCGCGGGAGGTGGCGGCCACGGTGTAGCCCTCCGCGACAAGTTCGAGCGCCAGCGAACGGCCGATACCAGTGCTGGCGCCTGTAATCCACGCTACGCCATCCCTGGGGGCCGCCCGGTACAATGCTGCCATGTCGTGATCCGTTATTCGCAATCAGAAAAGCCTACCTAGCGGGCCTGATCTTTATTGGAAAGGGGAGATTGGATAGTTCTGGTTCTAAAGAAGATGCTAAAACAATATTATGAAACCAGTGATGAAATGGCCGCAGTCACGCTGTGCCGGCAACGGTCCGTGCGGCCGGCCGGCACAATCATTCAAGATGCCCGATCGCAAATAAGCCGGACGGTTTTTCGTACCTCGCCGGGGTGCAATGTTCAAAATGCGTCTGGGCCAGGCAAATTCATCCCTTGAAAGCACGGCGCGTGGTTTTTAGTGTCGGCGCCGACACATGAGGAATTTTCCATGCACCGTTCGGTGATCGACGCAATCGGCAACACCCCTTTGATCCGGCTGAGGCGCGCCTCGGAAGAAACCGGCTGCGAAATCCTCGGCAAGGCCGAGTTCATGAATCCGGGCCAGTCGGTCAAGGATCGCGCAGGCCTGTTCATCATCCGCGATGCGGAGAAGAAGGGGTTGCTGAGGCCGGGAGGCGTTATCGTCGAAGGCACGGCCGGCAATACCGGCATTGGGCTTACGGTGGTTGCAAAGGCGCTCGGCTATCGCACGGTCATCGTCATTCCCGATACGCAGAGCCAGGAAAAGAAGGACGCACTGCGCCTTCTCGGCGCCGAGCTGATCGAAGTGCCGGCGGTGCCCTACAAGAACCCGAACAATTACGTGAAGGTTTCGGGGCGGCTGGCGGAGCAGATGGCGAAGTCCGATCCGAATGGCGCGATCTGGGCCAACCAGTTCGACAATGTCGCCAATCGCGATGGCCATATCCGCACGACGGCGCAGGAAATCTGGGCGCAGACCGGCGGCAAGGTCGATGGTTTCGTGTCGGCCGTCGGCACTGGCGGCACGCTCGCGGGCGTGGCGATGGGGCTGAAGGAGAACAGCAACGCGGTGAAGATCGCGCTTGCCGATCCGCTCGGAGCTGCGCTCTTCAGCTACTACACCAGCGGCGAGCTGAAGTCCGAGGGCAGCTCGATCACCGAAGGCATCGGGCAGGGGCGCATCACCGCCAATCTGGAAGGGTTCACGCCGGACTTCTCCTATCAGATCCCTGACGAGGAGGCGCTGCCGATCGTGTTCGACCTGATACAGGAGGAGGGGCTGTGCCTCGGCGGCTCGACCGGCATCAACATCGCCGGCGCCATTCGCCTGGCGCGCGAACTTGGGCCGGGCCACACGATCGTGACCATCCTGTGCGACTACGGCACGCGCTATCAGTCGAAGATGTTCAATCCGGAGTTCCTGCGCTCGAAGGACCTGCCGATCCCCGAGTGGATGGACCGTCCGGTGGATATTCCGGTGCCCTTCGAGGCCGTGGCGTAATGGCCTATACGACCGAATCGGTTTTTCGCGACGATGCCTATCTCGCGGAAACCAGTGCTGCCGTCGTTGCGATCAACGAGCGCGGCGGCATCATTCTCGATCGCACGATTTTTTACGCGACCTCGGGCGGACAGCCCGGCGACACGGGCTTCGTGACGCGGCCCGATGGCAGCCGCATTGCCATCGCCGCGACCATTACCGGCGAGACCAAGGATGAGATCATCCATGTTCCGGCTGCCGGGCAGCCGGTTCCTGAGGTCGGCGAGCAGCTTGCGCTTTCCATTGACTGGCCGCGCCGGCATCTCCTGATGCGCATGCACACGGCCTGCCATCTGCTGACGGTCGTTTGTCCTTTTCCGATCACCGGAGCCTCGGTGAATGAGGAGGACTCGCGCGTCGATTTCGATCTGCCGGATGTCGGCTACACCAAGGAAGACGTGACCGCGCGGCTGATGGAGCTGGTCGCCGCCGACCATGCCGTTTTTATGCGGCTGATTACAGACGCCGACCTTGCCGCCAATCCGGGATTGGTGAAATCGAAGAATGTCCGGCCGCCGACCGGCACCGGCAAGATCAGGCTTGTCTGCATTGGCGATAATGGGTCGATCGACAGCCAGCCTTGCGGTGGCACCCATGTTAAAAGCACGGGCGAGGTCGGCGAAATCCATATCGGCAAGATCGAGAAGAAGGGGCGGGAAAACCGCCGCTTCCGCATTCGATTCGGACCGCTGCCGGCGCAGTGACCCGGGAGATGGCGCCGTCTACGGCCGGCTCTGCCGGGTTTCGTAAAAACTCGCTTTTTCGTCCCAGCGCGTGAGCAACTGCTGTGCCGCGCGTGGCACGGACACGGGATCATTGGCCTCCGCCTTCAGTGGCGAAAGGCTCTTTGCCGAGTCGAAACTCATCACCCAGACGAATTCCACTTCCTCGTCCGCCACGCGGCGCAGAAGCTCCATATTCTGGTAACCGGGCAGTCTCATGCCCTCGATGGCTGGTAACATCAGCGTGTCGAAAAAATGCTCATAGGCATCCGCCTTGTCCGGGGTCGTGTAGCTGCGCCAAATCCGCCTGATCATATTAAAGTCCCTCGTCATCGTGCTGCACCGCCCCCGGGAAGCAAATGCGAAGTGGTAATTTTGATTGGCCGGCGCAAGATGGAGCGCCGAAAAAAGGCAAAATTGTGCGCGGAATGCGACGTTGCGAACAATCGACCTGTCGGCACTCTTGCCTGCAAAGATTGCGTAAGCCTTGCCATTATGGCTTGGCGCGGTTGCGGATTTTTCGCGCCGCGCCTATTCAACATGCGGGCGAATGATTACCACTCGGAGACGAAAAGATGCCGGAAAAGAGTCCATTCGTGGTCGATGCCGATTGGCTTCAGGCGAAGCTCAAGACGCCGGGCATCTCGATCGTCGATGCTTCATGGTACCTGCCGGCGCAAAAGCGCGACGCGCGCGCCGAATATGATGCCGCGCATATTCCCGGCGCGGTGTTCTTTGATGTCGACATGGTCGTCGATCCTGATTCGGATCTGCCGCACATGCTGCCGCGCCCGAATGTCTTTGCCCAGCATGTCGGCTCGATGGGCATCTCCGCCGACGATACGATCGTGATCTATGACGGGCCGGGCTTCTTCTCCGCTCCGCGCGTCTGGTGGATGTTCCGGGTCATGGGCGTCTATCAGGTCTACATACTCGACGGCGGCCTGGACAGCTGGAAGGCCGCCGGGCGTCCGGTGACGTCGGAGCTGACCAAGATCGCGGGCAGCGTCTTTCATGCCGATTTCGATACTGCGCGCGTGGCTTCGCTGGCGGATATGCGGCGCACCGTGGAAAGCCACGAACGCCAGATCGCCGACGCGCGCCCCGCGGGACGTTTTACCGGGGTCGATCCGGAGCCGAGGGCTGGCATACGTTCCGGCCACATGCCGGGCGCCAGAAATGTGCCGGCTAGTTCGCTTTCGGAGAACGGACAATTTTTGCCGCTCGACCGGCTGAGAGAAAAGCTCGAAGGGGCGGGTCTCGATCTTTCGCAGCCTGTCGTCACCTCCTGCGGCTCCGGCGTCACGGCGGCCGTCATAACGCTGGCGCTGGAAAGCCTCGGCCATACCGACAACAAGCTCTACGACGGATCATGGACCGAATGGGGCGGGCTGAGCGATACGCCGGTCGTGACCGGCAAGGATTGACCATGGCGGACGAGACCCAGTCGATACCGGTAACCGTCACCTTTCTCGAAATGGGTGCGCCGCCGGTCTATTACCCGTCATTGCCGATGAACAAGCAGATCGCGCTGCTGAAGGCGCGTGCCGTGCCGTTGCATTTCTATCGCTATCTGATGGACCGGGTTGGGCGCAAATGGCAGTGGGTCAATGCGCTGCGGCTGGATGACGAGGAGCTTTCCGCCGGACTGCACCGCGAAGACCGCGACGTCCGCATCCTCTATCTCGACGGCGTGCCCGCAGGTTTCTTCGACATCAAGCCGCATCTGCCGGGAGAGGCCGAACTTGCCTATTTCGGCATGATGGAGCACGCGATGGGGCAGGGGCTCGGCCGCTGGTTCCTGGGGGCTGCGATCGAGGCAGCGTGGTCGCACAAGCCTGAACGGGTGACGGTGCAGACATGCACGATGGATCATCCTGCCGCCCTTCCGCTCTATCAGAAGCTCGGTTTCTCGCCGGTTGGCCAGAAGCAGGAGATGGTGCGCACCATGAGCTTCGCCGAGCGTTCCGCCAGCGTGATGCGGCCCTGACATCCAGATAACCGAAGCTGAACTGCTCGTTCAGGAATGCTTCAGCTTGGCTACGGCATGTTCGCGCCATCGAAACGGCTTTTTCTAGCCGCTGCTGAAGGAGACAACATACATGCTGAACCGCCGCCACTTCGCCGCCGCCATGGTCGCGCTCATAGCCTTCCCGACTTTCGCGACAGCGCAGAGCGCGATGCCTTCGGCAAATCAGATCGAGCGCAGGCTCGACGCGGCACCTGCCAGGAAGCTGCGCCGCGATCAGCGCGTGACGGTGCGCGAGTTCAAGAACCGTCCCGAACTTCGCCGCATGGCGCCGTCCATCGACATTCAGTCGATCAACTTCGCTTTCGGTTCAGCCGAGGTTCCCGATTCGCAATATGGCAAGGTCGAGAACATCGCGACGGCGCTGGAGCGTATGTTGCGCCGCCGGCCGGGCACCAAGGTGCTGATCGAAGGCCATACCGATGCGGTCGGTTCCTATGAATCGAACCAGATACTGTCCGAGCGCCGTGCAGCTTCGATGAAGCGGACACTGGTGCGCGAGTTCGGCATTCCGGCCCGGGCGCTGGAAACGGTCGGCTATGGCGAGGAATTCCTACTGGTGCAGACGCAGGCGGAAAACTGGCAGAACCGCCGCGTGACGCTCAGGCGCATAGACGATTTTCTGCGCTGACCGATACCGTTGCACTGGCAACTCTGGACCGCCGATCATGGATTCGTGATCGGCGGTTTGGCGTTTCAGGCACGGTCCTCGCAATCAGGAATCGGGTGGCTGGCAAGAGGAAGGGCACGGCATAGTGCGGGCATGATCACCTCAAGGAGTTGATGCCATGCTGCTACATTATGTTGCGCTTCCCACAGACCGCGTTCGCGCCCTTCAAGCCGGAGCCGCCGACGATTACGGCCTCGTTCCCGAGCGCCGCATTTCCGATGGCGATGGCATGCCTTGCCGCCATTGCCTGCGAAATATCGATGCTGGCAAGGAATATCTGATCCTGGCCTACAGACCGTTTCCGGCCCTGCAACCCTATGCGGAGACCGGCCCGATCTTCCTGCATGCGGAGGAATGCGAACGTTCGCCGGAAACCGACACGATCCCGTCGATGTTCAGGGCGACGCCGGATTATATCCTGCGCGGTTATGGCGAAGACGACCGTATCGTCTATGGCAGCGGGGCGGTGGTGCCGACGCATATGATCTGCGGGCGCGCCCATGAACTGCTGCAGCGGCCCGAAATCGCTTATGTCCACATGCGCTCGGCCCGCAACAATTGCTATCAATGCCGCATCGAGCGCGCCCACACGGAGGTGTGAGGGGTTGTGCAACTTTCAGTCGCAATGTCGTGATTCGACGCAATACTATTGCGTACCTATCTCAACTATACCGGAAAACCCCCGGATTTCCGGCAAAACTGAAGGTACAGCCCAAGCTTCGTAAGCACGATGGGATGGAGGAGACGTTTCGTCCGAGGCTTTGTCGCGTGGACTCCGCCGGGCAAGCGGCGGAACCGATGTCTTGCGATGAGGAGAAGTGAGATGAAAAAGTTGCTCTTTGCTTTTGCCGCAGTTCTTTTTGTTTCGGGTTCAGCACTGGCCGATGAATACCCGGTCGCTGTCGGCTCCGATTCAGCGCCGAAAACCGTCATCATGCAACGGAAACACGAGGTCATGGATCGCAACTACACGGCGATGGATCCCGGTTATGAGGTGAGGCAGAACGAGCGCGATGGTGATGCGGCCCCTGAGTCCAGGGTGCTGGCGGCCGGCCCGCTCGATCACACGACAACGGCCGCGATCGAGGCGCCGGAATATGGCCCGCATGTGAATGATCGCTACGGCGATGCACAGCCGTCGATGAGATAAGCCGGTATGCAATATGAGCCTTGGGCGACGGACGGTGTCCGTCGCCCCTTCAGCTGATCAGATCGCCATGCGGCGGTGACGGATCGAGCAGGCCAACACGGATCTGTGAAGGGACGCAACTTTCGGTCGCAGCGTCGTGATTTGCCGTTGCGCGGTCGCGTACCTACGTCAGTCGTGCCGGAAAACACTCCCGGAATTCCGGCGCATAGAAACTGAAATCCTGACCCGAGTACGAAAGCACTATGGGATGGGAAGGCGTTGTACCTTCGTCCAGCGCTTTTGCGCGTGGGTACCGCTGGCAAGCGGCGGAACCAATGTCTTGCGATGAGGAGAAGTGAGATGAAGAAGTTACTTTTTGCGTTTGCCGCTGTTGTTTTAGGTTCGGGTGCGGCTCTTGCTGACTCAGCCCCGCCGTCGGTCATCGTCAATCAGAACCATGTCGTCGTGGATCGCACGATTACCCAAAGGGATCCCGGCTATTCGGTAAGCCAGAATACGCGTGACAGCGATGCCGCGCCCGACTCGAAGGTTCTGGCGGCCGGCCCGCTCGATCGCACGACAACGGCTGCGATCGAAGCTCCGGAATATGGCCCGCACTTCAACGATCGCTACGGCGATGCACAGCCGTCGATGCGATAAGCGGCAAATATACAATTTGAACTTTGGGCTACGGGCGATGCCCACCGCTACTTTTTTGGTTCACTCAATAAAAAAACCGCCGGACGAACCGGCGGTTTTTGCGTTTGAGGAACCCGGATTCGAAATCAGGCGGCCAGAACCGCTTTCGGCTCGACCATTTCGTAGCCGAGCGCTTCGGCGACGGCGCGATTGGTGATCTTGCCCTTGTGGACATTGAGACCGTTGCGCAGATGCGGCTCGTCGATGAGCGCCTTCAGGCCCTTGTCGGCAAGCTGCAGGCCGTAATGCAGCGTCGCGTTGTTCAGTGCATGTGCCGAGGTGACAGGCACGGCGCCGGGCATGTTGGCGACGCAGTAGTGGATGACGCCGTCGACCTCATAGGTCGGGTCGGCATGGGTGGTGGCATGCGAGGTCTCGAAGCAGCCGCCCTGATCGATGGCGACATCGACCAGCACCGCGCCCTTCTTGATGCCGGACAGCATTTCGCGGGTAACGAGCTTGGGTGCTGCGGCACCCGGGATGAGCACCGCGCCGACGATGACGTCCGCCGAGAAGCATTCCTCGTCGAGCGCTTCCACCGTCGAATAGCGGGTGTGAATGCGGCCGCTGAACAGGTCGTCGAGCTGGCGCAGGCGCGGGATCGAACGGTCGAGAATAGTGACGTCGGCACCGAGGCCGACCGCCATCCGGGCCGCATGAAGGCCGACGACACCGCCGCCGATGACCGTGACCTTGCCGGGCAGAACGCCCGGAACGCCGCCCAGCAGTACGCCACGGCCGCCATTGGCCTTCTGCAGCGCGGTCGCGCCGGCCTGGATGGCGAGGCGGCCGGCAACTTCCGACATCGGCGCCAGCAGCGGCAGGCCGCCGCGATCGTCGGTTACCGTCTCGTAGGCGACGGCAGTGACGCCCGAAGCCAGCAGGCCCTTGGTCTGTTCCAGATCGGGAGCAAGGTGAAGATAAGTGTAGAGGATCTGGCCGTCGCGCAGCTGCACCCATTCGTTGGGCTGCGGTTCCTTGACCTTGACGATCATGTCCGACTTGGCAAATACGTCGGCGGCCGTCTTGGCGATGGTGGCACCCGCAGCGCGATAGGCGTTGTCATCGGCGCCGATGCCGGCGCCGGCGCCCGTCTCGACCAGAACCTCATGGCCATGGGCTGCATATTCGCGAACCGCGCCCGGTGTCAGGCCGACACGGTACTCATGATTCTTGATTTCCTTGGGGCATCCGACGCGCATTGTGTTCCTCCACTGTTTCCCGTCGATGGAATTTTTTGTATCCCTCATGAAATCACAGAATCGGCTGTGCTTGTTTGCAAATTGGGTTGCTGTTGCCGCCTGAAATCGCTATTCGTTGCGCGAAATCTCGGTATATTCGAAGGAAATACGAATAATGTCGCTCGACAGGATCGATATCGCCATTCTGGACGCTTTGCAGAAGGATGGGCGCATCCCAAATGCGGCTCTAGCCGAGAAGGTTGGCCTGTCGCAGTCGGCCTGTTCGCGCCGGCTAGACAATCTGGAAAAGAGCGGCGTCATCCGCGGCTATCACGCCCGGCTTTCCAACGCGGCGCTCGGCCATCAGATGACGGCCATCGTGCACATCTCGCTGTCGGGCCAGTTCGAGAAGACGCTTTCGGATTTCGAGGCGGCGGTGAAGCGCTGCCCCAACATCCTGTCATGCCATCTGATGTCGGGCGAATATGACTACATCCTGCGCATCGCTGCTAAGGACCTGGCCGACTACGAGCGCATCCACAAGGAATGGCTGTCGGCCATGCCGCACGTGACCAAGATCAACTCGTCCTTCGCGCTGCGCGAGATCATCGACCGCACGGCGCTCGGCATGAAGCCGGAGCTGGCGTGATCGGGTGTGCCGATATTCAGATGATGGCGGCCTGCGAACAGCAGTTTTCTGCGCTTCCGGTACTCACGTACCCAAATGTACGCTCCGTTCCGGTTCTCGAAAACCGCCGTTCTCGGCACGCCCTGATCTGAATCTCGACACACCCGAATGTGTCTTGGTCCTAAGCACTGCTTGCTTGTTTGCGGCACTGCACCATAATCGGGACGAATCGTTTTCTTCGCCCAAGCGAGCCCGATGGATCCTGCTTCCAGCCCACATCACGTCGTCGTCGTCGGTGCCGGGTTCGGCGGCCTGGAGGCTACCCGCAACCTGACCGGCGCACCCGTGCGCATCACGATCATCGACCGGCGCAACCATCACCTTTTCCAGCCGCTTCTGTATCAAGTCGCCACGACGTCGTTGGCGACGTCCGAAATCGCTTGGCCGATACGCCAATTGCTGCGCAACCGCGAGGATGTGACCACGCTTCTGGGCACCGTTACCGGCGTCGATCCGGCCGGCAAGCGGGTACTGATGGAGGACGGCGAAGCTATTCCCTACGACACGCTGGTGCTGGCAACCGGTGCGCGGCATGCCTATTTCGGCCATGACGAATGGGAGCCTTATGCGCCCGGCCTGAAGACGCTGGAGGATGCCACGACCATCCGCCGGCGCATATTGATGGCCTTCGAGAAGGCCGAGCGGGAAACCGATCCCGAACGTCGCCGCGCGCGTTTGACCTTCGTCATCATCGGCGGCGGTCCGACCGGCGTGGAACTGGCCGGCACGATCGCCGAACTGGCGCATGACACGCTGCCGCGCGAGTTCCGCAATATCGATACGCGCGAAGCCCGCGTCGTGCTGATAGAGGCCGGTGAACGCGTGCTTTCCGCCTTCGTGCCGGCGCAATCGGCCTATGCGAAAAGCGCACTCGAAAAGCTTGGCGTCGAGGTCGAGCTCGGCAGGGCGGTCTCCGAATGCAACGCGCAGGGCGTGGTCTATGGCGGGCAGCACCTGCCGGCAAAGACGATCATCTGGGCCGCAGGCGTTGCGGCGTCACCGGCGGCGGAATGGCTGGGTGCCTCTGCCGATCGCGCCGGACGGGTGATGGTGGAGCCGGACCTGACGGTCGCCGGGCACCCGGAAATCTTCGTGATCGGCGATACGGCACATGTCACGACGCCGGAAGGCAAGCCCGTTCCCGGTGTGGCGCCTGCCGCCAAGCAGCAGGGCTGGCATATTGCCGCGACGATCAAGGCGCGGTTGAAGGGCGGCAGTTCGGTGCGGCCCTTCCGCTACAAGAACGACGGCAATCTCGCCACGATCGGCAAGCGCGCGGCAGTGATCGACTTCGGCTGGATCAAGCTCAACGGGCGCATCGCCTGGTGGCTGTGGGGCCTGGCGCACATCTATTTCCTGATCGGCCTTCGCAACAGGCTTTCGGTAGCGCTGAGCTGGCTGTGGATCTACACGACGGGCCAGCGCAGCGCCCGGCTGATCACGCAGGGCTCCGCGCAGACGCCTGCAAAACCGAAATGATCGCTGATTAGCCGACAAATTGTCATCGGCGCGTCACCTGTTCCTGCTGGACTCGTAAAAAATTCGGCGCGAAACTCATTGTTTCGGCGTCGATTTTTTTCGAGATCAATCTCCAGGAGAAAACCATGTCTGAGTTGCTTCATCCCTTGTCGCGGCGGTCCTTTCTGGCAGGTGCTGCGGCAACCGGGGCCTTCGTCATGCTGCATCCGTTTTCGGCGCGAGCGCAGGCCAATCAGGCGCATCTCAGGATCATGGAAACGACCGACATCCATGTGAACGTGCTGCCCTACGACTACTATGCCGACAAGCCGAACGACACGATGGGCCTTTCCCGCACCGCTTCGCTGATCGACGCCGTGCGCAAGGAAGCGACCAATTCGATGCTGATCGACAATGGCGATCTCCTGCAGGGCAACCCGATGGGCGACTATGTCGCCTATGAGAAGGGCTTGAAGGAAGGTGACGTCCATCCCGTCATGAAGGGCATGAACCTGCTCGGCTACGAATGCTCGACGCTCGGCAATCACGAATTCAACTACGGCCTGTCCTTCATGGACAAGGTGCTGGCCGGAGCCAATTTCCCGTTCGTCTGCGCCAATCTGGTCAAGGGTACCGTGCTTGCCTCCAATCCGCGCGACGACAAGCTCTATCTCAAGCCTTACGTGATCCTCGACAAGAAGGTGAAGGACGGCGCGGGCGCGGAACATCCGATCAAGATCGGCATCATCGGCTTTGTGCCGCCGCAGATCATGATCTGGGATGCCAAGAACCTGACCGGTAACGTGCTGACGCGTGACATCGTGGAGGCGGCAAAAGCCTGGGTGCCGCAGATGAAGGAGGAGGGCGCGGACATCGTCATTGCGCTCTCGCATTCGGGCATCGACAACAAGCAGGGCGACCTGATGGAGAACGCTTCGTTCTTCCTCGCCGGCGTGGACGGCATCGATGCGGTCTTCACCGGGCATCAGCATCTCGTCTTTCCCGGCCCGAAGGACTTTCAGGGGCTGGAGGGCGTCGACGCGGCAAAAGGCACGCTGCAGGGCAAACCGGCCGTCATGGGCGGCTTCTGGGGCTCGCATATGGGCCTGATCGACCTGATGCTCGAAGCCGATGGCGGCAAATGGAAGGTCGTTTCAGCGACTTCCGAGGCGCGGCCGATCTATGAGCGCGTCGACAACAAGAACAAGGCAACGGTGGAGGACGACAAGCGCATTGTCGATGCGCTCAAGGAGGATCACGAGGCGACGCTCGCCTATGTGCGTCGGCCGGTCGGCAAGACATCCGCGCCGCTCTATTCCTATTTCGCGCTGGTCGCCGACGATCCTTCCGTTCAGATCGTCAGCCAGGCGCAGACCTGGTACATCAAGGACCTGCTGAAGGACACGCAATACAAGGACCTGCCCGTGCTTTCGGCGGCAGCACCCTTCAAGTCAGGCGGCCGCGGCGGTCCGGAGTACTATACAGACGTGCCGACCGGCGACATCGCGATCAAGAACGTCGCCGACCTCTATCTCTATCCAAACACGGTGCGGGCGGTGGAAATCACCGGCGCGCAGGTGAAGGACTGGCTGGAAATGTCGGCCGGCATTTTCAATCAGGTCGAGAAGGGCAAGGCGGACCAGCCGCTGATCAACACCGACTTCCCGTCCTATAATTTCGATGTGATCGACGGCGTCAGCTACAAGATCGATCTGTCGCAGCCGCCCAAATATGATCCGAAGGGCGCCGTCATCAACGCCGGCTCGAACCGCATCGTTGACCTGATGTTCGACGGGAAAGCCATTGATCCGGCAGCAAAATTCGTCGTCGCGACGAACAACTACCGCGCCGGCGGCGGCGGTAATTTCCCGGAGATCAACGCGTCCAAGATCATTTACGAGGCGCCGGATACCAACCGTGACGTGATCGTGCGCTACATCATCGACCAGAAGACGATCAACCCTTCCGCCGACGACAACTGGAGCTTTGCGCCGCTGGAAGGAACGTCGGTTCTGTTCGAGACCGGCCCCAAGGCAAAAGACCTGATCGCCAATGTGAAGGGCGTCAAGATCGAGCCCGCCGGCGAAGGTGCGGAAGGTTTTGGCAAATACCGCATCACGCTCTGAGGTCATCGGAATAAACAAAAAGGGCGGCAGACCGGGTCTGCCGCCCTTTGCGTTCAACTCAGTCCCGTAGGGACCGGTCGATCAGTACATCGAGTTCGCGCCGTCGCCGTAACGGTTGTTCTTGAGGCCGTTGGTGGTGGCGCCGATGCCGGCCGTGCCCGAGTAGTCGAGGCTCTTGGGCTGGCTTACAACAACCGAATTCGGAGCGGCATCGCCGTAGCGGTCGTTTTTGACACCGGTGTTGGTGGCGCCAATGGCGGCAGTGCCGGAGTAATCGATGCTCCTGGGAGCGTTGACGACGACCGAGGAAGGAGCGGCGTCGCCGTAACGGTCATTTGCGAGGGAAACGCCGGTGGTCATCAAAACGGCGGCGAGGGAAAGAATGATCTTTCTCATTTTAGTCTCCATTATTCTTGGCCGAAATTGTCTTCGGCGGAATTTTGAAGATATAAATCGTCAAGCAATTCAATATCTTCGGTTGCAAAGTGTGATTTATGTACCGGGACACTCAACTTCAAATGAAGTAACCGAGACGTAGCCGGGGAACATGGTCACAAGTTTGTGTGCCGGGGCGTGAGAGCACCCCGGATATTCATTCAACGGTTGTCGGCGCGTTCCTGAATGATCGCGGCGCGCTGCTGTTCGTTGGTCGCGCCGACCGTCGAGGAGATCGCGGCCTGTGAGGAATAATCGATATTGGCCGGCTGCTTGACGACGACGGAAACGGGCGCGGCGTCATGAGCCGTCTGGATCACCGAATTCGTATTCTGGGCAAGGGCGATACCGGAGGTCATCAAAACCGCGGTGAGTGCAATAATTGTCTTCTTCATCTGTATTCTCCAAAAGTTCGTCGTGACCGCGACAAGAGGTTTTCCGCCGGCATGGGAGGAAGATGCGCCAACCGGTATTCCGGTGGAGTCGCCAAGCTGCCGGTGATTTTGGAAATCCCTCGTGTCCGACGATCAACACGGCTCATATGGGTGAAGGCATCCGCGAAAGTAAGTCGGCTGACGATCAACAGGATGCGATCACGTGAAGGTGCCATTCACGCAAGCGTGATTCCGCTTTGAAGAATCGCTGCAGTGCGCGGAGTCGCTAGAGATGAGGCGACTGCGGTGTTAAAAAATGAGGTCGGAGGCTGGCCGGAAATTCTTCTCAGACGCCAAGAGCAGCCGAATTTCGGTCCTGATGCGGTGGCTCAAGCCTTGTAGATGACCTGCCGCACGTCGATATACTCTGCGCGGAAGCCAGCCTCGCAATAGTGGAGATAGAACTCCCAGAGCTTCTTGAAGCGGTCGTCGAAGCCGAGCGGCACGATCTTTTCCCAGGATCCCCAGAAACGCAGCCGCCATTCGGCAAGCGTGCGGGCGTAATCCTGCGGGAAGACACGCTCGCGCAGATAGGACAGGCCCTGATCGGCACCGAGCGATTTCAGGATCGCCGGTGTCGGCAGCATGCCGCCCGGAAAGACGTAGCGCTGGATGAAATCCGGCCGGCTGCGGTAGATCGAATAGGCGCTTTCGTTGATGGTGATGATCTGCATGCCGGCAGTGCCGCCGGCCTTCAGGCAGTCCTTGACCTTGCCGAAGAACACCGGCCAGTATTTTTCGCCGACGGCCTCGAACATCTCAATCGAGGCAATGCGGTCGTATTTGCCGGTTTCGTCGCGATAATCCTGCAGCTTGATCTCGACCTTGTCGGAAAGGCCGGCCTTGGCGATGCGGGCAGTGGCGAAATCATGCTGCTCGCGGCTGATGGTCAGGCCGGTGACGCGGCAGCCGATTTCGCGCGCGGCAAATTCGGCAAAGCCGCCCCAGCCACAGCCGATCTCCAGCACATGGTCCTTGGCGCGGATGCCGACATCCTTGGCCAGCGCCCGGTATTTCGCGGTCTGCGCGCTTTCAAGATCATTGGCGCCGGCCGAAAACAGCGCCGAGGAATAGGTCATGGTCGGGTCCAGCCATTCCTTGTAGAAGGCGTTGCCGAGATCGTAGTGGGCGGAAATGTTCTTCTTCGAGCCGCGGTGCGTGTTTTCGTTGAGCCAATGGCGGATGCGCTGAACCGCATTCAGCAGCCAGCTCGCACCGCCCGCCAGGCGTTCGCCGGTTTCGGAATTGACCACGAAGAGCTCGAGAAACGAGGTCACGTCCGGGCTTTCCCAATCGCCGTCCATATAGGATTCGGCAACGCCGATCGTGCCGCCGGTGAAGGCGCGGCCGGGCAGGCGCCAGTTGTTCAGCACGAGCTGTGCGTCCGGGCCGGGCGCCTTGCCGCCGACCAGGACGGCACGGCCGTCCGGCAAGGTGATCTTGAGCGTACCGCGAGCAAGGTTCATGGCCGCCGACAGCACCATGCGCGCCTTGGCCGGCAGGCCCCGCGCCACGTCGGCGAAATTGCGTTCGTCCAGCCTTATCGCGTCGTCGGATGCGGCGTGATCCTGCGTCATGTCAGATCCCCTCAGATCCCCGATTTCGTCGGCAAAGCCCACGCATGCCCTCGCATGCTGGTGGCTTTCCTCTCATTCACCGGGTTCGAACGCTCCACCATGATCACGGTAGCTGACCGTTTCAGGAGCCGGTGGGCTCCTTTTGAAACGGGCGCCCTTCAACCACAGTTTCAGCGCCTCCCAGTGGATTCCTGCCATGATCTTCCATGTCATCAAGGGAAACTTCAAGAGGCAGAGTGAAAGGGAGGCCGTACCAAGCTTTTCACGCCCCTGATCGAGAACGCTTTTCGCCGCCCGACCGACCAAAAGTCTCAACCGGTCATTTACGATCGGGTGGAGCTGATGGTGGTAGTATTGCAGGCGTTGGGGTATCGTGCCGGCATGCGCTATGTCGTTGCCGTGGTCATCGTCACTGTCTTCCTGATCTGGGATGCCACGTCCAATCAGGGCCGCTATCTGGATCATGGCGTGCGCCTGTTGCGCCACGCGATGAGCTACTTCGGCGGCTGATCGACGAAATTTCCGGCAGGCTGCGGCTGAAAGCCCTTGGCTTGAGAGATTGACGCGGGCGCGATAGCGACCCAAAAGACGCCTCGAGAATTCAGGAGGCGTACGTGATCCGGCATATCGTGTTTTTCAACGCCAGGCGTGAAGAGGATATCGCGGCTGTCCGCGACGGGCTGCGGGCGCTGGCTTCGATCCCGTATTCCGATCACTTTGAAGTGACATTCAACACCAAGGTCGATCCGCTCGGAAACGAGATCGACGTGGTGGTCTATGCCGAATTCGCCGACGAGGCAGCGCTGGCGGCGTACAAGGCGCATCCGACCTATGATGCGACGACGCGAAAGGTGCGGCCGCTGCGCGAATTGCGTTTCTCGGCCGACGTCGTGGCCGAACGCGCCTGACGGCGTCGGTTCAGGCTGCTTCGCTACGCAGAATCGCCTGTTCGTGGTCCGAGGGGCGGTGCCCTCTTAGATAGAGCGCGCAAGTGGTGCGCAGCATGGACGCGAAGTTCGGTATTTCGCCGTTTATCTCGATCGCCTCGTCGTAAAGCTTCGATATGAATTTCGGCGTCGTCAGCCCCTGGCCGTCGGCGATCTCGTCCAGCAGCGCCCAGAACGTCGCTTCAAGCTGGATGCTGGTCGAGTGGCCGCCGATGCGAATCGAGCGGTTGATCTGGCGATAGCCTTCCGGATCCTGTCCGGCAAAAACCCTGCACATCTCTCATTCCTCCCGGTTTTTCTTGGTTTTGGCGGCGCTTGCGCCCGCTGATGGTATATTCGACGGAAATGCAGATCGCCGCAATCGAACTTTGGTGCCTAGCGTGATTGTGACCGGCGATCAATTTCCTGCGTGGTAACGGGCTGCCACCAACTTGGATGCACCGCGCTCATAATCCGATTCACATCGAAGGCGTAACGGATTGCGGGGACAGATTTGGCCAAAGCGATACACATGATGATCCGGGTTCTTGAAGAAACCCGGTCCGTGGAATTCTACAAACAGGCATTCGGGCTCGAAATCGCCGACAGGCTGGATTTCGAGACCTTTACGCTCGTCTATCTGCGCAACGCCGAGGCCGACTTAGAGGTCGAACTCACCATCAACAAAGGCCGCGAGGAACCTTACGCGCTGGGCGATGGCTACGGCCATATCGCCTTCTGCGTCGATCATCTCGACGTCGAGCATGCCCGTTTTGAGGCGCTCGGCCTCGCTCCTCGCAAAATCGTCGAATTCAACCGGGAGGGCGCTTTGCTCGCCCGGTTCTTCTTCGTCGCCGATCCGGACGGCTACCAGATCGAGGTGCTGCAACGGCACGGCCGCTACAAATAGGGACGGGGTGATCCGCACTCGGGAGGAGTGCGGCCCAGCCAGCAACGGCGCCTTCAGGCGCAAAGCAAGCAAGGGAGGAACAAAATGGTCACGATCCATGAAGGCAGGCCCGGCCTGTCGCGACGTGAGCTGCTGAAACGCGGCGGCGTGGGCGCTGCGCTACTGGTCATCAGCGGCAGCGCGGTCATCAGCCCGCAGCATGCCTGGGGGCTCGAAACGACGGCCCTCAAGCCCGAGACGATGGCAACGCTGATCCAGATGGCGCGCGACATCTATCCGCACGACCAGGTGCCGGACAAATATTACGCCATCGCCGTCAAGAGCCATGACGAGGCGGCCGGTAAGGATGCCGCGCACAAGGAACTCATCGAAAAAGGCATTGCCGATCTCGACCAGAAGGCGGGCGCCGGGGGCTATGCCGGGCTCGGCTGGGAGGAGGAGCGGGTGAAGCTTCTGCAGGGTATCGAGGACACGCCGTTCTTCCAGGCGGTCCGGGGCGGGCTCGTCGTCGGTCTCTACAATCAAAAGGAGATCTGGCCAATCTTCGGCTATGAGGGCGAGTCCTACTCCAAGGGAGGCTATATCGCGCGCGGCTTCGACGACATTGAGTGGCTATAGAGCTCGTTTCGTCAAGCCATTGCAATTATTGACCTTTGGGAGGAAACCATGGTCGCGAAATATGATCTGAACGATGACAAGGTCGTCGTAATCATCGGCTCCGGCGCCGGCGGCGGCACGCTCGGCAACGAACTCGCCCAGAAGGGCATCGACGTAGTGATACTCGAAGCCGGCAATCGTTACGAATATGCGGATTTTATCAATGACGAATGGGATAGCTTTGCCCAGCTCTCCTGGGGTGATCCGCGCACCGCTTCAGGTGGCTGGCGCGTCGCCAAGGATTTTTCGGGCCTTCCAGCCTGGATCGTCAAGGCTGTCGGTGGAACCACAACCCATTGGGCCGGCGCATCGCTTCGCCTGCAGGAGCATGAATTCAAGGCGCTGACCCATTACGGCAAGATCGAGGGTGCGAACCTGCTTGACTGGCCACTGACGCTGGCGGAACTGGAGCCATACTACGCCAAGGCCGAAGACAAGATGGGCGTGACCCGCACCAACGGCATCGAAGGCCTGCCGGGAAACAACAATTTCAAGATCCTGAAGGCCGGCGCCGACGCGCTTGGCTACAAGGAATGCCACACCGGCAATATGGCGATCAATTCGGCAGAGCGTGACGGCCGCATGGCCTGCCAGCAGACTGGGTTCTGCTTCCAAGGCTGCAAATGGGGCGCGAAATGGTCGACGCTCTATACGGAAATCCCCAAGGGCGAAGAAACCGGCAAGCTGGAGGTTCGCCCCAACAGCCATGTCGTCAAGATCGAGCACGACGACAGCGGCAAGGTGACGAGCGTCGTCTACGCCGACAAGGACGGCAAGCTGCAAAGCCAGAAGGCGCGCATCGTCTGCGTCGCCGGCAATTCTATCGAGAGCCCGCGGCTGCTGCTTAACTCGGCATCTTCGAAGTTTCCTGACGGGCTTGCCAATTCGTCGGGGCAGGTGGGCAAGAACTACATGCGCCACACCACCGGCTCGGTCTACGCCATCTTCGACAAGCCGGTGCATATGTATCGCGGCACGACCATGGCCGGAATCGTACGGGACGAAGCAAAGCACGATCCTTCGCGCGGCTTCGTCGGCGGGTATGAGCTGGAGACGCTGGCGCTCGGGCTGCCCTTCATGGCCGCCTTCCTCAATCCAGGCGGGTGGGGCCGAGGGTTCACCACGGCGCTCGACCACTACGACCATATGGCCGGCATGTGGATCGTCGGCGAGGACATGCCGCAGGAACAGAACGCCGTGAAACTGCATGGCGAGATGAAAGACAAATACGCCATGCCGATCCCCGATGTCTGGTTTACCGACCATCCCAATGACGATGCCATGCGCAACCATGCCTACAAGCAGGGCATGGCCATGTATGACGCTGTGGGTGCAACGCGGACCTTCCCGACGCCGCCATATCCCTCCACGCACAATCTCGGCACCAACCGCATGAGCGAGAAGGCGTTGGATGGCGTAGTCAACAAGTTCGGCCAGACGCACGACATCAAGAACCTGTTCGTGTCGGACGGCAGCCAGTTCACCACCGGCGGTGCGGAAAACCCGACGCTGACCATCGTGACGCTGGCAATCCGGCAGGCAGATCACATCGCCAAGGAAATGGCGGCAAAGAACATCTAGGACGACCTCCCCGAGACCCTGCCTCCGGCGTGGAATGTCTTTCGACATTCTGCGCCGGATTTTTTGTGCGCAAGCTGTGCCAAAAATGGATGCATAGGTCGTGTCTGCGTAGAATTTGTGCATCGCACAATATCGATTGCACTAATATAACCCATAGTTGTGCATGAACGATCGCGCCCAATGTCACTGTGATCTATTCTATCCATTTGAAAATTATAGGATAATCGTATCTCGTCTGAATCGAGCGTTAGTTGGCACGGCGATTGCATTGCTTCTTGCGTGCGAGTCGCGGGGGGCTCGCATGCCAGTTTCGGGATTTCATCCCACATTCGTTGCCTTCGAGGGGAAGGCGCTCGACCGGAGCGCGGCGTTACGATCGCGCCCGGTCGAGCCAGCTATCTGGGACTTGCTGCCCGCCCACATGGACATTGCGCACAAAGCCTTTATTCATGTCGGGCAGGGCGCTTTGCCCCAACAGGCAGAAAATGCTCAGACCGCAGAAAATCCCGATCAGCCAGATCTATGTGCCAACGGAGCGCCGCAAGACGTTGCATCCGGATACGGTGCGGGTGATTGCCGAGAGCATCGTCGAAAACGGTCAGCAGACGCCGATACAGGTGCGTTTCGACGGCAAGCGCTACATCCTCGTCGAAGGGCTGCACCGGCTTGAAGCGGTGAAATGGCTCGGCGAGACGACGATCGATGGCTACATCGTGCAGGCCAAGCGGCACTAGGGGCCTTTTTGCGTCACCGAAGCGAATTCTGAAAGGTCTCTTAAATCCTAGCCGTGACGGCCCTTCGCCACCTCCTGAGTCAGCGTGGTGATGAAGCGCTTGGTGCGCTCGCGCTGCGGATTGTCGAAGACCTCCCGCGCCGGGCCGGTTTCGACTACCAAGCCGGCATCCAGAAACACGACTTCGTTGGCGATGGATGAAGCAAGACGAAGGTCATGCGTGGCCATGACCATGGTCGTGCCTTCCCTGGCGAGGTCACTCAGAACGTCGACTACCTCCTGAGCGAGTTCCGGGTCGAGCGCCGATGTAGGCTCATCGCAGAGCAGAACCTTGGGCGAGGGCGCGAGCGCGCGGGCAATCGCGACGCGCTGCTGCTGACCGCCCGAAAGCGTGGCCGGCCAGGCATCGGCCTTGTGGGCCATGCCGACCTTTTCCAGAAGTGCCGCTGCGCGCTCTCGCGCCTTGGCCTCCGGCCATTTGAGGACGGTGGTCAGAGCCTCCATGACGTTTTCGATTGCGGTGCGGTGGGGGAAAAGCTGGAAATTCTGGAACACCATGCCGGTCTGGCGGCGCAGGCGCTGGATCGCGGCAGTAGTGACCTTCTGGCCGGGATGGAACTCCAGCCGGTCGTTGCCGATGCGCACCGCGCCTGACGTCGGTATTTCCAGAAGGTTGATGCAGCGCAGAAGCGTGCTCTTGCCGCCGCCCGACGGGCCGACGAGGGCCGTCACGGTGCCTTCCCTGATGGCGACGGAGACGCCCTTGAGGACCATCAGATCGCCGAACTGCTTTTCGATGTTTTCCAGACCGATCATGACCGTGCCTCGATAAAGCCACCATAGCGTCCGAGGCGGTGTTCGAGCCGGGACTGAAGTTGTGACAGGATGGAGCTCAACGCCAGATAGATGAGTGCCGCCTCGACATAGAGGATCAGTGGTTCGTAGGTGGTTGCGACGATGCGCTGGGCTGCCTGGAACAGTTCGGGCACGGTGATGGCTGCGGCAAGCGACGTGTCCTTGACCAGCGAAATGAAGGTGTTCGACAGCGGCGGCACGGCGACGCGGGCGGCCTGCGGCAGGATGGTTCGGCGCATGGCCTGCGACCACGTCATGCCGATCGAATAGGCCGCTTCCCACTGGCCCTTCGGCACGGAGCCGATGACGGCACGGATGATCTCGGACGTGTAGGCCCCGACATTCAGCGTGAAGCCGATCAATGCGGCTGGGAAGGCATCGAGCACGATACCGACGCTGGGCAGGCCGTAGAAGATCAGGAAAAGCTGCACCAGAAGCGGCGTGCCGCGGATGATCCAGACATAGAAGCGCACGATCGCGACAAGCGGCGCGGGGCCGAACAGCCGGATGATGGCCACGATCAAACCGAGCGTGAGGCCAAGGGCGAAGGACAAAAGCGTGAGCGGGGCCGAAAACACGACAGCCGCCCATAGAAGCGGCCCGAGCGAATCCAGCATCAATTGAAGCCAGTGGGGCAAGGTATGTTCCTCCGGTCCCTACTTAAATTTCTCGGGAGCCAAGGTGCGGCTCGCGGATATGATCTAATTGCCGGGAAAGGTTGCAGGTTTTTCGCAAAAGATCATGCGCAAAATGAAAGGCGGACCGGCCTGCCGGCCGATCCGCCTCATTGCACGCGATGCGACTACTTCGAGACGTCCTGTCCGAAATATTTGTCGGAGATTTTCTGGTAGGTGCCGTCCGACTGGATTTCCTTCAGCGCCGCATTGATGGCCTCGAGCAGTTCGGGCTCGCCCTTGCGGATGATGACGCCGGAATAGTCGGCTTTGTCTTCGGTTGCAGCGATTTTCACGTTGGCGTCGGGCTTGTGCTTCTTGAAGTCGAGGAAGGACAGGCTGTCGTTGACAGTGGCGTCGGCGCGGCCGTTGAGCACGAGCTGGATCGACTGATCGAAGCCGTCGGTGCCGACCAAAGCCGCCCCCGAGGCCTCGGCGAGCTTGCCGAAATTGCTGGTCAGCGACTGTGCCGACTTCTTGCCCTTGAGATCGGCAAACGTCTTTATCTCCTCATTGTCGCCGCGCACGATCAGCGCGGCCTTGGAGGCGATGTAAGGCTCGGAGAAATCGTATTTCTGCTTGCGTGCGTCGGTGATGCCGACCTGATTGATGACGGCGTCATAACGGTTGGCGTCGAGACCGGCGATCAGGCCGTCCCAGCGGCCTTCGAGGAACTCAGCCTTCACGCCGAGGCGCTTGGCGATTTCCTCGCCGATTTCAACGTCGAAGCCGACGAGCTTGCCCGACGTATCGTGGTAGGTGAAGGGCGCATAGGTGCCTTCCGTGCCGATCTTGAAGACGCCGGCGCTCTTGACCTGTTCGAGGTTGGAGCCGGCATGGCCGGGAGCGAGCGCCAGAAGCTGCAAGGCACCGGCGACGAGCAGCGTGTTCAACCATTTCATGGTGTTTGATCCTGAAGTTTCCCGGCCCTTTGGCCGATCAATTGCGAAGAACCTGCAGATTGTCAGAACGATAACACGAATGGAACGCGAATATTTTTCCAAGGAACGTGATTTGTAAAACCCTGATCCTGATATGATGGATTCTCTGAAATGAAATTGCGTGAAGTCTGACCGCAATTGACCCATGCGAAAATTACATGACCCTGGCAGTCGTCGGCTTGACCGGCAATTCGGCTGATGAAAACCAGACGTCGCGGTATATCGCGGTGGCGGTTTCGTCCGGCGCCTTGTCGGCGGTCAGCCATAGCGAGCGCGTTCGGGCCGCTTCCCGCTTGCCTGGCACCTTTGTGCAGCCTTCCGTGCTCGAAGCGCCGACGCAGGGAATGAACCACGACGGCATCAACGGTTTCACCGAGAAGCCGGTGGCCACGCGCCGGACCAAAAGCGCAACGCCGACTTCTTCCGCCGGCCGCCATGGAAAGATCATGCGCCCGTCGGGGCGCAACGCCTGCAACCAAGATGGTGGCGGGCAGGCGACACCGGCGTTGACGTAGATCAGGTCGCATTGCGGGATCGGCAGGACCGTGGCGTCTCCCACGATGACGGACGCATTCTCGAAGGGTTCCAGATTTTGGCGAGCCTGGCGCGCAAGATCCGGTTCCAGCTCGAAAGCGTCGACCTTTCCGCCCGGCAGAACCAGCACCGACATCATGGCGGTGTAGTAGCCGGTGCCGGTGCCTATGTGACAGACGGTTTCGCCGGGCTGCGGCGCAACCGCGCCGAGCCAGGCGGCGTGAAGATAGGGTTCGCCATTGTTGATGCCCTTGTCCGCATCGAGTGCGACGAGTGCATTCTGATAGAGGTAGATGGGGTCGGCGCTCGGCGTTTGGACATAGTGGCGGTGGTTCACCATGATCTTCCACGGTCCGGGCGGCATGAAGGCCTCGCGCGGCACCAGTTCGAACACCCGCTCCAGCCTGGGGTCGCTGGAATTGCTCGCGGCAAACATCAAGCTTGCATAGAAGGCGCGTACTTCGTCGAGATTCTTGCCTTTCCGCATGCCGGTTCGCCTCCTCGCGAATGATATTACGCAGGCAGACCGGCGGCGCGTCAACGCCGAACCCTTTATGAAAGCTCGATAAGTTGAATGCTGCACACTGATTTTGCTGTGTTATTCTTCAGTTGGCTGGAGCGATTCGGCCAATCATCATCAGAGTGAATCAGTTGTTCGAGTGAGTGCAAGCGAAGCCGCAAGGCTGGCGCAAGCAAGCGCGCTCACTCTCTGCGTTGAAGTTTTGTTGCTGTTCCTTGTGTTTGGGCGAAACGGGCAAGGGGAAAGCCGGATGCAGCACGTTATCGAAGACAGTCTTAAGCCGCGCCTGACCGAACGTGTGGATATTCTCACGGCGGTCAACATTCTGCGGTCGCGCGGCTATCGCAATGAAGACCTGATCGCCGAGATCACGAGATTGTTTTACGTCGATCTCGACGAATACAACGACGTCGTGCAACTCAGCGCGTAACGGCGGACCAAAAACCGCGACAGATCACCGTGAGGCGAAGCCTCACAGCGGGATGTTGTCGTGCTTCTTCCAGGGATTCTGCAAATCCTTGTTGCGCAGCATGCGCAGCGCTCGCGCGACACGTCGGCGCGTCGAATGCGGCATGATCACCTCGTCGATATAACCGCGCTCGGCGGCAACGAAAGGCGACAGGAAGCGATCCTCGTAAGCCTTTGTGTGGGCTGCGATTTTCTCGGCGTCACCGATATCCTTGCGATAGATGATCTCGACCGCGCCCTTGGCGCCCATGACGGCGATCTGCGCTGTCGGCCAAGCATAGTTCATGTCGCCGCGAAGGTGCTTCGACGCCATGACGTCATAGGCGCCGCCATAGGCTTTTCGCGTGATGACGGTGATCTTGGGCACGGTCGCTTCGGCATAGGCAAACAGCAGCTTTGCGCCGTGCTTGATCAACCCGCCATATTCCTGCGCAGTGCCGGGCAGGAAGCCGGGCACGTCGACGAAGGTGACGATCGGAATGTTGAAGCAGTCGCAGAAGCGGACGAAGCGCGCGGCCTTGCGGCTGGCATCCGAATCCAGCACGCCTGCCAGCACCATCGGCTGATTGGCGACGAAACCGACGGTGCGGCCTTCGATGCGGCCGAAACCGGTGACGATGTTCTTGGCAAAGCTAGGCTGAATCTCAAAGAAATCGCCTTCGTCGGCGGTCTTCAGGATCAATTCCTTGATGTCGTAGGGCTTGTTGGCGTTGTCCGGGATCAGCCGGTCGAGCGACAGATCATGATCGGTGACAGACTGGAAGCACTCGATTTCCGGGAGTTCGGCGGTGTTTGAAGCCGGCAGGAAGTCGACCAGACGGCGCATCTGCAGCAGCGTCTCGACATCGTTGTCGTAAGCGCCATCGGCGATCGAGGATTTCGTCGTGTGGATCGAAGCGCCGCCGAGGCTTTCGGCCGTCACGGTCTCGTTGGTGACGGTCTTCACCACATCCGGGCCGGTGACGAACATGTAGGAGGTGTCGCGCACCATGAAGATGAAGTCGGTCATGGCCGGCGAATAGACGTCGCCGCCCGCACATGGCCCCATGATGACGGAGATTTGCGGGATGACGCCCGAGGCGAGCACGTTGCGCTGGAAGATTTCGGCATAGCCACCGAGTGCGGCGACGCCTTCCTGGATGCGTGCGCCGCCGGCATCGTAGAGGCCGATAATCGGCGCGCGGTTGCGCAGGGCCATGTCCTGCACCTTGTGCACCTTCTCGGCATGCGCCTCGGACAGCGAGCCGCCGAAAACCGTGAAATCCTTGGCGAAGAGATAGACTGGCCGGCCATTGACCGTTCCCCAGCCGGTTACGACGCCGTCACCGGCGATCTTGGTGCCTTCCATGCCGAAATCGGTCGAGCGATGCTCGACATACATGTCGAATTCCTCGAACGAGCCTTCGTCGAGAAAAATCTCGATGCGTTCGCGGGCGGTGAGCTTGCCCTTCTTGTGCTGGGCGGCAATGCGCGCGGGGCCGCCGCCGGCGCGGGCCATTTCGCGGCGGCGCTCAAGTTCCTTCAGCACATCTTTCATGACGAACGTTTCCCCGGGGCAAGTGTTTTGCCAGCGGTGTTAGCACGACAGTCGGCGAGCGCAAATATCGGGTCTGCCGCAGCCGCGCTAACCGGATGTGCGTGGGATCGCGCTACCAGGTACCGGTGTTGCTCATAGAGACCCAGGGCTCGGCTTTTTCCTTGGCGGGGCCTTTCTGAAGAAGTTCGATCGAGATGCCGTCCGGCGACTTGATGAAGGCCATGTTGCCGTCGCGTGGCGGGCGGTTGATGGTCACGCCCTTGTCCATGAGGCGCTGGCAGGTGACGTAGATGTCGTCGACCTCGTAGGCGAGATGGCCGAAATTGCGGCCGCCCTTGTAGTCTTCCGGATCCCAGTTGTAGGTGAGTTCGATCAGCGGTGCCTTGGCGGTGATACCGTCATGCTCGTCCTCCGGGGCGGCCAGGAAGATCAGCGTGAAGCGCGCGTCCTTGTTTTCGTGGCGGCGGACTTCGACAAGGCCGAGCTTGTTGCAATAGAAATCGAGCGAGGCATCCACGTCGGCGACGCGGACCATTGTGTGGAGATAGCGCATGTGTTCTTTCCTCGGGTTGGGCGCGGGAACATAGGGCGCGCCACCCCTTTTCGGCAACCTTCGAGGCCATACAAGGTGCGCGGAAAGATGATTGGCAGTATTGGAACGGCTGAAATGGTGAAAAAAGGCAAAGCGGGTATTGCATAGACCGGAACACGCAGTGTTATTCTGGTTGTAAGAATCAGTTGTGTCTTTAGTCAGGAAAAGGTGCGGTCGAATGGGGGACAGAGCCTCTTTCATGAGGCGGGACTTGATCGGGGATGATGCCTTGAACCGTGACGAGATCGGCGAGGCAGCTGATCTGACTGAGATCTCCGGTGCCATCAAGTGGTTCGATGTGGCCAAGGGTTACGGCTTCATCCTGCCCGATGACGGCGCTTCCGATATTCTCCTTCACGTTACGTGCCTGCGCCGCGACGGTTTCCAGACTGCGCTGGAGGGCGCGCGCGTTGTCTGTCTCGTCAGGCAGGGCGAACGCGGGCTGCAGGCCTTCCGCGTGCTTTCGATGGACAATTCGACGGCCATTCACCCGGCCGAGATGCAGGAACAGCGAACCCATGTCGCGGTGACCGCCGAAAGCGGGCTGGAACGCGCATTGGTGAAGTGGTTCAACCGCACCAAGGGCTTTGGCTTCCTGACGCGCGGCGAGGGCACGGAGGACATTTTTGTCCATATGGAAACCTTGCGCCGTTACGGCCTGACGGAGCTTCGTCCGGGCCAGGTCGTGCTGGTTCGCTTCGGTCGCGGCGACAAGGGCCTTATGGCTGCCGAAATTCACCCTGATATCGGGACTTTGCCGGTTTCGCATTAAGGTGTGGTCCCGGTCCAGGCGCGAACAGGGATCATGATGGCTCGAAAGACTTGGTTTGCCACCGGTGCGATTTTCGCCGCCATAATCAGTATTTTCACCTATTTCGCCTTGCAAGGGTCGTCGATAGCCGACGGCAGGGCGATGATCCTGCCGGTCGAGCCGGCACCGCTGGTCGTGGCGACCGCCAAGGGTGATCAGCCCTTCAGGATCGAAATCGCCGACGATGACAAGGAGCGTTCGGCTGGATTGATGTTCCGCGAAGAGATGCCCGACGATCACGGCATGCTTTTCGTTTTCGACCAGACCCGCGAAGTTGGCTTCTGGATGAAGAACACGCCGATGCCGCTCGATCTGGTCTTCATTGGCCCGGACGGGAAGATCAAGGCGATCCGCCGTGGCGAACCATTCTCGGAGGCTCTCATCGCGCCGAATGAGCCCGTGCGTTTCGTGCTTGAATTGAAGGCCGGAACGGCTGAAAAGGCTGGCATCGTGGATGGCGACGCGGTTCGCCATCCTGCCATCAGCAAGGTTTCCGGCTCGGCCAATCCCGGGTAGGACGTTTCTTCGGGAGCAGACAGGCCGTGACGCAGTTTTTCGACCATGAGGGCTTCGAACTCGCTTTTCTCGACCGCGAGCCACAGCAGGGTGCGGGCGATCCGATCCTGCTGATCCATGGCTTTGCCTCTAGCCACATCGTCAACTGGGTTTCGCCCGGCTGGGTGAAGACACTGACGGAAGCCGGATATCGCGCGATCGCCTTCGACCATCGCGGCCACGGCCTTTCCACGAAAAGCTACGATACTGCTGACTATACGCCGGAAAAGATGGCCGGCGATGCGGCGGCACTGCTCGACCATCTCGGCATCGAACGGGCTCATGTCATGGGCTATTCGATGGGCGCGCGCGTTTCGGCGTTCCTGGCGCTGGCGGAACCCGACAAGGTGGCGACGCTGGTTTTCGGCGGGCTCGGCTATGGTATGGTCGATGGCGTTGGCGATTGGGACCCGATCGCGGAAGCGCTGCTGGCACCCGATCCAGACCAGATCACCCATCAGCGCGCCAAGACGTTCCGTACCTTCGCCGATCAGACCAAAAGCGACCGCGAAGCGCTTGCGGCCTGTATCGAGACCTCGCGCACGCTGCTGAGCGAGGCGGAGCTCGGTCGCATCATGCAGCCGACGCTCGTTGCCGTCGGCACCAGGGACGATATCGGCGGTTCGGCGCAAAAGCTTGCGGCGATGATGCCTAATGCGGAGGCATTCGACATCGAGGGCAGGGACCATATGCTCGCCGTCGGCGACCGCACCTTCAAGGCGCGCGTGCTTGAATTCCTGAAAGACAATCCGCTCTGATTGCCTATCGGTCGAACGGGTCGCGAACTCAGTGACCTCACATGATTGCGCCGCCGGAATGACCCGGCGGCGCAATCTTCAAGCTCCCCGACCTGTTGTTCAGGGGTCAAGCCTGCGGTTGCGGTCCTGCCAGAGTTCCAGGATCGCGAGTGCGGCCACGGCGGCGCCAAGCACGATGTGCCATGTGCGCAAAGGTGCTCCGTAGTTGAAGGTGAATGGCGAGGCCATTACCCAGATACCACAGAAGAACGCCAGGAATTCCTCCCAGCGGCGCAGGTACATCTGCTCGAGACCTCCCAGCACCACTATTGCCGCGCCGACCAAAGCGGTGGCTGCGACCATTGTCGTGTTGCCCATGGTGTTGCCGAACATTGCCGTTCCCAGTATCACAGCGCCGAGCAGCATCGACAGGATATCCTCCCATCGCCGGTGCTCAAGAAACTGCCAGGAACTCATTCTGTTAAGTGTTGCCATAACGAGACTCCTCTTAAGGCTACTTTTGAGCGTAGCTCAAACACCCGTGAGGATTTCGTGCGCTATTCCTTGTCGAACTCCTCAGCCGAGCGTTCGTACGCACTGTTGTTATTATCTCAAAAAAGACCTGTAAAAGCAAGGATTTCGCTGGATCGATTGCTAAAGCGCCGAGTAACTGCCTTGCACGATACGGCTGGGCCGCATTACAAATCCCCGCGAATAGTCGAATGGCCGCAGGCCGTACAACGGCTCGACGGGATATGTTGCTTCGGTGTGCGGTATGAAGGGATTGTTTTCCATTGCGGCTTGAAACGGGGCCAAGCCAATCCATTTGACGATGTGATAAGGAAAATTGAGTTCAAACATGCTAATGTTTGGACTATACGTGCCGCAGTACAGACGAAGCGGCAACGGAGACCGCAGATGACGATCACCAGCGCAGCGCGTGCGAACACGCTTCAACCGATCGATCCGATATGGAGTTCGGTCCGCGACGAGGCCATGGACGCCGTATCGCGCGATCCGCTGCTTTCGGCCTTCCTCTATTCTACGATCCTCAATCAGGACAGTCTGGAGGATGCGGTCATTCATCGTCTCGCCGAGCGTCTCGATCATCAGGACGTCGGCGCCGATCTGATCCGCCAGACCTTCAAGGCAATGCTGCGCGAAAATACCGATTGGGCCTCTACGGTGCGCGTCGACATCCAAGCCTATTACGACCGCGATCCAGCCTGCGACCGCTTCCTGATGCCGATCCTCTATTTCAAGGGCTTTCACGCGATCCAGACCCACCGTCTGGCGCATTGGCTTTGGAACCGGGGCCGCAAGGATTTCGCGCTCTATTTGCAGAGCCGGTCTTCCTCGGTGTTCCAGACCGACATTCATCCGGCTTCGCGCATAGGCAAGGGCATCTTCATCGATCACGCGACCGGCCTCGTCGTCGGCGAGACGGCGCTCATCGAGGACGACGTTTCGATCCTGCATGGTGTGACGCTAGGCGGCACCGGCAAGGCCGGCGGCGACCGTCATCCGAAAATCCGTTACGGCGTGCTGATCGGTGCGGGCGCAAAGATCCTCGGCAATATCGAGGTCGGCCATTGCTCCAAGATCGCGGCCGGGTCGGTCGTGCTTTCCCCGGTGCCGCACAACAAGACGGTTGCCGGCGTACCGGCCCGAGTCGTTGGCGAGACGGGATGCGACCAGCCGTCGCGCCAGATGGACCAGTTCCTGCCATCGCAGGTCATGGATCACGTCGTCAGCTTCGATATCTAAGAGGGCGTTCGCGAACTCTACCCTGTCTGGCGAGGCGGCCAGCGTGGCTGTCGCCGCGCTTGGCGTTGTTAGGCGCAGCTCTCTTGGGCATTATGTCGGCGTTGCCTTTACACCGCCATCCTTGACGTGCCAGAAGCGCGTTCCATCTATCCACCCGCCACCGGGAGAAAAGTTTTGAAGCCGGAAGAAATCAGAAAACTCGACGCCTTTTTCAAGCGCACGTTCCAGAATCCGCAGTTGCAGGTGAAGGCCCGTCCGCGCAAGGACGACTCTGCCGAAGTCTATGTCGGCGACGAGTTCCTCGGCATCGTCTTCAAGGACGAAGACGACGGCGATTACAATTTCTCGATGGCGATCCTGGACATCGACCTGAACTAGGATGCGCTGATATTCAGGCGAGGGCGGCCTGCGAAGGCTGGCCTGACCTGAATTTCAACCAAGCAAGATCGGCCGGATTCAACGGTCGGTTTTGAGAATGCGGGCCGCCTTGGCGGTCACGCTTGCCTCCAGCCGAGGCCAGTCAGCCAGCAATTCCCGCGGAAAGCGGTATGTGAGGCTGAGATTGTCGCCCAGCTGGATATCGCGCTCGCAAGGCGCCAGTGATTCTTCTGCACTCGGTCCGGTCAGGCAACGAGCAACGAACGGCTCCTGGCCGGCTCGTGCGGCCACTGCGAGAATCTCGTTCAGATAGCCGGACTTTTCAGTGAAATCGTAGAGCGTAATGCCGTGAGGACCCGGTTGCCCGGGCTGTGCGATGAGCGAGCGGTAGATCGGTGCGAAACGGCCGCTCATGTCGCGCGACATCATGCTTTCCTCGAATGTGAGGAACAGGATGCGCTTCGTGCCGTCCGCATTGTTGAAATCGTCGCGGGCCGTCTCCGAATAACCCTCCATATCTGGCCAGCGCAGATAGAGGTCCAGCCGCGAGGCAATGCCGTCGCGCCGGGCGCGTTCGAAGCGGATGGCGTTTGCCGGCACCGAGATGACATTGTTGCCGATGACGATTTCATGAAGCGTGGCGTCGTCGGTGTGGCCCGCCATCGCAATCGAGCGGCCGAACCATTTTCCGCCGAAGCTGAGCGCCGCCGACAGCAAGGCAAGTGCGGCGAAGGCATAAAAGACCTTCAGCATCAGCGAGGAATCGATCGCCGTGATCGTGTCCTCCGCCGGCGATGCCGTGCTTTGTCTCATTGCGAGTGTCCTTCAGATGCGGTTGACGAACGAAGCCGCATAGCCCTATCCACAGCACTCACTCTTGCAATTTCATGGTAAACGGCTGGTAAAGATTCCCGGCCTTGCGCAGTCGTTGGTCATGCTTTTAGTGTGCGCCGGCAACGGAGTACAATGAATGCCGCTTTATGTACTGGACGGAACGCAGCCCGAATTCGAGGATCAGGACAGCAACTGGATCGCGCCCGACGCGACGATCATCGGACGGGTGCGGATCGGGCGAAATGCCGGCGTCTGGTTCGGCACGGTGATCCGCGGCGACAATGACCCTATCGTCATCGGCGCGGACACTAATATCCAGGAACATACGGTGATGCATACCGACGTGGGTTTTCCGCTGACCATCGGGAATGGCTGCACGATCGGCCACCGGGCGATGCTGCATGGCTGCACGATCGGCGACAACAGCCTGATCGGAATGGGCGCCATCGTTCTCAACGGCGCGCGCATAGGCAAGAACAGCCTTGTCGGCGCCGGCGCACTGGTGACGGAAGGCAAGGAGTTTCCCGACAATTCGCTGATCGTCGGCTCGCCCGCCAAGGCTATCAGGACGCTGGATGAAGCGGCGGTCGAGCGGCTGCGCGCGTCTGCCGCGCACTATGTAGCCAATGGCAAACGCTTCAAAGCAGGCTTGACGAAAATCTAAAGCTTTCGCGAAAAATGCTCCACCCGAAAAAGGCGGAGCCGGCCCGGGGACTGGGCCGGCTCCTTGAACCCGGTCGTTGGGGACGGGGAGGGTGGGGACTCGACCGGGTTTTCTCGCTAACTCTAGGATATTGATTTTGAAGCATAATCTTGTCCGAAAAGTCTGCAACTTTTCGGGATCATGCTCTAGCGAACGCTGGCCACCGCATCGGCGCGGCCGTCATTGATCTGCACCCAGACGCCGGAATTGCGGTCGGACTGGCGCTTCAGATAGGTGTATTCGGTGTCGGTCCACGCAAGGACGCGGGCTTCAAGGTTGTCGAGGATGAACTCGCCCATGCTGGTGCGCACTGTCAGCACCGCATGTCCGTCGCCGTTGGGCTGACGCGCAACCGTTATCAGCAGGTTGCCGGCCGGCACGCCGAGCGCCATCAGGCGGCGGCGCTTCTCCAGGGCGTAGTCCTCGCAATCGCCGGCGCCGTGGTCCGGATAGGCCCAGTATTCTTCCTGGCCGTAGATTTCCATGTCGGTCATAGGCTTGACCGAAACATTGACCGCATTGTTGATGTCGACCATCGCTGCCCAGAGCTTGCGCGTCAGTTCGACCGGCGCTTGCTTGGATGTCTTCTGATTGCATTCGACCGGCAGGCGCTGGCAGAACTCATAATGCCCGACCGGCTGCGTCGTGCGGCCGCCGACATGCATGAACGGCTCTGCCGCCTTCGCGTCGATCGAAAACCCGACCAGTCCAACCACTGCTGCGAAAAGAACCGAAACCCATTTTGTTTTTGTCATTGTGGCCTATCCCCGTTTGAGGACACATTGACAGATGCGGATTTATTTGACGCAAAACTCCGAAGTACATCTTGAGTAAAAACGCTCGTAAATTGAAATCAAATTCAAATATAATAAGTATAAAATGAAAATCAAATTCGCTTAAAATTTTAGCGAATCCGGAGTGGCGCGTGGCGGCGGCGAAAATCGCGGCAACAACGAAAAAGACCGGCCAATGGCCGGTCTTTTGGTGGGTTCGAATTTGAGGTCGCTTAGATCAGGGCTGGCTGGCGCTGTTGAATTCGGCGTCCAGCGTTTCGGGCCGCTGTATGACAGCGAACTCGATGGCGACGCCGTCCTCGAAATGGCGGACGATCTGGCCGCGCATGGTGCCGAGGATTACCTGGACGCCGAGCGCCGGTTTCACGTCGATCTCGATCGCCGCGCCAGAAAGCGACAGATCTATGATGCGGCACTGATACTGGCGGCCGTCGAGAAGCTGCAGCGAGCTCATCGGATTGCGTGGGGCGACGCGCTCGTGGCGGCGGTCCTCCGGCAGGTCGAGCTCGTGCTTGTTGGCGAGCCAGGTGAGCTGTGCCGCAAGCTTGTCCTTCTTGCGCTCGGAGGCGACGATGGTCATGGCGAAGCCGTCACGCATCGTGCGCGTCAGAACGCCTTCTATGCGGCCGATATGGTCGAGATAGGCGATGATCTTCTCGCCGGGGCGTCCGATGGTGTCGCAACGCAGGGCTACATTGCCGGGCGACATGTCAACGACCTGGCACGGATGCTCCGTGCGATCCTCAAGCATGAAACGGCCATAGATCTTCACGCGGACGCGCTGAAAATTGCGCTTTTCCGCAACCGACGGCGCGTAGTCGATCGCCGCTGACCTCATGACTGCCTCTGTCCCGTTCAAATTTCGCGCAGACGCGCGCGATTTCGGTCAAAAATACAGCCACACAGGTTAACAACATGTAAGTTATCGGCCTCGGAATGGCCGGAAATTAAGCTATTCGTCGCGTCCGCCCTTGAAAACCACGAGGTGACGGATGCGTCTTGCGCCGTTCATGGCGAGTGACTGGTCCGAGAAAGTATGGTCGCTGGGCGCCAGGGACGGGACGGTGACCGCCGGGCGGTTGTTCAGGAACATCGGCTCGCGGTCGGGATCGATGACCCGGACCGAATCTATCAGCGAGTCGACGATCGGATCAGTGCCGAGCCAGTACGGCTTTTCGGCAGGCGTGACGATGCCCAGCGAGCGCTGGTGTTCGAGGCCGCCATCAAGCGGCAGCAGCAGCAGTTCGAACGGGTTGGTGCGTTCGCCTTTCGACCTGCCTTCGAAGGTCACCAGCACAACGGATTTTGCCTTGAACACGCCATAGGCCAGCCGTGCAATCAGCCGCTGGTCCTTCTCGCGCCAGAGCGACGGGAATGAAAAACCCTTCAGCTCGCGCCCATAGGTGGCGCAGAGGCGCGTGCCGGCGAGCCGGAACACCGCTTCGCCGCGCGTATCCTTCTCGAGAATAAACGTGTCAGCGAGCAGGGACTTTATATCGCTGGGTTCTATTTCGGTCCGCTTCGGTGCCGGACGCCCGTCTCGCAATCGGTTCCAATAATGGAACAGGTCGATCGATCCGTTCTGTTTCATGCTGCTCCGCTCCGCGCGATCTGTTCTGTTGTGTTCCATCGGCGAACAGAAAGGCGTTGTTCGATGGCCTACATGCGGGGCGGAGCAGGTTGCGTGCCAGTCCGGGTGTCGGCTTGTTAACCGATCGGGGGCGTTAAGGTTAACAATTGGTTTACGTTGCGTGTCAATCGGGCCTGTGGCACCTTGAAACCACTCCAGAAGTGGTCGCCGCGAGGCGATCGGCAGCACTTCAGTCAAAGATTTTGGGAGAGCGTGGGGCTCGACCAGCCGTCCAAGGGGAACTTTGGGCGGCTTTTCTTTTGTGATTCGCGCCGCTCTTCGCTAAGGCGTCTCGATGACCCAGCAGTTGGAACCCAGCATGAATGACGCATTGCCGGAAGAACGCAGCCCCGAGCCGGAACCGGCACCTGAGCGCCGCGAGCCGGTTTTCAATCTTCCCGCCATCGTCATTGGCGCTATCGCGCTCTGCGTCGGCATCCATCTGCTTCGGCTTTATGTGCTGACGGCCGATCAGGATTTCGAACTGATCCTGCGCGGTGCCTTCATTCCAATCCGCTATTCGGGCGAGTTCGATCTGGACTTCTATGCCTTTACCAGCCCGGTTACCTATTCCTTCCTGCATGGAAGCGTCGCGCATCTGCTGATCAACATGGTGTGGCTTGCGGCATTCGGCTCGCCGCTAGCGAACCGGCTCGGCGCGCTTCGCTTCGTTGTTTTCTGGGTGGTTTCGAGCATCGCTGCGGTCGCGCTGCACTACAGCCTGCATTCGATGGACAATGCGCCGCTGGTCGGCGCCTCCGGTGCGATCGCAGGGATGATGGGTGCCGCCGCCCGCTTCGGCTTCCGCGTAGACCGCTCCGCCGGAAAGCCCGCCTTCGCCGGCGTGCTCCTGCCGGTATCGCTGGTTTTCCGCTCTCGCACCGTGATGACGTTCCTTGTCGTCTGGATGGTCGTCAATCTCGTCACCGGCATTTACGGATTTGGACCGGACATGGCCAACCGCATCGCCTGGGAGGCCCATGTCGGCGGCTTTCTGGTCGGCTTTTTCGGAATCCAGTTTTTTGATCATCCTCAACGAAGCATGCCGCTTTAGCTGCGAACCCTGAGCGTCCGCGAAACCGGCTTCACACTTGAAATGCAGGCCATCCAAGCGCACCATGACGGCATTGGAGCCGCGACGTGGAGGAGTATGGGCCGGTTCCGGTTTTGTACTGGCAAAGGAGGACGCCATGACGGTTAAGGCAATTCTCGAAGCGAAGGGCCATGACGTTTTCACGCTCGGGCCGAACGAGAAACTGGCTGAAGCGGTAAGAATACTGGCCGACCACCGCATCGGCGCGCTGGTCGTCACTAATGGCGATCAGAGGATCGTCGGCATTCTCTCGGAGCGCGATATCGTCCGGGTTCTCGCCAAGGAGGGGGTGGGAGCGCTGGAGCAGACCGTGCGGGCGGTGATGACGCCCAAGGTCAATATCTGCAACGAGCATCATACGGTCAACGAAGTCATGGAAATCATGACGCGCGGCCGCTTCCGCCACCTGCCGGTCGAAAAGAACGGCCGTCTTGATGGCATCGTGTCCATCGGCGACGTGGTCAAGCGGCGTATTGAAGATGTCGAGCGCGAGGCAGAAGAAATACGCGCCTATATAGCGACGGCGTAGTATCTCGGGATAACCGCCGGCACACGAATATGCCGGCGGGTTCCAGAGCAGTCCTACCTGTTGTCCAGTTCGGGGCGAACCAGCTTCAGCCCGTGGCGCGTGATGCGATAGGGGCCGCCATTGGAAGAGGCGATCGCCTTCTTCCGTTTCAGCTTGCGGAAAATACCGAGATCGAAATCCGGATAGGCCCACCCGTCGCGGGTGAGGCAAGAGATTTCTTCGATACGCTTGCTGTCGTCTTTTACGATTTCAATGCGTCCGCCCTGCGCAAGCAGGTGCAGAATGCGCTGTTCATTGCGCGATATGTCCATTTTTGGAGAATTCCCGGAAAACCTGACCAAAAGGCCAAATAGAAATGTCCGCCGCCGCAGGGGCCTGCGGCACGGGGTTTCAGGTTTTCATGCCCTGCCTTCCTCGGAAGGTCAGGGCTTTAGCGGGACTGAGCTGACTTAGACATATCCAAACTCCATCGGGACGGGATGGATATAATATGACCGTGGTTTTCGCGCCAGCCGGGGCCGGCCAAACGTCACACTTTGAACGGGAATGGTTGCAACAGAGCAACGATTGATCTAGCGAACAGTTGAATTCAGTTGCTCAACAAAATTCCTATTTTGCAACAAATAGCCCAGCCGGAACGCCATGACCCTCATCGACACGCGCACGCCCGACCCGAAACGCCTGATCCCCGGCGCCACCGGCGACTGGGAAATCATCATCGGCCTGGAAGTGCATGCGCAAGTGACCTCCAATGCGAAGCTGTTCTCCGGTGCCTCGACCTCGTTCGGCGCGGAGCCGAACGCCAATGTCAGCCTGGTCGATGCGGCCATGCCCGGCATGCTGCCGGTCATCAACGAGGAATGCGTCAAGCAGGCGATCCGCACCGGGCTCGGGCTGAAGGCGCAGATCAATCACAAGTCCGTCTTCGACCGTAAGAACTACTTTTATCCGGACCTGCCGCAGGGCTACCAGATTTCGCAGTTCAAGCAGCCGATCGTCGGCGAGGGCAAGATCACGATTTCGGTCGGTCCCGATCGCAAGGGCGAGTTCGAGGACGTCGAAATCGGCATCGAGCGCCTGCATCTGGAACAGGATGCCGGCAAGTCGATTCACGACCAGCACCCGACCATGTCCTATGTCGACCTAAACCGCTCCGGCGTTGCCCTGATGGAGATCGTCTCCAAGCCCGACATGCGCTCGGCAGACGAAGCGAAGGCCTATGTCACCAAGCTGCGCACCATCGTGCGCTATCTCGGCACCTGCGATGGCAACATGGACGAGGGCTCGATGCGCGCTGACGTCAACGTTTCCGTGCGCAAGCCGGGCGGCGAGTTCGGCACGCGTTGCGAGATCAAGAACGTCAATTCGATCCGCTTCGTCGGCCAGGCCATCGAGTACGAGGCACGCCGCCAGATTGCCATTCTGGAAGACGGCGGCAAGATCGACCAGGAGACCCGGTTGTTCGACCCGAACAAGGGTGAGACGCGGTCCATGCGCTCCAAGGAAGAGGCGCATGATTATCGCTATTTCCCCGATCCGGACCTTCTGCCGCTCGAATTCGACCAGGCTTATGTCGACGAACTGGCGAAGGACCTGCCGGAGCTGCCGGACGACAAGAAGGCGCGGTTGATCTCGAGCCTCGGCCTTTCCGTCTATGACGCCTCTATCCTGGTTTCGGAAAAGGCCATTGCCGATTATTTCGAAAAGGTTGCGGCCGGCCGCGACGGCAAGCTTGCCGCCAACTGGGTCATCAACGACCTGCTGGGCGCGTTGAACAAGGCCGGCAAGGACATTGAAAACGCTCCGGTTTCGCCCGATCAGCTCGGCGCGGTTGTCGACCTGATCAGGGAAGGCACCATCTCCGGCAAGATCGCCAAGGACCTGTTCGAGATCGTCTGGAACGAGGGCGGCGACCCGCGCGCGCTGGTCGAAAGCCGCGGCATGAAGCAGGTGACCGATACCGGCGCCATTGAAAAGGCGGTGGACGAGGTGATTGCCGCCAACCCGGACAAGGCCGAGCAGGCGCGCGCCAAGCCGAGCATGGCCGGTTGGTTCGTCGGTCAGGTGATGAAGGCGACCGGCGGCAAGGCCAACCCTCAGGCGGTCAACGACCTGATCAAGGCCAAGCTCGGGATCGTCGAGTAAATATGTTCGTCCGCACCGCCAGCGAGCGCGATCTGGCAGCCGTCCGCGCGCTGCTGGTGGAGACGTGGCACGCGACCTATGATGCGATTTACGGGGCCGAACGGGTCACTAAAATCACCGACGAGTGGCATTCGCTGGCGAAGCTGAAGGCCAATCTGGAGCGGCCGCGCTCGGAGTTCCTTGTCGCCGATGACGGCAAGATGCTCGGCGGCATGGCCTATGCCAGAGCGGGCGATGATGGGAAGATCGTTACGATCCACCAACTTTACGTTCGTCCCGCCTCGCAGCGGCTGGGGATTGGCAAAATGTTGCTGGCGGAAATCGAAGACAGTTTTCCGGAGGCAAAAACACTGCGTCTCGAAGTCGTCGAGGACAATCATCGCGCCTTGGCCTTCTACCGTGCTAACGGTTTTGTCATCGCCGACAGGCAGGAAGACAAGACCACCCATGCATCGGGCCTCGTAATCTTCAACTGCGAGAAACAACTCGGATAAGGCCATGGCTGACATCGATAATCTGTCGATCCGGCCAGCGCGCCGCGTTGACATTCCGGCGCTCGCTGCGCTCTTTGCTGCCGATGCAATCGGCGGCTATGGCGACACGATCGACCCCGAGGCCCTGCCGCTCTACGAGGCCGCGTTCGAGCGCATTGACGCCAGCGCGAACGACACGCTCTACGTTGCAGAATTGGCCGGCGAGGTCGTCGGGACATTCCAGACGACGCTGATCGTGGTCATGTCCGGGCGCGGTTCGACGACGTTGCGGGTCGAGGCGGTGCAGACGCGGGCTGATATGCGTGGCCGTGGCATTGGTGAGAGGATGATGCGGCATGCCATAGCGCAGGGCCAGGCGATAGGTGCGCGCGTCGTTCACCTGACATCCAACCTGCAACGCACCGACGCGCATCGCTTCTACAAGCGGCTTGGCTTCGACCAGAGCCACGCCGGCTTCAAGCTGAAGCTTTAGCCGCTTCTTCTTCTGCTATACGTGAGATGTAGACCGCGAACTCCGGGTCCTCTCCGGGCAGCAATTGCGGCAGAGCCAGCCGGAAATCCTCGCGCCGGCACCATTCGCGCATGAAGTCTTCCCACGAAGCCCAGCGGCGAAGCTTTCGCGGGGTCAGATCGTCGTCATAGGCGACCAGATAGGCCCGTTCGAAGAGCGCTATGAGAATCGCAAACATCGCCAGCATGCGCTCGACCTGATCCTCAGTGAGATTGGGCGTGGCGGTGCGTGACTGAAGCTTCAGGTCCGGGTGTTCGAGCGTCAGCTTCAGGAAGTCGGTGTAGCCGTCGGAGAGAAGCTGGTAGATTTCCTCTTCTTCATTGGCGCGCTCTTTTTGTTGTTCGTAGACGAAGATGAAAATCGCCAGCGGCAGGCCGATGATGGTCACGCACAGGCTGAGTATTTCCAGGATAGGCTTCAATTCCATCAGCTTCGGCCCGCGCGTGGGTTGCAGAGTCTTGCAATGCTATGCCGCGCGCAGGCCTTTGCCAATTGCGGGCAAAGCAGCCCGCTTCACAGCTAAACTCTTGCCATTCGCGCCTGCGAAAGCCATAAGGCATCGTATTGATCGACGCGCTTGCCGCGAGGAATCCGATGAAGAATTTCTTCCTGCAGTTTTTTACCTGGTGGAGCGGGCAGACGCTCGGCACACGCCTTCACACCTGGCGCTACGGCACGAAAGTCGGCCAGGACGACTGGGGCAACGTCTATTACGAAGGCGGCACCGATTCGGAAGGCCGCACGCGCCGCTGGGTGATCTATAGCGGCACGTCCGAAGCCTCCAAGATTCCGCCCGGCTGGCATGGCTGGATGCATCATCGCGTCGACACAGCGCCGTCGCAGGAGAACTACACAGCCCGCGAGTGGCAGCAGCCGCACCAGAGCAATCTCACCGGAACATCGGCAGCATACCGCCCGAAGGGTTCCGTGCTGGGCACGGGTCACCGCCCTCAGGTTACCGGCGATTACGACGCCTGGACTCCCGGCGCATAAGAGTGCGCCAGCCCGGTGTTTTCTCGCCACATTCCGCGGTTAACTGCTTGTTGATCACAATGAGGCGATATGCCGTGGTGGGCGAGCGATCCTTCCCGGCGCAACTTGCGGTATTTTCTCTATGACGATTTTAGGCCGAATTCTTCAGCGCAAAGTTTTGTCCGGCGCCCTTGTGATTTCGGCCATTATGTTCACCGTCATGCCCCTGCAGCTCCATGCGCAGGAACAGTTTCCGCTTGATGGCGATGAAATGCCGCTCGACGTAGAGCCGGCCCAGCCCCAGCAGCAACAGCAAGCGCTGGAGACCGACGAAGAGGTCAAGCCGGAGCCCGCGCCGAAGGTCGAGCGCATGAAGAACCCGGTCGCGGAGTTTTCCGGCATCGACAAGATCACCGGCCGCATCACGTCGTTCGACGTCTATATCAACGAGACGGTGCAGTTCGGTGCCCTGCAGGTGACGCCGCGTGTGTGCTATTCGCGGCCTGAAGCGGAAGAGCCCAAGACCGATTCGTTTGTCGAGGTCGATGAAATCACGCTCGACCGGAAAATCCGCCGCATCTTCACAGGCTGGATGTTTGCCGAAAGCCCGGGCCTGAACGCGGTCGAGCATCCCGTCTATGACGTCTGGCTGAAGAGCTGCAAGGCAAAATCGGACGTGCCTGCACCTGACACCGCCAAGAGCAACTGATCCTCGGTTGGCTAGCGCTCAGGGGTAGAAGAGAGCTTCGCCGCGCAATGCCTTTTCCAGCATCTTTTCGTATCTGCCGCGCGGCACGTCGACCGCGCCGAAGCGCTTGAGATGCTCGGTGGTGAACTGGGTGTCGAGCAGGACGAAGCCTCGCGCGTTCAGCCTCTCCACGAGATGAACGAGACAGACTTTCGAGGCGTCCGTCTCCTTGGAGAACATGCTTTCTCCGAAAAAGACGCGACCAAGACTGACGCCATAGAGCCCGCCGACAAGGCAGTCGTCGCGCCACGCTTCGACCGAATGGCAATGGCCGCGCTCGAACAGGTTAATATAGGCCTCGCGAATCGGTGCGTTGATCCATGTCGTCTGGCGTTCGTCGCGAACTTCGGCGCAACCGTCAATCACGCCGGCAAAGTCGCTGTCGAAGCGAATGTCGAAGCGGTTCTGGCGAATCGCCTTGCGCAAGCTCTTGGGAACGTGGAAGGCATCGAGCGGGATGACGCCGCGTGTCTCCGGCCGAACCCAGAAGACTTCGGGGTCCGAGGCGCTTTCGGCCATCGGGAACACGCCCGATGCATAAGCCTTCAGCAAAAGCTCAGGCGGAATGCGATAGCCGGGGGCATATGGACGGGTCATCAAGCCTCACAAGTATAAAAGAAACGCGCCGAAACGCGTTTCCGTCAACTTGGTCTTTCGGACGCTACGCACAATGCCCGGCCTTTCGACCGGGCTGATCCAGCACTATTCCGTCTCGGCGAGATGCTTTTCCAGCCAATGGATATCGTAGTCGCCATTGGCAATGTCGGGGTTGCCGACCAGTTCGCGAAACAGCGGCAGTGTCGTCTTGATGCCGTCGACGACGAACTCATCGAGCGCGCGGCGCAGGCGCATCATGCATTCGACGCGGTTACGGCCATGCACGATCAGCTTGCCGATCAGGCTGTCGTAATAGGGCGGGATGCGATAGCCGGAATAGACGCCGGAATCGACGCGAATGCCGAGGCCACCCGGCGTGTGGAAATGCGTGATCGTGCCGGGCGAGGGCACGAAAGTACGCGGGTCCTCCGCATTGATGCGGCATTCGATGGCGTGACCCTGGAAGCGGATGTCTTCCTGGCGCACGGAAAGCCCGCCGCCGGAGGCGACGCGGATCTGCTCATGCACGAGATCGATGCCTGTGATGGCTTCCGTAACCGGGTGCTCAACCTGAAGGCGGGTGTTCATCTCGATGAAATAGAACTCGCCATTCTCATAGAGGAACTCGATCGTGCCGGCGCCTGAATAGCCGAGATCGGCAATCGCCTTGGAGCAGACTTCGCCGATCTTCATGCGCTGTTCTTCGTTCAACGCGGGCGAAAAGGCTTCCTCCCAGACTTTCTGATGGCGGCGCTGCAGCGAGCAGTCGCGCTCTCCCAGATGGATGGCGTTGCCGGCACCGTCGCCGAAGACCTGGATTTCGATGTGGCGGGGCTTTTCGAGATATTTTTCAATGTAGACCGCGTCGTCGCCGAAGGCAGCACCGGCTTCGCTGCGCGCCGTCTGCAAGGCCTCGATCAGGTCGTCTTCGGTGCGTGCGACCTTCATGCCGCGACCGCCGCCGCCGGCAGATGCCTTGATGATAACCGGATAGCCGATGTCTGCGGCGATGCGCTTGGCCTCGCCTTCGTCGGAGACCGCACCGTCGGAGCCCGGAACGACCGGAATGCCGAGACGCTTGGCAGTGCGCTTGGCCTCGATCTTGTCGCCCATGATGCGGATATGATCGCCCGACGGACCAATGAAGGTGATGTTATGGGCGGCCAGGATGTCGGCAAACTTGGCGTTCTCGGACAGGAAGCCGTAGCCCGGATGGACAGCGTCGGCGCCGGTGATCTCGCAGGCCGCGACGATCTGGTGGATGTTCAGATAGCTGTCGCGCGAGGGCGGCGGTCCGATACAGACGCTTTCGTCGGCAAGGCGCACATGCATTGCGTCGGCGTCAGCCGTCGAGTGGACGACGACCGTCTGGATGCCGAGTTCCTTGGCAGCGCGCAGGACCCGAAGGGCGATTTCGCCGCGATTGGCGATGAGGATTTTCTGGAACATCCGGGGCCTATTCGATGACGACCAGAGGCATGCCGAACTCGACCGGCTGGGCGTCCTCGATAAGGATCGCCGTCACGGTACCGGAGCGCGGCGAGGGGATCTGATTCATCGTCTTCATGGCTTCGATGATCAGCAAGGTCTGGCCTTCCTTGACCGCCTGGCCAACCTCGATGAAGGATTTCGCGTCAGGCGACGGTGCCAGGTAGGCGGTGCCGACCATTGGCGAGGGCACGGCGTTTTTCGAAACGTCCGGTACTGCCGGAGCGGAAGCCGTCGGCTGCGGGCCGGGCGCGGTCTGCGTGAATACCGGGGCAGGGGCAGCGACGGCATGGACGGTCGGTGCCTGGCGCGAGACGCGCACCTTCAGGTCGCCGAGTTCCACTTCGATCTCGGTCAGGTTGGTGTCGTTGAGGATTCCGGCGAGATCGCGGATCATCTGTTGGTCAACACCGGGCTTCTTTATCGACATGTTCGAGCCTTTTCTTCTGGTCCGGCCGCTCAGAGGCGGGCGGCGAGCGCCTGCAGCGCCATTGTGTAGCCAAGCGGGCCGAAACCGCAGATCATCCCGACCGCCACCGGAGCGACCATGGAGACGTGCCGGAACGGCTCGCGCGCGTGAATGTTGGAGAGATGCACTTCCACGAGAGGCAGCGGCGCAGTCGCGCGAATCGCGTCGTGAATGGCAATGGAGGTATGCGTATAGGCGCCTGCGTTGAGGACCACGCCGACGGCCTTGTCTGCGGCTTCGTGGATCCAGTCGACGAGGTTGCCTTCATGGTTCGATTGTCGAAACTCGATGGCAAGGCCGAGTGCTTCGGCGCTCTTGCGGCAATCGACCTCGATGTCAGCAAGGGTCTTGCCGCCATATATGCCCGGCTCGCGCTTGCCGAGCATGTTGAGATTGGGGCCGTTCAGAACGAAAACCGTATTCAATATGCAATATCCCTTATTCCGCGCCGATCGCCGACCGGCGCGCCGCACCCTCTATAATGGGCTTAGGCCGCCGCGAAAAGAGCGCAAGTGGGTTCTTTCGCTGTCCACAGGCCGGCGTGTCTGTGCGGGTTTCCTAATTGGCGGCCGACGATGCGGTCTTGGCCGCCTTGATCTTCTCGGCCAGCACATCCTTGCCGAGCGCGCCGAACACCACCTCGTTGCCGACCACGTATGACGGGGTGCCGGTGATGGCGAGCTTGTTGGCGAGATCGTAGGTCTTGGAGAAGTTCTCCATGATGGCGGGGTTCTTCATCTCTTCGCGCAGCTTTGCCTCGTCGATGCCGAGCGCCAGCGCGATCTTGATCGCGCTGTCTTCGCCCGCACGACCCTGTCCACCGAGGAGCTGGTTGTGGAACTCTTCGAATTTTTCCGGCGCAAGCTTCAGGAATGCCTGCGAGACGACATGTGCCTTTTGTGAATCCGGGCCGAGGATCGGGAATTCCTTGAGCACGAAGCGCAGGTCCGGGTCGGTCTCCGTCAGCGCCTGCATGTCGGCCTGGGCGCGCTTGCAGTAGCCGCAATTGTAATCATAGAACTCGACGATCGTGACCTTGCCGTTCGGATTGCCTACGACGCCGTCATGGGCCGAATTGAAGATGTCTTCCTGGGCACCCTTGATGACATCGAGGCTGGCAACGCGCTGCGCCTCCTGCTGCTTGTCTTCCAGCGCCTGCTGGGCCTCCAGCAGGACTTCCGGGTTCTTGAGGAGATAATCGCGCACGATGGTCTCGATTTCAGCGCGGTCGAGATTCGCAGCATTTGGCGCAGTCGAGCTCGTAGCCTGTGCGAGTGTCTGGGCAGTCGCTGTCTCTGGCCGTCCCGCCATGAAGCCGAAAGCCAGCATCGCCAGCGCGATTGCCGTGCCGGTGGTGCCAAACAGAATTGCCTTGTTCATCTCGTTACTCGTCCTTGCCAGAGAATCTGCGCATGCCCGCTCTTTTCCGCACTCCATAGCAGGAGTTTGACGCTGAAGAGGCAAAGTAGCCGCGCGTTGTGTAAAAATTGTTGCATGCCGGTGCGCAAAGCCCAACCGGCGGTCATTCACTTTTTCGGAGTGCGGAAATTTATGATGTCCTGCGCTCGCACCCAGCCCGGGGTTCCGGGCTTGAATTTCGTCTGCGCGCGGGCCGCGAAAATCTTGGCGTCCTGATACTTGCCGCCGTAGAAATTGCCCTCCGCCGTTGCAAGTTCGGCCTCGGGGATTTCGCCCAACTGGCCGTAAGCCTGCGCCAGATAGCGATAGCCGACGGCGTTTTCGCGGTCGCGATCGAGGCCGTTGCGAATCTGGACGATCGCCTTTTTCAGCGAATCCGGCGTGCCGACGGCGATCAATGCCTGACCGTAGGAGATCGGCAGGATGCCGGACTTCACCGGGTCGAGCTGAACGGCCTTGGCGTAGGCTTCGGCAGCCTTGGCAGGTTGATTGGATTTCATCAGTATGTCGCCGCGCAGCTCCTGAAAATAAGGATTTTTCGGTTGCTGCTTGATCAGAGACTCGACCTTGGACGAGGCCGAACCGAGATTGCCGTAGAGAAAGGTGTTCAGCGTATCGCCATACTGGGCGGCAAGGCCTTTCGGATCCTTGCGGAACATGCGCGAGGTCGCGCCCTGGCCGTCGGTGAAGGCGGCGATCTTGGCGCGCATCATGTCATGGCGAAGCTGGAGCGTGGGCGAGTCCTTCTTGTCGAAATAGGGGCTTTTGCGCGCCAGTTCCTCAAGGTTTGCGATGCGATCCTGCGGCATCGGATGGCTGATCTGATAAGGATCGACGCGCGCGCCGGACAGCGAGAGCGCACTCTGGAAACGCTCGAAAGTCGTCAGCATGCCCTTGGTCGACTGGTTGGTCGCTTCGAGATAGGTGACCGCTGAGCGGTCGGCGGTGTTTTCCTCGGTGCGCTGGTAGCTGAGCAGGCCGCGCCGTGCCATCTCGCCGCCGCCCATGGCGATACCGCCACCGGCCTGGGCCAACTCACCCGACTTGGTCGCCGCACCCGCCACGATCGCGCCTGCGCCGAGGAGGCCGGCGACGATTGCCATAGTCTGGGCGCGGGCAAGCTGTTCGCGCAGCCGCTCCTGGTGGCCGCCGGCGATGTGCCCGGCTTCATGCGCGATGACGCCGATGATTTCGTTGGGAGTCTCCGATTGCATCAGCGCGCCGGTGTTGATGAACATGCGGCGGCCGGCAACAAAGGCGTTGAAGCGCTTGTCGTTGATGAGGATGATGTCGATGCCGGATTTGGAAATGCCGGCAGCCCGGAAGATCGGCCGCGCATAGTCGCGCACCAGCGCTTCGATTTCGGCGTCGCGCACGATCGGAAGATTGGCCTGCGCGAATGCGGTGACTGTCGTTGTCGTCGAAACGGCTACGGCCAATGAAGCCGCAAGGAACGAGCGCGCCGTTTTCGAAGCGAATGCCGAAAGAATATTTGCCTGCATCATGATGCCTACTGGTAAACGAGCGAAAGCTCGATGAAAAGCTCGGACACAAAATGGATGAACTTGTGATCCCCATAGCAATAGGGCATTTGTGCGGCGCAGCTTTCAAAGCGGCGACGTAAGTGGATGAAAGAATGGTTGTTTCGCTTTCCCGACGCGGCGATGTCGAGCCGTTTCACGCCATGGACGTTTTGGCCGAGGCCAATCGGCTGAAGGCGCTTGGCGTGCCGGTCATCTCCATGGCGGTCGGCCAGCCATCCGACCCCGCACCGACGCTGGTGCGCGAAGCGGCAGCGCGCGCGCTGCAGGATGGGCGCATAGGCTACACGGACGCGCTTGGCACCGCGACGTTGCGCAAGGCAATTGCTGCGCATTACGGCGAGCACTATGGCATCGACGTTCCGCCCGCGCGCATCGCGGTGACGACCGGCTCGTCGGCTGCTTTCAATCTGGCTTTCCTGGCTATGTTCGATCCTGGCGACCGCGTTGCGATCGCCGCTCCCGGCTATCCAGCCTATCGCAACATCATGAAAGCGCTCGGCCTGGACGTGGTCGAAATCGAGCTCGAGGGCGCGGCCTACCTGAATGCGGCTCATCTGGAGAGCGCGCATCGCGAAAAGCCGCTCAAGGGCGTGTTGTTTGCCAGCCCGGCCAATCCGACCGGAGCCGTGGTTCCACCGGAGGAACTTGCAGCCCTGGTGGCAATGGCGGAAAACCTCGGCATTTCAGTGATTTCCGACGAAATCTATCACCGGCTTGCCTATTCCGGGCCGGATACGACTGCGCTTGTTCACAGCAACGACGTGACCGTCATCAACTCATTCTCCAAATACTACTGCATGACCGGCTGGCGGATTGGCTGGATGGTGCTGCCGGAAAAGCTGGTGCGGCCGGTCGAGCGGATCCAGCAAAGCCTCTACATCTCCGCGCCCGAACTTTCGCAGATTGCGGCAAGCGAGGCGTTCAAGGCGACGATTGAGCTGGAAGCGGTCAAGGCGCGCTATGCCTGGAACCGAGAGCTGCTGATGCGCCGGCTGCCGGAAATCGGCTTCGCGCTGGCGGCACCTATGGATGGCGCGTTCTACGCCTTCTGCGATGTTTCGCGGTTGACCAATGACAGCATGGAATTCGCGCGGCGCATGCTGGCCGAGGCGCATGTTGCGGCCACACCCGGACGCGACTTCGATACGCTTGCAGGCCACCGCTTCATGCGCTTGTCCTATGCCGGCAGCCATGACGATATGGTCGAGGCGGTGGCGCGCATCGAGCGTTGGCTGAAATAGAGGGGCAAAGATGGCGGATCTGGAAGAGGTGCTGCCGGCGCTCGCAGCCGAGATGGCCGAGCGCAGCGACCGGGGCGAGGTGGCGACCTATATCCCGCAATTGGGCAAGATCGATCCGAAGCGATTCGGCATCGCGGTGGCGCTGACGGATGGCCGCGTCGTGACGGCCGGCGATGCCGACGAAGCATTTTCGATCCAGAGCATTTCCAAGATTTTCACGCTGACGCTGGCGCTGGGCAAGGTCGGCGATGCGCTGTGGCGACGGGTAGGGCGCGAGCCATCGGGAAACCCGTTCAACTCGATCGTCCAGCTCGAGCGGGAACTCGGCATTCCGCGCAACCCGTTCATCAATGCCGGCGCGATCGTGGTGACCGACGTGCTGCTGGCAGATCATCAGCCGCGCGAGGCGATTGGCGAAATCCTGCGTTTCATCCAATTCCTGACCGATGACGACACCATTATCATCGACCGGGATGTGGCAGCTTCCGAGCGGGCGACAGGCTTCCGCAATTTCGCGCTGGCCAACTATATGCGCTCCTTCGGCAATCTGACCCACGAGCCGGAGATGGCGCTGGGCGTCTATTTCCACCATTGCGCCATCGCCATGAGCGCCCGGCAACTGGCATTGGCCGGCCGCTTTCTCTCGCATGGCGGGCTGAACCCGGCGACGGGGCACTCGGTCGTGTCGGCCGAGCGTGCGCGCCGCATCCTGGCGCTGATGCTGACCTGCGGCCATTATGACGGCTCTGGCGACTTTGCGTTCCGCGTCGGCATTCCCGGCAAGAGCGGTGTCGGCGGCGGCATATTGGGGATCGTGCCGGGGGTCGCTTCGATGGCGGTGTGGTCGCCTGGGCTCAATGAGAACGGCAATTCAAAGCTTGGTTCCATCGCATTGGAAAAGCTGGCGAAAATCATGAACTGGTCGATCTTCGCACCCTGATCATCTGGCGCTTTCCGGCCAAGAAAAATCCCGCGTCACCTTCCGGTCACGCGGGATTTTTCATTCAGCTATCTGACGATGGCTTAGAAGAAGCTCTTGCGCTGCCACCAGCCGCCCTTCTTGGGCTTGTCGTCGGTTTCCGGCTGCGAGGATTCCACCACAGGCTCCGCCGCTTTTGCAGGAGCGGGTTTTGGTGCCGGTGCCGGAGCTGGAGCTTCCGCGACCGGCTCGGCAGCTTCGGCCGCCGGGGCAGGCTCGGCCTCCTTCTTGCGGCGTGGTGCGCGCGGCTTGGCAGGCTTCTTCCCGGTAGGGGCCGGAGCTTCCTCGACCACTTCGGCGACCGCTTCGACAGCAGCCTCTTCCGCCTTTGCCTTCTTTGGCTTTGCGGTGCGACGAGCCTTTTTCGGCTTTTCCTCGACCGGAGTTTCCTCGGCTGGAGCGGCTTCGACTGCGGCGGTTTCGCTTACCGCTTCAATGGCCGCGACTTCGACGCCTGCCTCGTCTTCGGAAGCGTCGCCGGATTCGGCAGACTGTTCGCCCTCGCCATCCTTCTCGCGGTTGCGCCTGCCGCCGCGCTTGCCGCGACGACGCTTCTTGCGATCGGCCTCTTCGGCTTCGCTGGCAGCGATTGCCGCGGTATCGGCTTCTTCGCTCTCGTCGTCGTCACCAGCGTCAGCCTGAGCCGACGCGTCGGAGACGGTCTCTCCCTCTGCCGGGGCTGCATGTTCGCGGTCGCGATCCTTGCCACCACGCCGACGCCGGCGCTTGCGGCGCTTGCGGTCGCGCTGGTCGCCTTCCTCGGCACGCTCGGTGCGCGCAGGCTGTGCCTCGGCAACTGCGATTTCCTCGACTTCTTCCTCTTCGACGATTTCGTCTTCGATCTCTTCCGGCTCGACATAGGTCGGGGCAGGGATCGCATTCGGCGAGACGAGCGGCTTTTCGGCAACCGCACCGCGCGTGATCACATGATGCTGCGCGCCGACGGTGTCGTCAGGCTCGAGCGTGATGGTGACGCCGAACTTATGCTCGAGTTCCACCAGCGTGCTGCGCTTGTGGTTCAGCACGTAGAAGGCGGTCGCAACGGGTGTGCGCACCGTGATGTGGTGGCGCGAGTCCTTGAGCAGGAACTCTTCGATCGCGCGCACGACAAGCAGCGCCACCGAAGAATCGGAACGCACATGACCCGTACCGCCGCAATGCGGGCAGGGCTTCATCGTCGATTCGAGCACGCTGGCGCGGATGCGCTGGCGCGACATCTCCATCAGGCCGAAATGCGAGATGCGTCCGACCTGGATGCGGGCACGGTCGTTCTTCAGATGGTCCTTGAGGCGCTTTTCAACCGCACGGTTGTTGCGGTTCTCCTCCATGTCGATGAAGTCGATGACGATCAGGCCGGCCAGGTCGCGCAGGCGAAGCTGGCGGGCGACTTCCTCGGCGGCTTCAAGGTTGGTCTGAAGCGCCGTGTCCTCGATCGAATGTTCCTTGGTGGAGCGCCCGGAGTTGACGTCGATGGCGACCAGCGCCTCGGTCTGGTTGATGATGATGTAGCCGCCGGACTTCAGCGTCACCTGCGGCTGCACCATGCGGTCGAGCTGGGCTTCGATGCCGTTGCGGGCAAAGATCGGCGTGGTGTCGCGATAAGGCTGGACGACCTTGGCATGGCTGGGCATCAGCATGCGCATGAAGTCCTTGGCCTCGCGGTAGCCATCCTCGCCGGCGACAAGAACCTCGTCGATATCCTTGTTGTAGAGATCGCGCACCGAGCGCTTGATCAGGCTGCCTTCCTCATAGACGAGGGCGGGCGCGGTCGACTGAAGCGTCGTGTTGCGGACGGTTTCCCACATGCGCATCAGATATTCGTAGTCGCGCTTGATCTCGGCCTTGGTGCGGCTTTCGCCTGCCGTGCGCAGGATGACGCCCATGCCCTGCGGCACTTCGAGGTCCTGGACGACTTCCTTGAGGCGCTTGCGGTCCTGCGCATTGGTGATCTTGCGCGAAATGCCGCCGCCGCGCGCCGTGTTGGGCATCAGCACGGAATAGCGACCGGCGAGCGACAGGTAGGTCGTCAGGGCCGCGCCCTTGTTGCCGCGCTCTTCCTTGACCACCTGCACCAGCAGGATCTGCCGGCGCTTGATGACTTCCTGGATCTTGTAGTGCTTGCGCATCGGCTTGCGGCGATTGCGCACTTCTTCCAGCGCGTCCTCCGCGCCGACCGATTCGACGCCATGGTCGTCGTCATGCGAGCCGGAGACTTCCTCGACGCGTCCACGGACGTTCTCGGCAGGAGCCTCGTCGCCGTCGGAATCGGCGGAAGCGGTTGCTTCATCGACCGGCTCGGAGACGACATCTCCATCAATGGCGGCTGCCATCGACGGTCCCTTGTCATTCGACGGGGTTTCGTCGTCAGACTGTTCGCTGCTGTCGCTGTCGCCACTCTCCGGCGAAGCATCTTGCTCGGAAACGGTGGTTTCGCTCTCGTCGCTTTCAAAGGCTTCGACAAAGACCGCATGCTCATCGGAATCGCTCTCGGCGTCCGAGGCTGCACCTTCGTCACCCGATTCGGAACCGGCGCGCTGTTCGTCACCGCTGCGAGGACGGTTCTTGCCGCCGCGCCGACGCTTGTTGCGGCCGCGATTGCGGTCGGAGCGGTCTTCGCCGTCTTCGTCGTCCTCATCCTCGGCGTCTTCCGCCTCGGCGCGCAACAGCGCCTGACGGTCCGCAACCGGGATCTGGTAGTAGTCGGGGTGAATTTCGCTGAAGGCGAGGAAACCGTGCCGGTTTCCTCCGTATTCGACAAAGGCCGCCTGAAGGGAAGGTTCGACGCGCGTTACGCGGGCGAGATAGATGTTTCCTTTGAGCTGCTTCTTGTCCTGGGATTCAAAGTCAAATTCTTCAATGCGGCTACCGCGTACTACGACAACCCTTGTTTCCTCCGGGTGGGAGGCGTCTATTAGCATCTTGTTGGGCATTATCTTGTTTCCTGCCGGCAGCCGCCAACCGTGTCAGCCGCAGCGAGATCCGCTGCAGACCATGCGGTGAAAAACGCATGCCGGGCATTTTAACGTCCGCTGGCCGCTGCCGAAGCGCCATAGACAAGCCGCCCGCAGCCGGAATGGCGCGGTAAGATGCGGAACTTGCCATGATTGCGCTTGAAGCCATCGTAGCCTTGCGGAACCTTTTGAACCAAAGCCCGGAAAATCCGGACCAGCTGTTTTGCTCCTATGAGCCGGCACGGAATGTCTTTCCGGCCGTTTTCCTCACCTCAAGGGTTCCAAGTCAGCGGAAGCACCCTGAAGAAATCCGTCGCGACCACCTAACGCCCTCTAATCGCCGCCGCGATTTGAGCCGTTGTTTCGTCGCTTGACCGAATATGGAAGCTGCGCAGTAACGGTTCCAGGCATTGCGATGGTCCAGTACCGCTTTTATGATTTGGCGGGGTTCAAAGCAACCCCGATTCAGATGCCGGCAAAAAGCCGTTGAGAACTTAAGGAGACAGCACAAAGACAATATCAAAAAGGCTTGGTTAACCTTATGTCGATACCAATCATTAATCAGCGCGCGGGCTTATCGCGTCTGCGCCGGATGTCTGAACGGTGATCTTGGAAGAGTGCATAGGGTGGCGGAAATGGGCCTTGCCGGGATGAGACGGAACGTCGTCCGCATCGGAAGTTCGTTCCTTTTTCTCGTTTTGGGCCTGTTTGTATTCCTGTCCTCTCCCGTATCTGCCGCGCCGCTCGAGGCGCATGACTACAAGATGGCCGGCGACGCCGTGCATATGCGCATCGTCATGAATTTCGACCAGGAGCCCGAGCCCAAGTGGTTTTTGCTGCGCGGGCCGCATCGCCTGGTGATCGATCTGCCTGAAACCAAGTTCAAGCTCGACTCGAAGGAGCTGAAGGCGCGTGGGCTGATACAGAATGTCCGCTTCGGAAAGCTGGAGGAGGGCACATCTCGCCTGATCCTCACGGCGAAAGGGCCATTCACCGTCGAAAAGCTCGACGTGCTGCAAAACGAGGATTCGGCCGGCTACAGGCTGGTCGCTGATATCACTGCAGCCTCCGATCGCCAGTTCGAGGAAGCGCTTGCCATCCAGTCGCAGACGACGGGATCGACCGAAACGACCGCCAAGGCCGACCGTATCGGCCAGGCGGCTGCCCGGACCGCCAAAAAATTCACCGTCGTGATCGATCCGGGACACGGTGGAATCGACAGCGGCGCCGAGGGGGTGAGCGGCACGCAGGAAAAATCGATCACGCTTGCGTTTGCGCTGGAACTGCGCGCCAAGCTCGCCGAAAGCGGCAAATACGATATCTATATGACTCGCGACAAGGACGAGTTCCTGCGGCTGGACGAGCGGGTGCGGATCGCACGCCAGCACGAAGCAGATATTTTTATCTCCATCCATGCCGACACGATCCGCTTGAAGGGTATTCGCGGGGCGACCGTCTATACGGTGTCGGACAAGGCTTCCGACGCCGAGTCGCAGGCGCTTGCCGATCGCGAAAACCTGTCCGACCAGCTTGCGGGCATCGAGATCAAGGATGAGAATCAGGAAGTAGCCGATATCCTGATCGAGCTTATCAAACGCGAGACGCACGGCTTCTCGATGAAATTTGCAAAGTCGCTGGTCGGCGAATTGGCGAACTCGGTCGGCCTGATCAACAATCCGCACCGGTTTGCCGGTTTTCGGGTTTTGAAGGCGCCCGACGTGCCTTCGGTGCTGGTCGAACTCGGCTATCTTTCGAACCCAAAGGACGAGGAACAGTTGCGTAATCCCGACTGGCGTGGCAAAGCGGCGGAAAGCATCTCCAATGCGGTTGCATCATTTGCAGCTGCGAAAACGGCGGCGGGCGGCTGATGCGCGATGTGATTGCGCCGGTCGTTCTGTTTTTTGGCGTTGCGTAAGCACAACAGTTTGCGGTTTAATGATGCGTAATCCGAAGGGCTTGGCCAGGCTGCCGCATTTTGCCCACATCGGCGCGACATTGCTTGGCCGCAAAGGATCGGGGTTTCTCGGGCGTCTTGCGAGGGGCGCTCTTTTGGCAGAGGAACTCCCGACCCACGGACTGGAGCGGGCATGATTCGTCTCATAGGCTATTTCTTCGGCATCGGCACAGCGTTTGCGCTCCTCATGGCGGCAGGCGTGGCGGTCTATCTTGGCCATATCACCAAGGACCTGCCGGACTACGAGGTTCTGGCGAAATACGAACCGCCGGTGACCACCCGCATCCACGCTTCGGACGGTGCGTTGATGGGCGAGTTCGCGCGTGAGCGCCGGCTGTACCTGCCGATCCAGGCGGTTCCCGATCGCGTCAAGGCTGCGTTTCTGTCGGCCGAAGACAAGAATTTCTACAACCATCCGGGCGTCGACCTGACAGGCCTTGGCCGCGCGGTCATCACCAATCTGCGCAATATGGGCTCGGGTCGCCGGCCGGTTGGCGCTTCGACGATCACGCAGCAGGTGGCGAAGAACTTCCTGCTGACCTCCAACCAGACCTACGATCGCAAGATCCGCGAGATGATTTTGGCCTTCCGCATCGAGCAGGCATACTCGAAGGATCGTATTCTCGAGCTCTACGTCAACGAGATCTTCTTCGGCCTCGGCGCCTATGGCGTCGCCGGTGCGGCACTGACCTATTTCAACAAGTCGGTCAATGAACTGACGGTGGCCGAAGCCGCCTATCTCGCCGCGCTGCCCAAGGGCCCGTCCAACTATCATCCGTTCCGCTACACCGACCGCGCGATCGAGCGCCGCAACTGGGTGATCGACCAGATGGTCGACAACGGTTACGTCTCGCGCGAAGAAGGCACCAAGGCCAAGGCCGAGCCGCTGGGTGTTACGCCCCGGCGCAACGGCAACTATGTTTTCGCCGGCGAGTATTTCACCGAGGAAGTACGCCGTGAGATCATTTCGCGCTACGGCGAGAATGCGCTCTACGAAGGCGGCCTTTCGGTTCGCACGACGCTCGATCCGAAGCTTCAGCGCCTTGCCCGCAAGGCAATGCAGCACGGGCTTCTGAAATACGACACGCTGCGCGGCTACCGTGGACCCGTCAAGAACATCTCCGTCGATGGCGACTGGGGCAAGGCTCTCAGCGAGGTCAAGGGCCTCGACGACGTGCCCGAATGGCAACTCGCCGTCGTGCTCGACAGTTCAGCTTCCGGCCTGACGGTTGGATTGCAGCCCAAGCGACAGGCCTCTGGCGATATCGTCAAGGAGCGCGAGCAGGGCACCGTTGCCAAGGACGATATGAGCTTCGCCATGCGTCACCTCGTCAATGGCCAGCGCGTCAAGGCAAATTCGCCGGCCGACGTGCTGAAGCCCGGCGATGTGGTCTTCGTTGAGCCGAAGCAAGGCGCCGAAGGCTCCTATATGCTTCGCCAGCCGCCGGAGGTTTCGGGCGGTCTTGTCGCGATGGACCCGCATACGGGCCGTGTCCTGGCAATGGTCGGCGGCTTCTCCTATTCGGAATCGGAGTTCAACCGCGCCACGCAGGCGATGCGCCAGCCCGGCTCGTCCTTCAAGCCGTTCGTCTATGCGGCAGCGCTCGACAATGGCTACACGCCTGCCTCCGTGATCATGGACGGCCCGATCACCATCAAGGTCGGAAACACCACATGGACGCCGAAGAACTATGACGGCAAGTCGGCGGGGCCGGCGACGTTGCGCTCGGGCATCGAGCGCTCGCGCAACCTGATGACGGTGCGCCTGGCCAACGACATGGGCATGAAGCTGGTGGCAGAATATGCCGAGCGCTTCGGGCTTTACGACCATCTGGCGCCTTATCTGCCGATGGCGCTCGGCTCCGGTGAAACCACCGTCATGCGCATGGTTTCGGCCTATTCGGTGATGGCCAATGGCGGACGCCAGATCAAGCCGTCGCTGATCGATCGCATTCAGGACCGCTACGGCAAGACCGTCTTCAAGCATGACGATCGCGGCTGCGAAGCCTGCGTGGCGACCGAATGGTCGGATCAGCCCGAGCCTGAACTGACTGACAATTCCGAGCAGGTGCTCGATCCGATGACCGCCTATCAGATCACCTCCATGATGGAAGGCGTGGTCATTCGCGGTACCGCCATGACGCTGGCTGAGCTTGGCCGCCCGATCGCCGGCAAGACCGGCACGACCAACGACGAAAAGGACGCCTGGTTCGTCGGTTACACGCCGAACCTCGTCATGGGCCTCTACATGGGCTTCGACAAGCCGCAGGGCCTCGGCAAGGGCTCGACCGGCGGCGGCCTTGCCGCGCCGATCTTCAAGGAATTCATGGGCGATGCCATGAAAGGCATGCCGATCGTCGACTTCAAGGTGCCGGAAGGCATGAAGCTCATCGCCATCAACCGCAAGACCGGCATGAGGGCGTCGAAGGGCGATGGCGGAACGATCGTCGAGGCGTTCAAGCCGGGAACCGGTCCTGCCGACAGCTACTGGATTATCGGTATGGGCGAGGACGGCGGCAACGGCAGCGGGGCAGCCCTTTCGCCGCGCGCCAGCCAGGCCATCACACAGGGCGGCGGCGGCCTCTACTGATCCGGCAAATTTGTGAAGGGGCCGGTCTTTTGCCGGCCCTATTCGCTTTACAGGCGCAGGCCGCCTGCCTATGTTCCGCGCCAATCCGAACGGCCAAGACTTCAAAAGGAATTAAGCCTGCCATGCGTGCAGAAACGGAAAAGCTCGTCGACGAAATCAAGCAGGCCATAAGCCTGCTGAGGAGGCATCTTTGACTGGGATCAGGCGCTAAAGCGGCTTGAATACCTGAATATGCGTTCGGAGGATGCGACCCTCTGGAACGATCCCCAGGAAGCGCAGAAGCTGATGCGCGAACGTCAAAGCCTGGATGACGGAATCAACTCGATCACCAGCCTGTCCCGCTCGCTCGAGGATAATATCGGCCTGATCGAACTCGGTGAGGAAGAGGGCGACGCCGACGTCGTGTCGGAAGCCGAAACCGCGATCCGCTCGCTTGCTGGCGAGACCAAGGCGCGCCAGATCGAGACGATGCTTTCCGGCGAGGCCGACAGCAACGACACCTATCTCGAAGTGCATGCCGGTGCCGGCGGTACCGAAAGCCAGGACTGGGCGAACATGCTTCTGCGCATGTATACGCGCTGGGCCGAGCGCCGTCGTTTCAAGGTCGAGGTGCTGGAAGTCCATGATGGCGAAGAGGCCGGCATCAAGTCGGCGACGATCCTGATCAAGGGGCACAACGCCTATGGCTGGCTGAAGACGGAATCGGGCGTGCACCGCCTTGTGCGCATCTCGCCTTACGACAGCAACGCGCGCCGCCACACTTCGTTCTCGTCAATCTGGGTCTATCCGGTCATCGACGACAACATCCAGATCGACGTCAACGAATCCGACGTGCGCATCGACACCTATCGTTCGTCGGGCGCCGGTGGCCAGCACGTCAACACGACAGACTCGGCGGTGCGCATCACGCATATCGCGACCGGCATCGCGGTTGCCTGCCAGGCCGGTCGCTCGCAGCACCAGAACAGGGCGAAAGCCTGGGAAATGCTGCGCTCGCGGCTTTATGAAGAGGAACTGAAGAAGCGTGAGGCCGCCGCCAACGCGACCGAAGCCTCCAAGACTGAAATCGGCTGGGGACATCAGATCCGTTCCTACGTCCTGCAGCCGTACCAGCTGGTGAAGGATCTTCGCACCGGCATGGAAAGCTCCAGCCCGTCCGACGTACTCGACGGCGATCTCGATGAGTTCATGGAAGCCTCGCTCTCGCATCGCATCGAGGGCGGTACGGGCCAGCCGGTGGCCGACATCGATTGATAGGAAAACAGCGTAGGCCGGACAGGCCTTCGCTGTTTTCGAGATATCTCGAAGAGCATCGGAATATTCCGAAAACCGGGTTCCACTTTTCAGGTCTGATGCCTGAGGTAACAAACCTTCAAACAAAAACCGCGCTGGCGCGTTATCGTCGATCTTCCACCAAGCAGGAGGTCGGCATGTCAGACATCATCCGGCGAAAACCGGTCATTCTCGGTCTCGGCCAGGGACGTGGCTACGACTGTGGCGCGATGAGCGCGGTTTTCAAGGTCGATCGGTCGGAAGTTGGCGACCGATATTCGGTGTCCGAATGGTGGCTGGAACCGCATTCGAAAGGACCGGGCGCGCATTCGCATGCGGAGAATGACGAGTTGTTCTTGGTCATCCAGGGGCAGCCCAGCATCCTGATCGGTGAGACCTGGTATGACTCTCCAGCTGGATCATTCGTGATGGTGCCGGCGGGCGTAACGCACGATTTCGAGAACCACACCGCAGTTCGCGCCGGATTGCTCAACGTCTTCATCCCGGGCGATTTCGAGAGCAAGATGCCGGCCATTGTCGAATGGTTTCGGAACCAGAAGCCTTAACTTCTCGTTAACCATGCGGGCGCAACATTATTGCGCAGATGTCGGTGCTCGGGCTGCCAGCAGTTTCTTGCGCCGGCGTAGGAATCGCCCCACCATGCTCATGGGCTGGTGGGCCTAAAAGCATTTATCGCCGGACGGGCATATCTGCGACTTATGATCCGGCGGCATGGGAAGACACGTTCCAGGGGCGGGGCAAGTGCAAGCTTGGTCACTCGTTCAGCAGGACTTTTGCCATGCCAATGTTCACTCAACTCTCTCATGAGAAACCACTCAACCGATCGCGCGGCTTTTTGCGCGTGTTTCGACACAGTGCCGGATTCGCGGCATTATTGTTTGTCGTCGCTGCCAACAATCCGGCTTCTGCGCACGACGCCAAATCCGGCTGGAGCTATCCGTTTGCGTGCTGTTCCGGCTACGATTGCCGTGAGGTGTCCGACAAGGCGATCAGCGAGCGCCCGGAAGGCTACGTCATCAACAACACCGGCGAGGTGGTGACCTATCACGACGCACGCGTCAAAAACTCGCCCGACGGTGAATTCCACTGGTGCTCGGTGGCCGGCGCGAACGATTCGAAGACGATCTGCCTGTTCGTGCCGTCAAGGTCCTATTGACGGATCCGAGAGCCATTGACGAAAACCGGATCGAAGGCTCAGAGAGCCAACGGCAGGTGCTAATTTAGGGAAAGAGGTAATTCCTCTTTGCCGTGATATTTGATACGCAACAGCGTCCAATTTCGGGCGGGGAATAAATCATGATTTTCAGAATTCATACGGTTGTGGCTGCCGCCGCAACCATTTGTCTTGTTTCGACATTTTCTGCGCAGGCCGAGGATCTCGTCTTCACCCTCAAGAACGGCACGAATTCGGTGCTGTCGGAATTCTACACCTCGCCCGTGGGCGTCGGGGAGTGGGAAGAGGATGTCTTTGGCAGCGATGTCCTGAGCCCCGGCGAAAGCATCAGCATCACCATCGCTGACGGAAGAAGTGTCTGCGAATACGATATGCGTTTCGAATTTACCGAGGAGTCCGACCTCGACACGACGACCGACAAAGCGGATCTGTGTGAACTTGGAGAGTATACGATCACCGAGTAACATCGCGCATCGGACCTTGCCTCATTGGCAAGGTCCGTTCGTTCAGCATTCCGCATCCTGACAGAATGACGCCAGGATGACTTGTCTAGGGCTGGGGGCATTGGCGCTGGAGAAGGGATCAGTCATGACGATTATCGGCAGTTGTCACTGCAAGGCGACCGTATTCGAAGTCAGTGAAGCACCTGACACGCTGACAAGCTGCACTTGCTCCTTCTGCTCCAAGCGCGGGTCATTGTGGGCCTACTACCTGCCGTCGCAATTCAAATTGAAGACGCCGCCCGAGAATGTTGCCGTTTATCAATGGGGCTCCAAGACGGTAAAGCACGGGTTCTGCGCCACCTGCGGCTGCGGCACCTTTACCGAAACGCCGGACTGGAGCACGGGCTCCCCGGATTTCGACAATCCGAAGATAAGCGTCAATGCGCGCCTGTTCGACGATTTCGATCTCGGCGCGGTCGAAGTCGTTGTCATCGACGGCAAGAACCTCTGGTAATCGCTTCGTCTGGTCCGTCCAATAGTCTGTCAAAACAGACTGCAAGAAAGCGCGAAAGGCATTTTGCCGTTCCGTTTTTTGCCGTATTTCATGTTACAACGGCGCTGAAGGACTGACGCGCCGGTGCGCGGGACGAAGTTTGGAGAGGGACGACCTGAATGACGAAGAAGATTATCGCCGTGCTCGCGGCTACGGCATTTCTCGGTGCGTGCACGACCGACCCCTATACGGGTGAGCAGAAGGTTTCGAACACGGCCGGCGGTGCAGCACTTGGCGCAGGCCTCGGCGCTTTGGCCGGCCTTGCCGTCGGCGGCAGCAAAAACGCACAGCGCAATGCCGTGCTGATCGGCGCGGGCGTCGGTGCTCTGGCCGGTGGCGCCGTCGGCGCGACCATGGACCGCAACGAATCGGAACTGCGCGCCCAGCTTCAGGGCACTGGTGTCAGCGTCACCCGCGCGGGCGATCAGATCATCCTCAACATGCCGTCCGATATCACCTTCGGCGTCGATCAGTCCGACATCAAGCCTGGCTTCTATCAGACGCTGAATTCCGTCGCGCTGGTGCTCAAGAAGTACAACCAGACGCTGGTGGATGTCTTTGGCCACACCGATTCGACCGGTGGCGACCAGCACAATTTCGACCTGTCGCAGCGCCGCGCGCTGTCGGTCGCGAACTACCTCAACGCGCAGGGCGTCGATTCGCGCCGCTTTGCTGTCACCGGCTTCGGCAAGACGCGCCCGATCGCATCCAACGATACGGCTGACGGCCGCGCGCAGAACCGCCGCGTCGAAATCCAGCTTTCGCCGCTCACCCGATAGGCGAACGCACCCGCGTAAAAATGAAAAAGCCCGCCGCAAATTGCGGCGGGCTTTTTCATTGAGCGGGATCGCGCTGCCTGACGGCAGCGAAGCGATCAGATCTTTACGGCAATCTTCATGAAGGCCGGCATGTCGTCGCCGAAGCCTATGGTGCCGTCATTGTCTTCATTGCGCTGGCGGGCATTGCGGTCGTCGCGCCGCGGCCTGTCATTGCGATCATCCCGGCGAGGGCGCTCGGCATGGTCGCCGCGTGCCTTGCGATCTGCATTCTCCGACTTGATCGTTTCCTTGCGGCTGCGATCGTCATTATCAGCGACAACGACGGGGGCCTCGACCTCCGGCTGGGCGTCCTGCACCGGCTTTTCAACAGGGGCTTTTGCGTGGCGCTCGCCGCGGGGCTTGCGCTCGCCTTCGTCCTTGCGGCCACGGCCACGCTGCTGGCTGGCTCTGCCGCGACGGGGTGCTTCTTCGCCTTCGCTCTCGACGACGGTCGAAAGATCGCCGTCATGCCACTCGATCGGCTGGCCGATCAGGCGCTCGATCGCGTCGATGTATTTTGTGTCGGACCGGGTGGCGATGGTGAAAGATTTTCCCGAACGTCCGGCGCGGCCGGTTCTGCCGATGCGGTGAACATAGTCCTCGGCATGGATCGGCACGTCGAAATTGAAGACGTGGCTGACATCGGGAATGTCGAGGCCGCGCGCGGCAACGTCTGAGGCGACGAGAAGCTTGAGCTTGCCTTCGCGGAAATTGGCCAGCATCTGCATACGCGCGCGCTGATCCATGTCGCCATGCAAGGCACCGGCGTCGAAATCGTATTTTATGAGCGAGCGGAAAAGCTCTGAGACTTCAATCTTGCGGTTGCAGAAGATGATGGCGTTCTTCAGCCCTTCTTCCTCGGCCTTGATCAGATTGCGGAGAACTTCGCGCTTGTCCCACGGCTTCTTGCCGGATTTGACCAGCCGCTGCGTGATGTTGATTGCCGTGGAGGCTGCCTTGGCGACTTCGACCCGAACAGGTGAATGCAGGAATTGCTCAGTCAGCTTGGTGATTTCGGGCGGCATGGTGGCCGAGAAAAACAGCGTCTGGCGCGTGAAGGGGATCATTTCGCAGATGCGCTCGATGTCGGGAATGAAACCCATGTCGAGCATGCGATCGGCCTCGTCGATGACGAGGATTTCGACGCCATTCAAAAGCAGCTTGCCGCGCTCGCGATGGTCGAGCAGGCGGCCGGGCGTGGCAATGAGAACATCAGCACCACGCTCGAGCTTCTTTTCCTGTTCGTCAAACGAGACGCCGCCGATCAGCAAGGCGATGTTCAGCTTGTGATTTTTGCCGTATCGGACGAAATTCTCTTCAACCTGAGCAGCGAGTTCGCGCGTCGGTTCGAGGATCAGCGTGCGCGGCATGCGCGCCCGGGCCCGGCCTTTTTCCAGGCGCGTCAGCATCGGCAGCACGAAGGATGCCGTCTTGCCGGTGCCTGTCTGGGCGATGCCGAGAATGTCCTTGCCCTGCAAGGCATGCGGGATCGCGCCCGCCTGGATCGGCGTCGGCACTGTATAGCCGGCGTCGGTAACGGCTGAAAGAACCTTCGGCGAAAGGCCGAGGTCTGCGAATGTCAACGCTTCTGGAGCGGTCTGGATGTCTGAGGACAAGTGTCTTGGCTGTCTTTGGCTGCTTGAAGGGCGCGCCCCCAAGGGACGCGGCAAACGCCTCGCGCTTGCACAATATGTCATCGCGTTACGGTTAGTGACACGATTTGTCAACACAAACAGGCGCGAATGCCGGTTTGTTGACCGCCTTTACTTAATGGTCCAGCCGATTTTCCGCAATGGCATCAGTAGCGGAATTGTTCGGCAAGAATTCTTTCGTTCCAGGAATGGTTCGGGTCGAACAGCAAGGTTGCCGTCGCGTTGCGGGACTCCTGGATCGTGACCGACGTCACCGCCTTGACTTCGGTGTGGTCGGCGGCGGCGTTCACCGGCCTCTTCCCGGCCTCCATGATGTCGAGCCGCACCACCGACTTGTTGGACAGAAGCGCGCCACGCCAGCGGCGCGGGCGAAACGGGCTGACCGGCGTCAAAGCGAGCAGCGGCGCGTCGAGTGGCAGGATAGGGCCGTGGGCTGACAGGTTGTAGGCGGTCGAGCCGGCAGGCGTCGCGATCATCACGCCGTCGCAGCTCAACTCTTCCAGGCGCACCTGATCGTCGATCGTGATGCGGATCTTGGCCGTTTGGTAGGATTGCCGCCACAGGGCGACTTCATTGATCGCCAGCGCCGAAACCGTTTCTCCCTCGGAGGTGACGGCCTGCATCTCCAGCGGGCGGATGGTTTCGGAGACGGCGGCAGCCAGGCGCTCGGGCAGGGCATCTTCGCGATATTCGTTCATCAGGAAGCCGATGGTGCCCCGGTTCATGCCGTAGACCTGCTTGCCGGTGCTCATGGTCTCGCGCAGCGTCTGCAGCAGAAAACCGTCGCCGCCGAGGGCGACGATCACATCCGCGTCAGCAAGCGGCGTATTGCCATAGCGCTCTGAAAGACGTGCCGCCGCCTTTTCGGCGTCAGGCGCGTCCGAAGATATGAACGCGAAGGTCTCGCGGGCTTTGTGTGCTGGTGCCAGTGTCTTGTCCTCGGCTCGACGGCCGTGCCGAGGTAGCATGCCGCTTTGCCGCTGCAAAGGCGGGACATGGCGGAAATTCTCCGCGTCTTAACCGCGGAGCGCCTTGCGCAGCTTGTTGAAATCAGCCCAGGGGTCTGCCGTTTTCAACGCTTTCTCCAGCGGTTTTCCGCCAATCGAAAAATCGGCCGGACCAACCCCGTTTTCGACTTCCGGCCAGGTCACCGGCATGGAAACGGTTGCGTTCGGCTTTGCCCGGCTTGAATAGGGCGCCACGGTTGTAGAGCCGCGCGCATTGCGCAGATAGTCGATGAAGATGCGCCCCGTGCGCGCTTTCTTGGATAGTGTCGCCGTGTACTTGTCAGGATCGCTTTGTTCCATCGCCTCGGCAAAATCATGGGCGAAGGTCTTGACCGTCTTCCAGTCGGCTTTTGGTTTCAGCGGCACTATCACATGAAAACCCTTGCCGCCTGATGTCTTCACGACATTGGGCAGGCCGAGTTCATCGAGCCGGCGTCTGACATCGAGCGTCGCGGCGAGAACATCATTCATGTCCAGTCCCTCGTCCGGATCGAGGTCGAATACGATCTGGTCGGGCGTATCGATGGCGTCGATCGTACATCCCCAGATATGGATTTCCACGACGCCAATTTGAACAAGCGCTGCAATACCGTTGAAATCCTTGATGTAAAGCAGTTCTTCGCCATCTTCGGGATCGGCCATTTTCACGATGGCTTCGTGCATGCCCGGCGAAGCGTGCTTCTGGAAAAAGCGCTGCTTGCCGGCGATGCCATCGGGCGCACGCAGCAAGGCGAGCGGGCGGTTAACGACGAACCGCTCCATGCGCGGCCAGACTGCCGCGTAGTGGTCAAGCAACCCCTGCTTGGTCACCCCGGCCTCGGGCCAGAGCAGTTTGTCGGGATGGGAAAGATCCATTCGCGTCCCTCTTTGCTAAACTGGGCATTGCCCTTGGAAGCTTGGAAGCCTGAACGCCAGTATGCCACGTTCGTTCCTGTTTTGCCGCAGAGGCATCATGCTGGAAACCGCTGGCCGGAATCGTTCGGCAGAGTTTTGACTTTACTGACGCGGCAAATGTGATAACCGGAGCGCGCGTGCCCTTGTAGCTCAGTTGGTAGAGCACCTGATTTGTAATCAGGGGGTCGGCGGTTCGAGTCCGTCCGGGGGCACCAGCCTGAATTCACGATCAGCTTAACGTCCGCAAGCCTGCATCTGCGCGGCGTATTTCATCGCCATGTTGGCGGCGCGGCGCGCGGCCTGTTGGGCCTGGGCGTTGGTGCGTCCCAGGCCTTTCGAATAACCGCCGTGACCGAGATAATAGGCGAGATAGAGGTTGTAGGTGTCGTTCAGGGCGATGCCGTTCACCTGATGGCTCTTGGCGTGATACCAGCCGATGAAATGGATCGCATCGCCGAAGTCGTTTCTGCGCGCATACCAGCGTCCGGTTTCGGACTGGTAGCGGGTCCAGGTGCCGTCCAGCGCTTGCGAATAGCCAAAGGCGGTTGAGGCGCGTTTCCAGGGGATGAAGCCAAGCAGTTTGGTGCGCGGCGGCTTGGCGCGCGCGTTGAAGCCGGATTCGGTGTAGACCGTCGCCATCAGGATAGGGACGGGAACGCCGAATTCACGCTCGGTGCTTTTGGCGGCACCGTGCCAGCTGTTGAACCAGCCATCCCGCTGGTCGAACACCGCGCAGACATCGTTGATGCGCGTCGGGGCGGTTGCACAACTCCCAAGCATCAGGAGCGCTACGATAAACAGGGCGCGCTGCATGAGACCTCGCTTTCAGCGAGTCTGTTAGTCGTTAAGATTTAAGTAAAATTTAACGGGCTGCTTTTGGCTTGATGATTCCGGCCTCGTGTCGCGGTCGGTCTTCAATCCGCCCTCAAAGCTTCCCATATTCCTGTTGCGGTTTGGGTTTTGCTGGAGGTGAGGGATGATCCGCTTTGTCGTCATTGCCCTGGTGGCGCTTTTGGCCTGGTTCCTGCTGGTAAGCTTGGTCAGGTATCTCAAGGGCGCAAATGTCGACTGGACCGGACTGACAGCTGCGGTCGCATTCGTCATGCTGGCCTTTTACCTGCGGCATGTGACGGGCATGGGCTGACTGCTCAGTCCCGTTCGTTTGCAGCCGGGTTCTCCCCGCCGATCATTTTTGTGATCTGCAAGGCTGCATCCTGAACGAGCGGTCCGATCTGCGCCAGCCGCTCAGGCGTGACGCGAACAGTCGGTCCGGATACCGACACACCGCCGACCGGTTCGCCGAATTCGTTGAAGATCGCCGCTGCAATGCAGCGCATGCCGGGATGACGTTCCTCGTCATCGACAGACCAGCCGCGCGTTCTGATTTCATCGAGGTCGCGGGTAAGGGCAGGGGCGCTGGCCAGCGTTTTCGGCGTATAGGCCTCGAGCCCGGCCTTACGAATGATCACTGCCACCCGTTCGGGCGCCAGATGCGCCAGGATTGCCTTGCCGATGCCGGATGCATGAAACGAGCTGCGCGTGCCCGGCCGGAAGAAGGCACGGATTGCCTGATGCGTCTCGACCTGGCTGACGAAAACCACGCAGTCGTCCTCGGCAACGCCGAGATTTGCCGTCTCGCCGGTCTTTTCCATCAGATCCTGCATGACGATGCGGGCGCGATCCACAAGCTTGCGGCGGCGCAGGAAGGCGGAACCCATGCGGTAGGTCTCGACGCCGATCGACCAGAGTTGCTCGGTCTTCTCGAACTCGACCATGCCGTGGCTTTCGAGCGTGGTCAGCATGCGATAGGCCGTCGACGGGGCGAGGCCGGAACTGGCGGCGACTTCGCTCAGCGACAGGCCGTTACCCTCGGCAACGAGGGCGAGAATGCGCAGCGCCCGGTCGAGTGCCTGCACCGGTCCGCTGTCGGCGGGCGCATTGAAGGAGCGCGGACGCCCGCGCTGGCGTTTTTCGGCTGTTTCCATCGGTTCGCTCCACGTAACGAATTTCTGGAGGCAGAATAAAAAAATATTTCACGAATTGGCAAATGGAACCAGAGCCGGCAGGAAGAGTGCGCAACGTCGAGCACCTAAGAGCGCAATCAGCCCTTCAAAAACTTCCGCGCCGCATAAAGGCTCACCGCCGCTGCATTCGACACGTTGAGCGAGCGGATGGCGCCCGGCATGTCGAGCCGGGCGAGTGTCGTGACCGTTTCACGCGTCTTCTGGCGCAGGCCCTTGCCTTCAGCCCCAAGGACAAGGGCTAGTTTTTGTGCATCAAAGGATTTTTCCAGTTCAGCCGGTCCCTCCGAATCAAGACCGATGGTCTGGAAGCCGGCTTCGTGCAATTGGCCCAAAGCGTCGGCGAGATTCTTCACCTCGATCATGTCGATGTGTTCCAGCGCGCCCGAAGCCGACTTTGCCAGCACGCCCGATTCGTGTGGGCTGTGGCGCTGCGTGGTGATCAGCGCACCCGCCCCGAAAGCCACGGCCGAGCGAATGATCGCGCCGACATTGTGCGGATCGGTGACCTGATCGAGCACCAGAACCAGCGGTGTATCGCCAAGCGCGTTGAGCGCCTTGGGCTTCAGCGGTGCGGTCTCGATCAGCACGCCCTGATGCACCGCGTCGCTTCCGGTGATCTTGTCGATATCGCGTGGCTCGACGATTTCGACGGGAAAGGGCAAGGCGTTGGTATCCGCGATCTCCAGCCGTTCCAGCGCATTGCGCGTCACCAGCATGTGGCTGATCTTGCGGCGCGGATTGTCGATCGCGGCACGCACCGTATGCAGCCCGTAGAGCCGCAAGACGCCGTCAGGTGCTGCTTCGCCCGGTGGGACGTTCGGTTTGGGCCGGAAAGTCGGTTGGCCGCCACTCTTCTGGTCGCGATAGGCGCGCCTGAGGTTGGCGTAATGGGTGTCTTTCGGGGTCTTGGATTTTTTATCGTCGGTCATGACCGTTCTATAACGGTGCGTTTTCTTTTTGGATATGGCAGCGGCGTGAGGGCATTACGAATTTCGTTCTGAAATCTCGGGCAGTGCGGTTGACAGTGTTTTGCCTTGCCGCCATAAGGCGCTTCGCAGGTTGGCGGGCAGGAAGTTACCTGGCTGACAATCCGCAGAATGCCTCGTTGCAAGGCTCCTGGCAGCAGTTTGGAGAGGTGCCCGAGTGGTTAAAGGGGACGGACTGTAAATCCGTTGACTCAGTCTACGTTGGTTCGAATCCAACCCTCTCCACCACTGCCGGCCCGGAAGCCTTTAGAGCGACGCGCGTTTATCAGAACGCGCAAAGCAGGCTCTAACGCTTTGAGGTTGCGCATGATACTTTCCGAATATCGAAAGTGATTTCGGGGTCATGCGTGGAGTTTAGGACGCGGGTATAGCTCAATGGTAGAGCAGCAGCCTTCCAAGCTGAATACGCGGGTTCGATTCCCGCTACCCGCTCCAGAATGACCCACCCAAGACCTGCGGCCAACGAATAATCTGCATGAATTCGCCTCTGGCGATTTCGAGCCGAATTTCCGGCCGTGCCGGCTCTAGCGCCGCCGCTCTGGCGCGCCAGCCTGTCATCGGCTGTGCCATTTCGGGAAGAAAAATCTGGCATCAGTCCTGCATGGTATTGCTTGCCGGCAATAGCCGGCCCTGATCGTGTCTCATACTGATCAGGGATGTGAAGGCTCGCCGGGCAGGGGCGGGGGCTCTTACCCCGGCGAGCTTCCCACGCCAGCACGCGTTTCCGCCGCCCGCTGGTTGGCCTTGCGTTGCCGTGACGTTCCTATCTTGCCACGTGTAATCTGCGCCCCATATCTCCTGGAGATAGAAACGCAGGAGATGCTGCCATGTCTGCGAAGACTTTGTTTGTTGCCGCCGCGATCGGCATTTCCGGCTTGGCCCTGAGCGGCTGTGTCGACAGCGGGGCCTATTATGACGATGGCTATTACGACAGAGGCCCGTATGACGGTGGCGGCTATTATGGCGGCGGTGGATACTATGGCGGCGGCGTGATCTACGAGGATGGCGGCTATTACCGTCGCGATCATCGCAGGCATCGTCCGCATTACGGCAATCCCGGCAGGCCGCGCCCGCCTATGGTGGGTGGCGGGCGTCCAACGATAGTAGGTGGCGGGAGCGGCGGGCGGCCCGATGTCGGGTCGCGTCCACCGAGACCCAATCCGGGTGGCGGCAGACCTGATATCCGGCCAAGCCCTGTGCCCAGCGGCCAGCCGATGCCTGCCGTGCTGCGGCCTGACTATCACGGTCGCTAGGTTCTAGAGGCCGCTTTTCAGCGGCATGATCGAGCAGGTCAGGCGACGGCGTGAGTGTAGCGTACGCCCTCGTGTGGTGCCCCTTTGAATTGTGGCGGGGCATACCTATATCGGCTTCAACACTGAAATCGGAGCGGCCGTCCCGACTAGATCGCCGTGCGTCCATTCGGACGCACAAAGGACGATCTAGCACTTTGAATGAGCATCGGAATATTCCGAAAACCGGATTCCACTTTTCGGTCCGATGCTCTGGGTCGGCATCGAAAGGTCAAAAGACTCTTGTGTTTTTTGGCCTTTGTCGCTAATCGCCCCGAATTCGAACCCAAACCGAAGCCCAGCCGCCAAGGAAAATATCAATGGCTAAGAGTAAATTTGAGCGCAACAAGCCGCATGTGAACATTGGCACGATTGGTCACGTTGACCATGGCAAGACGTCATTGACGGCTGCGATCACGAAGTATTTTGGCGAATACAAGGCCTATGACCAGATCGACGCAGCACCTGAGGAGAAGGCGCGCGGCATCACGATCTCGACGGCTCACGTCGAGTACGAGACGCCGAACCGTCACTATGCTCACGTCGACTGCCCCGGCCACGCCGACTATGTGAAGAACATGATCACCGGTGCTGCCCAGATGGACGGCGCGATCCTGGTTGTTTCGGCAGCCGACGGCCCGATGCCGCAGACCCGCGAGCACATCCTGCTTGCCCGTCAGGTCGGCGTGCCTTCGATCGTGGTGTTCCTGAACAAGGTCGACCAGGTCGATGACGCCGAGCTGCTCGAACTGGTCGAGCTGGAAGTTCGCGAGCTTCTGTCGAAGAACGAATTCCCGGGCGACGACATTCCGATCGTCAAGGGTTCGGCTCTGGCTGCTCTCGAAGATTCCGACAAGAAGATCGGTGAAGACGCGATCCGCGAGCTGATGGCAGCGGTCGACGCCTACATCCCGACGCCTGAGCGTCCGATCGACCAGCCGTTCCTGATGCCGATCGAAGACGTGTTCTCGATCTCGGGCCGTGGCACGGTTGTGACCGGCCGCGTCGAGCGCGGCATCGTCAAGGTTGGCGAAGAACTCGAAATCGTCGGCATCCGCGCGACGTCGAAGACGACCTGCACGGGCGTCGAGATGTTCCGCAAGCTGCTCGACCAGGGTCAGGCCGGCGACAACATCGGCGCGCTGCTGCGCGGCGTCGACCGTGAAGGTGTCGAGCGCGGCCAGGTTCTGGCCAAGCCGGGCTCGGTCAAGCCGCACAAGAAGTTCAAGGCCGAAGCCTACATCCTGACGAAGGAAGAGGGTGGCCGTCATACGCCGTTCTTCACCAACTACCGTCCGCAGTTCTATTTCCGCACGACGGACGTGACGGGCATCGTGCAGTTGGCCGAAGGCACCGAAATGGTGATGCCGGGCGACAATGTGACGGTCGATGTCGAACTGATCGTGCCGATCGCGATGGAAGAGAAGCTCCGCTTCGCCATCCGTGAAGGCGGCCGCACCGTCGGTGCCGGCGTCGTCGTCACCATCGTCGAATAATCGCCAAACCTTACGGTTTGTCAGGAAAGGGCGGCTTCGGCCGCCCTTTCTCTTTTAAAGCGCCATCGCCGTTCCCATATGCTGCTTCCGCGAGCGAGGAGATTGCGATGACGAAGGACGTTCCGACGCTTTACGACTGGGCAGGCGGAGCCGAAGCGCTCGATCGACTGACCAGTGCCTTCTACGACAAGGTTCTGGCCGACCCGCTTCTGGAGCCTGTCTTTCGGCATATGTCGGGCGATCATCCCGCCCACGTCGCAGCCTTCATCGGCGAGGTGTTTGGCGGGCCGTCCGTCTATAGCGAGAAGCTCGGTGGTCACGCGGCGATGATAAAGCATCACCTTGGCCGCCATCTGACGGAAGAGCAGCGCCGGCGATGGATCGCGCTGATTCTCGATTCGGCGGACGAGGCCGAACTGCCCGACGATCCCGAGTTCCGCTCGGCACTGGTCGCCTATCTCGAATGGGGAACGAGGCTGGCCAAATTGAATTCGCAGGATGGCGCATCGCCGGAACTCAACGAGCCGATGCCGAAATGGGGCTGGGGCGTTCCCGGCGGACCTTATCAACCGCCTTCCGCGAATTGAGACGTTCGAAAACCATTCTCGGCTCTTGAAACGCAGGCATCTTTGTGAAATGAAGCAGCCGCGATAGGGGTATAGCTCAGTTGGTAGAGCGGCGGTCTCCAAAACCGCAGGTCGCAGGTTCGAGCCCTGCTGCCCCTGCCAGCAACGCAGACCTTACGGTCGCGAATTGTCGACATAGCCGTTGACGGGACGATTGGATGGTTCCGGCAAAGGGCGTTTGGCAGGTAAGACGGATTTTAGGCACTTGCATGTGTCGGGAATCGGTTTTATGTAGACACAACGGACACGCGGCGCGTGGAGCTGAACGATCGGCTTTACGCGCCCGAAATGCATGGGCGGAATATCGGCGCTGATTCGCGACGGATTTCGGTACCAGGCAAAGGCAGCTCCCGGCCAACGGGAACATCCAAGAGGCTCGGGTCTTTCCGGGTCTTCGAAAGCAGAGCGGCAAATGGCGTCAAAAACCACCAATCCTTTCACCTTCCTGCAGCAGGTAAGGTCGGAGACGGCAAAGGTGACTTGGCCGTCGCGGCGCGAAACGGTGATCTCGACGATCATGGTTCTCGTGTTTGCGGTGATTGCGATGATCTTTTTCTTCGCTGCCGATCAGTTAATGGCTCTCGGTGTCGAGTTGATCCTCGGCATCGGCCGCTGAATACCGGCGAATACGGAGAAGTTTTGAGATGACTGCGCGGTGGTACATCGTCCACGCTTACTCGAATTTCGAGAAGAAGGTCGCCGAGGATATTGTCAACAAGGCCAAGCAGAAGGGCCTGAGCGACCAGATCGAGCAGATCGTCGTGCCGACCGAAAAGGTCGTGGAAGTGCGTCGCGGCCGCAAGGTCGATGCCGAGCGCAAGTTCTTTCCGGGCTATGTGCTGCTCAAGGCGCATCTCACGGATGCCGTGTTCTCGCTCGTGAAGAATACGCCGAAGGTCACGGGTTTTCTCGGTGACTCGAAGCCGGTGCCGATTACGGAAGCTGAAGCTCAGCGCATCCTGAACCAGGTTCAGGAAGGCGTCGAGCGGCCGAAGCCGTCGGTTACCTTCGAAATCGGCGAAGCCATCCGTGTCTCGGATGGACCGTTCGCCTCGTTCAACGGTTTCGTCCAGGAAGTGGACGAGGAGCGGGCGCGGCTCAAGGTGGAAGTTTCGATCTTCGGGCGCGCCGTGCCTGTCGATCTCGAATTCGGACAGGTCGAAAAGGGCTGATCCGAAAGCTCGTTGCCGGTTCTGGCGACGGGCAGGCGGCGGACGCAAGTCTGTTGTCGAAGTGGTGGGAGGAAGAGGCGGCTTAGCCGGCCGTGGTCTTCCGAACCACCAAACTGCAACCGCCGGAATATTCCGGCTTTGAAACAAGGCAGAGAGAATGGCTAAGAAAATTGCAGGCCAGCTCAAGCTTCAGGTCTCCGCGGGATCGGCAACGCCGTCGCCCCCGATCGGCCCTGCGCTTGGTCAGCGTGGCATCAACATCATGGAATTCTGCAAGGCGTTCAATGCGCAGACGCAGGAAATGGAAAAGGGTTCGCCTGTTCCGGTCGTGATTACGTACTATCAGGACAAGTCGTTCACCTTCGTCATGAAGACGCCGCCGGTGTCCTACTTCCTGAAGAAGGCCGCTGGCCTGAAGTCGGGTTCCAAGGAGCCGGGCAAGGTCGGTGCAGGCAAGATCAGCCGCGACAAGGTGCGCGAGATCGCCGAAGCCAAGATGAAGGACTTGAACGCGAACGACGTGGAAGCGGCGATGCGCATGGTCGAAGGTTCCGCCCGCTCGATGGGCCTGGAAGTGGTGGGCTGAGATCATGGCAAAGATTGCAAAGCGCGTAGCAAAGTCCCGCGAGGGCATTGACGTCAACAAGGCTTACGGCCTGGGCGAAGCGATCCAGCTTCTCAAGGATCGTTCCAAGGTCAAGTTCGACGAGACCATCGAAATCTCGATGAATCTCGGCGTTGATCCGCGTCACGCCGACCAGATGGTCCGCGGCGTCGTCAACCTGCCGAACGGCACGGGCCGCACGGTTCGCGTCGCGGTGTTCGCCAAGGATGCCAAGGCTGATGAAGCCCGCGCTGCTGGCGCTGACATCGTTGGTGCGGAAGATCTGGTCGAGATCGTCCAGAAGGGCACGATCGATTTCGATCGCTGCATCGCCACGCCGGACATGATGCCGCTGGTCGGCCGTCTCGGTAAGGTCCTCGGACCCCGCGGCATGATGCCGAACCCGAAGGTCGGCACCGTGACCATGGACATCGCCGCCGCCGTCAAGGCGTCCAAGGGTGGCGCGGTCGAGTTCCGCGTCGAAAAGGCCGGCATCATTCATGGCGGCGTCGGCAAGGTTTCCTTCGACGTCACGGCGCTGGAAGAAAACATCCGTGCCTTCGCCGATGCGGTGAACAAGGCCAAGCCGGCTGGCGCCAAGGGCGTCTACGTCAAGAAGGTGTCCGTCACCTCGACGATGGGCCCCGGCCTGAAGGTCGATCTCTCGACCCTCGCCACGGCTTGATCGATTGAATTGGGGTCAGGCTGTAATGGCCTGATTCCCTGAAGAATTCCGGGTCTTAACCGACCCGGATCCGAAGGCGGGAAACCGCTTTCGGAAATCCTGTCCGAGATTGCAGGCGGCTCGCCTTAATTCATATGGGCCTGCATGAGACGGGTGAAGACCCGACAACGGAGCGACCGCTCCAATGAAAGGTTCGAACCGTGTTTGCCTTTTGTCTGCACACCGGCGTGCTGGTGTGGCGATAAGGGGGGCAGGATCCTCGAGCGCCGTTCGGGAGATCTGGAATTTCTGGATAGCCCGCCCGGCAAAAGGCAACCCCGGCAGTCATTTCACAGTGAGATGGCTGTCAACTGGAGATAGGCAGTGGACAGAGCGGAAAAACGCGAACTCGTCACGGGCCTGAATGAAGCGTTCTCGAACGCAGGTTCAGTCGTCGTGGCCCACTATGCCGGTATCACCGTTGCGCAGATGAACGATCTTCGTTCGAAAATGCGTGCAGCCGGTGGCACCGTCAAAGTCGCGAAGAACCGCCTCGCCAAAATCGCTCTTCAGGGCACGGAATCCGAAAGCATCATCGACCTGTTCACCGGACAGACGCTGATTGCCTATTCGGAAGATCCAATTGCCGCGCCGAAGGTCGCGTCCGATTTCGCCAAGGGCAATGACAAGCTTGTCATTCTCGGCGGCTCGATGGGCACGACCGCACTCAACGCCGACGGTGTGAAGGCTCTTGCCACACTCCCGTCGCTCGATGAGCTGCGCGCACGTCTGGTTGGCATGATCGCCACCCCGGCTACCAGGATCGCCCAGGTCGTCAACGCACCGGCAGCTCAGCTTGCCCGCGTGTTTGGCGCCTATGCCCGGAAGGACGAGGCGGCATGAGGTTGTTCCTCGCTGTCATCAACATTTGTTCGAACTTTGAAGGAAACTAAAAATGACTGATCTCACCAAGATCGTAGACGACCTTTCGAAGCTGACCGTCCTCGAGGCGGCCGAGCTGTCGAAGCTTCTGGAAGAAAAGTGGGGCGTTTCGGCTGCGGCTCCCGTGGCTGTTGCTGCTGCTGGCGGGGGTGCCGCTGCTGCTGCTCCGGTTGAAGAGAAGACCGAATTCGACGTCGTTCTCGTCGACGCCGGCGCTCAGAAGATCAACGTGATCAAGGAAGTGCGTGCGATCACCGGTCTCGGCCTCAAGGAAGCCAAGGACCTGGTGGAAGCCGCTCCGAAGCCGGTCAAGGAAGCCGTCAACAAGGCGGATGCCGACAAGATCAAGGCTCAGCTCGAAGCAGCTGGCGCCAAGGTCGAACTGAAGTAAGCGTTACGGCTTTCGGCGGACGGTTTTGCCGTCCGCCGATCCCGCGTGACGCGAAAGCGTTTGGAGAACCTCTTTCCTGAAGGCCGGAAACGGCTTTCAGGAAACGGGTTTTCACCCGTTTCAGATGGACCGCCGGCGGAAGGCGGTCATGTATTGCAAGGCGCGAGATGCAGCGCGCCCCAAGAGAGGCAGCAAGGAGCGACGATGGCCCAGACCCAGACTTTCAATGGCCGCAGACGCGTACGCAAATTCTTCGGGAATATTCCGGAAGTTGCGGAGATGCCGAACCTGATCGAGGTTCAGAAGGCATCTTATGACCAGTTCCTGATGGTGGACGAGCCCAAGGGCGGCCGTCCTGACGAAGGACTGCAGGCCGTTTTCAAGTCGGTCTTCCCGATCTCGGACTTTTCCGGCGCGTCGATGCTGGAATTCGTCAAGTACGAGTTCGAGGCACCGAAATTCGACGTTGACGAATGCCGTCAGCGCGATCTGACCTATGCAGCGCCGCTGAAGGTGACGCTGCGCCTTATCGTGTTCGATATCGATGAGGATACCGGCTCCAAGTCCATCAAGGACATCAAGGAGCAGGACGTCTACATGGGCGACATGCCGCTCATGACGCTCAACGGCACCTTCATCATCAACGGCACCGAGCGCGTCATCGTTTCGCAGATGCACCGTTCGCCGGGCGTCTTCTTCGACCACGACAAGGGCAAGTCGCACTCGTCGGGCAAGCTTCTGTTTGCCGCGCGCGTCATTCCCTATCGCGGTTCGTGGCTCGACATCGAATTCGACTCGAAGGACGTCGTACACGCCCGTATCGACCGCCGCCGCAAGATTCCGGTGACGTCGCTGCTGATGGCGCTTGGCATGGACGGTGAAGAGATCCTCTCCACCTTCTACAACAAGATCGAATACAAGCAGTCGGGCGATCATTGGCGCATTCCCTTCACCGTGGATCGTTTCCGCGGCCTGAAGGCTGTCGATGACCTGGTCGATGCCGACACCGGCGAAATCGTCGTCGAAGCCGGCAAGAAGATCACTGCGCGTCAGGCCAAGCAGCTTGCCGACAAGGGTCTGAAGGCGATCAAGGCGACGCAGGACGATCTCTACGGCAGCTATCTGGCCGAAGACGTGGTGGATTTCGCGACCGGCGAAATCTTCCTCGAGGCCGGCGACGAGATCGACGAGAAGACGCTGAAGGTTCTGCTCTCGACGGGCGCGGAAGAATTCACCGTTCTCGACATCGATCACATCAATGTCGGCGGCTATATCCGCAACACGCTCACCGTCGACAAGAACGAGAGCCGCCAGGACGCGCTGTTCGACATCTATCGCGTCATGCGTCCGGGCGAGCCGCCCACCATCGACACCGCCGAAGCGATGTTCAATTCGCTGTTCTTCGACTCCGACCGCTACGACCTTTCGGCCGTCGGCCGCGTCAAGATGAACATGCGTCTCGACCTGAAGGCCGAGGACACCGTGCGCGTGCTGCGTAAGGAAGACATCCTTGCCGTGGTCAAGACGCTGGTCGAACTGCGCGACGGCAAGGGCGAGATCGACGATATCGACAATCTCGGCAACCGCCGCGTGCGTTCGGTTGGCGAGCTGATGGAAAACCAGTACCGCGTCGGCCTGCTCCGCATGGAGCGCGCGATCAAGGAACGTATGTCCTCGATCGAGATCGACACGGTCATGCCGCAGGACCTGATCAACGCCAAGCCGGCGGCTGCCGCCGTGCGCGAGTTCTTCGGTTCCTCGCAGCTGTCGCAGTTCATGGACCAGACCAACCCGCTGTCGGAGATCACCCACAAGCGTCGTCTTTCGGCGCTTGGACCCGGTGGTCTGACCCGCGAGCGCGCCGGCTTCGAAGTGCGCGACGTGCATCCGACGCATTACGGCCGCATCTGCCCGATCGAAACGCCGGAAGGCCCGAACATCGGCTTGATCAACTCGCTGGCGACATTTGCGCGCGTCAACAAGTACGGCTTCATCGAGACGCCTTACCGCAAGATCGTCGACGGCAAGGTGACGCTGGACGTCAGCTACCTCTCGGCGATGGAAGAGTCCAAGCACTATGTTGCGCAGGCCAACGCCTTGCTCGACAAGAACGGCGGCTTCGTCGACGAATTCGTCATTTGCCGCCACGCTGGCGAAGTGATGATGGCGCCACGCGAAAACGTCGATCTTATGGACGTGTCGCCGAAGCAGCTTGTTTCGGTTGCCGCGGCGCTCATCCCGTTTCTTGAGAACGACGACGCCAACCGCGCTCTGATGGGCTCGAACATGCAGCGTCAGGCCGTGCCTCTGGTGCGCGCCGAAGCGCCGTTCGTCGGCACCGGCATGGAGCCGATCGTCGCCCGTGACTCAGGTGCTGCCATCGGCGCCCGTCGCGGCGGCATCGTCGACCAGGTCGATGCGACGCGTATCGTCATCCGCGCAACGGAAGATCTCGATCCGGGCAAGTCCGGCGTCGATATCTACCGGCTGATGAAGTTCCAGCGTTCGAACCAGAACACCTGCATCAACCAGCGTCCGCTGGTCCGCATGGGCGACCACGTCAACAAGGGCGACATCATTGCCGACGGTCCTTCGACCGATCTCGGCGATCTGGCGCTCGGCCGTAACGTGCTCGTCGCGTTCATGCCGTGGAATGGCTACAACTACGAGGACTCGATCCTGCTCTCCGAGCGTATCGTGGCCGACGACGTCTTCACCTCGATCCATATCGAGGAGTTCGAGGTCATGGCCCGCGACACCAAGCTTGGGCCGGAGGAAATCACGCGCGACATTCCGAACGTTTCGGAAGAAGCGCTGAAGAACCTCGACGAAGCCGGCATTGTCTATATCGGTGCGGAAGTGCTGCCGGGCGATATCCTGGTCGGCAAGATCACGCCGAAGGGCGAAAGCCCGATGACGCCGGAAGAGAAGCTTCTGCGCGCCATCTTTGGTGAAAAGGCTTCGGACGTACGTGACACCTCCATGCGCATGCCGCCCGGAACCTACGGCACGGTCGTCGAAGTCCGCGTGTTCAACCGCCACGGCGTCGAAAAAGACGAACGTGCAATGGCGATCGAGCGCGAGGAAATCGAACGTCTGGCCAAGGACCGTGACGACGAGCAGGCGATCCTCGACCGCAACGTCTATAGCCGCCTGAGCGACGTGCTCATCGGCAAGGACGCGATTGCCGGACCGAAGGGCTTCAAGAAGGGCTCGAGCGTCGGCAAGGACACGCTGGAAGAGTATCCGCGTTCGCAGTGGTGGCAGTTTGCCGTCGAGGACGAGAAGCAGCAGAGCGAACTCGAAGCTCTGCGCGGCCAGTACGACGATTCCAAGAAGGCGCTCGAACAGCGCTTCATGGACAAGGTCGAGAAGGTGCAGCGCGGCGACGAGATGCCCCCCGGCGTCATGAAGATGGTCAAGGTCTTCGTGGCCGTGAAGCGCAAGATGCAGCCCGGCGACAAGATGGCCGGCCGTCACGGCAACAAGGGTGTCGTGTCGCGTATCGTTCCGGTCGAGGACATGCCGTTCCTCGAGGACGGCACGCATGCGGATATCGTGCTCAACCCGCTGGGTGTGCCGAGCCGTATGAATGTCGGCCAGATTCTGGAAACGCATCTCGGCTGGGCTTGCGCCGGCATGGGCAGGAAGATCGGCGACCTGATCGAGGCCTACAAGGCTGGTGGTAACGCCAACATCAAGCCTCTGCGGGACGAGATCGAGCACTTGATCCCGGACAACGACCGCAACGAGCCGGTTCGCCAGTTCGACGACGAGTCCATCGTTCGCCTCGGCGAGCAGATGAGGCGCGGCGTCTCCATCGCGACCCCGGTGTTCGACGGCGCGCATGAAGTCCACATCAACGAGATGCTGGAAACTGCGGGCCTTCACTCAAGCGGCCAGTCGCAGCTCTATGACGGGCGTACCGGCGAGCCGTTCGATCGCAAGGTGACGATGGGCTATATCTATATGCTCAAGCTTCACCATCTCGTGGACGACAAGATCCACGCGCGTTCGATCGGACCGTACTCGCTCGTTACCCAGCAGCCGCTGGGCGGCAAGGCGCAGTTCGGTGGCCAGCGCTTCGGCGAAATGGAGGTCTGGGCGCTTGAAGCTTACGGCGCCGCCTACACGCTGCAGGAAATGCTGACCGTGAAGTCGGACGACGTGGCAGGCCGTACCAAGGTCTACGAGGCGATCGTGCGTGGCGACGACTCCTTCGAGGCAGGCATTCCGGAGAGCTTCAACGTTCTTGTCAAGGAAATGCGCTCGCTGGGTCTCAACGTTGAACTGGAAAACACCAGGGTCGACGAAAATGCGACGCGTCTGCCTGACGCTGCCGAATAGTCGAATAAGGCGAACCGCGGAACGCGATTGCGTTCTGCGGTTCGCCGACAAATTCATGCGGCCGCACGATCGGCTGCTCGTACGGATCCGGTGACGCCAGCGAAGCGGCGGCGATCGAGCGGATCACCCAAGGGGCTAAATCGCCCGGTAATATTCGAATAGGGGCCTTCGGTCCCGAGAAGGAGAACGGCATGAACCAAGAGGTCATGAATCTCTTCAACAACAACGCCCCGGCGCAGGTGTTCGATTCCATCCGGATTTCGCTCGCCAGCCCGGAAAAGATCCTGTCCTGGTCGTTCGGCGAGATCAAGAAGCCGGAGACGATCAACTACCGTACGTTCAAGCCGGAACGCGACGGTCTGTTCTGCGCGCGCATCTTCGGGCCGATCAAGGACTATGAGTGCCTGTGCGGCAAGTACAAGCGCATGAAGTACAAGGGCGTCATCTGCGAAAAGTGCGGCGTCGAAGTCACGCTGTCGCGCGTTCGCCGCGAGCGCATGGGCCATATCGAGCTCGCCGCGCCCGTCGCCCACATCTGGTTCCTGAAGTCGCTGCCTTCGCGTATCGGCACGCTGCTCGACATGACGCTCAAGGATATCGAGCGCGTTCTCTATTTCGAGAACTACATCGTCACCGAGCCGGGCCTGACGGCGCTTAAGGAAAACCAGCTTCTTTCCGAAGAAGAGTACATGATCGCCGTCGACGAGTATGGCGAGGACCAGTTCACCGCCATGATCGGCGCCGAGGCTATTCATGACCTTCTGGCCGGCATGGACCTGGAGAAGATCGCGGGCGACCTGCGCTCCGAGCTTGCCTCGACCACGTCGGAACTGAAGCAGAAGAAGTATCTCAAGCGCCTCAAGGTGGTCGAGAACTTCATGGAATCCGGCAACCGTCCGGAATGGATGATCATGAAGGTCGTTCCGGTCATCCCGCCGGACCTGCGTCCGCTGGTGCCGCTGGATGGCGGCCGCTTCGCGACGTCCGACCTGAACGATCTCTATCGCCGCGTCATCAACCGTAACAACCGCCTGAAGCGCCTGATCGAGCTTCGCGCGCCTGGCATCATCATCCGCAACGAGAAGCGCATGCTTCAGGAAGCGGTCGATGCACTGTTCGACAACGGCCGCCGCGGCCGCGTCATCACGGGCGCCAACAAGCGTCCGCTGAAGTCGCTGTCCGACATGCTCAAGGGCAAGCAGGGCCGGTTCCGCCAGAACCTGCTCGGCAAGCGCGTCGACTATTCCGGCCGTTCGGTCATCGTGACCGGTCCGGAGCTCAAGCTGCACCAGTGCGGCCTGCCGAAGAAGATGGCGCTCGAGCTGTTCAAGCCGTTCATCTACGCCCGCCTCGACGCCAAGGGTTACTCCTCGACCGTCAAGCAGGCCAAGAAACTGGTCGAAAAGGAAAAGCCGGAAGTCTGGGATATCCTCGACGAGGTCATCCGCGAGCATCCGGTTCTGCTCAACCGCGCACCGACGCTTCACCGCCTCGGCATCCAGGCGTTCGAGCCGATCCTGATCGAAGGCAAGGCGATCCAGCTTCACCCGCTGGTCTGCACGGCCTTCAACGCCGACTTCGACGGTGACCAGATGGCCGTTCACGTGCCGCTGTCGCTCGAGGCTCAGCTTGAAGCCCGCGTCCTGATGATGTCGACCAACAACATCCTGCACCCGGCCTCCGGCGCACCGATCATCGTGCCGTCGCAGGACATGGTGCTGGGCCTGTACTACCTGTCGATCGTCAACCAGAACGAGCCGGGCGAGGGCATGGTGTTTGCCGACATGGGCGAACTCCAGCACGCGCTTGAGACCAAGGCTGTTACGCTGCATGCCAAGATCCGTGGCCGTTTCCGCACGGTCGATGCGGAAGGCAACGTCGTGTCGAAGATCCATGACACGACGCCCGGCCGCATGATCATCGGCGAGCTTCTGCCGAAGAACGTCAACGTGCCTTACGAGACCGCCAACCAGGAGATGACCAAGAAGAACATCTCCAAGATGATCGATACCGTCTACCGCCACTGCGGTCAGAAGGAGACGGTCATTTTCTGCGATCGCATCATGGCTCTCGGTTTCGCCCATGCCTGCCGCGCCGGCATTTCGTTCGGCAAGGACGACATGCTGATCCCGGATGCCAAGGAGAAGCTGGTCGCCGACACCGAGGCGCTCGCGAAGGAATACGAGCAGCAGTACAATGACGGCCTGATCACTCAGGGCGAAAAGTACAACAAGGTCGTCGATGCCTGGGCCAAGTGCTCGGAAAAGGTCGCCGACGAGATGATGGCCCGCATCAAGGCTGTCGAGTTCGAGGACAATGGCCGTCAGAAGCCGATGAACTCGATCTACATGATGTCGCATTCGGGTGCGCGTGGTTCGCCCACCCAGATGCGTCAGCTCGCCGGCATGCGCGGCCTGATGGCCAAGCCTTCGGGCGAGATCATCGAAACGCCGATCATCTCGAACTTCAAGGAAGGTCTGACCGTTCTTGAATACTTCAACTCGACCCACGGCGCCCGCAAGGGTCTGGCCGACACCGCGTTGAAGACGGCAAACTCCGGCTACCTGACCCGTCGTCTCGTCGACGTGGCGCAGGATTGCATCGTCAACTCCGTCGACTGCGGCACCGACAAGGGCCTCACCATGCAGCCGATCGTCGATGCCGGCCAGGTCGTTGCCTCGCTCGGACAGCGCGTTCTCGGACGCACGGCGCTCGACGACATCAATCACCCGCTTACGGGTGACCTGATCGTCAAGGCCGGCACGCTGATGGACGAGCGCGACGTAGAGCAGATCGAAAAGGCTGCGATCCAGTCGATCCGCATCCGCTCGGCGCTGACCTGCGAAGTCAAGACCGGCGTCTGCGCCGTCTGCTACGGACGTGACCTTGCCCGCGGTACCCCGGTCAACCAGGGTGAAGCGGTCGGCGTCATCGCCGCGCAGTCGATCGGCGAGCCGGGCACGCAGCTCACCATGCGTACCTTCCACATGGGCGGTACGGCGCAGGTGGTGGATAGCTCGTTCCTTGAAGCCTCGTATGAGGGCAAGGTCGAAATCCGCAACCGCAACGTGGTTCGCAACTCCGACGGCCAGCTCATGGTCATGGGCCGCAACATGGCGGTCCTGATCCTGGACGAAGCCGGCAAGGAACGCGCCACGCACCGCGTCACCTATGGTTCGCGTATCTTCGTGGACGATGGCGACAAGGTGAAGCGCGGCCAGCGTATCGCCGAGTGGGACCCGTACACCCGTCCGATCCTCACCGAAATCGAGGGCAGGGTGGTGTTCGAGGATCTGGTCGACGGCATCTCCGTTCAGGAAACGGCCGACGAATCGACAGGCATCACCAAACGTGAAGTCATCGACTGGCGTTCGACCCCGCGTGGTTCGGACCTCAAGCCGGCGCTCGCGATCCATGATGCCAAGGGCAAGGTCGGCAAGCTCGCCAAGGGCGGCGATGCACGCTTCCTGCTCTCGGTCGAGGCGATCCTTTCGGTCGAGCCGGGTTCCATGGTTCGTCCGGGCGACGTGATTGCGCGTATTCCGATGGAAAGCGCGAAGACGAAGGACATCACCGGCGGTCTGCCGCGTGTTGCCGAACTCTTCGAGGCTCGCCGTCCGAAGGATCACGCCATCATCGCCGAGATCGACGGTACGATCCGCTTCGGGCGCGACTACAAGAACAAGCGCCGCATCATCATCGAGCCGCATGACTCGACGCTGGAGCCGGTCGAATACCTGATCCCGAAGGGCAAGCCGTTCCATCTTCAGGACGGCGACGCGATCGAGAAGGGCGACTACATCCTCGACGGCAATCCGGCGCCGCACGACATTCTGGCGATCAAGGGCGTGGAGGCTCTGGCCTCGTATCTCGTCAACGAGATCCAGGAAGTCTACCGGTTGCAGGGCGTGTTGATCAACGACAAGCACATCGAGGTGATCGTTCGCCAGATGCTGCAGAAGGTCGAGATCACGGCACAGGGCGACTCGATCTACATCCCGGGCGACCATGTCGACGTGATCGAGTTCGACGAGGTCAACGACCGCCTGATCGAGGAAGGCAAGAAGCCTGCAGAAGGCCAGCCGGTGCTGCTCGGCATCACCAAGGCTTCGCTGCAGACGCCGTCCTTCATCTCGGCCGCCTCCTTCCAGGAGACGACCCGCGTGCTGACCGAAGCAGCCGTAGCCGGCAAAACCGACATGCTGCAGGGCCTGAAGGAAAACGTCATCGTCGGCCGTCTCATCCCGGCTGGCACAGGTGGCCAGATGAGCCAGATCCGTCGCATCGCGTCGCATCGCGACGAACTTATCCTCGACGAGCGTCGCAAGACGTCCGGCGTGGAAGTCGCCGAGCCGATGCTGACCGACATGGTCAACGCAGCTCAGTAAGCTTTTGGGCTTTCGGAATAAAAAATGCCGCCGGGGTTACCCGGCGGCATTTTTGTTTGAGCCCGGATGCCTGCGAATAGCCGGACACTCCCATATGGGGGGTGACAGCACATCTACCGGAAGCCGATACTAGCCCGCACGATTGCCTACGGTGTCAGATTCGGGCGGGGATCCTGCGACCTAGATGATCTTGGTTCCGTTCGCGGGATATCGATGCAACAGAGGCGGTTTAATCACCTGCCTCGCGACACCGCCGATCTCTGTCCAGGGGGCATAGCCGACAACAGAAGAGATGGCAGGCGTTCTGCTTATGGCGGCTTCTTGCGCTGCGTGGTTTTGGCGGGCAAGCTCTAAGGGGAGCGGTTGAAGGATCAGTTTCAGTCTACGCGGCTTCGATTGGAGGTCTGACCTCCATCTCCGCGCTTTGGCCGTCCGGCTGTGCCCCATCCGGACGGCCTTTTTGATTCTCGAATCAAGCGCAATTGGCGCTCAGGTCGCTTCGTTGAAGGTAACGATGGACACATCACCTTCCAGCGCGCCCTGAAATGCCGACAGATGCGGCTCGTCGTCGGGCTCGCCCTCCATATCGCCGATCTGGTCGAGCTCGGCTTCGGCATAGCCTTCCTTCGCCAGTGCCTCCAAAGCGCGGCGAACCGCCGAATCATCGTCCGGCGCGACCAGCATCACGTGGACTCCCTCCGATTTCCCGCCTTTTCTGCGCCAGACTCGGCCTGTGATGATGGTTACGGGGCGTTCTTCGTTGTCATTCATAGGTGATTCCATTAATCAGTCAGCTATTGTCGTCCTTGAGCGGTTTTTCGCATGAAGATCGGGCAGGGGACAGACAAAAGCGTGTCACTTTCTTTTTCGCAATTGCGAAATCGCGAAAGAAAATGTCGCCGACCGCGCCAGAGCCGTTCAAGTCGCGGTTTTGTTAAGATATTTGGGTGGTCGGGCTTGACGATGGGCGGGGTAGCGCGTATTAGCCGCCTCGTCTGAACCCATGTGAGGTCTGGCTTTCCAGCGCGACACGCTCTGGAGTTTGCCTCAAACAAGGTTCGTTTTACGAGCGACTACACATTTCCGGCGTGCATGAGGCGGGTTCCGCTTCCTCTGCTTTTGTTCGGGCGCACCGCGAATTCGCGGTTTGTGGCCCGAATTTGCGTATGGAAATACCGCTTGAAGCCGCCCGTGAATGGGCCCGAGACACGGAATTTGAGAGACAAGAGGGTTTAATGCCTACCGTCAACCAGCTGATCCGCAAGCCGCGCATTGCGCCGGTAAAGCGCAATAAGGTTCCGGCCATGCAGGCCAATCCGCAGAAGCGGGGCGTCTGCACGCGCGTCTATACAACGACGCCGAAGAAGCCGAACTCCGCGCTCCGTAAGGTCGCGAAAATCCGCCTGACCAATGGCTTCGAAGTGATTGGCTACATTCCTGGTGAAGGTCACAACCTTCAGGAGCACTCCGTGGTCATGATCCGCGGCGGCCGCGTGAAGGATCTTCCGGGTGTGCGTTACCACATCATCCGCGGCGTGCTCGACACGCAGGGCGTGAAGAACCGCAAGCAGCGCCGCTCGAAGTACGGCGCCAAGCGTCCGAAATAAGGTTTACCGGCTCAGGCGCCTTTGTTGCCGAGCCTCGAAGTTGAGAGACGAGAACCATGTCCCGACGCCATAGTGCAGAGAAGCGCGAGATCAACCCGGACCCCAAGTTCGGTGATCTGATCGTTACGAAATTCATGAACGCCGTCATGTATGATGGCAAGAAGTCGATCGCCGAGACGATCGTCTACGGTGCCCTTGATCAGGTTCAGGCCAAGACCAAGCAGGAGCCGGTGACGGTTTTCCATCAGGCGCTCGACAATGTCGCTCCGCACGTCGAGGTTCGTTCGCGCCGCGTCGGTGGTGCAACCTACCAGGTTCCCGTCGACGTCCGTCCGGAGCGCCGTCAGGCCCTGGCCATTCGCTGGCTTATCACTGCTGCCCGCAACCGTAACGAGACGACCATGGTCGACCGTCTGTCGGGCGAATTGATGGATGCTGCCAACAACCGTGGCACCGCCGTCAAGAAGCGTGAAGACACCCACAAGATGGCGGAAGCCAACCGCGCCTTCGCGCACTACCGCTGGTAACGGCGCGAACGGACAGGAAGGCATCCATCATGGCCCGCGAATATAAAATCGAAGACTACCGCAATTTCGGCATCATGGCGCATATCGACGCCGGCAAGACGACGACGACCGAGCGCGTCCTCTATTACACGGGCAAGTCGCACAAGATCGGCGAAGTCCATGACGGCGCTGCCACCATGGACTGGATGGAGCAGGAGCAGGAACGCGGCATCACCATCACTTCCGCTGCGACGACGACCTACTGGAAGGGTCGCGATGGCAAGATGCGCCGCTTCAACATCATCGACACGCCCGGCCACGTCGACTTCACCATTGAAGTCGAGCGTTCGCTGCGCGTTCTCGACGGCGCGATCGCTCTTCTTGACGCGAACGCCGGTGTTGAGCCGCAGACCGAGACCGTCTGGCGCCAGGCCGACAAGTACCATGTCCCGCGCATGATTTTCTGCAACAAGATGGACAAGATCGGTGCCGATTTCTATCGCTCGGCCGAGATGATCAAGAGCCGCCTTGGTGCCACCGCCGTTGTCATGCAGCTGCCGATCGGCGCCGAGACCGAATTCAAGGGCGTCGTCGATCTGATCGAGATGAACGCGCTGGTTTGGCGCGACGAAAGCCTGGGCGCTGCCTGGGATGTCGTGGAAATCCCGGCCGACCTCAAGGATCGGGCTGAAGAGTACCGCGAGCGTATGATCGAGACGGCCGTCGAAATGGACGAGACCGCGCTTGAGAACTACCTCGAAGGCAAGATGCCGACGAACGACGAACTGCGCGCTCTGATCCGCAAGGGTACGATTGCCGTCAAGTTCTTCCCGATGTTCTGCGGCTCGGCCTTCAAGAATAAGGGCGTTCAGCCGCTGCTCGACGCAGTTGTCGAGTTCCTGCCTTCGCCGATCGACGTTCCGGCAATCAAGGGTATCGACCCCAAGACCGAAGCCGACCTCATTCGCCTGCCGAATGATGAAGAGCCTATGTCGATGCTGGCCTTCAAGGTCATGAATGATCCGTTCGTCGGTTCGCTCACGTTCTGCCGCATCTATTCCGGCAAGGTCGCCAAGGGCGCTTCGCTCGAGAACACCGTCAAGGGCAAGAAAGAGCGCATCGGCCGCATGCTGCAGATGCACTCCAACTCGCGTTCCGACATCGAAGAGGCTTTTGCCGGCGACATCGTCGCCCTGGCTGGTCTCAAGGAAACGACCACGGGCGATACGCTTTGCGATCCGCTGAAGCCGGTTATCCTTGAGCGCATGGAATTCCCCGAGCCGGTCATCCAGATCGCGATCGAGCCGAAGACCAAGGGCGACCAGGAAAAGATGGGCCTCGCGCTGCATCGCCTGGCTGCTGAGGATCCGTCCTTCCGCGTCAAGACCGACGAAGAGTCGGGCCAGACCATCATCGCCGGCATGGGCGAGCTTCACCTCGACATCATCGTCGATCGCATGAAGCGCGAATACAAGGTCGAGGCCAATGTCGGCGCCCCGCAGGTTGCGTATCGCGAAACCATTACGCGTACTCACGAGCAGGACTACACCCACAAGAAGCAGTCGGGTGGTACCGGTCAGTTCGCTCGCGTCAAGATCGTGTTCGAGCCGAACCCCGAAGGCGAAGATTTCGTGTTCGAGTCCAAGATCGTCGGCGGTGCAGTTCCCAAGGAATACGTACCGGGTGTCGAGAAGGGCATTCGCAGCGTTCTGTCGTCCGGTCCTTTCGCAGGCTTCCCGATGATCGCCGTCAAGGCGACCCTCATCGACGGTGCTTTCCACGATGTCGACTCCTCGGTTCTGGCGTTCGAAATCGCCGGCCGTGCGTGTCTTCGTGAAGCTGCACCGAAGCTCGGCGTTCAGCTGCTCGAGCCGGTCATGAAGGTCGAAGTCGTGACGCCGGAAGACTATGTCGGCAGCGTCATCGGCGATCTGAACAGCCGTCGTGGCCAGATCCAGGGCCAGGAAAGCCGCGGTGTCGCCGTGGTCGTCAATGCGATGGTCCCGCTGGCCAACATGTTCAAATATGTGGACAGCCTGCGCTCGATGTCGCAGGGCCGCGCCCAGTACTCGATGACCTTCGACCACTACGAAGCGGTTCCGACTGCAGTGGCCCAGGAAGTTCAGAAGAAATACGCGTAGTTCTGAGGAATTACGTCGTTAAGTTAATTCAACGCCCTAACGGGCTGCAAGGAATGGAGACTTCACATGGCTAAGAGTAAATTTGAGCGCAACAAGCCGCATGTGAACATTGGCACGATTGGTCACGTTGACCATGGCAAGACGTCATTGACGGCTGCGATCACGAAGTATTTTGGCGAATACAAGGCCTATGACCAGATCGACGCAGCACCTGAGGAGAAGGCGCGCGGCATCACGATCTCGACGGCTCACGTCGAGTACGAGACGCCGAACCGTCACTATGCTCACGTCGACTGCCCCGGCCACGCCGACTATGTGAAGAACATGATCACCGGTGCTGCCCAGATGGACGGCGCGATCCTGGTTGTTTCGGCAGCCGACGGCCCGATGCCGCAGACCCGCGAGCACATCCTGCTTGCCCGTCAGGTCGGCGTGCCTTCGATCGTGGTGTTCCTGAACAAGGTCGACCAGGTCGATGACGCCGAGCTGCTCGAACTGGTCGAGCTGGAAGTTCGCGAGCTTCTGTCGAAGAACGAATTCCCGGGCGACGACATTCCGATCGTCAAGGGTTCGGCTCTGGCTGCTCTCGAAGATTCCGACAAGAAGATCGGTGAAGACGCGATCCGCGAGCTGATGGCAGCGGTCGACGCCTACATCCCGACGCCTGAGCGTCCGATCGACCAGCCGTTCCTGATGCCGATCGAAGACGTGTTCTCGATCTCGGGCCGTGGCACGGTTGTGACCGGCCGCGTCGAGCGCGGCATCGTCAAGGTTGGCGAAGAACTCGAAATCGTCGGCATCCGCGCGACGTCGAAGACGACCTGCACGGGCGTCGAGATGTTCCGCAAGCTGCTCGACCAGGGTCAGGCCGGCGACAACATCGGCGCGCTGCTGCGCGGCGTCGACCGTGAAGGTGTCGAGCGCGGCCAGGTTCTGGCCAAGCCGGGCTCGGTCAAGCCGCACAAGAAGTTCAAGGCCGAAGCCTACATCCTGACGAAGGAAGAGGGTGGCCGTCATACGCCGTTCTTCACCAACTACCGTCCGCAGTTCTATTTCCGCACGACGGACGTGACGGGCATCGTGCAGTTGGCCGAAGGCACCGAAATGGTGATGCCGGGCGACAATGTGACGGTCGATGTCGAACTGATCGTGCCGATCGCGATGGAAGAGAAGCTCCGCTTCGCCATCCGTGAAGGCGGCCGCACCGTCGGTGCCGGCGTCGTCGTCACCATCGTCGAATAAGTAATTAACCGATCTGTCGCGGGCGCGGTAAAAGCCCGCGCCGCGCCAGAACAAGGAAGTGACGCATGAACGGACAGAATATCCGCATCCGCCTGAAGGCGTTTGATCATCGGGTGCTCGACGCCTCCACACGCGAAATCGTGTCGACGGCAAAGCGCACCGGCGCCAATGTTCGCGGGCCCATTCCGCTGCCGACCCGGATCGAGAAGTTCACTGTGAACCGCTCGCCCCACGTCGACAAGAAGAGCCGCGAGCAGTTCGAGATGCGCACGCACAAGCGTCTGCTGGACATCGTCGATCCGACCCCGCAGACCGTCGATGCTCTGATGAAGCTCGACCTCGCCGCAGGTGTCGACGTCGAAATCAAGCTCTAAGAGCTAACATGAGCCGGGCGAGAAGACCCAAACGGCTCCTCTGAAGGAAAACGAACCGATGCGTTCAGGTGTTATCGCACAGAAGTTGGGCATGACCCGCATCTATAATGATGCTGGCGAGCATGTGCCCGTTACGGTTCTCCGCATGGAGAACTGCCAGGTCGTGGCTCAGCGCACGAAAGAGAAGAATGGCTACACGGCCGTTCAGCTCGGCGTTGGCCTGGCCAAGGTCAAGAACACGTCGAAGGCGATGCGCGGTCACTTCGCTGCCGCCTCCGTCGAGCCGAAGTCGAAAGTTGCCGAATTCCGCGTGTCGGACGACAACATGCTCGATGTCGGCGTTGAAATCACCGTTGAGCATTACGTCCCCGGCCAGAAGGTCGACGTGACGGGCACCTCGACGGGTAAGGGTTTCCAGGGTGTCATGAAGCGCCACAACTTCGGTGGTGGCCGCGCGACCCACGGTAACTCGGTTTCGCACCGTGCACACGGTTCGACCGGTCAGCGTCAGGACCCGGGTAAGGTGTTCAAGGGCAAGAAGATGGCCGGCCACATGGGTGCTACCCGCGTGACCACGCAGAACGTCGAGGTCGTTTCGACCGACACGGATCGCGGCCTGATCCTGATCCGCGGCGCCGTTCCCGGCACCAAGGGCGCCTGGATCCTGGTCCGCGACGCCGCCAAGGAAGCACTGCCGGAAAACGCTCCGAAGCCGGCTGGCATTCGTGCCGGGCAGAAGACTGAAGCTTCCGCCAAAGAAGGAGCTGAATAATGGATCTCAAGATTTCAACGCTTGGCGGCGAAGATGCCGGCAAGGTGAAACTCTCCGAGGAGATTTTCGGCCTTGATCCGCGCGAAGACATTCTGCAGCGCGTCGTGCGCTGGCAGCTTGCCAAGAAGCAGCAGGGCACGCACAAGGCCAAGGGCCGCGCCGAAATCGCGCGTACCGGTGCCAAGATGTACAAGCAGAAGGGTACGGGCCGCGCTCGTCACCATTCGGCTCGCGCTCCGCAGTTCCGCGGCGGCGGCAAGGCTCACGGCCCGGTTGTCCGCAGCCACGAGCACGACCTTCCCAAGAAGGTTCGCGCTCTCGGCCTGAAGCATGCTCTTTCGGCCAAGCTGAAGGCGTCCAACCTGATCATCGTCGATGATCTGGCGATGACCGAAGCCAAGACCAAAGCCCTGGTGGTGAATTTCGCCAAGCTCGGCCTGACCAACGCACTGGTGATCGGCGGCGCCGAGCTTGACGTGAACTTCAAGCGCGCTGCGTCGAACATCCCGAACATCGATGTGCTGCCCATCCAGGGCATCAACGTCTACGACATTCTGCGCCGCGGCACGCTGGTCCTTTCGAAGGCCGCCGTCGAGGCTCTCGAGGAGCGCTTCAAATGACGGATCTCCGCCACTACGACGTGATCGTTTCGCCGGCGATCACCGAAAAGTCGACCATGGCTTCCGAACAGAACCAGGTCGTCTTCAATGTCGCCAAGAAGGCGACGAAGCCGGAAATCAAGGCTGCGATCGAAGCGCTGTTCAGCGTCAAGGTCACAGCGGTCAACACGCTGGTCCGCAAGGGCAAGGTGAAGCGTTTCCGCGGCACGATTGGCCGTCAGAGCGACGTGAAGAAGGCGATTGTGACGCTGGCCGACGGCCAGTCGATCGACGTCGCGACGGGTCTCTGACAGGCGCGAGGACAGAACAATGGCACTCAAGAAATTCAAACCGGTAACGCCAAGCCTTCGCCAGCTGGTCATCGTCGATCGCTCGGCGCTGTACAAGGGCAAGCCGGTCAAGGGTCTGACCGAAGGCCTGACCAAGTCGGGCGGCCGCAACAACTACGGTCGCATCACGGCTCGCTTCATCGGCGGCGGTCACAAGCGTTCGTATCGCATCATCGACTTCAAGCGTCGCAAGTTCGACGTGTCGGCGACCGTCGAGCGGCTCGAGTATGACCCGAACCGCACGGCTTTCATCGCGCTGATCAAGTATGAAGACGGCGAGCTGAACTACATCCTGGCGCCGCAGCGCCTCGCCGTTGGCGACAAGGTCATCGCCGGCGAGAGCGTCGACGTGAAGCCGGGCAATGCGATGCCGCTGGGTGGTATGCCGGTCGGCACGATCGTCCACAATGTCGAGCTGAAGCCCGGCAAGGGCGGCCAGATCGCACGTTCGGCAGGTGCTTATGCACAGCTCGTCGGCCGTGACCAGGGCATGGCGATCCTTCGCCTGAACTCGGGTGAACAGCGCGTCGTGCACGGCTCGTGCATCGCGACTGTCGGAGCGGTCTCCAACCCGGACCACTCCAACATCAACGATGGCAAGGCAGGTCGCACGGTCTGGCGCGGTAAGCGCCCGCATAACCGCGGCGTCACTATGAACCCGGTCGACCATCCGCACGGCGGTGGTGAAGGCCGCACCTCTGGTGGTCGTAACCCGGTTACTCCGTGGGGCAAGCCGACCAAGGGCAAGAAGACGCGGTCCAACAAGGCGACCGACAAGTTCATCCTGCGCTCGCGCCATCAGCGCAAGAGCTAAAGAGAGGTAGTCTGACGTGACCCGTTCAGTTTGGAAAGGCCCGTTCATCGACGGCTTTCTTCTCAAGAAAGCCGAGAAGGTGCGCGAAGGCGGCCGTAGCGAAGTGATCAAGACCTGGAGCCGTCGTTCCACGGTTCTGCCGCAGTTCGTCGGCCTGACCTTCGGCGTCTACAACGGCCAGAAGCATATCCCGGTCTCCGTGTCTGAAGACATGGTCGGCCACAAGTTGGGCGAATTCGCCCCGACGCGGACCTATTACGGTCACGGCGCGGACAAGAAAGCGAAGAGGAAGTAACATGGGCAAGGCCAAAGCTCCGCGCAGGCTTGCTGACAACGAGGCGCGTGCGGTCCTCCGCACCATCCGCGTCAGCCCGCAGAAGCTGAACCTGGTTGCCGCGCTCATCCGCGGCAAGAAGGTCGCGACCGCGCTTTCTGATCTGGAATTCTCGCGCAAGCGCATCTCCGACACCGTCAAGAAGACGCTGGAGTCGGCGATCGCCAACGCGGAAAACAATCACGACCTCGACGTCGATGCGCTGATCGTTGCTGAAGCCTATGTCGGCAAGTCGATCGTCATGAAGCGCTTCCACGCCCGTGGCCGCGGCCGTGCAAGCCGCATCGAGAAGCCATTTTCGCACCTCACGATCGTTGTTCGTGAAGTCGAAGAGAAAGGGGAGGCCGCCTGATGGGTCAGAAAATCAATCCGATCGGTTTCCGCCTCGGCATTAACCGCACCTGGGACTCGCGCTGGTATGCAAACACCGGCGAGTACGGCCAGCTGCTGCATGAAGACATCAAGATCCGCGAGTATCTTAAGGAAGAGCTCAAGCAGGCTGCGATCTCGAAGGTCGTCATCGAGCGTCCGCACAAGAAGTGCCGCGTCACGATCCACGCTGCCCGTCCCGGTCTGATCATCGGCAAGAAGGGCGCGGACATCGAGAAGCTTCGTAAGAAGCTGATGGAGATGACCAAGTCGGAAACGCACCTCAACATCGTCGAGGTTCGCAAGCCCGAGATCGACGCGACGCTGGTCGCACAGTCGATCGCACAGCAGCTCGAGCGCCGTATCGCGTTCCGCCGTGCGATGAAGCGCGCTGTCCAGTCGGCAATGCGTCTCGGCGCCGAAGGCATCCGCATCAACTGCTCGGGCCGTCTCGGCGGCGCTGAAATCGCACGTATGGAATGGTATCGCGAAGGTCGCGTGCCGCTGCACACGTTGCGCGCCGATGTTGACTACGGCACGGCCGAAGCCAAGACGGCTTATGGCATCTGCGGCGTCAAGGTCTGGGTGTTCAAGGGCGAAATCCTCGAGCACGACCCGATGGCTTCGGAGCGCCGCGCGACGGAAGGCGAGCACGCACATGCAGGCGAGCGTAACGACCGTGGCGGTCGCCGCCGCGAGAACGCCTGAGAAGCATAGGAATTTGGAGTAAGAACGATGCTGCAGCCAAAGCGCACAAAGTTCCGCAAGCAGTTCAAGGGCCGAATCCACGGCGCCGCCAAGGGCGGTACCGACCTGGATTTTGGTGGCTTCGGACTGAAGGCGCTGGAGCCTAACCGCGTCACCGCACGTGAGATCGAGGCGGCACGCCGCGCGATCACGCGTGAAATGAAGCGCCAGGGCCGTGTGTGGATCCGTATTTTCCCGGACGTTCCGGTGACCTCGAAGCCTACCGAAGTCCGCATGGGCAAGGGCAAGGGCGCGGTCGACTACTGGGCGTGCCGTATCAAGCCGGGCCGTGTGATGTTCGAGATCGACGGCGTGTCGGAAGAAGTGGCGCGTGAAGCGCTGCGTCTCGGCGCAGCCAAACTCTCCGTCAGAACGCGTTTCGTACAGCGTATAGCTGAATAGAAAGGTCACGAGTCATGAAAGCCGCAGAAGCACGGTCCAAGACCGCCGACCAGTTGAATGACGATCTGGCCTCGCTGAAGAAGGAGCAGTTCAACCTGCGCTTCCAGAAGGCGACAGGCCAGCTCGAGAAGACAGCCCGCGTGAAGGAAGTCCGCAGGGACATCGCGCGCATCAAGACCATCGCCGCCGAAAAATCTTCGGCCAAGAAGGCATAAGGACGAAAATCATGCCAAAGCGCATTCTGCAGGGCACCGTCGTCAGCGACAAGAACGAGAAGACGGTCGTCGTCAAGGTCGAACGGCGCTTCACGCATCCGGTCATGAAGAAGACCGTGCGTATGTCGAAGAAGTACAAGGCGCACGACGAAAACAACGCGTGCAAGGTCGGCGATCAGGTCTTCATCCAGGAGTCGGCGCCGATCTCCAAGGATAAGCGCTGGGTCGTCATCACCGACGCCCAGGCGTCGCAGTAACTAAATTTTTGGACAGACCGGGTAGGGCGAGGGCTCTTCCCAGGAATGAAGAAGGCGGTCAGTCATGATTCAGATGCAAACAAACCTCGACGTCGCGGACAATTCCGGCGCTCGTCGTGTCATGTGCATCAAGGTGCTGGGCGGCTCGAAGCGGAAATACGCTTCCGTTGGTGACATCATCGTGGTGTCGATCAAGGAAGCCATTCCGCGCGGCCGCGTCAAGAAGGGCGATGTGATGAAGGCGGTCGTGGTTCGCACGGCCAAGGACATCCGCCGTCCGGACGGCAGCGTGATCCGTTTCGACAAGAACGCAGCTGTTCTCGTCGATAACAAGAAAGAGCCGATCGGCACGCGTATCTTTGGACCGGTTCCGCGCGAACTCCGCGCCAAGAACCACATGAAGATCATCTCGCTCGCGCCTGAAGTGCTGTAAGGAGCCGGAAAAATGCAAAAGATTCGCAAAGGCGACAAGGTCGTCGTTCTGGCCGGCAAGGACAAGGGCCGTTCGGGTGAAGTCGTCCGGGTCATGCCCAAGGACGACAAGGCAGTCGTTCGCGGCGTGAACATGATCCGCCGTCATCAGAAGCAGTCCCAGTCCCAAGAGGGCGGGATCATTACCAAGGAAGCGCCGATCCATTTGTCGAACATCGCGCTGGTCGACCCCAAGGACGGAAAGCCGACCCGCGTCGGTTTCCAGGTCCAGAAGGACGGGACCAAGGTGCGCGTGGCAAAGCGCTCGGGAGAAGTGATCAATGGCTAAGGCAGAATATCAGGCCCGCTTGCGCTCGGTCTATGACGAGACCATTCGCAAGGCGCTGCTCGAAGAATTCAAATACGACAACGAGATGGAAGTACCCCGTCTCGACAAGATCGTCCTGAACATGGGTGTCGGTGAAGCGACGTCGGACTCGAAGAAGCCTTCGGTTGCCGCCGCCGATCTGGCGCTGATCGCCGGTCAGAAGCCGGTCATCACCTATGCGCGCAATTCGATCGCCGGCTTCAAGGTCCGCGAGAAGATGCCGCTCGGCGCCAAGGTTACCCTGCGCAAGGACCGCATGTACGAGTTCCTGGACCGTCTGGTCACGATCGCGCTGCCGCGCGTCCGCGACTTCCGCGGCCTGAACCCGAAGAGCTTCGATGGCCGTGGCAACTACGCCATGGGCATCAAGGAACACATCATTTTCCCAGAGATCGCCTATGACAAGGTCGACCAGATCTGGGGTATGGACATCATCGTTTGTACGACTGCGAAGACGGATGACGAAGCCCGGGCACTGCTCAAGGCTTTCAACTTCCCCTTCCGCCAGTAACGGCAGCGAGAAAAGGAAAAATCTGAAATGGCAAAGACCAGCTCAGTCGAGAAAAACAACAGGCGTCGCAAGCTTGTCGAGCAGAGCGCTGCAAAGCGTAAGGCTCTCAAGGCGACGATCATGGACAAGAGCCTTCCGATCGAAGATCGTTTCCGGGCGCAGCTGAAGCTTGCTGCAATGCCGCGCAACACGTCCAAGACCCGCATTCGCAACCGTTGCGAGATTACAGGCCGTCCGCGCGCCTATTATCGCAAACTGAAGATGTCGCGTATTGCATTGCGCGAACTTGGCTCGCTGGGCGCTGTCCCGGGCCTGGTCAAGTCGAGCTGGTAAGGAGCACACGACATGTCACTAAGTGATCCTCTCGGCGATATGCTGACCCGCATCCGCAACGCCTATGGCCGCAAGAAGTCGAAGGTTTCGACGCCGGCCTCGCGTCTGCGTGCCCGTGTTCTCGACGTTCTGAAGGCGGAAGGCTACATCCGCGACTACAGTCAGGTCGACTATGACAACGGCAAGTCGGAAATCGAGATCGAACTGAAGTATTTCGACGGCGCACCGGTGATCCGTGAGATCGCCCGCGTGTCGAAGCCTGGCCGCCGCGTTTACGTGTCGGTCAAGTCGATCCCGCAGGTGGCCAACGGCCTCGGCATTTCGATCCTGTCGACGCCGAAGGGCGTGATGGCGGACCATGAAGCGCGCGAACAGAATGTCGGCGGGGAAATCCTCTGCCAGATATTCTAATCGGGCGAACATAAGACAGAAAGAACGAGGACAACAACATGTCTCGTATTGGCAAGAAACCCGTTCCGTTGCCCCAGGGCGTGACCGCTTCCGTCGACGGCCAGACCGTCACGGCAAAGGGCCCCAAGGGCGAACTGAAGTTCGTGGTCAACGACGAAGTGCTGGTCAAGTTCGAGGACGGCCAGATCGCCGTTCAGCCGCGTGACCAGTCGAAGGTCGCCCGCTCCAAGTGGGGCATGTCGCGCACGCAGATCGTCAACATCCTCAACGGCGTCAAGGATGGCTTCGAGAAGAAGCTTGAGATCAGCGGCGTCGGCTATCGTGCGGCCCTGCAGGGCAAGAACCTGCAGCTCGCGCTTGGCTTCAGCCATGACGTGGTCTACCAGACGCCGGAAGGCATCACGATCACCGTGCCGAAGCCGACCGAAATCGTCGTCACCGGTATCGACAAGCAGGCGGTTGGCCAGGTTGCGGCCGAGATCCGCAAGTATCGCGAACCTGAGCCCTACAAGGGCAAGGGCGTGAAATATGCTGGCGAGAAGATCGTCCGCAAAGAAGGCAAGAAGAAGTAATTACAACGCCGCGGTGCGCGGTCGCGGGAGGCGCATTCGCCTACCGCACATGGCCGCACCCGTCCAAGAAGGCAAGGAACAGACATTATGGCTTCCAAGGAAACCACCCAGCGCCGCGCCGCGCGCGTTCGCCGTCAACTCAAGAAGGTCTCCGGCGACCGTCTGCGTCTGTCGGTCTACCGTTCGTCGAAGAACATCCACGCGCAGATCATCGACGACTCGAAGGGCCACACCGTTGCTGCCGCTTCGACCCTCGAAAAGGACATCAAGGGCTCGCTGAAGACCGGCGCCGATGTCGCGGCTGCTGCCGCTGTTGGCAAGCTGCTTGCCGAACGCGCCTCCAAGGCCGGCGTCACGGAAGTCGTCTTCGATCGTGGCCCGTACATCTATCACGGCCGCGTCAAGGCGCTTGCCGAAGCCGCCCGCGAGGCCGGCCTGAGCTTCTGATCCGATTTGTTGCGAGGCGCGTGGCGCCTCGTCGCATGATCGACAGTTGAAATAAGTCCGGCTCTGTTATAGACGCCGGACTTCAGTTTTTAACCCCCGTGCTTCCGGAAAAAAACAAGGAACAGGATATGGCACAAGAACGTAGGGATGACCGCAACCGCGGCGGTCGTGACCGTGAAGAGCGCGACAGCGAATTTGTCGACAAGCTCGTCCACATCAACCGCGTCGCCAAGGTCGTCAAGGGCGGCCGGCGCTTCGGTTTTGCGGCACTCGTCGTCGTCGGCGACCAGAAGGGCCGCGTCGGCTTTGGTCACGGCAAGGCGCGCGAAGTGCCTGAGGCTATCCGCAAGGCAACCGAATCGGCAAAGCGCGACCTGATTTTCGTCCCGCTGCGTTCGGGCCGTACCCTTCACCACGATGTCGAAGGCCGCCATGGTGCTGGCCGCGTCCTGCTGCGCTCCGCCAAGGCCGGTACCGGTATCATCGCCGGTGGTCCGATGCGCGCTGTTTTCGAGACGCTCGGCATGCATGACGTCGTCGCCAAGTCGATGGGTTCGTCGAACCCGTACAACATGGTGCGCGCGACGTTCGATGCGCTGAAGAACCAGATGCATCCCAAGGATGTGGCTGCTCAGCGCGGCATCAAGTATTCGACCCTTCAGGCGCGTCGCGGCTCTGCCGTCGCCGCCGAAGAATAGTCGGACGGGCAAGGATTACGACCATGGCTAAGAAAGCTACCAAGACGATCACGGTCGAGCAGATCGGCAGCCCGATCCGCCGCCCGAAGGAACAGCGCGCAACGCTGGTCGGCCTCGGCCTCAACAAGATGCATCGCCAGCGTACCCTCGAGGATACACCCTCGGTGCGCGGCATGATCGCCGCAGTGCAGCATCTCGTCCGCGTCGTGGACGAGAAATAAGCCGGGCGCAGGAGAAAGATCATGAAACTCAACGAACTGCGTGACAAGGACGGCGCAACCCATTCGAAGAAGCGTCTCGGACGCGGCATCGGCTCGGGTTCGGGCAAGACTGCTGGTCGCGGCGTGAAGGGCCAGAAGGCTCGTTCGGGCGTTGCCATCAACGGCTTCGAGGGTGGTCAGATGCCGCTTTACCGGCGTCTGCCGAAGCGCGGCTTCAACAACATCTTCGCAAAGAGCTTTGCGACGGTGTCGCTGGCCCGCATCCAGACCGCGATCGATGCCAAGAAGCTCGACGCCAAGGAAACCATTACGGCTGACGTGCTGGTCAAGGCCGGCGTTATCCGCCGCGTCAAGGACGGCGTGCGTCTGCTTAGCGATGGTGAACTGAAGAGCAAGGTTTCTTTCGACATCGCCGGCGCCTCCAAGGCAGCCATCGAGAAGGTCGAAAAGGCCGGTGGCTCGGTGAAGGTGCCTGTAAAGGCAGCTGAGGCCGAGTAACAATATCGGATCAAGCGGCTGCCATCATCGGTGGCCGCTTGCATCTTTGCCGTCCGGAGCCTATCTCGTGGCTTCGTCGACACGTGCCGCCCGGCGCGGGCTTTCGAGCGTGACCAAGCGGAGACTTTTGCATGGCATCGGCTGCTGAACAACTTGCATCGAATCTGAATTTCGCAGCCTTCGCCAAGGCCGAGGATCTCAAGAAACGCATCTGGTTTACCCTGGGCGCGTTGCTGGTCTACCGGCTCGGCACCTACATTCCGCTTCCCGGAATCAATCCCGACGCATTCGCCCAGGCGTTCAATTCGCAGTCCGGCGGCGTTCTTGGCATGTTCAACATGTTTGCCGGTGGCGCGGTCAGCCGCATGGCGATCTTTGCGCTCGGCATCATGCCGTATATTTCCGCCTCCATCATCATGCAGCTCATGACGTCGGTCATCCCGTCGCTCGAAGCGCTGAAGAAGGAAGGCGAGCAGGGCCGCAAGGTCATCAACCAGTACACCCGCTACGGCACCGTGCTTCTCGCTCTCGTTCAGGCCTACGGTATTTCGGTCGGACTTGAGGGCGGCAACGGCATCGTCGCCGATCCTGGGCTGTTCTTCCGCGCCTCGACCGTCATTACGCTGGTCGGCGGCACCATGTTCCTGATGTGGCTCGGCGAGCAGATCACCGCACGCGGCATCGGCAACGGCATTTCGCTCATCATCTTCGCCGGCATCGTTGCAGGCCTTCCGCATGCCATCAGCGGCACGCTGGAACTCGGCCGCACCGGCGCTCTGTCGACCGCGCTGATTCTCGCGATCATCATTCTGGCTATCGTCGTCATCGCGCTGATCGTCTTCTTCGAGCGCGCCCAGCGCCGCCTGCTGATCCAATATCCGAAGCGCCAGGTCGGGAATCGTATGTTCCAGGGCGATACGTCGCACCTGCCGCTGAAGCTCAACACCGCCGGCGTCATTCCGCCGATCTTCGCCTCGTCGCTGCTGCTCCTGCCGGCGACGGTTGCAGGCTTCTCGGCCACGACCAACATGCCTGCCTGGGCAAGCACGATCCTGTCTGCTCTTGGCCATGGACAGCCGCTTTACATGGCTTTCTATGCCGCGATGATCGTGTTTTTCGCCTTTTTCTACACCGCTATCGTCTTCAATCCGAAGGATACGGCCGACCAGCTCAAGAAGCATTCCGGCTTCATTCCGGGCTATCGCCCCGGTGAGCGTACGGCCGAATATATCGACTACGTGCTGACCCGCATCACGGTCATCGGCGCCATCTACCTCGTGCTTGTCTGCCTATTGCCCGAATTCCTGATTTCGGCCACTGGCGTTCCATTCTATCTTGGTGGAACATCGCTGCTCATCGTCGTCAGCGTCACGCTCGACACGGTTGCGCAGATCCAGGGTCATCTGATCGCCCATCAGTACGAAGGGCTGATCAAGAAATCCAAGCTTCGGGGAGGGAAGAGAACTAAATGAGGCTGATATTGCTTGGACCGCCGGGGGCGGGCAAGGGGACGCAGGCACAGAGGCTCGTCGAAAAGCACGGCATACCGCAGCTTTCCACCGGCGACATGCTGCGCGCGGCAGTTGATGCCGGAACCGAGGTCGGCAAGCGCGCCAAGGCTGTGATGGACGCCGGCGAGCTGGTTTCAGATGCCATAGTCAATGCCATCGTTGCCGAGCGCATCGATCAGGCCGATTGCGCGCGGGGGTTCATCCTCGATGGATATCCGCGCACTCTGGCTCAGGCAGACGCGGTCCAGTCTATGCTGGCAGATCGCTCCCTGGCATTGAACGCCGTTATCGAGCTCGTTGTCGATGACAGGGCTTTGGTTGGCCGCATCGTCAAGCGCGCTGAAGAAGCCAAGGCTGCCGGTCGGCCGGTGCGCAAGGACGACATTCCGGAAGTGTTCGAGGAACGCCTGCGGGAGTATTACAAGAAGACAGCCCCGCTGATTGGCTACTACTATGCCAAGGGCATGCTGAAGTCGGTTGACGGCATGGCGGAGATCGAAACCGTCACTTCGCAGATCGAATCTATCCTTTCCGAAACGGTGAAGAGAAATAAAGTCAGCCAACCTGTTGACTGATTGACTCTTCTGGACTATAGCGGCCCGTCTCCCATTCAGGCGTCAGGTTGGCTTGTCCGTTAGGATGAGGCGCTCGCATTGAACCAGGAACACCCGCAAGGGCCGGTCTCCACCGGACGCGGGTCAACAATAACGCCGGCTTGACCGGCTTACATGGAGAAGAAAATGGCCCGTATAGCTGGCGTCAATATTCCGACCAACAAGCGCGTAGTCATCGCGCTGCAGTACATCCACGGTATCGGCAAGAAGTTTGCCGCCGAGATCGTCGAGAAGGTCGGCATCCCGGCCGAGCGCCGCGTCAATCAGCTTACCGACGCTGAAGTTCTTGCAATCCGCGAAACCATCGACCGCGACTATCAGGTCGAGGGCGATCTGCGCCGCGAAGTTTCGATGAACATCAAGCGCCTGATGGACCTCGGCTGCTACCGCGGCCTGCGTCATCGCCGTTCGCTTCCGGTTCGTGGCCAGCGCACGCATACCAATGCGCGCACCCGCAAGGGTCCCGCCAAGGCAATCGCCGGCAAGAAGAAGTAATTTAGGGGAATAAGGGAATAGGGGAGTAAGGCAGTAGGTTTTGGGTTCGTCCCTATTCTCCTGCTGCAGTATTTCCCTGCTCCCCTCTCTCCTGGTGTAGCCGCTGGTATTACGGCGGTGACGAGATCAACTGAAAGGACCATCATGGCCAAGGAAGCCGCACGAGTTCGCCGCCGCGAACGCAAGAATATTTCGTCGGGTGTCGCTCACGTCAACTCGACCTTCAACAACACGATGATCACCATCACCGACGCACAGGGCAACACCATTGCCTGGTCGTCGGCCGGTGCTCAGGGCTTCAAGGGCTCGCGCAAGTCGACGCCGTTCGCCGCCCAGATGGCAGCCGAAGACGTCGCCAAGAAGGCGCAGGAACACGGCATGCGCATGCTGGAAGTCGAAGTCTGCGGTCCGGGTTCGGGTCGTGAATCGGCTCTGCGCGCGCTGCAGGCCGGTGGCTTCACCATCACCTCGATCCGTGATGTGACGCCGATCCCGCACAATGGCTGCCGCCCGCGCAAGAAGCGTCGCGTCTAGTTTGTGATTTCATCGCCGCATAAGCGCATTGGGCGCTTGTGCGGTTTTTCCAGATCGCCCGCCACGATTGGATGGTGGCGGGGAACCGGAAGGAAGACAAAATGATCCAGAAAAATTGGCAGGAACTGATCAAGCCGAACAAGATCGAGTTCTCGTCGAAGAAAAAGACTTTGACCACTCTGGTCGCAGAGCCGCTCGAGCGGGGCTTTGGCCTGACGCTCGGCAACGCGCTGCGTCGCGTACTTCTGTCGTCGCTGCGTGGCGCTGCCGTCACCGCAGTTCAGATTGACGGCGTTCTGCATGAGTTCTCTTCGATCGCCGGCGTGCGTGAAGACGTGACCGATATCGTGCTCAACATCAAGGAAATCGCCATCCGCATGGAAGGCGACGGCCCCAAGCGCATGGTTGTGCGCAAGCAGGGTCCGGGTGCTGTTCTGGCTGGTGACATCCAGACCGTGGGCGACGTCGAAATCCTCAACCCCGACCACGTCATCTGCACGCTGGACGAGGGCGCTGAAATCCGCATGGAGTTCACCGTCGACACCGGCAAGGGTTACGTGCCGGCAGACCGCAACCGCGCCGAAGACGCGCCGATCGGCCTTATCCCGGTTGACAGCCTCTACTCGCCGGTCAAGAAGGTCTCCTACAAGGTCGAGAACACCCGCGAGGGCCAGGTTCTCGATTATGACAAGCTGACCATGACGATCGAGACCAACGGCTCGGTTACCGGCGAAGATGCCGTGGCTTTCGCCGCGCGCATCCTGCAGGACCAGCTTGGCCTGTTCGTCAACTTCGACGAGCCGCAGAAGGAAGTTGCCGCCGAGCAGGTTACCGAGTTGGCGTTCAATCCGGCTCTGCTCAAGAAGGTCGACGAACTCGAGCTTTCGGTGCGTTCGGCCAACTGCCTGAAGAACGACAACATCGTCTATATCGGCGACCTGATCCAGAAGACCGAAGCCGAGATGCTGCGCACCCCGAACTTCGGCCGCAAGTCGCTGAACGAGATCAAGGAAGTTCTGGCTGCGATGGGTCTCCATCTCGGTATGGAAGTGGCCGACTGGCCGCCGGAAAACATCGAAGATCTCGCCAAGCGTTACGAAGATCAGTATTGAGGCGTAGGCCTCGTGAACCAGGATTTAAAGGAGTAGGGCCATGCGCCATGGATTTGCCGGACGCCGGCTAGGCCGCAGCTCAAGCCACCGCCAAGCGATGTTTGCCAATCTGGCAGTTTCGCTGATCGAGCATGAGCAGATTACAACGACGCTTCCCAAGGCGAAGGACCTGCGTCCTATCGTCGAGAAGCTGGTGACACTGGGCAAGCGCGGCGACCTGCACGCTCGCCGTCAGGTCATCGCACAGATCGGCAACGAGGCCGTCGTCAAGCGTCTCTTCGACACGCTGGCGCCGCGCTATGCCACCCGCAACGGCGGCTATCTGCGCATCATGAAGGCCGGCTTCCGTCACGGCGACAACGCCGCGATGGCCGTGATCGAGTTCGTCGATCGCGACACCTCGGCCAAGGGTGCAGGCGACCGCGCCCGCGTCGAGGCTGAAGAAGCCAATTCGGAATCCGAAGCCGCATAATCCGGCTTTTTGCATCACTGAATTTTGCGAAGGGGCCCTTGCGGCCCCTTTTGCTTTTTGATGGGTTGCAGCGCTATCCTTGCCTATGACGACAAGATCGATTGTTGCAGGCATGGCGACTGTTTTCGTAGCGTTGATGATTTCGGCCAGTGTCCTGATTGCGGGAGAGAGGAACGACATGCTCTTGGAAGCTGCTGCCGCCGGTAATACTGACGAGGTGAGAACCCTTCTGGCGCAGGACGTGAAGGTTGACGTTCGTGACCGTGCAGCGCGAACGCCTCTTTTGTTGGCTACCCGAGCGAACCACGTCGAGGTTGCCAAGGCGCTCATCGAAGCGGGTGCGGACGTCAATGCCAAGGACGTCATCAAGGATACACCGTTCCTCTATGCCGGTGCGGAAGGACGCAATGAAATCCTGAAGGCGATACTGGCAAGCGGAAAGGCCAATCTCAAGGATACCAACCGCTACGGTGGCGTCGCCCTCATTCCGGCCTCGCACCATGGCTACCCGGATACGGTGCGCATCCTGCTCGAAACCGATATCGACATCGACCACGTCAACAATCTCGGCTGGACCGCGCTGCTGGAGGCTGTGATCCTTGGCGATGGTGGCGAGATTTACGAGGAAATCGTCGAACTGCTTGTGTTTGCGGGCGCCAAGAATATTTCCGATCGCGATGGCAAGACACCGTTGGACCATGCGCGTGAACGCGGTTTCTCGGAGATGGCTGTCAAGATCGCTACCGGCGTGGCCACTCGTGGAGGAGCGGAACTTGCCACGAAGGAGGAGCTACAGCGAATTGAGCAAGTGCTGGCTGCTACGGCTGCCAAAGATTGGACTACCTTCAAATCGCTTTCGGACGAGCCTTTTTCAAACGAGGAGTCGATGCTGGGGCAATTCGGTTTGCTGAAGGGTCTTTCCGATTTCGATTTGGGCGATTGGCAACGAAGCCTGCATGTTTCTGTCCACAACGATGGCAGTCGCTCGCTGGAAGTGAGACTTCCGCCCAAGGAGGGCGGTACTTCACCCGCGGTTTTGTACCTCCATGGCCAGGGCACAGTCCTCAATGTCCGGACATTCTTCCCGGGGAACCAGTGGTAAGAATGGAGATTATTTCGAGCTTAGCTTCTCAAGGGCCCGTCAAGCCTTTCATTTTGCACATTCATCGTGACAATGGCGCGCTTGCCCTGGAGGATTCGTATGGTCGCCAAAAGATTGCCGTTTGTCCTGATTGCCGCCTGGCTATCTGTCGCTGCTGCGTTTGCAGCCGGACCTGTTCTGGCACAGGAAACACCGGCCCCTGAGGCCGCTCCTGCGCCGCAGGTGGCACCAGCGCCGGCGCAACCGCCGGCAGCACAGGCACCGGAGGCCAAGCAGCCGGATCAGCCGGGCCTGAAGGAAGTGCTGAATGAGCTTCTGAAGAGCGTCGAGGAGCCGGCACCGCCGCCTGCGCCGCAAGGACGCCGCCTGCCGTTCGGCCGCCCCGAAATCCAGCTTTCCTTCGCGCCGCTGGTCAAGGACACCGCGCCGGCAGTCGTCAACGTCTACGCCTCGCAGCAGGTGCGCGTGCGCTCGCCCTTCGCAGGCGACCCGTTCTTCGAACAGTTTTTCGGCAGCCAGTTCGGTGGCCAGGCGCCTCAGCGCATGCAGTCGTCGCTGGGCTCGGGCGTGCTGGTCGATCCGAGCGGCATCGTTGTCACCAACAACCACGTCATCAACAATGCCGACGAGGTCAAGGTCGCGACTTCCGACGGCCGCGAATTCACCAGCAAGGTGCTGCTCAAGGACGAGTCGCTCGATCTTGCCGTGCTGAAGATTGATGATAGCAAGCCGTTCCCATCCATCCCGATCGGCGATTCCGATGCGCTGGAAATCGGCGACCTGGTGCTCGCCATCGGCAACCCCTTCGGCGTCGGCCAGACCACGACCAGCGGCATCGTCTCGGCGCTGGCCCGCTCGCATATCGGCGTGTCGGATTTCGGCTTCTTTATCCAGACCGATGCGGCGATCAATCCCGGCAATTCCGGCGGCGGCCTCATCAACATGACCGGCCAGCTCGTCGGCATCAACACCGCCATCTACAGCCGCAGCGGCGGCTCGATCGGCATCGGCTTCGCCATTCCCTCCAACATGGTGCGGGCGGTCGTCGAATCGGCCAAGCAGGGCAGGGACTATTTCGAGCGACCGTTCATCGGCGCTGCCTTCGAGCCTGTCACGGCAGCGATTGCCGAGTCGCTCGGCATGCCTAAGCCGACCGGCGCGCTCGTCTCTTCGGTTATCCCTGATGGGCCTGCCGCCAAGGCCGGCCTGAAGCCGGGTGACGTGGTTCTGTCGCTCAACGGCGTTGCCATCGAGCATGTCGATGCGCTGGGCTATCGTCTCGCGACGATCGCCATCGACGCTCCCGCCAAGCTCAACGTTTTGAGCCAGGGTGCCGAAAAGACGGCGGACATCACGCCCGTGCGGCCACCGGCAGACGCGACGCCGGCGCAGGTTACCATTGGCGGCCGCAGTCCTTTTTCGGGCACCAAGGTGGCGTCGCTATCGCCGCGGCTGGCGCAGCAACTCGGCCTTAAGGCCGAAACGACGGGAGTCTCGGTCGTTGATATCGACCGCAATTCACCGGCCGCGCGTTTCGGCCTGCAGCCGCGCGATATCATCCGCGAGGTGAATGGTGAGGTCATAGACACGCCGCAGAAGCTGAAGCAGGTCGCGGAGCAGGACGCGCGCTGGTGGCGTTTCACGATCGAGCGCGACGGGCAACTGCTTCGCCAGATGCTGCGTTACTGACGAGCACCCCATGGCCGACTTGTTCAAGGCCGACGAACCCGACAAAGCCCCGCCCGGCCGGCCGCTTGCGGACCGGTTGCGTCCGGCAAGCCTCGGCGAGGTCGTCGGCCAGGAACATCTGACCGGCGAGGACGGCGCGCTGACGCGCATGATCCGATCCGGCTCGCTCGGCTCGATGATATTCTGGGGACCGCCCGGAACCGGCAAGACGACGGTCGCGCGGCTGCTCGCCGGCGAGACCGGACTGGCCTTCGAGCAGATTTCCGCGATTTTTTCGGGCGTTGCCGACCTGAAAAAGGTGTTCGAGACGGCAAGGCTGCGCCGCACCAATGGCCGCCAGACCTTGCTCTTCGTCGACGAGATCCACCGCTTCAACCGCGCCCAGCAGGATTCTTTTCTGCCCGTCATGGAAGACGGCACGGTTATCCTGGTCGGGGCGACGACGGAAAATCCATCCTTCGAGTTGAATGCGGCCCTTCTGTCGCGCGCGCGGGTGCTGGTGTTCCAGTCGCTCAGTGAGGAAAGCATCTTAAAACTGCTTCTGCGGGCCGAGGAGGCCGAAGGCAAGGCGTTGCCGCTCGACGACGAGGCGAGGGCGGTCCTGATGCGCATGGCCGATGGCGACGGCCGCGCGGCACTTACGCTTGCCGAGGAAGTCTGGCGCGCTGCGAGGCCGAGCGAGGTTTTCGACGCCGAGGGCCTGCAGCGCATCGTTCAGCGCCGCGCGCCGATCTACGACAAGGGCCAGGACGGCCATTACAATCTGATCTCCGCCCTGCACAAATCGGTGCGCGGTTCCGATCCCGACGCGGCGCTCTATTATCTCGCGCGCATGTTCGATGCCGGCGAAGACCCGCTCTATCTCGGCCGGCGACTGGTGCGCATGGCCGTGGAAGATATCGGCCTTGCCGACCCCCAGGCGCTGGTCATCGCCAATGCCGCCAAGGACGCCTACGACTATCTCGGCTCGCCGGAAGGCGAACTGGCCTTCGCGCAGGCCTGCGTCTATCTCGCCACTGCGCCGAAATCCAATGCCGTCTATACGGCTTTCAAGGCGGCAACGCGTGCGGCGAAGGAACATGGTTCGCTTCTGCCGCCCAAGCATATTCTCAACGCGCCGACCAAGCTGATGAAGAGCGAGGATTACGGCGCAGGCTATCGCTACGATCACGACGAGCCCGAGGCCTTTTCCGGCCAGGATTACTTTCCGGAAAAGATGGGCCGTCAGACGTTTTACGATCCGCCTGAGCGCGGCTTCGAGCGCGATATCAGAAAGCGGCTCGACTACTGGGCGAAACTTCGGCGGGAAAAATCGGGTCGCGGCGATTGATCGTAATTTTGCCAAAGATTCGGCGCTGCGATTGCGCCGCTTGATCGACAGGCGTTTCAACGACTTGTCATCGACATGTGCTTTGTACCGCAATTCCTTTTTCGGTAAGATTCATGGACAAGAAGTCTCTCAAGACCGCTCGCAAGATCGGCATAGCCGTGCTCATTCTGGCCGTGGCTTTCTATTTCATTCCCATCATCACCGCCTTGTTCCTGCTTTGCGGGCTGGTCGACGTGCTGCGCAACGACCGTAAGAACCATCGGCTGTTCAGCCTCTATTTCCTCGGCAACGGCATGTTCACCTGGTTGCTTTCACCCTTCAATCTCTTCGTCGACCTGTTGTCCTACAAGAACTGGGGCGTGTGGAAGCTGGAGCAGTTTCCCGACGACTATCGCCGCGAGGTGGATCAGGTCCTGGACGTCTTCAAGAGCCGGCAGGCCGAGATTATTGCCGATATCGATGCGAATTTCGAAAGCGGGCGTCGGGGCATGTATGTCTACCAATGGTATGGCAAGCAGCACATCGACAACGTTCCTGAGTTTACCCAGAAATTCAAATATATCAGGACGATAGCGGTATCCGTTTTCTCGGGACGTGAATCGACGTCCTACCATTTTGGTCCGCTGCGGCTGACCTTGCGCGTGCTCTACAATCTGGTTCCGGCAAAGACCGATCAGATCTTCATTGAATGCGGCGACGCCAAGCAGCTCTGGTACCAGAACCCCCTGTTCATCTTCGACGACACGCTGCTGCACCGCTCGGTCAACGAGCATGACGGCCGCCGCTATTGCGTGTTCATGGACATCATCCGTCCGTCTCCGGTTCCGGGCTTCCTGTCGGCAATGCTGTCGGTGATCTCGATCAGCGTCGATCGCATGAAGGCGATGTTCTACAAGAACTGGAAGATGATCGGTTCGCGCAAGCCAAAGGCGGCGGTGCCGGCCAAGTAACCGTATCTTTCGCGGCCGCACCCGATCCGCTATCAAGTCTGCCATGTATAATCTGGTCCTCGTCGCCATTGGCGGCGCCATCGGCGCGTCGCTTCGCCATCTCGTCAATCTCGCAGCGCTGAGGCTGGTGGGGATGACGTTTCCATGGGGCACTATGGCCATAAACATCGCCGGCTCCTTTGCGATGGGCGTGTTCGTCGAGCTTCTGGCGCGGCGCTTCGGTGCGTCGAACGAGGTCAGGCTGTTTGTTGCGACAGGCATTCTCGGTGGCTTCACGACGTTTTCGGCTTTTTCACTCGATTTTGCCGTACTTTGGGAGCGCGGAGCTGCACTTCCGGCCCTTGCATACGTGCTTGTCAGCGTAATAGGCGCTATTCTTGCCCTGTTTCTGGGATTGTGGCTCGTAAGAAGCGTCGGCTGATGCTATTGCGCCGGATTGAAACGGACATGGCACAATGGCAGGCGTAGAGCAGATCAAGGTCGAGGACGGCGAAACGGGCATGAGGCTCGATCGCTGGTTCAAGAACCACTTCCCCGGGCTGGGATTCGGACACCTTCAGAAACTGTTGCGCTCGGGCCAGGTCCGTGTCGATGGCGGGCGGGCAAAGGCCGACACGCGCGTCGAGCCGGGCCAGACGATCCGCATCCCGCCGCTCGATGTCGACAAGAAGGGCGGCGAGGGCATGCTGACCGGCCACTCCATCCGTAACCAGGATGATGGCGACGTGCTGGCCCAGATGCTGCTTTATGAAGACCCGAAGGTTTTCGTCTTCAACAAACCCGCAGGCCTCGCGGTGCAGGGCGGCTCGGGCGTTTCGCGGCATGTCGACGACATGCTGGAGGCCTGGCGCAGCAAGAAGGGCGAAAAGCCGCGCCTCGTTCACCGGCTCGACCGCGACACTTCCGGGGTTCTGGTGGTCGCGCGCACACGTCTTGCCGCGATGAAACTTGCCGAGGCATTCCGTGGTCGTGACGCCAAGAAGACGTATTGGGCGCTGGTCAAGGGCGTGCCGAAGAAGCGCGAGGACAAGATCTCCACATGGCTGATCAAGGAACCGACGCCGGATGGTGACCGCGTGCGCGTTGCCCAGCACGGCGAGCGCGGCGCCGATCATGCCGTCTCCTATTACCGCGTGCTGGAACAGGCAGCGCAGAGCCTGGCTTGGCTGGAGATGGAGCCGCATACCGGCCGCACGCACCAATTGCGCGTACATGCAGCCTATATCGGCTGCCCGATCATCGGCGATCCGAAATATTTCGAAGCCGACACCAATTGGGATTTTCCGGGCGGCATGCAGAACCGCCTGCATCTTCACGCCCGCCGTATCCGCATTCCACATCCCGACAAGGGCGTCATCGACGTGACCGCGCCGATGCCGCCGCATATGCGTCAGAGCTGGAACCTTATCGGCTTTGACGATGCAAACGGTGAGCAGGAAGCGTGAGCCACGCCGCGGGCACGATCGATCGCCGCGATTCCATCGACATGGCGGCGGCGGCCATCATGGTCGGGCTGACCTTTTCGTGGGGACTGAACGGCGTCGCCGCAAAAATTTCCTATGCCGGCTACGATCCGGTCTTTCTCTCGATCGCCCGCGCGGTCATTGGCGGTGCGCTCGTTCTGGCATGGTGCCGTTGGCGCGGCATTGCGCTCTTTAGGAAAGACGGCACGCTTGTTTCGGGCGTCGCGGTGGGCGTGCTTTTCGGTCTCGAATTCCTGTTTCTCTACATAGGCCTTGATCATACGACGGTTGCGCGCAACACGCTTCTGGTCAACACCATGCCGTTCTGGGTGCTGATCGGTGGACACTTCCTGCTTGGCGAGCGCATCACCACGCGCAAGCTGATAGGCCTTTTGCTGGCATTTGCGGGTCTGGTTGCAGTTTTTTCCGACAAGCTCGGGGCGAGCGGGACACTGATCGGCGATCTTATGAGTCTCGGCGCAGGCATTCTCTGGGCCTTGACCAATATCGTCATAAAGCGTTCGAATCTGACGAACACGAGCGCCGAGAAACTTCTGCTCTACCAACTGGCCGGGGCGGCGGTGGTCGGCGCATTCGTGCTGCCTTTCGCCGGCCCGTCCGTTCGCGAGTTCGCGCTGGTGCCGACGCTGGCGCTGCTTTTCCAGTCCGTCTACGTCGTAGCGTTCACCTATGTGCTTTGGTTCTGGCTGCTGCGCCGTTATCCCGCATCTGGCCTTTCGAGCTTTGCCTTCCTGACGCCGGCTTTTGGCGTATTATGCGGTGGTCTCATTCTCGGTGAACCGCTCACCGTCAGGATCTTTCTGGCGCTCGGACTGATTGCTATCGGCCTGATCGTCGTCAACAGGCCGCCGCGACGGCTGCCTCAGTGAGTGCAAGATGCGTGAAATTCTGAACGATCTCGAAATCAGCGACCTGCTGTCGGACCCGGATCCGATCCGCCGGGCGCAAAGCCAGCTGAAGCGGCAGTTACCGAAGCGGTTTTATAAAACCGTCGCGGTCGCGCCCGTCGAGGACGGGTTTGCCGTGCATCTCGACGGCAAGCCGGTTCGCACACCCGCCAAGGCGATCCTGACCTTGCCGACGGCCAAGGCGGCCGAACTGGTCGCCGCGGAATTTTCAGCGCAAGAGGAAAATATCGATCCGACGACCATGCCGGCGATGCGGCTGGTCAACACGGCGATCGATGGTGTCGCTACCGACCCGCAGGCCGTCCTGGAGGATATCCTGCGCTTCGCCTCGTCGGATCTTCTCTGCTACCGCGCCGAGGCGCCGGAAAAGCTGGTCGAGCGGCAGGCCGAAGCCTGGGACGGCGTACTGGATTGGGCTCGCGCTTCGCTCGGCGCGCGCTTCGTGCTGACCGAGGGCGTCATCCATGTCGAGCAGCCGCGCGAGGCGATCGGTGCAATCGGCATTCATCTCAGCCAGCGCGCAGAGCCGCTGAAACTTGCGTCGCTTCATGTAATGACGACGCTGACAGGATCAGCCCTGTTGGCGCTGGCGGTAGAGACCGGTGAGATAGACGCCGAGACGGGCTGGAACGCCGCGCATGTCGACGAGGACTGGCAGATCGAGCAATGGGGCCAGGATTCGGAAGCGGTCGCGCGGCGTAATTATCGCAAACGCGATTTCATGGCGGCGATCGCATTGCTTGAAGCGTTGAAAGCTTAAATGAGCGTTCCGGGCAATCCGGAACGCATTCAATCCTGGCTCGGAGGTTCAGCTCTTCAGATCGCGGTCGGCGCTCTGAACTGCTTCCTCATGATACCATGCGCTGCCGCAAGCAATATTGGGCAAACGCTTTGCTACGAGCTCTGTAACCGAGCCGGTTTTTCCATGAAAACTATCGGCCGTTGAGCGAACCTTCGCTTTGAAGGTGTAGATCTTGGCCGATTCACGATGAATGCCAGTACTAGTCATTGTCGTGTCTCTCCCTCGACGGCGCGATAGCCGCATTGGATAAAGAGAAGATAGGGCGTGCATCAGTTTTGTGCAATATGAACAGTAAAATATCTTGTTTTGCTCATTTTTTAGGCGATCTTATATTTGCCGGTTCGTGCGGCATCTTTGAACCATGTGCAGTGCGATAGGCCAAAGCGCATCTGCGAGCCTGGCAACTCTAAGCATCGCCATTTTCCTCCCGAGGAGCCTGCACTCCGCTGGCCATTTTGTCGCAAGGGCTGGCTTTTCCTGGAGTTTTTGCACCGGATTCTACCAAGTCGGCGCAAGTGGCACGCTACTTGCTTTTTCAGCATTGAGGTACTCGGCCCATGACGGCCGGGCGCATTTCAGCGCTTCCTCAAAGATTAAGCGAACTGGTTACGAGAGGCCGGCATGACAAAATACAAGCTCGAATATATCTGGCTGGACGGTTACACCCCGGTCCCCAATCTGCGCGGGAAAACCCAGATCAAGGAATTCGATTCGTTCCCGAGCCTCGAGCAACTGCCGCTGTGGGGCTTCGACGGCTCGTCCACCATGCAGGCCGAAGGCCATTCGTCCGACTGCGTGCTGAAGCCCGTCGCGATCTATCCCGATCCGGCCCGCACCAATGGCGCGCTGGTCATGTGCGAAGTCATGATGCCGGATGGCGTCACCCCGCACGCTTCGAACAAGCGCGCCACCATCCTCGACGACGAGGGTGCATGGTTCGGCTTCGAGCAGGAATACTTCTTCTACAAGGACGGCCGCCCGCTCGGCTTCCCGGAATCCGGCTATCCGGCCCCGCAGGGCCCTTACTACACCGGCGTCGGCTACAAGAATGTCGGCGACATCGCCCGCCAACTCGTCGAGGAGCACCTCGACCTTTGCCTGGCAGCCGGTATCAACCATGAAGGCATCAATGCCGAGGTTGCCAAGGGCCAGTGGGAATTCCAGATTTTCGGCAAGGGCTCCAAGCGCGCCGCCGACCAGATCTGGATGGCCCGCTACCTGCTGCTGCGCCTGTGCGAAAAGTATGGCATCGACATCGAGTTCCACTGCAAGCCGCTGGGCGACACCGACTGGAACGGCTCGGGCATGCATGCCAACTTCTCGACCACCTATATGCGCGAAGTGGGCGGCAAGGCGTATTTCGAGGCGCTCATGGCTGCCTTCGACAAGAACCTGATGGACCACATCGCCGTCTACGGCCCGGACAATGACAAGCGTCTGACCGGCAAGCACGAGACCGCACCGTGGAACAAGTTCAGCTACGGCGTGGCTGACCGCGGCGCTTCGATCCGCGTTCCGCACTCCTTCGTCAACAACGGCTACAAGGGCTATCTGGAAGACCGCCGCCCGAACTCGCAGGGCGACCCCTACCAGATCGCTTCGCAGATCTTGAAGACGATCGATTCCGTCTCGGCGGAAGCCAAGAAGGCTGCCGCGTAACGCCTCTTATCTGGTTCAACGAGAAAGCCCGGCGGGAAACCGCCGGGCTTTTTTGTGCGCTTTGCTCGTCATGCAGCCGCACTCAGATGCGAAATCATATCGCTTGCGACCGGGGACGGCTCTTCCCCCGAGCGAAAGCAGATCTTCAAGCGGCGCGTTGCCCAGGCATCCGTCAAGCGCAGCGAGACGATCGCCATCGGGCGTTGGCATCTGCGGGCCGTGGTCTCCGGCACGATGCCAAAGCCGACACTGTGAGCCGCCAGGCGGCAGATACCCTCGAAGGTGCGCACGCGCATCCGGAATTTCAATTTCGTTCCGGTACGGGCGGCCTGCGCCTCGATGTAATCCTGCAAGGCGCTGCCTTCGGCGAGCCCAACGAACTCATGTTGCAGGATATCCGCGAAGGCTATTTTCCTGGCGGTTGCCAACGGATGGCTGCGCGGAACAACGACAACAAGCCTGTCGATCGCGAAGGGGCGAAGCTGCAATCCGCTTGAATCGGTGGCATCGGAAATGATGCCGATGTCTGCAAGGCCGGCCGAGATGGCCTTCACGATCTCCGAGCTCTGGCGCTCCTTTAGGTCGACGTCGATGCGGCGATGGGCGGCGAGCCAGGGCCCAAGCCTGTCGGGCAGAAACTCGGTGATGGCCGCGGTGTTCGCCAGCAGGCGGATCGTTGCCCTGATGCCATTGGCGTATTCGCCGAGCTCGCCCTGCATATGCTCCATCTGGCGAAGGATGAGTCGGGCATGATGAGCGAGCGCTTCTCCCGCCTCTGTCGGTGCCACGCCTCTGCGCCCCCGTTCGAGCAGCTTGACGCCGCCGGCCAGTTCCATACCGCGCAGGCGCTCGCTGGCCGCCGGAAGCGACAGGTGGGCTTCGGCGGCGCCATGCGTGATGCTGCCCGCCTGAATGACGGCAAGGAACAGGCGGAGGTCGGTGAGGTCGAAATGCATGACGGGCATGTTAGCGTGTAAGTAGCCTTCGGGCCAGCCGAAGGCTACCTGCGGATCATCCGCATTGTGGCCGGTGAAAAAGATCGCGAAGATCAGCCATGATGGAATCGTCTACATGGCTCATCGGCACGGTCGCCGCCACCTTCTTCCTTGCGGGGATCGTCAAGGGCGTTACCGGAATGGGGCTGCCGACGGTCGCCATGGGCGTGTTGGGAGCGCTGGTTTCGCCCGTTGCGGCTGCGACCCTTCTGATCGTGCCGTCATTCGTCACCAATGTCTGGCAGCTCTTCACCGGCCCGGGCTTCTGGCCGCTGATCTCGCGGTTCTGGCCCATGATGGGGGCGATCGTCGTTGGAACGGTCGCAGGATCGTCGCTACTGACGAGCGGCGATACGCGCCTTACGACGAGCGCCCTTGGCGCGGCGCTGTTGGTTTATGCCGCTTACACGCTCATGGCCCGTCAGTTCGTCGTGCCGGCTCGACTGGAGCGATGGTTGTCGCCATTGATCGGGGTGACCACCGGCGTCGTAACCGGCGGCAGCGGTGTGTTCGTTATTCCGGCGGTTCCCTATCTCCAGGCGCTCGGCCTCGAAAAGGACGAGCTGATCCAGGCCCTGGGCCTTTCCTTCACCGTTTCGACCATCGCGCTTGCGGCCAGTCTTACCTGGCACGGTGCGTTCCAGTTGGGGAACGTTTCGATGTCGGCGCTCGCCGTAGCGCCGACTCTTGCAGGCATGTGGGTGGGGCAGGTGGTGCGAAAGAAGGTGAGCCCGACGGCATTCCGCCGCTGGTTCCTGCTTGGCCTGCTTCTGCTCGGCGCCGAGATGCTGATAAGGCCGTTGCTTTGATGGCGCCAGAGGTGCCCAGCCCGTGATTATGCGGATTTCTGTATGGGCAACTGGCGTTGCCGGACCGGTGCTTCGGCCCTGATGCTTTCCACCCGGGCCGGCCGGCCGACATGGAAGCCCTGGACCTGGTCGATGCCGAGTTCGCGTATCAGTTCCATCTGGTCTTCGACCTCCACGCCCTCGACCAGGATTTTGGGCCCGCGATTCCTGAGCAGGCTGACAATGTCCTGGAGCATCGCTTCGCCGCGTGGCGAGCTGCAGTCGTGCAGGAAAGAGCGGTCGATCTTGACCGTGTCGAAATCAATCAGGCGCAGCCATGACAGGCCGGCAAAACCGGTGCCGAAATCGTCGAGCCAGATCTTGATACCCAAAAGCTTGAGGTCGGAGATGCAGCGCAGAACATCGGAATGCATTTCCATCTCGAGCCCTTCGGTGATCTCGAAGGCAAGGCGGTTGCCTGCAATGCCCGTTTCACCAAGTATCGCGGCGACCGAGGTTGCAAAGCCGGGGGCCTTGAGCTGGATGGGGGAGACATTGACGCTGACGATGCGCGTGTGGTCGTTGGAAAGATATTCGCGGCACACCGTCCTTATCGCCCAGCGGCCGAGCTCCAGAATTGCACCTGTCCGTTCCGCGACCGGGATGAACAGGCTCGGCGGGACGGAGGTGCCGTCCAGCATGTTAAGGCGCATCAGCGCCTCCAGCGCTTCGACCCGGCCAGTCTTGACGTTCTGGATGGGTTGGTAAACGAGCGAGACGAGATCTTTCTCGATCGCGATCTTCAGAAGGGCTGCGATGTTTTCGCTCTCGTCGCTGCTTTGCGGGTCGTTGGGATCGAAGAGCTTCGCGCAGTTGCGGCCGCTGGCCTTGGCCAAATAGAGCGCACGGTCTGCTTCGTGGATGATCTTTTCAAGCTTGGCGCCGGTCTGATGCCGGGTGAAGGCGGCGCCGATGCTTACCGTGACGATCTGCATGCCATCGCGGCGCTGGTCGTGCCTGAGCGCAAGTTTCTCGATCGTGCTGCGTATTTCGTCGGCAAAGTCGGCCACCTCTTCCTGCTTGTCGAGCGAGGTGATGACAATGAATTCCTCGCCACCATAGCGGCCGATCGAGGCGTCATGGGCCTCGATCGTCTTGCTGAGCGCGGCGGCTACCAAGATCAGGCAGCGGTCGCCTTCCTGATGGCCATAGCAGTCATTGTATCGCTTGAAGAAGTCGACATCGATCAGCAGTACGGCAAAGCGTCGTCCCTGCTGCTGCCAGGCGCCCCAATGGTCGCGCAACCGTTCATCCACGGCACGGCGGTTCTCCAGGCCCGTCAGCGGGTCCGTGCGGGAAAGCTTCAGCAGCGCCTTGCCCCGTTCGGTCGCTTCCTTGTGCTGCATCTTGGCTTCCAGCGCATTCAGGAAGACGTTGTATCGCTCCCTGTTCAGTTTCCAGTTCACGTAGGACGTGAAGATGAAGCACGAAACGTGAAATATGCCGAAGGAAAGCTGATAGATTCGGTTGTATGGAAACAGATAGAAAAGCACGGACAAGGACGCCAGGAGCATGACGCCCGAGACGAGAATGGAGAACTGAAACCTGAAGCTGAAAAACAGGTTGGCGCTCATCATGAAGATGGCCCCAAATACCAGATAGTATGAAATCGTCTCCGTATGTCGCGTCGTGATGGCCGCGAAGAGCCAGCCCACATATGCAAGAACCAAGGCCACCGCACAGGTAAGGTCCATACGGGCTGCAGGCGCATTCTCGCGATACTGCAATTCCACCATTATCAATGTGCCGATGCCGACGGTGAAACGCACTGCGATCGCCGGCAGGGCGGCGTCGGGAATGAGCAGAATGTCGGTAATCGAAAAGAGCAGATAGACGAGGACTGCGGCCCACAGCCCCTGGCGGATGCCCACGCGCTGCATTTCTTCGCTGTCTTTGCGGTAAAGCGTCTGCAGAAGCGCAGGCGAAGGACGCTCTATTGGTCCTTGCAGATCGCTGTCGATCGGGTCGGCCATCGTTTGTGTCATGCGCTTTCCGTCGAAATGCGGTGACTCAACGCCTGCCGACTAGGCTGCCTGTTGAACAACGCCTTCGCTGCTTCGAACACTATCCGCAATGCGGGAACCTTCAGACTGCGGGGCATTCTCGCGTCAGGAACACAAGTTTCCGTTAAACGCTGTGCCAATTCCGCGGCAGCGTTAGCAAAGCATGAAGAAAATCACTTCAATGTTATTAACCATGCGCGACGGTTTGGCTTGAGTTGCGCCCGCCGCGGCTTAAACATAGGTTAACAAATGATTAACGCGGGGGCGTAAATTGCATGAATGAACCGCAGCCGGTACTGGATGGCGAAAGCCTTATCACCCCAACAGCCATCGCAGCCGACATGGCGGCCCTCTATCCCTCCCAAGGCAGTAGCGATCATCTCGCGACCGCGACGGCGGAACTCGGCCTTGTCCTCCATTCGGCACGGCAGTGGTTCGAGGCTGGCAATGATCCCGCGCAGACGATGCGCTGGACTGTCGAGGCGCTGCACAAGATGCGGCGCAAAGTCGAGCCAGGTGTCTGGCAGGCGCTGATACCGCTGGCACAGGAACATCCCGTTGCCGATTATTTTCACCAGGACCCGTTTACCCGCTGGTCGTTCGAAAAGCCTCGCGGCTATTCGGGCGATGCCCGGCTGCTCGACTTCATCTATCAGCACGAGAATATCCGGGAGGATGTGGCGGAGGCCTCTCCGATCGGCAGCGCGCTTTATGCGTACAGCAAATATTACCCCTCATGCGTGGCGGTGCGGGAGCGCCGCGATCTCCTGGCGCAGTATGTCGACGAGATTACCGAGGAGAGGGGCGGCGGGACGGAAGTGCTTGCGATCGCATCGGGCCATCTTCGCGAGGCCGGCAGTTCGGTCGCGCTGGAGCAGGGGCGCATAGCGCGCTGGGTCGCGCTTGATCAGGATCCGCTGAGCGTGGGATCGGTCGCGCGCGACTATGCCGGAACGCCCGTCGAGGCCATTGACGGTTCCGTACGCGGCCTGCTGACGGACGCCTACAAGCTGGGCACGTTCGATTTCGTCTATTCCGCCGGCCTCTACGATTATCTCACCGACGCCGTGGCGATCAGGCTCAACAGGCGGTGCCTGCGCATGCTCAAGCCCAAGGGCACCTTGCTGTTCGCCAACTTCTCGCCGGAACTGACCGACGACGGCTACATGGAAACTTTCATGAACTGGGCGCTGCTGCTGCGTACCGAAGCCGATATGTGGAAGATCATCAACGCCAGCGTTGACCGCAACACGGTCGAGGCGGAGGTGTTCTTCGGCGAAAACCGCAACATCGTCTACGGTGTCATCCGCAAAAAGGACTGATCTCTCGGAATTCAGACAGGCCGCCGGCATCGCAGCAGGCCTATCAAACAAAAACCCCGGCGTTTCCGCCGGGGTTTTGTTTTTCAGCGATGTGAACTCGCCTTACACCGAATAGTACATGTCGAATTCGACCGGGTGCGGGGTCATTTCGAAGCGCATCACTTCGGCCATCTTCAGTTCGATATAGGCGTCGATCTGATCGTCGTCGAAGACGCCGCCGGCCTTCAGGAAGCCGCGGTCCTTGTCGAGGCTCTGCAGGGCTTCGCGCAGCGAACCGCAGACGGTCGGGATCTTCTTCAGTTCCTTCGCCGGCAGGTCGTACAGATCCTTGTCCATCGGCTGGCCGGGGTGGATCTTGTTCTTGATGCCGTCGAGGCCGGCCATCAGCAGGGCTGCGAAAGCGAGGTAGGGGTTCGCGCCCGGATCGGGGAAGCGGATTTCGACGCGCTTCGACTTCGGCGACGAGCCGAAGGGGATGCGGCAAGAGGCCGAGCGGTTGCGCGCCGAATAGGCGAGCAGAACCGGTGCTTCATAGCCCGGAACCAGACGCTTGTAGGAGTTGGTCAGCGGGTTGGTGAAGGCGTTGATGGCCTTGGCGTGCTTGATGATGCCGCCGATGTAATAGAGGCAGTTTTCCGACAGGCCGGCATATTCGTTACCGGCGAAGGTCGGCTTGCCGTCCTTCCAGATCGACATGTGCACGTGCATGCCCGAACCGTTGTCGCCGAAGATCGGCTTCGGCATGAAGGTTGCAGTCTTGCCATAGGCGTTGGCGACCTGGTGCACGACATACTTGTAAAGCAGCATCTTGTCGGCGTTGCGCACCAGTGCGTCGAACTTCACGCCGAGCTCATGCTGGGCGGCAGCCACTTCGTGGTGGTGCTTTTCAACGCGAACGCCCATTTCGGTGAGCACGGTCAGCATTTCCGAGCGCATGTCCTGGCAGGAATCGATCGGCGGAACCGGGAAGTAGCCGCCCTTGACGCGCGGACGATGGCCGAGGTTGCCGGTCTCGTAGTCGGTGTCGTCGTTGGACGGCAGTTCGGTCGAATCGAGCTTGAAGCCGGTGTTGTAGGGGTCGGCCTTGTACTTGACGTCGTCAAAGACGAAGAATTCGGCTTCCGGGCCGACGAAGATGGTGTCGCCGATGCCTTCTGCCTTCATGTAGGCTTCGGCCTTCTTGGCAGTGCCGCGCGGATCGCGGTTGTAGGACTCACCGGAGACCGGATCGAGAATGTCGCACAGGATGACCATGGTCGACTGCGCGAAGAACGGGTCCATGTGGACGGTTTCCGGATCGGGCATCAGAACCATGTCGGATTCGTTGATGGCCTTCCAGCCGGCGATGGACGAGCCGTCGAACATGACGCCATCGGCGAACATGTCTTCCTCGACCTCGGAGATATCCATCGTCACATGCTGGAGCTTGCCCTTCGGGTCGGTGAAGCGCAGATCGACAAATTTTACGTCGTTGTCCTTGATCTGCTTGAGAATATCCTTGGCTGTCGTCATGTCGCGTTTCCTGTGATTTTAATGATGGCGTTGAAACGAAATTCTGTCGGCTTGGCCGATCAGATGGCGTCGATGCCGGTTTCGCCGGTGCGGATGCGCACCACTTCCTCGATGTTGGAGACGAAGATCTTGCCGTCGCCGATGCGGCCCGTCTGGGCCGCCTTGCGAATGGCCTCGATCGCCGCTTCGACGGATTCGTCGCCGAGCACAACCTCGATCTTCACCTTGGGAAGGAAGTCCACGACGTATTCAGCGCCGCGATAAAGCTCGGTATGGCCTTTCTGACGTCCGAAGCCCTTTGCTTCGGTGACGGTAATGCCTTGCAGGCCTGCTTCCTGAAGCGCTTCCTTCACTTCGTCGAGTTTGAAAGGCTTGATGATCGCTTCGATCTTTTTCATGTAAAATGCGGCCTCCGCTAGGGACTGTACGGGTGTCGCCCCGCTTGCGCATCACAAAGCAGGAAGCGTGCCAGATGCCTAAAGGCGCAACAAACCTTCTTCGAATCCGCAAAGATCGAAAAAAATTGCGTTTTTCGGGCAAAGCGCAGGGCGCTTAAGCGATACCCTGAATATCGCTTATCGGAGTGCTTTTGCAACGGGGTAAAAACTATGCAATCCGCCTAAATTTTGGGCATTTGCTTTTTGTTTGCGCCGGATTCTACGCGACGCGCGGAACATCTATCTTGTCGTCCTGCATTTCGGCGGGCCGGTGCGGTGTGCTAATCATGATTTCCCCAAAGGGGTCGAACAGGCCGCTCGCATGTCGCATGAAATCCTGACACCCGATGAAATGGCCAAGGCCGATCGCCTCGCGATCGAAGGCGGTCCTTTCGATGGATATGCGCTGATGCGCAATGCCGGCGCTGCTGTCGCGGCGCTTGTTCTGGCGCGGTTTGCCTCCGCCTCGACGGTTCATGTTCTATGCGGCCCCGGCAACAATGGCGGTGACGGCTACGTCGTCGCCAAAGCGCTCGTTGAGACAGGATGCGCCGTCAAACTCTGGGCCGAGGGATCGCCTAAGCCGGGCAGCGATGCGGCACTGGCCGCCGCAGATTGTCAGCTCAAGGCTCAGCCGCTCGGTGATTTTGAAATGAAACCCGGCGCGCTCGTTGTCGACGCGCTTTATGGGGCAGGGCTGTCGAAACCGCTTTCCGCGGAGGCTGGTCGCGCTGCACAGCTCGCCGCAGACATGAAGGTCCCGGTCGTTTCGGTCGATCTGCCGTCGGGGCTTTCGGGTGAAAGCGGCGCAACACTTGGCGAGGCTTTTCAGGCGACGATCACGGTTACCTTCGCGCGCAAGAAGCCCGGCCATCTGCTTCTGCCTGGGCGCAACCTCTGCGGCGAGGTCGTCGTTGCGGATATCGGCATCGGCGACAAGGTAATTGACGCCGTTGGCGCTCGCTGCTTCGAAAACGTGCCGGCGCTTTGGCTGGATAAGTTTCCGATGCCTGCGTTGGACGCCTACAAATACAGTCGCGGCCATGTCGGCGTCTTTTCCGGCGGGCCTTCGGCAACGGGCGCTGCCCGGCTGGCCGCGATGGCGGCGGCGCGGATCGGGGCAGGGGCGGTCACCGTGCTGTCCCCGTCGCTCTCGCTTTCCGTCAATGCCAGCCATCTGACCTCGATCATGCTGCGCAAGGCCGACACGCTGGAGGAAGTGTTCGGCTTTCTCGATGCGCGCCATCCGGAAGCGCTGGTCTACGGCCCTGGGCTGGGACCGGAGCCGGGCGTCGGAAACTTTCTTCTCGATTTGCTGGCGGCGGCGGAAAATTCGCCAAAGGGGCTCGTGCTGGATGCCGACGGGCTGACGTCGCTAGCCGCGCAGCCTGAGGCATTGTTTGCCGCCTTGCATCGCATGGGCGCGCCACGGGCGATCCTGACGCCGCATGAAGGGGAGTTTCGCCGGCTGTTTCCGGGCATTGCCGAGGACGAAAAACTGTCGAAGCTGGAAAAAGCCCGCGCCGCGTCTCGGCTTTCCAACGCCGTTGTCGTCTACAAGGGGCCGGACACGGTGATCGCAGCGCCTGACGGGCGGGCCGCGATCAATTCCAACGGCACGCCTTTGCTGGCAACGGCAGGTTCCGGCGACGTGCTGGCGGGCATCTGCGCCGGCCTGCTGGCTCAGGGCATGCCTGCCTTCGAAGCGGGATGCGCCGCCGTCTGGATACACGCCGATGCAGCGCAGCGGTTTGGGCCGGGGCTGATCGCCGAGGATCTGCCGTTGGCGCTGCTTTCTGTCCTTCGGAATTTGCGGGAGCCCGGCGCATTGCCTGTACCACCAGGCTCCCTAGCTGCGGGGAAAACCCTGAGCTAACACCGGAAAAATCCGCATGCGCGCCTCAACGCCGTGGGCGCTGTTTCGTTCCGCTGCGCATCAAGATGGAGGGGCAACTCCTGGCGGGCGGCAGTCGGGATTCGACCATTCCTGGCAAGGAGAGCCCGGGTCTTCTCCATTGTTGTGCTTGGCCAGTTTGGAGAAGGCAAACGCAAAGCCCGCCAGAAGCACAAGCACCAGTGTCAGGCGTATTGCCATCATTCATCCTGGTTGGGTGGTATCCCCGCCACTCACCTGTCCACGGCAAGTCTAGACCTTGTGAGATGAATTAAAAACCCGAGCCGTACACTTTTGATGCCTGAAGTTCTCCGCGGTCTCTGCACCGTTGGCCCGCCGCGCGAAAAGCGACGTTTTGGAATCAGGCGTTGGCGCCGCCATCGATGGTCAATGCGGCTCCCGTCATGAAGCGGCCTTGTGGGCCAGCCAGCCACGCGACCAATCCGGCGATGTCGTCGGGGGAGCCGTATTTTGGTATTGCCATCCGGCCGCGCTGGGCGTCGGCATGGTCGCTGTCGGCGGGGTTCATGTCGGTGTTGGTAGAGCCGGGGTGCACGACATTGACGGTGATGCCGCGCGGGCCGAGATCGCGCGCCAGGCCCTTGGTCAGGCCGACAAGTGCCGCCTTGCTTGCCGAATAGAGGCCGATACCTGCATCCGGCACGCGTTCTGCAAGATTGCTGCCGATCGATATGATGCGTCCGCCTTCGGGCATGACGGCTGCGGCTGCCTTCGATGCGATGAACGGAGCGCGGAAATTGACCGCCATCGTTTCATCCATCTGTGCCAGCGTTACCGTGTCCAGGGGGCCGGCATGCCAGATGCCGGCGCTGTTGACGAGGATGTCGAGGCGTCCGAACTGAGCCACGGTGGTCGCCACGGATGCTTCGACGGCTTCAGCGTCCGTGTTGTCGGCCTGTATCGCCAGGGCGCGCCTGCCGAGTGCTTCGATCTCCTTCACGACGGCTTCGGCCTTTTCGGCGGAGCGCACATAGGTCAGCGCGACATCGGCACCGGCGCGGGCAAGTTGCCTTGCGATCGCGGCGCCAATACCGCGGCTGCCGCCGGTCACCAGTGCTACCTTGCCATGAAGTTCGATCGTGTTTTCATTGGTAGACATTTTGTTCACTGCCTTTTTGTATCAATCAATACAAAATAGATGACACTCTTGCCGAAGGCGGTCAAGGGCTTTATGTATCGATCATAACAGAAAGGTGTTCGATGTCTCAGAAGGGCCGGCCACGCAGCTTCGACCGCGATGCGGCCTTGCAGCAGGCGATGCGCGTATTCTGGCAGAAGGGCTACGATGGCGCGTCGCTGTCGGACCTGACGACCGCCATGGGCATCAACTCGCCCAGCCTCTACGCCGCCTTCGGCTGCAAGGAAGCGCTGTTTCGCGAAGCGGCCGATCTCTACAGCGCAACCGAAGGCGTCGATATCTGGAAAGCGTTCGAAAGCCCGAGCACGGCGCGGGAAGCGATGGCGAATTTTCTGCGCGCCTCGGCAATCGCGTTCAGCGAGCCCGGCGATCCCAAGGGGTGCCTGATCGTGCTTGGCGCGCTCAATCCCAGCGACGGCAATCTGGAGGTCTTCCGCGATCTGAGTCACAGGCGGCAAGCCAATGTGGAAGACTTCAAGAATCGCCTGAAGCTTGCGATCGTACAGGGCGAACTGCCGGCAACGGTCGATTGCGAGGCAGTCTCCGTCTTCTATCTCGCCGTCCAGCAGGGCATGTCGATCCAGGCGCGCGATGGAGCTTCGCGCGAAAGGCTGCTTTCGATCGGCGAAGGAGCAATGGCTGCGTGGGACGGCCTGACCTCAGGCTCTGCGGGCATCAGCCCTTCACGCGCTCCATGAAAGCCATGGCGCCATGCGGTGCATGAACCTTGCCGGAGGTTATGAAGTAGACGAAGACGTCGCGCGGTTTCATCGGCGCATCGCTTGAAGGATCGGCGCGGGGCAGATCGTCCGGCACGCCGCCCTGCGCCCATGTTTTTGCACGAGCAAGCCATTCATCGAGCGCCTTCGGCGCGTAGCAGGTCGGGATATCGTCCGAGCCTGTCTGCAGCCGTGCATAGACGAAATCACCGGTGACGTCGGCAATGGCGGGGTAGGTGGCATGGTCGGCAAAGACGATGGCGACATCGTGCTTGCGCGCCAGCGCGACGAATTCCGGCACGACGAAGCTCGGATTGCGCACCTCGACGCAGTGGCGCAGTTTGACGCCGTCCTGCTTTTCCGGCAGCAGTTTCAGGAACGCGCCGAAATCGTCCTCGTCGAACTTCTTGAACGGCGCGAACTGCCATAGGATCGGCCCGAGTTTCTCGCCAAGTGCCGCAACGCCGGATTCGAGAAACCGCATCATGGATTCGCCGGCTTCACCGAGCACCTTGCGGTTGGTGACGAAGCGGTTGCCCTTCAGCGCATAAACAAAACCGTCCGGCGCCTCATTGGCCCATTTGACGAAGGTCGGCTCCTTGAAGCTGGAATAATAGGTGCCGTTGACCTCGATGGTCGGCACCTGCCGGGTGGCGAACTGCAGCTGCTTCGCCTTGGACAGTTTTTCCGGATAGAAGGATGTGTCCCACGGCTCGAACGTCCAGCCGCCCATGCCGGCGCGGATTTTTCCGGAACTGCTCATTGCTTCTCCTCCGTTTCTACATTCGGTCAAGCGACATCGATCGCTTGGGCCTGTCCCGCATCTTCCGCAGGAGCTACATCCTTCGCCATATCGACAACTACCCAGCCTGGCCGAACGGGATTTGGCCGGCGGCCCGTCTCGTGAAAACCATAAGCCAGATAAAGCGCAATGTTCCGCTCCATCCGGGCATTGGTGTAGAGCCGTATCTCCGGCAAGGTGGCCGCGCGAGTCCTGTCCTCCAGCCAACGCAGCAAGGTGACGCCGAGGCCCTTGCCCTGGAACGCAGGGTAGACTGCGATACTGAAGACAAGTAAATGATCTTCGTGCAGTTCGAACACCGCAAGCCCTGCCAGTTCGCCATCGCTTTCCAGCAGCCAGACCTCGCCGGCGTCAATCCGAGGTGCGTAGTCCTCGGTAACGGGGATCGGCGGTGCGCCAAACAATGCCGTGTAGGGCGCATAGGCCTGCTCGGTGAGCGCTACGACGGCCGACAAATCGTCGGAAAGTGCTCTTCTGATCTGCATAGAGACCCTTTCCGAATGACTAGCGCCTTGATGCGCCCGCTCTACTCCGCCGCTTCAGCCTTCCGGCCCGGACGCCGCCCAAGCAGCTCCTTCAGGAACTGCCCCGTATAGCTGCGCGGTTCTTCGGCGATATCTTCCGGACGGCCTGAGGCAACCAATTCGCCGCCGCCGTCGCCGCCTTCAGGACCGAGGTCGAGAACCCAGTCGGAGGTTTTGATGACTTCGAGATTGTGCTCGATGACGACGACCGTGTTGCCCTGGTCGACGAGCTCATGCAGCACTTCAAGAAGCTTTGCCACATCATGGAAATGCAGGCCGGTTGTCGGCTCATCCAGGATATAGAGCGTCTTGCCGGTTGCCTTGCGCGACAGTTCCTTGGCGAGCTTGATGCGCTGCGCTTCGCCGCCGGACAGCGTGTTGGCCTGCTGGCCGACATGGATGTAGCCGAGGCCGACCTTGGCCAGCGTTTCCAGCTTGTCGCGCACGCCAGGCACGGCGGCAAAGAACTCGACGCCTTCCTCGACCGTCATTTCCAGCACGTCGGCGATCGACTTGCCCTTGAAGGTGACGTCCAGCGTCTCGCGGTTGTAGCGCTTGCCGTGGCAGACGTCGCAGGTGACATAGACGTCGGGCAGGAAGTGCATCTCGATTTTTATCACGCCGTCGCCCTGGCAGGCTTCGCAGCGACCGCCCTTGACGTTGAACGAGAAACGGCCGGGCGCATATCCGCGCGCCTTGGCTTCCGGCAGGCCGGCGAACCAGTCGCGGATCGGCGTGAAGGCGCCGGTATAGGTCGCCGGGTTCGAGCGCGGCGTGCGCCCGATCGGCGACTGATCGATGTCGATGACCTTGTCGAGGAATTCCAGCCCCTCGATGCGATCATGATCGGCTGGATGCTCGCGCGAACCCATGATGCGGCGCGAGGCGGCCTTGAACAGCGTCTCGATGAGGAAAGTCGACTTGCCGCCGCCCGAAACGCCGGTGACAGCCGTGAAGGTGCCGAGCGGGATTTCGGCGGTGACGTTCTTCAGATTGTTGCCGCGCGCGCCGACAATCTTGATGCGCCGGCCCTTCTTCATCTCGCGGCGATGGCGCGGCATGGAGATTTCGAGCTCGCCGGTCAGATATTTGCCGGTGATCGAATTGGGATTGGCCATGACTTCGGCCGGCGTGCCTTCCGCAATGACATTGCCACCATGGATGCCGGCGGCAGGGCCGATGTCGACGACATAGTCGGCCGTCAGGATCGCATCCTCGTCATGCTCGACGACGATGACCGTGTTGCCGAGGTCGCGCAGGTGCTTGAGCGTGTCGAGCAGGCGCGCATTGTCGCGCTGGTGTAGGCCGATCGACGGCTCGTCGAGCACATAGAGCACGCCGGTCAGGCCGGAGCCGATCTGCGAGGCCAGGCGAATGCGCTGGCTTTCGCCGCCCGACAGCGTGCCCGAATTGCGTGCCATGGTCAGATAGTCGAGGCCGACATCGTTGAGGAAGCGCAGGCGCTCGCGGATTTCCTTGAGGATGCGCACCGCGATCTCGTTCTGCTTGTCGTTGAGCGAGGCAGGCAAGTCCTCGAACCAGCCATTGGCCTTGCGGATCGACAGGGCCGTGACCTCACCGATGTGCTTGCCGGCGATCTTCACCGCCAGCGCTTCCGGCTTCAGGCGAAAGCCGTTGCAGACGGGGCAGGGCGTCGCCGACATGAAGCGCTCGATCTCCTCGCGCATCCAGGCCGATTCCGTCTCTTTCCAGCGGCGCTCGAGGTTCGGGATGACGCCTTCGAAAGTCTTCGTCGTCTTGTAGGACCGAAGCCCGTCATCATAGGTAAAGGCGATTTCGCGCTCGCCGGTGCCGCGCAGGATCGCTTCCTGCGCTTCCGCGGTCAGGTCCTTGAACTTGTCGCCGAGCTTGAAGCCATAGACCTTGCCCAGCGCTTCCAGCGTCTGCGAATAATAGGGCGATGTCGATTTCGCCCATGGGCTGACGGCGCCATCGCGCAACGAGACATTGTCGTCGGGCACAATCAGGGTTGCGTCGATGGCGCGCTGGTTGCCGAGGCCGTCGCAGGCCGGGCAGGCGCCGAAAGGATTGTTGAACGAGAACAGCCGCGGCTCGATCTCGGGAATGGTGAAGCCGGAAACCGGGCAGGCGAATTTTTCGGAGAACAGGATGCGCTCATGCGTCTCGTTCTTCGACTTGTTGACGGAATCCTCTCCCGTCTGGCTGGCGTCCAGCGGTTTGTCGGCGAATTCGGCGACGGCCAGTCCTTCGGCAAGCTTCAGCGCCGTCTCGATGGAATCGGCAAGCCGCGTCGCCAGATCGCCACGTACGACGACACGATCGACCACGACGTCGATGTCGTGCTTGTACTTCTTGTCCAATGCCGGAACGTCGGCGATCTCGTAGAAAACGCCGTCGACCTTGACGCGCTGAAAGCCCTTCTTCAGGAGCTCGGCCAGTTCCTTGCGATACTCGCCCTTACGGCCGCGCACCATCGGCGCCATGATGAACAGGCGCGTGCCTTCGTCCAGCGCCAGCACACGGTCGACCATCTGGCTGACCGTCTGGCTCTCGATCGGCAGTCCGGTCGCCGGCGAATAGGGAACGCCGACGCGCGCGAACAGCAGGCGCATATAGTCGTAGATTTCGGTGACGGTGCCGACCGTCGAGCGCGGATTGCGCGAGGTCGTCTTCTGCTCGATGGAAATAGCCGGCGAAAGCCCGTCGATCTGGTCAACATCCGGCTTCTGCATCATTTCGAGGAACTGGCGCGCATAGGCCGAAAGGCTCTCGACATAGCGGCGCTGGCCCTCGGCATAGATCGTGTCGAATGCCAGCGACGACTTGCCCGAGCCGGAGAGGCCGGTCATGACGATCAGCGAATCCCGGGGAAGATCGAGATCGATGTTTTTCAGATTGTGTTCGCGCGCGCCGCGAATGGAAAGATATTTATGGTCGACCATGCCGGGTCTGCCGCCTCGATCAGGAATTTGTCGGATTGGCTGGTTTGTCCGGCCAACCGGTCATGTAGGTATTTTTACCGCTCTGTCGAGGGACGCATCGCCCCTCGCTGTCAGCAGGGTTTAGCCGCCTTTGGCCGGGGGGAGCAAGCGGAAAGAACAAAGGCCGAACACGCTCCTGACATATTGTGCATAAGTTGCAGGGCCAATGTTACATGCCGATCACATTTTTGCCGGCAAGGCTCCCCGCGGTTGACGTTGAAAAATCGAAGGAGCAGACTTCCTATGTCATCTGGAGCCGAGCATCCTTTGATGTTCTTCGCAGCCGGTAGGCGGTTTGCGAGACGCCGCAAACGAGCGAATAAGCGCTTCGGAAGACTTTGGAGAAACTGACACAGGAGCGAGGCATGACCCCACCTGATAGTTCCCAATGGCTCTGCGAATGCGCGGAGCCGCGCCAGGCATAAGTGCCGGGCTTGCCCGGCAGACTGTGACCTGCCGTCCCCAAAACGAAAATCAGAGACCACTAGTCGGATCGTTAGCTGAAGCCGCGTAGCATCCGAAAGTAAAGCCGGTAAAACACTCCCGGCAGTTGGCAAGAATGTCATCAAAGCCTCGACCGCTCTTGAATGAGCGGCGAGGCTGCTTTCGTGATCCGGGCCGACATCCCCTCGAAACGCCATTTGACGCCACAATAACAAATCTCCGCCGCCGTGCCGCCTCACGGCTAACCGCGATTTGCCGCAATCGCTGAGGAAATTGCGCCTACCAGTGCCGACGTCCTTTTTCATCAAGACAAGGCATCGCCCGGTTTCGCGAGGCCTTGAGTATGATGGTGTTTGGGAAAAGATTGATGCCTGCGCGGGCAGGCGTCTGGATCTCAGTGGCTCTCGCAGTGCCGCTGCTGGCGCTCGGCGCGTTCCTTTGGGATCTGCAGCTTTCCGGAAACTTCCATACGGTCGTGCCCGGCGAACTCTATCGGGCGGCGCAGCCAACGCCTCGTCAACTCGAAGCATACGCCAACAAATACGGGGTGAAGTCCGTCATCAACCTCAGAGGTCCGCATGATGGCTTCGCCTGGTACGAGGCCGAGAAGGCGGAAAACGCAAAACTTGGGATCAAGCAGATCGATTTTCGCGTCAGTTCGATCACGGAGATGGACAGCAAGCAGATCGCCAGGCTTGTTGCGATAATGCGCAAGGCCAGGAAGCCGCTGCTCGTTCACTGTCAGTCGGGCGCTGATCGCAGCGGGCTGGTATCGGCACTCTATCTGGCTGCGGTCGATGGTGTGGATGTCAAAGAGGCCGCGCGCCAACTTTCGATCAGGTACGGGCATTTTTCGATGCCGTTCAGCCGGACCTACGCCATGGACCTGACTCTGCAAGCTTTTGGTGCCTTGTCTGGCCAGCCCAGCGGCTAGGATTTCGCGACAATCGAGACTTCCGGTCGAAAAAGACGAGGAATCTGATGGCAGCGCTTGAAATACAGCGAATTGCAGTTTAGAACAAAATAAGAACAAACAACTTGTGGACAGAGCCTGAATTTCATCCCCGTTGTGGCCGGGATGGTGTCTATGGGCTAAGGTGTGCCGGCGAATTTGCCGGTTTTGTTAGGATAAGCGCGGAGCGGTGTCATGGCGGGTAGCGTCAATAAGGTCATTCTGGTTGGTAATCTCGGCGCGGACCCGGAAATCAGGCGGTTGAACTCGGGCGAACCGGTCGTCAACATTCGTGTCGCCACTTCTGAAAGCTGGCGCGACAAGAATTCCGGCGAGCGCAAGGAAAAGACTGAGTGGCACAATATCGTCATCTTCAATGACAATCTCGCCAAGGTCGCTGAGCAGTATCTGAAGAAGGGCATGAAGGTCTATGTCGAGGGTCAGTTGCAGACCCGCAAATGGACGGACCAGACCGGAAACGAACGCTACACGACCGAGATCGTGCTGCAGAAGTTCCGTGGCGAGTTGCAGATGCTCGATGCGCGCGGGCAGGGCGGCGACGGCGGCCAGGTAAGCTATGGCGGCGGCGGTGGCCGCGGTTCGGATTTCGGCCAGTCCGGCCCGAACGATGACTTCAACCGTGGCGGTGGCGGCGGTGGTGGTGGAAACCGGGGCGGCGGCGGTGGCGGTTCGTCGCGCGATCTCGACGACGAAATCCCGTTCTGATTGATTTTTCGCGGGGGCGTCCGACGCTCCCGCGAACTCATTTTCTGTTCCGGCAGCCTCCGTCGATAGTCCTGCCGGCTGCCCCGAAAACCGATCAGCCTACCGCCATCATGGCCTTGATGCCATCGGCGACGAACTGGACGGCCAATGCCGCCAGGATCACGCCAAGAAGCCGTGTCAGTATCGAGCGTCCGGTCTGCCCGAGCAGGCCGTCGATGCGCTCTGCGAGGATGAAGACGAGGTAGGTGAGGGCGAGGCACAGGAAGATGATGCCCACCAGCGCTGCCTGCGCGGCCCAGCCCTGGAACGAGCCTGACAGCAGCACCGTCGCCGAGATGGCGCCGGGACCCGCGATAAGCGGGATCGCCAGCGGAAACGCCGCGATGTTGTGGATGTGATCCTTGGTGATTGCGACATCCGATATTTTTTCCTTCCGATCCTGCCGCTTTTCAAAAACCATCTCGAAGGCAATGAAAAACAACAGAAAACCGCCGGCGACGCGGAAGGCCGGCAGGGTGATGCCGAACACTGACAGGATCGATGCGCCGGCAATGGCAAACAACGCCATGACGCCGAAGCCGATGACGCTGGCGCGGATCGAAACCTGACTGCGCTGCGCGCGTGTCATGCCCCGCGTCACCGCCAGAAAGATAGGTGCCAGCCCCGGCGGGTCGATGGTGACCAGGAGCGTCACGAAGGCGTTGAAAACACTATCGAAATTCGGCATCCCGCGTCCTCCTGCGCGCAGGCTACATTGCCGGCTTTCCGCGCGCCAGTCCCCTCACGGCAAGATCAGGGCAAAGGCCTCCCGATTTCTTGGGAGGCATATTTTCGACATGGTGTCGCAGGATTGCCCGAATCGTCGGTATCCATTTGAATTTGTGACGAAAATCAGTTCTGGAAAAAAGCGCTCGGTATTGGTGAAATCGGTATCGTTCCTATATAAGAGGGCAGTGATTCTCCTAGTTTAAGTGATCCGATTTGACCGACCAGAAATTACCGGGTGGACCCGGCGGCCCCTCCGATATCGAGCCTATCTCGATCATCGAGGAGATGCAGCGTTCCTATCTCGACTATGCGATGAGCGTCATCGTCAGTCGTGCGCTTCCGGACGTTCGCGACGGGCTGAAGCCGGTTCACCGGCGTATCATGTTTGCCGCCCATGAGAGCGGCTACCACTGGAACCGCAAATATGTGAAGTCGGCGCGCCCGGTCGCCGACGTCATGGGTAAATACCACCCCCACGGCGATGCTTCGATCTACGATGCCTTGGTTCGAATGGCGCAGGACTGGTCGCTGCGCGTGCCACTCATCGACGGGCAGGGCAATTTCGGTTCGATCGACGGCGATCCGCCTGCGGCGATGCGTTATACGGAATCGCGCCTGACCAAGGTCGCGCACGAGCTTCTGGAGGATATCGACAAGGATACGGTTGATTTCCAGGAGACCTATGATGCGTCCGGCCGCGAGCCGCGCGTTCTGCCGGCGCGCTTCCCCAACCTTCTGGTCAACGGCTCCGGCGGTATCGCGGTCGGCATGGCGACCAATATTCCGCCGCACAATCTGAGCGAAGTCTGTAATGGCGCCATTGCGCTCATCGACAATCCGGCGATCGACCTGCCGGCGCTGATGGAAATCATTCCGGGTCCGGATTTCCCGACCGGCGGCATCGTTCTCGGCCGCTCTGGCATTTATAATGCCTATTCGACCGGGCGCGGCTCCATCGTCATGCGCGGCAAGGTCGCCATCGAGCAGATCCGCAACGACCGCGAAGCCATCATCATCACCGAAGTTCCCTATCAGGTGAACAAATCGACGATGATCGAGAAGATGGCCGAGCTGGTGCGCGACAAGCGTATCGAGGGCATTTCCGATATTCGCGACGAGTCCGACCGGCAGGGTTACCGCGTCGTTATCGAATTGAAGCGTGATGCGGTTGCCGACGTCATTCTCAACCAGCTCTACCGTTTCACGCCGCTGCAAACGTCTTTTGGCGCCAATGTGGTTGCGCTGAACGGCGGCAAGCCGGAAGTCCTCACGCTGATCGACATGCTGAAGGCGTTCGTTGCCTTCCGCGAAGACGTCATCAGCCGCAGGACGAAATTCCTGCTGCGCAAGGCGCGTGATCGCGCCCATGTCTTGGTCGGCCTGGCTATTGCCGTCGCCAATATCGACGAGGTCATCCGGGTGATCCGGCAGGCGCCCGATCCGCAGACGGCACGCGAACAGTTGATGGAGCGCCGCTGGCCGGCCCGTGATGTCGAGTCGCTGATCCTGCTGATTGACGATCCGCGCCATCGCATCAACGATGACGGCACCTACAATCTGTCCGAGGAACAGGCGCGCGCCATTCTGGAACTGCGTCTGCAGCGCCTGACGGCCCTTGGCCGCGACGAAATCTCGGACGAACTCAATACCATCGGCGACGAGATCAAGGATTACCTCGACATCCTGTCATCGCAAGCGCGCATACAGCAGATCGTCAAGGACGAGCTTGCGGCCGTTCGCGACGAGTTCGGCACGCCGCGCCGCACGGAACTTAGCGACGGCGGCTCGGACATGGACGACGAGGACCTGATCCAGCGCGAGGACATGGTCGTCACCGTCAGCCATTCCGGCTACATCAAGCGCGTGCCGCTTTCGCTCTACCGGGCGCAGCGCCGCGGCGGCAAGGGCCGCTCGGGCATGTCGACCAAGGACGAGGATTTCGTCACGCGGCTGTTTGTGGCCAACACGCATACGCCGGTGCTGTTCTTCTCCTCGCGCGGCATCGTCTACAAGGAAAAGGTCTGGCGCCTGCCGATCGGTAGCCCGCAGTCACGCGGCAAGGCCTTGATCAACATGCTGCCGCTGGAACAGGGCGAGCGCATCACCACGATCATGCCCCTGCCAGAGGACGAAACGAGCTGGGGCGATCTTGACGTGATGTTCGCCACCACGCGCGGCACCGTGCGCCGCAACAAGCTCAGCGACTTTGTTCAGGTCAACCGCAACGGCAAGATCGCGATGAAGCTGGAGGAGGCGGGCGACGAGATTCTCGGCGTCGAGACCTGCACCGACAATGACGATGTGCTTTTGACCGCAGATACCGGCCAGTGCATTCGCTTCTCGGTCGGTGACGTGCGCGTCTTCCAGAGTCGCAACTCCGTCGGCGTTCGCGGTATCAGCATGGGCGAAAAGGACCGCGTCATCTCGATGGCGATCCTCGAGCATGTCGATGCAGACGCGCCAGAGCGTGCGGCCTATCTCAAGCGTTCGGTTGCCGAGCGGCGGCTGGCCGCCGATGCGGCTGTCGGCGAAGAGGAAGATATCGCACTGACCAACGAGGAAGTCGGCGAGGAAGCCGACATTTCGGAGGAGCGCTATCAGTTCTTGTCGCAGCACGAGCAGTTCGTGCTGACTGTCACCGAGTATGGCTACGGCAAGCGTTCGTCGTCCTACGATTTCCGTCTGACGGGCCGTGGCGGCAAGGGCATTCGCGCGACCGATGTGTCGAAAGTCGCTGAAATCGGCCGCCTTGTTGCGACCTTCCCGGTCGGCAATGAGGACCAGATCATGCTGGTTTCCGACGGTGGACAGGTGATCCGCGTGCCGGTCAACGGCATTCGCTTCGCCAGCCGTGCCACCAAGGGCGTCACGATCTTCAATACGGCAGATGGCGAGAAAGTCGTCTCTGTCGAGCGCATTTCCGAGCCGCAGGGCGACGAAGAGGCTGACGAGATCGTTGCTTCAGACGGAACGGTTGTCGAAGGTGTTACAGAAATTGCGCCCGAAGATCAGGGCCCGACAGAGTAATACCAGGAAATCCTGAAGTATTGCTCTCGCGCTAACCCACCTCGCCGGAAACGGTGAGGTGGTGGTTCAAGAAATCAGCGGGGACCGAAACCGTTCGAGCGAGCCTTCTGTTCCTGAAGGCGCATGCGCTCCGACTCCTGATGGATGCCGAAAGCGGTTGCGATCAACATGGCGATAGTCATTGCAGCAGCGAGCATGTAAATCATCATGGTCTTGTTCTCCTGACCTCGATAACGATGATGTGGCGATTTGGTTTCATGTTTTCCAGATCACGCTACTTCGCATTGCTTGAACTTGTCGTGATCGCTCCATTCATCCGGTGTTCATTCTGCGCCCGTGAGCAGATTGCCTTTGCTCACGCTGCCCGCTAGAAACCACGCCATGACAGAGCGTATCGCCATCTATGCCGGGTCGTTCGACCCCTTGACCAACGGCCATCTCGACGTGCTGAAGGCTTCGCTTGCCATCGCCGACACGGTGTTTGCGGCGATCGGTATTCATCCCGGGAAGAAACCGCTGTTTGCTTTCGAGGAGCGCGTCGGCCTCATTGAACAGTCGATCGCCACCGAGTTCGGTAAGGATGCCAAGCGCATCAAGGTCGTTTCTTTCGACGGCCTGGTCATCGATGCAGCCAAAGAGCACAACGCTTCGATCATGATCCGCGGCCTGCGTGACGGCACCGATCTCGACTACGAGATGCAGATGGCCGGCATGAACGAGACCATGGCGCCCGACCTGCAGACGATATTCCTTCCGGCAAGCCCTTCGGTTCGCACCATTACCGCCACACTTGTCCGCCAGATAGCGTCGATGGGCGGCGATATCCGGCCGTTCGTGCCAAAAGTGGTCGCCACCGCGCTGACTGCAAAATTCGCAAAGTAAAGGGAGTGGAGATGTCCATGCAGCTGAGAAAGCTTGCTTCGTCGTTCGTCGTCATCGCCGGTCTTGTCGGCTCTTCGTTCTCCGCCTTCGCGGCCGAGCCCGAAAACACCATGGTCATCAGCCTCAAGGGCGGAGATGTGACCGTCGCGCTTCGACCCGATCTCGCACCGAAGCATGTCGAGCAGATCAAGGCGCTGGTGCGCGAAGGCGCCTATGACAACGTCGCCTTCCACCGCGTCATCGACGGCTTCATGGCCCAGACCGGCGATGTCGAGTTCGGCAACATGAAGTCCGGCTATAATGCCGAGCGCGCCGGCACCGGCGGCTCGAAAAAGCCCGACCTTCCGGCCGAATTCTCCACCAGCGAACATTTCGTGCGCGGTACGGTCGGCATGGCCCGGGCCCAGAACCCGAATTCGGCGAATTCACAGTTCTTCATCATGTATGCACCCAATCCCGGCCTCGACGGCGACTACACCATCGTCGGCAATGTCGAGAGCGGCATGGAGTTCGTCGACGGCATAAAAAAGGGTGATGCGGCTGCTAACGGGGTTGTCAGCAGTCCCGACCGCATGATCAAGGTGCGCATCGCCAGCGACGGCAAATAAACTGAAATTACGAAACAAGGAAATCTGATATGGCCGAGATCAAGGATCGCGAAAACGCGCTCATCATGGAAACCACGAAGGGCAAGGTCGTCATCGAACTTCTGCCCGACCTGGCGCCCGGCCATGTCGGCCGCATCAAGGAACTGGCGCGTGAAGGTGCCTATGACGGCGTGGTGTTCCACCGCGTCATCGAAGGCTTCATGGCGCAGACTGGCGACGTCAAGTTCGGCAAGTCCGACGGCCCGAGCTTCAACCCGTCGCGCGCCGGCATGGGCGGTTCCGACAAGCCGGACCTGAAGGCCGAGTTCTCCAACATGAACCACGCGCGCGGCACCTGCTCGATGGCCCGTTCGCAGAACCCGAATTCGGCGAATTCGCAGTTCTTCATCTGCTTCGAGGATGCCGGCTTCCTCAACCGCCAGTACACGGTGTGGGGCCAGGTCATCGAAGGCATGGACAATGTAGACAAGATCAAGCGCGGCGAGCCGGTTCAGGATCCCGACAAGATTGTGTCGCTGAAGGTCGCGGCAGACGTCGCGGAATAACAGGTAGGGCAGGCCGTTATGGCGGGGGTTCTCTGGTCACTGATCGGCATTCTGGCTGGCGCTTTCATCGCCATACAGGCGCCGATCAATTCCGAGCTCAGCAAGGGGCTCGGACTTCCCGTCGCGGCGGCCGCCTTTTCCTTCCTGTCGGGTGCGATCGTGCTCGGCATCGTTTCCTTTGCGATTACGCGCGCGCAAGGGATTTCCCTTGATTGGCGCGCGCCTGCGCCCTGGCTGTTCGTCGCCGGCGGCATGCTGGGCGGCGCCTATGTCACCAGCGCCACCATTCTGACGCCCAAGCTTGGTGCCGCGGCATTGATGGCGTTTCTCGTCACCGGTCAGCTGCTTGCCGGCATGCTCATCGACCGCGTCGGCTTCCTCGGCGTCGCCGTCCGCGAGATTTCGGTGGGGCGCATCGCCGGCGCGCTCCTGCTGCTCGCCGGTGCGCTGATGATCCGCATCTACTGATGCGCGTCGATCTTTTCGATTTTGAACTCTCGGAAGAGCGCATCGCATTGCGCCCGGCTGAGCCGCGCGATTCCGCGCAGCTGTTGGTCGTCAGGCCCGTGGAAGCAGTGGAGGACAGGCATGTCGGCGATCTGCCACAACTGCTCCAGCCCGGCGATCTGCTTGTTTTCAACGACACGAAAGTCATTCCGGCACAGCTGAAAGGCATAAGGCGTCGCGGCGAGGCTGCTGCGCATGTCGATGCAACGCTTCACATGCGCACCGGTCCGGATCGCTGGCTGGCCTTTGTCCGTCCGGGCAAGCGCGTGGTGGCGGGCGACCGCATCCATTTCGGCCATGACGGCAATTCCTGTTTTCTCGGTGCGCTCGACGCCACCGTGCTCGAGAAAGGCGAGGGCGGCGAGGTGCTGCTCGGTTTTGACTTGTCCGGTCCCGTATTGGACGAGGCGCTGCATAGCGTCGGCCATATTCCGCTGCCGCCCTACATCGCCTCGAAGCGTCCCGACGACGCTCGCGATCTGACCGACTACCAGACCGTCTATGCGCGAGAGGAGGGGGCTGTCGCCGCTCCCACTGCCGGGCTGCATTTCACGCCGGCGCTTTTCGAAGCGCTTGACACGCGCGGCATCGAGCGCCATTTCGTGACGTTGCATGTCGGTGCCGGCACGTTTCTGCCGGTGAAAGTCGACGACACGGCCGATCACAAAATGCATGCCGAGATCGGCCACGTGTCGGAAGAAACGGCAAACGCGATCAACAAGGCCCGCGCCGAGGGTCGCCGTGTCGTCGCCGTCGGTACGACCTCATTGCGATTGCTGGAAAGTGCAGCGAGCGAAAGCGGGCAGTTAGCCGCTTGGTCCGGCCCAACCGATATCTTCATCACGCCGGGCTATCGCTTCCGTGCCGTCGATGTGTTGATGACCAATTTTCACCTCCCACGCTCGACGCTGTTCATGCTGGTCTCGGCCTTCGCCGGAACGGACACGATGCGCGCGGCCTATGCGCATGCCATCGAAAACCGCTACAGATTCTACTCCTATGGAGATTCCAGTCTCCTGTTCAGGGCCGATCCATGAGCACCGAATTTTCCTTCAAGGTTCTCGCCACCGACGGCAAGGCCCGGCGCGGTGAGATCACCATGCCGCGCGGCACCATCCGCACGCCGGCCTTCATGCCGGTCGGCACCGGCGGCACGGTCAAGACCATGTATATGGACCAGGTGCGCGATCTCGGCGCCGACATCATCCTCGGCAACACCTATCATTTGATGCTGCGGCCGGGCGCAGAGCGCGTCGCGCGGCTCGGCGGCTTGCACGAATTCGCCCGCTGGCCCTATCCGATCCTGACCGATTCCGGCGGATTCCAGGTCATGTCGCTGTCGAAACTGCGCAAGCTCAATGAACAGGGCGTGACCTTCCGCTCGCATATCGACGGCGCGGCCTATGAAATGTCGCCCGAGCGCTCGATCGAGATCCAGGGCCTGCTCGATTCCGATATCCAGATGCAGCTGGACGAATGCGTTGCGCTACCGGCCAAGGACAAGGATATCGAGAAAGCGATGGAGCTTTCGCTGCGCTGGGCCGAACGCTGCAAGGTGGCCTTCGGCGAACAGCCGGGCAAGGCGATGTTCGGCATCGTGCAGGGCGGCGACACGCCGGCATTGCGCGTGCGTTCGGCGCAGGCGCTGAGTGGGCTCGGGCTGAAAGGCTATGCCGTCGGCGGGCTGGCGGTCGGTGAGCCGCAGGAAGTCATGCTCGACATGCTCGACGTGACCTGCCCGGAACTGCCGACTGAGAAGCCGCGCTATCTGATGGGCGTCGGCACGCCCGATGACATCGTCAAATCCGTGGCGCGAGGCATCGACATGTTCGACTGCGTCATGCCGACCCGCGCCGGCCGTCATGGCCTTGCCTATACGCGGCGCGGCAAGGTCAATCTTCGCAACGCCCGCCATGCCGACGATCATCGTCCGCTCGATGAGGAAAGCGACTGCCCCGCTGCGCGCGATTATTCCCGCGCCTACCTCCATCACCTCGTCAAGTCGCAGGAGGCGCTGGGCGCGATGCTTCTGACCTGGAACAATCTTTCCTACTACCAGCGCCTGATGCAGGATGTTCGCGACGCCATCGAGGCCGGCGCATTCGTTGATCGTACGGCCGAGATTTCGGAAGGCTGGGCGCGGGGCGATATTCCGGCGCTTTGAACGGTCTCAAGTGCTGAATGAATTCGCCGCCCGCAGGCTGACACCGGTAATGCGGAACACACCGTCCGGCTGCAGTTCGAGCGTGTAGACCGCCTCATAATCCTTGCCGTCGGCACCGACGATAATCACCTGCTGGATGATCGAGGTCGGGCTGAGTTCCTGAACCTTGCCGAAGGCGTAGCTGCGCGGCTGATGGACCGGCTGGTAGGCGCCCGTCACCATGTTCATGAAGTTTTCCAGCGTCGGGAAGATGCGTTTCACATTGGGTGCGGCAAAACTGTAGGCGGCGGCGTTGTCACCGGCGCGGAACGCCTTGAGCTGGCTGTCGATCGAGCTCTGGGCCGCCTTTATCTCCGCGTCGCCGGCAAACGCCATGGAGGCGTAGAGTGCGGGAATGGCAAGAGCTAATAGGCTTCGGCGCATGAATTCTCTCCCGTCGTATCGAGCGCAGTGCCGCAGCTCGGCATCGATGCGCCGGGCTTCAGTTTAACATACGCAAGGCGTGGCTTTCCGGTTTCATCCTGCAGCAAGATTCGCTTGTCAGAACTGCCGATGGCGGCGCCGACTTTGCCCAAGCGATTTTCAAACCCCGTAGGCAGCATGCCTATATTCTGGGCAAAAGGCGGAAGATGCATCGCGTTGATCATGGAATGTGCGATTGCGCTTGCTTTTCGTCTTCGACCTCATTTCAAATGAGGTTCAGAGGGGAGTGCGCGATTGGCTGCATTCGATGAAATGCTTCCGGAAACTACCGGATTGCGAAAACCATACACGGGCTATGACGACTGGTTCAAAGACCAGGATGCAGCCCGATTGACCGAAAAGATGCGCGATGCCGAGCGCGTTTTCCGCAAGACCGGCATCACCTTTGCCGTCTATGGCGAAGAAGAGGCCGCCGAACGCCTCATTCCCTTCGATATCGTCCCGCGCATCATATCCGGGCAGGAATGGCGCCGCCTGACGCAAGGCATCGAACAGCGCGTTCAGGCGTTGAATGCTTTTCTCGACGATATCTACCACCGCCAGGAAATCCTGCGGGCAGGGCGCATACCCCGCGAATTGATCGCCAGCAACGTGGCCTTCCTGCCGGAAATGATCGGCGTACGGCCGCCGGGCGGCGTCTACACCCACATCATCGGCACCGACATTGTGCGCATCAACGAGAACGAGTTCTACGTTCTGGAGGACAATGCGCGCACGCCTTCCGGCGTTTCCTACATGCTGGAAAACCGAGAAACGATGATGCAGCTCTTTCCCGAGCTGTTTCAACGCATCAAGGTGCGGCCGGTCGAGAACTATCCGCAGCTCCTGCGACAATCGCTCGGCGCGGTGCGGCCGGATGGGGTGAAGGACGCGCCGACGATTGCGGTGCTGACGCCGGGAAGCTTCAACTCGGCCTATTTCGAACATGCCTTCCTTGCCGACCAGATGGGCGTCCAGCTTGTCGAGGGTTCGGATTTGCGCGTGGTCGACGGCCACGTCGCCATGCGAACCACCGAAGGCTACAAGCAGATCGACGTGCTCTATCGCCGCGTCGATGACGCCTATCTCGATCCGCTGACCTTCCGTCCGGATTCGGCGCTCGGCGTGCCGGGCATCATGGATGTCTACCGCGCCGGCAACATCACCATCGCCAACGCTCCGGGCACCGGCATTTGCGATGACAAGGCGATCTACTCCTACATGCCGGAAATCATCGAATTCTACACCGGCCGCAAGGCGATGCTGGGCAACATCCCGACGTGGCGCTGCTCGGAGCCGGACAGCCTGAAGTATGTTCTCGAGCACTTGGACGAGCTTGTGGTGAAGGAAGTCCACGGCTCCGGCGGGTACGGCATGCTGGTCGGGCCGGCGGCGAGCAAGAAGGAATGCGAGGCGTTTTCGCAGAAGCTGAAGGCGCGCCCGGCCAACTACATCGCCCAGCCGACGCTTTCGCTGTCGACCTGCCCGATCCTGACCGAAAAGGGCCTGGCCCCGCGCCATGTCGATCTCAGGCCCTTCGTGCTGGTCTCCGACCGCATCCAGATCGTGCCCGGCGGGCTGACGCGGGTGGCGCTCAAGGAAGGATCGCTGGTGGTGAATTCCTCGCAGGGCGGCGGCACCAAGGATACCTGGGTTCTGGACGACTGAGTAAAAGGGTACCAATGCTTCTCGGACGTACCGCAAACGGCATTTACTGGATGAATCGCTATATCGAGCGGGCCGAGAATATGGCGCGCCTGATTGACGCTGGCATGCGCATGGCGCTGACCCGGACGTCGAGTTCGGCGGACGAATGGACCTCCGTCATACTGAGCGCCGGGGTGGAATCGGCATTCCGCCAGCGCCATGACGAGTTCAGCGCCGAGACGGTCACCGATTTCCTTCTGCGCGACACGTCCAATCCGTCGAGCGTGATGTCGGCGATCGAGACTGCGCGCAACAACGGCCGCATGGTGCGTACCGCTCTGACGCGTGAAACCTGGGAGAGCATCAATGAAGCCTGGATGTCGCTGAAGCGCATGCTGGGCAGCCCGGTCGACCAGCGCGACGTGCCGGCGGTGCTGGACGCCATCAAGCGCGAGACGGCGCTGATCCGCGGCGCTTTTCACGGCACGATGCTGCGCAACGAGATTTTCGATTTCTCCCAGATCGGCACCTTCGTCGAGCGGGCCGACAACACGGCGCGCATCCTCGACGTCAAATATTACGTGCTGCTTCCGTCGATTTCCTGGGTCGGCTCGACGCTCGACAACTACCAGTGGGAATCGATCCTGCGCTCGGTGTCGGCGCATCGTTCCTATCGCTGGGTTTATGAAGCCGACTACAGACCGGCCAACATCGCCGACTACCTCATCCTCAACAATCGCATGCCGCGTTCGCTGGCCTATTGCTATCGCAACATCGCCGAGAGCCTAGCCTATCTTGCCGACGACTATGGCGCGCTGCATCCCTGTCACAAGACGGCGGGCGAGACGATGGCCAAGCTTGAGGTCGGCAACGTAAAGACCATCTTCGACGCAGGTCTTCACGAGTTCCTGTCGTGCTTCATCCGCGACAATTACCGGCTCGGCGACGAGGTTGCACAGGATTACAGGTTCCACTGATGCGCCTCAAAATCAAGCACCGCACCGAATATCACTACGACATGCCGGTGCAGTACGGTCTGCAGCGGCTGCGGCTGTTGCCGCGAGAAGGCAAGACGCAGTCGGTACTGTCATGGAACGTCGTAGTCGGCGGTGCGCGCGAAGAGGTGCGGTTTTCCGACCAGTTCGGCAACGACACGCGGCTGGTCAGCATCGAAGGCGATCCGCGTGTCGTAAGCGTCGAGGCCACGGGCGAGGTCGAAACGCATGACACTGCCGGCGTGAGCGGGCCTCACACCGGTTTTGCACCGCTCTGGCTGTTCAGTCATGCAACGCCGTTGACGGAGGCTGGTGAAGGCGTTCGCGAGCTCGCCGCCTCGATCGCTCCGGGCGCCGAAATCGATCGGCTGCATCAATTGTTGGGCATGGTGCGAGAGCGTGTCGACTATGTCGTCGGCGCGACCGACGCCGAAACCACGGCGGAAGAAGCGCTGAAGCAGGGCAGTGGCGTATGCCAGGATCATGCCCATGTGTTTTCGTCGGCCGCACGGCTGCTGGGCATTCCAGCGCGCTATGTCAGCGGCTATCTTATGATGGACGGCACCATCGAGCAGGTGGCGAGCCATGCCTGGGCGGAAGCCTATGTTTCCACGCTGGGCTGGGTCGCGTTCGACGCCGCCAACGGCATTTCCCCAGACGAACGCTATGTGCGACTTGCGACGGGCCGAGATTATCGCGATGCTATGCCGGTTTCCGGGATTCGCTTGGGACAGGCGTCGGAACAGCTTGCGGTTCACATCACGGTCGAGCAGTAATCCCGGTATTGTTCTAGAATACGGGATTCCATGACTTACTGTGTCGGCCTCAAGTTGGATCGCGGTCTGGTGTTCATGTCGGACACCCGCACGAATGCCGGAATGGACAGCATCTCCACCTTCCGCAAGATGCATGTCTGGGAAAAGCCGGGCGAGCGCGTCATTGTGCTGATGTCTGCCGGCAATCTGGCGACGACCCAGGCCGTGGTCAGCCTGCTCGAAGAGCGCTCCAAGGCGCCGGAAGAACGATCTTCCGTCGTGCTTGAAACGCCGTCGATGTATCAGACGGCTCGGCTGATCGGCGATGTCGTCAAGGAAGTCATCGCTCATGCATCGCCGACAGGTGAGAGCGCCGATTCCTATTTCAACGCCTCCTTCATCCTCGGCGGCCAGATCAAGGGCAGTCCGCCGCGGCTTTTCATGATCTATCCGGAAGGCAATTTCATCGAATCCACGGATGACACGCCGTTCTTCCAGGTCGGCGAGACCAAATACGGCAAGCCCATCATCGTGCGCGCCTACGACCGCACGATGAGCTTCGAGGAAACTGTCAAGCTTTTGATGGTATCCTTTGATTCCACATTGAAATCCAATCTTTCGGTCGGTCTTCCGCTGGACCTTCTTCTTTATGAAAACGACGCGCTCGCGGTTAAGCTGAAAAAGCGCATCGCGCTCGACGATCCCTATTACCGGACGATCTCGGACGGCTGGTCGAATGCGCTGAAACTGGCGTTCAAGAGCCTGCCTGATTTCCCCATCTGATATCGACCGGCATCTGCCGGTGGGAGGAAAGCACTTGGACGGCAAGGAATTTCGCGATTGGTCGCTGAAGGCGGCCGAATGGGGCGCGGACTATCGCGAGACGCTGCGAGAACGCCCGGTACGAGCGCAGACCCAGCCGGGCGAGATTGCTGCCGGAATAGCACTTTCGCCGCCCGAGGCGCCCGAAGCGATGGAGGCGATCTTCGCCGACTTCGAAGAAAAGATCCTGCCGGGCATGACGCACTGGCAACATCCACGCTTCTTTGCCTATTTCCCGGCCAATGCAGCGCCAGTCTCGGTGGTGGCAGAATATCTGGTCACGGTCATGGCCGCGCAGTGCATGCTGTGGCAGACATCGCCCGCCGCGACCGAACTCGAAACCCGCATCATCGACTGGCTGCGTCAGGCGCTGGGCTTGCCGGAAGGGTTTTCCGGCGTGCTGCAGGATTCGGCCTCGTCGGCGACACTCGCAGCCGTGCTGACCATGCGCGAGCGGGCGCTCGACTGGCAGGGCAACAAGCAAGGGCTGTCCGGACAGCCGCGCATCCGCGTCTATTCTTCCGATCAGGTCCACACCTCGATCGACCGGGCGATATGGGTTTCAGGTATCGGCGAGGAAAATCTCGTCCGCATCCCGACTGCCGGGCGCTGGCGGGCGATGGATGTGGCAGCTCTTGAAGCTGCGATCGTCGCCGACAAGGCAAACGGCCTGCTTCCCGCCGGCATTGTCGCCTGCGTCGGCGGCACCAGCACCGGCGGAACCGACGATATCGCCGCAGTCGCGGCGGTTGCGCAGAAATATGGGCTTTACCTGCATGTCGATGCCGCCTGGGCCGGCTCTGCGATGATCTGCGAAGAGTTCCGGCATTTCTGGACAGGCGTAGAGCACGCCGATTCGATCGTCTTCAATCCGCACAAATGGCTAGGCGCGCAGTTCGATTGCTCGGCACAGTTCGTGCGCAATCCCGATGATCTGGTTCGCACGCTGGCGATCAAGCCGGAATATCTGAAGACGCATGGCAAGGATGGCGTCGTCAATTATTCGGAGTGGTCGGTGCCGCTTGGCCGGCGGTTCCGCGCGCTGAAACTGTGGTTCCTATTACGCGCCCACGGCCTTTCCGGCCTGCGCACCATGATCCGCAACCATGTCGCCTGGGCAGAAAAGCTGGCCGCGCGGATTGCCGCGACGGTGGAGTTCGAGATCGTCACCGAGCCTATGCTGTCGCTGTTCTCATTCCGCCATGTGCCTTCAGGCGTGACCGACCTCGACGAGCACAATCTGCGCCTCATCAACGCGATCAACGACGATGGCCGCATCTACCTGACGCAGACGCGGGTCGACGGTCATTTTGCGATCCGTTTTCAGGTCGGCCAGTTCGAGGCTACCGAGCAGGACGTGGATACGGCTTATTCGGTGATCACCGAGATCGCAGCGTCGCTTCGGTGAGGGCATTTCCCAATTCGCCAGCTAGGTTTTTGCGGCGTTTCGTTTTACCTTGATTATTGCCTCAAACGAAGATCGGAGAAGCAGCGTGTTCCTGTCGACGCGGCATTCGGAAATCATACAGTTGGCCAAGGATTCCGGCCGCGTTCTCGTCGACGATCTGGCGGCGCATTTCGGCGTGACGCCGCAGACCATACGTAAGGATCTCAACGATCTGTGCGACCAGCGCCTGCTGAGCCGCATTCATGGCGGTGCGCTGTTTCCCTCCGGCATCGAGAACATGGAGTACGAAGCCCGCCGCAAGATCGCAGCGGAGGAAAAGGACGCGATCGGCCGCGCAGCCGCCAAGCTGATCCCGGACAACGCTTCGCTCTTCATCAACATCGGCACGACGACCGAAGCCGTAAGCCAGGCGCTTCTGGATCATTCAGGTCTCATGGTTATTACCAATAATATAAATGTTGCCAACAGGATGCGGGTGTTTCCTGAGATTGAAGTTGTGATCGCCGGCGGCGTCGTGCGCGGATCGGATGGCGGCGTGGTCGGCGAAGCAGCCGTCGATTTCATCAAGCAGTTCAAGGTCGACTACGCCGTCATCGGAGCATCTGCCATCGACCATGATGGAGCGCTACTGGATTTCGATTTCCGCGAGGTGAAGGTGGCGCAGGCGATCATTGCCAATGCGCGCCACGTCATTCTCGTCGCCGACGCGACCAAATTCGAACGTACCGCACCGGTCCGGATCGGGCATCTGTCTCAGGTCGATTCCTTCATCACGGATCGCTGCGATATCGAGTCCATACGTTCGATCTGCCAGGAGTCGGAAGTCCAGCTGATAGAGACCATGCGCTGAAGCCGTCAGTATGTCTTGATGTATTTTCGTTGACATTCGTTTATGTTTCGAATTGATAGAAAATAGTTTCGTACCGTGCAAAAACGCGGAATGAAGAAGCTCCGGACCATCATTCACGCGCCCGGAGCCGAGACAAAGAGGGGGAGATGATGGCTGGATTGGTGCTGGCGATCGATCAAGGCACGACCTCGAGCCGCGCGATCGTTTTCGATACGGCGATGAAGCCCATCGGCACCGGTCAGCAGGAATTCACGCAGCATTTTCCAGCTTCCGGCTGGGTCGAGCACGATCCGGACGAGATCTGGGAAAGCGTCGTTGCTACCTGCAAGACGGCGCTCAAGAAGGCGAAATCCACCGCCGCAGATGTCTCGGCCATCGGCATCACCAATCAGCGCGAGACGGTGGTAATCTGGGAAAAAGCCACCGGCAAGCCGATCCACAACGCCATCGTCTGGCAGGATCGCCGCACCGCGCCGCTTTGCCAGAAACTCAGGAAACAAGGGCTTGAACCGCTTTTTTCGCGAAAAACAGGGCTTCTGCTCGATCCCTATTTCTCCGGCACCAAGATTGCCTGGATACTCGACAAGGTCAAAGGCGCGCGCCGGCGAACCGAGAAGGGCGAATTGCTGGCCGGCACCATCGACAGTTTCCTGATCTGGCGGCTGACCGGCGGCAAGGTGCACGCGACCGACGCAACCAACGCTTCGCGCACGCTGGTCTACAACATCCGCACCAATGAATGGGACGCCGAACTCCTGAAGATACTGCGCATTCCGGCGGCAATGCTGCCGGAAGTGAAGGATTGCGCCGACGATTTCGGCGTCACCGACAAAAAGCTGTTCGGCGCGGAAATTCCGATCCTCGGGGTTGCTGGCGACCAGCAGGCGGCGACCATCGGCCAGGCCTGTTTCGAGCCCGGCATGATGAAGTCGACTTATGGCACCGGCTGCTTTGCGCTTTTGAACACTGGCGCTGACATGGTACGCTCGAAAAACCGGCTTCTCACGACCATCGCTTATCGCCTCAACGGTGAGACGACCTATGCGCTTGAAGGCTCGATCTTCGTCGCAGGCGCTGCTGTTCAGTGGCTGCGCGACGGCATCGGCGTTATCGGCAAGGCCGAACATAGCGGCGTACTGGCGGCCAAGGCCGACGACACCCAGAACGTCTATCTGGTGCCTGCATTCGTAGGCCTCGGCGCGCCGCATTGGGATGCCGAGGCGCGGGGGGCGATTTTCGGCCTTACGCGCAATTCCGGTCCGGCCGAATTCGCGCGCGCCGCACTCGAATCGGTGGCGTATCAGACGCGCGACCTGCTCGATGCGATGCGAAAGGACTGGAAAGGCGGTTCGAAGCAGACCGTTTTGCGCGTCGACGGCGGCATGGTCGCGTCGGACTGGACCATGCAGCGGCTTGCCGACATCCTCGATGCACCGGTCGACCGTCCGACCATTCTCGAAACGACCGCGCTGGGCGCCGCATGGCTTGCCGGCTCGCGGGCAGGGGTATGGCCCAAGGCCAAGGCTTTTGCCAAGTCATGGGCGCTGGACCATCGCTTCAAGCCGCAGATGGACGAGACCGTTCGAGCAGCCAAGCTGAAGGGCTGGCGCAATGCGGTGAAGCGGACGCTTTCTTAAGCGTTGAGCGAAATCACATGGAAAAAGGCCCGCGCTGAGCGCGGGCCTGATTTCACTATGACCGATATCAATAGGGCGAATAGCACTGCTGACGCGGGCCGTTATAGGGCTGGAACGTGTTGTCATAGGCCCGATAGGACCGGTAGCGGTTATAGCACCAACGCACATGGGCGTTGCCGCCACCGCGATATTCACGAACCGGCGGCGGTGCTGCTATTGCGCCACCGACGATTGCCCCGGTGATAAATGCGGCAGCCGGGAACCAGTAGCCATTATATTCGCGGTAGCCGCGTCGGTAGTTTCGATAGCCGCGATGCCCGCGATAATAGTTGTAGTCGCCGCGGCGTTCGAAACGGCGTCCGTCACGACGCCCATCGCGCCAGCCTCGGCGAAAATCCCGCCTGTCGCCACGGAAGTGACGTGCGGAAGGAATGGCTCTGCGATACGGGTCGTATTGTACCTGCTGTACGTCAGACTGCGTCGTTGCTGCCGGCGGCACATAGGCGGGTGCTGCGCTGGCTCCGGGTATGGCCGGTACGATCGCGAAGGACAATGCAAGCGCCGAAGCGCAGAGGCCTGAGAGAAACTTCTTCATGATGATCTCCTCGCAAAGGATGAACTTGTCCCTTGTGCCCCAAGCAACGTGCAAACGGCGCGATTGGTTCCCGCCGAATGCAAGTGATTGAAACGCAGTGATTTATGGCGCGTGATCGAGCCCGGCGCAAGAATGCTGCAAGCACGAAGTCGCGAGCGCGAACAAAGGCTGATGGACATTGCTTTTTCCGGTTGACCGGCAGGGGCACTCTCCCTATGTTCCGGCGCAATTTCGGGGCGGCTTTTGTGCGCTGCGAAACACTCGTTGCGGCTTTCGGCCGCCCGCTCTGAAATCGATGCATACGGATAACGTGGGCATTTCCGGCTTACCGGGGTTCAGGGCATTCGTTCTGACAAGAACACGGGTGATTGGTGAAGGGCTGGTAGCTCAGATGGTAGAGCACGGAACTTTTAATTCTGGGGTCATGGGTTCGAGTCCCATCCAGCCCACCAACACCAATTTCGGCCTCTGATTTTATTGGCTTTTTGCCCGTGCTCAAGTGGGCGACGGGTCTGAACTGCGAAGGCAGTTTATACAGGGCCCAAGCGCAACGACTTGAGGTTCCTCAATGTGTAGTCAACAGGCGCTGGACGAGTTCGGTGCGGTTGTGTGCGTGCAGCTTCTGGCAGAGGCTGCCAATATGGTCCTTGACCGTATAGGCCGATATTCCGAGGGCTCGTGCGATCTCCTTGTTGGACTGGCCGTGGCACAGCAGCAGTGCCACTTCGCGCGAGCGCGTCGGCAGTTGGTTCAGGGCTGATGCATTGGCCAGTGACGCGTATTCGCTGTGTGAGGCCGCGCCGGACTGCGAAATCCAAGCAGGTGGAGCGCCATTGAGCCGACCGGTCTCGACCATTGTGGTGAGCGCGAGTGATCCGGCCCGGCAAAGGATCTGCATGCTGTCAACGGCCGGTGACGCATAGGCACCCACTTCGCCCTGGTTGGCCGTATAGACGACGCCGACCACGCGGTTGTCGACACGAAGCGGCCCCGCCATGCAATGCACGAACCCCCAGCGCCGCAGCAGCTCGAAATTGTTGCAGCTTTGCCAGCCGGCGGCGCCGACAAGCGTCGAGCCGTCCACGGGCTGGCCCTTCTCGCAGATATAGGCCAGCAGCGGATCGTATTTGTCGAATTCGGCGCTGTACTCCTGGATGAACCCATCCGGCGCCTGCTTGCTGTAGAACAGATAGGGTTTGTCCCGGTCGAGCAGATAGAGGCCTACCGTCGGCGATCCGATCAGCCGGCCGATCTCGCGGTGGCAGGCGTCGCCGAGCGCTTCCAGCGAGCGGCTGGCGGCAACGTTGAGCGCGGCATCGCTGACCGCGCCCGCCGAGTAGTCCGCTATCGTGGCCGGGGACCGGCGCATCTGTCATTCCTCCTTTTGCCCGCGCCCATTTTTAGGCTTGTCGGACACGGCAAGGCTCGCCACCCTCAGCGAGCACCCTGTTTGCCGGACAAGGAGTTTCCAGCAAAAGCAGGAAAAAGCAAGCGGGTGCGTGCGATCCCGCGACGGTCAGCCGTCGACGCCGAACACGCCCCATTTCGCGTCCGCCCCGACAGCGCCGAGATAGACGCGTCCGCATTCCTGGACGATCTCGTCAGCCATCAAAATGTGCTGCGTTCCCGAATGGATGTCGCGGTAGAAGCGCTGCATGATGCCATTGTGCAGGGAAGCGCCCCGTGCAGCCCGGTGGGCGAAGGTGCCGACATCCGATATCACGTCATGCACATGGCGCATCGCCAGTTTCACATCGGCGATCTGTTCGAGCGAAGCTTCGCCGCCTTCGGCGAAGGTTTCGGCCATGCTCGTCCATGCCTGATAGGCAAAGGCGCGGGCTGAACGAAAACGCGCCTCGGCGCGGGCGAATTCATATTTGAACGTCGCGCTTTCGTTCATCTTGCCGAAGGCATCGACGCGTTTGGCGGCAAGCTTGGCCAGTTCGTCCAGCATGCGCCGGCCGACGCCCAGCGCCCATGTCGTGTGGCCCCAGGCGGTATAGCCGACCAATCCGAGGCTGCCCTGCGGACCGCCGCGCTTGGCATTGCCCTCGTTGAGGCCGTAGCAAAGGTGATGCGGTACGAAGAGCTCGTCAGCGTCCTTCAGCGTGTAATCGAAGCTGCCGGTAGCGCGCAGGCCAAGCACGTCCCAATTGCCTTTCAGCTCGATCGTCGCGCGCGGGTGATGGGTGACGACGACTTCCGGCTGGCCGTTCGGCTGCATCACCATGGTCTTGCCGGTCGCGTCGGTGACGAAACAGCCGGAATGGATCCACTCGGCGTGCTGGATGCCGCTGCCATAGGCCCAATGGCCGCGGATCATGTAGCCGCCGTCGACCGGCCTTGCATAGCCTCGCGGCACGCCATTGCCGGCGACCATGACGTCGGGTCCATGCGCGAAGATATCGCTGGCGCCCTTGTCGGAAACGAACAGCGACATCACTCCGCCGACAGCGTTGTTGACGATGACGCACCATCCCGCTGAACCATGTGCCCATGCGACACGCTCGCCGAGCCGCATGGCATCGACATGGGAAAGCTCTGCGCCGCCGACCTCCTTCGGCATCATCATGCTGTAGAGCCCGGCATCCTGCAGAAGCTTGAACGTGCCGTCGGCAAGCCGGTTCAGCTGTTCGCTTTCTTCCGCCGCCGCCTCGATTGCCGGGAGGATGCTTTCGACGCGTGCCGTCATCTCGGCGAGCGATGGCTTGGCGGCTTGTTTGAGATTGGCAACAGGCATGTTCACGGGCTCCACCCTTGTCTTTCGGTTGTCGGGCCAGGCTCGGCGGCCTGGTTCTTCCTCGTGGCAGTGTTCCAATGGGGCAGCCCCCCAGCAACCCCCCCAACTGGGGGGATTGTGCGCCTCGCCCTACACTTGAAAAATGCAGGTCGACGGGAATTGAAGCGCGGCCCGCACAAGAACCAAGAGCCGGCGGCGCTGATCTGGGAGTATCGTATCGATGGCTGGCATCAGGGTCATCGGCTTCTGCGGCAACACGCAGAGGCCGTCGAAAACACGCGCGCTTGTCGAGGCCGTCTCCGGCAATCTGCGCAAACGCCACGGCATCGACGTTGATATCTTCGATCTCGTCGATGCCGGCGAAGGGCTAGGCGCGTATTCGCCGGCCGGACTGAGTGGACGTGCCAAGGCGATCGTCGATGCGATCGAGAGCGCCGATGCCCTCATCGTCGGCAGCCCGGTCTACAAGGGCTCTTACACCGGCCTGTTCAAGCACGTATTCGATCTGGTTCAGCCGACCGCGCTGGTCAATCGCCCGGTGCTGCTCACCGCCACCGGCGGCGGCGCACGTCATTGCCTCGTGGTCGAGCATCAGCTCCGGCCGCTGTTCGGCTTCTTCGAGGCCTGCACCATCCCAACCGCCATCTATGCCAGCGAAACGGATTTTTCCGACGGCATTCCCTCAAGTCCGTTCGTGCTGCAACGCATCGCCGCCGCCGTTGATCAACTGGCGAGCCTGGTCGGGCGTCCCGGCTGCGTCGCTGCCGAATAGCAAGGAGTTTTCGAACGATGAACCAGGCAATCGTCTCCAGATCTGCTCCTGCAATGAGCGGCTTCGAGCGCGCCGAATATGATATCGGCGGCGTGCGCACCGTCGTGCACAGCCTCGGCAAGGGCAGGCCGCTGGTCTTTCTCCATGGCGCCGGCACTTTTCCCGGCTTCGAATTCGCGCGTCTTCTGGCTGCCGATGCGCGCGTGATCATTCCCTATCATCCAGGCTTCGGCGAATCCGCCGATGACGAGCACATCACATCGATCGACGACCATGTGCTGCATTATGCCGACCTGTTCGATCGTCTCGGCCTCGCAGAGTTCGACCTTGCCGGCTTCTCGTTTGGCGGCTGGATCGCCGCGGAATATGCCGCGCGCATGAGCAGCCGCCTGCGCCGGCTGGCACTGGTCGCGCCGGCCGGGCTGGTGGTGCGCGCGCATCCGGCGCCGGACCTTTCGATTGTCGCGCCGCATGATTTGCCGGGCTACCTGACGCATGATCCGCAAGTGGCGATCGGCTATTTCCCGAAGTCGCCGGACCCGGCCTTCGACCAGTCGCTCGGTCGCGAGATGATGGCGTTCGGCAAGCTTCTCGGCGACGAGCCGCAGGGCAATCCGAAGCTTGACCGCTGGCTCCATCGCATCGGTGTTCCGACGCTGCTGCTTTGGGGCAGTGAGGACCGGATGCGCCCGGCAGCCCAGGCGTCCGCCTGGCTGAACGAACTTCCAAACGCGCGGTTCGAACAGGTGGCGGATGCGGGTCATCTCCTGTTCGAGGAAAAGCCGCAGGCCGCCGTCGCAATCCTTCGCGACTTCCTCGCCGCGTGAAGACCACCGAACCGACACATCTCGAAAAGGACAGACCAATGATTGTGATGCAGGCCGGCGTGACCAAAAGCGAGGAAGCCTATGACGGCGCCAAATGGAGCATTCTCGGCCAGACCTACACGCTGAAACAACAGTCGGATGCCTCCATGGCCTGGCATGCGATCCTGCCGCCCGGCACCTTCGTGCCGCCGCACACGCATCCGACGCAGGACGAGTTCATCTCGGTCTTTGAAGGCCGTCTCGACCTCTGGCTCAACGGCAAGGAAGTCATCGCCAACGCCGGCGATCTCATCCGCCTGCCGATGGGCGAACCGCACGGCATCTTCAACAAATCCTCCGCTACGGTCAGCAGCCTGTTCTGGGTGTCGCCGACGCGGGCGCTGCGCGGCCTGTTCGAACGCATCCACAATGTCGGCGATCCGGCCGAAGTGGTGCGCATCGCCGCCGAGCACGAGGTCGACTTCCTGCCACCACCGGCCTGAAGCCATCCATGTCTTTCCCGTTCGCTGCCATTGCGGCGCGCGGGAACCGGGTACGGCCCGGCAATCACGAACGCCGCAAAGGCGCATCAATTCGCGAAAATAAATTTCCGAACAGGGGAACGGACAATGAATTGGGATACGATTTCTGAAACGGACAGATCACATATAAAACGCTGGCAATTCGGTATGCTGGCGCTCGCACTGATATGCGAGATCTTTCTCGCTGCGGACTGGTACGCCTTTGCGGCGGTCATTCCCTTCATCTCGGAGACGCTGCAACTCGATCCGGCTCAGGCCGGCCTGGCGCAAGGCATCTTCGCGCTGACATATGGCCTCGGCATGATCGTGTGGTCGCAGGTCAGCCGCGGCATGAGCGCCCGCAACATGCTCCTGATCGGCCTTGCCGGCACCGGCCTTGGTATGGTGCTGCAGGTCTATGTCCAGAGCTATGGCCAGTTGATCGCGCTGCGGCTTTTCATCGGCTTCTTCGATGCCGCGATCTTCCTCGGCAACATGAAGCTGGTCATCGGCTGGTTTCCACAGGCGCGGCGCGGCAGCATCGTCGGTATGATCCTGGCTGCCTACAGCCTTGCCATAACGCTCGACTTCGCGCTCGGAATCCCGCTTACCATCGCCTATGGCTGGCGCACATTCTTTGCCCTGCTGGCCGGCGGAACCCTGCTCGTCGCGCTTGCAATCGTGCTGTTCGGTCGCAATGGCCCGGCCGAGATCGGCGTGCGTGGCTTTGCCTGGGAAGAGCCGCTGCCGCGTGGTGCGGCGATCCCGCTCAGCGCCATCTTCCGCTCGCGGTGGATTTTGGTCGGGGGTCTCGGCATCGCCGCCTGTACGCTCGCTATCGCCGGTACTGCAACCTGGGTGGTGCCTGCCTATATCGCCGTCCAGAACATGCCGGTGGAAGATGCCGCCCTGGTCGGCACGCTGATGGGCCTGTCGCAGGTGGTGTTCCTCGTCATCGGTGGTTACGTAGCCGATCGCATCGGCAAGGCCTTCATGATCAAGTTCGGCACGGTGCTGGCGCTGCTCACTGCAATCGCCTTCACGGTAGCCACAATCTATCCGATGGATTTCGGTTGGCTTCTGCTCTTCGCCGGTCTTAGTGGCATTGCCGTCTTCGGCGGTGGTGCGATCTTCTCGCTGCTCAGCGAAAAGTATCCCGATGAACTGGCAACCGCGGCGGTCGGTTACGCCGAAGTCTTCGGCGTGGTGTCGAGCTTCCTGTCGCCATGGATGATGGGCCTGGTGATCCGCGCCTCAGGCGGCTCCTTCACGGAGGCGTTCGTGGCGTTCGCGGTCGTTGAGGCGATCTTCCTTATCGTCCTCGTTATCCTGGCGCGGGAGAACGTCGGGAGGGCAGGGGTCGTTGCTCCGGTCGCGACCAACTGAAGTCAGCAGGATCGCATTTATCTGCTCTTGTTTCGAGAGTCCGGGCGCCCGCTAAAGCAGCAGATCGCTGACGGTGGCGCCCGGCGGTTGAGCACCGACCGTCATGCAGCATCGATCTTCTCGATAGCGGCCATCACACCGCGAAGCTCGGCAAGTCCGCGAAGACGGCCGATTACCGGATAGCCGGGATGGGTTTTTCGCGATGCGTCGTCGATCAATTCATGGCCGTGGTCGGGGCGCATTGGAATATTCCAGTCCATGCGTCCTTCGGCCTTGCGGCGCCTGCACTCGGCCATAAGCACGCGCACCAGCGCCACCATGTCGGTGTCGCCGCCGAGATGATCCGCTTCCACGAAGGAGCCATCGGCTTCCCTGGCGACGTTGCGCAGGTGGGCGAAATGGATTTTGTCGGCGAAGCGTCTTGCGATCGCCGGCACGTCGTTAGCCGGGTTTGCACCGAGCGAGCCGGAGCACAATGTCAGCCCGTTTGACGGAGACGGCACAGCCGACAGGATGAAGTCGATGTCATCGGCATTGGAGACGATGCGGTCGAGGCCGAACAGCGGGCGGGGCGGATCATCCGGATGCACGCAAAGTCGCACGCCCACCTCTTCCGCGGTTGGGACCACCTCGCGCAGAAAGCGGACGTAATTGGCTTGAAGATCGGTCCGCGACACTTGCTTGTAGCGATCCAGCATGGCGCGCAGGCCCGGCACGTCGTAGCGATCATAGGCGCCGGGCAGACCAGCCATGATGTTGGCCAGCAGCTTTTCCCTGTCGCTTTCGGAAGAACTCTGGAACCAGCTCCGCGCCCGATTGAGAGTGGTCTCGTCGTGCTCGTCCTCCGCACCCGGCCGCTTCAGCATGTAGCAATCGAAGGCCGCATATTCGTGAACATTGAAGCGTAGCGCGGTGCCGCCGCCGGGAAGGGGGGCATCCAGTTGCGTGCGGGTCCAGTCGAGGATCGGCATGAAATTATAACAGACCACCTCGATGCCGCAGGCGGCAAGATTGCGCAAAGATTGGCGATAGGCATCGAAGATCGGCTCCAACCCGTCGCCGCCAAGCTTGACGCTCTCATGCACCGGCAGGCTTTCCACCACGCGCCATTTCAGGCCCAGCGAGACATCGGTCTCGATGATTGCCTGCCGTTTGCGGATTTCTTCGACAGTCCAGACATGTCCGTAAGGAATATGATGCAGCGCGGTGACGATGCCCCGCGCGCAGGCCTGGCGCACATGCTTGAGTTCGCAGGCGTCATCTGGGCCGAACCAGCGCCAGGTTTCTTCCATTGCATCAGCTCCGATTGGGCATTTCGTCAGATTTTGTCGTGGCCACCCGACGGACCATTACGAAACAGCGCGTCCGTCGGCATCGAAGAAATGCAGATTGTCCTTGTCCGCAGTCAGTCCAATGCGGGTGCCGATCGGCGGCATGTCCCGCTTGTCATCTACGACAAGACAGGTCTGTCCACCGGGCAGCTCGACATGCATCAGCGTCACGGCCCCCGTGTATTCGTTGAGCGTCACGGTGGCGGACAGCGAGTCGGTCGTCGGCTCGACGACGCGAAGATGCTCCGGCCGCACGCCGACCGAAACTGCGCTGGCGGGCAGGGCATGCGTCGGGGATATGAGCTTCGCTTCCGCGGCGGGCAGCAGGTTCATCCTCGGGCTACCGATGAACTGCGCGACGAAGACATTGTTCGGTTTCTCATAGAGGTCACGCGGCGAACCGATCTGCTCGACCAGGCCGTCCCGCAGCACCACGATCTTGTCGGCCAGCGTCATCGCTTCGATCTGATCGTGCGTCACATAGATCATCGTTGTCTTCAGGCGGTTGTGAAGTGCTGCGATCTCGGAACGCATATGGACGCGAAGCTCCGCGTCGAGGTTCGACAGCGGCTCGTCGAACAGGAAGACGTCCGGGCTGCCGACGATGGCACGTCCGATGGCGACGCGCTGCCGCTGGCCGCCGGACAACTGGCGAGGATAGCGGTCGAGCAAGGCGTCGAGCTTCAGCGTTGCGGCAGCTTCCCTCACGCGTCGGTCGCGCTCATCGACTGGAACTTTGCGAACCTTCAGGCCGAAACCCATATTGTCGCGTACATTGAGGTGCGGGTAGAGCGCGTAGGACTGGAACACCATGCCGACGCCGCGCTTTGCCGCCTGGACATCGTTCATCCGCCGCCCGCCGATATGGAGTTCTCCGCTGCTGACATCCTCAAGCCCGGATATCATGCGCAGCAGGGTCGACTTGCCGCAGCCGGACGGCCCTACGAATACGGCGAACTCGCCTTCATCGACCGTCAGGTCGACGCCCCTGATGATCTCGGTCGCGCCGAATTGTTTGCGAATGTCTTTCAGGACTACATCAGCCATTCATATTCCTCGTCAGCCTTTGACGCCGGAAAGCGCAAAGCTCTCCGTGATCTGGCGTTGGGCAATCAGGTAAACGATCAGGATCGGCAGGACTGCGAGCGTGGTCGCTGCCAGTTGCAGGTTCCATAGCGGCAGTCCGTAGCTGTCGTTGAAGTTGGAGAGTGCCAGCGGCAGCGTGAACATCTCCAGCGAACTCAGGAAGATCAGCGGCTCGAGGAACAGGTTCCACGAGAACAGGAAGGTGATGATGGCGACGGCCGCCAGCGCCGGGCGCGACATCGGCAGGGCGATGCGCCACCAGATGCCGATGCGCGAAAGCCCGTCCATCCGTCCGGCGTCCTCAAGCTCTCTCGGCAGCGCCAGGAAATACTGGCGCATGAGGAAGGTCGCCATGACGCCGTGCGGTCCGAATGTCGGCAGCAGGATCAACGGCCAGTGCGTGTCGATCAGGCCGAGCGAGCGGATGAGGAAGAAGTTGGGAATGATGGTCACCTCCTCGGGCACCATCAGCGCCGAAACGAGGAACAGCATCAGAAGGCCCGCGCCAGCGAAGCGCATCCGGGCCAGCGCATAGCCGGCGAGCGAGGAGATGATCAGCGTCAGCACCGTCACTGCAATCGCGATGTAGAGCGAGTTGAAATACTGCCGGGCGAAGGGCTGATAGGTGAACACCTCGATGAAGTTCTCATAGCGCCAGACGCGCGGCAGCAACGACGGCGTGCCGAATATCTCGGTCGTGCTCTTGAAGCCGGCCGAGACCATCCAGAGAAACGGAAAGACGAAGGGGATCGCCACGATCAGCAGCGCCAGCGTCCAGCATGTGCGGTAGATAATGTCGATCTGGCGCCGGGTCATTGCGTGCCCCTGCGGCGTATCCAGACCTGGATGAGGGTAAGCGCCATGACGATCACGAACATGATCATCGCCAGTGCGGCGGCGTAGCCGACGTTGAAGAACTTGAAACCCTGCTGGTAAATGTAGAAGGCCAGCACCAACGTGCCGTTCTCCGGTCCGCCGCCCGTCATCTGGTAGATGTGGTCGAACACCTTGAACGATCCGATCGTCGTGATGACCAGGATCACCAGAGTGGTGGGAGCCAGCAGCGGCCAGATGACCATCGTGAAAACCTGCCAACGCGACGCGCCTTCGAGACGCGCGGCCTCCTCGTAGTCGCGTGGCACGGCCTGGAGTGCTGCGATGTAGAGGATCATGTTCAGGCCGACCATCTTGATGACGCGCGTGACGATGACCGCGGCCATCGCCCAGTTCGGCTCACGCAGCCAATTCGGGCCGGTTATGCCGACAAGCGCCAGCATCTGGTTGATCACGCCGCCTTCGCCCTGCAGCAGGAACTTCCATACGATGGCCCAGGCGATAGCCGACGTGATGACAGGGGCAAAGAAAACCGTACGAAAGAAGACGACACCGAAGAATGGTCTCGACAGCGCGAGCGCGAGCGTTAGGGCCAGGGCCATATTGAGAGGCACGAGCCCGATAGCAAACACGACGGAGTTACGGACGACGTGCCAGAAGTCAGGGTTCTTGAAGAGCGTATCGTTGAAATTGTCCAGCCCGACGAACGTGGCCTTCTGTGACAGGAGGTTCCACTCGGTCATCGAGAAATAGACGACCGCGACAAGCGGGCCGAGGAAGAAGATAAGGAAGCCGATGACGGTCGGGCTGACGAAAAGCCAGGCCTCAAGCATCTCCCGGGTCTTCAAGGTCAACCACGGCGCGCGATCGTTGCGCGCCGTGGTTTCTGGGCGGGAAAGATCCATCATCTTCCGCAGGTCAAAGCAGTGGTTGAATGGCTGCGCAGACGCCCTTCAGCGCCTCTTCGACATTTGCGTCCGGCTTCCAGAGCGCGTCCATCTTCGGCGCCATCGCTGCGAATATCTGCGGCACCTTCTCATGCGCCGGATGCACACGGCCGTTCACGATCGCTGCTGCGATACTCTTCATCTGATCGGCAGGCACCAGCTTGTTGCTGTTGATGAAGGCGTCGCTCTCAAGCACCGATTTGCGGGCCGGCGGGAAGAACTGCGCCATGATGGCGACATTCTCCTTCGTCGTCATCTGCGCCACAAGGTCGGCAGCAAGCTGCTTGTTCTTGCCCTGTTCGAAGACGACCAGCGCCGCCTGTCCGATGACTGGAGCCTCGCCCCCAGGGCCGGTCGGGAGAGGAGCGATGCCCCACTTGAAGCCGGCCTCAGGCATCTTGGAAGCCCGCGATATCTGATTGACCGTCATCGCCGAATTTCCGGAGAAATAGTCTCCCTGCTCGCCAGGCGGCACGATGGTCTTGTCCTTGAAGACCATGTCGTGAAGCTGCTGCACGGCAGCGACTGCCTCCGGCTTGTCGAAGCCGCATTGGCCATCGGCCCACATCTCGCCGCCATAGGCGCGGATCGGAGGCAGCACCGCATGCGTCATGCGCGAGGCATAGCCTTCGCCGTCCTTGAACTCGAACGCCCACTTGCCGGGGTTTGCCTCGACGAGCTTCTTCGACACTTCCTGGAACTTCTTCATGTCCCACTCGCCCTTCGCAGCGAGCGCCAGCGGGTCTTCGAGACCTGCTTTGTCGAACATGTCCTTGTTGTAGTAGATCATGAACGGCGAGGTCGAGAATGGGATGCCGTAGACGGTTTCGCCATTCTGCCAGAGCGCCATCGCCGGCTGCGAGAAGTCGGCGAAATCATAGCCTTCGGCGGCCTTGACGGTCGGCCCGATATCCATCAGCAGGCCGGCGTTTTCGAAGGCGGGGGCTGCGTCCTCCATCATCCAGGCAGCATCCGGCGGATTGCCGCCGGCGACCTGGAAGGTCAGTTTCTGCGTATAGTCGGCGACAGGTACCGTCTCGAACTTCACGGTAACGCCGGGATGCTTGGCGATGAACGGTTCAGCGATGCCGTTCAGCATCTTGAGGTGGGCTTCACTGCCGGTCCAGACGGTCACGCGCAATTCCTGCGCGAGCGCTGCCCCGGACATCAAGCACAGTGCCAATGTGGAAGCGATTATTCCTGTTCGTGCGCCTTTCATAGGTTCCTCCCCTTGGTGGCTGGTCTTTGTTGGTTATGTGTGGACGCGTAGCGGTTGGCGGGCAGTCTGGAAACGCGGGATTTCGTGCCCGCTGGTTCCGGTTTCGATTTCGAAGACGGAGCCGGCAAGCGGCTGCCGCTTTAGTTCGTCGGGTGTCAGTCCGGCGCGTATCGAGGTAACGAAGAGCGTCGTCATATCCGGGCCGCCGAAGGCCGGCTTGGAAGGGCGGGACACGGGCAGCCGGATCGTTTCCATCTCGTGCCCATCAGGATCGACGCGGACGATCAGCCCGGCGTCTACCGCCGCGAACCAGTAGCAGCCATCGACGTCGACGCAGGCGCCATCAGGGCGCCCTTCGGCGGGAACGTGGAACACGCGGCGACGATCTAGCGCGCCGGTCTCGACATCGAAGTCGAAGGCCCAGATGCAGCGGATGTCGGGATGACTGTCGCTTAGGTAGAAGGTGCGGCCGTCGGGTGAGATGGCGCAACCATTCTGAGTGCGAAGACCGCCGATGACCTGTGCGGCGGACCTGCCGTCATAGCGATAGAGCGCGCCGATAGGCTTGCGCTCGGCCGGGATATGCATTGTCCCGGTCCAGAACCGGCCCAGCGGATCGGTGACCCCATCGTTGAAGCGCATCTCGGACTCGGGTGCCTGGATCCCGGCGAGCAGCGAGAGATTTCCGGAGTCTGGGTCGAGGCTGTACCAGCCGTGCGACGCGGCAACGATGATCGCGCCATCGGAGAGGGCCAGCGCGCCCGGTAAGACGTCCAGCTCGTATGTCGATAACTCGCCCGTACCGGCATGCTTGCTATGGACACGGCCGCCGGCGGCGTCGACCCACCACAGCGTCCCGGTCGAGGCATCCCAGAGAGGGCTCTCGCCGACCTGATCCTCACCGGCGTGGAACACGGAGAAATCGCGATAGACCGTCATGCGGCTTCTCCCGGCAATACTCCCGGAGCGTCGCCGATCGACCAGCCGCCATCGACGGGGATGTTCACGCCGGTGACGTAGGAGGCGGCATCACTGCAAAGGAATATGTAGGCGCCCACGAGATCCTCGGGCATGCCGTGGCGTCCGACCGGAATTTTGACGGCCACCGCGCGGCGGAATGCGGCGTCCTCGTAGCGGGGAGCTGTCGCTTCAGTCTCGATCGCGCCTGGCGACACAACGTTCATCGTCACGCCACGCGGGGCAACGTCACGCGCAAGCGCCCGTATTGCTGTCAGCTGGGCAGATTTGAGCGAGGCGTAGACGATTGTTTCGGCGCGCGGACGGCTCGCCATGATGCTGCCTGTGGCAACGACACGGCCCCAGCCGCGCTCGGCCATCGGTGGCACGAATTTGCGGGCGAGAGTAATCAGCGCCGTAAAATTGGAGGCGACATGGGCCTCGACATGTGCCGGATCTGCGTCGTGCCAGGGGAGGCGGCGCTCGATTGCCGCATTGGAGATGAGGATGTCTATTGGACCGGCAGTCGAGAGAACCTCATCGGCGAAGCTTTCGACGGCGGCTGGCTTGGTGAAATCGGCCTCGAAGACGGGCGTGCTGCCTCCCACGTCGCGGGCAGTGGCCTCGGCGCCGCCGGCGTCGCCGAAATGGTGGATGACGATCTCGGCGCCCTCTGCTGCCAGGCCAAGTGCGACGGCGCGACCGATGCCCGAACTGGCGCCAGTGACGAGCGCACGACGCCCCTCAAGCGAGAAGCGGCCTGCGCTCATTGGCGTCTGCCCTCGAGCTTGTCGGCGACTTCCAGCGAGGCGATGTCGGCGGCCTTGAAATGCGATTTGATCTTCGCTTCAGCAAGGTCGGCATCGCCGGCGGAGATTGCGTCGAGAATCTCCTCGTGGCGCTTGATCGTCTGTCGCCAGTCGGCATCGGTCCGGTTCGAACGCCGTGAGAAGAGTTCGGAGACCTCGCGCTGCACCGAACGCAGCCCTTCCATCTGGACGCGTATCATCGTGTTTCCGGTCGCCATCGCCAGTCCGAGATGGAACAGGATATCGGCCTCCGTGAAACCAGCAGGATCGAGCAAAGACGTCTTCATGTCCTCGATCGCCTGGGTCATGGTCTTCAGCCCTTCGGGGTCGCGGCGTTCGGCTGCAAGGCGAGCGATGCCGGTCTCGATGACGCGGCGCATTTCGTTGGCTTCCTGCAGGCTCTTCAGGCTGGAGCGGACCGCATAGCCGTAGATCCTCTCCATAGGCTCGCCGCTGATCGCTTTGGCTCGCGCTACCTTGCCTTGCTGGGTGAAAATCAATCCGGCAGCGGTCAGCTGGCGCAGCGCTTCGCGGGCGATCGGCTTGGATACGCCGAACTCACGCGCGATTTCGCCTTCGGGCGGCAAAGGCTCGCCGGGCTGGATGCGCCCGTCGAAGAGCGCGGCCGCAATGGCGTCCGATACGCTGTCCGCCAGGCGCAGCGGACTTGCTTGCTTCGCTGAAAAGAACGGCTTCTTTGTTGTTGTCGCGGTCATCTGTTTTTCCCAATTCAGGTTTGTTAGCACGACAGCACAAAACTTAGCAACTAAGTTTATCAGTTGCCAAGCTGCTTGGCGATCGCTAGAACCGATGCATCATCGCACCTGCCGATAACGCGGAGTAGACGAAACATCATGAACGTCGCGAGGCTCCGCACCGCATGAGGCACTCATCGTGACGTCCAGGAACATTTCCGAAATCGCCGAAGCAATGCGCATAGCGCTGCTGCGCGTCGACCCGGCGCTCAGCCGGTTCGATCCGCTCCCGCGGATAATTTCGCTGGACGACTTCTCGCGCGGTCATTGCGGCTGGTCGCAACTGGTCGGCAACTATGAGGATCACCTCGACACGATGCTGCCGGGCTATGCCCAGCATTCGAGCGCAATGCTTTCGACACTCGGCCACTGGGAGGCCGGGTCACATGGCGGGATGGATTCATCCTATGCGCTGAAGATTGCAACCCGACCAAAACCGGGCGCGCAGAACGTGGCGATCAAGCGTCACACGTTCCGCAAGCGTGGACCGATTCGGTTCGAGGCCTATTTCACCTTCAAGCCGGAGGCAAACGAGCTCAAGCTGTCAGAGACCGACGTCCGCTCCGTAGGCTTCCTCTTCGACCTGCAGGGTGGAGACCAGGATGCGGATGCGCAACGCGTAATGCCGCATCTGCGCTTTCTCAACGCTTCCGACGGCAAGCACTGGCAGAAGTGGCAGTACAAGCGCGAGACGACGACTTTCAAGGCGGTCGGCCCGGAGGACAAGACGTTGAGCCACTACCATCTCTCGCCGGATGGATGGCTCGACCTGCCCAACGGCGAACAGCGGCTTTGCTACAACGAGATTCCAACCAAGGTGAACTGGAGCTACCTGCGGTTCGATTTCGATCTTGAGACGATGAAAGCCACCGGCTTCCAGTGCAATGATCGAAACTTCGACCTTTCCGGCTTCGATTCGATCCGGATCCCCGCGATGAAGAACCTCTGGTGCATGCTCAACTTCTGCCTGTTCGCGGAGACCGACGTAGCCAAGCGGGCCTTCCTCTATGTCGACTCCATCTGCATCTCCGGAGACTTCTGATGCTGCCCGAAAACATAACCGCGGTCATTGCCCGCAACGAGCGGTGGACCGGCGAGGCGGCATGCGAGCCTTACGAGGCTGGATGGGCGCGCGAGGCCGTCTTCTTTGTACGGGCGATCAACCCGCCTATAGGCCCGGCCCCGATGGCCTGGGTGGAGATCTCGCCCGACGGCATGCGCTGGATTCGCGAAGGCGCGGAGTTCCGCATGCCTTCCGAGCGTGACGGTATTGCGTGCGCTCGCATTGCGCATTTCGGCAACTGGCTGCGCGTCGCGACGAAATTCGAGGACGGCGCGGAATGCACCGTCCTTGTCACGCTTCACCTCAAGGCCTGAAGCCTCTCACCCGAGATAAGCGCCCTGTGCGAGCAGTTCTCTGCGAATGTCCGCATAGTCGACATGGCGAGGGGTGCCGCGATTTCCGATCGACAGGGCTGCCGCGACGCCGGCCGCCTGGCCAAGTGCGAAGCATGGAGGCATCACGCGGATCGCGCTGAGCGCTTCGTGCGTCGCCGATACGGCCCGGCCCGAGACCAGCAGCCCGTCGTGGCGCCTCGGCACCATTACCCGGTAGGGGATCTGGTAGACATTGGCGGTCGGCAACGCCTCGGCGGTGCCGCCGCCTGAGCCAGCTGGGTCATGAATGTCGAGCGGATATCCGCAGAGTGCCACCACATCATCGAAGGCGCGTCCGCTGCGCAGGTCATCCAGCGTCAACTCGTAATCGCCCTCGATGCGGCGCGTCTCACGCACGCCGATCTGCGTTGCGGTGTCACGCAGCTCTGCGTTCTCGAAGCCCGGCAGCTCCTCGCGGAAGAAGCGCAACAGTGCCATCGTCTGCTCGCGGCCCTGCATCTCGGCTTTCGTCAGGTCGCCAGCGTCGGCACCGTTGAGCTTGAGCACGCGGCCCGTATTAATGCGCCACACACCGGGCTCCATCGTCTTGTAGAGCCCGATGCCGCGCCGTGGCGCAGGGAAGCGGCCCGCGGCGGTCGCCGCAGCGACTATCGAGGCATAGGGGCGGAAGTCGTCGGGATGTGCTGCGACATAGGCCTCGACGATGGCATCGTCCACATTCTGGACCCGGAAGAACAGCGTCTGCGGCTGTGCGAGGCCGTCGCTGTCGCGGCCGTGTCGGGTGTGGACGCCGGCGTAATGAGCAACGTCCCCGTCGGCCGAGCAATCGACGACGATACGCGCCCGCGCTGCGCGAAGGCCGCCCTTGCCGGCACAGACGACGCCGAGTACGCGCGGGTTGGCGATATCGGGATCATCGACGATCGCATCGACCACCATCGTGTGGAGGAGCAGGTCGACGCCGGCCTCCACGCACATGCGCTGCGCGACGATCTTCGCGGCCTCGGGCTCGAAAGGCGTTACCTTGTCGTGGCCATAGACAATGAAGCCGCTGTACGGCGAACCGGCGGGCACCTTGCTGGGATGCATGGCGCCCCCGACTTCCATCATGTTCTGTACGAATTCTTCGAAGACGCCACGGATGAGCTGCTCCGACCCGTCGAGCGAGTAGGACGTCATGCATGGGCCAACAAGCCCGGCGGTGAGATTGCCGCCAAGAAAGCCGTAGCGCTCGATCAGTCGCACCCGCACGCCGAGACGCGCCGCAGCGATGGCTGCGGAAATTCCCGAGGGGCCACCGCCGATGACCAGCACATCGACTTCATCGAGTTCCGGGATATGCGACGAATAGGCGTATGTGCGTTCGGTCTGCAGCATCGTCGTCTCCAGGGTCAGCGGAACATCGATCCGCCATCGACGTCGAGGGCGGAGCCATAGGTGAAGCTCGCGGCGTCGGAGCAAAGGAACATGATGGCGGCCGCCATGTCGGTCGGCCTTCCCATGCGCCTCATCGGGAGATTTGCAGCGATGCGGTCCTTTAGTGCCTGGTCGATATGCGAATGCATTGGCGAATCGGTCGGGCCGGGATTCAGCGCGTTGATCCGCACTTTCTTGCCTGCCAGTTCGCGCGCCATCGATTTCACCAGCGACAGGGTTCCGGCTTTTGACGCTGCGTATGCGGTATCGGCGATGAGCCCGCCACCGCCGCAGACGCCCGCGTCGGACGCTACGCACACGATGTTGCCGCCTTGCGGATTTTCGAGGAAGCGTTTCACGCCCGCCTGTACGGTGAAGAACGTGCCCAGCAGGTTCACGCCGAGCACGCGCTCCCAGTGCGCCCAGTCCTGTTCGAATATCCGCTTGGCGGTGATGACGGCGGCGCATGTCACCACATTGTCGAGACGCTCCAGCTTCTCGTCGCAATAGGCAAATGCCTTCGAGATGCTGTCGGGATTGCTGACATCGACGGTCACGGCATGGATTTTCGCGCCACTTTCGCGCAGCGCCCCGGCGTGCTGCTCGAGCCCCTTGGTGTCTCGGTCGCACATGATGACCTCAGCGCCTTTGGACGCGAATGCGCGTGCGGTTTCGAGCCCCATGCCGCTGGCTGCACCGGTAATCAGTACGGACCGACCGGCGAAGGCGTCGTTGGCGAATGTGGCGTAGTTATCAGTCATATCCACTCCATTGATGTCGGGAATTGCGGCCGCTCAGGCCATTTAGGGCCTGCCGTGCACGTCGAGGCGACGTCATCATATAACGATTAACTTAGCTGCTAAGTTGGGTAGTTGTAAAGTGGAGCCACCTTCATCATGTGTAATCTCTGAACCGGAAAGCCGGCGAAAACAGTCGGTCACTCGATACCGCCGGTCACGGCAAAGGTGCCGGCCACGCGTCCGTCCTGGAGGCGCATAATCGCGGTCACGATCGAGCCGTAGGAACCCCGCCAAACGCTGTGGACGGCTTTGTGTGTGTCAGATGACACGAGCACGTGTCCGGTGAATCTCGCGCCGATTCGCTGCATTTCGACCGGTTCTCCGTTGATGTGAACCTTCACGCTGGCCGTGTCGGTTTCGATCGCGTCGTCCAAATGCGTGTCGAGCGTGATGATTATCTCATCCTGGTTGCCCACATGGCGTGTCTCGGCACGAAGGGTGATGACGAGCGGTTGCGCTTCGATGTCATTGAGCGCTGCCCGGCTGGGAAAAATGTCGTCGGCGAGTTCCGGCGTCCGCGGTGGGCGGGTCCGGCGTGAGCTTGATCGCTCGAAGTCCCCGGCAATCCGAAGCAGCCTCGTGTCGTCATAGGCCTTGCCCGCGAATGTAAGGCCGACCGGCATGCCGATATCGGCCATCGTACCCATCGGAACGGTGACGGTGGGAATGCCGAGATGCCGCGGCACGAGGTTTCCGTTGGCGACCCAGGTTCCGTTGCGCCAGGCGAGGGCCGCGGAAGCCTCGTTCACGTCCGCGTCGGCTGGTCCGACGTCGGCAGCGGCAGGAAAAACCACCGCGTCCAGTCCCTGGTCATCGAGCCAGTCCTCGAAATCGATGCGCCGTGTTGCTTCCAGACCCTTCAGTCCGAGGTCCAACCCGGGGATGTTCTCGAACGGCGTTACGCCGCGCTTTGCGTGCGCGACATAGTCTGCGAGATCGAAGTCGTCGCCATAGCGGTCCGGCAGCGTGCCGGGCGGCTGCGGAAATATCTTTGCACCATCGACAGAGGCCAGGTTCGGGATCGCTGGGTCGGCATTCGCCCGTAAAAAATCGTCCCATGCCCAGACGCACAGGTCCCAGATTTCCCGCTCGGCGAATTCTTCAGGAACCAGACCGCGATCCACCATGGATTTCGTGCCGGGCCGATCGCGCTCGTAGTTGGAGACGACGGGAAAGTCGACTTCCACCACGGTTGCGCCGAGCCGCCTCAGATCCGCTGCGGCCTGCTCCCACAGATCGAGGACGGAGGCGCGCGTTTCGATCGGAGCGTTGGTGTCGTGGTCGCGGCCGATATACATGCGAGGCACGCCCAGCCGCACGCCTTGCAATGACCCTTCCAGTTTGAGATCGGTATAACGTTGAGGGCGCGCGGCTGAACTGAGTGGCAAGTCGACCCATGGCTGCGCCCGCCAGAAATCGCCTCTGGTCGTATGATCGTCCTCGACAATCACGTCGAGTAACTCCAGCATATCCGGCATGCTTCGCGTGTGCGGAACAACCACGTCCATTGTCGGAACGAGAGGCCAGTTGCCGCGCACCGAAATGATGCCTCTCGACGGTGTGTAAGCCACCAGTGCATTGTTGGATGCCGGTGCCCGGCCCGAAGACCATGTTTCCTCACCCAGTCCGAATGCCGCAAAGCTTGCCGCCGTCGCCGTGCCAGATCCGTTGGACGAACCGGACGCGAAGGCCGCCGTCAGATAGTCGGCATTGTAGGGGCTTTCCGCCCGTCCGTAGACGCCGCGCTGCATTCCGCCATTAGCCATCGGCGGCATGTTGGTGAGCCCGATGAGGACCGCTCCGCCAGCCCGCAATCGCTCGATCGTAAAAGCGTCCTCGTTTGCGACCAGATGTTCGAACGCAGGCGAACCGGCTGCCACCGTCAGGCCTGCGACCTTGTAGCTGTCCTTCGCGGTGTATGGGATGCCGTCCAGCGGCCCAAGCGTTGAGCCGCTCTTGCGCCGCAGATCGGAAGCGGCAGCTTCCACGAACATATCCGGATTGAGGACAGGAACGGCGTTGAGGGCGATGCCATGCCGGTCGAAACAGGCGATCCGCCGCAGATAGGCGCAGACCATCTCCACACTGGTTACGGTGCCGGCATCGAGCGCTTGCCTGAGTTCTTCGATAGTCGCTTCAACGATATGGAGGCCGTTATCCGTCATGGGATTTTTTTCCGAAGTTCTGCGGGATCCGGTATTCGCGACGAAAACTGGATCCGATAAATGATTTTGCTCAATCCTGCGGGCGGATATGACGATACTCTGAACATCGACGGGCGTTTCGTATAGCCACGAACGGGAAAAGCAGTGGCCATTGGCACCGAGGCTTCTGCATTTCACCGGTCAAAATGGTACGAGCGCCAAACCACTATCGAGAAAATTGGAGATCGCCATGTCAGCCAATATTCCCACGACTGCTTTGCCTTCCGGCGAGCTGGTTCCAGTGCTCGGGCAGGGCACGTGGTTCATGGGCGAGGATCGCCGCAAATCCGGGCAGGAAGCCGATGCGCTCAGGCTTGGCATCGATCTTGGCATGACCTTGATCGACACGGCTGAAATGTATGCCGGCGGCGGTGCCGAAGAGGTTGTCGGGGAAGCGATCGAGGGCCGGCGCGATGAGGTGTTCCTGGTGAGCAAGGTGCTTCCCTCGAACGCTTCGCGGCAGGGAACGATTCTCGCCTGCGAACGCAGCCTCAAGCGGCTTCGCTCCGAAACCATCGACCTCTATTTGCTCCATTGGCGCGGCAGCTACGCGCTCGAAGAGACCGTTGCTGCATTCGACGATCTCATCCGGGCAGGGAAGATCCGAAGCTGGGGCGTCAGCAATTTCGACACCGACGACATGGAGGAAATCGTCGCGCTGTCCGGGGGCGACAAGGTCGCCAGCAACCAGATCCTGTACAATCTCGCGCGGCGCGGGCCGGAATTCGATCTGATGCCGTGGTGCGGTTCGCGAAACATTCCGCTCATGGCCTACTCGCCGATCGAGCAGGGGCGGTTGCTTCGAAACGCGACGCTTGCCGAGCTCGCGAAGGAATGCGGTGCGACGCCGGCGGCCGTGGCGCTTGCCTGGGTGCTGAGCCATGACGGCGTCATCGCAATTCCGAAATCCAGCAATCCCGATCATCTACGCGACAACAGGAAAGCCGCCGATCTCAAGCTGACGGTGGAACAATTGGCAAGGCTGGACCGGGCTTTCCCGGCGCCTCGACGCAAGACCGCGCTCGAGATGCTGTAGAGTTTTTCAGTCAATCACGGCTCGGCGTGATGGCAGCGGACGTAGGTGGCCTCAAGCAGCTGCGGTTCCGGGACGGTCGTGCGGCAAAGCTCCGTCGCCAGCATGCAGCGCGGATGGTAGCTGCATCCTGTCGGCGGATCGATAGGGCTCGGTAGGTCTACCACCGCAGGAACGCGGTCGCGGTTCGGTCTTTCAAGGTCCGGCACGGTGTCGAGCAGGAAGCGCGTGTAAGGGTGCTTCGGCCGCTCGAACAGGTCGTCAGTCGCGGCCTCTTCGACAATGCGCCCGAGATACATCACTGCGACGCGGTCAGAGACGTGGCGAACCGCTGCCAGGTTGTGGCTTATGAACAGATAAGTCAGTCCAAGTTCCCGCTGCAAATCCTTGAGAAGATTGAGAATCTGCGCCTGGACGGACACGTCGAGTGCCGAGGTTGGCTCATCGCAGATCAGGAATTCCGGTTCTGCGGAAAGCGCGCGGGCGATCGAGATGCGCTGGCGTTGTCCGCCGGAGAATTCGTGCGGATAGCGCGCGGCGTCCCGCCAGGACAGGCCGACGATCTCCAGCAATTCCCGCACCCGCATATCGGTCTCGCCACCGGCTCGGCGCAATCCGAGGTGGCGGATCGGCTCGGCGATGATGTCGCCGACGCGCCAGCGTGGGTTCAGGCTGGCATACGGGTCCTGAAATATCATCTGCGTCCGCACGCTGCCGTCGCTGCCGCTCCCTGTCGCAAAGGAAAGACTGCCGCGCGTTGGCTGATAGAGCCCGACGACCAGCCGCGCCAGTGTCGACTTCCCGCAGCCGGATTCGCCGACGATCGAAAAGGTGGTGCCGCGCGGGATGGCGAAGCTCAGGCCATCGACTGCCTTCAGCGTGCGCTCAGGCTTGCGCAGAACGGTTCGGTCGAACCATGACGGCGAGACGTCGAAATGGAAGGCGATGTCTTCCACACGCAGTGTCGGTTGTCCGAGCGCACCCATCACGCTGCCTCCACTGCTTCGGCCAAAGCCAGCTTCCAGCAGGCGACCGAACCTCGCCCACTCGGCAAGAGCTTGGGCAGATCGCTGCGGCAGCGCGCATCCGCGATTTCACAGCGTGGATTGAAGGCGCAGCCCGCAGGCATGGAATTGAGACGCGGCATTGCGCCATCGATCTGGGCAAGCCGTTCGTGACGGGCTGCAAGGCTCGGAATCGAGCCGATCAGGCCGCGGGTGTAGGGATGCTGCGGCCGCTTGATTAGGTCCTCGACCGGTCCGATTTCGACAATGCGTCCCGCATACATCACCGCCACGCGATCGGCGGTTTCGGCGATCACGCCCATGTCGTGGGTCACGAGCATGATGGCCGTGCCGCGTTCCCGGCAGATTCGCTTGAGCAGCCCCGTGATCTGCGCCTGGATCGAAACATCGAGCGCCGTCGTCGGCTCGTCGGCAACGACGAGTTCCGGCTCGGCGGCGAGAGCAAGCGCGATCACGACACGCTGCCGCATCCCGCCGGAAAACTGGTGCGGGTACTGACCGACACGAAGCTCGGGCGAGGGAATGCCGACTTCGTTCAGGAGGTCGATGGCGCGCCTTGCCGCTTCCGTCCGTGACAGCGGAAGGTGGCAGCGGATCGTTTCCACAAGCTGGTCGCCCACGGTGAGGAGCGGGTTCAGCGATGTGAGCGGGTCTTGAAAGATCGCGCCGATGGTCTTGCCGCGCAGTGCCATCAATTGCCGCCGCGGCAGACTGTCGATGCGTTTGCCGCTGACATGGATCTCGCCGCCCGCGATCCTGCCCGGCGGTTCGAGAAGACCGATCACGGCAGCACCGGTCAGGGATTTCCCCGCGCCGGATTCGCCGACGACACCGAGTATCTCGCCGCGCCTGATCGTCAGGCTGACACCGCGAATGGCCGTCAACACGCCGCGCCGCGTCGGAAATTCAACGCGCAGGTCGCGAATGCTGAGAACCGGTGGGTCGAGCGGGGGCTCGTTTGGCGCAAACGCGGCGTTCATGGGATCACTCCGTCTCGAACAAGGCAGCACCCTCGCGGGCAACGACTTTTCCGCGTTTCATCACCAGCGGACGAGCGCGTCGTGAGACGACTGCCTCGGCCAGTGTCTCTCCTTCGATCAACACAAGATCGGCGGCATCGCCGACGGCAAGCCCGTAATCCTGACGGCCCATGACGGCAGCACCACCGGTGGTGACCACCTCGACGGCACGGCGGATTTCGTCGTCGCGATCGAGATCATTGCGCATGCCGAGAAAGATCGCGCGCTCCAGCATGTCGGCATTGCCATAGGGGCTCCAGCAATCGCGTATACCGTCCGAGCCGGAGCAGACCGTGATTCCGGCATCCAGCGTGCGGATCAGAGGCGGGCAGGGATAGCCGGCCGGTCCCGTCGTCATGATCGCGATGCCTGCGTCGGCCAGTTCGTCGAGCAGATTGCCGATGGCAAGGTAGTCGTTGTGACCGAGGCAGAAGGCATGGCTGACGGTCACCTTGCCGGCCATGGCATGGGCGCGGGTGCGGTCAATAATGAGGCGCATCGAAAAAGCACCAAGCTCGCCCAGCTCGTGCAAATGGATGTCGATAGGCTTTCCGTGCTTTTCGGCGAGAGCGAAGACCACATCGAGATGGCCTTTCGGATCAAGGTCCATCGAACAAGGATCGAGCCCGCCCACGACCTCGGCGCCGAGGCTCAACGCCTCATCCATCAACTCCTTCGTTCCCTGGCGGATAAGCATGCCAGACTGTGGGAAGGCGACGATCTCGAGGTCGATCACGTCGGCATATTTTTCGCGCGTCGCCATGACACCCAGCACGCCGTTCAGGCCGTGTTCTGTGTCGATGTCGACATGGCTGCGGATATGGGTCGTGCCATGCGCTACCGACAGCGCCACCTGCCGCGCCGATTGGCGCGCGGGATCGAGGCCGAGCCGCGCCTTCGAATTGCGCTCATTGGTGATTTTGTCGATCAGCGTGGAACCGACATTGTTGTGGTTCCACGGCATGCCGAACAATGTCTTGTCGAGATGGGTGTGCGCTTCGAAAAAACCGGGCAGAATGATCGCCCCTTTTCCATCGATTGTTTGAGCCTCGGCAAGAGATGAGGCCGAAGACTCTGAAGCGATGCGTCCATCTGCAATCGTTAGGTCTATGGCGGCTTCGCCCCACGGCCGCACATTCTTCAGGATCAGCATTTCACTCATGGTCAGCCTCTTGGTCAGCGGAGTTTCGGGTTGAGGGCGTCGCGCAGCCAGTCGCCGAGAAGATTGACGGCGAGGATGATCAGGCTGAGTTGCAGCGCCGGGAACAGCACGACCCACCAGCTTCCGGAAAAGAAATACTGGTTGCCGATGCGGATCAGGGTGCCAAGCGAGGGCTGGGTCACCGGCATGCCGACGCCGAGAAAGGAAAGCGTGGCTTCCGCCAGAATGGCGAGGCCGAGATTGAGCGTGGCCGTCACCAGAACCGCGGTCATGACGTTTGGTAAGATGTGCGTCAGCATGATGCGCAGAGGCGGCAGCCGCAGGATGCGGGCGGCCAGCACATATTCCTTGCGCGCTTCCACCATGGTCGAGGCGCGCACGATGCGGGCGTACTGAACCCATGAGGTGATGGCGATCGACGTGGTCAGGATGACCGGCGTGAAGGCGTCCCGCATCGAAACCGGCAGGAGTTCGCGGAAGATCGCGCTGACCAGGATGGCGACGAGCAGCGTCGGTATTGAGAGCACGAGATCGCCGATACGCATCAGCAGATTGTCGATCCGGCCGCCGACATAGCCCGAGGTCAGCCCGACCACGATGCCGATCATCACCGACACGATAACGCTGGCAAAGCCGATCATCAGCGAAATGCGCGAGCCGTAGAGAATAGCCGAAAAGATGTCGCGGCCTTGCACGTCGGTGCCGAGCAGGTATGGCGCTTGGCCCTCAGCGGTCCAGATCGGCGGCAGTTCCGCCTTGTCGAGGTAGAGCTGCGTCAGGTCGTAGGGATCCTGCGGCGAGAGCAACGGTGCGGCGATGGCGGTCAGTGCAATGACGAGCAGCACGATCGCCGAAATGACCGCCGAGGGGGTGCGCAGGAAGCCATAGACCAGATCGCCGTCAAGGAAGGTTCTGAGGCGGGCAAACCGAGGTGCGGCCGGCATCTTCACTGTCTGCTCAACGGACATTTGCGCCTCCTGCCGTCCCCGTCTGCCGCAGGCGCGGATCGACGGCGAGGTAGATGAAATCGACGATGGTGTTGAGCGTGATGAAGATGACGGAAACGATCATCAGATAGGCCGCCATGACGGGGATATCGATGAACATCACCGCCTGTACGAACAGCAATCCCATGCCGGGCCACTGGAATACCGTCTCGGTCACCAGGGCAAAGGCGATGAGGTCGCCGATCAGCATGCCGGTCATGGTCACCACCGGCATCATGCAGTTCCTCAATGCGTGGCGGAAATGCACGATGCGGTCGGGAAGACCCCGGGCGCGCGCGAATTTGACGTAATCGGTTCGCAGCACTTCCAGCATTTCGGCGGTAACCAGGCGCATGATGAAGGAGATCTGGAACAGCGCCAGCGATGTTGCCGGCATTATGAGTGCCAGCCGTCCCGACGGCGTCAGCAGACCGGTCGACCATGTGCCGAACTGCACGACTTCGCCGCGCCCGAAGGCCGGGAGCCAGCCGAGCTGCACCGAAAACACCAGGATCAGCACGATGCCGATGACGAAGGCCGGCACCGAAACGCCGACCATGGAGATCATGCGTGCAATGCGCGCCGCCGGGTTCTTCGGGTTGATCGCGGCAAAGACGCCAAGCGGCACGCCTATCGCCAAAGCCAGCACGGTCGAGACCATGACGAGTTCGAATGTCGCCGGAAAGCGTTCGGCAATGAGCGACATGACTTCACGCTGGTTGCGGAACGAGATGCCGAAATCGCCCTGCACGGCGCGGATGACGAAGGAGAAGAACTGCATGACGACGGGCTGGTCGAGACCGAGGCGAAGCCGCAACGCGACGCGCTCTTCCTGGCTGGCCTGCGCGTTGAGCATGAGCTGAACCGGGTCTCCCAGAAACTGGAAGATCATGAAGGCGATGAAGGCGACGACAAGCATGACAAGCGCTGCATTGCCGATGCGTTTGACGATGATGGCAAGCATGTCTGCCGTCTCCTGACGGGTTTCAATGAGGCCTGAACCGGGCTGACGTCCGACTGATTTCGTCCGGCCCGGAGTGCCCGGGCCGGAGGTGGAAAATTACTTCATCTTGGTCAGCCAGTGGCGCGGCTTGTTGTCGGTAAGCTGGACGAGGCTTTCCACTTTCGAACCGGTCGCCCATGCCATGGGCTGCTGGTGCAGCGGCAGGAAGGCCACATCGTCCTTGATCTTGGTCAGCGCCTCGCTCTGGAAATCGAGGCGCTTTTCGCGGTCGAGTTCCTTGCCGGCGGCATCGATCAGAGCGTCGACCTCCGGATATTTCCATCCGCCCCAGTTGAACACGCCGGACGTGCCCGTCTTGGAATGCACGACCTGCACGAGGATCGAGTAGCTGTCGATCATGGGCTCGTTGGCCCAGCCAAGTATGCCGACATCGAACTTGCCGCTCTCGAATTTCGCGGTCTGCAGGCTGGTCGGCGCGACGTCCAGCGTCGCTTTCAGCCCGACGCGGGCCCACATCGACGAGACCGCCTGGCAGATCTCTTCCTCATTGACGTAACCGTCGTTCTCGCAAACGAAGGAGAAGGTAAAGCCGTTGGGATATCCCGCCTCAGCCAGAAGCTTCTTGGCTGCATCCGGGTCATAGGGCAGGCGCGAATCCAGCGCTTCGACATAGCCGGGAATGGCGGGTGCAACCATCGACCCGGTGTTACGCGACAGGCCGCGCATCACCTTCTTCTGCAAGGCGTCGATGTCGATCGACTGGTACATCGCCTGGCGAACCTTGATGTCGTTCATCGGGTTCTTGTCGGTGATGTCGGATGCGATCGTCTTGTCGGTCCGGTTGAAGACGAAGAAGACGGTCCGTAACTCATTGCTCGCCAGCACCTTGATGTCTGACGAAGCCTGCAGGCGGGGAATGTCCTGGAGGGGCGCTGAATTGGTGAAGTCGATCTCGCCCGACAAAAGGGCTGCAACACGCGTGGCAGCCGAGGTGATCGGGGTGAAGACGATCTTGTCGATGTTGTGCCGCGGCTTGTCCCACCAGGCCTTGTTGACCTCGAACACGGTCTCGGCATCGGGCTTGCGCGACACGACCTTGAACGGGCCGGTGCCGTTGGCGTGGGCGGTCGCATAGCCTTCGACGCCCTTGCCGACGTCCGTCGGAGCCTCCGCCTTGTTGGCGACCAGCCATTCCTTGTCGAAGATGACGATGTTGGTGAGGTCGTTGAGCAGCAGCGGGTAGTTCGGCGTGGTGGTGACCTCGACCGTGAAGTCGTCGATCTTCTTGGCGCTCTGGTAAGCCGGCAGATTGCCGCGCAGAGGCGAGGCCGGGTCGCTGACGCGCGTTAGCGACGCTAGCACGTCGTCGGCGGTGAATGGCGCGCCGTCATGGAAGGTAACGCCTTGGCGCAGATGAAAGCGCCAGAGGGTCGGGGACACGACTTCCCACGACGTGGCGAGCGCCGGCGCTATCTGCAGATTGTCGTCGTAGCGCACCAGTCCTTCATAGACATGGTTGAGCACGGCGATGGTGAAGGTGTCTCCGTAGGAATACGGGTCGAGCGAGACGACATCGCGCTGGGCGCCCCACTTGAGAACATTTTCGGCGGCTGCCGAGAATGTGGTGAGCGTTAGCGCCGCGATGCAGGCAACGGACGTCTTCAAGAACGATTTCATTGCAGCCTCTCCATTTGTTTTTACCAAATCTGAATTTGCCGTCCAGATAGGCGTTCCCGTGGATTGCACTTCATTTGAGCTGGTTTTGATTATTTTTTATGCAATCTGTATCCACTTGATAAACGATAGTGTATACTGTTTAATGGCGCAAGAGAAAACATTTGGCATCGATCCTGTACGCAGATTGGGAACACGCCATGGTTGACACCGGCACAGGGTATTCGGATAAATCGCTGCACCATGACCTCACAGGAAATCACGCCGACCAAACGCGCGAGCCGCGCCGGCAATCTCGCAGAAGGCGTATATCAGGCGCTGAGACGGGCAATCATCGAACAGGCGATCGCGCCGGGCACGAAGTTGCCGGAGGATTCGGTCGGCGAGAGTTTTGGCGTCAGCCGGACGGTCGTGCGCAGCGTGCTCGCGCGCTTGACTGTGGAAGGTCTCGTTTCGCAGCAGCCCAACAAGCGTGCGACGGTGGCTTCGCCCAGCCTCGCGGAGGCGCGCGGCGTCTTTCAGGTGCGGCGCAGCCTGGAGCGGACGGTGATCGAGACGCTGGCCGGACGCATGACGCCCGCCATGACGGAAAAATTGCGGGCACATGTCGCGGCGGAAGAACGGGCGCAGGGACGCGACGGACCGGAATCGATACGGCTTGCCGGCGAATTCCATACGCTGCTTGCAGATATGACGGGCAACGAACTTCTCATTCGCTATGTCGCAGAAGTTGCATCGCGCTGCTCGCTGATCCTTGCCCTTTATGGCCGGCCGCATTCATCGGAGTGCGCGGTCAACGAGCACCAGATGATCATCGACGCGCTCGTGCGTGGCGACGAGGAAACCGGCGTCCGGATCATGGACGAGCACCTGACCGCCGTCGCAACGCGCGGTCTCCTCGACCTGAAACCCGTGCGCGAGCGCGAGCTGAAGGACTTGCTGGCGGACTATCGACCGCTCGCGGCAAAGAGCTAAGCCGGCACCTTTCCCGACAAACTGACGAGTGGCGCGCAAAGGCTGCCGCCGCTGCCATTCCGCTCATATTCGACATCCGCACATGCGCTTTGCCGGCGCGTGGGCGTTGCGATTTTCTTGTCTCAACTTTTCTGAAAGCACGCTCATGACCAACAAGACCAGTTTCGACTTCGAACGAATGTCCGAACGCGAGAAGTACAAGCTGTTGATCGGTGCGGTGGTGCCGCGCCCGATCGCGCTGGTGACGACCGTTGATCTGAACGGGCGCGTCAACGCCGCTCCCATCAGCTTTTTCAACTGCCTGTCGGCCGAACCGGCGATTCTTGCGCTCGGCGTGGAAAACCACGACGACCTTTCCTTCAAGGATACGGCCTGGAATGTGCGCACGACCGGCGTCTTCACGGTCAACATCGTCTCGAGCGCGATGCTCGACGCCATGAATGTCTGCGCTGTGCCGTTCTCATCGGATATCGACGAACTTGCCGAAGCAGGCCTGACCGCCGTTCCCGGATCGAAGATCGCAGCGCCCCGCATCGCGGAATCGCCTGCCGCCTTCGAATGCCGCACCTATGTGACGCTGGGCGTCGGCAATTCGCGTGAGGTCATTCTTGGTGAGATCGTCGCGGCCCATATCCGCTCCGACGTCGTCAATTCTCGGCTGCATGTCGACCCCGTCGGGCTGGACGCGATCGGCCGGATGGGCGGTCACGGTTATGCGCTTTCCCGCGAGACGTTCGACCTGCCGACCATGAGCGTCGCGCAATGGGAAGAACGCAAGCGCAAGCCCGCAGCTGAGTAGGGAACGACGATCATGAGCGAAGGCAAGCGCACACTGATGACCGCCGCCTGGGTGGTGGGCCACGAAGAAGGCCGCCATACGCTGCTGCCCGGCGGGGAAGTGGTCTACCAGGACGGCGCAATACTCTTTGTCGGCCACGATTTCCCCGGGGATGTGGACGAGCGGATCGACTATGGGCAGGCCCTGATCGCTCCGGGTTTCATCGATCTCGATGCCTTGTCCGATCTCGATACGACTGTTCTGTCTTTCGACAACCATCCATCGTGGCGCAAGGGCCGCGTCTGGCCGAAATCCTATATGGAAGCCGGCCCCTATGAGATGTATTCGCCCGATGAACTGGTGTTTCAGAAGCGCCATGCCTTCGCGCGCCTGATCCGCAACGGCGTAACGACTGCCTTGCCGATCGCCTCGCTCTATTATCGCGAATGGGGTGAAACGGTGGAGGAGTTCGAAGGAGCGGCTGAAGCAGCTGCCAACCTCGGCCTGCGCGTCTATCTGGGCCCTGCCTATCGCACCGGCAATCCCGTCGTCGTGGAGGAGAACAAGTTCGAACTCTTCTTCAACGAGCCGCGTGGACTGAAAGGGCTGGCCGACGCGATTTCGTTCTGTGAGCGGCTGGAAGGCCGGCATGGTGGCCTTGTCCGCACCATGCTCGCACCGGACCGTATCGAGACCTGCACTCCCGACCTGCTGAGACGCACCGCCGCCGCCGGAAAAGACCTTGGCGTGCCCGTACGTTTGCATTGCTGCCAGGGCGGCTTCGAGCGCGAGACCGTGCGGCGACTGCATGGCATGACCTCGATCGAATGGCTGAAGAGCCTGGATTTTCTGACCAAGAAGACCCTTCTGCCGCATGGCACCTTCGTCAGCCCGTCGCGCTTCGTGCCGGAACCGGGGCGCGACCTCGAAATCATCGCCGAGGCCGGCTCGGTCATCGTGCATTGCCCGCTGGTTGCAGCACGCTTCGGTGATGGGCTTGAAAGTTTCAGCAGTTACCGCGAGCGCGGCCTTCGCATCGGGCTTGGCACGGACACGTCGCCTCCCGATATGCTGCTCAACATGCAGATCGGCCTGATGATCTGCCGTTTTGTCGAGGGGAAAGCCGAGGCATGCCGCGCCGAAGACTATTTCGACGCCGCCACCCTTGGCGGAGCGGATGCTCTCGGCAGACCCGATCTCGGCCGGCTCGCACCCGGATGCCGCGCCGACATGGTGGTTTGGGATTTGGCAAACCCTGATATCGGTCAGATCATCGACCCGATCCAGACCCTGATGATTTCAGGTTCTGGACGCGATGCCCGAACCGTCATCATCGACGGGCGGATGGTCATGCGTGAGCGGCAGATTCCGGGAATGGATTTCGCTGCCGACGCCGTGCGCGCGCAACGCCAGTTCGAGGGGCTGGTCGAAAAATATCCCGACCGCACCTGGGCTCATCCTACGGCTGAGGAAATCTTTTCGTCGGCTTACCGTATCGTCCGATCAACCGGCGCGGCACAAGGCTGAGCGCAGAAGGGCATTTTTCATGCGTATTCTTGTCGTCAATCCGAACACGACCGAGAGCATGACGGCGACGATCGCCGATGCTGCGCGGGGTGCCGTGTCCCGCGAAAGCGAGATCGTTGCCGTCACGTCGCGCATGGGGCCGGTTTCGATTGAGGGATATTACGATGAGGCGCTGGCCGTTCCCGGAATGCTGGCAGAAATCGCCTCGGGAGAACGTAACGGAGCAGATGCTGCAATCATCGCCTGCTTCGACGATACCGGCCTGGATGCCGCGCGAGCCATGGCAAACATGCCGGTGATCGGCATATGCGAGGCCGCGCTTGCCACCGCTGCCTTTCTGGCCCCGCGCTTCTCTGTCGTGACCACGCTTGAGCGTTCGCGCATTCCGATCGAGAATCTGGTGCAGCGATATGGAATGGCAGGCAGGGTGCGCGTGCGTGCTGCCGATATCCCTGTTCTTTCGCTGGAGGATCCGGCCTCCGGGGCAAAGGCGAAGCTGGCGCATGAAATTCGCCGGGCGCTCGACGAGGACCGCGCCGAAGCTATCGTTCTGGGATGCGCCGGCATGGCGGACCTGGCACGAGCATTCCAGGACGAGTTCGGCGTGCCTGTGATCGACGGGGTCAGTGCTGCCGTCAAGCAAGCCGAGGCGCTCATCTCGCTGGGGCTCAAGACCAGTAAGCGCGGCGCCTATGCCCGCCCGGTCATCAAGCCTTATGTTGGTGCTCTGAGTTCTTTTGCGCCACAAGCCCTCTAGTCTGCTAGTTTTCCGTTCGTAAGGTCCCGAGGCGACGATCTGCCACGCAGTCGTGATTGGAGGCGGCGCCTTCTGACGGCTATATGCAGCGCAAACCCAATTGTTGCGGGGAATCATGGCGTTGGATGTCGGCTATCTGAGTGCGATCGGGGCAGGGGCGCTTTCGTTCCTGTCGCCCTGCGTGCTGCCGCTGGTGCCGCCTTACCTCTGCTATATGGCCGGCGTTTCGGTCGATGATTTTCGTGCCGAGGGTGGAAAGGTTGCCAAGTCGGCCACCCGAAACGCACTTCTGATAACATCGGTTGCCTTCGTCCTGGGATTTTCCACCGTATTCGTGGCGCTCGGTGCTGGTGCTTCGACGATCGGACGGCTTCTGCGCGTCTGGCAGGAACCGCTGGCGATGGCGGCCGGCGTGCTCATCATCCTGATGGGGCTCAACTTCCTCGGCGTCCTGAAAATCCCGTTCCTGTCGCGCGAGGCGCGCTTCCAGTCGGAAGGCAAGCCCGCCAGCACGGTCGCTGCCTATGCCATGGGACTCGCTTTCGCTTTCGGCTGGACGCCTTGCATCGGGCCGGTGCTCGGGCCGATCCTGACGCTTGCCGGCGGACGCGAAACGGTCAGCGAAGGCGCGCTGTTGCTTGCGGCCTATTCGCTCGGGCTCGGTATTCCGTTCCTGCTGGCGGCCTTCTTTTCCGGTGCATTCATGCGCTTTCTCGGCAAGTTCCGCGTGCATCTTGGCCGCGTCGAGAAAGTCATCGGCGCGCTTCTGGTATTGGCCGGCGTGTTCTTCCTTACCGGCGGCGTCCAGAGCGCTTCCTACTGGCTTCTGGAAACCTTTCCGACGCTCGGCAAGCTGGGCTGACGACGTATCGGCCGGTGCAGATCGGCTGTAATTCTGCCGACGCATCGAATTTCAGCCGCATTGGAGCAGGAAGGAAGCAGTGCTAGAACTGCGACGAATCTTCCTGTTTCTTTCCGGAAATCGCCATGACCGCTAGATCCTGCCTGTCGATCATCCTTGCCGCCGGCGAGGGCACGCGCATGAAAAGCGCGTCGCCCAAGGTGCTTCACAAGATAGCCGGCCTGCCGATGGTCGCGCATGTCGCCAACGCCGCAAAGGCCGCCGGCGCTGGCGATCTCGCTCTGGTCGTCGGCTTCGGAGCCGAGCAGATGCGGGAGGCGGCCGCGTCCTTCGCGCCGGGCACGGAGACCTTCGTTCAGGAGGAACGGCTCGGTACGGCGCATGCTGTGCTTGCCGCTCGAAAGGCGATCGCGCGCGGTTATGACGATATCCTTGTGCTGTTCGGCGATACGCCGCTGCTGGAGGCGGGTTCGCTTTCTGCCGCACGGACGAAACTCGGGGAAGGCGCTGCCGTGGTCGTGATCGGCTTTCGCCCGCCCGATCCTTCCGGTTATGGCCGCCTGATCGAAAAGAACGGCAAGCTTGTCGCGATCCGGGAAGACAAGGATTGCAGCGACGAAGAGCGCAAGATCGGTTTCTGCAATGCCGGCATCATGGCCATTTCGGGTGCGCACGCGCTGAAACTGCTCGACGCCGTCGGCAATGCCAATGCGAAGGGCGAATTCTACCTGACCGACATCGTCGAAATCGCCGACGCAGCCGGCCTGGCAGTGACGGCGACCGAAGCGAGTTTCGAAAGCGTTCTCGGCATCAACAATCGCGCCGAGCTCGCCGAGGCAGAAGCCATCTGGCAGAAGCGCAAGCGCCGCGAGATGATGCTCTCTGGCGTGACCATGATCGCGCCCGAAACCGTCTTCTTCTCGCACGATACGGAAATCGGTGCGGAAACCATTATCGAGCCGAGCGTCTTTTTCGGTCCCGGCGTGAAAGTCGCATCTGGCGTGAAGATCCACGCCTTCAGCCACATCGAAGGGGCTCTTATCGGTCCCAGCGCCGATGTCGGACCCTTCGCGCGGCTGCGGCCAGGCGCCGATCTTCGGGAAAAGGCCAAGGTCGGCAATTTCTGCGAGGTCAAGAAGGCGACGATCGAGGCCGGCGCGAAGGTCAATCACCTTACCTATATCGGCGACGCGCGTGTCGGGCAGGGCGCCAATATCGGGGCGGGCACCATCACCTGCAATTATGACGGCTACTCGAAATTCTTCACCGACATTGGCCCTGGCGCCTTCATCGGCTCGAACTCGTCGCTTGTCGCGCCGATCACCATCGGCGAGCGCGCCTATGTCGCCTCGGGCAGCGTCATCACCGAGAACGTACCGGCGGACGCACTGGCATTCGGACGCGCTCGGCAAAAGACCTTGCCCGACAAGGCACGCGAATTGCGCGAACGCCGCGCCAATGCAGCGAAAAAGTAACCCGAAACGGTTATTCGAAGCGCATACGCTGGACGCTGTGGGGGTCATCCTCCATAGCCATAAAGCTGATACCAGAAGATACGGAATGTGACTTCCGCGCCGCCGCCACACTGACTAGATAGCGGCAGGGGGAAGTTTGCGGGAATAGGGGCAACCGGACCATGTGCGGAATTGTTGGGATCGTCGGCCGGACATCGGTAGCGCCGCTTATCGTCGACGCATTGAAGCGGCTTGAATATCGCGGCTATGACTCGGCGGGCGTAGCGACCGTCGAAGGCGGCCAGCTTGGCCGCCGCCGCGCCGAGGGAAAGCTCGTCAATCTCGAGCAACGGCTGAACGCCGAGCCGCTCGACGGCAATATCGGCATCGGCCATACGCGCTGGGCGACCCATGGCGTGCCGAACGAGACCAACGCGCACCCGCATTTCTCCAATGGCGTTGCAGTCGTCCACAACGGCATCATCGAGAATTTCGCGGAGTTGCGGAACGAGTTGAAGGCTGACGGCTACGAATTCGTTTCCCAGACGGATACCGAAGTCGTGGCGCATCTCGTCGCGCGCGAACTGAAGCGCGGCGCCAGCCCGGTCGATGCCGCGCATGGCGCGCTGAAGCGCCTTGAAGGCGCATTCGCGCTGGCGATCATGTTCCAGGGCGACGACAACCTGATCGTCGGCGCCCGCAACGGCCCGCCGCTGGCCGTCGGTCACGGCGACGGCGAGATGTATCTCGGCTCCGACGCCATCGCGCTCGCCCCCTTCACCAATTCGATCACCTATCTCGAAGACGGCGACTGGGCGGTCGTGCGCCGCAACGAGGTCGGTATCTTCGACATGGACGGCAACGCGGTCGAGCGCAGGCGCCAGCAGTCGCTCAGCACCAGCTTCATGGTCGACAAGGGCAACCGCCGCCATTTCATGGAAAAGGAAATCCATGAACAGCCGGAAGTCATTTCGCATACGCTGGCGAATTACGTGGATTTCACCGATGGCGTCTCAAAACCGCTCGACCTGCCGTTCGATTTCGCCAAGATCGACAGGCTGGCGATTTCGGCCTGCGGCACGGCCTATCTCAGCGGGTTGATCGGCAAATACTGGTTCGAGCGTATCGCCCGCCTGCCGGTCGATATCGATGTCGCATCGGAGTTCCGCTACCGCGAAATGCCGATCTCGAAGAACAGCGCCGCCTTCTTCATCTCGCAATCGGGCGAGACCGCCGACACGCTTGCCTCGCTGCGCTACTGCCGCAAGGCCGGCGTTCCGATCGGGGCTATCGTCAATGTCCGCGAATCGACCATCGCGCGCGAATCCGACGTGATCCTGCCGACCCTTGCCGGGCCGGAAATCGGCGTTGCCTCGACCAAGGCCTTCACTTGCCAGCTTTCGGTTCTCGCTTCGCTGGCCGTGCGGGCCGGCGTGGCGCGCGGCACGATCTCTCGCGAACAGGAAAAGACGCTGGTGCGCGAACTGTCCGAAGCACCGCGTTTCGCCAACCATGTGCTCAAGCTCGAGGAGCAGATCGAAAAGATCGCGCGGGAACTTTCACGCTACAAGCACGTGCTCTATCTCGGCCGCGACACCAACTATCCGCTGGCCATGGAAGGTGCGCTAAAGCTCAAGGAAATCTCGTATATCCACGCCGAAGGCTACGCCGCCGGCGAGTTGAAGCACGGGCCGATTGCGCTGATCGACGAGAACATGCCGGTGATTGTCATCGCGCCGCATGACCGCATTTTCGAGAAAACCGTCTCGAACATGCAGGAAGTGGCGGCGCGCGGCGGCAAGATCATTCTGATTACCGACCAGAAAGGTGCGGATCAGGCCGGCATCAAGACGATGGAAACGATCATTCTGCCCGATATGCCTGAGATCATCACGCCGATCGTCTACGCACTACCGATCCAGATGCTAGCCTATTACACGGCCGTCTTCATGGGCACGGACGTCGACCAGCCGCGCAATCTGGCGAAGTCGGTGACGGTCGAATAACGAAAAACGCCGCTGTCTGAGGCAACCGGCAGCGGCGTTCTCAATCCACCCCGGATTCCATGCCTTCGATCACCCGTCACGTGCTTTCTTGGGACATAGAGTGCTGTCCTGACAAAACCGTGTCCGGCAGGTCGCAAAAACGATTCCCACCGCTCGGGGTGATGGTCTAAGACTATGGCGGGGGCGTTGCGATATCGCACCGCAACACTCAGCTACAAATCGGAAGTGCTGCATGGGCCGTCTGCGAAACTATTTTCTAACCGGCTTCATCGTGACGGCGCCGCTGGCAATCACCGCCTATCTGGCGTGGTCTTTCGTCGGCTGGGTCGATTCCTGGGTAAAGCCCTACATTCCGTACCGCTATAATCCCGATCACTATCTGCCGTTCGCCGTGCCGGGTTTCGGCCTCATCGTGGCGCTGCTGCTGATTACGCTGGTCGGCTTCCTGACCGCCAATTTCATCGGCCGCTCGATCGTCTCTCTGGGCGAGCGGGTGTTAGGGCGTATGCCGCTTATCCGCAGCATTTACAGCAGCTTGAAGCAGATTTTTGAGACGGTTCTTTCGAACAAGAACGAGATGTTCCGCACCGTTGGAATGGTCGAATATCCCCGCAAGGACGTATGGTCGATCGTTTTCGTTGCCGGCGAGAAACGCACCGAGATCAATGACAAGCTCGACCAGAATGACGACCCGCTGATTGCCGTCTTCATGCCATGCACGCCCAATCCGACGACCGGGTTCCTGATGTATGTGCCAAAATCCCAGGTCATCGTACTCGACATGAGCATCGAGGACGGCGCCAAGCTCATCGTCTCCGCCGGGCTGGTGACGCCCGACATGGGCAAGAAAATGGTCAAGATAAAAGGCAAAAAACTCGTATCGATAGCCAATCCGACGCTTGAGGAAGTCGCTCAGCCGGCCCTCAGCAGCCGCACCGCCTCATCCCGCCCGAACAAATAAAGCAGCATCCGTATCGCTTGGCCGCGCGCAGACTTGAGGTCCGGATCGCGCGTCAGCAGCAGTCGGGCGTCGTCGCGAGCGATTTCCAGCAGGTCGGCATGCGTCTCGATGCGCGCCACTTGAAAGCCCGGCGTGCCGGATTGGCGCGTGCCCAGCAACTCGCCTTCGCCGCGCAGTTTCAAATCCTCTTCCGATATGCGGAAGCCGTCCTCCGTCTCGCGCATCACCGAAAGACGGCGCTTGGCCGTTTCGCCGAGCGGGTCTTTATAAAGTAGAACGCAGGTCGAGGCCTTGGCGCCGCGCCCGACACGGCCGCGCAACTGGTGAAGCTGGGCGAGGCCAAAGCGCTCGGCATGCTCTATGACGATGATCGTCGCGTCGGGCACGTCGACGCCGACCTCGATGACCGTGGTGGCGATCAGGATGCGCGTTTCGCCCTCCTTGAAGGCGCGCATCGCCTCGTCCTTTTCTGCGCCCTTCATGCGGCCATGGACGAGGCCGGCCGCATCGCCGAAAACCGGTTTCAGCGAGGCAAAACGGTCTTCCGCCGACATTAGTTTGATCTCTTCGGATTCTTCCACAAGCGGGCAGATCCAATAGACTTTCTGGCCGTCGGCCACGGCATCACGCATGCGCCCGACCAGTTCATCAAGCCGCTCCAGCGGCAGTGTGACGGTGCGGATCGGCTGGCGGCCGGCCGGTTTTTCCGTCAGCCGTGAGACATCCATGTCACCGAAGGCGGACAGAACCAGCGTGCGCGGTATCGGCGTCGCCGTCATCACCAGCATGTCGGGTGCATCACCCTTGGCAGTGATCGCCAGCCGCTGATGCACGCCAAAACGGTGCTGCTCATCGACCACGACAAGCGCCAGATCGCGGAATTGCACGGTTTCCTGAAACAGCGCATGGGTGCCTACAACGATATTGATCGCGCCGCTTTCCAGCCCGGCAAGGATTTCCACGCGCTCGCGTCCCTTTTCCCGCCCAGTCAACACGGCAACGCGCAAGCCCATCTTTTCGACCAGCGGCGCGATGGTGGCGAAATGCTGGCGCGCGAGGATTTCAGTCGGCGCCATCAGGGCGGCCTGTCCGCCGGCCTCGACGGCGCGCGCCATGGCAAGCAGCGCCACCACCGTCTTGCCGGAGCCGACATCGCCTTGCAGCAGGCGCAGCATGCGCTCCGGTTTCTGCAGGTCGGCATCGATCTCAGCCAGCGCCTGCGTCTGCGATTGGGTAAGCTTGTAGGGCAGGGCGTTTCGCAATGCGGCGATCAGCCGGCCGTCGCCTGCAAGCGGCCTGCCGGAAAGCCGCCGCACCGTCGCGCGCACCAGCGCCAGCGAAATCTGCCCGGCCAGGAACTCGTCATAGGCAAGCCGCCGCCACGCAGCACTGTCGGGCAGGACATCGATCGGATCGGCGGGGTTGTGTATGCGGCCCAGCGCCTCGCCAAAGGCGGGAAAGCTTTGCCGGCGCATGACATCCGGATTGAGCCATTCGGGCAGCGCCGGCACGCGTTCCAGCGCCTGGCCGATGGCGCGGCGCAGCACTTTTCCGGACAATCCAGCCGTCAGCGGATAGACCGGCTCGACCAGCGGCAGGCTTTCGGTATCGCCTACGCGCGCGATATGATCGGGATGGACCATGCTCGGGCGGCCGTTGAACCACTCCATGCGGCCGCTGACCACCACATCCTCACCAACCGGCATCGCCTTTTCGAGCCAGCCGGTGTTGGCGTGGAAGAATGTCAGCGCGATCTCACCGGTATCGTCGAAGGCGTAGACCCTATACGGCACCGACTTGTTGCCGCGCGGTGGCGGCTGGTGCCGGTCGATGCGCACTTCCAGTGTCACGATGGCGCCGGAGGGTGCCAGCGCTATGCCCGGCCGGTTGCGCCGGTCGATCACCGAATGCGGCAGCGTGAAGATCAGATCGCCGGCGCGCGCCTCGCGATCCGAAATATCGGCGGGCACGATCTTCTTGATCAGTTCGGCAACCTTCGGCCCAACGCCGGCAAGCGAGGTGATGGAGACGAAAAGCGGGTCGAGAATATTGGGGCGCACGGTTTTACGCTCCCGACGATCGGGAGGCTTGGACCGCAGGTCCGGAACGGGGAGAAGTTGTCAGCATGATTTCCACCAGCCGACTCTTAGGCACTGCGAGAGCGGTTGCAAGGCTGACAGGCAGCGTCATCCACGCTATATGCGCCACTCGGCAATCAGGAATGCGAAACAATGACAGGCATGACGCGATCAAGTGAGGGGCTCGATGCGCGCCGGCGCAAGCTGCTGTTCCGTTCGTGGCATCGCGGCATGCGAGAGATGGACCTGATTCTCGGCGCTTTTGCCGATACCACCATTCACGCCTTGTCCGATTCCGAACTGGACGCATATGACGCGGTGCTGGAACTGCAGGACGCCGACCTGTTGTCCTGGATCACCGGCGAGCAGACCATCCCGCCGGAACACGACACAGCGATGTTCCGCAAGATTCTGGCCTCACGCCAGGCCATGAGTTTCTGAAAATGAGCCTGATCAAGAAAATCGGACTGCCCAAGGGCGGCATCGGCCAGTTCATCGTCGATGGCGTTGCTGATGGCTATGAAGCCTTCGCGCTAGCCCAGGCCGTGGCCGAGACAGTGTCCGACGCGCCGGTGATCTTCGTTGCGCGTGACGGCCAGCGCCTGCCGGCGATCGTCGAGGCGCTGGCATTCGCCGCCCCCGATCTTCCGGTGCTGGAATTCCCGGCCTGGGATTGTTTGCCCTATGACCGCGTCTCGCCCGGAGCAGATGCCGCCGCCCGCCGCCTCGATGCCATGGCGGCGATGACCGCGCTGGCCAAGAAGCCGCATCGCGCCGTCATCCTCACCACCGCCAATGCGCTCTTGCAGCGCATCCCGCCGGCTGCCGCGATCGAGGCGCAGACGTTCCACGCCAGGTCCGGCGGTCAGATCAACATGAATGCGCTGATCTCGCGGCTCGATAATTCCGGCTTCGACCGCGTTGCTACCGTGCGCGATGTCGGCGAATTCGCCGTGCGCGGCGGCATCCTCGACCTCTTCGCGCCCGGCTCGACCGAGGCTCTGCGGCTCGACTTCTTCGGCGATACGCTGGAATCGATCCGCGCCTTCGACGTCGCCACGCAGCGCACCACCGGCCAGCGCAAGGCGCTCACGCTTCAGCCGATGAGCGAAGTGGCGCTGACGCCCGAAGCGATCAGCCGCTTCCGCCGCTCCTATATCGAGGCGTTCGGCGCTCCCGCGCGTGATGACGGGCTTTATGCTGCCATCAGCGAAGGCCGCCGCTTCGCCGGCATGGAGCACTGGCTGCCCTTCTTCTACGAGCGGCTCGAGACGATTTTCGACTATCTGCCGACCGCGCCTTTCGTATTCGACCATCTCGCCCGCGAGGCGCTTGTCGAGCGCCATACGCTGATCGTCGACTACTACGAGTCGCGCAGGCAGCAGGCCGACGGTGCGCTGAAGGATGCCGTGCCCTACAAGCCGGTGCCGCCGGCAAAAATGTATCTTTCGCCCGAAGACGTGACGGCGGCACTGTCCGATCACGCCGCGGTCGAGTTCACGCCCTTCGACACCCCCGACACCGGCGGCCGCAAGCTGCTGCATGGCGGCTCGAAGGCCGGTCACAGTTTCGAGCTCGAACGCGCTGATCCCAACGCCAATGTCTTCGAGGCGGCGGTGAACTATATCGGCGACGTGCGCGCCGCCAAGCGCCGCGTCGTCATCGCCGGCTGGACGGAGGGTTCGCTCGATCGGCTCGGCCAGATTCTTGCCGAGCACCACCTCGGCAATCTGAAGCCGGTCGCCACGCTTGCCGATGTCGAGAAGCTGACAGTGGGGCAGGCGGGTCTTGCCGTGCTGCCGCTCGAATCCGGTTTCGAGACGGACGGCTTCGTCGTTGTCGCCGAACAGGACATTTTGGGCGACCGCCTGGTGCGGCGCTCTAAGAAGCGCAAGCGCGCTTCGGACTTCATTGCAGAAGCAGCCTCGCTCTCGGCCGGCGACATCGTCGTTCATGCCGATCACGGCATCGGCCGTTTCATCGGCCTGCGCACCATCGAAGCGGTCGGTGCGCCGCATGACTGCCTTGAAATCCACTATGCCGGCGACGACCGCCTGTTTCTGCCGGTCGAAAACATCGAGCTCCTGTCGCGCTTCGGCTCGGATTCGGCGGAAGCGCCGCTCGACAAGCTCGGCGGCGGCGCATGGCAGTCGCGCAAGGCGAGGCTCAAGCGGCGGCTGCTCGAAATGGCCGGCCAGCTCATCCAGATTGCCGCCGAGCGCCAGATGCGCTCAGCCCCGGCACTCAACCCGCCGGACGGGCTCTATGGCGAGTTCGCGGCCCGCTTCCCCTATGAGGAAACCGACGACCAGCAGCGCGCCATCGACTCGGTCATGGACGACCTCGGCGCCGGCAGGCCGATGGACCGGCTGATCTGCGGCGATGTCGGTTTCGGCAAGACCGAAGTGGCGCTGCGTGCCGCTTTCATCGCCGCCATGGAAGGGTTTCAGGTCGCCGTCGTCGTGCCGACCACACTTCTGTCGCGCCAGCATTTCAAGACCTTCACCCAGCGCTTCGCCGGCCTGCCGCTGGTCGTGCGGCAAGCATCGCGGCTGGTCGGCGCGAAGGAACTCGCCGAGACCAAGAAGGGTATCGCCGAAGGCACGGTCGATATCGTCGTCGGCACCCACGCGCTACTTGGCGCGTCGATCTCCTTTAAGAATCTCGGCCTGCTGATCATCGACGAGGAGCAGCATTTTGGCGTCAAGCACAAGGAGCGGCTGAAGGAGCTCAAGAGCGACGTGCATGTGCTGACGCTGTCGGCCACGCCGATCCCGCGCACGCTGCAACTGGCGCTGACGGGTGTGCGCGAGCTGTCGCTGATCGCTACGCCGCCGGTCGACCGCATGGCGGTGCGCACCTTCATTTCGCCCTTCGACCCGCTGGTCATCCGCGAGACGCTGCTGCGCGAACGCTATCGCGGTGGCCAGAGCTTTTATGTCGTGCCGCGCATCTCGGACCTTAATGAAATCAAGCAGTTCCTGCAGGAATCTGTGCCGGAACTTAAAGTCGCGACAGCCCATGGCCAGATGCCGCCGGGCGAGCTCGATGACATCATGAACGCCTTCTACGACGGCCAGTACGACGTTCTGCTTTCAACGACCATCGTCGAATCCGGCCTCGATATTCCGACCGCCAACACGCTGATCGTGCACCGCGCCGACATGTTCGGCCTGGCCCAGCTCTATCAGCTGCGCGGCCGCGTCGGGCGCTCAAAAGTGCGCGCTTATGCCCTGTTCACGCTGCCGGCCAACCGCAAGCTCACCGACACCGCCGATCGCCGCCTGAAAGTCCTGCAATCGCTGGATACGCTCGGCGCAGGCTTCCAGCTTGCCAGCCACGATCTCGACATTCGCGGTGCAGGCAATCTTTTGGGCGAAGAGCAGTCCGGCCACATCAAGGAGGTCGGCTTCGAACTCTACCAGCAGATGCTGGAAGAGGCGGTTGCCGAAATACGCGGCACCGGCGAGGTCATCGACGGCGGCTGGTCGCCGCAGATCGCGGTCGGCACGGCAGTGATGATCCCGGAATCCTATGTGCCGGACCTGCAGCTGCGGCTGGCGCTCTACCGTCGCCTGGCCGATCTCGATTCGCCGGAAGAGATCGACGGTTTCGCCGCCGAACTGATCGACCGCTTCGGCCCGCTGCCGGAAGAGGTGCAGCATCTCCTGAAGATCGTCTTCATCAAGGCGCTGTGCCGCAAGGCCAATGTCGAAAAACTCGATGCCGGTCCGAAGGGCGTGGTCATCCACTTCCGCAAGCGCGAGTTTTCCAACCCGGCGGGTCTGGTCAAGTACATCTCGGAGCAGGGGTCTCTGGCCAAGATCCGGCCGGACCAGAGCGTCGTCTTCATCCGCGATTGGCCCAACGCCGAAAAGCGCCTCGCCGGCGCGGCAGTGGTGATGACGCAGTTGGCAAGGCTGGTGGAGAAGGCGGCTTAGAAGTTTCACACGGCGGCAGCAATGGCAAGCCGATCGCCAGTGACCGCATGGCCTACTCCTGCGTCAGTGCTCCAAACATCTGAAGCCCGGCGGTTGGGGTGGCGAGCGCTCCCCGGCCGATCTTCGCGAATGCGGCATCGAGACCCAGGATCTTTGCCAATCTCGTACGGGTTTGCGGGGTAAGATTACGCCGTATGTGGCCAGCATCCATGTAGAGGAACTCACCATTTAGGCGTGTGAGACACTGGTCGGACTGGCAAACGCTAACATTCGTCTGGATGAGTTGAGCCTTGGTGGTGGCTACGGCCTTCTCCAGGGCTGTGTTCACCGGGTCCATCAACCGCCTTGTTTCAGCCGTCGATATCTGAAGGGCCGAGGGGTCGCATTTCCTGCGCATAAGGCCGGAAATACGAGCGATGTTGCAGGGTTGCGGCGCGTTTTGAAAACGCGGGAACTGAGCCATCACGAGAACATCGCGCTTCGTCGGGTCAATGGTGGAGATAGCCTTTGCCAGGCCGATTTCCATCAGCTTCAAACCGTTCGTCAACGAGAGCTTGTCACCTTCTCTCTGGTAGAGGGTCGACAGGCCATCGTACCAGGCTGAGGCAAGAACGACGACTTTTGCATCCCCGGACTTGCCTATCCAGTTCATCGCCGCCGCACGGCTCTTTGCACAATTGGCCGAGTAGCTGGGTTGCTGCGGCCTCCACCGTTTGACATTCAACTGGTCGATATAAGGAGGGCACTTATACCAGACGACCAGAGATATTCCAGCCTTGCGCGCGGTGATATCCACCAATGGAGCGAAGTGGAGGGCATGGCTGTCACCCCACAGGATGCCGCGCTTTTCCGCTGCCTTCCACGGGGCGCCCACCACGCACAAGGTTCCGCCGCCGAGCTGGTCGATCTTTCGGTACTCCGGGCATCGCCAGCGGAACATTTCAGCGTTGCTTTGATACGGAGCAATCTCAGCATTGACCCGGTGAATGAAGCCGAGCTGATGCAGCGAAAAGAGAGTGACTAAGGTGACGAACAGTACGCCAAAAATCCCGAGTGCTATCACCACATCAGATGACGGCTTCCGAGACGCACGCGCCTTAGCGCGTGAGTTCGCTGCAATTTCGATCATGCGGTTCCCCCGAACCAACTCGACAAACTGCCGAGCACCCACTCACGTACTGCAACATTTCGTTACAAAAAGAAAGCCGGCTTACATGAGCTGATTATGAATGGCCTCTGCAGCGTCTTCGAGCGACGCGCTACAGGAGTTCGACCGGCGTCTTGCGGCCAACGTAGCGGCGGGAACTGCTTCCTTGCATGAGCAAGGAACGTTCCTTGACAATAGCCAGGCGCAAAATGCGGGCGTGGCGATGAATAGATGCACCCTTAGAAAGCTGTTAGCTAGCCGTCTAAAGCTGTTAGCTAGCCGTCTCCAGTTCCCCGCGCGCTTTCGCGGCGGCGATCTGGCGGATGGCGTCGGCCAGGGTGTCGCTCTCCTGTGCGCCCATGACGGCGTATTTGCCTTCGAGCAGGAAGCAGGGAACGCCGGTGATGCCCATGCGGGACGCGGTGGCGGCTTCGTTGGCAACGGCGTCGCGGTCGGTGTCGGTGGCAAGCATCGCCTCGACCACCGGCGCATCCATGCCGGCCTCGCGTGCGGCTTCGGTCAGAACGGCGTGGTCGCCGATGTTCTGGCCTTCTTCGAAATAGAGCTGGAACAGTCGCCGCGCGAGCCTGTTCTGCACTTCCACGCCGGCAGCCGAGGCCCAGCGCATGACGCGGTGAGCGTCGATGGTGTTGGGCGAGACCTTGATTGCCTCGAAATCGAAGTCGATGCCTTCGGCTTCACCCAGCGGTTCGATATTGGCGTGGATCTGGCGCAGGCGCTCCTCGCTGCCGAACTTCGCCAGCATGTATTGCTTGCGGTCCTTGCCTTCGAGCGGAATGGTCGGGTCGAGCTGGAACGGGCGCCAGCGTATCTGCACGTCGACTTCCGGCACGGCGGCAACGGCCTTGTCGAGCCGCTTCTGGCCTATGAAGCACCAAGGGCAAACGGCGTCGGAGACGACATCGATGGTGATGGACTGCTTTTCGTCGCTCATCGGGAATTCCTCCTTTGCCGTCAATTCGGCTTCTGCCACCAGGTCGGAAACTGGTTCCCGAATATAGGTGTCTTTGCCGGGTGTTCCAGATTGGCCCAGTAGGCAAGGAACTCTTTCTTGTTGTGCTGCATCGGCACCATATAGGCGCCGGAAATCAACAGGCGATCCAGCGCGCGCACGGCGGCGACGTAGCTGTCCTTGTCGCGGGCATGCAGCATCGCCTCGATCATCGCATCGACTGCCGGATCGGCGACGCCGGCAAGATTGAACGATCCCGGGACATTTGCAGACTCGGAACCCCAGCGGAAAGTGAGTTCGATGCCGGGCGATAGCGTCCCGAGGAAGCCGGTGGAGCCGAACAGCACATCAAAGTCAAAGTTCTGCTTGCGCATCTGGATCTGGTCGGATTCGAGCGCGCGGATGTTGACGTCGATGCCGAGCTTCTCCAGCGAACGCTGATAAAGCGCTGCAAGCCGCTCCTCGGTCTGCGACGTGGTCAGTATCTCGAAGCTGAACGGCTCACCGTCGGGGCCGACGAGCTTGCCGCCATCGACGTGGTAGCCGGCGCTTTCCAGGAGATCAAATGCCTCCTTCAGCACCTTGCGATCACGGCCGGAGCCGTCAGTTACCCGCGGTCGATAGGTGCCGTCCATGACATCCGCAGGCACCTTGCCGGGGAAGGGGGCAAGAAGCGCGCGTTCGGCCTCGCTGGCCGGGCGTCCGAGCGCGGAAAGCTCGGAATCCTGCCAGAAGCTCGCCGTGCGCTTATACTGGCCGTCGAACAGGTTCTTGTTGGCCCATTCGAAATCATAGAGCATGCCGAGCGCGCGGCGCACGCGAACGTCGGAGAATTTCGGCAGCCGCGTGTTGAACAGGAAGCCGTTGACCACCGGTGGCAATCCACTCTCGAAATCTTCCGAGACGACCTTGCCTTCCGTCATTGCCGGGAAATTGAAATTGCGCTCGCGCTTGACCGGGTCGGCCTCGGCGAAGGTCGAGCAGATGCCTTTCTTGAAAGCCTCGAACATGGCGTTGGCATTCAGGAAATATTCGAGCGTGACGCGGTCGAAATTGTCGATGCCGCGCTTCACCGGCAGGTCTTTGGCCCAATAGTCGGGGTTGCGTTCGAAGACGATGCGCTGGCCCGGCGCCACCTGCCCGACGCGGTAGGGGCCGCTGCCGATCACCGGCTTCAGCGTCGTCTGGTCGAAAGTCTCCTTGTTGAAGAAGTGCTTCGGCACGATCGGCGTCATCGCGATAATCAGCGGAAATTCGCGGTCGGCGAGTTCGTTGAAAATGAAGCGGACGCTGAGATCGCCTGTCTTTTCGAGCTTGGCGATCTTCTTCATGCGGTCACTGTATGGGGGACGGCCCTTTTCCGTGTAAACCTCATAGGTGAAGATCACATCGTCTGCCGTCACAGGCTCGCCGTCGGACCATTTTGCCTTCGGGTTGAGGTGGAATTCGACCGATTTTCGGTCTTCCGGCATGTCGATCGACTCGGCCAGCAGGCCGTAAAGCGAAAAAGGCTCGTCCATGCTGCGCTGCATCAGCGATTCGAAGACCAGATTGCCGTAGATCGTGTCGATCATGCCGCGCGCGGTGGTGCGCAGGCTCTTGATGATGAAGGGGTTGAGGTTGTCGAAGCTGCCGACCACGCAATAGGTGACACTGCCGCCCTTGGGCGCGTCCGGATTGACGTAGGGGAAATTCGAAAAATCTTCAGGCAGGGCAGGCTCTCCCTGCATCGCAACAGCGTGCTTTGGCTCGGCCAGTGCCGCAGCCCCAAGCGCCGGCAACAGGGCCATGGCGGCACAGAGCGATAGAAATATGCGGCGCATTGGTAGATAGCCCTCACTCGAACATTACTGGATGATTCGAATAAGAATCTATCACGGCGGCACTATTGTGAGGTTAGAGGTGAATTGCCACGGTTATTCGCTGCAAACGGACTGGATTCGCAACGCGAGGCGGTGTAACACGCCCGCAAAAGCCATGCTGTTGCCTCATTTAGCCAACAGGTAGCGGTTACGAACGGCGCCATGAGCCGGTTCCGGGAACAATTGAGAGGAAATTGATAGATGACGAGCTTGAAAACCGACACTGCCCGTCTTTCGGTCATGGCCGCAGGCGTGGTCGGCATGCTCGCCGCTGGTCTCGTGCCGGCCGCGGCACAACAGCAGCAGCCGCAGATTCCGCAGGGCTGGTTCAAGGCTTGTTCCAAGCAGGAAGACGTGGACATCTGCAATGTGCAGAACATTTCCACTGCCGCTTCCGGCCAGCTCGTCACCGGCATCAGCCTGATCGAGCTCAAGGGCAAGGTGAACCGCAAGGTCTTCCAGGTAACGGTCCCGACCGGCCGTCTCGTGCCTCCCGGCATCGGCCTTCAGATCGATGGCGGCAAGGCGCAGAAGCTTGATTACGTGATCTGCTTCCCGGACCGCTGCGTTGCCGAAGCCCAGCTTTCGGACCAGCTCATCGCTTCCTTCAAGAAGGGCTCGGAGCTGACGCTGACTTCCGTCAACTTCCAGAACCAGCCGAACCCGATCAAGGTTTCGCTGTCCGGCTTCACCGGCGCCTATGATGGCCCGGCGATGCAGCAGTCCGATCTCGAGGACCGCCAGAAGAAGCTCCAGGAATTCGTTTCCAAGAACAATGAGGACTTCGCCAAGAAGCTGAAGGAAGAGCAGGACAAGGCGAAGACGGCCAATTGATCGCCGTCACTCTCTGATCAGAAAAAAGCGGGGTTTTGCCCCGCTTTTTTTGTTTTTGTCCGATTAAAAGCCGATTGGCATCAATGGCGCGCGTGATGTTTTGGCGAATAACGGCCGTCCGCGGTCTTGTCGAAGAGTTCGCGCAGTTGCGGATGCCGCACCGGCTCGCCGGAATCGTCTTCCAGCAGGTTCTGCTCCGAGACATAGGCGATGTATTCCGTCTCATTATTTTCCGCGAGCAGATGGTAGAATGGCTGGTCCTTGCGTGGACGCACATCCGCCGGGATGGCCTCATACCATTCTTCGGTGTTGTTGAACTGCGGATCGACGTCGAAAATGACGCCCCTGAACGGGAACAGACGGTGACGCACCACCTGGCCGATCGCAAATTTTGCTGTCTTCATTTCAATCACGCTTTCAACTCTCACACATTATTTGGCGCAGGCTGAGGCGCAATTCAATCCCAAACGGGTTGACGCATTGAGGAACAACGGGTTAGCGCGGGCCTGAGTTTCGGATAAGCAATCATCATGTCGGATGTCATCGGTCTGGTTCTGCCCTTTTTCGGGCTGATCTTCATGGGTTTTCTGGTGGCGCGGATAACGCGCCAGCCCATTGAGGCGCTCGGCTGGATGAACACCTTCATCATCTATGTCGCGCTGCCGGCGCTGTTCTTTCAGCTTCTGGCAAAGACGCCTGTCGAAAAGCTGACGGAATGGAGCTACATCTTCGGCTCGGTCTTTTCGACCTACCTTGTTTTCTCCCTGATGTTCGTCGGATCGCTGATCCTTTCGCGCGGAAAGATCGCGGAAGCGACGATCAAGGGGCTGGCCGCCTGCTACGGGAATATCGGCTATATGGGACCGGGCATCGCGCTGCTGGCCTTCGGCGAGGAAGCAGCAGTGCCTGTCGCGCTGATCTTCTGCTTTGAAAACACCATCCACTTCGCCGTCGCGCCGATGATGATGGCGCTGGCCGGCAGCGAGAAGGTTCCGCCGCTGCAACTGGCGTTCGGGGTGGTCAAGAAAATCCTGCGGCATCCATTCATCATCTCGACCATCATCGGCGTGGCCGCCGCTTACGCCGAGTTTCGCCCGCCGATGCCGATCGAGCGCTTTCTTGACTATTTGTCGCGCGCCGCGGCACCTTGCGCGCTGTTTGCCATGGGCGTGACGCTGGCATTGAGGCCGCTGAAGCGGGTTCCGACCGAAATCGCACCAATCACCGCGCTCAAGCTGATCCTGCATCCGCTGATCTGCTACGTCGTTCTGAGCTGGGTCGGGAATTTTTCGGAGGTGTGGCTATTCTCTGCGGTTCTGCTTGCCGCGCTGCCGACCGCCACCAACGTCTTTGTCATCGCCCAGCAGTACAATACGTGGGTTGAGCGCGCTTCGGCGAGCGTGCTGATCACCACCTGCTTCTCCGTGGGGACGGTGACGGCGCTGCTCTACATGATCAAGACCGGAATGCTACCGCCGGATCTGTTCCCGTAGCGAAGACGCCAGGGAAGATAGACCGCTTCCAGGACGCAAGCCCTCGCGCATGAACAGCGTGCGGAGGGGCGCGAAGCTGCCAAGGATGCCAAGGCCGGCACTGCGCAGCAATTGCGCCGGAATGATATTCGACAGCAGCGACTGGTTGAGCAGGCTGACGGCGCCCGAGCGGGCCAAGATATCCGGCCGCCGCCTTGCGTCATAGGACGAGAGCGCATCGGCTGAGCCGGGGTCTTCGCGATGAATTGATGCAATCTCAATGAGTTGCTGGATATCCCTGATACCGAGATTGAGGCCCTGTGCGCCGATCGGTGGGAAGACGTGTGCGGCCTCTCCGACCAGCGCGACCCGGTTTTGCGCGAACCGCTTCGGCAAGGTCGCCGACAGCGGATAAATCTGCCGGCCCGGCTCGACCGAAACCCGGCCAAGCATCGACTGCATGCGCTCCTCGACGCGGGCTGACAACGCTTCGTCATCGAGTCCCGCAAGTTGCTCCGCCGTTTCCGGCTCCACGACCCAGACCAGGCTCGAGCGGTCGCCGGGCAGGGGAACCTGCGTGAAGGGGCCAGTCTCGGTGTGGAATTCGGTCGAAGTGTTGGCGTGGCCGCGCGTATGGCCGAAATTGATCACCAGGGCGGCCTGCGGATAGGCTTGTGTTGAGGTGGAAATGCCTGCGGCTTCGCGGGCAGGCGACGTGCGGCCATCGGCGGCGACAGCCAGTTTTGCCGATATTTCCGTCCCGTCGGACAGGATGGCCAGCACAGTATCAGCGCCAATCTGCCAGCGCTCGACCAGCGCGTGGTGCCAGGCAATGCCGGCATGGTTCGTAACGGCGTGTTCAAGCGCTTCGTTGAGGTCGCGATTGGGTATGTTCAGCCCGAAAAGCGGTTCGCCGATCTCGCTGGCGTGAAAGGTGACGATCGGACTTCTGATCAAACGGCGCGTCGCGTCGATAATGCGCATGATGCGCAGGGGTGCTGCCTTCGGTTCGATTGCAGCCGTGATGCCAAGCGTGTCGAGGAATTTCAGTGCCGGCGTCATCAAGGCTGTGGTGCGGCGGTCCTTGCCGCTGACGGCGGGGCCGACGAGGCTTACGGAAAAGCCTGCGTGGGCAAAGGCAAGTGCCGCGATCAGCCCGGCGGGTCCGGTGCCCGCGACGACGACATTGACTTGATCAGTTCGGTCCAAGGCTGCGATCCGGCTAAATTGCGCGCTGCCGGCAGTCGCCGGACGTTTTCATATAGAGCAGCGCATCAGGCTTGATCAACGTGGCGATTCAGCCCATCGCTTTGCCATGAGCACCAATCAGGACGGGTTCGACCATCTCGACCGGGCAGGGCGCGCGGCGGCTGCCGTCGCGAAAAGCCCGCGCTGGGCGATTTACACGGTGCTTGCCACCGGCATCGCGCTGTCCTGGCTGGTGATCGCGGCCATGGCTGTTCGCAGTGCCGAAAGCCGCGATCCGGGCAATGCGGCGCCGGGTGATCGTTTCCTGCGGATGCTACCCGACATTTCCCTGCCGGACGTGGTCGAGCGGTTTTTCGCGCTTTGCATGACGCCTGCGCCGCTGGATGGAGCGGGATTGACCGCCTATGCGGCACTTACGCTGATGTGGTTCCTGATGGCGCTGGCGATGATGCTGCCCTCGGCGGCACCCATGATCCGAACCTATTGCGAGATTGCCGACACCGCGCGGCAGAAGCGGGAGCCGGTTGTTCATCCCCTGGTTCTGGTCGCCGGTTATCTCATTGTCTGGCTCGCCGCATCGGCGGTGTTCGCCGGCCTGACGCTTGCTGTTCATGCGCTGGCGGCCAGCGCTCAGCCGCTGGATCCCGTCCGTGGCATTGCCGGCGCTTTGGCGCTGGGCATTGCCGGACTCTACCAGTTCAGTAGCCTGAAAGAGGCCTGCCTGAAGAAATGCCGCAACCCTTTCTCGATTCTGTTCGCCCGCTGGAGTGCGAAACCGACCAAGATATTCAGGCTCGGCATGGAACAGGGCATCTGGTGCCTGGGCTGCTGCTGGGCGTTGATGCTGGTGATGTTTGCGGTTGGCACGATGAATTTGTTCTGGATGGCACTGATCGCGGTGTTTACCGTGGTTGAAAAACAAGGGACAAAGCGTTTTCCAACGCGCCTCGCGGGTGCGATACTGCTTGTCTGGGCTGTGGCGCTTCTTGTAAGTTCTGCCTGACCGGGAAGGGGACGTTCCATGGCCGACCAAAGCTGGGCAATGAAGGGAGAGCTTGTACTCTCCTGCAATTGCACGGTTTTTTGCCCTTGCGTGCTTTCGCTTGGCGGCCATCCGCCGACGGAAGGCTATTGCCAGACATGGGCAGGTTTCCGCGTCGATGCCGGTCATTATGGCGATGTCGATCTGTCCGGGCTCAACCTCGGGTTGATCATGGAAATCCCCGGCTATATGAGCCGTGGCAACTGGACTGCCGGGCTGTTCGTGGACCAGCGCGCGTCGATCTACGCCACAAAAGCCTTCACCAAGATTTTCACCGGCAAGGCCGGTGGCACGACCTCGCTGCTGTCGATCCTCGTCGGAAAGTTTCTCGGCGTCGAGCAGGTGCCGATCAGCTACGAGACGCAGGACAAGACGCGTATCTTCCAGATACCCAAAATCATTGACGGCGCGGTGACGCCTATCCCCGGCAAGAGCCGGGACGGCGACACGGTGATCACCAATTCCGAATACTGGATCGCGCCGGAAATCATCGTGGCGAAATCCGACAAGAGCAAGATGCGCGCCTTTGGCCGAAACTGGAATTTCGCCGGCCGTTCGGCCGAAATCTGCAAATTGGACTGGCGTGGCCCGTGAAACGAAAAAAAGTCACCTGGCCGCAAGCGAAGGCCTTTTCCGTTCATCTCCTCACTGCATCCGGCTCATTCCTGGCCTTCCTGTCGCTGGTGGCGGCAAGCGAGGGGCGTTGGACGGCCATGTTCTGGTGGCTGGGGCTGGCGCTTTTCGTCGATGGCATCGACGGCCCGATCGCGCGTAAGCTCGAGGTCAAGGAAGTGCTGCCGACATGGTCGGGCGAACTTCTCGACAACATCATCGACTACGTCACTTACGTGCTGATACCCGCCTTCGCGCTCTACCAGCGCGGCTTCATGGGCGATAATCTGTCGTTCATCTCAGCGGCGCTGATCGTCGTTTCCAGCGCGATCTACTATGCAGACACGGGCATGAAGACGAAGGAGAATTTCTTCAAAGGGTTCCCCGTCGTCTGGAACATGCTCGTCTTCACGCTCTTCGTCATCGAGCCTGGTGAGTGGGTGTCGTTTGCCGTGGTGGTGATTGCGGCGGTAATGACGTTCGTGCCGATGAATTTCCTGCATCCGGTGCGGGTCGCACGCCTGCGCGACCTGAACCTCGCTGTCTTTCTAGGCTGGTGCGCCTTCGGCGCCATCGCACTGGCGCAGACCATGCACGCCAGCGAGTGGGTGAAGATCGGCATAGCCGTAACCGGCGCCTATCTGTTCTTCATCGGCGGCGTCATGCAATTCTTTCCCAATCTCGGTACCAAGAAAGCCTGATCATGTCCAAAGCCATTCGAGTCCATGCCCATGGCGGGCCGGAAGTCCTCACTTATGACGATGCCCCCGCCGGCAAGCCGGGTGCGGGGCAGGTGCTGATCCGGCACACCGCGATCGGCCTCAATTTTCTGGATACCTATTACCGCAGCGGCCTCTACCCGGCGCCTGCCGGACTGCCGCTGATACCCGGTGGCGAGGCGGCCGGCGTGGTGCTGGAAACGGGCGACGGCGTCGAGGGGCTGAAGAAAGGGGACCGTATCGCTTACTCGACCCCCTTCGGCGCTTATTGCGAGGAGCGCGTCATCCCGGCGGAAAAGCTCGTCAAAATTCCCGACGGGGTGAGCGATGAGCAAGCGGCGGCGATGATGCTGAAGGGCATGACGGCTGAATATCTGCTGCGCCGCACCTTCCCGGTGAAAGCCGGCGACACGGTACTTTATCACGCTGCCGCCGGCGGCGTCGGCCTCATTTTCGGCCAATGGGCAAAGCATCTCGGCGCCACCGTCATCGGCACGGCGGGCTCTGCCGACAAGATCGCTCTGGCCAAGGCAAATGGCTTCGACCACGTTATCAACTACCGCGACGACGACTTTGTCGCGAAGGTTAGGGAAATCACCGGCGGCAAGCTCTGCGATGTCGTCTACGATTCGGTCGGCAAGGACACGTTTCCCGGCTCGCTCGACTGCCTGCGTCCGCGCGGCATGTTCGTCAGCTTCGGCCAGTCGTCAGGGCCGATCCCGCCCTTCAACATGGCGCTGCTCTCGCAGAAGGGCTCGCTCTATGCAACGCGGCCGACGCTGTTCACCTATATTGCCAAGCGCGAGGATCTTGAAGCGTCCGCAGCAGCCTTGTTCGAGGTGGTTTCGAGCGATGTGGTCGACATCAAGATAAACCAGCGCTACGCGCTGAAGGATGCCGCCAAGGCGCATGCCGATCTGGAAGGGCGGCGCACGACGGGCACGAGCATCCTTATCCCCTGATATCCCCCTGAAATTCTTGAAGCTCTTTCAAGTTCGGCGCCGCTTTGCGTTGTGCGTCGCACGCGCCTACGATACTCGTGGGAACATAAAAGAATAATCATCAATGGGGGCGTTGTGACAGCAACCCTTGAGACGCATGGCGCGAACCTGCTCGAGGTGCGCGGCCTGACCAAAATCTTTGGCACGCTGAAGGCGTGTGACGGCATCGACCTGACCGTCGGCAAGGGCGAGATTCATGCGCTGCTGGGCGAGAACGGTGCCGGCAAATCGACGCTCGTGAAGATGCTGTTCGGCTCGCTGGAGCCGAATGCCGGCGAAATCCGCTGGAATGGCGAGCCGGTGCGCATTGCCAACCCGCATGCCGCAAGAAAACTTGGCATCGGCATGGTTTTCCAGCATTTTTCACTGTTCGATGCGCTGACCGCCGCTGAAAATATCGCGCTCTCGCTGGACGACGAAACGCCGATCGCCACCATCGCGGCGAAGGCCAAGGCGCTGTCCTACAGCTACGGCCTGCCGCTCGATCCCTATTCGCTCGTCGGCGACCTTTCCGTCGGCGAACGCCAGCGCATCGAGATCATCCGCTGCTTGCTGCAGACGCCGGAACTCATCATCCTGGACGAGCCAACCTCGGTGCTGACGCCGCAGGAGGCGGACAAGCTGTTCGAGACGCTGGAGCGGCTGCGCGCCGAGGGCAAGTCGATCCTCTACATTTCGCACCGGCTGGAAGAGGTCAAACGCATGTGCGATCGCGCCACCGTGCTGCGGCATGGCAAGGTGGTCGGCCATTGCGACCCCCGCAAGGAGACCGCGTCCTCGCTTGCGCGCATGATGGTCGGCAGCGAAGTACTGTCGGTCGTCCGCCCGCCGGCTGAGGGCGCGGGCAAGGCGGCAACCCTTCTCGAAATTCGCAATCTGACACGCAAGCCGGCGACGCCTTTCTCTATCCCGCTGCGCAACATCAACCTCTCCGTCAAAGCCGGTGAGGTCATCGGTATCGCCGGTGTGGCCGGCAACGGGCAGGGCGAGTTTTTCGAGGCCGTTTCGGGCGAGGCAACGCAGCCGGACGCGGTCACCGTCCGCATTCGTGACAAGGATGCCGGCCATCTGTCGATTACCGGACGCCGGATGCTGGGGGCAGCCTTCGTGCCGGAAGAGCGGCTCGGGCACGGTGCCGCACCACGCATGAAGCTTTCCGAAAACCTGTTGCTGTCGCGCTATGCCACAGACCGCAAGGCCTTCCTCGGCAGCTTCGGGCTGGTGCAGGGCTCCGCGATCGTGAAAGCTGCACAGCGCATCATCGAAGCCATGGATGTCCGCAAGAGCGCGCCCGATCCCGAGGCTGCGGCACTGTCCGGCGGCAATCTGCAAAAATTCATCATCGGCCGCGAGCTTGACCGCCAGCCGGCGGTGATGGTCGTCAACCAGCCGACCTGGGGCGTCGATGCCGGTGCGGCCGCACGCATTCGCCAGGCCCTGATCGAGCTTGCCCGCAGCGGTTCGGCCGTGCTCGTCATCAGCCAGGATCTCGACGAACTGTTCGAAATCTCCGACTCGATCGCCGTCATGCACAATGGCGAATTGTCGAAGCCGCTGCCGATAGCCGAGGCGACGCTTGAGAAGATCGGCTTGTTGATGGGCGGCGCCGAGCCCGGCCATGTCGAACCAGTGGCGGAGGTGGCGTGATGCGCATCGAACTCGTCAAGCGGCCGCAGCAATCCGCTCTCTACAGTGCGCTGTCGCCGTTCTTCGCCCTGGCACTGACGCTGATTGCCGGCGCGATCATGTTTTCGCTGCTCGGGAAGAACCCGCTCGATGCGCTCTACTATTATTTCATCGATCCGCTGCGCGAGATGTGGTCGCTGCATGAACTGGCGGTGAAGGCAGCGCCCCTGATCCTGATCGCGGTGGGGCTTTCCGTCTGCTTCCTGTCGAACAACTGGAATATCGGTGCCGAGGGCCAGTTCATCATCGGCGCGATGGCCGGCTCGATCCTGCCGGTGATGTACCCCGACTTTCAATCATGGATCGTGCTACCGCTGATGCTTATCATGAGCATGGTCGGTGGGGCCGCCTATGCGGCGATCCCGGCGCTGCTCAAGACGCGCTTCAACACCAATGAAATCCTGACCAGCCTGATGCTGGTCTATGTCGCGCAGCTGTTCCTTGACTGGATGGTGCGCGGACCGTGGCGCAATCCCGCCGGCATGAATTTTCCCGAAACGCGCAATTTTCACGAATATGCCGTCCTGCCGGAAATATGGCCGGACTCCGGCCGGGCCCATTGGGGCTTCGTCTTCGCGCTCGTTGCCGCGCTCCTTGTGTGGTTCATGCTGTCGAAAACCCTGCGTGGTTTCGAGGTCAAGGTTTTGGGCCAAAGCCCGCGGGCAGGGCGCTTTGCCGGCTTCTCGGCGTCTAAAATGGTGTTCTTCGCATTCATCGTGTCTGGAGCGCTGGCCGGTCTTGCCGGCATTTCGGAAGTATCCGGCGCAATCGGCCAGCTTCGCCCGACCATCTCGCCGGGTTACGGCTTTGCCGCGATCATCGTCGCCTTCCTCGGCCGCCTCAACCCGCTTGGCATCGTTGCGGCTGGACTGGTGCTGGCGCTATCCTATCTCGGCGGCGAGGCGGCGCAGATTTCGATCGGCGTTTCCGACAAGGTCGTCCGCGCTTTCCAGGGCATGCTGCTGTTCTTCGTGCTCGGCTGCGACACGCTTATCCATTATCGCATCCGCCTCGTTCGTACGGCGCTGAGCAAGGCGGAGGTTTCCCATGGGAATGCTTGAAGCCATCCTGATCACCATCGCGACGGCTGCAACGCCGCTGCTGATCGCGGCAGTTGGAGAACTGGTCGTCGAGCGCTCCGGCGTGCTTAATCTCGGCGTCGAAGGCATGATGGTGATGGGCGCCGTTACCGGCTTCGCCGCCGCCCTGGCGACTGGCTCGCCATGGCTCGGCTTTCTGGCGGCGATCGTCGTCGGCGCCTTGTTCTCGCTGCTGTTTGCTTTCCTGACGCTGACGCTGGTCACCAATCAGGTCGCGACCGGCCTGGCGCTGACGCTGCTGGGGCTTGGGCTTTCGGGCATGCTCGGCGAAGGCTTTGTCGGCTTTCCCGGCGTAAAGCTCGCCAATGTCTACATTCCGGTGCTGACCGATATTCCGCTCGTCGGAAAGCTGTTCTTCGGTCAGGACCCGATCTTCTATTTGTCGATCCTGCTCACCGCCGGCGTTGCCTATTTTCTCTTCCGCACCCGTGCCGGGCTGACCTTGCGTTCGGTTGGCGACAACCATGCGTCCGCCCATGCGCTCGGTATCAATGTCGTCCTGATCCGTTATCTCGCGGTGATGTTCGGCGGCGCCTGCGCGGGTCTTGCCGGCGGCTATCTCTCGATCGTCTATACACCGCAATGGGTGGAGAACATGACGGCGGGGCGGGGCTGGATCGCGCTGGCGCTGGTGGTCTTCGCCTCCTGGCGGCCATGGCGGGTGCTGGCGGGCGCCTATCTGTTCGGCGCGGTTACGATCGGCCAGCTCCACGCGCAAGCCTTGGGGATAGGTGTCCCTTCGCAGCTACTTTCTTCGCTTCCCTATCTGGCAACCATCGTCGTTCTTGTTCTAATCTCACGGAACCGGCGGCTGACGATGGTAAACACACCGGCTTCTTTGGGGCGGCCGTTTGTGCCTGATCGCTAACTATAAAAAACGGGTATTGCCCCAGGCAACCTTAAGAGGATGAACTCAATGAAGAAAACCATTCTGTCGATCGCCGCGGCAGCCGCAGTGCTGTCGTTTGGCACCATGGCAGCGGAAGCCAAGACCAAGGCCTGCTTTATCTATGTCGGGCCGATCGGGGACTTCGGCTGGTCCTATCAGCATCACCAGGGCGTCCTGCAGGCGGAGAAGGAACTGGGCGACCAGCTCGAAACCGCTTACCTTGAAAGCGTGCCGGAAGGCGCCGATGCTGAGCGGGCCATCGAACGTTTCGCGCGCTCGGGCTGCAACATCATCTTCACGACCTCGTTCGGCTACATGGATGCGACCAACAAGGTCGCGGGCAAATTCCCTGACGTGAAGTTCGAGCACGCCACCGGCTACAAGCGTGAGCACCCGAACGTCTCGACCTACAATTCGAAGTTCCATGAAGGCCGCTACGTGCAGGGCGTGATCGCCGCCAAGATGTCCAAGGCTGGCGTCGCCGGCTACATCGCCTCGTTCCCGATCCCGGAAGTGGTGCTCGGCATCAACGCCTTCATGCTCGGCGCGCAGTCGGTCAATCCCGATTTCAAGGTCAAGGTCGTATGGGCCAACACCTGGTTCGATCCCGGCAAGGAAGCCGACGCTGCCAAGGCGCTGATCGACCAGGGCGCGGACATCATCACGCAGCATACCGATTCGACCGCGCCGATGCAGGTTGCCGCCGAACGCGGCATCAAGGCCTTCGGCCAGGCGTCCGACATGATCGCCTTCGGCAAGGACACGCAGCTGACCTCGATCGTCGACGACTGGGGTCCGTACTACATTCATCAGATCAAGTCGGTCATCGACGGCACCTGGAAGCAGCAGGACGTGTGGGACGGCATGAAGGAAGGCAACGTCGTCATGGCGCCCTACACCAACATGCCCGACGACGTGAAGAAGCTGGCCGAAGAGACCGAAGCCAAGATCAAGTCCGGCGAGTTCAACCCCTACACCGGCCCGATCACCAAGCAGGACGGCACCGAGTGGCTGAAGGCTGGCGAAGTTGCCGACAACGGCACGCTTCTCGGCTTGAACTTCTACGTCAAGGGCGTGGACGACAAGCTGCCGCAATAATAGCGCAAGCCGATATCGGGTAAGGGAAGGGCGCCTCGCGGCGCCCTTTTCATTTCAAGACTTGAGAAACCGACGACGTCTCAGACGGCCGAGCCGTAGAGATCATAGGCGTCGGCGCTGTCGACTTTGACCGTGACGATATCGCCGGCGCGCAGCGGGCGGCGGGACTGGATGTGAACCGAGCCGTCGATCTCCGGCGCGTCATATTTGGTCCGACCCTTGGCCGACGTGCCGTTGGCTTCATCGATGATGACGGGCAGGCGCTTGCCGACCTTCTTCTGCAACTGGGTTGCCGAAATCTTCTGCTGGCGCTGCATGAAGCGGTGCCAGCGCGCGTCCTTGACCTCTTCCGGCACCTGTTCCAGGCCAAGGTCGTTGGAGCGTGCGCCTTTGACCGGCTCATATTTGAAGCAGCCGGCGCGGTCGATCTTGGCTTCGTCGAGCCAGTCGAGCAGCATCTCGAAATCCTCGTCCGTCTCGCCGGGAAAGCCGACTATGAAGGTCGAGCGCACGGCAAGATCGGGGCAGACCTCGCGCCAGCCGCGGATGCGGTCGAGCGTCTTTTCGCCATGGGCAGGCCGACGCATGTTCTTCAGCACCTGCGGCGAGGCGTGCTGGAAGGGAATGTCGAGATAGGGAAGGATTTTGCCGTCCGCCATCAGCGGAATGACGTCGGCGACATGCGGGTAGGGGTAGACGTAATGCATGCGCACCCAGATGCCCATCTCGCCAAGCTCCTTCGACAAGTCGAGGAATTTGGCGCGGACCTCGCGATCCTGGAAGGTGCTGGTCTGGTATTTGATGTCGATGCCGTAGGCGCTCGTATCCTGCGAGATAACCAGGATTTCCTTGACGCCTGCCTTGGCCAGCTTCTCGGCTTCGCGCAGCACGTCGGCGGCCGGCCTGGAGACCAGATCGCCGCGGAGGTCGGGGATAATGCAGAAGGTACAGCGATTGTTGCAGCCTTCGGAAATCTTCAGATAGGCATAATGGCGAGGTGTCAGCTTCACGCCTTGCGGCGGCAGCAGATCGACATACGGGTCATGCGCCGGCGGGGCTGCCTCGTGCACGGCGGCCATGACGCTCTCATAGGCCTGCGGCCCGGTGATGGCGAGCACGTTCGGGTGTTTTTCGCGGATCAATTCGGGGGTCGCGCCCATGCAGCCGGTGACGATGACCTTGCCGTTTTCCTTCAATGCGGTGCCGATGGCGTCGAGCGACTCGGTGCGCGCGGAATCGAGGAAGCCGCAGGTGTTGACGACGACCAGATCGGCGCCGTCATGCTTGCGCGATATCTCATAGCCCTCGGCGCGAAGCCTGGTGAGGATGCGCTCAGAGTCCACGAGAGCTTTCGGACATCCAAGGCTGACAAAACTGACGCGAGGGGCTGACATAGGTAAATTTCCGACTTCTGCAGCATAGCCATCGTGGGGCAGGCCCGTGGCAATCATGCTGAAACGACAAAAGAGCCTGCACCGACCGCCTCCGGCAGGATCAGGCTCACAAGTTGCGGCGCAATATCACAGTTTTTGCCGATTGGATATCGGCGTCATGCGACGCCGATATCATCTGCGGTCCTCGCTGCCGTTACAGCGGATCCGGCAGGAGAGGCGCCACTTCCATATAGCCGCGATAGATCATGTCCACCGCCACATAGAAAATGATCGCAAGGCCGATATAGGCAATCCACGGATAGCGATGCAGCACTCTGGCGATGAAGCTGGCGGCAAGGCCCATCAACGCAATGGAGAGCACCAGGCCGATGATGAGGACGGTGAAATGATCGCGCGCGGCACCTGCAACGGCCAGAACGTTGTCCAGCGACATGGAAACGTCGGCGATTACGATCTGGATCGCTGCCTGCATCAAGGTCTTGCGCGGCGCGCCCTTGGCAACCGAGCCATCCGCGTTGAGATCGGAATTGGATAGCGCTTCGTTGGCCGCGTCGCTTTCGGCATGCGATGTGCGCAACTCGCGCCACATTTTCCAGCACACCCACAGCAAGAGAATGCCGCCTGCCAGCAGAAGCCCGACAATGGCCAGGAGTTTCACCGTGATGGCCGCAAAACCGATGCGAAGGACGGTTGCGGCGATGACACCGATCAGGATCGCTTTTTTCCGCTGTTCGGCGGGCAATCCTGCGGCCGCAAGGCCAATGACGATGGCGTTGTCGCCGGCAAGCACGAGATCGATGGCAATGACCTGCAACAGGGCAGCAAAACCCGCGGCCGTGAAAATTTCCATCCGTCGGCGCCTTTCGCTTATGAGCTTTGGTGAAGCACGCCCCTAGCGTGTGTAACCCTTATGCGTCAAGGGCTCAACGGCCAAGGCCACATGAGCAGGCCAGTGGCGGAGGGAGTGGGATTCGAACCCACGGTGAGCTTGCACCCACGCCGGTTTTCAAGACCGGTGCCTTAAACCGCTCGGCCATCCCTCCAAACCGTTGAAACCATTGCAATTTTCTCGACCCAATTCGAGGGAGAGATGCTTGCAATCCAGTTTGCAACTATACGGTCAGGCGGGCTTGCTTATAGCCTTCTTTGGCGTGCCGTCAACTTTCCTGTCAGCGTATTTCAGCGGCAGGCAGCCTCTGTTCCTCGGCGATATGTCTATTGCTTGTCTTGTCGCAAATAGACCCTGCCAAGGAAGGCGGGCTCGCCGGAGCGCCGGCCGCTCATTGAGCCTGCCACCAGCACGACAAGCGTCAGCACGTACGGTAACGTCATCATGAGATAGACGGGAACGTCGGCACCTATGGCCTGCAGCCTGGGCACCAGAGCATCCGCACTTCCGAACAGAAGTGCGCCCCAGAGAGCCCGCGCCGCATTCCAGCGCGAGAAGATGACGAGCGCGACCGCGATCCAGCCGCGCGAGGCGACCATTCCCTCCACCCAGACATGGCTTGTGGCAACCGAGAGATAGGCTCCGGCAAGACCGCAAAGCAGCCCGGACGCCAAGACAGCCCCGAACTGAACCAGTTGCACGTCGATACCCGCGACGTCTGCCGCGGCAGGATTTTCCCCGACGGACCGCAGCCTGAGACCATGTCGGCTCTTGGAAATCCACCACCAGAGCGCGCCGACCAGGATCGGCAGCGCCAGTGTCACCGGGTCCTGCACAGCGAGAATGCGGCCGAATGCCGAACTGCGATCTATCCCGAAGAGGTCGCCGAGGTTGGGAATCCCGGGGAAGGTCTTCTGCACATAGGGGCGCCCCACGACACCGGTAATGCCCAGCCCGATCGCGACGACGGCGAGGCCGGCGAGCGTATGATTGGCGCGCAAGGCGACCGTCGATATTCCGAACAGCAGCGCGAGAGCCATCGCCGCCGCTGAACCGGCGGCTAGGCCAAACCAGGGATCAGCTCCGGAAAGTACAGTCACCGCGCCGGTCATCGCGCCGACCGCCATCAACCCTTCCGCTCCGAGATTGAGAACACCGGCTTTTTCGCAGATGATGAGGCCGAGGCTCGCCAGCAGCAGCGGCGTCGCATAGCTCGGAATGATGGCGATCCAGCCGATCAGAAAATCCATGCGACCATCTCTTCCTTAGTTCGGCCGTTTGAGCGAATAGGTGCTGAAGAACTGCGCCATCAAAATCGACATCAGCACCGTGCCTTGCATCAGTACGATCATGGCTTCCGAGATCGAGTAGAAAACCTTCAGGACATTCCCGGCGGTGAACACCGCGCCGAGCGCGAAAGAGACGACGATCACCCACAATGGTTTCGCGCGGGCCAGATAGGCGATCACGATCGCGCTGAAGAGATAGCCGTTGCCGACGGACTGGTTGAGGCGGTGCTCCGTCCCTGCCACGATCATCATGCCGGCAACGCCTGATAAAGCGCCGGAGAGCAGGACGAGCCCTACGGCTGTTCTGAGCACAGGCAGGCCGGTGGCGAGCGCAGCCTTGGCGTTGAAGCCTACCGCATCCGCGTAGAAGCCGGCCCGGCTGTGTTCCATGACGAACCAGATGGACAGTGCGATGCCAGCGACCAGGAAGATTCCGGTGTGCAACTGCCCCCATCCCAGAATAGAAAACCAGCTCGCCTCGGGAAAGGTGGCGGTCACCGGAAAGCTGTTGGCCGGATCTCTCCAGACCCCGAACAGAAGATGCTGCACGAGCAGAAACGCGACGCTTCCCAGCAGCAGTGTCGATATAACCTCGTTGACGCCCCATCTGAGTTTCAGGAAAAGCGAAATCGCAATCCAGGCGGCTCCCGCGAGTGCTGCCAGCACGAACATCGTCGGCAGCCTCAGCGCTTCGGGCCCGATGCCGTTCAGCGCCACCCAGGTCGACGCGATCGCGCCGAGCCACAGCTGGCCCTCCACGCCGATGTTCCAGAACCGCACGCGCATGGCAACGGCGGAGGCCAGGCCGACGAGCACCAAAGGCAAGGCGGCCGTCGCTGTCTGGGAGAGACCATCCGAGGTCAGAAACGTGGCGATCAGGAACTCATCGACAAGGGCGCTCGCCGGCACGCCCGCATGCACGAGCAGCATCGCCGAAACCGTCAGCCCGACGAGCAGCCCGCCTGCATAGCTGAGGCTGGTCAACAAGAAGCCGGGATTTTGCCTGCGAACGAGGAAAGCTGTATCAAGCATGGCCTGCTAGAAGGCCTCCGATCCATTCAGGCGTGACATCGCCGGCCTGACGGCAGCCGACGATCCCTCCTCTGTTCATGACGGCCACCCGATGGGACAGGGACATGACCTCCTGGAGATCTTCGCTGATCAGCAGGCAGGCCGCGCCGGCTTCCACAGCTCTGCGGATCGCCGATCGGACGAACTCGGTCGCCTTCATGTCCAGCCCGCGGGAAGGGGAATGCGCGATCAGAACCTTCAGGCCTTGACCCAGTTCCCGCGCCAGTAGGACTTTCTGCGCGTTTCCTCCCGAGAGCAGAGAGGCTGGCCGGTCTGGCGTCGCGCCGCGGATATCGAATGCATCGATGGCCTCGGCGGCCTTTTCGCGCATCGCCCGCCGTCGCAGGAGAAACGGACCGCCGAAGCTGCCGCCCGGGATGGTCGTGAGCGCTAGATTGTCTGCAATGGAAAGCTCCCGGATCAACCCGCTGTCAAAGCGGTCAGAGGGGATGATACGCAGGCCGGCCTCGCGGCGCTTGCCCGGCCTTGCGGCGGAAATATCCTCGCCGTCGAGCATGATCGCGCCTGCATCGATTTTTTCGAGCCCGAGAAGGCAGGCAACGAGTTCCTCCTGGCCGTTTCCGCCGACGCCGGCGATGCCGAGGATTTCGCCGGCATGCAGCTCGAAGCCGATATCGTTCAGATTCTGCCTGTGAGCGGTCGCCTGTGCAGAAAGCCCTTCCACGCGCAAACACACGTCGCCCGGCCGGGATAACGGCCTGCCGGCAACCGTCAAGGCATCGCCGACCATCAACCGCGCCACATCCGCTTCGGTGACGTCCGCGACAGGCGCGCCGTCAAGTACTGTCTCGCCGTGCCGCATGATCGTGACCCGGTCGCAGAAAGCGGCAACCTCGCGGAACTTGTGTGTGATCAGAACCACGGCGTGACCTTGCCTCGACAACCGTTGCGCGAAGGAGAGGAGCGTGCGCGCTTCCTCGTCGGTCAGCACCGCCGTCGGCTCGTCCATGACCAGAATTCGGGCACCCAGAAGCATGACCTTGACGATCTCGGCACGCTGCCTTTCGGCGATCGAAAGGTCTGCCACCTGTCTGTGCGGATCGACGGGCAGGCCAATTTCTCGCGACTTGGCGGCAACGATCGCCGCCGCATCGGCCGGCGTTTTCACCTTGGACTTGCGGCCGAGGCCGAGGAGCACGTTCTCGGCAACGGTAAAACTCTCGACCAGCCGGAAATGCTGATGCACCATGCCGAGACCAGCGGCGGCGGCTTCCAGCGGGCTGCGCAAACTGATCGCTTCGCCATCGATCGATTGGTAGCCACCGTCAGCTACATAGACGCCGGCCGCCACGTTCATCAAAGTGGACTTGCCTGCACCGTTCTCACCGACGATGGCATGCACTTCCCCCCATTCGAGGCGGAAGGACGCATCACGAAGTGCTGCCTTGCCGTCAAACGACTTGCCGATGCCGCGCATTTGCAGTGCCGCCGGTGCGCCCGGCGGTCGTTGCATGTGGTCGTCTGCTTGCTGCAAAGCTGTCGTCATTACTTTGCCGGCATGGTTCCGATGACGCCGTCGACGAAATAGTCCATCGACCAGAGTGCCGCATCGTCGACCTTCCCGCCGGCATCGACGACGACTGTGCCGTCCTGCTTTTTCAGGAGGCCCTGGAACGGATCGAGCTTGCCTGCGATGATGTCCTGTTTCGCGGCCTCGATCTTTGCCTTGGTCTCCTCCGAAACCGTGGGACCAAAGGGAGCAAGCTCGACCACGCCGGTTTCGAGGCCTTCGAAGGCACCGAATTCCTCAGGCTTCCAGCTGCCGTCGATGATCTCCTTGATCGTCGGCACAAGGTACTTTTCCCAGCGGAAGACGACGGAGGTCTGGATCGTCTTGGGCGCGGCATGCGACATGTCGAGCTGGAAGCCTACAGATGGCACGCCGGCCTTTTCGGCCGCGTCAAGTGCGGAGGTTGCGCTCAGATTGGTGGCGAGCACGTCGGCCTTCTGGTCGAGAATAGCCTGCGCGATCTGCCCTTCCTTCACCGGATCCCACCAGGAGTTGGCGAAGACTGCGACCGTCTCGATCGCAGGATCGACCGAGCGGGCGCCGAGCGCGAAACTGTTGATATCCCAGTTCACCACGCCGACCGGAAATCCGGCGAGGATGCCGATCTTCTTCGTCTTCGTCGCCTGGCCTGCCGCGATGCCTGCCAGGTACCAGCCCTGGTAGGTGCGGGCATAAAAGCTTTCCATGTTGGGCCCGTTCTCCGTGCCCGAGGCACTGAGAAACGCCACGTTCGGATAGGCCTTGGCCGCTTCGGCCATCGGGGCGCTATAGCCATAGGTGGTGCCGATAATGATGTTGAAGCCGCGCTTGACGTAGAGATCGATCGCCGCGCGTAGCTTCGTGGCCTCTTCCGGAATGTTTTCCGTCACCGCGACGGGCACCTTAAGCTGCTCCTCCACGGCCTTGCGGCCCGCCTCGAGTGCCTCGTTCCATCCGCCGTCCTGCGCCGAACTTGCGTAGATGAACGCGACCTTGGGCGCGCCTTCCAGCGTAAAGGCATAAGCGCCCGAGGCGGCACAGGAAGCGAGAACTGCGGCCGTTGCCGCGAACAGACGAGCTGAAGCGGACGGCTTCGTGTTGCGCTCTTTCATTTCGTGGTTCCCCTTTGTTTTTCTTTGTTTTTCTTTGATTTTCTCAGCCGAAAGCATGCCGCGTCCGCGCGGCTTCCCTGCACGGTGACGGTTGCCGCCGGAGCGTCTTTTTTGATTTGGCAAAAGCGAATTGGCTCTTGTGCAGCGCATAACAGCCGATTACGTTCGTTCATGCAACAAAAATAATCATGCCTGTTTTTTGGGCATTTTGTGCAGAAATGTGAACGATCAAATGAACACCGATGCGCTGGCATCATTTGTCAAAATTGCAGAACTGCGGTCATTGTCCGCTGCGGCGAAGCTGTACGGCCTGCCGAAATCCACGCTCAGTCTCCGGCTGAAGCAGCTTGAAGACGATCTGAAAGTCGCTCTCTTCGAGCGCTCCGGGCGTGTGCTGTTGCTGACTGACGCAGGACAGACCCTGCTCGGGCATGCCCGGCAGATTCTGCAAGGCTGTGATGCGGCGCGTGCCGCCGTGACGGAACTGAGCGACGACGTGACCGGAACCTTGCGGATCGGCGCAACGGGCGAGTTCGGAACGGCCTACTACACGCAGATGCTCATGGCGTTCAGAAAGCTCTATCCCAAGGTGGAAATCGAGCTCACCTTCTTTTCGCCGCACGTTCTCTACGCGCAGGAGAGCCTCGACATGCTCGACGCGGTGATTTCATGGGACGAGGGCATCGAAGGTGGCGAAACGCTCTCGACCGCGAAATTCGCACTCTTCGCCAGCAGGAACTATGTCGAGCGCGCCGGGATGCCGCGAAAACCTGCCGATCTGGTGGACCACCAGGGCATCGTCTATCGCACCTCGGCGGGCTTGCAGCACTGGCGGCTGCAGAAGGGTGCCGCGCAGGAAAGCATCCTGCCGCGCAGCAACCTGATCGCCAACGACTACTGGACGATCAAGTACTTCGCCGTTGCGGGCGAGGGCATCGCTTATCTGCCGCACTTCTTCACCACGATCGAGTGCGAACGCGGTCACCTCATTCCGCTGCTCGACACATGGGAGTCTGCGGAAAAGCGCGTCAGCATCCGCATATCGCGCCCGCACGCTCCGTCACGCAAGATGGCCGCATTCATGGACGTCTGCGGCCGCTACTTCTCGCCCGGCTTCGTTTTCACGGGGCCGCGCTACTACGTCGAGACAATCTTCGATGAAAGCCAGCAAGAAAAGGGAACAGAAAAATGAAGGTACTTGAAACCGGCAACGGCGCGCGTGCAATGAAGGGGGGAGGGCTCGACCCGCAGCGCGTCAGCTTCGACAAGATCCCGATCATCGACCTTGAGCCCATGTTCACGGGCGACGAGGCCGCCCGGCAAAAGCTCGCCCAGGAACTGCGCAAGGCCTGCACGGAAGTCGGCTTCCTCTATATCAAGAACCATCACGTTCCAAAGGACGTCATCGATGTCACCTTTGGGGTTGCGGAGGCGTATTTCGCCGAGCCCGACGACGTGAAGATGGAGAACCACGTTTCCAAGTCGAAGAACAATCGCGGTTATGCGGCGCTGCTGGAGGAGAATACGGACCCGACCGCGCGCGGCGACCTGCACGAATCCTATGATATTGCGCTCGACGTTCCCGCCGACGATCCCGACGTGAAAGCCGGCAAGGTGCTCTACGGTCCCAACCAGTGGCCGGCGGGCAAGCCGGAATTCCGAAAGGCGCTGGAAACCTACCATGCCGAGATGCTGACGCTGAGCGGCCGTCTGCTCCATGCCTTTGCTCTGGCTCTCGATCTGGAGGAGACGTATTTCGACCAGCTGGTCGGCAAGCCGCTCGCGACTTTGCGGGTGCTGCACTATCCGCCGCAGTTTGGCGAGATCGATGACCGCCAGATCGGCATCGGGGCACATTCGGACTACGAGTGCTTCACGATCCTGGCCCAGAAGGAAGGCATTTCAGCCTTGCAGGTATTGAATGCGGCCGGCGAGTGGATTGCGGCTGACCCAATTCCCGGTTGCTTCGTGGTCAACGTGGGAGATCAGATGGCGCGCTGGACGAATGATCTCTTCGCCTCAACCGTCCACCGCGCTGTCAACCGCTCCGGCAAGGAACGCTATTCGATCCCATTCTTCTTCGGTCCGAACTACGATGCCCTAATCGAGGTGCTTCCCAGTTGCATCGATGAGGCTCACCCCGCGAAGTACCCCCCGATCACCTCGGGCGAGTACGTCAACGGCCGCTTCATGGCGACATTTGCGCACTATGCCGCGCAAAGCGAAGCCAACGCCGATACTGCGACCTAAGCTGATAATCGTTACATGCGCGGCCGTTCCTATGGCCGCGCATCGAAATTTGCCTTAAAAATAGCGCTTAAGGTTCGCGCGGATGCGATCCAGCACGGTGTGCCCGGAAACATCAGGCACGAATTTATTGCCGGTGATCGTCTCATAGGCCTGCGTGTAGACCGCCGAGGCCTGTTGAACTATCTCGTCGGGAATCTTCGGGATCGGCTCCTTGTAGGGATCGCACCGCGCCGAGACCCACGACCTTATGAAATCCTTGTCGAAGCTCTCCGGCCGGCTGCCGCTTGCCAGTGCCTGTTCGTAGCTCGCCGCGATCCAGTAGCGGCTGCTGTCGGGCGTGTGGATTTCATCGGCCAGGATTATGTTGCCGTTCTTGTCGGAGCCGAATTCATATTTGGTGTCGGCAAGGATGAGGCCGCGTTCGGCGGCGCGCGCCTGGCCCCGGTCGAACAGCTGCAAGGCGTAATTCGACACGGTGTCCCACTGCGCCTGCGTGAGAAGACCCTGCTCTATGATCTCGGCCTCGGACAGTGGCTCATCATGACCCCCGTCGAAAGCCTTGCTCGTCGGTGTGATGATCACTTCCGGTAGCTTCTCGTTGTCGCGCAACCCGTCCGGCAGGGTGATCCCATACATGCCCCGCTCGCCCTTCCTGTATTTGGTCAGGATCGAGGTGCTGGTAGTCCCCGCCAGATAGCCGCGTACGACGATCTCGACAGGCAGGATGTCGAGCCGAGTGCCGACGACAACGTTTGGGTCGGGATATTCGAGGACATGGTTCGGGCAAATATCGGCAGTTTCCTCGAACCAGTATCGAGCTGTCTGCGTCAGGATTTCTCCCTTGAACGGGATCGAGGTCAGAATGGTGTCGAAGGCGCTGAGACGGTCCGTGGCGATGATGATGCGGCGCCCGTCCGGCAAGTCGTAGTTTTCGCGGACTTTACCCTGATAGCAGCCCGGCAATTCGGGGATGAAAGCATCGGACAGGACGCGCATGTGATTTTTCTGCCTTCCGGAAAGCGGGGAACGCCGTCGCATACACCTTCGGTCGTGACCATATCAATCAGGAAAAGCCATTCGCAGGACAAGACGAACAACAGCTTTGATCGATGCCGCTGTCTGTCGGCCTATTACAGTTCTGCTTGCAAGCATTCATTCGTGCGAGCAAAGTAAACCATCTGCAAATTCCGACTTCATAGCAGAAATTCTGTTGTCGACGTCAAACTGTGACGAAATACTACGAATGATGGTGTCATATCTGAATGCATCCGCTGTGGTTGAATGGAGACGATCCCCGCATCGAACTCTCCGGCGAGAGACGGCAAGTAACGGCTCTGTTTTATGACATCGTTGGATCGACGGAGATGCTTGAAAGGAGCGACCCGGAAGACTTTTCGAATATTGTCAGCGTGTTCCACAGGACGGCGATGGCGATCATACAGGAGAATAACGGGTATCTTCACCAGGAGCTGGGGGACGGCGGATGTAGCTATTTCGGATATCCCATGCAGTTCGAGGATGCTGCCGAAAAGGCAGTTCGGGCGGCGTTGGCGTTGGTTGAAAGATGCGGCAGACCACGCAAAGGACGAGAGCCCGGCGTGAAACTTCGCGTCGGCGTTGCCACCGGCATGGTTGTGATTTCCGCCGATGGGCGAGAAATAATAGGAACGGCTCCGGTACTGGCCGCGCGGCTGCAGGCGGAGGCTCACCCGAATTCCATTTTCGTTTCGGATTCAACCTATCAACTCACCCGTGGAAGTTTCGAATACGGTTTCATCAAACATGCCCGTCTAAAGGGATTCAGCGAGCCGGTCCCTCTCTGGCAGGTATCGGGAACGCGTTCCGGCCAGGACCGCTTTTCGATTTCCAGGCGCCCGGAAGCACCGCTGCAGGGACGGAGCGCCGAATTGGGCGTTTTGCGGCGCGCATGGGGCAAAGCCTGCTCCGGCAGAGGGCATTCCTTGGTGATCGTGGGTGATGGCGGGATAGGCAAGTCCCGTCTCGTTGCCGAACTGCGGCGCGAAATCGGTATGAACAACTCCGGTGAGGAGCGTGTTCTCCAATGCCACCTGCGCCTGACCAACCGGCCATTGCACCCGCTTCTCAACTATCTGGAGACGCTTTTGGGCAGCGAGGCATTGATCGAAAGGGATGCCTCCGCTTTTTGTGACAGGCTGGCGGCCATCGGCATTTCGGTCAGCAAGGAAATTGCCCGTCCGCTTGTTGCATTTGCGGCCGCAAAGACACGGCAAGCAACCGGCTATCTTCAGTCATCCGACAAATCGGCCCGGCGTTTCCGGGAACAGGTCATCGCTGCGGCTGCCGAACTGCTGTTCGTTTTTGCCGACAGCAAGCCTCAGTTGCTCGTTTTCGAGGATGTTCACTGGGCCGACAGCATGACATCGGAGTTGATCGACCGCCTGAGCGAAGGCTGCCGGAACCGCGCCATGCTGATCGTCGCAACGTCGCGGCGCCTGGCTGCCGGGAATGACGATCGAGAGCGTTTCTCCACAACGGTGCGCCTTTCCGGGTTGACCGCCGGCGCGATGACAGACTTGCTGGTTTCGCTGTGGAAGGGGCCTCTCCCGGCAGGGCTGGCACAGTTCATTCTCGATAAGAGCGACGGCGTTCCGCTCTTTGCCGAAGAGCTGGCGATGTTTCTTCAGCGCAGGGCCGCAGCCGGCACGACGGCGGCGGATTGGAACAATCTGCTGAACAAGAGCGGCATCACATCCCTGAACGATTTGCTGTCGGCCCGCCTCTCGGATGTCGGCAACACCCGCCGCACTGCCCAATTGGCCAGTGTCATAGGCCGGGAATTTGGCATGTCCTTTCTCACGCGGCTCCTGGGGCCCGAAAAAGCTGTCGATAATACGGACGCGGAACTCACCGAACTCGTCGCACACGGCATTCTTGAAACGAAGACCTCGGCACAAGGAACGATTTACAGGTTTCGCCACTCGCTTCTCCAGGAGGCGGCATACGCAAGTTTACTGCGGACTGATTGCCGCCAAATGCATACCCGCATCGCAGGTCTTCTGACCGGCGGAGAGTCGACCGGCATGGCGCACGAACTTGCTGCCTGGCATTGTGCACAGGCCGGCATGCATCTGGATGCCGCCGCCTATGCAACAAAGGCTGCAGAAGCTTGCATGATCAGGTCGGCAATGTCTGAAGCCGACACATTGCTGACTATGGCTGAAGAACAGCTGGCGCGGGTTTCCAAGAGACAGAAAAAAACTGAACTTCAGCTGGATGTCCTGGAACTTCGCGGTGTCGTCTCCGCGGCATTGTCGGGAGAAGGCTCGCAGCAGACACGCCGCATCTACGAGAGAGCGCTGTCTATCTATCGAAAGCAGGGGGGAGGCGACCCTGGAAGGCGCTTTGCGCTATATTGGGGCTGGTGGTTTACAGCACCCAATGTAACCGCCCAGCGAGCACGCGCGCAGACACTGCTTAACGACATGGGGGAAGCGCAGGATCCCGAGGTCCGACTGCAGTCGTTTCATTGTGCATGGGCAACAAATTTCAACGCAGCTCAACACGAGTTCTGCCTCAGCTGCGTGGCAAAGGGCCTTGAACTGTATGACGCCGGACGCGCGCTTCGTAACCGCACAATCTATGGCGGGCATGATGCCAAAGTGTGCGGGTTAGGGGAGAAGGCACTCTCCCTCTCGTTCATGGAGGACCTTCCCGGTTCCGAGCGGGCGATAAAGGCGTGTTTGAGCGCTGCAGAAGAGACCGATCACGTCGGCAGCCTTCTGCATGCCCTGTATTACGCGGTCGTCCAGGGACGGTGCCAGGGCCGGCACGATGACGTCCTTCGGTTGACCAACCGTATGAAGGACCTTGCCGATCGGCATTCCATGGCCGCCAGCAGGGCGAAAGCGGATATGTTCGGTGGCTGGGCCGAGGCTCTTTCCGGCTCCTTCGAAGCCGGAATCCGACGGTTCCACGAAGGCCTTGGGCTGCAGGAGAAAATCGGGACGGACGACAACATCTCCATACAACTGGATATGCAGTCGGAACTGCTGGAGCGGGCTGGGCTGAGGGCCGAAGCCCTCAACGCCCTGGAAAGGGGCGTTGCCGAGAGCGTGAAGGGCGGACAGTTTTTCTGGCTGCCTGAACTCTACAGGCGCCGCGCCAAGCTTCGTGCGGCCGACGGAGCCAATCCAGCCGCGACAAGGCGTGATCTCAAGCGTGCATATGACATGGCATTCAAGCAGGGGGCTTTCGCGCTGGCTAAAAGGGCGCAATCGGACTTGCGGGATTTGGAAGCCGGCTCCACTGCTCGATAGCGAACGGACCGCCAAGTGAGATTGTATGACAACTCGCATCCCTCATTCCTCGAGTTTTCGGAGGCGCTAGTCAGCGCGCCTCCAAATATCGGGGAGACGATCCAGCGTGTTTTGGATAGGCGTCAAGAGTTTGGAATATCGCGGCTCGGATCGATCACCGGCCTGGATCGGATCGGAATAGCTGTGGCTCAAGCCGTTCGGCCGGACGCTCGCTCGGTCGTGGTAAGCCAGGGTAGCGGACTGACAGTCGAGCAGGCGGCGATATCTGCCCTGATGGAGGGAATAGAAAACTGGGCGGCCGAACACGTTTCGCGGGAGAGAGTGCGAAGCGTTACGGTCCGAAATTGTCCGGATGCGGATATGTGGGCAGATTTGTGGGCGCTTATGCCCGAGGGTTGTGATCTGGAGCCCCTCGGCTGGATCGACGGCTGGGACATTCTCTCAAGCCGAAAATGCTCCGTTCCCCTGGCGCTTGTCGATGCGTGCTACACCTTGCCGTCTCCACATGCGCCCTGGCTGCCGCGCAACACGACAGGGCTGGCCGCTGGAGCAAACGTCCTTCAAGCCGTAAGGCATGCATGCCTGGAAATTCTGGAACGTGATGCGCGCTGCTGGGCTTTAGGCAAACCCCATTTTTTTGATCGCTATCAGGTTGAGACGGCCAGCTTGGTTCGCGGCGCTCCGGGCAAGATCCTCGCACGGCTGCGACAGTCAGGCATGGAAACGGGCGTCTGGTCGATCCCATCTGCCCACGGGCTTCCGATTTACTGGTGTCACGTTATGGAAGGTGAGAGGCAGATGGAACTTGCGCCCTTGCCAGCCGAGGGTTTTGCCTGCGGTCTGTCGAATGATGAGGCTCTTTCGAAGGCCCTGCTGGAAGCCTGCCGATCGCGGCTGACGGCGATGGCAGGCGCACGAGAGGATGTGACCATCGATCTGTACCGAGGCAGCTTCGATCGGCACCAGCTTGCCTCCTGGCGGAAGCAACTTGGGGCGAGGGGATCGCCGCTGCCACCTGATCCGATCCCGGTTTCTCGTCCGGAGATTGACGTCATCATCGATGCCTTGCGCTCCGCTGGTGCCACGGCTGTCGTGGTGGTGCCGCTTTTCGTCGACCAATCCATACCAGCCGCAGTCGTCAGGGTTGTCGCGCCGCCCCTCAGAACCTCTCCCGAGGAACTCGGACATGGCATGTGATATTGTCGTGTTTCTTGGGCCGACGCTGCCCATAGCGCAGGCGCGGAAACATCTCGACGCGCTGTATCTGCCGCCGGCAGAGCAGGGCAGTGTTTTCAAGGCAGTCGTCGACCACCGCCCGGACGTCGTGGCGATCATCGACGGGGTCTTTGCCCAGCGTCCTGCTGTTCGGCACAAGGAAATTCTCTGGGCAATGGCGGCGGGTGTCGAGGTTCATGGAGCTTCGAGTATGGGAGCGCTCAGGGCTGCCGAACTCGCGCCAAATGGCATGTTCGGCCATGGCTTCGTCTATCGTTGGTATCGGCGTACGCCGCTTGCAGACGACGAGGAAGTAGCGGTGCCCATGGCACCGCTAGAGCTTGGATCAGTGCCGTTGGGGGATGCTCTCATCAATATGAGGCTCACGTTCAAAAAGGCGCTTCGACATGGTGTGATTAGCCGGATATCCTGCGATGCGCTGGAAACAGCCGCCCGTTCTCTGTACTTTGTCGATCGTCGTTACGCGCAAGTGATTGCTACGGCCCGACTTGCAGGCCTATCGCTATCGTCTGAACTTGACGCTTTTGAGCGATGGCTACCTGGGAATCTCGTTGATCGCAAGCAAGCCGATGCAGTGCGCCTGCTGCGTTACCTTGCCGATCGCGGCAAACAAATCCGTCCCAAGGAAGACACCGCGTTTACACTTACGGAGGCGTGGGCGATTGATCTGGAGGCGTCATCGTATTGGGACGACTACGTAAAGTATGGTCAACCATCGGATGGCATAAATTAACAATAATCAATGACATTCTAATGTAACCGTGAGAAATTACAGCGCTTCAGGGCGCTGTGTGAATGAAAACTCTTACGACGCCGATAGATAATCCTGCCAAGAATTCCGAGAAAAATCTTGGAACACGTTTTCTTGTCTATCCGCAACCGCCCTTTGTCCGTGGCTATGAACACCCTGAAGTCGTTTGGCTCGCTCCAAGTCCCGGCGAGATAGCCGCAGGTCCTGCTGACCGCAGAATGTATGTCGCCGAACCGGTCGAACCGAAACCTCCATATAAATTTCCCGAAATGCCTCCCTATGCAGGCAGGATCGGGCCACCGGTAGAACCAGGCCCCGATGGGCATTTCGATTATCTGACGCCCGGAACATTCGACTTCCTCAGCGCTCACGTCTACGCGTGCGTGCGCCGTGTGCTCGACATCTGTGAAGGCTATATCGGGCGCGAAATTCCATGGCATTTCGCGCCGATGGTCGAACGGCTGGAGATCGTGCCGATTATTCCCGGCTGGGACAACGCACAATCAGGTTTCGGTTTTCTCGAACTGGGTGAAAATGACGATGCCGACCATCAGTTCTGCTACGGCCTGAATTTCGACGCCGTAGCACATGAAGTCGGGCATCTCGTTTTGCTCAGCGAACTCGGCTTGCCGCAGTTCACGGAAGGAGGGCCCGACTTCTTTTGCTATCACGAGGCGATAGCCGACTTCATATCCTTGCTCGGTCTGCTGCATTTCGACACGGCGCTGGACCGCGTCCTGCGTCGGACCGGCGGCAATCTTCTCATCCACAATGAACTAGACAGATTTGCCGAGACAGGCGACGAGAGCCAGCTCCGCAATTTCAGCAATTCGCTTCGTCTGAATGACGTGAGTTTCGAGGTGCATGACCGCTCGAAACCCTTTGCAGGAGCGCTCTTCGATTGTCTTCTGGAGGTACATCAGTCGCTTTTGTTCGACCGGGGAATTTCACGGCTCGACCCGCGTAAATACAGCGACCTGCGCAGGCAGATGCCGGTATCGCAGATCGAGGAACGCCTGAGCGCGACGAAGTCGGACTACAGGTTCAGGCACTTCGCCACCAAAGCCGCGCTGACGGATGCCAGGGACATCATAGGTGAAGCGATGATCCGTTCCTGGAGGACGCTTGATCCGGACCATATCAATTTCGAGGACGCCGCTGCCGCGTTTCTGCATGAGGCGGAACTCGGTCGCGGCCGCTCGAATGTCAATCAATTCGAAGATTGCTTCAGATGGCGGGAAATACTGTGAATTTTCTGAAAGGAGAGGGTGACCATGAGCGAAGACAATTGCGACATTCCAGCCCCCGCGAGTACAGGCATATTCATCCCGGAGGAGATTTTCCTCTATGGTGTCAAGCTAAATAGAAAAGAAGATTATGCCGATATCTATGCAGGTGACGGACAGGAACTTAGAGTTCAGCTCAATAGAAATAAATTGGTAAGCAGAAATAACTATTCAATTGTTGCGGCTTATGGCTACGCATACGAGGGCTATTGTTACCGCTTCGACAGGGTCCGTCTCCTCGTTGTCACCGTTTCCAAAGATGAGGATCCGGTTGGTTGCGGATACGATTTCGAGAAAGCTTCCACGCCTGCCGCGAAAGCAGGGGGCGCCCCCACTTCTCCAGCGCCCAAATACAGGATGTGGCGCATCATGGCGGACACGAAGATGCTGGAACTCGCAACGGCATTCAACGATGCGAAAACACTCATTCTGGACGCCAATCTTCCGGGTGTCAGAGCACCCAATTCATACTCCATCACCGTGAGGATGGCCCATCGAGGTGGGCGAATGACACGGGATTGAACCCGCGCAAATCAGGTTGGATGAAAGAGGAGCATCTTACATGACCATTACCGTCAAGATCAGCTTCGGGCGCGATACAGAAGATCTGTCAATCTACGACCAATACGACGACGGCAATCAACTTGGGACGACAAAAAAATACAAAAAAACAGATAAACAATCTCCAAATCCGTTAATCTTGGACGTTGCGACAAAAATCACCGGCGGCCGAGGAAGATTGCGCATGGTCGAGACTAAAAGTGGAATTACACTGACCGACGAGACGATTGATGTCTGGGAAAACCAAGTCAATATTTGGCCGGTTATTGATACCGTTCAGGATCTCGCAAGGGTGATAACTGAGAACCAGTAAAAACGCTTCCGTCCACGCTGATGGATCGAAGGGCTATGTAGGGAAGGGTGGCTAACACGCCGCCGCCCGGCGACCGTCGGCCGAAAACGCAAACTTGTAGATCGTCTCGTGGCTGACCGAGATCGGATGACGCTCCAGCCGCATGCGGCCGGCGATCTGCTGAAACCATGGCTCTGTCGCACTTGAAAATAGAATGTACCCGCAATACACGAATAAGTCGCATAAGATAGATTATGGAACTGAGTGATGGTTGAATAGCGCGTTTTCCTGCTTCCGGATGACCTTAGCCAGTGTCAGATCGACCTTCAGCCCTCAACGAAAATCGCGGCCAAAGCATCCCTCAGACGATCGTTGAGCGGTTTCGGCCGGCGCGTTTGCCTGTCGACGTAGACATGGACGAAGAAGCCTTCGGCCGCAGCGTGAGTTTCGTCGTTGCGGAACAGTCCGACATCATAGCGCACGGACGACGAGCCGAGCCTTGCCACGCGGATGCCGGCGGTCACGGTGTCGGGAAACGCAAGCTCCGAAAAATACCGGCAGCCGGTTTCGACCACCAGGCCGATCTGGTCGCCGGCATGGATGTCGAGCACACCGGCATCGATCAACCAGCCATTCACAGCGGTGTCGAACAGCGAGTAATGCACGACGTTGTTCATATGGCCGTAGATGTCATTGTCCATCCAGCGCGTGCCGATGGTGCGGAACGCCTTGTACGAGGCGCGCTGAGATGGTGAAGCCCGTTCGCTCATGCTCCTCACCATGCCGCCCGGTAGATCGTCAGCGCGTCGGCTTCACTGACTTCGCGCGGATTGTTGACCAGAAGCCGCTGCTGTTTCATCGCGTCCGACGCCATTCTGGCGAGATGTTCTTCGCCGATCCCGACATCGCGCAGACGCGGCTGAAGCCCAAGTTTGCGCGACAGTGATGCCAGTTCCTCGATGAAGGCCGCGCAGCGGGTTTGCGTGCTTTCCTCGCGTGCCAGATGAGGAAATGCGTCGGCGGCGATCTCGGCATAGAGATGCGCGGCATCCGGCGCGTTGAAGCGCAGCACGTGCGGCAGCACCAAGGCGTTCGAAAGCCCATGCGGAACATGAAACGTGCCGCCGATCGGATAAGCCAGCGCATGAACGGCGGCCACGGGCGAATTGGCGAATGCCTGTCCGGCAAGCATGGAGCCAAGCAGCATCGCGCCGCGCGCTTCGACATTCGCGCCCTCGAACACCGCCTTTTCGATGTTGGCGCCGAGCAGTTGCAGCGCCTGTTTCGCGAGCATTTTCGACAGCGGATTGTTGTTGGCGTTCTTCGATGCGTAGGCCTCGATGGCGTGAACCATCGCATCTATGCCGGTCGCAGCCGTGATTGCCGGTGGCAGGCCGAGTGTCAGTTGCGCATCGAGCACGGCGATGTCAGGCAGGATTACGGCGCTGGAAACGCCGCGCTTTTCTTCCTCACCAACGGTGATGATGGAGACCGGCGTCACCTCAGAACCGGTGCCCGCCGTGGTCGGCACCAGCACCAGCGGCAGCCTCGGACCCTTGGCGTTGCCGACGCCCCAGGCATCGTCGATGTTTTCGCCCGAACCGATCAGCAGTGCGGCAAGCTTGGCGACATCGAGTGACGACCCACCGCCGAAGCCGACGACGCCGGTAGCACCAACTGAGCGGCCTGCCTCCACAGCCTTCATAACGGTCGCGAGCGACGGATCGGCCTCGACCGCGTCAAAAATGGCGACTGACGTCCCCTCTCCCTGCAATGACGCGATGGCCGGGTCGCACAGGCCGAGCTTGCGCAGGCCCGGATCGGTCACGAACAGAACGGAGCCGCCCAACTTCCTGCCGGCGATCTTTCCCAAACGCGCGGCCGAGCCGGGTTCAAAGACAATGGAGGCCGTCGTGTTGAAAATAAATGGAGACATTACAATGGCCTCGGCTGCATTTCTCACCCTTTACATGCCTGCTTTTCTAGCCCGCCGCAAGGTCGGCAGTGGTTGCGCGTGCAGCAGTCAGCAAGGCCTCTGGTTCGGCGGCGAAGACGGCATCATGCGCGCCGGCTGCTGCCCAGACCTGGCGGAACGACAACAGCGCTCGATCGGCAAATGCCGGGATTGCCGCCTTGTGACCGATCGGCGAAACGCCGCCGATGGCAAAGCCGGTCTCGTCGCGAATGTAGCGAGGATCAGCACGCTTCAGTGGCTCGGTCGCCAGTGCAGCCGCCTTGGCAAGGTCCAGTTGGTTGGATCCTGAAAGCAGGAAGAGATAGAGCCGTCCGCTGTTCTCACCCTGGAAGATCAGCGATTTGACGATTTGTGCAACGCTGCAGCCGCATTGTTCGGCGGCTTCTTCCGCCGTGCGCGTCGATGCGCCCATGCGGCGGACTTCGATCTCGAGCCCGGCGGCCGCCGCTGCCTCTGTCACGCGTTCGATGCTGCCGGCCATGTCAGGTTTCTCTGCCTTCAGTTTGATTCTAAAGGAATTTCCAGTTTCATGCCGTCATATGCCGGCTCGATGTGAGCCGGTGTTTCGGCATTGACCGTCTCGTAGTCCAGCGGCACGTGCATATGCGTCAGCACCGCGCGTCTCGGCGCCAGCGTCTCGATCCACTCCAGCGCCTCGGCGAGCGAAAAATGGCTCGGATGCGTGCGGTATTGAAGCGCGTCGATCACCAGCAGATCCAGATCCTGAAGCCGCTCGGCGGTCGCCGGCGGAAAATGGCTTACATCGGGGCAATAGGCCAGATCGCCGATTCGAAAGCCGAGAGAGATGATGTCGCCGTGGATCTGCGGCAGCGGCATGAAGGTGAGGGCACCCCCCTTTCCTTCGATCACGACGGGGTTGGAATGTTCGATCTCATGCGCCCGCAGGATCGGCGGATAGGAACTGCCGGCTGGCGTCTTGAAGCAATAGCCGAAGGCTTCGTAAAGCCGGTCCAGCGTCGGCTGATCGGCGTAAATATCCATCAGCTGTCGTTGTTCGAGGACATAGCCGCGCAGATCATCGATGCCGTGAATGTGGTCGGCATGGGCATGGGTGTAGATGACGCCATCGATGCGCTTCACGCCCGCCATCAACATCTGTTCGCGGAAATCGGGACCAGTGTCGATCACCACCCGCGTCGTCGCGCCGTCCGGCTTGATGCGCTCGACCATGGCGGCTGCGCGCATGCGGCGGTTCTTCGGGTTCTGGGGATCGCAGTTGCCCCAGTCTCCGGTGATCCGCGGCGTGCCGGGCGATGAGCCGCAGCCGAGGATCGTCAGGCGAAGCGTATCCGCCATCCGTCAACCGCCCAGCGCGGCTGGCCGCGGCATTTTCGTGAACAATCTGAAGAAGTTATCGGTTGTTATTGCGGCGATTTCATCTTCGCTGACGCCCAATGTCTCGCCGAGAATTTTTGCCGTATGCGCGACATAAGCCGGTTCGTTGCGCTTGCCGCGAAACGGTATCGGCGCGAGATACGGCGCGTCGGTTTCGACCAGCAGCCGGTCGCGCGGCACGTCGGCTGCGATTGCCCGCAATTCCTCGGACTTCTTGAAGGTCAGGATGCCCGAGAACGAGACGTAGCCACCAAGCTTGACGCCGGTCTCGGCAAGCGCGCGGCCGGACGAAAAGCAGTGAAGAATGAAGGGGAAGGCCCCCTTCCCTGTTTCCTCTTCGAGGATCGCTGCCATATCAGCGTCAGCATCACGCGAGTGGATGACCAGAGGCAGCCCCGTCTCGCGCGCTGCCGCGATGTGATTGCGAAAACTCCGCGCCTGGGCGTCTCGCGGCGCCTTGTCGTAGAAATAGTCGAGGCCCGCCTCGCCGATCGCCACCACCTTCGGATGCACCGACAGCCTGACCAGCTCTTCGGTGGTCACGTCCTGCTCCTCGCCGGCATTGTGCGGATGCGTACCGACGGAACAGAAGACCGGATCGAATTGTTCAGCGATTTCCAGGATCGATGGGAACCGCTTCACGCGGGTCGAGATCGTAACCATGCGTTCGACGCCGGCGGCCTGGGCGCGCGCGATGATCGCCGCGCGCTCCTCTGCGAAGTCCGGAAAGTCGAGATGGCAGTGACTGTCGACCAGCATCTTAGAACGGCCTCACGCTGCCGGTGCTTCCGGTTCGACATAGCGCGGAAACACCGGTTCCGGCGCCGGCAATGGCGTGCCTGCAACCAGTGCATACTCATCCGACACCTTGTCGAAGCCGCGCGCGTCCGCAGGCACCGCCAGCAGGTCGAGCAGCTTTGCGGCAGACGTCGGAATGTAGGGCTGGCACATCAGGCCGACGCGCCGGATCGTCTCGGCGGTGGTGTGCAGCACCGTTTCCATGCGCGCCGGGTCCGTCTTCTTCAGCGCCCAAGGCTCCTGCCCCGCAAAATAGCGGTTGGCCTCGGCGACAACGCCAAAGATCGCGGCAAGGGCGTGGTGAATCCCCTGCTCCGACATCGCCTTGCGCGCCGTCATCAGTGCTGCATCCGCCTGATCGAGGATCGCCTTGTCCGCGTCGGTCAAGACCCCGCGCGTCGGCACAACGCCACCGCAGTTCTTGGCGATCATCGACAGCGAGCGCTGCGCCAGATTGCCGAGATCGTTGGCAAGGTCGGCATTGGTGCGGTTGACGATGGCGTCGTGGCTGTAGCTGCCATCCTGGCCGAACGGCACTTCGCGCATGAAGAAATAGCGCACCTGATCGAGGCCGTAGCGCTCGATCATCGCGAACGGATCGACGACATTGCCGACCGATTTCGACATCTTCTCGCCGCGGTTGAACAGGAAGCCGTGGGCGAAAACGCGGCGCGGCAATTCAATGCCGGCCGACATCAGGAACGCCGGCCAGTAAACGGCATGAAAGCGGACGATATCCTTGCCGATGATGTGGGTTGCCGGCCAGTAGTCCCATTTCGGGTTTTCCGTATCGGGGAAGCCGGCAGCGGTGATGTAGTTGGTCAGCGCATCGACCCAGACATACATGACATGCTTGGGGTCGCCCGGCACCGGCACGCCCCAATTGAAGGTCGTGCGTGAGATCGACAGATCGCGCAGGCCGGATTTGACGAAGCTCATCACCTCGTTGCGGCGCTCGGTAGGTGCTACGAAATCCTGACGTTCCTCATAGAGGGCGAGAAGCTTGTCCTGATAGGCCGACAGGCGGAAGAAATAGGTTTCTTCCTCGGTCCACTCGACGGGCGAGCCGAGCGGCTCGCGGCGCACGCCGTCTTCGCCGACGGTCGTTTCGCCTTCGTCGAAATAGGCTTCCTGGCGTACCGAATACCAGCCGCCGTAGCGGTCCAGATAGATATCTCCGTTGGCGGCCATGCGTTCCCAGATGGCCTGGCAGGCCTTGTAATGCCGTTCCTCAGTGGTGCGGATGAATTCGTCGTTGGCGCAGCCGAGCGCCTTCAGCATGGACTGGAAAACAGCCGAGTTCTTGTCGGCAAGCGCCTTGGGCGTAATGCCTTCCTTCTCGGCCGTCTGCTGCATCTTCAGGCCGTGCTCGTCGGTGCCGGACAGGAAGAAGACATCCTTTCCGTCCAGCCGCTGGAACCGGGTCAGCACGTCGCTGGCAATATCCGTATAGGCATGCCCGATATGCGGGTTGCCGTTGGGATAGAAGATGGGAGTGGTCAGATAGAATTTTTCGCGTGACATGAGTGCGCCGTCAAAAATGTGCATTTGGAAAGATGTCGCGGTCAGATAACGCATCGGAACGGCGATTGCCATCCCGGCGCGGACAAGCGTCACATTCGCATTGCGGCATTCAGGCGGTCGATCATGGTCAGCGCGTGCTGCTTCTTGTCGAGGTTGTAGGTTTCCGTCTCAGATATAGCCATTAGCGCTTCCTGCCAAGCATCGGAGAGCTTTTTTGCGCGCGCAAGGTCGCCGGCGCGGGCCGCATTGCTTGCCGAATCCGACAGCCTGTCGAGCGCATGCCGGTTGAAGATGTCGAATCGGATCGCCTGATCGCGGGCGGCGACAACGTCGGCAAGCTTGTGCGCCGCGCCAACTTCCAGCCCTTGTGCATCCGCCAGCGTGTCGATCGCCTCGGCAATTTCCAAGCCGCCATATTGCGTCAGAAGGATGGCGGCGCGTGCGCTGCCCCCAGCGCGCTCGGCAAGGGCCGCACGAGCCTGCTCACCATCCGGCGGCGGCGATTCAGCGCTGGCAAGAACCTCCATCAAGTCTTGCGGCGTCAGCGGCGAAAGCCGGACCGTCTGGCAGCGCGAGCGGATGGTCGGCAGCAGGCTGCCCGGCGAATGCACGATCAGGATGAAGACGGTGCGCGACGGCGGTTCTTCAAGGTTCTTGAGAAGCGCGTTCGCCGCATTGGTGTTCATGTCGTCGGCGGGATCGACTATGACCACGCGGTAGCCGCCGTCATGGGACGTCATCGACAGGAAGCGGTTCACCTTGCGGATTTCATCGACGGTCAGAACCGTCTTGAAGTTCTTCGTCTTGTCGTTGAGCGGCCGCGTCAGGTGCAGGATCGCGGGATGCGCGCCCGTGGCGATCTGCCGAAACAGTGATGACGCCGGGTCAGGATTGGCAAGTGCTGCCGGAGCCGATTGGCTCGACGGATACTTCAACAGATGATGCGCGAGATGGAAGGCAAGCGTCGCCTTGCCGATGCCCTGCGGGCCGGCGAGAAGCAGGGCATGCGGCAGCTTGCCGGCGCGGTAGGCCGAGGCAAGCATCTCGGCTACCTCGCAATGCCCGAAGAGCTGCGGATTTTCCGAAGGTTCCGGCACGCCGTCGAGCGTGTCGTGCTGTTCGGGTGCGATGCGTTCAAACATCAAGCCTCCTGCGCCCGGTCGCCAGCGGCGCCCGCATGGGCTTCCAGCGCGGCAAAGACTGCCGCGGTGACCACATCCTCGACGTCATGCGGCTTCTGCGCCGCGTCGATGACGACGCAGCGTTCCGGCTCTTCGCGGGCGATCTCCAGATAAGCCTCGCGGCGCTTGCGGTGGATCTCCAGCGTTTCCTTCTCGAAGCGGTCAGCGACTTCATCACCGCGCCGTACGGTTGCGCGTTCCAGTCCCATTGCCGGATCGATATCGAAGATCAGAGTCAGGTCCGGCATCATGCCGTTGACCGAAACACGCTCGATCGTGGCCATGAATTCCGGTTCGAGATTGCCCGCCCCGCCCTGATAGACCCGCGACGAATCGACGAAACGGTCGCAAAGCACGATGTTGCCGCGCTCGATCGCCGGGCGGATCACCTGCTCGATATGGTCGGAGCGCGCCGCTGCAAACAGCAGCGCTTCCATTTTCGGGCCGAAGGATTCAGCAGCGCCAGACAGGATGACATGGCGCACCGCTTCCGCTCCGGGAGAGCCGCCGGGCTCGCGCGTCACGGTCAGGCCGTAGCCCTTGGCGCGCAGTTTGTCGGCCAGCCGCTTGATCTGCGTCGACTTGCCGGCCCCCTCGCCGCCTTCGAAAGTTATGAAAAGTCCGCGCGCCAATTCAGTCCATTCCTCGTTTAGCCGGATGAATTGATCCGAACCAGCCGAACCTGTCTTATGCCGCGCACGCCGAAAGGTCTATGTCTGCGGTGCCTTGCGCAGCCAGCCAACGAGCAGTTCGCCGACCGCGTCCAGCGCGCGCTGATGCAGCGAGCCGAGCCCGACGCTCTCGCCCGCATAGAGCGGCGTTTCCTGGCTGAGCGTGTCGCCGATCGAAACGCGTAAGGTGCCTATCTGCGTGCCCTCCTCGACCGGTGCAACGATCGGGCCATCATAGACGATGCGCGCATTGAACCGATCCTTGTTGGTGATCGGCACAAGAATCGAAACCGGTCCCTTGGCCTTCAGTTCGACACCGGATTTGGCGCCGCCATAGACGGTGGCCTCGGCAACCACCTCGCCATCGGCGAAAAGCTCGGTCTTCTCGAAGGAACGCAGGCCCCAATCCAGCAGCTTGCGGGCTTCTTCCGCGCGCTCGCGGTCGCTGGTCATGCCGCTGAGAGCCGCAAAGATGCGCCGGCCGTCGCGGCTGACCGAGCCGACGATGGCATAGCCGGACTCTTCGGTGAAGCCCGTCTTCATGCCGTCGGCGCCGATATCCATGGCCAGAAGCGGATTGCGGTTGCGTTGGGTGATCTTGTTCCAGGTGAAATCGCGCTGCGAATAATATCTGTAATATTCCGGGTAGGTTTTCCAGATGTGCATGCCGAGCTGCACGAGTTCGCGCACCGTGACGACCTGCCCTTCGGCCGGCAGTCCGGTCGAATTCACGAACACAGACTTGGTCAAGCCGAGTTCGCGTGCACGGTCGGTCATCAGCGCAGCAAAGTTGGCTTCCGAACCGGCCATGCCTTCCGCGATGATGATGCAGCCATCGTTAGCCGACTGCACGACGACGCCCTGGATCAGGTCTTCGAGGCGGATGGTCGACTTCAGCTTGGCGAACATGGTCGAGCCGCCCGAGCTTGCGCCACCGGTGCGCCAGGCGTTTTCACTGACTGCGAACGTGTCGTCCAGCGTATAGCGCCCTGCCTTGATCGCATTGAACACGACTTCCATGGTCATCAGCTTGGCCAGGGATGCCGGCGGAATCAGCGCGTCGGCGTCTTTCGAGAACAGGATCGAACCGGTTTCGGCATCGACCATGAAGGCCTGCTTCGCTTTTGTTTCAAAGAGTTGTGCCTGTGCTTGCATAGACAGCATGAAGACAAGCGCGAAGCCGAAAACCGCAGCGAAGGGAGAAGACCTGACTGACATGGTGAGTCCCGTTGCCTGGACGATGCACGGACGGTAACAGGCTTTCGGCGACAGGATCAACCTTTCGCCGTCAAGCCTTGCATCACGTGTTTGGTAGCTGGATCAGTTGCGGATCGTCATCGCGTCCGGCGCGCCGTGCGACCATGCCGTTTCGAGCATGTCGTCCAGCGAGGTGCGCCCGTCGCTGAAAAGGCTGACCGTGTAGAACGTGGTGCCATCGGCCATCGATTTCTCGACCGTTGTCTTGCCGACAGCAGAAAGCGCTCGGGAAAGTCGGTCTGCCTCACCCTTCGAATGGAACGTACCGACCGCGACGTAGGCCACGAACGCATCCGGCGGGGTCTGGCTCGCATTGAGCCGCTTCCAGGATTGCGTGACGTCGTTTGCCGACATGCGCGTGCCGTCGAGCGCTGCGAAGGCGTTGGCTGCGCTGTGAATGCGCTCGTCTGCATAGGACATGGTGGCAAGAGCAAGCTGCGTCGGTGCGCCTTGCGGGCGCTCCGGAACGATCGGGCCGAATTCCGGCAGCACGATATTGCCGAACGCAACCGATTGCGCTGCCGAGCCAGAAGCTGGCGCAAATGGCGGCGCGTCGGTCATCACGCCGGGGAACGGAGTTGCCGCAGCGCTGCCGCTTGGCGTTGCGCCGTTCATGGCGATCATCACGCCGGTAGGCAGGCCGTCCGAAGGATCGGGCGCGGCATTGCCCGGCCGGTAAGAGGCCATCAGGTATTGATCGTCACGCCCCTCAAGCGGCGCGCGGCCGACATATTCCACCTGCACCTTGGCGACGCCGACATGCGAATAATCCAGCATGTCTGCCGCCTGCTTGGACAGGTCGATGATGCGGCCATCCGAATAAGGCCCGCGATCGTTGACGCGGACGATGACGGAACTGCCGTTCTTCAGATTGGTGACGCGGGCATAGCTGGGCAGCGGCATCGTCGGATGCGCTGCCGTCAGATGCGTCATGTCGTAGATTTCGCCGTTCGCCGTCAGGCGGCCATGAAAGGCGTCGCCATACCACGAGGCAGCGCCGACCTTTTTGTAGCCCTTGTCTTCCTTCGGGTAGTACATCTTGCCGCGAACCATATACGGCTTCCCGGTCTGGTCGCGACCGCCGCCGCGCGGCAGGTTTGAGCGCAAATTGGAGACGCGCGGGCTCGCCTTCACGCCATATTCGGATTCGGCGAAATACTCCTTGGACCGCTTCTTGCCCGCAACAGGCTTCGACGGCGCAGACGCGCAAGCCACGAGAGCTGCGGCGGAAAACGCCAGAATGGCAATGGTGGAAGCGCGGCGAAAATGCCCGCGCGCCAGAATAAGCATTACTGATGGTCCCCAGACGTTCTCATGCACCTACGCAGAACATGTAAAGGGACACCTCGAACAACGCCGCACAGCGTCTGGCATCCCTACCCCAACTCTCCTTTTACGCAGGAATTAATTAGCACGCTATTAACCGATTGTGTTCGCAAACGGGCAAGAATGCGGCGAGCGCCGGTCACGATATATTAGCGCGTGTCTTGAAAGCTGTTGCGATACTCGCGCGGTGTGAGGCCTTTCAATGCCTTGAATTGCCTGTTGAAATTGGCGAGGGTTTCATATCCGACAGCGTCGGCAATATGCGCGACAGGTCTTTCCGTTCCCGAAAGCATCGCGCAGGCCTCGCCCACTTTCAGGCGCATGATGTAGTCCGAGATGGAAACATGCGCATGCCGCCGAAACAGGCGGTGGAGGCCCGACGGGCTGAGGGCTGCGACCTCGGCCAGTTCGCCAAGCGACAGGCCGGAGGCGTAGTTCAGATGGATATGGTCGAGCACGCGATCGAGCCGTGAGCGATCGACGCCAGCACGCACAGGAACGCTTCTGGCGCTGGCAAGGGGTTCGGCGCCTGCATCCTGCGCTAGCATGTTGAGCACACGCAGAAGGCTGAGCAAGCGCTCGTCAGGCGATCGCGAGAACAGGTCTTCGATCAGCGGACGTGCACGGTCGGCATAGGACTGTCTAAACCTCAGGCCGTTTGCGGCGCGCTCCACCATGGACGCAATGGCGCTGAATTCGACGAGTGTGGCACTCAGCGTGTTTGCCCAACTGGGTAGAAACCACATCACCAGCGCGACGTGCGGCGCGCTGTCTTCAATCTTCTCGGTCGAATGCCATGTGTGCGGCAGGTTCGGGCCGATCAGCACGAGGTCGCCGTCGTCGTAGCTTCCGATGTGATCGCCGATGAAACGCTGGCCGCGTGAATTGCAGGTCAGCGTCAGCTCCAGCTCGGGATGGTGGTGCCATTGAAACGGAATCCCGTCATCGAGGCGACGATTGAGCATCGCCCAGGATGTACCCGGCTCAGGCCGCAATCTTTCCAGGAACGGCTTCATTCTGGCTTCTTTCAATCCAAAACGCCAAGATAGTATCAGTATGTGCCGTGCGAGTACAACATTGGGGGCCAGCAAGCGGTATCCTTCAGCATCATCATGGTTTGAGATGGAGGAGAAACCCATGGCGCATGCAACGGATTTGAAACAGGACGCCCACCCGACCTCGAAAAAGGTCACGACGCAGCTCAAGGACATCGAGAAGAAGCTGCCGCTACGGGTGTTGAGCGAGGCCGACTGGCAGCACTGGATCACCAGGGGCTATGTCATCGTGCGCAATGCGGTGCCGCAGGAGAATGTGCAGCAGCTCGTCGATCTGCTCTGGGAATTCGACGAGAAAGACCCGAAAGACCCCTCCACCTGGTATGCGCCGCAGCGGCGCGATCACCAGATGAAGGAGCTCAACGGCGCCGGCATGGTGGAAATCTACAATCACCAGTATCTGTGGGACAATCGCCAGATGCAACGCGTCTACGACGCCTTCGTCGACATCTGGGACATGGAAGAGCTGTGGGTGGCAATCGACCGCGCCAACCTCAACCCGCCCAAGAAGACGCCCGGCAATGTCAACGGCTTCATCCACTGGGACAGCGATACGTCGCTGCGCCCGCTGCCGATCGGCGTTCAGGGCGTACTTTCGCTCGTCAAGCAGGACGGCGATATCGGCGGCTTCCAGTGCATTCCCGAGTTGTTTTCGAATTTCGAGGAGTGGGTGAAGACGCAACCGGAAGACCGCGATCCGCACCACCCGGACCTGACGGGCCTGACCATAACCAATATAGAAATGAATCCCGGTGACCTGTTGATTTTCAACACACTTCTGGCTCACGGCGTGCGTCCGAACTACTCCAAAGACCGCGTGCGCATGGCGCAGTACATCTCGATGTTCCCAGCCGACGAGGATGATCTGGTAGAGCGCACAGCGCGCGTCACCTCATGGCGCGAACTGGAAGCACCGCAGCGCGCCTCCTTCCCCGGCGACCCGCGCGACTGGGAGAAGAAAAATGCCAAGACCGCCGAACTGACTGAACTCGGCAAGAAGCTGCTTGGCCTGAAGAACTGGCATTGATCTGAGACAAAACCGGCGGCTTCGCGTCAAGCGAGGCCGCCGTTTGTTCGTTTAATCGGCAGTCAGGCGTTGCCGTCGATGAAACGGTCGTAGTCCGAGACAAGCAGGCGCAACGGTGCTTCGTCTTCCTCGATGTTGGAAAAACGGCCGATCGGATCGGCAAAGATGTTGTCGGTGAGGTCGTCGTTGACCGTGGAAACTTCCCCAATCAGCACATCGCCACCCTCGCCCCAGAATGCGTGCCATACGCCCGGGAGCAGGGTCACGCTCTCGCCCGGATCGAGCTTCAACAGTCCGCCTGCCGGCAGTTTTCTCACCACGCCGTCGGTCGGAACTTCTACTTCCTTGTGGCGATCGATGCCGCCGTCTTCAGCCGGCATGAAAAGTTCCAGAACGAGCTTGCCACCGCCGCGATTGATGATGTCCTCGGCCTTCACGATGTGGCGGTGCATCGGCGACAGCTGGTCCTTGCGCGAGATCATGATCTTTTCGGCATAGAGCATGCCGGTGCCGCGCGTCAGATCCTCGGCGCGGCCATTGCGGACGGTGAAGAGGAACAGGCCGAGCTCGTCATATTTGCCCTGCCCGTAATCGGTGATGTCCCAGCCAAGGCGGGAATCGACGATACCGGCAGGCCGGCGCGTCTTCAGTTCCTCCGGCGACCAATAGGCGAAGGGCGGCATGACATAGCCGAAGGAGCGAATGAAGGCGTCGCCCTCGCGGATGATCTCATTGATGCGGGAGCGTTTCATGTCGAAGTTCCTTCATGTGTCGAAGCATCCATTCTGGACGCGGAAATCCTGTAGCGTGTGGTCCATCGTTCGCCAGCGGTGAAATTCCTTCCAAGCGAAAGACTGTCAGGCGCCTGGGGAGCAAAACGTGTGTCGTCGAACCAGGCGTTCACCGGCTCGATGCCGACACCGCGAAAGCTGCTCGACCATGGCGGCGCGCTGCGCCCGCGATCGGAGAGCCAGATCAATGCGGCGGGAAAATCATCCCGGTTCCAGTCGAGTTGAACGCGATAGCCATCATCGGGATAGAGAATCCTTATGCAGCCGGACGCACCGTCGATCTGGATGATCTCCTCGGCAAGACCGCTTGGCTGACTGGAAAGATCGGCAACGCTTCCGTTCTCCAGCGGAACCTGTTCAAGCGAGGCGAATATATCGTCGGGTTTCAGGCGCGACACGCCTGGTTCGACGATTTCAGGAAATGTATGGCCTTGCGAGAAAACACCCGGATCAAGCAGCAGCCTCTTGCCCTGCTCTGGCATCCGGAAAATCGGATGGAGCCCGACCGGCAGCAGGCAATCCGCCCGCGCTTCGACAGTCAGCGTGATTTCGACGGCCGCTTCGCCCGGCACACCGGCAATGTGGCGTTCGACCCGTTTGATCGGATGATCCGATGGATAGTCGATTGCCAGAGCGATCTCAGCCGCCGTCTCGCTTGTGACGTGCCAGGCATTGTTCGTGCCATAGCCATGATGATGCGGGTCGACCGGCGTCTTGCCGAACGGCACGCAGGCCCATTCGCCGCCAAGCTGGCGCAGATGCGCGGGGATGTCTGCGTTCGCAGCGATTTTCGGATCATTGATCCAAGGAGCCTCGGCCAACGGCATCACAGACGAACCGTCATCCAGAACCAGTGTCAGATTGTGAAGCGATCCACCGACGGCAAAGATTTCCGCATGGCCGCGATCCCAGGACAGCGCCCAGCGAGAACGCTCCGCAGATCGAGCGGATTCGTCGGCTGACAGGGCCTGATCGTTGGGCGCCAACACCGGCTTCTCCTCAGAGTATCCGCTGGCCGTTGGCCGGATCGAAAAACACCGCCTTGTCGAGATTGAAGGCCAGTTTCGTCTTCTGCCCGGCAACAACATTGACGTCGGCGCGCAGCCGCGCGGTAACCTGCTTCTTGCCAAGCCGGGTGACGGCGAATGTGTCGGAGCCCGCCGGCTCCACCACCTCGATCAGGCATTCGCTTTCGGCGATATTCTTGGCATTGCGGTCGGCGCCGTCACGGTCCGTCAGGGCCTCGGGGCGGATGCCGAAAATCACTTCCTTGCCGTCGTGTGCGGCAAGTCCCGCCGGGGCGTTCGGGATTCCGAGCGCCAAGGGCTCCATCTCGTCGCGATTGGTTGAAATCGACACGCCCGAACCGTTCTTCGTAATCGTCACCGGGATCAGGTTCATCGCCGGCGAGCCCATGAAGTCTGCAACGAACAGATTGGCCGGATTGTTGTAGATCTCGGCCGGCGTGCCCGATTGCTGCAGCAGCCCGTCCTTCAGCACGGCGATCTTGGTCGCCAGCGTCATCGCCTCGATCTGGTCGTGGGTGACATAGACGATGGTGGTGCCCATGCGCTGGTGCAGCCGCTTGATCTCGGTGCGCATGTCGACGCGCAGCTTGGCGTCGAGGTTGGATAGCGGCTCGTCGAACAGGAACACCTGCGGATCGCGCACCAGCGCCCGACCGATCGCCACGCGCTGGCGCTGGCCTCCGGAAAGCTGGCTCGGCTTACGGTCGAGCAGATGGCCGATCTGTAGCATCTCCGCGACTTGAGCGATTGCCTTGTCGCGTTCCGGCTTGGGCACGCCGCGGATTTCCATGCCAAACGCGATGTTTCCACCGACTGTCATGTTCGGGTAGAGCGCATAGGACTGGAACACCATGGCGATGTCGCGCTGCGACGGGTGCAGCCCGTCGATCACCTTGCCGCCGATGCTGATCGTGCCGCCGGTTGTCGTCTCGAGGCCGGCGATCGAATTGAGCAGCGTGGACTTGCCGCAGCCCGACGGCCCGACCAGCACGAGGAAGCCGCCCTCCTCGATTTCCAGATCGATGCCCTTCAGCACCTTCACATTGCCGAAGGTTTTTTCGAGATTGCGGATTTCGAGAAACGCCATGCCTTACCCCTTGACTGCGCCGGCCATCAGGCCGCGCACGAAATAGCGTCCCGCGATAATGTAGACGAGCAGCGTTGGAAGGGCCGCGATCATCGCCGCAGCCATGTTGACATTGTATTCGACGACGCCGGTCGAGGTGTTGACGACGTTGTTCAGCGCCACCGTCATCGGCATCGCGTCGCCCGTGCCGGCATAGGCGGAGGCGAACAGGAAGTCGTTCCAGATGTTGGTGAACTGGTAGATCACGGTGACGACGAAGATGGGCAGCGAGTTCGGCAGCATGATGCGCCGGAAAATCTGGAAGAAGCTCGCGCCGTCGATCTGCGCGGCCTTGATCAGTTCGGTCGGGAACGCCTCGTAATAATTGCGGAAGAACAGCGTCGTGAAGCCAAGGCCGTAGACGACGTGTACGAAAACCAGGTTGACGGTAGGATTGCCGAAGCCGAACGAATAGCCCGTGGCGTTGCGCAGCGTCATGCCGAAGCGGCCGAGGCTGCCCAGTACAGTCGCCATCGGCAAAAGCACAGACTGGAACGGAATGAAGCAGGCAAACAGCATCAGCCCGAACACCAGCGTGTCGCCGCGAAAGCGCCATTTGGTCAACACATAGCCGTTGAGCGCGCCGAGCAGCGTCGAGATCAGCACCGCCGGAACCACCATCTTGATGGAGTTCCAGAAATATCCCTTGATACCGGCGCAGGTCAGGCCGACGCAGGTTTCGCCCCAGGCTTTCACCCATGGCTCGAAGGTGGGCGATTGCGGCAAAGCGAGCATGTTGCCGCTCTGGATTTCGTCCATGGTCTTGAACGAGGTGACCAGCATGACGAACAGCGGCATCAGGTAGACCAGCGCAAAGAACGCCAGGAGGCCGTATATGACGATGCGGTTGAGCGTCCGCGAGCCGCCCGCCCCGGTTTTCCGCCGCTCGGAGATGGCCACAGTGCTCATCGCGGCCGCTCCCTCAGTTCGGAATAGAGATAGGGAACGATGATCGCGGTGAGGGTCATCAGCATGATCACCGCGCTGGCGGAGCCGACCGCCATCTCATTTCGCTTGAACGTGTATTCATACATGAAGTTGGAGGGCAGCCAGGCCGAGCCGCCGGGCCCGCCGCTGGTCAGTGCCACCACCAGATCGTAGGATTTGATGGCGAGATGCGCCAGGACGATGAACGCCGAGAGGAACACCGGCCGCAGCATCGGGATGATGATGCGGCGGTAGAGCTGGAACGACGAGGCGCCGTCGATCTGCGCCGCTTTCATGATCTCGCCGTCGATGCCGCGCAGGCCGGCCAGGAACATCGCCATGACGAAGCCCGACGCCTGCCAGACACCGGCGATCACCACCGTGTAGATGACGAAATCCTTGTTCTTGATCCAGTCGAAATGAAAGCTCGTCCAGCCCCATTGGTGCAGCGTCTGCTCAAGGCCGAGCCCGGGGTCGAGGAACCATTTCCAGGCAACGCCGGTGACGATGAAGGACAGCGCCATGGGGTATAGATAGATGGGCCTGAGCACGCCCTCGCCGCGGATTTTCTGATCGAGCAGGATTGCCAGGAACAGGCCGAGCGCCAGGCAGATGCCGATATAGAGAAAGCCGAAAATCCCCATATTGGTGATCGACGTGTACCAGCTCGACGGCGGATCGCTCTCGAACGTCCAGCGCCACAGGCGCTGATAGGCGCGCGGGCCGGTGAGCGTGTACGACGGAAAGGTCTTGGAATTGGTGAAGGACAGATAGACCGTCCACAGAATGAAGCCGTAGACGAAGACGATGGTGATGGCAAAGCTCGGAGCCAGAACCAGCTTGGGCAGCGCATCCTGCAACCATGCCCGCCCGGACACCCGCGTACTGCTCACCTGCGTGAGTTCTGTCTCGGTCTTGGCAACCGTGGTCATTGGTCCGTCCCCTCCCAGGGCCGTCTTGATCCGGAGACGGCGCCTCCCCCGCCGGGGGGCGGGAGAGGCTTCGTCGTTCAAAGGCTTACTTGGCGTCGTCGATCGCCTTCACGAGCTCTTCGACAGCCTGGTCGGAAGTCGTGATCTGGCCGTGGACGAATTTGGAGACCACGTCCTTGTAGGCATTGGCAACCGCCGGCGGCGCGCCATAGCCCTGGGCGAGCGAGCCGAACAGCGTGCCGCCATCATTGGCTTTCTTCAGGTCAGCGATGCCCTTCTTGCCGCAGGCATCGAAGTCGGTATCCGGAACGTCGGTACGGGCCGGAACCGAGCCTTTGACGACGTTGAACGCCGACTGGAAGCTCTTCGACAGTGTAGCGGTAGCCAACGCGACCTGGGCGGCCTTGCGGTCGTCCGGAACGTTGAACATGCCGAACATGTCGGAGTTGTAGATCACGCTGCCGTCGGTGCCCGGGAAGCGGTAGCAGTAGAAGTCGGTGTCCGGGGCTTTCTTGGCGGCAACGAATTCGCCCTTGGCCCAGTCGCCCATGACCTGAACGAGCGCATCACCCTTGATGACCATGGCGGTGGCGAGGTTCCAGTCGCGGCCCGAGAAGTTCGGATCGACATATTCCTTGATCTTGGCAAGGTTATCGAAGGACTTCTTCATCGTGTCGGACTTCAGCGATTCATCGTCGAGGTCGTTCATGGCCTTCTTGTAGAATTCGGGGCCGCCAGTCGACAGGACGATCGAATCGAACATGGTGGCTTCCTGCCAGTTCTGGCCGCCGAGCGCGAGCGGAATGACGCCTGCCGCCTTGGCTTTGTCGAGCAGCGCGATCAGCTCGTCAAAAGTCTTCGGCTCGGTGCCGCTGATCTTGTCCATGACGGCCTTGTTGATCCACAGCCAGTTGACCGAGTGGACGTTGACCGGAGCCGCCACCCACTTTCCGTCATAGACGGAGAATTTCTGCAGGGCTGCCGGCACCGACTTGTCCCAGCCTTCCTTGATTGCGGTTTCGGTCAGGTCGCCCATCACGCCGGCCTGCGCGTAGTCGAGAACCGTATAGCCGAGCATCTGCGAGGCAGTCGGATAGGTGCCGGCTGCGACCATTGCCTTCAGCGCGGTCATGGCGGCGTCACCGCCACCGCCGGCCACAGGCACGTCTTTCCAGGCGTAGCCTTCCTTCGCCAGATCGCCCTTGAGGACATTCAGCGCGGCCGCTTCGCCGCCCGAGGTCCACCAATGCAGCATTTCGACTTCCTTGACGTCGGCAGCTTTGGCGCCGCCGAGGCTCAAGGCAATGAGCGCCACACCCGCGGCGAGCTTCGTTATTGTACGCAATGACATGGAATCCTCCCAGATGGCATGGCTGCTGATTGCGCCAGCTGCAAATTTATAACGATATAAATCCGGGACCTGTCAAGGCATTCGTTCGTTTGATTTCGAATGACAAGGTATCGCTTTGAAAAAGCACCATTTAATTACGATTGATGGGCTATACGGCGCCACTGTTCAGTTTATTGATTTCCATTTATAACGATGTAAATTCGCTGGTTTTCGGCGGAAAGGACTGGGGCGATGGATGGTGCCGACAGAAGCGGCAAACGCGATGCGGGTGACGCAGGCACGGCCAAGCCGACGCTGCGGACGATCGCCGAGATAACGGGGCTCGCCGTCACCACCGTCTCACGCGCGCTCGGCGGAGCGCCGCAGATCGCGCTCGAAACACGCGAGAAGGTGCAGCGGGTGGCCGAGCAGATCGGCTATCTGCCCGATCGCGCCGCCCAACGCCTGCGCACAGGGCGCACCAACGTCATCTCGCTGGTGCTCGATCCCCACGACGAAATCCTCGGCTTCGGCACGTCTCTGGTCAGCGGCCTTACGGCAGCGCTTCGCGGCACGCCCTATCACCTCGTCATCACGCCGCATTTCGCCAATGTGCCGAGCATCGACCCTGTTCGCTACATCCTGCGCAACCGCATGGCCGACGGCATCATCTTCTCGCGCACCGAGCCTTTCGATGAGCGGGTGAAATTGCTCCTCGAACATGGATTCCCGTTCGTCTGCCACGGCCGCACCGAACTCGGGACCCCTCACCCCTATGTCGACTACGATAATTTCAGCTTCGCCTATGAGGCCACCCGACGCCTGATCGACAAGGGACGCAAAAGGCTGGCGATCATCCTGCCGCCGCGCCGCTTCACCTTCTTCCAGCATATCCAGTACGGCTTCATGCGGGCCGTGCGCGAAAGCGGCGTCGAGTTCGAGATTGCCGAAGGCATCGACCTCGACAGCGCTTCAGCCGATATCAAGGCGCAGATATTCGAGCGCATGGCACAGCCCAGCCCGCCGGACGGTTATGTCTGCAGCGGCGAGGTATCGGCCTTGGCCGTGATGGCAGCGTTGAGCGACCGCGGGCTCAGGCCCGGAACGGATGTCGGCATCGTCGCCAAGCAGACCTCCGGCCTGTTCAGCCTGATCCGCCCCCAGGTGGACACGATCTATGAGGATCTTGCCGATGCGGGCCTGCAAATGGGACGCCTGCTGCTCGACGCCATAGGCGACCGCAATCCGGGCGAACTCCAGGTGCTGCAGCAGCCGAAACTGAATTTCGGCAACGGCACCTGATCTGTGGACAATGCGCGCGGGCATCTCAAGGCCCATGTCGGCGGCAGCGTAGCCGCGCTAGCATCATGCCATGCAACCTTCCAAAGACATTTCGCGTCTCATCGAGATCATGGCAGCGCTTCGCGCGCCGGTAACGGGATGTCCGTGGGACATCGAGCAGAATTTCGAGACCATTGCCCCCTACACGATCGAGGAGGCCTATGAGGTTGCCGACGCGATCGCACGAAGTGATCTCGACGATCTGCGCCAGGAACTCGGCGACCTGCTGCTGCAGGTCGTCTACCATGCCCAGATGGCCGAGGAAGCCGGCGAATTCTCCTTCGGCGATGTCGTGGAAGCCATCACCACCAAGATGATACGGCGCCACCCGCACGTCTTCGGCGATGACAAGGCGCGCAGCGCCGGCATGGCCAAGGGCATGTGGGAAAAGATCAAGGCCGAGGAAAAAGCCGAGAAGCGCAATGCCCGCCTGGCGCGCGGGCTTGACGCGGAAGATCACGGCAGCGGTTTTCTCGACGGCATTCCCGTCGCCTTCCCCGCGCTCACCCGCGCATTGAAGCTTCAGGAAAAGGCTGCGCGCGTTGGTTTCGACTGGGGTGAAGCCGGGCCGATCCTCGACAAGATCGAGGAGGAAATCAGCGAACTACGCGAGGCGATGGACAAGGCCGACGAAGCGTCGATCAAGGATGAATTCGGCGATGTGCTTTTCGCACTGGTCAATTTCGGCCGGCATCTGAAGATCGATTCGGAGGCGGCCTTGAGCGGAACCAATGAAAAATTCCGCAGCCGCTTCCATCACGTCGAGACTGCCTTGAACGCGTCGGGACGAAGCCTTGAGGCAGCTAGCCTGGAGGAAATGGAAGAGCTCTGGCAGCAGGCGAAGAACAGAAAGTAACGATCGTTACCCGTTGTTTTTGCGATGCAATCTGCTTTCGATCTCGTCTCGCGCGGCGGCCGTCGCCTTCATCGAAATCGAAACGCTGCCATCCTCATTGTCTGTCCGCTTGACGATAACGCCGTTGCGGTAAAGCCAATCGACCATGCCGAGCTGGCTCGGCGACAATGTCAGCGTCACCGGCTCCAGCTCTCCCGACAACCGCTCTTCGATCAGCGCTGAAAGCGCGTCGATGCCCTCGCCGGTGATGGCGGAAATCGCGACGGGGGGAGCCGGCTTGCCGCTTGCGCTCTCGGCCAGCAGCCGTTCGCGATTGCCTTCGTCCAGTCTATCGATCTTGTTCCAGACTTCGACGATGCGCTTGCTGTCGGCGGCATCAACGCCGAGATCGACCAGAATATGCTCGACATCCTCCGCCTGCGCCGCCGTGTCCGGATCGGAAATGTCGCGCAGGTGGATGATGAGATCGGCCTCGACCACCTCTTCCAGCGTGGCGCGGAACGCCGCGATCAGATGGGTCGGCAGGTCGGAGATGAAGCCGACCGTATCGGACAGGATGATCGGCGTACCATGCGGCAGGCGCACGCGCCGCAGCGTCGGATCGAGCGTTGCAAACAGCATGTCCTCGGCAAGCACGCCTGCCCCGGTCAACCGGTTGAACAGCGTCGACTTGCCGGCATTGGTGTAGCCGACGATGGCGACGACCGGGAAAGGCACCTTCTTGCGCTTGGCGCGGTGAAGGTCGCGGGTCCGGCGGACCGTCTCGAGCTCGCGTTTGAGCTTGATGATCTTTTCCTGCAAAGCGCGCCGATCCGATTCGATCTGCGTTTCGCCGGGGCCGCCGAGGAAGCCTGCGCCGCCGCGCTGGCGCTCAAGGTGGGTCCAGCTGCGAACCAGCCGGCCCTTCTGGTAGTTGAGATGGGCAAGCTCGACCTGCAGCGTGCCTTCCTTGGTGCGCGCCCGCCGGCCGAAGATTTCGAGGATCAGCCCGGTGCGGTCGAGCACCTTGGCATTGGTCTCTTTTTCCAGGTTGCGCTGCTGAACCGGCGTCAGCGGATGATCGACGATAACCAGGTCCGCGTGAGTTTCACCAACGATTTGAGCGAGTTCTTCAACCTTGCCGCTGCCCAGCAGCGTTGCCGGGCGCGGATCGTTCACGGTGACGATGGCGGTGTGCACGGGCTCGAGATCGATCGCGCGCGCCAGGCCGACCGCTTCCTCCAGCCGTGCCTCGGCAGAACGCGTCAGGCGCGGACGGTTCGAGTCCTCGTCGTTGCGCTGCTGGCGCGAAAGCACCGGCACGATGACGACGGCGCTGGTCGGTTTTTCCGCAGTGGAGCGCTCCGAGCCATCGGCCCGTGATCTATGCGCCCCGTTGCCGGCGTGTTTTTCTTGAGCCAATCAGGCGCCCTGGCTTTCCTCACCATCGAACATCTGAACCGGCTGGCTCGGCATGATGGTGGAAATCGCATGTTTGTAGACGAGCTGGGAGTGCCCGTCGCGGCGCAGCAACACACAAAAATTGTCGAACGACGTCACCACGCCGGTCAGCTTTACGCCGTTGATCAAAAAGATTGTAAGTGGGTTCTTGCTCTTCCGAACCGAGTTCAGGAATAGGTCCTGAAGATTTTGCGACCGTTCCGCCATTTTTCTTATCTTTCGCCGATCCCCCGTCGATTTGCGAGCCACTGCGCCAAAATAATTGACCCATGTCAAGCGCGCAAACCACCCCTTGTCGTAAGCCACGACAAGCGGAACGAGACATATTGAAGTAAATTCCTGCTAAGCCGTTATCAGCCTGACGTTTTTTCCGCAACGTCAAAAACACCGGATGCTTCGAAAGCACAGGCGATACCACCTGCGGTTGATCGTGACATTGCAAATTGCAACGATTTCAGAGCGCTTTTTCCGATATCGACGCCGATCGGCAATCTTCAAAAAAATTCCAGGCTGACGCGAAACATCTGCTCCACATGCCGAACGGCATCAGCAAGGGCGAAGATGACGACACGATCCTTCGGCCTGATTCTCATCGCGCCGTTCGGCTTCAGCACCTGTCCGTCCCGATAGATGGCGCCGATCCGCATGCCGTCCGGCAGGTCGAGATCGCGCAGATAGCCGCCGACGAGCGGTGACGTTTCCAGCGCTTCGGCTTCGATGATCTCGGCAGCACCGCGCTGGATGCTGTGGACGGCGCGGATGCGGCCGCGCCGGACATGCTGCAGCACGCGGGAAATCGTTATCGAACCCGGATTGACGTAGGCGTCGATGCCGAGCGACTTGGTAAGGTCCTGATATGCCGGATTGTTGATCAGGACCAGATTGGCCTTGCAGCCCAGCCGCTTGGCCATGACGCTCGACAGGATGTTGACCTGATCGTTGTTGGTCAGCGCGACCATCAGGTCGGCATCCTGAATATCCGCCTCGAGCAGCAGTTTCTGCTCGAGCGCGCTGCCGTTGAGCACAACCGTGCGCCGAAGCTGGTCGGCAACGGTGACGGCACGTTCGCGCGTGGACTCGATGATCTTGATCCTGGTGCGGGTCTGGCGCTGTTCGATGGTCTTGGCGACGTACAAGCCGATATTGCCGCCACCCGCGATGACGATGCGCGTCGCCTCCTCCTCGTCGTGACCGAACAGGCCCAGGGTGCGGCGAACCTGATCCTTGGGCGTGACGACATAGGCAAGGTCACCCGGCAAAAGCTGGTCTGCCGAATGCGGTATGAACAGTTTTTGACCGCGGGTGACGCCGACGACTGTCGACAGCAGGTCCGGAAACAGCTCGCTCAACTGCGCCAGCGGCGTATGCACGACCGGGCAGTCCTCCAGGCATTCGATCGCCACCATCGCGATCTTGTTCTCGGCAAAGCGCACGACGTCGGTGGCGCCCGGCAGCGCGATGCGGCGCAGCACCATCTCGCCGACTTCCATCTCCGGCGAGATAATCACATCGATCGGCAGGTGCTCGCGCGAAAACAGGTCCTGATAATGCGGCTTGAGATAGGATTGCGCGCGAATGCGGGCGATCTTCATCGGCACATTGAACAATGCATGCGCCACCTCGCAGGCGACGATGTTGACCTCGTCGTGAAGCGTAACCGCGATGATCATGTCGGCGTTCTGCGCGCCTGCGGCTTCAAGCACTTCGGGGTGCGAGCCGTGACCGACAAAGCCGCGCACGTCCAGCGTATCGCGCACCGCCTGAATGAGTTCCGGCGCGGTATCGATGATCGAAACGTCGTTCTTCTCGGCCGCCAGGCGCTCGGCAATGCCGTAGCCGACCTGACCCGCGCCGCAGATAATCACGCGCATTTAGCGCGCCAGCCGGTGTAGTGGATCGAACACGCTTAAACCCCGAGCGATTTGAGTTTTCGGTGAAGTGCCGATCGCTCCATACCAATGAACTCGGCCGTGCGCGAGATGTTGCCGCCGAAACGGTTTATCTGCGCGATCAAATATTCCTTCTCGAACATTTCCCGCGCTTCGCGCAGCGGCAGCGCCATGATGTGCTGGTCGGACTGGTTGGGCGCCCGCGGCATGACATCTCCGATCTCCGAAGGCAGGAGATCGGCCGTTATCGGCGCATCGACATCGTCAGCGCGAACCAGAATCATCAGGCGTTCGATGTTGTTGCGAAGCTGGCGCACATTACCCGGCCAGTTATGTGCCTGCAGCACGGCCATGGCGTCATCGCCGATGCGGCGCGGCTTGATGCCTGCCTGCCTCGCGATCTGCTTGATGAAACCGTCTACCAGGTAGGGAATGTCCTCGCGACGCTCGGCAAGACCTGGCACATGCACCGGCACCACCGCCAGACGGTGATAGAGATCCTCGCGGAAACGTCCCTCGGCGATCATGCCTTCAAGGTTCTGGGCGGTCGAGGAGATGATGCGCACGTCGACCTTGACGCGCTTGGTGCCCCCTACCCGCTCGAATTGCTGATCGACGAGCACGCGCAGGATCTTGCTTTGCGTTTCGCGCGGCATGTCGGCCACTTCGTCGAGATAAAGAATGCCGCGATGGGCCTCCTCCAGCGCGCCGACCTTGCGCTCGCCACCGCCATTCGATTCAGTGCCGAAAAGCTCGATCTCCATGCGTTCGGGCGTGATCGTTGCCGAATTCACCGACACGAAGGGGCCGGTCTTGCGCGCCGAAAGCGCATGGATCGCGCGGGCCGCCTGCTCCTTGCCGGAACCCGAAGGGCCGATGATCATGACGCGGCTGTTGGTGGGTGCAACGCGGTCGATCGTCTGTCGCAACTGGCTCATGGCCGACGACATGCCGATCAGGTCGAAGGATTCGCCGCTGCGCATCTTCAGTTCGGAAACCTCGCGCTTGAGCTTCGAGGTTTCGAGCGCCCGCTCGGCGATCAGGATCAGCCGGTCGGCCTTGAACGGCTTTTCGATGAAGTCATAGGCGCCGCGCCTTATCGCCGACACCGCAGTCTCGATGTTGCCGTGGCCCGATATCATGACAACCGGTAGGCTTGGGTGCATCACCTTGATCTGATCGAGCAAAGCCAGTCCGTCGAGCCGCGAACCCTGCAGCCAGATGTCGAGGAACACCAGCCTCGGCACGCGATCGGCAATTGACGCAAGGGCGCTGTCGGCATCGTGGGCCGTGCGGGTTTCATGACCCTCGTCGCTCAAAATCCCGGCGACAAGTTCGCGGATATCTTCTTCGTCATCGACGATGAGAATGTCAGACGCCATTATCGACCTTTTCAGTTTCTCGTTCGTTTTCAACGTCTCCGCCACCTTGCCCCTTTGCCGAAGCTTCGGTGACGGAAGGAAGCAGAATGCTGATCATCGCACCGCGCCCGCCGTGGAAATCGGCGGGTGCGTCATGAAGTTCCAATTGCCCGCCATGGTCCTCGATGATCTTCTTGACGATCGCCAGGCCAAGGCCGGTGCCTTTTTCGCGTGTGGTCATATAGGGCTCGAGAAGCCGTTGGCGATTCTCGCGTGGCAGGCCCTTTCCATTGTCGATCACGTCGACACGAATCATCGTGCCCTGAAGCCGCGCCTGTATCCGGATAACGCCCGGTTCGCTGCCCTCTCGCTCGGTAGATTCGATCGCCTCGGCCGCGTTCTTGATGACGTTGCCGAATGCCTGGGACAGAAGGCGGCTGTCGAAGGTGCCCTTCAGCGGTGCGCTGCCGAAATCACGCTCGAAAGCGATGTCGGAACGGCTGACCTCGACCAGGAAGGAGGCCTCGTGCAGCGCTTCGCGCAGGTCGATGTTCCGCATTTCCGGTTTCGGCATGCGTGCGAAGGCGGAGAATTCATCGACCATACGGCCGATATCTCCGACCTGCCTGATGATCGTGTCGGTGCATTGATCGAAAACCTCGCGGTCTTCGGTGATGACCTTGCCGTAGCGGCGCTTGATGCGCTCGGCCGAGAGCTGGATCGGTGTCAGCGGGTTCTTGATTTCATGGGCAATGCGACGGGCGACGTCGGCCCAGGCGGAGGTGCGCTGCGCCTGCATCAGGTCGGTGATGTCATCGACGGTCACGACATAGGATTTCTCGCCATGCTCGTTGTCGTCTTCTTCGATCGTCACCTGCACATTGAAGGTGCGCTCCGCGCCGGCGCGGTAGAACGTTACCTGCTCGCGATAGGCAGGGCGGCCTGAACTGCGGCAGATTTCGAAGACGCGGCCGACATGCGGCAGAATGGCGGACAGGTTCTGGCCCATCGAGGTTTCGGCCGATATCGCCAGCATGGTCTCGGCGGAGCGATTGACGATGGTCACGATCCCGTATGGATCGACGCCGATGACGCCGGCCGTGACGCCAGCCAGAACGGCTTCGGAAAAGCGCCGTCTTTCGTCTACCAGATCCTTGGCTTGCAGGATTTCGTTGCGCTGCGACTTGAGCTGCAGGATCATCTTGTTGAATGTATCGCCCAGCGACGCAACATCGCCGTCGGACTGACGGACGGGCACGGAAACGTCGAGATTGCCGGTAGAGACGTCGTCGGCAGCACCGATCAACTGCCGGATCGGACGCACGAGGCGGTCCGCGACCGCGATCCCGGTCCAGATGGCCGACAAAACGACGATGAGCGTGAGCGACAGGTAAGGAAGCGCGAGCGCTACCTGCGAGGTACGGCGGTTTACTTCCAGCCCGCGATACTCGTCGGTGTTGGCACGCACGATCTCCCGGGCCTTGATGACCTCCGGATCGACGAGGCGGATCGTATAGAGGTAGACCCCTTCGATCTCCTTCAGCTTGATGATCGCACCGACAATGTTGCGGGTGCGCGGCTCGATCATCTGCGGCGTTTCATTGGCTTCTGCCGCGGCGCCCGGCGGCGGCTCCGGCATCGGGAAATCGGCGGTCGTCTGCGCGGTCATGACGAACGATCCATCCGCCTTGATCAGGGCTGCATGTGCCAGCGAACGGCCGGTGGCCTGCTGGCTCATGAAATTGCGAAAGCCGGTCCGGTCGAGGCTGTAGAGCGCCCTCGCATTGTCGAGGTCGTAGGCCATCGACAGCGTCGTGCCCATAAGATTGCGGCCGTTTTCCAGGACATAGGCGTCAGCGATGGAGAGCGAGGAATTGACGATCGTCTTGGTGCGGATTTCGAACCAGCGATCGAGGCCGATATTCAGCGTGATCGAAGCAATGATTGCCACCGCAAGCGCCGGCACCGCCGCAACCAGCGCAAACATGGTGACGATGCGTACGTGAAGGCGCGATGCCGCCTTGCCGGTTCGGCGCGCATTGAGAATGCGGTGAACCTCGCGCACCACCAGCGCGGCAAGGAACAGGATGAACCCCGCATTGGCACCGATGATGATGAGGGTGATCGTCGGATTGGGCGTAAGCGGGGTCGCGCCGACCAATATGGCAAACGACACCGCAGCGGTCAGCAGAGCGCCGACCACGGCTATGACGCCGGGCAAAGCCAGAAGCCGCCTGCCGTCAGTGCGCGCTGCCGGGAAGACAGATCGCGCGAATATTGAACTCTGAGTCGTCATGCCGCCGCTTGCAAAGCCTACAATTGCGTTGAATCTATGCAACACATTGTGGCGATTATGCAACAAAAGTGACGGCAGTGGTAATGTTTGACGCGATTGCGGCGGAAATCCACCGCGAAATCATCCCTGCTTGGAAGCCCGGTAGACGTTGACGCCGAGTTCGCGGATTTTCTTGCGCAGCGTATTGCGGTTCAAGCCCAAGAGTTCCGCGGCCTTGATCTGATTGCCGCGGGTTGCCGTCATCGACGCCAGCACCAACGGGAATTCGACCTCGGCAAGGATGCGCTGATAAAGCCCCGGCGGCGGAAGTTCGCCACCAAAGGAGGCAAAATACCGCTGGAGGAAATGTTCGACGGCCTGACCGATCGACAGATCGTCGGGAACGAGGGTACCGCCGCTCATCGTCTGCTGGTCGCCGGTTTTTAGCTCGGTCTCGATGATCTCGGGCGAGATTTCGTCCTGCGCATAAAGGGCGGCCAGCCGGCGAACCAGATTTTCCAGTTCGCGCACATTGCCCGGCCATGGATAGCGCTTCATCAGTTCGAGACCGCCGCTCGAAATGCGCTTGACCTGCAATCCCTCCGCTTCGCCCTGCTTGAAGAAATGCCGGACCAGATCGGGAATGTCCTCCGAACGCTCGCGCAGTCCCGGAAGCCGAAGCGGCACGACGTTCAAGCGGTAGAAAAGATCCTCGCGGAATAGTCCCTGATTGATCAGCGTGCGCAGATCCTTGTTGGTCGCAGCGACGATGCGCACGTCCGTCTTGATCGGCGTGCGGCCACCGACGGTGGTGTATTCCCCCTGCTGCAGCACGCGCAGGAGCCGCGTCTGCGCTTCCATCGGCATGTCGCCGATCTCATCGAGGAACAGCGTGCCGCCCTCGGCCTGTTCGAAACGGCCGGTCGAACGGTTCTGCGCGCCGGTGAAAGCGCCCTTCTCATGGCCGAACAGTTCCGATTCGATCAGGTCGCGCGGGATAGCGGCCATATTGATCGCCACGAAGGGACCGTTGCGGCGGCGGCCATATTCATGCAGCGCCCGCGCCACCAGTTCCTTGCCCGTGCCCGATTCACCCGAGATCATCACCGTCAGGTCGGTCTGCATCATGCGGGCGAGCATGCGGTAGATGTCCTGCATGGCCGCCGAGCGCCCGACCAGCGGCATCGTCTCGGGCTGGTCATCGTTGCGCGGCTCGATCTTCGGCCGCTTCGGCTCCGACAGCGCGCGGTTGACGATGTTCAGGAGTTCGGTGAGGTCGAACGGCTTGGGCAGGTATTCGTAGGCGCCGGTTTCCGAGGCGCGGATGGCGGTCATGAAGGTGTTTTGGGCACTCATGACGATGACCGGCAGTTCCGGCCGCGCCTTCTTTATGCGCGGCAGCATGTCGAAGGCGTTTTCGTCGGGCATGACCACGTCGGTGATGACCAGATCGCCCTCGCCCGCCGCCACCCAGCGCCACAGCGTGGCAGCGTTGGAGGTGACGCGAACGTCGTGCCCGAAGCGCGACAGCGCCTGATTGAGCACGGTGCGGATAGCGGCGTCGTCGTCCGCTACGAGGATATTGCCGCGGACCGTCATTTCCGGTGTCCTTCGCTTGCGCCGTCATGGTGCGGCGGCGTTTCTTTCCACGCCGGCATCAGCACACGGAACGTGGTGCCGCGGGGTGTGGAATCGCATTCGATGATGCCGCCATGCTCGCCGACGATCTTGGCGACCAGCGCCAGCCCAAGGCCGGAGCCGTTCGGCTTTGTGGTGATGAAGGGATCGAACAGGATCGGCAATATGTCTTCCGACACGCCCGGCCCGTTGTCGTGCACGCAGAACTCCAGCGGCAGCGACACGCGGTCCTGCGATCCCGCCACCGAAACGCGCATGCCGGGGCGGAAGGCGGTGGAGAGTGTGATTTCACCGTCGGGCTTCGAGCCTATGGCTTCGGCCGCATTCTTGATCAGGTTGAGAAAAACCTGAATGAGCTGGTCACGGTTGGCAAAGACCGAAGGAAGCGATGGATCATACTCTTCCAATATATTGATCTTGTTTGCAAAACCGTTCTTGGCTAGCGCCTTCACATGGTCGAGGACGATATGAATATTGACCGGATAGCGGTCGATCGGGCGCTCGTCCGAAAAGACCTCCATGCGATCGACCAGCGAGACGATGCGGTCGGTCTCGTCGGTGATCAGCCGCGTCAAAGCGCGATCCTCGTCGGAAACCGCCGTCTCGAGAAGCTGTGCTGCGCCGCGAATGCCGGACAGCGGGTTCTTGATCTCATGCGCCAGCATCGCCGCAAGCCCAGTCACGGAACGCGCTGCCCCGCGATGCGTCATCTGCCGATCGATCTTGTCGGCCATCGACCGTTCCTGGAACATCACGACGACCGAGCCCGGCAGTTCCGGCACCGGCGCGACATAGATGTCGACGACCTTCTCGATGCCGAGACGCGGCGAAGACACATCGACGCGATATTCGTTGACGGGTGCGCGCCGTTCACGAACCTGTTCGACCAGCGCCAGGATCGGGCTGCCGAACGGTACGAACCGCGCCAGCGTGTTGCGCGCCAGAACATTTGCGCTGGAGCGAAAGAAGTCCTCGGCATCGGCGTTGGCATAGGAGATAAAATCGTCCGGCGCGATCATGACGACCGGTCGGCGGATCGTATTCAACACGATCTGGGCCGCATCCGCAGCGCTCACCGGTGTGTCCATTATGCTCATGCAGCGTTCCTCGCAGGCTCGGCTTGCGCCGCAAAAGCCTGTCTCAATGTCCGGATTACGATGGCCGGGTCGAAGGATGTCAGGATTGTCGTCCGCAGCTCAGCCGCCAAGCTGTCGGCATGGCGATCCAGATACCAGCCGAGATGTTTTCTCACCTGACGCAGGCCGCTCTCCACGCCGTAATGCGCCAGCATGTCCTCGTAGTGAGCGACCACATAGTCGGCCAGCTTTTCGGGTGTTTGCGGCAGCCCCGGCGCGACAATGTTCGCCGCTGCCGCGGCAATCATGCCCGCAGCCCACGGCGATCCATAGCTTCCGCGCCCGACCATCACGGCATCGGCGCCGGATTGCGCGAGAATGCCGGCTGCCTCAGCGGCTGTGCAGACGTCGCCATTGGCGACGACGGGAATGGATACAGCTTCCTTCACGCGCGCGATTGCCCGCCAATCGGCCTTGCCCTGGTAGAACTGGCAGCGGGTGCGGCCGTGGATAGTTACCATCTTCACCCCCGCCTGCTCTGCCCGGCGTGCGAGGATCGGCGCGTTGAGCGCGCTTTCGTCCCAGCCCAGGCGCATCTTCACCGTAACCGGCACATCGACAGCACCGACGACCGCGTCGATCAGCGTCAGTGCATGGTCGAGGTCGCGCATCAGCGCCGAGCCGCAATAGCCGCCGGTTACCTTCTTGGCCGGGCAGCCCATGTTGATATCGACGATATCGGCACCTTCGCCGGCAGCAATCCGCGCGCCTTCGGCCATATGCGCTGCCTCGCGGCCGGCTAGCTGGACCATATGCACAGGCAATCCTGAATGTCTGATGCGTCGCGCCGATTCGGCGTGACCCTTGGCCAGTTCCCCGCTGGCTACCATTTCGGAGACAACGAGCCCTGCCCCATGCGCGTAGGCGCGTTCACGGAACGGCAAGTCCGTGACACCGGACATCGGCGCGAGAAAAACGCGATTGCGGATTTTGACGCCACCGATTTCGAGCGGTTTGGCAAGGTCCGTGAAATCAGGCATGCACAAATACCAAGCAATCCTTCTTGTTGCACATTCTCTAGCCAGTTTTGGCTGCGCATGCAACGTCGAAGTGTTTCAACAATGTGGCGGTTTCGGGAAATCGCTGGCCTTCGGGCCGGGCTGCGACTATGCGTCTCGCATGGCTATAGAGCAACCTGAATCAACCGCAAAGCGGTCCATCGCGGCGATCATCCTTGCCGCCGGCCGCGGCGAGCGCGCCGGGCAAACCGACGGTCCCAAGCAGTATCGCAGGATCGGCGGGCGGGCCGTCATAGCCTGGACGCTGGATGCTTTCTCCAGCCACCCAAGCATCGGACCTATCGTCGTTGCGATACATCCTGATGACGATGCGCTTTTCAGCGAGGCAGCAGGCGCGCTCCCCGACCGGGTGGTGACAGTGAAAGGCGGCAGAACACGCCAGGAATCGACATGGCTTGCGCTGCAGGCGCTTGACAGCCACCAGCCGGAAGCCGTGCTCATTCATGATGGCGTGCGTCCGTTCGTCGATGCATCAATGATCGACCGCGTGATTGCCGCCATCGATGAAAAGCATGGCGCGCTGCCCGCTTTGCCCGTTTCCGACACGCTGAAGCGCGAGGCCGCGGATGGCACCATCGCGGAAACGATTTCCAGGTCGGGCCTGCATGCGGCGCAGACGCCGCAGGGTTTTCCGTTCGATCTGATCCGCGAAACGCATCGCCGCGCATTCGAGGCAGGACGCATCGATTTCACCGACGACGCAGCCATTGCCGAATGGGCTGACATTCCGGTACGGATCGTCCTCGGCTCGCCCGACAATGTCAAACTCACCTGGGCAAGGGATATTTTCATGGCAGATCAACGCCTTGGCGGACGCAGTTCGAGCTTTCCCGATGTCCGCACCGGCAATGGCTATGACGTGCATTCCTTCGAGCCCGGCGATCATGTCACGCTTTGCGGCGTTGCCATTCCGCACGGCAAGCGGCTCTCCGGCCATTCCGACGCCGATGTCGGGCTTCATGCCCTGACCGACGCGCTGTTGGCGACCTGCGGCGCCGGCGATATAGGCACGCATTTCCCGCCTTCCGATCCGCAATGGAAGGGAGCCGCCTCCCACATTTTCGTGGAGCATGCAGCGAAGATCGTGCGCTCCAACGGCGGCCGGATCGCCAATGCCGACATCACCCTGATTTGCGAAGCGCCGCGCGTCGGCCCGCACCGCGAGGCGATGACAGAGGCCCTGTCGAAAATGCTCGGAATCACCAAAAATCGTATCTCCATAAAGGCGACCACCAATGAAAAGCTAGGGTTTGTCGGCCGCGAGGAAGGCATAGCGGCAATCGCGACCGCCAGCGTCGTTTATCCGGGGGAACTGCCCGAATGAGCGATCTTGAGCAACTGGCGATCGCCTTTCTCAAGGCATGCCGCGACCACGACATCATGGCCGCCACGGCGGAATCCTGCACCGGCGGTATGATCGCCGCAGCCCTGACCGACATAGCGGGATCGTCCTCTGTGGTCGATCGCGGCTTTGTCACCTACTCCAATGAAGCCAAGATGGAGATGCTCGGCGTTTCCGGCGCGACGCTCGACGCTTATGGCGCGGTTTCGCGCGAGACCGCATATGAGATGGCAGCGGGAGCGCTTAGCCGTTCCAGGGCAGGCATCGCCATGGCGGTTACGGGCGTCGCCGGACCGGACGGCGGTTCGCCGGAGAAGCCGGTCGGCCTCGTCTGGTTTGGTCTTGCGATAAAGGATTGGCCCATCATCACGGAAAGCCACGTCTTCGAGAACAACGGCCGCGATTTCATCCGCCGCGAAACGGTGCGGACCGCACTGGAAATGGGCCTTAGAGAACTGGGCTAGCCGCCTACAGCTGCAAAGCCATGCCTATCGAGGCGGGCGCCGTGGCCTCAAATCCGAACTTTTCATAGAGATGCCGCGCCGGGCCGTCAGCAATAAGGCTGACATAGGCAGTCTCGGGAGCCGTGGCGCGCAGGTGGCCGACCAGCGCCTCTATGATTTTCTTGCCGAGGCCCTTGCCCTGATGATCCGGATCAACGGCAATGTCGGTGATCTGATAGAAGCAGCCGCCATCTCCGATAATCCGCCCCATGCCAACCGTTTCGCCATTCCATATGAGGGTGACCGCATAAATCGTATTGGGCAAACCGAGAGCAGCGGCTTCAACCGTCTTTTCGCTCATTCCCGCGATGCTGCGGAGCCGTCTATAGGTTTTGATATCAGGCGTGCCGACAACCAACAGATAGTCGCCAGCTTCGGAATTGTTGTTATCCAACTGCTTTGACCGATTCTGGCTTGCCATAAATTACTTCCGCCCGCTTCTCGAACGCCTCGACGAACATGCGGAACGCACGGTCGAACATCGCACCCATCAGCGCTCCGAGAATGCGGCTCTTGAACTCGTAGTCTATGAAGAAATGAATGTCGGTGCCGGGGCCATTTTCGGGCGCGTCAAATCGCCAGATGTTGCTGAGGTAGCGGAACGGGCCGTCGAGATATTTGACGTCTATGGCATTCTCGTCCGGCTTCAGGTGAACCTGGCTGGTAAACGTCTCGCGGATCGCCTTGTAGCCGACTGTCATGTCGGCAACCAGCAGCGTGCGCCCATCGCGTTCCTTGCGTGAACGGACGCTCAGCGCTTCGCACAGCGGCAGGAATTGCGGATATTTTTCAACATCCGCAACCAGCGCAAACATCTGGTCGGGCGTGTGGCCGACGTGGCGGATGGTCTCGAATTTCGGCATTAAACAGCTTTGGCCGACTTCTTCAAATGGTCTTCACGCGCTGCCCGGAGCTTGGCGAAATCGTCGCCTGCATGGTGCGACGAGCGCGTCAGCGGGCTTGAGGCAACGAGGAGAAAACCCTTGGTCATGCCGACCGTCTCGTAGGATTTGAACTCGTCCGGCGTCACGAACTTCTTGACCGCGTGATGCTTCTTCGACGGCTGCAGATACTGGCCGATGGTCATGAAGTCGACATCGGCGCTACGCAGATCGTCCATGAGCTGAAGGACTTCGTTCCGCTCCTCGCCCAGCCCGACCATGATGCCGGACTTGGTGAAGATCGACGGATCGAGTTCCTTGACCCGCTGCAGCAAGCGGATCGAATGGAAATAGCGAGCGCCCGGGCGAACCGTCAGGTAGTTCGACGGCACCGTTTCGAGATTGTGATTGAAAACGTCCGGCTTGGCCGCGACCACGATCTCCAGCGCGCCTTCCTTGCGCAGGAAGTCCGGCGTCAGGATTTCAATGGTGGTCGCAGGCGTCGCCGCGCGGATGGCGAGGATAACGTCGGCGAAATGTTGCGCGCCGCCATCGTCGAGATCGTCGCGGTCGACCGAGGTGATGACGACATGGGTAAGGCCCATCTGCTTGACGGCCTTGGCCACGCTTTCCGGCTCGTTCGGATCGAGCGGCAGCGGACGTCCGGTTGCGACATTGCAGAAGGCGCAGGCGCGGGTGCAGATCTCGCCCATGATCATGAAAGTGGCGTGCTTCTTTTCCCAGCACTCACCGATATTGGGGCAGCCGGCCTCCTCGCACACCGTCACCAGCTTGTGCGAGCGGACGATCTCGCGCGTTTCTGCATAACCCTTGGAAACCGGCGCCTTGACGCGGATCCAGTCAGGCTTGCGCAGAACCTCCTGATCAGGCCGATGGGCCTTTTCGGGGTGCCGCACGCGCGGCGTGGTCGAAACGAGATCGAGGACGGTAACCATTTATCTTCCTAGCTCGCACGCTGCGTGCGGCCGAATATCCAGAGAATGACGATCGCGCCGACGATGGCGACGAGCAGATTGCCGAAAAAGCCGTAGTAATTGACGTTCAGCAGGCCGGCCAGCGTTCCACCGACGAAGGAGCCGGCAATGCCGACCAATATGTTGGTGAAAAAGCCGTGGTCGCGGTTCATCGTCTTTTCGGCAACATAGCCGGCAAGAAAGCCGATGATCAGCATGCCGAAGAAGCCGGTTCCCGGCATTCCCATAATTCCGTAGCCCTGTTCCATAACCGCCTCCTCGCAACCCTTGGTTCAACCCATATAAGTCAGAACAGCGCGCTGCAACAGACCCGCCAGAGACCGCCTGTTATGCGTTCAGCGCGCGGCCATAAGCGTCGAGCACGCTTTCCTTCATCATTTCCGACAGCGTCGGATGCGGGAAGATCGTATGCATCAGTTCTTCCTCTGTGGTTTCGAGGTTCATCGCAACGACGAAACCCTGGATCAGCTCGGTCACTTCCGCGCCGACCATATGCGCGCCGAGCAACTGTCCAGTCTTCTTGTCGAAGATGGTCTTCACCATGCCCTGGTCTTCGCCCAGCGCGATCGCCTTGCCGTTGGCGACGAAGGGGAAGCGGCCGACGCGGATGTCCTTGCCCTGCTCCTTGGCCTTGGCTTCGGTGAGACCGACCGAAGCAACCTGCGGGTTGCAATAGGTGCAGCCGGGGATCTTCAACTTGTCCATCGGGTGCACATTGGGCAGGCCGGCGATCTTTTCGACGCAGATCACCGCCTCGTGCTCGGCCTTATGCGCCAGCATTGGCGGGCCGGCGACGTCGCCGATGGCGTAGATGCCAGGCACATTGGTCTTGCCATAGCCATCAATGACTATGGTGCCGCGCTCAACCTTCACACCGAGCGCTTCCAGCCCGATGTTCTCGACATTGCCTTGCACGCCGACAGCCGAAATCAGCCGGTCGGCGGTGATCTTTTCGACCTTGCCGTCCTTCATCTCGACATGGGCGGTGACCGAGTTCGCACCCTTCTCAACCTTGGTCACTTTCGCCTCGAGGATGATCTTCATCCCCTGCTTCTCGAACTGCTTTTTCGCAAAAGTCGAGATTTCGGCATCCTCCACCGGCATCACCTGCGGCAGAAGCTCGACCACGGTCACCTCGACGCCCATGGTGCGGTAGAAGCTGGCGAATTCGATGCCGATCGCGCCCGAGCCCATCACCAGCAGCGACTTCGGCATTTCCGGCGGCACCATTGCCTCGAAATAGGTCCAGATCAGCTTACCGTCCGGCTCGATGCCGGGCAGCGCGCGTGGGCGGGCGCCGGTGGCGACGATGATGTGCTTGGCCGTATAGGTGCCCTCGCCCTTGGTATTCTTCGGCAAGGGCGCCTGCGGCTGCATCGGCTTCTTGGCGGTCTTGGAAACGACGATCTCGCCAGGCTTGGAAAGCTTCGCCTCGCCCCAGATCACGTCGACCTTGTTCTTCTTCATCAGGAAACCGACGCCGCCATTCATGCGCTCGGCAATGCCGCGCGAGCGGGCAACGACCGCCTTCAGGTCGGCCTCGATCTTGCCGTCGATCTTCAGGCCGTAATTTTTGGCGTGTTCTGCGAGATGCATGACCTCGGCCGAGCGCAGCAGCGCCTTGGTCGGGATGCAGCCCCAGTTAGAGCAGATGCCGGCTAAGTGTTCGCGCTCGACGATTGCTGTCTTCAAGCCAAGCTGGGCCGCGCGGATTGCCGCGATATAGCCGCCGGGGCCGGAGCCGATGATGATGACGTCATAGTTTTCGGCCATGTGTTTCCTGCCTTCTTCTATGCCACGTTTCGGGTGAGCAGCACCCATTCGTGTCTCTTGCTGTTTTCGGACAACGGCACCGCCTCGATGCGCTCGGCTTCGGCGAAGCCGTTCATGCGATATAGGTTCTGGGCCGTTTCATTGTGGCTTTCGGTGATCAGGCTGACCGGTCCACCGGCCATGTCGATTTCGCGTTCGAGCAAGGCGCGCCCGATACCCTTGCCGCGATGATGCTTGTAGACACCGAGGCTGTCGATGAACCGGTTGCCGACCACCTTGCGCTGCAACGCCAGCAGGGGCTCGATCACCGGATGCGGTGCGACGATTTCATGCACACTCTCGTCCAGATCGTAGGCGATAGATGTTCCGGCGACTTCACCGTCCCATTCGGCAAGGACGGCGCTGCGCCATGCGCCCGGCTCGTCTTCCCGCATCTTGGCGCGCCCGCGCTCCAGTGCCGTGTCTGTTGTTCCGTTGATGACAGCGCCATACCAGAGCCAGCTGGCAAAGCCGTGCGAAGCGACATCGACCAGAACCGCGAGTTCAGCGGCGTCGCGCCGTTCGGCGGGCCGAATGGCAAGACGCGCGCTCATTTAAGCTCCAGCATAACCCGCGCCACCGGCGCGATCGCCTCGCCGACCCTTCGCGTGTTTTCCGCGTCGAGATGCACGCCGTCGAGTGGCGTGGTTTCGGCAACGGAGCCGGCATCGAAAAAGCCGCAGCCAAGCTCGTCGGCGAGTGCCACATATTGCCCTGCAAGTTCGCGCGAAGCCTTGTCGCCACCGGCAAACATTTCGGCAAAGTCGGCATCTTCGGTGCGGCTGACTGATGGCGGCGAAACCAGCAGGATTTCCGGCGCTTCCGCTTCAAGCGGGTATGGATGGCCCTGCACGATCCTCACCAGCCGCGCCATGCCCTGCTTCGCCGCGATCGGATTGCCGTGGATCCAAGGCTTCATGTCATTGGAGCCGAGCATGATGATGATCAGGTCGAGCGGTGCATGGGTGCCGAGCAGGGTCGGCAGGATACGCGCGCCGTTGCGATCCTCGCCGGCCAGATGATCGTCGAACGCCGTCGTGCGGCCGTTCAGTCCTTCGGCGATGACCTTCACGCCGTCGCCGAGTGCCGCCTGCAGAACACTCGGCCAGCGATCCTCATAAGCATGACGCGAAGGACCCTCGGCATTGTAACCCCAGGTCAGTGAATCGCCGAAGCACAGGACGGTTTTCATGGACCTCAATTCTAATCTAGTGGCTCTGAGGGACGACCGCCCTGGCAATACGGGCATTTCCGTATATGGAGATCGCAGCCATTTGCACCGTAAACCTCATCACAATCGCCGCACTTTACTCGCCATATCCTTTGATTGCCGTGTGACGTTGATGGCAGACCAGTATCCTCGATCACTACTTGGTTTCGAGGGTTGCGGTCACCGGCTTTTGCCATCACACCAGCATTCCCATCGGGTTTTCGATGTGGCGCTTGAAGGCGGTCAGAAGTTCGGCCCCGAGCGCGCCATCGACGGCGCGGTGGTCGGTCGAGAGCGTCACCGACATGATGTTGGCGATCTTGATCTCGCCGTTCTTGACCACGGCCCGCTCCTCGCCTGCGCCGATCGCCAGGATGGTGGCGTGCGGCGGGTTGATGACGGCGGCAAAGTCCTTGATGCCGAACATGCCGAGATTGGAAACCGCCGTCGTGCCACCCTGGAACTCTTCCGGCTTCAGCTTGCGGTCGCGGGCGCGCTTGGCCAGGTCCTTCATCTCGTTGGAGATGACGGAGAGCGTCTTTTCGTCGGCCTTGCGCACGATCGGCGTGATCAGGCCGCCGGGGATCGACACTGCAACGCCGACATCGGCATGCTTGTGTTGGACCATGTTCTGCTCGGTCCACGACACATTCGCCGTCGGCACGTCGCGCAGGGCCAGCGCCATCGCCTTGATGATCAGGTCGTTGACCGACAGCTTGTAGGTCGGCACGTCGCCCTTCTCGGTCTTGCGCATGGGTGCGGCAGCGTTGAGCTGCGCGCGCAGCGCCAGCAGCGCGTCGAGTTCGCAATCGAGCGTCAGGTAGAAATGCGGGATCGTGGTCTTGGCCTCGACCAGACGCCGCGCGATGACTTTTCGCATGTTGTCATGCGGAACGAGTTCGTAGGTTCCCTCGGCGAACAGCTTGAGCACGGCATCGTCCGACATCGCCTTCGGCGCCGGTGCAGCCCCTGCGGGTGCAGGCGCCTTGGCTTCGGGTGTGGGTTTTGCACCGCCGCCAGCGATCGCTGCTTCCACATCCGCCTTGACCACGCGGCCATGCGGGCCGGTGCCGGCAATACCGGCGACATCGACACCGGCATCCTTGGCAATGCGGCGCGCAAGCGGCGAAGCGAAGGGTCGGTCTCCCGACGCCTCGCTCTTTGCAGCGGGCGCTGCTGCACCGTTGGTCGCGGGAACCGCCGCTTTTTGAGGTTCAGTCGCAGCGGCCTTGGGTGCCTCGGCCTTTGCCGCTTCCGGCTTTGCTTCTGCCTTCGGCGCCTCCGCCTTGGCCGGAGCGTCGCCGCCCTTGGCGGCAGCGCCAGCGTCCTCGCCTTCCGCCGCAAGCACGGCGATCAGCGCATTGACCTTCACGCCCTCGGTGCCAGCCGGAACGACCAGCTTGGCGACCGTGCCCTCATCGACGGCTTCGACTTCCATCGTTGCCTTGTCGGTCTCGATCTCGGCGATCACGTCGCCCGGCGAAACCTTATCGCCTTCCTTGACCAGCCACTTGGCGAGATTGCCCTCTTCCATCGTGGGCGAGAGGGCCGGCATGGTGATGTTGATCGGCATAGGCGTCCTCCCGCTTAGCGATACGTGACGGCTTTGACCGCCTCGACGACTTCGCCGACATTCGGCAGTGCCAGCTTCTCGAGATTGGCCGCATAAGGCATCGGCACATCCTTGCCGGCGATCGTGATCACCGGCGCGTCGAGGAAATCGAAGGCACGCTGCGAAACCTGGTTGGCGATGAAGTCGCCGACCGAGCTTTGCGGGTAGCCTTCTTCGACGACAACCAGACGGTTGGTCTTCTTGACCGAGGTGATGATCGTGTCGAGGTCGAGCGGGCGGATTGTCCTGAGATCGATGATCTCGGCATCGATACCCAAGCTGCGCAGTTCGGCTTCCGCCTTGACCGCATAGGTCATGCCGATGCCGAAGGAAACGATGGTCACATCCTTGCCGGTCTTGTGGATGCGCGCCTTGCCGATCGGGAGCACAAAATCATCGAGCTTCGGCACGTCGAAGGACTGGCCGTAGAGGATTTCGTTCTCGAGGAAGATGATCGGGTTCGGATCGCGGATCGCGGCCTTGAGCAGGCCCTTGGCGTCGGCTGCCGTATAAGGCATCACCACCTTCAGGCCCGGAATATGGCTGTACCAGGCGGCATAGTCCTGGCTGTGCTGGGCGGCGACGCGCGCTGCTGCACCGTTGGGCCCACGGAACACGATCGGCGCGCCCATCTGGCCGCCCGACATGTAAAGCGTCTTGGCGGCGGAGTTGATAATCTGGTCGATCGCCTGCATGGCGAAGTTGAAGGTCATGAACTCGACGATCGGCCTGAGGCCGGCCATTGCCGCACCGACGCCGACGCCGGCAAAGCCGTGCTCGGTGATCGGCGTATCGACGACGCGGCGCGCGCCGAATTCCTGCAGCAGACCTTGCGTGATCTTGTAGGCGCCTTGGTATTCGGCAACTTCCTCGCCCATGACGAAAACGTTCTCGTCGCGGCGCATTTCTTCCGCCATTGCATCGCGAAGCGCTTCGCGCACGGTGGTGGAAACCATCTCGGTGCCGGCCGGAATGTCCGGATCGGCAGCAACTTCAATCTTCGGCGCGGCGGCGACCGGCGCCGGCTTGGTCTCGGCGGGAGCCTCAGCAGGCATCGCTGCCTCCGCCTTCGCAGACACTTCCTCTTCACCGATGCCTTCGCCGAGCTTGTCGATGTCTTCGCCTTCGACCGCGAGGATAGCGATCGGCGTGTTCACTTTGACGCCTTCGGTGCCGGCAGGAACGAGGATCTTTCCGAGGATGCCTTCATCGACCGCTTCGACTTCCATCGTCGCCTTGTCGGTTTCGATCTCGGCAATGACATCGCCGGCGACGACCTTGTCCCCTTCGTTCTTGAGCCATTTCGAGAGATTGCCCTCTTCCATGGTCGGCGAGAGCGCGGGCATGAGAATTTCGATCGGCATGTCCAGCCCTCCCCTTAATGCGTGATGTCGGTGTAGAGCTCGGAAGCATCCGGCTCAGGATCGGTCTGCGCGAATTCGGCCGCATCGGCGACGATGTCGCGCACCTCCTTGTCGAGCGCTTTCAGGTCGTCCTCGCTTGCCCACTTCTTTTCGAGCACGCGCGCCTTCACCTGCTCGATCGGGTCATGCTCGGAGCGCATCTTCTGCACCTCCTCCTTCGACCGGTACTTTGCCGGATCGGACATGGAGTGGCCGCGATAGCGGTAGGTCTGCATCTCAAGGATGATCGGGCCCTTGCCGGAGCGGCACCATTCGGTCGCGAGATCAGCCGCAGCCTTGACCGCGCGCACATCCATGCCGTCGACCTGGATGCCGGGAATACGGAACGACGCGCCGCGCTGCGAGAAATCCGTCTCGGCCGAAGACCGGGAAACCGACGTGCCCATGGCGTAGCGGTTGTTTTCGATGATGTAGATCACCGGCAGCTTCCACAGCGAGGCCATGTTGAAGCTTTCATAGACCTGGCCCTGGTTGGCAGCGCCGTCGCCGAAATAGGTCAGCGAGACATTCTTGTTCTCGCGGTAACGGTTGGCGAAGGCCAGACCTGTCCCGAGCGACACCTGCGCACCGACGATGCCGTGCCCGCCGTAGAAATTCTTCTCCTTGGAGAACATGTGCATGGAGCCGCCCTTGCCCTTGGAGTAGCCCCCACGGCGACCGGTGAGCTCTGCCATCACACCGCGCGGCGACATATCCATGGCAAGCATGTGGGCGTGGTCGCGATAGGCGGTGATCATCTGATCGCCTTCGATCAACGCCATCTTGAGGCCGGTGACGACCGCCTCCTGACCGATATAGAGATGGCAGAAGCCGCCGATGAAGCCCATGCCGTAGAGCTGGCCGGCCTTCTCCTCGAAACGCCGCATCAGCAGCATGTCGCGGTAGGCGGCGAGTTCCTGCTCTTTATTGAAATCAACGGGCTTGGGCGCCACCGGCGCGGAATTCGACTTGCCGTCCGATTTCGATCGAACGGACGCCTTCTTGGCGGCAACAGCCATGCATCACTCCCTGGCAATGTCTCTTTTTGGACATTGAGAGGGATGTGCTTCCCCCTCGAATTGGAATGAGGCTAGCATGCAATTCAACGTTCGGCCATGCGGAAAAATGCATGGCTGGCATGCACGTAACCGACTAGAAACATTGAAGATATTGATGATTAACCGACTTACGGTTAATTCGTCTCGTCCGACGAGCGGATGATGGTTATCTCATCAGTATGGGACAGGTTCAACGCCTTGCGCGCCTGTTCGTCCAGCATATCCTTTTCGAGCGTGCCGTCATGCAGGAGCTGCACCCTGCGCTCAAGCTCGATGCGCTGCGATCTTACAGTATCCAGCTTGGCCTGCAACTCGACCGTCCGGTCCTGCAGCCGGTACTTGGAGTAGATGCCGAATTCGCCGTGATAGGCATGGAAGCCGAAATAGGACAGGAACAGCACCGCAAGGGCCGGCACGATGAGCCGGCCGGTTTTTCTTTCTTTGTGCTGACGTGTCCACATGGCGTAGATTCCTTCTGCCGCTATCTCGCGCCATCATGCTTAATGTCCGGTTACGAGGTCGAAAAAATCAGTTCCCCGGAACAGAAAAAGGCGAGGATCGCTCCCCGCCTTTCCGTGAAAACCAAGCAATGGAAACGAGCCAATCAGCCCTTCAGGATCGAGCGCCCTGCAAAGCGCGCCTGCGTGCCGAGCTCTTCCTCGATGCGGATGAGTTGGTTGTACTTCGCCGTACGGTCCGAGCGCGCCAGCGAGCCGGTCTTGATCTGCCCGCAATTGGTGGCGACGGCGAGATCGGCAATGGTCGAATCTTCCGTCTCGCCCGAGCGGTGCGACATGACTGCGGTGTAGGCAGCCTTATGCGCGGTCTCGACCGCATCAAGCGTCTCGGTCAGCGTGCCGATCTGGTTGACCTTGACCAGGATCGAGTTTGCGACACCCATGCGGATACCGTCACGCAGGCGGGCCGAGTTGGTGACGAACAGATCGTCGCCGACGAGTTGAACCTTCTTGCCGCAAAGATCGGTGAGGTACTTCCAGCCTTCCCAGTCGTCTTCGGCCATGCCGTCCTCGATCGAGATGATCGGATAGTCGCCGGCGAGCTTGGCCAGATATTTTGCCTGCGTCTTGGGATCTCGGCTCTTCTTCTCGCCTTCATAGACGTAAGCGCCGTCCTTGAAGAATTCTGTCGCGGCGCAGTCCAGTGCGAGGGCGACGTCCTCACCGGGCTTGAAGCCGGCCTTTTCGATCGACTCCATGATGAAGTCGAGTGCGGCCGGCGCGCTCTTCAGGTTCGGCGCGAAACCGCCCTCGTCGCCGACATTGGTGTTGTGGCCGGCATCCTTCAGGCGCTTCTTCAGCGTGTGGAAAATTTCCGAGCCCCAGCGCACGGCATCGCGGAAGGTCGGCGCGCCGACCGGCATGATCATGAATTCCTGGAAATCGATCGGGTTGTCGGCATGGGCGCCGCCATTGATGATGTTCATCATCGGCACCGGCAGGACGCGGGCGTTCGTACCGCCGACATAGCGGTAGAGCGGCAGGCTTGAAGATTCGGCAGCAGCCTTGGCGATGGCCAGCGACACGCCGAGGATGGCGTTGGCGCCGAGACGCGCCTTGTTCGGCGTGCCGTCGAGGTCGATCATGATCTGGTCGATGCCTGCCTGATGCTCGGCCTCCAGGCCGCCGACGGCCTCGAAGAGCTCGCCGTTCACGGCCTCCACGGCGCGCTCGACGCCCTTGCCGAGATAGCGCGCGCCACCGTCGCGCAGCTCGACTGCTTCATGCGCGCCCGTCGAGGCGCCCGAGGGAACCGCAGCGCGGCCCATCGAGCCGTCTTCCAGCACCACGTCCACTTCCACGGTCGGATTGCCGCGGCTGTCCAGAATTTCACGGCCGATGATGTCTACGATTGCGGTCATAGGGAGGGTTCCTCGGTGCTGGAGGGTTGGGTCGGGCCTCTCTTAGCGGAAGCCCGACAAAAGGCAATCAGAAGGCTGGCCTCAGGCCTTGGCGATCCGGTCGAACGCCATCAATCTTTCCAACAATGCCGGCAGGTCCTTGAGCGGTATCATGTTGGGGCCGTCCGACGAGGTTGAATTGTCCGGGTCCTGATGCGTCTCGATGAACACGCCCGCAACACCGACCGCGACCGCTGCACGGGCCAGCGTCTCGACAAAGCGGCGCTCGCCGCCCGATGTTGCGCCCTGCCCGCCCGGCTGCTGTACGGAGTGGGTTGCATCAAAGATCACCGGCGCGCCGATCTCGGCCATGATCGGCAGCGCGCGCATGTCGGAGACGAGCGTGTTGTAGCCGAAGGAAGCGCCGCGCTCGGTGACCAGCACATTGGCATTGCCCGAACCGGTGACCTTGGCCACCACGTTCTTCATGTCCCAGGGCGCGAGGAACTGCCCCTTCTTCACATTCACCACCTTGCCCGTATTGGCAGCGGCAATGAGAAGATCGGTCTGGCGTGACAGGAACGCAGGGATCTGCAGCACATCGACATGCGGCGCGACGATCCGGCATTGTTCTTCGGAGTGCACGTCGGTCAGCACCGGCAGGCCGAACTCCTTGCGCAAATCGTCGAACACCGGCAGCGCCGCGTCCAGCCCCGCCCCGCGCGTCGAGGACAGCGAAGTGCGATTGGCCTTGTCATAGCTCGTCTTGTAGACGAGGCCGATGCCGAGCTTCGTCGTCAGCTCCTTGAGTGCGCCAGCCATGTCGAAGGCATGCTGGCGCGATTCGAGCTGGCACGGCCCGGCAATCAAAGCGAGCGGTGCGTTGTTGCCGAAAACGGCATTGCCGACGGTGACGGTCGAATTCGGCGCGGTCATGAGAACTCCTCGAAAGCTAAAATGGCGCCCTGCCCGGCGGCTGGCGTTACGATCAGGCGGCTGCCGCGCCTGTGATAATCCACGGTGTCGGCGATGAACAGCGCTTCCGTCTTCGCCAGGTCTTTTACGCTGAAGACGATCGCGGCGAGCTGCAGGCTGGATGCGGGCGGGATATCGACACCGAAAGCGGCCTTGAGGCCGGCAGAGTCGGTGAGCGCGATGGTGGCGTTCGGCAATTCGAACTGAACGCTTTGACTGCTGGCGAGACCGGCTTCAGCTCCGGCTACGACGTTGAAAAAGCCACCATAAGCTGTCGGATCGGCGCTGACTGCCACGACGCCGACAATGCGCCTTGCACCATTGGCATGGGCCTGCAGCGCAGAGCGGTCGACCTTCGGCGCGTTGACCAGCTCACAGGTGAAGAAAAATGTATCCGGCATGTCTGCCTCGGCGGCGAAGGCAAGCCGGAACGAGGCGGTCTCGGCCTTGCCCGAAGCATCGACGAAAGGCCGCGAGAAATCGAGTCTCGGGCCCGCTGAAACGGCGGCGCGAACAAAAACCGCGTTGTCCGCATCGGCGTCTTCGGTGCCGAACACCAGCGCCGAAAATCCCTCTTCGCCGTTGCGTTCGCGAAACAGGCGGTCGCGTTCGACGAAGACATTTTGCGCCGTGATCGCTTCATCGACCTTACCGGCATCGCCGATCGCCAGCGGCTCCAGAAACGTGCCGTCCGAAAAATAGACGCAGGCGTTTTCGGTGCCGAAAGGATGGATGCCGACGGGTGCGACCGTAAAGCCAAGCGCAGCGAGCCGCTCACGCGCGACGCCGAGATCGGCTGTCGGCAGGACGAGATGGTCAAGCGGACGCGCTTTTGCGGAAATGCTCATCGCGCCGCCATGTGCCCGAAAACCGCCGGCGGTTCAAGCTTTGGGTTTGTTTTGCATTTCGCTCTTCCAGTTCCGGTCTTTGATGATTGGCGAAGGCAGCCCTGACGTCCGGAAACCGGAAACCCGAGCGAAGCGCAGGTTATCCGGGACCGATTGGTCTGAAACCGGAGCTCAGGTTATCCGGGACCTGTTCCGCATCATCGTCGGGCACGGACCGATCCTGAGGCTGTTGCAGTCTGCACCGCCGAAGCGCTTTTGCGTTTCGGCATGGATTCCCGACACTCTCCGCTCGTTCCTCGCTCACGAGGTCGAGAATGACGAATTGCATTTGGGCTTGTCGCTAATCCCAAGCGTTGGCGGTTTCGCGTTGACGGTTTGCGAAGGCGACCAATAACAAGCTCGTCATCCTCGGGTCGCAGCACGAGCGAAGCGAAGGGCGAGGGTCGCTCTTGCGACGGGGATCCATGCCGGAACATCGATGAAGCCGCTGCGGTGCAGAACTGCCGAACCTGAAGCTCGCGAATTGGGGGAAAGATTTCCACCCAATTTCCCGCCAATCCATTGTTTTCCCTCACCCCACACATTTTTTCACGCCCGATCTATCCACACCCCAAAACACCGCCTGCATAATCCCCCCATCGCTCCTACGGGACCGGGTCTGGAACCGGGATCAAGGGGGAGTGGCGGTGACCTCCCGCCCTGGTGTGGTAGCCAGGGACCCGAGGGCCCGACACAGGCCGGCGTCCTGCGGCCGCATGCCCTGGCTGGAAGCTGCAAGTGAAAACCTGTGGCGAAAAGATCAAGGGCAGATCGCGCAGGATGCGGAGAACCCGCGGCGTCTTGTCCATGGAATGTACATGGAGCGGGCGTTGTGACCGGCCGATTTCGGGACAGATACCGAGCGGGGCGCGGAAGCTGCGCCACGTACTACATATTAGGAAGGCACGGCCAAGCGCCCCGCTTCCCAAGTTCTTTGACAATGGTCAGACGGTGAAAACCGGGCGTGGCGATGATGAAGCGCGCCACAGTATTCTCCCCCCTTGAGGGGGAGATGGCTGCAAAGCAGCCAGAGGGGGTCGCTGCGGCAGCGCTCGGCACAAAAAGAACGTCGAGCACTGCCGCGGCGACCCCACCCGGCCCTACGGGCCACCCTCCCCTCAAGGGGGAGGGAGACGCCGACTCACCCAAATCCACAAGGCCAAATTCATGACCACCGAAGACAACAATCATCGTTCGCGTTGAATATCTTTCGCCCAAAAGCCGGCCAATGAATTGATTGCCGCTTCCCCTGCGGAAGGCCTAACCTGTCCAGTTAACGTCCGGGGGCGGGCGTTAACTGAGAGGGGAATTTCAACATGACCATAAAAGGCGCATCGCCCGATTTATACAATGAGGATCTTGCCCCGGCAAAGGTCCGAAACTGGGGACCGTTTTCGATCTTCAACGTCTGGACGTCGGACGTTCACAGCCTGTGGGGCTATTATCTCGCCGCCAGCCTGTTTCTGTTCTGCGGCGGCTTCGTCAACTTCATCATCGCCATCGGCATCGGCTCGCTGATCATCTACGTGCTGATGAACATGATCGGCTATGCCGGCATGAAGACCGGCGTGCCCTACCCGGTTCTGGCTCGTGCTTCCTTCGGCATATGGGGCGCCAACGTCCCTGCAATTGTGCGGGCTATCGTCGCCTGCTTCTGGTATGGCGCACAGACGGCAGCCGCTTCCGGCGCAATCGTGGCGCTGCTGATCCGCAACGAAAGCATGCTTTCCTTTCACCAGAACAGCCACATGCTCGGCCATTCAACGCTGGAGGTCATCTGCTTCGTCATCATCTGGGCGCTGCAACTGCTGATCATTCAACGCGGCATGGAGACGGTGCGCCGCTTCCAGGATTGGGCCGGACCGGCTGTGTGGGTCATGATGCTGATCCTCGCCATATATCTCTGCGTAAAGGCCGGCACTTTCGCCATCACCAGCGATATTCCGATGGATGTGCTTCTGGAAAAAACCAAGGACGCAGGCGTGCCCGGCGTTCCCGGTTCGTGGACATCACTGTTTGCAGTGGCGGCGATCTGGGTGACCTACTTCTCGGCACTCTATCTCAACTTCTGCGACTTCGCCCGCTATTCGCCGGACAAGGCTTCGTTGCGGAAGGGCAATATCTGGGGCCTGCCGATCAACCTGATCCTGTTCTCGCTGGTTGCCGGCGTCACCACCATCGCCGCCTATGACGTCTACGGCGAAGTGCTGCTGCATCCCGACCAGATTTCGGCCAAGTTCGACAGCTGGTTCCTCGCGATGCTCGCTGCGCTGACCTTTGCGGTAGCGACCCTCGGCATCAATGTGGTGGCAAACTTCGTCTCGCCGGCCTTCGACTTTTCCAACGTCTTCCCGCGTCAGATCGACTTCAAGAAGGGCGGCTATATCGCGGCGCTGATCGCACTGGTGCTCTACCCGTTCGCACCGTGGGAAGGCAACGCGGCGACCTTCGTCAACATCATCGGCGCGACGATGGGTCCGATCTTCGGCGTCATGATGGTCGACTATTACCTGATCCGTAAAAGCGAAGTCGACGTGGAGGCGCTTTACCGCGAGAATGGTGAATTCCGCTTCCAGAGCGGCTGGCACGTCAACGCCTTCATAGCGGCCGGCATCGGCGCGCTGTTCTCGTCGATCCTGCCGAACTTCACCAACTGGCTGCCGTCATGGTGGGGCGTCTATGGCTGGTTCTTCGGCGTGGCGATCGCCGGCGTGATCTATTACGTGCTGCGCTCGGCAGCAGTCAGCGCCGGCGCGAAGACGGCGAAGGCGTAAGTCGCCTTTCCTTCTCCCCTTGTGGGAGAAGGTGCCTGAACGAAGTGAAGGCGGATGAGGGGTGTTGGACGGAGCGCTAAGCTGGAACACCCCTCATCCGACCTCCCCTTCGCAAGCTCAGGGTCGGCCACCTTCTCCCACAAGGGGAGAAGGAAGAGCTGCAGTTAGACCAGCCGCGACTGCTCCACCGCCGCTTCGATGAAGCTCGCAAATAGCGGATGCGGCTCCAGCGGGCGGCTCTTCAGTTCAGGGTGATACTGGACGCCGATGAACCAGGGATGGTCGGGATATTCGACCGTCTCGGGCAGCACACCATCGGGCGACATGCCGGCGAAAACCAGGCCGCAATCCTCCAGCCGCTCCTTGTAGTCGACATTGACCTCATAGCGGTGGCGGTGGCGCTCCGAAATATCGGTGCTGCCGTAAATTTCGGCGATCTTCGACCCCTCGCCGAGTTTCGCCTCATAAGCGCCGAGCCGCATCGTGCCGCCTAGATCGCCCGTCTCGCGGCGCTTTTCCAGCATGTTGCCGCGCAGCCATTCGGTCATCAGGCCGACCACCGGTTCATCGGTAGGACCAAACTCCGTCGAGGAGGCATGTTCGACGCCGGCCAGCGAGCGCGCCGCCTCGATACAGGCCATCTGCATGCCGAAGCAGATGCCGAAATACGGGACCTTGCGCTCGCGAGCGAATTTCGCTGCAAGGATCTTGCCTTCGGAGCCACGCTCGCCGAAACCGCCCGGCACCAGAATGCCGTGGACCTTTTCGAGCCAGGGCGACGGGTCTTCCTTCTCGAAGATTTCCGATTCGATCCAGTCGAGTTTTACGCGAACATTGTTCGCGAGGCCGCCATGCGACAGCGCTTCGATCAGCGATTTGTAGGCGTCCTTGAGGCCGGTATATTTGCCGACGATGGCGATGGTGACCTCGCCTTCGGGATTGTGAATAAGGTTCGATACGTTTTCCCACGGGTCGAGGCGCGGCTTGGGCGCCGGGTCGATTCCGAAAGCGGCCAGCACTTCCGAATCGAGGCCTTCCTTGTGATAGGCCAGCGGCACATCGTAGATGTGGCCGACATCGAGCGCCTGGATGACGGCGGATTCGCGGACATTGCAGAACAGCGACAGTTTTCTGCGCTCTTCCTTGGGAATATCACGATCGGCACGCACCAGCAGGATGTCAGGCGCGATGCCGATGGAGCGCAGCTCCTTGACCGAATGCTGCGTCGGCTTGGTCTTCAGCTCGCCGGCGGTCGGGATGTAGGGCATCAACGTCAGATGGACGTAGACCGCATTGTTGCGCGGCAGGTCGTTGCCGAGCTGGCGGATGGCTTCCAGAAACGGCATCGCCTCAATGTCGCCGACGGTGCCGCCGATCTCGCACAGGACAAAATCATAGTCCTCATTGCCGCCGATAATGAAATTCTTGATCTCGTCGGTGACGTGCGGAATCACCTGCACGGTCGCGCCGAGATAGTCGCCGCGGCGTTCGCGTTCGATGATGTTCTTGTAAATGCGACCCGTCGTGATGTTGTCGCTCTGGTTGGCCGAGCGGCCGGTGAAGCGCTCGTAGTGGCCGAGATCGAGATCGGTCTCGGCGCCATCGTCGGTCACGAAGACTTCGCCGTGCTGGTAAGGCGACATCGTGCCGGGATCGACATTCAGGTAAGGGTCGAGTTTTCGGATGCGCACGCGATAGCCGCGTGCTTGCAAAAGGGCTCCAAGAGCCGCTGCTGCAATGCCTTTTCCGAGCGAGGAAACCACGCCGCCAGTGATGAATACATATCGCGCCATGGGAGTCATCGCTTAACGTTACAGGATTGATTCCGCCAGAAGAAAATACGCAACGCGTGCGTTTTCCCGGCTTGGTTTATATGGGTTCTTATCCGCCCAAACAAAAAGGGCCGGCTGGGCCGGCCCTTTTTGCCGTAAAATCAGAGTTTTACAGGACGACTACATCCGTACCCATCTTGACCCGGCGATAGAGGTCCATGACGTGGTCGTTGACCATGCGGAAGCAGCCGTTCGACGAATTGGTGCCGATGGTCTGCGGCTGGTTGGTGCCGTGGATGCGGATATGGGTGTCGCTCTTGCCCTGGTAGAGATAGATCGCACGTGCGCCGAGCGGGTTTTCGGGGCCGCCGGGCATACCGTCCTTGTACTGGCCGTATTTCTTCGGCTCGCGCTTCTGCATGTCGAGCGTCGGGATCCAGCGCGGCCATTCCTGCTTGTCGCCGACTTTCGCGGTGCCCTTGAACTCAAGCCCTTCGCGGCCGACCGCGATCGCATAGCGGCGGGCAGTGGAGGACGATTCCATGAGATAGAGATAGCGGGCACGGGTATCGATGACGATGGTGCCGCGCGGGTAGCCCGAGAACTCGACCGACTGCGGCTCGAAGTCCGACTTCACCTTGAATTTCTTGTTGGCCTGCTTCTGCTCCAGCACCGCGTCAAGCGCGCGGGTCTGCGGCAGCATGTTCGGCGAGGATGGGTCGCCGCCGAACAGAACGGAGAGGAAGCCGCCCTGCGGACGATCCTGTGCTTCGCTGCGCAATTCACCGTTGTTGCCGGTCATCGTGATCGCAGAGGGATCGGCGAGCGGCACTGCCGCAACGGTCTGCACTTTGCCTTTCGCGCCTGCAAGCTTCCGATCTTCCTTGGCCTTGACCTTGGCATCGGCGACCGCCTTCTGCTGCTTGGCCTTTTCCTTGGCGGTAAGCTTCTTTTTCTTGTCGTTCTTGTCGACTTTCTGATCTTTGGTATCCGCCTCGACGGCCTTGCTCTTGAGCGGGAAAAGGTAAGTCTTGGCCGGAGTGGTTTCGGCATAGGCCGGAGCGGACACGCCAATGGCGGCGCAGAGGCCCAGTAGAATAAGGCTGCGAATAAGCATGATTGCGATCCCGAAATAAATGCACGTCGGCACCGCATGGTTTATGCGATGCGAATGCCGACATTGCCGCTGCGGGATTTATAAGCAATTAACGCTGAAAATCACAAGGAGGGCTTGCTTCACGAAGCCGCGATTCTTAGCCGAAGAATCACCATTTGCGGCGAGTGTGTTCAAACAACAACAGGTTGCAGCCCGAAACGCGAAAAGCCCCTACTCCTAATGACTTAGCCCCGCCGGTAAGGGCGGGGCTAAGTCACGAAGTAGATCATAAGAAGATTACTGGTTCGGAACCTGAGGCGTTGCCGGCTGAGCCGGTGCCGTCGCCGGCGGCGTAGCCGCATCGCTGCCCGACGGAGGCGTGGTCACTGGGGCGGGCGTCGTGGCCGGCGGGGTGCTCGGAGCGCCGCCAAGCTGGTCGAGGACGCCACCACCGCTGCCGGTGCCGCCATTGTTGTTCGTGCCACCCTGCGTGGTCGGCACGCGGTCGAGAATGTCGATCGGGCGCTCGCCGTAACGGGCGATGATGGAAAGGATCAGCGACGTCGCGAAGAATGCCGCCGCCAGAATGGCCGTGGCGCGCGTCAGCGCGTTGGCGGCACCGCGTGCGGTCATGAAGCCCGAGCCGCCGCCAATGCCAAGGCCGCCGCCCTCGGAGCGCTGCAGAAGCACGACGCCGACAAGCGCGAGAACGACCATGAGATGGATGACGATGATTACGGTTTCCATGGATTTCCTGGCAAATTCTGGTTCGAGCGCCAAACGGCCCGTTATTTGGAGCGGCTCAATACAATGCTTTTGCAGCATTTCCAAGCCCGCGCCCGAATATGGGGCGCAAAGCGAGGTTTACAAACGCATTTTTCGGCAAAAGGTCACATCGCCTGGTAGGCTTCGGCTATGCCGAGGAAATCGGCAGCCTTCAGGCTGGCGCCGCCGACCAGTGCGCCATCGACATTGTCGATGGCGAGCAATTCGACCGCATTCGAAGGCTTCACCGACCCGCCGTAAAGTATGCGCATCTTGCCGGCGTCCGCGCCCAGCCGTTCAAGCAGGCGAGCGCGAATATGGGCATGGGCCTCGGCAACATCGGCCACCGTCGGCGTCAACCCGGTGCCGATGGCCCAGACAGGCTCGTAAGCGATCACAGCGTTGGCCGGCGTTGCGCTGGCAGGAACCGAACCCTCGATCTGCCGCGACAATATGTCGAGGGTAGCACCGCTTTCACGTTCCGCGCGCGTTTCGCCGATGCAGATGACGGCGACGAGCCCTGCCCGCCAGGCCGCTTCGGCCTTGGCGCGGACGGCCGCGTCGTCTTCGCCATGGTCGGTACGCCGTTCGGAATGGCCAACAATCACATGGCTAGCGCCTGCGTCCTTGAGCATTTCAGCCGAAACGTCGCCGGTATGGGCACCGCTTTCCTTGGCGTGACAATCCTCGCCGCCGATGCGCACCGGGGTACTGGCTGCGATTTCCGCGGCCCGAAAAACAAGCGTCGCAGGCACGCAGACCAGCGCTTCCGTGTCGGCATCGAGCCCATGCATGAAACCGTGGGTGATGGCGCGAAGTTCGTTCAGCGAGGCACTGGTTCCGTTCATCTTCCAGTTGCCTGCGACCAGCGGACGAATTCCTGGTGTCATTGCTCTTCCCATCTTTATTGTAACGGCGACCCGCGCCCTCCCTACCAAAATCAGGCCACAAAGCAATCGACAGTGAGGCTGAAGGACGCTATTGCCCTTCGTTCAGACACTAAACACGCCTAAATACGCCAAGACCGGAACCGATCATGCTCAATAGCTTGCGAAATGCCGCTGGAACCTGGGTTGCGAAGCTTCTGCTTCTTATGCTGGTTGTCAGCTTTGCCGTCTGGGGCATTTCCGGGGAAATGATGAGTGGCGGTGGCGGCAACAAGGTGCTGACCGCCGGCGGCACATCGGTCTCCGTCAACGAATACCGTCTTGCCTATGACCGGCAGATCAATGCGCTGTCGCAGCAGTTCGGCCAGCGCATCACCCGCGAACAGGCAACTGCATTCGGCATAGACAATCAGGTCCTGGCGCAGCTCGTTGCCGGTGCTGTGCTGGACGAACAGGCCCGCAAGATGGGCCTCGGCTTGTCGAAGGATCGGCTCGCGGCCCTTACCGCCGAGGATACGGCCTTCCAGGGACCGGACGGCCGCTTCAACCGCCAGCAATTCGACTATGTGCTGCGACAGGTCGGCATGCGTCCGGACGACTATTTCGCTTCGCGAGGCCAGGTGGCGATCCGCCAGCAGATCGTCGAGGCGGTGTCCGACGGCATGAAAGCACCGGATACGTTCCTGCGCGCTTACGCGCTCTACCAGGGCGAGGATCGCACCGTCGATTATCTGACGTTGCCCAAATCGCTGGTCGAGCCGATCGCCTCGCCGGCGCAGGATGTGCTGGCGAAATGGTTCGAGGAAAACAAGAAGACCTATGCGGCGCCCGAATACCGCAAGATTTCCTATGTGAAAATGGAACCGGCCGACATTGCCGACGAAGCGTCGGTGGGCGACGATCAAATTCGCGAGGACTATGAGAAGAACAAGGCGCGCTACACCACGCCGGAAACCCGGACCATCGAGCAACTGGTCTTCAAGACGCCCGAAGCGGCGAACGCAGCACTTGATTCGATCAAGGGCGGCGCAACCTTCGACAAGGTCGTGACAGCTGAGGGAAAGACGCAGGCCGACACGCTTCTCGGCACCGTCGCCAAGGACCGGATTGCCGACAAGGCCGTGGCGGATGCCGCCTTCGCGCTCGGCGCCAACGAGGTGAGCCCGGTCGTGCAGGGTGCATTCGGCCCCGTGCTTTTGCGCGTCACCGAAATCAAGCCTGCCGTGGAGAAGCCGCTCGCCGAACTGTCTGCCGTAATTCGCAAGAACCTGGCGCTGACGGAAGCCAGCCGCGTTCTGATCCAGACGCACGACGCTTATGAGGATGCCCGCGCTAATGGCGAATCGATGAAGGAAGCCGCCGACAAGCTGAAGCTCAAGGTCGTGACCATCGACGCTATCGACCGTGCTGCCCTGCGTCCGGATGGTTCGATCGTCAACACACTGCCCCAGTCGCGCGAACTGATTCAGGCCGTATTCCAGGCTGACGCCGGCATCGAGAACCCGCCCGTGACCATCGGCTCGAGCGGCTACGTCTTCTACGAGGCCGAAAGCGTCACCGCAGCCCGCGATCGCACGCTGGATGAGGTGCGCGAAAAGGCCGTTGCCGACTGGACGAAGCAGGAAACGGCGACACGGCTCGCCGCCAAGGGCGCGGAACTTCAAAAACGCATCAAGGACGGCACCTCACTGGACACGCTGGCAAGCGAACTGTCGCAGGAAAAGCAGACCAAGCGCGGATTGAAGCGCGAGGCGGACGACGCTGATTTCGGCAAGCCGGGCGTCGCTGCAGCCTTTGGCGTAGGCGAAAACGGCGTCGGCGTGTTCCCGGCTCCGGCCGGGGATGCACAGATCCTGTTCAGGGTTGCCGAGGTGTTCGAGCCTGCCGGCGCAGGCGCCGACACCGTGCCCGAGGATGCGCGCAAGCAGTTTGCAGCTGGCATGTCCGACGATCTTCTGGACCAGTTGGTGGCGCGGTTGCAGACGCAGTATACCGTCGAGATCAACCGAAACGCCGTCACCCAGGCACTCGCCTTCTGACGATGACCACGCTCAAACCGCATCTCGCCAAGGTCGCCACGGGAGCGGCCCTGACTTTCGAGGAGGCCAAGGAAGCCTTCGACATCATCATGTCGGGCGAAGCCACGCCCGGCCAGATCGGTGCTTTCCTGATGGCACTGCGCGTGCGCGGCGAGACCGTCGATGAAATCTCCGGCGCTGTTGCAACGATGCGCGCAAAGATGCTGCGGGTCGATGCGCCCGCTGGATCCGTCGACATCGTCGGCACCGGCGGGGACGGCTCGCACAGCGTCAATATCTCGACCGCCTCGGCCTTCGTCATCGCCGGTTGCGGCGTGCCAGTGGCCAAGCATGGCAATCGTGGCCTGTCCTCGCAGACGGGCGCGGCCGATGTGCTTATCGCGCTCGGCGTGAAGATCGACCTGACGCCCGAGGCGATCGGCGACTGCATTCGCGAAGCCGGCGTCGGCTTCATGTTCGCGCCGGCGCATCATCCCGCGATGCGCCATGTCGGACCGACGCGCGTCGAACTCGGCACCCGCACGATCTTCAATATCCTTGGCCCTCTCTCCAACCCGGCCGGCGTCACCCGCCAGATGGTCGGCGTGTTTTCACCCGAATGGGTGCAACCGGTTGCCGAGACGCTGAAGGCGCTTGGTGGCGAGCATGTCTGGGTGGTCCATGGCGACGGCTATGACGAGATAACCACGACCGGCGAAACGCATGTGTCCGAACTTGCCGGTGGCGCTTTGACGAGTTTCGTTTTGACGCCTGAGCAATTCGGTCTCAAGCGGCACAGCAAGGACGATCTGCGCGGCGGCGACGCGGCCTTCAACGCCAAGGCGCTGCGCGATATGCTGTCGGGTGCGCCCGGTGCTTACCGTGATACGGTGCTGATGAATGCCGGTGCAGGACTGGTGATTGCCGGAAAGGCCGCGACGCTTGCCGACGGCGTGAAAGCTGCCGCGGCGGCGATCGACAATGGCCGCGCGCTCGGCGTCCTCGACGCGCTGGTAAAAGTTTCGAACGGATAGAGCGATGGCCGATATTCTGACCCGGATCGAGGCCTACAAGCGCGACGAGATCGCCGCCGCCAAGGCCCGCACACCGCTGGCCGAACTCAGGGCCCGCGCCCGCGACGCCGATGCGCCGCGCGGTTTTCACGCCGCCTTGCAAGCAAAGCGCGATGCCGGCGACTTCGCGCTGATCGCCGAGATCAAGAAGGCGAGCCCTTCCAAGGGATTGATTCGTCCGGATTTCGATCCGCCGGCGCTGGCGCAGGCTTACGAAGAAGGAGGTGCAGCCTGCCTTTCGGTGCTGACCGACACGCCGTCGTTTCAGGGCGCACCTGAATTCCTGACCAAAGCGCGCGCTACCTGCAAACTGCCGGCCCTGCGCAAGGATTTCATGTTCGAACCCTATCAGGTCTATGAAGCGCGCGCCTGGGGCGCGGATGCCATTCTGATCATCATGGCGAGCCTGACCGACGACGATGCCAAGGCGCTGGAGGATGCAGCCTTCGAACTGGGCATGGACGTACTCATCGAGGTGCATGACGAGGCAGAGACGGAACGGGCACTGAAACTGTCCTCGCGGCTGATCGGCATCAACAACCGCAACCTGCGCACCTTCGAGACAAGTCTCGAAACCTCCGAGCGGCTTTCGTCGCTTGTGCCCGACGACCGCCTGCTGGTCGGCGAAAGTGGCATCTTCACCCATGAGGATTGCCGGCGGCTGGAGCACTTCGGCATCGGCACATTCCTGGTCGGCGAGAGCCTGATGCGGCAGCAGGACGTGGCGGCGGCAACGCGGACGCTGCTGACTGGTGCTCCCGCTCATGCGGCGAACGGCTAGGCCATGAGTGGCAAACCCGCCCTCACCCATCTCGGCATCGAAGGCCAAGCCCATATGGTCGACGTCGGCGAAAAGCCAGAAACCGAGCGCACGGCGATCGCCGAAGGTTTTGTCACCATGCTGCCCGAGACGCTGAAATTGATCCGCGAGGGCAATGCCAAGAAGGGCGACGTGCTCGGCACGGCGCGTATCGCTGGCATCATGGCGGCCAAGCGGGCGCATGAGCTCATCCCGCTCTGCCATCCGCTGCTGTTGACCAAGGTTTCGGTCGATATCGAGCCGGACGATTCCTTGCCCGGCCTGCGCGTGACCGCACTTGCCCGCGTCACCGGCAAGACCGGCGTCGAAATGGAAGCGTTGACTGCGGCTTCCGTCGCTTGCCTGACCATCTACGACATGGCCAAGGCCGTCGATCGTGGCATGGTCATTTCCGGCATCAGGCTGGTCGAAAAGACCGGCGGCAAATCCGGCGATTATCGGGCTGGTGCATAGATGGCGCTGCTGCCGGTCACCGATGCCCTGCAACGCCTGCTCGATGGCGCCGGTCCCGGCAACGGTGAGTCCGTGCCGTTGGCTGAGGCTGCAGGCCGTGTGCTGGCCGAACCTGTCCGAGCGCTGCGCACGCAGCCGCCGTTCGACGCATCCGCCATGGACGGATATGCGGTGCACAGTGCTGACGTCGCCAATGTCCCGGCAACGCTGAATGTCATCGGCGAAGCTCCGGCCGGGCGGCGCTTTGCCGGCAAAGTAGAGCCGCATCAGGCCGTGCGCATCTTTACCGGCGCGCCGATGCCGGACGGTGCCGACACCATCGTCATCCAGGAGAATACCAGAAAGCACGAAGGCGGAACCGTTGAGGTCACCGAAACGGTTGATGCCGGGCGGCACATTAGGCGCAAGGGTCTCGATTTTTCCACAGGCGACCTGCTGCTTGAAAAAGGCAGGGTTCTGGATGCCGGAGCGCTTTCACTGGCGGCGGCGGCCAATCACCCTCACCTTCCCGTCGTGAAAAAACCGCTGCTGGCGATCATCGCCACCGGCGACGAGCTTTTGCCGCCGGGCAGCGAACCAGGCCCCGACCAGATCATCGCCTCCAACAGCTATGGCGTGGCAGCGATCGCCGAATCGGTTGGCGCACGGGTGCTCGACCTCGGCATCGCGCCCGATCGCAAGGAGGCCATCTCGGCGCTGATCAAGCGCGCCGTGGAGGCCGGCGCTGACGTGATCGTGACGCTGGGCGGCGCATCGGTTGGCGACCACGATTTCATCCATGACGTGCTGACCGAGGAAGGCGTAACCCTCGATTTCTGGAAGATTGCAATGCGGCCCGGCAAGCCGCTGATGTTCGGCAGGCTTGGGCACACCCGCTGCATCGGCCTGCCCGGAAATCCGGTGGCGAGCCTCGTCTGCTCGCATCTGTTCCTGAAGCCGCTGCTGGCGCGGCTTGGCGGGCGACACCATGTGCCGGACATTCATGAGGCGTTCCTCGGCACGGCGATGCAGGCCAACGATCTGCGTCAGGACTATGTGCGCGCCGTTCTTCGAGACGACGACACCGGGCTTGTTGCGACGCCATTCGAGATCCAGGACTCCTCGATGCTGAGGACCTTCACCGAGGCCAATGCATTGATTATCCGCGAGCCTTTTGCGCCGGCGGCTGAGGCCGGCGCGCCGTGCACCGTCCTGAAAATTCGCTGACCTGAAGCTTCAGAGACTTTCGTTCCGCTCCTGTTCGGTTGAGAGTCTCCAAAGTCGGAGTGTTCGCGTATTGTTTCCACCACGTTAATATATTCATTAAAATTTAAACGGTTGCAGAACACAAATGGAACAGATAGTGTTTGTTCTGGTTTTGTTTTTGATTTGATTCTTCGGGGGTGGCCATGCTGACGCGCAAGCAACACGAGCTTCTAATGTTCATCCACGAGAGGATGAAAGAAGCCGGAATCCCCCCCTCCTTCGATGAAATGAAGGAAGCGTTGGATCTTGCGTCGAAATCCGGCATCCACAGGTTGATCACGGCTCTTGAAGAGCGCGGGTTCATTCGCCGACTACCGAATCGTGCTCGAGCGCTCGAAGTTCTGCGTTTGCCCGATTCCATGGCTCCTGGGCTGGCGCCGCAGCGCGCGAAATTCTCGCCGAGCGTCATCGAAGGAAGCCTCGGACGACGGCCGGAACCCGCGCGTGGCCCTGTGGCCGGTAATGACGATGTCGGGTCCGCTGTATCAATCCCGGTAATGGGCCGGATTGCCGCCGGTGTGCCGATCGAGGCCATCCAGCACAAGACGCATTCCATCTCCGTGCCACCGGAGATGATCATGGGCGGAGAGCACTACGCCCTTGAAGTCAAAGGCGATTCGATGATCGAGGCCGGCATTTTTGACGGCGACACGGTCATCATCCGAAATGCCAACACGGCAAATCCCGGCGAAATCGTCGTTGCGCTGGTGGATGAAGAGGAGGCCACGCTCAAGCGCTTCCGCCGCAAGGGCGCATCGATTGCGCTGGAGGCAGCCAACCCGGCCTATGAAACGCGGATTTTCGGACCCGACCGCGTGAAGGTCCAGGGCAAGCTGGTGGGATTGATCCGGCGCTACTGATGATGCGCGGCGCCGCCAGGTTACGGTTTGGCGCTTCGCGAATTTGAGTATCTAGACTTTTTGAACTGATTGTTCGCCGGCTTACTTTCTCTTCGCTGATATGGCGACAACCCGCGCGCCTCTCGAGAAAACGCTCGTTGTGTATGCCAGGGGCGATACGGTTGTGTCAGCGCAAAGCGGATTTCGGCGCCTCGCTCTGAACTGTCGCCATTCAGATAGATGGCGGCACTGCCGAGTTTGGCCAGTTCGCGTTTGGTGACGACAAGTGGCACCGGTTCCTCGCAGACATCCTCGGCTGTCGCGTCGTCGACCACGATAAGGCTCGCATAATCGCAGGCGCGTCGCGCGGAACGCCAATCGGCGGCGTGTGCGATAATCGCGCCGGATCGGTGCGTCGCCAGACAAAGACCATCGTGGCAGTCGAAACCAGCGGGGAGCAAGTTCGCCAGCTTTCCGGGGGATTGTTCGGACGAAATAGTCGTATCGCTTGATGCAAGACCGGCTGCTTCATTTTCCGCGGAATCATCGAAGGACGTGCCGTTCGACGAATTACGACGCCCTTCCCGGCTTGGCTTTTTCTTGCCGGCATCGTTAATCGTATCGACCGGCTTGATCAGATTTTCCGAGAGCAGCGCCCGCTTCCAGTTTTCGATGGTGAATTCGTTCGGCCGCGCGCGGTTGACTGCGAGATTTTCATCATCGACCGGTACAGCCACCAGTCTCGCATCTTCCGAGACGAGAATGTCGGGCGCCCGAACGTCTGCCAGAAGCAGCATTCCAGCGAGCGTGAAAGGCACCGCCAGCAGTCGCAGCCATGTGGATGCCATGGTCGCAATCACCAGCGCGACGGTGAGCAATACCAGGGATTGCCCCGAAACCAGCCCGACCGCATCGACGGGCGAGCGATCCGATATCCATTGCGAAATGACGATCATCGCCGTCAGCCCTTTGCCCATGACGTAGAAGAACGGACCATCCAGGCCGAGCGGCATCGCCAATGAGCCGGCGACAGCGAAAGGCATGACGAGGATCGATACTGCGGGCATGACGCCAAGATTGGCGAGAAGGCTAAGCGGTGAAACCCTTTGAAAGTGATAGGCGCCAAATGCGGTCGTCGCGAGACCAGCGATGATCGAGGTCATGGCGAGCGCGCCGACGGATCCGATCGTGCGCCTGGTCAAACCGGAAATCAGCGACACATTGCCCGGTGGAACAAAGGGTTTTGACCTTTGCGAACGCCTCTCCGCCCACAGGGCATAAGCGCCGACCAAGGCCGCGGTCGCAGCAAAGGACATCTGGAAGCTCGGGCCGATGACCTCGTGCGGCGAGATCACGATGACGACGATGGCCGAGATCGCCAGATTGCGCATGGTGAGAGCACCGCGGTCGAACAGCAGTGCCGTCAGCATGATCGCGAGCATGATGAAACTGCGTTGGGCAGCAACCTCGCCGCCGGAGATGAAGAGATAAGCCGCAATCGCCACAAGTGCCGCGGCGGCGGCGTATTTCTTGACCGGCCGGCGTGACGAAAGACCGGGAAACAACGCGAAGACCGCGCGCAATGAACCCATCATGGTTCCAGCGACAAGCGCCATATGCAGGCCTGAGATCGAGATGATGTGGTAGATCCCGGTGCGGCGCATCGATTCATTGATGTCTTCGGGAATGCCCGCGCGAATACCGACCACCAATGCGGCCGCGATCTCGCCCTCGGGGCCACCGATCTGGCTTCGGATGCGATCCGCAATGACGTTGCGGGCATTTTCGACCCAGATGGAGAAGCGAACACTGGCGGAAGGCTGAGCGGTCGTCTCTATCAGTTCGGGTCCGCGCAGAAAAAATCCGCTTGCGCCAATTCTGTCAAAATAGCTCTTGAAGGAAAAATCATAGCTGTCGGGCCGCACGGGGCCGGAAGGCGGCATCAGCTTGACCGAGCCCCTGATTTCCGATCCGACCATCAGTCCCGGCGGGATTTTCCGGGCCGAGACGCGAACGCGGTCCGGCGCGTAGCGCAGTGTCGGCCTTGCCGTTGCCATTACATCGATGGTCAATCGCACACGGCCATTGGCCATATGGTCGATCCCGGCGACACGCCCGGTCAGTTGCGTGGAGATTTCCGATCCAAGGATCTTGGTGCCAGCGCGCCATGTCTCGATCTTGGCAAGCCCCATGCCGACAACACAGATCAACGCCCCCATCGCTGCAAAACGCAGCGCCTGATAATGCGACGGCAGCAACAGCAGCAAAGCCGACAGCACAACGCTGCCGCCAAACATCGGCAGGAAATCCGGCTCGGCTCCGAGCCCGTAATAGATGATGGCGCCAAGCGCCAGAAACACCGGAACGAGAAGAAACGGCGTTCCGCGTTCGAGTTCCAGGACGATTGCCGTCGCGAAGGACCGCGTGGCTCGCGCACGCGACGGAACAGTCTGAAGCGTCTTGCGCCAGGCTGCCGGCAGCAGCGGCGGCGGAGATTTCCAAGGTACCGGCAGTAGCGTAGCCGGGTTGGCTGGCGGCGATCGCGAGGGAGGCGAAACCAGCGGCGCGTCCAGCGGATAGGCAAACTGCGCCCGCTCGCTCGTCTCGCCTGTGGATGTCTCTCGCGCCATCCAGGTTTCCCCAATTCGGGACCTGGCCGGCACGCGCGCACCTCGCGGCGATCCGGCTTGCCCCTGCCCCTTGCACCCCTGACCATCCATGCTACATGAACGCTACCGAATTGCCATGCGTGCCATCTTCGGCTCTCGCCGGCTCGTCCCTGCCTTCTGGAAGTCCAATGTCCGACACAGTCATTACCCGTTTCGCCCCCTCGCCCACCGGCTATCTGCATATCGGCGGCGCCCGCACGGCCCTGTTCAACTGGCTTTATGCACGCCACACCGGCGGCACGATGCTGCTGCGCATCGAGGATACCGATCGCGAGCGCTCGACCGATGCGGCGACCGCAGCCATCCTGGATGGCCTTTCCTGGCTCGGCCTGCACTGGGAAGGCGATCCAGTATCGCAGTTCGAGCGCGCGCCGCGTCACCGCGAAGTGGCCGAGGAACTGGTGCGCGCCGGCAAGGCCTATTACTGCTACGCCTCCCCCGAAGAGCTCACGGAAATGCGCGAAAAGGCCCGTGCCGAGGGCCGTCCGCCGCGTTACGACGGGCGCTGGCGCGACCGCGATCCTTCCGAGGCACCTGCCGGGGTGAAGGGCGCGATCCGCATCAAGGCGCCAACTGAGGGCGAGACGATCGTGCGCGACCGCGTGCAGGGCGATGTTCGCTTTCCCAACAAGGATCTCGACGATTTCATCATCCTGCGTTCGGATGGCAACCCGACCTACATGCACGCCGTCGTGGTCGACGATCACGATATGGGCGTCACCCATATCATCCGCGGCGACGACCACCTGACCAATGCGGCGCGCCAGACGGTCATCTACAATGCCATGGGCTGGGATGTGCCTGTCATGGCGCATATCCCGCTGATCCATGGCGCGGATGGCGCCAAGCTATCCAAGCGGCACGGCGCGCTCGGCGTCGAGGCCTATCGCGCCATGGGCTACCTGCCTGCGGCGCTGCGCAACTATCTCGTCCGTCTTGGCTGGAGCCATGGCGACGACGAGGTGATGTCGCTCGACGATATGATCCGCTGGTTCGACATCGACGACGTCAACAAGGGTGCGGCGCGCTTCGATTTCCAGAAGCTGGAGGCGCTGAACGGCCTTCATATGCGCAAGATGGATGACGCAGAACTGCTCGACATCTTCATTGCGACGCTGCCTTATCTCGAGAACGGCGCAACGATTTCCGAAGGGCTGAACGAAGACCGCAAGAAGCAGCTCCTGGCCGCCCTGCCCGGCCTGAAGGAGCGTGCAAAGACATTGATCGAACTCGCTGATGGCGCTGCGTTCCTGTTTGCCGCGCGCCCGCTTGCGATGGACGAGAAAGCTGCTGTTCTGCTCGGCGAAAAACCGCGCACCACCTTGCGTGGCGCGCTGGATGCTCTCAAAAATGTGAATGACTGGAACGCGGTGACAACCGAGGCCGCGATACGTGAATTTGCCGTCGCAAACGAGCTGAAACTTGGCGCTGCAGCGCAGCCGCTGCGTGCCGCCTTGACCGGCAAAAGCACCTCTCCCGGCGTATTTGACGTGCTTGCCGTGCTGGGCCGCGAAGAAAGCCTGGCACGCATTTCGGATCAAATCGATTAAGCCGTTCTGGCCTCATCGACGGGCATTGAAACCCGTCTGCTGCGGTGCAACATTAGCATCACTGCCGAACTTGGCACGCCTTGAGAAATGCGATAGCAAAAGCGCGCATTTCGATATGCCTCACATATTGCGTTGCAAGAAACCGCGTTTGACGCGGGAAAGAAACTGAAGGGAGTTTGCGATGACCGAATCGACAGCGAAACTGGAATTTGGCGGCAAAACCCACGAATTCAAGGTGCGAAGTGGCTCCGTCGGACCAGACGTGATCGACATCGGCGCGCTCTACAAGGATACCGGCGCCTTTACCTACGACCCCGGCTTCACCTCCACGGCGAGCTGTGAGTCGGAAATCACCTTCATCGATGGCGATGAGGGCATCCTGCTGCATCGCGGCTATCCTATCGACCAGTTGGCCGAACACGGCGACTTCCTCGAAGCCTGCTATCTGCTGCTTTATGGCGAACTGCCGACCAAGGCGCAGAAGGACGACTTCGATTACCGCGTCACGCGCCACACCATGGTGCATGAGCAGATGTCGCGCTTCTTCACCGGCTTCCGCCGTGACGCGCACCCGATGGCGGTGATGTGCGGTGTGGTCGGCGCGCTGTCGGCCTTCTATCACGACTCGACCGACATCTCGGACCCGCACCAGCGCATGGTGGCGTCGATCCGCCTTATCGCCAAGATGCCGACCATCGCGGCCATGGCCTACAAGTACCACATCGGCCAGCCCTTCATTTACCCGAAGAACGAGCTGAATTTCGCGGCGAACTTCCTGCATATGTGCTTTGCGGTGCCGTGCGAAGAATACAAGGTCAATCCCGTTCTGGCCCGCGCCATGGAACGCATCTTCATCCTGCATGCCGACCACGAGCAGAACGCCTCGACCTCGACCGTTCGTCTCGCCGGCTCGTCGGGCGCCAATCCCTTCGCCTGCATCGCTGCCGGCATTGCCTGCCTGTGGGGTCCGGCGCATGGCGGCGCCAATGAAGCAGCGCTCAACATGCTCAGCGAGATCGGCCATGTCGACCGTATCCCGGAATTCATCGCCCGCGCCAAGGACAAGAACGATCCGTTCCGCCTGATGGGTTTTGGTCACCGCGTCTACAAGAACTACGACCCGCGCGCCAAGATCATGCAGAAGACGACGCATGAGGTTCTGGGCGAACTCGGCATCAAGGACGATCCGATGCTGGATGTCGCCATGGAGCTCGAAAAGATCGCGCTGACCGACAGCTATTTCATCGAGAAGAAGCTCTATCCGAACATCGACTTCTACTCCGGCATCACGCTGAAGGCGCTCGGCTTCCCCACCACCATGTTCACGGTGCTGTTTGCCGTGGCGCGCACGGTTGGCTGGATCGCCCAGTGGAAGGAAATGATCGAGGATCCGCACCAGAAGATCGGCCGCCCGCGCCAGCTCTACACGGGCTCGCCGGAACGCGACTACGTGCCGATCGCCAAGCGCTGATCGTCCAGACATTCCGCATTAAAAAAGCGCCTTACGGGGCGCTTTTTATTTGGCTTTTTTTCTGGCGATCTCAGCGAGAACAACGTCTGCTGCAATCTCGCCGGACGGTCGCTCGGTTGCCATGCGTCTTGCCACCTCGGCAAAGCCGTCCTTCTGCCAGGTCCGGAATGCCGTGTCCGAAAACAGCGCCTCGATATGCCGGGCGAGATTTTGCGGCCGGACATACTGATCGTAGAATTCCGGCACGATGGGTCGATCGGCAATAAGATTGGGCAGAAGCGCCGACCAAACCGTGACCATGCTCAGTATCAAACGCGCGATAGCGTCGAGCTTGTAGCTCGAGACCATCGGCACGCCGGAAAGCGCAAGTTCCAGCGAAACCGTACCGGATGCGATCAGCGCCGCATCGGCTTCTGCAAATGCCCGCCATTTTCCGGCCGGATCGAGAATGATTTCGGGCTGCTGTTCCCAGCCAGAGACTGCAGTCTTCACCATATCCGCGGCATGCGGAACAGTTGGCAGCAGGAGCCGCAGACGATGCCCGCGCGCGCGCAATGCAGCTACGGTCTGGCCAAAAGGCTCGATGAGCCCCTTCACCTCGCCCCTGCGGGAGCCGGGCAGGAGAAGCAGCGTCTTTTCGCGATCGTCCGAAAGATCGCGCGGCTGCGCCTGTGCGCTGGCGGCGGCCTGAACGTTGGGGTCCTGCGTCAGCCGATGCCCGACATAGGTGCCAGGAGGACCGCTGAGCCGTTCAAGCTCGGCAGTTTCAAACGGCAGGATGCACAGCACATGATCGACATGCGGCCGCATCGCCTGCGCCCTGCCCGGCCGCCAGGCCCAAACGCTCGGACAGACGTAATGGACAATCGGGATGGTCGGATCGGCCGCACGGACCTTTTTGGTGACGCGCAAGGTGAAATCCGGGCTGTCGATGGTGATCAGGCAGTCCGGCTTTTCCGCAACGATCATCTGCGCGGTCTGGCCGATGCGCTTGTACAGACGCGGCAGGTCGCGAAGAATCGCCGTGACACCCATCAACGCGATATCACTGCCATCGAACAGCGGTGTCAGGCCCAAAGCCTGCAGGTGCCGGCCACCAATGCCGACCAGCTGGATTTCACGGCCGGTCGCCTTGCGCAAGGCGTGAATGATGTCCGCACCAAGGAGATCGCCCGACTCTTCACCGGCGACGATCGCTATCTTGAGCGGCGCTCCGGTCATTTGCCGACGCCCTTGGGCAGGCCGACGACGAACAGGCCAAGTGCATCGGCGCGCTCGATCATCTTTCCGTAGTCAAGCACCAGCGAGCCTCCTGCCTCCACGCCGATGCCGGCGAGACCGGCAGCATGCGCGCCTTCGACGGTCGCGGGGCCGATCGTCGGCAAGTCCGCGCGCATTTCCTGGTCCGGCTTGGCACATTTGACCAGAACACCGCGTTTCTTGCCGGCTATGCGGCCGTGGCCGCGCATGCCGGCAACGCGGGCAAGGAGCCCGTCTGTGCCCTCGATGCCTTCCAGCGCAATGACACGGCCGCCGATGGAAACAGCGCCCTGCCCGATATCCAGCGCGCCTATGGTGCGGGCCGCCGCAAGCGCTGCATCCAGATCGCGCCAGTCCGATTTCAAAGGAACCACGCCTGTCATCGGGCCTTCGATTGCGAGCAGGTCAGGCACGATCTCATGCGCACCGACAACCTTCATGCCATAGGCCTCCAGACCGCTGACCAGCGCTTTCAAAAGGCCGTTGTCGCCGCGCGCGAGCGCAGCAAGCGCCCTCGGCAAAATGGCAAGCAGCGCCAGACGCGGTTTGACCTTGCGCCACTCGGGCCGGCGCGCAATGCCGCCGGCCAGAACGACATGGGTAACGCCGTGGCGCTTCAGCGTCGGCACCAGCACTGCAAAATCTTCGAGCTGGAGATACTCGTGTTCGCAAGATGTCAGCGTCGAGGCCTGGTCCGCCTCACCCTCGATCAAGGCCACGAATGGCGCATGACCGGCAGCCGTAAGGCGCTCGGCAACATTGACCGGCAGTCTGCCGCTTCCCGCGACGATGCCGACCTTGTCACCGGCCGCAAGCTTTATCGGGATTTTCGGGTCAGTCCTCGTCGGCGTCGTCATCGACGGCACCCTTGAGCGGCGGCACGGCATAGTGACGCTTGCCGCGCGCGCTGAGAAAATCGACGATTTTCATCGCGGTCGGAGAATCAGCGAACTCGACGCGGGCAATCTCCAGATTTTCACTGAGTGGGCGCGCGCGATCGAAGATCGTCTTATAGGCACGCCGAAGGGTCATGATCTCTGCCTTGGACATGCCCGACCGCCTCAGCCCGACGACATTGAGGCCGCGCAGCTTGGCGCGATTGCCCATGGCAATCGCATAAGGAATGACATCGCCAACAAACATCGAGCCGCCGGCAAGAAACGCATTCTGGCCGATTCGCACGAATTGATGCACGGCACTCAACCCGCCGATACCGACATTGTCTCCGACCTCGCAATGGCCGCCGAGGGTAGCGCCGTTGGTGAGTGTGACGTTGTTGCCGACGGTGCAGTCGTGGGCGACGTGGGAATAGGCAAGGAAGGTGCCGTTGTCACCGACGATGGTTGCGCCGCGCGCATTGTCGGTGCCGACATGCATGGTCACGAATTCGCGGATGGTGCAGTTCTTGCCGATCGTCAGCGTGGTGCGGCCGCCCTTGTGGCTGGTGTTCTGCGGCGGTCCGCCAAGAACGGCCTGGGGCCATACCGTGCAACCGTCGCCTATGGTCGTTGCGCCGATGACCGTGACGTGGCCTACGAGCCTGACGTTTTCACCGATGACGACATCGCTTCCGATATAGCAGAGCGGGCCGATATTCGATCCCGCGCCAATGCGGGCGCCTTCTTCAATGACGGAGGACGGATGAATGAATGTTTCAGTCTGCATGTATTCTCGCTGGTCAGGCCACGGGCGGCGACATCATCGCGGAGATTTCCGCTTCCGCAGCCTTTGCGCCGTCAACCATCGCTTCGCAAGCGAAACGCCAGATATTGCCTCTTTTTTTCAGCTTTTTCACATGGATGTGAAGGCGGTCGCCCGGCACGACGGGGCGCCGGAACTTCGCATTGTCTATCGTCATAAAATAGACGAGCGAAGGCTTGTCCGTATTCTGGCTCTTGATGCAGATCGCACCGGCCGTTTGCGCCATTGCTTCAATGATCAGGACGCCGGGCATAACGGGTTGCTCGGGGAAATGCCCCTGAAAATGCGGCTCGTTGATGGTGACATTCTTGATTCCGATCGCCGAATTGTCCTCGTCGATCTCGATGATCCTGTCGACCAGCAGAAACGGATAACGATGAGGCAGAAGCTTCATCAATCCTAGAATATCCACGGCTTCGAGCGTGGTCGGGGCGTTGTCAGCCATTATGGTCTCACCCCTTCTTGGGTTTTGAAGACAATTTTCGAATCGCGGCAACGTCGCGCATGAATTCCATCATTGGCCTTGCCGGCAAGCCGGCCCAAACCTCGCCGGCCGGCACATCGTTCATGAAGCCGCTGGCGGCTGCGAGACGCGCGCCGCTGCCGATGGTGAGATGATCGGCCAGGCCAACGCGTCCGCCCATCATCACGTAGTCGCCAATGGTGACGGAACCGGAAATACCGCAATGCCCGGCAATGACGCAACCGCGTCCAATACGAACATTGTGCGCGATCTGGACAAGATTATCGATCTTGGTGCCTTCGCCGATGACGGTATCGGACATCGCGCCGCGGTCGACGGTCGTGTTGGCACCGATCTCGACATTGTCCTGGATGATGACGCGGCCGATTTGCGGAATACGCTCCGGGCCGCTCGCACCGCCGACGAAACCAAACCCTTCACGTCCGACGCTCGCGCCGCTGTGAATGACCACGCGATTGCCGACCAGAGCGCACTGCACGCTGACATTCGGCCCGATGAAACAATCCCGGCCGATCTGCACGGACCGCGCAATGACTGCGTTCGGCGCGATGATCGTGCCGCTACCGATGGCGACATCAGCGCCGATCACCGCACCGGGCTCGACAATCACGCCGGACTCCAGCCTGGCGCTGGGATCGATATGAGCGCGGGGTGAAATGCCGGTCTCGCCCGTCATGGGCGGCGGCGACGCCGCAGCGGGGAAAAGCAGCCGCCCGATCTGGGCAAAAGCGGCCTGCGGTCGTGGCGTAACGAGAACAGCGACGCCAGGAGGCGCCTGATCGGCGATATCGGGGGTGCAGAGAAGTATGGCGGCGTTGAGCGTTCTCAGCGGGCCGGCGTTCTTCCGTCCCTCGATGAAGACAAGCGCGTCCTTCCCGCCCTCGCTCGCTGGAGCGATGGTGGAGATGGACGTTTTGCCATAGCTGGAATCGACAAGCTCCGCGCCCGTCAGGCCGGCTATCTCAAGTGCCGTATAGCGGCGTGACGGCGCGAAGAAAACCGGATCGGACATGTGCACCTTCTCTTCCGGGCGCGATGGCCCGGAAGTGTCGGCCCGCTCGATCAGAAGCGGGACGAGATACCGAAGCTGAAGTTCTGGACGTCGTCGTTGTCTTGCTTGACGACTGGAACAGCGTAGTTGACGCGAAGCGGTCCGAACGGCGAAGCCCAGATAAGACCGGCGCCAACCGAAGCGCGCCACTCCATGTCCTTACCGGCCACAGTAACACCCGCAGCGTCGATTTTGCTGCCATAAAGCGTCGCAGCGTCAGCGAATACGGCACCGCGCAGACCGAAGCTTTCAGGAATGACCGGCACTGGGAACTGCGCTTCAAGAGAGGCGTTGAAATAGGTAGTGCCGCCGAGATGATCCCCTGTCCGCTCATCGTACGGGCCGAAACCGTCATATTCAAAGCCACGAATCATGCGCTCGCTGCCCTTGAAATGATCGAATATACGCAGGCCATCATCTCCGTAGCCCGCAATATGGCCACCGCCGACGCTAGCCAAGCCCACGATATCCATCTCTTCCGAAAGGGTCTGGTAATAGGAACCACGCCCCGTCAGCTTGACGAACTTGGCATCGCCACCAAGACCTGCAACCTCCGTCGTGAAGGTCGCATAGAGACCCGCGTGCGGGTTCTTCATATCGTCAATGGTGTTGTAGAGAATTGTTCCCGAAACCGAAGACTTGTTCCAAGGACTTTCCTCAATGCCTTCTTGAATGGCGTTGGAGATATCATCGCAATCATTCTTGGTCGGATCGTACTCGCCGTCCGTCAAGCAACGGTCACGATAGTTATATTTTTCCTGCGTGAAGTTGTACGCAAGCTGCGTCGACAGAGCTTCCGTGATCGGCAGACCGAAGCGAATTGTCGCGCCGTTCGCCTCGCTCTCATACTTGTCGTAGGTTCGCGTCTGCCGGAAGATATCGAAACCGGCAGCGATGCGACGACCGAGGAAGTAGGGCTCGGTGAACGAGACCATAAAGTCGCGCGACTTGCTGCCGCCACCGGCAGACACCTTGATGTACTGGCCGCGGCCAAGGAAGTTGCGCTCGGTGATGGAGCCTTCAACCGACGGGCCGGGCGTTTCGCCACCCGACGTATAGCCTGCGCCGATCGAGAACTCGCCGGTCGACTTTTCAACGACATCGACGACGAGGACCACCTGATCGGGCTCAGCGCCTGGCGCCGTCGAGATTTCGACGGTTTCGAAGTAGTTGAGCGCTTCCAGCCGCTTCTTCGCGCGCTGGATCAGAACCTGGTTGAAGGCATCGCCTTCGCTGACGTCGAATTCGCGACGAATGACATAGTCACGGGTGCGTGAATTGCCGCGGATTTCGATGCGCTCGACGTAGGTCTTCGCGCCCTGATCTACAGTGTAGACTACCGAGATCGTATGGTTTTCGAAGTTGCGGTCGCCGCGCGGCGTAACCTGAGCAAAGGCATAGCCCTTGCCCGCCACGTCTTCAGTCACGGCGATGATGGAATCTTCGACATTCTTGGCGCTGTAGACGGCGCCCTGCCTGGTCTTGAGCTGCGACTGGAGTTCGGCCGTATCGACCTCGGGGATAGAGCTTTCGACCGAAACGTCGCCGAAGGTGTATTTTTCGCCTTCCTCAACCGTGATGTTCACGGTGTAGGTGTTGGAGGCTTCATCCAGTTCGCCAGCGGCCGACACAACGCGGAAATCTGCATACCCGCGGTTGTAATAGAAGCGGCGCAGAGCTTCCTCGTCCGCCCTGAGACGCTGATCATCATAGACGTCGTCGCGCATCAGGAAGGACAGGATGGTCGACTTCTTGGTCGAGATAACATCGGCAAGGCGACGGCTGCTGAATGCGCTGTTGCCGATAAAGTTGATCGCCGCAATCTTGGTGCGGTCGCCTTCCTTGATATCGAAGACGACGTTGACGCGATTCTCGCCGAGATCCATGACCTGCGTGCCGACCACAACGTCGTTGCGGCCGATGCGGCGGTAGGATTCGCGAATCGCCTCGGCATCCGCCTCCATGGTCTGCGTCGAGAACGTGCCGCGCGGCTTCAACTGAACCGTACCAGAAAGCTGCGCGTCCTTGATCTTCTTGTTGCCCTGGAACAGGACCTGATTGACGACCTGCAGCTCGCTGACCTGCACCACCAGCGTGGAGCCGGCCTGATTGATGCGGACATCGGAGAAAAGGCCTGTCGCGAAGAGGCGCTTCACCGCCTCGTCGATATCGGCATTGGAAAATGCCTTGCCGGGACGGATCTGCACATAGTCGCGGATCGTCTGGGCTTCGACACGCTGATTGCCCCGCACGTCGATGCTGCTGATGACCGCCGCCGAAGCGACGGACACGGTGGCGAACTGCGCAACCACAGCCGCCGGCACTGCCAGCGACGCGGACAAAGCCACCGCAGACGCGGCGTTTAGAAAACTCGATGCTGCCTTCATAGGGCTATATAACCTTTTTCTCGAAGTCCCCACGGCGAGAAAACCGGACGTGCGGCTAATTTCCCATACCGTATTAACCGGATTTTCCCTACACGCAAGGCTTCTGGTTAATTTGCGTTTACTTAGCCATTCAGCGTGACATTCGCGTCACTCATATCGCCATTGATGGTAAACGCCGTCTCAATACCGCCCCTCATCGGGGCAAATTTCTTCATGATTTCAGCATCCAAAGAGATCGTTCCAGAATACGAACCCCATGAACCCCAGAACCAGCAGCATGCCGAGTCGGTAGAAGGCTTCCATCACCCGCTCCGACACCGGCCGTCGGATGACGGCCTCAACTCCATAGAAAAGCAGATGCCCGCCGTCCAGTGGCGGAATCGGCAAAAGATTGAGAAAACCGATTCCGACCGACAAAAGCGCCACGAGTTGCACCAGCCACTCGAAGCCGAGCTTCGCCGCCTTGCCGGCCATGTCGGCGATTTTCACCGGCCCGCCGAGCTGGCACTTGTCTTCACGCCCCACGACGAAGCGCTGAAAGAACTGACCGGTTCGCGCGATGATGTTGCCGGTCTCGTAGACCGCCTCCAGCAAGGCGCCTGGTGGGCTGTAGCTGATGACGCGCGGCTGCCCCACCTGCTCGTTGTTGACTACGCCGATAACGCCAACCTTGACGTTATTTCCCAGCGCGTCCTTCTGCTCCATGACTTCCGGCGTGGCATTGACGGTGACTTCCTTGCCATCGCGCAGCATCACGAACTCGATCGCGTCGCCGGTGCGCCCCGAAACCAGGCGCTGGACATCCGCAAAGGTTTCCACGCGCGTGCCGCCGACCCTGACGAAACGATCACCCGGCAGGATGCCCGCTCTTGCGGCCGGGCTGTCGGGACGCACCTCGGCGACCATCGGCTCGGCCACGAAGCGGCCGTAGACGGAAAACATCACGGTAAAGACGGCAATCGTCAGCAGAAAATTGAACGCCGGCCCTGCAAAAACGGTAAGGGCCCGCTTCCAGATCGGCTGGGTGTGAAAGGCTACCTTGCGCTCCTCGTCGGTGAGGTTGGCCGTCTCGGTAGAATCAGGCGCACTGGTGACATTCATGTCACCGACGAATTTGACGTAGCCGCCGAGCGGTATAGCCGACAGCTTCCAGCGCGTGCCGTGGCGATCGTTGAAGCCGAAGAGTTCCGGGCCGAAGCCGATAGAAAAGGCCTGCACGCCTATGCCGCACCAGCGCCCGACGAGGTAGTGGCCCATTTCGTGGACGAACACGACAACGGTCAGCACGAAGAGGAACGGTATGATGGTGCCGACGAGGAGACTGTTCACGCCGAACACCGCAGGAAGTATCTCGCTCAAACCATGCCCCCAACTGCCCTCAACAAGATTCGGCGAAGCCCGCGCCGTGAGTGTGTGATGTCAAACCGGGCGAATCCAAGGCATCATGCCGAGCGAAGATCGCAGCGCGGCTTTTTCGCCTCAGGCCGGAAACAGACTGCTGGCCGGATGATCCGCGCCACCGAGAAGTGCGCCGATGACGTACAGGGCAAAGGCAGCCACGACAAGCCCGTCGACCCGGTCCATCACGCCGCCATGACCGGGAATGAGGTTGCTCGAGTCCTTTACCCTATGGCGGCGCTTGACCCATGATTCGAAGAGGTCGCCGATCTGCGAGGCAACGGAAAGCAAAAACACCACGGGAACGAGCGTCAACAGGTTGCCGCCGGCAAAGAAAGCCACCGCAAGCCCCGCGATCATGCCGCAAACGGTTCCGCCGACGGCTCCGCTCCAGGTCTTTCCCGGAGAAATGGACGGCGCCAGCTTGGGTCCGCCGATAGCGCGGCCGACGAAGTATGCGAAGATATCGGTGGCCCAAACGGTTGCGAACAAAAACAGGATCGCCATCAGGCCGGATTTATCTGCATCGCGCAGGAAAGCGAGCGAAACACCCGATAGGGCTGCATAGGCAAGGCCGACCGTGGTCCAGGTACCCTGCCCCCGGATTAGCCCCGTCAGGGCAGAGGCGACGACAGCGCATGCCAGGACGGCAAACACTATCGCGGCCGGGAAACCGACCACGAGCACAATCAGTGCGGCAGCTAACAGGATCGCCGAAAGCGCCTGATACGCAGGATTGGCAGATGTGCGGGACATTGCGCACCACTCATAGAAGACTGCGGCGGCAATCGCTGCCGACAATATCCGAAACGGCAAGCCACCCAGCCACGCCAGGAGCAGCACTGCCGCAGCCATGACGATGCCGGAGATCACCCGTAACTGGAGATTGCTCATAGCGCCGCCGCTCAAGATGCGACGCCTCGCGCGTCCAGGCCGCCGAATCGGCGCTCACGCGCCGCATACTGGCGAAGCGCTTCAGCCAGGTGCTCCCGGGTGAAATCCGGCCAGTAGCAAGGCTCGAAAACAAATTCGCTGTAGGCAGCCTGCCAGAGCAGGAAATTGGAAAGGCGCATTTCGCCGCTCGTGCGGATGACGAGGTCTGGATCCGGAATGTCGTTTGTATCCAGAGCCTTGGCGACGGTTTCGGATGTGATTTCTGTGAGTCCGATCTTGCCAGCCAGTGCATCCGCCGCAATCTTGCGGGCCGCGCGGACGATTTCGTCGCGACCGCCGTAGTTGAAGGCGATGACCAGATTGATGGCGCGGTTGTTTGCCGTGAGCGATTCGGCCTCATCGAGCAGAGCTGCGATATCCGGCTGGAGATCGGCGCGCTCGCCAACGATGCGGACACGCACGCCATTCTGATGCAGTTCGGCAAGATCGCGTCGGATGAACAGCTTCAGAAGCCCCATCAGGTCGCTGACTTCCGATTTCGGGCGCGACCAGTTCTCGGAGGAAAAGGCGTAGACCGTCAGCCACGAGATGCCGAGATCGGCAGCATTGCGCACGGTGCGGCGCAACGCCTCGACCCCCGCCTTGTGCCCGGCAAGGCGTGGCAAGCCCCGCGCCTTGGCCCAGCGGCCATTTCCATCCATGATGATCGCGACGTGCGCGGGCGTTGTCATCGGTTCGCTTTCGGGCCGCCGGCTATGCCGTGCGTGCCTCAAACATGCATGATCTCGGCTTCTTTTCCTGACAGCAGGCTATCGACCATGCTGATCGTATCATCAGTCAGCTTCTGAACCTTGTCGGACTGGATGCGCGAGTCGTCTTCGCTGATATCCCCGTCCTTCTGGGCTTTCTTGAGATGATCCATGCCATCGCGGCGTACATGGCGCACAGCCACGCGGGCATTTTCGGCATAGTTATGCGCGATCTTGACCAGTTCCTTGCGGCGCTGCTCATTGAGTTCCGGCAGGGGAATGCGCAAGGTCGTGCCGTCCATGATCGGATTGAAACCAAGATTGGATTCACGAATGGCGCGGTCGACAGCGCCGACCATCGACTTGTCCCACACCGAAACCGAGATCATGCGCGGCTCCGGCACCGAAACAGTGGCGACCTGTGTGATAGGCATCGCAGTGCCGTAGGCCTGAACCTGGATCGGATCGAGAAGATTGCTCGACGCGCGGCCGGTCCTCAGCGAGGCCAGATCGTGCTTGAAGGCGTTGATCGCGCCGTCCATGCGCCGCTGGATGTCGTTGAAATCTGCCCCGTTGCTCATCTTTTCTTCTCCTTGACCTCTGGATTACAAGGTCAGTCCTTGCAGTTTATATGTCGTCGACGACCGTGCAGCGGCCACCGCCCTTGAGAATTTCGCCGAAACCGCCCTGCTCGTGTATCGAGTAGACGATTATCGGGATGTTGTTTTCGCGCGCAAGCGCAATTGCGGCCGTATCCATGATCGAAAGCCCGCGCTTGATGACTTCGTCATGGGTTATGCGATCGAAACGCGTCGCGGTAGAGTCTTTCTTGGGATCGGCCGAGTAGACACCGTCGACCTGGGTTCCCTTAAACAGCGCATCGGCGCCAATCTCGGCGGCGCGCAGGGCGGCTGCCGAATCAGTGGTGAAGAACGGGTTGCCGGTGCCGCCGGCGAAAATCACGACCTTGCCTTCGTTCATGTAGGCGGTCGCCTGGCGCTGCGAGAAGCTTTCGCAGAGCTCCGGCATGGCGATGGCCGAAAGCACCACCGCTTCGACGCCGAGCTTGACCAGGGAGGTGCGCAGCGCCAGCGAATTGATGACGGTCGCCAGCATGCCCATATGGTCGCCGGTGACGCGGTCGCCACCCTTCGAGGCAACAGCCACGCCGCGGAAGATATTGCCGCCGCCGATGACCACGGCCACCTCGACGCCAAGCGCCCTCGCCTCGGCAATGTCGGAGGCGATCCGGTCGACCACTGACACATCGATACCGAAATGCTGCTCGCCCATCAGCGCCTCGCCCGACGCTTTCAGCAAGACACGTCGATACAAGGGTTCTGCCGTCATATTTTCCTCATCATGTCTGGTGTGGTCGCGGCATTCCAAGCGAGACACGAGGTTCACGCTTCCTCCGGAAGGTGGCGATACACGAAGGGCACCGCGTTGTCACGCGATGCCCTGTTCATAACGCTATAGAAGAGTTTGAAGCGGCGTTACTTTTTCACCGCGGCAGCGACTTCGGCTGCGAAGTCGGTCTCTTCCTTCTCGATGCCTTCGCCGAGGGCGAAACGCAGGAAGCCGGTGACCTTGGCGGGAGCGCCGATTTCCTTCTCGGCAGCCTTCAGTGCGGCCTCGACCGTAACGTCGGGATTGAGCACGAAAGCCTGCTTCAGAAGAACGACTTCCTCGTAGAACTTGCGCATGCGGCCTTCGATCATCTTCTCGATGACATTATCCGGCTTGCCCGATTCGCGGGCCTGCTCGGTGAAGATCGCCTTTTCACGGGCAACCGCAGCCGGATCGACTTCCTCGGCGGTCAAAGCCAGCGGGTTGGTCGCAGCAACATGCATGGCAACCTGCTTGCCGAAGGCGCGCGCAGCGTCCGCATTGCCAGTCGTCTCGACGGCGACGAGCACGCCGAGCTTGCCGAGATTGTCGGCAACGGCATTGTGAACGTAGGTCGCGACAGCGCCCGACGAAACCGACAGCTTGGCCGAACGGCGGAACGAGAGGTTTTCACCGATCGTGCCGACGGCGTCTTTGATCGCGTCGACGACGGACTTGTCAGAGCCCGGATATTTGGCAGCAGCGACCGCTTCGGTCTCGCCGCCGACTTCGAGCGCGACCTTGGCCACGTTACGGACGATTGTCTGGAACCCTTCGGCGCGGGCGACGAAGTCGGTCTCCGAGTTCACCTCGACGACGACAGCGTTGGTCGCGTCGCCAGCAACGCCGATCAGGCCTTCAGCGGCGGTACGGCCAGCCTTCTTGTCGGCCTTGGCAATGCCCTTGGCGCGCAGCCAGTCAACGGCAGCTTCCATATCGCCATTGGTCTCGGCGAGAGCCGCCTTACAATCCATCATGCCCGCGCCGGTCATGTCGCGGAGCTGTTTAACCTGTGCAGCTGAAATGCTCATTTTTGCCTCTTTGTTCGAAATGCGCGGGCGCACCATCGAACAATCGATGATGCGCCTGACGCCAGCGCGACAATCCACGCCAAATTTCAGAAAAATGAAGGCCGGGGACCGGCCTTCGCGGTATTAAGCCTCGGGCGCGGAGCCTTCGGGGGCTGCAGCAGGCGTCTCGTCGAGAGCCGGCTCGACCGGAGCTTCGATCGCAGCGCCGACGTCGACACCGAGAGCGCCCTGCTGGCGAGCGATGCCGTCGATCGCAGCCTTGGCGATCAGGTCGCAATAAAGCTGGATGGCGCGTGCCGCGTCGTCATTGCCCGGGATCGGGAAATCGATCTTGTCCGGATCGCAGTTCGAATCGAGAACCGCAACAACCGGAATGCCGAGACGCTTGGCTTCCAGGATGGCGATCGCTTCCTTGTTGGTGTCGATCACGAACATCAGGTCAGGCGTCGAGCCCATGTCCTTGATGCCGCCGAGAGCCTTGTTCAGCTTCTCGCGTTCACGATCAAGGTTCAGGCGTTCCTTCTTGGTGAAGCCCTGAGCTTCGCCGGCCAGCATTTCGTCGAGCTTGCGCAGACGCTGGATCGAGTTCGAAATCGTCTTCCAGTTGGTCAGCATGCCGCCGAGCCAACGCGAGTTGACGTAGTACTGGGCCGAACGCTGCGCGGCATCGGCAACGATGTCCGAAGCCTGACGCTTGGTGCCGACGAACAGAACGCGGCCGCCCTTGGCGACGGTGTCGGACACCTGCTTGAGCGCCTGGTGGAGCAGCGGAACCGTCTGCGACAGATCGATAACGTGGATGTTGTTGCGAGCGCCGTAGATGTAGGGCGCCATCTTCGGGTTCCAGCGGTGGGTCTGGTGGCCGAAGTGAATGCCAGCTTCCAAAAGCTGGCGCATGCTGAAATCAGGCAGAGCCATTCTTAGTTTCCTTTCCGGTTAGCCTCCACGGACAAACTGACGATCTTCCGGCCTTGTCCGAAAAGTCTCATGACTTTTCGCGTTCGGGCCGTAAAACGCCACCGGAGGTTTCAGCCGGATTTCTCCCGGGCAGACACCAAAGTCCGTGTGTGGAATGAGCGCGCATATAGAGGTTGAATACTCGAAAAGCAAGCGCGCATGGTTTGCTGCGCGCTTCAGGCTACTTCGGCGATCGGGATAGCGCGAACCTGCGCCGGTATTTTCTTGCCCGCATGAACCTTCACGCGCCTGAAAACGGTGACGATTTCCTCACGGCTGCAGGCAACCGCTCCGAGCCTCAGAGCGCGGTCCCGTTCGAAGGCGGTGATGTCATAGTGAGGCGCGGTGGTTTTCGGCGGCCCCTGATAGGACGAGCGATGCAGGCCGAGCTGGGCTGCGAAGCGATGAAGCTCAGTCATGTCGTCCGCCATCAGGTGACACCAGCGGCGGCCCGCCCAATGCCAGATCGCATCGTCGACATAGACCGCCATCAGCCGAATACGCCTACTTGTCGCATTTCTGCGTGGGAGCCGGAAACAGCGACAGGTTGACCAGCTTGCCGGTCATCGAAAACTCGCCATAGTCCATCATCAGATCGCGGGTCAGGCCATTTTCGTGCAGCTTGAAGCTGATTCGATATTCCGGCACTTCCTCGCCGCCACCGGCTGCCTGATCATCAAAATAGGCGATCTCGACCGGCCAGTACTTGTCTTTGCCGAGCGTCTTGAGTGCTGGCAGTTCCGGGTCGCTCTTGTCCGCATCCGACTCTGTCTTCTTGCCGACGATGACGGTGGTCGTCATCACCTTGTCGGCATCCTCCGAACCGTCGAACAAATTGGTCTCGTAAAATGTCTCGCCGCTATTGGCCTTCTTGATCAGCTCTTCCAGGTGCTGGGTCGGAAACTGCGTGGCCGACAGTTCGAGATCGCTCTTTTCGGGTTTGTCGATGGCGACCTTGAGCCCGTCATCCTCGCGCGTGGCGGTGCCTTTCACTTCCTTGTCGAGATTCTGGTCGACGAACGACTTCGTGACGAAGCTGAAGGTCTTGCCTTCCGCGTCCTCGAAAGTCGTTGTCTGCTGATCGGTGACGCGGGAGTTGTCGCCTGAGTCGATCTGCGTGACGAAGCGGAACTTGACCGTATAGCCTTCACAGGGCGAACCGTTGAACTCGTAGACCATGCGGCCGGAAAGACTGGTTATGCCGGAGCGATCGGAGGCCTTGTCGAGGACGAGATCGTAAACCGCGCGATGCGGCGCCAGAGGTGTTGCGGCAAAGGCAGGCACGGCAAGCAGCGCCGACGGTGAAACAAGGGCAAGCAAGGCAAGGCGCAATGCGCGCATGAAGACGCTCCGATCGGCGCGGTCCGGATTGGCCGCTGGAAAGATGGTCACTTTAAAAAAAGTCGTGGCGGAAGCGAGGCAAAAATAGCAGTTTGCGCGCGACAACCGATTTCCACCATTAAGACATAGGGAAAGACGATGGGCGAAACAATCGAAAACCGGCTCAAGGATCTGGGCGTCTACCTGCCGCAGGCTGCAGCCCCTGCCGCAAACTACGTGCCCTTCATGCAGAGCGGCAAGTTCGTCTTCACTGCCGGCCAGTTGCCGCTGAAGGACGGCAAGCTCGTCGCTACCGGCCTGCTCGGCCGGGATCTCGATACGGCCGCCGGCAAGGAAGCGGCAAAGCTGTGCGCCATCAACATCCTGGCACAGGCCAAAGCGGCAGTCGGCGATCTCGACAAGATCAAGCGGCTGGTGAAGATCACCGTCTTCGTCGCTTCGTCTCCCGACTTCACCGAGCAGCATCTCGTCGCCAATGGCGCATCGGACTTCCTGGTCGCAGCGCTTGGCGATGCAGGCAAGCATGCGCGTTCCGCCGTCGGCGTGGCGGTACTGCCGCTGAATGCCGCCGTCGAGATCGAAGCCATCATCGAAGTCGCCTGATAGCGAGCAGAGCCATGACCGATATTTCCTGGCTGACGGCCCGGCCGATCGCCCATCGCGGTTACCATGACCAGAACAAGACAGTGTGGGAAAACACGCTGTCGGCCTTTGGCCGCGCCATCAACAAGGGCTTTGCCATCGAATGCGACGTGCATCTGTCGTCGGACGGTGTGCCGGTGATTTTTCACGATAACGGCCTGGAACGCCTGACCGGCACGGACGGCTTCATCTGGCAGCGAACGGCTGGCGAATTGGGAGTATTGCGGGTCGGCGGTACCGCCGATCACGTCCCCACCCTTAGGGAATTGCTCGACCTCGTCGATGGGCGCGTGCCGCTGGTCGTTGAACTGAAGGGCATTCCCGGACGTGATGACGGGCTGGTGAAGCGCGTGTGCGACATGCTGCATGGCTACAAAGGCAAAGCCGCAATCATGTCCTTCGACCACTGGCTGATCCGCCAGTTTCCGGCGCATGCGAAGAAAATCCCGACCGGCCTGACCGCCTATGGCACGAAGAACCACGAGGTCGAACCGCATTTCTCGATGCTCACCTACGGCATTTCCTTCACCTCCTACAGCGTGACGGAACTGCCCAACCGCTTTGTCGATTTCGTGCGGGAAAAGCTCGATATGCCGGTCATCACCTGGACCGTTCGGGACCAAGCGATGGTGGAGCACACCTTCGCGCATGCCGACCAGATGACCTTCGAAGGCTTCGACCCGGACGCCAATCTGACTTCGTGAGCCAAAATCCTCTTGCACTGCAAAAACGGCGACGTATCTAAAGCTTCATGGACAGCGAAAGCGACGGGCAGGGAAAGCAGGCGGATGGCCAATACGTCATCCGCACCGTCGACAGTATCAACGCTTTTTCCCGTGACGAATGGGACAGGTTTTCCGGCGCCTCGCGCTGCGTATCCGAAAGACCGTACAACCCGTTCGTTTCATTCGATTTCCTGAACATTCTCGAAGAATCAGGCTGTGTCTCGCGTCGCGCCGGCTGGCAGCCGCACCATCTGCGGCTCGAGGCGCCAGACGGCGCGGTTCTCGGCGCGGTCCCATGCTACGTGAAATCGCACAGCCAGGGCGAATATGTCTTCGATCATGGCTGGGCCGACGCGTACGAGCGCGCGGGCGGGCAATACTACCCCAAACTGCAGGCTTCGGTGCCGTTCACGCCGGCGACAGGACCGCGATTGCTTGCTGCGCAAGGAGTGAATGCCAATGCGGCAAGAGCCGCCCTCGCCTCTGGGCTGAAGCTGCTGACGGACCGACTTGGCGTTTCCTCTACTCATGTCACCTTCGCCGAGCAGGATGACATGACCGCGCTCGAAAGCGCCGGTTTTCTTGCCCGCACCGACCAGCAATTTCATTTTTTCAATGAAGGCTTCTCGAACTACGACGATTTTCTCGCCACCCTCGCCTCACGCAAGCGCAAGGCGATGAAGAAGGAACGCCGCGAGGCAGTTGCGAACGACATTTCGATCGACTGGCTGACCGGCAGCGATCTCACCGAGCGCGCCTGGGACGACTTTTTTGCCTTCTACATGGATACAGGCAGCCGAAAATGGGGCCGGCCCTATCTCAATCGGAAATTCTTCTCGCTGATCGGCGAGCGCATGCGCGACGACGTGCTGCTGGTGATGGCCAAGCGCAACGGCCGCTACATCGCTGGCGCCATTAACTTCATCGGCTCCGACACGCTATTCGGGCGCAACTGGGGTTGCATCGAGGACCATCCCTTTCTGCATTTCGAGGTCTGTTACCATCAGGCGATCGACTTCGCGATTGAGAAGGGCCTGAAGGTGGTTGAAGCCGGCGCGCAGGGCGAGCACAAGCTGGCGCGCGGCTATCGGCCGGTGACGACCCATTCGGCCCACTACATCTCCCACCCTGGCCTGAGGAACGCGGTTGCCGAATATCTGGAGCGCGAACGCCGCGAAGTCGAGCGCATGAGCGAATATCTCGAAGAGCATGGACCTTTCCGCAAGACCGACAACGATCCCGCGCCTTGAGGCAATTTTCCTGCACTCCGCATTGCCACCTTGATTGCAGGCCCTTCATCAAATGAATATGACCGCTCTAACCGGATCATGAGAGGCAGATGATGGCTTACGACGACAGCAACGTGTTCGCGAAAATCCTGCGTGGCGAACTGCCGTCGCATAAGCTTTACGAGGATGCGGATACATTCGCGCTGATGGACATCATGCCGCGCGGCGACGGCCATTGCCTGGTCATTCCCAAGAAAGCCTCGCGCAACATTTTTGATGTGGAGCCGGATAGCCTCGCGGCAGTCATGCGCACGGTGCAGAAATTGTCACGCGCTGTGATGAAGGCATTTTCGGCCGACGGCGTGACCGTCCAGCAGTTCAATGAAACGGCGGGCGGCCAGGTGGTGTTCCATCTCCACGTCCACATCCTGCCCCGCTTCGAAGGCGTGGCGCTGAAGCCGCATACGGGCTCAATGGAAAAGCCTGAGATTCTGGCTGCCAACGCCGAGAAGATACGCGCCGCCCTCGCTGACAGCTAAAGCAGGTAGAGCCCGGCCAGGAGAGCGACTTCGCCGGCGATGATGCCAACGAGCACACGCCTGCCGAGCAGCATGTAGGCGGCAAAGCCGATCGCGGCGGCACCGATGCGCAAGCCGACAGGCGTTCCCGCCAGCTCACCGCTTGGAAAGATGATCAGATTGCCGATGACCGCTGCCACAAGTGCCGTGGCGACGGTGCGCACCAGAACGAGAACATCCGAATCCTCTGAAATGCGCCCACCGAAATAGACGCCGAGGAAACGCCAGGCGTCGGTTGCCAGCCATCCGGCGACGAGGATGAACAGAAACGGCCACCACCAGGCATCTATCGACCCAAACGTCACCGGGCTGCCCTCTTCCGCGTCATATGGTGGAAGATATAGGCACCGCCGCCGCCGATGAGGCCGGCTAGAAGCAGGTCGAAGCCCGGCCAGATCAAGTGGAAGGCGGGTCCGAGTACCAAACCCAGAACCATCGCGACGTGCCCTGCCCGCTCGCGCGCCGAGCCCCATAGCGAGGTGAGAAAATACATCGGCGTAAGCAGGAAAAGGGCGGCCGCGACCGTCGGCGGCAGGCTGTCGGCCAGCAGGAAGACGACCGCTACCACGACCATGTTGACCAGGACCAGTGTTGGTCCCAGTCCGGCATAATAGCTGGTGCGCATCTCGCGCGGGATGCCGCCAAGCCGCTCCATCGCCAGCACCCAGGACGTTACGGCAACGAAATGAGACAGGAAATAAAGAAACCACTTCGGCGTGCGAGTGCCCTTTAATTCCGGCACCAGCGCCACGACCATCGGCATGAGGCGCACCGAAGACAGTGCCACGGCAAAGGCTGCCGCCGGCAGCGAAGCGCCCGATAGAATGCCGCCGATAAGAACGACGTTGGCCGGCAGCGCCCAGACGGTACCTGTCATGAAAACGGTCTGAACCAGCGTCAGTCCCGCTTCCTTTGCCAATCCGGCAAAGCCGATATGAGCGCTGGCGAGGAGCAGGCCGGGAACGGAGAATGCAGCGCGGACGCCGCGCAAATACCAGACCAAGCGCCCGGCAGTGTCGGCTTCGGCATCGAGGGAAATTGCGGTGGCTTCGTCGGACATCGCTTTGCCGCTTAGCACATGCGAAAAGCCGAGGCGACGTGAAATTCGTGGGCCAGAACATGCCAACCAACGCCGATCAAGATGGCAGGAGATTACAACAGACACGCCGGCGAAGCTTGAGCCGGCAGATGGCCTGCGCTACGCTGTAGGCGTCGAAAAAGGCGGATCGGTGTGGTTAGCCCGGTCGTTTCCTGCGGGAGACTCTGTCTGGCGCTTGCGCCAAGTCCCATGACGTAGCTCTGTCGCATGGTGTGTCAGCGCAAACGTTAGGGATATGAACAATGCAACAGCAAGTCTCCGTACTCACCCTTGGCATCGCCGATCTGGTGCGGTCACGGCGCTTCTATGTCGAAGGGTTCGGCTGGCAGCCGATTTTTCAGAACGAAGATATCGTCTTCTACCAGATGAACGGTTTCGTGCTCGGAACCTGGCTGGAAACCTCGCTTTCCGCGGATATGGGACGCAAGCTGGTCAAGCCTGGCGCCTTCGCCATGGGCCATAATGTTCCAACCAGAGATGCAGTCCAGCCGACAATGGATCGCCTGGTCAAAGCCGGCGGGCGCCTTCTGAAAGCCCCGACCGAGCCGCCGCATGGCGGCTTCACCGGCTACGTCACCGATCCGGACGATCATGCCTGGGAAATCGCGTGGAACCCGGCCTGGGCCATCAGCCCGTCCGGCATGGTCACCTTCGGTCTTTAGGTAAAACGAGATGCCGGTCGCGCTCAGGCGCGGCCGGCTTTTTCGCGAAATTCAAGGCTCTTTCCTGAAGAGAAAAACATTTGCATTGCCTGTTTTCTTTGCATAGCGTGAAGATGCCCGCTTTCAAAGCAGGGGGAGTTTTGAGACCGGGATATTCGCAGCATAGCGGACCGCCAAAGGCGGCATAATCAAAGGGAGAAAATTCAGGGAAGGCCGGGAGGTGTCGTCGCAACAACACCGAGGGGTACAATAACGGAACCGGCAGAACTGCAAACCAAGATAGAGGCGCTGGAGGCGTCTCTGAAGATGGCCACCGCCGTCAATGCGGAGATATTTTACTGGTGGTGCACCGCATTGATGATCGCCATCCATGCGGGTTTTCTCGCTTATGAAATGGGCGCATCCCGCGCCAAGAATGCACTCGCTTCGGGCGTCAAGAACCTCGTCGCCTTCGCATTCCTCGTACCGTTCTTCTATTTCGTCGGGTGGTTCATCTACAACGCTTTTCCGACCGGCTTCACCATATCGGAAGCAGGCGCAAACGCCCTGCCCTGGGTGCAGGCAATGGGGCCGAACCTCGGCGACAACGCTTCCGGCATCTTCTGGGCCGCGTTCACGCTCTTTGCGGCAACCACCGCATCTATCATGTCAGGTTCGGTCATCGAGCGTATCCGCATTTCCGGCTTTGCCATCCTCGCTATAGTGCTCGGCTCTATGGTGTGGGTTCTCGGCGCGTCGTGGGGATGGCATCCCAACGGCTGGCTGACCACGAGTTGGGGTCTTCACGACATCGGAGCCGCAGGCTGCGTCCACATGGTCGCCGGCTTCTTCACGCTCGGCGTGCTGATCAATCTCGGGCCGCGCATCGGCCGCTTCAATGCGGATGGCAGCGTCAACGAGATCAACGGACATAATATGCCGATGTCGCTGATCGGCCTGATGCTGATTGTCATGGGCTTCTTCGGCTTCCTCGGCGGCTGCATCATCTACACCGGCGACACCTGGATGACGATCTACAACACGCCGACCACGCTTTCGGCCTTCGCCTTCAACACGCTGATGGGCGTCGCCGGCGGCATGCTTGGCTGCTATCTCGTCACCCGCGATCCGTTCTGGATGATGTCGGGTGCACTGGTCGGCGTTATCTCGTCTGCGCCGGGCCTTGATGTCTACTATCCGCCGCTCGCCTTCATGATCAGCTTTGCCGGCGGCTGCGTCGTTCCGAAGCTTAACCAATTGCTGCTCACCAAATTCAAGATCGACGATGCAGTCGGCGCAGTCGCCGTTCACGGCTTCGGCGGTGTTTGGGGCCTGGTGGCTTGCGGCATTTTCGCTTCGGGATATCCGAACGTGGAAGGACCGGCGATCTCGTTCCTTGGTCAGGTCCAGAGCATGCTGGTGTTCGCCGTCCTCGGCTTCCTGCCGGGCTACGTGCTTTCCTATGTGCTCAAGATGTTCGGCCTGCTGCGCAGCAGCGAAGCCGCAGAACTAGCCGGTCTCGACCTCGCCGAGGTTCCGGTGAAAGCCTATCCTGAATCACGCATCCCCGCCTTCGGCGACGGCGCACTCAGCCCAGCCGAATAATGAACGCAATCAAAGATATAAGCGGAGAAGTTTCATCATGAACAGCGCACCGATCACCGCCTGGGAAGGCGCGGAGGCTTATTTCACCTTCGCCGACAAACCGGCCCTGCTGGCCATCTTCTGTCTCGCGGCCATTGCTGCCTGCGTCTACACCATCGTCAGCATGGTCAAGCACGAGAACGCCAGTTCCAGGAAACTGAACGGCAAATAAGACGGCTCTATCGTCCGCCAAAAAGAAACCCGCCGGCTTTTCGCCGGCGGGTTTTTCGTCTCTGGGTTCAGATGCCTTGGCCGGTCAGCCTTTGCGTGGAAGCTGCGGTACCAAGCTGCGCTTCGTACCGTCCTTGCCCTTCGGCGGGGACTTCGGCTTCGCCGTTGCCACAGGCTTCTTCGCAACCGCCTTCTTTGCGGCCGGCTTCTTTGCCGGAAGCTTCTTCGGTTCTTCCTTCTTCGGCTTGACCGGCAGTTCATCGGCAAGCGTTTCGAGCTTCAGGCCGGTCTCGCCGGTTTCCTTCTTCTCGACGGTCACACGGACGGTGCCGCCCTTCTTGAGCTTGCCGAACAGAACCTCATCGGCCAACGGCTTCTTGATGTGCTCCTGGATGACACGGCCGAGCGGCCGGGCACCCATGCGCTCGTCATAGCCCTTCTCGGCAAGCCAGGCGATCGCATCCGGCGACAGGTCGAAGGTCACGCCACGCTCCGAAAGCTGGGCTTCAAGCTGCATTACGAACTTCTCTACCACCTTGTGCACGACCGGAACCGGCAACGTACCGAACGGGATGATCGCGTCGAGACGGTTGCGGAATTCCGGCGTGAACAGCCGGTTGATCGCCTCGACATCGTCGCCTTCGCGCTTGGTCGAGCCGAAACCAATCGCCGCACGTTGCGCATCCGATGCGCCCGCATTGGTGGTCATGATCAGGATGACATTGCGGAAGTCGATCTGCTTGCCGTTGTGGTCGGTCAGCTTGCCGTGATCCATGACCTGCAACAGGATGTTGAACAGATCCGGATGCGCCTTTTCGACCTCATCGAGCAGCAGCACGCAATGCGGATGCTGGTCGACGCCGTCGGTCAGCAGACCGCCCTGGTCGAAGCCGACATAGCCGGGAGGCGCGCCGATCAGCCGCGAGACTGTGTGGCGCTCCATATATTCCGACATGTCGAAGCGGATCAGCTCGACGCCGAGCGACAGAGCCAACTGCCGCGCGACTTCGGTCTTGCCGACGCCGGTCGGGCCTGAGAACAGGTAGGAGCCGATCGGCTTTTCCGGTTCGCGCAGGCCGGCACGTGCCAGCTTGATCGCCGAAGACAGCGCAGTGATCGCCGTATCCTGGCCGTAGACGACACGCCGCAGCTCGGTCTCGAGACCGGCCAGAACCTGCTCGTCGTCGGCAGAAACGGTTTTCGGCGGAATGCGGGCCATCGTCGCGATGGTCGCTTCGATTTCCTTGATGCCGATCGTCTTCTTGCGCTTGCCTTCCGGCAGAAGCATCTGCGAGGCACCGGTCTCGTCGATCACGTCGATCGCCTTGTCCGGCAGCTTGCGGTCGTTGATGTAGCGTGCCGAGAGCTCCACCGCAGCCTTTATGGCTTCGTTGGTGAACTTTACCTTGTGGAAGTCCTCATAATAGGGCTTCAGGCCCTTCATGATCTCGATCGCGTCGTCGACCGTCGGCTCGTTCACGTCGATCTTCTGGAAGCGCCGCACCAGGGCACGGTCCTTCTCGAAGAACTGGCGGAATTCCTTGTAGGTGGTCGAGCCGATGCAGCGTATCGCGCCGGAAGACAGCGCCGGCTTGAGCAGGTTCGATGCATCCATCGCACCGCCCGAGGTGGCACCGGCGCCGATCACCGTATGGATCTCGTCGATGAACAGGACCGCGCCCGGATACTCTTCGAGCTCCTTGACGACCTGTTTCAGACGCTCCTCGAAATCGCCGCGATAGCGGGTGCCTGCAAGCAGGGTACCCATGTCGAGCGCAAAGATCGTGGCGTCGGCGAGCACCGAGGGAACGTCGCCCTCGACGATACGCTTGGCCAGCCCTTCGGCGATCGCCGTCTTGCCGACGCCGGGATCACCGACATAGAGCGGGTTGTTCTTCGAGCGGCGGCACAGCACCTGGATGGTGCGGTTGATCTCGGACTCACGGCCGATCAGCGGGTCGATCTTGCCGGCCCGCGCCTTCTTGTTGAGATCGACGCAGTAGGCGGTAAGCGCGTCCTGCTGCTTCTTCTTGCCGCCCTCCTCCTGGGCGTCGCCGCCGCCGGAGGAACCGCCGGACTGATCGTCCTCGGCACCGCGAGGCGTCCTGCTTTCGCTGGCGCCCGGCCGCTTGGCAATGCCATGCGAGATGTAGTTGACCGCGTCGTAGCGGGTCATCTGCTGTTCCTGCAGGAAGTAGGCAGCGTGGCTCTCGCGCTCGGCAAAGATAGCCACGAGCACGTTGGCGCCCGACACTTCATCACGGCCCGAAGACTGGACGTGGATAACCGCGCGCTGGATGACGCGCTGGAATCCTGCCGTCGGCTTGGAGTCCTCGTCGTAGCCGGTGACCAGATTGTCGAGTTCGGTATCGATATAGGTGAGCACCGTGTGCTTCAGATCGTCGAGATCGACGTTGCAGGCACGCATGACGGCGGCCGCTTCGGCGTCGTCGATCAGCGCCAGCAGCAGATGCTCAAGGGTTGCATATTCATGGTGGCGCTCATTGGCGAGTGTCAACGCCTGGTGCAGCGCCTTTTCCAGGCCTTGGGAGAAAGCCGGCATTCAGTACCTCATTTCTTCTCCATCACGCATTGCAGCGGATGTTGATTCTGACGGGCAAAATCCATGACCTGGGACACTTTGGTCTCGGCCACTTCAAATGTATAGACCCCGCATTCGCCGACGCCATGATTGTGAACATGCAGCATGATGCGGGTAGCGGCTTCGCGATCCTTCTGGAAAAACCGTTCCAAAATATGGATGACGAATTCCATCGGCGTGTAGTCGTCGTTGAGGATCAGAACCCGATAAAGGCTGGGCTTCTTTGTCTTGGTCTTCGTGCGCGTGATTACGGCTGTGCCGCGACCGGGGCCATTGCCCCCATCCTGGCCATTCTGCATATGCGCCACTCGCTTGGTAGTGGCATCCCCGCCGTTCGTCACTTGTACCATGCCTTTCGCGGGATCCTCACCCGAAACTCGAATGTAGGTAGTCGACACCAGATTTTAAGCCCTTCTTTCTTGGTGACAATATGCTTGCTCGTTTCAGGAGCGACGATTTCAGTCAATCGTGATCGGATAACGAACAAGAAGTACGAAAAAACCCGGCTGCGCAAGGCAACCGGGTTTATGGCAGAGCGGTAAGCTCCGCGAATGCATCAATCGCGAAAAATTACTTCGCCTTGGCAATGATCGATTCGAAGGGCTTGTAAGCCTCCTTTGCGAGGTCGGCATAGAGCTCCTGGAGCTTGGTAGCCTCGGCAACGAAACCTTCATAGGCCTGCTTGGCGTAGTCGGTCTGGATTTCGAGGGCCTTTTCCAACGAACCCGACGAGATCACTTTTTCAAACGCAGCAGAACCGCTCTCGAACGACTTCTTGGAGTACTCGCCCGCTTCAACGGCGATCGCCTGAGCGCTCTTTGAGACGGATGCAAAGCTCTTCAGGCTGTTGTCCATGAATTCCTTGCCGAATTTGCTCGTGTCTTCAAACGACTGCATCATCTGCGCATTCCCTTTCGTTGTCGGTTGGTCTGGCGCTTTTTTGTGCGATGCCGCTAATTTATTGTGCGATGCACAAAAAGTCAATCGGAGATGCCCCCAAGGCAGGCAATTCGCAGCAGCGGCGAAAGATAAATTTATCCTAAATCCAAAACAAAATGGTGAACGTTACGGTTACCATAAACGGATTGGTAACGCTGTGACCCTACTGTGACCGGAAAGTGAGGCAGGAGCCTTTGCCGCCTCGGGTGCAACAAAAATCCAAAGGGTGTAACAGTGCGTCAAGCGTTTGCAGGCATTGCTCTCCGAAAAGTATTCTCCGCAAAATCCGCAATCGCAGCCTTCCTCGCCATTACGATGTGCGTGGCGGCAGTTGGTTCGGCATCGGCGAATGCGAAATATGCTGCGATCGTCGTCGACGCCAATACCGGCAAGACGCTGTTCTCGGCGAATTCGGAATCGCGACGCTTTCCGGCATCGCTGACCAAGATGATGACGCTGTACCTGACCTTCGAAGCGCTCTCGCGCGGCAAGATCAACAAGGACACCCGCGTCCCCTTCTCCGCCCAGGCGTCCGCGCAGCCGCCGACGAAGATCGGCGTGAAAGCGGGCGGTTCGGTCACTGTCGAAACCGCGATCTACGCGCTCGTCACCAAGTCGGCCAATGACGCAGCCACAGCACTTGCCGAGCTTCTCGGCGGCTCGCAGGACAATTTCGCGCGCATCATGACCGCCAAGGCGCGCAGCCTAGGCATGAACAGCACCGTCTTCCGCAACGCCAACGGCCTGCCGAACTCGGCGCAGTTCACCACCGCCCGCGACATGGCCATGCTCGGCATCGCGCTGAAGGAGCACTACCCGCAGTATTACGGCTATTTCTCCACCCGCTCCTTCACGTATGGCCGGCAGCGCATGCCGAACCACAATCGTCTTCTCGGCCGCATCAAGGGCGTGGACGGCATCAAGACCGGCTATACCAATGCTTCCGGCTTCAATCTCGTCTCGTCGGTTTCCGACGGCAATCGCCGCATCGTCGCTGTTGTCATGGGCGGCGCCAGCGGTGCTGCCCGCGACAACCACATGGCCGACCTGATCAAGAAGTACCTGCCCCAGGCTTCCAACGGCGGCAAGGGCGGTCCTTTGATTGCCAGCGCCACCACCTCGCCGATCGGTGCGATCGCCAAGGTACTGCTGCCCAAGCATGACGCGCCGACCCCGGATACGCGCCCGGGGGCCGATATCGTGGTTGCTGCCGATGAAGCGCCTGCCGTCGTCAAGCGCAAGGTTGCACGCACGCCGGAAACGGTCGCTGCCCCTGTCATGCAGGCCTATGCCGATCCGGCGCCAAGGCCGCAGGCTGAGGTCGAAGAGGTTGCTGAACAGCGTACGGCTGCAGTCGATCAGGCAGTTGCCATCCAGCAGGAAGTCGATCCGGCCCATACCGCATCTATTGGCCCGTCAGGCTGGGCGATCCAGGTTGCTTCGTCGCCGAGCCGCGAAGAAGCCCAGGCATTCCTTTCCAAGGCCAGCCAGCAGGCTCCCAAGCTTCTTTCTGACGCTGCAGCCTTCACCGTGCAGTTCGAAAAAGGCGGCGTGACTTACCATCGCGCACGCTTCGGCGGCTTCGGCACCAAGACCGCCGCGTGGGACGCCTGCGCTGCACTGAAGAAGAAGAAAATCGCCTGCTACGCAATTCAGAACAACTGAAACACTCCGGGTTGTTTCGTGTCGAAGGAGACTAATGGTGATTGGTGAGCAAGACGTCCTTGGCTTCGTTGATCCGCGCCGCCAGGAAAGACGTGCCTCCGAGATCGGGGTGCAGGCGCTGCATCAGGCGGCGGTGCGCCTTGCGGATATCCGCCGCGGTGGCCCCCGTTTCAAGACCAAGGATCTTGTAGGCCTCCTCCTTAGTCATGGCGCCAGAACCTGGCGCAACACCATGCCCGTCGCTACCGTGCGCATCCGCGTCTTCGCGCCAGACGGGAAACCGGCCATCAAGATAAGTCTCTAGCAATTGACGGCTCTCCTGGTCACCGGAGAGGTCTGCGTAGAGCTCCTTGAGTTCTTTCAGTGACATGGCGCTGAGCATCTTCTGCTCGTGCCGGCCGGCAAGCACCATGCCTTCCAGCACACCGCTGTCGTGGTCAAGCTCCATCTCAAGTGCGGCTGTACGCACTGTCGAGCGCTTTCCCGGCGTCTTTTTCTTCGAAGCGCGAATACGGCCGGACGAATACCAGGCAAACGCTGCCGACAGCAGCATACCGCCAAAGCCCACACGACCGACAAGCAGAAAGACGACGCCCACAAGCCCGACGGCTATTGGCCCGGCGAGTGTCGCCGTTCTGGCAAGGCTGGCGGGTTCGGCGCGCAGAAAAATCGTGCCAACTACCAGCAGCAGCATCGCAAGGCTCAGAATTCCAAGCAGAAGCGTCATCCGGACCTGCCGCGCAGATGTTCGATCATAAGGCGGTCCTCCTCGCGCCCACGCGCTTCAAGGGCCTTCAAGCCACCCGTAGCGAAGACCGCGATCGCGGAAAGCAGTTTTGCCAGCATCGCCGGCGCATTGCGATCGAAGCGGAACCATGCACCTTTCGACAACCGCGCGATTTCCTTGAAGGCAGCTTCCGCGAGATCATCTCGCCCTTCCTGAAAGACGAACACAGGGACGCCGTGCAGGCCGAGATTGCCCGCCTTCACCGCAAGATCGTCCACATCCTCCTCCATCGCATCGCCGATATAGACGAGCGCGCCGATTTTGGAGCGCCCGACTTCGCTAAGTGCATGTGAAAGAACCTTGCCGATCTGGGTATGGCCGCCCTGACAGGAGATCCGCATCATCAAACGCTTCAGTGATGCCGTATCGGCCACGAATTGCGAGGAACGGCATTCGCCGAGCCCGCGAAAATATACGAGCTGGACATTGAGCGAGCCTGCATGCTGCACGGCGTCGAACATTTCAGCCTGCAGCGAGCAGGCGAGATCCCATGTCGGCTGCCGGCTCATCGTCGCATCCAACGCCAGAATGAGGCGGCCAGAACCCGATCCCTTCGCCTGGCCCAGCGCTCGTGCCTGCCGCACGAAAGCTTCGACGTCCCCTGCGCTCGAATGCTTTTCAGGCGGCGAGGCACGATTGGCGATGGATGCAGGCGGCTTCTTCTCACTCATGAGAGGAAGATGTGGCGGGATGGCGCTGCTTGCAAGCCGGGTTAGCGCATCATGGGTAAAAACGGCTTGATGCGCGGCTTCATCGCTCGAGAACAAAAACGGCGCTGGGGCGCATGTCGGTGTCCCGGCCTACCCCGAAATCAGGCACCCGACATTCGGCTAGTTGCCGCAGCCGAGAACGCGGCAGATATGCCCGCCCCGGATCGCCGATCAGGACATCGATGCCGGCATCGAGGCATCGATCGAGAAAGGCCATAACGCGCTCCGCGAGTTGGCTTTCGTAAAAGAGGTCGCCAACGGCCACGATATCCACCGAGGGCGGCGGGCCAAACGTGAGATCGCTTCCAATTGCCGTGATCGAGACACCATTTTCCTCTGCGTTGAGGCCGATTGCGACAACGCCGTTGCGGTCGATTTCAGCGGCGATCACCTCGCTTGCACCGGCTTTCATCGCCGCAATGCCAACCAGCCCGGAGCCTGCCCCAAGATCGAGCACCCGCCGGCCTGTCACCGTTTCCGATCGATCAAGGAAATACCGCGCCAACACCAATCCGCCCGCCCAGGGATAGGCCCAGTAAGGGGGTAAAGGGTCTGCATCCCCTTCAGCTTCGGTCAGGCGCCGCAACCCGCTGCCCGGATGCGCCGTGTAAAGCCTGATCTCCGGCACGAAAGGCACTGCGATGACATGCATGTGCGCGCGGATGAAGCTTGCTGGAGCGTGGTCAGCCGGTTTGGCGATTGCACCCGGCACTTCGGAATTATCGGCGGGTGAACTCAAAGCAGTCCGAGGTCGGCCAGTTCGCGGCGCAGTTTTGGCGGCATTTCCACCAGGCCGGAATTGCCGGAACCAAGATCGGCGGGAGCATCGGGCGCCTTCAGATAGCGCCAGCCCTGAAAAGCGCGGCGCGGCTGCCAGTCGGTGCGGATAACGGCAGGGTCAAGCACCAGGTGGCAGCGCGAAATGCCCTCTTCGTCGGTGAAAGGCCGGATATCGAGAAGCCGCTGCCGGCACTGGACGTTGCTCTTGATGACCCAATAGAGCGAACCGCCATCAATGAGCTCCGCGCCGCGCGTCGGCATCATGCGGGTCGTATGATACTGCTCGACCGGTTCGCCGTTGCGCCGGCGCTCGTCCAGCCGGAAGGCGATCCACTCTTCCAGATCCTCGACGCTGTCGCAGCCGACGCAGAGTTTTATGAGGTTCAGGGCCATGGCTAATGGTTTAGCGCCGGCATCGGCGTCGTCAATTCAAATCGCCGTTCTCCACAGCCCGGGTTAGAGACTGTTTCGAAACTCGCTTTGGCGAGTCATGTGGTGGTGGTTTCGAGAACCGTAGCGCAGCGGACATTCGGGTCCGTGAGCAACGGAAGCGCAGAAAACGCCATCAGACGGCCGCCAAAGTAGAGTTTCCAAACGGTCTCTCAGCACTCCACCACGTTGACGGCAAGGCCGCCCAGGCTGGTTTCCTTGTAGCGCTCGTTCATGTCCATGCCGGTCTGGCGCATGGTTTCGATGGCCGCGTCGAGCGGCACGAAATGCTTGCCGTCGCCCTTGATGGCCAGCGAGGCGGCCGTCACCGCCTTCACCGCTCCCAGCGCGTTGCGTTCGATGCACGGCACCTGCACGAGCCCACCGACGGGATCGCAGGTCATGCCGAGATGATGTTCAAGCGCGATCTCGGCGGCATTTTCCACCTGTTCCGGCGTGCCGCCCATGACGGCGCAAAGCCCGGCGGCGGCCATTGCCGAAGCCGAACCGACCTCGCCCTGGCACCCGACTTCCGCGCCTGAAATCGAGGCGTTGGTCTTGATGATGCCACCGACGGCGGCAGCCGTCAGCAGAAAATCGCGAATGCCAGCCTGATCGGCCTCGGGATGGAAATGCAGCCAGTAGCGCAGCACCGCAGGCAGCGTACCGGCAGCGCCATTGGTCGGCGCTGTAACGACGCGGCCGCCGGCAGCGTTCTCCTCGTTGACGGCCATGGCGTAGATCGACAGCCAATCATTGGCCAGAAGCGGGTTCGGGCGGTTCTGACGCCATTCTTCCTGCAATTTGTCATGAAGCTGGCGGGCACGGCGGCGCACCTTCAACCCGCCCGGCATGATGCCGTCCTGCGACAGGCCGCGCTCGATGCAGCTTTTCATGGCGCCCCAGATGGCATCCAGGCCGGAGTCGAGTTCGTCGCGCGACTGGCGCGTCTCCTCGTTGACGCGCTTCATCTCGGCAATCGACAACCCGCTCTTGCCCGCCATGGCCAGCATTTCGACGGCATTCTTGAACGGATACGGCACCTTCGGGCCGGTCGACGTGTCGCCGCGCGATTTCAGGCGCTGAAGCTCTTCCTCGGAAACCACGAAGCCGCCGCCGATCGAATAGTAGATGCGTTTCAGCAGCAGCCGGTCGTCGGCATCGTAGGCGTAAAAGGCCATGCCGTTGGCGTGGCCGAGCAGCGGCGTCTTCTTGTCCAGCACCAGATCGGTTGCCGGATCGAAGCGATAGGATGGATGGCCCGGGGGTGCTACGCGCTTCTCAGCCGTGATTTTCTCGATGATCGCATCGGAAAGGTCAGGGTCTACGGTCGTCGGTGTCTGGCCGACCAGCCCAAGGATGACGGCACGGTCGGTGCCATGGCCAACGCCGGTATAGGCAAGCGAACCGTGCAGGCTGGCGGCAACGCGATCGACCTTCGCGCCTGCCGGGCGCGGCCAGTCGTCGCTCAGCATTTCCGCCAGGAAGCGGGCTGCAGCCGTCATGGGGCCCATCGTGTGCGAACTGGACGGACCGATGCCGATCTTGAAGAGGTCGAATACCGACAGGAACACGAGCGGTTGGTCTCCACGGACTGCAAAGCGCGGGCTGCGCTTGTCTCATCTATATATGGATGTTTGGGCGCTTTTGTCAGGCGAAGCTTGGCGCTTCCCGACCTCTGTTGCTTCGCCAACGACACCCTCAAAACAAAAGAGACGCGGAAAACCGCGCCTCTTTGAGATTTTGATGCTGTCTGCCGGGGTCAGCTTGCGACCGCTGCCGCCGCTTCGGCCCCGCTGACCAGCCAGAAAAGTACGATGATGCCTGCAATGCCGATCACTGCCTTGGCCGTGAGGCCCCAGCAGGATTTCTGAACGCTGTCGTCCATGATGTCTTTTTCTATCCTGTAATTCTTGCGAGAACGGCTTGCTGCCGTTTCTTTTCCCACCCCGCAGTGGAATGGCTGGATACGCCGTTCCACCGGCCTTCGCAACTGCAAAAGAGGCAAAAGCAAGGCGGATTTCGCATATCTGCCATGCGCCGGCCATCCGCATTTTAATAAAATCAATGATTTATCCGGGTTTGCGCGTAAACGCTTTCGCAAGCTGTGCGGCGGGATTGTGTCGCAGCCCGTCCGCTTGATGAAGGGCTTTTCTCGGCATCACGTCGCCGTGATATGTTCGCGGCATGCTCGATTCTCTTCACCTGACGGCAGCCGATCTCGCCGCACTGGCCTTCTTCCTGGTTGCCTGGGTGGTGCATACGCTCGCCGCCGACGGCAAGCTGGTCAGTCGCGTTTCGCTGAGCCGAGCAATGAACGCCCAGCGTGAAGCCTGGATGCAGACGATGGCGCGGCGCGAATTGCGCATGATCGACACGAGCATCATGGTCGGGCTCCAGCAGGGAACCGCGTTTTTCGCCTCGAGCTCGCTGATTGCAGTCGGTGGCTGCTTCGCCTTGCTCGGCGCGTCAGATCATGTGCTGACGGTTCTGTCGGACTTGCCCTTTGCCAGTGCTCCGTCGCGGCCGATCTTCGAGATCAAGGTGCTCGGGCTGATCGTCATCCTGGCCTATTCGTTCTTCAAATTCGGCTGGTCTTACAGGCTGTTCAACTACTGCTCGATCCTGATCGGAGCGGTGCCCATGGTTAGGGATGGTCATGCCAACGAAATCGAGATGGAAACCGCGATCCGCCGCGCTGCGCGCATGAACATACTGGCCGGGAAGCACTTCAACGCTGGTCTGCGCGGCATCTTCTTCTCGATCGGCTATCTCGGCTGGTTCGTTGACCCGATCGTGTTCGCGCTGACGACGGTGATCCTGTTCGCCGTGCTTTTGCGCCGCCAGTTCTTTTCAGCGGCAAGAGAGGCCGTCATGGTCGAAGCGCAGGATTACGCCGGGCCGGGAAACGGTGAGTCGATCCGCCCCGAGAGCCAATAGGCGAAAAGCCCGATCCATTCGCGGATCGCCATCGTCGTATTCTGAAGGGAATCCTGCGGGTTGTCGCGGAACAAGCCGACGCCCTCCTCGCCCGACGTGCGATAATCCACCGGCCATGGCAGTACCGAGAAATCGGCCTTGCGAAACAGCGCCATGGAACGCGGCATGTGGAAGGCTGAGGTAACCAGAAGCCACGTCTCGCCCGGCGTGGGCGTCACCAGCCGCTTGGTGAAAACCGCATTTTCGTAGGTGTTGCGCGACTGGTTTTCGAGCACCATGCGTTCAGGCGCAACGCCGAGCGCCGACAGCAGCCGGGGCGCGGTATCGGCATCGCCCTCGCCTTCAAGAACCAATGTGCCGACGCCACCGGAGATCACGATCTTCGCATCCGGAAAACGTCGCGCAAGAACGGCTGCCTCGACAAAACGATCGCCGGCGCTGTTCATCTCGTAGCCGCCGCGCGCCAGATTGATCGCGCCTTCCAGCCCACCGCCCAGCACGACGATGCCGTCGACCTTTTCCGGCAGGCTTGGGCGCTGAAAGCGCTCTTCCAGCGGGTTCATCAGCATCGCGCCGAGCGATGTCCACGTCGCTAATCCGAGGATCAGGAACGCGCTGACGCAGCCGGTCGCGGCCAGCCGCCGCCAACCGAGAAACAGGCCGATCACGCCGGCCAGCAGCAGGAAGATCGCAAGGTTCAGCGGCTGGATGAAAAACCAGAAGACTTTGGAGACTACAAAGAACATCCCGTCACCTTTTCAAAAGGATGGCGGAACAATCTCTACCACCACTTCTCCGGTTCGAACCGTCCCGCCGCCTGCTCGATGACGTGGGCGGTCTGGAACAGCGTTTCCTCATCGAAGGGCCGGCCGATAAGCTGGAGACCGAGCGGCAGGCCATGCGCGTCGAGCCCGGCCGGAACCGCGATGCCCGGCAGGCCGGCCATGTTCACGGTGACGGTGAAGATGTCGTTGAGGTACATTTTCACCGGATCGCTGGCCATGTCCTGATCGGCGATGCCGAAGGCAGCCGACGGCGTCGCCGGCGTCAGGATGACATCGACGCCGGCGGCGAAGACGTCCTCAAAATCCTTCTTGATCAGCGTACGCACCTTCTGCGCCTGAAGATAATAGGCGTCGTAATAGCCGGCCGAGAGCACATAGGTGCCGATCATGATGCGGCGCTTGACCTCGCGGCCGAAGCCGGCGGCGCGCGTCTGCTCATACATGTCGGTGATGTCCTTGCCCGGCACGCGCAGGCCGTAGCGAACACCATCGTAGCGCGCCAAGTTGGACGAGGCTTCAGCGGGTGCCACAATGTAATAGGCCGGCAGCGCATATTTCGTGTGCGGCAGCGAGATGTCGACGATCTCGGCACCGGCATCCTTCAGCCAGGCAATGCCCTTCTGCCACAGCACCTCGATCTCTTCCGGCATGCCATCGACACGGTATTCCTTCGGAATGCCGACCTTCATGCCCTTGATCGGGCGGCCGATCGCAGCCTCATAGTCCGGCACCGGTAGATCGACCGAGGTCGTGTCTTTCGGATCGACCGAAGCCATGGATTTGAGCATGATTGCGGCATCGCGCACGTCGCGGGTGATCGGGCCGGCCTGATCGAGCGAGGAGGCAAAAGCTACGACGCCCCAGCGCGAGACACGGCCATAGGTCGGCTTGATGCCGACCGTGCCGGTGAACGCAGCCGGCTGGCGGATCGAGCCGCCGGTATCGGTCGCGGTCGCGCCGGCGCAGAGCCAGGATGATACCGCCGCAGCCGAACCACCCGACGAACCACCGGGAACGAGCTGCCTGTTCGAACCACCCGCGCGCCACGGATTGACGACCGCGCCGTAGTAGGAGGTCTCGTTGGACGAACCCATGGCGAACTCATCCATGTTGAGCTTGCCGAGCATCACCGCACCATCAGCCCAGAGATTGGCGGTCACGGTCGATTCGTAGCGCGGCTTGAAGCCGTCGAGCACATGGCTGCAAGCCTGCGTGTGCACGCCCTCGGTGCCGAACAGATCCTTGATGCCGAGCGGGATGCCCTCGAGTGCCCCACCCTCGCCGTTGGCAAGCTTGTAGTCCGATGCCTTGGCCATGTCGCGCGCCTTGTCATGCGTGACCGCGACATAGGCGTTGAAGGTCTGGTTGGCAGCGTCGATTGCGCCGAGATAGGCGTCGGTCAGTTCGACGGACGAGATGTCCTTCGAGCGAAGTTTCTCGCGGGCTTCGGAAATGGTCAGTTTGGTAAGGTCGCTCATCAGGCAAGGTTCTTTTCGTAAAAACGGGAAAAGCCGGAATCGGGATAGTCGAGAACCGCGCCGCAGACTTGGAACCCGCCACGCTCATAGACGCGCCAGGCCGGCTCGAAGCCCGGTGCTTCGCCCGTCTCCAGCACGAGCCGCGAAATTCCCTTTTCGCGCGCCAGCGATTCAATGCGCTGCAGAAGCTTTGTGCCGACACGTTGGCCGCGCACTTCCGGCAGCGTGAACATGCGCTTCACTTCACCGAGGCTTTCGCCATGATCCTTGAGGGAAGCCATGCCGACCTGTCGGCCGGCTTCGTTGCGCGCGACAAGTACCGTCACGGTCGGTTCGGCCATCTGCTCGACGGTCAACTGGAACTGAAACTCCCGCGGCGTAAGCGGGATCATGTGGGCGTTGAGATCCGCCACCATGGCGCGCACGTCGTCCTGCAACGGGGTCTCGATGGCAATCGTTACCGTCATCGTGGTGTTACTCCACGACCTTCGGGACGAGGAAAAAGTTCTCGTCAGTTGCCGGCGCGTTGGCGACGATATCGGCCGCCTTGTTGCCGTCGGTGACGATGTCTTCGCGCTTGCGCATTGCCATCGGCGTCACCGAGGTCATCGGCTCGACGCCGGAAACATCGACTTCGTTCAATTGCTCGACAAAGCCGAGGATGGCATTCAACTCGCCGGTCATGCGCTCGGCGTCTTCCTCGGTGACGGCGATGCGGGCAAGATGGGCGACGCGCTTGACGGTGGCTTTATCGACGGACATCAAAAACTCTCCGGAAATCCGGGCTGCTAATCATGTTCGGGCTATAGCGGCGCCAAGCGCGGTGCGCAACAAGCATGTCCGCGCGATTGCCTTCGGGCGGCTAAATGTCCCTGCTTTCGCCGACCTTCGGCACGATGACATCGACGCCCGAGCCTTCCATGCCATCGACGAATTTCTCCGCCGTCTGGTCCAGCATCGGGAATGTCGCGTAGTGGCAAGGTATGACCGTCTCGAACTTGAAGAAGCGCTGGCAGGCCAAGGCCGCGACCGCGCCGCCCATGGTGTAGCGGTCGCCGACGGGTACCAGTCCGATCTTCGGCTCGTGCAGTTCGTTGATCAGCGCCATGTCGGAGAAAATATCGGTATCGCCCATATGGTAGAGTGTGCGGTCGTCGGGGAAATGCAGAACAAGGCCGCCGGGATTGCCGAGATAGACGTTCGATCCGCCCTCGCCGCCGAAGGACGAGGAATGCAGCGCCTGGACGAAGGTCGTCGTGAAGCCGCCACAATCAACGGTGCCGCCGAGATTGCCCGGATTGATCTTGTCGCCGCTGGCACCCTTGCCGACGAGATACATGCAGATCTCGAAATTGGCGACGAGCTGCGCGCCTGTCTTCTTCAGGATTTCGACCGAATCGCCGACATGGTCATTGTGGCCATGCGTGAGGAGCAAATGGGTTATACCTTCGGCTGGCCCTTCCCATCCCTTGCCCCATGACGGATTCTGGCTGAGGAACGGATCGATCAGGATCTTTGCGCCGCCTGCTTCGACGCGGAATGCGGATTGGCCATACCAGGTGATTTTCATGAAGGTCGTCTCCTCGATTTTCTCTTGCCGGGAAGATAGAAGGCAGCGCATTCATGTCAAAAGGAAAGCGGCGAGCCATTGAACATTGTCGTGATCGAAGACCTGCCGACCCTATTGGCCAATGGCAGGACGCTTGCCGGGCTTGATCTCGGCGACAAGACGATCGGCGTTGCCGTATCCGATCGCGGCCTGTCGTTTGCCCACCCGCGCCCCGTCATCATCCGAAAGAAGTTTTCCGTGGATGCGGCGAGCCTCATCGACCTGCTGACGAAGGAAAACACCGGCGCGGTGGTGATCGGCCTGCCGATCAACATGGACGGCAGCGAAGGACCTCGCGCCCAGGCTTCGCGCGCTTTCGTGCGCAACATCGCGCGCATGACCGACCTGCCCTTCGCCTTCTGGGACGAGCGGCTGTCGACGGTCGCCGCCGAGCGCAGCCTGATCGAAATGGACATGTCGCGGGCAAAACGGAAGACGAAGATCGATTCCGCTGCCGCCGCCTTCATTCTGCAAGGCGTTCTGGATCGGCTTTACGCGCTCGGTGAAGAGGCCTCGCCAAGATAACGTTCGCGTTGCGTTTTCAGCCATGCGCCAATCTGGCGGCGACGACGAAACGCATAGATGGCTAGCACGATGAGCGTGTCGATGATGCAGGCCTTGGCGACCATGCCGGGGATGATGGTCGGATCGATGCCGAGCGTGTCGCCATAGAGCTGAAAGACAAGATCGTGCACCTGCCTGGTCAGCATGACATAGCCGAAATTGATGTTGTAGAATGACAGGCCGAACCAGCCCCAGAACAGCACCAGCGGCAAAGCCCAAAGCGCAAGAACATAACGCATCAGGCGTTCCCTCGCGGGTCGTGCCGGCCGGAAATGCGCGACAGCATGGCTCCGTGGGCTGCTCCCATCGCCATCGACCGCGCCACTTCTTGGGCATCGTCCTCTTCGGGTGAAGCCGTCAGCAATGCTGCCCAGCGCTCGGCCTGTATAGCGAGATAGGACGTGGTTATCGCCGCAAGAACCGCCGCGACTACTGGAAAGATGCCGGCATCCGCGCGCATAACCCCCAGAACCAGCATCAAGGACAGGACGCCTGCAGCGGCAGCGAAGGCCACGCGGGTCACTTCGTCCGGGTCACCCTGATCCGAAGGTTCGCAGAGGAACAGCGTCAGAAATGCCCAGAGGAACAGGGCTGCCACGAGTGCAAAAGTCACCGAGAGAAAGACGCTGGACGGCGAACCGACAGTGACTGCGTTTTCATCCGGCAAGGCTATTCCGAGGATATCGAGCGCATTCGAAGCACCACCGGCACTTCCGAAGACGCAGGCCATCGCCAGCAGCGCGAAGGCTGCTGCCCAATGGAAGGTCAAGAAGGAGCCGAGAAGATGGCGCATGGGAATCCTTTTGGTCTCCTTCCACAGTGGAGCCGGAGCATTTTCACCGCAACGGAAACCATTTGTTAAGGTTAACGGACGGAGGCGCGCTGTTGATAACGGCAAGACATAGGCTCTATAGAACCGTCCATCGTTCGCCGCCCCGCCCTCGCCTTCAACCTTGAAGCGTCCATGCTCCCGATCTTCGAAAGCATCCTGCCGATTTTCCTGCTCATCATCGGCGGTAATCTCCTGCGTCGCATGCCGCTGATCGATTCGTCGGCGTGGCTTGGCCTGGATCAGATCGGCTTCTGGTTCCTTTATCCTGCGCTGCTGTTCGTCACGATCTACAATGCCGATTTCAGCGGACTTCAGCTCGACGCGATGATGGCCGCGTTGCTGGTGGCATTGGTTGCGATGATCGCCATCACCCTTGCGCTGTGGCCTCTCCTGAAACCCAGCGGCCTTGTCCGCAAAAGCGAATTCTCCTCGATCTTCCAGACGTCGGTGCGCTGGAACAGCTTCATCGCACTGGCGATCGCCCAGAAGATATTCCCGCCTGCCGGAATGGCGGTGGTGGCCCTTGTCATGGCGGTCATCATCATACCGATAAACCTGACCACGGTTTTCACCGTCACGCGGTTTGCCGACCATTCCATAAACTGGGCGCGCATTGGCCGCGGCATCGTGACCAATCCGATGATTCTCGGTTCGCTCGCCGGTATCCTGTTCAGGCAATTGCCGTTCGAACTTTACGGGCCGCTCAACCAGGCGCTCGGCCTGATCGCAAATGCGGCGCTCGGAATGGGACTTCTCGCGGTGGGGGCTGCGTTGCGCGTCAGCGACCTGTGGCAACCGCGTCTCGGCCTTGTCCTGCCATTGGTGCTCAAACTGGTGGTCTTCCCGATATTGCTTGTCGGCGCGGGTCTTGCCTTCGGCGTCAGTGGGTTGCAACTCAGCTACCTGGCGCTTTGCGCGGCGGTGCCATCTGCCATGAACGGCTATCTGCTGGCGCGGCAACTTGGCGGCGATGCAGAACTCTACGCCGCCGTCACCACGCTGCAGACGATTGTCTCGTTCGTCACCATACCAGCCGTGCTGGCAGTTACGGCTCAGTTGGCAGGATAGAGCGTATCAACGATCATGCGCGCATCGTGGCGCGCGTCGAGCATGCCGTAGGTTCCGCGCCATTGGCCGGCCAGCCGCGTTTCGATGAAGGCGTCGGCAATGCGCCCTGCCCCCAACCGCTTCAGTTCGGCGGCGGCGGCCGACAGCGCGAGTTGTTCGGTCAGTATGCGCGCCGAACCTTCGTCTGAAGATGCGACCTGCATGGCGGCACGCAAAACGCCGATGGTGCCGGGCCCGCCGGCGCCCAGGTCACGCTCGATGCCGGCAAGCACTTCATCGAAAAGGCCCGGCGCGCGACCAAGCACACGCAGCACATCGAGCGCCATGACATTGCCCGAGCCTTCCCAGATCGCATTGACCGGAACCTCGCGGTAGTAGCGCGCCAGCGGCGCTTCCTCGACATAACCGTTGCCGCCGAGGCACTCCATCGCCTCGTAAAGCAATGCCGGTGCGATCTTGCAGACCCAGTATTTGACCACAGGCGTCATGGCCCTCGCGAATGCCGCCTCGCCACGATCGCTCGCGGCCTCGTCAAACGACCGCGCCAACCGAAACGACAGCGCCGTGGCGCCGGCAGCGTCCAGCGCCATGTCGGCCAGAACGCGCTGCATCAGCGGTTGTTCGATGAGACTGGAGCCGAACACCTGGCGGTGGCGGGCATGATGGACGGCTTCCGCCAGCCCCGCGCGCATGATGCCCGACGATGCGACGGCACAGTCGAGGCGGGTCAGCGTGACCATGTCCATGATGGTCTTCACCCCCTCGCCCGGCTCGCCGACCATCTCGCCGATGGAGTTGACGAACTCGACTTCCGAGGAAGCGTTGGAGCGGTTGCCCAGCTTGTCCTTCAGGCGCTGGAAACGAAACCCATTGCCGGTTCCATCGCCCAGGATACGCGGCACGAGGAAGCATGACAGGCCCTCGCGCACTTGCCCAAGCACCAGAAAAGCATCTGACATCGGTGCCGACATGAACCATTTATGGCCGGTGAGCCGATAAAAACCGCTGCCGACACGTTCGGCCTTGGTGGTGTTGGCGCGCACATCCGTACCGCCCTGCTTCTCGGTCATGCCCATGCCGAGCGTCAGCCCGGTCTTTTCGACCGGCGGCTTCTGCGCCTGATCGTATTTGCGCGTGGTGACGCGGGGCGCCCATTCGCGAAACAGTTTCGGGCTGGCCATCAACGCGGCCAGCGAGGCATTGGTCATCGTGATCGGGCAGAGATGCCCGGACTCCAGCTCGGACGTCAGATAGAATCGCGCGGCGCGAATCTGATGGCGCTTGCCGGTTTCGTTGGCGCCGTTTTCCCACACCGAGGAGTGCAAGCCGACGGCAACCGAACGGCGCAGCAGCGCGTGATAGGCGGGATGGAACTCGACCAGATCGATGCGCCGGCCCTGCCGGTCATGCGTCTTGAGCTTTGGCGTTTCAGTGTTGGCGAGGCGCGCAAGATCCTGCGCTTCGGAGCTCAAAACGAAACGGCCGAGACCATCCAGATCCTTGCGGACCGGCTCCGAAAAATGCTCGGCAAGCTGTACCAGCAACGGATCGCCCCGCCAGGCATTGCTTCCGGTCAATGGCGGGGGCTGGTTCGTTACCTCGTCGGTCACGCGCTTTCCTTAACTGGTTCTTCGGCGCGCCATGCGAATCCGAAGCGGGGTGGACGGTTTTATAACGCAAGGATTGGTAGCCGCGCGATTAAAATCCCGGGAGAAATCGCGCCAACCCACAACGACAGCTTGCGATGGCTTTTGCGCGCGCATATAGCACGGCCTTGAGATGACAGAAGCTTCGTCCCTGCCCCTTTATCCGCACCGCCACCTGCTCGGCATACGGGATCTATCTCCCGTCGACATAGAGCTTTTGCTCGATCGCGCCGACGCCGCAGTGGCGATTTCCCGACGACATGAAAAGAAGACATCGACGCTGCGCGGCCGCACGCAGATCAATCTCTTCTATGAAGCGTCGACGCGAACGCAGTCGTCCTTCGAACTGGCCGGCAAACGCCTCGGCGCCGATGTCATGAATATGTCGGTGGCAAGCTCTTCGGTGAAGAAGGGCGAAACGCTGATCGACACGGCAATGACGCTGAACGCGATGCGGCCCGATATCCTCATCATCCGCCATGCTTCGGCCGGTGCTGCCGCCCTTCTGGCGCAGAAGGTCGGCTGCTCCGTAGTCAACGCCGGCGACGGCGCGCATGAGCACCCGACACAGGCACTGCTCGATGCGCTGACGATCCGCCGCGCCAAGGGCAACCTCTCCCGGCTGACGGTGGCGATCTGCGGCGACATTCTTCATTCACGCGTGGCCCGCTCCAATATTCTCCTTCTGAATGCGCTTGGTGCCCGGGTGCGCGTCGTTGCCCCGTCCACGCTGCTGCCATCGGGCATCGCGCAGATGGGCGTCGAAGTCTGCGCGACCATGGCCGAGGGACTGAAGGACGCCGACGTGGTGATGATGCTGCGCCTGCAGCGCGAGCGCATGGAAGGCGCCTTCGTGCCGTCGGTGCGCGAATATTTCCGCTATTTCGGGCTCGACGCGGAAAAGCTGAAGGCGGCAAAACCCGACGCGCTGGTGATGCACCCCGGCCCGATGAATCGCGGCGTCGAAATCGCATCCGAAATCGCCGACGGCCCGCAAAGCGTGATCCAGGAACAGGTGGAGATGGGCGTCGCCGTGCGCATGGCCGTGATGGAAGCCTTGCTCGATCCTCGTCGCAACCGCGAGGGGGTATCGGCATGAGCGTCACCGTTTTCCAACGCGCCCGCATCGTCGACCCGTCGCGCGGACTGGACGAGGTCGGAACCGTCATCGTCAACGGCAAAAAGATTGTCGCGGCGGGCGCAGCAGCGCTGAACCAGGGTGCGCCGGAAGGCGCGGCGATCATCGATTGCGCCGGCAAGGCGATCATTCCCGGGTTGGTCGATGGGCGCGTCTTTATCGGCGAGCCCGGTGGCGAACATCGCGAGACGATCGCGTCGGCAAGCGTGGCCGCCGCGGCAGGCGGCGTGACTTCGGTCATCATGATGCCCGACACCGACCCGGTGATCGACAATGTCGCGCTGGTCGAGTTCGTGCTGCGGACGGCGCGAGACACGGCCTCGGTCAATGTCTTTCCGGCCGCTGCCATCACCAAGGGCCTTGAAGGCCGCGAGATGACCGAATTCGGCCTGCTGCGCGAAGCCGGCGCGGTCGCCTTCACCGATGGCCGGCACACAATTTCCAACGCGCTGACGATGCGCCGCGCGCTGACCTATGCCCGCGATTTCGGCGCAACGATCGTCCATGAGACGCAGGACAAGGACTTGGCCGGTTCGGGCGTGATGAACGAAGGGCTGTACGCAAGCTGGCTCGGCCTTTCCGGCATTCCGCGCGAGGCCGAGGCGATCCCGCTGGAGCGCGACCTGATGCTGGCTCGGCTCACGCGCGGCAACTACCACGCCGCCAAGATTTCCACGGCGATGTCGGCCAATGCAATTGCCCGCGCCAAGGCCGATGGCGCCAAGGTTACCGCCGGCGTCTCGATCAACCACCTGTCGCTCAACGAGAACGATGTCGGCGAGTACCGTACCTTCTTCCGCCTGTCGCCGCCGCTGCGCACTGAAGACGACCGGCTGGCGATGATCGAAGCGCTGAGAGACGGCACCATCGACATCGTCGTCTCCTCGCACGATCCGCAGGACGTCGACACCAAGCGCCTGCCTTTCGCCGACGCCGCCGACGGCGCGATCGGGCTGGAAACGCTGCTGGGTGCCGCACTTCGCCTCTATCACAATGAGTATCTGTCGCTGCTGCGCGTGATCGAGGTGCTTTCGACTGCGCCGGCAAAACTGTTCGGCCTGCCCGGCGGCACGCTGAAACCGGGAGCGGCGGCCGATCTGGTTCTGGTCGATCTCGAGGAGCCTTGGATCGTGCGCGAGGATGCCATCCGTTCTCGCTCGAAAAACACCTGCTTCGAAGGCGCGCGCCTGCAAGGCAGGGTCTTGCAAACAATGGTTTCGGGCCGCACAGTGTTTGCGGGTTAAAGCCGGAACACCAATACGCATGCGTTCCGGTTTGGAGGGGAAACAATGGCTGATCTGTCGGCGTGGCAGCTACCGCTGCCCTTTCTCATTGTGGCACTCGTCTTCGGCTATCTGCTCGGCTCGATTCCCTTCGGCCTTTTGATCACGCGCGCTGCCGGACTTGGCGACGTTCGCAAGATCGGTTCCGGCAATATCGGCGCGACCAATGTTCTGCGCACCGGCAACAAGAAGCTCGCGGCTCTCACCCTCGTTCTCGATGCGCTCAAGGGCACGGCCGCAGTTCTCATCGCCGGGCTTTATGCGCCGGAAGCGGCATTGGTCGCCGGCTTCGGCGCTTTTCTCGGCCACCTCTTTCCGGTCTGGCTCGGTTTCAAGGGCGGCAAGGGCGTGGCGACCTATCTCGGCGTCCTCATCGGCCTCGCCTGGAAAGGCGCTCTGGTCTTTGCTGTCGTCTGGCTGCTGATCGCCTTCGTCACGCGCTATTCGTCGCTGGCGGCCCTCATCGCGGCGGTCGCGGTGCCTATCGCTCTTTATTTCTTCGGTGCTCACGCCGTGGCGGCATTGTTCACGATCATGAGCCTGATCGTAGTGATAAAACATCGGGCGAATATCTCCCGGCTGCTGGTCGGAACCGAATCACGCATCGGAGCCAAGGGATGAATGTCGCAGCCGGTCCCCGCCTCAGCGACCGGCAACGGCTCAACTGGCTACGGCTCATCCGCACACCCAATGTCGGCCCGGCAACCTTTCGCGACCTGATCAATCGTTTCGGCTCGGCAGAGACGGCGATCGAAATGCTGCCGGAACTGATGATGTCAGGCGGCGCAAACCGTGTCGCGCGCATCCCTTCCATCGCGCAGGCCGAAGCGGAAATGGAGACGGCGCGAAAGCACGGTGCGCGTTTCGTCGGCATCGGCGAGGCCGACTATCCGCCTGTGCTGCGCCGCATGGACAACCCGCCGCCTCTGCTCGCGGTCAAGGGCACCGGTGCGGTGTTCGGCCTGACGCCGATCGCAATCGTCGGCGCGCGCAATGCCTCGCTGGCGGGAATAAAAATGGCGCGGATGCTGGCCGACGGGCTTGGCCGTGAAAATTACTCGATCATCTCCGGCCTTGCCCGCGGCATCGATACGGCGGCGCATCAAGGCGGCCTCGCCACAGGTACGGTCGGCGTTCTAGCCGGCGGGCTGGATCGTCCCTACCCGCCCGAAAATATCGGGCTTTGCGAGGAGATCGCGCAAAATGGCGGCGCAGTGGTTTCCGAAATGCCATTCGGCTGGGAGCCGCGCGCGCAGGATTTTCCACGCCGCAACCGCATCGTCGCCGGCATGGCGCTCGGACTGATCGTCGTGGAAGCGGCGAAGCGCTCCGGTTCATTGATCAGCGCGCGGTTGGCGGGAGAAATGGGCCGGCTGGTCTTTGCTGTGCCGGGCTCGCCGCTCGATCCTCGTGCAGCAGGCACCAACGGCCTTCTCAAGGATGGCACGACCCTCGTGACTGAGGTCAACGACATCACTTCGGCGATTGCGCCTCTGATTGGGGCACCCCTGCCCCTGCCACCCGCATTCGAGGAACCGCCGGACTTTTCAGCAACGCCGCCGCCGCTAGACGACGACCGCGCCCGCGTCATCGAAGCACTGGGGCCAGTGCCGGTCGGAGTGGATGAAATCATACGCCATAACGGGCTTCACCCGGCGCAGGTGTTCATGATCCTGCTGGAGCTCGACCTCGCGGGCCGGTTGGAGCGTCACTCAGGTGGCTCGGTGTCTCTTGTCCTGCTGGACCCGTGACGGACGTTCGCCGCGTATGATGTCGCTGGTTTCGACATAGGCCATCTCGATCAGGTAGGCGAGCATATCGCAGCGTTCCGACTCGGCCATGGTACGAAGCTGGCCGAGCATCGATTGCATGTAATCCAGCGTATCGGTGCGTCGTGTTGTAAAGACATGACCCATCGGCAATACTCCTGGTATCCCACGAAGCGTAGTTCGTGGAGCTTGAATGTTTGCGACTTACAAAACTCTTGGAACGATACAACCCCTGGTAACATCAAATATATTACAGCTATCTTAAATTGCAACCCATGCGATACATCTTGCAGGAGTTGTACAACTCGCAATAAGGCCGATTTTGCCACCCGCCCCTTGACCGGACGGCAAACGGCAGCCATGTGACGAGCCAATTGAAAATATCTGTCGTGCGCCGCAGCTTGATTTGGGCGCCACTCTGGAAATACGAGCCCTCATGGACGTTGTCGTCGTCGAATCGCCGGCTAAAGCGAAAACAATCAACAAATACCTCGGTCGGAACTACAAGGTTCTGGCATCCTATGGCCATGTCCGCGATCTTCCGGCCAAGGACGGATCGGTAAAGCCCGATGAAGATTTCGCCATGTCGTGGGCGGTCGATGGCCCTTCGGCCAAGCGGCTGACCGAGATCGCCAACGCGGTGAAAGCCGCCGACGGCCTGATTCTCGCAACCGATCCGGATCGCGAAGGTGAAGCGATCTCCTGGCATGTTCTGGAAGTGCTGAAGCAGAAGCGCGCGCTGAAGGATAAGCCGGTTAGCCGCGTGGTCTTCAACGCCATCACCAAGCAGTCGGTGCTGGAGGCGATGGCCAATCCACGCCAGATCGACGTGCCGCTGGTCGATGCCTATCTGGCGCGCCGTGCACTCGACTATCTCGTCGGTTTCACCCTTTCACCGGTTCTGTGGCGCAAGTTGCCCGGGGCTCGCTCGGCTGGCCGCGTGCAGTCGGTGGCGCTTCGCCTGGTCAGCGACCGCGAAGCCGAGATCGAGCGCTTCATCCGTGAGGAATACTGGCAGATCGCCGCCATGCTCGGCACGCCGCGCAACGACAAGTTCGAAGCGCGGCTGACTGCCTTCGACGGCAAGAAGCTGCAGAAGCTCGATATTTCGTCACAGGCGCAGGCCGAAGACATCAAGACGATGCTGGAAGGCGCGAGCTTCAAGGCGCTGACGGTCGAAGCCAAGCCGACCAAACGCAATCCCGGCCCACCCTTCACGACATCGACGCTCCAGCAGGCGGCATCGTCGCGCCTCGGCTTTTCGGCGGTGCGCACCATGCAGGTTGCGCAGCGTCTCTATGAAGGCATGGACATCGGCGGCGAGACGGCCGGCCTGATCACCTATATGCGAACGGACGGCGTGCAGATGGCACCCGAGGCGGTGACGCAGGCACGTGAGGCCATCGTCAAGGAATTCGGCGGCAAATACCTGCCCGAAAACCCGCGCAATTATACGGCCAAGGCCAAGAACGCACAGGAAGCGCACGAAGCGATCCGCCCGACCGATTTCATGCGCACGCCGAACTCGGTCCGGCAATATCTCGATGCCGACCAGTTCAGGCTCTACGACATGATCTGGAAGCGCGCGATCGCCAGCCAGATGCAGCCGGCAGAGATCGAACGCACGACGGCCGAGATCGAGGCGACCAACGGTACCCGCATCGCTGCCTTGCGCGCAGTCGGCTCGGTGATCCGCTTCGACGGCTTCATCGCCGCCTATACGGACCAGAAGGACGAGGATTCGGAAGACGAGGAAAACAAGCGTCTTCCGGAAATCCGCGCCGGTGAAGCGCTAGACCGCGACGCCATCCTCGCCACGCAGCATTCAACCGAACCGCCGCCGCGCTATTCGGAAGCCTCGCTGATCAAGAAGATGGAAGAGCTCGGCATCGGCCGCCCCTCCACCTACACGGCGATCCTGAAGACGCTCGAAGACCGCGAATATGTCACCATCGACAAGCGCAGGCTGATCCCGCAATCCAAGGGACGGCTGCTGTCGGCCTTCCTGGAAAGTTTCTTCGAAAAATATGTCGAGTACGATTTCACGGCGGCGCTCGAGGAAAAGCTCGACGAGATTTCCGACGGCAAGCTCGCCTGGAAGGACGTGCTGCGCGACTTCTGGAAGGATTTTTCAGCCTCCGTCGATGACATCAAGGAACTGCGCGTCACCGACGTGCTCGACGCGCTGAACGAGGAACTTGCGCCGCTGGTGTTCCCGGCGCGCGAAGATGGCTCCAATCCGCGCATCTGCCCGAAATGCGGCACCGGCAACCTGTCGCTGAAACTCGGCAAATACGGCGCCTTCGTCGGCTGCTCGAACTATCCCGAATGCGGTTTCACGCGCCAGCTTGGCGACGCCGTCAATGGCGATGGCGAATCTGCCGGCGGTGAAGACGGCAACAAGGTGCTGGGCACCGATCCTTACACGTCGGAAGAGATCACCCTGCGCAGCGGTCGCTTCGGCCCCTACATCCAGCGCGGCGAAGGCAAGGAAGCAAAACGCTCCAGCCTGCCTAAGGGCTGGACGCCGGCAAGCATCGACCATGAAAAGGCGCTGGCGCTGCTGGCCCTGCCGCGCGATGTCGGCAAGCATCCGGAAAGCGGCAAGATGATCTCGGCCGGGCTTGGGCGCTACGGTCCCTTCGTGCTTCACGACGGCACCTATGCCAATCTCGAAAGCATCGAGGACGTGTTCTCAATCGGCCTCAACCGCGCCGTTTCGGTGATCGCCGAAAAACAGTTGAAGGGCAAAGGCGGCCGCAATGGCGGTACACCTGCCGCGCTCAAGGAACTCGGCGAGCATCCCGACGGCGGCGCGATCACCGTGCGCGATGGCAAATACGGGCCTTACGTCAACTACGGCAAGGTCAACGCGACGCTGCCGAAGGGCAAAGACCCGATGACAGTGACGGTCGAGGACGCCTTGGCATTGATAGCCGAGAAGGAAGCCAAGGGCGGCGGCAAGAAGCCGGCCCGGGCAAAGGCCGCTGCCACCAAGAAGGCCCCCGCAAAAAAAGCACCAGCTAAGAAGCCGGCAGCGAAAACAAAGGACTAGCACGCTTTGGCAAGGAAAATCTCCGGACGCAAAGGCGCGATCGGCAAGGACGGATCAACCGGTCCGTCCGTATCCGGAGACAAATCGAAGGATTTTCGTCCGACGCGCGACGACATCCTGCGTTACATCGCCAACAATCCGGACAAGAGCGGCAAGCGCGAAATCGCCAAGGCGTTTTCGCTCAAGGGCGAAGACCGCATCTGGTTGAAGGACATACTGCGTGACCTTCAGGACGAGGGTGCGCTGGAGAAGGACCGCAAGCGGCTTGTACGGCCGGGCGCCCTGCCCCATGTCGCCGTCCTCGACATTTTCGCGCGCGATGCCGATGGCGGCCTGCTCGGACGCCCGACCGATCAGCCGGAAGACGCGCTGCCAACGGTGGTGTCTATCAAGATGTCACGTGGCAGCGGTCCGACCGCCGGCATCGGCGACCGCGTGCTGGCAAAGACTTTCCCCACCCATGCCGAAACCGGCCCGGCCTACACCGCTCGGGTGATGAAGATTTTCGAGAAGCGCAAGGACGCTGTTCTCGGCGTCTTCCGCGTGCTTCAGGACGGCAGTTTCCGCATCGAGCCAGTAGAGCGCCGGCAGCCGGAATTGACGGTCGAGAAGGAATACCAGAACGGCGCCCAGAATGGCGATCTGGTTGAAGTCGAGCCGCAGCGCGCCACGCGCTACGGGCTGCCGCGTGCCAAGGTTCTGAATGTCGTCGGTTCGCTGACCAGCGAAAAGGCGGTCTCGATGATCGCCATCCACGCGCACGACATTCCGCACATCTTCCCGTCTGAAGTGCTGGCAGAAGCCGAAGCCGTGAAGCCGGCAACGCTTTCAGGCCGCGAGGACTGGCGCGAAGTGCCGCTGATCACCATCGATCCGGCCGACGCCAAGGATCATGACGACGCGGTATTCGCCGAACCCGACACGGACGAAAGCAACCCCGGCGGTGTCATCGCCATCGTCGCCATCGCCGATGTTGCGGCCTATATCCGCTCCGGCACGGCACTCGACCGCGAAGCCTTGAAGCGCGGCAACTCGGTCTATTTTCCCGACCGCGTCGTGCCTATGCTGCCCGAGCGCATCTCCAACGATCTTTGCTCGCTGAAGGAGAAGGTCGACAGGCCTGCGCTTGCCGTGCGCATGGTGTTTTCCGCCGAAGGACGCAAGATCCGCCACTCCTTCCATCGCATCATGATGCGATCGGCGGCGCGCCTTGCCTACTCACAGGCACAGGCGGCAATCGACGGCGTGCCGGACGACACGACTGGTCCGATCCTTGAGCCAATCCTGAAGCCGCTTTGGGCCGCCTATGGCGTGTTGAAGCGCGGCCGCGATTCGCGCCAGCCCCTGGAACTGGACCTGCCCGAGCGCAAAATCCTGTTGAAGCCTGACGGCACGGTCGACCGGGTCATCGTGCCGGACCGGCTAGATGCGCACAAGCTGATCGAAGAATTCATGATCCAGGCCAATGTCGCGGCCGCCGAGACCCTGGAAGCGAAGAAGCAGAGCCTGGTCTACCGCACCCATGACGCGCCCTCGCTGGTGAAGCAGGAATCGCTGCGCGAATTCCTGGCCACGCTCGGCCTGTCGCTGGCGCGCGGTGCGCAGATGAAACCGGCGCAATTCAACCAGATACTCAATCAGGTGAGAGGCGCCGAGAACGAGGCGCTGGTCAACGAGGTGGTGCTTCGTTCCCAGAGTCAGGCCCTGTATTCGCCTGAAAACCTTGGCCATTTCGGCCTCAACCTGCGGCGCTACGCGCATTTCACCTCGCCGATTCGCCGCTACGCCGACCTCATCGTGCACCGTGCGCTGATCGGCTCGCTGGGGCTCGGCGCCGACGGTATTTCGCGCGGCGAAGAAGAACGGCTCGAGGATATTTCGGCACTGATCTCGGCAACCGAACGCCGCGCCATGGCGGCCGAGCGTGACACCGTTGACCGTCTGATCGCCGGTTATCTTTCCGGCCAGATCAACGAAACATTCGACGCCCGTATCTCCGGCGTCACCAAGGCGGGGCTATTTGTCCAATTGCCGCAGTTCGGCGCAGATGGTTTCATACCGGTGTCATCTTTGGACGGTGACTACTATATCTACGACGAGGCTGCCCGAGCGCTTTTTGGAGATCGTACCGGCAAAGGCTACCAACTGGCGGACAGGGTCGAGGTTCGTCTCATCGAGGTAGCACCCCTGGCGGGCGCCATGCGCTTTGAAATGCTGACCGACCCGAAACCTTTGCCGGGGTCCAAAAGGTCCTTCCACAAGGCCAAGGCGCAAAGACCGCGGGGCCGCGCATCACAACCATCGCGCGGACCGGCCCGCAACAGGAGACGTTGATGGAACAGCAGGTTTTCGGTGGGGCGCACCAGATAGATCGTCCGGCGCGTCCGCTGTGGACGGCGATCAAGCGCGGACTTCTGTGCCGCTGCCCGCATTGCGGGGAAGGCAAGCTGTTCGAATCATTCCTTAAGCCGGTGGACAGATGCGCACATTGCGGCGAGGAAATGTTCCATCACCGCGCCGACGACCTGCCCGCCTATCTCGTCGTCGTCATTGTCGGCCACATCATCGTCGGCGCCTTCATGGGCGTGGAGGCCACCAGCACGCTTTCAACCTGGCAGCATCTGGCCATCTGGGTTCCTTTGACGATCATCATGGCGCTTGCCTTGCTGCGGCCGGTCAAGGGCGCTGTCGTCGGACTGCAATGGGCGCTCTATATGCACGGGTTCGGTGAGGAAGAAGACTATATCGAATCTCACCCCGAGGCCTGAAATTCGACTTCTGGAGCAATGCTCAGTCCTTTGGAATAATTCCGTCTGGCCGCAGATTGTCCTAAAGGGGATTTCATGGACGGAATGACGAAAGCACAAGTGGACAAAGCCGAAGGTCGAGATTTCGCGCTCGGTGCAGGGCCGAAAAGGCCGCGCGATGCCGCGACCCTGATGCTGCTCGACCGAAAGGGCGACGACATACTAGTGCTTATGGGGCGGCGGCATTCCAGCCACGCCTTCATGCCGGGAAAATTCGTCTTTCCAGGCGGCCGCACAGACCCGTCCGACAGCCGTATACCGGTGACCGACAGCCTGTTTCCCGAGGAGGAAGCAAAGCTGATCGGTACGGTTGCCAGAGGCAGCGCAGCGCGCGCCCGTGCCATCGCGCTTTCAGCCATCCGCGAAACATATGAAGAAGCGGGGCTGCTGATCGGTCAAAAGGGGCCATTTGCCACCGGCAAGGCTGACTGGCAGGGTTTTGTCGAGCATGGCGTGCAGCCCTCGCTCAAGCCGCTGCGTTTCATCGCGCGCGCCATCACGCCGCCCGGACGGGTACGTCGTTTCGACACGCGCTTCCTCTCCGCCTGGCGAAGCGATGTCGCGGTGGAACTGCCCGACGGCGGACCGACCAATGAGCTGGAAGAACTCATGTGGCTGCCCCTGCCCGAGGCGCGGCAAGCCGATATTCCGGCCATCACCAAGACAATCCTTGAAGAACTCGAACAGCGACTGGCGCAGGATCCCTTGCTTCGCCCCGGCGGGCCCGTGCCCTTCTATCGCATGATCCGCAAACGCTTCGTCCGCGAAATTCTCTGACAAATTCTGGGCTCCCGCATAAAATGACCGCCAGTTCCCCATCGCCGGAAGACGACGTGCCAATGCGCTGGCTGTCGATTTCGGCAGCCGTTGCCTCGATCAGCGTTGTCGGCATAGCCATCGGTCTCGGCATGCCGCTTCTCAGCATCATACTGGAGACGCGCGGCCACTCGGCATCCATGATCGGGTTGAATACGGCAATTGCCGGCGTGGCTTCGATCGCGGCCGCTCCCATGGCGACACCGCTTGCGGTGCGTTTCGGCGTCGTCTGGACGATGCTCGCAATGATCTTTCTCGGCGCGCTGGCCTTCGTTGGCTTCTATTTCGCGCCGGCGTTCTGGATGTGGTTTCCGTTGCGCGTGGTCCTGCATCTCGCCCTCACCATTCTGTTCATCCTGTCCGAGTTCTGGATCAGTACCTCAGCTCCGCCGCATCGGCGCGGACTGGTTCTCGGCATCTACGCGACAGTGCTGTCGCTGGGTTTTGCCGCCGGCCCCTGGCTCTTCGCCCAGATGGGCAGTTCCGGGTTCCTGCCTTTCGGCACGGTGTTCGTGCTTGTCACCATCGCCGCAATCCCCGTGCTTGCGGCCTGGCGAGAAAGCCCGGCGATCGTCGTCGAAGGCGGTTCGGGTGGGTTCATCCGCTACATCTGGCTGGTACCGACGGCGACCGCTGCCGTGCTGGTCTTCGGCGCGGTGGAAACCGGTGGCTTCGCGCTGTTTCCGGTCTATGGCAACCGTATAGGCTACTCGGAAGGCGATGCGGCCCTGCTCCTGACCATGATCGGTCTCGGCAACGTCCTGATGCAGATACCGCTCGGCATGATTTCCGACCGCATCGGCGACCGCCGCTATCTGCTGCTGATCTGTGCGGCGGTGGGGCTGGCCGGCATGATCCTGTTGCCCCATGTGCAGATGAACTGGCATCTGGTGGCAGGTTTGCTGTTTCTCTGGGGTGGAGTGGTCGCGGCACTTTACACGATCGGCCTCGCACATCTCGGCTCACAGCTTTCCGGCCATGAACTGGCAAACGCGAACGCCGCTTTCGTGCTTTGCTACGGCCTCGGCATGGTGGCCGGGCCGCAAGTGATCGGCATCGGCATGGATATGTTCGGCACAAGGGGTTTCGGCTGGTCGCTCGGTCTTTTCTTCGCCGCTTACATCGTTCTAGCCGTCACTCGTCTCATGGCCGGCAGCCGTCGGGCTTGACTTTCCGTGCACGTTCTTTATGTGTCGCGCCAAGTTTCCCGCGTCCGGGCTTTGTTGCCGTGGTCAGGCGGCCCGAACTCCAGAAAATTAACGGACGAAAATCATGGCAAAAGCCGCAAACATCAAGATCAAGCTCCTGTCGACCGCCGATACCGGCTTTTTCTACGTGACGAGCAAGAACAGCCGCACGAAGACGGAAAAGCTGTCCTTCCGCAAATACGATCCGGTCGCCAAGAAGCACGTCGAATTCAAGGAAACGAAGATCAAGTAATCTTCGATTTTCCTGCCGGAAACACGCCGCCTTCGGGCGGCGTTTTCATTTTCGGGAAGTGAAAAGAAAAACGGGCCTCTCGGCCCGTTTTTTCATGCTTCATGTGAGAATTAGGGGGCCGGTCGGCGTTCTGACAGCGGTACGAGGAGGCCACTATGTGCCAGTGCCAACCGGCCGACCCCATGGACCCAGGAGATGCGGCGGACCTGAGCATCATGGGGCGTCGGCAGGACAATCCGGCATCTCCTCGCGCCGGCGTCCGTCTTTCGCTGGAACACTCGCGCAAGACCGATTGAAAATCAATACTTTCTTAACCAATGCCGCCGAATCACTTGGATTAAGGTAAACACCCCTTCTTCTGATTCGCCGCACAACCGCTTCGGGAGCTTATGCAGCTTTTGCGACTACCCGGTTGCGCCCGCCCGTCTTGGCCTCATAGAGCGCGACATCGGCCCGTTTCATCAGATCTTCGACCGTATCGGTGCCGCGCCTGAGCGAAGACACACCAACGCTGATGGTCACATTCAGCGTCTGGCCATCCTTGCCGACAGCGAATGGCGTCTGGGCGATTTCGGAGCGGATGCGCTCGGCGACCTTTTCGGCGATCACCCCATCGGTGTCGGGCATGACGACCACGAACTCCTCGCCGCCGTAGCGGCAGGCGAGATCGATGCCGCGCACATTCTTGCGCAGCCGGCGTGCGAATTCGCGCAGCACATCGTCGCCGCCGTCGTGACCGTAGGTGTCGTTGACCGACTTGAACCGGTCGAGATCGGTTATCATCACCGAGATCGGCCTGCGGCGCGCGACGGCGCGGTCGAACAGCGTCTGCAGATGGCTGTCGAGATAGCGGCGGTTGTGCAGGCCGGTCAGTCCGTCCGTCACCGCCATCTCTATGGTCTCGGTGACGCTGGCGCGCAGATGATCGGTGTAGCGCTTGCGCTTGACCTGCGTTCGCAGGCGGGCCGTCAGTTCCTGCTGGTCTATCGGGCGGATGAGATAGTCGTTCACGCCAAGTTCGAGCCCACGGATGATACGTTCCTCCTCGCCTTCGTCCGCCAGCAGAATGATCGGCGCAAAGCGCGTGCGGTCGATCGAACGCAGTTGGGAGCAAAGCCGCAGCGGATCGAAATCGGCAAAGCCGGTCGAGACGATGATGCACTCGTAGGGCAGTTCGGCGGCCTGGAAAAACCCGGTATGCGGATCGGTCACAACGTCGAGATCGGCCGCCTGGCGCAGCATTTTCTGGATGCGCTCAAAAGAGGACGGGCGCTCATCGACGAGAAGCACTTTCGGCGTGACGTCCTCGGATGGCTGCCGGCGGCTCAGGAGTTCTTCGATGCCGATGTTGCGCGTGGTCGAGGCACGAAGGCGCAACTCGTCGGTGAGCATCTTCAGGCGCACGAGGCTTTTTACCCGCGTCATCAACTGAAGATCATTCACCGGCTTGGTCAGGAAATCGTCGGCTCCCACCTCCAGCCCGCGAATACGGTCAGAAACCTGATCCAACGCGGTGACCATCACCACCGGAATATGCGAAGTCGCGGGATCGCTCTTCAGCCGCCGACAGACCTCGAACCCGTCCATATACGGCATCATCACGTCGAGCAGGACGACATCGACCTTGTCGTTCTGGCAGGTTTCAATGGCGTCCGCACCATTGGTCGCGGTCAGAACGTCGAAATATTCGGCGAGCAGCCGCACTTCGAGCAGCTTCACGTTGGCTGGAATGTCGTCAACGACGAGAATACGCGCAGTCATGATGCTTCCTGCCGATGCGAGGGCGACGGAGCAGGCATCATGCGTCACCCAGATATGATTTGATTGTTTCGATGAAGCGCGGAACAGAGATCGGCTTCGAAATGTAGGCTTCGCAGCCCCCCTGGCGAATGCGCTCCTCATCGCCCTTCATGGCAAACGCAGTGACGGCGATGACCGGTATGACGTGAAGTTCGTCGTCTTCCTTCAACCACTTGGTCACTTCGAGGCCGGAAACCTCCGGCAGTTGGATGTCCATCAGGATCAGATCAGGCTTATGCGCACGAGCAAGATCAAGCGCCTCCAGGCCGTTGCGCGTACGCACGGTCTCATAGCCGCTTGCTTCGATCAGGTCGCGGAAGAGCTTCATGTTGAGCTCATTGTCCTCGACGATCATAACCTTCTTAGCCATAGATTTCCCGTCCCGACTGCCGATCGCGCCAGCCTATACCGCTTGACGCGCCTTGCCGATGGCACCAAACCCGCGACAACATTAGCGCAAGATCATTGACGAAACGGAAATCGATCCGTCGCGGCAAATTCAAACGTCAATCCTTATACCATTTTTGATGCGACCGCCCGAAGACTTGCCCGAGCCGATCGTAGCGGCTACTTCCGACAAACGTTTTCGCATCGATGGCATGAAGGTGACGATGGCCGACAAATTTTCAACGAGCAAGGACGCCGAGGCGATCGCCATCGAGGCTCTCGTCTTCGTCGCATCGGACCCTGAACTCTTGCCGCGCTTTCTCGCCTTGACCGGCATCGAAGCCTCCGCGATTCGCGAGGCGGCGCGCGAACCGGGTTTCCTGGCGGGCGTGCTGCAATTCATCCTCGCCCACGAACCGACGCTGATGCAGTTTTCGGAAAGCTCGGGCATCCCACCGGCCAATATCGGAGCGGCACTGAGGCGTCTGCCGCTCGGCGACGACAACCACCAGTCGTCGATATGAGCGACGATCCCGAGACCGCACGCCAGATCGCCGAACTGGCAAAAGACGAGCGCCCGCTTCTGGTACTCGACGTCGATGAGGTGGTTCTGGAATTCGTTCAGCCATTCATCGGCTTTCTCAGGTCGCACGGTCTCGACCTGAAAACCGATTCGTTTCGCCTGCACGGCAATGTCTTCGACCGCGATAGGAATGAGGCTCTCGACGATGCACGCGTTTCGACGCTGATCGAAGATTTCTTCTTCGTCCAGGCAGACTGGCAAATCGCGCCGGCAGGTGCGGTCGAGACCGTGGCGTCGATCGCCGAGAAGGCGGAGATCGTCATGCTGACGGCGATGCCGCATCAGCACCGGGCGACCCGGCGCATGCTTCTGGATCGGCTCGGCTTCCCCTACCCGCTGGTGACCACCGAAACGGCGAAAGGCCCTGCGATCCGGCAGTTGCGCGGCGAACACCCTCGTCCGGTCGCCTTCGTCGATGACATTGCCCGCAATCTCGTTTCGGTTCGGGAGGCCGTGGCCGACGCTCATCTCTTTCACCTCATGGCGCACAAGGGCCTGCGTGCACTCATGCCGCCTTTGCCGGACGGCATCACCGTCGTAGACGACTGGCATGACGCCGCGCCAAAAATCGCTGCTGCACTGGGTATTTAGGCTCAGAACCTACACCACGAAACGCATCAGCGGCCGACCCTGCTTGCGCTCGATCATTGGCGAAAACCCTGCCTTTTCGAATACCCGAGTCGAGCCGACGAAAAGGCCGAGCGAGCGCGAATCCTTCGATTGGTTCATCGGGCAGGCCTCGACGAACCGCGCGCCGTTCTTGCGTGCGAATTCGACCCCCGCGCCGACAAGCCTGTGGGTCAGCCCCTTGCCACGCGCCTTGCTGCGGATGAAAAAGCAGGAGATCGCCCAGACGGTGGGATCGGCGGCTTCATCAGGCTCGAGCGGAGCGGAGCCCCTGCCCGCATTGTTCCATTCGGGCACGTCCGCCCTCGGTCCTATCTGCATCCAGCCCATCGCGATATCGTCCTCGATCGCCAGCAGGCCCGGCGGCGGACCCGATTCGATGCGCGCCTTGATGAATTCCTTGTTGTGCACCCGGTCGTTTTCCCGGCGCAGCGCGGGCGGCAACCGAAAATGCGTGCACCAGCAGCCATAGCAGGCACCTTGCTTGCCAAACAGATCCTCGAAAGCCGGCCATAAATCGGCTGTCAGCGGCTCGATTGTCAGTTTCATCATACATCCTTGCGACCGCAGCCTTGCGAGCTGCGGCCTGCTGCCATAAGATTGCGATGTTCCTCTTATGTTCGCAGTCATGAGCACCTCTGTCAACGATCCAAGCCACGGTTTTTGCCGAGATTGTCTCGCCGTGCAGCGCGGGCCGGCGATGCGTTGCACCAAATGCGGAAGCCCGCGCCTGATGCGGCATCCGGAGCTTTATGCGCTTCACATTGCCCATATCGATTGTGACGCCTTCTACGCTGCCGTGGAAAAGCGCGACAATCCGGAATTGAAGGACAAGCCGGTGATCATCGGCGGCGGCAAGCGCGGCGTCGTCTCGACCGCCTGCTACATCGCGCGCATCAATGGCGTGCGCTCGGCGATGCCGATGTTCAAGGCGCTGGAAGCCTGCCCCCAAGCTGTCGTCATCTCCCCGAACATGGAAAAATATGTCCGCGTTGGCCGCGAGGTTCGCTCCATGATGCAGGCGCTAACGCCGCTGGTCGAACCGATCTCCATAGACGAAGCTTTTCTCGATCTTGCCGGCACCGAGCGCCTTCATGGCCTCCCGCCGGCGTTGGTGCTGGCGCGGTTTGCGCAGAGCGTCGAAAAGGAAATCGGCATCACCGTTTCGGCCGGACTTTCCTATTGCAAGTTCCTCGCCAAGGTCGCCTCCGACTTCCGCAAGCCGCGCGGCTTTTCGATCATCGGCGAGGCGGAAGCCGTCACGTTTCTCGCCGAGCAGCCGGTAACGCTGATCTGGGGCGTGGGAAAAGCCTTTGCCGCGACGCTGGAAAGCGACGGCATCCGCACCATCGGCCAGATCCAGCGCATGGAGCGCGGCGACCTGATGCGGCGCTACGGCACGATGGGCGACCGGCTCTATCGCCTGTCGCGCGGACAGGACACGCGCCGCGTCGAGCCCGACCATGACGCGAAAAGCGTCTCGGCGGAAACCACCTTCGACACAGATCTCGCCTCCTCCGCCGATCTGGTGCCGATCTTGCGGGCATTGTCTGAAAAAGTGTCCACGCGGCTGAAAAAATCCGGCATTGCCGGGCGTACTGTGGTGCTGAAACTGAAGACGCAGGATTTCAAGATCCGCACGCGCAACCGCCAGCTCGGCGATCCGACGCAGCTCGCAGATCGCATTTTCCAGACCGGCATGCAGCTTCTGGCGAAGGAAACCGACGGCACGAAATACCGGTTGCTCGGCATCGGCGTCAGCGATCTTACCGGCGTCGAAAAGGCCGACCCGCCGGACCTGATCGACGTGCAGTCTCGCAAGCGCGCGCTCGCCGAGGGCGCAATGGACGCCCTGCGCGACAAGTTCGGGAAGACGGCGGTTGAGACCGGCTACACCTTCGGCAAGGGCCGCAATGCGCATCCGCGCGAGGATGTGGAAGACTGAATTACAGCGCACCATTAGCGTTGCGCGATAAAAATCCTCTCCTCCTGTCGGATATCACCTTCCTTGTTCGTCCTTCGGGTGCATTCCCAGGGACAACGGAGGATTTGTCATGAGCATCAACACCGACAGGAAAGAAATCCGCGCTGTCATGGACGCCATCCGTCGGGCGCATCATGATAAGAATGCAGCGCAAGTTATCGCCCAATACGATCCTGAAGCGCTGATTTTTGATCTTGCGCCACCGCTGGATCATCAACCCGACATCGATGGTCTTTCAGCGTGGTTCGATACCTGGCAGGGGCCGGTCGAGATCGCAGCACATGATTTTGAGATTACGATCGACGGCGACATCGCCTTTTGCCATGGCTTCTACCGCACGAGCGCCACGACCAAGGAAGGTGGCGAGCTGGCTGTCTTCTGGTCACGTGCGACGGTCTGCCTCAAGCGGGCCAACGGCGTCTGGAAGATCGCGCATGAGCACACGTCCGTGCCATTCTACATGGATGGGAGTTTTCGCGCAGCAATCGACCTCGAGCCGAAGTCCAAGGAGGACGCGGCATGACCACAAGCAAACCCGGTAAGATCGGCATCGAGAACGTGAACCATCCAGGCAAAGTCGAGTTTGTCGATGCTGCCATGTATGAAGCCATGAAGCACGCTTTGCTAAAGACACTGCCAGACACCACGCCGGGACTAACGGTAGCGGAGGTTCAGAAGCGCGTGGTCGATCATCTGCCGCAGGATCTATTTCCGGGTGGCGCCAAATCGGGTTGGTGGATGAAGGCTGTACAGCTCGATCTGGAGGCAAAGCGCATCATCACGCGCGAGAAGGTCACGCCGCTTCGGCTGCATAAGGCTTGATGCTGCCGGCGCAATTGAATCCAAGCTAACGGGATGCTATATCTGACTATCTAACTGGTCATGAGAAAGCCAATGAGCACTGTTAATCTCGCCGACGCGAAGGCACATCTCAGCGAACTGATCGGCCGCGTCGCTGAAGGCGACACGGTCCGCATCACCCGGCGCGGCAAGCCGATTGCCCAACTGAGCTCTGTCAAGAAAACGCTGCAACCAATTGATTTGGGTGCGCTGAAACGTATCACTGACCCAATGCCTGCGCAAAAGCAGTCTGCAGGCGATTTCATGCGCGAAATGCGCGATGGCGACCGGTATTGATGCTTTATGTCGACACTTCAGTGCTGGTCGCCGCACTGACCAAAGAAGCCAGAACCGATGAGATTCAAAGCTGGCTGAGCCAGCAGGATCCGAACGAGCTTGCTATCAGTGACTGGGTCATAACGGAATTCTCGTCAGCCCTGTCAATCAAGCTTCGCACCGATCAATTGTTGGCCGAGCATCGCGCAACAGCCCTAGCCGCTTTCGTCCAGCTGGTTTCCAATTCTTTCAACATGCTTCCGGTATCCGGAGCGCAGTTTCGCGCTGCGGCGCGCTTCGCGGATCAATACATGCTCGGATTGAGAGCCGGCGACGCATTGCATCTCGCCGTGGCGGCCGACAATGGTGCAACCGTGGTTACGCTCGACAAACGATTGGCCGAAGCTGGCCTCCCGCTCGGCGTGAAAACCAAGCTTCTTTAAGTCTTAAGCCAGAAACGCCGGCGCTAAACCAGTTCCACCTCGACCACACCGGGTACGGCACGCATGGCTGAGGCTATCTGCGGCGAGATGCGGTAGCGGTTGGGCAGTTCGACCTCGACTTCGCCCTGCGCGCCATCCTTTATCAGCACGAAGCTCACCTGCCCCTCGCCCTTGACGTTGAGCTGGTTGGCAAGCGTGCCGAGCGGCGATGCGTCGCGCAGATAGACGCGCAGCGCCTTCTGGACGCGGCTTGCCTCGTCTTCCAGCGAATGCACCGTCTGGATGCGCAGATTTATGCCTTCCGGGCGGTCTTCAGCCGCGACCGTGATGACGACGGAACGGCCTGCCTCCAGCAAGTCGCGATATTGCGCCAAACCTTCCGAAAACAGCACTGCTTCATACTGACCGGTGGTGTCGGAGAAAGCGACGACGCCCATCTTGTTGCCGGTGCGGGTCTTGCGCTCCTGCTTGGAGGTGACGGTGCCTGCCAGCCGACCGGCAGCCGCGCCGCGCTTTACGGCAGCGGAAAAATCGGCCCAGTTCTGCGCGCGCATCTTTTCCAGAACCGCTTTGTACTCGTCCAGCGGATGCGCTGAGAGATAGAAGCCGACGACCTGGAATTCGCGGTGCAGCTTGTCTGCCGGCAGCCAGATATCGGCCGCAGGCAGATGTAGCGTCTGCGCCTGGCCACCCATGGCACTGCCAAAGATGTCGGACTGGCCCGAAGCGGCATTTTCCTGCGCGCGCTGCGCCATACCCATCATGCGCTCGACGCCCGCCATAAGGGCCGCGCGGTCATGACCGAAGCAATCGAAGGCGCCGGCCATGATCAGGCTTTCGAAGACGCGCTTGCCCACGATCTTCGGATCGATGCGCTCGCAGAAATCGGCAAGGCTGGCGAACGGCTTTTCCTTGCGCTTGGCGACGATGTGCTCGACCGCAGCGTCGCCAACGCCCTTGAGGGCTGCCAGCGCGTAGAAAATGCGGTTTTCGGCGACCTCGAAGTCGCGGAACGAACTCATCACCGAGGGCGCGACGACATCGATACCAAGCCGCAGCGCATCCTGGCGGAAGTCGGCGAGTTTGTCGGTGTTGGACATATCCAGCGTCATCGACGCTGCCAGGAACTCGACCGGATAATGCGCCTTCAGATAGGCGGTCTGGTAGGAAACCACCGCGTAGGCGGCGGCGTGCGACTTGTTGAAGCCGTAGTCGGCGAATTTCGCCAGAAGGTCGAAGATGAAATCGGCCTGCGGCTTGCTCACGCCTTTTTCCACCGCGCCGGTGACGAAGCGCTCGCGCTGCTTGTCCATCTCGGCGCGGATCTTCTTGCCCATGGCGCGGCGCAGAAGGTCTGCTTCGCCGAGCGAGTAGCCGGCCAGTTCCTGGGCGATCTGCATCACCTGTTCCTGGTAGACGATGACGCCCTGCGTCTCCTTGACCAGATGATCGATCTTGGGATGGATCGAAGCGACCTCTTCCTCGCCATGCTTGCGCGCATTGTAGGTCGGGATGTTCTCCATCGGGCCCGGCCGGTAGAGCGCGACCAGCGCGATGATGTCCTCGATGCGGTCGGGTTTCATGCCGATCAGCGCCTTGCGCATGCCGGCACTTTCAACCTGGAACACGCCGACGACCTCGCCGCGCGACAGCATCGCGTAGGTCTTCTCGTCATCGAGCGGAATGCGCGCCAGATCGACCTCGATGCCGCGCCGGCGAATGAGCCGCACCGCGGTCTCCAGCACCGTCAGCGTCTTCAGGCCGAGGAAGTCGAACTTCACCAGCCCGGCTTCCTCGACCATCTTCATGTTGAACTGGGTGACCGGCATGTCGGAGCGCGGATCGCGGTACATCGGCACCAGTTCCGACAGCGGACGGTCGCCAATGACGATGCCGGCAGCGTGCGTCGAGGCGTGGCGATAAAGCCCTTCCAGCTTCTGCGCCATGTCGAGCAGTGTCTGGACGATCGGCTCTTTCTCGGTCTCCTCGGCAAAACGCGGCTCGTTGGCGATAGCGTCGGCAAGTTTCACCGGATTTGCCGGGTTCTGCGGCACCATCTTGCAGAGCCGGTCGACCTGTCCGTAGGGCATCTGCAGAACACGCCCGACGTCGCGCAGCACGGCGCGCGCCTGCAGCGTTCCAAAGGTGATGATCTGGCCGACCTGATCGCGGCCATAACGCTGCTGAACGTAGCGGATCACCTCTTCGCGCCGGTCCTGGCAGAAGTCGATGTCGAAGTCGGGCATCGAGACGCGATCGGGATTGAGGAAGCGCTCGAACAGCAGCGAGAAGCGCAGCGGATCGATGTCGGTGATGGTTAGTGCATAGGCGACGAGCGAGCCCGCGCCCGAGCCACGGCCCGGGCCGACCGGAATGCCTTGCGCCTTCGCCCATTTGATGAAGTCCGCGACGATCAGGAAGTAGCCGGGGAACTTCATGCGCTCAATAATGCCGAGCTCAAACTCTAGCCGCTCGCTGTATTGCTCGACGGTGAAACCTTCGGTCAGCCCGGCAGTCTCGAAGCGCTGCTGCAGGCCTTCGCGGGCCTGACGGCGCAATTCGTCGGCCTCGGCCTTGAGCGCTTCCGTGGGATCGGCTTCGTCGCCGCCGGTAAAGCGCGGCAGGATCGGATTGCGCTTCTTCGGGTAGTAGGAACAGCGCTGCGCGATCTCGATCGTGTTGTCGAGCGCTTCAGGAATGTCTGCAAAAAGTGCCGACATCTCCTTCTGACTCTTCAGATAATTGTCGGGAGACAAGCGGCGGCGATCATCGGAAGCAACGACCGAGCCTTCGGCGATGGCAATCAGCGCGTCATGGGCTTCATAGTCGTCACGGGTTTGGAAAAACGCCTCATTGGTGGCGACCAGCGGCAGGCGATTGCGATAGGCAAGATCGATGGTTGCGGCTTCGAGGTTCCGGTCATAGCCGCCGAGACGCTGCAGTTCGACATAGAGCCTATCGCCGAACAACGCCTTCAGGGCCAGCAGTCTTGTCTCGGCCAGTTCGGCATGGCCGGATTTCAGCGCAGCGCCGACCGGCCCCAGCGGCCCGCCGGTCAGGCAGATCAAACCCGGCGAGAACTCCTCCAGCCATTCCGTGGTGACCTGCACCGCCTCGCCCGGCGGCGTTTCGAGATAGGAGCGGCTGACGAGGCGAACGAGATTGGCATAGCCCTCCTCCGTCGCAGCAATCAGCACGATCGGATGCAGATCTGCCCCGTGGCGACGATTGCCGCTGCGCGACGAGTCGTTGACCTCACCGGTAAAGGACAGGCTCGTCTGGCAGCCTACCAGCGGCTGCACGCCTTCCTTGGTGGTCTTCTGCGCGAATTCGAGCGCACCGAACAGGTTGTTGGTGTCGGTGATGGCGATGGCCGGCGCGCTGTCCTTGACGGCGTGGCCGACAATCTTGCCAACCTGCAACGCGCCTTCCAGCAGCGAATAGGCGGAATGCACGCGCAGGTGGATGAAGTTTCGCAAAGGCACTGTAGCCTTTGCCAGCGCATTTTGCGCACTGCGCAGGATGGGGTCGCGCGGGGGCCGGTCGCTCGCCATATCTTACGCCTTTGCTACTCGGGAATCTGTTCGGTCAATGTATTGCTCGAGCCTAGCTGATTCCACCCCGACACCGAACCACGAACAGCTTATTCGCACCGGCAAAGACTGGTGGTCTCAGGCAGGCTCCAGCAATGCGCCGATCAGCTGACGCAATTCCGCGGGTCGCTTGGCGATCCGCGCAGCACCTGCCTCCTCCAGTTCCTTGCGATCACCGTATCCCCAAAGCACGCCGACGGTCTCGATGCCATTCAGCTTGGCGCCGACCACATCGTGCGAACGGTCGCCGATCATGACGGTTCGTGCAGGATCAATCGGCTCCACCGCAAGAATATGGGCGATTAGATCGCCCTTCACGGAATTTCGCCCGTCCAGCTCGGAGCCGTGCACGACGTTGAAATAGCGGCGGAGGTCGAAGTGATCGATGATCTCGCCGGCATAGGTCTTCAGCTTGGAGGTCGCGACCGACAGGAAATAGCCATCGGCGACAAGCTCGGCCAGCACTTCGGGAATGCCTTCTATCAGGACGTTCTCGAACTTGCCGACATCCGAATAACGCTCCCGATAGAGCCGCACGCCCTCGTCGATCAAATCCGGATCTTCGGTCTCGAGCAGGATGCCGAACGCGGATTTGATCGGCGGGCCAATGCACCAGCGCAGGTCATCCGCAGCAGGCGCGACGCGGCCGAGCTTTTCAACCGCGTATTGCAGCGACTTCGTGATGCCGACAAACGGGTCCGTCAGCGTGCCGTCGAGATCGAAGAGGACGGCCTGCCGCCGCGCGGACACATCCATTTCAAGCAAACTCCATGATCACGGCATCGACGGCGAGGCTGTCGCCGGCCTTGGCGTTGATTTTCTCGACCGTCAGGTCGCGCTCGGCGCGCAGCACGTTTTCCATCTTCATCGCCTCTACCACGGCCAGCGTCTCACCGGCCTTGACTTCCTGGCCCTCGGCCACGGCGATCGAGACCACCAGTCCGGGCATCGGGCATAGCAGCAGGTTGGAGGTGTCGGGCGCGATCTTGACCGGCATCAGGCGTTCGAGTTCCGCCGTGCGCGGCAGCATGGCGCGGGCCGTCACCGACATGCCTTTCCAGGCAATGCGGATGCCGTTGGGCACCGGCCTGATCTGCGCTGCGACACGGCGTCCGCCGACCGTTCCCTGCCAGACCGCCTCGCCCGGCCGCCAGTCGGAAATGACGGTCATCGGCTTGCCGCCGGCAACCAACAGGTCGACTTCGATGGGAATCGAAACCATCCCCTCGCCGATCGACACCGGAATATAGTCGTCACCAAGCCGCACAACCCAATCCGGCTTCAGCACGCCCGAATGCGGGGCCAGCCGCCCGGTCAGGCGATCGAGCCGGTCACGCCGTAACAGTTCGACCACCGTGGCAATCGCTGCAAGAACCGACTTTTCCGCCTCGTTCGGCGTGATCGGTGCAAAACCGTCGGGATATTCCTCGGCGATGAAACCCGTCGAAAGCCGCCCCTCGCGCCAGCGCGGATGCTGCATCAGGGCCGCCAGAAACGGAATGTTGTGTTCGATGCCGTCGACCACGAACATGTCCAGCGCCTCGGACATCGCATCGATCGCTTCCAGCCGCGTCGGCGCCCAGGTGCAGAGCTTTGCGATCATCGGATCGTAGAACATCGAGATTTCCGAACCTTCGGTCACGCCGGTATCGTTGCGGATGACGATGTCGCCGAACTTTCCTTCCTCGGGTGGCCGGTAGCTGGTCAACCGGCCGATGGAGGGCAGGAAATTACGATAGGGGTCTTCGGCATAGAGCCGGCTTTCGACGGCCCAGCCGTTCAGCTTCACGTCGGCCTGGCTGATCGCCAGCTTTTCGCCGGCGGCGACGCGGATCATCTGCTCGACCAGATCGATACCGGTGATGAGTTCGGTCACAGGGTGCTCGACCTGCAAACGTGTATTCATTTCAAGGAAGTAGAAGTTTTTCTGGCTGTCGACAATGAACTCGACAGTGCCGGCGCTCTGGTAATCCACCGCCTTGGCAAGCGCGACCGACTGCTCGCCCATCGCCTTCCGTGTCTTCTCGTCGAGGAATGGCGACGGGGCTTCTTCCGCGACTTTCTGGTTGCGGCGCTGGATCGAGCATTCGCGCTCGCCGAGATAGATGGCGTTGCCGTGACCGTCGGCCAGAACCTGGATTTCGATGTGGCGGGGGTCGACGACGAATTTTTCGATGAAGACGCGATCATCACCGAAAGAGCTCTTCGCTTCTGAGCGGGCGCGGTCGAAACCATCGCGCACCTCGGCCTCGGACCACGCAATGCGCATGCCCTTGCCGCCACCGCCGGCCGACGCCTTGATCATCACGGGATAACCGATTTCGCCGGCGATCTTTTCGGCATGATCGACATCCTCGATGACACCGAGATAGCCCGGCACGGTCGAAACCTTCGCCGCATTGGCGAATTTCTTCGATTCGATCTTATCGCCCATGGCCTTGATCGCCTTGGGCTTGGGGCCGATGAAGACGATGCCTTCGTTTTCCAGCGCCTCGCAGAAGGAAGCCCGCTCCGACAGGAAGCCATAGCCCGGATGCACGGCTTCCGCGCCGGTCTGCTTGCAGGCCTCGATGATCTTTTCGGCCACCAGATAGCTTTGCGCCGCCGCCGCCGGGCCGATGTGCACCGCCTCATCCGCCATCTCGACATGAACCGCATCGCGGTCGGCGTCCGAATAGACGGCAACCGTTGCGATACCCATCCTGCGGGCCGTCTTGATGACGCGGCAGGCAATTTCGCCGCGATTGGCGATCAGGATTTTCTTGAACATGAAGATGCGTCCCTCTGGTGGCTGGTCCGTTTTATGGACTATCCCGCAGCGTCTCAAGTGCCGGAATTACAAACCGACCTTGCGCGAGAAATTGCCACCCTCAGAAATGCTTGTCGCGCTCGAAAGGCCCAAAACGCACGCCGGATGTGACGAGATAGGCGGCCGTCCAGCCCATGATGAGAAGGCCCGTTATCCCCTCCATTGCGGAGAGCAACCGCCATTCCTTCAAGGGCGTCACGTCGTTGAAACCGATGGTGGCGAATGTCGATGCCGAGAAATAGAAGGCCGTCTCGAAATCCGGGAGCGCGCCGACCGCCAGCATGCCGACGGCCCAGATCGCCAATTCGACGCAGACCAGAACATACAGCCCCAGCGCCAGCGCGCCCATCGCAAGAGCCTTTTCGCCCTGCTTGCCGTAGATGAGAGGATGCGACAGCAGAAACGAGACGACATGGGTAAGAGCAATCAGCCCCGCCGCATGGACCAGGAAAGTGAGCACATCGAAGACCGTGGCGAGGAGAAGATTCTCGATCATGTGCGAACTAAAGGCGCACATGGTGGCCCGGCTATGGCAAAACGCGGACATTTCGCCTAGTCAGTCTGACAAGCACCGACCCAACCGTTAAGACAGATCTACGCAAAAGGAATTGCCTATGAAAACCCGCGCCGCAGTCGCCGTTGGAGCCGGAAAGCCGCTTGAAATCATGGAAGTCGACCTTGAAGGTCCGCGCGAGGGCGAGGTCCTGGTCGAGATCAAGGCGACCGGCATCTGCCACACCGACGAGTTCACTCTGTCGGGCGCCGACCCGGAAGGCATTTTTCCGGCGATTCTCGGCCATGAGGGCGCCGGTGTCGTCGTCGATGTCGGCAAGGGCGTTACGTCGCTGAAGAAGGGCGACCACGTCATCCCGCTCTACACGCCCGAATGCCGCCAGTGCCCGTCCTGCCTGTCGCGCAAGACCAATCTGTGCACCGCTATCCGCTCGACGCAGGGCCAGGGCCTCATGCCGGACGGTTCCAGCCGCTTCTCCCTCGGCAAGGACAAGATCTTTCACTATATGGGCTGCTCGACCTTCTCGAACTTCACGGTCCTGCCCGAGATTGCGCTGGCCAAGGTCAACCCGGACGCGCCTTTCGACAAGATCTGCTACATCGGCTGTGGCGTCACCACCGGCATCGGTGCGGTCATCAACACGGCCAAGGTCGAGATCGGGGCGACAGCGGTCGTGTTCGGCCTCGGCGGCATCGGCCTCAACGTGCTTCAGGGCCTGAGAATGGCCGGTGCCGACATGATCATCGGCGTCGACATCAACAATGACCGCAAGGCGTGGGGCGAAAAGTTCGGCATGACGCATTTCGTCAATCCGAAGGAGATCGATGGCGATATCGTGCCTTACCTCGTCAATATGACCAAGCGCGGCGCCGACCAGATCGGCGGGGCGGACTACACTTTCGACTGCACCGGCAATGTGAAAGTCATGCGCCAAGCCCTTGAATCGGCTCACCGCGGCTGGGGCGAAAGCATCGTCATCGGCGTTGCGGGCGCCGGCCAGGAAATCTCGACGCGGCCGTTCCAGCTGGTCACCGGCCGCACCTGGAAGGGCACAGCCTTCGGCGGCGCGCGCGGCCGCACGGACGTGCCGAAGATCGTCGACTGGTATATGGAAGGCAAAATCCAGATCGACCCGATGATCACCCACACCATGCCGCTCGAAGACATCAACAAAGGTTTTGACCTGATGCATCGCGGCGAGAGCATCAGAAGCGTGGTGATCTACTGAGCCAGGAAAACCACATGCCGGACCCGATCATCTATGTCGACGCCGATGCCTGCCCGGTAAAGGCGGAGGCCGAGAAGGTCGCGGACCGGCTCGGGCTGGTCGTGGTTTTCGTCTCGAATGGCGGCTTGCGCCCTTCCCGCGATCCGATGATCCGCCACGTCGTCGTTTCAAAGAGCGCCGACGCGGCGGACGACTGGATCGTCGAAAATGCAAAACCCAACGACATCGTCGTGACGGCCGACATTCCGTTGGCGGCGCGCACCGTAGCGCTGGGCGCGCATGTTCTGGGCATGACCGGAAAGCCCTTCACCCATGAGACGATCGGCATGGCGGTTGCCATGCGCGACCTGAAGCAACATCTGCGCGAGACGGGCGAGAGCAAGGGCTATAATGCCGGCTTCACGCCGCAGGATCGCTCGCGCTTTCTCGGCGCGCTCGACCAGACGGCACGGAAGGCAAAGGCATCTGCCGAAAGTGCCGCCAAGGACGTGGCCGGATGAACCTACTGAGCGTACGCCATTTTCCGTTCTATGCCGGCGTAGTCCTGGGGCTGGCGGCATTCGCGTTGGCGTTGCTGTTACAGCAGCCGCTTGCCTATGCAATCGGCGCGAATGTGTTTTTTGTCGTCTATATCAGCCTCGTTCTGAGGCAGATGCCAACGTTCGGTGCCGACTATCTCAGCCGGCGCGCGCAGGATGCCGACGAGCCTATCGGCATCATCTTTCTGGCCACAGCCGTGATCATTTGCGTGGCGGTGGGCTCGCTGTTCCTGCTGATGAACGCTAAGGACGCGCCGCATCCGATCGGGCTCGCATTCTCGATGCTGTCGCTGCCGCTGGGCTGGTTCACCATCCACACCATGGCCGCACTGCACTACGCGCATCTTTACTGGAAAGGCGACAACACCTCCGACAAGCGCAGCCGCAAGCCGGTGGGTGGACTGATTTTTCCAGGCACCGAGCGGCCGGTCGGCTGGGATTTTCTCTATTATTCAGTCGTCATCGGCATGACGGCGCAAACCGCCGACACCAACATCAACACCACCACCATGCGCATTGCGACGATGGTTCACTCGGTCCTGTCGTTCTTTTTCAACACGGTGATCGTGGCGGCAGCGGTCAATCTCGTGGTTTCGCTGGCGGGTTGATGGCCGCGGTTGTGACGAATGGCGAAGAATGATATCATTGTGATATCAAATCTGGAGAACACGATTGGGCAATATGCTCATAAGGAATATCCCCGATGACGTTCTGTTGCGCTTGAAGGAGCAAGCCAGGAGCGCGGGAAAGTCGACTGAGCAGCTTGCCCGCGAGGCACTGGCGGACAAGGCCAGACCAAGCCGGGAAGAGATCATCCGCAGGATGGATGCGATCCGCACAAGTTCCAAGCACGTTTCCGGCCAGCAGATCATCGATGAAATCCGCCGGGATCGTGACAACAACCTTGGCAGGCACCCCGGGCTAGACGATGATAATTGATGCCAGTGTCGCCAGTCACTGGTTCGTAGACACCGAGTTCAGCAAGGCTGCCGATCCGTTCCGGGCCTTGCCTGGCTTGGTCGCTCCGACCTTTCTCCTGGTCGAGACTGCTCATGTTCTCTACAAGCGCGCCCGGGCCGGTGAGATCGCACCTGAAAAATGCGGCGAAAGTATCGAACTGCTCCGGGATTCCATGTCGGAATTAATCTCCGACGCCGAACTTCTTCCGCATGCGCTAGCCCTAGCTTTGAAAATACAGCACCCGGTCTACGACTGCCTCTATCTCGCGCTCGCCACTCAGCGTCAGCAACCCATCGTCACCGCCGACAGACGCCTTGCAGCACTTGCCGGTACCCACAGCATCCCGACCGAATTGATCGAGCCCATTTCATGAAAACCATCTCTACCGCGAAATCCCATGACGGCGTCCAAGGCGTCTATTCCCATGCCTCTGAAGCTTGCGCTGGCGACATGACCTTCGCGGTGTTCGTGCCGCCGCAGGCCAAGCACGGCCCCTGCCCGGTCGTCTGGTATCTGTCGGGGCTGACCTGCACGCATCAGAACGTCATGGACAAGGGCGAATACCGCCGGCTAGCCGCCGAACTCGGCCTGATCATCGTCTGCCCGGACACCAGTCCGCGCGGCGAGAATGTGCCCGACGAAAAGGACAACTGGCAGTTCGGCTGCGGTGCCGGCTTCTATCTCGACGCCACGCAGGAGCCATTCGCGAAGAACTACCGGATGTATTCCTACATTGCCGAGGAACTGCCCGCGCTGATCGCCAGGGAATTCCCAGCGGACATGAAGCGGCAGGCGATCTTCGGCCATTCCATGGGCGGCCATGGCGCGCTGACCATTGCCTTGAAACATCCCGACCGCTTCAAAAGCTGCTCTGCCTTCGCCCCGATTGTTCACCCGATGGTTGCCGGCTGGTCGAAACCTGCTCTCGAAAAATATCTCGGCGCCGATGAAACGTCATGGCGCGCTTATGATGCTGTCGCCTTGATCGAGGGCGGAAAGAGTTTTCCGGAATTCCTTGTCGACCAGGGCAAGGCAGACACGTTCCTCGACGACGGTCTGCGCCCATGGCTTCTGGATGACGCCTGCAAGGCAGCCGGCATTCCGCTGACCCTGCGCATGCAGGAGGGTTACGACCACTCCTATTTCTTCATCTCGACCTTCATGAATGACCATCTTCGCTGGCACGCCGAAAGACTTGCGAAGTAACGTTCCTGTCGCGCTAATGTCATTCGCGCGCTGAAACCTGTGAATGTCTCTTCCCGTTTCTTGGCAGTAGTATCTGCCAATTGCAGCGCGGCAATCATCGCGCTGTGGGGAGGATCAGGACATGGACAATGCGGCAGCCGGCGAGATGCAATCCGGCATCAAGCCTGCGAAGGACGACAGGCTCGTCTATCGGCAATCCGCCTGGACGCGGCTGACGCATTGGGTATGGGCGCTCGCGCTTTTCTTCCTGCTGCTGACCGGGTTGCAAATATTCAACGCGCATCCGTCGCTTTATATCGGCAAGCAGTCTGGCTTCAGCTTCGACAATTCGGTGCTGAGTTTCAGCGCCGAAAACACGCCCGACGGACCGAAAGGTTACACCGATATCTTCGGCCACCGCTTCGATACCACCGGTGTTCTGGGCCTCTCCGGCGGACCCGACGACCTGCACGCCCGCGCCTTTCCAGCATGGGCGACGATTCCGTCCCATCAGGATCTGGCGACAGGCCGCGTCATCCATTTCTTCTTTGCCTGGCTGCTTTCCGGCACCCTGCTCATCTGGCTGATCGCAAGCCTAATCAATGGCCACCTGCGCCGCGATCTTGCCCCGCGTGTCGCTGATTTGAAGCGCCTGCCCGGCGACATCGCGGACCATGCCAAGCTGAAATTTCATCACAGCCGCAACTACAACACGTTGCAGAAGCTCGCCTATGGCGGCGTGCTGTTCGTGCTTCTGCCGCTGATGATCCTGACCGGTCTTGCCATGTCGCCGAGCATGAACGCTGCTGTCCCGTTTCTGGCAGACCTATTCGGCGGCAGGCAGACGGCGCGAACCATCCATTTTACGATCATGCTGCTGCTGGTAGCGTTCTTCATCATTCACATGCTGATGATCCTTGCCGCCGGCCCACTCAACGAGCTGCGTTCGATGATAACCGGGTGGTACCGCACGGACCCGCCCACGTCCGGCAACGAGCCCTCGGCACGGAGCGCACGGTCATGAAACGGTTTCAGATAAGCCGCCGCGGCTTTCTTACCTCCGCGGCACTTGGAGCCTCCGGTCTCGCCCTCTCCGGCTGTGACGCCTTCGATTCGCTGTCTTCGACGGACAGCCGAGTTCGGGGCGTTCTGGAAGGTGCAAACGACCTCACCTACAGGGTTCAGCGTCTGCTGGCCGGTCGCGACTCGCTTGCGCAGGAATTCACCGAAGCCGATATCCGGCAGCCGCAGCGCCCCAACGGCGTGACAGCCCCGGATGACGCCGACTACCGCGCGTTCCAGAGCAATGACTTCACTGAATGGCGGCTTGAAGTTTCCGGTCTGGTCGAAAAGCCGTTGTCGCTATCGCGCGAACAGCTGATCGCTATGCCGGCGCGTACCCAGATCACCCGCCACGATTGCGTCGAAGGCTGGAGCTGCATCGCCAAATGGACCGGCACGCCGCTGTCGCTGGTGCTGGACGAAGCCAAGGTAAAGCCGCAGGCCCGCTATGCCGTTTTCCACTGCATGGACACGATCGAGAACGGGCTTTCGGGCAGGATAAAATACTACGGATCGATCGACCTGATCGATGCCCGCCATCCCCAGACGATTCTTGCCTACGGCCTCAACGGCAAGCCGTTGCCGGTCGAGAATGGCGCTCCTCTCAGGGTGCGTGTCGAGCGTCAGCTTGGCTACAAGATGCCGAAATATATTCGGAAGATAGAACTGGTCGATAGCTTCACCCAGATGGGCGACGGCAAGGGCGGCTATTGGGAAGATCGAGGCTACGATTGGTACGGTGGTATCTGAAATACGACGTGATCCCCCGACCAACAGTCGAACTTTCAGTCTAAGAATTACCCTTAAATACAAGACTTTACACGATATTGATGCAAAGCGCCTTGCTATGCGGTCACCCGTCCGCCATGTTTAGGGCACCTGTTTCCGTGTCGGAAACAGGACAATCCGCACATCACAGGAGGTGCATCGGGTGTCCGACACCACGAATATTTACGAACAAACGCCGGATCTCGATACGATCGGCGGCCGACTGTCCCGAGCCCGTGAGGCCAGCGGCATGAGCGTCAAGCAACTGGCATGGCGGCTCGGCGTCAAAATGTCGACGATAACCGCCTGGGAAAGCGACCGCTCGCAGCCCGGCGCGCACCGCCTGAACATGGTATCGGGCATTCTCAATGTCAGCCTGTCATGGGTCCTGCATGGCGTCGGCACCGGTCCCATCGAGCCGGAAGACGACAGCGACATGATCGAAACTGTTGGTGCCCAGCTGGATCGCCTCAAGCTTCTGCATGCCGAAACCGGCAGCCTGATCGTCCGCCTTCAGAACGACATGGATCGTCTCGCCGCCGCGAGTTGACGGACTTTTTCGTCCGCGTTTTGTCGCCGCCCCGAAAATCAGCTTCATGGCCGCACGGCATTCCTGCCGGCGATAACAAAGCTGTGCGTATGTCGCATGGGGCGTGACAATGCGTCGGTCATGAGCTAGCTATGCTGCGTCGAGGATCCGGTGTTTTCCGGATTCTACCTGTTTGCGGGAGAGAGCAGCGCATGCTGCCGCCGAAGGGGAAATCGCCCGAAATCTCTCAGGCAAAAGAACCGTAGATGGGAAAGACACTCTGGAAAGTCGGGACTAAACCTCCCGCGCCGAAGGTGTAAGCGTCGCCGACAGAGTTCCGGTTGCGCGAGTCTCTCAGGCTTCAGACAGAGGGGCACGGAATGGCCGCCGTAGCGGCCGCTTGCGTGCGACTCTGGAGATGTCATGACGGGCACCGACGCCAAGAAACTACCCCTCGAAGACCTGCATAGTGCAGCCGGAGCGCGATTTGGCGCGTTTGCCGGTTGGTCAATGCCGCTGACCTATCCGGCCGGCGTCATGGCCGAGCATCTTCACACCCGCGATCATGCGGGGCTGTTCGACATCTCGCATATGCAGCTGTTCGAAGTTGCCGGCCCGGGCGCTGCCGCGCTACTTGCCAAGGCATGTCCGCTCGATGCTGCCGCTCTTGCCGAGCGGCAATCGAAATACACCTTCTTTCTCAACGAACAGGCCGGCATCATCGACGATCTGATCGTCACGCGGCTTGAAGCCGAGCGCTTCATGGTCGTCGCCAATGCCGGCAACGCGACCGTCGACGAGGCGCATTTGCGCGCGCTGGCCAAGGATTTCGACTGCACCGTTACGGCGCTTGATCGCGTCTTCCTCGCCATTCAGGGCCCCGAGGCCGAAGCAGCTCTGAAACAGGCCAGTATCGAAACCGGCGACCTCTTGTTCATGCACGGTTTCGAGCCGAAAAAAGACTGGTTCATGAGCCGGTCGGGCTATACCGGCGAGGACGGTTTCGAGATCGGCCTGCCGGAGACCGATGCGCGCAAGCTGCTCGAAACCTTGCTTGCCGACGAGCGCGTCAAATGGATCGGCCTCGCCGCCCGCGACAGCCTACGGCTTGAAGCGGGTCTTTGCCTTCACGGCCAAGACATCACACCCGACATAGACCCGGCGAGTGCTGCCCTGATGTGGGCGATCTCCAAGGATTTGCGCACCAACGGACAGTTCATCGGCTCTGACGCGCTGCGCGCCATCCTCGCAAAAGGCCCCACCGAAAAGCGCGTCGGCCTGAAACCACAGGGCCGCCAGCCGGTTCGCGCCGGCGCATCGCTTTTCGACGAAGCCGGAAATCCCGCCGGTCGCGTCACCTCGGGCGGCTTCGGCCCATCCGCCGGCTCGCCGGTCGCCATGGGTTATGTCTCCGCGCCGCTCGCAAGCAGCGGATCGAAAATCTTCGCCGATGTCCGGGGCACGAAAATTCCTGTCGACATTTCTTCTCTTCCCTTCACGCCGCATCGCTACCGCAAAGGATAATCTTCTCATGGCAACGACCTATTTTACCGACGATCACGAGTGGCTCCGTGTCGAGGGCGGGATCGCCACCGTCGGCATCACCGACTATGCGCAGGAGCAGCTTGGCGATCTGGTTTTCGTCGAACTGCCCGAAGCCGGGCGCAAGCTTGCCAAGGGCGACGTTGCCGTAGTCGTCGAATCCGTCAAGGCGGCATCCGACGTCTACGCTCCCATCGACGGCGAGATCGTAGAGTCCAACGGTGCGTTGGCTTCCGATCCTGCATTAGTGAATTCGGCCGCAACCGGCGATGGCTGGCTGTGGAAGATGAAGCTTTCCGACGAAAGCCAGCTTGCGGGCCTGCTCGACGAAGCCGGCTACAAAGCGCTCATAGGTTAAGGCACAGGTGATACGATGACTGCCGCTCCCTACCCTTTCGCTACCCGCCATATCGGCCCGAGCACCACGGACGCTCGCGCCATGCTCGCCGTGCTTGGCGTACCTTCCATCGAGACGCTGATTTCGCAGGCCGTGCCGAAATCGATCCGGCTTGAGCGCCCGCTCGATCTGCCGGCGCCCGCCAGCGAGGCCGAGGCGCTTGTCGAGCTTGCCGAGAGAATGTCGAAAAACGTCGTACTGAAGAGCTTCATCGGCGCCGGCTATCATGGCTGCCGCGTGCCGCCGGTGATCCAGCGCAACCTCTTCGAAAACCCCGCCTGGTATACGGCCTACACGCCCTACCAGTCCGAAATCAGCCAGGGCCGGCTTGAGCTTCTGTTCCATTTCCAGACGCTGGTGACAGAATTGACCGGCCTGCCGGTCGCCTCCGCCTCGCTGCTGGATGAGTCGACAGCGGTGGCGGAAGCCGTTGGCATCGCCTATCGCCATCACCGCGAGAAGCGTCATCGCGTGGCTTTCGCTGGCGCACCTCACCCGCAGACGCTCGATGTCGTCACGACCCGCGCCGAACCGCTCGGTATCGAGGTGGACGGCGAGACGATCGATGAGGATACCGCCGCCCTCGTCGTTTCCTGGCCCGATACGTTCGGCGTCTATGGCAACCACGCCGATGCGATCGCCAGGGCGAAGGCTGCCGGCGCAATCGTCATCTTCATCGCCGATCCTTTGGCGCTGAGCATTTCAGAAACGCCGGCCAGTCTCGGCGCAGACATTGCCGTCGGGCCGATGCAGCGCTTCGGCGTACCGATGGGCTTTGGCGGGCCGCACGCTGCTTATTGCGCCGTCTCCGACAAGCTCACGCGCCTCATGCCAGGCCGCCTCGTCGGCCAGTCGGTCGACGCCAACGGTCGCCCCGGCTACCGGCTCGCCTTGCAAACGCGCGAGCAGCATATCCGCCGCGACAAGGCGACCTCCAACATCTGCACGGCGCAGGCGCTACTCGCCAACATGGCCGCCTCCTTCGCCATCTGGCACGGGCCACTGGGGCTTCAGTCGATTGCCAACCAGATCAATGCTTTTGCCGAGCGGCTTGCGCTCGGACTGAAGGCCGTAGGCATTGAAATCGACGGTGATCGCCGCTTCGATACCGTCACCATCACCGCCAAAGGCAAGGCTAAGGAAATCGCCGCAACTGCCGAGAAGGATGGCCGTCTGCTGCGCGTGATCGACAATGACCGCGTCGGCGTGAGTTTCGATCAGGCATCTACCGAAGAAGACCTTGAAGCCATTGCCGCGCTGTTCGGTGCAAAGCCATCACCGGCAGGCAAGGCCAAGGCACCGGCCAATCCCCGCGGCAAGGGCTTTCTCACCCAACCGGTTTTCCACGAAAACCGCTCCGAGACCGACATGATGCGCTTCCTGCGCCGGCTGGCCGACAAGGATCTGGCGCTCGACCGCGCAATGATCCCGCTCGGCTCGTGCACGATGAAGCTCAACGCAGCTGCCGAGATGATGCCGGTGAGCTGGCCGTCGGTTGCCAATCTGCATCCCTTCGCGCCGGCCGGGCATTCGCTCGGCTATCGCGAGATGATCGACGATCTGGAGAAGTGGCTGAGCGAAATCACCGGCTTCGACGCCGTGTCGCTGCAGCCGAACGCCGGCAGCCAGGGTGAATATGCCGGCCTGCTGGCGATCCGCCACTACCACCAGTCGCGCGGCGATCATCACCGCAACATCTGCCTCATCCCCTCGTCTGCGCATGGCACCAACCCGGCCAGCGCCTCCATGGCCGGCATGGGCGTCGTCGTCGTGCGCTGCACCGAAGACGGCAATGTCGACATGGACGACCTCAAAGCCAAGGCGGCTGAGCACGCAGGCAACCTTGCAGCCCTTATGATCACCTATCCCTCGACACATGGCGTGTTCGAGGAAGGCATCCGCGATATCTGCGCGCTCATCCACGAGCATGGCGGGCAGGTCTATCTCGACGGCGCCAATCTCAATGCGCTGGTCGGCCTGGCACAGCCGGGCGAAATCGGCGCCGATGTCTGCCACATGAACCTGCACAAGACCTTCTGCATTCCGCATGGCGGCGGCGGCCCCGGCGTCGGTCCGATCGGCGTCAAGGCGCATCTGAAGCCTTACCTGCCGGGCCACGTCACGGAAGGCTCCGAACATGCGGTTTCGGCGGCACCCTTCGGCAGTGCGTCGATCCTGCCGATCACCTGGATGTATATCCGCATGATGGGCGCGTCGGGCCTGAAGCAGGCAACCGAAACGGCGATCCTCAGCGCGAACTACATCGCAGCCCGGCTGAAGGCGCATTACCCGGTGCTCTATCAGGGACGCAATGGACGTGTCGCGCATGAGTGCATCCTTGACACGCGCGTGCTGAAGGAAAGCGCCGGCATCGGCGTCGAGGACGTCGCCAAGCGCCTGATCGACTATGGCTTCCACGCGCCGACCATGTCTTGGCCGGTCGCCGGCACGCTGATGGTCGAGCCGACGGAGTCCGAACCCAAGCGCGAAGTCGATCGTTTCTGCGATGCGATGATCGCCATCGCTGGGGAAGCGGAACGCGTGGCCAAGGGCGAATGGCCGCGCGAGGACAATCCTCTGGTCAACGCCCCGCACACGGCTGCCGAAACGCTCGTCGGCGACTGGACGCATCCCTATTCGCGGTTAGAGGCGGCCTTCCCGGCCGGTGACGCGGAAACGGCTGCGAAATACTGGCCGCCGGTCTCACGCATCGACAATGTCGGCGGCGACCGCAATCTGGTCTGCTCCTGCCCGCCGATGGCGGAATATCTTGGAGCGGCAGAGTAGCGCCTCAGCCGGCTCAATTTATCGATGACAACAAGCAGGGCTGGCGTTTGCCGGCCCTGCTTTCGATTCGTTAACTATCCCCTTGAGGTTTTGGTTATCAAAAGCCTATAGAAGCAGGCATATTTCCCTGAACGGAACGGGAACCTCTGTCGCGCCGGCTGAAAAGCGTGGCAGTATGGCGGCTAAGACGAATCACTGGAAATCCGCGCCTTATGGACGACAGCAACGACCTCTTCGGAAATCTCGACAAGCAGACGCCGCTTGCCTCGTCGCGCCCGGCCGATCCGCTGGTGCAGGCAGCCGCCAAGCGCGCACCTCAGCCGGCCAAGGATGGTAGCGAGGGATACAGCGCGGCCGACATCGAGGTTCTGGAAGGGCTGGAGCCCGTGCGCCGGCGTCCGGGCATGTATATCGGCGGCACCGACGAAAAGGCGCTGCACCATCTCTTTGCCGAAGTCATCGACAACTCGATGGACGAAGCAGTTGCCGGCCATGCGACCTTCATCGATGTCGAGCTTTCGGCTGACGGCTTTCTCACCGTCACCGACAATGGCCGTGGCATTCCGATCGATCCGCATCCGAAATTCAAGCGGCCGGCGCTCGAAGTCATCATGACCACGCTGCATTCCGGCGGCAAGTTCGACTCCAAGGTCTACGAGACTTCAGGCGGTCTGCACGGTGTCGGCGTTTCGGTGGTGAATGCGCTGTCCGACCATCTCGAGGTCGAGGTCGCGCGCGGCCGCCAGCTCTATCGCCAGCGCTTTTCGCGCGGCAAGCCGATCGGCGATCTGGAAGCCCTTGGCGAAGTGCACAACCGGCGCGGCACGAAAATCCGGTTCCATCCGGATGCCGATATTTTCGGCAAGGGCGCGGCCTTCGAGCCGGCTCGGCTCTACCGCATGGCCCGCTCAAAGGCCTATCTTTTCGGTGGCGTCGAAATCCGCTGGACCTGCGATCCGCTGCTCATCAAGGACAAGGACCCTACCCCCGCCAAGTCCGTCCTGCATTTTCCCGGTGGCCTGAAGGACTATCTCAAGGCCTCGCTCGGCGACGATTTCCAGGTGACGCGTGAAATCTTTGCCGGAAAAAGCGATCGCCAGGGTGGCCACGGCTCCATGGAATGGGCCGTCACCTGGTATGGCGGCGACGGTTTCCTGAATTCCTACTGCAACACCATCCCGACAGGCGAAGGCGGCACCCACGAGACTGGATTCCGCAATGTGCTGACGCGCGGTCTTCGTGCCTATGCCGAACTAACGGGCAACAAGCGCGCAGCAATCGTCACCAGCGAAGACGTGATGATATCGGCAGCCGGCATGCTCTCGGTGTTCATCCGCGAGCCGGAATTCGTCGGCCAGACCAAGGACAGGCTGGCGACGATCGAGGCGCAGCGACTCGTCGAAACCGCCGTTCGCGATCCCTTCGACCACTGGCTGGCCGACAATCCGCAGGAAGCCTCGAAACTTCTGGAATGGGTGATTGCGCGGGCCGACGAGCGTGTCCGCCGCCGCCAGGAAAAGGAAGTGTCGCGCAAGAGCGCGGTGCGCAAGCTTCGCCTACCCGGCAAATTGGCCGATTGCACGCAGAACGCTGCAGCGGGTGCCGAGCTGTTCATCGTCGAGGGCGACTCGGCCGGAGGCTCGGCCAAGCAGGCGCGCGACCGCGCCATGCAGGCCATTCTGCCGCTGCGCGGAAAAATCCTGAACGTCGCCAGCGCCGGCCATGACAAGCTGACGGCCAACCAGCAGATTTCCGACCTAATCCAGGCGCTCGGTTGCGGCACGCGCTCCAAATACCGCGACGAAGATTTGCGTTACGACCGCGTCATCATCATGACCGACGCCGACGTCGACGGCGCTCATATCGCCTCGCTGCTCATCACCTTCTTCTATCAGGAAATGCCGCAGCTCATTAATGGCGGCCATCTCTATCTGGCCGTGCCGCCGCTCTACCGCATCAGCCAGGGCGGCAAGGTCGCCTATGCGCGCGACGATGCCCACAAGGACGAGCTTCTGAAAACGGAGTTCACCGGGCGCGGCAAGATCGAACTCGGCCGATTCAAGGGCCTCGGTGAGATGATGGCAAGCCAGCTCAAGGAAACGACGATGGATCCGAAGAAGCGCACGCTTCTGCGCGTTGATATCGTGGAGGACGAGGCGGCGACGAAATTGTCCGTCGATGCGCTGATGGGCACCAAGCCGGAAGCGCGCTTCCGTTTCATCCAGGAACGCGCCGAATACGCGCAGGAACTGGATATCTGACCGGCGAGTGTCGGGAACCGTCATGACCCGACCTCGCCTCAAGGACTATCTGCCCAATCCCGAGAATTTCACCCGCCCCGCGCGAGCGGACTGGGTTTTCGCCATCCGTACCACCGTGACCGGTCTGGTTGCGCTCTCGATTGCCTTTGCGCTGCAGCTGGAACAGCCACAATGGGCGATGATGACGGTGTTCATCGTTTCCCAGCCGGTCGCCGGCATGGTGCTGGCCAAGGGATTTTATCGCCTGCTCGGTACGCTGGCTGGAGCGCTTGCCGCCGTCGCCATCACGACGCTAACCGGATCGAGCCCCTGGCTTTTCGTGACGGTCCTGGCGCTGTGGATCGGGCTCTGCACATTTACGTCTTCGCTCCTGCGCAATCCCGAGGCATATGGCGCAGTCCTTGCCGGCTACACCGCCGTCATCATCGGCATGCCGTCGTTCGGGCATGGACACCTTGTCGTCGATCTTGCGATCGCCCGCAGCATGGAAATCATCCTCGGCATTGTCTGCGCCGGTCTTGCCAGCCGCCTGTTTCTGCCGCAACTGGCACGTGACGCAATCGTAGCGCGGCTGAAGCGCAGCATCCTGGACCTCTCCGCCTACGCCAACGGCGCTTTTGCCAGCGGCGACAAGACGAAGCTCGACGCTCTGCATCGCAAGCTGATTGCCGACATACAGGCGCTCGCCGAAATGCGCGCCTATGCGCGGCTGGAGGCACCAAGCCTTGCCGCCCACGGCCATCCGGTGCGCCGAACGATCGGCCATCTTCTGTCCGCCCTGTCGGCCACGCGCATGCTGCATGGCCATGCGGCACCGCTGAATGCCGCCCTGATGCCGGTCCGCAATGAGCTTAAAACCTTGCTCGGCGATTTGACGGCTTCGGGCTCGACCGCGCTTGCCGATACGCGCCCGTGGATTGCGCGCCTCGACACCATCGCGGCGCAGGCACGGCATATGCCGGAAGCTTCCTCCGGCGAAGGAAGCGACAAGGTTGGTGCTGCCGCTCGATTGACGATTGCCGGCGAATTCGCCGATTCGCTGAAGGAGACGCTGCGCGGGCTGGACGCGCTGCGCAGTCCCGCATCGGGCCGCACGCGGGATCGGCGGCAGCCTGCCCTTGTCGTGCACCGCGACCGCTGGGCTGCACTCAGAAACGCCATCCGCGCCGGTGCGGCGACGATGCTGGTCATCGCCTTCTGGATGACGACGCGCTGGTCGGATGCCGCCGGTGTCGCCATTCTGGTTGCCGTCGTTTCGAGCCTCTTCGCAACGCGTCCAGCTCCGGTTGAAAGCGCACTGGAGTTCTTCAAGGGAACGCTTCTGGCCGCGCCCTTTGCTTTTCTGGTCGGGCAGGTTGCGCTACCTGCCTTGCCGGGTTTCGGCTGGTTCGTGCTATTCGCCGCACCGATCCTGATCGCGGCGGCACTCGGCATGGCGAACCGGCGGCATATCGGCATTTCGACCGCTTTCGCCATCAATTTCCTCGCCTTCCTCAACCCGCACCAGACCATGGTCTATGCGCCGCAGGCGTTCTTCAACAGCACCGCGTCGATTCTCGTCGGCATATTGCTCGCCATGGGCGTATTCGCCGTCGTGTTACCGGCAAGACCTCAGGACACCGCCGCACGGCTGGTCAAGGCGATGCGCGACGATCTTGCGCGGCTCTGTCTGCACGAGCGCCTGCCGAGGCGCTCGGCCTTCGAGAGCCTCGCCTATGATCGGATCAACCAGATTCTGCCATTGGTTCAACGGCTTGGTCAGGCCGGCGAAACCGTTCTCGAAGGCAGTCTTGCCGCCATGACGGTCGGGCTGGAAATTCTGCGCCTGCGCAAACTGCAGCTGGCAGACGGGATTTCGAACGAGGTGTCGGAGCTGATAACCAAGTTCCTGCGGCAGTTCGCACGCGATGTGTTTCTGCCATTGCCCGGAAGACAGTCTTTCGCATCATGGATCGAAAGTGCCCGCCAAGCCGCGGCCGAAATGGCAGCCGGCAACAGCAACGCCGAAACCTTGCAGGCCACTGCATCGCTGCGCGTCATTGCCGCCGCGATCGAGGATTATCCGCAGTTTTTCCGCAAGGTAGCCGAATAAGGATCGATCGTTCAGGCGGCCGCGATAGCCAGGGCATGCCCGCGGGCATTGTCTCGCAAGGCTTCGATGTGGATAGCCTTCAGCAGGCCGGCGAGATCGCCCGGCGCGGCCGGCCCGCCCAATTCCTTCAGCATCAACCAGCTCACTTCCTGAACGCCGGCCACGCGCTTGCCATTGGCAACTTCGCGCCAGATCTTCAGCGCCCGCAGGATGACCTTATGCGTCGATGCCGCCAGGCCCGCCTTGCGAAACAGCGCGGACAGCGCGACATCGTGGCCGCCGGCCAGCAGCGCCCTTATCCGGGTTTCCGCCTGCTCCGTCAGCGCGACGATCGCGGCACCGAAGAAGTCGACCTTGCCATGGGCAATGGTGCGGATGAGGAAACTCGCGGTGAGATCGCCGCGCAGGCGCAGATGCTCGATCAGGGCGGCGAATTCGTGGGCTTGCGTGTTCTCGATCAGCGTCAGGGATGCCTTGACGCAGGCGTCGCGCATGACGCGCTCGGCCCGAGCCGAGCCCATGAGTGCGGCAACAAGCGGCGAGCGCTTCAACGCCTCCCCCACCTTGACCAGCAGCACGTGGCGGCATTCGGAAGGCAGGCGCGGATCGGCGATCAGCGCCTCGCGAACCAGCGCAAGATCGCCGTGGCGTTCAGCCATGCGGCGGAAGCTGAGCGAGGCGATATCCGCACCGCTGTTGGCGAGCAGCATTGCGCAGGCGTCAGGCTCGCCGACTTCGGCGATAGCGGCCGATAAGGCCATCGAGACAAAAGGACGGTCGGCGATGAGTTTCTGTGTCGCCTTCTGACCCGAGGCGACGCGGTCGATGAGGTCGCTGTCGGTCAGCAAGGGCGAGCGGGCGAGAACCAGGCCCGCGACTTCAGGTTGGTCGTTAGCCAGCGCGCTGATGACCTGCAAAGGCGCATGATGGCTCATTGACAGGGCCTCGGCCATCGCCAGCCGAACCTTGGCCGACGGATCGTCGAGCAGAAGCGTCAGTGCCGCCTCCGCGGCGCATCGGTCCTCGAACGGCAGTTCCTTTTGCACATAAGCCCGCGCCAATGCGCTGACCGCAGCTGCCCGCTCGGCGACCCGCGCCGTATCGATCCATTTCAGGAAATGCCCGACAATCATTCACGCCACTCGATTTTCCCACCGGAAGATTCTTCCAGCCCCGAAAATGACGTTAAGGAGAAATGGTTTACGAACGGTTCACCATATCCGTTAACCTGCTTGCCGGGCATGCAGGCAGCGACTATCAAACGGGTGCAAAATGGAGGGACGATCATGGCCGGACTATATCTCAATGAATTCGTAGTCGGTCAGGTCATCCGCCACGCGCTGACCAAATCCGTCACCGAGAGCGACAACATGCTCTTCTCCGTGATGACGCTGAACCCGCAGCCGCTGCATATCGACTTCGACTTCGCCGCCAAGAGCGAATGGGGCAAGCCACTGGTGAACTCCCTGTTCACACTCGGCCTGATGATCGGCATTTCCGTTCACGACACGACGCTCGGCACCACCGCCGGCAATCTCGGCATGACGGAAACCGTGTTTCCGCATCCGGTTTTTCATGGCGATACAATCCGGGTAGAGACGGAGATTCTCTCCGTGCGCGAATCGAAATCGAAGCCGGATCGCGGCATCGTCGAGTTCCAGCACCGCGCCTTCAACCAGAACGGCGCGCTGGTGGCCAAATGCACCCGCCAGGCGATGATGCTGAAGAAGGCTGCCGCCTGATGCGCTCGCTGCTGTTCGTTCCCGGCGATTCGGAAAAGAAGCTCGAGAAGGGATTTTCGTCTGAAGCCGACGTCGTCATTGTCGATCTCGAGGATTCCGTCTCGGCGCAGAACAAGATTGCGGCACGCAAGATAGCGGCTGACTTCATTCGCGATCGGCAAGGCCAGGATGGTCCGGCTGTCTATGTCCGCGTGAACGATCTTTCGACCGGGCTGACCGACGACGACCTCGCAGCCCTCGTCCCAGTAAAACCCGCAGGCATCATGCTGCCGAAGTCCAACAACGGCGCCGATGTCCAGCTACTGGCCGTCAAGCTGCGTGTCTTTGAGGCGGAAAACAACCTGCCAGATGGCGGCATCGCCATTCTGCCCATCATCACCGAGACGGCAGCCGGCGTTCTGGCGGCGGCGAGCTATGCCGGCGCAAACGCACGCCTTGCCGGCCTGACCTGGGGCGCGGAGGATCTTTCCGCCGCTGTCGGCGCCCGCGCCACGCGCGACGAGCATGGCCGCTACACCGATGTCTTTCGCCTCGCCCGCGCCATGACGATCCTTGCGGCTTCCTCAGCTGATGTCGCGGCAATCGACACCGTGTTTCCGAATTTCCGCGACATGGACGCCTTCCGTACCGAATGCATCGAGGCCGAGCGCGACGGTTTTACCGGCAAGATGGCGATCCACCCGGCGCAGGTGCCGGTTATCAACGAAGCCTTCACCCCCTCGCCCGAGGCGGTGGCGCATTCGCGAGTTGTGGTCGAGGCATTCCAGGCCGCGGGCAATCCCGGCGTCGTCGCCATCGATGGACAGATGTACGACATGCCCCATCTGCGCCGCGCCGAGCGGTTGCTGGCGCGTGCGCAAGCGGCCAAGATTGTGGTCTAATCTTTCTCCCAGCGCGGGCGGCGCATGACGAAAGTTTCGGTGATGGCCGAATAATCCATATAGCCAAGCCGGCTAACATTTCCCGCCTTGACCATGTCGAACAGGCCGTCGGTCAGGAACGCATCGTCGATGAAAACGCTGACCACCTCGCCAGCGACCACCACCGCGCCCGAATCGCTGCCATCGAGCATTTTGGGACGAAAAATCTCCGTCACCTTGCATTCGAGCGCGGCAGGAACGCCGGCAACACGCGGTGGTTTTACCATTCGCGACGGCGCCATCTCCAGCCCGGCATAGTCGAACTCGCTGGTGCCGCGCGGCGCATTCACGCTGGTCCGGTTCATCTTCTCGGCAAGATCGCGCCCGACCAGATTGGCAACGAATTCGCCGGTTTCCACGGCAAACGTGGCACTGTCCTTCTCCCCGTCGGATGAAAACCAGACGAGAGCCGAGGAGAAGGCATTGAAGAAGGAATAGGGCGCGAGATTGAGCGAGCCGTCGCGTCCGATCGACGAGATCCAGCCGATCGGACGCGGTGCAACGATCGCCTTGAACGGATCATGCGGCAGGCCGTGACCCTTGGACGGTTCGTAGAACAAGGCCTTCAGCCCTCCCAGGGACCGGAATAGTCGCCGTAGAGCGCGGTCACGTCGGGTCGTGGCCGTTCCGGCACAGTGCCGTCGAACGATCCGATGTGAATGAAGCCAACGACGCGCTCATGCGGAGCAAGGCCCAGAATGCGCCGCCCTTCCTCGGTGTCCGAATACCAGTTGGTGATCCAGTTGGTCTTGTAGCCGAGCGCATTGGCGGCAATGACGAGGTTCATGGCGGCCGCGCCGCCGGACAGGAACATCTCCCATTGCGGGATCTTCATGTTTTCCTTCGGACTCGATACGACACCGATGACCAGCGGCGCACGCGAGAATCGCGCCAGCTCCTGGTTGCGGCGGCCTTCCGTCAGCGGTCCTTCGCGCTTCTCAGCCAAAGCCGCCAGCTCTTCACCGATGCGATGGCGCGCCTCGCCGCGATAGACGATGAATCGCCACGGCTCCAGCCGGCCATGGTCGGGAACGCGCGACGCTATGCGGATCATCGTCTCGATCTCGGTGTCACCGGGCGCCGGTTCGCGCAATTCGGGTATGGGGGCCGAACCCCTGCTCAACATGAAATCGATGATCGGTGAGGCCACGGCGTCATTCTCCTGATGTTGCTGGCTGAAGCGACCGGAGTGCAGACGGCGGCTTGGGCTGAATATGCCTTGAAATTGCCACCGCATTGGGCTTCAAAGCAAGCCATGCTCGCCGGATTCCTCCGACCTTTCGCATTCATCTTTGGTGCCTCAGTGTTCACACTGGCATCCGGGCTTGCCATGGCGCAGCAGACGGACCCGCTGAAGGGCGTTACGCTTCCCGACCTGTCGAGCTACGCCTCCCCGCATAGCGGCCGATCACTGGCGCAAGGCGAAGGCGGCCAACTCACACTCGCCGCCAAACTGACCGAGGCAAGCGACGACATCGGCCGCGGGCTGATCTGGCGCGTGTTCCGGCCGGAACCCGGCCCGGATGGCAAGCTGCCGCTGGTCGCGTCGGCTCAGGGCGGCACCAGCATGTTCCAGCTGGAGCCCGGCAGCTATCTCGTTCATGCGTCGTTCGGCCGCGCCGGGGCGACCAAGCGCATCACCGTCGGGCGCGAAGCCAAGCATGAAAGCCTCGTGCTCGATGCAGGCGGCCTGAAGCTGGATGCCGTCCTTGCCGGCGGCGTGCGCATCCCGCCGGAGAAGCTGCGATTCTCCATCTACGAAGCTGAACCGGGGGCTGACGGCGACCGCGCGCTTATCATCCCCGATGTCAGCCCCAATTCCATCGTTCGGCTCAACGCCGGCGTCTATCACGTCGTTTCCACCTACGGCTCGGTCAACGCCGTGATTCGTTCCGACATCCGCGTTGAGGCCGGCAAGCTGACAGATGCGACCGTCGAGCACCGCGCCGCCGAGCTGACATTGAAACTGGTGCGGGACGAAGGCGGTGAAGCAATCGCCGACACGTCATGGTCTGTGCTGACAGGATCAGGCGATCCCGTGCGCGAAAGCGTCGGCGCGTTCGCCTCGATGGTGCTTGCCGAAGGCGAATACACCATCGTCGCCAAGAATCGCGACCGCATCTACCAGCGCGATTTCACCGTCGTCGGCGGGCACAATCAGGACGTCGAGGTTCTGGCCAATGACGCCAATGCGGCCGACCCGAATGACGGGGCGGACTGAACCACCGGTTCCCGCCAAACAGTCAAATCTTCGGAATCATGAAAAAGGCGGGGCAATACATGCCCCGCCTTTTTTCCTATCGTTCAAAAAGCCTTAGCTCTCCAACAGCGCCCGCTTGCGATCCGGCGTTATCGCCTCGTCGCTGAGCGCTGCCACCGCCTCGTCCAGCGTCATCGATGTCTGGTCGCGAGAGCCGAGACGGCGGACATTTACCGTCGCCTCTTCCGCCTCTCGCCTGCCGCAGACGAGAATGACCGGAACCTTGGCCAGCGAATGTTCGCGGACCTTGTAGTTGATCTTCTCATTGCGCAGGTCGGCTTCGGCCGACAGGCCGGCAGCCTTCAGTTTCTTGACCACCGACTGCGCATATTCGTCGGCGTCCGAAGTGATTGTCGCGACGACCACCTGCAGCGGCGCGAACCAGAGCGGGAAATGGCCCGAATAGTTCTCGATCAGGATACCGAGGAAGCGTTCCATCGAGCCGCAGATGGCGCGGTGGATCATCACTGGCTGCTTCTTCTCCGAGTCCGAGCCGATGTAGAAGGCGCCAAAACGCTCCGGCAGGTTGAAATCGACCTGCGTGGTGCCGCATTGCCACTCGCGGCCGATGGCGTCCTTCAGCACATATTCGAACTTCGGACCGTAGAATGCGCCCTCGCCCGGATTGATCGACGTCTTGATGCGATTGCCCGAGCGCGCCCTGATCGTCTCCAGCACATTGCCCATGATTTCCTCGGCATGATCCCATGCCTCATCGGAACCGACGCGCTTGTCAGGGCGCGTCGACAGCTTCACGCTGATCTCGTCGAAGCCGAAATCGGCATAGGTCGTCAGGATCAGATCATTGATGCGCAGGCACTCGTCGGCAAGCTGCTCTTCGGTGCAGAAGATATGCGCATCGTCCTGCGTGAAGCCGCGCACGCGCATTAGACCATGCAGCGCGCCGGAAGGCTCGTAGCGGTGCACATTGCCGAATTCGGCAAGCTTTACCGGAAGATCGCGATAGGACTTCAGGCCGTGCTTGAATATCTGGACGTGGCCCGGGCAGTTCATCGGCTTCAACGCGAAAACGCGATCGTCGTCGGTGTCATCGCCGGCAACCGTGACCTTGAACATGGCATCGCGATACCAGCCCCAGTGACCCGACGTTTCCCACAGCGACTTGTCGAGTACCTGCGGCGCGTTGACTTCCTGGTAGCCCTGCGTGTCGAGCCGGCGGCGCATATAGCTGACGAGGTTCTGGAACATCTTCCAGCCCTTGGCGTGCCAGAAGACGACGCCCGGCCCCTCTTCCTGGAAATGGAAGAGGTCCATTTCGCGGCCAAGGCGGCGATGATCGCGCTTCTCGGCCTCTTCCAGCATGTGGAGATACTGGTCGAGCTGCGCCTGGTCGACCCAGGCCGTGCCGTAAATGCGCGTCAGCATCGGATTGTTCGAATCGCCACGCCAGTAGGCGCCGGCAACCTTCATCAGCTTGAAGGCCGAGCCGATCTGCCCGGTCGAAGCCATATGCGGGCCACGGCAGAGGTCGAACCAGTCGCCCTGCGCATAGATCTTCAGATCGTCGCCCTCGGGAATGGCGTCGATCAGCTCGAGCTTGTAGGCCTCGCCCTTGTCGGAAAACACCTGCTTGGCCTTTTCGCGCGTCCACACCTGCTTGGTGAACGGCTTGTTGCGGCCGATGATCTCGCGCATCTTCTTTTCAATGACGGGGAAATCCTCGGGCGTGAAGGGCTCGTTGCGGGCGAAATCGTAATAGAAACCGTTTTCGATCACAGGGCCGATGGTGACCTGCGTTCCCGGCCAGATTTCCTGCACGGCTTCGGCCAGCACATGCGCCGTATCGTGGCGGATCAATTCGAGCGCGCGCGGATCGTCGCGCAGCACGATCTCGACCTTGCCCGACTTGCCGAGCGGATCGGAAAGATCACGCAGCGTGCCGTCCACGGCATAGGCCACGGCCTTCTTGGCGAGCGACTTCGAGATCGATTCGGCGAGTGCCGCACCGGTCATCGACGCGTCGTATTCGCGTACGGAGCCATCGGGAAATGTGAGGGAAACGTTCGACATCATATTCTCCTATCCAGTCCCGCAAACGAGCGCGGGTGGTTAAATTGCCGGATGCGTCCGGCAGCGACGGCCTTTTAGGGGGAGATTGCCGCGCCGTAAAGGCGAGAGCGTTCAGCTTTGCGTGTCTTGCGGCATTTTTCCGATGCGCCAGTAACGCCACGGCGTGAACCAGCGATACCGCGCGGTCAACCGTTCGGGTACCCGGTCGATGCCGTGCGTGCCCCATGGGCCGCAGCGCATCACCCGAAAAAACCCCATCCAGCCGCCGGCCCACAAGCCGTGACGGGCGATGGCCTCGTGGGCGTATTCGGAGCAAGTCGGCAAATGCCGGCAGGAATTGCCGACGAAACCCGAAAGCGTGAGTTGATAGAACCGGACCAGGGACGTGCCGAAAACCCGGCCCGGCGTCTTGCGCCAGGGGCCGGGCCAGTTTCTGCCGCGCGCGACCGGCCGGGCCGCGTGCGTATGCTGGTGATCGTGGCTCATCCGCCTATTTCAACGCTCCGTCAGCGTCGTAGATGTCGTTTCCAGCGCTGTTTTGCAACTACATGCGCGTCGCATGCAATTCAGATGAGACTGTCGTTGCGCGCAGGCCGCGCGGGCCGCTCCGGGTAGCGCAGTTCGACCGGGTGCTCCTCGCGGCTCGGTCGATCGTGCCGGGAACGCAGCGGCATGGTCTGAAAAGTCAGGATGCGGATGACGTCGCCGAAGATGTTTGTAAGGTTCATGGCCGTAGCCTCCTTGTTACACAAGGATTAGACCGCGCCTGTACTTCGTCCTCAAACGAGTATAATTTCGCGCTTGGATAACTTGGGGTTATGCAAGATGAAACGCGGGCGGCTTCCGCTGACAGCCTTACGGAGCTTCGAAGTGGCCGGCCGTTTGCTGAGCTTCAGCAAGGCGGCGGATGAGCTTTTCGTATCGCAGGCCGCGATCAGCCGGCAGATTCGCGAACTCCAGCACTTCACCGGCTACGCGCTGTTCGAGCGTCATCACCGCCGCGTCTCGCTGACCGAGAATGGCATGCGCCTGCTGGAACAACTGACGACGAGCTTCGACGACATCGACCGGCGCCTGACCGAACTGCGCGAAGCGCTACCGCATGAGACGGTGGCCGTCAGCGTCGAGCCGTCCTTCGCGGGCACATGGCTGGTCCCTCGACTCAATATTTTCAGCCGGTTACGCCCTGATATTGATGTCTCGCTGAGCGTCGACCCGCGCCTGATCGAATTCCGCAGCCACGAAGCGCAAATCGCCATCCGTTTCAGCGCGACCGAAACATCCTGGCCCCGCACCGAATCCACGCGCCTGCTCGACATTTCGGTAGCGCCGGTGCTGTCTCCCGAACTTCTTGCGTCGGGCCCGCCTTTACTGACACCCGGCGACCTCCGTCATCACAGCCTGCTGCACGATGAGAACCGCAACGGCTGGTCACGCTGGTTCGAAGAAGCGGGCATTCACGACATGGCACCGCAGCGCGGCCCGATTTTCACCGATTCTGCGCTCGCGACCCAGGCCGCCGTGCTGGGACACGGCATCGCGCTCGGCGATATCGCGCTGATCAGCCGGGACCTGCAGGCGAAGAGACTGGTGATGCCCTTCCCGATCGAGGTGCCCTATGGCGCCTACTGGCTCGTCGCGCCCGACTTCAAGGAGTTGAGCGAGGCAACTCAGGCTTTCGCGAATTGGATTCAGGAGGAACTAAAAGCCGAGCAGGCGACGAAGTTTATTTAAGCCGCGTCGGCGTGTTTCTTCTCGATCTGGCCGATGGCGTCGACAACCGCATCGAAGGTCAGCATGGTCGAGGCGTGGCGGGCCTTGTAGTCGCGCACCGGCTCGAGATATTTGAGTTCGTCGAAACGCCCCTCAGGCGGCGCGCCGTTTTCCTTCAGCATCTTGCGCATGGTCTCGCGCACTTGGCGCAGTTCCTCGGCAGTGGCGCCGACGACATGGCGCGCCATGATCGAAGACGATGCCTGGCCGAGCGCGCAGGCCTTCACGTCGTGGGCGAAGTCGGTGACGACGCCGTTTTTCATCTTGAGGTCGATGGTGACGGTCGAGCCGCAGAGCTTGGAATGGGCGGTCGCGGTGGCGTCTGGATGATCGAGCCGGCCGATGCGGGCGATATTTCCGGCAAAGCCGAGAATTTTCGCATTGTAGACATCGTCAATCATGGTTTTCCAATCCGTCGCCGTTCCGCAGACAGCCTTTGCCGTTTGTACATCTTCCAATCGCCCGGCAAGCCCTTATATAATGCTGGTGTTCCGCTAACGGCAAGGCGACCAACAATGCTGAACCGACGGAACTCAAGTCACGCCGCTTTCGGGCCGGAATTTCCGAACTCCCGCAAAAAGGCTGTGGTCCGTTCAACTCGTCCCTCCTGTGAGAGGGGCTACGGGAGACATCCTTCATGGACGCCGTGATCAAGAAATTGATGCCGAAATCAGAATATCTCGACAAGCCGGAGACCAACAGGCCGTCTCAGGCCGAGGTCGAGGCCGCCGTGCTCACGCTTCTGCGCTGGACCGGCGACAATCCCGACCGCGAGGGTTTGCGCGACACGCCCAAGCGCGTCGCCAAGGCTTTCCGCGAGATGTTCAACGGCTATGATATGTGCCCGGCGGAAGAGCTTGGCCGCACTTTCGAGGAAGTGGCCGGCTACGACGATCTCGTCCTGATTAAGGACATCCAGTTCCATTCGCATTGCGAGCACCACATGGTGCCGATCATCGGCAAGGCCCATGTCGGCTATCTGCCGGATGGCAAGGTCGTCGGCCTATCCAAGATCGCACGCGTCGTCGATATCTTCGCGCATCGCCTGCAAACGCAGGAAGCGATGACAGCGCAGATTGCCGGCGTCATCCAGGAGGTGCTAAACCCGCGCGGCGTTGCCGTCATGATCGAAGCCGAGCATATGTGCATGGCCATGCGCGGCATTCGCAAGCAGGGTTCCACCACCCTCACCTCAACCTTCACCGGCGCTTTCAAGGACAGTCCCGAAGAGCAGGTCCGGTTTGTGACAATGGTGCGGAACGGCGCTTCCTCCTGATCAAGATCAGGTGATTGCCGGGTCCGCGAACAAGGAGCCGGCAATGGCCCCCATCGCATTTGACGTTTCATCGGACAAGAAAACGCTCGAGGAAGGCAAATCCTTCGCGCCGCGCTTCGACGCCAACGGTCTCGTAACGGCCGTTGTGACGGATGCCCGCGACGGCATGCTGCTCATGGTCGCGCATATGAATGCCGAAGCCCTGTCGCTGACGCTGGAGACCGGTATCGCGCATTACTGGTCGCGGTCACGCAATGCGCTCTGGAAGAAGGGCGAGACCTCCGGAAACATGCAGCACGTCGCCGAGATCCGTACCGATTGTGATCAGGATGCTGTCTGGCTTCGCGTAAATGTGTTGGGCCACGATGCAACCTGTCACACCGGCCGGCGTTCGTGTTTTTACAGGACGGTGGCTGCAAAAGACGGAGTTGCCATCCTAAGTGATGATGGCAGCAGGCCGCTTTTCGACGTTAAAAAGACATATCCAGACGCCAAGTGAACCACTTAAACTTGAACCGTCACATAGATTCACCTTTTCGATACGGCCCATGCCTATCATCGGGGTGGGACATGGGAGATTTCGATGCTCGAGTGGGCGTCACTACGCAATAGAGCCGACGTGCGGGAAGCCAACGGCCCCGCTTCGTCCGGCGGCATACAGGAACCGCAGCCCCAGAAAAAATCCGGCATCTCGCTGGCACTCGGTGGTGGAGCCGCGCGTGGCTGGGCGCATATCGGTGTGCTGCGGGCACTTGATGAAGCCGGCATAGAAATCGACATGATCGCCGGCACCTCGATCGGCGCGCTGGTCGGGGGCTGTTATCTCGCCGGCAAGCTCGACGAACTGGAAGATTTCGCCCGCAGCCTGACAAGGCGCCGCTTCTTCGGCCTGCTCGATCTTCATCTCGGCGGCAGTGGCCTTTTCGGTGGCATGAAGCTGACCGCGCGGATGCAGGAGCACATGTCCGGCCTGCGCTTCGAGGATCTGCCAAAACCTTTCGTCTGCGTCGCCGCGGAAATCAGCACCGGCCATGAAATCTGGCTGTCGAACGGCTCGCTCATCACGGCCATGCGTGCTTCCTACGCGCTGCCGGCCGTTTTCGAACCGGTCGTCGCCAACAAGCGCATCCTCGTCGATGGCGCGCTGGTCAATCCGGTTCCGGTTTCCGTCTGCCGCGCCTACGAGCAGCCGCTCGTCGTTGCGGTCAATCTGCACTACGATCTTTATGGCCGCGCCGCCGTGATCAAGCATAACGCCGGCGAACTGGTGATCGAAAAGGACGCGCCCGCCGCAGGCCGCAAGGACACGCAAGCGCGCGCAAAGGAAACCCGCCTCGGCATCACCGGTGTCATGGTCGAGGCCTTCAACATCATCCAGGACCGCATCTCACGCGCGCGTTTGGCGGGCGACCCGCCGGATATGTCGATCCAACCTAAACTCGGCCATATCGGCCTGTCGGAATTCCACCGCGCCGACGAAGCGATCCGCCTCGGCTACGAGGCAACGAAGGCGCATATCACCGAGCTTGAGCGGCTGCAGGCGGTTCTTGTCTAATCAGGCCGGTGCTGCATCTATGATGCGGAATTGCGCGGTCCTGTTGCCGTTCCAGTAGTTCGAAGACAAAGACCCAGCGACATGCACCGTCGCGCCGCGGCTCTTGAACAAGAAATCTCCCAAAGCCGTATCGAGGGCGCGAAAGGCGATCGCCTGGATGCGCCCGCCGCCATCCGAGCGAAGATCGACCCTGATGTGGGAAGAACCGACCAGCCGGGCATCGACGATCTTGTGGCGCGGCAGCACGAAGACCGGCGCGACATGGCCGGCACCGAACGGGCCGGCCTTTTCCAGCGTGTCGAGCAGCGTGGTCGTGGCGCCGTCCGCGGCCAGTGCCGCATCGATTGGCAGGCTTTCCTCGCCTTGCAGGCGAAACACATCGGCTGCCGCGCGTTCCTCGAAAAAGGCACGCAGCGCGCCGAGCTTTTCGCGCTCGACGGTGATGCCAGCCGCCATGGCGTGACCGCCGCCCTTGACGATCAGCCCGCGATCGGCTGCCTCGCGCACAAGTTTTCCGAGATCGAAACCCGAGACAGAGCGTCCTGAGCCAGTGCCCAATCCATTGGGGTTGAAGGCAATGGCGAAGGCGGGGCGACGCGCATGGTCTTTCAATCGCGAGGCGAGCAGCCCGACGATGCCGGGATGCCATTTCGGGCCAGCCGTCACGATCACAGCGGGACCGGTGCCGCCGGCGAGTTCGGCGTCGGCCTCGGCGCGGGCCTCGGAAAGCATCTCCTGCTCCATTGCCTGCCGTTCCTGGTTCAGCCGGTCCAGCGTTTCGGCGATCGTTCCCGCCTCGACCGGATCGTCCGTCGCCAGAAGCCGGCTGCCGAGTGCCGCGTCTCCGATGCGCCCGCCGGCATTGATACGCGGGCCGATGAGGAAGGCCAGATGAAAGGTGCTGATCGGTTCGCCAATGCGTGACACGCGCGCAAGCGCTGAGATGCCGACGTTCTTCTGCTGCCGGATAGCGAGCAGCCCCTTGACCACGAAAGCACGATTGACACCGGTCAGCGGCACCACATCGCAGACAGTCGCCAGCGCCACCAGGTCGAGCATCGACAGCAGATCAGGCGGAGGAGTGTCGAGATTCCTGCTGCGCAAAACCTTTGCCGTCTGAACAAGCGCAAGAAACACCACGCCGGCTGCGCAGAGATGTCCCTGCCCGGAAAGATCGTCGTCGCGGTTCGGATTGACGATGGCGCGCGCCACCGGCAACGGCCCGCCGACCTGATGGTGGTCGAGGACCACGACATCGGCACCGACCTCGCGCGCAGCATCGATTGAGGCTGCACTGTTGGTGCCGCAATCCACCGTGACGATCAGCCGTGCGCCACGCGACACGAGTTCGCGCATCGCCTCAGGATTCGGGCCATAACCCTCGTAAATCCTGTCGGGAATATAGATTTCGGCCTCGATGCCGTAATGGGCAAGAAACCGCTTCAGAAGCGCCGACGTCGCGGCTCCGTCGACATCATAGTCGCCGAAGATCGCGACCTTCTCGCGCCGCACGACGGCGTCGGCGATGCGTTCGGCCGCTGCTTCCATGTCGGTCAGCGAAGCTGGATCAGGCAGAAGATCGCGGATCGTCGGGTCGAGAAAACGCTCGGTATCCTCGGCAAGAACCCCGCGACCGGCGAGCACGCGCGCCACAATGTCGGGCACGCCGTGGCCCTGCGCGATGGCAAGGGCTGTCATCTCCTGGCGTTCGCTCAGCCGATGTTCCCAGGCAAGCCCGGTCGCGGAGCGCTTTACGCCCAGAAAATACCGCTTTTCGGCTGTCATGCGCCGCCCAGTTCTTCACCCATGGCCGCACGATAGGCGTTCATGGGTGAATGCCCAAGGGCAGCACGGCAATGTCGGGCCACAGTCCTCAGAATTTATCGAGGTCCTGATGGCGTGCCTTGATCTCACGCACGGTCTTCGACGAGGAACGCAGCACGATCGTGTCGGTGGTGATCGAGTTGCGGCCGAATTTCACGCCGGCAAGCATATTGCCGTCGGTGACGCCGGTGGCAGCGAAAAGCACGTCGCCGCGTGCCATTTCTTCGATGCGATAGACCTTATCGGGGTCCGAAATGCCCATCTTGGCAGCGCGCGCCACCTTTTCCGGCGTGTCGAGCATCAGACGGCCCTGCATCTGGCCGCCGGTGCAGCGCAATGCCGCCGCAGCCAGTACGCCTTCCGGCGCACCGCCGGTGCCGAGATAGATGTCGATGCCGGTCTCGTCCGGGTCTGTGGTGTGGATGACGCCGGCAACGTCGCCGTCGCCGATCAGGCGGATGGCCGCACCGGTGTTGCGCACGGCTTCGATCAGCTTGGCATGGCGCGGGCGGTCGAGAATGCAGGCGGTGACTTCCGAAACCGGGACGCCCTTGGCCTTGGCCACGCTCCTGATGTTTTCCTCGGGAGTCGCATCAATGTCGATGACGCCATCGGGATAGCCGGGTCCGACGGCGATCTTGTCCATATAGACGTCTGGCGCGAACAGCAGGCTGCCCTTCTCGGCGATGGCGATGACTGCCAGCGCATTGGGCAGGTTCTTGGCGCAGATGGTCGTGCCTTCCAGCGGGTCGAGCGCGATATCGACCTCCGGGCCGTCGCCGGAGCCGACTTCCTCGCCGATATAGAGCATGGGGGCTTCGTCGCGCTCTCCCTCGCCGATGACGACGGTGCCCTTGATGGCAAGCCGGTTCAACTCCGCACGCATGGCATCGACCGCGACCTGGTCGGCGGCCATCTCGTCGCCCCTGCCCCGAAGCCGTGCTGCCGCCACTGCGGCGCGCTCCGTTACGCGAACGAGTTCCATGGTGAGGATCCGGTCGAGACCGGCGACAACGCTTTTCGCCATAGTTTGAGTATTCCCGTGTTCTTGATCTTGAAACGCCCGGGACCGGGCAGCCGGCCCCTTGTGTCAAAGTGAAATGACAAGGGCAAGACCTGTTGGCACCGTTCTTGCCGAACGGGGAAACATCAATCGATTAAGGTTGGCTCGCGCAACGTAGAGCCTGTCTGATAACTCGCTCTGAGTCGAATGGCGTGGTTTTCGGGGTCGCCACAGGCGACGAGCGGAGCGTACTTAAAGTACGTGAGCCCGCGTCCGAATTGACGCGCGGCGCTCTGGAAAAGCGCAGAAAACTGCGTCAGTCGGCCGGCAGAGTAGAGTTAGCGGGCGGGCTCTCAGCCGGCCCGCTCTATGCGGATCACCTGCGGCTTGTCGGTCAGATGACCATCCTTGGTGATGCCGTCGACAGCCTTGCGCACGGCGGCCTCCGTCGTCTCGTGGGTGACGAGGATGACCGTCTTGGTTGCGTCTTCTTCGGTGCCGACCGCGTGCTGGACGATCGATTCCAGCGAAATGTCGTTGTCGGCCATGCGCTTGGCGACGGCGGCGAACACGCCGACGCGGTCATGCACGGTGAGGCGAATGAAATAGCCGCCCTCATGCGCACGCATCTTGGCGCGCTTGTAGGGTTTCAATTCCTTGGCCGGGCGGCCGAAGACAGGGCCATGCTGGAAGCCGGGACGGCTCTTGGCGATATCGGCGATATCGCCGATCACGGCCGATGCCGTGGCGTTGCCGCCCGCACCCGGGCCGGACAGCAGAAGCTCGCCCAATATGTCAGTCTCGACGGCAACGGCATTGGTCACGCCATGAACCTGCGCGATCACCGAAGCAGTCGGCACCATGGTCGGGTGGACGCGCTGCTCGATACCGCTTTCCGTCTGCTGGGCAACGCCGAGCAGCTTGATGCGATAGCCGAGTTCGCCCGCCGCGCGGATATCGGCCTGCGAAATGTTGCTGATGCCTTCCATGTAGATGTCGTCGGCGGAAATCTTACAGCCGAAGGCAAGGCTGGTCAGAATCGACAGCTTGTGCGCGGTGTCGTTGCCCTCGATGTCGAAGGTCGGGTCGGCTTCGGCATAGCCGAGGCGCTGTGCATCCTTCAGGCAGTCTTCGAAGGACAGGCCTTCGGCCTCCATGCGCGTCAGGATGTAGTTGCAGGTGCCGTTGAGGATGCCGAAGACGCGCGTCACGCTGTTGCCGGCCATCGCCTCGCGCATCGTCTTGATGATCGGGATGCCGCCGGCGACCGCCGCCTCGTAGTTGAGCAGAACGCCCTTCTTCTCGGCGATCTCGGCCAATGAGACGCCATGCTTGGCAAGCAGCGCCTTGTTGGCTGTCACGACGTGCTTTCCAGCTTCAAGCGCTACCTTGACACAAGCGCGCGCCGGCCCCTCGTCACCGCCGATCAGTTCGACGAAGACGTCGATATCGGCGCTCTTGGCCAAGTCTACCGGATCGTCGAACCATTTGGCGGCCGCGACATCGACACCGCGGTTGCGCGCACGATCACGCGCGGAAACTGCGGTCACCACCAGCTGGCGGCCGCATTGGCGAGTGAGTTCGGAAGCCTTCTCCGACAGAACACGCACGACCGAGGCACCGACTGTGCCGAGCCCGGCTATTCCAATACGCAAAGCTTCGGCCATGATAGCGGCGCCCCTCTTCTCGGTCATTCAGGATGGTTGGCAGCGACGGCTCAGCGATGCGCCGTCAGCGGCACCACATTGTTGGGCTGCTTGGCGGTGGTCGCCAGAAAGCGCTTGATGTTACGGGCGGCCTGACGAATGCGATGCTCGTTTTCGACCAGTGCAAGACGCACATAATCGTCGCCATGCTCGCCGAAGCCGACGCCGGGCGCTACCGCCACGTCGGCATGCTCGATGAGCAGCTTGGAGAACTCGAGCGAACCGAGTTGCTTGAACTGCTCCGGGATCGGCGCCCAGGCAAACATCGTCGCAGCCGGCGCCGGAATTTCCCAGCCGGCGCGGCCAAAGGCATCAACCATGACGTCGCGGCGCTTGTGATAGACCTCGCGCACCTCGGCGATGTCGGCACCGTCGCCATTGAGCGCGGAGGTTGCCGCGACCTGGATCGGCGTGAAGGCGCCATAGTCGAGATAGGATTTGACGCGCGTCAGTGCCGAGATCAGCCGCTCATTGCCGACGGCAAAGCCCATGCGCCAGCCGGGCATCGAGAATGTCTTCGACATCGACGTGAACTCGACGGTGACGTCCATCGCACCCGGTACCTGCAGCACCGAAGGCGGCGGATTGCCGTCGAAGTAGATTTCGGAATAGGCCAGATCCGACAGGATGATGATGTCGTTCTTCTTCGCGAAGGCCACCACGTCCTTGTAGAAGTCGAGGGTAGCGACATGGGCCGTCGGGTTCGACGGGTAGTTGAGGATCAACGCCAGCGGCTTCGGGATCGAATGGCGCACGCCGCGCTCAAGCGCCGGGATGAAGCTGTCGTCCGGCTTGGCCTGCAGCGAGCGGATGACGCCGCCCGACATGATGAAGCCGAAGGCATGGATCGGATAGGTCGGATCCGGGCAGAGCACGACATCGCCAGGTGCTGTAATCGCCTGCGCCATGTTGGCGAAGCCTTCCTTGGAGCCCAGCGTGGCAACGACCTGGGTGTCCGGATTCAGCTTCACGCCGAAACGGCGGGCATAATAGTTGGCCTGGGCGCGGCGCAGGCCAGGAATGCCGCGCGAGGAAGAATAGCGGTGGGTGCGCGGATCGCGCACCACTTCGCACAGCTTGTCGACGATGGCCGTCGGCGTGGGCAGGTCGGGATTGCCCATGCCGAGATCGATGATGTCGGCGCCGCGCGACCGGGCGCTGGCCTTCAGCCGGTTGACCTGCTCGAAGACATAAGGCGGAAGCCGGCGAATCTTGTGAAACTCTTCCATGACAAATCCAAGCAAATGGCCATCAAATCGTGACGCGCGTATATACCCAATCACAGGGCGGGTCGAGGTATCAGTTACCTTCGATCTCGGCCAGTGTTTCGGCTGCGTGCGTGGCGGCTATCTTCTTCAGCCGAGGCTGGTCGTTGGGCACGCTGCCGGTGCCGGCGGCCGCCTGCGAGCCTTGCGCCGACTTCAGCTCGGAAAACTTCGCCGTCTTCTGGTCCGGCGTGAACTGCTGGTTCGCGGCCTTGGGCGGAATGTTCAGGTTTGGAAACGTGCCGGTATTGTTGGCCTGACCGGAGGAAAGGCCCGAAGGCTTTGCCGTCGAGACCGGGACGCCGTCGTTCACGCTGGTGCAGGCCGAAAGCTGCGATGCCGCCAGCGCGATGCCGGCGCCCGCAAGCGCCACCCGCAACCCGGAAAAAAAGCCGCCGCGATCAAGCTCTGTCATATTATTTCCTCTGCGACCCTATTACACGATGAAGGGCCGTTGTTGGACCTCTTTCGACGTCCCATGATAACATGTCAAGAATACGCATAGGGAGGATGTGCCCGAACCATGTCGAAGACAGCCGATTCTGGCAAGACAGACGCCAATCCGACACCCTCCGTCGAGCAATATCTCGTCAAGGACCCGGAACGCTTCGCGCTGAATCTCGCCCGGATGGTCGAGCAGGCGGGCAAGGCTGCCTCGGCATGGGCCGAGCCGCGCGAAAAAGGCGAGGTTCGCGACAGCGTGGCCGAGCCGATGGCCGACATGGTCAAGACCTTCTCCAAGCTCACCGAATACTGGCTTTCCGACCCGTCACGCGCGCTTGAAGCGCAGACGCGGCTGTTTTCGGGTTACATGAACGTCTGGTCAAACGCGATCCAGCGCGCTGGCGCTGGCGCCGGTGAACGCGCAGAGGAAGGCATCAAGCCGGAAAAGGGCGACAAGCGCTTCCAGGACCCGGAATGGGCCAAGAACGCGTTCTTCGACTTCCTCAAGCAGACCTATCTCGTCACATCGCGCTGGGCGAACGATCTTGTCGAGCACGCCGACGGGCTGGACGAGCACACCCGCCACAAGGCCAGCTTCTACGTAAAGCAGGTTTCCAACGCGATCTCGCCGTCGAACTTCATCCTCACCAATCCGGAGCTTTTCCGCGAGACGGTGATGAGCAATGGCGAAAATCTCGTCCGCGGCATGAAGATGCTGGCCGAGGACATCGTCGCCGGCAAGGGCGACCTGAAGCTCCGGCAGGCCGACTATTCGCAGTTCGAGATCGGCCGCAACATGGCGATGACGCCGGGCAAGGTTGTCGGGCGCAGCGATGTCGCCGAGATCATCCAATATGAACCGGCAACCGAAAAGGTGCTGAAACGGCCGCTGCTGATCTGCCCGCCATGGATCAACAAATTCTACATACTCGACCTCAACCCGCAGAAATCCTTCATCCGCTGGGCCGTCGAGCAGGGCCATACTGTCTTCGTCATCTCCTGGATCAACCCGGACGAACGCCACGGCCTTAAGGGCTGGGAAGCCTATATTCGCGAAGGCCTGCAATATGGGCTCGATACGATTGAAGCCGCCACCGGCGAAAAAGAGGTCAATGCGATCGGCTACTGCGTCGGCGGAACCCTGCTGGCAGCGGCACTCGCTTTGCTCGCCCAGGAGGGTGACAACCGAATCCAGTCGGTCACCTTCTTCACCACCCAGGTCGATTTCACTTTTGCCGGCGATCTCAAGGTGTTTGTCGACGAAGACCAGATCGCCGCGCTCGAGCGCTCGATGAACGGCAAGGGCTATCTCGACGGCACGAAGATGGCGACGGCCTTCAACATGCTGCGCTCCGGCGACCTGATCTGGCCCTATGTCGTCAACAATTACATGCGCGGCAAGGATCCCCTGCCCTTCGACCTGCTCTACTGGAACGCCGATTCGACCCGCATGGCGGCAGCCAATCATTCGTTCTATTTGCGCAACTGCTATCTGGAAAACAACCTGTCGCAGGGCCGCACGGAACTCGCCGGCCGCACCATCTCGCTGGGCGACATAACGATTCCCGTCTACAATCTCGCGTCGCGCGAAGATCATATCGCACCCGCACTTTCTGTCTTTCTCGGCTGTCAATATTTCGGCGGGCCGGTTGACTATGTGATGGCCGGATCGGGCCATATCGCCGGCGTCGTCAACCCGCCTGCCGCCAACAAATACCAATACTGGACGGGCGGAAAGCCGGCCGGAAAATTCGACCAGTGGATCGAGAAAGCCATGGAAAACCAGGGTTCCTGGTGGCCGCATTGGCAAAACTGGGTCACCGAGAAAAACCCTGCACAGGTGCCGGCAAGAATACCCGGCGAACACACTAAGACTCTCGGCGACGCGCCGGGCAGCTATGTGAAGGTGCGTGTGTAACACACTGTAATGTGCGGTGAGTTGACCTCTTGGTCAAAGCGAGCGAAATGGTGGCCCGGCAAACTTGCTCCTGCCATTTTCGAATTTGATTCCGCATCGGCGGACAATTCGCCAGATCGCAAGGTTCAGGCATGCCGTCGGAGGCAGAATCGTTTCGGTTTTGATTTTTTGAGTGCCGCCGCCTGAAAAGGCGCGGCTGAGAAGGCAGAAGGGGACGGGCTTGACTGTAGCAAGGTCGCGCTTTGCGAAAGGGGGGAGCCGTGCCGTTGTGGCAGCGCTGTTCTCCGTTCTGCTGGCGTCCTGCACATCGACCACCGACCCTACCCTCGAACTCGGCTCTCCCGGTTTCAACGCACCAGGAACCGCACCTGCTCAGGCAGCCGAGGCCGCCACGGGTGGTTCGAGCCTTCAGACCAGTTCCGTTACCACCTCCCAGCAGACAGATGCCGGCAGCCCGGCCGTGACGACAGTCATGGAAGAAGGCGACACGGCATTGCCTGCCGAAGTCGCCTATCTGCCCGCCGCAAAGCCCGCCACCGAAAATCCTGCGCTGCAGTCGCAAGCTGCGGTGAACGCCGAGGCATCGACGCAGACCGCCGCTGCGGCCACTGCTGATTCTGCGCCGGCATCAGCGCCTGCCGAATCGGCTGCACAGCCAAAGGCGGTCCAGGCTCCCGCGCCGACGGGCCGCAACGGCGAAGGTCCCGTAGCGGCGAAACCGGTGCAAGTGGCAAGTGCCGCCACCGAAATGAACAATCCGGTCTATGTGACAGCCGGCGAAGCACCTCAGGCCGAACAGGCCGCGCCCAAGAAAAAAGGCTTCCTTGCTTCGTTCTTCGGTGCATCATCCGCTTCCGCGACATCCAAGCCAGTAATTGCGCAGCCGAAACCGGCTGCTCCTGCAATCAAGGAAGCAGCTGCTGCGGCCGTCCCGGCGCCGGTAGCAGAAGAAAAAGCCAAGCCGATCATTCAGCTGGCTTCCGCTGACTCTGCCGCAAAGCCGCTTGCCCTCGCCTCGCTCAGCGGAGGAAATTCTGCCTCCGACAGCGGCGAAAACGCCCTACCCGGCGTGCGCCAGACCGCCCTTTTCGAAATCAAGCGCAAATCGGGCCTCGACGACGACAGCGATGTCGATCTGCACGAGGAAGACGACGAACCGATCCAGGTAGCGTCTGCCGCTGGTTTGGCGCGCCTTGCCCCCAACGGCCTTCTCAAGCAGACTGAGAACGTCGATGTTGCCTGCCTGAAGCCTTCGCTGGTCCGTGTCCTGAAGGTGGTCGAACAGCACTACGGCAAGAAGATGATCGTCACCTCGGGCTACCGCAGCCCGAGCCGCAACCGCCAGGCACGCGGCGCCAAGAATTCGCTGCATATGTATTGCGCGGCCGCCGACATTCAGATCCCCGGCGTCGGCAAATGGGAACTGGCAAATTACGTCCGCTCCATGCCCGGCCGCGGTGGCGTCGGCACCTATTGCCACACGGAATCGGTGCATATCGACGTCGGCCCGGAGCGCGACTGGAACTGGCGTTGCCGCCGCCGCAGGTGAGATAAAAAAAGTTTGTAAAACGGGCTTTTGACGGGTTGCCCATAGCAAACAAGCTGACTATAACCCGCTTCGTCTTCCGCGCCCATCGTCTAGCGGTTAGGACACCGCCCTTTCACGGCGGTAACAGGGGTTCGATTCCCCTTGGGCGTACCACCTCTTTTCCTTGAACAATTTAAGAATCTGTTCACCGGCTAGCCCGGCATGGGAAAAAGACGTTTGCCTTGCAAATCCCTGCAGACCGGTTCCATGCATCGAAACCATTTTCGCGCATGTGACGTTGGGTAACCTTGCGGCAAACATAAATTAGTTCGCAGTTGCAAAACGTTCCCGTTTGCGCGAGACTTCAACTTCTCAGATGTACGTGGGTCTCATTGAAGCCGCAAATGGCATGAGGCAGTTCATCCGGCCTGGGTTCTTGGCACGCGAGATGTTTCGCGCTTTGCAGGGGCTCACCATGTGGATTGCACTCACCGATTTTGACGGCAAGCAGATCTTTTTCAACACCACTCATCTGGTTTCCATGAAAGAGCATGGCCCGGGCACGATCATCACCCATGTCGTCGGCCAGACGGTGGTCAGCGAAAGCCCCGAAACCATTCGCAAGGTTCTCGGTCTCACGCAGACAACGGCAATGACGAATCCGCTGCACCGCTATGGTGTGGAAGGACGAGCCTGACGACGCGCGAATCAGGCTGCAATCATCGCTTCATCCAACTGCTCGCGCCGAGTTACACCGTCTCGGCGCGCAGCCAGGATATGAGGCTCTCTGTATCGTCGGCCTGCACCGCTGAAGCCACCCTGCGGCCCACAGCGGCGCCGAATTTGTAGCCGTGACCTGAGCATGCCGAAACCACCAGGCATTTCCCGAGCGCGCGCGCCAGGAAGCGTTCATCGGCGGTGAAGGTGTAGGCGCAGGTCACCACTTCCTTGACCGCATATTCTTCAATGCGGGCCATCGGCGGCGAGAACAGATTGCGTATAGCCTCCCCTTCGCCCTTCACTGGCTGCCTGTTCCAGTTGGCGTCGCTGGTCTTCACCTTGTGCAGGCCCGAGCCGAATTTCAGCCCGGCGCCACCCGAGGGTGGAATGATGTAGCCGTCGGTCTTGCCGCCGACATCCAGAATCACCGGCGCTGCCTCCCAGGCGGCCTTCAGGTCAGCCGGAGGATCGAGATAAACGACCGCGGTGCGATAGGTCGTGAGTTCGAAGCCGAGTTCCGGGAACAGCTTCAAAACCCAGGCGCCTGCGGTGACGATGACGCGTTCGCCTTGCATCGTCTCGCCTGATTCGAGTGTGGCCGTTCCTGTCTCCTGATCGATTTCGACGACCTTGCTGTTCTCATAAACATTCGCGCCATTCGCCTTCAACCAGCGGACGAGACCAGCGGCGATCTTGCGGCAATGAAGCGCTCCGCCTTCCGGGGAAAAGAAGGCGTAGTTGAAGCTCCCCGCTTCAAGGAAAGGCCAGCGGGTAACGGCATCCGCCGGCTCGACCGTTTCGAATGGATAGCCACCGGCCTCCAGCCCTTCGCGATATTCGTCGGCCTCGTCCCCTGGTTCGCGCGAGACGCAGATGAAGCCGCGCGGATCGTAATGTGTTTCGCCGATATCCGCCCAGAGTTCGTCCCAGGCCTCATAGGCTTCGGTTATCAGCCGCCCGTAACCGGTCGATGCACCATAAGCACGGCGGATGATGCGGTGATGATCGCCGGAGGCAGCAAGCGGGTTGGGAATCGATCCCTGCTCGACAAGGCTGACCTGGTGTCCTGCCTTGGTGAGCGCCCAAGCGGTGGAAAGACCGGCGATGCCCGCGCCAACGACGATGATGTTCATACGGAAAATCCCAGCAAAGCTCGGCCAGGAGGGTTGGCCAAGTGCGACTACCATACGGCAGGACGCAAGGCTGGCAAGTTGCCAATCCGCCACTTCGACTGCTCAATGATGGCATAGCCGGTGAGGCATGCGTGCCAAGCCGCAGCCCTGCGAATCGTTTCGCCAGGGCTGCGCATTGGTGTTCAAAGCAGGGCAATCACCCGGGTCGGACCTCCGGTCGCACCCTTGACTTTGGGTATCCCCAGGAAGAGCTGAGCCCCGCTTTCGGGGATTGCATCGAGATTGGCAACCGCCTCCACGCCCCATCGACCGCTTCCCAGCCACTCGTAATGGACAGGGAACGCTCCCCCGGAATTCAGACCGGTGTCGAGCGAAAGCGTGTCTACGCCAATTCCCTTCACGTTCCTTTCCGCGATCAGCATCTGCACAGTCTCGATGTGGAATCCCGGCGTATGGTTCTTGCCTTCGGCATCCCGCCCGGCAAATTTCGCGTCGCCAACCAGTTTATGCCAGCCCGAATTCATTATCACGCAGCATCCGTCCGGCAGCCGGCCGTTCCTGGCTTCCCATGCCTTGATGTCGTCGGGCGTCAGTGCGGTGTCTGCATTCTCGGCAGCACGGGCGGAAATGTTGATGACCGCAGCCGGGACGATCAGATCGGAAATCGGAATCATGTCCGCGCTCATCCCATCGGCCGAGAAATGGATGGGCGCATCCATATGCGTGCCGGAATGCTCCACAAGCGTCCAGCGGTTCAGGTTCACCTTGTCCTTGGCGAAATTCACGATGTTCTCGACCGTGAACCATTTTTCACCGCTGAATGTCGGGAATCCTTCGAACAGCGCATGCGAAAGATCCACAGTCTCGCTGAAACTGGTCGGCGCGGCCAGCGCGGCCTTCCCGACCGGCAGAGCAGCCGCGGCAGCGGCACCAAGCCCCAGTGTAAAGCCCGCCTTCAGCAGGCCGCGGCGGGTCGCATTCTCACATATCGAATGAAAACACCCTGGAGGGCACATATCCGGTCTCCTTCCCTTAATTTGGTCGCCGCAACCTCCCGTTACGGCAACGTCAGGATGTACGAACCAGTTCGTTTAATCAATCAAAGAAACTGTTGCTGGTGACAGATACGTGGTTTCGCTTATATCGGCTTATGCATTCGATTAGCCCACCGCCCTTCCTGACCCTTGCCCCCGACCATCGCCGCCTGCGGCTCGACCCGCACGAGCAGCGTTTCGTCCAGAATCCTTATGAGGCCTACGCCTGGCTGCACGGCACGTCGAACGTGTTCTTCTGGGAAGAGTTCGGCTTCTGGTGCTTTGGCGGTTACGACGATGTCAACCGGCTGCTGCGCGACCGCCGCTTCGGCCGCCAGAATCCGGCTGGCATTCCCGATAGCCGCGGGACCGATCGGGACCGCACCCATCTCAGGGCTTTCGACGCGATCGAGGCCAATTCCATGCTGGAGCTCGAGCCGCCGGTTCACACCCGCCTGCGGACGCTGGTCAACCGCGCCTTTGTCTCGCGGCAGGTCGAGCGGCTGCGCCCGCGCGTCGAGGCGCTCGCCAACGAGCTGGTCGACCGTTTCGAACCGGCGGGCGAAGCCGATCTTCTGCCGGCGTTCGCAGCGCCCCTGCCCATCACCATCATCGCCGAAATGCTCGGCGTGCCGGTGGAAATGGGGCCGCAGCTGCTCGACTGGTCGCACGACATGGTGGCAATGTACATGCATGGCCGCACCCACGAGACCGAGGAAAGGGCCAACGCATCGTCGGGCGCTTTTTCCGATTTCTTGCGCAGCTACGTAGCGGAGCGCCGCAAGAATCCGGGCGACGACCTGCTCAGCCTGCTGATCTCGGCGCAGGAGGACGGCCAGAAACTGAGCGAGGACGAGCTGGTTTCCTCGGCGATCCTGCTGCTCAACGCCGGCCATGAGGCGACTGTCCATCAGACAGGCAATGCCGTGCGCACCATCCTTGCGCAGGGCGGCGACCCCCGCCGCTTTTTTGGCACACCGGAAGCGACCGCAGCGACGGTGGAAGAATGCCTGCGCTTCGACGCGCCTCTGCATATGTTCACGCGCTATGCCTATGGTGAGATCGAGCTCGCCGACGGCGTGACGGTCAAGCCCGGCGAGCAGATCGGGCTGCTGCTCGGCATGGCCAATCATGATCCGGCATCATTTGCCGAACCAGAGAAATTCATGCCGGGCCGCAGCGACCAGAAAAACGTCTCCTTCGGCGCCGGCATCCATTTCTGCATCGGTGCACCGCTGGCGCGGCTGGAGTTGCAGAGCTCGTTGAAGGTGCTGTTCGATCGGTTGCCCGGCCTGGCGCCCGCTGAAGAGCCACGCTTCCGCGACACTTATCATTTTCATGGATTGGAAAGGCTGCCGGGCAAATGGTCAGGACATGCTGGTCGATAGTCCATACATAATCCTGCTCATTCTCTATCTGCCGCTGATGCTGGCTATTTTTTGCGCCGCATCGGCGCAATGGCCGATAACCTTTGTCGCCCTCGCGCTGAATGGACTCCTGATCTGCCTTGTGCTGTCAGGCTCCTTTTCGGCTTCAGACGACCGATTTGGGCTGGGCCAATTCATCGTAAATGCCCTTATCCTCGCCCTTGTAGCGATTGTCCTAGCAGGATTGGCAATCCTGCTAGTGCGTCCACCGAGAACCCCCGCTCCCGAAAGAGATGGAATAATCGCGGTTCTCTCCGTTGTGCCGGCATTGCTCTTGCTGTTGTTCGGGCTTGGTATTTTCAGCCGATGGCGCGGTGACATCGTCTTTGCCTTGCTGGTGGCAGGCGCGCTGTTCTTTGCACAGCAGGCGATACAGCGCCGGCGCAAGGCACAGGGCCCTTTATCGGACGATCTCTATGGCCTCGCCTGTTTTGTCCTGACCGGGACTGTCGGCGCATCCATCGTCTTCGCCTGCTTCACCGCAATAGCCGTACACTGGCAGGCAGCAAAGACTGCCGCTTCCCAACCCTACTGCATCCAGTCCGGATCGCGGGCAGCCGCCAGCATGCTCGACCTGTCATTGATCACCTTCCGTGAGCCCCATTATAGCCGCTGGCCAAGGTTCCTGAGAAATCACGGGCTGCTGGTCATAGGCACAGGCACCGGACAACGTGTCATGCACTGGTCCTACCGCAAGCTTACATTTCAACCACCGCTTATGGCCAACGAAGGCTCGAACCTTTCCAGCAGACCAACGATCGTCTGCGTACCAAGTTGACGCTTGTGGAGGCTGGCTGAAACGAAAACGCCGGATACCTTTGTTGGGATATCTGGCGCAATCATATCGGCATTCCTTGAACCGCCTGAAAATCAAAGCCGGATCACATAATCCTTGCGTGTCGTTTCAAGCACTTCCCAGCTTCCCCTAAAGCCGGGGCGCAGGACAAAACGGTCACCCGCCTTGACCGTACGCGCCTCACCACCGTCCTCGGTGATCACGGAAACGCCGGAGAGGATGTGACAGAACTCCCACTCGTCATATTCGATGCGCCACTTGCCGGGCGTCGATTCCCAGATGCCGGCATAGAGGCCGCCTTCGGCCTCCTCGGCATTCCAGGTGCGGAATATGGGATCGCCCGAGATGACGCGCCCTTCCGCGGGCGCGCCTTCCTCCGGCTCGATGCCGGTCGTGTCGATCGTCAGGAATTTTTCGGACAAGCCCTTACTCCGTTACGCCTTCGCCAGGCCTTGCTCGAGATCGGCGATGATATCGGCGACATCCTCGATGCCGACCGACAACCGCACCACGTCAGGTCCCGCACCGGCGGCGATCTTCTGCTCGTCGGAAAGCTGGCGATGCGTCGTCGAGGCCGGGTGGATGACCAGCGATTTGGTGTCGCCGATATTGGCGAGATGCGAGAACAACTCCAGCCCCTCGACCAATTTCACGCCCGCGGCGTAGCCACCCTTGAGCCCGAAGGTGAAGACGGAACCGGCGCCCAGCGGCGAGTATTTCTGCTGCAGCTTGTGGTTCTTGTCGTTCGGCAGGCCGGGATAGGACACCCAGGCGATCTTGTCGTGCTTCGACAGCCATTCGGCGACCTTGAGCGCATTGTCGGAATGGCGCTGCATGCGTAGTGGCAATGTTTCCAGCCCGGTCAGGATCAGGAATGCATTGAACGGCGAAATCGACGGGCCGAAATCGCGCAGGCCTAATACGCGCGCGGCAATGGCGAAGGCGAAATTCCCGAATGTCTCGTGCAGCACCACGCCGCCATATTCCGGGCGCGGCTCCGACAGCATCGGATAGTTGCCGGATTTCGACCAGTCGAAGGTGCCGCCATCAACAATCGCGCCGCCCATGGAATTGCCGTGGCCGCCGATGAATTTCGTCAGCGAGTGCACAACAATGTCGGCGCCATGCTCGATCGGCCGAAGCAGATAGGGGCTGGCCATGGTGTTGTCGACGATCAGCGGCAGGCCGTGCTTGCGGGCAATGTTGCCGATCGCCTCGATATCGACGAATTCGCCGCCCGGATTGGCCAGGCTCTCTATGAAGATGCCGCGCGTCTTGTCGTCGATCTGGCTCTCAAAAGTCGAGACGTTGTCAGTGTCGGCCCAGCGCACTTCCCAGCCGAAATTCTTGAAGGCGTGACCGAACTGGTTGATCGAACCGCCATAAAGCTTTCTGGCGGCGATGAAATTCTCGCCCGGGCGCAGGATGGTGTGGAACACCAGCAATTGCGCGGCGTGGCCGGAAGCGGTGGCAAGGGCTGCCGTTCCGCCTTCGAGGGCCGCCACGCGCTCCTCCAGTACGGCCTGCGTCGGGTTCATGATGCGGGTGTAAATGTTGCCGAACGCCTTCAGGCCAAACAGCGAGGCGGCATGATCGACATCATCGAAGACATAGGCCGTCGTCTGGTAGATCGGCGTGGCGCGCGCGCCCGTTGCCGGGTCGGGCTTGGCGCCGGCATGAACTGCGAGCGTGTTGAAACCGGGAATCCGCTGGGACATTTTTTCCTCCGAAAAGCTCTTCTGAAAATTCGTTGCTATTCTTGGCGGAGCGCTGCCGCGAATGCAAAGAACAAAATGCTTCTGCCTTATGCACTTTGAGCTTACGCCGCGTGAAAATGCCGGCGCGACGGAATGATTTTGCGAAAACTACTTCTGCCGAACGCCAAAGCTCTGGAAACCGGAGCGCATGATCGGCTTTTTCGACGACAGAACGCCCGAATTGACACCGTTCCAGCCGATCTCGCCGGCAAGGCGGGCATATTCGATTTTGGGGCAGCGGTTCATGACCACCTTGAGGCCGGCTGCCTCGGCGCGCGCGGCTGCCTCATCGTTTCGGACGGTCAACTGCATCCAGATCACCTTCGGCAATGGATCGAGCGCCAGCGCCTCGTCAACGATTGCCGGCACGGCATTGGAAGCCCGGAAGATATCGACCATGTCTATCCCGTGCGGAATGTCGGCGAGCTTCGCATAAGTCATCTGGCCAAGGATCTCCTTGCCCGCCTGCCCCGGATTGACCGGGAACACGGTGAACCCCTTGGCGATGAGATATTTCATGACGAAATAACTCGGCCGCACATCGTTCGCCGATGCACCGACGACGGCGATCGTCTTCACCGAATTCAGAATGCCGGAGATGTAGGAATTGTCGTAGGAATCGTGGTTCATGATGCCTGTGGCTACTTAAAATCAAACGTCTTTTTCAAAATGCCGAACAAATGCGAGGCAGCCTCTTCATCAAGTTGGATTGTCTGACTCACCTTGCCTGGGATGTCCCGGGTAGCCCGTCCAAATGTTGAAATCTGCAACAGTTTGCGCCCATCGTAATCTTGAACATAATATTTAGCTTCGATCGCATCATGCAGCTGCATTCTCTGCATTTCGGCTTTCTCAAAGGAAGTTATTCTGGCCATCATTCACCCGTCCATTTCGGATCGCGCTTTGCGATGAAGGCGCCGATGCCTTCCTCGGCGTCGCGGGCCAGCATGTTTTCGACCATCACGCGCGATGCGTATTCGTAGGCATCGGTAAGACCCATTTCGGCTTGCGCATAAAAAGCTTCCTTGCCGATCTTCAGCGTCAAAGGCGATTTTGAAGCAATGGTTTGTGCGTATTTGTTCACGATCTGATTCAGGTATTCGCGCGGCACGACGCGGTTGACCAGGCCAAACTCGCGCGCTGTCGTCGCGTCGATCGTCTCGCCGGTCAGCAGCATTTCCATCGCCTGCTTGCGCGAGACGTTGCGCGACAGCGCCACCATCGGGGTCGAGCAGAACAGGCCGATATTGACGCCCGGCGTGCAGAACGTCGCCTCGTTCGAGGCAATGGCGAGGTCGCAGCTTGCGACAAGCTGGCAGCCGGCAGCGGTGGCCAGCCCGTCCACCTCGGCAATCACCGGCTTAGGGTGGCGCACGATCGTCTGCATCAGCTGGGCGCAGGCAGCCATGCTGCGCTCGAAGAAGGCCCTGCCCCGGTCGGCGTCGGCGCGATGCAGCGTCATTTCCTTGAGGTCGTGACCGGCGCAGAACAGCTTGCCGCTTGCTGCCAGGATGATCACGCGCACCGCCTTGTCGTCGCGGGCACGGTCGAATTCGGCCTGAAGTGCCGCCATCGTCGCGATCGACAGCGCATTGGCCGGCGGATTGGCCAGCGTCAGGCGCAGCACGCCTTCCTTCAGCACCGAACTTACCGGCCCTTCCGGCGCGGGTTTTATGGCGACGATCTCAGCCAATATTCATCTCCTTCGTCTCGCCCAAAGAACTAACACGCTGCCGGTTGAAGAACAGGGGGCAAACGTGTTTTCTGGCGACGCTTTCGGGCAGATATAAGCAGCCGGAAGCATCGACGGTAGAACCAGACCCCGCGACAGGAGCAGATCAGATGCCGGCCCAAGCCAAACTCGAACCGAAGATGACGGCCGGCGAAATCAACGATCTGCTGAAGTCCATCTACCCACAACTGAACGGCGATCTGACGGCCTTTGAGGCGGTCGACGTATTTCCCGGAGGTTGCACGGTGAGGCTGAATGCCGACGAGCGTCACCTGCGCCCCGGCGGCACCGTGTCCGGCCCTTCGCTGTTCACGCTGGCCGATATCGGTGGCTATGTCTGCGTGCTTTCCCATGCCGGACCTGACGCGCTGTCGGTGACTACCAATCTCAACATCAACTTTATGCGCAAGGCCGAAGCCGGCCCGATCGACGGCCATTGCCGCATCCTGAAGCTCGGAAAAAGCCTGATGGTCTACGACATAGATATCGTCGCCGGACCGGACGGGCACACGGTCGCGCATGCCACCGGCACCTATTCGATACCGCCGAAGCGTTGAAATCTATGTGGTAAAATAATACCTTATATCTAGTGAATTGTTTTTATTGAATTTTCTCGGAAGGCAGCCGTTTCTCGTGACTTGACCTTGGGTATGCTCGCAGCCTATAAGCCGTCATCGAAACAGCGGCCACATTGGCCGTCGTTTTGTTTTTGAAGCGGCGCGCAGGCGGCGTTTCAATCCAAGCAACAAGAAACGCCTTCTCCGGAAGGTCCGAACCGAAAGCATATGACCATGACAACCTTTTCGCAGAAGCCTGCGGACGTGGTGAAGAAGTGGGTGCTGATCGACGCCGAGGGTCTCGTCGTTGGTCGTCTCGCATCCATTGTCGCCAACATCCTCCGCGGCAAGAACAAGCCCACCTTCACCCCCCATGTCGACGATGGCGACAATGTCATCATCATCAACGCCGACAAGGTCGCATTCACCGGCAAGAAGTTCACCGACAAGGTGTACTACTGGCACACCGGCCACCCGGGCGGCATCAAGGAGCGCACCGCGCGCCAGCTGCTCGAAGGCCGTTTCCCGGAACGCGTCCTTGAAAAGGCCGTCGAACGCATGATCCCGCGCGGTCCGCTTGGTCGCCGCCAGATGAAGAATCTGCGCGTCTATGCCGGCGCCGAACATCCGCATGTCGCCCAGCAGCCTGTCACGCTCGACGTCGGCGCGCTGAACGCCAAGAACAAGAAGGCTTCGTAATCATGGCTGAGCTCAACTCGCTCGCAGAACTCGGCACCGCTGCCGTTACCGCACAGCCGGCTGCCCCGGTCTATGTCCAGAAGCTGGACAAGCAGGGCCGCGCCTACGCCACCGGCAAGCGCAAGGACGCGATCGCTCGCGTCTGGGTCAAGCCGGGTTCCGGCAAGATCGTCGTCAACGGCAAGGAATTCGCGGCTTATTTCGCCCGTCCGGTGCTGCAGATGATCCTCAACCAGCCGATCGTCGCGGCAGCTCGCGTCGGCCAGTTCGACATCATCGCGACCGTCGTCGGCGGTGGTCTCTCCGGCCAGGCCGGTGCCGTTCGTCACGGCATCTCCAAGGCGCTGACCTACTATGAGCCGGGCCTTCGCGGCGTGCTCAAGAAGGGCGGCTTCCTGACCCGCGACAGCCGTACCGTCGAGCGCAAGAAGTACGGCAAGGCCAAAGCCCGTCGTTCGTTCCAGTTCTCGAAGCGCTGATCCGCTTTCGAATTTCAGGTGCTGCTTGCAGCACCGAGAAAAAAGGCCCCGTTCTGCGGGGCCTTTTTTGTTGATCGAACGGCTTGGATGGCACCATAAATAGGTGTCAGAACAGGGGGACGCCGTGATCAAGTCGACCAATCAAGCCGATGAATTACTGAAGGAATTCGGACGAGCGGTATTTGATCGTTTTGATCATGTGCTGGCGAGCCTCCGCCCTATGCTGGGCGAGCGAGATTTTCCTTCAGATCAAGCATTTCGTTCTCTGCTGGCCTTGGCTGCCGAAAATGATCGGCCCATGCTGATTGCTCAATATGGTCTTGAGCATTTCATGCACGAACTCATGGCGACATTAGAAGATAGTGAAATCTTCCACCTTGTCGCCAAGACACCAGATGGGCACTTTATCGACCTAAAGCAGTTTTCAGAGTCAGGGCTTCATGCCGAGCAAATCTACTGGCAGGAAGAATTCAGCACACATGAAAGCATCTCTCAAAAGATCGTATGAACTGTCGGCGCACTGGCAATCACGGACCTGTCGACAATCTCCCTCTCGACTGTCTCCGGCCCAAAACACGCAGCGAACGAAGCATCCATGATCGCCAATTTGACCGCCTGGGCGGTCATGTAATCCTGCAGAAAGCCCTGCGACACCCACATTACCGAATGGTTCTTCTGGCCATGCCATCCGAGGCTGCCCGCAGTCTCGGCTTCGCGGAGCTTTCGCGCCAGATGGGCCCGCGACAGGGTCAACCACATGCCCAGATTCGTGACCGAGGTTATGTCCGTCGAAATACGCTCGGCCTTGATGTCGGCTTTTCGCATCCCGGTTATCAGCCTTTCTATGACGATGCCGCCCTCGTTGAGCCATAAGAACAAAGAAAAGGTGTGCTTGGGCTCTCTCACGGCGCGGGACTTAAGCAGCCCGTCGGAAATAAGCGGCAGAAGCCGACGCGCTCCGTCAGGGGCAGCCTGAAATGTCGCGAGCCGGTTTTTGCCGTCGAGACTGTCGAGCGTGGTGAGGCCAATCGCCAGCCAGACGCCTATCGCGTCGACACTCAAAGCCGTCGGATGAAACGTCAGCGTCCGCTTGTCTTCGATATCGGAGCCATAGCTGGCAAAGCCGTAGTTCAGCATCTCCTTGACGAATGCGCTGGCGGTATTCTTGCTGGCCACCGAATGATAATCGATCACCTCGAAGAAGCGGGCAGTGCTTGTGCCCTTCGGGCTGCCGCTGGGGTTACTTCGAAAGTAAAGGGAAACTGCAACCATCGCCATCAGCCAGCGCTGATGGGTCGCAAAGACTGCCGCCAGCCGCGGATGTTCTTCGGAGACTTGTAAAAAGGCCCGCGACTGCCTTTGAATCGCAGGAAACAGCGCGGGATGGCTGACAATTTCATCTGCATTCATAGAAGGAAATCCTCAAACCCGCCGTCTACCAGAGCGTGTTCTCTTAGAACTGTCCAGTTGCTTTTCGAAGATGACGGAATATCGAGAATGTTTGGCTAATATTCGACGTCTTCCAAGAGCAACGCCAATGCGATGACTTTCGAGCCGGCTCGTACGACTGTCGTGCTCGACGTCAATTCGTCAGATCATAGGGCGTGCGATAGCCATTGGCTGTCAGCCAATCGATCGCCGCTTCTGGCTCGTCCGTCTGGATGATCGTCGCGCCCTGCTCCGCCCAGAAACCATAGGTTTCCTCCGGCAGGCTCGCGAATGTCGCGAGCTCATCGCCGCGACCGCCGGCCAGCAGGCCGCTTTCCCGGTTCACGATCGGATAGGTGTTGACCCAGAGATGCCAGTCGCCTCGAGCCGCAACCGCTCGGGCACGCGAACCGAACAGCGGCCCGCCATCGGCTATCATGCCTTGGCCTTGGCTGCGCCAGACCACCATTTCGACCGCATCCGCCGAAAAAGCCTTCGTGGCTGTCTCGATGAAGCGAGCGTCCCTGACGGCATCGTCGGCAATGATCGGCATGAAATGAACGCCCTCGCCCACCCTCGCCATGACTGCCTTCATCTCGGCGATCTTGTCGGCGTTCCAGAGGTTCTGCTTGATCACCACCTGCCGCTCGATACCGAGATCGCGAGCGACTGAGACCATTTCCGGCAGAGCGTCAACACCGAGCTTATTGTCGATATTGACCATGATCCGGCCCTTGGCTGCGGCAAGCATGTCGCGCAGCGTCGGGACCCCTTCATCGGTCACTTCGCCGGTGCCTTCAACGATCAGCCGGCAGCCCTTCAAGTCGGAGAGTGTATGCTTGACCAGTTCGCCCTTGCAGGTGGTGGTGCGGTCGAGCCAGCTGTCATGCAGCACGACGAGTTCACCGTCCTGCGTCTTCTGGACATCGAACTCGACCATCTCGACGCCGAGGTCGATCGAGTGGCGGATCGAGGCAATTGAGTTTTCGGGGCGGGTGATTTTCCCGCCGGCCTTCCAGCCGGCGCGATGCGCGACGATCATGACATGGTCGCGCCACTGGTTGGCATGCTCGAAGCGATCGATGATCTGGTCGATCCGCGCGTTCTGGGCCGACACGGACGTCGAGCCTTGCATCAGGAAAGCGGCCACAGCCGCACCCAGCCACATCATCCGCATGAGAATCGTTTCCTCGCCGGTTTGATGTGGCGAGGACATAAAGACAGCGCGTGACAGCGCGGTGAACGCCGCCGGCTACATTTTCGCAACCCGCCGGACCGGCAGCCCACGCCGGAGAACGAAAAAAAAGTCGACAAACGGGAAAGATGAGCCGATGAAGGCGCTCTGCGAAACGAATCCCGTCGCTGGAAAATGAGAAAGCGCGACCAGGAGAGCGCAGAAACCCCGCCAGGAACGAGCATTTCGAACCATTCGGCGGCGGTCGCCAAAGGCCGCATTCGCGGCACGATCAATGAAGGAGCACCCATCGAGGAATGCCGTCTGCGTCAAGATGGTCCGCCTCCTGTCCCGGTGATATAGAGCCGGGGCGAATTCATTTCCCCACCGAAGCCGTGCAATTTCCGCGCCGCTTCATCAGCCCGTCACAAGACAAGTTTTAGGAAATCGTGATGCCTGCAAAATCCATTGACCATGCTTTCACGGCCAACAAGAACACCGGTCGCTCGGGCGATCCGACCTATGCCGGTGCACTGTCTTTCATGCGCCGCCGCTACACCAAGAACGTAAAGGGCGCCGATGCCGTCGTCTGGGGCATTCCGTTCGATGCCGCCGTTACCAACCGTTCCGGCGCACGCTTTGGCCCGCAGGCGATCCGCCGCGCTTCGGCGATCTTCGACTGTGATCCCCAATATCCGTTTCATCTCGACCTGTTCGAGAATCTTGGCGTCGTCGACTATGGCGACTGCCTGCTCGACACCGGCAACCACCAGAAAACGCCGGGCGCGATCGAGCGCGAAGCGGCGAAGATCCTGAAATCCGGCGCGTTCCTGCTGTCGCTGGGCGGCGATCACTTCGTCACCTGGCCTCTGCTGAAGGCGCATGCGGCCATTCACGGCCCGCTGGCCATGGTGCAGTTCGACGCCCATCAGGACACCTGGGACGATGACGGCAAGCGCATCGACCACGGCTCGTTCGTGGCCCGCGCCGTACGCGAGGGCATCATCGACCCGGACCGCTCGATCCAGATCGGTATCCGCACCCACGCGCCCGACGATTTCGGCATCAAGATCATCTACGGCTATGAAGTCGAAGACATGCGCGCCTCCGACATCGCCTATGCGATTGCCGAGCGCACCGGCGGCAAGAAGACCTATGTCACCTTCGACATCGATTGCCTCGACCCGGCCTATGCGCCCGGCACAGGCACGCCGGTGGCCGGCGGACCTTCGACCGCCAAGATATTTTCGGTGCTGCGCCAGATGACGCAGATCGACATTGTCGGTGCGGATGTCGTAGAGGTTGCACCGGCCTACGACCATGCCGATATTACCGCGATTGCCGGCGCTACGGTGGCAATGCAGTATCTCGGCCTGCTGGCCGAGCGAAAGGCTCGCGAAAACGCCTTGAAGGCGAGCTAACCAAATTGAGGAGATGAATCCGGTTTCGGCTTCATCTCCTTGGAATTGCAAAGTTTAATGGACTACAGGACATGAAACCGAAAATCTTTATCGACGGTGAACACGGCACGACGGGGCTTCAGATCCGCACGCGCCTTGCCGAACGATCCGATCTCGATGTCCTATCGATCCCGGAAGCCGAGCGGCGCAACAAGGATATGCGCGCCGATTTCCTGAAGTCGGCCGACCTTGCCATTCTCTGCCTGCCGGATGACGCCTCGCGCGAAGCGGTCGCGATCCTGGAAGGCAAGAACTCGACGCGCATCATCGACACGTCGACCGCGCATCGTGTGCATCCCGACTGGGCCTACGGCTTTGCCGAAATGGACGGTGCGCAGCGCGCGCTGATTGCCAAGGCGCGGCTCGTCGCCAATCCCGGCTGCTATCCCACCGGCGCGATCTCGCTGATCCGCCCGCTGGTGGCTGCCGGCATCCTGCCGGCGGATTATCCCGTCAGCGTGAATGCCGTCTCGGGCTACACCGGCGGCGGCAAGCAGATGATCGCGCAGATGGAAGATCCGGCAAACCCGGAGCACATCGCCTCGCCGCATTTCCTCTACGGCCTGACCCTGGCACACAAGCACGTTCCCGAGATGAAGCAGCACGGCCTGCTCGACCGCAAGCCGATCTTTGCGCCCTCCGTCGGCCGCTTCGCACAGGGCATGATCGTTCAGGTGCCGCTGCATCTGGCCGACCTCAACGGTGCGGTGACGCTCGGTGGGATCCATGCGGCGCTTGCAGCGCATTATGCCGGTCAGGACGTCGTTGAGGTCGTGCCGCTTGCCGAAAGCGCCAAGCTCGCCCGCCTCGATCCGACAGAGCTCAACGACACCGACCTGATGAAGCTTTATGTCTTTGGCACCGACGGCCAGGGTCAGGTCAATCTGGTGGCGCTGCTCGACAATCTCGGCAAGGGAGCCTCGGGTGCTGCCGTCCAGAACATGGATTTGATGCTCGGGCTGAAGCACTGAATGGATCGGCCCGTCTTTCCAGGTCGCTGGAAAGTCAGCGACCCGATCCTCATTGCCGAAACATTTTCGAGCCGCATCTGGAAAGTGCGCCAGGAAAACGGCGATCCGGCAATCGTCAAGGCGCTCAAGCCGTTCGATGACGTCGCCGACGAACTGCGCGGCGCGCATTATCTGTCGTGGCGAGACGGTGCCGGAGCGGTTCGGCTGCTTGGCTTCGAGGGGCATGACATGCTGCTTGAATATGCCGGCGACCGGCTGCTCACCGACGAGTTGAACGAGCATGGCGACAGGCACGCGACCGATATTGCGGTCGAGGTGATGGCTGAACTGTTTTCGGCATCCGACACCCCTCCTCCGGCTGAACTGCAGCCGCTCAGGGAGCGCTTCGCCAGCCTGTTCACGAAGGCCAAGGCCGATCGCGACGCTGGAAAGGACAGCCCTTATCCTGAAGCGGCGGAGATCGCCGAGCGCCTGCTGTCGAACCCACATGAGTTGCGTGTGCTGCATGGCGACCTGCATCACGACAATATCCTGCACGGAAAGCGCGGCTGGCTGGTGATCGACCCGAAGGGTATTCTCGGCGATCCGGGCTTCGATGCGGCGAACTTCTTCTACAACCCGCTCCATCGCCACGATCTCTCGCTGGACCCGGAGCGCATCGCCTATATGGCCGAGGTTTTCGCCCGCGTGCTTGGACAGAATCCGCGCGCGATCCTCGACCACGCCATCGCATGGGGCTGCCTGTCCTCGTCCTGGCACGCCGAGGACGAGAACGAAGCCGAAGAGACGAGCGAGCTTGCCGTCGTAGCGGCGGTTCGGGCGGTGCGGGCTAGCTTCTGACGGCGATTTCGGTCGGCAAGGGATAAGCACCCTTGGTGCCGCGCCAATGCGCGGTCGCAAAAATCAGCACGATCATGGCAAAGCCCTGATGCAGCAGCGCCCAGTGGATATGGGCCTGCGCCAGCAGAGTGCCGACGCCGATCGCCGCCTGCCCCAGGATGAGCGCCACCAGCACCCAGGCACGGCGGGCATGCGTCGTGCCCGGAAGCGCCCGCATCGTCGCAAAGGCATGCCAGATGGCCACGACCAGCACCGAATAGGCGAACATGCGGTGCACGAACTGCACGGTCTTGGGGTTCTCGAACAGGTTGCGCCAGGCAGGATCTATGATGAACAGGTCGCCCGGAATGACCGCGCCATCCATCAACGGCCATGTGTTGTAGGTCAGGCCGGCATGCAGGCCGGCTACAAGGCCGCCGAGGTAGATCTGGATCAGCACCAGCAGCACCATGATGCCGGCGAAGCGCTGGACGCCGCGATTTGCCGGCGCTTCCGAATAGGTCGCAACCCCGCGCGCAATATAGGCGGTCGCCATGATGATGATGCAGGCCAGCGTCAGATGTGTCGCCAGCCGGTACTGGCTGACCGATACCCGCTCGGAAAGCCCGGAGGCGACCATCCACCAGCCGATCGCGCCCTGCAGGCCGCCCAGCGCCAGAAGCCCGACGAGACGCGGCTTCAGCCCGCGCTCGAGACGGCCCGACAGCCAGAAGAAGGCTAGAGGAATGGCGACAAGGAAGCCGACGCCGCGGGCGAGCAGGCGGTGCGCCCATTCCCACCAGAATATCCCCTTGAACTCGTCCAGGCTCATGCCCTTGTTGATCTGCTCATATTGCGGGATCTGCTGGTATTTTTCGAATTCTTCCTGCCATTCGGCCTGGTTGAGCGGCGGGATGACGCCGTGGATCGGCTTCCATTCGGTGATCGACAGGCCGGAGCCGGTCATGCGCGTGGCGCCGCCGACCATAACCAGCGCAAACAGCACGACGAGCACGACATAGAGCCAACCACGCACGAAGGCGCGGTTGCGCTGTTCCTTGTCATGCGAGGCAAGCGGTGCAGCGTTGGCGATTGCGGCCATGGCTCTCAATTCCAAACCGTTAGAAACGCGGCGATTGGTGGACCATCGGGACAGCTCTTACAAGGCTATCATGCACGCGACACGCCGTCGCGCCAGCTCTCGGCTTGCGCAGCGACCTGAGAAGTTTTAGGACGGCGGCGAAGGAAGAACCATGCCCATTCGCCTGAAAAAACTGATCGGAACCGTGCTGCTGATCGTGCTGGTCATCGTCTATGCGCTGGTCGCAACGACGGTCGCGGTGGCGCAGCTGTCGGAATCCGGCCCGCTGGTGCATCTGGCCTTCTTCCTGTTCACCGGCATTCTCTGGGTGGTGCCGGCGATGGGCATCATCAAATGGCTCATTATCGAGCCGAGGCCGAAGCCCTGATCACCAAGATCTAAACTGTAACCAGCATCTTGCCGGCATTCGCCAAAGGCGTCGTGATGCCTGAAAGCATCGTGCGGATGTAGGAAACACGCTGGTAGCGGCCGTTGATCGAGATGCGCGGCAGCGCATGCAGATGTCCGGCGTGATCGGCCCGCAGCACGCCATGACGCGTCGTGACTGCGGAGGCATAGCCGGCAGCCCTGGCAAGAGCGACTTCCCGTTCACCGACAGCGCTCGGATAGCCATAGGGATACGCCATGTGGCGCGGTTTCTCGCCAAGCTCGGATTCGAGGATGCGCCCGGCATCGATGATCTCGCGCCGGGCCGTCTTCTCGTTCAGCCGCTTCAGGCTGTAATGATGCACCGTATGCGCGCCGATCGTCACCAGCGGGTGGGCGGCCGCCGCCCTTACCTCGTCCCAGTTCATCAGCGTCTTGCGACTTGGCGCGGCCGGATCGACCCCGCATGAACGCGCCAATTCGTGCAAGGCAGTGCGCTGGTCCTCCTCGCGCACGTCAATGGTCAGATACTCCTGCAGCCGCGCATTGGCTTCCGCCCGCTTGGCCGGCGTCGAGCAATCGATCATCACGCGGCCCTCGGCCGTGTTCAAAAACAGCATGTCACGGGCGTTGACGATGTCGTCGATCGCCTCCCACCACAAATCCACAGTGCCGTCGATCAAGGCCGGCGCGATGTAGATGGTGATCGGCACGCCGTGCCTTTCGAGCACGGGCAGCGCTTCGGTGAGATTGTCGCGGTAGCCGTCATCTGCGGTGAGCGTGGCGAACTGGCCGCCCTTGCCGCCACGCCGCACGCGCTCCAGCGCCTCGTCCATCGTCACGAATTCGGTGCCGCCTGCCTTCATGTCGGTTATCAGCGCGTCGAGAAAGGACGGCGCGATGTTGAGGTGGCGATTGGCGCCGTCGGGTCTTTCGAGATTGGCGGTGACCCGATGCAGCATCAGGACCGCGCCGATGCCACCGACCAGCGGACGGGCGAGCGGCGCCAGGCCGGAATATCCGACCGCGTTCAGCACCAGCCTGCGCAACGTATCGCCCCCGTCGATCATTAATTCACCTTTTGGCGCTACAATCCGTTGAAACAGCGCCTTCCTACGGCAAGACAGGCGACCAGCATTAGCCGCGAAGGATTGAGGTATGGTTGACGCCACAGCGTCATTTGGAATCGAACCGTCCACGCAAGAGTATCCTTCAGCTCGGCTGGAGGCTTACTCCACGCATACGGAGATTTCGACGGCCACGCCGGAAGCACTTTCCTCCTATGCGCGGCTCTGTGCAAACGGCGTCTTCGCGCCTGCCCAGAGCGCGCTCTGGGTCGAGACCTGGGTCAGGCAGATACGCCTCGACAGCCTGATCGCCACGATCACCAGCAATGGACAGGCGGTTTTCGCGCTGGCGCTGGAAGTCGTCAAGGTCGGGCCGTTTCGCGTCGCCCGCTTCATGGGAGGCACGCATGCCAACGGCAATTTCGCGCCTGCCCTGCCGAAATGGCTCCAGTCGGCCAGCGAGGCGGACATCATCGGCCTGATGCAGGCTATCGGCAAAGCGCGTCCGGATATCGACGCCCTCATGCTCCAGCGCGTCGCCACCGATCTCGACGGCACTGCCAATCCCCTGCTCGCCCTTCCTAATGCCCCTACCCCGAACATCGCGCTCAGCGTCGATCTCGACGGCGGGTTCGACGCCGTTCTGGAGCGCACGAGCGCCAAGCGAAAGCGCAAGAAACATCGGGCGCAGACGCGGAAATTCGAGGCAGCCGGCGGCTACCGGCGTCTCATAGCGCAAACCGGCGATGAAACGCAGCGCCTGTTCGACGCATTCCTGGCGATGAAGGTCGAGCGCTTCCGCAAGATGGGTATCGCCAATGTTTTCGAAGAGCCTGAACTACAGGCATTTTTCCATGCCCTGTTTGCAGGGAGCGTAAATGCCGACCAGCCAATCTTCACGCTGGAAGCGCTCGAAGTCGGCGGCGTGTTGCGCGCGGTCACCGGCACCAGTCAGTGCGGCAAACGCCTCATCTGCGAGTTCGGCGCGATCTCCGACGACGAGCTGGCTGCAAGCAGCCCCGGCGAGTTCCTGTTCTATGACAATATAAACGTCGCCTGCGCCGACGGTTTCGATATCTACGATTTCAGCGTCGGCGACGAGCCGTACAAGCGGCTCTGGTGCGATATCGAAACGCGCCATGTCGACATCGTGCTGCCACTCACGGCCAAGGGGCGGATGTTCGCAGCCGGCACGCGAGCGACCGCGCGCCTCAAGGCGTTTGTAAAGAACAGCCCGTTTATCTGGAAGATCGCGAAGGCACTGCGCAAACGGGCTGCGGGTGGATCGGCGACGCCGGCGGAAGATTGATCCTAGGGAAACGAAGGGAACGCGGCGCTTACGCCACGTTCCTTCCAGGCACCGGCGACGTCGGCAGTTCATAGCCGGCGGGCGTAACCAGGATAAAACCGTGGTAACCGCCCTCGCGGAGGTTGTCGGCTGCCGACAGCACGTCCTCGTCCGGTTCCAGCATGCTGATGAAGATTTCCGTGCCCTCGCCGACAAGCCGGCGGATGCCGTCGGCATCGATCGGGCCGCATTCGACCACGACGATATCATAGGCGGTGGTCAGCGATTCCAGGATGATCGGCAGGCGGTCGGCGGCGCGCATGGCGCGAACCGGATCGGCGGTGCCGACCGGAATGACGTGGCAATCGGAATAATGGTCGGCGTGGATGACGTCGGTGAACTGCGCCTGCGCCGACAGGAGATTGGTTATGCCGGGATAGTGGCCACTGTCGAGCATCGGACGTGAAGCGGCACCCGAGGCGGTAAGATCGAGAAGCAGCACCCGCAATCCGGCATCCGAGACCTCGCGGGCAACCATGACCGACGTCGCCGCCGCCTCGTCACCCTCGGGCGACACGAAAATCGCTCGCATGGCGCCGCCGGCAATCAGCTTTTCGGCAGCACGCTCGATGCCGATCTCACCCAGCATGCGCTCAGGCCTGGACAGTTCGCCGTGATCGTCCTCGGCCTCCGGCTCCGCTTTGGAAGAAATGATTGGCGCGGCTTGATCATATTCCTTCACGGCAGGCTCCTCACTCACGTCGGCTTGAACGACGGGCATCGCCACCTGCTCGACCGGATCGAAATGCGCGCCGGGCGCCGGGCGCATTGCACGGCCGGAGAACAATTCCTGCAAAAGCGTCACCACAGCCATGATCAGCAGCGAGGCGACAAAGGCGGCGCCTACGATCGGCACGATCTTCGGGAAGTATGGCTCCGCCGGAACGACTGCGCGGGAGAAGATGCGGGCATCGGCCGGCAGATAGTTGCGGTCCTTGCGCGATGCGGCCTCGCGATAGCGGGTCATGTAGGATTCGAGCAGTTGCCGCTGCGAAGTCGCCTCCCGCTCCAAAGCGCGCAGTTCGACCTCCTGCTCGCCGGAGCGCGCGGAAGCGGCCTTCAAAGTGTTGAGATCGGCGACGATCTGGCTCTCGCGCATCTGCGCGGTCTGCGCCTCCGTCACGATGCTTTTCAGCACGTTCTGGGCTTCGATGCGGATTTGACGGTCGAGGTCTGCAAGCTGCGAATTAAGCGCGCGAACACGCGGGTGATTCCCCAGCAATGTCGTCGACAGGTCGGCGATATCGGCCTTGAGCTGCACCTGTCGTTCGCGCAGTCGCTGAATAAGCGGCGACGACAGGACGCCCGGCAACGCATCGACCGAACCGCCGCCTTGCAGCACCTTGCGCATGCTTTCGGCGTTGGCCTCGGATGCCGCACGGCTGGCGCGCACCCGCGACAATTCGGAAGACAATTCAGAAAGCTGCTGCGTCGACAGGACCGCGTTGTTCTGCCCGATCAGCAGATCCGACTTGCCGCGATAATCGGCAACACGCGACTCGGCTTCCTTGACGCGCTTGCTGAGGTCGGCGATCTCGGGCGCCAGCCAGTCGGTGGCGTCGGAATTCGACAGGAGCTTGGCATCCCGGCTCACCGACAGATAGGCGTCGGCAACCGCGTTCGGCACTTCGGCTGCGAGCCGCGGATCTTCGGACGAGAACTCGATGACGATAACGCGTGACTTTTCAACGCGGTAAACCTTCAGCTTCTCGCGGAATGCCTTCAGCACGCGCTCATCGGCAGGAATTTCGTGCGGATCGCTTTTAAGTCCGGCAATCACCAGCAAACGCGTCGCAAGCGACATATTGGCGGCAGGATCGAACTCGGGCAGCTTCGAGAGGCCGAGCTTCTGCGATACCTGCTTCAGGATATCAGTCGACGAGATCACCTCGACCTGGCTGGTCACCCCCTCCTCGTCGAGGATCGGACGGTCAGCCTCCGCATTGCCGGTTTCCGGCCGGGTAAACACGGATTCGCGGGTTTCGATCAGGATGCGGGTTTCGGCTTTGTAATGCGGCGTCGCCATCCAGGCGAGGACGAAGGCAATTCCGGTAACGACGAGCGCGACCAGCAGGATGCGCAGCCAGTTCCTCGCAAGCGAGGCGAAGAGCGTTCCAAGGTCGACATCGATATCGTTGGCAGTTGATTGAGCGCCTGACATGCATCCTGCTCCAGTATCGGATGCTTCTTATGGTAAACATCTATGGTAACCCATCGGTTAAGATGCTGGAAAGAATCTGTTTTCCTTGATTGACAGAGCGTTAATAAGCCGACCCTAATGCAACTATACGTAGTTGGATCAGCCCAAAAGAGCCACGGGCTTTACCGGGCGTTAACCCTAACAAGACGATAACGGCAACATCGAAGTCGCTGAACTTGAGTCCAGCGCGCAGCCAAAGGTGTCCGTCCGGTCATGAAAAGCTTTCGTCCCGCCTTTCACGCACTGCTCGTCGCGGCATTGCTTGCCGGCTGCTCCAGCTACCGCCCTGCACCGGCAGCCTTTCATGAAGCGCTTGACCAACCCTACCGGCTCGGAGCCGGCGACCGCATTCGCGTGACGGTGTTCGAACAGGAAGGCCTCACCAATACCTACAGCGTTGATCAGTCTGGCTACATCGCCTTCCCTCTCGTCGGCGCGGTGCCGGCGCGCGGCAACACCGCCCAGCAGATCGAGGCAACGCTTGCCGCCAAGCTTCGGCAAGGTTTTCTGCGCGATCCTGACGTCTCCGTCGAAATCGATCGCTACCGTCCGATCTTCGTCATGGGCGAAGTGGGCGCTGCCGGCCAGTATTCCTACGTTCCGGGACTGACGGTACAAAAGGCGATTGCCATTGCAGGCGGCTTCTCGGCACGCGCCAACCAGGCGAATGTCGATATCACCCGTGACATCAACGGCAAGGTGATGACCGGCAGGGTCGTCACATCCGATCCTCTGCTGCCCGGCGACACAATCTACGTTCGCGAACGTCTTTTTTAATCCCTCGTCCGTAAGATTGGTTTCAACTTACGGAAGAGATCATGAACCAGCATGCAAATGGCAGCGAGAGGAGCGTGGGCGAAAGGCTTCGCATCGTTCACTGTTTCCGTTCGCCGGTCGGCGGCATCTTCCGCCACGTCCGCGATCTTGCTGAAGCTCAGGTCGCAGCCGGCCACCAGGTCGGCATCGTATGCGACTCCACCACCGGCGGCGACTACGAGGAACGCCTCTTTTCCGACATGAAGGACATGCTGGCGCTCGGCATATGGCGCACGCCGATGCAGCGCCATATCGGCCCCGGCGACATGGCTGCGGCCTTGCGCACATACAGGATTATCAAGGAATTGCAGCCGGACGTCCTGCACGGACATGGCGCCAAGGGTGGCGTCTATGCCCGCATGTTCGGCTCGCTGTTGCGGGTTTCAAGGTCTCGCGTTGCCCGCCTCTATTCGCCGCATGGCGGCAGCCTGCACTACGACGAAACGACGACGACGGGGAAAATGTTCTTCGGGCTCGAGCGCCTGATGGAGCGTTTCACCGATCACCTGCTGTTCGTCTCGGATTATGAGCAGCGGACCTTCCGCCGCAAGATCGGCACGCCGCGCCCGCCGCACGGGCTTGTCTACAATGGTCTTCGCGCCGCCGAATTCGAACCCGTCCCACCTGCCGCAGACGCCGCCGACTTCCTCTATATCGGCATGATGCGTGACCTGAAGGGTCCTGACCTCTTCATCGATGCGCTCGCCGCCACCGAGGCAAAACTCGGACGCAAGGTCACCGCCGTGATGGTCGGTGACGGCGAGGATCTGCCCCGTTACCATGCGCAGGTGAAACGTCTCGAACTGGCCGACCGGGTGCGCTTCCTGCCGCCCATGCCGGCGCGAAAAGCCTTTTCACTCGCGCGGCTTATCGTCGTTCCCTCGCGCGCCGAGGCAATGCCTTACATCGTGCTCGAGGCGCTTGGTGCAGGCATGCCGATGATCGCGACTGCCGTTGGCGGAATCCCCGAAATCTTCGGCATCGGCTCGCCGGCGCTTGTGCACCCGCTGGCCAGCCAGTTGACCGCGAAGATGAGCGAGGCGCTTCTCGATCCCGACGCCTACCGCGCCTTCATGCCGACGCCGGCCGAGTTGAAAGCCAGGTTCGGCGCCGACGTCATGGCCGCGCAGATCGAAAAAACCTACTTCTCGGCACTGGGCCGCAAGACTTCCGAACCGAAAGACGGTTTGAAGCGACCGATAGTCTCAAGGGTTTCTTAGCCCCTGACTGTTAGATATGATCCGTAATCTGCGGGTCTTGACCATGAACGAGATTGAACCTCCACACCGCTTTTCGATCAATGCGGTCCGGAAAGTTGACGCTGGCTCCCCAGGCCAGCCCGTCAAGCTCAACAAGGTCGCGCTCCAGGTCGCCTCGCAATATCGCCGCGATACGATGTCGCCGATCATGGTCAGCGGCGTCATGCGCCTCGTCGAATTCATGCTTCTGTTCCTGCCCGGCTTCGCGCTCTTTGCGTTCCATGTCGGGCTGACCACGCATCTCTTCTGGCACTATCCGGTCATCATCGGCGCGGCGTCGCTGCTGATGGTGATCCTGCTCGAATTCAACGATCTGTACCAGATCTCCGCGCTGATGCGGCCGCTCTCCAGTTTCGGGCGCATTGTGCTGATGTGGTCGGCCACCTTCGCGCTGCTGGCGCTTGCCGGCTTCTTTCTCAAGATTTCGGAAGGGTTTTCGCGCCTCCTGTTCGGCTCCTGGTTCCTCATCGGACTGGCGCTAATCTTCGGCCTGCGGCTGTTCCTGTCGCGCGTGATCAGACAATGGGCGCGCAACGGCCGGATGGAACGCCGCGCCGTTATCGTCGGCGGCGGCAAATCCGCAGAAGCCCTCATTCGCTCGGTCGAGCAGCAACCCTACAACGATATCCGCATCTGCGGCATTTTCGATGATCGCGACGACAAGCGCTCGCCGCCGATCGTCGCCGGTTATCCCAAGCTCGGCAATGTCAGCGAACTGATCGAATTCGCCCGCATCGCCCGCATCGACATGCTGATCGTCTCATTGCCGATCACCGCCGAGGCGCGCGTGTTGCAGCTTTTGAAGAAGCTCTGGGTGCTCCCGGTGGATATCCGGCTGTCGGCGCATTCCAACCAGCTTCAGTTCCGGCCGCGGTCCTATTCCTTCATCGGCTCGGTGCCGATGCTCGACATATTCGACAAGCCCATCAACGATTGGGATTCAGTGGCGAAGCGCGCCTTCGACATCATCTTCAGCCTGTTCGGCATCATCGTCTTCTCGCCGGTGATGCTGGCAACGGCAATCGCCATCAAGCTCGACAGCAAGGGGCCGGTGCTGTTCAAGCAGAAGCGCCACGGCTTCAACAACGAGATCGTCGAAGTCTACAAATTTCGCTCGATGTACACGGACATGTCGGATCCTTCCGCGAAGAAGAGCGTCACCAAGAACGATCCGCGCGTTACACGCGTCGGGCGCATCATCCGCAAGACCTCGATCGACGAGCTGCCACAATTCTTCAATTCGCTGTTCGGCAGCCTGTCGCTGATCGGCCCTCGCCCGCATGCCATCGCCGCCCAATCGCACAACCTTCTCTACAACGAAGTCGTGGACGGTTATTTCGCCCGCCATCGCGTGAAGCCCGGCGTAACCGGCTGGGCGCAGATAAACGGCTGGCGCGGCGAGATGGATACCGACGAGAAGATCAGGATGCGCACCGAATATGACCTGTTCTACATAGAGAACTGGTCGCTCTGGCTGGACCTGAAAATCCTCTGCCTGACGCCTGTGCGGCTGCTCAACACGGAAAACGCCTATTGAGCGCGATCACCCATGAACTGCCGCGGGCTGCGGTCAACGCCAAGCTGATCGCGCTGATCTCCTCGGGCGCAGTCGGCCTTGGCGTGCTTCTGTCAGGCTTCGTCATCAACGAACCGGCGCCGTACGAGCTCTATATGGCCGGACTGATCGCCATTTGGGCGCTATTCGGCCTCCGCCTGTCACGCTCCGTCGTGCCGCTGCTGGTGCTGCTGATCACCTTCAATATCGGCGGCATGATCTCGATGAGCCAGATGTCGGACCTGATGAACACGCCGCTCTATCTGGCCGTGTCGCTGTTCCTGGCGTTCACCGCCGTGTTCTTCGCCGCCGTCACGGAGATGCAGCCCGGTCTCTACCGGGTCATCTTCCTGGCCTATGTCACGGCAGCCGTGGTCACCTCGCTTCTCGGCATTCTCGGCTATTTCCACGCCTTCCCCGGCGCCGACATGTTCACCAAATATGAGCGCGCCGCCGGCGCCTTCGAAGACCCCAATGTCTTCGGGCCCTTCCTCGCCTTGCCCGGCATCTACCTGCTTCACCGTCTGCTGACTGGCAGTCCTGCGAAAATGTTCATCTACGCGGTGCCACTGCTGATCATCGTCGGCGGTATCTTCTTCTCGTTCTCGCGCGGCGCCTGGGGCCTTTTCGGAGCGTCCGCAATCCTGCTCACCGGCGCGCTGTTCCTGCAAAGCTCGAGCGGCCGCTTTCGCCTGCGAATCGTCGTCATGAGCGTTGCGGCATTTCTGTTCCTGGCGCTGGCCTTGCTGATCGCGCTGCAGATACCAAGTGTTGCCGAACTGTTCACCGCACGCGCCCAACTCGCCCAGGATTATGACAGCGCCCGCCTCGGCCGCTTTGCCCGCTACGGCATCGGTTTCATGCTGGCGCTGGAAAAGCCCTTCGGCATCGGCCCGCTGGTCTTCGGCCAGATCTATGGTGAGGACACCCACGACATCTGGCTGAAAGCGCTGATGGATTATGGCTGGCTCGGCTTCGTCTCCTGGCTGACCATGATCTGCTGGACGCTCACCAGCGGCTTCCGCATCCTGTTCCGCGACCGGCCATGGCAACCCTACGTCCTATGCGCCTATGTCGTGCTCATCGGCCATATCGCGCTCGGCACCTTCATCGACACCGACCACTGGCGGCACTTTTATCTCCTGCTCGGGCTGATCTGGGGTGGAATAGGACTGGAATATCGCCATCAGCACGCCATTCGCGCAGATGCACAACGAACTCGATCACGGCCACGAATTTCGGTTGACCGACAAAGGCATATGCAGATAGACAGCAACCGGTCCGGAGTGTAGCGCAGCCCGGTAGCGCACTTGACTGGGGGTCAAGGGGTCGTCGGTTCGAATCCGGCCACTCCGACCAATTAAATCAAATAGTTAGCCTAATCCCCCAGATTGGCTACAAAAATTATAGCCTCCCTGTAGCCAGCATAAAGTACCCGCGCGCCGCGGTTGCCGGCCATGTCATTAGCCTGCATAATCCGGTCTCAATCTGGTGCGGGGGCAAAAATTGCCAATTGACGGTCTTTACTCACTGGCTGCCGTCGGCATTGCAGGTATGTCAGCAATCGTTCTCAAGCTCGACCAGGGCCGAATCGAGGGCAACGACTCTGCGGGTGCGCGGTATATCGGGACTTACGAGGCTGATGGCACCGGATACAGGCTAACACTTGAGATCACCTCGCCACCCAACTCGTTCGGTGTTTTTGGAAGTTCGGCGAGTGAGACCTTTCGCACAAATAGCGATAGCATTATCGTACCGGCGTCGCTGTTTCTGGAAAGAGTGCCCTACACGCTCCCTAGCTATGGAATCACGGTCATAGCGACGCGAATTCCTGACACATATGCGAATCTAGCAGGCAAGGACGGCATTCGAACGTTGATTGGCATGCTCGAGCGCGCCGAGGCTGCTTGGAAAAATGCGGCTCGGCCGATGTGACTGTTCTCGTAGAGGCGGGTGTTCTGTTAGCCCGTAAAGCTGGACGGCGTGACCTTATGCGCTATCTTTGGTCTGACAACCGATGGGAGACGCACAGATGCCGACCTACGCGATTGTAATTGTTGGTGCAGGAGTGCTCGCCTTCATCGCAGGTTGCATCTTGATCTGGATGGAGCGCCGAAAGTTGAAGGACTTCTCCGGCCGGGAAGCAGTTCCCAGCGGACCGGATGTCGGCGGTTTCGACGGCGGTGGTCTTTAGGATCACACCGACAACTAGAAGCGCATTCTTGGCAGGCGGAGCGGACGCGGCAGAACTGCCTGAGAACCCTGTCCGGCAAGCCGAACCGTCGCCGCCGCGCCCGCGCGGGCCATTAGGGCATGTAACATCACAATGACAATGACGAATTGTTTACGTTGGAAACGCCTCTCCAGATCTTGACCATCTGGTCAAGATCCAGAACTATCCCCACGCGGCAGCCTGGGGGCAGCCGCAAGGCTGACGCGCCAAGACCTTGGGGGTTGAGGCGTGTCAGCCATCACTTAATTGACGGCCGACACCGAATCTCGGCAATTTCTCCATGCGGTGAACATCAGGCGCCGCGCTGGCCGGTGTGGAAAGCAATGGACTTCCGTCTCACCGGCCACACGTCTTTCATATTTAACCGTTCTGAACGGACGTGCCTTCAGGATTAGGTTGTTCGTGCTGCGATATAATCTCGCAGGAATTTCTCTGCATTATCAGGAAACCGGTGAAAGCCGATTTGTTTGATCATTTCATGCCACGTCTCAACATCCGGCGCGTCTTCATAAAGTTCCTCGGCGGCCTTGATGACGCCGGGCGGTACAATTTGAGCCGTATCTGCAAGGTGCCTTAATAGCTTTGCTGCATCGAGATTCCGATCATCATTCGGAAATGCTTCCGCCTTGCTCTCACGCCATTCCGCCTGTTCGGTAAACAGTTCGGCCAAATCACTATTATCCATTACATTTCTCCTCTCGCCGGCACGCAGCCGAACGTTTCAACAATGCCTGTCGATGGACAAGCTTCTATGTTCACCCAATGGGTGCATTTTGAGCTGAAAGGCCGCTAGTAGGTTTTCGAAGCGGCGAGGCCCACTGAAGGGCTGAGCTGTCCCTTTCGGGATGCGCTGCCAATAGAGGTGAATTAATATTGCAAAGTCAAGTACCCTTCGCGCTTACCACTTCACCCTACTCCGCCAGCCTCCAATTCACCTCCGCATACGATGCCGCTGCAACGATGCGGCAATGCGCGACCTTGAGCATCTCTGAAAGCTTGGTGGCCGCAGCGATGGAGGTCGCCAGTTGGTCCGCTAGATCTAACAGTCCGTCCGCGCCATCGATGGTCTCGAACGTTTTGGCTAACTCGTCGCGGCTACGATGAAGAAGTCCATATGCGCGGGCTGCTAGGCGGAATTGGTCGCTACCGGCGACTTGGACGGAAGGAGCGTACTGCTCTGGGGTGGGATGCGCCCCGAAATCGAAACTTGCACAAAACTCGGCGGTGAGTGGGAGGTGGGTGGTCATTTGTGTGCCTTTCTTAACCCGTATGGTTATGAAAATAACCCTAGTGGTTAATTTAGCGCTGTCAACCATAAAATAACCCTACCGGTTATTTTGTTTGCCCTAGAAGGTCTTTTACAATACCCTACGGCAATGATCACATCTGCACAGATACGCGCCGCCAGAGCACTCATAAACTGGAAACAGACTGACCTGTCAAAAGCTGCAGGTGTGTCGGAAATGAGTGTTAAGAACATTGAGCGAGGCACTACAGATCCTCGCGTAAGCACGCTGGAAGCCATCCGCACCGCCCTCGAGGCGGCCGGCGTCAGCTTTTTGGCAGACGGCGAAACGACACCAGGCGGTCCAGGAGTGCGCCTTCGCTAGAGCACGAGAGGGCATATGCCCGAATGCATGTTTCGACATGACAAAAATGCCAATTTGCATAGTGTTTTCAGGGGGTTGCTGTAGATCAACATCTGTGGAATCTATGCCGCGACTGCTAACATCGCGAGTTGTCATGGATACAGAATCGTCCCGCCTCGAACCTCGTCTCATGAAGCGCCCAGAAGCAGCCGCCTATCTAGGAGTAAGCATTGCGACGTTCTCCGGCTGGGTTGCGGCTGGGCATCTGCCGAAGCCTGTATTCGGCTCAACGCGATGGGACCGGCGTGCCATCGACGCTACTCTTGATAAGCTGGCCGGCTTGGGGCTGCCTACGGCATCGGTCGACGAGGATCCATATGAGAAGTGGCTGAACGGATCGGAAACTGCTCTGCAAAAGTGGGTGAGAGAAAATCCTGTTCCACCTCCGCCGAAGTTCCAATTGAATCTCCGACAGAAGACTGCGTTAAAAAAGTTGGGCAGACGAGATCCCCAAGCCCAGACCATCGACGCCATGGATGGAGTTGGTGAAGCCACGATGAACGAACTAGTGGCTTATAAGCTCGTGAAATTGACGGGTTACGACAAGAAAATGAGACCGTTATTCCTGCTCACCAAATTGGGCGGCGAACAATATGATCTCTATGAGGCCACGATGGCTTGGAACCTGTAAGGGTTCGCTTAGATGCCCCTCACGCTCTTCAAGCGCGGCGGATATTGGTACCTTCGGGGTTCCGTTCGGGGAATCCAATACTATGCGTCCACCAAGACCGCGGACCGCGATGCTGCTGACGACATAAGGATACTTACTGAAGGGCGTCTGTTCCAGGAAAGCGTGTTCGGCAAGAAAGCTGTCAAAACT
>NZ_JAAKZG010000010.1 GCF_011045115.1 Mesorhizobium zhangyense
AGCCTACATCCCTGAAGCCAAGGCCGGTGACGTGCGTCTTTTCTTGATGAACGGCTTACCGCTTGCGCGCGATGGCAATTATGCAGCCTTTCGCCGCGTTCCGGCCAAAGGTGACGTTCGGTCCAATATTCATGCCGCCGGAACCGCCCGCAAAGTCAAAGTAACGGCCACGATGTTGGGCATTGCCGATATGGTGCGTCCCAAGTTGATTAGCGACGGAATGTTCCTGGTTGGACTCGATATCGTCGGCGACAAACTTCTGGAAATCAACGTCTTCACGCCAGGCGGGCTGACGCGGCTCTCCGTCATGTACAAGACGGATTTTGCCACAAGTGTCATCGCTGCCCTGGAGGAGAAGTGGGCGCTGCGACAAGCGTATGGAGATGCCATGCCGAATTCACGGCTGGCCACGCTCTGAGGGACGCAGCAAAATCGGTCATGCGCTCGCTGTCAGGCGGCAGCACGGATGCAGGCTGCCGCCAATGAGCAGCCGACTTTACGGAACGAAGCTTCGCGCGCCGCGTTTACGGTGATCGCAACCACATCATGATCAAACAGTAGCTAGGCAGCCCCTTCCTCTCGAAGGCGGACAGTCATGCCGTGCGCGATCAGTAAAAGGGAGGAACCCAATGGCGAAAACATCAGGCCGTTCCGACAAGGCTTCAACGGCAAGCATATCTATCCACGATCAGAAACTGCGCAAAGGCAATGGCGGTGAGCTTCACCAGGTTGCAGCGGGAGACACGCCTATTCTGACGACCGCCCAAGGCGGGCCGGTTTCAGACGATCAAAACTCGTTGCGGATCGGCGATCGAGGCCCGACGGTGATGGAGGACTTTCATTTCCGAGAGAAGATTTTTCACTTTGACCATGAACGTATACCCGAGCGCGTGGTCCACGCTCGAGGCTATGGAGCGCATGGTTATTTCGAAACATATGACTCTCTGGCGGACTATACACGGGCCGACATTTTCCAACGGGCAGGAGAAAAGACGCCGGCGTTCGTGCGCTTCTCCACCGTGGCAGGCAGCAAGGGCTCGGTTGACCTGGCGCGCGATGTTCGCGGCTTTGCTGTCAAGCTCTACACCAAGGAAGGCAACTGGGACATCGTCGGCAACAACATCCCGGTCTTCTTCATACAGGATGCGATCAAGTTTCCCGATATCATCCATTCGGTGAAACCCGAGCCTGATAGCGGTTTCCCCCAGGCCCAGTCCGCGCATGATAATTTCTGGGATTTCATATCGCTGACGCCCGAAAGCATGCACATGATCATGTGGGTGATGTCCGATCGCGCCATCCCCCGCTCTTTCCGCTTCATGGAGGGGTTTGGCGTCCACACGTTTCGCATGGTCAATGCCAAGGATGAGTCGACGTTCGTAAAGTTCCACTGGAAGCCGAAGCTCGGCCTGCAATCCGTCGTCTGGAATGAGGCCGTCAAGATCAATGGGGCTGACCCCGACTTCCACCGCCGTGACCTTTGGGATGCGGTTAAATCCGGAAACTTCCCCGAGTGGGAATTGCAGGTTCAGCTCTTCGACCAGGATTTTGCCGATAGCTTCGATTTCGACATTCTCGATGCCACCAAGCTCATTCCGGAAGAAGTTCTCAGGCCCATTCCCGTCGGCCGCCTGGTACTCGACCGCATGCCGGACAACTTCTTCGCCGAGACCGAGCAGGTTGCGTTCATGACGCAGAACGTGCCGCCGGGCATCGACTTCTCAAACGATCCGCTGCTTCAGGGCCGCAATTTTTCGTATCTCGACACCCAGATCAAGCGGCTGGGCAGCACCAACTTTACGCATCTCCCGATCAACGCCCCCAAATGCCCCTTCAATCATTTCCAGCAGGACGGCCACATGGCCATGCGCAACCCGGTCGGCCGCGTCAATTACCAGCCCAACTCGTGGGGAGAAGGCCCGAGGGAGTCTCCGGAGCGAGGATTTCGATCGTTTGCAGACGTGGAGGAAGGACCCAAGCAACGCATTCGCGCTGAAAGTTTCGCCGATCATTATAGCCAGGCGCGGCAGTTTTTCATCAGCCAGACGCCGCCGGAGCAGCATCATATCGCAGCAGCACTCACCTTCGAGCTTAGCAAGGTCAAGACACCGGTTATCCGCGAGCGGATCGTCTCTCACCTGCTCAACATTGACAAAGGACTGGCCAACGAGGTCGGCATCGCTCTCGGGATTAGGGCCATGCCCAAGCCCGCTGACGCGGCCGTCGCGACGCGCCAGGATCTCGATGCTGCGCCGTCCCTCAGCATCCTCGCAAAAGGGCCGGAACGGTTCGAAGGCCGCAAGCTTGGCATTGTGGTCACCGATGGAACAGATGCAGCAATTCTGAAGGCACTCACTGCTGCATTGGTGAAAGAGCGTGCGAATTTCGAGATCATCGCTCCAAAGGTCGGCGGGGCAAAAGCCAGCGATGGAAGCCTGATCGAGGCGGATCAGATGATCGGCGGCGGACCGTCCGTGCTTTACGATGCGGTTGCGCTTCTTCCGTCCGAAAACGCGATGGCAGATCTGCTGAAAGATCCGGCCATGCGCGATTTCGTTGCCGATGCCTACGCGCATTGCAAGTTCATCGGCTATGTCGGACCGGCAAAACCCATATTCGAAAAGGCCGGTATTGCTGACGGCCTCGACGAAGGCATCATTGAACTCTCCGGGGCAAAGGATGCCGTCCAGTTTGTCAAAACACTCGGCTCTCTTCGGGTCTGGAGCAGAGAGTCCAAAGCTTAGAGGTCATCCCCATAAACCGCAAAATACCCGCCGCTCCTTTCGGAGCGGCGGGTAAATGTGTACCACACCGGCCGAGGACGCTCGACAATGCTTCACGAGCTTTGCGCGCCTGAGCTGGATAACTGGATCAGCCCGTGATTGAGTGCTGATCACGACAACGCACTCGCCTTGCGCGCGTTAAATGGCGTCGCCATCAGCAATGGCAGGTCATGGCCAAGAAAAACGGATGTAGGCGGGCACTTGGCTTCACGGAGCGCGGTCAAGCACGTCTTTGTCGGCACAGGATTTCCTGTCTTCGTGGACAAGGTATTGTCTTGGCCGAAGCCCCACGCTGGTCTGAATGAGATATGGCTAGCCGTTCCAACTGTGCCGTCCCTGAGTTCATCAGAGTTATGAACTGGATCACCACCTGGAAGAAACCGCCATACCGATCTCTAAGACAAGTTTGCGGCGGAGTGCGGATGCATAGTCCGCTTTGCCAATCGGCGAAATGACAAAAGATCCAATACCGCCAATCACATTCCTGGCGAAATAGTCGGCAATGTCTCGTTTTTCGCCGGGAATCGTTGACGGTATGGCGATGGCCTTCGAGCGTGACCGCTTCGAGGAAGAATACAATCGCCGCCGCGCTAAATGGGCTGCCGATTTGCCGATGGATGCTCGCCAGTCTGAATTTTTTTAACAATAAGAAAGCCCGCCATCGCGAGGGCGGCGAAGGCGGGCTCTGTGCCGCCGGGGAGTAAGGGGGCGCCGGCGACGTGCCGCCATGGCGTGGCAACCGAAATAGGCGGCGCAGGTTTAACGCTTTCGACCGTCGCGACTGTTCCAATCAAAAACACTGGAACGGCAGGAAATTCGGAGATTGTCTGATTGCGTAGCTGCGTCCGCTGGCTGCATGGGCTGGCGCGATGAATTGAACCCTCGTCATGTCGGCCTCTAATTACATGAAAGCCGAGCGTGTCCGACAACCCCTTACCTCAGCAGAAGAGGCCGATGCCGTCGATTGTCGTCGTGCGTTTCGATCGCCATGAAACCTTAAGGGTTAGATTTCCCGGTTAGGCATACGCCTTTTTTCGCCAGAAAATCAGACAATAGACGCAGCCCTACACACCCCAGATGGGAGTGTCGGACGAGCTTTGGCTGAGCACTACTGGAAACGTTGCAACGTCGACTGCTGACGCGTTCTGACTGCCGGCAGGCCGCAGAACGAAAACGGCGGCGGCATATAAAATGTCCGGAGAACGGGCATCTGGGGGATATATGGCGATCACGATCTCAGCCACAGGCAATTCGGTTGTCGAGAGTTCAAGCAATTACTTGCGTTTCACTATTACCCTCTCAGAGCCGGCAGTCGATGCCGTCACCATAAATTATCGTACGCTTCTCGCCGGCACTACCGGCGAAAGCGACCTCTGGAACCCCTCAACATTCGCCACCAACAACGGCGTGGTTACATTCGCCCCTGGCGTCACGTCGATGGATATATTCATCCGCACCACAGGCGACAGCCTCGATGAAGTTGACGAGCATATTGTGCTGGAGCTGTTCGATCCCTCGAACGGCATGTTTTTCGACGGCACGGCCACTTTGCGGACAAGCGGCGTCATCCTTGACGACGACGGACCTGGGTCCAACCTGGCCCTTTTTGTTTCCGACCCCGTCATAGTCGAGGACGACAGCGGCTCCAAATTCGTGACCTTCGAGGTCAGGCTTTCTCAACCCGCGCCAGCGGGCTTCAGCGCCTCCTACCAGACGATCAACGGCTCGGCAGCGGCAGGCTCGGACTACGTCGCCAAATCCGGAACCTTGAACTTCGTAGCTGGTCAGGAAGTAGCCACGGTGACGGTCCAGATCAATGGCGACGTTACCGTCGAGGCCTCTGAAACGTTTTTCCTCTCCGTGAAGCCCAATGCCGGCGCTCCGACGATAAATCTTTCCGGGACCGTTGGTACGGCCACCATCCTGGAAGACGACGCGGGCCCGGCACCTGTCATCTCTCTCTCGAACGGCAGCGCGGTCACGGAAAGCAGTTCGAACTACATACGTTTCACAGTAACCCTGTCTGCTGCAGCGAACGATGCCGTTACCGTCAATTATCGCACATTGTTGGCGGGCACGGCAGGGGAGGATGATCTCTGGAACCCCTCAACCTTCTCCGACGCCAACGGCATCGTTACGTTTGCGCCGGGTGAGACATCCAAGGACATCTTTATCCGCACTACGGGCGATACGGTCGACGAACGCGACGAACATATTGTTGTTGAACTGTTCGACCCCAACGGCGCCCGTATCGAAGGCGGCGAACCGACCATTGCCAAAAGCGGCGTCATTCTTGATGACGATGGTGCCGGCTCCAATCTTGCTCTTTTCGTCTCCGATCCGGTCGTCCTTGAAGGGGACGCCGGCCAAAAGAATGTGGTCTTCGAGATCAGGCTTTCTCAGCCGGCGCCGCTGGCATTCACGGCCAACTATACGACCGTCGACGGAACCGCGGTCGCCGGAACGGACTATGTCGCCAAGAGCGGGACTGTCAGCTTCGTAGCCGGGCAGGACGTTGCCTATGTGACAATTCCGGTTATCGGCAACACGGTTTCTGAAGCAACCGAGCGGTTCTCCCTGGTGGTGACACCTCCCGCAAACCCCTCGATCGGCACAGATGGAGCGGTCGGAACCGCAACGATCCTCGATGACGACACGGGCTCGGGTCCGGTCATCAGCCTCTCAGGCGGCGAAGGGGTCGTCGAAAGCAGCTCGCACTACATTCGCTATATCGTCAGCCTGTCCGAGGCGAGCCTGAACGCCGTAACGGTCAATTTCAACACACGCCTTGGCACTGCCTCGGATGCCGATCTATGGGATCCTGCATCCTCCGGCGCCAACAATGGGATCGTGACCTTCGCTCCGGGCGAAACCTCCAAGAGCATCTTCATCCGCGCGACCGGCGACTCAATCGATGAGCGTGATGAGACAATTTTCCTGGAACTCACCAATCCTGCAAACGCGTCCCTAGCCGGAGGCAAGTCAGTATTGCGGCAGGCCGGGTTCATTCTGGATGATCCGGCCGATGGGGTTGGTCTTAACATAGCCGTGACGGGAACGAATGCGACTGTCACCGAAAGCTCAGCCACGCAACAGCTCGAAATTCTCGTAACGCTTTCGAGGCCCGCACCGAGCAATCTGACTTTCAACATTACAACAACCAATCAGACAGCGGCTGCAGGGAGCGATTTTCAGCTGGTCGACAGTTCGGTGACCTTTGCCGCCGGCCAGACTATCGCGGCGGTTACGGTCAACATCCTTTCGGACAAGATTTCGGAAGTAGCCGAAACCTTTGCCCTTAATTTTTCTCTGGCCTCCGGGCCTTTTCCTGCCGGAGTGATCCCGTCGACGATCGTCACGATCAACCCCGGTGCAATCTACGGAACTCCCGCCAGCGAAACGATCAATGGCGGCATCTACAACGATGTCATCCACGGCCTAGAAGGCAATGACATCCTCAATGGCCTAGGAGGCAATGACAAGCTCGATGGGGGTGTCGGCAACGACCATCTCGACGGCGGTGCTGGAAACGACGCCATGTATGGTGGCACCGGCAACGACACCTATGTCGTGAACTCCCTCAGCGACCAGACCATTGAAGCGGCGAGCCAAGGCACCGATACTGTTCGTTCGTCAATCAGTCTGACACTCGGCGCGAATATCGAACGCCTGGAATTGCAAGGCACGACCAATCTGGTCGGCAACGGCAACAGCCTGAACAACACGGTGATCGGCAACAGCGGCAACAACGTCCTGCGCGGCGGGGCCGGCAACGACTTGCTGAGTGGCGGCGCAGGCAAGGACACGCTGGCTGGCGGAAGCGGCAACGACGCCTTCCACTTCAATGCCCGTCTCGGCTCGACCAACATCGACAAGATCACGGACTACAGTGTCGCGCAGGACACGATCCAGCTGGAGAATTCGGTTTTCACCGGCCTAGCGAACGGATGGCTTTCGGTGGGGGCCTTTCACACCGGCAGTGCGGCGCATGACGCGACTGATCGCATCGTCTACAACAAGACAACCGGCGACCTGTATTTCGACAAGGACGGGCTCGGTGGAGCGGCGGCAACGAAATTCGCCACCCTTGCCCCGGGACTTGCCATGACGGCCGGCGACTTCTTTATCGTGTAGGTAAAAGCAAAAGCGCGTCCTTCTGACACGGAATTCGCGGGACCCTCGGGATATCACTGGGCTAGCTGATTATGTCCGGCAAAGTCCTGCCGCAGCAGAAAGCGCCGAAGCTGATCGTTGTCATGGCGTTCGACCGAGACGCGGAAGGAGGCCGCTAATATGTGGAACACACATTATTAACAATAAGAAAGCCCGCCATCGCGAGGGCGGCGAAGGCGGGCTCTATGTCGCCGGGGAGTAAGGGGGGACGCCGGCGACGTGCCGCCATGGCGTGGCAACCGAAATGGGCGGCGCCGATATAACGCCGCAATCGCCGCGACCGTTCCAATCAAAATTGCTGGACGGCAAAGAATTCCGTGATTATCTGATTTCGCGGCCGACCGGCAGGGTTGTTACCGCATTGGCTGGCGCAGCTGTCAGCAAGCTACCATTGCGCCGGCCTCTCATTGGAGGATGCGATGCCACAACTTCATGCGCGCGGCGTGGAATTGGTCGTTGAGCTTCTGGATGCCGCCGAACATCTTGAGAAAATCCCCGCCGCCGAGGTCAAGAAGCTCTTGCGCGAGACATCGCTAGTTCTGGGTGATCTATTGGCTCGCGATATCCCCCGACCCGTAGGAGACGCGGCGGCCGGCTGATCATGTCCGATAACGCCTTGCCACAGCAAAGGGCGCCGAAGCGGATCGTTGTCACGGCGTTCGACCGAGACGAGAAAGGCGATCTTCAGCCGGCGTTCGATCCTGTGGAGCAACAGTCCGAGGAAAGTGATCGGAACAGCGAAGGGTCAGGCGGGCAAGCATGCGGGCGTTATCGCATGGAGCCTATCATCTTGGTGATCACGGCGAGTATGATGAAGCGGGTGTAGAGGGAACTGGGCGATGGGCTTGGATTCGATGTTCGGCGGCGGCCATATCATGATCGTCATGCTCGGGCTGCTGGGCGCGTTGCTGCTCATGGTTTCGGTCTTCATAAACAACCAGGTCGCTCACTACACACAGCGCGACGAGCGCCACAAGGAAAAGCAGCTCGAATATTATCGCAATACATTTTCGCAGCTTGGCGTGATCCTCTTGGGAATCGCGGTTTCTCTATTCATATTCTTTTTCCAGCAGGGCTACCTGGAGCGTCAAAGACAAGAGTCACAGATGCAGGAGCTTTTGGCGAAGCTTGGCGTAAGGCTGAGCCGGGCGGCGCCACTGCTTGAATTCGTCGCCGAGATTGATCCCGTGCTCGATGATGGAGGTGACTATATTGATCCCAAGGACGGTGGGTCGAACCGAGCGGTAACGGCAACCGGCCCGGACCTCGCCAGGCAGGTCGAGGCCATTGAACTGCTTCAGCGCGAGATCGATCTCGAAGATTTTGCTGCGATGAAGTTCTCTGGCGATTTCCAATCGTCGCCGTTGGTGAACCAAATTGATCCCAGTCTCTGGTTCGGCATGGTCAAGGATGAGGCGGACCTGGAGTACGCGGCGGAGCAGCTTCGTCAGGACTATGGCGATCTACGGGCAGCGCTTGGGGATCGCAAGCCTGACGAGGGAGTATCCGACCCGGGTGTTAGCAGCAGCGTCAAGCGTGAGGTGCTGGATGTGCTGTGGGACTATGCCTGGCTCCGAGACCGGAGCCGGCGTCTCGTCGGGCGCTCCTGCTGGTTCTTGAGCCAGGGCCCGAAATTCCTCTTTCTAAAACCGATTCCTGCGGTCGAGACCAGATACGATTCCCACCGCGAATGGCTTCTAGAGGCGCGAAAGGTCTATGAAAAAGTCTCGGCCGGCGGAGAGAATTGCTACGCCATGCTCAGGGTTGCCGAGCAATCGTGAACGACCCCGTCAGTCGGGATCGATGCAAAGCCTCGCAGAGATCGTTCAGCCCACTTCTGATCCGCGAAATCAAAAGGGCCAGAAAGGCGAGCAATCCCCGGCCCATCCACCCTTTCAGAAATGAACTCGATACGGCCCGTCTCTAGTGCGCCACGGGTAGCGATCATGGCGGTGAAGAATGCGCGTCGATCGCTTGAGAGCCGAATACGGCCGTCAGATGATGCCGTGCTCTTTCAGAAGCGCCTGCTCGTCGCCCGACACCCAGCCGAAAACTTTCGGGTCTCCGTCCAGCTTCTGCACGAAGTAGTGGACATCGAAATCTATTCCGACATCCGGCTGATCCTTGCGGGTATAGGTTGCAGTCCAGGCAACATGGGCCACGCAGTTGATGCTCATCCATGGGGGAGATGCGGACATTGCGTATCCGCATTTCCTTCGTCCCTATCTCCCGATAGTGCGCATAGCCTTTGGCCATGACCTGCTTGAGATGGTCGTCGTTCTTTCCGGTCATCACCCCGGCAGGTGTGGCCGCTATGAAGTCGGAAGCGTACAGCGATGCAACCTCATCCATGTCCATGTCGCCGGCGAGGGATTTATTGAAAAAGCGCTCATATCGCTCGAAAAGCTTTCGCACGCTGGTCTCCATCATTTTCTCTCCAGTCATGTTCTGAAAGGGTCCAAGGGACCCATTCATCTCCTAGCGTGCGAACGGCGGCCATGTGGGATGGGTTTTTTTGGGCTTCTTATGTCAAATTTTGTTGCAGCGATTGGACGGCCCAGATTAATCTATCACCTTTGGTGAAGGAGGCTGCCATGGGTAGGTTTCTTGATGCCGACATTGCACATCAATGCATTTTCACGCCGGAAGAGCTCGAAGTCCTGAATTTCGTCTCCAGGGCCGCTATCGATCGTTTGGCGATCACCACGCAAGATGAGGTCGAGCACATAGCTAGCGCCGCTTTGTCCTTGTATTCAACCGGAATGACTGATCCCGGCCTACTGTTGCAGGAGGTGTTGTCTCGCTTCGGCAGATCGATAAAGCCGTCCGCGGCTCGTCATGTTGACGCCCGGAAACACACGCGCGCAAGAACCCGTTAGACGACACCCATCCCCAGGCGTTGCGAAATCGCGTGCCAGCAGTCTGGGCCTAGCATAACCGTCGACACTACAATCTGTGGTATAGTCTGCCCTCGGCAGGGAGGGTGCGATGGGATGGCGTTCCGATCGAGCCTATGAAGAAAAGCGGCATCGGGCATTCGTCCGATGGAAGGCGTCGCTCGGCTGGCCGGAATATCTGCGATGGCAATGGCAGCGCAGCCGCGCCTTTGTGGCCGGCGTGGCGTGTGCTGTTGGCGCGGTACTGATCTATGGATTTCTAACCTGAATCCCGAGCTTTGTGTCGAGATGAGGCAAGAGCTTTCAATACGCTCTGATCAATCAGACAGTTAGAAACGGGCATTTCCACCAGAGTGGAATGAATGGGCCAAGGTCCAACTAGCACCGCCACAACGGAATGGTTATTCCCGATTCAGTCATCAGGTTCAGCAACCCGGTCTCATTCCAGGTGGAGATTTTAGATGTTGCATGTCTCATCAACGGAAAACCCATCTCAACGCCAACCGCAGGCATGGTCACGGATGCGTAAAAATTGGATCGCATCCATTGTCAGCGTTGCAATCCTTGCCGCCGGCACCGCCCACACCGCCCTCGCTCAAGAGCAAGCTTCGCCCACTCCGACGAGCCGTCCGGCGCAGGTTGAAGCGCTGTCCGAGCAGAAGGTCCAGGAAATCGCGCGCGAAGTGTTCCAGTACGCCTATCCCATCGTGCTGATGGACGCGACGATGCGGCAAACGACGGCGGTGCCCGACGCAACCTCCGTCCACGGGCGCGCGCCGATCAACCAATTCGCCTATTTCCGGACATATCCGGCTGCCGACGCAAAGGATGTCGTCCGCTTCAACTTCGACACCTTGTACTCCTTCGCATGGCTGGACCTCAGCAAGGGTCCGATCGTGCTGTCGGTTCCCGACACCGGCGGGCGTTTTTACCTCATCCCCACCCTAGACATGTGGACGGATGTATTTTCCTCGCTCGGCTCGCGGACGACCGGCACGGGTGCAGGCAATTTCGCCTATGTCGCGCCCAGCTGGCAGGGCGATCTTCCCGAAGGCGTGCAGCGCATCGAGGCGCCGACGTCGACGATCTGGATGATGGGTCGCGTCCAGACCAATGGTCCGTCCGACTACGAAAATGTTCATAAGGTTCAGGATGGGCTGAAGCTGACGCCTCTCGACCAGTGGGGCAAATCCTATGCGCCGCCAGCCACATCTCCTGTCGAAGCGGGCGTGGACACAAAGACGCCGCCGCTGGTTCAGGTGGAGAAGATGACCGGCGTCGAGTTCTTCACGCGTTTTGCCGAGCTGCTGAAGAAATATCCACCGCACTCCAACGACTACCCGATCGTGTTTCGCATGCGCGCACTTGGACTTGAGCCGGGTCAGAGTTGGGATGCTGGCAAGCTCGATGCAAAGACAACAGCGCTCATCAACGATGCCGCGAAAGTGGCGCTGAGCGACGTTGTTGCTTTCCTCAAGCGAGGTGGAGAAGGCACGCATGTTAACGGCTGGAACATCGCAACCGATAACATGGGCACCTACGGCACATCCTACCTGCAGCGTGCCTTGGTGGCGCTCGCCGGCCTGGGTGCCAACCTGCCGGCCGATGCCGTCTATCCCGCAGCGTTTGTCGACAGTGAAGGCAAGCAGCTCGACGGTGCGAACAAGTACGTCCTGCATTTCAACAAGAATGAGCTGCCGCCGGTCGACGCCTTCTGGTCTCTGACCATGTATGACGAGCAGGGTTTTCAGGTGCCGAACCCGATCAATCGCTTCGCCATCGGCGATCGCGACAAGCTCAAGTTCAATGCCGACGGCTCGCTCGACATCTACATCCAGGCGCAATCGCCTGGTGCGGACAAGGAATCCAACTGGCTGCCATCACCGGCATCTGGAGCGATCCAGCCAACCCTGCGACTGTATTCGCCTCGCGCTACCGTCATGAACGGCACATGGGTGCCACCCGGGATCAAACGCGTACAGTGAAGATTTGAGAGCCAATGCAAATCTCAAACTGGCGTCACTTGTGTATTGCGCGGCAGTTCTCTGACGCCCTACTCTGCTCTCGGCAGGGAGGGTGCGATGGGATGGCGTTCCGATCGAGCCTATGAAGAAGAGCAGCGTCAGGCATTCGTCCGATGGAAGGCGTCGCTCGGCTGGCTGGAATATCTGCGATGGCAATGGCAGCGCAGTCGCGCCTTTCTGGCCAGTGCCGTGGCGGCCAGTTGCGTCATTCTGGCGTTCCGGCTGCTAGGTTAGCTCCTGTGGTGTGAAGCCAAAGGACTCTTCTTCGCCGAAATTAAACCTCGACGTGACCACCGGTTTGGCTCGAGGATGCAGTCCAATGTTTCCGCATCACGTCGGATAGGGTGTCGCGTGCTGCCACCATGCGCTGATGCCATTCATTTTCCTTGTCGAGGACAATTGCGCATTTGCCCGCCTCTTTCCCCAACAGGACCGGGTTGCTAACCCGCGAAAAGTACCACGTAGCTGCCGCAGCATAGAAGATTGTGCGAGGCGAGTGCGTTGAGGCCAGTCCGAAAATGGCCGGCGCGTACTCATCTCCCTTACCAAGCTTGCCGGATACAACCGTTAGCGCAGCAGCTAAATAGGACAGGTGTGACGACTGCGAGAGTATCTCATATTCTTCCCGGCGCCACTTCGTCATTGCATCAATCATTTCTGTGTCGAATCCGATTTTCTTCTCAATCGCAATGATTCTCTCGTGCAATCTCTTCGGCGAAGCCGTGGAATGCCAGAAATCCTTGACCCGAGCGTCAGTATCAGCGGCAACGTAAGCTTTCCCCAACGCAGGGTCATGTAAGACTACCGTACAGAGAAGTAGAGCTTCGACATATGTGCGCAAGATCGCGCGAGCGGGTGTGTCCAGTCCCGAGATCACCAACGTCCGAACTGACACGCCGAACGACACCGCAGATCCCGTCAGCGCCCACGCAGCTCGCGTATGCTCACTCGATGGGCCGTGACCCTCCGTGGAGCTCAGTGCAATGTGCACGTATGACAGAAACTCTAGACCAAACTCGAAGATGGCGAGGTGTGGTTGAAGCGCAGTCGTCGTGGCAGCTCGCGCCTCGGTCTCGGCTTCCAGCAGAAGCTCGTTGAACCCGTCGCGAGGCGAGGGATTGCGGTGCATGTCAGCGTAGATCGTGCGCCATCTCTCATCAATTTAATCGTAAATGCTCGCTCTCGGTGTCGGCTCGCTCAGCATCGGCAGCTTTCTTTGACCGTTTAGCTTTTGGCCATAATCACATAGACCGGCGAGTAAGTCGCACCCCTGCCCCACCACCATTCTCAGGTATGAATTCGATACCGCTCGCCTCGAAAGCCGCACGTATGGCGAGCAATGTTGCAGGATGTGCAGACTTCCCATTCTCGATGCGAGTGATCGTTGCAGCCGTCACTTGTGCATTGCGCGCCAGTTCTCTGACACCCCACCGCAACGCAGCTCGAGCCATCCGAATTTGTTCCGGTGTTATCAAATTATAACCTTGACATAATATCGAGTGCAGTCAGTATGCGTTCGTGCAATGCGGTCGTGCAGGATGGGCAAACATCCCACACGACCTGACCAGACCTAAGCTGTTGTGGAGCTCGGATCATGGCTGATTCCGACAATACCACGACTTTGCCCTTCGTCACCTCTCGGTTGCGGCGGAAGCGAAGTCCTGTGGATGAAAGGCCGGACGGCGCCTCGGAGCGGCGCGGGTGCGAGCCTGCCGACCCGGCTGTGGTGCTGCTGAATAAATGGCAGGAAGCGCATCATGTCGCCCACGTTCTTTGCCGGCTACAGCAGCGGCACGAGACGCGCCTTCTGAACACGCCTGCAAGCCCCGCGCAGGACCGGGTCGACCACGCCATGGCCCGCGCCTTGGAGATCGACGCCATGGATGCGGAACAGCGTCTGATCGATGCGGTTGCAACCACGCCTGCGCACAGCCTCTCCGGCGTAATGGCGAAGCTCGAGATGATCACCGGCTGCAGCGAAGCCGACGAGGACCCGTCCGCCTTCCCCTGGCCGCAGCTTCGCTCGGTACTTGCGGATTTGCGGGAAGTCGCTGCGCGCGACCACGCGTGCAGAACGGACAAGCCATAGCCATCAACAGAATGCCCGGTCGCGCCCAAAAACAAAAAAAGCGACCGCGCCAACAGTTCACGACAATGGGAGAACAGCATGAACCGTGGAATTCGAACGCTGCGAGCAGCCCTTTGGATCGCCTTGGCGTCCTTCACACTGGTCGCGGCCAGCAGTGCTGCTATCGCCGAGACGACGAAGGAACGCATCTTGCGCGAAGGCAAGATCGTCATCGGCATCCACAACCGCTCGCCCTGGGGTTTTCGCGATGACAAGACGGGCGAAGCGACAGGCTGGCATCCGGATTTGCTGAAGGCTGCCTTTTCCGAGCTCGGCGTTGAGGAACTCGACATCCGCGTGACCGAGTTCGGCGCTCTGGTCCCCGGCCTGCTCGCGGGCCGGTTCGATGCCGTGGCCTCGGGCCTGGCGATCACGCCGGAGCGGTGCCAGCAGGTTCTGTTCGGGATGCCGGACCTGAAAGTTCCGGATGCGGCGATCGTGCTTTCCGGCAATCCCAAGAAGATTCATGGCTACGCCGATATCGCCGCGCAGGCCGAGATCACGATGGGCGCCGGACGCGGCAGCGTGGTCGCCCGCAATGCAATCGCCATGGGCGTGCCGCAGGAGCGGATGCTGCTGTTCCCGGACATCGAGGCCAACATCTCGGCCCTGCGCGCCGGCCGGATCGACGTGGCGGTGCTGTCTTCGCCGACGGTCATAGGCCTGCTGTCGAACGGCAAGGCCGCGGGAATAGAACGCGCCCTGCCCTTCGAGATCGTCGACGATCAGGCGAACTTCGCTGCAATCGCCTTCCGCCGCGAGGACGGCGACCTGCGCGAACTCTATGACGAGCAGCTGGCCCGGCTGAAGGCGGACGGGACGCTCGCAAAGATCATGGAGAAATACGGCTTCGGCGCGCCGGAGGCAGTGCCCGACACCATGACCGCTGAAAAACTGTGCGGTGCGGGCGAATGAGCATTTTCGATATCTGGCTCGGCATCCTGCAGGGCCTCGACGTCACGGCAACGGTGACGGGCTATGGTTTGCTGTTCGCCGTCCCCTTCGCGCTGATCTTCGGTGTTGCGCAGTATCTCGCGAAGGGGGCGGTGCTTTTTGCGGTCACCTGCATCATCGAATTCTGGCGCAGCTCGGCGGTCATCATCCTGCTTTTTGTTTTCTACTATGCGCTTCCCGTGGTGGGATTGATGCTGTCGGCGGTGACCGTCAGTGCGATGGTGCTGGGCCTGAACATCGGCGGCTACGCCAGCCAGGCGGTTCGCGCCGGTTTGCAGTCGCTCGATCGCGGGCAAAAGGAAGCCGGACAGGCGCTCGGCCTGTCGCGGTCGATGATCCTGCTTCTGATAGAGCTGCCGCAGGCACTGGTGGCGATGAGCCCGACCTTCGTCAACCATTTCATCCAGCTCGTGAAGGCAACAGCGCTCGTGTCGCTGGTGACGCTGACCGACATGACGTTCCGCGCCAAGGAGATCGCGCAGATCGAATACAATCCGGTCGGCATCTACACCTCGCTGCTCCTTGCCTATTTCGTTGTCTGCTACCCGATCGCCATTCTTGGCCGATTGCTGGAAGCGCGGATCAGTTCAGGAAGGGAGCTTGCCCGTGGGCTTTGATCTTTCCTTCGCGCTCTCGACCGTGCCGACGATACTGGGCGCCATTGGCACGACCTTGCTGGTTGCGCTGATCAGCTGCCTCGGCGCGGCTGGCATAGGTTTCGGCTTCGAGATGCTGCGGCGCTCGGGTGGACTGAGCGGGTATGCCGTTCGCTTCCTGATCGACTTCATCCGGGCAACACCCGTTCTGGCCTGGCTCTACTTCCTGTATTTTGTTCTTCCCTTCTACGGCATCCGGCTTGGCGCGCTCACCGTCGGCATTCTGGGCCTGAGCGTCTATTTCAGCGGCTATCTGGCCGAGGTCTTCAAGGCAGGCATCGACGCCATTCCAAAGGGCCAGTCGGAGGCGTCACGAGCCGTTGGCCTCAGCCGCATCGACACGATCATCTTCATCATAGCCCCGCAGATGCTGCGCAACATCGCAGCCCCCTTGGGCAACTACTTCGTGTCGATCCTCAAGGCGACGCCCTATCTCGCAGTGCTTGCTGTGCCGGAAATGCTCGGTCAGGCCTTCGATATTGCGTCCGACACCTACCGCTATGCCGAACCGCTGACGGTTGCCGGCATTCTGTTCCTGCTGCTGGCACTCGCGATCTCGCAGGCCGTCAAGCGGGTCGAGACGCGTCTACTTGGGTCGAACAGGCGATGATCCGGCCTTCCATTCTCATACAACCCGATCGAGGAGTTTCGATGCGAGAGCAATCTCCAGACATGGCCACAGAAATCAGCGGGCTCAACAAATGGTATGGCAGTTTCCATGTACTGAAGGATATCGACCTTACCGTAGCTGCCGGCTCGCGGATTGTCATTTGCGGGCCATCCGGTTCCGGCAAATCCACGCTCATCCGCTGCATCAATGGACTCGAGACCTATCAGGGCGGCTCGATCGCGCTTGGCGGCGTAAAACTCGGCGACAACGCGAAGGAGACCACGCTTGCGCGGCGCGATACCGGCATGGTGTTTCAGAGTTTTAATCTCTTTCCACATCTGACGGTATTATCGAACTGCACACTGGCCCTGCGTCGGGTTTTGAAGATGTCTCGCAGGCAAGCCGAGGACATCGCGCTTCATTATCTGGAGAAGGTGCGCATTCCCGAACAGGCCAAAAAGTATCCGGCCCAGCTGTCGGGTGGCCAGCAACAGCGGGTGGCAATCGCACGTGCCCTTTGTCTCAGTCCCCGCCTGATGCTGTTTGACGAGCCGACCTCGGCGCTTGATCCGGAAATGATCAAGGAGGTGCTGGACGTAATGGTCAGTTTGGCATCCGAGGGCATGACCATGCTTTGCGTAACCCATGAGATGGGATTTGCCCGCGAAGTCGCCGATCAGGTCATCTTCATGGATCAAGGTCGGATCGTCGAGCAGGCCCGGCCCGACATCTTCTTCGGAGCACCGAGCCATGCCCGCGCCCAACAATTCCTCGAAAAAATCCTGCATTGAGGCCGAGACCCTATGACGAGCAAGACACGAATCTGGACACCGGTCGACTATGAGGCCGATGGCAAGCAACGCGACTGTCTGAGATTACCCCATTCCACCGATCTCTCGGCCTACGGGTTCGTGCCGATACCGATTGTCTGCATCAAGTCCGGCAGCGGTCCCACGGCTCTCCTGATCGCCGGAAACCATGGCGATGAATATGAGGGCCAGATTGCCCTGAGCAATCTCGCACGGGAGATTGGCACGGACGACGTCCGCGGCAGGATCATCATCCTGCCGGCACTGAACTTTCCAGCTGTCGAAGCCGGGCGACGCGTTTCGCCGCTTGACGACGGCAACCTCAATCGCCTGTTTCCGGGCGACGCGCTCGGCTCACCAACGCAGATGATCGCGCATTATGTCAGCGACGTTCTATTGCCGATGGCCGATATCGTTATCGACCTGCATGCCGGCGGCCGCTCCCTGCACTATTTGCCAAGCGCCCTGGTCAGGGCCGGTGGAACGCAGGCGGAGACGGCCAGGCTTATCGAACTGTTGGGGGTATTTGGAGCACCCGTCAGCTCGATCAGCGACGGATCCGGCGGTGGCGGTGCCACGACATTGGCTGCTGTCGCCCAGCAACTGAATGTCCCTGCCCTCACCGCCGAGCTTGGCGGCGGCGCTGGTCTCTCCCGGGACGGCCTCCAGCTTGCCGAGCAGGGCGTGCGCCGTGTGTTGAAACATTATGGCATCCTGCCTGATATCAAAGTCGACCCGGCGCCAGGGACACGGCTAATGAAGGTCGATGGTCGAGACGCCTTCACCTATGCGCTCACGAGCGGCATATTCGAGCCGGCGGCCGAGGTCGGTGAACCTGTGAAAGCCGGACAACTAGCCGGCAGGGTCCACCCGATCGGTTGGCCGATGCATCAGGTCGAGACGGTGCATTTCAGGCAGTCCGGGCTTGTGGCCTGCCGGCGCGCGCCATCCCTGACCGCGCCGGGTGACTGTCTGTACAAGGTCATGGCCGATATCGGCACGCAAGCATCACTTGCGCGGTCCCGCCACCAAGAATTGCAGGCGGCAAACCACAACAGGTGACATTGGCTATCCTTCTATTCCGGCTGCCCCGAATGCCTGGACAAAGCATCGATCTCGCAGGCAAGAACACGTTCCTGACCGATCCGCCCCTTGAAAATGACGCCGGTGGCGCGAAATCCGCAGTGCAGGTAAAGCGCGCTGGCATCAGGGTTGTCAGCATTCACCGTCAGCATCAGCTGTTGGATTTCGGGTCGATTGGCGGCAATCCACCGCGCGGCCAGCTTCAGTCCGACAGTTCCATATCCCTTGCCCTGCTGACTTCGGCTCACCCTGAAACTGTGCAGGGTAACGGCGTCCTTCGATGCCCAGGCCGGCAATGCCGGTCCTTCTCGCAGCACGTAAAACCCGACCACGTCGGCATCAGCAACAATCGCGAAGGGATGCAGCGCTTCCGAAAAATTGCTGGTCTGCAGAGCCAGAAAGATCGCGTCCATATCGCCGCCGGCAAATCGCTCCTGCTCGGCATCAAGCTCAATTGAAGCAACGAGATGCCAATCCGATAGTTTGAGCGGTCTGAGAACAATATTCATGGCCATCTCTCCGGAAGCCCGCCGGAAAGCACGAAGGCTGATCCATCCGGTGGCCAGCCACAAAGATTACGGCAGACCGCCCAGCCGGCCATACCAGTATCTGTGGATTGACGAATAAATCCGCCGAAACATCTTCACCAGCCGGAGCCTGGCAGCGCATAGAGCGACAAGTCGCTGCTGCCCAGGACGCGCGACGCTTGTTTGTGACGGGATGTGTTATTTTGCACCTTAACGGTACTCGTTTCAGCGTTAGGGAATTTCGTTCGAAGCCAGGGGGCGAGCATGCAGCGGCAGTATTTCCTTGGTGTCATGGCCAGCGCCGCAACCGGGCCACCTGTTGCATAGGCTCCGCAGAGTGCGTTGTCCCAAGACGGATTCACGGTCGAGTAGGCTGAACTATCACTTCGCCTAACTGACTTCATTCGATCCCGTGTCACCACTCATTCTGCCCCTCGGCTGCGCGGTACATCGAGTGGACAGCTCTTGCAGTAAGCCAGTGAACGGATCGAATAACGCAGGCAGCAGACGCGTCGCTGCCGGTGTATCTCGTCACCCTTCTTCACATAGCGCACCGGCTGGTAAAGCCAGTTCCTGCTTCCATCCGGCCAGTTCCGCGACGCAAAGAGCAGGTTGCCGTGTTGTACGCCCGCATGACCGGCGCCAAGAAACGTCTCACATTCGCGCATGACGTTTTCCGCAACGTTTCCGGCATTGCTCCACAGAACCTTCTGCGGCAGGCCGCTTGCATGGGACAGCGCGGCGATAATGGGCTTCAGATGCCGCTCGATAAGCACTCCGAAGCGCTCATGGGCGTCGGCTGGGCGAACTGCGCTCCCCTCGCCGGACAGGCGTATCGCCGATGTACGGCTGTTTTCGGAAAGGATCACGCCGATGGTTTCCAAGTCCGTTGGAAGCTGCCAGTCGGCAATGATGTTGGCGGCAAGAACCGGCGCGAGTAGCACGGAAAAATGCCATTTGGACCATTGGGTCGCAACGGCCGGAAGATCGGGCTGCTCATAGTTTTCCGCAAAGCGGGCGAGCAACGCACCAAGCCTGCGCTCGTCAAGAAGATCGGCGCCCGGCACATAGGGACGCGGATCGTCTTGGAGGACAAGCTGTTCGCCGAGCGCGGCCAACTCGCCGCGGAAGATGGGTTGAAGCGCCGGTATCATCGTCGAAATGACAACGCCACGAAATAGGCGCCGCCGAGCATGGTCGCTATGAGCCCTGCCGGTATCTGCCATGGGAACGCAACGGTTCGGCCGATCCAGTCCGCCAGCACCATCAGGAGCGCACCGATCGTTGCTGCCACATATGTTTGCGCAATCGGCCGCCTTACGCCGAGCAGCCGCGCCATATGCGGCGCCATCAGCCCGACGAAGCTGAGCGGCCCGACGATCAACGTCGTCGTGCCTGTCAGCACAGCCGTTGCCAGAAGCAGGATCAAACGGCTGCGGCCGAGCGACAGGCCGAGGCTTGTCGAGGTGGCCGCGCCCAGCGGCAGAATGGCAAGCCAGCGCGCCAGGAACGGCACAAGGACAAGCGACACGGCTGCCAGCAAGCAGATGGCCGTGGCGTCCGTGGCGGTCACCGAATAGGTCGATCCGGACAGCCAGTTCAGCACACGCAGGACGCGGACATCGCCAATGAAGAGCAGAAAGGTTAGCGTTGAGCCAAGCACGGTGCTGAGCGCCACGCCGGTCAGGAGCAGGTGCTCCGGCGAGAAGCCGGAGCGGCGGCTGAGCCAAAGGACCATGACCAGCACCAGGCCGGCGCCCAGGCTGGACAGGCCCATCATGGTGATGCGGTCGAGCGGCGGCAGAAGGAAGGTCACCAGCAACAGGATAATCGCCGCACCCGACGAGATGCCAAGCATTTCCGGACTTGCGAGACCGTTTCCGGTCATCCGTTGCATCAGCATGCCTGCGATGGCGAGCATCCCGCCGGAAGCGAGTGCCGCCGTCACCCGTGGCAGCCGCCAGGGCGTAAGGTCTCCGAATTCGTCTCCGAGCGCGATATGCCACCCTTGCGGCAGTCGCCCGACAGCCAGCGCTACGGCGATGGCGACCGCAAGTGCTGCCAAAGTCACGACGATCCAGAACACAGTGAGGTCGTCGCGCGACTGCCTTGCAGCCGTTGATCCGGAACTTTGCGGCATCCTTTGCGACGATCGTATCGTTCGCATGAGCCAGATGAGCAGCGGCGCGCCGACGACCGCCGTGACGGCACCGGCCGGGATCTCCATGCCGCCGGAAACGAGAACGAGACCCTGATCGGTGAACGCCAGCAGCCCGGCAGAAACGAGAGGGCCGGCCCACAACCTGTCGCGGAACCGCCGCGCACCGGCGTGGCGCGCAATGGCCGGCCCGGCAAGCCCGATGAAGCCGATCACCCCGACCGTGCCCGCGACGAAGCCGCTGGCCACGACGGCAATGACGATGGCCAATGTTCTCACCGTGGCGAGCGACAGACCGACGCTGCGGGCGTTTCCGGCCTCGAGATCCAGCAACGTCAAAGGCCTGATCATCAGCACAGTTGCCACAAGGACGAACCCGAGCCGGGGCAGCAGCTCCTGCACGCCCCTCCAGTTGTTCTGGACCAGCGAGCCAGCCTCCCAGTTATAGAGGTCGCTCAGCGCCTCAAAATGGACGAGCATCAGCATCGAGCCGAGCGCATTGAGGCAGAGCGAAAGGATCAAACCGGCGAGGATGACGGAGAGCGGCGAAAAACCCTGGCGTGATGCGAGCAGGAGAACCACCAGCGTCGCGATCATGCCACCGCCAAAAGCGACGACGTCCCAGCCAAGAGCAAGGGCGCCCGGCGCCCAGAGGATGGCTATCGCCAGCGCGCATTTGGCGCCGCCAAACACACCAAGCGTGCCGGGTTCGGCGAGCGGGTTGCGCAGCACCTGCTGGAACACCAGTCCGGCAAGCCCGAGCGCACCGCCGCAAAGCAGGCTCATGACGAACCTCGGCATCAGCACGTCGCGCGCCATCAGTTGCGATAGATTTGCCGGGTCGAACCCGACAAGAGTTTCGATCCATGTGTCGACCGGCAGCAGGTTTCGCAGGTTAAGCGCAAGCAGCGCCAGCGAAAGGAACAGCAAAAGGTTCCCAAGAAATGCAGCCCGATTGCCGGATCTTTGTGGAATGGCCAGATCAGTCATCTTCGGGAAGTCCGTCGACAAGCTGGCGGGCAAAGCGCATCGCCGTGAAGACGCCACCGCTCGGATAGATCACGGGCATCGTGGTCACGCGGCCGCTTCGTACGGCGGGCAAGGCATTCCACAGGGCGCTTTCGGCAAGCCGTTCCAGCGCACGCGCAGTCTCTGGACCGCGGTTGAAGTGGACTATGCGGGCTTCGGGATTGCCGGCAAGCTGATCGATCCCGACGGAGGCGACACCCGAAGCGTTGACGCGACCTTGCCAAGCGTTGCTCAGCCCGAGCCGCCGCAGGACATCACCGATGAGCCCGTTTCCCCCGAAGACCGCGACATTGCGGCCATTCTCAAAAAAGCGGCAGACATAGAGCGGCCTCGCCGAGCGTGGGCCGAGCGTAGCGCGTGCCGCCGACAAAGCTTCATTTGCCTGCTGACCCCAACGCGTCGCTTCCGCTTCGCGCCCTGCAAGACTTCCAATCTTTTCCAGCAGCGCTGCCATATGATCGACCGCCGGAACATCGCCGGAAATGGTCTGCAACGGCACGAGCGGTGCAATGCGGGCCAGCCGGTCGAGCCCGCCGACCTGCCACGATGCCAGCACGATGACATCCGGCTTGAGGGACTGGAGATATTCCGCATTCGGTTCGGTAAGAGGTCCGAGGTCCGTTACCTCGTCAGGAAGAATCGGTTGCGCCACAAGCCGGCGATAGAGGGGAAGATTGGCTGCCGCCAGCGGCGTTACGCCAAGAGTGAGCAGAAGCTCGGTCGGCAGAAGGTCAAGCGAAACGACGCGCGGGATCGATGCGGCACGGAGCGGGGCCAAGCCAAGCGACGCGAAAGGGGCGGCAAATGCCGCCCCGAACAACGCGCGTCTCGTCAGACGGCCCCGCCCCATGATCACCACTTGTAGGACAGCGTTGCCGTCGCGGTCAGAGGTTCACCATAACGGCAGCCCGTCGACCCGGCGCAGGTGAAATACTCCTTGTCGAACAGGTTGCGTACATTGAGCGTCAGCTTCGTCCCTTCGAACTTCTTGTCGATCGCTGCGAAATCGTAGCTCACCATGGCATCGGCCAGGAAATATCCCGGGACATGCTCGGAGGTGCCGATCAGATCAATGCTGTCCACCATATTGGTCTTGCCGACGTAGCGGACGCCGCCGCCCAGCTTGACGCCTTCGAGCCCGAGATCGTCCATGCGGTAGTCGGCCCAAAGCGAGAAGGTATGGTATGGAACCATGTCGACCTGCTGGCCGATTTCCCAATCATTCGCGCTGTTCAGTATCTTGGCGTCCGTATAGGCATAGGCGCCTATGATGCCGAGATTCCCGAACTCGGCCCGAGCTTCAAGTTCCAGCCCGCGAGAACGGACCTTGCCCATCTGATAGGGATCGCCGAACGCGTCGTAGCTGACGACGTTCTTCTGCGACAGTTCATAGACGGCAGCGCTGAGCAGGATATTGCTGCCTTCTGGCTGGTAGCGGATGCCAGCCTCATATTGAATCCCTTCGTTCGGCTTCAGTGTCTCCCCCGACAATGCATCAATGCCGATCTGCGGCGCGAAGGACTGACTGATGCTCACATAGGGCGCAATGCCGTTGTCGAAGAGATAGACGAGGCCGGCGCGTCCGGTGACGGCATCATCCTTCTGTTCCGTGGTGGTGCCACGCTGGTAGCTGGTGGAGGTGCTGTCGCTCCAATCGTAGCGTCCGCCAAGCAGGAGCACCCATTTGTCGTCGAACTTGATCTGGTCCTGCAGGTAGAACCCGACCTGATCGCTGACATTGTCGCTGCCGCGATCGGTCCCGTAGTCGATGTCGGGATATCCGGAATAGATTGGATTATCGATGTCGAGGGGAACGAACCCCGTCCCGCGAAAACGGTGGCTGTCATAGCCGCGGCGGTAATAGTCGAAACCGGCCAGTATGGTGTGTTCGGAATTCCCCAGTTCGAAAGTCTTCTCCAGCGAAGTGTCGGAGGTGACGCCATAGGCCTTTTCATGACGGAGGCTGGCCAATCGGTAGAGATCTGACCCCATGACCGGCGCGAGATTTGCCAGCATGTAATCCCAGTTGACGTCCGAGGCGAAGTAGCGGGCGCTGTGGCGAAGTTTCAGCCCGCCGTCGAACTCATGTCCGAAATCATATCCGATCGTATAGGTGTCACCCTTATATCGGTCGAAATCCGGCTCACCCAGGAAAAGATCGCGCGGGATGCGGCCTGTGCTTACATCCTGGAAGGAAAGCGGCGTGGCAAACCGCGTGTTCACATGCTGGTAGCTTGCCAGCACGGTGAGCGAGGTCGCGGCATCCGGCTGCCAGGTAAGAGCAGGCGCGATATAGACCTTGTCGTCAGGCGTCTGGTCGACCCAGTTGTCGGCATCGCGGATGAGGCCGGTCAGGCGATAGAGGAGCGTGCCATCTTCGTTGACCGGACCGCTGAAATCGCCCGAGACCTGCTTGCGGTCGTAGCTGCCATATTCGACATTGACTTCGCGCAGCGGGGTTTGGGTCGGCCGCTTCGAAATGCCGTTGACGATGCCTCCGGGCGTCAACTGGCCATAGAGCATCGATGACGCCCCCCGCAGCACCTCGACACGCTCGAGGCCGTAAGGCTCCTGCCCGCCGTCATAGACATTGGACTGATACTTCATGCCGTCGCGCAACATGCCGCCATTGCCGGTCGCGACATTGAAACCGCGCATCATCACGTCGTCGGCCATGCGGCTGAAGGCCGGCGACTGCATGCTGACGCCCGGCGTGTAGGTTAGCGCGTCGGCAATCGAGGTAGCCTTCTGGTCCGAAATCTGATCGGCCGTCACAACCGAGATGGATTGCGGCGTCTCGATAATGGGAGTGTCCGTCTTGGTTGCCGATGCGTTCTGCTTGGCGACATAGCCGTCGACCGGTCCCCAGGCGCTCTCGATCCGACCTTCGATGGTAACCGTGTCGAGAACGATCGAACCGTCTGCTCCGACGCTTCCTGTCGTCCCGGCATCAGAGCCCATGCGCACCAGCGTCACCGAGCGAGCGCCTGTGAAGCGATAGCTCATACCGGTCCCTGAAAGGAGCTTCGAAAGCCCCTCTTGCGCCGTGTAGCTGCCTGACAGGCCGGGACTTTGGATGCTTGCCGGTATGCCGCCATCCGACACGATGTTGATGCCGGTGGTGCGCGAGAAGAGCACGATCGCTTTCGCAAGCGGCTGTGCAGATATGGAAAAGCGAAGTGGCTCGGACGCGGCGGTCACGCGTGCTTGCGTTTCCGTCTTGGCGGTGTCCTGCGCAGTTGCAACACTGTTGCCTGCCAGGACCGCCGTCAGCGTCAGAAATGTTGCGACGCCCGCGCGCAGACGTATGCTCGTCCTGATCCCTGCTGTCGAATTCGCCCCACGTCGCATTCCACTCTCTCCTGAACAAACACTGCTTCAGACGCATGCCCTTAGCCCCTGCTGTTCAAGACGAAGCGGGTTGCCTATTTTCTGAATAGAAAATTCAAGTTTTTTATTTTTCTGTCTCACGCGGAGAAAACGAGCGTCACCAGCGGGGTCACGTGGACCACGCGAATAGGCAGCGCGTCGGATAGTTGAGCCATGATGTCGTCGGTTCTGTTCAGGTCGACGATGACCGTGACGATACGGCTCGTCAAAGCGTCGTCCATGATAACGATCCGCCCCGAGCGCCAGCGATTGAGAGCAGTGACCACGCGGTCGAATCGTGCCGACGCAAAGACAAGCTGGCCGCCGCGCCAGGCAAGCTCGGCCTCCGCATCGGCCGCAACAGGAGCGCTGAGCGCGTTGCTGTCATAGGTGACCTGAGACCCTTCCTCGACGCGTGCAACCTGGGTCGCCGTTGCCACCTCGACGGCATGCTCCGCCACGGTGACGCGGACACCCCGGTCGACGATCGATACCGAGAAGGCAGTGCCCAGCGCGGTCGTCGTTCCGTTGCGCGCCTGCACAGCGAACGGACGGCGGACGTCCGGCGCCACCGCGAAAAAGGCTTCGCCGGCCTCCAGAAAGACGTTCCGCCGGTCCGGACCGAAGTCGATGGACAACGCCGTTGCAGTGGAGAGATCGGCACTGGAGCCGTCGGGGAGAGCGAAGTTGCGGCGTTCGCCGGTCGCGGTTCGATAATCCGCGAACGGATGCGTCTCCTTGAACATCCAGGCGCCGCCACCGATCGCAAGCAGCATGCCTGCCTGCGTGAACATCCGCCTTGTCAGCACGCGGCGCGTCTTGCGCTTTCTCTCCGTCACCGCAGGCAGCCCGGCAGCACCGGCCCACAATTGCTCGACTTCGGCATAGGCTGCTGGATGCGCCGGGTCACGGCGCATCCAGGCCCGGAAGGCGACTTGATCGGCGGTGGAGACGGTGTCGCCATGGGTGATCCCGAACCAGGCCACCGCCTCACGCATCACCGGATCGAGGTTCTGTGCGAAATCCTTGTCACCCCAATCCTGTGGCACGTCATTCTTCATGAAAGTCTTCTCGGCGATGGTTGCTACTGCAAAGACGTTTAGCGGCGTCGTTTTTCTGAAACAGGCAGCTCGTCGCCTCTCGCCTGATCCAGACGCGACTTCAGATGCATCATCACCTTGACCATCTGGCTGAATGCGGTCTGCAAGGGAATATCGAGCTTTTCCCCTATTGTCGCGAAGGTGTGCCCCTCGACACGCAACAGAAAAACCTCGCGCGGGATTTGCGGCACGTCGTCCAGCGCTGCCTGCAAAATCGCAAGTTCCTGCCGCGATATGGCAACCCTCTCGGCGGAAGGAGCCTCGTCGGGCAGCGCGGCAAGCACCGTCTCCGCGTCAGCAACAGTTGGAAACAAGCGCTGGCGCCTCGCTATGTCGACGGACAGGTTTCTGGCAACGCCGAAGAGATAGGCCCTGTCGTTACCGATAGGCAGTGCCGGCGCCGCCGTCAAAACCCGCAGGAAGGTCTCCTGCGTAATGTCTTCGGCCATGTCGGAGGACGCGCCGCGCCGGCGCAGAAAACGCTCGATATCTTTCCCGTGCCGTTTGAAAAGAGACTGGATATCCCACATGCCATGCCTGCCATACGTCTGCAGGAGCACGCAACTGCGCACCCTGGTCCTTTGGCTAGACCGCAACAAGGACGATCGGGCTGATGGCGATAACTAGTACAAATGCCATTTATTGTCGATTTGCTAATTGAGCGCGTCCCCACGCCATCGCGATCCTTTGGCGATGTGTTGCATGAAGGTCCCTGTTCTTAAAGTTCCCGGTCATTTCGCGCGACGTGGCCCTCGATTCGCCAACCTTCGGAACACGCTTGGCTCGCAGCACCCAAGAAATGCAGTTTGTCACGCGCCGATTGTCGTCACAGGCGCGCCTCTCCGCTTCGTCACCACCGAGGTCCAGTTCACCACCGTGCGCGCCGGCATCTACCGATGGTCCGTCCCAAATCTCGCCGACAGGGACATGGACGGCACAATTAACATCAAATAGTACGATGACGCACTTATGGCCAATCTGGGTGGGGAGCTGACGCTGCAGACCTGGCTACGGTAACCGTGTGAATTCTGGATGTCTCTGAATGTCGGCTAAGAAGAGACAATACGAACGTCCAGGACTGATCGCTCAATCTGGTAAGCGCTACGTGTGCAGAGCAGTGCGTGCGGCGTGATATCAATCAGCAGTCCGATAATTTCGCCGTCGGGATGATCAAGCACGTCTCCCAGAACCGCGATTTCCCAGCCGAGCGCTCGCAGGCGTTCTGGCCAGAATGCTTCGCAGACCACGCTCAGCTTGCGAATACGTAGCTTAAGACACGATTCCAAAAGCCCACAAAGAACGATGCCGACAGCCTGCGACGACTGTCCGGATGTTCGCAGCGACGGAGCAACAAAAAACCGGGTCCACTCGAATGTATCCTCAGCTTGCGGCGGAGTGCCTCGTGCAAGGATAGGAAACACATCCGCCAAGAGGTGAGGCTTCAAGCTCGGAACCAGGCGCGAGCCTCCAACGACGTTTGATTGTGCGTCAATTCCGAGAAGATAGATCGCGTCTTCTGTGTCGAAAGCATCAATCTCCATATCGATTGGTCGAGCAACAGCCTTCCAACCTCGCCCTTCGACATAAATCTCGTGACGGATACGGAAATATCTCTCCAAGTGGTGCTTATAGATATCCCTCGCAGACCAATCGACAATATGAATTCGAAACATGGCGCCCCCACCATGAAGCCTACAAAATAGGCGCTCCTCGCCTGTATCCCAAGATTCAGCGATTGCTAAATCTGAATCTCATGTCGTCGCAACCCTTCGGCAACGGCATGGGCCGCGTTTATTACATCGAGCTTTTCACGAATGTTGCGCAGATGCGTTTCCACCGTGTACCTGGAGATATTCAGGATGCACGCAATGTCCTCGGCTCCCTTACCGGCCGAGATCCATTGAAGAATTTCCCGCTCGCGAGGGGTCAGAACCGGGCGTTGTTCATGGCGAACCAGTTCTTCCAGAACACAGACTTTTCTATAGGCATATCTGCATACCGCTTCGATGATAGGCAAAGTGGTGCTGGGCAATCCAACGAACTCACCGGCGGCTGTGACAACCGCAGGGCCGAAGTGCCGAGCATGGATCGGGACGCATACACCCTCATTCATTCCGAATTCGCGCGCTTCTTCCATTACGAGTAGGCCGCGAGGAGCCATATGTTCGCGTTCAAGCTCGCTCCAGAAAAAGGCACCGCCGGTACGTCTGCTCTCGCCCGCGCAAGGATCGTGAAAATAATGGCCTTGTTCGCTGTAACGCGCATGCCACTCCTCGGACCAGCCATCGCACAAGATTTGCCTGTGCCAATGTTGGTCGTCCGGCGCTGGCAGCCCGGTAATAAGACATTGACTAAATCCATACTCTGCCAGACATCTGCGAAGTCCACCGAGTACAGCCTTGGAAGATTTTGCTCGTTCAATCCTTGAGATCGCGTGGTTGATCTCCGAGATCACACATTCATTCATGCGAACGCTTCGACGCCCCACAACGCCGCCTCTATCCCAATGACGCTAGGGTAACGCGCCAAAGTTTGTCGGCTCAACGTTAGGGGCAAGGAATGTTCACTATAGTGAACATGGCTCGATAAACATTTCGTCAGTATCGTTTTACTGATTTGCCGGCAAATCGCAGGGATCGTTATCCTAAGTTTTCGGCTCCGACGCAGGCGGGCGAATTAATTCAGTTGCCTCCACTTCGAGTGCCTCGGCGAGATCCTCCAGTGTCTCAAGCGTTACATTGCGTCGACCTGCCTCCACACCGCTGATGTAGGCGCGCGAATGACCCGCGAGAAAGGCCAGCCCTTCCTGAGAGAGCTTCTTATCCCTGCGCAAGCGTTGAACGTTTAGACTCAATCGACCAGCAAGCTTCATGCATGAAGGATTGCATATTTGTTCACTATAGTGCGGCACACTATAGTGAACATTTTGCATTGACAGCGGGCGGCAGGGCTGTTTGAACCATGTGAGATTGAAACTCTTTGACAGCCACAGGAGGAACAATGGGTTACCGTTTTTTCAGGAAATCTGAAATTCCGGTGCTGCTGCTCTTCAAATCAGTTCGAGCGACGGGCCATCAAAATCTGGTCAAAGGGTCGAATTCCGGTACCGGGGATTTGTCATGACGGTTGCATGCAAGATCGCCGGCTTTTCCTGTATCCGGTGCAGCGCGAACTATTCTGCCGACATCGAGATTGATTCGAGGGGTTGCCCCGTTTGCCAGCTAAGTGCGCCGGCCAATCTTCAGCCTGTTTACAAAAAATCGCAATCAGCCGGAGAGCCGGATCGGCCCGATCTGCGGAAATCGCTGTGGCGCCACGCGAACACGCTTCCTTGCGCAGCAGAAGACGCAATTTCGCTGGGGGAGGGTGACACACCGCTACTGAAGGCTGCGACCATAGGCCAGGCTCTCGGAGTGCCGAACCTGTTCATCAAGGACGAAGGCCGCAATCCGACCTGGTCGCATAAAGATCGTTTCTCGACGGTGGCGGTATCAGTCGCGCGCAGCCAGGGTGCGCGCGTGATCGCGACAGCCTCGTCCGGCAATGCCGGTGCTTCACTCGCCGCCTATGCTGCACGGGCGGGCCTTGAATGCGTTGTGGCCACCTTTGCCGGCACTGCCGGGCCTATGCTGTCACAGATACGGAGATATGGTGCGACTGTCCTGCCTCTGGTCAACAAGATGGACAGATGGGCGCTGCTCGCAGACGCTGCTTCGCGTTTCGGCTGGTTCGTGACGTCGCCATGCCATTCTCCCGTCGTGGGCAGCCATCCGGTGGGCATCGAAGGCTACAAGACGATGGCCTATGAGATCGTTGAACAATCAAACGGCGAAGTTCCCGACTGGTGTGTCATGCCTGTCTGTTACGGCGACGCACTCGCCGGTGTTTGGCTCGGCTTCAAGGAATTGTTCGAGGCCAGATACGTCGATCGCCTGCCAAAACTTGTCGCCGCGGAGGTACACGGTTCTCTTTCTGATGCGCTCGCGCGCGGTGTTGACAGGCTCGATGAGCAGGAGATGCTTTTCGAGACACTCGCGGTATCGATCGGCACGCCACGCAGCACCTATCAGGCGGTCAAGGCGTTGCGTGAATCGTCGGGCCGGGCAGTCCCGGTTGGCAATGACAGCCTGCTGGATCTTCAGAAGCAGCTAGCGCGACGCGAGGGCATCTTTGCCGAACTCGCGTCTGTGACGCCTCTTGCGGCAATCCGCGAACTGCGGAAGCAAGGGGTGATCGCCGCGGACGATCGAGTCGTCGCGGTTGTCACGGCGAGCGGCTTGAAAGACCTTGATCGCTCGACCGATCCGTCGGAAACACATCAGACATTTCGGACCATCGAAGATGCTTGGCAGTGGCTGGGATCCAGACAGCTCGGGTGACACCCTCCTCCCGTTGAGACGATCGCAAGGTTCGCTCAGAGGCCGAGCTATTGAGACAAAAGAACATCGTCCAGCCGCCGCCGCGCCCAGGGAAAGTGCGTCCAGTCTGATTCTTTGGCAGGTCTTATGCGGGAAAGCGTTTCCGGTTCTGTCGGATGCTTGCACGGCCAGCCCGGCAAGTCAGCCAGCCACGCCTCGTTGTAGATCGTATCGGCATGACGATGCCCTTCGTCGGGCATGATTACAGCGACCGTTGCGCCATCATGCTTGCTGGCGACCCATTTCGCCACAAGTGCGGCCGCTCCACTGGTCGGGCCCATGAACACTCCTTCGTCGCGAAATAGGGCATGCGCTGATTGATACGCCGGATAGGCGCCAACCCAGTGGATCTCATCGACGAGTTCATGGCGAACATTGCCGGGCAAGACGCTGTTGCCGAGCCCACGCAGCATCCGTTTGCCGACCGGTTGGCCAAACAGCATGCTGCGATGGGTGTCGACGGCAAAAATCTTCAAGTCGGGAAATATCTGGCGCAGAAATGTTCCCGTGCCGCACAGTGAGCCGCCGGTTCCGACGCAACCAACCAGGAAGTCTATCTGACCGACGTTTCGAACAAGAATGTCGACCAGGTTGGCATAGGCAAGCCAGTTGCCGGCGCTGTCATACTGCCGCGTCCAAAAACTTTCGGGATTTTCTTTCAACGTGTTGTTCAAAAATTTCAGCCGACCTGTCTGATTGCCGTCGCCCAAAGGATCGTCAATCGCGACCACGGTGGCATCGAGGCGCTCAAGCCTTGCCTGATATTTCCTGTCGATCAGGCTAGAGGCGGTGACGAGTGTGAGCGGGTAGCTGCGCGCAGCCGCAAGCAGCGCGACAGCCATACCGAATGTACCCGATGTCGTTTCGACAATATGTGCGCCTGGCTTCAGCTCCCCGGAAGCTTCAGCCCGATCAAGAATAAAACGCGCGGGCATCAGCTTCATCAGCGGGAATGCAGCCGCCACAAGATTAGGTGCGAGCCTTGCAAGGCGAGGCGTTTCAAGAGCGCGGAAATAATCGGCGTCAAGTTTCATTTTCCAACGCCTCCTCCGTATTGACCGAATGGATCTCGACGTCCTTAAACCCGGCATCGCGTATGGTTTGGGCAAGGTCGAGCGCTTTCGTCCAGGCGTCTCTTTGTGCCGCGTCCAATAGAACGCCGACCAATGAACCGCTGTGGGCGACCTGGACGCCACAGGCGTGATGTTGCCGGGCGATCTGGAGGGCAACATCCAAACGCGACTTGGGCAAATGACGCAGGCTGATTTGAGCGCTTACCGTCGCGACGCGTCCCAGCAAATAAGGATCCTGAAACCTGATTGACCGCGAGGCCAGCCCTCGCAAAATACGAAACAGCTGGATCTCCTCGCTGCCGTAGCGTGCCGGCTGCAGCCCCAATGTGTCGATCGGCGTGCCATTGTGTGCCTTGAACCCAACCACGAGGAGCGGTGGCAATGCGCCACCGAAATGCTCGATGACTACGCCTTCGCGGTGCGCAAATAGTACGGCCTGGTCTTCATAGGGAATGGCATCACTTGCGCCTTCCGCCGCCACCGCAAGCCGGCAGATACTGGATCGGCGCAGCTTGACATCATGTGCGTCGGCCACAGCTCGGATCGACGAAACCACGTCGGCTGTGGAAGACCCATAACCATGACCGACCGGAATGGCACTCTTGATGACAAGATCGCCTCCGGTGTGAGAGCGATCGATGTGCTCCAGGGTCAAACGGGCTGCTGTTTCCGCCTTTGTTCTATCGGGGGGCAACGCCTTGATGCGGGCCGTTTCCGTTATCTTGAACGTCGCAACCGACCGGATACGATCGAGCGGAAGTGTCATCAATCCCCGATGCAGGCGTCCGGCATCGTCTTCGAACACACCCTGGAGCAGCTCACCATGGTGGGCAATCGCATGACCTTTACCTGCCCTGAAGGCGGGCTTTCTGGTAGCCACGGTGCTGTCGAGATTTCCGGTTTCTACCATGCCGATCCTCATCTCAATCTTGCTGACAAGCTCGAGAGCGTGAACCGAACGGCTAGGGCCGTCACTCGCTGCATTCAGGTATTGACTGGTTGATTGGCGATCGAACCACGTCTGCGCACTTGGATGCGCTGATCAGCCAAACCTGCGGCATGCCGCGTTAGGACTGACCGGCAACCCTGAGCATGGCGTAGCAATTCTCTCCGCCAGCAGAGACTTGTTCATAGGATTTTCGCGCCTGCACAAGCCATTCGCGGTGTGAATCGTATCTGGTCTCGATCGCAGGAATCGGTTTCAGTGAGAGGAATTTGGGGCCCTGGCTCAAGAACCAGCAGGCGCGCCCGACGAGACGCCGACTCCGGTCGCGGAGCCAGGCGTAATCCCACAGCACATCCAGCACTTCACGCTTGAGGTTGCTGGCAACAGCCGGGTCGGATACCCCCTCGTCTGGTTTGCGAGCGCCAAGCGCCGCCCGCAGATCGCCGTAGTCCTGACGAAGCTGCTCCGCCGCGTAGCCGAGGTCTGCCTCATCCTTGACCATGCCGAACCAGAGACTAGGATCGATCTGGTTCACCAACGGCGACGATTGAAAATCGCCCGAGAACTGCATGGCACCAAAATCCTCGAGATCAATCTCGCGCTGAAGCAGCTCTATCGCGTCGACCTGCTTAGCGAGATCCGGGCCGGCTGCCGATAAGGCTCCGTTCGACCCACCGTCAGCGGGGTCGATATAGGCACCGCCATCGTCGAGCACCGGGTCGATCTCGGCTACGAATTCAAGCAGCGGCGCCGCCCGGCTCAGCCTTACACCGAGTTTCGCCAAAAGCTCTTGCATTTGAGCTTCCTGCCTTTGGCGCTCCAGGTAGCTTTGCTGAAAGAAGAATATGAATAGCGAAACGGCGATACCGAAGAGGATTACGCCAAGCTGCGAAAATGTATTGCGATAATATTCGAGCTGCTTTTCCTTGTGACGCTCATCGCGCTGTGTGTAGTGAGCGACCTGATTGTTTATGAAGACCGATACAATCAGCAGCAACGCGCCGAGCAGTCCGAGCATGACGATCAGGATATGGCCGCCGCCGAACATTGATTCGAACACCATCATCCCGTTCCCGCTTCACAATGCTCGCCAAGGTCATAGGCTCAACGCCCTGAGACTCTCTTTGAGCTGTTCGACAAAACAGAGAATACCATCAAGTTTATCGCGGGACGCCTTCTTTATCGCCTAACTGACGCGTCACCCAATTCTTCGAGAGGTTTTCGACCGTCAATGATCCATATTCAATTCGGGCGAGCACATGCCTCGCGGTTGCGTGACTTTCTGAAATCACCTACGCCAACGTTGGCGGATCATTACCAGAGGAGAAGACTATGTCGGAGATCGAAGATCAGACAGAACCGAACCTGCGGCTGACGGCGCATATCGTTTCCGCTTACGTTTCAAACAATCCAGTCCCAAGAGGCGAGCTTGCCGGTTTGATCGGACGCGTAAACGCCTCCATTCAACAAGTGTCTAAGTCTGGTATCGGCACGCGATCGGAAACCCTGATCCCGGCCGTACCAATCAGGAAATCCGTGACACCCGATTTCATCATTTCGCTTGAGGACGGAAAGAAGTTCAAATCGCTCAAGCGTCATCTCAACACGCATTATGGGATGACCCCAGACGACTATCGTGCCAAATGGGGGCTTCCAGCCGACTATCCCATGGTTGCTCCGAATTACACCGCGGCCAGATCCCAAATGGCGAAGAAGATGGGATTGGGCCGCAAGTCGAAGTTGGCCAAAGCGCCAAGCTCGACGAGCAAGAACGCCCGATAGATGACGATTGGGGCATCGGGAATAAAGACCGATCGGCCCAGCCTGACTGACGCTATCCGCTATGCGCGTGACGGCAACACACTCACGGTCTGGAAGCTCACCCGTCTCGGCGCTCAGGGCAGGAAAAATCAATGAATAGTCCACAGCACCCGCGTCACTCGGATGCTCTGCCTATCAGTGCGTTTACGCCTTCGGAAGTCGCATCAGATCTTTCATGGGCACCGGATATGGCCGCCTTTGACGAGCCTCCTCTGACCGCAAAAGCTTATGTGCAGGCCTATCTGGCCGACCCCACTACATGGTGGTGGTCGACGAACGACTATTCATCAAGTGAGGCGGACGTCGTATTGAAAAGGGTGCTCGCCATCGCCGCGGAAGCCCAATTGCCTGATCACGAGGAGGCGCTTGGTCAGGTAGGTGTCGGTCCCCTAGAAAATATGATGTCCGACACTTTGCTCGACCTTTTAGGAGCCTGGATGCCATTCACGCCCGCAATGCGCTACGCTCTTAGCAGCGTGCGGATGGAATTCGAATCGCCAGCTTTGCAACGACGACTGTCAGCGATGATCGCAGGGTCGCTACGCAATAGTCGATGATACCTCCATACAGTTCACAGTTGGCTCCCGAACATTAAACGGGTGCAGACATCCGGCCAATTTTGCCGAAAGATTTCCCTGACAGCCGAACGGGCTTTTGTCCGAAATGGAGAGGTGCCCGACTTCAAGCCATGGGGATTTCCGGCCGGAGACATGGGGCGGTCACTGAGCCATCACTTTTATGTCGTAACGCCAGCTTTGGGCTTTTGCGCCCTGCCCCTTCGCCGCTTGATTTCGGAAGGATCCGATTGATGCGCGAGCGTCTCGGGACTATTGTATCCAGACTGCGTTGCCGTCGTGGTGCCAGCAATGAATCGCGGTCTGGTATTCAGTTTGGTTGGTGGCATCGGCTTGCTTGCCGGTGTAATATTTGTCGTCGCCAGCCCACCACAGGTTTCGCCTGAGGCAATCCAGTCTTCAGTTACGCGCACACCCGAGTTGCTGAGCCGTGCATGGCAGATGCCTGTGGCAGCTACCTTCAAACACAGCGTAACGTGGCAATCCAATGCCTCTCGCTGCGGCCCTGCAAGCGTTGCAAATGCGTATCGTTCCCTTGGGGAGGAAGAGACTACCGAGGCAGAGGTCCTAGAAGGCACCGGCAAATGCTGGACCGGTTTTTGCATTATCGGCCTCACTCTCGATGAACTCACTGAGGTTGCGCAGCAACACACCGAGCGGAAGGTGTCAGTCATACGTGACATTACCGCCGCAGAATTCCGCGAGCATATGAAGCGCGCCAACGATCCAAACCGCCGGTACATCATCAACTTTGCCCGCGAAAAGATTTTCGGTGCGGGTGCAGGCCACCACTCCCCGATCGGCGGATACCTGGAAGCCCAGGATATGGTTTTTGTCCTTGATGTGAATGAGAACTACAGGCCGTGGCTGGTCGAGACCGATCGATTGTTTGCAGCAATGGACACGCTCGACGGGGGTAAAAAGCGCGGATTGCTTCTCATCCAGTAGCTCGAAGCGGCGCACGGTGGTGCCAGTTGGCTGTCTCGCTCGAGAGCTTGCCGCCACATCCCCTCGGCCCACACCAGCGTTTTTGACGGTAAAGCTGCGTAGCGCCCGGCTTTCAGTCTACGGAGATACCGCTTTATCTGCTTATCGTTTTCAAGGCGGGCAAGTACCTACACGCCATTTTGATTACCGTCGGACAAAGCTGCGCGATAGGCTCCCTGAACGCGGGATACAGGGAGGAAACGATGAAAGCTTTGTCCATACTGTCTGTCTCCGCGCTGCTTGCATTTGTCGGCATCACCGCCACTGCTGCACAAAATGCCTCCATGACTTTCTTTGTAACCAGCCAAGGCCCAGGCGATGGGGCCAATCTGGGCGGGCTGGAAGGCGCCGACGCCCATTGTGGCTCCCTCGCTGAAGCTGCCGGCGTCACCGGCAAGACCTGGGCCGCATATCTCAGCACCAGCGAAACGAATGCACGCGACCGTATCGGAGCCGGGCCTTGGGTGAATTCCAAGGGTGAGACTATCGCTGAAAGCGTCGAAGCTCTGCACAGCGAGCAGAATGGAATCACGAAAGCAACGGCTCTCAACGAAAAGGGTGAGCAGGTGAACGGGCGCGGCGACACTCCGAATCGCCACGACATTCTTACGGGCTCGATGCCCGATGGCACTGCTCACGAGGCTACCTGCGAGAACTGGACCGCCAACGGACAGGGATCAGCGATGGTTGGACATCATGACCGTATGGGATTGGATGACTCCGCGCCAGCCAAGTCCTGGAACTCATCGCATCCATCGCGTGGTTGTAGTCAGACTGATCTGCAAGGCACAGGCGGTAGCGGTTTGTTCTACTGCTTCGCTACCCAATAGGAACTGCAGCGGATCAAGCCGGGGACCGCTCGCTTTTTACCCGGCTTGGTGATGGTTTTGGCGTTGTCGGCATTTGCGCTCGGTGGCTCTTAGATGAACGCATGCCGAATGGGTCTGCCGGGCACGAGCATTTCGGCGGCTTTCATGATGCCTGCGGCATTTATACCATAATGCCTGTAGAGATCGGTGATTGTACCTGTCTGACCGAAATGCTCGACACCCAGCGACCGTGTGCGATGTCCGCGCACCGACCCAAGCCATGCCAGGGTTGCCGGATGCCCGTCGAGTACGGTTATCAGGCCGCAGGGCTGTGGAACTTCTGCGAGCAGCTTTTCGACATGACTTTCGGCGGTGTTCAAGCCGCGTTCCCGCGCCCGCTGTGCTGCTGTCCAACCGGCATTCAGTCGATCCGCCGATGTCACCGACAATATACCGACATCCCGGCGATCCTCGGCCATCAGACCGGCCGCTTCTATGGCTTCCGGCGCGACCACGCCGGCGTAGGCGATGACGATTTCAGCGTTCGGCCCTGGCCGGCGGAGCCAGTAACCACCTTTGATGATGTCGCGGGCGATGTTCTCGTCGACTTGCCGGCTTGGTTGATCGATCACGCGCGTAGACAGGCGCAGATAGACTGCTCCTCCGGTCTTGTCTCGAAGCCAACTGACCGGATCGGGCGCACCGTCGCCATTGCGCTGTATGTAGTCGAAGGCAAAACGCAACATGACGGCCAACTCGTCGACAAACGCAGGCTCGAAACAGGCAAGGCCGTCCTGAGCCATGCCAATCAGCGGCGTGGCTATGGATTGATGGGCACCGCCCTCCGGCGCAAGCGTCACACCCGATGGCGTTGCTGCAAGGATGAAACGGGCGTCCTGATAACAGGCGTAATTCAGGGCATCGAGGCCGCGCTCGATGAAAGGATCGTAAAGCGTTCCGACCGGCAAAAGCCGTTCGCCGAAGATGGAATGGGACAGCCCCAATGCCGACAGCGTCAGGAACAGGTTCATCTCCGCAATGCCAAGCTCCAGATGTTGGCCATTGGGCGAAAAATCCCAGTTGAAGGTCGACGGAATGCGTTCTTTCCTGAAGAGATCCGCGAGTTCCTCGCGCGCAAAGAGCCCTCTGCGGTTCACCCAGGCACCGAGATTTGTCGAGACGGTGACATCGGGCGAAGTCGTGACAACCCTATTGGCAAAATTTGTGTTCTGCTTTGCAATGCCATGCATTAACAGCCCAAAGCCTTGTTGTGTGGACATGGACGGCGACAACTGGACTTCCAGCAGCTCGGGAACGTCTATCTTTGGTGCCGTGTAGCGGCGGGTGCCTTTCTGGTTGAATGGAACCTTCTCAAGGTATTTCCGCAACGCGCGCACATCCCCCTGGATACCCTCGGTAGGATCCCACTCGGTCCCTTCCCTGATCCCCATGGTATTGCGCAGTTCCGCCATTTGGGTGGGCGTCATAAGCCCTGCGTGGTTGTCCTTGTGCCCGGCAAGCGGCAGCCCGAAGCCCTTGACCGTGTAGGCGATGAAACAGACGGGTCGATCGTGGGATGCCGCCGCCTCGAATGCTTTGAGCAGAAGCGGAAGGTCGTGACCGCCAAGATTGGTCATGAGCATTTGCAGTTCGGCATCAGTGCGGCGCTCGATGAGGCTGCTTACCTCTCCCTGATCCCCGAGATCATCCATCAGTCGTCGACGCCAGGCGGCACCTCCCTGAAACGTCAGGGCGGAATAGAGCTGGTTCGGGCATTGATCGATCCAGCGTTTGAGCGCCTCGCCGCCCGGCTCAGTGAAAGCCGCCAATTGGCGTGACCCATATTTCAGGACAATGACGTCCCAGCCGAAATTGCGGAAGATCGCCTCGAAACGCTCCCAAAGCCCCTCCCTCACCACAGCGTCAAGGCTCTGGCGATTGTAGTCGACGATCCACCAGGTGTTGCGAAGTCCATGCTTCCAACCTTCGAGAAGGGCCTCGAAGATGTTGCCCTCGTCCATCTCGGCATCGCCGAGCAACGCGACCATACGGCCTTCGGCATCGCTCTTCGACCAGTTCTTCGCCGTCAGATAGTCCTGTATCAGGGAGGCAAAGAGTGTCTGGGCGACGCCCAAGCCAACGGACCCGGTCGAGAAATCGACATCGTCGACATCCTTGGTCCGCGACGGATAGGATTGTGCGCCTGAATAACCCCTGAAATTCTTCAGCTTCTCTAGGGTCTGATTGCCCAGCAGATACTGGATCGCGTGAAAAACCGGGCTTGCATGAGGTTTGACAGCGACCCGATCCTGCGGCTTTAGCACCGAGAAATACAAAGCGGTCATGATCGTCGCCAACGAGGCCGACGAGGCCTGATGCCCACCGACCTTCAAGCCATCGTCGTTCGGGCGAACATGATTGGCGTGATGGATCATCCAGCTCGAAAGCCAGAGCACCTTTCGCTCCAGCTCGGAAAGAATGGAAATCTCGTCTTTCATGGCACTGCCTCCCCGTCACTGCCTCAAACGCTAGGCCGGATCGGTTGGCGTTTGCAGTCAAAATCACCTGCATCTGGGGTTGATTTTGGTGGACATTCACCGAAAAAAGAAAACTAAAGGAGGATTCCGCCAAAATGAGCACATTGGACCATATCGGGCGCAAGATCATCGCCGCCATTCAGAGTGATGGGCGTATCACAGTGCAGGAACTAGCCGACAAGGTGGGCTTGTCGGCCTCACCCTGCGCCCGCCGCGTGAAGATGATGGAGGATGAAGGCATCATCAAAGGCTACAGCGCCGTCATCGACCAGGCCAAGGTCGGGTTGCCGGTCAGCGCCTTTGCTTCCATCAAGCTCGAAAAGCAGCGGGAAGACTATCTCGACCGTTTTGCGCAAGCCATCGCGCGGTGGCCGGAGGTCGTGGACTGCTATTTGATGACCGGGCAATACGACTATCTGATGCGCGTGGTCGTCGCGGATCTCGCCGCCTATGAACGGTTCCTCAAGACCAAGCTGACGCGGCTGGAAGGGGTGGCGTCGATCGAGACCAGCTTTGCGCTTGGCCAGACCAAACGATCCGAAGTGTTGCCGGTCGAATGAACCGTCAGCTCCTGCGTGCCTTTGTCCTTACGGCAGTAGAAGCGGCCGCCGGACAAAAACAATCATATCAATCCGAGTTGCGTCGCTCGCGCCGTTGCCTGTGGGAGCGTTTCAGCATCGAGTGCTTTTCTTGCGTTGCTGATATGAAAGCAGACATTGGCGAATGACATATTCTCGATCATGGCGATCGCCTTCATTGTCTTTCCTTCCGCCGCCCATTTGAGACAAAGCGCTTGCTTTGCCGTCAATCTGACTTGGGTATGGGCCCTTGTTTCAATCGTCTGGTGTTCCAAACGCGCGTGAAGGTGCGCAACCGCGGTGGCTGCTGCAATCGGATCGATATCCTCTTCGAGGCACACTACTTTTTTGTTGGACGCCAGCGTTAGAATTGACACATGCCCAAATGCAGTACGAACCGGAATTGAAATCCCGGATCTGATACCAAACGCTGTTGCTTCGGCATAAAAACGACCGACGGCTCTGGATCCAGTGGGTCTCCGATCATCCGCGGCCCAGTCGAACGCTTCCATTTTGAGTCGTGCAGCCGCAATTATGGGATCGATCCTGGCGTAATCCCGCGAAACGTATCTGGCTTGCCACTCTGCCGGGTAGTTGGAAACAACGACCATCCTGACAGGCTGGATATGCATGAAGGCGTAGAAATCGAAACCAAGTTCCTGAACGAGACCCACGAGGGCTTTCTTCAACGTAACCTCGTCTTGGGCGACAGCTATGATGTCAGTGAGCCTCTGAAACCATATCTTCAAACCTCAACTCCCCTGGCCCACTTCTCCCCACTGTCATTCCTGGCTAGGGCACGAACCAGTGTTTTGCCGCGTGGCTTGAACGCATCCCGAACAATGCAACAGGCTGCGTGTACCTATCTTAAGAGGTAGGAACTGGCTTATTCGATACCCAAATTCCGGTATTGACCGCGTCAAATCTGTAGCCGGTGCGCATTTCCAGAGCGGGCGTTCGGTGAGAAAAGCACAGGATTCTGACCGAAGTTGATCGAGCTGCCACCTCGGCGACACAGCCGCGTGCCGAATCAGCTATGCTCGTTGGCCCCTCTTCAACGTACGAACTAGTCTATCCGCTCAGCAGCCGAAGCTCGACGCAGCAAGAAGCTCGAGCCTCAACTCGCTTAAGACATTTCGTCTCGGTCGAGAGAATGGTCGCGTTTGCCATGCAGGATCTCGCGCTTGCCGACATGGTTCGGCGCACCGACGATGCCTTCCTGTTCCATGCGTTCGACTAGCGATGCAGCGCGGTTATATCCAACGCCGAGTCTGCGCTGGATATAGGAGGTCGAGCACTTCTTGTCGCGCAGCACCACCTTCACCGCTTCGTCATAGATACTGTTGCCGTCCTCGGCCGCCAGCGCGCCCTTGTCGAACACTGGACCCTCATCGACTTCGGATTCTTCGTCCTCTTCGTCGGCTGTAACGGTTTCGAGATATGCGGGGCGGCCTTGCGATTTGAGATGCGTAACGACCTGCTCCACCTCGGCGTCTGAGACGAAGGGCCCATGGACACGAACGATACGGCCTCCTCCGGCCATATGCAGCATATCGCCCTGGCCCAGCAGTTGCTCGGCCCCTTGCTCGCCGAGGATCGTACGGCTGTCGATCTTGGATGTGACCTGGAAGGAGATGCGCGTCGGGAAGTTGGCCTTGATCGTGCCGGTGATAACATCGACCGACGGGCGCTGTGTGGCCATGATGAGATGGATGCCGGCAGCGCGCGCCATCTGGGCGAGGCGCTGGATGGCGCCCTCGATCTCCTTGCCGGCAACCATCATCAGGTCAGCCATTTCGTCGACGATGATGACGATGTAGGGCATCGGAGCAAGGTCGATCTCCAGCTCCTCCATCACCGGCACGCCGGTACCCTTCTCGAAGCCGGTCTGCACCTGCATGGTGACGGTCTCGCCCCGCTCGCGGGCAACCGCGGCGCGCTGGTTATAGCCGTCGATGTTGCGCACGCCGAGCTTCGCCATCTTGCGATAGCGATCCTCCATCTCGCGTACGGCCCATTTCAGTGCAGTGACCGCCTTCTTGGGATCGGTGACGACAGGGGTTAGAAGATGCGGAATGCCATCATAGATGGACAGCTCCAGCATCTTCGGATCGACCATGATGAGGCGGCATTCGTCCGGCTTGAGCCGGTAGAGCAGCGACAGGATCATCGTGTTGATGGCGACCGATTTGCCCGAGCCGGTGGTGCCGGCGACCAGCAGGTGCGGCATCTTGGCGAGCTCGGCGATTACCGGTTCGCCGCCAATGGTCTTGCCCAGACAAAGCGCCAGCTTGCAGGGGGTATCGCGGAAACCGTCTGATTCGATCAGCTCGCGGAAATAGACGGTTTCGCGCGTCTCGTTGGGCAGTTCGATACCGATAACATTGCGTCCGGGCACGACGGCCACGCGCGCCGAGATCGCCGACATGGAGCGGGCGATGTCGTCGGCAAGGCCAATCACGCGCGACGACTTCACACCCGGCGCCGGCTCGAACTCATAGAGCGTCACAACTGGACCAGGACGGACATGGATGATCTCACCCCTGACGCCGAAATCCTCGAGCACGCTTTCCAGCAAGTCGGCATTCTGCTCCAGCCGTTCCTGCGACATGTAGAAGCCCTGCCCTTCCGGAGGCCGCTGCAGAAGCTCTTCGGAGGGAAGTTCGTAGTCCTCATCCGAACCCGGCTGCACAGCCATGCTCGCCACAGGAAGCGATGGTTTGCGCGGCGCCGGCATGGTGATCTCGACGGTTCTAGCCTGCGGTGCCGCAGTGGTTACCGCTGCCGGCTGGTCGACGGAGATTGGGATTTCTGCAGGCGCGCTGGCTGGTTCCTCGGACTTGGAAGCGGATTGCCTGTTATCAGGCTTGTCGGGCTTTACCGCTATGACGTCAGGTTGCAGCGGTTTCGCGGGCGACGACCACTCGATGACGCGGTACAGCGCCGTTATCTCAGGCTCCGGCTTGGGACGCAGCTGCGCGCTGCCGGCTACGGTTGTCGGCGGGGCGACTGGCGCAGGGGCGATCGACGTAACCTTCGGTGCGGCCGGAGCGCTTGCCGCCTCGGTATGCCGACGCAGCCGTGCCGACTGGAGGGCATAAGGAATGAATTCGAAGAAGGCGTGGTCGGAGAGATGGGACCATTTGGGGTTTGATGACGCCTGCCTTGCGGCCACCGGTGCAGACGTTGCCGTTTTGGCCGCAATCGAAGCGGGACTGGCCATGACCGGCAGCTTCAAAAGAGTCGGCTGGGTGTTGAGTTCTTGCGCGCGTTCGAGAACGCGGGGAGCCACCGGTAGCGCAGAGTGAACAAGGGGCGTTGCCGGAACGCCTGCCGCCTTTGCCTTGAGCACAGCGGGCTGGGCGACAGGCGGCGGCGTGAAAGCTGCAGAGATTGCAGGGGCAGGTGCTGTGACAGGGGTCGCTTCCGGTGTCGGCTGATTCTCCTCCTCGCCAACTTTCCTGGCGTCACGGTGCGGCGTGCGCGTGAAGCGCACATTGGGCGCCAGGAAAAAATGACGCTGCCAGGTTGGATGATCGAAATCGCCTTCGCCATGGCTGGTACTGGACGCCGAATCATTCCCCTTCGGCTTCACGTAGGCTTGCTCATTGCTATTCGGATGGCCACCGCCGCTGGTAAAGCCGATGTCGCGCTGGTCTTCAAAGCGGAGCTGATCGCTGTCCTCGAGGGAGCTTTTGTTTGTTAAATCTGCTCGAGGAAAATGCCTGGATACCATACTCAAGACTCGCCGGTTGAACGTCTCCTGAGCAATAGGAACCGATGGTTAACAGGCTCTTTCGATGGGTGGCTATCGGCATGATGTGCCGATCCATCAACTATCTCTGCTGCGCCGAACGCCCCACGCGGCAGTGCAGGCGACGAGGTGAGCGCAACTGTCGCGGCTGCAAGTATTTGGAACATATGGCCGCGTTCAGTCTGCGTAGCTGCCCGGAAACACGATGTCCTGATCGACGAGGACATTGAACTTGTAGCCTGGCCGTATCTCCAGGGTGGGCTGAACGTCCATGTTGCGCTGGATCGTGCGGTCGGCAACCCGGCCGAAGGTCTCGGCGAAATTTCTTCTGGCGGCATCCTCGGCACCGTTCGCGGAGCCAAAAGCATAGCGATCTTGTGGTATCGCCATGTCTACACCCGCACCGATGATGGCGATCAGGATTGCCGAACCGAATGTCTGCAGCCATTTGCGGTCAACCTTGTCACGCAAGCCCCCATAACCCTGTCCGTCGGTTCCGGCCATACCGCCGATCTGCAGGGTAGAGCCGTTGGGGAAGATGATGTCTGTCCATACGACGAGTACACGATTCTGGCCAAACGCGACCTTGCTGTCGTAGCGGCCGAACAGCTTCGTGCCCTGTGGGATCAAGAGACGATGACCGGTCGCCGAATCGAAAACGTTCTGACTGACCTGGGCAGTGATCCGGCCGGGAAGGTCTGAATTGATGCCGGTGATCAGGCTTGCCGGAATGACCGAGCCTCGCTTCAGTTCATAGGACGATTGTTGCGCCACGACGCGATTTGGCAGGTAGCCAAGCTCGTTGATGTCGGTGTTGAAAAAATCTTTCTTTGAATTTTGTCCGTTTGGATCGAGGTCCTGACCCGCTAGTCCGGCCCGCAGAGCAGCTGCGTAGAGATCGGTGGCTGATCCCGGCTGCCTGTCTTGCACCGACGGCGCACTGCCTGAATTGTTGGTTGATTGCATCCTGCCGTCAAGCTTGCTCCTGTCGACGGCAATAGGCGCGTCATAGGCGGCATCATTTGCCTGCAACCTCGCCATTTGCTGGCGGTGGCGTTCACGCAGATATTGCTCCTGCTGCTCGCGCTCAAGGCGAGCTCGCCAAATCTCTTCCGGCTCCAACTCGGAATTCTTCTCGGGATGCGCCGCTCCTGGTTGCGGCGCGAAGGGATTATCTTCAGGCAGCTCACCCGCCGTCTCAACTGGAGTTGGTTGGAAGGTCATTGCGGGCTGCGGCTCGCCGATGATGCCGTCCGAGATTCCGCGCTTCAATTGGTCGGCATAGGTAGAGGCGAGATTGCCGGAACTCTCACCAATTGAAGGACCGCTACGGAAATAGAGGCCGCGCGAGGTCAGTCCATAGAAGATCACCGCCAGGAAGACCACAGTCAGTGCGATCACCAGGATGATCGGCAAACGGTTGATCCGCCGGATGCCTGCGCCAGTTCCGTCGCTAGGCCCGGCACCAAGTTTGAGGGATTGCACCATGACCGCTCTCCCTTATCCTCGACGCATGACTGAAAGTGGGCTTGCGGGTGATGCCCCCGTCGCGGTGACGGAGTAGGCGCGGGCGATCTCGAGGTCGTTCGTCGACAGGCGTGCCAATATCTGGCCCTCGAACGGATCGATCACATAGGCGAGCGACATAAGTTGCACTTTTTCGCCGGTGGCCTGGTCGGTTACGACTGCATAGCCTCGACCTTGCAGTGCGGCCGCGAGTGCTTGCCCGAAGGGCGAGCCGTCCTGCTTGAGCGCAACTGTGGCTGTTCCCGGTCCAATTTGCTCGGAAAGGCGGCCAACCATGTCGTTTGCGATGGCATCTGCCGACTGTCCGGCGATACTGGCCGGGGCTTTGCTTGCGACCAACCCGTCGGTACCAAGAGCTTGGCAGCCGGAAAGAAGGAGGACAAGAAGAGATGCCGCGACGGCATGGTACAATGCGACAAACGGCATCACTGGCCTCCCCGTCTGATCGTCACTTTTTCCTGTGTTCGTCCAGTGCCGGAAACGAGGACAGCGCGATCGACGTCGTAGTCGACGATCATCATGTCGCCCTTCATACGGTAGTTGACGATGCGGTTTTCCCCTCCCGAAACGACGAACAGCACAGGAGCGTCCTGCCCGGAAATCGACCGCGGGAACTGGATGTAGGTTTTTGCCCCGTCACCATAGACGCGTGCGGGGCGCCAGCGGGCTTTGCCGGACACCGAGTAACCGAAATTCAGCCGCTCGGCTGGGACACCTGCACCTGGAATCGTATTGGCTTCGAGCCGTGCATTGATGTCTGCAAGCTTGGCCGAGATATCATCCGGATATTCGAAGCCAATACGAGCCATGTAATTTGTCGAATGGGATTTGAGCTGGATGTGATAGGTGCGCAGTGACGTTGTCACCACCATCGAGGTGACAAGACCCGGCTCGGACGGCTTGACGATCAAATGGGTAGCCTGCCGGTTGACCGGACCCGAGGTGGCCGGCTCCACTTTCCAGCGCACTGTGTCTCCAACCAGCACGTCACGAACCACCTCCCCGGCCTGCAGCTCGATGTCGCAAACCTGCAGTGGGGAGCAGACCACCGACGGCTGGACCTCGCCGAACAGGTAGATAACCTTGCCATCGGAACCCTTGGTCACGAGCCCCCTGCTGCCGCGCCATTGGTCAGAAATATCAGTACCCCTCACTTCATTTGCGCTCATGTCCCGCGCGAAGGCGTTCGGCGGCGTCAGGGCGGAAACTGAGAAAACGGCGAACAGCAGCGCGGCCCGCGATATTCTGGTTCTGATGTTCATATGCAGGGTCATGCCTTTCAAAGCTGTGCGGTCCAGTCGAAGTCGTGCAGATAGAGGCCGATTGGATTGAGACGGATCACGCTCTCGTCCTGGGGGGCGCTCAGCGTGACGGTGGCAATGCCGCGGAAACGCCTGACCGCGGTTTCCTTACCCTTCCTGTCGCGCTCGAACTCGGTCCAGTCGATCTGCCAGGATTGCGGGGAGAGAGCGACGATGTTGTTGACCTCGATGGCTATCGTGGCGTTCTTCGACTTCTCGAATGGCGAGTTCGACCGGAACCAGGCATTGATCTTCTCGGTTCCCGGATCCGATGTTCTCAAAAGGGCGTAAGTCCGGTCGATATATTGCTTCTGAACGACAGCGTCGGGACTAACGCTGCGGAAATTCGAAACGAAACTTCCCAGCGTCGCACGTACAACGCGCGGATCGGCATATTCTATCTGTTGTGGGACTCCCACGCTTGCAGCAGTACCGAGCTTGTCGACCTCGACGATGTAGGGGACGAGCTTGACCTGGGTACTCTGGAACAATCCGTAACCGAAGCCGATGACTGCCATCAGCATGCCGGTTATGCCGACAATGCGCCAGGCTGCGGCCGCCCTCACATAGGATCCATATCGCTCGTTCCACTCCTGGCGAGCAGCAATATAGGGATTTTCAGTCGGTTTACGTGCTGCCATGCCTTGGCGTTCTCCCAATCATTTATTGTCGTTAATGGGCGGTGGCGGTGGAGACGGCGCTGTCGATCTACCTCCGGATTGACCTGTCTGATCGAGCTTCGCGTTTGCCAGACCTAGGAGTGATCCCGCATAGGCGCCTGGGGCGGCGATCGCCTTCTCTTTGGCGGCAGAGCCTGCAGCCCAGCCAGCATTGCCGATGCCTGACGCCATGCCGCGCAGGGCAGCCTCCGTGAGAGAAGCCCCGCCCGCCCGCGCCACGCTCGCGGTCGAGGCACCCTTGGAGGCGGCGCCGGCTCCGAGAAAGGCGCCGCCGGCAGCAAATGTCGCGGCTTGCGTGCCGTGGCGGATCGCCTCCATGCCTCCGGCGACTGAGGCGCCCTGAACCACTCCCTGCAGGATTGCCGGCACATACATGGCGATAATGAAAACGACCACCGAAATGCCAGCGACGGCGAGTGTCGTGATGAACTGGTCAGACGTTGCCGTGGGTGCTTCGGCGAGGCCGAGGAGGACATCGGAGCCAATTCGAGCGATCATCACAAGCGCCATGAGCTTCATGCCGACGCTGAACGCATAGATGAGATAGCGGACAGCGAAATCCTTGGTGAAGGAAGAGCCTCCGAGCCCAAGCATGATCATGCCGGCGAGTAAGCCGACATACATCTCGACCATGACGGCGATGAAAATCGCGGCGACGAGCGAAAATGAGACGACGACAACGACCATGGCAAAGACAGAAGCTATCGCCAACGCATTGTCCTCGAATATCCCGAACCTAGCTTGTTCCGACATTTTTGAGGCAACGCGTATGCCGGCATCGAAAATGTTGGCCGGTGAGGCGGAACCGCCATCGCCGCCGAGCTGGAACAGGCTGTCCACAACTGCCTTGGCGAAGCCTGGCCCCTGATCGAGGATAAAAGCGAAAAGTCCGATGAACATGATCCGCCGCACCAACTCGGCGAACCAGCTGTCTAGCGAGGCGGCATTGATGGCGAGCCATATAGCGGCAATGCCGATCTCAATTCCGGCCAAAATCCAAAACAATGACCGTGCGGCATTTATCACGGTCGTCTCCCAGCCCCTGGCCGCCGTAACAACGGAATTCTCAAGCGTCGTCAGAACAGAACCCTGCTGAGCCAAGGCCGGCATGCTCATAAGCAAGACAGAGCCGATAACAAGAAATGTTAGCTCAAGTCTGCAGGAGCGTCTCAAGACTACCATCGCGGACGCATCTCTTGCCCGCTGCGGATGTCGCGGTCAGGATCCCCGCCGAAAAAATTTTCCCCGCGCTCGCGTCGTTCGGCCTCCGATGTGGCGGTCGGTGCCGTAGCAGCTCCAGCCTGCCCTGCCGACTTGGATTGTATGACTATCCCGACGGCGATGCCGGCAGAGAAGGTCATGGCGGCGCCGGCGATTACCAAGATAGCAAGACGGCCAGTCACCAGCGTGGCTCCATCGTTTGGCCGCCACGGATATCGCGTATCGGCGCGTTGAAAAACTGCTCACGCCGCGCCTGCGCGAGATCCTTTTCTGCCTGCTCGGACTGATACCATGTTCCCATCATGGTCATCTGCTGGGAGACGAGCCCTCGCAGTTTCTGCATCTGCGCCACTTGCTGGGCGGCGATCTGATGGCCGACCTGCAAGGCCTTCATCTGGCCGTCGGTACTCTCCGACATCGAACGCAACTGGGCCATCGTCGATTCCTCGCTTGAAAATTGCTCTGCAGTGAGATTGGCAGCCTTCAGCGTGCCAGTGATCGTGTCGCGGTTGGTGTCCGACCAACTCTGGTAGGTCGATGAGAAGGTCGCGCCATCCGGCAGATTTGTCTTGAAGTCGGCAAAGCTCTGGAAACGCTGCTTCAGGACATCATCAATATTGCCCATCGAAAAGGCGACGCCCTGCCCCTGCGAGACAATGCTCTGTAGCTTGCCGAGATCACCCTGAACCTGCCCCCAGATATGGTTGGGCAACTGGGCCGTATTCTGGAGCATATTCTCGTAGATTCTGAGCTGGTTCTGGATCTGCTCGGCGAACTGAGTGATCTGTTTGATCTGGTTGTTGACCTGTTCGGTCGACTTGCCGACGAGGCTGATCAGTTCGGCATTGTTGGCAAGCTGCGTCCATTCCGTCGCTTGTCCGGTGACACCGCCGGCATGACCTGATGAGGTGAGGCCTGCCGCTGAAATGGCCGCTGCAACAATTACCCCGAACTTTGTAAGGTATTGTTCATGGAAAAAGCTTCGCGGCATGGCTTACTCCTCTCTGCTCGAGCCAGTGGGTTGGCCAGTCATGACCATGTTCGCGGTAAAGGTCGCGCACGCGTTTGAGGTCCTCCTTGCCGGATGCGCCAACGAAGGAGAGCGTGACCGGACCCAATGCCATGTCGAAGAGCCTGCGGCCTTCCGGTGAGGCGACGTAGTATTCGCGTTTGGGAAGCGCGGTCGTGACGATCTCGATCTGCCGCTCGTTAAAGCCGATGCGCTCGTAGAATTCCCTTGTGCCCGTCTCGCGCGCGGAACCATTTGGCAGGCAGATCTTGGTCGGACAGCTTTCTTTCAGGACATCGATGATGCCGGAGCGTTCGGCATCTGAAATCGACTGAGTTGCCAGAACGACGGCGCAATTGGCTTTACGCAGCACCTTCAGCCATTCCCGGATTTTGTCGCGAAAGACGGGATGACCGAGCATCAACCACGCCTCGTCGAGAATGATGAGGCTGGGCGCACCGGTCAGGCGCTTCTCGATCCGGCGGAACAGATAGGTGAGCACCGGTACGAGGTTGCGCTCGCCCATGTTCATCAATTCCTCGATCTCGAAAGTCTGGAAGGCGACAAGCGACAGAGTATCCTCCTCAGCGTCCAGCAGTTGTCCCATCGGGCCATCGACGGTGTAGTGGTGGAGCGCGTCCTTGACCTCACGCATCTGGACGCCAGAGACAAAGTCCGAGAGTGAACGGCCCCTGGCTTGTGCCATCAAGCCGATCTGGCGGGAGATGGCGTTGCGATGGTCTGGCGTGATATTCACGCCCTGCATCGCCACCAACATCTCGATCCATCCGGTCGCCCAAGCCCGATCGGCATCGCTTGTAAGGTCGCTAAGCGGACAGAAGGCGAGATCATTCCCCTCCCCTTCCATCTCACCACCGATCTCATAATGGGTGCCGCCTGCTGCCAGCGTCAGCGGCAGCATGGAGCGGCCCTTGTCGAAGGCGAAGATCTGCGCGCCCGCGTAGCGCCGGAACTGTGCGGCAATCAGCGCAAGAAGTGTCGATTTCCCCGAGCCCGTAGGACCGAAGACAAGCGTGTGACCGACGTCATCGACATGCAGGTTCAGCCGGAAGGGTGTCGAGCCGCTGGCAACCAGCATTAGGGGCGGTGAGCCGGCCGGATAAAACGGACACGGTGCCGTCGGGCCTCCTGACCAGACCGAGTTCAGGGGGATGAGATCGGCAAGATTGCGCGTGTTGATCAGCGGCTCTCGTACGTTTGCGTACCAATTGCCCGGCAGCGATCCAAGAAATGCATCCGTGGCGTTGAGCGTCTCGATCCGCGCGCCAAAACCTTCGGCCTGGATCAACTGGCGCACCGCCTCACATTTCTCCTGAAGACGGGACTGAATCTCGTCGAACAGGACGATGACGGGGGTGTAGTAGCCATAGGCCACCAACTGCGAAGAGGCTTCGGCGATGGCGTCTTCGGTTTCCGCCACCATCATCATGGCGTCCTGGTCGGCCGAGCGGCTCTGCGTCTGGAAGAGTTGGTCGAAGAAGGGGCGCACCTTCTGTTGCCATTTCTTGCGGGTGCGCTCGAGTCTTGCGCGTGCTTCCTGATCGTCGAGGAAGATGAAGCGTGAGGACCAGCGATAGGTCAGAGGCATGAGATCGAGCGCGTTGAGAATACCCGGCCAGCTCTCGGCCGGCAGGCCGTCTATGGCGATGATACCGAGAAAGCGATTCTCGACAGTTGGTGTCAGTCCATGCTGGAATTCGGCTGTAGCCAGCCAGTCGAGATACATCGGAATTGCAGGCAGGCGGATTGGATGGTTCTCGCCAGTGATGCAGAACCGGACGAACTGGAACAGCTCATCATAACGGGCTGCCCGAAATCCACCTCGTTCTTCGGCCTCGCGCGTAACCATGCGACGGATCGAAAGGACATTCGCGAGATACTGTTCGACCTCTCGAATGGACCTGTCGAAAGTCTGCAGGACCGTGTCGGCATAGGAAGCAGAACGGCTTTCAGCGTCGGAGTAGACGTAGCGGGTCAATCCTGTTCGACGTTTCTCCGGAAGCCGATAGGTCAGGATCAAGGCGTGCCTGCTTTCGAAATGTCCGCTCTCCTGGCTGAAATGAGCCCGTCTTTCGGCGTCGATAGCGCGCGTGGTCGGATCGGGGAAATTGCAATCTCGCTCTGCGGGATATTCTGTCGTCGGTACGCGAACCGCTTCGACCTGGATCATCCAGCCGGAGCCCAGTCGCGACAGGATGGAATTGATCTGCCTGGAAATTTCGTTGCGCTCGGCATCGGTCGAGCTTTCGCTGTCAGGGCCGGCGAAGTACCACCCTGCCATCAGACTTCCATCTTTTAGTAGGACCACGCCATTCGCCACCAGGGCGGCATACGGCACAAGATCAGCAAAGGAGGGCCCGGTATGCCGGAAGGAACCAAGTGCTGCCATTTGTGTCCCGCCTCTAGAAGCGCCGCCAGGGCGTGGAAGTAGCCCTGTAATAAGGTCTGTAGGAAATGTGGCGCGCGTAAACCCTGCGCAGTTGCGGATCAGCCTTGGCCATCATGCGCAGGACCGCGACCGCCGCCACCCATACGGCCACACCCAGCAGTGCTGCATACCAGGTCAACACCACAAAAATCAGGATCGCGGCAGCCAGACCGCTGAGAAGCACCAGCTCGCGATCTGCACCCATCAGGAGGTTTGGCCTCGACAGCGCGCGATGAATGCGCGAGCGATGGAGCTTCGCTCCTGGCTCACCCAAGGGACCCCTCCCCTCCCGGACGAACATAAGCATCCGCAATATGTTCCGGCGTTTGAGAGCTGCTATTGAGGTTACCGATTGATGCGCCGGTTGCGCCAAACAGCGCAACGATCTGGGTAGCGCCGAGCAAGATACCGGCAACGAGCACGACAAACACAAGCCGGCGGGCAAAGTCGTTGAGCTCGCCACCAAAGATCAGCATGCCTCCGGCGACCGCCACCGCCGCAAGCGCGATGAAGCCGGCCACAGGCCCGGTGATCGACTGCTGTATCTGCTGAAGTGGCGCCTCCCAGGGCAGGCCACCGCCACTTGACGCCAGTGCAGGATCAATCGATCCAACGCAGACCAGCAGCACGACGGCGCGACCGGCAATGAAGTTATGACGGGTGAGCGACATGGCGTTCCTTCTCGACGTGAGGATAGGTTTCGGTTTCGTATTGGGAGCCGGTGAACCGTTCGACATGAACGATGTCGCGAACACGGCGACCTCTTGCCGTTCGTTCGATCGAGACCACCAGGTCGACAGCCTCGCCGATGACCTCGCGCATCGGCTGCTGGCTCACTTCTGCCGTGAGTTGCTCGAGGCGGCGCAGTGCCGACACTGCCGTATTCGAATGAATAGTTGTGACACCGCCGGGATGGCCGGTATTCCAGGCCTTCAACAATGTCAGGGCTGCCCCGTCCCGCACTTCGCCTACGATGATACGGTCCGGCCGAAGCCGCATGGTGCTTTTGAGGAGCCTCGCCATATCGACAGTGTCGCTCGTACGCAATGCGACAGCGTTTTGCGCAGCGCACTGAATCTCGGCAGTATCCTCAAGGATCACCAGCCTGTCGTCAGGAGCGGTCCGGACAATCTCGTCTATCACCGCATTGGCAAGCGTTGTCTTGCCGGACCCGGTCCCACCTGAGATGACCACGTTCAGCCGTGAGGCAATGGCGGTTCGGATGATCGATGCCTGCTTGTCGGTCATAGTCTCCGACTTTATGTAGTCATCGATCCGGATGAGCCTGGAAGCACGGCGGCGAATGGTGAAGACCGGTGCGGCAACCACCGGTGGCAACAATCCTTCGAAGCGATGCCCGTCGATTGGCAGTTCGCCCGAAATGATCGGACGCCCGTCATCGGCCTCAGAATGCAGTGCGTGTGCCACGCTACCAATGACGACCTCTGCAGTTGCAGATGCCATCTCACCGGCAAGCGAGATACCGTGGCCAAACCGTTCGATGAACAGCTTTCCGTCCGGATTGAGCATGATTTCGACAACGGTCGTGTCGTCGAGCGCCATGCAAAGCTGATCGCCAAGCGCTTCCTGAAGCTTTCTGACCAAGCGCGGATGCGATTTGGGACTGAGCATGGCGTCAGGTGAGCGACTGGTTGCCAGAGATGGAACAGTACCCGCGAGGACAAGCAGCGGCGGCGAGGCTGGCTGAGCTACGGACAAGGCACTGGTTCGCACGGAGAAAACCAGCGGATTCGTGCTCATTCGAACCGGTAGCAGCGAGAATTTTCATATGGGCCCTCAGCAATGATCTGGTAGCCAATGGGCATCACCTGGCGCGCGCTGACCACTGATAAATGTGCTAGCGCGGCCGCGATTCCCGTTCTGGCGACGCGTCTTACCGGCCCGCAATCCCCCGAGGGATTGATGCAAACAGAGGGCTTGTGCGGGTCGCCGAAAATACTAGTCCCTAGGGGGCGCCTTAGTGATCCCGCGCTCGATGAACCTTTCGACGATTGCTGATTTAAGGGCGGAATCGGCGCATTGCTGAATGAGGAAGGCGTAAATCACGGCAGCTCCTAGTTCAGATATTGAAGGCAGTGACGAGACGCACACCGAAGAGCTTGGCCCATGCGGTGGCGCTGGCCTTCTGGATGTCGACGATCGAGGTGCCACTCGTCCACCAGCCATTGCCCGTAGCCACGATGACGTCCGGCGAAAGCAGCATCGACTGCAGAGTGGGCCAGAGGATGAGTTGCTCATAGCAGATCAGCGGCGCGATCCTCGTCCCCGCGACCTCGATGACAGGATTGGCGAAGAAATGTGCGTGGGCACCTCCACCCTGCCCAGTCCACGCACGCCACGGCTGCCACATCGAGACCGGGACCGGCATGCGCTCCCGGTAGAGAACGTGGGCACCGTTACCCGAGACTTTTACCATGACATTGTCGTAGCCCCCGCTGTTGAGGACGGCCGCGCCAGCGAGCACAGTAACGGATGTGCCGTGCAGCTCCATGCTCCAGAGCCGTTCGACGGTCGGCGTCAAAAACCCGAGCGCGCTCTCGGGGAGAACGACCGCTCGGGCGCCCTCGGCCGCTGCATTCTTCACCGTTGCAATCAGATCACGATGCAGATCGAGCCCAGTCTCTCTTCCGAGGCTTTGCCCCAGTTCGAGATCGATGCCCATCCAGTCTTTCGATAATGGCGGGGCAGTCCACGTTGCCGCGGACCAACCCCATAAACCTGCCATCACAGCTGCCGCAACTGACCACCGTCTCGTCGTCATCATGAGAAGGACGGCCGCAGCAGCGGCCAGGCCGAACCAGCCCCACCCCGGAAAGAGAACGCCAGCCGCCGTCAAAGGATGCGCCCAACCGACGATCCCGAAGGGCGGCAGCCCCATCAGCACCGCCGCCAACCCGTATCGCATCGCCCTTCTCGCTCCCGGTCGCTTCGTCCAAAGCACTGCGTGAACGATGACAAAGGCGAGTGAAGCCGCGGTCCAGAGAGCCAGGCCCGGCCAAAGATCTGCGCTGTAGTAATTGACGACGCCTTGCGGTAGGCCACGTGAGGCGGCGAGGAAGTAGGCAACGGAGACGAGAGTCGCGGTGATGCGGGAAGGCGCGTACGCCCAGAGCACCGGAAAGGCGAGAGAGAGCGGCAGGGTCAGGACATTGCCGCTCCAGGCGATCCCGCCGGTGACGGCAGCCGACGCGACCAGCACGAGTGCGCGTGCAGTTTCAGGGACCGGTGATGAGGACCGGGCGGGCTTGGCCGAGCAGGCCGGCGCCAGGGATCGGCCCGAAGTATCGTGAGTCATAGGAGCTCGCAAAATCGGAGTGAAGAAAGAGATGCCCTGGCGGGACGACACCGCCGGGATAGGAGGCGAGCGATCGGCCTTCTCCGTCAGTCGGACGCAAACCCGAATGCGGGAGCGGCGTGCCGCCGACGGCGACGCCAGCACCGATCTCGATCGTCTGACCTTCGATTGCCGCCACGGTCTTGATGAGCGGAGTGAAGCCCCCCGGGCAGGGGCCGCGCCGGAGGTAGCCGCGCTCGAGCGCCGCCCGGAATTGGGGCGCGTCCGGCGGGCAGATGAAGATCAGATCGCCCACGGCAACCGGCCGGTCGAGCTCGATAATGCGCCAGAGCCCAAGCGGATAGCTTGGTGTCAGATTGAGTCGGAAACCGCCGCGCCATCCAATGCCCAGGAGAGCTACCGCACCCATTGCCGAAACGGCGATCGCGGCGAAGCGGCGGCTCATTGCTTCAGCACCGGGCTCTGGCGTTGCGAAAGCCTCAGCTCCTCGGTCTGCTTGAGCGTTGCGGCCGTACGCTCATGGGCGGCAAGTTGCTGGGCGGTGCGCATCACCGGCCAAGCTTCTGCGAGCTTCTGGCGCTCGCCCGGCCGCAGCCCATCGGCCGCTTTGTCAAAGAGGCTCCCGGCTGGCTCTCGCGCCGCATTGCTCAACAGAGTCCGCTCGCCGAAGCGCTCAGTGATCGCCTTGTTGAACCCGTCGATCTCGGCCTTGGCCATCCGGTCGGCGAGCGCGTAGCCGAGAGCAGCGGGAAGATCGTTGCGGTCGATGGCATCGCGCACGCGTTCAAGGACCTGCTTCGCCGCCTGCGACAGGGCCGGAATTTCGATCGAGACACGCTGGCGCAACGTCCGTTCTTCGGCCTCGATCTTCTGCACCGCTGTCTGGCGCAGCTGCAGATACCGTTCGATGTCGCGCTTCAGCGCCGGGGCGTTGACTTCGGCAATGCGCCGATCCTCGCGCTTGGCCTTGCCGACGAGGAGGCCTACCTTGCCCTTCAGCGGTCCGATCGAGGCCGGTTCGCTGACCAGCCGCTCCAACGTCGTCCTGGCCGCCGACGGATCGGTCAGCACCGTGTCGAATTTCATCGCCTGGAACGCGGTTTCGGGATCGGCGAAGACATAGCGGAAGCGGGTCGAGACCGCCTCCCACTGCCTGGCGGCCACCGGATCGGCGCGCAGCTTTTCCTCGACTGTATCGGAAATGGATTTTGAAAACACCGTGACGCCCTTCACCATCGGCGCGGCCTCCTTGAGCTTCGGGTTTTGACGTGCCGCAACAAGGCCGATGCGCTCGCCGAGGATCCGCAGACGTAGCGTGAGTTCGGCGAGCCGCCGCTTCTGGCGCAGCGTCCAGTCAATGTTGTTGCGGATAAGCGTCCGAGCGACACGCACGACATTCAGGCCGCGGTGTTCGGCAAAGCGAAGCGCCTGGCGGTAGAGCGTGCCACGCTCGTAATCGAGCGTCGTTTCCTTGGCGTTGCGCTTGGACAGGATCGGGACCAGACCACCGTTCAGGCCGAAGGAACGGCGGCCATAATAGAGTGCGACATCCTCGCGATGGCGGGTCATGGCGACGTAGGTCAGGTGCCGGTCAAGCGACAACGTCGCCAGCACCTTCACACGGTCAACGGTCGCGCCCTGGCTTTTGTGGATGGTGGTTGCATAGCCATGATCAATGTTGCGGTAGAAGCGCTGGTCGACGTCGACATGATGACGATGTTCGCCCTCACCTGTCTCCACGACGACACGATCGCGTGCGGCTTCGATGACCTTGCCGATCATGCCGTTCTTGACGCCGAGCGAGGTCTCGTTCTTCAGGAAGACGATCTGGTCGCCGGCGTCGAACAGGCGCATCCCGTCCTCGGTCCGGAAGGCGTGGCCCTCGCCGATGAGGCCGCGCTCGACCAGCTTCTCGCGCGCCATGGTGTTGAGCATGCGGACGTCACGACGCAGATGGGCGAGGATCAGCGTCGACTTCACAGGATCGTAATCGCGGTTCCAGTCACCGATCAGATTGCCGACGGCCTGGGCCTTCAGCTCCGAGCCGAACACCCTGCCCTGTGCCCTGTAGGCAGAGATGGCACGGTCGACATTGCCGCGCGCAAGATCGAGCGAGGCGGCGCGCATCCAGTCCTGGCGCTGGCGGTAGATCGTCTCGAGCTCGGCATAGCCGATGCGCTCGACGATCGCCCGAAACGCCGCGCCCGCTTCGATCGGCTGCAGCTGCTCCGGATCGCCAATCAGGACCAACTTAGCGCCGGCCTTCGTGGCTGCTTCGACAAACAGCGCCATCTGTTTTGAGGCCACCATGCCGGCCTCGTCGAGTACGAACACAGTCCTGGCATCGAGCGCCTCCCTACCCTCTTTCCAGCGCAGCTGCCAGGATGCCAGCGTCCGGCTCTGGATGCCTCCTTCTTTTTCCAATCCCTCGGCCGCTTTGCCGGCCAGCGCTCCGCCGATGACGCGGTAACCGGCCAGTTCCCACGCCTCGCGTGCAGCTTTCATCATGGTGGTCTTGCCGGCGCCGGCGCGTCCAACGACTGCAGCGATGCGCAACGCTGCCGTGATATGCTCTATGGCGACACGTTGCTCCTGCGACAGTCGGGAATGGCGGGCAAAGGCAGCATCCAGGACGCCGCGCTCGACCCGGCAGTCTACCTTTCGCGAAAGCCAGATCGCCCACTTCGCCATCTCCGCTTCGATCCGGATTAGAGCGCGCGTCGTATAGCGGGCGCGGATCTTCTCGCCGGTCGAAAAGTCGACGCTGTCGCTCTCGATGTGCAGGATCTCCGGGCTCTGGAGAATGCGCACTAGCAGGTGATGGAAGGTGCCGGGATCGTCGACATAGCGATGCAGGATTTTCGCGATGTCGCGGCCGTCGAAGACGCTCTTTTCCGACGACAGCATGTCGATGACGATCTCGGGACGCTGCAGGATTCGGCGGGCATTTTCCTCGCGTTGGGCCTCGAACAGTTCGATCCGATCGAGTGACGGGGACCATCCCTGCTCTTCACCCTTGCGCTGGATCGCTTTGGCGCCGACGCCGATATGGACGGTCGGGACGAGATCGATGCCGCGCTCGGCGTAGGAGCGACCATCGACGCGGATCTCCTGCCCGCCGAGCGCGAGATGCTGGTTCTGCAGGTCGAGCCAGCCGTTGCGCTGCTCCAGGAATTCCTGCTTCTCGCCCGACCAGAGCCGGTAGACGATTTTGCCCGCCTTGTTGCGAAGGACCTTGCCGTCCTCGCCGATCACCGCGACCTTCTTGGCGCCGAAACCGGTCTCGGTCAGCGGCCGCAGGGTAGTCATCAGGTGAACATGGGGATTGCCGGGTTCGTCGTGATAGACCCAGTCGGCAACCTGGCCGCGCGCCAGTACCTGCTCGGCCACGAACTGCCGCGTCAGGGCGATGTTCTGCTCCTTCGTCAGTTCCACCGGCAGTGCGATGATGAACTCCTTGGCGAACTGCGCGTCCTCGCGCTTCTCGAAGGACTCGACGCGGTTCCAGAAGGCTTCCGCCGCGCCTGAAACCGACCGATCTGCAACCAGCGTGCGTGCCCATTCCGGCGCATCGGGCGGCAACAGGAACTCCTCATGAGCAAGATTGCCCTTGTTAGAATAGTCGACGGTGCGCGCCTCGATCTCGTGGACCATCTTCGCACAATGACGATACGCCGCCGACAGCACGGCGCTGCGGCCTGAGCCGCGGCCGATGAGCTGGGGCGTGAAATGCGTGATGGCCACGGCGAAGAGATCTCCCGGCGAAGAGTAAACGCTATGTTCGTCGGGATCGGACCGGCCCAATCGGGCCGGAAGCAGGACGTCGCGCCAGCGACGTATTACTGCGCCCTTGGATCCGCTCCTTCGGAACGGTCGGGATGATCTCCCAAAGCGTCGACGCTGCCGACTACCATTTCTATTAGTCGCTTCGCGACCGCTTCCGGGAAATGCTGCTCCCGATTGCCGAGCAACCGGGAGCGAAAGGGATCGACCGGAATGAAAAAACCGTCAGCTAAGATCAGAGAGGAAATTGGCAGGCTTCAGCAGCAACTCAAACAAGCTGAGACGCGCGAGGCCGAACGCATCGGTCGCATCGCGCTCAGAGCCGGTCTTGGTGAGATCGAGGAGACGGCGCTCCTGGCCGCGTTCGAGGACCTAGCCGGGCGGTTTCGCGAGAGTGAGGACCAAGCTTCCGGAAGGAAGAACGCCGGCGGGAGCAGGCCAGCCGGAACGACGCCCGCGGTGGTCGAAATTGGCGCGGCTGCGAGCGGCGATAGCGAGGCTTGAGCGCATGCGCCGGTCGACATCATCCGAAGCTCGCAAGAAAGACACGCGCGAAAAGATCGAGCTCGGCGGCCTGATCGTCAAAGCCGGCCTGCGCTACGAGAAGCGAGCGCTGCTGCTTGGTCTGCTGATCGACGCATCCCGGCGATTGCAGGATGACGAAAATGAGCGTTCGCGGCTGACCGCTCTAGGCGCGGAGGTGTTTGGCCATGACGGCGAATAAGGTCGTTCTCGCCGTTGTGCCGGTAACGCTGATGCTCGTTGTCTGCGTCGGCATGACCGGCATCGAGACGTGGCTGGCGGCATTCGGGACATCGGAGACGGTGCGTCTGATGCTCGGCAGGACCGGCATCGCGCTGCCCTATGCCATGGCCGGAATCCTCGGCGTGATCTTCCTCTGCGCCGCTGCTGGCGCAAGCGCAATCCGAGCGGCGGGCTGGGGCGTTGCGTTTGGCGCAGCCTGTGTGATTTCAATCGCGGTTGCGCGCGAAACGGCGCGGTTATCGGCACTGGCCGATCGCGTGCCGGATGGCAAGACCGCGTTCTCCTATGCCGATCCGGCGACAATAATTGGCACCACGATCGCGCTGATATGCGGCGTCTTCGCGCTGCGCATCGCGCGTCGGGGAAACGCCGCTTTTGCAGCGGCCCCACCGCGGCGCATCCGTGGCAAGCGCGCCGTGCATGGCGAGGCCGACTGGATGGCGATGGCAGCGGCGGCACGGCTATTTCCCGACAGCAGCGGGATCGTCATCGGAGAGCGATACCGCGTCGATCGCGACAGCGTGCAGGCGGTCGCATTCCGGGCCGACAGCCGCGACACCTGGGGCGAAGGCGGACGATCGCCTCTGCTTTGCTTCGACGGCTCGTTCGGCTCGTCGCACGGCATCGTCTTCGCCGGCTCCGGTGGCTTCAAGACCACATCTGTCACAGTGCCGACGGCGCTCAAATGGGCCGGCAGTCTCGTCGTGCTGGATCCGTCGAGCGAAGTCGCGCCGATGGTCACCGGCCACCGCGCGCGACAGGGCCGCAATGTCGTGCTGCTCGATCCAGGCAATGCGGCGGTCGGCTTCAATGTGCTCGACTGGATCGGCCGGTTCGGCAGCACGAAGGAGGAAGACATCGTTGCGGTCGCCACCTGGGTCATCACCGACAATCCTCGCCAGGGCTCGGCGCGCGACGACTTCTTCCGCGCTTCGGCGCTGCAACTGCTTACGGTGCTGATCGCCGATGTCTGTCTTTCCGGCCACACAGCGGAAATGAACCAGACGCTTCGGCAGGTCCGCACGAACCTCTCGGAACCCGAACCGAAGCTGCGTGAGCGCCTCACCACGATCCACCATCAGTCGAATTCCGCCTTCGTTCGGGAAAATGTCGCGCCCTTCATCGCCATGACGTCGGAGACATTTTCCGGAGTCTATGCCAATGCGGTGAAGGAGACTCATTGGCTCTCCTATCCGAACTATGCCGCCCTCGTCTCCGGCGACAGTTTCAGGACGGACGAGCTGGCTTCCGGCATGACCGACATCTTCATCGCGCTCGATCTGAAGGTGCTCGAAACCCATCCGGGTCTGGCACGGGTGATCATTGGCGCGCTGATGAATGCCATCTACAATCGCAAGGGTGCGGTGAAAGGCCGAACGCTGTTCCTGCTCGACGAAGTTGCGCGCCTCGGCTTCCTGCGCATTCTCGAAACCGCGCGCGACGCCGGTCGCAAATACGGGATCACCATGACACTGCTCTACCAGTCGATCGGCCAGATGCGTGAGGCCTATGGCGGTCGGGACGCCACCTCGAAATGGTTCGAGAGCGCGTCATGGGTGTCGTTCGCCGCGATCAACGATCCAGAGACGGCCGACTATATCTCGAAGCGCTGCGGCGATACCACCGTCGAGGTTGATCAGACCGCTCGATCGTCGCAGATGTCGGGATCGTCGCGCACGCGTTCCAAGCAGTTGACCCGGCGGCCGCTGATCCTGCCGCATGAGGTGATGCGGATGCGAAGCGACGAGCAGATCATCTTCACGGCCGGCAATCCACCGTTGCGCTGCGGACGCGCCCTCTGGTTCAGGAGAGCGGACATGAAGGCTTGCGTCGGCGAAAACAGGTTTCATCGAAATGAATGGGCGGATAATACGATCGGGGCGTCGTCGTCGCAGTGACAGGAAGATCGGCACACACCTGTGCTGAGACCGTATGCGAAGTCCTAGAGCACAGCGAAGAGAACCATCCGCGGTGCGACACGTTCTAGCTTTCGAGCGAGAGGACCCGGACAGTCGGCATCGATGCGGCAGAGCTGGGCCCTTCTCGACAAAAGGCGGAAGGTCTAAAAACCGGGGCCGCCAAGTGCAGGAGCTTCTTCCTGGTCACCGGCAAAGCCTGACGAGGATCACGGTGACGCGCTCAGACGCATCAAACCCATGAATCGGTCCCCGACAACCGATTCATGGAAGTCGTTGGACGTCACTTCCACGGAGAGCGAAACTGTTCGCCATGGATCAACTGCAACCCGACACCATCCTCATTCACAGGATCGATCCAACCCGCAACATGGCGCGGTTCTACGCGCTGTCGATCGAACCGAGCCTGTTCGGTGGAAGCTCTCTGGTCCGCAACTGGGGTCGCATCGGTACGCGTGGCCGATACAGGATCGAACTGTTCGAAACTCAGGAGCAAGCCGAAATTTCACTCGGCCGCATCCTGAAAGCGAAACGCCGACGCGGCTACTGCGGATGAAGATGAGCCCGGCGGTGAAGCCGGGCTCGGTGCCGACCTCAGAAGGGGATCTGGTCGTCGGGATCGCGCTCCTCTCCGTCGGACTGCGTCTGCTTAGCCCGGCTGAGGAAATCCACCGTTTCGGCGATGATCTCGCAACCGTAGCGGTCGATGCCTTCGCTGTCGGTCCACTTTGTGTAGCGGATACGGCCGCGAACGAGAACCTTCATTCCCTTTTCGCAGTGCTCCTCGATGGTCTTGCCGAGGCCATTGAAGGCGGTGATGCGGTGCCATTCGGTATCCTGGACACGGTAGCCGTTGGCGTCCCGGAGAACCTTGCCCTCGGAGTAGCGGGGGCGCGAGGTAGCGAGGGTAAAGTGGGTGATGCGCGTGCCGCCCTGGGTGGTGCGGGCCTCCGGGGCCTGACCGATGTTGCCGGCAAGGATGACGATGTTCTGCATTTGATTTCTCCGTTGCTTCTGTCCGAGGGACCATCCCTCCGACGAGACCCGGCCAAGTCCGTCGCGAGAGGCCAGCACCGAAGCATCAGCGCAGGGAAACCCCGCAAGGATCGGGGTGGTGCGGGCAGGCGCGCTTGAGCGCCAACACGGCCCGTTCCGCAGGGGTTGCGGACAGAGAGCGAACGGAGTTAGGGGCTCATCTCGGTTGGAGGGATTGATCCATCGGCAAAAGCTCGGCGGGGAAGCAGCCGACAGATCCTGGATTACCCGCCAACATCGGTAGGTGGAAGGTTGTATCCGGCGGCTTTGTCCCAGACCCACGTTCACTCAAATGAGCGCCCAGGCAATTAGGAGAGCTTTGTTGACGGATATTCTCCGCTCCTGAAACCCAGATGCTGCGGCCACCGCGATTTCATCGGCACGGCAAGCAAAGTGATGTTTTGCGAAACGGGAAGGTTTGGCGCATACGCTTTCGACACCATGAGACAGCAGCGAGCTATTGCGCCAGGCTGCGCGGTAACGTCGGGATGACGGCTTTCACCGCAAAATGCTCAAGTGAAACGGATGAGCCTCTTGGGCCAAGTACCATCTGAGCAATACAATGACTGTTTCGCCGCTTTCTACTTGCCGGAGATCAGATGCAGGGCAGATTTCCCGCTCCTCACGGCTAACACTGATAGCTTGCGGTCGAACGTCGCGAGTTGGCCTCCACGCCCCTTGGCGAGCGCGAGCAGATAGGTATCGGTGACCTGTGCTGATGTCAGAATCTTCGCTGCATCTATGTCATCAGAGCCGACCAGGCTCACATCATCGGACCAGAAACTGTGGCCCGGAAGCGCACGCAATTTGTTGATGATTTCTGCAACGAGCGCCGGTGAGCCAGGACTGTTGGGATATTTTGGATTGCCAACGATGCGAATGACGCCATTCTCGGTAATGGGACAGGTGGCCCAGGCAGCACTGCCGGTGGCTTGGAACCAGCCATGCGCGTCGTCATGCGCGACATGGCCGGGATCAATCAACGCGATCAGCACATTGACGTCTAGCAGAAACGTCACGGCAGTTCGTCACGCAAGGCGTTGACAATCTCAAGCGTTACAGGGGGTGTATCTGGCTGGGGGGATAAAAGAGGTATCCCATTGCGTTCACCGCCACTTTGAGGTCGGCGCAAAGAACGTCGGGCGAGATCAGAGATTATCTCGCCAACGCTTCTGTCCTGCTGTCGGGCCATCGCCTTGGCTGCAACAAGGATGTCGTCATCAATCGCCAGTGTCGTCCGCATATTGGCCTCTTGGCGCGCATCAATCATCACGCATCATATAGAGAAGAGAAGATGAATTCTCAAGGATGAAGATACGGCGCTCACGCGCCGCTCTTGTGCTTCATCACCGGGATGCCGAGCTTGCGAGCCTTGTCGGCGAGATTTTCCTGAATACCCGTGCCAGGGAAGACTATGACGCCAACCGGCAGGACTTCGAGCATGGCATCGTTGCGCTTGAAGGGAGCGGCCTTGGCGTGCTTCGTCCAGTCGGGCTTGAAGGCGACCTGCGGAACCTTGCGATTGTCGGCCCATTTGGCCGCGATCAGCTCGGCGCCCTTCGGTGATCCACCGTGCAGCAGCACCATGTCGGCATATTTGGCATGGACCTGATCGAGCTTGGCCCAGATCAGGCGGTGATCATTGAAGTGGAGACCGCCAGTGAAGACGACCTTGGGACCGGCGGGCAACATGACCTCGGTTTCAGCCCGCCGTTTGGCTGCGAGAAAATCGCGGCTGTCGATCATCGCCGAGGTGAGATTGCGGTGGTTGACCATCGAGCCTGAGCGCGGCCGCCAGGCCGATCCGGTGTGGCGCTCGAACTGTTCGGCAGCAACATCGCGGAAGAGTTCCATGCTGTTGCGCCGCTCGATGAAGGTCTGGCCCTCTGCCGTCAGGCGGACGGCAGTCCGGCTAGGCAGTGAACCTATAAACGCGAACGGCTATCCGATTATTGCGGCGACATGCCATCGATTCCAGATCATTGCCGACGGGCTAGCCGTTTAGGGCGGCTTCCAGAGGAGGACGGACGGTCTATTTCTTTTGATTGCCAGCGAAAGCGGCCGTCAAGCCAAGGCCGATATACACGAAACCACTGACCCAGCGTTCAGCCTTCAGATACATGGGACTGCGCTTCAGCCACTTGCCGGCCGTGCCGGCGGCAAGTGCGTAGGAGCTGTCCGTCAGAACGCCAATCGCTGTGTAAACAAGCCCGAGAAAAGCGATCTGCATTGCAACATGGCCACGGTTGACCTCAACGAACTGCGGCAAGAAAGCCAGAAAGAACAGCGCTGTCTTCGGATTGAGGAGGTTAACGATAAAGCCCTCACGAAAGAGGCGCATGCGGCTTCGCGTCGGTAAACCGCCCTCGACGTCGGGAATGTCCGACGGGCCGAAGAGCTTCTTGAGGCCCAGCCAAATCAGGTATGCCGCGCCAGCATACTTCACTACGCTGAAGGCGAGCGCGGACGATGCCAGGAGCGCCGACAATCCCACAGCGGCGGCGGCGACATGAACAAGCGTTGCCGTATGGATGCCAAGGATCGAAACGAGGCCGGCAGAACGACCCTGCTCGACCGAGCGCGCGAAGATGTAAAGAACTGCCGGTCCCGGCACGATAAGTAACACCAGTGTGGCGCTGACGAACAGGCTGAGATTCGTTGCGCTGGGAATTGCCAAATCCATGATTGTCTTGCCCCATTTTATATTGCACGAACGTTTTATATTGCGCGAACAATAGCATTGAGCTGCCTCCAATGCGAGGTCGTCTGCTGCTTTTACGCTTTCACATCGCGCCGATTTCTGGTTCAGGGCTCACCATGAGCCGATATGACCTGACAGACTTGAATGGCGCGTGATTAAGCCGCTGCTACCCAACAGGCCACGGGGCGTGCCGCGCGTCGATGACCGTCGCGTGCTGAACGGTATATTCTGGGTCCTGCGATCTGGCGCGCCGTGGCGTGATCTGCCTGATCGCTGTGGCCCACGCACCACCTGCTACAATCGCTTTGCGCGATGGCGGAAGGCAGGCGTATGGGTCGGATGATGGATGCTATTGCCGCCGCCCATGATGGCGACATCCAGATGATCGGCAGTACCTCCGTTCGCGCGCACCAGCAGGCTGCGACGGCAAAAAGGGGGATCGAGATCATTGTCTCGGCCGCTCCCGAGGCGGGCTCACGATCAAAATTCAGGCGGTCGTGGACGGGCAAGGCCTTCCGATCCGACAGAGCCTGACCGCGGGCAAAGCCATGACGGACAAGCTGCCGACGATCTGCTCGACCATGTTGTAGCTGGAACAATCGTGCTGGCGGACAAGGTCTACGATGCTGATCGCATCCGGGCATCTCTCCGCGAGAAGGGCACGTTCGCCAATATCCCGCCCAAAGCCAACCGACGGTCGAAAGCATATTTCAGCACATGGCTCTACCCTGAGCGAAACCTCATCGAACGTTTCTTCTCCAAGCTGAAACACTTCCGCAGGGTTGCCACCCGTTACGACAAGATAGCCGAGAACTTTCTCGCGATGATCCAACTTGCCTCGATCCGCCTGTGGCTCCGAGCTTACGAGTCTAAGGCCTAGAAGGTCGGACAATGCGCCCGCCTTCCATCAGCCTAGAATTCCTGCAGCAGATAGTCGCCGACCTTGGCGGCCTTGGGGTCGAACAGCGTATCCAGCCGGGCGTTGAGAATGTAGGTGCCATCCCCGGCAGCCACGGCGGCTGTTGGCATGGAGAGTTTGCTGGCAACTGCACGGGTGATGGTTGCCGACTGCCAGCCATCGGTGGATGTCAGCTCGACGGTCCGGTTGGCCGCCAGGTTTTGCACCACCAGCAGATGGTCGCCATCGATCAGGCGGATGCCATCGGCGCCGACAAGTGCCTCGGGCAGGTTGACCGGCCTGATATCGGTTGGATCGGTCGTGCTGATCCGAAACAGCTCGCCGCTATTGTACTTGCCGACCAGCAGATAGCCATCCGCGTGCCAGGCAATGCCGTTGAGGTTAAAGCCGTCTCCGCTCATGAAGAGTGGGCTCTGGGCGAAGATCGATGCCTTGCCCTCCGTATCGATCTTGTAGATCAGGGGCGCAAAGCTGTCGGTGATATAGGCGTTGCCGGCCGCATCGAGCGCAATGTCATTGGCAAAATGCGCGCCCTGGCTGAGGCTTCCCAGATCGTAATAGGCCTTGGGCGCGCCGGTGGTGGCGTCATAGGTGGCGACATCAGCCAGCTTTCCCTGCGTCGCTGCCGTAGTGCGCATGCCGGCGCCCGGGTCGGAATTGGTGACCCAGAGTGTGTTGCTGGCATCATCGACCAGCAGGCCAATTGTGGACACCAGACGATCGTCCGAGATGAACGGGGAATACTTGCCCGCCCTGTCGAGCCTGGCGACAAGGCCCTGGGTCACAGAACCCAGCATGAAGATGTCCTGCTTGGCCGAGTAGGTGAAGCTTTCGGGATAGGACTGGTCCGAACTGAAGGCGATATCCTGTGCGAAGGCGGGCGTGGCGAGGGCGAGGATGGCCAGCGCCACACTGGCCAGAAGGTTGCGACGGATCATTTTGCATTCCTTTCGATCATCGATGGCGGTGATCTAGGCTCTGCCCGGACAATGCTGAAACGCCGCTCCCCGATGGGTCCAATCGATCGCTTCGATTGGTCCGCCTCTTGCGGGCAGGCCCGTAATCACCCACGGCGGCCACCCATCAACCCCCTCGATTGCACCAAGACACAACATCGATTTGTGCTGTGTGCTTGCCATGAGCATGGTCCTGACAGGCAGCGACCGCCCATTCGAGCGATAGCGCGGAGCCCGAACAAGGATTGAACCCGATGATGGAATTCTATTTTCACGCCACACCCAATTCGATGAAGGTGGCCGTGCTCCTCCAGGAGCTCGAGCTGCCGTTCACCGTCAAGCCGATCGACATCTTCAAGGGCGAGCAGCACAGTTCGGCCTTCAAGGCGATCAACCCGAATGCCAAGGTCCCCGCTATTGTCGACGGCAAAACCGTGGTGTTCGACTCCCATGCGATCCTGCTCTACCTGGCAGACAGGCATGGTGCATTCTTGCCGGAAGACCGGACGGAATACGCCACCATGCTGTCCTGGCTCATGCTGGTGGCGACGGGCCTGTCGCCATTCTCGGGCCAGGCCATTCACTTCATGCATTATGCGCCCGAGCAGATCCCCTATGCGATCAATCGCTATACCAAGGAAGTCGCGCGGCACTATGCGGTGCTCGACCAGCGCCTGGCTCAAACCCGGTACCTGGCAGGCGACAATTACACGATTGCCGACATGGCGCTCTGGGGTTGGGCGGCATCGGCCGGCTACATCTTCGGAGCGGATGGCTTGACCGCCTATCCCAATGTCGAGCGCTTCATGGCCGAAATGGCAGCGCGTCCCGCTGTTCAGCGCGCACTGGAGATGAAGTTGGCCCATGTCTTCAAGGGCGAACTGGACGACCAGGCGCGCAAGGCTATGTTCCCGCAGAACGATAAACGGGCCGCCTGACCATAGGGCGCATCATTCGGCGTAGTCCGTCAGGCCCTTGATCAGCGCATCCATGACGAGCCGAACGCGCCGGACATGCTGCACGTCCTCGTGGGCAACCACCCATGTCTCAAATGCCATATTGAAAGCGTCGGGCAAGACGTGAACGAGGTCGGGATCGCGGGCTGCCAGTCCGATATGGCAGACGCCGATCCCGATGCCGGCACGGATCGCGGCCAGCTGGCCGAGATCGCTGTCGGTGCGAAAGATGAAGTCCTCGGCCCCGAATGGGAGCCCGCTGGCCCGCAATGTGCGAATGCCCGGCGTCTCGGTTTCAAAACCGATCAGGCCCAGCCGCTTGACGTCTTCGATGGTTTCGGGACGGCCATGGCGATCGAGAAAGCGGCGATGGGCATGAAGCCCAAGCCGGACTGCGCCGATATGCTTGGCCACAAGCGCATCCTGCGCCGGCCGAACCATGCGGATGGCAATGTCGGCCTCGCGGTCCAGCAGGTTTTCACTGCGGTTGCTGAGCCCAAGTTCGAGCACCAGCCCGGGATGGAGCCGGCGCAGCTCGGCCAGCATGGCGGGCAACACTTCCACGCCCACCACCTCGCTTGCCGTGATCCGCACGGTGCCCGCATCAGAGCTGGCCTCGGCCGAGGCGGCGCGCGCAAAGGATTGAGCTGCCTTGGACATGGCCTCCACATGCCCAGCAAGCTCCATGGCAATAGGGGTCGGCAGCAACCCGGCCGGCGAGCGGGTGAACAGCACGACACCATGTTCGCGTTCCAGATCCTCAATGCGACGGCGCACTGTGGGCTGGGCGATTTTGAGCGAACGTGCCGCGGCCGAAAGGCTTCCCTCGCGCATCACAGCAAGAAATGCGCGCTGGCGCTCCCAATCTGACGCAGTCTCTGACGGCTTGGTGTTCATACATTTTATACTAGCCGCCTGAAGGTTTATGTCAATTTTGATTGTGCTCGCAGACCGTCATATTCGGCTCACAAGCAAAAGGAGCCCAAAATGATCCTACTCACAGGTGCCAGCGGTTCGGTCGGCTTTGAACTGACCAAGCTGATGTCGGCGCGAGGCATCGCCGCCAAGGCGATGGTGCGGTCCGAGGCCGCCGCAGGAAAGCTCAAGGGACTGGCCGGTATCGAGCCGGTTGCCGGTGACTTCGACGATCCGGCATCGCTGGATGCGGCGTTGCAGGGCGTGGAGCGCGCGTTTCTCGTCACCAACTCGACCGAACGGGCCGAGATCCAGCAACTGGCCTTCCTAGCCACCGCGAAACGCGCCGGCGTGCGCCACATCGTCAAGCTGTCGCAACTCCATGCCGCGACGGATTCGCCGGTGCGCTTCTTGCGCTATCACGGGGCCGTGGAGCAGGCGATCCGCGCCAGCGGGATCGCTTACACCTTCCTGCGGCCCAACCTGTTCATGCAGGGGCTGCTCGGCTTTGCCGACACCATCGCCAATACGGGTAAGCTGTTCGCCCCTATCGGCGCGTCCAAGATCAGCCTGATCGATATCCGCGATATTGCAGCGGTTGCCTTCGCGGCGCTGAGCACGCCGGGGCACGAGGGGCAAGTCTATGACCTGACCGGGCCGGATGCCCTGACCCATGACGAAATCGCGACCCAGATCGGCGCGGCAATCGGCCAGCCGGTCAGCTTTGTGCAGATTCCGCCCGACACCATGCGACAGGCCGCCATCGATGCAGGTTTCCTCAAGTGGCAGGCCGACGGGCTGATCGAAGATTACGCCCACTATGCCCGGGACGAAGCTAGCGCAGTGAGCCCGGACGGCCCATCGGTGATCGGCCAGCCGGCACGCCCGTTCGCGGCATTTCTCGCCGACTACAAAAGTGTTTTCACCACAAATCAGGGCGCTGAAAAATGAATCGACGCGATATGATAGGCGCTGCGTTGGCGGCAATTCCGCTACTGGGGATGACTGTGATGAGCACTGCACAGCCGACGAACGACAACGAGTTGGCCAGGATCTGGGACAAATGGATCGCCATGTGGAATGGCGATCTGGCCATCGCTGACCAGATCATCGCGCCGAACTACAAGCTGCACATGTCCCCGCTGGGTGGCGAGGATCTGTCGATCTATGCCGGACCGGAGGGCATGGCCGGCTGGATCGGCCAGTTGCACGCCGCCATCGATCCGTTCGTCTTTGAAGTTCAGGTCCAGCCCTTGTTCGGTAATGGCATGATCGCGGGACGCTGGCTGGCGAGCGGCACATACAAGGGCGGGTTCCCCGGCGCCAAGGCCGAGCCTGGCACGGCCATCAGGTTTGCGGGCGCCGATTTCCTGCGCGTCGAGAACGGCAAAGTTCTCGAATATTGGCTGAGCTCGGACCAGCTCGACCTGATTAAGCAACTCGGTGTAATGGGTTGAAGAGTTCTCTTGGTAGAGCTGCGATAACGCGCGATGCTCTGGACTTCATCTCTCGGAGAGGATCGCCTATGCGCCAAGGACCGAAGCCCTCGTCCGGATTGGAATTCAAATCGATCGACTTCACCACCGGTTCCTCAGTGCTTTGCTGAAGGACTGGAGCGGACCTCTAGAAATCACTATGAAACAATCTAGCCGTGACCTGATAGGTGGTGCGGAACGTAGGGTTCCTCAAGCTTTTCAATCTGCGCAGGGCTGAGAACCAGCTCCAGTGCTCCCAATGCATCTTCGAGGTGCTTGGGCTTCGTTGCGCCGACGATTGGTGCTGTGACGCCTTGTTTATGAAGTAGCCATGCAAGCGCTACTTGCGCCCGCGGCTGATTGAGAGCTTCTGCGATTTCACCCACGCGGTCCACGACAATCCTGTCTGCATCTGCGGCTTTGCTGTAATAATTTGCGCCGACGTTGTCATGAGCGGCACGCTCGGTGGCGGGCTCATCTGACCAAGGTCTCGTCAGTCTTCCCCTCGCGAGAGGCGACCAGGGAATAACCCCGATGCCTTCGGATATGCAGAGAGGCAACATCTCCCGTTCTTCCTCGCGATAGAGGAGATTGAGATGGTTCTGCATGGAAACAAATGGAGCCCAGCCTCTCTCCCGCTGAATGCCAAGCGCCTTCATGAATTGCCAAGCAAACATGGAAGACGCGCCAAGATAACGGGCTTTTCCGGATTTCACCACGTCATTCAACGCTTCGAGCGTTTCTTCGATCGGCGTGAAATCATCCCAGCGGTGGATCTGCAAAAGATCTATATAGTCTGAGTTCAATCGCTTTAGGCTATTTTCAACCTCGGTAAAAATCGCCTTCCGGGATAGACCGCCTGCATTCACATCAGATGACATCGGATAGAAAATCTTGGTCGCAAGAACGACGGCATCGCGCGAAGCGAAGTCTCGGATTGCCCGCCCCAGTACTTCTTCGCTCGCGCCATCGGAGTAGACATTCGCAGTATCAAACAGGTTGATCCCCGCTTCGATTGCCTTGCGAATGTACACCCTACCTTCTTCTTCATTGAGGACCCAGCTGTGGTTGCCTTTGTTTGGGTCACCGTAGCTCATACACCCAAGACCGATGCGAGAGACCTTAAGGCCGGTTTGCCCCAAGTTGATATACTTCATGTCAAAACCTACTGAACGAACAACGCAGGGTCCATCGAGACCGGCGTCGAGGGGATGAGGGGAGCGAAATCCATCTGATCGAGAATATCGCGACGGATGTCGATGCCCGGCGCAACTTCAGTGAGAACAAGCCCTTGATCCGTGAGCCGGAATACCGCCCGTTCCGTCACCAGGAGCGCCTCATGGCTGAGCTTCAATGCCTGCGAGCCGGAGTATGTGATCTGTTCAACCTTACGAACAAGTTTGCGCACCTGTCCGGGTCGGCGCACGTTTATCTCGCCGTTCTCGATAGCAATGTCCGCTCCCTTGGTATCAAAAGTACCGCAAAAGACGACCTTGCGTGCGTTCTGTGCGATATCCATAAAACCTCCAGGCCCGACCGTCAGGCCACCAAGCTTGGAAACATTGACATCACCCTCCGCATCGATTTCTCCGAAGCCGAGGAATGCGACATCCAGCCCCCCTCCAGAATAGAAATCGAACTGCGACGGCCCGTCGATCATTGCGCTAGCACTGCGGGCGAATCCAAAGTGCAAACCTACCAGCAGCGATCCGCCATAGGTTCCATGTTCGATGGTCTGGTAATAACGGTCGACCTCGCCTCTGCTGGCGATGATCTTGGCCACGCCTTCACCGATGCCGACTCCGAAGTTGATGACTGCGTTATCAGTCAACTCCAGATGTGCTCTTCTGGCGATAACCGCGCGTACCCCCAACTCTTCCACGGCCTCGGTGGGCGTGGGGCCGCGGTATTCACCGGATATAGTGGGGTCATACCCAATCTCGTAGCTCATGCGCTGTTCGGGGTCGACCACCACGGCATCAACGATCGCACCCGGTACCCGAACAGAACGGGCAGGCAAAGTGTTGCGATCTACCGCCGTTCGGACCTGTGCAATCACGATTCCGCCCGAGTTGTGAGCCGCGAGCGCAGCAGCGTACACGTCGATATTGGCCGCTTCCTGGTCAAGAGAGATATTGCCATCCGCGTCCGCGAACGACCCCCGAATGATGGTCACGTCCACCGGAAAGGATTTGTACCAAAGCAACTCCTGACCACCGATATTGACCAGCTCAACCATTTCGTCCTTGGCGGCATCGTTCATTCTACCGCCTTGATGGCGCGGATCTACAAATGTCCCAAGCCCGACGTGAGTAAACAAACCCGGCCGTTTGCCGCCAATTTCACGGTACAGCTGCATGACGCAGCCACTTGGAAGAACATATGCTTCGATCTCATTGTCGCGTGCGAGTTCCTGCATGCGAGGAGACCAGACCCAGTGGCCACCAACTACTTTCTTGACGAGGCCCTTATGCGCGAAATGGTTCATCCCCTCGGATTTCTTGTCACCTATTCCGAGAGCATGGATTACGTTGAGGTTTCTTGGACTGCCGGTTTCCTGAAATTTCCGGGAGATCGCCCTAAATACGTGCGTAGGCTCCATCAGCCCTCCACCGCCACCAATCAACGCAACAGTGCTTCCGTTGCGTATCATATCGACCGCGCTCTCTGCCGACATAAACTTGTTGCGGGTCATCCGACTGCCTCTGGAGCATCGACGTCACGTCTTGGCACCATCAAGCGATGTTCACCCTCCTGCACGACTTCGTCGTTTTGGTTAAGAAGCTGCACTTCAATGAAGAAGATACCCATCGTGGGTTTGCTCCTCGACGTGCGCTTGTCGGCAATCCGGTATCGAACCTGGAGGGTGTCACCAATTCTGATTGGACGCTTAAAATTCCAGGTCCACCCAAGGGCGATGCCGTCTCTGAAAAAAGCCGATTGCACTTTGAGACCGTCAGTGAGGCTCAGTCCCATCAAGCCATGGGCGATCCTTCCGCCAAATTCGGTTGTGCGGGCATAAACCTCGTCCATGTGAACCGGCGAGAAATCGCCGGCGACGCCAGCGTAGCCAAGCACATGCCCTTCCGTGACCGTAACGCGCGGGGTAAGGCGTTCATCGCCAATATCAATATCTTCAAAAAAATTGCCGGGAAGCATCTTTGTCCTCGTGGAGATAGGCGGGCACTATGGCCATGCGCTGCTAGGGCCGTAAAAGAAGACGACCAGTTGTCTGTCGATTTGAAAGGGAGCGATGGGCTTCGGCGATCTGCTCAAGCCCTAATACCTTGTCGATCTGCGGTTCGATCCCAGCGTCAACCATGAAGGCAAGGACCTCCGCCAATTCAGGCGTGGACGCGCTCTGAACGCCATGGAATTCCCATTCTTTCAGCACGAGCAGGCCGAGATTGATTTCAATGGGCTTGCCGTGCAATTCGCCGACAACCGCGCATCGTCCACCTGGTGCGAGCCCTCGCAACGTACCTCCAAATGTCGGAGAGCCGACGAGTTCGATCGCCACGTCCGCGCCCCGGCCATCGGTGAGGTCCCGGACCTGTTGTCCAAAATTACCATCTTCGCTAACGATCACATCGGCAGCACCCACCGATTTGAGACTGTCAACTTTCAAAGCATTGCTGGTGATTGCAATTGACCTGGCACCGACCTTTTCGGCGATCTGCAGTGCCGCAATCCCGAGCCCGCCACTGGCACCCGTAACTATCACACTCTCGCCTGCTTTCAGTCGGCACGATCGGAGCAGCGCTTTGTACGGGGGGCCGTAGACACAGGCAGCGAGAGCGGCATGCTCAAGTGGCAGCTGCTTGGGGATGCGGACAAGATTCTCGGCGGGAAGCGCGACAAATTCTGCATAACCACCATCACGCGTCTGTCCAATGTCACCGCCTGATTGTCGACAAAGTGAAGCACGTCCAATCAGACAATAGTGGCATTTCCCACACGCCTGGAAATTGGATGATGCGACGCGGTCTCCAGTGGCAAATCCCGTCACCGCTTCGCCGACCTCGACAACCTTGCCCGCCAGTTCGTGCCCCAACACGCGCGGGAGCGTCAGCCGCGAACGGATGTCCTGGCGCAAAATCAGATCGAGATGACAAACGCCGCAAAACGCCACCTGGACGATCACCTCGTTTGGTTTCGCCGTCGGCTTGGCGACTTCAGTGCAGGTCAAGACCTCTGGACCACCGAATTCCTTGAGTAGTACTGCTTTCACGTATCTGGTCCCAATCGCTCTTTCGTCCTTATCGCGAGCTTTCAGTTGTGGAGGATTTGACCCAGAAACTCGCGGAGTCGCGGGTTGTCAGGACTGTCAAAGAACTCGAGCGGTGGTGTGTCGACGACAATCTCGCCCGCTGTCATGAAGATAACCCGGTCGGCGACGCTTCGCGCAAAACCCATTTCATGAGTAACGCAGAGCATGGTCATTCCCTCATCGGCGAGGGCGACCATGGTATCGAGCACTTCACGCACCATTTCAGGATCAAGCGCGGATGTGGGCTCGTCGAACAGCATGATCTTGGGAGACATGCACAAAGCGCGCGCTATTGCGACGCGCTGCTGCTGGCCGCCCGACAGTTCTGCCGGATACTTGCTCGCCTGTTCCGGAATGCGCACCCGCTCCAGAAACTTCATTGCCGTCTGTGAGGCTTCAGCTTTCGATTTACCGCGCACTCGCATCGGCGCGAGCATGCAGTTTTGCAAGACTGTCAGGTGGGGAAACAGATTGAATTGCTGGAAAACCATACCGACCTCGGCACGGATGGCATCGACATTTCTCGCAACATTCGTCAGCTCGTTGCCGTCGACGACAATACGACCCTTCTGAAAAACATCGAGATGGTTGATGCAGCGGATCAATGTCGACTTTCCGGATCCCGACGGTCCGCAGATCACGACACGTTCCCGCTCTGCAACCTGAAGGTTGATGTTCTTGAGCGCGTGAAAATCGCCGAACCACTTATTCAGATCCTCGATCGTTATGATCGGCTCCTTACCTACCGCGAAGTGGGAAACGTTATGGTCAGGCTCGAAGCCGGAATCCTTGTCGGTCATCTTGGTACTCGCGTCGGTTTCTCGGTTCAGGGACGGGGACTGTCCACCGCCCCTGATGGAGATCGTTTGGGTGACTATTCCTTGACACTCACGGGAAGGGCATCGGGCCCCTCACCGGTTGCAGGAAGCTTGGCAATTTCGCCACCGATCCATTTTTTGTAGAGCGCAGAGAGTTCGCCGCTCTCGGTCTTGCGGGCAACGAAGTCGCTCAGATAGTCCGCAAATTCGCGGGACTGCGGCCGCACCGCGAAAGCATTGAATGCACGGGCTACCACAAACTGCTGCGTGAACTTTCCTTCGCCGGCCACCTTGGCAATGTTTCCGACCTGAGTGGACGCGCCACCGATAATGTCCACCTGACCCGAAAGAAGCGCCTGGATCGTTGTTGCATCATCGTCGAAGCGCTGGATTGTCGCGCCTGCAGGCTTTGCCTGCGTGACAGAAATGTCCTGCGGTGTGCCACGCGGAACACCAACCCTTAGGCCACTCAGCCCGTCATAGCCCTTAACGTTGAGGTCAGAACGACCAATGAAGACGGTGTCGTTGTTGACGTAAGGCCGTGCAAAAAGAACAACTTTCTGCCGATCGGCGAATATCCCCATGACGGCCGCAAGCATATCCACCTGGCCGGTCAACAGGGTCGCCACACGGTTGGATGAGGTCACCGGAGTAAACTGGGCCTCGACGCCCAAATCCTCTGCAACCATCCGGCAAAGTTCAATGTCGAAGCCGGTGAGCTTGCCTGACGGGTCAGTAAATCCCCAAGGCACCTGAGCAACCTGCGACCCGACCTTGAGAACGCCAGCCTGTTTGATTTCCTCCACAGTCTGCGCGACCGCAGCGGGAACACTGGCAAATGCTGAGGCGCTCGCGATCGTAACCGCAGCGGCCCAAAGAGCCAGCTTTCGACTGACCTTGTTCAAATAGACATTAAGCATTCTTTACTCCTCCCATTTAACGGAATTTGCCGTGGTTTAAGCTTCACGATTGTATTTTTTTGCAAGCCGCATGCTGTACATCGACAGTGGAAAGCAGATTGCAAAGTAGAAGATGCCAGCAACTCCGTATGCCAGCAGCGGCTTGTATGTTGTGCTTGCAATGATCTGAGCCGATCGCGAAAGCTCAACGAAGCCAATGATGGCCGCGAGCGACGTTCCTTTGATAAGCTGTACGGAAAAGCCAACAGTCGGTGCTAGCGAAAGACGGAATGCCTGTGGAAAGACAACGTCCCTCATACGGTGGTGATATGATAAGCCGAGTGCTGCCGCCGCTTCCGTTTGGCCGCGAGGAACGGCTTGGATACCACCCCGCCATATTTCCCCGAGATAAGCACTGGCGTGGAGTGTCAGACCAATCGTCACAGCCGTCCACGGATTGACGGGGAATCCAAGAACCGGGAGGCCATAATACGCCAGGAAAAGCTGGAGAAGCATCGGCGTACCTTGAAAGAAATCGATATACGCCGAGCTGAGACGCTCGAGCAGCTTGATGCCTGAGGTTCTTGCCAGCGCGACCAGCAGGCCAAAGAATCCCCCCATGCCAAAGGCTATTGCCGATAGTATCAGAGTGGCTTTAACGCCAGAGAGGATAACGAGAACGGCATTGTAGTCGAAGCTCTGAATCACAGATGCCTCCCGTTACTTTGTCGGATACGAGAAGTATATTCTCGTAATCATCTTGAATAATGCGGAGAATCCGTAGGACATTATAAAATAGAGGATAGTTATCACGATATATATTTCGAAACTTCTGAAAGTCAGCGTATCGATTGATTGCGCAACGGAAGTGAGTTCCTCAGCCGAGATGGACGATGCGATGCTTGTCGTCAGAAGCGCCAGAATGAACTGCCCCGACAGTGCGGGGAAAATGATGCGCAGTGCCGGTTTGAGCACGATGAACCTGAATACCTGCGGCCCCGACAGGCCAAGCGCTTTGCCTGCCTCAATCTGCCCGCGCGGAATTGCGTCCACGCCAGACCTGATGATCTCGGACGCGAACGCTCCACAATTCAGCGTTAGCGCCAGAACAGCGGCCGGCCAGGCAGCAAGACTGAGGCCGAGTGCCGGCAGTCCAAAGAATATGAAGAGCACTTGAAGCAGGAAAGGAGTGTTCCTGATCAGCTCGACATACGTGCTCGCCACCCATCTCAATGGAGCAATCGAACTGTCCCGCAGGATCGCGGCCCCCAAGCCGACAACAAATCCAAGCGAGACCGATAACGCGGCTAGCGACAATGTCATCAGGCAGCCGGCCAGCAAATCGCGCCAGTAGGGAACCAAAGCAAGAAAATCGAACTGGTATGTCATGGCACTACCGCACCTTCAGAGTCGCCCGCGGCACTGGCAGGGACCCCGAAAAACTTTCTGTACAGCTCGATCTGAGTGTCCAGCATTGGGGCTCCTCTATGGACCACCAGTCCCAAGGCGGAAGCTGCCTTGAGCAATTTGGTTTCGGCCGGCTTCATTATGACATCTGCGACAAGACATTCCGGACCGAGGTTTTTCGGATCGAATGGCAGAGGATCGGCTGGAGATAGCCCAAGCGGGGTTGCGTTGATCGCCAGATCGACATTGTCCTGGGTCGTCCCCAGAGTACCAAATGTGACCTCACAACCGGATACTTGCAGACGCTTTGCCAACACCATTGATCGATCAGGATCGATATCCGATATCATTATCGATCTGATGGGAGCACGACTAAGTGCGGCGGCAATGGAAGCACCAGCGCCCCCTGCGCCCACAAGCATTACCCGTCTGTTGGTTACATCGTAGTCATTGGAAGCGAGCCCCTCGACGAACCCCTGGCCATCGAAGTTTTCAGCAAACCAAGTCCCGTCGGACTCACGGCGAAAAGCGTTCGCGCAGCCCGCAAGCATTGCCATTTCCGACAAGGCGTCAGCCTGCTCACAAGCCGCGAACTTGTGAGGAATGGTGACGAGTATGCCGTGCAGGTTCTTCCACGACTTTAGCGCATTCATGGTTTGGCCAAAATCCCGGGCCGCGACGTGGACGGGTATCATCACAGCATCGAAGCTGCTGGCCGCAAAGAGGTTGTTCATCAACTCCGGCGCGCGCACTTGGGCCACCGGATCTCCAACCACCGCAAAGACCTTGGTTTTGCCAGAGATAGGCGCAGTCGCGTCGTCTTCATGCGAAGAAGCTTGTCGCAGCATGACTCCTCCCTGAGCCCGTTTGATGTCCCAACGTTGTTATTTGGAACATGTTCCAAATACGTACACGTTCCTGCGATGTCAACACTTGAGTTTTCGTTCCAGCTGGTACATTGTTCCATAATTGCCGAGGAGAGGTGTACCCGCCATGTCCAGCCGCGATCGAGCGTTGTCGATTATCGAACTCTTGGCTCGAAACGCCGACGGCTTGCATCTTTCTGACATCGCCGAGCGTTTGGGATTACCTCGCAGCGGAACTCATCGGCTCCTCAACGACCTCCGGGAGAATGGATATGTCCGGCAGGAACATGAGCGCGGCATCTACACTCTCACTGTGAAGCTGGCGTCTTTAAGCCTGGTCCACCAAGTGGGTACAGGCATGGTCGACCTGGTCTTGCCTATCCTGGACAGCATTGCAGAGCAGACCGGTGAACTCGCCATGCTGTCCGTCATCGAGGGGGAGCGCCTGATGCGAGTAGCCAAGGCACGCGGGGCACGGAGGGGTCTCTTGTACAACCCCGAAGAAGAACCTGAAGTTTACCTGGCCGCCACGTCCAACGGCTATGCTTATCTGTCATGCCTCGATGATGAGAAGGCAATCGAACTCATTGCGAAACAAGGTCCGCTAAGGGGCGGCTATGGGTCCAACGCGCCCCGCTCTATCAAAGAGGTCATGACCTACGTCCACGAAGCCCGTGAACGCGGGTATTCTATTATCCACGACGTCTTTGAAGCAGGGACCTCGGCCATCGCGGCGCCAATCCGCCTGCCAAAATCGGAAGATGTAGTAGGTACTATCAGCGTGGCCGGACCATCTGTGCGAATGACGCGCGATAGGCTTGAGGTCATGGCTCCATTGATCATCTCAGCCGCAGATGACGTCGGACGCGCCGCAACGCGCTCCGGAATGTTCGAGGGACATAGATATTCAACGACTGGCGGGTCCGCCCCCCTTCCCGCTTCCAGCCGTTGGGCGTCGATGATTGGCTGAGTTGGCGTCGCGTTCCATTGTGCAGTCCAGAATTATCTTTCGCTGTCGTGAACTATGTGGGCTTCGGAGGTCGTGGCGGTATTGTGCGTGCGGGTCTAACCGTATTGAGTTGCAGTGGCCGAAATGATTGAAATGAGCTTGTTGGAATGACGCCCGTAGCTCGCTGACCGGGCCGGTCTGCCCTTGGCGATCTGATGCGCCTGGACAGAGTTTTATTGGGACTGCAAAGCTGCAGTACGACCGGAGAACCTTGGATCCCTCCGGCCGTTGGAGCCGTGACGACTTGCTAGAAGTTTCCGGTTCGCCGCGTCAATCTGACTATCTTCAACGATCTCGGGCGCATTCACACCTGGCCTACTGGGAGGCCGATTGTGCTGCCTGGTCGATCGTGTCAGCCACGACCTTCGGCTGCGTCATGAAGAGCGCGTGGCTTGCAGAGACCTTCGTGACTTTAGCGCCTATGCGCTCCGCCATGTGCAGTAGCATAGCCTGGTCGAACGCCTTGTCCTCGGTGGCGATAACAGCCCAGCTCGGCTTCGACCGCCACGCCGCATTCTTCAGCTTCGTTCCAAAGGCCGACATGTTGATCGGGACCTGCGAGTCCCTCATGAAGACCACGTCCGTTTCGCCGACGTCATGGGCAAAGCCGGATTTGAAGTTTTCCGGCTTCACGTAGCCGAAACCGTCATCTGTCGTCTCGAGCACGAACTCGGTAGCAGGAGCAAACCCTTCATACTGCTGGGCAGTTGTTTCACCGGCGTCTGGCGAGAGCGCCGAGACGTAGACAAGACTGGTGACCTTCGGGTCCACACCTGCTTCGGTGATGACCGTCCCACCCCAGGAATGCCCAACGAGAACGGTTGGACCATCCTGCCGGTCAAGAGCACGCTTGGTTGCCGCCACATCGTCCTCGAGCGAGGTCAGCGGGTTCTGAACGATCGCGACGCGATAGCCACGCTGGGTGAGTTCGTCATAGACTCCGCGCCAGCCGGAACCGTCGGCGAACGCTCCGTGCACCAGCACGACATTCTTGACGGCCTGAGTGTCGGGGATGCGATCGGCTGCGTGGGACGTGATATTTGACGCGAGGCCTGCCGTCAGTGCGGTTGCTGCCAGGAGGCTTTTCGTAGCGGTATTCATTGGATTTTCCTTTCCAGTTTTCGGGAGATGAGGGATCTTGGTTGGTCAGGCCCTGAGGACTGCACCTCTGACCGCTCGCGTACGCCCTCACCAAAAAACGCACGCAGAAGGGTTCACGCCGCGGTGCCGGGCGCAGATCGAAAAGGCTGATGACGAGTTGGAATGCCTATGGGAACATAGGCGGATATTCGTTGCTGCCGGGACCCGCATCGCGCCCTGTCGTGAATGGCTGGTCTTTCAGCAGCCTGTTCACGGGATTGGCGCCATCGTCCTTGTAGTAGGAACTGTATCCATTGATTGCCGGCACGCCGCCGAGGTGTGCGTAGAGCACCCTCGAGCCCTCTGGGAAGAACCCTTTCCGGGTCAGGTCGATCAAACCTTGCATCGACTTGCCCTCGTAAACCGGGTCTGTGATCATCGCCTCGGTCCGGGCGGCAAGGCGGATTGCGTCGTTGGTCGCCTCGGACGGAATGCCGTAGGCTGGATAAGCGTAGTCAGGGTTGATCACGATCTCTCCGTCACGGACTGAACGGCCGAGTCCAACGAGGGTGGCGGTGTCGTCGACAATACGGCGGACCTGCGAGCGGGTCTGTTCGAGCGTGCCGGAGGCGTCAATTCCGATAACCCTGTCAGCGCGATCTTGTGCTGCAAAGCCGACAATCATGCCTGCCTGGGTAGAGCCGGTAACAACACAGACAATGACGTAGTCAAACGCGAAACCCAGCTCCTCTTCCTGTCGCGCCACCTCTTCGGCGAAGCCCACATAGCCGAGCCCGCCGTATTTATGGACCGAAGCACCGGCCGGAATGGGATAGGGCTTCCCGCCAGCTTCCTTCACCGACTGGATCGCGTCTTCCCAGCTCTTACGAATTCCGATGTCGAAGCCATGGTCCACGAGCCGGCTGTCAGCGCCCATCAGACGCGTCATGAGGATGTTGCCGACTCGGTCATACACCGCGTCATGATGCGGAACCCATTTCTCCTGGATCACGACGCATTTCATGCCGATCTTCGCAGCCGTTGCTGCCACCATGCGGGTATGGTTCGACTGGACGCCGCCGATCGAGACCAATGTATCCGCGCCCGACGCGATGGCATCTGGGATGATGTATTCGAGCTTTCTGAGCTTGTTGCCACCCATGGCCAGACCCGAGTTGCAGTCATCGCGCTTGGCATAGATTTGAACCTTGTTTCCAAGCGCTGCGCTCAGCCGCGGCAGATGCTCGATCGGGGTGGCCCCAAACGTCAGCGGATAGCGTTCGAACTTCTCGAGTAGCGACATTCTTATGCCCTCACCTGTCACTTTCACTAACTAAAATGTATGCGAAACGTAGTGAAAGGTGCTCTCTATTTTGATTGGAAATTCTGCGAATATCGGTATGCTTGAAGTAATTCTGATATATTCCGATAAAGTTTTGAGGAATTAATGGAAGAATCTTCCACACCTACTCTCGACCGCACCGACATCAAGCTTCTCCGCGCCTTGCAGGCCGATGGCAGGCTCACCAATGCGGAGTTGGCGAACCGTGTGAACGTCAGTGCCGCGACCTGCCACCGTCGTACGCAACGCCTATTTGATGAAGGACACATCACCGGGGTGCGTGCCGAGGTAGCGCCCTTGGCAGTCGGACTTGGTACATTGGTGATGGTCGGCGTCGTGCTGGATCGCTCGACGCCCGAAAGCTTCGGCGCATTCGAAGACGCAGTCCATAAAATGAAGGAGGTCCTGGACTGCAACCTCGTGGCTGGCGACTTCGACTATCTTCTGAAGATCCGTGTGCGCGACATGGCGGACTTCAATAAGCTCCATGGACACAAGCTGATTGCCCTTCCGGGCGTCCGCCAGACCCGAACCTTCTTCGTCATGAAGGAGGTCAAGGAGAACGCGCGCCTTCCCTTCTGAATCTCACCTTTGCAGTTACCCTAAACCGTCGGGATCGTGCCGCCATCAATGACGAACTCGGATCCTGTGATGCTGCCGGCGCGGTCAGAGGAGAGGAAAGCGATTAGGTTCGCAACCTCCTCAGGTGTCGAGGGCCTGCCGAGTGGGATACCACCGAGCGACTGCATGATAATGCGCTTGCCCGCTTCGGCATCGCCGCCGTGTTCCTTGCCCAACCGCTCTGCAAGGTGCACCGAGGACTCTGTAGCAATCCAGCCTGGCGAAACCCGGGCAACGCGTACGCCTTTCGGCGAGACCTCCTTCGACAGGCTCTTGCTATAGCTGGAAAGCGCGGCCTTCGCCGCCGCATAGGCTGTTGTGGCCTCCGGCAATGGAAGGACGCCCTGTATCGACGTCACATGGATCACGACACCGCTCCCGCGTACCACCATCTCAGGCACGAAGTGGCGATCCAGCCGCACTGCGGGCATTAGGTTCATTCCGAGTTCTCTGTTCCATTCGGCGTCACTGAGAGCCATGAAGCCTCCTGCCGGAGCCGACGAACCGCCAAGCATATGTACGATGATGTCCACGCCTCCCATCCGTGCGCGAACCCCATCGGCGAGGGCTGAACACCCTTCAGGCGTTGTCAGGTCGGCGGCTACAAAGATTGCTTCGCTAAGACCGCCAGGATTGGAGCGCGCACTGGTGACGATTTGGGCACCTAGTTCTCGGAACAACGCAACGGTCGCTGCTCCGGCACCACGTGTGCCCGAAGTGATCAGGGCACGTTTGCCTTCAAGAGTGAGGAACGGGATCACAGGACGATCTCCAATTCCGCGATTTGTTCGCCGTTGAGGATAAAGAAGTACCTCAGATCCACAGGGCTACCGGGGAAGTCACCGACAACGTGACTTGTGACAACGATCCGAAAGCCTTCGGAGCCGAGCATTATCGGCTCTACGGTGTATGTGTACTTCTTCGAAGCACCGGCCTTCCATCGCCGGATCGAGTCCTGCCCGACATAGGCGTGGCCTTCGTCCCTGACGATGGCGCCGTAGATGAAGCACCGGGCGACAGCTTCGGCATCCCGGTCTTTGTCTGCCTCAAAGTAGTCCGCTATGGGCTTGGGTAGCTTGATTCTCATGTCTATCTCCTGCCGGTTGTCGACGTTCAGAGGTTGGTTCGTTTTGTTCCCCTCTTGTCGGCAAATTTAGCGATGGACACATGGTTCGATAATCGGGATAAGTGGGGATGTGTTGATACGAAAATCGCAACAATGCCACGACATAGTCTGACCGATATCGACGCTGTTCTTGCCATTGCCCGCAAAGGGTCGTTCCGTGCTGCTGCGCTCGAACTGGGGCTCTCAACAACGGCGATCAGCAACGCGATAGGGAAGATCGAGCGACGGCTCGGCATCCGCCTGTTCAACCGGACGACCCGAAGTGTCTCGCTGACCGATGCCGGCCGCAACTTTGTCGACCAGGTCGCGCCAGCCATGGATGACATCTACCGGGCGATAGACAGCGCCATGTCGCAGCAAAAAACGCCGTCAGGAACCCTGCGCATCAACGCGTTCGCGATGGCCGCCCGCGAAGCCCTCTCCCCTCTCGTCCTCAGGTTCCTCAGGCAGTACCCCCAGGTGCATGTCGACGTGGTCACCGAAGGCCGCATCATCGATATCGTCGCCGCGGGGTTCGACATGGGCATACGAAGTGCGGATCTTATCCCGAGCGACATGATCGCCGTTCCGTTTGGGCACGCACAAAGCTACGCTGTGGTGGCTTCGCCAATGTATCTTAAACAAAGTGAAAAACCCAACATCCCTCCCGACCTTCTTTCCCTTTCCTGTATTCGGGTGAGGCTTCCGAATGGCGCGCTCTTTCGCTGGCCATTCGAGAAGGACGGCCACTCGGTTCAGATCGATGTCAAAGGACCTATCACGCTCGACGAAGCGAGCCTGACAAGGATTGCCGCTTTGGACGGAGTGGGGATCGGTTTAGTCTGGGAAGCGGACGTGCGTGAAGACATAGCGTCGGGCAGCCTGGTGCGCCTGCTACAGGACTGGACGCCAGCTCTATCCCCACTGTGCCTTTATTATCCGGGCCGGCGGAACCCCTCAGCGGCGTTCAAGGCCTTTATCGAGATGGCACGAGCCTCAGCACGCGAGTAGGTACAAGCGCTTTAATAGCGCTTAGATCGGGGTGTCCGGGATATTATTTTTGAGACGTTGAGGGGCGATCGCGAGATCGTACTGAGCGAGGCCGAGATCATCCGTCGCATTTTTCAGGAGTTCGCCGCCGGCGTCGACCCGCGCGCCATTGCCAAGCAACTCAAAGAACACAGCGTGGCTGGCCCCGAGGGCAGGCTTTGGAACGACACGACCATTCGCGGCCACGTTCGGCGCGGCACCGAGGGCTGCATCCAAGTCACCCTTCAGGACTCTATCGTAAAGATCACGGGAGGTCCCTGGAGGATATAAGCTTCAATACCTGGATACCTAGTCGCCAGCCGTCTCAGGACGGGCGGAAGCAAACCCGTCGTGGCGGTACTCATAGCACCAAGGCGTAGCGTCCCGCGAAGCGGGTCAGTTCTTATCCCGTCGCCGAGGCCGCGGACTTCGTTGAGCAGTGACCGAGCTTTGTCTGCGACGCTTGTGCCCAACTCGGTCGGTCTGACCGTTCGCCCTACGCGTATTACGAGAGGTTGCCCGGCTTCGGCCTCGAGCGCCCTAATGCGCTGCGTGACCGCTGCCGCACTTAGGTTCTGGTGTCGGCCAGCTTCGGCGATTGAGCCCCGTTCGAGTACGGCAAGCAGGGTTTCAAAAAAACGCGTATCCATGTGCTTTTATCAGCGCTTCTTACTTCTCGGTCCAGCATGCGGCACCGTTGGCCCCCGCTTGGATGCCGTTATTTTAGGAACTGTGAAAATGCGGTGCATGATTTGCCTCAGCGCTTTCTCAGCCCGTCGACGAACACATCGACCAAGCGCAATGCTGCCGGCTGCCAGTCGGCCGTGCCCTGCGAATAGAAGATGCCGACGAGGGTCCGCAACAGGTCTTCCGGGGAAATGTCGGAGCGGATTTCACCCGCCGCGACCCCGCGATCGAGCAGCAGGCCGATCGCATTGCTCATGCGCTCGAAGGAATAGGCCTTCAGTTCGGTCGAGCCGTGCGCGACGAGCTGAAGTGCTTCGACCATACCCTTCTTGGTCGCCACGAGACGGACATTGGCGTGCAGCCATTTGCGTAGCGCCTCAACCGGATCGCTGTCGCGGGCAAGCAGTTCCGCGAGTTCGCCGAGGTGATCGACCTCATGGCGATAGACCGCCTCGAACAACGCTTCGCGCGTCGGAAAGTGGCGGTAGAGTGTGCCAATGCCAACCCCTGCCTGCCGTGCGACCGCCTCCAGGCTTGCCTGCGGACCGCCGGCGCTGAAGATTTGCGTCGCCGCCTCAAGCAGGATTTCGCGGTTGCGGATCGAATCCGCGCGCGGCTTGCGTCTTGTTTTTGCGGTCTCAGGTCCCATTTTCTTCCAATAGGGCTCGTTGCCTCTTGCTAAACGGAGGCATCCTCCGTATAAGTAGACTGCATATCGGGAAAACGCACAAGGCACGCATTCCCAGTTTGGGCCGAAAGACGGCTCGCGCCAGATACTTTCCCGCCCGCATCCTCGGCTGCCATCCGGCAGCACCGATCCATACATCACAAATCCTGAATGGAGTACCACATGTCACTCTCCATCGGCCTCACCATCAATGGTCAGCCCCGCACGGTTGCGCTCGACGACCCCCGCGTGACGCTGCTTGACCTGTTGCGCGAGCGGCTCGACCTGACCGGCACCAAAAAGGGCTGCGACCGGGGCCAGTGCGGCGCCTGCACCGTGCTTGTCGATGGCCGGCGCATCAACTCCTGCCTGGCACTGGCTGCCAGCCTCGACGGGGCCACCGTCACCACCATCGAGGGGCTTGCCGATGGCGAGGCGCTGCATCCGGTCCAGGCCGCCTTCATCGAGCATGACGGCTTCCAGTGCGGCTTCTGCACGCCCGGCCAGATCATGAGCGCCATCGGCCTCATCGCCGAAGGTCACGCCGGAGACGATCCCGAGCGTATCCGTGAACTGATGAGCGGCAATATCTGCCGCTGCGGCGCTTATCAGGGCATCACCGAAGCGGTGCTGGAAGCGCAGAAGACCCTTGCAGAGCGCAATCGGAGGGACGCGGCATGAACCGTTTCGACTATATCCGCCCAGTCAGCGTGCCGGAAGCCATAGCGGCCGCGGCCGTTCCCGGCTCGGCCTATCTTGCCGCCGGCACCAATCTGCTCGACCTGATGAAGGTGGGCGCCTCGCGGCCCGAGCGGGTCATAAACATAACGCGGCTGCCGGGCCTCGACCGCATAGAATGGCTGCCTGACGGCGGCGTTCGCGTAGGAACCTTGGTTCGCAATTCGGACCTCGCCTATGACGAGCGTTTCGCCAAAACCTTCCCGGTCGTAGCCGAAGCGCTGCTTTCAGGCGCTTCCGCGCAACTTCGCAATGCGGCAACCGTGGGCGGCAATCTGATGCAGCGCACGCGCTGCGCTTATTTCCACGACCTCGCAGGCGCCTGCAACCGGCGGGAGCCGGGCTCGGGCTGCGATGCGCTGGGCGGCGAAAATCGCCTGCAGGCCGTGCTAGGCTGGAGCGAGCATTGCATCGCCACCCACCCCTCGGACTTCTGCGTGCCGCTGGCGGCACTGGACGCCATCGTCGAGGTGGAAGGCCCGCATGGCGGCCGGGAGATTGCCCTGGACACGCTGCACCGGTTGCCCGGCGCGACACCGGAGCAGGAGACAGCACTTTTGCCCGGCGAGCTGATCGTGGCGCTCAGGCTTCCAGCCGAAGCCTCGTCCTTTTCGCGCAATGCCCGCTACATCAAGCTGCGCGAGCGCACCTCTTATGCCTTTGCCGTCGTGTCGGCGGCGGCCGCATTGGAGGTCGAGGGCGGCACGATCCGCAAGGCGCGCATCGCGCTCGGCGGCGTCGCCGCAAAACCCTGGCGAGCCCGCGAGGCAGAAGCGCTGCTCGAGGGAAAACAGGCCACAGCACAGGCTTTTGCAGAAGCTGCAGAGCTGGCGCTGGCAGAGGCGCGTCCCTCCGGGGACAACGCCTTCAAGATCGAACTGGCGCACCGCATCGTCACGCGCGCCTTGAGCCTCGCCTTGGAAGGAACGCCGCAAGCCATGCCCGCGCTGCCGGCTTCACCCTTCCCCGCACTATCCGGAGCGAACCATGTCATCTGAGATCGCATTCCCCTCCCCGCAACATCGTCGGCACGGTTCCAGCGCCGGCCAACCGCTGACACGCCGCGACGGCGTGCTCAAGGTCACCGGCCGCGCCACCTATGCAGCAGACAACCATCCCGAAGGCATGCTCTACGCCGTGACAGCGGTCAGCAGCATCGCACGAGGTCGCGTGACAGCGCTCGACGTCGAGGCCGCCAAGGCACATCCGGGTGTCGTCGAGGTCCTGACGCCGGCCAACCGGCCGCCTCTATCGCATGATCCTGACGACAAGATCCCGCCCTTCGGGTTTCGCGTCGAGGTACTGCAGGACGACACGGTGCGCTACGTCAACCAGCCGATCGCCCTGGTAATCGCCGAAACGCTGGAAGCGGCAACGGAAGGGGCAGCACTGCTCAACCCGCAATACGAAGTCGAGAGCGCCCGCACGGGACTGGAGAATGGCGAGCGTTTCGATACGCCCGCGGTCGGCGTCGGCGCGCCGTCACGCACCGCCTATGGCGATATCGATGCAGGTCTTGCGGCGGCTGTCCGGGTGACGGAGGCAGACTATGTCACGCCGCCGCAGTACCACAACGCGATGGAACCCCACGCCGTCGTCGCCCAATGGGACGGCGACCGGGTGACCCTCGACATGCCCAACCAGGCACTCGCGCTCAGCTGCGCGGCCTATGCGGCCTATTTCGGCATCCCGGCCGGTAACGTGCTTATCCGCTCGCCCTTCCTTGGCGGTGGCTTCGGCTCGAAGGCGATCTTGAACGGCCCGCAGATACTCGCGATCCTTGCTGCGCGCATGCTCGACAGGCCTGTCAAGCTGGCACTGACCCGGGCGCAGATGTACGGCCCGGTCGGCCATCGCGGCCAGACCTGGCAGAAGTTGCGCCTCGGCACGGACGGCGAAGGCCGCCTCACCGCCCTTCACCACCATGTGCTGGCTGCGACCTCAAGCTTCGACGAGTTCATGGAGCCGGCGGCCAACGCCTCGCTGCCGCTCTATGCCAGCCCCGCCATCCTCGCCGAGCACGACGGCTTGCGGCTCGATACCGGCACGCCAGGACCGATGCGCGCACCGGGCGAAGCATCCGGGTCGGCCGTCCTGGAAGTGGCGATGGACGAGGCCGCCATCGCCTGCGGCATGGATCCGCTCGAATTCAGGCTGGCAAACTACGCCGAGACCGAGCCGGGCACCGGCAAGCCCTTTTCGTCCAAATCCTTGCGCGAGTGTTACGCCGAGGGCGCCAAACGCTTCGGCTGGTCGGGCCGGCCGCTCGAGCCGCGCCGGATGCGCGACGAGAATGGTTTCCTCGTCGGCTGGGGCATGGGCACGGCGGTCTTCCACTGCCCGCATTTCCCGGCCGAGGCGCGCGCCACCTTGCGTGCCGACGGCACCGCGCTGGTGGAAACCGCGGGCGCCGACATGGGACAGGGCGCCTGGACGGCTCTGGCTCAAATCGCGGCGGAAGCACTCGGCCTCGATCCGGATCAGGTCGAGCTTCATTCCGGCATCTCAAGCCTGCCTGATGGCGGTATTGCCGGCGGTTCCGGCCACACCGCCAGCGCTGGATTGGCTCTTCACAATGCCGGCGTGGATGCGATCGCCAGGCTTGCGGAACTCGCCACCGCCGATCCGGCATCGCCGCTTTTCGGCGCCGGTAACATCGGCGTTGAGGCGCGCAGCGGACGGCTTCATCGCCGCGATGACGAAGGGCGCAGCGAAAGCTATTCCGAAATTCTCGCGCGTGCGGGCCAAGCGGAGGTAGTTGGCACGGCGAAGGCCGCCCGCGACCCGGCGGTTGCCGAGGCCCATGCGCTGTTTTCCCACGGCGCCGTCTTCGCCGAGGTGAAAGTCGACCCCGATCTCGGACAGGTGCGCGTGACGCGGCTGGTAGGCGCTTTCGCCGCCGGCCGCATCATCAACCCTCGCCTCGTGCGCAGCCAGTATTTCGGCGGCATGATCTGGGGCATCTCCTTCGCGCTACAGGAAGAGGCAGTGACCGACCGCAGGACCGGCAGGATCATGAATGCCGACCTTGCCGAGTATCATGTGCCGGTCAATGCGGATGTGCCTTCACTCGATGCCATCCTGATCCCGGAGGACGATCCTTACGTCAATCCGCTCGGCGTGAAGGGCGTGGGCGAGATCGGCATCACTGGCACCGTGGGCGCGATCGCCAACGCGGTCTGGCATGCGACCGGCGTGCGCGTCCGGCATTTCCCGATCCGGCTCGAGGATCTGCTCGTCAATCAGCGCGACGTAACGTCCGCATTCGGGAACTGAGTTCAACCCGTGAAGGGCGGCTTGGGGTCAAGGCTTCTCCTTAGGTCAGGATCAGGAAGGAACCCCAGGTCCGCTTAGGCGCGCCTTCGGCGACACAGCGCCAACGCCCTTGTCACCTTGCAAGACGGCTCTCCCTTACGGGGTCGGCCTTCCGAAACCGAGATGACCTGGACATTCCTGACTTCTCCGAGCCTTCGCCGTCGTGCGGAAAAGGGAAACGTGTTTCGAAGCGGATCAATTGTCCTCAGAAGTGTTCCACTACGCCCCGGCAGACGCGTCGCTGACTAGCCTTTGCCAAGGGAACGAAGCGCGATATTTGCGGCATTGGTTACATGCACCACGGCAAGCTTGCGTGCGGTGGCGGGGTCACGGGCCATCAGCGCATCGACGAGCGCGCCAAGCTCCTTGATGCTCTCCTTGATACGGCCCTCAGCCTGAAGGGAGGTCGCGCGCAGCAGCATAATCCGGGAGTTCAGGAAGTGCAGGCTCGTGCCGAGCGCACCATTGCCGGAGCCTTCCATGAGGCTTTCGTAAAACGCGTTCTTGGCCTTCAACCGATCAAGCGTGTTGTCGCTCTTGGACGCAACCTTGAGGGCTTCGAATGCCGATTTGAGTTTTGCCCGGGCTGCATCAGACGCAGCTTCCGCAAACAGCTCGCTCGCCAGCCCCTCAAGCTCGGCGCGGACTCGGTAGATATCCTCGGCTTCCTTTATCGTCAGGCTGGCGACGATCGGGCCGCGATGCGGCACGACGTCGATAAGCCCTTCCGACTCCAGCTGACGCAAGGCTTCGCGCACCAGAGTGCGGCTCACGCCGGTTATCTCGCACAAGAGCCGCTCGGGCAGGCGCTCGCCAGGCTTGAAATGGCCGATGGCAATGGCATTGCGGATACTGTCGGTTACACCGTGGCGTAGCGGTGCAGCAATGCGTTCAACCTTTAGATTGAGAGGAGTGTCGATGTCTGTCACCCGGATTGTCCGATTGTGATACTGGATGAATCACACTCTAGCGAAGGCTTGGGTACAACAAAAGACAAGAAATCCGCGCCTGGCAACAGGTGCGGATTTCGATTCACCCTGAAGACGCAGATTATTCCTTGCCAAGCGCCTTTTTGATTTGCGCGACATAGGCCTCACCGTCGAAGCCAAGCTCTTTCGACCGGGTATACCACGATGCATAGACAGGGTCAGAGTATTGTGGCGCGCTGGCAGCGGCCTTCAGTTCATCCGATGCAACCCAGTATTCCGAGCCGAGCGACTTCACCTTTTCGACCGCGCGATCGAAATAGGTCTGGTAGGTCGAGAAAGCCTCGTCCTGCATCTCCAGCAGCGCCGTCTGGATCTTCTCCTTCAGGTCGTCCGGCAGTTCTGCCCAGGTATCGGCATTCATCAGGATGACCCAACCGGTGACCGGCGACATCGCCCAATCCTGAACGTGCGGCGCGACACGCGGGAGCTCGAATGCCGAGCCGACGCAGATGGACGTAAAGACACCATCGATAACACCACGCTCCAGTGCAGGCGTCACTTCCGACGTCGGCATCGGCACCGGCAACGCACCAAGCGCGCTCATAAGTTCAGCGGTCTGGGGGTTGTGGATGCGGATGCGCTTACCCTTGAAATCCTCGACTGTGCGGATTGGTGTCTTTGAGAAAAGCGCGGTCGGGCACCAGGCGCCATCGGCAAGCATCACTGCATTCCATTTGTCGGCCCAGATGTTCTTGACGTCTTCGCGCCAGAACGCCTCGCGCACCTTGGTATATTCGTCGATATTGTTGATCAGGCCCGGCAGATTGAAGATGCCCATGCGCGGATCTTCGGCGGAAATATACGTGTGCAAGGCGGCCGACATCGGCAGGCGACCATCACGCACTGCACCGGCAACCTGATTCGCGGCAACCAGCGAGTCGCTGACGGTGATCTGAACGCGGCCGTCGGTGGCCTTGGCAATGCGCTCCGGCAACCCTTGAGTCATTGCCGTATAGACATCGCCCGGCGAGGTGATGACGCCCATCGTAAAATCGTATTCGGGGCGGCTCTGCGCGGAGGCAGAAAATGCCGCGCCGAGAACCAGGGCGGCAACGGCAGCGCTGCCGACAAACCGCGAAATTGCAGTAATCATGAAGTTCCTCCACGTACAGATTGTCTTCGCGGTCGCGTGACAGTCATGTCACTACCCAAGCCGCATCCCTCCACGTACCTCCCCGGTTCGTGGTATCAACATACGATAATACATTCTGTTGCCTGTCAAGCCTGCCTCGTGCTAACGGAGCCGACAAGAAGACCGCCGAACATATCGCGGGACGGGTCGTAGGAGGAAAAATGGCTGACGTTCTCGACGGGCATCTGAGCGAAACTGCGCCTAGCATGGCAACCAACAAGCCCAAGGACACGGGCCTTGCCGGCGGCTGGTTCATAGATGGAATAGACACGATCACCAAGGGTGCGGGCCTTCTCGCCTCGATCACCCTGTTTTTCATGACATGCATCGTCGTCTACGAGGTCGTGATGCGGTCGGGCTTCAACATGCCCACTACCTGGGTGTCGGAAATCAGTGTTTACGCATTCGTCGCCCTGGTTTTTCTCGGCCTGGCAGTCGGCCAGCGCGAAGGCGCCCATATCCAGGTAGAGGTGCTGATCGACAACGTCTCACCCCCGCGCCGCCAGCAGCTGGAACTGATCGGAACCTGGCTCGGCCTGCTGTTTGCAGCGGTGACCGGCTGGGAGATGTACTGCTTCACCGTATCCGAATACATCAATGGCACGCGCGACTGGGGGCTGCTTGCAACCCCGCAGTGGATACCGGAAATACCCGTCATCATTGGATACGTTCTGTTCTGCACCGCGCTGCTGCGCGACATCTGCAAGAAATCCGCACCGGAAAGCCGCGTGCTGCAAGCTGCGCTGCCACTGATCCTGCTGACGATTCTCGTTGCTCTGGCCTATATCGGCCGCACCGACATCCGCGTCGCGGGCACTCGGATGGATTGGGCAACGCTGGTCATCATGGGCGGCCTTATGCTTGGCGCCTTCGTGTGGAGCGGCTGGCGCGTCGGCCTCGCCGTTCTGCTGATCGTGGGCATCATCGGTGGCCTGTTCTATCTGTCGCTCAGCATGTCGCTGCTGGTGACCGGCCTCATCCTTGTGGGCGCGATGATGTTCCTGCTGTTCATCGGCGTGCCGGTCGGGGTTACGATGGGGCTCATCGGTCTTCTTGGGCTGCTTTTCATGATCAGACAGCCGCAACTGCCGATGTTGTCGGATCGTTCGTGGACGTCGATCAACTCCTTCACGCTGACTGCCGTGCCGACCTTCGTGCTGATGGGCTCGCTGCTGGTGCACAGCGGCGTAACGGTCAAGCTTTTCGACATGCTCGTCGTCTGGTTCGGCCGCACGCGCGGCGGGCTCGGGCATGCTACCGTCGGCGCTTCGGCGGTATTTGCCGCCGTATCGGGATCGAGCCTTGCAACGGCGGCCACGCTGGGCCGCGTCGCGGCGCCCGAGATGACGGCGCGCGGCTACTCGAACCGCCTTACCTACGGTCTCGTCGCTGCCGGCGCCACGCTCGGCATCCTGATACCGCCCAGCATCGCCATGATCATCTATGGCAACACGGTCGGTGTTCCCATCACCGTGCTGTTCGTGGCCGGCATCGTTCCTGGCCTGTTGCTCGCGGCACTTTTCGCAGTGACCGTCCTTGTCTGGTCCTATATCAGCCCTAGCTCGGTTCCGGTGGGCGAGCGCTATCCGTTTTCGGCAAAGCTCAAGTCGCTGGTCGGGGTGCTCCCGTTCCTTGCCCTGATCACGGCTGTGCTGGGCTCGCTCTATTTCGGCATTGCCACGCCAACGGAAGCCGGCGCCGTCGGCGCTATCGCCGCGCTGGTGCTGTGCATCCAGCAGGGCAAGATGAACCTGCAGCAGCTCTACAAGGTGCTGTACGATACAGTCACGGTGACCTCCTTCATCATGCTGATCGTGATCGGCGCATCGATCTTCGGCTGGGTCTTCGACTTCCTGCGTCTGCCGCGTGAGATGGTATCGGTGGTAACCGGCTGGAATCTGGCGCCCTGGATGGTCGTGGTGATGATCGCGATCTTCTACCTGATCCTGGGCATGTTCATCGAATCCATATCGATGATGCTGATGACGCTGTCAGTCACCTTCCCGATCATCGTGGCGCTGGGGCTTGATCCCATCTGGTTCGGCATCGTGCTGGTGATCCTGGTCGAGATCGGCCTGGTGACGCCGCCCGTGGGCATCGTTCTGTTCATCCTGCGTGGCATGAGCGGAGTGCCGTTGCGCGATATCGTCATTGGCGTCACACCCTTCATCCTCCTGATGCTGGCCTTCATCGCCCTGCTCTACGTCTTCCCTGAAATCGTACTGTGGCTGCCAAGCCGAATAAGCTGATGGGGCAACCATGGACCGCCACCCTGCGCGCCAAATCTTTCAATACCGGAGATAGAAAATGACGAAAAAACTCGGTTTCATCGGCATTGGCCGCATGGGAGCGCCGATGGCTCGCAGATTGATCGCGGCGGGCTATTCGGTAACGGTCTTCGATCCAAGCGCTGATGCCATCGCCGAACTCGTCAAGGCGGGTGCGCAGGCGGCGTCCAACCCGGCCGAGGTAAGTGCTGCTGCGGAAATCGTTCTCCTTTCGCTGCCGACGCCGGAGATCGTGAAGGACGCGGCGCTGGGCGCCAACGGCTTGACGACCTCTGCCGGGCTTCGCATCGTGATCGACTTGTCCACCACCGGCCCGCGCGGAGCCAAGGTCCTGGCGGAAGGATTGGCAGCACACGGCGTAGGCGCGGTGGATTGCCCGGTCAGCGGCGGTGTGGCGGGTGCGGCAAGCGGCAAGCTTTCGCTGATGGCTGCCTGTGCACCGGAGCTGTTTGCCGAGGTCGAGCCGATCCTGCTGAACTTCGGCAAGATCACCCATGTCGGTAATGAACCCGGGCAGGCACAGCTGATCAAGGTCATCAACAACCTGATGTCGGTGACGGCACTTGCCATCGCGTCTGAAGGACTGGTGCTGGCGCAGAAGGCCGGCATCGATCCGGCAATGCTGATGCAGGTGGTGAACACCGGCAGCGGCCGCAGCAATGCAAGCGAGGATAAGATCCCGAAATACGTGCTGACCCGTTCGTTCGATTTCGGCTTCGCGCTCGGTCTTTCCGCCAAGGATGTACGCCTGTGTCTCGATGAGGCCGAAGCGCTCGGCGTTCCGATGATCGTCGGCAGCGCGGCGCGCCAGCTTCTGACAGTCGCGAAAGGCCAGCTTGGCGCTGACGGCGATCTGACGGCACTCATCAAGCCAATCGAGGGCTGGGCAGGCGTGGAAGTCGGCGACGGCTTCGGCAGCAAGGCATGACCGCCTCAGCCACTCGCGAGCAAGGCGTTTCAGCGCGGTTGGCGGCCTTTGCCGCCAGACGTGCGCCTGTCCCGCGGCGTGTCCGTGACGAGGCGATACGCTCGATCATGAATGGCTTCGCGACTGGCCTTGCCGGCTGTCGCGATGCCGCGACCACCCATGCCAGGACAGTGATGGGCCGCTTTTCGAGTGGCGCAGATGCGTCTGTCATCGGCCATGCCGACCGTTACGACATTCTGACCGCGGCATTCCTGAACGCGATCAGCATCAATGTCTTTGACTTTGACGATACGCATCCGGGAACCATCCTGCATCCGACGGCCCCGGTGTTGCCGGTGCTTTTGGCGCTGGCAGAAAAAATGCCCGTCTCGGGCCGTGATTTTCTCGACGCATTCGCCGTCGGTGTCGAGGTCGAGTGCCGCATAGCCAATGCGGTCTCTCCCGGTCACTACCGCCGGGGCTGGCATATCACCGCCAGCTGCGGCGTATTCGGCGCCACAGCGGCGGCCGGGCGTATTCTCGGGCTTGATGCGGACAAGATGCTTCACGCGCTGGGAATTGCATCTGCGCAGGCTTCGGGCCTTGTCGAAACGCTCGGTTCCATGGCCAAAAGCGTCGGCGTCGGCAATGCCGCACGTAATGGCATCGTCGCCGCCCTGCTGGCGCAGGATGGTATGCGGGGCCCGGAGTTGCCGCTGGAAGGTCCACGTGGCTTTCTGCGGGTAACCTGTGACGATCCCAAATTCTCCTGCCTGACGGACGGCCTCGGAGAGAGCTGGGAGCTGCTGCGCAACACCTACAAGCCCTATCCCTGCGGCGTGGTCCTCAATCCGGTCATCGAGGCAGCGCTTGGCCTTGCCTCGGCATCCGGCTTCGACCCTTCGCTGGTCGAGACGGGGACGGTTCGTGGTCACGCGCTCTTGGCCGAACGCGCCGACCGCCCAATAATCCGCGAAGGTCGCGAGGCGCAGGTCAGTGCCCAGCACGCGATTGCCGTTTGCCTCCTGCACGGCAAGGCCGGCTTGCCAGAGTTCAGCGATGCAGCAGTAGCGGATGCTGCGAACGCCGCATTCCGCAAAAAGGTTCAGGTGGTCATCGATCCTGAAATGCCGGTCGGAGCAGCGCAGGTGGAACTGCACATGGCAAGCGGCGAGACTTTGCTTTCGCGCATAGACAAGGCGCGCGGCGACAGCGAACGACCTCTCACCAATGCGGAGATCGAAGCCAAGCTGCGTGATCTGGTGGCGTTCGGGGCACCCGGCGTCAAGCCGGACCCATTGATCGCGGCCATACTCTCCATCGATCTGACGGACGATATGTCCGGGCTTGCGCGACTAGCCACGCCTTGAAAAAGGAACAGGCCCCGAGATGGGGCCTGTTCGCTTTATGCTGCGTGAAGCGGCTGGTCCCCGGCCATGACGCCGCCGTCTATGACGAAACTGCCACCGGTCACCATCGCGGATTCGTCCGAACACAGATAGACTGCCATTGACGCCACTTCCGCCGGCTGGATCATGCGTCCGATCGGCTGGTAACGCGACAGCGCCTCGAGCCGCTGTTCTTCCTCGCCTGGGTAGTATTTCGTCAGATAATTCTCGATGAAAGGCGTGTGCACGCGCGCAGGGCATATGCAGTTTGCCCGGATGCCCTGCCCCACATAATCGACCGCGATCGACCGCGTCATCATCGCAATTGCGGCCTTAGAGGCGCTGTAGGCAAATCGCTCGTGCATGGCGCGGACAGAGGCCAGCGACGCCATGTTCAGCACCGTGCCGCCGCCCCGCGCGATCATGCCCGGCAGGAAGCCTTTCGTGACGTTGAAAAGTCCCTCGACATTCACCCCGAACACCAGCCGCAAATCCTCCACCGTCGTATCCAGAAGTTTGCCGATGGTGATGGCTGCGGCATTGTTGACCAGCACGTTGACGAAAACACCCTCCGCCGCGAGTTCGGCCTCGAGCGTGGCAATGCCATCGGGATTCGTGACATCGAGACGGCGCGACAGAACCCGCTCGCTGCCCGCCAGCGGCGCACAGCGCTCGCGCAGAACATCCGCATCGAGGTCGGTGGCAACGACCGTCGCACCTTCCGCCAGAAAGGCCTCGACCATGGCCAGTCCGATGCCACCGCTCGCGCCCGTGATCAGGCAGGTCTTGTTCTTCAGTCTCATCGTCTTCCTCCGCAAATATTCAGATCGCCGACCAACCGCCATCGATCGGCATGTTCGCGCCAGTGATATCGGCAGCCTGCGGGCCGCACAAAAACGCCACCAGGGCGCCAACCGCCTCGATCGAGACAAAGCGTCCGGTGGGGTTGCGCCCGTTCAGGTACGCTGTCTCGGCTTCCTCCATCGATAGGCCGGAAGCTTCGGCCTGACCGGCAATCCGCGTCAGGATGGCCTCGGTCGGTACGGTGCCGGGGCTGACCGCGTTGCAGGTTATGCCCGTGCGCGCCAGTTCGATGGCCAATGCGCGCGTCATGCCCAGAAGTGCCGTCTTGGTCGTCACGTAGTCAATGCGGTTTTCCGCACCGCGGACGCCGTAGATCGAGGACATGTTGACGATACGTCCCCAGCCCGACGCCTTCATGGCCGGCACGCAAAGGCGCGCCAGATGGAAGGCCGACGAAAGATTGACTGCCAGCGACGCATCCCATTCAACGCCTGTGAAATCTTCTACAGGCTTGAAATTGCGCAGGACCGCGTTGTTGACGATGATATCCGCCCGCCCGAACCTGTCGGCAACGGCAGTGACCAGGCCCTCGATCGCCTCGACCGAGGTGAGGTCGGTGCCTGAGAACATCGTCGTCACCCCATGCGCGCGGGCAACCTTGGATGCTGCCGCCTGTCCTGTCTCCGCATCGCACAGACCGTGGATAACCACATTGGCTCCCGCCGCGGCGAGCGCTTCGGCCACGCCAAGTCCGAGCCCGGCAAACGAGCCGGTCACCAGTGCCGTCTTGCCCTTCAACATAAAGTATTCCTTCGTTCAGCTTTCGTGTGGAGGTACGTCGAGGCGCACGGCAATCCCTTCCAGCGAAGGTGAGGGCGCGGGATAAAGCCGCATCACCATGGGGTCATGGCCCGGGATGACATGATCGTCCGAATCGGCAAGACGGCGTATCGTGCGATAGCCGTCGAGCAACTCGCCGACATGGTAGACCGCCGGAAATGCCAGATTGTTGCGGTAATTGGCATAGAGATGCGTGGCGTCCGATGCGATCACCACCCACCCACGGCGCGTCCACACACGCACCACCTGCAATCCGCCGGAATGGCCTCCGGTGCGGTGCAGGGTCAGCCCGTCCGCCAGTTCCGTCGTCTCGTCGTGAAAGGCGATACGACCGGCAAAGTTGAGCCTGACAAAGCTGACGATATCCTCGACGTCGAAGGGGTGCCGCAGGAACGAATGGCACATGCAGGGGCCTGTCGAATAGGCTGCCTCCTTGGCCTGCACATGAAAACAGGCCTTTGGAAAATGGCCGAGCGTGCCAGCATGGTCGTAATGGAGATGCGTCAGGATAACCTGATCGACATCGGTCGCAGCGATGCCCAAACGGCCCAGCGCCTCGGCGGGCAGGCAGTCCAACTCCCTGCCCCGCTGCTTTGCGGCCTCCGGACCGAAACCTGTGTCGATAACGAATAGTTTGTCCGACCGGCGCGCCACCCAGACGTAATAAAACAGGTCGGAGCCCACCTCGTGCAGATCGCCACCAATGAAATTGTCGTTGGCTTTTCGTCCGCCATGCCGGGCATATTTCAGCGCGAACAGCTCGAAGGGCTCTGGGCCGTCCAGTTTTGACATCGTCTTTCCTCCACCTTGTCCGGCCCATTTGTGCGCCAAGCCGACACCCTCGCTTAAACATCAACTGTCAAGAAAATTCAACATATGATACTACCATAATACAAACTTGACGCTGGTTCATCGAATTGTATGATCGCCCGAAATTTGGAAAGCCCGGTAGCGGGCAAAGGAGCAGACCTAGATGAGCAGACGTCCCGAATTTCAAGGTGAAAAGTTCGAGAAGGGGCTGGCTATCCGGCGTGAGGTCCTTGGTGCTGCCTATGTCGACCGGTCGGTCGACGCGGCAACGGACGTCACCGCTCCACTTCAGAAACTGGTCACCGAATGGTGCTGGGGTGAAGTCTGGGGTCGCCCGGGCCTGGATAGGCGCACGCGCAGCTTCCTCAATCTCGCAATGCTGACGGCATTGAACCGTCCTCATGAAATCAAGCTGCATGTGCGCGGCGCATTGAACAACGGCGTTACCCGTGAGGAGATCGGCGAAGTGGTGCTTCAGGCCGCGATCTACTGCGGCGTACCAGCCGCGCTCGATTCGCTTCGCGTCATCGGCGAAGTCTATGCACAGATCGATGCGGAAGCGAACGCCGGCGTCTGATTAAGCAGCTGGGAGGAGTTAGAACTATGTCAGCAAGTATCGGCTTTGTCGGCCTCGGCACCATGGGGTTGCCAATGGCTTCGAACCTCGCACGTGCGGGGTTTGCGGTGAAAGGCTTCGACCTGTCGGCTTCGGCAACGGAGGCGCTCGTCGAGGCCGGCGGTACGAGCGCTGCGTCCGCGGCCGAGGCGGCACGTGATGCGGGTTTCGTCATCACCATGCTGCCGACCGCCAAGCATATCGAAGCAGCACTTTTCAACGCTGGCGGGATCGCCGAGACGATCGCGCAGGACGCAATCTTCATCAACATGTCGACGATCCTGCCGGAGGAAACCGACCGGATCGCAAGCGCACTGGGCGAGCGCAACATCGCCATGATCGATGCACCGGTGGGACGATCTGCCATCGAGGCGGCCCGCGGCGCCCTCCTCATCCTCGCGAGCGGCGCGCCTGAGGCGATGAAGCGCGCTCAATCGGTCTTCGACGTGATGGGTAACCAGACCATCGACTGCGGTGCATTGGGCAACGGCTCGCGTGTCAAGGTCATCAACAACTTCATGGGCGTGTCGTTGAATGCGCTCACGGCTGAGGCTCTTACCCTCGCCGAGGCATCCGGGCTCGATATCCGGCTGGCGCTGGAGGTGATGCGCGGGACGATCGCCGGCATCGGCCATATGCGCGTAACCTACCCGAACAAGGTGCTCAAGGGCGACCTGATCGCCGGTTTCCCGGTGGATCTGGCGCACAAGGATCTGGGACTTGCGCTGCAGCTTGCAGCACAGGTCAATGTGCCGATCTATATGGGCAGTGCTGCGGCACAGACCTATTCGATCGTGCGTGCAAGCGGTCGCGGCAGGCAGGACTATACGGCTGTCTATCCCGTACTGCGGGAACTGGCCGGGCTGCCGGAGGAAATACCCTACGACGCTTCGGGCGATGTCGAATACAATCCATTCGCCTCGGACAAGTGAACATTACTCGTCATCACAGACATCCGACGACAGTAAAAGTGAAGTCCATATAGGGCTTCACACACTATTGCACGGAAAGGATGCCGACGCGTGTAGCCAGACCGGTCGGGGTCCAGCTGTCCACTTTTCATCGCATGACCGTTTGCGAAGGCAGGACGTCGCACGTCCATCGTCGGAACCCCTTTTTTTTGCCGTGGTCGCGTGCTGGTGAACGCGAACACAGGAACTGTCGATCATGACGATGTCGCCGTCGAAAGCCGTGGAAACCGCCGCCAAAAGCCGATCCCAGACCCCGGCTTTGCGCCATCGAACAAACCGGTTGTAGCAGGTGGTGTAGGGGCCGTAGCGCTCCGGCACATCAGCCCCGGGCGAGCCGGTTCGGAAACGCCACAGGATGCCGTTGAGAACTCGACAGTCATCGACACGCGCCACGCCGCGAACCTTGCAAGGCAAGTTTGGCTGGATCACGCTCCATTCAAAATCGCTCAGTTCATAACGCCGCATTCAAGCCTCCAAAAGAAGCCTTGAATCAGAACCCGGCACTAAACGGTAGTCCGTTTATGAGTTTGCTGCCTAGTTCAAAGTGAAGCTAAGGCCTGCGCCGACGCCAACATCGCCGTCAGCGAACGTGCCTGACAGGTTGGCGCGGACACGTCCGTTTTCACTTGTGTAGCCGGCACCGAAGGCAAGGGCCGTTTCACTTCGCCAGTAACCACCGCCCATGGCCACGCTCAACTTGCCTGGTCGATCGTCATAGCGAAGCGACGCCGCCGCAAGGCCGATGGCGGCCGCCGTCCGGGCCTCAGAACGGATTTCGCCCATCTCCTGGTTCAACTGACTGAATTTCTGATAGCCAGACGTTACGCCTGCTTGGTATCCTGAAGTCATGCCCGCGCGACGGGCGTTAGGTCGTGGCCCAAAAACCCGATGGCCGCGACCGCTGCCATTATCCCCAGTGCTTCGACCGACCTCCTGGCGAGGTTGTCCCTCACTGCATCTTATGCCACTTGCCCATGGTAATTTCCGCAGAATGAGCCCGATTCGCCGGAAAGCCAAATGACGGCAGTTTGCGACCAAACAAGATCGCGATCGATCCTGAGGATGTCGCCTGCGCCAGCCAAAAGGCTTTCTTAATCACGAGACGAACCCGGGCCAACGATTTCCCTCAAGAGTGCGTCGAAAGCAGCGATTTCCACATCGGAAACCTCGTGCGCCCGATCAGGAAGAATATCGCATCGCAAGCGCGCACGGGCGCGGGCCAGAGTTTCGGCAGCTCCCGCAAAAGCGTCGACCGGGATCCAGGAGTCCTTGTCCGAGCCTGTCAGGTAGACCGGCATACAGTCGAGATCGGCGAAGGGTTTGTCACAGGATGGCGTCCCAACCCTGCAACCGGTCAAGTTGACCATGGCCCCGTGCCACGGCCCGTGATGCATGGCGTATTCCAGCGACAGGCAGGCACCCTGGCTGAAGCCGCCGATAAGGAGCGGCTTGGGGCGTTCGCTTGCGTGCGAGAGGTTGGCGACGATCTCTCTGATATAGTCGAGCGACAGGGCAAGTTCCTGCCGCGTCGTATCCGTCAGCGGCTCCGTCGCGCGCGCGGCATACCAGCTGTTGCCGGCAGCACGCGGCAGCACGAACGCCACGCCGGGCGCGCTCAGCCTGCCGATCACCTGTTCTCCCATATCCTCGGGCGTCTGGGTACGCCCGTGAATGAAGATGCAGTGGGCTTGCGCTTCCTCGAGCGGTGCACCGAGGAACAGAGGTGTTTCATGGAACGACATGGAACCGGCTTAGAACTTTGCGGGTTCCAGGCCGGCCATCAGTTCGGCCCTGCGGTCCTCGAACCAGGGTGGGAAAACCAGCGTCGAACCGATCTTGTCCGCCGGTTCGTCCAGCGCCCAGCCGCCTTCCACTGACCATGCTATCTCGAAAAGCGCGCCGCCGGGCGAGCGTACATAGCAGGACTTGAAGTAGTTGCGGTCCTTTTGGTCCGAAACGTCGGTGAAACCGAGACCTTCCAGATGCGCCTTCAGGCGGAGCTGGTTTTCCTCGTTACCCGTGTTGAGCGCGAGGTGGTGGATTGTGCCGCCGGCAAGCGTCCAGGTGCCCTGCCGGCCATCTGCCGTCTCGTGCAACACCTCCACCACGCTGCTCGGTCCGCCTGCGTTGGGCACGGAGAACATCAGCCCCTCATCGCTGTCCGCTTCCTTCTTCATGTCGATGCCGACTGTCAGGAAATCGTCCATGGAGGTACGATCGAAGACGGCGATCGCCACGCCATAGATGCCCTTGATGCCGTGCTCGGCCGTAACGCCCTGTGCCTCGTTAACGATAGAGGGGCGGTTATCGGCCGGATTCTCGACCAGTTCATGCGGAATGCCGCAGGGATGCTCGAACGCAACGCGGCCGATGCCAAAGCGGCTTATCTTGGTGGCGTTGATACCGTACTTGTTCAGCCGGTCGACCCAGTAGTCCGCGGCTCCGACAGGGATCGCCTGCTGGATGATTTTCGACTGGTTGGTGCCGCGCCTGCCATAGACCGCGGGTTTACGAAACGGGAAGGTGGTGATGATGGTGGAGGCGTCGCCCATCCTCGAGCCATAATAGAGATGGTAGACGGGGATCGTTCCATCGAACAGCACGGTGCGCTTGACCGAATAGAGCCCCAGCGCCTTAGTGTAAAAATCGTAGTCTTCCTGCACGCCGTCGGTGCAAAGCGTCAGGTGATGATATCCGCTGACAAATGCCATCTTGCTCCTCCTTAAAAATGGCCTTTCATTCCCGAGAGATAGCAGGCTCCTCTCCCGCTTATCCCTCCGGCGGCGGTCGCTGCCGGAAGTCCGGCCGCTACAACGCCTCATGATGCAATAATCTAACCCATCCCGTTCTGCTGTTGATGAGAATATTCATCAAGGGTATAGCAAATTGCTATGAAAATCGTTGAGCACCATCTCGTCCAGCTTGCCGCCGTCATAGAAACCGGGGGCGTGACGGAGGCTGCAGCGATGCTTGGTATGACGCAGTCGGCGGTGTCGCGCACGATCTCCGTTCTTGAGAAGCGCATAGGCGAGCCTCTGTTCGTATCCGGCCGCCGCCCGATGCAACCAACGCCGCTCGGCGAGCAACTCGGCCTGCAGGGCAGGTCGATCCTGGCCTCGTCGCGCAAGGCTGCAGAGATCGTCCGCAGCTTCAAATCCGGCTCCGCAGGCCGCGTAAGAATCGGTGGCGTGCCCTTCTTCATGGATGCGATCGTCTCGCTGATGATCGCATCCTTTCAGCGTGACGAGCCGGGCATCATGATCGACCAGTCCTACGGCAACTATTCAGATCTGGTGGGAGCACTCGATTCCGGCCAGATCGATTTGGCGATCACGCCGACAGGATCGGTAGATATGAGGGTCGACCATCTTTTCGAACCCATTCTTCCGGCGCGCAACGTACTGGCCTGCGGCGCCGGTCATCCTCTGGTGCGCAAGCGCAACCTGGCGACGGAGGACATGGTCAACTACCCTTGGGTCGCACCGCTGCCGGGCTCTCCCCTGGTTCTCGACCTGCACAACATCCTGCTAACGCTCGGCCTGGAGGAAGTGTCGGTGCGCTATGCAGGCGGGTCGCTGCTGAGCGTGGTCAACTATCTGGCGGGAACCGATGCGCTCACCATCCTGCCGCTGTCGGTCGCCTATTCCTTCCGCCGCGAGGACAAGATCAGCATCATCCCGCTGGATATTCCCCAACCGGAACGCGTGCTGGGCATCCTGACGCGGAAGAAACCCTATTCGAACCCGGCGAGCCGCAAGTTCATTGGCCATCTCCGCCGTGAGTCCGCCGAACTCCGACGGGTCACGGAGAAGTACGACCGTTCGATCAGCTGGGCTCCCGGTCCTTTCATGGCGGAGCACCGTAAGCCGAGCGAATAGCCGCTTCAGCCACGGGCACCCTTGGTGCGAGCAAGCACGAAGTCGTATTCGACCTCCCAGAATGGTCCGGCGAATTCCAGTTCGGCAGCGCGCTTGGCATCGTCGACCTTGTCGAACTCTGCCAGCAGGCTTTCTTTCACGCCAAACACCGCGTCCGAATTGATGTAGGGATCGTCGGGATCGAATATGTGCGTTGTCAGCGTCTCGAAGCCGTCGGCCTTGAGGATGAAGTGAAGATGAGCCGGCCGATAGGGATGGCGGCCGAGCGCGGTCAGCATCTTGCCGACCGTGCCGTCGTCAGGGATCGGGTAGTATTTCGGCTTCACGGCACGGAACCAGTAGCCCCCGTCAGGGCCGGTGCGGAACACACCGCGTAGGTTGAAATCGGGCTGAATGCCTTTCTGCTGGACGTCGTAAAAGCCCTCGTCATTTGCCTGCCAGACATCGAGAACAGCATTGGCGACCGGCTTGCCTTCCGTGTCCAGGATACGGCCATGGATGACCATGTCCTCGCCTTTCTGGTCGAGGCAGATGTTCGACCCCATGGGCAGTTCCGGCGCATCAGCAACGTGGAACGGCCCGAGCACCGTTGATTCCGAAGCGCCCGAGGGCTTGCGGTTGTTGATGGCGTCGACCAGCATGGAAACCCCGAGCACGTCGGAGAGCAGGATGAATTCCTGCCGCCATTCGTTGCAGAGATGCCCCGTTTTCGTCAGGAACATCACCGCCTGGAACCACTCTTCCTGGGTCGGCTCGATTTCCTTGACGGCTTCGTGCAGTTTCCGGGTGATCACTTCCATCACCTGCTTCAGCCGTTCGTCCTTGGCGTTGCGGTTGCGGTCCGTGACGACCTCGACCGAGTTCTCCTCGGTAAAGAAACCTCTTTCATGCGCTTCCATGTCGAACCTCACAGGACCAGAACGGATTGCAATGCGCGGCGCAGTTCCGCGGTGGGATCGGCCGCCAGCGTCTCCCGACGCCAGCAGACATGCTGATCGGGCCGGACGAGCACGAGGCCGCTGTCGCGGATCTCACGCTGCCCGGCCCAGTCGCCGGTCAGGTCCTGCCACTCCTGACGCGGGCCAATGACGTGGGCTCGAATGTCAATGCCCAGCTCCGCTGACAGGGCCTTTGCAGCCTCGACCCAGCCGTTGCCGCCAATGCCGGTCAGCACCGTAAAGCGGCCCTTGCCGCACAGGTCGAGCGTCGAAACCCTGGTGCCGTCGGCACCGAAGACCCAGGCATGCGGCAGGCGTGCGCCGGGCCAGGTCGTCGGATGATAATGCAGTTCCGCATCCTTCTCGAAAGGAGGCTCCGTCTGGCCATCGCTTAGGATCGCGTTGGAGGTGTAGCGCTGGTTCATCTCCACGCCGTGGGCATCGAATTCGTAGACCTTGGCGGCAATGGTGGCGCGGATCTCCTGCCGTTGGGCCTCGGCGGCCGATGTGTTGTCGCAGCGCGCATCCATGTTCTGCTGCATCTTCACCGGATCGATGGAGTCGAGAAGTCCGAGCGCCTTGAAGATCGGGCCGAACTCCTCGATCGACTTGTTGGCGCGGGTGACGATCTGCTTGGCGATGGGAGCACGCTCGACCTGATAGCTGTCGAGCAACGCCTCGCCCGCTTTTCCCTCGAGCACATAGGCGAGCTTCCAGGCGAGGTTGAAGGCGTCCTGAATCGAGGTGTTGGAGCCGAGCCCGTTGGACGGCGGATGGCGATGGGTGGCGTCGCCCATACAAAACACACGGCCATTCTGCATCGTCGTGGCGTACATATTGTTGACCGTCCATGTCGAGACGGACTGAATTTCGACCGGCAGATCCGGTTCGCCCACCAGATCGCGCACCACCTTGGTGGCGAAGGCTGTATCCACCTCGGGCGCGGGCTGGTTGATGTCGTAGCCCCAGACGATCAGCCACTCGTTCCATGGCCGCACCATACGCACGAGCCCCATGCCAATGCCGCCGACGTCGGCGCCGGGCTGCACCACCCAGTAGAGTACCGAGGGCCGGTGCGCGACGTAGCGCGTCAGGTCCGCCTTGAAGAGGATGTTCATCGATCCGCCGACGCCCATCTTGCCTTCGAAGGTGAGGCCGGCGTCTTCCGCGACCTTGGAGTTTCCGCCGTCCGCACCCACGAGATACCTCGAGCGTACGGTCAATTCCTTCCCCGTCAGGCGGTCGCGACAAGTTGTCGTGACGCCCTTCGCATCCTGCACATGCGAGATATATTCCGTCGACATGCGCGACTGCGTCCCGCGCGAACAGGCGGTCTTGTAGAGCAGTGGCTCCATGAGCGTTTGCGGCAGATCGTTCATATGCGACGGTGAGGAAAGTTGGTGCTCGGCACGGCTGAGCGGATGCCTGCCCCAGCTCTTCATGCGCCCGATCTCCTCACCGGCAAGCGACGTGCAGAACACATTCTCGCCCATCAGGTCCTGATGCGTGGCGAATATATAGGCTTCGTCCTCGACGTCTCGGCCAAGGTCGCGCAACACTTCCATCGTGCGCTGGTTGGTGATGTGCGCGCGCGGCGTGTTGGCGAGCCAGCGGTAGCGGTTGATCACCATATTGTCGATGCCGTAGGTGGCGAGCAGCGCGGCGCAGGCCGAGCCGGCCGGGCCGGTCCCAATGATCAGAACGTCAGTTTCAATGTCAGCCATGCGGCACTCCCTTGGTAGTCGAGGATGCGCCCGTCAGGATGCGACGGACGGGAAAGAGTTGAATTCCGGTTCGGTCGGCGAACAGGCCCCACAGCCCGCGTGGGGCAAACAGCATCACAATGATACCGATGAGGCCAAGAACAAGCAGGTACCATGAGCCGTAATCGGCAAGCAGGTTCAGCAGGATGAAGAAGACGATCACGCCCACAATCGGCCCCTCGATAGTGCCTATGCCGCCGATGACCACGATGAATATCACATAGGCCGTCCAGTCGGTCAGAGAGAACGCGGCATCGGGCGAGATGCGGGCTTTCTGCACATAGATCAGCGCGCCGGCAATCCCGGTCACCAGAGCTGCGGCGAGATAGACCACCGATTTCATCCAACCCGGATCGACGCCAACGGAGCGCGCGGCCTCCCGGTTGTCGCGCACGGCGGCAAGCCCCAATCCCTGCTTCGAGCGCAACAGCTTGTAGATGAAACCGATCGTCGCGCAGGCGAGGACAAGAGCCAGCCAGTAGCACACGATGTCGGCGGCCTGCGAGGGACGCACACCCAGCCAGTCGCTCACCAAACCTACACCAAACATCTCGCGCGTCGCGCCCGATGGTAGCGACGTGCCTGTTCCGCCGCCCAGCGCTTTCCACTGCGCGAGCAGGAGCCGCACCACCTCGGCAATGACCCAGGTTCCAATGGCGAAATAGGCGCCTTGCAGGCGGAACGCGAAGAATGCGACCGGGATAGCAAGCACCGATGCCGTAATGCCGGCGAGAAGGATGCCGACGATCGGATCGAGCCCGGCGAGGATGACGACGGCGAACATCGTATAGGCGCCAAAGCCGACGAAAGCCTGCTGCCCGACCGAGACGAGGCCGGCATAGCCCGCAAGCAGGTTCCAGCACTGGGCGAGCACGAGCATGGTCAGGATAAAGAACAGATCCTGGATGACGCTGCGCGAAACGAATAGGGGCGCCGCAGCGGCCGCGATCACCACGGCGAGAGCCACGAGGCCGAAGGCGGAGGAGGCGCGAGTGCGCGTTTCTACCTTCCAGGGGGAGAATGCATGGTCCGCCATGTCAGTCCACCGCCCGTGGGAAGAGGCCTCGCGGCCAGATGAGGAGTACGAGAAGGAACGCGATGTGGCCGGCCAAAATCTGCCACTCGGGATTGATCGACGCCCCGACCGTCTGCGCCACGCCGATGATGACGCCGCCTGCAAGCGTTCCCCAGAAGGAACCGAGACCACCGATGATCACCGCCTCGAAGGCGTAGATCAGGCGCGCCGGCCCCATCGTCGGATCGAAATTTGCGCGCATGCCAAGGTAGAGCGCTGCGATCGTAACGACGACCATCGCAAGGCCGGTCGCGGTCGCGAAAACGCGGTTCGGCTGGATGCCCATCAGTCCCGCCGTCTCCCGGTCGTCGGACGTCGCGCGGAAGGCGCGGCCAAGCGCGGTACGGTAGAACAGCAGATTGAGGCCGACGATGACGGCGACTGCCGACAGGAAGGTGAGCAGCGGCATGGTGCCAACGCTGATCGGCCCCAACTGCAGCGACGCTGTTTCCAGCCCGCCTGCGGAAATCCGCCGGCTGTCGGCGGAAAAACCTTCGAGAAGCGCGTTCTGAATGACGATCGAGAGGCCGAAGGTCACGAGAAGCGGTGGCAGGATGTCGTTGCCCAGCGTGCGGTTCAGGAGCCCGAACTGCAGCACCCAGCCGAGCGCGAACATCACCGGCATTGCGATGACCGCGGCAACGAACGGGCTGAGGCCGAGCGTCGTCACGAGCAGCAGCACCAGGAAAGCAGCAAGCACGATCAGGTCGCCATGGGCGAGATTGACGAGCCGCATGATTCCGAAAACGAGGCTGAGGCCAGCGGCGAAGAGCGCATAGAGCCCGCCCAGCAGCACGCCTTGAACGATGGTGTCGAGCCAGTTCATCGCGCATGTGCTCCGAAGTAGGCTGCATGGATGTCGTCGCGGCTGATCGCGCCGGGCATACCCGAAAGCGTGATGCGCCCCTCCATCATGCAGTAGACCCGATCGGCCACCTTGAGCGCCTGACCAATGTCCTGTTCGACGATGATAATGGAGGCGCCGGCTTCGCGGATTCGCGGAAAGGCGGCGTATATGTCCTTGATGACGACCGGCGCGAGGCCGAGGCTGATCTCGTCGCAGAGCAGCACACGCGGATTGGACATCAACGCCCGGCCAATCGCGACCATCTGCTGCTGGCCGCCGGACAATGCGGTGCCCGGACTGTTGCGGCGTTCCTTGAGCACCGGGAAAAGATCGTAGACCGTGCCGAGCGTCCAGGTGCCGCTGCCTGACCGTCCATATGCTCCGATCTGGAGATTTTCCTCGACGGTGAGCGAGGGGAAGAGCTTGCGGCCTTCCGGCACCATGGCGATGCCCTGTGCCACGACATCCGGGGCCGGCATGGCGCCGATCGGGCGGCCGTCGAGAAGGATATGGCCCGGCTGATTGGTGATGAGGCCCGAGAGCGAGCGCAACAGCGTCGTCTTGCCGGCACCGTTGGCGCCGATGATCGCCAGCGTTTCGCCTTCCTCCAGCCGGATATCGACACCGAAGAGCGCCTGGAAGTCGCGGTAGAAGGCCGTCAGCTTCCTTGTTTCGAGAAGCGCCATCAGACTTCGATCCCGAGGTAGATTTGCCGAACGGACTTGGAGGCCATGATGTCGTCGGGCTTGCCCATGGCGATCACCTTGCCGAAGTCGAGTACCAGCAGACGACCGACCACCGAGGTCAGCGCGTGCAGGATGTGCTCGACCCAGACGATCGAGACACCGGCCGCGTGGATAGATCTGATCGTGTCCACCAACTCCTGGCATTCGCCTTCGGTCAGGCCGCCGGCTATCTCGTCGAGCAGCAGAACTTTCGGCTGGGTGGCGAGCGCGCGAGCGAGTTCCAGCCGCTTGCGTTGAAGCAAGCCGAGGCTTCCCGCTGTCTGGTTGGCGCGGGCTATCAGGCCGGTTTCCACGAGAATATCGGCGCAGCGGTCCGACACGTCCTTTTCCGTCCTGCTGGAGCCGAAAGCTGCCGCCACCAGCAGGTTTTCGAACACGGTGAGCTTTTCGAAGGGTTGCGGAATCTGGAAGGTCCGCCCGATGCCGGCAAGGCAGCGCACCATCGGCGGCTGGCGTGTCACGTCGGCGCCGTCAAAGGTTACCGTGCCGCCGTCGACGCCCAGGTTGCCGGTGATCAGGTTGAACAGCGTCGATTTGCCAGCGCCGTTCGGTCCGATCACGCCGAGCGCCTCGCCCTTTTCCAGCGCGAACGAAACCTGGTCGGCGACCTTCAGGGCGCCGAAGCTTTTCGAGACGTTGTCGAGCGCGAGTATGGGCATTCTGTTTCCCCGTCGTGTCCATGCGCCGCGACGGCGGCGGCATGGGAAAGAAGACCATCGCCTTCCTTCCCGATCCGGCCGCCGTCGCGTCCCCGGCAGCGGCCTTAGGCAATCGCCTCCATCTGGCCACCGGTCGGTATATGCGGCGCGGTCTTGTTGTCGACGATGACCAGTTCGTAGCCGCCGGCGTCCTTCACGCGCCACTGGCCGCCGACCAGCGGCGTCTTGGCGATGTTCTTCGCCGCAAACGGCGGAACATTGGCGCCGTCCCAGGCAACGCGGCCGACGATGGTGTCAAGCCTGGTGGCAGCGATCGCCTCGATGACCGCGGCACTGTCGCTCGGATCGGCGCGCTTCAGCACGTCTACCGCCACTTCGAAGAGGGCATGGACGAAACCGATAGGCTGGGTCCATGGCCGGCCGGTTGACTTGGTGAAGCCTTCCGCGAGTTGTCCCGCGGTCTCACCCGTCAGTGACGACTTGAAAGGATGGCTTGCCGACCACCAGACTTCACAGGACAGGTTGTGGCCGGTCTTGCCGAGCGCTTCCACCGCCTGCGGGAACAGGATGGCTTTGCCGATCGAGGCCACCTTGGGTTTGAAGCCCTGCTGCTGGGCCTGGTTCCAGAAGGTGGTGAAGTCCGGCGGGATCATGACGCCGGTGATGATTTCCGAGCCATCCGACTTGAAGGCATTGATCTGCGCGGAGAAATCGTCCGTCAGGTTCTGGTAGCGGCCCGGGTCGACCAGCGTATAGCCGCCCTTTTCCAGTACGGGCGGGAAGCCAACGGCCTTGTCGCCCCAGGCATTTCCGTCCCCGTCGTTCGGGAAGAGGCCCCCGACCTTTTTGTTGGTATCGAGCTGCCCCCACATATTGGTGTAGACGGCGATCACGTCCTCCAGGCCCCAGAAGAAGTGGAAGGCGCTGTTGAAAGGCTTCCAGGTCGACGGGTCGCCCGGGTTACCCTGCTGGCCGATGAACCATGGCTGCCAGGGGGCGGCCGTCGAGATGCAGGGCACGTCCTCGGCCTCGCAGGTCGTCGCAACCGGGTTGGTGGTCTCCGGCGTCGAGGCAACGAGCATGATGTTAACCTCATCGTCAACGATCAGTCCCTTGGCGACCTCGGCAGCGCGGTTCGGGTTCGACTGGCTGTCCTTGACGATGACCTCGATATCGAGCCCGGCCGACTTGGCAGCGCTCTTGAAGCCGTCAACGATAAACTTGTCGGCCTCGGCAAAGGCCGCGAGCGGCCCGGTCTGCGGGCTGACATAGCCGAGCTTGATCTTGGCGCCTTGGGCAATGGCCGGCATGGCTAGACCCGACGTCGCGACAAGCGCGCCGGTGGCGGCTGTATTCTTCAGCAGTTCGCGTCTGGTAATCATGTGCTTTCTTCCTCCCAAAAGAAACATTCAAAGCGGCGGGCGCCGTCCTCCCCAGGCATCCTGGAGCAGAGAACGGATGGAATCGCGGTCGATCGGCCGCGGATTATCATAGGGATTACGGGTGGCGATCTCGGCGGCGCGGTCGAGGTCACTCTCCGAAAGCCCGAAATCCCTGAGTGCCAGCGGCGAGCCGATGGACTTGGCGAAATCGTAAAGGCTCTGCCCCGGCGTACCGCCGAAGATATCGGAAACCGGCTGCAGCAGTTCCGGTACAGCCGCCGCGTTGAAGCCGATCGTGTGCGGCAGCATGATCGCGTGCGTTTCGGCGTGCGGGGTATCGAAACTACCACCCAATGTGTGGCAGATCTTGTGATGCAGCGACATCGCCACCTGGCCGAGCACGGTGCCGCACAGCCACGCGCCATAGAGCGCTTTTTCCCGCGCTTCCATGTCTTGCGGCTTATCGACGATGATGGGCAGAGCCTCCTTCAGCGCGCGAATGCCGTCCACGGCCATCATGTTGGTGATCGGGTTGCGGTCGCTGGCATAAAGCGCCTCGGCGGAATGGGCGATGGCGTTGAGCCCGCTCGTGACGCTCATGGCGACCGGCAGGCCGATGGTCAGCGCGGCATCGTAGATCACCACCTCCGGCACGACCTTCGGGCTGCGCAGCGTTGTCTTGATGCCGCCTTCGGTCTGGCCGAGGATCGGGGTGACTTCCGAGCCGGCATAGGTCGTCGGGACGACGATCTGCGGAATATCGGTACGATAGGCCATCGCCTTGCCGAGGCCGGTGGTGGAGCCTCCGCCGAGCGAAACCACACAATCGGCATCGAGTGCCGCTGCATGCGCGATGGCGCGTTCCGTCACCTCGACCGGCGTATGCATTGTCGCGCCGGGGAATACGCCGACCGCCAGGCCACCGAGACGCTTCGCCAGCACCTCGCCGTCAGCCGCCTGATGCGGTGTGGACAGAACCAACGCACGCTTGCAGCCCAGTTCCACGAGCCATCTGCCGACATCGGCACTGGCGCCCAAGCCGAAAACGATGCGGGCAGCGTTTCCCTGATACAAGAATTTCATCGTCATGCCGACTGACGCTCCTTCCTTGCCCGGATCATCACGAAGGTGAAATCAAGCGACCATCTGCCGTGTGACTGTTCCGGCATGAAGGCACCGATCAGTTCCTGCTTGACGCCGAAAAGAGCATCTTCGCCCAAATGGGGGTCGGCTCCGTCATAGACATGCGTTCTTATCGCCTCGAAACCCTCAGCCTTGACGATGAAGTGCAGGTGAGCCGGCCGACGCAGCGGGAAGCCGACAGCACCAAGCATCTGTCCCACAGGACCATCGCACGGAACGGCGTATCCCGCAGGCTTGACCGTGCGGTAATGGAAAGCGCCGTCGGCACTGGTCGTGAACACGCCGCGCAGATTGAATTCCGGCTGCATGTCCGGCTGCTGGTTCTCGTAGAAACCTTGGGCGTTCGCCTGCCAGGTCTCGATCGCCGCGCCTGAGACCGGCTTGCCATCGAGGTCGATGACATGGCCCGACACCTCCAGCGGCTCGCCTAAACCATCCAGGGAAATATTGGCGCCCAGCGGAAGCCTTGGCGCGTCCGGCCGGTAGAACGGTCCCCGGACCGTATTCGGGGTCGCGCCCTTTGGCCTGCGAGAATTGATTTCCTCCACTAGTGCCGTGATGCCGAGCAGATCCGACATAAGCACCCATTCCTGGCGCTTTTGATCGCTTGCGTGACCGACCTCCGTCAGGAACTCGATGGCTTTGCGCCATTCGGCGGAAGTGGGACGCGTTTCGACGATGAAACGGTGAAGGTGATCTACAAGGGACGACAGTGCCTTAGGCAGCTTCCCCGAGGAGTGCCGCGCCAGACGCTCCGCCACGATTTCCGCAGAATTGTTCTCGCTGAACGATAGAGCTGCCATGGTTCCTCCCACGGCTGCACGGTATCAACAAGTTGCGTAGCACTTGATAATTTTTTTGATCATTAATATTCCTTATTGCTATGAAGATCGATGAAAAGCATCTCATCCAGCTTGCGGCTGTCGTGCAGGCGGGCGGCGTCACCGAAGGCGCAAGCCTGCTCGGGCTAACCCAACCAGCCGTTTCGCGCACCATCGCGCAGCTGGAGAGGCGGGTGGGCGAGCCTCTGTTCGTCAAGGGCCGACGGCCGCTGCAGCCAACGCCGCTGGGTCGCGCGCTTGCCGACCACGGTCAGGCGATGCTGACTGCCTCGCGCAAGGCCTCCGCGCTGGTCGACGGCTTCCGCCATGGGCGCACGGGCGTGGTTCGTATCGGCGGCAGCCCCTTCTTCACCGACGCCCTCGTCGCCGGCATGATCGCCGAGTTCCAACACGCCTATCCCGAAGTCCGGGTCGAACAGAGTTATGGCTACCTTCCCGAACTGCGCGCCGCGATCAACGCCGACCGGATCGATCTTGCCGTCTGCCCCATCGACATTCTGGAGGAAGGCTCCGGCCTGCGCTTCCAGGAAGTTCTTCCGGGCCGCAACGTCGTCGCCTGCCGCGTAACCCACCCGCTGTTGATGCGGCGCAAGCTCGATCCCAAGGAGCTTCTCGACTATCCGTGGATTTCCCCGCCGCCAGGCAGTCCGCTTATGGCCGACCTGCGCAGCCTCGTGCTGTTCCTCGGCGCCACGGAGACGAAGATCCGTTATTACGGCGGCTCGCTGACTGCTGCGATCAACTACATGAAGGCAAGCGACGCATTGACGATCCTGCCGCACAGCGTGGTTTTCGCCTACCGCAACGAAAAGGCGATAACGGCGCTTCCGATCAACATTCCGCATCCCGAACGGGCTCTGGGCATCCTTCACCGTGCCGAGGACCTGGGCGCGCCGGCGGTCGAGGCCTTCTCGAACCACATCCAGAAAAGCTTCGAGAACCTGAAGCACCTGATCAAACGCCACGAGAACGCGGTCGTCTGGGGTCTGTGATGTTTGACGCACGCAGCGGCGAGGCCGCAAGCTGGCGCGTCAGAAGGTGGCCGAATCGTCGGGCCAAAGCAGGATCGGCACCCGGCTTGCGCCCGTGAGTGGATGCAGGCCGTGCCATCTCCGGTTGGCATAGACGAGCGTTTCCGCAAGGTGCATCTCTTGTGCGAATGGCGAGACCCCCAGCAGCTCGGCAGTGACGATGCAGGCGCCCGGAACCGGGAAGCGCTCGCGAACAGCCGCCCGAAACCACAGGTCGACCTGCGGGTAGTACGGCTCGCCGCTTGCGAGCCGCTCCCACCGCACACCATCGCCGAAACGGTCCTTGCCGCTCGTCGCACACAGTTGCGCAAGCTGCATGTCGTCCTGCCGCGCGAAATGCACCACGACGGTTTCGGCCCGTTTCGCCGCTGCCGCACTTGACGAGTTGTCCGACAGCGAGAAAGCGACGGTCGGCGGCGAGACGCTGATCGAGATCAGCGAACTCACCGTGAGCGCGACCGGCCCGTCACCAGGATCGGCCGTGATGATTGCAACCCCGGATGGATGATGACGGAAGGCCGTCAGGAACGCCTCCGCCACCCCCGCCTCTCCCACCGGAGCTGCCGGCCGAACCTGTTGATCCGGACGTGCGCTCATCTCTTTTCGACCAGATCGTAGAACTGCCAGGCGCGATCGCTCCACAGCCCACCGATCTCGCGGCCAGCCGCCGACACCATGTTGTTGTTGATCGTGAAGTGGTTGGCGGCCGTCAGCATCTCGCGATAGATGCGCTGCATGACGCCCTTGCGCAGCGATGCGCCCCCTGCTGCGCGATAGACGAACTGGCAGGCGTCGACGCCAGCCTCGTGAACTTCCGATTTCGCGAGATGGATCAAGCTGATCTGCCGGGTTGAAACCCGATTCCCTGCCTCGATCGACGCTTCCACCTCGTGCCATATCTCGAACAGGAAGGCGCGGGCGGCACGAACGCGTGCTTCAGCGCGTCCGTAGTCGAACCAGAATTTCTCGCTCTCGCCAAGCAGCCCCGCCCTGCCCGTCTTGGTCAATGCGAACTTGGCCACTTCGTCCAGCATGCGGCGTGACGCGCCGATCGCCCAGCCCGAATGGCCGATGGCGGCAAGACCGACGACGCCAAGGCTGAAGAACTCCTTCTGGCGCTGCGGCTCAGCGGTCAGGATCGGGAACACCATGTCATCGGCGATGAAGACATCCTTGGCGGCATAGTCGATGCTGCCGGTGCCCTGCAGGCCGAGCACCTCCCAGTTGCCGAGAAGGTCGTGGTCTTCGACGGGTGCGTGGGCACAAAGCACAATCACGTTGCCGTTCTCGTCCTTTGCGGGCTGGCCGTTGCCGTCATCGAGAAGCGCTGCGGTGTGGGTGTAGGTCGCGTGGTAGATACCGCTCGCGTAAGACCACTTGCCGTTCAGGCGATAACCGCCATCGACCTTCTTCAGCATACCGGTTGGCGTGCCTTGCCCTGAAAAGCGATTATCCTCGCCTGGCACGAACAGGCGCGCGATGGCGCTATCGGGCAGGAAGGCTGCCGACATGGCGCCGATGCAGGCATGCACCATCGACACCCAACCAGCCGCGCCGCTGTGGTAGGTGATCGCCTCGATAAGCTTCAACCCTTGTGTCGGCGAAAACTGGGCTCCGCCCTGTTCCTCACTGGCGAAGATATGCGACATCCTCAGCGGTGCGAGGGCTTTGAACGTCGTCTCGTCGAGACGCCCGAGCGCTTCCGTCTCCGCTGCATGTTCCTCAAGGACCGGTCCGATCTTGCGAACCTGTTCCATAAGAGCGTTGAAATCGGTCTTTGTCCCCCAATAGCCGGATGCGTGTTTCAGCGGTGCGTTCATCTCAATTCCTCCTTCGTCGATGGGTTGCGCGAGGTGCAGCGTTAGTCTGCCAACCCCGCAGTGAGGCGGTCCGCGAGGCTTCAGCCTGCGAGAAAATCGCCAAGCGCGCTTACGGTCTCCGGCTTCTCCTGCATTGCGAAATGGCCGGCGTCTGGAATGATCAACAATCGGGCATTGGGTATGCGTTCAGCCCAGATCGCAGCTTGCGGGGCCGGCAGCATGCGGTCCTTCTCACCCCAGACGACGAGCGTCTCGTTGGGTATCCGGCTCAGCCACCGTCCGAGATTGGGATGCCCCATGCCGTGGACACCGAGAATGCGTCCCAACGCCTGGCCTTCCTTTTCCCGGGCGGCCAGGAATTCATCCAGCGGCGGACATTCGGCACCGCCGGGGAAATAGCGCAGCGCGACATCGACATTGTGGGCGAGGTAGGCTGGAAGCGCTTCCGGGCCGATACTGGCGAGATCGGCGCCAGGGTGTTCGGGATGGTTGAGACCGGCAGGCGCATTCAGCACCAGCCGCGAAAACCGCTCACCGGCAACGACAGCCATCTCGGCGGCCATCCAGCCACCCATCGAATGGCCGACGAGATGCGGGCGGTCGAGACCGAGCGCGGAAACGAGGCGCAAATTGTGGGCAATCATGTCCTGCATGCCCACGAAATGGGACGCCTCGTCACTCTCGCCGAACCCTGGATGAAAAGGCAGATAGATGCGGAAGCGATCCGCGAGGCCTCGCGCCCAGTTGTGCCCCTCGAGAGTGGCGGCGCCATGCAGCGCGAGAACGGCGGGACCATTGCCGATCGCCTTGACGACCGTGCGCACGCCGTCGATGTCCAAAGTCAGGGTCTCGAATTCCATTTTTACTCCTCCACCGATCGTCAGTTCACCCGAGCGCGGGCGTAATCAGAACCTTGCATTGCGTTGTGCGGCGTCGCAGGCCCTCGAAGGTATCGGGAATGTCGATAAAGCCGATCCTCCCGGTCACCAGTGCCTGCGGCCGGTAGTCGCTCGGCCCGAGTGCGCGCAGCGCGGTTTCGAACTCGGCCATCGAGAAGAAGACGGCGAAGACGATCTGGATTTCCTTCGACAGCGCTGCGAAGGGATCCCATTCGTCGCCGCCGACGCAAAGCCCCACCGCGACTACCGTGCCGTGATGGCGAACCAGACGGCAGGCCAGGTCGATAAGGCCACGCTTGCCGACGCATTCGAAGACGATGTCCGGCTCTCCTCCGGCAAGCTCGCTAAAGTCTTTGGCGAGGTCCGGCCCCGACAGCGCGAAACCGGTCGCGCCTATCGCGGCCGCACGGTCCTGCTGGTGTCGATTGATATCGGCCACGACCACATCGCGGGCGCCGAACCGACGCGCCCAGAAGGCGACGAGAAGACCGATTGGTCCAGCACCGAGAACCAGCACACGATCGCCCGGCTTGATGCCCGAGCGCATGACGGCATGCAGGCCGACCGCCAGAGGCTCGGCAAGGGCGCCCTCTTCCATCGGCAAATCGTCCGGCAGATGCCGGCACTGCCGCGCCGCAACGGTTGTGTATTCAGCATAGCCGCCGCCAATCAGACGCATTTCCGGACACCAGGCGGGCTCGCCCCGGCGGCAACTGTCACAATGGCCGCAGCCGCGCATCGGCGCGACGGCCACACGGTCACCGGGTTGGAAATCGGTCACGGCGCTGCCGCAGCCGATGATCTCGCCAGCAAATTCATGGCCGAGGACGTCGGCCTTGTTGAGGCCGAAGGTCGAGGGATCCTCCGTCATGTGCAGGTCGGAGCCGCAGATGCCGCAGGCTACGACGCGCAAGAGCACCTCGTCCGCAGTCGGTTCGGGCCGGCTCACCTCATTGATGCGCAGCGGCAGGCCGATGCCATCGAACACCGCCGCTTTCATTGCCGTTCCTCCACCAATGTACGTCGTGTCGGAAACCAGGGCGCATCGACGACCTTGCAGATGAGGCCCCAGATACCGCCCCTGGCGAACAGCGCCATGAACAAGGTGAGGAGGCCGAGCACAACAAGATAGGTCGCGCCGTACTGGCCGAACCAGCGGTCGGCGAAGAAGTAGATGAGCGCGCCAATGATCACGCCCTCGAGTGAGCCCAGCCCACCGACCATGACGATGAAGATTGCGATGTTGGCCCAGTTGGGATCGTAGGCGGATGGCGGCGTAATCCGAAGCTGGGCCATGAAGTAGATTGCCCCGGCAAGCCCCGTACCAACGGCGGCGGCAACCCAGATGAGGAAGCGCAGGCGGCTTACATTGACGCCCTGGCTTGCGGCGGCGATCGGATTGTCGCGCATGGCGATCAACGCAAGGCCGTAGCGCGAACGCAGCAGCCAGTAACTGCCGCCGACGGTGACGAGCAGCATCAGTGCCGCAAGGAGAGAAATGCCGACTGCGCGTTCCGTGGCGGAGTAGCCGGTCATGACGCGAAGGCTCATGCCGGCGCCGGCGTTCACATAACCGAAGTTCGACGTCGCGAGCCGCATCACCTCGGCAATCACCCAGGTGCCGATCGCGAAATAGGGACCGTCCAGCCGATGCAGGAGCCCGTAGGTCGGGATCGCCAGCAGGGCTGGCGCTATCATCGCCAGAACCACGGCGACAAACGGATCGACGCCCCAGAGTTGCGCGATTATGAACATCATGTAGGCGGCGACACCGACGAAAGCCTGCTGGCCGACCGAGACGATGCCCGCATAGCCTGCAAGCATGTTCCACATCTGGGCGATGGCGATGTAGCAGCACAGCCGTACGATGTCGCGGATCAGCCCCTGGCTGGCCCACAGCGGCATGGAGGCGACCGCGACCAATACCACCACGCTCAAGATCAAGGCGACGATACTGGATGTCGTTCGGCGCTGAACCCGAACTCGGGGACCATCGAACGTAGTCGTCGAAGCTGCGGCGAGCGCGTCTGTCACGGCTTCAGTCCTTTCCGAGAAGACCCTGCGGTCGCAGGGCAAGGATGAGAAGGAAGACGAGATGGCCGGCAAGAATTCCGAAACCTGGATCGATGCGGAAGCCGATGGACTGGCTGATGCCGAGCACCATGGCGCCGAGAAAAGCACCCCAGATCGAGCCCATGCCCCCGATGATAACCGCCTCGAACGCATAGATCAGCTGGAACGGGCCGTCGGCCGGTGCCACGGTGGCCCGCATCGACTGGAAGACGGCAGCAAAACCAAGGATCGCCACGGCAACGGCCGTAGCGCCGGCATACACCCCTTTGGGATTGACGCCGGTCATTGCGGCAGCCTCCACATCCGCCGACGCAGCCCGAAGCGATCGACCGAACCGCGTGTAGCGCAGGGTTGCGTCCAGCCCGCCGGTAAGCAAGGTCGCGGTCGCCAGGACGATGACCGGAAGCACCCCGACATAAAGCGTGCCGAGCTGGAATGATGCTTGCGCGATATCGCCACCCCCGAGCGAACGAGTGTCCGCGGACCAGACCTGCAGCATGGCGTTCTGCAGGGCGACGGACAGGCCGAATGTTGCAATCAGCGAAGGAAGCGGATCCGCACCCACCACCCGATTCAGGATCAGGCGTTGCAGCAGAAGGCCGAGGATAGCCCCCAGCGCCACCAACACCATCAGAACCGTCCAAGGGCCGAGCGCGAAGGTGGCCGCCAGACTGATACCCGTCAGCGCAAGCAGGATCATCAGGTCGCCGTGGGTAATGTTCACGATGCGCATGACACCGAACATCAACGCCATGCCCAAAGCATACTGCGCGTAGAGACCGCCAAGCAGGACGCCCTGCACGAGACCGTCAAGCCACTGCATGGGCGCCTCCGAAATAGGCCGCGCCGATCACCTCGCGCGATATGTCCTGTGAGCGGCCCGTCAGGCTGACCCGACCTTCCAGCATGCAATACAGACGGTTGGATGCAGAGCGCGCCAATCCGACGTCCTGCTCCACGAGGATGATGGCCGTGCCATTGGCCGAGATCGACGGAATGGCCCGGTAGATTTCCTTCACGACCTTTGGCGCAAGGCCCAGGCTGATTTCGTCGCACAAGAGCAACCGCGGCTGATTGAGCAACGCCCGGCCTATTGCAACCATCTGCTGCTGACCGCCGGAGAGCGATTGCACCGGCACTGCCTGTTTTTCGCGAAGGATCGGAAACAGCTCGAAAACCCGATCGAGCGTCCAGGCCGTTCCTCGTGGTACAGCCGCGTGATCGATAGCGACCCTCAGATTATCGACGACCGACATGCCCGTGAAAAGGCGGCGGCCTTCCGGCACGATGGCGACGCCGTCGGACACCATGCGATTGGGCTTGCTCCCGCCCACGGGACGACCGTCAAGGCGCACCATTTCAGGCGCGACGCGCAACAGCCCCATGATGGACTTCAGCAATGTCGACTTGCCGGCGCCGTTGGCGCCGATCAGCGCGACGACCTCGCCCTCGGAGATCTCGAAGTCGATGCCGTAGAGCGCCTGGAAATCGCCGTAACGCGCCACCAGCCCCTGGGTTGAAAGAAGTGTGCTGCTCATCCTTCAACCCCCATGTAGACGCGCCTGACCTCGGGGTCCTTGATGACGTCTTCCGGCACGCCTTCGGCGATCTTCTCGCCGAAGTTCAGCACCATCATCCGGTCGGCCACGGCAAGAAGCGCGTGCAGAACATGCTCGATCCATACGATGGTGACGCCGCGATCGCGGATACGGCGGATAAGGGACACGAGTTCCCTGCCCTCTTCATCCGTCAATCCGCCGGCGATTTCGTCCAGAAGCAGGAGCTTCGGACCGGAAGCCAGAGCGCGCGCCAATTCGAGGCGCTTGCGGTCGAGAAGCGTGAGCGTGCCGGCGGAGCGGTTCGCCTTGTCCGAGAGCTCGCAGTCCCGAAGGATCTGCGCGCACCAGGCATAGCACTCGGCTTCCGAACGCCCGCCGCCGAACGACGCGGCGACGAGAAGGTTCTCGAAAGTGGTCATCCCAACATAGGGACGCGGAATCTGGTAGGTGCGGCCGATGCCGATGCGGCATCGTCGGTATGGCGGCTGGCCGACAAGCGGCTGCCCTGCGAAGGCCAGTTCGCCGCTGTCTACACGCAGATCGCCACTGACCAGATTGAAAAGGGTCGTCTTGCCCGCGCCGTTCGGCCCGAGGATACCAAGGACTTCACCGGTTCGAACCTCGAAACTGACATCATGCAGGACACGCAACGCGCCAAAGGCTTTGCTCAGTCCCCGTCCCTCAAGTATTACGCCGTTTGCCATGCTCCTCCGTTCCCGGTCTGCGACCGGTGGCGTGGCTTTCGCTATCCGGCCCTGACCTGTTCAACAGGCCAGGGCATGATCTTGTGCAGTCCGTCTCAGGCGGACCACGGCATGGGCTTCATCTTCTGCTCCGGTTCGAACAGCTTGTTGACCGAGTTGTCGACGATCTTGAGATCGTAGGGCCATTTCTCGCCCTTGACCCACTGGCCACCGAAGATGGGCGTGGTGGATACGTTCTTATGCGGACCGGAAGAGAAATCGACCTTGCCGACCAGCGTCTCCATCTTGGTGGCGACGAGCGCTTCGCGGTTGGCCTCTCGATCGAGCGGGTTGCTCGACCGCTTCAAGACGTCCAACGCCACTTCCCAGATTGCATGGCTGTAGCCCAGCGGCTGCGTCCACTGCTTCTTGGTCTCGCTCTCCCACAGATCGGCGATCTCGCGGCTGAGCTGTCCCGTGAGCGTGGATTTGAAGGGAAAGGCCGGCGTCCACCAGACCTCGGAGGACATGCCGTCCCCAAGAGGCCCGAGCGCCTGCACGCCTGAAGGAAAGAGAAGGGCAGCGGCAACCGTTACCGCCTTTGGCTTGTAACCTTGCTGCGCGCACTGGTTTACAAAGGTCTTCAGATCGTCCGGATAGGTGATGCCGCCGATGATGTCGCAGCCGGCCTGCTTGAACGCGCTGATCTGGGCGGAGTAATCATTCGTGCGCGGCTGGAAGAACCCTGGCACGACGATCTCAAACCCGGCTTTCTGGGTCGGTACGGGCAATCCATAATTGGTGTTGCCCCAGGTTTCGCCATCGGCGTTCTGCGGAAACAGCAGGCCGACCTTGCGGTTGGTGTCGATCGTGTTCCACAGGCCGACGAAAGTGTTGAGCGCCTCGTCGAGACCCCAGAAGAAGTGATAGGTCCATTTGAACGGCTTGTCCTGGCCACCGCGCGGGAAGATCACTGCCTGCCACGGCGCGCCGGTGGAGAGACACGGGCACTCGTAGAGCTCGGCCTGGTCTGCGGAGGGGCTCACCGTATCCGTGGTCGAGGCAGGCAGCAGCAGGTGCACCTCCTCGTTGAGAATGAGATCTCCGGCCACTTCCGCCGCCCGGTTCGGATTGGACTGGCTGTCGCGCATTATGATCTCGACATCGAAACGGCCAGCGGCTGTCTCGAGGCCGTTCTTCACGACATCCTTGACCTTGCCGAGCGCCCAGCCGTCGGTCTCTCCGAACAGTGCAAGCGGTCCGGTTGCGGGCGTTACGAAACCGATCTTGATCGTGCCGGCCGATTGGGCGCGGGCCACCATCGGCGCGCCCAGTGTCGAAGCCGCAAGCCCGGCGCCAATACCCTTCAGCACCGAACGGCGCGACGGTTGAGAAAAATTCGTCTTCAGGTCCATTATGGTCTCCTCCCTCAGTGTGTTTATGTTCCCGTCATTCGCCGGCCTCTCCCGAACCGGCGGCAACTGTCATGCGATGCGGTGCATTGCTCCCCCGTCGATGACGATCTGGCTGCCCGTCACATAGGAAGAGCATGGGGACGCGAGATAGAGCGCGAGGCCCTTGATGTCTTCGGTGTCCCCGATCCGGCCGATCAGGGATTGCGCCTCGAAAGCCTTGCGATCGGCGGGAATCTTCAATCTCCCGCCGGCAATGTTGGTCATGAAGGGGCCGGGCGAAATGCAGTTGATGAGGATACCGAATGCGCCCAGTTCCATCGCCATCTGGCGGACGAAATGATCCACGCCGGCCTTGGCAGGCATGTAGGGGGTTCCGACGATCGCCTCATTGATCTGCGCCGCAATCGAGGAGGTGACGATGATACGTCCGCCTCCCGTCGCCTTCATGTGCCGTGCGGCGTGCTTCACCGTGGTGTAGACGGAAGTGAGATTGACCTCGATGACACGGTCCCAGTGGTCGTCGTCCAGAACGTCGATCGCCCCTTCCGGGATGCGCTCGCCGGTGGTCGACAGGAAGCCGGGGCCTGCATCGATGCCTGCATTGGCGAAGACCACGTCGATCCGGCCATGGCGTTCAGCAACGGCATCGAAGGCAGCCGCCATCCCTGCGCGATCCGAGACGTCGAGAGCCTGGCCCCAGACGTCAGCGCCGTCACGCTGCAATTCTTTCACCACCACATCGAGATTGCCTGCATCACGGTCGAAAATGCAGACACGCGCACCGTTGTCCGCCATGACCTCGGCATAGGCGCGTCCAATGCCGCTCGCTCCACCGGTCACAATGACCGACCTGCCCCTCACATTGAACATTTCCTGCAATGCAGCCATGCCGTCCTCCCTCACATCGGAAGGTAGCAACAGCCAGCGCTACGTATGATCATTTTTTTGATGCTTAATATGACATATTGCTATGAAAGCGTCGCCCGAGCAGCGCGACGCAAAACAGCGAAAAGCCGGAATTTGGCAGGGAAAGTTCATCGAGCCCTGGACATGGCGCGCTCGGCAAGGCGACTGATGTGAACAATGCCGTTCAAACGGCACATAGACCCCACCTTGAATGCCGCCAAAACTGTCGCTATATTCCGTCAATAAAAGGGGCGTTCTCTCGGCGGGAGACCTAAATGGGCTTGGTTCAATACTACGACAACGGCTTCTTCGCCCCGCGCAAGATCGCGGATGCCTTTCGAACGACCAGCGAGGAAGTCGCCCGGACGGCAGGGCTCGGCAAGGACGCTGTCCAGCGCAAGGATCGCGTGCATTCGGACAAAACCCAGCGCCGGCTGCGCGAGATGGTCGAGGTAATCAATAAAGTGGAGCAGCGCTTCGGTTCGAGCCTTATGGCATATGCCTGGTATCGATCCGAGCCCCTGTCCGGCTTCTCGGGTCAGACGGCAATGCAGCTCGTTCGCAGTGGGCGTGCCGACGACGTGCTCGACTATATCGACGCGGTCGACGCAGGCGTACACGCCTAACCGGGTTGATGCTTTATCGGGGCAAGCTCTATCGAGCACTCAATCCTGTATATGCGCGCGAGCCGCTGTCCGGCCGAGGCGCCGAACTCTATGGCGGGCGGTTCAACCCGAAAGGCGTGCCGGCGCTCTATGCGTCCCTGTCGGTGATGACGGCACTGCGGGAAGCCAATCAGGTCGGCAATCTCCAGCCAACGACACTGGTTTGCTACGATGCCGAGATCGACGGTGTTTTCGATTGCCGGGATGAACAAGCCCTCGAGGCAGAAGGTCTGGATACAGCTGCGCTGGCAGACGGCACGTGGCGCGACCAGATGAAGGCAACCGGAGAGGCCGCGACGCAAGCCTTTTCCCGACGGCTGATTGCCGGCGGCTATCGTGCGCTGCTCGTCAGAAGTTTCGCCCCAGGCGCGTCCGAAGGCGATCTAAACCTCGTTCTCTGGAACTGGGGCGATGAGGCGCCTGCCCGTCTTAGCTTGATTGACGATGAAAATCGGTTGGCGGCAACGTCATCTCGTATCTGACCGCGCTGAGTGAGCCAGCGATCCAGATCAACCGGCATCTATTGCTGTGCAAAATAGATTTTGTGCATTGCAATATTTGATGCGATTGCTATCTTAAATTTGTCGGCCATCTACTCCTCCCAGATGCGATGCCGGTGTTGAATATGGTGCACCTCCTCCCGCACCGTTTTCGAAATCAAGCCCGCTGCCACCTCCTCCCGGCAGCGGGCTTTTTCGTTCCAGGAACGCTGCCTAGCGCATATCAAATAGTGTCGACCGCCGCGCTCAAGGCTTCTCATCAATCGACTGGCACAACTTCATCTCTTGCCAAGTAAGAGCATTCCAATTTTCCGCCAGCGAAGTAGCAGTCCTCAGTGTTACTGGGCAATTTGACGATTTTAGCCGGTTGTCCTGCATCAGCCGGTGAGCAGACTGCGAACACCTCAAATGGCGATTCATAAAGGTTGGCGTATTGCTTCACGCTACCAGCGATACGTGGTTGCAGCGGTGAGGCGTCGGGCCCCTCCCCGGCGTGGATTACCACGTCCCGCACGGGCAAGCCGCACACGTCGGCTTGCTCACTGTCGTCGTTCAGCGCGTTGTCGAGCAGCACCTTGGGTTCTTTCAGCAGGGCGTTGGAATAGGGATATGTCGCCGTTCCGATCTCGTCCTCGACGAGCTTGATTACCTGCCGTTCAGCGCGTCAGGCGGTGCACTGCTCTTCCATCTGCTGAGCAAGCTCTACGAGCACACCAGCGTCATCATCACCACCAACCTAAGCTTCAGCAAATGGGCCAGCATCTCGGCGATGCCAAGATGACCACCGCAGCGGAACGGCCAATCGTCCATTCCGATCGCGGAGCTCATTATCGCTGGCCCGGTTGGCTCACACGGATTAGCGAAGCGAAATTGGTTCGCTCAATGTCCCGAAAGGGCTGCTCACAAGACAACGCCGCGTGCGAGGGGTTCTTCGGCCGGCTGAAAACGGAACTCTTCTATCCACGAGATTGGAAGGCCATCACAATCGAACAGTTCGTCGCCGAGGTAGACGCTTATATTCGCTGGTACAACGAGAAGCGTATCAAGATATCGCTGGGATCGCTCAGCCCGGTCGAGTATCGTAAGAGCCTCGGCCTGAACTTATTTATAAAGCAGTCCAAGTTTTTATCCGCACCCCCGCCGGGTCAGCTCTCAATGGAAATCAACAGGCCTGTTGCTCCCCACAAATGCGGCTCCCGCCGAGCTGTGATAAAGGCAACCGTATTCGTCAATACCGATGGACCAAAGGGCAACTATCGGCCTCGCTTGCAAATTACCATTGTAACAAATCGTCCGGAACCGCTTTTGGACTTGCTGAACAATCGTTGGAACGGCGTGGAGGATAGGTTGTGACTCGGAATGTTGCGCTGCATCTGAGCGGAACCCTTATGCTACTGGTTTCCTGCGGCACGAGTTTCGCAGCTGATCTTGTAGTTGGCATGCCCAATTGGCCATCGGGCCAAGCGTCCGCCAACATCATCAAGTTCGGCATCGAGAAGGAGCTGGGACTGGATGTTGAAGTTCGTGAGATGGGAACGCTAACGATCTTCGCCGGACTGGATGCGGGCGAAGTGGATGTCCATCCCGAGGTCTGGTTGCCCAATCTCGACTCTCTCGTGAAGAGATACGTCGATGACAAGAAAACGGTCAAACTCAGCCCAAAGGAAGTTGCGGCCACACAAGGCATGTGTGCCACACGCGAAACTGCAGACACGTACGGAATCAAGGATATCGCGGATTTAAGCGATCCCGAGAAGACATCAGTTCTCGACACGGATGGCGATGGGCAGGGTGAAATCTGGATCGGCGCGGAGACCTGGTCATCGACGACTATCGAGAGAATACGTGCTGAAAGCTACGGCTACACCAAGACGGTGAAACTTCTGGAGATGCCGGAGGACTTGGCCATGGCGGCTGTCGATGCCGCCTCTGCAACGAATGAGCCGATCGTTTTCTACTGCTACAGCCCGCATCACGTTTTTGATCTCCACGACATCGTTCAGTTGACCGAGCCAAAACATGACGATGGCAAATGGAAAATCGTGCTGCCCAGCGACGATCCGGCAGGTTGGCTCTCCAAGTCGTCTGCGCCTGTGGGGTGGCCACCGTCGCATTTCCAGATCGCCTTCGCGACAAAGACGGCCGAGAGGTTGCCGAAGGTCGCGTCGTTTCTCTCCAGAATCGACTTCACTGCGAAGGAAGTCACGGAGATGAGCTATGCGCTGCAGGTGGAAAAACAGGATCCTGCGGCATTTGCCCAGAAGTGGATCGCGACGCATGAAGACCGATTGGAAAGCTGGACCAAATGAGCTGATGTTGAAGATGTCGCAACTTCCCGTACCCTACTTCACACTCAGCAGCCGTGCGGTTCGTGGGATCGCCGCGTGTCTGGCCCTCGCACTCGCTGCCGGGGTGACACTGGCGTATGCAGCAGAGACACAGATATTCGATCCCAAAACTCACAAGTGGGTCGAGTATGACCGTAAGAAGGCGAGGTCCTATTACGCAGCGCACAAACAGGTGCCGGAGACTTTTCGCCGACAGGTCGTGAAATTCAAGACCGCCGAGAAACCTGGCACCATCATCATCGACGGTAACCAGCATTTCCTCTATCTGGTCCAGCCGGGTTTCACTGCCATCCGCTATGGAATAGGCGTCGGCCGCGAAGGCTTTGGCTGGGCGGGTATCGTGCGGGTCGGTCGCACCGCGGAATGGCCGACCTGGACACCGCCTGCCGAGATGGTGGCGCGCGATCCGAATGCGGCAAAATGGGCGGGAGGCCAGCCGGGCGGTCCGGACAATCCACTCGGTGCGAGGGCCCTCTATCTCTACCAAGGCAACCAAGACACCATCTATCGGATCCACGGCACCCCCGAGCCTTGGACGATTGGTCTCGACGTCTCGTCAGGGTGCATTCGGATGAACAATGACGACATCACCGACCTTCATTCCCGGATCGAAGTTGGAGCGAAGGTTATCGTCCTCATGCAAGGTGCTTCACTCTACAAGGGAGTTTGACCGCCCATGAACCACTTCAGCGCCTGGCCATCCAAGCCGCTTCCGATCAAGAAGTGTGGCAACCGAGTGATGGTCTTCGCCGTGATTCTGGCCACGATCCAGATCATCGGGTGCATGGCCAACCAACCTGAACCAAATAGCGTCCGGAATACTGGCACGACTGCTCCGGCCGAACACCAACTGGCTTGTGCTTCCGCGGCGGCTGCGCCTTTGGGAGTGGACAGCTCCGCCATTCTGCCTGTCAGTTCTTCCCAAATCGATCCCCAGACGTTCCAGGTCATCGTCGAGGGCAAAGGCGCTCGCGCAAACTGTGTGATCGATGCGTCGGGTAATGTGGTCTCAGTTCAAAAAATCTGAAAACTCGAAACTGCGCGATCAATATAGAAACCGGCAGCATAGAGCCAACCGATCAGCTAAGCCGCTGCCGCCACGACAGCCGGATTGCCCTACTTGACTGTCACGGCGAATTCCGCCGTTGCTGGCGGCGTTTCAGGCCGGGCACGATCATGAAAGATGTAGACAATCGTGTAGTTGCCGGGAGTATCGAGGGAAATACCGGCGGTTGCGAAATTGGTGAAGTAGCCTCGCGACACGGGAAACGGCGGTGGGGAGTCAGCCTTGTAGGTATGCTCATTGGGAAGTGATTTCAGAATCTGGCCAGCGCGATCGCGAACTTCTATGTCGAGCCCTATCTCGTAACTGGCCATTGGCGTGCCGACGTCCTTGCGGCCGACATTCTCGAGAAAGGCGTAGATGAATATCTCCTCGCGCGGCGCAAAGACGTTGGTCGGGCGCTCAATGAGGTTGCTTTGCTTGAACGCCGCCTTGTCCGCTAGTGTCTTCTTGGCGAGCTTAATTGGTGGGAGCGCCGCCTGCAGGGCGACGGTTGCACCGTCGATGCTGATGGGCGCAACACGCTTGCCATCAGCACCTAGTGGCGTCGTGAAGTAGGATTGCACCATCGGATAGCAGAACGCGTTCGCTTGCGGGTGATCAAGAACAAAAATCATCGCTATGGGCGGCATCTTGGCGTTGCGGGTCTTGCCGAGTTGAACGAGCGCGCACATTGGCCATCTGGCGAGCACGCTCGCACCTTTAAGTGTTGGGTCGGTCTGGAATTGCTGCTCCACCTGGCGGAGCGACTCGTGAAACTCAGTCGAGTTTCTGTCCTGCGTGGTCGTTGTCATGAGCATAACGACATTGGCCGCCGCATGTGCCTTCTCCGCATCCGCCTGCGCCTTTTGCAGGACGCTGCCGTCCCCGCCGAGTCGATAGGTCCGCACGAGCTCCTCGCTTTTCAATGCTACGGTCGCACGCTGCCAGGCCTCCATATCGAACGTCCTTCGCCGCGATCACTCAGCACGAAGAAAGCAGGAACGCTTGCTTCCTCGGCCCGGGCGGAAACCACGGACAAGCTGGCAATCGCAAGACTCGCGACAAAATGCTTCATCGAACCCTCCATTCGTTCGCATCCCACCCAGGATGGTATTCACTCCATTACGATAGCACCCAGTGTATCATAGTAGTTGCAGTTGCCACTCAAGAGTCGGAAAACTTTGGCACTCAGGACAACGACTGTAACAAGCGGCCACAGTGTCTGGAGGCTGGGAGATTAGGCCGCGAAAGCGGACGGCGAGGATTGCAGCGTTTGTGCTCGGACCAGCCACGCAGGCATCTCTTGCTGGAGCAAGGCGCGCCGAGCATATCGAAGTACATGCCGAGCTTCAAACAATCTACGACAGCTCGCCATAACTCCTCTGCAAGTTCTAAGGAAAGCCGCAGTCCCGTAGTGCCACTACCTGGATTACGCCATGCGGAAAGAGCTTTGGATTCTCAGCATCGAGCCGCATAGATCGTGCCGTCCGGGCGCCGATAGCGACAATAACGGGGACCTTGTGGCGTCGTTGCAGTACCAACTACTGCGCCGAGAAGAGCGCCGGCGGCAGCTCCGCCCACGGTACTTCGCGTGTCGCCGCCGATTGCCTGGCCCGCCACCGCTCCCGCTCCCGCTCCGATGAGAGCACCCGTTCCAGCCCGTTGCTCCTGTTCGGTAGCCGCGCAACCGGCCAGGACGGCGGAAAGCAGAAGGACACTAATTATAGTCTTGCGCTTGGTCATTTCCATTTCTCCCGGCAATCCCGGTCCGAGAGACCGTCTCGAACCCGGTGAGCGTAATCCCGCTCAATTTTGAGCGTATCTCCGGCGCGGTGCGCCGATCTTGCGAGGCAGTCGAAACCTGGCAACCGTCTCGATTCAACATCCTGCATCCGGCAAAATCTTCCATGCAACCTCATTCGGGGTAGGTTACTGCGCCGTTCGTGGTTGCGTCGCGGAAAAGGATGAATACTAAAGGGTTGCCGGGCTCGGACATGGCATCGCTGCGCTGCCCTGTCACTTCTCCGGCAATGCCGCTCGTGTATTCCGCCACCACCTCGCCGAAGCTGTTGCGCTGAATGGCCACCTTCTGTCCGGGCTCGACCTTATCGTTGAGCTTGACCAGATGCTCGACGACCCCGCCCTCGGTTGCTAGAATCGGGAACGAACTATTGCCGACAAAGACACTCACGTCTTTGCCTGTGCGTCCCATCGACCCGGTGACGATGCCGTGATGCTTGAGCACGTTCATCGTGCCTTCCACGAAGAGCGCGATCATCTCGAGATCCAGGTGACGGGCCGCCCCGATCTCCGGGCAAAAGGACGGGATGCCCGCGGCGATAAATGCGTTGTGGAGGACACTGGGATATGTAGGATTATCGAAGATCTGGCCGACGGGGTAGAGCTCCACCATCGCCTTGATCTCGGGCACGTCCATCTCGGCAATATTGAATGCGGTGACCTCGAACCCGGTCGTTCCGGTATGGAAGTCGACCGCGAAGTCGGCGTTCGGCCGCAGCAGCCGGTTGAACAGCAGCCCGGCGTGGCGGCTGGTCGCGGTGACGTCGTTCTCATTGCCGGGCCACACGCGATTCATATCGACCAGATCGATGCCCCTACCCGAGTTGGGCCATCTGCGCTGCATGCTTTCGAGGGCCGGACGCGACACGTCCGTGACCGCCATCACCGTGCCCGACATCTCAGCCGGATCGAGCTGGTTCATCACGGTCTGGACCGTATGAATGGAACTCATCTCGTCGCCATGGACACCGCTGGTCAGGACGCCGCGCTTGCCCGGCTTTGCTCCCTTGGCGACCGTCACGGACACATACCAATGCTGCCCGGTCGGCGTCTCAACGCCCTGAAAATACAAAAGGTGCTTCTTGCCGGGTTGCAGGTCGTTGACGTCGAGCGCGCTGATGACCTTTTTGCCATCGATAACATCGCCGGTATAGGTCGTTCCGGATGCGGGGGAGGCTGAGGATGCCACCGGCTCCTGGGCAGTCGCCTCCTTCGAACCGGCTGCTAGGGCAACCGAAGCGCCGACCGTGGCGAGGGATGCAATCATAAAGTCTCGGCGGGCGAGACCTCCCTTTCGTTCCTCAGGCATGACAGACGGTTCTCCACGTAGCCTGGGTAACCACGGGTGTCGAAACCCACGCAGAAGATCACATTGGCGGTCAACTTAACCCTCTGTTCGGAAGAGTCATGAGCACAGAATCCAAAACATGGGCAGTCTGTCCCGAACTTGCAGCGCGCGCCGCCATTTCCTTGACAAGGGGCACTTGACGACTTGATGTCACACAAAGCGCCTCATGGAGGATATCATGCGTCGTCCCATTTTCGCTTGCCTGGGTGTCGTCCTCACCCTTGCCATCCTGCCCATGGCGTTGCCGACCACGGCGCAAGCCCTCACCATCAACCTGAGCATCGGCACCAGCCTAAACAATGGCCGGGCAATAACCTGCCGGGGTGGCGAGAGAATCCTGCGCAATCGTGGTTTCCGGGACATCCGGCGCGTCGATTGCCGCGGCCGGTTCCTCGTCTATCGGGCCTGGCGCGGCGGCAACCGGTTCGAAATCGCGGTGAGCGCCCACAATGGCCGTGTCATTGATGTGCGCCGCATCAGAAGATGAGGTCCTTGGGGTAATCCTGACTCCGTGCCCGTCCCGTCGTGTGCAGTGCAAGGCGACGGCTCTTGGCTGCGCGCCATCTGCGCCTGCTGCCCGGTAACCAAGGATGCTCGGAGTTATGGGATTGCGTGCAATCTTGGCGAGGGTCGCGAATTCGTTCCTTACTATCGGCGTGCTGGTCGGGGCGCTGGCCTTCGCCGCTTCTCTGACCCCAAGCCTGATACCGCGATCCTATCTCATCCAGGGCGTGCTCTCCGGGATCTCAGCGGCTCTCGGATATGGCACGGGCGTTCTTGCCTATTGGCTGTGGACCTATCTTGAGTTGCCGCAGAGAGGTATATGCCTACTGGTCATCGCTGCCGCGCGACAGCCGTCCAAAGCTCTATCTGCATGGCCCCAGCCTCGGCGCCATGAATTCCGAACTTTCGGCGAGCCTCTACGACATTATCGCCAATCCGTTTCAGGGCGCGCTTTGGAGCGGGCCTCCCTTTCCGAGCCGCACCTGGCGATCCGTTACCGATGATCGAAATGCCGGATCGCCCCAACGGCTCCCCCGTTTCCGGGACGCTTCGATCTTCCGCTTCACCAATCAGAATAACGTCCTCGAAATACCCGCTGCCTCATGGGGTCCGATCCGCATCGTGTACCTGCAATACGCCAGCGATCCGATTACGTTCTTCGGTGCCGCCACGCTCTACCGGGAACCTGACTGGATGAAAGGGCCGCGCGGTCCAGATGTATCAGAGCAGGTTCGCTGGTATCCACTTATCACGATGCTGCAGCTTACAGTAGACATGGCGATCGCAACGACCTCTCCCATTGGGTACGGCCATGTCTTTGCTCCGCAGCACTATATCGATGCGTGGCTAGCAGTAACCGAGCCGCCGAACATTACAGCTGAGGACGTTGCCCGACTGAAGACCTTTTTCTTTAATCGTGGTGCGACACCGGCAATCAGCGGATAGATGCAAACCTGCCGCGAAGCAGCGAAACTAGGGAGAGAATGCGATGAAGTTTCCCATCATTGTAACTGAACGGTAGGAGTGTCGACCCAGAATTCCCTTGGACCTCGCCTTCGATGCTGGTGGCGCCGTAATGGGCGATGGTGGTTGCAATACATTGAACGGCTGCGTCGACGTTGATGACTTGCGAAGGAGCGAAGTTCACCCAAGAGGCGCTCTTACATCCTGCACGCTCGCAGACAACGTTTTATGCGGTTCAGCATGGAGAACTGAGCGTCGATGCGGCAGATACGATTATGGCCCGCCTGAGAGGACAAAAGGGGGTCGACTTAATTCGCTCCCTTTTTCTGCCAATCGGACCCGGACCCTTCAAGCGGCAAGCACACGCAGCACTTGACCAAGTGTCTGCGGGGTTTCAGATCGATCCAAACAATCTTGAACGACGTCAAAGCCGTCGCTTGCCCATCCGATATCCCTCGCTTCTTTCGGCGAAATACCAAATTCGTGCCTGAACGTTCGACTGAACGCCGACGCATCGACGAATCCCCACTGCCCGGCTATCCGGAATATAGATCGACCGTCCATACTGTCGGCCAGTGCGGCGCGTATTCGCAGCAACCTTTGCCTTCGAATATACGAAGCAACGCCGCCCAGAGGCTCAAACAGCCTGTAGAGACGGGAGCGCGACACGCCAAGGTCAGCACACAGTATTTCTGAAGTAAGATTGGGGTTTGCCAGTTTAACATCTATCAATCGACGCGCGCGTCCCATCAGTGTTGCATCAATCGGACCCTGAGCCTCGGCCAACCGATCTCGTGATGGGGCAAGGCATACAGCTACAAGGCTGCGGGTGGCCTCAACAACATGAGGGACTTCCTCGGCCTGCAATTGCGGTAGTGAGCGGTCCAAGAGAAAAAGGTAATCCGCAAGCAATCTCCCCAAGCCTCCATCCAATTGAACGTCCAACATCCGATCGAGCATGACAGTCGAGGTAAATAGATCATGAGGGAAGAAAAGCATAAGCATGCCGTCATCGTTGACTTCGGTTTCCAACGAAGTTGCTAGACAGTGCAATTCTGGCATCGCCTTGGCGCCGAGACGCTGACCGTCTGGCTCCAAAGAATTAAACGGCAAGTTTATATACCAATGATCAAGAACGCGTTTACTCAGATGCCTCCGGCGGTGGGTATATCCTTTGCCGGGAAGCTTAGTTCGTGTGAATACCATTCTGCCCAAGTCCCACACCATTTGAATCGCCGGGAAGCGTTCTGGTTCACCGCTAACAGACGATATGTCCATCACTCCTTGATATGAAGAACGGAAAGCATCGAATTGATTGTGATCCGGAAATACAAGCGTTGTAAAATATACCGCGTGCCTAAGTTGCAGATTTTCTATTACATGTTCATTGTACGACCGCAATGCAGATTCCTGATACATTAGGAACGCTCCATATCAAATAATCGACTTAATTTATTCTAATTCCTAATATCTAGGAATTTGAAAGTTATTTTATCCCAGGTCACCAAGATGTAAACCGCACAGTAAAAAATTGACATTCCGCGGGCTAATCTGAAAATTTCCGGGATTCCTCGCGATTGCGAGTACATTTGTCTTCCGTGGCGCTTTAAATGCCGTTTGTGCCATCAAAGTTATGTGTTGCTTCACGAGAAGGGTGCTACTTGGCGGAGAGCATCACATGATCGGAACCGGATCAGAAATTGGTGGGTTCGGCTCCCTTGCATCCAAGCACTTTCCAGAGAACACTCGCTGAGCGTCAACAGCTTCAAGTTGAATGGCATCAAAGACCTTCGGGAAAGCAACGCGCCGCGCGGTCACCTCAAGGTGGTGCGGCTGACTAAATTGCCATGTTCATCCTAGCTGTGCTGGCGCCATCCCGGTTTAGGCCAGCGATCGAATAACACCCCGAACGCAATAGGAAATTTGGTTCGTTAGGCGCTTGTGCGTGCACAAATGTCGACGCGCGACCTCCAAGAAATCAATGCCAATTTCTAAGCTAGGAGTTCCTGCGGGCTCTGAATCGCTGGGTCCAGCGGAGCGTCCTATTCGAACGAAATGACGAGCCGCCGGGTCAAAAAAGAGACATAGAGCACACCGGTAGGACTCCGAGCTGATTTCTTCAGGCGCTTGAAGCCCTAAAATAGGGGACACCCTTGCGCAGCCTGGCGGCTGCCCTCCGCAGGAGCCTACATGTCGACCCTTATCGCAATTGTTTACCCCACCGAAGCGAAGGCAGAAGAAGTCCGTCAGACTTTGCTCGGATTGCAAAGGGAATATGTGATCAGGCTTGGCGACGCGGTCATCGCCACCAAGGCTGAGGCGGGAAAAGTCAAGCTGAACCAGCTTCTGAATACCACCGCCACCGGCGCGGTTTCCGGTAGCTTCTGGGGATTGCTCATCGGGGTGCTGTTTCTCAATCCGCTTGTAGGCGTGGCGGTGGGCGCGACTTCGGGTGCGCTCGGAGGCGCGTTGACCGATGTCGGCATAAATGATGCATTCATGAAAGAGTTGTCCGCAAGCATTGAACCGGGGAATGCCGCGCTCTTCCTGCTAATTCAGGAGATGACTGCGGACAAAGTTCTAAAGCAGATCCAGGGTTTCGGCGGCATTGTCCTCAAGACCTCACTCGACGAAACCAAGGAGCAGGTCCTGCGCGACGCGCTCCAGGGCCATTCCGGAGAAGCCGGTTCGGCGCTGCCAGCGTAGACCGGCATCAACGCTCCCGCTCGTCCAGGAGAAAGTGACCATTGTCCTCGACTGCAACCGTCATAGCCATTGCCATCGAGATGCTTTGCGGCGTGGCCGGGGCACTCGCCGTGGGGTGGTGGTGGCCCCGCCTTGGACTTGCCAAGATCACAACCGCTCTAATCGGCATGGTAGGAGGCTTTGCCCTGACCTTTGTCGCGGCGCAATTTCCCGGCATCGGCTACCTGGTTGGGCATGTTGAAAACGCTGCCGATTCGACGATGCGCGGGGTCGGCGGGCTAACTCCCGCTGTCCTGATCGGGGCCGGCGTGTCGGGCCTGCTCGGCGGCGGCATCTTGATGGCTGTTCTGGGCCTGATCCGGAGCCGCTTGAACGGTTAATTTCGCAGCGGGTTATTCCCGTTCATTCCATAAAACGCTCTCGACGTCTTCCACCTCATCGTCAGGCGCCCCCAACAATTGGGCAACCCATTTCGTTGCGGGGGCCTGGGCGCAGAAGGTCAGCAGGGTTATCGCGATTGGAACCCCGATGAAGGCGCCGAACAGTCCCCAGAGGAACATCCACAGGAAGACGGAAAATAGCACCAGAAAGGGAGACAGCGCCAACGCATTTCCCGCCACGCGCGGCTCTACATAGCTGCCGATCGCGAACTGAATGAGATTGAGACAGGCAAAGACAAACAGTGCAGAATACAGGGATTCGAACTGCGCCAACGCGTAGAAGGTCGGCAGTAGCGTTGCAATGAACGGGCCGACGAAGGGAATGAAATTCAAAGTGAAGGCGATGACGCCCCACTCCGCGGCTAGCTGCAGGCCGAGCGCCAGGGCAAATACGTAGACCAAACTGCCGGTTGCAACGCTCATGATCGCTCTGATCATCACATACCGGCGCAGCTTGGTCGCGGTGCGTTCGCCCCCGACGACCAGGACGCGCGCAGCGTCGCTGCTGATGATGCTGGGAATCTTGCGCGCCAGCGGGCCGACCTCGAGCAGGGCAAGTAGTACGTAGACCAGTACCACGATCCAGAACGAGATCATCGTATTCAGCCGGGCCGACAGACCCTGAATTGCCGCCACGATCCAGCGCATGTTGAAGTGCTCGGCCCACAGGCCGGCAACGGCGATCCCGTGTGTCTCCAGCCAGGCCGTCGCCAGTTCGTAGAGTCCCTGAAGCCGCGGCGTCTCCGCGATGAGTGATCGGCCGATCCGACCGAACCCCCAAGCCACGACAGACGCGAACACAATGAAGATCAGCAGCACCAGCAGCACAACAATAGCGAGCGCCAGAAGTTGCGGCAGGCGCGTCTGAAGCCGCTTTTGGAGTGGCCAGACTATCGCGATGATGAATAGCGCGGCAGCAACGGGCGCAATGACCGCATCTGCAAAATGGAGCACAGCCAGCACGAGAACTGCGCAGATAATGCCCAACAGTACCGGAACCCAGCTGGCCTTCATGGCAATTCAGAATCTCCAGATCATCGGCACTATGAACACAGCCACGACAAAGAACCAGAACAGTAGCGGCAGACCGAGCTTCCAATAATCCCCGAAAGCGTAACCGCCGGGACCCATGACCATCAAGTTGGTTGGGGTTGCAATGGGAGTAAGGAACGCCGCCGCCGCCGCAACCGCCGTGCTCATGAGAACCGGGCGGGGAGATATTCCCATGGTTGCCGCAGCTGCCACTCCGATCGGGATGACGATGAGAGCGGTCGCGGTATTGCTGATGAGCTGCCCCATTATGGCAGTCAGTACAAACAGGCCGGCGAGTAGAGCTACGGGACCGGCGTCGCCGATGAGCGCGACAAGATGCTCGGCCATTAGTTTCGCGGCGCCCGTCTCGATCATGGCGGTAGAGAGCGGCATCATTGCACCCACAAGGATCACCGTCGTCCAGTCAATGGCTCGATAGGATTGTTCGACGCTCATAATCCCTGACACGACGATCGCTCCGGCGGCGATTAGGCCGGCGACCGCTGGCGGGGTGATGCCGGTGGCCAGGAGTACGACCATCGCGGCTAGAATGGCAACGGCCTGGCCGGCACCTGGCCCCATAGGCACGGCCTGACGACGCACAAGTTCGGGCGAATTGACGACCAGGACATCCGGATCCTGGAGGCGGTGGTCGAGAGCTTTCCATGTTCCCTGCAGGAGCATCATGTCACCGGCCTGCAACACGATGCCTCCAGCATCTCGTGTTGCGTTGGTGGCGGCAACCTCCGCGCCGGCGCGCTGCACCGCAAGGACGATAAGGTCGCCGCTCTCAGTGACCATCCCAGGGAAAACGTTCTGGCCGATAAGGCCGGAGCGTGGCGGGATCACCACCTCTGCGAGGCCTGAGCTGCGATTGAACAGCGTGCCCTCTCCGTGACCGGACGCCGCCGCCTCGCTGAATGCGAGGTGTTTATCCGACGCGAAAGCGGCGGCCGACTCGGCGTCGCCCCGCAGCAGCAGATGATCCCCCTCGGCAATGACAGGCCTGCGCAGTGGGCTGGCCGTTTCACCCTCCTGAACGGCGACGAGGCGCAATTCGGGATAGGCTGCCAACTCGATCGCAGATGCGGGCACGCCGATGAAGGGCGAGCTTGCGCGCACGCGCATCTGGTACACGCCGCTGGCAAGGCCGTACTGCTCGACGAGCGTCTTCGCATGGCGGCTGAAATCCGCAGGCATGGTCGCGCCATTGCGTTCAGGCAAGAGCCGCTTTCCAAACAATATGATGATCGCCATAGTTCCCGCCAGCAGCGGTAAGCCAACAAGCGCGAATTCGAAGAAACCGAAGCCGCCCACCCCGGCGTCGCTGCCTGCATTCGAGACCAGGACGTTCACTGGCGAACCCGTCAGAGCGAGCTTCGAACCGGCATGCGCGGAAAAAACGAGCGGCAGGAGCAACTGTGCCGAGTTTCGCTTCAAGCGGACTGCGATGACGACCACAACTGGCAGGAGCGCGGCGACGGCACCATTGACGCTGATCAACGCTGTAAGGAGTGCGACCATGCTCATCGTCAGCATCAACAGGCGAGTGCGGCTCTCTTCGCCCGCGCCACGGATCAGAAGCTGACCAGCCCAAGCGGTGACGCCGGTCAGGTCGAGTCCCGCGCTGACAATGAAAAGAGAGGCTATGAAGATCACCGCGGGGTCACCGAAGCCCCCGAGCGCCTGGTCAATCGTCAAGACGCCGGTTGCCCACAGCGCTGCAGCAGTTGACATCGCGACAACGACGACGGGCAGCTTGTTCCAGACAAACAGGACGACGATGGCCGCGATGATGGTGGCAGTGTAGGCTATGGGGCTCAATCGCTTGTTCCTCCCTGGCTCTCCTCGAGCCGCCAAAAATTAGCACCGCCATCGGCCCAACTGCCGCCGAGCCGCGACGTGACTGCTACTCCTCCAGTGTCGCCATAAGTAAGCCGAGGCGGCAGCCCTTTTCGTATTCGGCAAGGTTCACATATTCCTTGATTGTATGGATCTCGGCTTGGCCCGCACCGATGGTGACGGTGGGAATGCCATGTTTGTCGAGCCAATTTGCATCGAGCCCGCCATTGGAGAAGAGGCAATTGGCCTTGATGCCCATCATCTCCAACGCCTTGACGGCGCGCTTCACAACCGGGCTGCTCTCTGAGAGTTTGAAAGGCGGATAGGCTGTCTGGTGATTGAACGCCACTTCTCCCGTGCGCCCTTCATGGTCCTTGACCTGTCCTTTTGCTTTCTCGAAGGCATCATCGTAACCCTTCGCAATCTTCGCCGCGAAGGCAGACTCAGGGCTACGAGCCTCGCCCTTGATGAAGACGTAGTCGGTGACAACATTGGTTGCATCACCCGCGGGCTTTCCGTCCTTTCCGCCGAAAATTCCGACATTGCTTGTTCCGCGGCCGTTCGGCTTGACGACTTTGCCAAACCAGCCTGCGTTCTGCGCCTCCGCCAAGGCAATCGCTCCGACCAGTGTTGCCGATATGCCCTTCTCGGGCGCAACGCCGGCATGAGAGGCACGGCCCTTGATCTCGACTTCCCAGTTTTCCTGTCCAACCGCACCGATGATCAGGTCCGACGCGAGTTGACCATCGACATTGACGCACATGCTCGGGCCACTGAGATCGGCTGCGTTCAACTCGCGTGCTCCATGAAGCCCACTCTCCTCGCGCACCGTGAAAAGCAGCGTGATTGGAGGATGCGGCAGCTTGTGCTTGATAAGTGTCTCGGCAAGCACCACGAGAAGGGCAACGCCTGTTCGGGCGTCGCCTCCTAGTGCTGTCGTACCGTCGGAGACAATGCGATCACCCTCTCGCCGGGGCTTGGCGCCTGCACACAGTGGCACGGTATCCAGGTGGGTTGAGAACAGCAGCCTGGGCCCGCCGCGCGTTCCGGGCAGATTTACGATGAGATTGCCGGTTTCCGTCGGCAGCGGAATCCGTGTGTTGGCGTCGTCGAAGCGGATTGCCGAAGCCGGCACGCCAGCAGCCTTCAGAGCATCAATGACGGCGGCCGCGATATTGGCCTCGTATCCTGTCACGCCTTCCACCGAGAGGAACCGCATTAAGTGATCTTCGGCGACGGCGACATCGAGGGGAATAGAGGAGGTGCTCATCATGTTCATCCTGTCACTTGAACCTTGATCGCTTTAAGCTTCCGCATGGACACTCAAAGCCCCCAAGGCAGGCCCAGCATCTGCCAGACCGCGAACAACGCCGTCCACAGGACGAACATCCAGACGACATAGGGCAGCATCAGTGCCACAACGGTGCCAACTCCAGCGTTCCTGTCGTAGCGTTGCATAAAGCCCACCACGAGTGCGAAATAGGCATTCAGCGGGGTAATCGCGTTCATCGGCGAATCGCCGACGCGATAGGCGGCCAGAACCGCCTCCGGCTCGACGCCGAGTTTCATCAGAAGCGGGACAAAGACGGGCGCGAAAATCGCCCACTTTGCGATGGCGCCAGTCAGCAGCAGATCGATGATCGCCACCACGACGATGAAGCCGAGCAGCAACGGCAGCGAGCCAATATTGGCCGCCTGGAGGGCACCTGAGAGGCTCAGCGCCATAACCGTGCCGATATTGGTATAGGTGAAATAGGCGACGAACTGGCTCAACACGAAGAATAGGAAGATCGTGCCGCCCATGTTCTTGATCGACTTCTCGATCGCCCCAATGACTTCCGTCAAAGTGCGCAGCGTTCCGGCGCCGATGCCGTAGCACCAGCCTGTCACCAGAAAGATCAGCATGATTAGCGCGATCAAGCCGTTCATGAACGGCGAGTTGCCGATCAGTTCGCCGGTGTCGGGATTGCGCAACGGCCCCCATGACGGGATCGTCAGGAAGCAGAAGACGATGATCAGGCCGAGCAGGCCGAGCCCGGCGAAATGCAAGCCGCGCGATTCCTGCTCGCTGAGTGTTGCGCCCTGTTCAGTCATCGTGCCGTCGGCCGCCAACGCGGGATCGTAGACGCCCAGGCGGGGCGCAATCATGCGATCGGTGATGAACGCCACGACCACGGCAAGGAAGATCACCGACACGATCGAGAACCAGATATTCGAGGCCAGGCTGATCGAACTGTTAGAGTCGACGAGACGGGCAGCGTCGTTGGTAAACTCGACGAGGACGGCATCGAGCGGCTTGATCAGCATGTTGACGGTGAAGGCGCCAGCCACGGCGGCAAAGCCCAACGCCAAGCCGGCGAGTGGGTTTCGCCCAACAGCCAGGTAGGCGACCCCGGCGAGAGGGATCAGAACCAGATAGCCTGCGTCCGCAGCGATACTCGAGAGGATACCGACAAAAGACAGGATATAGGTAAGCGCCCAGGCCGGAGACACGATCACGAGCTTTCGGATAAGCGCCGTGACCATCCCTGATTCCTCCGCCACGCCGGCTCCGATCATCGCGGCGATCATCAGTCCGACCGCGGTAAAACTCATGAAATTTGGGATGAGCGACGCATACAGGAAGCGTATACCGTCGGCATTCAACAGACTGCGGATCTCGGTGGTCGCGGTTTCAATCTCATGTGTCTCCGCGTTTATGCGCTCAAACGTTACCGCGGCGCCGAAAGCGCTGAATAGAGCTGATAGCACCATGACGATTACAATCAGAATCAGGAAGATGACGACCGGATGAGGAACCATGTTACCCACTCTTTCGACGCCATCGAGAAACCTCTGCATCGCGGTTTTTGGCGCTGCATTCGAGGTGGACATCTCTGCCTTCCCTTCCAGTTTGATCAGCTGCAGCGGATTACAGCGCCAAAAGCGCGCACTGGGCAATTCTCAGATCAACGGCTTTTGAGCTTAACTCTCTATGGCAGCGAGTCATGAGCACAGAATCCAAAGCCTTGGCGCTCTGTCCCGAAATTGGTCGTCGGCGATGCCTCACCGTGATCACCACCCGGCAAAAATAAACACAGAATTGGACAACCGGCGCAGACTTTGGACTTTGAGCCGATGTGTCCCTGCAAGGCGGACGTAGATCGCGATCGTCTTGCCGCGCTTTGCCTCGCTGGTGATCTGGTTCAGCCACGCCTCGGAGACCACGAACAACGTCTCCGAGGCAGCACCCAACGCCGACATTGAGCCAAGGGCTACTCTCTCCGCCTCATCCTTTGCTTTCCATCCGCCGCAACTCGCGACGGCCCCCCTCTTCCGTAGCCCCAACGAGCGCCTCGACATCTCTAAGATTTTCACTGTCGGCAAGAACCAGAGCCATACTCAGTTCATGCAGTGTATCTCTCGCGTTTTGCAACATGATCAGGAGATGCAACGTGACGGTCAGTCGGTTTCTAATAACGAAAAAAGGCCCGACACCCCTTTCGGAGCGGAGGGCTTCGGGAATTTCAATCCTCGAGAGTATAGCCAAGGGCACCTAAAGTTCTTTCTTTCTCATCTGAGATTCCCGACTGATAGATTCTGATGAGCGCTGCAGCTCGACATTCGAGATCTACGGGCGAGTCGTCGGGAAGACGCGCTTTATCAAAAACCCTAGTTGAGCTGCGCAAAATGCTCGGCGAGGAGACCGACCTCAAAGCCATCGCGGCAAAAAGACAATTTCCTATTCTATGTAGAGGCTTTCCACGTTATCGATCTGGCGACGGAGAAGCTTCACCGTGCACCTCGATTGTGAGCATGCACACAATCTGGCAGGAGAATGATATGGACAAGCCTCGCATATTCTTGGGCTCGTCGGGAAAGCAGGCGCAACTGTTGGAGGCCCTAACCAAAGGGCTCGATGACACCGCTCACGTCGAACCCTGGACGACGACCTTCAGTCCCGGAACTACCACGCTAGGTCGCCTTCTCGAGCTTACCCGCGAGGTAGACTTTGCCGCATTCGTCTTCGCCCAGGACGACTGGACGACCGCCAGCCCACCGGCCTCTCCCATGTTGGAGGCTGGTGTGGCTTCGCCGCGAGACAATGTGGTCTTCGAAGCTGGTCTTTTTGGCGGAGTCCTCGGCATGCGCCGTACCTTCATTCTCCATGCCAGAGGCTCGAAGTTGCCCACTGATCTCCTCGGCTTGACTTGTGTGCGCTACGATGAGGGCATCAGCTCTACCGAAATGGACACCGTCAACCAGAAGGTCCGGCAAGCAATTGAGAACGAAGGGCGCTTGGCTCGCATCGAGGGGCAATGGTGGCAGTTTTCACTAACATCGCGCACCGACCGCGAGCCTTCCGCCGTGAGTCTCTTGAACATTTCGCGTGACGGCGACGGCGCGCTCGAAATCACTGGCCGTGCTTGGCAGGAAGACGGTACGTTGTCGTCTCGATACTGGAGCGAAGCGGTTAAGGAGAAGCGGGATCCTTCGGGTATTTTCTACTTCTGGCGGGGGGAGCGTCCCTTGCATCCCAATGCTCCACAGTTGCATGGTACAGGAGAGATCAAGCTCGAGTCCGCCGATCGCGCATCCGGATACTTCACCACGCTTTCGGAGACGCAACCGGAAGTGAACGCAAGGACCTCCGGTGTCTACTTGCGCGCTGAGCCGAACGATTCAAGCATCCTGAACGGACGCGATGATCGCCAACGCTCGAAGCTGATCGCACAGCGGTTGAAGCATTGGAAGGGCATAAGAAACGTCTAGGGCGTTTTTCGACCGGTAGTCTGATTCAGAATTCCGGCTGGGATATGGAGGCCAGCATGGGAGGGCTAGCCGCTTTCGATGGGTTTACGTGCGCAACGTCTGGCGACAGGTGATTCAGGCATGAGCTTCCGGCCGGTGGGGCGATCCGGTGGCGTGCTATGTGACGGGAGACCGGGAGTTCGCGCTTAAGCGTCAGGGCGGAGATATACGTACGGGCCGTCTGAAAGCGCTCCGGCTCGGCCTCGTGTGTCAATCGGCGTCCAAAATTTCACGCCTTGTTGGAGTAAACCCTTCAGGTTGGACCACGCGAGCCTTCCAAACTAAGCCGTCTGCTGGGCGAGTTGGGTGCAAATTGCTCTGGCATTCGATAGCGAAGGCTGAGTGTAGCTGTTCACAAGAGATTCTACGCACTGCCATCATGCGCATGGGATTACGAATTTGACTTCCGCTTGGGCGTCAATGATGCCTGCTTTCAGAAAACGGCAAGACTGATCTCTACGGCAGGCATGGGCACTAAGCAGTCGCCCCTTCACGGAAGTCCGAACGTCGCTTTGCGTTAAACGTCCCCTTCCCTTCTGCATCTTATGTGACTTTGAACTGAGGTGGGTTCAGGTTTGAACTGCAACTTGCGAGAGATAACAATGGCTTATCGCTTGCAAGGAAGAGCCCGTGAAACACACTTCCCAAATCGATATGGAAAAAAGACGCAAGACATCCTGATTGGGCATCTGGGTGTAGCGGTAACCAACACGATCAATCCTCGGTAGAAATCGCAGCGTATCGATTATTTCTTCGCGGAGAGTCCCAAACGTTGGCCACCAATCGTCTCCCCTACGAGCGGAATGCGTAACCGCTTCTAATGGTGGACTGCGGCGCCTTGAACGCCGCATGATTGGGGGTTTTGATGACTAGGAATGTGTCCGTCAGGGCAATTTCGCGAGGGGCCCGAGCCAGGCTTCATGCTGCGCTTCTGGCAAGCACAGCGGTGCTCGTGTTCAATCCGCCAACACCGGCTACAGCGCAAGCGGCTGCACCGGCTCAGTCCGCCGAGCGATCAATTTCGGTTCCGGCGGGGTCTCTTACACCGGCCTTGAACAGCCTCGCCGCCCAGACCGGCCTTCAAATTCTCTATGATGCGGCTGTGGCTGAAGGTAAGACGACTGCAGGCGCGAGCGGCAACCTGACGCCCCAGCGGGCTCTGAACGCCGTTCTTGCGGGCACGGGCGTGGGTGCGCGTTTTGCCGGCAGCAATCAAGTGACGCTCAGCATCAACACATCTTCGGCAGGGGGAACTGGCGTAGACGCCAGCGGGGCACTCGTGCTCGCCCCGATTACGATCTATGGCGCGCGCGACGCGACGACGCTGAACGATACGACCGCGAGCGTCGGCATCGTGGATGCGAAGGCGATTGAAGACGGCCAGATCAGACAAACTCAGGATGCCTATCGACGTCTTGCAAACGTGCTGGACAGCGCGACGGTCAACTCCGGCTTCGTCATCCGCGGCATGAGCTCCGAAGGCTTCGTTCCGGGCGGCGCGCCGGTCGGCTCCCTCTATGTGGATGGCATTCTCCAGACCCGCTACAATGCCCGTTTCGGTGCGAGAAACCTTTGGGACGTCGAACAGGTCGAGGTCTATCGCGGACCGCAATCGACGCTCTCCGGCCGCGCCGCCATGTCCGGTGCCGTCTACATCAAGTCGAAGGATCCGACCTTCGACAAGGAAGTCGAACTGTCGGGCACCGTCGGCAGCAACCATCTGGTCGGCACCGCCTTCGTCGTGAACACGCCGCTCGTCGAGGACCAGGTCGCGCTGCGCATTTCCGGCGCGTTCGAGCGTTCCCGTTCCGACGTTTCCTATACGAATCTCGAGGATTACGCCGGCTATGACGACCTGACCACGGACCTCAGCGGGACCATTCGCGCAAAGCTGCTCCTCACGCCGTCAGAGATGCCGGACACCCGCGCCCTTCTGACCTATGCCTATTCAAAGGATCGTCCGAACGACCGACTGGTCGGCCTCGACAGCGGGCGCGGTGATTTCAACTTCATCACATATACGGAATATCGTTGGACCGAGGTTCACAATCTCGGCCTTGAAATCACGCATGATTTCTCCGACACGCTCCGCTTCACCTCGCAAACCGGCTTTCAGTACGGCATAAACACACGACGCTCCGTCGATGCGGACACGCCCGGCATCGACAATGGAATCTGGGGCACGGATGACGATTCGATATTCACCCAGGAGATGCGCCTGAACTACGAGGGCGACCGCTGGAAGTGGGTTGCAGGCGTTTTCGGCAGCCATCAGGTCTTTGACGGATGGTCGCGTTTCGTGGTGGCGCCTTACCAGCTGGACGACCAGCAGACCCGCAAGACGTCGAACCTGGCTGTATTCGGTGAAGCGACCTATGAATTCGCGGACAGCTGGTTTGCGACCCTGGGCGGAAGACTGGATTACCTGGAAGAGACGAACACCGAGCAGAACTCATTTATCATGTTCCCCGGTACGCCTGTCTTCTCCGGAGACCCGGCATCTTTCGACGAATTGAACTTCGTGCCGAAGATCGGCCTGTCAAAGGAATTCGGCGACAATCAAACGGTTGGTTTCACCTATACGCAAGGCTTCCGGTCGGGTGGCTCCTATGTCAATCGCAGCGATCCGACGTTCCCACTCGTAACGTACGATCCGGAATACTCCCAGAGCTACGAGTTGTCCTATAAGGGAACCCTGCTGGACGATCGCCTCAGGCTCAACGCCAATCTCTTCTACACGAAGTATGAAGACCAGCAGATCGAAATCCGCCCCCCATCTCCCATTCCGGGCTATCGAATAACGGAAAATGCCGCGTCCTCGCGCGCATGGGGTTTCGAAATCGAGCCAACCTATCAGGTCACCGATCAGTTCTCGGCATTCGCTTCGATTGGATATCTGAACACCAGGTTCCTCGAATTCGATCACGGCGGCTTGGGCGACCAGTCTGGAAAAGCCTTTCCGGAAGCGCCGGAATGGAGTTTCGGCTTCGGCGGTCGATATGAGTTCGAGAACGGCATCTATGTCGGCGCCGATGCCAAATACACCAGCGACTACAATTCACGTTTCGGCACGGGAGGCATGTACGACATCGACTCTCGCTTCATCGTGAATGCGCAAGCCGGCTTCAAGAAGGACAATTGGGAGATCACCGCCTTCGTGGAAAATCTCACCGATGAGAAATACTTCACGATCGTCGATCCCGATTACACCCCGGCCTTCGGCCAGGCTGGCCCCCGGCGGTCCTTCGGACTGAACCTTCGTACGAAGTTCTGACAAACCGGGATTGTGGGGCGAAAGCCCCGCAATCCTCTTTCTGCGTGCATCTGAAATGGTATCCGTCTTGCGCTTCTGGCTCGCCCTTCTCTTCCTCCTCTTTCCCCTCTCGATCGCGTACGCCGCTTGTCAGGGGAAGGAGATAGCGGAGGGTGTCTATAATCCGCCGTTCTGCGCACCAGTGGAGGCGAAGAGGATCGTCACGCTCGATCCGCTGTTGACGCTCGGCCTCCTGATCGAGCTCAAGGCGCCCGTCGCCGCCACGCCCTACATGGCCATCCAGGACGCCGTGGTGCTTGATTTCGTCAAGCGGTCGAAGATGGTCGACCTGGGCAATCCGAGGGAACCGAGCCTCGAGCGGATCGCGGCACTGAAGCCCGACCTCATCATCGGCAGCGCGGAGGCGCATTCCTCCATCTACGATACGGCATCGAAGATCGCGCCGACCGTCCTGACCAACCATATGGACTGGAAGAAGTATCTCAAGCTTCTCTCCGAGATCACCGGCCGCGAGGGTGCGGCCAATGAGGCGCTCGCCGCCTACGAGAAGCGCGTCGCCTCGATCCGCGACCGCGTGAAGAAGACGGACGTGACCGTCTCGACCGTCCGCTTCGCGCCTGGCCGCTTCGTCGTCTTCGTCGATGGTCCTGCCGCCTATGCGCCCTTTTCAGTTTTGCACGAGGCCGGCGTCAAGCGCACGGCCTACGAGACGGTGACCGACGGCACGATCGTCAAGCGGCCGGACTGGGAGGAACTTGCCAATCTCGATGGCGACATTCTCCTCTACGTCTCCGCCAGCGGCTTCGAGAGCGGACCGGACGATGCGCTCGAGAAGGAAGTCACTGGAAACCCTCTCTGGCAGCTCTTGCCCGCCGTGCGGAACGGCCGCGCCTACCGCGTCGACCGGGGACCCTGGCAGAGCTTCCACGGCATTGGCTCCGCCAATCGGGTTCTCGACGACATCGAGCGCTATATCCTGGCGGATCGATGAGCCGCAGCAAGGGCATGCCGGCTGCGCGGCCTTCGGGCAGTTTAAGCATGACCGGCAGGAGCAGGCTTCTCGCCCTGCTCCTTGTTTTATGTCTGCTTGTCGCGATATCGATGTGGGCTGTCACCCTCGGGACGGTGCGCATCCCGCTCCGGTCGGTAGGGAATGCGATCTTCGGTTTCGATGGCTCGCGCGAGCACCTGCTGGTGATGACGATCCGGCTCCCGCGCGTGCTTGCAGCCCTGCTCGCAGGCAGCGCACTCGCGGTATCCGGCGCAATCATGCAGGCAGTAACGAACAATCCGCTCGCCTCGCCGGGCTTGCTCGGCATCAATGCGGGCGCAGCCTTCACCGTCGTGTTGGTCATGACCCTCTTCGGGACGGGAACCAGCGACATCTATCTGTGGTACGCATTTTTCGGAGCCGGCTGCGCCGCGATCGTGGTCTACGGGCTCGGTTCTTTCGGCTTGGCTGGTCAATCGACCGTCGGGCTTGTTCTCGCCGGCGCGATCGTCGCGACATTCCTGACGGCCCTGACGAGCGCCGTTCTCATCTTCGACCAGAGCACATTGGATACTGTTCGGTTCTGGACGGCGGGGTCCGTAGCGGGCCGAACCATGGCACAGGCCGCTGCGGTCGCGCCCTACATCCTGATAGGGCTTGCGGCCGCCCTTCTCCTCGGCCGGCACTTGGTCACCTTGAGCCTCGGCGCCGATGCAGCGCGGTCGCTCGGACAGAACCCTCTGGCCTGGCGCGCGATTGCCGTCGTCCTCATCATCCTGCTCGCCGGCAGCGCCGTCGCCCTCGCCGGCCCGATCGGCTTCGTCGGGCTTGTCGTTCCCCATATCGCGCGCCTGACGATCGGCGTTGATTATCGCTGGATCATCCCGTTCAGCGCGCTCGGCGGCGCTCTGCTGGTGGTAGGCGCAGATACCGTCGGACGCATGCTCTTCACCAGCCAGAATTTCCCGGTGGGCGTGATAATCGCTTTGATCGGCGCACCGTTCTTTCTCTGGTTGGCCCGAAACAAGGCGGGAGGTGCGACATGACGCGGTTGCTCACCGTCCTGATTTTTCTCCTCATCGGCTTGATCTTGGCCAGCCTGGCATTCGGGGACATACCCCTGTCCTGGCGCGAGCTCTTCGAAACGATCACAGGATCGCCGGAGGCAAACTTACAGAACGTGATGATCGTCTTCGATCTGCGCCTCCCGCGGGTGCTGCTCGCTCTTCTCGTCGGCGCTGCGCTCGCGACGGCCGGCACGATCGCGCTGGCAGTCATGCGCAATCCACTTGCGGAGCCGGGCGTGCTGGGTATCAACAGCGGCGCGGCAGCCGCGGTGATGGTTGTCATCGTACTACTTCAGGATCCGCCCGCCGCCCTGCTGCCGGCAGCCGGATTCCTCGGCGCGGTCGCTATGACGGCGGCCGTATACCTTTTGTCATGGCGCGGCGGCACGTCGTCGCTGCGCATCATCCTCATCGGCATTGGCCTCAGTTCGCTTGCCGGTGCGGCCACGACTTTGCTTTCGACCTTCGGGGAGATCGGCGATGTCCAGCGGGCGATGATCTGGCTGGCCGGAAGTGTCTACGACGCCAATATCCTTAAAGTGAGACTGCTGTTCTTCTGGTTGATCATACCTATGGCGCTGGCATGGATGTCGTCGCGCGAACTCGACCTCATTCGCTTCGGCGACAATTCCGCGCGGAGCCTCGGCCAGCGGGTCGATCTGGTTCGCGGTGTCATGATCCTGCTGTGCACGCTCATTTCCGGTGCGGCCGTCGCGGCCGCAGGGCTGGTCGGCTTCGTCGGCCTCGTCGCGCCGCATATCGCCAGCCGGCTGGTCGGCCCGTCGCATGCCAGGATATTTCCGGTCGCCGCGCTGACCGGTGCAAGCCTTGTGGCATCGGCCGATCTCGTCGGGCGCGTGATCATCGCGCCGGCTCAGTTGCCAGCCGGAATCGTCACGGGCCTGATCGGAGCTCCCTTCTTCGCATATCTTCTATGGGGTCGCCGTCATGCCCGTGAATGACAAGAACACACCGGCGAAGCTGACGGGGCAGTGCGTATCCATTGCCTATGGTCAACACCGGATCGTCGAGGATCTCGACCTCATCGTGCCCGAGCGTCGCTTCACAGCGCTGATCGGGCCGAACGGCAGCGGCAAATCCACCGTCCTGCGCACCTTCGCCGGCCTCATGGCGAAAGCCGACGGGACCATCCTGCTCGATGGCCACAGCATCGATACGCTCTCCACCAAGGAGATGGCTAAACGTGTCGGCGTCCTTCTTCAGGGACCGGTGGCGCCTGAGGGGCTGACGGTGCGCGACCTCGTGCAGCAGGGCCGCTATCCGCACCGATCGTTGTTCGGGCGCTGGTCGGAGCAGGATCAGGACGCCTGCGAAGAGGCTCTGATGTTGACCGGCATGACGACGCTCGCAGATACGGCGCTCGACAGTCTTTCTGGAGGGCAGCGCCAGCGCGCATGGATCGCAATGACACTGGCCCAGCAGGGAGAGGTTCTCCTGCTCGACGAGCCGACAACCTATCTCGATCTCGCGCACCAGATCGAGTTGATGAACCTGATAACGGTTCTGGTGCACAAGCACGGCAAGACCGTCGTCGCAGTTCTGCACGATATCAACCAGGCGGCCCGCTACGCCGAGCACGTCGTCATACTGAAGGGCGGGAAGATCACAGCCGCCGGACCGCCCGACGAGGTGATATCAGCCGAGGCGATTGCGGATGTGTTCGGCGTCAAGTCGGTCATTATCCGCGATCCGGTCGCTGGAACACCGCTGTGCGTCCCTCTGTAGGGTGCGAAGAATCCTGACAGCTATCGTTTTGCTGTTACAAAAATGCAACATGACCCGCTTTTTTAAGGCGCAAGCCGAGATCGGAATTTCGCCCTTCTGCAGGGAATCGGGTAACAAAATCAGGCATAAAGATGACTTTTACAGTCTTGTTTTAGCGTCGCCCGGGTAGCCACCTTCGAACCATTCTAACCTATTGCACTTGCAGGCATTTTACAGATTCGATAGCCATTTCAAACGTTGCTGCCAAGGGAATGTGCAGGCTCTCAGCGCCTGGAAGTACCGGATAATTGCGTGTTCATCATTGGATCAGGAATAGAGTGCCAATGTCGAGTTCCCCCTCCCCGCTCGCTTGGGACAATCTTGAAAGCAATGATCTTCTGAACCGGGCGATGGAGGCGCATTATGCCGACATCATGGCCGCGGTCAGACGCAAGGGGCATCCACGTTCCACCGTCATGGACGTCGTTCACGATCTCTACGTCAAGCTTGCAGCCCAGCCCGACATCCTGCGCAACAAGCGGTCGATCAAAGCTTTCCTCTGCCGTTCTGCCATCAATCTCGGAATAGACAGGTTACGGCGAGAGAGCATGGAAGCGCGCCTCTTTTCCGGCACCGAACGAGAGGCTTTGTCGGTCGCCAGTGTTGGGACGGCGCCAGACCGTCAGCTCGAGATCGAAGCCCGGGTCGCCATTCTTCGCGATGCAATTGCCGAGCTGCCGACCCGCCGCCGCGTCGTCTTCATCCTGCACCGGCTGCACCATCTTTCCCCTGACGAGATCGCGGCAAAACTCAACATTTCCCGGAATATGGTCGATCGCCACCTTCGTCGGGCGTTCGCCCACTGCCTCGACTGCCTTCTTTAGATCGAGTACGAGTCCCTAATTGGCGATGCCAACCGTCTACTAGGCAGGACTGGATGCTGCTGGAGAAGCCAATGCCGGGCAATAGAGCGACCCGAGCTCAGCGAAAATGCAACGCAGAGGCAGCGGACTGGATTTTGCGCAACGCCGACCTCAAGCAATCCGTCGAAGACAAAGATCGCTTCAGGCAATGGTTGGACCAGGACCCGGAAAATCGTCGCGCTTACAGTGCCGCAGAACGCCTGCTGGGCGACGCGCGCAAGGCGATTGAATCCGACCCGGCTCTGCTCAACATCAACGTCAAACCCCGCAGTACAGCCAAGCCGCTCGCGGTATCGCTACTCTTGCTCGCCTGCGCCGCCACGGCCTTCCTGATGCTCGACGGGCCGATGCTCCTGCAGGCGGATGCGATTGCGGGAACCGACGAAATGCCTAGCCTTACGCTCGAGGACGGCTCGACCGTACAGCTCAACGCCTCCTCCGCGATCGCCGTCAATTTCGACGGGAAGCAGCGAAATATCCGGCTCCTGCGCGGGCAGGCTTTCTTTCAGGTTGCACATGCACCGGAGCGGCCTTTCACCGTCCAGGCCGGCACTACCCGTGTCACGGCATTGGGAACGGCCTTTGACGTACGTTTGGGCGAAGCCGATACGGAGGTGACCGTCACAGAAAACTCAGTCCTGGTGGAGTCGAACGACGCCACCAGGTCTTCCGTGCGCGTCACGCAAGGCGAACAAGCCACTTATGACCGCAACAGCGGCAAGACAGCAATCCAGCCTGTCGACCGCCTCGTGGCTCTGGCCTGGCAACGCGGGCAGATCGCCGTGGAAAACGCCCCGCTGTCCTATGTCGTGGAAGAGATGAACCGCCACTTTTCCGGGCGGATCGTCGTCGCCGGCACCGCGCTCGCACAACGCCGCGTGAGTGGCACGATAGCGATCGCCGATATCGACGCTGCGCTCGCGTTCATCAAACAGGCACTCACTGTGAAAGCGACCCGGATTGGCCCTCTGATCATCATTCGCTAGTGGGTCGCCTCGGAGGGCAAGGACTAGGAATTGTGATGGGTTTCCTCGTGCATCTTATACGACGTTCGGCGAACGGAGCATGAACATCCGAAAGGTGCTGTGCGGGTTTCGACCTCATTTCAGATCGCCAGTGCCGTCAACGTGTCGGCGAGCTCAGCCTATCGAGACGTTCAGGGGCTGGTGCATGCTGGCTTTCTCGACCCCGTAACCGGAGCCGGCTATGCCCTGGGCCGGCTTTCATTGCCTTCGACCAGATCATTCGAAGCAGCGATCCGCTGATAGCGGTCGCCACGCCGGTGATGCGGCACCTGCTGGAAAGTACAACCCACAAAGCGAGCGTCGTGCTATGCTGGCGCTTCCGCGACCAGGTCATGTGTCTGCATCAGGAACAGGGGGACGCACCCCATCCCGTGTCGAGTTATGGCCAGGGTGTCGCAATGCCATTCTTTCGCGGTGCATCATCGAAGGCCATCCTGGCCCACCTCGACGACAGATCACTCAAGAGGATCTACCTCGAAAACGAAATGCTCATCCGCGAGGGTGAAGGGCCGCAAAACTGGAAGCAATTCAAAGCCGCCCTGCGCGGCATCCAGCGCGATGGGTTTGCTATCACAGTGGCCGAAGTTGCGGAGGGACGCGTCGGTATCGCCGCTCCAATCCTGATGAACAAACGGGTTGTGGCTGGCGTCAGCATGGTGTTCGAAAGCGGCCAGGTCGATGCCGTGGGGCAGGCCGGTTTCCCCCAGCAGGTCGTTGCGGCAGCCGAGAGAATTTCCCTGGCCCTGTCTGAAGATCCAGGCACGATTTCTCGCGGTTAGCTGCCATTCGCCGCGCGCAAGGTGGAAATCACTTTGTGTCAAAAGTGGACGGCTCCCTAATCTACAGAGGGAGCTGCGTAGCCGCAAAACAGCTAATCGGGAGTTGTCATGTTATCGAGCGTTGAGCCCGTCGGACGGCACCGGTGCAGTAAGCAGCGTATCGCCAAAGCCCTCCAACGGCAGCGTTGTGGTCTTGATGCCATGATCGGCGAAGAACTTGGACAGGAGCATGCCGACAGCATCGACACCAACCTTGTCATAGGATCCGGAATAGGTGTTCACCGAAGTCGCGAGCAAGGACATCATGCTTTCCTGCTGCGACGAAATCCATTCGAAAATGGCGGCTTCACGACGCTTCATCTGCCCTGTCCCCGATCAGCCTGCTGACTGTTGGAAATGAATTTGCGAAACCGCTCCGATTTCGAATTGCCAAACACCAAGTCTGTAGGGCCGTCCTCTTCAATGACGCCCTCGTGTAGAAAGATCACGCGGTTCGCGACATCCCGGGCGAATGCTATCTCGTGCGTGACCAGAAGCATGGTACGCCCCTCGTTTGCGAGCGACCGCATTACCGCCAGCACCTCGCCAACCCTTTCCGGATCGAGAGCGGAGGTCGGCTCATCGAACAGCATCACCTGAGGATGCATCGCCAAAGCTCTTGCGATCGCGGCGCGCTGCTGCTGCCCACCCGAAAGGTGGGACGGATAGGCATTACGCTTGTCGGCGATTCCGACTTTCTCCAGCAGGGCGATCGCTTCCGCGACGCATTCCGCCTTTGGGCGGCGCTGAACATGGACCGGCGCCTCGATGAGGTTTTCAAGAATGGTCATGTGGGACCATAGATTGAAGCTTTGAAAGACCATTGCCGCCCGCGAGCGGATGCCGTCGATCTGACGCTGATCGCCAATCGCAAGGCCGGTACCGTGCTTCTTTAGCTTTACAGTCTCCCCGCCGACCGCCACGTCGCCGGCGGTCGGGATTTCCAGCATGTTGATACAGCGCAGCATGGTGCTTTTGCCGGAGCCGGATGCGCCGAGGATCGCGATGACATCACCCTTGTGCGCATCAAAGGAAATACCTTTGAGGACCTCGAGCGTCCCGAAGCTTTTGTGCAGGTTTCGGAGGGAAATCACAGGCTGCATGTTAGCACCTTCAGTCATTGGCATGCTCCGGATTGCCGGTTGTGGGCACGCCTCTCAGATGCGGCGTCAGCCACCAGTCCAGCATCGATACGACACGCGTCAGCAAAAAATTGATGATGAGGTAGATCGTCCCGGCAGCGATGAAGACCTCCACAGGCCGATAGGTCTCGGAGATCAGCCGCGCGGCGATGCCGGTGATTTCCATCATGGTGATGATCGAGACGAGCGACGTCGCCTTCACCATCAGGATCAGTTCATTGCCATATGCAGGTAACGCCTGACGCAACGCCAATGGCATGATGATCCGGCGGTAGAGAAGAAAGCCCGACATACCGCAGGCTTTTGCAGCTTCGATTTCACGCTTCGACACCGACTGCAACGCACCGCGCAGCACTTCGCTGCCATAGGCGGCGCCATTCAGGGACAGGGCCAAGATCCCGCACCAGTAGGCTTCCCGGAAAAACTGCCACAGGCCCAGGCTTTGCAATGTGGGACGAAACTGGCCCAGGCCGTAGTAGATCAGGAATATCTGCACCAGGAGCGGCGTGCCGCGAATGACGAAGACATAGGAGCCGGCGAGCATACGAACCAGGCGAAGGCGAGATACCTGCATCAAGGCGATCAGCATGGCCAGCATCAGCCCGAGCAGAAAAGCGAAGGCCGTCAGCTCGAGTGTGAGCGGAACGCCGGAGAGCAACTGAAGAAAGCTGTCTCGGATGAAAAGCGTATCCATCAGACGAGTCCTCCGGATATGCCGCGTCCCGCCCGTCGTTCAAGCCAGGAGAAGATGCGTTGCGACAACCATGTGATTGCCAGGAAAATAGCACCCGCAATGAGATAGAACTCAAACGGCTTGCGGGTCGATCCCGCTGCGATCTGGGCCTGGCGAAGAAGTTCGACCAGACCTGTTACTGAAATCAGCGCCGATTCCTTCAGCGCCATCTGCCATATGTTGCCTATACCCGGCAGCGCATGACGAAAGACCTGCGGTGCGATGATACGGCGAAACAAGAGCAACTGGCCCATGCCGGCAGCTTTCCCCGCTTCGATTTCGCCTTTCGCCAGCACGCGGAAGGCTCCGCGAAACACTTCCGCCTGATAAGCGCCGGAAACGACACCGATGGCGGTTGCCCCGGCCACGAAAGGCGGGACGCCAACAAAGCCTTCCTGCCCCCAGAGATTAAACAGCCCTGTGACGGCCATGCTGCCACCGAAATAAAACAGATAAATCACAAGAAGATCGGGTATGCCGCGCAAAATTGTCGTGTACGCATCGGCAGACAGGCGAACCGGTAGACTGCCTGCAAGCTTTCCCCAGGCAACCACGGCACCGATGATGCCACCAATCAAGAAGCCGCAGACTGCGACAGCGACGGTCATGAAGGCGGCGGCAAGCAATGCGAAGCCCCATCCGTCAGGTCCGAAACTCAACAGTTGCAGTAGCTCCATCATCTTTGCCCTGTCCTCTTATAACCGGTTGGCTGGTGGCCTAGACGTTAAACTGGAAGCCGTCGACCGTCAGCGTCTGACCGGTCATGAAGCACGGTTCTGATGTGGCGAGAAACGTCACAAGGCGTGCCACGTCATCGGCACAACCGAGCCGGCCGAGGGCGATCCCCTTGATCACCTCTTCGGCACGATCTGTCACGTTCGTGTCGATTTCGGTGCGGATCACACCGGGGCATATCGCATTGATCGAAATCACCGGACCCAGCTCCTTGGCGAGTGCGCGGGTCATACCCAGAATGCCTGCCTTTGCAGCCGCATAGGCAAAGCGGCTGACGGCGGCCGTTACTCCACCTGATAGCGCGTTCAGCGACGACATTGAGACGATACGCCCGTTGCCCTGACGAAGCATATGGGGAGCGGTATGCTGGATATAGTTGAAGCAGCTCTTCAGGTTGACGGCGATCGCCCGATCGAAATCGTCCTCGGAAATCTCCAGAATACCAACCGGCGCCGAACGCCCTGCGTTGTTCAGCAGAAAGTCGATGCGACCGAACGACTGGATCGTTTCGGCCACGATCTCACCCGCGCGCCGATGGCTTGAGACGTCGGCAATGAATGTCAGCGCCTGCTGGCCGAGCGTACCAATTTCCTCGGCGGTGTCGGCGAGTTCCTTTTCGAGCAGATCAACCAGAACCAGGGAATAACCGGCCCGTGCCAAATCCATCGCACATGCCTTGCCGATCCCTCGCGCCGCACCGGTGACGATTGCGACCTTCTGTTGTGCACTCATATTCAAACTGCTCCTTTTCAATAATCCAGGAACATGGTATGGCTCCATTTGTATTCTTCAATGCGAATTTGGTTCATATATATGAACAATAATAACGACTCTGAAGTGAAATCGGCAGTCCGCGTTCTCGAAATGCTCGAACTGCTCGCCCGCGCACAGAAACCACTCACCCTGAAAATGATCGTTGCCGAGCTGGGATATCCGAAAAGCAGTACGTTCAATCTGCTCGCCACCTTGGTTTCACGTGCCTACCTCACGCGCGATGAATCCGAAGCCTATCGCATACATGAAGCCTTCCGGAACGGTCCGGGCTGGGCAAGCGGCCGCGACGCGCAACTGATTGCGACCGCCCAGCCGATCATGGATGCGTTGCGTGACGCCGAAGGTGAAACTGTTTTCCTGGGCGCCCGCCGGAGGGACGGCCGCATCAAGCTCCTGGCCAAGAGCGTCAGCCACCAGCTGGTGCGCTTCGATTCGGACCTGACGGGGTCGGATGCGTCTTTCTGTACGGCAATGGGGCGGGTGCTGCTGGGATACTGGCGGCCGGAGAAGACGGCGGCATACCTCGCACGTGAACGCATCGTCCAGCTAACCGATCACACTGTGATCGATCGGGTGCAGATCCGCCGGATCATCGAGGCTGCGCGCGAGAATGGTTACGCGATCAGTGACGAAGAGGCCGTCGCCGGTGGCTCAGGTGTTGCAGCACCAGTGCGCGACGCCACAGGTGAAGTCATCGCGGCACTCAACATCGCAACGGTCACCGCTCGCTTTGCCGCCAATCGGGAAAGAATGATCGCTGCCGTGATCCGTAATGCTGACGAGCTCAGTTACAGGCTCGGCTACAAGACCCCAACCACGGAAAATCAGTAATATGGACATTCAATTCGAAGGAAAGCGGGTCCTTGTCACGGGCGCGGCCCGCGGCATCGGACGCGACATCTGCGAGGCATTTGCCGCAAATGGCGCAGCGGTTTTGGCAACAGACGTCAACGTGACGGAACTCGAGCCCTTGAGGCAAAGCGCTCTGGCGTCGCGAGGCGGATCGATCTCCACAGCCAGGCTTGATGTGACCGACGAGGCGGACATCGCAAAGCTGATCGAGGAGCAGAGCGCGGGCTACGACATCTTCGTCCATGTCGCGGGCGGCGTTCTCGGGCAGACACGCAAGCCGGTCGAAACGGTTCCGGCGGCGGACTGGGACAGCATCTACAGCGTCAATGTACGAGGCGCATTCCTTATCGCGCGTGCCGTTGTACCGGCGATGAAAGCGCGCGGCGAGGGAAAGATGGTGTTCATTTCGAGCGGGGCCGGACTGGGCGTCAGCCTGACAGGCATTCAGGCCTACGCCAGCGCCAAGGCAGCATTGATCAGCCTTGCTCGCCAATTGGCCCATGAGCTCGGCCCATTCGGTATCAATGTCAACGCCGTGGCCCCAGGCTTCCTGCGGACAAGCCCCGATTACGAGCGGCAGTGGGCGTCCTATGGCGATGTCGGCCAGCAAGCGATGCTCGAACAGATACCGCTTCGTCGTATCGGCCAGCCGGAAGACATATCGAACGCCGTACTCTTTTTGGCATCGCCGTTTGCCAGCTGGATCACAGGCCAAACCCTGTCCGTAAGCGGAGGGCCTGTGTCGTGAACCCCGATAGTGCAGCGCTTCCGACCTGGACGTGGCCCGAAGAACGTTTACAGGGGCTCATGAACCGCGCCCGCGCCGGACGCAGCCTCAGGCCCGCTTCATGGCCAGGCGGCGCCAAATGCGCCGTTGCCCTGTCATTTGATTCCGATCACGACACCTTCGAACTGCGCGACGGCGGCAAATCCATATCAGCCCTTTCACAAGGCCATTTCGGCCCGCGGCAGGGTATTCCCCGTATTCGCCGGTTGCTCGAAAACAATGGAATTCCAGCGACCTTCTTCGTCCCTGCCATTTCCGCGTTGCATTACCCCGACGAACAGGGTGCGCTCGTTGCCGAAGGGCACGAAATCGGCTTGCATGGCTGGATTCACGAACGCAACACGCTGCTCGACGAAACGACTGAACGTGATCTGCAATACCGTGCGGCCGACACGCTGGAACAGATCACCGGCATTCGTCCCGTCGGAATCCGCACACCCTCCTGGGACTTCAGTGAAAACACGCTGAAGATCACAGCCGAAATGGGACTGCTTTACGATTCTTCCTTGATGGCGGATGTGGATTGCTACGAGCTTCTGCTTCATGGCGAGCCAACAGGCGTCATCGAATTGCCTGTGGAGTGGATTCGTGATGATGCAGCCTACCTGGTCATGGACCGCTGGGGCGGTCTTCGTCCGCAGATCGCACCACACGACATTCTCCAGATCTTCATCAAAGAGTTTGACGCAGCATACGAAGAGGGCGGAATTTTCCAGCTGACCATGCACCCCGATATTATCGGGCATCGAAGCCGCATCTGGATTCTCAAGGAGCTGATCGCGCATATTCGAGACAGAAGGGACGTGTGGTTCGGCACACATGCGGACGTCGTACGCCATGCGAAATCGGCCTGCATGTAATTTTCCTTCAGGCCCTATTCCACTCATTGACGAATCCCGCAGCCGAAGCCTGGCCCGTAATCACGCGCTTGGATTCGGCTGCCAATCGCGGATACGTTCGTGCTTATTCTGAACAGAATTCACATGTGTGAACGTGATTTCCCTTTTCAGAGCTGAGGAGCGGGCTCAAACTCCAATCAGTCAGGCTCATCGCCCGGGGAATACCGAGCCAAGAAAGCCTGCGCATCCAAAACGGCCAAGAACAACGAGGGAACCATGTTCGGAAAATCGGCTTTCGCAGCAGCCACCGCGCTCTGTGCATTTTCAATGATGATGGGCGGGACCGCGCTCGCCAAAGACTGGAAGAAGGTCACGGTTGGCGTTGAAGGCGCGTTTCCGCCCTTCAATTCGACCAGCGCCACCGGTGAGCTTCAGGGCCTCGATCTTGACGTCATCAAGGAAGTCTGCAAGCGCGCAACTCTCGAATGCAACATCGTGGCGCAGGATTGGGACAGCCAGATTCCGTCACTCCTTTCCGGCAAGTTCGATGTGGTTCTGACCATGGGTCCGAACGAAGAGCGGCGAAAGGTCATCGATTTTTCAGATCCCTATGTCGTCACGCCCAATACCTTCCTGGTTGCCGCCGACGGTCCGCTGGCAAAGCTTCCTCATACAGGTGAGAATCTTTCCACCGATACCGAGAAGGGTCAGAAGGCCGTCGCCGAAATCAAGGAAGTCTTGAAGGGAATGACACTCGGCGCATCGCTTTCCACGAGCCAGTTGAAGTTCGTCGAGCAGAACTTTGGCGATGTCGTGGAGATCAAGACCTACAAGTCTTCCGAACAGGTGCAACTTGACATCGAGGGCGGTCGTCTTGACGGCCAGTTCGACAATGTCGTGTTCGCCCAGGATCGTGCCGCGGCCAGCAACGGTACCCTGACGACAAGCGGTCCCCTGCTCGTTGGTGGCATACAGGCGACCAACGTCTGCCTGGGCATCCGCAAGGCAGAGCCGGAGTTGCAGGCTATCCTCAACAAGGCCCTGACCGATATGTCCGCTGATGGCACACTTTCTGAACTGTCGAAGAAGTGGTTCAAAGTCGATCTCGCCCCTGCCAAAGGGTAAACTACCGAGCCCGTCCTTGAATGAAATTAACGACCCCGCTCTCGTAGCGGGGTTTTGCTTAGAAGGAGTTTAATCGCAATTCCATTTGCGACTGCCCCCAATTTTACCCAAGACCGAACTTTCGAGAAGTCAATTTCCGCGAGCCCGAAGTCGTTCCCCGCTGCATCTTATGCGGACTTTCCGCGCACGAAACACAAACATTGCAGATGCACCTTAATCTTCGATTCGACACCTAAGTCAGCTTGGGGGCCGGAAGCTGACTGCCAGCTTTTCGGCTGAAGATGAGAAAGACTGTCGTCCCCGCACCTCGCGACTAGGCCGTGAACTCATAAATGGCGGGTGGTCGCGGTGTTCGAGTGGCAACGGTCCTTTTGCTGGAGACCAAATTTCGGCTCAGAATGAACTGGTTCGCAGCCGACCCTCGTAATCACGTTTACCGAGCGGCACGCCTCGCGAGCGCAGGATGTTGTATGCGGTGACGGCGTGGAAATGGAAGTTTGGCAGAGAGAAAGAGAGAATGAAGGTCTCCGACGTGAAAGCAAGCCGTCGCGGACCGATCTGGAGGTCCAGGTGCTTGCCCGCGCAGTCGTTAATCTCTTCGGGGACGAACGCCTCCAGCGCCGTTTCTGCCTTGCCGATCATCGCCTGTAGGTCAGTGAAAGGAATAGGTCCGACCAAGGCGGGAGGGGTAAACGCGCCGGTCTTGAGCGCCTCGACCCCCCACACGGAATGATGCCATGCCGCTTCGATCTGAAAATGAAATGGTGCCATGTCATCGAAGAGGCGGGTGTTCACGAAATTATCGGGATCGACACCGGTGTTTAAAAAGTGGGTGGCCGCACGGTCGAGAAAGCCTCCGACGGATCTTACGGTTTGCAGGAAGGTCGGCACGCTGAGGTCGTAGAGTGATGTCCGCATTGCCTTCCCTCTCGAGCAATTTGAACCATAGCATCTGGCGTGATGGCCACAAAGGCAAGACAAGCGCGGTCATAAGCTGGCGGTCTTGCCCATTGGGTGGAACCCGGATTCAGCATCGGCATGAGCCGATACGATTTGACCGACTTCGAGTGGCGCGTTGTCGAGCCGCAGCTGCCCAACAAGCCGCGAGGCGTGCCGCGCTTCGATGATCGCCGCGTGCTGGGCAAAGGAAATCCTATTTTGCGCCGAACCTATTTGCGATCGGCGTCATGACAATGGGCAGCAGCACGCCGTGCTTGTTCAAAACCGTAACCCAAGTTTTGCGTTAAAGCCGTGCTGCTGAGTCCTAGAGCCAAGCTGGCCATCATAGGAGATGCCCAACTCTGCCTGTGGTGTCAACAACAAGGACGATTAGCGAAAGGATTAATTCATGTCGCTTATGAATATCCAGCTTCGCCACATCCGGTGCCTGCTCGCCGTCGCCAGTGAGAAGAACTTCGCGAGAGCGGCCGAAAGGCTGGCTGTCTCGCAGCCGGCGTTGTCGCAAACCATTATGCAACTTGAGGCGACGCTAGGGTTCGAAATCTTCCAACGAACCACGCGCAGCGTCACCCTCACCAAGGACGGCGCGACAGTCTGCGAATACGCCCACAAGCTCAACCGCTCGATGGAGACGTTCCACAAGGAGGTAAAAGCCCTCCAGCTGTCGATACACAATTTCCTCAGGGTCGGATATCTGATCGGCACTGCCGTGGAATTCATTCCGAAGATTACCCAGGAATTCGAACGGCGCCGGCCGAACGCGACGCTCGAATTCGTCGAATACGACTTCACCAATCCGGATGCCGGATTGTCGACGGAACTCGTGGACTGCAGCATTTTCTGTCCGCCGGTCGATACGCCGGGCATACATATCGTAGAGATCGCCCGGGAGAAATGCGTTGCCTGTTTGCCTGACGGTCATCCATTGAGCCTGCAGGATACGGTTCAGGTGGAACAACTGCTCGACGAACCCTTCATCGCCGCACCGGGAACCGGCGTATGGCGCGACTACTGGCTTGCCAGCCAGTACCGGCAGGGTCAGCCGGCCCGCGTCGTGTTCGAAGCCGCCACCGTTGATTCTGAATTGCAGGCCGTGGCCTTGCGTAAAGGCATAAGCATAACCGCGGAAAGCACTGCGCGTTTCTACGCCCGGCCCGGCGTTACCTTCCGCAAAGTCTCCAATATGGACGATTGCATCATAGCCATAGGCCACCGCCAGCCAGCAAACCCTCTTATCAAGGAGTTGATCGATGTGGCCGCACTTGTAACGCGGCTACCCGTCAAAGACTAACAAGGCCCGTCACCGCGGAATGAAGAGATTTCGGACGGCCTTGTTGCATGGACATACGTCTTTCGCCGTCTCACGACATCATGCCGGGTTATCTATCACCGCCGGCATAAAGACCGGCGGAGGGCCTCGACGGTTCAAAATTGCTGTCATTCGGCAGCCAAGGACGCGCCGTTGTTGTTCAGCGTGATCAGTTGTCGCGTGCGCTCCAGGCAGGCCGGCTGTTCGCTGCGGTAGCGCGGGCCGATTTCCATCATCAGAACCGTATCGGGGAGAAATTCCAGCTCACTAAAGATTCCCTCCCAGTCGATGTCGCCCCACCCCAACGGCATATGCAGGTCGCCTATGCCGAGTGCTGTGGATTCCTGCGGATGGTATGCCTTGTAGAAACCCTGCGGACGACCGAAGGAATCGTGCACATGCAGATGGCCCGTCACCGGCGCCATGGCGCGCAACTGCTCGCGGAAATTCAGCCCGCGATAAGTCGCTTCGATGTAGGCGTGGCTGAAATCGATCAGCGCGACGAGATTGGGGTGGTTGACAGTTTTCACCGTCTCCGCAAGCTCGGCCGGAGTCTGGCGATATTGACCCGGCTCCGTGGTGAAGATGTTTTCGAAGGCGACGCGGATGCCATAAGGCCTGGCGAATTCGGCAAGCTCGAACAGCGCCTCGCGTTCGCGCAGGTCAGCACTTGTGCGCTCGGCAATCTGGTCGGCGCGCAGGCAGCCGCCATGCTGGACAATGATGCGCGAGCCGATCCGGTCGCAGACCTCGACCAGTGCCTTGGCCGCGTCGAGCTGATAGCGCGACGTCACCGGGTCCATGAAATTGGACGAGACAAGGCCATGAACGGTGTAGCGAAACGGAAACTGGCCGGTCAATGCCACGAGCCGGTCCAGCCGCTCCTTTATCAACCGTCCGCCGGCGATGAGATCGATGCTGGTCAGTCCGAGTTCGACGGTATCGACGCCGAGGCCAGCCAGGCGGCGCAAGTCGGTTTCCAGGCTGTCGAGTTCGCCGTCGATGGAACCCGAATTGAAGCCGCTTGCGATGATATTGCTCATGATTGTCTCCGATCTTATTGAGTTCAGTGCGTCGGCTGCAGGAGATTTGACCTGCTGGACTGCGCTGCGCGAAGGGCGAGCGCGATGTCGGGGCTATCCGATGTCAGGTGGCCAATATCCCGCTCCAGCCATTGGCGGAGCGTCTCTTCGTCATTCAGGGTCCAGACGCATAGCCGTTCGAGCGGCAAGGTCCGAGCAATCAGGTCCCATTGAGCTTCCATCAGTTCGTGATGGACCGCAACGATCTCGACAAGGTCGTCGACCCGATCGAGAAACGCGGCGAGCCCGCCCTGCCTTTCGGCCCAAGCAGCATTCACCGAGACAAGACGTGCGATATGCGGCGCGTAACGGCGGCAATCCTCCAGGACGGAGGTGTCGAACGAGGTCAGATGCGTTCTTTCCTCCACGCCGAAGCGGGCAAGTTCCTGTGCGATGCGCTCGGCGATGCCCGGATAGGGCGTGCCGGTCTCGTCGAGCTTGATCTCCACATGCAGCGCAAGCCCGGTAGCCGGGGGAATGACATCGAGCACGTCGGCCAATGTCGGGATTCCCTCGTCCGTGCCTTTCAGTTTCATGCCTGCCCGCGCCTCGGGCGTCAGCAGCCGAACCGGTCCAGTACCCTCTGCCGTACGGTCAAGCATGGCGTCGTGAATGACCAAAAGTTCGCCCGCATTCGTCAGATGCACGTCGAATTCGACGGCATCCACGCCGAGTTGCAGGACGTTACGAAAGCCCGTCAGCGAGTTTTCAGCCCAGAGGTTGCGGGCGCCGCGATGGCCGGTGATGAGCGTCATGAATTTCTTCCTGGTTGCGGGTTAGGCGCGCCTGTTTCAGCGCACGGTCGGATCGAGCTTGTCGCGCAGCCAGTCACCGACCAGCGAGATGGAGAGTGTCGTCAGCATGATGACGGCTGCCGGCGCCAGCATGACCCAGGGCGCGCGCGTCAGATATTCGCGCCCGAAGCCGACCATATTGCCGAGGCTGGTCTCGGGCGGTTGCACGCCGAGGCCGAGAAACGACAGCCCGCTTTCCATCAGGATGATTTCCGGAAAGGTCAGCGTCATCGACACGATCAGCGTCGAAGCGACGTTGGGCAGGATATGGCGAAGATAGACGCGCGCCGGCGTGGCGCCGAGTTGCACGGCGGCAGCGGCATAACCCTGCGCGCTGGCGGAGATGGCAAGGCCGCGCGCGATGCGCGCATAGCGTTCCCAGCCATAAAAACCCATCAGGCAGACAAGCAGCAGCATCGAGGAGCCGAAGAAGGCCAGAACCGCCAGCGACATGATCAGAAACGGCAAGGCCGCCTGGAAATCGGCCAGCGCCAGCACCAGATGCTCGACCGCGCCGCGGAACTGCGCGGCGGCGAAACCGAGCGCGGTGCCGAACACTGCCGACAGGATCGTGGCACCGAAGGCGATGATCAGCGATACCCGGATCGACTGTATAAGCCGCGAAAGCACGTCCCGGCCCAGCTCGTCGGTGCCGAGCCAATGCTTCACATTGCCGGGCGGCGAAAGCCGGCTCGCAAGGTCCATCGCGGTGATGCCATATGGGCGAATTTGGTCGGCGAAAATGGCAATCAGCACCATCGCTGCGAGCCAGAAGATGCCGAGGCCGACGCTCAGCGGCACATTACAGCGGATCAACGCGATGAAGCCTTCATCTCCCCTGCCCGTCCGCTTAGCCGCCGGAAAATCTGCCGAAGCCATTCCCATCTCCTCAATGCGCAGCGCGCGAGCGCAGGCGCGGGTCGAGCCAACCATAGAGCAGGTCGACGATCAGGTTCGAGACAACCATCGTGGCCGCTATGACAAGCAAGATGCATTGCACCACCGCTAGATCGCGGTTGCTGACCGATACGATCAGCAGGCGGCCAATGCCCGGCCAGGAAAAGATCGATTCGACCACCACAGCACCCGCAATCAGCGACCCAACCATGAAACCGACGATCGTCACGATCGGCACGGCGGCGTTGGGCAAAGCATGGCTCCAGACGACGTCACGCCATTTCAGCCCCTTGGCCGAAGCCGTGCGGATGAAGGGCTGGCCCATCACCTCGATCATCGCGCTGCGCGAGAAACGGGCGAGGATGCCGATGCCCCCGATGCTCATGGTGATCGTCGGCAAGATGCCGTGCACCCACGTATCCTGGCCGCCTGACGGCAGGACGCCGAGAATGATCGAAAAGACCAGCACCAGGATCAGCCCCATGACGAAGGACGGGATGGTGAAGCCGAGGATCGCGAGCAGGATGACGCCGCGGTCGGCAAAGCTCTGCCGATGAAGCGCTGCGTAGATTCCGGCCGGTATGCCGATGACGAGCTTGAGGATCAGCGCGGGAATCGTCAATTGCAGCGTGGCGGGCACCCGTTCCAGCACGAGATCGAGCGCGGATGCCTTGTCGCGCATCGACACGCCGAAATCGCCGGTGAAGATCGATTTGAGATAGGCCAGATATTGCACCCATACAGGCTGGTCGAGGCCCCATGCCTTGCGGAACGCGTCGATCACATCCTGCGGCACGTCGGGGCCGAGCATGACCTGGGCCGGATCGCCGGACATGCGCAGCACGACGAAGGCGAAGGTCACCACAGCCAGAATGGTAATGATGGCCCTGAGCAGGCGCGTGAGAACGAAACTGATCATGTCATGCTCTTAGGCTGCGACCGGAACCGCGCCATCCGCCACGATATGGCAGGCAGCGGTGCGCCGGTTTTCGATCTGGCGCAGCACGGGCGCAGTGCTACGGCAGATGTCGCGCGCGATGGAACAGCGGGGGTGGAAAGCGCAGCCCGCGGGACGGTTGGCGGGATTGGGCGGCTCGCCCTGCAGGATGACGCGGCCCTCCAGCAGCTTGCCCGGCACCGGCACGCTCGAGACCAGCGCTTGTGTATAGGGATGCCGGGGCGACCGGAAGATCACGTCGGAGGAGGCCTCCTCCACGATCCGGCCGAGATACATGACGGCGACGCGGTCGGCGATGTTGCGCACGACCTTCAGGTCGTGACTGATGAAGACCATGGCGATGCCGTTCTGTTCCTGAAGCTGGCGCAGCATATTGACGACCTGCGCCTGTATGGAAACGTCGAGGGCCGAAACCGGCTCGTCGCAGACCAGAAGCTTCGGGCGCGAAGCCAGCGCCCGCGCTATCACCGCGCGCTGGCGCTGCCCGCCGGAGAGCTCATGCGGGAAACGCCCGGCCTGATCCTGGCGCAGGCCGACCGCCACCATCAGTTCGGCAACGCGGGCGGGGCGCTGGTCTTTCGGGATGATGCGATGAATTTCCAGCGGCTCGGCAAGCTGGGACGCGATCGTCAGGCGCCGGTCGAGTGCTGCCAGCGGGTCCTGATAGACCAGCTGCATCTTCGCACGAAGGGCGCGCCACTCGGCCGTGCGCAGTTCGGGCATTGCCCGCCCCTCGAAGCGCACCTCGCCCGCCTGTAGCTGGTCGATGCCGAGAAGCATGCGTCCAAGCGTCGATTTGCCGGACCCGGATTCGCCGACGATACCCAGCGTCTCGCCCGGCATTACAGCGAGCGAAACACCGTCGACAGCGCGTACCGGCTTCGGCTGGGCAAAAAGCCCACGTCGCACTTGATAGATGCGGGCAAGGTTCGTGGCCTGGATCAGCGGCGTCATTGCAGCGCACTCTCGACAATCCGGGCAGGTGTCCGGGGCTTTGCCGCGTGGATGACGAGCGCCAGCGGAACCGGGCGGGCGCAGGCCAGCAGGCGGCCGTCACCTTGCGGGACAAGAGGCGGCAGTTCCGTGTGGCAGGATTGCAGCACCCTCGAACAGCGCGGGGAGAAGGCGCAGCCGGCAGGCAGATGCTTCGGATTGGGCACTGTGCCGGGAATGGGAACCAGCGGTTGACGGGGACCGTCAATTCGCGGGATCGCGTCGAACAGACCGCGCGTATAGGGATGACGCGGCGCGGCGAATAGCTGCTCGACGGTTCCCTGCTCGACGATGCGGCCGGCATACATCACGCATACCCGCTCGCAGACCTGCGACACCGCACCGAGATCATGGCTGATGAACACCGTCGCCATGCCGGTTTCGGCGCGAAGCTGGATCAGCAAGTCAAGAATCTGCGCCTGGATCGTCGCGTCGAGCGCCGTGGTCGGCTCGTCCGCGATCAGCAGGTCCGGCTCTCCGGCCAGCGCCATGGCGATCATCAAGCGCTGGCATTGGCCGCCTGAAAATTCGTGGGCGTAAAGATCGAAACGGCTGCGGGCGTCGGGGATACCGACCATATCCATCAGCCGTAGTGCCTCCGTCCTTGCCGCATCGCCCCGCAGACCGCGATGCAGCGCCAGAGCCTCGGTGATCTGGCGGCCGATGCGTAGCACCGGGTTCAACGAACTCGACGGATCTTGAAAGATCATGGCGATCCGCCCGCCACGAACCGATTCCAGCGTGCTGCGCGGACTGCCGCAAAGCTCGCGCCCTTCGAGCCGGACAGACCCGCTGACGCCGGCTTTGCCCGGCAAAAGCCCGAGTGCGGCCAGCCAGGTGACAGATTTGCCACAACCCGACTCGCCGACAAGCCCCAGCGCCTCGCCGCGGCCTACGGTAAGGTCGATACCATGTAAAACCTGAACACCGTCGAAAGCGACCTTCAGGTCTCGCAATTCCACCAGATTGGATTTTGCTGCGCCCATGTTTCCCTCTCAAGCTGCGTTCTGTCCGTTTCCGGACAAGTAAGGATTTGTGCGCTGGAAAAAGAATTGCTCCGACAGCTAAAAACTGCCGGAGCAAAAACGGAATGGACTATCAACTCGCCCAGTTTGAGGCGCGGAAATCCATTGCAAAGGCAGGTGCGGCCTTCCACTTCAGCGAAGACTTCATGCCGGTGAACACCGCGTTCTGGTGCAGAACCTGATAGACCGGGTCCTCGCGCTCGCAGATTTCCAGCATGCGCGCGAAAGCCTTCTTGCGGGCGGCGCGATCGGTGCTGGTTTCCATGACCGCCGCCATCTGGTTGGCCTCAGTGTTGGTCCAGTCCTTCTTCTGCTGCACTTCGCCGTTCGGGCCGTACTGGTTGACGATGCCGGAAACCGGATCGTTGAACGTGCCACCGGCGGACCAGTCGCGCACGCCCTTTACGCCTGCCGGATCGTGGATCTGGCCCCAGTTCTCCTTCATCTCGATCTGGACATTCAGGCCGACCTGCTTCCACATCTCGACCATGATCTGGGCGTTCGCGGTCTGGTTGGTGTAGTAGTTGTTGAGAAGGCGGTAGGGGATCGCATCGCCCTTGTAGTTGGCCTGCTTCAACAGATCGCGTGCCAGCTCAGGATTGAATTCCGGAACGGTCCAGTCCTTGATGAACATGTCGCCATAGAAGGGGAACTGGAGTCCGGCCGGGATCACGGTCTGACCTCCCCACAACGCGTCGATGATCGCCTGGCGGTCGATCGAATGGGTCATGGCGCGGCGAACCAGCGGATCCCTGAGGATCGGATTCTCGATGTTGAAGACCGAGACGCGGTGGTTGAGGATCGTCGACCCCTGGACTTCCAGGCCGGATGCCGCCTGTACGGTGGCGATCTGGTCCGGTGGCAGGTCGCAGGCGAAGTCGTATTCGCCCGACAGCAAGCCGTTCACGCGCGACGCCACTTCCGGCACCTCGACAAAACGGATTTCGGCCAGCGGAGGACGCCCGCCCCAATATTCGTCGAACGCCACCAGCGTCAGCGAGACGTCAGGCCTGAAATCGCCGACCATGTAGGGGCCGGTGGTGATCGGCTTGCGCGCCCAGTCGACATAGGCCTCGGCCTCGTTCCAGGCGCGGTGGTTGGTGATCTGGCTACCGAAGGCATAGAGACGGCCCTCGATTGTCACGTCCGGCGTCGCGTTGTGGAAGCGCACCGTATATTTGTCCACGGCCTCGACGCCTGCAAGCGCCGGCCACAGGCGGCGGCCGTTGCCCGGCAGCGTAGCCGGCAGTTCCTTCACCGTCGTCGGCTTGTGGTCGGCCTCGAAGATCGTCTTGCCGCCGGCAGGCTGGGTGCTGCCAAAGACCCGCTCGGGCGAGAAGCTGAACACGACGTCGTCGGCCGTCAGTTCGTCGCCATTGTGGAACTTCACGCCCTGGCGCAATTTGAGTTCGACGGTCTTGTCGTCGATGCGCGTCCATTCGGTGGCAAGGCCCGGAAGGGGTCCTTGATCGCCCATCCAGTTGCGCAGGATGAGGCCTTCCCAAAGGTTCGGGAAGAACACGCGCTCGCCGACATTGGAACCTTCGTTCCAGATATCGAGCGTGCCATTGATGGTGATCTTCTGCACAGCAATCGTCACGGACGGGCGCGTTGCCTGGCCCATTGCGATGCGCGGCAGGATGATGCTGCCGGCGGTGGCCCCCAGCAAACCAAGGGCACTGCGCCTGTTAAGTGAAAGCATTTGGAGGTCTCCTTTTTCCATGGCCGACAATTGGTGACCGGGTGCCATGCGGCCTTGCTTGTACGGCTGGCGGTGTGTCGGTTTCTTAATGCTGGAATGAAGTTTTCATGACATGTGGCCGACGCGGATGCTGCGATCCGCATTGGCTTCGGGAACTCAACCTGTAAGCGTGGCGACTGGCATTCTGCGCGCAGGGGCTGGTGAAATCGCATCGATCGTCATGGCGAGTTCATCCGCACCTTCGGCAACGAAGGAGGCCCCTGCTTTCTCGAGGACGGCATGCCGTCCCGTACGTGGATCGGCCGGATCGACAAAGCCGATCGCTCTCATCCCGGCCGCAACGGCGCCCTGAATGCCAATGGCGCTGTCGTCGATCACGACGCATCGTTCAACCTCCACCCCGAGCTGCCTGGCGCAAAGCAGAGCAAGATCCGGCGCGGGCTTGGGGTGCCTCACCATATCGGCGCTGAAGATGTTCGGGTGGAACTCGCTCCACAGATCGAAGAGACCGAGGCTTCGGCGCAGCCTTTCCATCGTGCTATTGGAAGCGACGCATTTGCGATGCGGCAGCGATCGTACCAGTTCCGTCATTCCCGCCATCGGCTGCAGGGAACGCGCAAACTCACCATAAATGTCCGCCTGCCAGTTGGAAAAGACGCGGTCCACATCCGCCAGCCCGAACTCATCGGCACATATGCGCCGGCTCTCGCTCTCCGACAGGCCGGTGAAGCGGCGATGGACGTCGTCCGCACTTAAATTGACACCGACGCGCCGCAGCGACTTGGCAAACGTGGCGCTTGCGACCGGTTCGCTGTCGATCAGCACGCCGTCGCAATCAAAAATGAGAAGATCTACCGTCATGAAAGCGAAGGTTTCCGTGTGTCAGGTGAAATCGATTGCCGACCAGCCGCCTCTTCGCGACAATCTTCTCCGGTGATTATCTGATCGTTAGGACGGCATTAGATTACAAATGTTACATCGATGTGACATTTGTAATTCTGGAGGAAAGTTCGCGTGGAACAGCAAGAGTTGATGATCAAGGCGGCGTGGCTCTATCACGTTGAAGGGCTAACGCAGGCGCAGATCGGCGAGCAGATGAATCTGACCCGCCGCAGGGTGAATGAACTTCTTGCCGCAGCCCTGGAAGACGGGATCGTCCGGATCAGCTTCAGTTCACCGCTTGCCGCCAATATCGAGCTGGAAGCGCAGTTGCGCAGCCACTTTGGCCTGAAGGATGCCGTCGTGGTTCCGACGCCCGCCGATCCGCTGCAGCTTCATTCGGTCATCGGTCGGGGTGCTGCAGCCTATCTGGACCGACTGATCCAGACGCAGAAGCCGGGTTCGATCGGCATCGGCTGGGGTGCAACGCTACGCGAAACCGTCCAGCATATGAGCCCCGCCAACGAACCGCAGATCGACGTGCGCTCCATGATGGGCGGTCTGACCTACGGATCGGAGATCAACACCTTTGAGATCGTGCGCGGCTTCGCCCAGGTGCTGAAGGCGCAGTGCCACTATTTCGTGGCGCCGGTCTATGCAGAAAGCCCGCAATCGCGCGATACGATCATCTCGCAATCGGTCTTCCGCAAGATTTTCCTCCAGACACACGATGTCGATGTCTCCTATCTGAGCGTTGGAGACGTTTCCCGACAGTCGCTGCAGGTGCGCTACGGCCTGCCCGCCGGCATCGAGGTGGAGAACCTCATCGCAGCCGGCGCCGTCGGGGATCTTTTAGGCCGCTATCTTGATATCGAGGGTAATCCCGTCGATCACCCCATCAATGGGCAAGTACTTTCTCCCGAACTCGACGACTACCGCAAGATTCCCTGCCGCATCGTCGCTTCCGGCGGCGCTCACAAGCATGCAGTTCTTCTTGCAATTGCCAGAGCGGAATTGGCAACGATCATCGTGACGGACGCGGACAGCGCGAAGGTCATACTTGGCACATAAAAGCATAGCCAGCGGACGATGTTACCCGGCCGCAGATGAAAACCAATCCGCCAAGGCGCCCGTAATGCGCCTGGGAGGACGAGGCTGTGGCAAATATCCTGGAACAACGTCGTTTGCCACGGCCAACTACATAAGACTGGGAGACCGGGCAGCGTCGCCTCGGAGTCCAAAGGGTGCCCAGGTCCGCTCGGGTGCGTCCGAGTTCCGCGACGGCACTGCGGCGAAGCATCAGAGCACCCCTCAGGACGCCGAACATCAGAAGTTGCCCCTAATTGAATGCGGGCAATAGAATGATAGATTGCGTCCGGCGGGAAGCCGATATGGAGCCCACTCGATGAGACATCTCGACGGGGATGCGCTGGCTACGCTCGTTGCAGTGGTGGACGCTGGCGGTTTCACCGCAGCAGCCCACAGGATAGGCCGGACACAGGCTGGCGTCAGCAACGCAATTGCCCGGCTTGAGGATAAGCTGGGAAAGAAGCTTTTCGATCGCTCCCGGCGTGGCCTGCATCTTACCGAGACGGGAGAAATCCTGATCGGTTATGCCCGCCGCATGATAGCGATCGAAGATGAGGCACTGGCCGCGCTCCAGCCTGAAGCACTGACAGGCCGCGTGCGCGTCGGCATGCCCGACGATTATCTGGGCGTTTTCGGCACCCCATTGATTGAACGTTTCTCGGCCCAGAACCCGCGTATCCAGGTCGAGATTCTGTGCTATTTCTCGAGCGAGCTTGAAACTCGCGTCGACCAGGGCGAAATCGATATCGCTATAATTACCCGGGGCAACGATCCGGCAAAGGGCGAATTCCTGCGCCACGAGCCGCTCGTCTGGTGCGCATCGCAGGACGGAAGGCCCGAATTGCAGAAGCCGCTGCCGCTGGCTCTGTTTCCGGAGAAATTCTGCCGCGCTCGCCCCATCATACTGGATGCGCTGGATCGAGCAGGCCTGCCCTGGCGGGTAGCGTGGACCTCATCGCACCTGCCGTCGATCCAGACCGCGATCGGACTGGGCAAGGCTGTAACGGCTTTGCCGGCATCGGTCATTTCGCCCGCACACCGCCAACTCGAGGCGAAAGACGGCTTGCCGTCGCTGAAGCCGGTCGATCTGGCGCTTCTCGTGCCACAAGGCGCAAGGGCTGCCGTCCGACGCATGGCAAGCTTCATTCGCTCCGAATTCCAGGTGGCGAGCGGCGAGGAACTCCTAAGGCAATCTGACCTGTAGCGTATCGGGAGAGTGGCCGACGCAGCAAGCCGCCTGGGCTTACCGCATGGACAAGGCAACCCGAGCGAAGATTTCCGCCATCTCGGCGATGACCGCGTCGTCATGGGCCGCTGAAAGATAAAGCCGGCCGTAGGGCGACGGCATGGCAAGAAGCCCTTCCCGCCGCAATCCCTCATGCATGGCCCGCGACCTCCCCTCGTCGACCTTGGCCGCCGCCTCCCTATAGTCTTTCGGGGGAGCGTCGCTGAACCATACGGTGAAGACACTGCCATAGCCGGATGTCACGGCACTGATCCCGTTGACAGCGAACGCATGCTCGATCTCACCGCGCAGGCGCTCGCCGCGCGCGACGAAGACGTCGTAGTCATGCGTGGCGAGCAGGCCCAGCGTCGCGCAGACGGCGGCGGTGGCGACCGGATTTCCGCTGTAGGTTCCTGCTCGTGCCACCTCGCCGCTTTCACACAGCGCCATGACCTCCAGCGTACCGACCACGCCCGCAACTGCGATGCCGCTGCCGATCGCCTTGCCGACGGTGGCGAGGTCGGCATCGATGCCCATCGCCTGGCCGGCAAGGCCGAAGCCGGTGCGGAAGCCCATCAGCACCTCGTCGAGGATGACCAGCGCGCCGTTGCGTCGCGCCACCGTCTCGACATGCTTCAGGTAGCCGGGCGCTGGCAGGATACAGCCGGCATTGGCCAGCATCGGCTCCATGATCACTGCAGCCACGTCGTCGTTTTCGGCAAACAAGCGCTCGACATCGTCGAAATCGTTGAAACGCAGCAGCAGGGTTCGGGCGCTTCGGGGGCGCCGGTTGGCGCGCATTTCTGCCTCGGCCGAGCCGGCATTGCCGAAGGCCACGTCGTCATACCAGCCGTCGAAACCCGCGGCCATCTTGGCGATCAGGCCGCGGCCGGTGGCGGCGCGGGCCAGCCGGCAGGCCAGATGCACGGCCTCGCTGCCGGTATTGGTGAAGATCGCCTGCGACAGCGACCCGGTGGCAGCGGTGAGCAATTCCGCCGCCCGCTCCTCACCGGCATGGGCGAAGGCCGGCATTGGTCCATCGGCCAGTGCGCGCTTCACCGCCTCGACCACCTGCGGATGCGCGTGGCCGAGCAGCGTAGCGCCGAAGCCAAGCGCAGTATCGATGTAGCGGCGGCCATGTTCGTCCCACACATGCGCGCCAGACGAGCGGGCGGTCAGGAACGGGACGCCGTCGACCGCTGGCAACGCGCGACCGGCGCTGGAAATGCCGCCTACCAGATGTTTCATGTCTCTATTCGCTTCCAGGTTATGTCTTGGCGCCCACATGGCCGGCGTCAGAATCCCAGCAGTTTCGGCAGCCATTCCGTCGTCGCCGGCACGAAGGCAATGAGCAGCAGGCAGATGTTGCTGGTGATGAAGAACGGGATCAGCCGTCGCGTCACCGCGTTGACGCCCACTTTGGCTACATTGCAGACGACGAAGATGTTGGTGCCGACCGGCGGGGTGAAGAGGCCGATGCCCAGCGCGACGGTGAAGATGAGGCCGAGCTGGTAAGGAGCCAGTCCCGCATCGATGCCGATCGGATGGACGATAGGCGCCAGGATGATCAGCGACGGCCCAAGATCCGCCCAGGTGCCGACGAAGGTCAGCAACAGAAGGATGAGCAGGATGGTAACCGTCGGCCCGGCGCCGGATGCCGTCAGCAGGCCGGCGGTCCATTGCGGTATCTGCTCGACCGTCAGGATCCAGGAGAACGGCGTCGAGACCGCCATGATGATCATTATGGCGCCGGTCATGCGCACGGTTTCAAGACCGATCTTCCATAGCGCCTTCCATGTGATCTCGCGATAGACGAGGCCACCGACTATCAGCGCCCACACCACGGCGACGAACGCCGCCTCTGTCGTCGTCGCATAGCCGGTGAGCATCGAGCCCAGCACCACGATCGGCATCAGCATGGCTGGCAGTGCGCGCACCAGATGCGTGGCGAAGCTCCTCAGCGTCGGGCGTGAATCAGATTTGGGGAAGCCTTCGCGCACGCCGATCCACCAGGCGGTGAGCATGAAGGTGACCGCCAGCATGATGCCGGGGATGATGCCTGCGGCAAACAGGCCGCCGATCGAGGTGTTGGTGAGCACCCCATACATGATCATCACCACGCTTGGCGGGATGATGATGCCGAGTGTGCCGGCAGCCGCTGTTACCGCTGCCGCGAAGGCCGGCGGATAACCACGCTCGACCATTGCGGGGATCATGATCGAGCCGACCGCGCCGGTGTCAGCAGTGGCTGACCCGGTGATGCCGCCATAAACCATGCAGGTGGCGACATTAACGACGCCGAGGCCGCCGCGAACCCAGCCGAGAAGATCGTCGGCCAGATCGATGATGCGGCGTGTGAGACCACCTTCGTTCATGATGCCGCCTGCGACCAGGAATAACGGGATAGCCGCCAGCGAAATAGAGTCGGCGCCGCCATAAACCTGCTGCGCGAACCAGGATGGCGGCAGCGGCACCAGCCCGAGGAAGATAACGGCAAGCGTCGAGATAGCGATCGACCAGGCCACCGGCACCCCGGTGTAGAGCGTGACGGCGAAGATGCCGAAAAGGACAAGCAGGGTCATCGGGCAATCACCGGAAAATGCGCAGGATGCGGACCAGCGCAACGACGCCTAGGCCAGCGCCCAGAAACGCTATGCTGGAATGGACGACCCAGGAAGGGGCACGCATCACCGGAGTCGGCACGAAGGCGGTGCGGCCGAGCATGGCCAGGCCGCTCCACACAAAGGCAGCCGCCACCAAGAGAAGGATCAAGTTGTGATAGAGGCGGAAGCCCTGCCCCCGGCTGCTTGTCACGCTGTTGCCGTCGATCGAGACATTCTCGCCAGCGATCTCGGCCAGGACTGCGCCGATCATCGTTGTCCAGAGAAACAGCATTCCAACCAGCTCAAACGACCAAGTGACGCCGGTCATATGCAGATAACGACCGATTGCCCCGAGGCCGGTGGTGATGATGAGTGCGGCGACCACGCAGACCCCGATCACCGACAGGATCAGGGTGATCCAATGCCCTGTGCGTTGCATGATGATATTCCAATCTCTTCAGGGCGAATGCGGCGATGATTTCACCGCCGCGGCATCACAATGCGAGACGTCGTTCCTGACTACGCCATCGCACGGCTGCTATTCGCCGGTCGCCGCCTTGCGCACCTTGGCAACGTAGTCCGCGCCCCATTCGGCACCAAACTGCTGGTAGACGGGATCGACCAGGGCCCGGAACGGGGCTCCATCTACCTCGTTGATCTCCACGCCCTTCTCGGTAAGCTTGGCGCGCACGTCGGCATAGACTTCTTCCAGTTTGCCGCGATACCACTGGGTGGTATCAGTCACGGCCGCATCGAGCACCTTGCGCTGGTCATCCGTTAGGCCGTCGTAACGGTCTTTGTTCATGTACCAGTAGTTGGGCGTCCAGATGTAGTTGGATATGGAGAGGTATTTGGCGCTCTCGTACCATTTCTGATCATAGAAATCGCGGATCTCAGGTTCGACGCCGTCAACGACCTTGGCCTGCAGCGATGTGTAAACCTCCCCGAACGGGATCGATTGCGGCAATGCACCGAGCTGCTTGATGGTGGCGAGAATGACTGGATTTGGCGGTGTGCGCAGCTTCAGTCCAGCGATGTCCTGCGGCGATTTGATCGTGTGGGCACTGTTGGCAAACTGACGAAAACCGGAATCCAGCGCGCCCAGCATCTGATAGCCGCGGTCGCCGCCGGTAGTGAACACTTCTTTACCCACCGGCCCATCGAGGAAGTCATGGGCAGCCTTGGCATTCGCAAAAAGGAAAGGCAGGGTAACCACGTTCAGCTTCGGATCGATCTGGTCGACAACGCCACCCAAACCGATATCGATTGAGCCCGAACCAACGCCGTCAGCGATCGGGCCTTCATCACCAAGCTGGCCGTCCGGGAATATCTGAACGGTTAGTTCGCCACCGGATTTTTCCTTCACCTCGTCGGCAAATTTCGTCACGGCATCGTTGATCAGGCTGCCGGAACTCGACGCATGGGCGAGCCGCAGCACCGTTTCCGCGCTGGCGCTGCCAACCGGCCAGATGGCGGCCAAACACAATAGCGATGCAGCGGCGAGGCGAAGTTTGTTCTTGCTCGAATCTGGCATGTTACCCCTCGGAATTTTTTGTTTGATATGCCTTCTAGCAAGCGCCCTGAGCAGGACCCAAGTCAACGGGACCTGACATTCTAAGAAGTTATCCTAGAATTCATGGCTGTTATGTCTCACTGCCGAAATAATGAAATGTCGCTGGCGGCGTCGTGTCACGTTCAAGCGGAAATCAACACTCTGTGTCCGAAACCAACCATTTAGCCACGATCAGCTCGTAAGGCGCGCGCGAAATAACGTGCAGCCGTCCGTCAGGCGCGACCTGGAGATATCCCGGAAACCAGCCTCGGTCATCCAGGCTCGATACTGACCTTCAGTGTACGATTCGCCGTGGCGATAGAGGTTCAAGAAGGTGAGATTCAGAAAGACACCCTCAGGCGGGCCGAGGCGGTCGTCATCGACGACACCCCACCCCGCAATTGCTATCTCGCCTCCGGGTGTCAGGCAACGCGCCGCGTTCAGGATCGAACTGCGTGCCTGGTCCGGCGGAAGGACCTGGACGACGGCCTTCAGGATCGCCAGATCGTGACGACCGATCGATGGCGCAACAGTTATGTCACCCTCTTCGACAACCACGTCGTCGGCACCGTATTCTGACAGGATTGCTGGCGCGACCGCTGCGACTGTTGGGAGTTCCATCAGCGTCGCAGCAATCTGCGGCCGCCGCTCGCGAAGTCCGACGAGAATGGTCCCGGGGCCTCCACCGATGTCGATCACCGAACCGATCGCAGAGAGGTCCACCTCCCGGGCCAGATGTCGACCGAAAATGATCCCGCCCGGTGCAAGCATACGGCTGAAGGCCGCCGCGGCCTCGGGCCCCGCTTCGGAAAAGTCATGCAGCGCAGCCGGCCGGTTCTGTCGCAGCGTCTCTGCGGTCAGTAGGTCAGCCCCCCAAAGCTCGCGCAGAACCGCATGATCGCCGCCGCGATAGGTCGGCTTGGACGCGTCGAGGAAGGCCGCCGCTTCGGCTCCGTTGCGAAACTGACCATCCTTGACTTCGAGGAGACCGATGCTGGCGAGCGCGTAGAGGAGCCTCGACAGGCGATCAGGCTCGACTTTGAGCGCGGATCCCAAGGTGTCGGCAGTCATCGCGCTGCCACCGAGCCGGGTGAAGATGCCAAGGTCCATCCCGGCGCGAAGCGCCAAGGCGGGGGACACCGCTGCGATCAGGTTGTCGATCCGATCAGAATCCACCATGTCACATCCCCTTCCGCGATCCAGGAGCGACTTTGAAGCAGCTCCCATAAGATTTGAACCTCCGTTCTCCGGAAAGTGAAGCAAAATCACTATTTCGAGCGACCGACACGACGACGTGACGGATACTCTTGGCAAATCCGGCTTCTGAGAATGTCCATCGCCGCCTTCCGGCAGATGGTGTTGCCGGCGCTCAAGGCCTACAAACCGGACCTCATCGTCGTACCGTCCGGCTTCGACGGATCGGGCGCCGATCCGCTCGGCTGCATGATGCTGCACAGCGATACCTATCGCGATATCACACGCATGCTGATGGAAAAGGCGGACGAACTGTGCGGTGGACGTCTCGTGAGTCACACGAAGGCGGCTATTCCGCAGCCTACGTGCCCTATTGCGGCCTCGCCGTCATGGAGCGGTTTGCGACAGAGCCGTTGAGCGCCCCCGACAGGACTGGCAGCAGTTCCAATCTCGCTCGACACCTCAAGCTGCAACCGGGGTTGTCGGAACGATCTGCTGGCTGAAACATTCCGGTTACCTCGACGATATTGATTGAGGGAACCTGAACCATGAGAATCGCGCATGTCGCGCCACTCTATGAATCGGTCCCGCCTAAGCTCTACGGTGGCACTGAACGCATCATCTCCTATCTGACGGAAGCGCTAGTCGCGTTTGGTCACGACGTGACCCTCTTTGCCAGTGGCGACACCACGACATCGGCAAAGCTGGTGCCGTGTCGACGGCTCGCGCTTCGTCTCGATCCTCATCCGCTGAAATCCGAGATTGCCGCGCATCTGGCCATGCTGGCCGAGGTCAGGCAGCGTGCCGACCAGTTCGATATCATCCATTTCCATCTCAGCCACTTCCAGCATTTTCCGTTCTTCGAGCATATGCCGCAGCGCACGGTGACCACGCCGCATGGCAGGCTGGACTACGCCGATCTGGCGCCGGCCTATGAGCGCTTTCCGAATTTTCCGATGATTTCAATTTCGCGCAGCCAGCGCATGGGGCTCGCAGAAGCCAATTGGCTCGCGACAATCCATCACGGGATTCCGGTCGATATTTACAAACCTGCTTTCGAAGCAGGGCGCGACGGGGGCTATCTCGCATTCCTGGGCCGCATGTCGCGGGACAAGCGGCCGGATCGAGCCATCGAGATCGCGCGACGCGCCGGGCTCAAGCTCAAATTGGCGGCCAAGGTCGGCGATGACGACCGCGCCTATTTCCACGAAGTGGTCGAGCCGATGATCGATGGCGATCAGATCGACTATGTCGGCGAGATATCGGAAGACCGCAAAGCCGCCTTCCTCGGCAATGCCGCCGGGCTGCTTTTCCCGATCGACTGGCCCGAGCCGTTCGGTCTTGCGGTCATCGAGGCGATGGCTTGCGGAACGCCGGTGATCGCCTGGAATTGCGGAGCGATGCCGGAAATCGTCGACAACGGCGTGACAGGCTTCATCGTCGCTTCAATCGAAGAGGCGGTTGCGTCCATGCCGCAGCTTCTGCAACTCGACCGGCGTGAAGTGCGCCGAACCTTCGAGCGGCGCTTTTCTGCCGAACGAATGGCAAGGGACTATGTCAGCGCCTATGCGCGGCTGCTCGGCGGTGCAGCCGAGGCGAAAGCCTCCTGAGGCGGCGGACGCCTTTCGAACATATTGCAGCAACAACCGCAGAGCTTCATGACCAATGGCACAACTTGACGAGCGCAAGCTCGACCCGGCCCTTGCCCTTGCATCGCTGGATGATACCGCACCACGGGAGCCGCATCGGCAGTTCGCCCTGAAGCATGGCGATTGTTTCGCCGTGGCAGACGCATATGGCGACATACGCGGTGCCGGCGACGGCTTTTTCCGTGACGACACGCGCGTGCTGTCGGAGTTTCGCCTTACGGTTGGTGGACGCCCGACCTCGCTGCTCGGCGCGTCGCTCAGCCAGGACAATGTACTGTTCACCACCAATCTGACCAACCTGCCGATCGAAAACCTCGAAGGCCGCGAGGTGCCGCAGGGCGCGGTTCATATCGAACGCGTCAGGCTGCTGTGGGAGAACCGTCTCTATGAACGGGTGACCATCTCGAATTATAGCCAGCAGGATTCCACCATCGCGCTCTCCCTGCACTTCGCCGCCGATTTCCGCGACATGTTCGAGGTGCGCGGATCGACCCGGGCCAAGCGTGGAACAGTGCACGAAGCCGAGACGAGCACGGGGTCCGTCGTGCTTCGCTACGAGGGGCTGGATAAGCTCGTGCGCGTCTCGGTGATCTCGTTTTCCCATTCAGCCGATAACTTGTCGGCAGGCAGGGCGGATTTTCGCCTCGCCGTGCCGAAGCGCGGCCGGCAGATTTTCTACATAGAGGCTGGCCCGGACGTCGCCGGCCAGCCATCGCGCCAACGCTTTCGCGCAGCTGCTGCCCGAGCGCGTTTCGGCATGCGGGCAAAGCGCCGTCACGGCGCGACAATCCACAGTTCGGGCCGCGTCTTCAACGATTGGGTCGGACGTGCGCGGGCCGATGTCGCGCTGCTCACAACCGAACTTGAAACAGGGCCTTACCCCTATGCCGGAATCCCCTGGTTCTCGACCGCATTCGGCCGCGACGGCGTCATTTCCGCCTTGCAGATGCTCTGGCTCAATCCGGGCCTGGCGCGGGGCGTTCTTGCCTTCCTGGCGCAGCATCAAGCGACCGAAACGTCGCCCTTCAGCGATTCCCAGCCCGGCAAGATCATGCACGAGACGCGCAAGGGTGAGATGGCGGCGCTGCTGGAGCTGCCCTTCGGGCGCTATTATGGCGGCGTCGACACCACGCCACTCTACATTCATCTCGCCTGCGCCTACGCCAACCGCACCGGCGACATGGCCTTCATGGATACCTTGTGGCCGTCTCTCTGCGCGGCGGCCGACTGGATCGAGGAGGCCAGCCGCCTCACCGGTTTCCTCACCTATCAGCGCGCAGCCGATACAGGCCTCGCCAACCAGGGCTGGAAGGACAGTTTCGATTCCGTCTTCCATGCCGACGGCCGCATCCCGAAAGGCCCGATCGCGCTGGTCGAGGTCCAAGGTTATGTCTTTGCCGCGTTCAAGGGACTGGCCGAATTGGCTTCGCGCCGGGGCGAGACTGAAAAGGCGGGGCACTGGGCAGAACGCGCCGAAGCGATGCGCATTGCCGTCGAGAGGCATTTCTGGATCGAGGATCTCGGCTTCTACGCGCTGGCGCTCGATGGTGATGGCAATCCTTGCATCGTCCGCACGTCCAATGCCGGGCATCTCCTCTATGTCGGGCTGCCGGAAGCCGGTCGCGCCGAAAGGGTGGCGGATCAACTTCTGGCAGCGCCCTTCCATTCAGGCTGGGGCCTGAGGACGGTCGCCGACGATGCCATATTCTTTAACCCGATGTCCTATCACAACGGTTCGATCTGGCCGCACGACACGGCGATATGCGGTGCAGGCCTGGCGCGCTACGGCGTGCGGGACGATCTGGTGCGGCTGATGAGCGGGACGTTCGAGTCTGCTGTCCATTTCAACATGCGGCTGCCCGAACTGTTCTGCGGCTTCACCCGGGCACCGGGCGAGGCGCCAATCGCCTATCCGGTCGCATGCCTGCCGCAGGCTTGGTCCGCCGGTTCGGTCTTCATGCTCATGCAGGCCTGTTTGGGTCTCGAGATCGATGGCTGGAACGGAGAAATCCATGTTGATCGCCCGAGATTGCCGATCGGCATCGACAATCTAACGATCCGGCATCTTGGCGTGGGCGCGAACGCGGTCGATCTGACATTCCAGCGCGTGGGAGATCGCGTCGGGGCTTTTCTTGCAAGCCGCGACGAGGGCAAGGTACCGCTTATCGTCCGAACCTGATTTTCAGGAACCGATGGCGCACCCGATGCGTTAGCCATCCACAAGCAGATCGCCTCCAGTGGCGGCGGTACATTTTTCTGACACAGACCCGACAGACGGCTGCTCATGCGGCCGAGGATGATTTTGGCACTACCATGACAAGCGACGGCTTGGATATTCTGCATTCCCTCCCCACCCTTTGGTTCTTGATTACGGCAAGCATTGCGCTGTCGATCTTCGCGCTGGTGTTTTCCTTGCGGCAACAGCGCCGAGCGCATCGATCGGCCCAACATAGCACCGGGGACGAGATGGTTCCCGATACGTCCAGCAAACTGCGCGAATACGAAAAAAACGGGCATTCGGCCGATGCAACCTTGATCAACTGGTCGCCGGAAACCTTGCGCAAGATATTGGCAAGCGAACTGCCTGGTGCCCAGGTCATCGTGGTGTCCAACCGGGAACCTTACATCCACAATCTGAAGGACGACGGCGATGTCGAGCTTGTGGTGCCTGCCAGCGGCCTCGTCTCGGCCCTGGAGCCGATCACGCGCGCCTGCGCCGGCACCTGGATCGCTTATGGCGGCGGCTCGGCCGACCGGCAGACGGTCGACCAGAACGATCGCATGGAAGTTCCGCCGGATCGCCCCTCCTATACACTGCGCCGCGTCTGGCTGAGCGAGGAGGAGCAGCAGGGTTACTATCTTGGCTTCGCCAATGAGGGTCTGTGGCCGCTATGCCATATCGCTTTCACGCGGCCCATTTTCCGTGCCTCCGACTGGAAGGCATATGAGGCCGTGAACCGGAAGTTTGCCGACACCGTAGTGGCCGAGGCGCGCAATGAGCGTCCGATCGTTCTGGTGCAGGATTATCATTTTGCACTCCTGCCGCGCATGATCCGGGAGAGATTGCCGGAAGCCATCGTCATCACCTTCTGGCATATTCCGTGGCCCAATTCCGAAGTCTTCAGCATCTGCCCGTGGCGCGAGCAGATACTGGACGGGCTTCTCGGCAGCTCGATCATCGGCTTCCACACCCAGTTTCACTGCAATAATTTCACTGAAAGCGTCGACCGCTTTCTCGAAAGCCGCATCGAACGCGAGGACGCCGCCATCTCCTATGGCGGCCAGACGAGCCTGGTGCATGCATATCCGATTTCCATCGAATGGCCGCCGACCCAGCTGGAAAACCTGCCATCCGTCGTCGAGTGCCGGGATCACATACGCGCCAGGTTCGGCCTGGACGAGGACGTAAAACTTTGCGTCGGCGTCGAACGTCTCGACTACACGAAGGGCATTCTCGATCGCTTCGAGGCGCTGGAGGAACTGTTCACGCACCACCCCGAATGGATCGGCAGAGTGGTCGTCCTGCAAATTGCCGCGCCCAGCCGCGGCACCTTGCCGGCCTACCAGCAGCTCTACGAAGATTGTCTTCAGCGGGCAGAGGACCTGAACCAACGCTTTGGCAGCGAGGGCTACAAGCCGGTGCTGATGGTGGCGGAACATCACACCCAGGAGCAGGTCTATGAGATCTATCGAGCGGCCGATGTCTGCCTGGTGACCAGCCTGCATGACGGCATGAACCTGGTTGCCAAGGAATTCGTGGCGGCGCGCGACGACGAGCAGGGCGTTCTCCTGCTCAGCACCTTCGCCGGTGCCGCGCGCGAACTTCTGGAAGCGCTGATCGTCAATCCCTACGACGCGACGATGATGAGCGATATGCTGCTTCAAGCCATAACCATGAGCCCCGACGAACAGCGTCGGCGCATGGCAAGCCTGCGCGACATCGTCCGCGACAACAACGTCTACAGATGGGCCGGCAGCATGCTGCTCGACGCCGCCCGGTTGCGCAAACGCGGTGCGATCGATCGCGCCACGGCAAATGTCGATTACCAGCCGCCATCTGCAAGCGGCAACATTGTCTCGATAGTCGATCGCAAGAGGGCGTCATGATGGACATACAGGAAAGACTGCGCGTGCCGGATCTGGCCGAAGGCAAATGGTCGCTATTTCTCGACATCGACGGCACCTTGCTGGAACACGCCGCGCATCCCGATGCTGTCGTCGTTAGCGAGGAACTCCGTACTCTCCTGATCGATCTGGAGCATCAGTTGGATGGGGCAGTGGCCTTCATTACCGGTCGCTCGATCGCTCAGGCGGACAGGCTTTTTCACCCGCTCAAGCTGCGCGCGGCGGGACTGTATGGACTGGAGCATCGGTTGGAGCCGAACGGCCCGGTTGAAGCAGCGGGCGAACCTGACGATATCGCCGCTCTTGCCGCTGAGATCGAGGCGGAGTTCGCCGGCAGCGACATCTATATCGAACGCAAAGGTCCGATCCTGGCCATCCACACGCGAGCAGCGCCCCATCTGCTGGCCCGTGCCACGGAACTGGTCGACCGGGCATTGGACAGACTGCCCGAGGGCTATCGGACAATTCCCGGCAATGCCGGCGTGGAATTGATGCCACTCGAAGCGGCCAAGGGCGCGGCCATTCGACGTTTCCTGAAAATCACGCCATTCGCCGGCAGGCAGCCCGTATTCCTGGGCGACGACACCTCCGACGAGAACGGCTTCGAAGCGATCAATGAAGCGGAAGGCGTTTCAATACGCGTCAAGCCGCGAGGCCCTACTCAGGCGACCTACAGCATTGACAGCGTCGCGGACACGCTTGCCTGGCTGAAGCAGCAGTTGTGCAGGATATAAGAACGCGCCACTTGGACAGCCTTTCGGCGCTGGACCCGATCCGATCTGGTGGGATCAGGACTCATGCGAGCTACGCTTGATCGATAATTTGCTGGGCGGTCCCACCGCCCAGCGCCCTGGCAAGCAGGCTTGCTTCTTCCTTGCCACCATTCAGTTCGTGATGGAGCCGGTCTGAGAAAAACCCGTTGCCTACGCTGGCACGGCGATCGGTGCTGTGATCGGATATCGAACCGGTGGGCAGATCGAGGCGGAACGTATCCTCCACCACTCCATCCTCGGTAACAGCCTAGACGCGCAGGTCGATGAACAAAAGACCGACCGGCGGTTACCCGATCATTGCGCGTAGCACCCAGCCATGCCGGCAGCGCACGCCCATCAGCCGGCTCTGTCGCAAACTCGAAGTTGAGACGCGGAAAGGCTTCTGCTCAGTTTCTACGCGGCCAGGATTTCAAACTGTTCGACAAGTGACGGTGCTGGATTGTGCGCGTACCTCGCCTGTCGTTTCCGCAGCATGTGAACCATTTCAATGCCGCACAGTATAGTTGCTGCGCAGGTGATCGATTTGAAGCCGAGCATGGACCGGATCCGACGCTTGATTCGGCGATGGTCCTGTTCGATGCGGTTGTTCAGATATTGGCTCTGCCGGATGCGGATCGGCTTCAGTAGCCGTTGCGATTGGTCTCGAAGCCGGCTCTCGCCATCGCAGGCAATGATTGCTTCCCGGTTCGTCTGGCTACCGTCAATGACGATGCGATCTGATCGGGCAGGCACGATTTCTCGCGGCTAGCTGCCATTCGCCGCGCGCAAGGTGGAAATCACTTTGTGTCAAAAGTGGACGGCTCCCTAATCTACAGAGGAGCTGCGTAGCCGCAAAACAGCTAATCGGCCAACGCACGCCCGTCGTCTTCCATCTCAGCGGCAGGGTCAGAAATGGCTCCTGGTCTAGCCTCCCCCCGCCTCAGCAGCCCTGCATCCTCCAGCGCTTCGAGGTCGGGCAGATCGCGCAGCGTCTCCAGGCCGAAGGTAGAGAGGAAGTGTTTTGTGGTGACGTAGGTATAGGGCGCTCCGGGCGTCGGGCTGCGCGGGCCGGAGACGATGAAGCCGGCATCGCGCAGGCTGGCGACGGTGTCACGCGAGACCTCCTTGCCAAAAATCTTCGACAGATCGCCGCGCGTCACCGGCTGGTAATACGCAATTGCCATCAGCAACATGGCCTCGCCGTCGGAGAGAGTTTCTGTGGCCGAGCGGGTGGGCGCCGCCGCTGCACGGATCGCGGGTGCGTAAGCCGAACGGCTTCGGTGCTGCCAGCCGCCGGCGACGGAGACTAGTTCGTAGGGCCGATCGCGCAATTCCTCCTGGAGATCGTCGATCAGAAGCTCGACACTGCAGTCTTTGCCGACCACCCTGCCAAGAATTTCGCGCGAGACCGGCTCGGCTGCGGCGAACAAGACGGCTTCGACCCGCAGCATCCATTCGCGCCAGCGCAAGGCCGGCGACAAATCTTCGAGTTCGCGATCCAAGGGCATGTCGTGACCCGGCATTTCGCCTCTGGCCATCTTTTTTTCACCGCGCGCTGTTTTCGTGGCGCCGCCCATGGTCACAGCCCAAAAATCCGAAACGAAGAACGGCCAGACAATTCGCGCACCGCCCCAAAGCTTTCCAGCCGTTCGAACAGCCGCATTGCGGCCCAGCGCGACAATCTTGTGCCGGGCGCCGAGGCCGGCACGGCGTCCTCTTCGAGCAATTTTGCGATGACGGTGTCAGCTCCCTTCGTCCTCACCTTCGGCGTCACGGCGACAAGGATGTCGGCGCGTCGAGCGATTTCTCCCGCTGACCGCAGCGCCGAATTTGTCGCCTCGACTAGGGTAAGACAAACAGCGCGTTGGAAAGAAGATTCACCCGGTCGCACCCGACCTGTGCCCCCAGGCGTCCGAAAGGCTGAACCGAACCGCACCGTCATCAGCAGCGGCACGGTCTTTTTCCACTGCAGCCTTTCGGCGAGCAAAACATCGGCGAGCGCCCAGGCCAGAATTTCGGCGTCGGGGCGTTCGGTGTAAATGGCGGATACAAACTCGGCGACGGCAAAGGGCACGGCGCGCCCAGATTTTTGCTGCACGCCGACAGCGTGATCGAGGGCAGCGGCCAGGCGGTCGTCCCAGGCTATTCCGAACAGCGCGGCGATCTCAGCCGCAACCGTCACCGACAGAACAGGTTTTTTAACGGCCAGTTTTTGGAAGGCCCGGCAAAAATTACCGGCGGGACCGGGATCGTTGCCAAGCGCGGTGAGCAGAACGGCATCGCGCAGGGCGGCTTCGTCTTCGCCCCGGCCCATCAGGCGAACAGCCGCCGCGGCGCAGGAAAGCGCCTGGCGGGCGCGAAAGCAACCGGCCCAGGCGGGGTTGGTGCGCAAAAAATCGTCGAGCGCTTTCAAAGCAATGCCAGCGGCGAAGGCTGCATCCGCCTCGCTCGGCGCGCGACCACGCGGCAAAGCCCATGCGGGGAGATGCGCGGCAGGTGAATCGGGTCGGACAGTGGGCGAATCCATGCCGGTTAGCCTACAGTGCCCGTGCAGTTTATGCCATCGCTTTCACATTAAACCGCACAGGGTGTCGCTCACTTAAAACGAACGATAATGTTGCCTTATTAGCCTCTTATGACCCTACCGCTAACGACCTCTCCCTCAATCAGATTACCGACAAACTCTCAGCAGATTTCGAGAGCGTCTCATAAAACTGAGAATATGTCGTTGTCGAACGGTACGCTGATTTCTGCCGACGCCACCCGTTTCCCCGTTACGGGCCAAGGAGGTTGCAGATGGCGCTCGCAATGATTCCGACCGGACATTTTCGACGAACCTATGCTGCTGACTGGAGGCATTTTGCGGGTGAGCGGGCCGCCAGAATCTCGATGTGTTGCAATTCCTCACCCTTGCTGCCGGCGTCCGTAGCAGAATGTTCGAGCACGAGCGCGTCCAGAGGTTTTCGGTAGGCTCGCTACAGCGCCAAGCCGTATTTCCGCGCAAATGATCGATATACGCCGTCATATGTGTGAGCCTTTCTTTGACCTGAGGAGAAGGCGTATACGTGCCAGGAATGGGCAAGATGCGCTGGCAAGCCCACCTGTTGATGCATCGCTGTCGCAAAGCAGCCGGGACTTCGATTTGCAGAAATAATTATCGGGTTTCGTCACTATGCTTCTCTGGATGGAATGAATCGTCCAATTGGCGATGCGGATTTTCTTCCATAATTTTCCTAGGCAACCGCCGTTTCGCTCGGGCCATTTTGCTTTCTGAGCAGTGCCATCAACGCAGGACCGACGGTAAAATTCCCGTTCCTTGCTTTTTCAGTCAGGCTACGCAGATAACCGCCAGGGTTTGATATTTTTCCGGCACGTTGCAGCATTGCTGCCGTGATGATGGCTGTATCGACAGGCCCCATCGCTTGATTGGCGTGGTTCCATGCATCGAGCGTTACGCCAAGGGCGGAGCGGACAAGGTTTGCCGTTTCGATGAGATCGCCCCAGCGAGAAATGCCATTCCTGGCGTAGTCGGCAATGTCGGGGCAGGCTTTCAGCACAAGGTTGAGCGGATAGTTGGTTGTTATTTGGATTTCGGGTTCAGCCGTTGGCTCGGTGATTGTTTCCGCCTGCGTGTTTTGGCGAGATTCAACTTCATCTGGATTCGGATTTGAATAGTGTATGTGCCGCTCAAAATGGGACTCATTGGCGCTTGGTTTTTTCGATTTTACGTGTGTTTCCAGAATCTTGCGCAGTTTTACGGCCAAAGCAGCCAGGCCCTCTTCGCAAGGTTCCAACGCGAGGAGCGTGGCTGTTCTGGGCAGCCGACCGATGATTGCCTGATATTCGATTTGTAGCCGGTTCCAATCGGCGGCGACGCCACCATCACGGCCGAACGAGAGCATTTTCGCGATGTCGCGACGGCTGAGTGTGATCCGCTCGCGGCAAAGCTGGAGAGCACGCCTTTCGGCACGTATTTCGTTTGCAAGACGCACGAATTCTGCGACACGCGCGACCAAGGGTATGAGGTCGAAGCCAAAGGCCTGCTCGATGGAACCGCCCTGCCCCTTTCGTGCATAGCGCTTGCCATTCGGGCTGTCGCGACGGATGAGAAGCCCGCGTTCGACTAGCACCGCCAGATGTCTGCGTAACGTGGCTGGCGCCATTCCATGGGCACGCAAGGCCAATTGTGCGTTTGACGGAAAAACGATGAGGTCGTCGCCGCCGCAAAGGTCGGTTTCTGGGTGAAACGACAACAGAGCATTGAGAACGACGAGCGAACGGTCGGTCACGCCGATCGCTGCTTTGGCCTCGCATATGGTTCGGAACGCCTGCCACTTGTTGATGGTGGTGTCTGGTGGGCATTCATTGGCTGTAACCTGTCCTGCCACCATGGCAAACGACAGCGCTCGCCGCCCAAAGGGCGTCGACGAGAGTACTACTCCCATTTTTCTCTCACCTTTTTTCAGGCAAAAGAAATCTGCTCGCCAAAACGACGCCAATGACTCTTGACAGTGATTCGCGGATTTGCGATTCTCAGCTTGCTACAGACTTGAGAAGGGCTTCCGTGACGGCAACGTTCGGGGGCCTTTTTCTTTTGCGGTTTAGTCTCCTGTTTTGGTCTTTTCGGTTTGCCTGAAGGCCTGATACAGCCCCTCCAGGTTCTGCGAAATCCAGTCGCCAAAGCGCGTGCCATCCTTGTCCTTCAAGGCGAGCGTGAACGCCTTTCCGGTGGTTTTCATCGTTACGCTGAGGGATTTGTCGGCGGGCACCCATGACGTGGTGCTTGCCTGGGCTTTGTCCTGATGGAGGGCGGCTCCATTCTTCAGTTCTTCCGATGGAAGAAAATCGAAAAGGCTGTTGAACCGTTCATCCGAATCCGATTCGCCGAATTCAGTCCGTGCAACATAGGCAACGGCCCTGGCTGCATTTCCGTGAATGCGGAATTTGAGCGAGAGATCGTACCAACGGTCGCGGCCAATGCCGCGTGCTGCTCCAACGGCTTCGATGATCGCCACCGGAATTTGCTTGGTCACCGAAGCCATCTTCGACACGACGGTCTTGTTTACCGACAGCGCGGTCATGATTATCTGGTTGTCGAAGCCGCTTTCGGCGAGCTTTGCCGCAAATATCGCACGCTCGATGAAGGAGAGATCGGCGCGTGCGCTGTTTTCCTGGCCCTGGGCGACGACATGCTCGCGATCGGTGAGGGGTTTGACCACCGCCCGCACCGGTCTGCCCAGCAGCCTTGCCGCCTTGACGCGGCGATGACCAAAAACGATCTGATAGCGGTTCTCTGACGTTGGATGCGGCCGCACGAGGATCGGGGAGTCCTGCCCCCGCTCCTTGATTGCCTCGACCAGCTCGTCTAGGCGCGCATCGTCCTGCTCCATGCGATCGAGCACGAATGAGCTGTCCATCTGATCGGGATCCAGCTCGATGACGCTTTCGCCGGCGAGCAGCTTCCGTTCGATTTCTTGCGCTGCTTCGACCTTGGTTGCCATTTCATCGGCGGCTCGGCTCATCATGCCAAAGGCGCCCCTGCCACTGCGCGGCGACGGGATAGGAGCGGTGGGGGCGTCGGGGTTTACTGCCGTAAACTCGTCCTCTTCGAGGAGGCCCGCCAGAAGGCCTTTACGTGACATCTCGAAGTCCTCCTGTCAGAGTTTTTCCGCGAAACATCGTCATACCCTCCCCCAAGCCTGATGGATCAGGTCGGTAACTTCGCCGTTGACTGAGTGCAACGCTTCCATTGCCCGGTCATAGGTCGACCGGGTCAGCTGGTTTCGTTCAACCTCGTAAAGCGTCTGCTTGGTGATGCCGGCATCCGAAATGGCTGTGCTTTTCACCATTTCGTTCTTCAAGACATAGTCGCCAAACAGCGCCCGCATGAAATGCACCATCTGCGCCTGAGGACCGTCGCCAGGCTCAAAGCGCGTGACAAGATAGCGGAACCAATCGAGGTTCATGTTGCCGCCACCGCGCTTGATGGGGTTGAGGATCTCTCCGAGCATCAGCAGGAACTGGCACATCGACATCACATCGAGCATTTGTGGATGCACGGTGATAAGAACTGCCGTTGCCGAGGAAAGCGCCGTCAGCGTCAGGTAGCCGAGTTGCGGTGGGCAATCGAGCACGATCACATCATAGCGGTCCTGCACTTCGGAAAGTGCAGTATCGAGGCGGGTGAAAAAGACCCGGCCGATATCGCGTGTTCCCTTTTCGGCAAGAACCAGCGGCGTGTCGTACTCGAACTCCTGCAGGTCGAGGGCAGCGGGTACGATGTCCAGTCCCGGGAAATTGGTAGGCTTGATGAGCGCCGAAAGCGGTTTGCGCCCGTCGTCATAGCGGAGTGCCTCATAGAGGCTTTCATCCTGGTCGATTTCCGGCCGGAAGCCATGGAGTGCCGATAGCGAGGCCTGCGGATCGAGATCGATGGCCAGCACACGATGCCCGGTGAGGGCGAGATGCTGGCAAAGATGCGCGGTCGTCGTTGTCTTGCCCGAACCGCCCTTGAAGTTCACCACGGCAACGATCTGAAGATGCTCTTCGCCGCGCCGGTGCGGAACGTAATTTTTCACCTCGGAGCGGCCGTTCTTGTCGAGCCAGTGACGCATCTCCTGCATCTGCTCCGCAGTATAGGAGCGGCGGCCCGTCGGCGTGACGGCAGGCTGGGGACCTTTACCCTCCAGCGAGAGGTTCTTGAGGTGACCGGAACTGATACCGAGATAGCTCGCGACTTCGGCAAGCTGGAAGGGCCGTAAGGTCTTCTGGGCATTGGGCGGAAAGCTATCCAGCCGGTGCTTTTGCAATCGCTTGGACAACTCGCTACCCTGTTTCAGGATGAGCTGGTCGAAGTCTGACAGCGCGTTGTTGAAGCCGGGTGCGATATTCATGGGCGCCTTTTCCAAAATGCGAATTTTCAAATCATCCGCAAAGAAAGCGCATTTTGTCCCGATTCGGATATGGGAGCAAGGAATTTAGGGTTAACAAAAGGTTAACGCCGATTCAATGCTGCGGGTTTACTGCCGTAAACTTCGTCGACGGGTTATTTTAATACAGGTTCTGCAGTGAAGGAATCTCTCGCCGCCGCAGAGTAGCGCATTCCGATTCGGGTGAGAAGCAACGCAATAGTGTGTGCCGTCGCTCCTGTGTCTTGATCGAAAGCTGGTCGCTGATAGCTGTAACCGTGCGCGAGCAGGCACCGGCTCTGATATACAAGATTGGAATTGCGGCGAGGCTCGCGATGTCAGGCATCGAATGAACATAAAGAACACGCTAGTTCTCGGACATGCATTCCTCCTTGCGGAGACGGGGTCCGCATGGAGCCTTCGAATTTCCTGGAGGGTCACAGGTCGGTGCGCCAACCTCGCTCAGCCAGGTTCCCGCATGAAGGCGCCCTTCCTTCCGTGAATGCCGTTAGACACGCGGCGTTAAGAAGGGGCTTGCCGTACGCCGAAAGCGTCGTACAATGTTTCGTAACGTTCTGTGGCTATGATTTTCATGCGTTCCGCACTCGTCATAGGCCTGACCCCGAGATGGTCAAAACTGCTTGTTTCTTTCGCCAAACAAGCGATCAATGCGGCCCCGCAGCAAGTCAACGTAAGAACCATATAGCTTGACTAACGAAGCTAGGCTATTGTACTTTCAATGGCTTACCAGTTCACCCCTTTGTCTCTTGAAAGGCTTCTGGTCCCGGTTACGCGGGCCGGCGAGGCGTTGACGAGGCTCGACGAGCGTCTTGCCCGGTCCCCGGTTCGAGAAGGCTGGATCGGCCGCATGCACTTTCATGACGCGGTCGCAGCATTGTGGGTTCAAGGCGAACTGGTCCATATCGAGGATCTTGTCCTGCATGATGCCCGCATGGATATCCGTGCGCCCACGCATGAGCTTACGCGCGCACATTCAATGCTGCGCACCCGCCGCAAGATACTCGCCAACAAGCCGGACTGGGCGCTCAGTAGAGATGGAATGCGCCAACTTGCCGGGAGCGGGGCCATGGAGGAGGAACCCGACGACGTTGTCACCCTGGGAGGGGAGGGGACCCCCGGTGCAGGGCCCCTTGACGGCTTTGATGACGATGAGCCCTCAAACCGCCTTGCGGGGGAATTTGCCACGATCGATGCCGTGCTGGAGCGGTCAAGCGCTGTCCTTGACGGGCTTGAGACGAAGTCCAGATCGCTCTCGGCGCCGGAGCGCGATTCCCTGATATATGATCGCGACTGGAACGAGGGAGAAAGACTTTCCGAATGGAACACGGTCGTCGCGCAAACCGAAGGCCTGCCGGCCGTGCTGCGCGCGGCCATTCTCAGCGACGCCTGGAGCGAGATCGAAGTTTTGCAGCATGCATCCTGGCTCGGCCCATTGTTCGTCGCGGCGCTTTTGCGGCAGACGGCCATCACCACAAACCATCTCGCTTGCCTCAACATCGGACTGCGAAACATCCCGATAGAGCGCCGCCGTTCACGCGACAGGACCACACGATTGCTGGCGTTTCTCGATGCCATTCATCAATCAGCCCTCGCCGGCCTCAAGGAACATGATCGCCTGATGCTGGCGCGCGAACAGATGGAGCGGCGTTTGAAAAATCGCCGGTCGAGTTCCAATCTGCCCCGCTTGATTGAAATGGTGCTGGCGCGGCCGCTGGTTTCGACGACGATGATCCAGTCGGAACTCAAACTGACGCGGCAAGGCGTGCTGAATCTGGTCGGCGAGCTCAATCTGCGCGAGATAACGGGCCGCAAGCGGTTTCAGGCGTGGGGCGTGGTCTGAGGAACCAGCCGGTCTGTCTAAGGCACCTTGTTCCTCAGGATGTCAGGACGTCCAGCCCGATGTCGAGTACCGGCGCGCTGTGGGTCAGCCAACCGATGGAGATGAGATCGACGCCAGTTGCCGCGATAGCCGGGGCTGTTGCGGGCGTCACGCGGCCGGAAGCCTCGGTGATGACGCGTCCGCCGACCATCGTCACGGCGCGTCGCAGATCCTCGGTAGACATGTTGTCCAGCAGCACTGCATCGACGCCCACGGTAAGTGCGATCTCAAGCTGGTCGAGCGTGTCTATCTCGACCTCGATCTTCACCATGTGGCCGGCATAGGCCCGCGCGCGTTCAATGGCGGTGCGGATATCGCCGGCGATGGCGATATGGTTGTCCTTGATGAGCACTGCGTCATCAAGCCCGAACCGGTGGTTGGAGCCGCCGCCCGCGCGCACCGCGTATTTCTCGACGGCTCTCAGGCCGGGCGTCGTCTTGCGGGTGCAGACGATTTTCGCCTTGTGTCCTTGCACTGCCGTCACGACTGAATGGGTCGCAGTGGCGATACCGCTCAAATGACAGAGAAAGTTGAGAGCGGTTCGCTCGGCAATCAAAAGGCTACGCGCAGAACCACTAACTTCGGCAATGACATCGCCGGCCACGATCGCGCTGCCGTCGGGCTGTTTGATTTCCATTTCGATTGCTGGATCGATCAGGCGGAACGCGAGTGCTGCAAGATCAAGCCCGGCTACAACACCCGGCTGGCGCGCGGAGAAAATCATCCGCCCGTGCTGGTCTGCGGGAACGATCGCATCCGTGGTGACATCGCCGGCCCGGCCGAGATCCTCGAGCAGGGCGGTTCGCACCAACGGTTCGAGCATGACGGCTGGAAGTGGGGGAAGGTTCATCGATCAGGCACTCCGGGCCAGTTGCATCGGAAATTCGTCCGTCAGTTTGTTTGCGAAATCGATCGCTTCATCGAGGCTGATGAATGACCGCCGTGCGACGGCGGCCTTTTGTGGAAAATCCGTCCGGCAATGCGCGCCACGGCTCTCTTGACGCTGCATGGCACTGACGGCAGCCATCAATCCGACCACGGCCGGATCGGAGGCTGCATCCTGGTTCGACGCCAGTGGGAGGAGGGCGGCGATCGCATCGCGCAGTTCGTCATCACAGCGCTCGACGCCGAGGGCGCGAGAAACAATCGGACGCACGGAAGATGGGTCGGGTCGTGGTGGTATGCGCGCGGGCATCGATGGCCGGCAGGAGTAGGTTGCCGTTTCAGCCACGCTCGTAGCGACCCAACCGGCCGTGACCACCGCTTCGGTCAGCGAATTGCTGGCGAGGCGGTTGGCGCCATGCAATCCCGTTGCGGCGACTTCGCCGCATGCCCAGAGGCCGGCGACAGAACTGCGGCCGGCTTCGTCGACGGCGATGCCGCCCATATGATAATGCGCTGCGGGCCGCACCGGAATTGGCTCTAATGCCGGATCCAGTCCTGCCTCGTGGCAGAAGCCCGCTATTGCCGGGAAGCGGGCAGCAAAATTTGCGCCGGGCTTTTCGCGTGCATCCAGAAAGACGCGGTGGCCCTTGGCGAGATGGCGGAAGACCCCGCGCGCCACCGCATCGCGTGTCGCCAATTCGCCGCCCGGCAAATCTTTGAGGAAGCGGAAGCCATTTTCATCGATCAGAATTGCGCCTTCGCCGCGCACCGCCTCGCTGATGAGCCGCATCGGCCGGGCTAGGCCATCGAGCGCGGTCGGATGAAACTGGACGAACTCGAGATCAGAGAGCACCGCACCTGCGCACGCAGCAAGCGCCAGCCCTTGGCCGAAAGAGCCGAGTGGATTGGTGGTGTCATGAAACAACCCGCCGATGCCGCCGGTGGCAAGAACCACCCTTCCCGTCAAAAGCGTCACGTCGCCAGATGCTCCGGCGGCGAGCACGCCGGCGATCGCGTTGTCGTCGATCAACAGTCGCCGCGCTTCCATCCCTTCGAGAACCGTGATCGACGGTGTGCGACGGACGGCGGCAGCAAGCGCGCGAACCAGTTCCGAGCCGGTGGCATCGCCTGCCGCATGAACAATGCGGCGGCGTGAATGGGCGGCCTCAAGACCGAGCCGCATCGTCCCGGATGGCGTTCGGTCGAAGGCGACGCCAAGGCGCTCAAGCGCTTCGATCGCTGCAGGTGCCGCCTCGACAATTCGCTTCGTTGTTGCTGCGTCGCAGAGCCCGTCGCCGGCGGCCAGTGTATCGGCAAGGTGGAGTGCGGGGCTGTCGTCGGCGCCGAGGCTTGCCGCCAACCCGCCCTGGGCGAGCACGCTGGATGCCTCCGCGCCGAGAGGCGCCTTGGTGAGCAGTACGACCGGCTCGGGCGCCAGTGCCAGCGCCGTCATCATGCCGGCAATGCCGCCACCGATGACAATCGGCCGGCCGGAAAGATCGTGAGCGTCCGTGATCATACCGCCAGCATGCGCTCGACGGCGAGCCGCGCACGAACTGCTACACTGGCATCGATCGTCACGGCGTAACGATTTTTTTCCAGCGCAGTGCGGATGTTGCTGAGCGTGATGCGCTTCATATGCGGGCACAGATTGCAGGGGCGGATGAAATCGACATCTGAATGGTCGACGGCGACATTGTCGCTCATCGAGCACTCGGTCATCAGCACGACCCGCGCCGGTTTTTTCTGCCCGACATAATCTGACATGGCCGCGGTGGAGCCGGCAAAGTCGGCTTCCGCGACAACCTCCGGCGGGCACTCGGGATGGGCGAGCACGGTGATGCCGGGATGAGCCTCGCGCAGCTCGCGGATGTCGGCCGGCGTAAAGCGCTCATGCACTTCGCAATGGCCCTTCCAGGCGATGATCTCGACGTCCGTCTGGGCGGCGATGTTCTGCGCCAGATATTCGTCGGGCAGCATGAGCACGCGCGGCACACCGAGCGATTCTACGACGGCTTTCGCATTTCCGGACGTGCAGCATATGTCGGATTCGGCCTTCACCGCAGCCGAGGTGTTGACATAGGTGACGACCGGCACGCCGGGATAGCGCTGGCGCAGCAGGCGAATGTCCTCGGGCGTGATCGAGTCGGCCAGCGAGCAACCAGCCGCCATGTCGGGGATCAGCACCGTCTTGCCCGGATTGAGGAGCTTGGCCGTCTCGGCCATGAAATGCACGCCGGCAAGAACGATCACGTCGGCCTCGACCGTCATGGCTTTGCGGGCCAGAGCCAGACTGTCGCCGACAATGTCGGCGACGCAGTGGAAGATTTCCGGCGTCTGATAGTTATGCGCCAGGATAACGGCATTGCGTTCGCGCTTGAGCGCAAGGATGGCATCTATGTCGTCCGAAAAGACCGGCCATTCGATTGGCGGGATGACCCGCTGAACCCGGTCGTAGAGCGAGGCTGAGGTAAGCGACATGCCGGACATTTTCCAACCCTATTATGCTCGAAGTGAGTATAAGATAGGCATATGCTTACCTTGAGCATAAGGATTGTCAAGCCCGTGAAAGAGGCAATTTTGTTCCTGCGACGGTTTGTTCCGCCAGCACGGCGTGACGAAAGCGGAACAGCTTGGCCGGACGCCCGCCAGTGTCGGAGGTCGTCTCGCCCGTCTCCTCGACAAGGTCCTGCTGTTCGATGAGGCGGCGGAAGTTCTGCTTGTGAACGAGCAGTCCGGCCAGCGCCTCGACGGCGCGTTGCAATTGCAGCAACGTGAACACCGGCGGCATCAGTTCGAACACGACCGGACGGTATTTGATCTTGGTGCGCAGCCGGGCAATGCCGGTTGCGAGAATGCGCCTGTGGTCGGCGATCATCGACCGGCCGGCGATGAGTTGCGCGTTGCTGCTTTTGCGTCCGCGCAGCGCTTCCTCGACGAGAGCGGCCTCAAACAGTAGCTCGTAGCGCTGCAGAACGAATTCCTCGTTCCAGCCGCGATCGTCCAGGCCGAAGGCAATGCTCGCGCGCTGCCAGCGGTCGCGGCGCGTTTCCATATCGTCCGCCTCGTCGGCCCAGAGCCGGAGGCGGGGCGCCAGAACTTCGGAGAGGATTGATGGCGGCCCGGCGCGATGGTCTTCCCAGGGAAAATAATCGTACCAGCTGCGCCAGCCGGATTTTTTCGAACTGTCCGCCTGGTCCTCTCGGGTCAGGCCGAGATAGCTGATCGAGATGACGCGCTGCGTGCGCTCGCCGCCGGTCCGGTCGCGGTCGGCAAAAGTATAGAGCTGCTCGATATAGCCGAGCGGATGGCCGGTCTGCTGTTCGACCCAGTCCCGCAGTCCCGATTGCAGCGAGCGGTGGCTGAGTTCGAACGGACCCGAGGGCAGGGCGCTGGCCTGCTGGATGGTCAGAACCGAAGGCTGGCCATTCGTGACGGCGACCAGAACGGCGATAAGGTCGGCGGCGATGGCGTGACGCTCGTGGGGTCTTTCGGTCTCTTTCATCGCCTGGCTGTCTTGTCCCGTCCTGATCTCCCAAACGCGGCTCCAGATTCGCACTGGTGGGCCGCCATGTTCGTATCCTTGGCAGTTTTTGACCCGCGCACCTACAAAAATCTGCCCGGGAATCATTACCCACAAATGACGATGGGGAAGGACGCATCGGCTGCTAGGACGAAGCGGTAAACGGGCTCGCGTCCGAACCTCTCGATCAGGCGAGCTGACGATAGCGGTCGAAGACGTAACGTTTTGCGCTGCGAACGCAGTCTTCGAGGGGTTCGCCAAGCGCCAGATGCGCGGCGATCGCGCTGGCGAGCATGCAGCCGGTCCCACGCATTTCTCCGGCCAGGCGAAGTGCGTCGAAGCGGATCTGGTTTTCACTGGGGCACAGCAGGATATCGGTTGAATTTGGCCCCGAGGAATGACCGCCCTTGATCAGGACGCCTTGCGAACCTGCATTGAGCAGCAAGCGGCCTTGATTGACGGCTTCCCCCTCATCTTTCGCCTGCGGCGTGCCGGCGAGAATGGCAAGCTCGGGCAAGTTCGGCGTGACGAGCCGGCAAAGCGGCATGAGGTCGGTTTTCATGGTGTCTATGGCTTCTTGCGCCAGAAGCAGACGTCCGGAGGAGGAAGCCAGAACAGGATCGAGAACCACCGGGACGGATGGGTGCTCCAACAATACGGAGGCGACGGCTTCGACGGTTCCCATCATGCCGAGCATTCCCACCTTGATTGCAGCGATTGTGTTGGACACCAGCGCGGCGCGCATCTGCGCAGCCACGAGATCGGGGGCAATGTATTCGATGTGGTCGACCGAGTGATGCATCTGGACGGTCACGGCGGTAACCGCAAGGCAGGTACGCAACCCGACCGCAGAAACCGCTTCAATATCGCGCGCGATGCCGGCGCCGCCTGAGGAATCGGAGCCGGCGACGATCAGGACATGCGGATCGCCTTTCAGCGCCATCGCGCGGTCGCCGCGATCCATTCGCGGGTGCGCGCCTCGGGATCAGAATTGCGCGTAATGTCGGTGACGACCGCGGCACTATCGGCGTCGTGAGCGAACGCCCCATCGATTCTCTCAATATTCAGGCCGCCGATAGCGACGAGTGGAAGGTCCCCAACGCGGGTCCTCCACTCGGCGATGCGGTCGAGCCCCTGCGGCGCCCATTTCATGGCTTTCAGGATCGTCGGATAGATCGGGCCGAGCGCGATATAGTCCGGGGCGGCGGCCAGCGCTGTTTCGAGTTCGATATTATCATGCGTACTCAGGCCGAGCCTGATGCCCGCTCGCCTGATAGCCGCAAGGTTGGCGGTGGCTAGATCTTCCTGCCCGAGATGGACGAAATCGCAGCCTTCCTCGATCGCCAATTGCCAGTAGTCGTTGACGATGAGCTGGCAGTCGTGTTTTGCGCAGATGGTCCTGGCCGCGCGGACTTCGAGCCGCACGGCAGGCTCTTCCATGTCCTTTATGCGGAGCTGGACGAGTTTTACGCCGAGCGGCACCAGCCGCTCGATCCAGCTGGCGCTGTCGACGATGAGATAGAAAGGATCGAGCTTCACGAAAACACTGCCTTGCCAATGAGGGGGGTCGAAGGAACGGCCATGTCGCGCGGTTCGAGCATGCCGGCGAGGAATGCCGCGCGACCGGCCTCGATCGCCTTGGCGAAAGCGGTTGCCATGCCGATGGGATCGCCTGCCTTGGCCACAGCCGTATTGAGAAGCACGGCGTCGAAACCGAGCTCCATGACGGCTGCCGCGTGAGATGGCCGGCCGATTCCGGCGTCGACGATGAGCGGCGTATCGGGAAAGTGACCGCGCAGGCTGCGCAAGGCCTCGACATTTTGTGGCCCGCGCGCCGAGCCGATAGGCGCGCACCATGGCATCAGGATTTTGCAGCCTGCTTCAAGCAGGCGCTCTGCTACTACGAGATCGTCCGTGGTGTAGGGAAATACTTGGAAGCCATCAGCGGCAAGGATACGCGCGGCTTCGACCAGGCCAAAAACGTCCGGCTGCAGCGTGTCGTGATTGCCGATCACCTCAAGCTTGATCCAGTTGGTTGAAAAGACCTCGCGTGCCATTTTTGCGGTGGTGACGGCCTCCTTGACCGAATGGCAGCCGGCGGTGTTGGGCAGCACGCGCACGCCGAGCGACTGGATCAGCGACCAGAATTTTTCGCCCGTCCTGCCGCCTGCTGCTTCGCGCCGCAGTGAGACGGTGACGATTTCGGTCCGTGAGGCTTTGACTGCGTCGCCCAGTATCGCGGGCGAGGGGTAAAGCGCCGTGCCAAGCAGCAGGCGAGACGATATTTCGGTTCCGTAAAGGGACAGCATCGCTCAGCCTCCTTTCATAGGCGAAAGGATTTCTATGTGGTCGCCATCCGCCAGCCGGCAAAGTTGTCGTTCCGCTACCGGAACGACTTCGCCGTTACGGGCCGTCGCCAGCCAGTTCCCCGCGTAGTCGAGTTCAGCCATCAGTGCTGCCAGAGTGTCGGCTGCCACCTCCTGCACCTCGCCATTAATGACAAGCTTCATGGTTGTGCTCCGTTGTCGTGTTTTGGCTAAAGGCCAGGTTGGCGGCTTGCCGCGCCATGGCCGGTGCCAGCAGGAAGCCATGGCGATAAAGCCCGTTGATCTGGATGACGTCACCGTTGCGCGTCACGCGCGGCAGATTGTCGGGAAAGGCCGGGCGGATGCCGACTCCGCTCTCAACGATTTCCGCTTCCGCAAAAGCGGAATGGACGGTGTAGGCGGCATTCAACAGCTCCATCATCGAGCGCGCGGTGATTGCGCCGGCGGCGTCGCTTTCGATCATCGTCGCGCCAACCATGAAGCGGTGATCCGCGCGCGGAACGACATAGACGGGAAAGCGCGGATGCAGCAGCCTGATGGGACGTGACAGCGAAACGTCCGGCGTGTGAAGGATGAGCATCTCACCGCGTACCCCGCGAAGTTGCATATCGGCCTTGGCCCTTGCCATTCCCGTGCAGTCGATGGTGACGTCGAAACGCTTCGTCCACCCAGGTTCGGTTTCGACGAAAGACACGCCTTTTCGCTCCAGCCTGTCGCGAAGTGCCGTGAGTGCCGCGCGCGGGTCGAGATGTGCTTCACGGACAAAATGCAGCGCCAGGCGAAAACGACCGCCAAGATCGGGCTCCAGCGTGCCGATCTCTTCGTCGCCCAAAGTCTGGAAGCCGTTCGTGCGGGAGGCGAAGCGTGCCAATTCGCTGGTATCGCGGCCCGCAGCCACAACCAGCGTGCCGGCACGGGTGACATGGCCCGGCAAAACTGTTTCCCACCAGTCGGCGGCATCGAGGCCGAGATCCTGGACGATCTGCTCTGCACTCTCACGCTCGCAGTCGGGCGCCAGCATGCCACCGGCGAACCATGACGCGGTGCGCGTCATGTCCCGACACGGGTCGGCGACGGTAACGATCGCTCCCCGCGTTGCGAGTTCGTAGGCGGCGGTGAGGCCGGCGACGCCGGCCCCTTTGACCAGCGCTTTCATGGCACCAGCGCCGTCTCGACGGCGGGCTTTTCGACCTCATCGACAGGCATGTAGAGATCACCGCCCTGGCGATACTTCGCTGCCATCGCCGCCATACCTTCCTTCTGCGCTTCAGCGCGGATGTCATGCGAGATGCGCATCGAACAGAATTTCGGCCCGCACATCGAGCAGAAATGCGCGACCTTGTGCGCCTCCTTGGGCAGCGTCTGGTCGTGGAAGGACCGCGCCGTCTCTGGATCGAGCGAGAGATTGAACTGGTCCTCCCAGCGGAACTCGAAACGCGCCCGCGACAAAGCATCGTCGCGGATCTTTGCCGCCGGATGCCCCTTGGCAAGATCGGCAGCGTGGGCTGCGATCTTGTAGGTGATGACGCCTGTCTTGACGTCGTCGCGATCGGGGAGGCCGAGATGTTCCTTCGGCGTGACATAGCAGAGCATCGCCGTGCCGAACCAGCCGATCATGGCCGCACCGATGCCGGAGGTGATGTGATCATAGCCGGGCGCGATGTCTGTGGTGAGTGGCCCAAGCGTATAAAAAGGCGCCTCGCCGCAGACGGCAAGCTGCTTGTCCATGTTCTCCTTGATCTTGTGCATCGGCACGTGGCCGGGGCCTTCGATCATCACCTGGCAATCCTTGGCCCAGGCGATCTGGGTCAGTTCGCCAAGCGTCTCCAGTTCGGCGAATTGCGCGGCATCGTTGGCGTCGGCGATGGAGCCGGGGCGCAGGCCGTCGCCGAGTGAGAAGGCAACGTCATAGGCTCGGCAGATGTCGCAGATTTCCTCGAAATGCTCGTAGAGGAAGCTTTCCCTGTGGTGGTGAAGGCACCATTTGGCCATGATCGACCCGCCGCGGCTGACGATGCCGGTGACGCGATTGACGGTCAGTGGAATGTAGGGCAGCCGCACGCCGGCATGGATGGTGAAATAGTCGACACCCTGTTCGGCCTGCTCGATCAGCGTGTCGCGGTAGACCTCCCAGGTCAGGTCCTCGGCGATACCGCTCACTTTCTCCAGCGCCTGATAGAGCGGCACGGTGCCGATCGGCACGGGCGAATTGCGGATGATCCATTCGCGGATGTTGTGGATGTTCCGGCCGGTGGACAGGTCCATCACCGTGTCGGCGCCCCAGCGGATCGCCCACACCATCTTTTCGACCTCCTCGGCCATGGACGAGGTCACCGCCGAGTTACCGATATTGGCGTTGATCTTGACCAGGAAATTGCGGCCGATGATCATCGGCTCGCTTTCCGGGTGATTGATGTTGGAAGGAATGATCGCCCTACCGCGTGCAACCTCGTCGCGCACGAACTCCGGTGTGACATAGTCGGGGATAGCCGCGCCGAAACTTTCGCCGTCGCGCTCCAGAGCCGCATACGCCCTCTCGCGTCCGAGATTCTCGCGAATGGCAACGAACTCCATTTCGGGAGTGATGATCCCGGCGCGTGCATAGGCAAGTTGCGTGACGGCCCTGCCGCCCTCAGCCTTCAAGGGCTGGTTGCGCACCGGAAACTCCGGCGTCAGCCGATTGCCGGAGACAAAGCCGTTGTCTTCCGGCTTGATGACACGGCCCTCGTAGCGCTCGACATCGCCACGCGCGACGATCCAGCCTTCGCGAAGGCGCTCAAGCCCTCCTTCGATATCGGTTTTGACGTTAGCGTCGGTGTAGGGGCCGGAAGGATCATAGACCGTTACGGGTGGCTCGCCTGCACTCGGATGCACCGAAATCTCGCGCAGCGGCACGCGCAGTTCGGGATGGATGATTCCTGGTTTGTGGATTTTTCGCGAAGCCGGCAGTTCGCCAACGGTCACGGTTGGGGTCAAGGCATTCATATGGACCTCCTTTGCTTGGTCGCATTGGAGACCCAGTCCTATGCCGAAAGGAGGATAGAGAGGCTTCGCCTGCTGAAACCGGTAATCTGCCCGGGATGATTCTGCCTGGGTCTACGACCCGCGAAGCTTCCGCACCGTCCCTACGCCAGTATGAACTGGATCAGGTTCAACGGGTCACTGCGCTGCGAAAGCCAGCAGTATCTCAGCCCCTTGTCGGGACTCCCCTGGTGAGGCTCAAGGGTGGATGAATGTGCCGGGAGTTGTCAACCGTTGAATTGCTCTGAATTGTGCAGTTCTTCCGACGATCCGGATTTCCCGGCTGGCGCGCTGACTGGAACAAGGCGGCTTTTCAGCTTTCGAAGTGCCCGCTCATCGAGGCCCTTGCCCGCAAGATAGCGGAATGTGCCACCATGGTGCACTGTTCGACACGGCGGCTCGCTATCGCGATGCCATCGATCAATGCCGGGAGCCGATCGCGACTGTAATGACTGCCATCGCCGAGGCTGACGAGGGCATCGTGCTCCTGCATTGCAGTGCGGGCAAAGACCGGACCGGCAGCATCGCGGCCCTATTGCTGTCGCTCGCGGGGTCGACAAAATGTCATTTTCCGGCTTTAGCGAGGAGGTGACCATCCAGTAGACCGGGAAGATCGCAATCACGACGAGAGGGATCATTGTTCCATGGACGGCGATCGACCCGACGGAAATCGTCCGGCGAGCGGTTGTTTGCCGAGAAACGTCTAGGCGAGTAGCACTGCTGCTGCCGATAATCTCTCTGTAGTATGGGACCCAATCTGGCCGAGGACCGCCAATGATCTTCTTTTGAAATCCTTGCGGTCGATGTGATCTCGGTATAACATTCACGCAACTCAGGCATGACCCCACCGCTCCACTCGATCATTTCCAGGCTCCACCTGAAACAGCTGCGGCTCCTGGTCGCGCTGGGCGAGCACGGCTCGCTCCTGAAGGCCTCGCAGCAGGTCGCGTTGACGCAACCGGGCGCGAGCAAGGCATTGCAGGAAATCGAGACGACCTTCGGCACGCCGCTGTTCGTTCGCACCAACCGGGGCCTTGAGCCCAATGCCGTCGGCCATTGCGTGATCCGCTATGCGCGCTTGATCCAGACGGATCTCGCGCATCTGCGCGACGAGATCGTCGGAATCATGCGTGGCCAGGGCGGACGGGTGGCGGCCGGCGTCATCATGGGCGCGGTGCCGCTGCTCACCGATGCCATCTCCGCGCTCGTTGCGCGGCAGGCCGACTTGTCCGTCGAGATCGTCGAGGACACCAGCGCCGCCCTGCTGGCTCAGCTCGACGCCGGCCGGCTCGACCTGGCGATCTGCCGCACGACCATCAGCCAGGCGCCGCAGGTCTACGACAGCGTGAAGCTCCAGGATGAAACGCTCGCGGTGATCGCGAACGTCGGCCATCCGCTGCGGCATGCGAAGAAGCTCACCCTGCAGGAGCTGGCGCCATACCGATGGGTGGTATACCGCGCGAACATGCCGATGCGTCTCTCGCTCGAACGCGAATACCGCGATTGCGGGATCCGGTTCCCGCAGCACCTGCTCGAGACGACCTCCGCTTTTGCGACGCTGGCGCTGCTCCAGGCCAACCCGTCCTTCGTGGCCCTGGTGTCGATCGAAGTCGCACAGTTCTTCGCGCACCGGCAGATGACGCGCATCCTGCCGCTGGCCCTGGCGTCGCGAAGCGAAGCCTATGAGCTCGTCACTCGCAAGGGCACGCGGGTCCCGCCCGCCGCCAAACTGCTGATCGACGAATTGGTCCATCGCCAGTCCTGAGCATCAGGTCGGCGCGACGGCGCCGGTCAGCGCTGTATCGGCCAGGGCGTCGCCGTCTGCGCGACACACGACGGCCCGCTGTAAGCTGTGATCGAAGGCGGGGCCGATCGCATCACCTCCCGCACGGCCCCCGTCATCGCCGTCCCGACGACCGCCGGCACCGGCAGCGAAGTGGGCTGGGGCGCGATCCTCATCCTCGACGATGGCCGCAAGGTCGGCGTGATATCGCCCTTCGTCGTGCCCAAGGTCGCGATCTGCGACCCGGCACTGACCCTGGGCCTGCCGCCGGCGCTGACGGCGGCCACGGGGATGGATGGATGCCATCGCACATTGCATCGAGACCTTCCTGTCGCCCGCCTTCAATCCGCCTGCGGACGGCATCGCGCTCGATGGGCTGCGGCGCGCCTGGCGCCACATTGGGCGCGCAACGCGCCAGCCCGGCGACCGCGACGCGCGGCTGAACGTGATGAGCGCATCGATGCAAGGCGCGCTGGCGTTCCGAAGGGGCTCGGGTGCGTGCAGCCTGAGCCACTCGCTCGCGGCATCGATCCGCCGGTGCTGGAATCGTTGGCCTCGGGTCCGAGAAACAGATAGTCCCGCCGGACCGAGAGGCCTGGCGAGACTATTGTTGAGTGCTGTAGTCCTGCTAAAGCGAACGGACGGCTGCGTGCCTTCCTGCGATGATGCCCTGAGAGAGAGCCCGCCCGTTCCCGTGCTGACTGAATCCGCCAGCAGCTTCGCCGGCGCAATAGAGGCCGGGAATTACCTGACCGGCAAAGTCGAGGACCTGGCTTGAGCCGTTGATGCGCAGACCGGACCGGGCGTCGTGGATAACCGGCGTCGACCAGGCAGCATAGAAGGGCGCCTTCTGGATCTTGTATTGCGGTGTCGGTTTGCCGAAGTCGGTGTCGACACCCCCAACAAAGCTGTTGTACCGCGCCACCGTCTCGACCAGGTTGCTTGGCGGCATGGGAACCCGCTGATGCTGCATGACGATCTTCTGTGCGAGTTCCTCCAGTGTATTTGCCTGGAAGAAGAAGCCGTCAGGATCGACGAAGGGTGGCGCCACAGTCCATCTCTGGCGGGCGACGGCATCTGCGTCGAATATGGCCCAGATCGGGCCACCGCCATTTTTGCCGTCGCCGATTCCAGCCAAAGCGGCGTTGATCCAGTTTTGTGGGTTGTACGTGATGTTCTTGGCGTTCAGGTAGCTGCCCTGAGTGTACGGGTTGACCGAGCGAGAGCTGTTCGTCGGGAATTGCCCCCCCGTTTCGTCGAAGAACCGCTTCCCAAGCATGTTGACATGTATGACGTTCTGGTTGTTGACGCTGGCCAGTCCCGAAGCCTTCGCAAGGTGGAAGACCGGGCTTTGGGGCCCCCACTGCAGGAACGAGTAGTTGTACCGCGTTCCGATGGCGGTTGGCTTGGTGATGTTGGTGCCGAACTCTGCAGTCTGGTTGTACGTGCCCGCGAGGGACGCGCCGACATTCAGCCCTGCGATGATGCCACTGGCGTCCTGGAAGGAATAGGGCTCGCCAGCGACGCCGCAGTACTCCGCGGTGAGCCGTGGGTCGAACTGCCGGCGGTATTCCACATTGCCGTTTCCGCCGCCGCTCGCGATGATGACGCCCTTGCGTGCCTGAATGTTAACCAGGCGGCCTTGATTAGAGGCGACGACTCCGACCACGCCCGCTTTCGTCCGGAGCAGCGACTCCAAACGGTAGTTCAGCAGGATCTTCACGCCACGCGCCTTTGCCGCAGCCTCCAGCGGATATATGAAGCCCGGCCCTTGAGACGTCGTGCGCTGCTGGTTCGCGGCTACCGGCAAGCCGGTCCGGACCGAGGCGTAGTTCATGATCGCCGTATGCATCATACGGTTGACCGAGTTGCCGACTTCATTGCCGCCGACGTTGTCGGGCCTCTGTGTCGTCCACACGACGCCATGGCGGACCAAAAAGTTGTACATGTCGACGTTGACGTCGGCAAATGCCCGGATCAGCTCGCGATCGTTATAGCGGTAGCTCGGAAAGCCGTTCGATAGGGTGAGGGACCAGTCGGTAAGATCGCCATACAGGAGATCTGGCGAGTCCACGATGCCGTTTGCCAGCTGGGCAGGGGTTCCACCTCCCAGGGGAATGTTGCCTGAGCTGACGATGCCACGTCCCCCGATGTGCGGTTGCGACTCGAGGACAATAACCGACGCGCCTGCCTCTGCGGCAGCGACTGCGGCGCCGAGGCCCGCCGAGCCGCAACCCACAACGACGATATCGGCTACACGCGGGTCCGCGGCATTGGCAATGCTCGGCTGCAAAATGCTGCTGGCCACCCCTGCGGCGGCGATTCCGGCACCTGCCTTCAACAATGAGCGTCGGGTGACTGTCATTACGTTCTCCTCCTGATATTTTTAGACCAGCGCATTCTGGCTTGTGTGGATCTGGGCCTGAACAGCAAAACTCATTAATCATGATCGCCGTAGAGACTTGGCCGACCGCACTATTGCAGCATTCGCTCGGGCGACAACTGAGAAGATGTGATCTCGGTATAACGTTTACGCAACCCAGGCATGGCCCCACCGCTCCACCCGATCATTTCCAGGCTCCACCTGAAACAGCTGCGGCTCCTAGGCGCGCTGGCGAGCACGGGCTCGCTCCGGAAGGCCTCGCAGCAGGTCGCGTTGACGCAACCGGGCGCGAGTAAGGCATTGCAGGAAATCGAGACGACCTTCGGCACGCCACTGTTCGTTCGCACCAACCCTGCCGCGACGATGCCATGATCGGAAACCAGCAGCGGCCTGCGTATCTGCAACCGCGCCAGACGGCCGGGAAGCTCGACAATGCTTCCCGGCCCGAACTCGGCATCGGTAAGATAGACTATTGAAGACAAGATCCACCTGCTGGCCACAGGTGAGAAATTACCCGATTAAAGAGAAGCGACGGCTCCCATCGTGAAGCGGGTGGAGGTCCGCCGGATGGCATTGACGAGCGGCTTGCCGAATTCGGGAATTTCGATCTCGAAAACATCTCCCTCCTCGGTCGCAATCCCGTCGCCGAAGGAAGCAACAGACGTCCCGAGGAACTGGACATGCACATAGCCAGGCCGGTGGAACTGGTCGTATTTGAAATGGTGATATTCGAGGTTGGCGATCGAATGAGACATGTTGTCCTCGCCTGTGGGGAAGGATTTTTCCCAGATCACTTCCGCGTTTCGGCGAATGCGAACCACGCCTTCGACATGGGCGGGAAGGTCGCCCAGCCGCAGTTCGGGTCCGAATGCGGAATGACGCAACTTGGAATGGGCGAGATAGAGATAATTCTGCTTCTCCATCAAGTGGTCCGTGGCTTCGTTACCAACAGCAAAGCCCACACGATAGGGGAGGCCATCGTCGCCGATCACGTAAAGCCCAACCACCTCGGGCTCTTCGCCCATATCGTGAGCATACTGGGGCACCGGCAGGTCCTCACCAGGACGCACCACGGTGGACCCGTCGCCCTTGTAGAACCACTCTGGCTGAACACCAGGTTTGCCATCGGCAGGCTTGCCACCTTCGACGCCCCATTTGAACATCTTCATGGAGTCGTTGAGATCGGCTTCCGCCGCCGTCGTTGCGGTCTGATGCATCTTCGAACGGGAGGCAGCGCTGCCGGTATGGGTGAGGCCCGTCCCCGCGATGATGCAATGGGCCGGATCGGGATGATCGAGCGGAGGCAGCACCCGCCCCTCGTCCAGCAGGGCCTGGTAGGAATGCGCCTTGCCGGTTCCCAGTTCGCTCACGAGTTCGGCGATCTTCTTACCTTGGCGAATGGCTTCAAGCGCCAGTTCACGCGTGGTCAAATAGACGTTGAGTTCCTTGATCTCGTCGCCGGAGACGATACCGACCGCTCGTGCTCGGTTATCGGTTTCAAATTGAATCAGATGCATAATCACTCCATCATCTGGAAGGGCGGCCGGACAATCGCGCCAGGACCGACGGGTTTCGGCGACGAGCGCCGCCATGGGTGATCCGGAGCGCGGTGCTCCCGTTGTTTCGCTTGGAAAGGCTCACCTCATCGAGTCCGACCATAGCCAATGAGGGTGTCCGGATATAATGAAGAACTCTGATACTGCTATCACCAATAAGAATAGACGATGGTACTAACCTGGGCACCATTTTCCTTTCCCATAGCTTCTCACAGTGTCCCACTAGTCAAATAAATCAACGAGTTAGCCGACTCTGGCAGCTCATGGCTACCCATCGCATACCGTTGCAACGCATCAGTTTGTGGGTAACGATCTCGGCATTACCCATACCCCAGGAGGTCCGTTACCCATGTGGCTCTCCAACTTCGCCTGCAAGGCCGCCAAGCCTAAAGACAAGCCGTATCGCCTTGCTGATGGCGACGGCTCTATCTCCTTGTCCAAGCACCAAGCTCTGGCAACTGCGGTATCGCTACCTAGAGAAGGAAAACATCCTCTCCTTTGGAAAATACCCACTGGTGTCCCTTCTCGACGCGAGGGAGAAGCGGGACAACGCCAAGAGATTGCTAATCGGCGGCATCAACCCCTCCACCAAACGCAAAGAGGAGAAGATCGCAGCCATCACGGAAGCACGCACCACCTTCGGCCTGATCGCCGAGGAATACGTCAAGCGAATGGAGGAACGGAAGGCCGCGGCGGCCACCGTCACCAAAACTATGTGGCTCCTCGAAGACCTGGCCAGCCTGATCGCCAAGCGTCCTATCAAAGAGATCACTCCGGCCGAAATTCTCCAACTCCTCCAGAAGATCGAAAAGAGTGGCCGAAGAGAGACGGCGCGGCGCTTGCGTGGCGTGATCGGCAGCGTCTTCCGGCTGGCCATTGTCACCTTACGGGCCGAGACCAACCCGACCCTGCCCCGCCAGGGCGCTCTCCAGCCGCCGAAAGCCATTGGTCGCGCCGCTATCATTGATGAAAAGAAATTCGGCCAGCGCCTAGTGACGATCGATGAGTATGACGGCTGGCCGACCCTTAAAGCCGCTCTCCAGTTCCTGGCCTCACCTGCGTCCGTCCCGGCGAAGTACGGGGAGCTACCCGCGACGAGTTCGACCGAAAGAAGGCTCTCTGGCGCATTCCGGCCGAGCGCATGAAGATGCGCGCTCCGCACGATGTCCCACTATCCAAGCAGGTGCTTCGGGTCCTCGAAGAGGTCTGGCCGCTTTCCGAGAACGCCATGAATGCCGCGCTACGGCGTATGGGCTACGGCAAGGACGAAGTGACCGCCTACGGCTTCCGAGTGACCGCCAGCACCATCCTCAACGCCCGCCACTACGACCCAGACGTAATTGAGGCGGTGCTGGCGCAACAGGACAAGAACGCCATCCGGCGAACCTACAACCGCGCCACCTATTGGGAGCAGCGGGTGACGCTGATGCAGGAGTGGGGAGATTTGTTAGATACACTGAAGGCGGGCCGTTAGTTTTACGGGCTATCCGCTTTTGGGATGCTGGTTCGATCAACCAAGCCCAGGGAGACCTCCTCGCAGAATAACCTTGGCGCGCGGGCGCAAGTCGCCTCGCTTCAATGTCCCCCGTCTCCGTCTAAGATATCGTCATACCGCGCAGCCGGCCAGTGACCGCTGCGGTAATCGATTCGTGGATGAAGGCAGGAAAATCCTTCGGCAGAGATTTTTCGATCCATGCAATCGCATCGCTTGCGCTTGCGGCTATTTCTTCGATTGCATTAGGGACAAGTGCTTTCGGTAGGCCGGCTTCCGCACCGGTTTGAACGAAATGCCGCACGTGTATCTTGTCGATGCGATAGTGCCGGCTATTTCCGACCGACATCGCCAGCTTCATCTGTTTGCGCTGGATTTGGTGGGAGTCGAGGCTCGGTTGCGCTGTCAGCACGTCATAGAAGGGCGTCAATTGGTAAGTGCCACCACGCCCTAGGTAGATGCTGAAATTCTTCGCATGGCCGTCTGTTGCGCCAATCAGCCAGAACAGTATCTGTGCCTTGATGAATGCGGCCTGGTCTTCAGCCGGCGTATCGCCGCCCTTCAGCAGATCGAGGATCGCGACCATGCCGGGGCCGCCCTCGCTTTGGTATTTCAGGGTCGGGGGTACAGAGAGTGCCTGACAGCAATCCTCCTGCGGCAGTCTCAGCAATCTGCCGTCCGAGGTCCAGCGGCGATCGAAGCGCTCTATGACCAGCGCTTTCGTTTCGCCGAACGTCCTGATTTCGGCTTTATTGACCGGAAGGCCAAATGCTTCGATGAATTTCAGGCAGTAAAATTCGTTTTCGACGCTGTTCGACAGATCGATTCCATTGGGCAAGGTGCCGATCTGGGTTTTGAATAAATGCGTGGTTGCGGTTGTACCATGCGGTTTGAGCCATTTGCGGTCGTACCAAAGCAGGGCGGTTTTCTCCTGAGCACCTGCAATCGATATCCGGAATTCATCGTCACGGCTCAAACCGAGCGGTGCTTGCGCGAGACCGCGCAGCAGTTTGTCGATGGCCTCGTCATCGACGACTTCACCCTTGATCGCGCCGGTTGCGTCTATTGTCTCGGCGTCACCGGAGATAAATTGGAGCGCTCCCACGCAGTCATGCCCGATGGCCGCAAGCATGCTGTAAGCGTCGGTTCCTCGCGCGCCGACTTTCTCCGCTACTCGGCGACGTAGCGCATCGGAATCGGGCAGCAGATTCTCGAATACGGCGACGACAGGTTCGCCTCGGAAGGCACTTTCCCGCATGGGCAGGGATAGAGAAATAGGGAACGCATGCTCCCATTCTAGCCAGCTTTGATCGTACTCGAAGTCGATCGCGCCGCTTGTCTCTTTATTCAAATGGCCAACCAAGCGGTTGTTGAGATAAACGCGGAGCGGCTTATATGTGCGGCGTCGGGCCATCAGAAAATGTCCTCGATATCCGAGGGGCGGTTTTTCGATCGCGGGACGATCCTGAATTCCAAATCGAGAGCGGCGAGGACGGCAAGGATTGTCTCAAGTTTTGCTGCCGGATTACCAGTCTCGATAAGGGAAATGGTTTCTTGCCGCAGTCCGGCTTTTATTCCGAGCTCGGTCTGATTTAGGCCCTGCTTTTTGCGGGCGCGCTGTACGATGTTTCCGATCTGCTTCGGATTTCGTGCCATATCTATCATTTAGATATTATGCTCTAATTCCGATAAAAACGCAATATCGGATTTGACGCATAATGAAAAAATATGCGTCAAATTCGATAAAGTGAGTATATGTCATTTGGCGCATAAACCAGATCGCCATGCCGAGTCTCTTGCCCGTCAGTTCCAAACAGAATGAAAAAGCCGATCAAGGCAGCTCCCACAACAAGCCGAGCCTTGACCGGCTTCTCCGACCGGAGTTCCTTGGGGGGAAGGAAGCACCGGGCAGAATTTTTTGGCGCGGTCGCTGTCTGCGAGGCAAAGTAGGAGCAGGCAAACGGAAATCGGATGTCTCCGCCTTCATGCTCCGGGATAAAAGAATTCCGGTGCCGCCAACCGCCCGATCCACATCAGATCGTCGCGGGCCGAGCGGATTTGCGGCCAGGGAAAGGCTGAAGAACATTCTTCTCACGCCTCGCCCTCGCGCATCACCGCATCGAGCTTGCCCACCACGCCCGCTAGTGAGGTTGCCGGTGTCGTCGATAGCGCTTCCAGCAAGACCTTGATCTGCCGGAACCCTTCCTGTTCGGCCCTTAACCCCGAAAAGTAGCCGATCTCCTCGGCAACAGTCTCGAACCGCGCCTGTCTCGATGCGAGCTCGGCCCGCGCCTTCATGCGGATATCCGCCATGTCCGTCCGCGCGCCAATCACCCGCTCCAACCCTTCCATCGAACAGACATATACCGCCTCCCCTCCCGGAACAGGGACCATCGTCCCAAGGCAATCCACCCGCTCAGCAAGCTCCACCTCAAGTTCCTGCTGCCGGCGGCACAGAAACTGCACCCTCTCATGTACCACAGCCCATTCCCGCCACAGCGAAACAACCGGATCGGGCACTTGTGCAGAGGCTGGCACGGCAGCCGCGCCCAATGCAGCCGCTTGTGCGTCACCGCCGAGTATCCCGTATCCAGCGGCAACGCCGCCCCAAAGCGCCGCTCGACGCGTGACGCTGGCAAATCTCGTGCTATGGTCGGAATCAGCCATGATCCGAGCTCCTCAACAGCTTAGGTTGTGGTCAGGTCAGGCACGGTGCTCCAACACCGCGTCTGGCCGTTAGTGCAGGCAAGGGTACATCTAGTGAATCAGATGGGCAACAAGAATCATCATAATATGGTGATTTTATGAATCCGGCACAGTGCCGCATGGCAAGAGCCGCGTTGGAATGGGGTGTACTGGATTTGGCAAGAGAGGCGGCAGTCTCCACCCAGACAATTGTTCGCTTTGAACGCGGAGAGGTGCTGAAACAGACGACTCATGACCGTCTTCGAGATGCCTTCAAAGCCGCCGGCATCGAATTCATCCCGGAAAACGGCGGCGGCCCCGGCGTACGGTTGGCGCGTCCTTCGGGAAAGAAATGATCCTGGGGGTAAGCGGAAAACGATGACTCAAAGGCGATATTTGCCTTTCGGGCGGCGAATAGCTGGTTTGCACCCCATTTCCGGCCGTTGAGACTGGGTTGGCGAAGTCCCAAAATCTGCCATTGGCTTTGAGTACCTTGAGTGTTGAAGACCGGGTGGAAAGTGGAATCAGTTTCTGCGCGATGAAATGGAAAAGCGGTGCTCCAACTAGCGTTGGCACTTCAACGGCAACACGCTTCAATGAGTATGTCGGTGGCTACCATCGAGCTGCCTGTGAGATGCGGCCGTCGTTATTTCCATGCAATGCAATTTCCTATGGAAAACGGAACCGAACCGCCGGTATAATCTTGAATTGGGTAATTCTGCGGGTATCAACTATTACCCACAATGAAAATTATTCAATAAATTCAACATGATATAAAGAAGTTCGATTCCGCGTCTGAATCCATTATGGCGCGCCTCAAACTGCGCCACTTCCGGCTGCTGATTGCGATCGACGATCACGGGGCGCTCCTGAAGGCAGCCGATGCGGTGGGCATCAGCCAGGTGCTACCAAGGCCCTGCAGGAAATCGAGAAGGCAATCGGCAGCGCGCTCTACGTGCGGACCAACCGCGGCCTTCGCCCCAACGAGCTTGGCCATTGCGTCACCCGCTATGCCCGACTGATCCATCAGGACCTCACCCATTTGCGCGAGGAGATGGCGGGACTCTGGACGGACATGGTGGGCGCTTGGCCGTCGGCACCGTCATGGGCGCGGTGCCGCTCCTGAACGATCATCTGCCCCAGCTTCTGGAGCGGCAGCCCACGATCCGCGTGGAACTGGTGAAGGACACTAGTGCGCATCTGCTGAACCTGCTCGACAGCGGCCGGCTGGAAATCGCCATCTGCCGCACCAGCGTCAGTTAGCGGCCCGAGGCATATGAAGATCGCCGGATATGAGACGAGCAACTCGTCGTGGTCGCCAATATCGGTCATCCCTTAGTGAGCGGCCCGGTCTCGTTGAACGACCTCGCCTACAGCACCTGGATCGTCTACGCTGCCAACATGCCCATGCGCCGCTATCTCGAACAGGAATTCCAGAACCAGGACCCGCGCTTTCCCGGCAGCCTCATCGAAACCACCTCGTGCTCGGCCGGACGGGGACCGCGACCATGCTGCCGATCGGCCTGCCGGCCTGCCGGCCCGCAGCGAATCCTATTATAACCCTATTATCTCGTGAGGCGCTGCGACCGGACGCGTTCGCCCATCGCCGAGCGCCTCTGGCAGGACATGCTGAACGCGGACGTTGTTGCAGGGATCGGGCTTGCCGGGTAGTGAGGTTGTGGACGCTTGGCAGGATCGCCCGAATGCCGCACACGCCGCCATATGCTCCCGAAGCAGCGGCACCGGCTGACGAACTGGACGGAATAAAATGGGGCCCTTCGCCGTCGTGGGGACCTGACGATCTGGCTTGAAGATGGCGTGGCCGATTTATGGTCAGCGTCGCGCCGGAAGACACGGAGTGGTCACGCGCGAGCGGAGTTCAGAAGCCGATGCCGTAGCGCTGCATACACAGCGCGAGCGCTTCAGCCGCGCCGCAACGCGCGGGCAGTTCGACGCGCAACTGCGCATAGGCCCATTGCCGCCAGGGACGCGGAGAACTGCCGGATATCTCGATGCGCACGAATGACGGCATTCGGTTGTTGCTTGTCCATTCGGGGTTGAGCGCGCCGTCCGGCCCGGCATAGCTGAATGAAAGCTTCAGGTCGCCGCGCACCAGCGGAAGATCCTCCCCGCCCCCGCTCATCATGAAATCGCGGCGGGCACGAATGAGGGCGTCGTCGGTTCCGGCCCGACCCATCGAATAGGTGATGTCATCAAGTCCCGCACGCGGCTCGTAGCCAAGTGCCGGGCGCACGAAGGTGACCTCGTTGGCGTGGCCGGTGAAGCGGACCGCAGCCCCTTCCGTGTTGGAATAGCTGGGCTGCGCCGCCTCCAGATCCTCGACCATCCGGTCGAGAATCACCGCCACCGTGTCCTCCTGCCCGCCTCTAGCGATCATCCCCTGCCATTGGCGCAGCCAGGTTCCGGTGTAGAGTGCCAGCCCACCAAACAGCATCGTCGCAAGCACCAGCGAAGCCAACGCCTCGATCAGCGTAAAGCCGGCCCGGGCGCTGCGTTTCCTCGTCATTTCAGCTTGCCGAGGCGCACGGTCTGTATCACGTCGTCATCCGATCTGTCGGTGCTGCGAATGGTGACAGAGTAAAGCTGCCATCCGGCCTTCGCCAATGCAGCGCCGCGTTCGAAGCGGTACGGTTCCACGATGACCGTGAAATCTCCGATCACGCTTCGGCCCCCTCGCAACGGCTCAAGCGTCATCGCTGCCGCCATGGCAGCCTGCACGCCGACACGGCGTTCGGTCGATCGTTCCAGACCCGCGAACGCGCCTGCGGCGCCCGTGATTATGCGCGCGATCGGAACGATCAGCAGCATGGCGATGGCAAGCGAGGCCAGAACCTCGATCAGCGTGAAGCCGCGTCTCAGCCGCGCCTTCATTTCGGGCTCATTTCCACGCGGCCGGTCAACCAGTCGACGCGCAGTTCGATCTCCCGGCCGCTGGCGGACAGTGTCATGACGCCCCCGCAGGAGCGTCCGTCGGCAAGGAAGCGCAAGGCTCTGGTTCCGCCTCGTATCGGACACCGGTCCGACGTGACCCAGTTGATGGCCACCCCGTCCCTGATCGAGACCGGATTGGCGCCATCCACCTGGATGCGATTGTTTCCCGGATCGACCGTCACGTCGGCGGCGCTGCCCGTGGTCAGCGCCTTTGCCCTGCCTTTGCGAATTTCCCCGCTGACGCGAACCGCCTCCGCAGTAAGCTCGGCCGCCCCGATGCTGGAACGCGGACGCGGCATCAGCACGAAGGCCGCGAGGGCGACGATCGCAAGCGCCGCGACCACGTCGAGCAGCACGACACCGCGCTGCGCCCTTTTGCGACTGCTGTTGCCCTTACGGCTGGGCGGAGACATTGGAGCCGCGCCCATCTGGCCCATCGGCGGTGATATTGAATGTCTTTCCGTCGCTCGCGTATTTGTACTCATTGCCCCACGGATCGAGCGGAACACTCTCGCCGCGGAGGTATGGCCCGTTCCAGACCTGAATGGTCGAGGGCTTGCGCACCAGAGCTCCCAGGCCCTCGGCCTGCACCGGATAACGGCCGACATCGATGTAGAAGATGTCGAGCGCGCTGGAAAACGCCTCGATCTGGAGCTTCGCCGCGCGTTCGCGCGAGTCGGACAACTGCGCGAGAACACGAGGACCGACGAGCGCCGAGATCAGGCCGATGATGGCCAGCACGACAAGCATCTCGATCAGCGTAAAGCCCGCCCTGCGGCGCCGGGCACGCTTGCGCTGCATGAGATCGGGACCGACTGCGAATTTGAGGCTCTGCATAATGGCTCCTATCGGACCATGTCGTTGAAGGACATAAGAGTGGACATGATAGACACGATCATACCGCCGATCAAAATGCTGATGGTTGCCACCGCCGCAGGGCCAACAAGCCCGACGATACGCGATAGCGAACGCTCCAGCCGCACTTCATAGAAGTCGGCGACACGATAGGCCAGCCCCGCGAGGTCGCCACTTTGCTCGCCGAGCCTCAACATGCGCACCGCCAGCGGGGGAAGCTGAAGAATCTCGAGCGCATAACCAAGCCTGTTGCCCTGCCTCAGCGCGTCGGACGCCTGCTGCGCGCGTGCCCGGGCGGCCTCGCCGTGATCGATGGTATCGCTGATGAGCTTGAAAGCGACGGGAACCGCCACTCCCGTTTCGACCATGATGCCGAGGAGACGGGCGAAGCGCCCCGTCCGATAGCTCCCCGGTATCTCCGACAAGAGCGGTAGTTTCTTGGCGAGACCCCAGAGCCACGCCCAGAGAAGGCCCCGCCGCGCCGCCACGAATCCCAGCAATACGAGTATCGAAGCCGCAAGCAAAAGGACGAGCCCGTAGGCGCGCAGGAAATTCGAGACGGCGAACATCACCACCATCAGCGTGTCCTTCTTGCCGCTCTGCATGAGCATCGGTTCGAACTGAGGAACGACCCCTACCAGGAAGAAGACCAGTACGCAGATCGTGCCGGCAAACAGGACTGCGGGATAGCGCAGCGCCTCGCTGACCTTGGCCTGCAAGGCCTCGAAGTTCTGGCGCTCCTGGACGATGCGCGACAGGAGCGTGGGCAATTTGCCGGACGTTTCCGCGACACGGACCATGGCAACCTGGAAAGCCGGAAACAGAGCAGGCCAGGCCTCCAGCGCGCTGGAAAATGATTTGCCCGACGCCAGGTCGGTGCGAATGCCGGCAACGACGGGCTGGAGCCTGCCGCTGTCGAACTCCTTTTCCATGATCGCCAGCGCCTCGTCGATCCGGATCCCGGCATTGAGCATGATCGACAGGTCGGACAGCAGCCGCGTGACCTGCGCCGCCGGTATCCGGGTCGAAAACAGCGGTGCGCGCGACGCAGATTGCTCGCTCTGTTCGACACTTACCGGGATCAGCCCACGCGCCCCGAGCTTCTGGACGGCATCGTCTGAATCGGAGGCATCGATGCGCCCGAGTTCAAGACGACCCTCGCCATTCAAAGCCTTGTATGCGAATGCCATGGAGCTCATGGATCAACCGCCAGAAAGGGTGGGCGGGGGCTCCTCTGGCGGAACCATTGGGTCACTGCTCGCCTGATCCGAAAAGCGCAGCGAGGCGCGCCCTCCCGCTCCATCGAGCTTGACTTCGAACTGGCCAACTGCCTTCAGGGTCCAACCTTCCCGGCTTTCCCCGGTGCGTAGCGTGAAGGCCGTCACTTCGGCCGGGGTGGTGAAGGTTGCGCTGTTGAGCCTTTCCGACCGTACGATGCCGACCAACTGCCAATTGGGCGCCGCGGCAGGCGGCGGCTCGGGTTCAGGCTCGGGCTCGGGTTGCACGACGACAGGTTCCGGCTCGGCGGCGCCGAATGCGAACGGGGCAGTGCGGTCCGGCGAGAACAGGGGCCGATCCCGAAGCGCCGCATAGTCGCTGACCGGGCGTTCCCTGACCGATAGCTTTTCCGTGCCGAAGGACAGGTTCGCCGAGGCTGCTATGGCAGCGAGCACCGTTGTCGTGCGCAGCGCGGTCATCATGACTGCGGCCCTTTATCCCGGAAGGCCGACAGGGTGACGTTCAGCGACAGCGGCCGATCCATTGAACTTGAGGTCTGGTCTCCCCCCAGCAGATCGACCTTTCGGTTCAACCGAAGCCTGAAGCTGTCGACGACCATGACGGGCGAACCGGCCTCGATCGCATACATGAGATCGGGAAGCGACTGCTCCATGACCTCGATGTCGGCGGTCAACCGAATGCGTTCCAAAGATTCCAACGGTGGATCGCCTATATCGGCGACCTGACCGTCGTTGGGAACATCGACGCGCCGGATAACGGCACCCACGCTTTCCACGCGGGTGGAGAGCAGACGTTGGAACTCGGCGGAGACGAGCCCGCTGGTCTGCGCATCGAGAAGGATCTTGCCCTCGCCGAGGTCCAGAGCCTGGTTCGCACCCGGGGGCACCAAGGAGGTGGAGGCCTGGCTTTCGAGCAAAGCGGTGCGTTCCTCATAGAGCGCGAGCGAGCCCGCCTCCGCGCGCCAGGACAGCAGCGTATCGGCGACGAGGACAAGAGCGCCGACGACCAGCAGGGCCATGACGACCAGAGATTGAAGCCGCGTGTCGCGCCACAGGGATGTCGTCCTCATCGCAGCGAACCTCCCGTGCGGATGAGCGGGCGGGTGTCGACCTCGAATTCCGATGTGAGGCCGTCTTCGCCGCGCAAGGCCGATCCGACCTGCATGCTGTCTTCGAAGCGACTTGACGATTCCAGTGCAGTTAGCACTTCGGGTACATCCATTGTCCGCCCGGAGAGGCGCATGCGGCCATTAGCAAAGGCTATCTCAGTGGCGTATGAATGCATCGGCAAGGCCTCAGCCAGGTCGTCCAACGCTCCCAGCGCGCTTATCGCATCGTCCTTGATATTAAGCGCCTCCTGCTCCGGCGCTGTTTCAGCCTTGTCTGGAGTCGCCGCCAGCGCGATTGCCCGGCGTGCCTTCTCGGCCCGGACCTCAACAGCGGCGCGGCGCTCGGCATAGCTGTTCTGGATCATCGGCCGTATTGCCACAGCCGTAACGGCAGCGACCAGGCTCGCGCCCAAAACTCCGGCAAGGACAAACTTTATCCGGCCACGCGTGCCGGTGACCCGTTGCCGCTGTGTCAATACTTTCACGGCATCGCCTTCCGGAAACGGCGCCGAGATTACGACCTGGCGGGCCTCGGCCGCATTCAGGCAGGCCAAGGCGGCAGCGACACGCGACCTCGCAACGATCGCGACGGCGACGGTGATCTGCAGCGTCTCATGGCTGATCCCGAGGACGCTGTGGCCGAAATGGATATCAGAAGCAGGCAATGGCGAAAGCGCGCCCATCCGCGACGAAACGATGCCCTCGACGTGGCTGGCAGCCTCCATCGGCAGTTCGATCCGGCGCGCGATCACCCAGTTCGCCGGGATGCCGAGATGGACAGTCTTTCCATTCACCGCGGTACGCAATGCGGCTGGCGCCTGCCCGTCTGGAGAAATCGGTATCAACAGGGGTGCTGACGGCTTTCGGCTAGTCGCCGGCTCGATTTCAAGCGCGTCCCCGTCGCTCGCGACCCGCGCGACCACTCGGCTGCTGGATTTGATGCGCGCGAGTTCATCCAGCAGGGAGGCCGGTCCCGCGATCCAGTCATCCATGCCGCGGATCGCCGCGGTGAAAGGAGAAGCCATCCCGGTCAAACCTTAAAGCTGAAAGCCGGTACGGGATCCGGAGTTCCGTTGCTGCGTGAAAACAAATCATAGCGCATCTTCAGGCCCTTATTCCGGATCAATCCCAGTTCTTCGCCCATCGGGCAGCGATCTTCAACGCAGACTGGGACGACCAACTTGGCGGCGGAGTTGCAGAAGCTGTCGGCAATTGACCTCGACTTCGATTTCGACAGACATCAGCTTCTCGAGGCGAATGCCCGGCAAGGCCGACGAGGCCGTGACACGGGGTTGTATTTCGATGGCGATTACCGGCATCAACGTTAGTGCGGGGGCTGTCTGCAGGGCACTGGCATCTGATGGCGGCGCCAATGTTTCGTGCCTCTCGACCAATTCGGCCCCAAATAGGAACTCTCCTAATGATTGTCGCGCGGCACGCCGCTGGTGACGGCGATGTTCTGGTACTTCACCGCCGGCTTCAGAACCATTCCCTCGGACAACTGATCAACCATTGACCGCTGGATCTCCTGCCAGGGTGTCTGATGCTTCGGATATGCATAGCCGCCCTCGTTTTGCAGGTCGACGCGACGGCGCTTGATCTCGTCGTCCGACACGAGGATGTCGGCGGTCCCCTTGCGCAGGTCGATGCGTACCCAATCACCCGTACGCAGCAGCGCAAGGCCACCACCGACGGCCGCCTCGGGCGAGGCGTTGAGGATCGATGGGGAGCCGGAAGTGCCGGACTGACGGCCATCGCCGATGCAGGGCAGCGAGTGGATGCCCATCTTCAGCAGGTAGGCCGGCGGCTGCATGTTCACGACTTCGGCGCCGCCCGGATAACCGACTGGGCCGGCTCCGCGCATGAACAGGATGGTATTCTCGTTCAGGCCGAGTGACGGATCCTCAATGCGACCGTGGTAGTCTTCCGGACCGTCGAACACGACGGCGACGCCCTCGAAGGCATCGGGGTCTCGCGGATTTGACAGATAGCGGTCGCGAAACTCCGGCGAGATCACCGACGTCTTCATGATTGCGGAATCGAACAGATTGCCTTTAAGGTTGATGAAGCCGGCATCCTTCCTGAGCGGATTGGCCACGGTATGGATGACCTTGCCATCGAGATTCTCCGCCGCGGAGCAATTGTCGCCGATCGTGCGGCCGTTGGCGGTCATGGCTCCAGGGTGCGGCAGCAAGCCGGCCTTCATCAGCTCTGCCACCACGGCCGGCACACCGCCCGCATGATGATAGTCCTCGCCGAGATATTCACCGGCCGGCTGGAGATTTACGATCAGCGGAACGTGGTGACCGACCTTCTGCCAGTCATCGACGGTCAGCGACACGCCGAGATGCCGCGCAATGGCGTTGAGGTGGATCGGCGCATTGGTCGAGCCGCCGATGGCAGAATTGACGACGATGGCGTTCTCGAAGGCTTCCCGCGTCATGATGTCGGAGGGTTTCAAGTCCTCGCGCACCATGTCGACGATGCGCTTGCCGGTTTGGTAGGCGATCTGGCCGCGCTCGCGATAGGGCGCTGGAATGGCGGCGGAGCCCGGCAACTGCATGCCGAGCGCCTCGGCCAGTGAGTTCATCGTCGTCGCCGTGCCCATCGTGTTGCAATAGCCGACGGACGGTGCGGACGAGGCGACGACGTCCATGAACTGGTCGTAGTCGATCTCTCCTGCCGCCAGCCTTTCGCGTGACTTCCACACGACCGTGCCGGAGCCGGTGCGTGCGCCATTGTGCCAGCCGTTCAGCATCGGGCCGACGGACAGCGCTATGGCTGGAATGTTGACGGTGGCCGCGGCCATCAGCAGCGCCGGGGTGGTCTTGTCGCAGCCGATGGTCAGCACGACGCCGTCCAGCGGATAGCCATAAAGCAACTCGACGAGAGCGAGATAGGCGAGGTTGCGGTCGAGCGCGGCGGTGGGCCGCTTGCCTGTCTCTTGGATTGGGTGGACCGGGAATTCCAGCGGTACGCCGCCGGCGGCCACAATGCCGTCGCGCACCCGCTTGGCGAGCTCGATATGATGCCGGTTGCAAGGTGACAGGTCCGAGCCCGTCTGGGCGATGCCGATAAGCGGCTTTCCGGACTGCAGTTCTTCGCGGGTCAGCCCATAGTTCAGATAGCGTTCGAGGTAGAGCGCCGTCATGCCGGGATTGTCCGGATTGTCGAACCACTCGCGCGAGCGCAGCCGCTTGGCACCATTGATCTTCGACATTTACACCTCCCAGAACCGCCGTTTGGCCATCGATATGGCATCGGCAATTGTCGGACAAGTACCCTCAGTCATATTTGTGGACAAATTGCCCATTTTGTGGATTGTAGCAAACTCTGAACGATAACGATACGGCAGGCGCGCAGATGCGCAGCGTGCCGGGGAGGGATAGCCAAGCGTGAGCCAGATCATCTTCATTCCTGCCGAGGGCGGCTCGGGCGAGCCGCGCGTTGCGGCGTCTCCCGATACGGTGAAACGGCTTACTGCGCTCGGCTTCGACATCATTGTCGAGACTGGCGCCGGCCTGAACTCGCGCATCATCGATGCCGAATTCACCGCGGCGGGTGCCAAGATCGGCAAGGCTGCGGACTCTGCCAAGGCCGATGTGGTGCTGAAGGTGCGCCGGCCGACCGATGCCGAGCTGAAAGGCTACAAATCCGGCGCAGCGGTGCTGGCGATCATGGACCCCTATGGCAATGACGCTGCGGTGGCAGCGCTGGCCAAGGCGGGCGTCACGGCATTTTCCATGGAATTCATGCCGCGCATCACGCGCGCCCAGTCGATGGATGTGTTGTCCTCGCAGGCCAACCTCGCCGGCTACCAGGCCGTCATCGACGGTGCTGCCGAATATGACCGGGCGCTGCCGATGATGATGACGGCGGCGGGCACGGTGCCTGCGGCAAAGATCTTTGTCATGGGCGTCGGCGTTGCCGGTCTTCAGGCGATCGCCACGGCGCGCCGCCTCGGCGGCATCGTGACGGCGACGGACGTGCGCCCCGCCGCCAAGGAGCAGGTTGCCTCGCTCGGCGCAAAGTTCCTCGCCGTTGAGGACGAGGAGTTCAAGGCGGCCGAAACCGCTGGCGGCTACGCCAAGGAAATGTCCAAGGAATATCAGGCCAAGCAGGCGGCACTCACCGCCGAGCACATCGCCAAGCAGGACATCGTCATCACCACCGCACTCATTCCGGGCCGTCCGGCGCCGAAGCTGGTGTCTGCGGCCATGGTCGCCTCGATGAAGGCCGGCTCGGTTATCGTCGATCTGGCGGTCGAGCGCGGCGGCAATGTCGAGGGCGCGGTTGCGGGCAAGGTCGTGACGACCGCAAACGGTGTCAAGATCGTCGGCCATCTCAATGTGCCGGGCCGGGTCGCGGCATCAGCCTCGCTGCTCTACGCCAAGAACCTTTTTGCCTTCCTCGAAACCATGATCGACAAGGGCACCAAGCAGCTTGCGATCAATCGCGAGGACGATCTGGTCAAGGCGACGATGCTGACCGATGCTGGGCGCGTCGTTCATCCCAATTTCGCCAATGCTGCACCGGCTCAAACCGAGCCGGCAGCGAAGGCCATAAAGACAGCCGAGACAAAGTCTGAGGCCGCGCCGAAGAAGGCACCAGCCAGGAAACCTGCGGCGAAGAAACCGGCCACGCCCAAACCGATCGTGCCCGGTAAA
>NZ_JAAKZG010000011.1 GCF_011045115.1 Mesorhizobium zhangyense
CACCGAAGCCACCTGCATCTCGAAGCCGATGACCATCATTCCGATGGTCATAACCGAGATGCAGGATCTTATCGCAGCCGGCCAGGTCCGGGCATCGGACCAGTTGATCGACCCACAGCAGGTGGTAAAGCCCGGCACGATCACCGTCTTCATGGAGCCGCTTTTCGAAGGCGGGCTCGACGGCGTCCCGCCCGGCAGCAGCTGCATCGTCAATGCCTATACCAACAATCACGACCTTCTCGCGACAAAGGATCTGAGCACCTCAAAATGGGTGTTTCTCCATGTAATCGACACGGTCGGGGTGGTGCACGCCATCATACTGAGACTGCAGGCGCTGCTTCTGCCCGTGCAGACACTCGTCCTCTCAGGACATTGAAATCAGCGCGGCGCGCAGCGAACGAGATCGCAGTCAGAACCGGTTCGACCTGTATGGCGCAAGCAGCGGGTCTTCCATGCCATGCGCTATTTCCAATGATGCGAGACGCCCGACCAACGGGGCCAGCATCACGCCGACATGCATGACGGACAGGTACAAGCCGGCGATCCCGGGAACCCGTCCGACAATCGGCAAGCCATCCCTTGGAACAGGCCTTATCCCTACCTGGACATCCATCAGTTCGACGTCCTCGCCGCCGGTGAGCTGTTTCCTGATTGCTGCCAGCGCGCGCGCTGCCACGGCTTCAGGTCCGTTCTCCCCAGAGGCATCGATATAATCCTCCGCGCCCACCATGATCGTATCGGTGTGGGGCCGTATCTCCATATGCTGGTTGCACACCACCCGGTTGACCAAACGGCGAGGGGTGCGAAAACGCATCAGGATGCAGGGCGAGGCGTCCAGCGGCAGCCTCAGGCCAAGCGGCTGGGACAAAGCCTTTGCCCCGACCCCTGCCGCCAGCACGACAGCATCGGCCTCGATCTTGCCGGTGGAAGTCACAACGCCGGTCACCCCCGAATCCTGCGTGGAGAGCGACAGGACTTCGCTATCGAGCCGGATACCCGCACCTGCCTCCCTTGCCGCCTGAACGAGAGTTTCCGTCGCAGCCACGGGATCGACGGCACCCTCGCCTGATGCGAAGGCGGCGCTGTCGGGCAGGTTCTTCAGGTTGGGCTCAAGGGCGGCTATCTCGTCGCGCCGAATGAGGCGCAAATCATGCCCCATGGCAGCGCTGTCGTGAGCCAGGCGTTCCGTCTCGAATGGGTCTGCATGCCAGGTCAATGCACCTGACCAATTGACCCGCAGCCGCCCACTCAACTCGCTTTCCAGCCTGTGCCACTCGCCGATGGCCCGCTTGCGCAGTTCCGGATAGGCCTCGGGCAGGCCGTGGGATACGTTGATCCACGCAAACGACCGATGCGTCACGCCACCGGCAGGCTTTCCCCTGTCGACAAGCGTAACCCCGACATTCAGTCTGGCCAGATGATAGGCCATGGAAGCGCCGACGATCCCGGCTCCCACGATGACGACGCTTGATCGCCGTGATGTCATTTTCTGTGCCCGCCCGTTTCCCCGGATTGGTGTCGCAAAGTTCGCGATCAGGCAAGGGCTTTTGCAGCAGGCATTCGCGGCGTCTCAACGCTGGCCGTGTCGCAACGGCGGCTCCCGAACCCGCCCGCCCGCGCTCACTTTGTCTACTCCAGATCGGTTTTCAGCCGGTCCAGCACTTCGGTCGCGTAGGCCGCGTAAGGCCCGATCCAGCGATCGTGGATATGCTTGATCGGCAGGGGATTGAGATGGTTCCAGCGCTCGCGCCCCTCGCGGCGCACGATGATGAGATCAGCCTCCTCCAGCACCTTCAGATGCTGCATCACCGTGCAGCGGTCGAGTGCGGGAAAGCGCGTGCATAGCTCGCCCGTCGTCTGCGGGTCGTCCTTCAAAAGGTCGAGAATCGAGCGCCGGGTGGACGCCGCCAACGCCTTGAAAATCCTGTCATTTTCGACATCGCTTGACATGTTATGTTTTTATAACATAATTGCCCGAAGAACAAGGAGAAAGATCATGGAGCTGAAGTTCAATGTCAGTGCACGGGTCTCGAAACCTGTTGCCCAAGTTTTCGAAGCTGTGGTCGATTCGGCACAGCTGTCGCGCTATTTCACCACCGGCGGCGCCAAGGGCCGGCTGGAGACCGGCGCCACCGTCAGCTGGGACTTTCATGACTTTCCCGGCGCCTTTCCGGTCCATGTCGTCGAGGTCGAGAAGGACAAAAAGATCGTCCTGCAATGGGAGGCCAATGAGGGCGCTCCCTCCGACGGCGAGGCGGCGATCACCGCATCCGCCGGCTACATGACCACGGTGACGATGACTTTTGAGCCGCTGGAGGGTAACCGCACGCTGGTCTCCATCACCGAGGAAGGCTGGCGCGAGACGCCGACAGGCCTGAAGGCCTCCTATGGCAATTGCCAGGGCTGGTCGCAGATGCTTTGCGCGCTGAAAATCTGGCTCGAGCACGACATCAACCTGCGCGAGGGCATGTACAAATAGCGCGGACTTGAAAACAATCCGACAAAGGCGAAAGGGAATTTCTTAACACCGGCCGGCGCATCATGGCCCGCTTGGAATGGCGAAGTTGCGGAGATGGAAATGCGACGTTCCCGCATTATCGCGACCGGTGTCCTGCTGGCTTTGCTCGGCGCTGCAATTCCCATTGCCGCGATGGCCTATATGTCGTGGGCGATTGCAGTGCAGAAGGAGCAATCCCTCCTGAAGCTGTTTGCCGACCGCACGATCGTGCGGGCAAACAGCACCTTCCGCGAAGCGAAAGACGCGCTCGACGCCGTCGAAGCCACGCCGTTCATCCCTTGCTCGGACGAGCACATCGCGCGCATGAGGGTGCTCACTGTCAATACGCCTGCCATCGAGGAAATGGGCTATTTCGAAAACGGTTTTCTCAGATGTACGTCCTGGGGACAGACGGAAGGTAAAATCGCGCTGACGCCTGCAGACTATGTGACCCCGGACGGGCTGGACGTGAAATTGCGGACAAAGCCTCGGGTCACCCAGGGCAATCCGATGATGGCCCTGCGCCATGGCAGGCATAATGTTCTCGTCGTGCCCTCGCGCTTTGTCGATGTCCTGGTCGACGACAGCATGTCACTTGCGCTCGCCAACGACCAGGGCACGCTGATCGATACGCTCAACGCTCCAGACGCAGAGCTCATCAAATCCGCGATCGGCAATCCGCAGGAGGGCATGACCAACGACGCGCTGTATGCCGTGGCCCGCGGCAACGGCCTCGTAGCGGTCGTGACGGAACCGAGAGCAAGCCTCGCCGGCAAGCTGCGCAACGAGCAGATGTTTCTTCTCCCCATCGGGGCCTTCATCGCCGCCTTCATCGTCGGCGTCGTCGTTTGGCTGTCGAGAAAACAGCTTTCGCCGCTGGGCGAGCTTGCAATCGCCGTGCGCAATCGCGAATTCATCGTGCACTACCAGCCAATCATCGAACTCAAGACCGGCATATGCGTCGGGGCGGAGGCGCTGGTGCGCTGGAAGCGCCCCGACGGCAGCATCGTCCGCCCCGACCTGTTCATTCCGTTGGCGGAAGACAGCGGCCTGATCATGCCGATCACCGACCAGGTTTTCGAGGCTATCGTTTTCGACCTGAACCGGATGCTGGTCGAAGACCGGACACTGCACATCGCCATCAACATCTGCGCCGCCGACATCAAGTCCGGCCGAATTCTCGACTTCATTGAAGACAGGCTGCGCCACACCGGCATCCGGCCGACGCAGATATGGCTGGAGGCGACCGAGCGCAGCTTCATCGACATCGATGCCGCGCGCGTGACGCTCGGCCGGGCGCGCGCGTTCGGCCATTCGGTGGCGATCGACGATTTCGGCACCGGCTATTCGAGCCTGCAATATCTGCAGGGCCTGCCCATGGATGCGCTGAAAATCGACAAGTCCTTCGTCGACACGGTCGGCAAGAATACGGCCACCAGCTCGGTGACGTCCCACATCATCGACATGGCGAAGGCGCTCGGCCTCTATACGGTGGCGGAGGGCATCGAAACCACCGAGCAAGCCGACTATCTCAAAGCGCAGGGCGTCGATTTCGGACAGGGATGGCTGTTCTCCAAGGCGCTGCCTGCCGCCGAATTCATCGCCTATCATCGCCGCAGCAAGGAGATTTACGGCACGGCACCGGAGGTCATTCAGGTGGCGGCCGTTGCCGGATCGGCCCGAGGCTGATAAAGCACGGCGCATTCATTCACGGGGCAAGACCATGGGAACCACCAAGTCAGCAGACAAGTAAGCCGCAGCAACTCGACTGTTGTTGCGGCGTCTGTCCCGTCATTCCCGGTTTGAAATACCGATCCCGATAGCCAGATCGCCGCCAGATCTTACCCATTTGAGCGGATGCATAATCGTGCCTTATCAAAACTCCCCTTCTCCCGCGCCGAAGGCGTGGAACTACGCCCTGCCCTCAGCCCTGCTGCTGATGGCGCCCTTCGACATCCTGGCCTCACTGGCCATGGATATCTACCTCCCGGTCGTCCCAGCGATGCCCGGCATTCTCGGCACCACGCCGGCGGTCGTGCAACTGACGCTGAGCCTCTACATGATCATGCTCGGCCTCGGCCAGATCGTCTTCGGGCCTATCTCCGACCGCATCGGCCGCCGTCCGGTGCTGATTGGCGGGGCGCTTCTCTTTGCGGCGAGTTCGCTCCTGCTTGCCGGCACCTCGTCGGCTTCGATCTTCGTTGCCCTGCGCCTGCTGCAGGCGGCGGGTGCGTCGGCGGCCCTCGTCGCCACCTTCGCCACCGTTCGCGACGTCTATGCCGAGCGACCGGAAAGTGCCGTCATCTACAGCCTGTTCAGCTCCATGCTGGCTTTCGTACCGGCACTCGGCCCGATCGCCGGCGCGCTGATCGCCAATCACCTCGGCTGGCGTTTCATCTTCGTCACGCTCGGCGTGCTCGCCCTCGCCGCCTCGCTGAATGCCGTGCCAAGATGGCATGAGACGCGGCCTGCAGGCACGTCGGCACAGCGGCCGGCCTTCGGGCCGATCCTCAGGAGTTTTGCCTTCTGGACCTACACGCTCGGCTTCAGTGCGGCGATGGGCGCGTTCTTCGTCTTCTTCTCGACGGCGCCGCGCGTGCTTATCGGCCGGGCCGGTTTCTCCGAGATTGGCTTCAGCGTCACTTTTGCCACCGCGGCACTGGTGATGATCGCCACCACGCGCTTCGCCAAGCGCTTCGTCGCGCGCTGGGGCATTGCCGGCAGCCTTGCGCGCGGCATGGCGATGCTGCTTGCCGGCGCTGTTCTGCTGGCAGGGGGACAGCTTCTGTTCGAGCCATCCTTCTGGACGTTTGTCGCGCCTATGTGGGTCATCTCGGTCGGCATAGTCCTTACCGGTTCGGTGACGGCAAACGGCGCGCTGCAGGCGTTCGGCGATGTCGCTGGCACGGCGGTGGCGCTGTATTTCTGCGTCCAGAGCCTGATCGTCGGCATCATTGGCACGCTGATGGTCGTACTACTCGGCGGCGACACGGCATGGCCGTTGGCCGGCTATTGCACGATCATGGCGCTGGTGACGCTGGGCATGCTGGCGCTGTTACAAAGCCGGCAAAGCACCTGAGAACCTGTCGAAATTCGGGCTAGGGTGAGCCGAGAATGGCAGACTTCGAGAACCGGAGCGGAGCGTACTTTAGTACGTGAGCACCGGAAGCGCAGAAGCTGCCTTTCGCAGGCCGCCATCGCCCGAATAGCGGCAGGTTCTAGCCGATTCTAAGGAGATGATTATCCCAGACATAATCGGCTTCCTCGACCGTGCCGCCGGCAGGGTCGAGGATTTCGCCCGTTCCGGTAGTGGCGCGGAAGCCGGCGTGGTCGGGCGCGAGGCCGCAGACCTCGCGCAGCGACTGGTCCGAAACGATCCTGCCGCTCGCCGCCTCGAAGACGGCGAAGGTATTGCCCTGCGGCGACGACACCGCCACTGTGCCGGCGTCGCGGTTGGCGGCGACCGAGCCGATATAGTTGCGGAAGCCGCCGAGCACATCTTCCGGCATGTCGAGAAGCTGAAGCTCCTTGCCGCGCTCGGCCTTGCCGACGAGCGAGGGCGTTTCGGTTGCCGGGCCTCTGTGCTGGCAGCCGAACCAGACCGCGCCGGTTGCGTCCGTATCCATGTGGCGGATGGAAAGCTGGTGCAGCGTTGGGGGCAATTCATGGCTTTCGATCAGGTCGCCCGAGACGCGATCGACGAACACCAGCGACGGCTTCATCGTCGACAGGTTCATCTCGGCGCGGCCGAAATCCGGATGGGTCTCGATGCCGCCATTGGCGATGGCGAGCGTGCGGCCGTCGTCGAGCAGCAGCAGCTCATGCGGCCCGACACCATGGGTCGGGAATTCGCCAAGCCGTCGAAAGCCGTCGCGCGCATCATAGATGCCGACCATGCCGGCGGCGTTGTCGAAATCATTCTCGGTCGCATAAAGCAGCGCGCCGTCCGGTGAAAAGACGCCATGGCCGAAGAAATGACGGTCCGGCAGGCTGGCGATGGTCTGCGGCTCCGCCTTGCCGGTGTGGTCGAAGGCGACGAAGAAGGTGCCGGGCTGGCGCGCAAACACCACGGACCTTCCCGATACCGGATCGAAGGTCACGTCATGGCCGCGATCGGGCAAATCGACCTGATGCAGCAGCTTGCCGGCTTCAGACAGGACCGCCGCGCCATAGCTGCCGTCGCGCCTCTGGTAGGCGGTGGCAAAGACGGCGTCGGCATCCAGCGTCTTCGCCCAGGCCGCAGGCGCCAGCGATGCGGCAAAGGCGGCACCCGAAGCCTTCAGGAAGTCGCGGCGATCGATGAGCGGCGTGCGCATGGTCAGTCCCCGTCGAGCGAAGAGAAACCCGAGGTCAGGCCGAGTTCGCCGGCGAGCCGCTTGCCGAATAGTTCGCTCAGGCTCGATGTCACGACGCTGAAGTAGGAGAGCCTGCCGCGCCGCTGCGGATCGGCCAGCACCTCGGTCAGCGGACCTTCCGAGCCCGCTGCTGCCCTTGCTGCATTGGCGAATTCGAAGTTGATGGAATTTTCGATCCAGCGCATCTCATCGGAAAGCGCATCGCCAAGACCGGAGATTTCGAACAGCGCTTTCATGCCAGCCAGATTGCCGGCGACCGAATCGACCGTCTTTTCCGAGCGCCAGAACAGCGCCTGTTTCGGCTTGTCCTCCGCCGCCGTCATCTTGCCGAGAAAGCCGCCCAGCCGCACGTCGCGGTCCATCTCCAGCCCAGTGACGAAGACGTCGAACAGTTCGCCGACCGCCTCGTCATTGTTGCGGTAGAGCGGGTTGTTCGCGCCCGGCTTCGCCCATGTGCCGGCAAAGCCGTCAGGCGCATTCCAGGCCTGCTCGAGCTCGCTGGCCATCGTATCGAGATTGATCGCGATCGACGCACCGAAGCTGCAGCGATAGGCGCCGTCGGTGCCGGCAAGCGTGTCCGCGTCGGTGCCGAACAGCACGAATTCCAGCGCGCCGAGGCCCTGCATGGCGACGCTCTTGGCCGCCAGCTGGGCCGGATCGGCAGCGGTCTCGTCCTTGGACTGGATCGCCGCCTGAACCTGCTTCAGGCCGATGCTCTTGCGGTCCGGCCAGAACAGGATGCGGTCAAGCCGGTTCTGCTCCGTTACGGGACCGAACCGGATGATTTCTGCCTTCGACCAGGCATCGACGGTGCCGCCGAACGCCTTTCGCGCCGTGGCGAGCGCGGCGCCGGAAGGTGCGGAGCACAACGCCTTGACATCGGTCGAGAGCTGCGACGTCGCCTGATGGAAGCCGTGATAGGCAGGCCGCACGAAACCGTCGATGACCTTGCCGACGATCTTCGGCGCGTCGAGTTCCGCGGCATAAGCGGCGGACTGGCCCAGCACGAAAAATGCAGCGGCAACCAAAACCCTGAACATCACAGCGACTCCAGAAATTTCACCAGCGCATCGCGCTCGGTTTTCGACAGCGCGGCAAAGCGATCGCGCGCAACCTGCCCCTCGCCGCCATGCCACAGGATCGCCTCGACCAGATTGCGGGCGCGCCCGTCATGCAGGAAGAAGGTGTGGCCGTTGACGCGCTTGGTCAGGCCGATGCCCCACAGCGGCGCGGTGCGCCATTCGTTGCCCGTCGCGTCGCCCACCTGCTGTCCGTCGGCCAGCCCGTCACCCATGTCGTGCAGCAGAAGGTCGGTATAGGGCCATATCAGCTGGAAGGACTGCGCCTTGTTGGGCGCATCGCGGCGGGTGACGAATTTCGGGGTGTGGCAGGACGCGCAGCCGCTTTCGTAAAACACCTTCTTGCCGGCCAGCACGTCGGCCTTGCCGACATCGCGGCGGGCCGGCACGGCGAGGTTCTGCGAATAGAAGGTGACGAGGTCGAGGATCGGGTCGGGCGCCTCGGTGTCGCCCAGCCGCTCCTGCACGCCGTTCGGCATGGCGAGGCATTTTTCCTGCGCCTTGGTGCAATCGCCCCAATGGTTCGGCACGTCCGGGTTGGAGATGCCGATGTCACCGGCAAAGGCTTCCGCCGACTGGCGGCGGATGGACGGCGTCGACGCCTTCCAACCGAAGCGGCCGAGCGTCAGCTCACCGGTCTTGTGGTCGCGCACGATCGAGGCTTTGCCGGAGATGCCGTCGCCGTCCTTGTCGTCGGGGTCGGCGCGGGCGAGGATATCGGCAGGGTGGATCTGCTCGAGCAGGCCGAGGCCGATCATCTGGGGCGTGACGCGCGGCGACAGCGTGACGCGCGGGTCGATCGGCCCTTGCGCCAGATTGGTCACCGAATAGGTCGGCTTGCGCAGCGAAACGACCGTGCCGTCGGCCAGCGTCACCGGCTGCTCCTCATAGGAGATCGCCATCTTGCCTTCGCCGGCAAGACCCGGAACGGCAAGATCCTGCAACTGCCCGCCATAGGTAGGATCGGGGAAATTCAGCGCCGTCTTGTGCGCGATGGCCGCCTTTTCCTCGTCGGTCTCGGCCTGACGCGCAAGGCGCAGGAACATCGATGTTGCGTCTGGGTTGCCTTCCGGCGGATGGCCACGACCGTCCTTCAGGTGGCAGCTCTGGCAGGCGCGGGCATTGAACAACGGTCCGAGCCCGTCGGACGCCTGCGTCGATGACGGCGACGACACCCACAGCTTGCGAAACAGCGCATTGCCGAGCTTGAAGGTGCCTTCTTCCTCGAAGGTGATGTTGGCGGAAAACTGCGAGAACGCATCCTGGTTGACGCGCTTGCGCGAGGTGCCGGCGCCGCCCTGCATCTGCTCGAATTCTTCCGGCTTGGAAAAATCGCCCGTCGGCTTGGTGATCGCCTCGACGCGGCCGAGGTCTTTGGTGTCGAGATCGGTGCGCGTGGTGGCAAGGCCGGCGGGTTCGGTTTCGCCGGCATGAGCGGGAGCCGCAATGAGAACTGCGGCAATTCCGCAAAAAAACCCGCGGCGCAGCATGGCGGTCACGCAGGTAGCGATCGCAGGCAGGACGCGGCGCGTCAAATTGTAGGCGCGCCGCATGGTCTCATGCCTATTCCGCGTCGTCCGCCGACGCTGCATTCAGCTGGCCGTACTTCTGTTCGCCGATCTTGGCGAGAAGGTCGAGCTGCGTCTCGAGGAAGTCGATGTGACCTTCCTCATCCGTCAGCAGCTGCTCGAATATCTTCATGGTCACGTAGTCGCCTATGTCCTGGCAGATTTCGCGGGACTTCTTGTAGGACGTCCGCGCGTCATATTCGCCGGCAAGATCCGATTCCAGCACTTCCTTGACGTTCTGCCCGATGCGCAGCGGCGCAACCGACTGAAGGTTCGGATGGCCCTCGAGGAAGATGATGCGCTCGATGATCTTGTCGGCGTGGTGCATTTCCTCGATCGATTCCTCGCGTTCCTTCTTCGCGAGCTTCTTGTAACCCCAGTCGTCGAGCAGGCGGTAGTGCAGCCAGTACTGGTTGACGGCGCCCAGCTCCAGAAAAAGCGCCTCGTTAAGCCGCTCGATGACCTGTTTTTCGCCCTTCATGGCTCCTGCTCCCAAATTGGCCGCGCAGACCTCGCACGCGGTCCAGGTGTGAAACGATGTCCATTTCGTTCGCCTCCGAACGGGAATGGTAGTGTTCGGTGACCCGAATGATCGTTTCCACCACATTTGGGAAGCAGCCGCAACAGCGTCCGCGCTTTTGCAGAGAATGATAGACCTTCGCCGGCACGATGAGGTGCCAGGGGTTTTCATCCAGAAGGGCGATGATCGCCTCCTCGATCTCCTTCTCGGTAATCAGGTTACAATGGCATACAAGCATGCTTTGCTCTGGTGGCTGACGGCGGCTTGGCGCCGTTTGGCTGTTGAACTTTCTTCCGTTTGACCATGATCTTTCCCAAAAACCGGCTTCGGCTTTGCTGGATCATCGCCGGGACCCCGCAGGGCTTACTTGAACACCTTGTCGGGCGAATCGAGGCTGTCCGAGCCTTCGAACGCGATCGAATCGAGCTTGAGCACGGCAACCGCGCGCTCGATCGACTTGGTCTGATCGACCAGCGCGTCGATGGCCTTCTGCACGCGGGCATTGCCCTCGGTGTTGCCTTCGCCGATCTGCTGGTCATAGGCCTCGCCGCCTTCGGCTGCCTTGACGATGGCTTCCATGTCGGCCACGGTCACGTCCAGCTTGGCCGAAAGCTCCGCATCCACGGCCGGATCGGCAGCCTTCACCAGCGCCTGAACCGACGGACCTTCGACGACCGTGCCGTCGATGCGCTTGTACTTGCCGAGATAGGCGTCGCGGATGCCGACGGCATCGTAGAGATGCGAGATATGGGTATTGTCGGAGAAGCAGTCATGCTCCTCTTCCGGATCGTGCAGCAACAGGCCGAGCTTCATGCGCTCGCCGGCCAGTTCGCCGTAGGAGAGCGAACCCATGCCGGTGAGGATGACCGAGATGCCGGCATTGGCCTGTCCATCGACAAGCGTCTTGCGGGCTTCGCCGTCCGGACCCCAGTTGCCGACCATCTCTTCGAGGTCGCTGACCAGCAGTTTTGCGGCCGACGACAGGTACTGCGCGCGGCGGTCGCAATTGCCGCCGGTGCAGTTGGCGGTGTCGTAATCGGTATAGGGGCGGTTGCCGGCGCCGGGTCCGGTGCCGTTCAGGTCCTGGCCCCAGAGCAGGAATTCGATGGCGTGATAGCCGGTGGCGACATTGGCCTCGATGTCGCCGGCTTCCTGCAGCTTGCCCGACAGGAATTCCGGGGTGAGGTTGGTGGCGTCCACCTTCTGGCCGTTGATCTCGATTTCCTTGTTGGCGATCACATTGGCCGTATAGAGCGTGTTCTCATCCGACTCGGTGCCGTAGCTCTTGTCGACATAGTCGATCAGACCTTCGTCCAGCGGCCAGGAGTTCACGCGGCCTTCCCAGTCATCGACGATCGGATTGCCGAAGCGATAGACCTCGGTCTGCTGGTAGGGGATGCGCGCGGCCTTCCACGCCGTGCGGGCAGCTTCCAGCGTCTCGGCCGAGGGCTTGGCGATGAGCGCGGAAACCGCCTCGTCGAGCGCCTTTGCCGTGGTCAGTGAATCCTCGTATTTTGCGAGGCCGATGTCGGCATAGCTGGAAACCACCGCCTTGGCATCGGTGTCGGCCTTTGCCGGCAGAACGAAGATCGCGGCCGTCAGGGCAGCCGTCGCTGCGATTGCCGCCAGTCGCCCGCTTTTGCGCGTCGTCACCATTGTGGCTTTCATTTCATTCTCCTCAGTGAACGGTGGCGCGGGGTGCGGCACGCGACAGGACGTCTTCGATTGCGCCTTGCGGGATAGGCAGAAGGAATTGCTGCAGCCCGGACAGTATTTCGGCAAAGCTTGCCGCCGCCTCGCCGATCGGCCCGTGCAACGGCGTACACGCCATCGCACCGAGACAGGCGCGCGCGGCGCCGTCATCGTTGTGCTGGATGGCAGCAATAAGGCCGAGCGTCATGCATTCGTCGCGGCAGATATGGTGCGCACCGAAGGGAAAGCTGCGCAGCGGGCAGGCGGCGCACTGCCGCAGCGTGCGCACATAATGCGAAAGCTCGCCCAGCGCGCGACGGCCTTCGACGCCGCCGAGAAGCTCGGTGTACAGCGCGAAGGTAAGCTCCCAGGGTGCTACCGAGCCGGTCTCGAAGCCGGCCATCCAGCGGCGATAGCCCTCAAGCACAAGCTTTTCGGGAACGCGCTCGAAATAGCAGCCGCCACTCGCGTCAAAATCGGGAATCCGCAACGACATCAGCAGCTTCTCATATTGCTGCCGCCGGTCGCGGGCGTGCCGCGCCAGCGCGCGGACCAGAAGAAACAGACATCAAAGTCCTCCAATCGAACGGGTTCAAGGCCCAAACATCAAAGGGATATGCCACCATCGGCATGGTGCCCTTAAAACGCCAGCGTCATCAAAAGTCAACAGGAATCAGACGAAAACGACTATAAATCAATAGCTTAGAACTATTCTAAACTAGCAGCATCAAGTTTAATGCCTGACACGGATGCCGACTGAGCCAAGAGGTCGTGGGGCAGGACGCTTGACACCGCCATATTCCAGGTGCGACCCAGAAGCCGCTTTCCCGGTCGGTTCGGGACGGATCGGAGGCACGGTGGGAGCCTATTCTGTGTCCGGAAACCAAAATTCATGAAAAACGGCGTTGTCATTATCGGTACGGGTCATGGCGGGGTGCAGGCAGCGGCCAGCCTGCGCGAGGAAGGCTATGACGGGCCAGTGACGCTGGTCGGCGACGAAAACGAGCTGCCCTATCACAAGCCGCCTCTGTCCAAGACCTTCATCAAAGACGCGCAAGCGCAGCCGCAGGTGCTGCGCGCCGAAATCTTCTACGCCAGTGGCAAGATCGATCTCAGGCTCGGCAAGAGCGTCGAGCGGATCGACCTTGCGGCCAAGCGCCTCGATCTTGCCGGCGGCGAAAAGATCGCCTTCGACCATGCGATCCTGGCGACCGGCTCGCGCCCGCGCATCCTGAAGCTCAACGGCTCGGACCTTGGCGGTGTGCTGTCGCTGCGCTCCATTGCCGATGCCCGCGCCATCCGCGAACGCAGCGCCGGTGTCGAGGATGTCGTCGTTCTCGGCGGCGGCTTCATCGGCCTTGAGATCGCAGCCACACTGGCGCTCGGCGGACGGCGCGTCACCGTGGTCGAAGCACAGGACCGGCTGCTTGGCCGTGCCGTGGCCCCGGCAATCTCGGCGCATGTGCGCCAGCGGCTGGAAGCCTCCGGCATCCGCATCCTGACCAACACCACCATCGACCGCCTTGAAGGCGACAACGGCCATGTCAGCGCCGCCGTCACCTCCGCCGGCGAGCGTCTGCCGGCGCGCATGGTCATCGTCGGCGTCGGCGTCGTGCCCAATGTCGAACTCGCCGACGCCGCCGGCATCGCCACTGCAAACGGCATTCGCGTCGATGGCCAATTGCGCTCGTCGCAGGCCGAAATCCTCGCCATCGGCGATGCTGCCAGCTACCGGCACTGGTTTTCAGGCGACGATGTGCGGCTGGAATCGGTGCAGAACGCCACCGACCATGCAAGGCTCGCCGCGCGCACCATCACCGGCCATTCGGACCCTTACCGGAGCCTGCCGTGGTTCTGGTCGGATATCGGAGACATGAAGCTGCAGATGGTCGGACTGGCCTCGGCCAGCGACCGCAATCTCATCGTCGGCGACCTGGCCGACAACAAATTCTCCGTCTACCACTATGCCGGCGACCAGCTGATCGCGATCGAATCCGTCAACCGGGCGGGCGACCATATGCTCGGCCGCAAGATGCTCGGTGCAGGCTTCTCGCCGAATGCCGAGGTCGTGGCGGCAGGCGCGGACGCCCTGAAAGCGGCTTTCACCGAAGCGCAAAAGGAAGCGCAGGCCGTCATCTGAATTTCAACGGTCGCGGGGCTGACATGGAAATTGCACCGGCAGGACAGTGGTTCAGGAAAACCGTGGTCGACAGCGCCGTAACGCGTTTCGAGGAGCCTTTCGTCCATCCCTATTTCGCTGCCAATATCTGGTTCGTCAGGGGCGCAGACGCCGACCTGCTGGTGGATGCCGGCATGGGCCTGCGGCCGCTGACGCCCGCGCTCGACCTGACGCCCGGCAAGCCGGTTCTGGCGCTCGCGACCCACATCCATCTCGATCATGTCGGCGCACTCTGCGAGTTCGAGAATCGCCTCGGCCCGCGCGAGTCGGCTGCGGCCTTCGCCACCATGCCGGACACGCTGACCTATGCGCACGAATTCCGCCATCTGGACGACGCCGTCAGCGCGCTGCCTTCGCCGGGCTGGACGCCCGACGACTACCAGCTGACGCCCGCGCCGCTTACGCGCATCCTCACCGAAGGCGACGTGATCGATCTCGGCGACCGCTCCTTCACCGTGCTCGAACTTCCCGGCCACTCGCCCGACGGCATCGGCCTGCTCGACGAAAAAAGCGGCCTCTTCTTCGGCGGCGACGCCATCTATGACGCCCAGCTTCTCGACGACATGCCCAACTCCGACCGCGCCGTCTACCGCCAAACGATGGAGCGGCTAAAGACGCTTCCGATCAGCATCGGCCATGGCGGCCACGGACCAAGCTTCGATGCCCGGCGCATGAGTGAGATTATCGAGGCGTATTTGTGGCGGGCAGCTTAAGCCGTCGCTTCGTCGCCCGCATCGGCAAGGTATAGGCTGACCAACCGGACCAACTCGCTTTGCATTGTCGAATCCGTCAGCATGCCACGGCGCGCAGCATTGTGAATCACGCCATCGATCGCATCGGAAATGATCAGCGCGGCTGTGTGGTCGGCTCCGTTGGGCAGGCGGTTCCGATAAGCGCCTACGGCCTCTGCATAGTAGTTGAGATACTCTATCTCGAATTCGCTGTTGGGATTCCGATAGTCGTCAGAACTCGGAGCTTCATCGAGCAATACCCTATGCAGTCCGGGATAGATGCTGTGGGCGTCGACCATCGCGTGAACGAGGTTTGCCACGAACTGCACTGGCGATAACCCATCGGCCTTGGATTTACGCATGACGGCAAGACAGTCTTCGAGATGCCGCCTGCGGATGGCATCGACCAGAGAAAGCTTGTCCGGGAAATACTGATACAGCGAGCCGATGCTCACTCCGGCCAAGTCTGCAACCTTGTTGGTCGTAAAACCGGCCCACCCCTCATTGCCTAGAATGCGAGCACCAGCCTGAATGACCGTTTCAACCGTCGCACGGGAACGGGCTTGGCGCGGCTCCTTGCGCATTACCGACTGCCCTTTTGCAATGCGAGTAGACAACGAAACCTCCTTGTACAAAATGTGAGTAAATTACTCGCATTCTTCGGAACTTGGAAGGACTAGTCTCATGAGCGCTTTGCTTCAGAAACTCTACACCTATCATGCTTGGGCTAATAACGATCTATTCGACAAGCTGGGAGCACTGGATCAAGAGGAATACAAAACCCAACTGCACACCGCCTTGCGGCTGATCAACCACTATTATGTCGTGGCTCGAATCTTCACCGCGCATCTAACCGGCGAGCAGCATGGCTTTACCTCCGACAACACGGACGAGACGCCAACCTTGGCCGATCTACGCGCTGCCGTAACATCTTCCGATCAATGGTATCTCGACTATCTTCGCCGCGTCTCGACCGAAAATCTGGCCGAGGCCATGCCGTTCATTTTTACCGATGGCGACAAGGGCTATATGACCAGAGAAGAGATGCTGACTCACGTTGCCTTGCACGGAGCCTACCATCGCGGCGAGGTCGGCCGGATACTCTGGCAACTCTCCATCACCCCGCCTTGGGATACCTTTGCCGTCTATCTTCATCGGACCGATCCGACGCGGCGACAGCAAGGCGGCAAGCAGCTCATCCTCGCTTGAGGAGCGGGCCGAAAGCCCGCCCCTTTTTCCGTTACGGCGCGGATCAGGCTTCCTGAGCGCCCCAGCCGGAAATGGCCTTGACCTCGAGAAAGTCCTCGAGACCCCATTTGCCGCCTTCCCGGCCGAGGCCCGACTGCTTGTAGCCGCCGAACGGGCTGCCCGAGCCGCGCGAGGCGCCATTGATCTGCACCATGCCGGCGCGCAGGCGGCGCGCGACGCGATGGGCCTTTTCCTCGTCACCGGTCTGGATGTAGCTCGACAGGCCATAGGGCGTGTCGTTGGCGATGGCGATGGCATCTTCCTCGCTGTCGAAGGGGATCATCGTCAGCACCGGCCCAAAAACTTCCTCCTGGGCGATGCGCATGTCGTTCGACACGTCGGCAAAGACGGTCGGGCGCACGAAATAGCCGCGGTTGAAACCTTCCGGACGGCCAAGCCCGCCGGCGACGAGCCGCGCGCCTTCCTTGATGCCGACATCGATCAGGCCCTGGATCTTGTCGAACTGCGCTTCCGAGACGACCGGGCCGATATGATCGCCGTCGTCGGTCGGGTTGCCGACCTTGGCGTTCTTGGCAAAGTCGGCCGCGACTTCGACGGCGCGGTCATAGACCGAGCGCTCGACCAGCATCCGGGTCGGCGCGTTGCAGGACTGGCCGGTGTTTTCGAAGCAATGGGCAAGACCGCGATGCACGGCAGCCTGAAGGTCGCTGTCGGCGAAGACGATGTTGGGCGACTTGCCGCCGAGTTCCAGCGTCACGCGCTTGACCGTCTCGGCCGCAGCCTTGGTGACGGCGATGCCGGCGCGGGTGGAGCCGGTGAATGACATCATGTCGATGCCGGGATGGCGCGACATCGCCTCGCCGACGGTCGGGCCGTCGCCATTGACCATGTTGAACACGCCGGCCGGGAAGCCTGCCTCCTCCATCATCTCGGCAAAGACGATCGACGACATCGGCGCGATTTCGGACGGCTTCAGAACCACGGTGCAGCCGGCGGCGATGGCCGGCACGACCTTCAGCGTCACCTGGTTCATCGGCCAGTTCCACGGCGTGATCAGGCCGCAGACGCCGATCGGCTCATGGACGATGCGGTCGTTGGGGGCGATATCGCTCAGCCGGTGCTCGAAGTCGAAATTCTTCAGCGTGCGGATGAAGCTCTTGATGTGGCTGACGCCGACGGCTGCCTGGGATTCGGTCGCGAGCTTGATCGGCGCGCCCATTTCCGAGGAGATGGCGCCGGCCATGTCGGGCAAGCGCTTCTTGTAGGCTTCGAGCAGCTTTTCGAGATATTCGACGCGCTCCTCGCGGCTGGTGCGGCTCCAGCTGTCGAACGCCTTGCGCGCGGCTGCGACAGCCTTGTCGACATCGGCACTCGAGCCGAGCGAGATGACGGCAAAGGCCTGCTCGTCGGCGGGATTGATGACCTCCAGCTCCCTGGGCGCGACCGGAGCCGTCCATTTTCCATCGATGAAGAAATCTGTCTTGCGCAGCATCTTTTATCTCCTTTGGTGACGGCTGTTGAGGTCGACGACGCAAGCATCGTTGCGGCGCTCGCGACCTGCTCTTTAGCTAAAGACGCATAAAGCAAGGTTCAAATGGCGTGGCTATCACAGACCTCGCCGTGGCGCTCAAGAGTCCCGCCTGTGGCCCAATGGTTTCGGCCACAAAGCACAATCGTCGCGCGTTTCCTGCAACAGCTTCAACCAAACTGCCACATCCTGTCAGGACATTTTCCCCTGCGGGATGGCCGAGAATTGAAGCGCCCCCTATAAATCCGCTCCCAATCGAGCAACCATCATGACAGTCCTCTCCGGCTCGCGCCGCCAGGCGGCAATCGCCTTCATTCTCGTCACCGCCGTACTCGACGTCGTGGCAATGGGCATCATCATTCCGGTGCTGCCCTCGCTGATCGAGGAATTCGTCGGTTCGAATGCCGAGGCCGGCTGGATCAACGGCGTCTTCGTGGCGCTGTGGGCCGGCATGCAATTCGTGGCATCTCCGATCATCGGCTCGCTGTCGGATCGCTACGGCCGGCGGCCGGTGATCCTGCTCTCCACCGTCGGGCTCGCCGCCGACTACGTGCTGATGGCGGTCGCGCCAAACCTGTGGTGGCTGGCGCTCGGCCGCATCATCGCCGGCATCACCTCGTCGAGCTTCACCACCGTCTTCGCCTATATGGCCGATATCACGGCACCGGAGGAACGCGCCCGCGGCTACGGCCTGATTGGTGCTGCCTTCAGCGCCGGCTTCGTCGCTGGCCCGCTGCTCGGTGGCGTGCTCGGCGAGATTTCACCGCGCGCGCCCTTCTGGTTCGCTGCCGGCATGAGCGGCATCGCCTTCCTCTACGGCCTGTTCGCCTTGCCGGAATCGCTTGTCCCGGCCAAGCGCATGCAGTTCTCCTGGAAACGCGCCAATCCCTTCGGCGCGATGATGCTGCTGCGCTCGCATACCGAACTGCTGGGGCTGGCCTTCGTGACCTTCCTGCTGCACTTCGCCCACCACGTCTTTTCCGCCGTCTTCGTGCTCTATGCCGCCTATCGCTATGGCTGGCACGCCTGGGAGGTCGGCGTGCTGCTGGCGATGGTCGGCGTGCTCGACATGATCGTGCAGGGCGCGCTCGTCGGCCCGGCGGTCAAGCGCTTCGGCGACCGCGCCACCATGGTCTTCGGCCTGTTCGGCGGCGCCGTCGGCATCGCCTGCATGGGGCTGGCGCCGACCGGCCTGCTGTTCACGCTGGCGATGTTCCCGAATGCGCTGTGGGGCCTTGCCATGCCGACGCTGCAATCGCTGATGACGCGGCGTGTTTCGGAGTCGGAACAAGGCCAGCTCCAGGGTGCCAATATGAGCGTCGCCAGCATCGCCGGCGTCGCCTCGCCGCTGTTCTTCGGCGCCGTCTATGCCTTCACCTTGCGCGACGGCTCGTGGCTGCCCTATCCCGGCGCGTCCTTCCTGATAGCGGCAGCGGTGCTTCTATGCGCAGCGATTTTGGGCTGGGTGGTGGCGCGGCAGGCGGGCCGGGCAACAAGCTTAAGATAAGGTTATCGGAAATCAGGCCAGAGCAGCGAAATCACGCCTGAAATCCTGACAATATATTACCCCAGGACTCCAAAGTTGTTCCCTCGCCTTGGAACCGCAGGAGGCTTGCCGCATTTGCTGCCACATTTGGCTCCTACCGCCTCGGCATGTTCAACCTTGGAGCCCTCCCCGAAAGATGAAGATCACTAGAACCGCGATCTGCGCGGTAACGATGACGGCCGGCCTGATGGTCGCCGCTTCCGCAGGAACCGCCTCGGCCCAGTGCGGCCGCGCTTCCTGGTACGCCCTCACCTCCAAGACCGCATCGGGTGAACGCATGAACCCCTCCGCCATGACCGCCGCGCATCGCAGCCTGCCCTTCGGCACCAAGCTGCGCGTCACCAACAAGAACAACGGCCGCAGCGTCATCGTGCGCATCAACGATCGTGGACCGTTCATCAAGGGCCGCGTGCTCGACGTATCGAAGGCCGCCGCCCGGAGCCTCGGCTTTATCGGCTCGGGTCACACCGCTGTTTGTATGGCGAAGGCCTGAAATCTATTCGCCGCAGTCGCGGCGATCGCCTCGGCCAGTTCGAGCCCCCATTGCGTCCTGCAATAGGCGCGGAAGTCGAAACAGGGCAGGCCGGGGCAGACTTCGAATTCGATGAGGTGGACGGTGTCGTCCGCCTCCACGCGAAAATCCATCGAGAACACATCGCGCAGGCCGAGCGTCTGCATCAGCCGCATGGCGATGGCGTTGATGCGCCCGGCCGCAACCGGCTGACTTTTCGCGACCGGCACCAGTTCCGGCTCGGCATAGCTGCCTGCGACCCTCGCTTCCGCGCCGGTCTCGCCATAGAGCGCGAGGCTGTCTTCCATGGTCTGGAAATCGCCGCCTGAATCGACGAAGAAAATGCCCAGCGCCTCCGCACCTGCATCGGGTGTCAGCCCGAGAAAGCTCAGCCGCACATTGCGGCCCGCAACATAGGGCTGGACGATCACATCGTCGCGGTAGGCGGCAAAGACGCGGCGGCTGAGTTCCAGCGCATGGCTGGCAGTCTCGCAACGCGAGTCGGCATAGATGCCGATCTTGGCGCCCAGACGGTTCGGCTTGACGAAATAGCCCGTCACCGAGGCCGGTGGTTCCACCAGCCAGCGCCCGTTCCGCGCCAGCCCCGCCTGCGGCACCGGCATGTCGAGAGCTGCAAGCACGGCGCCCGAGCGGAACTTGTCCTGGCAGAGCGCAAAAAGCGAATCGTCCGAACCCAGCGTCGGCAGGCCGTTCAACCGCGCCAGAGCGGGGCCAGCACTGCCACGGAAATAGGCGACGCCGTCGCTGATCGTCCACACCAGCGTGTTTTTGGGATCGCGCCCGGCAAGTGCCGTCGCCGCATCGTCCAATGCAACGGGTTCGAAGCGCAGGCCGCGGCGAGCACAGGCCGCTTCCATCGCGCCGAACTCCGGCGCGATATCGGTCGACTGCGCCAGATAGGACGAAATCTCCGCCGCGCGGGCAGTCGGAAAGCCGTCAGCCACCAGCCGGTCGAAGCAGGCTTTTTCGGGCTCGTAGATGAAGATCAGCGTCGGTGACTGACTGGGCATTTTTCAAGCATTCCTCGGAGGCGTGACAGCGCGAGAATCGCACCGCACCGGAAAACAGCTTGCGCGAAATCGACCTCGGCGAGGCGCTGGCGTGACAGTGGGTGTGACGACGATGTTGAAGCGCCGCACCCTACTCGCGCCTGAACACCGCCACGCCGCATGGCTCCAGCAATTCACTGCCAAGCAGCAGCGATTTCCCGTCCGTCCACTGGCTTATATCGACCGGCTCCGGTCCATAGTTGAAGATGTAGCGCATCGGGCCGTTGTCGCGGATGCGGATGTCGCGCGGCAGGCGGTGGATGGCGATGCCGGCCTTGCCGCACAGATATTCAACCACGCGCGCGGCATAGGCGGCGTTGGGCTGGCCGGTGAGATAGTGGAAGGCACCGCCAGCGTCGCAGCAGAAGGCAATCTCGTGGTCCTGCGTCCGGTCGATGACGCGAACGCCCTCGCCGGCGACGAGGAACTCGCGCCAGGTCTCGAAGGCCGAAACATTGGCAGGCTCCTCGATGGCAATCGCGAAGGGCGGTTCGAACGTTTCCGAGCGCCTGACCTTCACCGGAATGCGGCCCTGCAGACCCTCGCCCGGCGGCAGTGCATCAGGAATGCGGAAGTCGGGTGTGCGCGACCCAGTTCGCGGGCCGGCAAGCACGATCTGGCCATCGGCCCCGAGGGCTGCGGCAAGCGCTTCCGAGACCGAGAACAGGCCGGGCAGGAGAACGAGCCTGTAGCCTTGCACCGCTTCCGGCCTGGCCGGCACGATGTCGACCGAGATGCCGAGCGCGCGCAGGGCGCGGTAGAAAATCAGGATCAGGCGCGCATAGGAAAAGGATTTTCCCTGCGGCTGGATCGACCAGGCCCAGGCGCTTTCATAGTCGAAGACGATGGCAACCTTTGCCGCCGCCGTCTCGACTTTGGCGCCCAGATTTTCCAGTTCGCGCGAAACCGCACGCACGACGTGAAAGGCTTCGTTGGGCGTCGCATCCGGCAGCAACAGGCCCTCATGCATCTGCTCCTGCCCGAAGGGCGCCTGGCGCCAGCGGAAATAGCTGACCACCTCCGCACTCGCGGCAAAAGCCTCCCACGCCCACAGGCGGATGGCTCCGGGTGCGGGCGCGGGATTGTGGGCCGCCCAGTTCACCGGGCCAGGCTGCTGCTCCATGACCCACCAGCGGCCACGCCCGCAGGCACGATAGAGATCGTGGTTGAAGGCCTGGAAATCGGGATCGCCCACGCGCATGTAGCGCTGCCTGCGCTCTGGATCGGAGCTGTTTTCGAGAAAGCCGAGCGGATAGGAATCCCACGAAGCGGCATCGAGATCGGCACACAGGGCAAAATGGTCGAAGCCGGTGAAGCCGCCCATGAAATTGTGCAGGATCGTGCGGCCCGGCGAATGCTTTCTGATGATGTCGGTCTGGAGCCGGTTGAAGGCCACCACCTGTTCCGACGCATAGCGCCGGAAATCCAGCCGGTGCGCCGGAGCCGCTTCGGTGACGGCGAGATTGGGCAGTTCGATCTCGTCGAAGGAACGATATTCCATCGACCAGAACACGGTGCCCCACGCCCGGTTCAGCGCCTGCGGCGACTGGTATTTTCGCGACAGCCAGTCGCGAAAGCCGGCAAGGGCTGTGCTGGAATAGCTGAGCACCGTATCGTGGCAGCCATATTCATTGTCGGTCTGCCAGGCGACGATGCCGGGATGGGCGCCAAAGCGCTCGGCCAGTGCGGTGACGATGCGGGCGCATTCGGCGCGATAGAGAAGATGGCTGAAGCAGTAGTGCCGCCGCGAGCCAAAACCGCGAACGCGGCCTTCGGCATCGACCGCCAGCATATCGGGCATGGAATCGACCAGCCATTTGGGCGGCGTCGCTGTCGGCGTGCCGAGCACGATGGCCAGGCCCTCGCCGTGCAATATCTCGATGGCGCGCCGGAGCCAGTCGAAATCGTAGCGGCCGGGCTCCGGTTCGAGCCGCGACCAGGCAAATTCGCCGATGCGCACAAGGCCGATGCCGGCTTCGCGCATCATGCGCGCGTCGATCGCCCAGCGCTCCTCCGGCCAGTGTTCGGGATAGTAGCAGACGCCGAGTTTCTGGACGGTCATCGGCGCGATCCCAGCTCAGATCAGGACGCGCGGCTCGAAACGGCCTTTCACCGGCAGGTCCAGCAGCAAGGTCTTGCCGGCCGTCCGGTCGGCCTTTCGCGCCGCCGCATCCATGCCCTCCTGAGCGGTGGTGACGGCAAGGCGGTCCGCATTCGCGCCGACAAAGGCCGGGCAGGAAGGCTGCAGCGTACCGACCTCGATGGTGCGGATGCGCTTGCCGTCGGGCGAATAGGCATCGATGCAGGACGCACCCCAGCGCGCGTTCCACAGCACGCCCTCGGCATCGACCACCGAACCGTCGAGATCGCCCTTCTTGCCGCCGTGGTCGAAAAACACCTTCGGTTCGCCGACCGGCAGGCCGGTCTCGGGATCGCAGCCGACGCGGTAGAGAATGTTCTCTTTGCTGTCGGTGTAATAGGCGGTCGCCCCGTCCGGCGAAAAGCAGATCGAATTCGGGATCGAAATGTCGGGAAACAGTTTTCGGAACTCGCCCTTGAAAAACCAGTAGATCGAGCCGGCCTTGCGCTCGGCTTTTTTGCCCATCGTGCTGATCCAGAACGCGCCGCATGGGTGGACGCGCGAATCATTGGAGCGGGTCGACGGATCGTCCGCCTCGATGGCGAAATGCGGCGTGACCGCACCGGTCCGGACGTCGCGGATGTTCAGCCCGGTTTCGGTCATCAGCAGTTGATGGCCCTCGTTGATGACAGCCAGCGCGCTCGTCATCTCCGGCAGGTCGTGGACAATCGTCTCGCCGCCGGCGACCCGCTTTTCGAGAAGCTTCTTGCCCAGAATATCGAACCAGAACAGCGTGTCGGTGGCCGGGTCGTAGGTCGGGCCTTCACCGAGATGGCAGACATGATCAGACAGGATCGAGACGCCGGTTTCATCCATCGAGCTTTCCTCCGAAAACGGCATCATAGGCGCTGACGGCCGCATGCGCACGGTCGCGAACGTCTGCCACGGTCATGCCCGGCTTGAACAGGCTCGAGCCGAGCCCGAAGGTGCGGACGCCAACCTTGGCGTAGCCGGCGAAATCCACCTCCGAAACACCGCCGACGACACCGACGACGGTCTCGGCCGGAAGAACGGCCTTGATAGCCCCTATGCCGCCTGGTCCGAGCACGCTTGCCGGGAAGAATTTCAGCGCCGATGCGCCAAGGCCTATCGCCTGGAAGGCTTCGGTGGGGGTGAATATGCCGGGCATGGTGACCATGCCATGGTGGTTCGCGCGGTTCATGACTCCAGCATCGATGTTGGGGCTGACCAGAAGCCGCCCGCCTGCGTCATGCAGCCGGTCGACATCGTGCGGTGTCAGCACCGTACCCGCGCCGATCAACGCCTTCGGCAGTTTCGCGACCAGGCTTTCGATGGAGGTGAAAGGCTCCGACGAATTGAGCGGCACTTCGATGGCCTCGATGCCGGCTTCGAAAATCGCGCTGCCGATGTCGACCGCCTCTTGCGGCTTCAAGCCACGGAGGATGGCTACAAGGCCGCGCCGAAGTTCTGGAAATGGTGTCGTCATGCCTGCGTTCCGATGCTGCCAATCATGCCATTGTGCCTTGCCGCCGCAAACAGGCCGGCGCGTACCACCGCATCGCCATCGACAATGCGGACCTCGCGGCCTGCCATGTTCAAGGCGGCTTCATAGAGCTTCGCCAGGCTACTCGACGCGACCAACGTAACCGGACCGCCCACCCCGGCAAAGCGCCTCCCCGCCGAGGCGATCTCTGCGCCGATCAGCAGGCCGGAAAGGGCAGCCGCCGCATCGGCCGGCGAAAGGTCGAGAAGCAAACTCGAGGCGCGGATGCGAAAAAGATGCGCGCCGATATCGCCGCCCTCCGACAGCGCATTTGCGCACCAGTGCCGGAAGGTCGCGTTGTCCGGCAAAACGGAAGCCGGGCTTTCGCCGAGCGAGTGCCGAAGAATCGACTGGCGCGACAGCAGCGAAAACAGCTCGCCGGTCAGCCAGCTGCCGAAACCGGAGACGGTGCCGTCATTCGTCTCGACCCATTTCGAATGCGTGCCCGGCATGCAGACGAGATGACTTCCCACCGAAAGCTCGGCGATGCCCGCAAGCTGCGTTTCCTCGCCGCGCATGACATCCGGCGCGCTTTCATCACGCTGCGCGATGCCCGGAATGATGCGCACATCGCGGCGCGCGCCGGGCGCTGTTACTGCGCCAGCGAGAATGTCGCCGACGGATGCAGGGACAAACACATAGGGTGCCTCGATCCAGCCCTGACGCGAGCCGGCCATGCCGCAGATGATCACTGAGAGCGTTGCCGGCGCACCCATGGCATCGAGATGGCTCTCAAGCACGTCGGAAAAGCCGCCCGGCTTTACCGCCAGCAGTCCCTCGGCGCTGCGCCGCTCGGCAAGCGCATTGCCATCGGCATCCAGAAGCCAGACGCGCAGATGCGATGTGCCCCAATCGGCTGCGGCGATTGCCGGGTTTGGCATTACAGATAACCTCCGTCGACGATCAATGTTTGTGCGGTCAGCATGCGGGAAGCGTCCGAGGCCAGGAACAGGCAGGTGCCGACCATATCCTCGGGCTGCATGATCTGCTTGATGCTCTGCTTGGCGACATGGGCGGCAAGCGCCTCGTCGGTCACCCACAGCTCACGCTGACGCTCTGTGATGACCCAGCCGGGCGCCACCGCGTTGACGCGGATGTTATGCCGGCCGAGATGGCCGGCGAGTCCCTTGGTCAGGCCGATAATGCCGGCCTTGGCAGCCGTGTAGGACGGCATGTCGGGATGATTGATCAGGAACGAGGTCGAGGTGAAATTGATGATCGAGCCGCCACCCGCCGCTTTCATGCCCGGCAAGACGGCCTGCGCGCTGAAGAAATGCGGCCGCAGATTGATGGACTGGTTGTTGTCCCAGTAGTCGACCGTGACATCCTCGACGGCGTGACGCTCATCGAAGGCGGCATTGTTGATCAGGGTCGTCACCGGGCCGTGCGCCTCGATTGCCTGCGCTACGGCGGCGCGCAGGGCGTCGATGTCACGCAGATCGGCCTTGATGAACAAGGGTCGAATGCCGGCGCTCTTTTCGACATGCTCGCACAGCGCCGTGCTTGCCGCTTCGGCGATATCGACAAAGGCCACCTTGGCGCCCTGACGCGCAAATCCCTCGGTGAGGGCCGCGCCTATGCCGGAACCACCGCCGGTGATCAGGACAGACGCTCCCTGAAGATCGGTAAACTGCGCGGATGGCATCATGGCATCTCCCCCTCGACCTGTCTTGGTCGGCGTATGGAATGCACCAAGAGGCGACGAAGGCCAAGAGGAGAATGTTATGCCTGCATGAGGCTACGGGCTTGCGAGCTAAACCTGTGACGTTTAAGCACCGACCCGCCGCGCGCCGCGAAAGGCATCGCGCAGATAGCCGAGCGTGGCGTCGGCATCTGCCGGCTTGCCGAACAGATAGCCCTGCCCGCCGCCACAGCCGAATTCGATGAGACGACTGGCCTGCGCCTCCTGCTCGATGCCTTCGGCCACCACATCCATGCCCAGCCCCTCGCACATGGCGAGTATGGCGCGAATGATGTGTTCGGACGGCCTGTCCTCAAGTATCGAGGAAACGAAGGCGCGGTCGATCTTGAGCTTGTCGAACTGGAACTCGCGCAGGCGTCCGAGCGAGGATTGGCCGGTGCCGAAATCGTCGAGCGAGACGCGGATGCCACAGCGGCGCAGATCGTTGACGATCTTCTCGGCGGAAGCCGGGTCCGTCATCAGGCCGGTCTCGGTGATCTCGATCTCAAGGCGGCGCGGATCGAAGCCGGTCCGCTCCAGAATGGCCAGTATGTGCAGGCCGGTGTTCTGGTCGACAAGCTGCGACGGCGACAGGTTGAACGACAGGAACAGCTCTTCGGGCCAGCTGCGGGCGGCTTCGGTGGCCTTGCGCAGGACCAGCTGCGACAGCGGGCCGATGATGCCGCGCTCTTCGGCGATCGGAATGAAGACGACCGGCGAGACGAAACCGAGATCACGGTCGGTCCAGCGGGCGAGCGTTTCGAAACCGACGACGCGCCGCGTCTTCAGGTCGACGATCGGCTGGAAATGCGGCTCGACTTCGCCAGCGGAAACGGCGCGGCGCAGTGCCTGCTCGATGCGGGTGACGCGTTTGGCCGCCTCTTCCATTTCACGCGTATAGACGACGACGCGGCCCCGGCCAGAGCGCTTGGCGTGATAGAGCGCGGTCTCGGCCTTGTTGACCAGTATCTCGGTCGTCTCGTCGCCCGAATAGAAAAGCGAGCAGCCGACCGAGGCCGACAGCCTGGCGGTCCGCTCGCCGACATCGTAGGGCGCCGAAAGAACCTCGATCAGCATCCTCGCCCTTTCGGCGGCGGCGTCCTCCGAAAACACCATGGGATAGAGGAACGCGAACTCGTCAGCGCCGATGCGCGTGACCGCCGAATGCCCGTCCATGGCGGCACGCAGGCGCATGCCGACCTGGATGAGGATATCGTCGCCGGCCTTGTGGCCGAAAAGATCGTTGATCGGCTTGAACCCGTCCAGATCGATGATGCCTACCGTAAAAGGCGCAGGGTCGTCAGCGCGGTCGCTGATGAGCCTGTCGACCTTGTCGAAAAAACGCCGGTGATTGCCGAGCCCGGTCAAAGGGTCGGTAAAGGCAAGATCGGTGTTCTCCCTGGTCTCGTCAAAGCCGAACGACGGCTGCATCATGGTCCCCGCAGTCTTTTCGTGATTTGCGCGCTACAATGCCAGCAAACCCTTTAGGAAACGTATCGCGGGTGACCGCTTTTCTCCGGCAAAAGAGGCAGCCGAACCGGGGCAAGCGAGGGGGCGAAGACCATGCGGTGGAACAATTATCGATCCAGAACGACCCGGTAGAGCTCCAGCGGTTTTCCCGTGCTTTCGGAGACAGGTTCGAGCCAATCCGGCACCATCCCTTTCATCATGCCGGCAAGCAGGCCATCGGGGGCACGGTCGGTGAGAATCCTGTTCTCGTCGTTGCCGCGGCAAAGTGCGACGAGGCCGACATGGCGCGTTTCGACGATGGTCCGCGCCTGATCGGGCGAGCCCATGAGACCGTCCAGCGCCAGAAGGTTGCCCTCGATATTGCGGTGATAGGGACCGGAAAAGACGCGATGCCCGCTATAGGCGAGAATGGGCGAACCCAGATTGGAGATCGCCAGCACGGTCGTCGCCGGCAAGCCGGCAAGCACGGCGAAATCACTTTCATGCTGGCAGGCGGCAACCGAGGCAATCTGCGCCTCGGGCCTCTGCGACTCACCTTCGAAAGCGGCGGAGGCAGCAGCGGCGGCCGTCGTCCAGCTCGCATTGAGCGAGACCAGCCACACCGCGGCCATCCTGAGAGACGCAGCGGTGGACGGGTTTTTTTCCGCCCGCGCACGCCAGTGTCCGACCCAGGCGGAAAGCGGGATCACGGCGAAGGCGATCGAGAAGGTCGACCCGCGCACCTGCCACACGCTGACGATGAAGGCCGCGATCAGCACTGCGCCGACAAGGATATCCCGCCGCTGCCAGCCTTGACGGCGAAGACGCAGCAACATCCAGCCGATCGCCAGCAACGGCGTGATGTAGCGGGCGAAGACGGAGGCGGGATCCTCGACGATAAGTGCCAGCAGGGACTTCGCCTCGGAGACATGGTCGAGCCAGTCTGCCTTAAGCCGCGCATCAAGGCCGGAATAGGGTGCGGAAAGGCACTGCGGAAAGGCCAGAACCAGGAGCGCGCCGACGCCAACACCCAGCAATGCGAGGCCAAGCAGGCGACGGCTACGCGTGCGCGTGAAAACATCAGGGGATGTAACGGCTGCAAGGCCCACGCCAGCGACCGCTGCCAGCGCGAACTGAACGACCGAAAAGGCGTCGCATTGGGCCTCTCCCCAGCCGGAGGCCGGAACCGTGGCGAAGAAGACGGCAGCCGACACCACGGCAAAACCGAGCCCGAAATCACGGGCGATATGCCTTTCGCCGGCACCGTCGAAAAGAAACAGGCCTGCAACACAGAGGCCGATCACCGCCACATAGGGTGCGGTTTCCATCCCGACTGCCAGCATCAGCGCTGCACACACGCCCGACATTGCGGCGGCCGGCCGATTGTCCGGTGCTTCGAGAAGCAGGCAAAGGCTGCCGGCGGCGAGCATGAGTTGAATGTTGTGATGATCGAGTGCTGCGGGCTGATAGATGCCGAGGAAATGAAGCGCCGCAGCACCGATGATTACGGAGGGCAGAACCGCACGTTCCCCGCCGAAAATGCGCGCGGCCCGCAGGATGAAGAACAGCGTGCCGCAGTAGAGCAACGCCGGCCAAAGGACGCGCGCAACCGTCTCGCCAATCGCCGCGCTGCCGGTCACGGCAGAAACGGCGAGGATGATCGCAGCGATCGGCGCATCGACCAGTCGGGACCAGTGCATGACGAAACCGCCCTCAGGCCCCATGCGATATTGATGCAGATCGAACCAGCCCTGACCACCAAGCAGGTCGCGGACTTCGACAAGGCGAAGCAGGCTGTCGTTGTCACCGCCGAGGTTGGACAAGGTCCTGAAACCGGTCGCGGCATTGACGGCCAGGACGACCAGCGTCGCGCCCAGCGCAAGGGCAATATCCCTGCTCGCCGGCGAAAGGCCCGCCGCCCGTTTCGCGATCGTTGAATGCAATCCGCTCATTCGCTCACAGCCCGCCCGTAACCCGACGTGACCCTAATCCGCGCAGTTCAACAAACGGTAAAGCTAGCGTTTGTTGCTATGTCCCGGCTTGTCCGGAAAAACCCAGAGCGAGGAGACGACATAGCTGACCGTGCTTGCAACGGCCGTGATGAGGACCGACATCGCCAACGGTGACATGTGAAAACGATCCACGGCGATATGGGCGAGCACACCCGACAGCAGCGCGCATCCCGCCTGAAGAATGAAATAGCGCGGCAAAGCATGGCCATGACCGTGTGCTGCGCCGAACGTCCAGCCACGTTGCGCCGAATAGGCCACGACGAAGGCTACGGCATAGGCGATGAGACCCGCAGCGAAACGCGGCAGGCCGATGGATGCCAGCACATAGGATAGAACGAGCAGCAAGGCGGCAGCACCGACGCCGACCGTGACGAAACGAACGAACCGCAGGCGGAAGGCCGTTTGCAGCATCGCCGTCATCAGGAGACTTGGGCGCGCGCTGCTGCCTCGGCGACGAGGGTTTCGCCGGATTTGCGGCGCATGACCGGGATTTCAAGCACACCAAGCAGGAAGGCCGAGAAAAACACCTGCATCGCGATCACGATCAGCGTCAACCCGAACACCACGATGCGCGGGATTTCCGGGTCGTTGAGCGGCCCGAAACTCAGGCTGGCCCAGGACAAAGTCGCGTAGCCGAAGAACGACAGGCCGGCCAGCAGGCAGACGCCCGCGCCGAGTGCCAGCCGGTCGGTGCTGATATGGCGCGTGAGCCAGTCCGAACGGGCATTCCCCGGCAGGATGCCGGTGATGTCGGCATAGTACCGCGACAGGACCCCGAAGGTGGTGAGTTGTACGCCGGCGACGATCATGAAACAGGCCGCGACGAATGTGTTGAGGTCGAGCGAAAGGTTGTCGACGACCTGCAGCGGACCGAAGAAGAGCAGCGTCGAAAGCAGGAGGCCCAGCGCGCAAAGGCTCATGCCGGGAATGAAGAACAGCCAGCGCGGATTGTACATCAGCAGGAATTTGAGATGACGCCAGCCGTCGCGCCACGTCTTGAGATGCGGCGGGCGGCTGCGGCCATCCGGCTTCAGCGTGGTCGGCACTTCCTCGATGCGCAAACCGGCGAGCGCGCTGCGCACCACCATTTCGCTGGCGAATTCCATGCCCGCCGTCTTGAGGTCCAGTTCCCGGATGCGTTCCGCATTGAAGCCGCGCAGGCCGCAGTGAAAATCTCCCGCCTTGATGCGGAAAAACAGCCGGCCAAGGAAGCTCAGCACGGGATTGCCGAGATAGCGGTGCAGGACCGGCATGGCGCCGGCTTCGATGCCGCCCTGAAAACGGTTTCCCATGACCAGGTCGGCACCATCGCGAAGGCGCGACACGAAGGCGTCGAGCGCGCAGAAATCGTAGGAATCGTCGGCATCGCCCATGATGATGAAGCGTCCGCGCGCAGCCGCTATGCCGCCCTGCAAGGCTGCGCCATAGCCGCGCGCCTGCACAGGCACGACCCGGGCGCCAAGGCTGGTGGCGATGAGCTGCGAACCGTCGGCGCTGCCATTGTCGGCGATGAGCACTTCGCCCGATACGCCGGCTTGTTGCAAAAAGTGCTGCGCCTTGCCGATGCAGGTGGCAAGCGTTTCAGCCTCGTTGAGGCAGGGCATGAGAATGGTCAGCTCGATCTGATCTTCAGAGACTGCCCGGATTGGCGTGACTGCGTTCATGACCACCCTCGACAAGCGTGCTCTCCGGCACGTCTGGCAGCTTCTTAGCCGAGAATGATTGGCGTCCTGTTAACGCGGTCATGACATTCCGAGACATTTGCGTGAGGTGAGCTCCCTGCATCCCGGAGGTGGCGAAGTCGCCATTGGCAGACGCCGGGCAAAGCTATACATCCTCTCGACGATAAAAGCCCGCAGCGCCGGAGAAGCCTTCATGCCGCTCAACATCGCCGTCCAGATGGACCATATCTCCACCGTCAACATTGCCGGCGACACCAGCTTCGCGCTCTCGCTCGAGGCACAGCGGCGCGGGCACAAGCTGTTCCATTATACGCCCGACCGGCTCTCCATGATCGGCGGCACGGTGTTCGCGCGGCTGGAAAAGCTCGAAGTGCGCGACGAGAAGGGCAACCATTTCACGCTTGGCGAGCCTGAGCGCACCGATCTATCGGAAATGGATGTAGTGCTGCTGCGCCAGGACCCACCCTTCGACATGAACTACATCACCACCACCCACATCCTGGAACGCATCCACCCGAAGACGCTGGTGGTCAACGATCCGGCCTGGGTGCGCAACAGCCCGGAAAAGATCTTCGTCACCGAGTTCCCGGACCTGATGCCGGAAACGCTGATTACCAAGGATCCCTTGGAAGTCGCAGCCTTCCGCAAGGAATTCGGCGACATCATCGTCAAGCCGCTTTACGGCAATGGCGGCGCCGGCATCTTCCATATGCTTGAGGCCGACCGCAATCTGGCTTCGCTGCTGGAAATGTTCGGCCAGATGTTCCGTGAACCCTTCATCGTCCAGCGCTACCTCAAGGACGTGCGCAAGGGCGACAAGCGCATCATCCTGATCGACGGCGAGCCTGTCGGCGCCATCAACCGCGTGCCTGCCGAGCACGATTCCCGCTCCAACATGCATGTCGGCGGCCGCGCCGAAAAGACCGAGCTGACCGAGCGCGAGCGCGAAATCTGCGCGCGCATCGGGCCGTCGCTCAAGGAACGCGGCTTTATCCTCGTCGGAATCGACGTGATCGGCGACTACATGACCGAGATCAACGTCACCTCGCCGACCGGCGTGCGCGAGGTCAAGAAATTCGGCGGCGCGGATATCGCCGCGCTGTTCTGGGATGCCGTCGAAGCCAAACGCTGAGGCCCCGCCCGCCCAGGAAAAGCCATGCAACGTTCCAGCGCCGCAACCGGCCTCAACCCGGTTGCAATCTGCGCGGCAATTTTGTTCCCGTCTTGTTCTTGATTTGCTCTACAATCTATGCTTGTCTGACGCAGGGTTATCACTGGGCTGGGCATTCGATGCCCGCGCATGCGTCGGGGGACGGCATGGTATCGCGCGTACGCACGGTTGCATTTCAGGGCATCGAGGCGGTTCCCGTCGACGTGCAGGTAATGGTCGCGCCCGGTAAAGTCGGCATGCACATCGTCGGCCTGGGCGACAAGGCGGTGGCCGAAAGCCGTGAGCGGGTGCAGGCGGCCCTGCATGCATCCGGCCTGTCGATGCCGTCGAAGAAGGTCACCGTCAATCTCGCACCGGCAGATTTGCCAAAGGAAGGCAGCCACTACGACCTGCCGATCGCGCTCGGCCTGATGGCGGCACTTGGCGCCGTCCCGGGCGACGCGCTCTCCGGCTATGTCGTGCTTGGCGAATTGTCGCTCGACGGCACGATCGCCGCGGTGTCCGGCGCGCTGCCGGCAGCGATGGCCGCCAATGCCGAAGGCAAGGGCCTGATCTGTCCGGCCGCCTCAGGGCCGGAGGCGGCATGGGCAGGCTCGGAGATCGACATCTTGGCACCGCGAAGCCTGATCGCCATTGCCAACCATTTCCGTGGCACGCAGGTTCTGTCGCGGCCGGAGGCGAGTATCCACGCGCCGGCTTCGGACCTGCCGGACCTTGCCGATATCAAGGGCCAGGAAAGCGCCAAACGTGCGCTGGAAGTCGCAGCAGCAGGCGGTCACAATCTGATGATGGTCGGGCCGCCCGGATCGGGAAAATCCATGCTCGCGCAGCGCCTGCCATCAATCCTGCCGCCGCTGGCGCCGAAGGAACTGCTCGAAGTCTCGATGATCGCCTCGGTTGCCGGCGAGCTCGCGGGCGGCAGGCTGACCGACCGGCGGCCCTTTCGCGCGCCGCACCATTCCGCATCGATGGCGGCGATGGTCGGCGGCGGATTGCGGGTGCGTCCGGGAGAGGTTTCGCTCGCTCACAACGGCGTCCTGTTTCTCGACGAATTCCCGGAGTTCTCGCCTCAGACGCTCGACGCGCTGCGCCAGCCGCTGGAGACCGGCGAGTGCATGATCGCGCGCGCCAATCATCGCGTCACCTATCCGGCGCGCATCCAGCTGATCGCGGCCATGAACCCGTGCCGCTGCGGCATGGCCGGCGAGCCCGGTTATCGTTGCGCGCGCGGCCCGCGCTGCCAATCGGATTATCAGGCGCGGATTTCAGGTCCGCTTCTCGACCGGATCGACCTGCGCATCGAAGTGCCGGCGGTTTCGGCGAGCGACCTGATCCGGCCCGGTGCGGCGGAAAAGAGTGCCGCGGTGGCGGCACGCGTGGCGACCGCCCGCGCCATTCAGCGGGACCGTTTCGAGCGCGTCGGGGTTTCGGCGTCGCTCACCAATGCGCATTGCGCAACCGCGCTCATCGAAGAGATAGCCAAACCTGATGCAGCCGGCCTGTCGCTGTTGCACGATGCAAGTGAAAAGCTCGGCTTTTCGGCGCGCACCTATCATCGCGTGCTGAAAGTAGCGCGCACTTTGGCTGACCTCGACGGCAATGAGACCGTCGGCCGCATTCATCTCGCGGAGGCTATTTCCTACCGGATGACGGGCGAGCGGCTGTCGCAGGCGGCCGCATAGAACGGAAGAGGTCGCCTGCCGCGAAAAGCACGGCAGGACGTGACGTGGTCGTTGTCCCAAAACCGCTGCACAGTTTTGAGCGACGGTCGTTATTGCACCGCGCCGACGAGCGGTGCCTGGCCTTCACGGATCGTGACCCAATGGCCGGTATGATCGCTGGCCTGACGCTTGAGGAAGCGATAGCCTGTCTCGTCCCACTGGCGCACGGTATCCGTCAGATTGTCGAGGACGAAGTCACCCTTGTCGGTTCGCACGGTCAGAACCGCATGGCCTTCACCGTCCGGCTTGCGCACTACGGTTATCAGCAGGTTGGATACCGACAGACCCTTGTGGATCAGTTGCCGGCGCTTTTCGAGCACGTAGTCCTCGCAATCGCCGACGCCGTTATCGGGATAGGCCCAGACCTCGTCCTTGCCGTAGATGTCGAAATCATTCATCGGCGTGACAGCGCGGTTGACCTCAAGGTTGACCGCAACAAGCGTCTTCCAAAGAGACCCGGTGACGCGTTCGGGAACCGAGTTTCGCGAGCGTATGGAACATTCGGAGGGATTGATCTTGCAGAATTCGTAGTGACCGATCGGCTGCGAAGTGAGACCGCCGGTGACCATCGGCGACGACGCGAAAGCCGGCGAGATCGACCATGCAGTCGCCGTCAAGCCGATCATCAATGCCACACGCCTGGATGCGCACCACGCTTTCGGTGAGGAGTTCATTGCCCCGGTCCCGTTCGCCCTGTTTGTTAACAAAACGTTAAGGTCCGTGATGGGTCAATGTCAATTACGGCGAAGGGATGATTGACTTCATGGTTACCGACGAGGCCGGACAGCGACGATTTTGCAACAGAAGGCCCGGCCCTCAGGCAAATTGGTAGATCGGCCTGCACGTATAGGTCGAGCGCGGGATATCAGAACCGACAAGCATCCCTGTCCTGATCAAAAGGACAGGGTGTTATCTTGCGTCCTACGCTCAATGGCGGTCAGGACTTGCCGGAGCGTACCAGTCGCGGCTTCTGCGGCACGCGGCTTTGCCGGCCATAGCTGCTGATGAAATCAGAAATACGCGGCACAATCTCCGACCGGAAGCGCGAACCGTTGAACACGCCGTAGTGACCGACCGCCGGCTGCATATAGTGGGCGCGCATGTCGTCGGGGATGTTGACGCAAAGGTCGTGGGCTGCCTGGGTCTGCCCCAAGCCCGAAATATCGTCGTTCTCGCCTTCGATCGTCAGCAGCGCCACATTGCGGATGGCTGCCGGATCGACCGGAACGCCGCGATGGGTCATCTCGCCCTTGGGCAGGGCGTGGCGGACAAACACCGTATCGACAGTCTGCAGGTAGAATTCGGCGGTCAGGTCCATCACCGCCAAATACTCGTCATAGAAGTCCCGGTGCTTTTCGGCGCCATCGCCGTCGTTCTTCACAAGGTGCATGAAGAAGTCCTTATGGGCGGTGATATGCCGGTCAAGATTCATGCTCATGAAGCCCGAAAGCTGCAGGAAGCCGGGATAGACATCGCGGGTGAAGCCGGGCACCGGCCAGGGCACCTGCATGATGACGTTGTCGCGGAACCAGTCGATGCCCTTTTCCTCGGCCAGAAGATTGACCGCAGTGGGGTTGCGGCGCGTATCGATCGGCCCGCCCATGAGCGTCATCGTCGCCGGCGCGAAACGATCGCCGCGCGCTTCCATGATCGCCGCGGCGGCCAGAACCGGCACCGACGGCTGGCAAACCGCCATCACATGGGTGTCGGGACCCAGCGCATGCAACATGTCGATGACATAGTCGATATAGTCGTCGAGATCGAACCTGCCTTCGGAAACCGGCACCATGCGCGCGTCGGTCCAGTCGGTGATGTAGACATCTGCATGCTGCATCATCGCTTCGACCGTGCCGCGCAGCAAAGTCGCGTAGTGGCCCGACATCGGCGCTACGATAAGCAGCTTCTGGTCCGGCCGGCGCGCGGCAGGCAAGGCACGATCAAAATGCAGGAGATTGCAGAAAGGGCGCGACCAGACGATCTTTTCCGTCACCGGCACGGTTTTCCAGTCCACCACCGTCTGCGGAAGATCGAAACGGGGCTTGCCGTATCGGCGCGTCGTGCGTTCGAAGAGTTCGGCGGTCGCTGCGATCGACCTGCCCCATTGGGTGTGCGAGAACGGGTTGAGCGGATTCGAATAGAACATCTTCACCGCGTCGGCATAGGCTCTCGCCGGCTGAAGCGCCGCGTGGTTCATTTCATAAAACTGATAGAACATTCGAGAACCTTCTCCGGCCAGACAGCCGTCCGGAAGCTTTTTGCGCCCTATTACAAGGTAGCGCGAAATTGTTGCAGCGCAATACGTCACGCTGCGTGAATTATGCTCATACTTTGGTCCAAGGTGTTGAAAAACCGTTGCAGCCGGTGCTTGCCGGCTCACAAATCGTCATTTTGCATTGCAACAGCCAGCCAGCCTGACGCAGCGTCAGGCTGGCCCTTCCACCAATACGATCTCGCCATCGGCGAATTTCTGCCGGATAGCCTTCGCCGCCTGGTATTCGGGTGAGTTGTAGCAATCGCGCGCTGCCGCCAGTGACGGAAACTCAATCACTACATTGCGCGCGCGGCCGGGGCCTTCGACGACCTCATGCGCACCGCCGCGAACGAGAAAATTGGCGCCAAAGCGCTCGAAAGCGGGCTTCGCGGTAGAAACATAATCCTTGTAGCCCTCGGGGTCGCGAACATCGACGCGAGCGATCCAGTATCCCTTGGCCATCTTGTCCTCCAGAATCTTCTTTGTTCAGGCCTGCGCCATTTCGGCGAGGATAGCTTGCGCCGCCGCTCGTCTGTCAACCGCCGCGACCACTGGACGTGCGACGACGAGGTGGCTGGAGCCGTTGCGGATGGCCTGGGCCGGCGTCACGACGCGTTTCTGGTCGCCACGCTCGCTGCCGGCCGGGCGAATGCCCGGCGTCACGACCGCCATGTCCGGCCCGACGATCTTGCGCACGGCGGATGCTTCGTCGGCCGAGCAGACGATGCCGCCCATGCCCGCCTGCAATGCCTGTTCGGAGCGCCGCAGCACCAGCGTGTGCGGATCATATTCGTAGCCCGCGTCGATAACGTCCTGCTGGTCCATGGAGGTCAACACAGTCACGGCAAGCAGGCAGAGATCGCTTCCCCTGGCAGCCTCGACCGCGGCTCGCATCGCCTTGGGATAGGCGTGCAGCGTCAGCATGGACACGCCCATCTTGACGATGTTTTCGACGCCCTTGGCCACCGTGTTGTCGATGTCGAGCAGCTTCATGTCGAGGAAGACTTTGGTTCCGCCGCTTGCCAGCTCGCGGGCGAAATCGAGCCCGCCGGCAAAGGCAAGCTGGTAGCCGATCTTGTAGAAGGAGACGACGCCTTCGAGCTCGCGAACCGCAGCTTCCGCTTCCTTCAGCGTCGGCACATCCAGGCCGACGATCAGGCGGTCGCGCATCGTTTCAACCGTCATGCGTCAATCCTTGTCGAAACCATGCGAGCGCGCTCGATCAGCGTGCGCGCGACATTTTCCATGGCGTGGCGAAGGCGTTCTTCCCTGAAGTCGCCGTTCTCGTCAAAGGCTTCGCTCGCATGGGCAACGGAACATTGCGGCGTGATGATCTCGACCTGACAGTTCATCAGCACCGAGCGCAGGTGATAAAGGCCGCGAATGCCGGCGAAATTGCCATCCGACGACGAGCATAGCGCCGCGACCTTGCCGGCATATGGCTTGAAGGGGCGGCCGCCATCCTTGCGGACGCGGCTGACCCAGTCGATCGCATTCTTCAACAGCGGCGGGATCGATGAGTTGTATTCGGGGCTGGCGATGAGGAACCCGTCATGCGCGGCGATCTGGCGGCCGAGCTTGACGGCGTTTTCCGGGACGCCTTTTTCCGCCTCGAGATCCTCGTCCATGATCGGCAGAGAATAGTCGCCAAGCGAAATGCGGGTGACTTCGGCGCCTTGAAGGACCAGTTCCTTGACCGCCACGTCAGCGGTCCTGCCGCTAAACGCACCGGTGCGGATCGACCCGGCAAAGACGAGAATTCGGGCAGTCATCAGCATGGCTCCTGTTCACCCGGGGTATAGGCGAACTGGTGTTCTAATCAACCGTCAAGATTGCAGCGTCAACCGTTTGCGCCGCGGCGATAGATCCAGAGCTGCGCCGGAGGAATGTTGCGGATGACGAAGTCGAAATGCTCGACCCTATAATCGCCTCGTCCGGCAGGAACCGGCGACAACGGCCCATAGGTGATCTGGACAACCGGTCGACCAGAAGGCAGCCGATCGAGAATGTCATTGATATAGGCGATCCGCTTGGAAACCGGGAAATTCAGCAAAGGAACGCCGGAGATCGCGCAGTCGAACTGAATCCGGTCCTTGGGGCCAAGCGTCTCGTCAAGGTTAAAGGCGTCGCCCTGGATGACGTTGACGCCGGGATATCCCCTTCTCACGTGATCGACGAATTCTTCCGAATATTCGATTGCGTAGAGGTTCTGCGGCTTGATGCCCCGAGCCAGGATCGCCTTGGTGATGACGCCGGTGCCAGGCCCGAGCTCCAGAACGGGCAGACCGGAGGCCGGGTTGATGATGGAGGCCATGCGGCGGGCGGTGATGGAGCTTGTCGGGATGATGGACCCGACAGCCTTGGGCTTATCGATCCAACCCTTGAAGAAGCGCAGTTCGTCGTCGAACTTTGTCGCGAGCGACTTGCGCAGACCAGACCCACGAGCCATCGGCATATTCTCCTGCATTCCGTGCGCCCCGGTGTGATCTTTACGTCACGTAATCTGTGACGCAAGACAAAACGGAGCCAATCGTCGCAAAACCAACAGCTTGCGGTTGCTGCTCTACTCTCCGAAAGACTCGAAAAAGTCCTTCATGCGCGAGAAGAACCCGCTCGACTGCGGGCTGTTGTCCTTGGATGAAAGCTGCTCGAATTCTTCCAGAAGCTCGCGCTGACGCTTGGTCAGGTTCTGCGGCGTCTCGACCGCCGTCTGGATATAGAGGTCGCCGATATTGGGCTGGCGCAGAATTGGCATGCCCTTGCCCTTAAGGCGGAACTGACGGCCGTTCTGCGTGCCTTCCGGCACTTTCACGCGGGTCTGCGTGCCGTCGAGCGTTGCCACCTCGAACGAGCCACCGAGCGCTGCGGTGATCATCGAGATCGGCACCTTGCAGTAGAGGTCTGCGCCGTCGCGCTGGAAGAACTCATGCGGCTTGACCGAAAGGAAGATGTAGAGGTCGCCCGAAGGCCCACCGCGCAGGCCGGCCTCGCCTTCACTGGCGAGCCTGATGCGCGTACCGTCCTCGATGCCGGCCGGAATATTGACCGACAGCGAGCGCTCTTCGGTGACACGGCCCTGGCCGGAGCATTTCGCGCACGGGTCCTTGATCATCTGGCCGCGGCCCTGACATTGCGGGCAGGTGCGCTCGATGGAGAAGAAGCCCTGGCTGGCGCGAACGCGGCCGGAGCCGGAGCACATGGTGCAGGTCACCGGCTGCGTGCCGGGCTTGGCGCCGGAGCCGGAGCAATCGGTGCAGGAGATAGAGGCCGGCACATGGATCTGCGCGGTCTTGCCGGCAAATGCCTCTTCCAGCGTGATTTCCATATTGTAGCGAAGGTCGGCGCCACGTTCGCGGCCACCGGAGGAGCGGCGCTGGCGGCCACCCATCATCTCGCCGAAAATATCCTCGAATATGTCGGAGAAACCCCCGCCACCGCCGAAACCCTGCCCGCCGCCATTCATGCCGCCGTTCTCGAAGGCGGCGTGGCCGAAACGATCATAGGCCGCGCGCTTCTGCGGGTCCTTCAGCGTCTCATAGGCTTCGTTGATTTCCTTGAACTTGTGTTCGCAGGCATTGTCGCCGGGATTGCGGTCCGGGTGGAACTGCATCGCGAGCTTGCGAAAGGCACTCTTCAGTTCCTTCTCGTCAGCGCCCTTCTGGACGCCCAAGGTTTCGTAGAAATCAGCTTTCATCTTATCCCATAAACCGGAAGGGCAATGTCTTTGCGCATCGTTTCGTCCGTCTGCTTGCGGCAACTGGCACCGATTTAGTAAACCGCGAGCCCATATGCCATAGGGCAGGGCAGTCAAACGCGCAGTTTTCGCCAGAAAATCAGTGCTTGCGGCAAGTAAAACGGGTTTGTGGCCCTTAGGCAGCACTTCTCCCGGCCGCTGGCTTCGGCGCTTCGCCGAAACGAGCGTTGAGATAACGGCTCACCGGACCTTCGAAATAGCGGTCGGAAAGCAGGGCCACCACGATGACGGTCAATGCCGGCAAGTACCAATAGGTGTAAAATCCTACGACATTCATCGGCTCGACGATTTTGCGCCACACCACCGCGAGCAGGATGCTCTCGATGACGGGATGGATCATGTAGATGCCGAAGGAAACCCGGCCGATGGGGTGAAGCGGCTTGAGGTAGTAAGCGGCCTCGGCTTCGTTGCGTTCGGCAAGCGCTGCAAGAAAGGTCGCCGCTGCCAGCAGCAGCACGATTACATAGGCGTTCTGAAGCGTTGCCATGGCCGTGATCGCGGCGATAAAGAACAGCCAGCCCGGCAAAAGGCTTTTCAGCTTCCACCGGCTGTCACGCACAGCAATGGCGACCAGCGCGCCGAGGGCGAAATCGGCGAAGGCCCGATACGCCCCCAGGTATTGGCCTGCAACCAGCTCGGGAACGGAATCCAGCCGAGCGCTACCGCGATTTCCAGTGCGACGATTGCCGAGCCCGCGACGGCAGCCAGCCCCAAAATTCCGTACCAGCGGTAGGCGATAACGAGAACCGGTAGCGTGAGATAGCAGAACCATTCGGCCGAAAGCGTCCAGCCGACATAGTTGAAGGTCAGAACGTCGGTCAGGCCCCAGGCCTGAACCAGAGCGATATTGGCCGGCAAGGCCGACCATGCGTAGCGCTCGGGCTGGTCGGACTGGACCAAGCCTAAATGCAGCGCAACCGCGACAATGCAGAAGAACAACAGCGTCGCCAGGTACAGCGGATAAAGCCGCGCTAAGCGCCGCACGATAAAGCGCCGGAACGAGCCCGGCTCGGTCATCAGTGTGTCGGCATAGCGCAGCATGATCAGGAAGCCGGAGATCATGAAGAACATCTCCATCAGCGGCAGCAGGCGGTAGAGTGCAGCACTCGCCGCCTCGTGCCCCGGCGGTGCATAGCGCAGGAAATGCCACATCATCACAGCAAGTGCTGCAGAAAGCCGCCAGACTTCGAGTGTCCTGAAATGCACGCGTCCCTATCCCAGCCCATCACCGACGGCGGAACTGCCGTGCGGCATATACCGATATTGCTACTACCCCGCGGCTAGGTTGGCCGGGTTTCCTTTAGACAAGCTTAATGCGCGCTGAAGTTGTAGCCTGCAGAAACAAAAAGCCCGGCGCGATGGCCGGGCTTTCATTCCTACCTGTAAATCGGATCAGGCCGACTTTTTCTTGTCGTCGTCTTCGTTGATTTCTTCGAAATCAGCGTCGACCACGTCGGAGTCCTTGGCAGCATCGGCTGCGGCATCAGCCTCGGCCGCTTCCTTCTGCGAATTCTCGTACATGGCCTGGCCGAGCTTCATCGAGACTTCGGCAAGCGTCTGCGTCTTGGCGCCGATGTCGTCGACATCGTCACCTTCGGCAGCCGTCTTCAAGGCAGCGATCGCATCGGAGATCGCTGTGCGGTCGGCTTCCGTAACCTTGTCACCATAATCCTTGAGCGACTTCTCGGACGAATGCACCAGAGCCTCGGCCTGGTTGCGGGCCTCGACGAGGCCGCGGCGCTTCTTGTCGGTCTCGGCATTGGCTTCGGCGTCCTTGACCATCTTCTCGATGTCGGCGTCCGAAAGACCGCCAGAGGCCTGGATGCGGATTTGATGCTCCTTGCCGGTGCCCTTGTCCTTGGCCGAGACGTTGACGATGCCGTTGGCGTCGATGTCGAAGGTCACTTCGATCTGCGGCACGCCGCGCGGTGCCGGCGGAATGCCGACGAGATCGAACTGGCCGAGCATCTTGTTGTCGGCAGCCATTTCACGCTCGCCCTGGAAGACGCGGATCGTCACGGCCGATTGCGAATCCTCGGCGGTCGAGAAGACCTGGCTCTTCTTGGTCGGGATCGTGGTGTTGCGCTCGATAAGGCGCGTGAACACGCCGCCGAGCGTCTCGATGCCGAGCGACAGCGGGGTCACGTCGAGCAGCAGCACGTCCTTGACGTCGCCCTGCAGCACACCGGCCTGAATGGCGGCGCCCATGGCAACGACTTCATCCGGGTTGACGCCCTTGTGCGGCTCCTTGCCGAAGAACTGCTTCACGATCTCCTGGATCTTGGGCATGCGGGTCATGCCGCCGACCAGAACGACCTCATCGATTTCACCGGCCTTGAGGCCGGCATCCTTGAGGGCTGCCTTGCAGGGCTCGACCGTGCGCTGGACGAGATCGTCGACCAGCTGCTCGAACTTGGCGCGGGTGAGCTTCATCGTCAGGTGCTTCGGACCCGAAGCATCGGCGGTGATGAAGGGCAGGTTGATTTCGGTCTGGGCCGATGAGGAAAGCTCGATCTTGGCCTTTTCCGCAGCTTCCTTGAGGCGCTGAAGGGCGAGCTTGTCGTTCTTCAGGTCGATGCCCTGTTCCTTCTTGAACTCGGCCGCCAGATATTCGACCAGACGCATGTCGAAGTCTTCACCGCCGAGGAAGGTGTCGCCATTGGTCGACTTCACTTCGAAGACGCCGTCGCCGATTTCCAGCACGGAAATATCGAAGGTGCCGCCGCCAAGATCGTAGACGGCAATCGTCTTGCCTTCCTTCTTGTCGAGGCCGTAGGCAAGGGCTGCCGCGGTCGGCTCGTTGATGATGCGCAGGACTTCAAGGCCGGCGATCTTGCCTGCATCCTTGGTGGCCTGGCGCTGGGCGTCGTTGAAATAGGCCGGAACGGTGATGACGGCCTTCTCGACCTTCTCGCCGAGATAGGCTTCCGCCGTTTCCTTCATCTTCTGAAGGATCATCGCCGAAATCTGGCTCGGCGACTGCTTGCGGCCGACAGCCTCGACCCATGCATCGCCATTGTCACCCTTGACGATGTGGTAGGGGACAAGCTTCTTGTCCTTTTCGGTGACCGGGTCGTCATAGCGACGGCCGATCAGGCGCTTCACCGCAAAAATCGTGTTTTCAGGATTCGTCACCGCCTGGCGCTTGGCCGGCTGGCCGACGAGGCGCTCGTCACCATCGCTGAAAGCGACGATGGAAGGGGTCGTGCGCGCGCCTTCCGCATTCTCGATGACCTTCGCGTCCTTGCCGTCCATGACGGCGACGCAGGAATTGGTCGTTCCCAAATCGATACCGATTACTTTAGCCATTTCTCTACTCTCCGCTAAGCAGGCTGCCAGGACCCATCAGGCGTTCCGACGGCAGCCCCTGTTCACAAGAAATTTCGCTGGCTTGGCCGTATCTGCGGCAGTTCCAGCGATTGTTGGGCGTATATAAGAACAGGCGCCACGGCGCGCAAGCGTCCTGACAACGATGCTGATGCCGGGAATAGGCAAATCGATACATCCATACCATATTTCATTGGATGAGCCCGAACCGAACGATCAATCTCTTCGCCCAACGCCGCAATCGCGTCGTCAACACGCTGCATACGTGGCTGCTGGGCGCGGCGAGCCTTTTCCTGCTCGCCATCACCGCCTGGGCTTTCGGCGGTGTGACGGGTGTGATCTTCGCCGTTATTTTCGGCGCGGTTTCGATGGCGGCTATACGCCGCGTCAGCCCGCAGATGGTGCTGGGCATGTACAAGGCCAAGCCGGTATCGCCCGAGATGTTTCCCACGGGCTTTCGCATCGTTTCGGAATTGTCGCGCCGAGCCGGCCTGCCTTCGACGCCGAAACTTCACGTCATTCCCTCGAAGATGATGAACGCCTTTGCGGTTGGGCGACGCGAAGATTCGGCCATCGCCATCACCGACGTGCTGGCGCGAAATCTTTCGACGCGCGAACTGGCCGGCGTTCTGGCCCACGAAATGAGCCATATCGCGCATGAGGACGTGAAGGTGATGGCCTTTGCCGACATGGTTTCGCGCTTCACCTCCATCATGTCGACCGTCGGGCTGTTTTCGCTTTTCCTCAACATCGGCGGCTTTTTTGGCGGCATGGGCCAGCAGATACCCTGGCTCGGCGTGCTGGTGCTGCTTGCCGCGCCGACGATCGGCGGCCTTTTGCAGATGGCGCTGTCGCGCACCCGCGAGTTCGACGCCGATCTGGGCGCCGCCATGCTGACCGGCGATCCGGACGGGCTGGCCTCGGCACTCGACAAGCTCGAGAAAGCGCAAGGCCGGCGCTGGGAGAATATTTTGCTTCCGGGCGGGCGCATTCCCGACCCTTCGATCCTGCGCACCCATCCAAGAACCGAGGATCGCGTCGCGCGGCTGATGGCGCTGAAAGCGGCGCAGGCGGCGGAAGACGGGATCGTTCTGCCGATGGGTATGCCAGCACAGCCACGGCCTTCGATCGTTCCGAAGATACGGCCTTCCGCAGGCTCGCCCTTGGAGCCGACTTGCAATATCCACGCGTTGCTGGCAATGCCGGAAGCACCGATTGCCGATGGCGCGGATATCGAGCTGCCGGCCTGCATCGCTTCGCTCAATCCGCCGCAAAGCGCGCCACGCGTCAGGTTCAGGCGCGGCGGCGTCTACTGGTGATCAGACCTTTTCCCAACCGTCATGCTCGCCGGCGCGGAAAATGGCGTCGATGACCTTCTGGTTGAGGACAGAATTTTCCAGCGTGAACACTTCGTCCTTGCCGCCCTGTGCGGCGCGGGCGAAGGCTTCGACTTCCAGCCGATATTGCTGCGTTCCGGGGAAGCGGAAGACCTGAGCCTCGGTGTGGCTCTGGTTGTGTAATTCGATGCGATGATGATCGTAATTGCCCGCGTTGAAGGGTGAAGCGACTTCGATAAAACCCTTGTCGCCGTGGAATACCATGCTCTGCCGCGCCGCCATCTGCGTCGAAAGGTAGAAAGATAATTCGAAATCGCCGAAATCGGCGCGGATCGACGAATAGATATCCGTGCCGAAACTCTTGTCGCGCTCGATGGTCGCCTGGACGCGAGCGGGCTCCTTGCCCGTCGAAAACCGGGTCGCAACGGTCGGGTAAACGCCGATGTCGGGCAGCGCGCCGCCGCCGAGATCGAGATTGTTGCGCATGTTGTCCGGATCGACATTGTAATAGGAAAACGCGCCCTGGACATGCCGCAGCCGCCCGATGGCGCCTTCGGCAATGAGGTCTCGCACCTTGATCCACTGCGGGTGGTAGACGACCATGAACGCTTCGCAGATCAGCACCTTCTTGCGGTCGCGAATCGCGATCAGCGGGACGATATCCCTGGCATCAAGCGCCAGTGGCTTCTCGACCAGCACATGCTTCCCGGCTTCGGCCGCCTTCGCCGCCCATTCGACATGCTGCGAGGTCGGCAGCGGGATATAGACGCCGTCGACCGTATCGGAGGCCAGAAGCTCGTCATAGGAGCCGAAGGCATGGGGCACACCGAACCGATCGGCGAGGGCTCGCGCCTTTTGCGCGTCGCGGCTGGCGATGGCTGAAATCACGCCATTCTGCGCGTCGGCGATTGCCGGCAAAAGCTGCTCGCGCGCGATCTTGGCGGTCGACAAAACGCCCCATCGAAACATTTTTTGGCTCCTTGCTGAACTTGCGCCGGAGCCTAGCTGCCGCTTCGCCACAAGGGAAGTGCGGCGGCGAAGCCTTAAAGAAATCGATAAAGGCGCTCAGACCCGGCCGTATTTAACGGCGGCAAACGCTATAACGACAAAGGCTTTCATTCGATGAAGTGTCAGCGATCATCGTAGTGGTTATGCTTTCACATAAGCTAGTTGACACTAGGAGATAATTCCTATACCTTGACAGGAAGAATCAAATCTGACTCATTCGAATCATGGCACGCTATCCGAAACTAAACGCGGCGGTTCATTACATAATCTCTCGTTGTCAACCAGACGACTTGGGAGCAACTAAACTTAACAAAATTCTATGGTTTGCGGACGTCACATATTTTGAGCGCTACGGTAAATCGATCACCGGTGACGAGTATGTGAAACGTCAATTCGGCCCGGTACCTAAACATGTTCCAATGGCTACAAGGGAATTGGAGGCATCAGGACAAATCATAAGCCGCGAGGCTGAATACTTCGGCAAGCCAAAGAGAGAGTTTTGGTCCTTGCAGGAAGCCAACATCGCTGGATTTGATCCGAATGCAATTGCGATAATCGATCAGATGATTGATTGGGTATGTCACAATCATACTGCGACGTCGATTAGCGACGAAACGCACGATCTTCTTTGGGAATCTGCCGAAATGGGGGACGTAATCCCTCTAGGCGCGGCTCTCGCTTTCCGCTCTGCTGAAATCACCGAGGAAGACATCGCCTGGGCCCTTCGGGAACTCGAAGCCGCTGAATGAGAATCGGACCTGGTAGCCGCGGCGCGTTTGAAGTTGTTGAATCTCCCAAAGTTACAGAACTTATCGAACAGGCTATCGCAGCCGATCCGCGAATAGCAGACTTGTGGGCTGGTTTGGTTTGGCTCATTGCGAGGAGCGGTCATAAAATCGGTGTGCCTATTCCCTTTCAGGGTAAAACTCACCGCATCTACAAGACGCTCCCAACGAAATCCGGGCTACCATCGTTGCGCGTAGTCTACTTTCACGACGTTGGACGCTTCACCATCAAGATACTTTCAATCGGTTGATCCTATCCCCGCAGCGCGCCGCCGGTCTGCTTTTTCACATTGTCGACGATGCGGCCGGCGAGCGCCTCAAAATCTTCGTCGGTCAGCGTCTTTTCTACCGGCTGGATCGAAACTTCGATCGCTATCGACTTCTTGCCTTCGCCCAGCGAAGCGCCTTCGAAGATATCGAAGACGGAGACACCGGTGATCAGCTTCTTGTCTGCCGAAAGTGCTGCGCGCGTCAGCGTTCCGGCTTCCACCGCCTTGTCGACGACGAAGGCAAAATCGCGCTTCACCGCCTGGAAAGCCGAAAGCTCCAGTTTCGGCTTGGTGCGGGTCGGCTTGGCCTTCGGCTCGGGGATCGCATCGACGAACACTTCGAAGCCGCAGAGCGGGCCTGACACGTCGAGCACTTCGAGCGTTTTCGGGTGGAATTCGCCGAATGTCCCGAGCACGGTCTTGGGGCCGAGCTTTATCACGCCCGAGCGGCCCGGATGATACCAGGACGGCGCACCCGTCTCGATCTGCAGCTTGTCGACCGGCGCGCCGCAGGCTTCCAGGGCTGCAATCGCATCGGCCTTGGCGTCGAACACTCCGACCGGGCCGGCATTGCCGCTCCAGCTGCGGCCGGAACCTTCGAGCTTCGCGGTGCCGCGGCGAATGCCGGCAGCCACCCGGCGCTGTTTTTCCGGCGTGTCGCCCTCATAGGTGCCCGACACTTCGAACAGAGCGACATCACCAAAGCCACGGTCGGCATTGCGCTGTGCAGCAGCGAGCAGGCCCGGCAGCAGCGAGGGCCGCATGTCGGACATGTCGGCGGCAATCGGATTGGCGAGCTTCAGCTCGTTCTGGCCGCCGCCGAACAGCTCGGCATGCTTTGCCGGGATGAACGACCAGGTAACGGCCTCCATCATGCCGCGCACGGCGAGCGCGCGGCGCGCGGCGCGGGTGCGGATCTGGAGCGTCGTCAGGATCTTGCCATTGACGGCATCATGCGCGCCCAGCGGCTGGGGCAGGATGTTATCAACCCCGTGAATGCGCATGACCTCTTCGACCAGATCGGCCTTGCCGTCGACATCGGGCCGCCACGACGGAACCTCGACATCGATCACGTCGCCATTGCCCAGCGGCTTGAAGCCGAGGCGCGTCAGAATATCGAGCGCTTCTGCCTTCGGAACCTCGATGCCGGTCAGCCGCTTCACTTCCGAGATAGGGAAGGAAACGATCTTGGGCGTGTGGCCGGCGTAGCCGGTCACGTCGATCTCGGTCGGCTCGCCGCCGCAGAAATCGAGCACCATGCGGGTTGCAAGCTCCAGGCCCGGAACCATGAATTCAGGGTCAACGCCGCGCTCGAAGCGGTAGCGAGCGTCGGTGATGATGCCGAGCGTGCGGCCGGTGCGGGCCGTCGTAATCGGGTCCCACAGGGCCGATTCGATCAGCACGTCGGTGGTGTTTTCGTCGCTGCCGGTGTGCTCGCCGCCCATGACGCCGGCGATGGAGTCGGCACCGCTGTCATCGGCGATGACGCACATCTCAGGCGTCAGCGTGTATTCGCGCTCGTTCAGCGCCAGCACCTTCTCGCCTTCCAGAGCCCGGCGCACGACCAGATTGCCGGCCACTTTCTTCAAGTCATAGACATGCAGCGGCCGGCCGCGGTCGAAGGTAAGATAGTTGGTGATGTCGACCAGCGCATTGATGGGGCGCAGGCCAATGGCGATCAGCCGCTGCTGCAGCCATTTCGGCGAGTGGCCGTTCTTCACGCCGCGCACGAGGCGCAAGGCAAAGCCGGGGCAGAGCTCCGGTGCCTCGATCGTCACCTTGACCGGGCATGCGCCCTTGCCTGCAACCGGCTCGACCGCACCAGTCTTCAGCGTGCCGAGGCCGCTGGCCGCAAGATCGCGCGCGATACCGTAAACGCCTGTCGCTTCCGGGTGGTTCGGCGTCAGGTTGATCTCGATGAGTGGATCGTCGAGCTTTGCATAGGTGGCGAAAGGCGTGCCGATCGGCGCATCGGCCGGCAAGTCGATGATCCCGTTATGCTCGTCGGAAAGCTCCAGCTCACGCTCCGAGCACATCATGCCATGGCTCTCGACGCCACGTATCTTGCCCACGGAAAGCGTGACATCGATGCCCGGCACATAGGTGCCGGGGGCAGCGAAAGCGCCGATCAGCCCGGCCCGGGCGTTGGGGGCGCCGCAAACGACCTGCACCGGCTTGCCGTCACCGATATCGACGCTCAGCACGCGCAGCTTGTCGGCGTCGGGATGTTTTTCGGCGGTGAGCACCTTGGCGATGACGAAGGGCTTTAGGCTCGCCTTATCATCGACGGCTTCGACTTCGAGGCCGATCGAGGTCAAGCGTTCGACGATTTCGCCGAGCGAAGCGTCGGTGTCGAGATGATCCTTGAGCCAGGATAGGGTGAATTTCATTTTTCTGTCCCTTGCCGCGCGATCAGTTGCTCAACCCACCGAACAAAGTCGGCATGTCGAGCGGGCGGAAACCGTAGTGCTGGAGCCAGCGGACATCGGCGTCGAAGAAGGCACGCAAATCCGGCATGCCGTATTTCAGCATGGCGATGCGGTCGATGCCCATGCCCCAGGCAAAACCCTGATACTCGTCGGGATCGACTCCGCCGGCGCGCAGCACATTGGGGTGAACCATGCCGCAACCGAGGATCTCCATCCAGTCAGAGCCCTCGCCGAAGCGCACTTCGCCCGGCCGCGAGCGGTCGCACTGGATATCGACTTCCAGGCTCGGCTCGGTGAACGGGAAGAAGCTCGGGCGGAAGCGCATGTTCAGCGACGGCACTTCGAAGAAGGCCTTGCAGAACTCTTCCAGCACCCACTTCATATTGGCGACGTTGGCCGTCTTATCGATGACAAGGCCCTCGACCTGATGGAACATCGGCGAGTGGGTGGCATCCGAATCCTGCCGGTAGGTCTTGCCGGGAATGACGATGCGGATCGGCGGCTTCTGCGTTTCCATGGTGCGGATCTGCACCGGCGAGGTGTGCGTGCGCAGCACCTTGCGCTCGCCCTTCTCGTCCGGGTTGAAGAAGAAAGTATCGTGCATCTCGCGCGCCGGATGGCCTTCCGGGAAATTCAGCGCAGTGAAATTGTAATAGTCGGTTTCGACATCCGGGCCTTCGGCGATGGCGAAGCCGAGATCGCCGAAGATTGCCGCGATTTCGTCGATGACCTGACTGATCGGATGAATGCGGCCGCGCTCGGCCGGCGACTGGCGCACCGGCAGCGTCACGTCGAGCTTTTCGGCGATAAGGCGCGCCGTGATCGCGACGTCCTTCAACTCACTCTTGCGCGTGGCGAGCGCTTCGGTCACCCGGTTCTTCAAGCCGTTGATTGCCGGACCCTTGGTCTGACGCTCTTCCGGCGTCATCGAGCCCAAGGTCTTCAGCAATTCCGATATGGAACCTTTCTTGCCAAGTGCCGACAGGCGAACGGCTTCGATTGCCTGTTCGTCGGCAGCCGACCCAATGTCGCTCAGCAGCGATTCTTCGAGCGTTGCAATATCACTCATGTCTCGGACCCGTTTTTGGCAAAGAAAAACCCGCGCCAGCCCTGCCGGCGCGGGTTTCCCAAATCATAAAATCGAAAGCTTGGGAAGCGCGGCGGCCTTAGGCGACTGCGCTTTCAAAAGCGTTCGGGGTGGTGTTCTTCAGGTATTCAAGCGCGACCTTGGCCTTGTTGACGAGCAGGACGAATGCCTGCGGCTCGTGGATCGCCATGTCGGACAGGACCTTGCGGTCGATCTCGATGCCGGCCTTGTTGAGACCGTCGATGAAGCGGCCATAGGTCAGGCCATGCTCGCGAACGGCAGCGTTGATGCGCTGGACCCACAGGGCGCGGAAATTGCGCTTGCGGTTCTTGCGGTCGCGGTAAGCATACTGCAGCGACTTCTCGACTGCCTGCTTGGCGATGCGGATGGTGTTCTTGCGACGGCCGTAGAAACCCTTGGCGGCTTTCAGGACCTTCTTATGCTTGGCGTGCGAGGTGACGCCTCTCTTTACACGTGCCATGTCATGATCTCCTTAAAACGCTTGGCCGGGCTCAAAGGCCGTTCGGCAGAAAATTCTTGATGACCTTCTTGGCATCGGGCTCAGCGAGAACCATGGTGCCGCGGGCATCGCGAATGAACTTGTTGCTGCGCTTGATCATGCCGTGGCGCTTGCCGGCGGCAGCCGACAGAACTTTACCGGTCGCAGTGATCTTGAACCGCTTCTTGGCGGCCGATTTGGTCTTCATCTTGGGCATTTTGCTACTCCGTTTCTTTAAGAGGTCCCCGTCGTGCCTGTGGCACTCCACGCCTCTTGTTGTTTGCTTCGGGCAGACCAATGCCCGAAAAGCATTAGAAACCGCCACGGCATGCCCTGCCGGACGGTTCTTGGACGCGGCCTTATAGCGATGCGCCGTCAAAAGCGCAACCGGTGAATCGCTGCCGGTGGCTTAAGGTCAATAAAGCCGCAGGAAGACCGGCAAATAACCGGCATTCTGGAGATATTCCACGAACTCGAAAAACGGATAGGCAGCCAGAAACAACAGGCCGTCCGTAAAAGTGCGGTAGAGGATCTGTGGTCGCACCGAAAGCAGTTCGCTTTCCTTGAAAAGGCTGAAGCGCGGGAAGAAGCGCGGCACCTCGCGCATATAGCGCTCGTAGGGTTCGCCGAAGGCCTGCTTCAGATAAGCCTCTTCAACGAGGGTGACCGAATGAAACGCCAGGTAGGTGATGATCGCGAAAGCGACCGCCACCGTAATGCTGCCGGTCATCGCGCCGATGCCCGCCGCGCCAATCGCGCTGAAGACATAGAGCGGGTTGCGGGTGACCGAATAGGGCCCGCCCCTGACGATCTCCGAGCCTTTGCGCCCGCCGATATACATCGTGCACCAGGTGCGGCCGAGGATGGCCGCCAGGATCGCGGCGCCGCCGAACATCTCGACATATTCGTGCAGGTCGTCGTCTGACACTATGGCCGACTGGACGAACAGCAGTGCTGCGAAAATCACCACGACGAGTATCGCAAGGACGATGCGTCGGCGCTGCTGGTAACGGCTCAATTCGGCGGACGGGGACATGGCGGCTCTCGGAAAAGCAAAGAAGGGCGCGGCGTGCAAAGGCGACGCCGTGCCCTTTCCAATCGGATCATGGCCAATTCAAGATGCGCGCTGTCCGCCATCAGGCGGACAGCGCTTGAAAGGTCAGCGCGGCGCCAGAACCATCATCATCTGGCGGCCTTCGAGCTTCGGCTCTGCCTCGACCTTGGCGATCGTGGCGACCTCTTCCCGAACCTTGTTCAGAAGCTGCATGCCGAGTTCCATATGGGCCATTTCGCGGCCACGGAAACGCAGCGTCAGCTTGACCTTGTCGCCTTCCTCGAAGAACCGGCGAACCGCCCGCATCTTCACCTCATAGTCATGGGTGTCGATGTTGGGGCGCATCTTGATCTCCTTGATCTCGATGATCTTCTGATGCTTGCGCGCCTCTGCCGCCTTCTTCTGGTTGGCGTATTTCAGTTTGCCGAGGTCGAGAATCTTGACGACCGGCGGCTGTGCGTTGGGGGATATCTCGACGAGATCGAGGCCTGCCTCTTCGGCGGCCAGCAGAGCATCGTTGATTGAAACGTCACCGCGATTGCTGCCATCTACATCGATGAGCTGAACCCGGGGCACCCGGATGTCGCGATTGGAGCGCGGGCCGTCTTTGGTGGGCGCCGCTGCTTTGAAGGGTCTGCGAATGGTCGTTGTCTCCTCGAACCGTTGACGTTCATTTCGTGGGTTGCGCCTATGTCGGTACGGCGCGGAGCAAGTCAATAGCACAGCAAACAGAATAAATCACCTGACTTGATATTGGCTCATCAAGCACGGCACCGACTGTGCTTTGTGGGCCTTTCCGCCGGATTCGACCTGTGTCAAAAGAGCGTCACCCGACAGGAAAGAAGACATGACCGAAACGCCACCGGACTTTCTTGACGTAGACGGCACCGCGATCGCCTTCCGTCATCTTGACGGCAAGGAGCCCGGAATCGTCTGGCTGGGCGGCTTTCGCTCCGACATGCTCGGCACCAAGGCCGAGACGCTGAGCGACTGGGCCGAACGTCACGGCCGCGCCTTCCTGCGCCATGACTACTCCGGCCACGGCGAGTCCGGCGGCGCCTTCGCCGACGGCACGATCTCCAAATGGCTCACCGAGAGCCTCGCCGTGTTCCGGAAGTTTACGCACGGCCGGCAAATCCTCGTCGGCTCGTCCATGGGCGCATGGATCGCGTTGCGGATGGTCGAGGAGCTGCGCAAATCCGGTGAAGGCGAGCGCATTGGCGGGCTGGTGCTGCTGGCGCCGGCGCCCGATTTCGTCTCCGAACTGATGGAACCGCAGCTCACCGAGGCGCAACGCCGCGATCTCAGGGAAAAAGGGTTTTTCGAGGAGCCGTCCGAATATTCGCCGGAACCCAATGTCTACACGCGGGCGCTGTTCGAAGATGGGCGAAAAAACCGGGTAATGACCGGGCCGATCGACACGCATTGTCCGATCCATATCCTGCAAGGGCTGGCTGACCCGGATGTGCCGCACAGCCACGCTTTGAAACTAGTCTCGTGCCTGCCTGCCGACGACGTCACGCTGTCTCTCATACCGGAGGGCGACCACCGCCTGTCGCGGCCGCAGGACCTCGACATGCTTTTGCGCGCAGTCGAAGCCATCAGCGCGCAGGTGGGCTGAAGATGCGGCTTTCCATTCCGGTATCCGCCTTCGTCGCGGCAATCGTTGGTTTTGGCGGCACGCTGGCGCTGATCATCGCTGCCGCCGATGCGGTCGGCGCGTCGCGCGAGCAGACGGCAAGCTGGGTCACCGCGATCTGCCTCGCCATGGCGTTCGAAACAGCCTGGCTGAGTTGGCAAACCAAAATGCCGGTCATCTCGGCATGGTCGACGCCGGGGGCAGCGCTGATCGCTGCCAGCTCCGGGTTCAACATGAATGATGCCGTCGGCGCTTTCATCGTGACGGCGGCTCTTCTGATCATCACCGGCCTGTTCAAGCCGCTGACGCGGCTCATCGCGAAAATCCCCGCCTCGGTCGCCTCGGGAATGCTCGGCGGCATCGTTGTCACTTTCGCGATCAATGCGGTGAAGACGGTTCCGGTCGACCCCATCCTCATCCTGCCGCTGATCGCGGCGTTCTTCATCATCCGGGTGTTCAATCCGGCGCTTTCGGTGCTGGCGGTGCTGGTTGGCGGCGGTGCGATCGCCTTTTTGACCGGCCGCGTCGGCGGGCTGCCCACGCCTGAGCTTTCGACGCTGACGCTGATCAGCCCGTCCTTCTCGCCCGCCGTCATCGTCGGGCTGGCGATACCGCTCTACCTCGTGACCATGGCCTCGCAAAATCTCTCCGGCCTCGCCGTGCTGCGCGCTGCCGGTTACGATCCGAACCCCGGGCCGCTGATTTCCGTGACAGGATTATTCTCGCTGCTGACGGCCCCCTTCGGCGCGCTGACCACCAATCTGGCGGCAATCTCCGCAGCAATCTGCACCGGGCCGGACGTTCATCCCGACCCGGCCGAGCGCTGGAAGACCGGACCGTTCTACGCGCTCGCCTATCTCATCTTCGCCATCTTCGGCGCATCGCTGGTGGCGATCTTTGCCGTGCTGCCGCAGAGCCTGATCGTGCTGGTCGCCGGTCTTGCGCTGATGGCGCCGCTGGCCAATGCGCTGTCGATCGCGCTCAAAGACGAGGGCGAACGCATGGCCGCCACGACAGCTTTTGCTGTGACCGCCTCGGGGCTGACGCTGTTCGGCATCGGCGCCGCATTCTGGGGTCTGGTTGCCGGAATGATCGTGCTCGCGCTCGATTTTCTCAAAAAACGCTGAGGCAAAACGCAAAAAAGCGGAATCAATTCCTCGGAAAGAATTATTCGTAGATTCAAAGTATTACAGCATCCGTTGGGCGTTCAACTCCCCTTCGGCGCTGTAATTTTTCCAAAAGCTTGTCCGGTTTTCAACAAAACCGTCTTGAATAGCCATTTTTCCGTTCCCATTTCGAATTGAAGCAGCCGGATTGGCTGCCTCCAACTGAAGGAACCGGAGAAACATGAACACGACTGCACTGATCCGTCCGGCATGGACGCCGGCAACCATCGCGTTGATGGTGATCGGCTTCATGGTGTTCTGGCCGCTTGGCCTCGCCATGCTTGCCTACATCATCTGGGGCGATCGGCTTGAAGGCTTCAAGCGCGACGTAAACCGCGCAACCGACGGCATCTTCGCCGGCTGCCGCCGCGGCTCCGACAAGGCTGCCCGCTGGGGCAAGGGCTCCTACACGCCCACCGGCAACGTCGCCTTCGACGACTGGCGCGAGAAGGAACTCGAGCGCCTTGCCGAAGAGCGCCGCAAGCTCGACGAGACGCTGGCCCAGTTCGACGACTATGCCCGCGAACTGCGCCGCGCCAAGGACCAGGAAGAGTTCGACCGCTTCATGGCCAACCGTAACAAGTCGACCGCGACGACGACCACCAAGCGTGGCGGCAAGCCCGGCCTGCTCGATGAAGCATAAGGCTCTGTCCTGACAACACGTTCAAACGGCGTCGCATTCGCGGCGCCGTTTTCCTTTGTGCCTCTGCCGTTCCTCCCGATCAAAATTCCGCCCGAAAGACCTGTGCTTTTCAGGTAGAATTCCTTCCATCGCGAATCACACACCGTCACCTGATGCCCTTCGGTTTCCTGAAAAAATTGCAGGCCCGCCCCGTAGCTCCGGTGCTTGAGCGGGAGCATGTCGTCGCCGGGCGTACGCTGCCCTTGCGCATCGTCGAGAACGATCGCGCGCGGCGGCTGACTCTGCGCATCGATTCAGGCGGCCGCGGCCTGCGCATCACCGTGCCACCCGGCCTGGCACGCGGCGAGGTCGACCGCTTCCTGCACCGGCATCAGGGCTGGCTGGAACAGCGTCTGGCCAAAGTGCCAGATCGCCCGCAGGTGCGGCCGGGCATAAAAATACCCGTTCGCGGCGTGCCGCATATGATCGTGCATGAGCCCGGCAAACGCGGAACGGTAACGGTTTCGCATGACGACGCCGGCCCGACGCTGGTCGTGCATGGCGACCGGCTTCATCTGCCGCGCCGCATTGCCGATTTCCTCAAGCGCGAGGCCAAGCGCGATATCGAACAACTGGTGGCGAAGCACGCAGCGGCAGCTGGCCGCAAGGCCAAGGCGATCCGCTTTCGCGACACCTCGAGCCGCTGGGGCTCCTGCACGTCAGACGGCACGCTCTCCTTTTCATGGCGCATCATGATGGCGCCGGCACCGGTGATAAATTATCTCGTCGCGCACGAAGTGGCGCATCTGCGCGAGATGAACCACGGCCCGAAATTCTGGAAGCTCTGCGAGGAGCTTTGCCCCGATACCGAGCGCTGCAAGGCCTGGCTGAAGCGCAATGGCGGCGCACTTCAGGCGATCATGTTCGAGTGAGCGAATACGAATATGAGGGGCGATCGGCCCGTCAGGCCGTTACGTCAGCGCTGTTCGCTTCCTTCAGCCACTCTTCCATAAAATCCAAAAACGCCTGAACACGCGGGGCGTGAAAGCGGCCCTTCGGCATCAGCACCCAGAGCGAGATCGTATCCGAGCGATTTATGTCAGTCAGGATTTCAAGCAGCCGACCCTCGCGGACAGCCTGTCCCACCACAAAATCGGCCAGGCGAACGATACCTTGGCCCGCAATAGCCATATCAAACAGCATGCCGACATTGTCGCAGGAAAAAGTTCCTTTTGGCTGGAACCGCACAAGGCCGTTTTCGGCCGCGAGCGGCCAGGTCGTGGGCGACTGGCTCAACAATGCTATACAGTTATGTTTCTCCAGGTCAGCAGCCGAAAGCGGCGTCCCAGCTCTTTCCAGATAGGATGGAGCGGCGCAAATAAGGCGACGCCCTTCCGCCAACTTGCGAACAACCAGATCGGACCCCGCTGACGGACTGCCTCGAATGACGATGTCGACCTGCTCGGCAACCGGATCGATGAGGCGGTCGGTCAGAGTGAGGTCCACCGAAACCTCGGGATAGCGATGCAGGAACGCCGGAACTGCATGCAGCAAGGTTTGTCGGGCAAAACCGGTGCTGGAGTTGATGCGCAAGCGACCTTTCGGCTGGCTACGGGCGGAGGAGACATCAGCCTCGGTGCGGCCAATAAGTTCGAGGATTTCGCGCGCCCGCTCAAGATAGAGCGAGCCTTCCGACGTCGGAGCCAACCTTCTCGTCGTGCGGGTCAGGAGCCTCACGCCGAGCCGGTCTTCGAGGCGCGAGATCAGCTTCGATAGGGCTGATGGCGTGACGCGCAAATCCTCAGCCGCCTTGGCGAAGGAGCCGAGGTCCACGATGCGCACGAAGGCATTCATATCGTCTGACACGGCCATTCATGATTTCCAGTCATGAGTGAAGCCACCATGTAACTGATTATCTAGCGTTCTGGAAATGATATCCGAACTGCATGACTTCTCCCCTGGAGACCGCCATGCGTCGCGATACTGAAATACTGCAACCTCCCGGCCCGGAACCGTTGGCAGCGATCGACTATGACCACATTCGAGCAATCGCCGTGATAGAGCGTCGCAAGGCCATCTACGCTTTTCCGAGCGTCGTTTACGGCTGGACCAAGTCAGTATTTCAAAGGCTATTCTCGACTTTTCGATCTTTTCGTGGCAATTCCCCCGGCCATGGCGCTCGACATCAAAATCTGTGGCCTGAAGACCGATGAGGCCCTTGCCGCCGCCCTTGCCGGCGGCGCGAGCCATGTCGGCTTTATTTTCTTCCAGAAGAGCCCGCGAAACATCGATCCGATCGAAGCCGGACGGCTGCGTGAAACCGCGCGCGGGCGTGCCAAGGCGGTCGCGGTGACCGTCGATGCGGACGACGAGACGCTCGACCATATCGTCGCTTCGATGTCGCCCGACATGCTGCAGCTTCACGGCCACGAGACGGTCGAGCGCGTGGCCGAGGTCAAGGCGCGCTATGGCCTGCCGGTGATGAAGGCTTTTGCCATTCGCGAGGCAGCCGATCTCGACGCAATTGCTCCTTACGTCAGCGTTGCCGACCGCTTCCTGTTCGATGCCAAGCCGCCGGTGGGATCTGAGCTTCCGGGCGGCAATGGCGTTTCCTTCGACTGGCGGCTGCTTGCGGGCCTCGAGGGCCAAGTCGACTATATGCTTTCCGGCGGTCTCAACGCCGCCAATATCGGCGAGGCCTTGCGTCTTACCAACCCGCCCGGCATCGACATATCGTCTGGTGTGGAAAGCGCTCCCGGCGTCAAGGATGTGGCGCTGATCGACGGGTTCTTCCGCGCCGTGCGGGCGGCGACAGATAATCGCGCCGCCTGACGATGTGCAGAGACCAGTTTACATTTAGCCCCCGAAAGGCTTAAGGCTCGGCAAGATCGCGCAAGGGCAGGAAAAAGGCTGTCCTGCTGTCGCCCGGACCAACAGGATAGTGCAATGAACAAGCCGGCAGAGCCCAATTCCTTCCGTACCGGACCCGACGAACAGGGCATGTTCGGCATTTTCGGTGGCCGTTTCGTTGCCGAGACGCTGATGCCACTCATCCTCGACCTGGAGCGCCATTGGAACGAGGCCAAGAACGATCCGGCCTTCAAGGCCGAGCTTGAGAATCTCTCGACCCATTATGCCGGGCGGCCATCAAAGCTCTATTTTGCCGAAGGCCTTACAAAACATCTCGGCGGCGCGAAAATCTATTTCAAGCGCGAAGACCTGAACCACACCGGCAGCCACAAGATCAACAACTGCCTCGGCCAGATCCTGCTTGCCAAGCGCATGGGCAAGACACGCATCATCGCCGAAACCGGTGCCGGCCAGCATGGCGTCGCCTCGGCGACCGTGGCCGCACGCTTCGGCTTTCCCTGCATTGTCTATATGGGCGCCACCGACGTCGAGCGCCAAAGCCCCAACGTCTTCCGCATGAAGCTGCTCGGCGCCGAAGTGCGGCCCGTCAGCGCCGGCCATGGCACGCTGAAGGACGCCATGAACGAGGCGCTGCGCGACTGGGTCACCAATGTCCACGACACCTATTACCTGATCGGCACGGCTGCCGGCCCGCATCCCTATCCGGAACTGGTGCGCGACTTCCAGTCGGTGATCGGCATCGAGGCCCGTGCCCAGATCCTCGAACAGGAAGGGCGCCTGCCCGACGTGATCGTCGCTGCCGTCGGCGGCGGCTCGAATGCAATCGGCCTGTTCCACCCGTTCCTCGACGACCGCAACGTCAAGATCGTCGGCATCGAAGCCGGTGGCCGCGGCCTGGACGGCATAGAGCATTGCGCCTCGATGAATGCCGGCAAGCCGGGCGTGCTGCACGGCAATCGCACCTATCTGCTGCAGAACGACGACGGCCAGATACTCGACGGCCATTCGATCTCTGCCGGCCTCGACTATCCCGGCGTCGGGCCGGAGCATAGCTGGCTGCGCGACAGCGGGCGCGTCGAATACGTACCGATCCTCGACAACGAGGCGCTGGACGCCTTCCAGCTCACCACGCGCGTCGAAGGCATCATCCCGGCACTGGAATCGGCGCATGCGATCGCCCATGCGGTGAAGGTCGCGCCGACGATGGGCAAGGACCAGATCATGATCGTCAACCTTTCGGGCCGTGGCGACAAGGACGTCCACACCGTCGCCAAGATGCTGGGAATGGAGATCTGACCATGAGCACCCGCATCGAACGCCGCTTCGCAAAGCTCAAGGCCGAAGGCCGTCCCGCACTCGTCACCTATTTCATGGGTGGAGACCCGGACTACGAAACGTCGCTCTCGATCATGAAGGCGCTGCCCAAGGCCGGCAGCGACGTGATCGAGCTTGGCATGCCGTTTTCCGACCCGATGGCCGATGGCCCGGCGATCCAGGCCGCCGGCCTGCGCGCGCTGAAGGCCGGCCAGACGCTGAACAAGACGCTGCAGATGGCGCGCGAGTTTCGCGCCACCGACAATGAAACGCCGATCGTGCTGATGGGCTATTACAATCCCATCTACATCCACGGCGTCGACCGTTTCCTCCCTGAGGCCATCGATGCCGGCATTGACGGGCTGATCGTGGTCGACCTGCCGCCGGAAATGGATGAAGAGCTTTGCGTGCCGGCGCTCAAGGCCGGCATCAACTTCATTCGGCTGGCGACGCCCACCACCGACGACAAGCGCCTGCCCAAGGTTTTGGAAAATACTTCGGGCTTCGTCTACTATGTGTCGATGACCGGCATCACCGGTTCGGCGCTGGCCGACACGAGCAAAGTCGCCGAGGCAGTCACCCGCATCAAGGGCCATACCAGCCTGCCGGTGTGCGTCGGCTTCGGCGTGAAGACCGCCGAGCAGGCACGGGTCATCGGCGCGTCGGCCGATGGCGTCGTGGTCGGCACCGCGATCGTCAATGCAGTCGCCAACGTCATCGGCCCCAAGGGCGAGATGACGGCCAATCCGGCCGAGGCGGTTGCCACGCTGGTAAATGGCCTAGCGCAAGGCGTTCGTTCCGCCCGCCTTGCTGCTGCCCAATAAAGTACCCATGTCTTTGACATCACAGGAATGGATGCCATGAACTGGATCACCAATTACGTCCGCCCGAAGATCAACTCGATGCTTGGCCGGCGCGAAATGCCGGAAAACCTCTGGATCAAGGATCCGGAGAGCGGCGAGATGGTCTTTCACAAGGATCTCGAGAGCAACCAGTTCGTCATCCCGTCTTCCGGTCATCACATGAAGATTTCGGCGCGCGAGCGGCTGAAGTTCTTCTTCGACAATGGCGCGTTCGAGACGCTCGAAAACCCGAAGGTCGCGACCGACCCGCTGAAATTCCGCGACGAGAAGCGTTACGTCGACCGTCTCAAGGACGCCAAGGCCAAGACCGGCATGGAAGACGCGATCCTGAATGCGCTCGGCACGATCGAGGGACTGCCGGTGGTCGCCACCGTGCAGGATTTTGCCTTCATGGGCGGCTCGCTCGGCATGGCCGCAGGCGATGCGATCATCCATGCCTTCGAGACGGCGGTCGAAAAGCGCCGCCCGATGATCCTGTTTGCTGCCTCCGGCGGCGCGCGCATGCAGGAAGGCATCCTGTCGCTGATGCAACTGCCGCGCACCACCGTCGCGCTCGACCGCCTCAAGGAAGCCGGCCTGCCCTATATCGTCGTCCTGACCAATCCGACGACCGGTGGCGTGACTGCCTCCTATGCGATGCTGGGCGATGTCCACATTGCCGAGCCGGGCGCGCTGATCGGCTTTGCCGGGCCGCGCGTCATCGAGCAGACCATCCGCGAGAAGCTGCCGGACGGCTTCCAGCGCGCCGAATATCTGATGGATCACGGTATGGTCGACATGGTCGTCTCGCGGCTGGAACTGAAATCGACCATCGCCCGCCTGCTTAAAATCCTGATGAAGACGCCGGAGGCTTCCAGGCCGGAAAAGTCGGAAATCGTGCCGGCACCCGTCGTCGTGACGACTGAGGCGCGTCCTCAGGCCTGATACGGTCGCCGGCGGGGGTTCACAAAATTCCCGCCCACGACTTCTGCTCCCGGAGGAGCCTTCATGTCCATTCTGCTCGCCGATCGCGAAATCGAGCGCCTGATGACGCTGCACCCGAAAGGTTTCGACCTTTCGCTGGACCGGGTCTCGCGCCTGCTCGGCCGTCTCGGCAATCCGCAGGACAGACTGCCGCCGGTGATCCATATCGCCGGCACCAACGGCAAGGGCTCGGCTGCCGCCTTTTCACGCGCGCTGCTCGAGGCGGCGGGCTATCGCGTCCACGTCCACACCTCGCCGCATCTGGTTCACTGGCATGAGCGCTACCGGTTGGCGGCAGACGGCGGCGGCAAATTCGTCTCCGACGACGTGCTGGCCGACACGATCACACGTGTTGCCGAGGCCAATCGCGGCGAGACCATTACCGTCTTCGAGATCCTGACGGCGGTCACCTTCCTTCTGTTCGCCGAACACCCGGCCGATGCCGCGATCATCGAAGTCGGGCTCGGCGGGCGCTTCGACGCAACCAACGTCATCCGCAAGCCGGCGGTCTCCCTCATAATGCCGGTGTCGCTCGATCACGAAGCCTATCTCGGCGACCGCGTCGAGCTCATCGCGGCCGAAAAGGCCGGCATCATCAAGCCGGGCTGCCCGGTCGTCGTCGGTGCGCAGGAGAACGGTACCGCGCAGGACGTGATCGTGGAGACGGCGGACCGTCTCGGCAGCCCGGTGCAGGTCTACGGCCAGGAGTTCCTTGCCGCCGAAGAGCATGGCCGCCTGATCTACCAGGACCAGACCGGCCTCATGGATCTTTCGCCGCCGCGCCTGCCGGGGCGGCATCAATACGCCAATGCGGCTGCAGCAATTGCAGCAGTCAAGACGGCCGGTTTCGAGATCAGCGAAGCAGCGGCGAACAAGGCGATGACTACCGTGTCCTGGCCCGGCCGCATGCAACGCCTGACGCAGGGCGCTCTTGTCGACCTGGCGCCACCCGGTGCCGATATCTGGCTCGACGGCGGCCACAATCCCGGCGCGGGCGTCGTCATCGCCGAAGCGCTGGCCGAGCAGGAAGAAAAGCTCGCGCGGCCGCTGTTCCTCATCTGCGGCATGATCAACACCAAGGACCAGACCGGCTATTTCCGCGCCTTCCACGGCATCGCCCGCCATGTCTACACGGTGCCGGTGAGTTTGAGCGAAGCCGGCGTACCGAATGGCGAACTCGCCGCGCGCGCCAACGAGGCCGGACTTTCAGCCGAGCCGGTCAGCTCCGTTGCCAACGCGCTGATGCTGCTGCGCGACACCTGGGGCGAAAAGGAAGCGCCACCGCGCATCCTGATCGGCGGCTCGCTTTATCTGGCGGGGGCGGTTCTTGCCGAAAACGGCACGCCGCCGGTGTAAGCGCCTGCGTTTCCCTCCCACTTGAGGGGAGGGTGGCGGCAAAGCCGCCGGGTGGGGTCGCTGCGGCAGTGCTCGACATTCTTTGCGCCGAGCGCGGCATGAACCGACCCCCTCTGGCGCTTCGCGCCCCGGCCCTACGCTAGGCTCCGGGCGTTCGTCACTCGAAAAGCCAAATCGTTGGCTTTTCGTTCGCTTCGCGAATCGCTCCTCATCCCCTCAAGGGGGGAGAGAACGCTGGCGCGCTTCAGCACCGTCCTCCCTCATCCTGAGGTGCGAGCGTAGCGAGCCTCGAAGGACGCACCTATTCATCGCCACGCCTGCTTTCGCATCTGGCCATTGTCAAAGAACTCCCTCTACGAGGGGTGGGAAGCGGGGCGCATGGCCGTGCCTTCCTAATGTAAATACGTGGCGCGACTTCCGCACCCCGCCGGCGATTTCTGTTCCCGTCCGTTCCGCTGCGCCCTGCCTTCATTCATTTGCGAATGAAGGCAAAGCCTATGTGCTCGTCCAGCACGCGCGGGCCATAATACCCGCAGGAGAACCCTTGGACGGAACCTCCCCGGATGATGAGCCACGTTAGCCCATCACCGGAAGCGCCGGTTCCTCCCCACAGATCACCGTCGCGACCGGTGTTCCCGTGGGAGGAACTGAGACCAAGGTAAGTGAGTTGGAAAGGAGGGGGATAAATCGGGCGTGAGAAAGTTCGTGGCGTAAGCCAAAACAACGGCTTGGGTGGAAATCGGCTGAAAATCTTTCCACACCTTCGCAAGCCTTCGGTAGCTCTGCACCGCTGCGGCCTTCACGGATGTTCCGGCATGGATCCCCGGGTTCCTACACCTCACTTCGTTCGGCTCCGGCCCCGAGGATGACGAACTTGCAGGTTAGGCCTTCGCTAATCGTCAACGCTGGCTCCACAGTCACATCTGTAGCTTTGAAACAACATTTGCGATTAGCGGTGGCGCTCCTCCCCTCGTCATTCTCGACCTCGTGAGCGAGGAACGAGCGGAGAGTGTCGGGAATCCATGCCTCGGCATCGACGGCACGAGAGACCGTGCAGGATGCGGTTCGCGTGAAGCACACGATGCCGGAAAGTTGGGCCGAAGGTCCGATCCAGTTTCAGGAGCCAACAGACGGGAGATCACCAGTCTGACGCCTACTTCAGCTCGATCTCAATGAAGGCGTATTCGCCGTCATTGGCGTTGATGACGTCGTGTTCGACGCCTTCGGAGCGGAAATAGGGGACGCCCTGCTTCATCTCGGCGAAAGACTCACCGTCCTTGGTGAGCAGTTTCACCTTGCCGTCCATCAGAGGCACGACGACGTAGTCGTGGCCATGGCGGTGCCAGCCCGTATTGGCGCCCGGCGCAAAACGCCATTCGGTGACGATGACGCGTTCATTGTCGACGAAGACGGTTGGTTTGGCCGATCCCGACATTTTTTCTGCTCCTCTGTTCACCTGAAGCGATGAAGGAATGAAAAAAGCCACGCGAGAAGAGCCAGCTGGAAAATTCCGCCAGCCAACAAAAAGCCCGGCACGATGGCCGGGCTTTTGAATTTTCGTATTTCGGACGATCAGGCGACGTTGCCGCCGATCCAGTGCGAAAGTGCCGTCTTGGGCAGCGCGCCGACCTTGATGTCGGCCACTTCACCGCCCTTGAAGATCATCAGGGTCGGGATGGAGCGCACGCCGAACTGGGCAGCGATTTCCGGATTCTCGTCGATATTGAGCTTGGTGATCTTCACCTTGCCGGCCAATTCGGTCGAAATTTCCTCGAGCGACGGGCCGATCATCTTGCAGGGGCCGCACCATTCCGCCCAGAAATCGACGACGACGGGACCCGAAGCGTCCAGCACGTCAGACTGAAAATTGCTCTTGTCGACCTTGACTGTGGCCATGATGAAATCCTTTCCGGGTTCGATGTCGCGCTATATGTGGTGTCGGCCTTGCAGGCGTTCAAGCAGACCTTGTGTCACGCCTGTGTGAGTCGGACAAGGGCATCGTCCATCGCGGTTTCGGGAATCCGCATCAGGCCAGGCAGCTCCGTAAACAGCAGTGCCGCTGAAACCTTGTGGCGCGGATAAAGCGGCTGGAGCAGCGCCCGGTAGAGCGCGAGCTGCGTGACATAGGACAGCGGAACATCGCCAAACGCGGCGGGGGCCGGCCGGTTGGTCTTGTAGTCGACGATGAAGACCTCGTCGGCGGTGACCGCCAGGCGGTCGATCTTGCCCGAGACCGAGCGCGGCTTGCCGCGGACCGTGACGCTGCCCATGATCGACACTTCCGCGCGTGAGCCTGCCCCGAACAGGGGCGCGAAATCCGGCGATGCCAGGATATCCTCGACCGAGGCGAGTGCCGCGTGGCGCTCCTGCTCGGGCCAGCCTGCGGCGATGCGCTCGAGATAGCGCGATGCAGCAGGCTTCCTTTCCGCTTCGGCAACATCCGGCAGCATCTGGAGCAGCTTGTGCAGCGCCAGACCACGGGCAATGGCGAAACCCGGTTCGATCTCGGGATCGAGCACCGGCGAACGGTCCGACACGACCGGCTCCTTCGTTTCCTCGATCAGCGCCGAAGCGCCTGACGGCGACAAGGGCCGTGGCAGGCGTTCCACCGGCGGCAGCGGCTTCAGCAGATGCGGCGGCATCGGCGAGGATGACGGCACCGGCGTCTCTAGCGTCTCGGCGGCGGCCTGCGCGGTTGTGAACGGCGTCACGCGAAAACGGTGGACCATATCGTCGGCCACCGGGTGCCTGCGTTCCTCGCTGTGCTCGATGCCGACCAGCGCCCTGGTGACCAGCGCGTGCCATGTCGCGGCGTTCTGCGCGCGCTTGCCGTGATAGCCACAGACGATCAGGCGGTCCTCGGCGCGCGTCATTCCGACGTAGAGCAGCCGGCGATATTCGTCGTCGGCGCGCTCCTTCGCCTCGCCGCCCGCCGCTTGCGAAAACAGGTTGGCGACATCGCTGCCCGAGCGCCACAGGAACGCTTTGACATGCCGCAATTCCTCGCCCTTTGGCTGGAACGGCATCAGCCGGGGCAAATGCTGGTCGCTGAAGGGAGCGGCACCGCCATCGACGAGGAACACCACCGGCGCCTCAAGCCCCTTGGCGGCGTGGACGGTCATGATGCGGACCTCGTCGCGCGTCTGGTCCATCTCGCGCTTGATCTCGGGACCAGCACTTTCGAGCGTCGCGAGGAAGGATTCGAGGCCGGGAAGGCCCGTGCGCTCCTCGGCGAGGCAGAAGTTCAGGAACTCATCTAAGATATCGCCGGCGTCCTGGCCGAGGCGGGCTACCATCTTCTTGCGCACGCCGTCGCGGCCGAGAATGCCGGAATAAAACTCGAACACCGGCTTGAAGGCCGATTGCGTCGACCATTCCGTCAGACGTTTTACGGTTTCGGCCAGCGGCGGAGAATTTTCGGCCTGCTGCCGGAGCGATGCGTATAGAGACCGCCCGCCGGCGCGGCCAGCGGCAAGATCGAAAAGCGTGTCTTCGCCGAGCTGGAAGATCGGGCTTTTCAGCACCGCTGCCAGCGACAGGTCATCCTCCGGCTGGATCATGAAACGGCCAAGCGCCATCAAGTCCTTGACCGCGATATGACCGGGCAGGCTCAGCCGATCGGCGCCGGCGACCGCGATGTTGCGGTTTTTCAGGCTGCGCGCCAGCGCATGGACGAAACGGTCGCGCTTGCGCACCAGCACGATGACATCGCCGGCGCTGAGTTTTTTTCCGGTGCCTTCGATTATCTCGCCCGAGCGAATCCAGTTCTGGATGGTAGCGGCGACGCTTTCGGCAACCCGCACCGCCGGGGCATGAGCGTGGTCGACGGCCTGCGTCCAGTCGTCCGGTTCCTCCGCTGCGTCGGCACCGACCGAAGGCCAGACCTCGACATAGCCCGGCGCCCCGGCGCGGATGGCATTGTGCTGGACCGGGCCCGGATCGAGCGTGATGCCGCGTTTCGCCTCGTCGCTGGCAAAGACCCTGTCGACGGCCTGCAGCACGTCGTCGGTGGAGCGGAATGACAGCGTCAGCTTGACCGGTTCGAAGCTGCGGTTGGCGGCGCGGATCTTCTGCGCGAATTCATGGCCGCTGCGGGCAAAGGATTCGGGCGCCGCGCCCTGAAACGAATAGATCGACTGCTTTTCGTCGCCGACGGCAAAGACGGTGCGGTGGACATTGTCGCGCGCACCGAAGCCGGCAAAGAATTCCTCGGCCAGCCGCTTCACCACCTCCCACTGGTCGGGGCTGGTGTCCTGCGCCTCGTCGAGCAGGATGTGGTCGATGCCCTTGTCGAGCTTGTATTGCACCCATGGGCCGGCATCCTGCCTGGCCAGCAGGCGCACGGTGCGGGTGATGAGATCATTGAAATCGAGAAAGCCGCGCCCGGTCTTCAGCCGCTCGTAGCGGGCGATCAGCCAGTCGGCGATGGTGAGTGCGGCGCGCGTGCCTTCCAGCATGCGGAAGGTGGCAAGGCGGTCGTACATTTCGATGATCGCGCCTGCTGCAGTCGCATAGCGCTCGGCCAAGTCCGGCATGCGATCGTGAAGGGCCTTCTTGAACGTCTTGACCGGGTCGTAGGGATCGCCATCCGACTTCAAAAAACCTTTCGCCAGCAGTTTCAGCCGGGCGACCGGGTCGGGTTGGGCAAAAGCCAGGATCACATCCGGAATGATGCTGTCGAGCGCGCGGCGGGCATCGACGGCGGCGGCCTGATTGGCGAACTCGGTAAAATAATCGGCTGAAAAGCCCGGCAGCGGCCAGATCGAGGCGGCGATGTCTTCCGCCGTGTCCTCCGGGGAGAAGCCGAATTCGGCAAACAGCATGGCATAGGGCACGGTGTCGTGTGCGGCGGCATCAATGAAGTCGCGCAAACCGTCGCGCTTGCGCACGATTTCGCCGAGCAGCGCGTCGAGCCCGGCCTCGCCACCGCGCTCCAGCACCATGGCGAAGGCTTCGCCGAGTTCGGGATTGTCGGATGCGACCGCGCCCGTCACCATTTCGCGCCGTGCGGTGGCAAACAGCGTTTCTTCCATCAGCGGGTCGAGCATCTGGAAGTGTGCTGCGATGTTGGCTTCCAGCGGAAACTGATGCAGCACGGATTCGCAGAAGGCGTGGATGGTCTGGATCTTCAGGCCGCCCGGCGTTTCCAGCGCCTGCGCGAAAAGCCGCCGCGCCCGGCGTAGCTTTTCGGCATTGGGCGCCTTGCCGTCGATCTTCTCGATCTCGGCGCGCAAAGCCTCGTCGCCGAGCATGGTCCATTTCGACAGATTGCCGAAGACGCGGTTCGACATGTTGGCGGCGGCGGCGCGCGTATAGGTCAGGCAGAGGATTTTGGATGGGTCGGTGCCTTCCAGCAGAAGGCGGATGACGCGCTGCGACAGCACATGCGTCTTGCCCGAGCCGGCATTGGCCGACACCCAGGCGGAATTCTGCGGGTCGGAGGCGCGCGCCTGCCGCTCGGAGGTCTCAGTGGGAACGGGATAGATTTTTTTCATGCGTCGCCGCCGCCATCGTCGGCGCTGTCACCGCCGGCGGACCATTCGAGGACGCGGGCGAGATGGTCGTAGTCGCCGTCCGTCTCGCCTTCGCGGAACGGCAGCGCGCGCGACAGATATCCCGTTTCGAGCCGGCCATAATGCTTGAGCAGTTCCTCGAGCCGGTGCCAGGCTTCCTCGGAAAGATCGCCGGCAGTGCGTGGCTTGCGGTTGTATTCGAGGATCGATTCCTCGAATACTTCGCCGTTGGGTTTGAAGCGGACGAAGGCCAGTTGCGAAGGCTCCAGCCTGCCGAGTTCGCGGAAGGCACCGCGCCTCAACAGCGCGCCTTCCAACGCCAATTGGGGCGCCAGAAGAGTATGGGCCTGCGCTTTGGAAGGCGACGAGCCAGTCTTGTAGTCGAGAATATCGGCCATGCCCGCCGGCAGCACATCGACGCGGTCGGCATAACCCGAGAGCGTCACCGCGGAAGCGCCGACGGCGGTCTTTTCGGCGCGCTCCTCGGCGTGGCGGGTGTTTACCGAGGGTGCGCGCGTGCGCTCCCATGCGATGATGTTTTCGGCCAGCTTTTCGAAGCGCGGCCACCAGATCGCGTGAACGTCGGCCGGCAAGGCGGCTTCCGTGAAACAGGTGCGGCCGGCGTCGAGCAGGACATCGAGCGCCGAGGCATCGCGCGGATCGACGCCCGAGGCGGAAAAGCGATGCATGATGGCATGGAACAGCGTGCCGCGCTCCGCCGCTCCGGGATCGCGCACCAGCGGATCGAGCGGCATGAGGCCGAGGATGCGGCGGGCGTAGACCGCATAGGGATCGCGGCGCAGCGTCTCGATCTCGGTGACGGAGAAATGGTGCGGCCGCGCCTCGAGCGGCGGCTTGGGCTGCGGGCGCTCGGCAAAGGGAATTTGCGGCCCGCCATCCAGCGCCCGCGCCCAGCCGAGCAGTTCGTTGCCGCGGGCGCGCATGGCTTGCGCCTGCTCAACCCCGGCAAAGGTCAGGATGCGTTGGAGCCAGCGCGAAGGCACTGCCGGCGCGTCGCCCGAACGCGCCGAACGGGCGAGGATGACCTTGCCGGCACCCATCGCCATTTCGAAATCATGCGCCGACTGGCCGATCCGGCGCTCCGGCGGCTCCAGATCGATGCCGGTCTTCATGATGCGCGACATGAAACGGTCGGCCTGGGCCTTGCGCGGCCACACACCTTCATTGAGGCCGCCGACCACCAGCGTGTCGACGGACAGGAGGCGGGCTTCCAGCGCGCCCCAGATCGAGACGCGGCTGTCGCTGCCATAGGCCGGCTTGACGACTTCCGGCGCGACCAGCGCTTCCATGATGTCGGGCCATTCCTCAGCCGGGAAGGAGAAGGGCGCGCTCGCCGCCACGAGCCCGCGCAGGAGTTCGGCCAGCTCTTCACCGGCGTCGCCGGCATAAAGCTCGGTGAGGCTGCCATCCGCGCTTCGCCCGAGTGCTTCCATCGCCGTGACCGTCACGTGGATGATGGCGGCAAGTTCCACTGTCTGGTCGTTGCGGAAGGCAACCAGAGGCGCCAGCGCATCGTGAAGGCGCGCGAGCATCGCCCGCGCTTCATCGATGGGCCTGGCCGTCATGCGCGAAAACCAGAAAGGCTTGCGGCTCTCGCCGGCCAGCGCTTCGAGCCGCTTTTCGAAAAGCGCGCCGAGGCTGGCAATATCCGGCCGCCCTGTGCCGCCGCGTAGCGCCACCAGTTCGATCGTCTCCGCTGCATGGCGCACCACAGCTCGCTCGAGCCCTAGCGCAAGCAAGGGGTGCTTGAGCAGCGACAGGACCGCGACCGGATCGCCGGGATTGAACGCCGCTTGCAACACCAGCCGCAGGAAAGCGCCGGGCGGCGTGTTGGAAAGCGGCGTGCCGCCGGAATCGTCGGCCTGAATACCGAAACGCAGCAGCTCGGCCGAGACGCGGCGCGCAAGGTTGCGGTCGCCCGTTACCAAGGCGGCGGTGCTGTTAGCCGTATCGATCGCGCGGCGCAATGCAATGGCGATCGCGACGGTTTCGTCGCGCTCGCCGGCGGCTTCCAGCAGCGTCACATCGGCAAATGCACCGGCCAGCTCCGAGTCGGATATTTTTTGCCGATGGTCTGCCCAATCGTCGGTGGTCTCGGCGGGCAGCAGGGCTTGGCCTACGAACGCAGCGCGCTGCGCAAGGTCAGGGCCGACGGCGCCGACCTCGTCGACATCGGCGCGCAGGACGCCGAGTTTCCGCAACAGCTTGGCCAGGCCGTATTGCGGGTGACCGAGCACGGAAGGCTGCGGCGCGTCGCCCGCAATCACCGACCAGGAGCGCTCATCCATGCGCTTGTCGAGACCCGGCAGGACAACCGCTCCCCGCGGCAGGCGGGCGATGGCCGACAGGAGTTCGGCGGTTGCCGGAATGGAACCGGTAGAGCCGGCGGCGATGATCGGCCCCTGTGGCGGATCGAGCCTCAGCCGCTCTGCCTCGAGCCGGATGAGCGCGCTGCGATGGGCGGCGGGGTTCGACAGGTCGCGCTCCGCAAGCACTGCCGGCCAGCTGGTCATGACGATTTCGAGGAAATCCAGCGTCACCTGCCACCAGTTGGCGAGGTCGCCGGAAACCAGATCGCGCAGCCGCGACCACTCGGAGCCCTCGGTTTCGATCTCGTCCATCAGGCCGGCCAGATCGCGCGCCAGCCAGACGGCGTCCGCTGACGAGGCGGGAACGACGATCTCCTCCTCGAACAGGCTGGCGACGTGAGCCGGCAGGCGACGCTTCCAGCTTCGGACCAGCGGTGCAAGCAGGAGCAGGCGATCGATCGACGCGATCGGCGGCGCCAGATCGAGGCTGGCAGAGCCTTCCGGATTGAACAGTGCCTCGTCCTCGTCGAATTCGCCAAGCGGGCGAATGGTCGGCAGGATGGCCGCGCGGCCGCCCGAGCTGTCGACGAAAACGCCGCGCAGTTCGCGCGCGGCACGCCGGGTCGGCACGTAGATCGTGACATCGGCAAGCGCCAGCGGGTCGCCGTCGAAACGAAAATCGGGGATCAGCCGGCCGGCAAGCAGTTCGTCAGCGAGCGTCGGCAGAAAGGCGGCACCGGGCGGGATCGACAGGACCCGCGGCGTCGAGCGTGCACTCATGCGTCCTGCGCCAGCGCGGCGGCAACCACCGCTTCAGCCGGTGCGATGGCATCCGGCGTGCCGACCGTAATCCACTGGCCTTCCATCTTCATGCCGAACAGGCGGCCATCCGCGATGGCGCGATCGAAATAGAGGTTGAGCGAATGCGGCGTCGGCGCAGCACCCTCGAAAATGCGCGGATGCACGATGGCCGCACCGGCATAGATCAGGCCGGTCGGGTCGCCGGCCGCGCGCGCCAACGTACCGTCGGGCGCGACAAGGAAATCCGTGCTTTCGCTGTGTCCGGTGGCTGAGTCGAGATCGGCTAGCATCAGGAGAATATCCATTCTCGATGCGTCCCAGGCAAGGGCAAGCCGTTTCAGGTTGGGCTCGTTCCGATCGATCCAGAAGGTGTCGGCGTTCAGGATGTAGAAGGGTTTTTGGCCGAGCTGCGGCAGTGCCTTGACGATGCCGCCGGCCGAGTTGAGCAGGCTTTCGCTTTCATCAGAGATGACAATTGCCGGCTGCTTGCGGCCCGCGACATGGGCGACGATCTGCTCGGGTAGATAGTGGACATTGACCACCGCCCTGGTCACGCCGGCGGCTGCAAGGCTGTCGAGGCCCCAGTCGAGCAGCGTCTTTCCGGCGATGCGAACCAGCGGCTTGGGCATCGTTTCGGTGATCGGCAGCATGCGCTTGCCGAGGCCGGCGGCCAGCACCATGGCAATTTTCGGAGCGGTCAAATCGATGCGTCCTCAGTGAGGCCGTGACGGTGATAGAAATCGCGCAGTTCGGCAAGTGCCGGATGCGCAAGCGCGCGGCGCAGATAGTCGCGGATGCGCGGCAGATGCTTCAGATAGTCCGGCTTGCCGTCGCGGCGATCGAGGCGGACGAAGATGCCGAGGATTTTTGAATTCCGCTGCGCGGCCATGATCGCATAGGCTTCCGTAAAAGCATCGGCGTCGAAACCGCCTGCCTTCGAGCGCGCAGCGATATAGGCTTCGAGCGTGCTTGCTTCGATATCGACCGGCACCGTTACGCGGGCATCCATGGCAAGCGAGGCAACGTCATAGGCGGCGGGACCGATCAGTGCATCCTGGAAATCGATTATGCCGAGCCGGTCATGGCCGGTTCGGTCGCCGCGCCAGATGATGTTGGGCGAATGGAAATCGCGCAGCATCAGTGTCTTTTCCGCCTTGTCGATGCGACCGAACAGATCGTTCCAGACCTGCCGGAAACCGGCGCGGAGCGCATCGTCAGGCTGCCTGCCGGCAACCGCAGCAAAGTACCAGTCGAGCAGGAGTTCGACCTCGATCATCATTGCGTCGCGGTCGAAGGGCGGTACAGTATGCACGACGCCAGGTTCGACGTCGATGTGATCGGGCCAGCTCTTGCCGTGCATCATGGCGAGCAGTTCGGCGGCGGCGGCATAGCGCCCGGCCACCGGCTTGCCCGCTTCCAGAAAACCTTCCGCGCCGAGATGTTCGATCAGCAGGAAACCGGCTTCGAGGTCCTGCGCGTGGATGTTTGGAACGGTGACATCGCCATCCCGCAAGGCGCGGTCAATAGCGACGAAGGCCGAGACCGACTGCGCCGTGTGGGCGATTACCGCATAGGGTTTTCCGTCGCGAACCGGCGGCCCCAGCACCAACCGGGGCGAGTTCATCAGCACGCGCGGCGGCTCGTCGCCAAGCGCCACGATTTCGTAGGAGCGCGCGGAGGCGTCGCCGACGAAATGGCTGCGGTGAGCCTCGCCCCAACCGGCGGCGCGTAAAAATTCGCGCGTGGCAAAGGAGCGGCCGATGCGCTCGCCGAGCGGGCCCGATGCTGAAATCCTGACCAAGCGTCCTTCGCCTTGCTCGACCAGTTCGATCCGGGCGGCAGCAGGCGGCAATCTGTCTCCGGCCTTTTCGGGCCATTCGACCAATGCCGCGCCCTGTTCCAGCGCATCTTCAAAGCCGAGCTCGTCCAGCTCGTCGGCGGATGACAGTCGATAGAGGTCGAAATGGTGGATCGGCACGCGCGTGTCGTAGGACTGAACGAGCGTGAAGGTCGGGCTCGGCACTTCCAGCTCGGCGTCACCCGCGAGAGCGCGGATCAGGCTGCGCGCCAGCGTGGTCTTGCCTGCCCCGAGGTCGCCGTGCAGCGCAAGGACATCGCCCTTGCGCAGCGTCAGCGCCAGGTCTTCGCCCAACCGGACGGTCGCCTGCTCGTCCGGCAGAAAACGCTCGAACTCCATGGCCATGGAGACCGCTACTCCGCCGCTTCGCGGACGCCGGTGGGCGTGGTCGGGAACAGGCAGATCACCGTGGTGCCGCGATCCTTGCCAGTGTCGATCCTGACCGTGCCGCCATGAAGCTCGACGAAGCTTTTGACGATGGAAAGGCCAAGCCCGGCACCACGCCGCCGGCCGCCGTTCACCCGGGGCTCGAAGCGCCGGAACACAGTATCCAGAATCTCCGGCGCCATGCCGGGACCATCATCGTGCACGGCAAACTCGACGCCGTTCGCCGCCTGCCGGCAGGACAGCGAGATGGTGCTTGCCTCGGGCGCATAGTTGGCAGCGTTGCTGAGCAGGTTGTAGAGGATCTGGCGAATGCGGGTCTCGTCGCCATGAAAGCTTTTCGGCGCCTGCGCGGCGTCGATCTTCAGCTTGATCGCATGTTCATCCAAACGCTCGGCGACCAGCTCGGCGGCTGCTGCAATGGTCTGGTCGACGCGCACTTCGGCGATCTCGAGCTCCATGATGCCGGCGTCGACGGTGGCAAGGTCGAGAATGTCGTTGACGATGGTCAGAAGCACCGACGAGGACGAGCCGATATGGCCGAGATATTCGCGCTGGCGCGGAGCCAGCGGGCCGGTGGCCGGCAGGGACAGCAATTCGGCAAAACCGATGATGTTGGTCAGCGGTGAGCGCAGTTCGTAGGAAACATGCTGGACGAAATCGTTCTTGAGCTGGTCGGCTTTTTCCAGCGCCTCGTTCTTGTCCTTCAGCGCGCGCTCGACATTGACGCTGTCGGTGACGTCGACGAAGGTGATCATCACCTGCCCGTTCGGCAGATGGATGACTGCATAGCGCAGGACGGTGCCGTTCCTCAGTTCCGTCTGGCCGCTGCCGTCGCGGCGCTCGTCGTCGAAACCGGTGACGGCTGCGACGAAGGTCGGCCACGGACTGTTTTCCGCCAGCGCATCGCATTGCGCGCGGATCGCCGAGATATGGGTCTTCGCCTCGACGGTCTCGGCAGGCAGGCCCCAGAGGTTGACGAAAGCCGGGTTGGACAGGCGTATACGGCCGTCGGGTCCGAACACCGCAACGCCCTCGGCAAGGTTGTCGAGGGTTTCGCCCTGCACCCGTACGGCGGTGTGGTAGCGGCTTTCGAGGTCCATGCGCTCGGTCAGGTTCTCGAATACCCAGGTGACGCCGCCCTTGGGTTGCGGATTGGCGATGACGCGGATGGTGCGGGAGTCCGGCAGATGCCACCAGTGTTCCTGCGAATCGACAGAACGGTAGGCGCCGAGCAGGTTTTCCTTCCAGCGCCGCCATTCCGGCTGCTCGGCGATCTTGCCGTCGCTGCGCAGCCTGTCGAGCAGCAGGGCATTGTCGGGCGCGCTTTCGAGGAACGCAACGTCCAGATCCCAGAGCTTCTGGAAGGCCTGGTTGAAGAAGCGTAGCTTTTCCTGCGGGTCGAAGATCGCCACAGCCGTGGTGAGCTGGTCGAGCGTGTCGGCATGGCTGCGAACCGTTCGCTCATATTCCTCGCGGATGGTCTCGACACCGCTCATGTCGAGCGCGATGCCGGCAGAACCGTCGCCGCCGGCAAAGTCGGTCACCGAAAAGACCCGGCGGTCGCCCCTGACAACGGTCGAAAGCGTCTGTTCGAAAACCGGGTGGGCAAGATGCTGCTGCACGATCGATTCGCGCGCCGGCGTTCCCAGGAATTCCTTGCCTTCGCGCGTAGCTGCTTCGGCGTTCAACGCCTCGACCGCCTCCGCATAGGCGCGATTGACCCATTTCAGGCGACCGTCGGCGGCGCGTATCCAGAACGGCATCTTCAAGGCATCGATGAGACCGAGCATGTTGTCGTAGTCGGCAGCGAGGCGCTGGTTTTCCAGCTTCAGCCGTGCCTGGTTCCGCTGCGATTCAGAAAGCGCCACGAACCGGACCAGGAAATGCGACGGGCTCTTGCGGCCCTGGACCTCCAGCGGCGCGGAGGTCTGCGATTCGACGACGAGGTCGAAGGAAGTGCCCTTTTCGCGCAACGCGGCGACCGCGTGATCGAGAGCGGCGGCAGAACGCGGCATCAGCCAGCGGCCGAAGGCCAGGAACGCCGCGCGCTCTTCTGGCGCCCCGGCTTCCGCCGGCAATGAGCCGACCAGTTCGGGTTTCTGTTTCTCACTCGCCCACACCACGACGCGCTGGTCGCGCAGGTTGAGCAAGGCGTCGGAGCGCTGCAACGAGGCGTTCAGATCGGCGACGCGGGCGCGCAGGTCGACATTTTCCGCCGATATCCGGGCACGCTCGCGGATCAGGACGATGGCCGATACGAGGGCCGCACCCATGACGCCGGCAAAGACGGCAAGCTGCATGACTTCGACCGCGCTGACCGAAAGACCTGCCTTTCGCGCCACCACATCGGCTTGAGCCAGGGCAGCGTCGACCGAGGACAGTCCGAACACGGAAGTCGCAGCCAGAAGGCGACGGGCCACCGGCCACCGCCGGACGCCAGCTGGCCAGAGTCCTGCCACTGGAGCAGCCTTGCTCGAATCCTCGTGGCCGCCGGTAACGGCCTGTCCCGCGCGAAGCGGGTTATCCCCCGGCATGTCTTGTTCCTCTCCGCCGCCTGAATGCAAGACCGCCTTGATACTGCCCTCGGATCCCCGCCCCCGGGCCCCAAGACGTCGCGAATCACAACAACATACAAGCTGGGCGAATCGCCGTGAAGAAGCTGACGCGGCAAAAATAAAGCCGGGCGAAAAGTCAATCGCCCGGCTTCAACATCTAGTAGTTTGGTTAATTCAGATTAGTACCGGTAGTGTTCCGGCTTGAACGGACCTTGCTGGGTCACGCCGATATAGGCAGCCTGTTCGCCGCTAAGCTCGGTGAGTTTCGCGCCAAGCTTGTCGAGATGCAGGCGCGCTACCTTTTCATCGAGATGCTTGGGCAGCACATAGACCTGGTTCTGGTAGGTGCCGGGCTTCGTCCAGAGCTCGATCTGGGCGAGAACCTGGTTGGTGAAGGACGCCGACATGACGAAGCTCGGATGGCCTGTCGCGTTGCCGAGGTTGAGCAAGCGGCCTTCCGACAGCAGGATCATGCGCTTGCCATCCGGGAAGGAGATCATGTCGACCTGCGGCTTGACGTTGGTCCACTTCAGATTGCGCAGTGCCGCGACCTGAATCTCGTTGTCGAAGTGACCGATATTGCCGACGATGACCATATCCTTCATCGCCCGCATATGGTCGAGCGTGATGACGTCCTTGTTGCCGGTGGTGGTGATGACGATGTCGGCGGTGGGAGCCGCATCTTCAAGCGTGACGACTTCGAAGCCGTCCATGGCCGCCTGAAGAGCGCAGATCGGATCGACTTCCGTGACCTTGACGCGGGCGCCGGCGCCGCTGAGCGATGCGGCAGAACCCTTGCCGACGTCGCCATAGCCGCAGACGACGGCGACCTTGCCGGCCATCATCACGTCGGTGCCGCGGCGGATGCCGTCGACCAGCGATTCCTTGCAGCCATATTTGTTGTCGAACTTCGACTTGGTGACGCTGTCATTGACGTTGATTGCCGGGAAGGGCAGCAGGCCCTTCTTCTGCAGCTGATAGAGCCGGTTGACGCCCGTGGTGGTCTCTTCGGTCACGCCGCGGATCGCTTCGCGCTGCTTGGTGAAGAAGCCGGGCGACTGCGCCATGCGCTTCTTGATCTGGGCGAACAGGATTTCTTCCTCTTCGCTGCCGGGGTTCGACAGGACATCCTCGCCTGCCTCGGCACGCGCGCCGATCAGGATGTACATGGTAGCGTCGCCGCCATCATCGAGGATCATGTTCGAGGTGCCGCCGTCGGCCCACTGGAAGATCTTGTCGGTGTACTGCCAGTATTCATCCAGCGTTTCGCCCTTGATGGCGAAAACCGGGATACCGGCCTCGGCGATAGCCGCGGCGGCGTGATCCTGCGTGGAGAAGATGTTGCAGGAAGCCCAGCGGATATCGGCGCCGAGCGCCTTCAGCGTCTCGATGAGGACCGCCGTCTGGATCGTCATGTGCAGCGAACCGGTGATGCGCGCGCCCTTCAGCGGCTGCTTTTCACCGAACTCCTCGCGGCAGGCCATCAGGCCCGGCATTTCGGTTTCGGCGATCTCGATTTCCTTGCGGCCCCAGCCGGCAAGCGAAAGGTCGGCGACGATGTAGTCTTTGCTACCAGACATGGCAGTGCTCCGATGAATAAGGTTTGCGGACGCGCCCAAAGCCATGTTCACAACGGGCGCAATTATGCCGCGTGACTAGCAGATCACGGTCAAATCGACAATGGGATATAAAGAAATCTTTATTCGTGCATGTCCTGCAACGAACGCCGCGTTCAGATTTCCTCGCCGAAACGGGCCGAGATCAGCGCTTCGAGCGCATCCATCACCTGCTGCGCCTCCGGGCCGCTGGCGGTGACGCGGATCGAGCAGCCGGGGCTGGCCGCGAGCATCATCAGGCCCATGATCGAAGTACCGCCGACGGAAGTGCCGTCCTTTTCGACGCGGACGTCGGCCTGAAAGCCGCCGGCGACCTGAACGAATTTCGCCGAAGCGCGGGCATGCAGGCCGCGCTGGTTGACGATCTGGAATTCCCTGCTGATCAGGCCATCCTTGGCAGAGAAGGGCAGGCTGCTCATTTGCTGCTCAACAACTGGCTGGCGACATTGATGTATTTGCGGCCGGCCATCTGCGCCTCATCGAGGGCGAGCGCCATGTTGTCGCCCTTGCGCACGCTGGTGAGCTTGATCAGCATCGGCAGGTTCATGCCGGCGATGATCTCGACGCGGCCGGATTCCATCACCGAAATGGCAAGGTTGGAAGGCGTTCCGCCAAACATGTCGGTCAGCACCACGACGCCGGAACCGGTGTCGGTCCGGGCGACGGCATCGACGATATCGCGGCGACGCTGCTCCATGTCGTCATCGGCTCCGATGGCAACCGTCTCGAAATGTTCCTGCGGTCCAACGACGTGCTCGACGGCGTTGCGGAACTCCTCGGCCAGTTGACCGTGCGTCACGAGCACGAGTCCGATCATTCTGCTTAGGCTCCCGTCATGGCCCGTTCACGAGCGCATTGTATTCTGGCCGGTAATCCGGACATGGCCGGACGGCGGAGCGCTATCTTGTCGACGCGGCGGGCGTTGACAAGTCCTAAAACGCTCGGAATTGGGCCATTTTGCCGCATCGCACCACGAACACTGCGTCAAGTCACAAAAAAGGCGGCAAGGAAAGCCGGGCGAAGAGCGCAAGAGCAGCACCAGCGGCGTTACGCTCGGCAAGCAGCAGGCAGGGCAGCCGGCAGCCGGCGATTTCCTCGAACCTGTCTTCCGGAAGACGCTCGGTCTCAGCAGGCGAAACGAGCCGGACCAAAAGATCGATGACAGCGCATTCCTCGAAGCCGATCGGCTTCGGTCCCAGCCCGAAAACCTCGACGAGCCCGCCGATCGTCGGCGGCGCCTTGCACACCACACGTCCGCCACGCGCCGAAATCAGCACCTGATCGTCGCCGACCAGCCGGGCCAATCGGCTGCTTGCCTGAAACTGCGCAATGAGGGTGAGTGCCAGCGTGCTCTTGCCCGAGCCTGACGCGCCCAGGATCAGAACGCCGCGATCGCCAAGGACAAGGGCCGTACCGTGCAGGTTGGTAGCGACCACGATCAGCCTTCGACCGGCAGTGTCATCACGAAGCGCGCGCCCATGGTGTCACCCGGCTTCGAGCCGGGAATGTTTTCCGCGCTCAACGTGCCGCCATGCGCCTCGACGATCTGGCGGCTGATCGACAGGCCGAGCCCGGAGTTCTGCCCAAAAGCCTCGCTCGAAGGACGGTCCGTATAGAACCGCTCGAAGATGCGGTCGATATTGTCGGCGCGTATGCCGGGACCGTTGTCGTCGATCGTGACGATGTTGAACTTGCCGGCTCGCTCCAGCGAGATGACGATCTGGCCGGTCTCTTCCGGAACGAAGGAACGGGCATTCTCGATCAGATTGGTGATGACCTGGCCGATGCGAAGGTCGTGGCCGAGCGTGAAATAACCTTTGACGCCCTGCGGCAGCTTCGCCGGCCTGAATTCTATGCCGACCTTGCGCTTGTGACGGCCGGCATCCTGGGAGACAGCGACGAGATCGGAAATGAACTTCTTCAGGTCGATCCTGGCTGAATCCTCGCGCACCAGTTCGGCGTCGAGACGCGAGGCATCCGAAATGTCGGTGATGAGCCGATCGAGACGCCGCACGTCATGCTGGATGACTTCCATGAGGCGGCCGCGCGAGGCCTCGTTCTTGGCCAGCGGCAGGGTTTCGACGGCGCTGCGCAGTGATGTCAGCGGGTTCTTCAGTTCATGCGACACGTCGGCGGCAAAGCTCTCGATCGCCTCGATGCGGGCGTAGAGCGCGTTGGTCATGTCGCGCACCGCAACGGAGAGATTGCCTATCTCGTCCTGGCGGTCGGAGAAATCAGGGATTTCCTCGCGATTCTTGACGCCGCGGCGCACACGCACGGCAGCCGCCGAAAGCCGGCGCAGCGGGTTGGCGATGGTCGAGGCAAGCAGCATCGAAAGGATCGCGGTCACCAGCGCAGCGATGCCAAACACGCGCAGGATGGCTTTGCGCTCGGCGGCAACGATCTTGTCGATGTCGCCGCCTTCGGTCGAAAGCATCAGGACGCCCATCACCGCGCGGAAGCGCTGGATGGGAACCGCGACCGAGACGATCTGCTCGCCCTGCTCGCTGACCCTGACGATCGTCGACGGGCTGCCGGTGAGCGCGCTCATGACCTCAGGGAAGGACGCACCATTGCCGCCGGGCTGTTCGCGATAGACCGGCAGGTCGCCATTGCGAAACAGGTCGAAGACGAACTTCTGCACGCGCTCGAGGAAATCCGGCTCCTCTTCCTGCACCGGCGGAAGGTCGTAGCGCAGGATCTGGCCGCGCGAATAGAGATGCCGGGAGTCGAGCAGGAGATTGGCATCGCGGTCGTAGATGCGCGCCCGCGTCCGCGTCGGTGAGATCAGCCGCCTGAGAACCGGCGCCACGCGCTCCGGGTTGATCGGAAAGTCCAAGCTGTCGAGCTGGTCCGATCCCGGCCCGAGGCTCTCGCCGGCCTGAAGCTCGAGCAGCTTTTCCGGGTCGATCCTGATCGTGTCCGTCTCGATCGTGGCGGAGGACGCGATCGCACCCGCAATGATCTCGCCCTGCGTCATCAGGCTCTCGACGCGCGCGTCGATCAGCCCGTCACGAAAGGTGTTGAGATACATGATGCCGATGACGAGGACCGCCAAACCGGCAAGATTGAGGAAAAGGATGCGGCGCGTAAGGCTGGAGAAAACATGATGGCCGAGAAAGCGGCGCAGCGGCACGGTCACACGCCGCAAGAGCGAAGACGCCATCTTGCCCGGCCCGCGTGAGGCCGTTGCCGGTTTCTTGAGTTCGACCTCAATGGCCATGCAGTCACAAATCCCAGATCATGGAGCCTCACCGGTTCTCACGAACCGGGACGGGGCGCTCCACACTGCGAGCCTGATCCGAACCCGGTTCCCGCCTTCCCGGATCATGGCCCGACGGTTCGCGGGCTGTTATGCCTCGCGGAACCGGTAGCCGACGCCGTACAAGGTTTCGATCATCTCGAAATCGTCATCGACAGCCTTGAACTTCTTGCGAAGGCGCTTGATGTGGCTATCGATCGTGCGGTCGTCAACATAAACCTGCTCATCATAAGCCGAATCCATCAAGGCATCACGGCTTTTCACCACGCCGGGGCGCTGGGCCAGCGAATGCAGGATGAGGAATTCGGTGACGGTGAGCGTGACCGGCTCACCCTTCCAGGTGCAGGTGTGGCGCTCCTGGTCCATGACGAGCTGGCCGCGCTCGAGCGAACGGGCCTGCTGGCTCGGCGTCTTGGCCGCCGCATCGCGGGCGCTGGCGCGACGCAGCACCGCCTTGACGCGCTCGACCAGCAGACGCTGCGAAAACGGTTTGCGGATAAAATCGTCGGCGCCCATTTTGAGGCCGAACAATTCGTCGATCTCGTCGTCCTTCGAGGTCAGGAAGATGACCGGAAGGTCGGTCTTCTGGCGCAACCGGCGCAGAAGCTCCATGCCATCCATGCGCGGCATCTTGATGTCGAGGATAGCGAGATTGGGTGGACGGGCGGCAAGCCCTTCAAGCGCGGATGCGCCATCGGTGTAGGTCTCGACGCGATATCCCTCGGATTCCAGCGCGATCGAAACGGAAGTCAGAATGTTGCGGTCGTCATCGACAAGCGCGATTGTTGCCATATCAAGCGGCTCCCTCATGTGCGGAGTGTCCCTTCTTGCGTCGGAAGGGGCTATTGGCGGACAAATTGGGTACAAAATGTGGCACCGCCGCCGCTCCTTGTCGCATGGACCCTGTCCGCATACTCCCTCTTGGCGACCCGGCATTCGCCTGAATGCCAGATTAAAAATTGCATGCTTATTGTGCAAGCCTAGCATCTTTCGATGGATATAAACGATTTAAAATATTTTCAAAATTTTTAAATCGATTAAAGATTTGAAATTACTTATCTTTTCTGGTTCTGACCACATTCTGCTCCCATTTGGGAGAAACAAGGTTCGGCGATCAGGCTGGACCCCTGGCGCTGTTGAATTGGATGGAGAGCTGCGCAATGAGCGAGACCGGCAAACGAAACCCGAATTTCGGGATCGACAAATCCGGCCTGAAAACCTCGGGCACCGTGCATTATAATTTCGGTGCCGCAGCACTTTATGAGGAAGCGATTCGGCGCGGCGAAGCCAAAGTGACCGCGCATGGAGCCCTCGTGGCGGAAACCGGCCAGCACACCGGACGCTCCGCCAAGGACAAGTTCGTGGTGCGCGACGCTGCCACCGAACCGCATATCTGGTGGGACAACAACAAGCCGATGTCGCCCGAGCATTTCGAGCTGCTGCTGTCGGACTTCATTGCCCATGCGGCTGACAAGGATCTGTTCGTGCAGGACCTTATCGGCGGCGCTGACGCGACGCAGAAGCTGCCGACGCGGGTCGTCACCGAATATGCCTGGCATTCGCTGTTCATCCGCAACCTGCTGATCCGCCCGGCATCGAGCGAACTCGACGCTTTCGCGCCGAAGATGACGATCATCGACCTGCCGTCCTTCCGTGCCGACCCGGCACGCCACGGCTGCCGCACGGAGACCGTTATCGCGGTCGACCTGACGCGGATGATCGTGCTGATCGGCGGCACCTCCTATGCCGGCGAGATGAAGAAGTCGGTCTTCACCGCCCTCAATTACCATCTGCCGGTCAAGGGCGTCATGCCGATGCACTGCTCGGCCAATGAAGGCCCCGATGGCGACGCTGCCGTCTTCTTCGGCCTTTCCGGCACCGGCAAGACGACACTGTCGGCCGATCCCAAGCGTACGCTGGTCGGCGACGACGAGCATGGCTGGGGACCGGAAGGCATCTTCAATTTCGAAGGCGGCTGTTACGCCAAGACGATCCGGCTTTCGGCGGAAGCCGAGCCCGAGATTTTTGCGACGACGCAGCGCTTCGGCACCGTGCTGGAAAACGTGATCCTCGACGAGGCACGCGTTCCCGATTTCAACGACGGGCGGCTGACCGAAAACACGCGTTGCGCCTATCCGCTCGATTTCATTCCCAATGCCAGCGCCAGCGGCCGCGCCGGCCATCCCAAGAACATCATCATGCTGACCGCCGACGCTTTTGGCGTGATGCCGCCGATCGCCAAGCTTACGCCGGCGCAGGCCATGTATCACTTCCTGTCGGGCTACACGGCAAAGGTCGCCGGCACCGAAAAGGGCGTGACCGAGCCGGAAGCGACCTTCTCGACCTGCTTCGGCGCACCCTTCATGCCGCGCCATCCTTCGGAATACGGCAATCTGCTGCGTGAACTGATCGCCGCGCACGGCGTCGATTGCTGGCTGGTTAATACCGGCTGGACCGGCGGCGCCTATGGCACCGGCAAGCGCATGCCGATCAAGGCCACGCGCGCGCTGCTCGCGGCTGCCCTCGACGGTTCGCTGAACGGCGCGGAATTCCGCACCGACGCGAATTTCGGCTTCGAGGTTCCCGTGACGGTTCCGGGCGTCGACAGCGCGATCCTCGATCCGCGCTCGACCTGGGCCGACAAGCAGGCCTACGACCAGCAGGCGAGGAAGCTCGTCAACATGTTCATCGACAATTTCGGCAAGTTCGAAACCCATGTCGATGCCAGTGTCCTGGGCGCTGCGCCGCGCATACTGGATGCCGCCGAATAGGCGCTTCATCACCACACTTGGAAAAGGCCCGGTTCTGCCGGGCCTTTTCTTTTTGCGCGGCGCGCGTCATCAGTAGCGCATGAGCGCCGACGAAAAGATCATCATCACCGAGGAAGCCGTCATCCACCCCGATGACCTCGAGGAGAATTTCATCCGCTCCTCAGGCCCCGGCGGCCAGAACGTCAACAAGGTGGCGACGGCGGTGCAACTGCGCTTCGACGCAAGGAACGCAGCCGGTCTGAGCGAGCGCGTGCGCGAACGCACGATCAAGATGGCCGGCCAGCGCGCGACCAAGGACGGCGTCATCGTCATCGAGGCGGGCCGTTTCCGCACGCAGGAGCAGAACCGGGCGGACGCCCGCGCGCGGCTGACCGAGCTGGTCGCCAAGGCGGCCGAGCCGCCGCCAAAGCCGCGCCGGAAAACGAAGCCGACGAAAGGTGCGGTCGAAAGACGGCTGAAAACAAAGGCCGGCCGATCCACCGTCAAGAAGCTGCGCGGCAAGGTCGATAACGATTAACGCCCCAGGCGTGACGGGGCGCGGATTGCAATCACCGCTTTCAATTTCTGGCGGCAGATGCAAAATTCGCGTGGCGGATCAATGCGGAAGCAAGGAGATACTGACCATGGGTATGTTCGATTTTGTGAAGAATGTCGGCAAGAAGCTGGGGTTTGGCGGCGACGACGAGAAGGTGGCGACGGCTGAGGAGCTAAAAAAGGAACTCGATTCCCACAAGCTCGGCACCGACAAGGTTCAGGTCGAAATCCAGGGCGACAAGGCCGTTCTCAAGGGTGTCGTCGCGGATCAATCGATCTTCGAGAAGGCCATCATTGCGGTTGGCAACACGCTCGGCGTTTCCAAGGTCGAGGCCGGGGAACTGAAGGTCGTCGCGCCCGAGAGCGGGCTGAAGCTCGACGGCAATGTCGACATGAACGCCGTGGTGGCGGCTGCGACGCCAGCCAAGGAGCCCGTTTTCTACACCGTGAAAAAGGGCGACAATCTCTGGAAGATCGCCGAATCCCAGTACGGCAAGGGTAAGGGCGCCAAGAACACGCTGATCTTCGAGGCCAACAAGCCGATGCTGACCCACCCCGACAAGATCTATCCGGGCCAGGTGCTGCGCATCCCCGAGATCGCGAAGGCCTGAGGCTTAACAAATCTGCATATGATAAAACGGCGGCCTTGGGCCGCCGTTTTTGTTTTTCAGGCTATAGCTTCCTCAGCGCCACTTCCTCGACCAGATGATCCTCGCCCTTGCGCAGGATCAGGTCGGCGCGGGGACGGGTCGGGAGGATGTTTTCCTTGAGGTTCTTCAGGTTGATATTACCCCACAAGCCCTCGGCGATCGCCTTGGCGGCATCCTCGGACAGTTGCGAATAGCGATGAAAGAAGGATTCGGGATTGCGGAACGCCGTTTCCCTGAGCCGCATGAAACGCTTGATATACCAGCTGTGGATCAGCTCTTCCTCGGCATCGATATAGATCGAAAAATCAAAGAAATCCGAGACGAAGGGGACGAAGTTACCGTCCTTGGGCAGCTCGCGCGGCTGGAGCACATTCAACCCTTCGAAGATTAATATATCAGGCCGATCGATGGTGACGAACGCACCCGGCATCACGTCATAGGTCAGGTGCGAATAGAGCGGCGCGCGCACGTCGCGCTGGCCCGACTTGATCGCCGACAGGAAACGCAGCAGCGCGCCGACGTCATAGCTGTCGGGAAAGCCCTTTCGCTCCATCAGATTCTCGCGGCGCAACACCTCGTTGGGCAGCAGGAAACCGTCGGTCGTCACCAGATCGACCTTCGGGCTCGACGGCCAGCGCCCGAGAAGCTCCTTCAGGATACGGGCGGTGGTGGATTTGCCGACCGCGACCGACCCGGCCATGCCGATGATGAAGGGCGTCTTGGCGACCTGATCGCCGCTGAAAAACGCCTGGCGCTGGCGAAACAGAAGCTGGCTCGCCTCGACATGGGCGTAGAGCAGCCGCGACATCGACAGATAGATGCGGCGGACCTCGTCGAGATCGATCGGGTCGTAAAGCGAGCCCAGCCGCTTGACCTCGTCCGCCGTCAGGGTCATCGGCGTGTCGGCACGAAACTCGGCCCATCGCTCGGCCGAAAAAAACCGGTACGGGGAATATTTTACGGTCGGAGCGAGTTGATCCATCGCTTACCTCAGGCCAAGCACTTGTTTTTACGCATTTCCCGGCGGAAAACCGCTGCACGTTTTCCGGGAATTGCTCTAGCCGCGTGATGCCTTCTCGGCAATCCCGGACTGGCCGGTCCTTTTTTCGAGCTCCGCAAGCACGTCCGACAGCGGCACGCCGGCAACCGCCAGCACGACCAGCCAATGATAGAGAAGATCGGCGCTTTCGGAAACGAGGTCCTTTTTATCGCCCTTTACGGCGGCGATGACCGTTTCAACGGCTTCCTCGCCAAGCTTCTTGGCGGCGCGTTCCATGCCCTGGGTAAAGAGCTTCGCGGTCCATGACGAAGGTTCGCCGGAACGGGCGCGTTCAGCGACGATGCGTTCGAGATCGTCCAGGGAAAAACCGGTCATTCGCGTCTCGGCGAGAGAGGTCATGCGGCAGCATCCAGCCGCATCGGCAGGCCTGCTTTTGCCATGTAGTCCTTGGCCTGCGCAATGGTGTAGGTGCCAAAATGGAAAATGGAAGCGGCCAGAACGGCAGTCGCATGGCCATCGCGGATGCCCGCGACCATATGCTCGAGCGTGCCGACGCCGCCCGAGGCGATCACCGGCGCACGCACCGCATCGGCCACTGCGCGCGTGAGCGCGATATCGTAGCCGGCCTTGGTGCCGTCGCGGTCCATGGAAGTGAGCAGGATTTCGCCGGCGCCGAGATCGACGACCTTTCGTGCGAACTCGATAGCGTCGATGCCGGTCTTCTCGCGTCCGCCATGGGTGAAGATTTCCCAGCGGTCGCCCTCGCCCGGCAGCGAGACCTTCTTGGCATCGATGGCAACGACGATGCACTGGTTGCCGAACTTGTCGGCGGCTTCGGCGACGAAATCCGGGTTCTTCACGGCTGCCGTGTTGATCGACACCTTGTCGGCGCCGGCCAGCAGCAGCTTTCGTATATCAGCCACCTGGCGCACGCCGCCGCCGACCGTTAGTGGCATGAAGCACTGCTCGGCGGTGCGGGCAATGACGTCGAAGATGGTTTCGCGGTTGTCCGACGACGCGGTGATGTCGAGAAAGCAAAGCTCGTCGGCACCGGCCGCATCGTAGGCTTTCGCCGCTTCAACCGGATCGCCGGCGTCGATCAGGTCGACGAAGTTGACGCCCTTGACGACGCGGCCGTCCTTGACGTCGAGACAGGGAATGACACGGGCTTTGAGGGTCATGCGCGTTCCTCGAACAATCCCGGGGCCGGCTTCAGGTCGCCGCGCAAAATCGCCAGCGCTTCGGCAGGGTTGATGCGGCCGTCATAGAGCGCGCGGCCGGAGATCGCGCCTTCGAGCTTCTTGGCATCGGGCATGGTCATGCGCACAATATCGGCGATCGAGGCAAGACCGCCCGAGGCGATGACCGGGATGGAGATCGCATCGGCAAGATCGATGGTAGCGTCCCAGTTGATGCCGGTGAGAATGCCGTCGCGATCGATGTCGGTGTAGATGATGGCCGATACGCCGGCACCTTCGAACTTTTTTGCCAGCTCGATGACGCCCAGCGTCGAAGCCTCGGCCCAGCCCTCGACCGCCACCTTGCCGCCCTTGGCGTCGATGCCGACGGCTATCTTGCCCGGAAATTTCCTGCAGGCTTCGATAACCAGACCGGGGTCGCGCACCGCGACCGTGCCGAGGATGACGCGGGCAAGTCCCTTGGAAAGCCATTTCTCTATATGATCGAGCGTGCGGATGCCGCCGCCGAGCTGGACCGGATTCTTCGTCGCCTTGAGGATCGCCTCGACTGCTGCGCCATTGACGCTTTCACCGGCGAATGCGCCGTTGAGATCGACGACATGGAGCCACTCAAAACCCTGGTCCTCGAAGGCTTTCGCCTGGGCAGCGGGATCGGCATTGTAGACCGTGGCCTGACCCATGTCGCCGAGCTTCAGGCGAACGCACTGGCCGTCTTTCAGGTCGATGGCGGGAAAAAGGATCATGGCTTCCATTTCAGAAAATTGGTGATCAAAGCGAGGCCGAGCGCCTGGCTCTTCTCGGGATGGAATTGCGTGCCGGCCATGTTGTCGCGCGCGACCGCGGCGGTGACGGGACCGCCGTAGTCGGCAACGGCCAGCACCTGGTCCGGCCTGGTCGCGTCGAGGTGGTAGGAATGGACGAAATAGGCGTGCAGACCGCCCTCTCCCGTCCGGATTCCGTCGAACAGCGGATGCGGATGTTTCACGTGAATCGTGTTCCAGCCGATCTGCGGGATCTTCAGCGCCGGGTCCGACGGGGTGATTTCCTTCACGTCGCCGTCGATCCAGCCGAAGCCGTCGGTGATCGTCTTTTCCAGCCCGCGCTCCGACATCAGCTGCATGCCGACGCAGATGCCGAGAAACGGGCGCGCCTGCTTTATCGCGACCTCGTCGATCGCTTCAGTCATGCCCGGCACCGCGTCGAGCCCGGCGCGGCAATCGGCATAGGCGCCGACGCCCGGCAGCACGATACGGTCGGCGGTGCGGACGCGCTCGGCATCGGCCGTCAGGTCGATCTCGGCGGCAATGCCCGCCTCGCGCGCGGCGCGTTCGAATGCCTTGGTGGCCGAGCGGAGATTGCCCGACCCGTAATCGATGATGGCAACACGCATGTCAGGCTTTTCCGGGATATTGAACGAGGCCGAGCGACGGTGCGGGCCGAGCGAGGGCGTGGGGCGAGGCAACGGCGACGGGCCGGACAATCTCCTCCACCTCGCCAGCCTCGGTGCCCGCAGCCTGTGTGAGATAGCGTATCTCGGCGTCAGATATATCATCGGCCTCGACCACGCCCCATTCGCGCCAACCCCGGCGGCGCAGTGCTGCTATGCGCAGCGCCGCTCCTTCCAGGCCGACATAGATGGAAACGAGCAGCGACAGCAGCGAGCCGGTCACGCCGAAGCCTGCGACTTCGCCGAGGGCTGCCAATGCCAGAGCAGCGGCGAATGCGAATGCGGCCTCGCTCCATAGCCGATGCCAGAGTAGCCAGAGCGGGGGCACGAGAAAGGCAAAAACCGCAAACCTGTCGCGGACGAAGACGGCCTTGTCCGATGCCTCGCCGCGCCCCTTAATCGGCGGCTCCATGACAACATAAGTGCTCATCGGCTTCAGCCTTTCAGCGAACCTTTGGTCGAAGGAACTGCGTCCGGCTGGCGCGGATCGCGCTCTAGAGCCGTCCGCAGTGCACGCGCCACCGCCTTGAAGCAGGTTTCGGCGATGTGGTGGTTGTTGGCGCCGTAATGATTGGTGACATGCAGCGTAATGCCGGCATTCTGCGACAGAGCCTGAAAGAATTCGCGCACCAGTTCGGTATCGAAGGTGCCGATCTTGGGTGCCGAGAACTTTACGTCCCAGACGAGAAACGGCCGGCCGGAAACGTCGATGGCGGCCCGCGTCAAAGTCTCGTCCATGGCAAGGTCGATCGACGCGTAACGCATGATGCCGCGACGCTCGCCGAGCGCCTTCGTCAGCGCCTGGCCCATGACGATGCCGGTGTCCTCGACGGTGTGGTGGTCGTCGATGTGCAGGTCGCCCTTGGCCTTCACCGTCATGTCGATGAGCGAATGGCGCGAGAGCTGGTCGAGCATATGGTCGAAGAAGCCGACGCCCGTCGACATATCGGAGCGGCCGGTGCCGTCGATATCGAGGGAAACGGATATCTCCGTTTCGCGGGTCTTGCGGCTGACTTCAGCGGCGCGCTTGCTCATGGAGCGGTTCCTTGCATTTAAGAAAACGTGAGCCTTCTAACAGCATGCTGCCGCGATTTCCAGTTGGCACGACGCGGGTGTTGCGGCGCGTGTCGTGGGGATTTGCAATCATGCTGCCTATGCATACATATGGCGAAACAAACCTCGTACCGCGCCGATTGCCTTAAAGGGATGGCGCGCAATCGGAGCTGACTATGTCGAATGAATTGACGATGCACGCGACCACGATCGTGACCGTGCGCAAGGGCGGCAAGGTGGTGATCGCCGGCGACGGCCAGGTGAGCCTCGGCCAGACCATCATGAAGGGCAATGCCAAGAAGGTGCGTCGCCTCGGCAAGGGCAATGTCATTGCCGGTTTCGCCGGCGCCACGGCGGACGCCTTCACCCTGCTCGAACGCCTCGAAGCCAAGCTCGAACAATATCCCGACCAGCTGACGCGCGCCTGCGTCGAGCTCGCCAAGGACTGGCGCACCGACCGCTATCTGCGCCGGCTGGAAGCGATGATGCTGGTTGCCGACAAGAACGTGTCGCTGGCGCTGACCGGAACCGGCGACGTGCTGGAGCCGGAACATGGCGTGATGGCGATCGGCTCGGGCGGCAACTACGCGTTGGCCGCGGCCCGCGCGCTGATGGACACCGACAAGGACGCCGAAGAAATCGCCCGCAAGGCGATGGAGATCGCCGCCGACATCTGCGTCTACACCAACCACAGCTTCGTCATCGAAACGCTCGATGCCGCCTGAGGCGCAGCCCCGCTACAGCTTCCGGCCGGTGGTCGAGGCAGATCTGCCGATGATCGCCGGCTGGCTGCGACAACCACATGTCGCCGAGTGGTGGGATGATGCTGAAGACGAGATCGCCTCGATCCGCGAGCATATTGACAGCATATCGGTCGAGCCGCTGATCGTGGAGCTGAACGGCAAGCCGATCGGCTATCTGCAAAGCTATGATCCGCATCTCGAGGATGACCATCCCTATCAGGACCAGCCCTTCGGCACGCTCGGGCTCGACCTTTCCATTGGCAAGCCGGAGCTTGTCGGCGTGGGTCACGGCTCCGCACTTTTGCGGCAGTTCGTGGAAGAGCTGTTTGAGGAAGGCACGCCTCGCGTGATCATTGATCCGGACCCGGCCAACACAAGAGCCATCCGCGCCTATGAGAAGGCAGGGTTTCGCGCCTTCGACACGCGGACTTCCGTCTATGGTTCGGCCCTGATGATGGCTATCGACGCCGATGACTGGAACGAGGACGCATGACCGCTTCGGATAGGCAAGAACCAACGACGGCACCGCGCCTGTCCTGGCAGATGGGCGTCTCAATTGCAGCGGCGCTGATCATCGCGCTAGCGGTGATCCTCTATGGGATGGGCCGGGTGCCGATCTGCGAGTGCGGCTATGTGAAACTCTGGCACGGTGTCGTTCAGAGCTCGGAGAATTCTCAGCATATCAGCGACTGGTACACCTTCTCGCACATCATCCACGGCTTTCTGTTCTATGCGCTTGCCTGGCTGGTGCTGCCCGGACGGTCGATCTGGATAAGGCTGGCGCTGGCCATCGTCGTGGAAGGCGCCTGGGAAATCCTCGAAAACAGCGACTTCATCATCAATCGCTATCGTGAAAGCACGATCTCGCTCGACTATTACGGCGACAGCATCGTCAATTCGGTGTCGGATACGCTGGCGATGGTGCTGGGCTTTGTCATGGCGCGACGCCTGCCTGTGTGGAGCATCGTGGTTCTGGCGCTGATCTTCGAAATCGGGGTCGGTTATCTCATCCGGGACAACCTGACACTCAACGTAATCATGCTGATCCATCCTTTCGATGCGATCAAGGAATGGCAGGCGGGGCCTATCTAGACCTATGAACACACTTTCCAAATCGCCGGACATTTCCATCTCGAATGCAGCGCTGCTCGCGGGGATAGAACGTGGCCTCGTGACGGCCGATCAGGCGCAAGGGCTGCGCGATCTGGAAAGGACCAGAACCGCCGTCCTCGACGTCGAGCCGCAGGATGACGAAAAGTTCCGTTTCATCAGCGGGTTCAGCGATATCTTCGTGACGATCGGCCTTGGCCTGTTTATCGGTGCTCTAGGCTACTTCTCTGCCGAATTCATTGGCGGCGTCGGCATGTGTATCGTCATTGCGGTGGCGAGTTGGTTGCTCGCAGAATATTTTACCCGCAAGCGGCGCATGGCACTGCCAAGCATCGTTCTGCTTCTGGCCTTCGCGGCGGCGGTGTTTGGGGCAGTCGCCTTGGCCCTGGATCCGAGGCTGGGCATCAGTTCCGCGCTTGCCGAAGATTCCGGCTGGCCAATCGTCGTCGCAGGACTGGTCACCGCCGGCGCCACTGCCCTGCATTACTGGCGTTTTCGTGTGCCGATCACAGTGGCAGCCGGGGTCGCGGCTCTGGTGGCCGCCGCTGTCGGGCTTGTTTTCACCGCCGCTCCCGATCTCATCACACAGGTGGCAAAGCCGCTGCTGCTCATCTGCGGGCTCGCGGTGTTCGCGCTCGCCATGCGCTTCGATCTGAGCGATCCGCAGCGCCAGACCCGGCGCACCGACATAGCCTTCTGGCTGCACATGCTGGCAGCGCCTTTGATCGTCCATCCGCTCGTCAGTGGGCTGATTGGAGAAGGCGGCCCTGAGGCCGTTGCGGCCTGGAGCATCCTTGCGATCTTCATCGGCCTTGCACTCGTCGCCGTGCTGGTCGACAGGCGCGCCATTCTCGTCTCCGGCCTGTCTTATGCCGGCTTCGCCTTCGGTTCGCTGGTCGTCAAGGCGGGGCTGTCGGACAGCGTCGTGCCGCTTACCATGCTGGTGCTGGGTGCGCTGGTGCTCCTGCTGAGCGCCGGTTGGCATTCGCTGCGCCGGGCCCTTCTGTCGCGGTTGCCGGACGCCCTTGCGGGCCGGCTTCCGGCTCATACATAAGCAAAAACAAAACCGAGTATCCAATATGTCAAATTTTTCCCCCCGCGAGATCGTTTCCGAACTCGATCGTTTCATCATCGGCCAGAAGGACGCCAAGCGCGCCGTGGCCATCGCATTGCGCAATCGCTGGCGCCGCCAGCAGCTCGAAGGCAACATGCGCGAAGAGGTGATGCCCAAGAACATCCTGATGATCGGACCCACCGGCGTCGGCAAGACCGAGATTTCGCGCCGCCTTGCAAGGCTGGCCGGCGCGCCCTTCATCAAGGTCGAGGCGACCAAATTCACCGAAGTCGGCTATGTCGGCCGTGATGTCGAGCAGATCATTCGCGACCTCGTCGAGACCGCGATCGGCATCGTGCGTGAAAAGATGCGCGAAGACGTCAAGGCGCGTGCGCATCTCAATGCCGAGGAACGCGTGCTTGAAGCGCTGGTCGGCAAGACGGCAAGCCCGGCCACCCGCGACAGTTTCCGTAAGAAGCTGCGCGACGGCGAGCTCGACGACAAGGAAATCGAGGTCGAGGTTGCCGACACCGGAACCGGCGGCATGCCGGGCTTCGAGATTCCGGGCATGCCCGGCGCCAATATCGGCGTGATGAACATCAACGACATGCTGTCCAAGGCTATGGGCCAGACGCGCACCAAGACGCGCAAGACCACGGTCAAGGAATCCTACGAGCTGCTGATCGCCGATGAATCCGACAAGCTGCTCGACCAGGACGAAGTCGTACGCAAGGCGCTGGAATCGGCCGAGAATGACGGCATCGTGTTCCTCGACGAGATCGACAAGATCGCCGCCAGAAGCGACATTTCCGGCGGTCCGTCCCGCGAAGGCGTGCAGCGCGACCTGCTGCCGCTGGTGGAAGGCACGACGGTTTCGACCAAGTATGGACCGGTGAAGACCGACCATATCCTGTTCATCGCGTCGGGTGCGTTCCATGTTTCCAAGCCGTCCGACCTGCTGCCGGAGCTTCAGGGCCGCCTGCCGATCCGCGTCGAGCTGCGGGCGTTGGAAAAGGACGATTTCCGGCGCATCCTGACCGAGACGGAAGCCAGCCTGATCAAGCAGTATATCGCGCTGATGGGCACCGAAGGCGTGACGCTCGAATTCACCGACGATGCCATCGATGCGCTGGCGGGAATTGCGGTCGACCTCAACGCCAGCGTCGAGAATATCGGCGCGCGGCGCCTGCAGACCGTGATGGAGCGCGTGCTGGACGAAATCTCCTACACCGCCCCCGACCAGTCGGGCACATCGGTGAAGATCGACGCCGCCTATGTTGAAAAGCATGTCGGCGATCTGTCGCGGAACACAGATTTGTCGCGATTCATTCTCTAAGGATCGGTCCAAAGGTCCCACACAATGGAAAAGCGCTCGACTCGGTCGAGCGCTTTTTCTAGTTTGCCGGGCTGATGGCTATCGAAGGTTGCGGAAACGCATGAAAATCTCGTCTATTCTAGCGTTTCCGGTTCTGGCCTGCCTGGCCTTTCCGGCCCAAGCGCAAACGCTGGTGCCGCCGGGAAACCGCAACGCCGAGCAGCCGACGGTGCCGGGTGCCTCGTCCAAACGCACCAAGGCCGGCAAGACCAGCTTCGACGCCAAGTACCGCAAGGTCTACGCGCTGTTCAAGAATGACGGCGCGCTGCGCGCGAAGATCCGCGAGGTGGCATCCGCCTACAGGATCGATCCGATGCACATCGTCGGCGCGCTGGTCGGCGAGCACACCTACAATGTCGATGCCTATGACCGGCTGCAGACCTATTATGTGAAGGCGGCGGCCTATCTCAACAACGGCATCAGCTTCACCTACAAGGGCGAAGACGTCACCGATTTCATCCAGCGGCCCGAATTTGCCGGCTGCGCCAGCAAGACCGACAGCTACGATCTGTGGGAATGCCGCGAAAACGTGTGGAACCGCCAGTTCCGCGGCAAGACGGTGGGCGGCAAGAGCTATCCAAACGACCGTTTCAGCGCCACCTTCTTCCAGCCGTTCTATGCCGGCCAGACTTTCGGCCTCGGCCAGCTCAATCCGCTGACCGCACTTCAGGTGAGCGACCTCGTCCACCGTGTCTCGGGACTGCCGAAGCTCGATGCCGCCCGACCGAGCCAGGTCTATGAAACGATCATGGACCCGGACCTGACCATACCTTACGTCGCGGCGACCCTGAAAACGTCCATCGACGCCTATCGCGACATTGCCGGCTTCGACATTTCCAAGAATCCCGGAATCACCGCGACCTTGTACAATGTCGGCAACCCGGAAGCGCGTGCTTATGCGCTGAAGGCGGAAAACCAGAAGCGCCAGAGCGAGGGCCAGGAGCCCAAGCTGCCGGAGGAAAATTATTACGGCTGGCTGGTCAACGAAAAATTGCCGGAACTGCAGGCGCTTTTCTGAGCCGAACTGAGGCCAAGATCAGCGCCGCCGTCCGCGAGCGGCTTTCAATTGCGCGGTAAGGCTCAAAATGTCTTCCTCGCTGATCCGGTTTATCGACCGCGCCAGCAGATTGGCGAGTTCGGTCGCCGCCGGGGAAAGCCCCGACGTATCGATCACCACGCGCGGATGCGACGTTTCGGCCAGGCGCTGCAGATCCTCGGCGTCATCCCAAATGATGTTGAAATAGCCGATGATCTTCTGGATCAGCGCCCAGGTCGGGGTTCCGCGTCTGCCATGCTCGAGCGCCGACAGATAGGCCGCGCTGACCCCGAGGGCCGCGGCCATTTCCTTCTGGCTGACGCCTCTTTCGTCCCGCAGCGCCCGCAGCCTTTCGCCAAGCGGCGTCATGATTTCGGCACCGCATGGCGCCGCAGCCTTATGTAGAGAGCGCCTGAGCCGCCGTGATTGCGGGCGGCATGGTCGTGACTGCTGACCAGGATGCGAAAAGGCGGCGTCAGCAACCACGCCGGCACGGCGCGGCGCAATACGCCCTCGCCGCCGGATGACGAACCCTTGCCGGTGATGACCAGGACGTAGCGCACACCGCCGGCATAGGCCCGGGTGAGGAAGGAAAGCAGCAGCGAATAGGCCTGATCCTGTGTCAGGCCGTGCAGATCGACACGCCCCTCGATCGGCAGACGGCCTTTGGCGATCTTGTCGTGGGTCGGCGCATCGAAGGAATGCGTGACCGTCTGGCGGGGCTTGGCCGGTGCTGGTGCCGCCGCCTTGACTGCCGGTTTGTCCAGCGCCATCGCCTGTTCCATGGTCATCGGCTCCGGCGATGGTTCTTCCACGCCCAGCTTGCCCTTGAGCGGCTTGGCCGAGCGCGCGACCAGGTTCCAGAGAACGCGATCCTCGTCGCTGAGTTTTTTGCCGCGCCCGGTCATGACACTGCCCCGCCAACCAAACTGCGCGGAACAAGAGCGAAGAAATCGGCTCGGTTACGCACCACGCCAGCGATTTCACCCGCATCGAAGCCCGAGCCGGCGAAGAGATCGCCACGCGCGGCACCGACGATGGCCGAACCGGTGTCCTGCGCGATCATCAGCCGGCGGAAGGGTTTTTTCTCGAAGGCCGTCAGCGTCGGCGCATGGATGAAGAACGGCGTGCCGAATGTGTGGAGCAGCCGGTCTACGGCAACAGAGCGTCCGGGCGTCAGCGGCACTTTTGCCGCGGCGATCGGACCGAGCTCCGGTTCATCGACAGGCGCCTCGCGGAAGAAGATGTAGGACCGGTTCTGCCAAAGGATTTCGCTGACCCGGTGCGGGTTGGCGGCCAGCCACGCCCGGATCGACTGCATGGTGACCTGTTCGAGCGGGATTTCGCCGAGATCGGCCAGTTTTTTCCCCGGTCCCGAAAATCTCTGACCGGATTTTGCCGCATAGGTGACCCGGCGCAGCGTTCCGTCCGTCATATTGAGCCGGGCCGCGCCCTGGACATGGATGAAGAACGCATCGACCGGATCGGCAACCCAGGCGATTTCCAGCCCGCGTCCCGCCAGAGCGCCCTGCTCGATTGCAGGCCGATCAAAATATTCAACAGGGCCCGCAGGCGTCTCACGTCCGAAGGCGAGATAGGGGTCCAAGCCGGCGGGCCGGTTTTCGTCGTCGATATCGACCAGATCGTCGGGCCGCGCCAGCAACGGAACCTTGAATTTTTCGGTTCGTCTGCCAGACGCTTCCACTTCCGGTTCGTAGAAGCCGGTGACGAAACCGGCTTCCGCGTCATCCGGTACGATGCGTGCGGGAACGAAATGACGCTCGAAAAAAGCCCTGGCATCGCCAGTGTTTTCGGATCGGGCAGCAGAATAGGCTTCTTTGAAGGCCGAAAACTCGATGCCCAACGACCCCGTTCGGTAGGGTTTGTTCAGGACGTGGAATGCCGAGCGGCGGAAAGCGGCGTAGGCGCCGGCGTGGTCGTCTTCAGCCCAGCCGGGCAGGTCGTCGAAGGAGACGATGCGGAAAACAGGCGACAAAGGCACCGGCCCGGCTCCCGCAAAAGGCTCAGTCTTCTTCTTCGGTGGCGACGAGCTTCCAGTTCGGATCGCGCGAGCGCGTGTCGCGGGCGAAGGTCCAGACGTCCTTGACCTCGGCCACGGTCTCGGGATCGCCATCAATCACCTCGCCGGCCTTGTCGCGCGTGGCCGAAATCAACTCGCTGACGATGCGGAGCGTGATATGCGCCTCGCCATTCTTCATCTCGGCCGAGACGATATCGGCCTTGTCGATGCCGACGAAGGAGGACTGGATCTTTTCCGAGCGCCCTTCGCGATCGGAAATCGCGGCGACGAAACCATCATAGACTTCGCGCGAAAGCAGATTTTTCAAGGTTTTGCGGTCGCCATCGGCATAGGCCATCACGATCATCTCATAGGCCATCTTGGCGCCATCGACGAAGGTCTTCGGCTCGAAGGTCTGGTCGCCGTCCTTGATCGCGCGCAAGCCCTTGTTCAGCTCCGTGCCGGGCTTGGCGAAGGCGTCGATTGCCACATAGGCTTCGTCATTGTCTGCGGAAACGCGCTTGCGCGGCAGGGAAACGACATTTTCAGGTTTCGCCGAAGCGTCCTTGTCGCTGCGGGTCCGCCCGGCGGTATAGGGATCGAAGGGCGGACGCTCATTGCCGGTGCGGCGGCCGAGCACATTGCGCAGCTGGAAGAAGATCACGACAGCCGCAATCAGAAAAAATATCGTGCCGAAATCGAAGAATTCCATGTCTTTCGCCACTAGTCCTTTGTCTTCGGCCGGCAACACCGCCGTTTCGCCGCATTCCGCGCTTCAATCCATGCATATAGAACGCATGCCGTCATCATTCAAATCAAAGGCATGCATACCTATCTATCGCATAATGTGCCAGCATCAGGTGCTGGGCATTTTGATGCAACCTTAATATTGGCGGGCACGTGCGGGTTTCCCTCATTCCTTTGTTTCTTCTTCTGCTCCCCCTGATCGAAATCGCCGGTTTCGTGGTCGTCGGGCGCCAGATCGGCGTTCTGCCCACTCTGGGGCTTACCATCGCCACCGGAATCGCCGGCGGCATGCTGATGCGCTATCAGGGTTTCAGCGTTCTGGCGCGTATTCGCGCCGAAATCGAGGCCGGGCGCGACCCCAGCCGTACGCTTGCCCATGGCGTGATGATCCTGGTTGCCGGCGTTCTGCTGCTCATTCCGGGCTTCGTGACGGATATCGTCGGTATATTGCTGTTTGTTCCGCCGATCCGTGACCTCGGCTGGCGTTTTATCAAGCGGCGGGTCAATTTTTCGGCGGATTTCGGCCGGATGGGCGGCTTCCCGCGGGACGGCAGGCGCGAGAAAACCATCGATCTCGATGAAGACGATTATACAAAAGGCCCGGATCCGCGCTCGCCTTGGCGGCAGATAGGCGACGACTGATCCGCAAAGCAGCCTGAAACCGGCAAAAACTTGTGTTGGCAAGAACACCATGCTAGCCAACGCTCGATTTCAATCCGGGCCGCCGGGCGGCTGAAGCAAAGAGGATCAAGGCTCATGGCCAAGAATGACAATGACGCCGCCGGCGCTGTGAGCAACGGAAACGGCAACAATGGCGTGCAGCCTTCGCTGAACGTGCTTGCCCAGTATGTGAAGGACCTTTCCTTCGAAAGCCCCGGCGCGCCGAATTCGCTGCGCGGCCGCGACAAGGCTCCCGGCATCGCCATCAATGTCAACGTCAACGCCAATCCGCTTTCGGACAAGGAATTCGACGTCAACCTGTCGCTGACGGCCAAGGCTGCCTTCGACAAGGACGTGCTGTTCAATGTCGAGCTCGTCTATGGCGGCGTCTTCAAGATCGAAGGTTTCCCGCAGGAGCACATGCTGCCGCTCCTGTTCATCGAATGCCCGCGCCTGCTGTTCCCGTTTGCCCGCCAGATCATCGCCGACGCAACCCGCAATGGCGGCTTCCCGCCGCTGATGCTCGACCCGATCGATTTCGCGCAGATGTTCCAGCAGAAGATGGCCGAGGACCAGGCTGCCGCCAAAGTCCAGGTCAGCTGATTTCTTCAGCGAAACCAATTGAAAAACCCGGCCTTGCGCCGGGTTTTTTCGTTTTCAGCTCTGTTTTTCATTTCTCTTGGAAATTTTGCCAGATGGCTTTTTCGCCGAGATCGGCGATCAGCCGCATATGCGCGGCACGTTCGGCGTCCGTCAGGCGGGGCGGCAAAGGTTCGGGACGCGGCCCGATAGAAATCTCGATCTGGATTTCGGTCGTGGCGTCCGACCTTGTTTCCATGCCCGCGTCCAGAACAAGGGCTGTCTGCTTGCCGCCGATGAGCTCGATATAGACTTCAGCCAGAAGCTGCGAATCGAGCAAGGCGCCGTGAAACGTGCGGTGGCTGTTGTTGATGCCGTAGCGCCGGCAGAGTGCGTCGAGCGAATTCGGTCCCATCGGGTGCTTGCGCCGCGCCAATGCCAGCGAGTCGATGACACGGTCCGAACCGATCGCCGGTTGGCCGAGGCGGGCAAACTCGGCATTGATGAAGCCCATGTCGAAATTGGCGTTGTGGGCGACCAGCTTGGCGCCTTCGATAAATTCCATGAACTTTTCAGCAATATCCGGAAAAGCCGGCTCGTTGGCCAATCTTTCATTACTGATGCCGTGGACAGCCAGCGCCTCGGCGTGAACGGCGCGTCCTTGCGGATTGATAAAGACGTGAAAGGTCTTGCCTGTAGGGAAGCGGTTGATGAGCTCGACACCGCCGATTTCAATGATGCGGTCCTCGCGGGAATCGAGGCCCGTGGTTTCCGTATCGAAAATGATCTCGCGCATTCGAATCACCACTCCTTGACCAAGCATGGCCCCGACCGAAAATCCCGGCAAGGTCAGGCTGCTGGCTGTCCCGGCATTTCCTTGGTTAGCGTGGCGATAATTTCTTCGACCGATTTTTTCGCGATTTCCAGGCCCTGGCCGGTGTCTATGATGAAATCCGCCAGCCGGCGTTTTTCGGCATCCGGCACCTGTTTTGCCAGAATGCTGGCGAATTTTTCCTCGGTCATGCCGGGCCGGGCAAGCACGCGTTGCCGCTGTATATCCGGCGGTGCGGTCACCACCGCTACCTTGTCGACACGATTGCGGCCGCCGGTCTCAAACAGCAGTGGAATATCGAGCACCGCCAGCCGCGCTCCGGCCGCGCGATGCCTAGCCAGAAAGGCGTCGGCGTCGGCGCGCACCAGTGGATGGATGATCGTCTCGATCTTCTTCAGCGCTTCCGCATTGCCGAGAACTTGGCGCGCGAGCAGCGTGCGGTCGACAACGCCGTCCTTTACCGTTCCGGGAAACGCCGCCTCCACCAGGGGTGTGGCCTTTCCGGCATAAAGGCGATGGACGGTTTCGTCGGAATCATGCACCGGCACGCCGGCGTCGGCGAACATCTTTGCGGTGGTCGACTTGCCCATGCCGATCGACCCGGTCAATCCCAGCACGATCATTTGGCACCCAGATCCGAAACGATGAGGCCGCGCAGTTCAGGCGTGACCGTTGGCCTGACGCCGAACCAGCGCTCAAAACCCGGAACCGCCTGATGCAGCAACATGCCGAGGCCGTCGATGGTTTTCAGTCCGCGAGCCCGCGTGGCAGCAAGCAAGGGCGTTTCCAGAGGCACATAGACGATGTCGGTGACTATGGCGTGGTCCGGCAGCCGGGACGGATCGACCGGGATTTCGGCATTGCCATGCATGCCGAGCGCTGTCGTGTTGACCAGAAGCCCGGCATCGGCGAGCAGTTCATCGACCGCCGCAAAGGGGTGGGCCGAGACGGCCTTGCCGAAATGATCTGCCAGTTCGACCGCGCGTTCGACCGTTCGATTGACGACGCGGATATCGCGAATTCCGCTTTGCTTCAGCGCGTGAATGACCGCGCGGGATGCTCCGCCGGCGCCCAGCACCACGGCGGTTCCGGCTTTCGCCCAGCCTGGCGCATAGTCATCGAGATTGGCGGCAAAGCCATGCGCATCCGTATTGGTACCGCAAAGCAGACCGTCCTCGAACCACAGCGTGTTGACCGCTCCGATCTCTTCCGCGGCGTTGTCTCGCCGGCCGACAAGGCGAAACGCTGCTTCCTTGTGCGGGATGGTGACATTGCCGCCGGCAAAGCCGCTTTCTTTCAGTTCGCCCAAGAAGCTTTCGAATTTCTGCGGGGACACGTCGATAGCATCGTAGGAACCGGCGATCCCGTATTGCCTAAGCCAATAGCCATGGATTTTTGGCGAACGCGAATGGGCGATCGGATGACCGCACACGAACGCTTTAACAGTGCGATCAGCCATCGATCGCTCCGAGTTCGCGAAGCTTCGCCAGAAGCGGCAGCAGCGGCAGGCCGACAATGGTGAAATAGTCGCCGTCGATCTTTTCGAAGAGCTGGATGCCTTCGCCTTCGATCTGATAGGCACCGACGCTTGCCAGCGCCTTGTCGCCGACGCTCGCCAGGTGGCGGCCGATAAAGGCGGGATCGAGCTTGCGCATGGTCAGCCGCGCGATGCTGACGTCACGCCATAGCGTTTCGCCATCGCGCACCAGCACGACGGCGCTGTTGAGCTGATGCGTCTTGCCGGAAAGATCGAGCAGATGGCGGCGCGCGTCTTCCTTGTCGCGGGGTTTGTGGAAAACACGGTCGCCCAGCGAAAGCGTCTGGTCACAGCCGATCACGAGTGCCCCGGGGCGGCTTTCGCTGACATTGATCGCCTTGGCCTCGGCCAGGATCGACGCGACGTCTTCCGGCGTGGCACCGGTGCCTTCGAGCGGCGCTTCCAACGCTCGCTCGTCCACATCGGCCGGGATTGCAGTGAATTCGATGCCGGCATTGGCCAGAAGCGCCTTCCGGAACGGGCTTGCCGAAGCCAGTATGATTTTCGCTGCCATGCAAACCTCGGTCGAAGTGACGGTCGTGCCTCGACTAGCGCGTCTTGCCGCGCAGGGCAACGATTGCAGCTGCCGTTTCCTCTATGGAACGGCGGCTGACATCGATCATCGGCCAGTTGTGCCGCGTGCAGATCTGCCGCGCATAGGCGAGTTCTTCGGAGATTGCCGCGCGATCGACGTAGCCTTGTGAATCGTAGCCGGTGGTCGTTCCAAGCACCCGGTTCTGACGGACCTGCGAGACACGCTCGGCAGTTGCCACCAGCCCAACGATGAGCGGTTTCTTGGCTACGGCCAAATTCTCCGGCAGCGGCACGCCGAGAACGATCGGGATGTTGGCGGTCTTTATGCCGCGATTGGCCAGATAGATGCTGGTCGGCGTTTTGGACGTCCGCGATATGCCTATAAGGACGACGTCAGCCTCATCGACGTCGCCGGGCAGCTGGCCGTCATCATGTTCCATGGTGAAATTGAGCGCATCGATGCGGCGGAAATATTCGGCGTCCAGCACATGCTGCGCGCCGACGCGCCGGCCGGCCGGCGTACCAAGATAGGACTGGAACACCGCAAGCACCGGCTCCAGCACGGAAACGCAAGGCAGGCCCATTTCAGCGCAGCGCGCATCGATCTGGCCGGCAAGGTTCTGGTCGACAAGCGTGTAGAGCACGATGCCGGGCTCTTCCTCGATATCCTCGAACACCTTCATCAGTTGCTTGTCGGTGCGGATGAGCGGATAGATATGCTCGATCGCCCTCGCGTCCTTGTATTGCGCCGATGCAGCGCGCCCCGCTGCCAGCAGCGTCTCGCCGGTGGCGTCCGAAATCAGGTGGAGATGGAAGAAGCTCTGGGGTTTATTCACAAGGTCCGCCCGGTTCTGTGGTCAAATGTGGATAAGCAGGGCGTTTGCCCCTCTCGGCCAGAGCGGACTGTATCAGAAGCCAGTTTGTCCACAATTCGCCCTGCTGTCTGTTTCGTTTTCGCGGTAAGGAGGGTTATGGGGATAAGTCGAACAAGCCTCAAAGGATTGTCGGTGGCCTGAAATTTTCAGCCTATCAAGGCTTTGTAATTCCTAGCTGAAATCTATTCGTCCCCAGAGTTTTCCAATTCACATCGAAATTGGCGCGACAATATGCTTTCTGGTTGCGGAGGCCCGTTCTGGGATAAGTCGCAATTCCCGATTCCAACAGAGTCTAAGAATCAGAAGACTCTTTTCATAGAATTTATATTTATAGAAAGAGCTGGGAGGATAACGCTCTATGCCTGCGCAACGCGTCATGCTGGACGTCCTGAAAGGCGAGACAGCTTCTCCGCCTCCGCTCTGGATGATGCGGCAGGCTGGCCGCTACCTTCCCGAGTACAGGGAGCTCAGGAAGAAGGCCGGAAGCTTCCTCGACCTCTGCTACAATCCGGACTTTGCAGTCGAAGTGACATTGCAGCCGATCCGCCGTTTTGGCTTCGATGCGTCGATCCTGTTCTCCGACATCCTCGTCGTGCCTCATGCGCTCGGCCGCGACCTTCGCTTCGAGGAAGGCCGAGGACCGCTGATGACGCCGATCACGGCATCCGAGATCGCAAACCTTGACGGATCGAATTTCCATCACCATCTGAAGCCGGTCTACGAGACGGTAAAGCGTCTTCGCGGCGAACTCCCTGAACAAACCACGTTGATCGGATTTTGCGGCGCGCCGTGGACGCTTGCCACCTATATGATCGCCGGCCATGGAACACCCGATCAGGCACCGAGCCGGCTTTTCGCCTATCGGGAGCCTGAGGCAATGGCACGGTTGCTGTCGAAGCTGTCGGATTATTCGGCCAGATACCTCATCAAGCAGATCGAAGCCGGCGTGGACGTCGTCCAGATATTCGACAGCTGGTCAGGCGTGCTCGATGAAGCCTGCTTCGAAGCGTTCTGCGTCAGGCCGGTGGCCGAAATCGTGCGGCAGGTTCGGGCGGTCTATCCCGATGTTCTGATCATCGGATTCCCGAAAGGCGCCGGCAACCGCTATTCCAGCTACCGCGAGAAGACGGGCGTTACCGGTCTCGGGCTGGATTGGACGGTTCCGCTGTCCCAGGCGCAGGCCTTACAGGCCGGCGGGGCCGTGCAGGGCAACCTCGATCCATTGCGGCTTGTAGCCGGCGGGCGGGCCCTCTCCGAGGGCGTGGACGCTATCCTGAAGGCATTGGGCGCCGGGCCGCTGATCTTCAACCTCGGCCATGGTATTACGCCGGAGACGCCCATCGAACATGTCGAGGCGATGATCCGGCAGGTCAGGAGCTTTTCAGGGCAATGAGTGCTGAAAGCGGCAAGGTTTCGCCAAGCGGCGGACAGGCAATGAAGCGGGCAGCGATCGCCATTGGCATTTTCGTCGTTCTGACGGGATTGCTGTTCTATTTCGACCCGGAAAATCTCTATCTCTGGGCCAAGGCCGTGCATGTCATCGCCGTCATCTCGTGGATGGCCGGCATGCTCTATCTGCCGCGGCTTTTCGTCTATCACGTCGATGCCGAACCCGGTTCCGTACAGTCGGAAACCTTCAAGGTGATGGAGCGGCGTCTTCTGCGAGCGATCATCAATCCGGCGATGATCGTCACCTGGGTGTTCGGGCTGTGGCTTGCCTGGAAAGGCTTTGGTTTCGCGGGCGGCTGGCTGCATGCGAAGATCGCCGCGGTCGTTGCCCTGTCAGGCGTGCATGGTTATCTCGCCGGTTCGGTTCGCCGTTTTGCGGAAGACCGCAACACCAAGCCTGCACGCCATTGGCGGATGATCAACGAGATTCCGACCATCCTGATGATAATCATCGTCATTCTCGTGATTGTGAAGCCGTTCTGACTTCCTTCGATCGCGTGAAATGGTACCTTGCTCTTTGCTAGGCAGGCGGATAAAAGACAGATCTTCCTTCTCGCCACGCGCGCCGTCCCCACTGACACCTTGACCGCGCTCGGCGCCCATCGCATTCGCCGATATTTTTTCCCCTTTATCCAATTCAGAGTCCGTCTATGCAGGAAATGAAACTCCAGGAGTTCAAGAACAAGAAACCGACCGATCTCATTGCGTTCGCCGAAACGCTCGAGGTCGAGAACGCCAGCGTCATGCGCAAGCAGGAGCTGATGTTCGCCATTCTTAAGAAGCTCGCGGCGCAGGACATCGAGATCATCGGTGACGGCGTCGTGGAAGTGCTGCAGGACGGTTTTGGTTTCCTTCGCTCCGCAAATGCCAACTATCTGCCGGGCCCGGACGATATCTACATCTCACCTTCGCAGATCCGGCGGTTTTCGCTGAAGACCGGCGATACGGTCGAGGGTCCGATCCGCAGCCCCAAGGAAGGCGAACGCTATTTCGCGCTTCTCAAGGTCAACACGATCAATTTCGATGACCCTGAGAAGATCCGCCACAAGATCCATTTCGACAATCTAACGCCGCTCTATCCGACGGCGCGTCTGAAGATGGAGGTCGAGAACCCGACCACCAAGGATATCTCGCCCCGCGTCATCGATCTCGTGGCGCCGCTCGGCAAGGGCCAGCGCGCCCTGATCGTCGCGCAGCCACGCACCGGTAAAACGGTTCTGTTGCAGAACATTGCCCACTCCATCACGACCAATCATCCGGAATGCTATCTGATCGTTCTCCTGATCGACGAGCGGCCGGAAGAAGTGACCGACATGCAGCGTTCGGTGAAGGGCGAGGTCGTTTCCTCGACATTCGACGAGCCGGCGGTGCGTCACGTTCAGGTCGCCGAAATGGTCATCGAAAAGGCAAAGCGCCTGGTCGAGCATGGCCGCGACGTGGTCATCCTTCTCGATTCGATCACGCGCCTTGGCCGCGCCTACAACACCGTCGTGCCGTCATCCGGCAAGGTTCTGACCGGCGGTGTCGACGCCAACGCCCTGCAGCGCCCCAAGCGCTTCTTCGGTGCTGCGCGTAACATCGAGGAAGGCGGCTCGCTGACGATTATCGCAACCGCGCTGATCGATACCGGCAGCCGCATGGACGAAGTCATCTTCGAAGAGTTCAAGGGTACCGGTAACTCGGAAATCGTGCTCGACCGCAAGGTCGCCGACAAGCGCATCTACCCGGCGATGGATATCCTCAAGTCCGGCACGCGCAAGGAAGACCTGCTCGTTGCCAAGCAGGATCTTCAGAAGATATTCGTCCTGCGCCGCATTCTGGCACCGATGGGAACGACCGATGCGATCGAATTCCTCATCGACAAGCTCAAGCAGACCAAGACGAATACCGATTTCTTCGATTCGATGAATACCTGATCGGGTTCATCGTTTAGAGTATGATCCCGAAAAGTTGCAGACTTTTCGGACAAGATCATGCTTCAAAATCAATATCTTAGAGTGAGATGACGACTCAAGGAAACGTCATCTCACTCTAGGACGCAAGGCCTGCTCGAGTTCATCAGGGCCGGTAATAATCGGAAGACAGACCGGGCCGGTGCATAGAAATGCGCCGGCCTTTGTCGTTGGCGGATAGGCGCCGCCAGGCAGGCTTGGCAGGTTCGCTTCGGCGCCAATGGGAACGAGCAGGTCGACGCGTCTGGGATCCGGGCATCGATTCGCCACCGGAATAAATTTCGGATCAGCCAGATCATCGACGATGACGAGCTTGATCGGGTTGATCACCAGCGCGCAGGCGTTGACGATCCCTGCCTGACCATATTGCTGGCGTGACGCGCGCCCAGTGGCATGTTCTGCAACGCGCCAAGCCTTTTCCTGCAGCTGAACGTCACCGCTGGCGTCTGCCACCCTGATCATCGCCTCGATGATCTGGCCGGTTGCCGAGGGGATTGCCTCGTCGATGTCACCGCGGATTCTGATCGGGACATCGGTGCTGTCCGATGCCGTCAGGTAATAGCCGTTGCCGGCGCTGTCGGCATACCATCGGTCCAGCTGATCGAGAAAAGACCTTGCCCGTTCGATGTAAGCGACCTCACCGGTTGCCTCAAAAAGCGAAACCGCTGCATTGGCCATGGCGGCATAGTCGCTCGACAGCGCAGGATAGAGTTTGCGTTCGCCAAGTATGGAGTGCGGCAACCGGCCGTCGGCATCCGCGTGTTCTATTATGAACCGGAAGGCTCTCACGGCTGCCTCAATCCACTCCGCACGCAACAAAGCGCGACCCACCTCGGCAAGCCCTGCTATGGCGAAACCGTTCCAATCAGCCAGAACCTTGTCGTCGCGGCCGGGACGAATGCGCCGCTCCCGCGCCGTCAAAAGCCTGAGTTTGATCGCATCGACTTCCGCGCGGCGTGCAAGGGCATTGTGGCTTTGCGCCGGCGTTTGACAGACGATCGGCTTGCCCTCCCAGTTGGAGGGTGAGGAAAGAGTGAAGCTATTGAAAAACAAAGATGAATCGTTTCCGAGCACGCTTTCTATCTCGGTTTTATCCCAAGTGTAGAAAAGCCCTTCTTCGCCTTCGCTATCTGCGTCCAGGCTCGAGGCAAAGCCGCCGCCCTCGACAGTCATTTCACGCAGGAGCCAGGCAACGGTTTCTTCGATTCGTATCCGGAACAATTCATTCTGCGTTTCGGCAAAAGCCCAGTTGGCCATGCGCAGCAATTGCGCATTGTCGTAAAGCATTTTTTCGAAATGCGGGACCAGCCATTCGGCATCTGTCGAGTAACGCGCAAGCCCGCCGCCGACATGATCATAGATGCCGCCACGCAGCATGTGTTCCAGGCTGGAAACAACCGCGTCGCGGTGCATTTCGTTTCCATTCTGCAGCCAGCTGAGCCACAGCGTCTGCATGAAAGGCGCATTGGGGAACTTCGGCGCGCCACGCAGGCCACCGGCCTGATGGTCGATCATGCCGAATATGCCATTCGCGAGCGTCGTCAGAAGAACGCCGTCGATGGACGAGGACGCGTGTTTGGCTGCAAGCCTTGCCTCGACGTGATCCGTCAGCTTGTCGGCGCTTTCGGCAAGGCTTTGCTGTTTCTCGCGCCAGGCCTTGTCTACGGCTTCGAGAACCTGGATGAAACCAGGCCGGCCATAGCGCGGCTCCTTCGGGAAATAGGTGCCGCCCCAGAACGGTTTTGCATCAGGCGTCAGGAAGATGGTGAGCGGCCAGCCGCCTTGCTCGCCCATAGCGGTCAGAGCAGCCATATAGATCTGGTCAATGTCGGGCCGCTCCTCGCGATCGACCTTGATATTGACGAACAGCCGGTTCATGACGGCGGCGACATCTTCGCTTTCGAAGCTCTCGTGCGCCATCACGTGACACCAGTGACAGGCGGCGTAGCCGACCGAAAGCAGGATAGGCCTCTGCAATCGTTTGGCTTCGTCCAAGGATTGTGGCGACCAGGCCCGCCAATGTACGGGATTGCCGCTGTGCTGACGAAGGTACGGGCTGGTTTCGTTCGATAACAGGTTTTCAGCAGGAAGATTCACGGAACCACAATTCGATGCGAGAGGATTTTTTGAAGCCTACGGCGCATAAGGAAGGCAGGCAATGATATTCCAGGACTCGATCGTTGCGCTTTCCAGTGGCCATCTGCCGTCGGGAATAGCCATTATCCGAATTACCGGCCCAAAGACTCGATTCGCCCTCGAAACGATCAACGGAAGCGTGCCGAAACCGCGCTTTGCGCATTATGGAAAATTCCGGTCGCGGGATGGATCGGTACTCGACAGCGGGATTTCCCTTTTCTTTCCCGGGCCGAAGAGCTTCACAGGCGAGGATTCTGCGGAATTTCACGTCCACGGCGGACGCGCGGTAGTCTCGGCCATGATGCAAGCGATAGGAGAACTCGACGGATTTCGACAGGCGGAGCCGGGCGAATTCACGCGGCGCGCCTTTCTCAACGGTAAAGTCGATCTTGTCGAGGCAGAAGCCCTGGCCGATCTGGTCTCCGCCGAGACTGAAGCGCAGCGGCGATTTGCGGTACTGAACAGCGAGGGACGCCAGAGCGAACTCTATCAGGCCTGGCGCACGCGCTTGATCCATGATCGAGCGATGATCGAAGCGGAGATGGATTTCTCCGACGAAAGCGACGTACCGGGCTCGGTTTCGTCGGCCGTTTGGGCCGATATCGATTTGATGATCGAAGAGATCGAGCTACATCTGCAGGGTTTTCGGAAGGCCGAAATCATCAGGGATGGCTATGACGTGGTCATAGTCGGGGCACCGAACGCTGGAAAATCAAGCCTTCTTAATGCTTTGGCGCGACGGGACGTGGCGATCGTCACCGATGAACCCGGGACGACGCGCGACCTTGTGGAGGTCGCGCTCGAACTGGACGGCGTTAAAGTCCGGCTTACCGACACGGCCGGTATTCGCGAGACGTCCGGAAAAGTCGAGTTGATTGGCATTGAGAAGGCTCGGCAAAAGATATCCGCTGCAGACGCCGTGCTTTATCTGGAGGATCTTGGTGATCCCAAGAGGCTTGCGCCTGACGAGATACCCTCAGGCTCGATTCGCATAGGTACTAAGGCCGATCTGTCGGGACACCACATTGAAGAAAATGCATATGACCTTCTTGTCTCGACCGAGACCGGTGAAGGGATCGTCGCACTGCTTGCGCTTCTTTCTGGTCGTGCAGTCGTCGAGATTGGCTCCGCCGGCGATGTATTGCCATCAAGGCAAAGGCATGTGGAGTTGTTGGGCGCCACGGCGGATTTCCTGAAAAGCTGTAGAAGCCTGCCAACGGCAGACCTAGAGCTTCGTTCTGAGCACCTCCGTTTGGCGTCAGATCGCCTGGGCAGAATTTCAGGCGCTGTGGATCCCGAGGATCTGCTGGATGTGATATTCTCGCAATTCTGTATAGGGAAGTGACTCACGTGAAACATATGCCGCTGCGTGACTCACGTGAAACACGCCTCGGTAGATGAACCCTGTTTCACGTGAAACATTATTGCGCGCCTGAGTCTTTCCCTTGACAGATCGGTCGAATGCAAACATGGGTTTCCGCATCCTGGAGCAGTGCAATGGACGATAGCTACGACGTGATCGTTGTTGGCGGTGGACACGCCGGCTGTGAAGCCGCAAGCGCATCGGCGCGGGCCGGTGCGAAGACAGCATTGGTCACACTTCGCGCGGACACCATCGGCGTCATGTCCTGCAATCCGGCGATTGGTGGTCTTGGCAAGGGGCATCTGGTTCGGGAAATTGATGCGCTCGATGGGCTGATGGGACGCGTGGCCGATGCGGCCGGTATCCAGTTCAGGCTTCTCAATCGAAAGAAAGGTCCGGCGGTTCGCGGCCCCAGGACGCAGGCCGATCGCAAACTTTATCGGCTGGCCATGCAGTCGGCGATTCAGGAGCAGCCCAATCTTTCGGTTATCGAAGGCGAGGTCTTTGACTTTGATATGGATGATGGCGGCATTAAAGCCGTGCAGTTGGCGGATGGCAGTAAGCTTCGCTGCAGCGCAGTCGTACTCACGACAGGCACATTCTTGCGCGGCTTAATCCATATCGGTGAACGAAAGTTTCCTGCCGGTCGAATGAATGAACAGGCGTCAGTCGGGTTGTCGGCAACGATGACCCGCGCAGGCTTCAGCCTGGGCCGGCTGAAGACTGGAACTCCTCCCCGAATGGATGGTCGGACGATCGATTGGTCTGGCCTCGACATGCAGGCTGCGGATGACCGGCCGGTGCCGTTCTCCCTGATGACGGACAAGATCGTCAATAGTCAGATCGATTGCGGGATTACGCGCACGACGGCGCAGTCTCACGATGTCATTCGAAAGAATCTTGGTCGATCCGCAATGTATTCGGGATCGATCGAAGGGATCGGTCCACGCTACTGCCCGTCCATCGAGGATAAGATTGTCAAGTTTGGCGATCGTGAAGGCCATCAGATATTTCTTGAGCCGGAAGGCCTCGATGACGACACCATTTATCCCAACGGCATTTCGACCTCTTTGCCTGAGGATGTTCAGCTTGAGCTGCTAAAAACGATTCCGGGCCTTGAAAAAGCTGTCATGCTTCAGCCCGGCTATGCGATCGAGTATGACCATGTCGATCCACGCGAGCTGGAGCAAACGCTCGAGACCAAGCGTGTACGTGGTCTGTTTCTGGCTGGTCAGATCAACGGTACCACAGGCTATGAAGAAGCTGCGGCCCAGGGTTTGGTTGCGGGATTGAATGCCGCACGCAGAGCCTCGGGCGCCGGCGAGGTCATATTCAGCCGCACTGAAGCCTATATCGGCGTGATGATAGACGACCTTACTAGCCGCGGCATCAGCGAGCCCTACCGAATGTTTACGTCGCGAGCGGAGTTCAGGCTCTCCCTGCGCGCCGACAATGCCGATGAGCGTCTGACGCCGAAAGGTATGCAATTGGGGGTTGTTGGTATCGGTCGAGTTCAACGTTTCGGAGTTGTCTCTGATGCGCTCACGCGTGCGCGCAGTCTTGCTCAATCCATCGAGATTACGCCGAACGAGGCGCGCCGGCATGGCCTGTCTGTGAACATGGATGGTGTTCGCAGGTCGGCCTACAATCTTCTCTCCTATCCCGACATGACACTTGACCGCCTGGCGCAGGTTTGGCCGGAGCTGAGCGACGTGGAGCCCGCTGCGGCCGAAGCGCTTGAGATAGAAGCGCGATATGCAGTTTATCTGGATCGCCAGTGTAGCGACGCAATACAAATCCGCCGCGAAGAGGAACGGTTGATTCCTTCCGATCTCGGATTCGATAGCGTGCCCGGCCTTTCGAACGAGCTTAAGCAGAAACTGCGCGAACGGCGTCCGCGCTCTGTCGCGGACGCCCAACGCATTGATGGAATGACTCCCGCAGCGCTGGCTATAATCGTTTCTCACATTCGCCACGCGGAAAGCAGCGCGCTAAAGAAGGGTGCCGCGTGAATTCTGGAGCATTTGAAGAACTTCTGCGCGTGGCAGGCCCTGTTTCACGTGAAACCTTTCAGCGCTTGTTGTCCTTCGAGACGCAGTTCCGGAGATGGGCGCAGCGAATAAATCTGGTGGCGCCGTCCACGCTGAATGATGTCTGGAACAGGCATGTTTTGGACAGCGCGCAACTTGCACGTCTTGATTCGGATGCGAAAAACTGGGTTGATCTGGGGTCTGGAGGCGGCTTTCCAGGCCTTGTTATGGGATTTCTGCTTATGGACAGAGACGGTGCCAGCATCGATCTCGTGGAAAGCAACCGCAAGAAAACCTCGTTCCTGCAGGCAATTGTCGGTGAATTCGGCCTGCCGGCGCGTATCCATGCCAAGCGAATCGAAGACACTTACGATAAGATTCGCGATGTCGAGGTGGTCACAGCCAGGGCGCTTGCCCCTTTGCATGTGCTTCTGGGTTTCGCAGAGCCTTGGCTTGCAAACGGTGCAAAGGCGCTTTTTCACAAAGGGCGGGATTACCGCACGGAGATCGAAGAAAGCGCTAAACTGTGGGTGTTCGACCTGATAGAACATCAAAGTGTAGTCGATCCGCAGAGCGTCGTTCTTGAAATACGGAATCTGCGCCGGGTTTAAATGAAATTGGGCGATAGGTTCATTCCAGAAATGATCATGATGACCGGACCCCGCATAATCACGATAGCAAACCAGAAAGGCGGCGTCGGCAAGACGACCACCGCAATCAATCTGGCGACCGCGCTTGCCGCGATCGGCGAGCAGGTTCTCATTGTAGACCTCGACCCTCAGGGTAATGCCAGCACCGGGTTGGGTATCGATCGCCGCGAACGAAGCGTATCGTCCTATGATGTGCTGACAGGCGCGATGACGCTGGACGAGGCTGCGGTCCAGACTGCGGTGCCTGGGTTATCGATCGTTCCCTCGACACTGGACCTTCTCGGTGTGGAAATGGAAATCGCCGGTGCGCCGGACCGCGTGTTGCGCTTGCGCAATGCGGTTCGCGCTTCTGCAGAGCGCACAAACAAATTCTCCTATGTCCTGATCGACTGCCCGCCGTCGCTGAACCTGCTGACGCTGAACTCGATGGCAGCGGCCGATTCGGTACTTGTGCCGCTGCAATGCGAGTTCTTTGCGCTGGAGGGTCTAAGCCAGCTGCTGGAAACGGTCGAGCAGGTCCGTCAGTCGATCAACCCCTCGCTGACGATCCAGGGTATTGTGCTGACGATGTATGACGGCCGCAACAATCTCGCCAATCAGGTGGTTGAGGATGTGCGCGCGCATATGGGTGAGAAAGTCTATGAGACGGTTATTCCCCGCAATGTTCGCGTTTCGGAGGCGCCGTCGCATGGCAAGCCGGCAATTCTCTACGACCTGAAATGCTCCGGCAGTCAGGCCTATCTGCAACTCGCTTCCGAAGTCATTCGCCAGGAACGCAAATTGCGTGCGGCGTGAAACGATTCGATATCGAAATAATCTGGAAAAGTGATGAGTGAAGATCTTTCGAAGAAACGGCTTGGACGCGGACTGGCTGCCCTCATAGGCGAAATCGATAAGCCCGCGACGCCGGCGCAGCAGCCGGTATTTTCGGACAGGCACGTGCCGATCGAATTCGTGACACCAAATCCGAAGAACCCACGGCGTCATTTCGGTGAAGCCGAACTCACGGATCTTGCGCAGTCGATTCGCGAACATGGCGTCGTCCAGCCGGTGGTCGTGCGACCAGCCGTTGGCCAGCAGGGCCGCTATGAGATCATTGCCGGCGAACGCCGCTGGCGCGCAGCGCAGCGGGCCGGGCTGACCGAAATTCCGGTGATCGTGCGCGATGTCAACGACCGCACGGCGCTTGAGCTGGCGATCATCGAGAACGTGCAGCGCACCGATCTCAACCCGGTCGAGGAAGCGCTTGGCTATCAGCAGCTGATCGACGACCACAGCTACACGCAGGCTGATCTTGGCCAGGTCATTGGCAAGAGCCGTAGCCATGTCGCCAATACACTGCGGTTGCTGAAGCTGCCGGATGTGATCCGCGACATGCTGGTCGACGGAGCCTTGTCGGCAGGCCATGCGCGCGCTTTGGTTAGTGCCGCAGATCCGGCCGGTCTTGCCAAGCGGATTGTCGAGGAAGGCCTGTCGGTCCGCCAGGCCGAGGCCTTGGCCCAGCTGCCTGCTGAGACGCTGCATGAGGCAAAGACCACTGTACCGGTGGAAAAGGATGCGGACACGCTGGCGTTGGAAAAGCTTCTTTCCGACGTGACAGGTATGAAGGTCGGTATTCAGCACAAGAACAAGGGCGGCGAGGTGCGGATTGCGTATCGTACGCTCGAGCAGCTCGACGATCTTTGTCGCAGGCTAAAGCACTGATCTCATTGGTTTTAGTGTATATATTAGCCGGCTAACCACGGGCTCGCGCACGCTGGAAAAGACGCGCGCTTTCCACGGCGATGCCCAGCAGCGCCTGCCGTGCAATGGCAGTGGAAAGATCAGGCCGGCGGCGCGTCTGCAAGACTGCCTCCTGCAGCCGCGCAAGCGCACGGGAAAGCGCTTCGCCACTCCAGCGTTCCACGGCGTTCTCCACGATCTTGCGCCGGGAAAAGAAAATCGGCGGGCGAGCATTGGCGACAATTGCCGCCGCGTTGCGCGCACCGTTGCTCATTGCGCCGCGCATCAGATGGATGGCCTGGAACTGCCGCATGGCAGCAGCCAGAAGCAGGAACGACTGGCTGCCGGTCAAGGCATGGCGCGTGAAGACGGCGTCGAACTCCTCAACCTTGCCTTCGAGAATGGCGTCAACGGCATCGTCGAAGGACAGGCCGGAGACGTCGCCGATCATCGCCTTGACGTCTTCGAGCTCGATCTGCTTGCGGCCCATGGCATAGAGAGCAAGCTTCTGGACCTCGCCGCGCGAGGCGAGCCTGTCGCCGCCGAGATTTCGGCGGAGAGCCTGCCGTGCCTCGAGGGTCAGGGATAGGCCTGCCTTCTGCATCTCCTCGTCGATAACGGCGTCGATGCCCTTGGCTTCGTCGGCATAGCAGGGCAGCGCCATGGCCCAATCGCAGGCCTCGACAGTCGTGCGCAGGGCCGCATTCTTCTTCAGCTCGCCAGCCTCGATCAGGATGATGGCATCGCGCGGCGGCTCGGCGCACAATGCCTTCACATCATCAGCCAGGCCTTTCTGGCCGGTCGCGTTGCGGACCCACAACAGCCGGCGCGATGAGAACATCGGCACAGTGCGCGCTTCATCGAGCAGCCGTCCCTCGTCCTTGTCGACCTCCGATCCGTCGAGGCGGACCACGGAAAACGGATCGTCCAGCGGCAGTTCGGTTCGCGCGGCATAGGCTCGCGCACGTTCCGCGACGAGCCCGCGATCGGGGCCGTAAAGCAGGACGATGGCGGTCTGCGGATTGGGCCGCGCCAGCCAGGAATCGACTTCGTGTGCTTTCTTCTGTGCCATCCTGCTCGGTTACCACGTTGGCGGCCGCTGATGAACTGGAATCCGAGTTGAGCCTGACTGTGGGGCGCCGGTTTCAGGCCTTGCGCAGGAGTTTTGGCGTTGCGGCGACCAGAGCCTTGCCGATTGCCGACTTCGGATTTGCCACGACTTCGGCGGCAGGCCCGGTCTCGACGATCCTGCCGGCATCCATGATCGCCACGCGATGCGCAATGGAGCGGACGACGCCAAGGTCATGCGAGATGAAGAGGTAGGCGATGTTTTCCGCTTCCTGCAGGTCGAGCAGCAGTTCGAGAATTTGTCCGCGCACAGAGACATCGAGCGCGGAAACGGCTTCGTCGAGAACCATCAAGGCCGGCTTGGTTGCAAGCGCCCGGGCAATCGCCACGCGCTGGCGTTGACCGCCGGAGATTTCGTGGATGGCGCGGTCGCGCAGGTTCGGGCTTAGTCCGACTCGATCGAGCAGGGAGGCGATGATCTTGGGACGGTGGGCACGATCAGCAAGATCATGAATGCGTAGCGGATCGTCCAGCACCCGCGCCACAGTTGCGCGTGGATTGAAGGCGGCAAGCGGGTCCTGGAAGACCATCTGCAGCTTTGCCCGTCCGGCCCGAAGCCGAGCGCCGTGCTGGGCAAGAAAATCCTCGCCTTCGAAATGGATGTTGCCGGCATCGGGTTCGATCAGCCTCAAAATGGTGCGGGCCACCGTCGACTTGCCGCTGCCGGACGGGCCGACCAGCGCCAGCGTCTCGCCCTGCCCGATTTCAAAGCTTACATTGTCCAGCGCGACGACAGTCTTGCCACCGCGGCTGAAGCGCTTGTGCAAACCAGAGGCGACGAGGAGCGGCGCCGTCATGAAAGCTTTCCCGCTTCGGCTTTTCTCAACAACGGTTCAACATCGAGGCCCATATGGGCATCCAGAAGCTGGCGCGTGTAGGCCTCCGTGGGTGCCGTGACGATCCTGTTGGTGTCGGCTATTTCGACCAGGCGCCCATAGCGAAAGACTGCGATTCGATCGGCGATTTCCGACGCCAGCGCGATGTCGTGGCTGATGAAGAGCAGCGACATGCCGTCTTGCACTATCAGTTCCTGGATCAGCGTGACGATCTCTGCCTGAACGATTGTGTCGAGTGCGCTGGTTGCCTCGTCGGCGATCAGCAAGGCGGGTCTGGCGGCTATCGCCTCGGCTATCGCTACACGCTGCCGCTGCCCACCGGAAAGCTGGTGCGGAAAGGCGGAAAGGGCGGAAGCCGGATCGGGCAGGTGGACGCGGTGCAGAAGTTCTTCCGCGCGCTTGTATGACTGCCGCCAGTTCAGGCCGAGATGAGTGCGCGCCACCTCGGCGATCTGCTCGCCTATGGTCAGCACCGGATTGAGGCTGGACGCCGGATCCTGGAAGACAAAACCGATGTCGCGCCCGTTCTGCGGCACGCGCCCAAGCTCGGGCCAGTCGATGCGACCTTCGATCCTTGTCGAAGCCGGAAGCAGACCGGCGATAGCGAGCGCCAGTGTGCTCTTGCCCGAGCCACTTTCGCCGATAATCGCCAGCCTCTCACCAGTACGGATTTCCAGTGAGATGTCGCGCAGCGCTTCGACCTCGGTCCCATTACTGCGGTAGCTTACCCCGAGCTCTTGCAGGAACACGCGCGGCGTCATGAACGGCCTCGCCGAACGGCAGTGGTTTCCACCGCGCCCTCGCCGGCGAGATAGACGCCGAGAACGGTCAGCACCAGGGCGATGCCGGGTATGATCGACAGGAAGGGCGCCGAGCGGAGCACGGTGCGTCCTTCGGCGATCATGCCGCCCCACGTCACGCGGTTGGGGTCGCCAAGACCGAGGAAGGAAAGTGCTGCCTCCGTCAGGATCGCAGCCGCGACGATGACCGACGACAGCGCAAGAACTGGCGGCAGCGCGTTGGGCAGGACTTCGCGAAAGGCGATCTCCAGCGGATGCATACCGATGACCCTCGCGCTCGCGACATAATCGCGCTCGCGGATCGAAAGCACTTCGGCCCGGGCAATGCGCGCCGGGCCTGTCCAGGTGCCGAGCGCGATGGCCAGTACAACGACGAATAGTGACGGGCCGATCACGCTGACGAAGGCCAGTGCCAGAAGGAAGCCGGGCACGGTCTGGAAAGCGTCGGTGATGCGCATCAGCGCTTCGTCGGTCAGGCCGCCAGCGAAGCCGGCCAAAGTTCCGACGATCGTTCCTATGATGATTGCGGTCGCGGCCGAGGCAAGTCCGACGGCGAGCGAGGTTCGCGCACCGTGAAAGAGTCCGGCGAGCACGTCGCGGCCGAGCCGGTCGGTGCCGAGCGGAAGCGACCAGTCCTGAAACGGGCGCAGTAGTGCGGGGCCGGCAATCGAAAGCGGATCGCGTGGAAAGAGCAGCGGTGCAAAGAGCGCCATGACGACGAGTACGCCCAGGATCGACGCGCCAATCACGGCTTCGGGCGAGCGCGAGAAGCGGCGAAAGAAGCTCACGCGGCCTCCTCGCTTGCGCCGACGCGCGGGTCGAGCACGGCATAGAAAATATCGACGACCAGATTGATGACGATGACCATAACGGCGCAGACGAGAATGATGCCAAGCAGCAGCGGCGTATCCCGCGAGCTGACTGCCTCCTGTGCCAGCCTACCCAAGCCCGGGACGGAAAAGACGCTTTCGATGACGACACTGCCGCCGAGCATCGCTGCCGATTGCAGCCCGAGCATGGTGACCAGCGGCAACAGCGCGTTGCGCGCGACGTGGCGCAGAACGATGCGGCGGCGGCTGAGGCCCTTGGCGCGGGCGGCGAGCACAAAATCCATGCGCCAGACCTCGGCCATGCCGGCGCGCATGATGCGCAGGTAGAGCGCGAGATAGATGACGCCGAGGGCCGCAACCGGCAAGGCAAGATGCTGCGCAATATCGAGCGTCCGGGCAAATCCGGTCTTGCCGGAGGCTATGGTTTCAATGCCGCTGCTTGGAAACCAGCGCAGTTGCACCGAAAAGATCACGGTCAGCACCAGGCCGAGCCAGAAGCCCGGAACGGCATAGAGGGCAAGTGAGCCGATCGACAGGAACCGGTCGCGAAAGCTGCCCGGCCTGGCACCTGCAACGATACCAAGCGCGGAACCAAGCCCGAAGGAGAGTGCGGTGGCGCTGCCCATCAGAAGAAGGGTGTTGGGCAGCCGCTCAAAAATCACGTCGCGGATGGGGCGTGAGAAAGTGACGGAATAGCCGAGGTCGAGATGGGCGAGGGACCAGAGATAGGCGGCAAGCCGCGTCCCCGCCGACTGATCGAGACCCCAGCTTTGGCGCAGGCTTTCGATAAGGCCGGCGTCACCGCCGGTCGTGCCTATATAGGCATCGACCGCGTCGCCAGGGGCGGCTTCAAGGAGCAGGAATGTGCCTATGACCACGATCAGCAGCACCGGAATGCTGCCGATCAACCGCCTTCGCAGCAGGATGAATGCACGTCTCACGCTCTGTCACGGACCTCGAATGACGAAACGCCAGATGATGTCACGTTTCGAGAACAGTGTCCGCCCAGTTCGACACCGCCCAGCGCGGATTGTTCGAGACGTTCTTGACCGTGTTTCGGGCGACCGTGATGAAGCCCCATTCGGCGACATTGATCAGCGGCAGGTCTTCCGCGACCTTCTTCTGGAAATCGCGGTAGAGGGCGATGCGGGCTTCCGGGTCGAGCGTCTCGGACGCCTTGGCGATCAGCGCATCCAGGTCTGCATTGGCGTAGCCACCCTGATTGGAGAAGGGCACGCCGTCGGGAATGCCGCTCTGGACAAGGATGGTGGTGGAGATCGCCGGGTCGCCACGGAAGACCGGCGGTGCGACAGCGAGGTCAAAGGTGTGGTCGGTGTAGACGGCCTTCTGGTGGCCCGCCGCATCATTGTTGACCAACTCGGCATTGATGCCGATTTCGGCGAGCGCCTGGCGCAGATAGTCGCCGAACTGCTTCGTCTCGTTGAAGTAGGGAGCGGGCAGCAGCTTCAGCGCGAACCGTGTGCCGTCGCTGCCACGCTTGTAGCCGGCCTCGTCGAGCAGCGCGTTGGCCTTGGCGACGTCGAAAGCGTAGGTCGGCACATCCTTGGTGTAGAATTGCGGATCGTTCTGCGGCACCGGCCCGGTGGCCGCTTTGGCGTAGCCGAGGAAGATCGTCTTGACGACGAAATCCTTGTCGATGGCGTGCGCGATCGCCTGCCGCACCTTCACGTCCGCGAGTTCCTTGCGGCGATGGTTGATTTCGACGACGAGCTGATAGGTCAGGGCTTCATAGCCCTTGGAGATCACCTCGATGCCCGGCACTTTCGAGATGCGCTCCAGATCGGCAAGCGGCACCGCGGAGAAGGCGGCGAGATGGATTTCCTCGGCCTCCAGCGCGCCGGCGGCGGCGGCGCGGTCGGGCAGGACGCGATAGACGATCTCGTCGAGATGCGGTTCGCCTTCTCCCCAGTATTTGTCGTTGCGTTCGAGCCGGTAATATTCGCCCGGCTTGTGCTCGGCGAATTTGAACGGGCCGGTGCCGATCAAAGCGGTGTTGGCCGGATTGTCAGCAATCTCGCCTTTCTCAAAGATATGCTTGGGCACGACGCTGGTCAGAGCCGGAAGCGCGTTGCGGATGAGCTGGAAGGGTGTCGGCTTGGCGAAGCGGAAGACCGCGGTGTGCTCGTCTGGCGTGTCGACGGCTTCCAGGTCCTTGAACACGACGCGGCCGAGGTTCTGCAGCGGCTTCCATATCTGCAAGGCCGAGAAGGCGACATCTGCCGAGGTGAATGGCTTGCCGTCATGCCAGGTCACGTTCTCGCGAAGCTTGAAGGTGACCGTCAGGCCGTCGCTTGAGCCCTCCCAACTGGTGGCGAGGCGTGGATCGAGACCGTCCTTGCCCTCAAAGGAGGCTTCGGCCAGCGGCTCGACAACCTTGCTGGCGACGAAGAACACGCCGTTGGAGGCGACAATCGCGGGATTGAGATTGCGCGGCTCGGAATCGGCGGCGACGATCAGGCGTCCACCTTTCTTTGCTTCCTGCGCGCGGAGGATGCCGGGCAGCGCGGTCGAGGCAAGCAGCAAGGCCGAGCCGGCAAGTACGCCGCGCCGGGAAATCGTGAAATCTGACATGGCGTTCTCCGTTCTTTTCAACAGCGGATAACCGGATCATCTACCCAGGTTCGAAAACACATGGCCTTCGATGTCCGCCAACAAGATTAGTCGAGTATTCCGATTATCGATACGGAGACGCATTAAGCCAGACACGGATTTGCCACGGCCAGCCTTGATCCCGGAATTTCCATCCGGAAATCAACGGCGCCGTGATCGAGGTGCTGTGCAGGGTTGGTTTAGCGCGGCTTTGAAGCCGGCTTGTGGTAGTCGTGGAAACGCGCGGCTGCTTCCGTCCTGTTGTGCGCGCCAAGCTTCCGGATGATGTTGTGAAGGTGAATCTTCACGGTATGCTCCGACAGCCCGAGCGCTGCGGCGATGGCTTTGTTCTGCAGGCCGCGCGAGACCATTTCCAATATCTCGATCTCGCGGCTTGTCAGATCTGACAGGTCGTCTTCCGAGGTGTTTCTTGCAGCTGATGATGCCGAGCTGTTTGCTGGGCGAGCGGTCGAGTTCCGTACGAACTTGTCTGCGTAGGAATGGAACAAGCCGGTCGGGAAATATTCACCGCCGCGAAGCATCAACCTGATGACGGATAGCCACACATCGAGCTTCAGATCCATGGGCAGGACGCCGCGAATGAGCTTGGACTCAAAAATCTCTGGAAAGGTGGATGAGGGGTTGTGACTGTCGAGCTCCATCACCGCCGTCAAGGCCAATGGATGAAGCCGAGAAATGTCTGCTGCGGCATCCTCAGCCGCCTTCACATGCTCAGGATCAATCAGGATAAGCGACACCGGATGAGAAAACTTGGTGCAGGCTGCTTGTATATGCTCGACCCGTTCTATCACGAGCCAGGGCAATTCCCGCTCAATGGCATAGAGCAGGCAATCGGCCACCGATCCGGGCATCGTTACGAAGAGAAGGGTACGACGCAATCCTTGCTCGGCCTCGACGCGTGCGACGCTGGTAACTATGGAACCGTCTTCTGTGTCCATTTTCAACAGTTGGGTCATTTGAGACATCTGCAGTACCACCAGCGCATCCTGAGCCTCTAAGTAAGTTTCCGTTCAGGTGACTGATCAAACCGTATAGCGAAACGGTAATCTAAGAAATATAGACCGGACGGACTAGGACAGACATCGTTGTTTTTGTGCTGAAATTTGGCTTTAACCGATAGTGCTAAAGCGGTATCTGGAAATACCCAAAACCGATGGACGTCTACTCTTCTAATCAATTTGGCATCTGAAACCGGCGCTTGGCTGTGTTCGGGGGAAATTGCGCGGGATAGCCATCACTCCCTCGGTTGGTGGGGCTGTCATGTGTAGATGGCAGCCAGAGGCTATCCCAATGAACTAGCCAATACGGTCACTGCCATCTGTTTCGTCATGGTCATACTCTCAACGGTCGCTACGCCGTCGCGGACTACGGTATCGGCCGGCAAATCCTGACTGTTCGAGACTCCCGGCAAGCAGGGACCGCAATCGAGGCGTTTCGAGCGCCGCAAAAGGGCTTCCGGCGGCCTCTATCGCCCTGACTAGCTCAAACGGGGTAGTGAGCGTCGGCACAATCGGAAGCGCCTCCACCAATCGTCTTATCCGCTACCCCTCATTCAGACCAAACTGGCTAGGCTGTGCTGCGGGGAAATACTTAGGATCGATAGCAGACGCTCCAGGCCTCCCCCTTTCTCGACGTGATGTATCAAGATGTATGAGGTCTGAGATCGAGGCTTCCTCTTCTCAACTTCGCGAGAACTCCGCACATTGAACCCTGCTGAACAAGCCTCGTCGATCTGGCGAGGCCGGTCGTTGAGCGGAAACCTGAGATCAAGTTTCAGCCAGCGGGTTGGAGTCATTAATGGCTGTGCACTGCAAGATTCAATTGAGGCGCTTCCGCCAGGTGCTTGCACTCGGCGTTGCTTTTGCCGTCGGCTTGACGAGTCTAGCCGGCGCCGAAAACGGCGAACTTGCGCCTCAGACAAAACTGCGTCTCACGGTGGTGCAATGGATGCCGACCAAGGGCGAGTACCAGCAATGGGGTGCGCTGGGTGGAGAGTTCATCGTCTCGCAGGCCGGTACGGTTCTTCTTCCGGTAATAGGCTCGATCCCGGTGGGAAATCTCGACACAAGCGGCCTGGCCGAGGAAATCGCCACGCGGCTTCAGTCGAAGATCGGCCTGGTGAACAAGCCCGATACGACGGTCGAAATTGTCGAATATCCGCCGGTCTATGTGGTCGGCGATGTCACGAAGCCCGGCCAGTATCAGTTCAGGCTCGGAATGACGGTGCTGCAGGCGCTGGCCCTGAGCGGAGGCGAACTGCGTTCGGACGCGCATTCCCAGGATGAGATCAAGCTCGTCGGGGAGCTGAAGGGCGTGGACGATGACATCTTGCGCTGCATGGCGCGCATTGCCCGGCTGGAAGCGGAGATGTCCGGGACAACAGAAATAAAGTTCCCGCAGCCACCGCTCGGAAACAGCGAGAGCAGGGCTGCTGCGGAGATTTTCGGTCAGGAAAAGATCATCTTTTCGGCGCGCGCCAATGCGCTTGACCGGCAGACGAAATCATTGTCGGAACTGCGCGATCTCCTGGACGCCGAAATCAATGTCCTCCAGGAAAAGATCAAGGGCGCCGATCTCAACATCAAGAGCGCTGAGGACGAACTCGTCGGCGTCAAGGTGCTCGTCGACAAGGGCGTGGCGATCGTCTCGCGGCGATCGGACCTCGAGCGTGCGCTTGCCGGGTTCCGTGCGGACCGTCTCGACCAGGTGACCGCGATCATGCGGGCCCGGCAGGGCATCACGGAGGCGACGCGCAGCCTGGAAGGGCTTCGCGACCAGCAGCAGACCGACGTGGCCACCGAACTTCAGAAGGAGCAGGCCAATCTTGACCAGCTCAGGTTGAAGCGAGACGTGGCCCAGAGGCTTCTGCTCGACACGCTCGCCTCGGCTTCGAACGCACCCCGTCCCGGCGAACCGACCCTTATCGAGTTCTCGGTGACGAGACAGGACACCAGTGGAGAGCCAAAGCAGATCCAAGTGTCGGAGGCGACCACCCTCCTGCCGGGCGATGTGCTCAAGGTGACCTACAACAAACAGGCGCCGGTATCTTCCGAGCCGGCTGCGGCCAGCCTGAATGCACCTTCGACAAACAACGCAAAATCGGAACAGGCAAGAAGCCAATGATCCCTGCGGATCGTTGGTCGAGGAAACGTCACAGAGACGGGAACGTTCAGATGGGGGCGAGATGAAGGGGATAATCCTGGCGGGAGGCAGCGGCACGCGGCTCTACCCCCTCACCATTGCGGTGTCGAAGCAGATACTGCCGATCTACGACAAGCCGATGATCTATTACCCGTTGAGCGTGCTGATGCTGACGGGCATCCGCGAGATTCTGATCATCTCGACGCCGCGCGACCTGCCCTGTTTCCAGGCGTTGCTAGGCGATGGTTCGGATTTCGGGCTCAAACTTTCCTATGCCGAGCAGGCGCATCCCAACGGGCTGGCGGAAGCCTTCATCATCGGACGCGATTTCATCGGCGATGGCAATGTCGCGATGATCCTCGGCGACAACATCTTCTTCGGCCACGGTCTGCCGCGCATTTGCCAGCAGGCCGCGGCGAGAGAAAAAGGTGCCTCGGTTTTTGCCTATCACGTCGATGATCCTGAACGCTACGGCGTCGTCAGTTTCGAAAAATCCACAGGCAGAGCGCTGACGATCGAGGAGAAGCCGGTCAATCCGCGATCCAACTGGGCGGTTACCGGTCTCTATTTCTATGACAACGACGTGGTCGACATCGCTGCGTCGATCAAGCCTTCGGAGCGCGGCGAGCTCGAGATCACCACGGTCAACAACATCTATCTCCAGCGGGGAGACCTGAACGTCTGCCAGCTTGGCCGCGGCTATGCATGGCTCGACACCGGCACCTACGACAGTTTGCATGATGCCTCGTCCTTCGTGCGTACCGTCGAGCGCCGCCAGGGCGTGCAGATCGCCTGCCCTGAGGAAATCGCGCTGGATATGGGATGGCTCAGCCGCGAGGCAGTGCTGAAGCGCGCATACCAGCTCGGCAAGACTTCTTATGCGTCCTACCTCCGGCGTCTGGTGGAGGATGACAATAGCTTGGCGGAGGACAACGCCGCATGAGCCTCGAGGTCAGACCGCTGGGGCTCGACGGCGTGCTGGAAATCCTGCCGCGCCGGATCGGTGACGATCGCGGTTTCTTCTCCGAGACCTGGAATGCCGAGCGGCTCGGTGAGCACGGCGTGCAGCTGAACTTCGTTCAGGACAATCATTCCTATTCGGCGGCCAAGGGCGTGCTCCGTGGGCTGCATTACCAGATGCCGCCCTACGCGCAGGACAAGCTGGTGCGCGTGGTGAAAGGTGCGATCCTTGATGTCGCCGTGGATATCCGCAAGGGCTCGCCGAGCTTCGCGAAATGGGTTGCCATCGAAATTTCTGCACGGGAGTGGAACCAGATCCTCGTGCCCAAAGGCTTTGCCCATGGCTTTCTGACGCTCGAGCCGGACACTGAGGTCATCTACAAGGTGACCAGCCACTACTCTGCCGAGCATGACCGTTCGATCCGTTTCGACGATGCCGATATCGGCATCGAATGGCCTTTGGCCGCATCCGAACTTCAACTGTCAGACAAGGACCGCAAGGCGCCGATGCTGAGGCATGCGGAGGTTTTCGCGTAGTGAAACGAGGCGAGCGACCATGAATATTCTCGTGACCGGCGGCGCCGGTTTCATCGGCTCGGCACTGTGCCGCCATCTCGTGGCGGACCCGCGAAATCGCGTCGTCAACATCGACAAGCTGACCTATGCGGGCAATCTCGCCTCACTGCGGCAGATCGAGAACTTTCCGAACTATCGCTTCATTCAGGCGGATATCTGCAATGACGCGCTCGTGGCCGAGATCCTACGCGCTGAAAACATCGACCACGTCATCCATCTTGCGGCCGAGACGCATGTCGATCGCTCGATCGACGGTCCTGACGCTTTCGTGGAGACGAATATCGTCGGGACCTTCCGGCTGCTTCAGGCGTCGCTCGCCTATTGGCGTGAGCTGCCGGCAAATGCGGTTGCGGATTTTCGCTTCCACCACGTTTCCACGGATGAAGTGTTCGGCGACCTGCCATTCGACACGAGCCTGTTCACCGAGGATACGCCCTACGCGCCGTCATCACCCTATTCGGCATCGAAAGCAGCTTCCGATCATCTGGTCCGGGCGTGGCATCAGACCTTTGGCTTGCCGATCGTCGTCACCAACTGCTCGAACAATTACGGGCCGTTCCATTTCCCCGAAAAACTCATTCCGCTGGTGATCCTGAATGCGCTCGAGGAAAAGCCCCTGCCGGTTTATGGCAATGGCGGCAACGTCCGGGATTGGCTTCACGTCGAGGACCATGCCAGGGCACTTGCCCTGGTCGCAACGAAGGGCAAGGTCGGCGAGAACTACAATATCGGCGGCAGGGCCGAGCGCACCAATCTCAGCGTCGTCGAAACGATCTGCGATCTGCTGGACAGGAAGCGACCGCGCCGCAACGGTGCCTCCTACCGAAGCCTTATAAAATTCGTGTCGGACCGGCCCGGCCATGACCGCCGCTATGCAATGGATGCGGCAAAGATAGAGCGCGAACTTGGCTGGAGCCCACAGGAAAGCTTCGATGAGGGGCTGGCGCGCACGATCGACTGGTATCTCGAAAATGCCTGGTGGTGGAAGCCGATCCGCGACGGCAGCTATGCCGGCGAGCGTCTCGGCCGTCTGGTGGCGGCGCAATGAGAATTCTGGTCACCGGCACTCAGGGCCAAGTGGTCTGCAGCCTCGTCGAAAGAGCGGCGCAGATGCCGGATGTGGAACTGATCACGGTCGGCCGCCCCGAACTCGATTTGGCAAAGCCCCTGTCGGTGAGACGCGCGATCGCTGCCGCAAAGCCTGATCTGATCGTGTCGGCCGCTGCCTATACCGCCGTTGATCGCGCCGAGGACGAGCCGGAGCTCGCCTATGTGGTCAATGCGATCGGGGCGGCAAGCGTTGCCGAGGCGGCGGTACGCATAGGCGTGCCGATCATCCATCTGTCGACGGACTATGTCTTCTCGGGCGACTGCGACCGGCCCTACCGGGAGGATGACGACGCCGTCCCAAAGACCATCTACGGATACACCAAACTCGAGAGCGAGCACGCGATCGCGAGTGTTACCCCGCAGCACATCATCCTGCGGACCAGTTGGGTCTACAGCCCGTTCGGTGCGAATTTCGTCAAGACGATGCTCAGGCTTGCCGGCGAGAGAGACACAGTCTCCGTGGTTTCGGATCAGTGGGGAAACCCGACATCCGCACTGGATATCGCCGATGCAATCCTGCGAATTGCTCCGCTCTGCGTCAGGGGGAATTACGGTGTGTACCATCTCGCGGGGACGGGCGAGATCAATTGGTCGGGCTTTGCCAGTCACATTTTCCGTACGAGCGGCATCGCCGGCGGGCCATTCGCGTCGGTGCGCGAGATTTCGAGTGCCGATTATCCGACAAAGGCCAAGCGTCCGCTGAACTCGCGCCTTTCGACCGAGAAGTTCGAAAAGACTTTCGGCTGGCGTGCGCCGGCGTGGCAGGACAGCGTCGATATGGTCGTAAAGCGCCTGATCCCGGCAGGGCGGCATGACGAATTCAAACCCATGCGTCACGGAACCGGGGGCTGAAGCAACTCGATGGCTTTAACTGCTGCATCCGGGTCCGGGCAATCCTACACCCAGATCCTGAAGTCGACGGCCCTGATCGGCGGCTCGTCGGTCGTCAACATCATGTTTGCGATAATCCGCAACAAGGCGATGGCGGTGCTTCTCGGTCCCGGCGGCGTGGGGTTGATGGGGCTCTACAATTCCATAGCCGATCTTGCGCAGAATCTGGCAGGCCTCGGCATCCAGGCCAGCGGCGTGCGTCAGATAGCCGAGTCGGTGGGAACTGGTGAAGCCGACAGGATCGCCCGTACGGCGATAGTGCTGAGGCGGATATCGATCGTTCTGGGACTGGTCGGCGCGGCGCTTCTTGCCGCACTTTCCCTTCCGATCGCAGAGTTCACCTTTGGCGATAGCCAGCACACCGCAGGCGTCCTGCTCTTGTCTGTGGCGATCTTCTTCCGGCTCGTGTCGGCTGGACAAATTGCCCTGATACAGGGCATGCGGCAGATCGCAAACCTTGCCCGCATCAACATGTTTGCGGCGTTGTGCAGCACGGTCATCAGCATACCGATGGTCTATTTCTTCGGCGAGCAGGGCATCGTGCCGTCGCTGGTGGCCACGGCCGGCATCACGATCCTTACATCCTGGTGGTACGCCAGGAAAATCCGCATCGAAATGCCGGCCATGTCGCTGCCGCAGATGAGCCAGGAGACAGCGGCGCTTCTGAAGCTGGGCTTCGTCTTCATGGTCAGCGGGTTTCTGACCGTGGGTGCTGCTTACGCGATCCGCATCATCGTGTTGCGGGAAGATGGCGTTGCGGCTGCGGGGCTGTATCAGGCGGCATGGGCTCTCGGCGGTCTTTATGCCGGGTTCATTCTGCAGGCCATGGGTACGGATTTCTATCCGCGCCTGACAGCCGTCGCCGGCAACCACGCTGAATGCAACCGTCTCGTCAATGAGCAGGCGCAGATCAGCATGCTGCTTGCCGGCCCCGGTGTCGTGGCCACGCTCACGCTCGCGCCGCTGGTCATGAGGCTGCTTTACTCGCCCGAGTTCTACCCGGCCGTGGATCTGCTGCGCTGGATCTGCCTCGGCATGATGCTGCGGCTGGTGGCGTGGCCGATGGGGTTTATCGTGCTGGCGAAGGGGGCGCAGAAGATCTATTTCTGGACGGAGGTTGCCGCGGCAATCGTGCATGTCGGACTTGCCTGGCTGCTGGTCACGAAGCTCGGCTTCATAGGAGCCGGCATGGCCTTTTTCGGGCTCTATGTCTGGCACAATATCCTGATTTACCTGATTGTTCGCCGGCTAACCGATTTTCGCTGGTCGCGTGAGAACATCAAGCTGAGCCTGATTTTTCTGCCGTCCTCCGCACTGGTTTTCGGCGCTTTCCAGCTGTTGCCGCTTTGGCAGGCGACCACCCTGGGTGCTGCGATCGTACTCGTCAGCGGGCTTTATTCGCTGCGGATGCTTTTGCGTCTGATGCCGCCGGAGTCGTTTCCGGCAGCGCTCAGGCCGTGGCTGCCCAAATCGGCCTGAATGCAAAAAAGCCGCCGGCAATTGCCAGCGGCTTTATTGGATCGATCTCGATGCGATGCGGCTATTCCGCTGCCCGGATGTTGCTTGCGTCAAGGCATTCGCGAAGCGTGTCGACCACGGCCAGAAGCTCGGCGTCCGTCATCTGCGCATAGAGCGGCAGGATCACGGTTCCGTTTTGTGCGGCGACGCTTTGCTGGAGGCTCGTGCCAGAGCGATGCGTGTCGGGGGCTGCGTAGGCATCCTCGAGATGAATGTTCATCACGCCGCGCCTCGTCGAAACGCCCCTGTCGAGCAAGGCCTGCATGACTGAGCGCTGGCCGACCCAGTGAGGCAGCCTGACACAGTAACTTTGCCAGTTGCTGCGCCCCCAACTCGGCTCCAACGGTGTTTCGAGGCCGGGTATGTCGCGAAGATGTTTCGTGTAGAGGTCGGCAAGCTGCCGGCGCCGTGCGACGATTTCGGGGAGCCGCTTCAGTTGTTCGCGCCCGACGGCCGCCTGCATGTCCGTCATGCGGTAATTGTAGCCGATCTCGGGATAGCTTTCGTAGATGACCTGGCTGGAACCGTGGCGGACCGTATCAGGCACGCTCATGCCGTGCTGGCGCCACAGCTTGAACTTCCGGTCATATTCCGGATTGGCGGTCGTCAGCATGCCGCCGTCGCCGGTCGTCACCACCTTGCGGGGATGGAAGGAGAAGCAGGCGATGTCGCCATGCGGCTTGCCGATCTTTTCCCACTGGCCGTTCCAGAGAATTTCGCTGCCTGTCGCGCAGGCGGCGTCTTCGATGACCGGTATGGAATAGCGTTTGCCGATCTCCACGATCTGGCGCAGGTCGCAGGGCATGCCGAGCTGGTGCACGCACAGGATCGCCTTGGTGCGCCTTGTGATCGCGCCTTCGATCAGGTCCGGGTCGATGTTGAAGCCATCCGCCTCGATATCGACGAAAACCGGAACGCCGCCGCAATAACGGATGGCGTTGGCGGTGGCGATGAAGGAATGGCTGACGGTGATCACCTCGTCGCCGGGGCCGATATCCACGGCCCGCAACGCCAGGTGAAGTGCTGTGGTGCAGTTCGATAGTGCGCAGGCATGCGGCGCACCGACAAGCTCGGCAAATTCACGCTCGAATGCTGCAACCTCAGGCCCCTGCGTTACCCAGCCGGACAGAATTACACGGCGGACTGCTTCGACTTCGCGTTCGTCGAGAATGGGCTTGGCAACCGGTATCATTCCGCTGCCTCCCGGGTCGCGGCACTTTCGGCCTGCCACCAGGCGACAAGATCGCGAAGACCATCATCGAGTGGGATCTGCGCTTCGAAACCGATCATATCCCGCGCCTTGGTGATGTCGGCAAGACGGCGCGGCACGGCATTGACCTTGCGTGCCGGCGCATGCGTCGGTTCGATCGACGAACCCATGATACGGGTCAGCTTCTGCGCCAGTTCGAGCAGGCTGGTCTCCTCGCCGCTGGCGACGTTGAACACCTCGTCTGTGACATCGGATTTCGCCGCCAGGATGTTGGCGCGCGCGATGTCTGCGACATGGACGAAATCCATCGTCTGCGAGCCGTCGCCGAAGATAAGCGGCGGCTGGCCGGCAGCGAGGCGTTCCATCCAGCGGATCAGAACTTCGGTGTAGACGCCATAGACGTCCATGCGCGGGCCGTAGACGTTGAAGTAGCGCAGCGCGACATAGTTCAGGCCGTACATATCGGCGAAGCTGCGCAGCAGCCCTTCGTTGAAGGCCTTCGCCGCACCGTAGATCGTGCGGTTGTTGTAAGGGTGATGCGCTTCGGTCGTCGGGAAGCTTTCGGCCAATCCCAGCACCGAGGCGGAAGATGCCGCGACGACCTTGGACACCTTGGCACTGACCGCCGCTTCGAGCACGTCGAACGTGCCGCCGGCGAGCACGTCGAAAGCCAGTCGCGGCTCCTCGGCACATTGCGTGATGCGGATTGCCGCCTGGTGGAAGACGATATCGACGCCGTCGAAGAGCTTTGCCAGCAGTGCGCGATCGCGGATATCGCCTTCGACGATGGTGAGCGGAAAGGCGTCCATCGCCGCCTGAAGGTTCTCCCTCCGGCCACGCACGAAATTGTCGAGAATGATGATCTCGCGCGGCTGTTCCTTCGCAACCAGATCGGCGATGTGGGACCCGATGAGCCCCGCCCCGCCGGTGATGAGAACGCGCTTATCTTTCATGGATTGCCCCGTTGTTTTGCGACGCCGTTCGCGTCAGATCCGAATCCGTTCGCCAGTGCAGGAATTTTGCCGGCACGCCGGCGACGACCGAGAATGGTTCCACGTCCGAAACCACCACCGCGCCCGCGCCTACAATCGCGCCCTTGCCGATGGTGACACCGGGAAGGATGGCGGCGTTGGTGCCGATGTCGGCCCAGGCTTCAATGCGCACTGGCTTGATTTCGAGGTCGGTGCGCACGATCGGCACATCCGCCGGCATGCCGGTGTGGGCGGAACCGAGCACCTTGGCGCCGGGGCCGAAGCCGACATATTCTTCCATCACCAGATTACGCGCGTCGAGAAAGGCCTGCGGGCCGATCCAGACATTGTTGCCGATGACGCAGGTGCCGTCATAGCGGCCCTGGATGTTGGCCTGCGCGCCGACGAAGACGCCATTGCCGAACTCGAATGTTTCCGGGTGCTTGAACACCGCGCCGCTGCCGACCTGCAGGCGGGCGCCGCAGCTGCGCGAAAGCGCGCGCAAGATGGAACGGCGCATCAGCGCGTCGACGAAACCGTCACCGAACGAAAAACGGCCGTAGAGTTCGACCAGTCCCGAAGCGCCGTATGACGTTTTCAGGGTTTCCGCCAGTTCGAGTTCATAGGCGGGGTCGGCAAGGATTTCCTGCCTGCCATGAACCGCCTTGACGATGCGGGCGGCGGGAGCGGGATCAAGCGACATAGGCTTCCTGCTCCACCGCAGCGACCACCTGCTCCACCTGCCTCGATGTCATCTCGGGATAGATAGGCAGCGAGAGAACTTCGCGGGCAGCAGCCTCCGATTCCGGGAACGCGCCTGCCTTGTAGCCAAGGTCCGCATGCGCCTTCTGCAGATGGACGGGAATGGGATAATGCAGACCGGTCTGCACGCCTTCTGCCTGCAAGGCGCGCTGCAGCCCGTCGCGGTCGCGCGTCCGAACGGCATAGATGTGATAAACGTGGCGGCGGTCCGCGAGCTCGGTGGGGGCTTTAACCTGCCTTGATCCGGAAAGAAGAGCGGAATAGTGCCGCCCGTGGTCTCGCCGCGCCTCGGTCCAATCCTCGAGATGCCGAAGCTTGACCCGCAGGATCGCGCCCTGGATGCCGTCCATTCGATAATTAAAACCCTTCAGCGTGTGATGATAGCGCTGCTCCTGGCCCCAGTCGCGCAGCATGCGGATCGTCTTGGCATGCTCGTCGTCATTGGTGACGACGATGCCACCCTCGCCGCAGGCACCCAGATTCTTGCCGGGGTAGAAACTGAAGCAGCCCGAGATACCGATGCTTCCGGCGCGCCTCTTTTTGTATTCGGAACCATGGGCCTGGCAGGCGTCCTCAATGACCGGAATTCCGTAACGGTCGGCGATTTCCATGATCGGCGCCATGTCGGCCATCTGGCCGTAGAGATGAACCGGGATGATCGCCTTGGTGCGCGCGGTGATAGCGGCTTCCAGCTTGGCCGGGTCCATCGTGAAGGTCGTCGGTTCGATGTCGACGAAGACCGGCGTTGCGCCCGTATAGCAGACGGCAGAAACGGAGGCGACGAAGGTGAAAGGTACGGTTATGACTTCGTCGCCGGGACCGACACCGGCGGCGAGCAACGACAGATGCAGCGCGCTCGTTCCGGTGTTGACGGCGATTGCGTGTTTTGCGTCACAATAGGCGGCGAACTCACGCTCGAAGGCTGCAACCTCGTCGCCAAGAACATATTGGGCGGAAGCCAGCACGCCCAGAACGGCGGCATCCACCTCGCCCTTGATGCTCGCATACTGGGCTTTCAGATCGAGAAACGGGATCATGCTATGCGCCTCGCGCGCTCGAGTTCGATGACGCGCCCGCGTTGGGCAAGCGACTGGGTGGCGGCTTCAAGGATGCGCACGACGCGCAGGCCGGCATGGCCGTCGGCGGTCGGCACAGCGCCCTGCTCGATGCAGTTAACGAACTCGCGAAGCTCGACGCCGAGGGCTTCTGTCGAGTCGAGTTGCGGCGCCCACATGTCGCCGGTGCGGTAGCCGACCAGCATCTGATAGACCTTTTCGCCGTTCTTCTGCGGATTGCCGTTGAGCGTGATGCCCTTGTCGTAGACCTTGATCTTCTCGCTCGGCTCGAGATCGTCATAGACGATCATCTTACTGCTGCCGCCGATCAGCGTTCGGCGCACCTTCACCGGGGCCAGCCAGTTGACGTGGATATGAGCAATCATGCTGTTGTCGAAGAACAGGTTGAGATAGGCGATGTTCTCCGGCTCGCCAACGACGTGGCTCATGCCGGTCGCCGAGACGGCCACCGGCTTGGCGGGCAGGACATAATCCATGATTGAGAGATCGTGGACGGCGAGATCCCAGACGACGCTGACATCGTGCTGGAACAGGCCGAGATTCACGCGGACCGAGTCGTAGTAATAGATGTCGCCAAGCCCGCTTTCGACAAGCTCGCGCATCTTCCGGACGGCGCCGGTGTGAACGAAGGTGTGGTCCACGGCCAGCACGAGCTTGCGCCGCGAAGCCTCGTCCACCAGCCGGCGTGCCTCGTCAGCAGTGGCGGCCATCGGCTTTTCGACAAACACATGCTTGCCGGCCATCAGCGCGCTCATCGCCAGCCTGAAATGAGCGGAAACCGGAGTGGCGATCGCGATTGCATCGACGCGCGGATCGCGCAGGACTTCGTCGAAGTCGTCCGTGATCTCGACGGCGGGATAGCGCGCCTGGACGCTGACCAGCCGCTCCTTCTTGAGATCGCAGACGCTGATCAGCCGCGCACCAGGTGTTTCGGCAAAATTGCGAACGAGGTTGGGACCCCAGTAACCGTAACCAACTACAGCAACGCCGATCATGTCACTCTCCCGAAACGATGCGGCGGACCGGAGCGTCCTTGGCCCTGCCGACGATCCGCGCCGGAACGCCGGCGACGATCGCGTAGTCCGGAACGTCCTTGGTGACGACGGAGCCGGCGCCGATGAGCGCGCCCCTGCCGATGATCACGCCTGCGAGGATGGTGGCGTTGCTTCCGATCGAGGCATGTTGCCTGACCAGCGTGGGGATGACGGTCCAGTCTTCGTCGGTCTGGAGGCCGCCGTCGGTGGTCACGGCGCGTGGATGAAGGTCGTTGGTGAACATGACACCGTGGCCGACGAACACGCCGTCTTCCAGCGTCACCCCTTCACAGATGAAAGTGTGGCTCGAAATCTTGCAGTTCTGGCCGATCGTGGCATTTCGCTGGATCTCGACGAATGTGCCGATGCGCGAACCCGCGCCGACATGGCAGCCATATAGATTGACCAGATCCGGGTGATGGATGACCACACCTTCGTCCAGAGTGACATCGGAAGAAATCATTCCGTCAGTTTCCCTGTTTCCTGAGCCGCTGCCCCGCACACTGCGCGATGCGCCGGCTGGATATGGAAACAGAGGAGCAATCCGTGCCCGTCATGCCGATCCCCGCCGTTCACTTGCCAGAGTTTTGAAGAAGCGCTGAAAGTAAATCCGTCCGATAACCAGATTTCTTTTCAGGATCGGAGTAAAGGAAAGAAAACGCAGTACATTCCCGTCCGAAAGGCTTAGGTGGCATAGACCGAGTGGCAGGGTCTTGTTACCCGCTATTTGCGCAGCAGACGGGATTTGCGGGCTTGCGCGGCACCAGGCTCCGGGCGATGCGCATCAGCTAAGCGATAGTAAGCCATTCGAGCACTGGAAGGTGCGGGGAATAGTACCCGGCCTAATCCTTAGGGCTTATGGAGTGACCGGGCCATCCTCCGGAGAAATCAGGGATAGAAACGGGACCTACTCGTAAGCCTAAAGTTCGGAGCCGACGGAAACCTCTATAGTTCGGTCAAACTCGCCAGCGAGTCCATGCGGGACGCGTGGCCGTTGATCAAGCGCGGAGGTAGACAGGGTGCAAGTCGGGGAACGGATTTTCGAACAGATACAGGAACCGGACGCAAGGCCGAAGCTGATGATCGCCACGCGGGTGTTCGGCGCCAGCGGCCAGCCCTGGATGTGGCGGCAGGTGGTCGGGTTTCAGGGCTTTCGCAAGGAACTGCTTTGCTGGGAACGGCAGAACGCCGGCACCCAACCGACGAACGACGTTCGCGAGCACGTGCTGCCGGGCAAGCTTGCGCCCTACCACAATGACGGGCGCTGGCTCTATCGCTCCCGGGCGATCTTCAACGGCAGCTTCTATGCGGCGATCGGCGAGGAGCGCACGCGCCTGAAAGAGCTGTTCGACAAGGATCGGCCAGACGTCATCCTTTGCAACTTCGGCGACATCGCCATGCGCCTGCTGCCGACTGCGCGCGAGGCCGGAATTCCGCTGATCGCCTATTTCCACGGCGATTTTTCCTTCATCCGCAACAGGTGGTACCGCTGGAGCCTCTATCGCTGCCTGCATGATTTCGCAGCGATCGTCGTGGTGACAGACGCAGAACGGCAATGGCTGCGCGAACACGGCGCGCCGGAAGACAAGATCCATTACATTCCCTGCGGCGCGCCGACGGATGTGTTCCGGCCGGTGCCCGAGCGCAGCGACGATCTGGTGCGGTTCATCATGGTTTCACGGCTGTCCGAGGAAAAAGGCTGCGATATCTCGATAAGAGCCTTTTCCGAGGTCGCCAAGGTGAACCCGAAGGTCCGGCTCGGCATTTTCGGCGACGGGGTCGAGCGTGAAAATCTTGGGGAACTCGTCAAGAGACTTGGGCTGGTCGACAAGGTGACATTCCATGGCTTCATCGACGAGTTGAGCCTCGCGAAGAAACTGCCTTTGCACGACATCTTCATCCAGCATTCGCGCATAAAGGAAGGTTCGCCGGTATCGATCGTCGAAGCCATGTCCTGCGCCCTACCGGTGGTCGCAACGACGATCGGTGGCATCACCGACCAGATCGCCACCGGGCAGAACGGTTATCTGGTTTCGGAAGGTGACATCGAGGGCATGATCGCCGCGATGCAGCGGCTTGCAGCAGATCCGGTGCTGCGCAAGCAGCTCGGCGCCGTCGGCCGGGAGCGCGCCGTGGCCTGTCATGACGCTGCCAAGCAGACGCGACGGCTCGGCGAACTGGTCATGGATGTCACACGAATGAGCAGCATGAAGCTACAGGGCGCACTGGCCTCATGACGACCGTTCAGATCATCGTGCCGTGCTATAATTACGGCCGCTACCTGCGGGCATGCGTAAACAGCGCGCTATCGCAGGAAAATGTCGATGTGAAGGTTCTGATCATCGACGATTGTTCGTCCGACGATACACTGGATATGTGCAGGCAGCTGTCGTCCGAAGATCACCGCGTGGACTATATCCACCACGCGGTAAACAAGGGTCATATCGCGACCTATAATGAGGGTCTGGCACTTGCCGACAGCGACTATCTCGTTCTTTTGTCGGCGGACGATCTGCTGACCCCGGGCTGCCTGTCGCGGGCGACGGCCCTGATGAACTATCATCCTTCGGTCGGGCTGACCTACGGCTATCCCATACCGGTCTACGACGCGACGCTTCCGCTGGCGAGAACTGAGGACACCGGCTGGACGATCTGGAGCGGCGGCGACTGGATCGAGCGCATGTGCCGGGCCGGAAAGAACTTCATCTGCTGTCCGGAGGTGGTGATACGCACGAGCATCCAGCATCGGCTGGGTGGGTACAAGGCATCACTTCCCCATTCGGCAGACATGGAAATGTGGCTGCGCGCAGCCGCCATCTCGGATATCGGCCGCATCAATGGCGCCGACCAGGCCTATTACCGCGTTCACAACGCAAACATGCATCGGACGGTACATGCCGGCTTCCTGTATGATCTGCGGGCGCGCCGCGATGCCATTCTGTCGGCTTTCGAAAACGAGGCCGGAGCCTTGCCGGATGCGGCTGCGATGCAGGACACTGCGCGGCGGACGCTTGCGCTGACTGCGCTTCGCTATGCCTGCCAGATCATCGATTCCGGTAGAGCGGAGAATGAGCCGGTCGACCTCTACCGCGAATTCGCACTCGATCTCTATCCGGCGGCAGCGAACACCAGGCAGTGGCAAGGCCTGGAGCGCAGGCGCAATGGCGTCGATGGTGCGATCTCGACCGTGATGGCGCGCGGTCACGCGCAACTGCGCGAGATCGCCGACAAATATGCGTGGCGTCGCTGGTGGCAAACGGGGCTGTATTGATCGAGTTGCCAAACCGCTAACGCAGGCAGCCGGCTTTTGGGCGCGCAGCGTTAAACGCGTTCCACCGCCGCGTTGTGATGCAGAAGCTCGGAATAGATGCTGGTCACGTCTTCGCGCTCGCGCGCCGGCGAATATTCGGACAGGACGAAGCGGGACGCTTCAAGCCCGCGCTCGCGGCACCAGCCGGGCTCTTGGCGCTCCGCGATAATGGCTTTCTCCACCGCGCTGGCGAAACCAAGTATGTCGCCGGACTCGATCGGCGCGCTGAACTCGGCGCGAAAGAATTCCCGGCCGGCAAAACCATGATTGCCGATGACGTAGTTCCCGCATGCCATCGCCTCCGCCGGAGGCAGGCCGAACCCTTCCTGGTGGGTAAAGGCAAGGAAGATGCGTGTGGCTCGCAGGCGGTCCGCGACCTGCGAATGTGTCAGCCTGTCCAGCGGCACGATCTCCCAGCCGTCGAGGATGCCGCGCGCCTCCAGCATCTCCAGAACCTGCCGCGCATCTTCCCGCCCGCGCCGGGGCATATAGGCTATGCGCTGCCCGGACGGTTCGCTGCCCGGATGGAACAATGCCGGATCGATGCCTAGATGGACGCGCCGTATCAGCGTTTCGCCGAATGCCCAGCCGAGCATCTCCTGATTGTGCCGCGAGACAGTGATGATGCCTGCAAGGCCCGGATTGGCCGCGTAGAGACGTGCGACCTGATGGACCGGGCGCTTCCAGGTCAGATGGCTGTTCTGGTTGAAGATGACGTGGCGCGTGCCCCGTGGCAGCTGAAGCAGAAGGTCGATGTCGACTTCGGGAACAACGAGCAGGTCACCGCCGCACACTGCAGCGCTGGCGATATCCGTTACCCTGGTCTCGTGCTCGAACCATTCGCAGCGGAAGCCGGGGCGATGGTGAAGGACAAAGGCGCGAATTCCGGCCGCGTTCAGAATGTCGACGTGCCGGTATATGACGCGTATGCCGCCCGAGGGTTCGGGATGGTCCGGCGTCAGGAAATAGACCGCAGGCGTGGAGGTCTTCTTGTCACTGACCTGAATCTCCAGTCGGCGCCTGCGCCGGCGATCCTTCGCCTCGCTCATCCTTCGAAACAGGGATCGCGCCAGATTTTCCGCAGACACCAAGGTCATTCTTCAGCTCACCGCTTGCCTGGTCATGCTGCCGGAGCTTCGTGATGGCCTAAGCTTGGAGTATCCCCGACCTGTGGGAAAAGAGTTCCACGATGTCCGGTGCAAAGCAATTCCACCTTTTATACATCAAAGTAACTACTCACCTGACCCGGATATTTACTGCTACCCAAGTTGCAGGAGCGTAAATTCGGATCTGCTGCAAAGATTATCTGCGAGCGGCCGACATTGGAACGCGGGTGAACCGGGCAACCAAAATGGTGGATGGAACCTTCGGCGCGGTGTCCGACCACGCCGGCGAAGTCAGGCAAGGCCGGCAATCCGGAGCGGGCAGGCTTTCGGCCCGGGCCGAACAGTCCGGGCGTGAAAAGTCTACGCACCGCGGCCTGCCATGGCCCGTCTTCCTCTTCATGGCGGGATTGCTCATTCCCTGGATCATCACCATCGGTCCGATCCGGATGTCGCTCTATCGCTTCATTCTTCTTGCCTTCCTTTTACCCTGCCTGATCGGCTGGATAAGCGGCAAAGCGGGGCGTATCCGGGTCGCCGATATTTCCTTCATCCTGTACTGCTTCTGGTGCTTTCTCGCGATCGGGATGATCCACGGCTTCGACTATGCCTTTCAGCCATCCGGCATGATCTTCATCGAGACGGTTGGCGCCTATATGCTGGCCCGGTGCTTCATCCGCGACGCCGATGATTTCTACAACATGGTGCGCATGCTACTGCGGCTCGTGACCCTGCTCCTGCCTTTCGCGGTCTTCGAAGCGATCACCGGGCGCAATATATTGCTGTCGGTTTTTGCTGCAGTCTATCCGACATTCCCGGACAACTTCGTTGATCCCCGCTGGGGCATGCGGCGCGTCCAGAGCGTCTTCGAACATCCGATATTGTACGGCGTGGTCTGTGCCAGCGCGCTGGCTTTCACGCATATGGTGCTTGGCTACGGGAAGAGTTTTGTGGGCCGCTGGCGCGGCACGGGCATCGTCATAGCAGCGACTTTCTTTTCACTGTCCGCTGGCCCTATGACGGCGCTGGCCAGCCAGGGCATGCTGCTCGGCTGGAACTGGGTATTCAGAAACATAGAGGCGCGCTGGAAGATCCTGTGCGCCTTCGGGTTCCTGGCTGCGATGTCGATAGAACTCCTGTCCAACCGTTCCGTGCCGGTCGTGTTCATGTCGTATTTTTCGTTCGACGAATCCTCGGCCTATGTCCGCGCCGAAATATATCGATACGGTTCCGCATCGATCATGAACCATCCGCTTTTCGGTGTTGGTTTCGGCTATTGGGAGCGTCCGTCATGGATGAGCCCCAGCATCGACATGTTCTGGATCATCGACGGCGTCCGCCACGGGCTGCCGGCGGAGCTGTTCATGGCGCTGGGCTTCTTTGCGGTCTATCTGCCCGTGGCGTTCAGATCGGGGCTCGACGAGAGAACGCAGGCTTACAAGACCGCATTCGTGATCGCGATGACTGGTTTCTTCCTGGTCGGGTGGACGGTCTACTTCTGGAACGCGACCTACGTCATCTTCATCTTCCTGATCGGCAGCGGCGTATGGATACTGGATGTGGAGACGGATGCCGTGGCGGCGGCCCCACGCGATAGATCGCGCGGTGAAACGGCCGGCAATGATCGTCGAAATGGGCGTGTGGCGGGACGAGGCAAGCAGCCAGTCGCGGAAGGTCGCAAACGTCCATACGCCTAATTGCCGACCGATCTAAATCTATAGATGCCAGCCTACTTTCTGGCCGCTCGTGTATGCCTCAGGTAGCTTCGTAGCGGAGACTCCGCAATCGATGAAGAGTTCGTTCAGCCAATCCTCGGGGGTGCGGTTCATGACTGCCATTATGGAATCCCGCAGGTTCGTCGCCGACCACAGTGCGGTCGTCGAAGAGAAGGTAACGGTTGCGACCACGCTGGAAGAGGTCGAAGCGCTCCGGGATGTCTGGAAGTCGCTTCACGTCGACGACATCGATTCAGACATCGACTACTACATGACCGTGGTGCGCCATGCCGATCAGGTCATCCGACCGCATGTGGTTCATATCCGCCAGGACGGAGGGGCCGACCTGCTGGCGGTTGCCCGGCTTGAAAACCTGCCCGTGCCTTTCCGGTTCGGATACCGGCGGCTTGGTTCCGCCACCTTGCGTGCGATCGTGGTGACCTTTGGCGGCATACTGGGTGCAAGGAACAAATACGAGGAAGAAATCGTCCTGCGGCACCTGAAGAAGGATCTCGACAAGGGTGTCGCCGACCTCATCCTGATGCGCAATGTCGATGTCGACAGCACACTCTACGCGACCGCCCTTGTAGCAACGGGCTGGGCGCAGCGGGCACATGCGCAGCCCGTTTCCCGCCGCTGGATGGCGGTGATACCGGATTCGATGACGCGTTTCCTCGAGACGCGTTCGGCCAAGACGCGAGGCAATCTGCGCCGGCATGACAATCAGCTCCGAATGGAATTCGCAGGCCGGTTGGAGCTTCGGCATCTGGATCGTCCGGAAGATGCGGCCGATCTGTATCGCGACATGGAAGCTGTCGCCGCGAAAACCTATCAGCGCGGTCTCGGCGTGGGGTTTTCCGGCACACCGATGCAGTGTGCGCTGATCAAGCTCGGGCTCGACCGTGGCTGGTACCGAACCTGGATGCTCTATATCGACGAGCGCCCCGTCGCCTTCTGGAGCGGCTTTGGCTATGGCGGCACTTTCCAGATCGGCACGCCCGGCTTCGATCCCGATATGAGCAAACTCTCCATCGGGCGCTTCACAATGCTGCGAATGCTCGAGGATCTGTGCGCCGATCCCGCTATTTCGGAACTCGATTTCGGTCACGGCGAAGCCGATTACAAATCCTCCTTCGGGCGGGCTGTTCGCTCCGAAAGCGAGGTCATGCTTGCCGCGTCGCGGCCATGGCCGACGCTGGTGATGCTTGCCGTATCGTCACTGTCCTTTGCCAACAATCTGGTTCGCCGGCTTGTCGAGAATTCCGAATGGGGCCGCCGCCTGAAGGCAGGATGGCGCCGTCGCATGGCCAGCAGGTAACCATGGCCAGGCTTCTGCTCGTAGCACCGACCTGCAACGGCGAGGATGTCGGTGAGGCGTGGGTCGCCTTTCAATGGGCACGGCGTCTCGGCGAGCGGCATGATGTGACCTTGCTGACCTATCACAAGCGAGGGGCCCGGCCCGCAGCGCAGCAGCTTCCGGGCATGAAGGTCGTGGAATGGACCGAGCCGCCGCTGCTTGGCCGCGCCGAACGGCTGAACAGCATGCTGAAGCCCGGCTACGTTCCGTTCTATTTCCGCGCCAGAAAATGGATACGACAGGCAATTGCCGAGGGGCAGCGTTTCGATCTCGTGCACCAGCCCGTGCCGGTCGCCATGCGCTATCCTTCGCCTGCGGCCGGTCTTGGCATCCCGTTCGTGATAGGGCCCGTGGGTGGCGGTCTGTCGTCTCCAGATGGCTTTGCCGGCGATGAAGGCTCCGCGCCGTGGTTCATGGCGCTGCGAGGGCTCGATCGGTACCGGCAACAGTGGGACCCGCTTTTACGCAAGACCTTCAGGACCGCGGACTGCGTGTTCGGAATAGCCGCCTATGTGAAGGAGCAGCTGGCCGCAATCCCGCTGCGCCGGTTCGAGGTCCTGAGCGAAACAGGTCTGGACGAAATTCCTGCGCCCATAGATCGCAGTGGGCGATCCGAAACAATCCGGCTGCTTTACGTCGGACGCCTCGTGCGGACGAAAGGCGCTCGCGACATCATACGCGCCATGGGCATGCTGCGAGATGTTTCGGTCCGGCTCGACATCGTCGGCGAAGGTCCGGAACGCGCGGAGTGCGAAGCGCTCATCGCCAGCCTAGATCTTGGCGACCGCGTCGCGCTTTATGGATGGCGTTCCAAGGCCGAGGTCGCGGAATTCTACAAGCAGGCCGACGTCTTCGTCTTTCCGAGCTATCGCGAACCCGGTGGCAACGTGGCGCTGGAGGCGATGGGTTATTCGCTGCCGCTTATCGTCGTTGATCGCGGCGGACCGGGAAGTGCGACAACGGACGCCTGCGCCATAAAGCTTTCGGTCACCACGCCGGAAGCGCTCGCGATCGATATCGCGGCTGCGATCCGAAGGCTGGCGACCAATCCGGCACTGCGGCGCAGGATGGGCGAGGCAGCCCATGCGCATGTCAGGAAAAGCGCCTTGTGGAGCGCCAAGCTCGATCGTGTGGACAGCATCTATGCGCAACTCATCAGCGCCCGTCGCAAGGACGCGTGATCGTCCAGCCACCGGCACTGTCTCTATAAGGTGAGTGCGGCACGCAGCGCTGCGCGATGCCCCGGTCCGAATGTGAATCGCATGGTCTCGCCGACGACTATGCTCAGCCGGAACAAGGCCGTGGAAAGACGCCCGTGATGACGGCGATAATAGCGAATCCGGTTTTTCGTCATCAGCGCCGAAAGGAACGGATTGTCGTGATATTCGCCGCCGATATGAACGACCTGCGCCTGAGGATGGTACACCACTGACAGGCCGCTTCGGCGAACCCTCTCGAGATAATCGACTTCTTCGCTGTAGAGGAAGAATGACTCGTCCCATTCACCGGCGACTCGACGGGCTCGGGCTCCAACAAGCAGGGCGGCACCCGTCGCCCATTCGACGACGCCACCGCGATCGTAAATCGCCGGATCATCGACGATCTCGCCTGCGCCTATCCGCGCCGCGATCGTCGTTCCCAGCAAGGCGTCCGACCATGCCGTCGTCATCGACGGTTCGCGCCGAAGGGACAAAGCGGTCGTCCCGTCCTCATGGAGGATCTGCGGCACGACTATGCCCGCCGTGGGGTCCGACAGTCTTTTGCTGAGCAGACGCACGGAACCCGGCAGAAGCCGAACATCGGGATTGAGGATCAGGACGTCCAGGTCGGATCCGACTATAGCCGTCGCGGCGTTGATGCCGGCAGCGTATCCGGCGTTGCGGCCCATCCTGATCACTCTCGGATGGGTCGGATGGGCTAGCGCAATATCGACCGACGCGTCGTGAGAATCATTGTCGACGATGATGATCTCGTGACGGCTGATCCCGGCCAGTCCTTCCGGGATCGAGTCGAGCAGACCGGGCAAGACCTTGGCGCTGTTGTAGGTGACGACCACCACGGCAACGCCAGCCGTGTCACTAACGCCGGCAGGCGCAAGGATCGATGCAGGTTCAGTCGGTCCATCCATTTGCATTCACCCAGACTCTTGGCTTCGAGATGCCGAAATACAGGGAAATTCTGCCGGATAGTTTGCAGGAATATCAGCACAATGAAAGTCTACATGAGGTGGTGAACTTAGAGGTACACCAACAAGCTCTTTCAGCCATGGAGCTGACTCCGATGATACTAACCATAGTCCTATCGGAGTAGGTCGAACGCTCCAGTACAGGTCCGGAAAACGGCTCCGTAAGTCTTTCAGGGCGATAGAATATTTCTTCAGATTTTCTAGCATCGATCTGTGTCTCGGCGTGGCGGGACTGTGAAGCGTCAGTTCATCGCCGTGCCTTTCAACTGTAACCGCCAGTGCCTCCGGGCACATGGAGAAACCCTCGTGCAGTGGCCGAAAGGTCGACGCACGCAAGATCGAGAGGCCGTCGGCAAGCCGCATGAACCCGCAGCCAAATCTTACCGGACCCGTCGAAGTTTTCCCCATTGACCGCCTTCAGGCGCTCGACGCCGAATCCCGCGCAACCCGGGCGCGGACAGAGCAGCTCATCGAGCTGGCCAAGAAGGGCCTGCCGCAGATGTTTGCGCATGGCGCATTCGTTCACACCGTTCGCGAGCTTAAGACGGCATCAGGCCGGAGTGTCCGTGCCGAGGGCGACAGCCTGCGTTATGCGGCAAATGTCGCGTCGGGACTGGCCTTCGTGGACGAGGACGTTCAGCGGCACATTCTCGAAGGCGCAACCGCTGCGGATTTGGCCTTGAACTGCGCGCGGCGCGCGGAGAAATCAAAGGATCCCGGCGCGGTTGCACTTTGCGCCTGGGCTGCGGCAGAAGTGGCCGACGTCTATGCCAAGCCGCTGTTGAAGCGCTTGACTGCCCTGCTCGAGTCGGAAGAGACGATTGCCACGGTGGATTGTTCCTGGACGCTGATTGCCGCCCTTGCGGCGCGCCATCTTGGCGACACCGAGCATCTGAGCACGCTTGCGGCCAATCGCCTGATGGGTGGGCAAGGCGCGACCGGACTTTTCCCGCACATGCTGCCCGCCGTTTCCAATGGCCGGCTGCGTGCCCACATCGGCTGCTTTGCCGATCAGGTTTATTCGACGCAGGGGCTAGCCCGCCTGTCGGTGGCGAAGAACGATCCGACAGCGCTCGCCGCAGCCGAAGCATCGGGTGGGCGCATCGCTCACCTCCAGGGTCCAGCCGGTCAATGGTGGTGGCACTATGACACGCGCGACGGAAGTGTCGTCGAAGGTTATCCCGTCTACAGCGTCCATCAGCATGCGATGGGACCAATGGCCCTGCTCGACCTGCGCGAGGCCGGCGGCACCGATCATATGAAGTCGGTGGCCAAGGGATTGCGCTGGCTGGACGAACACCCCGAGGTCGATGTTCCGATGGTGTCCGAAGAGGACGGCGTGATCTGGAGAAAGGTCGCGCGCCGCGAACCGAAAAAGGCCGTCAGGGCAATTTCGGCACTCACCACAGGGCTCAAGCGCGGCTTCCACCTGCCAGGGCTCGACATCATGTTTCCGCCCAGCCGCGTCGACTACGAGTGCCGCCCCTATGAACTCGGCTGGCTGCTCTATGCGTGGCTCTCCGGCGGCGTCGTCGAGAGGCTGCGCAACGGTGCAGTCCGTGGCGGCAGGTGACAGACCAGGGAGCATTCGACATGCCGACCGAACAGCAATTGTTATTCGGGCTCTACCTCGAGCCGCTGCGGATGGAAGAGGTGATCCAGCGCTGCCACACGGCTCTCGTGACGAGGAGCAAGCTGCTGCTCGGCGTGCTCAATGCGGCCAAGGTCGTCAATCTGCGCAGCGACGCGCTTTTGCGGGACTCGCTGCTGGAATGCAACATGCTGCTTGCAGATGGACAGTCCATCGTCTGGGCGAGCAGGTTGCTGGGGCGTCCCCTGCCCGAGCGGATCGCCGGCATCGACATCTTCGAACAGCTGCTGGCGCTTGCACATCGCGAAGGCCGCTCCATCTATCTTCTTGGCGCCCAGCCCGATGTCTTGCGTATGCTCGAGACGCGCCTGCAGGTGCGGTTTCCGGGCCTGAAAGTGGCTGGCCGGCATGACGGTTATTTCAAGGCCAACGAGTCCGCACTCATAGCGGCCGAGATACGGGCCTCCGGTGCCGACATGCTGTTCCTTGGCATGGCTTCGCCGAAGAAGGAGATCTTCCTTGGCTCCTATGGGGCGACGCTGAATGTTCCGATACTTCACGGCGTCGGCGGCTCGTTCGACATACTTGCAGGCATCACCCGGCGCGCGCCGGTAATGTGGCAGCGTGCGGGGATGGAATGGGCCTACAGGCTGCTGCAAGAGCCGCGCCGACTGTGGTGGCGGTATCTGAAGACGAACACCGCCTTCCTTCTGCTTACTGCCCGCGAACTGGTTCACCCCGCTCGCGCTTTCCGGCCGACAAGGTCGATCACCGGCGGCGGCACATTGGCTGCCAGCCGTCAAAATCAGTAACGAGGCGGGCGTGGGGCTCCTTTGATGAACGAAGTTTTTTCCGGTCGATTGGCCATAGTCGGGATGGGGTATATTGGCCTGCCCACCGCTGTCGTTCTGGCGACGCGCGGCATCGACGTGATCGGCGTCGACATCAATCCCGCAACGGTTGCCGCGGTATCGCGTGGCGAGGTTCCCTTCGTGGAGCCGGATCTGGCTGTCGCCGTCAGCGGGGCGGTCGCCATGGGCCGCCTCTCGGCCACCAGCGAGATGCCCGAGGCGGACGCCTTCATCATTGCCGTGCCGACGCCGTTCAACGGCGACCGCACCGCCAATCTTTCCTATGTACAGGCTGCCGCCGAGCAGATCGCACCTAAGTTGAGGTCGGGCAACATCGTCGTGCTGGAATCGACCTCGCCGCCCGGAACGACCGAGAAGATCGCTGAATGGATCGGCGCGTTGCGGCCCGATCTGAAAATGCCGCATGACGGCGAGACCGGGGCCGATATTTTCGTCGCCCATTGCCCGGAGCGGGTTCTGCCGGGCCGCATCATGATCGAGATGATCACCAACGACCGCGTCGTCGGCGGGCTGACGAAGCGCTGCGCCGAGCGCGCCGCATCGATCTATCGGGTATTTGCGCAGGGCGAAATCCTGCTCACGGATGCCGCCAGCGCCGAGATGGCCAAGCTTGTCGAAAACGCCTATCGCGATGTGAACATCGCTTTCGCGAACGAGATTTCGCTCATCACGGAATCGCTGCATATCGACGTCTGGGAAGTCATCCGCCTGGCCAACAGGCATCCGCGCGTCAACATACTGAGCCCCGGTCCCGGCGTCGGCGGGCATTGCATTCCGGTGGACCCGTGGTTCATCGTTGCGGCAGCGCCCAAACTGTCTCCGCTGATCCGCACCGCGCGCGAGGTTAATGACCGGCGCCCGCACCATGTCGCCGAGCAGGTCGCCGAAAAAGCAAAGCGCTTCCGCGAGCCGACCATTGCGTGCCTTGGACTGACGTTCAAAGCCAATGTCGATGATGTCAGGGAGAGCCCGGCCATCGAAGTCGTCGGTCTGATTGCCGAAGCACTTCCCAATGTCGACATATTGCTTGCAGATCCCTATGTGGACTCCTTGCCGTCGATGCTCTCGGGTTACTCGAACCTGCGCATGGAAGGCGCCTATCAGGCCGTGGAGCGCGCCGACATCGTCGTGCTCCTGGTCGAGCACGAACCCTTCAAGGCGATCCGCAACACGCGGCTGGGCGGCAAGGTCGTCTACGATACGCGCGGTGCCTGGCGCTGAAGCCAGGCCCCAATTCCCTCACAAGAACCGGCCAGCTTCGCTGCAGTCTCGGCTAAGGATATCCCTATCCTTCGATGGCAGGGTCGAACTGCCACTCTCCCCGTCCACCCTTGTTGTTGAATGAAGCACGAGTGCCGACCCAGCCCATCCGATATCATCGGATGGGCTGGGTGTTTACGCCTGATTGGGATCAGGCGGCAAAACCGCTGACGACCTGCGCGGCGCGGCGTGGAGATGCGCTTTCCTCGATCCGGATCGTCGGATCGAATTCGACCGGAAGATCACCGATACCGAAGAAATGCTCGATCGCGCGAACGGAACGTTCGGCAGCGTGCCCGTCGCCGTAGGGGTTCACGGCGTGTGCCATCTTCTGGTAGGCGACCTTGCTGGTCAGCAAGGTCGAGACCTCGTCGACGATAAGGTCCTCATCGGTGCCGACCAGCCGCACCGTGCCGGCGGACACGGCCTCCGGGCGCTCCGTCGAATCCCGCATGACCAGCACCGGCTTGCCCAGTGACGGAGCTTCTTCTTGAACGCCCCCGCTGTCGGTGAGCACGACACTGCAGTGATACATGGCGCGCACGAAGTCGCTGTAACCGAGCGGCGCGGTGATCAGCACATTGTCGAGCCCGGCCAGAGGGGGAAGCAGCACCTCGCGGACGGCCGGGTTGAGATGGGCCGGCAGCAGGAAGGCTATGTCGGGAAAGGTTCTGGCGAGGCGGGCGATGGCGCGGGCGGTGCGGGCCATGGGCTCGCCCCAGGATTCGCGCCTGTGCGCGGTGATCAGCACGCTGCGCCGGCCGTTGATCTTGCCAAGGTCCGGGTTTTCGGCCGGCAGATCCCGGGAGACAACATCAAGCAGGGCGTCGATGACGGTGTTGCCGGTGACGACGATATTGCTCTTGTGAATCCCGTCGTACAGCAGGTTTTCCCGCGATGTGCTTGTCGGCGCCAGATGAACCGCTGCCAGCTGTGTCGTGAGACGGCGGTTGGCTTCTTCCGGAAATGGATTGTAGGGGTCGCCTGTTCTCAAGCCTGCCTCGAGATGAACGACCGGAACCTTGCGGTAGAACGCGGCGAGCGCCGCGGCAAAACAGGTCGTGGTGTCGCCCTGGACGAGAACGGCATCCGGTACTTCGGCCTCGATGACCTTCGAGACGCCGTCGAGTACGCGGCTGGTGATGTCCTCCAGCCGCTGCCGCTCGGTGATGATGTTCAGGTCGTGGCTCGGCCGGATGCCGAACAGATCGTTGACCTGGTCGAGCATTGCGCGGTGCTGGCCGGTGACGGCCACAACCGGTTTGCAGTGACGGGAGCGGCTCAACGCGTCAACCAGCGGCGCCATCTTTATGGCTTCGGGACGCGTACCGTAGACGATCAAGACCTTGCGCATGTCGAAATCCTTCTTCTGCCGGCGCTCCTGCAAGCGGCCGCGCTGTTGGACTAGTCTGCGAAACCCTGCTTGCCTGGTGTCTCGACCGCAGTCGTCGCGGCCATGTCGAGAAACTGCATCTTGCGGTCGGCGACGACCTGTCGGACGACGTCCTCGTCAACGACGGAAATGTCTTCGGCGAAAGCGTAGACCAGCGCGTAGTCGCAGATCTGGTTGATCACACGCGGCAAGCCGCGGCTTGCCTGGAACACGATTTCGCAAGCCCCCGGCGTGAAGATCTCGTGGTCGGCGCCTGCGACCTTGAGGCGATGCGCGATGTAGTCCTGCACGGCCTCGGCCGACATGCCGAAGAGATGAAAATCTGCGGCCACGCGCTGGGCGAACTGCACCATTTTCGCGCGGCTGATGATCTGTCTCAGCTCTGGTTGCCCGACCAGAACGATCTGCAGCAGCTCGTCTCTTTCGCCGTTCATGTTGGAGAAGCCCCTCAGCTCCTCCAGCATCTTCTCCGAAAGGTTCTGTGCCTCGTCGAAGATGAGAATGGTGTGACGCCCGGCTGCGTGCTGCTCCTTCAGGAAAGCCTCGAATCGGGAGAACATCTGGACATAGGACATCCGCCCGGTGATTGGCTGCCCGAGCGATGACAATATCCAGTGGAGCAGCTTGCCCCGCTCGCCATGGGCATTCGAGATCAATCCCAACTTGAGGTCGGAAGGCGCCGAGCGCAGCAGGTGCCAGATGAGCGTGGTCTTGCCTGCACCCACCTCCCCGGTGATGACGGTGATGGGGGCGAAGGTTGCCAGCCCATATTCGAGCATCGCGTAAGCGCGGGTGTGATTTGCCGACCAGAACAGGAAATCGGTGTCAGGCCGCAGGCTGAATGGCCGTCCGGTCAGGCCAAAGTGTTCGGAATAGATCAGAAAGGTACTCGACATCGCGATCCTGCGAACACTGCCTGTGTCAGTAACCGTATTTCTCGGGTGCGTAGCGGCACTTGTTCAGCACCACGCCGAGCACCTTGGATTTCTCCGAAAGATCCCGCTCGCAGATGTCCACTTCGCTGAAGGTGCTTGCCTCCGCGGCCGCAACCAGGATCACGCAATCGACATTGGGCAGGAAAGCCATGACGTCGTCATTGGCGAGCATCGGCGGAAGATCGAAGATCAGGACGTCGGGCTTGAGTTTCTGCTTGAGGCTTTTCAGCGCCTGCGCCGCCTCCGGGCTTTGCAGCAGTTCAGCGGCAAAGCGGACGGGCCGGCCATTGGCCCCGATCGCGATGTTGTCGCCATACCGGATGAAGACATCCTCGACCTCGCTTCGGCCGCGCAGGAAGCTTTCGATCGACGGCGGTTCCTTGATCCCCAGGACCTTGCTGACCTGCGGGCGGCGCAGATCGAGATCGATCAGAACCGTTCGGCATTCCTTGTGATGGGCCATGCTGAAGGCGAGGTTCAGCCCCACCACCGTCTTGCCGCAGGCAGGCGTGGGCGACGTGATCGCGACCGAGGTCCAGTTATTCTGGCGCAGATACTGCAGGACCTTGGTCCGCAGCATGTCGAACTGCGTGTGCGCCAGGTCCGACCGGTTGATTGTGACGAGACGGGTCTTGGCGAGATGCTTGGGGTCCGGCTTGAGCGACGGCAGGCTCGCCCAGAGCATGTCGCTTCCCATTTTTGCGACTGCCGTGGCCGTCTGATCATTCGCCGGGTCGGAGCCCCGCTGTTGCTTGGCCTTCTGCAAGGCCGCGTGAATATGCTCCATCGTCTGTGTTCCCGCACCTCTTGCAGATGGCTCTGCAGTCCCCTGTTTGCCTGTCACGTTAAATCACCCTGCCGCCGTGAACCCGGAGACAGGCCGTTCGGTCGAAAGTCCGGCTGGATGGTCCTGCCGGTCGATTGGGATCGAGCTTGTGGCCGTCGTCGCGACGAACGCGGCGAACCCTGCAGCCTGCGCCAGCTTTGCCGTCTTCTTTTCGCGTTTGACCGGAATGTAGGAGATCGTGGCGAGCGGCTGGATCTGGAGCGTTCGCACGAGTTCGGTCGGGCGGCGTATGCTTTTGTTGAGCAGCTCGAGCAGCACGATCAGGCCGAGCCCAAGCCCGATGCCGCCGGCGAAACCGGCGCCGGCAATGCGCCGGCGATTGGGGCTTGTCGGTTTCTGCGGCGCAACGGCGGGCTCGACAACGGTAAACCGCTCGCCCTTGGCGCTTACCTCGATCTGCTCACCGGTAGAGGCTTCGGCCGATCTCGCGGTCGCGATGTTGTATTGAGCCTGGATGTTCTCGCGGTTGCGCTCCAGCGAATTCAAGACCGTTTCGTTGCGCGGAGTGGCCGTGATCGATTTGGTCAGCTCGGCGAGATTTTCCGTTATGGAGGCCTTTTCCTGCGTGATGTATTTCAGCCGGTCGTCTATGTCGGACAACTGAAGATCGAGCTCGGAGGTGCCGCGCTTGCCCTTGCTCGTGTCGGCGTCGCTGGCTTGTTTTGCCTGCATGCCGTTTTCCAGGGTCTTGATGCGGGCGCGCAGCGCGACGATGTTCGGGCTGTTCTCGGAAAACAAAGCGAGCTGCTCGGCTAGGGTGCGCTGCAGGTCCTGCAGCATCTGCTGTTCCAGGGTGACCGGGCCGGCGCTGACGATGCGGCCTGTGCTCTCGAACAACTCGACCAGATTGTTGCGCCGGCTGCGCAGGGCGGCTTCCTCGCGCTCGAGCGACTGAAGCCGTTCCTGCTGGTTGTTCTGCTGGTTGCGCCTGAAATCCAGGCCGTCTGGAAGAGCGTCCTTGTTGGCGTTCTTGAACTTGAGGATTTCGGCCTCTAGCCGGGACAGCTCGCCACCGAGGCGAGCAACTTCCTGATTGAAGAACTGCATGGTTTCGCCGGCCCTGTCGGTGCGCAGGCGGACGTTCATCTGAAGGATCAGCTTAGTAAACTCGTTGACGACCTTCGCCGCCAGATCGGCATCGCCGGCAATGAAGGATACGCTGAACACCTTGGCGCCCAGGCTGCCGCTTGGGCCGTCCTTCTGCAGCAGCTCGAATTTCGTGCGCCCGCGCATGTCCTCGATGATATCGGCCTGCGGAATTTCGGACGCCTTGTCGCCGTAGATTTTCAGCTTCTCGGCGAGTGCGAGCACGTTTTCGCGCGTCATGATCTGCTGTTCGATGATCTGCAGCTGTTCCACCGCGTTGATGGGCACGGTCGAACGGGCAAGGTCCGCGGGGATCTGAGGCGATTCCACCAGAATCTTGGCGCTGGCCTGGAATATCGGTGGCAAATAGAGCGCAAGGGCTACCGCCGCGGTCGTCACGAATGTGGCGACCACCAGAAAGTACGGCAATCTTCGCAGGAAGATCGATAGATAGAAGCGCAGGTCTAAATCGCCCATTGCGCAGTGCCCCAAGCCTGAACATCGGAATATGCCGAGTGCTCATTTACAAACGCGGATGGATTGCTTGATAGATCATCGATAGTGGGTGCGCGGCGCGCGGCTAGACCGTTGATCTAATCCCTATGGGTGGTGGCCCGTTTCCCCTTACGTCTTAAGTGACAGGGACCGCTCGGCAATCTGGCGTTGCACAGCTCTGCCTGTGAGGCGACGTTTCGGCATCGCAATTGAGAACCACGCAGGTGCCTGGCTGGAATGGGTGCTTTCCCGGCACGGCCCATGCAATCGGGCGCGAACCGGTGCGCATCTGGCTGGTCACCAAGGCGTGAAGGTCGGTCTTGTGGGTAGGGACGATGCGGAAACTCGCGAACTCAACCGGAATCGGCCGAATGAAGGAATGGCTGTTCAAGCCGCGCCGAATTGGTCGCGTGCGACGGGAGCCGGTACCTCATGCGAGCTAACGACGGCGCTCGTCATAGCGGAGGGTACAAAGGCCTGCTCCCGCCGTGGCGCGCCCTGAAGATGCGAGTCCGCCAGCCAGAGGGCCAGTTTCATGATCGTGAAAGTCGGGTTGGCGCTACCTGCCGTCGGGAAGACGGAAGCGCTGACCACGGAGACGTTCGGCATGGCATGGCAGCGCAGGTCTGGGCCTACGACCGACTCGGCGGGGTCCGTCCCCATTCTGGTCGAACCGGAGGGATGCGCGCAGGCCTCTGCATTGTCGATGATCGGAAGTGCCGGATCGCTGCTTGCCGGCGACCATTCGAGCGGGCAGACGCGGTCCATGCCGGAACGTTTCCAGTAGCCGTCAATATGGGCAATTGCTGAGCGGAAGGTCCGCTCGTCGGTCTGGGTCGGAGCCCATTCGAGTTGCGCCTTCGGTACGCCGAACCTGTCGCGCTTGTCAGCCAACCGGATATGATTGCTCCATTGCGGCAGTTGTTCTGCGCAGACCATCAGATGCAGGTCCACACTTGCCGGAACGAAGAGCTGCTTGCGCAGATAGCGCCAGTAGGCGGAGCGGGCCACCAGGCCCATGTTCTTTGACGCCTGCCACAGATCGTTCGGATTGACCTGACGCTTCTGAATGCCATGCGCCAGCTTCTTGATATAGCCGAGGGGGCTTTCGGTAAGGTCCATCGCGACATAGGCGAATGCGCTTGCCACTGCGTCCCCGCGTTGCGCGGTTTCCGTGAGCTCAAGATGCAGGTCACGACGCGTCGCATTGAGGAATCGATAGCCGAAAATGCGATTGGTGAGTGATGGGTTCCGCCGATTTATCGTAGCGACTTCCGATTTCAGATGATCCTGGAAGTAACGGCCGAGCACCCGGCACGAACGAAAGGCGTTGTCGTCGGATGCCGCATTCATCAAAAGCAGTAATCTGGTCGTCTCAATTGTGCCGGCAGCGATCACGAATCGGTCGGCCGACACCTCCAGCTGCTTACCGCTAAAGTTGCGGGCGACGATCCCGTTCAGCCTTCCCCCGGCGCGATCTAGCTTGAACTCGCATACCGTGGCGCCGAGCCAGATTTCTATATTCTCCAGGTCTTTCAGTTCATCTTTCAGAACCGTGAAGACATTGCAGTTCTTGAAGCTTGGTACTTTCGCCCATCTATTGAGAAGTGATTTATCATCTACCGGGAAATACTTTGATGTTATCTCGTCGGAGATAACGCTTCCGCGGAATGGACCGTCGCCAACCTTGAATATCTTCTCGATTTCATCGTGGTAGGATTCTAGGGGATCTACCGCAATCGGCCAGCGCGGCTGCTGCAGATAGGGTCGCGCTTCGGTCTCATGCTTCCCTATCGGGATCATGCGGCCGCCCCACCGGCTTGAAGTCCCGCCAAGCCCCCGGTATCGTCCGGTCAAGGCCCTGGAATATCGTTCAGCCGGATCCTCGATCTCGTTGAGCGCGTGGATAGCCGGGTCAAAGGAAGCGTATCCGCTTTCCACTACAACAACCCGCTGGCCTTTCTTGGCTACTCTTCTTGCAAATAGAAGACCGGCGATGCCGGCTCCAATCACGCAAAGTGGAGCGGTAGATCGTGAACAGTCATTTTCCAGTTCGGAGAGGTTGTATATTGACATTTCTCTATGTACGCACACGCGTATCGGTTTGTCGATGCTATCCAAAAGGTTGATATCCTTTGGGAAATTGGTGAATTATTTTAAGATCGAATAAGTGTTACAGATCGGTGCTAGGCTTGGCCCGTTGGGTTTCGGCCAACTGATTGGCATTTCGCGAAAAAGCGGAAGGCTTCATTACAGGAAACGCCGATGCGATTGTCGCCACGAGTAAGCGTCGTCATCCCCCATCTGAACGAACCGGCGGATTTGCGGCGTTGCCTGCGTGCGCTCGCGGCGCAGCGGGTCGATGGCATTCCGTTTGAAATCATTGTCGTCGACAATGGATCAGCCGAGCTTCCCGCAGCGGTTTGTGCCGCCGTTCCAGGTGTCCGCCTTGAGAGCGAGCCTATTCCAGGCCCCGGCCCCGCGCGCAATCACGGTGCGTCGGTCGCACAGGCAGATTTGCTGGCGTTCATCGACGCAGACTGCATAGCCGAGCCGGGCTGGATTCGCTCGATCGTGGAATTCATGGATCAGAACCCTGGCGTGGATTTCGTCGGCGGCGACATACGGATCCTGCTCTCGGACCCGGACCGCATAACCGCGATCGAAGCCTATGAGAGCATCTACAGCTATCGGGCCCAGCGTTATGTCGAACAGCACGGCTTCGCCGCGACCGGCAACATGGCGGTTCGCGCCGAGGTCTTTCGCGCGGTCGGGCCCTTCGGCGGTATATCCTCCATGGAAGATACCGAATGGGGCCAGAAGGCTACGGCGAAAGGATACAAGATCGCCTATGTGGCCGATGCAACGGTGCGGACCGCATCCTGCAAATCATTTTCTGAGCTCACGCGGCGCTGGGATCGGCATATCGCGCACGAATTCCGGCAGATCAAACGCGGCGGAATGAGCCTTGCAAAATGGGTGGCGACCAGCGGCATCATTGCCGCCTCGCCCGGTGGCGAGGTCGTACGCATCCTGCGCTCCGATCGCGTCTCCGGCCTTCGCGACAAATGCCTTGCCCTGGCCTGCCTGACGCGGGTGCGCCTATACCGGGCCAGGCGCATGCTCGGATTGGCTTTCCATGACAACACCGCCTTGATGGTCGGGTCGTGGAATCGCGAAAACTCCTGAGCGCACCCTCCTTCCCCTGAACTGACCCCAGGCCCTTACCGGCTCGGCCGACATCTGTGCTGCCGTAGCAGTCGCTGACCCCTCATCCGTTCTACCTCCCCAGTCTGCCGACGCTCATTCGAGCGCAGGATCGGTGTTGATTCGTGCTCGTTCCTTGCCACTGCGACACCGCCAAAGGTCGAGCGACCGGGGGTATCTGACTCGTCAATTCGGACGAACCGGAAGGCATCCGGGTTGTCTAGCCCGAATTGTTTAAAGAGGATTTATTGATATCATAGTGAACAGGCGATTAACTTTTGGCAAAAGCGTAGCTGTGTGATTCTCTTCTTTTTATAAAAAGAACAAGTCGGAAGAAATAATCCAAGCAACGGTCAGATACGCTTCCTTTTGATCTTAGCACAGCTGACGAAGAAGATTTTATCTTCGTTCGTGGCGGGGAGATTCTGTATGCTCGAAAGTTATCCCAGATCGCATCTTGGCGATCTGCCAGTCGATGCCGCCCCTTCAAGGCAGGAAATTCGATCAGGCGCGTTTTATCTCGGTGTGAAGCGTATCCTCGACATCGCGGTCATACTGCTCATCGCGCCTCTCGCCCTTACCATCGTCGGCATCCTGGCGTTTCTCGTCCATCGGGACGGCGGCAAGGCCTTCTACGGCCAGAAGCGCCTGGGAAGAGACGGCAAGATCTTCACGCTCTGGAAGCTGCGGTCGATGGTTCCCGATGCCGCGCTGCGGTTGGAGGAATATCTGCAGGACAATCCTGCCGCGCGCCGGGAGTGGGACGGGACGCAGAAGCTGAAATATGATCCGCGCATTACCAGGCTCGGCTATTACATTCGCAAATACTCCGCCGACGAGCTGCCGCAGTTGTGGAACGTGCTTGTTGGCGACATGAGCCTCGTCGGCCCTCGCCCGATGTTTCCCGAACAGCGCCCGCTTTATCCGGGTACCGCCTACTTTAGCATGCGCCCCGGAATGACTGGGCTTTGGCAGATAAGCGAGCGGAATGGGTGCACCTTCGCCGAACGCGCCACGCATGATACGCGCTACGCGATGAAGATGTCGTTCGGCACCGATATCTGGATCCTGATGATGACGGCGGTCGTGGTTCTCAGAGGCACGGGCCTGTAGGCTTTCGCCGGTCTCAAAATCATCCCCGGTCTTGTGGTTTGTTGGCCACTGCGAAAGCGGTGGCCAACTGCTTTGCGTGGCATGGTCGCAAGAAGTCTCTCGCGGACGCACCGCGCCGCGGGGCTCTTTCGGAGACATCGTGCAAGAACTTGGCTAAGCTTGAAGGTATCGATCAGCGTCTTTTGAGTCGCGCCGGACGCGCTTCAAGTCGGCCAAGCGCTTTTTGAGATGATCAATATATCATCTCAAATAGACCATGATCGGCATTAGAAGATAGGATGTAGAAACGAGTTATTAGTTTTTAGCTGGATGTATACCCGAAAGTTGTACTGAAGGGATTGTGATCCTGGTGTATCTATTAGTGAGATTCGATCGAGGACGACAGGAGGCGATGTAAGAATGACGCTTGCCCCGGAGAGCAATCCGAAGATCCAGGATACGCCTCCATTCCGCATTCCGCTCAGTGAGGCAGATAGGGCGTTCCTCGCAGGCCTGGGAGCGACGCTGCGCCGTTATGCTCCGCATGAAACGATCATGCGGCAAGGCGACGATGAGGGCAGGGCGTTCATCATTCACTCCGGCTGGAGCTGCGTCCACACCGATCTTCCGGACGGCGAGCGACAGATCATCGACTTTCCCTTCAGCGGCGACATCATCGGCCTGCGAGCTTACCAGAGCCCCAGCTACATCTCCCTCACGTCGATTACCAAGTTGATTGTATTCGAAGTTCCGGCAAAGGCGCTTACCGCGGCGGTAGAGCACTCGCCCCGGCTGGCAGGAACTTTCCTGTCGGTCGCAGCTCGCCAGAGAGCAATACTCGTCGAGCATCTCACCAATGTCGGGCGAAGGCGCGGTGCTGCGCGTGCCGCCCACCTGCTGCTTGAAATCGGAACCAGGCTAGGCGGTGATGGCCAGCGCCTGGCAAGCCACTATGAATGCCCACTTACACAATATGATCTAGCCGATGCGCTCGGAATGACGGCGATTCATATCAATCGGATACTCAAAGATTTGCGCGAACTGGACCTTCTCTCGTTTCGGCACAGAACGGTGGATTTTATAAACCTTCCGGCAACGAAAAAGTTTGCAGGCTTTAATCCTTCCTATCTTTTACTTGAAAGAATATAATTATATAGTTATGTATGGAAGTAATTCTAAACGTACTGCCATGTTATTGAAAGAGTTTCTGATTGGTTTTTATAAATATGGAATACTTTCTTAGGAAAATTCATCGAAGACTATGTGATATCAACAAATTATTACTAAAAGTATTTATATGTGTAGATAGATATGTTTAATATATGCGATCATCATCACAAGATTTACACCAACGGAAATTTAACCAAAAATATTCATTTTTTGCTAACTTAAATTAGCGCCTTTCTCCCGTCGTGATGTACCTTTGGTTGTAGCACTGCTTGCGGTGGGGTGAAACGGGCTGGGTATCAATCACATCCTTTCTTGTGACGTTTGAAGGTGCGAAACAGCACCGCAAAGTGACGTTACCACATGCAACAGTACTATTGGGAGGATGACCGTCGCCTGAACGGTCATCTGGGTAAATACAGTTGTCAAACGGAGCGTAAACTTATGAGTACCACGAGTGGAACCAACGGAAGCCATGCTTCTGAACATAACGTGCCAATCGAATTGCTTCAGACATCCATGCTCGGAGGACAGGGGCCTGTCGAAAGCGTGGTCAACTTTCACGGAACGAGAAGCGCAAATCGCTCTCTGGTTGTCCTGGATAATAGAGCGCTCGATCGCGAGTGCTTCGCGCAAAGCCTTACGTCCCACAAGATAGGGATGGAAGTATTGGCGTTCGGGACTATCGAAGACTGGAAAGCCGAGAAAGATCTTCATCCGCCGCTGTCGGCTATATTGCTGAACGTTGGCGGATGCAAAATCACCGATGCCCTCGTTGCCGACGAAATCAAAAAACTGACGTCAGAATTTCGGACCACGCCGGTCGTGGTGCTGGCCGACACGGATGATCTGACGCAAATACTGAAGGCGCTCGAATATGGCGCACGCGGCTACATTCCATCGTCAGTCGGCATCGACGTCTGTGTCGAGGCTATCGGCCTGGCGCTTGCCGGCGGCATCTTCGTGCCTGCAAGCAGTGTTCTGGCAATGCGCCAGACCATCGCCTCCGGTGGCGAAGCCGCTCGGCCGATGGCAGGGCTGTTCACCTCGCGCCAGGCTGAAGTCGCCCAGGCGCTGCGGCGTGGCAAGGCGAACAAGATCATCGCCTATGAACTCAATCTGCGCGAAAGCACGGTGAAGGTTCACATCCGCAACATCATGAAGAAGCTGAAGGCCACGAACAGGACCGAGGTCGCCTACAAGATCAACGATCTGTTCCCGGGCGAGATGAATGCCGCCTGAGAAGGCCAACAGAGGGTAACACTGCATCTTCGGCGTAAAATGCAAAGACACGACGCCGGAGACGTCTGACAAAATAAGAAACGCCGCGTAACCTCCGGGTTGCGCGGCGTTTCAGCGATCGGCGGAAAGAAAATTCTCGATCACCTTTGCGTCGAGCCCGGCTTTCGAGCCGATTCGACGTATGAGCTCAGCCGCCGCTGGCCGCGGCCGACCCATCGGCCGGTCCATCCAGTAGGAAACCGGATTGAGTACCCGGCGCTTGTCCACCGCCACGATGCGGCCTGATTGCAATTGGTCCTGTGTCAGAGGCGGCCGCGCCAGCGCAATGCCCAAATTGTGCGCCGCCGCATCCAGCACCAGATTGTAATCTTCGAAACGGCGATCCTGCGGCCGGGGCCGGTAGTCCATGCCATGTTCACCGAACCAGGCACGCCATGCCGAGGCATCGGAATCGTGAATGAGCGGATAGCGCAGCAATCGCTCCGGTGCGCCGGCGCCGATCTCCTCGGCCAATGCCGGCGAGGCGATCGGAAAACACCTTTCCTCGAAAAGCTGCACGGATATTCGCCCGGGAATGCGTCCACGCCCGCAGCGAATGGAAACGTCGATGCCTTCATCGTCCAGGTCGGCCTGGCGTATGTCGATGTCGAGCACGATTCGCAGCTTTGTCGGGCCGTTTTCCAGCGCCGAGAGCCGCGGCATCAGCCACAGGCCGCAGATGGAGGGGATGGACGTAAGGCGCACGACCGCCGTTCCGCGCGGCTCGCTCCACCGCTCGGTTGTATTGGCGATCAACGCGAAGGCTTCGGTGGTCCGCAGAAACAGACGCTGGCCTTCCAGCGTGAGGGATACGCCGCGTGCGCCGCGATCAAAGACTTTCAGGCCAAGCCACGCTTCCAGCTTTGCGACCTGACGGCTGATCGCCCCATGCGTGAGATTCAGCTTTTCAGCCGCTGAGGAAAAGCTGCCCAGACGGGCCGAGGCCTCGAAGGCACGCAGTGTCTCAAGCGGTAGGATGGGTTCTGAGCTGTGATCCATACTCACAGCAGAACCTCGATTTATTCGTTTGTCAATCAGCTCTCGACGGCGCTTCTTGTCGACGACCCCAGAGGAGGCCGTCATGAACGCAACCGCATCGCTTTATCGCTCGGCAAACACCGTTACTGCTGCTGCGGTCATCGTCACGATCCTGGCTTGGGCGTCCTCTTTCCCGGCAATCCGGGCCGGGCTTGCTGCGTTCGGACCGCTGGAACTGGGAGCCTTGCGCTTTGCCATTGCCGCCGTTCCCGCCGTGATTTTCCTGGCGGTGACGAGGCCGGCCTTGCCGAGGCTTGGCGAGATGTGGCGCTTTGGCTTTGGCGGCGTGGTCTTCGTCGCGCTCTACACCGTCCTCCTGAATTTTGGCGAACTGACGGTCTCGGCGGGTGCTGCAAGCTTCATCATCAATGTCAGCCCAATCCTGACCGCCGTCTTTGCCATGGCAATGCTCGGCGAGCGCTTTACGGGCCTGGCATGGCTCGGCACCTTCCTGTCATTTGCCGGCATCGGTATCATTGCCCTGGGCGAAGGGCAGGGCCTTCACTTCGACAATGGCGCTCTGCTTATCCTCGGATCGGCATTGTGCACCTCGCTCAATACGGTCGTGCAGAAGCCGCTCTTTGCTCGCCACAAGCCGTTGACCGTGTCGGCCTGGAACATGATCATCGGCGCCATCTGCCTGCTGCCGGGGCTGCCGAACGGAATTGCGCAGATGGCGGTTGCAGATCATCAGGGGCTTGCTGCAGTCGTCTATCTCGGAATCGTACCAAGCCTCATCGCCTATGGAAGCTGGGCGGTTGCCTTGTCGCGCCTGCCGGCTTCCCGAGCTTCGAATTTCCTCTATTGCATACCGCCGGTGGCCACCTTGATCGGCTTCGTCTGGCTTGGCGAAGTGCCGACGTTTCTAGGCATTCTGGGTGGTGTTCTGGCGCTTGGCGGCGTGGTCATCGTCAACCTGCGCCGCTGATAGCCATCCGGCTCCAATCTCCATCGAAATTCACCGCCGTCGCGATATGTCACCGCCGGAAGGGCATCTGCGCCTACCGCGATAATCACATCGGTGGATGGCGATCCCCGGCCACTCATCCACTTTAGAAGGGTGGTGCACACCGATTGATGCCGTTCACTGACACGTAAAAGCTGGCAGGATCAACATTCTTGAATGTCTGATCCAGATGTTCGGGTCAGGCGGCAATCAGGGCGATGCACATGCTCAAAATCCATTTCAGGAATCATGATTATTTGAGCGCTTCCGGCGGTTCGACACGGGTCTATACCGCAGCGAGCGAGGACATTTCCGCAAATGCAAACGCCGGGCCATCGACGGGTATCACAGCCGAGGCTGAAGAGTCAGAATCTGGGGGCAGAAAGCGTGTAGCCTGTTCGCTTCCGGATGCGTCCGGCGGCGGCGGTGGAAAAGTGCTGACGGCCATGCTTGGCGAGGGCGGTCATTCTTCCGCCCTGTCTGGCGTGGGAGCGTCTGCGCGCGTGTTTTCGGCTGGTGGCGACGCGGAACCGAGGAGCATCGGATTTTCGCTGGATAAGTCCGTCGTCATCGCTCAGTCGGGATCTTCCGGAGCGCCTGCCGCGCTTGCCCCATTCCCATCCTGGACCATTGGCACGACATCTGTCCTGTCCACCGGCCTGTCACCAAGCACCATCTCGCGGGTGTCGAGCGACGCCGGGTCCGGTGTCGTCGATGCCTTGTCGCCGGCCGCGCCGGTTGCGTCGATCACCGATGCCATTTCTTCGGGCTCAGCCGGGGGCACCACCAATCCCGTAACGTCCACCGCACCGGTGACAAGCATACTGCCTGCCGTGACAGGTGCGCTCCTACCGACTGTCGATGTCTCCGGCATAGCGCCGGCGGCGACCGATACGGACATGGATGGTGGCGCCACGCCTCCTGTGGGGCCTTCATCAGTTGGCGCCGAAACACCGGCCGAGCCTTCGACATCCAGCCTTGTCGCGCCAACCACAGCCACCACTTCAGATCCCACCGCTACCGGCACTCCCAATGTGGAGAGTTTCAGTGCCTTCGTTGCGGCGGCCACTGCGGGAGATCCCGCTGCGGCAGCACCAGCGGCAGCTTTGGCAGCGACGCCGAACAAGATCGCCATCGAAAACGCGAAGCAGGGCAACCCGCAAAGCGAGTGGGGCATCACCGGCGACGGCGACGGCAACATCCAGGGTTTTGCGACGGAAATCAGCACCAATATCGGCCAGACCGTCAATTTCAAGATTGCCACCGACTCAACCCACTACCGAATAGACATTTACCGGATGGGCTATTACGGCGGCGATGGTGCCCGTAAGGTCGACTCGATCGACAAATCGCTGACCACCGCGCAGATCCAGCCGCATCCGATCGTCGACATGTCGCTCGGCCTGATCGATTGCGGCAACTGGTCGGTTTCGGCAAACTGGGCGATCCCTGAAGATGCCGTTTCCGGCATCTACTTCGCGAAGCTCGTCCGGCTCGACGGCACCGAGGGCGAGAGTATCATTCCGTTCGTCGTTCGCGACGACGCCTCGACCAGCGATATCGTTTTCCAGACATCGGATACGACCTGGCAGGCCTACAATGCCTGGGGTGGCGCCAGCCTCTATTATGGCGAAGTGCCGGTCGATCCAGCCGATATGATCGGCTATATGCCGCCCAATTGCAGCTGCGGCATCAACGCCATCGGCCGTGCCTCCGCGGTCAGCTACAATCGCCCGATCATCACCAACACCAGTCCGGTCGGTGGCACGCACGATTTCATCTTCGGCGTGGAAAGCTCGGCCGTAAGCTGGCTCGAGCAGAACGGCTACGATGTCTCCTACATTTCAGGCGTAGACGCGACCCGCAACGGCAGCCAACTGCTGAACCACCAGGCGTTTCTTTCGGTTGGGCATGATGAATACTGGTCGGCCGAGCAGCGCGCCAATGTCGAGGCCGCGCGCGATGCCGGTGTCAATCTCGCCTTCTGGAGCGGCAATGAAGTTTACTGGAAGGTTCGCTGGGAAACCAGCATCGACGGTAACGGCACGCCTTACCGCACTATGGTCTGCTACAAGGAAACGTGGGGCACCAGCAGCGATCCAAGTGCTGTAGGCACCGGCACGTGGCGCGATCCGCGCTATGCCGATCCCGGACAGGAGCCCGAAAATTCGCTGACCGGCACGATGTTCTCTGTCGACGGCTATCGTATGGACACGATGACCATTCCGTCGGATTACGGCAATCTCCGCTTCTGGCGAAACACGGACGTCGCCAATCTTCAGCCTGGACAGACGCTTGAGCTCTCTCCGAACCTTCTCGGTTATGAGTGGGATTCGGACGTAGACAATGGCTTCAGGCCGGCCGGCCTTATCAACATGTCGCTCTCCACCGTTTCGGTGAACACCTATCTCCGCGACTATGGCACGAGCGTTGGCGCTGCAGACGCAACGCACAGCCTCACAATGTATCGGGCCGAAAGCGGTGCGCTGGTGTTCGGAGCGGGCACGGTGTTCTGGTCGTGGGGCCTCAGCGACAATCATGAGGGCCCGGAAACGGCCACGGACCGCAATGTCCAGCAGGCAATGGTCAATATGTTCGCGGATATGGGCATCCAGCCGACGACGCTGGACGCAAGCCTGATCCTGGCGACGCAATCCACCGATCACACCAAGCCGATCTCAACGATAACGTCTCCGACCCTTGGCGCGAGCTTCGTTGAAGGGCAGCACGTCACCATCACCGGCACCGCGCAGGATCTTGGCGGCGGCGTCATCGCCGGCATCGAGGTTTCGCTGGACGGCGGCCTGCGCTGGTTCAAGGCCACAGGCCGGGAGAACTGGAGTTTCAACTGGGTCGTCCAGGCCAGCGGCACCTACAACATCATGTCGCGTGCCGTCGACGACAGCCTGAATCTCGAAACGCCCGGCACGGGCAAGCAGGTGACCGTCAACCTGCCGTCGACTTCGAGCCTTTGGACGCTGGGCACCAAGCCTGACGTCGAGACCGCGCTCGACCGCGATGGTATCGAGCTTGGCGTCAAGTTCGAGACCACCACCGGTGGTTTCGTGAACGGCATCCGCTTCTACAAGGGTTTCTACAATGTCGGCGAACATGTCGTCAGCCTGTGGAAGGCGGACGGCACTCTCCTGGCGACCGGGATTTCCACCGGTGAATCGCTATCCGGCTGGCAGACCGTAAGCTTCTCGAGCCCGGTGCAGATCGCAGCGGGCACGACCTATGTGGCCTCGTATCATACGGGCGGCTACTACTCGATCACCGATGGTTACTTCAATTCGCCCTATGCCAACGGAGCGATCAAGGTTCAGCCGGGCGGCGGCGTATTCGCATATGGCGATACACCCAGCACATTCCCCGGCAACACCTTCAACGGAAGCAATTACTGGGTGGACGTGGTCTTTGATGCAGGTCCCAACTCATTACCTGTGGCAACCGACGACAGTGGCTTTACGGTCACAAAGAACGGCACGCTGACGATTTCCATCGCGGCGCTGGTCGCCAACGACACCGATCCTAACGGCGATGCGCTGACGATTACCGCTGTCGGCAACGCCGTGAACGGCACGGTGACGCTGGACACGCTGACCGGCAATGTGATCTTCACGCCAACCGCCGGTTATGCCGGTCCGGCGACCTTCAGCTATACGCTTTCCGATGGGCGAGGCGGAACGGATCAGGGCGGCGTCAGCCTGACCGTCGAAGATGGACCAGCAGGCGTTTCGCTGTTCCAGCCAAGCGACGGCCCGACGGGTGGGGCCACCAACGAAGGTGTCGGGCTCGAACTCGGCATGAAGTTCATCGCATCGGCCAGCGGCACGATAACCGGCATTCGTTACTACAAGGCGGCCGGTGCCACCGGTACGCACACCGGCTCCATATGGAGCGCCACCGGTGCGCTTCTCGGCACTGTGACCTTCACCAACGAGTCCCTGAGCGGCTGGCAGACGGCGAAATTCTCAAGCCCGATCCAGCTCACCGCCGGCACGACCTATACCGCTTCCTATCACACGACCGGAAGTTATGTCGCGACGTCGAACTACTTCACCACCGCGGTTACCAACGGCCCGCTGACTGCGCCGTCGTCGACGACGAGCGGCGGCAATGGCGTGTACACCTACGGCTCGGGCGGCGTTGCGCCGACATCGAGCTATCAGGCGACGAACTATTGGGTCGATGTCGTCTTCAACCAGTCGACGGTGAATACTGCGCCGGTCGCCAACAACGACAATGGCTTCAGCGTCACATATGACACGCCGCTTGCCATCACGTCGGCCTCGCTGCTCGCAAACGATACCGACCCGGACGGCGATGCGCTTACGATAACGGGCGCCAACAATGCCACGAACGGCACGGTTTCGTTCAACAGCCAGACTGGCGCCATCACCTTCACGCCGACCGCCGGCTACAGCGGACCGGCAAGCTTCTCCTACGGCATATCGGACGGCCGCGGCGGAACCGCCTCGGCAACGGTCAACCTGACAGTGCGTCCGCTCGATACGAGCAAGAGCCTGTTCTCGACCTCCGACACGCCGGCCACTCCGGCGGTCAACGATCAGAATTCAGTGGAACTCGGCGTCAAGTTCATCGCGTCCGCCGGCGGCACCATCACCGGCCTGCGCTACTACAAGAGCGCGCAGGATATCGGCACGCATACCGGTTCGCTGTGGACCAGCACGGGCACGCTGCTTGCCACCGCTACCTTCACCAATGAGACGGCGAGCGGCTGGCAGACGGTCAACTTCTCGCAACCGGTCACGGTGTCGGCAGGTACCACCTATGTCGCGAGCTACCATTCCAACGGCTTCTATTCCGCGACGCAGAATTACTTCACCACTGCTCATACCAATGGCCCGCTTACAGCACCGTCGAGCACATCGAGCGGCGGCAATGGCGTCTATCGCTACGGCTCGAGCAGTCTCTTCCCCAATGCGAGCTATGCCGCAACGAACTACTGGGTAGATGTCGTCTATCAGCAGGCGACGCAGAATATGGCCCCTGTCGCCAGCAACGATTCGGGCTATTCGGCGAGCTTCAATACGCCCTATGCGATCCAGGCGTCCGCCCTGCTTGCCAACGACAATGACCCTGACGGCGATCCGCTGACGATTACAGGCGTCAGCAGCCCGGTCAACGGCACTGTTGCCTTCGACAGCCCGTCGAACACGGTCACCTTCACGCCGACGACCGGCTACACCGGGCCGGCAAGCTTCTCCTATGCCATCTCCGACGGACATGGCGGCACGAGCTCGGCCCAGGTCTCGCTCAATGTCATAGGGCAGGGCGCCGAACAGAACGTGTTCTCGGCAAGCAGCACCCCGGCGACGGTCACCGTCAACGACAACAACTCGGTCAATCTCGGCATGAAGTTCCAGGCCGATGTCGCCGGCTGGATAACCGGTTTCAAGTTCTACAAGGGTCCCAGCAATACCGGCCCGCATACCGGCTATCTCTGGACGGCAGGCGGGACACTCCTGGCAAGCGCCACCTTCACCAACGAGACCGCGAGCGGCTGGCAGTCCGTCGACCTGTCCCAGCAGGTTCAGATCCAGGCGAACACCACCTACGTCGTCTCCTACAGCACCAACGGCTCCTATTCGGCGACGGGCAACTTCTTCACCTCCGATATCGCCAACAACAATCTGCATGCCCTGTCGTCAGCCCTTAGCGGTGGCAACGGCGTCTACGCATACGGGTCGAGCGGGCTGTTCCCGACGAGTTCCTTCAACAGCACCAACTACCATGTGGATGTGGCTTTCAGACCGCAGCTTGCGGCGTAGAGGCGGGCATGGGGGCTCAGAAAATATGCGACAATCGCCTGCCGGTGACAGTGCTGGCAGGGTTTCTGGGCGCCGGCAAGACGACGGTCCTGAACCATGTCCTGCATAACCGCGAAGGCCGCCGCGTCGCGGTCATCGTCAACGACATGAGCGAGATCAACATCGATGCCGATCTCGTTCGCGACGGCGGCGCCGATCTTTCGCGCACCAATGAAACGCTGGTCGAACTCACCAATGGCTGCATCTGCTGCACGCTGCGGGATGACCTTTTGGGCGAAGTTCGCCGGCTGGCTGCCGAAGGCCGCTTCGACTACCTGCTGATCGAAGGCACCGGCATCGCCGAGCCTTTGCCGATCGCGGCGACATTCTCTTTCAAGGATGAAACGGGTGCAGCACTTGCCGATGTCGCACGGCTCGACACGATGGTGTCGGTCGTCGATGCGGCAAACCTGCTTTCCGACTATTCGAGCTCGGATTTCCTGAGCGATCGCGGCGAGACCCGCGACACGGACGACAAGCGCACGCTGGTCGATCTACTCGTCGAGCAGATCGAATTTGCCGACGTCGTGGTGATCAACAAGATCTCGGAGGTGACGGCCGATGCCCGGGCCACCGTGCGCCGGATCGTTGCCGCCCTCAATCCCGATGCGCGCGTCATCGAAACCGATTTCGGCCACCTGCCGCTTGGCGCGATCCTCGACACCGGGCTGTTCAGCGAGGCGAAGGCGGCGAGACACCCGCTTTGGCACAAGGAACTCTACGGCTGGGGCGACCATATGCCGGAAACGGAAGAATACGGGATCGCGAGTTTCGTCTATCGCGCCCGGCGACCCTTCGATCCTTCGAAGCTGAACGACTTCCTTGCGCAGGAATGGCCGGGCCTCATCCGCGCGAAGGGACACTTCTGGCTGGCCACGCGTCCCGACTGGATCGGCCTGCTCTCGATCGCCGGCACGCAGCGCCGCACCGAGGCGAAAGGTCTCTGGTGGGTGACGGTGCCGAAGGCGCACTGGCCGCGCTATCCGCAATTTCGCGAGTTGCTTGATCGCCATTGGAGCGATGTCTGGGGCGATCGCCGACAGGAGCTCGTCTTCATCGGCTCCGACCTCGATGAGCAAGCAATCTGCTCAGCACTCGACGCCTGCCTGGTCGGCGAAGAAGCCGGCTTTGATCCTCGGCTTGCGCGTGACCTCAACGATCCATTTCCACCGTGGCAGCACGCACATGCTGCATGACCGAACTAAAACCTGAAACCCCATGGAGAAGACAATGAGCAACGAACTCTACGCCGACGGCATCGGTGAAATCACCGTCACCGGCACGATCGTCAGGATCGACCTGATGTCCCTGTCCGCCACCGAGCGCGACGACAAGAACAATCCCAAGCCGGTGTTTCGCCAGCGGGTGATCATGCCGGTCGATGCCTTCGCCAATGCAGTGGATCTCATGCAGAAGGCGCTTGGCGGTCTGGTCGAAGCGGGCGCGGTGCGCCGGGTCGGCGACGTCCAGAAGACGCCAGTGGCAGATACGGGCTCCCAGGGCCAGAAATCACAGAACGCATCGCCGAACTTCAATTGATCGGTAACGCAGCTTCTATTGCTCGGGCGGGGCCATGGACACGTATCAGCATACCAGCCTTCAATGCCTGGCCTTGGTCGCGCGCCATCATGGCGTCGACCTATCGCCCGAACGGCTCGTTCACGATTATGCCGTGGGCGACCAGCCCGTCGCTACGCGGAAGCTCCTGCGAATGGCCAAGGATTCCGGGCTGCGCGCCCGGCATATGAAGCTTGCCTGGCGCGCGCTTTTCCAGTTGGGCGATGCCTATCCGCTGCTTGCCGAACTCGAAAACGGCAACTGGGTGGTGATTGCCGGCGCCGCCATTGGCGGCGAAGAGGATATGATCCGCATCCTCGACCCGCTGGCCCAGCGTCCGGAATTCCTTCTGCTGAACGAACAGCAGTTTTCGAAGGGCTGGAGCGGCTCCGTTATCCTTCTGAAGCGCAATTACCGTCTCGCCGATGATGATCAGCCGTTCGGCTTCCGCTGGTTCTTGCCGGAAATTATCCGCCAGCGCAGCCTTTTCCGCGATGTCGCCCTGGCGGCATTCGTTCTCTACGGGCTCGGCCTGACAACGCCGATCTTCTTCCAGCTCGTCATCGACAAGGTGCTGGTGCATCAGAGCTATGCGACGCTCACCGTCCTTGTGATCGGCGTTGCCGTTGCCCTTGTCTTCGATGCGGCCTTCACCTTTCTCAGGAAATATTTGCTCCTCTATGCGACCAATAAGATCGATATCCGCATGGCGACGCGCACGTTCGGGCATCTCCTGAACCTACCCATCGCGCTGTTCGAGCAGGCATCGGCCGGCGTTCTCGTCAAGCATATGCAGCAGACCGGGCGCATCCGCGAGTTCCTGACAGGGCGGCTCTTCCTGACGCTTCTCGACGGGTTGTCGCTTCTGGTCTTCATACCGATCCTGGTTCTCTACAGCGTCAAGCTCACCTTCGTGGTCCTTGGCTTTGCCGCTTTGGTCGGCCTCGTCGTCATGTGCCTTGTCGGGCCGTTCCAGAGACGATTGCAGGCGCTCTATCAGGCGGAAGGTGAGAGGCAGGCGCTGCTTGTCGAAACCGTTCATGGCATGCGCACCGTCAAATCCCTTGCTCTGGAACCGCGCCAGCGCCGCGTCTGGGACGACAGCTCGGCGCAGTCGATCTCGGTTCGCTTCCGTGTCGACAAGATCTCAAACATCGCGCAGGCGCTGACCGGTCTTCTCGAAAAGCTGATGAGCGTCGCCATCATCGGCCTTGGCGCGCTCGATGTGTTCAGCGGAACGATGACGATCGGCGCGCTCGTTGCCTTCAACATGCTCGCCGGTCGGGTTTCCGGGCCGCTCGTCCAGATCGTCACCATGGTTCACGAGTACCAGGAGGTAGCACTTTCCGTCCGCATGCTTGGCGAGATCATGAACCAGCGCCCCGAGCAGTTCGGGCGCGGGCGCGGCATCAGGCCCGAACTCAAGGGTCAGATCGAATTCGAAAAGGTGACGTTCCGCTACGGGCCCGATGGCGCGCCGGCGCTCGACGACGTCTCGTTCACCGTGCCTGCAGGCTCGGTGTTCGGCATCGTCGGCAAGAGCGGTTCGGGCAAGACGACGGTTACACGCCTCATCCAGGGGCTTTACCAGAACCAGCAGGGGCTGGTTCGCATGGATGGCTATGACAGCCGCGAGATCGATCTCGTTCATCTCAGAACGAGCATCGGCGTCGTGCTGCAGGATAATTTCCTGTTCAAGGGGTCGGTGCGTGAAAACATAGCGGCGGCAAAGCCGAATGCGAGCATCGAGGAGATTGTCGAGGCCGCCCGTATTGCCGGCGCGGAAGAATTCATCGAGCGCCTTCCGCGCGGTTTCGAAACCCTGCTGGAGGAAAACGGGTCGAACCTCTCCGGCGGCCAGAAGCAGCGCCTCGCCATTGCGCGCGCTTTGATCACCGATCCCAAACTGCTTATCCTTGATGAAGCTACCAGCGCGCTCGATCCCGACAGCGAAGCGATCATCCGCCAGAACCTCAGCAAGATTGCCGAGGGGCGCACGGTCATCATCGTTTCGCATCGCCTGTCGACGCTGGTCGACGCCGACGCCATCCTGGTCGTCGACCGCGGCAAGATCGCCGATATCGGCCGCCACGATCAGCTCGTGTCGCGTTGCATGACATATCGCCACCTGTGGTCCCAGCAGACGAGGCAGGTGGCATGAACGCGCACACGCCAAAGCCCAGCGAGAACCTGCCCGTTCCGGTCACCAAACCGGCGACCGAACTGGTTGTGAAGCGCGCACCGCTTCCGCCGGTCATTGCGGAATTCCAGTCGGACGCGGTGGAGCTTGAAGAACGCTTGCCGCCGAAGATCGCGCGGCTTACGCTCTATGGCGTCACCGCGCTCATCGCCGCCGCGATAACATGGGCCTCGGTCTCGCAGATCGACGAGGTGGTCATCGCCCCCGGCAAGCTGATCACCACACAGCCGACCATCATCGTGCAGCCGCTGGAAACCTCCATCATCCGCTCGATCGATGTCGCCAATGGCGATGTGGTTCGCGCCGGCCAGACGCTGGCGACACTCGATGCAACGTTCAGCCAGTCGGATGTCGATCAGCAGCGTGCGAAGTTTGCCGCGCTCGATGCACAGGTCAAGCGCAGCGAGGCCGAACTCAGCGGCGCCGATTATTCCAAGATCGCCGGCAGTTCGGCGGATGAGCAGCTGCAGGTCCAGCTCTTCGGCCAGCGGCTCGCCTTCTATGTAGCGCAGATCCAGAATTTCGATCAGCAGATAGCAGGGCAGGCGGCGGCGATGACGGCCGGCAAGGAGCAGGAAACGATCCTGCTCAGCCGGCGTGAAAATCTCAGCCTTATCGAAAATGCGCGCGAGACATTGTACAAGCAGGAGACCGGCTCGCTGCTCAACCTCCTGAGTTCGCGCGACGCCCGTCTCGATGTCGATTCGAGCATCTCGCAGCTGCGCGGCAAGGCCGAGGAGGCCGGACATTCGCTGGCGAAGCTCCGGGCCGATCGCCAGGCCTTCATCGAGGATTTCCGCCGCGTGACGATGGAAAAGCTTGTCGAGCTCAGAAGCCAGCGCGACACGGTCGGCGAAGAGCTTAAAAAAATGGAGCTGCGCCGCAATATGGTTGTCCTGACCGCGCCGGCAGATGCGGTCGTGCTCGATCTTGCCCAGCGCTCCATCGGCTCCGTTGTGCGCGAGGCCGAGCCGATCGTCACGCTCGTCCCCCTGAATGTGCCTCTGGAGGCCGAAGTCTCGGTCAATTCGCGCGACATCGGGCGTATTGCGGTGGACAAGGAAGTCCGGATCAAATTCGACGCTTATCCGTTCCAGAAATTCGGCACGGCTTCCGGCTCGATCCGCACGATCAGCCGCGATGCCTTCACGCCGAGCCAGCAGGAGGCGGCGGCAGGTCAGCCCGCGGTTCCGTATTTCAAGGCCCGCGTCCTGCTCGCCGACACGCGGCTGCATGCTTCCGCCGAGCCCGTCCGGCTGTTACCCGGCATGACGGTGTCGGCCGAGATCAAAGTCGGCCGGCGGACAGTGATTTCCTATTTCCTCTATCCGCTGCTGCGCGGCCTGGACGATGCCATCCGCGAGCCGTGACCGGCATTTCGACGTTGGACGCCTGAAAACGAAAAAGCCGCGGCGAACCGCGGCTTTTCGTTGCTTGTAAATTGGAGCGGGTGAAGCGATTCGAACGCTCGACCCCAACCTTGGCAAGGTTGTGCTCTACCCCTGAGCTACACCCGCTCGCGCGGTCTCTCGACCGCAAGCCGCGCCTATATGGCGGAAGAGTCGGCCGAATGCAACAGGGAAAATTGCACGAAGATGCGTAATAATTGTGGTCTTCGGCAACGCCCCGGATTTCGGCAGGCTCGTCGCGCGCAAATGTTTCGGCGCATTGCGCAGAACGGGGTTGTTTCCATGCGATCTTTGGCGATAACCGTTCCACCAGAGATAATGACAAGCCGGATGCAGTCCATGCCGAAACATCCCGATGAGCTCTTTGCCTTTCTCGAAGGGCTTGGAATTGCGGTTGCAACCAAGGCGCATCCGCCGCTTTTCACCGTTGCCGATTCACAGTCGTTGCGCGGCGAAATCCCCGGCGGTCACACCAAGAACCTCTTCCTGAAGGACAAGAAGGATAATTTCTTCCTTGTCACCGTCGATGAGGACGCCGAGGTCGATCTCAAGCAGATCCACCATCTTATCGGGGCGTCCGGCAGGGTTTCTTTCGGCAAGCCCGAGGCGCTGATGGAGCTTTTAGGCGTCGTGCCTGGTGCTGTGACCGTGTTTGGCCTGATCAACGACACTGAAGGCCGCGTAAAAGTCATTCTGGACAGCACATTGATGGAAAATGCGGTCATCAATGGCCATCCGCTTACCAACGAAGCGACGACCTCGATTTCTCGCGATGACCTTGTTGCCTTCGTAAAAGCGACCGGGCACGAGCCGGTTATCTTGAAAGTCTCCGCATGATCGCCACATGGGTGACGGAAAACGGTTTTCCGTGTGCCCATTGCGCGCGTAGAATAAGCCGAACACGCACCGGAAAGCGGTGAAAGGGTAACAATGAGCAACCAGGACAATTCATTCGGCGGCCCCAGCGGCAATTACGCCACCAGCTTTAGCTACGGCGCACCCAAGCCGGCGGAACCGCAGGGCGGCTCGCCCGCCATGGTGCTTGGCTCCGACGCTGGCGCGGAGCCTGTCGTCGTGAAGGACACGACGACAGCGAGCTTTGCCGCCGACGTCATACAAGAGTCGCGAAACCAGCCTGTGCTTGTGGATTTCTGGGCGCCCTGGTGCGGTCCTTGCAAGCAGCTGGCGCCGGCGCTCGAAAAGGCCGTGCAAGAGTCCAGAGGCCGGGTCAAGCTGGTCAAGATGAACATAGACGACCATCCGGCGATTGCAGGGCAGCTCGGCATCCAGTCGATCCCGGCGGTCATCGCGTTCAAAGATGGGCAGCCCGTCGACGGCTTCATGGGGGCGGTGCCTGAGAGCCAGATTCGCGATTTCATCCAGAAGGTCGCCGGCAAGGATGACGGCAAGGGACAGCTCGAGGAAGCCATGGCCGCCTCCGCCGAGGCGCGTGCGGCCGGCGATATTCAGACGGCAGCCGACATTTTCGATGCCGTGCTGCAGCAGTATCCCGACAATCTCGACGCGCTGGCCGGCCTCGCGGACCTTCTGTTCGAGGCAGGTGATGTGGCTGGTGCTGAGGAAATTCTGGCCAAAGTGCCGGCCGAAGCCAAGGATACGGCAGCGCTTTCGGCAGTGAAAGCCAAGCTCGCTCTGGCCAAGCAGGCGGCATCGCTCGGCAATCCTGCAGAATTCGAGGCGCGCCTTGCGGCGAACCCCAGGGATCATCAGGCCCGGTTCGACCTGGCCATGATCCAGAACGGGCTCGGCCAGCGCCAGGAGGCCGCGGACAATCTGCTGGCGATCGTCAAGGCGGACCGGACCTGGAACGACGATGGCGCGCGCGCCCAGCTTCTGCAGTTTTTCGAAGCATGGGGCATGACCGACGAGGTGACGCTGGCCACCCGGCGAAAACTGTCGTCGCTGCTGTTTTCGTGATTGGATTGGAGAAAGGCCGAGGCAAGGGCTTGCCCTTGCCGCCATCCATTCCACATTGCTGGTCAAGCTTCCGAGAAACCGGAAGCGATTTTCGGACTGGCCAGATTTTGGCCCGGCCGGCACGGAGGCGAAAATGCAAGCGGGAAATGCACATTATCGGGCGGCAAAGGATTTGCCGGCGACCATCCCGATTTTTCCGCTGACTGGTGCGCTTCTTCTTCCGGGCGGGCGAACGCCGCTCAATATTTTCGAACCCCGCTATCTAGAGATGATCGACGAGGCCGTTGGCGGAACGCGTCTGATCGGCATGATTCAGCCGGCGCTCGACGGGTCCTTGCGCGAGGACGGAGAGCCGGAGATTTGCGAGGTGGGTTGCATTGGGCGCATCTCGTCATTCGCCGAATCCGGTGACGGCCGTTATCTGATCTCGCTTCAGGGCGTCTGCCGATTCCGCGTGGCGCAGGAACTGGCGGTAAAAACGCCTTTCCGCCAATGCCGCATCATGCCGTTCGTGGCTGACCTGTCGGACGACCCGACCGTAAGCGAAATCAACCGGCTGGCTCTGCTGAAGGCATTCCGCGCCTATCTCGAAGCCAATGATCTTGAAGCCGATTGGGAAAGCGTCAGCCGGGCCGAAAATGCTATGCTGGTGAATGCGCTGTCGATGATGGCGCCCTATGGCGCTGCGGAAAAGCAAGCCCTTTTGGAGGCGCCGGATCTGAAGACGCGGGCCGATACGCTGATCGCCATCACCGAGATGGTGCTTGCGCGCGAGAACGACGACTTCGGCTCAAGCCTGCAATAGGCGCATGGGATTGGACGGAGACCGATGAATCAGGAAAAACCAAACCCGGCAATCGACGTCAAGCTCCTGGAGTTGCTGGCCTGTCCCCTGACAAAAGGCCCGTTGACGTGGGATGCCGAGCACCAGGAACTGGTGTCGCGGCTGGCACGGCTTGCCTATCCGGTTCGTGACGGCATTCCGGTCATGCTGCCTTCCGAAGCGCGAACCGTTGAAATCGACAACGAAGCAAAACCGAAACCAGGATCGGAAGACGACTAGAGCGACGTGCGTTCTGTGAAATCGGCCGCCGCGGCCTCCCGTCGGCTTACTGAAAATTTCGCCCCTTCGGCATGACGCTGCGTGCCTGACGGGACAGGGTTTCGTAGTCGCGGTGCGGTATCGTGGTTTTCTCGACGGGATGAATGATTTCCTGCGCCGGCGGGTTTGCGCTTTGGGCTTTTTTACGCTCCAGCCGCCTTATCATGGTCTCCTCGGAAAGTTCGCCCAGCCATAGCGACAGATCCTCGATGGTTTCGGCCACGATGTGGATGACGTCCGATACTGATTGCAGGCGGCCTTTCACCCTGACGAAACGCGCGCCCATGACCACCGGCCGGAAGCGATCGAATATCTTTGGCCAGACGATGACGTTGGCGATCGATTTCTCGTCTTCGAGCGTCATGAAGACGACACCCTTGCCGGAACCCGGCCTTTGACGAACGAGAACAAGGCCGGCCACGGAAATGCGCTTGCCGCTAGGCAAATCCGGCAGAAGCGCGTTGGGCGTGATGCCGGCCTTGTCGAGCCTGCCGCGCAGGAAAGAGAGCGGATGCGCTTTCAGGGAGAGGCCGAGCGACCGGTAATCGTGCAGGACATGCTCGCCAAGCGGCATCACGGGCAGCTTCGTCTCGGGTTCGTTGTCACGCAAACGGATATCGGGTTGGTCGAACAGCGGCAGGCTTTCCGCGGCACTCTTGCCGTTCAGCGCGCGCACGGCCCACAGGGCGGCACGCCGGTCGAGGCCGATCGAGCGGAAGGCGTCGGCCTGCGCCAGCCTTTCCATCGCATCGACGCGTAGCCCGGAGCGCAGCCACACATCGCGCACGGAGGTGTAGCCCGAGCCTCGGTTCTTCACGAGAATTTCCATGGCGTCCTTGGCGAGCCCCTTTATCTGCCGAAAACCGAGGCGGACCGCATGGCAGGTCCTGATCACATCGCGCATTCCGGCATGACGCGCGGCGATCCGCCGGGGATCGAAGGGCGATTTCTCCAGCAGGCAATCCCAATCGGAATGGTTGACATCGATGGGCCGTATCTCGACACCGTGGTCCTGTGCATCGCGCACAAGCTGTGCCGGTCTGTAGAATCCCATCGGCTGCGAATTCAGGATCGCCGCGCAGAAAACGTCGGGATACCAGGCCTTGAACCAGGACGACGCATAGACCAGCAGGGCAAAGGACGCGGCGTGGCTTTCGGGGAAGCCATATTCGCCAAAACCTTCGATTTGTCGGAAACAACGTTCGGCAAAAGCACGGTCGTAGCCATTTTTTTCCATGCCATCGACCATACGTTTGCGATAGTCCTTGATCGTGCCGGTACGCTTGAAAGTCGCCATGGCGCGCCGTAACTCATCGGCCTCGTCGGGTGAAAATCCTCCGGCAACCATGGCGATCTTCATCGCCTGCTCCTGAAACAGCGGCACGCCAAGGGTCTTCTCTAAAATCGCTTCAAGCTCAGGCTTCTGGTATTCGGGTTTTTCTTTCTTTTCTCGCCGACGCAGATAGGGATGGACCATGTCACCCTGGATCGGGCCGGGACGCACGATGGCGACCTCGATGACGAGATCATAGAATTTTCGAGGTTTTAGACGCGGCAGCATCGACATTTGCGCGCGGCTCTCGATCTGGAAGACACCGAGCGTGTCGGCGCGGCAGATCATGTCGTAGACGCTTGTCTCCTCCGGCGGGATCGTCGCCAAAGTCAGCCTTTCCGGCCAGTCATGCTTGTAGCTCTCCTCCAGAATGTCGAAGGCGCGCCTCAGGCAGGAAAGCATGCCGAGCGCCAGGATATCGACCTTGAGGATTTTGACTGCGTCGAGATCGTCCTTGTCCCATTCGACCATCTTCCGTTCGTCCATGGCCGTCTTCATGATCGGCACGACCTCGTCCAGTCGATCCCTGGTGATGACGAAGCCGCCGACATGCTGGGAGAGATGGCGCGGAAAGCCGAGTATTTCGTTTGAACGGTCGATCACATGTTTCGTGGCTGAGTCCGATTGGTCGAGACCACCCGCCTTCGCCTCCTTCTCGCCTAGCTCGGAAGACGACCAGCCCCAGATCGATCCCGAAAGAGCGCCCCTGACATCGTCGGAAAGGCCCATGGCCTTGGCGGTTTCCCGGAGTGCGGAGCGGGCACGATAAGTGACGACGGAGGCAGCGAGCGCGGTGCGTTTCTCGCTATATTTCTTGTAAATATACTCCATGACGATATCGCGCTTTTCATGCTCGAAATCGACGTCGATATCAGGCGGTTCGCCGCGTTTCTCGGAAATGAAGCGTTCGAACAGGCTGTCGATGATCTCAGGGCCGACATCCGTAATCTTCAGGCAAAAGCATACGACGGAATTGGCCGCCGAGCCGCGCCCCTGACAGAGTATACCCTTTGAGCGAGCGTACTTCACAATGTCGTAAACCGTCAGAAAATAACGTGCATAGTTCAGCTTTCTGATGATCCTGATTTCATGCCGGATAAGGCCCTCCACTCTTTCAGGTACACCTGCGGGATAGCGTTCATTGGCGCCCAACCATACCAGCCTTTCCAGCTCGGCTTGCGAAGGCAGGCCGGATTCGGTGGGTTCGTCCGGGTAATTGTATTCGAGATCCTGGAGAGAGAAGGAGAGCGTTCCGGCAAAACGCAGCGTCTGCGCCAATGCCTGCGGATAGGCCTTGAAAAGCCGCGCCATCTCCGTCGATGGCTTCAGATGACGCTCGGCATTGGCCGTAAGCTCGAGGCCTGACTCAGCGACGGGTCTGTTCAGCCGGATCGCGGTCAACACATCCTGCAGGGGTCGCTGGTCGGCGGTGTGGTAGAGGACATCGTTGGTTGCCATCAGGGGGATGGCGGCGGCCGTTGCCATGCCTGCCGCCTGTTCGAGACGGAAACGATCGTTGCCGCTGTAATCGGGCGCGGCGGCAAGCCAGAGGTTGCTGCCGAAACGATCCTTGAGCCGGCGTAGAAAGACCAGCGTCTCCTGCGCCGGCCCCGAGAGGTCGGGCAGCACGGCAAGGGACATGCCGTCGCCCCATTCGAAAAGGTCGTCGGCATAGAGAAGCGGCGCGCCTTTCGGGCTTTCCTCGCGCATATTGGCTTGCGTCAGCAGGCGGCACAGATGCCCCCAGCCCTTGCGGTCCTGCGGATAGGCGAGCACGTCCGGCGTGCCGTCAGCAAAGACCAGTCGGCAACCGGGATGATAGGGAAGCGATAGGGGCTTACTCTCTTCCGAGAGCTTGATGTGTTTCGACTGACTCCAGGCGCGCACGACGCCGGCCACGGTGTTGCGGTCGGCAAGGCCTATGCCGGCATGGCCGAGAAAACAGGCGGCAACGACCAGATCTTCCGGCCGCGAGGCGCCGCGCAGGAAGGAAAAATTCGATTGCACGCCGAATTCGACATATGGCGGAGACGCGGCGGGCGGGCGCGAAACGTCATCCTTCATGCGAAAAGCCCCTGCAAGAACCAGCGCGGATTGCCTTGCGTGGTGCCGTAAAACCCCTGGCGGAAAAGCCAGTAGCGGCGGCCATCGGCATCCTCGATGCGGAAGTAATCGCGCGTTGCCTCATCCGCACCATCGCGCCACCATTCCGGGGAAATGCGCTCCGGGCCTTCCGCGCGTGCGACCTCATAGAGCGCGCGACGCCAGCGGAAGCGGGCAGGCGGCCCGTCGGGCACTTCGGCGGCCATGACCTCGACCTGTTCCGGTTGGGGAAAAAGACGGATCGGGCGCTCGGGTCCGGGGGATGGTCGGGCGAGCGCAGTCTCACCCACTCTATTCCCTGCGTGGCCGGAAGCTTTCCCTGTCTCGGCAAAGGGCACGAAGGAAACCGCCCTTTCCGGGATGTGGCTCTCGACAGGAACGGGTTTCAGCACGGCATTGCTGTCCTGGCGGGCGCTTACGCGGTCGACGAAGAGCGCCAGATCCTCGTCGCTTCCGGAAACATCCCCCGTGAAGTCGGTCTGGTCCATTTCGAAAGGAGCAGTCGCCAGAACGGAGAGGCGGACAAGGTCGAAGCCGTAGCCGGCATCGAGAACGTCTTCGAGGGCGGCCAGTCTTTCGTGAAACAGTTTTCCGATCAGGCCCGGTTCACGCAAGGGACGTGACGTGCCGACGCCGATGCGGCTGACCGCGCCGTCGACCCGAAACAGCAGGAGTTGCAGGGCGCGTGCACCTTCGCCTCGCCGCTCGAGATCGGCTTTCAAACTGCGGGCGAGCAGGAGGACCAGACGTTCGATCTCGTCCATCTGCATGATCGGTTCGGACAGATGTCGTTCCACCGACAGGGGAGCCACGGGCAGGCGCGGCGAAACTGCTTCCTCGAGATGGCCGAGCGCCTGGTCGAGGCGCATGAGAAGCGCCTTGCCGAAACGGCGCGCCAGGGGCGCGCGCGGCGCCTGCAGGATCGCGCCCGTGGTGCGCAAACCCACGCTCTCAAGAGACGCGACCGTTTCGGGAGCGAGGCGCAGGGCGGCGAGCGGCAAGGGCGCCATGGTTTTTTTCTCCTCCCCCGGCGAGACGACCGAGGTCGCGCAAAATCGCGCCGCTGCCCAGGCCGCTCCCGGTGTCGAAGCCAGCCCGGCGCGGACGTCAAAACCCTGATGGAAGAACCGCGACAGCATGTCGTCCAGCATGGATTTTTCGCCGCCGAAGAGATGGGCGCAGCCGGTGATGTCGAGAAACAGCCCGTCCTGCCCATCGAGCGCCACCAGCGGCGTATAGCGGTCGCACCAGTCGGCCAGGCTTTCGAGCAGCCTGCGGTCCGCTTGCGTGTCGGCCTCGACGATCTCTATGCCGGGATGCATGGCGCGCGCGTCGGCGATGCCCATGCCGGGCTTAAGCCTGAGCCGTTCAGCCTGCTCGTCGAGGGCGGCGATGCGCTGCGTGTTCTTTTCGCGATGGCTGATGACGAGGGGCGGCTGCGTCCGTGGCCGGCTTGAACGCCAGGACCGCCCCAGCCGCTGGCGCAATATCCGTTCGGTGGAAAGGTGCGGAAACCACAGCGCCATTATTCTTTGAGCCGAGACCATCTGGCCGTCTTTCTTCGAATGAGCGTTCATCGGCGTTCCACTCCAGCGTGAACTGTCCGGGCAAGGCATTGCGGCTTTTGTCGATCCTGACCGCGAAGCCGGGCGGGCCGATGGAATCGGGCAGGGGCCCAGTGATCGTCCAGCGCAGGGCGGCGGGTGCCGGCGAGACGACCAGGCGCACGGGGGCTGCGGTCGGCTCGGGCTGCGCTGCCTGGCGCAGCAGGAAGACGGGCCGGCCTGAATCCTGGGCACGGTGATGCAGGCGTCGCGTGGCGACGAGGTCGAGCTTGTGCGGATTGCCGCGGATTTCCAGGATCACGGCTGAAAGCGCCTTCAGGCTTGCCGCCTCCTCGGCGATCCACATGGCATCCGCGAGTTTCGGCGCTTCCACGATCATGAGGTTCTCCGGCGCGATGCCGAAACGGGCATGCAGGCCCGGAGCATAGGGAAAGCCCGCCTCGCGGAAGATTTCATGCGTGCCGATCCACAGCACGGGCAGTTTCGGCTGCGCGGCATTCTTCACAAGCAGTCCGGCGAGCGCCAGGGCAAAACCTGCCACAGCGCCGGCGTCGCGGGTTTGTGCGCCATGGATTTCCGTCAGCGCGGCCTTGGGCAAGCCGCCGCCCAGTGCCGTATCGAAATTCTCCGCGCCCGTCAGCAAAAGGTCCTGCACGACTGTTACACCATGACGCCGAAGCACCATGGTTTCCTCAGCCGAAGGCGTGCCGGCAGGGCGCGCCAGACGCTCGGGCAGCGTGCCTTCTATGCGGGCGATTTTCTGGCGCAGGGCAAAAACGATTTCCTGCGCCACGGCGGATGTCGCCATGACGGTCTGCTTTTCTGATATGTTCCTGTTATGTTCTTATAGATTCCAGAGCGCGCCCGAAGAGTCAAGCGGAACGCGAGGAGAATTTATTCCTTTTGGGCGTTCAGCCGAACCGGCTGTCCCGGCTAATTTCCCGATAAGCGCGCAAAAGCCTCGAAAGCCGTGCTCTGAAAGGCTATATGCGGTCAAAAGGGAAAAGAATGGCTCGCATCTACAAGACCCGCTCCTGGCACGACCAGCTTTCACCATCGATGGAAGAAATGGAGTTCATGGCTCTCGAAGCCTATGCTCATCTGCCGGAGGAGTTTCGCAAGCTCACCGGTGAGGTCATCATCCAGATCGCCGAATTTCCGACCGACGAGATCATGGACGACCTGTCGCTGGAAACGCCGTTTGACCTGCTTGGCCTGTTCGAAGGCCGTGGCATTGCCGAGCGCTGGAATCCGCAGACCGGCGAGGGGCCGAACCGGGTGACGCTCTATCGCCGCGCCATCCTGGATTACTGGTCAGAGAACGAGGAAACGCTGGGCGACATCGTCACCCATGTGCTCATCCATGAGATCGGCCACCATTTCGGCCTCTCCGACGACGATATGGAGAAGCTCGAGGAGGAGGCGGAACATCCTCAAAGCTGATCAATCCAGTGAGCGCTTTCAAAACACCCGATCAGCTCTATGAAAAGTTGAAGGCTGCATGGAGTTCTGAAAGCTCGGGGGTTTGGAGCCTTGATAACCCCGCGAGAGGGCAGTGCAGCGTTACCTCGCTTGTCGTGCAGGATGCGTTTGGAGGCGAAATCCTCAAAACCTGGACGAAAGGCGGCACGCATTTCTACAATATGATCGACGGCGTCAGATGGGATCTGACCGTCAGCCAGTTCGATTATCCAATACCTTTCGAAGACCTGCCATCCAACCGCGATGAGGCGATGGCAGATACTTCGCCTCGCCAGTATGAAGCGCTCAAAGCCAGATTGCAGATGTAGACGACTACCAGTCGCTCAGCTTGGTGACGCCTGCCTCGTATTCCTGGCCGTCGACGTCCTTCACCACGGCCTGACCGCATTTCATGATCTTGGCTTCGGCGTCGTAGGCATAGGTCGGCGAGCCGAACAGGTGCCAGCCCTTGTTCATGGCAGCCGTGACCTTGTGGCAGAAGCTCGCATCGTCCGGTCCGGTCAGAAAGCGGTAGAGTTTCATGTCGTCATTCCCGTCATGCCCCGGCCGGCTTCGGCATCAGAGCGTTCGATAATTTCTAGCCAATCATGGACGCTTTCGCCAGCAGCCTTTCGGCCTGCGCGCGATGAAGCAGTTCGACCATGCGCCCGTCGAGGCCGATCGCGCCCTTTCCGGCGTTTTCGGGAAGCGCAAAGGCGGCCACGATTTTCTCGGCTTCCTTGCGTGCCGTTTCCGACGGCGAAAAGACCGTGTTCGCCGGCTCGATCTGCGCCGGGTGAATCAGCGTCTTGCCGTCAAAACCCATGGCCGCGGCTTGCGTGCATTCGGCGGCAAAGGCTTCAAGGTCGCGAAAATCATTGCTGACGCCGTCGACGATGTCGAGGCCGCCGGCACGCGCGGCCAGCAGCATCTGCATCAGCCAGGGCATGAGATAGCGCCGGTCGGGCGTTGCCAGAACGCCGGTTGCGGCGACAAGATCGTTGGTGCCGGCGACCAGGCAGGACAGCCGCGAGGCGGCGTCGCGGCCAAGCTCGGCGATGGCACCGATGTTGAGCAGCGATTTCGGGGTCTCGATCATCGCCCAGAGGCACAGGCTGTCGGGCGCGTCATTGTCGTCGAGCACGTCGCCGGCTTCCAGCACGTCGCGCGGCGTGTCGACCTTGGGCAGCAATATGCCGTCGGGCTCGCAGGCGGCGGCGGCCAGAAGATCGTCCGGGCCCCATTCGCTGGAGACCGCATTGATGCGGATGATCATCTCGCGAATGCCGGACGGGCGGTTCTTGAAGATGATGCCGAGCTTTTCGCGGGCGGTGATCTTTTCTGCCGGAGCCACGGCGTCTTCCAGATCGATGATTACTGCGTCGCAGGCAAGGGATGCCAGCTTGGCCAGCGCCTTGTCGTTGGAAGCGGGCACATAGAGCACTGAACGGCGCAGATAGAGGCGGGTTTCTTGCGTCATGTGGTCTTCTTGCCCGGCAATGCTGGCTCTTGCAAGACGCAAGCTGGAAACCTTGATAAGCAACGATATTCGATTCTGGCATCAGGGACATGCACATGGCGCGATATGACGTCATCATCATCGGCGGGGCGATTGTCGGCAGTTCGATCGCCTATTATCTGCGCGAGGAAGGATTTTCGGGCTCCATCGCGCTGATCGAGCGCGACCCGCAATTCACCTACTCGTCCACGACGCTGTCTTGCGCCTCGATCCGCCAGCAGTTCTCCATTCCCGAAAACATTCGGCTGTCGCAGTTCACGCTGGCGCTGTTCCGACGGCTGGAGCAGGAGTTCGGTACTGGTGCCGATATAGGCTTCCGCGAGGGTGGCTATCTCATACTCGCCGGCGAAAACGGACTGCCGATCCTGCAGCAGAACCATGCGGCGCAGATGGCCGAAGGCGCGGATATTTTGCTGGAAAATGCCGCAGCCCTTGAAAAGCGTTTTTCCTGGATCTCGACCGAAGGCGTTTCGGCCGGGGCCTATGGCCGTTCGGGCGAGGGCTGGTTCGACGCCCATGCCATGCTGATGCTGTTCCGCAAGGCGTTGCGCGAAAAGAACGTCGATTTCATCACCCATGCCGTTACCGGCATAGAGCGCGAAGGTGACCGTGTCGTCGCCGTCACGCTGGACAACGGCGACCGGCTGGAGGGCGGCACGATCTTCAACGCCGCCGGCCCCTCGGCCGGCAAGGTTGCGGCCATGGCCGGGCTGGTCCTGCCGGTCGAGCCGCGCAAGCGCAGCGTCTTCATTTTCGTGGCCCACGACAAGTTCGCCGACATGCCGCTGATGGTCGATCCGAGCGGCATCTATGTGCGGCCTGAAGGCTCGGTCTACATCACCGGCGGTGCAGAGAATGAAGAGGGCGAAGGCCCCGCCGACCCCAAGGATTTCGACCCGGACTGGTCGCTGTTCGAAGAGACGATCTGGCCTGTTCTGGCGACCCGTGTGCCGGCCTTCGAGGCAATCAAGGCGACCCGTGCCTGGGCCGGGCATTACGACTACAATACGCTCGACCAGAATGCCGTCATCGGCCCGCACCCCGAAGTGCAGAATTTTGTCTTTGCCAACGGGTTTTCCGGTCACGGCCTGCAGCAGGCTCCGGCGGTCGGCAAGGCACTGGCCGAATTTTTGGTCCATGGCGCCTACAGGACCATCGACTGCTCGGCCTTCGGCTATGGGCGCGTCACGGAGAACCGGCCGTTCCGCGAACTCAACGTGATTTGAAGGTCGCTTCGAATCAAGTTCTTTGATTCCCGGCTTGCTTTGTGTAAAGCAGGGCCGAAACAATTTCCCGGAACCAGAAACGGGCAGAAGCCATGGAAAAGTTCACCAAGCTCACCGGCGTCGCCGCACCCTTGCCGATCGTCAATGTCGACACCGACATGATCATCCCCAAGGATTACCTCAAGACGATCAAGCGGACGGGCCTGAGCGTCGGGCTTTTCGCCGAAATGCGCTTCAACGAGGACGGTTCGGAAAATCCGGATTTCGTGCTCAACAAGCCGGCCTATCGCAAGGCGCAGATCCTGGTTGCCGGCGACAATTTCGGCTGCGGCTCGTCGCGCGAACATGCGCCCTGGGCGCTGCTCGATTTCGGCATCCGCTGCGTCATTTCGACCAGCTTCGCCGACATCTTCTACAACAACTGCTTCAAGAACGGCATCCTGCCGATCACGGTCAGCCCGGAAGACCTCGACAAGCTGATGGACGACGCCTCGCGCGGCGCCAATGCGACGGTCTCGGTCGATCTCGAAGCCAAGGAAATCCGCGGTCCCGACGGTGGCGTGGTCAAGTTCGACCTCGACGATTTCAAGCGTCACTGCCTGCTCAACGGCCTCGACGATATCGGGCTGACCATGGAAAAGGCATCGTCGATCAGCGCCTTCGAGAAGAAGAACGCGGAGAGCCGGCCCTGGGCGTAATGCCCCTCAATCCCAGACGATGAGCTTTGCCTCGGCCTCGAAAGATTTCCTTCGGAGCTGACAGCGTCTGCCGGCCTGTGGCATGGTCGATGGCGTCGATTCGAAGTGTTACAGCGTCCTTTGCATGTAGACGCGCGGCGCTGTAATCGCCGGAAGTCCCTATTTTCCGGCATTCCGAAACTCCCTGATTCGGAGCTTGTCATGCGCTGGGCCATCTCTCTTTTCACCACCGGTTTCATCTTTGCCGCGACCGCTTTGGCCGTCGCGCAGGAAGGTCAGCCGAGTTCGATCCCCTTTGCGGGCGGAACTCTGACCATCAAGGAGACGGCCGATCTCGACAAGATTCTCGCCTTCGACGGCAAGGAACTGGCCCGCAACTATGTCGTCTATTACGACCGCACGGTCGATCTCGATGGCACGAAAGTGGCCCTTTTCGCGGTCGGCGATGGCGGCAATGCCTGCGGCCCCGCAACCGTGATCGTCTGGAAACCCGAGGGCGGCGAACTCAAGACCGCGACGGTGGGCGAGGATTGCGGCGCGCCGCCCGCGGCTGCAACGGAGGACAGCCTCTATTTCGTGCCTTATCTGCGCCCGGGCTCCACTGCCAACGTGCAAAGCTGGTCGCCGGAAGAAGGCTTGCGCGTTGCCGGCGAGATGAGCTTTACGCCGCAGCCTGGCACCAAATGGGCCGATATCGATCCGGCCAAGATCACCCACCCTTACGATCTCTTCGCCAATGGCGATTTCTATGATGCCGCCAGGAAGGTTCTCGGCGATAGTCTCGAAAACGTCGCGCTGGCGCTTTCGGTTTCGGGCGGGCCTGAAAAGACGGCTTCCGGCATTCTCTATGGCAGCGGCTGCATTCCCCATGCCTGCGGCGGTGGCGACGGTTTCTTCGCTTTCGACCAGAAGACGAAGGCCGTGTATTTCGCGCAGCAGGGCGATGGGGCCGAGCCTGATGCATGGCCGGCGCTCGACACCTGGCCGGCTGAAATTCGCGAAGCGATGAAGAAATCCCTCGAGCAATAATGGTCTGATTTCATGCGCAAACTGATTTCCACCGGCTCGCCCTTCGAAAAAACCGCCGGCTATTCGCGGGCGGTGGTGCAGGGCGACTGGTGCTTTGTCTCGGGCACGACCGGCTATGACTATGCGACGATGACCATGCCCGACAGCGTCGAGGACCAGACCCGCAATTGCCTGAAAACAATCACCAAGGCGCTCGAGGATGGTGGCTTCGCGCTCGCTGATGTGGTGCGGGCGCATTACTACATCACCAGCGACAGTTTTGTGGACCGGGTGTTCCCGATCCTCGGCGAGGCTTTTGGCGAGATCAGGCCGGCAGCGACGATGATCGTCTGCCAGCTCAACAAGCCGGAAATGAAAATCGAGATCGAAGTAACGGCGCTCAGGCGTTCTTCTTGATCTGCACCAAGCCTTTCCGTCTTGCGCGCCGCGCCTCAGGCGTTTAGCAAGACGCCGGTTCACGGCTTCCTTGAAAGGTTTTCCCATGGCATCGCGCAAGCTTCTCCTTCTCGCCGGCGACGGCATCGGTCCCGAGGCAATGGCCGAGGTTCGCAAGCTCATTGTGGCGATGAACGAGAAACTCGGCACCGGCTTCGAGACCGAAGAAGGCCTGGTCGGCGGCTGCGCTTACGATGCCCATGGCAAGGCGATTTCGGATGCTGACATGGCAAAGGCGATGGCGGCGGATGCGGTGCTGTTCGGCGCCGTCGGCGGGCCGAAGTGGGATGCGGTGCCTTACGAGGTGCGCCCCGAAGCCGGCCTGCTGCGCCTGCGCAAGGACATGGAGCTGTTCGCCAACCTGCGCCCGGCCATCTGCTATCCGGCACTTGCCGCGTCGTCCTCGCTGAAGCCGGAAGTCGTCGAGGGCCTCGACATCCTCATCGTGCGTGAGCTGACCGGCGGCGTCTATTTCGGTGAGCCGAAGGAGATCATCGATCTCGGCAACGGCCAGAAGCGCGGCATCGACACGCAGGTCTATGACACCTTCGAGATCGAGCGCATTTCGGGCGTCGCCTTCGAGCTGGCCCGCACCCGGCAGAACCGCGTCACCTCGATGGAAAAGCGCAACGTCATGAAGTCGGGCGTCTTGTGGAACGAGGTGGTGACCGCCACCCACAAGGCCAAATATTCCGACGTCAAGCTCGACCACATGCTGGCCGATGCCGGCGGCATGCAGCTGGTGCGCTGGCCCAAGCAGTTCGACGTCATCGTCACCGACAATCTGTTCGGCGACATGCTGTCGGACGTCGCCGCCATGCTCACCGGTTCGCTCGGCATGCTGCCCTCGGCTTCGCTCGGCGCGCCGGACGCCAAGACCGGCAAGCGCAAGGCGCTCTATGAGCCGGTGCATGGCTCGGCCCCGGACATTGCCGGCAAGGGTATCGCCAACCCGATCGCCATGATCGCATCCTTTGCCATGTGCCTGCGCTATTCCTTCAACATGGTGACTGAAGCCGACCGTCTCGAAGCGGCGATTGCTTCGGTGCTGGACGAGGGCCTGCGCACCAAGGACATCATGTCCGAAGGCAAGACCGAAGTCGGCACGACGGCGATGGGCGATGCGATCGTGGCAAAGTTCTTCGCCTAGTCGTTGCGATCGGCAGGAGGCGGAACGCCGGCTTCTGCCAGATTGACTCTTGACGCAAAGCGCGTAAAAGCCAGCACGAACTATTCCGGCGCATAATCGATGCGCCGAGACGGAGCCTTTCATGCGCGGCCTGCTTATGGCGCTTTTCGCAATCGACTTTCCCGGCCATGGGGTTTCCCAGGGCGGGCACGAGCGCGCGCAGCTTCGCACCACCAAAACCGCGGCCAAAACGACCACCAAAACGGTCTGATCTCCCTGGCCTGCTCGCCCCTCCCGGGTCCGGCCCGGGGGCGAAGCCCGCACCGGCCGGCGGGTTTTCTCCAAAACGAGCGGAGAGGGACAGGAGAACATAATATGGGTTTCAAGGTTGCGATCGTTGGTGCCACGGGCAATGTGGGCCGCGAAATGCTCAATATCCTCGAAGAACGCGGCTTTCCGGTCGACGAGGTCGTCGCACTCGCCTCGCGCCGTTCGCTCGGCACCGAAGTGTCGTTCGGCGACCGCACGCTGAAGGTCAAGGTGCTCGACACCTATGACTTTTCCGACACCGATCTCTGCATCATGTCGGCCGGCGGCAACGTCTCGAAGGAATGGTCGCCGAAGATCGGCAAGCAGGGCTGCGTCGTCATCGATAACTCCTCGGCCTTCCGCTACGACCAGGACGTGCCGCTGATCGTGCCGGAAGTGAACCCGGACGCGATTTCGGGCTTCTCCAAGAAGAACATCATCGCCAACCCGAACTGCTCGACCGCCCAGCTCGTCGTGGCGCTGAAGCCGCTACACGACAAGGCCCGGATCAAGCGCGTCGTGGTGGCGACCTACCAGTCGGTTTCCGGCGCCGGCAAGGAAGGCATGGACGAGCTGTTCACGCAGACCCGCGCGGTGTTCGTCGCCGACCCGGTCGAGGCCAAGAAGTTCACCAAGCGCATCGCCTTCAACGTCATTCCGCATATCGACGTTTTCCTGGATGACGGCTTCACCAAGGAAGAGTGGAAGATGGTCGCCGAGACCAAGAAGATGCTCGACCCCAAGATCAAGCTGACCGCAACCTGCGTGCGCGTGCCGGTGTTCATCGGCCATTCGGAAGCCGTCAACATCGAGTTCGAGGACCCGATCACCGCCGACGAAGCGCGCGAGATCCTGCGCGATGCGCCGGGCTGTCTCGTCATCGACAAGCGTGAGGACGGCGGCTACGCCACGCCAATCGATTCTGCCGGCGAGGATGCCACCTACATCTCGCGCATCCGCGAGGACTCGACCGTCGACAACGGCCTTGCCATGTGGATCGTCTCCGACAATCTGCGCAAGGGCGCGGCGCTCAATGCGGTGCAGATCGCAGAGCTGCTGGTCGAGCGGGGCTTGATCACGCCGAAGAAGAAGGCGGCTTGATCTGTCCTCACGCTGCCACCGCTTTGCGGCTCGCTCCAGACGGGGCGCGCTACGGGGTGCGGCGCGCGGTCGCGCTTGCGGCCTTCGGCCGGTAGTTTTCGCTCACGGATCGTTTCGCCGCCGTTCCGGCGGCTGATCCTCCGCGGGGGCGCCGGACGACCGGCGGCCCGCAGTCGCGGGCTCGACCTTCGGTCGTTAGGCAAGATAGCGCCGGTGTTTCCCTCCCCCTTGAGGGGAGGGTGGCCCGTCGGGCCAAGAGGGGTCGTTGCGGCAGTGCTCGGCATCGATTCTGCGTCGAGTTTGTCGCCAAGGACCCCACCCGCTTCCTTCGCTTCGCTCAGTGCGCGACCTCCCCTCAAGGGGGAGGTTAGCGCCGGCGCACCTGTTCATCGCCACGCCCTGCATCGCAGTCTGGCCATTGTCAAAGATCGGGAAGCGGGGCGCTTGGCCGTGCCTTCCTAATTTTAG
>NZ_JAAKZG010000012.1 GCF_011045115.1 Mesorhizobium zhangyense
TTCCAGTAGAAATCAATCGCCGCCCCGATCTAATAAATCGGGGCGGCGTTTTGCGTTAGACCGTCTCGCGCCGCCGGCGGCACTGGTGTGAGCCGCGGCGCGCATTCCCGACTAGTAACGACGGGCCGGCCGAAACAGAAGCGCTGAGCCAAAGGCGATTAGATGTCTTTCATGCAGCGAGGGGATGTCTGCACTTCTGATTGCGGACATTGTTGGCTTTTGCGGCTGACGGAAGCTGAGGAGCTGATGTTGCGAATGTAGGAATTTGGATTGGGCCGCTCACGTAAACGCAAAGCGCGACATGCCCGCCGTCGCCAACTCGGCGTCTATTTCTGGTGAAGTGAGGAATTTCAAAATCAAGGCGGCACGCTCGTGAGGCGAATGACTCAGGAAGACTGATATGTCGATGTGCGCCCCCAAGTCGTCCGGGAAGATCGCTGCCGGCACGACGCCCGCTGCCGACAGGACCGTCGTCAGCGGCACCACACCAAATTGGACATCGCCAGCGGCGACTGCGGCCATCGGTTCGCCGGTGCCCATCGGTCTGCTCGTTGACTTCGTCATTTCAGTAAGGCGGAGCCGCTCCATCACCTGTAGATAGGTTTGACCGCTTGTGCCGGCTGCTGTGTATCCAATACTTTCTGCATCGTTGATGAGTGAAATGATGTCGCGAACACTTGTCACGACCGGGACGAAGCCTCCTTCTCTGCGACCGATGGCAAGCGGGACGCGGCCGAAGGCGCGATGACTCGACTCGCCGATGTGACCTTTAGTGATCAACGCAGAGACAAAATGCGGATTGGTGAGACCTACATCGAAACGCTCCCCATCCGCGATGCGCTGGGCAATCGCCGGATTAAGGTCTATGGCCTGATCGAGTGGTGTGCCCAACGCAGCCTCCAACCGGGGCACGAGAACCTTCATCAGCGCGCGCACAGCTACTGGATAGATAATCTTCGGGGCCGTCTCCTTCATATCCAGAAGCTACAGAAAGCCTGGCAGGCTGACAATCTTGCAATGCTTTACGTCCGAATATCACGGGTGGGCTCGCCAGCGCCCCTCCGCGGCGCGGTGAAGAGGTGGCAGCAACGCGCCTTCCTTGTTGCCCTTCATCATGACCCTGATCTCGTCCAAAAGCGGTCATCCCAATTCGCTTTCTTGGCGACGTATGACAGCTGGATCGTAGGATTTGTCTCAAACTCGGATTTCGTTGCTAGAAAGAGATTGAGGGACAAACTCAACCCGTCGTTTTTGTATCGGAATCGCTATGGGTGTTTTCAAGCGGGAGGCTGAGGTGCTCTTGGTTGGGCACGGAGATTGCAAATATCTTGCAAGCCAGCGGCTGAGCGAGCTAGCCGAATGGCCCGACCTGCGCATGGAGCGGCGCCGCATCGAAACCGGCCAGCAATCGGACATCACACTCGAATTCTTGGATCAGTGCGCGGAGATGGCACGCGGTCACTGAGTGTCGAGCATTTCGGCAAAACTGGGACGATCGCCGATCTCTGCAGGCGTTTCGGGATGGATGCCACAGGTATCCTCAAGGCCGCCGAGACGCTCGTGCCGAGCGGGCCCATTCGGCATTCGTCCATTTAAGAGCTGAGCTCGACATACAAAAATCGAAATTGAAGTCGCGTAGCGTCCGCCTGCTATCCGTAATGCTGCTGCAATCTCCGCAGGTGCAAGAACGGTCCAAAAAAGGGGCGGCCGCGATGCGGATCTTATTGATCGAGGATGAAAAGGCATTGGCGGAAGCGCTTACGGGAGCGCTGCGTAAACAGGGCATCGTTATAGATCACACCATGCTGCTCGGAGATGCGATCGAGCTGTCGCGCCAATACGTGTATGACGCAATCCTTTTGGATCGCCGCCTGCCTGATGGCGACGGTCTTGGTTTCATCCCAAAGCTGAGGCTGGCAGGCATCGACACGCCGATAATCGTTCTTACGGCACGAAACGAGCCGAAAGAGCGCGTTGAGGGGCTCGACGCCGGCGCGGACGACTATCTGGGTAAGCCCTTCCTGATCGACGAGTTGATGGCCCGCCTGCGTGCGGTGCTGCGCAGGCCGGCAAATCTGGCAGAACCGGAAATCACGGTCGGCCGAATAACCATTGATCCCGTCCATTTTAATGTGTCTGCCAATTCCAGGCCGATCGACATCCCCAGAAGAGAACTTATGGTCCTCGCCGCCCTGGCAAAGCGGAGCGGAAAAACCGTTCTTCGCTCCACCTTGGAGGCTGCGGTCTACAATTATGAAGACGAGATCCAGTCGAACGCGCTCGACACCCATATTTCGCGCCTGCGCAAGAAGCTGCTCGATGCCGGCGCCGGAGTGGCAATCCACAGCATAAGAGGCGTCGGATATCTTCTGAAGGAAGAGTGATGTCGGAAGGAAATACTTCGCTCAGGTGGAAGCTAAGCTGGCAGCTCAGCCTTGTATTCATCGTGATTGTCGCGCTGTTGATAGTCGGCCTGTCGCTCTATGGGGCAACAGTCCTTTCGCCCAATCTGGTCCTCGAGAAGAAAGTCTCCTCGGCCATGGAGGATGCGATAGTCCTTGATTCTCAAGGGCGCCTCGAAATACGCGACACGCCGGGTCTTCGGTCCATCAAGAGCCAGACCGAAGGGTTGTGGTACGTCGTTGCGACTGCTCGTGGCGAAATGGTTTCCTACGGCGAGATACCTGCATCCTATGCAGACCTCGCTCCCTTTGTGTACCGATTTCATGAAGCGGACATGAGAGGGGCGAATGCACGCGAAATCGCCTCGATCGAAAGCATCGATACCGCCGCGGGCAAAGTAAGGATCATGCTTGGAAAGACCTCTGGGCGCGACTGGGTCGTCCCGGCTCTTCTTGTTGGGCTGAACCCCATTTATTTACCTCTGCTCGGTCTCACGCTGCCTGCGATATTCCTGGCCGTACCCCGCATTGTCCAACGTTCGCTCAGTGGCGTGAACGATGTCGCCCGCAGGGCGAAGGCGATCGAACCGCGTAGCCGTGGCGCAAGACTTCCAACCAAATCTGTTCCGCGGGAGGTTGCCCCGCTGATCGCGGCGTTCAACGGAGCGCTTGAGCGTCTTGACGCCGAATTCCAGAAGAGACAGCGCTTTCTGGTGGATGCTGCCCATGAGTTGCGCACGCCGATAGCGATCATGCAGACCAGGATCGAAGGCATGGCAGAGGGGCAGGACCGTCAGCGCCTTCTGAAAGATGTTGCACGGTTAGGGGGAACTGCCGAACAGCTGCTCGATTTCGAGCGAAACGACCTGAACGAAGACCCCTTCGAGACGATCGAGCTGGTCGACATCGCCAGGATGGCGGTTGCCGACCTCGCTCCTCTTGCAATCGCGGCCGGATACGAAATCTCGTTCCACACCGACACAGACAAGCTCGAGCGGCAGGGCAGTCCATCGGCAATGACGCGGGTCATCAGCAATCTGGTTCGCAATGCCATCGACCACGGCGGGAATGTCGGCATGATTTCCGTATCCGTCTTTGCGGACGGACACGTCGAAGTCGCGGATCAAGGGCCGGGGATACCACTGGACCAGCAGCAACTGGTGTTCGAGCCCTTCTACCGGGTTACGCCGCGCTCGACAGGCGCCGGGCTCGGACTGAGCCTTGTCCGGCAGATCGTTACGAACCACGGTGGCCGGGTTCTGCTTGATAGCGGGACAGCCGGAACGAAGCTGAAAATCCGGATTTAGCTATTCAGGGAGTGACGGGCCGGTCTGCGCCGTGAGTGTTGTAACCGGCTTCCTGCCAGATTTGTCCGTCCAGGTAGGCGGCGCGCCGAATTTGTCGGCGACCATGCCGGCTATGCCGGGGGCCCGGCCGAAAGCCTCGCAGGCGGCATATTTCGGTTTGCCGCCAAGCATCGATTTCATTTTCTGACCTGAAGGTATCGCTATCTGCAACCCGGCAGGGATCTTCCCGCTGACGAGCATTTTGGAAAAGTCATTTCCGAAGGTAGAGGCCAGGCTATAGGCATCGCCGACCTCGGAGAACCTGGGTTTGTTCGAGATGGAATTCGCTCCACGGGACCAGACAATGGCAGCGCGCTGGATACCATTACGATCAAGCGCCTCGGCCTCAACTGCGAGACCTCCCAGGCCCATGGGCAGGCGAGGGATGCTGACCGGCAATACGGCGCCGCTACCCAGTGTTACGGCGGTCGAAACGCCTGCCATCGTCTTGTCCGTCGGCACCAGATCGGCAACCACGGCCCGCACGGTCAGGTCGGCAGGCCGCCCCGTTGGCACGACCTGGTATTTATCGCTGAGTGCGACGCACATCGCCCGATCCAGAGCATTTGCAACCAGTGCCCGGTCTTCTCTCTGTTTCACCCGAGCAAAAGCGCCGGGCGAATACGAAGTCGGTGAAATACTGACGGTTTTCACACCCGCCAAGGCCGGCCCGTCCACGAAGGAGCGCGACTTGCTGAACTTGCCTTTGACCGCGCCAAGGCTGCCATAGGATGTCAACGTTCCGGCTTCCTTGAGTGGAACCGTGCTGCAACCCGCCATGACCAGGGTCACGGGCAGCGCGATGCATGCGATTTTCAACTGGGACAGGCGGGCGGGGCCGATCGCCAGCTTGCTTGGCTCGGATATTGTGATGCTGCACATAGGTATCAGGCTTCCTGTGAAAGATGTCTCGGAAGACCCTGTGAGTGCAACATTGCCGCATCATTACGGGCGGATGACCAGCGCCAACGATCTCTCCAATTGCTTCGAGCCGTGAACGGAGGCGATCTTGTCATCAAAAGTGGCATTCCGTTGGTCATGGCCATGGATCGTCAACGACTGACGTGGTTGCGTCGATCCGAGCTGTAGCCGCTGCGCATGATGTCAAGCTGCGCCGATCCAGTGTCTGCCGGCTAGCGGTGACAGCAGAAGGCGTGAGCGACGCCATTCCGTATAAAACCAGGCCGTATTGTTCGCGCACTGCGAGGGTGTGATCATCGAGCATTTCGGTGACGCATTCCCGCTCCGGCGAATACGTCTGCCCAGACCTGACGAAGCCTAAGGTGCGACGGAGACTGCTGGAACTTGTCAGCACCCCCGGCCTAGTGCTCGGCCATCGCCTTTGCCGTGTTTGGAGCGACGGCACTCTTCGTTTCCTTCGAGATTGCCACGCTTACGCCCGCTCGCCTGAGGTATCCAACGGCACAACCTTGTCAGCGAACGAAGACACGACGCGCGGCTGATGGCTGATCAGAACGATTGCGACGTTCTGCTGGTCACGGAGCGAGCCCAGAAGCTCGAAAACGTCGCGCTGGACAATCGGGTCCACGCGCGAGGACGGCTCGTCGGCGACTATCAGGAGCGGGTCGAGCATCAGAATGCGCATCAGCGCCAGCCTCTGAGCTTCGCCGCCGGAAATCTCGTTGACCGACCGCTCCATCAGGCGTGCAGACAGCTTCATGCGCTCCAGCAGTTGGTCCAGGCGCTCCTTGAGTTTTGCTCCGCCTATGACATCTGCGAGGTCGACGAAATGCTGACCAATGGTTCGGTGGCGCGCGAAGACCGATGCCGGGTCCTGATGGAGCTTCTGGTACTTCCTGCGCAGGCGGGGCACGGTCCCTCTCGTGGCAGCGATATCGATGCCTTCCCACAGCACCGCGCCGGATGTCGCACGGTGGAGGCCCAGAAGGACGTCGCCAAGTGTCGTCTTGCCGATTCCACTTGGCCCGGTCACGGCTACGACCTGTCCTGCGTCGATCGTAAAGGAAAGATTCTCGAAAAGCGGCGCCTCGACACGATACCCGAAGGAGACATCGCGCAATTCCGCCACCGTCTTGCTCTGGGCCTTCGCGTGTGCGGTGCCGTTCGACCAGTTGGAAGGATCTGCCTGGAACAGGTCACGTGAATAGGCATTGCGTGGGTTCGCGAATAGTTCCTGGGCAGGCGCTGCCTCCACCACTTCGCCCGCTTTCATGACCACCGTCGTGCCGTCTAACTGCCGCGCCAGGTGGAGGTCGTGAGTGATGACGAGCACGCTTCGGCCTTCCGCGCGGAGGCGCCTCAATGCCGCCAGGCTCTGAGCTGCGCGAGCTTCGTCCAATCCTTTTGTCGGTTCATCGGCAACGACCAGAGACGCGTCGCTAATGAGTGCGGTGGCAAACAACGTCCGTTGAGCCATGCCTCCGGAGAGCTGGAAGGGGTACGCTTTGCCGACCGACGGAGAGAGGTCGAGTTCGTTCAGCGCGGCATCGATCCGCCTGTCATCCGATCCTTTCACCTGCATGAGCTGGCGACGGATGCGCATGGTCGGATCAAGCGCCCGGAACGGCTCCTGCGGCACCAGAGCCATCGTCGTCGACCATTGCGCCCGGAGCGCCGCCTCGTTCTCCAGCGCTATGCGATTTCCCTTGATCCAAACGGATCCCCTGGCCTGGAAATCGGGGGGCAGGAGGCCGAGGATCGACTGCGCGACGAGGCTCTTGCCGCTGCCGGTCTCGCCGATGAGAACGCACGCATCGCCGGGCGCCTCCCAGCGGAGCGACACCGGGCCGACCACGCGATGGCCATCGGCATCGGCAATCTCATCCAGCTGGAATTCGATCCTGTGATCGCTCATGACGGGCGTCCCGCGACCGCGGTGCTTCGTTCGGTTGTAAACAGGTGAGCGAATGCCAGAACCGAGAGGAAGATTGCGATGCATGGCGCAGCCAGCTGTACCGGCGCCTCGGAGATATAGGGCATCATCTCGCTGATCATGGCACCCCACTCCGGTGTTGGGGGGCGGATGCCAAGACCGAGGAAGCCGAGCGATGAGACCGAGAGGATTGCGCCGCCGATGGAAAGGATGCCGATCGGCAAGGTCGAGCGTATCACCGGAAGCAGGACGTGACGGCGCAGGATTGCCGTCGTCCGGAACCCCGCCATCTCGGCCGCCTCGACATGCGGTTCGGCCAGCACCTGGCCTGCCGTTGCTCGGGACAGCCGGGCGAATTGAGGCATGAGACCGAGAGAGATACCGAGCAGGATCGGGCCGGGGCCGGCTCCCAAGAACCCTGCCAGCAACAAGGCCAAAAGGATTCCCGGAAAGGCGAGAAGCAGGTCGACAAGGCGCATCAGTGCAGCTTCGACAAAACCGCCTCGGTAGGCGGCGATCATTCCGAGTGCGATCCCCACGACATAGGCGAATACGACGCAGAGTGCGGCAAGACCAAGCGATCTCGGCGCGGCATGCGCAACACGCAGGAAGACGTCACGGCCGAGATGATCGAAGCCGAAAGGATGCGGAAGGCTCGGACCCTCAAATGCCTTGAGCAGGTCCTGGGCGTTCGGGTCTCCCGGCAGGATGAGATGCACGCTGGCCGCAACCGCGAGGACTGTGATCGAGACGACTTGCATACGGCGCATCATCGGAGTGCCGCCCTTCATTGGCCGCGCTGCGAGAGCCGGGGGTCCAGCGCAAGGCTGGCGAGGTCTGCAGCGAGGTTGACGAGACCGTAGCCGACGGCTGCGACCAGTCCCGCGCCCATCACCATGGGAACGTCTCGCGACAGCATGGACGAGACCAGGAGATCGCCCAGGCCGGGAAAGTTGAAAAGGGTCTCGATCATGATGAAGCCGTCGACGACGGCGGCGAACTGGAGGGCGGCGAAGGCAACAATAGGGATCGCGGCGTTGCGCGAACCGTTCTCCCGCAGCGCTGCCGAAGCCGTGAGGCCCTTCGTCCGGGCGAAAGTGATGAAGAAAGCTCCATTGACCTCGCGGACAGTGTCCCGGATCAAGCGGATCGAAAAAGCCGACAGGCCGAGTGCGAGGGTTGCCGCCGGCAGGATGAGATGTTCCCACGAGCGAAATCCGGCCGGCGGCAACCAGCGCAGGGAGAGCGCGAAAATCGATATCAGTCCAATGCCCATCAGGAAGCTGGGAAGCGATGCCATCGTCACGCAATAGAACGAAGATATTTTGTCCACCCAGCCATGCGGGCGAAGCGCTGCGTAGATCCCGATCGGCAATGCCACCAGATAGGAAGCGAGCCAGCCGGCGATACCGAGGATGAGCGTGTTCTGCCCTCTGTTCCAGAGCTCGCTCGCGACGGGCTGGCGGGTGACGAGCGACATGCCGAGGTCGCCTGTCGCGATGCGTTCAATCCATTCGCCATATTGAAGGAGAATAGGGCGGTCCAGTCCTTCTTCCGCGGCAATCTCCCGGGCCTTGCCGACGTTGAGGAACTCACTGCCACCCCTGGCCTCGGCGATGCGGAGCGCCGTGTCTCCGGGAAGCGTGTGGACGAAAACAAAGCACATCGTGACGAGCGTCAGGGCGACCAGCGCAGTCTGCGCCAGCCTCCCGACGATCATGTTCGTCCAATGCGTCATCAGGCCTTGAAGCTCAGCCGGTCGAGATAGAGGCGCTGTTCAAAGGGATCGTTGACAAAACCATCGACGCGGTCGGAAACTGCGAAAATCTGGCTGTACCAGACGATTGGGATGGCAGGCAGATCCTCCTGAAGGATTTCGGTCAGGCGGCGACGGCTCGTCGCGCGAACCTTCTCATCCGTTTCACCATAGTAGGCATCGCAGAGCTTATCGAATTCCTCGTTGCGCCAGTTCGTGGCGCCCGTGTCCGACTGGTTGCGGGAATCCTCCACGACGAACTCGCTGGAAATGACCGCGATTCCGTCGGGTACGATCGCAAGATGGCGCGATGAGAAGCCAATGTCGAGCGTGCCGTTCTGCTTCGCCTCTACGATGGCGCTGGCTTCGCCGATGCTGATCGCCAGCTCGTAACCGACCGTCTTGAACATTGCCTGGAGTGCGGCGGCGATGACCGGCATCTCCGGGCGGTTCGGGAAGGTGCGGATGGTACCTGCGAAACGGACGCCATCTTTCGAGCGGATGCCGTCCGGCCCCTTCACCCAGCCTGCATCGTCCAGCAGGGCCTCGGCGGCGGCCATGTCATAGTCATAGCGAGGGAGGTCGTCGAAGTGCCAGTCCGGCATCACGGGCGGGAAGAGCTGCGTCGCCGCGAGATCGGCATTGCGCATGATGGTCTTTGCTATGGCCGTCCGGTCGATCGCGAGGCTCAAGGCGCGGCGTGTGCGAACGTCGGAGAACTGTGGTTTGCCGCAGTCGGGGTAGAGAGCATGTACGCGGGGATTGATGACTTCATGCACTTGCATGGTACCGGAACTGGCGATCCGCGAGACGCTGGGTGTCGGGATGTTCATGATCACGTCCGCATCGCCCGCGAGCGCCATGTTGGCGCGGGTCTCGCCATTTGCGACGGCCTCGAATTCGGCCCGCTCCACAACGGGTTTCTCGCCCCAATAGCCGTCATGACGCACCAGCGACAAGCGCCGTGGCAACTCGATGGCATCGACCTTGAATGGTCCCGTCGAGATTACCTGGGCGACCTGACCGTCCGGGCCGAACGCGGCCGGAGCGTAGACGCTGATTGCGTAGTCGCAGAGATATGCCGGCAGCGGTCCGAAAGGCTTTTCGAGATGGAATACGACCTCTTTCCCCTCGGCCGTGATCGACGCGATGTGGACTGCCGACAAGCGCCTTGCCTGAGGAAGGAGTGCCTCCATCGAGGCCTTGACTGCCTCGGCGGTGACCGGGGTGCCGTCATGGAAGACGATGCCCTCCCGCAACACGAAACGCCATTCTTTGGCATCGTCGGAGGCGGTCCAACTCGCGGCAAGGCAGGGCACGACGCTGCCGTCGGGCTGAAGCGCAGTCAATCCTTCGGCGATGCTTGCGCGGTTGAGGACGAAGCCGCTCTCGGCGGGTTGAATGCTCTTGAACTCCCAAGGCTGGATCGCGCGAATGCTCTTCGGTGCGTTTTCCTGTGCTTCAAGCCAACGCGGCGCGGCAAGAAGGGCGGCAAGCGTGCCGCTGCCAAGCAAGACTGTTCTGCGGGAAATATCGGTCATGAAATCCTCTGGATGTGTTCAATGGGGCTCAGGTTTCGGATGGGCGACGTGCAGTCATGATGAAGGACCGGCCGAGCGACTGCAGAAGGCCAAGACGGTCGCGCCACAGCCGGCTGCACGAAGCTGGGACGCCAGGACCCCCTGGAGCGGACCTGTGTGACCGTCGGTGAAGCCGGCGTCGCGCAGCATCCCGGTAAGTCGGTCTGGGAGCAGTCCTTCCCGGAAATAGAGCTGATCCTGGATCAGGCGGTGCGCGACCGCGTCATAGAGGACTGCGCGCGGTGAGATGCGGTCCCATATCTTTGCGACCCGAGCCGCTACCTTCGCGACAAGTGCCTGGTGCTGCCAGTTGCCGTCGATGATCACGAGGTGCCCGCCGGGTTTCAGGACACGCAGCCAGTCGCGGAACGCGTCTTCTGGAGCCAGCAGGGTCCAGACGAGATGCCTGCAGACGACCGCGTCATAGCGCCCGTCCGGAAGCATCGCGTTCTCGGCATCGCCGAGATAGAACCTGACATCATTGCCATGCTTCCTGCTGGCTCGCTCAATCATCGCCTCGGAAAGATCGAGACCTTCCACCTCGCAACCAAGCGCCCGCAGCACGCGTGTGAATTCGCCGGTCCCGCTCGCCAGCTCCAGAACGCGGCCGCCGCCGATACCCTCGGCGCTGTCGCCGATCAACCGTTTCCAGGTCGCCAGTTCGCGCTTGGAATGGATCCCGTGGGCGGGAGATTGATCGAACGTTTCCGAGCGACGCGACCAGTATTCGCGAATCTGCTCCTTCACATCGAAGTTCGAGCGCACGTGCGTCGTGTGGAGATATGGAACGTCGTGCATGGCGGACCCGGCCGAGCCTTTTACGAGCGGGGTGCGCCTGGGACCGCTTCGCCGTGGGAGGCCAAGCCGAAGCCTCCGAGACACCCCGCCCGGCGACAGTCCATGGTTTCGATGGCAGGTTTCCTGGCTCGCGGAGAATGCCTGACGCCTTCCCGGGATCACCCAGTGGCATATGTCAGGCTCATACCGCTTACAGTTGCGGGGGCAGCCGCGGCTTTGGACGATACCGTCCACACCGCATTCCCTTTTAACCTCTCGCAAGAGAGGCACCATCAAAGAATGGGTTAGCCAAAGCATCGTCGATACACAAGATATAGGGCTGAAGATTCTGTCGAACGCTGCCTGAAATCGAGTCGCTAATCATGAGCAACAAAGTGGCAGCTGTTCGAATGAACCTGGGAGATCGCTAAAAGGCAGTTTTACGGTAGAAGCTGTTCGACAGCGACCAGTTTGGTGCCGACCCCCAAGCTGCCGGGCGGCAACGCGCCCCGCTCAAGACGCTGATTAGCCGCCGCCTAAACGGCTAGGAGGGGTCGCTTCCTGCCATATTGGCCCTTCACGCGAAGCGAGACCTAATGAATTGTTCGAACTCGGGACTAGGCCTTACCGTGTGAGTCGCGATGTAATGGCGACAGCCTTCCGGCCAATGCCATCCTTCTAACTCGTACTCGACGCTGCCGTTTTTTCAACCGCATAAGCGGCACTGAGAAAATCCGTGAAATGTCATCCTTTCCGCCAGGGCTTCAGTTCGATCGAGCGCTGCGAGGAAAGATGACAGTCCACTCCATGCCGGATTGCAAGCCGGCCAAGGCAGTTCCGATACTTTATCGACGCTCTGCCGCCAAAACCCCTCCCGCCTTGTTTGGTTCCCCAAAAATTTTCCTCCTGCATAGAAGCAGAACGCGCGGCCGAAGTGCGGTTGATAGTGGAGCGCTTTCGCCTACGGTTTGAGATAGTTAACCTTTGCTACTTGCTGCTCCAGTCGAATGCTGCAGCGACGGCAGATTTACATGTGAACCGGGGTGAGACCTAGCGTAGATCACTGTAGAAACTTTTCGCCGTCGATATCGGTGATTTTGAGAGGATGGGCGGCAGTCATCCACCGCCGCCCATCGTCACGGACATGAAGGCGCGGAAGGTGGCGCCGGCAGGGCCGATGGGCCGGTTGCGCGACCATGCCAGGCCGACATCCATGCTGGGGATCGGCTCGACGAGGCCGCGAACCTCGATCCGCTGTCCCTCGAGCGACCATGGCCTGTAAACCATGTCTGACAGCACGGTAACGCCTATTCCCGCAGCCACCAGGGAGCGCACGGCCTCCACCGAACTTGTCGTCAGAACGGTTTTGGGTGTGAGGCCTGCGTTGTCCCAATAGCGAGACGCGGTCTTGCGTGCTTCGTCGACGGTCAGCATGATGTAGTCCTCGGCCGCGACATCGGCGAGGGTAATGTCCTTTCGGCCGAGCAGGTGATGATCGGCTGAAAGCCACAGCCGGCGGTTTGAGCGCATCAGCACTTCCTGGACGAGGTCGTCGGTATGCGCCAGGTTGGAGACCAGCATGACCGCCATGTCGATCTCCCCCCGCAGCAAGCCCTGCTCGAGCTCCTCTCTCGGAAGCTCGAGCAGCTCGACGTCGATTTGCGGATAGGTTTTGCGAAAACGCGCATAGTGCCGCGACATGTAGTAGCCGACGACCGTATAGGTCATGCCCAGGCGGAGCTTGCCGGACAGCCCGCTCTTTTCACGCAGCGGGCTCCGCACCGCGGCGGCGACCGCGCCGGTTATGACCCGCGCATGTTCCAGAAATCGCGACCCCTCCATAGTCAGTCTGACGCCGGTGTGGGTGCGTTCAAAAAGCTTTACCGCCAGGTCCGCCTCCAGCCCCTTGATGGCGGCGGTGACTGCCGACTGCGAGAGATTCAGCTCGGCCGCCGCGTGGCTGACCTGGCCAGTTTCCGCCGTCGCAATGAAATAATCGAGTTGTTTCAGTGTGATGGTCATGACCTTGGTCCAAGTATCTGTTTTTTTGATATCACAATCAAAAAACTACTATTTCACAAGTCCCCCGCGTTGCGTAAAAAATGCTGCAACGCCACAAAAGATGGCAGCTTTGAGGGGTAACAACACGATGACTGTCACACTGAACTGTGACATGGGCGAGAGCTTTGGCCTTTATAAAATGGGCGATGATGCTGGCATGATGCCGCTTATCGACGTAGCCAATGTCGCCTGTGGTTTTCACGCTTCCGACCCGGATCATATCCAATCGACCGTGCTTCGCGCAAAAGCCAACGGCGTCAAGGTTGGCGCTCATCCAGGCTTGCCCGACCTCCAGGGTTTTGGCCGACGCGAGATGCGCATGACGCGCGACGAAGTGAGGAACAGCGTCGTCTACCAGGTGGGAGCGCTCATGGGCTTCCTTAAGGCAGAGGGCGTGGAACTCCACCACATCAAGCCGCATGGCAGCCTGTATTTCATGGCGACGCAACAGGAAGCCGTTGCGCATGGTGTGTGCGACGCTGCCGAAATCTTCGGTGTGCCGCTCTTCGGCATGACCGGAACCCTGCACGAGAAGGTCTATCAAGAACGCGGCATTCCATTCGTCGCCGAGTTCTACGCCGATCTGGACTATGACGCTTCCGGCAAGCTCATCGTGACGCGAGTGCATGACGCCAAGGACCCTGCGGCGATGGCCGAGCGCTGCGTGCGCGCCATCACCGAGGGCAAGGGCACGACGGAAGATGGAGGCGTCTTCCCGGTTCGCTGCGAAACCATCTGCGTCCATTCCGACACGCCGAATGCCCTCGAAATTGCAAAGGCCGTGCGCGACGCCATCGCGCCCTGGCATTAAAGTCGATCCCAGCCGTCCCTACGGGCGGCTTTTTATCAGTTAGTCCGCAGATTTTTGGAGTTCGTTATGGCCCAGATTCTTTCGCCTCTTCCTGGTACCTTCTATCGGAGCCCTTCACCCGACAAGCCGCCTTACAAGGTTGACGGCGATGCGGTGGCGGCGGGAGACGTCATCGGTCTCATTGAGGTGATGAAGTCGTTCCATGAGGTCACGGCCGAGGCGTCCGGCACCAACATCCGCTTCCTTGCCGACAACGAGGATCCCGTTATGGCGGGCGCCCCTCTCGCGGACGTCGATTGATGCTGAAGAAACTTCTGATTGCCAACCGGGGCGAGATAGCAGTCAGGATCATCCGCGCCGCGCAGGATCTGGGTATCGCCACCGTGGCGGTGCATTCAGCGGCCGACACTGAGTCGCTGCATGTCCAACTGGCCGACGAGGCCGTCGACATTGGCCCGCCGGCGGCGAAGAAGTCCTATCTGAACATCGACGCGCTTTTGAAGGCGGCCCGTGATACCGGCTGTGACAGCGTTCACCCCGGCTATGGGTTCCTCGCTGAAAATGCTGCGTTTTCCGATGCAGTCACTGCTGCCGGACTGGTCTTCGTCGGTCCATCCGGGGAGGCGATCCGCCTGATGGGCGACAAGGTATCCGCGCGTTCGGCAGCAGCAGCCGCCCATGTTCCGGTGGTGCCGGGCTCAACGGGCCGGGTAGAGGGCATCGAGGCAGCCCGCGAGGTGCTGATTGACACTGGCTTTCCGGTGATGATCAAGGCTGCCGCAGGTGGCGGCGGGCGGGGAATCCGCATCGCCAACTCGCTGGCCGAATTCGAGCAAGCCTTTCCGCAGGCCGAGGCCGAAGCGCTCGCAGCCTTCGGCGACGGTGGGCTCTATATGGAAAAGGTCATCGGCAAGGCCCGCCATATCGAGGTTCAGGTGCTGGCGGACGGAAAAGACGCCATTCACTGCTACGAGCGCGAGTGCTCGCTGCAGCGGCGGCGGCAGAAGGTGTGGGAAGAGGCGCCGTCACGCGCTTTGCCTGATCGGGTGCGGCAAGAGCTCTGCGCTTCGGCGGTCGCGCTGGCAAAGGCCGTCGGCTATTCCGGCGCGGGCACGGTGGAATATCTTTACGACGACGAAGCCGACCGCTTCTACTTCATCGAGATGAACACCCGCATTCAGGTGGAGCATCCGGTCACCGAGGCGATCACTGGCATCGATCTCGTTGCCGAGATGCTGCGCATCGCCGGCGGCGAGAAGCTGCGGCTTCGCCAGGGCGATGTTTTGGTCAGGGGACATGCGATCGAGGTGCGGCTCAATGCCGAGGATCCCGCGAGGGATTTTGCACCGTTCCCCGGCCAGGTCGGCGAGCTTCGCATACCGGGCGGTCCCGGCGTGCGCTTCGATTCCATGCTCTATCAGGGCTATCAGGTGCCGCCCTTCTACGACTCGCTGCTCGCCAAGCTGATCGTTCACGCCGAGACGCGGGAGGCCGCGATCACCCGTCTTGCCCGCGCGCTTCGCGAGCTGAAGATCGGTGGCCTCAAGACAACCAAGCCGCTCTTTCTCGCGCTTGCCGCCGACCCGTCGGTGCAGGCCGGGGAGGTGCATACACGCTGGCTGGAAGGCTGGCTCACCGAAAACGCTGCAGCATTGGCAGACTGAAAGGAGACCGATGTCGATACGTTTCAACTTCGGCGGTGACGAACACATCTTCGGCGAAGTGTCCGAGGAGATGTCGCTGGCCTCTTTCTTCACCGGCCTTTCAATGACCAACGCGGTGCGCGCTGCCAACATCAAAGGTGTGACGGAAATCTGCCCGGCGAATGCCAGTTTTCAGATACGGTTCAATCCGGACCTGCTCGCACCGCAGGACCTGCTCGCCGAGCTCCAGTCGATGGAAGAGGCAGCTTCCAAGGCAGATCCGGTGCTGAAGACCCGGATCATCGAACTGCCGGTTTATTTCCAGGATCCGTGGACGCATGAAACCTGCCTGCGCTTCCGCGAGCGTCATCAGGATCCCTCGTCCACCGATCTCGAATATTCGGCTCGTATCAATGGCTATGCCACGGTGGAGGAGTTTATCGCAGCCTATTCCGGCCAGCCCTGGTTCGTCTCTATGGTCGGTTTTGTCGCCGGCTTGCCTTTCCTGTACCAGATGGTCGAGCGCCAAAAGCAGATTCAGGCGCCGAAATATCTGCGCCCGCGCACCGACACACCGAAGCTCACCATTGGTCATGGCGGGTGCTTTGCGGCGATCTATTCGGTGCGAGGGGCGGGCGGCTACCAGATGTACGGAGTGACCCCGGCCCCTATCTACGATCCGGCCAGGAAGGTGCGCTACCTCTCCGACGAGATGTGCCTGTTCAAGCCGGGCGATATCGTCAAGTTCAAGTCCATAAGTCGCGACGAATATGACGCCACGTTTGAGGAGATCGAAGCGAACCGATGGCAGCCAACGGTGCGCGAATGCACCTTCAGCCTCACCGACTTCAATCGCGATATCTACGGCACCAACGCAAAGCTTATGGAGCTTATCAATGGCCGTTAAGGTAATCTCCCCTGGCCTCTCCACCTCTGTGCAGGACCTTGGCCGCCCGGGCCACTACCATGTCGGCATCCCCGAAGGCGGCGGCATGGACCGCTTCGCCACCCGTATCGCCAACCTGCTTGTCGGCAACGATCCTGGTGCGGCCCTGCTTGAAGCCACCTTCATGGGGCCAGAACTCGAGTTCACGCAGGCTGTAACTGTCGCGGTCACCGGCGGTGAGCTGCCGCCCAAGCTCAATGGCGAGGAACGGTCGACCTGGGAAAGCTTTCCGGTGAAGGCGGGCGACCGGCTTTCCTTTGGCTACCTGAAGGGTGGCGCGCGCGCTTACATCGCCGTTTCCGGCGGCATTGACGTACCCTTGGCCCTCGGCTCGCGCTCCACCTACATTCTGGGCGCGCTTGGCGGCCATGAGGGCCGCACGCTGAAGGCAGGCGACGAGCTTCCCATCGGCCAGGGCTCCGGGAGAGCCGGTCGTTCGCTGCCTGCAAACCTGCGCCGTGCGCAAAGCGCTCCGTCGGAACTGAGGATGCTTCCCGGCATCTACTGGCACCGGATCACCGAGGCCGCCGGCAAGCGGTTCTTCGAGGAAACATGGAAGGTTGCGCCGGAGGCTGACCGCATCGGTTATCGTTTCCGTGGCGGCACGCCACTGGAATTCATCGAGCGCGAGCAACCCTTCGGTGCTGGCTCCGATCCGTCGAACATCGTCGACGCCTGCTATCCCTATGGTTCGGTCCAGGTGCCGAGCGGGACCGAACCGATCGTTCTTCATCGCGACGCAGTTTCCGGTGGCGGCTACATGATGGTGGGTGTGGTGATATCGGCCGACATGGATCTGATAGCCCAGCTCCAGCCGCACACGCCGGCCCGGTTTGTTCCCGTGACGCTGGAGGAGGCGCTGGTAGCTCGAGTGGAAGGCAACGCCGCATTGGCTCGCGCTGAAGAGTATCTGGCCGGTTGATATCGGCCAGGAAACTGCCGGCGGAGGAGCCGGAAGGGAGGGGATCGGTCGGCCAAAACCGGCCCCGGCGTGCCAGAAGACAAAATCCGGCGCGCGAAACGACAAGACGATGCCAGCAAATGGCATGAATTTGGCCATCCGAGCGATCCGTTAGAGACCGCCGGAACCGATAGGGGAAGACATTCGCAACTTGGCTGGCCAAAAGGCCGGACGCTGCGCGCCTTTCCGTCGGCAACAAGAAGGAAAGGGACATGAGTCATCTGAGCGCGGAGAACGTCTCGGTGGCGTTTGCGGGGCTAAAAGCCCTGTCGGCTGTCGACCTCCAAATCATGCCGGGCCGCATCAGCGGCCTCATCGGTCCGAACGGCGCGGGCAAAACCACACTCGTCAATGTGCTGACGGGCTTCCAGACACCAACGGAAGGCGCCGTGAAGCTCGACGGAGAAGCGCTGACGGGCCTCAAGCCACACTTGGTCAGGCGGCGCGGCATTGCGCGAACCTTCCAGGGCGGCCGGCTTTTCCGCGACCTGCCGGTGGTGGACAACCTCGAAGTGACGGGCGTGGGGCTCGGCATGAGCCGCCGCGCGGCCATTGCAGAGGCGGAAGCGATGCTTGACTGGATCGGCATCGCCTCGCTGGGCTCGCGTATCGCGGGAACCTTGCCCTATACGGACGAGCGACGGGTGGCCATCGGCCGCGCCCTTATGGGCCGCCCCGCCTACATCCTGCTCGACGAACCTGCTGCCGGCATGAGCGGACCAGAATCGAAGGAGCTTTCCGCACTCATCCGCCGCATCGCCACCGACCTCGGATGCGGCGTTCTGCTCATCGAGCACAATGTCGGGCTCGTGCTCGGCCTTTGCGAGCATATCGTCGTGCTCGATTCCGGAGCCATCATCGAGGAAGGCTCCCCAGTGTCGATTCGCGGCAGCGAGAAGGTGCGACACGCCTATATGGGCACGACCGCGGATGCCGACCTGCCGGTGCTGGAGGTGATGGAATGAGCCTTCTTGCCCTTTCCGATATCACCATTCGCTACAGCAGACTCACAGCAGTCCGTGATGTTTCCTTCTCGATGGCCGAGGGAGAAATCCTGTTCATCACCGGCCCGAACGGAGCCGGAAAATCGTCGCTTCTGCGAGCGATCGCCGGGGTCACGCCGGTAGCGGGCGGGCGGATCGACCTTGCCGGCCAGGAAATCACCAGCCAGGCGCCGGAGAACATCGCCCGCCTCGGCTTTTCCATGGTGCCGGAGGGACGCGAGGTCTTCGGCTCTCTGACTATCGAGGAAAATCTTCTGATCGGCACCGGCATGCACGCCAACAATCGCGGCTGGCGTACGCGTGCAGCGAGCGAGCTGGAAGCCGTCTACGCAACCTTCCCGATGTTGAAGGAGCGGCGGAATGGACAGGCGGGACTGCTTTCGGGCGGCCAGCAGCAGATGCTGGTGATCGGACGCGCGCTGATGACCAATCCGAAGCTGATCGCCATCGATGAGCCTTCGCTTGGCCTTGCTCCCAACATCACCGACCAGGTCTACGAGCGGCTGATCGTGCTGCGCGCCCAACGCGGGCTCACGCTCCTCATCGTCGAACAGAGTTCGGCTCGCGCGATGATGGTGGGCGGGCGGATGATCCTGATGCGGGGTGGTCAGATCGTACTCGACGGCGACGCCCGCACGCTGGGCAATGGCGAGGCGATACAGGCTGCCTATTTCGGCTACGAGGACCACTGAGATGCTTCAGATCCTGTTCGACGCGCTCTCGCTCGGTTCGCTGTATGCGCTCGGCGCACTCGGCATTGCCCTCATCTTCGGCGTCATGCGGCTCGTGAACTTCGCCCATGGCGACGTCATCGCCTTCTGCGTCTTCGCCCTGCTGTGGCCGTCCACGGACGCAATGGCCATCGTCTTTGCCGGTCAATTGCCATGGTACCTGCTGGTACCCTTCGTTCTCCTGTGCGGGGCGGGTCTGTCGGTGCTTTGCGAAATCGTCGTCTTTCGCAGGTTCCGAAAGGCAAATCCGGCGACGATGATGATCACCTCTTTCGCGCTTGGCTTCGTCATCCGCTACTTCCTGCTGATGCTTTACAGCAGCCGGCCGAAATCCATTTCATTGCTGCCGACACTTTCCCAACCGGTCGAAATCTTCGGCGCCCGGCTTCCGCTCCTGCAACTGATAACGATCATCGCCACCATGGCCATACTGATCGGCCTGACGCTGTTCCTGCGCCAGACACGCTTTGGTCTGGAAATGCGGGCGGCGGCGGAAAACTTCTCGATGGCGCGCATGCTCGGCGTTCGCGCCAATCGGGTGATCATGGGCGCGTTCGCGTTGTCGGGCGCACTTGCCGGGGCCATAGCCCTGATCTTCGGCAGCCAGACGGGCACTGCCGATATCCAGATGGGCGCCTCGATCATGTTGATGGCCTTTATCGCCACCGTCATCGGTGGCCTGGGCAGCCTTGGAGGAGCGGTACTTGCCGGCTTCCTGCTCGGCGCGGCTTCGGTGGTGATGCAGGTGATGCTGCCCGTCGACGCCCGGCCTTTCCGCGACGCCTTCGTCTATGGCGCCGTCATCCTCGTGCTTCTCTTCCGTCCTCAGGGACTTATTGCCGCCCGCGGCACCAAGGAAAGGGTCTGAACCATGTCCGCAGTGGTATCGGAAACTCCGCTTGCCGGCGTTGTCAAAGCCGCTAAAAAGCCGGCGCGTTTCTCGCTGGCGCGCCGCACGATCATAACTCCGATCCTGCTCTCGCTTCTGCTGATCGCCATCACTCTGATCACCGTGATGACGGGGTCGCGCCCCTTCAACCAGACGGTGATCGACGTTCTTGTCCGCGTCATCTTCGTCGTGGGGCTCTACATCTTCATCGGCAATTCGGGAGTGCTCAGCTTCGGGCATGTCGGCTTCGCCTGCCTTGGTGCCTATGCCACCGCCTGGCTCACCATCAATCCCATCATGAAAAGCAGCGCCTTGCCGGGGCTGCCCGAATGGCTGCTGCAGACGCGGCTTCCTTATTGGGAGGCAGCGGTTCTTGCCGCGCTTTTTGCCGGCGTAGCGGCGTTGATATTCGGCAGGGTGTTGATGCGGCTTTCAGGCATCGCCGCGTCGATCGCCACCTTTGCCGTGCTGGCGATGATCAACACCATCTATTCCAACTGGGACAGCGTTACGGGCGGAACCTCGTCGGTCGTCGGCATTCCCATCATCCGCACGATCTGGCCATATCTGATCGGTGCCGTCGTCGCCATCTTCATTGCCTGGGCACATGCCATTTCGCGTTCCGGCCTCGCGCTGCGTGCGGCACGGGACGAACCCATCGCGGCCTCGGCGTCGGGCGTTGACATCCCCAAGGAACGCCTCGTGGCCTTTGTGGTTTCGGGCGCGGTGATGGGTTTGGGCGGCGCGCTCATGGCGCACTCAATCGGTGTCGTCACACCCGACACCTTCTATCTCAGCCTGACATTCACAACCCTCTCCATGCTGGTCGTCGGTGGCATGGGCAGTCTCTCAGGCGGAGTGATCGGCGTCGTGCTTCTGTCCGCCCTCATCCAGGCGCTGCGCTGGCTGGAGGCGGGCGTGCCGATCGGCGAGTCCACTTTCGCAATGCCGAAGGGGCTTCAGGAAATCGCCCTCGGCATCATCATGATCGTGATCCTTGCGCTTCGCCCATCCGGCCTCATGGGCAATCGCGAAGTCACCTTACCCCGCAGAAACCGTGGCTAACCGGCGGCAGGAAGCCGACCGGAGATCAACAAGGAGATGTCCAATGGCGTACAAAATGAGAATTGCGATGACAGCTTTGGCTGTGTTGTCGGTGGCGTACCCCGCACTGGCCGATGACGACAAGATCGTTGTCGGTTTCGCCACGGCGGAATCGGGCTTCATGGAAGCCTATGACAAACCCGCCCAGGAAGCGGCCATGATCCGCATCCAGGAGATCAACGCGGCGGGCGGTCTGCTCGGCAAGCAGATTGAGGTGGTCAAGGCCGATACCAAGTCCGACCGTGCCGAAGGCGCCAAGGCGGGTCTTTCGGTGCTCGACGGGGGTGCGGACCTTGTCGTCGTCTCGTGCGACTACGACTTCGGCTCCCCAGCTGCGCTAGCCGCCGAGGATGCAGGCCAGGTCTCATTCTTCCTGTGCGCGGAATCGATCAAGGCCGGTATTCAGGGCGTTGGCCCGCACAGCTTCTCAGCTTCGGTACTGGCACCGGTTCAGGGCGCGACCATGGCCGAGTGGGCCTTCAAGGAGAAGGGTGCAAAGGATTTCTACCGTCTGCTCGACACCTGGACGGTGTACAACAAGGGTATCTGTGACGGCTTCGACTGGATGATGCCCAAGCTCGAGGCCCAGGGTGCAAAGCTTGTCGGTGAAGACACCTTCAAGAACGAAGACGCGTCCATCGCAGCCCAGATCACCCGCATCAAGTCCCTGCCGAAGGAGCCGGATGCGATCATGCTATGCACCATGATGCCGGGCGCCGTCTCGGCCATCAAGCAGCTTCGCGCCGCCGGTATCAACTCGATGATCCTCAACGGCTCGGGCGTGGATGGCAGCTATTGGCTTTCGGCGGTGCCGGATCTGTCGAACTTCTTCGTCCCTGTTCAGGGCTCTATCTATGGTGACGATCCGAGCGTCGACGTCAACAAGTTCAATGCCACCTATAAGGAAAAGACCGGTGCCGATCCGTCGAGCCAGTACGTCTATCCCGGTTACGTCATGATTGACGTCTGGGCCAAGGCGGTTGAACGCGCAGGCACTACAAAGGCTGATGCGGTCGTGGCGGAACTGGAAAAGATGAAGGACGAGCCGACGCTGTTTGGTACCCGCACCTTCACGCCAGAGCTGCATCACCAGAACAAGGCGCGCTATCTGATCGTGGAAACCAAGGCCGGCAAGCCTGGCGTCGTCGGTAATTGGACGATCTCCGAGCCGGTCCCGATGGAAGCCCTGCTGAAGTAAAGGACGGAAGAAGGGCCGGACCAGATCCGGCCCTTCATGCAAAAGGCCCGGTCGTTGCCGGGCCTTTTCTTTTTTCTGCGAGGGACATTTCGAACTCAGGAGGGACCGCCGTTTGGACCGCGCCTTGGCAACTTGAGATATCGGCTATCCGCGCGCCTTGCGGTAGGAATCCTTCAGCGAGATGAGGTCGCCGGAAAAGGCGAAGATATCGCAGCCATCGACTTCGACCTGCTGCCCCGCTGTTGTGGTGCCGACGAAGCGCCAGGACGAGAGGCCGGTGTCGCCGGTCACGATGTGGCTTCCCCTGGTCCATGCCGCTTGCGGAAAGGCATCGATCAAAGCCGCATAGGCAGCGCGCACGGCGGTCCTCCCCAAATGCCTGCGCCCTTCCGCGTCGGGACCGGCAGAACCGTGGAAGGCGCAATCCTCGGCCATGCAGTCCATCAGCGCGTCCACATCGCGAGCATTCCATGCCGCCAGGAAACGGTCGAGAACCGCAAGCCTGCGGGCGGAGAGGTCGCTGTCCACCACCTCGACCTCCAGGAAGGCGAGGGGCGCGTCGCCCGCATTGACGACATTATGGGCGACGCCGGTTCGCCGCGAATAGGGAACCCCCTGGGTGAGCGCTGCCTGCGATTGAGCGCCGTCAGGACCCTCAAGGCCGAGCTTGCCGTCAGTCAGTGGCACGATGACGTAATCATGGCCGTGGATGTGCCGCCCCGTCTCGGCCCCGGTGGCAAAGCGCCATTCGGTCACACGGAAACGGTCGTCGTCGATATGGGTAACGGATTCAGCTTTCGGGCGGCTCATTCCAGTCCCTCCTCCGCCACGGCACTGGTCAGGCGTTCGAGTGTCCGGCCCATGCGCGCCATGATCTCCCTGACATCGTCTTCCGTCGAAATCAGTGGCGGGCAAAGGGCCAGCTGATCGCCAATGGCGCGGAAGATGAGGCCTTCCTCGTGGCCGATCCCTGACGCGATAGCACCGGCACGCCCGACCGTCGCGAAGGGGCGCTTGGTGGCCTTGTCGGCCACCAGTTCGACGGCTCCGATAAGACCTGTGCCGCGTGCTTCGCCGACCAGCGGGTGATCGGCAAAGGAGCGGATGCCGGCCTGGAACGAAGCTTCAAGCCTAGCTGCGTTGCCGATCAGATCATGTTCCTCGAAGATGGCGAGGTTTTCCAGCGCCACCGCGGTTGCCACCGGGTGGCCCGAGGCGGTGAAGCCGTGGCCGAAATTGCCGATAGTCGCCGTGTTGTCGGCGATCGCCTGGTAGATCGCTTCCGAAAATACCACGGCCGCCAGCGGCATGTAGGAGGACGTGATCTGCTTGGATAGGGTCATGATATCGGGCGTGAAGCCGAATTTCTGGCAGCCGAAGGGTGTGCCGAGACGGCCGAAACCGCAGATCACCTCATCGGCGATCAGGACGATGTCGTTTGCCCGACAGATTTTCTCGACACCTTCCCAGTAGCCGGCCGGGGGCGGCAGAACGCCGCCGGCGGCCATGACCGGCTCGCCGATGAAGGCGGCAATGGTGTCGGCGCCTTCCTCTGCGATTACGGCTTCGAGTTCGGTGAGCAGGCGCGCGGTGAAGGCCGTTTCGTCCTCGCCTTCCATGCCGAACCGGTAGAAGTGCGGGCAGGTCAGGTGGCGAACCGGGATCGCCGGCAGGTCGAAGTCGCGATGGTTGACCGGCAGGCCCGTGAGGCTGCCGGAGGCGACGGTGATGCCGTGATAGCCCTTGGTGCGTGCGAGGAACTTCTTCTTCTTGGGCCGGCCGAGCGCGTTGTTCATGAACCACATCATCTTGACGATGGTGTCGTTGGCTTCCGAGCCAGATGACGTGAAGAACACGCGTGTCAGGTTCTCAGGTGTTATCTCCACAAGTTTCTCGGCGAGCCGGATGGAGGGCTCATGCGCCTTTGAGGAGAATGTGTGGTAGTAGGGCAGCTTGAGCATCTGCTGATAGGCCGCATCGGCCAATCGCTTTTCCGAGAAGCCGACGGCCACCGACCAGAGTCCGGCGAGGCCTTCGATATACTCCTTGCCTCGCTCGTCATAGACGCGAATGCCTTCGCCACGGCTGATGACCAACGGCCCGGTTTTCTCATGCTGGCGCAGGTTGGTGTACGGATGCATCGTGGTCGCGATGTCGGCTGTGGCGAGAGAGTTGGAAAGCGTGTCCATGAAAGTCCTCAGCGGCTTGGGGAAATGGTAAGCGGTTTGAGATCGAGATGCGCTTCGATCCCGTACAAGAAGCCTTCGTGGCCAAGGTCGCTATCGGAAAGCCGGGTATCGCCAGCAGGCAGCATGATGAACCTCAGGAATGCGTGTCGATGACCCGCCGCATCAGCGCGGCGACATCGCGCGCGTTGGGCGGATCGGAGTGAATGCATGCCGTGCCGAAGGATATCGGGCGGACCTTGTTGTCCGTCGTCACCAGTTCGTTGCGGGTGAGCGCACGCGACATGCGGTCTTCGGCGAGCTTTAAATCGATGGCCGACTGGACGCGGGGAATGATCAAGCTGCCGTCCGGCGCATAGGTGAGGTCGGGGAAGAATTCGCCGATGAACTCCACGCCGAGTGCCTGGGCCGCCGTCTCGTGACAGGTTCCCGCCATGCCGAAAAGCGGTACGCCAAACGGCTTGACGGCTGCGGCAATGGCACGGGCGGTGTCCATGTCGCGCGCGGCCATGCCGTAGACGATGCCATGCGGCTTCACGTGGCTGAGTTGACCGCCCTCGGCGACCAGCATCCCTGTCAGAGCGCCAATCTGGTAGAGGAAGGCCGCGGTCAGTTCTTCCGGCTGCAGTTTCATTTCGCGCCGGCCAAACCCCTCGCGATCCGGAAGGGAAGGGTGCGCGCCGACATTCTTGCCATGCGACAGCGCCAGCCGGACCGTCTTCAGCATCGTCCATGGGTCGGAGGCGTGGAAGCCACAGGCGATATTGGCGCAGTCGATATATGGCATGATGCCGGTGTCGTCGCCGAAGCGCCAGTTGCCGTAACTTTCGCCCATGTCGCAGTTCAGGGTGACCATGGTTTGCGTCCCTCAGCCCAGGGTATTTGCCGCCCAGCCGGGGGCGATGTGCGGAAATTCCGGTTGTGTTTCGCGCTCGTGGAGCAGGCGAAGCACGCGCGGCGGTGTCAGCGGCAACTGTCGCACCGGTTTGCCTATCGCGCGTGCCACCGCGCAACCGATCGCGGCACCTACCGCCAGGATCGGCACCTCGCCCGCACCTTTGGTGCCGAGCGGCCCCATCGACGGCGCACCCTCATAGAGGTCGGCCGTGACGGGAATTACGTCCGGAGCCAGCGGCAGGCGATAGGTCTCGAAGTTGTCCTGCGCGATGCGCCCGTCGGTGGTGATCGTCACCTCCTCGTGCAAGGCGTAGCCCAGCCCTTGCACGACGCCGCCCTGTATCTGGCCCATGATGGCACGTGGGTTGAGCGCGCGACCGACATCCTGCACGACGCGATAAGCCAGCACCTCGACATGGCCGGTGTCGGGATCGACCGCCACCTCCGCCTCGTGAACCACGAAGACCGGGATATCGAGTGCGTCGATGAAATGACCCATGGCGCAGCCGGACATTGCCGGAGTGTTCTTGGCCGTGAACGCTCCGCTGCCGGATATCGGACCGGTGGTGGCCTGCGCATGGGCGACGACGGCAGGGATTGTCGCGCCCGAACCAGGGCGGCCCGAGATTTCCACGCGACCGCCCTGCAGAAGGAGGTCTTCCGGCCGGGTCTGCAGCATTTCGCCTGCGGTACGCAGCAGTTTTTCCTTCACTTCCGTGCAGGCAGCAACGCTGGCGGCGCCGATGGATACGGTCGTGCGGCCACCGCCAACGCCGACGTCAAGGCCGGCGGCGTCGGTATCGGCCTCGCGCACGATCACCTGGTCGGGCGCTAGCCCAAGCTGTCCTGCCACGATCTGTGGCAGGGACTGCATCATCGTGCCCGAGCCGATCTCGACGCCTGACGTGACCAATGTCGCACTGCCGTCGGCGTTCAGGTTGACCGTCGCAGCCGATGGTCCAACGAAGACAAACCAGGTGCCGACAGTCGTAGCAGTACCGTAGAGCCTACCGTCGGCCTTCGCTTCCGAGGTGCCGGTGTTGGCTCGCAAGGTTTCCATGCGGTCAAGCATCGGACCCAGCACGTCGGCCTCGAAGACCTGGCCGGTGGCGCCGAGATCGCCGTTCCGCAGGACGTTTTTCTTGCGGTATGCGATCGTATCGAAGCCGAGCGCCTCGCAGATCTCGTCGGTATGCCGCTCCAGCGCGAAGGTGTTGTAGACGCCGTTGCAGGCCCGAAAAGCACCATTGGGCGGGGTGTTGGTGTATATCGCACGGCTGACGAGGCGCATCGCACCGACCCTGTAATTGCCGCCCAGCGTGTGTGCGGTCATCGTGGTCAGAAAGACCTGCTCGCCGCCATAGGCACCGCAATCCATCAGCACGACCGCCTCGCGTCCGACGATCTCTCCCTCTGCCGTGACGGCGGAACGGATGCGGATTTCCGCATTCTCGCGGCAGAGACAGGTGGCCATCTCTTCCTGCCGGCTGTTTTCCAAGATCACCGTGCGCCCCGTCATCCGCGCCAGAAGTGCGGTGATCGGCTCGATGGAGGCATCGAACTTGAGGCCGAAGCCACCGCCGACCGGCGGCACCGTGACCCGCACGCGCCCGGGCGGCAGCTGCATCACCCTTCCGGTGACGTTGCGGACCGTCCAGGGCACTTGCGTTGAGGTCTGGATGTGGGCGCGTCCGTCTTCCCAGGAGCCGATGGCAACGCGCGGCTCGAAGGGGACATGGCTCTGCCGGCCGACGGTGAAGCTGCTCTCGACGATGCGGACATCGGGACGGGCGAAGGCAGCGTCGACGTCGCCCCGGCTGGACTTGGCTTCCCAGGCGATGTTGCCGGCGCGCGCGCCGCCTTCGGTGATTATCTCATAGTTGCGCCAGTCCTCGTGAACGAGCCGAGCGCTCGGCTGGAGCGCTTCGGCCATGGTGAAGACCGGTGCAAGCGGTTCGATCTCCAGCACGATCGCCGCAAGGGCCGCTCGCGCCTGCGCCTCTGTCTCTGCTGCGACGACCGCGATGGGTTCGCCGTGATAGCGGATCGTGTCGATGGCAAGGAGCGGATGGTCGGCAATGCCGATACCATAGAGCCCGGGGGCGTCGGCTCCAGTCGCTACTGCGCGGACACCGGGACAGTCGTGTGCCGCTGACACGTCGAGCCGCCGGATACGTCCTGCCGGCACCGTCGAGCGCAAAAGCACGGCATGCAGCATGTCGGGGCGAACCCGGTCAATGGTGTATTTCGTCCGCCCGCGCAGCTTGTCCTGCGCGTCGCGGCGGGGAAGATTCATTACCGTGGCGGACAGCTCAGACATTCATGCTCCCTGCCGTCTCAGTGGTTTGCCGATGTGTGTCGAGGCAGTCGACGACGGTGTCGACGATCCGCTCGTAACCGGTGCAGCGGCAGATATTGCCGACCATGGCGGATTTGATTTCAGCACGGCACGCGCCCGGATTGTCGCGCATGAAGGCTGACAGGCTCATGACCATTCCCGGAAAACACATGCCGCATTGCACGGCATCCGCCGCCTCGAACGCGGCCTGAAGCGGATGGAGTGCTTCCTGGCCGGAGCTCAATCCTTCGATGGTGGTTACCTCGCATCCGTGCAGGAGGCCGACCGGCTTCAGGCAGGAAGGGACGGCCTCACCATCGACATGGACCGTGCAGGCGCCGCAGAAGCCTTCGCGGCATACGGCCTTCGTGCCAGTCAGGAAGTGTTCCTGCCGCAATATGTCGACAAGCGGGGTCATCGGATCGTCGCGAAAGCGATAGTCTTCGCCATTCAGCCGGAATGTCACCGTCATGCCTGGCCCTCCGTCTTGAGAAGTGCCGCCACGCCCCGCTTGACCAGCGCTGGAAGAACCTGACGCCGATACCAGCCGTCAGCTTCCGTGCCGTCGCGGCCATGAAAGTCGTTGTTTTCCGCCGCCAGCTCGGCTGCGCGTTCAGGATTGGGCGCGAAACCACCCGGTTCGTCAGCCAAAGCTTTTTCCAGCGCAGTCCAGCGCCGCGCTACCGCCTCCACCGAGCCAACCGCGATGCGAAACCGTTTGTCTTTGTCCACAGCGATGGAGACGATCGCTACGGGATAGTCGCCGGCCATGCGAAGCGGCAGGCGGATATGTGCGCTCGCGATCAGGTCGCGGCGCAGGTGGACCTTCGTCAGGATCGCATCGGCCAGCAAAGTAGGCCGATCTCTGAGGAAATCCGAAATGCCGATGAGCTTCGGGCCGTCGAAAGTCTCCATTTCCACCATCGCTTCGCAGACAAGAAGGGCAGGGGCAAGGTCTGCGGCGGCAAAATCCAGGGTGCAGAGGTTGCCGCCAACGGTCGCAACCCTGCGGATGCCGGGATTGGCCGCACCGACCGCCGCTCCAACCAGAGCCTCGAAGCCCGCCAGCCCTCGCAGCGCACGACCAAGGACCGCGTGAGTAACCGCAGCGCCGATAACGGTATGATCCGGATCGACTTCGACCTCGGACAAGGCCGGAATTCGGTGAAGTGTGACGACCGCCTCGGGAAGATCGACCCCACGAAGGGGGTCACGCATCATCCATGTGCCGCCGGCAAGCACCGCTGCGCCTTGCTGGCGTGCGGCCAACGCCTCGTCAATACTGCCGGCCACGGTGAACGACCGTTCCACGCTTTGCGCCATTTGTCTTTACCCCTCGGAAACTGCCATCTTTTTGTGGCGCTGCAGCATTGATGCTCCAGCTTTTGGCTCCTGTGAAATAGTAATTCTTGGAATGTTATATCGAAAAAACAGATATTTCTGACGGATGGCGAGCGCTTGCAAGTTTCTGCGGCGCTCGCCTTTCTCCAGCGGTCAGGCCCAGTGGGCGACGCTGCGTTTCTCGAAGCTCTCGCGGAACTGCGCCGTGGTCTTGGGGAGGACTTCCCCCGTCTCCCAGTCGAGGATCACGGCATAGTGCCGAACCGCATCGAGCGTATTGATCTCGCCGGCCTGATATTTGCGCGCGACTTCTGCCGGATCCATCCGTGCCCGATCCTTGCGTGTGGCCCGAATGTCGGCGCGACAGGCTTCGGTCGCCGCCTCGTCGATTTCATATTGGCAAAGATCGCGGTCGATCTCGCGGATTACGACGCCATAGTCGGTCTTTGCGCGTTCCAAGGAAACGTAGTCGTCGATGACGTCCTCCTTCACCTTGGCGGGATCGCGCTCAAGCGGATCCCCGAAGCCGCCACCGCCGGCCGTCGGCCGCGCGAACTCATCGCCAGTATAGACGGCATGGTCGGAGAACACCGAGCCGAGCCATGTCGCCGTGTCTTCTCCGGCCCGCTTCAGCGTCAGGCCGTGCGGCATGGACGGCAGGCCGCCTTCGACGCCCCAGACCACAGCGCGCTCGCGGTCGCAGATGTAGGACATGACGGCGTTTTCCGCGTCGAGCAGCACGGAGGTCTTCTGCACGCCGACGCCGCCTCGCCATTTGCCGGGGCCGGCTGAATCCTGCTTGATCTGGAACTCGGTGGTCCGCGTCGGGTTCACCCGCTCGTTGCCTTCGTTCGGCTGCGACATAAGGCCCGTGCCGAAGCAGGCGGTGGTGACGTCGGCGCCATCCTTGCCGTTGCGGCCGCCCCAGCCACCGGGCAGCCATTCGTAGAACATGAAGATCGGCTTGTCGGGTTTGCGCGCATCGCGACCGCCCGCCAGCAGATATTCGAGGTTGAAAGCGCAGGCGATGGCGCGTTCGGGCATGATCTTGGACCACATTTCGAAGATCGCGTTCATGATCTTCTCGAACGGCATCAGGAAGCCGGTCACCGCCACCGGCCATTCCGCACTGACCACGCTGTTCTTCGGCGCGGTCACCTCGATCATGCGATAGAACCCGCTGTTGAGCGGAAGGTCGGGGAAGAAGGTCTTCATGCCGGCGACCACGGCCGAGAAGGTCGCGCCCGGCGCGGAATTGTACATCGAGGCAATGGTCGAATGGCTTCCGGTGAAGTCGTAGTGGATCGTGTCGCCCTTGATCGTCATTTTGATGCGGATCGGGATCATTCCTTCGCCGGCGCCTAGATCCCGGTCAATGTAGTCGACCGTCTCCCAGGTGCCGTCGGGCAATTCGGCGAGACGCTTGCGCACGGCACGTTCAACGTAATCCTGCACCTCCTCCATGCCACGCGTTACCTGGTCACGACCGTATTTCTTGACGAGCCTCAGCAGTTCGCGTTCGGCCGCCTGCGTTGCCTGCGCCTGGGAATGGATGTCGCCGATGATCGATGCCGGATCGCGCGTATTTGCGGCGATCATGTTTGCCACGTCGGAGCAGAAGCGGCCGCGCTGAAAAAGGCGTATCGGGGTGATCCGAAGGCCCTCGCGGAACATATCGCGGGCCGTGACGTCGAAGGAGCCCGGCACCGAGCCGCCGAGATCCGACCAGTGACCGTTGGACTGCGAAAAGCCGATCAGTCTGTCTTCATCGAAAATCGGCCGGACGAGACGAACATCGCTGAAATGCGTGCCCCCAGCATAGGGATCGTTGATGGCATAGACATCGCCGGGCGCCATGTCGCCCTCGAAGACGCGGATCACGTCCTTGCAGGTGTTGTGCAGCGTGCCGACATGGACCGCGATGTCGTAATTGCCCTGGGCGACCGAATTTCCGTCGGCATCGTGCAGGGCGTTTGAAAAGTCGCGATTGTAGATGACGAAGGAATAGCAGGTGCGCAACATCTGCTCGGCCATCTGATCGACGGTGGTGATGAATGAGTTCTTCAGAACCTCGAAGGTTACCGGATCGAGGCTGGCGGTGGGTTCAACCATCTTTGTCATGTCTCAGCCTTTCGTTCCGATGAGGATGTTGAGGAAACCGTCGACGGTCACGCTCATTCCCGGCGGAACCACTGTGGTGGAATCGAACTGTTCGACGATTGCCGGGCCGGCAAAGGCCGCGCCCGCAGTCAACCGGTCGCGCTCGTAGACCGCGGCATCGTGGGCAACGCCGTCGAACCAGACACTGCGGCGTCCAACCGGTTCGGCCTTGTGCGGCGAGACGTCGTATTTGGCTATTTCGGCTTTGGGGACAATCCCGACCGCCTTCACGGCGATGCGGAAGATGGAGACAGGCGCTTCTTCGCGGCGGTAGTTGAACTCGCGCTCGTGCTCGTTGTGGAACGCCTCGATCATCGAGCACATGCTGTCGATTTGCGCTGGTGCAGAGACGGCAAGCGAGCGCCACTGGCCCTGATACATCATCTCGACCGTGCGCTGCAGCGCCATGTCTTCCTGCGCCACGCCCTCATGGGCAAGACGCTCGACGGCCTGTTCCTCCATGCGGGCGAAGGCTGTCTGCATCTCGGCAGGCGAGACGGTTGAGGCGTCGGCCATGAAGCTTTCGGAGAAATCGTGCTGCACGTCGACAAGAAGGCAACCGAGCGCGGAGGTGACGCCGGGATTGAGCGGAACGATCACGGTCGGGATCGACAGTTCCTTGGCAACCGCGGCGCCATGCAGGGCACCGGCACCGCCGAAGGCGACGAGCGCGAAGTCGCGCGGATCATAGCCGCGGCTGATGGAAAGCAGCCGGACGGCATTGGCCATGTTGGCGTTGGCCACCGCGATGATCGCCTCGGCGGCCTTGTGCAATTCCATGCGGAAGGGGGTTGCCACGGTCTCCTGCACTGCCTCGGCTGCTAGGGCAGGGTCAAGCGTAATCTTGCCGCCGGCAAGGCTGGTGCCGAGACGGCCGAGCATGACATTGGCGTCGGTGTTCGTGGCCGTGCGGTTGCCATTCTTGTAACAGGCGGGGCCAGGATAGGCGCCGGCAGATTGCGGTCCGTTGCGCAAGCTGCCGCCCTCGTCCTGCCAGGCGAGCGACCCGCCGCCCGCACCGATCGTCAGCACCTCGATGGAGGGGAAGCGGATCGGATAGCCATATTCGATGTACCAGTCCTTCGTAATGCGTGACTCGCCGTTTGAGGCGAGCGAGACGTCGGTGCTGGTGCCGCCCATGTCGAAACCGATCGAGTTGGGGAAGCCGCAGAGATTGCCGATGAAACGGCTGGCGATCGCGCCCGCGGCAATGCCGGACCCGGCAAGGCGGGCCGAGAAGTCCTTGACGCTTGCCGGTGTCATGACGCCGCCGCCCGAATGCAGCAGCAGCAGGTCGCGCTTGTAACCCGCAGCGGCAAGCTTTTCGCCCAGCCGCGAGACGTAGTCGACGACGACCGGCGCGCAGACGGCGTTTGCCATGGTGGTGGAGAAGCGTTCGTGCTCAAAGATTTCCGGCATCACCTCGGAGGAGATCGAGACCGGCACGTCCGGTATGACTTCCTTAAAGATATCGCGCATGCGGCGCTCGTTTGCGCCGTTGACGTAGGAGTTCATGAAGCAGACGGCGATGGACTTGACTTCGCGCTTCTTCAGCACTTCGGCAACACGGCGGGCGTCCGCTTCGTTCAGCGTTTCGAGGATCGTACCTTCCGCATCGATCCGCTCCCGAACCGTCAGCCGGTCGCGGCGCGGGATATAAGGTTTGGCGACGTCCTTGTAGGTGTCCCAGAGGTCTTCCTTGTTGGCGCGCCGAATTTCGACGACATCCCGAAACCCTTCGGTACAGACCATGGCGGTGCGCGGCAGGCGGCGGGTGATCAGCGCATTGGTCGCAACTGTGGTGCCATGCGAGAACATCGTCACCTCCGACAGGTCGATCCGGCCTTGTTCCACGCCGTTCATGATCGCCTGCATGGGATCGTCAGGCGTGGACGCTGTCTTTTCGATGCGGATCGCGCCGCTGTCTTCGTCCATGATGCAGATGTCGGTGAAGGTTCCCCCCACATCCACGGCAACTCTGGTTCTGCTCATAACGTTTCCTTCGCAGGCTTGAATGGTTTCGGGCATGACCCGTCAGTCGCCGCCCCAGCGGGAGCGGCGTCAGGAAAAATCAGTCGGGAAAGCGGCTAGAGCATCGGACGATGCGTGGTTCAGTGCCGTCCGCGTAAGGCCGATGCGTGTCCTGCCCGAACGGCCGCCTCGCGACGGGTATCGGTGGGGGAGCAGCCGAACCGCGTCCGGTAGTGCTTGCAGAATTGCGACTGGTCGGCAAAACCCCAGCGATAGGCGATCTCGGCGATGCTGCTGGTGTTGGTCAGCAGCGTCAGCTCCTCCGCGCAACGGTCGAGGCGATGATCGCGGATAAAGCCGTTGATAGACTTGTTGCTGTCCTGGAAAAGTCCCTGCAAATAACGCAGGGAAATGCCGCAGGCATCCGCCACGGCTTGTGGTCCGAGGTCGAAACTCTTCAGGTTATCGCGAATATACTGCTCGGCCCGGTGCAGATGACCGGCTCGGATCGGCGAAATACTGCTGTCGAGAACGCGGTCGTCACTAACGATAGACAAGCACAACATTTCCAGGATGTGCCTGCCTGCCATCTCGCGTGCGGCTTCACCGACGTTGTCGGCGTGGCCAATCGTGGCGCGGACCGTATCGATAAAGAGCGCGGCCACGCCTTGCGTCGCGTCGAAGCTGAGGGCGCTGAGCCGTTCGGCCGATCCGATCCGCGCGCGGACGCTCGACGACGGTACTTTGAGAACCCAAAGCGCGTTCGGCTTGCCGTGCCAGAATTCGTAAGGGGCATCGCCACGCTCAAGGAGGAACCCGCCCGGCGCGCATTTCACGGTGCGCGACCCTTGCGAGAAATTCACCTCCGACATTTCCGGAATGGTGATGAGAAGACTGGCGTCGCGCTCGTTGAGGAAATGGCGGCGGTGACGGCGATAGCTGACGGCATTGCAGCGCATCTTCGAAACACTGACAGGCCCCAGCGAAAAGATTTCCAACGTACCGGAAAATTCCCGACGATTTTGATACTCCGTGTCGAGCGGAAAATAGGCTTCGGTTACTGCGGCCTGCCAGGCGTCTCCGCCCGTGGGGCCGCCGATCGTATCGACGACGTATTTCATTCCCCGACCTTTCTGTTTGGTCCCCGGTTTTCCCGGTGTTTTTTGCAGAGTACAGGAAATCGGCGGCGCGTATTGTTCAAAAACGAATAAATTTATGTTGCTGGAGCCTTCACGAAGCTTTGTCTCAGGCAACGTAAAAGCGTGCGACATCACTCCAACTTTTCATCAAGCTGTCCTAGTCTCTGGCGATCCATTTGGCCTGCAGCACTGTAGCCGAACTGATGGGTTTTGATGTCCCTTATGAGGAGCGACCGGCGAGCCGAAGTGGCCACCCTCAGTGCCGGTCATCAGCCGGCGGTGCGGGGTTCTTTCAGGTTCCGTGCTGAAGCGCTTATGATCTTCTTAACGGGACGGCATTCGGCGCTGTTTCGGTTGCTTTCGCGATGTCACGATCACCTTCGTCGCGAGCAAGCGTCTTTCGATCACTTTCGATCCGAGGCTGCCTCTCCAAAATACCGCGCGGGCGTTGTTTCCAGCATTCGCCTGAACATCGGGATGAACGCGGTGACGCTCTCATAGCCAAGATCGGCGGCGATGTTCGTACCCAGTTCGCGTTGTGCGAAACGCTGCAGTGCCAGACCGATATGCAGTTGCTGGCGCCAGTGAATAAACGACATGCTGGTTTCGCGTTGGAATAGCCGACTCAGCGTTCGGTTACTCGCCCCAACCCAGGCACCCGTTTACTGGCGGCAGCGGCGAAGACATCACATTCGCTACACTGCTAAAGCAGTTGGCCATGTGGCGTTCTGGCCAAGGGGGCGAATGCGAATACTCGCTAGTTCGTCAGGCAATGGACACGCTCCAGATTATCTCGGCACCGGGGCAAGGATAATGATGCGAGGCAATGCGACTATGCTGCATAGTCTCGTTTTTCTTCGCGATCGTCCTAGAACGTGCGTATTGCACGGAACGAATTCGGTGGCGGCGAAGGTCAGTGGGAAGCGTTGCCGGCGCGCGATAATTTCGATTGAAAATCAATGGCAGTGACCGAAATGAGATTACGGCCTCTGAAACCAATGCTATGTCGCCCCGAAGACGAACGGCCGGTCGAGCCCGAGACCGGTGAAGCCAATGTACTCTCGACATCTAGCGCCGCCGCCATGCCTGGGTGCGTGTTAGTAACGTGCGCGATATGCCCGCGTGCACGAGCCGGGCAACGACATTCGTGTAGAAAATCATCATGCCCATGGCCGCTGCCGGCGCCACGTCGCCGGCGTCGTCCATGTTGAGTACGGCGACCGATGCGAGCTGCGTGTGTGTCGAATACAGGAACACCACCGCAGATACCGTCGTCATCGCATTGACGAAGAGGTAGATCGAAATATCGAGAATGGCCGGCAGCGATACCGGAACCGTGACGCGGAAGAACAGCTTGTAGAATGGCTGCTTGAGCGATGCGGCAACCGGCTCGAACTCGCGGTCCATCTGCTTCAATGCCGTCAGTGCGGTCAGATGCGACACGGTATAGAAATGCGTCACGGTGCTGACGACGAGGATGGCCATCGTTCCATAGATCGCGTTGAACGGGTTCGCCGGATTGTTGAAGAAGAAGATGTAGGCAAGGCCGAGGACCATGCCCGGCACCGCCATAGGCAGCATGGCCAGGAACTGGAACAGCGTGCGCCCGAGCGGGAAGCCTTCGCTCTTCTCGACCATATAGGCGCCGACGAAGACGATGACTGTGCCGAAGATCGCCGTCAGCAATGCCATCTTGATCGAATTCGCATAGGCGCCCCAGCCACCGCCATCGACCAGGTCGAAGCGGAAATTCTTGAGCGTCGGCGTCAGGTCGTAGGGCCAGAATTTTACTGTCGCAGCCAACTGGCAGACGCCGATCAAGGTCAGGATGAACAGGGCAACTGCGGCGCAATAGGCGAAGCAGATCCAGTCGAAGCGCGCATTGGGCTTGGGCTGATAGGGCACCGAGCGAGCCGACAGCAGCGCGACCTGTTTCTTCTGGATCAGGCGGTCGACGAAGAAGGCGGCGGCGGCCGGCACAAGAAGGATGACGGAGACTACCGCGCCCATCTCGAAATTCTGCTGCCCGATGACCTGCTTGTAGATGTCGACCGCCAGCATGTTGTACTGGCCGCCGATGACCTTGGGCAGGCCGAAATCGGTAACCACCATGGTGAACACCACGAAGGCGGCCGAGATGATGCCGTAGCGTGCGCCGGGCACCGTGACGGTCCAGAAGGTGCGCCATTTGCTGGCCCGCAACGAGGCCGCCGCCTCGTAGTGGCGGGCGTCGGCAATTGCGAGGGCGGTGGATACGATCAGCAACGCATGCGGCAGGGTGAAGAACACCGAGCCGACGACGATTCCGATCGGGCCGTAGATGGAATAGCCCATCATGGCTTCCTTCAGCAGGCCCTGGTTGCCGAACAGATAGACCAGCGCAATGCCCGGCAACAGCGACGGCACGAGGATAGGGATCGTCGTGACGAGCCTGAACAAGCCCTTGAGGCGCATCTGGCTGCGGTTCAGCGCATAGGCAAGGCCAAACGCGATCGCGATGACGAGCACCGTCGTGATCACGCCCATGAGGACGGAGTTGTAGATCGCCTGGGTCAGCGACGGCGTCGAGAAATAGCTGACGAAATTGTCGAGGCCCGTGGCGGTCGACGGTCGCAACGAAACGCGGCGGAACGTGTTGGAGTCGAGCTCGAGCCAATCGGTGCCGCGATGCAGTTCCGAGCCGACGAGGAATGAGGCGGCGCTGTCCATGCCGCGTATGCGGTATTTGACAGGGCTGCGGAAACTGAAATCAGGGAACAGGCGGGTCACCGACAGTCGGTCGCCGGAACCGGCCTCGAGCTGCTCAGGGGTTATGGCATGGGTCTCGGCATTCAGCGCCGCCGCGGTCTTGGCCGGGCCGAAATTCGCGCCTGTCTCGTCGCTGCGCTGGATCTCGAAGGCGGCGAGATCGAAGTGGTAGGTCGTCACGGATTTTGAAAGCAGCACATAGAGCGGCGCGGCCAGCGCCACCAGAAGATACAGCGAAATGACGATCATCAATCCGCGCTTGATGATGTCGTCCGAGGACATTTGCGGGCGCAACGCCCGGCCGGCCGGCATGGTCAGCGTCGCCGCGGCCATCTCAGGCGGCCTTTCCGAAGACGAGCAGACGTTCGCCCGGCAGTTCGACGCGCATCGCGCCGCCCACCGCGATGCCGAGCCGGCGAACCGCATTGATGGAGAAATCGGCGATCAGGATGCGGGAGCCCAGACGCGGCGATGACAGCCGCGTACGCCAGAAGCTGCCGAGAAATTCCATCTCCTTGACAATCACCTCGATCAGGTTCTCAGGCGTTCCGACCTTGTCAATACCACTCATGGAATGCGGAATGATATCGACGGGCCGGATCACCGCCGTTGCATTGCTGTCGAGCGCGAGTTGATGAGGCGCGCATGCCAGTTCGGTTCCTTCCACGGCCAGCCTGTCATCTGCCAGCACCTTGGCCGGGATCTGGTTGGTCTCGCCGATGAAATCGGCGACGAAAAGCGTCGACGGCTGACGATAGATTTCCGTCGGCGTGCCAATCTGTTCGATAACGCCGTGGTTCATGACCACGATGCGGTCGGCCATCGACAGCGCCTCTTCCTGGTCGTGCGTCACCATGATGGTCGTCACGCCGAGCTTGCGCTGCAATTCCTTGATTTCATGGCGCAGATGCACGCGCACCTTGGCATCCAGAGCCGAGAGCGGCTCGTCCAGCAGAAGCAGGCCGGGCGCCACGGCCATGGCGCGCGCCAGCGCGATGCGCTGCTGCTGGCCACCGGAAAGCTGAGCCGGGTACTTTTTGGCCTGGCTGGCAAGCCCGACGAGGGCAAGAAGCTCGGCGACGCGCGCATTGATTTCCGCCCTTGGGCGTCCCGCATTCTCCAGGCCGAAGGCTATGTTCCTTTCGATCGTCAGGTTCGGGAACAGCGCATAGGACTGGAAGACGATGCCGTAGTCGCGCTTCGACGGCGGCAAGGTCGAAATGTCCTTGCCGGCCTGATGGATCGTTCCGCGCGTCTGCAGGTCGAGGCCGGCGACGGCGCGCAGCAGCGTGGTCTTGCCGCAACCCGATGGTCCGAGGAAGCAGACGAACTCGCCTTCCCGGATCGAAAGCGACACGCCCTTGAGCGCGACGAATTCGCCGAATGCCTTCCACAGGCCATCGATTTCAAGATAGGCCGGCTTCCCGGTCATTGGATGCACCCCGGTCGGCGTCGCCGGTTGCGCGGCCACGATCTCATGTCTCATTCTAGCCACCAGTGCTTGGTTGCGAAAAGGGCGCCGCATTGCTGGGCGCCCCTCGTCAAAGCTGCGATCAGCTCTTCGGCTCGGACTTTGCGTCGTAGCGCTTGGCCCATTCCGTCAGGATCGCCTTGCGGTTGTTGGCCGCCCACTCGAAGTCGTTCTTGATCATGTGGGAGGCAACGTCGGCCGGCAGGTTTTCAACCGGCTTGGCGATGCCCGGATAGGCGAGCACGGCATAGCCTTGGTTGTACATCTCGTTGGCTTCCTTGGAGACCGAGAAGTCGACCAGCTTCTTGGCCGCGTCGAGATTTGCCGTGCCGGCGATGATGCCCGTTGCCTCGGCCTCCCAGCCCGAACCTTCTTCCGGGAAGATGATGTCGATCGGCGCGCCGGCGCTTTTGGCCTTGGCGCCGGGGAACTCGAAGGAAACGCCAATCACCGTCTCGCCGGCGCCGGCCATCTTGCAAGGCTTGGAGCCGGAATGGGTGTAGGCCGAGATGTTCTCATGCAAGCCGTCCATGAAGGCCCAGGCATCCTTTTCGCCGAAGGTCTGCATCCAGGCGGAGACGTCGAGGAAGCCGGTGCCCGAGGAGTTGGGGTTCGGCATGACGACGTGGCCCTTGTATTCGGGCTTGGTCAGGTCCTTCCAGGATTTTGGCGCGGCGATGCCGAGCTTCTTGGCCTCGACGGTGTTGAAGCACAGCGCCGCGACATAGGCGTCCATACCTGTCCACGATGGAGGCGTGGTGCTGTCGACGAAGCGCGGGTCGAGTTTTTCCACGCCGGCAGGAGCGTAGGGCTCCAGCATGCCTTCACCCTTGAGCAGAAGGAGCGAAGTCGCCGCCAATCCCCAGACCACATCGGCCTGCGGATTGTCCTTTTCGGCGAGCAATTTGGCGGTCATGACGCCGGTGGAATCGCGAACCCAGTTGATCTTGATGTCGGGATAGGCCTTCTCGAACTCGGCCTTGTAGCGGTCGAGATCGACGGCCTCGATCGCGGTGTAGACTGTGAGGTTGGTTTCGGCAAAGGCGGTTGAAGCAGAGAGCGCTGCCGCCAGTGCAGCAACGATGATGGATGCGGTATTTTTCATTGTTTGGTTCCCCATTTGACACAATCTGCGATGTATCGAGGCGCTCATGCTCTACGGCAGTTCACCGGTCATTCGCGCCGGTCGAGGTCGCCCATGTGTCAATCGTGAAGCCGTATGGTCGATAAGTAAAATCTATTTATCCTATAAAGCCATCACCTGAGACGATAGTAGTCACAGTGCTGTCACACTACTCGGAGACAGCCAGCGTTATGACGCCGAGGGCTACGACGAGGGCTGCAAGAACGCGCCCAAACCATGGTCTCTCGCGAAAGAAGACCACGCCGATCAGGGCGGCGATGATGACGCTGGACTCTCTCACCGCCGACACCGCGCCGATGTGAGCGATCGTCTTGGCGTAGAGCACGAGGCCGTAGGCGGTGACCGCGAAGAGCCCGCCGACCAGACCGATGCCGACGATTTTCCAATCGATCCGAATGCCTGCCCTGCGGCGGCTCGCCAGTATGGCCAAGGTGACCGGCGACTCGAAAAGAAAGAGCCAGCCCATATAGCCGGTGGGACTTTGGGAAAATCGAACCCCGATGCCATCGGCGACGGAATAGGCGGCGATGCTGAGACCGAGCAATGCGGCGACGACAACTGCCTTGCCGTCCGCGTGACCGGCGCCACGCTGCAGCGCCAGGAAAGCAATGCCGGCGGTGACGAGTGCGAGGCCCGACCAGCCGAGCGGCGACAGCGTCTCGCCGATCAACAGGAACGTGCCAATGGCAACAAGCGCCGGCGCCATGCCGCGCGATATCGGATAGACTTGGCTGAGGTCGCCCAGCCGATAGGCCTGGAACAGCAGGACATAGTAACCGTAGTGAACGATGGTCGACACCGCTATCGAAGGCCAGCTCGCGACGGCAGGCGGTGGCGATATGGCTATCAGCAGGATGCCGGCCAACGCATGCATGGCGGAAACCGCTGCCAATGTGAGTGCGCGGTCGGGCGCGGCCTTTACGAGCGCGTTCCAGCTCGCATGAAGAAGTGCTGCGAAAAGTACGATCGAAAGTGCGGTTGCCGACACGCCCGCTAACCGAACAGCTCGGCGATCGTTTCCTCGCCAATCGCAAAGCCGGTGCTGGCGCCGGTTCCGCTGGTAACCATCACCAGTCTCACGTCTTCGTGCGGCTCGTCCGTGAAGCTCGCATGATCAGATGCGGACGCGTAAGTGCCGGTCCAGCGCGCGAGCACATCAGGCGTTGATCCCCCGAACAGTGCGGCGAATTCGTCGAGGATCAGGCGATCGACCTCGTCGGAGGCAAAGGGGTCCGGCGTGAGGCCATAGTGGTGGGAATCGCCGACGACCAGCGACCCATCCGCGCTCTGGACGACGATCAGATGGACGCCGTTGTCCAGCGCCCGGGAACATTGGCTGGTCAGCGTCTTGCGGAGCGATGCGGCTTCAGGCAGTGCCGCATAGCCGGCGTAGCGTAGAAGGCTGAGATCCGAGACCAGCGCCGAGCGAAGCTTGTGACCGGGGTTGGCAAGCCGCAGCATCTGCAGCTTGCAGCGCCGGATGCCGTAGCGGCCTATGCGCTCCGGATAGAGAGTGGCGAGGTCATCGCCGGGACAGACTACGACCTTTGCTGCCCGCACCGGGCCGTGGCTGGTTTCCACAACCGGCGGCGCAATGGCCGAAACGGCAACGCCGCGACGGAACTCGACACCGTGGCGGTCCGCCAGGAACGATGCGAGCTTCGGCAACGCTTCACGCGATTCCACGCGCAGTTCGAACGGGCTGTAGAGGCCACCGGCGATTTTCGAACCATCGAGGCCGGGCTGGTGACTGGTCACCTCGTCGCTTGTCAGCAGCCGGCAGTCTTCCCCATGCTCGCCCGCCTTGAACGCTTCAAGCAGCGCGAGCGCTTCGGGGCGTTGCGCGGCGACGAGTTTGCCCTGCTGGAGGATTTCTATTCCGGCCTGCCCGGCGAGGCTCAGCCATACCTCACGTGACCGTTCGGCATATTGGCGCGAAATGCCGGCTTCCTGACCGGTGACCACGACGAGCCCGAAGTTGCGGATCGAAGCGCCGTTCGCCTGTGCATCGCGGTCGATGACGACGACGCGCAGTCCGCGGCGCGCGGCAGCGAGCGCATGCGCAAGGCCGACGATGCCGGCTCCGACGACAGCCAGATCATATTGCATGTCAGTCATGGATCACCAGGGCAGGGAGAAAGTCTTGACGTTGGTGAAGCTCTTCATGGCTTCGATGACGCCTTCCTTGTAGCCGTTGCCGCTATCCTTGATGCCGCCGAAGGGGCTCATCTCGATGCGGTATCCCGGGACTTCCCAAATGTTGACGGTGCCGACCTGAAGGCCGGCGATGTATTTCTGCATGCGGCGGAAGTCGTTGGTGCACACGCCTGAGGAGAGGCCGAAGGCGGTGGAGTTGGAGAGCGCGATCAGCGTGTCGTCATCGTCGGGGGCGCGGATGATCGGGATGATCGGCCCAAAGGTTTCTTCCATGACCAGTTCGGATGAATGTGGCACGCGGTCGACGACGATGGGGGGAAGTAGCGCGCCCTTGCGGCCCGGATTGTAGAGAATGTCGGCGCCTTGCTCTGCCGCCATGTGGACGCGGTCCTCGAAGAGCTTTGCGGCGCGCTCATGCACGACGGTGCCGAGATCGGTCGTGCGGTCCATCGGGTCGCCGAACCTGATCTTCCTTGCCCGTTCCAGCACCAGCGGCACGAAGCGGTCGGCGATGCTTTCCTGGACGAGGATGCGCTTGACCGCCGTGCAGCGCTGGCCGGAGTTCTTGGTCGCACCGGCGACCGCCAGATCGGCGGCCTTGGCGAGGTCGTCGTCGGAGAGATCGTTGAGGATGATCAGCGGGTCGTTGCCGCCAAGTTCCAGCACCTGGCGCCTGTAGCCGGCCTTGGACGCGATCAGCTTGCCGACAGGCACGCCGCCGGTGAAGGTTATGAGATCGATGTTTTCGTTGGTGATCATCTCGTCGCCGATATCCTTCGGCCAGCCGGTCACCACCGACAGCATCTCCGGCGGCAGGCCGGCCTCGTAGAGGATGTCGGCCAGCACCAGTGCTGTCATCGGCGTCAGCTCGGTCGGCTTGACGACGACGCAGTTGTTGGTGGCAATCGCCGGCGCCACCTTGTGCGAGACCATGTTCAAGGGATGGTTGAAGGGGGTGATCGCCGAGATCGCGTTGAGCGGCTCACGCATGGTGAATATTTTTCGTGCCTTGCCGTGCGGGGTGAGATCGCAGGAGAATATCTGGCCGTCGTCCTGGATGCACATCTGGCCCGACAGGGTGAACACGTCATAGGCGCGGCCGACTTCATAGAGCGAATCCTGCTTGGAGATGCCGAGCTCCAGCGTGATCAGGTCGGAGATTTCTTCCTTCCTGGAGTTCAGCAGCTCCGCCGTCCTGAGCAGGATCTTCTGGCGCTCATAACGGGTCAGCTTCGGCTTGTACGCGGCAGCAATCGCAAAGGCCTGCCGGGCATGCTCGGCGCCGCCTGCCGGCACGGTGCCGACCACCGTGTCGTTCCAGGGATAGCGCACCTCGACGACGCCATCGGCATCGACTTTGCGGCCGGCAATGCGCATCGGCTCATGGCGGACTTTGATCGTAGGATCGAGTTTGGTCACGGCAGTTGTCCTCAGCTCGCCGGCTGCGCTGCGGCCATCACCGCATAGTAAAAGGCGTCGAAGTTGCGCAGCTTCGGCGCGCCGGGCTGGTCCGGCAGGACCCGGTTGGTGATGAACGGCACCACCTGCTCGGTCAGCCCGCCATGCGAGCGCAGCGGCTCGTTGAGGGCAGCAAGGTCATGGCGATGCTCGCTGGTGCCGATCGTCTTGTTCTCGGTCGAGATCATGACGATGTCGCCGATGCGGTCTTCCGGCAGCTCGAAACGGCGGCAGGCTTCCTCGCGGTCGACGACAAGGTCGATGCCTTCGATGCCGGCCAGCCGCTTCATGATATCAGCGCGGTCCGTACCCTTGGGCAGATAGGCGGTGGCGAACGAGCCCAGCGCGCCGTGGTGGACGACATAAGGATCGGTGATCGGCAGGATCACACGCCCGACATCCTTGCCCAGCCATTCGTCGAGCAGGTCCTGCGCATAGACGACGTCCGGCGAGCCATCGGCCTTGTGCTTCGGCTTCATGCCATGGTCGGCGGTCACGACGATTGCAGCACCCAGCGCGTCGAGTTCGGCGAGATACTTGTCGAACATCTCGTAGAAATCGTTGGCCTGCTTCACGCCCGGCGCATATTTGTGCTGCACATAGTCGGTCGTGGTCAGGTACATTACGTCCGGCCGCCATTCCTTCAACAGCTTGACGCCGGCGGCGAAGACGAATTCCGACAGTTCGGCCGAATAGACTTCCGGCACCGGTCGGCCGAGCCAGGCGGATGCATTGTCGATGCCGTGCTCGGCCTTGGTCGTGGTGTCCGACTTCTCCGAGGAAAAGCAGATGGCGCGGTCCTCATCGAACTTCAGGCCATGACCGAGCAGCGAGCGCAGCTTGTCTTTCGCCGTCACCACCGCGACACGGGCGCCAGCATCGTAGAAGGCCTGGAAGACCGTCGGCGCGCGCAGGAATTTCGGGTCGTTCATCATCACCTCTTCGCCCGTCTCGGGGTTGTAGAGGTAGTTGCCGCAGATACCGTGGACAGCCGGCGGACGACCGGTGGCGATCGACAGATTGTTGGGATTGGTGAAGCTCGGGATGACGCTGTGGGCCATCCGCACCGTGCCCTTCGCCTTGATCCTCTCCAGCGCCGGCATCAGCCCCGCACGGATCGCCTCATCGAGATAGGCCGGCTCGCAGCCATCAAGGCAGATCGCGATCGCCGGCACTCGCGGCCAGGCATAATTGCGTCCATTCGCGGACACGGTGACAGGTGACATCTGGTTCATCGGGGCGTTCCCTGGGATTGGAGAGATTTTCAGGCGGCGAGCTTGGCGCGCTCTTCGAGCGCGGTACGGGGCGGCGCCGCATCAGGCACGTTCATTTCTGCGAGCGACTCGCGGGCCGCTTCAACGACCCGCCGCATGACGTGCTCGTCCATGCGGCCGATGCAGCCGACGCGGAACGATTCCACCACGGTCAGCTTGCCGGGATAGATGATGAACCCCTTGTCCTTCATCAGTCCATAGAAGCGGTCGAAGGCGAAGTTCTCATGCGCCGGGCAAAAGAAGGTGACGATGATCGGCGACAGCCAGTGGTCCAACAGTAGCGTCTCGAACCCAAGCTCACGCATGCCGGCAACCATCACGTCGCGGTTTTTGGTGTAGCGGGCGCCGCGGCCGGCAACACCGCCTTCCGCCTCGTGCATCTTCAGCGCCTCGAGAAAGGCGGCAACGACATGCGTCGGCGGGGTGAAGCGCCACTGGCCGGTCTTTTCCAGCGTCGCCCATTGGGCATGCACGTCGAGCGAAAGCGAGTGGCTGCGGCCCTTGGCCGCTTCCAGTTCCGTCTTCTTGGCAATGACGAAGCCAAAGCCCGGCACGCCCTCGATGCATTTGTTAGCCGACGAGACCATCGCCTCGTAGCGGATTTCGTTGACGTCGAGCGGGATGGCGCCGAAGGCGCTCATGGAGTCCACCAGCAGCTTGCGGCCCTTGGCGTAGACGGCTTCGGAGATCTCGGCGACCGGGTTGAGGATGCCGGAACTGGTCTCGCAGTGAATGGCGATGACATGGGTGATCGCCGGATCGGCGTCGAGTGCGGCGGCGACCTCGGCACCGCGCGGCGGCAGGTAATCGCCCTTGTCGATCAGCGTATAGGCGCGGCCCAGATACTGCATGGTCTGCGCGGCGCGAAGGCCATAGGCGCCATTGGCGAGCACCAGAACCTTTCCGTCCTTCGGCACGAAGGAGCCGAGCATGGCCTCGACGCAGAAGGAGCCGCTTCCCTGCATGGGCACGCAATCGAATTCGCCCTTGGTGTCGCCGGTCAACGCCAGCAATCGGCGGCGCATATCGGCAGTCATGGCGCGGAAATCGCCGTCCCAGGAACCCCAGTCGCGCAGCATGGCCTGCTTGACGGCGTAGGCTGTGGTGAGTGGCCCCGGCGTGAGCAAATAAGGTTCGCCGAGCGCCGGTGGCTCAAAACCCTCGACTGGCGAAAACTTGGTCTCGGCGCTCATTGATTTTCCTCCACACGGCGTTCTGCAATGGCGTGATTATCGCCGCCGATGATGTATTTGCAAAATCGTTATTTTGTATCCTTACATAAGTTATAACGATGATCATCAGGCCAGACGCACCAGCCGACTGCTCAGCAGGTCTCCGCTTTGCGTAAGCAGCGGATAAGCGATCGTAACCAGAAGCGAATTGATCTCCTTGAAAGCGCGGACGGCTTCGAGATGGATATCGCTGGTCTCGATGCTTTCCATTTTGCCCGATTGCAGGCGGCGCAGATGCTGTTCGTGGCTTTGACGCTCCTGCATTCGAATGCGCTCCTTCTCGGCCACCAACTGGCGGGCTGCGGCAAGGTCGTTTGAAATCAAGACGTTCAGCGCAAGCTGCATGTTTTCCGCGACACGCGCATGAAGGTCCGTCATCTCCGCCCAGCCCTCCTTGGAGAAATTCAGGTTTTTCTCCGAGCGCTCGGCGGCAAGCACCAGCAGATTCTTGGCGATGACGTCGCCGGCATGCTCCAGGTTGATCGCTACGTCGGTCAGTTCGATGCCGCGCCGCGCTTCCTCCGCCGTCAGCCGGCCCCGGTTCACCTCGGCGATGTAGAGCTTGATGCCGGTGTGGGCATCGTTGACGTCTTCGTCCAGGCTGCGCAGGCGTGCGATCTGCTCGCTCGTCCCGGACTTGAACATGTCCATGACCGGCCGGAACATCAGTTCGACAAGTTCTCCCATGCGCAAAAGCTCGCGCGTGGCGCTCGCCAGAGCCAGGGCCGGAACGCCGGTCACCGCACGATCGAGGGCTGTGATGCGCCGCGCGACATGATCATCATCTTTCGTCCTGGCCGGAGCTTCCGGCAGCAGCTTCGTCGTCAGCCGCGCCATCGCGCCGGTGAGGGGAAGGCAAAACACGCCCAAACATGCGTTGAAGAGGACGTGGAGATTGATCAGTGCCACGCCTGCATTGTCCCCCAGCCAGCCAACCGGCAGGTTGAACAGCTGAATGGCAACCAATGCGACGACTGTCCCGCAGGCTCGAAAAATCAGATTGCCGAGCGGGAGGCGGCGGGCGGCAGGTCCCATGCCCCGTGACAGCCAGAATGCTATCAGCCCGCTGCCGACATTCGCGCCCAGTATCAGCGGTATGCCGGCTTCCAGCGAAACCAACCCCTGCGAGGCCAGGGCGGTGATCATCAGAACGGCGGCGACGCTGGAGTGAATGAGCCAGGTGAACACCGCACCAAGCAGGAACGCCGTCAGATAGTCCTGGGCGAGATAACCGGAGATCATGGGCAGAAGCTCTGCATTCCGAAGCGGACCGGTTGCTTCGCCCAGCAGCTTCAACGACAGGAGCACAAAGCCAACTCCGAGAACCATCCGTCCGGTCTCGCGGATTTTCTCGCCCGGCAGCTTGAGATGCATGACGCCGCCAGCCAGCAGGCAGACCGGGATGAGCCATCCAAGATCGAAGGAGAGCACCCGCACGACCAGCGCCGAGCCAAGATCGGCACCGAGCAACAGAGCCAGCCCGGTCGGCAGCGCCAGTACAGCGCCGGCAGCGAAGCCGCAGGCGAGCATCGCCACCGCCGTTGAACTTTGCAGCATCACGGCCATGGCCGCGCCGCCGGCAGCAGCCCGCACGTGCCCGCCTCTTGCCTCGCCAAACAGCTGGCGCAAGATGGGGGTGTGGGCGTGCTCCATCCCGGTGCGCACGAGATGCACGGCATAGAGCAGCAGCAAGGTTGCGCCCGCGAGGTGCAGAAGGATGATCGAGAAATGCATAGCCGGCTTCCTGTCAGAAGGAAAAGTTCGGCTTCCCCTTTACATAAGTCAATTCGTTAGTTTCTATACTTGCATTGATTTTACTTATGGAGGATGCCCCGGTGCGGTACGTGCAGCTGAGAGCTTTCCACTACGTCGCCATTTGCGGCGGTTTCTCGCGTGCCGCGGAGGCGTTGTTCCTGACCCAGCCGGCTATTTCGGATCAGGTTCGCAAGCTGGAAGAAGAGTACGACGTGCTGCTTTTCAACCGGCACAAGAAGCAGGTAACGCTTACGCAGCAGGGCGAGCGCATGCTTGAAATCACGCACCGCATGTTCGACACCGAGCAGCAGGCACTCGATCTGCTTTCGGAGTCACGCGCGCTTCGGGCCGGCACATTGCGCATCGTCGCTGACGCCGCGCATCACCTTCTGCAGATACTGGGGCAATTCCGGGCCAGATATCCCGGAATCCAGGTGACCGTTCGTGCCGGTAATACCGAGACCGTGATGGCCAGCCTCTACGCCTATGAAGCCGATATCGGTGTCCTGGGCGAAATTCCGGAAGGGCGCGAATACAATATGCTGAAGCTCAATTCCTCACCGATCATCGCGTTTGTGGCGCATAATCATCCGTTGGCCGAAGCGCGTAAGCTCACGCTGGCCGAAATCGCCGAACAGCCGCTTGTGCTGCGTGAACGTGGTTCCAAGACCAGATCCAAGCTGGAAGCGCTGGCCACGGCTCAGGGTATCGAACTCAAGCCGGCCATAGAAGCCGAAGGCCGTGAGGCAGTGCGTGAGATCGTGGCCTCCGGCGTCGGAGTCGGCTTTGTGTCGCGGGCTGAGTTTGGCCTAGACGGACGCCTCAGGCCGATCATCATCGATGGACCGGAAATGCTGATGGACGAAGCGCTCATCTGCCTGCGCGAACGCTCCAGCGGCAAGCTGGTGAAGGCTTTCTGGGATCTCGCCCGGCAAACCGTCGAAGGCTGAGCAAGCACCGGTCCATGTAGGTAGTCCAAAGCTTGGGTATCAGTTCCCACCGGAACTTATAGTGGTGCCACATATATGTAGCTCGCCCAATCCTGATGACAGTGTCGCTCATTACCGTGGCGCGGGCAGATTCAACTATATTAGAATTTAGTGAAATTGAAACTTCCATGGTCAGCTGACGAGACAGGTTAGAAAGCCGGTGGCTCTGGTTGCAGATAAGACACAACAACCAGTAATTGCCTGTTTGTCATGTGATTTTCACGTTCATGTTGTTGTTCGAAATGTGGCGGCTGGGTATCTCTTAGGTTGAGCAAATCACAACGAGGATCAGTGATGCGGAAACTGGTGCCTATTGCCTTTCTTGTAGTTCTAGGCGCATGCGCCAGCCCTTCTGATGGCCCTAGCGCCACCAATATTCGTAACGCCTCCCTGCCCAATTCAAACGAGAAGATTCCCGTTGTCGAACTTGCCGATGCGCCGCTCGGCATCATGGGCGCGACGACGATGTCCTATGCGTCGAATGATGCGGGGCTGAGCAGCTTTCGATCCGGCGGCTATGTCGACAGCCGGTTGCGTCGCGGCGACGTGATCGATGTCACCATCTTCGATACGGGGGAGGAGGGAATACTTTCCACCACCAACAGCAAGACGCTCAATCTCGGCCGTTTCACGGTGGACGAGAGCGGCTTCGTCACGCTGCCCTTCGTGGGCAGGCAACGTGTCATGGAATCGTCGCCCGAGGCGCTCCAGTCCAGGATTGTCGCAGGTTTGAAGGGTTCGGCGGTCAACCCGCAGGCGGTGGTGTCGGTCGTTGAAAAGCCCGCCAACGGCATTACCGTGAACGGAAACGTGCGCGCGCCCGGCCGCTTCCCGCTGACAGCCCGCAAGGAGCGTGTGTTGGATGCAATCGCGCTTGCCGGCGGCGCTTCTGGAGCGCCGGGGGGCACGACGGTGACGATCGTGCGCGGCAAGCAGCGGGCAAGCGCCTCGCTCGATCGCATCATGAATGAAGACCGCCAGAATGTTTATCTGCTGCCTGACGATCAGGTCATGATCGAAGGCGATTCGCCGAGCTTCATGGCTCTGGGCGCGTTTAAAAGCGCGGGCGAATTCGAGTTCGAGAAGGATAAGCTGACGCTGGCGCAGGCGCTTGGCCGCGCGGGTGGATTGCTCGACGATCGTGCCGACGCCCGCAATTTCTACGTGTTCCGCAATCAGCCGGTCTATTCCGATGCTGCCTTCGCGAAGGCCGGCAAGAATCCGGGCGCGCCATTCGTGACGAGCAAGCCGGTGATCTATCGCGTCAACCTGAAGGATGTGTCCAATTTTGCACTGATGCAGCAGTTCCAGGTTCAGGATGGCGACATCCTCTATGCGAGCAATGCGGGTCTTGTGGATGCGGCAAAGCTGATCACGGTCTTCCAGAAGAGCGTGGCGACAGCAGCCGCACCACCGCCTGGCGGTGGCGGGAACTGAGCCACGGTTCAGACGGCCGCCGGTCTTTAGTTTCGTCCGACTCTAGACATCGATCTTCATCAGCAGCCTCAGGGCTGCTGATGCGCTTTCGGGCCGGTTTTCTCGGTCCCGTTGCGACAGGTGGCCCGCCAGAGCCGTAAGCTGTTCCCGTGCGCCACTTTCACCTCCGCAGCGTTCCAGAAGCAGATTCAGGATCAGGCCGCAGGCATAAAGATCGGCCCTGCCATCGAGAACCATGCCTTCCTTCTGCTCCGGCGCGGAAAATTCGCTGTGGCCGGCTGCCGCCAGATCGAGGTCGGCATGACGCTGGCCACGCTCCAGCGCGATGCCGAAATCCACGATCTTCAGGTCTTTGAGGTCTTCGCCGGAAAGAAGCAGGTTGTCGGGAGCTATGTCGGCATGGATGAGTCCTGCCGAATGTATCGCTTCCAGTCCCGACAGAATCGAGATCATCACTTGGTGGACATCGCGTGGCGAGAAAGATCGCGTGTTCAGGTAATCGGAAAGGCTAAAAGGCATCCACGCTGCGACTAGCGCCGGCCTGCCGTCGGGAAGCCTCAGTGCGGTCTGAACACTCGCGACATTTCGGTGATTGATTGTCATCGACAGCCGCGCTTCGCGCAATAGCAAGTGCCTTGAAACGGCGTCGTCGGCCCGATCCGGGCGAAGCGTCTTCAGCGCAAGAAGCGTTTGCAGGTCTCGATGCCGAACACGATGGATTTGCGCCGGCATGCCGTCATGCACGAGTTCTTCGACCACGAAGGTGTTGGCGATGAAAGTAGCATTTGCCTCATCGAGGCGGGACAGACGGCGGTCGAGGGCATCGCGCACGCGATCGGCCAGCATAGTCGTTTCAGCCAGTGCTCGCGGCACGTCTCCGTCGTGGCTCAGCGCCCGCCACAGCGCGGAAAAGCGCGTGACGATATCCTCAAGCCCATCAGGTGATCGGTCCGCACTCATGCGGAGCGGATGCCGATCACGATGGCGCTGATATTTTCGCGGGTATTGGCGATCAAACCATCCTGAATGAGGATGCCCGCGGTTTCCGCTACCGGCTTTTCAAGCAGCGTTTCGGCGATGCTGCGCTCGTCGAGCGTGCGGGCAAGGGCTGCGCTGCAGAGGAGAAAGCGATCGCCGTCCTGCACTGTGTCCGTAAAGACTTCCGGCACCAGTTGCCGCTGCGAGCCGATGCTGCGCGACAGCGCGAACCGCAAGCCGATCTCGACATGATCGCGCGTGAGGCATCGCATCATGCCGTCCCGCACCAGATAGCAGCGGGCGTTCCCGGCCCAGATGATGGCGAAGGTGCTGTCGCGGATGGTGAGTGCGACGACGCTTGCGCCCTGGGCCTCGCGCTCGCTCACCGCATGCGCGGATTGCAGCAGCCCGTGGGCGCGGCCGAGCTTGCCTTTCACGTCCTGGATCAGCTCTTCGAGCGTTTCGTGCGCCGAGACGTTAGCGAGCGTATTGGTCGTCACCTTGGCCGCGTCGGCGGCCCCGTTTCCATCGCCGACGCCGTCGGCTACCGCAAACAGGCGCGGCTTTTCTGAAACCAGCAGGGCGTCGGCATTCACCGAGAGCCGCGTGCCGGGATGCGTCGCGTAGCTCCGTTCGATGGCGAATTTCTTCGCAGGAACCCGCTCCGGTGCGGCAGCATCAGGCGCCTTGCGAGCAGGTTCAGGCGGGGCCTCCGGGTCGGGCTTCGGCGTGTCCGTGGTCTGCTTGCCGTTCAGGAGTTTCAGGAAGTGAGCCGCCTGGGGCGGGCCGATCGTCTTGAACCCATGGGGGCGTCTGGTATCCACATCGACCGTCCACCAGATGGAGATGCGGTCGTCACCGTTCGACCCCGGCATCTCACCACGGGCTGCGAGTTTGGCATGCGGCAGGCGCAAGCGCTTCAGACCTGCGGTGAAGCCTGCAATGTCGAAGTCGCGCGTCAGCGATGTTTCCGCCAGAGCTTCGGCTGCGGTGAACCAGGTTTCATCGAAGCACAGCAGGCGTGGATTGCCGCTGAAGCTGCCGAGCTTGGCGGCGATGACCAGCGGAAAGCTGCGCCCGACGCGATCCGTGCTCGGCAGCAGCACGCCGACCATCGTGGACTGGCCCCATAGCGAGCGCTCGATGACGAAGCGCCACGGCGGTGCTGCGCGAAAGAGGCGCTGCCATTCCTTGCCATGCGCCTGCTCGCTTGCTTGCAGGCCGGCCTGTAACCAGTTGTCGAGTTCGGTCTGGAACGTCCGGCCAAGTCCGGTCGATATGAAGTCGCCATGCGTCGGAACCTTGCCGAAGAAACCGATACGGTCGGCTTCCGTTGCGGCGTCGATGACATGGCGTTCATTCATCAGCCCGGCGTCTCCCTAGAACTGTGTGGGGCAGGCGAAATCCGACAGCGCCTTCAGGCGAAACGGATTGAGCACAGAGCCGAACTGCACATCGAATTCCGCGGTCTGGCCGGCGCTGGTAAAGCGCGCGCGGAAAAGATCCTCTCCCTCATTGGTGATGTCGGCCTCGTCGAACAGGCGGAAGGGTGACCAGTCGCCATTCTCCGTCAGCGCCTGCTGCCAGCCGCCCGGCTGGAAGGCGATGCGCGAGACATTCGTCGCCTCGCTCGACGGCCACGCAATCGACTTGGACTGTATCGGGCCGTGGAAATAGACGACGCGCTCGCCCTCGATCTCCATCATGACGGCATTGGCACTGTCACTCAGTGAGATCGGCTTGACGTTGATGCTGACGGCCGGGCTCTCGCTGCCCGCCGGGAAGAAGGCGCGGCGGATCTTGTCGGCATTCTCGAACTGGGCAATCGCCTGGGCGGGAATGCCCTCGGTGCCGAATGTGCCGCGCCAGGTCCATGGCGTAGCACTCGTGTCGATGAAAGCCTCCAGGCGGTCCTTGAAAAAGCTGTTGAACAGACCGCTCGGCCCGAAGAGGCGAACGAAATCGGCCATCGCCACATCGCGGGCGGAGGTGCGGTCGAAAGGATATCTGCCGATTACGACGCTTGAGCACAGGCTCGCGCCGTCCGCCGCCCACAAATTGCCGAGGCGCGTGCGGGCCGTCTTGACCGCAAGCGAGCCGATATCGGCGGCAACGCCTGCCATCCATGTATCGACGGGAGCCGGCAGTCGCCTGGCTTCTTCAAGCAATGCCTGGTTGGCCTCGGTGAGCTGGCTGTCGACATCGAACACCTTGGCGACCTCTGCCGTAGAGGTGGTGGCGCGCGAAAGCTGGCCATAGATGGTTTTCAAAACGGGCTGAAGGGCGGCCACCTGCGAGCGCGGCTTTTCGCCCTGGCTCTGGTTCTGGCCGGCGTCGCCCGCCTTCGGCGTTTCCAGCGCCTCGCGCAGCCGGCCGAACGGGTCGGGCGCGTTCGCCACACTTGCCAGCGCAGAAGTCGACGCGCCCTCCGGTACGGTGCCGATCGTGGCAACGATGGCGCTGCCTTGCGGCCGCAGGTCGGTCGCTGCCACGATTGCCCGCGAGACTGCCTCGACCGGGCTCGGGTCGCCTGCGAGCACGCGCACGGTTTCGGTGGCGTCCGAAAGCGTTTGCGAAGACCGCACCCGCATATCCGTCAGCAGACCCGACCAGCGCTGTTCGAAATTGTCGAAATAGAGCTGGAGTGCCGCCTGGGTGACGGCGTCCACGGTCATGCCGATGGCATTCGGCTGGTCGCCGCGCACCCACTGTTCGTCAAGCGCTTCGCGCGCCGCATCGGTGACTTGCGGCAGCACCACCGTGCGGTAGCCTTCGCCGGTGAAGAGACCCGGAACCCCTTCGCGTAGAGCTGCCTTCGAGCTGCGTTCGAAAGCCTGCTCGCCGAGCGGACCGAGCGCATCGGCAGGTATCCAGGGCGCTAGCGCGCGCGCCTCGCGGCGATTGGCCAATATGTCGTAGGCGCGCGCCGCAATGCTCTGGTCCCGAATGGTTTCGCGTGCCTTGGCGATCAGGCCGGCGTCAAGATCGAGGGTGGCCAGAGGCCCCGCCGCCATCGTCTCGGCATGACGGACGAGGGCTTCGCGAGCGGTCGCGCGGCCTTCGCCGGGATAGAGCGAGGCGAACATGTCCTCCGCCTCCAGCGAGACGAATTCCGGATTGACCGGACCAAGTCCGCCAAGCATCCCGTAGAGTTTCAGCGCATCGAATGTCTGGCCGACATCCTTGCTGCCGGCCATCGTCTTCTGCAACTGAACCAGCATGCGAGGCAGCAGAAGCGCATTCAGCGCACGCTGATAGGCCTCGCGCTGGCGGCCGGCGATCTTGCTTTCCTGATCCAATCCGAAGCTGACCGGCCAGACGCGCTTGTCGGAAAAACCAGTCGTCACGCTGCGCAGATTGTCGAGCGCGGGAAGGATGCGCAGGAAGTCGGCATCAGAGACGTCGCGAACCGGCACGCCGCGGACAAGCTGCTCATAGGCGGCGATGCGCTCATCAGCCTGTGCCAGCGCACTGGTGTTCTGGAAATAGGTCGCGGTCCAGCTCGTCAACACGACGGCCAGGAGCGCGGCAGCCACGCCATAAGCGGCGCGGCGCAGTATCATCTGGCGCCGGGAAAGCCGCTTGTCGCGCGCGACGAGAGAAGCTTCGTCGAATACGACCTCCTTGAACAGCCGCGACAGGAAATAGCTGCGGCGCATACGCGGCGCGCCGGCCTGCGCCTTGGCGGTCGTCATCTCCTCGGTCTGCGTGCCCGAGGCGAAGTAGACACCGCGCAGAAGCGGGGATTCGACCAGCTTGGAACCCGCGCAAAGCTCCGTCAGCACCTCGTGAAGCCGTTCCTTGAGCGCGGCGAGTTCGGCGGGAAAGCGGAATATCCGACCCCGAACCTGGCTGTCCGGTTCCTGCTGCAGTCTTTCGACCAGCATTGCGCCGACACGTTCCTGCAGCAGCCCGAATTCCTCAAGATACCGGTCCGGCAGGTTCTCGCCCTTGTAGCTCTCCTCCAGGCCGAAGGTGGTGCCCCAGACCTGGTCGCGGTCAGTCTTGCTGAACCCGTCGAAGAATTCGACGAAGCCGGTGAGCAGATCGGCCTTGGTCAGCACGAGATAGACGGGCACGCGAGCCTGAAGAAATTCGTCGAGTTCGGACAGGCGCTGGCGGATGGCCCGCACTTCCTCGAGCCTCGCGGCGGGGTCGCGTGTCAGCAGGTCGCCGATCGAAAGCGTCACCAGCACGCCGTTGATGGGCTGCGAGCGGCGATACTTTTTCAGCAGCTTGAGAAACCCTTCCCAACCGGCCTTGGAAGCGCCGTTGAGATCGTCCTGCGTGGTGTATCGGCCGGCGGTGTCGATGAGGATGGCCTCGTCGGTGAACCACCAGTTGCAGTTGCGGGTGCCGCCGATGCCCTGCACCGAATTGCTGCCGAGCGCGTCGCCGAGGGGAAACTTCAGCCCGGAGTTGCTGAGCGCCGTGGTCTTGCCGGAGCCGGGCGCGCCGAAGATCACATACCATGGCAGCTCATAGACATAGCCGAACCGCTTCTTGGTGATGCGGCGCAGCAGCGCCAGCGCTTCCTTCAGCCGGTTGCGGATTTCGCCGACCTCGGCCTGCTGGCTGGCGGCTGCTTCGGCTTCCGCGTCCTTTTCGAGACTGTCGACCAGCGCCTTATCGCGGCGTCGCGCGCGGATGGTCGTGAACAGCATGTATGCGATCCACGCCACCAGCACGACGGCGATGACGATGATCCGGTTGCGCGTGCTTTCCAGCGGCTTGAAGTCGCCATAGCCGATGAGGTAGCCGTAGAACCAGATGACGACGCAGATCGCGGCCACCCAGATGACGGATAGGAAGCGCCGGCCGACGATCCCGGCATAGGAATCCACATAGGAGCGGAGCGTGTAGAAATAGCTGAGAGGGTTCACGGCGAAACGCCTCCTGCTGCGGGCGCGGGTGTGCTGCCGGTCCCGTCGTTTCGGATCGTGGGCATCACGCCGGCTGCGTCGAGTTTCTCGGTCGGGTCGGTCAGCACGAGAATCTCCGTGCGCCTGTTGATTTCGCGGCCTTCGGGCGTGTCATTGGCGGCGAGCGGATTGCTGTCCGCGCGGCCCTCGGTGAGGATCGCCTCGGGTCCGGTATAGGCCGACAGGATCTTGCCCACCGCGCTGGCGCGCGCTTCCGACAGGTGCCAGTTGGACGGGAACTGGATGGTCCGTATCGGAACGTTGTCGGTATAGCCGACGACGACGGCTCGGAATTTCTCGGCCGCGAGCGCTCCGCCGATCCGCTCCAGCAGGCCGCGGAATTCGGAGCTGACCTCAGCGCTGCCGACGGAGAAAAGACCCGAATTGTTGATGCGCACGAGCAGCCGGCCGTCGGCATCGGAAAGCGTCACCAGTTTTCGCTCCACCTCGGGCTGGAGGAATGCGAGCAGGTTTTCCAGGCGGCTCGGCTTCTTCGGCTCCGGCGGTGTTTGCGGCTTCACTTCGGCCTTTGGCTGTTCGGGCGGAGCCGGCGTTGCGAGTGGCTGAAGATAGACGCTGGGCGCATCGCGCGGCGGCAGGTTCGCCAGACGCGAGAAAGTGCCATCCGAGGCCCGATTGAGCGAGAGCGTGAAGAAGAGGTAGCCAAGGGCGAAGAGCAGCGCGAGCGCAGACAAAAGGGTCCAGAGCGCGACGGCGGTGCGCAGCGGCTTGTGGCGAGCCGAAACACCCCGCCAGTGCGGCGAAAGCTCCCGCTCGAACACGCCGTACTGGCCAAGCAGCGTCTTGTAGAGGCTGTCGCGGATGCGGCCGAGTTCCAGCGTTCCGCGCGGCGACACGCGGGTTCGTCCTTCGAAGGCCAGCGACAGGCAGAGATAGATGAGGAGCAGGAGGTCCTTGTTTGTGCCGGGGCTCTGGTGGAAGTGGTCGAGCAGGTCGAACACCCGGTCGCCACCGGTCACATCCATATGGAACGTCGAAACAAGACCGGACCGCGCCCAGCCGGCGCGAACGCCCCACGACTTGCTGAGCACGACGTCGTCCACGGTGGCGCAGACCACATAATGTGCCGCGCGCGCCCGCTCCGGGCTGATGCGAGCGCTTGCGAGGTCGCGTTCGTAGCGGCCGATCGCCTCCGTCGTCGTGCGCCGCAGCTGCTCGATGTCGGGCTGCTTGTCGGTATGCCGCAGCGCGTGGGCGAGATTGAGAAGCGGCGCGGCTGACGCAACGATGGTCGGCACTTCTTCGCCGCCAAAGCGGAAGTCGCGAACCAGGGCTTCCACCGACCAGCCGCCCGGCCTGACGGCGAGCCCACCAAGCGCGCCGCCTTCAAGCTTATCGTCCAGCATCTCGGCCATCTTGCGGGCGGTCTGCTGCTTGCGCGCGCCGTCCTCGGTCAGTTCGACGACCGTCGGCAGGTCCTGCCAGGGGATAGTGGTTCCCTTGTTCATGCGGTGCGGTCCCCTATTCCCTCAGCGCCCAGAGCTCCAGCTCTATGCCCGGAAAGTCCCCGGCGAGATGGAGTGCTATGGCACCCGACGTGTCGAGCTGCTTCCAGAGGGGGTTCTTGGTGTCGAGTTCGAAATAGATCGTGCCCGAGCGATAGGGCAGCTGGCGCGGCAGGACCGGCAGCGGCCGCACCGGAATGCCGGGCAGCGCGACATTGACCAGTTCGGCGATACGCTCGACCGGTCCGACCTTGATCTGCGCGGGCAGCTTGCGGCGAATGTCCTCGGCCGACATTTCGGCGCGCACGGCAAGCACGAAGCCCGCTTCCTTGAACAGCGTGCGGTCGTTGATGGTGCCGACGCGAACACCGTGCCGGCGTTCGGAAAGCTCGATCGATACCGCCGACTGTTCGAGCACCGCCGAGAGCGAGGTGCGCAGGTCGTCGAAGACAGCGGCGAAGGTGCCCTTCAGGTCGTCATGACGATAGGGCGGAAAGTCGCTCGCGCGCTTCGAATCCATCGTGAAGGTGGCAAGCTCGCCGGCAAGCTGGATGCAATTCTCGAAGAATATCATCGGGTGCATGCGCGTGGCGTTTGCGGAGATGTGGCGCAGCATCGGATCGGCGCGGTTGAGTATCTGCAGCAGGAAATAATCGCCGACTTCCGCCGTGCCGCGAATTGTCGGATCGCCGATGCGCTCGGCGATGGCCTCGGCGCGGTGGCGCACGATGCCGAGAAGCTCGGTGACGAGTTCGCTCAGCCGTGGTTCGGCCGCACAGTTGAGGCTCGGCGCGATGTATTCGGGATCGAGGATGACGGCCTTGTCCGAGCGCACCTCGATGACGCGAGCAAGGCCGATCAGCTCATAGCCGGCCAGCTCGTCGCCGCTCTTCAGGTAGCGCAGGCTGAGCCGGCCAACATCGATGGGCGCCATGAAGTCGGTTTCGACATTGGAGTCCGGCGCCTCGTAGTGAGAGGCGACGACGCGAACGCCATTGGAGGAAGCGCCGCCATTGATCGCGACATCGGCCTTGCCGGGCCGCCGCGCCGGCAAAGCGAGGTAGATCGTGGCGTTCTTCACCGTTTCGTCGAGATCGAGCGGCGGCGGCAGGTCGGCGTCGATGGGCGCTTCGAACAGCGTGCCGTCGGGCAGGATGCCGCGCAGGTTGGACAGCGCGAACTGGCCGATGGCAAGGGCGCTGCGGTCGATGCCGATCTCGGCGACGCCCCAGGGATAGGCGGCAAGCTCGCGCGTCGTCATGCGCACGAGCCGTTCGGTCCAGCGGTCCGCCTGCTGGAAATGCTGCACGCGAAGGAACATGCCTTCGCTCCACGCGACCCTGTTTTCGTTTCTCATGAGCTGCGCTTCACCTTCTCTATCACTTCAGGCGCGTCTTCTTCCGGCTGGCCAAGCGCTCGCAGCACGGCGTTGCGGAAGAATTCGCGGACGGAGAGACTGGCTCCGCCGGTTTCGAAATTCTGGCGATATGCCTGCCAGTAGGAACGGTCGTTGCGCCATGGCAGCTTTCGCGGCTCGGCATCGACGCGCGCCTCGATCACACGAGGCTCAAAAGCATGGCTTGCCTCCTTCAGCAGCCCTTCGATTGCTGTGGCCAGCAACACCTGTCTGGCAAGCAGGTTTTCCAGCCGTGCAATCGTCGCTTCTTCCCGGCCGGTGCCGAAAAGGTCAGGCATTTCAGATAGGCCCGCAGGGTCGATGTCGAGAGCGGCGAAGGCCTCGCCGGCGGCTTCCTCACATCGATCCAGCAAGGCCTCGATGCGCGGCAACAGGACGGACTCCGGGATGCCGGTAGGTGCTGAATGGGTGTCGTCGTGACCTTCTTTGACCACGACCGAAGCGCTGGCAGCTGGTTGCTCCGCCACATCCACCTGCTTGCGGCTTCGGGCCGTCGGCACGGAAACATGAGGTGCGGCGGAGTGCTCAAGGCGGTTGCTGTAGTCGAGGTCCTCGTTCCAGTCAGTGGGCAGGATCGGAGACATGCCGGTCGTCGCGGGAGGGCCGCTCCAGCCGATTTCGACGTTGCGCGAGGAGGGCGCTGTTTCACCCTTGCGCCTGGGGCTGCCAATGGGGATCGGGCTGGACCAGTCCTCGCTATCGCGCCCGCGCAATATGCCGTTGGCGGACTGTCCGCCGGGAGCGATGTCGGCAAGGATGGCCGAGATGGTAAGGTTCTCGTCGCTCAGGGCGAGGCCGGCTTCGGGGTCTTCGACCTCGTGATCCTTCTCGCCCGAAATGGCGACGGAAAACGCGAACCCACCGAATTCCAGCTGCGAGCTGTCCGAGAGTCGGGCGGTCTCGCCCTCCAGCACGAGAACGCCGTCGACCCTGGTGCCGTTGGCGCTTTCGTCGCGCAGCAGGAAGCCCTCGCGGTCGCGCTCGATCGTGCAGTGCAGCTTGGAAACGGAGCGGGTGGTGTCGGGCACCTGCCAGTCGCAATCGCTCGACCGGCCGATCGTGCGGCGGCCGCGCTCGAAATACCAGCGCTGCGCGGCTGCGTCCTGCCCCGTACCCTTTTTCTGCTTAAGCTCGAGCCTCATCGCGGTGCCGCCCTTCACAAGGCCATCGGCAGCGCGGCCTGGCGCTGCATGATTACGGCGTCATCGCTGTCGTGGGCGGCGGGCGCCACCCGCGCCCAACTGTTCCAGCCGAGACGCGGCGGATCGCCGGCCTGGCCGAGCTGGCAGAACGGAACATGCTCCTTCTTCAGGATGATCTGGATGTCGAAATCGAGGCCCGAGCCGACGAAGAGCCGCGTCAGGGCGAAAAGCTCCTCGACATTGCGGCTTCCCGGTGCGAGCGAAAGATAATCGGGATAGTCGAGCGGGCCGATGACGACGCGGAAGCCGCTGCTGAAATCATGGATTGCCGTGCCGGCCATGGCGTTGACGCCGAGACGCACGGCGCCAGCCCGGCTCATCTGGCTCAGTTCCTCGACCGGGATCGAAAGCCAGCGTCCGCGGAACAGCTCGATCTCCACCGGCAGTCCGCTGAACTCGCGCAGCATGGCCCGCAGATTGACGGCGTTTCTGGTTCTCGACGCAAGGAAGCCGCTGAATCGCAGAAGGACGTCGTCCTCGACGCCGCTGCGTTCCCGCAGCTTTGCCGTTGCGAAGCCAGTCAGCGAGAAGAGGGCGGTGACGAAGGCGTTGCGGCCATCGTCGCTTCCCCAGCGCAGCAGGCGCGCAAGCCTGTATTTTTCGCAGGCCGCGACGAAGAGTTCGGCCATGCGGGCGCTGAAGAGATCGAAGAAGGCCGAAAGCGCGCGCGACTTGTTGCGCTCCTCGCGTATGACATGTTCGTTGTAAGCGGGCGGCAGGGAACCGAGCGGGCCGAGCAGGCCGGCAAGCGCGCCGCGCACGGTCGACTTGCGGCCCTTGCGGCGGAAAGCGGCGACCGCAACGGGTGCTGGCGAGACGCCGAAATGCGAAGTGACTTCCAGACCGTCGTCGGTTGCCTGCGCCACGCGAAATGCGGTCGTCGGCTCGAAGCGGCCGGGGTCGCGCTCGAGCAGATCGGCTAGGCTGTCAGTCTTCTTTTCGGCGGCAAGGCTCATGTCGTGGCAAAAATCCTTCTAGAGAAGCGGGCGCTCGGCGGCCCTTGCCCGCCATCGCGCAACGGGCTTCGACTGCCCCTTGATCGATACGGTGAGCCGCGTGAAGCTGTTTACGGAGGTGTAGAGGCCGCAGAACCGGTCGAGCACGCTGCCGAACAGGAAGGCCGACGGCCGGTCGATGGCAGCGGGGTCGAATTCGATGGCGATGTCGGTTCCGGGCACCATGCCGCCGCCGCCGAGGCGGGCCGTCGAGGCCTTGGCTTCGACCTTGGTGATGGCATCGGCAAGCTGCTTGGTTTCGGGTGAATCGCGGAAGGCGTAGAGGGACAAGATGTCTTTCAGCGCCGCGCCGTCATTGTCGAAGATCGACAGATGGTTGAGCAGCAGGTGCGACATCAGCCGCCAATTGCGGCCGTCAGCGTCGTTCATGCGCACGGCCGGCGTCGGCGGAACAAGCGCCTCGATTGAGGCGACGGCCGCGTTGCCGGTCGCAAGTTGCAGGTAGGGATGCCCCCCCCCGAAGGGAAGCTTCTCGGGCAGGTCGCGATTGAGGCACAAGGCGTCCACGCTTGCCACTGCGTCCAGCCTTCCGGTGCTGCGGCGTGCGCGATCGACGAATGCGATGTCGACGTCGCAGGTGCCGTCATCTTCGTCAAAGCGGCGATAGGATTGCCAGAAGGAGGATGCCGTCCCGCCGCGTTGCGCGCGTCCGAAGAAGGGCTGGCAAAGATGCTCCGCGCCGCCGCGCCCGGAAAGAAGGACGCGATCGATGGCGTAGATTTCACGCGTCTTCTGCCGGCGAGAATCCGGCAGCAGCCGGTACTCCGTGCGCGTCCCGTCGATCACGACCGGCTCGCAGGTCTGGCGGAAAAGATTGACGACCGGCGTCGCATGAAGCGCCAGGTCGCGGGCTGAGACGGCTCGCTCCAACTTGCTGTCTGTTTCGTTGAGGTAGATGAAAATCTCGAGCGTTTCGCCGCGCCAGCGATCCAGCCCCTCGATGTCGAAGAAAAGAAACTTTTGCGGCAAGGCGAAGAATTCGGTCAGCAATCGATAGCCGGCAAAGCTTGCCGCGGGGTAGGGCAGCATTGCCTCGTCGGCCGCAAAACCGACCGGCCGCAAATTGTCCGCCGACAGGAAGATCGGGTTTTCGTCGTCGGCATGACGGGCAAGGGCTATGCCGAGCGTATGGTTCATCAGCAGTTCGTAAAGCGCGCTCGCCTGCCGCCAGGGCGAGGGGATGTGGAAGCGAAGCCGTTTGAGCCCAATTTCTGAAAGCTGCTTGCGGGTGTCCTGCGGCCGCAACGATATCCTGAAGCAGCCAGCCGCACCGGTGTAAGGCGACAGCGGTGCCCGGATCGGCTGGCCGGAAAGACCCGCAGCCGTGATCTCTACCGGCGCGATCTCGACATCCTGCGTGGTGCGGAAACGGCAGGTTTCCCCGGCAACCGGCTCGACCAGAATTTCGGTGTGACGCGGCACCGACTGCACTGCAGCCAGAGTCTCGCTGGGCGAAAACCGCACGATGCTCATCGACGGTATGGGCGCCAGATAATGCGGATAGAGCGTCTCCAGCAGCCCGTCGGTGAGCTCGGGGAATTCGTCGTCCAGTTTCTGTCGCACGCGGGCGGCGGAATAGGCAAAGCTCTGGATCAGGCGTTCGACATGCGGGTCGTCGGCGACCTCGCCGGTCATACGCAGCCTGCCGGCAATCTTCGGGAAGGCATCGGCAAAGCGCGAGGCACGCCGGCGCAGCGCCGTAAGCTCGTCATTGTAGCGCTGCAGGAAGCCGTCAGCCATTTGCCGCCTCCACCTGGAAACGCTGGGTGGACGGGTCGATGGTCGATTCGAAGCTTATCGGCGGCATGCCGTCATGCAGGCGAAACGTCGCCTGGATGCGCATGCGCAGCGCGCGTTCGCCGGCAGCCCTGTTCTTGAGGATGGTCACGCGCACGTCGGAAAGCCGGGTTTCGAAAAGCGCGATGCGCCGCTCGATGGCGCGCGCCAGTCGCAGCTTGGATTCATCGGTGACAAGATTGGCCGAGACGATGCCTTCGACCCCGTAGGAAACCAGCGCATCCCTGAGCTCGCCAAGCGCGTTCGGCGGCGCGGTCGGGCAGCGCCGCGTGTTGAGCAACGCTTCAAGATCGCGCCGGATCGCCTCGCGCGTCTCCCTGACCTGATCGACAACGCTCGACGGAGCGTCCTGGAGAAGATCAGGAGTGGGATCGAGCAGCCTGTCGAGGATCGATCGCGACAGGACCCGTTCGCGCGGTCTGTAACGGTCAAGCGGGTCAGCCATTCGCCGCCTTCCTTTTGTTGATGACCGCAGCGGCCTCGAGCGTCTCAGCATCGTGGAAGGAGACGAGCTCGTCGCCGGCCAGGAAGCAGCGCTGACCGCGCCCGGTGGTGATGCCGGTTACTTCCTCGACCCATTCGGTCTCGCGGCCCAGAAGCAGTTTTTCTGCGTCACCGGTGCCGTGATAGATCGCCGGCAGGAGGACGGGGGCAGACGCGCCATCGATCAGCGAAAGCTCGGCCCGCCGGAAGGCAAGGTCACGCGGCCGTGCAATGGGCTCGACCGAAACGGCGGCGATCTTGGCGAAATCGATCCACAGATAGGCGCCGCCTGTCATGATCACTTCGAGCGCGTGCGGAATGCGGTCGTCGAGGTCGCGGAAATCGGACACGGCTTTGCCGTTCCAGAGCATCGACTGCTCGCCGCGGATAGCCTCAAGGCTTTCGAGCGCGGCAGCCGTCTCGTCGCGCGAGCCGAAACGGTTGGCGACATTGAGCCGGACTGCCGCTGTGTCGAGTTCGCTCGGCCCTTGCGGAAATTCCGGGACAGCGCCCGTGCTGAACCAGGCATTGCGCGCGGCCATGGCGCGCAACTGGTTGCGCAGCAGGGCAAAGCCCATCGTGTCTTCCGGCGCGAATGTGGTGGCGAGGCTGCATTGTGCGTCCGCCCGCGCATAGTCTCCGGCAAGAACAAGCAGGTCGATATAGATATGCCGCGCCTCCTTGTCCGAGGGCTTGGCCTTGATATGCGCCTTGGCGATCTCGATCGCCTCGCCCAGAGCGTCGTCGGCAAGCGATTTTGCGATGCTGGCGGAAAGCGTCATGCGGTCATCCTTTGCGGCACGGAAGCGGCGTTGGCGCGGCCCGTCGTCGGCTGCGCCGTCTCGGCGATGAGGTGGAAGCTCGTCGAAACATCGTCGAGCTGGAAATGCGGCTGCAGCCTCACCGTGCAGGTGAAGGTGCCGGGCTTGCCGGGAACCTCGTCGACGCTGATGCCGGCCGAGCGCAGGGGAAAGCGCGTGCGTAGCGGCAGGTCGGCGTCGTCGTTTCCGAGCGTGTAGCCCGACAGCCATTCCTCCAGCTTGCGCTCGATCGAGAGCGCGTCGGCAAGTCTGCCGACCTCGTCGCGCATGATCACCTTGAGGTAGTGCGAGAAGCGCGAGGCGCACAGCACATATTGCAGCATTGCTGCCAGCCGAGCGTTCTGGCGGGCGTTCTCGTTGGAATAATGCTGGGGCGCATGCAGCGACTGGTTCGAATTGAAGATCGCCGAGGACGACAGATAAGTGGTGGCGACCGGCACGATGCCGAGATCGCAGAACTGCTGTTCCTGCGTGCTGGTCAGCCTTATCTCGACGGGCGCCTGCGCGGAAAGGCCTTGGCTTTCGGTGCCGAAATCGTAGGGCGCAAGTTCCGAGGGACCGAGAAGCCCGCCGTCTATCGCGTCCTGCGTGACACCGCGGATGTCGGCGAACCAGCCGGTTTCTATGAAATTGCGGATGACGATGGCTGCAAAGGCGAAAGCGCCGTTGCTCCACAGCAGCGTGCCGCCATCCTCGGAGATCTCTTCGCGGAACGGAAAGCCATCGTCGCGCCGCCGCGAGTAAGGCTCGTAGGGTGAGCGGATGAGGACGCGTGGGGCAACGAGGCCGAGAAAGCGCGAGTCTTCGCGCGCCCTCAGGCTGTTCCAGCGAATGCGCTGCGGGTCGTTAGCGAGGTATGAAAGGTCATGGACCCGGTTCAGCTCGTCAAAATTTTCGAGGCCCAGGGCGCGCGGGGAAGCGCCCGTGATGAAGGGACAGAATGCAGCGGCGGCCACCGTGCCGAGTTCGGTCAGCGTGCTGACGGTGTCGCCACCGGCATCGCCCGGAGACAGTTGATAGTCGCCGACGAGAAGACCGTAGGGCTCGCCGCCGGGCATGCCGAATTCCCGGCTGTAAACCAGCTCGAAAAGGTGGCTCTGGTCGAAATCGGTCGCTCGCTCCATGCTGCGCGCGAGCTGCGCCCAACTGATGCTGAGCAGCTTGACCTTGACGTCGCTGCCGCGCGAGGCGACGCGAACGAGCATGGCAAGCCCGCGCCATCTCGCCTCCATCGCCTGAAATTCGGGATGGTGCAAAATAGCGTTGACCTGGCGGTTCAGGGCCTCGTCGATCAGCGCAATAAGCTGATCTGCCCTGCGTCGCCACAATGTGCTCGGACCCATCGTCATGGCGTGGCTACGGCGTTGTGAGAGGTCCCGCGCGGGCCTGCCGCGCGGGACCTCATGCCTCAGTTCTTGGCCGGAATGCGGGCGACCATGCGAAGCGAAGTCGTCAGCTCTTCCATCTGAAGCCACGGGCGCATCCATGCCACGGCGTTATAGGAGCCAGGCTTGCCGGGAATCTCCTGAACCGTAACCCTGGCGTCGCGCAGCGGGTATTTCGCCCGCGACTCTTCGCCGGCCTCGTCATTGGCGTTGACGTAGTTGGATATCCACCGGTTGAGCCAGGCTTCGCAGTCCGACGCTTCCATGAAGGAGCCAATCTTGTCGCGGCCCATGACCTTCAGGTAGTGGGCGAAGCGCGACGTCGCCATCATGTAGGGCAGGCGGGCCGACACGGCAGCGTTCGCTGTCGCCTCCGGCTTGTCGTAGAGCTTGGGCTTGTGCGTGGTCTGGGCACCGAAGAACACGGCGTAGTCGGTGTTCTTGTAGTGGCAGAGCGGCAGGAAGCCGAGCTTGCCGAGTTCAGCGTCGCGACGGTCGGTGATACCGACTTCGGTCGGGCACTTCAGATCGAGATCGCCGTCGTCGCTGGAGAAGATGTGCATCGGCAGGTTCTCGACCTTGCCGCCGTTCTCGGCGCCGCGGATTGCCGTGCACCAGCCGCTCTTGGCGAAGGCTTCGGTCAGGCGGGTGCCCATCACATAGGCGGCGTTCATCCAGCAATAGTCGTTGTGCGGCAGTTCGCCGGTCTTGGAACCGCCGGTCTCGTCAAAGCCGAATTCGTCGACCGGATTGGTCTTCGGGCCGTAGGGCATGCGCGCCAGCACACGCGGCAGGGCCAGCGTGACGAAACGCGAATCGTCGCTGTCGCGCAGCGACCGCCACTTGGCATATTCGACCGTCTCGAAGATCTTTTCGAGATCGCGCGGACGCGAAAGCTCGCGATAGTCCTCGAAGCCGAACATGCGCGGGCTGGCCGCCGAGATGAACGGGGCGAAGGCGGCAGCGGCGATCGAAGAAACGCCCTGAAGAAGCTGGACGTCTTCAAAAGAATTGTCGAACTCGTAGTCACCGATGATCGCGCCCATAGGCTCGCCGCCGGGGGTGCCGAATTCGTCTTCATAGATCGACTTGAACAGCCGGGACTGGTCAAACTCGACGGCTTTCGAAAGGTCCTTGGAAACCTCGCGCTTGGACGCGTTGATGACGCGGATCTTGAGGTTCACGCTCGTCTCGGTGTTCTTCACCAGATAGTTCAGACCACGCCAGGTGCCCTCGAGCTTGGTGAAGGCGGGCGACTGCATGATCGCCGCAAGCTGGCGCGAGATCGTCTTGTCGAGTTCGGCGATTGCGTTGTTCAGCGTGACCGTCAGGTTGCGGTCATAGACCACGGTGCCCTTCAGTGCCTGGTCGGTGAGCGTGCGCAGAAGGTCCTGCGCACGGTCCGGCTCGGTCTGGCGCGTTGCCGCGACGACCTTGGAAAGCAGGTTCTCGTCCTGTGCGAATTCTACGCCGGCTTCCGGCTTCAACTGTGTCTTGGCGTTCATAGCTTGATCCTTCCCGTCACAGCGTTCAGTTCGCGGAGCCGCCGTCAGCGCGGCCATCGAGTTCGCCGACCAGCTTCTTCAGGTCGGTCTGGTTCTGCAGGATTTCCTCAAGCATGCGCTCCAGGTCTTCCGAGCGGTCGGCCTTGCTCATGAGGTCGCGAAGCTGGTTGCGCGCGTCGAGCAGCGCCTTGAGTGCCGGCACCTGGTTGACCACCGCGCCCGGCTCGAAATCGTCCATGCTTTCGAATTTGAGCGAAACGGCGAGGTCTGTGCCGTCGTTCTGCAGCGTGTTCTCGACGGCAATGTTGAGGCCGGGCGTCATCCGGCGCATCACGTCGTCGAAATTGTCGCGATCGACCTGGACGAATTTGCGCTCGCCAAACGGCTTGAGCGGCTGCGTCGGATCGCCCGAGAAATCGCCGAGCACGCCGACAACGAACGGCAATTCCTTGATTACCATCGCGCCTTCGGTTTCGACTTCGTATTTGATGTGAACGCGGGGCTTACGGACCCTTTCCAATTTCTCGTGAACACTTGCCATCAGGACTCTCCTTCGTGCGCCTGGCGCCATTTCGCGGTCAATGTTTCAAAAAATGCTTGTCCGAATCGGCCTCCGCCTGGCCGTTTGGATCTGGTTCCGGAAACCGGTCAGGGTTCCCGCTTTTCAACCCTCGGCTGAATTCCTGCCGCCGTTAGAACGGCGTTTCGCGTTTGTGGTTCCGGAAGAAGTTCGGCCAGGAGTTCGGTGAAATCCATGCGGCCGCGCCGTACGAGTGTTTCGATCGCCAGTGAAATCGGGGAGTGCGGCTCGGTGCGGCGAAAGTAACGCGCGACCGAAAGCAATACTTCGAACGCTTCTTCACGCGAGGCGATGCTGCCGGCGTGAACCGGTTTGGGCGCGACCATAACCTGCCCCGCGCCATTGCCGTTTGCCGCCTGGAGACCGGGCTTTTCATCGACCGGTTCTTCGGCGGGTTCCTCTTCGATGCCCGCCAGATCGCGGATGGCAGCGGCCGCCTCCACGAGCACGTTGCGGGTGTTGGAACTCGGCGGCGCCTTGTCGCCGCAACGCTCGTCGAGGATCGAAACGAGATCGTCGAAAGCAGCGATGCAATCGTTGAGGATGTCGAGGTGGGCGGCCATTGCAGCAACGCCCGCATCGTTGGCCGCTTCGTGAAGACTATCGCGCCGGGCCGTCTCATTGGCACGCTGCGAAAGTTGATAATCCCACAATGTATGTTGTGCGAAATGTGAATTCGGCACCAAAGGAGCAAGACGAATTGCCTGGATCAAGGTGCCTTCACCGCTGACGCCATTTAATCCTGCAAGTGGTGCGAGCTTTTCTTCGACGTCATCGTCGCCGATGGAATACAACCTATCCCAGTAATTTTCCAAAAGTGACGCCATTGCAGAAAAGATGTCTCGAAGACCTTCGAAACCTCGAAGTCTAAGTTGAGCTTCTGCAAGCCAGGCAAGGACTTCTATGTCCTTACTTTTTGAAGAAAGTATCTGCAATCCAAGATTGTTTACATCGTGCCAAGAGGGCGTAAGTCGCATTGCTTCGCCAGGAGGAATACCTCGTTCTGCGCTGCGCGCAGAGTTGCGCGCATCCTTAATTCTATAGTATATTTCCTGATAATTTGGATTTATTCTAATGTCTTCTCCGCAAGGGCTATCTTGCCCAAGTGGAGATACAATTTCGCTGAGATTCAACAGCACAATAACTCCAAATTAGAAGACACTAATATTCTTTCTCTATTTTCTTTCGGTATAACGTCATTGTCAACCATGTAATTAATGTGACAAGTTGATGACATTAACCTGTAATGACTCGAAACAAAACGTTACTCTGTGACTTCTATCCAAGCGTTCACAAACGCCCTAGTTGCATTCACTCTCTGATGGCGACCACTCGCTTCAGCCGCAGAAATGTGAGTTTTCGGGATGTCCAATATCGATCTCAATCGACTGGTCAGAACGCTGGAGCCGAATCTGCGCGTCGGTCTCGAGGCGGCCGCGTCCGTCGCTGCGCGCCACGCTCACCCGACTGTGGAAGTAGCGCATTGGTTGTATGCATTATTAGACATTACAGCCGTCGCGCCGCGTTTCGAGCGCTTCGGTGTGAAGCCGGTTAATCTTCGAAAAGAACTTGAACTGGCGATCGAAGACTTGGCGCGTGAAGACGGCGCGCAACTGGCCTTGTCGCAGAATGTGCTTGCTCTGGCGCGCGAGGCTTGGCTGGTCGCATCGCTCCAATATGGCCGAAGCCGCGTCGAACTCGGCGATCTTCTTGTCGCACTTTCGACGGATCAGTCGCTCCGTATAGTGGCGCGCGCGATAGCGCCGTCGCTGCGTGAAATCGACCTCAAGGCCGTCGAATCCGAACTGAATGCCACGGTGCCCGGTGAGGCTGAAAAATCGGTGAGATCCGATTTGACGGCTGCGGGTGCCCCGTCAGGCGAGAACGAATTCCTGCGCCTCTACACGCAGGACATGACCGCCGATGCCCGTGCCGGACGCATCGATCCGGTGATCGGGCGGGACCGCGAATTGCGCCAGCTCGTCGACGTGCTGATGCGCCGCCGGCAGAACAATCCGATCCTTGTCGGCGAGGCCGGCGTCGGCAAGACGGCCATTGCCGAAGCGCTGGCTCTGGAGATCGCAGCCGGAAACGTTCCCGATATGCTGAAGCCGGTCCGCCTGCTTTCGCTCGATCTCAGCCTGCTTCAGGCCGGTGCGGGCGTAAAAGGCGAGTTCGAGCGCAGGTTGCACGGTGTCGTCGATGCGGTGAAGGCGTCGAGCACCCCGATTATCCTGTTCATCGACGAAGCCCATAATCTGATCGGCGCAGGCGGGCAGGCGGGGCAGGGCGATGCCGCCAACATCCTGAAGCCTTCTTTGGCGCGTGGCGAACTGCGCACCATCGCGGCCACGACATGGGGCGAATACAAGCGCTTCATCGAAAGGGATGCCGCGCTCACCCGACGCTTCCAGACGGTCAAGGTCGATGAGCCCGACGAGGAAACCGCGATCCACATGCTGCGTGGCGTCGCCGGCTCCTTCAAGGCGCATCACAAGGTCCGCATCCGCGACGAAGCCCTGGCCGCTGCAGTGCGCTTGTCGGCGCGCTACATTCCGGCGCGGCAATTGCCCGACAAGGCCATCAGCTTGATCGACACTGCTGCCGCCGCCGTGGCGCTCGGCCGCCAGACGGTTCCTGAATCGCTGAAGTCGCTGCACAACGAGCGCGGCCTGCTCGAGGCTGAAGCGGAATGGCTGGCAAGCGAGCCGGAGACTTCGGAAATCCGCGATCGCTGTCGTCAAATCGAAGCAAAACGGGAGCAGATTGCCGCCGAAATAGAAGCTCTCGAAAACAAATTCGAAGAGGAACTCCGTCTCGTACGTGAGGCCGATCGGCTGGAGGCGGTCTTTTCGCAGGACGACGCGATCGAGGATCAGGCCCCGGTGCTGGATGATGCTGGCGAAAGCAATGTGGCGCAGTTCCCCGCTCAGACGGCCTCGCCTGAGAGCGCGCGTGCCGCACTCGCGGCGACCGAACGGAACCTGTCGCGCGTGGCCGGCGAAACACCGCTCGTGCCTCGGGCAGTAGACCGCGATGTGATCGCCGCTCTGGTCGCGCGCTGGACCGGCATTCCGGTCGGCAAGCTGCTTTCCGACCAGGTCGAGACAGTCAAGTCGCTCGACGCACGGCTCAAGGAGCGCGTCATCGGGCAGGACGTCGCGATCGAGCGCGTCTCCTCGGCAATGCGGGCTGCTCGCGCCGGTCTGTCGGACCCCCGCCGCCCGCCTGCCGTGTTCCTTTTCGTCGGCATGTCCGGCACCGGCAAGACCGAGACTGCGCTTTCGCTGGCCGACCTGCTTTACGGCGGCAGCCAGCACCTGACGACGATCAACATGTCGGAGTTCAAGGAGGAGCATAAGATCTCGATGCTGCTCGGCTCGCCGCCCGGCTACGTCGGCTACGGCGAGGGCGGGGTGCTGACTGAGGCCGTGCGCCGGCGTCCTTATGGCGTGCTGCTGCTAGACGAGATCGACAAGGCCCACCAGGGCGTCCAGGAGATTTTCTACCAGGTTTTCGACAAGGGGATGCTGCGCGACGGCGAAGGCCGCGACATCGACTTCAAGAACACCACCATTGTGATGACCGCAAACACCGGTTCGGAATTGCTGGCAGCACTTGCTGCCGATCCCGACACCATGCCGGAAGGCGAGGCGCTGGAGAAACTGCTTCTTCCAGAATTGCAGAAGCACTTCAAGCCGGCATTCCTCGGTCGAACGACCATCCTGCCCTTCATGCCGCTCGGCAAGGAAGCGCTGTCGGGCATCGTCGATATCCAGATCGGTCGCATCGGCGATCGCGTCAAGGCGAGCTACGGGACGGAGGCGACGCTGTCGCCGGAGGCACGCGAGGCGCTCGTTTCGCGCGCCGAATCCAGCGAGATGGGCGCTCGCGCAATCGAGTCGATGATCGCCCGCGATCTTCTGCCCGTTCTTTCCACCTTCTTCCTCGATGCCGTGGCCGAAGGGCGCAAGATCGCGAGCATCCATATCGGTTTTGACGACCACCGCTTCAGCATCGATGCGAAGCCTGCGGTGGACGAAAATGAATTCGCTGCGCCCAAGGAGCGGCCGGCGGATAAAGCAGCCTCGAATGGCAAGAAAGTTCATTCGGATGCGGCAACAACCCGAAAGGCCAGAGCGCCTTGAACTGTACTTGGCAAATAAACTGACGAACAGGAGAGCTCAGAGCATGCCTATTTATCTTCAGATCGATGGTATTCAGGGCGATGCCACCCACGAACAGCACCGCAAGTGGATGGACATCGAAGCGATTCACTGGAACGTTTCGCGCAACATGAACACCTCGGCCGGTTCGGCCGCTAACCGTGAAGCTTCCGAGCCGACGGTTTCGGAAGTGATCCTGACCAAGGTCAGCGATTCCTCCTCGACCAAGCTCTTCCAGGAGGCCTGCTCGGGCCGCACCGGCAAGCGCGCGACGATCCATCTCGTCACCACCGGCAATCCGGGCGAGACCTATATCGAATACACGCTGACCAACACGCTGCTGGCCAGCTATTCGATCGACTCGAATGGCGACCGCCCGGTCGAGACGGTCAAGCTGAACTTCACCAAGCTGGAAGTGAAGTACACCCCATTCGACGAGAACCAGTCGCCGCAGTCGCCGATGATCGCATCCTACGATCTCGCCACGACCAAGGCTGCATAGTCTTGGCAACAATTTCCAAGGCATCGCTCCGGCGGTGTCTTGGAAGTTTTGCAACGGTTCACCTGGGGCTGGAGCGTCAACTGCGACCCGGTTGAGGCTTCTCATTCGCTGGAGTTGTCATGCCCAATTTTTCTGTCTCGTCGCCCAAGCTCCGCGTGCGGCCGTTGGCCGAGGCCGATCTTGCTCCCGTCAAGCGGATGGGACGCGGTCCCTCCCTCGAACATCTGACCTACGCCAGCGGACCTCGCGAATTTGGCGCGCGCAACGCGACCGCCGGTGCCGCAGCTGCTTTGTTTCGTCAGGGCTCCGAGGCTCTGAACGAGTATGCGCTGACCCATGCCTTGAAGGTCTGGCTGGAGAACAACGAAGCAAAGATCGTCTCCGAAATGAGCGCAAGCGGCAATCAGGCATTTGTCGTCCAGGTCAACTATTCGGTGACGCCTTCCTTCGAAACACGCGTTTTCATGGGACGTGGGATCTATCTGCTTGGCTATGCCCAGTCTCGCAGCGACGTCAGCAAGATCCTGACCCCTGAACGGCTTTATGGTCCGAGCGTCGATGCAACGCCTCCGAACAGGGCGACGAAGTATGTCTACGCCTATCTGGTCGGGGAGCGCACCGTTCACTAGCGCGGTGCGCCCAGTAACCGTCCCGCGAAGTCAACGGCCGATCCATCGGCAGGCAGAAGCGCAACAATGAGGCTCTTGCAATGAACGATCAGCCGTCTGGCGCCGATTTCATCCAGGCTAGCCGTGTGCTGAAGGTGTCCTCGCCACTCGGTGAGGATCAGCTTCTGCCTGAACGTGTTTCGATCGACGAGGGCGTGTCCTCGCTCTTCGAGATACGGCTTTCCGTGCGCGCCAAGCGCGAGGCCGTGAAGCCGGAAGAACTCATCGGGCGGCTGGTGGACGTCTCCGTCGAGATCCAGCAGGGCGAAGATGACGGCGGCGTGCGCCGTCCCTTCAACGGTCTGGTGACGGAGCTAAGCGAAGGCCCGCCGGTGACGCGCGGGCTGCGGTCCTACGCAATGGTCCTGCGGCCGCAGATGTGGCTTCTGTCACGGCGCTCCGACTGCCGCATCTGGATGGACAAGACGGCAGTCGACATCGTCGAAATGCTGTTTTCCGAACACGGCCTGCCGGCGCCGGATGTCTCGGGCGTGGTAACGCCGCCGCCGGCGCAGCATTATTCCGTCCAGTGGAATGAAACCGATCTCGATTACCTCACCAGGCGCTTCCAGGAAGACGGGCTGTTCTACTGGTTCAGCCATGAGGAAGGCAGTCACCGGCTGCATGTCGCCGACGCTGCGAGTTCATGGGGGCAGCCTTCACCCTCGGCACAGGGAGAAGGGCGTGTGCGGCTCGCGCAGGGTTCTTCGGATCGCAACCACATCACCGAATGGATGCGGCACTACGCCTATGTTCCGGGCCAGCGGGCCGGCGCGGACTGGAATTTCGAGACGCCGCGCATGGTGCCGGGCACGATGACGCCTTCGCTCGTCCAGATGCCGGATGCTGCCAAGCGCGAGCTCTACGAATTTCCCGCCAGGGCGCTTACCGTGGAAGCGGCGGAGCGCGCGCAAAAGCTAAGGACCCAGTCGATCGAGGCCGATCACGATCGCGTCCTGGGCAAGTCGACATCGCGGGTGCTGGAGGCAGGCCGGCGGTTTACGCCCTACGAGGTTGCGCATCCGGAACGCGCCTATGATGAGCATGTCATCGTCAAGATAAAGCATTCGGTCGTCGACCGCTCCTACGAGACGAATGCCAACGAACCGGAGTTCAGCAACGAGTTCGAAGCGCTTCCGGCGCGCGTGCCGCTGACGCCGCATCGCGAGACGAAACGCCCGCGCATCGAGGGTGCGCAGGTGGCGATCGTGGCCGGCCCGCCCGGCGAGGAAATCCATCCCGACCAGTATGGCCGCATCAAGCTCTGGTTCCCGTGGGATCGCCGCGCCAAGAAGGACGGTTCGGACACCTGCTGGGTGCGCGTCGGCCAGAACTGGGCCGGTGGAAACTGGGGCGGACAGATCATCCCGCGCATCGGCATGGAAGTGATGGTCGCTTTCGTTGATGGCGACCCGGACCGCCCGCTGGTGACGGGCGTGGTGCCCAATCCCAACAACAAGGTGCCCTACGACCTGCCCGCCAACAAGACGCGGATGGTGATGCGCTCCAACAGCCACAAGGCTGCCGGCTTCAACGAAATGACGTTCGAGGACGAGGCCGGGCGCGAGAACATGTTCTTCCACGCGCAGAAGGACCAGACGACGCGAGTGCTGAACAACCGCACGGCCCGCATTGACAGCCATGACGTACATTCCGTCGGAGGCAGCCGCTCCGTGGAAGTGGCGAGCAACCAGAAGCAGGAAATCGGCGGCTCCTATAATCTGACGGTTGGCGGCACTGGCCCTTTGGCGATGGCGGCGATGGCCGGGGTGGCAGGTCTGGCCTCGGGAACGGCGGGATTGCTGCAACAGGCCGGGGGCGTAGCGGGCGCCGGTGGCATGGCTTCATTCGGGGCGGCGATGGCCGGATCGACGCTCGGCTTCCTTTCCGGTTCGGGCCTTGGCGCGCGGGGCGGCGTGGTTTCCGGCCCCAGCCCGCGTGCGGACGCCGGAACGGCGCTGGCCGGCGCTGGCGGTGGGCTTGGCGGTAGCGTGGGTGGGCTGTTCTCCATGCCCGGCGTGATGAACACCATCGTGCAATCGTTCCAGTCAACCAGCGTCGGCGTGGCACAGGCCGAGCAGATTGGCTCGAGCAAGGTGACGAATGTCGGCGTCTCGCAGGTGACGAAGGTTGGCAACGCGCAGCACAATGAAATTGGAGTTGTGCAGACCACAAAGGTCGGCAAGAAGCAGGAAACCGAAGTTGGCGAGGAGCAGAAGTTCAAGGTTGGCAAGACAATCGATATCGAGGTTGGCAAGCTCTACAATCTGATCTCACAGGACAAGTATCACGGCGAGGCTCGGAAATGGGAGATCTTCGCCGAGGATGAAATCCGCCTCTCGACGCCGGGTGGTTATATCTCGCTGACGAAAACCGGCATCAAGCTCTACGCCCTCAAGATCGATATTGAAGGCAACAGCATCAACTTCAAACAAGGTGGACCGGGGCAGGGGCCTTCCTGTCTGCGGGCCATGGCCGGCGGCTCCACGCCGTTTGTAGGGTAGTCGCCATGGCTGATCTGCTCAAGCTGCGAGAGGTTCTCCGGCGCGTGCAAAATCCGCTGTTCGCCGTGGTTGACGGCGCACAGTTTCCTGACTTGCCTTCGGCGTTGTTTGATGAGGATTTATACCATCGTTCGCTTTATCGCGACGCGGCGAACGCTGGGCAGGATCAAGAACGCGCCGCCCCGCAACTGGTCTGGCTGGATCGGGAACGGGGCGCCGCCTCTGACAAACCGGACGGCCCTGCGGATCAGGCCGTGTTGGAACGGCTGATCGATTTGGTCAATGGCAAGCACGCCTGCGTGTTCTGGGAGTGCGACGGTGGCGGAGAACGGCTTTACCGCCATTTGCGCACGATCAACATGGCGCTCTTTCCAACGGAAGCTGACGTCGATCCGGGCAAGAGCTATGAGGCGGACCCGCGCCCGCCAGCGGAACGGCCGGCGCCGAAGCCGAGCCAGCTACGACGGGTGATCCTGCGCCATGCCGACGCCAATGTGATGGCGCAGCTCATTCCCTCGCTCAACCAGGCGCAATATCTGCGCCTGCTGGGACCGGCCAACGCCATCATCTTCCAGCCGGATGAGGAATGGGGCGCCAACGTCACGCGCGCCAGCCGCAAGGACAATTCGCCGCCGCCGCCCAGAGGCCTGCTCACCGTCGATATGAGCAATATCGAGGAAATCGAAAACCGGCGGCGGGAGGCCGTCATCCGCAAGCGCATGATCTATCTGCGCAAGGTCGCGCCGGACTACACGGTCGCGATGAGCGATGACGAGTTGTGCGACCTCGTGCGGCGGCAGGAGGCCGAGGCGAACGAGCTGGGACTCAAGCGCGAATACTCTCACAAATTATGGGCGTTCATGATGGTTATCGGTGGTGAAAAAGCCGGGCAAGCGCCGGAGGTGCGGGCCTTCATCAAATCCGGGCCGGGTAGCCCCGACCAGAATTTCGACGTGCTCTTCAACAAGACGAAGAGCGTCGTCCGCATTCACAGGAATGCTGCCTGATGCCTCCCTTGTTGGCAGTTGGCGGTGGGCTTGCACTTGCAGGCGGCGGCACGGCCGCGGCGGCAGGCGGGGCCACCATATCGGCCGGCACCGCGGCGTGGATTCTTGGCGGCGCGACTGTTGCCACGGGGGCATATATCTACAGGGACGAAATCGCCGACGGGGTCAGCAACGCCATGTCGGGCGCCCAGACCGAGGCGACGACGCAGGACCAGGCGGTACCGGCGACCCGGACCGTCACCTGCGCCCGCTGTGCTCAAAATCCCTGCGCCTATCTGGCCTGCGGGATTCCCGGCAGCACCTATCGCGGCGGAGCCCATGGCTGCATGACCGGCACGACCGAGACGGTGGGCGATGGGCTGGACAGCCATCATATGCCGGCGAATTCACAATCGCCCTTGCCCACGCCCGTCGGGCCGGCGATACAGATGGATCCGGTCGACCATCGCCTTACGGCTTCCTATGGCGGCGGCGTACATGGGCCGAGATATGCGGTGCAAAGGGGTCTCCTTGCGCGCGGCCAGACCTACGCGGCGTTCATGCTTGATGCCGCCGACGCCCGCGCCGTAGCGACAGCGCAAGGCAACCCGACGAAATATGACGGGGCAATCGCCCAGGCTACCGCCTATGCGAGCTGTCTCAAAAGATTTGGTATCATACAGTAAGAGACAGGGATCACGATGGCAGCAGAAGATGACTGGACGGCTTTTCCCGGCAAGGGGCTGGGAAAACTCGAATTCGGCATGTCTCCGGCGCAGGTGGACGCGTTGTCCGATACCTATGGTGCTGTGACAGGGCGCAGAAATGACGCCATTCCCGACGACATTTTGCGCGACACGCTGGAGAAGTTCGGCGACGCGATGAGCGAAGAGGAAAAACAGGCCCTTATCGCAGCCTATGCACAAAGCGCTCCGTCTGCTGACAGTGTGACTGAAGCGCGCGGCAATCCGGGTCTCGTCCTGCACTACGAGGCCGACCGGCTCGTCGAGATCATGCCGGCCATAAAGCAGCGCCCGCTTTTCCTCGACGGCAAGGACGTGTTTTCGCTGAGCGCGTTGGAGGCGCTGGCACTGCTGGAGCGGCTGAATGGCGGCCCCGGCCGCTACGCCAGCACGGGAGCGGCATTCGACAAGCTCGCTATTTCGACGGATGGGTTCTGCGTGACCGACGCGGCTGCCGGCGTGCGTACGCTGGACGAGGCCGACGAGCAATTCCAGGGACGCACCGTGACCTTGCGCCAAAAACCCTATCTGCCCGAAGGCGAGATGGACAAGTTCATCAACCATTCGGTTCTGGGGTGATCCGATATGGCTGAGCAAGCACCAAGGCACGAGTCGCCAGACCGGATCGAGACCGCGCGGCTCATACTGCGACGCCCGGTGCTTGGCGATGCCGATGGGCTTTACGCCATGCTTTCAGACCCGCAGCTATTCCACTACAGCCCCGTGCCGCTAGCCGCCAGCCTGATGGAGGTGAAGCTCATCATCGTCGACTGGGAGGAGCACTGGGACAAGGGTCTGCGCACCTATGTCGTTGCGCGCAAGGAAGCGGTGGGCGAGCCCATCGGTTTTGTGAACATAGGGCCGGACGAAGAGCTTGGAGGTGCGCTGATGCACAGCGCCTCGGGCGCGGGGCTGTCGGAGGAGATCATGCGCGCGCTGATTCCAGCACTCGGGCTGACGCAGGCGTGGACGCTGATCGACGCGCAGGTCGCGCCATTGATCCGCTTGCTTGAAAAGGTCGATTTCCATGTCGAGAAAGTGCTGCCGCGCCACCGCGTGCATCCGCAGGTTTCAACTGAAAGACGTGATTGCGTGCTGATGCGCCAGAATAGCGTGGAGGTAACGTGATATGGGAAAGCCGGTAGCCCTGCAAGGCGCGATGCATGTCTGCCCGATGTGTGATCCGGGACCGAAGCCGCATGTCGGCGGTCCCGTCCAGTCGACCAGCCAGAACTTCGTCAAGGTGAATGGTGTCCCCATCGCGACTGTCGGCGATAAGTGCCTATGCACCGGCGTGCCGACCACCGCCGCCATCACCGGTGGGTCGTCCGTGGCGAAGATCAATGGCAGGAAGGTCGCGCGGTTCGGCGATGCGTGCGAGCATGGCGGTCGACTGATACAGGGCGAGAACTGGCTTAGATTCGAATAATTGCAGCGAATTGGATTCTCGCCGGCGCCCAAGGCATCAATGCGGCGCATCCCTTGCTTGGTTGTCAGACACCAGCGACGCTTGCCGGAATTGGACGACATAACAGCTATCCTAAATGACAAAGCATCACGGAGCCAGAGGGAGTGGCCACGTATCGCGGCATTAGCGGACTCATCAGAGAAGAGGGAGCGCTCGCGCGCGGCCTCTGACCCATGGCCAAACATGTCGTTGCCGCGATCGGGGAAATTCCATCTGGCGGCAAAAAGCTGGTTTCGGTCGGCGGCCGGGAAGTTGGGATATTCAACATCGACAATCAATTCTACGGACTGATCAATCGTTGCCTCCATCAAGGAGCACCGCTGTGCGAGGGCACCGTCTTCGAAGACGAGCTCGAGCCAGCCCGGCGAGTACAAACTCGTCTCCGGCGAGAAGATGATCCGCTGCCCGTGGCATTGCTGGGAGTTCGACATCAAGACAGGTCAGTCTTGGTGCGACCCCAACAGCGTGCGCGCAAAGGCATACAAGGTAGACGTGGAAAATGGCGCGGAGCTCGCCAAGGGTCCCTTTGTGGCGGAGACCTGCAAGGTCGTCGTTGAGGATGACTATGTCGTGCTTGAGCTTTAATTCGCCTTCCTTCCGAAACGACGCTGACTGGACAAACCGATGGCAATCGCAGCAGAAAACTGAAGACCTTTCTTCTAAATGGCGGTCAAGCCACCAATGGCTGGTGCATGATTCCGGCGGCCTCATCCGCCGAAATCATGTGCGCCCAGGGCTTCGACACGGTTACAGTCGATCTGCAGCACGGGCTGATCGATTATCAGGTCGCCCTGCAGATGCTGCAGGCGACGGTTAGTTCCGGTGTCGCTCCGCTTTGCCGCATCCCGACAAACGAACCCGGCATCGTGGGAAAACTTTTGGATGCCGGATCGGTGGGCATCATCTGTCCTATGGTCAACACGCGGGAAGACGCGCTTCGCCTGGCGAGAGCATGTTTTTATCCGCCCCGGGCCGACCAGGGCAAGGCGGGTATATGGCGATAGCTACCGGCGCGAATCGGACAGCGTCGTGACAGCGCTGGCGATGATAGAGACGAGAGAAGCTCTGTCGAACATCGACGAAATTCTGTCGGTGGACGGCATAGACGGCGTGTATATCGGTCCCGCGGATCTTTCCTTGTCTCTTGGCTATGAGCCAAGCCTCACATCCGGTAACCGGGAAGTAGTGGACGGCATCGCGATGGTGCATCGCAAGGTGCAGGAGGCAGGAAAGATCTCCGGAATCCATTGTGGTCTTGGAGGTTCCGTTCAGGGAGCGGTTCAAGGAGGGCTTCAATTTTGTCGCCTGTGGCACCGATTTCGGGCTTATGGAGGCAGGGATTGCAGCCGAGCTAGCCTCGGATTTGGGAATAAGTGCTCCAGCGTCGTCGGGGCAGTATTGAATTGATCCTGCCACGACGCGGTCAAGTTCAGTGAGATTATCGAGCGCGGAGCCGTTCGATCTGGCCTATTCGACACAGCGCTTCGTCATAGGTACCGCCGGGCGGTTCTGTAGCAAAACTGAATGGCAACTTGTTTCCAGCACCGGGCGCAAAGCGCCTTGCACCTCATATCAGACGGCGACGAACGACTCGGACCGGCGTCATCGCCACAGCCGTACCGTCCTCAGCCTGCTCAGAACTTCGATGTTTTCATAGAACGCGTCCTGATGAGCGGCATATTAAATCTTGGTAATCCGCGGGTTTCGCCTCGCTTGGACCGGTTTTCTCCCCTACATCTCGGCTGTCAGGACGCGTACCGCCTTGTTGGGCATGCAGTCCTTCGTCAAATTGTCGGGTCGTGATGCAACGTTTTGCGCCTCGTCGGGACATAAAGCGATGTTACAGGTCGAGGCCGGTTACAAGAATGCGGTTTCATGCAGCGTCGGAAATCCGCATTTCGTGTCCTTAAGTCCCGGAGCAAAGCGTCATTGCTTTGGGCGGCGTCCAATCCATAAAATATCGTCAGGTTTCTGAAGGTCGAAGTTATGAAGGCTTCCCGCTTCGTTGTCCTTGCCATTGCGGCGCTCGGCATTGCCGGCGTCTTGTTCTTCTTTCCGAACTTGACGAGCACCGGCCAGCGCTATGTAGCAGAACTCATCGCGGGCAAGCCGGCTGCCGACGCCGCAAAAATGCCGGACGCAGCAACGTCGAATGCCAATACAGCCGCCGCGCAATCTGCGGTTTCGTCCGGCAAGGGCAGATCAGGCGGGGGCGGGCCGATTGCCGTGATCGTCGCTACGGCGCAGAAGCAATCCTTTCCCGTCGTCACCCGGAGCTTTGCCACCGTTCAATCACCGGCTGTCGTCACGGTCGGGGCACGGATAAGCAGTCAGGTCACCGAAATTCACGTAAAAGACGGGCAGATGGTCAAGGCCGGCGATCTGCTGATTTCGCTGGATGACCGGGCGCTGCGCGCGCAATTGGCGCGCGACAAGGCCATTCTGGCCAAGGACAGTGCGCTTCTGGTCAGCACGACAGCCGACATGAACCGCGCCAAGGATCTCGCCACCAAGCAGGCCGGCACGCAGCAGGCCTATGACGACGCGCTCGCCGCGCAGCAATCGGCACAGGCGACGGTGGATAGCGATCAGGCAACCGTCGAAGCCGACCAGATACAGCTCGATTTCACCAGCATTACCGCCCCGATCGATGGGCGGCTGGGTGCGGTGCAGGTTTCGGTCGGCGATCTTGTGGGTGGCTCCAGCACGTCGTCGAGCACGACTTCCGGCCTCGTCACGATCACGCAGGTCGATCCGATCCAGGTCAGTTTTCATCTTCCCGAGAGTAATTTGCAGGTCTTCAAGCCACTGCTGGATGCCGGCAAGGCGCCCGAGGTCAGGGTTCTCAAGAGCGGCAGCGCCGATCTGATTGCCTCGGGAAGGATGGATTTCATCGATTCAGCGGTCGATACGGCTTCCGGCACGATCACCATGCGCGCGACCGTTGAGAACAGCAGTTTCGTGCTCTGGCCGGGGCAATTCGTCGATGTCGAGATCGATCAGGACGACCTGAACGATGCGACCGTCATTCCGACAGTCGCGCTCCAGCCCGGCCAGAACGGCCAGTTCGTCTATGTCGTCGGGTCGAACAACACTGTTGAGGTTCGTCCCGTCAAAGTGGCGTTGAGTGACGGTGATACCTCCGCGATCGCCTCGGGCCTGGAGCCGGGGGACAAGATCGTCACCGAGGGGCAGTTGCGGCTGAAGCCGGGTGCCGCGGTCAAGCCGACGACGGCCACTGCAGAGGCCGATGACAGCTCGGCAGTCCAGCCTGCAGCTTACGAGAAGTCGCAAACCACGGCGCAGGACAGCGTACAACAGTAGGGCGACGGCGATGACGATCTCCGAATTCTGCATACGCCGGCCCGTCGCAACGCTGCTGATGTCGCTGTCGCTGGTGCTGGCCGGCCTCTTTGCCTACACGGCGCTGCCGGTTGCGGCGCTGCCGCGGGCCGATTTTCCGGTCATCAACGTGTCGGCTTCGCTGCCGGGCGCTTCGCCCGATACGATGGCGACATCGGTCGCGACGCCGCTGATCAAGCAGTTTGCCACCATTGCCGGCATCGACAGCATCTCGACGACCAATTCGCTCGGCACGACGTCGATTGCCATTCAGTTCGATCTCGATCGCGACATCGATGCTGCCGCTGCCGACGTGCAGGCGGCCATCACCCGCACGCAGCGCGCTCTGCCGGACGAGATGCCGTCGCCGCCGAGTTACCGCAAGGTCAATCCGGCCGATGCGCCGATCCTGCTTCTCGCTTTGAAAAGCGATGTCGTGCCGCTTACCGACCTCGATGCCTTTGCCCAGCAGGTCATTTCGCCGTCGCTTTCCACGCTCAACGGCGTGGCGCAGGTCTCGATTTTCGGCAGCCAGGAATATGCTGTTCGCATTCAGATCGATGCCAATGCGCTGGCTGCACGCGGCATTTCCGTCTCCCAGCTCCAGACGGCAATCGCTGCGGCCAACAGCAATGCCCCGCTTGGCACCCTGCAAGGCAGCCAGCAGCAATTGACGATTGTCGCGAACACCCAGCTCGACAACGCGGCCGCCTTCTCCAACCTCATCATCGCAAGCAACAACGGCAAGGCGGTTCGTCTCGGCGACGTGACACGGGTTATCGACTCGGTGGTGAACACGCAGACGGCGAGCTGGTATGACAGCTCGCGCGCCATCATCCTCGCCGTGCAGCGCCAGCCCGATGCCAATACGGTCGCGGTGGTCGACCGCGTGAAGGAGATGCTGCCGACATTCCAGAGCGAGTTGCCGGCGGCTGCCACGCTGGAAACGCTCAACGATCGTGCGGCCTCCATCCTTGCGTCGGTAAGCGATGTGCAGTTCACCCTGGCGCTCACAATCGCGCTGGTCGTTATGGTGATCTTCGTGTTCGTGCGGCGCGTGTGGGCAACGCTCATCCCGGCGCTGGCAGTTCCCATTTCGTTGATCGCTACCCTTGGCGTTATGTATCTGTTCGGCTTTTCCATCGACAACATCTCTCTCATGGCGCTGACACTTTCCGTCGGCCTCGTCGTCGACGATGCGATCGTCATGCTCGAAAACATCGTTCGTCACATGGAGGAGAACGGCGACACCGCGTTCGAGGCAGCACTGAAGGGCTCGCGCGAGATCGGTTTCACCATCATCGCGATATCGATCTCGCTGGTTGCCGTGTTCATCCCTGTGCTGCTGATGGGCGGCGTGATCGGCAAGATCTTCAACGAGTTCGCCGTGGTGGTGGTCGTTGCCATTCTTGCCTCGACATTCGTTTCTCTGACACTGACGCCGATGCTTGCATCGCGTCTACCGACGACATCCCTTTCGGAGGGAGGCGACCAGCACGGAATTGGGGCCTGGCTCGAGCGTGGGTTCGATGCGGTCGTTCGCGGTTATGACCGATTGCTGAAGGTGTGTTTCCGCTTTCATCTTGTTGTCTTCCTGGTCTTTCTCGGCACGATCGGCCTGACCTTCTATGAGCTGAACACAATTCCCAAGGGCTTCTTTCCGACAGAGGATATCGGCCAGCTTCAGGTTACGACGCAGGCGCGTCAGGACATTTCCTTCGACGCGATGAGCGCGCTTCAGGCGAAGGTCGCCGACGTCTTCGCCAAATCGCCCTATGTCACGCATGTCGGCAGCTCGGTGGGTGGCGGTGGGGCCGGCGGCGGCTCGAATGCCATGAATTCAGGCCGGCTCTTCATAGAGCTGAAGCCCAAATCCGAGCGGCCGCCGCTGCAGACCGTACTTTCGGACCTACGCCATCAGCTTGGCGAGATTCCCGGCATCAACACCTTCATGAATCCGGTGCAGAATCTGTCGGTCGGCGCGCGCTCTTCGGCCAGTCAATACCAGCTTGTCGTCCAGAGCCTGGACGAGACCCAGATGAACCAGTGGGCACAGAAGCTGAACGATGCGATGAGCACCGACAGGCGTTTCTTTACCGATGTCAGTTCGGACCTTCAGAACAATGCCTTGCAGGCAAGGCTGGTCATCGACCGCGACAAGGCTGCCACACTGGGCATCACGGCGGATGTCTTGCGCTCCACGCTCTATAGCGGTTTCGGCGCCGAGCAGGTTTCGACGATCTATACGTCGAGCGACAGCTACGAGGTCATCCTGGAACTCGACCCAAAGATAGATTGGACGCCGGAGCGGCTGTCGCGGCTGCAGGTTTCGACGAGTTCGGGAACGCTTGTGCCGCTCGGCTCCTTCTCGCATATCGACAGAGTTGCCGGTGCCTTGACCGTCAACCAGCTTGGGCAATTGCCGGCGGTCACCATCTCCTACAATCTGCCGAACGGCGTGGCGCTGGGCGACAGCATCGACGAAATCAATCGGCTCAAGACGCAGATCGACATGCCGCAATCGGTGACGACCAGTTTCTACGGAACGGCCAAGACTTTTCAGGATGCGGCGGCCAACCAGGGGCTGCTCATTTTGGGCGCTATCCTGACGATCTATATCGTGCTCGGCATTCTGTATGAGAGCTTCATCCACCCGATTACCATTCTTTCGGGCCTGCCGGCGGCAGCGGCGGGCGCGCTTCTTGCGATAGGCTGGTTCGGCTTCGACCTGTCGGTCATCGCCGTCATCGGGTTGCTGATGCTGATCGGTATCGTCAAGAAGAACGCGATCATGATGATCGATGTGGCGCTGACGCTTCGGCGCGAAGGGGCCTCGGCACAAGACGCTATTCACAAGGCCTGCCTGATGCGGTTTCGGCCGATCATGATGACGACGCTGGCCGCGATGATGAGCACGTTGCCGATCGCGCTTGGTGCTGGCGCGAGCGCCGAATTGCGCCAGCCGCTGGGCGTCGCGGTTGTCGGTGGCCTCGTGGTCTCCCAGACGCTGACGCTGTTCGTCACGCCCGTTCTGTATCTCTACATGGAACAGCTGTCGGGTTGGCTCGCTCGTATCACCGGGCGTGGTGAAAAGAGCGACGAGGCCAAAACGCTGCCTGTCGAGATAGCAGGTTCCAAGCAGGCTGCCGAGTAGCGGCTGATCACTTTGGGCGGCGGCGGCGCTTCGTGCTCGTCGGCTTTTCCTCCGACCGTGCGTAAACATCGAGCGTATAGCCGATGTGCTCGGTCATCAGCGCCTTGGCCCGCTCAATGTCGCGGTCCAATGCGGCTTCCATCAGATGCGTATGATGTTCGATGGCCGTGGCATCGCGCAGTGCGGCCAGCGCCTGTTCATGTCCATGTTCCTGCCCGGCCGCTGCCCGCAGCATCGGGGCGAGGCTGAGGAAGCGATGGTGGCGGCGCAATTGATCGGAGATCGTTTCCTGGAAACGCAGAAGCCAGGCTGACGTAGCCGCGCCAAGCAAGGCATCGTGAAATGCCTGATGCTTTTCATCCCAGTCGTCGAGTGCTGTTTCCGAAGGATTTTCGACTGCAAGTGTGCAGCGGGACAGGCGATAATGGGCGGTGATGACGGACGCTTCCCAATCGCTGCCGCCATTCCGGATCGATTCCACGAACAACGGCACCTCGATCAGCAGGCGCGCGCGGGTCAGATCTTCCAGTTCCTCCCTGGACACCTTTGCGACGGCAAAGCCGCGATTGCTGACCGCCGTTACCAGCCGCTCGGCCTCGAGCCGTGACAGGGCCTCGCGCAAGGGCGTCCAGCCGATGCTGTAGGCGATGCGCAATGCGCCGAGTTTCAGCGGCGTGCCGGGACCAAGGCGCGTCGACAATATGTCGCGACGCAAAGTGCGGTAGGCCGCTTCGGTCTTGCTGATGTGCTCGCCATCCATGGGCTGGTCCATTGGTTCTGATCGTTGCCTTATATATCATAGCTGTCGATTGCAGAAATTATATATAATATTGACAGGTGATATCGGGCTCGTATGATCCCCTGCACGATAGGCTGAAGCAGCATCCGCGCGCGAAAAAACGAGGGTTGTCGATCATGAGTGCAGTTCCCGATCATGCCGCCATAGAAGCGCGTGATGCTGCCGATCCTTTGCGCCATATGCGCGATCGTTTCGTGCTGCCGCAGGGCGTCATCTATCTCGACGGCAACTCGCTGGGTGCAGCGCCAAAGAGCGCTTTCGCCGAACTCGACAAAGCAGCGCGCGAGGAATGGGCCGACGGCCTGATCCGCAGCTGGAACCGCGCCGGCTGGTTCGAACTCGCCGAACAGCTGGGCGACAGCGTCGGTCGCCTGATCGGCGCTGCCGCCGGCGAAACGGTGGTTTGCGACACCACCTCGGTCAATATCTACAAGGCACTTCACGCCGCGCTCTGGCTGCGGCCGGAGCGCTCGGTGATCGTTGCCGAAGGCGGCAGTTTCCCGACCGACATCTACATGGCCGAAGGTGTCGCCGCGACGCGGCCGGGTGTCACCATCCGCCTCGAAGGCGTCGATGCACCGGCGATCGAGGATTTGATAGACGAGCAGGTTGCCGTGGTTCTGGTAAATCACGTGAACTACAAGAGCGGTGAGCTGTGCGACATGGCAGCGCTCACCCGCAAGGCGCATGAAGCAGGCGCGGTTATCATCTGGGACCTGTGCCATAGCGCCGGCGCGCTGCCGGTCGATCTTGACGGTGCCAATGCGGATTTCGCCGTTGGCTGCACTTATAAATATCTCAATGGCGGCCCCGGTGCGCCGGCGTTCATCTATGCGGCCAAGCGTCATCACGAACATATCCGCCAGCCGCTGACCGGCTGGTGGGGTCATGCCAAGCCCTTTGCCTTCGAGCAGGGCTATCAGGCCGGCTCGGGCATTCGACGCTTTCTATGCGGTACGCAGCCGATCCTGTCTTTGCGAGCCTTGAAGGGCGCGCTCGATGTTTGGGACGATGTCGATATGACGCTTCTGCGCCAGAAGAGCATCGCGCTGACTGACCTGTTCATCGAACTGGTGGAGGCACGCTGCAGCGAATATGGCGTTACGCTGGTCGGGCCGCGGGAAGGCGCACGGCGCGGCAGCCAGGTGTCGTTTGCGCACCAGAATGCCTATGAGATCATGCAGGCGCTGATCGATCGCGGTGTCATCGGCGATTTCCGTGCGCCCAATGTCATGCGCTTCGGCTTCACGCCGCTCTATGTCGGCTATCGCGATGTTTGGGATGCGGTGGCGATCCTGCACGATATCCTGAAGACCGGCAGCTGGAAGCAGGAGCGCTTCGCGGTTCGCGCAGCCGTCACCTGATCTCAGGCATTCGCCGTTTTAGCGCGCCTGTCCCCGGAGGCTTCGATACCTTTTTCGAAGCTCTGGATGTGCTTTTCAAGTTCCGTGTTGTTCATGAAGGCGGTCAGGGTTGTGATGTCCTTGCCCCTATAAAGATCATGTACTTGCGCTGATTTCAGGCGAGCCAAAAGCTCGACGCGTTTCATTGCGAATCCTTTCTCTCATTGATTTGGGTGGATTCTCTGAAGGGGTAACTTCACCCCTTTGTCAATCGTTCCGAAATAAAAGGAATAGGCCTTGACCTTCCAGTTGCTGGAAGCCTTACGTTCAGTTCCTACATAAGACCGGCATGGGAATTGAAGTCATGGATCATCATCACGAACACGCAAATTGCTGCGGCGCGCATGGCGGAAACGCTGCCGCCGAGGTCGTTCGTGATCCGGTCTGCGGCATGACCGTCGATCCGGCGGCGGGAAAGCCGACGGCGCAATATGGCGGGCACGTCTATCATTTCTGCAGCGCCTCCTGCCGCGAGAAGTTCACCAAGGCCCCCGATGCCTATCTCGAAGCCGTCGATCCTGTCTGCGGCATGAAGGTCAGCCGTGCAACGGCCAAGCATTTTGCCCGCCACGAAGGGCAGGGCTTCTACTTCTGCTCGGCGGGTTGCAAGACGAAGTTCGAGGCTGAGCCGGCAAAATATCTGGGCGACCGCCCGGCGCCGCAGGCGATGCCGAAGGGTACGCAATATACCTGCCCGATGCATCCTGAGATCGTCCGTGACAAGCCCGGTTCCTGCCCGAAATGCGGCATGGCGCTGGAGCCGATGGGCGTTCCTACAGGTGACGAGGGGCCGAACCCCGAGCTTGTCGATTTCACGCATCGTTTCTGGGTCAGTGCCGCGCTCTCGATCCCGCTTCTGATCCTGACTATGGGGCCGATGGTTGGCCTGCCGGTGCGCGACTGGTTCGGCGAAAAGCTTGCGGTCTGGATCGAGCTCGCGCTGGCCACGCCGGTCGTGTTGTGGGCGGCGCTGCCCTTCTTCCATCGCGGTTGGGAATCGATCGTCAATCGCAGCCCGAACATGTGGACGCTGATCTCGCTCGGCGTTGGCGCGGCCTATCTCTACAGTGTCGTGGCGACGCTGTTTCCCGATGCGTTCCCGCACACATTCCGGGGTCACGGTGGGGCGGTTCCCGTCTATTTCGAGGCGGCGGCCGTCATCATCGCGCTGGTGTTTCTTGGTCAGGTGCTTGAGCTGAAGGCGCGCGAGCGCACCGGTTCTGCCATCAGGGCGCTGCTCGACCTTGCGCCGAAGACCGCACGATTGATCCATGCCGACGGGTCGGAAGCCGACGTGCCGCTGGAAGAGGTCAAGACCGGCGACCGGCTGCGTGTCCGGCCGGGCGACAGCGTTCCTGTCGACGGGTCTGTGCTCGAGGGCCGTTCCTCGATCGATGAATCGATGATCACCGGTGAGGCCGTGCCGCTCGAAAAGACCACCGGCGACCGCGTTACCGGCGGCACGATCAACAAGAATGGCTCGCTGATCATCAAGGCCGAAAAGGTCGGCGCGGACACGGTGCTTTCGCAGATCGTTGAGCTGGTCGCCAAGGCGCAGCGTTCGCGTGCGCCGATCCAGGGGTTGGCCGATCGCGTCGCCTATTATTTCGTGCCGGCGGTGGTGCTGGTGGCGATCGCCGCCTTCATAGTGTGGGCGCTGTTCGGGCCGGAGCCGAGCATGATCTTCGCCATCGTCTCGGCGGTTTCGGTGCTGATCATTGCTTGTCCCTGTGCGCTCGGGCTTGCCACACCCATGTCGATCATGACCGCGACGGGCAGAGGCGCGCATGCCGGCGTGCTGATCAAGGATGCGGAAGCGCTGGAGCGTTTCGCCGGCGTGGACACACTGATCGTCGACAAGACCGGCACACTGACCGAAGGCAGACCGGTGCTGACCGATGTGGTCACGGTGAATGGTTTCGCCGAGGACGAACTGCTGGCGCTTGCCGCGACGCTGGAAAAAGGCTCCGAGCATCCGCTGGCTGACGCGATCGTTGAAGGTGCCAAGACGCGCGGCGTGAAACTGCTTGAGGCCAAGGATTTCGAGGCGGTGACGGGCAAGGGTGTCCGGGGCGTCGTTGGCGCAAAGCATGTCGTGCTCGGCAATGCCGCGATGCTGAAAGAGATCAAGGTCAACGCTGGCGAATTGAGTGCCAAGGCGGATGCACTCCGGGCCGACGGCAAGACGGCGATGTTCGTCGCCGTCGATGGCAAGCTTGCCGGCATCGTCGCTGTCGCCGATCCGATCAAGAAGACCACGGTCGAGGCGATCAAGGCGCTGCATGAAAGCGGGCTGAAGATCATCATGGCCACCGGCGACAATGAGCGCACGGCCAAAGCGGTCGCCGCCAAGCTCGGCATCGATGAGGTTCGCGCCGATGTCCTGCCGGAAGGCAAGAAAGCGCTGGTAGACGAACTGCGCGCCAAGGGTGCCAGGATCGCCATGGCCGGCGATGGCGTCAACGACGCGCCGGCGCTTGCGGCTGCCGATGTCGGCATTGCCATGGGAACCGGGGCCGACGTCGCCGTGGAAAGTGCGGGTATCACGCTGGTGAAGGGTGATCTCAACGGCATCGTGCGGGCCCGCACGCTGGCGCAGGCGACGATCCGCAACATCAAGCAGAACCTGTTCTTCGCCTTCATCTACAATCTGCTCGGCGTGCCGGTGGCGGCGGGCGTGCTCTATCCGATCTTCGGGATGTTGCTGTCGCCAATGCTGGCCGCTGCCGCGATGAGCCTGTCGTCGGTGTCGGTGATTGCCAATGCGCTGCGGCTCAGGACGCTGAAGCTTTGAATTTCTGGAGACGAGAACCATGAATATCGGTGACGCATCCGACCGCTCCGGCCTTCCGGCCAAGACGATCCGCTATTACGAGGATATCGGGCTGCTCAAGCCCGGCCGCGCCGAAAACGGCTACCGCGACTATTCATCGAGCGATGTGCATCGACTGAAATTCCTGCAGCGTTCGCGCAGCCTCGGTTTCTCGGTCGAGGAATGCCGCCAGCTTCTGTCGCTTTATGGCGATACAGCCCGCGAGAGCGCGGATGTGAAGGCTATGGCCGAGGTCAAGCTCGGCGAAGTCGACCGCAAGATTGCCGAACTCATCGAGCTTCGTGGTGTGCTGCAGCACCTCGTCCACAATTGCCACGGCGATGCGCGGCCCGATTGCCCGATACTCGACGATCTTTCCGGCAAAGCACCGCGCGATCCTTCGCCTGCCGAGGCGGCGGAACATTCATCCCCTTCCAAGCACTGAAACAGGAGATTTCCATGACTTCACAACGCAAGCTCGTAGCGCTTTCGGCTGCCCTTTTGCTGGGTGCCGGCATAGCCGGGGCCGCACTCGCGCAGACTGACCATAGCGGCCATAATATGAGCGGCATGGCGGCTACCGCCGGGGCGGAGACGCCCGCGGCCAAGGGCTATATAAAGGCGATGGACGCGATGCACGAGGCGATGGGCTCGGTGGATTATACGGGCGATCCCGACATCGATTTCGCGCGCGGCATGATCCCGCATCACCAGGCTGCCATAGACATGGCCAAGGTTCAGCTCGAATACGGCAAGGACCCGGAAATCCGCAAGCTTTCCGAAGACATCATCAAGGCGCAAGAAGGCGAGATCAAGCAGCTCAACGAATGGCTGGCGGCACATCCGGCGAAGTGAGTGGTCTTTAGACGGTTCCGGTCTTGATGGAAACAGCCCTCACCCTTACCCTCTCCCCGTGAAGAACGGGGAGAGGGGGTCGCCAGCGTTGCGGCCAGCCTCCTTCTCCCCGTCACTATACGGGGAGAAGGTCGCGGCAGCGGGATGAGGGGCAATTCTGCCTGAGGTGGAAACGATCTAAACGAAGGGCTTGCCGACCTGATACTTCCCCGGCACCAGCCGGTTCAGATAGGCGATACCCTTGTCGGAAAGCTCGTTGATATCCGGCTTCAGGAAATCGTCGGGCATGTGGCGGGTCTTGCCCGCCACGGCTGAAAGCGGAACCAGCTTCATCACCGTCTTGTTGCCGTCGAACTGGAGGGCGACCGAACCGCCGCCCTGTGCTGCGGCTTCCACGGCAAACGCACCGGCGTTGAACGCCTCGTGAGAGTCGGTGTCGTTGATCGCGCCGATATAGCCGCGCGGCATGTAGCCCAGTGCATCGACACGGGCCCGCGTTCCGGGCAGGCCGTCGCGCAGCGCATGCTCGAAGGCGAGGCCGAGATCGCCGCCGGACAGTTTCAGATTGCCATGGGCGTCGCGCTCGAGGCGATCGGGCGGCACAATGCTTTCCACCAGTGATTTGCCATCCGCCGTGCTCACGCCTTCGGAGACGGCAACGATGCAGCGCTTGTAGCGGCCGAGCGTGGCGCGGACGTCATTGATGAAGCGCGGCACTGAAAAAGCCCGCTCCGGCACGTAGAGAAGATGCGGGCCGCTGTCCTCGTCATCGCGCCAGGCAGCGGCAGCGGCGGTCAGGAAGCCGGCGTGACGGCCCATGACGATGCCGACATAGACACCGGGCAAAGCGCGGAAATCGAGATCGACGCTCAGAAACGCGCCGGCGACGAATTCGCCGGCGGAAATGAAACCCGGCGTGTGGTCGTTCTCGACGAGGTCGTTGTCGATCGTCTTGGGTGCATGGACGAAGGCGATCGAGCCGCCCGAAGCATCGGCCAGTATCTGCTGCGTGCCCGCCGTATCGTTGCCGCCGATATAGATGAAGGCGTCCGCGCCTACCTTTTTCAGGCCGGCAAACACGAGCTCGCAATAGGCCGCATCCGGTTTGTCGCGAGTGCTGCCGAGGGCGGCGCCCGGCGTCGTGCCAACGCGGCGCAACTGTTCTTCCGGTACGTCGGAGAGTTCGACGTAGTCGCCATCACGAATGCCGCGCACGCCGTGACGGGCGCCCAGAATCCGGGCATCCGGGTGGCGTTTCTGGATTTCGATGACCGCTCCCACCATGGTCTGGTTGATGACCGCCGTAGGTCCGCCGCCTTGAGCGATCACGAATGTTGCAGCCATCCAGGTATTCCTCTCGAATTGTTTGCGGCATGATTGCGCGCTTGCCGGTTTGGCGCAACATGCTTGGCACAAAAGCGGGTATTATCCGATCGATTGCGGCTCCCTCGCTGGAACCATGCAATCTTTCGCGCTGGCTGCATGGAGTACCGTTGCCGCCGGCATGCTGCATCGAATAGATGGGCGGAACGATTTTTGAATGAGGAATGTCATGACAAGCAATGCTTCTCTCCAGTCCCGCCGGGTCGCGGCGATACCGCGCGGCGTGGCGACGGCCTATCCGGTATTCGCAAAGCGCGCCGAAGGATCCGAGATCTGGGATGTCGATGACAAGCGCTATGTCGATTTCGGCGGCGGCATCGCCGTGCTCAACACCGGCCATCGCCATCCGAAGGTCATTGCCGCCGTGCGCGAGCAGCTTGACGCCTTCACGCATACGGCCTTCCAGATCGTGCCTTACGAGCCCTATATCGAGCTCTGCGAGAAGCTGAACGCGCTGGCTCCTTTCAAGGGCGAAGCCAAGAGCATCCTGTTTTCGACCGGCGCGGAAGCCGTCGAGAACGCGGTCAAGATCGCACGTGCTGCCACCGGGCGCACCAATGTGATTGCCTTCACCGGCGCTTTCCACGGCCGCACGCTGATGACCAGCGCGCTCACCGGCAAGGTCGCGCCCTACAAGAAGAAGTTCGGACCGATGCCCGGCGGCATCTGGCATGTGCCGTTCCCCGTTTCGCAGCTCGGCACGACGGTGGCCGACACATTGAAGGCAATCGAGTATCTGTTCCGTGCAGATGTGGACCCGGTGAACGTCGCCGCCTTCATCATCGAGCCGGTTCAGGGCGAGGGCGGTTTCCATCCCGCGCCGACCGAGCTTCTGGAAGCGCTGCGCAAGCTCTGCGACCAGCATGGCATCCTTTTGATCGCCGATGAGGTCCAGACCGGCTTTGCCCGCACCGGCAAGATGTTCGGCATCGAAAACAGCGGCGTCGAGCCGGACCTGCTGACGATCGCGAAATCGCTTGCCGGCGGCTTCCCGCTTTCGGGCGTCATCGGCCGCGCCGAGATCATGGATGCCGCCGAGCCCGGCGGTCTTGGCGGCACCTATGCCGGCAGCCCCATTGCGTGTGCGGCAGCGCTGGCCGTGCTCGACGTGATTGCCGAGGAAAAGCTGATCGATCGCGCCAATTCACTCGGCGATCGCATCAAGGGCGAACTGGCCCGCTTTGCCCGGCGCAACGACACGGTGGCGATGTCAGCCATCCGCGGACCGGGCGCGATGGTCGCGTTCGATATCGTGAAGGGCCGCGGAAGCGAGGAGCCCGACGCCGACGCGACGAAGCGCGTGACAACGGCAGCACTTGCCGAAGGTCTGGTGCTTCTCTCCTGCGGCGTGAACGCCAACACGATCCGCATCCTCATGCCGCTGACGATCTCCGACGAGATCCTCGCCGAGGGCCTGGGCAAGCTTGAAAAGGCGCTGGTCGCAGCCAACGCCTGAGATCGGTTTACTTAAAGCAGAAACGCCGGCGGTCATCACCGCCGGCGTTTCTGTTTCTGAGGATCAGAGAAGGGGTCAGACGACCACGATCGGTGTCTTGGTCGGTACGCGATTGTAAAGGTCGATGACATCCTGATTAATCATGCGCACGCAGCCGGACGATACGGCCGTGCCGATCGACCACCATTCCGGCGAGCCATGGACGCGGAACAGCGTGTCGTTGCCGTCCTTGAAGATGTAGAGCGCGCGCGCGCCGAGCGGGTTGGTCAGGCCGCCGGGCTGGCCGCCGCGGAATTTTTCCAGCTCCGGGCGTCGTCCGATCATCTCCGACGGCGGCGTCCAGGTCGGCCACTCCTTCTTGTACTGGATGTTGGCACGGCCGTTCCAGACGAAGCCGTCCTTGCCGATGCCGACGCCGTAGCGGATGGCGTCGCCGCCCGGCTGCACGAGATAAAGGAAGCGCTCCTGCAGGTGCACGACGATCGTGCCTGGCTGCTCGCCGGTTGGGTCGACGACGATCTGCCGGCGGAATTTCGGGTTGATCTTGGCGAAGGGGATTTCCGGTAGCGTGTTGCCGCTGTCGGTGAAGGAGGCATACATCAGCTCCGGGCGCGTCACCTGCTTGTCGACGCTGATGCGCGGCCGGATGGAACCGGTGGTGACATTGTCGAGCTGGAGCGCGGACATATCCACGCTGCGCGAGCAGCCGGCAGTTCCAAGGAGTGCAGCCGAGCCAAGCCCGATCAGGGCCGCTCGCCGCGAAATGAGGCCGGGTTCGTCGGAAGGCATGGATTTCGGCAAGGCTGGATTTTGCGACACGGGCACGTTTCCACGGTTGAACACACACGCTCTGGGATTCGCGAAACCCTGCGATCAAAGCCGTTAGCATTTTCATCAATCGTGGTTGATAAATCGTGAATCGCATTTCCGCCTGACTTTGCAAGGACTTGCCGACGCGCGCCTGGAACGGGACCGCCAAAATGCCTCAATGAAGGGTTGCAAGACGCAACAACACCTTCGTTGCGTCACAATCTCGACCGGACCCGTTTCTAGGTTCGCCGCCTGTGCTGCGAGGGAATCATGAGCGTGACATTCAAGACGGATCTGGCGTTGTTTTTCGGAACGATCATTGCAACCGCGATGGTGCTTGGCGCCAATGTCAGCGCTGCCGATATCGTGGCTGCGATTGCGCGGGCGTTCTCATGAAAACCCGGCCCAAGGACGATCTTTTCGCGTCCAAAATTTCCCCCTTTACTTCATCGCGATGGCAAGGATTTATACTCTCCTTTGAGCACAGGAGAGTTCCATGCCGTTTGAAACCTGGGCAGCCTTCGCGGCCGCGTCAGCAGTTCTTCTAATCATTCCCGGTCCCACCATTCTCCTGGTGGTTTCCTACGCGCTCGGCCAGGGCTGGCGCACCGCATTTCCGATGGCGGTCGGTGTCGCGCTCGGCGACTTCACCGCCATGACGCTTTCCATGCTCGGCATCGGTGCGTTGCTGGCCGCATCCGCCACGGTCTTCACCATCCTCAAATGGATCGGGGCGGCCTATCTGGTCTATCTCGGCATAAAGCTGTTTCGCGCCGGCGGAACGCTCAACGCCGAACCGCGCACGGACGCCGCATCCGCTGCGAAGATGATGGGCCATGCCTGGCTGGTGACGGCGCTGAACCCGAAGAGCATCACCTTCTTCGTGGCGTTCCTGCCGCAGTTTCTTGACCACAACGCCGATTTCCTGACGCAGATGCTGATCTTCGAGACGACTTTCCTGGCGCTCGCTTTCGCCAATGCGTTCGGCTACGCGCTGGTGGCTGCGCGGGCGCGCAATCTCGTCCGCAATCCAAAGGCGATCGGCATCTTCAACAAGACCGGCGGCACGCTGCTTGTCGGCGCGGGTATCGCGACTGTTGCTGTCAGGTCCGGTAGTTAGCATTTCATAGTTCGGGATAAAAAAGAGGCGGGCAATGCCCGCCTCTTTGCTTTCATGCGTTCGGCCTCACCACTTCACGCTGAGGCCGATATTGCCCTCGAAGACCCGCGTCTTCTCGCCACCGAGATTGGTCGTGTAGTCGGCGGTGGCAAACAGGCTGACCGTGTCGGTGAGCTTGGCGACGACACCGCCGCCGAGCTCAAGAGCGGTTCCCTTGCGCTCGGTCGAAATAGCGTCCGAGCCGAAGGTGACCGTGTCGGTGCTCTTGAAGTCGTGCCAGAGATTGGCCTTCAGATAGGGCTGCAGCTTCATGTCGCCGAAAGGCATTTCGCCTTGCAGACGCACGCCGAGGCGGCCGGTGGCACCGCTGCCCGGATCGAAGGAGACGGTGGAGAACCGGTCCTGCTGATCGTCGAACGACAAGTGCTGCCAGATGATCTGGGCCTGCGGCTCGATCGTCCAGGTGCCGGTCAGGGCGATCGGGTAGCCGCCTTCGAGGGAGACGGCAACGCCGCTTCCATCGATGTCGACGCCGACATTGCGATCCGAGGTCGCATCGCCGCTGAACCAGGTGCCCATGACGATGCCGTCGAGATACCAGCCGGTCGGGCCGATATGCGTCCAGTAGGCACCGACACTGGTCCCGTCGAGATTGAGCTTGCCAACGGCCAGATCGTTCCAGCCGAGTGCCTGGCCGCGAATGTCGCCGTCCATGCTCGAGTGAGCGACGAACAGGCCGGCACGATCGCGATGGCCTGACGAGCTCTCCCAGCCGAACAGGTCCGCGCCGGCCTGGAAGCCGAGCAAATGGCCGTCGAAGGTCGGGGATACCGTTCCGGACCATTTGGTCTCGTTGTCCTGTCCGAAGACACGGCCCCAGACCACCGGCAGGAAGTCCACGCCCTGCAATAGGGCCTGCTCACCGCGGCGTTCGTGGAACGTGCCGAGATTGGCAAGGCCAAGCTCATAGGCAACCGGAGGCAGGACCGAATAGGTCGGCACCTCGATGCGATAGAGCGGAATGACCTCGGCAATGACCGGTGTTGCTCCCGGCGTTGGCGGCACCGGTTGAACAGGCGGCGGCAACGGCTCGGGGCCGGTGTTGATCGGTGTCGGCACTGGTACAGGTGCCGGCTCCGTCGGCGGCGTCGGTGGTGCCGGCGGCGGATCGATCGGTGGTGCCGGTGGCGCTGGCGGAGGAGCCACGGGTGCCGGGTCGGTAGGCTGCACCGGTGGTGCCGGATCAACAGGATCAGGATTGCTCGGAGTGGGCTCCGGCGGCACCGGCGGCGGTGGCGTTACCTGAGGCGGCGGTGCCGGTAGCGTCGGTTCCGGCTCTACCGGCTGTGTAGCTGGGTCCGGCTCCGACGGAGTTGGCTCGAGCGGAGGCGGAGCAGGTGCTGGCTCCGGCGGCGGCGGTGCCGGTGGGTTTGGTTCCTCGGGTGTCGGTGGCGGTGGAGGAGGCGCGACCAGCGTCGAGCGCAGATACCAGTTTTCGCTGGTGCCGTCGGACACGCCGCCCTTGAACAGGAGGTACTCAAAGGCGCCGGCAGCGACAGGCCCGTTGAGCGAGAAAGAACCGCTGGCGCTGGTTGCGCCATTGACCGCCTCGACGACCTGGATCCCGTCCTGCGTTGTGGACGCCCCAGCACCGCCAGCATTGACAATGCTGATGCTTGTTGTGCCAGACGCGGTGCCATCGGAAATCACCAGCTTGTCGGAAGCGGATGCATCATCGCCAAGAACGGTGTCGAGCAGCAGCAAACCGCCATCGCCGGTATAATTGCCGCCTATGGTGAAGGTGTCGCTGGTGCCGCCGCCATTATTGGTCAGGTCGATGCGTCCGGAATTGACGACGCTGGCAAGCTGACCGGCAGTGAAGGCGCTGACGCCGCTGTTGAAACCGCCGCCATAGAGCGTGCTCGTCGCATCGACGCTGAGCGTTCCGGTGCCGGTTCCGCTGTCGCCGAGCTTCAGCTGTCCGTCGAAGGTCAGCTGCGTGTCGTTGGTGGCCGCGATGCTTTCCCAGCTCTGGAAGCGGGCGACGCCAGGTGTCAGGACGTGATTGAGGGTCAGGCTGTCGGTTCCGAGGCCGCCTGTGATGGCCGTCGTTGCCCCGAGATTGGCATTGGTGAGGTCTTTCAGCGTCGCGGTGTCGTTGTCTCCTCCCAGATCCACCGTGCCGTAGATGATGCCGCCGCCGTCCCAGGTGAAGGTGTCGGAGCCAAAGCTCATCAGCACGTCGCCGCCGATGCTGCCGCCGGTGACGGTCACGCTGTCATTGCCGCCGCTGACGCTGATATTGCCGCCAATCGTTCCACCGGAGATGATGACGGTGTCCTGATCGAAGCCCGTAACCAGATTGCGGTCGATCGTGCCGCCCGACATGTTGAAGTAGTTCTTGTCGAGCTTCATGTTGACGCGGCCGATGCGGCCGCCGGTCATGATGGCGCGGTCGCCATCATCGAAGAAGTCAACGATGCGGCCATCAGACATGAAGAACGTATCCAGCGCGTCGCCCTGGTTGAGCGACTGGATGACGCCACCCGTCATCTGGAAATCGTCGATGCCGCCGCCTTGCTGAACATTGCCCGTGACGGCGCCGCCGTTGATGATGAAACTGTCAGCGCCACCGCCCTGGTCGACCGTGCCGGTGATCGTTCCGGAATTCATCTCGATGCGGTCGGCGCCGTCGCCGAAGGCCACGTTGCCGTTAAGATTTCCTGTGCCGGCGTCCGGAAACTGCAACGTGTTGTTGCCGAGAAGGTCCGTCAGGCCGCCGGGAGATATGCCGCTGTCGCAGATGAAAGTGTCATTGCCGGCTGTCGGGACGAACGTGCAGGCGGCCATGGCCGGTGCTGCCTGAAGGAATGCTATACCGATCGATGTAGAGGCCAGAAGTCCGAGGCGGCGCTTTCTGCCCCTCGTACGAGAAACAGAATCCCAAGCCGATATTCCCGGCATCGGGTCGTCCAAGGTGAAGTGCCGCATCACCGTCTCCAAATGCAATATTGTTATAGATCAGAAGAGCTCAATCAGAATCCCCATGCCTCAACCCCGCCGCATTAAAGCCATAATCCAGCAATGAAGGCAACCGTACCGTGTACGGCGAAATTGCGGTTTGGTTTACAAGTGTTGCTTTTTTGCTGACGTAGCGTCATCGCACGTCGCGTGCCCCGCCCCATTGTGCCGGCTTGAAAACCCGGCGGGGAAGATCGATCCTGTCGCGATGCCACAAGCAGGTGGTTGCGTGGCAGTGGTAGTCTCAGCGTCGGGAGAAAAAAATGCAGGAGCGGGACACTCTCGGTCTCACCCTTTCCGGGGCGGGGCGTGAAAGCCTGGCGCATTATCAGCGCGCCTTGCATGAGCTGCAGTGCTTCGTCGGCGATCCGGTCGGGTCGGTGAATGCGGCGATCGACGTCGATGCCGGTTTCGTCATGGCGCATGTGCTGAAGGGCTATCTCTACGGCCTCGCTACAGAGCGCGAGGCCATGGTGGTTGCGCGTGAATGTCATGAGGCTGCGTCGCAATTTGGCGCAACGGGCCGCGAACACGCGCATGTCACCGCACTCGGCCATCTCGCCAACGGGCGCTGGCACGATGCCGGGCGCGTTCTTGAAGATCTGACGCAGGAGGTGCCGCGCGATGCGCTGGCCTTACAGGCCGGTCATCAGATCGATTTCTTCACCGGCAACGCGCCGATGCTGCGCGATCGGCTCGCACGCGCCATGCCTGCCTGGAGTGCCGGTATGGACGGCTATCACGCCATCCTCGGGATGCAGGCTTTCGGCTTCGAGGAAATGGGGGATTACGCCCGCGCCGAAGCCTTGGGCCGCGCAGCGATAGACCTCGAGCCGCGTGACGGCTGGGCACAGCATGCAGTCGCCCATGTGATGGAAATGCAGAGCCGCCAGCGCGACGGCATCTCCTGGATGCGAGCCAATACCGAAGGATGGACGAAAGAGAGCTTCCTGCAGGTGCATAATTGGTGGCACCTGGCACTGTTTCACTACGACCTCGGCGAAACGGACGAAGTGCTGGCACTCTATGACGGGCCGATCTACGGCGCTCGCTCGCAGCTCGCGCTCAACATGGTCGATGCCTCGGCGATCCTCTGGCGGTTGCATCTGGGTGGCGTCGATGTCGGTTCGCGCTGGGCCGGTCTCGCCGCCAGCTGGGCACCCAAGGCGAAAGCCGGCAATTACGCCTTCAACGACATCCACGCGATGATGGCCTTTGTCGGTGCGGGACTTTCCGAGCCGGCAAGGGAACTTCTCGACGCGCAACATGAGGCGATGCAGGCTGGCGACGACAATGCCGCCTTCACGCGGGATGTCGGCCATCCGGTCACGCTGGCTCTCAAGGCGTTCGGGGAAGGGCGCTACGACGACACCGTTCGATTGCTCCAACCGGTGCTTTCGATCGCACACACATTCGGCGGAAGTCATGCGCAGCGCGATGTTATCGACCTCACCCTCATCGAGGCGGCATTGCGGGCGGGCGATGCCGCGCTCGCAGGAAAGCTGTCGGCGGACCGGGCGAATGCGCGCCCGGCCAGCCCATTGTCCCAGCTTTTCGTCAAGCGCGCCGAGACGCTGAGAGCAGGGGCTGCTTGAACAATCATTTTTTACGAGACTCGAAAAAATACTTCCCAGCGCAGCAATATTTGCTATGAAACAGGAATACGGGAGGATTTGCGGCGCGAGGTCAGCTTTGCGTCGCTCTGACACAAGAAGCGAATACGTCTGAAGCGCGGCATCTGCCTGCATTTGGCTTCAGTCGGGAGGAGAGCGATGTATCTCGGAATTGATCTCGGCACGTCCGGCGTCAAGGCGCTGTTGATGGACCATGCGCAGAAAATCGTGGCCTCCGGGCACGGTGCGTTGGATGTCTCTCGCCCCCACCATGGCTGGTCGGAGCAGAACCCCGCCGACTGGATCCGCGCCACCGAAGAAGCTTTGGGCGAGCTGAAGGCGAAACATTCCAAAGAGGTTGGCGCGGTCAAGGGCATCGGCCTTTCGGGCCAGATGCATGGCGCGACGCTGCTGGACGAGCGCGATCAGGTGCTGCGGCCCTGCATCCTGTGGAATGACACGCGCAGCCATGCGGAAGCGGCCAAGCTGGATGCCGATCCGCGTTTTCGCAAGATCACCGGCAACATCGTGTTTCCCGGCTTCACCGCGCCGAAGCTGGCATGGGTCAAGAACAACGAGCCGGAGGTTTTCGCCAAGGTCGCGAAGGTGGTCCTGCCCAAGGATTTTCTGCGGCTCTGGCTGACGGGCGAGCATATTTCCGAGATGTCGGATTCGGCCGGCACGTCTTGGCTCGACGTCGCCAACCGGCGCTGGTCGCCCGAACTGCTGGCGGCAACCGACCTCGATGAAAAGCATATGCCGAGCCTTGTCGAGGGCACCGAGCAAGCGGGCGTTCTGCGCGCCGAGCTCGCGGCCAAGTGGGGCATTAATGGCAAGGTCGTCGTTGCCGGCGGTGCAGGGGACAATGCGGCCTCTGCCTGCGGCATGGGCATCGTCAAGCCGGGTCATGCGTTTGTGTCGCTTGGGACATCCGGCGTGCTTTTCGCCTCCAACGGCTCCTACCTTCCGAACCCGGAAAGTGCCGTCCATACCTTTTGCCATGCCTTGCCGGATACTTGGCATCAGATGGGCGTCATTTTGTCGGCGACGGATTCGCTCAACTGGCTTTCCGAGATCACGGGCAAAAGCGCAGCCGAACTGACGCAGGAACTCGGCGATGAATTGAAAGCACCGACCGGTGTTTCCTTCCTGCCCTACCTCTCCGGCGAACGCACGCCCTACAACGATGCGGCGATCCGCGGTGTCTTTGCCGGCCTTGGCCATGAATCGGACCGTGCGGCGCTCACGCAGGCGGTATTTGAAGGCGTGTCGTTTGCCTTCCGCGACAGCCTCGAGGCTCTGAAAACAGCGGGCACGACGCTTTCCCGCGTCACGGCGATTGGCGGTGGTTCGCGCTCGCGCTACTGGCTGAAATCGATCGCCACCGCGCTCGGCGTGCCGGTCGATATCCCGGCGGACGGCGATTTCGGCGCTGCTTTCGGCGCTGCCCGTCTTGGACTGATCGCGGCGGAGAACGCCGATCCGCTGGCCGTTTGTGTTGCGCCGGAAACGGCCGAGACGATCGAGCCCGACGCCCGGCAAGCAGACCCTTATTCGAACGCCTATCAGCGCTACCGCGCGCTCTACCCAGCCATCAGAGGAGTTTCATCGTGACCACCGGTTTTTTCGGCGACGCCAAGCCCGCCAAATATGAAGGCCCCGACAGCACCAACCCGCTGGCCTACCGCTTCTACAACAAGGACGAAGTGGTGCTCGGCAAGCGCATGGAGGATCATCTGCGCTTTGCCGTTGCCTACTGGCATTCCTTTGCCTGGCCGGGCGGCGATCCCTTTGGTGGCCAGACCTTCGAGCGTCCGTGGTTCGGCGATACGATGGAGAATGCCAAGCTGAAGGCCGATGTCGCCTTCGAGATGTTCTCGCTGCTGGGCGCGCCCTATTACTGCTTCCACGATGCGGATGTGCGCCCTGAAGCCGATACTTTCGCCGAAAGTGCAGCCCGTCTCGATGATATTGTCGACATCTTCGCGCAGAAGCAGAAACAGACGGGCGTCAAGCTGCTTTGGGGCACGGCCAACCTCTTTTCCAACCGCCGCTTCATGGCAGGTGCTGCCACCAATCCCGACCCGGATGTCTTTGCCTACGCTGCCGCGACGGTGAAAAAGTGCCTCGACGTCACCAAGAAGCTCGGCGGTGAGAACTACGTATTGTGGGGCGGACGCGAGGGCTATGAGACGCTGCTCAACACCGACATGAAGCGCGAGCGCGAGCAGGCAGGGCGGTTCCTGTCGCTGGTCGTCGACTACAAGAAGAAGATCGGCTTCAAGGGCGCGATCCTCATCGAGCCGAAGCCGCAGGAGCCGACCAAGCACCAGTATGATTACGACGTTGCGACGGTCTATGGCTTCCTGAAGGATTTCGGCTTGGAGAAGGAGGTCAAGGTCAATATCGAGCAGGGCCACGCCATTCTCGCCGGCCACTCCTTCGAGCACGAACTGGCGCTGGCCAACGCGCTCGGCATCTTCGGTTCCATCGACATGAACCGCAACGACTACCAGTCCGGCTGGGACACCGACCAGTTCCCCAACAATGTGCCGGAAATGGCGCTGGCCTATTATCACGTGCTGGCCGGCGGCGGCTTCAAGACCGGCGGCACCAATTTCGATGCCAAGCTGCGCCGCCAGTCACTCGACCCGCAGGATCTGCTGATCGGCCATATCGGCGCGATGGATTGCTGCGCGCGCGGGCTGAAGGCTGCCGCGAAAATGATTGAGGACAAGGCGCTTTCGGGTCCGCTTGAGGAGCGTTACGCCGGCTGGAAATCCGCCGAAGCCAAGGCGATGCTTTCGGGCAAGCGTTCGCTGGAAGAGATCGCCGAGCGCGTCGTCAAGAAGAAGATCGAGCCGCAGCCGAAGTCGGGCCGGCAGGAGTATCTTGAGAACGTCGTCAACCGCTACGTATGAGCCTGGCAGGGTGCCGGCGCGCTACGCCGCTGGCACCACGCTTGCCCTGATCTGACGAAAGCCATCGCTGCTGCCTGCTGCTAAGAAAGGTCGGCTAAGCGGAGCTGAAGGCAGATGAGTGATGGTCGGATAAATGTGCGCCGCGCGCGGGCAGGCGATACTGTCGCGCTGAAGGAAATCCTGCGCGATACGTTCGAGAATACCTGGCTGCCGCATATAACGCCCGCATCGGCAGAGCGCTATGTCCACTCGGATATTGGCGGCCACTATGTGGATGAACACGGGCAGGACTTCGCCGTCGCCGAGATAGACGGAAAGCTTGCCGGGCTGGTGCATTGGCAAGACGATTTCATCGAAGCCTTGCACGTTTCCACGCAATATCAGGGGCGTGGTGTCGGCCGCAACCTTCTCGATCACGCGGAGGCGATGATCCGCAGCGCCGGTTTCCCGCAGGCCCGACTGGAGACGGACACGTTCAACGAGCAGGCTCAGGCCGTTTACAAGGCGCGCGGATATGAGGAGAAGGGCCGCTATCCCGACGATGAGTGGGACAGCGGCTTCACCACGGTCCTGTTTGTCAAGCAATTCGCCTGATTGCGCGGTTCAAATTTGTGTTTCGCGGCAGGGTGTCAGCGCAACAAAGTGTGACCGAATTTGCCTCATGATGACCCCTCTCCTGCCTTCAAGAAGCCGTCACCTGCTTCCTATATAGTGGCTTCAGAGTAGCCTTATAGGAGGACAGTCGAGATGAACTCCGAACCTGAAAACCAGATTGAAATACTGCTTTCGCGCCGCGAAGGCAGCTCGATCGTCGATGGCCTGTTTGCCTTGCCCGCCCAGGTTTCCACCGGCGAGCAGACGAACGAATGGGACCGCGCTGTCAACAGCCGGCTCGAGGCGGTTCTGGCAAATCAGCTGCGTTCGCTCATCGGCAAGGACCAGCGCAACGCGGCCTGACCGCTCCGTCTAGCGCCGCCTCACTTTGACCGGCGCTTCCCCAAATGCATGCGAGAAACTTCTGGAAAATGCCGCCGGCGATGAGAAGCCGGTGCGCGTGGCGATGTCCGCCATGGAAACCTGCGTGTCGGCGACCAGCCGGCGCGCCGCGGCGAGGCGCAGCCTGAGATAATAGGCACCCGGCGTCTCGCCGATCGACTTGCGGAAAATGCTCTCCAGCGTACGCGGCGTTACGCCGGCGCGTCTGGCGATGGCCGCGACCGTCAATGGCTGGTCGATATGCGCCTCCATCAGGCGGATCGCCTGGGCGAGGCGTGGGTCATAGCCGTCGAGCCGGCCGAGCGAGACGAGCGGCTGCGCATCCGTTGCGGCGCGCGCCTGATCGTAGATGAAGACACTCGCCACATCGAGCGCCACCGCCATGCCGAGGCGCGAGCGGATGAGGTGCAGCATCAGGTCGAAGGTGGGTGATGCGCCGCCGCTGGTGAAGACCGGGCCGTCGATGACGTAGCGGTCCGGCCGCACGTCGACGCCGGGGAAGGCTTGCGCGAAATCCTCCATGTCTTCCCAATGCGTGGTTGCGGCGCGGCCTTCCAGCAATCCCGCCCGCGCGACAAGCCATGTGCCGGCTTCGATGCCGCCGATGGCCTGCGCCGACCGCGCGGTGCGTCGCAACGCGGCCAGGAGGGCGGGTGTGCCTTGCGTCTTGGTGCCGAAGCCGCCGACGATTGCCAGCACATCGGTTTTTTCATTGGCATCGAAGCGGCTGCTGACTGCAACGGGGAGACCGGATGTGGTGATGGGTGCTTCTCCGTCGATCGATACGATCTTCCAGTCGAAAAGCGTTTCGCCCGAAACGCGGTTGGCAGCGCGCAGCGGGTCGATTGCCGAGGCCACGCACATGATGGACGAACCGGAGAAAACCAGAAGCGTCACCTTGAGGGCTGAACGGTCCGGCAGAAAGATCGAGGGCTTTTCGCTTTTCATCAATCATACTTCGTAAAGTGCAAAGCAGTTTCCGGCAAGTCAGGCATTGTTGTCGCCTGTTTCGATTGGGAGAGAGTTCGATGCCGCTTGAGATGAACCGCGAGGTTTTCATTACCTGTGCCGTGACCGGGTCCGGCGGCTCGCAGGACCGCAGCCCGCATGTGCCGCGCTCTCCCAAGCAGATCGCCGATTCGGCGATCGACGCGGCAAAGGCTGGAGCCGCGATCGTCCATTGCCATGTGCGTGACCCCGAAACCGGCAAGCCGCGCCGCGACGTTCACCTCTACCGCGAGGTCACCGAGCGCATTCGGGATGCCAATGTCGATGTCGTGCTGAACCTCACCGCCGGCATGGGCGGCGACATGGTGTTCGGCTCGACCGAGCAGCCGCTGCCGCTGAAGACGCAGGGCACCGACATGGCCGGCGCCAGCGAGCGTGTCGAGCATGTGCGCCAGTGCCTGCCGGAGATCTGCACGCTCGACTGCGGCACCATGAATTTCGCCGAAGCCGATTATGTCATGACCAACACTCCCGGCATGCTGCGCGCCATGGGCAGCATGATGACGGCGATGGGCGTCAAGCCGGAGATCGAAGCGTTCGACACCGGGCATCTCTGGCTTGCCAAGGAATTGGTGAAGGAAGGCGTTCTGAAGCCGGACGCACTCGTGCAATTGTGCATGGGCGTGCCGTGGGGCGCGCCGGACGACCTCAACACCTTCATGGCCATGGTCAATAACGTCCCGTCGACGTGGAACTGGTCGGCCTTTTCCATCGGGCGAAACCAGATGGCCTATGCCGCCGCTGCCGTGCTTGCCGGCGGCAATGTCCGCGTCGGGCTTGAGGACAATCTCTGGCTCGACAAGGGCGTGCTCGCAACCAATGCGCAGCTGGTCGAGCGAGCCGTCACGGTCGTTTCCAACATGGGTGCGCGCATCATCGGGCCGGAGGAAGTGCGCAAGAAGCTGAACCTGACCAAGCGCGCACCCATCAGCCAGAAAGCCGGAGCATCCGCATGAGCATTGTCAGCAAGGCCGCCGCCATCGGTGGCGGGGTCATCGGCGCCGGCTGGGTCGCCCGCCTGCTTCTGAACGGCATCGACGTTTCGATCTACGATCCCGACCCGGAGGCTTCGCGCAAGGTCAGCGAAGTGATGAAGGGCGCGCGCCGCGCTTATAAACAGATGGTGCCCGGTGGCCTGCCCAAGGAAGGCAAGCTGACCTTTGCCAAGACCATCGCGGAGGCCGTGCACGACGTCGATTTCATCCAGGAAAGCGTGCCGGAAAGGCTCGACCTGAAGCATCGCGTGCTGGCCGAAATCGACCTGCACGCGCCGGCCAACGCCATCGTCGGCTCGTCCACCTCCGGCATCAAGCCCACCGACATGCAGGTGGCGATGAAAAAGCACCCGGAGCGGCTGGTCGTCGGTCACCCGTTCAACCCGGTCTATCTCCTGCCATTGGTCGAGATCGTCGGTGGCGAACAGACTTTTCCGGAAGCCATCGAGGTCGCCAAGGAAATCTACGCCTCGATCGGCATGAAGCCGGTGGTGATCCGCAAGGAGATCGAGGCTTTCGTTGGCGATCGCCTGCTCGAAGCGGCCTGGCGCGAAGCGCTGTGGCTGATCAAGGACGGCATCTGCACGGTCGAGGAACTCGACGACATCATGCGCTATTCCTTCGGCTTGCGATGGGCGCAGATGGGCATGTTCCAGGTCTACCGCGTTGCCGGCGGCGAGGCCGGCATGCGCCACTTCATGGCCCAGTTCGGCCCCTGCCTGAAATGGCCGTGGACGAAGCTGATGGATGTGCCGGAATTCAACGACGAACTGGTCGACCTCATCGCCACGCAGTCGGACGACCAGTCCGACAAATGGTCGATCCGCGAACTCGAAAAGATCCGCGACGACAATCTCGTCGCCATCATGGAAGCCCTTTCGAAGCAGAACAAGGGCAAGGGCTGGGGCGCCGGGGAGTTGCACAACGACTACACAAAGCAGCTAGCCAAGCTTGCGGCCAAGAAGCCCAAGGCGTCGAAATCGGCAGAAAAGGCCAAGGCAACCAAAGCGGTGAAAGCCAAGGCCGAGAAGCCGAAGAAAAAGAAGAAGGGCTAAGCCATGGATTTCGGCCTTTCCGAAGAGCAGCGCCTGATCGTCGACACGACGAGGGCCTTTGTCGAAAACGAGCTCTATCCGCATGAAGCGGAGGTGGAGCGCACCGGCCATTTGCGCCGCGACCTGATCGAGGCGTTGAAGGCCAAGGCGATCGAAGCCGGGCTTTACGCCGCCAACATGCCGGCCGATGTTGGCGGGGCGGGGCTCGATACGGTGACATGGCTGCTCTACGAAAAGGAGCTTGGCCGCGCCAACTATGCGCTGCACTGGACCTGCGTGGCGCGGCCTTCCAACATCCTGCTCGCCGGCACGCCCGAGCAGCGCGAGAAATATCTGTTTCCCTGCATTCGCGGCGAAAAATCCGACTGCCTCGCCATGACCGAGCCGGGCGCGGGCTCCGACCTGCGCGGCATGAAGGCAACCGCCGTGCAGGACGACGACGATTGGGTGCTCAATGGCACCAAACATTTCATCAGCCACGCTGACATTGCCGATTTCGCCATCGTCTTCATGGCTTCCGGCGAGGAAGATTCTTCCCGCGGCAAGCGCAAGAAGATTACCGCCTTCTTCGTCGACAAGGGCACCAAGGGTTTCACCGTGCGCGACGGCTACCGCAATGTCTCGCATCGCGGCTACACCAATTCGGTGCTGGAGTTCGACGACTGCCGCCTGCCCAAGGAGCAGGTTCTGGGCGAAGTCCATAAAGGCTTCGAGGTCGCCAATAGCTGGCTTGGCGCGACCCGCCTGCAAGTCGGCGCGACCTGCCTCGGCCGGGCGGAACGGGCTTTGCAGCATGCCATCGAATATGCCGCCCAGCGCGAACAGTTCGGCCAGCAGATCGGCAAGTTCCAGGGTGTGTCGTTCAAGCTCGCCGACATGGCGACCGAGCTGAAGGCGGCCGACCTGATGGTGTTCGAAGCTGGCTGGAAATACGACCAGGGCACCGTCACGGATCAGGATATGGCGATGGCCAAGCTCAAGGCGACGGAGGTTCTTGCTTTCGTCGCCGATGAGGCGATCCAGATCCACGGCGGCATGGGCCTGATGGACGACCTGCCGCTGGAGCGCATCTGGCGCGACGCCCGCGTCGAACGCATCTGGGAAGGCACGTCCGAGATTCAGCGGCATATCATTTCGCGAGCGCTTCTGCGCGCAGTCGGCGGGTAACCATGCTGCGTCTCGAACGTCTCCTTCGTCCCAAATCCATCGCCGTGATCGGTGGTGGAGCGTTTGCTCCCAATGTCGTGAGGCAGTCGCTCAAGATGGGCTTTGCCGGTGATGTCTGGCCCGTCCATCCGAAGCGGGACGAGGTCGCGGGTGTAAAAGCCTATCGCTCCGTCAGCGACCTGCCGGGCGCTCCGGACGCGGTGTTCATCGGCGTCAACCGCTTCGCCACGATAGACATCGTGCGCGAGCTTGCGCAGCTCGGCGCAGGCGGCGCGATCTGCTTTGCCGCCGGCTTTCTCGAGGCAGGCGCCGACGATGAGGACGGCGAACGGCTTCAGGCCGAACTGATCGAGGCAGCAGGTACCATGCCCGTCATCGGGCCGAACTGTTATGGCCTGATCAACTATGCCGACGGCGCGCTTCTGTGGCCGGACCAGCATGGCGGGCAGCGCCTGGAGCCGGGCACCCGGGGTGCTGCAATCATCACGCAGTCGTCCAACATCGCCTGCAACCTGACCATGCAGCAGCGCGGCCTGCCGATCGCCTTCCTGATGACGGCGGGCAACCAGGCGCAGACGGGCTTGTCCGAAATGGCGCTCGGCCTGATCGAGGATGAGCGCGTTTCCTGCCTCGGCCTCCATATCGAAGGCTTCGACAAGGTCGATGGGTTCGAACGCCTTGCCGCGCGGGCGCGAGAACTGAAAAAGCCGATAGTTGCCATGAAGGTCGGGCGTTCCGAACAGGCGCGGGCAGCGACCATTTCGCATACGGCCTCGCTCGCGGGATCGGACGCTGCGTCCGACGCCTTCCTGAAACGCCTCGGCATTGCACGGGTCAATTCGATCCCGTCCTTCCTCGAGACGCTGAAGCTGCTGCACGCATTCGGGCCGCTTGCGGGCGGCACGCTGTCATCCATGAGCTGTTCGGGCGGCGAGGCGTCGGTGATGGCCGACAGCGCCGAGGGCCGCAAGGTGCGCTTCCCGGCATTGGGCGAAGAGCACTGGGCGCGTGTGAAATCGACGCTCGGCTCCTTCGTAGCGGTGGCCAACCCGCTCGACTATCACACCTTCATCTGGAACGATGAGCCGGCGATGACGGCGACCTTCACCGCCATGGTGTCGGGCGGTTTCGACCTCAACATGCTGGTGCTGGATTTCCCGCGCAACGATCGTTGCTCGGATGCCGACTGGTGGCCGACGGTGCGGGCCTTCGAGGCCGCGTTGAAGTCTAACAATGCGCGTGGCGCGGTCGTTGCTTCGATGCTCGAGAACCTGACCGAGGCGCATGCCGCGGAACTGTTCCGGCGCGGTATCGTGCCCTTGCAGGGCATTGTTGAAGCGATGGATGCGGCTGAGGCGGCTGCGTTTATTGGAGAGGCTTGGCGGCGGCCCTCCCCCCTTGAGGGGGAGGTGTCCGCGAAGCGGACGGAGGGGGTAGCCTCAGAAGGCACCGCCACTAGGTCGCGCGCTTCATCGGCGACCCCACCCGGCGGGGCCCGGCCCTCCGCTATGGCTCCGGGCGTTCCTCACCCCCTCAAGGGGGAGGGGAACACCCCCGACGAGGCAGAGGCCAAAGCACTGCTGCGCAAGGCCGGCCTTGCCGTTCCGCAGGGCGCGCGCGCAGGGAGCGTTGCCGAAGCGGTTGAAGCCGCCGAAAAGCTCGGCTTCCCCGTCGCCCTGAAAGCGCTTGGCGTTGCCCACAAGAGCGAGCTTGGCGCGGTCAGGCTCAATCTCAAATCCGCCGACGATGTCCGCAGCGCCGGCGAGGCGCTGCTTCCGCTTGGAACCGGCCTCTATGTCGAGCGCATGGTCGAGGGCGGGGTCGCCGAATTGATCGTCGGCGTTACCCGAGATGAACTCTTCGGCCCAGTGATGACGGTCGGCACGGGCGGTGTTCTGGTCGAGCTTCTGAAGGACAGCGCGACGCTGCTGCTGCCAGCCTCGCGCGCCGAGATAGAGACCGCGCTGCGCGGCCTGAGGATGTTCCCGCTGCTCGACGGCTATCGCGACAGACCCAGGTCCGATATTTCGGCGGCCATCGACGCCATCCTTGCCATTGCGGATTTCGTTCTTGAAGAGGCCGACGCGATCGAGGAACTCGATATCAATCCACTCATCGTCTGCGGGGAGGGCAAGGGCGCGTGGATTGCCGATGTGCTGCTCGTCACATCCTCGCCCCTCAAGGGGGAGGTGGCCGCGCAGTGGGCGGAGGGGGTTACCTCAGAAGACACTGCCACGCCGTCGCGCACTGCCGCGGCGACCTCACCCGAACGGACTTTGTCCAGCCACCCTCCCCTCAAGGGGGAGGGGGCAGTCAGCGCAGGAGAGTAATCATGTCCGACGTCGTAAAAACCCGTCGCGAGGGTGGAGTGTTCGAAGTCACGCTCGATCGGCCCAAGGCCAACGCCATCGACCTGGCAACCTCGCGCCTGCTTGGCGAGACTTTTCGTGCCTTTCGCGATGACCCCGAACTGCGCGTCGCCATCGTGAAGACCGCCGGGGAAAAATTCTTCTCCGCTGGCTGGGATCTCAAGGCGGCAGCCGGCGGCGATGCGGTTGATGGCGATTATGGCGTCGGCGGTTTCGGCGGACTGCAGGAGTTGCGCGACATGAACAAGCCGGTGATCGCCTGCGTCAACGGCATGGCGGTGGGTGGCGGCTTCGAGCTGGCGCTGTCCTGTGATCTCATCTACGCCTCCGACCATTCCTCGTTTGCCCTGCCCGAAATCAAGGCTGGCACGCTGGCCGATGCCGCGACGATAAAGCTGCCGAAACGCATTCCCTATCACGTCGCCATGGACCTTCTGCTCACTGGGCGCTGGATGGATGTGCAGGAGGCGCATCGCTGGGGGTTGGTCAACGAGGTGCTGCCCGCCGACAAGTTGGAGGATCGTGTCTGGGAAGTCGCACGGTTGCTCGCCGGCGGGCCGCCGCTGGTCTTCGCCTCGATCAAGGAGGTCGCGCGCCGGGCCGAGGCGATGGAGTTCCAGGACGCGATGAACTGGATCACCAAGCGCAAGTTCCGCACGGTCGATGAGCTCTACGCGTCGGAAGACAATATGGAAGGCTTCAAGGCCTTTGCCGAAAAGCGCGATCCCGTGTGGAAGGGCAAGTAAGGCTCGTGACCGACTACACAAAACTGATTGATGCCGAGACCTGGGCCTTTATCGAGCGGACAAATTCCTATTATCCGCCCGATACGATCGACTACACGATCGAGCAGCAGCGCGCGATTTATGACCGCATGTGCCGTGAGTTCTTTGCCGGCTATCCAGATGGTGTAAAGGCTGAGGACCGCACGCTTACTGCGCCGTTGCACGAAATCCCGGTCCGCATCTATCGCGCTTCGGCCGACCCCAAGGCCATCGTGGTCTATTATCATGGCGGCGGCTTTATCCTCGGCGGGCTCGACAGCCATGACGATGTCTGCGCCGAGCTTTGCGCACGCACCGGCTACGAAGTCGTGTCGGTCGACTATCGCCTCGCGCCGGAGCATCTGCATCCGGCGGCGTTCGACGATGCTTTTGTCGCGTTCGAATGGGTCGCCAAAAATTATACGCAGCCGATCCTGCTTTGCGGCGATTCCGCCGGCGGCAATCTCGCCGCCGCCGTCAGCCACTCTACGCGCGGCCATGCGCGCCGGCCGGTCGGGCAGGTGCTGATCTATCCGGGCTTGGGTGGCGACCAGTCGAAGGGCTCCTATGTGACTCACGCCGAAGCGCCGATGCTGACGATGCGTGATATGGCCTTCTACAAGGACATCCGCACTGGCGGCGCCGACGTTTCGGGCGACGTCACCTACACGCCGCTGGCTGACGCCGATTTCTCAAATCTGCCGCCGACGGTGATCGTTACCGCCGAATGCGATCCACTTTCGAGCGACGGGCAGGCCTATGCCGCGCGGGTGATCGCGGCGGGCGGCAAGGCCTTCTCGCATGAAGAGCCGGGACTGGTGCACGGCTATCTGCGCGCCCGCCATACGGTTGGTCGCGCCCGCGCCAGCTTCACGCGGATCATCGAAGCGGTGGCGATGCTTGGCCGGCGTGAGTGGGCGTTTGCATAAAATTCTATGGTCCCAAATAACTTTTGATAAACCTAATTTAGCACAACGTTAACGATGGCCGGTCGCGCCGTCATGGTTCGGATGCTAGCCTGACTTCGGGAGGATAAATCCAGGAAGCAGGAAGCGACGATGAACACTGTATTGAACGCCAAGGGCGTCCCCCTCCCTTACAGCGGCTCCTCGGTCAACCATTTCTCGGCAACGAATTCCGGCCCGCAGCTTGCCGGCAGTGCGCTCAACGATTCGATGTGGGGCGACAGTTCGGTCAATGTCGTCATGCAGGGCGGAACGGGCGACGACATCTATTATCTCTATTCGGCCCGTAACAGCGCCTTCGAAAAGGCCGGTGAAGGTGTTGACACGATCAACACCTGGATGAGCTATCGGCTTCCCGAGAACATCGAGAATCTGACCGTGACCGGCAATGGCCGGGCGGCGATCGGCAATGACGGCGACAACATCATCAGCGGCGCATCCGGCAGCCAGACCATCGACGGCGGCGCTGGCAACGACGTGCTTAAGGGTGGTGGCGGCGCCGATATTTTTGTCATTTCGGAGGGCAATGGCAGCGACCTGATACTCGATTTCAGTGTTGACGATCAGGTGCGTCTCGACGGTTACGGTTTTATCTCGTTCGATGCGATCCAGTCGAACCTGACCCAAACGGGCGCCAATGTGACGCTCGATCTCGGCAATGACGAGATCCTTGTCTTCGCCAACACCACCGTCGACCAGTTCGATGCGGGGCGGTTCAAGCTCAGCCTGGACAAGTCCGAGATGAGCCTGTCCTTCTCCGACGATTTCAATTCGCTCAGCCTGTGGAACGGCGAGAGCGGTACGTGGGATTCGAATTTCTGGTGGGGTGCCGAGAACGGCAGTACCCACACCGGAAATGGTGAGAAGCAGTGGTATATCGACACCAACTACGCGCCGACGAAGTCGGTCAATCCGTTCAGTATCGATAATGGCGTTCTCACCATCACCGCCGCGCCGACGCCGGATGCGATCAAGCCCGAAGTCAACAATTACGACTATACGTCCGGCCTGCTGACGACCTACGAGTCGTTTTCGCAGACCTACGGCTATTTCGAGATGCGCGCCGACATGCCGGAAAACCAGGGCGCCTGGCCGGCCTTCTGGCTGCTGCCGGCGGATGGCTCCTGGCCGCCGGAACTGGACGTGGTGGAAATGCGCGGACAGGAACCCGGCAAGGTGCATGTGACGGCGCATACCAATGAAACCGGAAGCCACACCTCTGTCTCCTCGGCGGTGAATGTGCCGGATACGTCCGGCTTTCACACCTATGGCGTGCTGTGGACCGAGGAGGAGATCGTCTGGTATTTCGACGATGTCGAGATCGCGCGCACCGATACGCCGAGCGACATGCACGGGCCGATGTACATGCTGGTCAATCTGGCGGTCGGCGGTGTGGCGGGAACGCCGGCGGATGGCTTGGCGACGCCGGCCGAGATGCAGATCGACTATATCAAGGCGTATGAGCTGGATGGGGTTACGCAGGCTGCCGCGAAGGCGGGGAGTGGGGATTTTCTGGTTTAATCGGTAGGCGTCGCGGAGCCTTTTGGGGTGCTACCCCCTCTCCGTCGCGCTGCGCGCGCCACCTTTCCTCGCACCGCAAAGCGGGGAGAGGTGCCGAGCGCAGCGAGGCGGAGAGGGGTTCTTGAACGTCGAGCAGGTCGACGCTGCAGGTTAAACGCAGGCCCGTCAGTTCCCCGCGCTCTCCATGCGCCGGCCCTTGATCGCCTTTTCGAGCCAGCCGATTTCCATTTCTGGAACCGATGAAAGCAGCAGCTCGGTATAGGCGTCGAAGGGTGGCTTCAGCACTTCGCTTTTCGACCCATAGCGAACGACCTCGCCGCGATACATGACGGCGATGGAATCGGCGATCGACTTCACCGTTGCGAGATCGTGGGTGATGAAGAGATAGGCGACCTGCTCTTCCTTCTGCAGTTCCAGAAGCAGCTCAAGGATGCCGTGAGCGACCAGCGGATCGAGCGCCGAGGTCACCTCGTCGCAGATGATGAGCTTGGGCTTGGCGGCGAGCGCGCGGGCAATGCAGACGCGCTGCTTCTGCCCGCCCGAAAGCTCTGCCGGGTAGCGGTCGATGAAGCCCTTGCCCATCTCGATCTTGTCGAGGAGTTCGGCCACGCGCGCGTCGCGCTGCTTGCCGCGCATGCCGAAATAGAACTCGAGCGGCCGGCCGATGATGGTGCCGACGGTCTGGCGCGGGTTCATTGCTACGTCGGCCATCTGGTAGATCATCTGGAGCTGGCGCAGATCGTCCTTGGTGCGGTCGGCGAGGCGGTTTGCCAGCGGCCTTCCGGCGAAGGTGACGTTGCCTTCAAGCGGCGGCAAAAGGCCGGTGACAGCACGCGCCAGCGTCGACTTGCCGGAGCCGGATTCGCCGACGACGGCGAGCGTCTGGCCGGGATAAATGTCGACGGAGACGTTTTTCAGCACCTTCACCGCGCCACCGCCATAGGCGGCCGTGACATTCTTCACCGACAGGAACGGCGTGGTGCCGGGCTTCTGCTCCTCGTGGGTGATCTCGTGAACCGAAACGAGCTGGTTGGTGTATTCCTGGCGCGGTTCCTTGATGATCTGGCGCGTGCCGCCCCATTCGACCAGCCGGCCATGGCGCAGCACCATGATCTCGTCCGACACCTGCGCCACCACGGCGAGGTCGTGGGTGATGTAGAGCGCGGCGACACCGGTATCGCGGATGGCATCCTTGATTGCCGCCAGAACGTCGATCTGCGTGGTCACGTCGAGCGCGGTCGTCGGCTCGTCGAAGACGATCAGGTCGGGTTCCGAACACAGCGCCATCGCGGTCATGACGCGCTGGAGCTGGCCGCCGGAGACCTGATGCGGGAAGCGCTTGCCGATGTTCTCGGGGTCCGGCAGGCTAAGCTTCTTGAACAGCGCCACAGCGCGCTTTTCGGCCTGGGCGCGGGTGCCTGTGCCATGCAGGAGGGATGCCTCGACGACCTGGTCCATCAGCCGGTGGGCCGGGTTGAAGGCGGCAGCGGCCGATTGCGCGACATAGCAGACCTCGCGGCCGCGCAGCTTGCGGATGCCGCTCTTTCCGCTGGTGAGGATATCGCGGCCATTGATGAAGACCTGCCCGCCGGTGATCCTGACACCGCCGCGGCCATAGCCGAGCGACGACAGGCCGATGGTCGATTTGCCGGCGCCGGATTCGCCGATCAGGCCGAGCACCTTGCCTTTCTTCAGGGTCAGCGACACGTCATGCACCAGCGTGATGTTGCGCGGCTCTTCGCCGGGCGGGTAGACCTTGGCCTCGATGCGCAGGTTGCGGATGTCGAGCAGATTGTCGCTCGGGGTCGCCAGATTAGCCATTGCCGCGGCCTCCCTTGAGATCGGTCGTGCGGTTGAGCACCCAGTCGGCGACGAGATTGACGGAAATGGCAAGCGCTGCGATCGCGGCGGCGGGGATAAGCGCTGCCGGAATGCCGAAGACGATGCCGTCCTTGTTTTCCTTGACCATGCCGCCCCAGTCAGCTGCCGGCGGTTGGACGCCGAGGCCGAGGAAGGACAGGGCCGACAACAGTAGCACCGAGTAGATGAAGCGCAGGCCGAGTTCCGATACCAGCGGCGACAGCGCGTTCGGCAGGATCTCGCGGAAGATGATCCAGCGGCGGCCTTCGCCGCGCAGCTTTGCCGCCTCGACGAAATCCATGACGTTGATGTCGACGGCCACTGCGCGCGACAGGCGGTAGACGCGGGTCGAGTCGAGGATGCCCATGACCATGATCAGCACGAAGATGTTCGTGGGCAGGACCGAGAGCACGACGAGCGCGAAGATCAGCGTCGGGATTGCCATCAGGAGATCGACGAAGCGCGACATGATCATGTCGAACCAACCGCCGACGACGGCGGCGGTGAAGCCCAGGATCGAGCCCAGCGAGAAGGACAGCGCGGTCGCGAGAACCGCGATGAAGATCGTCGTTCTTGCGCCATAGATCATGCGTGAGAGCAGGTCACGGCCGAGATTGTCGGTGCCGAGCAGGAAGTTCGCCGACGATGGCTCCCAGACCTGGCCGACGATTTCGCCGAGCCCGTAAGGCGCGATGAGCGGCGCGAAGATGGCGGTAAGGAGGAAGAGCGTCGTGAAGATCAGGCCGATCACGGCGCCGAGGGGGATTCTTGTCAGACTAAGCATAGCTGCGCGCCCTCACTTCGGATGCCGGAGGCGCGGATTGGCGATGATCGCCGCTATGTCCGCGATGATGTTGAGGCCGATATAGACGGCGGCGAAGATCAGCCCGACCGCCTGCACCACCGGCACGTCGCGCTTGGCGACATGGTCGACGAGATACTGGCCCATGCCGGGATAGACGAAGATGACCTCCACCACGACCACGCCGACGATGAGGAAGGCGAGGTTGAGCATGACGACGTTGATGATCGGCGCGATCGCATTGGGAAATGCGTGCTTGCGGATGACGTTGAAGGCCGACAAGCCTTTCAGTTCGGCGGTTTCGACATAGGCCGACTGCATGACGTTGAGGATGGCGGCGCGCGTCATGCGCATCATATGCGCCAGCACCACCAGCGTCAGCGCGGTAGCGGGCAGGGCGATCGCCTGCATGCGCTGGCCGAAGGGCATGCCTTCATAGACGGTTGAAATGCCGGGGAACCATTGCAGCTTCACGGCGAAAAAAAAGACCAGCACATAGCCGATGAGGAATTCCGGCAGCGAAGTCGAGGCTAGCGCAAGGCCGGATATGAGCTTGTCGACGAAGCCGTTGCGGTAGCGCACGGCGAGCAGGCCGAGAATGATCGCCAGCGGTACCGAGACGATGGCTGCCCAGAAGGCCAGGAACAGCGTGTTCCACAACCGGCCCTTGATCGACGTCGCAATGTCCTGGCCGCTCGACAGAGCGGTGCCGAGATCGCCGGTCAGCACGCCGCCGAGCCACTTGAAATAGCGGACATAGGCGGGATCGTTGAGGCCCATGGCCTCGCGCAGGTTTGCAAGCGCCTGCGGCGTCGCCGACTGGCCGAGGATGGATTGTGCGACGTCGCCGGGCAGGATTTGCGTGCCGGCGAAGATCAGGACCGAAACGGCCAGAAGCAGGAGCACGCCCAGCGCCAGGCGCTGGGCTATCAGTTTCAGGATGGGAGCCATCTGGACAAGGCCGAACTCAGGCCTGGACCCAGCACTTGGACAGTGCGTAGCCGCCCATCATTTCCTGGTTGCCATCGGGCGACCACCCTCCGACCTTGGCGCTGGTGGCGTCGATGAAGTCGTTGAACATCGGCGTGATGACGCCGCCCTCGTCGCGCACCATCTCGCCCATCGACTTGTAGATGGCGGTGCGCTTTTCCTTGTCGAGTTCCGAGCGTGCCTGGAACAGCAGCTTGTCGAAGTCCTCGCGCATGAAACGCGTGTCGTTCCAGTCCGCCTTGGAATAATAGGCGGTGGTGTACATCTGGTCCTGCGTCGGGCGCCCGCCCCAGTAGGAGGCCGAGAAGGGCTGCTTGTTCCAGACTTCCGACCAATAGCCGTCGCCCGGCTCGCGCTTTACCTCGATGGTGATGCCGGCCTTGGCAGCGCTCTGCTGGTAAAGCTGGGCTGCGTCCACGGCGCCGGGGAAGGCAACGTCGGAAGTGCGCATCAGCACCGTGCCGGAGTGGCCGGACTTCTTGTAGTGGAAGGCAGCCTTTTCCGGATCGAACTTGCGCTGCTCGATCTCGGCGAACAGCGGATAGGCCTTGTTGATCGGCGTGTCGTTGCCGATGGAGCCGTAGCCCATCAGGATCTTCTGCAGCATCTCCTCGCGGTCGAGCGCGAATTTCAGCGCCAGCCGCAGATCGTTGTTGTCGAAGGGCGCGGTGTTGCAGTGGGCGATGAACACATAGTGGCCGCGCCCGGCGACGTTCTGGATGGTGACGCCGGGAACGCGCTTGATGAGTTCGACGATCTTGGGCTCGACGCGGTTGATCATGTCGACCTGGCCGCCCTGAAGGGCGGAGGTGCGGGCGGTCGCGTCATTGATGATGATGATCTCGATCTGGTCGGCAAAGCCGCGATCGTCGCGCCAGTAATTGGCAAACTTCTCGCCGCCGAGACGCACGCCGGCCTCATTGACGGTGACCTTGTAGGGGCCGGTACCAATGCCTTCGTCCGGCTTGTCCTTGCCGCCATTCGGCTGGATCATCAAGTGATAATCATCGAGCAGGTAGGGCAGATCGGCGTTGGCTTCCTTGAGCGTGAAGACAACGTTCTGGCCGTCGACCTTGATCGTGTCGATGCCGCCCATGATGCCGAGCGCGCCGGATTTCGACTTCTCGTCGGAATGCCGCTCCATCGTCGCCAGCACGTCGGCCGGGGTCATTTCCTTGCCGTTGTGGAACTGCACGCCCTTGCGGATCTTGAAGGTCCAGACCTTGGCATCGTCCGATGCGCCCCATTCCTCGGCCAGCGCGGGCTTGACTTCGCCATCGGCGGTAAGCTGGACGAGCTGCTCGCCCCACTGCCGGCCGAAGAAATAAGGCACCTGGCTCGACCATGAAGCCGGGTCGAGGCTGTCGGTGGCAGCGCCGCCGACCATGCCGGCCTTGAGGACGCCGCCCTTCTGCGGGCCAGCGGCGAAGGCGGCTGTGCCGAGCAGCGAATTGGCGAAAGTGGCGGTAACGCCGAGAGCCGCGGCGCGGCCGAGAAAATCACGCCGGCTCAATTTGCCGACGGCTACACGATGGCTCAGGAATTCGAGTTCATTCGACATATAGAGGTTCCTCACTCTGTTAGGTGACCGTTATCGGTCTTGATTTCTTGTTGAGGGAATATTGCTCGCAACATCGCGCCGCGCGCAAGGCAGTTTGCGACATGACGTGGCGTAAATGATGCGTGATGGTGGACCAACGCCGGCAGTTCTCGGCGGTCCCGGCCGATGAGCGGGAAATATCCCGCTCCGCAGCGAAGGCCTAGAAGGCGATAACTGGAAAAAGGCCTGAATAGGCGTAATCGTTCGACATCGATTTCTCCCCGGTCCGGTGGTTTGGCGGGCGTCGATTTTCTCTTTCGAACAGCAGAAATACTGAATGCAGAACCGGCATCTAACGATGCCGGTCGAGACATGAAATGACGCAAATAGAATGTCGTATTTAGACCAATGCGTTTCATTCGTCAAATGTGGTCGCGCGGAATCTCCTCCTTGAAGTCGCGCTCGAACACTAGTTCGTCTCCCTCGTAGGCTTCGATCCTGCCGGTGAGATAAAAGTTTTTCGCGTCGGAGCGCATCTCCGAAAAAGTCTCGGTGCGCAGCGACCATTCATTTCGCGACAGGGTCGATGTCCAGTGCGTCTTGCCGAAAGCCGACAGTGGATCGGCGGGATCGATGGTCCACCATTCGCGCGCGACACCGCCATTCACCAGGCCGTGGTCCTTGTCGCGGATTTCGCCGAAATCATCGACGATGACCAGCGAGACCTTGCCGGTCGCCGGATCGCGATCGACCTTGCGGCTGTTGGCGCTTTTGCGCAGCGTTTCAACCTGCCAGGGCGTGGCGCCCTCGGGTTCCGCGAAAGTGACCTCATCGCCGCTGCCGGACGGGCGCAACGGAAGATCGATCGCACCTTGTTCAAGCGTCAGCGTAACGGGCCTGGGCGAAGGCCAGACCAGCGGCCAGTAGGTGGACGAAACGGCGACCCGAAGCCGGTGGCCCTTGGCGACGCTGTAGGCGATGTCGTCAAGCTGAAGCGTGATCTCCACCGCCTCGCCGGGCGGCATGGCTTTGGGGAACTCGTGGCTGTCGCGGTGGGTGAGGTTCAGCACGCTGTATGTGATGCGCGTGGACGAGCCGTCCGGCTGAACGTCGCAGAGACGAACCGCGACCATGGCCCGTTCGTGATCGGCCACGAGCCTGAGGCGGATGACCGGGGCGCCGACGATATCCATCGCGGCTTCCAGCGGCGGCCCGTCGAAGCAGATCGATTTCTCGTCGTCCTCGCGCTGGTCGCCGGGAAGTTCCGGACCAAGCCAGATCGCGCAATATTCGCCGCCGGCCATGCCGCAATCCTGCGGCGTGGCGACTTTCACGCTGCCGAGCGCTTTGGCGGTGTCGGCGAGCTTGCTGTCAGCCGCCAGATGCAGGCGTTTCGGCTTGATGTCTTGCGAGGGCCAGTTCTTCTCGGCGATCCAGCGGCCGGGACGTTCCTCATACCAGTCGCGCGGCGGCACCGAATCCATGACATAGAGCCGCATCGCCGGGTCGTTCTCGACGCCGGTGTCGATGCCTTTCAGCCAATGGTCCCACCAGCGCAGCGCTTCCTGCAGGAAGCCGATTGCCGGCTTGGGCACGGCAAAATGCGGATATTTGTGGATCCACGGGCCGATCAGCCCCTTGGCCGGCGCCTGCACACCTTCGACGATCCGCGCGACGGCGTTCTTGTAAGCGTCGCCCCAACCGCCGACAGCCAGTGTCGCCGCCTTGATCTTCGAAAAATCCTCGCAGACAGAGCCGCGCTTCCAATAGGCGTCGCGGCGCTGATGCCTGAGCCAATCGGCAGGCAGGAAGGGCTCGTTCTCAAGACGCGCCAGCCACATATCCCGCCATTTGTCGCCAACTAGCGCAGGGTCGGGCGAGCGCGAGGAATAGGACAGCATGGTCGAGCCCCAGCCGAGATTCTCGTTGAGCAGCAGGCCGCCCTTGTAGTGGATGTCGTCGGCATAGCGGTCGTCGGTGGAGCAGAGCGTGATGATCGCCTTCAGCGCCTCCGGCTGCTTGGCTGCGACCTGGAGCGAATTGAACCCGCCCCAGGAAATGCCCATCATGCCGACATTGCCGTTGCACCAGGGCTGGCCTGCTGCCCAGGTGATGACATTCACCGCATCCTGCAATTCCTGCTCCGAATATTCGTCGTCCATCAGCCCTTCGGAATCGCCATTGCCGCGCATGTCGACGCGGATGCAGGCATAGCCATGGCCGGCAAAGTAGGGGTGAGTGAGATCGTCCCGTGCCGTGGTGCCGTCGCGCTTGCGATAGGGCAGGTGCTCGAGGATCACCGGCACCGGGTCCTGATCGGCATCGTCCGGCATCCACACCCGCGCCGACAACCGGCAGCCATCGGGCATGACGATGCCCATATCGGGAAATTCGAGAACGGTGCGGGGGAAATCGGTGATGGTTTTCATGCCTATGCTCCTGATGACTACAGGAGGCATCGGACAGGGGCCAAAAGCAAGTCGGAGAAACGCCGCCCGGATTGCTTTTTGCGGCGAATGGCTCAATTTCGAAATCTGAATCCAGTTGGACGGACCAATTGAAAAGACCTGTTATGAGTGCTATTTAAAGTACCAATAAAGGACGGAGCTTCTCGTGCCTCACACCATTCTTGCCGAAGTCACGGCCAGCGTTTCGGAGCTGAAAAAGAACCCGATGGGAACGGTTGCGGCCGGCGAAGGCTTTCCGGTCGCGATCCTGAACCGCAATGAGCCGGCCTTCTATTGCGTGCCAGCCAAGGCGTTCGAGGCGATGATGGACCGGATCGAGGATTTCGAACTCAATGCGATTGCCGATGCCCGCAAGGGCGAGGAGCGCATCCGGGTCGATCTCGATGCCATATGAGGTCCAGTTCCTCACATCCGCACTCAAGGAATGGAAGAAACTCGACGCCAATACGCGTGAACAGTTCCGCAAGAAGCTGAAAGAGCGCTGCGAGAACCCGCGCCTGCCATCGGCCAAACTCCGCGACGCGAAGGATCGCTACAAGATAAAGCTCCGCAGCTCGGGCTACCGGCTGGTTTATGAAGTCATCGACGGTGAATTGGTGGTGCTGGTCATAGCCGTCGGCAGGCGGGACCGCTCGGCGATCTATGAGGCCGCAAGCAAGCGCTGAAGCCAGCTCAATTCAGCGGAATATCATTCTCGGCCTTGCCGTCCTGATATTCTCCCGAAAGCCGGTCGTATCTGGCCGAGATTTTGGCGACACGCTCCTCCAACGTCTGGCGTTCGGCTTCAGGTAACTCTCGCAACAGCTTGCGCAGGGAAAAGCTTTTCCAATAGGCGTTCTCGGCATTGTAGCCGCCGGGGTCGAGCGTGAAGACCTCTTTGAGGATTTTCAGGTCGTGCGGGATGGCGAAGCTGTCGCGCGAGTCCTCGTGGGAGAAAAGATAGTAGAAATTGTCGAAGCCGGTCCAGGTGATGGCCGACAGGCAGAGCGAACAGGGCTCGTGGGTTGACAGGAAGATGCAGTCCTTCGTGTCCGGGCGGTCGGCCTTGGGCATTTCGTAGAAACGCTTCAGGCAATGCATCTCGCCGTGCCAGAGGGGATTCTCGATCTCGTTGTTGGTTTCGGCAAGCACCAGCGACAGGTCGGCTTTGCGCAGGATCGCGGCACCGAACAGCTTGTTGCCATGGGCCACGCCTTCCGCCGTCTTCGGCACGATGTCGTCCTCGATGACGTCGAACAGGCGGTTGATCAGCGAGGTTTCGGTCATCGGGCTTCCGGCAGGTGGATTTCGTAAGGGTGGGAGAAGTGGAATTCTTCCAGGTTCGAGCCGTCGCCGCCACGGTCGACGATCAGAAAGTCCTGCTTTTTGCCGATGGGGGTGAGTACGCCGTGCCACAGATTGCGCGGATAGTTCACGCCCTGGCCGGGCTGGGTCAGGAAGGCGTGCGGCGTTTCCGGACCGTCCTCGCCATCGTGGCAGACGACGACGAGAAAGGGGCGCGGCGACAGCGGGATGAAGGCCTGGCTGCCGAAGGGATGGCGCTCGACCATGGAGAGTTTCAGCGGAAATTTGTAAGGTGTGCCGGCGCCTATGCTGACCAGCACGCGCGCGTTCGGACCGGCGGCGTCCACCTTGGCCAGATCGTGATAGCGCTCGGTCTTTCCACCATTGATCGGGTAGTGGTTGTCGCCGCCCTTGTCGATGACATCGCCGAACTCGGCGAAGTTCTCGCGGGTGAGCAGCTTTGCCGTGATGATCCGATCCATGGCGGCGTCCTTTCGGTTTAGGGCCGGCGCACAGCAGCGCCACCCAGCTTCATATGCCGGTTGACGTCCTTGTAGAGCAGGTAGCGGAAGTTTCCCGGTCCGCCGGCATAGCAGGCCTGCGGACAGAAGGCGCGCAGCCACATGTAATCGCCGGCCTCGACCTCGACCCAGTCCTGGTTGAGGCGGTAGACGGCCTTGCCCTCCAGAACATAGAGGCCGTGCTCCATCACATGCGTTTCGGCGAAGGGAATCACCGCGCCCGGCTCGAGGGTCACTATGGTCAGATGCATGTCGTGGCGCAGGTCGGCCGGATCGACAAAGCGGGTCGTCGCCCATTTGCCCTCGGTGCCCGGCATGGGGGAGGGCGCGATGGCTTTCTCGTTGGCGAAGATGGCTTCCGGCACGTCGATGCCGTCGACATAGTCATAGGCCTTGCGGACCCAGTGGAAACGGACGGGTGTGCCGCTCTCGTTACGGGCGGTCCATTTGCTGGCCGGCGGCAGGAAAGCAAACCCGCCCGGCTGCAGGACATGTTTCTTGCCGTCCAAGGCGATGGTCAGTTCGCCCTCGACCACGAAGAGCGCGCCTTCGGCACCTGCGTCCGGCTCCGGCCTGTCGCTGCCGCCGCCGGGAGCGATTTCCATGATGTATTGCGAAAACGTCTCCGCAAAACCAGAGAGCGGGCGCGACAGCACCCAGGCGCGGGTGTTGTCCCAGAAAGGCAGCAGGCTGGCGACGATGTCGCTCATCACGCCCTTGGGAATGACGGCATAGGCCTCGGTGAAGACGGCACGGCCGGTCAAAAGCTGCGTCTGCGGCGGCAGGCCTCCGGTCGGGGCGTAATAGGTGCGGTCGGCCATTCTGGGTCCTTAGTAGTTGAGCGTTATCCCGCCCAAGCCGGAGCTTTCACGATCTAGGCGGGTAAAAGGTCTTTCAGGCGCAGCAGCGCGATGCGCTCCACCTGCTTGCAGGCCGTCTCGAATTCTTCGGCGCGGCTGTTGCCGATGCGGGTTTCGAAGGCGGCGAGAATATCGTCCTTGGTCTTGCCCTTTACGGCGATAATGAAGGGAAAGCCGAAGGTGGTGACATAGGCGGCGTTGAGCTTGGAGAAGAGCTCGCGCTCGGCATCGGTCAGGGCGTCGAGCCCGGCGGAGGCCTGCTCCTGGGTGGATTCCGGTGTCAGGCGTTTTGCGGCCGCAAGCTTGCCGGCGAGGTCGGGGTGGGCGGTCAGCACGCCCAGCCGCTCCTTTTCACTCGCTGACCTGAAGGCCCGGCAGAGCGCATTGTGCAGGCCACCGGCGCTGTCGTGAGCCGATCCGAGTTCCAGCCCGTAGGCGCGTTCCGCGATCCATGGCGAATGCTCGAAGATGCCGCCGAATTTTTCGACGAACTCTTCGCGCGCCATTTTTGACGGGCGCAGCGCTTGCGGCTGATAGGGGTGATGCTCCTGCCAATGGCGGGCGATGTCGATGCGCCGCGCCAGCCAGACCTTGTCGTGGCTTTTCACGTAATCGATGAAGCGCTTGAGTGCTGCCGCGCGGCCGGGGCGGCCGACGAGGCGGCAGTGCAGGCCGATATTCATCATGCGCGGGCGGCCTGCCTTGCCTTCGGCGTAGAGCGTGTCGAAGGAGTCCTTCAGATAGGCGTAGAACTGGTCGCCGGAATTGAAGCCCTGCGGCGTCGCGAAACGCATGTCGTTGGCGTCGAGCGTGTAGGGGATGATCAGGTGAGCGTGGTTCTGATGCTCGAGCCAGTAGGGCAGTTCGTCGTCATAGGTGTCGGAGATATAGTCGAGGCCGCCTGCCTCGCAGGCCAGTCGCACCGTGTTGATCGAGGTGCGCCCGGTGTACCAGCCACGCGGGCGCTCGCCGGTGACTTCGGTGTGGAGCCTTATCGCCTCAACGATGTCGGCGCGCTCAGCCTCGAGAGAATGCTCGCGGTAGTCGATCCATTTCAGCCCGTGCGAGGCGATCTCCCAGCCGGCTTCCTGCATGGCGGTCACCTGGTCGGGCGAGCGGGCAAGCGCTGTGGCGACACCATAGACGGTGACCGGAACTTCTGCCTCGGTGAACATGCGGTGCAGCCGCCAGAAGCCGGCGCGCGCGCCATATTCGTAGATCGATTCCATGTTCCAGTGACGCATGCCGACCCAGGGGGCAGCGCCGACGATCTCCGACAGGAAGGCTTCGGAAGCGGCATCGCCATGCAGAACGCAGTTTTCGCCGCCTTCCTCGTAGTTGACGACGAACTGCACGGCGACATGCGCGCCTCCCGGCCATTTCGGGTCGGGCGGGTTGGCGCCATAGCCGCGCATGTCTCTTTCGTAACGCATGAAATCCCTCAGGCTTCCGGCGAAAGCCGAACTTGCAGATTAAGAATAATCGAAAGACTGGCCGGGGCATTCCCCTTATTATTTTTGAAAGTCTTTTTGTGGCCTTCGGCTTCTCCGGGACTTATGCATGGCATTTATTTGCCGCACAATCGATCGTTCGTGTTCACAAGCAGGGAGGCAGTATGTCGACGACGGATGGCGGGCGCCTGACGACCCATGTTCTCGATACGGCTTCCGGCAAGCCGGCCGCAGGCCTGTCGATTTCGCTGTTCAAGGTCAGCGGCAATTCGCACCGCAAGGTAAAGACCGTGGTGACGAACTCCGACGGGCGCTGCGACGAGCCGCTGCTTGCGGGGCACGCATTCCAGGCCGGACAGTATGAACTGGTATTTTCGGCCGGCGCCTATTTCCGCGCCACCGGGCTGGCGCTGCCGGAGCCGATGTTCCTGGATGAGGTGCCGATCCGTTTCGGCATGTCGGAAGAAAAGCATTATCATGTGCCGCTGCTGATCTCGCCCTACGGCTATTCGACGTATCGGGGGAGTTGACGATGGCATTTGCAGGTTTGTGCCGCCCCTCACCCTTACCCTCTCCCCGTAAACGGGGAGAGGGGGGCGTCGGCGTTGGAGCTTCCTTCTTCTCCCTGTTTACGGGGAGAAGGTGCCGGCAGGCGGATGAGGGGCAGCGCTGCGGTTGGAGAGATTGAAAATGACCAAAACCCGCAACGAAATCCGCTTCCTGCTCAATGGCGAGGATGTGGCGCTGTCGCAGGTCGCGCCCGACGAGACGCTGCTCGACTATCTGCGCCTGCGCCGCTCGCTGCGCGGCAGCAAGGAAGGCTGCGCCGAGGGCGATTGTGGTGCCTGCACGGTGCTGGTCGGTCGGCTGACGGACGGCAAGCTGGTCTATGAAAGCGTCAATGCCTGCATCCGCTTCGTCGGTTCGCTGGATGGCTGCCATGTCGTGACGATCGAGCATCTGCGCGGCGAGGCCGGCAAGCTGCATCCCGTCCAGCAGGCAATGGTCGATTTCCATGGCTCGCAATGCGGTTTCTGCACGCCGGGCTTCGTCATGTCGCTCTATGGGCTGTGGATGAAAGAGCCAAAACCGGCGGATGCGGCGATCGAAAAGGCGCTGCAGGGCAATCTCTGCCGCTGCACCGGCTATGAGGCGATCATGCGCGCTGCCCGCGCTATTTCGAGCTACGGCAAGGTTGCCAAGGACCCGCTGGCGGTCGAGCGCGCGGCGGTGACCGAGAAACTCACTGTGCTGCGCGACGGTTCGCGCGTCGAGATCGGTGCGGAAAAGCATCGCCTGATCGTGCCGGCGGATGTGGACGATTTCGCCTCCATTCTCGAAAGCGAGCAGAAGCCGACGATCGTGGCAGGGTCTACCGATGTCGGCCTGTGGGTCACCAAGCACATGCGCGATATTTCGCCGGTGGTCTTCATCGGCCATCTCGACGGATTGCGCACGATCTCGGAAAAGGACGGCCTGGTCAGCATCGGCGCCGGCGTGACTTATACGGAAGCGTTTGAGACGCTGTCGAAGCGCATTCCTGCCCTCGGGCCGCTCATCGACCGCATCGGCGGCGAGCAGGTGCGCAATATGGGAACGATCGGCGGCAACATCGCCAACGGCTCGCCGATCGGCGACACGCCGCCACCCTTCATCGCGCTCGGCGCGACGCTGACGCTGCGCAAGGGCAAGGCGCGGCGCACGATCCCGCTGGAAGAATTCTTCATTGCCTATGGCAAGCAGGACCGGCAGCCGGGCGAATTCGTCGAGGCCGTGCATGTGCCGGTGCCGGCGAAAGATAGTTATTTTGCCGCCTACAAGATCACCAAGCGCCGCGACGAGGACATCACGGCCGCCCTGGGCGCGTTTCTTCTGACGCTTGCGAGGGATGGCACCGTCGCCTCCATCCGCATCGCCTATGGCGGCATGGCGGCGACGCCGAAGCGGGCGCGGGCGGTGGAGGCGGCATTGACCGGCAAGCCATGGACCGAAGCGGCCGTGGAAGCGGCCATGACAAAATATGCCGAAGACTTCACCCCGCTGACCGATATGCGCGCGACGGCGGAATATCGTATGCTGGCTGCGCGCAATTTGCTGATGCGGTTCTTTGCGGAGAGCCAAGGCGGAAAAGCGCCGATCCAGGTCTCGCGGCACCGGGTAGCGTGAGGTGACGGTCATGAACCTAACATTGAATGCCACGTTCCTTCGCGCCCCCCTCTGGCCTGCCGGCCATCTCCCCCACGGGTGGGGAGATCAGCCTTCATCATGGCTTTCGCCAATCTTGGACGTTTCAGAATATGCGGGGCGAGCGACACAGCTAGTCTCCCCACCTGTGGGGGAGATGGCCGGCAGGCCAGAGGGGGGCAACGTAGAGCGCTGCCCGGCCGGGAGAGCTTGCTCATGAACAAACACGCTTCCCCCAACCTGAAAGCAGCCAAGATCGCCGGTGGCGTTCACACAGACCAGCGCCACGATTCAGCGCACAAGCATGTCGCCGGCACCGCCGTCTATATCGACGACATGCCGGAGCCGGCGGGCACGCTGCATGTCGGCATCGGCCTGTCGAGCGTTGCGCATGGCAAGCTAAAATCGGTCGATCTGTCGGCGGTGCGGAGCGCGCCCGGTGTGGTTGACGTGCTTACCCATGCCGACGTGCCGGGCGAGAACGACGTCTCGCCGAGCGGCATGCATGACGATCCGGTTTTCGCGGAAGGCAAGGTGCAATTCCATGGTCAGCCGATCTTTGCCGTCATTGCCGAAACGCGCGAGCAGGGCCGCTCTGCTGCCCGCCTCGCGAAGATCGAATACGAGGAACTGCCGGGGATCTTCGATATCTGGAACCTCGATCCCGAAAAAGACAAGCAGGTGACGACGCCGCTGACGCTAACGCGCGGCGATGCGGCGGCTGCCATCGCAGCGGCACCGCACCGCATCAAGAACCGCATGAAACTCGGCGGCCAGGATCATTTCTATCTCGAGGGCCAGGTGTCGCTGGCGATACCGGGCGAGGATGACGAGGTCATCGTCTATTGCTCGACGCAGGGGCCGAGCGAGACGCAGCATCTCGTCGCCCATGTGCTGGGCGTGCCGAGCCATGCCGTGACGGTGGAAGTGCGGCGCATGGGCGGTGGGTTCGGCGGCAAGGAAACGCAGGCGAACCAATGCGCGGCAATCGCTGCGATCGCCGCCAAGAAGCACGGCAGAGCCGTCAAGATCAGGCTCGACCGCGACGAGGACATGACCGCCACCGGCAAGCGCCACGACTTCGCCATCGACTATGAGGTCGGCTTCGACGATGAGGGCAATATCCTCGGCGTCGACTTCATGTTCGCGCTGAATGCCGGCTTTTCCGCCGATCTGTCGGGTCCCGTTGGCGACCGCGCGCTGTTCCACTGCGACAACGCCTATTTCTATCCGCATGTGCACGCCAAGTCCGCGCCGCTCTACACCAACACGGTTTCCAACACGGCATTTCGTGGCTTCGGCGGCCCGCAGGGCATGGTTGGGGCCGAGCGCGTCATCGATGAGGTGGCCTTCGCCGTCGGCAAGGACCCGCTCGAAATCCGCAAGCTGAACTTTTATGACCCGATGGGCGCTGAAGGCGAGCGCAACGTCACGCCCTATCACCAGAAGGTCGAGGACAACATCATCCACCGCATCGTGGCGGAACTGGCGGAAAGTGCCGACTATGCCGGCCGCCGCCGCACGATTGATGCGTTCAATGCCAACAGCCGCTTCATCAAGCGCGGCATGGCGCTGACGCCGGTCAAGTTCGGCATATCCTTCACCAAGACGGAGTCCAACCAGGCCGGCGCGCTGGTGCATGTCTACAATGACGGCTCCGTGCATATGAACCATGGCGGCACCGAGATGGGGCAGGGGCTGCATCTCAAGGTCGCGCAGGTGGTGGCCGAGGAGTTCCAGATCGACCTCGACCGCGTCAAGATTACCGCGACGACCACGGCCAAGGTGCCCAATACCGCGCCGACGGCGGCGTCCTCGGGAGCCGACCTGAACGGCATGGCGGCGCAGGATGCCGCGCGGCAGATCCGCAAGCGGCTCACCGATTTTGCCGCCGAAAAATATCAGGTGCCGACCGATCAGGTGGTGTTCCTGCCGAACCGCGTGCGCATCGGCAATCAGGAGATCGGCTTCAACGAACTGGTCAAGCAGGCCTATCTCAACCGCATCCAGTTGTCGGCCGCCGGCTTCTACAAGACGCCGAAAATCCATTGGGATCGAGCCAAGGGCCGCGGCCATGCCTTCTACTACTACGCCTATGGCGCGGCCTGTTCGGAGGTCTCCATCGATACGCTGACCGGCGAATATGTCGTTGAGCGCACGGATATTCTGCACGATACCGGACGCTCGCTGAACCGGGCGATCGACATCGGTCAGGTCGAAGGCGGTTTCATCCAGGGCATGGGCTGGCTCACCACCGAAGAACTGGTGTGGGACGACAAGGGCCGCCTGCGCACCCATGCGCCTTCGACCTACAAGATCCCGCTCGCCTCGGACCGGCCGAAAATCTTCAACGTGGCGCTGACGGACTGGTCGCAGGCCTATGAGCCGACGATCCATCGCTCGAAGGCCGTCGGCGAGCCGCCGCTGCCGCATGGCATGTCGGTGCTGCACGCGTTGTCGGACGCAGTGGCGAGCGTTGCCGATCACAAGATTTGCCCGCGCCTCGACGCGCCCGCCACGCCTGAGCGTGTGCTGATGGCGGTCGAGCGGCTGAAGGCTGAAGCGGCGGGCAAGTGACACGCAACGCCGAAAGCCTGCGCGCCTTCTTCGACGTGTCGCCGGCGGTCGCACTCGTCGAGGTGGCAGAGGCAAAGGGTTCGACCCCGCGAGAGGCCGGCACGAAAATGCTGGTTTCGCCTGATGCGATCTTCGGGACTATCGGCGGTGGCCAACTGGAATTCATGGCGATCGACAAGGCGCGGGAGATGTTGGCGGAAGCGCTCCTCCCTCCCCCTTGCGGGGAGGGTGGCCCGGAGGGTCGGGTGGGGGTGGCTCAGAATGGTGCGAACCCGTTACCACCCCAACCCCGCTCCGCTTCGCAGATCGAACCTCCCCGCAAGGGGGAGGGTATAGTGCTCGACATCCCGCTTGGCCCCGAAATCGGCCAATGTTGCGGCGGTCGGGTTAATCTCTCTATCAGCGTGGTCGACGACCCCCTGCGTCAAAACCTGATCGAAGAAGCCCGCATCGAGGATGCCAGAAGCCCGCATATCTATGTGTTCGGCGGCGGTCATGTCGGCCATGCGCTGGCTTCGGCCTTTTCTCTCCTGCCGGTTCACGTCATTGTCGTCGAAACCCGCGCCGAGGCTCTGGAAGGCATGCCGGAATCGACAGAGACGCGGTTGACGCCGATGCCGGAGGAAATGGTGCGCGAGGCACCGGCGGGCGCTGCCTTCGTCGTGCTGACGCATGACCACGCGCTGGATTTCCTGATTGTCGCGGAAGCGCTGAAGCGCGACGATGCGGCCTATGTCGGCATGATCGGCTCGAAGACCAAGAAGGCGACGTTCAGGAGCTGGTATCTCAAGACCGCGAACGGCACCGAAGACGCCTTCGCGCGCCTCGTCTCGCCCATCGGCGGCGATGCGGTGAAGGACAAGCGCCCGGCAGTGATCGCGGCGATGGCCGCGGCCGAGATCATGATGGCGTTGGCAAAAAAAGCCTGATCTGACGCCCTACTTCCCCGCCAGAATATCCTTGATCAGCCGCTGGCAGCGCTCGGCCATGAAGTCGAGCAGCAGGCGCACTTTCGGGTCCTGCAGGTTCTTGTGCGGATAGACGGCGGCGAGCTGGATCGGGGTTGGCGGCGTTTCGGGCAGGATCACCTTCAGCCGCCAGTCGCGAATAAAGGGCTCGACCTCGAAACGCGGCTTGTTGACGATGCCGCGCCCAGACAGCGCCCAGCCGGTCAGGACATCACCATCGTCGGAATCGAACGGCCCATGGACTTCGAATTTGGCCGGGCCGGACGGCGTGTTCAGGGTCCAGTAGAACTCGCGCATGCCGGGAAAGCGCAGCATCAGGCAGTCGTGCTTCTTGTCCACCAGCTCCTGCGGATGCTGCGGCTCGCCGCGCTGTTCGAGGTAGGAGGGGGCTGCGACCAGCACGCGCTCGCATTCCATGATGCCGCGCATCCTCAGGCTGGAATCCTCAAGCAGCCCGAGCCGGAAGGCGACGTCGATGCCTTCCTTCATGATATCGACATTGTGGTCCGACAGGCGAAGCCGCACTTCGATATCGGAATATTTGTCGTGGAAATCGGGAATGCCGGACGCAATCAGCCGCCGACCCATGCCGAGCGGGGCGGTGACGCGGATCGTGCCGCGCGGCTGGCCTGATAGCGCGCTGACGGCGGCCTCCGCCTCGGTAATCGCCTCCAGCACCTGCTTGGCCCCGGCATAGAACACGGTGCCTTGTTCGGTCGGCATCAATTGCCGCGTCGTGCGGTTGAACAGGCGCACGCCGAGATGCTTTTCCAGCTCCTTGATGCGATTCGACGCGACAGCAGGGGATATCCGCATGTCGCGTCCGGCTGCAGACAGGTTGCCGAGTTCGACGACGCGGACGAAGACGGCGATGTTGTCGAGATAGGCCATGCGTACCCGCTGTTCCGTTGGCGAACGATATAATCATCCTAGTATTTTACATTTTTTTTTGAAAGTCATCGTGCACCTCGCCCCTTTCGGTTTGGGCGCAAGGCCGTAAAGTCGAGGTGGTAGAGAGGGCCGACATGAACGATTTCGCGATACTATGGGATTGGGTGAGCTTCGCCGTGCGCTGGCTGCACGTGATAACGGGCATCGCCTGGATCGGCTCGTCCTTCTATTTCGTCGCGCTCGATCTCGGCCTGCGCCAGCGTCCCGGCCTGCCGCAAGGCGCTTTCGGTGAGGAATGGCAGGTTCATGGCGGCGGGTTCTACCATATCCAGAAATATCTGGTGGCACCGGCCGAGATGCCCGAGCATCTCACCTGGTTCAAATGGGAGTCCTACGCCACCTGGATGTCCGGCTTCGCCATGCTGGCAATCGTCTATTATGCCGGCGCGGACCTGTTCCTGATCGACCGCAATGTGCTCGACGTCTCAGTGCCGGTCGGTATCCTGATTTCGCTGGCCTGCCTGGCGGGTGGCTGGATTGTCTACGATCTTCTGTGCCGCTGGCTGATCGGCAAGGCCGATACCGCGCTGATGCTGATCCTTTATGTTATCCTGGTTTTCATGGCCTGGGGCCTGACGCATCTGTTTACCGGGCGTGCGGCCTTCCTGCATCTCGGCGCCATCACCGCCACGATCATGTCGGCCAATGTCTTCATGGTCATCATCCCGAACCAGAAGATCGTCGTCGCCGACCTGATCGCGGGCCGCAAGCCCGACCCGAAATACGGCAAGATCGCCAAGCAGCGCTCGCTGCACAACAACTATCTGACGCTGCCGGTGCTGTTCCTGATGCTGTCGAACCACTATCCGCTGGCGTTCGGCACGCAGTTCAGCTGGGTGATCGCATCGCTGGTCTTCATCATCGGCGTGCTGATCCGGCATTATTTCAACAGCCTGCACGCCCGCAAGGGCAACCCGACCTGGACGTGGCTGGCAACCGTCATCCTGTTCATCATCATCGTCTGGCTTTCGACGGTGCCGAAAATCCTGACCGGCGAGCCGAAGACCGCAGCCGCCGACCAGACCTATATCGCCTCGTCGCATTTCCCGGCGGTACGCGACACGGTGCTTGGCCGCTGTTCCATGTGCCATGCCGCCGAGCCGGTCTATGAGGGCGTCTATCAGGCCCCGAAGGGCGTGATCCTCGAAACGGATGAAGCGATTGCAGCCCACGCTCGCGAAATCTATCTCCAGGCCGGGCGCAGTCACGCCATGCCGCCCGGCAATGTTACCGCGATTACCCCGCAGGAGCGGGAATTGCTGGTGACCTGGTTCGAAGAGGCGAAGAAGAAATAATATGACGGAAACACTCCTTCGCGGCCGCACGCTTTCCTTCTTGCGCTGGCCCGACAGCGTCGACGACCACGCCGCCTATCGCTACGAGGAAGACGGCGGCCTGCTGCTGCGCGACGGCACGATCGTTGCCGCCGGCCCCTATGCGGAAGTCGCCGTACAGGCGGGCGCGGGCGTCCAGGTCATCGACCATCGGCCGCATCTGCTGTTGCCAGGTTTTATCGACGCGCATGTGCATGTGCCGCAGATGCACATCATAGCGTCTTATGGCGCCGAGCTGCTCGACTGGCTGAATACCTACACCTTCCCGGAAGAATCGCACTTCCGCGACGCGCAGCATGGCCGCCGCATCGCACGGCTGTTCCTGGACGAGATGGTACGGCAGGGCACGACGACGGTCGCGGCCTATTGCTCGGTGCACAGGCAGTCGGCGGAAGCGTTCTTTGCTGAAGCGCATGACCGCAACATGCTGACCATCGCCGGCAAGGTTATGATGGACCGCAATGCGCCCGAGGGTGTGCTTGACACTCCGCAATCGAGCTATGACGACACCAAGGCGCTGATCGCCGAATGGCACGGGCGAGGCCGGCAGCATTACGCGGTGACGCCGCGCTTCGCCATCACCTCTTCGCCGGAGCAGATGGAGATGGCGGGCGCGCTGATGCGCGAGCATCCTGACCTGCATATGCAGACGCATCTATCGGAAAACCACGCCGAGATCGCCTTCACGCAGCAGCTTTATCCGTGGTCGAAGGACTATACGGATGTCTACGAGCATTACGGGTTGCTCGGTAAAAGGAGCCTGTTCGGCCACTGCATCCACCTTTCCGAGCGCGAGGCCGATGCCATGTCGGAAACCGGTTCGGTGGCCGTGTTCTGCCCCACTTCCAACCTGTTTCTCGGCTCCGGCCTGTTCGACTACCAGCGGTTCCGGCAGCGCGAGAAGCCGATCCGCATCGCGGCTGCGACCGATGTCGGCGGCGGCACCAGCTATTCGATGCTGCGTACCATGGACGAGGGCTACAAGGTGATCGCGTTGAATGGCGAGAAGCTTACCCCCTTCGCCTCGTTCTGGCAGATGACGCTCGGCAACGCACAGGCGCTTTCGCTGGACGACAAGGTCGGGACGCTGGATGCCGGTACGGACGCGGATATCGTCGTGCTGGATTCTCGTGCAACGCCGGGTATGCGGCTGAGGATGGAGCGGGTGGAGACGCTCGCCGAGGAACTGTTTCTGCTCCAGACCATGGGCGACGACCGCGCCATCCGCGAGGTCTATGTCGCCGGCAGGCCGGCAAAGAGCACGATGGAATTGGCTGCCGCCTGATCCGGGCTTGACCCACCGTCATCATGTCATAAAACCACGGCATCGATTATCGGCATGGTTGGATCGCGGAGGAAAGATTGGGCGCTGCTGACGATATCCAGACGATCATTCGGCAGGAGCGCGAGTTGGTGTTTCCTACCTTCGACGAGGCGACCGCCTTTGCCGTGGGTTCGCGCATACGCGACCGGGCGCTGAAGGACGGTTTTGGCATCATTGTCGATATCCGGACCTGGGACCGCCCGCTGTTCTATGCCGCCATGCCCGGCTCGAACGCATCCAATCCCGACTGGGCGCGCCGCAAGATCAATGTGGTGAAACGCTTCCTCAAAAGCACCTACCGCATGGTGCTGGAACAGGATCGCCCCGACCGCTCCTTCAAGCCCAGCGAGGGGCTGGACATCGCTGACTACGTGCTGGCGGGCGGCGGCTTTCCGGTGACCGTGAAGGGCGCCGGCGTCATCGGCTGCATCACCGTTTCGGGTCTGCCGGAGAGGCAGGATCATGAGGTGGTGGTTCGTGCCGTGTGCGAGCATCTGGGGCTGGATTATGCGGGGCTGGCGTTGCCGGCTGAGGCAAAGGCTTGAAAGGTTGGCGCCGCCCCTCATCCGCCTGCCGGCACCTTCTCCCCGTATAGTGACGGGGAGAAGGAGGCTGGCCGCAACGCCGGCGACCCCCTCTCCCCGTTTTTCACGGGGAGAGGGTAAGGGTGAGGGGCAGCGCCGCGTTTGTTATTTGATACCGATACGGATGATCGAACGTGGCTGACCTGAAAAACATCGACCCCAAGACCTTCCTAACCTCCATCTTCAACGCCGCTGTTGCAGCAGCCGATCCCGAACTGACAATCCGCAGCCACCTGCCGGAAAAGCCCAGGGGCCGCACCATCGTAATCGGCGCTGGCAAAGGGGCGGCGCAGATGGCGGCGGCGCTGGAGAAGGCGTGGGACGGGCCGCTCGAGGGCGTCATCGTCACGCGCTACGGCTACGCCGCGCCCTGCGAGCGTATCCGCGTTCTGGAGGCGTCGCACCCGGTGCCGGATGCGGCGGGGATCGAAGCATCGAAGGCGCTGCTCGACATGGTGAGTGGGCTGAGCGCTGACGATCTCGTCATTGCGCTGGTCTGCGGCGGCGGCTCCGCGCTGCTGCCGTCGCCGCCGGAAGGTTTGACGCTGGCCGACGAAATCGCAGTCAACGAGGCACTGCTCGCCTCCGGCGCGCCGATCTCGGCGATGAACGCGGTGCGCAAGCATGTCTCGACGATCAAGGGCGGGCGGCTCGCCGCTGCTGCGCATCCGGCGCGTGTCGTATCGCTTGTCGTTTCCGATATTCCCGGCGACAATCCGGCGCTGGTCGCCTCCGGTCCGACCGTGCCGGACGATGCATCGCGCGCAGATGCGCTGAAGATCGTTGAAACCTACGGCATGAAATTGCCGGCGGCTGTGATGGCGCATCTGAATGCGCCCCAAGCAGACGCGCCGCGCCCGGATGACAGCCGTTTCGCTCGCAACGCGGTTCGGGTGATCGCTTCGGCTGCCGTGTCGCTGGAAGCAGCGGCTGCGGAAGCGAAGAAGCAGGGCGTCGAGGCGGTGATCCTGTCGGATTCGATCGAGGGTGAGGCACGAGATATCGGCGCGGTCCATGCGGCCATCGCGCGCGAAGTGGCCACGAAAGACCGGCCATTCAAAAAGCCGGTGCTGATCCTGTCGGGCGGCGAAACCACGGTGACGCTGCGGGCCAAGGGTAAGGGCGGCCGGAACAGCGAATTCCTGCTCGCCTTCGCGCTCGGCATTGATGGTGTGTCCGGTATCCACGCGCTTGCGGCAGATACGGACGGCATCGATGGTTCGGAAGACAATGCCGGTGCCTTTGCCGACGGCACGAGCGTTGCCCGCATGCGCGCCGGGGGCGTCGATGCCAAGGCGATGCTTGCCGCCAACAATGCCTGGACGGCGTTCAATTCGGTCGGCGATTTGTTTGTTCCAGGGCCGACGGGCACGAATGTGAATGATCTCAGGGCGATATTGGTGCGGTGATTGCTCTTCCTTGTCGCAGGGCTTCGCATTTGAAACACCCCCACCCCTTACCCCCGACCCTTGTGGGCAGGGCAATCTCGTATGGAGTTCGACCCCCACTCCGTCTCGGCTTCGCCGAGCCACCTCTCCCCCGATCGACGGGGGAGAGGAAAAGCCGTCCGCAAGGCTGGCACCCTTCCTCTCCCCTTTTGAGGGGGAGAGGTGGCGCGCGAAGCGCGACGGAGTGGGGGTAAGCCGTGCCATATGCGATTGCCCTGCCCACAAGGGGGTGGGGGTAATGCCGGTCGCGCTGACGGCCCTCATCCAGAGGTGCTCGCAAAGCGAGCCTCGAAGGACGTCCCCCGATCCCCTCACACTTCATGCAAATAAAGATGATAATCCAGCTCGCTCACGGTGCGGGCGACGCGGAACAGTTCGGCTTCCTTGATCGCTGTGAACGTGCGGTGCAAATCCTCGCCGAGCGCCTGTTTGAGGAAAGACGAACCCTTGGCCGCCTCGATGGCCGAGCGCCAGTCGGCGGGCATGGAACTGCTTGAGGCGCCTTGCTCGTAGCCGTTGCCGGTGGTTTCCGGGCCGGGATCGAGCTTTTCGTCGAGGCCTTTCGCAATACCGGCAAGCACGGTCGCTGCGACCAGATAAGGATTGGCATCGACGCCTGACGGACGATGCTCGATGCGGCGGTTTTTTGCGTCGCCTGCAGGTACACGCAGGGCCACCGAGCGATTGTTGACGCCCCATGTCGGCGCGATCGGCGCATAGGACTGCGAGACGAAGCGCCGCCAGGAATTGGCATGCGGGGCAAAGATCAGCATGGATTCGGCCATGGTTTCAGTCAGCCCGCCCAGCGCATGCAGCAGCGCGGGCGACCATGCGCCTTCTTTGGCTTCAGTGAAGACGTTCTTGCCGGCATCGTCCTGCAGCGAGACATGCAGGTGCATGCCGGAGCCGGCATATTTCTCGATCGGCTTGGCCATGAAGCAGGCGGTGACGCCGTGGCGGCGGGCCTGCATGCGCACCAGCCGCTTCAGCATCAACAAGTCGTCTGCTGCCTGCATGATGTCCTTGCGGTAGTGCAGCGTCAGCTCGTATTGGCCGGGCGCATATTCCGAAATGACGGTCTCCGCTGGAATACCTTGCGCCTTGGCGGCGGCGTAGATGTCGGAAAACAACGGCTCCATGCCATGGAGATGGTCGACCGAATAGACCTCGGTCTTGCCGCTTTTGCGCCCGTCGAGCACAGCACTTGCGGGCTGCACGCGGCCTTCGCCATCGCGCTCATTTGCGAGGAGAAAAAATTCGAGCTCGAAGGCGCCCGCCGGATGCAGGCCTCTGGCCGCAAGCGCCTCGACCTGCCGCACCAGTGCCAGCCGTGGGTCGGAGGTCATCGGCGCGCCGTCGAGATGGAACATCGACATCAGCAACTGGCCGCGCGGCGGGTTGGTCGCGTGCAGCGGCTTCAGCGTGCCGGGGATGGGCCAAGCGCGCAGGTCGCCGTCGCCGGAATCCCAGATCAGCCCGGTTTCGTGCACGTCCTCGCCGGTGATGTCGAGGCCGAGGATGGAGATCGGCAGATGCCGGCCGCCCTCATAGATGCCCATCAACTCATGCCGGCGGATGATTTTTCCGCGGCCGATGCCGTTGGCGTCGGTCAGCACGATATCGAAGGCTTCGATCTCGGGATGCGCTTCGAGAAACGCCTTGGCCTCGTCGGCGGTCGAACCGGTGGGTGAAGTCATTTAGGGATACTCTGTTGTGAAAGGCGCTTGTCTCACGCCGTGAGTTGCGCGGCAATGTCGCCGAAAGCCGAGATCAGGCGGTCGACCTGCGCCTTTGTGGTGGCCGGCGAAATCAGCATCATGTTGTGGAACGGCGCAATGAGAATGCCGCGATTGACCAGAGCGACGTGAATGGCCGCTTCGAGCTCGGATGCGTGGGCGGCATCGGCCTCGCTGCCGTTCTTCAGCGGTCCCGGCGCGCAGATGAACTCGACGCGCGCGCCGACGCGGCGGACATGCCAGGGCAGCTTGTGCTTTGCTATCGCGGCCTCCAGCCCGGCAGCGAGCCTGCCGGCGAGCTTTTCCATATGGGCGTAGTTTTCCTCGGTCATCACCTCTTCAAGGGCTGCGCGCATGGCGGCGAATTGCAGCGGGTTGGCCGAAAGCGTCGTGCCCATGCCGGAATAGCCGGGCTGCTTGGAACGGTTATAGGCTTCGTAGCGCGCGGCAAGTTCGTCGCTTATGCCCCAGACACTGGCCGGCACACCGCCGGCGACCGGTTTACCAAGCACGAAAAGGTCGGGCTCCAGCCCGTAGCGCTGGGTGTAGCCGCCGGGGCCGGTGGAGATGGTGTGGGTTTCGTCGATCAGCAGCAGCGTGCCGGTGGCGCGGGTCGCCTTGCGCAAGCCTTCGAGGAAGCCTGGTTCGGGCAGAACCATACAGCAATTGGTCAGCACCGGCTCGGTGATGACGCAGGCGACATCCTGGTCGGCAAGCGCTGCCTCAAGCGCCGGCAGGTCGTTGAATTCGACGATTTTCGTGCCCTGTGTGAGGTCGCGGAATTCGCCGGTGAGGCCGGGTTTGTTGGCCGGCTTGCCATTGTCCAGCCGCACGAAGGTTTCATCGACCGAGCCGTGATAGCAGCCGTTGAAGACGAGGATTTTTGGCCGGTTGGTGACGGCGCGGGCGACGCGCAGCGCGAAACGATTGGCGTCGGTGGCGGTGGTGGCGATCTGCCAATGTGGCAGGCCGAAGCGTTCGGAAAGCAGCTTGCCGAGCACCAGCGCGTCTTCCGACGGCAGCATGTAGGTCAGGCCGCGGCGACTCTGGCGGCGGATCGCCTTGGCCACCGGGGCAGGCGAGTGGCCGAACATCGAGCCGGTATCGCCGAGGCAGAAATCGGCAAGCTTGTTGCCGTCGACATCGGTGATGGTCGCGCCCTTGGCCTTTTCGACGAGGATCGGGAAAGGGGTCGGCCAGTCGTTCATCCAGTGCATCGGCACGCCGCCGAAAAACCCTTTCACGCCCTTGCCGACGGCAGCTTCCGATTTCGGCCGCGCCTTGCGGAAAATCTTGGCCTCGGCCGCGCGGATGGAGTCTATCCGCGAGGAGGAAATGCCGCCCTGCGTGGCGGCCGCGCCTGTCGATGATTGCAAGATTACCTGCCTGTTTGCCCCTGTCGGCGGAATTTGTAGCGTCCGGCGTAAGGTCAGGCAATGGCGGGCGGTTGGGGCAGGGGGGTGATGGTGGTGTCTGAGGCGCGTGTTCGTTCTGAAACGTCGCGCTGCCCCTCACCCTTACCCTCTCCCCGTGAAAAACGGGGAGAGGGGACGTCTACGTGGAGCTTCATCCTGCTCTCTACATGACGGACAGAAGGAAATTGGCCGCAACGCCAACGCCTCCCTCTCCCCGTCCTTACGGGGAGAGGGTAAGGGTGAGGGGCAGCGCCTACGTCTGAAGTTTATTGCGGAGTCAGCTCAGCCCGTAATATCGATGACGCCGCAATCACCTGCCTCCGAGCCGAAGGCGATGCGCTTTTCATCGTTGTCCCAGGCCATCGCGGTGATCGCGCCCTTGCCGGGGCGCCGCAGCAGCACTTCCTTGGCGTCGGCGAAGCGTGCGGCGATGATCATGCCGTCATTGTAGCCGATGGCGACGATGTCCTCGCTCGGGTGGCAGGCGACGCAGGTGACGGCGGCATTGCCGCGCGTGCCGAGTTCCAGCGGCGCCTTGCCCATCGGGCCGTCCTTGCCGGTGAAGGGCCAGACGATGGCTGCCGGCGCGCCGGAGCTTGCCAGCCATTTGCCCTTGGCGCTCCACGACATGCTTTTGACCTTCAGGGGATAGCCGGTCATGCGCATGTGCTTGCCGTCGGCAAGCTTCCAGCCATGCAGCGCATTTTCCTGCATCGAGGTGACGAGGAAATTGCCGTCCGGCGAAAAGGTGATGCCGGTGTGGGCGCCGGCCCATTCGAGGTCCACCGGCTTGCCTTCGGTCGCCGGGAAATGCAGCGTCGCGCCATTGTAGCGGGCAACGCCGAAGCGCATGCCCTTGGGCGCGAAGGCCAACCCTTCGACCGAACGCGGATGGGTGAAATCCCTGGTCTTGCCGTCGGCAAAGCGCACCGTGGCGGTCTTGCCGGTGGCAAAGGCGATGGCGCCTTGCGGGCCGCTGGCTACGCTGGTGATCCATTTCCTGCCGGCCTCGGCAAGCGTTTCAACGCTGTCGTTCGCGCCGATTGCGCGGACCTTGCCGTCCTCGCCGCCGGTGACCAGCCGCGAGCGGGCGGCGTCATAGGCGGTCGAGAGAAGCCCGTCGTGAAGCTCGGTCCATTTGTGGCCGTGGTCGAGGCGATGGACGACGCCGTCGGCCAGCGCGAAATGCGGTACGCCGCCGAGGAAGATGGTGGCGATGCAGTGACCTTCGAGGTCGAGCGGGGCGACTGTGGGCATGGGCGAGCTATTCCATTGAAAGATTTGTGCTGCCCCTCACCCTTACCCTCTCCCCGCAAGAACGGGGAGAGGGGGGCGTCAGCGTTGGAGCTTCCACCTTCTCCCCGTCATTATACGGGGAGAAGGTGCCGGCAGGCGGATGAGGGGCAGCAAATACGCAGCAGATTGGCCGTGGAGCTTAAGCAGCCTGGCAGGCGTCGAAGCTGCGCTTCAGGCGTTCGGCGTCCAGTTCGCGACCAATGAAGACGAGGCGGCTTTCGTGCTTTTCGTCGTCCTTCCAGGCGCGCTGGTGGTCGCCCTCGACGATCATGTGGACGCCCTGGATGACATAGCGGTCCGGGTCGTCCTTGATGGCGATGATGCCCTTCAGTCGCAGGATATTCGGGCCTTCCATCTGGGTGATCTTCTCGATCCAGGGGAAGAATTTTTTCTGGTCCATCTCGCCGCCGCGCAGGGAGACCGACTGCACCGTCACGTCATGGATCGAAGAGGCTTCGCCGTGATGATGATGGTGGTGATCATGGTGATGATGATCGTGGTCGCAATCCGGGCCGCACTCATGGTCGTGGTCGTGGTCATGCGCTTCGAGGAAATGCGGGTCGTTTTCCAGCGCGCGCTTCAGGTCGAAAGCGCCGCGGTCGAGCACGGTGTCCAGCGGTACGCCGGCGCGGGTGGTGCGATGGATGGCGGCGGCCGGGTTGATGGCGCGGATCGTGGCTTCCACGTCTCGCAGTTCTTCCGGGGTGACGAGATCGGTCTTGTTGAGCACGATGACGTCGGCAAAAGCGATCTGGTCCTCGGCCTCGCGCGAATCCTTCAGGCGCAGCGGCAGGTGCTTGGCATCGACCAGCGCCACGACGGCGTCGAGCTTGGTCTTGGAGCGGACATCGTCATCCATGAAAAAGGTTTGTGCGACCGGAACGGGGTCGGCCAGGCCGGTGGTTTCGACGACGATGGCATCGAAGCGGCCGGGACGGCGCATCAGGCCCTCGACGACGCGGATCAGGTCGCCGCGCACCGTGCAGCAGACGCAGCCATTGTTCATCTCGTAGATTTCCTCGTCGGATTCCACGATCAGGTCGTTGTCGATGCCGATTTCGCCGAATTCATTGACGATGACGGCGTAGCGCTTGCCGTGGTTTTCGGAGAGAATGCGGTTAAGCAGCGTCGTCTTGCCGGAGCCGAGATAGCCGGTCAGGACGGTCACCGGGATCTGCGTCTGTGCTTCGCTCATGATGGTCCTCGGATGGATTGTTGCTTCCATATAGGATGCTGAAAGCGGATTTGCACGTGCCAATCCACGCAGTTCAACCGGCCAGCCGGCATTACCGAAATGTCATTGGGATGTGCGTGTGGAAGCGCCTAGATAGAAGGCCCGGGGCTTCAGCATTGCAAAGGAAGTTTCAATGACAGCCAGGCAATTTGCGACCAGGATGAACCGCCGCCAGGCACTCGGATTGATCGCCGTGACGGCAACCGGCGGCGCTTTCGTGACGCCAGCGGCGCGTGCGGCGGTAGGGTCGCCCTTTGGAAACGCATCACTGCTGATGCCCGGTGCCGGCGTCTGTACGATCACGCCGGAGGTGACAGAAGGTCCGTTCTATTTCGATCCCGAACTTGAGCGGCAGGACATCACAGAAGGCCGGCAGGGCGTGCCGCTGACGGTGCGCCTGCAGGCGGTCGACAACCAGTGCCGGCCTCTGGTCAAGGCGCGGGTCGATATCTGGCACTGCGACGCCAAGGGCATCTATTCCGGCTATCCCCGGCAGGGCGACGGTCGCGATATCGACACGAGCGGCGAGAAATTCCTGCGCGGCATCCAGCACACAGACGAGCAGGGCATCGTCTCGTTCCAGACGATCTATCCCGGCTGGTATCGCGGACGCACCACGCATATCCACTTCAAGGTCTTTCCCGACGCGAATACGGCGATGACCGGGCAGTTGTTCTTTCCCGACGATCTCAGCGAGCATCTTTTCACGACGGTTGCGCCATACACGGACCGGCCCGAAAAGCGCGATATGTTCAACGCGCAGGACGGCATCGCGCGTCAGGCCGGGCCGATGTCGCAAGCAGCCCTGCGCGAGACCAAGGCCGCTTATGAGGCGCTGCTGGTCGTCGCCGTGAAAGCGGATACCTGAACCGCCGGCAAAAAATCTGCATTTGCGCGAAAGCAATTTTAGTTTGTCATCTAAATGAAATATGCGTCTGGCATTAGCGCTGCGGGCACAATCGTCGATTGCCGGCAAAGCTTCGCCTCGAATACCGGGAATATGTCTGTTTGCCGATTGTCATTGTGAAGACCGGGACTATTCTGCGCTGAAGGCGACGGCGCGGCCAGGAAAGGTAAAAAATGGCCAAGGCAGATAAGAGCGCGACCATGAGCCGGCTGCATTCGGCGGCGAGACTGGCGCGGACAGCGCTGGCGTCGCGGCTTCTTGCGCACGGCTTCTATGCCGGCCAGGACCAGATCATGCTGTCGCTGGACCATGAAGACGGGCAGACCCCCGGCCAGTTGGCGACGCGGCTCGGCGTTCGCCCGCCGACCATCACCAAGACGATAAACCGGCTTCAGGCGCAGGGCTTTCTGGAAAAGCGCGCCTCCGAAGCCGATGCGCGGCAGGCGCATATCTTCCTGACCGAGACGGGTAGGGACACCATCCGGGCCATCGAGAAATCGGTGCGCAAGACCGAGAAGCAGGCGTTTCGGGGTCTCGACAAGAAGGAGCAGAAGGCGCTCGCCAAACTTCTGTCCCGGATCGAAGCCAATCTCTCCGATGCCGCGACGATCGAGGCCGATGACGAGATCGAACTGACGGAAGATTAAAGCTTGTCTACGCGTTAGCCGGCGTCAAGCCGACTGACGACGTGCAATCAACCCTTCGGCAAAGGCGGGGCGGGTCAGCGCAGACCATCGGCCCGGCGTAAGCCCGTAAGCCTTCTTGAACTGTCGATTGAAATGGCTCTGGTCGCTGAAACCGGCGGTCACCGCGATCTCCGCCAGTGGTTCACCCGTTTCGATCATCCGGCGAGCGCTCTGAAGCCGGCGCATCAACAGGAAACGGTGCGGGCTTGTCGAAAACACAGCCCGGAAATGCCGCGACAGTGCGTAGCGATCGAGACCGGTCACAGCTTCCAGTTCCTCCGAGCGCACAACGCGCATGGCATTTGCATCCAGAAAATCGCGGGCGAGGCTTGCTGCCCGCAGCGCCGGCTTGCCGACCGGTTGTGCCGGCCGGCCTGAATGCCGCGAAAGGCTGCGCGCCAGTTGTGTCACGAAATCGTCGATAAACAGCTCGTCCAGTGCCCGATCGAGTGGGCCGAGTGCCGAAAGCAACGTTGCGCTAAGCGCATTGTCGCTGAGCACGGCCTCGTCGACGAAGGGCAGTACCCCGCCTTCATTGCCCAGGCATTCGAGAAGAAGCGACGGCTCCAGATAAAGCATCCGGTAGCGCAGGCCGTCCTCGGTGCCGGCGCCGCCGTCGTGCAGCTCGTCCGGATGCAGCACGATGATCTGCCCCGGCGCGCTGTGACGCGTCCGGCCGCGATAGCGGAAGGTCTGGATGCCGTGCAGCGTCACGCCGATCGCATAGGTGTCGTGGCGATGCATGTCGAAGGCATTGCCCGAGAACCGGGCCTCGATGCGCTCGATGCCGGCAAGCGCGGGTGCCGAGATGATCCGGTTGTCACCTTCGTTTGCGCACAAACGTCCAAGACCTTGGGAAGGCGCGGTGCTTAGATCGTCAGGCATAATCACATCCGCACAACATCAAGGCGTTTCATGTTCGATACAAAATTTGCAATCGTGTTGCGAGACAATCTCGCCACCTGGCAGGAACTCAATGTCACGGCCTTTCTCGCCAGCGGCATCGTCGCCCAGCTTCCGGCCATCATAGGCGATCCCTATCGGGATGCCGCCGGCAATCTTTACAATCCGATGTCGATCCAGCCCGTTATCGTGCTCTCCGCCGATGGCGCAACCATGGCGAAGATTCATCAGCGTTCGCTGGAACGCGGCGTGAAGACCTCGCTCTATGTCGAGGAGATGTTTTCTACCGGTCATGACGTGGCCAACCGGGAGGTGTTCGGCAAGTTCGGACCGGACGATGCGAAGGTTGTCGGGATTGCCCTTAGGGCCGAAAAGAAGCTCGTCGACAAGATCGTCAAGGGTGCGCGCATGCACGCCTGATCCGGCAATCCTGCCATATCGGCCGACAATTGCGCCCTGCGGTGTTTTTCAACTTGCGCTGACCTGCTTCGTGGCCGACAAGCGGGGATAACGATCACCGAAACGACTGCTTCCCGTGACTTCTTCTCCCGCCACCTCCGAACAGGCCACACCGGCATCTGCGATTCTGTTCGTATTCTGCGCCGGTGTCCTGTTTTCATGCCTCGACACCAGCGCGAAATATCTCGTGCTGTCAGGCATGGATCCGGCATTCGTTTCATGGGTGCGGTTTGCCACCCATCTGGTGCTGGTGTTTCTGCTGTTTCGGGGCTGGAGCAATCCGGCGATGTTCCGGGTCAAGAACCTGCCGCTGCAGGTGTTGCGCGGCGTCTTCCTGTTCGGCTCGACGATCTTCAATTTCATGGCCCTGCGTTCGCTGCAGCTTGCCGAAACCATGTCGATCTATTTCTTCGCGCCGATGGTCATCACCGCGCTTGCCGGGCCTCTGCTGGGCGAATGGGCCGGTTGGCGGCGCTGGATGGCGATCCTTGCGGGACTGGTCGGGGTTATCGTCATCACGCGGCCGGGCTTCGTCACGTTCCAGATCGGCCATCTCTATGCGCTGTGCTCGACCGTGAGCTACTGCCTCTACGTCATCATGACGCGCTCGATGTCGGCAAAGGAAAGTCCTGAAAGCCTGATCTTCTATTCAGCACTTGCTCCGGTCGTGCTGATGGCGCCCGCCGTGCCCTATACGGCTTCGATGCCACCGGATCTTTTCCACGGGGCGATTCTTCTGGCGCTCGGCTTCTTCGGCGGGTTCGGCCATTGGCTGCTGATAAAAGCCTACAAGCAGGCAACGACGACGGCGCTTGCCCCTTATCCCTATCTGCAGATGGTCTGGATGATCACCGCTGGCTATCTGGTTTTCGATCAGTTCCCGGATAAGTGGACACTGGTTGGCGCCGGCATCATCGTCGCCAGCGGCCTCTATATCGTCCACCGCGAGCACAGGTTGCGCCTCAAGAACCGCACCGTTCCGAATGCCGAAGACGAGGATCTGGCAAAAAAGCTTTGATTTGCCGGTGTTCGATGGCATAAGCCGATTTAAACAGTTTAAATCGTCGCTCGGGGGAGGACGTTCTGGCACAGAAGATCAAGCTTTCGACCATTGCGGATGCGCTCGGCGTTTCCACGGCCACCGTTTCGCTGGCGTTGCGCGACAGCGCGCTCGTGGCCGACACGACGCGGGACCGCATCAAGGAACACGCCCGCGCCATCGGCTACATCTACAACCGGCGCGCAGCCAGCCTGCGCACGTCGCGGTCTGGTATCGTCGGGGTCGTCGTCCACGACATCATGAACCCCTTCTTCGCCGAAATCCTGCGCTCCATCGAGAGCGAACTTGACCGCAGCCGCCAGACCTTCATCCTTTCCAATCATTACGACGATCTCGAAAAGCAGCGCACCTTCATCGACACGCTGCTGCAACTCGGTGCCGATGGCGTGATCATGTCGCCGGCGATCGGTACGCCGCCGGAAGACATCATCATGGCTGAGGAAAACGGCCTGCCGGCGGTGCTGATCGCACGAACGGTGGAAGGGGCCGAAGTGCCGGTTTTCCGTGGCGACGATTCCTATGGCACCGGGCTGGCCACCAACCACCTGATCTCGCTTGGCCACAAGCGCATCGCCATGATCGGCGGCACCGACCAGACCTCGACAGGCCGCGACCGCTATCAGGGCTACCTGAACGCCATGGAAGCCGCCGGGCTGGAGGTCCGGCCAAGCTGGCGTATTCCTGGCCCGCGCACCAAGCAGGCGGGCTTCGAGGCTGCCGGCCAGTTCCTGGCGTTGAAAGACAAGCCCACTGCGGCCTGCTGCTGGAACGATCTTGTCGCCATTGGCCTGATGAACGGTATAGCGCGCGCCGGCCTCGTGCCCGGCATCGACATTTCCGTCACCGGCTACGACGATCTGGAGGAGGCCGCGATCGCCACGCCGGCGCTGACGACGGTGTGGAACGGCCAGCGCGAAGTGGGCCGGCGGGCGGCAAGCGCGCTGCTCGACAAGCTCAACGGCCAGTCGGTTCGGCCATCGCAAGAACTCATCAGGCCGGAGCTTCATGTCCGGCAGTCGACAGGCAAGCCCGTAGAGCGCGGCTGAAACACCCAGATACTCACCGAAAGAAGCAGGCATGACCGAACTCAGCGCCATCACCATCCTTGTTCCCGGCAAGCTGCACCCGCGATCAGTCTCGCGCATCGGCGAGGCATTCCGGCTGGTGCGCCTCGACAAGATCGATCCGACGCTGATAACGGACGAACTCAAGCAGACTGTGCGCGGCGTTGCCGCCTCGCCGTCGCTCGGCGACAATTCGGTGAGCGCTGCCTTCATGCAGGCTTTGCCGAAGCTGGAGATCGTCGCCAATTTCGGTGTCGGCTATGACGGCGTCGATGCCGCCCATGCCGGCAAGCACGGCGTCATGGTCACCAACACACCGGATGTGCTGACCGAGGAGGTCGCGGACACCGCAATCGGCCTGCTCATCAACACCGTGCGCGAACTGCCGCGCGCCGAAGCGTGGCTGCGCCACGGCCGCTGGGCGAAGGACGGCAACTATCCGCTGAGCCGGCTCACACTGCGCGGACGCAAGGCCGGCATTTTCGGCATGGGCCGCATCGGGCTTGCCATCGCGCAGCGGCTGGAGGCATTCGGCATGACCGTCGCCTACCACAACCGCAGGCGCGTGGAAGGCCTGGCTTATGAATATCACGAGACGCTGGCCGGGCTTGCCGGCGCGGTCGATACGCTGATCTCGGTTGCGCCGGGAACGGCATCGACGCAGAAGGCGGTGAATGCGGCAGTGCTGAAGGCGCTCGGGCCTAATGGTGTTTTCGTCAATATCGGCCGTGGCTCGACGGTGGATCAGGATGCCCTGATTGCGGCCCTCGCCAACGGCACCATAGCGGCGGCGGGGCTCGACGTATTCGCCGACGAGCCAAATGTGCCGCAGGCGCTGCTGGACCTGCCCAACGCAACATTGCTGCCGCATGTCGGCTCGGCCTCGGTCCATACGCGCGACGGCATGGCCGACCTCGTGGTGGACAATCTTATTTCATGGTTCGGAGAAGGTAGGGCGCTGGCGCCGGTGCCTGAGACGGTGAATGTGAAGGCGAAAAGCTGATATTCGGCTGGCAGGCTGACTTTGAAAAGTTGGTGCTGCCCCTCACCCTCTCTCCGTGAAGAAGGGGAGAGGGGGGTGTCGGCGCTGGAGCTTCCTCCTTCTCCCCGTCACTATACGGGGAGAAGGTGCCGGCAGGCGGATGAGGGGCGGCGCTGCGCTCCAAGGTTTCGCCCTCGGAGCGCTGCCACCTTCAAAGATTGTTCTATTCCGCTGCGCTTCTGGCGCCCTGCCTTGCCACGGCATGCTGGCGCACGGCATCGCCAAAAGCCTTGAAGATGCGGGCAGAGACGCTGTCGGACTGCACCCAGTATTCCGGATGCCACTGGACGCCGACGGCGAAGGCGCGCGCGTCCTTGGCCGACACGGCTTCCACAGTGCCGTCTTCGGCCACTGCCTCGAGCTGAAGCCGTGAGCCGAGCCGGTCGACTCCCTGGCGGTGGACCGAATTGACCATGATGTCGCCCGGCCCGAAGATGCCGGCAAGGCAGCTGCCCGGCTTGATCGTCACGTTCTGGCGGATGGCGAAGCGCTCGTCCTGGATATCGCTCACCGGTGCGCGGTGATCAAGCGAACCTTCGCGCTCCTGGAGCTCGGTCGCCAGCGTTCCGCCGAGCGCGACGTTCATCTCCTGGATGCCGCGGCAGATCGCCAGCAGCGGCACGCCATATTCGATCGCCTTGCGGATCAGCGGCAGCGTGGTGGCGTCGCGATCGGGATCATAGGGACCGTTGGCTTCGCTGGCGTCGCCGCCATAAAGCGAGGGGTGCACGTTCGACTTCGAGCCGGTGATCATGACGCCGTCGACGGAAGCCAGAAGCTGGTCGAGGTCGAGCCGGTCGCCGAAATTGGGAACGAGCACAGGGAACACGCCGGCTCCGGAAATCGCGGCTTCGAGATATTGCTTCGGCGCGGCATGCCACGTGTAGTTGTCGAACTGGCGTACATCGGTCGATATGGCGACGAGCGGCTGGTGCATTTTGTCTATTGCTTCCGATTCAGGACGAGACGGTATTCTGCCTTTAAAATAGGCGATATTCCGGCGGCTTTCCATTGCTGTTTCGCGAGAAGAAAATACCTTCTTAGACTATAGTTTTAGGCGCGCGGCGCCAACTCAGAATTCTTACACCATGCGCGTACCGTTTGTCCCGTCGGTGCTGGACTTGGACCAAGTGCTGTGTATTGTTCGGGCGGTGCTCACGCCGGAAAAGCTGATATTTCAAAGGTATCCGGCCTCTGTCTTGGTCCAATAGGGAGGAACTTCATGGATCGCCGTTCATTCATCAGCAAGGCCGGGCTGGCCAGTGCCGGGGCCGTCGCCGCGACGACGCTGGCCGCTCCCGCGATTGCCCAGTCCAATCCCAAGGTCACCTGGCGCCTTGCCTCTTCGTTCCCGAAATCGCTCGACACGATCTATGGCGGCGCGGAAGTGCTGTCGAAATATCTGTCGGAAGCGACCGACGGAAACTTCACCATCCAGCCCTTCGCGGCGGGTGAACTCGTGCCGGGCCTGCAGGCCGCGGATGCAACTTCTGCCGGTACGGTCGAAGCCTGCCACACGGTGGCATATTATTACTGGGGCAAGGACCCCACATGGGCGCTGGGTGCGGCCGTTCCGTTCTCGCTCAATGCGCGCGGCATCAATGCCTGGCACTATCACGGCGGCGGCATTGACCTGTTCAACGAGTTCCTCGGCACGCAGGGCCTGTTTGGCCTGCCGGGTGGCAACACCGGTGTGCAGATGGGCGGCTGGTTCCGCAAGGAGATCAATTCGGTCGAAGACCTCAAGGGCCTGAAGTTCCGCGTCGGTGGTTTTGCCGGCAAGGTTCTCGAGAAGCTCGGCGTCGTGCCGCAGCAGCTCGCCGGCGGCGACATCTATCCGGCGCTGGAAAAGGGCACGATCGATGCTGCCGAATGGGTTGGCCCCTACGACGACGAGAAGCTCGGCTTCCAGAAGGTCGCGCCCTATTACTACTATCCCGGCTGGTGGGAAGGCGGCCCGACGGTCCATTTCCTCTACAACAAGGCCAAGTATGAAGAGCTTACGCCGGCCTACAAGTCGCTGCTGCACACCGCTTCGCAAGCTGCGGACGCTAACATGCTACAGAAATACGACTTCCTGAACCCGCCGGCCGTCAAGCGGCTGGTTGCCGGCGGCGCGCAGCTGCGCCCGTTCAGCCCGGAAATCCTTGAAGCCTGCTTCAATGCGTCCAACGAGGTCTATGCCGAGATGGAAGCGAGCAACCCGGCCTTCAAGAAGATCTGGGATTCGATCAAGGACTTCCGCAAGGAGCACTACCTCTGGGCGCAGATCGCCGAATACAACTACGATACGTTCATGATGATCCAGCAGCGCAACGGCAAGCTCTGATCGCAGGAACCTGACCTCAAAGAAAACCCCGGAACGATCGTTCCGGGGTTTTTTGTTGCCTGCATCTGCAAAGAAAGAGCCCGGCGCGTTGGCCGGGCTCCTTGCCGATCAGTTGAAGCTCGGCGGCTTCGACAGGTCGTTGGCCGGCGGCGTAGGGTTCGCCGGAGCGGTGCCGCCCGCAGGCGGCGGTGAACCGAGTGGCGGCAGGCCGAGCCCGCCTCCACCGAGACCCGGCATGTCCGGCATCTTTATCTGGATGGAATTTGGATCAACCACCGGCCCCTTGTAGTGCATGACCATCTGCGGGAAGGCGATGACCAGCCCGACCATGACGACCTGGATGCAGACGAACGGCACCGCGCCCCAGTAGATCTGGCCGGTGGTGACTGGCTGCATGCGCTTGCCGGTGACCTTGTCGAGATAGGGCACCTTGGCCGCCACCGACCGCAGGTAGAACAGTGCGAAGCCGAATGGCGGATGCATGAAGCTGGTCTGCATGTTGACGCCCAAGAGCACGCCGAACCAGATCAGGTCGATGCCGAGCTTGTCGGCCGCCGGCGCCAGCAGCGGCACGATGATGAAGGCCAGTTCGAAGAAATCGAGGAAGAAGGCCAGGAAGAACACCAGCACGTTGACGACGATCAGGAAGCCGAGTTCGCCGCCGGGCAGCGAGGTCAGCAGGTGCTCGACCCAGAGATGGCCGTTGACGCCGTAGAAGGTGAGCGAGAAGACGCGCGCGCCGATCAGGATGAACAGCACGAAGGAGGACAGCCGCGTCGTTGCCGCCAGTGCCTGCTTGATGACTTCCATCGAGAGGCGGCTTTTCGCCGCCGCCATGATCAAGGCACCGACGGCACCCATGGCGCCGCCTTCCGTCGGCGTGGCGATGCCGAGGAAGATCGTGCCCAGCACCAGGAAGATCAGCGCCAGCGGCGGGATCAGCACGATGATGACCTGCTGGGCCAGCCTCGACATGATGTTGAGGTTCATCGCCCGGTCAATGATGGCGAAGATATAGATGAGAATGATGCCGACGACCGCGCCCCAGATGTCTGCATCGACGCCAAGGGTTGGCGTGAGCAGCACATGGGAAACGTAGGCCACGGCCGCCGCAGCGACCAGTGCGACAGCCAATGAGGTGACGCCATGGCCGAGCGTGCGCGCCTCGAGCGGTAGCGCCGGCATGGATTTCGGCCGGAAAATCGACATCAGCAAGATGTAGAGAACGTAGAGCCCGGTCAGCACCAGACCGGGGATCAGCGCGCCCTTGTACATGTCGCCGACCGAGCGGCCGAGCTGGTCGGCCAGAACGATCAGCACCAGCGACGGTGGGATGATCTGCGCCAGCGTTCCCGATGCCGCGATGACGCCCGAGGCGACGCGGCGGTCATAGCCGTAGCGCAGCATGATCGGCAGCGAGATCAGGCCCATGGCGATGACGGATGCCGCCACCACGCCGGTGGTCGCCGCCAGCAGCGCGCCGACGAAGATCACCGCATAGGCGAGGCCGCCGCGAATCGGGCCGAAAAGCTGGCCGATCGTGTCGAGCAGGTCCTCGGCCATGCCGGAGCGTTCGAGCACGATGCCCATGAAGGTGAAGAACGGGATGGCGAGCAATGTGTCGTTCGACATCACCCCCCATAATCGTTCGGGCATGGCATAGAGCAGAGGCCAGGAAAGGTTGATCGAGCCGCTGGAGTACGGCGCGAGTTCCACGCCGATGAAGAAGAACAGCAGGCCGTTGGCGGCCAGCGAGAAAGCGACGGGATACCCCAGCAGCAGGAAGATGATGAGGCAGAAGAACATGATCGGCGCCATGTTCTCGGCGATGAAATGGATCACTTCTGCACCTCTTTCGCCAGCGCTTCGCCTTCGGCAACAGCTGCCTCATGAGCCGATATGAACGGTGTTGGATCATCCATGTCGCCGCGCATGATTGCGATCTTCTTGATGATCTCTGAAATGCCCTGGAAACCGAGCAGCAGGAAGCCGATCAACAGCATCGCCTTGGCGGGCCAGATGATCAGGCCGCCGGCGCTGGACGACATTTCGCCGTTGCGGACGGACAGGCTCACATAGGGTACGAAATAGAAGATCATCAGCAGGACGAAGGGCATCAGGAAGAAGACGTGCCCGAACAGGTCGATCCAGTGCTGCTTGCGGCGCGAGAACATGCCGTAGACGATGTCGATGCGGATATGTTCGTTCTGCTTCAACGTATAGGCGGCGGCGAGCAGGAATGCCGCGCCGAACAGATACCATTGCAATTCCAGCCACGCATTCGACGACATGTTGAATGTCTTGCGAATGATGGCGTTGCCCGCGCTGACCAGCACCGCAAGCAGAATGAGCCACGAGACCCATCTGCCGACGACTTCGTTCATGCGGTCGATGGCTCTGGATAGAGCGATTAGCCCTGCCATGCGATCTCCTCCCTCAATAAGCTTTCGGCCATCGCCCGTTTCCCGGGCTTGATGGCGCATCTGGCTTTCATCGGTAGGCTGACAGGCGGGGCGGCGTCAACAACGGATGGTGCACGACTCGGTACGGATTATGCCAAGCGTTGTGGAAATCCAACGTTCCGGGACACGAATGCAACGAAAGTTGTAGAACTTCCGATGGGTCAGGGCTGGGCGGGTTTCTGCGTTTCCTGGCCGGCCATGCGCAGCACCAGCACTGCGGCAAGCAGCGCGAACATCCAGGCGTCGCGCCATTCGATCGGGAAATAGCCCGACCATAGTGACTCGGCGATGCCGAAGGCGAACGCGCCAAGTGCTGCGCGGGTTGGCGCATGATAGCCGCCGATGGCGGTGACGAAGAGGATCTTCAGGCCGAAGACCAGGCCGCTGCCGAAACCTATATTGCCGAAGTAAAGAGCGGCGAGAATGCCGGCGAGTGCTGCGGTGACCGCGCCGACCAGCACCGTCCCGCGGAATACGCGGCGTGCATCGACGCCGCACAGGGCTGCTGCTGCAGGATCGTCGGAGACGGCGCGCCATTCGCGCCCGAAATGCGAGCGGGCAAGGGCAAGGCCGGCGACGGCAAGCGTGGCTAGGATTACCAGGCAGTTGAGAAGCTGCATGACGGTGAGCGTGACCTGATAGCCGCCACCTTGCGTGAAGACGATTGGCGTGGACAGGAGCGGCGGCAGCCAGAAATCATGTGTGTCGGCGGCGATGCGCGAAAGCTCCATCAGCACGATCGAAACGCCGAGCGTGGCGGCGACGATAATGTTGGGCGAACGGTCGGCCAAGGGTTCGAACACGTTGCGCGAGAGAACCATGCCGATCAGCGCCGCATAGGCGAGGGCAGCAATGATCGCCACCGTTATGGTTGCCGGCAAGGTCAGCCACAGCACCTGCCAGCCATAGACTGCGACGAGGATCATGGTCTGGCCCGAGAAAGCGAAGATCGCGCCATGGGCGAGGTTCGTCCGATGCAGCACGCCGTTGATCAACGCATAGCCGAAGGCGAGCAGCGCGTAGATCGCACCGATATGCAGGCCGTTCAGCGCTTGCTGGAGGAAATAGAGCATGCGTCATCCAGTGGCCGCGATCGGGGCGACCTGAGCGAAAACTGCGCCTGAAAATCTAACTTGTCAAAGGCGATTTAGCAGTTAGATTTGAGGGATGACTATTTCCTGGACCCGGCACCGATTTTCCGGCGGCGTGCTGGCGCTTGACGTCACCAACACGGTCGTTCATCGCGGCGATGCGGTGCGTAGTTTCGACCGTTTCGAGGATGCGGCGGAGCTGCCACGGTTTGCTGCCGCCGCCACCGGCTTTCGCGCCGCCGAGTTGGACGCGCGGCCGCTTATCGCGCCAAGACCCTTGGCCATCTTGCCGACCGTGCTGGCCATCCGCGAGACGACCGACCGGCTGTTTCGCGATGCGGCGGTGCAGGGGGACGTTTCGACCGGACATCTGCCCGAGTTCCTGCGCGCCTGCGCCGACGGGCTTGCCGGTCATGACGGAAAAATCGGTGGGCAGGGAAGACCGTTCGGCAATGCTGCTGCACCATTGGCCTTCGAGGCTGCACTTGCCGTTTCGGCGCTGTCGCTGCTGTCGAATGAAAGCGTCAGGCGGCTGAGGGTCTGTCCGAATTGCAACTGGCTGTTTCTCGACAGGAGCCGCAATGGCAGCCGCATGTGGTGCGACATGGCGGTCTGCGGCAACCGCCAGAAGGCAAAGCGCCACTATCACCGCCGCAAAAGCGGGTCGGAGGAGATTTCCCATGTCTGAGCGACTGCGTCTCGCTTTCGCGCTTCTGCTTTTACCGGCGGCACTTGCAGCCTGCCGTGACAGCGGCAAGGACGCGCTTTTCGAGCTTTCCGGGCGGCTCGTCGTCTTCAATTACCGGGAGGCGAAGGTGACTTATCTGGTCAATCTCGTCCCACTGCAGCCGATCGCCGAAGGAGAGAAGGCGGTGATGACCATGGACAACCCGGCCGGTGGCGAGCCCATCGTGGTCACCCAAAAGCTCTTTCCCAACCACCAGAAGGTGACGCTCGAAAGCCCGCCGCTGGAATGCCTCGTCAAGGACAAGCCCTACAAGGTGGCGATCCGCATCGAGGGCGCGGGTGGCGCGCTGCTGCAGGGGATCGAAACCACGATGGTCTCGTCTCAGGACCAGAGCATGCTGCCCGACAAGCCGCTGGTGGTGGGGCCGGGTTATGAGCCAAATCCCGAACTGGCTGGTCATCCTGACGGGAAGCTGCCCGGCGGGCGCGGCGTAACCTGCCCGGCATCGAGCTGACGTCGGATTCGATCACGAAATTTTCATGCGTTCCCAGAGATGGCCGAGCAATCTTTTATCAAGGATTGCCAGACATTTATCGCTGCTGTTGTTGTTTTTGGAATGTGGCGGTTTTTGTTTGACCTCGCCTCCAAGGGAGGAAACAGTTAGTCATCTGTCCCGACGTTAGCGGCCCCGAATCGTGCCGCTTCCGCAGAGGAACTGCCTGATGACGCTTCACGACGTTGCCCTCGACGACAAGTTCGATCTTGGCAAGGAACGTATATTCCTGTCGGGTGCGCAGGCCGTCATCCGCATGCTGCTGATGCAGTGCGAGCGCGACCGGCGCGCTGGGCTGAACACCGCGGGCTTCGTTTCGGGCTATCGCGGCTCGCCGCTCGGCGGTCTCGACCTCCAGCTCTGGAAAGCCAAGGAACAGCTCAAGCAGGCCGATGTCGTCTTCCAGCCCGGCTTGAACGAGGAACTGGCAGCCACTGCCGTCTGGGGCACGCAGCAGGCAGAACTGCTCGGCGAAGGCAGATATGACGGGGTGTTTTCGCTCTGGTACGGCAAGGGGCCGGGGGTCGACCGTTCCGGCGACGTCTTCCGCCACGCCAATCTCGCCGGCTCGTCCAGGCATGGCGGCGTGCTGGCGCTGATGGGCGATGACCACAACGCCGAATCCTCGACCAATGCGCATGCCACCGAGTTCCTCTTCGTCGACACGATGATGCCGATCCTCAATCCGGCGGGTGTGCAGGAGCTGATCGACTATGGGCTCTACGGCTATGCGATGTCGCGCTTTGCCGGCACATGGGCGGCGATCAAATGTGTCAAGGACAATATCGAATCGACGGCCTCGGTCGATGCGTCGCTCGACCGGCTGAACATCGTCATCCCCGAATTCGACATGCCGCCGGGCGGGCTCAATATCCGCAACGAGCTCGACCAGCTTGGACAGGAAGCGCGGCTGCATGAGTACAAGCGCGCGGCGGCTTCGGCCTTCATCCTTGCCAACAAGCTGAACCACACCGTCTATTCCGGCGGGCGCAATGCGAAGATCGGCATCATCACCGTCGGCAAGAGCTATCTCGACGTGCGCCAGGCTCTGGACGACATCGGCATCGACGAGATGCGCGCCAACGAGATCGGGGTGCGGCTGTTCAAGGTCGGCTGCCCATGGCCGCTGGATCTCGAGCACATCGCCGATTTCGTGCGCGGGCTGGAAACGGTCATCGTGGTCGAGGAAAAGCGCTCGCTGATCGAAGTGCAGGTACGCGAAAATCTTTACAACACCGCCATGCACCCGACCGTGATCGGCAAAAAGGACGAGCGCGGCGACTGGCTGTTCCCGGCCAAGGGCGCGCTCGACCCCAACGACATCGCCATCGCGCTCGGCGAGCGCATCCTGAAGGCCATCGGCCCGTCGGAAGAGATCGCCGCCAAGGTCAGCCGGCTGAAGCAGTTTCAGGCGATGCTGGCCGACACGCAGGATGTCGGCTCGCGCACGCCGTTCTTCTGCTCGGGCTGCCCGCATAATTCTTCGACCAAGGTGCCTGACGGTTCGATCGCGGCGGCCGGTATCGGCTGCCATTTCATGGCGCTGTGGATGGACCGCTCGACTATCGGCTTCACCGCCATGGGCGGGGAGGGCGCGCAGTGGGTTGGCCAGGCGCCGTTCTCCAAGCGCGACCACATCTTCCAGAACCTCGGCGATGGCACCTACAATCATTCAGGCACGCTGGCGCTGCGCTTCGCCTTGGCGTCGAGCGCCAACATCACCTACAAGATCCTCTACAACGACGCCGTCGCCATGACCGGCGGCCAGCCGCATGAGGGCAATCTCACCGTCGACATGATCGCCCGGCAGGTGCGGGCGGAAGGCGTCGATCGCATAGCCGTCGTCACCGACGAGCCGGGCAAATATGCTGGTCATGTCGAGTTCCCTGCGGGCGCGACGATCCATCATCGCGACGACCTCGATCTGGTCCAGCGCGAGCTGCGCGACGTCAAGGGCGTCTCCGTTCTGCTCTATGACCAGACCTGCGCCGCCGAAAAGCGCCGCCGCCGTAAGCGCGGCACGTTTCCCGATCCGGACAAGCGCGTCATCATCAACGAGCTGGTCTGCGAAGGCTGCGGCGATTGCGGCGTGCAGTCCAACTGCGTCTCGATCCAGCCGGTGGAAACCGAGTTCGGCCGCAAGCGCAGGATCGACCAGTCGAGCTGCAACAAGGACTTTTCCTGCGTCAACGGTTTCTGCCCGTCTTTCGTGACGGTGCACGGCGCCAAGATCCGCAAGGCCGAAGGCATCGCAGGCAAATCCGATCCGCTGACCGGTGTGCCGGAGCCAAAACAGTTCCCGATCGATCAGGGCTGGTCCTCGATCATCGATGGCGTCGGCGGCACCGGCGTCGTCACGGTCGGCGCGATCCTCGGCATGGCAGCCCATCTCGAAGGCAAGGGCTGCGGCATGATCGACATGGCCGGCCTGGCGCAGAAGGGCGGCTCGGTCTTCACGCATGTGCGCATCGCCAAGACTCCTGAGGATATCAACGCCATCCGCGTATCGGCCGGCAAGGCCGATCTGATCCTGGGCTGCGACCTCGTCGTTTCCGGCGCTAAGAAGGTGCTGGCTGCCGTGCGCGAGGGGCACACGATCTTCGTTGCCAACACGGCTGAGATCATGCCCGGCGAATTCGCCCGCTCGGCCGATTTCTCGCTTCCGACCGAGCGGCTGAAGAAGGTGATCCGCGAAGCGGCAGGCGATAATCACGCGCATTTCTTCGATGCCACCCGCACGGCAACGGCTCTGTTTGGCAATTCGCTCGGCGCCAACATGTTCATGCTCGGCTTCGGCTTTCAGCATGGCGGTTTGCCGCTGTCAGCCGAGGCGGTGGAGAAGGCGATCGAACTCAACGGCGAGGCAGTCGCGATGAACATCGCGGCCTTCCGCTGGGGCCGCCGCGCAGCACACGAGCCGGAGTTCGTGCGCGGGCTGGTCAGCCAGCCTGGGGAGGCTGGCGGTAAGCGCGAAATCGCCGAGACGCTCGACGATATCATCGTGCGCCGCGTCGAATTCCTCACCGCCTATCAGAACGCTGCCTATGCGCGTCGCTATCATGACCGCATCGCAGCGCTCCGGGCAGCTGAGGCCAAGGCGTCCCAAGGCTCGACCGTGGTGACGGAGGCCGCCGCGAGAAACCTGTTCAAGCTGATGGCGATCAAGGACGAATACGAGGTCGCGCGGCTCTACACCGACGGCTCGTTCCTGCGGCAGCTGACCAAGCAGTTCCAGGACTACGACCGGCTCGAATTCCATCTGGCGCCGCCGATCATGGGACGGCGCACGACCGATGGAAAACCGCGCAAGTCGAGCTTCGGCCCCTGGATGATGAAAGGCTTTCGTATCCTCGCCGGGCTGAAGGGACTGCGCGGCTCGCCGCTTGATGTTTTCGGCTACACCGCGGAGCGCCGAATGGAACGCGACCTGCTCGCCCGGTATGAGCGCGATCTCGACCTGATAGGGACCTCACTCGTTGCGGAGAAGATCGAAGCGGCGACTGCACTTGCTTCCGTGCCCGCACTCATCCGTGGCTATGGTCATGTCAAAGCCGCCAGTGCAACAAAGGCCGCGGGTGAACGGGAAAGACTTGTAGAGCGTTTTGCAGGAGCGCGGATAGACACTGTTCTACAGGCGGCAGAATGATTTTTTCTTTCTGGTCCAGTGTCTTTTCATGCCCTGTACTAAAGGCCATTTTCCCTATTGTTTCCAGTGTTCCGATGCTTTCCAATAAGTCTTTCTTAAGGCGAATATGCCATTGCTAAGCTCCCGAAAAACGGGTGCAGGCGTGGCTATAAAAAGAAAAACCGAGATTCCGGTCGACGTCTACATTCCGTTTGTAGAGACGCTGTTCCGTGACGGCCTGACACTTACGATCGGTCTGGTGGCGCAGACGCTGCTGATCGTCCTGGTCTATTGGAAGACCGAGGATGTGAGCTACGTCGTGCTTGCCGCATGCTTGATCGCGGTCGGGGTAGTGCGCCTCGCCAACATACGCAAATATCGCAATGCGCCGCCGCCACAGTCCCGTGACGAGGCACGTCGGCGCGAGAACGACTATATCCTCTATGGGTCGCTGCACGGTTTTACGCTTGGGATGTTCTGTTTCCTCGGCATCTATTTCGCACATGACAGTTTCGCCGAAATCGCGTCGGTTTGCGTAACGCTTGCCTCCGCCACCTCGATCGCCGGGCGGAACTACGGATCACCGCGGATGGTCATGATGTTCATCATGACGATGACCTGGCCCATATCACTGGGCTTCATCCTGCGAGGCGATCTGTATCACATCCTCCTGGGTCTGCTGTCGGTGCCGTTCCTCTTCGCGATCAGGCGTTTTGCCGACATGGTGCGCGAAGTACTGCTCACCGCGCTGTCGGAAGAGAAGAAGGCGAACCGTCTGGCGGAGCGCTTCAACCGCGCGCTGAACACCATGTCGCATGGCCTGGTGATGCTCGGGCCGAACGGCAAGGTGGTGGTGGCAAACGCCGAAGCCGCCCACCTGATGTCGCTTCAGTCACCGGATGCGCTTCTGGGCCGTTCCATACATTCGCTACTCCAGCGCGGCGTGGCCGGGGGCATGCTCGCCCCCAAGGATTGCCGCTATATCGAGGCGCAGTTGACGCGGGCGCTGCGCGAAGGCCGGGACCGCAAGGTCCTGGTGTCGTTTTCGAACGGCCAGCACTATGAATTCTCGGCGCGCGAAGGCAATCAGGATCTCGGCGTCATTACCTTCGAGGATGTGTCGCAGCGCGTCGAAGCGGAAGAGAAGATCCGCTCAATGGCCCGCTACGACAGCCTGACTGGCCTGCCCAACCGCGCCTATTTCCATGAACTGGTCGGCGAATTCATGGCTGCCGGCGACCGCGAAAGGCTGTGTGGTCTTGCGGTTCTCGATCTCGACGATTTCAAGAGCGTCAACGACACGCTCGGCCACCCGATTGGCGACGGGCTGATCTATGCGGTGGCCGAAAAGCTGTCGGCGGTGGCAGCCGAGGGCGTGAAGGTCAGCCGCTTCGGCGGCGACGAATTCATGGTGTTCTTCGACCGGGTCGAGGATGAGAGCCATCTTGCCAGCATGCTGGACGATCTGTTTGCGGGCCTGCAGGGTGATGTCGATGTGGCTGGTCATGTCCTGCGCATCCAGGCGAGCGGCGGGGCGGTTCTGGCGAAGGTCAGGGATAGCGATGTCGACACGATGATCGTCAAGGCCGACCTTGCCATGTACAAGGCAAAGGAACTCGGCAAGAACAGTTGGCGGTTGTTCGAATCTGCAATGGATGCGGCCTTCCGCGACAAGCAGATGATGAAAGCCGATCTGCGCGGCGCTGTGGAAGCCAGGGACCTGCGCGTCGTTTTCCAGCCCATCGTGTCGATGGATACGATGCGGATCGCAAGCTGCGAGGCGCTGTGCCGCTGGAACCATCCCGATCTCGGCCCCGTCTCCCCGGCGGTCTTCATTCCACTGGCTGAAGAGATGGGCATCATCTCGGACATCAGCACTTTCGTGCTGAATACGGCTTGCGGCGAGTGCGCCAAATGGCCGGGACAACTCCGCGTCTCGGTGAACCTTTCGGCAAAGGATTTTCGCAACCACGATGTCGTCGACAAGGTGCGCGACGCACTTGCCTCCTCGGGCCTTGCCGCTCATCGGCTGGAGATCGAGGTGACCGAGACGGCACTTCTCGACGACAAGTCGCTTACCCGCCAGTACATCGAAGAGATCAAACAACTCGGCGTGAGGATCGCGCTGGACGATTTCGGCACAGGCTATTCGAGCCTAAGCTACCTGCACAAGCTGCCGCTGGACAAGGTCAAGATCGACCGCAGCTTCCTGATTGACGTGACGCAGAACAAGCGCTCGCTGGAACTGCTGAAGGGCATCGTCAACCTGTCGCGGCCGCTCGGCCTTGCCGTTACGGTCGAGGGGGTGGAAACCTTCGAACAGCTGAAAATCCTGGCGCATTCGGTCAAGCCCGACCTGGTGCAGGGCTTTCTGTTCGGCTCCGCGCTGACCGCTTCCGGCATCGAGACGATGTCCAACACCGTCTGGCCGTTTGCCAGCGAAATCAAGGCGGCCAACCGCGGCTCGAAGGCCTGATCGCATCGGTTTTCAGTCGATTATCGGCATCTGCGCCGTTAACCTTAACAATCGGTAAACGGCTTCGGTCCGATTTTCACCTTTACATATGATATCCTCCGAGTACGCTTATTCCCGGCGGCGGAAAGTACAGGGAAATTCATGACAACGCAGCAGACGACGGCTGGCGAAGACGCCAGTGCCGAGGCATCCGGCGTATCGGAAATGTCGACATTTGCGCGTCATGTCTCGGCACTGCTCGAGCGCACCGAGTATCGTTGCTGCGACAAGGGTGAAGATCTCGAAGACATCTATCGGTTGCGCTACAAGTCCTATCGGCTGAGCGACATGGTTCCGGAGAACCCGGATCACATTATCCATGACGAGCTGGATGAAGCCCCGAACTGCTACAAGTTCGGTGTCTATGTCGATGGCGAACTGATCAGCACGCTGCGTATTCATCATGTTTGCGAGGCGACGCCGCAATCACCTTCAAACACTGTCTACGGCGATATTCTGCGGCCGATGCTGGCGTCGGGTGCGAGCTTCATCGATCCGAGCCGTTTTGCCGCCGATCCCGACTGGTCACGCGTATTTCCGCAGATTCCTTACCTGACGCTTCGGCTTGCCGGCATGGCCTGCTTTCATTTCAAGGCGCCCTACTGCCTCTCGACCATCCGCGAAGAGCACGCCGGTTTCTACAAGCGCATTTACCGCTCGGAGCAGATCGGCGAGACCAGGAACTATCCGGGCCTGAACTACCAGGTGGTGCTGTACCGGGCCGATGTGGCGGCGATCCGCGAGCGCTCGTTCAACCGCTACCCATTCTTCAAATCCACAGCGATGGAACAGCGTATGCTGTTTGCCAAACCGCTGCACGGCGAGCTTGGCCCGCTGACCATTCTGCCGACGGCGAAGTATTTCCGCGACGCGGCCTGAGGGGCGGGGCATTTACCTCGCCTTGCCATCGCCGGAACGCCCGTTCATAACTTTGCCGAGGCCGAGCATTCTCCAGCCAAGGGAATCGATGAACAGCAGAAGCGACCTTGTCCGTGCCACAGTCTGGGCGCGCGAACTTGCCGGCGACGAGGTGGAGCGGGCACTGCGCGGGGTTTCCGAGCGAAATTTTTCCAAGGGCAGCTATCTCTGCCATCGCGGCGACCGGCTGGACTACTGGACCGGCGCGGTCACCGGCCTCGTCAAGATGAGTTCCATCGCCCGCAGCGGCAAGGCGATCACCTTCGCAGGCATCGGTGCCGGAGGCTGGTTCGGCGAAGGCTCGGTACTGAAGGACGAGCCACGCAAATACGATCTGGTGGCGATCCGCGATACGCATCTCCTGATGATGAACCGCGCCACCTTCTTCTGGCTTTATGAAAACAGCGTCGGCTTCAACCGTTTCCTGGTGCGGCTGCTGAACGAGCGCCTGGCGCAGTTCATCGCCTCGACCGAATATGAGCGCCTCCTCGATCCGAAGGCGCGCGTGGCACGCCATTTGTCGTGGCTGTGCAACCCGGTGCTCTGCCCTGATGTAAAGGGCGTCGTCGAGATCACGCAGGAAGAACTGGCGCTGCTTGCCGGCGTCTCTCGCCCCGTCGCCAATCGCAGCTTGCAGGTGCTGGCGGATGAAGGGCTCGTGACCGTCGAGCACAGCCGGGTGATCGTTGCCGACGCCGAAAGGCTCGGCGATTACGGCGCCTGAGATCGCGGTCTGAAGATCGGCTAGATTGTCAGGAAGAGGGGCGGGCACACAGGCCGCGCATTCAAGAGACAATCTGCCGGCCTGTCTGTCAAGGGGCGCGTTGATCGGAGAGACGATTCGGGAATACGCTGACCACAATGAAAAAGAAGCCGCGCCAACTTCGGGCGGAGGTTTTTCGAGCAGCGGGAACATACCCGCGCTCCTGGGAGGAGAAGCGTTTGACGAAGCCTTGGCCGTCAGCCGGGAAGACCGTTCAGCCGCAATCGGGCGCATCCGGTTTCTCTGAGTCTAATTGGGGATTTGCCGCAGCACTGCTTGGTGCCATGATGCCTTCCACAACCGCTGAAAACGCGGAACTGGGAGGAGCTTGATCATGGTTGCGACGGTTTCCGCCGCCGACATGGTTCTTGATACATTCCCGAAATACCTTCTGCGCAATGCGGAACGGTTCGGTGCCCGCCCCGCCATGCGCCACAAGGACTACGGCATCTGGCAAAGCTGGAGTTGGGCGGAACAGCTCAGAGAAATCCGCGCCTTTGCGCTCGGCCTCCAGGCGCTCGGCCTGAAGCATGGAGAACGCATCGCCGTGATCGGCGCCAACCGGCCGCGCCTCTACTGGACATTTGCCGCCGCGCAATCGCTGGGCGCCGTGCCGGTGCCGGTCTATGCCGACGCCGTGGCCGAAGAGATGGCCTATGTGCTCGACCATGCCGGCGTGCGCTTCGCCGTCGTGCAGGATCAGGAGCAGGTCGACAAGATCCAGTCCTTCGCAGACAAGATCCCGCAGCTCGCCGAGATCATCTATGACGAGCCGCGCGGCTTGCGCGACTATAGCCCTGCCGGCCTGCACGCTTTCTCCACCGTTCAGGAGAAGGGCGAGGCGTTGATGAAGGCCGATGCCGGCCTTGCCGGGCGCTGGGAACAAACCATCCGCTCTGCGAGCGGCGATGACATCTCGATCATGCTCTACACGTCAGGCACGACCGGGCGCTCAAAGGGCGTGATGATCAAGGCGATCAATGCTGTCAACGCCGCGCGCGACACGGCCGAATTCGACCGGCTTTCGGAGCGGGACAGCGTGCTCGCCTATCTGCCGCTGGCCTGGGTCGGTGACCACTACCTGAACTACGCGCAGGGCTATACGTCCGGCTTCTGCATGTGCTGCCCGGAAAGTGCGGAGACCGTGGCGCAGGATCTGCGCGAGATCGGGCCGACCTTCTATTTCGCGCCGCCGCGTATTTTCGAGAGCCTGCTCACCAGCGTGACGATCCGCATGGAGGATGCCGGCTGGCTGAAGCGCAAGCTGTTTTCGCACTATATCGGCGTGGCGAAGAAATACGGCGAAGCGATCCTGGAAAACCGTCCGGTGCCGCTCTCGGGGCGAGCGTCCTATGCGCTGGGAAAATTCTTCATCTATGGGCCGCTGCGCAATGTGCTCGGCCTTTCCAACATCCGCGTCGCCTATACGGCGGGCGAGGCGATCGGGCAGGACCTGTTTTCCTTCTTCCGCTCGCTCGGCATCAATCTGAAGCAGCTCTACGGCCAGACCGAAGCCTTCCTTTATGTCACCGTGCAGAAGGATGGCCAGGTGCGCGCCGATACGGTCGGGCCGGCCGCGCCCAATGTTGATCTCCGCATCTCGGACGCCGGCGAGGTGCAGTTCCGCTCGCCCGGCATGTTCTCCGGCTATTTCAAGCAGGACGACACGACTGCCGAGACGCTGACCGAGGACGGTTACGTCAAGACGGGCGATGCCGGCTTCTTTGATATTGACGGCCAGCTCAAGATCATCGACCGCGCCAAGGATGTCGGCAAGCTCACCTCGGGCGCGCTGTTTGCGCCGAAATACATCGAGAACACGCTGAAATTCTTCCCCAACATCAAGGAGGCGGTGGCCTTCGGACATGGGCAGGATTTCACAGCCGCCTTCCTCAACATCGACCTTCAGGCCGTCGGCAACTGGGCCGAGCGCAACAATATCGCCTATGCCTCCTATCAGGAGCTGGCCGGCCATCCCCAAGTCTATGAGATAATCGCCAAGCACGTCGACGAGACCAATCTGCGGCTTTCGCAAGAGCCGATGATGGCGGGAGCGCAGATCAAGCGGTTTCTCGTGCTGCACAAGGAGCTCGATGCCGACGACGGCGAACTGACCCGAACGCTGAAGGTGCGCCGCGCCTTCGTCTCCGAGCGCTACGCGCCGCTGATTGCCGCGCTCTATGACGGTTCGACGGAGAAATTCATCGAGACGGACATGACCTATGAGGACGGCCGCAAGGGCATCGTGCGCGCCACCGTCCGCATCATGGATGCCAAGGTCTATCCGGCCGTGCAACCAGTCAGGGAGGCCGCGGAATGAACTCACGCGCCGAACCGCTGATCATTGTCGCCCCGGACGACGGCATTCCCGCCGGCGACCTTCTGATGGACGTGAAGAACGTCTCGCTGTCCTTCGGCGGCGTGAAGGCGATCACCGATATTTCCTTCAATGTCCGCAAGGGCGAAATCCGCGCCATCATCGGCCCCAACGGTGCCGGCAAGACCTCGATGCTCAATGTCATCAACGGCTTCTACACGCCGCAGAAGGGCACCATCGTCTTTCGCGGCGAGGAGCGGCGGGCGATGAAGCCGCATCACGCGGTGCGGCAAGGCATCGCCCGCACCTTCCAGAATGTGGCGCTGTTCAAGGGTATGTCGACGCTCGACAACATCATGGCCGGCCGCTCGGTGATGATGAAGCGCAACCTGTTCTGGCAGATGTTCTGGCATGGCCCGGCGCTGCGCGAGGAAATCGAGCATCGCGAAAAGGTCGAGGAGATCATCGACTTCCTCGAAATCCAGCACATCCGCCGCACGCCGGTCGGCAAGCTGCCCTACGGCCTGCAGAAGCGCGTCGAGCTTGGCCGGGCGCTTGCCATGGAGCCGTCGCTGCTGCTGCTCGACGAGCCGATGGCCGGCATGAACCTTGAAGAGAAGGAGGACATGAGCCGCTTCATCATCGATGTGAACCGGCAGCGCGGCACCACGATTGCGCTGATCGAGCACGATATGGGCGTCGTCATGGACCTTTCTGACCGCGTCGTCGTTCTGGATTACGGCAAGAAGATTGCCGACGGCACACCCGATGCCGTGAAGTCCAACCAGAACGTTATCGACGCCTATCTCGGTGTCGCGCATTGAAAGGAAATCGAAATGACCATCTCGACGCTTGCCATCACCCCACTGGTTTCGCTGATCGCCGGCGTGCTCATCCTCGTGATGCCGCGCCTGCTCAACTACATCGTCGCGTTCTACCTCATCGTCATCGGCCTTCTCGGCCTGTTCCCGCATCTGGCGGGGTAATTTGCATCAACGGCGCGCCGGCTACCGGGCAAAGGAAAAACTGACACCATGGATTTCCTGAATTCCATTCTCGTCAAACCATTTGCCGACATGGCCGGCGCGCCGGATTTTCTGCTGCAGGTGCTTTGGGAGGGCCTCGTCGCCGGCGTGCTCTATGCGCTGATCGCGCTCGGCTTCGTGCTGATCTACAAATCGTCGCGCATCTTCAATTTCGCGCAGGGCATCATGGTGGTGTTCGCCGCACTCACGCTGGTCGGCCTGCATGAAAAAGGCGTACCGGCGCTGCTTGCCGTGCCGCTGACGCTGCTCGTCATGTTCATACTGGCAGTGGTCATCGAGCGGGTGGTGCTGCGCCCGCTGGTCAACCAGCCCGACATGATCCTGTTTATGGCCACCATCGGCATCACGCTGTTCCTCGTCGGTTTCGGCGAGATCATCTTCGGCGGCGAAAACAAGGTGATGATCACCGAGCAGCTTTACATCCCGACCGGCAGCATCGAGTTCGAGCCCTTCGGCGGCTTCGTTTCGATAGAGCAGAAGGACGTGACGGCGGTGGTCGGCGCGATCCTGCTGGTGGCGGGCCTGATCCTGTTCCTCAACCGCTCCAAGATGGGCCGCGCCATCCGCGCGCTCGGCGACGACCATCAGGCAGCCCTTTCGGTCGGCATCTCGCTGTCGACGATCTGGGTGCTGGTGTGGTTCATCGCCGGCGTGATTGCGCTGGTCACCGGCATCGTCTGGGGCGCGCGTGCCGGCGTTTCCTTCGCGCTGGAAGTCATCGCCTTCAAGGCGCTGCCGGTGCTGATGCTGGGCGGGCTGGAATCGGTGCTCGGCGCCATCGTCGGCGGACTGGCCATCGGCATTCTGGAAAAGCTTTTCGAGATCTACTGGGGCCAGCCGCTGCTCGGCGGCAACACCGAAACCTGGTTCGCCTTCGTCTTCGCACTCATCGTATTGCTGTTCCGGCCGCAAGGCCTGTTCGGCGAACGTATTATCGAGCGGGTGTAATCCATGCTCTACCGCACCGTCGGCCAGTTCAAAACCTCCTATCATGCAGACCACGCTCTGTTCCCGGTGAAGCAGGATGCCTGGCTGCTGGGTTTCATCCTGCTCATCGCCTTCGTCGTCTTGCCGGCAACCGCCAATGAATTCGTCTTCAACGCGCTGCTGATCCCGGTGCTGGTCTATGCACTGGCGGCGCTTGGGCTGAACATCCTCACCGGCTATGCAGGCCAGTTGTCGCTCGGCACTGGCGCCTTCATGGGCGTGGGGGCGTATGCCTGCTACAAGCTGGTCACGATTTTCCCGGAACTGAACATCGTCGTGGCGATCGCGCTGTCGGGCTTCTTCTCGGCAGCGGTTGGCGTTGCCTTCGGCCTGCCATCCCTGCGCATCAAGGGCTTTTATCTGGCTATCGCGACGCTCGCAGCCCAGTTCTTCCTCGTCTGGTTGTTTGAGAAATGGGCCTGGCTCTACAACTACAATTCCTCGGGCGCGATCCAGGTACCGAACATCGACATGTTCGGGCTGACGGTGGCCGGGCCAAACGCCAAGGCCGTCGTGCAGTATTACTTCGTGCTGTGCGTCGTCTGCCTGATCACCTGGTTTGCCATCAACATCACACGCGGGCGCATCGGCCGCATCTGGAAATCGGTGCGCGACATGGATATCGCCGCCGAACTCGTCGGCATCAATCTAATGAAGGCGAAGCTCTCGGCCTTCGCCGTTTCATCCTACATCGTCGGTGTCGCGGGTGCGCTGTTCGTATTCCTGTGGCGGGGTGCTGCCGAGCCGGTGCTGTTCGACATTCCACTGTCGTTCCGCGTGTTGTTCATCGTCATCATCGGCGGCATGGGCTCGATCCTCGGCAATTATCTCGGCGCGGTGCTGATCGTGGCGCTGCCGGTGCTGATCTCGTTCGTGCCGGGCGCGCTTGGCCTACCGGTCAGTTCGGCGATGGTCGAGCATCTCAATACAATGATCGTGGGGGCGACCATCATCGGCTTTCTGATCCTCGAGCCGCATGGCCTGGCAAGGCTGTGGGCGATCATCCGGGAGAAGCTGGTCATCTGGCCGTTCCCGCATTGAGGCAGAGCATGATCCCAAAAAGTGGCAGCCGGTTTTTGGATAAGATCATGGTCAAAAAGATAGCGGCCGCGGGGGCGGTCGTTGAAAACGGGGGGTGGTTTCCCCGGTCCGTCATGGAAAAACGACCACGTGGAGGAAATGGCAATGAAGACACTTATGAGGAAATCCGCCTTGCTTCCGGCGGTCTTCGCTCTTGCGGCGGCGCTTGGCGCGTCCCCCGCTTTGGCCGAGGACGCTGTAAATGTCACCAACCTGTCCTATCGCACCGGGCCGTTCGCGGCCACCGGCACGCCGCTGATGAACGGCCAGCGCGATTACATGCTGATGCTCAACGAGCGCGATGGCGGCGTCAACGGCGTCAAGCTGGTCTATGACGAATGCGAGACCGGCTACAACACCGAGAAGGGTGCCGAGTGCTACGAAAAGACCAAGGGGTCAAGCATCGTCACGCAGCCCTGGTCCACCGGCATCACCCTGCAGGTCCTGCCGAAGTCGAATGTCGACAAGATCCCGATCCTGGCGCCGGGCTACGGCTTCTCGCCAATGTCCGACGGCAAGGTGTTCCAGTGGGCCTTCAACCCGCCGGCCTCCTATTGGGACGGCGCCTCGATGATCCTGAAGAACATTTCGGAGGGCAATCTCGACAGTCTCAAGGGCAAGAAGATCGTGCTGCTGCACCTCGACGCGCCTTATGGCAAGGAGCCTATCCCACTGCTTCAGGCCTATGCCGAGAAATACGGCTTCACCCTGCTGCCGATTCCGGTTGGCGTGAAGGAAATGCAGAACCAGTCGGCGCAGTGGCTGCAGATCCGCCGCGAGCGTCCTGATTTCGTGCTGATGTGGGGCTGGGGCGCGATGAATGTCGGCGCCGTCACCGAAGCTGCCAAGACCAAGTTCCCGATGGACAAGTTCGTCGGCATCTGGTGGTCGGGTCATGACGGCGACATGAAGTCGGTTGGTGAGGCCGGCAAGGGCTATCGCTCGATCTCGTGGAGCCTGCCGCATTCCGAGTCCTCGGTCATGCAGGACATCAAGAAATACGTCCTCGACGCCAAGAAGGCCGAAATCGGCGAAGGCGAGTTCGACTGGGTGTTCTACCAGCGCGGCGTGCTGATCTCGATGTTCACCGTCGAAGGCATCAAGGCCGCGCAGGCGCATTTCAACACGAAGGTGGTCAGCGCCGAGCAGCTTCGCTGGGGTCTCGAGAACCTCAAGCTCGACGAGGCGGCGCTGAAGGCAATCGGCATGGACGGCATGATCGCGCCGTTCTCCACCGCCTGCAACAACCATGCCGGCCATGCCGGCGGCTGGATGCTGCAATGGGACGGCGCGAAATTCGTCAAGGTTTCCGACCATATCACTGCGGATGCTGAGATGATCGACCCGCTGGTTCAGACCGAGGCGAAGAAATACGCCGAGGCCAACGCGCCCTGGCCGATCAACGAAGAGTGCAAGATGTAATGACAGCTTTCCTCTCCCCGTTTTTACGGGGAGAGGATGCCGGCAGACAGGTGAGGGGCTGTGCCGACGTTGACCATCTTCATCGAAGGAAGCGCCGCCCCTTATCCGGCCTTTCGGGTTACCTTCTCCGGGTCGAGCCAAAGGTCTCGGCCCGTCCTTCGGAGCCCGAAAGGGGAGAAGGAAGTCTCACCACCGGAGCCAGCATGACCAACGCCGCACCGCAGTCCGAACCCGCCACCCCGATCCTCTCGGTCAACAACATCGAGGTGATCTACGATCACGTCATCCTCGTGCTGAAGGGCGTTTCGCTGACAGTGCCGAAGGGCGGCATCACCGCACTTCTCGGTGCCAACGGGGCCGGCAAGACGACGACGCTGAAGGCGATTTCCAACCTGCTCCACGCCGAGCGCGGCGAGGTGACCAAGGGCACCATCGTCTTCGAAGGCGACGAGATTCAGTCACTTTCACCCAACCAGCTTGTGCGGCGCGGCTGTATCCAGGTCATGGAGGGGCGGCATTGTTTCGGCCATCTGTCGGTCGAGGACAATCTGATGACGGGCGCCTTCACCCGGCGCGATGGGGCCGCCGCCATCCGCGCCGATCTCGATCTCGTCTACGAATATTTCCCGCGCCTCAAAGTGCGGCGCACCAGCCAGGCCGGTTACACCTCAGGCGGCGAGCAGCAGATAACGGCGATCGGCCGCGCGCTGATGTCGAAGCCGAAGATGATCCTGCTCGATGAGCCGTCGATGGGCCTCGCGCCGCAGCTGGTCGAGGAAATCTTCGAGATCGTGAAGAAGCTCAACGAGGAGCAGGGCGTCTCCTTTCTCCTTGCCGAGCAGAACACCAACATCGCGCTGCGCTATGCCAAATACGGCTACATCCTCGAATCCGGCCGCATCGTGCTCGACGGCGAGGCCCAGGCGCTGCGCGAAAACGAGGACGTCAAGGAGTTCTATCTCGGCGTCGCCGGCGAAGGGCGCAAGTCGTTCAAGGACGTGAAGCATTACAAGCGCCGCAAGCGCTGGCTGGCATAAGAGCGCAGACGTCAACAATTGATGCTGTTGTCGAAGCTGCTGCCCCTCACCCCTCCCTCTCCCCGTGAAGAACGGGGAGAGGGAGGGGTCGGCGTTGGAGCTTCCTCCTTCTCCCCGTCACTATACGGGGAGAAGGTGCCGGGCAGGCGGATGAGGGGCGGCGCAAACTTAAAAAGGGATGCCTGAGGCCATATCGCCTCTTCAACCTACCATTTATGCGCATAACTGGCGCCGAAGCTGCCGGTCTTGTGCCGCCGTGCCAGATTATCGATGTTGGCGCGAAGGTTAATGCCCGTCAGCACCTTCTGCTCCACGCCGACGCTTGCCTGCCATTCCTGATCGCGGGTCGAGCGTGAGCCACGCGCGAAGAAAGATGTGCCTGTTGAAGATGAGAGGATGCGGACGGAACTGGTGGTTCGCATGTCGATGCGGCGATCGCCGCCATGGTCGTAGTTCAACGTGTAGAAATCGTCGAGCTGCGCGGCGAATTCCGGCGTCAATGTCAGCGAGCGCGACCGGCTCACGGAAACCGAGCGGCTGCCGGTCAGGCCGTTCAGCCTGACGCTGACGTCGGCGGTGTTCGTCGCAGCCTTGCCGCCCGGGGAGGGCAGTTTCAACGAGCCCCAGAAATTCACCGGTCTGTTGGGCCGCGTTAACTTTTCAAGATTGGAACCGGCGAAGCTGACCTCGGTGCCGGCGCTGGCTTCCCAGTCGGTCGGTAGGCGGCTGCCCATGCGCATGGCATAGGAATCGCTGGAATTCTTCACCGGCGTCCAGATCAGCGGCTTGTCGTTAGCGTTCGCCGTGGTCGCAGACAGGATGACGGCGAGGAAAAGGGTCAGGGGTCGTAGAGAAGTCATATTCCATTCCAAATGGCGTGCGCGCCCGCAACGGAAATCTCATGCGCAAGTTTTTCGGGAATGGCGGTTCCTAACAGTGTGGCTTGGCCAGCCAAAGGTACAAATGCACGCCCTGCCGATTTCCTTTTCGGCTGTTGCAGGATGCGCACGGTTTATTTCAAATCATGTCAGTTCGTGAACAAACGCACGGCGGCCGCCACGATTGCCTCCGGCGCATCCTCCTGCATCAGGTGGCCGGATCGAGGAACGGGCGCGAATGCGCAGTTCGGCAGCATGGCGGCGAGTTCTCGGCCGCGCTCGAGCGGAATCCACTGGTCTTCCTCGCCCCACAGCAGGGCCACCTTGCAGCGAAGCTCGCCATAGCGGTCCTGCACCTCGTCGGTGAAGCGCTGGTCCATCTGGGCGATCTGGCGGTAGAAGGCCGGCTTGCCGGTCGGGCCGGTCCATGGCGCGACATATGGCTCGAGCTCGCTGTCGGAAAGTTTCCGCGCGACCGCGCCGGAAATATAGGCTTTCAGGATTGCGAGCTGGATATAGTCGGGAACGCCGGCGAAAGCGGCCTCGTTAAGCCTCACATGCCGGACGAATGGCGAGCCCCAAGGGCGAATGGCGACGGGATCGATCAAAAGCAGCCGCTGATAATCGCAACCGTTGAGCAGATGCGCCCGCAACGCGGTTGCACCGCCGAAATCATGGGCGATGACGTCCGGGCGGTCCAGTTGCCAGAATGCCAGCATTGCCGCCAACGCCTCGTTCTGGATACCGAGCGATACGTCCTGGCCTTCGAATTTCCCCGACGATCCATAGCCGGGGAGATCGTAGAAATAGATCGTGTGGCTGCGCGAAAGCTCCGGCGCAACGCGATGCCAGACATGGGACGAGAAGGGCGTGCCATGGACGAGCACAAGCGGCGGACCGCTGCCGATGGAGCCCCAGGCGATGCTCGTGCCGTTCCAGTCGAAGCGCTCAGTGGGGATCATCATCGGCCTCCAGTTCCATTCAACGGGAAGGACGGAGGCTAGCCGTTGGCGGCCCGCGGGTTAAACGCGAAAAACTAAAGACTGTTTCAGTGTTGCTAAATGTTATCGCGACATCGCGAGGCATTGCCCTCGGCGCAGCTTTTCGCTATGTGCGCATGGAATGTTTCCGGAGGGACTTTAGATGGCAGACCATACGCCGACCGGCCCGCTCGAGATGGGCGCCGAGATGGACTACAGAGAGCACGAGCGCACCTATTCCGGGTTCCTGACGCTCGCTAAGTACGGCTCGCTTGCAGTCGGCGCTCTCCTCATCGCCATGGCCTTCGGCTTCTTCACCAGCGCCGGCTTCTTCTCGGCGACGGTGTTGTTCCTGATTGTCTGCGCTGTCGGCGGATTTCTCCTCCGCTAATCCTTCCAGACTTCTCCTTGCGGTGCGGGTCTGGCGCTCCAGCCGGTTCGCGCCGGATGGTGTTCCAGCCGAAAGGGCCCTGCCGTGGCGCAGACGATCTTTGTCCCCAAGGAAGTTGATTTGAACGAGCCGCGCGTTGCGGCGTCTCCGGATACGGTGAAACGGCTTGCCGCGCTTGGTTTTGACGTGATTGTCGAGACTGGTGCCGGCCTGAACTCGCGCATCATCGATGCCGAATTCACCGCAGCGGGTGCGAAAATCGGCAAGGTGTCGGACGCGGGCAAGGCCGATGTGGTGCTGAAGGTGCGCCGGCCGAGCGATGCGGAGCTGAAAGGCTATAAAGCGGGCGCTGCGGTGCTGGCGATCATGGACCCCTACGGCAATGACGCTGCGGTGGCGGCACTGGCCAAGGCAGGCGTCACGGCATTTTCCATGGAATTCATGCCGCGCATCACGCGCGCCCAGTCGATGGACGTGTTGTCCAGCCAAGCCAACCTCGCCGGCTATCAGGCCGTCATCGATGGTGCTGCCGAATATGACCGGGCGCTGCCGATGATGATGACGGCGGCGGGCACGGTGCCGGCGGCAAAGATTTTTGTCATGGGCGTCGGCGTTGCCGGTCTTCAGGCGATCGCCACGGCGCGCCGCCTTGGCGGTATCGTGACGGCGACTGACGTGCGCCCCGCCGCCAAGGAGCAGGTCGCCTCGCTCGGCGCTAAGTTCCTCGCCGTCGAGGACGAGGAATTCAAGGCGGCCGAAACCGCCGGCGGCTACGCCAAGGAAATGTCCAAGGAATACCAGGCCAAGCAGGCGGCACTCACCGCCGAGCACATCGCCAAGCAGGACATCGTCATCACCACGGCACTCATTCCGGGCCGTCCGGCGCCGAAGCTGGTGTCTGCGGCCATGGTCGCCTCGATGAAGGCCGGTTCGGTCATCGTCGATCTGGCGGTCGAGCGCGGCGGCAATGTCGAGGGCGCTGTGCCTGGCAAGGTCGTGACGACCGCAAACGGTGTCAAGATCGTCGGCCATCTCAATGTGCCGGGCCGGGTCGCGGCATCTGCCTCGCTGCTCTACGCCAAGAACCTCTTTGCCTTCCTCGAAACCATGGTCGACAAGGGCACGAAGCAGCTTGCGATCAATCGCGAGGACGATCTCGTCAAGGCGACGATGCTGACCGACGGTGGCAAGGTCGTTCATCCGAATTTCGCCAATGCCGCACCCGCTCAGAGCGAGCCGGCGGCGAAGGCAACCAGGACAGCCGAGGCAAAGTCTGAGGCCGCGCCGAAGAAGGCCGCTGCCAAGAAACCTGCGGCGAAGAAACCGGCAACAGTCAAACCGATCGTGCCCGGCAAG
>NZ_JAAKZG010000013.1 GCF_011045115.1 Mesorhizobium zhangyense
CTTCATCACCAAACGATCCCCGTCCGGAAGCTTCGCTTCCCTGGCAATGGTAGCTCCGAGTCCCGCAGACGATATCCTCAACGGCACAGGCTCAAAGCCCAACCCAACAACAACCATTTTCATCATAAATCACTGGCCGTCCCGATCTAACCATCGGACGGCCTTTTTGACGTTCTACTATCCCGTGCCCTGGTGTGATGCCGGCGCACCTTCCAGACCGGTAACGACCGAGCGCCGAACGGAAAACACTCAAGCAAAGGGGATGTTTGCCTCGCACACAGCGATTGGCCGCTTCGCGCCTCATCCGGGCCACAGAAAACCAGCTTCGCCACTTCCCGAAAGCAGACATCGCCGGCTGTCTGAGACGGCTATGGTTACCGCTTCGACCGGCTCCGGGTGATGCCGGCTATTAAAAGGGGACTAGAGGGCTATGGAGGAGATAAACTTGTCTTCTTCACCTGGCGCGGCGCGTCATCTTCTCGAATCTCATCGCTAAGGTAACGGCGTAGGTAGACTGTGCGCGCTGGGTTCCATCCCACGCGAACCTGCCCATCTAGTGATTGTGAATGACGAGCCGTTCACCGCGAGTCATTCTTCACTTCACGGTGGTATTGCCTACACTCGCATGCCTGGATGAAGCTTAAAGCTTCTTGTCAGGCGTAATCACGACGAATGCCTTGGCTTCCTTGCCGTCGATCGCAACACCGTTATGATCGAAAGAGGCCTCGAACTGGATGCAATCTCCTGGCCCCAGAATGATCTCGGTTCCAGCATAGTCGAAACGAATGCGTCCTTCCAGTACGAGCAGGACCTCTTCGCCGGCGTGGCGGAAATTCGGCAGGTGGGCATCCTCGATGCAGGGCAGGGTCAGGAAGAAGATTTCGGATCGCGGATTGGCCTTGTTGAAAGAGGCTATTTCATAAACATAGCCGAGTTCGCTTCCATTGCGGTTGATCAGCCTCCGTTCGTCGGCGCGAACGATGGAAATCGGCCCCTTCTCGCCAGGCGAGATGAACACTTCCGAAAGTGGGACACCGTAGACATCCGCAAGGCGGCTCACCACGGCGATGGAGGGCTGCGAAGCTCCGGATTCGACCTTCGAAAGGTAACCTTTCGTCACGTCGGCCTGCCGCGCGGCCGCCTCCATCGTCAGATTGGCGGTTTTGCGAAGCCGGCGCAGGGCCGCGCCCAGTTCCCCCATCCTAGCGCTTGCGTCCATTTCTTCCTCGGTCAGGCAATCACAATCTGCCACGGGTATCGCACAAATCTTGTTGACATAAAAGTTTTTATATAGGAAACAATCAGGAAACATCGGTCGTAACCTGGGAGGAGATAGGATGCGACAGTACGTGCAGCGCTCGCAGTCGGCATGGGTCGAGAATCCGCGCAGTGCGCTCGCGAAGTTCTCCATCCAGAATCCGGAGGCATTGTGACCGGTCCGTCCTTTGCCGGTCTTTCCGCCTCGGCCGCCATCCGCACGGCGGCTGCAGGCCCGACTGTCGCGTCCCTTTTTCGGGATTGTGCCCGCGCAAATGCCAATGCTCCTGCAGTCATTCAAGCCGGAAGCGCTATCAGCTACAAGGAACTCAACGGTCGGGTAAACCGTCTCGTTTCGGCTCTGAAAGCCCGTGGCGTATCGAGGGGCGATCGCCTTGCGATCGTTTCCGAGAACCGGCCGGAATATATCGAGCTCATACTGGCATGCGCCAAGATTGGAGCATTAGCGGCGTGCCAGAACTGGCGGCAGGCAGCACCGGAACTCTCTCATTGCCTGAAACTTGTCGAGCCGAAGTTGATCTTCGCATCGTCGCGGTTTGCTCCGACGGCGGAAAACCTCGGGCTGGCCGTCCCGTTGGTTGTTTTCGGTAACAGCTATGAGAGCATTGTCGAAGCCGGATCGCCGGAAGAGCCTTTGCTGGCGGCAGACGCCGAGGATGGGCTTCTGATCCTCTATACGAGCGGAACCACCGGCCTTCCCAAGGGCGCCGTGATCAGTCACCGCGCAATTATTGCGAGGGCGCTGGTGATGATGGCCGATTGGTCTATTCGCCGGACCGACGGATCGATCGCCTGGTCGCCGCTCTTCCATATGGCGGCGGCTGACCCGGCTCTCGCCGCGCTGTGCCACGGCGCGCCGGTGTATGTCGTCGATGGTTTCAATGCCGAGATGATCAGCAATGCCCTGTCGGAGATTGACGTTGGCTGGTTTGTTCTCATGCCTGGCATGATCGAACGCATGATAGAGGTGCGGCGTCGTGCGCCAAATGCACCCCGGCGCGTTGCCGTGGTGGGCTGCATGGCCAATCTGGTTCCGCCGGCACAGATCGCGGAAATCTCCGGGTTGCTTGCCGCGCCGTTCCTGAACAGCTTTGGATCGACCGAAACCGGGATAGCGCCGGCAAGTGGCGACAAGATCCCCCCGGGCGTCCAGCCGGTTTCCTTTGCCAAGAAGCAAACCTCATCCTGTGAGATTCGGCTGGTCGATCATGGCGACAGGGAGGTTGCCCCCGGCGAAGTCGGGGAAATGACCCTCCGCTCCACGACACTCTTCAGCGGATACTGGAACGCACCGGAAGCAAGCGAACGCGACTTCAGAGGTGGCTGGTTTCACATGGGGGATGATTTCATACGCAGCGCCGATGGAACCCTCCAATTCATCGATCGCCGGAAATACCTGATAAAATCGGGGGGCGAAAACATCTATCCGGCCGAACTCGAGTGTGTGCTCAGGGAGTCGATACGGATACGCGAAGCTGTCGTCGTGCGGCAGCCGGACGATCGTTGGGGAGAGGTACCCGTTGCCTTCATCGTCCCCCAGGATGAGCGCCTGACCGCGGACGAGGTCCTTGCGCTCCTTGAGGGTAAAATCGCTCGGTACAAGCTTCCCAAGCGCGTCGTCTTCCTGCGCGATGAGGATCTGGAACGCAACGCGACAGGCAAGATTCAGCGCCAGCCTCTGGAACACAGGCTGGTGGCCGAGATGAAGGGGGAGGCAGGCAAATGAGCCCGTCTTTCCGGCCCGCATTCGCATTCACGCAGGAGCAAATAGTCGTCGCCATTACCTTGGCTCTGCTCGTGCTGTTTTCCGTAACGCTCGACAGCTTTCTGACGGCGGGCAACATCCTGGCCCTCATCCAGAATGTTTCCATCCTGGGGATTCTCGGCGTGGCCATGGCGCTCGCCATTATTGGCCGGGGCATCGATCTGTCCATCGTGGCCAATATGGCGGTGTCGGTCGCCTGGGTGCTCCAGCTTTCCAACAATGGCGTGCCGATCGAAATCGCCATCGTCATGGGGCTGGGCCTGGCGCTGGCCATTGGGCTCGTCAACGGGTTTCTGGTCGCCTATGTTGAGATCCCAGCCATCTTCGCCACGCTTGCAATGGGCACCGTAGCCTATGGCTTTGTGCGCTCGCTGCTGCTCGAGGACAATCTGATCTATCTCAAGGGTGCGGCCGACACATGGTTCAAGTGGATCGGCAGTGGGCAGGTTGTCGGCATCCCGAATTCGGTGCTGCTGTTCGGTCTTGTCGCGGTTGTGGCTCATGTGGTCCTGCGGATCACAGTGCCGGGGCGCTTCATTTATGCTATGGGAGACAACCCCACCGCAGCGCGCTCCACGGGTATTCCGATCCGTCCGCTGATCGTGCTGCAATACGTGACAGCGGCCGCCATCGCCTTCGTGGCCGGTGTTATCGCGGCGACTTCGGTCGACAGCGTCGAAACCCGCATTGTCCGCTCCAACCTGGTCTACGACGTCATTCTTGTCGTAGTCATCGGGGGCGTAGGCCTGTCGGGCGGCAAGGGCAGCATCCGCAACGTGATCGTAGGGACGCTTCTGATCGGCGTGCTCGTCAACGGCATGACGATCATGAACGTCGCCTACACGCTGCAGAACATCATCAAGAGTCTGATCCTGCTCACGGCGATCGTCATCGATTCGCTCATGAACCCGCGTGACGAGCAGACATCGCAGCAGGGGGATATCTGACTTTGAGAAAGACTGCGTAAAGGATCACTTGAGAGGAGGAATTCAATGTTGGACCATGGGAGGAAAGCAATGAATAGATGTATCCTGGCGGCCGCATTGACCGCAATTGTCGGTTTGTCGGGCCTGGCGGCCATAGCGCATGCCGAGCAGCCTGACGACGGGCTGGTCAATGAAAGTGCGGCGGCGATGAAGGGCAAGAAGGTCGGCTTCGTGCCGATCGCCATGGGTTTCGACCTGACGGAGGCCTGGGCAGCCGGGTTGAAGCACGATGCGGAGGCTTTCGGCTATGACCTCAGCATCCGCGACCCCAACTGGAGCGTCGACGCCGGCGCGCAGGCCTTTTCCCAGCTCATATCCGAACAGCCCGATGTCATCGTCGTGCATCCGCCGGAAATCCAGGCCTATACGCGCCTGATCCAGCAGGCGAATGCACAGGGCATTCCGGTGGTGACGATGAACCTCAAGGCCGACGCCAATGGCGACGTCTTCATCGGCGCCAACTGGTACGACATCGCCGTGAAGCAGACCGAGGCCATCGTAAAATCCTGTGGCCAGGGCAGCGGAAAGTCGGGCAAGATCGCGGTCATGCAGGGCGTGCTGACCAACCCGACGTCGCAATACGGCATCCAGGCTATCGAAGCGACGCTGAAGCAGCATCCCGAGGTGCAGATCGTTTCCAATCAGGCGGCCGACTGGGATGCCAGCAAGGCGCATGCGATCGCGGTGACGGTTCTGAAGGCCAATCCGGATCTTTGCGGCTTCATCGGCATGTGGGACAACATGGACGTCGGTATTGCGGCCGCGATCAAGGAGGCGGGCAAGACCGGCGAGGTTGCGCTGGTCAGCTCGGGCGGTGGAAATCAGGCATCTGCCTGCGACAATGTCGCGAACGGCAACTTCAGCACCTACATCAGCTATGACGCGAAAGGCCAGGCGCGCGACCTGATGATGGCCGTGCGCTCCGTTCTTCAGAGCAAGCCGGCAGAACCCGGCACCAAATCCATCGCGCTCTACACGCCCCTCAAAACGATCACCAAGGAAAGCAACTATCCGGGCGCCTGCTGGAATCTGGACGACGTCAAGAAGTACGGCCCCTGACAGCTGCGAACCGGTGCCCGGCCTGAACGAGCGCCGGCTGCCTCCTGCAATTCCGTGATGGATGACGTAATGCGCGAAACGCTCACACGACTGCGCTACAGGCTCGTGCCGGACCATGTTCTTGGCGAGATTCTCGCCAAGAACTGGATCGACAACGCGATCCCGTTCGTCATCTTGTTGCTTACGCTTTCGATTTTCGGGGCATTGATTCCGGGTCTGGTGACCCTTGGCGGCCTTGGGGGAATGTCGGCACAATTCGGCGAGTTGTTGCTCGTTGTCCTCGCCATGACCATCGTGATGCTCGGCGGCGGCATCGACCTGAGCGTTGGTTCGGTCTTCGCGCTATCCAACTTCGTGACCCTTGCGCTCTTCAATATGCTGGGCTGGCCTATTCCACTGGCAATCCTTGCCGCGCTCGCCTGCGGCGCGGCGGTGGGACTGGTCAACGGATTTCTGGTCGGCTACCTGCGGCTGCGGGCTTTCCTGACGACCCTGGTAACGCTCATCATTGTCCGCGCGGTCGTCGACATGCTTATCCTCGCCTATGCAGTGAAGGTGGCGCGGCCCAGTACACGATCCGCGATCTGGGATTTCATAAGCTTCGACCGGGTATTCGGCATGCCCGTTTCCCTGATCTTTGCACTGCTGCTTGCATTCGCCGGTCATATCTTCCTGACGCGGCTTCGGCCCGGCTGGTACATTCTTGCCGTCGGCGGCTCGCGACGCTCGGCCTACAACGCCGGACTGCCGGTGCGCCGGACTGTGGCGATGACCTATGTCGTCTCCGGCATGCTGGCCGCTGCTGCCGGTGTCTTTTATGCCTCGCGCCTCAACGCTGCCGGATCGGATACCGGCGTCGGCATGGAGGTGTTGGCGCTGACGGCAGCGGTTGTCGGCGGCAACAGCCTTGGCGGCGGCCGTGGGTCCGTCTTCAAGGCCTTGCTCGGTACGGTGATCGTCCTGATCGTCTCGAACAGCCTTATCCGTCTCAGCCTCCCGACCGGTGGCAGTTCGCTCGTGCTTGGCCTGGTGCTGCTTGCTGCGGTTGCCATCGACGTCAAATGGCTCAAGAACCGCGCAAAGGTTCTGTCGCGGGTCTATGTCTCGCCGACCTACATGAAACTGGGGCGCTCGCCCGATACCGCCGAGCACTCTGGCTCGCCTTACGCCGTCAACGATCGGTTGAAGAATGTCGAGCTTATCGGCCTCGGCGAAATCGACGGGCCGGAAGATCCGATCCTCGACGCGCAGGGCAACCTCTACAGCGGCACGCGCCAGGGCGACATCGTCCGCTTCCTCGCCCCGGACTACACACGCAAGGAAGTCTTTGTCCACACCGGCGGGCATCCGCTCGGCATGGCCTTCGACCGCGACGGCAATCTCGTGACCTGCGTTGCCGGAATGGGCGTCTACCGGATCGGACCCGACCGGAAGGCCGTCAAGCTTTCCGACCAGACCAACCGTAGCTGGTTCTCGGTCATCGACGATTCACGCATGCGGCTTGCCGACGATCTGGACATCGCGCCGGACGGACGGATTTTCTTCAGCGAGGCGACGATACGCTTCGATATGTCCGAATGGATGGTCGATGCGCTCGAGGCGCGCGGAAACGGGCGCATCATCTGCTTTGATCCGCGCAACGGGTCGACCCGCACCGTCATTTCAAACCTGCGTTTTCCGAACGGCATCTGCATGGCGCGGGACGGTCAGTCCTTTTTCTTCGCCGAGACCTGGGGTTGCAGCATCTCGCGTTACTGGTTCGACGGGCCGAAGCGCGGCAAGCGGGAGGTCGTGATCCCTGATCTGCCCGGCTATCCCGACAATATCAACCGCGCCTCGGACGGCGGTTACTGGCTGGCCCTCGTGGGTATGCGCACGCCGGCCTTCGACATGGCCCTGCGCAAGCCGGGGTTCCGCAAGCGCATGGTGGAGCGCATCGCGCCGGATGAGTGGCTCTTCCCCAACATGAATTATGGCTGCGTGGTCAAGTTCGACGAAAGCGGCCGCATCACCGATTGCCTGTGGGATCGCAGCGGCGCCAATCATCCGATGATCACCTCCATGCGGGAGGATCGCGGCTGGCTCTATCTGGGCGGTGTCTCCAACAACCGCATCGGCCGCTACCGGATACCCGGAGCCGACCCGGAATGGACTGCCGCCGCATCTTATCGCGGAGAGAAGCCATGATCGCAGCACTTTCCCGCTGGGTTGATCGTGTTCGCGGTTCGGGCGCCTTTGCGGTGACGACACCGCCTATGGACGGAGCGTTGCAGCCGAACCAGGCGATCGAGAGTGCAGAGCTGGTGCGCGACCTGACCGCGCCGGACAATCTGGTGCGGCTCAGCGACGATGTGCTGGCTTCCTCCGATGCGGACGTTGTTCGACTCGATGGCCGGGGCGGACCCCTGCACAGCTTCGATGCGAATGTCAGTGCACTCGCGACCGCACTGGACGGGTCGTTGGCCGCAGGGCTGGAAAACGGTCGCATTCTGCTCAAAGGCGGCAGGTATGACGGATTTTCGCTGGATGCTCTCGGTTCGCATCCTCTCGTCTGCCCCACGGCGCTTGCCTTCGAAAATCCCGATACGCTGATCGTCTGCCTCGGCTCCCGCCGTAACGGGCCGCATTCGTGGAAGCGCGATCTCATGCAGCGCGGATCGAGCGGGTCTGTCTGGAGGGTGCCGCTGGGCGGTTCGCCGGTGTGCCTGGCCGAAGGCCTCGCCTATCCAAACGGCATCTTGCTTTCGGAAAACGGACGCCTGATCGTATCGGAAAGCTGGCGCAGCCGTCTCCTGTCCATCGAGCCGTCGGGCAGGATTGAAGCCGTGCTGAGCGACATTCCAGGCTATCCGGCTCGCCTGATGCCGCGCACCGGCGGCGGTTCCTGGCTGACTGTCTTTGCGCCGCGCAGCCAACTCGTCGAGTTCGTGCTCATCGAACGGGATTTTTGCGAAGAGATGATGCGCGATGTGCCTGAGGAATTCTGGATCGCTCCGTCGCTCACCGCCCCGCAATCCTTCCTCGAGCCGCTTCAGGGCGGCTCGTTGAAACAACTCGGCATGCTGAAACCTTGGGCGCCGACGCGTTCGTTTGGGCTGGTGCTTGCCCTTGACGAGCATTTTCGGCCGATGGCGAGCTGGCACAGTCGCGCCGATGGCACGCGGCACGGCATCACGTCCTGCATGGAGGACGGCGCCGGGCTGTTGATCGCTTCCAAAGGCGGCAATGCGGTTTTACGGCTGTTTCCGGATGACGGGGGGCGTTCATGAGCGATGCTCCTGCCCTGATAGAGATGCGTGGGGTCACCAAGCGCTATGGCGGCATCCCTGCCATCGAAAAAGTCGATTTCACGCTTCGTAAGGGTGAGATCCATGCCTTGCTGGGTGAGAACGGTGCCGGGAAGTCGACGCTTACGAAATTGATGGCTGGCGTCGTCGCGCCCACGGCCGGTGAAATCCTACTCGACGGGAAACCGGTTTCCTTTGGTTCGCCGGCCGAGGCCATGCGGGACGGCATCAACATGGTCTATCAGGAGAACAGCCTGGTTCCTTCCATGACCGTGGCCCAGAACATCTTCCTGGGTGACGAGAGCTTCTTCAACAAGCTTCGACCGCTTTATATTGCCGCACAGCAGTTTCTTCAGTCGCTGAATTTCAATGTCGACCCATGGGCCAGCGTTGCAGGACTTGGCGTGGCCAAGAAGCAAATGGTCGAGATTGCGAGAGCAGTGCGCCAGAACGCGCGCGTCATCGTCTTCGACGAGCCGACCGCTTCGCTGACGCCGGAGGAGAAGCACCACTTCTTCGCCTTGATCCGCCGTTTGAAGGCCGACGGCGTTTCGATCGTCTTCATCAGCCATGCATTGGAGGAGGCTTTGGAAATTTCCGACCGCATCACCATCCTGCGCGACGGAAAATTGGTGATGAGCGATGACCGTTCGAAATTCGACCGCGAGCGGATCGTCACCGCTATGGTCGGCCGCGCGCTATCGCGTGACCTTTACGGCGAAGGAACCAAGACCTACCGGAAGGCCGGCGAGAAGGTGCTGAGCGTGCAGAACCTGTCCATGGGCAAGGTGGTGCGCAACACCTCCTTCACCGTCTACGCAGGTCAGGTCACCGGCATGTTCGGGCTCATCGGGTCAGGCCGAACCGAAACGGCCAAGATCATCGCCGGCATCGCCAAGCGAAACTTCCTGCACGGCGGCGAAACCAGGCTTGGAGAGCGGTCTGTGCGCTATCGCGTACCAGGGCAGGCCGTTCGGGACGGTATCGTCTACGTCACCGAGGATCGAAAGGTCGAAGGTTTCTTCGACACCATGTCGATCGCCGAGAACATCGGCATTGGCCACATCGCCGCCGGTTTCAACAAGGGGCTGGTAGTCAGGACCTCGGAGATCGCAGCGATTGCCCGCACCTGGAGCGAAAAGCTGGCGGTGCGCTCGATAAACGCCGATGCTCGCGTCATCGAGCTTTCCGGCGGTAATCAGCAGAAGGTCGTGATCGCCAAATCCCTGGTGCAGAAACCACGGATCATCATTTTCGACGAGCCGACGCGAGGCGTGGATGTCGGCGCGATCGCCGAGATCCACCAGCTTATCGAACGCCTCGCTGACGACGGTCTCGCCGTTATCGTCATCTCGTCCTACCTGCCGGAAATCCTCGGCATCTCCGACCGCATTCTGGTTTGCCAGAAGGGGCGCGTGGTTGAGGAATTCCGAACCGAGGACGCCACCGAAGCAAAGATCATGTACGCCGCCGTGCACTGAGCGGCGACACCGAAAAACCATGGAGAGTGCAGTCTGATGCAGAAAGTAAGAGCAGCGGCGGTCGGGATAGGCGAGGTGCCTTCTGGCAGGTTCCCGGAACGAAGCGAGATTGAAGCGGCTATTCTCGCTTGCCGGGATGCCATTCTCGATGCCGGCATGGCGCCGACGGATATCGATGTGGTCATGCCGGTCGGTGCGCTGGCGTCGCGCCACTTCAATGTCGATCTCGTTTTCTCACGGCTCTGCGAAGAACTCGGTATGCTCCGTTCGGCGAAGATGAACGTGCAGGTGATGTCAGGCGGCGCAACCAGCTCCAGCATGCTTGCCATCGCCGAAGGTCTTATCGCCGGCGGCCTTGCGCGCAATGTTCTCTGCATCCATTCCGATGCGGTCGGATCGCTGCCCAAGCAGGCGGGCATCGATCTCTTTTCCACCACGGGGGTTTCCGAAGAGTGGGAAGCGCCCTACGGGCACAACATGAACGCGGTCGGTGCGCTCGCCGCCAACCGCTACATGCACGAAACCGGCACCACCGAGGAGGAACTGGCTTCCGTCTGCGTCGCGCTGCGTCAATGGGCGCAACTCAATCCGCACGCCATGTTCCGCACGCCGCTGACCATAGAGGAGGTGCTGGCGTCGAAAATGGTCGCGACGCCGCTGCGCGCCAAGCACTGCAATATGCTGGCCGACGGCGCTGCGGCCTTCATCGTGGCGCGCGCGGAAGATGCGCCGCACATCACCAAGACGCCGGTCTATGTCCGTGGGCATGGGTCGCTGGTCACGCACTACACCGTCTCACAGGACACCAACCTCGCCCGACTCGGGTTCGAGGAGGCGGGCGCGGAGGCCTACGCCAAGGCCGGCATCGGCCCGGAACACATGCAACTGGCGCAGATCTACGATGCTTATCCGGTCTGGCCGCTCATCACGCTCGATGGGTTGAAGCTGTGTCGCGGCGAGCGGGCGGGGGCCTTCGTGGCGGCAGGCGAGACTTCGCCGGGAGGCTCGCTGCCGATGACGACCAATGGCGGCATGCTTTCGCAGGGTCATACGGCGGTGGGCGGCGGTATTGCCGTTCTGGTCGAAGCTTTCCGTCAACTGATGGGCAAGGCCGGAGAGCGCCAGGTCGCCAATCTCGTGAACGCAGTCGAGACTGCTTCCGGCGGCACGTGGATGGATTCCCACGTCACCATTCTTTCGAAGGAGTACTAGAATGACCAACTCATCCCGACCGCTTCCGCAGCCGAGCCGCTGGTCCGCAGGTTACTGGGAAGCCGCAGCCGAGCGCCGCTTCGTCGTGCAGGAATGCCGCTCCTGCGACCGTCCGATCATGTATCCCAAGCGCGTATGCCCGCACTGCCTCGGCGATGACCTCGGCTGGCGCGCGTCGCCCGGCAAGGGTGAAATCTATGCGGTGACGGCCCAGCTGGCTGGCCCGCCCACGGGTTTTGCCGATCGCCTGCCTTATGTCGTGGCGATCATCCGTCTCGACGAAGGCGTCCAGCTCATGAGCAATATTGTCGGTGACGGTGCATTGGAAGCCAGGATCGGCGACCGGGTGAGCGTCGGCTTTGAGGATGCCGGGGGAACGGTGCTTCCCGTGTTCCGGCTGGACGAGAGCGAGGTGGCGCGATGAGCGCCGCGAAACCGGTCGCTGTCATTACGGGTGGGGCGCAAGGCATAGGGGCGACCACGGCACGCACCCTTTCCGAACGTGGCTGGACTGTCCATTCACTCGACCGCAAACCCAATCCGGATGCCGCCATCGTCAGCCACATCTGCGATGTGACGTCGGAGGCGGAGCTGATGGCGTGCGCGGCAGCGATCGGGGCGCTGGACGCGCTTATTCCCTGCGCCGGCGTCAATCTGCGGCCGGACGACAGCCGCGCCGAGCAGCTTACGCTCGATGCCTGGAATCGCACTTTGGCGGTCAATCTGACGGGCGTCATGCTGACCGTCCGCGCTTTCCGTCCGTTGATGAATAACGATGGCGCAATCGTGCTTCTGTCGAGCGTGGCCGCTCTGCGCGCGATGCCTCTGGCGGATGCCTACACCGCCTCGAAAGGAGCGATCGTCGCGCTCACGCGGTCATGGTCGGTCGACTACGGCCGGTTCGGCATCCGTGTGAACTGCGTGTGTCCCGGCCCGACGGCCACCGAGATGATGTCCGGCGTGATAGATGCTTTTGCCAGCAATCAGCAGCTTCAGCTTCCCCAACAGCGCATGGCACGCCCCGAAGAAGTGGCGAGTCTCATCGCCTTCCTGGCTTCACCCGAATCTTCCTACGTCTCGGGCGCGATAATACCGGTCGATGGCGGTGCGGTTGCGCACAGTGCCGGCATGCCGTTCCCGAAGCGAAAGGCGAGCGCAGCATAGAATTTGGGTTCGGGGCGCGGCCCATCCGAAACTCCGGTCGCCTCTCTGCTCGCAGGAGGCGGCCATTTCCAGTGCTGTGTTGCCGATTTCTTCAACCGTCGGGAAAGGGGCTACACTCGAACGCAATCGCCCTAGCGGCTGCGATGCCTGAGAACAGTCAGAGACCGGCAGCAGCTTGGTTCCAGTATCTTCACAGTGGCTTTCGGATCAGTTTTGCCAGCGCGCCGATAATGCCGTCGCGAAACGTCAGGACGCAGACGACGAAGATAGCGCCCTGCACGACCGTGACCCATCCTCCAAGCCCGGCGAGGTAGTTCTGCATCGCAACGATGACGAACGAGCCGACGATCGGCCCGAATATGGTGCCCACGCCTCCGACCAGGGTCATCAGCACTGCCTCCCCGGACATCGACCAATGGACGTCCGTGAGCGTCGCAAGCTGGAACACGATCGCCTTGACCGCGCCGGCGAGGCCGGCGAGGGCTGCCGAAAGAACGAAGATCGTGAGCTTGTACCGGTTGACGCTATAGCCGAGCGAGATCGCTCTGGGCTCGTTGTCGCGGATGGCCTTGCAGACTTCTCCAAACGGCGAATGAACAATGCGATAGACGCCGAGGAGGCTGGCCATGAAGATCGCAGCGACGACCCAGTAGAGATTGCGATCGCTCGCGAGATCGATGATGCCGAGGAGAAAGCCGCGCGAAAAGCCCTGGATGCCGTCCTCGCCGCCGGTGAATTCCGGCGTCTGGAGCGAGAAGAAGTAGACCATCTGCGCCAGCGCCAGCGTGATCATGGCGAAATATATGCCCTGCCGCCGGATGGCCAGCGCACCGAAAGCCGCGCCGAGCAGAGTTGCGACGGCAACGCCGGAGAGGATCGCGAGTTCGGGCGGCAATTTCCAGCTCGCCGCGCCATAGGCGGAGACATAGCTCGCCATGCCGAAATACGCGGCATGGCCGAAGGAAAGCAGGCCGCCATAGCCAAGCAGCAGATTGAAGGCGAGGGCGAACAGTGCGAAGCACAGGCACTTCATGATGAACACCGGATAGACGAAGAAGGGCGCCGCCAGCAGTGCCAGAGCGATGGCGATCATGATCATCACATGCAGGCGCTTCGTGCCGCTGTTTTCCGCCGGGACTGTCATGCCGGTCTCGTCCAGCGCCAGCGAGTGCCCATCAGCCATCGTCATTCCTCCTGAGCAGTTTTGCTTGTCCATCATGCCGGGCGGCCGAAGATGCCGGCCGGCTTGACCAGCAGCACGAGCACCATGATGATGAAGATCACGGTGGCCGATGCTTCGGGGTAGAAGACCTTGGTCAGGCCCTCGACCAGGCCGAGCATGAAGCCGGTAATGATCGCCCCCATGATGGAGCCCATCCCGCCGATCACGACGACGGCGAACACCACGATGATGAGGTCGGCGCCCATATTCGGGTTTACCGAATAGATCGGCGCAGCGAAGACGCCGGCCAGCGCCGCCAGCGCCGCACCAAAGCCGTAGGTTAGCGTGATCAGCAGCGGCACGTTGATGCCGAAGGTTTGGGTCAGGGCCGGATTTTCGGTCGCCGCGCGAAGATACGAGCCTAGCCTGGTCTTCTCGATCACGAACCATGTGAGTAGACAAACCGAAATCGATGCCACGATCACCCAGGCGCGGTAGTTGGGGAGGAACATGAAGCCGAGATTCGTGCCGCCCTTGAGTGCCTCGGGAATGTCATATGCCATTCCCGAGGAGCCATAGGTGTTGCGGAACAGGCCCTGGACGATCAGCGCCACGCCGAAGGTCAGCAGAAGCCCGTAGAGATGATCCAGATGGGCAAGCCGTGCGATCAGGAACCGCTCGACGAGCATTCCGAACATGCCGACCGTCAGCGGTGCGATCACCAGCGCGGCCCAGTAGTTGATGCCGAGATAGTTCAGCAGCATCCAGGCGACGAAAGCACCCGTCATGTACTGGGCCCCATGCGCGAAGTTGATGATGTTGAGCAACCCGAAAATCACCGCCAGGCCGAGACTGAGCATTGCATAGAATGAACCGTTGATAAGCCCCAGCACGATCTGGCCGAGCAGCACCTGCGAGGGGATTCCGAAAATATCAGTCATCGCTACACTCCCAGATAGGCTTGAAGCTTCGGGATGTTCGCCTCGACATGCGTGTTTGAGATCATGTCTATGACCTTGCCTTGCTCGATGACGTAGTGCCGGTCGGCGACCGTCGCCGCGAAATGGAAATTCTGTTCGACAAGAACGATGGTGAAGCCCTGCTGCTTGAGGCGGGTTATGATGCGCCCGATCTGTTCGATGATGACGGGGGCCAGGCCCTCTGTCGGTTCGTCGAGAAGGAGAAGATCAGCCCCGGTACGCAGGATACGTCCGATCGCAAGCATCTGCTGCTCGCCGCCGGACAGCTTCGTGCCCTGGCTCGTCAGCCGTTCGCGGATGTTCGGGAACAGGTCGAGCACCTGCTCGCGCGACAGGCCGCCAGCCTTCAAACGCGGCGGCAGCATGAGGTTTTCGTCCACCGTGAGGCTGGCGTAGATGCCGCGCTCTTCCGGCACATAGCCGATGCCGATGCGCGCAATGAGACGCGATGGCAGTCCGATAGTCTCGTAGCCGTTTACGAGCACCGAGCCTTTCCGCTTCGCCATGACGCCCATTATCGACTTGAGGATCGTGGTCTTGCCCGCTCCGTTGCGTCCAAGCAGCGTGACGACCTCGCCGCGCGCGACATCAAGATCGACGCCGTGAAGTACATGGCTTTCACCGTACCATGCCTGCAGCCCGCGCACCTTGAGAGGGCGCTCCGTCTCCACGGCATTTGCCGAAGCGGTCTCGTCAATGGCCATGCGACCCTCCAGTGCCGATATAGGCCTCGACTACGAGCGGATTGCCGGAAACAGTGGCGTAGTCGCCCTCGGCCAGAACCTTGCCGCGCGCCAGAACCGTGATGCGGTCGCAGAGCGATGAGACGACAGAAAGATTGTGCTCGACCATCAGTATGGTGCGGCCCGCCGAAACCCTTCGGATCAGCGAGGCTATGCGCTCCACGTCCTCCCTGCCCATGCCGGCCATGGGTTCGTCGAGCAGCATCATTTCGGGATCGAGCGCGAGCGTGGTGGCGATCTCCAATGCCCGCTTGCGGCCATAGGATAATTCGCCCGCTAGGATATGCCGGAAGGATGATAGGCCGACAGCTTCGAGCAGTTGCTCGACTTGCCCATCCAGCTTCCTCAGCACAGAACTGGACCGCCAGAAATCGAATGAATCCCCACCCTTGCGCTGCAGCGCGATACGCACATTGTTCTGGACGGTAAGCTTGGGAAACACGGCGGAGATCTGGAAGGAGCGCACCAGCCCCTTGCGCGCGATCTCAGAGGCGTTGTCTCGTGTGATATCCTTGCCATTGAAGAGAATGGTGCCGCTTGTCGGGATCAGAAACTTCGTCAGCAGGTTGAAGCAAGTCGTCTTGCCGGCGCCGTTCGGTCCGATAAGGGCATGAATGCTGCCGCGACGAACCTGAAGGTCCACGCCGCCAACGGCCGTGAAACCGCCGAACTGCTTGGTCAGACCCGACGCCAACAGTACTATGTCTGGCTTCATTGACTTGCTGGCCTTCCGAAAGAGCGCTGTGCGCGAGCGGCTTCTTATATTTGTCTGTTTTGTTATCAGGATTCGCGCCGGTATCTGCGGCAGCCATCCGTGCATACATCGAGGATAGGGACCTCATGCCGGGGACGACGTCCTCCTTCCGCCGGCATGACGACCACACTGTGCAAATTAGAAGCTGGGACTATCCCTTGTTCGCCAGTCGCGGACAGCTTCCGAGCGGCTGGAAGGCCTGTTCGCCGGGAACGGTCGAAAGCACCTTATAATAGTCCCATTCGCCCTTCGACTCCGACGGGCTCTTAACCTCCACCAGATAGAAATCGTGGATCATCTGGCCGTCTTCCCGGATCGTCCCGTTGCGCGCGAACATGTCGTTCACCGGGGTTTCTCGCATTTTCTCTAGAACTGCCTGGGTCTCATCAGTTCCTGCGGCGGCGACACTCTTGAGATAATGCAGCGTGGCAGAATAGACGCCTGCCTGATGCATGGTCGGTGCCCGCCCGTGAATCTTCATGAAACGCTGTCCAAAGGCCCGGCTCTCATCGTCGCGATCCCAGTAAAAAGGCGTGGCGAGAAGCATTCCCTTTGTCACATCGAGCCCCAGGGCCTTGATGTCCGTTACGTCGAAGAGAAGACCGAGCAGTTTCTGCCCACCCGCCTGAATGCCGAATTCCGCTGCCTGCTTGACTGCGCTCTGCATGTCGCCACCGGAACTTGCGAGTGCGATGACATTGGCGCCGGATGCCTGTGCCGACAACAGGTAGGACGAGAAGTCCGGCGTTGCGATGGGATTGAGTGCGTGGCCCAGCGACTTGCCGCCGCCGGCTTCGATGGCTGCGGTCGCGTCGCGCTCAAGCGCGTGGCCGAACGCGTAGTCTGTCGTTATGAAGAACCAAGCTTTCTCTCCGCGCTCGACCATGGCGCGGCCCGCGACGTTCGAAAGCGCAAAGGTGTTGTAGGTCCATTGGATGGTGTTCTTGCTGCACGCCTTTCCGGTGATGTCGGATGAACCGGCGCTCGAAAGCAGGACGATCTTGTCTTTTTCTTCGGCTATGGACTGCACCGCCAACGCTATCGGCGAGACGGGAATGTCGAGAACGACGTCGATCCCGTCCTCGTCGAACCATTTACGCGCGATGCCAGCGCCGATATCGGGTTTGTTCTGATGATCTGCACTGACGACATGCACGGAAAAACCGGCAAGTTGGCCTGCCATATCGTCAACGGCCATCTGAGCCGCCACTAGGGAACCCTTGCCATTCGCATCGGAGAATATTCCAGACATGTCCGTCAGGACACCGAGCTTGACCTCGGTATCTCCTGCGTGTCCTTGAACCGGCGACATTGCCGAGAAAATGATCGATGCTGCCAGAAAATGGCCGATTTTCTTCATCTAGATGCTCCTCCCCTTTTGAGCAGAAAATTTGGTTCCCGCCCGGACGACGACCGCCAGCCACGGAATACACCCGCGCACAACACTGACGCTGAGTTGCCGGCGCATCCTGCTGTCGATGAAACGCGGTCGCTGGCCCAGTTTTCCTCCCGGACAGCTCTGTGTTTCCTAGTTGTTTCCCATAGGAAAACTTGAATGTCAACAAGCGCTGATTGCCTGAGGCGAAGGCGCAGTGTCGAATGTAGCGCGATACGCAGAGACGGGGCGCTTACACCTTCCAACTCGGAGGCGGCGCTGGGGTCACGGATTGGAGTTACGGACGAGCGTCTGATCGGCGGCTTCCGACAGGAGAAAGCCGGCATCCAAGCGCTGGCCATCGCAAAAGTGACGCATGCAGGTGTCAGTGCTGAATTCTTCGACCCACCCACGATGCCTTCGCTCTCTGGAGCCAAGGCATCGTGGATGCATTGTGTCGGAACCGTTGCTGCGAGAATATTTCCTGCGCTCCAGCAGTTCTGCCTAGAGCAATTCCAGGAAAAGTATGAAACGGTTTTCGTCCGGAATTTTGTAAAAACAAATACTTAGAGCGGTTCAACGATTCTATAAAAACTGAACCGCTCTAGACTCAAAGATTACCGATCGCGGCCTACTCGACATCGACAGGTTCAACTTCGTCGATTGAATCGCGCTATTCCCCGGCCCTGTGATGCGTCAGAACGCCGAGGTGGATTTGAGCGTTGCCGTGACTGGGCGCCACGGCAACAGATCATGGGGAGTTCACTCAGGCGCGGGTCAACGGCCTGAAATCCAGCTGCCGATGGAAGGTGTAGCTGTAGTTTTCGACCGATTTGACCATGCCGGTGTCGAGTGACGGGTGCCACAGCAGGATGATCGGAATTTCCTCCTTCACCAGTTCGATCATCCGCTTGATGTCGGCGTCATAAACCGCCTGGTCAGTCTCGTAGCGCGTCTTGTCGACCAGTGAGATGAACTCCGGATTCTGGTAGGCTCCAAAATTCCACCGTGTCTCGCCATAATAGAAGACGCGGAAGAAGTAGTCCGGATCCGCGAGGTAAGAAGTCGATCCCTCGAAATAGAAGGGTATCTTCTTCTCCTGCAGGAGTGTGCCCAATTGTCCGGCCGGAACCTTGTCGATGGTGACGCGGATGCCGATCTGGCCGAGTGCTTCCTGCAGCAACAGCGCGACCGGTTCGGCGACCGTCGCCAACGACAGTTCGAACGAAAAGGTCGTGTCGAAGCCGTTGGCATGACCCGACTCCGCCATCAGCGATCGAGCCTTGTCGAGGTCGGTCGAATAGCCGAGCGGCTGCGGGAACTTGGTGGTTTCCGGAGCACCCGGCTTGCCGCCGTAAAGTGCTTCACCCCGGCCGAACAGCGCCGCCTGGAACATGGCTTCATAAGGCAGAGCATAAGCGATTGCCTGGCGCACGCGCAGGTCGTTGAAGGGCGCCATCTGGTTGTTCATGCCGATGAACTGGAAGCTCGATGTCGGCACCCCCACGACCTTCACCTTGTCGTTCTTCAGAAGCTCGATCACGTCCTTGGGCGGAAGATCCTGCGCGATGTCGGTATCGCCCTTGATGAGCGCGGCGACACGGCTTTCGGCCGCCGGGACGGTCTGCCAGAGGACTTGCTCGAAACCGGGGAGTTCGCCCGATTTCCAGTCCGCGAAACGCTCGAACAGGATGCGTTCGCCGACATTGGCCCGCGCTACCTTGTAGGCGCCGCCGCCGGCCGGATTTGCCTTCAGCCATTCCGACGCTAGGGGGTCGGCAGCGGTTGCATGCTGCAGCGCCAGCTTGGAATTGACGATGATCGGGTAGGTCAAGGCAAGGTTTGGCAGTGCGAACCGGTCCGGTTGGGGCAGGTCGACGCGCACGGTGTGAGGATCGACCACAACGAATTGGGACGCTTCTTTCATCGACCCGGTGCCAAACTGGGCAAGGCCGATCGGGCTCGCGACAACGCGGTCGAGCGACCATTTCACGTCTTCGGCCGTAACCGGGCTTCCGTCGTGGAAGACGGCGTCCTTGCGCAAGTGGAAGGTGATGGACTTCTTGTCTTCCGAAACTTCGTAGCTTTCGGCCAGTTCCGGCTGGATGTCGAAATAATCGTAGTAGCCGATGCCGTCGTCCCGCTTCTTGTAGCCGAACTTGACCAGGCGGTCGTAAACATTCCAGGTTATCTGCAGAGAGTTGCGGTTCACGCCGACAGAGAAGCTGTCGAAGGAATTGGCGGCTCCCTCGCTCAGGACCCGCAGGCTATTGGCGCGAGACTGGGCGAACGCCCACTTCGCAGGCAGCATTGTGGTTGCCGCTAGGGCGCTGCCGAATGCCAGGAATTCACGTCGTTTCATCTTGGTCTCCCGTGGATCGATCCGGTCCGGATCCTAGTTCACCCGTCATTCCATGCAGCGTTTCGTATCGCTATGCCGGGAAGGCGGTCGCTGCCGCCACCGTCCCAGTTCAAACCGACGGTCAGTAGGCAACCTTTTCAGCCCCCTTCAGGCCGAGCATCCGCCGCGCATCCGCCGGTGTGGCGATTTCCTTGGTCAAGCCTTCAATTATGCTGCGGATCATCGTGACCTGTTCGGCATTGGATCGCGCCAGGCGGCCGCGCCCGGCATAGAGGCTGTCCTCCAGCCCGACCCGGACATTGCCACCCATGGTCGCTGCCATGGTAGCCATGTTCAGTTGATGGCGTCCGCCCGCAAGCACCGACCATTGATAGGAACCCGCGCCAAACAGGCGGTCGGCGGTTTCCTTCATGAACATCAGGTTTTCCGGGCCGGGACCGATGCCTCCGAGGGTGCCGACGATCAGCTGGAGAAACATCGGCGTCTCGACAAGGCCCCGGTCGAGCATATGGGCGAGGTTGTAGAGGTGGCCTACATCGTAGCACTCGAACTCAAAGCGCGTTCCGCCTTTGCCGAGCGTGGTGAGGATGGTTTCGATGTCGGCGAATGTGTTTCGGAAGATCGCAGCGCGGGAGGCTTCCAGGTATTCCTCTTCCCAGTCGAACTTCCACTTGCCCTTGTACTTTTCGATCATCGCATAGGTGCCGAAGTTCATGGAGCCCATATTGCAGGAGCAGAGTTCCGGCGATGCGGTGGAGGGCGCGAGAAGGCGATCCTCGATGGACATGAAGGTCGACCCGCCGGTGGTCATGTTGAGGATGGCGTCGGTTTCGCTGCGGATCGAGCGCAGGATGTGAAGCCAGATGTCCAGATTCGCGGTCGGACGATGCGTTTCGGGATCACGTGCATGCAGATGAATGACCGCCGCCCCGGCCTTGGCTGCACCGATTGCCTGCTCGATGATTGCATCCGGCGTCGTTGGCAGGAACTCCGACATCGTGGGTGTGTGAGTGGCACCCGTTATCGCGCAGGTGATGATGACCCGGTTGCGGTCTGCTTTGTCGATGGTGCTCATTCCGTATACTCCAGTCCGCCGCAGATTTGCATCACCTGTCCGGAGATGGGCCGGCCGGAGGGACCGGTCAGGTAGACGACCAGCGCCGCGATTTCTTCTGGTTCAACCATGGTTTTCATTGAGACGGCGCGCAGGGCGATGGCTGCCATTTCGTCGTAGCTGACGCCGCGCGTCTTTGCGCGATCGGTGAAAACGCGCTTGATCCGGTCGCCGGAAACGACGCCGGGCGCAATGGCGTTGACACGGATCTGGTCCGGACCGAGTTCGACCGAAAGCGCGCGGGCGAGCGCGATGACCGCGGCCTTCGAGGAGGCGTAAGGCGAGCGCAGGCCGAAGGCGTATTTCCCGGCGACGGAGGCCATGCAGACGATCGAACCGGACTGGTTCTTCTTCAGGTGCGGGATAACAGCGCGAGCCATGAAGAACTGGCCGTTCACATTGACTTCGAAACAGCGCTTCCAGTCTTCGGTGCTGATCTCCTGAACGGGAGCGGCCGGGCCGGCGATGCCGGCGTTGTTCACCAGGATGTCGAGCCCGCCCATGTCGGCCGTAGCAGCCTTGACGAAGGCATCGCAGGCGGCCGGGTCCGCCACGTCACAGACCATGGTGTGTATGCCCGGCAATTGCGCCTTGGCTTCAGCGAGCCCGGATTCGGTGATGTCGCAGATCCAGATCTTTGCGCCCAGATCGTGCATCGCCTGCGCAATGCTCAGGCCAATACCGCTTGCGCCGGCAGTGATGATCACCCGCTGGTTGGTCCAATAGTCTGCACTTGTCATGTCAGTTTCCGATACTCCAGTTCAGGTGGCTCGAAAGCCCGCACTTCGGGCGCTTCGCCCTTTAATTTTTCCACGAAAACAACGGTTGTGTGGGCTGTCGGCCCCTGCGCCAGGCGCGAGGTGGGCTTGTCGAGCGTGAGCACATTGACGTTGCCGTGGCGATCAAGCCCATCGGCATCGAGATCAAGCCAGGCACCGGTCGACATCTGCAGCACGCCCGGAGCCACATCGTTGCTGAGAATGGCGCCGCCGAGACAGGAGCCTCGCGCGGAACGGACGAGAATGACATCGCCGTCGCGAATGCCGCGCTTGCCGGCTTCCGATGGGTGGAGCCGGGCCGGTTCGCGCCCGCTGATCTTGCCATCACGGGAATGCCGGCCGAGATCGAGCTGGCTGTGCAGCTTGCGCGAGGGCTGGTTGGAGATGAGATGCAGTGCCCCTTCCGGCGCATTGCCCAGCCACTCGGCCGGTTCGAACCAGGTCGGCTGGCCCGGGCAATCGTCATAACCGAAGCCTGCCACGCGCTCCGAGCGGATTTCGATCCGGCCGGACGGCGTTGGAAGGGGATGAGCTAACGGATTGCGGCGGAAATCCTGCATGAGCGCCTTGGGCTCGATGCGAGGCTCGAACCGGTGTTCGCCCATCTCCCAGAATGTCTCGAAATCCGGCAGATTGTAGCCATGACGCACGGCCACGGTGACGCTTTCGCCATACATATGCCGCAGCCAGTCCATGTCGTTGCGGCCTTCGGTGAACTGCTCGCCGAAGCCGAGTTCGCTGCTGACCATCGCCAGGATGTCATAGTCGTTGCGCGACTGGCCGACCGGCGCCAGCACCTGTTTCATCGCCACCAGATGCGGCTCGGCCTTGGCGATGCCGAGGTCGTTGCGTTCGATCGGGAGGGTGCAGGGCAGGATGATATCGGCATGACGGGCGATAGCGTTCCACAACGGTTCCTGCACAACGACGAGGTCGGGCTTTTTCCAGACACGATGGAGCCGTTTCAGATCCTGCTGGTGGTGGAATGGATTGCCACCGGCCCACCAGATCAGGCGGATGTCGGGATAGACATGGCGCGCGCCATTGTAGTCGAAAGGAGCGCCCGGATGTTCGAGCATGTCTCCCAGGCGCGCGACCGGTATGAACCGGCGGACCGGGTTCGAGAATTGGGGGAAGGCCGGCCAGGAAAATGGCAGCGGTGCGTTACCCACGCGGTTGGCACCCGCATAGCCGGTTCCAAAGCCGCCGCCGGGCAGGCCGATCTGTCCGAGCATGGCCGCCAGTGTCACAAGCATCCACACCGGCTGTTCGCCATGATCTGCCCGCTGCAGTGACCATGACAGCGACAGCATCGTGCGGCTCTTCGCCATGCGCCGCGCCAGGTCCCGCATGAGATCGGACGAAAGACCAGTGATGGCGGACGCCCATTCCGGCGTCTTCGGCACTCCGTCGGTTTCGCCCAGGAGATAGGCGCGGAATGAGCCGTAACCGACGGTGTGGCTGTCCAGGAACGCGCGGTTTGCAAGTCCCTCGGTATCGAGGACATAGGCGAGGCCGAGCATCAGTGCGACGTCGGTGTTCGGGCGCGGTGCTATCCATTCGGAATCAAGTGCTGCGTCGACGTCGTCCCGCAAGGGGCCGATGTTGACGAAGCGCGTGCCGCTTGCGCGAGCGGCGCGAAGCTGGTCGCGAACCCGGTGGCGGCTGACGCCCCCTGCGCTGACCTGCGTGTTCTTCAGCGGCAGCCCGCCGAAAGCCACGAAGAGCTCGGTGTGGCCGACGATCAGCTCCCAGGGCGTCTGGTTGTCGGCCATTCCGTCCTGGCTGCCGATGATGTGCGGCAGGACGACTTCGGCCGCGGCGTGGCTGTGGGTGTTGACGGAGCGGACATAGCCGCCGGCCAGATTGAGGAAGCGATGTATCTGGCTTTGCGCGTGGTGGAAACGACCGGCGCTGGCCCAGCCATAGGAGCCGCCGAAGATGGCCTCGTTGCCGCTTTCGGCGATGATCGCGCGCATGTGCTCTGCCAGCACCCGAGTGGCGTGCTCCCACGATGTCGGCACGAAAGCGTCCTCGCCGCGCGCCGCGCCGCCGTCGCCGGCAAGATAGCCGCGACGGATCATCGGCTGCTCGATGCGCATGGGGCTGTGAACGGCGTCCAGGTAGTTGTCGCTGATATGCGAATGGTTGGGGTCGTCCTCCGATGGTGACATCGCGACGAGCCGACCGTCCTCGACGACCGGGTACGCGATGCCCCAATGGCTGAGCGTCGCGTTCATGCCGGATCGATCTCGGCGATGCCGCCGTCGAGAACCGGACTGTCCCGCTCGACGGTGCGCGCCGCGAACCGTACATTGCCGCCATCGTGCCAGCAGGAAAGCGTCATGCGCTCTCCGGGATAGAGCGGGCCGCTGAACCGAGCCGCGAAACGGGTCATGCGTGCGGGGTCCCCACCGCAGAACTGCGTCAGGATTGCGTGGCAGACGAGACCGAATGTGTTCGCGCCGTGCATGATGGGCCGGTCGAAACCGGCTGCGCGGGCAACCTGCGGCACGACATGCAGCGGGTTGAAATCCCCCAATAGCCGAAAGAGGAGCGGCCCGTCTGCGCGGCTTTCGATATCGAAGGTCCTGTCCGGCTGTGCTTCGGGATTGCGGATCATCTCGAAGGTCTCGCCCCGGTTGCCGCCGAAGCCGCCGCCGCCCATGGCGACGAGATTGGAATAAGACGTGAAGAGGGTGTCCGCGCCATCGAGGATTTCGGTCCTCAGCAGCACCATCCCCGGCCGGCCCTCGCCCTTGTCGGTTACCCCGGCTACTGAAGGACGGATGGTCAGCCGGCCTGAGGGTGCGAAAGGCTTTCGCATTCGCAGGTCGAGCCCGCCATGCACGACTGTCGCAAGATCGATGCCTGCCTCGGGCAGCCAGGAATCGTCAAAACAGAGGTCCTGACCAAAACTCGGAATGACCTTGAGTGCGTCTTCATAAACGAAGGCGAGATCGCCGCGTGCTCCGGCACCGCAGCACAATGCATAGAGCATGGCGTCGCGCTCGCTGTAGGTAGCCTGCCGCTCAGGCATCCTGAGTGCGAGAACTTTGTCGGGGTCGATCGCCAAGCCGAAACCTTCCTGATCCCAATAGTCGACCAAACTTTGCACCTTGTTTCGAGAATTGCAACAGGGTGCCGAATATTGAAACGATTTTCTTGGGCGAGTTGCTTCAGGCAACGGCAAGCCTGCCGCCCGCGGCGCAGTATCGATGTCGGATGCTGACGCTCGGATCGCTAGGTGCGAAAGCCGATCTGCTCGGAGAACCGTCGCGCGACTTCCGTCACGTTCTTCATGAGCCGCGGCATGGCCTTGGGTGCAAGACGGAAGGTGGGAAGGCTGATGCCGATCGCGCCATATGCGACGCCGTCCGTTCCGATCACCGGCGCTGCCACGCCCGATACGCCTTCGCGATATTCGTCGATGCCGACCGTAGCACCGCTGTGGCGAGCTTCATCGATATCGGCGCGCAATGCTTCAACGTCGGTGATCGTCTTGTCAGTGAAACGGATCAGTTCGAGATCCGTCAGCTTCGGTTCCAGCTCGGCCATCAGGAACGCCTTGCCGAAGGAAGAGGCGTGAACCGGCGAGCGGCTGCCCAACGGTGCTATCGCCTGCAGGTGCTGCGCGCAATCGACCTTTTCCACAATGATGACATGCGGTCCGTCGCGACTCGTCAGAAGGGCAGTCTCTCCCGTCGCGTCGACAAGCTCCTGAAGGTAGGGTCTGGCGGCCGCGCGCAGATCCTGGCGGTGGAACGCGCGGACACCGATTTCCCACATCCGTGTCGTCATCATATAGCGCCCGTTGGGCTCGTCTTGCGTGACGTAACCCAGCTGCGACATGACTTCTAACATGCGGAAAGTGGTGCTTTTGTTCATTGCGGCGGCTCGTGACAGCTCTGCCATGCGCACAGGTGCATCATAGCTCGACAGAAGCTCAAGTAGTGTGAGCGCCTTTTCGACAGTGCCGCTCATGACTATTCCTCCGCCACACCGGCCGACTCAATCATCGACCATAATTTGCTCAATTATTCGAAAATCCTCCTACATCGACCGGGCTTTGCAGGACAAGTGTTTCACGGACGCTTGGGTTCCACTGCCTCGACCGCGCCGCCGGAGTTCTTCCAGTTTGTGAAGCCGCCCTCGATATGCGCAACCGGAGCGAGGCCCATCTCCTGGGCGGCCTGCGTCGCAAGCGCCGAGCGCCAGGCGGACGCGCAATAGAAGACGAAGGTCTTGTCTTCCTGGAAGACCGGTTTTGCGTAGGGGCTTTGCGGATCGATCCAGAATTCGAGCATGCCCCGCGGGCAGGAAAAAGCGCCGGGAATCTTGCCCTCGCGCTGCAGCTCACGCGGATCGCGCAGGTCGACGAACACGACGTCGTCCCTGCCATGCATCGCAAGTGCCTCGTCCATGCTGAGTGTTTTGATCCTGGCGTTGGCTTCCGCGATCATGTCCTGGACCGGTCTGGTGATGTTCGACGGCATGGTTCCAGGTCCTCGCTTGATCAAGACTGTGCCGATCATTTTGTCGGCGTTGATCGCACTATACCCGCATTGACAAGTTGTGCAAATTGATAAAACGTGGTGTCAAATATTGAAACGTTCGGGCGCCGTGGGGACGGGGACCCAAACACGGAGTGCCAGAAGCGTGTCTCTTTCCTACACCGATGACCAGCGGATGATTGCGGACGGCGTACGGGCCTTCGTCAATCAGGAACTCATGCCGCACGAAGCACTCGTGGAGGGGAAGGACCAGGTTCCTCCGGACCTGTTTGCCGAGCTTAAATCCAAGGCCATCAAAGCCGGATACTACGCCCTCAACATGCCCGAGGAACTCGGCGGCGGCGGGCTGGGGCAGTCGCTGCGCTCGGTGGCCGAGATCGAATTCGGCCGCACCACGAGGGCGCTGTCGATTATCTGCAACCGTCCCGCGCCAATCCTCAAAAGCTGCGTCGGCGACCAGGTCGAAACCTATCTGAAGCCAGTCATCAGCGGGGAGCGCTGGGAGTGCTTCGGGCTGACCGAGCCGGGGGCGGGTTCGGACGCGCGCCAGATCTCGACCAGGGCGGTTCGCGACGGCGACGACTATGTGATCAACGGCGAAAAGATTTTCATCACCATGGCGATGGTGGCTGACTTCATCATCCTGTTCGCGGTCACCGGTGTGGACGAGACACCCAAGGGACCGCAGAAGCGGATCACCTGCTTCCTCGTCGACAAGGACCTTCCGGGTGTTTCGGTGCGACCGCTCGAACTGGTCGGCAATCGTGGATTCAAGTCCTGTTCCATCGCCCTGGAGGACGTGCGTGTTCCCGCGCGCAACATTCTCGGCGAAGAGGGTGGCGGTTTCGCCATCGCCAAGAGCTGGATCTTCTCGGGCCGTATCATGCTTGCTGCCAATATGGTCGGCCTTGCAGAGCGCGCGATGGGGATCGCGGCAACTTATGCCAACACCAGGCGCGCCTTTGGCAAGACCATCGGCGAGTTCCAGGGTACTTCGTTCAAGCTGGCCGACATGGCGATGGACATCCAGGCGACGCGGCTTCTCGTGCTGGACGGCGCCGCCAAGCTCGAGGCCGGCACGATCACGCAGCGTGAGGCCTCGATCGTGAACCTGTTCGGATCCGAGATGGCAGGCCGGGTCACGGACAACGCTCTCCAGATGCTGGGTGGAATGGGTGTCTCGAAGGAATGGCCGATCGAGCGCATGTGGCGCGATGTCCGCGTCGAGCGCATCTGGGAGGGAACCTCGGAGATCCATCGCGACCTGATTTCGCGCGACGTCCTGCGGGAGTTTCGCGTATGAGCCGCGTCAGGACCGAGGTAAAAGGCGAGGTCCTGGAGATTACGCTCGACCACGCTCCCGCCAACGCCATAGACCAGAAGGCGAGCCGCGATCTCGACGCCGCGCTAACGCGAGTAAACGAGGATCCGTCGCTGCGGGTTGGCATAGTCACCGGCGCCGGCGAAAGGATGTTTTCTGCCGGGTGGGACCTGAAAGCAGTCGCCGCCGGGGAAGATGGCGAGGATTTCGGGCCGCACGGTTTCATGTCGCTGAACCGCCACGACCTCATCAAGCCGATAATCTGCGCCGTCAACGGACTGGCGGTCGGCGGCGGCTTTGAGTTCGCTCTTTTCGCCACCCTGGTCATCGCGGTGCCTGAAGCCGAATTCGGGCTGCCGGAGCTGCAGCGCGGCTTCATCCCGGAAGCGGGCGGCCTCTGGCGGGCCCACCGTCGCCTGCCGGTCAACGTCGCTTCCGACCTCCTGCTGACGGGCCGTCGGATGACTGCCGAGGAGGGGCTTCGCCACGGTTTCATCAACCGGATCGTTACGCGTGAAAAGCTGATGCAGACCGCACACGACATGGCCGCCCAGATCATTGCCGGTGCGCCGCTGGCCGTGGCGGCACTTCTGGAGGTAACGCGCGAAGTCGAGAGCCTGTCCGATCGCGCGGCTTTCGAGCGACTTTATGCCGGCCTTCCGTGGCGCGACCGGCTGCGCACCTCCGAGGACTACAAGGAGGGACCACGCGCCTTTGCGGAAAAACGCACTCCACGCTGGACAGGAAAGTAAAATGGATTTTGAGATTTCGGACGATCAGCGCCTGATGCGGGACAGCCTTCGGGCGTTTCTGATCCGGGAGTGCCCGATCGAGTATGTTCGCGAGTGCGACGAGCAGGAACGCTTCCCGATCGAACTCTACGAGAAACTCGCCGCTGAGGGATGGCTGGGACTGCCGATCCCGGAAGAATATGGCGGCATGGGCGGAAGCTGCACCGATCTGGCTGTGTTCCTCCAGGAACTGGCCTATCATTTCGAGGCGGCGGCAAACCTCTATTACACGACGATCGTGATCGCGACCGACGCGCTGGTCCATTTTGCCAGTGAAGAACAGAAGCGCGAATTGCTGCCGAAGCTCGCACGCGGAGAAATCCGCTTCGCGCTGTCGCTGTCGGAACCGAATTCCGGCTCGGACGCCGCTTCGCTGCGCACCCGTGCAGTGCTCGAGGGCGACGAATGGGTCATTAATGGCCAGAAGATGTTCTGCTCGGCCGCACAGGTCGCCGACTACATCCTGCTGATGGCGCGCTCGGACGTGGAAGCACCCAAGCATAAGGGCATCACCATGTTCCTGTTGCCGGCGAAGACGAAGGGCGTGGAGATCAGGCGGCTCAAGAAGCTCGGTCTCAAACCCATGGACCTGAACGAGATATTCCTTACCGATGTGAGGTTGCCGAAGGACGCGATCATCGGCGAGGTGAACAAGGGATGGACCAACGTCCTCAAAACGCTCGACTATGAGCGCTGCTGCCTGTCGGCAGTGAATGTCGGTGCGGCGCAGAAGGTGCTGGACTACGTCCTCAACTACACCGGCGAGCGCGAACAGTTCGGACAGAAGATCAACAGCTTCCAGCTGACGCGCGCCAAGCTTGCCGACATCGACATGGAGATCGAAGCCGCCCGGCTGCTGCTCTACCGCTCGGCCAACCTGGTCGACCGTGGAATCCCGAACAACAAGGAGAGTGCCACGGCGAACCTTTATTCGTCCGAAACCTATGTCCGCGCGGCACTAAACGGAATGCGGATGATGGGTGGCTGGGGCTACCTGATGGAATATGACATGCAGCGCCATTTCCGCGACTCGAAGCTGGCGGAAATCGGAGGCGGCACGTCTGAAATCCTGCGCATCATCATCTCGCGCGAACTGACAAAATGAGCGGAGCGCCCGATTCCCGACCCAAGCTGCGGATCAGCACCCGTGCCGTCCACGCTGGCCTCAATCCAGCCGAGAATTCGGGCGCGATTACCGCGCCGATCTTCCAATCGGCCACCTTCGTGGCCGCCGACACCGCTGAACTGAGGGCGATCAACGCCGGAGAACGTCGCGGATATGTCTATTCACGCATCCGAAATCCCACTGTGCTCGCCGCCGAGCAGCGGGTGGCGGCTCTTGAAGAGGCGCAATCCTGCGTTCTCTTCGCGTCGGGCATGGCGGCGATTGCAGGTGCGATTGCCCCTTTTCTCAAGGCTGGCGACGATCTCGTCGCTTTGCCCGACATCTATGGCGGAACCCTCAAATACCTGCGCACCATCCTCCCGGCCCAAGGGGTGAATGTGATCTGGGCGAAGGGAATTGACGCCGCCGATGTAGCGGCTGCAATCACGCCCAACACCCGGGTCATCTACGCGGAGACCCCGACCAACCCGCTGGTGCGGGTGGTCGACCTCACCGCTCTTTCAGAGGTGGCGCGCGGGATCGGCGCGAAACTGATCGTTGACGGCACGCTGGGCAGTCCGATGAACCAGCGTCCGCTGGCGCTGGGCGCTGACCTCGTCGTGCATTCGGCCACGAAATATCTCAACGGTCACGGCGATCTTATCATCGGCGCGGTGTGCGGCGACCGTGCGCTGACCCGCGACATACGCAGCCTCCAGCAGGTTTCGGGCGCCATCGTCGACGCGCATTCGGCATGGCTGCTGATGCGCGGCATGGCCACCTATGCGCTCAGGATGCGGCAGCACAACACGTCCGGCCAGGCGATCGCCGAGTTTCTGGCAGGGCGGTCGGACGTCACCCGCGTGTTCTATCCGGGCTTGCCGGATCATCCCGACCACGCGCTGGCTCGCAGGCAGATGTCTGGTTTTGGCGGGCTGGTGTCCTTCGAAATGTACAGCGCCGCGGCTGCGCAGACGGTAGTCGATCGAACGCGGTTGTTCGGCATCGGACCATCCGTCGGCGGCGTCGAAAGCCTGATCTCCCAGCCCGGCAACACCTCGCATTTCTCGGTTCCTGCGGAACAGCGACGCGCCATGGGCATTTCGGACAGGCTGGTGCGCATCTCTGTCGGCATAGAGGACACCGACGACCTGATCGCAGATCTGGAGCAGGCGATGGAGGCCGCGCGGTGACTTTGATCGTAACAGGCGGAAAGGTTGTCACGCCCGAGGGTGCGCGCCATCTCGACGTGGTCGTCGAAGGCGAAAAGATTGCCGCTCTGCTGCCACCGGGCGAAGCGGTCCGCAACCACGCGGCCGCCGAGATCGTGGACGCCAGGGGCAAGCTGGTCATTCCTGCCGGCGTCGATCCGCACGTGCATTTGCTTGTCGGCTTCATGGGCCAGCGCTCGGTCTATGATTTCGGCTCTGGCGGCATCGCGGCGTTGCGTGGCGGCACCACAGCGATCGTCGATTTCGCCCTGCAGCGCCGGGGCGGCTCGATGCTGAAGGGCCTTGCGCACCGCCGAAAGCAGGCTGACGCCAATGTCACGCTGGATTACGGGCTTCACCTGATTGCAACCGACGTGAACGAAGCGACGCTCGCCGAGCTTCCGCAATTGCGTGCGCAGGGGGTGACCACGCTCAAAGTCTATACCGTCTATGAGGAGGACGGCCTGAAGCTTGAGGACGGGCAACTCCATGCCCTGATGGCCGAAGCAGCCCGGCACGACATGTCAATCGTACTGCATGCCGAGAATGCCGGCATCGTTGAGCGCCTGCGCTCCGAGGCGGTGGCCGCGGGTCACACAGAGCCGCGCTGGCATGCCCTGACACGCCCGCCAATCGTGGAAATCGAGGCTGTCGGACGCGCTATAGCTTTCTCACGCGCCACGGGCTGCGGTGTTCATATCTTCCACCTCGTCGCAGCCGATGCGATCGCGCTCGTCGAGGCGGCGCGGGCGGAGGGGCTGCCGGTTACCGCCGAGACATGCACGCACTATCTGGCGCTGACCGACGAGGCACTTGAGCGGGAGAACGGCCACGAATATATCCTGTCGCCGCCGCTGCGGGACCGTGCGAACCAGGATCGCCTCTGGCAGGGTATCGTCGAAAAGGGTCTGCAACTGGTGGCGTCCGACGAGGTCTCCTATTCGGCCAAGGCAAAGGCGCTCGGCCTGCCTTCCTTCGCCGATGTCGCGAACGGCATTACCGGCATCGAGGCGCGCCTTCCGGTGCTGTTTACCCTGGGCGTCGACCAGGGACGAATCGGATTGCAACGTTTCGTCGAACTGTTCTCGACCTGGCCTGCCGAGATCTTCGGCTTTGCCGGGAAGGGCCGGATCGTTCCGGGATATGACGCGGACCTGGCCATCATCGATCCGGTGACGCGGCGCACAATGTCTCCCGCCAGCGATTATGGCGACATCGGCTACAATCCCTATAGCGGCATGGACCTGACGGGCTTCGCTACGGAAACGATCTATCGGGGCAAGGTCGTCGTCCGGGATGGGGTTTTCCTGGGGCAGGAGGGGCAGGGCCGCTTTGTCGCCCGGGCATCGGCAAAAAGGCCTGCTCCATGAGCTTCCGCCAAGACTTCGCCGCACTGGCCGGGATCGGAGTCGATCCCGCAGGTGGCTGGTCGCGTCCGGCCTTCAGTCCGGCCGATATTGCCGCGCATGAGTGGTTTCTGGCGCAAGGTCGCGCCTGCGGACTTGCAGCGTCTTATGACAGTTTCGGCAACGCCATTCTGCGCCTGGAAGGCGAGGGTGCGGCGGTCCTCATCGGTTCGCATCTCGACACGGTCGCAAATGGCGGCGCTTTTGATGGCGCGATCGGCGTGCTGGCCGGGCTTGAGGTCGCACGGCGCATCAAGGCCGAAGGTACGCCCGGTGCTCCTGTCGAGGTCATAGCCTTTCGTGACGAGGAAGGACGCTTTGGTCCGTTCACGGGCAGTCGTGCCATGGTCGGTCTGCACGACGAGGAAGCGCTGGCGCGCGCGCGGTCGCTTGACGGCGTGAACCTGTCCGACGCCATGGCGCAGGCTGGCTTCAAGCCTGGCAATGCTCCCAGAGACTGGGATGCAGTCGCGGCCTGGCTGGAGCTCCATATCGAGCAGGGACCGGTTCTTGCGGATGCCGGCGTGCCGCTCGGCATCGTCACCTCGATTGCCGGACAGGAGCGCCTGTCACTGAAATTCACGGGCCAGCCCGATCACGCCGGCACTGCGCCGATGGCCTTGCGGCGCGATGCCTTCGCCGGCGCAGCGCGTTTTGCGGCAGCGTTCCGCGATGAGGTTCTGGCAGCCGGCGATGACGATGTGCGGGGTACGATCGGCATGGTCCGGGTTTCGCCAAACCAGGGCAACGTCGTGCCCGGCGAGGTCCTGCTCGGTCTGGAAATGCGCGGCACCAATTCAGCTACATTGGCAAGGCTTCGCGACAGCGTTACGGAACTGGCGAACAGTATCGCCGTCCAAGAGAAGCTTGAACTGCGTGTCCGCAACACCTATTCCGATGCGCCGGCGCCGATGGCAGCGTGGTTGCAGGACGCGTTGGCTTCATCTGCTGCAAGTCTCGGTCATTCGACAATGAAACTTCCTTCCGGAGCCAACCACGATTCCGGAATCATAGGGAGGATCGTGCCGGCTGGAATGCTGTTTGTGCCATCGGTCGGCGGGCGTAGTCACTGCCCGGAAGAAGAGACTGACCTCGGCCAGATCGAGGCGGCGATCGACGTCCTGCATCGTACGGTAGTCGAACTGCGGCGCAACGACCGTGAAAAGGCTTCGGACAGACGCACCGTCGCCAATCAATCCGGGATCGCAGGCTGATGCGGGCGTCCCTCTACAGCGATGGTATATTTCCGTTCGAAGTCGGCTCGCAATCGCCGCTCTGGCCGATAGAGGATCCGAGCGAAATCGAGATGCCAGGCGGCAATCTGGCTTCCGATCTCATCGGCTCTGCCACAGCATTTCCGGCGCAGGCGGCGATGTTCTACTACGGCGCGACCTACAGCTATGCGGAGCTCTTGAGGGATGTCGAGCGTCTCGCGGGATGGCTTGTCCAGCAGGGGTTGAAACGCGGCGACCGGGTCGTGATCGACCTGCAGAACTGCCCGCAATATGTGATCGCCTTCTACGCGGTGCTGCGCGCGAACGGCGTCGTGGTGCCGGTCAACCCGATGAATACGACGGACGAACTTGCCTATTTCGCGGCTGACAGCGGGGCGCGTTTCGCCATCATCGGCGAGGAATTGCTCGATCGCTTCGCGCCGCTCGTCGGTGTCGCGTTCGACCGGATCGTGCGCATACGCTATGCAGACATGGCGTCGGACGATGCCTCCGACCTGCCGGATGTGATGCGCATGGCCCCACCAGCGCCGAGCGAAGGCTTCACGGACTTGAAAACGGCGTTGGCGGAGAACCGGCCGGCACCGGCTCTTCTGTCGGGCAACGATGATCTGGCGGTGCTTCCCTACAGTTCGGGCACGACTGGTCGACCCAAGGCGTGCATGCACAGCCACAACGGAGCGCGGTTCGTCGCGAAGGCACAGGTGCGCTGGTACAGGCTCGACAGCCAATCGGTCATGACAAGCTTCATGCCGTTGTTCCATGTCGCCGGCATGATGGCGTCGATGGCCTCGGCGATCCATTGCGGCGCGGCGCTGATCCTGATGACCCGGTGGGACGCCGAAGTCATACCCGCGCTTTTCCGGCGTCACCGCCCGACCTGGTGGTCGGCCGCTCCAACCATGGTCGTCGATGTCCTGGCGGCGAAGGGGTTTACCAACGACTGTTTTTCCAGTCTGAAGGTCATGACGGGCGGCGGGGCGTCGATGCCGGCCACGGTGGTGCGACGCCTGCGCGATCAGTGGGGGCTCCGCTTCGCGGAAGGATACGGCCTGACCGAAACCATATCGGCCACGCACCTCAATCCGATCGACGCGCCGAAGCCGCAGTGCCTTGGGCTGCCGATCTATAACACCCATGCGCTGGTCGCGGACCCGGAGACGCTTGCGCCTTGCGTGCAGGGCAGTTTGGGTGAAATCCTGATCAGCGGGCCGCAGGTCATGCAGGGCTATTGGAACCGTCCGCAGGACACCACCGAAGCGCTGATCGATTTGAACGGACGGCGGTGGCTACGCACCGGCGATCTGGGCTATGTCGATGAAGATGGCTACTTCTTCATCGTGGATCGGCTGAAGCGGATGATCAACTCGTCGGGTTACAAGATATGGCCAGCCGAATGCGAGATGCTGCTCTACAGCCATCCCGCGGTCGCCGAATGCGCTGTGATCTCGGCACCGGACCCGCGGCGTGGCGAGAGGGTGCGGGCGGTGGTGGTGCTGCATCCTGACCAGCGCGGAAAGATCAGCGAAAGCGATATCATCGACTTCGCCCGAACGCAGATGGCTGCCTACAAGGTCCCGCGCGAGGTCGAGTTCCGCGATGCACTGCCGCGTTCGGGCAGCCGCAAGGTCGATTGGCGGGCGCTTCAGGCCGAGGCATGGGAGCGGCATGCATGACACCCCAGGTCTGGTATGACGATTTCGTTCCCGGCACGGTCCTGACCAGCGCACCGCGTCGGATCGAACTGGCTGACATCGATGCCTATGCGCGGCTGACGGGCGAAGCCCATCCCGTCCATATGGACGAAGAGTTCGCACGCGCGGCGGGCTTTCCCGGACGCATCACGCACGGCTTGTTCAACCTGGCCCTGATCGAGGGACTCAAGGCGACGCTCGGGTGCTTCGAGCGCTCGGTGATCGCCTCGCTCGGCTGGAACGACGTCAAGTTTCCTGCTCCCTTGCTGCCTGGCGAAGAGGTTCATCTGCGCCTTGAATTTGTCGATCGGCGCCCCACCAGGACGCCCGGTCGCGGGCTCGCCACCGAGCGCGGTTTTCTGGTCAAGGCTGATGGCACGGTGGTCGTCAGCGGCGATCATGTCATTCTGCTGTTGAACCGGCCGGAGGACGAATGACCGGCATCGTCCTGCGCCTCCTGTCGGCCATACCGACCTTGTTCGGCGTGGTCCTCGTAACCTTCCTGATCACCCGGGTGCTGCCGGGCGATCCGGCGGTGTTCTTTGCCTCGAACCCTTCCATGACCACGCAGGACATAGAGGCGGTGCGCCAGAGCCTCGGGCTGGACAAGCCGCTTCCCGAGCAGTTCCTGATCTATCTCGGCGGCCTGCTTCATGGCGATCTCGGCAATTCGCTCAGCACGGGCCAGAAAGTGGTGACCGAATTCGCCAACAGGCTGCCAGCCTCGGCGGAGCTGACCTTCCTGGCATTCTTCATTGCCATCGGCGTGTCGCTGCCGCTCGGTATCGCGGCGGCACTGCGCCCGGGATCGCTGATTGACCACCTTTCGCGCGTCATCGCCACTTTGGGCGTATCGATGCCGACGTTTGTGACGGGACTTCTGCTGATCTTTTTCTTCTATTTCGTGCTTGGTGTCGCTCCTGAGCCGATCGGACGGCTCGATCCCTTCATGTTCGAGCCGGACAGGGTGACCGGCCTCTATACGATCGATGCGCTTATCGCAGGTGATCTTGAACTCTTTGCCGCTGCGCTCAAGCAGATGATCCTGCCGGCCGTTACGATGGCGCTTTTTGCCCTGGCGCCGCTAACCCGCATGGCCCGGGCCTCGATGCTGGAGGTGCTTGGATCGGAGTTCATCCGCACCGCCAGGGCTTCCGGCCTGTCACGGCGCAAGATCATCATGACCTATGCCTTCCGCAACGCATTGCTACCGATCGTCACGACGATGGGGATGACCTTTTCCTACATGCTTGGCGCCAACGTTCTGGTCGAACGCGTGTTCTCCTGGCCGGGCGTCGGAGCCTTCGCGGTGGATAGCATCATCAACCTGGACTACGCACCGCTGCAGGGCTTCATGCTGGTCATGGCGGGCATCTTCATTGTGGTGAACCTGACTACAGACGTCGTGGTCGCGCTGATCGATCCGAGGGCCTCGCGATGAGCGCCAGCGCGATGCGGGAACGGATTCAGGTCGTGCGCCACGTTGTGCTGGGAAATCCGCTCAACATCGTGGCGTTCGGCCTCTTCCTGCTCATTTTGCTGGTCGCGATCCTGGCGCCGTCGCTGGTGCCGCACGACCCGCTGAAGACCAACCCGGCCCATACGCTGCAGGGGCCGTCGGCAGAGTTCTGGTTCGGCACCGACCAGCTTGGACGCGATATCTTCGCGCGCGTCATGATTGCCACGAGGCTCGACCTGATGATTGCCTTCGGAGCGGTGACCCTCTCCTGCCTCGTCGGTTCGATCATAGGCGCCATGATCGGATATTGGGGTGGCTTCTGGGATGGCGCTGTTTCTCGGATGGTGGACGTGCTGATGGCTTTCCCGCTGTTCGTGTTGGCCCTGGCGATGGTCGCCGCCTTGGGCAACACCGTCGCCAATGTCGTCTATGCGACGGCGGTGGTGAACTTGCCCTTCTACATTCGCCTGGCGCGCAACGAGATGCGGGTGCGTCGCGGGCTGGGCTACGTGGAGGCAGCCCGTGTCGGTGGATCCGGAGACTGGCGGATCCTGACGCGCTTCCTGATCCCGAATATGGCGGCCCCGCTTGTCATTCAGGCATCGGTCAATCTCGGCTGGGCGGTCCTCAATGCAGCGGGGCTCTCGTTCCTGGGCCTTGGCGTCCGCGCGCCGACGCCGGAATGGGGAATCATGGTTGCGGAGGGCGCTCGCTTTATCTCTTCAGGACAGTGGTGGGTCGCTGTCTTTCCCGGCCTTGCGCTGTTGATCGCGGTTTTCGTGTTCAACCTGATGGGCGATGCGCTTCGGGATATCCTCGATCCGAGGATGCGGACATGACCAATCCGCTTCTGGCCGTAAAGGACCTCACGGTCGACTTCATCACGCGCCACGGCACGGTGCATGTGCTCGACGATGTCTCGTTCGACATTGGCGATGGCGAGATCGTCGGCATCATTGGCGAATCGGGATCCGGCAAATCGGTGACCGCCTATTCGATCATGGGTATTCTCGATCACGCAGCACGCATCCGTTCCGGGGAGATTCTGTTCCAGGGCCGCGACGTGCTCGGCATGAACCGGTCGGAACTCGATCGCTGGCGCGGCAAGGCCGCATCTATCATCTTCCAGAATCCCCGCACGGCGCTCAATCCCATTCGCTCGGTGGGCGATCAGATCGCCGATGTGCTGGCCCGCCACACGCCGGCGCGCGCCTCTGAAATTCGCGCCAAAACCATCGATGCCCTGAAGCAGGTGCGGATTCCTGACCCGGAGCGGCGCAGCAAGGCCTACCCTTTTGAACTGTCCGGCGGACTTTGCCAGCGGATCGGTATCGCCATCGCCTTGGCCTGCGCGCCGCGTCTGCTGATCGCGGACGAGCCGACGACCGGCCTCGATGTGACGACGCAGGCCGTCATCATGGACCTCATTCGCAATCTGGCCCGCGAGCAGAAAACGTCGGTCGCCCTCATCACCCATGACGTCGCCCTGGCGTCCGAATATTGCGATAGGCTGATCATCATGCATGCCGGCCATGTGGTGGAAGTCGCGCCGACAGCGGAGATCATCGATCACCCGCGTCACCCCTACACGGCCCAGCTTTTGCGTTCTGTTCCCTCGCTCGTCGACAGCATCGGAGAATTGCAGGCGATCCGGGGCTCGCTGCCTGACCTGCGCCGCGCCGACCTGCCATTCTGCCGGTTTGCCGAGCGCTGCGATCGCCGCCTGCCGATCTGCGACGCGGAGAGGCTGCATCTCGGACCTGCGCTGGAGCGCCACGCCGTTGCCTGCAGGAATCCGCTATGACTGCCTTGCTGGAAGCGCGAAACCTCAAGAAGCATTTCAAACTTGCAGCGAAGTGGCCATTTTCCACGCCCCCTAAGCTGCATGCCGTGGACGGGGTCGATCTCGTCATCAATGCTGGCGAGGCGGTGGGGCTCGTCGGTGAATCGGGCTGTGGGAAATCGACACTGTCGCGCCTGGTTTCACGTCTTCTTGACCCGACCGAGGGGCAACTTCTGCTGGAAGGGGAAGACATCGGCCGGCTGTCCACCGCGCGCTTTGCCCGATCTGAACAGCGGCGGCTGATACAGATGGTCTTCCAGGATCCAACGGAAAGCCTCAATCCGCTGTTTTCGGCATTCGACCTCATCGCCGATCCTGCAAGAATGTTGCTGCCCCGCGCGGGCAAAGCCGAATTGCGCCGGCGCGTGGAAGCGGCAGCCCAGGCGGTCAACTTGCCACTGGCCCTGCTGGAGCGACTGCCACATCAGCTCTCCGGCGGTCAGAAAGCACGGGTTGGCATTGCGCGCGCGATCGTCGTCGAGCCACGATTGCTCGTTCTCGACGAACCGACCTCGGCGCTGGACGTGTCGGTGCAGGCGACCGTCCTGCAGCTTCTCGACCAGTTGCGGCGAGAGCGGGGGATCGCGCTGCTTTTCGTAAGCCACGATCTCAATGTCGTGCGACTGCTCTGCAGCCAGATCGTGGTCATGTATCTGGGCCAGGTCGTGGAGCGCGGACCGTCCACGGAAATCTATGCAAACCCCGCTCACCCTTACACCCGGGCGCTGCTCTCCGCGATCCCGACCCTGCGGCCCGGCAAGCTGGAGCGGATCAAGCTTGAAGGCGATCCGCTGAGCCCAATTTCGCCGTCCTCCACGCAATGCAGGTTCTGCGGGCGCTGCCCGATCGAGCGGGCGCAATGCAGGACGTCCATGCCGGCGCTGAGGGAACTCGCCCCCGGGCGGCAGGTGCGTTGCCACTTCGCCGAAGAGGCGCTTACTGGCTTGCCGGCGGCTGTGTGATCTACTGGCGCCGGCGGCCGAGCGCATAGAGGCCGCTGACGATGGTCGTCGCGGCGCCGGCAGGGGGCCAGGCATCCGGCAGATTGCCGAACAGGATAGGCCAGATGAAGCTTGTGTAGAAAACAGGCGCCAGCACCGACGCGCTGCGCGATGCAGTGCCTACGATGAAGGCACTAAAAATTTCATATGAATCAATAGTTTATAAGAAATCTGGCGGAGAGAGCGGGATTCGAACCCGCGTTACGGTCTCCCGTAAACACACTTTCCAGGCGTGCGCCTTCAACCACTCGGCCACCTCTCCACGGCGCGACAAATGCCTTGCGGGCATCAGTGCGCCGGGCTCATCTAGTCGATCCTGCGCCGAATGCCAAGCCTGCACAGGCATAGTTTGTTGGTTGGCGCAGAACTTTATTCCAGGCGCGCTTTATACGCCTCAGGGAGGCAAATTTATGGTGGGTGATTGCGAAGGCGCGCCGCGCGCCATATCTATCTGGTCGAAAGCTTCGGAGGATTTTGCGTTTGCGCTTTCTGTTCAGGCTCCTGGCAATGGTCGCGCTTGCGATCGCCGTCATCATGGCCGTGCTCGACGCCACGCGCACCGTGGCGGCGTCGCAGCTGGTGATGACGCCGGTTGCCACCAGTTGGCTCGCGGTGTCGCCTGAGACGCTGAGCACAGTGCAGGAATTCGTACGCGCCAAAATCCATCCGCTGGTCTGGGATCCGGTCATCACCGGCATCCTTAACCAGCCGGGTTTCATCGTGTTCGGCGTGCTTGCATTTCTTTTGTACGCCGTCGGGCGCAAACCGCCGCGCCGCATCGGCCGCTTCATCGCCGAGAGCTGATCGGACGCTGCAAGACGCAGCGTCCGGACGAACGAACAGGGTGCCAAGCGCCCGCAACCCGGAAAGGGAGAATGCCATGTTTTTCCTGAGCGACATGCTGAACAAGAAGCTGCAACTGCCCAAGGTGGGCGAGGCTCTGCCCGGCCGTGACAAGCCGATGCCGACCGCCTCGAAGCATTACGTCTCGAAGCGCCCGCTGAAAGGGCCTTATCCCGAAGGGCTGGAGACGGCGATGTTCGGCATGGGCTGCTTCTGGGGTGCCGAGCGCATGTTCTGGCAGATGGACGGCGTCTGGGTCACCGCGGTCGGCTATGCCGGCGGCGTCACGCCCAACCCGACCTATCAGGAAACCTGCACCGGCCTGACCGGCCACGCCGAGGTCATTCTGGTCGTGTTCGACCCGAAGATCATCTCCTATACCGATCTCCTGAAGGCGTTTTGGGAGAACCACGACCCGACGCAGGGCATGCGCCAGGGCAACGATGTCGGCACGACGTATCGCTCGACGATCTATACCTTCGGCGATGCGCAGTATCAGGCAGCCATCGCATCACGCGACGCCTATGGCGCTTCGCTGAGCAGTGCTGGACGCGAGAAGATTACCACCGAGATCGCACCGGCGCCGGAGTTCTATTTCGCCGAGGAAGACCACCAGCAATATCTGGCGAAGAATCCCTACGGCTATTGCAACCTAAAGGGCACCGGCGTGGCCTGCGCCATGCCACAGGCGGCGTCGGCCGAAGCCTGAGAACGCTCGCTAATTCTACCCTGCCGGTCATCTGACCCGGCAGGGCGAATTATCAAACGATCTCTTAGCCGCATTCCCCGCCTGCCGGTCGAAAATACTCGTTGCGGCGCACCTGCCGCAGCGTTTTTCCAAGTGGTCAAGATTCCGCGTGAATTTTGTTTTTCGCCGTGCAAGACTGCCGGTTGAGTGGGAGGGAAAACTTCCCGCCATGTGCCGCGAGGCGCCCGGGGACCGAGGCATCCACGCGGTACGTCATTGGAAAAAATAACCGACAGGGTGTGGATCACATGAAGCGTATTGTTCTCGGCCTCCTGGCCGCAACCGCACTGGCCTTCCCGGCTCTTGCCGCGGACGTCAAGCCGGCGATCATCTACGATCTCGGCGGCAAGTTCGACAAGTCCTTCAACGAGGCCGCCTTCAACGGCGCGGAGAAGTTCAAGACCGAGTCGGGCATCGCCTATCGCGATTTCGAAATCCAGAACGACGCCCAGCGCGAGCAGGCGCTGCGCAAATTCGCCGAAGACGGCAACAACCCCATCGTCATGGCCGGCTTCTCATGGGCGGCGGTGCTGGAAAAGGTGTCTGCCGACTTCCCCGACACCAGCTTCGCCATCATCGACATGGTGGTCGACAAGCCGAACGTCCGCTCGGTCGTCTACAAGGAGCAGGAAGGCTCCTATGTCGTCGGCGTAATGGCGGCGATCGCCTCCAAGTCCAAGAAGGTCGGCTTCGTCGGCGGCATGGACATCCCGCTGATCCGCAAGTTCGGCTGCGGCTATGTCGGCGGCGCCAAGGCAGCGGGTGCGACCGAAGTCATCGAGAACATGACCGGTGACACGCCGGCTGCATGGAACGATCCCACCAAGGGCGGCGAAATCGCCAAGGCGCAGATCTCGCAGGGCGCTGACGTGGTCTATGCCGCGGCAGGCGGCACCGGCGTTGGCGTGCTTCAGGCGGCTGCTGACTCGGGCAAGCTCGGCATCGGCGTCGATTCCAACCAGAACGGCCTGCAGCCGGGCAAGATCCTGACCTCCATGGTCAAGCGCGTCGATGTGGCGGTCTACAACGCCTTCACCGACGCCAAGAACGACAAGTTCACCGCCGGCATCAACGATCTCGGCCTGAAAGAAGGCGGCGTCGATTACGCCATGGACGACAACAACAAGGACCTCGTGACCGAAGAGATCAAGGCCGCCGCCGAAAAGGCCAAGGCCGACATCATCGCCGGCACCGTGAAGGTTCACGACTATATGTCGGACAACGCCTGCCCCTATTGATCGGCAGACGGAAATGAAAAAGCCGCCGGGTGAAAATCCGGCGGCTTTTTCGTAAGGGTTCTAATCCGCCAGACTGCGGCTCAGGTTTTCTGGGACAGGACTGCGGCAAGCGCAAGCCCGCCGATAAGCGAGACATGCTCGAGGGCGACCGTGAGGTCACGAAACGCTTCCTCGCCCTCCTTGGCCCAGAAAGGATGGGCGATCGGGATCGTGAGGATGGTGAAGACAGCGAGAGCGCCGGCTGCGAGCCAGACTCCCCGGTTGAGGATGATCGCCAGCGAGGCGCCGAGTTGTAGGATCATCGTTATGGTGTTCACCAGCCAACCCGGATGAAGGCCGAAGCTTTCCATGATGGCCGCGTTGGTGCTGAAGTCGAAAAGCTTGGCGAGGCCGCTCGACCAGAAGACCAGGGTAAGCAGCACCCGTGCCAGCACAATGAAGATGCCGGAGTCGAGAATTGTTGCGATGATGCGCGGCATGGCTCACGCCCTCCCGTCGGCAGCGCAAGCGATGTTCGCTATCCTGCTCTTTCTTCCGGACAGGCCGGTTCTATCGCCTTTCAGCGGAAACTTATTTTCAATGTCAGGGTGCAATGTCGGCTCTCCATCAGGTTGTTGCCGACGTGACTTGTAAAACCTCAACCGCGGTTTAGCTCAAGAGCTGCATTGCCTGAGGACATGCGCCAAATTGTCCGACTGCCGCCATGGAAAGCCTGACGTTGCCTTGCTGGCCGCTTATGCCTTTCAAAGGTTGGCGGCCAGGTAGCCGAGCGCGAATGCGGCGATCAGCGCTGCGGCCATCAGCAAACCTCTTGAACCACCCACGGAATGCGGTCCGCGCCAGATCGCTTTGGTGCCTTCCGGCTGGATGATGGGGCGGCTGGGGATATCGGCTTTGTTGTCGCCCGGCGACGCGGCCCGCATCTGCGGCATGTCGGCAATGCGTGCCGAAACCGCCTCCCACATCGTCCTGGGCAAGGTTTCCGGCGATGCCGTGATGTCGAACATGTGCATGCGTTCGGCGATTTCGACGACCGCGTCACGAAAATCGCCATCACGCTCAAGATCGCGCTCGGCCCGCTCGCGCTCGTCGTCATCCATCAGGCCAAGCACATAATTGCCGGCCCGCGTCATGCGATCAACGCCGTCGACCATGCTCTTCCCCTCATGATCACGCCTGCCGCGCCCTCGAATCCTCCAGGCCGGTCAGCAACGGAGATCACCAGCTATTTTGCCGGGCGTAAAGCCCGCCATGCGGCCGTTATCACCAATGCGGCGGCTTGGTAATCTCGTGGCCGGGCGTCGCCACCTCTTCCAGTGACAGGAAGCGCTCGGTCAGCGCGTCGAGCTTCTTCTGAAGCCGCTCGATGACCCTCCACTGTTCGGCGATCTGGCCGGACAGTTCCTCGATGATCTTTTCCTGCTCGACCGTTCGGATTTCGAGCGTTGTCAGCCGGTCGTCGGGCAATGTCATGTCGAAAATCCTCAATTTACTCTAGGGAACGTGCCACAGGTTGCTCGACATGCTGTCGATATCATACGTGCCGCCACCTTCGAAATTGACAAGCGCATGGCGATTTGTCGAGAGTGTGGGCAAGGCCGCTTGCCGATTGGCAGGGGAAAGGCGGCATGCTAGCTCTTTGACCAAACGATAAAAAGAAGAACGAGAGGTGGACAGGTCGCATGGCGGAAGCTGCAATCGAGCTTATCGGCATCAACAAGAGCTTTGGCGCGGTTCGCGCCAATCGCGACATCAATCTCGAAATCGCGCCGGGCACGATCCACGGCATCATAGGCGAGAACGGTGCCGGCAAGTCGACGCTGATGTCGATCCTCTATGGTTTCTACCAGGCCGACAGCGGCGAAATCCGCGTCGGCGGCAAGCCGATCACCATCAAGACACCCAACGACGCAATCGCGGTAGGCATCGGCATGGTCCACCAGCATTTCATGCTGGTGGAGAACTTCACGGTTCTCGAAAACGTCATTCTCGGTGCCGAGAGCGAGGCGCTGCTCAAGAAAAGCATCGTCAAGGCGCGCTCGGAGCTGCAGCGGCTGGAGCGGGAATACGGGCTGGAGGTCGATCCCGACGCGGTGATCGAGGAACTGCCCGTCGGCCTGCAGCAGCGCGTCGAAATCCTCAAGGCGCTTTATCGCGGCGCTGAAATCCTGATCCTCGACGAACCGACCGGCGTGCTGACACCACCCGAGGCCGACCATCTGTTCCGTATCCTCAAGCAGTTGAAGGAGCAGGGCAAGACGATCGTGCTGATCACGCACAAGCTGCGCGAGATCATGGCCATCACCGACACCGTCTCCGTCATGCGCCAGGGCACGATGGTGGCGACCCGCGAGACGGCGAAGACGACCGTCGGTGAGCTTGCCGAGCTGATGGTCGGCCGCCGCGTGCTTCTGCGCGTCGAAAAGGGCGAGGCAAAGCCCGGCGCGATAAAGCTTTCTGTCAAGAACCTGACGGTCAGGGATTCACGCGGCGTCACCATGGTCAACGACGTCTCATTCGACATTCGCGGCGGCGAGATCGTCGGCATCGCCGGCGTCGCCGGCAACGGCCAGTCCGAGCTGATCGAGGCGATTTCGGGCATACGCCGCGCCGTTTCCGGCAGCGTCATGCTCGACGGCAAGCCGATCGATGTCATCGGTATCGCTGACCCCGGCGAATTGCGCGACCGGGGTTTGGCGCATGTGCCGGAGGACCGCCATCATGTCGGGCTGGTGCTGGCCTTCGAAGAGAACGAGAATTCGATCCTCGGCTATCACGACGATCCGAAATATCTGAACGGGCCGCTGCTCAACATCGATGCCATTCGCAACGATGCCAGGGACAAGATCGAGAAATACGACATTCGGCCCGGCGACTGCCGCCTGAAGACCGCGAATTTCTCCGGCGGCAACCAGCAGAAGATCGTGCTGGCCCGCGAGATGGAGCAGGACCCCGGCGTGCTGATCGTCGGCCAGCCGACGCGCGGCGTCGATGTCGGCGCCATCGAATTCATCCACAAGCGCCTCATCGCCATGCGCGATCAGGGCAAGGCGGTGCTGCTGGTGTCGGTCGAACTCGACGAGATCCGCTCGCTGTCCGACCGCATATTGGTGATGTTCGACGGCCGCGTCGTCGGCGAGCGCGGATCGGATGCGACCGAAGGCGAACTCGGCCTGCTGATGGCCGGTGTCGAACGCAAGGAGGCTGCTGAGTGAGCACGCCCTACACAAAGCTTCCCGGCTGGGCCGACTACGGCTTGATCCCGATCATCAACCTGATCGTGGCCTTCATTGTCGCCGGGCTCGTCGTCCTGCTGGTCGGGGAAAATCCGCTGCATGCGGCAGCCGTTCTGGTCGATGGCGCATTCGGCAGCGGGCAGAACATCGCCTACACGCTGTTCTATGCCACCAACTTCATCTTCACCGGCCTTGCCGTCGCGGTCGCCTTCCATTGCGGCCTGTTCAACATCGGCGGCGAGGGGCAGGCCTATATTGGCGGGCTTGGCGTGGCGCTGGTCTGTCTTGCCCTCGACGGGTTCATGCCGTGGTGGCTGATCTTTCCGCTGGCGATTCTGGGTTCGGCCGCCCTTGGCGCGCTGTGGGCGCTGATCCCGGCCTATCTGCAGGCCAAGCGCGGCTCGCACATCGTCATCACCACCATCATGTTCAACTTCATCGCCGCCAGCGTCATGGTCTATCTGCTGGTCGACGTGCTGAAGCCTGCCGGCTCGATGGCGCCGCAGACGCGCGATTTCCTGCCAAGCGCGCAACTGCCCAAGATGGGCTGGCTGCTGGAGATGTTCGGCCTTTCGGTCCGCTCCGCGCCGCTGAACATCTCCTTCCTGCTGGCGCTGGTCATGGCCTTCCTCGTCTGGGTCCTGATCTGGCGCACCAAGCTCGGCTATGAGATCCGCACCATGGGCTTCAGCCCGAAGGCTGCGCGCTATGCGGGCATTTCGGAGACGCGCATCATCATCATCACCATGATGATCTCGGGTGCGCTGGCCGGCATGATGGCGCTCAACCCGATCATGGGCGACCAGCACCGCGTGCAGCTCGATTTCGTCACCGGCGCGGGTTTCGTCGGCATCGCGGTTGCGCTGATGGGCCGCTCGCACCCGGCCGGCATCGTGCCGGCGGCGATCCTGTTCGGCGTGCTCTATCAAGGCGGCGCGGAATTGGCCTTCGAGATGCCCGCCATATCGCGCGACATGATCGTCATCATCCAGGGTCTCGTCATCCTGTTTGCCGGCGCGCTGGAGCACATGTTCCGCCCGGCGATCCAGACGTTGTTTGCCAGCATCAGCCCGCGCTCGGTCGGCGTGACGGCGGCGAAAGGGGAGGGTGTCTGAGATGGATGTGCTCGTTCAGCTCATCGATGCGACCATCCGCGTTTCGGTGCCGCTCCTACTCGCCTGTCTGGCCGGTCTCTATTCGGAACGAGCGGGCATTTTCGACATCGGCCTCGAGGGCAAGATGCTGGCCGGGGCCTTCGCCGGCGCGTCTGCCGCTGCCGTCACCGGCTCGGCCTGGGTCGGGCTGGGCGCGGCGATCCTCACTGCCGTCTGCTTCGCGCTGGTCCACGGTTTTGCCTCGATCACCCATCGCGGCAACCAGATCGTGTCGGGCGTGGCGATCAACTTCATTGCGGCCGGCTCGACCATCATTCTCGGGCAGGCTTGGTTCAAGCAGGGCGGGCGCACGCCCTCGCTGAGCGGCGGTGGCCGCTTCGAGGCGATCACGCTGCCGGGCGCCGAAGCGGTCAAGGACGTGCCGATCCTCGGCACGATCTATTCCGATATTCTCTCCGGCCATTCGCTGCTGGTCTACGTCGCCTTTCTTATGGTGCCGTTCACCTGGTGGGTGCTGTTTCGCACGCGCTTCGGGCTGCGGCTGCGTGCGGTCGGTGAAAATCCGGCAGCGGTCGACACCGCCGGCATTTCGGTCGCTTGGCTGCGCTACCGCGCCGTCATCTGCACCGGCATCCTGACCGGCATTGCCGGCGCCTATCTGTCGGTGGCGCAGAATGCCGGCTTCGTGAAGGACATGACCGCCGGCAAGGGTTTCATCGCGCTCGCCGCCCTCATCTTCGCCAAATGGAAGCCTGTGCCGGCAATGTTTGCCTGCCTGCTTTTCGGCTTCCTTGAGGCCGCCTCCATCCGCTTCCAGGGCATGGCCTGGCCAATGATCGGCAAGGTGCCGGTGCAGCTCATGCAGGCGCTGCCCTACATCCTCACCGTCATCCTGCTCGCCGGCTTCATCGGCAAGGCGATCCCGCCACGCGCCGGCGGCGTGCCTTACGTGAAGGAAAGATAGCCTCTGATGTCGCACGATCTTTTCCTCGCCGCGCGCGAGGCCATGGCAAAATGCCATGCGCCCTATTCGAAATTCCCGGTCGGTGCGGCCCTTCGCACTGAAGACGGCCGCGTCTTTTCCGGCTGCAACATCGAGGTCGCATCCTACCCCGAAGGCTGGTGCGCGGAGACGACCGCGCTCGGCCACTACATCATGGGCGGCGGCGGCAAGATCACCGAAATTGCCGTGGTCGCCGAGCGCATGGACCGCATCACGCCTTGCGGCGGCTGCCGCCAGCGGCTGGCCGAATTCGCCAGCGCCGACACGAAGCTTTTCCTGTGCGACCAGGCCGGCGTGGTCGAGACGGTAACGATGGGCCAGATGCTGCCCTACGGTTTTGAGGGCGGAATCCTGAAATGATGCAGACGATCGATCTTCTGGTGGAGCGGCTCGGCGGACTGGCGCCCAAGGTCGCGATGGTGCTCGGTTCCGGCCTTGGCGGGCTGGTCAACGAGGTCGAGAATGCTGTGCGCATTTCCTATGCCGAGCTGCCGGGCTTTCCGGCCAGCGGCGTCACCGGCCATGCCGGCGAGGTGGTGGCCGGCAATTTCGCCGGCGAGCCGGTGCTGATGCTGGCCGGCCGTGCGCATTACTACGAGCATGGCAATGCCGGCGCCATGCGCCCGGTCATCGAGGTGCTGGCCGGCATCGGCATCGAGAAGCTGATCCTCACCAATGCCGCCGGCTCCGTCGATCCCGACATGCTGCCGGGGTCGATCATGCTGATCGAGGATCACATCAATTTTTCCGGCTCCAACCCATTGTTCGGCGAGCCGAGCGACCGCCGTTTCGTCGGCCTGACCGAAGCCTATGATGCCGGCCTGCGCGCGGCTTTCGAGAAGGCGGCGGAGGTCTCCGACACTGCGCTTCACAAGGGCGTCTATATGTGGTTTTCCGGCCCGAGCTTCGAAACGCCGGCCGAAATCCGCATGGCGCGGCTGATGGGCGCGAATGCGGTGGGCATGTCGACCGTGCCTGAGGTCATCCTGGCGCGGTTCTGCGGCCTCAAGGTCGCCGCCTGTTCGGTCATCACCAATCTGGCTGCTGGCATGACCGGGGCGGAGCTCTCGCACGAGGAAACCAAGGATATGGCGCCCATCGGCGGCGGGCGGCTCGCTACGGTGCTGAAGACGATGTTTCGTGAGGGGTTGGTGGATGGGTAACGTCTGCATAGGCACCCCCCTCTGTCCTGCCGGACATCTCCCCCTCAAGGGGGGAGATTGGCTTTCATCTTCGGTTTTGCCAATCGCAAGCGTTGCTGAATCGGCGGTAACAGCAAAGCTGCTGATCTCCCCCCTTGAGGGGGAGATGGCCGGCAGGCCCGAGGGGGGTGCCGTAGGGCGCTGTCTTGCGCGGATGGCATCATGACCACACTCCCCCAGGAAATCATCCGCCGTAAGCGCGACGGCAAACCGCTCTCCGCCGACGAAATCGCCGGCTTCGTGCGCGGGCTGACCACCGGCGCGGTGTCCGAGGGCCAGGTAGCAGCCCTTGCCATGGCGGTGTTCTTCAACGGCATGAGCCGCGACGAGGCAGTGGCGCTTACGCTCGCCATGCGCGATTCCGGCGACGTGCTCGACTGGTCGGACCTGCCCGGCCCGGTCACGGACAAGCACTCGACCGGCGGTGTCGGCGACAATGTTTCGCTGATGCTGGCGCCGATCGTCGCTGCCTGCGGGGCCTATGTGCCGATGATTTCGGGCCGCGGCCTTGGCCACACCGGCGGCACGCTCGACAAGATGGATTCGATCCCCGGCTACACCACCCAGCCGGACAAGAAGCTGTTCCGCAAGACGGTGCTGTCCGCCGGCTGCGCCATCATCGGCCAGACCGCCGATCTCGCACCCGCCGACAAGCGCTTCTATGCCATCCGCGATGTGACCGCGACGGTCGAGTCGGTCGCCCTCATCACCGCCTCGATCCTGTCCAAGAAACTCGCCGCCGGGCTGCAATCGCTGGTGCTCGACGTCAAGCTCGGCAACGGCGCTTTCATGGCAAAAACCCGCGACGCGACCGCGCTGGCGACCAGCCTCGTCGAAGTGGCCAATGGCGCGGGGCTGAAAACCTCGGCGCTCATCACCGGTATGAACGAGCCACTGGCATCCGCCGCCGGAAACGCTGTCGAGGTTCAGAACGCGATCGATTTCCTCACTGGCCGTTTCCGCGACCGCCGGCTGGAGCAGGTGACGCTGGCGCTCGCCGCCGAAATGCTGCAGCAGGCCGGGCTTGCCGCGTCGCACCAGGATGCCGCGCGCAAGGCACATAAGGCATTGGAGAGCGGCAAGGCGACGGAAGTCTTTGCGCGCATGGTGGCCGCACTCGGTGGGCCGAAGGATTTTGTCGAGAAGAGCGAAAGCTATCTGCCGAAGGCCAAGGTGGAATTCGCGGTAAAGGCACCGGAGAGCGGTTTTGTAGCCGGCATCGAGACGCGCGATATCGGCCTTGCGGTCGTGGCGCTTGGCGGTGGCCGCACCAGGCCGGAAGACAGCGTCGATCATGCCGTCGGCATCACGCGGCTGTTGCCGGTGGGGGCGGAAGTGAAGGCGGGCGAACCGCTGGCGCTTGTTCACGCCCGCAACAAGACCGATGCCGAGAGGGCTGCGCTGGTACTGTTGTCCGGCTACAGTTTTGGCGAGACGAAACCTGCCGCCGCCAAGGTCATCGTGCGCCGGATCGCGCCGCGCGGCTAAAGCCTTTCCAGCTGAGGTAGAATCGCTCCTCATCCCGCTGCCGCGACCTTCTCCTCGTGAAGGACGGGGAGAAGGAGGCTGTCCGCAACGTTGACGACCCCCTCTCCCCGTTTTTCACGGGGAGAGGGTAAGGGTGAGGGTGAGGGGCTGTTTCCATCATCGTCAGTCAGCCTTCACTTCCCGCTTCGGACCGAGCAAAAACACCGTTACTGCGGCAAGTAGTGTAGCTGCCCCGCTATAGGCGAAGGCGCTGGCCACGCCCGCATTATCCACCAGCAGTCCACCAAAGATCGCGCCCGCCGCGATCGCCACCTGGAAGGTCGCGACCATCAGCCCGCCGGCGCTTTCAGCCTGATCGGGTGCTGCCCGCACCAGCCAGGTCTGCAATCCCACCGGAACCGCGCCGAAGGCAAAGCCCCAGAGCGTGACTGCAATTGCCGATGCGACGGTCGAAGTTCCGAGCACCAGCAGCGAGACGGAAGCTATGGCAATCAGCAGCGGCGCAAGAGCCACTGCCGCCTTGAGGCTGCGCTCGGCGAGAAAGCCGCCTGCAATATTGCCGAAGAAGCCGCCGATGCCGAAGGCCAGCAGAACCAGCGAGATCGTCTCGATGTCGAGCGCCGGCACCTTTTCGAGGAAGGCGCGGACATAGGTGAAGCCGGCGAAATGGCCGGAGGCGACCAGCACGACGACCAGCAAGGCAATCCTGATCATCGGCCTGCGCGCGACATCCAGCAGGCTGCGGAAACTGGCAACACCGACCGGAGGCAGCTTCGGAATGGTCACCAGCTGCACCAGCAGCGTCAGCGCGGCGACGACGGCGGCGATCATGAAGGCGGTGCGCCATCCCCAGATATCGCCGACATAGGCGCCGATGGGAGCCGCGGAAACGGTGGCGGCGGAAACGCCGGTCAGGATGATCGACATGGCGCGCGGCAGGAGGTGGCTCGGGACGAGCCGCATCGTCAGCGCCGCCGACATCGACCAGAAGCCACCAAGCGCTATGCCGAGCACAACGCGCGCCACGAGCAGGACCGGTAACGACCAGGCCAGGGCCGCCAGTACGTTCGACAGGATCAGCAGCAGCGTCAGCCCCCACATGACGATCCGGCGATCGATGCGTTTCGTGATGATGGCCATGGTGGGTGCCGAGATCGCGCCGATGATGGCGGTGGCGGTGACGGCCTGTCCGGCTGCACCCTCGGTGATGCCGAGATCATGGGCGATAGGCGTCAGCAGGCTGGCGGGCAGGAACTCCGCCGTCACCAGCCCGAAAGTGCCGAGCGCAAGCGAAAAGACCGCCCCCCATGCCGCATCGGATCGTTCGTCGGATTTTGCGAGGTCGAGCGGAATGGCGTCCATGACGCCTGTCGCCGGTTCGGTCATAATGGAATCTCCAGTTTGGATGCAGTGCAACATGGTGGTGACTCTCTGGAGTTTCCATGCTAGAAACGCCATCATGCTTGACCGTTCGTCCAAACTTCCGATTACCGGCGATCCGCTCACCGACATTTTGCGTGGCCTTCGCCTCGACGGCGTCGAATATGGCCGCTCCGAAATGAAGGAGCCCTGGGGCGTCGAATTCCCGGCGCAGGAGGCCGCGCGGTTTCATTTCATCGGCCGGAAGGGTTGCTGGCTTCTGCGTCCTTGCGGCGAGTGGGTGGAACTCAATGCCGGTGACGCCGTGCTGCTGCCGCGCGGCGACGTGCATGTGCTGGCGAGCGAACCCGGCGTAAAGACCTCGCCGATTACCGGCTATACGGTCGCCGAGCTTTGCAAGAACGTCTACTGCTTGTCGGACGAAGGTGATGTCCGGGAAGGCTGCCAGCCGGGAACGCTGCTGTTCAGCGGCAGCATGTATTTCAATCTGGACAGGCTGCATCCGCTGCTCGGTATGATGCCGGATGTGATGCTCACCCATGGGCTGGAGGCGTACGATCCGGCGATCCCGCATTTGCTGGAGGCGATGGCGCGCGAGGTGACGATGGAGCGCGTCGGCTCGGGCGGCATCTTGGCGCGGCTGGCCGATGTGCTGGCCGCCACCATCATCCGCTCATGGGTCGAGCGCGGCTGCGGCGCAACCAGCGGCTGGATCGCGGCGGTGCGGGACAGGGATATCGGCCGCGTGCTGGCAGCTATCCATCTGGAGCCGAACCGTGAATGGACAGTGGAAGCGCTGGCGAAAATGATGGGCGCTTCGCGCTCGGGCTTTGCCGAGCGCTTCGCCACCATCGTCGGGGAGACGCCGCTGAAATATGTCACGCAGGTCAGGATGCATCAGGCAAGGCAATGGCTGGTCCGCGACCGGTTGAAGATTTCCGTGGTCGCCTCGCGGCTTGGCTATGAATCTGAAGCCGCTTTCAGCCGCGCCTTCAAACGCGTCGTCGGCTCGCCGCCCAGCCATTTCCGGAGCGACGAACACCCCGGCGCTGCCTAACCGCCAGCTCACTGTACCAAAAGCAGCGAACCGTTCTCGACCTGATATTTGCCGAGCCGGCTGAGAAAGCTCATCCCGATCAGCGTGCCGTTGAGCGCCTTGTCCTCGAGCACAAGGGCCGGAACCTTGTCGACGGAAATCCGGCCGATCTCCAGCCTGTCGATGATGACGACAGCGGCAGCCGTTCGACCGTTGGCCGTATCGACCTGCTGCGAAAAATCCGATTGCTGAAGCGAAATACCGATGCGCCGCGCTGTCGAGCGGTTGATGGCAACGGCGGTGGCGCCGGTGTCGATCATTCCGGTGACCATGCGGCCGTTGAGCCGGAAATCGGCGCTGAAATGGCCGCGCTGGTCGGCAGTAAGCCGCACCTTGCGGCCCGACAGGTCATCGGCGAATGCCGGCGCTTGCGGCTTTGACGGCGTGACTGCTACGACCGGCTGGGAGACCGTTGCCCGCTCGGGTTTTAGAACACCGAGGATCGTTTCGCGATGGGATTGGTAGAGGCCGGGAAGCGAGGCCGCCGCCACGGCGCAAACCGAAAATATTATCACCTGACGCAGCATGCATTCGCCCTGTTTTTGGCGGATGATGCGTCAGTCATGGTGACTTTGGTTTTAACGAAGCGGCAGCTTCGACAACGAAGGTTAGCAAATGCTTGCTGACCGCCACCTCGGCGTCAGTTATCGCCTTTGACGTCGGTCAGGTAGGCTTTGAGGTCGGCGGTTCTTGCCTCGATGACTTCAGCCCGGCAGGTAGGATAGCTCAGAACCTGGCCTTCCCGGCCATACTCGCCATTGGCATAGAATTGGCAGGATTTCTCCTTGAAATCGTTCCAGGCCCGTTGCTCATCCAGCAGCGCCGTAGCGGTATCGCCATCGACCGCGCCGTGCAGTTCCTTCCAGGCGGTGTTCAGAGCCTTGTCCGCGCGGTCCATCCATGCGCCGCCGCATTGACCCCAGGACGCGTTGGTGCCGTCGCTTGCCTTCATGCATTTGTCGTAAACATCATCGGCAAATGCCGGGCTGGCGACGGATGCCGCGGTTAGCAGAGCCAGTGGTACAAGCAGTTTCATGACAGCCTCGCTGGTAACCCGATTCCCCAGGACAGGCTTGCATCGAATTTCCGGCCCGGCAATGGTCCAGATCACTTCGTGCCGTAGAGCCGGTCGCCGGCGTCGCCCAGGCCGGGAATGATATAGCCCTTCTCGTTGAGCTGGCGGTCGATCGCCGCGGCGAACACCGGCACGTCCGGATGCGCCTTCGTGAAGCGCTCGATGCCCTCCGGAGCGGCCAGCAGGCACAGGAAGCGGATATTGGTCGCGCCGCGCTCCTTCAGCTTGTCGATTGCAGCCGTCGCCGAATTGGCGGTCGCCAGCATTGGGTCGACGACGATGACCAGCCGGTCGCCAAGATCGCTCGGCGCCTTGAAGAAATATTCGACCGCTTCCAGCGTCTCGTGATCGCGGTAGAGTCCGATATGGGCGACGCGGGCTGCTGGCACGAGGTCGAGCAGGCCTTCGAGCAGGCCGTTGCCGGCGCGCAGCACCGAGGCGAACACCAGCTTCTTGCCCTCAAGCGTCGGCGCTTCCATCGTCTCGATCGGCGTTTCGATCGTCTTGGTGGTCAGCTCGAGGTCGCGCGTCACCTCATAGCCGAGCAGCAGCGAGATTTCGCGCAGCAGCCGCCGGAAGCTCGCCGTCGACGTTTCCTTGTCGCGCATGATGGTGAGCTTGTGCTGGACAAGCGGATGGTCGACGACGGTCACGCCCATGAGAATTCGCTCCTGATGTCTTTTTCTCAGGCGATACTATCGGCTGAACCGTGCGCGTGAAACCGTCGCCGGCGCGCCAGCCACAGCTTTGTCGCAGCCGATCAGCGCTTTGCGCCGTTCAGCTTGGCCAAAAGCGCTGCCTTGGTCTTGCGATCGACAAAAGCTGCCTCGATCGCCGTCTTGGTGACTGCCGTCAGCGCCTTGTCGTCCATACCGAAATGCGTGGCGGCAATGTCGTATTCGCGTTTCAGCGTCGTCCAGAAATAGGGCGGGTCGTCGGAATTGAGCGTGACCTTGCAGCCGGCTGCCTGCAGCGCCAGGAACGGATGGGTCTCGAAACTGTCGAAAACCTTCAGCGCGATATTCGAGCCGGGGCAGCATTCCAGCACCACGCCCTCGTCGGCAATGCGCTTGACCAGGTCCGGGTTCTCGATTGCGCGCACGCCATGGCCGATGCGGGAAGGGCGGATGTGGTCGAGCGCGGCCTGCACACTTTCCCAGCCGCCGAATTCGCCGGCATGGATGGTGATGCCGAGCCCGGCCTCGCGCGCGATCTCGAAGGCGCGCACATAATCCTCGAAGTCGCCCTGTCTCTCGTCGCCGGCGACGCCGAAGCCGGTCACCAGCGGGTGGCCGCATTTGGCCGCAAAGCGCGCCGCCGCCTCGATCGATTCGACGCCGACATGACGCACGCCGGTCACGATCATGCGGCCTTCGATGCCGGTCTTGTCGCGGGCGCGTATCATGCCCTCGCCGAGCGCGTTGGTGTAGGCCTGCGGGGAGAGCCCGGCCTTGGCGGCATGATCGGGCGAGGTGAAGATTTCCGAATAGATCGCGCCGTCGCGAGCCAGGCTGGTCAGATAATGGTCGGCCAGCCGCGCATAGTCTTCCTCGGTGCGGAACAGGTCGGAGGCGACGTCGTAGGCGGCCAGAAAGCTGGTGAAATCGTGCCAGACGAAGGAGCCGTCCTTGATTATGGCGGAAACATCCTTGCCGTATCTCGCCGCCTGCTTCAGCACGAGTTCCGGCGCTGCCGCACCTTCGATGTGGCAGTGAAGTTCCGCTTTCAATGGCATTCCGGTTTTCCTCGTGTGATGCGCGTTTCGAATCGTGCCTGCTCCGAAGCGCGGCTGTTCACCGCGCCTTAAACAATAGCGTCCCCCATCCTGATCGGCTATGGTCCCGCCGGTTTTATGGCGGATCAAAAATAATGTCAGAACATCGCACAACGGCGGCCGGCGGCATGGAAACCTCCTATGGTTTCAAGGAGGTCGGGCATGGCGACAAGCAAAGCCTCGTCAACGATGTGTTCCACCGCGTCGCCAGCCGCTATGACCTGATGAACGACCTGATGTCCGGCGGCCTGCATCGCCTGTGGAAAGACGGCCTGGTGTCGTGGCTCAACCCGCCGAAGCGGCCGGGCTGGAAGGTGCTGGATGTTGCCGGTGGCACCGGCGACGTCGCGTTCCGCATTATCGATGCCTCGCAGGGACAGGCCCACGCCACCGTGCTCGACATCAACGGCTCGATGCTTGGGGTCGGCAAGGAGCGCGCGGAAAAGCGCGGGCTTGCCGCCAACACCGATTTCGTCGAGGCCAATGCCGAGGAACTGCCCTTCGCTGACGAAACCTTCGACGCCTATACGATCGCCTTCGGCATCCGCAACGTGCCGCGCATCGATGTGGCGCTGTCCGAGGCGTTCAGGGTGCTGAAGCCCGGCGGGCGCTTCCTCTGCCTTGAATTCTCGGAAGTCGACATGCCGGTACTCGACAAGGTCTACGAGGCATGGTCGTTCAACGCCATTCCGCGCATCGGCCAGGTCGTCACCGGTGACGGCGAGCCCTATGCCTATCTCGTCGAATCGATCCGCAAATTCCCCAATCAGGCGAATTTCGCAGCAATGATCACGCGCGCCGGGTTCGGCCGCGTGTCCTTCCGCAACTATTCCGGCGGCATTGCCGCCCTTCATTCGGGCTGGAAGCTTTGACGGGCGCCTCCGCATGAGTTCGCTCAGTGCCGCATTCCGGCTCGCCAGGGCCGGCTGGATTCTGACACGCGAAGGCGTCGTCGCCGCGCTTCCGGGCGAGGAGCTTTCGGGGCCGCCGAAATTCGGCTGGCGCATGGCCAAGCTGCTGACGCGCCGCCGCGCCAAGAAGCGCCAGCGCTCCGAGCGGCTGGCCGGTGCTGTCGCGCGGCTCGGCCCTTCCTATGTCAAACTCGGCCAGTTCCTGGCAACGCGCCCGGACGTGGTCGGCAACGATATCGCGCTTGATCTGGCCCTGCTTCAGGACCGGATGCACACATTTCCGCGTGAGCAGGCGGTCCACGCCATCGAAGGTTCGCTGGGACGCCCGGTGGGTGAGCTTTTCCGTGAACTCGGCGAGCCGGTGGCAGCCGCCTCCATCGCGCAGGTCCATGCGGCCGAGGTCGAGCGCGAGGGTGTTGTTTCCAAGGTCGCCGTCAAGGTCATCCGCCCCGGCGTACGCAAGGCCTTCGCCCACGATCTCGAAAGCTTCTTCCTCGCTGCCCGTCTGCAGGAGTGCTACATTCCGTCGAGCCGGCGTCTGCGGCCGGTCGATGTCACCGAAACGCTGGCCCAGACCACCAAGATCGAGATGGATCTGCGGCTTGAGGCGGCGGCCCTCTCGGAAATCGGCGAGAACACGCAAGGTGATCCCGGCTTTCGCGTGCCGCATGTCGACTGGGAGCGCACCGGCCGCGATGTGCTGACCATGGAATGGGTCGACGGCATCAAGATGAGCGATGTCGAGGGCCTGCGCGCCGCCGGCCACGACCTGCCGCTGATTGCCGCGAACCTGATCCAGTCGTTCCTGCGCCACACGCTGCGCGACGGCTTCTTCCATGCCGACATGCATCCGGGAAACCTCTTCGTCGAGGACAATGGCACCATCGTTGCCGTCGATCTCGGCATCGCCGGGCGGCTCGGCAAGAAGGAGCGGCACTTCCTGGCCGAAATCCTCTACGGCTTCATCACCCGCGACTATCTGCGTGTGGCGGAAGTGCATTTCGAGGCCGGCTACGTACCGCGCAAGCACAATGTCGCCGCCTTCGCCCAGGCCATCCGCGCCATCGGCGAGCCGATCCACGGCCAGCCGGCCGAAACCATTTCCATGGCCAAGCTGCTGACGCTTCTGTTCGAGGTGACGGAGCTGTTCGATATGGCGGCACGGCCCGAACTGGTACTGCTTCAAAAGACCATGGTGGTGGTCGAGGGCGTTGCCCGCACGCTCGATCCTGCGTTCAACATGTGGAAGACGGCCGAACCCGTCGTCGGCAACTGGATCGCCAGCAATCTCGGCCCGCGCGGCATGCTGACCGACGCACGCGACGGCGTGAAGGCGCTGCTGTCGCTGGCCCGCCAGGCCCCGGACTTCGCCGCCCGCACCGAGCGCCTGTCGCGCGAGATCGACAAGATGGCCGAGCACGGCCTGCGCTTCGATGACGAGACGGCGAAAGCCATCGGCAAGGCCGAGGCGCGCCATACTCGCTCTGGTCGGGTGGCGCTGTGGGTGATCGCGCTGACGATGGTGTGGATCGCGTGGAAGCTGCTGTAGCTGCTTTCAATGACAGCATTGCTAGCAATGCTGTCATTGAAAGCAGCACCTTGGTGCGCTATCTTCTGAGTACAGGAGCGAAGCCATGAGCACCATTACGATCCGAAACCTCGACGATGGCGTCAAACAGGAGCTGCGCAAACGCGCGGCCGAGCGTGGAGTTTCGATGGAGCAGGAGGTGCGCGATGCGTTGGCCGATCGCATTGCCGGACCTCGGCAGAGAAAATCCATCCTCGAGGATCTAAGGCGCTTGGGTGCCAATCCTGACAAGCCATTCGATCAGAAGAAGATTAGCGACGAGATGTGGAATGAAGGCCTGCTTTGAGCGGCTTTGTCATTGATACGTCCGCGATTATCGCGATTTTGCTCCGGGAGCATGACGCTGACCATTTCAGGCTCTATCTGGATCAACAGTTGTCGCCGATGATCGGCGTGGCGACCTTGCACGAAGCCTATTGCGTTTCGGCACGTGAGAGCTTTCCGCAAAAGGCGCGGCAGGTCGATGATCTGCTTGCCTTGGTAGAACCTGAAATGGTCGCCTTTGATCTCGATCAACTGATAGCGGCCCGAAGCGCCTATCAGCGCTATGGCCGCGGTTCCGGCCATAAGGCAAATCTCAACATGGGCGACTGCTTCTCCTACGCGCTTGCCAAGACGCGGAACCTGCCGCTGCTTTTCAAGGGCGACGATTTCATTCATACCGACATCGAGCCGGCATTGAAGCTGGCTCCAACGGCAGGCAAGGCATGACCCTCTCCGGCAAGCGTATTCTGCTCATCATCGGCGGCGGCATCGCGGCCTACAAGTCGCTGGACCTCATCCGCCGCCTGCGCGAGCGCGGCGCGGCGGTGCGCTGCATCATGACCGAGGCGGCACAGCAATTCGTGACGCCGCTGTCGGTCGGCGCGCTTTCGGCCGATCATGTCTTCACTGACCTGTTCGACCGGCAGGCCGAGCACGACATCGGCCATATCCGCCTGTCGCGAGAGGCCGATCTGGTCGTCGTTGCGCCGGCCACCGCCGATCTGATGGCGAAACTCGCCAACGGACTTGCCAACGACCTCGCATCCACAGCACTTCTCGCCACCGACAAACGCGTGCTGATGGCGCCGGCGATGAACCCGAAAATGTGGGCGCATCCGGCGACGCGACGCAATCGCGCCACGCTGGAAAAGGACGGCATTGCCTTCATCGGCCCGAACCGGGGCGAGATGGCCGAAAGTGCGGAAGCCGGGGAGGGCCGCATGGCCGAACCGCTGGAGATCGCGGCCGCTGTCGAAGCCTTTTTCGATGCCGGCGCCAAGCCGCTGTCGGGGCGGAAAATCATCGTCACCTCCGGCCCGACACATGAGCCGATCGACCCGGTGCGCTACATCGCCAATCGCTCTTCCGGCAAGCAGGGCCATGCCATTGCGGCAGCTCTGGCCAAGCTCGGTGCGGATGTGCGCCTCGTATCCGGCCCTGTGACGCTTGCCGATCCTGCCGGCGTGAAGACAGTGCACGTCGAAAGCGCCCGCGAGATGCAGGACGCGGTCGAGCAGTTGCTGCCGGCTGACGGAGCCGTTTTCGTCGCGGCGGTTGCCGATTGGCGCACGGCGGATTCCGCCGGCGAGAAGATCAAGAAAGTGGCAGGTGAGGGGCCGCCTGCGCTGAAAATGGTCGAAAACCCTGACATTCTGGCCGGGGTCGGCCACCACAAGAAACGACCTTATCTGGTCGTTGGCTTTGCCGCCGAGACGCAGGATGTGGTCAGGAATGCGCAAGCCAAGCTGAAGAAGAAGGGTGCTGATTTCATCGTCGCCAATGATGTTTCGCACGAGGGCGGCGTCATGGGCGGTGACCGCAACCGGGTGAAGATCGTCTCCAGCGCCGGCGTCGAGGAGTGGCCGGAAATGGGCAAGGACGAGGTAGCAAGCAGGCTGGCAGCGCTGATCGCCGAACGCCTCAAGACGATCGAGGTTTAGCCCTTGCAACATATCGATGACACGGCGCGCCAGCGCATTTTAGATGCCGTTGACGCGGCTTTCGACGCGCAGGTGGATTTCCTGGCGAGCCTTGTCCGTTGCGCTTCGCAACGGGGCGCGGAAACCGGTGTGCAGGATATCGTCGAGGCCGCCTTGCGGGACCGCGGCTATCATGTCGACCGCTTCCTGATCGACCCGGATTTGGTCGGCAAGCACCCGGCCTTTTCGCCGGTGACGGTGCCCTACGACAAGATGGCGAATGTCGTCGGCGTTCGCAAAGCCGGAACGCCGAAAGGACGTTCGCTGGCGCTCAACGCCCATGTCGATGTCGTGCCGACGGGCGACCCGGTGCGGTGGGAATTTCCGCCTTACGACGCCGTGAAGCGCGGCGATTGGCTGTATGGCCGCGGCGCTGGCGACATGAAGGCCGGCCTGACGGCGGCGCTGTTCGCGCTCGATGCGATAAGGGCGGCAGGGTTCGAACTGACAGCGGACGTCCAGCTTCAGTCCGTCGTCGAGGAAGAGATCACCGGCAACGGCGCGGCCATGGCGCTGGTCAAGGGTTACGTCGCCGACGCAATCCTTATTCCCGAACCGACCGACGAAAAGCTGGTGCGGGCCAATTCCGGCGTCAACAAATTCGCCATCACAGTCGAGGGCGTGCCGGCACATCCGCGCGAGATCGACCAGGGCATCAGCGCCATCGACGCGGCAGTGCGGCTGATCGGCCACCTGCGCAAGCTCGAAGCGAAATGGAATGAGGAGCGGCCGTCGAAGCCGTTCTTCGATGATGTGGAAAATCCCGCAGCCCTTACCATCGGCACCATCGTCGGCGGTGAGTGGATCGCCTCGGTGCCGTCCTCATGCCGCTTCGAAGGACGCATCGGCTTTTATCCTGGCGATGATCCGCAACGGCGGGCACGCGAATTCGAAGCGTTCGTCGCTGACGCCGTTGCCGGCGATCCGGGCTTTCGCAACTGCCCGCCGCCGCGTGTGGAATGGGTCGGCGTCATGCATGCCGGCTATGCGCTGGAACCCGGCTCCGATGCCGAGGCCATGCTGGCGCTGGCGCATCAGGCCGCGCGTGATGGAAGCGGGTCGCTGGAAGCCTATGTCATGGCCTGTTACCTCGACGCGGCGGTCTTTGCCGTGCATGGCAACATCCCGTCGCTGGTCTATGGGCCGGTCGCGGAAAACATCCATGCCGTGGACGAGCGCGTCAGCCTGTCGTCGCTCAAGCGTGTCACCAAGACCATCGCGCTCTTTGCTGCCGGCTGGTGCGGGATACGATCGTAGGATCGAGGTCCCGTCAGGCCGGAGCCCGTGACAGGCATCATCCAAAAGCTAAGTGGTCTAATCCAGATGGCGTAGGCGAGGGCATGTTTTCTACAGCTGTCGGTTCATCTCAAAGGTGAATCTACCGCGAATTTGGTACCTCAAACCCGTCGTTTCTACCCGTCCGGGTGATGTGCGATGCGGTCCGCTGGCTTCAAAATTTCGCCGATTCTACTCGCTGACGAGCGTGGCAATGGTCCGATACGAAAGTGAATATGCCGGCAGGTACAAGCACTGGTCGAAGGACGATATCAACCTTCTGAAACGGCTTGCGCGCAAGAACGAAAGCGTCGCCCTGATCGCGCGGCGTCTCAACCGCACGGTCGGAGCGGTCCGTACGCGCGCTTCCGCCGAGGGCATAAGCCTTGCACGGGCCTCGAGCGATGCTGAATCCGTGCCAACCTCATCGAAAACAATACCGGATCAGCGTGCCGCTTCATCGGCCGGCAGCGCGTGAAATCGTTGCTGGTGATACGGACGGATCGTAGCAGCAGTTCAGAAACATCCGCTACGATCTAGCGAAGGTCGGAACTACGCCGCGCCGACGCTTGAAAACCCAACCCGTCAAACGTCCAGATTGGCGACGCTCAGCGCATTTTCCTGGATGAATTCACGCCGTGGCTCAACCTCGTCGCCCATCAGCCGCGAGAACAGCGAGTCGGCGTCGGTGGCGTCGTGTACCCTGACCTGCAGCAGCGAGCGCACGTTCGGGTCGAGCGTGGTTTCCCAGAGCTGCTCGGCATTCATTTCGCCAAGACCCTTGTAGCGCTGCATGGTCAGGCCCTTGCGGCCGGTCGCGAAGATCGCGTCGAGCAATGCCATCGGCCCCGAGATCGTCTCGGACACTTCCTTGCGCCGCAGCACGGGTGATTGGGCGTAGACCTCGTGCAGGCGGGCCGCGTAGCGATCGAGCGCGCGTGCATCGGCCGAGTTGATGAGGCCCATGTCGAGATGGGCATATTCCTTCACGCCGCGCACGGTGCGCTCGAAGATGAACCCACCCGGGCCTTCGTTCGAAGTTGAAGTACGGCCCTGCCAGCCGCGCTCGGTGTCCTCGGCGATGGCGTCGAGGCGCTGGGCTATGGTCGCGGCCATGGCGTCGGCGCGGCCGAGATTGGAGAAAATGTCCGGGTTGAGAGCGCCGGCAATTGCCGCCTGCTCGACCACCGTCCGCGAGTAGCGCGTGTGCAGGCCGTTGAGCAGAGTGCGCACGGCCATCGCATCGTCCACCGCGCCACGCAGATCCTGCCCGGTGCGAACCTCGCCGGTCGACTGGGTGAGAGACGCCTCTTCAAGGCCCGAGCCGATGAGGAATGCCTCGAAGGCGCTTTCGTCCTTGATGTATTGCGAGCTCTTGCCGCGCGAAACCTTGTAGAGCGGCGGCTGCGCGATATAGAGGTGGCCGCGCTCGATCAGCTCCGGCATCTGCCGGAAGAAGAAGGTGAGCAGCAGGGTGCGGATGTGGGCGCCGTCGACGTCGGCGTCAGTCATGATGATGATCTTGTGATAGCGCAGCTTGTCGGCGTTGAACTCGTCCTTGCCGATCGAAGTTCCGAGCGCGGTAATCAGCGTGCCGATCATGTCGGAGCCCAGCATGCGGTCGAAGCGCGCGCGCTCGACATTCAGGATCTTGCCGCGCAGCGGCAGGATGGCCTGGTTCTGGCGCGAGCGCCCGCCCTTGGCCGAGCCACCTGCCGAGTCACCCTCGACGATGAAGATTTCAGACTTGGCCGGGTCGCGCTCCTGGCAGTCGGCAAGCTTGCCGGGCAGCGAGGTGATGTCGAGCACGCCCTTGCGCCGGGTCAGTTCGCGCGCCTTGCGCGCGGCTTCGCGGGCTGCGGCTGCTTCCACCACCTTGGCGATCAGGATCTTGGCTTCCGAAGGGTGTTCCTCAAACCACGTGCCGAGCGCTTCGTTGACGAGGCTTTCGACGACCGGGCGGACTTCCGACGAAACCAGCTTGTCCTTGGTCTGGGAGGAGAATTTCGGGTCGGGAACCTTGACCGAAAGAACGGCGGTCAGGCCTTCGCGGCTGTCATCGCCGGTGATGGAAACCTTTTCCTTCTTGGAAATGCCCGAGGATTCCGCATAGCCCGTCACCTGGCGCGTGAGCGCGCCACGGAAACCGGCCAGATGGGTGCCGCCGTCGCGCTGCGGGATGTTGTTGGTGAAGGCCAGCACGTTCTCGTGGTACGAGTCGTTCCACCACATCGCCACTTCGACGGTGATGCCGTCGCGCTCGGCCTTGATGGCGATCGGCGATGAAATCAGCGGCTTTTTCGCCCGGTCGAGATATTTGACGAATTCGATCAGACCGCCATCGTAAAGCAGTTCCTGCGTCTTGATGTCGGCGTGACGCTTGTCGGTCAGTACGATGCGTACGCCGGAATTCAGGAACGCCAGTTCGCGCAGCCGGTGTTCCAGCGTGTTGTAGTCGAACTCCACCATGGTGAAGGTGTCGGTCGACGGCATGAAGGAGATTTCGCTGCCGCTGCGCCCTTCATAGGTGGCGGGAAGCTTGTTCGGCACATAGGTGCCGGTCACCTTGAGCGGCGCATCGGAATTGCCGTGGGTAAAGCTCATCTCGTGGATATTGCCGTCGCGGCGGATCTTCAGCTTCAGCCAGACCGAAAGCGCGTTGACGACGGAAACGCCGACGCCGTGCAGGCCGCCGGAAACCTTGTAGGAATTCTGGTCGAACTTACCGCCGGCATGAAGCTGCGTCATGATGACTTCGGCAGCCGAAATGCCTTCGCCGGTGTGGATGTCGGTCGGAATGCCGCGGCCATTGTCGATGACCGTGCAGGAACCGTCGGGATTGAGCGTTACCGTCACCAGGTCAGCGTGGCCGGCCAGCGCCTCGTCGATGGCGTTGTCGACGACCTCGTAGACCATGTGGTGCAGGCCCGAGCCATCGTCAGTGTCGCCGATATACATGCCCGGCCGCTTGCGCACCGCATCAAGGCCCTTGAGAACCTTGATGGAATCGGCGCCATACTCAGCCGGCGCATCGGCCTGGTTTTCGGTCGTATCGCTCATGAAGTGCTTTCGTCTCTCTATCGCGGGACAGGCGCGCAATTCCATTCCGAATCGCGCGCCCGATCATGTCCTAGATATAGGCGCTTCATGGCTTTTTTCCAAGTTTTCCAAGGATTTTGCCGGGGAAAAGGGAGAGGAAGGAAAGCGCCGCTCGAGAGCCGGGTAATCATGTTTGCTGGGGGTGCTGCCCGTGCGTGCTAAGCAGCCTTGTCGGCTACGGCCTTGGACGGACGCAGCACCTTCAGCGCGCCGGCCCAGCGGTCGAGCTCGTCAAGCATGGCGGTCGCACCGGTGGTGATGAGCTCGTTCGGCTCGAACACGCCGTCCTTGAGGAACTGCGGATAGTTCGGCACCGGCACGCCTTCCTGAAGCGGCACTACTTTCTGCGCCATCAGCAGCGGCTTGATCGACTCCACGGCGCGCAGGCCGCCGGAGACGCCGGCATAAGACAGGAAGCCGGCCGGCTTGTATTTCCACTCGGCCGACAGATAGGTGATGGCGTTGATGAGCGAGGCCGGCGCGAAGTAATTGTATTCCGGCGTCACGAAGACGAAGGCGTCGCCGGCATCGATCGCTTCGGACAGCTTCTTGGTGTGGGCGTTCTCATACTGGCCGAGGCGCGGATGCTTGGGCTCGTCGAAGATCGGCAGGTTGAAATCGGCCAGGTCGACCAGAACCGGCTCGAACTTGCCGTGCTTGCGGGTGAAATCGGCGAACCATTTCGCAAAAACCGGGCCGACGCGGCCGGGGCGGGTGCTGCCGATGATGATGTTGAGTTTCTGTGTCATAGTCGTGATCCTGTGGGAGGATTAGGTATACAATGGTGACCGAGTGCAAATAGGCGCTCTTGTGTGCAGTGCACAAGGGGGCACCTTTCGGTAACTGGGGAAGGTTTTGGTGACAGAGCGTTCACCAAACGGGGTGCGACAATGCCCTCGCATGGACGCTGGCCACAGGCGTGCCTACATAGGAAGGACCCGAATGGAGCAATTGATGGATATCGCGCCTTCGCCTTTCATCCCGCCCGCGCCGAAGCCGCGCACCTCGCCGCCTTCGACGCTGGAGATGATCCGCATCGTCTACCGCAACCCGCTCGAATTGTGGGGTGAGCCCTCCTACAACGAGCCGTGGATTTCGGTAAACGGTGTTGGCGGGCCGCTGGTCATCGCCAACGATCCCGGCCTGATCCGCCACGTGCTGGTCGACAATGCCAAGAACTACAAGATGGCGACGGTGCGCCAGAAGATCCTGCGGCCGATCCTGCGCGATGGACTGCTGACGGCGGAAGGCGATGTCTGGAAGCGCTCGCGCAAGGCGATGGCGCCGGTGTTCACGCCGCGCCATATCTTCGGCTTTGCCGGGCCGATGCTGAAACGCACCGAGGAATTCGTCACGCGCTACGAGGAAGCGCCGGGCACGGTTGATGTCGCGCACGACATGACGCTGCTGACCTACGACATTCTCGCTGAAACGCTGTTTTCAGGCGAGATCGCCGGCGAACCGGGCAGTTTTGCCCGCGAAATCGATCGTTTGTTCGAGACGATGGGCCGGGTCGACCCGCTCGATCTCCTGCGCGCGCCCGACTGGATGCCGCGCCTTACCCGCATTCGCGGCCGCAAGACGATGGCCTATTTCCGCAAGATCGTGACCGACACGGTGTCGATGCGCACCGAGCGGCTGGCGCGCGACCCCGGCAATGTACCCGAAGATTTCCTGACGCTTCTCCTGCGCGCCGAAGGGCCGAACGGCCTGACGCGCGCCGAGATCGAGGACAACATCATCACCTTCATCGGTGCCGGCCACGAGACCACGGCCCGCGCACTCGGCTGGGCCGTCTACTGCCTTGCCGAAGCGCCTTGGGAGCGCGACAAGGTCGAGGCCGAGATCGACGCTGTGCTGGCGCGCGAGCCCGACCCGACCAAATGGCTCGACGCCATGCCGCTGACGCGCGCCGCCTTCGACGAGGCGCTTAGGCTCTATCCGCCGGCGCCGTCGATCAACCGCGAGCCGATCGAGCCGGAGACCTACAAGGATCTCTACATCCCGAAACGTGCCGCCGTGCTGGTCATGCCGTGGGTCGTGCATCGCCACCGCAAGCTGTGGGACCAGCCCGACGCCTTCATGCCCGAGCGGTTCCATCCGGGAAACCGCGAAAAGATCGACCGCTTCCAGTATCTACCCTTCGGCGCCGGCCCGCGCGTCTGCATCGGCGCGAGTTTCGCCATGCAGGAGGCGATCATCGCACTGGCGGTCATGCTGTCGCGCTTCCGCTTCGACACCGTTGCTGAGACCAAGCCCTGGCCGGTGCAGAAGCTGACGACGCAGCCGCAGGGCGGCCTGCCGATGCGGGTGACGCGGCGCTGAGGGAGGGGACGGTGAGCAAAGCTCCTTCGGCTTTTCTGGTGCGGATAACCGGGAGGGTCCAGGGCGTCGGCTTTCGCATGTGGACGCAGGAGGAGGCCGAAAGGCTCGGGCTGCGCGGCTGGGTGCGCAATGAGCGCGACGGCTCCGTCACGGCGATGATTGCCGGTTCCGGCGAGGCGACCGCGATCATGCTGAAGCTGCTATGGACTGGGCCGCGTGGGGCGGTGGTGTCAAATGTGGACGCCAAAGCGGCAAGTGCGGAGGCCGCACCTGCCAGCTTCGAAATCACCGGCTAGACCAGTGCAAAAATCCGCGCCGGCCCGCCCGTCGCGCCCTTGATCTTCGGTGCGCCGACTACGATCGTTGCACCCTTCACCGGCACCTTGTCGAGATTGGCGACGCCTTCGATGCCGTAGCGGCCGCTGGGCAGCCAGGTGTTGTGGACGATGAAGTCGGGCGAGGGGCCGTGATCGAGCGACAGCGTGTCGACGGCGATCGCCTTGATCGACGGCTGCTCGATCAGCAGTTGCGCGGTTTCGACGTGGAAGCCCGGAAAATGCATGGTCTTGCCGTCGTCGCCGACATTGCGGAATTTTTCGGTCGCGACATGATCGCCCCAGCCCGATAGCAGCGCCACCACCGCGCCTTCCGGCAGGTCGCCATTGGCGCTCGTCCAGGCCTTGATGTCGTCGGGCGTGACCTGCGCGTCCGGGTTTTCCGCAGCCTTTGCGCGGATGTCGATCACCACCAGTGGCGCGATCAGGTCCTCGACCGGAAGCTCGGCCACCGATTTGCCGTCGGCGGTAAAATGCAGCGGCGCGTCGATATGGGTGCCGGTGTGCTCGCTGATGCGCCATTCGTTCAGGTTGAACGTGTCCTTGGCGTGGCTGAATTTCTGGTCGATGAAAAGCTGCTGCCCGCCGAAATAGGTCGGAAACTGCTCCCAGATTTCATGGGTGAGATCTTCGGCTTTCTTGGGCGTTTCGGCGGCGAACAACGGCCGTGATGGCAAGGTCGTGGCAAGTGCTGCGGCACCGGCTGCCGCTATCGTGCCCTTGAAGAAGCTGCGGCGGCTGAGCATGCCCGCCTTGACGGATTCCATTACGCAGTGATGGCACATGATAACCCCTCTTCATTCTGGTTGACGAAGGGAGTTTGTTACACGGTTGCCGCAACGGCAAGTGCCTGATCTTGCGCGTTTAGTTGCGCCCGTGAAAAACGTTTTCGATATGCACCGGCCAGCGGCGCGGCAGTACCGCCACCATGTCGAAACGCACCGACAATTTTCCATAGTCGGGCTGGCGCGACAGCCACAGATCGGCCGCGCCCTCGATGCGGCGTTCGGAGCTGTAGGCGATGGCTTCCATGGCCGAAATGAGCGTCGGCCGCGCCTTGACCTCGACGATCAGCACGAGATTGCCGCGCCGCGCGATCAGGTCGATTTCGCCGAGTTTTGTCCGGTAGCGCCGGGCGATGATGCGATAACCCTTGAGCATCAGGGCAAGGGCGGCCAGCCATTCGCCACGATGGCCGCGTTTGTAGGCCTTGATCCGCGCGCTCGCGTCAGTCACCCGCACCTTCCCTGAGTTCGAGCAGGCGGCGATAGAGCGCGGGCTTCTGCCCGCCGGTCATGCGCGCGGCTTCCGCGGCAGCCTTGGAGGTCGGCATTTCCTTGGCCAGCGACAGCAGCAGCCGGTCGATGTCTTCAGGCCCGGTCACGGCCTGTTCTTCCGGCGGGCCGACGCAGATGACGATCTCGCCCTTGGGCGTCGGCGCTTCGGCATAATGCGCGGCGAGCGCCGACAGCGTACCGGTGCGCATCTCCTCGAACCTCTTGGTGAGTTCGCGGCCGATGGCGGCATGGCGGTCGCCATAGACGTCGGCCATCGCGACAAGCGTGTCGGCCAGCCGCCGCGGCGATTCGAAGAAGATCAGCGTTGCCGGAACTGCGGTCAGCTCGGAAAGCCGCGTGCGCCGCTGTCCGTCCTTGACCGGCAGGAACCCGGCGAACAGGAAGGCATCGGAGGGCAAACCCGATGCGGTAAGTGCCGCCAGAACCGCCGAAGCGCCGGGTATCGGCACGACGCGGATGCCCTTTTCCAGCGCCTGCCCGACCAGCCTGTAGCCCGGGTCAGAAACCAGTGGCGTGCCGGCATCCGATACCAGCGCCACGCTCTGCCCGCTTTCCAGCGCCTCGATCAGGCGCGGGCCTGCCTCGGCGGCATTGTGCTCGTGATAGGGCGTCGGGCGTTGGCGGATGCCGTAGCGTTCCAGCAGAATGCGGGTAACCCGGGTGTCCTCGCAGGCGAGGATATCGGCGCCGGCCAGCGTTTCCAGCGCGCGCAGCGTGATGTCGCCGAGATTGCCGATGGGCGTGGCGACGAGATAGAGCGCGGCTTCCATCGGACGGGCGGCGACCTCCGTCTGCCCGATCATGAAACTCTTCCTGCCGTCTGCCCGCACGCCGTATTCTCCTTGAGCTCCCTCTTTGGCACGGCACTGGGCGCCTTGCAAAAAACCTTTCGGCCCTTACGTAAATTTTGCCGCAATCGGGAACGAAACCAAGTGCGTCGGGTTTGGCATGTTCATTCGGGAGGATCCAATGCAAGGCCTTCAGCTACAGGACGTGTTCCAGCCCTACTATGCCGACCGCAGGAGTTTTCTCGCTGACGGTGCAATGGCGCCGGCTCCGAAAGCCGAGCGCAAGGACAGCGACGAGGCCAGCGATAAAAAGCCGGCCACGCCAGAGCCTAACTCGAAAAAGGCCTGAAGATACAATGCCCAATCACTTCGATGCCTTCCTGCCGCGTCTGGAAAAACGGCACGCCGACGAGCGGCCCTCAGACCCGGTAGGCGACCAGAACAGCACCCGCGGCAATCAGCGCGACGCCAAGCCAGTTGGCACCGCTCAGCCGCTCGCCGAGAAACACCACGCCAAACACCGCGACAAGAACCACGCTTAGCTTGTCGATCGGCGCGACCTGGGCGGCGTTGCCCAGCTTCAGCGCGCGGAAATAGCACAGCCACGACGCCCCCGTCGCCAGTCCCGACAGGACGAGGAAGCCGTAGGTCTTTCCCGAGATCTCGCCCGGATTCTGGAACTGTCCGGTGGCGACAACGATTCCCGCCAGCACCAGAAGGATAACGACGGTGCGGATCAGCGTGGCGAAATCCGAATTGATGTTCTCGATGCCGACCTTGGCGAAGATCGCGGTGAGTGCGGCGAACATTGCCGACAGGACGGCCCAGAACTGCCAGGACGCGAAAGCGGAATTCATCTCTTAACCCTCGTTGTCTAACCGAGATATCTCGGAACGCGCGCTTCGAGAAGGCGAACCAGCGCTGGGTCCATGAATTCATAGTCGTCAGGGATATCGAGGCAGATGATCCGCGCCTTCTTCAGGCTTGCCTTGAATTTCTTCTGCAGCTTCGCCCTGTGGGCTTTTTCCATCACGAAAATAATGTCGGCCCATGCGACGAGTTCTCCCGTCAACGGGTTGTCGGCATCATGGTTTGTGCCGGCGGAGGCGACTTCGATATCTCTGCGTGTAGAAAACACCTGCTCGGCGGTGGGGCTTCGCAAACGATTTTGGCTACAGACGAAGAGAACATTCTTCACAGCCGCTACCGCGCCAGATCTGCCACGACAGCATCCAGCACGATCATGCCCGAGGCGGTGGCGCGCAGGCGTGAATTGCCGACGGGCGCGATCAGACCTTCTCCTTGCAGGATCGACATGCGCGGCGAAGAAAGCGCGCGGCCGGAAAGCCGCTCAAAGCGGTCGAGGTCGATGCCCTCGGCAAGCCGCAGCCCCATCAGCAGGAACTCGTCGGCTTCCTCGGAACGCGTCAGCGTCTCGCCGCCGATCACGCCGTGCCCTTTTGTTTCGACGAGATCGAGCCAGTTTTCCGGCATCTTCTCGGTGAAGGTGACGATGCGTCGGCCATCCTCGATGAAGCGGCCATGCGCGCCGGGGCCGACACCGACATATTCGCCATAGCGCCAATAGGTTAGATTGTGCCGGCTTTCCGCGCCGGGGCGGGCGTGGTTGGAAATCTCGTATGCAGGAAGCCCGCGCGCGGCGGTCACTTCCTGCGTGATCGCATAGAGCTCGGCGGAGGCTTCGGCATCCGGCAGCTCGAATTTATGCGCGGCATAGAGCGTGTGGAAGCGCGTGCCTTCCTCGATGGTCAGCTGGTAGAGCGACAGATGGTCGGCGGCATGGTCGATCGCCTGTTCGAGCTCGGCGCTCCATGCTTCCGGTGTCTGGCCGGGGCGGGCATAGATCAGGTCGAAGGACAGGCGCGGAAAAATTTCGCGCGCCAGCCCGATGGCGTGCAGCGCTTCGGAGACGTTGTGCAAGCGGCCGAGAAAGCGCAGGTCGGCGTCGTTCAGCGCCTGCACCCCGAGCGAGACGCGATTGACGCCGGCGGCGCGGTAGCCGCGAAAACGCTCGGCCTCCACCGACGAAGGATTGGCCTCCAGCGTGATCTCGATACCGTCCGGCACCGTCCAGTTCTTCGCCACGGCGTCCAGCACCCTGGCCACCGTCTCAGGCTTCATCAGCGAGGGCGTGCCGCCGCCGAGAAAGATGCTGGTGACGTCGCGCGGGCCGGTGCGCTCGCGCATCGTCGCAAGCTCTGTCTCGAAGGCGCTGGCAAAGCGCTCCTGGTCGACCGGCTGGTGGCGGACATGGCTGTTGAAGTCGCAGTAAGGGCATTTGGCCGCGCAGAAAGGCCAATGGATGTAGACGCCAAATCCCGGTTCGCTGCCCGTCAATGCCTTGTCCTTCACGCCGAGCCGAGCATGGCGCGGGCGAATTTCTGGAAGGCGCGGGCGCGGTGCGAAAGCGCGTCCGCCTGCCCTGGCTTCCAGCCATGCTTCTGCTCGGCCGTCATTTCGCCGAATGTCATATCGTGCCCGTCCGGCATGAAGACCGGATCATAGCCGAAACCCTTTTCTCCGCGCGGCGGCCACACCAGTGTGCCCTCGGCCTCGCCGCGGAAATATTCGGCATGCCCGTCCGGCCAGGCAACGCAGATGACGGCGACGAAACGGCCCTTGCGATCTTCAGGCTCGGTCGCGCCGACTTCATGAAGAGCCACTTCCGTGCGCTGCATGGCCATGCCGAAGTCGCGCGTTCCATCAGGCTTTTCCGCCCAATTGGCGGTGTAGACGCCCGGCTGGCCGCCAAGCGCATCGACGACAAGGCCGGAATCGTCCGACAGAGCCGGCAGGCCGGTCGCCTTGGCCGACGCGAAGGCCTTGATAAGTGCGTTTTCCTCAAAGGTCGTGCCGGTTTCGTCAGGTTCGGGCAGGTCGTATTCCTTGGCCGACTTGGCCTTGAAGCCGAAGGGCGCCATCAGGTCGGCGAATTCGCGCAGCTTGCCTTCATTGTGGCTGGCGACGACGATTTCCCGTTCGGTCAGAATGCGCATTCAAAGTCCCCAGATGCGTGGTTCGGCAAATTCTATCGAATTGCCGGAAGGGTCGCGGATGTAGATTGAGCGGCCTTCGTTTGGCCATTCGAAATCCGCCTCGATGGCGATACCTTTGGCTTCAAAGACGGCTTTCCACTGCACGATCTCGTCTGCGGTCGCGGCAAAGCACAGATGTCCTTCGCCTGTCGTGCCATGCGGTGGAATCGGCAGTTTCGCGCCGGCTGCCAGCTGGTTTCTGGTTGCTTCTGCGTTGAACAGCAAAAGCACGCCTGAGCCGCAGCGAAAGAATACGTGCCGCCCTTCGGCTTTCAAGATCAGGTCCAGCCCAAGCACTTCGCCATAGAACCGCTCAGCCTCGTCGAGGTCGGTGACGTAGAGCGCGGATTCGAGGATGGCGGAGGGCTGCATGGCGAACCTCAGGCCACCGCCATCTGCTGCAGGCTGACCAGCCGGGAAATACCCTTCTTGGCCAGCGCCATCAGCGCGGCGAATTCTTCTTCGGTGAAGGGGGCGCCTTCGGCGGTGCCCTGGATTTCGACGATGCCGCCCTTGCCGGTCATGACGAAATTGGAGTCGGTGCCGGCCGACGAATCCTCGAGATAGTCGAGATCCAGCACCGGCTGGCCGTCATGGATGCCGCAGGAAATGGCGGCGACGTGATCCTTCAGCACTTTGGAAACGCTGACCATCTGTCGCGCTTCCATCCAGCGCAGGCAGTCATGCAGTGCGATCCAGCCGCCGGTGATGGCGGCCGTGCGCGTGCCGCCATCGGCCTGGATGACGTCGCAGTCGACCGTGATCTGCATTTCGCCCAGCGCCTGCATGTCGACCACGGCGCGCAGCGAGCGGCCGATCAGCCGCTGGATTTCCAGCGTGCGGCCGCCCTGCTTGCCGGAAGAGGCTTCGCGGCGCATACGATCGCCGGTGGAACGCGGCAGCATGCCGTATTCGGCCGTCACCCAGCCCTTGCCGGTGTTGCGCATCCAGCCGGGCACCTTTTCCTCAAGGCTTGCGGTGCACAAGACATGGGTGTCGCCGAATTTGACCAGGCACGAGCCTTCCGCATGTTTGGAGACGTTGCGCTCGAAGGAGATGGCGCGCATTTCGTCGAATTGGCGTTTGGAAGGGCGCATACGGTTCTTTCTGTGAAAATTGGTGGAGTCGTCGCGGCTTGTAACGCCATGCCGTTTCCGGCGCAAAGGAAAACCGGGTTGGCCTCATGACCCCATGTTGTGTTCCGGCGCGAGCCATCTATATCTTGATTCCGGAGGTTTGGTGAAACCATGACGAAACCCGTACTGGATCCGACATTGCAATCGCTCGACATGCGCTCGCGCGATATTTTCCGACGCATCGTCGATTCCTACCTTTTGGACGGCGAGCCCGTCGGTTCACGCAGCCTGTCGCGCATGCTGCCGTCGTCGCTGTCGCCGGCCACCGTGCGCAATGTGATGAGCGACCTGGAGCATCTCGGCCTCGTCTATGCGCCGCATATCTCGGCCGGCCGCCTGCCGACGCAGAAGGGCCTGCGTTTTTTCGTCGATGCCTTCATGGAACTCGGCGACCTCTCGGACGAAGAGCGCCGGGTCATCGATGCGCAGGTCAAGGCGTCGGGCAGCGGCGCCACGCTGGAACAGATGCTGACGGAAGCCAGCCAGATGCTGTCGGGCATGTCGCGGGGCGCGGGCCTGGTGCTGGCGACCAAGAACGAGGTGCCGCTGAAGCATATCGAGTTCATCCAGCTCGAGCCGCAGCGCGCGCTGGCGGTGATGGTCTCGCAGAACGGCGATGTCGAGAACCGGGTCGTGGAACTGCCGCCCGGCGTCACCACCTCGCAGTTGCATGAGGCGTCGAACTATCTCAATGCCCATATCGGCGGGCGCACGCTGGCCGAAGCGAAAACCGAGATCGCGCGGCTGAAAGAAGAAACCAAGGCGGCACTCGACACGCTGTCGCAGGACCTTGTCGAAAAGGGCCTCGCCGTGTGGGGAGGCGGGGGCGTCGAGAGTGGCTTGCCGTCACGGCTCATCGTGCGCGGCCGCGCCAATCTGCTCGAGAATGTGACGGCGCAGGCCGATATCGAACTGCTGCGCCATCTCTTCGAGGATCTCGAGACCAAGGAGGGCATGGTCCAGCTTCTCGACCTTGCCGAAGCCGGCTCCGGCGTGCGGATATTCATCGGCTCGGAAAACAAGCTGTTTTCGCTCTCCGGTTCCTCGCTGGTCGTGGCACCCTATCGCGACAAGGACGCCCGCGTTGTCGGCGCGCTCGGCGTCATCGGCCCGACGCGGCTGAATTACGCCCGCATCGTGCCGATGGTGGATTACACCGCGCAGCTCATTTCACGCATGCTGCGTTGAGGCTGCTAGCGCACCCCGGATTTGCAAAAGCTCTCTGACAATCGCTTTCACCCTTGTGATGCGACAAAATGGCTCAGGCTGTGTATAGTCCGGTCACTGCAGGTCGCGGCTCGTCGAGCGGCATGTTTCGACGGCTCCCTAACCACCGCGACTTTCAAGCAGCGGAGGTATGAGAATGGCACAATTTCATGTCATGGCAGGCGCCGGCGAGACCTATAATCATGTCGCCGTGCGCAAGATCAGTTTTTCCGACGTAACCACGTCGCTCAGACAGGGCGCCGAGGATTTTTGGGAAAAACCGTCCCACTACGTGTTTCTATGTGTAATTTATCCGATCGTCGGCGTCGTGCTGGCGACCTGGACTTCCGGCAACAATGCCTTGCCGTTGCTGTTTCCGCTGATGTCCGGCTTTGCCCTGCTTGGGCCGATTGCCGCGATTGGACTCTATGAGATAAGCCGCCGCCGCGAACTCGGCATGGACACGTCATGGGTTCATGCCTTCGACGTTCGCCATTCGTCGGCGCTGCCGTCGATCGTCGCCGTCGGCATATGGCTGTTTGCGCTGTTCATTGCCTGGCTGCTCGTGGCCCAGGCGATCTATGCAATGACCTTCGGTTCCGAGCCGCCGACGTCGATCGGGCAGTTCGCAACCGACGTATTGACGACAGATCGCGGCTGGTCGCTGATCCTGTGGGGCAATCTGGTCGGGCTGGCATTCGCCATCGTTGCGCTCGCCACCACGGTCATTGCCTTCCCGCTGCTGCTCGACCGTGACGTCGGCGTGATTGCGGCGATGGAAGCCTCGGCCCGCGCGCTCATCGTCAACCCGCTGCCGATGCTGTTCTGGGGGCTTCTCGTGGCCGTCGGACTGGTCATCGGCTCGCTGCCGCTGTTTGCCGGACTTGCCGTTGTCATGCCGATATTCGGTCACGCGACCTGGCATCTCTACCGCAAGGTGGTGGAGCCGAGCGTGACTGCGAGCTCGAAAGCCGCCGAAAAGCGTCGGCGTTCGACCAAGCCAGTCGCAAAGCGAGCGTAGTACCTGCGCGCCATCGGGTGTAGGCTGTGGCATCGATCACAGGAGGCACGGATGGCACTGGAACAACTCAAGGCGCAGATAAGCCTCCTGCTCGAGCAGATGATCGAACAGCCCGAAGACGCTCATGAAGTGCATGAGCGTCTTCGCGAAAAGCTGAACGAATTGCGCGCCATGGGCATGCCGCTGCCCGATGATCTCGTCGAGCTTGAGCGGAAGCTGGACGCCGGCTTCTACGAAGAGGGCAGTTGACCTTTCGTGCCGGTCAACGCGTTCCCTGTAGCACCATGTCGAACTTGACGACGTTCGAATAGATCGGTGTGCCGACATCCATGCCATAGGGCGAGCGCAGGATTTTTCCCTGCACGCGGAAGGTTATCTTGCGCTTGGTGCGGTCGCTGACGCTGGCGTCGAACTGAGCCGGGCGCGTCTTACCGCGCGCCGTCAGGACGCCGTCTATGCGCGCGCTGCTGGCGCCCGTCTGCGTGATCCCGGTGGAACGGAACGAGATTTCGGGGAAATTCGCGACGTCGAACACCGCGTCGGAGCGCAGGAAGTTTTCCACGCGCGCCTCGCCGGTGCGCACGCTTGCCGGCAGCAGCGTGAAGCTGACATTCGATCGCCCGATATCCTTGCCGTCGATGCGGAATATGCCACGAAATTCCCCGAAATCACCGGCGATACCGCCGCCGCCGACCTGCGCCACGCTGAAGGCGATGCGTGAGGAAGGAGCGATGCTGTATTTGCCGGCAGCCTCCGCCAGCGGGTCGGCAAGGGCGGCATAGGGCAGGCCGGCCAATAGCGCGGCCAGACCGGCGCTCAGGATTGCGTTGCGTGGCGATTTCCAGACATGCGTCGGCATTGTCATCTCCCGGCGGCTTTCTGACCTTTGACGGTCCCGCGGTTTGGGCTTTCTGCGCCCGGTTGCAGCATGCGTTTGAGAATGCCGTCGCCGAGCCAGAAATGATGGCGAAGGGCAGCCAGCATGTGGCCGGCGGCGACGAGGGCCGTGCCATAGGCCAGCCATTCATGAACGTCGCGCCAGAAATGCTCGGCAGCTTCCGATCTTGCCAGCGGCAAATGCGGAATGACGAACATGTTGAAGGCGAACGTCGGAACTCCAAGCGTTGATGTCGAAACCAGTGCCCAACCAGCAAGAGGCACGGCGAGCATCAGCACATAGAGCGATGCTTGCACGAGCTTCGCGGCCAGCCATTCGGTCCGGCTGAAATCCCTTGGCCGCGCGGGTCGCCTACTGGCGAGCGCCCAAAACAACCGCAGCGCCGCGAGTCCCAGGATCAGGAAACCGAAGGATTTGTGCCACTGGATCAGTGTGAATTGCAGCGCCAAGCTCGCCACCCATTGCGTCGCGAGGCCGAGCAGTATCTGGCCGACGAACAATGCCGCGATCGTCCAGTGGAACAGGATCGCGATCAGCCCGTAGGCATTGTCTCTGTTGCGAAGCATCGGCGTCTCGGCACGCGGCGGTTACGACAGACAACGTTGCGCGTCTGGATATCTTCCGCCCTGGCCGAATAAATTGATAGGCCGCTGCCGATTTCTGGCCTATTTGCAGCGCGTAACGTCCGTGCGATTATCCGCCTCTGAAATTTGTCGAGTTCGATCCATGACCCTTGCAGGCTTCGTTACCTATGCCGGCGCGCTGGCCATTGCCGCCGCGATCCCCGGACCCGGCGTCACCGCACTGGTGGCGCGTGCCCTCGGCTCGGGATTCAGCTCGTCGCTTGCCATGTCGCTCGGGCTGATCTGCGGCGATCTTACCTATCTCACCGCCGTCGTGCTGGGTCTGGCTCTGGTGGCGCAGACCTTCGGCACCGTCTTCCTCGTCATCAAATGGCTCGGCGTCGCCTATCTCGCATATCTCGCCTGGACCTTCTGGACGAGCGGTATCACGCCGGAAAACATCGAGGCGCGGAAGGGCAAGGGCGGGCTGTTCACCAGCTTCCTGGCTGGGCTGACGGTGACGCTCGGCAACCCCAAGACGATGATCTTCTATCTGGCGCTGACGCCGACATTGGTCGACCTGCGCACGATAACGGTCGCAGACTACGGCATTCTGGCGGTGGTGACCGTGCTGGTCCTGCTCGTCGTTCTGGTGCCCTATCTGGCGCTGGCGGCGAAGGCGCGCTGGCTGTTGAAGACACCGCGTGCGCTAAGGACGCTGAACCGCACTGCCGCTGTTTTCATGGCGGGTGCCGCCGCAGCCATCGCCTCCCGCTGAAGGCCTATTTCGCGCCAAATTGTTCTCCAATGCGGCGCATATAGAAAACGATTTTCTGGAGTTCCGGCATTTTAAGCACGCCGCCCACTCGGTTTTTTCGGGCGGCGCGCCTATTGTTGCGTCCGAATTTCAATGTTGGAGCCATATCGATGAACAAGCCCGTCACCAGCGCGCGCGCCCCCGGCCGCGGCCGTGTCTACAACTCGATCACCGAGACGATCGGCGACACACCGCTGGTGCGTCTTGACAAATTCGCCAAGGAAACCGGCATCGTCGCTAACCTCATCGCCAAGCTCGAATTCTTCAACCCGATCGCCAGCGTCAAGGACCGCATCGGCGTTGCCATGATCGAGGCGCTGGAAGCCGCCGGCAAGATCACGCCCGGCAAGACCACGCTGATCGAGCCGACCTCCGGCAATACCGGCATCGCGCTGGCCTTTGCTGCTGCTGCCAAGGGCTACAAGCTTATCCTGACCATGCCCGAAACCATGTCGCTGGAGCGCCGCAAGATGCTGGCGCTGCTCGGCGCCGAGCTGGTGCTGACCGAAGGGCCGAAAGGCATGAAGGGCGCCATCGCCAAAGCCGACGAACTGGCCGCGACCCTGCCTGACGCGATCATTCCGCAGCAGTTCGAAAACCCGGCCAATCCTGAAATCCACCGCCAGACGACCGCCGAGGAAATCTGGAACGACACCCATGGCGAGGTCGATATCCTCGTTTCCGGCATCGGCACCGGCGGCACCATCACCGGCGTTGGGCAGGTGCTGAAGAAGCGCAAGCCCGGCGTACAGGTCATCGCGGTCGAGCCGGAAGCCTCGCCGGTACTGTCGGGCGGCCAGCCCGGCCCGCATAAGATCCAGGGCATCGGCGCCGGCTTTGCGCCGAAAATCCTCGACACCACGGTTTATGACGAGATCGTGCAGGTCTCCAACGATGATTCCATCACCAATGCCCGCCTCGTCGCCCGCCTCGAAGGCGTGCCGGTCGGCATCTCGTCGGGTGCTGCCCTTCAGGCGGCAATAGTCGTCGGCTCGCGTCCGGAAAATGCCGGCAAGAATCTTGTCGTCATCATCCCGTCCTTCGCCGAGCGGTATCTGTCGACCATTCTCTTCGAAGGCCTCGGCGGCTGAAAATTCAGGTGAGGCCGGCCTGCAAATGATGGTTGTCTGCGCTTCCGGTGCTCATGGACAGAATGTCCACTCCGCTCCGGTTCTCGAAAATCATCATTTTCGGCTCGGCCTGATCTGAATTCCGAACCGTCGCGATTATCCTGACTGGACCGGCGAAAAAACTGCGTGGCGCAGGCGTCGGCCGGTTGAGAATCCGCCGGTTTGCCTGTCATATCCCTGCCGACCGGTGCTGTGCCGGTTGGCGGAGATACCATGTACAAACTCTATACGCGTCCCGGCAGCGGCGGCTTCGTGGTCGAGGCAGCGCTCGAACTGGCGGCAGCACCATTCGAGCGGGTCAATGTCATCAAGTCCGCGCTGCCTGATCCCCATTTTCTGGAAATCAGCCCGCTCGGCCAGGTCCCCGTCCTGACATTGCCGGAGGGGCAGACGATGACGGAATCGGCGGCAATGTGCATCCTGCTGGCAGAGCGTCACGCCGACGCCGCGCTTGCGCCAGCGGCTGGCTCGCCCGCACGGGCTGACTTCCTGCGCTGGATGGCATTCCTGTCCTCGGTCCTGTATCCGGCGGTCCTGCGCTACTATTACGCTCCGCGCTACACGGCTGCTGCCGACGGCGCCGACGTCGTCAAGGAAGCGGCAATCGCCGAATTCGAGCGCGGTCTATCGATCATGGACGAGTGGCTCGAAGGACGCGACTGGCTGGCCGGCGACGATTTTTCCACGGCCGATGTCTACCTGCTGATGCTGGCGCACTGGCATCCTCAGTGGAGCGACACTCATATCGTCTGGCCGAATATCGAGCAGCTCTGCGCCGCGTTGCGGCAGCATCCGGTGATCCTGAAGCTGAACATCACACACGAACTGTGGTGAGCGCCTTCGGTTCAGTTTCTGAGGCGGGCGCGTCGACTTTGCAGAAACTTGCGGATCGCCGGGTCCGTTTCCAGCCCGATCGCCATGCCATAGGCCTCATGGGCTTCAAGCGGCTTCTGCGCTAAAGTCAGCAGTTCGGCGCGCGCGGCCCAGTAGGGTTGATAGGTCAGCAGCCGCTTGTCGTCGGCAAGCGTTCCCAGCAACGCCAGGCCGGCGCCCGTATCGCCCGCATGCGCCAGCGCGACCGCGTGGTTGATCGCCACGACCGGCGACTGCGTCATGCGTGACAGCGCCTCGTAAAACCGGGCGATCGCCTGCCAGTCCGTTTCGCCGGTCAGGCGGCGCGCGACATGCGCCGATTGCACCGCCGCTTCCAGCTGGTAGCGCCCGATCTTGCCCATGACGCCGGCGCGGCGCAGAAGCCCCTCGGCCTCGTCGATCAGCCCGCTATCCCACACTTTCGTGTCCTGCTCGGCCAAAGGCACATAGTCGCCATTGCTATCGCGCCGCGCAGCACGCCGCGCTTCGGCAAACAGCATCAGCGCCAGCAGCCCCAGCGTCTCCGGTTCATCCGGCATCAGCGAAGCGGTCAGCCGGCCGAGCCAGATGCCTTCGGTCGCGAGGTTCCTGCGCCGGCTTTCCGCACCAGTCGGGTCGGCCCAGCCCTCGGCAAAGGCGGCATAGATCGCCTCCAGCACTGCGTCCAGCCGCTCGTCGAGCGCGTCGCGCTCCGGGATGCGGAAGGGAATACCGGCCTCGCGAATGCGGTTCTTGGCGCGCACCAGCCGCTGGCCCATCGTCGCCGGTGAGACGAGGAAGGCCGAGGCGATAACGGCGGCATCGAAGCCAAGGATCGTCTGCAGGATGAGCGGCGCGCGGATGCTCGGCTCGATTGCCGGATGGGCGCAGGCAAACATCAGCCGCAGCCGCTCGTCGGGCAGGTCGTCTTCCATGGATGATGCCTCGATTTCCGCGGCGATCAGTTGCAGATGCGCGGCACCCTCGGCACTGGTCCTGCGCCGGCGGATCGCATCTACGGTGCGCCGCTGCGCCACCGCCACAAGCCAGCCTTCCGGATTGGCCGGGACGCCGCTTACCGGCCATTGTTCGAGTGCTGCCGCGAAGGCATCGGCGAGCGCATCCTCGGCAGCCGCGACATCGCCGCTGCGCGAGGCGAGGATGGCGACAAGCTTGCCGTAGCTGCGGCGCGCGGCTGCCTCTGCCGCCGCGCGTCCATCGCTTTCGGTTGCCGGCTGCTTCACTGCGCGACCGATGTCGCTTCCCATATCAGCCGAACCTCGATGGTGCCGTGGTTCGCACCGGGACAGCGCGCGGCCCAGGCGATTGCGGAATCAAGGTCTTCTGCCTCGATGATGTAGTAACCGCCGATCTGCTCGCGTGTTTCGGCATAAGGGCCGTCGAGAACACTCGTCTTTCCGTCGGCAATGCGCACCTGCGTGGTTGTTGCGCTCGGCGTCAGGCGGTCTCCGGCGAGATAGATGCCGGCTTTCTTCAGCGCCTCGTTGTAGGCGCCATAGGCGGCGAGCATTTCATAGCCCTTGTCCGCCGGGCTCTTCGGCATCTGGCTTTCGTCGAGGTGAATGAAAAGCATGTAGCGCATGGTCGTTTCCTCTTGTTTCGGGGCCGCACCGTTGCGTGCCGAACCAATGTCGCGCGGCCTCGCCCGATTTCGACAGGCGCCCGAGAAATCTTTCGTCCTCGATACGATATTGCGCAAGGGGCCGGTTTCAGCAGGGCGGGATCAGTCTTGATCCAGCTCGGGCACTTTGAGGATAACAGTGTTGTCCGGTCCGGCAGGCCGTCCGTCGTTGACACGGACATCCAGCCGAACCGGCAAGCCGGTATCCCGCTCGACGAGCTTTGAATGTTCTTCACCCGGCGCGAACAGATGCTGCTCGCCCCACTGCCTCAGCGCCACCATCACCGGGAAGAGGTCGCGTCCCATTGCGGTCAGGCGGTATTCCTGATGCGCACCGCCATCCGCCGCCGGAACCGCCTCCAGAATTCCGCGCGCAATCAGCGTGCGCAGCCGTTCGGAAAGGATGTTCTTGGCAATGCCGAGGCCCTTCTGGAATTCGCCGAAGCGCGTCAGCCCGTCGAACGCGTCGCGCACGATCAGCAGCGACCACCAGTCGCCGATCACATCCAGTGATCTGGCGCTCGGGCAGTAATCTCCCTTCAGGCTTCTCCGCTTGACCATGCCGTCTCCAATTTCGGTTGCATTATAAAACCTTCTTTGCTATCGATCAAATGGTTTCATAATAAAACCGATTCCATATTTGGAGCTTATAATGCGATCGACAAACGAGGTGGCGTCCGCCGGCGCTGCTAGCGCTGCTGCGCGTCTTCAGGCAGGCGAATTCGACAGGGGCAACGAGCGGCTTTCCTCCGGCCTGTCACGCCCTGTCGTGCTGCTTTTTGCCGTGGCGAGCGGACTTGCCGTGGCCAATGCCTATTTCGCCCATCCGCTGCTCGACGTGATGGCCGACGATCTCGGCATCGCTCGCGCCACCGCCGGACTGATTGTCGGCTTCACCCAACTCGGCTACGGGCTGGGGCTCGTGCTGCTGGTGCCGCTCGGCGATCTGATCGACCGGCGCAAGCTGGTGGTCGGCCAGTCGCTTCTTTCGGTGCTGGCGCTCGTCTCGGTGGGGTTCTCGACAACGGGCGCCATGCTGCTGGCGTCCATGGCGGCGATGGGCTTGATGGCTGTCGTCACCCAGGCTCTTGTCGCTTATGCCGCAAGCCTGGCGCGGCCGGCCGAGCGTGGGCAGGTGGTCGGCGTCGTCACCAGCGGCATCGTGCTCGGCATTCTGCTTGCACGTACCGTGGCAGGAACGCTCACCGATCTCTCGGGCTGGCGCACGGTCTACTTCGTTTCAGCCGTGCTGACGCTGATCATTGCCGCACTGCTCTACAAAGTGCTGCCGGCGCAGGAGGCGCGGGACAAGCGCATGTCATATCCGCGCCTGATCGGCTCGCTCTTCACGCTATTTGTTGAAGAGCCGGTGCTTCGCATCCGGGCGATCATCGCCATGCTGATCTTTGCCGATATCACGACGCTGCTGACACCCTTGGTGCTGCCGCTCAGCGCGCCGCCTTTCTCGCTGTCGCACACAGCCATCGGCCTTTTCGGTCTGGCAGGCGCCGCAGGAGCACTCGGCGCGGCGAGGGCAGGGCGCTGGGCCGATCGCGGCTACGGCCAGCGCACCACCGGCATTGCGCTGACGCTGATGCTTGTCGCTTGGTTGCCGATTGCGCTGCTGCCGCATTCGATCCTGTGGCTGATCGCCGGCGTTCTGATCATCGATTTCGGCCTGCAGGCCGTGCACGTCACCAATCAGGGCATGATCTATCGCGTCCGGCCCGAAGCGCAGAGCCGGCTGACTGCGGCCTATATGGTCTTCTATTCGATCGGTAGCGCCCTTGGTTCCTCGCTGTCGACGATGGTCTACGTCTATGCCGGGTGGACCGGCGTCTGCCTGCTCGGAGCCGGCATCAGCGCTCTGGCGATCGCCTTCTGGGCTGCGACGCTGAACGCGACGCCCGCAACCGCCACGCAGGCGACAGGGAGCAACTGACGTTGCGTGGGAGAACTGCCGAAGCCCTTTCTAAACCCTTCGTCGCACAAGCGAAGATTGCGGGTTGGCATTTCGCGCCCGCTGTCTAAACTCGCGCCGGTTGTGCCGGGTGGAGCGGTGGCGCGGCAAGGAAACTCGAGGGAGGAAATTGCATGCTTAATCTGAAAACGAAGATTCTGGCCGCCGGCGCTGTCGTGCTGTCGCTCAGCATGGGAAGCGTCTCTGTCAGGGCGGCCGAATTCATCAATGTGCTGACCGGCGGCACCTCGGGCGTCTATTACCCGCTCGGCGTGGCGCTGTCGGAAATCTACGGCAAGGGCATCGAGGGCGCACGCACGCAGGTGCAGGCAACCAAGGCGTCGGTCGAAAACCTCAATTTGCTCCAGCAGGGCAAGGGCGAGATCGGCTTTTCGCTGGGCGATTCCGTGAAGCTCGCTGTCGAAGGCCACAAGGAAGCCGGCTTCCCCGGCAAGCTCGACAAACTGCGCGGCATTGCCGCCATCTATCCGAATTACATCCAGATCGTGGCGAGTGCCGATTCCGGCATCAAGACCTTGGCCGACCTGAAGGGCAAGAGCCTGTCGGTCGGCGCGCCGGCTTCCGGCACCGAGCTCAATGCGCGGGCGATCTTCGAGGCTGCGGGCCTGAAATATGAGGATCTCGGCAAGGTCGAATATCTGCCCTTCGCCGAATCCGTCGAACTCATCAAGAACCGCCAGCTCGACGCCACGCTGCAATCTGCCGGCCTTGGCGTCGCCTCGATCCGCGATCTTGCGACGTCGCTCAAGATCAACGTCGTGGCGGTGCCGAAGGCCGATGTCGAAAAGATCGGCACGCCCTATCTGTCGGTCATCATTCCGGCCGGCACTTATGACGGCCAGGAGGCCGATGTCGAAACGGCGGCCGTCGGCAATTTCCTCATCACCCATGACGGCGTCTCCGACGAGACCGCCTATCAGATGACCAAGCTTCTGTTCGACAATCTCGACAAGCTGACGGCAGCCCATGCCGCCGCCAAGGCGATCGATCCGGCCAAGGCGCTCGATGGCATGCCCGTGCCGCTGCATCCGGGCGCCGAGCGTTATTATAAGGAAAAGGGGCTGTTGAAGTAGTTCCACCAACGCAACCAGCACATTGAACCTGACCACCCCCCTCTGGCCTGCCGGCCATCTCCCCCTCAAGGGGGGAGATCAGCAGCTTCGGCAGCCGCGCCTGTCCTTCAATGTTGACGATTGGCGAATGCCACAGAGACAGCTGATCTCCCTCCTTGAGGGGGAGATGGCCGGCAGGCCAGAGGGGGATGCCTCGCATTCCTGCATTCAGGAAAGGCCCTGCTGCGCATGAGCCAGAATCAGCCAACCCCCAACGTCATCTCTCCCAGCGTCGAGGAGCCGATCGAAGGCCTGCCGCCGGGTTTCGGCGAGGGCATTGCTGGAAAAATCGCCTTCTGGATCGCGGTGGCGTTCTCGGCCTTCCAGCTCTACACCGCCGCCTATGGCGCGCTGCCGAGCCAGGTGGTGCGCGCCATGCATGTCGGCTTCCTGCTGCTGCTCGGCTTCGCGCTGATTGCCAATCTGCGCGCCAAGACGACGGCGGGAAAAGCCTGGTTCTGGCTGCTTGGCATCGTCGGCTTCCTCACCGGCATCTACAACTGGGTCGAATATGTGCCGCTGATCCAGCGCAGCGGCTTCCTTACCCACGTCGATCTCTTTGTCGGCGTGGTGCTGATCGCGCTGGTGTTCGAAGGCGCACGGCGGCTGATGGGCCTGCCGCTCACCATCATCGCGGGGCTATTTCTCGCCTACTGCTTCTTCGGCAATTATTTGCCCGATCCCTTTGTGCATCGTGGCTATAGTTTCGATCAGATCATCGAAAACTTCGCCTATGGCACAGAGGGCATCTACGGCACGCCGATCTATGTTTCGGCGGCTTACATCTTCATCTTCGTCGTCTTCGCCGCCTTCCTCGAACGCGCCGGCATGATCGCGCTGTTCAACGATTTCGCGCTCGGGCTCGTCGGCGGCTGGCGCGGTGGGCCGGCGCAAGTCTGCATCCTGTCGTCGGCGCTGATGGGCACGATTTCGGGCTCCGGCGTTGCCAATGTCGTGGCCAGCGGCCAGTTCACCATCCCGCTGATGAAGCGCTTCGGCTTCCGTTCGGCTTTTGCCGGCGGTGTGGAAGCGACATCGTCGATGGGCGGGCAGATCATGCCGCCGGTCATGGGCGCGGTCGCCTTCATCATGGCAGAGACGCTGAACGTGCCCTATGCGGCCGTCGTCAAGGCCGCGATCATCCCGGCGATCCTCTATTTCGGCGCCTGTTTCTGGCAGGTGCATCTCGAGGCTGGCAAGGCCAATCTGCGCGGCATGGACAAGGCAACGCTGCCCAACCCATGGCAAGCGGTGAAGCAGCATTGGCCGCTGGTGCTGCCGCTGGCGGCACTCGTCTATCTGCTCTTTGCCGGCTACACGCCCATCTTTGCCGGCACGATGGGCTTGGCGCTGACTGTCGTGCTCATTCTCGGCACGCCGCTGGCAGCACTCATCGGCCCGTTCGCCTTCCGCGTCGTGTTCTGGATCGCGCTTGGACTGGCGGCAGCGGCCTTCATGAAATTCGGCGTCAACATCCTGGCGCTGGTCATCGGCGCGCTGGTCATCGCCTGCGCGCTGTTCAAGGGTGGTCGCGAGACGCTGGTGATCTGCATCGACTCGCTGGCCGAAGGCGCCAAGAACGCGCTGCCGGTTGGCATCGCCTGCGCCATCGTCGGCATCGTCATCGGCACGCTGACGCTGACCGGCATCGCCTCGACCTTCATAGGCTGGATCATCTCCATCGGCGAGAACAACCTGTTCCTGTCGCTGGTGCTGACCATGCTAACCTGCCTCGTGCTCGGCATGGGCATCCCGACCATCCCCAACTACATCATCACCTCGTCGCTGGCCGGCCCGGCGCTGCTGGAACTCGGCGTGCCGCTCATCGTCAGCCACATGTTCGTCTTCTATTTCGGCATCATGGCCGACCTGACGCCGCCGGTTGCGCTTGCAGCCTTTGCCGCAGCACCCATGGCCAAGGAATCCGGCCTCAAGATCGGCATTCAGGCGACGAAACTCGCGGTCGCCGGTTTCGTCGTACCCTTCATGGCGGTCTACACGCCGGCGCTGATGCTGCAGGATGCCGGCCCGATGGCGGCTGCCTACGGCTATCCCGTCGAGGTCGTCTACATCGTCTTCAAGGCCTGTCTCGGCATCGGCCTGTGGGGTGCAGCGGTCGTCGGCTTTCTGGTCGTGCGCATGGCGCTGTGGGAGCGCCTGATCGCATTCGCGGCCGGCGTCCTGCTGGTCGTCGCACTGCCGCTGACCGACGAGGCCGGCTTCGCACTCGCTGCTTTGTGGATCGGCTGGCACTGGTGGCGGGCGCGCAAGGCGGGTGACGCGCCTGCACCGGCATGAGCCTCTGTATCCTCGCCGCCGGCAAGGTCACGGTAATGGCGGCGACCGCCTTCACGCTGTCGTGGACCCACTCGGTCCAGAAGACGCGTTGGGAGGAGGATTGGCGGGTAACGCCAGCCGGGCTCGAAATCGTCGAGGCGCGTATCAAGGGTTCGGGCGCTGGCATGGAGCCGCCCGCGGATGCCGTGCTGAAGGATGGCTGGTGGGTCTATGCGCCGAAGCTGCCGGCGCGGCCGGAGCTTATGCTTGCCGCTTCAGGCGCGACGGGCGAGGGCTGGTCGCTGTGTGCGAACGGCCAATGCACCGTTATCGGCGCTGCCGCAGGCGCGCCGGTAACGATCAGGCCGTGTGAACAATCTGCTCAATGAAATGCAGCGCGGCGAGCGCAGGCAGGACCGGGTCCGCGCATGTAGTGACGCTCCGGGCGGTAGGTCGGCGCGACGAATTCGCGGAGCGCTACTGCGTAGTTGGTGATGCGGTGCCAGAGTGCCATTTTCTTACTTTCCAGTCCCTCGGATGTCCCTTCCGAATATGGACGCGATTGTTAGGCTATTGTCGTGAATAGACGGTGAATGCGATGTTAACTTCTTCACAAAACCGGCCCCGATCATGGCCGAAAAGCGTTGGTTTGGCGGTGTTTTTCCGGCAGCCGTCGTGATTCCACCAACTGTGCCTTTTGCGCCACATATTTTGCGTTGAATCGGCCGACCGCGCAAAAGCTTACCTGCATCGGTGCGAGACCAAGTTTTTCCGTTTCGATGACGATTTGACGGAACCGCGCCCGTATCGGCACGTTGGCTAATGGACCGGGGAGACCCGGCTGAGGGAGCACCGGTTCGACCGGCCTCCTTCGAACACGAGCACACATGCTCAAAAACTTCCCACATCAACGTGAAACAGGAAGGGCCAAAACCATGGGCTTTTTTTCGAAAGACATCAAAACACTCGACGATCTTTTCGTGCACACGCTGCAGGACATCTATTACGCCGAAAAGCAGATCGAGAAGGCATTGCCGAAGATGATCGACAAGGCAACGAACGCCGACCTCAAGGTTGGCTTCCAGAAGCATCTCCAGGAAACCAAGGGCCATATCGAACGCGTCGAGCAGGTTTTCGAGATGCACGGGGTCACGGCCAAGGGGGTCAATTGCCCGGCCATTGACGGCATTCTGGAAGAGGCCGACGAGGTCAGCGGCGACATCGACGACAAGCAGGTTCTGGACGCGGCGCTCATCGCTTCGGCTCAGACTGTCGAGCACTACGAGATCACACGCTACGGCACCTTGGCCGCCTGGGCCAAGCAGCTTGGCCGCGACGACTGCGCCGCCGTGCTGGTGAAGAACCTCAGGGAAGAGGAAGCGACCGACAAGAAGCTGACGACGCTTGCCGAGGGCAACATCAACCTTCAGGCTGCCGAGTAGTTTTGAGGCGCGTGGTTTACTCCGGCAATTCGCCGGCAGGTAAAGCGACCGTCATCCCGGGCGGAGCATGAGCGAAGCGAATGCGAAGACCCGGGACCCATTCCGGAATTTCAACGTCACGGAATGAGTCCCGGTTAACCTTCGCTCCGCTACGGCTTCCGGGATGACGCTGAGCTTTTTGCCTTAACCGAGAGCTTTTTGCTTAACCAAGAAAAGCCTTCTCGAATTCCCTTTTGCCACTTGGCGAAAACACCACCGCCCGGCTTTCAGCGTCGCGCCGCGCCCATTTCTCGGCAAGGATCTTGTCGAAGATCGCGGCACCCAGCGTGCCGGCCAGATGCGAACGCCGTACGCTCCAGTCGAGGCAGGCGCGGCAGACCTGCCGGCGGGATTTCTTCAGCGTTTCCGGTTCGATGCCGACTGCCTGGAAATAACCGGCGCAGGCCTTTCCCATCGTGATCTTGTCGCCGTCGCGAATGAGTATCTTGCGCGCCAGGAACCCGTCCAGCATCGCCACGGCGTGGTCGCCGGCGAGGTGGTCGTAACAGATGCGCGCTTCCCGCATCGTCGCGTCGCGCGGGCCGGGGCGCACGCGCTGCGGCCCGGACGTGGCGGCCACGCCCATGATCGATTCCAGCATGCCGGCCACCTGCGTGCTGGCGAGGCCGTAATAGCGGTGGCGGCCTTGTGCCGCGAGTGAAAGCAGCCCGCCCTCCATCAGCTTCGACAGATGCGAACTCGCCGTCTGCACGGTGACGCCGGCTTCCAGCGCCAGCTCACTGGCAGTCAGCGCGCCGCCGCCCATCAGCGCTGTCAGCATGTTGGCGCGGGCCGGGTCGCCTACGAGGCTGGCAATGCGCGCTATGTCTGGACCGTTCTTCATAGTTCGATGCTAGTCGAAGCATTGATGCGCTGCAAGCTGTATTCTCCGTTGCATGACGATGGAGAAGAACATGACCGATACCGCCCTTCGAGACGCTGCGAATTTGGAGCAACCCGAGAGGCCCGGCTCTGCCTTCGCGCCATTTCTCCGTTGCTGCCGTTGCATCGTTTCCCTCTACGAGCGCTGGCTTCAGCGCCAGGACCTTGCCGAACTCGAGGATCACCTGCTGCGCGACATCGGCATCTCGCCGCACGAAGTGGCGCGCGAATGCGCCAAGCCGTTCTGGCGGCGCTGAGCATGACAGATCGACCGACCGGATGTTTCGATGAAGATCGAACCATTCCCCTCCCGCAATCATGAGGAAAGAAAAATGACCATCACCTGTTTCATCCGCTACGAGATCGACCCGTTCGGCAAGGCCGATTTCGAGCACTATGCGCGCAACTGGGGTCAGGCGATTCCGCGCTGCGGTGCCGATCTCATCGGCTATTTCGCGCCGCATGAAGGCTCGGCAACGACGGCCTACGGCGTCTACAACATCGAAAACCTCGCTGCCTACGAGGCTTACCGCGCCCGGTTGACTGCCGACCCGCTCGGGAGAGAAAATTACGCTTTCGCCAAGGAGAAAAAATTCATCCGCCGCGAAGACCGCATCTTCCTGAAACTGGCCTCGGGGCCGCACGCCGCAAAGGTCTTGCCATGATCGCAGTCATCTTCGAAGTCACGCCCGCGGAAGGCAAGCGCGACGCCTATCTCGGCATCGCCGGCAACCTCAAGCCGCTGCTGGAGAGCATGGACGGCTTCATCTCGGTCGAGCGGTTCCAGAGCCTGACCAATCCCGACCGCATGCTGTCGCTGTCGTTCTGGCGCGACGAGGAAGCGGTGAAGGCGTGGCGCAACACCGAGGAGCACCGGCAGGCGCAGAAGGCCGGGCGCGGCGGGGTTTTTGAAGGCTACCGCCTGCGCATCGCCCATGTCGTGCGGGATTATGGGTTGGATGAGCGGGCGGAAGCGCCGGCGGATAGTTTGGTGGTGAATGGGTGACGATGCGTCCGCGATTGAAATCGCCACTGTCGCATTCCTTCGCGCCCCCTCTGGCCTGCCGGCCATCTCCCTCACAGGTGGGGAGATCAGCTTTCATACCCGCTTTCGCCAACCTTCAGCATTGCAGAATGGGCGATGTAGGCGAAACCGCTAATCTCCCCACCTGTGGGGGAGATGGCCGGCAGGCCAGAGGGGGGCAACGTAGGGCGCGACAAAGTCGAGAAAGCTACAAAATCTTCCGCCTCAAGCATTCCCGATCAGCACGCCCGCCGCCAGCACCAGCGCGCCGCCGAGCACGACCTGCAGCGTGGCGCGCAGCCAGGGTGTTTCCATGAAACGGTTCTGGATGAAGACGATGGCCCAGAGTTCGATGAAGACCACGATCGCGGCGATCGTCGTTGCCGTCCAGAAGTCGGTAATCAGATAGGGCAGGGCATGCCCGAGCCCGCCGATCGCCGTCATGATGCCGGAAGCCAACCCCCGGATGATCGGCGAGCCGCGCCCGGAAATCTTGCCGTCATCATGCGCTGCTTCGGTGAAGCCCATGGAAATGCCGGCACCCACCGAGGCCGACAGGCCGACCAGAAACGTCTGCCATGTGTCGCCCGTGGCAAAGGCTGCGGCGAAGATCGGCGCCAGCGTCGAGACCGAACCATCCATCAGGCCCGCCAGCCCTGGCTGCACCATGGTCAGGATGAATTGCCGTCGCTCGGTCGCGGCCTCCTGCGATTTCACGTCGTCGGTCAGATGCTTGTGGCCAAGCCGCACCGCCAGCGACTCATGCACCTTTTCAGCCGCCGCAAGGTCGCCGAGCAGCTTGCGCGTCGAGGCGTCGGAGGTGCGCTTTATCGCCTCGATGTAGAAGCGGTAGGCCTGGTCCTCCATCTGCTCGGCCATGGCGCGCACCTTGTCAAGGCCGAGCGGGCGCACGAGCCAGTCGGGCTTGCGCTCATACCAGCCGCGCACATGCTCGCGCCGGATCAGCGGAATGCGTTCGCCGAAGCGTTTGCGGTGCAATTCGATCAGCACGGCGCGATGGCCGTCCTCCTCCTCCGCCATTTCCTCGAACACCTTGGACGAGTCGGGATATTGCTCTGCGAGGCCGTCGGCATAGGCGCGGTAGATGCGCGCGTCGTCTTCTTCCGACGAGATTGCAAGCGCCAGGATTTCCTGTTCCGACAGGGATTCGAAGGGGCGGCGGCCAAAGCCGAAAACACGGGAAAGCATGAGTGCAAATACCTAGTTTAGAATAGTTCTAAACTAGGATTATGTCCCGCCGTGGTCAATGGCCGAGGCAGCGTGGGCCGCCGCGACAAAAAAGCAGCCCTCGGTCTTTTTATAGCCATACCTTCACCTATATAGGCTAAGCTATACTCATAAGAAGGACGTCCCGATGTCGGCCAGGAAGCAGCCTCTCGATCCCAAGCCCGTGCTCGAACTCATCGCCAGCATCGAGTCCGATCTCGAACGCCTCAAGGGCATGCTCCAGCCGCCGGCACAGAAATTCGACCCCGCCGACCCGCGCAACAAGACCTGCGACGGCAAGCTGACCGCCGACGGCGTCGAATGCTGCTATCGCCTGTTCGACGAGGGCAAGAGCCGCTACTCGGTGGCGCAGGCGATGAAGATTTCCTTCGCTGCCGCCACGCACCGCCTCAACGCATGGCGCAAGGCCGGCGGCGACAAGCGCAAGAGCGTGCTTTTGGGGTGAGGAGCGGTCCGCGTAGCGGACGAAAAGCCAACGATTCGGCTTTTCGAGCGACGAACGCCCGGAGCCATAGCGGAGGACAGGGGCGGCATCGAGCTAAAACATAATCACCGTCGGGACGTGGGCGGCTGGCCGTGTCCCGACAGGATTTGCGCGGCACCGGCCATCCCGTCCCTGAATGCGTCGTCGAAGCCGACACCCCGGACCTGCCATTGATAGGTCTTGGCCTCGGCGGCAAGCCGCCAATCCACGACCCAGCCGAGCGCGCCGTCGCTCCAGACCATCGAGCCGGCAAGAGCCATGCCGCCATCCGCCTTCGCTGATTGATTGAGCTTCGCGATATCGGCCTTCAGAAATGTGGTGGTGGTGAGGGCGGCTTTCATCATTTCCGCCTGTGTGGGCAGTTCCATCGTCAGCCCAAGCTTTTCAGCGGCAGCGGCAAGCGAGAACCGCATGTCCGCGTCGCTTGCGCCGCGGCTGTCGGCGGCGAGAATTGCTTCCGCGCCTTTCCGATTGCGGACGCTCAGGAAGACGACGATGCGCGGTCGCTCTCCAATCCAAGGCTCGCGGCCGAGGGTCTTCAATACAGCGTCTATCTTTTCCCTGTCGAACTCGGATGTCAGGTCGTGCGGGCGGTCGTAGCTGCCCTGCTCGTCGTGGATAGGAATGCCCGACAGGCGGTCGCGGTAGGAGAAGCTGGAGATGAACGCGCCCGCTTGTTTCGCCAGTTCCGCAACGCGGGGGTCGTCACGCAGGCGCGGGTCGCCCGAAACCTTCACCAGAACGTCGCTCAGGCATTGGCTGAAGCCAAGCGCGCGCCGTGCTTCGCCTGTTCCGCTGACGACGGCCTTCGTCTGGTAAAGATCGTTTTCGGCAGCTCGCGCCGGCACAGGCAGAGCGAACGCCAAAACCAACACCAGCGCGAGAAATCTTGAAGCGCGGTATCGCATCTTCGACGCTCCATTCAGTCCAGCGTCCGCCGGAAGCGGAACAAGGCCAGCCCCGCGAACAGGAACACGAACAGCACCAGCGCGCTGACCTCTCCCGCAATGGCTTGAAAATCAGCGCCCTTGAGCATGACCGCCCGCACGATGCGCAGGAAGTGGGTGAGCGGGAAAATCTCGCCCAGAACCTGCGCCCAGTCCGGCATGCCGCGATAGGGGAACATGAAGCCCGACAGGAGCAGCGACGGCAGGAAGAAGAAGAAGGTGAGCTGCATCGCCTGCATCTGCGTGCGTGCCATGGTCGAGATGGTGTAGCCGAGCAGCACCAGCGACAGCACGAACACCAGCACGGCCGACAAGAGCAGCGACAGCGAACCGATGAAGGGGATCGCAAACAGCAGCTTGGCCGCCACCAGCACCACCGCCACCTGCACCGCGCCGACCACCAGGAAGGGCAGCACCTTGCCCAGCATGATCTCGGCCGGGCTTGCCGGCATAGCCAGCAGGTTTTCCATCGTGCCGCGTTCGGTCTCGCGCGTCAGCGCCATAGAGGTCATCATCACCATGGTCATCTGCAGGATGACGCCGAGCAGGCCGGGCACGATGTTGTATTGCGAGATGCCTTCAGGATTGTAGCGCTTGTGCACGACCACCTGAAGCTGGGTCTTGGCGGTCTCGGCGGCCTCGGCCTGCATGCCCTGTTCGCGCAGCAACGCCTGGCTTGCAACCGTGCTCAGCGTCGAAACCGCGCCGCTCGCTGCTGATGGGTCGGTGGCGTCTGCCTCGATCAGGATTTGCGGGCTGTCGCGCCGCTCGACGCGCCGCGCAAAGTCCGACGGAATGGTGACGACGAAAGAGACAGCGCCCTTGGCCATCAGTTCTTCGGCCTCCTCAGCACTCTGCGCGACATAGTCGAAGCGGTAATAGTCGGTCATCTGCAGCGCCGACACCATAGCGCGGGTGTACTGGTCGTTGCTGGTGGCGACGAGGGCCGCCGGCAGGCTCTTCGGATCGCTGTTGATGGCGAAGCCGAACAGCACCAGCTGCATCAGCGGCACGCCGAGCATCATGGCGAAGGTGATGCGGTCGCGGCGCATCTGGATGAATTCCTTCATCAACAGCGCGCCGAGGCGGGCGAAGGAAAACACCGCGTTCATGCCATATTGTCCTTCGACCCGGCCATGAACTGGATGAACACGTCCTCCAGGCTGGTTTCGCCCGGCTCGACCTTGGTGTCCTTGCGCGCCTTGATCTCCTTCAGGGACGCTTCGAGCAGCTTGCGGTCGGAGCCGACGACATGCAACGTCGTGCCGAAAGGCGCGACCTGCTCAACGCCGGGCTTACCTTCGAGCGCTGCGGCGACCTCGTTCAGCCTCGGCCCGCTGACCACGAATGTCGACAGCCCCGCATTAGCGATCACCTCGTCCACCGTGCCGGTGGCCAGCAGTTTGCCGTAGGAGATGTAGCTGATGCGATGGCAGCGCTCGGCCTCGTCCATGTAGTGGGTCGAGACCAGCACGGTCAGGCCGTCGCGCGCCAGCCGGTGGATTTCGTCCCAGAATTCGCGCCGCGCCTTGGGGTCGACGCCGGCGGTCGGCTCGTCGAGCAACAGCAGCTTCGGCTTGTGCATGATGCAGGCGGCGAGCGCCAACCGCTGCTTCCAGCCGCCCGAGAGCGTGCCGGCCAGCTGGTCGCGCCGCGTCGTCAGCCCCAGCTCTTCCAGCGTGCGGGCGACATGCTCTTCCACAGGCTGAAGCTGGTAGAGCCTTGCGACGAATTCGAGGTTTTCGCCGATGGTTAGGTCTTCGTAGAAGGAGAATTTCTGGGTCATGTAGCCGACCTCGCGCTTGATCTTCAGGCTGTCCGTCAGAAGATCGTAGCCGAGCACCTGGCCGTCGCCCTCGTCGGGCGTCAGCAACCCGCACATGATGCGGATGGTCGTGGTCTTGCCCGAGCCGTTCGGCCCGAGAAAGCCGACGATCTCGCCCTCGGCCACGCTCATCGTCACATGATCGACGACGGTTTTGGTGCCGAAGCGCTTGACGAGGTTGTGGACTTCGATGGCGTTCATTGTGGTTCCCACGAGGGGAGTAGGGGAATAGGCGAGTGAGGGAGTAAGAGTAATTTTGACATCGCTTCCATCCGATCGAACCTTCCCCTACTCCCCTACTCCCCTACTCCCCTACTCCCCTACTGCCCTAAACTCACATCCACGATCTGCCCCGGCTGCAGAGGCGTCGCATCGCCCTCCGGCCGCGCTTCGACGAGGTAGACCAGCTTCTGGCGCGTCTCCAGCGAGTAGATGACCGGCGGCGTGAACTCAGGGTCGGGTGAGACGTAGCTCACCCGTGCCCTCAAATCCGGGCGGCAGCCGTCGCAGCGCACCGACAGCTCGGTGCCGATCTTGACCGACGAGAACTGGCCTTCCGGCACATAGACCTTCAGCTTCACCGCCCCGTCGGGCAGCATGGAAATCACCGGCGCGGACGGTCCGGCGACATCGCCCGGATTGCGAATGACGTCGCTGACGCGGCCCGGTGCAGGCGCTTCGATGGTCCGCTTGGAAAGCTGCCAGCGCGCCTGCTCGAGTTTGGCTTGCGCGACCTTAACCGCATTCTCCGCAGCCTTGATCGTCTCGGGCCGTGCCGGCAGGCGGCCGACTGCAAGATTGGCCGTGCTCTGTCCGATCGCCGCTGCCGCGACCTCCATTTTTGTCGTCGCATCGTCAAGCTGCGCCTGCGTGGCGACACCGCGCTTGGTCAGGTCCTGTGTTCGGCTCAACGTGCGCTGCGCGTCGTCGGCCTGCGCCTTGGCCGATTGCACGGTCGCCTCCAGCACGGCGATTTCCTCGGGCCGCTTGCCGATCTGCAGGTCGGCAAGCTCGGCCTGCGCCTGGGCGAGTGCGGCTTCCGCCTGCGCCACCGCGATCTTCGCGTCGGCGTCTTCCATAAGCGCGATCGGCTTGCCGGGCTCGGCGCGGTCGCCGCGTTTCACCGCGATAGAGCGGACCTGCGCCACCTCGATCGGGGCCAGCAGAACATAGTCGCCCTCGACATAGCCGACGGCCAGTGGCGCTTCGCTCGCGCAGGACGAAAAGAGCGATGCCGCAAGAGGGATGGCGCAAAGAAAGCTCATGGCTTCCTGCCTTTCCGGGAGTTCAGGATTGCATCGAGATTTTGGCCGGCGACTGCCGCGATCTTGGCCGCGTCCGCCTGGCCGATTTCAGGCCAGCCCATACGCCTCTTCACGGCCTCGCGACCGATGCGGAAATAGACGACCTGGCCGATCAGGGTGAAGACGACGAGCTTGGTCTCCTCGCCCTCGGCGGGTTCTCCGGTGGCCGCCTCCCACATCGCGCAAAGCCGCCGGTGGGTCGGTTCGAACACGCCGCTGTAGATGCGGTCCAGCGCTGCCGTCGGATGGGCAAGTTCGCGCAGCAGAAACTGCACGATCTCGCCTGCTTCGGGCTGGACGACCACGAAGGCGACCATACGTTCAAGGGCTGCCCGAAGCTGGGCATGTGCGGCTTCCGGCGTGATCTTTGTCCCGCTCGCAGCTGCGAAATTGCCGAGCGCCTGGCCGGCAATGCCCTGAATGGTGGCGACGATATAGTCGGCGGCTGCCGTCCTCAGCCCCTCCTTGCCGCCGAAGTGATAGGCGATGGAGCCGATATTGGCGTTGGCCTGGGCGGCGATTTCGCGCGTCGATGTGCCCTCGAAGCCCTTGGCGCCGAAAAGCGTCAGGGCGGCGCGAATGAGCGCGGTCCGCGTCTGGTCGGCGGACGGGGAGGACGCCGGCAGCGCTGGAATGTCTTTTGGTCGTCTGTTCATGAAAACAATTTAATCAATCGAATGATTAAAGTCAATACGGCTTGCCCCGGAGGGCCGGGTAGGCTTTATTCTCGCGCCATGGCCAAGGAAATCGAACGCAAATTCCTGGTGACTGGCGAAGGCTGGCGTGCCTTGGCCGAGGCTGCCGTCTCGATCCGACAATTCTATCTCGATGCCGAGCCTGATCGCTCGGTGCGCGTGCGCATCCGCGAAGGCGCGGCACTTCTCACGCTCAAATTCGGGGTCCATGCCCGCATCCGCGACGAGTTCGAATATACGATCCCGCTGGCGGATGCGGAGGAAATGCTGGACTTTGCCGTCGGATGCGTCGTGGAAAAAACGCGCTACAATGTCCGCCATGGCGGGCATCTCTACGAGGTCGACGTCTTTGGCGGCGATCTGGCCGGGCTGGTCGTGGCGGAGCTCGAAACGCCGGAGGATGTCCCGAATAGTGCGTTGCCCGCCTGGCTTGGCCGCGAAGTGACCGGGCAAACGGAATTCTACAACGCTTCGCTGGCGTTGCACGGCCGGCCGGGAGAGGTTGCATGACGTTTCGCATCGATCCGCGCCTGCCGCTCACCGCCGAGATACGGCGCATCGCCACCGAGGAAATCGGCACGGCGATGGAGGACCTTGCGGCGGCTCGTACCGAGCCGGAGGTCAAGCTTCACCATTCGCGCCGCCGCTTCAAGCGCTTGCGCGCGCTGTTCCGGCTGGTGCGGGATGCGGACGAGGATTTCTGCCGCAGCGAAAATGCCCGTTATCGCGATCTTGGCCGCAGCCTGGCTGGAGCGCGCGAGGCGACCGCGCTGATCGAAACGATCGACCGGCTGGTCAAGGCCTTTCCGCAGGACACCGCCTATAACGCGCTTGCCGGCCCGCGCGGCATCCTCGTCGCGCGCCGCGCTGCGATCTCGACCAATGGCGCCGGACTGGAGGCCGATATCGACGAGGCGCTCGCCGACTGCGAACGCGGGCGCATGGCCCTTGGCACTTTCGTGCTGCCATACGAGCCGGAGGCTGCCGCCGACCTCCTTGCCGACGGTGCCCGCAAGGCTATGCGGCAGGCGTCGCGCGCGCTCGAAAAGGCGCAAAGGCATGGCGCGGCGGAAGATTTCCACGAATTGCGCAAATGCGTGAAGACGCACTGGATGCATCTTCTGCTGCTGCATGCCTTCTGGCCGCGCCCGCTGAAACCGCGCCGCAAGGCGGTGGACGAGCTGGGCGAGCGGCTTGGCGAACTGAACGACCTTTTCGTGCTGCGCCGGCTGGTCGACGAGGAAGGCAAGGCGCTGGGCAATGGCAGGGAACTGGCGCTGCTGCGCCGGCTGATCAAGCGCTCCGAGAAGGCGCTGAAGAAGGAAACCTTGCGCGAAGCCGCGCGGCTTTTCGACGACGCGCCGAACAAGACGGTCCGCCGGATCGTGAAGAATTACCAGGCCGGGGCTGATGAAGAGCGCCCCGCGACAGGCCAATGACGGGGCCGAGGGACACGCTGCTCGATCGGATCGGTCATTGGCTGGCCGGCCGGCTGCAGCAGGAATCTTCGGGCTATCAGCCTTACACGCCGTCCGATCCCGAAACGCTGCGACGCGTGCTGGAGCCCGGCGATATCCTGCTCATCGAGGGCAACCAGCGGATTTCGGCCGTTATCAAATATCTCACCCAATCGACCTGGTCGCATTCGGCCTTCTATGTCGGTGACGCGCTGCCTGAACCTGAGGACGGCTCGGAGCGGCCGCGCCTGATCGAGGTCAATCTCGGTGAGGGTTGCGTGGCGGTGCCACTGTCGAAATACCGCACCTACAACACCCGCATCTGCCGCGCCCGCGGGCTGACGCCGGACGACCGCAGCAAGGTTGTCGCGTTCATGATCGAGCGACTCGGCCTGAAATACGACCTGAAGAACATCACCGACATGTTGCGCTATTTCATGCCGACGCCGCCCATACCGGTGCGCTGGCGCCGGCGGCTGATAGCCTTCGGGTCGGGCGATCCGACCCGTGCCATCTGCTCGTCGATGATCGCCGAAGCCTATGGCCAGATCCGCTACCCGATCCTGCCCGAAATCACCCGCGCCCCCGGCCGCGCCTCGGCACAGTCGACCTATATGCGCCAGGAAATCCTGCACATCCGCCATCACTCGCTCTACACCCCGCGCGACTTCGACCTGTCGCCCTATTTCCAGATCGTCAAGCCGACGCTGGAATATGGTTTTGACTACAAGACGGTGACCTGGGGTGATGAACAGCGGCCGGTCGAGGAAGAACCGGCGGCGGCTGCGGAGGCGAGCCGCCGGGACATTACCGCCGCGAAATTGCCGTAGCGCTTAAGCCTTTCCGGCTCACATAGTATCGCCCCTCATCCGCCTGCCGGCATCTTCTCCCGTAAACAGGGAGAAGGATAAAGCTCCAGCGCTGACGCCCCCTCTCCCCGTCCTTCACGGGGAGAGGGTAAGGGTGAGGGGCGATTCCGCCAGGGCCGGAAAGGCTCTAAGCCTTCACCTTCGCCATTGCGGGATCATAAAATGGCTTGAGGTGAATCTTCGCCTTGGTACGCTCCATTGCCACCACCAATTCATACTCGCCCGAGGTCAAAAACTCGTCGCTGACGCCGTCGGCGTTGCGGACATAGCCGTAGCCGACCGGCTTGCCCAGCGTGTAGCCGAAGCCGCCGCTGGAGAGATATCCGACCGGCTCGCCATTGCGCAGGATGGTCTCGCGGCCGAGCAGCACCACGTCCGGGTCATCGACAGTGAAGCCGGCGAAGCGCTTCTTCAACGGCTCGCCGCTCAGCCCTTCCAGGGCGCGCCGGCCGAGGAAATCGGTGTTCTTCTTCAGCTTCACCGCCCAGCCCAGCCCGGCTTCCTGTGGCGTGTCGTTGGGCGTGATATCGGCGCCCCAGGCGCGGTAGCCTTTTTCGAGGCGCAGCGATTCCAGTGCGCGATAGCCGACCGGGCGGATGCCATGCGGCTTGCCAGCCACCATCAGCGCGTCGAAGATTTCGCCGGCAGCACCTATCGGCACATGCAGTTCCCAGCCGAGTTCCCCGACATAGGTAACGCGCAAGGCCCGAACCGTGTGGCCGGCGATGACGATCTCGCGGACATGGCCGAAGGGGAAGGCCGAATTGCAGACCTCGGCGTCTGTCACCACCGACAGAACGTCCCGCGCTCGCGGTCCCATCAGCGACAGCGTGCCGAAATCCTCGGTCACGTCGGTTAGTTTCACGTCAAGGCCGGCGGGAATGTGGTCGCTGATCCACGACAGGTCATGCGTGCGGAAGCCGGTGCCGGTGACGATGTAGAATTTTTCTTCGGCAATCCGCGCCACAACGATATCGGCCTCGATGCCGCCGCGCGTGTTGAGAAGCTGCGTGTAAGTCAGCCGCCCGACCGGCTTGTTGACGTCGTTGGCGCAGATCCAGTCCAGCGCCTTCAGCGCGTCGGGGCCGCTCATCTCATATTTGGCGAAGGACGACTGGTCGAAGATGCCGACGGCTTCACGCACATGGCGGTGCTCGTCGCCCACCGGCTCGAACCAGTTTTGTCTCCCCATGGAATAGATGTCCTTGGGCTCGATGCCCGCCGGCGCGAACCAGTTCGGCCGCTCCCAGCCGAGTTTCGAGCCGAACACGGCGCGATGCTTCTTCAGCCGCTCATAGAGCGGCGAGACGATGCGCGGTCGACCGGACTGATATTCCTCATGCGGAAAGCCGATCGTGTAGTGCTTGCCATAGGCTTCCAGCGTGCGGTCCGACACCCATTGCCGGTCGCGATGCAGGCCGGAGAAGCGGCGGATATCGACTGTCCACAGATCGAGCGGCGCCTCGCCGTCCACCGCCCACTGCGCCAGCACCCAACCAGCGCCGCCGCCCGAGGCGATGCCGAAAGCATTGAAGCCGGCACCGACGAACATGTTCGAGCACTCCGGCGCGATGCCCAGAATGAAATTGCCGTCCGGCGTAAAGCTTTCGGGTCCGTTTATCATCTGCTTGACGCCGACTTTCTCCAGCGCCGGCACGCGGGCGATGGCCTGCGTCATATGCTGCTCGAAATGGTCGAAATCGTCGTCGAACAGGCGGAATTCCCAATCGTTCGGCACGTCGCCCGTCGTCCAGCCCTGCGGGTTCGGCTCATAGCCGCCCATTACGAGGCCGCCTACCTCCTCCTTGAAATAGGTCAGCCGGTCGGGGTCGCGGATTGTCGGCGCGTCGGTGGAAAGCCCGTCGATCTTCTCGGTGATGATGTACTGGTGCTTCACCGGCTGCAGCGGCACGTTGATGCCGGCCATGGTGCCCACCTGCCGCGCCCACTGGCCGGCGCAGTTCACCACCTTTTCGCAGGCAATGTCGCCCTTGCTGGTCTTCACCGCGGTGATGCGGCCATCCTTCATTTCGAAGCCGGTGACGCGCACCTCCTCGAAAAGCTTGGCGCCATGCATGCGCGCGCCCTTGGCCAGCGATTGCGTGATGTCCGAGGGACTGGCCTGACCGTCGGTCGGCAGCCAGCTTGCGCCGACGAGGTCGGAGGTTTCCATCAGCGGCCACATGCGCTTGACCTCCTCGGGCGAGATAAGATGCATTTCCATGCCGAAGCTTTTGGCCGTGGTGGCCAGCCGCTTGAACTCGGTCCAGCGGTCCTGGTTGGTGGCGAGCCGCAGGCAGCCGGTCATCTTCCAGCCGGTGGCGAGCCCGGTTTCCTCGTCCAGCCGCTTGTAGAGATCGACCGAATATTTCAATACGCGCGTGATCGAGGCTGAAGAGCGCAACTGCCCGACGAGGCCCGCCGCATGCCAGGTCGAGCCAGAGGTGAGACGGCCTTGCTCCAGCAGCACGACGTCGGCCTTGTGGTCGCGCGCCAGATGGTAGGCTGTCGAGCAGCCGATGATGCCACCGCCGATGACGACGATCTGGGCATGGGATGGCAGGGTCATGATGCGGTCTTTCCATATATCATGCGGTAGTGCTCGAGAGCGGCATCGAGCCGTTCGAGATTTTCAGCGGTGTAGGCGACATAGTCCGCGCCGGGCGCGGTCAGGTGCAGTTCCGAAACCATGCTCCACATCGCCTCGCGCAGCAGCGAGGCGCATTGCATGGCCGCATGGGCGCGGCGCAGCGGGATGTTCGGCGCGTGGCCGAAATAGGCGCCAAGCAGGTCTTCCGATTCCTGCTCGGACATGCCGGCATTGGAGGCCACGCCGGCGAGGTCGAACATTGCGGTGTTGAAGCCGGCATATTCGAAATCGATGAGCCAAAGCCTGTTGCCGTCATCGAGGAAATTGGCCGGCAGCAGGTCGTTGTGGCCGAACACCACCGGCAGCGCCATTTGCGCGCGCTCCAGTTCGTCGGCCAGCGCGACATAGTGGGGCAGCTCGGCCGTCATGCGGCTGCCGCCGGCTTCGAGCGTACGGGCATAGTCGCGAATGACGTGGAACACCCAGAACATGAAGCCGGCGCCGGAAATATGCTTCGGCATCTCCTCGTGGAAACGTCGCGCCAGTTCGGCTATGCGGATGCGGTTTTCACGCACATCATCCGGCCCGAAGGTTTTTGCGCCGAGATAGGCGGTGACCATCGCGCCCGGCTCGGCATATTGCAGTTCGGGCGCAAAGCCCGCCTCGTACGCCGCCTGCGCGGTCATGATCTCGCGATCGCGGTAGACGTGGTGAAACGGATAGTCCCTGCCGAAGCGCACGACATGTTTTCCGGCAGCGTCGGTGACGAGAAAATTCTCGTTGCTCAGCCCGCCCTTCAGCGGCTCGATGGCGATGCCGCCATTCCAGCAGGGCAGGGCGCGGATGCGGTCTTCGGTTTTCGTTCCCATCACACCAACCCCAGCCTTGCTTTGGTTCGCGCCGCCCCCGAAGAAATCAGCCTGTCGGCAATGATCGCGATGAAGGCGACGGCAAATCCTGCCACCAGCCCGCGTCCGGTGTCGGCCTTGGTCAGGGCGATATAGACCTCCTGGCCGAGATCGCGCGTGCCGACGAGCGCAGTAATCACCAGCATCGATAGCGCGAACATGATCGTCTGGTTCAGCCCCAGCATGATTTCAGGCAGCGCCAGCTTGAGCTTGATCTTGGTGAGGATTTGGAACGGCGTGCAGCCCATGGCGCGGCCGGCCTCGATCAGGCGCGGGTCGACCTTCATCAGGCCGTGCACGGTGTAGCGGATCGCCGGTGCGATCGAATAGGCGACGACCGCGATCATGGCGGTGAAATCGCCGACGCGGAACAGCATCACCGCCGGCATCAGATAGACGAAGGACGGCAGCGTCTGCAGCGTGTCGATGATGACGCGAACCCAGCTCCACAGCCGCGCCCGCTCAGCCGACAATATGCCGATCGGAATGCCGAGAAGTGCGGCGAAGATCACCGAGATGCCGCAGAGGTAAGTGGTGATCATCGCTTTTTCCCACTGGCCGGTAGCGGCGATGAGGAAGGCGAGCACGCCGACGATTGCGGCGAGCTTCAAGCCGCCGAGCCGCCAGCCGGCGAAGGCCAGCATGCCCGTCACGCCGAGCCAGGGAAGACCGCCGAGCAGGCGTTTGAACGGTATCAGTATGTTGAGCAGGACGGCGTTCTTGACCGCCTCGAAGGTGTCGAAGAAATTGACGTTGATCCAGCCGACGACATTCGACCAGAACGAACCGGTCGAGAGTTTCAGTGCATCGGGATAGGTCTGCACCGCAGGCAGGATAAGCCCGGCGACCCCCGTGACGAGGATCACTGCGACGGCAGCAACCGTATAGGGATGGCGGGCGACGAGGCCGCCGGTGGATGCAGGCGCGACCGGTGCGCCGGCGCGCGCGGCATAGGCCTGGCTCAGCCGGTCGAGCGCGATTGCAAGGGCGACGATGGCCAGCCCCGCTTCCAGCCCCGCACCGATGTCGAGACGCCGCAGCGCGGCCAGCACGTCGAAGCCGAGCCCACCGGCGCCGATCATCGAGGCAATGATGACCATGTTGAGCGACAGCATGATCACCTGGTTGACGCCGACCATCAGGCTGTCCTTGGCCGAAGGCACCAGCACCCGCCATGTCATTTGCCGGCGCGTGCAGCCGATCATGTTGCCGAGATCGCGGAACTCCGACGGAACCGCGCGCAGCGCCATTACGGTGATGCGCGTCATCGGCGGCATGGCGTAGATCAGCGTTGCAACGATTGCCGCCGTCGGTCCGAAGCCGAACAGGAACAGGATCGGCACCAGATAGGCAAAGACCGGAATGGTCTGCATCAGGTCGAGAATCGGCGTCAGCGCCGTCTCAAAACGCGGCCAGCGATAGGCGGCGATGCCCAGCAGCAGCCCGCCGACGACGCCGAGCGGCACGGCGACGAGGATCGACGCCAGCGTCACCATGGCGCTTTGCCATTGGCCGAAGACGGCAAGAAAGCCGAAGCAGATGGCGACGATTGCCGCAAGCCTGCGCCCGCCGGCATGGTAGCCGATCAGCGTGACGACGGCGATCACCGCGATCCACGACAGCGGCGGCAGGATCTGTACCGCGCTCGAACCCTGTCCGGAAAGAAAGCCGGTCGAAAGCAGGCTAAGCGCCAGCCGGTAGGGCAGGTTGACGATATCGGCGATGAATCGGGTCAGATCGGTGAAGGTGAAGAGGCCGAAACTCGCTTCATTGACCAGCCATTTCATCGCGTCGCTGATCCAGCGCGCCAACGGAATCTGCCACGCTTTCGGATAGTCGAAAGCCCATTTCGAGATCGGCTCGCCGAACTGCCAGAGCAGGACGAATATGGCCAAGGCCGCAAACCAGGCCGTGAGATGCGCGGCACCCATAGCCTCTCGCGGCCGGTGCTGCGCCGGCGCGGATGTTTCTATAGGGCGGGCGGGCATGCTCATCGCGTCACCCCCGCATCATCAGTTCGACGACATCGTCGCGATGCAGCACGCCGACCGGCTTGCCGGTGCTGTCTATCACGCCGATGCGGTCGACATTGGCGAAGATGGGTGCGGCTTCGGCGATCGTCGCGCGTTCGCGCACGGTAGCACCCGTGCCGGAAGCAGACTTGGCGGCGCGCATGATGGAGCCGACCTTGACCACCTTGGCCTTGGGCACGTTGCGCGTGAATTCCGCGACATAGGGCGTCGCCGGGTTGAGCACGATGTCTTCCGGCGTGCCGGCCTGCACGATGGAGCCGTCCTTCATGATGGCGATGCGGTCGGCCAGCCTTATCGCTTCGTCGAAATCATGGGTAATGAAGACGATGGTCTTCTTCAGTACAGATTGCAGGCGCACGAATTCGTCCTGCATCTCGCGCCGGATCAGCGGGTCGAGCGCCGAAAACGGCTCGTCGAGGAACCACAGCTCCGGCTCCACAGACAAGGATCGCGCGATGCCGACACGCTGCTGCTGGCCGCCGGAAAGCTCGCGCGGGAAGAAATTCTCCTTGCCCGAGAGCCCGACCAGATCGATCATCTTTTTCGCGCGAGCTTCACGGGTCTCGCGGTCGACACCCTGCACTTCAAGCGGGAAGGCGACATTTGCCAGCACGGTCATGTGCGGCAGCAGCGCGAAATGCTGGAACACCATTCCCATCTGGTGGCGGCGAATCTCGATCATGCGGCTTTCGCTCGCCGCCAGCAGGTTTTCGCCGTTGAACAGGATTTCGCCTGATGTCGGCTCAACCAGCCGCGACAGGCAGCGCACCAGCGTCGATTTGCCGGAGCCGGACAGCCCCATGATGACGAAGATTTCGCCGGCGTGGACTTCCAGATTGACGTCGCGCACCGCCCCGACCAGCCCGGCCTTGCTGAGGCTTGCCAACGACGTATCGGCGTCTTTCACGCCCAGAAACTCCCCGGCCCCGGCACCAAAAACCTTCCAAACATTACGACAGATGAGTTTTGGTTCCGATGCGGTCATCATCCGTCCGGTCTGGGGTGTCTGTGAAAGCAAAAAAAACCCGCCGCACGGGGCGGCGGGCAGGGGCAATTTCTATCCTATTTCTTGATCCACTCCGACCAGCGCGCTTCGTTGCCACCCATCCACTCGGCGACCACGTCATCCACCTTCTTGCCGTCGAGGTCGACCTTGGTGATCATCTGGCCCATCTCGTCATTGTCGAGCGTGAAGGCCTTTATCGCCTTGTGGGCGCCCGGCCATTTGTCCTTCACGCCGGCCCAGCCGACCTTCCAGATCTCGCCATGCGGCTTGCCGCAGTCATATTGCGCGTCGGGGTTCGAACCCCATTTCGGGTCGGTGTAGCACTCCTTCGTGTATTCCGGGAATTCGATCCACTCGCCCTTGTATTTGGCCGGCGCCCAGTGCGGCGCGTAGATCCAGAGCAGGATCGGCGCCTTGCGCTGATAGGCGCTTTCCAGTTCGGCAAAGAGTGCCGCGTCCGTGCCGGCATGAATGACTTCGAAAGGCAGATTGAGCGCCTCGACACGTTCGTCGTCAAAGCCGCCCCAGGTGACCGGTCCGCCGAGATAGCGGCCCTTGGGTGCGGTTTCGGCGGTGGAGAAGGCTTCGGCGCATTTCTCGTCCTTCAGCGCTTCCCAATTGGGCAGCCCCGGGCACTTTTCCTTCATGTATTCCGGAAACCACCACTCTTCCTTGGCCTTCATGCCCGTCGGGCCGAAATTCTCGACCTTTCCGGTGGCGGTCGCGGCGTCCATGGCGTCGCGGCCGGTGGTCTCCCACATTTCCATTGCCACATCGAGATCGCCCGTCTCGAGGCCGGCGAACTGGGCCAGATAATCGGCCTGGACATAGTCGACGCTGTAGCCTGCCTTTTTCAGCACCTCACCCATGATCTGGGTGGTGATGAGCTGTCCGGTCCAGTCATGCAGCGTCAGCTTGATCGGATCGGTCGACTCCTGGGCCCCCGCCCACTGCGACGATGAGAGGAGGGCAGCCGCCGATAGCGCTAACGCGCCGAACGCGGAACTGATGGTGCGGGTGCCCAATGGCATGCTGACCCTCCTGCTCATCGTTTTCGTATTCGTTTTATGCGCCCGAAGCTGCGGTTGCCTGTGTTTCTCAGCCAGCTTCAGGTCTGTTCCCTGATGATGAGTGTCACGCAACGTAAGGTGGCTGTCAACGGAAATTTGTGGTCTTTTGTGTTTTTTTGACCGTATTAAAGCAAGCTAGTTGTTAAATGCCACAAAATTGCTTAATAAGCGGGCATAGATGATGGCATCTGACACGGCGATCCATGAACCATTCAAAACGGCACAGCGAGATACTGCGGATCATTCAGGAAGAGGGCACGATCAGCGTTGCCGAGCTTGCTGAAAAGCTCGGCGTGTCGCTGGAGACGATACGGCGCGACGTGAAGCCGATGACCAGCGAAGGCACGGTCATCAAGATGCATGGCGCCATCGGCCTGCCCACCTTGGTCGGCGAGGCGCCCTTCGAGCGGCGCATGCGCGACAACGCCGAGGCCAAGCGCGCGATCGCTCAGGTGGTTGCCGCAACCATCCGCGATGGCGAGTCGATCATGCTCGATACCGGCACGACGACGAGCTATCTCGCCCGCGAGCTTCTCGGCCATCGCCGGCTGACCGTGGTGACGAATTCTTCCGACATCGCCCGCACGCTGGCCACCGTCAACGGCAACAAGGTCTATATGGCGGGCGGCGAGCTACGCAGCGATTCAGGCGCGGCCTTCGGCGTCTCGGCCATCGAATTCGTCAGCCGCTTCAGCGTCAACCACGCCGTCATTTCGACCGGCGCCGTGGATGCCCAGATGGGCGTGATGGACTACGATCTCGAGGAAGCCGAATTCGCCCGCATGGTGCTGTCGCGCGCCACGCGAACCGTGGTCATCACCGACCACACCAAATTCGGCCGGCAGGGCCTCGTTCAGGTCTGCAACTTCTCCGGCTTTGGCGAGCTGGCGACGGATCGTATGCCGCCGCGCGAGATCGTGGCCGCGCTCAATACCGCCGGCACACGGCTGAGGATCGCCGGCGACCATCGCGAAGTGGCCTGAGCGACTACCCGAAGATCAGCGACTGGTGGGCCGCCACGCCGGCCCATGTGCCGTTTGCGACGGCAAAGGCCACATTGTGCGGCTCGCGCGCAACATCGCCTGCGGCATAGACGCCTTGCACTGTCGTCTGCTGGCGTTCATCGACCTTGATGACAGGCCCGAAAAAGCCATCGACGAATTCGCAGCCCAGTTGTTCGGCGAGCGGGCTCGCCATGCTGGTGCGCGGAGCGGTGAACAGCGCCTTGATCTTTCGCGTGCTGCCATCGTCGAGCTTGAGGAGAAGGCCGCTGGCGCTATCGCCCTCGACATGGATCACACTCGCAGGCTCGATCGCCACATTGCGTGCTTTCAACGCCTGCAGCTGTTCCGCATTCGGCACGAAAATGCCGTTGGTGAACAACGTCACATCGCCCCAGTCGGCAATCATTTGGGCCTGATGAATGGCCATCGGGCCGGTTGCAAGAACCCCGAGCGCACCGCCGGCCACTTCGTAGCCGTGGCAATAGGGGCAGTGCAGCACAGTCTTGCCCCACTGCTCGGCAAGGCCGGGAATGTCCGGTAGCGTATCGCGCACGCCGGTGGCCAGGATCAGCCGTGACGCTTCGAATGTTTCGCCGCTGCCGATCCCGACGCGAAGGCTGGAATCCGTGACCTCCGCTTTAGTAGCCTGGCCATCGACGATCTTGGCCGTCGGATAGGCAAGAAGCTGCCTGCGTGCGTCTGCGAGGATTTCGGCCGGCGCTCGCCCGTCCTGTCCGAGAAAACCGTGCGAATGTTCGGCAAAACGGTTGCGCGGCAGGCCGGCGTCGATCACCAGCACCCGCCGCCGCGCCCGCGCGATCTGCGTCGCTGCGGCCAGGCCGGCAAAGCTTCCGCCGACGATGATGATATCATACGGCATGGTCGGTCACTCCAAGTGCGGCATAGCGGCGGCGGAAATCGGCGGCGATGTCGGCAAGCGTCACGCGGGCGAGCTTTTGCAGAAGCAGGCGTTCCGCCTCGGCGCGAAAATCGTCGAGCACCGCAATCACCGCCTGCTCAACCAGGCAGCCGGGGCTTTCCGGCGCGGTGCTGAAAGGCAGCAGCGTTTCGCCGAGCGCTGTGCAGATCTCGGCCAGCGAGATCGTCTCCGGCGCTCGCGCAAGCTGCCAGCCGCCGCCATGGCCGCGCGCAGAGGCGACGATGCCGGCTTCGCGCAGACCGGCGATGGTGCGGCGCACGACGACCGGATTGGTGTGGATGAAGGAGGCGAGTTGCTCGGAGGTTTGAATGCCCTCCCGCGCCTCGGCCATGTGGACGAGGATGTGCAGGGTCGAGGAAAGTTTGCTGTTTCGTTTCATGTAACTTATTTAGTTACGAATTTGACCGTCGTCAATGGCCGTCGAAAACACGCCGGTTTTCAAGCCTGGGCGGGAAGGGCGCTTGGCGAAAAGATCATGCGAAAGCAGGCGCCGACCCTGCTTGCCGCGGCCAGTTCGATATGCCCGTCGTGCAGTTCCATGATTTCCCGAACCAGCGTGAGGCCGAGACCCGCGCCGCGGTTTTGCGGGACGGAGCGATAGAAAGGCTCGAAGATCCGCTCCCTTTCGTTCTCCGGCACGCCTGTGCCTTCGTCGGAAACCTCGATGATCGCCGGCGCAGACACGGCGACGCTGATCTTGCCGGAATTGCCGCCATGTTCGATCGCGTTCTGCACGAGGTTGGTCACGGCCCGCTCTACCGCAACGCTGTCACCGTGGATGAACAGCGTCTTGGCAGATGGCTCGAATGTTATTTCGTAGCCGGCGGCGAACCCGATCGGAGCAAGGTCCATGACGACATTGCGCGCGATTTCGACCAGATCGATGGGCGAGAAACTCTTGGGCCGATGCTGGTCGAGGCGGCGCAGGTCGAGAAGCTGGTCGGTCAATGTCGCGAGTCTCGCCGTGTCCTGCAGCAGCCTCGCGCGTTCCGGCGTCGGCGGAAGCGAGGCGATGCGCGTGCTGAGGATGGCGACGGGCGTGCGCAGTTCATGGGCTGCGTCGGACAGGAAACGCTTGTGGCGCTCATAGCCGCTGTCCAGCCGCAACAAGGCGTCGTTGACGGCGTTGACCAGCGGAACGATTTCCTGCGGAATATCCTTCACCGGCAATTGCACGCCGCGCTTGTGGATGTCGATGCGCTCGGCTTCGGCAGCGACAAGCCCAAGGCCCGAAAGTGCGCCGCGCACCACCCACGGCGTGGCGAACAGCGTGGCCAGCCCCATCAGCCCGGTGATGGGCAGGATACCCTTGAGGAAGAAGTGCGGCGCTTCCATCAGCAGGCGCAGAAGCGAAAGCTCGCCCTTTGTTCCGGTCATGATCTGGACATTGCCGGCAGCGGTATCCGTCCAGCGTATCCTGACCGCGGGTGGCGATCCCTCGCCAGGGGTTCTGTCGATGCGCGCGTCGCTGAGATTGTCGAGCAATGGCACGAACTGCTTGAATTCCGGCGGCACGGTGCCTTCCTCCAGTCTGTGTCCATCCTTGTCTCGGGCTATGAACCAGAGGTCAGGCACTTTTGACCGTAAATTGGTGAGTTCGTGCGTCTCCTTGAGCACAAGGTTGCCGTTCGCATCACGGTCCATGGCATCAACGAGGACATCCATCGTCCCGCCCTCATATTCATGCGGAATGGCGCCGGTAACGATCATGGCCGCGAATATGAGCAGGATGAACAGCGTCACCATCACGCCCTGCAACAGCGCGATGCGAAAAATCAGACGCCACTTCAGCGAATAATGACAGCGTTTGGTCATGGCGTCTCGCGCAGCAGATAGCCGACGCCGCGAATGCCGTTGATCGTCACGCCGCCTTCGGCATCCGCCAGCTTGCGGCGCAGGCGGGAGATGTGGGTGTCGAGTGCGTTGGACTGGATCTCGTCGTCCATGCCGAACACCGCTTCCATGAGTGAGGAGCGTTGAACCATGCGGCCGGTGCGCCGCATCAAGGTCTCCAGCACCAGCAATTCGCGCCGCGGCAAGGTCAACGGCTCGCCACGAATGGAAGCCTCGCGATGCCCGACGTCAAAGGCGACGTGGCCGGCACGGAATGTTTGTGCCTGCACGGTTGCCGGGCGGCGCAGCAAGGCTCGCAGGCGTGCCAGAAGCTCCTCGAAGGCAAAGGGTTTCGCCAGATAGTCGTCGGCACCGAGATCGAGGCCGGCGACCTTGTCTGCAAGGTCGCCAAGCGCGGTCAGAACGAGAACCGGCGTGGCATTCTTCTCGGCACGCAATTTCGACACCAGCGACAGGCCGTCTCCGTCCGGCAACCGCCGGTCGAGCAGGATCGCGTCATAGGTATCGATGGCGACGAAGCCTTCCGCCGCTTTGAGCGAACCGGCATGGTCCATGACCATGTCATGCCGCTTCAAAGCTGCGCGCAAAGCCGAAACCATCTCCGGCTCGTCTTCGACCAGTAATATGCGCATTCGATATCCTTGCGACGGCTAAACCCTGCCCGCTAGAGCATCGGACCGAAAAGTGGAATCCGGTTTTCGGAATATTCCGATGCTCCTTCAAAGTGTTAGATCGTCCTTTATGCGTCCGAGCGGACGCATGGCGATCTAATGCGCCAACATTGCAGAAACATTGCGAATTTGAAATGGCGACGCCGGCACCGGATTCCCAGCTTTTTTTGGCGCACTATCGCGCCATGCAATGCCGGTGTAATCCAGTCGTCGCAAACAGCCCTCATTAAAGCTGGCGGTCGATTCGCCTTGCTGCCGACATGTGGATTGAGGGTCGATATGCCTGCGAGTGATACTTTGTCCTTTCTTATGGCCTGGGCTGCGGCGCCGTTGCGGGTCGCTTCGGTCACGCCGTCGAGCCCGAGCCTCGCGGCGTTGATGACGAGCGAGATAGACGCTGCGACCGGCCCTGTGCTGGAACTCGGTCCCGGCACCGGTCCGTTCACCCGGGCGCTGCTGGCGTGCGGGGTGAAGGAAGAGGACCTTACCCTGATCGAGGCAGGTGCCGACTTTGCCGGAATGCTTCGGCATCGCTTTCCCGAGGCGCGGGTCTTCGAGATGGATGCCGTGGGCTTGCGTCATCTGGCCCTGTTCGAGGGGCCGGTACTGGGTGCTGCGATCAGCGGGCTGCCCTTCCTGTCGATACCGCCGCGCAAGACGCAGGCCATCCTCGAAGGCGTTTTTGCCAATCTTCGCCCTGGTGGGGCGCTCTATCAGTTCACCTATAGCTGGCGCTGCCCGATCGAGCAGACGATGCTTGACCGTCTCGATCTCGAAGCGACCCGCATCGGCCACACCTTTCGAAACTTCCCCCCGGCGGCCGTCTACCGTATAAGCCGGATTGCGAACGCTAACAGATATGATTGGCGCATCCGATGATCGGACCTGTAGCGACGATGCTCGGCCTTGGGCTTCTCGGCGCTGGCGTTCTCGCCTTCACCGAAAAGCTACTGCCCGTGCCGCCCTCGCATGTGCTGCTGCTGTTCCTCGGCATGACTGCGGCGCCGAACAGCGAAGTCCTCGCCACGCTGTTGCTGATCACCGCGCTCGGTTCCACAATCGGCTCGATGTTCTGGTACGGCATGGGCCGCTGGCTGGGGTCGGATCGCGCCGACAGGCTGGTGGACCGCTTCGGCAAATATGTCCTTCTGCCCAAGGCGACCTATCAGCGGCTGGCGCGGGCCTATCGCGGTAACCAGTTTCGCGTGACGCTTCTGGCCCAGCTCGTACCGACGGTGCGCATCTATCTTGCTATCCCCGCCGGTGCCTGGCGGCTCGCAGCCCTGCCTTTCCTTTCCGGCACATTCTGCGGCACTCTTGTCTGGAATGCCGCGTTCCTGAGTGCCGGCTATCTCATGCGCCATGCCGGTCAGGACCCGGTGACGATCGGCTTGCGCATCGTCGCGGTCGTCCTGGTGCTGGAGACGGCGTTCCTGGTCGCACTGCGCTACGGCGCTGTCGGCCGCATCCGCGCCTGGCAGCGTGCCGTGACATTTCGGCGAAGAGGACGCTGAGCGGCCTCTTCCCATTCCGCCACGGCGCGTGTTTATTCGCACCATGGCATTCACCATCAGGCAGTTGCAATTCTTCGTCGCGGTCGCAGAGCAGGGCACGGTTTCTGGCGCGGCCCAGAACCTCTCGATCTCGCAATCGGCAGTCACCGAAGCGATCAAGGATCTGGAGCGCGATCTCGGCGTCGAGCTTTTCGAGCGCCACCCGCGCGGGCTGAACATCACCCACAAGGGCCATCAGTTCCTGCGCCACGCCACCAAGATATTGGCCGACGTCTCCGACGCCCGCCGCACCTTTTCCGACGACAAGGAGCGTGCGACCGGCAGGCTTCAGCTCGGTGTCACCTCACTGGTCGCCGGCTATGTGCTGTCGGATCTGCTAGCCCGTTACCGCCGTGCCTTTCCCTCGATCGATGTTTCGGCCATCGAGGACAATGGCGACTATCTCGAGCACCTGCTGGTCGGCGGCGAGCTCGACGTTGCCGTCATGGTCATCTCCAACCTGCGTGACCGCATGGCGCTGCAGGCCGAAATCCTCGAAGTCTCGCCCTATCGCCTGTGGCTGCCGCTTGGCCATCATCTGGCGAGCGCCGACATCATCGGCATCAACGATATCGTCAGCGAACCGCTGATCATGCTCACTGTCGACGAAATCGAGGAGAACACCGGCAAACTGCTGGTGGCGCTCGGCGCACGCCCGCATGTCGCCTTCCGCACGCGCTCCGTGGAAGCCGTGCGCAGCCTCGTCGCCACCGGTGCCGGCGTGGCGCTCCTGCCCGATCTCGTCTACCGGCCATGGTCGCTGGAAGGCGACCGCATCGAATCGCGCGATATCTCCGGTTCGCTGCCCGTCGTCCAGGTCGGCATGGTCTGGCGGCGCGGCTCCAGCCTGCCGCAGGCAGCGCGCGATTTCATCGGCGTGGCCCAGTCGCAGAGGCAAACACGGCAAAGACCGTAGAAATCGCAACCTATCGGAAAAGCCGATAACGACTTTCTGATAAATCCGTTTGCGAATGCTCCGGATTCAGATCACCTTTCATTTCAGGGATCAACGTCGCCACCCAGAGCGGCCCCTCAAATGGGAGAAAGTCATGAAATCTTTTCTGAAGACATGCACCGCTCTGACGATGGCGCTGAGCTTTTCCGGCCAGGCCATGGCGCAGGAGATGCTGAAGGAAATCGGCAAGGGCGAAGGCCAGGTCAACATCATCGCCTGGCCGGGCTATATCGAGCGCGGCGAAACCGACAAGGCCTATGACTGGGTCTCGGACTTCGAGAAATCGTCTGGCTGCAAGGTCAACGTCAAGACCGCCGCCACTTCCGACGAAATGGTCGCGCTGATGAATGAGGGCGGCTTCGACCTCGTCACTGCCTCCGGCGACGCCTCGCTGCGTCTGGTCGCCGGCAAGCGCGTGCAGCCGGTCAATGTCGATCTCATCAAGAGCTGGGGAACCGTCGACGAGCGTTTGCAGAACGCCCCTTGGTTCACCGTCGACAAGGTGCATTACGGCGTGCCCTACCAGTGGGGCCCGAACGTGCTGATGTACAACACCGACGTTTTCAAGGAAGCACCCAAGAGCTGGAACGTCGTCTTCGAGGCGATGGATTTTCCCGATGGCAAGCCCAACAAGGGCCGCGTCCAGGCCTATGACGGGCCGATTCACATCGCCGACGCCGCCAACTACCTGATGGCGCACAAGCCCGATCTCGGCATCAAGGACCCCTACGAACTCAACGAGGACCAGTACAAGGCAGCGCTCGACCTGCTGCGCGTCCAGCGCACGCTGGCCGGCCGCTACTGGCACGATGCCATGATCCAGATCGACGACTTCAAGAACGAAGGCGTCGTCGCTTCGGGCTCATGGCCGTTCCAGGTCAACCTGCTGAAAGCGGAAAAGCAGCCGATCGCCTCGACCATTCCGGAAGAGGGCGCCACCGGCTGGGCCGACACGACCATGCTGCATGTCGATGCCGCCAACCCGAACTGCGCCTATATGTGGATGGAGCATTCGCTCTCGCCCAAGGTGCAGGGCGATCTCGCCGCCTGGTTCGGCTCCAACCCGGCCGTGCCGGCTGCCTGCAAGGGCAACGAACTGCTGACCGACGAAGGCTGCAAGACCAACGGCTTCGAGGACTTCGCCAAGATCAAGTTCTGGAAGACGCCCGTCGCCAAATGCGGCAGCCAGGGCGAATGCGTGCCTTACTACCGCTGGGTGTCGGACTATATCGGCGTGATCGGCGGACGGTGAGTTATTGGTCCGAAGCGTGGCTGGATAGGCCGCGCTTCGGCCAACACCCCTCATCCGACCCTTCGGGCCACCTTCTCCCACAAGGGGAGAAGGGAGAGCCCCTTTCCTTCTCCCCTTGTGGGAGAAGGTGGATCGGCGCGTAGCGCCGAGACGGATGAGGGGTGTTGGCCGAAAAACACCGTCAGAAATTGGTAATCCACAATCCCATGACCACAGCCGTCTCCTTCGAAAAAGTCTCCCGCCATTTCGGCGCCGTGCGCGCCGTTGATGCGGTTGACCTCGATATTCGGCCCGGCGAGTTCTTCGCCATGCTCGGCCCGTCGGGTTCGGGCAAGACGACCTGCCTGCGCCTGATCGCCGGTTTCGAGCAGCCGACGGCGGGCTCGATTTCCATCTTCGGCGAACGCGCCGAGGGCGTTCCGCCCTATCGCCGCAACGTCAATACGGTGTTCCAGGACTACGCGCTGTTCCCGCATCTCAACGTGCTCGACAACGTTGCCTATGGACTGATGGTCAAGGGCGTGGGCCGCACTGAGCGCGCCAAACAAGCCGAAGACGCGCTGAAGCTGGTGCAGCTTCCCGGTTATGGCGCGCGCCGCCCGAGCCAGCTTTCCGGCGGCCAGCGTCAGCGCGTGGCGCTGGCACGTGCGTTGGTCAACAAGCCGCGCGTTCTGCTGCTAGACGAGCCGCTCGGCGCGCTCGACCTGAAGCTGCGCGAAAACATGCAGGAGGAGCTGAAGCTGCTCCAGCGCGCGCTCGGCATCACCTTCGTCTTCGTGACGCACGATCAGGGCGAGGCCCTGTCCATGGCCGACCGCGTCGCCGTCTTCAACGATGGCCGCATCATGCAGATCGGCACGCCGCAGGACATTTATGAGCGACCGCAAACGCGTTTCGTTGCAGATTTCGTCGGTTCCTCGAATGTGCTGTCGCCGGATTTCGTCGCCCGCTATAGTGGCAAGCGCCGCTGGGCAAGCCTGCGGCCGGAAAAGATCAGGCTGGCCGAAAAGGCAGGGCAGGGCGTTGCAGGCACGGTGCGCGCCCGCAGCTTTCTCGGCGCAACCAACCGGTTCACCGTCGATGCTGAAGGCACCCGCCTGCATGTCATAACGCCCGCCGGCCAGCCCGTGCCGGAAGATGGCGCGGATGTCTCGCTGGTCTGGCTGCCGGCCGATCTTCATCTCATGGACGAGCCGGCATGAGGACCGAGGCTGTCATGCCTGCCGGTTCCGCGCCGGTCATCCTGCCCAGCCGCGGCGGCATTGCCGGCGCGCTGTCGGACATTTTCTGGCGCAGGCCGAAACTGCTTCTGTTCCTGATGCTGACGCCGCCGCTGCTGTGGCTCGGCATCGTCTATCTCGGCTCGCTGTTTGCGCTGCTGTTGCAGAGCTTCTTTTCGATCGATGATTTTTCCGGGCTCATCAACCGCGAATTCACGCTGAAGACCTATGGCGAGCTGCTGCGCCCGGCCAATTTCGACATCATCGTCCGCACGGTTACCATGGCCGCCTGCGTCACGCTGGCCTCGGCGGTCGTTGCCTTTCCCATTGGCTATTTCGCAGCCCGTTATGCCCGCGGCAAATGGAAGGCGTTGTTCTATCTCGGGATCATGCTGCCGCTGTGGTCCAGCTATCTGGTCAAGATCTATGCCTGGAAGCTTATCCTCGCCAAAGAAGGCATCCTCACATGGCTGTTCGCCAAGCTGCATCTGTCGTGGCTGCTCGATGCCTGGCTGTCGTTGCCCTATGTCGGCGGAAATTCGCTGTCGGTTTCCTTCACCGGCACCTTCATCGTCTTCGTCTATGTCTGGCTGCCCTTCATGATCCTGCCGATACAGGCAGCCCTCGAGCGCGTGCCGGGCAATCTGGTCGAAGCCTCGTCCGATCTTGGCGCCACGCCCGGCCAGACCTTCCGCAACGTGCTGTTCCCGCTGGCGCTGCCGGGCATCGTCGCCGGCTCCATCTTCACCTTCTCGCTGACGCTGGGCGACTACATCATCCCGCAGATCATCGGCACGTCGCGCCTGTTCATCGGGCAGGCCGTCTATGCCCAGCAGGGCACGGCGGGCAACATTCCGCTGGCAGCGGCCTTCACCGTGGTCCCGGTCGTGATCATGGGGATCTATCTCTGGGCGGCCAAGCGCATGGGGGCGTTCGATGCGCTTTAGTTCTTCGGAGAAGACCCCCACCCCTAACCCCTCCCCACAAGGGGGAGGGGGATATCTCATGCATTCATTCTTGCCGAATTTTTCTTTGTCTGAGTGTGTCCCTGCCGAGGGCGAGGTGGAAAGATTCCCCTCCCCCTTGTGGGGAGGGGTTAGGGGTGGGGGTAAATACGTCAGCGTAAGTGCGCGAGGTTCCCATGCGCTCTGATCGCCATCAATCCGCACCCCTCGGGCTCAAGATCGCCGCTGCCGCAGGCCTCCTGTTCCTGCACCTGCCAATCCTGCTGATCTTCGTCTATGCCTTCACGATGGAGGAAAAGAGCTATCAGTGGCCGCCGCCCGGTCTCACCACGCAATGGCTCGCTGTCGCATGGAACCGGCCGGACGTGTGGTCCGCCCTCGGCCTGTCTGTGAAGGTTGCGGCAGTGTCGACGGCAATTGCGATGGTGCTCGGCACGCTGTGTGCCGCAGCGGTGTCGCAGACAAAGTTCTTCGGCCGTGAGGTGATCTCGCTGCTGGTCATCCTGCCCATTGCACTGCCCGGCATCATCACCGGCATTGCGCTCCGCTCAGCCTTCAGTCTCGCCGAAATCCCATTCTCGTTCTGGACGATCATTCTCGGTCACGCCACCTTCTGCGTCGTCGTGGTCTACAACAATGCGGTCGCCCGCTTCCGCCGCACGTCCGGTTCGCTGATCGAAGCCTCGATGGATCTCGGCGCTGATGGTTTCCAGACCTTCCGCTATGTCATCCTGCCCAATATCGGCACGGCTCTTCTGGCCGGCGGCATGCTCGCCTTCGCGCTGTCCTTCGACGAGGTCATCGTCACCACCTTCACCGCCGGCCAGCAGCAGACGCTGCCGATCTGGATGCTGGAGGAACTGGTGCGACCACGCCAGCGCCCGGTCACCAATGTCGTCGCCATGGTTGTCGTGCTGGTGACGTTCCTGCCCATCCTTGCCGCCTATTACCTGACCCGCGACGGCGACCAGGTCGCCGGTTCGGGCAAATGAAATGAGTGAATAGGGAGTGGTGAATAGTGAATAGGAAAAAGCAACGCGTTCAAACCTATTCACCACTCACTACTAACTACTCGCTCTCTTGAGACACCAAGCCAGGGAGAGCTTACATGGACACCGAGATGCTGATCGGTTCGCGCTTCGAAAAGGGCACCGAGACCGAGGAGCCGATCCTCAACCCCAAGACCGGCCAGATCATCCTCAACCTGCCGGAGGCGAGCCAGTCGCAGATCGAGGCGGCAGTCGCTGCCGCAGAAAAAGCTTTCACCGGGTGGTCGCGCACCACGCCGGCGCAGCGCTCCGGCTATCTCCTGAAGATCGCCGACCGCATCGAGGCCGAGGCGGAGAGCTTTGCCAAGCTCGAGGCGCTGAATTGCGGCAAGCCGATCAATGCCGTGCTCAACGACGAAATCCCGGCGATCGTCGATTGCTACCGCTTCTTCGCCGGCGCGGTGCGCTCCATGCCGGGTGTCGTGGCGGGCGAATATCTGCCCGGTCATACGTCCATGGTGCGCCGTGACCCGATCGGCATCGTCGCATCCATCGCGCCGTGGAACTACCCGTTGATGATGATGGCGTGGAAACTCGCGCCGGCCATCGGCGGCGGCAACACGGTGGTGTTCAAGCCGTCCGAACAGACGCCGCTGACGGCGCTGAAGCTGGCGAAGATCATGGCTGAAATCCTGCCTGAAGGCGTGGTCAATGTTGTGCTTGGGCGAGGCGAAAGCGTCGGCAACGCGCTGATCAACCACCCCAAGGTCAACATGATCTCGATTACCGGCGACGTCGCCACCGGCAAGAAGGTGCTGCAGGCCGCCGCCAAGTCGGTCAAGCGCACGCATCTGGAACTGGGCGGCAAGGCGCCGGTCATTGTCTTCGACGATGCCGATCTGGAAGCTGTTGTGAATGGCTTGCGCGCATTCGGCTATTACAACGCGGGGCAGGACTGCACCGCCGCCTGCCGCATCTATGCCGGCAAGAAAATCTACGACAAGCTGGTCGCCGACCTGTCATCGGCCGTCTCGACCATAAAGTTCAACCAGCCGGACGATACAGAAAACGAGATCGGGCCACTCATCTCCAGCCGGCAGCGCGACCGCGTCGCGAGTTTCGTCGAGCGCGCCTCGGAGCTGAAGCATGTCGAGATCACCACCGGCGGCAAGCCGGGCGAGGGCGGCGGCTTCTTCTACCAGCCGACCGTGGTTGCCGGCGCCTTGCAGGAAGACGAGATCGTGCGCCGCGAAGTGTTCGGGCCGGTCGTCTCCGTCACCCGCTTCTCCGACGCCGACGAAGCCGTCAACTGGGCCAATGATTCCGACTACGGCCTTGCTTCATCCGTCTGGACCAAGGACGTCTCGCGCGCCATGTCGACCGCCGCACGGCTGCAATATGGCTGCACCTGGATCAACACGCACTTCATGCTCACAAACGAGATGCCGCATGGCGGGTTGAAGCAATCCGGCTACGGCAAGGACATGTCGCTTTATGCGCTGGAGGATTACACGGCGGTGCGCCACGTCATGATCGCGCACTAAGCGGCCACCGAACTTCTGCCCTGGAGCCCGGTTCGCCGGGCTCTCTTTTTGTCTTGCCTATCTGGTCCTACCAGATTTTCCCCGCTAGATTGCCGTTGAACCGCCAGCAGAGCGGCCATCGGAGGGGACAAAAATGAAAATCGGCTTCTGCATGTTCCTGTGGACCACCAATGTCACAGGAAAGCACCAAAAACTGCTGCGCGACATCAAGGCGACCGGATATGACGGCGTCGAAATCCCGGTCTTCGAAGGCACGCCCGACGACTACAGGCGGCTGGGCGAAATGCTCGATCGCATCGGCCTTGAGCGCACCGCCGTGTCGGCCATGGGCGATCCGGCGATGAACCTGATCTCGCCGAGCGCTGCCACCCGCAAGGCCGGCATGAACTACATGAAATGGGCGATCGATTGTGCCGAGGCGCTCGGCGCGAAAACGCTCAGCGGCCCGCTTCATTCCACACTCGGCCAGTTTTCCGGCGTCGGCCCGACATCGGCCGAAAAGAAGCGCTCGGTCGCCTCGCAGCGCGCCATCGGCGACCATGCCGGCCAGCATGGCGTCACCATCGGGCTTGAGGCGCTGAACCGCTTCGAATGCTATCTCTTGAACACGATGGCCGACCTCTCGGCCCATATCGACGAGATTGGCCATCCGAACATCCGCGCCATGTACGACACCTTCCACGCCAATATCGAGGAGACGGACCCCATCGGCGCCTATACCAAGCACGTCCGCAACATCGCCCACATTCATATTTCGGAGAATGATCGCGGCGTGCCGGGGCGCGGCAATATCCCGTGGAAGAAGACGTTTTCCGCGATCAAGGAGAGCGGCTATGACGGCTGGCTCACCATCGAGGCGTTCGGGCGCGGGCTGAAGGATCTGGCGGCGGCGACAAAGGTCTGGCGCGATTTCGCCGAAAACCCGGAAGCGGTCTACCGCGAGGGCTTTACACACATCCGGAAAGGCTGGAAGCGGGCATAGGACGACGGCCTCGGTGGGCGGTCAGCCGACCCTCAGCCGCTGACGTCGGCATTTGCCTCCGCGGCCTGTGCGGGCGTCACAGGATCGCTCGGCCGCCTGATCTTTTCCGACGCCGCGATCACCAGTTCGTCCAGCCCTTCGCCGCCACTGTCGAGAACCTCGAACAGATGCCGGCGCATGCGCGGCTCCCAGAACTTGTTGATGTGCTCGGCCGTGCCGGCCAGGCCTTCCTCGCGCGGCTTCGAATGGAAGAACGTCGCGATCTGGTTGGCCATGCGGATCAGCTTGTCGCGCGTACTGGCCTTGTGTTCTTCAAGCGACATGTCTGGCTGCTCCGGAAGTGACGCGGTCTGGATGGGTGAAAATGTCGAAATCGTCGCCGCGCACCAGCGCCACCAGCGTCATGCCGGCCTCGTCCGCGGTGCGGATGGCAAGGGCGGTCGGTGCCGACACGGCAATGATGAAGCGCGCGCCGATCGCCGCCGTCTTCTGCACCATCTCGACCGAAACGCGCGACGTGACGACGACCGCGCCGGAGGAACCGTCGATGCCCTTGTGGGCGAGCGCGCCTGCCAGCTTGTCGAGCGCATTGTGGCGGCCGACATCCTCGCGCGCCTTGATGATGCCTTTGCCGGGCACGTAGAAGCCGGCGGCGTGCACCGCGCCGGTCTCGGCATGCATCGGCTGTACCTTGGAAAGCAGCTTCACCGACTGGACGATATCGTTCTCGCTGAGCGTAAGCGGCGACGCACCGACCTGATCAACCGAGCGCATCGCTTCCTCGATGGATTCGATGCCGCAGAGCCCGCAGCCGACCGGCCCTGCCAGCCGCCTGCGACGCGCCTGGAAACGCGTATTGGCCTTGTCCTTCAGCCGGATCTGGATGTCGATGCCGGCGCCCTGGTCCTCGACCTCGATCGCCTCGATCTCGTCAATCGACGAGATGATGCCTTCGGTGAGCGAAAACCCCAGCGCGAAATCCTCAAAATCCGCCGGGCTCGCCATCATCACCGCATGTGTGGTGCCGGCAAACGAAAACGCCACCGGCGTTTCCTCCGGCACCATGCGGTTTGCCGCCGCCGTTCCAGCCGCGCGCCGGGCGAGGCGGGAGGTCTGGGTGATGGGTTTGCGGGCCGCAGCCACTACCTTACTCCGCCGCTTCCAGCGTCGCAATCTTGCGCGAGCGCTGCGACAGGTCCTCATACTCCTCCTGCCACTCGGACGGGCCGTTGGATGGCGCGACCTGGACGGCGGTGACCTTGTATTCGGGGCAGTTGGTCGCCCAGTCGGAGAAGTCGGTGGTGATGACGTTGGCCTGCGTGTCGGGGTGGTGGAAGGTCGTGTAGACGACACCCGGCGACACGCGATCGGTGATCAGCGCACGCAATGTCGTCTCGCCAGCCCGGCTTTGCAGGCGCACCCAGTCGCCGTCGCGAATGCCGCGATTCTCGGCATCGTGCGGGTGGACTTCCAGGCGGTCCTCCGAATGCCAGACGACATTTTCGGTGCGGCGTGTCTGCGCGCCGACATTGTATTGCGACAGGATGCGGCCGGTGGTGAGCAGCAGCGGGAAGCGTGGGCCGGTCTTTTCGTCCGTCGCCACATATTCGGTGCGGATGAACTTGCCCTTGCCGCGCACGAAATGGTCGATATGCATGATCGGCGTGCCTTCCGGTGCCGCCTCGTTGCACGGCCACTGCACGGAACCCATCTTGTCGAGATAGTCGTAGGAAACCTTGGCGAAGCTCGGCGTCGTCTGCGCGATCTCGTCCATGATTTCCGACGGGTGCTGGTAGTTCCAGTTCAGGCCCATCGCCTGGGCAAGCTTCTGCGTCACTTCCCAGTCGGCAAAGCCGTTCTTCGGTGCCATCACCTTGCGCACGCGGTTGATGCGGCGTTCGGCATTGGTGAAGGTGCCGTCCTTCTCGAGGAAGGTCGAGCCCGGCAGGAAGACATGGGCGTAGCGCGCCGTCTCGTTCAGGAACAGGTCGTGCACCACCACGCATTCCATGGCGGCGAGGCCGGCCGAGACATGCTTGGTGTCCGGGTCGGACTGCAGGATGTCCTCGCCCTGGATGTAGATGCCCTTGAAGGTGCCTTCAACAGCCGCGTCCAGCATGTTGGGGATGCGCAGGCCCGGCTCGTTGTCGAGCTTCACGCCCCACAGGCTCTCATAGATGTCGCGCACGGCGTCGCCAGAGATATGGCGATAGCCCGGCAGCTCATGCGGGAACGAGCCCATGTCGCATGAGCCCTGCACGTTGTTCTGGCCGCGCAGCGGGTTCACACCGACGCCGCGCCGTCCGATATTGCCGGTCAGCATGGCGAGGTTGGCAATCGCGATGACGGTGGTCGAACCCTGGCTGTGTTCGGTCACGCCGAGGCCGTAATAAATCGCGCCATTGCCGCCCGTCGCATAGAGCCGGGCCGCTTCACGGATTTTCTCTGCCGGCACGCCGGACAGCTTTTCCACTTGCTCCGGGCTGTGGCGTTCGTCGGAGACGAAGCCTGCATAGTCCTCGAACTCCGACCAGTCGCAGCGCTCGCGAATGAACTGCTCGTCGAACAGCCCTTCCGTCACGATGACATGCGCCAGGGAGGTGACCACGGCGACATTGGTGCCGGGCTTCAGCGGCAGGTGATAGTCGGCCTTGGCGTGGACCGAATCCACAGTCTCGGTGACGCGCGGATCGAGCACAATCAGCTTGGCGCCCTGGCGGATGCGCTTCTTCATGCGCGAGGCAAAGACGGGGTGCGCGGCCGAAGGATTGGCGCCGATCACCATGATCACGTCGGAATCCTCGACCGAGTCGAAATCCTGCGTGCCGGCCGAGGTGCCGTATGTCTGGCCGAGGCCGTAGCCGGTCGGCGAATGGCAGACGCGGGCGCAGGTGTCGACATTGTTGTTGAGGAAGCCCTGGCGGATCAGCTTCTGGACGAGATAGGTTTCCTCGTTGGTGCAGCGCGACGAGGTGATGCCGCCGATTGCCGTGCGGCCATACTGGTACTGAAGGCGGCGGAATTCGTTGGCGGTGTGGGTCAGCGCCTCTTCCCACGACACTTCGCGCCATGGATCGGTGATCTTTTCGCGGATCATCGGGTTGAGGATGCGCTCCTTGTGCGTGGCATAGCCATAGGCGAAGCGGCCCTTGACGCAGCTATGGCCGCGATTGGCCTTGCCGTCCTTGTAGGGCACCATGCGCACCAGCTCGTCGCCGCGCATTTCGGCCTTGAACGAGCAGCCGACGCCGCAATAGGCGCAGGTGGTGACCACCGAATGCTCCGGCTGGCCGATCTGGATAACGCTCTTTTCCGTCAGCGTCGCGGTCGGGCAGGCCTGCACGCAGGCGCCGCAGGAAACGCATTCCGAATCGATGAAGGGCTGGTGCATACCGGGCGACACGCGGCTGCCGAAGCCACGGCCTTCGATGGTCAGCGCGAATGTGCCTTGCACTTCTTCGCAGGCGCGCACGCAGCGCGAGCAGACGATGCATTTCGACGGGTCATAGGTGAAGTACGGGTTGGACTCGTCCTTCGCCATCCATTTGAAGTTTTCCGCGCCGTCCATCTTCTTGAAGACGTGGTTGTCGCCTTCGTAGCCATAGCGCACGTCGCGCAGGCCGACGACGCCGGCCTGCGTCTGCAATTCGCAGTCGCCGTTTGCAGCACAAGTCAGGCAGTCGAGCGGATGGTCGGAGATGTAAAGCTCCATCACGCCACGGCGGATGTCTTTCAGGCGGCCGGTCTGGGTATGAACCACCATGCCGGGTGCGACAGGCGTCGTGCAGGAGGAGGGCGTGCCGTTGCGGCCCTCGATCTCCACCAGGCAGAGGCGGCAGGAGCCGAAAGCATCGACCATGTCGGTGGCGCAAAGCTTCGGAATGGCAATGCCGGCCTCCATCGAGGCACGCATGATCGAGGTGCCTTCCGGCACGGTCACGGTGAAGCCGTCGACGGACAGCGTGATCTGCTTTTCCGCTTTCGAGGCCGGGGTGCCGTAGTCGATTTCGTGGACGAGACCCATGATCCTGTCTCCTTATTCGGCTGCTTGAGCGACCGGCGTCGGCCGGAAATCTTCGGGGAAGTGGTTGATTGCGCTCATCACCGGGTAGGGCGTGAAACCGCCCAGGGCGCAGAGCGAACCGAACTTCATCGTGTTGCAGAGGTCTGTGACCAGCGCGAGGTTCTTCTCGGGCTCGATGTTGTGGGCGATCTTGTCGATGGTCTCGACGCCGCGCGTCGAGCCGATGCGGCAGGGCGTGCACTTGCCGCAGGACTCGATGGCGCAGAATTCCATGGCGAAGCGCGCCTGCTTCAGCATATCGGCGGTGTCGTCGAAAACGGTGATGCCGGCATGGCCGATCAGCCCGTCTCGTGCCGCGAAGGCTTCATAGTCGAACGGCGTGTCGAACAGCGAGCGCGGGAAATAGGCACCCAGCGGCCCGCCGACCTGCACCGCCTTGACCGGGCGTCCGGTGACGGTGCCGCCGCCAATCTCGTCGACGATCTCGCCGAGCGTCAGGCCGAACGCTGCCTCGAACAACCCGCCATGCTTGGCGTTGCCGGCGATCTGGATCGGTATCGTGCCGCGCGAGCGGCCCATGCCGAAATCCTTGTAGTGCTGCGCGCCGCGATCCATGACGATCGGCACGGAGGCCAGCGAAATCACATTGTTGATGACGGTTGGCTTGCCGAACAGGCCCTGGATCGCCGGCAGCGGCGGCTTGGCGCGCACGATGCCGCGCTTGCCTTCCAGGCTGTTGAGCAGCGAGGTTTCCTCGCCGCAGACATAAGCACCCGCGCCGACGCGAATTTCCATGTCGAAGGCGTTGGGCGAACCCATCACATTGACGCCGAGCACGCCGGCCTTGCGCGCCACCTCGACGGCCTTCTGCATCGTCGCCACCGCATGCGGATATTCCGAGCGGATATAGACGAAGCCCTTGGTCGCGCCTGTGGCGATGCCGGCAATCGTCATGCCTTCGATCAGCACGAAGGGGTCGCCCTCCATGATCATGCGGTCGGCGAAGGTCGCAGAGTCACCCTCGTCGGCGTTGCAGACGATATATTTGCGGTCGGCGGTCGTATCGAGAACGGTCTTCCACTTGATGCCGGTCGGGAAGCCGGCGCCGCCGCGTCCGCGCAGGCCCGAGTCGGTCACCTGCTTGACGACGTCGGCAGGCGTCATCGCAATCGCGTTCTCCAGACCCTTCAGGCCGCCATGGGTCCTGTAGTCTTCCAGCGACAGCGGGTCGGTGATGCCGCAGCGCGCGAAGGTGAGGCGGGTCTGCTTGGCAAGAAACGGGATTTTCTCAGGATCGCCGAGCGAAAGCTTGTGCTCGCCACCGGAGGTCAGCCCGGCGTCGAACAGCGAGGCAACATCCTTGGCCGTAACCGGGCCATAGGCGACGCGGCCGGCATCGGTCGCCACTTCCACCATCGGCTCCAGCCAATAGAGGCCGCGCGAACCGTTGCGCACGATTTTTGCGTCCAGCCCGCGCGTTTCGATTTCCTGCGCGACCGCTTTGGCGACCTTTTCGGCGCCGAGCGCCAGCGCGCCGGAATCGCGGGGTATGTAGATAGTGACCGTCACGAGCGTACCTCCTGAACGATCTCTTCAATCTTGTCGGCGTCGAGCCTGCCGATGACTTCGCCGTCGAGCATAGCGGCGGGCGCGCAGGCGCAAAGGCCGAGGCAATAGACCGGTTCTAGTGTAACCGAATTGTCCTTCGTCGTCTCGTGGAAGCCTATGCCCAGCGCCTGGCTGATCTGGGCTGCAATGGCATCGCCGCCCATCGACTGGCAGGCTTCCGCCCGGCACACCTTCAGAACGTGGCGGCCGGCCGGATGGTTGCGATAATCATGATAGAAAGTGACAACGCCGTGCACTTCGGCGTTGCTGATGTTCAGCGCCTTGGCGATGATCGGCAGCGTTTCGGCGGGCACATGGCCGAATTCTTCCTGGATCTCATGCAGGATGGGCAGGAGAGGGCCTTCGAGCGCCTTCATCTCGTCAATAATCGCCGTCGCCCGCGACGCGATCTGGGTACTTGCAGCCTGCATCGACATGCAGCGCCCTCCCTATGTATTTCCTCACTTTAGAACTAATCAAAACGGAAAAGCTCAATCAAGAGAGCTCTTTCGTTGAACGATAGGAAATTTCTATCAAAGAAGGGAAAGATCGGCAGCCAATATCCGTGCCTGATGCAGCAGTGCCGAAACCAGCGGCGTATGCGGTTCGCGATGCGCGGCAACGAGTCCGACGAGATGGCTGGCATCCGGCTCGACGATGGGAATGGCGCGGATCGGCTCGGCGAAGCCGAAGGTTTCGGCAAGGTTGAGCGGCATGATCGAAGACCATTTTCCCGTGCGGATATGCGAAAACAGCACGATCATCGAGTTCGATTCCAGCGTCGGATGCGCTTCCGCTCCGGCCTCTCCGAGATGCTGGTTGATGATGCGCCGGTTCTGCATGTCAGGGGTCAGCAGGCACAGCGGCAGCGCGGCCACCTCCGCCCACGTCACGGTCTCGCTGTCGGAAAACGGGTTGCCGGCGGCGGTGATGAGCTGATAGCGCTCCGAGTAGAGCGGCACGGTCGCCACGCGCCCAAGCGGCTCATTGTCGAGATAGCTGATGCCGACATCGATCTCGAAGTTTTCGAGAAGCGTCAGCACCTCGATCGAGGTGCGCGACAGGATCGAGAAGGTCACGCCCGGGTGCTTTTCGCGAAACGGCGTGGTCAGGCGCGGCGTCATGGCAAGTGCGGTCGGGATCGCCGCAATCCGCACATGGCCGGCAAGCCCGTGGCGCGCCGCGCGCATTTCCTCACGCATGGTGCGGGCATCGCCAACGATGCGCCGCGCCCATTCCAGCACGCGGCTTCCCTCCGGCGTCAGCCCCTGAAAACGCGAGCCGCGCTGCACCAGCATCACGCCCAGCGCCTCTTCCAGCTGCTTGATGCCAGCCGAAAGCGTCGGCTGCGTCACGCCGCACTCTTCCGCCGCGCGGCCGAAATGCTGCTGCTTGGCGAGAGCTATGAAGAATTCCAGCTTGTCGATCATTTCATGTCGCTGTCAGGCGACCGGCGGGTGCCGGTCAAATGTTGTTTGCGCAAGGTCCGGGAAAATCACCGTCCATGCAAGCTGCCATTGTCGCAGACATTCACTGGCTTCTTGGTGTTCTGGCCGAACTGCATTATCTGAAACGCGACTAAGGACCGAAAAGGGCTGCCATGACCACTGTCACCAAGGAAATCGTTCTCGAACGGCTGAAGACGGTCAATGGCCCGGATTTTTCCGGCGATATCGTCAGTCTCGGCCTGGTTTCCGAGATTTTCATCGCTGACCAGAAGGTCTTCTTCTCCATCACCGTGCCGGCGGCACGGGCCAAGGAAATGGAGCCCCTGCGTGCTGCAGCCGAACGCGTGGTGCGCGCCATTCCCGGCGTTGCCGGCGCCGTTGTCGCGCTGACCGCCGAGAAAAAGGGCGGCGGCATGGAAGCGCCCCCGCCGCCGGCGCGTCCGGCAGCGCCTCGTCCGGCTCCTGCCGCTCCGGTAGCTCGGCCCGCGCCCCAAGCGCCGGCCGGCCATCAACCGGGCAAGCGTGGCGTGCCGGGCATCGAGGCGATCATCGCGGTCGCATCCGGCAAGGGCGGCGTCGGCAAATCCACCACCGCCATCAACATCGCGCTCGGCCTCGCGGCGAACGGGCTGAAGGTCGGCGTGCTCGACGCCGACATCTACGGCCCGTCCATGCCGAAGCTGCTCGATCTCCACGGCAGGCCGCAGACGGTCGATGGCAAGATCCTGAAGCCGATGGAAAAATACGGCCTCAAGGTCATGTCCATGGGCTTCCTCGTCGATGAGGAAACGCCGATGATCTGGCGCGGGCCGATGGTCATGTCGGCGCTCACGCAAATGCTGCGTGAGGTCGAGTGGGGTCCGCTCGACGTGCTCGTGGTCGACATGCCGCCCGGCACCGGCGACGCGCAACTCACCATGGCCCAGCAGGTTCCGCTGGCCGGCGCGGTCATTGTCTCGACACCGCAGGATCTGGCGCTGATCGATGCCCGCAAGGGTCTGAATATGTTCAAGAAAGTCGACGTGCCGCTACTCGGCATCGTCGAGAATATGAGCTATTTCATCGCCCCCGACACCGGCAAGCGCTACGACATCTTTGGCCACGGCGGCGCCAGGAAGGAGGCCGAGCGTCTCGGCGTCACCTTCCTTGGCGAAGTGCCGCTGCAGATGGAAATCCGCGAAACCTCGGACGCCGGCACGCCGGTCGTGGTGTCGAAGCCCGAGGGACCGGAAGCCAAGATCTATCGCGGCATCGCCTCGAAGGTCTGGGAGCGGGTCAACGAAGAACGCGGGGCGGCGGAAGCTGCTGTGCCGAGCATCGTATTCGAGTAGCAAGACTTCACCTCCCCCTTGAGGGGAGGGTGGCCCAAAGAGCCGGGTGGGGTCATCGTTGAAGCGCGTTACGCTTTCTACCGTAGACCCCCTTACCCTCAGTCAGCTTCCATCTGGCAGCTGGGACCGACCCATTTGCCTGTGGAAACATCCACATGGTTGTTCGAATCCATCGGGCTGCAAACCGGATAACGATCGTCGCCTTGCCGTTGCGTGCTTAACATCCTGTCGTGGTCGATATCGGTATTGGCGGAGTCGGGATTGGCAGTCTGCTGGTCTTGCTGCTGCGACTGCGGGGCTGCTGGCTGTTGATCCGGTTGTTGATCTTGCGCACTGACACAACCGGCTATTGCCAGCAAAAGAAAGCCCATTGCCGACAGGACGATAACTCTCATGTTTCACCTCACGAAGAAGAGACAATCAGGCTACGTCCAGCCGCACAAGGCTCAAAAATAGTCCGTCAGTTCACAAAGTTGACAACCTTGCCATAACGAACTGTTACCCGGCGCTCACTTTCTCATTGAAACTCGAGAAGAACTGGCCGGCCAGCTTCTTCGACGTCGAGGTGATCAATCGGCTGCCAAGCTGTGCGATCTTGCCGCCGACATCGGCCTTGGCCTCATATTTGAGAAGGGTGGAGTTCGCGCCGTCCTCGGTCAGCGTCACATCCGCGCCGCCCTTGGCAAAGCCGGCGATGCCGCCCTTGCCTTCGCCCTGAATGGTGTAGGAGTGCGGCGGCTTCAGGTTCTTCAGAGTGACCTCGCCGGCGAATGTCGCCTTGATGGGCCCGATCTTCAGCACCACGGTTGCGGCCATGTCGGTCGGCGTCTTCATTTCCAGGTTCTGGCAGCCCGGAATGCATTCCTTGAGAACCGCCGGGTCGTTCAGCGCTTCCCACACTTTCTGCACGGGTGCCGCGATGTGTTCCTCGCCTTCGATAATCAGGGCCATGACGTCCTCCGACTGATTGCTTCATGAGGCGTAGCGAACCCGGCAGGTCTTGTCCATCGCACCAAAGTGTTGGGGGCTGCCACGCACACTCATGCGCTTCTCCTCAAGCTTGCGGCCCGGAACGCCCAAAGTGCCCCTTGCGAGCGTTCCCGCCTTGTCATAACCATTCAGCACCAAATTCGGGAGAACCTCATGGCCGGCGCAAAAACAACAAAAAAATTCCGCTCGCAGGAGTGGTTCGACAATCCCGACAATCCGGGCATGACCGCGCTCTATCTCGAGCGCTACCTGAATTACGGCCTGACGCGCGAGGAACTGCAATCGGGCAAACCGCTGATCGGCATCGCCCAGACCGGGTCGGACCTGTCACCCTGCAACCGCCATCACATCGAGCTCGCCAAGCGGGTGCGCGAAGGCATCGTGGCAGCCGGTGGCGTCGCCTTCGAGTTTCCCTGTCATCCGATCCAGGAGACGGGCAAGCGCCCGACCGCATCGCTTGATCGCAACCTCGCCTATCTGTCGCTGGTCGAGGTGCTTTACGGCTATCCGCTCGACGGCGTCGTGCTGACCATCGGCTGCGACAAGACCACGCCGGCCATGTTGATGGCCGCGGCCACCGTCAACATCCCGGCCATCGCGCTCTCGGTCGGCCCGATGCTGAACGGCTGGCACAAGGGCAAGCGCACCGGCTCGGGCACCATCGTCTGGGAATCGCGCCAGCGGCTTTCGGCCGGCGAGATCGATTATGACGAGTTCATGGACATCGTCGCCTCGTCCGCACCGTCGGTCGGCTATTGCAACACCATGGGCACGGCGACCACGATGAACTCGCTGGCTGAAGCACTCGGCATGCAACTGCCGGGTTCGGCCGCCATTCCCGCGCCCTATCGCGAGCGCGGGCAGATTTCCTACGAGACCGGCAAGCGCATCGTCGGCATGGTCCATGAGGATTTGAAGCCGTCCGACATCATGACCCGCGAAGCCTTCGAAAACGCCATCGTCATCAATTCAGCCATCGGCGGCTCGACCAACGCGCCGATCCACCTCAACGCCATCGCTCGCCATCTCGGCGTCAAGCTCGACAATGACGACTGGCAGGCTGTCGGCCACAAGATCCCGCTGCTGGTCAATCTCCAGCCGGCCGGCGAATATCTCGGCGAGGATTATCACCATGCCGGCGGTGTGCCTGCGGTGGCGGCCGAACTGCTCAAGGCCGGCCTGCTGCCGCATCCCGCCGCGTTGACGGTCAATGGCCGCTCGATGGGCGACAACTGCGCCAATGTCGAAAACCTCAACCCGGAGGTCATCCACCCGGTCTCGAATCCGCTCAAGGAAAGTGCCGGCTTCATCAACCTCAAAGGCAATCTGTTCGACAGCGCCATCATGAAGACCAGCGTGATATCGCCGGAATTCCGCGACCGCTATCTCTCCAACCCCAAGGACCCCGAAGCCTTCGAAGGCAAGGCGATGGTGTTCGACGGGCCGGAGGATTATCACGCCCGCATCGACGATCCAGCACTTGGCATCGACGAGCACACGCTTTTGTTCATGCGTGGGGCAGGCGCCGTTGGCTATCCCGGCGGTGCCGAGGTGGTGAACATGCAGCCGCCCGCCTATCTCATCAAGAAGGGCATCCACTCGCTGCCCTGCATCGGCGACGGCCGCCAGTCCGGCACATCCGGCACGCCGTCCATCCTCAACGCCTCGCCGGAAGCGGCGGTCGGCGGCGGGCTGGCGCTGCTGAAATCAGGCGACCGGGTGCGCATCGATTTGCGGAAGGGCACTGCCGACATCCTCGTCACCGACGACGAGATCGTGCGCCGCCGCGCCGAGCTGCAGAACAACGGCGGCTATCATTTCCCCGAGCACCAGACGCCATGGCAGGAAATCCAGCGCGGCATGGTCGACCAGCTGTCGGAAGGCATGGTGCTGAAGCCGGCGGTGAAATACCAGCGTGTGGCGCAGACGAAGGGTGTTCCGCGGGACAATCATTGAAGCGCAGCATTTCCCTCCCCTCAAGGGGGAGGTGGGCGTCGGCTCAAGCCGCCTTCTTCTTCGCCAACCTAGCCTTGATGCTCTCCACGTCGGCGCGGGGCGTCGCGGCAAACAGCGTCCTGGTGTAGCTGTGCTTGGGGTCGGAAAACACCGCGTCGCGCGAGCCGTATTCGACTGCCTCGCCGAAATACATCACCATCACGTCGTCGGCGATGTAGCGCACCACCGACAGGTCGTGGCTGATGAAGACGTAGGTCAGCTGGAACTCGTCCTGCAGGTCGGCAAGCAGGTTCAGCACCTGCGCCTGCACCGAAAGATCGAGCGCCGAGACCGGCTCGTCGAGCACCAGCAGACTCGGGTTCAGCATCAGCGCGCGGGCAATCGCGATGCGCTGGCGCTGGCCGCCGGAGAACATATGCGGATAGCGGTTGTAATGCTCAGGTGCGAGCCCGACCTTCTTCAGCATCGCCATGGCGCGGTCGCGCCGCTCGGCTGCCGGAATGTCGGTGTTGATCTTCAGCGGTTCGCCGAGCACGTCGCCGATCTTCTGGCGCGGATTGAGTGAGCCGTAGGGGTTCTGGAACACGATCTGCACCTTGCGCCGCATTTCCGGCGTCAGCGCCGAATGCGCGATGTCGACCTTGTTGCCGTCGATCAGAAGGTCGCCGGAAGTCGCCGGGTCAATCAGCGTGATGATGCGGGCGAGCGTGGACTTGCCGCAGCCGCTTTCGCCGACGATGGCCAGCGTCTTGCCTTTTTCGACCGAGAAGCTGACACCCTTCACCGCGTGAACGGTGCGCGCTTTCGTCAGCAGGCCGCCGCCGACATGGTAGTCGCGAACGAGGTTCTTTGCCTGGAGGACCGTCTGGGTCATGCCGTCGCTCCCTCGGGGTCGAGTGCGAAGTCGGAGATTGTCGGCAGCCGGTCGCCGGTGGCGTTGTCGGGCAGGGCCGAAAGCAGCGCCTTGGTGTAGTTGCTCTTCGGCGATTCAAACAGCGACAGAACGTCGGCTTCTTCCATCTTGCGTCCCTTGTACTGGACGATGACGCGGTCGGCGGTTTCGGCCACCACGCCCATATTGTGGGTGATCATGATCAGCCCCATGCCGTGCTCGGCCTGAAGGCGCATCAGAAGATCGAGGATCTGCTTCTGGATGGTCACGTCGAGCGCGGTCGTCGGCTCGTCGGCAATCAGCAGCTTCGGATTGCAGGCGATGGCAATGGCGATCATCACGCGCTGGCACTGCCCGCCCGACATCTGGTGCGGGTAGGAACCAAGCCGCTCGGCCGGTTCGGCAATGCCAACCTGCTGCATGAGCTCGATGGCGCGGGCGCGGCGCTGGGCGCGGTCCATGCCCATATGCACGCGCAGCACTTCCTCGATCTGGAACCCGACGGTGAAGCACGGGTTGAGGCTTGCCATCGGTTCTTGGAAGATCATGGCGATGTCGCGGCCGATGATCTTGCGGCGCTGCTCGCCGGTGAGGCCGAGCAGGTCGACGCCGTTGAAGGCCATGCGGTCGGCGGTCACCGTCGCGGTTTTGGGCAGAAGGCCCATCACCGCCAGCATCGACACGGATTTGCCCGAGCCGCTTTCACCGACGATCGCCAGCACTTCGCGCGGCTCGATCGACATGTCGATGCCCTTCACCGCCATGAACGCGCCGACGCTGGTGTCGAACGAAACGCAGAGGTTCTTGATTTGGAGAAGCGGCATCTTACGACCTCTTCAGCTTGGGGTCGAAGGCGTCGCGCAGGCCGTCGCCGATCAGGTTGATGGCAAGCACGGTGATAAGGATGGCAAGGCCGGGATAGGTCACCACCCAGGGTGCGCGCAGGATGAACTCGCGCGCTGCCGCCAGCATCGTGCCCCATTCCGGCGTTGGCGGCTGTGCGCCCATGCCGAGGAAGCCCAGTGCCGCAGCCTCGAGAATGGCGTTCGAGAAGGACAGCGTCGCCTGCACGATCAGCGGTGCCAGACAGTTCGGCAGGATCGTCACCGCCATCAGCCGCAGATGCCCGGCACCTGCGACCTTGGCCGAGATGACGTATTCGCGGTTCTTTTCCGCCATCACGGCAGCGCGGGTCAGGCGGGCAAAGTGCGGTTGCAGGACGACCGCGATCGCCAGCATGGCGTTGAACAGGCCAGGCCCGAGGATCGCCACCAGCACCAGCGCCAGAAGCAGCGACGGGAAGGCGAGGATGATGTCCATGACGCGCATGATCAGCGTGTCGACCCAGCCGCGGAAATAGCCGGCGAGCACGCCGAGTATGATGCCGCTGGTGAGCGAGAAGACGACGACGACGAGACCGATGAACAGTGAATAGCGCGCACCGTAGATCAGCCGCGAGAGCATATCACGGCCGACGGCATCAGTGCCGAGGATGAAGGTCGATTTGCCGCCCTCGTGCCACATCGGCGGTGTCAGAAGCGCGTCGCGATACTGCTCGTTGGGCAGATGCGGTGCGATCAGCGGCGCGAAGATCGCGACCAGAACGAGAAGGACGAAGACGATGAGGCCGAGGACGGCCCCGTGGTTCATGGAGAAATAGTGCCAGAACTCGCCAAAGGCGCCCGAACGGGCTTTGGCTTCTACGGGCAATGTGGCTGTTTCGTTGCTCATCTTTGCCTCACTGCACGCGGATTCGCGGGTTGATGACGGCGTAGAGGAGATCGACGATCAGATTGACGGCCATCACGATCAGCGCGATCAAAAGCAGGCCGCTCTGCACCACGACATAGTCGCGCTTGCCGATGGAATCGATCATCCACTTGCCGATACCCGGCCAGGAGAAAATGGTCTCGGTGAGGATGGCGCCAGCCATCAGCGTGCCGACCTGCAGGCCGATCGTCGTGACGACCGGGATCAGCGCATTGCGGAAGGCATGCATCCCGATGACGCGGCGCGGCGTCAGGCCCTTGGCGCGGGCGGTGCGCACATAGTCTTCGCCCAGCACTTCCAGCATGGCCGAGCGTGTCTGGCGCGCAATGACGGCAAGCGGAATGGTGGCAAGCACGATCGACGGCAGGATCAGGTGGCTGACGGCGGAGCTGAAAGCGCCGCTCTTGCCCGACAGCAGGCTGTCGATAAGCATGAAGCCGGTGACCGGCGGGAAGAAATATTGCAGGCCGATACGGCCCGACACGGGCGTCCAGCCGAGATAACCGGAAAAGAAGATGATGAGCAGCAGGCCCCACCAGAAGATCGGCATGGAATAGCCGGTCAGTGCCGCGCCCATGGTCAACTGATCGAACCACGAGCCGCGCTTGACGGCGGCGAAGATGCCGGCCGGAATGCCGATGACGACCGCGATGATCATGGCGACCGTGGCCAGTTCCAGCGTCGCCGGAAACAGCGCCAGGAATTCGCCGATGACGGGGCGCTTGGTGGCGATGGAGATGCCGAAGTCGCCCTGCAGCACGTTTCCGATGTAGTCGAAATATTGCAGCCAGATCGGGCGATTGTAGCCGAAGCGTTCGAGCAGTTCCTGATAGCGCTCGGGGCTGACGCCGCGTTCGCCGGCCATGGCCAGAATGGGGTCGCCGGGCAGCAGGCGCACGAAGGCGAATGCGGCAAGCGAGATGCCGAAGATCGTCGGAACGATCAGAGCGAGCTTGTTGAGAATATATCGGAGCATTTTTTCTTGCGAGAAGGGGACGACGCCCCGTTAAAGGCGCCGTCCCCTCGATTCGCTTGCCTTGTTATTCGGCGATGTCGACGCCGTCGAAGCGATGGATGCCGAGCGGGTCCATGACGAAGCCCGAGACCTTCTTGGACATCGGCATGAAGACCTTCGAGTGAGCGATGGTCAACCACGGCGCTTCGCGCTTGAAGACGACCTGCGCTTCTTCGTAGATCTTGGTGCGTTCGGCCTGATCCGTCGTGGCCTTGCCCTTCAGAAGCAGGTCCTGGAACTCCTTGTTGCACCAGATCGCGTAGTTGGACTGGCCGATGGCATCGCAGCCAAGCAGGAACAGGAAGTTGTCCGGATCGCCATTGTCGCCGGTCCAGCCGAGCTGGAAGGCGCCGTCACGGTCCTTCTGCTTGCCGCGTTCGCGATACTCGGTCCATTCGTAGCTGACGATCTCGGCCTTCACGCCAACCTTGGCGTAGTCGGCCTGGATCAGTTCCGCGACGCGCTGTGCGTTCGGGTTGTACGGACGGCTGACGGGCATGGCCCAGATCTTCATCGACAGATCCTTGACGCCGGCGGCCTCAAGCATCTTCTTTGATTCTTCCGGATTGTATTCGTCGTCCTTGATCGCGGTGTTGTAGGACCACATCGTCGGCGGGATCGGGTTGACGGCCACCTGGCCGGCGCCCTGATAGACCGCATCGATGATCGCCTGCTTGTTGACGGCCATGTTGAGGGCCTTGCGGACCTCGACCTTGTCGAACGGCGCCACGGTCGTGTTGTAGGCCATGTAGCCGATGTTGAGGCCTTCCTGTTCGGCAACATTCAGGTTCTCGTCAGCCTGCAGGCCGGCGATGTCGGCCGGAGCAGGATAGGACATGATGTTGCATTCGCCGGCCTTCAGCTTCTGCGCGCGCACTGCCGGGTCGGGCGTGATCGCGAAGATCAGGTCGTCGATCTTCTGGCGGCCGCCGAAGTAGCCGTCCCATGCCGCATAGCGGATGACGGCGTCGACCTGGTAGTCGACGAACTGGAACGGACCAGTGCCGATCGGCTTCTGCGTGAACTGCTGCATGGTGCCGGCTTTTTCGAGCGAGTCGGCATATTCCTTGGAGACGATCGATGCGAAGTCCATGCCAAGGTCAGGCAGGAAGGCGACTTCCGGCTTGTTGAGCACGAACTTTACCGTCAGGTCGTCGACCTTGACGATTTCCTTGAGCAGCTCCGGGAAGCCCATGCCGGTGAAATACTCCCAGCCGGTGCCGGGAAGATATTCGAACCACTTGTTGTCCTTCTTCCACTGACGCTCGAAGGAGAAGATCACGTCGTCTGCGTTGAGGTCGCGGGTCGGCGTGAAATAGTCGGTCGTCTGGAACTTGACGCCCGGCTTGAGTTTGAAGGTGTATTCGAGACCATCATCCGAAACGGTCCAGCTTTCGGCGAGGCCGGGCGTGATCGTCGTCTTGCCGTGCTCGAATTCGACCAGGCGCGAATAGATGGTGCGCGAGGATGCGTCGAAATCGTTGCCGCCGCTCCATGGCGACGGGTCAAAACCGGCCGGCGACGCTTCCGAGCAGTAAACCAGCGTTTTGGCATTTGCCGCCGCGCCGCCCAAGACGGTTGCAGCCGCAAGCGCAGCTGCAAAAGTCAGCTTCCTTATCATTGAAACACTCCCTGTCATGATACCAAGCCCCTCTGAACAGGCTTCGAGCCCGCATATAAGCATCGTTTTCGGGGCTTTGGAACTCCCTGTCTACATGCCGTTTGGGAAGAGGAACAAAGTTTCAAGAAGCCGATAAATTATAGACATAATATTTCATCCTGGGGCGCCTCGGCGAAATAGAGCGTCGCAGTCGTGCAATGACGGCGAAAGCTTGATTTTCGCGCCTCTCGCCTGATCAGGATTTTACCATTGAAGCGCGGCTGCTCTGAAAAATTGTTCAGAAACAAGCAGTAAATTTCATTGCCTTCATTACGCTGGGGCAAGACTTGCATGGCCAGCCCTTGTGACAATACATAGAGACACAGCGGTTTTGCGCGAGATGCTGCAGGAGGCAGACGAGGCGGGCAAGCCGGGGCGAATGCACGGTGAGGACCGAGAGACCAAGAAATAGAATACAGGGCAGGGAGGAACGAGTGGCCAAGACGACGATCAGCAAGGCGGGCAAGGCAACGGCTGCGGCGGCAGTGAAAAACGATCCGGCCAAGAAAGCCCCAGCGAAAAAGACAGCGGCGCCGAAGGCGGCTGCCACGACGGCATCCGCGGCTTCCACGAAGGCCGGCTCCAAGGCGCCGAAGGCTGTGAGTGCTGCGAAATCCTCTAAGCCCGCAGCCGCCAAGCCGGCGGCGAAACCCTCTGCGAAAGCGGCAGCAACCGGCAAGGCAACACCAGCGGCGAAATCGCAGACGAAGCCGGCGGTGAAAGCCGCCGCAGTCAAACCAGCGGCCAAGGCCGCGCCGGCGAAAGCTGCTAAACCCACTCAAGTGGCCAAGGCAACGGCCAAGCCCGTCGCAAAGACGGCTGCGGCCAAGCCGGCGGTGAAGACCGCGCCTGCCACCGCAAAGACAAGCTCGAAGAGCTCAAGCCCTGCCAAACCCGTAGCAAAACCAGTAGCCGCAAAATCCGCGCCGTCGAAATCGCGCGCCAAGCCGGCGACGAAAGCCGCATCCAGCAAGGCGTCGGTTGCTTCATCTCCTGCCGTCGAGCCGGCTGCGAAAGCTGCACTTATCGAGTTGCCGAATGCTGTGGCAGCCAAGGCCGGTGCGGCGAAGACTGCACCAAAGAAGCCCGCTGCCGCGAAGCCGAAAGCGGTTGCCGCGCCCAAGGTCGCGAAGCCGGCAGCCAAGGCCGAAACTCCGCCCAAACCCGCAGCTGCCAAGGTGCCGCTGACGAACGGCGCTGCCGGCCATGCAACCCCGGCAAAAGCCGCAGCTGCGCCGAAAGCAGCCAAGGCTGCCGACAAGCCGTCGGCAAAGAAAACCGCTACGGCGGCGGGGAAGCCGTGGCTGAAAAGCTATTCGTCTGTCGTTCCGGCCGAAATCGCTCCGCTGGAATTCGATTCCATCGGCGATTTCCTGGTCAACTCGTCCAAGAAATTCGCGACGCGGCCCGCCTTCACCTGCATGGGCAAGACGATCACATATGGTGAGCTGGAACGCCAGTCTGCTGCCTTCGGCGCCTGGCTCCAGTCGAAGGGCCTGGCCAAGGGCGCGCGCGTGGCGATCATGATGCCCAACGTGCTGCAATATCCCGTGGCGATGATGGGCATTCTGCGCGCCGGCTATACGGTGGTGAACGTCAATCCGCTTTACACACCGCGCGAGCTTGAGCACCAGCTCAAGGATTCGGGTGCGGAAGCAATCATCATCCTTGAGAACTTCGCCACAACGCTTCAGGCAGTAATTGCCAAGACCCCGGTCAAGCACGTCGTCGTCGCCTCGATGGGCGACATGCTCGGAGTGAAGGGACTGATCGTCAATCTGGTCGTGCGCCGCGTCAAGAAGATGGTTCCGGCCTGGTCGCTGCCGGGCCATACCAAATTCCCGGCGGTGCAGAAGGAAGGGGCCGCGCGCACCTTCAAGCCGGTCAAGTCGGAAGCCGATGACGTCGCCTTCCTGCAATATACCGGCGGCACCACGGGCGTGTCGAAGGGCGCGATCCTGCTGCATCGGAACGTTCTGGCCAATGTCGCGCAGAACCTGCTGTGGATGGAAACGGCTTTCGTGAAGAAGCCGCGGCCGGCAACCCTCACTTTCGTCTGCGCGCTGCCGCTCTATCATATCTATGCGCTGACCGTGAACGCGCTGATGGGCATGCAGCAGGGAGCGCAGAACGTGCTGATCCCCAATCCGCGCGACATTCCGGGCTTCGTCAAGGAACTCGCCAAGTATCAGGTCAATGTCTTCCCCGGCCTCAACACGCTGTTCAACGCGCTGCTCAACAACGAGGATTTCCGCAAGCTCGACTTCAAGCCGCTGCTGCTGTCCTTCGGCGGTGGCATGGCGGTGCAGCGCGGCGTCGCCGATCGCTGGCAGAAGCTGACCGGCTGCCTGATCTCGGAGGGCTACGGCCTTTCGGAAACCGCACCCGTTGCGACGGCCAACCGGTTCGACGCCGACGCGTTCAGCGGCACGATCGGCCTGCCGATCCCCTCCACCGAAATTGCCATCCGCGACGAGGACGGCCGGGATGTGGCGCTCGGCGAGGTCGGCGAAATCTGCATCAAGGGCCCGCAGGTCATGGCCGGCTACTGGAACCGTCCGGACGAGACAGCCAAGGTGATGACGCCCGACGGCTACTTCAAATCCGGCGACATGGGCTTCATGGACGAGGCCGGCTACACCAAGATTGTCGACCGCAAGAAGGACATGATCCTGGTCTCCGGTTTCAACGTCTATCCCAATGAGTTGGAGGAGGTCGTCGCCCAGCATCCGGGCGTGCTGGAAGTGGCGGCAATCGGCGTGCCGGACGAGCATTCGGGCGAAGTGCCAAAACTCTTCGTGGTCAAGAAGGACCCCAACCTGACCGCCGAGGAACTGCTCGCCTACTGCAAGCAGAACCTGACCGGCTACAAGCGCCCGAAGCTGATCGAATTCCGCACGGAACTGCCGAAGACCAATGTCGGGAAAATTCTGCGGCGGGAGCTTAGAGGGTAGTCCGACCGGATTTTCACCGTTGACCGTCTTGCGTGTCTCCCCCGATCCGCGGGAGACACGCAAGACTGATCGCGTCCAGCCGTATTCGGAACCGCTGCAGGACGCTGGACGGCGATTACCAACCTCGGACACCGCATGAAGAATCTGTTTGTCGTAACGCACACCCAGTCCATCCATCATATGGAGAACAAGGTGGGTGGCTGGTACGATACCGGCCTGACCCCGCAAGGCGAGAACGAAGCAAAAGCGACAGCTGCGCGGCTGGCGGCGTTGGTTGGTGACAGCAACGTCGAGATTTATAGTTCGGACCTTCTGCGCGCATCTCAAACCGCGGCTGCCATTTCCGAGCGCTTTCGGCAGCCGTTCTTCCAGACTGCCGATCTGCGTGAAATCAGCTATGGTTCAGCAGGCGGAAAGGCGCAGGAATGGTTGGACGCACGTTACGTCCCGGCGCCGGACCACAATCGGCTAGATCATCGCGGCGGTATCGACGATGCGGAGACACGTCGCGAGGTTGCGGCCCGCGTCTTTCGCTGTGTGAATGCGATCGTGGAGCGGGACTGCGAGACACAGATTATCGTGACACACGGTTTTGCGCTTACTCTCGTTATAGCAGCGTGGATCAAGATGCCGATCGAAGCCGCCGGCTTCGTAAGTTTTCCCGCCAAATCCGGAAGCATCACGCATTTGCGTCAGGACGATTTCTGGAGAAACCGGTCCGTGATCAGCCTTGCTGACGTCTCCCATTTGACGCAGAGCCAAATCTCGGCGCCGGAAGACCGTCGCGCATAGCCTTTGCACCAGACTTTCCGGTATGAGCCGCAATTGCTGGCGAGGGTCAGGCCGACGCCAGATACCCCGGCAAATCTGCGATCGAATCCAGAATGACATCCGCCAGTGGCGCCAGCGTCTCGCGCGTTCCGGTGCCGCTGAGCACGCCGATGGCAAGTCCTGCGCCGCCGGCCTTGGCCATTTCGAGGTCGTGGCGGTTGTCGCCGACCATGGCGATCTCAGAGGGCTTCAAGCCGGTCAGGTCGGCGAAGGCGTGGATCGCGTCGGGGGCGGGCTTGGGGTTGGCGACGGCGTCGTAACCGTAAGCGGCATCGAACATTTGCGCCACGCCGAGCGCCAGCAGGGTTTTCTCCGCGCCGCCGGTGGAGTCGTTGGTCGCCACGCCGAGCCGGAAGCCGGAGCCATGCAGGCTGGAGATCGCGTCCTTGCTGCCCGGCAGCGGCACGGAGGCTGCCGCACCTTCTTCCGCGGTGAAGGTGTCGAAGCCGACCGTCATCGCCTGGCGTTCTTCAACGCCGATTTCCGGATACCACAGCGCCACGATGTCGGCATTGGTGCCTGCGGCAAAGACCGAGTCGGCCCTAAAACACTTCCGGTCGAAATCGTAGCCGGCTTCAGCCATCAGCGCATCCGCTCTAACGCGGTCGCCGTCGGCCGCTTTCAGCGCCATGCGATCGCCGATGGCGAACCATGTTTTCTGGAAGTCGATCAGTGTCCCGTCCTTATCGAACAGGATGCCTTTGATGCCGTTCAAGATAATCTACCCCGCTGCCCTTAGCTGGTGGATATGACGCACCAGACCGGCGGTCGAGGCGTCGTTGCGCGCGGCATCTTCCGTTCCTTCAACGACAGGCAGAAGACCAGTCGCCAGTTCCTTGCCGAGTTCGACACCCCACTGGTCGAAGGAATTGATGCCGTAGAGCACCCCTTCCACGAAAACACGATGTTCGTAAAGTGCGATCAGCCGCCCCAGCATATGCGGGTCGAGTTTGCGATAGAGAAGTGTCACCGACGGCCGGTTGCCCGGGAACACGCGGTGAGGCGCGACGCGGTCGACCTCCTCCACCGGCATGCCTTTGGTCAGCATCTGCCGGCGTGCTTCCTCCAGCGTGCGGCCCTTCATCAAGGCTTCGGACTGCGCCAGGCAATTGGCAAGCAGAAGGTCGTGATGGTGGCGAAGCTCCGGCTCATGCCCTTCGGCCGCCGCGAGGAACTCGACCGGGATGATGTCCGTGCCCTGGTGCAGAAGCTGGAAGAAGGCGTGCTGGCCGTTGGTGCCGGGTTCGCCCCACACCAGCGGGCCGGTCGGCGTCGTCACGCGCAAGCCGTTGACGGTGACCTGCTTGCCGTTCGATTCCATGTCGAGCTGCTGCAGATAGGCCGGCAGCCGCGACAGACGCTGGTCGTAGGGGATGACCGCGCGCGCCGGATAGCCGCAGACCACGCGGTGGAAATAGCCGATCAGCCCCATCACCACCGGGATATTCTTCAACAGCGGCGCTGTCTTGAAATGCTGGTCCATTTCATGCGCGCCGGCGAGGAAATCGCGAAAATTCTTCGGCCCAACTGCGATCATGATCGGCAGGCCGATTGCCGACCACAGCGAATAGCGTCCGCCGACCCAGTCCCAGAAGCCGAACACCCGCTCCGGCGCGATGCCGAAGCTTGCTACCTTGTCGAGCGCGGTCGAGACGGCGGCGAAATGCTTCGACACGGCTTCCTTGCCCAGCGCCTTTTCCACCCATTTGCGGGCAGTCTCGGCGTTGGTCATCGTCTCGATGGTGGTGAAGGTCTTGGAAGCGATGATGAACAGCGTCGTTTCGGGCTCAAGACCCTTCAGCGTGTCATGGATGTGCGCGCCGTCGACATTGGAGACGTAATGCGCGCGCGGCCCGTCATGGTAGGGTGCCAGCGCCAGCGTCGCCATCGCCGGGCCGAGGTCGGAGCCGCCGATGCCGATATTGACGATGTCGGTGATCTTCTTGCCCGTCGCGCCCGGTGCAGCACCGGACCGCACGGCGTCGGCGAAGGCGGCCATCGCATCCAGTACCGCCCGCACGTCGCCCATCACATCCTTGCCATCCAGTAGCACCGTGTCGCCGGGGCCGTCGCGCAGGGCCGTATGCAGCACGGCGCGCCCTTCCGTGACGTTGATTTTCTTGCCCGAGAACATGCCATCCCGGCGCTCCGGCAGCCGGGCCGCGTGCGCCAGCTTGTCCAGCAGTGCCATGGTGTCAGCCGTGACGGCGCATTTGGACCAGTCCAACAAAAGGTCGCCATCAGTCAGCGAGAACTTGGCGAAACGCTGGGGATCGGCCTTGAAGGCCTCGCGCATGTTTTTCGGCGTGTCGGCCTGATCGTCGCGAAGCGCCGTCAGCGCGGAGTGAAGGGGGGCGTCGGTCACGGCCATTCTCCAAAATTTCTCTGCAGCAATGATTTCAGTTCACCTTATCAGACCACTCAGATCATGGAGAGAGTTTGACGCTCGTGTGGATGAAAATTTCAATCGATTTGAGTTTTCTGGCCCACGCTGGCGCGGAGTCGGGCCGTCAAGGGATAGATCACTGGCATAAATCCTTACGATTAGAAAAATTCATTGGCGCAACCGGTTGGACCACAGATACGCTCCAATGGTCCAAAAAGAGAAAAATACTGCGCCTGTTTAAGGAAACGCTCATGCCACAGAGAAACGATTCGGCCATATGGTCGGGGCTGTTCCGTATTTCGGCGGAGTCGGGCCAGACCCTTCAGGCCCAGATTCGCCAAGCGATTGTCGCCGCCATTCTCGACCGCCAGATCGCCGCTTCCATGCCGTTGCCGTCCTGCCGCATCCTGGCCGAAAAGCTCGGCGTCGCGCGAGGCACCGTGGTTTTGGCCTTCCAGCAGCTTGTCGACCAGGGCTTTCTCGTCGCGCGCGAGCGGCGTGGCCACTTCGTCAATCCGGAAGTGCTGGCAACGCCGGCCAAGCCGCAGCAGAAGTCTATCGACCAGGCCAATGAGATCGACTGGAAGTCGCGCCGGCAGATCGCCGCAAGCGATATGCCGCGCCCGGCCAAGCAGGAAAACTGGATCAAGTCTTCCTACCCCTTCGTCTACGGTCAGTTCGATCCGGCGCTGTTTCCGACTGCCGAATGGCGCGAATGCAACCGCATGGCGCTGGCCGTTCTCGAAATCCGCAACTGGGCAGCCGACATGGTCGATCGCGACGACCCGCTGCTGATCGAGCAGATCCAGGCGCGTCTGCTGCCGCGGCGCGGCATCTTCGCCAATCCGGACGAGATCATCGTCACGCTCGGTGCACAGCACGCGCTCTATATGCTGGCGACGCTTCTTATGACCAAGGGCAGCAAGGTCGCCATGGAAGACCCGGGCTATCCCGACGCGCGCTCGATCTTCCGGCTCGCCGGTGCCGACATCCATCCGACCCCGGTGGACCAGTCGGGCATCGTCACTTCCTCGATCCCGAACGATGCCGGCTTCGTCTTCGTGACCCCGAGCCATCATTGCCCGACCATGGTGCCGCTCAGCGCCGAGCGCCGGCAGGATCTTCTGGCGCGCGCCAGCCGTCACAACCAGATCATCATCGAGGACGGCTATGACAGCCAGTTGCTCGATGAAGCGCCGCAGCAGGCGTTGAAGAGCATCGACCGTTCGGGCCGCGTCATCTATGTCGGCTCCATGTCGAAGACCTTGGCGCCAGGCCTGCGGCTCGGCTACATCGTCGCCTCGGCCGATCTTATCTCCGAACTCAGGGCGCTGCGCCGCTTCATGCTGCGCCACCCGCCGGCAAACAACCAGCGCGCCGTGGCTTTGTTCCTGTCGCTCGGCCATCACGAGGCGCTGGTGCGCCGCCTGTCGTCGGCCTTTGACGAACGGCGCAAGCGTCTGGTCCAGGCGATCTCGGCCTTCCTGCCGGAATGGCGCTCGACGGATTCGGCTGGCGGCACATCGTTGTGGCTGGAAGGGCCGCGCGGCACGGATTCGCGCGGGCTTTCAGAAGCGGCCGCAGCGCGCAGCGTCATTATAGAACCGGGCGACCGTTTCTTCGACCAGGCCGACAAGCCGTCGCGCTTCATGCGGCTTGGCATTTCGTCGATCGCGCTCCAGCACATCGAGCCTGGTATCCGCGAACTGGCAACGGCAGCCGGACGTAGGCCAGCCGCGGCCTAACCGTAGCCCTCCCAAGCTGCGATGACCTCGCCTGCGCATTCCGACGGATGCGCAGGCGCTTCATCGAATCCAGCCTGAACAAGCCGCATTCTGTGGCCCATCTGGCGGAAATCCGTGGCCCATACGCACGCCGTTTGGCCGCTGCATAGTCTTGCAATCAAGGGGAACGAAGCAGCGTGACCGAAGGCACATTCGGCGCGGGGATGCTTCCAAAATACGGTGGAGGTTTCGATGTCGACCGCCCTGGAACAGCATGACCATACGGCAGCAGATCAACGTTCCCGCCGTTCCGGCGGCCGGGAAGCGCGGCGCGCCATGCGTGCAGCCCCCTTGGCGGACGACGTCCGCCCCATTCGTCCCGGGCTGGAAGGCGGCAGGTACAAGCCGTTGGGCCAGAACGATCTCGAAAGAATCCACGAGGCGGTCCTGACCCTTCTGGAAACTGTCGGTTTCGCCAATGCAATTCCAAGCTGTATCGAGGCGCTGACCCGCGTCGGCGCAAGCTACAGTGCCGACGGCCGCATCCGCTTTCCCCGTGAATTGGTCATGTCGACCGTCAGGACCGCCGCGCGCAACTTCACGCTGCACGGCCAGGATCCCAGGCACGACATGGTGATTCAGGGCAAGCGCGTCCATTACGGCACGGCGGGGGCCGCCGTGCATCTGGTCGACGTCGAAAAGCGCGAATACCGCGAATCGCTGTTGCAGGACATCTATGACGCCGCCCGCATCGTCGACGGGCTCGACAACATCCATTTCTTCCAGCGGCCGATGGTGCCACGCGACATCCCAGATCCCGCCGATATGGACTTCAACACGCTCTATGCCTGCGTCATGGGCACGTCGAAGCATGTCGGCACCAGCTTCACCGTGCGCGAGAACGTAGCACCCGCCTTGGAGATGCTCTACGCGATTGCCGGCGGCGAGGAGAATTTCCGCGCCCGGCCGTTCGTCTCCAACTCCAACTGCTTCGTCGTGCCGCCGATGAAATTCGCGGAGGACGCCTGCGGCGTGCTTGAAGCCTGCGTGGAGGGTGGCATTCCCATCCTGCTGCTTTCGGCGGGGCAGGCGGGCGCTACTGCACCGGCGGCAATCGCGGGCGCGGTGGTTCAGGCCGTTGCCGAGGTGCTGGCCGGTCTCGTTTACGTCAACGCGCTGAAACCCGGTCATCCGGCGATCTTCGGCACCTGGCCATTCGTGTCGGACCTGCGCACCGGCGCGATGTCGGGCGGCTCGGCCGAGCAGGCGCTGCTGACGGCGGCCTGCGCGCAGATGGCGCAATTCTACGACCTGCCGGGCGGCTCGGCTGCCGGCATGGCCGATTCCAAGCTGCCCGATATCCAGTCCGGCTACGAAAAGGGCATCACCAATGTCATGGCCGGGCTGTCGGGGCTCAATCTCGTCTATGAGTCAGCCGGTATGCACGCCTCGCTTCTCGGTTTCTGCCTGGAAAGCCTGATCATCGACAACGACATGCTCGGCCATTGCCAGCGCTGCGTGCGCGGCATCGAGGTCACCGACGAGGCGCTGTCGATTGATACGATCACGGAAGTCTGCATGAACGGGCCAGGCCATTATCTCGGCAACGAGCAGACGTTGAGGCTGATGCAGACCGAATATTTCTATCCTGCAATCGGCGATCGCTTCAGTCCAAAGGAATGGAACGAGAAGGGTCGGCCCGACATTTTGCAGCGCGCGATCGTTGAAAAGAAAAAGATACTGGCCGAGCGCTTCCCGCGCCACGTTCCCAAGAATATCGATGATCGCCTGCGCGCACGTTTTGAAAATATCCTCCTGCCGCGCAGCGGCATGGGCGGTTAAGTGCGGAATCACCACAGTTGATTGATGGCGGCGTTGCCTCTAAGGAGTTGCCCGTCATCAAGTGGAATCAAGATATGAATGAACGTGTAGCGCTCATTACTGGAGTGACCGGCCAGGATGGAGCCTATCTCGCCGAGTTGTTGCTGAAGAAGGGATATGTGGTCCACGGCATGAAGCGCCGGGCCTCGTCCTTCAATTCGGAGCGCGTCAACCATCTCTATGAAGATCCGCACAACACCGATGTGAAATTCCATCTTCACTATGGCGATATGACGGATTCGACGAACCTCATTCGCCTGATCCAGGAGACGCAGCCGACCGAGATCTACAATCTGGCCGCGCAAAGCCATGTGCAGGTGAGCTTCGAAACGCCGGAATATACGGCGAACGCTGATGGCATCGGCACGCTGCGCATCCTCGAAGCCATCCGTATCCTCGGCATGGAAAAGCGCGCGCGTTTCTATCAGGCTTCGACCTCGGAGCTTTACGGGCTTGTCCAGGAAACGCCGCAGCGCGAAACCACGCCGTTCTATCCGCGCAGCCCCTATGCCGCAGCCAAGCTGTATGGCTACTGGATTACGGTGAACTACCGCGAAGCTTATGGCATGCATGCCTCGAACGGCATCCTGTTCAACCATGAAGGGCCGACACGCGGCGAGACCTTCGTGACCCGCAAGATCACGCGCGCCGTCGCTGCCATCCATCACGGCATGCAGAACAAGCTTTATCTCGGCAATCTCGACGCCAAGCGCGATTGGGGCCACGCCCGCGACTATGTCGAAGGCATGTGGCGCATCCTGCAGCAGGAAGTTGCGGACGATTATGTGCTTGCCACCGGCGAAACGCATACCGTGCGTGAATTCGTCGACCTGGCATTCGGCGAAGTCGATCGTCGCATCGAATGGACGGGGTCCGGCGTCGATGAAAAGGGCGTATGCGCCAAGAGCGGAGAGATACTGGTCGAGATCGACAAGCGCTATTTCCGTCCGACCGAAGTCGATTTGCTGCTCGGCGATCCGAGCAAGGCACGCGAAAAGCTGGGCTGGGCGAGCTCGACGCCGTTCAAGGACCTGGTCAGCGAAATGGTCCAGAGCGATTTGCGCGTCGTGTCGCGGGAAGCGTGGCGCAATGATCGTTGAGTTTGGCTGCGAACCCGGCTGCACATCGAATTTGATCGACGCAGCCGGTTCCTGTTAGTCGAAGGAATGTCCACCCAGTTTCCGTTACTTGATCGAGTGTGATCGACGGCGTCTAGCCGCCCGATACACAGAAGGATGCCGAGGTCCGAGTATGTCCAAGACGCCTTCCGAGATTTTTGGAAGCGTGCACTACCAGAGGCACAATGCGCGTCGCCTGGAGCATCTCGCACGCCTGTCGTTGCCTATAGAGAAGTCGGACGTCCTCGAATTGGGTTCGGGGCCTGGCGACCATACGACTTTCTTTCTGGATCGAGGCTGCAGCGTAACCGCGATCGATGCGCGTCAGGAAAATCTTGATCTTCTCAATCAGCGCCTGAACCCGAAGGGCGCAGGCAAAGTATCGACGGTTCTTGGAGACCTCGAGCGTCCGGGTGACGTAGACGTGAAGCCGCATTCGATCGTCTATTGTTACGGGCTGCTCTATCACCTTGGCGATCCGGAAACCGCGTTGAACTGGATGGCATCGCGCTGCGAAAAGATGCTTCTGCTTGAAACCTGTGTTTCCTTCGGGTCCGAAGACAAGCTTGTGGCGGTGGCAGAAAAGAAAGAAATGGCCTCGCAGTCGTTCAGCGGCACAGGCACGCGTCCGACGCGGGCCTGGCTGCATAATCGCCTGAACAAACTGTTCTCGCACGTCTATGTCCCGGTCTTTCAGCCCTACCACGAAGAATTCCCGACGGACTGGACGCGCAAGGATGCGTGGGGCTCCCATGCGCGCGCGATTTTCGTGGCGTCGAGGCAGGCTATCAGCAACCCACTGCTTCTCGATTTCCTTCCTCCCCGTCAGACGCGCGGATGAGCGGGCCTATGAATATGCCAGCCACGCGTCGGCTACTGATTATCGACCCGATTTTTCGCGGCAGCCGCCTCTATTACAGTGCGATGGCGGCTGCAGGTGCATTTGCGCAAGGCTGGGAAGTGCACATCCTTACGCGCGAGGAAGCAGAAACCGAGCATTACTTCGAACTCTTCGAAGGCACGCCCGTCACCTTGCATCGCAAGGTGCCATTGCCTGCCGGATTTTGGTACGGAAAGATCGGTGGCGAGGCCGTCGAAGCACTGATCGGCGCGTTGGTTTCGCTGCACAAGGAGTTCCAGTTCGAGCGCATTCTGGCAGCGGGCATCAACGAACTGAATCGCGAGTTCACCGATGCGTGCGTTGCTCACAGAAATGAACTCAGGGCCACGCTCGGGCGCACACCTCTGGTGGCGATAGAATACGATGCCCGCTACCTGCTTCGCGGCTTGCAGGCGCCGCGACCACGCAATCCGATCGAGCGCCTGCGGCGCGAATTCCGGGTCTGGTTCCGTCGCGAAAGGCAGCGTCAAAATCTGCGTTCCCTGCGACGTGCGATACCGGGACTACGCGTTGCCATTCTCGATGAAAGGGCGTTCGACCGGACGCTGGCAACGCGAATCGGGCGTTCGTTCCTCGTCCAGCTTCCGGATCCGCCGCCGCGCTATGTCGGTCCGGCTCCTTTGGCGCCGGACGCGAGCGAAGTTCACGACAAGACCAGGGTTCTTCTCGTCGGCCTGCAATCGAAGCGCAAGGGCATCGAGGACTTTACGCGGCTTCTTCAGGCGCGCCCGAACCTCAAGGAACGCTTCCAGTTCGTGCTATGTGGTTCGCTCGTCGCCGAAAGCGAACCACTGCGGCCGAAACTGGTGGCCGCCCGCAAGGCCGGGCTCCTGGAATGGGTGGATGAATATCTGCCTGAAGTCGAGATTCAGCGCCGCTACAGCGAAACGGACTATGTCCTGCTTCCCTATGCGCGCGACTTCGAAAGCTCGAGCGGTGTCATGGCAAACGCGGCAAGGTCCGGCAAGCCGATCGTAGCGACCGATCACGGCTGCGTCGGCTACCGGGTTCAGCGGTTTGGAATGGGTTTCGTCTATCCATCGGCAAATATTGCTAAAATGGCGGAAGTCCTTTTTTCCTTGCCGCGCCCCTCGGAACCAGAGTATCAGGGCCTTTCCACCAACTGTATTAACTACGCTCGGAACAATTCGGTCGACGAGTTCCAACGAATTTTGTTGAGCGCGTGAGAATATTGCGGAACTATGACAGAACAAAATACTCCACTCATCGCGCTTCTTGACACTTCTGTCTGTACAAAAAATCTGGGTGACCAGATTATTATGGATGCAGTCAATACTCAGTTGAGGCGAATCTATCCGCGCAGCTTTTTCTGCTCTTTGCCAACGCACGATTATTTGTCGAGCGAAAGCTTCAAGATCCTCGAGCAGAGTCCGTTCGCGATTGTCGGCGGCACAAATCTGCTTACTGCAGATATGTGGAAATATAATCAGTGGAAAGTAAGCTACAAAGACTACTTCAGATTGAAGAACGTCATTTTGATGGGCGTGGGTTGGTGGCAGTACCAGAAGGAGCCGACCTTCTATACTCGTACTCTTCTCAAGCGTTTTTTGCATGGAAACATGCTGCATTCGGTCAGAGACGGATATACCCAGCGCAAGCTGCAGGAGATGGGGCTTCCCAACGTCGTCAACACCGGGTGCATGACCCTGTGGGATCTCGATGCCGAGCACACGAGCCAGATTCCGCAGCGCAAGGCGGAGAACGTCATCTTCACCCTGACCGACTACAAGCCGTATCCTGAAAAGGATAAGTATCTTTTCAACATTCTGGCGAAGCAATACAGCAAGGTGTATCTCTGGCTGCAGGGATCGCGCGACCTGGAATACTCCAAGTCCATCTGCGGCACGCGTGCCGAGATCGTCGATCCGACACTGAAGGCTTTCGACGAGGTGTTGTCGTCGAACCTTGACCTTGAATATGTAGGCACGCGCTTGCATGCGGGAATACGCGCACTGCAGCACAAGCGCCGCACCATGATCGTCTCGGTGGACAACAGGGCTACGGAAATGGGTCGTGACTTCAACCTGCCCGTTATCGAGCGCAAGGATGTCGGAAATCTGAAGACCTTGCTCGCCGAGGACCGAGCTACGGTAGTCAACCGGCCGGTCGAGGCGATCGAGGCCTGGAAGCGACAATTCTCTCAGCCAAATGGCTCTGCTCTTTAAGGCTGGTCACCATGAGAGTGCTATCCATCGGATCGAGCGACAAGGCAGGCGGCGCAGCAATCGCTGCTTACCGGCTGAATGCCGAGCTGGTTTCCCAGTTTCGCACCCGCCTGATCAGTGCGGTTGCACGGAAGGTCACCAACGAAAAGGACGTCATAGATATCGGCCGCGAGGGCAGCCCTTATGCTCGGCGCCTACGCCAGCTGACTGGGGCGTTTCAGAAATGGAGCGGCTGGCAATATCGGTTCCTTCCTGTGCAGCGGCAGCGAATCCTTGCCACGGCACGAAGATTTGAGCCTGATGTCATCAACCTTCACAATCTGCATGGCGGGACGCTGGACGGTTTTTTCCAGACCGACCTGATAGTGGATCTTTCTCAAATAGCGCCTGTTGTCTGGACACTTCACGATATGTGGGCGCTGACGGGCCATTGCGCCTATTCGATGGGATGCGATCTTTGGCGAGACGGCTGCGGCCCTTGCCCGCATATGAATTTCTATCCTCCCATAAAGAAGGATCAATCGGCCGGCCTGTGGCGGTGGAAGCGCAGCATCTACGCACACAGCGATCTTACCGTCGTTACGCCGTCGAAGTGGCTTGGGCAGCTCTGCCACGATACCAAGCTGGTCGTGCCCGAAAATATCAGGACGATTCCGAATGGCATTGATCTTGATCTGTTCTCTCCCGGCAGCAAGAAGGCAGCACGCCAGTCGCTCAGGATTGCAGAAGACGCAAAAGTGCTTGTGTTTGCGGCCGAACGGGTCGGCGGCAATGCGCGAAAGGGCGGCAAGGCCCTGGAGGTTACTCTTCGCAGGCTGAACGAAGTGGCGACCTCCAGAATTGATGTGCTGCTGGTGGGAGAGGGTGAGCTTCCCTGGATTCGCGAACTGACGAATATCAAGTCACGGCGTATGGGGTATATCTCCAAGGAACATGAGCTAGTTAAGATATTCCGTGCGGCCGATCTCTTTCTTTTTCCGACGGAAGCGGATAATTTACCCAATACGTTGGTGGAGGCGATCGCCTGCGGCTTACCGGCTGCGACGTTCGATGTAGGGGGTTGCGGAGAAGTCATAAAAGACGGAACCAGCGGATTGCTTGGCTCCGTCGAAAGTCCGGACAAGTTAGCTGATCGAATTTGGCACTATCTAGACAATCCCGAGTCATTGGCTCGGCTGTCAGCTTCCTCTCGGGAATATGCGCTTAATTTTAATGTCAAGCTGATGGCCAGACGCTACATGGATCTTTTTGTTGAAGTTAGTAATCGGCGGGCGAGAACAAAACAGGGCGCATTGTTAAGCGCGTAGAGCTGCCAGTATCAAGATGTCCGAGTATGAACGACTTGTTCGTTATTATGGCGAAAACGCCGAAGACTGTTTGCTTTGGCATCTCTTCGAGGACAGGTCGACTGGATTCTATGTAGACGTCGGCGCCTTTGATGGCGTCTATTTGAGCAATACATTCTCATTCGAGCAGCAGGGATGGCGCGGAATTTGCGTCGAGCCCCATCCGGAATACTCCAGGATTTGCGAGAAAAATCGCCCTCTCGCGCGCACGCTCCAGTTGGCTTGCGTCGACGATGAGAACTTGCGCGAGGTTCCCTTTTATACCGAAGAGATTGGCGTCTATTCCCGGCTGGAACTGGAAGAGGGGGACGTCAAGCAACTCAAGGCGTCCTATAAGAAGCACGATCTCAAGGTTGAGGGTTTTGACAGAACCGTAGTCGCTGCCCGGACGCTTTCCAGCATCATTAGCGAGTATGCGCCGAAAGAAGTGATCGACTTCATCTCCATTGATGTGGAGGGCGGTGAAATACGCGTTCTGAACGGTCTGGGGCTGGACAAGATCCGGCCGCGGGCGCTGGTCATTGAAGCCAACAACGCCGAGCAGGCGGAGCACCTTGACTCCTATATGGACAGTTTCGGCTACAAACTCGGTCGAAAAATAGCCCAGAACCGCATCTTCGTCGCGGCCGAGGAAGACGCCAAGAAACTTCAGTCGTATCAAATGCAGTGTTTCGTAGAGAAGCAGACGCATCCGAAAGGCGCGCAATATTCGTTTCCCGGCATCGTTCGTGGAAAGATAATCGACGAGATAAGAGACCAGAAGCTGCATAAGGCTTTTCTTGATATCGGCCGTATTCGCGCGAAAGCGGACGTCAAGGAAAAGGAAGCAACGCATCTCACCGGAACACTGGCTGCCGCACGCGAGCGCGCCGCAGCAGTTGAAAAGGCGTTAAAAGAAACGCGCAAGGAAAACGTGGCGTCCGAGAGGGCGCTGAAAGTGCTCCGCGCGCGAGCGACCGAACTGGAAGAAATTCTGAAGAAGGTCAGGGCTCAGCGCACCACGGCTCAACGCACATCGGAACTCCTGCGCCAACGTGGCACTGATCTTACCCGGGCGCTGGAAAGAGCCCGGCAGCACACCACGCTGCTTGATCAGAAAGATGCCGAGATTGGGCAGAAGAACATCGAGATTGCACGCAAGAGCGCGGAGGCGAAGCGGTATCGCGTTCGGCAGCGCCAGCTTGATCTTGAATTGGCGAGGGCGCGCGCCACTGCAGCCTTGCTGGTCAAAAGGGACGCCGAGATAGAGCGCCGACGTTACCGGCAACAGGAACTCGATGCCCGCGTTCATCAGCTTCAAAATTCATTTCGTGCAATTCTTGGTTCTTTGTGGCGCCGCATGACCCGCGGAACGCCGAAGGGCGGCGGAGATGGCTGACCGTCAATCCGGTCCCATCGCACACGATCGAACAAAAAGCGCTTCAATGTCCGTAGCCGTCGTCAACGCCATCCGGGGGCAGGGCGGCGCAGCACTTGCTGCCCAGCGTTTGCACGCGTCGCTGGGACAGGCAGGCCTGGACGCACGCTTTGTTTGTCTTGATGGATATCAAGCCGGTGATCTGCATCCGCAGCCTTCCGCCAATCCGCTTGAGGCCGCCAGGCGTCTGGCGCTTCGCGCGGTTCGCTCGGCGCAGGCAAGAGCGGGTACGGCCCTGCGCCCGAAATTGGCCGAGACATTCGAACTCCAGCCGATCATACCGCAGAAAGCGGCTCGGCTCTCAATTCCGTCCTGCGATATCGTGAACCTGCATTGGGTATCGATTTTTCTGACTCCCGAAACCATTGCCTGGATCGCCGACACGCGCGCCCCGATCGTCTGGACGCTTCACGACATGGTGCCGTTTACCGGAGGCTGCCACTACGACAATGGGTGCGGACGTTTTGAGGAGGCTTGTGGCCAATGTCCGCAGCTTTTCAGACCGGGACCAAACGACCTTTCGCGTCGAAATTTCGAGCGGAAACGCCGCGCATATTCCAGTATCCCTGCCGATCGCCTGACCATCGTCGCGCCAAGCCGATGGATGGCCGAACAATGCACGAAGAGCGCATTGCTTGGCGAGCGGCGGATCGAGGTGATACCCAACTCTGTCGACCTGCAAACATTCTCGCCGCGACCGAAAGACGAGGCCCGCCACAGTTTGGGGTTGCCTGTGGACCGGCCTATTGTGCTGTTGGTGTCTGCCAATCTTTCGAACGGAAGAAAGGGGGGCCAGTTCGTGGCGCAGATCATGGAGCGCATCCGCGCTGGTCTGCCGGGCGCTCTTCTTGTCACCGTGGGCGGTGGCAAGCTTCCTTCAGCGGTAGAACACCGGTCCCTTGGAACCATTCGCGACGATCGGGAAATGGCTGCGGCCTATGCCGCGGCGGACATAACCATTCTCCCTTCGCTTCAAGACAATCTGCCCAATACAATGCTCGAATCCATGGCTTGCGGCACGCCGGTCGTGGGCTTCAACACGGGTGGAGTGCCCGACTTCGTCCTGCCTGGTCAAACTGGCGCGCTGGCTTCTGCCGGAGATGCCGGGGCTTTCGGCGAAGTCGCTCTGCGGATATTGAAATCGGACAGGACCGGAATGGCGCAGAATGCCCGCAGGCTGATAGAACGGGAGTGTGCTTTCGACGTTCAGGCGCAGCGCTACAAGGCGTTGTTTGGCGAACTCGCTGGCCGCAATAGGCTTTAGGAAAAGCCTGATCGGAAGAGGTATCTTCCGAGGATGATCTCGATGAAAGGTTTCAACTTGGCTCAACTCGTTGGGAATGAAATGCCGGTGGAAGAAAAATTCGCACGCGGGTTCCGCCCGAAGGACTGGGTGTCTGATCATCAAGGCTTCATGCCGGACACTGCCACGATATTCGATGTCGGCGCCAATGTCGGACAGACGACCGCGGTGCTGCTGGAAGCGTTTCCCGGCGCGCAGATCCATGCCTTTGAGCCGTTTCCGGCATCCGCGGCAAAGCTCAAGGCCCGTTTTCGAAACCAGCCGAGGGTAACCTGCGTCGAAGCGGCTGCCGATGCGGTGAACGGAACCAAGACGATGCATGTGCACGCTGAATTGAGCGTCACCAACTCGCTGCTTCCGTTTCACGAAGACTCGGGCAAATACATGCCGCAATCCGCGCCTTCGACCGAGTGCTCGGTCAAAGCGGTTTCGCTTGATGCCTATTGTGCTTCGGAAGGCATCGCCGGCATCGACCTGTTGAAGATCGATACACAAGGGTTCGAACGCCAGGTTCTTGAGGGAACCCAAGGCCTTTTGTCGCGAAATGCCGTCGCATCCGTTTATTGCGAGATGATTTTTGTGCCCGTCTATGAGGGGCAGGCGACCTTCTATGACGTCGCCGGCTATCTCGGCGGCTTCGGCTATGCGCTGTATGACTTCTACGACTTCGTCTACGATGCGTCGGGTCAGCTCAAATGGGGAAATGCCGTCTTCCGCCCGGCAAAGCCGTGACCTGACGACGAAGCGGCGTCAGGTCGGTCATGAGTGGATCGCGCTACAGATATTCGGCCATGCTGGGCTTCAGCCGCCGATAAATCCAGGTTGATATGGCTCCGATGACGCATATCGCCGAGACGTAGTAGGGGATGCTGTCCATCGTGCCTGCCGTCACGGTCGATGTATCGATGGTCCAGCGGCAAAATTCGAGCAGGAAGAAAACGGGATTTCCGACCGAGATCGTATGGAATATCCCGGTGACGTGCTCCGGCTTCCAGAATATCGGCAATATCCACATGCCGAACCTTGAGATCATCCCCACGACGTTCCCGACGTCCCTTACGAAGACGTTGATCGATCCTGCCGCAAGCGCAAATAACGCAGCCACGGACAGTAGCGTCACGAAGGCAAAAGGAAATAGAAATAGCGAGTAGCCAGGGCGCCATCCCATGAACAGCGCGAGGATGAAATATATCGAAAACAGAATTATGCTGACAGTGGCTTCTGCGAGGACGACGCCAAGAAATATGCTTATCGGGCTCGCGGTCGACTGATTCAGTATCGTTTTGTATTTTATGAAAACGTTGCATCCGGAAATAAGGATGCGAATAAAACACTGCCAGGCTATGTAGCCGGTTCCCATATATATGAAATAGGATGGTCCGTTCACATTGAAGAGTGTTCTTTTGAACACGAACCATATCAGGAACAGGATGGCGATCGGCTCGAAGATCAGCCACAGAAACGACAGTGCGCGATTTGCCGTCATCGCGCGCAGCTCGCGCCGCCAGATTTCCCGTGTCAGGGATCCTTGGCCCGGCCTTGTCAGTTTGGACGCCACAAAAGCCATCGCTCAAGACACCTTCGCCACCTGGTCATTTTCGACAGACCAGGAAAGGTTGAAATCTATCTGGCCAACGCAGTTCTTCGGCGGGGACAAGACGGTAAACGGGGTGACAAGGTCGATGATGTGATGGATGTTTTTTCGGTTGTCGGATCGAATGTCACAGGTCAGGTAGTAGTGCCCGGTGACGATTGGATTCAGGAACGAGCACGCCACGTTGACTGTCCCCGGGGCCTTCCGATTCTTGAGCTTGTAGATCTGGCCGCCAAGGACGTCGCCATTGCGGGTTCTTATGGACAGGCCGATGCTTAGATCGTTGATCACCCGCTCGGTGGCCGCCGTGATCTTGATCGTATAGTGCTGCCCGGACGATAGTTGCCGCGTCGGCCGTCCCTTTTCGTCGACGATTTCCACTGCTTCTATACTGGCGCCGCCATTGTTGACGATCATGGCCGGAGGAGGCTCGCTCCTTGCCGCTTCCTTCTCGGATATGCCTTTTTTCTCGGTCTTGCCCGATGGTGCGGCCGCCTTGGGTGTGGATTTGTCCGTTGAGATAAGGTCGAGCAAATGCTGTTTGCGGGCAGCGGACGACATCATCATGGTCGCCGAATATTGCGTGATGACCTCGGATGGGGGGCCGTTCATGACGACCTTTCCTTCATCGAGCCAGACGACGCGATCGCATAAACTCGTCATCGTGGCGACGCTGTGGGACACAATAAGCGCTGCAGCCCCGCTTCCGATGAGTTCCCGCATCCGTGCGGCACTTTTCGCGGAGAACGCGGCATCGCCGACCGACAGGATTTCATCGACGATCAGTATGTCTGGATTGATGCTGGTGACGATGGCGAACGACAAGCGCGCTTTCATGCCGCTCGAGTAGAATTTGACCGGCCGATTTATATGCTGCCCGATGTCTGCAAACTCGATGATCTTCTCTTCCAGACTCTTCATGGTCTTCCGGTCGATTCCGAGAACAGCACCGTAGTAATATATGTTTTCGATGCCACTATATTCGGGATTGATTGCCGATCCCAATTCCAGCATCGCCGAAACCCGGCCTTGTATCTTCACCGTTCCCGAAGTTGGCGGAACGACCCCCGATATCATCTTGAGCAGTGTCGATTTGCCGGCGCCATTGTGGCCGATTATCCCGACGACCTCGCCACGCGAAAGCTTTAGCGAAACATCGTCGACAGCAACAAACGACCGATCCAGTATCGCCCGGCTGGGAAACAGCGCGTTTCGGAGGGCTCGACCAGGCGATTGCTTCGCTGAAAATTTCTTCGTGAGATTTTCAATTTGAAGAACTACGTCTTGCAAGGTCGATTTTCCTCATATCGCCGCCCAAACGGCGAGAGCCTGACGCCGTCGATCATGCGTCAGCACGCACTAGCATTGTTTCTGCCGAAACGGCAATTGCGTGGTGGTCGGCTTCGATTTGTCGCTTCCTCGCCTTCGGCGGAAGTCGATTTTGGGAATGAGCGAGTGGTGCCGCTTAGGTGACTCGAACACCTGACCCCATCATTACGAATGATGTGCTCTACCAACTGAGCTAAAGCGGCAACTCTTTTCACGCTGACGCGCGAAACAGTGGGCGCGTGATATCTGCATTGCGCGGCAAATTCAAGCCGCTATCGCGTAATTTGCAAATACCGTTGCACAGCGTGGTGCGCCGATGAAACCGGCGCCTGACACGCCTCGCCTCGTCGGCGAACACGGTCTGTGAACTTCATATACGCCGGGCCAGCGAGCGCCTACGCTGCCAGGCGCAGTTTAGCCGCCGCATATTCGTTGGCCAGGCGGTCGACAAGGGCGGATGCCGGGCCTACTTCACCCACCGCGCCGATACCCTGGCCGCAGCCCCAGATGTCCTTCCAGGCCTTGGACCTGTCGCCGCCGAAATTCATCGTCGAAGGGTCGGAGACGGCGAGATTGTCCGGGTCCATGCCGGCGGCGCGCACGGAACCCTTGAGGTAATTGCCATGGATGCCGGTGAAGAGATTCGAATAGATAATGTCGGCAGCCTTCGATTCGACGATCATCTGCTTGTAAGGATCCGCGGCGCGGGCTTCCGTCGTGGCGATGAAGGGCGAGCCGATATAAGCGAGGTCGGCGCCCATCGCCTGAGCTGCAAGCACCGCTCCGCCATTGGCGATAGCGCCGGCCAGCAGAAGCGGGCCGTCGAACCATTGCCGGATTTCCTGTATCAGGGCGAAAGGCGACAGCGTGCCGGCATGGCCACCGGCCCCCGCCGCCACCGCGATCAGTCCGTCTGCACCCTTTTCGATTGCCTTGCGGGCATGACGGTCATGGATGATATCGTGAAGGACGATGCCGCCATAGGAGTGGACCGTCTGGTTGACTTCTTCCACCGCGCCGAGCGAGGAGATGACGATCGGCACCTTGTATTTGACGCAAAGCTCAAGATCGTGCTGCAAGCGGGTGTTGGACTTGTGGACGATCTGGTTGACCGCGAAGGGAGCAGACGGCCGATCGGGATTGGCGGCATCATAGCTGGCGAGATCTTCGGTGATTTCGGCCAGCCAGTCATCGAGTTGTGATTCGGGCCGCGCGTTCAGCGCCGGAAACGAGCCGACGACGCCGGCCTTGCACTGCGCCAGCACCAGCGGCGGGTGAGAAATGATGAAAAGCGGCGACCCGACGACCGGGATACGCAGGTTTTTCTTCAAAATGTCAGGTAGCGCCACTGTTCGTGCCTCTCGCTAAAATATTGACGTTTTCGTAAACGTAATCTGTTTTAGCAGATCGATTCCAGCGGGCAATCAGCAATTCTGACAGAATTGATACAAACTTTGCGGGGAAAATCGTCGTTGCGGCCGAATTGAGGAGGCTAATTGCCCCCGCTGGCCGTTGCTTGATTACGCGGCTACGTCTAACCATCTGGTAGCACTTACTTTCATCGTGGGGAAAACGGTTTGGATGCGATCGAAAAGGCGATCCGAAACGCCTTCGAAAAAGGAGATGCCGATGATCGGGCCTTCCGCGAGAGGGTCTATCGTTCGGCATTTGCCGCCCTTGACCGCGCGCTCAAGGCAAACCCCAGCCTGACGGTGGAGGCGGCGATCAACCGCCGCAAGGCCATGCAGGCCAAGATCACCGAGATCGAATCGGAATTCCAGCCTGCCGTGCCGGCGATCGAGCCGGGGCTCGACGATGTCCGCCCCGAGCGCGGCGGCGCTTCGACGGCTTCGACGCCGGAAATTGCTGTCGACGGTCCGGCAGGTGCTGCGGTGCCGCGCGTCGACATGCCTGGCCGGGGAGAGGCGACAAGCGCCGGGCCGCTTGCCGGCGACAGGGCAACGCCCGTCGAGCCCGACCGCAACGAGGCGCGGGCGCGCAGGTTCCATATACCGTTCACCCGGATTTTCGTCACCGCAACCTTGCTTGCCGCGATCGGCATCGGCGGTTGGTGGGCCTACCAGACCGGTCTGCTGAAATCGCCGGCCGAGCGCGACACTTCGGTTCCCAACCCACCGGCGGCGACCCAGAGCGAGGATTTCATTCCGGAAAACGAAGGCGCTCCGATAAGGCCGGGACAGGCTGACGCGAACCGCAACTGGATCAGTGTCTTCTCACCCGAGGACGCCACGAAAGTGACGACGCCGGGAGATTCGAAGGCGGAAGTCATGCAGGATGCGTCGGGCAGCTTCCTGCGTATACGTTCCGGCCAGTCGGGCGCGACCGTGCTGTTCGATATCGGCCAGGGCGTGCTCGAGCAGGTCGGTGGCAAGTCGGCCACCTTCGACATCGTTGCCCGCGGCGAGGATGGCAAGGAAACCCAGATGTCGGTGGACTGCAACTTCGGCGAACTCGGCGATTGCGGACGCAAGCGCTACGCGCTCGGCCAGGAGGAGGGCGATTATCTTTTCGAGATCGATTTCGCGAAGAAGAAACCCGGCGCAGGCGGCACCATCGCCATCAATTCCGATGTTGCCGGCACGGGCAAGGCGGTGGACATCTACGCAATCAAGGTTTCGATTTCGCAGTAACTTCCGCCCCTACCTGGGGTTTGTTGAGATTCAGGTCAGGTCGTGCCGAAAATGATGGGTTTCGAGAACCGGAGCGGAGCGTACATTTGGGTACGTGAGCACCGGAAGCGCAGAAAACTGTCATTTGCAGGCCGACATCACCTGAATACCAACAAATCCTAATCCAGCAGCGCCTGCAGCGTCTCTATGCGGTCGGCCTCCGCCGTCGGCTTGTCCCAGCGCAGCCGTGAAATGCGCGGGAAGCGCATGGCGACGCCGGATTTGTGCCGTGTCGAGCGGTTCAGCCCCTCGAAGGCGACCTCCAGCACCAGCCCCTGTTTGCGGTCGGCGCGCACGGAACGCACCGGCCCGAAACGTTCGATGGTGTTGTCGCGGACATATTTGTCAATCTGGCGCAGTTCCTCGTCGGTGAAGCCGAAATAGGCCTTGCCGACCGGCACCAGTTCCTCGCCGCCTTCCGGCCCGGACCAGACGCCGAACGTGTAGTCGGAATAGAAGCTGGAACGCTTGCCGTGGCCGCGTTGCGCATACATCAGAACGGCATCGACGGTGAAAGGGTCGCGCTTCCATTTGAACCACGGGCCTTTCGGGCGCCCGGCAAGATAGGGCGAATCCCGGCGCTTCAGCATGACGCCCTCGATCACCGGATGCGGTGGGTTGCGGCGCATGTCTTCAAGCGCTGCCCAATCCGCAAACGGCGCCAGTGGCGAGAGGTCGAAGCGCGTGGGATCGAGCTTGGCCACGAAGGCTTCGAGCCGGACGCGACGCTCGATGAAGGGCAGGGCGCGCAAATCCTCCGTGCCGTCCTGCAGCAGGTCGTAGCAGCGCACGAAAACCGGATGGCTCTGCTGCATCTTGGGCGTCACGGTCTTGCGGTTCAACCGTTGCTGTAGATCGGAGAACGTGCCGGTTTCATGAACCGGATCGCCAACCAGCAGCTCGCCGTCCAGCGCGCCGTCGAAGACCATGGCCTCGACGAGATCGGGAAAGGCCGGCGAAATATCATCGCCGGTGCGCGAATAGAGTCGCCTGACGCCGCCCTCGCAAACAGCCTGCACGCGGATGCCGTCCCATTTCCATTCGGCCGCGTAGTCGGCGGGATCGAGCTTTTCGAGGTCGCCGTCACCGACCGGATTGGACAGCATGACCGGCCGGAACAGCGCCTTGGCGGTCTTTTCCGGACGCTCTGTCTTGCCTTCCAGCCATGCGAACAGTTCCGTGTAAGGCGGCGTCAGCCCGTGCCACAGCTCCTCGATTTCCGTCACGTCTACGGCGCCGAGATTGGCCAGCGCCTGCTTTGCAAGTCGCGCCGAAACGCCGATGCGCAGGCCGCCGGTCACCAGCTTGATGATGGCGTATCGCGCCGAGATGTCGGCCCGGTCGAGCAGGCGCACCAGCACTTTCGGCCCGTCCGATCGGCTCGCCGATTGCAGCGCGCCGACCACATCGGCAAGCGTCGGCTGGCTGTTGGCGGTGAGATGCGCGTCCGGCTCCGGCCACACCAGCGAGACGGTTTCGGCGAGGTCGCCGACATAGTCGTAGGAGTAGCCGAACAGCACCGGGTCCATCCGCTCGGTGATCAGCATGCGCAGCATGGCCGGCTTCACCGCCGCGATCGACAGGTCGCCGGTAAGCGCTGCTAGCGCCAGTCCGCGATCGGGGTCTTCGACGGTGCGGAAATAGTCGGTCATCATCGTCAGCTTGCCATTGCGCGACGGCGTCAGCACCAGCCGGTCGAGGAGTTCGGCGAAGCGGTTCATCGCTTAATCCCCCTCATCCTCATAACCCACCAGATGCAGCGGGCTCGCCGCAATGCCGTTGAGTTCGCACCAGCGCACCAGCGCCTCCTCGCGGCCATGCGTCACCCACACCTCGCCGGCGCCGGTCTCGGTGATCGTCTCGGTGAGTTCGTCCCAGTCCGAATGATCCGAGATGATCAGCGGCAGTTCGACGCCGCGCTGCTTGGCGCGCTGACGGATGCGCATCCAGCCCGACGCGAAGCTCGAAACCGGGTCGGGAAAGCGCCGCGCCCAGCGGTCGGCGAAGGCCGAGGGCGGGCCGACGACGATGGCGCCGGCGAAATCGGTTTTCGCACCGCTGTCCACCGTTGCCGGCTGGAGATCGCCGAGCGCAATGCCCTGGCTTTCATAATAGTCGCACAGCTTTGCCAACGCGCCGTGGATGAAAATCGTCCGTTCATAGCCGGCCTCGCGCAGCAGCTTTATCACACGCTGCGCCTTGCCGAGCGCATAGGCGCCGATCATATGCGCGCGCTCGGGAAACTGTTCGGCCGACTTCAGCACCCGCGCGATTTCACCGCTATCGGGCGGATGCTTGAACACCGGCAGGCCGAAAGTCGCCTCGGTGATGAACACGTTGCAGCGGATCGGCACGAAGGGCGCGCAGGTCGAATCCGCCCGGCGCTTGTAGTCGCCGGAAGCGACGATGCGCATGCCGTCCTTTTCGACGCAGATCTGGGCAGAGCCAAGCACATGGCCTGCCGGGTGAAAGGTCACCGCGACGCCGTTGACATCGATCGTCTCGCCGAGCCTGGCTGCCTGCGTCGTGCCGGCAAAATCCGCGCCGTAGCGCAGGGCCATGATTTCGAGCGTCTCGCGCGTCGCCAGCACCGAGCGATGGCCCGAGCGAGCGTGATCCGAATGGCCATGGGTGATCAGGGCGCTTGCGACCGGCCGGACCGGGTCGATATAGAAATCGCCGGGAGGGCAATAGAGCCCTTCCGGGCGGGTGTGGAGCAGGTCGCGTGCGCGCATCCGCTCAAGATAGGGTTTTGTAGCGTCCAGAAAAGCCTGTTGAATTTTGCTCCTGACAAGCGATATAGCGCTCCACCGGCGCTTCCGCCGCAGGAATGCGCCACTTGAAACCCTTGCAAACCTCTTCCGGTGACCTGCTGGCGGACCGCCGCGCCGATTACGCCGAATTCCTGTTCGGGTCGGGTGATCACGCCGCCGCCGCCGAACTCATGCTCGGCGCGGTCGAGCGTACGCCGGCATGGGCGATGGGCTGGTTCCGGCTCGGCGAAATGCACGAGGCCGCCGGCAATCTCGCACAAGCGGCGGAAGCCTGGCGCATGGTGCTGAAACTGGAGCCGCTGGATCGTCCGGGCGCTGCGCTGAAGCTCGAACTGATCGGCGCCACTGAGGCGGCCGACGCGCCGCCCAGCGCCTTCGTCGAGGCCCTGTTCGACCAGTATGCGCCGAAATTCGACGATGCGCTGGTCAACAAGCTCGAATACCGCGTGCCGGACCTGCTGGCAGAGGCGATCCGCGCTACGCATGCCGGTCGCTTTGGTCGTGCGATCGATCTCGGCTGCGGCACCGGGCTGATGGGCGAGCGCCTGCGGGCCAACTACGATCATCTCGTCGGCTACGACATCTCGGCGGAAATGCTGCGCAAGGCGCGCGACAAGGCCGTCTATGACGAACTGGTCAAGGCCGATCTGCAGACGCTCGCCTATGACGGCGAGCCGGCCGATCTCGTCACGGCGGCGGACGTCTTCATGTATGTCGGCGCGCTCGACGGCGTTTTTAACACCGCGGCGGTGATGCTGAAATCCGAGGGGCTGTTCGCCTTCTCTGTGGAGCTTTTGCGTGGCGAGGGGGATTTTGTCCTTCAGCCATCGCGGCGTTACGCGCATTCGGACGGCTATGTGCGCGGCATGCTTGCCGCGAACGGCTTTGCGCCGCTTTCCATCGAGACCGCCGTGATCCGGCAGGACCGCCGCGAGCCGGTGGACGGGCTGATCGCGGTGGCGCGCAAGGCATAGCGCGGGTTTTCCCTCCCCCTTGAG
>NZ_JAAKZG010000014.1 GCF_011045115.1 Mesorhizobium zhangyense
AACTACAGGACGCAAGGCAGCACGCGTGATCGGCTCGCTCCAGCGCTACGCGACGACCCTCCCCATCAACGGGATGCCACCCTCACTTCACCGGAGCGTTCTTGATCAACTCCCTCGCCGCATAGCGCGCCGCACGCTGCCAGGCTTCATCATTATCACCGCGAAAGGTCAGCAGGCGGTTGAACACGATCTGGCGGCTCGGAACGTCATAGACCTCGAAGCGCGTCCACAGCACCAGCGTGCTCATCTTCTCGACCGCGCCAACCGTGACGAACCGTGCCCCGGCGCCCTTGGCGCGGTCCAGCATGTCGTCGAGCTGCAGCTCCTTGCTCGTGCAGCCCGCGTCCGGGCACTGCATCTGAGCCAGCGAGAATTTTCCGCTCTTCGACAGTTCATCGTGCATGATCTCGTCGAAACGCTTCAGCCGCGCCTCGTGTTCGGCATCCTGATTGCGCACCTCGCCGGAAGAATCGACCAGATAAAAATCGCCAAGCGCCATCGAAAGGCGCTCTTCGCTGGCATGAGCATTCGAGGCAATTGCGAAGAAAAGAACGAGCGCGCAAAGCAAGGGCACGCTGGCGGCCAAGGCGAGGACGACCAGCCTTCGGCCGTCCGTCGAAGCTTCGCATCTCGCATTCGATTTGACGCGACTGTTCATGCCGACCTCCCGGTCTGCCGGGCGATCCGCCCTCAGACCAATCATCATGATCGGCAAAGCTTAGGAGCAGCCGCCGGCCAACTCAACCGGCGCAGTCTTGTCAATTAGAAGGAGGCGTTTGCGATCAGTCCACGGCGATGGAGACGGTTTCCACCTCGATGCCATATTCGGCCGCCGAGTCGACCAGCGTATGCCACAGGCTGTCGGCGAAGCTCGAAAACACCAGCACATTGAACACCGGCGAACCGTCCGGAGCATCGGCGTCACGCCAGAGATTGACCGCCGTGTGATCGATGGAGGTGGTCGCGGCCGCCCCAATCGGAAACACGCCGTCATGCAGGTCGAGCGAATTCACCTTCGCCAGCATCTCGCGCACCCTCGGTCCGGACAGGCGGATCAGGCAGCGCCCGTCGGACTGGTCGGACAGCGAAGCGAAACCCTCGAAGACACCACGCAAGCCATCGACCGGCTGGATCGTACCGAGGCGCGGCGACAGCGCCATGAACTGGTCGGCACCGGACCAGACCAGCACGCCCTTCTTGCCCGTCACCGCCTTCGGCCCGGTCGGTGCGGCAACGCCGAAATAGGCTTTGGCGGCCTTGGCGGTCGCGGCCCATTGCCCGCGTCGCGCAAAGACCTGCACCAGATCGAAGTCACGGATTTCCGACAGGCGAATGCCGGCCTTGGCAATCGCCGCGCCGTGCCTGCCGGCAATGACGGCCTGCTGCAGCGGCGAGCGGGTGGTCCAGGTGAAATCAGCCACGCTGACGCCCTCCCTCGGGATCGTAGAAGACCGGGTTGCAGATTTCGACGTAATAGTCCTCGCCACGCAGCGGGTCATGCGCGCGCACGATCTCGCCGATGCGCTCGCGCCCGCGCTCGACGAGGCCGAGGCCGATCCACTGGCCGAGCATCGGCGAGTGGCAGACCGAGGTGACATAACCCTGGTCCGTGTCCGGGCCGACTGCCGCGCCCTTCGGAATGATATGCGCGCCGGAGCGCAGCCGCCTTGCCTTGTCGACCGGTTTCAGACCAACAACGACCTGACGATCGGGCGCCGTCAGCGCCTCGCGCCCGGCCATGACGCGGCCGACAAAATCCTTCTTCTTCGACATCATCTTGCCGAGGCCGAGATCGTCTGCCGTCGTCGTGCCATTGAGTTCGGCGCCGGCGATATGGCCCTTTTCGATACGCATGACGCCAAGCGCCTCGGTGCCGTAAGGCACGACGCCGAAGGGCTCGCCGGCCTTCATCAGGTTGCGCGCCATCGCATCGCCATAGCGGGCCGGGACCGAGATTTCGAAGGCCATCTCGCCCGAGAAGGAGATGCGGAACAGCCGCGCAAACATGCCGCCGCGCAGGCGCACTTCGCGCACCCCCATGAAGGGAAAGCCTTCGTTGGACAGGTCTTCCGCAGGATCGACAATCTCGCGCAGCAAGTCGCGGGTCTTCGGCCCGGCGATGGAGAACTGCGCCCACTGGTCGGTGCAAGAGGTGAGCTGCACGTCCAGCTCCGGCCACAGCACCTGCCGGCAGAATTCGAGATACTGCATCACCGGACCGGCCTTGGCCGTGGTGGTGGTGAGGAAATAATGGTCTTCAGCCAGCCGTGAGGTGGTGCCGTCGTCCATGACGATGCCGTCCTCGCGCAGCATCAGCCCGTAGCGGGCCTTGCCGACGGCCAGCGAGGCGAAGGCGTTGATGTAGACGCGGTCCAAGAAAGCGCCGGCATCCTTGCCCATCACGTCGATCTTGCCGAGCGTCGAGACATCGCAGAAGCCGACGCCGTTGCGGACAGTCAGCACTTCGCGGTTGACCGAGGTCAGCCAGTCGTTTTCGCCGGCAATCGGATACCATTGCGCGCGCTTCCACAGGCCGGTGTCGACGAACACCGCACCGCGCTCAGCCGCCCAGTGATGCGACGGCGTCAGCCTGACCGAATGGAAATTCTCGTCGCGATGATGGCCGGCAAAGGCACCGATCGCCACCGGAACATGCGGCGGGCGGTAGATGGTGGTGCCGGTCTGCGGGATCGAGCGCCGCGTCAGCTCCGACATGATCGCCAGGCCGGTGACATTTGAGTTCTTGCCCTGGTCGGTCGCCATGCCGAGCGTGGTGTAGCGCTTCAGATGCTCGACGGATTCGAAACCCTCGCGCTGCGCAAGTGCGATGTCGGAGGCAGTCACGTCATGCTGGAAGTCGACAAAACCTTTTTTCCGACCCTCGACATGCCAGAGCGGCGAGATGGAAATGGCTTCGTCGCTCGCGGCTGGCGCTTTGCCGGCTCTACCCTTGAAGCCAAGGTCCGATGCAGCCGCCAGCCCTGCCTCATGGCCAGTGCGCAGGCAGGCGCTCAGCGAAAAGTCGCCATTGGCGGCACCTGCCGAAAGCATTCCTGCCGGGGCACCCTCCGGCACGAAGGCTGCGATATCCTCGCGCCATTTCGGCCGGCCACGATGATGCGACGACAGGCCGACGGACGGGTTCCAGCCGCCCGACATGGCAAGCACATCGGCGGCAATTTGTGCACTGCCGCCATTGGCCAGTGCGATCTCGACGCCGCTGACACCCGTCTTGCCACCCTTAACATCAACCACGACGCCATTGTGCACAGCAAAGCCGCCGCTTTGCGCCAGCGCGCGATGATGCTGCGACAAATCTTTGCGGGAATCGATAACGGCGGCGATTTCGATGCCGGCGCGATGCGCGGCCTCGACGGTCTTCCAGCCGTCGTCATTGTTGGTGAACAGCGCCAGCCGCTTGCCCGGTGCCGCCGCGAAACGCTCGACATAGGTCCGCACGGCGGAAGCCATCATAACGCCCGGTCGGTCGTTGCCGGAAAAGACGATCGGCCGCTCGATCGCGCCCGCAGCCACCACGCAACGCTTGGCGACGATGCGCCACAGACGCTGGCGCGGCTGGTGAACCGGCGGAACCGGCAGATGGTCATTGACGCGCTCCAGCGCACCATAGGTGCCGCCGTCGTAGACGCCGAACACCGCGGTTCGCGTCATGATGCGGACATTCGGCAGCGCTTCCAGCTCAGCCAGCGCGCCGGCAAGCCATTCGCCCGCCGGCATGCCGTCGATCTCGCCACCGTCGCTATTCAGCCGTCCACCGGCCAGACGATCTTCCTCGGCGAGGATCACGCGCGCGCCAGTGCGGCCGGCGGCAAGGGCGGCAGCCAGTCCGGCCGGACCGGAACCGACGACCAGCACATCGCAATGCGCCCAGGCTTTTTCGTAATGGTCGGGATCTGCAATCCCGCTCGTACGGCCAAGGCCCGCGGCGCGGCGGATGGCGGGCTCGTAGAGCTTTTCCCAGAACTTCGCCGGCCACATGAAAGTCTTGTAGTAGAAGCCGGCAACGAAGATCGGCGACAGCAGCGAATTCACCGACATCACGTCGAAGCCGAGCGAGGGCCAGCGGTTCTGGCTCAACGCGTCGAGCCCGTCATAAAGCTCGGCGGTGGTCGCTTTGGTGTTGGCTTCGCGCCGCGCGCCGCTGCGCAGTTCGACCAGCGCATTAGGCTCTTCCGGACCAGCGGTGAGAATGCCGCGCGGCCGATGATATTTGAACGAGCGGCCAACCAGCGTGACGCCATTGGCGACCAGCGCCGAGGCCAGCGTGTCACCGGCATAGCCGATCATCGCCTTGCCGTCGAAGGTGAAGGAAAGCGGCGCGTTGCGGTCGATCAGTCCGCCCTTGGCGAGACGGTTGGATTGCGCGGAAGCCATTACTTCGCCCCCGCCTTGGCTGCACCCGCGCCCGGCGCGGCGCGCACCGATTTGATGTCATGGGTCAGCGTGTTGCGCTCGATGACCAGCCAGGAGCGGCAGCCGCCGCCGTGATACCAGTATTCGCTCATCTCGCCGGCAAAATTGTCGCGCAGATAGACATAGTCGTAGAAGGCCTCGGCTTCGCCGGGCGCACCCGCGCCGCCGTCGATGGCGACCATCGCCGGGCGCTTCGGCTTGGCGTCACCGAGATAGGTGAATTCGCCGTTCTCGCGTTCGCCACAAAATGGGCATGCAATGCGCATTCCTGATCCGCCTTCAGTGCAAATTCGGTTGGGCGCCAACGCCCTTTTCGTCGATCATCGCGCCCCGCTGGAAGCGGTCGAGCCGGAAGCGCTTTGCTTCCTCGTGCGGCGTGTCGGTGGCGATCAGATGGGCGAAGACGAGGCCCGAGCCCGGCGTCGCCTTGAAGCCGCCATAGCACCAGCCGGCATTGAGATAGAGCCCGTCGATGGGCGTTCTGTCGATGATCGGCGTTCCGTCCATCGACATGTCCATGATGCCGCCCCACTGGCGCAGCAGGCGCACGCGGCCGATCATCGGCATCAGCGCCATGCCGCCTTCGCAGACGTCCTCCATCACCGGCATGTTGCCGCGCTGGGCGTAGGAATTGTAGCCGTCGATGTCGCCGCCGAAGACCAGACCGCCCTTGTCCGATTGGCTGACATAGAAGTGGCCGGCACCGAATGTGAGGACACCGGGAATGAGCGGCTTGATCGCTTCGGAGACGAAGGCCTGCAGCACATGGCTTTCGATCGGCAGCCGCATGCCGGCCATCGCCGCGACGCGGGACGAATTGCCCGCCACCGCCATGCCGACCTTGCCGGCACCGATCGCGCCGCGCGAAGTCTCGACGCCGGTCACCTTGCCGTTCTGGTCGCGGGTGAAGCCGGTGACCTCGCAGTTCTGGATGATGTCGACGCCGAGCCGGTCGCCGGCATGGGCATAGCCCCACACCACCGCGTCATGGCGCGCCGTGCCGGCGCGGCGTTGCAGCAGCCCGCCCTGGATGGGGAAGCGCGCATTGTCGAAATTCAGGAACGGCATCATCTTGCGGACCTGCGCCTGGTCGAGCAATTCGGCATCGATGCCGTTAATGCGCATGACATTGCCGCGCCGTGCATAGGCGTCGCGCTGCGCATCGGAGTGGTAGAGATTGACGATGCCGCGCTGGCTCATCATCGTGTTGTAGTTGAGGTCCTGCTCCATCCGCTCCCAGAGCTTCATCGAAAGCTCATAGAAGCCGGTATTGCCGGGCAGCATGTAGTTGGAGCGCACGATAGTGGTGTTGCGGCCGGCATTGCCGGAGCCGATCCAGCCCTTCTCCAGCACCGCGACATTGCGGATGCCGTATTTGTGGGCAAGGAAATAGGCCGTCGCCAGCCCATGCCCGCCACCGCCTATGATGACCACATCGTAGTGGCTTTTCGGCTGGGCATCGCGCCAGGTACGGGGCCAGTTCTTGTGTCCTGAAAGGGCTGCCCGCGCGAGAGAGAAGATCGAATATTTCATCAAGGGTTTCCGCCGCGCAGGCCTGCTATTTCCGAATTACACGTCGAGAGTGTTTTCGCGTTCCCACTGCGTGAAGTGGGAGGCGTAGGCATTCCATTCCTGATGCTTGAGCTTCAGGAAAGCACTGGAGAATTCCTCGCCCATCGCCGCTTTCAGCCCGCTGTCCTTGTCGTATTCGCGCAGGGCGTCGAGCAGGTTCAGCGGCAGCTTCGGACCGTTGGTGACGGTGTGGCCGTCCTTGTACATGTCGATATCGCTGCGCTCGCCCGGATCGGCTTTCGTACGAATGCCATCAAGACCGGCGGCGATGATGACAGCCTGCATCAGATAGGGATTTGCCGCACCGTCCGGCAGGCGAAGCTCGAAGCGGCCGGGGCCGGGAACGCGCACCATGTGGGTGCGGTTGTTGCCGGTCCAGGTCACAGTGTTGGGTGCCCAGGTCGCGCCCGAAACCGTGCGCGGCGCATTGATGCGCTTGTAGGAATTGACCGTCGGATTGGTAATCGCGGCAAGCGCGGAAGCATGCTTCATGATGCCGCCGAGGAAGTGCCTGCCCTTGGCCGAGAGGCCGAGCTCGGCATTCTTGTCGGCGAAGGCGTTGCTCTTGCCGTCGAGGTCCCACACCGAGATATGGGCATGGCAGCCATTGCCGGTCAGGCCCTGGAACGGCTTGGGCATGAAGGTGGCTCGCAGGCCATGCTTCTCGGCAATCGACTTGGTCATGAACTTGAAGAAAGAGTGCTTGTCGGCGGTGTTGAGCACATCGTCGAAGGCCCAGTTCATCTCGAACTGGCCGTTCGCATCCTCATGATCGTTCTGGTAGGGCTGCCAGCCGAGTTCCAGCATGGCGTCGCAAATCTCGGCGATGACGTCGTAGCGGCGCATCACCGCCTGCTGGTCGTAGCAGGATTTCGTCGCCGTATCGTATTCGTCGGAAATCTTGTCGCCGCCCGGCGTGGTCAGGAAGAATTCGGGCTCGACGCCGGTCTTGACGCGCATGCCCTCTTCCGCAGCCTCCGCCACCAGTCGCTTCAGCGTGTTGCGCGGCGCCTGGGCGACGCTCTTGCCTTCCATGACGCAGTCGGAGGCAAGCCACGCCACATCCCGCTTCCACGGCAGCTGGATGACCGAAGACGGGTCCGGCACGGCCAGCATGTCGGGATGCGCCGGCGTCAGGTCGAGCCAGGTGGCAAAGCCGGCAAAGCCCGCACCTTCCTTCTGCATGTCCGAGATCGCCTGCGCCGGAACCAGCTTGGCGCGTTGGCCGCCAAACAGGTCCGTGTAGGAAATCATGAAATATTTGACGTTATTCGCCTTTGCGAATTCTGCGAGATCGTTTGCCACAGCAGTTCCCCGTTTGCTTTCGAATGCCGTTCCCATGGCATGTTCCTCTCAGTTTTTTTATTTGATCAGAAACCGTTCTTTCCCGGTATCCAGCTGGTTCCCGCCAGCGGCACCTGTGCCATTGCAGCGGCTTCGATTGTCAGTGCGCAGAGGTCCTCCGGCTCGAGATTGTGGAGATGATTTTTGCCGCAGGCGCGCGCGATGGTCTGTGCCTCAAGCGTCATCACTTTAAGATAATTCGCCAATCGCCTTCCCGCGGCAACCGGGTCGACACGTTTCATCAGTTCCGGATCCTGCGTGGTAATGCCTGCCGGGTCTTTTCCCTCATGCCAGTCGTCATAGGCACCAGCGGTCGTGCCGAGCGCCTGGTATTCGGCCTCCCAGCGCGGGTCGTTGTCACCGAGCGCGACAAGGGCGGCGGTCCCGATCGACACCGCATCGGCACCCAGCGCCATCGCCTTGGCGACATCGGCACCGTTGCGGATGCCACCGGAGACGATGAGCTGGACCTTGCGGTGCATGCCGAGATCCTGCAACGCCTGAACGGCGGGCCGGATGCAGGCGAGCGTCGGCTGGCCGACATTCTCGATGAACACTTCCTGCGTGGCGGCAGTGCCGCCCTGCATGCCGTCGAGCACCACCACATCGGCACCCGCTTTCACCGCAAGGGCCGTGTCGTAATAGGGGCGCGCACCGCCGACCTTCACATAGATCGGCTTTTCCCAGTCGGTGATTTCGCGGATTTCGAGGATCTTGATTTCGAGATCGTCCGGGCCGGTCCAGTCGGGATGACGGCAGGCCGAACGCTGATCGATGCCCTTGGGCAGCGTGCGCATTTCGGCGACGCGGTCGGAAATCTTCTGGCCAAGCAGCATGCCGCCGCCGCCGGGCTTTGCGCCCTGCCCGACCACGATCTCGATCGCGTCGGCGCGGCGCAGGTCGCGCGGGTTCATGCCGTAGCGCGACGGCAGATACTGGTAGACCAGCGTCTGCGAATGGCCGCGCTCTTCCTCGGTCATGCCGCCGTCGCCGGTGGTGGTTGAAGTGCCTGAAAGCGAGGCACCGCGGCCGAGCGCTTCCTTGGCCGGACCCGATAGCGAGCCGAAGCTCATGCCGGCTATGGTGATCGGGATTTTCAGTTCGATCGGCTTCTTGGCATGGCGCGCGCCGAGCACGACGCTGGTCTCGCACTTTTCGCGATAACCTTCGAGCGGGTAGCGCGAGATCGACGCGCCGAGAAACAGCAGGTCGTCGAAATGCGGAAGCTTGCGCTTCGCGCCGGCGCCGCGAATGTCATAGATGCCGGTGGCTGCGGCGCGGCGGATTTCCGACAGCGTATATTCGTCGAATGTCGCGGAGTATCGGGGCTTTGTCGGCGGGTTCTGATAGGTCATTCTGATCTTGCCTCAATACGCGTCGGCATTGTCGATGTTGAAATTGTAGAGCGTCCGGGCCGAGCCGTAGCGCGTGAACTCCTCGGGCTTGACGTCCTTGACGCCGGCGCGGTCGAGCAAATCCCTAAGCTTGGCGATATGCTCGGGCCGCATCTCCTTCTTGATGCAGTCGGCACCCAGGCTCTTGACGTTACCGCGCACGAAAAGCTTCGCCTCGTAGATGGAATCGCCCAGCGCATCGCCGGCATCGCCCAGCACCACGAGATGGCCCGACTGCGCCATGAAGGCGGACATATGGCCGATATTGCCGTGGACGACGATGTCGATGCCCTTCATCGAGATGCCGCAGCGCGACGAGGCGTTGCCCTCGATCACCAGCAGCCCGCCCTTGCCGGTGGCGCCGGCATACTGGCTGGCGTCGCCCTTCACGACAATCGAGCCCGACATCATGTTCTCGCCGACGCCGGGGCCGGCCGAGCCGTGCACCGTGATAGTGGCTTCGCTGTTCATGCCGCCGCAATAGTAGCCGACGCTGCCGCGCACATCGACGCTGATCGGCGCATCGACACCCGCCGCGACCGCGTGGCTGCCCTTGGGATTGAGCACTTCCCAGGCCGTCTCGTTGGAGCCGTTCTGGACGTTGTGAAGCGCCTGGTTGAGTTCACGCAGCGTTGACTTTGCAAGGTCGAAGACCTGCATGCCGGAGCTCCTTTCCGCTACATTGACGACATCGTGTTTCACGGTTTCAGTGCTCCCAGAAATAAACGGTGGAGGGTTCCGGCTCCCAGACCTTGGCGCCGTCGATGCCGGGCAGCTTGGCCAATGCGCGGTATTCGGAACCGAAGGCGACATACTGGTCGGTTTCGGCCAGAACCGCAGGCTTGCAGGCGATCGGATCGCGCACCACGCCGAAGCCGTTCTTGGTGCCGACGACGAAGGTGAAGAAGCCATCGAGATCGCTGAGGCTCGATTCCAGCGCCTGGCCAAGATCCTGCCCGTTGGAAATCTTGTGCGACAGGTAGGCGGCTGCGACTTCGGTGTCGTTCTCAGTCTCGAACGTCATGCCCTCGCGCTTCAGTTCGCGCCGCACATTGTTGTGGTTGGACAGCGATCCGTTGTGCACGAGGCACTGGTCCGGCCCGGTCGAGAACGGATGCGCACCCATGGTGGTGACAGCGGATTCTGTCGCCATGCGGGTGTGGCCGATGCCATGCGTGCCGCTCATCTTCGAGACTTCGAAGCGTTCCGCCACCTTCTCGGGCAGGCCGACTTCCTTGTAGATCTCGATCGTGTCGCCCATGCCCATAACGCGCGCATCCGGGCGCAGTTCGGCAATGGCGTCGCGCGCCGCTTCGAGCTTGTTGCGCGGCACGTCGAGCACGGCATGGGTGGACTTCACCAGCATCGTCACTGACGCGCCAATTTTCTTGCCGAGCTCGGCTTCCAGCCCGGCAAAATCGCGCGCCGGCTGCTGCGACTGGATCGTCAGCTTGCCGTGATCTTTCTGCGACGCGCCATAGATAGCGATGCCGGCGCTGTCCGGCCCGCGATCGGTCAACAGAACCAGCATTTCCGACAGCATGGCGCCCAGCTGAGGCTCCAGCGATTTATCCTTAAGAAACAGTCCAACAATGCCACACATCGGCTTGAACCTCCTTGCGAGTTTTCTGACTTCAATGGCTAGCAGTTTTGAAAATTGAGTTCAACCCATATGAATGTTTTTTTCATGTGAGAAAAGAAAGGGCGCAACTTGAAACAGCCCGGCGCCGTCCCCGGCGTGCGCTCTGTATGTCGTGGCATCACGCCGCTGGCGGCGTGTTTTCCTGCCTTCGCGCAAAGCGCCATTTCTCGTGCTGGATCCGCGCGATCTTGTAGGCGTCGAGCACGCAGAAACCATAGATCAGAATGGCTCCGGAATGGCGCGCGAAAAACGAGCCGTCCGGCAGCAGCCGGATGCCGACCCAGCCGAATACCGCCATGAAGAACAGGAACATCAGCGCGCGCTGCGCATAGCCGAGCAGCAGATGTCCCGCGCCCGGCACCAGTATGGAGGCAGCCAGGATCGCCAGCGGCTTGAATGGCTCTTTCGCCTCGGCAACCATCGTCACGCTGCGACCTCCATAGGCTGGCGCAGATTGTAGACCACGGCCACCATCCGGTTGAGCACCGCCTCGATAAGGTCAGGATTGATGACGATGTCGCCGAACTCCGCCTGCCGAAAGACGCCATATTGCGCGCGGTTCGCCTCCGCGATCTGGATCACGATGCGCACGCCCTTGGGCGAAACCAGGAATTCCTTCATGCGCGGATTGGCAAACAGCGGCAGCGCCGGCGCAACCGCGCCCGGCGGTGGCATATTGTGCGGATCGTCGCTGCGCAGCAGGCCGTCCTCCGGCCATCCGGCAGGCGACGCCACGATATGCGGCAGGTGGTCGAAGTTCGAAAAGCTCGTCGGCCCGGCAGGCCGCATCATGAAATCGAACGTGCCGCCAACGCTAGTGGCGATCGGGATCGTCACCTGAAGCCACAGGCTCGGCAGCTTGCGCACCGCAAGCGTGTCCACCACCGGGCGAAGCTGCACCGGCAGGCCACGGAACTGCCCTTCCAAGACGGGATGGTCCGGTGCCTGAAGTTCACGCACGACCGGGTTCTCAAGCAACTCTTTCACCGTGCTGAACAGAAGCCCTTGCCGCTCAGCCACAGTCTCACGGCTGCGCTGGAACATACGGACGAGCTGCCACGCCACAAGCGCGAAAAGCAGGATGCCGAGTGCGGTTTTCACGATGATCGCTCCGCTTGCCTTGCGATGTTTCGGCGGCCCGCACCTATCGCGTGGGCCGCCGGTTTCAGGTCGTCAGTAGCCGATCGGCTTCGGCCACGGCATGGTGAACTGGTCGCCGCGCCGGACATATTTGTAGCGGTAGAAGTGGAACCAGATCGACACGACGATATAGAACAGCGTCATGGCGATGAGCTGTGAACCGTATCCGAGGAACACCGCGAAGTAGGTGATGACGCAGATCGACAGAAGCGCGATCGCCGGCATCGGGTGGAACGGATGCGTATATCCGCGGCGGATCGAACCCAGCGGCCATTTCCTGCGGAACATCATGATGTTGATCGACATGAAGGTGTAGCCGAGCAGGCCCGACAGGATCGAGAAGGTGATCGCCTGGTTCAAATCGGCGATGAAGGCGAAGGCCAGCGCGATCGGCAGCAGGAACAGGATCGACCGGTAAGGAGTCCGGTATTTCGGATGCACCGCCGAGAACCATGTCGGCAGGTAACGGTCGCGGCCGAGCGAAAACCAGGCGCGTGCCGCATCGTTGATGCAGCCATTAGCCGAAGCGACAGCCGCCAGCACCGTGCCCCAGAACAGCAGCGTCTCGAGGAAGCCCGAGCCCGTTGCCCTCGCCGCGTCGAACAGCGGGAAGAAGGTGAAGCCGAGATACTCCCACGGCAGCAGCGAAGCGCAGACATACCAGGTCATGGCGGCGCCGATCAGCAGCGTGATCATGCCCGCCATCGTGCCATAGGGCAGCGAACGCGCCGGGGAGCGCACTTCCTCTGCGGCCTGCGTCGTGCCCTCGATGCCGAGATAGAACCAGATGCCGAAATGGAAGGCCGCAAGAACGCCGATCCAGCCATAGGGCAGCGCGTTTTCCGGCGTGATCAGGTCCCCGAGCTTCAGCACCGTGCCCTGACTCCATGGCTGGACCGAGAAGAACAGGATGATGATGGCGACATAGGCGATCGCGGTGATGACGAAGTTGACGTTGAGCGTCATCAGCACGCCGCGATAGTTGAGCCAGGCAAGCACGACGATGGTCAGCACGACGAAAGCGTGCCGTTCCAGCCCTTCGGTTCCGGCCACCGTCACGATCAGGTCGCCAACGAGGATAGCGTCGGAAACCTCGAGCATCGTATAGGCAAAGACGAGATAGAGCGCGACATTGAAAGCCATCAACGGGCCGACGATATGCTTGGCCTGCGCATACTGGCCGCCGGCGGCGGCGACCGTGGAGGTCACTTCGGAATCGATCATCGCGACCGAAGTGTAGAGCAGCCCGATGAACCAGCAGACGATCAGCGCGGCCAGCGAGCCGCCCTTGTCGACGGCGAAGTTCCAGCCGGTATATTCGCCGACCAGCACGATGCCGACGCCCAATGCCCAGACATGGGCCGGGCCGAGCACGCGCAGCAGCGAAACCCGCTGGCCGGGCGCCACCGTCGACGGTGAGGTAGTGATTGCAGCGTCAGTCATCGAACGCCCTCAGAGCTTGTGTTTTTCGGTGGCTGCCTCGATCTCGCCTTCGCGCGAGGAGGTCAGCACGTCTTCCGAATAGGTCGTGTCGGTCTTGAACCAGTCGAAGAGCATCCAGGCGGCGAGAACCGCCGAAAGCGCCCAGGCGACATAGGAAAGTGTGAACCACATCGTTTCGCTCCTATTTCTTGTCGCCGAACTTTTCGTCGATCACTTCGCGGTATTCCTTGTCGGAGGCGCGGAAGAGAAAGATGAAATAGCCGACGACCACGACGACCATGACGAGTAGCGTGGTGATGTCCCAGGTGTAGTGGAACTTGTTCTGGATGATGTCGTGGGCGGTCGTCGGGTCGTAACCGAGCTTCTCCCAGAATCCGACCATGGTCGGGTTTTGCCCCAGGCTTTCCCAGGTCGGGTTCTCGATCTTGTCGATGGCCTTGGAAACACCGGCAAGGCCGAGTTTCAGCGGCAGCCACAGCGCCACGAAGATAGCGACAACGATGAAGGCGATGTCGATGACCTGCATCACTTTCGGTTGTTCGGGTGGTATATATTTCGGCATTCTTTGTCCTCCCAAAACCTGCCAGAGCGCTAGAGATTCTTCTCCCGCTTCGCCGCGTCCAGATGCTGGATATCCAGCCCGTAGATGAAGTGCTTGTCTTCGGCGTAGTGCTTGACCATCGCCCGGATCGCGGCGGTGTTGAAAATGAGCACCGCGGCAGCAGCAACGACCACCGCAACCCTGATCCCGCTATTGGGGATGTAGGGCCAGGTCATGAACAGGACGAAGAGCAGGGTTATCCAGAGAAGTACTACGAGAAGCCACGCACCGCGCACGTCAGAACGGTACATGGCCTCAATCCGCTGATTGAGGTCCGACATTTCTCTCCCTTTCGACAGCGCTCGTATTGGCCTGGCGGAGCGCCGCTTTCCCTGTGGGAATTATACTGCCAGGCAACATTTTTGTTTGCGAAGAAAATACCCGCGCAACCCCGATGTCAAGGCGTATTTACGCGGCGTAAACCACAACGCACCGGAATATCGTGGAGCGAATCCAGGTCCTTTTTCTAGCGAAACCTGCGTCCAAGGACTTGTCACCGGCAATCCCTGATTTTGCCTGATAATGAAATTTTTTGCACTACAGTGTTGCGTGTCCGGAAATTTGAGGCACTATGGCCGGCAATCAAAGTTGCAGCATTTCGCGCGGGGGCGAAATCAAGCAAAGTGCAAATGGGAGATGTATCAGATGACGGCATCCTGGAGATTCTCGACCCTTGCGGATCGCCATCGCGCCCTTGGCTCCAAGCTCGAAGACTGGAGCGGCATGGGCACCGCCTGGACCTACGACAAGGACGCTGACGAGGAATATGTCGCCATCCGCACCAAGGCCGGGCTTATGGATGTCTCGGGCCTGAAGAAGGTCCACGTCAACGGCCCTCACGCCTCCCATCTGCTCGATCTCGCCACCACGCGCGATGTCGAGAAGGTCTATCCGGGCAAGTCGGTCTATGCCTGCATGCTCAACGAGGCGGGAAAATTCACCGACGACTGCATCCTCTACCGCATGGGGCCGAACTCATGGATGGTCGTGCATGGTTCGGGCACCGGCCATGAGGAATTGCAGCGCGCCGCCATGGGCCGCGACGTGTCGCTGCGCTTCGACGACAATCTCCACGACCTGTCGCTGCAGGGTCCGCTTGCCGTCGACTTTCTCGCCAAGCATGTGCCGGGCATTCGCGACCTGAATTACTTCCATCACATGCAGACGCGCCTGTTCGGCTTCCCGGTGATGATTTCGCGCACCGGCTACACCGGCGAGCGCGGCTATGAAATCTTCTGTCGCGGCCAGGACGCCGGCACGATCTGGGACACGATCCTCGCAGAAGGCAAGGATATGGGCATCATCCCCTGCCGCTTCACCACGCTCGACATGCTGCGCGTCGAGAGCTACCTGCTCTTCTACCCCTACGACAATTCCCAGAAGTATCCGTTCGAGAACGAAGGCCCCGGCGACACGCTGTGGGAACTCGGCCTCGACTTCACCGTCAGCCCGGGCAAGACCGGCTTCCGCGGTGCTGAGGAGCACTACCGCCTGAAAGGCAAGGAGCGCTTCAAGATTTACGGCGTGCTGCTGGAAGGCAAGGAACCGGCCGACGAAGGCGCGCCGATCTTCAAGGACGGCAAGCAGGTCGGCGTCGTCACCTGCGCCATGTATTCGCCGCTGGTCAATAAATCGATGGGCATCGCCCGCATGCCGGTCGATTGCGCGGTCGCCGGCACGCCGCTTGAAATCCACAACGCCGGCGGCAAGATCAAGGCGACAGCGCAACCGCTGCCCTTCGACGATCCCAAGAAGCTGAAGCGCACCGCAAAGGGTTGAGCCGGGCATGACGGCAAAGACCATATTGAGCCGACCGGTCTATGGCACGCTCTCGCCGCAACCGGGAAAGCACCATCTCTTCATCGCCGACGCCGAGGGCGCAGCGGCGATCCTCGACATGGCCAATAGCGCGCCCGCCGGCTTCTTCGCCGATGCCCACATCATGTTCGTTCCCGGCGCCACCGGCACGAAATATGTCGAGCCGTTGAAGAAGCTCCAGCCGGCGCAATTCTATGAAGGCCCCTCGATCGCCAGCGCCCTGCCGCGCCTGCGCCAGACGCTGGCGACGGCGCATATGGGCCTGCGCGTCTACCTCTCCGGCACCGAAGGGCTGATCGGCCAGGCCATGCAGGCGGCCCTTGAAGCCGGCATTGATCACACCTCGATCCAGACCGAGCAGCGCGGCTCGCTGGCGCGGCGGGTGCAGTGCGTCCACTGCAAGGGCATCACCGAGAATGTGACGACCCAGCCCGCGACCTGCTCGCATTGCGGCCTGCTTCTTCTGGTACGCGATCATTATTCGCGCCGCATCGCCGCCTTCCAGGGGGTGTGCATCAATGCGGAAGACCCGACCGAGAACCCTCCAAAAGAGGAGATTTTCCGTTGAGCGCCGGAACGAGCAAGATCGACGTCACCGTCACCGATATCGTCCCCGTTAACGAACTGGTCAAGCGCTTCCATTTCCGGCGCACGGACGGCGCCATCCTGCCGACCTTTTCCGGCGGCGCGCATGTCGTGGTGGAAATGCGCGACGACGACCGCACCCGCCTCAACCCCTATTCGCTGATGAGTTCGCCGCTCGACACGACCGACTACACGATCAGCGTGCGGCGCGACGATGTCGGGCGCGGCGGTTCGCTGTTCATGCATAATCGGGTCAAGCCCGGTCAGCGCATGGTCATCAGCAATCCGGTCAACCTGTTCTCGCTCGATCTCAGGGCCAGGAAGCATCTGATGATCGCCGGCGGTATCGGCATCACGCCCTTCATGGCGCAGACCTCGCAGCTTGCCGGCGAAGGCGGCAATTTCGAACTGCACTACACCTGCCGCAGCGAAGCGCTCGGCACCTATGCCGACGTGCTGCAGGCCCGCTATGGCAGGCGCATCCATCTCTACCACGACGACCGCGACGAAAAGCTGCCGCTCGAAAAGCTGTTGTCCTCGCAGCCGCTCGGCACGCATCTCTACATCTGCGGCCCCGCCGGCATGATCGACTGGGTGCGCCGGACAGCAAGCGAGGCCGGCTGGCCGAGCGAGACGGTACACTACGAGCATTTCGCAGCACCGCAGCCGGGCAAGCCGTTCGATGTGACGCTCGCCGTCAGCGGCAAGCAGATCCGCGTCGGCGAGCAGCAGAGCCTGCTCGAAGCCATCGAGGCAGCCGGTGTCGATCCGCCCTATCTCTGCCGCGGCGGCGTCTGCGGCCAGTGCGAAACCAATGTCGTCTCCTATGACGGCAAGTTCCTGCACAACGACCATTGGCTGTCGGAAGAAGAACACCGCTCCGGCTGCAAGATCATGCCATGCGTTTCGCGGTTCGAAGGAAAATCCCTCGTACTTGAACGCTAGCTCGAAGGGGAAAGAAAATGGGAATCAATTTCAGGAAGGAAACGTTTCGCGACGATTTCACCTTCAGGAACAGCCCCGAGCACATCAGGCGGTTTCCGTTCCCCTTCCATGAAGACGCCTACATGTATGCGGTCAACATCGAGCCGCATGTGCCGGGGCCGAAAGGCAGCGTGCTAGAACACGGCATCGATGTCGACGAGCACTACGTCTCGGAGATGCACGACCGGGCGCTGGTGCTGGCGGAAGACCCGCTGCGCTGCCAGTCGCTGCCGCATATGACGCTGGCCGGCTGGGACCTGCTCGAACTCTTGATGACCTCCAAGGCCGAGAGCTATCCCGAGCATTTCACGCTGAACCGCGATGGCGACAAATGGCACTGGATCAACCGGCCGCTCGGCATCGACGACCGTTTCACCTTCGGCGACGTCTCCACCCTGCCCTATGGGCCGATGGAATACATCACCCGCCAGAGCCAGGGCGATTTCTGCATCCTCGACCAGCGCGACGGCAACCTCTGGATGGATGCCGGCATCGTCACCACCCAGGCCGACTGGTCGCTCGATTTCGACATCGGCATGAATTTCTTCGAATGGCACGCCCCGGTGCCGCTGGCCCATGAAAAGGGCATTTTTACCCGCGCGCTGAAATTCCTCACCAACATCCAGCAAGGCGCGCCGGCACGACGCCTGAACTGGACGATGACCATCAACCCGCGCCTCGATACCAGCCCTGAGAATTATCACAAATGGGGCACTGACCGCGCGACGGTGACGCCTGAGAATGTTGGACAAAAGGTCCATCTTCGCGTCGAGCTGCAAAGCTTCTGGCGGCTGCCGCGCTCCAACGCGCTTGTCTTCCCGATCCGCTGTTATCTGATCAAGATGGACGAGCTGGTGACCTCGCCGAAATGGGCGCGCCGCTTCCACCGCGTCCTGCGCGACCTGCCAACCGAGCTTGCCGACTACAAGGGTTTGTCGCGCTATCGGCCGACGGTGCTCGAATGGCTGTCGCAATATGACGACGGCGCAGCGACCTCGCCGGGCTTTGGGCCGGATTAAGGTTTGCAGCGCGGAGCAGCCCCTCACCCTTACCCTCTCCCCGTGAAGAACGGGGAGAGGGGGTTCTGCAACCTCGCCGCTTGTCCCTTCTCCCAGTAAATGACGGGAAGGAGGGAGTTCCAACGCTGACGCCCCCTCTCCCCGTTTCTCACGGGGAGAGGGTAAGGGTGAGGGGCAGCGCCGATTTTGCGGAATTGCCGACGACAGCAAACTCAATCGCCGCCGCTGCCCTGCGGGTAGGAGATGATCGAGAGGTAGCGCATCGGCAGCTTGGTCAGCTCTTCGGGCCCATGCGGCGCATCGGCGTCGAAGAACAGGCTGTCTCCCGGCGACATCCGGTAGAGATTGTCGCCGTGGCGATACACCACCTCGCCCTCCAGCATGTAGAGGAACTCCATGCCGTCATGCTGGAAGGTCGGAAACACGTCCGAATCTTCGCTCAACGTGATCAGATAGGGCTCGACCACGACACCGCTGGTGTTGGAGCCGACATGGCCGAGCAGCGTGTACTGATGGCCGGCGCGCGTGCCGCGGCGTTCGACATCGACGCCCTCGCCCGCCTTGACGAAGACCGCGTTGCGCTCCTGCTCGAAGCGGCGCAGGAACGCCGTCACCGGCACGCCGAGCGCCCGCGACAAGGATTGCAGTGTCGTCAGCGATGGCGAGGTGTTGCCGTTCTCGATCTTCGACAGCATGCCGAGCGAGATATTGGTGGCGGTGGCAAGGTCAGCAACCGTGATGCCCAGCTTCTTACGAAAGGCGCGAACCTCGCGGCCGATCGCCACTTCCAGCACGTTTTCGCGCGTGTCGCGCACCGCATGCGGGTTCTGCTTCAATGCTGTGTTGTGAAGATCGCCGTCGACCACTTTCAACGGCCGAACCGAAACGCCCGCGGCTGGTTTGCCGACCTGTGTCGTTGCCTGTGAAGCCTTCTTTGCCAAGCCCGCCTCCTTGCGCTGAGATTTCACTCGTAGTGAATATTTTTATTCTCAGTACGCGTTTGTGGCAAGGGTTGCAAGTTTCTTGCTTGGACCGCAGACGGGATGAAATTGGCAAATAGGTTCACGAAGACAGGCGCTTCTCATACTCCTTCTCAAGCTCCATGTAGGTCGACCAGAAGCCACGCGGCTTTCGGCCTGCCAACTGGTCTTCGAGGATACTGAGATGGGTGTGCCAGCCGCTGGCGACGCTGGTCATTTCCGGGCGATCGGCAAGCCTGCGATGCGTCAGTATCATGAGAACGTCGTTGCCCTGAGGCGACAGCTCGAAGGTCACTTCCGACATGTCCCCGCCGCTGCTCGGCCAGGTGAAGCTCAGCAAATGCGGCGGGTCGCAGGCGGTCACGTTGCCGACATTCCTGAATTCCCTGCCGTTTTCCCCGAAACGCTCCGGCGTCGTTTCATGCGAAAGCTCGGAATGCCTGAAGCGAAGCTCGACCACCCCGCCGACATGATCGGCCATCGGTCCCGCTGCCAGCCAGACGCGGCGCTTCTCCGGCTCGGTCAGATAGGCCCATATCCGCTCGATCGGCCCGGGAAACACGCGCTCCAGCCGAACCGTGTTGGGCGCGGTGACGACACCGAATTCACGCATTGACCTTCTCCTCGCCCCGGTGAACTGACCGGATCATGTTAAACCATACAGTTCAATATCCCGATTGGAACTGCATTGTCAACCATTCGGTTTAATAAGCCGGCATGGCCTTTGCCAACGCGCGCCGGCTGTAGTCGAAAAGACACTCAGGTCACGCGCTTTAACATTTGTTAATTTTTGGGTTTGCTGACGGATTCCGCTGAGTTAGATTAGACCCGAATCAGCCGGCCCGCGGGGGGCCTGGCGAACCACTCAAAGTCAGAGTTCCGGAGTGTTTTCCGGCACAAGACGCGGCAGGTTTCGCGTGGTCCCGCAAGGATTCGGCCGATGGCACCACACCGTGCCCGGTGCGAGTTTTTCGTAACAGGTGAAAGCGTTTTCAGGTTCGGCCGCTGGCGTCGCCAGAGGTCCGGGCATTCATATGGATTCCGGCCGTTTTGGACACATGACAAGTCTAGCCGCGCAGCATCAGGATACCGGAATACCCGCGGTCAAATTGACATCGCGCGGTGACCTCACCGGTTTTCTCATGCAGCTCACGGCCACCATCGGCGCCGACAGCTACATGCTGGTCGCCATCCTGCACGACCAGGACAAGAGCGATGCGCGCATCCTCGCCTCCAACTGGATCTACGACGCGATCGAACTCGCCGGGCATCAGCTGATCGCCAATCTGGCAACGAGCGCGCTCGCAGTTGCTCCCGGCATCAGGCCGCGCGGCATCGTCACAGCACACGCCCCTGCCCTGGGCAGCGTTCTCAGCGGCGAGGAAGCCAAGCTCCTTCACGTGCTCGGCCACTGCGAAATCTATGCGCTGAAACTCAATGTCGGACGCCAGCGCCTGTTCATCCTCTTTTCCGCGGCCGTTCCCGGCCAGATCGATATCGGCGCGCTGATGAAGGCGCAGGTCGAATGCTGCTACGCGCTCTCGCAGGCGCCGGCGCTGGTCGCGGCAGCCTCCATGCAGGACCCGCTTTCGGACCGCGAGCGCGAATGCCTGTTCTGGGTTTCGGAAGGCAAGACCACGGACGAGGTGGCGGTGATCCTCGGCGTCTCGTCCAACACGGTCAACAGCTACATCACCCACGCGATCCGGAAGTTCTCGGCCAGCAACCGCGCCATGGCGGTGGCGACGGCAATCAGGAGCGGCATCATTTGACACAGACAGCAGCGGCAAAAGCGGCGGACGTGCTGCTCGGTGTTAGAAGAAACCCCTTCGGCGCCAACGTACCGGGCTCGGAGACACATCCGGCCGTCACCATCCCTGACGCCGTGCGGCGTTGCCGCTGGATCGCCGTCGATATCAACGCCACCGGCTTCGGGCTGTTTCTCGTCAGCCCCTCCATGGAACGGGCGCGCCTGGTTCCGTGCTTCGATTCCGATTATCCGCGCGTATCGCTGCACACGAAATTCGTCTCCGGCAGCAACGGCGAGGATCTGGTACAGCACACCCGCGTCTCCAGCCTGCCATGCTGGTGGAGCAGCGACGCGCGCTCGGCATCGGCAACGACCCTGCCAGCGCTCGACTGGGCCGGGAGAATTTCACCCCTGGTGCCGGACAGTTCCGGCATAGCCTTCCCCGTTTACGCCGAACGCGGCCAATGCGGGCTGGTGATCTTCTACGGCACCGATATCAGTCTGCCACAGGCGCAGCTTCACGAAATCCATGCCCGCTGTTTTGCGCTCTTCAGTGCCGTCGCCGTCATGCGCCCCGGCGACAGCGGCAAGGTCCCTTCGATCTCGAAACGCGAACTGGAATGCCTGAAGCTGACCGCCAACGGCTTCACCAGCGAAGACATCGCCAAGCTGCTGAAGCTTTCGGTGCATACCGCCAACCAGTATCTCACCAACACCACGCAGAAGCTGAATGCCGTCAACCGCATGCACGCGGTGGCAAAGGCGCTGCGGATGGGGCTGATAGAGTAAGCGCTTAGCTCTCCTCAGAGACAAGCCGCGTCACCGTCTTGCGGATCCGGGATTGCTCGAGAGACGCCTCCAGAAACGCCGAGTTTTTTTCCGGGTCTTCGTCGGCCATGTCGAAGGCGATGTAATTGACCTCCACCGATGCATGGAGCGCGGTCAGCGTCAGGGCGAAATAGACCGTTGCGCCGGCCGGGCGCAATTCGAGGTCGAGCACGATGCGCGGATTTTCGGACCAGCCGACATGCGCTTCACCGCCATGGCCGAGGCGCAGTGTACCCGGCATGAAGAAAAGCTCGGCGGCTGAATCGACGATGTCTGAAATGCAGCCGAACTGTTCCAGCCTTATGAAGGCGATGTAGTCCGCCACATCGACAAGGCGCAATTCGCTCACCACCTCCTGTATGGAGTTGGCGACGATGATCTCACGCGTCGATGCATGCGGCTGCCTGATCATGAAATGCCTTTGCGCTGCGGCTTGTTGCCATAAACAATGCGAACCAGTTCGGCGACGGCCTGGTAGAATTTAGCCGGTATCACACTATCGACCGAAACTTGCTTGTACATGGAGCGGGCCAGGGCCACGTCCTCGAAGACCGGAATGCCGTGCTCCTCGGCGATCTCGCGGATTTTCAGCGCCACCAGATCCTGCCCCTTGGCAAGAACCATCGGGGCCGCGTCTTCCTCGCGGACATATCTCAGCGCGATCGAGTAGTGGGTCGGGTTGGCGATGATCAGCGTGGCGCGCGGCACCGCGTCCATCATGCGCCGTCGCGCCCTGTCTCTGCCAAGCGAGCGCAGGCGCGACTTGACGATCGGATCGCCTTCCGACTGCTTCATCTCGTCCTTGACCTCCTGCTTGGTCATGCGCAGGTCCTGCCGCCAGTGGAAGCGCGACCAGACAAGATCGACTGCCGCGATCAGCCCCATGACGAAGACGATCGAGACGATGATGTCGATGCCGATGGAGCGCATGGTCAGCGCATAGGCGGCGGGCTGCGTGATCATGCCGGAAAGCAGCAGGCGAATATCGCCGCTGAGCGTAAAGACGAGCACCAGCGTCACAAAGCCCAGCTTGCCGAGCGATTTCAGGAACTCGACGAAGCCCTGTATGCCGAACAGGCGGGTCCAGCCCTTGCTCAGCGATATGCGTTCGGCTTGCGGGCGTATGCGCTCACCCACGAATTGCGGCATGTTCTGCAATACGGAAGCGCCGACGCCCGCAACCACCAGAAGCACCATCAGGATGCCGAGAATCTTGGCAATTTCGACGAAAACCACCTGATAAAGCTCGATGACGTCAGGCGCCGTCGAAAGCGGCCAGGCTTCCGGTTTCTCCAGGAAGATCGCCAGGAACATTCCGAGTTGGCTGATGCTGTCCTGCGCGAAGAACACGGCAAAGATCAGTATGGCAACGAATGAGGCCAGAAGTCCCGTTTCCTTCGAAACGGGCAGCTTGCCCTTTTCGACGGTGTCACGGATCTTCTTCTCTGTGGCTTCTTCTGTTTTGCTTTCTTTGTCGGCGCCCTCGGACAAGGTGTCCTCTCAATGCCGGTTCAGGCAGCGTGCTGCGTCGACGGAAGCTCGAAGGCGCCCTCGAGCGACATGCGAATGGCGGTGGAAGCGACGCTTCGCCGTGCCTTCGTCACTTCGGCCGCCGAGATGCCATCGACTTCCTGGCCAAGCTCGGCCTCGATCATGCGGCGCGCACGCGCGCCGATCGAGGACAGCACCGATTCCGTGATCTCGGGTGATGCGCCGCGCAGGCACAGCGTCACCAGTTCCGTGGACAGGCCGTCGAACAGCACCACGCGCGACTTCTGCGCCAGAAGCGGAATGTCATCGAAGGAGAACAGCCGCGCGCGAATGCCGTCTAGATCGCTCACGCCGGTCTGTTCCAGATCCTGCATGACTTCATCGAGCTGCGACTTGTCCATCTCGTTGAGCAGGCTGGCGACGCGGGTCTGACCGACCGATATGTCCTTTTTCGCCCCTTCCGAGAGCACGCGCGTGCGCAACTGGTTCTCGACGATGCGGGTCGCGGCCTCGGGCACGGTCGTCATCGACATCATCCGCCGGATGATGTCGCCACGCTGCGGCTTCTCAAGCGCAAGCAGCACATTGGCCGCGACCGAAGGCGCCAGCTTGGACAGGATGACCGCCGAAGTCTGCGGATGCTCGCTGGCGAGGAATTTCCCGAGGCGTTCCGGCTCGACCTTTTCCAGGTCCGGCCAGACCGGCGGCGGACCTTGCGGGCCGGCCACCTTCTTGCCGTTACCCATGATGGCGTCCATCTCTTCGGCCGAGAGGGACTCGTTCATGATCGTGTCCATCTGGTCGCCGGAATCGAGCAGGCCCGCGCCCTCGGTGAATTCCGCCTCGAACTCCGCGACGATGCGCTCAAGATCGCCTTGCGGGATGGTGCGCAAAAGCCTTGCTGCCTCGATCAGTGCCTTCAGTTCTTCCTGCTTGAAGAATTTCAAGAGCCGGCTCGCCGACGGCTTGCCCATCGCGACCAGAATGGCAGCGGCTTTCTGCGCACGCGTCAGGTTCACAAGCGCCGTCGTCATGCGCCGGACCTCCTGCAATTGGCGAGAGCGCGTAAATTCATCACGCGGGCTTCGCCGCGGTTATGATTTCGGTGAGCTTGATGCCGAAGCGCGACGGATCGCTTTCCAGCACGGTGATTTCGCCCCGCGCGATCTTGCGGCCGTTGACGACGACATCGACCGGCTCGCCGATGCGGCGGTTGAGCGCCACGGTCGAACCCTTCTGCAAGGCCATCAGATCGGAGACGGGCATTTCGGTGCTGCCAAGCACGATCTGAACGTCGACCGGAATGTTCATGATCACGGCGGCATTCGATGCCTGCTGCTCGGCCTTGGCCTTGTCGGGCGAGCGCTTTTCCTCTTCCTGCAGAGCGCCGCGCAATTCCTCGATTGCCCGGTTGAGCTGTTCTTCCGGAATATCGACATCCGGCGCCGGGTTGGTCTGGTTCATAGCCTTCTCCAATTCAGGTCCTTCTCGAAACGACGGCGCACGTCATCCCGGCAGCAGCGTATCGATGAAGTCCTGGCCGGCATCGAAAGGATGCCTGATTCGCACGGTGTAATTCTGCCCCAATTTGCCGAATTCGCACACAAACAGTGTCTTGTTGCGCGCCGAAAGCCTTGCCTCCGACTGCGCCGTCTCGCCAAGTTCGATGATCTGTCCCGCCTGCAACATGGCAATCTCGCCAAGCGTCATTTTGGCGAGCGGCATCGTCGCCTCCAGATTGACCTCGGAGCGCATGACTTCCTCGCTGAAACGAGTACGCCATTCCGTCTCCGGCTCGGCGCTCTGCTTCACGCCGGCGTCGCCGCGATGCTTGAGAAGCACGCGCTGCGGCATGGTCAGCGACACCTTGCCGACCGTAGCGCCCATCGACACAGAAAAGACGACACGCACGGCAGGTCCGTCGCGGACGATGTGCTTCTTCAGTTCCATGCCGGTGATCGCGGCAGGCAGCGGCAGCCTGAACTCGAAGGCGCGCGGGCCGGAACCGTTGACCGCCTCGGCGATCTGCTGGAACACCATCGTCGCCACTTCCGTCTCGGTCGGCGACAATTCGCGATTGATCGGCGAAACCGGCAACTCGGGATCGCCTCCGAACAGCGCGCTGACGATGACCGCAACAGCTGACGCATCCATAGACAGGATCAGGGCATCGGGCGACGAGGTCGACGAAGCGACCGTCATCGCATGATGGCCGCTCGTCGGCCGTGCCTGCGCAAGCCGGGCCAGATCCACCGAGACGACATCGAAACTGACGGGGGTCGAAAGATTCTCGCCAAGACCCTGAATGATCGCCGGAAGCGCGCGCTCCGAAAGCGAGCGCGCCGCATCGAGGATGCGGTCGGGCTCACCGGTATCGCCGACAAGGCGTTCGACGATGAACGCGCGCGTCTCCGCTGGACTGGCTACGCTGCTCATGGCCGGCAGAATTCCTGTTCAGACGCGACCATCTATCAGGCAGCCTTCTTGGCGTCGGCGGCGGTGTTCATGGTGCTTTGCTCGACGGCATCGATCGACGGCCGGTCGTAGGACGAAATCGTCTTGCGGCCGAATTCGATCGCCACCTGCGGCAGCGAGCCGTTCATATAGGCAAGCAGCGTCTGCTTCACGATGATGTAGAGGCGGTTATTCTTCTCGCGCACGATCTTGATCTTGGTGGCGACCGGTCCGACCACCGCATAGGAGAGGAAGATGCCGAGGAAGGTGCCGACGAGCGCGGCGCCGATCAGGCCGCCCAGAATTTCCGGCGACTGGTCGAGCGCGCCCATGGCCTTCACCACGCCGAGCACCGCAGCCACGATTCCGAGCGCCGGCAGGCCATCGGCCATCGCCGTCATCGCATGATAGGGTTTGAGGCTGTCGGAGCGGATCGTCTGGATTTCCTCGTCCATCAGCGCTTCGATCTCGTGCGAACGCGCATTGCCAATGATGATGAGGCGGCAATAATCGCAGATGAAATGCGTCAGGTCATGCTTCTTGAGCACGGTCGGGAACGCCTGAAAGATCACTGATTCTTCCGGATTGTCGATATGGGCCTCGACCTCGCTGCGCGACTTGGTGCGCAGTTCGCGCATCAGACTGTGCAGTACGCCAAGCGTCTCAAGATAGTCGCGCTCCTTCGGGACTGCCTGCTTGACCGCCTCGATGCAGGCCTTGCCGGTATCCTTCACCGTCTTCATGGGGTTGGCGACGAGGAAACACCCGAGTGCCGCGCCGCCGATGATGACGAATTCCCAGGGCTGCATCAGCACGTCGATGTGCCCGCCCATGGCCATGAAGCCGCCGAGCACACAGCCCAGGGTCACCGCAAAACCGATCAGAATGCCCACTGCCCGTCCTTCCGCAAGTCGTCCAGCCTTACGCAATACCGGCTGTGCCTTGTGTGAAGCTTGAATCGCCCCTGCATTTTTCGCCGCCAACAAAAAAAGCAGATGATTCTCAGAACAGCCTGCGATTCAGCTTCGCGCAAGGAAGTTAGTTTAGCGTCCCCAGATACTTTGGGCGGAGGCTTGCCACGCGATGACGACCTATACCAGCTACCAGATCATTGCGAGCAACCTGACCAGGTCGCTCGACCGCGTCAGCAAGCAGCCTGTGGTCGATCGCGAGACCAAATATTATCTCGAGAATATCACCAAGGTGAAGACGATCGACGAGTTCGTATCGAACCCCCGATTGTTCAACTATGCGATGAAGGCGCATGGGCTGGAAGACATGACCTACGCCAAGGCGTTCATGGTCAAGGCGCTGAAGGAAGGCATCTCCGATCCGGACAGCTTCGCCAACAAGCTTAGCGACAAGCGCTACGCCGAATTCGTCCGCAGCTTCAACTTCGCCGCCCGCGGCGAGCAGACGACCACATACAACATGGCGCAGCAGTTCACCGCTGAGAACTACGCCAGCCAGATCAAGATCAACGGCGGCGATCCCGACTCCGATGCCGTGAAGGCCGAGACCACCTACTACCTGGCCAATATCGTCAAGGTGAAGTCGATCGACGAGTTCATGAAGGACGACCGGCTGCTCGGCTACGCCAAGACCGCGTTTGCCATGGACCCGGAAATCGACACCAACGATTTCCTGCGCAAGATTCTCGAGGGCGGCGTCCGCGACGAGGACAGCCTTGCCAACAAGCAGGATGAGCCTCGCTACGCCGCTTTCGCGACGGCCTTCAACTTCGAGGCTTATGGCGAGAAGGCAACGACCTATGTTGCAGCCCAGCAGCCCTCCACGGACAAATATCTCCGCCAGACTTTGGAACAGGATGCGGGCAAGCAGAATGAGGGTGTGCGCCTGGCGCTCTATTTCGAGCGCAAGGCTCCGTCCCTGACCAATTTCTACGAAGTCCTCGGCGACAAGGCGCTTGCTCAGGTGGTTCGCACAGCACTGGGCCTGCCGGATGCCTTTGCGCAGGCCGACATAGACAAGCAGGTCAAGTATTTCGAGTCGCGAATTAAGATCGAAGACCTTTCCGACCCCACAAAGCTCGGCAAGTTCATCCAGCGCTTCACCGCGCTTTGGGAAATCGAAAATCCGTCGACGTCGGCGGCCACTTCGTTGACCGTGCTGTTCAGCCAGCCGGCCGAATATGGCGTGTCGACGAATCTGCTGCTCTCCATCCAGTCAATGAAACGCTGAGGTACATATAAAGTGCAGGATGGTCTCTATGTCGCCCTCTCGTCACAGATCGCGCTGGAACGCCGGCTGAACACGATCGCCGACAACGTCGCCAACGCGTCCACCGTCGGCTTTCGTGCCACCGGCGTCAAGTTCGAGGATGTCGTCTCGGGCGTCGGCGAAAAGTCCGTGTCCTTCGCCTCGACCGGCGACACCTATCTGTCGACGCAGTCGGGATCATTCCGCGAAACCGGCAATCCCTTCGATTTTGCCATCCGCGGCGATGCCTGGTTCGGCATCGAAACGCCGGCCGGCACCATCATGACCCGTGACGGCCGCTTCACCATGCTGGAAACCGGCCAACTGGTTTCCATCGAAGGCTATCCCGTGCTCGACGCCGGCGGCGCGCCGATCCAGCTCGATCCGCGCAACGGCGCGCCGCAGGCGGGCGCCGACGGCGTGCTTCGCCAGGACGGCCAGCTCGTCGCGGCAATCGGCCTCTACGATTTCAACCCCGGCACCAACTTCCAGCGCTATGGCAATTCCGGCATCATTCCAAACGGCCAGCCTGACCCGGTGGTGGACCGCATCGATGTCGGCGTCGCACAGGGCTTCGTGGAAGATTCCAACGTCAACCCGATCCTGGAAATGACGCGGCTGATCGGCGTCCAGCGCGCCTTCGAACAGACTGCCGCCCTGATGCGCAGCTCCGGTGAGACCTTCAGCGAGGCCGTCCGCACACTCGGCTCGAAGTAGTGCGGCATAGATGACCAACGCCCAGCCGGTCGCAACCAACCCGGACCTTCAGCCTGCGCATCACGAAAACAGGCTGACGATCCTGGAGCGGAGCTATCATCGCTTCGCCGACGCGCGCACCATCGTCAAACGCGGTGGCCGGATCACCGAAGTATCGCCGACGCACTACCATGTCCGCGGCCTCTCAGGCTCGGCAAGGCTCGGCGACATCGTCGAGCATCGCGGCCAGAACGGCACGCGGCGAGGCGAGATCATCCAGATTGGCTCGCAGGACGTGCTGGTTGCGCCATTCGAACGCACCGCCGATGCCGGCGTCAACGACCTCGTTTTCAACCGCGGCCCCTTCGCCGTCGCCCCGCATGTGACCTGGCGCGGACGCGCCATCGATTCGCTCGGCCGCCCGATAGACGGCGGCCCGGCTCTGGTTGAGGGAGATATCCAGGACGCGGCCGATTCCGTGCCGCCGGCCGCCCTTTCCCGCCAGCGCGTCGAAACCTCGTTTCTCACCGGTGTTCGCGTCATCGACATCTTCACGCCGATCTGCTTCGGCCAGCGCCTCGGCATCTTCGCCGGTTCCGGCGTCGGCAAATCCACGCTGCTCGCCATGCTTGCGGGTGCGGAAGCCTTCGACACTGTCGTTGTCGCGCTCGTCGGCGAGCGCGGCCGCGAGGTGCGAGAATTCCTCGAAGACACGATTGGCCATGCCAGCATGGCCAAGACAGTGGCGGTCGTCGCCACCAGCGATGAAAGCGCCATGATGCGCCGCCGCGCCCCAGACACGGCGATGCGTGTGGCCGAGCACTTCCGCGAGCGCGGTGATCGCGTGCTTCTGGTGCTCGATTCGATCACGCGTTTTGCCCATGCGCTGCGCGAGGTCGCCATCGGCACCGGCGAGCCGCCGATCGCGCGCGGTTATCCTGCTTCCGTCTTCACCGACCTGCCCAAGCTGCTCGAACGCGCCGGTCCCGGCGTCGAGGGAACGACAGGCTCGATCACAGCGATCATCTCGGTACTGGTCGATGGCGACGACCACAACGATCCCGTGGCCGATTCCGTGCGCGGCATTCTCGACGGCCATATCGTGCTCGACCGCGCGATCGCCGAGCAGGGCCGCTACCCGGCGGTCAATCCGCTGTCATCCATTTCGCGTCTGGCCGGAAAGGCCTGGAGCAATGACGAGCGCGCGCTGGTAACCCGCCTGAAATCGATGATCTCGCGCTTCGAAGACACCCGCGACATCCGCCTGCTCGGCGCCTATCAGGCAGGTGCGGACGCCGAGCTCGACCTGGCGGTGCGTCAGGTGCCGGCGGTCTACGAAGTCCTGACCCAGTCGCCGGCCGACCCGCCCTCGCCCGATCCGCTCGCCGATCTCGCCCGCCATCTCAGAGCCAAGGAAAAGCCCGATGCAGCTCCGGGAAATTGAACACGCCCTTCGCGCCATGCTCGACGAGAGCAAGGCCAGGGAGGAACAGACCGGATGGCGGGCAGTCCGCCGGCGTCTGCGCGAGCTCAAGCAGAGCACCAGCCGCATCTTCACGAGAAGCAGAAGATGGGACGAAGAGACACGGCGCTGGTCCTGGCGGCGGCGTTTGAAACCGGCACAGGTTGAAGAAACCTTTGAACAGGTTCCCGAACATAATGAGGCCGAGGACAGGCGCTCCGGCTGGCGGCTTTTTCGGCGTAGCGCCAAGCCTGGATATTTCGAACAGCGCCGCCAGGAATTGGCGAACGCACACCGGGCCGAAAGGGAAAAGGAGGTGCTGGAGCAACTCCATCCCAACCCGCAACCCAGAAGTGCCGAGCGCGAACTGCTGGATATAATCGAGGAAAACACGCCGGAGCGGGTAACGCTCAAGGCGAGACCATCGACGCAATCGACAAGGACCGAACCGGCGCGCAACGAAATACGCAAGGTCGAGAAGGAAAAGGCCGGCTGGCGTCCGTTCCAGCGCACCAAACCTGCTGTCGACAACGCTCCAAAACCCAGGCCCGCGCCAGCCCGGGCGCCTATGCGCCCGACAGTGCCGGTGAAGGCCGTCCGCAACCCGGATCGTCGCAGCGATCTGGTTATTGCCGGCCTTGGCGTGGGGCTCGGCCTCTTCTGCGCGCTGTTTCCCTGGTATGTCTTCCTCAATCAGGAAAAGTTCGGCGTACAGGCCATGCAGTTCAGCGGCAACGGCCAGGGCACGCGCCCGGCCCGCATAGCCTTCTCTTCCCGCTATGAGACTGTAGAGGCGCCTTTCGCCGACGAGGATCTTCCGTTCGGCAAGCTGGATCCCTTCATCACCGCTTCCTTGCCAAGCGATCAGGCGCCGAGGGCGGCTGCGGCACTCGCCGAGCAGCCTTTTCCCGGTGACGAGGCGACGTTCAGCCTGGTCCATGTCGTCAACGGCCGCGCCATGATCGAGGACGAAACCGGCCTGTGGGTCGTCCAGCGCGGCTCGCAGCTGCCTGACAACAGCCGCGTCGCCAGCATCGAACTGCGCGGCAAGAAATGGGTGCTCGTCACCAGCGCCGACAAGATCGTCGAGCTTTCGCAGTAGGACCATGACCCCAAAAAGTGGTCACCGGTTTTTGGAAAAGGTCATGGTCAAGCAATAACCTCATGCTGGCCGCAAGGCCCGCGCAAGACTGGTTGCCTACAGTGTGGAAATCTGCCCGGAGATTTCTATGCAGCCTGTCAATTTGTTCAATCTCGCTTCCCAGCAATCGGACTGGCTGGCTGTCCGCCAGTCGGCGATCGCCGGCAACATCGCCAATGTGAATACGCCCGGCTACGGTACCGCCGAGATCGAGCCTTTCGAGAAGGTGCTCGACAAGCGCCGCGTCGCCATGAGCGCCACGCAGGAAGGCCATTTCGCCGGCGGCATCTCCAAGGCCGCCTATGCCGTCCGCAACGAGGACGGCAAGAACTCGGTGCTGCCTTCGGAAAACACCGTCGTGCTCGAAAACGAGCTGATGAAGGCCGGCGAAGTGCGCCGCACCTTCGAATTGAATACCGCGATCGTCAAGGCGTTCCACCGCATGATGATGCAGACCGTGAAGGGCTGACCTGGATGGACGCACTCACCGCCACGCTCAAGGTTGCAGCCTCCGGCCTCACCGCCCAGTCGGAAAGACTGCGCATCGTCTCGGAAAACCTTGCCAATGCGCAGTCGACCGGCAGCACGCCCGGCGCCGACCCCTACCAGCGCAAGACGATCATCTTCTCCGCTGAGGTCGACCGCGCCGTCGGCGCATCGACCGTGGATATCGCCGCGATCAATCGCGACCAGTCGGCTTACCCGGTCGAGTTCCTGCCCGGCCACGAGGCAGCCGACGAAAACGGCTACGTCAAGATGCCCAACGTCAATGTGCTGGTCGAAATGGCCGACATGACGGAGGCAAACCGCTCCTACGAAGCAAATCTCCAGGTCGTCAAACAGGCGCGCGACCTCATTTCCATGACCATCGACCTGATGAGAGGCAACTGATGATCACCGGCATCGGCGCAATAGGCCCGAAACTCCAGCCGAGCGGTGTCGAAAACACCATCGGCCTCTCCCCCAGCAGTCTCGGACAGACGGCCGGCACCGATATCGGCCAGTCCTTCGCCAACATGGTTTCGGAAGCCGCCAACCGCACCATCGACACGCTCAAGGGTGCCGAGAACGTATCGGTCCAGGCGCTTCAGGGCGACGCCGACATGCGCAAGGTTGCCGATGCGGTGATGACCGCCGAGCAATCTCTGCAGGCGGCTGTCGCCATCCGCGACAAGATCGTCACCGCCTATCTCGAAGTCAGCCGCATGGCGATCTGAGGACAATAGATCATGAAAGCACTCGCCATCGCCGCCACCGGCATGAACGCCCAGCAGACCAATCTGGAAGTCATCGCCAACAACATCGCCAACATCAACACGACCGGCTTCAAGCGCGCACGCGCCGAATTCTCCGACCTGCTCTATCAGGTCGACCGCATGCAGGGCGTGCCCAACCGCGCCAATGCCAATGTCGTGCCCGAAGGCGTCACGATCGGCCTCGGCGTCAAGACGTCCGCCGTGCGCAACGTCCACGTTCAGGGTGGGCTCACCAGCACCGGCAACAAGCTCGACCTCGCGCTGACCGGCACCGGCTGGTTCCAGATCGAAGGCGCCGACGGCCAGACGCTCTACAGCCGCGCCGGCTCCTTCAACACCAACGCCACCGGCCAGCTCGTCACCGTCGACGGCTTCAACGTCCAGCCGGCGATCACCGTACCTGCCGATGCCGTCGAGGTTGTCGTCAACAAGACCGGCCAGGTCTTTGCCCGCATCGACGGCCAGGCCGATCTTCAGGACCTCGGCCAGCTGACATTGGCGACCTTCGCCAACGAGGCCGGCCTAGCGCCGCTCGGCGACAATCTCTTCCAGGAAACCCCGGCCTCCGGCGCTGCCAATGTCGGCGTGCCGGGCGATCCCGGCTATGCAACGGTCGAGCAGGGTTATCTCGAGAACTCCAACGTCGATCCTGTCAAGGAAATCACCGAGCTGATCTCGGCCCAGCGCGCCTACGAGATGAACTCCAAGGTCATTCAGGCCGCCGACGAAATGGCTGCCGTGGTCTCCAAGAACATAAGGTGACGAGAATGATGCCGCGCGCATTTCACAGCCTGATTGTTGCGGCCGCCGCCGGACTGGCGCTGCTGACGGGCGCGGCTGTTTCCTTTGCCGGCGAGACGGTGACCATCCCCAATCGCGTCATCTATCCCGGCGAAACTATTCCTGCCGAAGCGCTCAAGGAAGTCACGCTCAGCCAGGGCAAGCAGCCGCCGGCTGCCGTTGCCATGGCAAGGGCCGACATCGAAGGCAAGATCGCACGCCGCACGCTGCTGCCGGGCCGGTACATCCCGCTCGCCGCGGTGCGCGACGCCTTTCTCGTCGAACAGGGTGCTGCGGTGCAGGCGCTGTTCGTCTCCGGCGTGCTCACCATCTCAGCGGCTGCCGTGACGCTTCAGCCGGGTTCGGCCGGCGACATGATCAAAGTCCGCAATCTCGACAGCGGCAAGGTGCTATCCGGCACCGTCATGGCCGATGGCTCCGTACGGGTCAGCGGCCTATGATGCGCATAATTTCACTGGTTCTGGCTTTCCTGATCGGGCTTCAGCCGGCCTTGGCCGACGGCCCCGATGGCAAGATCCCCGGCGGCGGCGTCAATGGCGCGGCCATCGACACGAACGCCCGCGTACTTGCCGCCACCGGCGGCGCGGGCGGTGCCTATGGCGACGAAGGCTATGACAATCGCGGCAGGCGCCTGCCCGGCGGCAACGGCCCGATATCGCGCATCAAGGACATCGCCCGGCTGCAGAGCGCGCGCGACAACCAGCTCGTCGGCTACGGCCTCGTCATCGGCTTGCAAGGCTCGGGCGACAGCCTGCGCAACTCGCCCTTCACCGAACAGTCTATCCGCGCCATGCTCGAAAATCTCGGTATCGCGTCCGAAGGCGGTCGCGCCCGCGCCAAGAATGTCGCCGCCGTCATCGTCACCGCCAACCTGCCGCCCTTCGTCCAGTCCGGCGCGCGCATCGATGTCAGCGTCTCGTCCATGGGCGACGCCATTTCGCTGGCGGGCGGCACGCTGATCATGACGCCGCTTAAGGCAGCCGATGGCGAAATCTACGCCGTGGCGCAAGGACCCGTCTTCATTGCCGGTTTCGAGGCGCAAGGGCAGGCCGAGCGGGTAACCCAGGGCGTTCCGACTGCCGGCCGCGTGCCGAACGGCGCCATCGTCGAACGTCAGGTGCAGGCGGCAATGGGCGACCAGTCGCTGCTCACCCTTCAGCTTCTCAACGCCGACTTCTCCACCGCCGTCCGCGTCACCGACGTCATCAACGACTATTCCCGCGCTCGCTTCGGCAAGCGCGTCGCCAGCGAGCAGGATTCGCGCACGGTCATGATCCGCAAGCCGGAGGGCATTTCGCCCGCGCGCTTCTACGCCGAGCTTGAAAATCTGGTCGTGGAATCCGATGTGCCCGCCCGCGTCGTCGTCGACGAGCGCACCGGCACGATCGTGATCGGCCAGGACGTGCGCATCTCGCGCGTCGCCATCAGCCACGGCACTCTGACGGTGCGCATCACCGAGACGCCGACCATCGTCCAGCCGGAGCCTTTCTCGCGCGGCGTCACGGCAGTAGAGCCGAACACCGCCATCGATATCTCCCAGCCGGACGCCAAGGTCGCGCTCCTCGATGGGCCCGATCTCGAAACGCTGGTTTCCGGCCTGAACCGGCTCGGCGTCAAGCCAGCTGGCATCATCGCAATCCTTCAGGGCATCAAATCCGCCGGCGCCCTGCAGGCCGATCTCGTGCTGCAATAGGTGAAGGCCGATGAGCGCTGATCCCCACTTCCTCACATGGCCCCGGCGAAACGCCGGCCGCATCCTGGCTGCCGTAGCGCTAACCACCATGCTGAGCGCGAGCGGCCCTGCCGCGACGCAGTCGATCGTCGCTGCCGCAGCACCCACGGACGGCTCCGAAACCGAAGTCGAGCGCTTCTGCTCCAACATCGCCGACGCCGCCCGCGACCGCCGCTATGCTCTCCAGGCGCAGGAACTCGAGACGCTGCAGAAGGACATCGACCAGCGCATGAAGCTGCTCGAGGAAAAGCGCGCTGAATATGAGGAATGGCTGAAGCGCCGCGACGACTTCCTGTCGAAGGCAGAAGACAACGTCGTCAAGATCTACGCCGCGATGAAGCCCGACGCTGCCGCCGAGCGGCTGGCCGAGGTCAACATCAATGTTGCCGCCGGCATCATGATGAAGCTCGATTCGCGCAAGGCCGGCGTCATCCTCAACGAAATGGACCGCAAGGCGGCCGCAGCACTTACCGGCATCATGGCGAGTGCCGCCCGCAAGGAAGACCCCTCATGATCCGATTTGCCCTCGTAGCACTGGCCGCTGCTACGGTTTCCGGCTGCGCCACCAGAGTTGAAGAAGTCGGCAAGGAGCCGGTGATGTCCCCGGTCGGGTCCGGCATCGCCGCGCAATCGGTCTATCAGTATCCCCAGCCGCCGGCCCAGCCGGTCAAGCGCTTCTCGCTGTGGGACGATCGCCAGAAGCGGCTGTTCACCGATCCGCGCGCGCTGGCACCCGGCGACATCCTCACCGTCAAGATCGAGATCAACGACCGCGCCCGCTTCAAGAACGAATCTGACCGCGACCGCAAGGTCAACCGCACGCTGGGCGCGGGCATGGACTTCGGCTGGAACGGCAGCAAGCAGGGCGGCTCTTTCGATGCCGACGTCGGCTCGAACACCTCCACCAAGGGCTCCGGCAAGACCGAGCGCTCCGAGAGCATCGAGCTTTCGGTCGCCGCCGTCGTCAGCGACGTGCTGCCCAACGGCAACCTGGTCATCAACGGTTCGCAGGAAGTGCGGGTAAACGCTGAACTGCGCATCCTGACCATCGCCGGCATCGTTCGCCCGACAGACATCGGCCCCTACAACACCATTTCCTACGAGCGCATCGCCGAGGCCCGCATCTCCTATGGCGGGCGCGGGCGCCTGACCGAGGTTCAGCAGCCGCCCTATGGCCAGCAAATCCTCGACAACGTGCTTCCATTCTAGGAAAGAACCGCCGACGCCATGTCCGTAACCGAAATAGCCCCTTCCCAGCCCAAAGGCCCATCGCTGGTCATTCAGGCCGTGGTCCTTCTGGGCATGACGGCCGCCGCGATCGGTCTCGGCTGGGTCTCGGGCCAGTACCTGTATGGTCGCGAGAGCGCGGCCAAGGTGGAGGTTGCGGCAGGTGAAAGCCATGAAGCGCCGGCAAAGGCCGAGGGCGACCATGGGAAGGCTTCAACCGGCCTCGAGGTTCCCTTGCCGCCAATCACCACCAATCTTGCCGCGCCGAGCGACATGTGGGTTCGCATGGAGGCCTCCGTCGTGTTCGACGCGCCCCAGCCGCAATCGCTTGTCGACGATATCCATCAGGACCTGCTTGCCTTCCTTCGAACCGTCAAGGTTCACCAGATCGAAGGCGCCAGCGGGTTCCAGCATCTGAAAGCCGATCTCGAGGAGCGGGCGAAAATCCGCAGCGAGGGCCATGTCAGGCAGGTGCTCATCCGGACACTGCTTTTCGAATGAGAAAACTTCTCCTCACGGGCTTGGCGCTGATCGCCACCGCAACGGTGGCGCAGGCCCAGCAGATCGATCTCGGCGGCATCGGCCAGGCTGACGGCACCACCGTGGGCTACATCATCCAGATGTTCGGCCTGCTGACGGTTTTGTCGATCGCGCCGGGCCTGCTCATCATGGTGACGAGCTTCACCCGCTTCGTCATCGCCTTCTCGATCCTGCGCGTCGGCATGGGCCTGCAGACGACGCCCGCCAACATGATCATCATCAGCCTGTCGCTGTTCATGACCTTCTACGTCATGGCGCCGACCTTCGATCAGGCATGGGCCAATGGCGTGCGCCCGCTGATGAACAACGAGATAAACCAGGACCAGGCGCTAGAGCGGATTTCCGATCCATTCCGGCAGTTCATGGTCAAGCACGTCCGCGACAAGGATTTCGACCTGTTCGCCGACCTTGCGCGCGAACGCGGCCAGACCGTTTCGCGCGAAAATGTCGATCTGCGCGTGCTGGTTCCCGCCTTCATGATTTCGGAAATCCGGCGCGGTTTCGAGATAGGCTTCCTCATTGTGCTGCCATTTCTCGTCATCGACCTGATCGTCGCCACCATCACCATGGCCATGGGCATGATGATGCTGCCGCCGACGGTGGTGTCGTTGCCGTTCAAGATCCTGTTCTTCGTGCTCATCGACGGCTGGAACCTGCTCGTCGGCAGCCTTGTCAGGTCGTTCAATTGAACATTCCGGGAAATGGTTAAGAATTTTCGCCGCGACAAAAAGACTCATCCAAACAATGGCATGAGAGATTTCCGGAGTTGCGGCAGGCTGAATCCGGCCATAGAGTCATAAAACTGAATTATCCTTTTGGTAGGGATTGCCCGCCATAAAGGCACTCATACAGACGGATTGGCCCAACCAGGGCCATAGGCATGATGCCGCTCCGCTCTCGCCGGTATATTCCGGCATGTTCCTCACAAATTGCACATCACAAGGAACACGGCTCATGGCTAGCCTTCTCACCAACGCATCTGCAATGACCGCCCTGCAGACGCTCACGCAGACCAACAAGAACCTGGCAACCACGCAGAACCGCATCGCCACCGGCCAGGCCGTTTCGACCGCTTCGGACAACGCCGCTTACTGGTCGATCGCCACCGGCATGCGCGCGCAGAATTCCATCAACCAGTCGGTCAAGGATTCGCTGGGCTTCGGCTCGGCAGTCGTCGACGTCGCCTACACCGGTCTGGAAGAGTCCATCAAGCTCGGCGAGAAGATCGTGTCCAAGCTTGCTTCTATGGGCCAGGACGGCATCGACGATGCAACTGTCCAGAAGGAAGTCGACGCGCTCACCGCACAGATCGCGCAGATCGCCACTTCGGCCGACTTCGAAGGCCAGAACCTGCTGAGCACCGCCGGCACCGCCCTGACCGTCGTCGCAGGCTACGTCAAGGATTCGGGCACTCTCGACACGATCACCGTTGCCAAGTACGACCTCGAAGCAGCTGACTTCTCCGATCTTGCGACGGCGGAAACCACGCTCAAGGCCATGCGCGATGCCGCAGCCGACCTCGGCGCCTCGAAGATCCGCGTCGACTCGCAGCTCTCCTTCACGTCGAAGCTGATCGACGCTGTCGACCGCGGCGTCGGCGCGCTCGTCGATGCTGACATGAACGCTGAATCGGCTCGCCTTTCGGCGCTCCAGACCCAGCAGCAGCTCGGCATCCAGGCGCTGTCGATCGCCAACTCCAGCTCGCAGTCGATCCTGACGCTCTTCCGCTAATAGCGGATTGGGTTAAAGGACGGGGCAATTAACCGGGTCGCGCTCTTTCGGGGGCGCGGCCCGATTTCATTTTCGCACAAGCTTCGACCTCTAGTGTTCCTGCCGACAGACATGCAGGAGCCTTTGAGCCGTGCCGCAGCAAATTCAGACCATTCTTTCGAACCTGCAGGGTTTCGGCCCGCGCCGGCTGGCAATAATGGGCGGTGTCGCCGCATTGGTGATGGCCATCATCGGCCTCGGCGCCTTCTACCTCAACCGCCCAGCCTATGAGACGCTCTATGTCGGGCTCGAACGTTCCGACGTGAACCAGATCGGCCTTGCGCTCAATGAAGCAGGCATCGGCTTCGATGTCGGCTCCGACGGCACCAGCGTTCTCGTCCCAACCGGCAAGACGGCAACCGCGCGCATGCTGCTTGCCGAAAAGGGTCTGCCGACCAGCGCCAATGCCGGCTACGAACTGTTCGACAATGTCGGCTCGCTTGGCCTCACCTCCTTCATGCAGCAAATCACCCGCGTGCGTGCGCTTGAAGGCGAGATTGCCCGCACCATCCAGTCCATCAACGGCATCCGCGCCGCACGCGTCCATATCGTTCTGTCCGAGCGCGCCAATTTCCGCCGCGACGAGCAGGAACCTTCGGCCTCCGTCGTCATCCGCGCCTCCGGCATCGACGAGGTCAAGAGCGCGATGTCCATCCGCCATCTCGTCGCCGCCGCCGTCCCCGGCCTGAATGCCGAGAAGGTGACCGTACTCGATTCGGCCGGCACGCTGCTTGCTGCCGGTGACGATCCGATCAATTCCAGCGCCAGCCGCTCGCTCGGCGTCGAGCAGACGGTGGAATCGCAGATCGAGGCCAACATCCGCCGCGCGCTGACACCCTATCTCGGCCCGGACAATTTCCGCGCCAGCGTCAAGGCCGACGTCAACACTGACACCAGGCAGACGGAAGAGACGATTTTCGATCCGGAATCGCGCGTCGAGCGCTCGGTTCAGGTCGTGCGCGCCAATGAGAGCGCCAACCGCCGCTCCGCTGCCGCACCCGCCACCGTCGAGCAGAACCTGCCTGAAGCAAACCTCGCAGCCGTCGACGGCCCGCAGTCGTCCGAAAACAGCGACCGCAAGGAAGAGACGACCAACTACGAGATGAACTCAAAGCGCATCGCCACCGTCAGCAACGGCTACACGGTGACCAAGATGTCCGTGGCCGTCGTCGTCAACCAGCAGCGCCTGGCCGCAATTCTCGGCGAAGGCGCGACGGCAGAGCAGATCAACGGGCGCATCGCTGAAATCCAGAAGGTCGTTTCCACCGCGGCCGGCCTCGACATGGCGCGCGGCGATGTTGTCAACGTCTCGGCGGTCGAATTCATCGACGGTCTCGACGGCGTCGAGATCGCCGCGCCCGGCTTCATGGACAAGCTTGGCCAGCAGACGGGCACGATCATCAATGCCGTCGCCTTCGTCGTCGTGGTCTTCCTGGTCGCCTTCTTCGGGCTGCGGCCGATGGTGGCGTCCCTGTCGAAGCCTGCCGAGATCGCCGGCCCAAGCTTCGACGACGTGCAGCGCTCGCTGCCGACGCCGGACCAAGCCTCCAGCGAGACCGAGTCCCTGCCGCAGCCGCCGCGCACCAATCCGCTCGACGATCTGCGCCGCAAGCTCCGGCCTGCCCCGCAGGAACGCCTCGCGCGCATGGTCGACCTCAATGAGGAACGCACCGCGCACATCCTGCGCAAATGGGCTCATCAGGAAGCCGCCTGATGAGCGCGCTTGCCCTTTTCGAGCTTCTTCAGGATTTCGGCCCCGTCCGCGCAGCCGAACCCGCACGCACGCCAGAGCCGCAACGCAAGGCGGCTTCCCCGGTTTTTACACCGTCGACCATAGCCCCCGACTACTCCGACATGATCAGCGCGGAAGTTGCCCGCGCTGAAGCTGCGCTGACGGAGCGTCTCGCGGCCGAGCACGTTGTCGAAATGGAGGCCGAACGCCTGCGTCACGCAACCGAGTTGGAGGAAATCCTTCATCGCTTCGGGCAGGAAGCCGGCGCGACCTTGGCTGCCGGCATCGCCGAGATGGAAGCGCGCGTCACCGAACTCACCACCACGGCAACGGCTCGCATCGTCGGCGGCATTCTGAGCGAGGATATCCAGAAGCGTTCGCTTGAAGCGCTTGCCCAGTCGATCAAGACAGCCACCGCCGATCCCGAAGCGGTGCGCATCCGCGTTTCCGGCCCGCAATCGCTGTTCGAGGCGCTCAGGGCGGCCATGCCGGAGCGGGAGCACAATTTCGATTATGTCGAGGCACCCGGCTTCGACCTCACCGTCACGATTGACGGCGACATATTCGAAACGCGGATCGCCGAATGGTCCGCGGCAATCTCGGAGATCCTGGCGTGAGCAGCGTGGATATCGACAACGTCAAGCACGAGATCGTTATCGTCAGGCGTGGTCATAGCGGTGAAGATGACGCCCATCACGGCGGCGTCTGGAAGATCGCCTTCGCCGATTTCATGACTGCGATGATGTGCTTCTTCCTCGTCATGTGGCTGATCAGCGCTGCCGACGAGAAGACGAAGAAATCCGTCGCAAACTACTTCAACCCCGTTCAGTTGATGGACAACACCACGAGCAGCCGCGGCCTCGAAAGCGAGAGCGAAGGCCTGCCCGCCGAGAAGCCCGAAGATTCGACCAGCGCGGGCGAAGGCACCGGCCGCGCCAAATCCGGTCCGTCGACGGAGCAGAATTCCGCCGATGCCGCCGATACCGATCAACGCTCGGATGAGAACCTTTTCGCCGACCCCTACGCAGTGCTGGCCGAGATCGCCGCCAATTCCGGCGTGCGCCAGAATGTCAGCGACAAGGGCGATGGCGGCGTGCAGGAAGCCGGCCCGGCAACCGGCGCGGAAGGCGGCGAATCCTACCGCGATCCGTTCGCACCGGACTTCTGGTCGCAGCAGGTGGCAACGCCCCTGGCCGAGGCAAGTGCGGAGCGCTCCAAGCCCGAAACGGAAACCGCCAAGGCTGATATCACCGCCCCCAAGGATGTCGCACCGCTGGAAGAACTTGCCGAGACGAAAAAGGAAGCCAAGCCGGAAAAGCCTGTCGCTGAAAAACCAGCCGACACTGCGCCCAAGCAGGACAAGCCGAGCGCCGCCGACGTCAAGAAGGCGGAACAGCTGCGCAAGGAACTTGCCGCCGCATTCCCTGCCGGCGACAAGCTGCATGACGGCATCTCGGTCGAGGCAACGGCTAAGGGCGTCATCATCTCGGTCACCGACCAGCTCGATTTCGGCATGTTCGAGATCGGCTCGGCCGTGCCCCGCCGCGAGCTCATCCTGGCGATGGAAAAGATCAGCAAGGCGTTGAACGAGCAGAAGGGCGTGATCACCATCAGCGGCCATACTGATGCGCGCCCGTTCAGGAGCGCAGCCTATGACAACTGGCGGCTTTCGTCCGCTCGCGCCCATTCGGCCTATTACATGCTGGTGCGCGGCGGTCTAGACGAGCGCCGCGTCACCGAAGTCGGCGGCTTCGCCGACCGCAAGCCGAAGAGCGCCGCCGACCCGCTGGCCGCCGTCAATCGCCGCATCGAGATCGTGCTGGAGAACGGCGGATGAGGCTCGCCCGCCCGCTGCATGGTCTGATCGGCATGGCGCTGCTTGCGGCGGCCGCCTTGCCCGTGTCCGCGCGCGCCGAAACCCAGCTCCAGCCCTTCCAGATGGTGCGCTCGCTGCAGCTGGTGCAGGACCGCATCGCTTCGGGCGACCATGCCGCGCTGCCGATGCAGCGCAAGCTGCTCGAGATGATAGATGATCGCCTGCGCAAGACCGGGCAGGACGGCTTCGACGATCCACGCAATTACCGCGCCATGCTTGTCTACGCCATGAGCGGCGGCAACCCCGCGACCATCGACACCATTCTGTCGCGCCTCGTGCTGGATGAGCAGAACCTCGGCATCGGCAAGGGCCTTCTCGACTATCTGAACGGTCAGGCGGTCAGCGCGCGAACGACGCTCGGGCCGGTCGATCCGATGAAGCAGCCGCCCGAACTCGGTGCATTCCTGGCGCTGGTCAAGGGCTCGCTCGCCGCCAACGACAACCCGCAAGGGGCGCTGAAACTGTTCGATCAGGCACGGCTGCTCGGCCCCGGCACATTGGTCGAGGAAGCAGCGCTTCGCCGCTCCATCGGGCTTGCCACCGCGCACGGCGATGCCGGGCGCTTCACGCTCGCCTCCACGCAGTATGTCGAACGCTATCTGCGCTCACCCTATGCCAGCCAGTTTGCCGACTCCTTCGTAGCAGGCGTCATCGCTCTTCACGATTCGATCGACCTCGCCAAGGTCAGCGAAATCACCACGATGATGGACGCCGAACAGGAGCGCGTGATCTATCTGCGCATAGCCCGCGTCGCCGGCATCGACGGTTTCAAGGAACTGTCCGCCTTTGCCTCGGCAAAAGCCGAGAAGAACACAGGCAGCGATGCCGTTGCCGGCGGCGAAGACCCGCGCGCGCTGCTCTATGCCAGCCTTGCCTCGGTGACCTCCGGTACCGATGCGGAAATCAGGGCCATGCTTGCGAAAATCGATCGCGCCAGACTTTCGGCAGGCGACCGCAAGCTGTTCGATGCTGTTGCCGCCGTCGCTTCCAAGATGACCGGCACGCTGCCTGCACCCACAAGGCAGGAAGTGCGTCAGGCAATTCCCATCACTGCTGCCGCCGACGAAAGCGACCCTTTGGTGATCGAAGCCGACCCGCTGCCGCTGGATGCGGTTGAAGAACAACAGCCTCAGGACATTGTGGAAGCTCCGCCACCGATAACCCTAGCCGAGAGCACGCCAGCCCAGGCTGCCCCGCAAACGCCGCCCGATCCCGCCGATGAAAAGCTGGTCGCGAACCGCAAGAAACTGGAAGAAATCGACAAGATGCTGGGAGACGCGCAATGACGATCGGCATCAATCAGGCTCCAGCGGCAACTGTCTCGGTTCCGGCGGTGTCGGGTAAATCGGGAAAGTCGGGCGCCAAGGGACAGGACAGCGGCAGCACATTCGGCGCCGTTGTCGGCCTTCCCGGCACGAAAGGCAAAGGTGGCGAGATGACGTCCAGCGCGGGGATCGGCCTGCAGAAACCGGAAAAGCTGGCGCAGCAGAAGACCCCGGCCGCATCGTCCGAACAGGGACAGCCACGCTGGCTTCGCCCTGGCGCTCAATTCGACAAGGTCATCGACGTCGCCCTGAAGGCCACCACTGATGAGGCCGACGCCTCGGGCGAAACCCTGCCGGAAGAGGATTCCGCCGGGACCGACCCAGACGGCGCCACGGATACTCGCTCGGCAAAAGCCGTCGGCGACCCATTGTCGGCGATCATGATGGCGAGCAGGCTGGAAACGCGAGGCGAGCAGTCGGGCAACGCCAAGGCCGGTTCTGAAAAATCGGACACCACTGGGATGTCATCGGCGCGCGAAGCAACGGCCGCGAAACTCCCGCTCGAAGGCGATGCGGCATCGCTGGCCGAGGCAGCACGCGCAGCGCGTAGCGCCGAGGGCAAGGAACAGTCGACTGCCGCCAATTTTAGGTTGCCTGGACAGGTTTCCGGCGAAATGGCCACCCTTTCCGTTGCCCGCACTGACGTGAAAAACGCTGCCAAGTCGGCGGCAGCGTCCCTCACCGTCTCGCTGTCTCAAGCGACGACCGTCGGAGACGCAACAGCAGACGGCGCCGACGCGGCGATCCCGTCTGTCGGCGACGACTTTCGTCAAAGCCTAGAGGCCGGCAGTCGCGGTCGCCAGCAGGCGGATACGTCAGGCCGGCGCTCGGACGGCAAGGCCGAGCGGGTGACCGTGGTGAACCAGCAGAACATACCCGCGCCGATCGCCCAATCACCAGTTTCGACCGCCTCGGCGCTTGCCAATCAGCTCGCTGCCGACACCGGTTGGCGCGAGGCGGCGGCACCTTCCTTCCGGCCTCTTGCCGCACAACCCAATTTGTCTTCGGCACACACCCTGAAAATTCAGCTGAACCCCGCAGAGCTCGGTGTCGTCACGGCCAGCATGCGTTTCTCCGGAGAGCAACTGACGGTTGAGATTCAGGTTGAGAACGGTGACGCTTACCGCCGCCTCAGCGCCGACAGCGAGACCATCGTGAAATCGCTGCGCGCGATGGGTCTCGACATCGATCGGGTGACAGTCCAGCAACCACAGGTCGCATCGCAATCCGTGACGCGAACCGACAGCAGCGCAATGGCTTCGGGCTTTGCGCCGCGTGACCAGCAGTCGTTCGGCTCCGCCGGTTCCGGCGGCAATGGCGAGACATCCGGCGGACAGCGATCGGCAAGGGACGGCAACGATGGCGCATATGGGACTAGTGATGGCGCATCGACTTCTTCGAACCGCTCTGGCAGCGATCTTTATATCTAGCGCCGCAACGGCGGCTCTGGCAGCCGGCAATCCGTGCGAACCTGAAATCCTGCGCGCGGCTGATCGCTATGGCGTGCCGGTCGGAATCCTCTATGCAGTGGGGCTGACGGAGACTGGCAGAAAAGGCAGCCTTCAACCCAATGCATTGAATATAGAAGGAAAAGCTGTCTTTCCATCATCTTCGGCACAGGCAATTGCCGCCTTCGAAACGGCGCGGCGCAATGGCGCAAAATTGATCGATCTAGGATGCATGCAGATCAACCACCACTATCACGGCGAGCATTTCCGCAGCGTCGCCGAGATGCTCGATCCCGGCCGAAACGTGGACTATGCGGCACGCTTCCTGGCGCAGCTTCATGCCCGGCACATGACCTGGTCGATGGCGGTTGCGCGCTATCATGCCGGCCCCAACAACGACCCGGCGCAGAAGCGTTATGTCTGTCGCGTCATAGCGAACATGGTCGCCACCGGCTTTGGCAAATGGACCGGCAACGCGCGCTCTTTCTGCGCCCCATAGTTGTACTGCTGTTGGAACGGAATTTGATGGCGGCCATGCCTACTGGACGTCAGGCGTGTGCATTACCCGCGCCACAATCAAACGGCGCGAGCACCACCGGGGGATGCAACCATTCCGATTCTCGACTCCCAAGAAACTAGCTACAAGATTTAACGGTTTTTCATGATTCGCGGCAACGCGTACGACTTCCCCGTCAGGGCATTCTTGCTGATTCGGGGGCGGGTCGATGATTGTAATCGTAGACGAGCGACAGCTCGTTACAGAGGGATATCATTCACTTTTCGACAGGGAAGGCGTCGCAAGCGCCGGCTTCCGGTCGAGCGAATTCGGCGAGTGGGTCGAAAGCGTCGCTGAAGCCGATCTCAAATCAGTCCGCGCTTTCCTGATCGGCGATTGTGGCGGCGATGTGGTGCTGCCGCGAAAGATACGCGACCGCTCCGGCGCTCCGGTGATTGCGCTCAGCGAACAGCATTCCCTGGAAAACACGCTAAAGCTTTTCGAGTCCGGCGTCGACGACGTCATCCGCAAGCCCGTCCATATCCGCGAGATCCTGGCCCGCATCACCGCCATCCGACGCCGTGCCCAGGAAGAAGCAAGTTTCACCCAGGTCGGCCCGATGCGCATCTTTACGGATGGCCGCGACCCGGAGATCGCCGGCGAGCCGCTGCCGCTGCCGCGGCGCGAACGCCGCATCCTCGAATATCTGGCGTCCAACAGCGGCCGCCGCGTCACCAAGACCCAGGTCTTCAACGCCATCTACGGCATCTTCGACGAAGAGGTCGAAGAGAACGTCGTCGAGAGCCATATCAGCAAGCTGCGCAAGAAGCTGCGCGAGAAGCTCGGCTTCGACCCGGTCGATTCCAAGCGCTTCCTCGGCTACCGGCTGATCGTGGGATGAGAGGTTTTCCGCACAGGATAGCCGCGCCTTTCGGCGCCGGCCCGCTGCTCAACGCGGATGCTGCGCGTGCGCCCTGCCCTGTGCTCGAATTCTCCTCGCGGCTGCGCCGCACCAGCCTCGCGCAAGTCAAACCGTATAGTCTTCTCCTGACCCAGGGTCCGGATAATCAGGAGACTTTTCGATGAGCTTGTATGGAATGATGCGCACGGGCGTGTCGGGCATGAATGCCCAGGCAAACCGCCTTTCCACCGTCGCAGACAACATCGCCAATTCCAGCACCACCGGCTACAAGCGCGCGAGCACGGAATTCTCCTCGCTGATCATCCCTTCCACCACCGGCAACTATACGTCGGGCGGCGTCACGACGACGGTGCGTAATTCGATCAGCCAGCAGGGTGACCTGAAATACACCACCTCCGGCAGCGACCTCGCGATCAACGGCAACGGCTTCTTCGTCGTGCAGGGCGCAGGCGGATCGCCGGTACTGACCCGCGCCGGCTCGTTCGTGCCGAACGCGCAAGGACAGCTTGTTAACGCCGCCGGCTTCCAGCTCATGGGCTACAGCTACGAGAACGGCATCCCCAGCGCCGTCGCCAACGGCCTTGGCGGACTGGTTCCCGTGACCATCAACCAGACGGATCTGGTCGCAATCCCATCGACAACCGGCATTTTCACCGCCAACCTCCCGTTGGATGCCGAGATCGTCGACCCGGCCGACCTGCCGTCGGCGAATGCCACCACCGCGACATATTCGGCCAAGTCGTCGCTGGTCACCTACAACAGTCTCGGCAGCGAAGTCCTGCTCGACGTCTATTACACCAAGACCGCCGACAACACCTGGGAAGTCGCCATATACAAGCAGTCGGACGCAGCAGCTGACACCTCATTCCCCTATACCGGCGACGAGCTGGTCGGCACCCAGACCCTCGAGTTCGATCCTGCGAACGGCAAGCTGACGACGACTCCGCTCGACGTGACCGTGACGATCCCCGGCCCGCCGTCGCAGGAGATCAAGATCGACCTGTCCAAGATGACGCAGCTCGACAAAAGCTACACCGTCGTCTCTGCTGAAGCCGACGGCGCCCCGCCCGCCAGCATCGAAGGCGTACAGATTTCCGACGACGGAACCGTCTACGCCAAATACGAAAACGGCGCGCTGAAGCCGATCTTCCGCGTTCCGATCGCCACCGTGCAGAGCCCCGACATGATGCAGGTTCTGCCCGGCAACGTGTTTTCGCCAACCGCCGACTCAGGTGTCGTCCAGATGGGCTTCGCCAACGAGAGCGGCAGGGGCAAGGTCGTGTCCGGCGCTCTGGAAGGGTCGAATGTCGACATCGCCCAGGAGCTGACGGATATGATCGAATCCCAGCGCAGCTACACCGCCAATTCGAAAGTGTTTCAGACTGGCGCCGATCTCATGGACATCCTCGTCAACCTCAAGAGGTAGTCCGGCCGGACGAGCCGAACAGGAATAAAGCATGTCGTTATCCAGCGCACTCAGCATCGCCCAGAATTCCCTTCTCAACACGAGTCGCCAGACCAGCGTGGTCTCGCGCAACGTTGCGGAAGAGAAGAACGCGGACTATGCGCGCCGGACCGCCGTGCTTTCCAGCACCGCTCCAGGCGCTCGCGTCGTCGTTATCCAGCGCGCCACCAACGAGCAGCTTTTCCGCCAGAACCTGTCGGCCGTCTCCTCCTGGAGCGGCCAGACGACGCTCTATACCGGCATGGATCGGCTCAGTCTCGCCGTCGATGGCGTCGACAACGCGCTTTCGCCTGCAACCTCCATCACCGAATTGCAGAAGGCGCTGCAGACCTACTCGGCTACCCCGACCAACCGCACGCTCGCCGACAACGCCATCAACGCCGCACGCAATGTGGTGCGCAGCCTCAATGACGGCGCAGCCGCGATCCAGACCTTTCGCGTCGAGACCGACCAGCAGATTTCCACTGCAGTCAACGAACTGAACAACCTGCTTTCCCAATTCCAGGACGCCAACAAGGAGATCGTCTCCGGAACGGCATCCGGTCGCGACGTGAATGACGCGCTCGACAAGCGTGACGCGCTTCTAAAGCAGATTTCGGAATATGTTCCGGTCTCCACCTTCACGCGCAGCAACAACGACATGGTCGTCATGACCGCCGACGGCACGACGCTGTTCGAGACCGTGCCGCGCAGCATCACCTTCCAGCCAGAAGCCGCCTACCCTTCAGGCACCGCCGGCAACAAGGTCTACATCGACGGCGTGCCCGTCACCATGGGATCGGGCGGCAACACCACCGCCGGCGGCAAGATCGCCGGGCTTCTGCAGTTGCGCGACAGTGTCGCCACCACCATGCAGAGCCAGTTGGACGAAGTCGCGCGCGGCCTGATCAGCGCCTTCGCCGAGACCGACCCGAACGGGGTTCTTGCCGATGCACCCGGCCTGTTCACCTGGCCCGGCGCGCCCGCCATGCCCGCGGACGGCACGCTGGTCAATGGGCTCGCGGGGCAGATCTCGCTCAATGCGGCTTTCGTCAGCAATCCGGAATATCTGCGTGACGGCGGCGCCAACGGTGCCGGCTACGTCCACAACACCGAAGGCGGCGCATCCTATACCGACCTTCTGATCAAGTATGGCGACCGCATGGACGAGCCAATGGCCTTCGATGCCGCCACAGGCATCGGTGGCACGGTAAGCCTGGCCACTTACTCGGCGAACTCCATCGGCTGGTTCCAGGGGGTGCGCAAGGATGCTTCAACGGCGGCTGAGTCCAAGGAGGCGCTGGCCGTCCGCACGGCAGAGGCGCTTTCAAACGAGACAGGCGTCAATGTCGACATGGAACTATCGATGCTGCTCGAACTTGAGAATTCCTATTCGGCGTCTGCCCGCCTGATCAAGGCGGTCGACGAAATGCTGGCAACCTTGCTGGCGGCAGTGAGGTAATACGATGAAAGCCAGTTTTGTCTCCTCGTCATCCATCAACCAGGCCATGCGTTATTCCATGATGAAGACGCAGGCCGCGCTCATAACCGCGCAGAAGGAGCAGGCAACCGGTTTCGTTGCCGACAAGGGCCTGGCGCTCGGTGCAAGCACGTCCCAATCGGTTACCTTCAACCGGGAACTCGAGCGCATGAAAGGCATCACCGCCTCCAATGCCCTGGCCACCGCGCGCCTGACTGCGACCCAGAATGCACTCGACCAGGTCTCGAAGGCCGCGCAGTCCTTGCTGTCGATCCTGCACACCGCAACGTCGGGCGACTCCACCGCGAGCATCACCAAGGCTACCGCCGTGGACACCTTGAAAACCATGACCTCGGTCCTGAACAGCGGTTTGAACGGCGAGTACATATTCGCCGGCGTAAACACCGACGCGAAGCCGATCAACGATTACACCGCACCTGGATCGCCCGCCAAGGCCGCCTATGACGCGGCTTACGCGCAGTATCTGGCCGATACCGGGGCCAACACTGCCGACCCGTTTCCGACCGCCGCCGACATGGACTCTTTCATAAACACCTATGTCGAGCCGCAATTCACGGGCGCAGGCTGGGACAACTGGTCGAATGCCTCTGACCAGAGCATCGGCAGCCGCATTTCGCTGAATGAGACGACCGAGACATCGGCGAGCGCCAACAATGACGGCTTTCGCAAGCTGGCCATGGCCACAACGATGATCACCGAACTTCTGTCAGGCGAGCTTCCGGCCGACGCCCGCAAGGCATTGGTCGACCGCGCCTGGGTATTGGTGTCCGACAGCATCGGCGATATCGTTGATCTGCAGTCCAAGATGGGCATCGCCGAGAAGCGTGTCACCGATGCCACCGACCGTCTGAACACGCAGGCCGGACTGATCGAAAAGCATATCCTGGCGACCGAAGGCGTTGACCCTCTCGAGGCAAGCACCAGGGTCTCCGACCTTATTTCGCATTATGATACGTCTTTGGCGATCACGGCACGCATTCAGCAACTCAGCTTCCTGAAATTCATGAGCTAACCGGCGGGCATCAAATGTATCAATTTTCATACGCCGACGTTCAGACCGACTCCGTGGCAGACGCCAAGGATCGCGAGAAACAGCTTCTGAACCGTTCGATCGATCTGCTTGCAACCGCAAGCAAAGTCGGTGTCGGCTCGCTGGAGGCGGTACAGGCGCTGCACTTCACCAATCGGCTCTGGACCACTTTCATCGAGGACCTCGGCAGCCCCGACAACGCCCTGCCCAAGGAACTGCGCGCCAACCTGATTTCGATCGGGCTGTGGCTTCTGCGCGAAGCCGAGGAGGTGCGTCAGGGCCGCTCCGACAATTTCGAAGGCCTGATCGAGGTTTCGCAGATAATCCGCGACGGCATTCAATGAAAAGCACGCTGAAGATCTCGTTGAAGCCGAACGAGAAGATCTACATCAACGGCGCCGTCATCAAGGTCGACCGCAAGGTTTCGCTGGAACTCCTCAACGACGTTCAATTCCTGCTTGAGAGCCACGTCCTTCAGCCCGATGACGCCTCGACGCCGCTTCGCCAGCTCTATTTCATGATCCAGATCATGCTGATGGAGCCCACTGGCGGGCCGCAGGCCCGCGAAATGTTCCGCCAGTCCCTGCCGCTGCTTCTGGCAAGCTTCGAGGACGAAGAGATACGCGCCACCCTCAAGCAGATCGACCGCATGGTCAGCGAAGACCGCGTCTACGAGGCGCTCAAGGCGCTCCGCGGCCTATACCGTCTCGAAGAGCGAGCCCTTGCCCTGGAAGCTCCGGCAGCATCCGCGCCTCGCCCCATCGCCGTAGGAGAACGATACTGATGAGCATGGTAATCGCACCCACCACGTCGACGACCAACACATCCTCGACCGAGAAGACCCCGCAGACCACCGTCGACTATCAATCCTTCCTTCGCCTGCTGGTCGCGCAGATGAAGAACCAGGACCCGACCAACCCGATGGATTCGACGCAATACGTCGCCCAGCTCGCGCAGTTCTCGCAGGTCGAGCAGTCGGTCCAGATCAACAGCAAGCTCGACGCGCTGCTGTCATCCTCGACGCTGTCGCAGGCCGACGCCCTGATCGGGCGCAACATCACTTCGGCTGACGGTACGCTTTCGGGCAAGGTCGCCTCGGTGAAGCTCTATTCGGACGGCATCGTTGCCGTGCTGGAAAGCGGCAAGGAGATCGTCGTCGGTCCCGGCGTCGTTATCAAGCCGAGCGAAGCGTGAACGAAGCCGACGCCCTCGACATCGTCCAGTTCGCCATCTGGACGGTCCTGACCGCCGCTGGTCCGGCGGTAGCCGTGGCAATGCTGGTCGGCGTCGCCATCGCACTGGTTCAGGCGCTGACGCAGATCCAGGAAATCACGCTCACCTTCGTCCCCAAGATCATCGCCATCATGCTCGTCGTTGCCTTCACCGGCCCGTTCATGGGCGCACAGATTTCATCTTTCACCAACGTCATCTTCGAGCGCATCGAAACCGGGTTCTAGACCCCTTGAAGACCGTTTGATAATTCGCCTGCCGAGGCATATGGCGTGGTTTTCGGGGTCGCCACAGGCGACGAGCGGATCGTACATAAGGTAAGTGAGCGCCGGAAGCGCAGAAAACTGCGTCAGATGACCGGCAGGGTAGAGTTTCCAAACGGTCTCTTAGCCTTGCCCGCCGTTCGTAAGCCATCAACCTTTCGCTTACCTTGCGGTATGGCGATGCTTGCCGACCGCCTCCAGACGTGCTTGCCTTTGGTTGCTTTCACTCTGAGGGATACAACCATGCGGTTTATGCTTACTGGCGTCTCCATACTGTCGTTTGCCGCCAACGCGGCACTGGCTGATCCAGCTTCGGACTTCAAAAAGGCCGACCAGGCGTTGAACCAGACCTTCAAGCAAATTCAGAAGCGGATTGCGGACGATGCCGATGGCAAGGCGCGGCTCGTCACGGCGCAGAGAGCGTGGATCGCGTTCCGCAACGCCGAATGCACTTTCCAATCCAGCGGCGATGACGGCGGCTCTGCGGCGCCGATGGTTGCCGCTGCATGTCAGGCTGAACTGACTAAGAATCGCACCAAACAGTTGAAAGCCTATCTGAATTGCCAGGAGGGCGACCTCGCTTGCCCGGTGCCGGCAGAATAGCCGGAAGGAACAAGATACCAACATTCAAGATGGGATACGTGCTGATCGCGCTTGCGCCGCTGGCAGTTCCCTCCTCCCATGTTCGCGCAAGCTTGGCCGTTTAGGGTCATGCTGTAATCGGCCATTGCCAACTTCGGCACCGGTCGGGAGCAGCATGGAGACAAGATGGCCATCGCAGAAACAATGCCGTCGGGCAGCCCCGCGAAAAGCGCGCGCGACATCTTTTTCGCGCTCGGCATCGTCGTCATCCTGGCCGTGCTTTTCCTGCCCATTCCGGCCTTCCTCATCGATATCGGCCTGGCCTTCTCCATCGCTCTTTCGGTGCTGATCCTGATGGTGGCGCTGTGGATACAGCGGCCGCTCGATTTCTCATCCTTCCCGACCATTCTGCTGATCGCGACGATGCTGCGCCTGTCGCTCAACATCGCCACCACGCGCATGATCCTGTCGGAAGGCAACATCGGCACCCATGCCGCCGGCTATGTCATCAGCGGCTTTTCGCAACTCGTCATGAGCGGCGATTTCGTCATCGGCCTGATCGTCTTCCTGATCCTGGTCATCGTCAATTTCATCGTCATCACCAAGGGTGCCACCCGTATCGCCGAAGTCGGCGCGCGCTTTACCCTCGACGCCATTCCCGGCAAGCAGATGTCGATCGACGCCGACCTTTCCGCCGGTGTCATCGACGACAAGACGGCGCAGCTTCGCCGCCGCGAACTGGAAGAGGAAAGCTCTTTCTTCGGCTCCATGGACGGTGCTTCGAAATTCGTCCGTGGCGATGCCATCGCCGGCCTCATCATCACGGCCATCAACATCGTCGGCGGCATCGCCATCGGCTATTTCCGCCATGACATGGGCATGGCCGAAGCCTCCGACGTCTTCATCAAGCTTTCGGTCGGCGACGGTCTCGTCACCCAGATCCCGGCGCTGATCGTCTCGCTGGCCGCCGGCCTTCTCGTCTCCAAGGGTGGCACGCGCGGTTCCGCCAACCAGGCAATCTTCGGCCAGCTCGGCGCCCACCCGCGCGCGCTGTTTGTCGCGGCCGTCCTGCTCATCGTGCTCGGCCTCATGCCCGGCCTTCCGATGTTTCCTTTTTTCGCGCTTGCCGCCGCCATGGGCGCGATCGGCTACATCATTCCCAAGCGCGAGCAGCAACGCGTCGATGAAGCCCATGCCGTGCAGAAGCAGGCGCAGGTGACCAAGGACGAAGAGGAAAAGAACTCGATCAAGGCATCGCTCAAGACCGCCGAAATCGAACTGCTCATCGGCAAGCAGCTGTCCACCAAGCTTCTCATCTCGCATCAGGAACTGGCCTTCCGCATGGGCAAGATGCGCAAGAAATTCGCCCAGCAATACGGCTTCGTCGTTCCTGAGGTGCGCCTCACCGACGACCTCTCCATCCCGAGCAAGAGCTACCAGATCAAGGTCCATGGCACGGTGGTTGCCGAATACCAGATGCGCGTCGGCGAGATCATGGTGCTTCTCGGCACCCGCGAGCTCCCCGACATTCCGGGCGAGGAAGTGCGCGAGCCGGCCTTCGGCATGCGCGCTTATTCCGTACCGGAAATGTTTGCCGAGGATCTGAAGCGTGAGCAGTTCACCTCCGCTGACAACATGTCGGTGCTGCTGACCCATCTCAGCGAAGTCATCCGCAACAACCTGCCGCAGCTCCTGTCCTACAAGGATATGAAGGCGCTTCTCGAACGGCAGGACCAGGAATACCGCAAGCTCGCCGACGAGATCTGCACCTCGCACATCTCCTATCCGGGTCTGCAGGCGGTGCTGAAGCTGCTGCTGGCCGAGCGCGTGTCGATCCGCAACCTGCATCTCATCATCGAAGCGATTGCCGAAATCGCGCCGCATGTGCGCCGCACCGAGCAGATCGTCGAGCATGTCCGCATCCGCATGGCACAGCAGATTTGCGGCGATCTGTCCGAGAGTGGCGTGCTGAAGGTCTTGCGGCTCGGCAACCGCTGGGATCTCGCCTTCCACCAGAGCCTCAAGCGCGACGCCAAGGGCGAAGTGCGCGAATTCGACATCGATCCGCGCCAGCTCGAGGAGTTCGGCCAGGACGCATCGAAGGCCATACGCGGCTATCTCGAGGCCGGCGAACGCTTCGTCCTCGTCACCTCGCCCGATGCCCGCCCCTATGTCCGCATGATCATCGAACGGCTGTTCACCACCTTGCCCGTTCTTTCCCATGTCGAGATCGCCAAGGGCGTCGAAATCCGGGTGCTCGGAACCATATCGTGACGGTCACTGCCGAAAGCGTGGTGCTTGCGGCATTCATCGCGTTCTGCCGCATCGGCGGCTGCTTCATGATCATGCCCGGCCTGTCCAGCGCGCGCGTGCCGCTGCAGATAAGGCTGTTCGTGGCAGTCGCGGCCACCGGCGCTATTCTTGTCAATCTCTGGGACCAGATCGTCCCCTTCATGGACCGCCGCCCGCAATTTCTGGTGCCGATGATCGCATCGGAACTTCTGATCGGCGGGCTGATCGGCGTTATGGCCCGGCTCTACATGATGGCGCTGAGCTTCATCGGCACGGCCGTGGCCATGCTGATCGGCTATGGCGGCATGTCCGGCATGGCCATCGAAGAGAACGAAGCCCAGCCCGCACTGGCTTCGATCATCACCTTTTCGGCGCTGCTGCTGCTGTTCGTCTTCGACTTCCATCACGAGATTATCAAGGCGCTGGTCACCTCCTACCGCGTCGCGCCGCTCGACGTCTTCTTCAACCCGCAGGCAGCACTGGTCGACGTCACCGACACGCTGTCGGAAAGCTTCCTGCTGGTGCTGAGGCTTGGCAGCCCGTTCATCGCCTATGCCATCCTGGTCAACCTCACCATCGGCTTCGTCAACAAGCTGACGCCACAGATTCCGGTCTATTTCATCTCGCTGCCCTTCGTCATCGCAGGCGGGCTCATCATCTTCTATTTCTCCATCGGCACGCTGCTCAGCCTGTTCGCCGACGGCTTCCTCGCCACCACCATCGGGAGATGATGCTTTGAGCGCGCGCAAGGAACGGCTTCGGAAGCTGGTGAAGGTGCAGGAGCAGTTGAAGGCGCTGCATGAAACCCGTCATGCCGGCTTCGTGTCGGAAGCGGTGGCCGCGCAGAACGAGGCCGCCGAGCTGGTCGAGCGCTTCGATTCCGAAGGTTCGATGTCGTCGATGTTCCCCGAAATCTACCACCAGCGCATTGGCAAGGCGCTGGCCCGTCAGGAGGAGAACACGCAGCTGGCCAGGAACGAAGCCGACAAGGTCGCAACCGCCACCGCCCGCACCAACATGGTCGAGCGCGCCTACCGTGACGTGCGCCGCCAGGTCGACCGCCACATCGCCGACCGCGAACGGCTGGACCTCATCGAGCGCAACGCCACCTCCGACGACAAGTAAGGTTGCCACAAGCTTGCTCGTCCATGATCGGCATCTCAAAAGTCGGATAAGGGACAGTTTTTCTTGGCGATTTCCCCACCCAGCGACATCGTTCTGGACGTTGCCCGCGCGGTCGAGCCTTCCAATCTGGAAACGGCCCGCGCCGAACTGGCCAAACGTGGAAATGCCGTGGGTGGCAGTGCCGTCGCGTCGTTCTCGCTCGGCGAGACCGGTGTTTCCGCCGGCTTCAAGACCGGCACCGAGCAAGCCAAGTCGCCCGACTCCTTCAAGCGCTTCGAGGCGATGGTGCTGCAGACCTTCATCCAGAACATGCTGCCGAAGGACGCCGAAAACGTCTACGGCAAGGGCATTGCCGGCGACATGTGGAAGTCGATGATGGCCGGCAAGATCGCCGACGTCATGGCCGAACGCGGCGGCATCGGCATCGCCGACCGCGTGCTCGGCGACCACTATGTCGACGGCAAGAACAAGGTTGCCGTCGGACCCGTCTCGGGCGGGCCTGAGAAAGCCGAGAGCGACAAGCAGTCCATGCTCTCGACCGCCCTCGTCCAGGAACTTCAGCGCAAAATGGCAAAAAGCCTGTCGGAAGATCAGGCAGCCATTTCGGCAAAGACAAAAATCTAATCTCTAGGGATCCGAACATGAGCGAACAGAAGCCGACCGTCCAGAATCTGCCGGCCCGCAGCACGCGGGCCGAACCGGCCGCGCGGACGGGCAATCTGTCGGCGATCATCGGGCGCATCGTGGAAGCCGTCGAGGAGGAAACCGCCGCTATCCGTGCCGGCGGCAGCTTCGACATCAAGTCCTCCAACGTCCGCAAGAGCCGCTACCTCTACGAACTCACCCGCGCCACCAGGGGCGTCGGCGAGCCCGAGCTTCTCGCCGAGCATCGCGACGGCATCACGCTGCTGCGCGACAAGCTGGCGACCAACGCCGCCGTGATCCAGGCGCATATGGGCGCTGTGAGCGAGATCGCAACGCTCATGCAGAACGTGATCCAGCGCGCCGAGACCGACGGCACCTATTCCGAAGGCGAATTCGGGTGGGCCGCCCGTTGATCAAGTTCATTGTCGCCGCCGTCTGGATCTGCCTCGCCACGCTCGGCGCGGTTTTCTATTCGTTCCAGACGTCGAGCGCCAAGTCCGACGCATCAGCCACGCCTGCCCTTCTCGGCGGCCTGGACTACCTCAGGACGGAAGTCATCTCGGTCCCGGTGTTCAGCAAGGCCACGATCGACGGCTATTTCCTGACCCGCCTCGTCTACACCGTTGACCCGGCACAGATGAAAAAGCTGTCCGTGCCGGCGCAATCGCTGATCATCGACGAAGTCTACACCTACCTCTACGCCAATCCGCAGATCGATTTCTCCAAGCGCGAGAACTTCAATCTCGACACTTTCCGGGGCGGTATCCGCGACAGCGTCAACAAGCGTGTCGGCGAGAAGCTCATCAGTGAGGTCATCGTCGAGCAGATCGACTTCCTGTCCCGGGAAGAAACCCGCGACAAGTCGCTGCGCCGCCGCGAGGTCACCCGGCCCGAGGCCACCCCGGCAGCCGCGCATTAAGGCCAGGCGCTATTTAGCGAGCGGCAACCAATTCACTCCATTGACGTTTACGTCAACGAGACGCTATACGATTTCCAACACTTGAAGATCATTCCGGGCAAGTCCCGGCATGTTTGAACCGTGCGATCTGCGCACGACATCACGAGACAAGGGAGCATTGCCATGAGCGTAGAAGCTGTTGTTGAAAAAATCCGGTCCAAGGTGGAAAGCTCCGGCTTCGACCGCTCGGTAAAGTTCGATACGGGCGGCGACGGCGTCATCGTCATCGACGGTGCAAGCATCTCGACCACCGACGCCCCTGCCGACTGCACCATCAAGCTCAGCCTCGACGACCTCGAGTCGCTGGTTGCCGGCGAATTGAACCCGACGATGGCGTTCATGAGCGGCAAGATCAAGGTCGAGGGCGACATGACGGTTGCCATGGCGCTCAGCCAGGTCATCTGACCGGACGACCAATCAACAAAAAGCCCGGCGCTGCAAAGCTGCCGGGCTTTTTCGTTTATGGCCGTGTTTTAGGGTGTGTGGAGATTCAGCTCAGGACGAGTTTGCAGGCCCGTCATGGCGTGAATATCAACATATCCTAGGCCGCGAGCGACAATCGCTCGATCTTCCTCTGCTTGCGACCGGCAGCTTTCAGCACGCCAGCCACGCCATCCAACGCGCCCTCGGCAAGCTCCAGCGCCAGGAAGCGATGCTGCTCATAGGGGCCGGGCATCGCAAGCGAACCGGTCTTCTCTGCCGAGAAGCCGAAGCGCGCATAATAAGGCGCATCGCCAACAAGCAGGATGGCGCGGTGGCCAAGCCGCCGTGCTTCAGCAATCGCTTGGCGCATCAGCGCCGAACCGACGCCGCCATTCTTGATCGAAGGGTCGACCGCCAGCGGGCCAAGCAGCAGCGCGCGCGTGTGAGCATCACCCATGGCCACGTCCCACAGCCGCACCGTTCCGATGACCATGCCCTCTGCGTCACGCGCGACGAACGCCAGGCCTTCGGATGGCCGCCGGCCACGCCGCAGCTTTTCCGAAGACTTCTTCTTGCGCCTCGGTCCCATGGCGCGGTCGAGCAGCGCTTCGCGCGCCGCCACGTCGGCCACGGTTTCGGCGATGATTACAAATGCCGGCGCTTTGCCGGTGATTTCAGAGACTTCCATATCCGCGATCCTTCACAAGCGGAGATTGTTCCACGAGCAAACCCGTCGCCGGCTAAAAATCCGCCGGCGAAAGGGGTGACCTGAGGGGCTGTTAAGCCCGTCAGATCACGTAGGATCGGAGAGGCTCGAAGCCGTTGAAGGCGACCGCCGAGTAGGTGGTCGTGTAAGCGCCGGTGCCTTCGATCAGCACTTCGTCGCCGATGGTCAGCGACAGCGGCAGCGGATACGGCGCCTTCTCGTACATCACGTCGGCCGAATCGCAGGTCGGGCCGGCGAGCACGCAAGGTGCAACCGCATCGCCGTCACGCGGCGTGACGATCGGGTAGCGGATCGCCTCGTCCATCGTCTCGGCGAGACCGCCGAACTTGCCGATGTCGAGGAACACCCAGCGCACATTGTCGTTGTCGGCCTTCTTCGAGATCAGCACGACTTCCGACTTGATGACGCCGGCATTGCCGACCATGCCGCGGCCCGGCTCGATGATCGTCTCCGGGATGCGGTTGCCGAAATGCTTGCGCAGCGCCGAGAAGATCGCCTCGCCATAAGCGCGTGCGGTCGGCACGTCCTTCAGGTAACGGGTCGGGAAACCGCCGCCCATATTGACCATCTTCAGCGTGATGCCTTCGCGCGCCAGCGCCTCGAACACGGCCTTGGCATCGGCGAGCGCGCGGTCCCAGGCGGCAAGGTCGGTCTGCTGCGAGCCGACGTGGAACGACACGCCATAGGCGTCGAGGCCGAGCGCCTTGGCATGGCGCAACACATCGACAGCCATTGCCGGCACGCAGCCGAATTTGCGCGACAGCGGCCACTCAGCACCCTCGCCGTCGGTCAGCACGCGGCAGAACACGCGGGCGCCGGGAGCGGCGCGGGCGATCTTCTCGACCTCTTCGACGCAATCGACGGCGAACAGGCGAATGCCGAGCTCATAGGCGCGCGCAACGTCGCGCTCCTTCTTGATGGTGTTGCCGAAGGAGATGCGCTCAGCCGGGGCGCCGGCATCCATCGCCATCTCGACCTCGGCGACCGAGGCGGTGTCGAACGACGAGCCCATCGAAGCCAGCAGGCGCAGGATTTCAGGCGCAGGATTGGCCTTCACCGCGTAATAGATCTTGGAATCCGGCAGCGCCTTTTCGAAGGCATGGAAATTTTCGCGCACGACATCGAGGTCCAGAACGAGGCACGGGCCTTCGGGACGTCGGGTGGCGAGGAAGTCGATGATGCGCTGCGTGGCCATGGGTCTCTCCAATGCGAATGCGCGGCTTTCAGGCGCGCGAAATCAAGCTGCGGCGCGGCCGACATCGGCCACGGAATCCGCGGTGGACAAAGGCGCGATCACATTTTCATGGAACCAGCCGGTGGAGACCCCGGAACCATGAGCGTGCGTCACGCGGCGGTGAACCTAGCCTTGCCCGGCTTCGGTTCGCTTTGTCTGCCTTGGCTTGGATTGGGAGACCCGTTCCGCACTGCCGGCAATGAGGGTGTGCCTCTTCAGTAACCCCGGTTTTTGGACAACCGGCAGAACACCAGAAAGGCCCGCACCGTCGTTGCTTCAAGGTGTCCTCGATTTTGCGGTTGGCCGCTAAACCGACTGGAGGGGTTAGCTCCAGTTACCTTACCGATTTCCCTCACCATTCGAGGATCGGCGGACACCCACAGGCACGTGCGACTTTGGGCAAGCGCGATATAGGAGTCGCGTCTGTCACAATCAACAAAAATCGTATCGCAGCTTGTAAATTTTCAGTTGTCGAACAAGGCTGGCCAAATCGTTGTGAATCATTGAACAATGCAGGCCATGCGCTATCCTCTCAACGCCTTCCTTGATGTCCCGCAAGTGCCTGTTTCCAATGGCGAAACCGGACCTTTGGCTGGCCTCGGCCTTGCCGTGAAGGATATATTCGACGTTGCGGGCTATCGCACCGGCTGCGGCAACCCACAGAAATTCACGGAGACCGCACCGGCCACGAAAACAGCGCCGGCCGTGCAATTGATTCTCGATGCCGGCGCGCATTTCCTCGGCAAGACGCAGACCGACGAATTCGCCTTTTCGCTGATGGGCCAGAATTCGCATTTTCCCGAACCGGTGAACTCCGCCGCCCCCGACCGCGTCACCGGCGGCTCGTCTTCCGGCTCTGTCGCGGCCGTCGCAGGCAGGCTCGCCGACATCGCCACGGGTTCCGATACCGGCGGCTCGATCCGCGCACCGGCGAGCTTCTGCGGACTGGTCGGCCTGCGCACCTCCCATGGTCGCATCTCGCTCGAAGGCACGATGCCACTCGCCCCATCGCTCGACACCTTCGGCTGGTTCGCGAAAGATATAGAGACATACGAAAAGGTGGCGGAGCTGGTGCTCAGCGCGCCACCCTCCCCCTTGCGGGGAGGGTCGGACGGCGAAGCCGGACGGGGTGAGGGTGCCTCAACCGCCGCAACGTCTCATCATAAGGCACGGACAAAACTTCTGCGCCTTGCTGCCCTCGACGAACTCGTCCTCGGCGATACCGAAGCAACCGAATATCGCCGGATGCTCTCCATCGTCACCACCGTCCTCGGCGAAGCGAAACCGGCAAAGCCCCTCACCCACTCGACCGACGAGTTCTACTGGGCGTTCCGCAAAGTCCAGGCGCACGAGGCATGGGCCAATCACGGCGAGTGGATTTCGTCGCATGCCGGCAGCCTCGGCAAAGGCGTCGAGGACCGCTTCCGCTTCGGCATGACGATTGACGATCAGGCCTTGGCGGAAGCAAATGCCACCCGCACCGCCTTTCGCGGCGAACTGCGCGACCTGCTCGGCGATGACGGCATACTCGTCCTGCCGACCGTTCCGGGTGCTGCACCGCTGAAAGCCGATACGCCCGAAAACCTCCTCGCCTATCGCGAACGCGCCTTGCGCTTGCTGTGTCTCTCCGGCCTGTCCGGCTTTCCGCAGATCACGCTGCCGCTCGGCACCGTAAATGGCGCGCCCTTCGGAGTGTCGCTGCTCGGCCCGTCCAACAGCGACCTGCACTTGATTTCGCTGGGCAAGAGCATCCTCGAATCGAACAACAAAGGCTGAAGCCATGGACACGCTGACACGCATGCGCGCCTTCATCGACGTGGTTGAGGCCGAGGGCTTTTCGGCCGCCGCCCGCAAGATCGGCCGCTCCAAAGCACTGCTTTCCAAATATGTCCGCGAGCTGGAAGACGAGCTCGGCGCGCTGCTGCTCAACCGCACGACGCGGCAGTTCTCGCTGACCGAGGCCGGCCACACCTATTATCGCCGCGCCTCCGAAATCGTCCGCGAGGTCGACAGCCTTGCCGACGCGGTGCGCGAATCCTCCGGCGACGTGCGCGGACGCATAAAACTGTCCGCGCCGCGCACTTTCGCCGATGCGCCGATCGGCCAGTCGCTCATCGACTTCGCCAAGGCGCACCCCGAAATCGTGCTGGAAATCCATCTCGATGACCGCTTCGTCGATCTGGTCGAAGAAGGCTTCGACCTCGCCATCCGCATCTCGCGGCTGGAAAACTCGTCGCTCATCGCGCGGCGTCTGTCGCCCTTTTCGGTGCGGCTTTGCGGCTCGCCCGAACTCATTGAACAGCACGGCAAGCCGACCCGGCCGCAGGACCTCGCCCGCCTGCCCTGCATCATCGACACCAATGGCCGCTGGCTCTCCAACTGGCCCTTTCTGGGCGACAATGGCGAGACGGTCACCGTGTCGGTGACTGGCCCGATGGAGGTCAACAGCCCGCTCGCCGCCCGCGCTGCGGCTCTTTCCGGCCTCGGCTTTTCCATCCTGCCCGATTTCATCGCCGCGCCCGACATTGAGGCTGGACGGCTGGTGCCGATCCTCGACGATCGCATCCTGACCGGCGGCGGCATTTTCGCGGTCTACCCGCACCGCCGCTACCTGCCGGCAAAGGTGCGCGTCTTCGTCGATTTCCTCGTACAGTGGTTCAAACCACGCGATCACGCTTGATTGCCTGTCGCAAAACGGTCCCAATTTCGCCGGGTTTCTGGTAACTCTCCCTATCCTTACTCCCAGACTGGAATGCGACTGCAAATGAAGCTGAAAATGCGAACGGCGATTCTGGCTTCAGCCACTACGGCCCTTCTGGTCTCGACCGTTCCGGCCAGCGTCCATCCCCATGTCTTTGCCGAAGCGCGGCTCGATGTCGTGCTCAACCCCGACCACACGGTAAAGTCGCTGCGGCATCTGTGGCGCTTCGACGACCTGTTTTCGTCTACCGTGCTGATGGAGTTCGACAAGAACTCCGACCTGAAGCTCGACGATAGCGAGCTCAAGGAAGTCGCCAACACCATCTTCACCTCGCTTGGCGAGTACGGCTATTTCCAGATCGTCACCGCCAACGGCAAGGACGTGAAGATGAAGCCGCCGGCCCATCTCATGGCCAATTACGAGAACGACCAGCTCATTGTGCTGTTCGAATCCGAACCGGAGAAACCGCTGAAGCTGTCGGGCAAGATCGATTTCGGCGTCTATGACCCGACCTTCTACACGGCGATCGACTTCACCGAGGACGACAACATGTCTGTGGCGAACTTGCCGCCCATGTGCACGAAGCAGGTCATCCGCCCCGATCCCGACACGGCCATCGCCCAGAACCAGTCGACGCTCACCGACGCCTTCTTCAACGACCCGACCGGCACCGACATGAGCAAGATTTTCGCGACCCGCCTCGAACTGAACTGCACAGCCAAAGGATAGACCCCGTGAAGAAGACGACCATCCGCGTGGTGTTTGCTACCCTGGCGATAGCCTATGTGCTCACCCATTTCGCCGGCCTCGCCCACGCGCAAAGCTCGCTCGGCATCGGCACCAACGAGGCGATGATCCCCTCGACCGGCCTGTTCGCTGGCTGGATGAACTGGATCAACGCGCAGCAGCAGGCCTTCTACCGCTCACTGACCGGCGCGATGAAGGCGATGCGCGACAACAATGGCCAGATGTGGGTCCTGGTCGGCCTGTCCTTCACCTACGGCATTTTCCACGCCGCTGGCCCCGGCCACGGCAAGGCGGTTATTTCGTCTTATATGCTCGCCAACGAAGTGACGTTACGGCGCGGCATCATGCTGTCCTTCATCTCCGCCTTCCTTCAGGCGCTGACCGCGATCGTCATGATGGCGCTGCTGTTCCTCGTGCTTCGCGGCACCTCGATTTCGATGACCAAGGCGACCTGGTTCCTCGAAGTCTCGAGCTACGCGCTGATCACGCTGTTCGGCGCATGGCTGCTCTGGCGCAAGGCCGGCCCGCTCGTACGCGGCTGGTTCGGCGCCAATCCTGCCTACAGCCTGTCAGCGGCACATGCGCACGCTCATTCCCACGCCGGCCAGGATCACGACCATCATGACCACGCCTGTGATCATCCCTCGCATGCGCATGACCACCACGATCACGGCCACTCGCATGCGCATAGCCATGCACATGCGCACAGCCACGCCACGCTGCACGGTCATTCTTCCCATGCCCACAGTCATGCAGCCGGTCAGGTTTGCGAGAGCTGCGGCCATTCCCATGCGCCGGACCCGGCGATGATTTCGGGCGACCATTTCGACTGGAAGACGGCATGGTCGGCGGTAACTGCCGTCGGCCTGCGGCCCTGCTCAGGCGCGCTGATCGTGCTGACCTTCGCCTTCCTCAACGGCATCTGGGCCGGCGGCATCCTGTCTGTCTTCGCCATGGCGCTCGGCACGGCAATCACCGTTTCGGCGCTTGCCACACTGGCGGTCACCGCCAAGAACTGGGCGGTGGCGGCAGCCGGCGACGGCCGCCTTGGCAACCGCATCCACACCACCATCGAAATCGGCGGCGCCGGGCTGGTGTTCGTGCTCGGCCTGCTGTTGTTGACGGCGAGTTTGACGGTGTAAGCACTTTTACGTTTCGGACCTCTTCACCGCTTCTCCCCCTCTCCGTCGCGCTTCGCGCGCCACCTCTCCCCCATTTCATGGGGGCGAGGAACCCAAGTCCTGAAGCGCTGTGGCCTCGCAGAACCCAGGTTCCTCGCCCCCCCGCAAAGCGGGGGAGAGGTGGCGCGCGAAGCGCGACGGAGAGGGGGACAACGCCGATCGAAAGCTGCACTGGCCGAAGCCTCCCGCTAAGCAGGCTTCCGAAACTCAATCGGCGATAGGAAATCGCCTCCTCCACCACACCCCCATCCCAAAGCACAAAAAAATTCCGCCCTGGACGCGATACACGCCAGGGCGGAATTCTTCGGATCTTGGGGGGAAAGATCCGACAGGGATTACTGGACGGCTGGGGTTTCCGTCTTCGGAGCCGCCTTCTTGGCGTGCTTCTTATGCTTCTTGTGCGAAACCTTCTTGTGATGAACCGGCTTCTTCAGCGTGGCTTTCTTCACCAGCGGCGTGGTGGCGGTCGTCGAAGGCTGGGCCATCGTGGCGCCGGCAGCATTGGCGGTCGAAGCGGTCAGAACCGGAGCCGAGAAGGTGAGAGCAACGGCCATGCCGACGGCGGAAAGGAGGGTCTTGTTGATGGTCATGATACGTTTCCTTTTTTCACAAGGGCCTGGGTGGAGTTTCGCCGGTCAGGGATCGACCGGTTGCACTCCCAGCATCTTCAGTGCGGTGGCGTAGGCGCGGATACCCTGAGCCTGCTCTTTGCCGGCACAGAACTTCGTCGCTTTTTTCTGAAGAGCTTTCGCTTCGGTGGCCCGTTTTGCCTCAGCGTGGTTGGTTATTGCGTTAGCGTACTGCTGCTGCAGGCTGTTGCAGCGATCGGTCCGGGTTACCGGGCTTTTCGCCATTGGTTGTTCGGTGGCAGCGCCAAGCGAAAACGCGCTGAGCAGAACGATCATCGAACTGGTCACGAGCTTTCGCATTTTGATCCCTAACCGACACCTCAGACGCCCTGAGCAGCACGGTTGTTATGACGGATCGTTTTTGCCGGTATTTTTCCCGATTGCAGAGTTTTGTTTCTGGATTGTAACAGCCGAATTCCGCACGGTTTTCTGCTCGCCGCCCGCTCCCAAACCCGTCCTTATTCTGCCATGGTCGGGGCAGATGCATTCTCGCTTGAGCTTGGGAAAACAACGCCTTTGAAAACCGACGCCCATATCCTCATCGTCGACGACGACAAGGAAATCCGCGACCTGCTTCAGGAATTCTTCCAGAAGCACGGCATGCGCGTGTCGGCTGCCCGCGATGACGATGAGATGCAGGCTGAACTGCGCCGCGCGCCTGTCGATCTCATCATCCTCGACGTCATGCTGCCGGGAAAGAGTGGCCTCGACATCTGCCGGGACCTGCGCACGCATTCAAAAATCCCGATCATCATGCTGACCGCCGTCACCGAGACGATCGACCGGGTCGTCGGGCTGGAGATGGGCGCCGACGACTATGTGCCCAAACCATTTGACCCAAGGGAACTGCTCGCCCGCACGCGCGCCGTGCTGCGCCGCCCCAGCACCAATGGGGGCGGGCACAGGCCCGTTCCGCAGATCTACAAATTCGCCGGCTGGACGCTGGACTCTGCCCGCCGCCGGCTGTTGCGGCCCGACGAGGTCCGCGTCGAACTCACCACTGCCGAATTCAACCTGCTGCAGACGCTGGTGCGCAGCGGCCAGCGCGTGCTGAGCCGCGACCAGCTCGTCGAACTGTCGAACCAGAACGGCGACTATAGCTACGACCGCAGCGTCGACATTCTGGTCAGCCGCCTACGCCGCAAGATGGAGGACGATCCGCGCTCGCCCAAGCTGATCCTCACCGTGCGCGGCGGCGGCTACCAGTTCGTGCCCGAGGTCGCAGCCGAATGAAGTTGCTCCTGCCCCGATCCCTGCCCGCCTGGGTTCTGCTGATCGTCATCGCCGGTCTGCTGGCGATCCAGGTTTCTACGCTGTCCATAGTCTCGCGCGAGCGCGTCGCCTCCAACAACATTCTCGACCTGTTCCGGCTCAACGACCGCGCGCTGTCGCTGGTCAAGCTGATGTATGCAGCCTCGCCGGAGGAACGAAAACACGTGGCCGCCGGGCTTTCGGTGGCGCCTTATGTTCTTTCCATCTCCGACACCCCGGCAATCACCGCTTCGATACCGGCCGACGACGAAATGGCCGAGCTGGAGGACGTCATTGTCGGCCGGCTGACGAAATTCGGCGTCGAGGAAGCGCGCGTGCGCCGCGAAAGCGCCCAGGCGCATGAACGTCCCAAGCACAATATCACCGAGCCCGACGACAATCTCGGCGGCATCGAGCGCGAACTGCTCGATCTTTCCGCCGATTTCAACAAGACCGATACGCTGGTCGCCTCGATCGAATTCAAGGACGGCCAGTGGCTCAATTTCGTCATGCCGTCGACGCCGCTCAGCCCGATCCTGACGACGGACAGCCTGCCGCTTTACGGCTCCGTCGCAGCACTTGTGGTGTTGCTTTCGATATGGTCGCTGCGCCGCCTCACCGCGCCCTATCGCGCGCTTGAAAGTGCAGTTCGGCGCATCGGCGACGACCTGAAAAGCCCGCCGCTGGCCGAGCGCGGCAGCAGCGAATACAAATCCGCCGCCCGCGCGGTCAACACCATGCAGGCAAGGCTGCGCGAATATGTCGAGGACCGCGAACTGCTGGCAGCCGCCCTCGCCCACGATCTGCGCACACCGCTGACCCGCATCAGGCTGCGGCTCGAGCTTCTGCGCAATTCTCCGCTGCGCAAGGCGCTGATGCAGAACCTTGCCGACATCGAAGCGATCTCGTCATCGGTGCTGGATTTCGCGACCTACGAGGCCAAGGGCGAGGAGCCGGAACGCATCGACTTCTGGTCGCTGGTGGATTCGGTCGCCGACGGAAATCCGCAAGTCGTCTTCGACGGCTCGCGCAAGCATGCCCGCGGACTGATCTGCTATGGCCGAACCGTGGCGCTGCGCCGTTGCGTGACGAACCTGGTCGACAATGCCGTCAAATATGGCGGCAAGGCCCGCCTTGCGCTCTCGCACGGCGACACCGAGATTCTGCTGACCATCGATGATGACGGGCCGGGCATTCCGGAAGGTCAGATGGAGAAGATTTTCCGTCCCTTCGCCCGCGTCGAGGCCTCACGCAACCGCCAGACCGGCGGCTTCGGCCTTGGCCTGACGATCGCCCGCAACATCGCGCGGCGTTTCGGCGGCGATGTACGGCTTCACAACAGGACTGGCGGCGGCCTGCGCGCCGAACTGACGATACCGCTGGCAAAAGGCGCGCAACTGCACGCCGCCCAGTGATCGCGAAATTATCAGTCCCGCTTTCTGGCCTGACTGCGACCGCGCAGCCAGAAGACCAGGAAGAACGCGGCAACAAACAGCACGGCAACCACGCCCGCCGCTGCCGGCGACTTGTTGCCGACCGCCAGCATGATCGTGGGCAGGAAATAGCCGACAATGCCGAAGCCCAGCAGGATCACGGCTGCCGCGATCGCCGCATTACGGTTCTTCCCGTCCATCATCACCATCCAATGCGCCCTCTGCTTATGCGGCCTCGGCGCGGAAATCTTCCAGCCGCCGCTTCTGCTTGCCCTCGGCGTCGTAATTAGCCGGATCGAGCCACGCCTCATAGGCGCGTTTCAGCGCAGGCCATTCCGTGTCGATCACCGAATACCACGCCGTATCGCGGTTTTCGCCCTTTACCACCAGATGCTGGCGGAAAATCCCCTCGAACTGGAAACCGAAACGCTCGGCCGCCCGCTTCGACGGCAGGTTGGCATTGTTGCATTTCCACTCGTAGCGCCGGTAGCCCAGCGTATCGAAGGCATATTTCATGAACAGATATTGCGCCTCGGTCGCCGCCGGCTTGCGTGAGATGATCGGCCCCCAATAAATGTTGCCGATTTCGATGACGCCGTTGGCGGCGTCGATACGCATCAAGGTCTGGCGTCCGGCGATCTTGCCGCTGGCCTTGTCGATCACGGTAAAGAACAGCGGGTCCTCGCTGGCCTGCACCCTGTCCAGCCAGGGCTGGAACTCCGCGCGGGTTTGCGGCGGAAACTCCGGCAGCCAGCGAAACCGCTCGCCGGCGTCAGGCACCGACGACGCCGTAAACAGCCCATCGCCATGCCTTGCCGCGTCCAGCGGCTCCAGCCGGACGTAACGGCCCTCGATAACCTCGCGCTGCGGACGCGGTCTCGGCTGCCAGTTCTTCAGATCGACGGACATATTCGCTCCTGCGATTGACTTTGCTGGCCTCGACACTCACAAAAACGCCTGCCCGACGACAGAACCACACGGACAGGAAAAATGCTCCAAACGATTGCGGCCTTCGATCGCCTCGGCGAAGAAAATGCCTTCGCGGTTCTGGCCCGCGCCACGGCCCTTGCCCATGAAGGGCGCGACATCATCAATCTCGGCATCGGCCAGCCCGATTTCAGCACGCCACAGCACATCGTCGAAGCCGCGATCAAGGCGCTGCGCGACGGCCACCATGGCTACACGCCGGCAAACGGCCTGCTCGCCACCCGCGAAGCGGTCGCCCGGCGCACGCTGGCGCTCACCGGCATCGAGGTCTCGCCGGAAAACATCATGATCATGCCCGGCGGCAAGCCGACCATGTTCGCCGCGATCCTGATGTTCGGCGAACCGGGCGCCGAAATCCTCTATCCTGATCCCGGATTCCCGATCTACCGCTCGATGATCGAGTTCACCGGCGCAAAACCCATTCCGGTGCCGATGCGCGAGGCCAACGGCTTTGCCTTCTCGGCCGAGGAGACGCTGTCGCTGATCACGCCGAAGACACGGCTGCTGATCCTCAACTCGCCCGCCAACCCGACGGGCGGCGTCACCCCGCGCGCCGAGATCGAAAAGCTGGTCAAGGGGCTGGAGGCACACCCGCATGTCGCCATCATGTCCGACGAAATCTACGACGTCATGACCTATGACGGCGAGACGCATTGCTCGCTGCTGCAATTCCCCGAAATCCGCGACCGGCTGATCATCCTCAATGGCTGGTCCAAGACCTGGGCGATGACCGGCTGGCGCATGGGCTGGTCGATCTGGCCGAACTCGCCGGCAAGCAACCGCCTCTACGACAAGGTGCGCAAGCTGGCGGTCAATTGCTGGTCCTGCGTCAACGCCCCGAGCCAGTATGCCGGCATCGCGGCCATCGACGGCCCGCAGGACGAGGTGGACAAGATGATGCGCGCCTTCGACCGCCGCCGCAAAACCGTGGTCGAGGGGCTGAACGGCCTGCCGAATGTTTCCTGCATCACCCCCAAGGGCGCCTTCTACGCCTTCCCCAACATCGAAAAGACCGGCTGGAAGGCCAAGAAGCTCGCCTCGGCCCTGCTCGAGGAAGCCGGCGTCGCGCTCATCGGCGGACCGGATTTCGGCGTCCTCGGCGAAGGCTACATCCGCCTTTCCTACGCCAATTCGGAAGAAAACATCCTGCGCGCGCTGGAACGGATCGGGGATTTTCTGGAGCGGACGAAGGCGGGCTGACTGAGTCTTTGACCTGAGATTTTCCTTCGGGAGGGATTCTGCACCGCTGAAGCTCTTCTCCGTTCAGGCATGGATTCCCGACACTCTCTGCTTTGCTGACGCTCGCTCACGAGGTCGAGAATGACGAATGCACTTATGCCCTCCGCTCATCTTCAACGGCAGCCATTTGCAGAGGGCGTCCCAGGAAGTTCGTCATTCTCGACCTCGTGAGCGAGGAACGAGCGGAGAGTGTCGGGAATCCATGCCGGAACGCAAACGAAGTAGCCAACGGTCCAGAGACACGCGACCGACACCAGAACCCCTCAAGACGACCATCACACCTGCTTAGCCGGCAGCACCGCCGTCGCCTCGATCTCCACCTTCGCCTCGTCCTCAATCAACGCCACCACCTGCACCATGGCCATCGCCGGATAGTGCTTGCCCATGACGTCGCGATAGGCGACGCCGATCTCGCGCAGATTGGCGAGATATTCGGCCTTGTCGGTGATGTACCAGGTCATCTTGACGATATGCTCGGGCCGGCCGCCGCCTTCTTTCAGGATATCCACGATGTTGCGCAGGGTCTGCCGCGTCTGGCCGGCAAGGTCCTTGGCCTCGAACACCTGATCGCCCGTCCAGCCGATCTGTCCGCCGAGATAGACCACGCGCCCTTCCGCAACGATGCCGTTGGCATAGCCCTTGGCAGCCTTCCAGTTGGTCGGGTGAAGCACCTGATGGTTGGTAGCTTCGGTCATGGTCGTCTCCAGTCCTGTTCTTGCTATCGGCTTCTTATTGCCGCTTCTCAAACGCCGAGATAACGGTCCTGCAAATCTGCGGTCAGCTCATTCGGCCGTCCGGAAAACACCGTGCGGCCTTTTTCCAGAACGAAGCAGCGGTCGGCCACCGGCAGCAGTTCGGAAAGCGTCTTGTCGACCACCAGGATCGACTGGCCTTCCGCCTTCAGCCGGCGGATCGCGGCCCAGATATCCTGCCGGATCACCGGCGCCAGCCCTTCGGTAGCTTCGTCGAGGATCAGCAATTTCGGATTGGTCATCAGCGCGCGGCTCACCGCCAGCATCTGCTGCTCGCCGCCCGAGAGCGTGTTGGCATACTGGTCGCGCCGCTCTTCCAGGCGCGGGAAAAGCTCGTTGATACGGGCCAGCGTCCAGACGCCGGGCCTTGCCGCGGCAACCAGATTTTCGTGCACGGTGAGATTCGGGAAACAACGCCGCCCTTCCGGCACCAGCCCGACGCCGAGACGGGCAATGCGATGCGGCTGCATGCCGGCGACATCTTTCCCCGACAGCCGAATCGCGCCATTGCGCGGCCGCACGAGCCCAATCACGGAGCCAATCGTCGTCGTCTTGCCCATGCCGTTGCGGCCCATCAGCGCCACGACCTCACCCTCGGCAACCCTGAGATTGACCCCGAACAGCGCCTGCGAAGCGCCGTAAAAACTTTCCAGCCCGGATATTTCGAGAAGGCTCATGACGCTTCCCCGAGATAGGCGCGGCGCACTTCCGGGTCGTTGCGGATTTCATCGACCGTGCCGCTGGCGATGATGCGGCCATAGACGAGCACCGAAATGCGGTCGGCCAGCGCAAACACCGCGTCCATATCGTGCTCGACCAGAAGGATGGGCGCTTCGTGGCGCAATGTGTCTAGGAATGCCGTCAGCGCCTTCGAGCCCTCCGGCCCCATGCCCGCCATCGGCTCGTCGAACAGAAACGCTTTTGAGCCGAGTGCCAGCGCTATCGCGATCTCAAGCTGCCGGCGCTCGCCATGCGACAGGGCTGCAGCCGGCACCTGCGCCCGCGCGGCAAGGCCGGTGCGCTCCAGCATCGCCATCGCCGGTTCGGTCAGCGATTTGTCGGCCATCACCGGCCCGAAGAAGCGGAAGCTTGAGCCCTGCCGCGATTGCACTGCCAGCATGACATTGCGCAACGCCGAAAATTCCGGCGCCAGCGACGAAATCTGGAAGCTGCGGCCAAGTCCACGCCTTGCGCGCGCCGCCACGCCGAGCCGGCTGACATCCTCGCCCAGGAAATGCACCGAGCCGCTGTCGGGCTTGATCGAACCTGAAATCTGGTGGATCAGCGTCGTCTTGCCAGCGCCGTTCGGGCCGATCAGTGCGTGGATTTCGCCGGGGCGCAGGTCGATGCTCACCCCGTCGGTCGCCTTCAGCGCGCCAAAGGTCTTTTTCAGGTCGCGAATGGAAAGGACTGTGTCAGCCATGACGCGCCTTTCCGGCAACGAGGCCGATCAGCCCACCGCGGGCAAACAGCACGACGCCAAGCAGGATCAGCCCGAGGAAGAACTGCCAGTGTTCGGTGATTCCGCCGAGCGCGAACTCGAACAGCACGAACAGCACAGCGCCGGCAACCGGGCCGAACAGCCGTGCCGTGCCGCCAAGGATGATCAGCACGATCAACTCGCCGGACATGTGCCAGGATAGCATGGACGGGCTGACGAAGCGGTTGAGATCGGCAAACAGAGCGCCGGCCAGCCCGGTGATTGCCGCCGAAATCGCGAAAGCAACGAGCCGGATCCGGAACGGCGCGATGCCGACCGCAGCAAGGCGCTGCTCATTCTGCCGTCCGGCCTGAAGAGCCGCACCGAAACGCGAATTCTGGATCAGCCAGAACATGAGCAAGGCAACCGCCAGCACGCCGTAGCAGAGCAGGAAGAAGCTCAGCGGGTTGGCAGTGTTCACGCCGGGAAAGCCGTTGCGCGTGATGATGGAAAGCCCGTCCTCGCCGCCATAGGCCGGCCAGGAGATGGCGAAGTAGTAGATCATCTGCGCGAAAGCGAGCGTGATCATGATGAAATAGACGCCGGATGTTCTGAGGCTGATCGCGCCGATCGGAATGGCCACGAAAACACTGACCAGCATCGCCGCCAGCCAGATCACCGGCATCTGGTCGCTGCCGGAAAATTCGAAGGGCGCGGAAAACATCGGCTCCATGTTGAAGGCATGGCTGGCGAAAATGCCGGCGACATAACCGCCGATGCCGAAGAAGGCAGCATGGCCGAATGAGATCAGCCCGCCGAGGCCGAGCGCGATGTTGAGACCCACTGCCGCCAGCGCGAGGATCGCCATGCGGGTCGCCAGCGTGATGTAGAACGGCTCCTCCATCGCAATTGCGACGAAGGGCAGCGCCAGAAGGGCTGCGGCAAGAAGGATGTTGATCAGGGTTTCGCGGCTCATGGCTTGCCCGTCACGCATTGGCCGCGAACAGGCCCTTGGGCCGGAACGCCAGGATGAGCGCCATGACGATATAGATCAGCATCGAGGCGATCGCCGCACCCGCCGTCGCGCCCTGCGCCGGTCCCATGAAGGCCGCGAACAGTTTCGGCAGCAGGAAGCGCCCGAGCGTGTCGACCAGCCCGACGAGGATCGCGCCCACCAGCGCGCCCTTGATCGAACCGATGCCGCCGATGACGATGACGACGAAGGCGAGGATCAGCACCGGCTCGCCCATGCCGACCTGCACCGATTGCAACGCACCCACCAGCGCGCCGGCAAGGCCTGCAAGGGCTGCCCCGAGCGCGAAAACGACGGTGTAAAGCGTGCGGATATCGACGCCGAGCGCTGCGATCATCTCACGGTCGGATTCGCCGGCGCGGATGCGCATGCCGAGCCGCGTCTTGGAGATCAGCAGGTAAAGCCCGACTGCAACCGCGATGCCGACGCCGATGATGGTCAGCCGGTAGAGCGGATAGCGCCCGCCGCCCGGCAGTTGCACCGCGCCCGAAAGGGCGGAGGGAATGTCGAGATAAAGCGGAAACGAACCGAAGAGCCAGCGCGTGCCTTCCGAAAAGATCAGGATCAGCGCGAATGTGGCGAGCACCTGGTCGAGATGGTCGCGGTCGTAAAGCCGCCTGATGACGACAAGCTCAACCAGCGCCCCGGCCGCCGCTGCGGCAGCAAGGCTTGCGACAAGGCCGAGCCAGAACGAGCCGGTAGCCGCCGCCACTGCCGCGCAGGCAAAGGCGCCGATCATGTAGAGCGAGCCATGGGCAAGATTGATCAGCCCCATCACGCCAAAGATCAGCGTCAGCCCCGCCGCCATCAGGAAAAGCATGACGCCGAACTGCAGCCCGTTCAGTATTTGCTCGATCAGGAGCGCGGTGGACAAGGATCAGGTTCCATCAGTTCGGGTGTTGGATTGGAGGCGCAACGCTCGCGCCCCTCTCTTCGTAAGCGGCAGGCACATGAAGCACCCCCACCCCTAACCCCTCCCCACAAGGGGGAGGGGAACTTTGCTGCAAGGTCGCTCTGCGCCAATCGTCAACGCGCTGCTGGCCAAAGCGATGAAATCGTCCCCCTCCCCCTTGTGGGGAGGGGTTAGGGGTGGGGGTACACCCCGCACTAGCCTCATCAGCACACGTCGACCCCGTAAACGGGGAGAAGGAAGCTCCTGACCCTCACATCTTGCAGTCTTTGGCGTAGGCGTCCTCATGGTCGGTGAAGCTGGTGGCGACGATCTTGTTGGTCAGCACGTCGCCTTCCTTCACCACCTCGCGGACATAGATGTCCTGGATCGGGTGGTTGTTGCTGTTGAACTTGAACTTGCCGCGCACGGAATCGAACTTCGCTTCCTTCAGCGCCGCGCGGAAGGCATCCGCATCCTTGACGCTGGCCTTGGCCGAAGCCGAGATGATCAGGTTCGCCGTATCATAGGCCTGTGCCGCATAGATCGAAGGCAGCCGCTTGTATTCGGCCTGGAAGCCTTCGACGAACTTCTTGTTGGCGGCGTTGTCGAGGTCCTTCGACCACGAGGCCGAGTTCTTCACGCCGACCGCTGCATCGCCGATGGCGCCGAGCACATCCTGGTCGAAGGAGAAGCCCGGTCCCATCACCGGCGTTTCCACGCCCGACTGCGCATATTGCTTCATGAAGGCAATGCCCATGCCGCCCGGCAGGAAGAAGAACACCGAGTCGGCACCGGAATCGCGAATCTGCGCGATTTCGGCGGCATAGTCGGTCTGGCCGAGCTTGGTGTAGACCTCGCCGGCCAGTTCGCCCTTGTAGAACCGCTTGAAGCCGTTCAGCGAGTCGGTGCCGGCGGGATAGTTCGGCGCCAGGATGAACACCTTCTTGTAGCCGGCGGTGTTGGCATAGTTGCCCATCGCCTCATGGAAATTGTCGTTCTGGTAGGCGACGTTGAAATAATTCTTGTCGCACTTGGCGCCCGCCAGCGCCGACGGGCCGGCATTGACCGAAAGGTAGAACTTGCCCTGCGCGACCGCATTCGGCACGACAGCCATGGCAAGGTTCGACCAGATGATGCCGGTGAGCAGATCGACCTTGTCGCTCTGGATCATCTTGTCGGCGATCTGCACGGCCAGTTCCGGCTTCTGTGCGTCATCCTCGGTGACGACTTCGATGTCCTTCACGCCAGACTGCTTGAGCGCCAGCATGAAGCCATCGCGCGCATCGACGCCGAGGCCCGCACCGCCGCCCGAAAGCGTGGTGATCATGCCGATCTTGAGCGGGTCGGCATATGCCATGCCCGACGTCGCCATCGACAGCGCCAGAATGCTTGCGGCAAGTATCTTCTTCATTCGTAGTCTCCCATTGTTTTCCTGAGTGGCATTTTCTTATTGTGATCAGAGTTCGGTGCGAACTTTCCAGAGTTCCGGAAACAGTTCAACCTCCAGCATCTTGCGCAGGTAGGATACACCCGAGGTTCCGCCGGTTCCGCGCTTCAACCCGATGATGCGCTCCACCGTGGTGACATGGTTGAAGCGCCAGCGGCGAAAATAGTCCTCAAAATCGACCAGCTTTTCCGCCAGTTCGTAGAGCATCCAGTGCTCTTCCGGCGCGCGGTAGATGTCGCGCCACGCAAGCAGCACGGCAGCGCTCTCCTGCCGGGTCTCCCGCCAGTCCATCCGGGTCGCATCCACGCCGACATCAAAACCCTGCCGCGCCAGCAGCAGCAGCGCCTCATCGTAAAGGCTGGGTGCGGCAAGAATGTCCTCGAGCTTGCCCAAAACTTCCGGCCGGTGCGCATGCGGCTTCAGCAGCGCATTGTTGCGGTTTCCGGCAAGAAATTCGATCGCCCGATACTGGTAGGACTGGAAGCCGGAAGACTGGCCAAGCGAGTCGCGGAACTGCGTGTATTCGCTGGGCGTCATCGTGCGCAGCACATCCCATGCGCTGTTCAGCTGCTCGAAGATGCGCGCCACCCGCGTCAGCATCTTGAACGCCGGCTGCAAGCGGTCCTCGCGGATCGCCACGATCGCCGAGCGTATCTCGTGGATGGCAAGCTTCATCCACAGTTCGGAGGTCTGGTGCTGGATGATGAACAGAAGCTCGTCATGCGCAGTCGACAGCGGCTCCTGTGCGTCGAGCACTTTTTCGAGATGGAGATAGTCGCCATAGGACATGCGCCCACGAAATTCCATCTGGGCGCCCTGGGCGGGATTGTCAGCCTGCGTCATGTGACCTGCCCTCATATGGCGAGGCTATCGTCGCCCCCTGCCTGTGCCCACAGGATTGCACTCCGCAAACTACATTTCAAGCATGAAATTTTATGATTAAAATATCTCTGCCGGACGTGCGCGCATCGGACTAATGAGCAGTGGTTTTGGAGAACAGGTTCAGGACCAGAACACCGGCAATGATCAAGCCCATTCCCGCAAAGCCGGCAAGGTCGGGCCGCTGCCCGTAGACGACCCATGCGACCAGCCCGACCAACGCTATTCCGCCACCGGCCCAGATCGCGTAGGCGATGCCGAGAGGTATCCGGTCAAGGACTTGAGACAGGAAGAAGAATGCCGCTGCATAGCCCAGGATAACCAGGGCCGAGGGGCCAGGCTTGGTAAATCCTTCTGCGGCTTTCATCGCACTCGTCGCGACGACCTCGCAGATGATCGCGAGGGCAAGGATAGCGTAAGCGGGCATGGGAGCCTCCGTTGAAAGGAGGCTTCTAATGATCAGAACCTCCTGACCTCGTCACGTTCACTTTCCTGTGACTGAACTGTCCGCCAACGGGCCTGTCGGAGATACGATCGCCCAACAAAAAGGGCGGTCATTGGCGACCGCCCTTTAATTTGAATCGCGCTTGGGAGGATGAAAAGCCGATCCGACTGTCAAAAATGATGCGCCTGAAGGGTTAACGAAACCTTAACGCACAATTCCTGGTTGCTTTTACAATCAACGCCAAAAAGACTGTTTGATAACTCGCCCTGCCGAGTCATATGGCGTGGTTTTCGAGAACCGGAGCGGAGCGTACATTTGGGTACGTGAGCACCGGAAGCGCAGAAAACTGCGTCAGATGGTCGGCAGGGTAGAGTTAGCAGGCGGTCTTTACGCTCCGACGGTCGCTTCCGTCTTGGCCGCCGAAACCGTCGCGCCGATATGGTCGACCAGCGCGTCCGGCAGCTTCAGCCGCCCGGCGAGCATGTCGAGGAAGCCGCGCTCGGCGCGGGTGTCCGGATCGATCGCAAGCCGCGCGGCCGTGTAAAGCTCGATCTTCTGCGCATCCGTATGGGCAGATGCTGCAAGCTGGTCGAGGTCCAGCGGCTTGTCGATTTCGGCAAGCAGGAAGCTCTCGGCCTCGCTGCCGACGCCTGAAAGCGCCAGCCTGTCGGCGATCTTCTTGCGCTCCGCGTCATCGACATGGCCATCGGCCTTGGCGGCGGCGATCATCACGCGCACCAGCGTCAGCGCGAATTCCGCCTCGCCCTGCGGCGCCTGCGATGGGTGGAAGCTCGTATCGGCCGGCGGCGGCAGCAGTTCCTGCTGGGCAGTGCCCGCCTGTTCCAGCTGCTTGCCGTTCTGGTAGTTCTGGTAGGCCTTGTAGGCGAGCCCCGCAACAGCTGCGAGCCCGCCGAGCTTCAGCGCCGAACCGGTGACCGCCCTGCCAGTCCCGGTGCCGAGCAGCACTGCGGCCAGCGCACCGGCTGCGAGCGGATTGTCCTTGGCAAGCTGCGTCGCCTGAGCGGCCTTGTCCCTGACGGTCGATCCCGTGCCGGGAACTTTCGAACCGAGCAGGTCATCGAGCAGTTTCTTGGGATCGAACATCAGTTCCTCCGGAGTTTATGCCCGTCTCTTCGGGCGGGTTTCGGTGTCGGTGAAGTAGGCAGTCGAAGGCGGCATTACAATGACGCGGGGCGTTTTTGGTAGGGGGATTAGCGGTACCAACCATGCAGTCGTCATCCCGGAAGCCGGAGCGAAGCGGAGGTTATCCGGGATCTATTGGTAGCAGCATCGTCAAGCGCGGCCGGTCCTTGCCTTGGCGCGCTTCAATAGCACAGCGGGAACTCAGTACCCGGCCGTGCTGGTCAATGGGTCCCGGATAACCTGCGCTTCGCTCCGGTTTCCGGGATGACGACGGAGAGGTTTTTGCTTCGCTCAAGGCTACGAAAGTGTGTGGAAGAATTTCATCCGATTTCTACCTAACCCATTGTTTTCCTTTAAACCTCACATTTATCCCCTCTCTTTGGCCTCGCGCATACTTGCCTCGCAAATCCGCCTCCAACGGGATCCCTGGTGCGCACCGGGGATCAGGGGGAAGCGTCGGCGTCCGGGCTGGTGGTGTTGCGGTAGCACTGCTGGGTGATGAGCCCCTAAAGCCCGGGTCTTTGGCTACGGCTGACCACACGAATGTGGAGGGTGAGGAGTGGTCCGCGCAGCGGACGAACGCCCGGAGCCCTAGCGTAGGGCAGGCGTTCACTGCACAGGTCGCCTTCATCGCAGCGGAACGGACGGGAACAGAAATCGCCGGCGGGGCGCGGAAGCTGCGCCACGTACTAAACATTAGGAAGGCACGGCCATGCGCCCCGCTTCCCACCCTCGTAAAGGGAGTTCTTTGACAATGGCCAGACGGTGAAAACCGGGCGTGGCGATGATGAAGTGCGCCTCTCCTTCTCCCCTTGTGGGAGAAGGTGGCCTACCCGAAGGGGAGGTCGGATGAGGGTGTTGGACGGAGTGTGGACGCCGGAGTTTCTTCCAACACCCCTCATCCGTCTTGGCGCTGCGCGCCAATCCACCTTCTCCGACAAGGGGAGAAGGAAACGCCTAACTCCCGATATGCTTCGCCCCGCGCTTCTCAGCCAGTTCCACCTGGCGCTGGCGCTCGGCGTAGCGGGCGCGATCCTCGTCGGTGCGGGCCTCATAGCAATGCGGGCAGGACACGCCGTCGCTGAACTGCGGCGAAAGCCGCTCCTCAGGCGTGATCGGGTGACGGCAGGCGCGGCAAAGGCCTATATCACCCTGTTCGAGCCCATGCGAAACGGAAACGCGCTCGTCGAAGACGAAGCACTCGCCCTGCCACAGGCTCTCTTCGGCCGGCACATCCTCGAGATACTTCAGGATACCGCCTTTCAGGTGAAAGACATCCTCGATGCCGAGCGATTTCACATAGGCGGTCGCCTTCTCGCAGCGAATGCCGCCGGTGCAGAACATCGCCACCTTGCGGCCCTCGAGCTCGTCGCGATGCGCCGCCACCCAATCGGGAAATTCGCGAAAACTCTTGGTCTTCGGGTCGACCGCGCCCTGGAAAGTGCCGATCGAAACCTCGTAGTCGTTGCGCGTGTCGATAACCAAAGTGCCGGGATCGGAAATCAACGCGTTCCAGTCCTGCGGCGCGACATAGGCCCCTGCCCCTTCCAGCGGGTCGATGCCCTCGACGCCCATCGTCACGATCTCGCGCTTCAGCCGCACCTTCATGCGGTGGAACGGCATTTCGGCAGCCGCGCTGTATTTGATCTCCAACCCGGAAAATTCGGGAATGGCTTCGAGCCAGGCGACGAGTTCGCCGATCGTCGCCTCGGTTCCGGCCACCGTGCCGTTGATGCCCTCGCGCGCAAGCAGCAGCGTACCCTTGATACCACGAGCGCAGCAAAAGGCGGCCAACGGCGCTTGCAGCTCGGCAAACGCTTCGAACCGGCAGAACCGGTAGAGCGCGGCAACGCGGAGGGCTTGGCGGGATGTGGATGAATTCATGGTCACCGCCAGTAGCTTTTGAGCGTTTTTGTTTCAAGCCCGGCGAAAAATACCCATGTTTTCATGATCTTGTATCAGCAGCACGCCGGCGGGCTTGTCACAAAACGCGCAAGTTTATCCCCGCCTGCGAAAACGCGGCGAGAATTGGCGGGCAAAACAAGGAGTGCCGCCGCAATGTTCAGCAAGGAAACCATCCGCGAAATTTCCGCCGTCGCAAAGTCCCTCGACATCGAACCCGCCGCATTGCTGGCCATTGCCGAGGTCGAAAGTGCCGGCAAGGCCTACGCTCTGGTGAAAGGTCGCAAGGAGCCGATGATCCGCTTCGAGGGGCACTATTTCGACCGGCGCCTGTCGCCCGACAATCGCGCCAAAGCGCGGACGCAGCGGCTTTCGTCACCGAATGCGGGTGGTGTCCCGAACCCCAAGACGCAGGAGGCTCGCTGGCACCTGCTGGAACGCGCGACCGCCATTGACCGCAAGGCGGCATATGAGTCCGTCTCCTGGGGCCTCGGCCAGGTCATGGGCACCCATTGGGCATGGCTGGGCTTCGCCAATGTCGACGCCTTGGTGCGGCAAGCGCGCTCGGGCGTCGCCGGCCAGACGAGGCTGATGGAGCGCTATATTGAAAAGAGCGGCCTGGTTCCGGCGATCCGCCGGCACGACTGGGATGCTTTCGCGCGCGGCTACAATGGGCCGGATTACAAGCGCCACGCCTACCACACGAAGATCGCAGCCGCCTACAAGCGCTACAAGGCAAGCGAAGCGGGCACCGAAACTGCGATGACCTCGTTGTCTGGCGACGCACCTGCCCGGAACTCGCCGACGGTCGCCCTTCCCGGGGCGCCCCCTGCCAAAACGGCACAGGCTGGCGGCTGGCGCGCAATGTGGAGGAAACTGGCGAACTTCCTCTGGAGAGGATAACAACAGGCAGTGCTTACGTGGACTTGCCGGTCGACGTCTGCTAAATCGATTGAAATTTCAGCCTGCCAAGAGAAAGCATGATGTCCAGCAAGACCGAAAAGCTCCTTTCCCTCCTCGACGGCCAGCCGGTCATCCCTGTTTTGAAGATCGACAATGTGGCGGACGCCGTGCCGCTGGCGCGCGCTCTGGCCCGTGGCGGCTTGCGCGCCATCGAGATCACGCTGAGGACGCCCGATGCGCTGGAGGCGATCCGGCGGGCAGCAGGCGAGGTCGAGGAGGCAATCGTCGGCTCCGGCACCATTCTCGACGCCCGGCAGTTCGAGCAGGCCGAAAAGGCGGGCTCGAAATTCATCGTCAGCCCGGGCGTGACGCGCGAGCTTCTGGCAGCGGCAGGCAATAGCGAGGTTCCACTGCTGCCGGGTGCGATCACGCCGGGAGAAATCATGGCCGCGCGCGAGGCCGGGCTGGATTTCCTAAAGTTCTTCCCTGCCGAACAGGCGGGAGGCGTATCCTTCCTCAAGGCGCTCGCCTCGCCTTTCGCCGGCATCAACTTCTGCCCGACCGGCGGCGTCTCCGCCAAGAACGCAATGGAGTACCTGTCCCTGCCCAATGTGAACTGCGTCGGCGGCTCATGGGTCGCGCCAGACAATCTCATCAAGGCCGGCAATTGGGCTGCCATCGAGGCGCTCGCCCGTGAAGCCTCTGGCCTGCGCAAGAGCTGAGTTTTCCATTCAACCGATACCGAGATCATTTCAGGTCTTGAGGGAAACAGCCCCTCACCCTTACCCTCTCCCCGTGAAGAACGGGGAGAGGGGGTCGCCAGCGTTGCGGCCATCCTCCTTCTCCCCGTTCTTCACGGGGGTCCGAGGGACGAGTTGAGACCCGTGACTCAACCCCGGTCGGTCCCGGCAGAGGGATGAGGAGCGATTCCACCTGAGCCGGAAAAGCTTTAACCCACAAACAAAAAGCGCCGGGCAAAACCCGGCGCTTTTTTTCGAGTTCGGCGTTGCCGTCAGTGGGTCTGGAAGCGCGCCACCGTCAGGAACTTGACCGCCTTGCCGGAGAAACGGTTGGCATCGGCCAGCTGGTTCTCGGCCTGGAAACCGGCGGTGTAGACTTCACGTGGCGCGGTACGCACGATGTTGTAGGCGAAGGAAGGTGCGCGTGTTCCGGCCGAAGCCGTCGTCACATAGTCGTTGTGCAACACCCAGCGAGCGGCCTGCGGCTGAGCCGCGACCACGACCGACTTGCGATCAGGCTTCGAATCCTGGGCGCTGGCGCGTGCCGCCTTGCGTGTCGTCTTGGCACCCGTATCGACCGCTGCAGCTGCAGAGGTGCTCGCGGGGCGTTCGGTGACCGTTTCGCGCAAGGCCGCTGCATTGTTGAGTGCGGCGACGCGCGCATGGCTTGCCTTGAGCTCCGCGTCCACCGCGGCGGCGTTGGCGGCGGCATCAGCATTGGCAGGCTCGGGCAGTGCCGGCCGCGCTTCGGGAAGTGCGGCCACGATCATATCGCGATCGGCCGTTTCCGGGCGATTTCCCGGCAGCGGCACGGGGGAAGCGTCGGCCATTGTCCGGCTCTTGCCCTCGGGCTCGGCCAGTGCCAGCAGGATCGCTTGCTGCTGGGCAGGCGTCGCCAGTTCGGATGGCGGCGTGTAGTCGGGACGGCGCGTCGGCAACGGAATGTTGAGCGCAACCTCCTGCGCCGGAGCAGCCGGCGTCTCAGCCAATGGCGCGCTCGCCATGCCGAACGGAACCTGTTCCGGCGACTGAGCAGCGGCAACTGCCGCAGCGACCTCGGTCTGTGGGCGCGGCGCCAATGCCGGTAGCGGCACGTTGCGCGTCGGCAGGGCGGCTATGATGGTTTCAGGAGTCTGCTCCTGCGGCCTCGGCGTGTCCGCGGCCGGAATATCGGCGCGCTGAGCCTCGTCCGGAGACAATATCTGGATGCCGGGCAACGAAGACTTGGCCGCCGGGGCCTGCGCTGCCGGAGCCTGCCTGACAGCGGCCTTCGGCGCAGGAGCGGGTGCGGCCGAAGCCACGACCGGGCTGCTGTCTTCATCGTCGTCGGCTCCACCGCCGCCACCGAAGAAGGCCGCGAGAAGCCCACCGGAACGCTTGCTGCCGCCGCTGCTGTTGCTGGCCAGGGCGATAGCCAGATCGCCCCTGCCCTTGCGGGCTTCATAGGCGGCAACCGCCTGCTCGAAGCCCGGCAATGGCTTGCCGTCGCTCGGCACATGCAGTGTCTTGCCATTCGGGAAGACCGCGACCAGTTCCTTGCGGCTCATGCGCGGCCAGTGGCGCACATTGCCAACGTCGAAGTGAACGAAGGGCGAGCCGGAGGTCGGGTAGTAGCCGACGCCGCCGGCCTGCATTTTCAGGCCGATCTCGCGAAGCTTCTTCAGGCGAACATCCGGGAGATAAAAGTCCATCGCCCTGCCGAGCATGTGCTGGCTCTTGTTGGCGACGCCCTTGCTGCGGCCGCGCAGCATGGAATTGGTGGCCGGCGAACGGTAGGCCGAAACGACGTGGATGTAGTCACGCGAACCGGAGGCCTTGTACGCCTCCCAGACCAGATCGAGAAGCCGCGGGTCCATCTTGGTCGGTTCGTTGCGGCGCCAGTCGCGCAGGAAGCGATTTATCTGCTGCAGGCCGGACTGATCGTAGCGACCGTTCCTCTTGAAGGTGATCTCCGCCTTCTCCTTGGTATGGATGAAGTAGAGCTTCAACGTCCGTGTCTCGGCACTTGCCGCGGATGCTGCCAGAGTGAGGAAACCGAAGGCGACCATCAATACCGCCAGCAAACCATGCCAGCCGGTCGTTTTGAAGAATCGCCGGGTTGTGAATCGCTTGATGCTAATCAAATCAAAAGGCCTTACAGACTGCCGTTTGTCCCCGGATTTGAATTTCCGGACGTGGAAAGTTACGTCCGAATATCGATCCTAATGGTTAATCACTGCTTATTGAAGTCGAAATGCGGTGACACCGTGGCATTATCCCGGCAAAATTTAAGCGCGGGAGTTCTTGGTAAACCGGGGGTTTATCGTCTGGGCCTTGCGTGGCGCTGGTTAAGAATTGGGTCAGGACACCAGGCGCTCGGCCCGACCAGTTTCCGGGTCGATACCATATTCCTTGAGCTTCCTGTACAAGGTCGAGCGTCCGATGCCAAGTCGTCGGGCGACCTCGCTCATCTGGCCGTTGTAGTGATCGATAGCCAGCTTGATCATCTCCAGTTCGACCTCTGCAAGCGACCGGACGTTGCCTCGATCGTCGAGGGCTTTCAGGATGCCGAAATGCGTCTCAGGCGCGATAGCCGGCGGCGCGATGTGCATACGTTCAACGTCGGATCGCACCAGCGCCTGATCGGAATCATCTATGGGTGCCTCGTCGGAGACAGCATCCTCAAGCCTGACGACCCCTTCCACCTGCGCCCTGATCTGCGGAAATTCTTCCTCGGTCAGAACGTCGCCTTCGCACAGCACGGAGGCCCGAAACACCGCATTTTCCAATTGGCGGATGTTGCCTGGCCAGTCATAGGCCTGAAGCATCGAAAGCGCCCGCGACGAGATGTCCACGACACGGCCGCGCCCATCCGACGGGGGCACCTTCGCCATGAAATACCGAACGAGGTGCGGAATATCGTCGCGGCGCTCGCGCAGCGGCGGCACGTAGATCGGGTAGACATTCAGCCGGTAGAAAAGGTCTTCGCGGAACTTGCCGTCCTTGACCTGCTGCAGGAGATTGCGGTGCGTCGCCGAGATCAGCCTGATATCGACCTTGACGGTAGCGCGCCCGCCGACCGGATCGACTTCGCCGTCCTGCACTGCGCGCAAGAGCTTGACCTGTACGTCGAGCGGCAGGTCGCCGATCTCGTCGAGAAACAGCGTGCCCGTATGAGCTTCGACGAATTTGCCCGTATGCTTCTCCGTTGCGCCGGTGAACGAGCCCTTCTCATGGCCGAAGAGAATGCTTTCGACCAGATTGTCGGGAATCGCACCGCAATTGACCGTGACGAACGGCTTCGACCGGCGCGCGCTCGAGCCTTGAATAGCGCGGGCGACGAGTTCCTTGCCGACGCCCGATTCGCCCTCGATCAGGATAGGGATGCTGGAAGCGGCAGCCTTCTGGCCGAGCCGGATAACCCGCTCCATCGCCTGGCTTCTGGTGATCATGTCCTTGAAAGTCAGCGTGCCGCCGCTACGGCTCGAGCGCTTCGCCTCGCTGCTCAGCGTCTCGATCTTCAAGGCATTGGCGATCGCCGTTTTCAGCCGCTCCGGAGACGCCGGCTTGACCACGAAATCGAACGCCCCATGGCGCATCGCAGAAACGACGGTCTCGATCCCGCCCTGCGCGGTCTGGACGATGACCGGAAGGTTGATGCCGCGCTCGCGCATCGCCGTGAGCACGCCGATGCCGTCGATGCCGGGCATTGCCAGATCAAGGATGACGACCGAGACGTTACCGCCTTCAAGAAACCTGAGCGCCGCCTCGCCACCATCGGCCAGCATGGTTTCATAGCCGAACTTCGTGACGGCCGCCTCCAGAAGCCGCCGCTGCACGGGATCGTCGTCGACTATGAGAACGCAAGCTGCCATGAATAATTCGGAGAATCGCACTAGAGATTGATTGCTGTCTGGATCAGACTGGCACAGGGTTCTAAATAAGGTTTCAAAAAAGCCGGTGAACGAAAGCTTTAAGAAAAGTCCGGCCTTCTCCTCGTCTGAAATCGGAAGGTAATTCTATGCGCATGGTTTCGGGGCGGAACGCCGCTCCACTGACCTCCGGCCACGCAGCCGGTGATCTTGGCGATCTTCCCGAATGGGATCTGACCGACCTCTATGCGGCCATGGATGCGCCGGAACTGAAACGCGACCTCGAAAAGGCGGCGGAAGACGCAATCGCCTTCGAGACTCGCTGGAAGGGAACGCTGGCGATCGAAGCCCAGAAAGGTGCGAACGGCCGGCTCGGCGAAGCGCTCCGCACCTACGAAGCCATCGAGGAACTGATCGGCCGCATCGCCTCCTACGCAGGTCTGATCTATGCCGGCAACACCGCCGATCCGCAGCGCGCCAAGCTCTACGGCGATATCCAGGAGAAGATGACGGATGCCAGCGCGCATCTGCTGTTTTTCGCGCTGGAGCTTAATCTGGTCGAGGACGAGCATGTTCTTGCCGCACTCGATGCCGACCCGGCCTTCGGCCACTACCGGCCCTGGGTGCTTGACCTGAGAAAAGACAAGCCCTTCCAGTTGGAAGACCGGATCGAGCAGCTTTTCCACGAAAAATCGATCACCGGGCGCGGCGCATGGAACCGCCTGTTCGACGAGACGATGACCGATCTGCGCTTCGACATCGACGGCGAAGAGCTGACGCTGGAGCCGACATTGAACCGGCTTCAGGATGTCGACGGCAATATCCGGCGCAAGGCCTCTGAAGCGTTGGCTGCCACCTTCAAGGAAAACCTGCGCACCTTCACGCTCATCACCAACACGCTCGCCAAGGACAAGGAAATCTCCGACCGCTGGCGTGGCTTCGAGGACATCGCCGACTCGCGCCATCTCGCGAACCGCGTCGAGCGCAGCGTCGTGGATGCGCTGGCTTCCGCCGTTCGCGACGCCTATCCGCGCCTGTCGCACCGCTACTATGCGATGAAGGCACGCTGGCTCGGCATGGACGTGATGAACCACTGGGATCGCAACGCGCCTCTGCCCGAGACACCGCAGGCGACGATCGGATGGGACGAAGCGAAAGACACGGTACTGTCGGCCTACCAGCGGTTCTCGCCGGATATGGCGCAGATCGCGCGCACCTTCTTCGACCGCCGCTGGATCGACGCGCCGGTGCGGCCGGGCAAGGCGCCCGGCGCCTTCGCGCATCCGACCGTGCCGTCGGCTCACCCCTATGTGCTGCTCAACTATATGGGCAAGCCGCGCGACGTGATGACGCTGGCGCACGAGCTCGGCCACGGCGTGCATCAGGTTCTGGCTGGCGGTCAGGGCGCATTGATGGCCTCCACCCCGCTGACGCTTGCCGAGACGGCCTCGGTTTTCGGCGAGATGCTTACCTTCCGCTCATTGCTAGACAAGACGACCGAGCGGCGCGAACGCAAGGCCATGCTCGCCCAGAAGGTCGAGGATATGATCAACACGGTCGTGCGCCAGATCGCCTTCTACGAGTTCGAGCGCAAGGTGCACACCGAGCGCCGCAACGGCGAACTGACCTCCGACAAACTCGGCCAGTTCTGGCTCGAAGTGCAGGCCGAAAGCCTTGGCCCGGCGATCAGGTTGCGCGAAGGCTACGAAACCTTCTGGACCTATATCCCGCACTTCATCCATTCGCCCTTCTACGTCTATGCCTATGCCTTCGGCGACTGCCTGGTGAATTCGCTCTACGCCGCCTACCAGAATGCCGAACGGGGATTTCAGGAGAAGTATTTCGACATGCTGCGCGCCGGCGGCACCAAGCATCACTCCGAGCTCTTGAGACCGTTCGGCCTCGACGCCTCCGACCCGGCCTTCTGGCAGATCGGCCTTGCCGTCATCGGCGACCTGATCGACGAGCTGGAAACGCTCGATTGAGCCGGGCAGATTTGGAATTCACCGGTTAAGAACGATGCCAGCATCCCCGTTCGTCCTGTTCCGAGACGATCCAGCCGGTCACGAACTCCTGTTCGACCGGCCGCACAAGATTATTGTCGCCGACACGCCGGAGAGCTTCTTCCCGGCGCTTGAAGAAGTGCAGGCAGCGCATGATGCCGGCAAATGGCTTGCCGGCTATTTTTCCTACGAGGCCGGCTATCTGCTGGAACCCAAACTGCGGCCGATCCTGCCGAATGGACGCCGTGCGCCGCTGATCTGCCTCGGCGTCTTCGACGGTCCATCGGAAAACGATCTGCCCGGCTTTCGCCAGCCGGTCACCAACGGCCCGATCTTCGATGCCCGCGCGACATGGTCGTTCGAGGACTACGAGAAACGTTTTTCGCGCCTGCACCAGCATCTGCGCCAGGGCGACTGTTATCAGGGCAACCTGACTTTCCCGATCCACGCCTCATGGTCGGGCAACCCGCTTGCCGCCTTCGACGCGCTGACCGAGCGCCAGCCGGTGAAATATGGTGCGCTGGTTTCGCTCGGCGATCCGATCATCCTGTCGCGCTCGCCGGAGCTTTTCTTCCAGATCGACGCCGACGGCTGGATCGAGACGCATCCGATGAAGGGCACAGCGCCGCGCGGTGCAACTCCGGAAGAGGACGAGGCGCAGCGGCACTTCCTGCGCAATGACCCGAAGAACCAGGCGGAAAACCGTATGATCGTCGATCTGCTGCGCAACGACATCTCGCTGATCAGCGAAGTCGGCACGCTCGACGTGCCGGAGCTTTTCAAGATCGAGACCTATCCGACACTGCACACGATGGTCAGCCACGTGCGCGCGAAGCTCCTGCCCGATCTGACGATCGCGCGGATATTCGCCGCCCTCTTCCCATGCGGCTCCATCACCGGGGCGCCGAAAATCCGCGCCATGGAAATTCTGAATGACCTGGAAGGCACGCCGCGCGATGCCTATTGCGGCGCCATCGGCTGGATCGCGCCTGGCGGCACGATGCGCTTTTCCGTCGCCATCCGCACCATCTCGCTCTATCCCGAGGGCGAGGCCGTCTACAATGTCGGCGGCGGCATCGTCTTCGATTCGACGGCTGAAGAGGAATATGAGGAATGTCTTCTGAAGGCCCGCTTTGCGACGGGAACCCGCCCGAATTCGAACTGATCGAGACGCTGCGCTGGGAGCCGGTGCAAGGGTTTATCCGGCGCGATAGGCATCTGGCGCGCCTTGAAGCGTCGGCGCGCGATCTCGGCTTCAGGTTCGACCGGGCTGCGATGGAGCGCGAACTTTCGGACAGCGTAAGCGGAAACACACTGCTCCGCATTCGCCTGACGCTCGACCGGCACGGCAGTGCGAAAGTCACCACACAGCCTTTCGCACCGCTCCCTGCCGACACCATCTGGAAGCTTGCCATAGCCAATGTGAGGCTGGACTCGACCGACATGCTGTTGCGCCACAAGACGACCAAACGCACAGCCTACGAGGCAGCGCGGGCGGAATTTCCGCCGGAAGCAGCCAATGAAGTAATCCTGTGCAACGAGCGCGGCGAAATCTGTGAGGGAACCATCACCACGCTCTTTGCCGATGTGGGCGACGGCTTGCTGCGCACTCCCGCTCTTCATTGCGGCTTGCTGGCAGGCGTTCTGCGTGTCGAATTGCTGGAAACCGGAAAGGCCGTCGAAGCCGTTCTGACAATTGACGATCTACACAAGGCCAAAGCGCTCTTCGTCGGCAATTCGCTGCGGGGCTTGATCCGCGCCCAACTCGCATGATCTTGTTTGCCCACAAATCCGGAGACCAGAATGTTCGTCGTTTCCCTGACCTATACCGCCCCGCTGACCGAGATCGACAAGCATCGCGATGCGCACATGGCCTGGGTCAAGGCCTGCCTTGACGAAGGTATCTTCCTCGCATCCGGCGCCAAGAAACCGCGTACCGGCGGCGTTATCCTGGCGCGATGCACCCGCGAAGTTCTCGATAAACGCCTACGGGAAGACCCTTTCGCCATCGCCAAAGTGGCCGACTATGACGTGACCGAATTTGTCGCCACCACTGTCAGCGCAGGGCTCGAAGCGCTTAGGGAAGCATGACCTCGTCCAGCTCTTCGCTCACTCACACGCCCTATGACGGCTCATCACAGCCCTTCACGATCGGCCTGAAGCCGCTCGACCCGCATGAATGGATCGAGATCGACGGCGATCTCGAAATCTATCTCGCCGAGAAAGATCGGCTCTACGAGACGCTGCCGGAAAAAGTCTTCGTCGAGGAGCCGGATACCCGCGAGGCGCAGCGCGAGGTGCTTGATCTTCTGACAATGCATCTGCCGGAGCGCTTTCCAAAAACCTACAGTCATACCGGCCAAGCAATAGAAATTCAGGCCCTTGGTCGGCGCATCGAGTTGAACGCGGCGGAAACGCCTCCGCTGCGCACCGCTTCACTGCTCGTTCCAGAAGACCTGATCCTGATGCGCAAGGGCGACAATGGCTGGCGGCTCGCCGCCGGATCACTCTGCTTCCCCTCGTCATGGTCCCTGACGGAAAAATTCGGCAAGCCGCTGCATGAGATCCACGAGCCAGTGCCCGGCTTCGGACCGGGCACACGGCCCGCCGAACTGATCGAGCGCATGTTCGACAGGTTGCAGGGGCAGGCCGTCGAGCGCTTCAACTGGTCGCTGCAGTCCGGCGACGCGCTCTATCATCCCATCTCGCAACGGCAGCGCATCGACCGCGCGACCATGCGGCCATCGAAGTTGTCAGACGACGAGATCGCCGCGCAGGCTTTCATCCGCGTCGAGCGCCAGACCCTGCGCAAACTGCCGAAATCGCAGGATATCCTCTTCACCATCCGCATCTACCTGAACCCGCTTTCGGCGCTGGTGAAACACCCTGAAAAGGCAACACTGGCCGCCTCCTTCGCCGGCCAGCTTGCCGGTCTCGACCAGGCCCAGCTCGACTACAAGGGGCTCAGCGCCGACCGCGATCGGCTGGTCACGGTCTTGAGCCAGATGGCCGACGCCTCCTAACCCTGTTGGCGGAATCTTCTTTATTGTGACGCCGATCTGTGATCTGGCACTCTGGCGACCGTCCGAAATACTTTCTGGAGGCGTCAAACAAGGAGCGTTTTGAAGAATGGCGAAAGAAAAATGGCCCGTTTACGGTGAGATCACAGGCCCAGTGGTGATGATCGGATTTGGCTCGATCGGCCGCGGAACGCTCCCTCTCATCGAGCGCCATTTCAAATTCGACAAGTCGCGCATGACGGTCATCGACCCGCGCGACACCGACCGCAAGCTGCTCGACGAGCGCGGCATCACCTTCCTGCACGAAGCGGTGACCAAGGAGAACTACAAGGACCTCCTGACCCCGCTCTTGACCAACGGCGAAGGCCGGGGTTTCTGCATCAATCTCTCCGTCGACACCTCGTCGGTCGAGCTCATGCGGCTCTGCCGCAAGCTCGGCGTTCTCTATATCGACACGGTCATCGAGCCGTGGCTTGGCTTCTATTTCGACGACAAGGCCGACAACGCCTCGCGCACCAACTACGCCCTGCGGGAATCGCTGCTGGCCGAAAAGCGCAAGCATCCGGGCGGCCCCACCGCCGTTTCCACCTGTGGCGCCAATCCGGGTATGGTCTCGTGGTTCGTCAAGCAGGCGCTGGTCAACCTCGCCACCGATCTCGGCCTCGAATTCGCCACGCCGGCGCAGGACGACCGCGACGGCTGGGCGAAGCTGATGAAGAAGGCCGGCGTCAAGGGCGTCCACATCGCCGAGCGCGATACCCAGCGGGCAAAGACTCCCAAGCCGTTCAATACGTTCTGGAATACCTGGTCCGTGGAAGGCTTCATTTCCGAGGGCCTGCAGCCGGCAGAACTCGGCTGGGGCACCAATGAAAAATGGACCCCGAAAAACGCCCGGAAGCATAAGAAGGGCTCCAAGGCCGGAATCTTTCTCGAGCAGCCCGGTGCCAACACCCGCGTGCGCACCTGGTGCCCGACCACCGGCCCGCAATATGGCCTGCTGGTGACGCATAACGAGGCGATCTCGATCAGCGATTTCTTCACCGTGCTCGACAAGAAGGGCAAGGTTTCCTATCGCCCGACCTGCCACTACGCCTATCATCCCTGCAACGACGCCCTGCTTTCGCTGGACGAGATGTTCGGCGCCGCCGGCAAGGCGCAACCGGTGCAGCATGTTCTTGACGAGAACGAGTTGGTCGACGGCTCGGACGAGCTCGGCGTGCTGCTCTACGGCCACGACAAGAATGCTTATTGGTTTGGCTCGCAGCTGACGCTGGAGCAGGCGCGCAAGCTCGCCCCCTACCAGAACGCGACCGGCCTGCAGGTGAGCTCTTCTGTGCTGGCCGGCATGGTCTGGGCGCTCGAAAACCCTGAAGCCGGCATCGTTGAAGCCGACGAGATGGATTTCGCACGTTGCCTTGAAGTGCAGTCGCCTTATCTGGGCCCGGTGAAGGGCTACTATACCGACTGGACGCCTCTAGAGGGCCGTCCGGGCCTGTTTGCAGAAGACATCGACACCAAGGACCCGTGGCAGTTCCGTAACATACTGGTACGTTAACCCTTTTTCATAAGTCTCTGCTATCCTCAAGCCCTTGCAATCGCCCGGAAATCGGGTGATTGCTTGATTGCGGACCGAGGAAGGAATTTTATCATGACGATTGCGCGCAAACTGTTTTCGGCGGCAGCTATTGCCGCAACCGCAGCCATTCTGGCTGGCTGCGTCAGCTCTGGGCCGGGTGGCGGGCCTCTCGCGGCGGCCCCGCAAGGCGTCGAAGGCGAATGGATGAGCACGGATGGCGTTGCCGTTTCACGCTTTGCCGGTGGCACCTTCCAGACCAACGCGCTCGACACGGGCAACAAGCTGGCTGAAGGCAGCTATCGCATGGCCGATAACCGCAATGTGGAAATCACCATGCGCTCGCTGATCCGCCAGACCACCAGCAACGTCAATTGCTCGATGGTCGCTGCCAACCAGCTCAATTGCACCAGCTCCGGCGGCCAGCAGTTCGTGCTGACGCGCCGTCCGGCGGTCGGCTGAGCCAGCGTTTCTGAGGGCGGGCTTTGATCGCTGTCATCGGCATAGTGCTGCTGGCCGCGATTGTTTTCGTGCCGCAGTTCTGGGTGCGGTCGATCATAGCGCACCACGGCAAGGATCGCCCCGATTTTCCCGGCACCGGCGGTGAGCTGGCGCGTCATCTGCTCGATGAACTGGACCTTAGCCACGTAAAGGTGGAGACGACCGAACTCGGCGATCACTATGATTCCGAAGCGAAGGCCGTCAGGCTGCTGCCTGCACACCACGACGGAAGGTCCGTTTCCGCGGTCGCCATTGCAGCACACGAAGTTTCCCACGCCTTGCAGGATGGTCGCGGCGAGAAGATGCTGGCGTTGCGCCACAGGCTGGCTGTTCTGGCGATAACCACCGACAAGATCGCATCAGTCATCCTGATCGGCGCACCTATCCTTGCCGCGCTCCTCCGCACTCCGGCGGCTTTCCTGGCATGTCTCGGCCTTGGCGTCGGCATGCTGGCAATACGCGCCATTGTCCACCTCGTCACGCTGCCGGTCGAATTCGATGCGAGTTTCGGGAAAGCCCTGCCAATTCTGCGGCGTGGCAAATATCTGAACGAGCGCGATATGCCCGCAGCGCGCCATGTCCTGCGCGCCGCAGCATTCACCTATCTCGCCGGTGCCCTGATATCACTGTTCAACCTTGCGCGTTGGATCAGAGTCTTGCGATAGTCCCGCCGCAACGCGGAGGGAGAACGCGATGACTGCTTTTTTCGATACGGCCGAAACCCAGGCCCCGGCCGATCGCGAAAAGGCATTGTTCGAGGCACTGCCTCGTTTTCTCGAAACCGCCACGAAAGCCGCACCCGGCCTTGCCCGGTGGCTGGGCGGGATTGACCTTTCCGCCATCATCAGCAGGCAAGCGCTGGCCACCTTGCCAGTTCTGAGAAAAGCTGAACTGATGGAATTCCAGCAAGCCAACCCGCCCTTTGGCGGCTTTGCCGATCCGGCAGCACTCGCCGGCAGCCGCGTTTTCCAGTCGCCCGGACCACTGTGGGAGCCTCAGGGCCTGAAGGCCGACCACGGGGCTGCAGCGCGCGCCTTCTTCGCCGCCGGCATCCGCCCCGGCGATATCGTTCACAACGCCTTCGCCTATCACATGACACCCGGCGGCTTCATCCTCGACGAGGGTGCCCGTGCGCTCGGCTGCACCGTGTTCCCGGCAGGAACCGGCAATACCGACATGCAGGTCGAGGCAGCAGCGAGCCTCAAACCGAGCGTCTATTGCGGCACCCCGGATTTCCTGAAAGTCATGCTTGATCGAGCAACCGATGCCGGCAAGGATCTTTCGTTCTTCCGCCGAGGATTGGTGTCCGGCGGCGCGCTCTTTCCGTCGCTGCGAACCGAATACCGCGAGCGCGGAATAGACGTCCTGCAATGCTACGCCACGGCCGAATTCGGTGTCATCGCCTATGAAAGTGCTGCGGGCGATGGAACACCCCTCCCCGGCATGATCATCAACGAGCATGTCATCATCGAGATCGTGCGCCCCGGTACCGGCGACCCTGTTCCTGACGGAGAGGTCGGCGAGGTCGTGGTGACCGGCTTCAATGCCGCCTATCCGCTGGTTCGCCTTGGCACTGGCGATCTCTCCGCGATCCTGCCAGGTGCTTCGCCATGCGGCCGAACCAACGCCCGGATCAAGGGCTGGATGGGCCGCGCCGACCAGCGCACCAAGATCAAGGGCATGTTCGTCGATCCCAAGCAGGTCGCAGACATCGTCAGGCGCCATCCCGAGATCGCCAAGGCGCGTCTGGTCGTCGGGCGTGACGGCGAACGCGACACGATGGTGCTGCATGTCGAGCCGGCAAACGGCCGAACCCCGGAAAAAGCGGCGCTCGAAGCCTCGCTTCGCGACGTGACCAAGCTCGGCGGCGACGTGCAGATCGCAATGCCGGGCTCGCTGCCCAACGACGGCAAGATAATTGCCGACGAACGCGACTACGCGAAATAATCGGTGCGCCGTCAACTATGGCTGGATTCCTCTTGCATCCGCCAAACCGCAATGTGAACATGCCCGCGAGCCGTGTTAAAAAACGGTCAAGGATCGGCGTTAAACGCCTCCGGACAGGATCACTCGGGAGACACCAAATGAAGAAACTCGTCGCTGCCGCAGCGCTCTCCGCATCGGCGCTCGCCCTTTCGACCGGGGCATCCTTTGCCGACTACACATTGAACATCCTGCACTTCAACGACTGGCACAGCCGTATCGAAGGCAACAACAAATACGAATCGACCTGCTCGGCAGAGGAAGAGACCAAGGGCGAATGCATAGGCGGCGCCGGACGGCTGATCACCGCCATCGCCCAGGAGCGCAAGAAGCTGGACGGCCAGAACGTCCTGCTGCTCAATGCCGGCGACAGTTTCCAGGGCTCGCTGTTCTACATCACCTACAAGGGCGCGGCGGAAGAAGAATTCCTCAACCAGATGAAGCTGGACGCCGTTACCCTCGGCAACCATGAATTCGACGACGGCGAGAGCGCGCTGGTGCCTTATCTCGACAAGGCTCAGTTCCCGGTGATCAGCGCCAATGTCGTGCCGAACGACAAGTCGGGCGCTGCCGGCAAGTTCAAGCCGTCGATGGTCGTCGAGGTTGGCGGCCAGAAGATCGGCCTCATCGGCGGCATCACCAACGATACGCCGGATCTGGCTTCGCCCGGCCCGAACATTGCCATCGAGGACGATGTCAAGGCTATCACCGCCGAGGTCGAGAAGCTGAAGGCTCAGGGCGTCAACAAGATCATCGCCATCACCCATATCGGCTACAAGCGCGAGCGCGACGTCATCGCCAAGATTCCGGGCATCGATGTCGTCGTCGGCGGCCACAGCCACTCGCTGCTGTCCAACACCGATCCCAAGGCCGAAGGCCCTTACCCGACGATGGTCGACAACCCGGATGGCCACAAGGTGGCGGTGGTGCAGGCGGCTTCCTATTCGAAATATCTTGGCGAGTTCAAGGTGGTGTTCGATGACGACGGCAATATCAAGGAAGCCAATGGCGACCCGATCTTCCTCGACAAGTCGATCACGCCCGATCCGGCAGTGCTTGCCCGCATCAAGGAACTCGGCGCCCCGATCGAGGAGTTGAAGGCCAAGGAGGTCGGCGAGACGGCAGCCGCTATCGACGGAAGCCGTGAAACCTGCCGCACCCAGGAATGCGCGATGGGCAATCTCGTCTCGGATGCCGTGCTGGATCGCGTCAAAGGCCAGGGCGTCGAGATCGTCATAACCAACGGTGGCGGCCTGCGTGCCTCGATCGACGGCGGCAAGGTCACGATGGGCGAAGTTCTCAACGTGCTGCCCTTCCAGAACACCATCGCGACCTTCCAGATTGCCGGCAAGGATCTCAAAGCTGCGCTTGAGAACGGCGTCAGCCAGATCGACGACGGCGCCGGACGCTTCGCGCAGGTAGCTGGGCTGAAATACTCCTTCGACAGGTCGGGCGCACCCAATGAGGGACGCATCAAGTCGGTCGAGGTCATGGAGAACGGCGCCTGGGCGCCGATCAACCCCGACAAGGACTACACGGTCGCCACCAACAACTATGTGCGCCAGGGCGGCGACGGCTACAAGATTTTCGCCGAGAAGGCCAAGAACGCCTATGACTACGGTCCGGGACTGGAACAGGTGGTGGCGGAATATCTCGGCGCCCATCAGCCTTACGCGCCGAAGATTGAAGGCCGCATCACCGAAATCGCACAGGCGGCCGCACCCGCTGGAACTGCTCCGGCCGACGCGACCAAGCCGGCCGAAGGCACGACCGCGCCAGCCGCTGGCACCACTGCACCGGCAACCGGCGCTGCGCCTGCCGCCAGTGGCGACGTGAAGCTGCCCGACATGCCGGCCGCCTCCGGCGACATCGCCAACCAGGCACCGAAGGTGGATGGAGGCACGACGGCGCCGGCAGCAGGCACCGCCGCAGCACCTGCAACAACCACTGCACCGGCGGCCGGAACTGCCGCGGCGACATCACCTGACAGCCACATCATCGTGGCCGGCGACACCTATTGGGACATTGCCCAGAAGGTCTATGGCGACGGCTTCAAGTGGAAGCGGATTGCCGAGGCCAACTCGAAATACACGCCAAAGCATCTGCCCGTCGGTGCGACACTGAATATCCCCGCTGCGAACTGATTTCGCGGTACAATCTTTTCGGAAGGCCCGCTCGGTTCGCCGGCGGGCCTTTTTCGTTGGGGGTATCCAATTGCCTGCGGCCAGACGTTGCATTGAATTCCCGGCGTCTGCCGCTAGTTTCCGCCTGCGCGGGAGAAACGCCGAATGAACCAGAAAAACGCGACCACACAAGCCGAGAGCACCGCAACGGGCCATGCGCCTGCCGGTCATCCCGCCATCAAGCCGCCGAAGATCGGCGTCATCCTTCTCAACCTCGGCACGCCCGACGGCACCGAGTTCGGGCCGATGTGGCGTTATCTGCGCGAGTTCCTGTCCGACCCGCGCGTCATCGAACTGCCGAAACCTATCTGGTATCCCATCCTCTACGGGCTGGTACTGACGACGCGGCCGAAAAAATCCGGCGCGAACTACAAGAAGATCTGGAACACCGAACGCAACGAATCGCCCCTGCGAACCTATACGCGCGCGCAAAGCGAAAGGCTTGCCGAGGCCCTGACCGACCTGCCGACAGTGGTCGTCGACTGGGCCATGCGCTACGGCAATCCCTCTACCGAAAGCGTCGCCAAGCGCCTCGTCGAACAAGGCTGCACGCGTATCCTGACCTTCCCGCTTTATCCGCAATATTCGGCGACAACGACCGCCACGGCCAACGACAAGCTGTTTCGCGCGCTGATGAAGATGCGCAACCAGCCTGCCATCCGCAGCGTTCCGGCTTACTATGACGAGCCGGTCTACATCGAGGCGCTGGCGAATTCGATCACCCGGCATCTTGCAACGCTCGACTTCGAGCCGGAGGTGATTCTCGCTTCCTATCACGGCATCCCCAAACCCTATTCGGATCGCGGCGATCCCTATCGGGCTCATTGCCTGGAAACGACGCGTCTGCTGCGCGAACGCCTGGGCTGGGACGAGAAGAAACTCACGACCACCTTCCAATCGCGCTTCGGCGCGCAGGAATGGCTGCAGCCCTACACCGACAAGACGGTCGAGAAACTTGCCCGCGAAGGCGTGAAATCGATCGCCGTCGTCAATCCCGGCTTTTCCGTCGATTGCATCGAGACGCTGGAGGAGATCGCGGTCGAGGCTTCGGAAATCTTCCACCATGCCGGCGGAAAGAACTTCGCGCATATCCCCTGCCTCAACGACAGCCGGGACGGCATGGCGGTGATCGAAGCACTGGTGCGGCGCGAATTGTCCGGCTGGGCCTGACAACGGGAACTCCCCGGTCGGAGCGGCGTTGACGACCGCCCCTTCCGGAGAAAACCCTTCCATGAACCGCAAGCTTGACTTGAGAACCGGCCGCCCCGTCTGGTTCGCTTACCGCTCGCCCGCGGTTCCGACGCAAAAGCTGATGCGAGATGTGAAAACCGATGTCCTGGTAGTCGGCATGGGCATCAGCGGGGCAATGATTGCACAGTCCGTGGCCGCAAGCGGACGCTCCGTCGTGTGCGTCGACCGACGCGGACCGCTCGAAGGCTCGACATCCGCCACGACAGCCCTTGTCCAATTCGAGGTCGATCAGCCGCTTACGACGCTCGCCTCTAAAATCGGCAAGGCAAAGGCCGAGCAGGCGTGGCGGCGATCGAAACTCGCCGTGGCCAACCTCGGTGCACGCATCGAAGAACTCGCCATCAAGTGCAGCCCCTCGCCAAAACCGTCGCTTTATCTCGCCGGCAATGTGCTTGGCCCGACAGCGCTTCGCGAGGAGGCTCAAGCCCGCCGCGCTGCCGGCATCCACTCAACCTATCTCACCAAGGCAGCACTTCAGAAAGAGTTCGGCATCGACCGCGAAGGCGCCATTATAAGCCACGACAATCTCGCGCTCGATCCGAGAAAGCTTGCAGCCGGGCTTTTTCTCAGCGCGCTCGAGGCCAAGGCTCGATATTACGCGCCCGTCGAAATAGCCGGCATGGAGACCTCTCGCGAAGATGTCGTCGCAGCAACGACACACGGCCCGACGATCACCGCAAAACATGTTGTTCTGGCAACGGGCTATGAACTGACCGATATCGTGCCGGCAGCCCGGCACCAGATCATCTCGACCTGGGCGATCGCAACACGACCGCAGAAGAATTCGCTATGGCGCGATCAGGCCTTCATCTGGGAAGCGTCTGATCCCTATCTCTACATGCGCACCATACAGGACGGTCGTGTCATTTGCGGCGGCGAAGACGAGGAGTTTTCCGACGAGGATAGCCGAGACCAGTTGATCGACGCCAAATCGGCGCGGATCGCAGCGAAGTTGAAGGCCCTGTTCCCGCAGTTGGACACGGAACCGGTATTCGCCTGGGCCGGTTCTTTCGGCACCACAAGCACCGGCCTTCCCTATATCGGAACGATACCGCAGCACCCGCGGATATTTGCGGTGATGGGCTATGGCGGAAACGGCATAACCTACTCGCAGATAGCCTCCGAAATCATCGTCTCGGCGCTTGAAGGCGCAAGCGATACCGACGCATCGCTTTTCGCTTTCGGCAACTGACGCGACGCCTGCCGAAACAATCAACCATCACGCGATTGTAACCGCGAGGAAACACCCTTAAGTGTTTTCGTGATGGCCGGCTGCACCGATGTTGCCGCGCCACACGCCGAATCTGAGGGAGAGCTACATGCCGTTCACCGGTCTCGACGTCCTGATCCCGATCCTGGTTATCCTTGTCCTTCTCTTCCTGTTTACGGGAATCAAGACGGTGCCGCAGGGCTATAATTACACCGTCGAGCGGTTCGGCCGTTACACCAAGACGCTGTCGCCGGGTCTCAACCTCATCATTCCCTTCATCGATCGCATCGGCGCCAAGATGAACATGATGGAGCAGGTTCTGGATGTGCCGACGCAGGAGATCATCACCCGCGACAACGCCATCGTCGCCGTTGACGGCATCGCCTTTTATCAGGTGCTGAACGCGCCGCAGGCCGCCTATCAAGTGTCCGGGCTGCAGAACGCCATCCTCAACCTGACCATGACGAACATCCGTACCGTCATGGGCTCGATGGACCTCGACGAGCTTCTGTCGAACCGCGACGCGATCAACGAACGCCTGCTGCGGGTGGTCGATGAGGCAGCCCACCCATGGGGCATCAAGCTCACGCGTGTCGAAATCAAGGATATCAACCCGCCGGCAAATCTCGTCGAATCGATGGGTCGCCAGATGATGGCCGAGCGCAACAAACGCGCGCAAATCCTCGCCGCCGAAGGCCTGAAGCAGTCCCAGATCCTGGAAGCCGAGGGCCGCAGGGAAGCCGCCTTCCGCGACGCCGAGGCGCGCGAGCGTTCGGCCGAGGCCGAGGCGCGCGCAACACAGGTCGTGTCGGAGGCTATCGCCAAGGGCGACGTGCAGGCAATCAACTACTTCGTGGCGCAGAAATACACCGAAGCGCTGGCCAAGATCGGTTCGTCGAGCAACAACAAGATCGTGCTGATGCCCTTCGAGGCGTCGTCCTTGATCGGTTCGCTCGGTGGCATTGGCGCGATCGCCCAGGAAGTATTCCGGCCGGAAGGCACGGCAGGCGCCCAGCGCCAGTCATCGCGGCCGCCGGTGACGCGTACACCGGACCAGAAGTGACACCGGCGCGGGTAAACGAACATGCTTGAACGCATTTTCTCCGAATTGGGCCCATGGAACTGGATGGTGCTGGGCTTTGCCCTGCTCGCGCTGGAGATTGTCGTACCTGGCGTCTTCCTGTTGTGGATCGGCATTGCCGCGCTGATCGTCGGCGCGATCTCCCTGCTGATCTGGGATGCCGGCATCTGGGTCTGGCAGGCCCAGGTCATCGTCTTCCTGCTGCTGTCGCTGGTTTCAGCCTATCTCGGCAATCGGGTCATGTCCGGTCGCAACAGCCAGAGCGACCAGCCGTTGCTCAACCGGCGCAGCGAACAGATGATTGGCCGGACAGCCACACTGACCGAACCGATCACCGAAGGCCGTGGCCGCATACAGCTTGGCGACACGATGTGGCGTGTTTCCGGGCCCGACCTTCCTGTCGGCGCACGCGTGCGGGTCACGGCCGTGGAAGACTCCGAACTGGTCGTCGAGATCGCCTGACACCGGCTCCAGGCGCCCTCACCTTCTCGCGTCTTCCCTTGCGTCATCACGCAAATCATGACCGTCACGGTCTTTTTTACCATTTGTAGTCAACTTCTAGCTACTTTACGCGCGGTGAAGTGAGACCTCAGGTTGTCTGACTGTCACGTGGAAATTCGTCGGACGGGGGTCCCTCTCCATGAGCGTCATTTCGTGCATTGCCACGGAGCATAATCTGTGGCTCGTCCTTTTGGCGGCATTGATATGCGTGAGTGGCGGCTGGGTCACCTTTGGACTGTTTCGACGGGCTGGCGAACGGCAGGGCTTGCAGAAGAGCGGCTGGATATTCCTCACGGCCGTAGCTGCCGGCTCTTCGGTCTGGTGCACACATTTCATAGCAATGCTCGCCTATCAGGCGGAAGCCCCGGTCACCTTCGACCCGATGCTGACCATGGCCTCCCTTCTCATCGCGATTGCCGGCTGCGCCTACGGTTTTACGATCGCTCTCATTCGGACGCAGCGCTTCGCGCCGGAACTGGGCGGCGGAGCCGTCGGGCTTGCAGTTTCGGCAATGCATTACACCGGCATGATGGCTTACCGCGTTGACGGCATCGTCGAATGGAACGCCGATTATGTCGTGGCATCGATCGCTATCGCTTCGGTCCTCTCGGCCTTGGCGATCGGTCAGGCTGTGCGCCGTTCTTTCCGGATTTCCGCCCATCTTTCCCTCGGCCTGTTTGTTCTCGCCGTCGTCGGCCTGCATTTCACCGGAATGACGGCCGTCTCGGTCACGCCGATGCTGACCGGAGCCGCCGGCACCGACCCTGACGTGCTTGAGGCGATGGCCATTGCAGTTGCAGGTGTTGGCTTCATCATCGCTGGCACGGGCATCGCGAGCTACCTGATCGACGCGCGCTCCAGCCTCGAAACGTTCCAGCGGCTCCAGCATCTGGCGCATAACGATTCGCTGACCGGCCTGCCGAACCGCGTGAGCTTCGGCAGCTATCTCGAAAACGAGCTCGAACGTGCCCAGGAAGATTCCGTCAAGGTGGCCGTTCTCGGCATCGACCTCGACCGCTTCAAGGAGATCAACGATCTTCGCGGCCACAGCGCGGGCGACCAGGCATTGAAAACCATCGCCCGCAGGCTTTCCCGGCTTTTGAAGGACGGTGAATTCATAGCCCGCGTGGGCGGTGACGAGTTCGCGGCGGTCAAGCGCTTCAGCGAACAGAACGACCTTCTGGATTTCGTCTCGCGGCTGGAAAGCACCTTGTTCCGGCCGATCCGTATCGATGATTTCGAAACGTCTACGGGCGCCAGCATCGGGGTCGCGATCTATCCTGAAGACGGCGACAATCAGGGCCGGCTGATAAGCAATGCCGATCTTGCAATGTACCGGGCGAAGGCCGACGTCACGCGGGCGGTGTGCTTCTACGAATCGAAGATGGACGAAGCATCGCGCGCACGCCGGTCACTGGCCCAGGATTTGCGCCGCGCCATCGAACTCGACCAGCTCGAACCTTACTATCAGGTTCAGACCTCGGTCCTGACGGGTGATATTCGCGGCTACGAGGTGCTTCTGCGCTGGAACCACCCCGAGCTTGGCTCGGTCCCGCCGTCGGAATTCATACCGATCGCCGAAGAAAACGGCCTTATACTCGCGATCGGCGAATGGGTGCTGCGTACGGCGTGCCAACAGGCCGTTTCATGGCACACGCCTTACAAGATCGCGGTGAACCTCTCGCCGGTGCAGTTCGCCCACGCGGACCTGTCGAAGCTTGTCCACGAGATCCTGCTCGAAACCGGGCTGTCGCCGAACAGGCTGGAACTCGAGATCACGGAATCCACCATTATCGCCGACAAGACCCGCACGCTTCATATCCTGCGCCAGATCAGGGCGCTCGGCGTGACGATCGCGCTCGATGATTTCGGAACGGGCTATTCCTCGCTCGACACCTTGCGCTCTTTCCCGTTCGACAAGATCAAGCTGGACCGCTCCTTCATGAGCGAAGTGGAACAAAGCCCGCAGGCGAAGGCGATCGTGCGCGCAGTGCTGACGCTGGGCAAAAGCCTCGATATCCCGGTGCTCGCCGAAGGCGTGGAAACCGACGACCAGCTCTCCATTCTGCGGATCGAACAATGCGACGAGGCACAGGGCTTTTTCCTCGGCCGGCCCAAGCCGTTGAACCAGATATTCCGGCAAGGCCCGGCAATCGCCAACGATGTCGCGGAGCCCTCCTCGGGCCGCCTGCCGCCGGCTCGCATCGGCCGCCGGTTGAGCGCATAGGTTAAACGACGCCGATCCTGAGAAGGTCGTGGAAATGGACGACGCCGACCGGGCGTTCGTCCTCGACAACCACCAGCGCGCTGATGTTGTTGTCATTGAGCACGGCGATAGCCGCACTCGCCAGCATCTGTGGCTGAACCGTTTTCGGCTTGCGGCTCATGATCTCGTCGACAGCCAGTTCGCCGAGGTTGCGGTGGAGGTTGCGGGCGAGGTCGCCATCGGTGACGATGCCGGCAAGTTTGCCTTCATCGTCGACGACGCAAACACAGCCGAACCGCTTCCTGGAAAGCTCGATAATCGCCTCGGACATGCTCGTGCCGGTCGGCACGGAGGGCATTTCGTCGTCTGAATGCATGATCTCGGCGACATGCATCAGATTGGCACCGAGCTGGCCGCCCGGATGAAAGGTGCGGAAATGATCAGCCGTGAAGCCCCTCGCCTCGAGAAGCGCAACAGCCAGCGCATCGCCGATAACCAGTTGCAACAGCGTCGACGTCGTCGGCGCAAGGCCGTGCGGGCAGGCTTCCGGCGCGCGCGGCAGGTTCAGGACAACGGTCGATTCACGCGCAAGGGCTGAATTCTCGCCTGCGGTCACCGCGATCAGGGGAATGCTGAAGCGCCGGGCATAAGCCACGATGCCCTTGAGTTCAGCGGTCTCGCCTGACCAGGACATGGCAAGTATGGCGTCGTCGCGGGCGATCATGCCGAGATCGCCATGATTGGCTTCTGAAGGGTGGACGAAGAACGCCGGCGTTCCGGTCGAGGCCAATGTGGCAGCGATCTTGGAGCCGATATGCCCGCTCTTGCCGACGCCGGTCACGATAACCCGGCCACTGATGCCGGCCAGCAATTCCACGGCTTCGGCGAAAGGCTCGGCCAGGCCATTTTCGAGCGCCTCGGTAAGCGCTTCGACGCCTGCCCGTTCAGTGCTCACCGTCCGCATCGCCGAAGCGATCGACGCTTGCCTGTCCGGTTGTTTCTTCTTGAGAGATCCTGCGTGCATGGCTTGCGATTAGCGCTTTGGCGTGCCGCTGTCCAATATTATCGACACCAGCCCCGTGTGGGCAGCGCCTTCCTCAACCCTCCGTTAACCATCCCGATTTACGGTCCGGTAACGCTGATGTCTGCGGGCGATGGCGGTTTGGGGCTTCACAGCAGGTGATTATGTCTTGGGTTCGCCCAGAAAATAGAGGACGCCCGGAACCGCGGGCGCTGCGCACCTTGCTTCTTACGGCAAGTGCCGCCACCCTTTTGTGCGCATTCCCGGCTCAGGCGCAGGACAGTGGCGGACTGCGCGGAGCGGTTGCCGAGACAGATGTCACCGGTTCATTGCTGGGCAGAGGCCAGGCCGGCAATACCCAGGCACAGAATGCCGCCAATCAGGCACCTGCGGACCAGAACCCGCCACCGCAATATGCTCCCGAAAGCACCGGTGCCGTCCCGGATACCACCGATACCGCGGCCTCGCCCGACCCGAGCCTGTTCGCCTTACCGCCGAACACCGACGACCCTTTTGCCGACGATCCGCCGCCGGCAAGCACGCGTCCAACCTCCGCGGCCAGAAAACGCACCGAAGATGCGCGCAACCGCAACACTGCCACCACGCAGGCGGACAGCGAAACGGCCGCCAGCGGACAACCGGCCGAGGAAGTGGACGACGACACGACCACCGGCACGGTCCGAACGCCGACCATCGATTCGGAACAGGTCCTGAAGCTGGACGAGGGCGCAGAGCGCGCCGAAGCGATCGAAGGCCTGAACCGGCCCCGCGACGACAACCCCTTTGCCGCCACCGGCATACGTGCCGGTTCCTTCGTGCTTCGCCCTTCGCTCGAACAGGGCATAACCGCCACCTCCAACGCCAGTGCAAGCAGCGGCGGGTCGTCCGGCGTGCTTTCGGAAACCACGCTGCGCCTCAACGCCGTATCCGACTGGAGCCGCCATTCGGCGACGATCGACGCTTACGGTATCCTCCGGCGGACACTCTCCGGCGAAGAAATCAAGGAGACGCAGGCAGGTATCGACGGCAAGCTTGATCTCGAACTCGGCGACGAGCTTCGCGGCCACGTCGAGGCCGGTTATCAGCGCCGGCCTGAATCGGGCTCCTCCCCGGTCGCGATCGAAGGTACCCTGTCCCAGCCGATCCGCCAGACATTCAACGGCAGCCTCGGCATCGAAAAGGATGTGGGCAAGGCCCGCTTCGGCATCACCGGCAGGGTCGAGCACGACATGTATGGCGACGCCCAACTTTCCACCGGCGGGGTGGTCTCGCAGAAGGACCGCGACTCGACGCTGGCAACGCTGACGCTTCGCGGCGGCTACGAAATCTCGCCGGCGCTGACACCCTTCCTGGAAGCGGAAGTGGGCCGGCGCTTCTACGACGAGAAGGTCGATGCGAGCGGATATGAGCGCTCATCGGACCGGCTTGGCGCGCGCGCGGGTGTCGAGCTCGATCTCGGCGAAAAGCTGTCGGGTGAATTTTCCGCCGGCTGGATTCGCGAAGGCTTCGACGACGATCGCCTGAATGCGATAGGCGGGCCAACCGTCAACGCCAATCTTGCCTGGTCGCCCGAACGCGGCACGATGGTCAACCTCGCCGCCTCGACCGAGGTGGAAGGATCGACGACGGCCGGCGAAAGCGGCTCCGTATTCCATTCCGCACGGCTGTCGGTCGAGCGCGAAATCCGCGCCAATCTCACGGCCAATGCTGCGATAGGCGCCGGATATCGCGACTATTCCGGCTCGGACGGCCACGACATCATATTCAATGCGGAAGCCGGCGCGACATGGTGGCTAAACCGCTATGCCGGCCTGACCGGGCGCCTGCGGCATGAGCAGCTCAAGAGCAATCTGGAAGGCCGCGACTATCAGGCCAACAGCGTGTTTGTCGGCCTGAAAGTCCAGAGATAGGCCAATCAACCGCTACTCGATAGGCTTCAGTTCCTTGAGCATGGTTTCCAGCATCGCCGAGATATTTTTGTGCATGTCGGGCCGCCACAGCGAAAACGCCACATTGGCCTCGATGAAGCCCTCGGGCGAACCGCAGTCGAAGGTCCTGCCCTTGTAGTGCGAGCCGTAGAAGGGCTGCTGCTTTTCCAGTTTCAGCATCGCATCGGTTAGCTGGATTTCGTTGCCTGCCCCGCGCTCCTGCCCTTCCAGGATTCCGAAAATCTCGGGCTGCAGGATGTAACGGCCATTGATGTAGAGATTGGACGGCGCCGTTCCAGCCTTCGGTTTTTCCACCATGCCGGTGATCTCGAATCCGTTACGCACCTCGTTCCCGAGCCCGACGATGCCATATTTATGCGCCTCGGCCGGGTCGCATTCCTGCACGGCGACGATATTGCCGCCGGTCTCGTTATAGAGTTCGACCATCTGCTTGAGGCAGCTCTGGTCCGTTTGCATGATCATGTCCGGCAGAAGCACCGCGAAGGGTTCGTTGCCGACGAGATCGCGTGCACACCAGACAGCATGGCCAAGGCCGAGTGGCACCTGCTGGCGCGTGAAGCTCGTCTGGCCAGGTGCCGGCTGAAGGCGCTGCAGCCGCGCAAGCTGGTCGTCCTTGCCGCGTTGGGCAAGCGTGTCATACAGCTCGAACTGGACGTCGAAGTGATCCTCGATGACAGCCTTGTTGCGACCGGTCACGAAGATGAAATGTTCGATGCCCGCCTCGCGCGCCTCATCCACCACATACTGGATGACCGGCTTGTCGACGACCGTCAGCATTTCCTTGGGAATGGATTTCGTTGCCGGAAGAAAGCGCGTGCCGAGACCGGCAACCGGAAAAACTGCTTTGCGAACCTGTTTCATATCGACACTTATCCACGGGCGACGGCTTACCGACAATCACGGAGTGCGACATTTTCACGCCGAAATTGAAAAATATTGAATTGACCGCCCGCTTTTGCGCTTTCGCGGGCTCTTTGGCGTGCGAATTTCGCTATGGTAAACTGATTGATAACCGCGTTCGGCGATGAATGAGTCTTCCGATGATGGACAAGGAGGAAAATATGCTCGTTCGCAAGACCGCAATTCGCCTTGCAAGCGCCGCGGCAGCCGCCGGTCTGTCGCTCGCTCTTATGTTTTCGGCAACTCCGGCTTCGGCCGACGCTGGCTTTCAGCGCTGGGTTTCGAGCTTCCGCAACACCGCCGCGCAAAGCGGCATTTCCGGCACGACTTTTGACCGCGCCTTCCGCAATGTGAAGGACATCGATCCCGAAGTGCTGCAGAAGGCGCGCTTCCAGCCCGAGTTCACCGCACCGGTGTGGGATTACTTCGACAACCGGGTGCATGAGCAGTCGGTGGCTGTCGGCCGCGATATGGCGCGGAAATGGAAGCCCTGGCTCGACCGGATCGAGGCGAAATACGGCGTCGACCGCTATATACTGCTCGCCATCTGGTCGATGGAATCGAACTACGGCGAAATCCTCAAGCGTGACGATGTCATGCGCAATGTCGTGCGCTCACTGGCGACGCTTGCCTATGCCGACGAGCGCCGGGCAAAATTCGCGCGCACCCAGTTGATCGCTGCCCTGAAAATCCTGCAGAGCGGCGATATCGACGAAAGCCATCTGACCGGCTCGTGGGCAGGCGCGATGGGTCATACGCAGTTCATTCCGACCAGCTATCAGGCCTATGCCGTCGACATGGATGGCAATGGCAAGCGCGACATCTGGAACTCCGTGCCTGACGCACTGGCGACCGCCGCCAACCTGCTGCACAAGAATGGCTGGCAGAGCGGCAAGACCTGGGGCTACGAGGTCTCCCTGCCGGCTGGCCGCAAGTTCCCCGGCGGTTCCAAGTCACTGTCGCAATGGCAGTCGCTCGGCGTCACCCGTGCCAGCGGCAAGCCGTTCCGCAGCGGTTCCGACAAGGCGGAATTGAAGGTGCCGGACGGACGCGCCGGACCGGCTTTCCTGATGACCAAGAACTTCTTCGTCATCAAACGCTACAACAATGCCGATAAATATGCGCTCGCCGTCGGGTTGCTTGCCGACGAGATCGCCGGTTATGGCGGTCTCGTGCAGGACTGGAGCCGCCCCTTCACCAAGCTGAGCTTCGAGGAGAAGCAGGAGCTTCAGCAGCGCCTGTCCGCCTATGGCTATTATGAAGGCAAGTTCGACGGCAAGATCGGTGAAGGATCGCGCGCGGCCATCAAGGCATACCAGGCCAAGGCCGGCTTGACGCAGGACGGTCATCCGAGCATGGAAGTGCTCAAGACGCTGAGGAAACGCTAGGAGCAAGGCTTTGTCGGCCAAGGAGCGCACCGCATTTCCGGTCCGGATTACGGCGTTCCTTGTCGCGCTCACTGTCCTGACGACCGGTCTTTGGTTGGCCTTACCGGCTTCGCCTGCCTTCGCGCAGGAACCGGTCTACCGGCCATGGTCGTTGCGCGACCTGTTTTTCCCGCGCAGGGAACCGCGCCTGGCTCCACCGGCCGATGTGCCAGGAGGAAGGTCCAAGGGAAATGTGCGCAAGAAGGCGCCCAAGGCGCGCGCCGTCGCCCGCAAGCCGGCGGAACCGGAAATTCCCGTCATCGATAAAGAGCCCGACGCAAAAGTCGTGCTCGTCATCGGCGACTTTCTTGGCAGCGGCCTCGCCGACGGCCTTGGCATTCTCTACGCAGAGAACCCAAAAATCCGGATAGTCGACAGGTCGAAAGGTTCGTCCGGCTTCGTTCGTGAAGACTATTTCAACTGGCCCAAGGAAATCGGCGCGCTGATCGAAACCGAAAAGCCCGCCGCTATCGCCGTCATGATGGGTTCCAACGACCGTCAGCAGATGCGCGTCGGCGACACGCGCGAAACTCTGGGAACGGACAACTGGAACAAGGAATATGCCAAGCGCACCGAAGCTTTGGCCAAGGCAATCACGGAGCGCAAGGTGCCGTTCGTATGGGTCGGCGTGCCGGCTTTCAGGTCTTCCAAGATGACCTCCGACATGCTGGCGTTCAACGATATTTACCGCGCGGCAAGCGAGGAGGCCAAGGCCGAGTTCGTCGATGTCTGGGATGGCTTCGTCGATGAGAACGGCGCATTCATAACAACCGGTCCCGACGTCAGCGGCCAGCCGGTCCGGCTGCGTTCCGACGACGGCATCAATCTCACCCAGGCGGGAAAGCGCAAGCTGGCGTTCTACGCCGAAAAGCCCTTGAGCAAGATCCTTGGCCTCACTACTGCACCGGGTGCGGCGGCCGTACCGGCATTGCCGGCTCTGACCCCGGAGACCCAGAAGGCCGCACCCGTCGACCGCACGGTGCCGATCTCGCTCAACGATCCCGAACTGGACGGCGGTACCGAACTGCTCGGCGCAAATGTCGGGAAAGCATCGCCGCGCTCCCCCGGCGAAAAACTGGCGATCGACGGCATCGCGCCCGAAGCCAAGCCCGGACGTGCCGACGATTTTTCCTGGCCGCCCCGACCGGCCGAGCCGGCAACGGCAGCCGCACCGGCAATACCGGACACCACAGCGACCGTCAGGCGCTGACCAGCCCCCTACCCCGGCGGCCATGCAAAGTCAGGCCCGGTTCTGAAGAACGACACGTTGTTGGTGAAAATGCTGGCTGGGGCAAGCCTGATCATGCGCCCGTCCGGATGTTCGATCTGGGCCACGTTGTCGATGAACCATGCGTTCCAGCCTGCTTCGGGGCCGAGATATTTGTGAAGCAGCCGCTTGAAGCGGTCCGGTGACATCGGCTCGATGGTGGCGGTACCCCGCAGTCCGAGATGCAGCAGGATACCGGCGTCGTTGTCAAAGTGCACGATTTCTACCGCACAGCGCGGATCTCTTTCCAGATGCTTCACCGCGCTTCCATCTGACGACCCGAGAAGCCAGATCGCGCCGTCCTCCCAGATGAACCATACCGGTGCGTTGCGCGGCGCGCCGTCCGAGGTAACGGTCGCCAAATTCGCCATCAACGGGCGACTTAGAACATCCTGTGGATCGAACTCCCGCATCATCAAGTTATATCAGCAGATCGAGTAGGCGGGGAGGTCTTAGCCATACCGGCGGCTGCCGAGCACGATAGCCACGGCCAGGCACTGATCGCAAAAGAAAAGGCACCTCGCGGCGCCTTTTCTTTACAATTCGCTGAGCGTCGGCCTATCGCGGCAACACGCTCGAACCCATCAGCGCCTCGTCGATGGCGCGGGCGGCCTGCCGGCCTTCGCGGATCGCCCAGACGACGAGCGACTGGCCGCGGCGGATATCGCCCGCCGCATAAAGCTTGTCGACGCTCGTCCGGTAGTCGCGGTCGTTGGCATCGACATTGGTCGAACGGCGGCTGTCGACGCCGATCTTCAGCTGCCCGTCCAGTTCCGTGACCACCCCACCGGCCATCGGACCGGCAAAGCCGATGGCGATGAAGGCGAGATCGGCGCGGATGACGAACTCGGTGCCGGCGATCGGCTTGCGCTTCTCATCGACCTCGCAGCACTTCACACCGGTCAGCTGGCCGTCCTCGCCGATGAATTCGAGCGTCGCCACCTGGAACTCGCGCTCGGCGCCCTCGGCCTGCGACGAGGACGTGCGCATCTTGGTCGCCCAATAGGGCCAGACGGCAAGCTTGTTTTCCTTTTCCGGCGGCTGCGGCCGGATATCGAGCTGGGTCACGCGCACCGCGCCTTGCCGGAATGCCGTGCCAACGCAGTCGGATGCCGTATCGCCGCCGCCGACAACGACGACATGCAGTCCGCCGGCCACGATTGACTCGGACTTCCAGGCAACAGACTGGATATCCTCGCGTGCCACGCGCTTGTTCTGCTGGACGAGGTAAGGCATCGCATCATGCACACCTTCGAGATCGTCGCCCGGAATGTTGGCCGGACGCGGCGTCTCGGAGCCGCCGCAATAGAGCACGGCGTCATACTCGGCGAGCAGTTCCGAAACGGGCTTGTCGACGCCGACATTGACGCCGCAATGGAAGGTCACGCCCTCGCCCTGCATCTGCTCGACGCGGCGGTCGATATAATGCTTTTCCATCTTGAAGTCGGGAATGCCGAAGCGCATCAGCCCGCCGGCCTTGCTCTCACGCTCATAGACATGAACGTCATGTCCGACGCGGCCGAGCTGCTGGGCAGCGGCCATGCCGGCCGGGCCCGAGCCGATGATGGCGACACTCTTGCCCGTCTTCTTCTCCGCCGGATAGGGGCGGATATGGCCAAGCTCATAGGCCTTGTCGGCGATGGCCTGCTCGACCGTCTTGATGGCGACCGGAATGTCTTCGAGGTTCAGCGTGCAGGCTTCCTCGCAAGGCGCGGGGCAGATGCGGCCGGTGAATTCCGGGAAGTTGTTGGTCGAATGCAGGTTGCGGATCGCGTTGTCCCAATCGCCATTGTAGACGAGGTCGTTCCAGTCCGGGATCTGGTTGTGGATCGGACAGCCGGTCGGACCGTGGCAGAACGGCACGCCGCAATCCATGCAGCGCGCTGCCTGTTTCTCGACTTCCTTGTCCGACATCGGCAGCGTGAATTCACGGAAATGCCGGATACGGTCGGAGGCCGGCTGGTACTTGTGCACCTGCCGGTCGATCTCAAGAAATCCTGTTACCTTGCCCATTGCAAAAACTTTCGTCGATCAGACCCTGCGAAAAATCACAGGCAAAAACTGTTGGCTCTTCTCTTGAAGCAGGTTGGCTCAGCCGTCCAGCCCGGACCTTCGGTCAGCCCGTTACTGTCCGGACGGCTGACACGGCTTACTCCGCCGCGACGCCCATCCTCATGCGCTCCATTTCGATCAGCGCGCGGCGATACTCGACCGGCATGACTTTCCGGAATTTCGGCCGGTAGTTCGCCCAGTCGTCGAGAATAGCCTTGCCGCGTGTCGAACCGGTGAAATGCACATGGTTCGAGATAAGCTGGTAGAGGCGCTCTTCGTCATGGCTGGTCATGTCGCCGGATACGTCGACGCGGCCCTTGTGATCGAGGTCGCCGCCATGGTGGAGGAGTTTCTCCATCAGGTCGTCCTCTTCGGGAACCGGTTCCAGCTCGACCATCGCCATGTTGCAGCGCTCGGCGAAGTCGCCGGCCTCGTCCAGCACATAGGCGACGCCGCCCGACATGCCGGCCGCGAAGTTGCGCCCGGTCTGGCCAATGACGACGACAACCCCGCCGGTCATGTATTCGCAGCCATGGTCGCCAACGCCTTCGACAACGGTGACGGCACCCGAGTTGCGCACGGCGAAACGCTCGCCGGCGACGCCACGGAAGTAGCATTCGCCCTCAGTCGCACCGTAAAGCACGGTGTTGCCGACGATGATCGAATCCTCGGCGACGATTTTCGCATTCTCCGGCGGACGGATCACGATGCGGCCGCCCGAAAGACCCTTGCCGACATAGTCGTTGCCGTCGCCGATCAGCTCGAAGGTGATGCCACGCGCCAGGAAGGCCCCGAAGGACTGGCCGGCCGTGCCGGTGAGCTTCACCGAGATCGTGTCGTCGCGCAGGCCCTTGTGCTTGAAACGCTTGACCACTTCGCCCGAAAGCATGGCGCCGGCCGAACGGTCGACGTTGCGGATTTCCGCCTCGATGGTGACGGCCTGACGCGATTCGAGCGCCGGCCTTGCCTGCTCGATCAGCTTGCGGTCGAGAACGTCATCGATCGGATGCTTCTGGCGCTCGGTCCAGTGCGTTGCCTCGGCCGGAGCGTCCGGCTTGTAGAACATGCGGGCGAAATCGAGCCCCCGCGCCTTCCAATGTTCGATCATCGCCCGCTTTTCCAGAAGATCGGTATCGCCGATGATCTGGTCGATATGGGTGTAGCCCATGGCCGCGAGCAGCTCGCGCACCTCTTCCGCGACATAGAAGAAGTAGTTGATGATGTGCTCGGGCGTGCCCTTGAAGCGCTTGCGCAGAACCGGGTCCTGCGTGGCGACACCTACAGGGCAGGTGTTGAGATGGCACTTGCGCATCATGATGCAGCCGGCAGCTATCAGCGGCGCAGTCGAGAAGCCGAACTCGTCGGCTCCCAGCAGCGCGCCGATGATAACGTCACGGCCCGTGCGCAGACCGCCATCGACCTGCAAGGCGACGCGCGAACGCAAGCCGTTCAGCACCAGCGTCTGGTGCGTCTCGGCAAGGCCCATTTCCCACGGCGAACCCGCATGCTTCAGTGAGGTCAGCGGCGAAGCGCCGGTGCCGCCGTCATAGCCGGAGATGGTGATGTGGTCGGCGCGCGCCTTGGCGACGCCGGCGGCAACCGTGCCGACGCCGACTTCCGAGACGAGCTTGACCGACACGTCGGCCGCCGGGTTGACGTTCTTCAGGTCGTAGATGAGCTGCGCCAGATCCTCGATAGAATAGATGTCGTGGTGCGGCGGCGGCGAAATCAGACCGACGCCCGGCGTCGAGTGACGGGTCTTGGCGATCGTCGCATCGACCTTGTGGCCGGGAAGCTGGCCGCCCTCGCCAGGCTTGGCGCCCTGCGCAACCTTGATCTGCATCATGTCGGAGTTGACGAGATATTCGGTCGTAACGCCGAACCGGCCGGAAGCAACCTGCTTGATCGCCGAGCGCTCGGGGTTCGCCCCACCGCCGGGCAGCGGCAGATAGCGATCCGGCTCTTCGCCGCCCTCGCCGGTGTTCGACTTGCCGCCGATCCGGTTCATCGCAACGGCCAGCGTCGTATGCGCCTCGCGGCTGATCGAGCCGAAGGACATGGCACCTGTCGAGAAGCGCTTGACGATGTCGGCAGCCGGCATGACGTCATCGAGCGATACCGGCTTGCGGCCGGTATCTTCGGCCAGCTTGATCTTGAACAGCCCGCGAATGCCCTGCGCGCGTGCCGTCTCGCTGTCGATCTGCGCGGAAAACTCCTTGAAAGTTTCCCACGAGCCCTTGCGCACGGCGTGCTGGAGGCTGGCCACCGCATCCGGCGACCAGATATGAGCCTCGCCGCGCATGCGATACATATATTCGCCGCCCACTTCGAGCGCGTTGCGCAGCACGGGGTCGTCGCCGAAGGCATCGGCATGGCGGCTGACCGTCTCGGTCGCGACTTCGTCCAGCCCGACGCCCTCGATGAGGGTGGCAGTGCCAGTGAAATACTGCTCCACGAAGTCCGACCTAAGCCCGATGGCGTCGAATATCTGTGCGCCGCAATAGGACTGATAGGTCGAGATGCCCATCTTGGACATGACCTTGAGGATGCCCTTGCCGATCGACTTGATGTAGCGCGTCACGACCTCGGAAGCGTCCACTTCCGCCGGCATGTCGCCACGCTTGTGCATATCGAGCAGCGTATCGAAAGCGAGATACGGGTTGATCGCCTCAGCACCATAACCGGCCAGGCAGCAGAAGTGATGCACTTCGCGCGGCTCGCCCGATTCCACCACGAGGCCGACCGAGGTGCGCAGACCCTTGCGAATGAGGTGGTGGTGCACGGCCGCCGTCGCCAGCAGCGCGGGTATGGCGATGCGGTCCGGCCCGACCTGACGGTCGGACAGTATGATGATGTTGTAGCCGCCGGCAACTGCCGCCTCGGCACGCTCGCACAGCCGCTCGATGGCGCCCTGCATGCCGGCGGCATCCTCGGCAGAGCCGTAGGTCATGTCGATCGTCTTGGTGTCGAAACGATCCTCGGTGTGGCCGATGGAGCGAATCTTTTCCAGGTCGCCATTGGTCAGGATCGGCTGGCGCACTTCCAGCCGCTTCTTGCGCGACGAGCCCACGAGATCGAAGATGTTCGGCCGCGGCCCGATGAAGGAGACGAGGCTCATCACCAGCTCCTCGCGGATCGGGTCGATCGGCGGGTTAGTGACCTGCGCGAAGTTCTGCTTGAAATAGGTGTAGAGCAGCTTCGACTTGTCCGACATGGCCGAGATCGGCGTGTCAGTGCCCATCGAGCCGACGGCTTCCTGACCCGTCGTCGCCATTGGCGACATCAGGAGCTTGGTGTCTTCCTGCGTATAGCCGAAGGACTGCTGGCGATCGAGCAGCGAAACATCCTTGCGCAGCGCGCGCGGCTCGACCGGCTTCAGCTCTTCGAGGATGAGCTGGGTGTTATGCAGCCAGGTCTTGTAGGGATGCTTGGTCGCAATCTCGGACTTGATTTCCTCGTCCGAGATGATGCGGCCCTTTTCAAGGTCGATCAGCAGCATCTTGCCGGGCTGGAGCCGCCACTTCTTGACGATCTTTTCTTCCGGCACGGTGAACGCGCCGGCCTCCGACGCCAGGATGACGCGGTCATCGTCGGTGACGACATAGCGCGCCGGACGCAGGCCGTTGCGGTCCAGCGTCGCGCCAATCTGGCGGCCATCGGTGAAGGCGACTGCTGCGGGACCGTCCCACGGCTCCATCAGGGCCGCGTGATACTCGTAGAATGCCTTGCGGTCGGCATCCATCAGCTTGTTGCCGGCCCAGGCTTCCGGGATCAGCATCATCATCGCGTGCGCCAGCTTGTAGCCGCCCTGGAACAGGAACTCGAGCGCGTTGTCGAAGCAGGCCGTATCCGACTGGCCTTCGTATGAGATCGGCCACAGCTTCGAGATGTTGTTGCCGAACAGCTCACTGTCGACCGACGCCTGACGCGCCGCCATCCAGTTGTTGTTGCCGCGCACCGTGTTGATCTCGCCATTATGCGCGACCATGCGGTAGGGATGCGCCAGCTTCCACGACGGGAAGGTGTTGGTCGAGAAACGCTGGTGAACGAGTACCAGCGCCGTCTCGAAACGCGGATCGGCAAGGTCCTTGTAATAGGCACCGACCTGATAGGCGAGGAACATGCCCTTGTAGACGATGGTGCGCGCCGACAGCGACACGCAGTACGCGCCGATGTCCTTGTTGTCGTTCTCGGCATAGATGCGGCCGGAGATGACCTTGCGCAGCAGATAGAGCCTCGCCTCATACTCCTCGTCGTCTTCGATGTCGGGCGTGCGCCCGATGAAAACCTGGCAGTGATAGGGCTCGGCAGCGGAAATATCCGGCGCCTTGGAAAGCGACGAATTGTCGACCGGCACGTCGCGGAAGCCGATCAGCGGCAATCCTTCGGACTGCGCCGACTCGCGGATGACATCATAGATATGCGCGCGCAGATCGGCATCCTGCGGCATGAACCAGTGGCCAACGCCATATTGTCCCGGAACCGGCAGCTCGATGTCCTGCCTGGCCATCTCTTCACGAAAGAAACGATCCGGAATCTGCACCAGCAGGCCGGCGCCATCGCCCATCAGCGGGTCTGCGCCCACCGCACCGCGATGCGTCAGGTTCTCGAGCATGAACAGCCCGTCCTTGACGATCTGGTGCGACTTCACGCCCTTCATGTTGGCGATGAAGCCGACGCCGCAGGCGTCGTGCTCGTTGCGCGGATCGTAGAGGCCCTGCGCGGCCATGCCGTTGGGAGTTCGCAAGTTGGCGCGTTTGACGGCAACGGCTTTCGTCTGCACGGGCGCCTGGAATTGCGTCGTCACAGATGTCGTCATGTCCGTCATCGTCCTTCCCTTCCGTTTCCAGCCCTTTCGGGCGTCTCTCCATTGTCTGGCAGCCTTGCGGCACATCCATCAAATCGCCTGCACGTCTTGTCGAATTTCCGCGGAAAAGCATACTGCCCGGGCGGTATACAGTCCTTGGGGTGCGCGAGTCACTGCCACTTTCGCGGCATTCCCGGCATCGGTCGCAGTGATAGCCGGACAGGCGTCGATCATACGCCAAATCCGGCACACATTGCGCAGATAAAATAAGACAGCACTACTGTCCTAATTTTCTTATTGCAGAATTTTAGGAGCCGCACAAGACCGATTCACAAAAAAACGGCACAAAGCGCGTAATAATCTTGCGCCACATTGTCGCGATGCGAAACTTTCAACCTCCTGGTGTTTTCGGTCAACGTGCCGAGCGCAGAAGATTTTTTCTCACTGGCCCTTGATGCTGCCCATCAAAACCGGCCAAGGTCGCGCGCTTTCAACGCGTATCCTGCGGAACCGAAACATGTTTTTTGCTTCAGACAATTGGGCCGGCGCCCATCCCAAGATCGCCGCCTCGCTTTCCACACACGCATCAGGTTTCAGCACCGCCTATGGTGACGGCGACCTCGACCGCGCCGTCTACGAAAAATTCAGCGAAATTTTCGAGCGCGAGGTCGCCGTCTTCTTCGTCGCTACCGGAACGGCGGCGAATTCGCTGTCATTGGCCGCCTATAACCGCCCAGGCGGCGTCTCCTTCTGCCATCGTGAGGCGCATGTGATGGAGGACGAATGCGGCGCGCCGGAGTATTTTTCCGGCGGTGCCCGTCTGCGTGCTGTTGACGGGCCGCTCGGGCGGATGACGCCTAACAATCTCGAAAAGGCGATTTCCCATTTCGAGCCGGAATTCGTCCATGCCGGCCAGCCTATCGCCGTGACGATCACGCAAGCCACGGAGGTCGGCGCCGTCTACAGCCTGGCCGAAATCGATGCGATCTCGGCCGTTGCTAGGAAGCGTAACCTGCCGCTTCACATGGACGGCGCGCGCTTTGCCAACGCGCTGGCATCGCTTGAGACGACGCCCGCCGAAATGACCTGGAAGCGCGGCGTCGATATCGTCTCCTTCGGCGGCACCAAGAACGGCTGCTGGTGCGCCGAAGCGGTCGTGCTGTTCGATACCGGCAAGGCCCGCGAATTCGGCTTCCTGCGCAAGCGCGCCGCTCAGCTTTTTTCGAAGTCGCGCTTCATCGCCGCCCAGTTCGATGCCTATTTCACCGACGGCCTCTGGCTCGAAACGGCCCGACACTCCAACGCCATGGCCGCGCGGCTGGGCAAGGTCATCGAAGCGTCCAGCAAGGCCCGTCTCGGCTGGCAGCCGCAGGCCAACGAGGTTTTCGCGATCATGGGCAAGGACACGATGAAAGCGGCAACCGACGCAGGCGCGGTCTTCTATCCTTGGAACGCGCCGCATGGATTCGCCGAGCCCATCTCCGAAAACGAAACGCTATGCCGGTTCGTCACCAGCTTTGCGACAACGGTAGAGGATGTCGACCGATTCGGCGATTTGATCGCCTGACCGTCCAGGCAGAATCTGTCGCGCAATAAAAAACGGCGCCCGAAGGCGCCGTTTTCGCTCGGGAGGAGCGTGAGTTTAGTTCGCAGTCTTGGCTTCGATCTGCTTGGCGGATTTGTCCGAGGGGGCCGAAATCGCGATCTTGCGCGGCTTGAGCTCTTCGGGAATGGTCCGCTTGAGATCGATGTGCAGCAGGCCATTCTTCAGATTGGCGCCGGTGACATCGACATGGTCGGCAAGCTGGAATCGGCGCTCGAAAGCACGCGAGGCAATGCCGCGATAGAGCAACTCGGAGCCTTCGCCGGTGCCCTCGTCCTTGCGCTCACCCTTGATGCTCAAGACGTTGCGGTGGGCTTCGATGGCGATATCGCTATCGGAAAAACCCGCTACCGCCATGGAGATGCGATAGGAATCCTCGCCGGTCCGTTCGATGTTGTAGGGTGGATAGGTCTGCGCGCCTTCCGGCTGGGCAAGGGAATCGAGCATCGTGAAAAGTCGGTCGAAGCCGACGGTAGAGCGATAGAGCGGGGAAAAATCAACATGACGCATGGTTCTGTTCTCCAGTTGAGCAACATTGTTCGCGTGTGACCTGCCTTACCCATGATGGCGTTTCGGCGTGATCAGCGGCCCCATTCCGTGGCGACCGCAAGAAGTCATTTGGGTGCCCCCTTCGGGCATTTCAAGACTTTTCCCAACGCGAAAAAATCCGCGCCGATGAACGCAGGATGAACCGGCGCTTCGGTTAGCGTTCAGAACCGCCCTGCTAGATTGGCCTCAATGTGAAAGTTAGCGGTGCGTATCCTGCCGCAACGGGGCCGAACCGGGTGTAACGTCCCTTCCACTCGGATCGACAAAGGGCCGGAAGTCAGCGAAAGCTGCTTCCGGCCTTGCTTCTTTTACCGCTGCCGGCGGTCTAAATTTATTTGCATTTCATCGCTACGCTTTTATCAGTTTCAGGGCCGGCCTTCGGCGCGCATGAGAAAAAGCCGAAGATGACCGACTATTTCTACGACATTCCCGGAAACCCGAAGCCTGAACGGGCGACCTCCGGCTACATCACCGCCTTCGACCAGAAAAAACTGCGCTATGCGCTTTTCCCGGCAACGTCGCGTCCGCTCAAGGGCACGGTCATAATCCTGCCCGGCCGCAACGAGTGCATCGAAAAATACTTCGAAACCGCCCGCGACCTCGCAGCGCGCGGCCTAGGTTCGGCCAGCCTTGATTGGCGCGGCCAGGGCGCTTCCGACCGGCTGATTCGTGACGCAGGCCGCGGCCACGTCCGCGGCTTCTTCGACTACACGCGCGATCTCGAGCAGTTCTTTGCCGAAATCGTCCTGCCGGACTGCCGCGGCCCCTATTACATCCTTGCCCATTCGATGGGCGCTTTGATCGCGCTTCTGGGCACGCCGGCGATGGTCAACCGCGTGCGGCGAATGGTGCTGATCGCCCCGTTTTTCGCCCTGCACAAGTCACCGCTGTCGATGCCCGCGATCAGGCGCATGGGCAACGCGCTTTATTATAGCGGGCTCGGCCAGCTATATGTCTCGGGCGGGCGTCAGGGCCAGATCGAACCCTTCGCCACGAACAAGCTTACGACCGATCCTGAACGCTACCGGCGCAATTGCCTGCTCTATGAGACCTATCCGCATCTCGGCCTCGGCGGCCCCACCGTCGCCTGGATTCGTGCAGCCGCCGAAGCCGCTGCTACCGTGCAGAACCCGGAATTCATGGCGAAGGTCCAGATCCCGACGCTTTTCATCGTCGCCGGGGCCGACGAAGTCGTTTCGAACCGCGCGATCGAGGATTATTCCAGACGCTTGCGCATCGGCTCGCTGCTCACCATCGACGGTGCCCGCCACGAAATTCTTCAGGAAGCCGACATCTACCGCGAACAGTTCCTCGCCGCCTTCGACGCATTCATTCCCGGTAGCGATGCGCCGGTGATATAGCGCGGTCGGCTTCAGCCGTTGAGAATTTCCATCGCCGCAGCATGAAGCTCGGGCGTGGCTGCAGCCAGTATGTCGCCGCCGTTCTCCGCCGGCCCCCCGCTGAAGGTGGTGACCACGCCGCCCGCCTTCTCGATGATCGGGATCAGCGCGACGATGTCGTAAGGCTGCAGGCCAGGATCGGCCACGATATCGGCATTGCCCGACGCCACCATGGCAAACGCATAGCAATCGGTACCGTAGCGGGCGAGCCGGACCTGGCTTTCCAGCCGGTCGTAGAGCGCACGTTTTTCACCCTTGAACAGCGCCGGCGTGGTGGTGAACAGCGTCGCGTCGGCCAGTGCCGTCGTCTTGCGGGTCGAGAGTTTTCGCGAACCTCCCGGACCTTCGTAATGCGAGCCCGACGCGTTGGCGTAGTACAATTCGCCGGTGAAAGGCTGGGACATCAGCCCGGCGACTGAGTCGCCATCGACAGTCAATCCGACCAGCGTTCCCCAGACCGGAAGGCCCGAAATATAGGCTCGCGTGCCATCAATGGGATCAATCACCCAGACGTGACTGCTCGAAGCGTTCTCGATGCCGTGTTCCTCGCCGAGAATGCCGTGATCCGGAAATTCGGCACTGATCAGCGCGCGAATGGCGCGCTCGGCCTCGCGATCGGCCTCGGTTACCGGGTCGAATCCGCCGGAAAGCTTATTGGAAACAGCACCTTGCTGGCGGAAGCGTGGCAATGTCTCGGCCGCTGCGGCTTCAGCGATCCGCCGCATGAACTGAACGGTGACGGGCAATCGTATCTCCCGGATGTTGCGTGAATGGCACTAGCGTTTCCAAACGGGGAATTGCCACATCACTCTGAATTAAAAAAGCATAAAGTCGCTTGACATTTGTGCAGCGCACAATAACTTTGTTCACAGACGGGTTCGCCTGTCTATGCCCTCCTTGGGCGTTTCCTCCCTAGACTTCGACCGCGTTGTGCGAACAGCGCGGTTTTTTTTGAGAGGCCGCCGCAGGCGTTCGGAATTATTCGGCGGCAAGCGGCAGATCGCCGATATCGCTGTCCGGGATGGCCATCAGGTCGGCGCAGAACCGCGTCAGGTCGTCGGCGAGCGCATCGAAGCCGGCAGACTTCTGGAACGTCCTTTCATTCATATAAAGGCCGCGGTTGATCTCGATCTGCAGGGCGTGAAGATTGCGCGCCGGGCGACCGTAATGTTCGGTAATGAAGCCGCCGGCATAGGGCTTGTTGTGGGCAACCGTGTAGCCCATCGCGATCAGCAGCCCGATGGCATTTTCAGTCAGCGCCCGCGAAGCCGAAACGCCGAACCGGTCGCCGATGATGAAATCCGGCCGCATGCCGTTTTCACCGATGCGGATGCTGGCCGGCATCGAATGGCAATCGATCAGAACGCCAAAGCCGAAGCGCGCATGCGTGCTTGTCACAAGCCGCTTCAAGGTCGCGTGGTAAGGCTTGTACACCGCCTCTATGCGCGCGAGCGCCTCGGCGAGCGGCAGGCGGCTGGGATAGATGTCGAGCCCCTCGCCCACCAGCTTCGGCACCGTGCCGAGGCCGCCGGCGACGCGGGCAGAACGGATATTGGCGAAGGATGGCACCGGCTCGACGAACATGCGCGGGTCGAGTTCCCAGGGCTCGCGGTTCACGTCGAGATAGGCGCGCGGAAAATTGGCAGCCAGCATCGGCGCGCCCAGCGCCACCGCCCCGCCAAACAGCTCGTCGACATAGCAATCTTCGGAACGGCGGATGGCATTGCCGTCGAGCCGCGTCATGGCCAGGAAGCGCTCGGGATAGTGGCGGCCACTGTGGGGAGAGTTGAAGACGAAGGGAACCCGCTGCTCGGCGCTGGTGCGAACCTCAAACGGTGCGACCACCGAGAAATCATCGGCCGCTGTCATGAACTCTGTCCAACCCGCAAAACCCACTGCATCATGATCATGAAAGTGCCATCTGCCAGGCATTCTGTCCAGCGCCTCGCAGGTTGACGGTATGTCAGGATATCGCGATGGACATCGACATTCACTTGATGTTTACCCTCCAAGCTTCATATACAGAATGGTTAACGGGGCCGCATTATTGCGGTTCACGTGAAGTGATTCGGACGGGACACGATGGCACGCATTCTTCTGGCGGAAGACGACGACGATATGCGTCGGTTTCTGGTTAAGGCGCTGGAGCGCGCCGGTTATGACGTCAGCGATTTCGACAATGGCGCTAGCGCCTATGAGCGGCTGCGCGAAGAGCCCTTTTCGCTCCTCCTGACCGACATCGTCATGCCGGAAATGGACGGCATCGAGCTCGCCCGCCGCGCCACCGAGATCGACCCCGACCTGAAGGTCATGTTCATCACCGGTTTCGCCGCCGTTGCGCTGAACCCGGATTCCAAAGCGCCCAAGGATGCCAAGGTGCTTTCCAAGCCCTTCCATCTGCGCGATCTCGTCAACGAGGTCGAGAAAATGCTGCAGGCCGCCTGAGCGGCTTTTTGGCCGCCGGGAAAGATAACTGTAAAAGGCCGATCTTTCCCAATTCCCGCTATTGACGCCCCTGTCAATTATGTGGTGTATGCGCGTCGTCGGATGGGCGTGTAGCTCAGCGGGAGAGCACTGCATTGACATTGCAGGGGTCACAGGTTCAATCCCTGTCACGCCCACCATCCTTTCAAATACTTGGCTGATTCAGCGTTTGTTGCCGTACGAATACCGCGCGGGTATTGTCGGCGGATAGGGCTCCATCGATCTCCCGATGGCCAGCTAAGATGCAGGGGACAGTTTACTTTTTTGCCCCTTGCGCGAGATCGCAACCGCCGCGCCCTTCCGGGGCAAGAAAGTAAACTGTCCCCGGTGCACGCTTCATCATCGCCACGCCCGGTTTTCACCGTCTGGCCATTGTCAAAGAGCCGGGAAGCGGGGCGCATGGCCGTGCCTTCCTAGTGTTTAGTATGTGGCGCAGCTTCCGCGCCCCGCTCGGTAGTCACTCGAAAAGCCAAATCGTTGGCTTTTCGTCCGCTGCGCGGACCGCTCCTAACCTGTCCCGAAGTCGGCCGGTCACAACGCCCGCTCCATGTACATTCCATGGACAAGACGCCGCGGGTTCTCCGCATGGTTTTGGGCAGTGGCATTTGCGCCGTGCTCGTTCCACGCCGGCCTGTGTCGGGCCCTCGGGTCCCTGGCTACCACACCAGGGCGGGAGGTCACCGCCACTCCCCCTTGATCCCGGTTCCAGACCCGGTCCCGCAGGAGCGATGGGAGGATTATGGATGCGTGCGAAAGGGTGTGGAAAAATCGAGGGTGAAAAAATGTGCGGTGTGAGCGAAAACAATGGGTTGGCAGGAAATCGGGTGAAAATCTTTCCACACCTTCGCAAGCTTCACCTTCGATGCACCGCAGTGAACTTCATTGATATTCCGGCATGGATTCCCGACACTCTCCGCTCGTTCCTCGCTCACGAGGTCGAGAATGACGAGCTTGTTGTTTGCCCGGGCGGCAACCCGCCGACGTTGGAGATGAGCCGAGCTTGTTGGTTGCCTGGCAACTCACTAATGCCGAAGATTGGCGGCAAGCCTAATTCGTCATTCTCGACCTCGTGAGCGAGGAACGAGCGGAGAGTGTCGGGAATCCATGCCTGAACGCAGAAGAGCTTCAACGGTACAGAATGCGCGTCAACACTAGGGCCGGGCCGCGCCTGACGATGCTGCGGCCAATAAATCCCGGATAACCTGCGCTTCGCTCCGGTTTCCGGGATGACGACCGCATGTTGCGCCGGTGCCAAACTCCAACGCCGGCACACGGCAGGCACGTCACCGGCAGTGCCGTGCCCTAATGCAGCACCAGAACATCCCCGGCGGAGAAGCTGATTTCCGTCTCTTCGCCGACGACCGGCGGTGGGCTCGTCGGGCTGTTGAAGGTGTCGAGCGAGACGGCGTTCTTGCCGACGCCGACGCGCACGCGGATGACAGAACCCAAAAAGCTGACATCGGAAATCTTGCCGCCCAAGGTGGAATCCCGTCCGGCCTGTTTTCCCAGCACGATGGCTTCGGGGCGCAGCGCCAGAGAAAGCGTATCGCCGGCCTTGGCGCCGTTCAGAGCGCCCTTCTTCAACGTGATTTCACGATCGTTGACACGCACCGTTGCCGTTGCCGGGTTGGAAACGACGCCGTCGAGCACATTCAGCGTGCCGACGAAATTGGCGACGAACTTCGTCGACGGGCGATTGTAGATCTCGAAGGGCGAGCCGACCTGTTCGGCGCGGCCGTCATACATGACGACGATGCGGTCCGACATCGACAGCGCCTCTTCCTGGTCGTGGGTAACGAAGATGGTGGTGATGCCGAGTTTCTTCTGGATGGAGCGGATTTCCTCGCGCAGCGAGACGCGCACCTTGGCGTCCAGCGCCGACAGCGGCTCGTCGAGCAGCAGGAGCTTGGGCTTGGGCGCCAGCGCGCGGGCGAGTGCTACGCGCTGCTGCTGGCCGCCGGAGAGCTGGTAGGGATAGCGTTCTCCGAAATCCGGCAGCTTGATGATGGCAAGCATTTCGGCCACGCGCGCGTCGGCTTCGGCCTTGGGCATGCCGGCGACCTTGAGCCCGAAGGCGACGTTCTGCGCCACGGTCAGGTTCGGGAACAGCGCATAGGCCTGGAACACCATGCCGATGTTGCGCTGGTTGGGCTTGAGGTTGGTGACATCCTTGCCCCCGATCATGATGCGGCCGGCGCTCGGCTCCTCGAAGCCCGCCACCATGCGCAGCATCGTCGTCTTGCCGCAGCCGGAAGGCCCGAGGAAGGAGATGAATTCGCCGCGGTCCACGTCGAGGTTGAAATCCGTCACCACAGTGGTCTGGCCGAAAGCCTTGCGAACACCCTGGATGCTGAGAAATGTTTCGGACATGTGCGTCGTTTTCTTTCAGCTCAATTCGGGTTGTTTGCCGACTTCGGCGCGAAGCGGGACAGGACCTGTATGACCGACATGCAGCCCCATGTGATGGCGAAGGCGATGACGGCGAGTGCTGCCGGCTCATAGGCCCGGTTCGCGCCAATGTTCTGCAGATACGGGCCGAAGGCAGGCCGGTTGAGCAGGCTTGCCATGGTAAACTCGCCGATGACGATTGCAAAGGTAAGGAACGCGCCCGACAGTACCGCAATCAGCACATTGGGCAGGATGATGCGGGCGATGATCGTCGTCCAGCCGGCACCATGAACCTGCGCGGCCTCGGTCAGTGTACGCACGTCGATGGTTCGCAGGCCGGTGTCAACCGCGCGATACATGTAGGGCAGCGCCAGCGTGGCATAGCCGATGATGAGCAGGACGTCGGTGCCGCGCGTCGAACCGAGGAACGGTATCGGCGAGTTCGAGCCATACATGCGGATGTAGCCGAAGACGATGACGATGGCCGGGATGATCAGCGGCAGCAGGGTGATGAACTCGACCACGGGCCGAAGATGCGGCATGCGCAGCCTGATCCAGTAAGCGGTCGGCACCACCAGCACCACGCCGAGAACAATGGTGAAGCAGGCGATGATGACCGAATAGCCAAAAGTTTCCTGGAAACGGATATCGCCCAGAACGACCCTGTAGGCGTCGAAGGAATATTCGCCGCGCCGCATGCGCAGGGAAAATTCCAGCGTCGCGATCAGCGGGATGAAGAAATAGGCGGCACCGACGATGAAGGTCGCCCACGCCCAGAAGCGGCTTACCTTCATTTGAGCCACCTCTCACTGCGCGTCCGGAACCAGATGTAGAAGATGTTGGCGAGCCCGGTGATGAAGATCATGCCAAAGGCCAGCGCATAGCCGAGATGCGGATTGTGCAGCACGTCGCCGCGGATCTGCGCATAGAGCAGGATCGGCACAATGTTGAGCGACGAGCCGGTCAGCGCGTAGGCGGTGGCGATGGCCCCGAAGGCGTTGGCGAAGAGCAGGATGACCGTGCCGAGAAAGCTCGGCCACAGCACCGGAATGGCGACCATGCGCCAATACTGGAACTGGGTGGCGCCAAGCGTGGAGGCAGCCTCGCCCCATTCCTTCTTCAACCCGTCGATAGCCGGCGTGATGATGACCACCATCAGCGGGATCTGGAAGAACAGATATGTCAGCGTCAGGCCCCAGAAGGACAGGATGTTGAAGCCGAGCGCATAGATGTTGATGCCGAGCACGTCGCGCAGCAGGATCGTGACCAGACCGAGCCGGCCGAGGGTGGCCAGGAAGGCGAAGGCCAGAGGTACGCCGGCAAAGTTCGAGGCCACGCCCGAAAACGTCATGGTGGCGGAGCGCACCCAGCGCGGCAGCCCGCCGCGTACGATGGCAATCGAAATGGCAATGCCGATCAGCGCGCCGAGGATGGCCGAGGCGAAGCTCACCTTGATGGAAATCCAGTAAGCGGCGAGGATCGACGGCTGGAACAGCGAAGCAATGTTTTCAAGCGTGAACTGGCCCTGATCGTTCTGGAAGGCACCGACAACCAGATAGAAGGTCGGCAGGATCAGGAACATCAGCGCGAAGATGAAGAATGGTGCGACGCCCAGCCAATGAAGCGGCAGCCGCATGCCGCGCGCCTGCGCGGGCGGCCCGGATTGCCGGACAGCGGCGGGATCGGAAATGGTGGCGTCGGTCATGCAGCGGAACCCCGGAAGGGAAACCGGGCGGCTATTGCAGCCGCCCGGCATAGTGTTTCAAGCTTTACTGGACGTTGGCGCCGACGACCGCGTCCCAGCTCTTGGTGATGGCTTCCTTGGAGGCAGCCTGCTCGTCGAGCGTCGGGAAGACGGCGGCTTCATAGGCGGCTGCCGGCGGCAGCTTGTCGAGCAGGTCCTTCGGGATCGCGCCCTTCTTGGCGAGATCGTTGAAGCGGATCGGGTGGCAATAGCCCTTGAGCCAGCCGAGCTGACCTTCGTCGGAATAGAGATACTCCATCCACAGCTTGGCGGCGTTCGGATGCGGCGCATAGGCGCTGATCGCCTGGACATAGACGCCGGCGACGACGCCGGTCTTCGGCACGATGACTTCGACCGGCGGATTGCCGTTCAGCGTGTCGCGGCCCGCAAGGGCGTTGTAGTCCCAGGTGATGAGGATCGGGGTCTGGCCCTGCGCGAGCGTGGCCGACTTGCCGATGACCGGCACGAAATTGCCCTTGGCGTTGAGTTCCTTGAAGAACTCGAGGCCTGCTTCGCCAGCCTTGGCACCGGCTTCCGCACCCTTGGACAGGCCGGCGGCATAAACGCCCTGGATGGCCTGGTTGGAGGCGCGCGGATCACCCGCTAGGGCGACCGAGTTGGCGAATTCCGGCTTCAGGAGATCGGCCCAGTCGGCCGGGGCTTCCTTGACCAGATCCTTGTTCACCTCGAAGGCGAGCACGCCGTAGTAATCGCCGTACCAGTAGCCTTCGGCATCCTTGGCGCTGTCGGGGATCGAATCCCAGGTCGAGACCTTGTAGGGCTGGATCAGGCCATCGGCCTTGGCCTGCGGGCCATAGGAGAGGCCGACGTCGATGACGTCAGGCGCCTGCGGGCCCTTGTTGTCCTTGTTGGCCTTGATTGCCTCGACTTCGTCGCTGGAGCCGGCGTCGGGGTTGAGTTCGTTGACGGTGATTTCCGGATATTTCGCCTTGAAGCCGGCAATGACGGCGCCATAGCCGCACCAGTCATGCGGCAGCGCGATCGTGGTAAGCTGGCCTTCCTTCTTGGCCGCGGCGACCAGCTCGTCCATCGACTGTGCCGAGGCGATTGCCGACGTCACCATCAGTGACGCTGCGGTAAGGGAAAGCACTTTTCCCGTGAAACTGAACATGTGTTCTCTCCGTTGAACTGACGCCCAAGCGCGCCTGTGATGCGGTTACCGATACTCGATGACAGTCGTGTGAAAAGTAATGCCTCCCGACCCGTCCGCGATCTAAAAATCTAACTACTTTTACAAAGGGCTGGCAATCGCCGGCGTTCGTTTTCCGGCTAATGATTTCGATTGGTGTTTCCCCGTCTTTCGTTCTCCTTTCCTTATTCGACAAAGGCTGTTCCAGCCCCGCCCTGTCATGTCGCAAGATGATAGGGCGAGGCCGGGAATGCCTTTCAGAGCGTGCCTTCGATGGCGCTTTCGAGCAGCGCCAGTGCTGCCTTCTTCGTCAGCTTGACCGGGTTGCCGCCGGCGGTCGGATCGACGATCGCCATGTCGGCGATCAGGGTCTTGTGCTTCTTGTCCATGTCCAGCCCCTTGATGAGGCCCGGCAGCGTGTTCGGGACCTTCAGTTCCTTGCGCAGCTTGATGACGGCTTTGGCGAAGCCATCGAAGCCGCCCTTGATGCCGCAATAGGCGGAAAGGCGCGCGATCTTCTCCTCGATCGCATCGCGGTTGAAGGCGAGCACATAGGGCATGAAGACAGCGTTAGTCATGCCGTGATGGGTGTCGTAGAGCGCGCCGACCGGATGCGACAGCGAATGGATGGCGCCGAGGCCCTTCTGGAAAGCGGCAGCACCCATGGCGGCGGCGCTCATCATATGGGCGCGCGCTGTGAGATCCTTTCCATTGGCAAAGGCTTTCGGCAGGTTCTCGAAGACGAGCCGGATGCCCTCGACGGCGATGCCGTCGGCCATCGGGTGATAGCCCGGCGCGCAATAGGCTTCGAGGCAATGTGCGAGCGCGTCCATGCCGGTGCCGGCGGTGATGAAGGGCGGCATACCGACCGTCAGTTCGGGATCGGCAATCACGATCTCCGGCAGCAGCTTCGGATGGAAGATGACCTTCTTGGTGTGGGTCGCCTCATTGGTGACCACAGCGGCGCGGCCGACCTCCGAACCGGTGCCGGCAGTGGTGGGCACGGCGATGATCGGCGCGATCGTGTCGGAATTCGCCCGCGTCCACCAGTCGCCGATGTCTTCGAAATCCCAGACCGGGCGTGTCTGGCCGGCCTGGAAGGCGATCAGCTTGCCGAGGTCGAGGCCCGAGCCGCCGCCGAAGGCGATGACGCCGTCATGCTTGCCCTTCTTGAACACGGCGATGCCGGCGGTGAGGTTCGATTCCACCGGGTTCGGCTTGACGTCGGAGAAGACGCCATAGGGGATTTTAGCATCGTCAAGCAGCTTCAGCGTCTTGGCCACGACCGGCAGCTTGGCCAGCCCCGGATCGGTGACGAAGAGCGGCCGCTTGATGCCGGTCGCAGCCAGCACCTCCGGCAGCTCCGAGATGCGCCCTGCGCCAAAGCGGACGACGGTGGGGTAGTTCCATTTGGAGATGAGTTTGGACATGGAAGGGTCTTTCGAAAACGAGAACTTGTTGTAGTGCTGCGGAAAACGACGGCGTCATCCCGGAAACCGGAGCAAAGCGAAGGTTATCCGGGATCTATTGAGCAGCACGGCCGGTCTGCGGATACGTGCAACGCTTCTGACAGACGCAATATTAAGGACCGGGCCGCGCTCGTCGATTTTCGGGCCAATGGGTCCCGGATAACCTTCGCTTCGCTTCGCTCCGGTTTCCGGGATGACGCTCCTCAACAACATTGCGGCTCATCTTGACCTCTAAATCTGTTCACGCAGATGATAGCTCTTCGGCCTGGTCAGGTTGTCGTAGCCGATCTGCGACAGGCCGGCGCCCTTGCCGGTGTCCTTGACGCCGGTCCAGACGAGCGCCGGGTCGAGATAGTCGCAGCGGTTCATGAACACGGTGCCGGTCTGGACCCGGTCGCCGATGGCGATGGCGCGGTCGGTGTCGGCGGTCCAGATCGAGGCGGTGAGGCCGTAGGGGCTGTCGTTCATCAGCGCGATGGCGTCCTCGTCGCCGCGCACCTTCATGATGCCGACGATAGGCCCAAAGCTTTCCTCGCGCATGACACTCATCTGGTGGTCGACATTGGTCAGCACTTCCGGCGCCAGATAGGGCGAGCCGGCCTTGTCCTGATCGACCTTCATGTTGATATGCGCGGTGGCACCCTTGCGCAGGGCTTCCGCCTTCTGCTCGCGAATGAAGTCGGCAAAGCGTGCCTGCGCCATCGGCCCCATGGTGGTAGCCTGCTCCAGCGGATTGCCGACGACGTAGTTCTTGGTCTCGGCGATGAAGCCCTCGACGAAATCGTCATAGACCTTCTCGTGGACGTAGACGCGCTCGATGCCGCAGCAGCACTGGCCGGAATTGTAGAAGGCGCCGTCGACCAGATTGGCGATGGCGTGGTCGAGCTTAGCATCGGGCAGCACATAGGCCGGGTCCTTGCCGCCGAGTTCGAGGCCGAGCGTCATGAAGGTGCCGGCCGCAGCCTTCTCGATTGCCTTGCCGCCGGCAACCGAGCCAGTGAAATTGACATGGTCGATCTTGCCGGAGCCGAGCAGCTTCTCGGTCTGGGCGTGGTTGAGCACGATGTTCTGGAACACGCCCTTGGGCAGGCCGGCCTTCTCAAAAGCCTGGGCGAAGCGTTCGCCGACAAGGATCGTCTGGGCGGCGTGCTTGAGGATCACGGTGGAGCCGGCCATCAGCGCCGGGACGATGGTGTTGACCGCCGTGAGATAGGGATAGTTCCACGGCGCAACGACCATGACGACGCCGAGCGGCTCCTTCTTCACATAGCGGCGGAAACCATCCTTCGGATTGGAGGCCATCACCGGCTTCAAAGCCTGCTCGGCGATCTCGACCATGTAGTTGGTGCGTTCCCTGACGCCGCCGAACTCGCCGCCATAGCGCACGGGACGCCCCATCTGCCAGGCGATCTCCGGCACGATCTCGTCGCTCATGGCGACCAGCGCCTCGAGCATGGCCAGCATATACTTGCCGCGCTCGGCGATCGAAGTCTGCGCCCAGTCGACCTGCGCGGCACGTGCGCGTTCGACGGCAGCATTGACGGCCTGATCGGTCGCGATGGGCCGCTCGACATAGATCGAGCCATCGATGGGGGATATGAGTTTGACCGTCTCGGTCATGATGTCAGTCCTTTTTCAAAATAACATTCGAGGTCGCGTCGCCCCTCACCCTCCCTCTCCCCGTAAACGGGGAGAGGGTGCCGGCAGGCGGATGAGGGGCGACGCAAACGTTGCGGTCGAGCCTTAATACCGCTCAAATCCCCTGTGCAGCTCCCAGTCGGTGATGCGGCGGTCATATTCCATCTGTTCCCAGCGGGCGGTGTGGACGTAGTGCTCGACCACTTCCTCGCCCAGCGCCGTCTTCAGCATCTTCGATTTCGCCAGCGTCTCGGTCGCTTCACGCAAGGTCTTGGGAATCTCGGGAAGGCGCGAGGCCTGATAGGCGTCGCCGACGAAAGGTTTCTGCAGTTCCAGCTTCTCGTCGATCCCAGCAAGGCCCGCCGCGATCAACGCGGCAAAGGCGAGGTAGGGGTTGAGGTCGGCGCCGCCGATGCGGCACTCCATACGGATGCCCTTGGTGCCCTCGCCGCAAAGACGGAAGCCGGCGGTGCGGTTGTCCTCACTCCACATGATCTTGGTCGGCGCGAATGTGCCAGCCTGGAAGCGCTTGTAGGAGTTGATGTAGGGCGCCAGGAACCAGGTGAATTCCTTGGCATATTTGAGCTGGCCGGCGGCCCATTGCTGGCCGAGCTTGGAAAGCGTCCAGTCGGCGTTTTTATCGTAGAACAGCGGCGTCTTGCCGTCCTCGCTCCACAGCGAATTGTGGATGTGGCTGGAATTGCCGGCGAGGCCGTAATTGTACTTCGCCATGAAGGAGATGGACTTGCCCATGCTCTCGGCGATTTCCTTGGCGCCGTTCTTCAGGATGACATGGCGGTCGGCCATTTCGAGAACTTCCGCATAGCGGACGTTGATCTCTTCCTGGCCCGGACCCCATTCGCCCTTGGAGTTCTCGATCGGGATGCCGGCGGCTTCCATGTCGTTGCGCAGCCGGCGCATCACGCCCTCTTCCTTGGTGGTGATGCCAATCAGATAGTCGCCGATATAGGGCGAGGCGGTTTCGAGGTTCTGCCAGTGCTTGGCGCGGGCAGAATCGTAGGTCTCGTTGAAGAGATAGAATTCGAGCTCGGAGGCGAAATAGGCGAGATAGCCCCGCTCCTTCAGCCGGGCGACCTGCTTGCGCAGGATGGCGCGCGGCGAATGCGGAAGATCGCCATGGGTGTGATGGTCGAGCACGTCGCACAGGACCAGTGCTGTCTTTTCCAGCCACGGCACACGGCGCAGCGTGGAAAGGTCGGGCTTCATGACGAAGTCGCCATAGCCCTTCGACCAGCTTGCCGCCTTGTAGCCCGGCACCGGCTCCATATCGATGTCGTTCGCCAGCAGATAGTTGCAGCCATGCGTCTCGTCATAGGCGGATTCGACGAAGTATTTCGCCAGGAACCGCTTGCCGACGAGACGGCCCTGCATGTCGACTGAACATGCGAGAACCGTATCGATCTCGTCGCCTGCCACTGCTTTCTTCAACTGATCGAACGAGAAACTTACGGCCATTCTTTTCCTACTCCGGGTGGTGAATTCTCAGCAATGAGGTTGAGGATATAGACGAACCGTGGCCGGCGTGACGCCGGCCACGGCAGGATGAACAATGGCTCAGCGCCCGGTTTCGCCGACCGCGCGCTCGGCGGCAGCGATTTCGGCGGCGCGCTTTGCAACCTGATCACCGATCGGCGGACCCTGGAACCGGCCGCGCTCGAAGCCGAACCAGACAATGCCGGTGACGATCAGGAAGCCGACGGTGATGTACAGCGCCCAGTCATTCGGCGGCTGGATGCCGAGGATGAAGATCAGGATCATGGCGATGATCGACAGCACGGCAAAGAGCTTGAAGGTGCCTTCGCCGAGATTGAACGGACCCATCTTGTCCCACTTCGACGTTCCCCACGCGAACAGCCCGAGGGCAATTGGAATGGTGAAGGAGAAGAACAGGAAGATGACCGTGCAGGCGACGACGATGGTGTAGACGGGCGTCTCGCCGATCGAGACCAGCGACGAACCCCAGACGAACAGCACCGCAAGGACCGACCCGGTCCAGATTGCCGCCACCGGCGTGCGATAGGTCGGGCTGACCTTGGCCAGCGCCTTCGAACCGGGCAGGCCGCCGTCACGCGAGAAGGCGAAGATCATGCGCGACACCGACGTCACCGTCGCCAGGCCGCACAGCCACTGGCTGACGAAGATGGCGAAGTAGAGGATGTCCTTCACGACCGGATGGACCTGCGTGTCCATGGCCCAGAAGAAGACGTTCCAGCCCTGCTTTGCCGCTTCGTCCATGCTTGGCAGCATGAGCACGAAGGCGCACAGCATGATGTAGCCGAACAGAGCCGACCACAGCACCGAACCGATCATCGCCCGCGGCACCGAGTGCGCCGCCTTCAGCGTTTCTTCCGAGGTATGGGCCGATGCGTCATAGCCGGTGATCGTGTAGATCGGCAGGAGCAGGCCAAGCAGGAACACCCACATCGACGAGTTTGCCGGCCAGACATTGCCACCCGCCTCGCCCGAATAATTGGCGAAGGTGAAGAGGCGGCCGATCTCGTAGCTGTCGGCCGCAGCCAGGCAGACGAGCGCCAGCACGATCGCGGTCGCGAAGATGAGGTAGCCGGAGAAGTCGGTGAGCTTGGCGGTGAGGCCGATGCCCATATGGTTCACCAGCGCCTGCAGCCCGGTGATGATCGCGAGGAAGATGATCCGGGTCGTAGTCGTGTCCTCGAGCCCGAGATAGGTCGTGCCGAAGGCGCCCATGAAGAAGTAGTAGGTGCCGACATTGATGGCGCCGAGAACGGTGACGAGGCCGAGCAGGTTGAACCAGGCGGTCAGCCAGCCGGTGAACTTGTTGCCGAGGATCGAACCCCAGTGATAGAGGCCGCCCGCCGTCGGATAGGCCGAGCTGATCTGCGCCATGGCGACAGCGAAGACGAGTGATACGAAGCAGCCGAGCGGCCAGCCGATGCCGATCGCGGCACCGCCCGCTCCCGATGTCGCCTGTGCCAGCGAGTTGATGCCGCCGGAAAGGATGCAGATGATGGAAAAGGAAACCGCGAAATTGGAGAACTGGCTCATTCTCCGTTCGAGTTCCTGGGCGTAGCCCATGCCGTGGAGGACCTTCATGTCCTCGCTTTTGTCATTTTCGGAGTAACCAGGCGCAGTCATGTGAAAGTTCCCCTGTTTCAGCTAGACAACTTTTTAGCTAGACGACTTTCTGATTTACCTTCTCGGCCACATGGCTTTTTCCCAGCCGTGCGGACGCCTTGGTCCCCATCCCTGGTTCCAAGCCGGCAAAGATGCCGGCCAGGAGATCCGCCCATTTGCATTGCCCGGTTTCATCCCGGATCTCATCGTTGCGGATTTCGATCATGGCGCAGGCAAGCCCGCGCGCGCGGCCATGCCGTTCCAGCGTGAAATAGACGCGGTCGGCCGGCGAATAGGGTTCGTTGACGCCGACGGTCATGCCGTCGACCGCCTTCAGCGCATCGATCATCGGTCCGGCCAGGCTGTCGTCCTCGTCGTGGATGATGCCGATGTGCCAGGGCCGCGAAACGCCCTTGTAGACCGGCGTGAAGGAATGGACGGAAACGAGCCGCGTCTCCATGCCCCTCACCAGCCGCTCGGCAATGACTTCCTCGATGGTGTCGTGGAAGGGCTGCCAGGACAGCGCGATGCGCTCCTGCCGCTGTTCTTCGCTCAGGTTTTCATTGCCCGGCACCACTGTTGTCTCGCTGACCGCTGAGATCAGGTCGGGGGCGTCGAGCGACCGGTTGCAGTCGATGACAAGCCGCGAAACGCAGGATTCGACCAGCGTAGCGTCCAGCACTTCGGCCATGCGGCGAATGACCGGAAGCGCGCCGGGGTCCCAGGCGATGTGGCGCGAAAGCTCGGAGTTTTCGAGGCCGAGCGTGCCGAAACGAGCGGGAATGAAATTCGATGCGTGATCGCAGACCAGCAGATAGGGGCTGGCGCCATCCCGGCTGCTGACCCGGACGGCTTCATACGCCTCCTCTGCTGCGGAATACGCAGTCTCCATTCTCTTGCAGTCCCCTGAAAACGCCGTATCGTATGTTACGTATTTTGTTTCTTTGCGTCTCAATGAATGATTTCATACGCATTGCGAGACTTTGTCAAACGGCTTTGTGCAAGTGCCGGACGGCAGGGCGAAAAGGTTTGGGGACAAGCATCCCGCCAAGTGGCGGGATCGAAGCGGGAGTGGAAATGGCGCTAAGCATCGCGGAACTGATTTCGGATCGCATAGATACGATGCCGGCCGGCGAACGGCGTGCAGCACAGACGCTGATCGCCAACTATCCGCTGATCGGGCTGAAGACGGTGGCGGATTTTTCGCAGCAGGCCGGCGTCAGTTCGCCGACCATATTGCGCTTCGTTTCGCGCCTTGGCTTCCAGAATTACCCCGAGTTCCAGGCCACGCTTCAGGACGAACTGGCTGCCCAGCTTCAGTCGCCACTGACGCGAACCGTGGCGCGGCCGACACCCGAGAGCGGCAAGACCTCCCCGGTGCTGGAAGCGACGCTGGAGAATATCCGCGAGACCTTCCGCCACGTCTCCGACAAGCAGATCGCCGACATCGTCGCCCGCCTCGCCAACCCGCGCGCCAAGATATTCCTCATCGGCGGGCGCTTCACCGATCCCATTGCGCGCTATATGGCAGCCCATCTCACCATCGTGCGTCCGAACGTGTTCCACCTGACCGGCCAGGAAAGCACGTGGCGCGACCGGCTGATCGACATGGGCAAGCGCGACGTGCTGCTGGTCTTCGACATTCGCCGCTATCAGGAAAGCCTGATCCGCTTCGCCGAAAAGGCGCATGCGCGCGGCGTCGACGTCATGCTTTTCACCGACCAGTGGCTGTCGCCGATCGCCCGCGTCGCCCGCCATGTCATAGCAGGCCGCACCGCGGTGCCCTCTTCGTGGGATTCGTCGGCGGCCCTGTTCGTCGTCGCCGAGACGCTGATCGGCGAAATTACCCGCTCGATGGAAAAGGAGAGCGCAAGGCGCATCCGCGAGATGGAAGACCTGCGATAGCTGGCCTTGCCCAAACATTGGGCAGTGAACCCGAATGATTACCGATATTTAAGGTGCCAAGCCGTCCGCGAATTGACATAAAGGCGCGATACTGACTTTCGGGTGCTTTGCGCCTAAAATGCATGCCCATTTCGCTGTCTCGGGGACGGTGGAGAGCCGGGCAGATACGAAATCAAGTGGCGATGTATCGCCCCGACGCCCGGAGTGCCGATGGCCGCCTGGAAACAGATCGTCTTTACCCTGGTCATCCTCGTGGTGGCCGCTGCCGCTTGGGCTCGTTTTTATCCCGGCGCACCGGATATTCTGGCCCGCTGGGGCATCGACTGGGCCTATGGCGCAACAGCCAAGACCGAGGGAACCGCTTCGGCCGCCGGCGGCAACCGCCAGCGCGGCCCGCAGACGGCGGTCATCACGGCGCCTGTCACTTCCGCGACGATCAATGACCGGCTGCAGGCGATCGGCACCGGCCGCGCCAACGCCTCGGTTGCAATCAATCCCTATTCTTCCGGCCGCCTTACCGAACTTGTGGTAACGCCGGGAAGCAAGGTCGAAGCCGGAGCGGTGATCGCAAGGCTCGATTCGGACGGCGAGAAGATCGCCGTCGACCGCGCGAAGGTCGCGGTGGCCGACGCACAGTCCAAATCCGATCGGGCCAAGACGCTGCGCGGCACCAACACCGTGACCGCCGTTCAGGTCTCCGATGCACAGCTTGCGCTCGACAACGCACAGCTGGCGCTGCAGGAGGCGCAACTTGCACTTGAACGCCGCGCCATCGTCGCGCCCATTTCCGGCATCGTCGGCATCCTGCCGATCGAGGCCGGCAACTACGTAACAACGACAACGACCGTCGCCACCATCGATGACCGCTCTTCGATCATCATCGACTTCTGGGTGCCCGAGCGCTTTACCACCGCCGTTGCAGTGGGCCAGCCACTGACGGCGACGCCCATCGCCATGCCGGGCCAGACATTCAAGGGAACGGTCAGTGCGGTCGACAACCGGCTGGAAGAGGCAAGCCGCACGCTGCTGGTGCGCGCGAAAATCGAGAATGTCGGCGACAAGCTGCGCGCCGGCATGTCGTTCCAGGTCGCCATGGGCTTTCCCGGCGACACCTATCCTTCCGTCGACCCGCTCGCGATCCAGTGGGGCACCGATGGTGCTTTCGTCTGGGCGATCCAAGGCGGCAAGGCAAAACGTACCCCTGTCCGCATCATCCAGCGCAACAGCGAGAGCGTCCTCATCGACGCGCCGATCATGGCTGGCGACATCGTCGTCACCGAGGGCGTTCATGCGGTCCGCGAAGGCGCGGACGTGCTGATTGCCGGCGCAGAGCCGAGAACCGCGACGCCGGCACCCGCTGCCGGCAGCGGCTCGTAAGCGGCGCGGGGGGCCGGCATAGTGGAAACGCATAATGGCGGCAGCGAAAAGGGCATGACGGCGCTTTTCGTGCGCCGCCCGATCATGGCCTTCGTCATCAACACGCTGATCGTGGTCGCGGGGCTTGCCGCCTTCTTCGGCGTCGAGGTGCGCGAATTGCCCGACGTCGACCGCCCCGTCATCACCATTACCGCAGACTATTCCGGCGCCGCCGCCGAAACCATCGACCGCGAACTGACGACCATACTGGAGGGCGCGGTTTCGCGCGTCTCCGGCGTCAAGTCGATCTCGTCCAGTTCGTCCTACGGACGCAGCCGCGTCACCGTGGAATTCGCCGACGGCGTCAATCTGGACGTGGCCGCAGCCGACATGCGCGACGCCGTCGCCCGAGTCACCAACCAGCTCCCCGACGACGCCGACCCGCCCCGCATCGTCAAGGCGGACGCCAATTCCGATGCCGTGCTGCGCCTGGCGGTGACCTCGGACCGCATGTCCGTCGAGGACATGACCATCTTCATCGATGACCAGATCATCGACACGCTTTCGGCCGTGCCGGGCGTCGCCGACGTCCAGATTTTCGGCGACCGCGACAAGATCTTTCGCATCGACATCGACCAGACCAAGCTTTCCAGCCTTGGAATGACCGTTGCCGACATCAGCAATGCGCTGTCGACCGTTTCGCTCGACACGCCGGCCGGCGCACTGACGAGCAAAGACCAGAACATCATCGTGCGCGCGACCGCTTCGGTGACCACGCCGGAAGCCTTCGAGAGCATCGTCATAAAAGGCCGTACCCGCATCGGCGATGTCGCCACCGTGACGATCGGACCCGACATCGGCCAGTCGTCGCTGCGCTCCAACGGCCAGCCCGGCATCGGCCTCGGCATCATCCGGCAGGCGCAATCCAACACGCTGGACATTTCCACCGGCGTGCACGCCGCCGTTGATAAAATACAGGCGACGCTGCCCGAAGGCATGAACATACGCGTGACCAGCGACGATGCCGTCTTCGTCAATGGCGCGGTCCACGAGGTTGAGATCGCGCTGGTGCTGTCGGTATCGATCGTGCTCCTGATCATCTATCTGTTCCTGCTCGACTGGCGCGCGACACTCATCCCCGGCCTCGCCATGCCGGTGGCGCTGATCGGCACGATCGCGGCGATCTATCTCGCTGGCTTCTCCATCAACATCCTGACGCTGCTGGCGCTGGTGCTGGCGACAGGCCTTGTCGTCGACGACGCCATCGTCGTGCTCGAAAACATCGTGCGCCGCCGCAACGAAGGCATGGGGCCACGCGCTGCCGCAGTGCTCGGCACGCAGGAAGTGTTCTTCGCGGTCGTCGCGACCACCGCCACGCTCGCCGCAGTGTTCATCCCCCTCTCCTTCCTGCCCGGCCAGACCGGCGGCCTGTTCCGCGAATTCGGCTTCGTTCTGGCCATGGCCGTGCTGCTGTCGTCCATCGTCGCGCTGTCGCTGTGCCCGATGCTCGCCTCACGTATGCTGAAGGCGGGCGGCACGGAAGCGGACCACGGCCACCACGGCATCATGGGGCGCATCGGCACTTTTCTCGCCGCCCTTTATCGCCGCTGCCTGCATGCCTGCCTCGACGCGCCAACCATCGTCATCATCGTTTCGGTCCTGTTCGCGGCCGCAGCCTATGGCGCATTCGGCCTGATCCGCCAGGAACTGACACCCAACGAGGATCGCTCGCTGGCGCTGCTGCGGGTTACTGCGCCGCAGGGCGTGAGCCTGGAATACACCACCCAGCAGATGCGCCGCATCGAGCAGTTGATCCAGCCGCTGCGCGATTCCGGCGAGATCGAGAACACCTTCGCCAATGTCGGCCAGGGCGGCTCGGTCAACAGCGGCTTCATGGTCATGTCGCTTGCGCCGTGGGACAAGCGTGAGCGCTCGCAACAGGAGATCATGGCCGACATCAGCAAGGCGGTCGCCAATGTTCCCGGCGTGCGCGCTTTCCCGGTTTCGCCCAACAGCCTCGGCATTCGCGGCGCCGGCAACGGCCTGCAATTCGCCATCGTCGGCTCCAACAGCTATGCCGATCTCGGCGTGGCCGCCAACAAGGTCGTCACTGAGATGGAGAAGGACCCGCGCTTCCAGCAGCCGCGCCTTTCCAACGATGCGACCCAGCCGCAGCTTGCCGTCGAGATCGACCGCGAGCGCGCCTCCGACCTCGGCATCGACATAACCGGGCTGGCCAACGCCGTGCAGGCGATGTTGGACGGGCGCGAAGTGGACGAGGTTTTCATCAACGACCGCGCCTACAAGGTGAAGCTCGTTTCGACGACCAATCCGATCAACGACCCGACCGATCTCGAAAACATCTTCATGAAGACCACGGACGGGCGCTTCGTGCCGATGGCGACGATCGCCACGCTGACCGAGCGCGCCGTGCCGCCGTCGCTGACCCGCGAGCAGCAGTTGCGCTCGGTCGCCGTCACCGCGAACCTGCGCAGCGACTTCGCGCTTGGCGACGCGCTGAAGGCGGCGCAGGAAATCGCCGGTCCGCTGCTGCCGCCAGGTGCCCGCATCATCCCGCTCGCCGAAGCCGCCACGCTCGGCGAAAGCAGCGGTAGCATGTTGACCATCTTCGGCTTCGCGCTGGTCATCATCCTGCTGGTTCTGGCGGCCCAGTTCGAAAGCTTCGTCAGCGCCGTCATCATCATGGCGACGGTGCCGCTCGGTCTCGCCTGCGCGGTCTTCGCGCTTCTGCTGACGGGCACCAGCCTCAACGCCTACAGCCAGATCGGGCTGGTGATGCTCGTCGGCATCATGGCCAAGAACGGCATCCTCATCGTCGAATTCGCCAACCAGCTGCGCGATCGCGGCATGGGCGTGCGCGAGGCGATCGAGGAAGCCTCCAACATCCGCCTGCGCCCGGTGATGATGACCATGATCTGTACCGTGCTCGGCGGCCTGCCGCTGGTGCTGGCCTCAGGCGCCGGCGCCGAAGCGCGCATCGCACTCGGCTGGGTTATCGTCGGCGGGCTGGGGCTGGCGACGGCCTCGACGCTGTTCCTGACGCCCGTCGCCTATCTGCTGCTCGGCCGCTGGGTCACGCCCAAGGTCGAGGAAGAGGCGAGGCTGAAGCGCGAGCTCGAGGAAGCTGCCTATACGAATGTGGAGCCGGCGGAATAATTCAGCCTCCTTCTCCCCGTTCACGGCATGCCGATCGCATATGAAGCACCCCCACCCCTAACCCCTCCCCACAAGGGGGAGGGAAATCCGAAGGGATCCGCGCAAGGCGCCAATCATTGACGGTTTCGTGAGGCATGGCGGCAGCAAAGTCCCCCCTCCCCCTTATGGGGAGGGGTTAGGGGTGGGGGTCTTTCCCTAGACCCATCAGAGAGCCGATAGGCGAGAACTCTGCCCCGGTGGGGAGAAAAAATAGCAGCCCCTCAAGGCTTGATAAAAACCTTCCCGTTCGGTTTTGCCAGTTCCGCCGGCACCCGCGCCATCGCTTCCGAGAGCGGCACCACGGCCGTCACGTCGGTCGCCCAGCGCCCGTCCGAAAAGCGCTTCTGTGCCTCCATCACCGCGCGGCCCTTGCGCTCGATGGGCGTGTCGCGCATCCACTCGACCAGCCAGAATCCCTCGATCTTCTTGTGCATGAAGATGAGTTGGGCGGGCTGGACGATCGGCGTGGTGGCAAGGTCCATCCTGCCATAGACGATCCAGCGCGCGCCATTGGGCATCGCGTTGAAGATCGCGCCGGCGAGCGGGCCGGTGACGGCATCGAGGAAGATGCGCGGCTGTTCGGCCTTCATCACTTCTTTCAACGCATTGTCGAAATCCGGCGCTTCGGCATTGAGCACATGCGCGGCACCCGCCTCCTTCAGCAGCGGGATCTGGTCGTCGCGCCGCACGATGGCTATGGGGCGGTAGCCTTCGTCCCTGGCCACGCCCATGATCAGCTTGGACAACTGGCTGGCGCCGGCCGTCAGCACGAAGGCCTTCTCGCCCTCTTCCCGAATGATATCGAACATGGCTAGAGCGGTCAGCGGATTGACGATCATCGCGGCGGCATCCTCGTCGCGCACGCTGTCGATCACCGGGATGCAGGCAGAAGCCTCGGCCATCGCATACTCGGCCCAGGCGCCCCAATTGGTGTAGCCGGTGGCAAACGCGACGCGCTTGCCGAGCATGTTCTGCGCGGCAGGATCGTCGCCGGCAGCCGCGACGATGCCGACACCCTCGAAACCGGCAGGCTGCCCGACGAAGCGCGGCTGGCCATACTGACCCTTGATGAACATCACGTCTGAAGGGTTGATCGAGGCGAGGCTGACCTTGATCAGAACCTGCTTCGGCTTCGGCGCAGGCACCGCAATGCGGCCGGGCACGACATAAGGCTCCATCGCTTCGAGCACGCTTCCCGAAGGCGTCTTGGTATAGCCGTCATTGGTCAGAAGCAGTGCGTTCATCTCGGATGGGATGGCCATGGAAAACTCCATTCACGGCTTGAGGATAAGCTTGCCGGACGCACCGCGCCCGATAACGCGTTTCAGTATCTTCGCTGCGTCGGCAAGTGGATAGGTGCCTTCGATGACGGGCTTGACCTTGCCGGCGCGATACCACTCGATCAGCTCGCTCATATTCTCGGCATAGACCTTCGGTTCCTTGGCGGTGAAGGCGCCCCAGAACACGCCGACCACGGAAAACCCTTTGACCAGCGCCAGATTGACCGGGAATTTCGGGATCGTGCCGGAGGCAAAGCCGATGACCAAAAGCCGCCCGCCCCAGCCCATCGAACGCGACAGTGCATCGAAGGCTTCACCGCCGACCGGATCGAAGGCGACATCGACACCCTTGCCGCCGGTCGCTTCCTTCAGGCGATCCCTAAGGTCTTCATAGCCAAGCACGATATCGGCGCCCGCTTCCTTTGCGATCTGCCGTTTCTCCTCGGTCGACGCCACGCCGATGACGGTCGCGCCCATAGCCTTGCCGATCTGGATCGCCGCGATTCCGGTAAGCCCCGACGCGCCGAGCACGCAGAGCGTTTCGCCGGGCTTTATCTTCGCACGCTGCTTTAGCGCATAGTGCGAGGTGCCATAGCCGCAGATCAGCGCGCAGGCGTGACCGGCGTCCATGCCGTTCGGCAGCTTCATCGCCGCCGGCTCCGGCACTGCGACCCGCTCGGCGTAACTGCCATGGGTGGAGAGGGATGCGACGCGATCGCCGACCTTCAGCGACTTCACCTCCGGCCCGACCGCAATGACCTTGCCCGCCACCTCCATGCCCGGCACGAAGGGAAGCTCCGGCTTCATCTGGTAGAGACCCTGCACCAGCAGACCATCGGGAAAATTGACGCCGATAGCTTCCGCCTCGATGACGACCTGATTGCCCTTGGCTTCCGGCTCCGGCCAGTCCGCATAGGCGATCTTGTCGATCGGGCCGTAGTTGTTGACGACGATTGCCTTCATGACGGTCAGATCTTTTCCTGCGTGTATTTTCTAAGCTCGTTGCGGGCGATCTGGCGGCGGTGCACGGCGTCCGGCCCATCGACGAGACGCAACGTCCGAAGATGCGTCCAGATGCGCGCCAGTTCGGTGTCCTGGCTGATGCCCTTCGCGCCGAACATCTGCACTGCCTCATCCGCCACCTTGAGTGCGATGCGCGGTGCCGCAACCTTGATCTGGCTGATCCAGGGAGCGGCAGCGCGGGCGTCACCCTGATCGATCATCCAGGCAGCCTTGAGGCAGAGCAGCCGCGCCATTTCGATCTCCATGCGCGCTTCGGCGATGATGTCGAAATTGGCACCGAGTTCGGCGAGCTTCTTGCCGAAGGCCTCGCGCCGCAGGGCACGCGTGCACATCAGCTCCAGCGCCCGCTCGGCCTGGCCGATAGCGCGCATGCAGTGGTGGATACGCCCGCCGCCGAGCCGGCCTTGCGCGATCTCGAAACCCCTGCCCTCGCCTAAGATGAGATTGGATGCCGGCACGCGGACATTGGTGAAGCGGATGTGGAAATGGCCGTGCGGCGCGTCATCCTCGCCATAGACCTGCATCGCCCGCAACTTCTCGACGCCCTCGGTGCCGGCAGGCACCAGGATCATCGAATGCCGCTTGTGCTTCGGCGCATCATCGCCGCCGGTCTTGACCATGACGATGTAGATCTTGCAGCGCGGATCGCCGGCGCCCGACGCCCACCACTTCTCGCCATTCAGAACATAATCGTCGCCGTCGCGCTCACAGCGCAGGGAGATGTTGGTGGCATCCGACGAGGCGACATCCGGCTCGGTCATCAGATAGGCAGAGCGGATTTTTCCTTCGAGCAACGGCCCCAGCCAACGCTCCTTGTGCTCGGCAGAACCATAGCGCTCCAGCACTTCCATATTGCCGGTGTCGGGTGCCGAGCAGTTGAAGGTTTCGGCGCCCAGATGCGCCTTGCCCATTTCCTCGGCGAGATAAGCATATTCGACGGTGGAAAGCCCGTAGCCGCGGTCGGAATTGGTCAGCCAGAAATTCCACAACCCGCGCTCGCGCGCCTTGGCCTTCAGCCCTTCGAGAATTTCTGTCTGGCGTGGCGTGTAGGCCCAGCGATCGCCGCCCTTGCCGATCTCGGCCAGGAATTCAGCGTCGAGCGGCGCGATCTCCTCGCGCACCATGCGGGCGACGCGCTCGTGGATGGGCTTCAGCCGCTCCGTCATGCCCAGGGCCATATCCGACATTGAATTTCTTCCTCCAACTTTTGCTTGAATGCAATCAATCTCACGGCGGCGGCTCGGGATCAGGAAGCCCCGAGACCCCGCGCGGCACAGGTAACGATCTGCCCGACGAGACGGTCGATATCGCCTTCGGTTTCGTCGGGGCGCGGCGAATACCAGAAGATAGGCGAGTTGAGTGTCATGAACATGAGTTCTGCGGCGATGCCGAGATTCTCGAAATCCATCGCGCCGGCATCGCGCGCCTCTTCGATGGTCTTGCGGAAAATCAGCCCGTATTCGGTGCGGTATTGCAGAAGCCGGGCAAAAACCTCGCGCTGTTCCGGCGTGGTCGCGCCGCGCAGATGCAGTTCGACGCCCTCCCACACCACGCGCTGGAACGGCTTGGTGCGGATCATCTGGCCGGTGTGGATGGTGGCGAGATGACGCCAGCGCATCACCGCGGGAATGTCCTTTTCGCGATAGGGTTCGATCGCCGTGTAGTTCATCTCCATACCAGTGCGGAACACTTCCGCGAACAGATCGGCCTTGGACGGAAAGTGATGATAGACGCGGCCCTTGGTCGAGCCGAGGCTGCGCGCGACATCGTCGATCGAACTCGCGTGATAGCCGCGTTCCATGAAGCACTGCGCTGCCGCGCTCAGGATGTCGAAGCGGGAATCGTCCGGCATGGTCCTTGCGGTGCTTTCTGACATCCGTCTGTCATCCTGGTGATATCGCGGCGGTCTACCTCCCGCAGCCATGCAGCAACACATGGTCTTTACGAGCGCTGAAAATATGAACATACTACTCGGTATGTTGTCAACGCGGCAAGCTTGAAGCCGCAGCTTGGAGGAGCGATGTCCTATCTGGAGGAGCTGTTTTCGGTAACCGGCAAGACCGCGCTGGTGACAGGCGCGGCGACCGGCATCGGCCGCATGGCCGCCACCGCGCTGGCGCAGGCCGGGGCACATGTGCTGATCGCTTCGCGCAAGGGCGATGAGTGCGAGCGCGTCGCTGCCGAGATCAATGCGCGGGGCGGCCCCGGAAAGGCCGAGGGCTTTGCCGGCGATGTCAGCACCGAGGCCGGCATACTGGCGCTGGCCGGCGCGGTGAAAGAACGAACCGGCAAGCTGAACATCCTGATCAACAATGCCGGCATTTCCTGGGGCGAGCCGTTCGAGACATTCCCCTACGCCGCCTGGGCCAAAGTGATGAATGTCAATGTCACCGCCATCTTCCACCTGACCCGCGAGTTGCTGCCGCTGCTTGATACGGCAGCGAGCGACGAGGACCCGGCCCGCGTCATCAATCTCGGCTCGATCATGGGCACGCAACCTTTCGCCGACAACGCCTATTCCTACACGGCGTCGAAGGCCGCCGTTCATCACCTGACCCGCACGCTGGCGATCGAGTTCGCCGGACGCCGCATCACCGTCAACGCTTTCGCGCCCGGTCCCTTTCAGAGCAAGATGATGGCCTTCGCCGTCGGCACTGACGACAAGGCAAAACGCATGGGCGCCAACATTCCCTTGGGGCGGATCGGCGCGCCCGATGACATTGCGGGTGCAACGCTGTATCTGTGCAGCCGCGCCGGCCGCTATGTCACCGGCGCCATAGTGCCCATCGACGGCGGCCAGTCGGTCCAGCACGGCCTGCCGCCCTTTACCCAATGACGAAAAGGCGAACCGCTTGACAACTTCCAGCCTGAAACCCGTAAGCCTCGAACAGCTTCTGTCCGGCGTCGGCAAGGAGGTCGGTGTCTCCCCTTGGCGTGAAGTCACGCAGACGATGATCGACCAGTTCGCCGACGCCACCGACGACCACCAGTTCATCCATTGCGACCCGGAACGGGCAGTGCGCGAGACGCCTTTCGGCGGCACCATCGCCCATGGCTTCCTGACGCTGTCGCTATTGTCGGCGATGACCTACGAGACCATTCCGCCTTTGGAAGGCGGCGACATGGGCATCAATCAGGGTTTCGAGAGCCTTAAATTTGTCGCCCCGGTGAAGACCGGCGCGCGCATCCGCACCCGTTTCGTCCTCGCCGATGTGAAGGCGCGGCCCTCCGGCTGGGTGCAGGTGGCGCACGACGTGACCATCGAGATCGAGGATTCGAAGAAGCCGGCGCTGACCGCGCGCTGGCTGACGCTGACCTATGTCGAACCGGCAAAGGAAGCTGGATGAGCGATCCGAATAGTCTCGATCGCGCAGCACTCGCCCCTTATCTGGAGGCCGAGGTTCCCGGATTTTCCGGGCTCGAGGCAATCGAGAAATTCAACGCAGGGCAATCGAACCCGACTTATCTGCTGGCGGCCAAAAGCGGGCGCTACGTGCTACGCGCCAAGCCGCCGGGTCAGTTGCTCAAATCGGCGCATCAGGTCGATCGCGAATACCGGGTGATGAAGGCGCTAGCCGGCACTGCGGTTCCAGTGCCGAGGATGCTGCATCTGGCGCCGGAAGAATCGCCCATCGGCCGCATGTTCTATGTGATGGAGCATGTCGAGGGCCGAATCTTCTGGGACCCGGCGCTGCCGGAAGCATCCTCGAACGAAGAACGCGCGGCGATCTACGATGCCATGAACGCCACGCTGGCGGCCCTGCACGATGTCGATGTTGAAGCCGCAGGCCTCGCCGACTACGGCCGCCCCGGCAATTATTTCGAGCGCCAGCTCGCACGCTGGACCAGCCAATACCGTGCTTCCGAGACCGGCAGCATCGCCGACATGGACCGGCTGATCGCCTGGCTGGAAACGCATATGCCGGCAGATGACGGCATCGTCTCGCTGGTGCATGGCGACTACCGGCTCGACAACATGATCTTCGCACCGGACCGGCCGCAGGTGCTGGCCGTGCTCGACTGGGAACTGTCGACGCTCGGCCATCCCTTCTCCGACATCGCCTATCAGTGCATGCAATGGCGCCTGCCGCACCAGTCCGGCTTTCGCGGGCTGGGCGGCATCGACCGTGCAGCGCTCGGCCTGCCGTCGGAGGAAGCCTATGTCGCCGCCTATTGCGAGCGGCGCGGGCTGCAGGATATCCCGCGCTGGACCTTCTTCCTCGCCTTCTCCTTCTTCCGCCTCGCAGCGATCTGCCAGGGCGTCTACAAGCGCGCGCTGGATGGCAATGCGTCGAACCCGGAAAAGGCGAAGATGTATGGCAAGGCCGTAAAACTCCTGTCGCATCTGGCGGCGGAACTCATCGACAAGGACAAATAAAGCATGAGCCGTTTTGACGGGATGACCGTGTTGATAACCGGGGCGACGGGCGGATTCGGCCGCCGTGCCGCCGAGCGTTTCGCAGCCGAAGGCGCGCGGCTCATCCTCTCGGACATGGACGAGGGCGTCCTGTCGGCCTTTGCCGAGACGCTCGATGTCGAGACAGCCATTCTGGCCGGAAACGTCGCCGACGAAGAGCTTTCGGAAAAGCTGGCGGCACTGGCCGTCGAACGCTTCGGGCGTCTCGACATCGCCGTCAACAATGCCGGCATCGCCCAGAGCTTCGTGCGCCTGCCGCAGGTTCCCTCCGACGAGGCGCGGCGGATCATCGAGGTCGATCTGCTCGGCGTCTTCTACGCCCTGAAGGCGCAGCTTCCGGTCATGGAGCGGCAATTCCGCAAGACCGGCAAGGGTGGCGCCATCGTCAACATCGCCTCCGTCGCGGGCCTTGGCGGCGCGCCGAAACTCTCGGTCTATTCGGCAGCCAAGCACGGTGTCGTCGGCCTGACACGCTCGGCTGCCGCCGAATACGCATCCAAGGGCATTCGCGTCAACGCGGTCTGTCCCGCCTATGCCCGGACGAAAATGGTCGACGATTTCGTCAAGATCACGCGCGCCACCGAGGCCGAGGCGATCACCGAATTGACGCGCGGCGTGCCGATGAAACGCGTCGCCGAAGTGGACGAGGTCATCGAGGTGATCATGTTTGCCGCTGACCCGAAGAACTCCTTCATGACCGGCCATACGCTGGCGGTCGACGGTGGCATTTCGGCCATCTGAACAGACCTTTTGATAATTCTACTCCGGCGGGCATCTGACGCAGTTTTCTCCGCTTCCGGTGCTCACGGACCCGAAAGTCCGCTCCGCTCCGGTTCTCGAAAACCACCCCAGCTGCCTCGCCCGAGCGAATTCTCAAAGAGGTCTTGGAAATCGTCAGCCGGCTTGGGCCTGCAACCTCTTAGACGAAAGTCATAAAACCAAAGGATCGATGGTCCTCGACCTTTCGCACGCGTAACTTTCACCCGCCGAATTGGGTTGGTTGGCCTACGCTTGTCTGCCCGTGTCGGCGGGATCTTTGGGAGGACACATCAATGGCAATGGCAGCAAGCGCGGGCTCAGCCACGCGCGGCATGACCCGTGAGGAAAAGAAAGTCATCTTCGCTTCCTCGCTCGGCACGGTTTTCGAATGGTACGATTTCTATCTCTACGGTGCGCTTGCTGCCTTCATCGGCGCGGCCTTCTTCAGCGAATATCCTGAAGCCACGCGCAACATCTTTGCGCTTCTGGCCTTTGCTGCCGGCTTCCTCGTGCGCCCCTTCGGCGCGCTCATCTTCGGCCGCGTCGGCGATCTCGTCGGCCGCAAATACACCTTCCTCGTCACCATCATGATCATGGGCACGTCGACATTCCTCGTCGGCCTGCTGCCCGGCTCGGCCACCATCGGTATTGCCGCCCCGATCATCCTGATCATCCTTCGTATGCTTCAGGGCCTGGCGCTCGGCGGCGAATATGGCGGTGCTGCGACCTATGTCGCGGAGCACGCGCCCGACGGCAGGCGCGGCTTCTACACCTCCTGGATCCAGACGACGGCCACGCTCGGCCTGTTCCTGTCGCTGGTCATCATCCTGATCATACAGGCCTCGATGAGCGCCGACGACTTCAAGGCCTGGGGTTGGCGCATTCCGTTCCTGATCTCGGTCGTCCTGCTCGGCATTTCCGTGTGGATTCGACTGTCGCTGAGCGAATCGCCGGCTTTCCAGCGCATGAAGGAAGAAGGCAAGGGTTCCAAAGCGCCACTGTCGGAAGCCTTCGGACAATGGAAGAACGCCAGGATCGCGCTGCTTGCCCTGTTCGGCCTCACCGCCGGCCAGGCCGTGGTGTGGTATTCCGGCCAGTTCTACACGCTGTTCTTCCTGCAGAACGTGCTCAAGGTGGATGGCGTCTCGGTCAATATCATGATCGCCATCGCGCTGGCGCTCGGCACCGGCTTCTTCGTCTTCTTCGGCTGGCTGTCGGACAAGATCGGCCGCAAGCCGATCATCATGGCCGGCCTTGCGCTCGCCATCGTCACCTACTTCCCACTGTTCAAGGCGCTTACCTGGGCCGCAAACCCGGCACTCGCCAGCGCACAGCAGAACGTTCGTGCAACGGTGACGGCTGCTCCGGGGGACTGCAAGTTCCAGTTCAACCCGGTCGGCACCAGAAAGCCGCTGACCTCCTGCGACGTCGCAACGGACTTCCTGGCAAAGAGCGCAGTTCCCTACGACATCGTGGCGACGGCTCCCGCCGGCACGCCTGCGAGCGTGAAGATCGGCGAGGAAACCGTCGAATCCTACGACGTGGTCGCTGCCGGAGCCGATGCTGCCGCCAAAGACGGCGCCTTCAAGAAGGGCATCAACATCGCTCTTCAGGACGGCGGCTATCCGCTGGTTCGCGATCCTGCGAAGGTCGCGGATTCGAAGCTCGACGCATTGGTCGCCGCCAACCCGAAACTGGCGCTTGACGCAGCCGCTATCCGCGGCGGCGAAAAGGCCATGGTTCCGGTCGACAAGGCCATCGCCGACAAGCTGGTGACGGCCGAGGAAGCGGCAGGTGCTACCGAAGTGCCGGTTTATACCGTTCCCGGCGCCGGCGCGTTCAAGATGGTTGCCGATCCGGCCGCCGTCAGCTGGCCGAAGATCATCGCCATCCTGTTCGTGTTCGTCGTTTATGTGACGATGGTCTACGGGCCGATCGCGGCGATCCTGGTCGAGATGTTCCCGACCCGCATCCGCTACACCGGCATGTCGCTGCCTTACCACATCGGCAACGGCTGGTTCGGCGGCCTGCTGCCAGCAGTCGTGTTCGCCATGAGCGCGGCCAAGGGCGATATCTACTACGGCCTCTGGTATCCGATCGTGATCGCGGCGATGACACTGATCATCGGCCTGATCTTCGTGAGAGACACCAAGGACACCGACCTCGACGCCATCAAGTAAGGCTGACAGAAACAAAACACCCGCCAGGCTTGACCGCCTGGCGGGTGTTTCTTTTTTGACTGAAAATCGAAGCGTCAGATTACTTCTTCAGCTTTTTCGGGCCGCCCGATATAGACGTAGACGTCACCGAAATCGGGTCGCTGGCCGGAAACGTATCCTCCAGCCCCTCTTCGAGCTCTTCTTCCGCCGTCTTGTTTTCAATTTCCTTCTTGCGCTGCTCACGTTCGAGCGAGCGCACGGCCGGCGATCTCTTCGCTTTGGCGTCAGGCGTTGGCGTCGGTTTCGACATGATGCTTTCCCTCAATCTGCTTCAGGCAAACGCCGCCTGCAATCGAAGGTTCCACCCTTCAGGCGGCAGCGTCAACAGCCGCCTGCGACAGGAACGCGAAGGCATAATCCGAGAACGAACGCCAGCATTCCAAGCGGAAAGCATCTTCCGCCGTGCGCAGGATAACCACCTCGATTTTGCCGAGAATCGTACGCGAGCAGGCGCCCACCGGAAACGCCGCAAGCGACAGATCCTGCGGGCAGCCGGCATTGAGCGTGGCAGCCGCTGCCGGCCCGGTGACGGAGAAGCCGACATTGCGATGCGAGACGCCGACCGCTGAATGCAGCGCCTTGACGCCGGCGCAATCGGCCAGCGGATCGCCACCTGCCTCGTCGATGACAAGCCACTCGTCCGGCCCGAGCCAGAGTGCGGTACGCCCATCCTTCGAAGCCGATGTCTTCGGCGCCTTGGGCAAGGTTACACCGAGCGCCTTTGACAAGGCGGCGACGGACGCGGCGGGCGCGCGCAGCGAAATACGTTCGGCAGGCGCCAGCACGGCAAGCTTGACGCCCGTCGCGGAGAAATCACGCCCGGCAAGCGCCGGTGCGCGCGCAGCGGTCGCAGTTTTGACAGCAGCTTTAGCCATTGAGGCGCTCTCCCTTCTCGTCGAAGAATACAGGCGAGCAGACCTCGACCTCGATCACGCTATCAGGCATCGGCACATGAAGCGTCTGCCCCATGCGGTCGCGCCCGTCGATCACCACGGCCAGCGCGATGCCCCGGCCGCAATTCTCCGACCAGTAGCTCGACGTGACATGGCCGATCATCGTCATCGGGATCGGCTGCCTCGGATCGGCGACGATCTGCGCGCCCTCTTCCAGCACCACTTTCAGGTCCTTCGCCTTCAGGCCGACAAGCTGCTTGCGGCCCTTGGCGACCAGATCCGGCCGCGTCAGGCCGCGAATGCCGACGAAATCGGTCTTCTTCTTGCCGATCGCCCAGTCGAGCCCGGCATCGTTCGGCGTCACCGTGCCGTCCGTGTCCTGGCCGACGATGATGTAGCCCTTTTCGGCGCGCAGCACGTGCATCGCCTCGGTGCCATAGGCGCAGGCGCCGTGCTTCTGGCCCTCGGCCCACAGCGCTTCCCACACCGCCTGGCCGTAGTCCGCCGGCACGTTGACCTCGAAGCCGCGGTCGCCGGTGAACGACATGCGGAACAGCCGAGTCGGTACACCGCAGATCTTGCCTTCGCGCACCGACATATGCGGCAGCGCCTCGTCCGACATGTCGATGCCCTCGACCAGCGGCTCGATGATTTTTCGCGAGTTCGGGCCCTGTACGGCAATCACCGCCCATTGCTCGGAAATAGAACTCAGCCAGACATTGAGATGCGGGAACTCGGTCTGGAGGTAATCCTCCATGTGGTTCATGACGCGGGCGGCACCGCCGGTCGTCGTGGTTACGTGAAAGCGGTCCGCCGCCAGCCTGCCGACGACACCGTCGTCATAGATAAAACCGTCCTCGCGCAGCATGATGCCGTAGCGGCAACGGCCGGGTTCCAGCTTCTCCCACGGATTGGTGTAGAGCAGTTCCATGAACTTCGCCGCATCCGGCCCGACAACCTCGATCTTGCCCAGCGTCGAGGCATCGAACAGGCCGGCGGATTTGCGCACGGTGACGCATTCGCGGTTGACCGCAGCATGCATGTCTTCACCCGGCTTGGGGAAATACCAGGCGCGCTTCCACTGGCCGACATCCTCGAACACAGCGCCGTGGGCTTCTGCCCAGCCATGCATCGCCGTCTTGCGGGTCGGGTCGAACAGCACGCCGCGACCGTGATTGACGATGGAGCCGAACGTCACCGGCGTATAGGGCGCGCGGAAGGTGGTGAGGCCGACGGCGGGAATGTCCTTGTCCAGCGTCTCGGCGGCAATCGCCAGCCCGTGCATGTTGGAGGTCTTGCCCTGGTCGGTCGCCATGCCGTTGGTGGTGAAGCGCTTGACGTGCTCGATCGAGCGCATGCCTTCGCGCACGGCAAGGCGGATGTCCTTGGCGGTGACGTCATTCTGGAAGTCGACGAAGGCCTTCACGGTAGTATCAGCGCCAGCGCCCGGCCCGGCACCGAGCATGCCGCCAGCCCAGCTTTCGGAAGTCTCGGCCTTCGGCTTGGCCGACTTGCCGGCCTTCGCGCCGGCATCCTTCGCCGCCTTCTCGCCTGCCGCATAGGCTTCGTCGAGCGTCGCGGAAATACCGTCCGTGCCATTGCAGGCGCCAACCGAGACGCAATCCTGCGCGTAGGTGCCCGGCAGGAAGCGCTTGGTGGCGTCGTCAAAGGCGACCTTGCCGCGCGACTGCGAGAACAGATGCACCGACGGCGTCCAGCCCGACGACATCAGCAGTGCATCGATGGGGATATTGCGCTCGCCGCCGCCATTCTTCGGCTGGATCGTCATGGAGGAAACGCGCAGACGCCCACCGGTCTTGATGACGGCGCGGCCATGGTTGATCTCGATGCCGAGCGCGCGCGCCTCATCGACGAGAGCGCCTGCTGGATTGTCGCGCAGATCGACGATGGCCGCGATGTTGACGCCGGCCTTCTTCAGGTCGATCGCCGCCGCATAGGCCGTGTCGTTGGCGGTGTAGACGCCGACATTCTGGCCGACGGCGACGCCGTAATGGTTGAGATAGGTGCGCGCCGCCGAAGCCAGCAGGATGCCCGGCCGGTCGTTGTCGGCAAACACCATGTGACGCTCTATGGCGCCGGTGGCGAGGATGACGCGTTTGGCGCGCACCTGCCACAGCCGCTCGCGCGGCAAATCGTGGCCAGGGCTGGCGAGATGCTCGCTGACGCGCTCTGTCAGGCCGACGAAATTTTGCGCGTAGTATCCGAAGGCCGTGGTGCGCGGCAGCACGCGGACATTGTCCATCGCCGCCAATTTCGCCGCAGTCGCCTGCGCCCATGACCAGCCATCGGCCCCGTCGATGCTTGTGCCGGCCTCGAAGTGCAATGCGCCGCCGAGTTCGGCCTGCTCGTCGCAGATGATGACGCGCGCGCCGGTCTCAGCGGCGGCAAGTGCTGCGGCCAAGCCTGCTGCACCGCCACCCAGCACCAGCACGTCGCAATGCTCGAAGCGCGCGGAATAATGGTCCGGGTCCGGCTGGTCGGGTGAAACGCCAAGACCGGCAGCGGCGCGGATTTTCGGCTCGTAAAGGCTCTTCCAGGCAGCCTTCGGCCACATGAAGGTCTTGTAGTAGAAGCCGGCCGAAAACATCGGCGAGGCCAGATCGTTGACCGCGCCGACATCGAAGGACAGCGACGGCCAGCGGTTCTGCGAACTGGCGCTAAGGCCGTCATAGAGCTCCTGCACCGTGGCGCGGACATTGGGCGTGCGGCGCGCCGCGTCGCGCTCGACAGATACCAGCGCGTTCGGCTCTTCCGCACCGGCAGAAAGAATGCCGCGCGGCCGGTGATATTTGAACGAGCGGCCGACGAGATGGACGCCATTGGCCAGAAGCGCCGAGGCCAGCGTGTCGCCAGCGAGCCCTGAATAGGACTGCCCGTCGAAGGTGAAACGCACGGTCTTTGCCGGCGTGAGGCGGCCGTGGCCGGAAATGCGGTGCGTGGCGGCCATCACGCGTCTCCCTTGCTGGCCGGCGCGCGCTTTGCCGCCGGTTTCTTCACATTGAGTTGGTCCGGCGGGCGGTTGGCATAGGCTGCCGGCCCGCTCTCCTTCTTCAGCTTGGAGATGTCGGGCTTCGGCTCGCCGGCCTTGTAGGTCATGACGAACTTGTCGGTGACCGTGTCGCGCACCGCGTTGAAGAAGCGCGCGCAGCCGTGAATATGCCGCCAGCGCTCATAGATGATGCCCTTGGGATTGGAGCGGATGAAGAAGAACTTTTCGAAATCCTCGTCGCTTACCGCCGCGATGTCGGCAGCGCGCGCGATGTGGGCTTCGCCGGCGTTGCGGAATTCGAGTTCCGGACGCTCTTCCTCGCAATAGGGGCAGCGGATGAGAAGCATGTCTTGTTCCTAAAGTTCGCCTTGGCGGATTTTTGAACCCTGGGGCTGGTCGCAGAGCCGTTCGCCGAGTGCCGCGAAGGGCGCCATGCGCTTCACCAGTGCCTCGACGGAATCCATCGGCACGATGAGGTCGCGATCGGCCATGTTGCCGAGGGTGAGTTCGAAGGGATTGACCGAGACGAACACCTTTCGCATCCGCGCAGGTTCCGCCTCGTCCTTTGCCGGCTCTTCGAGGAACATCACCATCCTCTTGCCGGCACTCCAGACGCAGGCGAGATAGCCGGAGCTGACCGTGAAAGGCCATTCCTGTTCATTGTCGGCGCGGCTGAGCTTCTGCAACCGCACTTCGTCGGCGCCGGGGAAATGAAACAGTCCCTTTTCGCCGGCCAGAACCAGCGGCGCCACGACGGCAAGTGTGGCCGCAATCGCCGGCATCAGTGCGCCACCGCCGCCGCTGCCGCCTCGTCGATCAGGCGTCCGGTGCGGAAACGCTCGATGGTGAAGGGCGCGTTGATCGGATGCGGTTCGTCGCGGGCGATAGTATGGGCAAAGACATTGCCCGAACCGGGCGTGGCCTTGAAGCCGCCCGTGCCCCAGCCGCAATTGACGTAAAGCCCCTGCACCGGCGTCTTGGCCAGGATCGGCGAGCGATCCGGCGTCACGTCGACGATGCCGCCCCAGCTCCGCAGCATCTTCATGCGCGTGAAGATCGGGAACATCTCGCAGATGGCGTCGAGCGTGTGGTTGAGGATGTGCAGGCCGCCGGTCTGCGAATAGGAGATATACTGATCGGTGCCCGCGCCGATGACCAGCTCGCCCTTGTCCGACTGCGAGATATAGGCGTGCACCGTGTTGGACATGACCACGCAGGGAACCACCGGCTTGACCGGCTCCGACACCAGCGCCTGCAAGGGATAGCTTTCCAGCGGCATGCGCACGCCTGCCATGTCCATCAGCACCGATGTGTGGCCGGCGGCAACGACGCCGACCTTCTTCGCGCCGATGAAGCCGCGCGAGGTCTCGACGCCCATCACGGCACCGTTCGGCGCGCGCTTGATGCCAGTAACTTCGCAATTCTGGATGATGTCGACGCCGCGCGCGGAGGCTGCACGCGCATAGCCCCAGGCGACCGCATCGTGACGGGCCGTGCCGCCGCGCCGCTGAAGGGATGCCCCGACGACCGGGTAGCGCGCGTCCTTGGAGATGTTGAGCGGCGGGCAGAATTCCTTGGCCTGTTCGGGCGACAGCCATTCATTGTCGATGCCGTTCAGGCGGTTGGCATGAATGTGGCGCTTGAGCACCTGCACGTCGTGCACATTATGCGCCAGCATCATGACACCGCGCGCCGAATACATGACGTTGTAGTTGAGATCCTGCGAAAGCCCGTCCCACAGCTTCACGGCGTGGTCGTAGATGCCGGCCGATTCGTCATAGAGATAGTTCGAGCGGATGATGGTGGTGTTGCGGCCGGTGTTGCCGCCGCCGAGCCAACCCTTTTCCAGCACCGCGACATTGGTGATGCCGTGTTCCTTGGCCAGATAATAGGCCGTCGCCAGCCCATGTCCGCCCGCACCGACGATAATCACGTCGTATTCGGCCCTCGGCTCGGGCGAGGACCATTGCTCATCCCAGCCCTTGTGGCCGCGCATCGCCTCGCGGGCGAGGGCAAAAACCGAATATTTCCGCATGGGCACTGGCCTCTTGGATGTCGGAAGGTCTCGTCTCTGAATTCAGAGCGCGAGGTGTATCACTAGCGAAAAGCGACAGCCAGCTTTGCACTGTTTGCGACGGCTATTGCCGTTTTGCGCCAGTGCCTGCCAGCCGCGACAAATCCTCTCAACCGCCGGCAGGTATCGGGTGGCTCGCACCGGCCTCATTTGCGACGACGGCGCATCGATGCGGACCGCTCCGGTTCGCCGCTCCACAGAGGAAACGCCAATCATGTCCGCTCTCGTCAACAAGGTCGCAATCGTTACCGGAGCCAGTTCCGGCATTGGCCGCGCCGCCGTAAAACTCTTCGCCGAGGAAGGTGCGAAACTCGTCGTCGCGGCACGGCGTCAGGCCGAACTCGACAAGCTGGTCGCAGAAATCGTCGAGGATGGCGGCACGGCAATCGCACTTGCCGGCGACGTCCGTGACGAGGCCTATGCAAAAGCACTGGTTGATCTGGCGACCGGCGAGTTCGGCGGCCTCGACATTGCCTTCAACAATGCCGGCGCGATCGGAGAGATGGGTCCTGTCCCGGACATGTCCCTCGAGGCGTGGAATGCGACGCTGGACACCAATCTGACCGGCGCCTTTCTCGGCGCAAAATATCAGATCCCGGCCATGCTGGAGCGCGGCGGCGGCTCGCTGATCTTCACCTCGAGCTTTGTCGGCCACACCGTCGGCATGCCCGGAATGGCGGCCTATGCCGCCGCCAAGGCCGCGCTGATCGGCCTGACTCAGACGCTTGCAGCCGAGTACGGGCCACGCGGCCTGCGGGTCAATGCGCTCCTGCCCGGCGGCACCGACACGCCGGCGGCAACGTTCAAGACGCCAGAGGAATGGGCCTTCGTCGAAGGTTTGCATGCGCTGAAGCGCGTCGCAAAGCCCGAAGAAATTGCCCGTTCAGCCCTTTTCCTCGCCTCGGATGCTTCGAGCTTCACCACCGGCACGGCCTTGTTTGCCGATGGCGGCGTTTCGATCAACCGGGTCTGACAGCTGTTTCGTTGACCGGTGGCTTCTTCAGGTTTATTCAGGCGGAAATGCGTTGCGCGGCAGATTGCGCGTGCATTTTCACATTTGAGAGAGGGATACGCGCCTTTTGCGCACTCTGCTCTCGACAACGCCGCTTGATTCTGCTATCAGCCGCCGCAATTCGCGGTGGTGACCGCTGCGAAAGCCAGTGGCTATTCGCCCCGCTCTATTGATTCGAACCCGAAAGACAGGATTGCCCGTGCAGGTACTCGTCCGCGACAACAATGTTGATCAGGCGCTTCGCGCGCTCAAGAAGAAGATGCAGCGCGAAGGTATCTTCCGTGAAATGAAGATGCGCGGCCACTACGAGAAGCCGTCGGAAAAGCGCGCCCGTGAAAAGGCTGAAGCCGTTCGCCGCGCCCGCAAGCTGGCCCGCAAGCGCGCTCAGCGCGAAGGCCTGCTTCCGATGACCCCGCGTCCGGTTCCGGCCGCAGGTGCAGCGCGCCCGGCGCGTTGATCTGGCCAATATTTCGTCCTTTTGCGAGGATACGGAAGGTGGGGTGATGAAGAATCACCGCCACCTTTTTGTTTTGTTCCGATTGCGCGCTATATGCTGCCGCGGAGCCTCCGCCGTATAGTTCGGCCGACCACAAGGGAAGAGCAGAGATGGAAGCATTGATCGGCGGGCGCAATCATTCCTGGCGCAACGCGGCCTTGGCGGCAGCGCTGCTTTCGGGTGTCGCGCTCACCGCCTGCCAGAGCGGCCCGACAGGCGAACTCACTTCCGTCGAAACAGCTCAGGGATCGAGCGAGAACATCTCGTCGCTTTCGGCGGTCATCTCCCGCAATCCGCAGGATCCCGAAGGCTACAATGTGCGCGGCTCGGCCTATGGCCGCGGCGGCAAGTATCGCGAAGCCCTGAAGGACTTCGACAAGGCGATCGAGCTTAAGCCGAATTTCTACCAGGCCTACGCCAACCGCGCCCTCATCCAGCGCTTTCTCGGCGATCAGGGGAAAGCGCTCGCCGACTACAACCAGGCCATCCAGCTCAACGCCAATTATGACGCCGCCTATATCGGCCGCGGCAATCTCTATCGCAAGGCAGGCCGCACGCAGGACGCTTTCAACGATTTCCAGAAGGCGATCCAGCTCGATACGACCGATGCGCGCGCCTATCACAATCGCGGCCTGATCTATCAGAGCCAGGGCCAGCACGCCTTCGCCATCGAGGATTTCTCGACCGCAATCTCGCTGTCGCCCGACGCCGCCGAACCCTATAACGGCCGCGGCCTCTCCTACCTCGCCACCAATGACGAGGACAACGCCTTCGCCGACTTCAACATGGCGATCAAGCTCGACGGCAATATCGCCGAAAGCTGGGCCAATCAGGCGCTGATCTACGAGCGGCGCGGCGACAAGGCTCGGGCGGCTAAATCCTATGCGCGGGCCGCACAGCTCGATCCCAACTACAAGCCGGCGACCGAAGGCCTGGCACGCACGCGCGGCTCATAAAGCCAACCGTTCCAGCAAGTGCAGGCCGATTGATTCCGCAATGGAACCGAACGGCACCCCAATCGGTTTTAAAGACACGATCCTGCGTTGAAAACGGCAAAAATTTGCCGTGTTTGCGGCCTAGATCGTGCTTGTAAGGCTGGGGGTTCTGTTTGCTTTCCCAAGGGATTGGATCGGGGCTTGGCTCAGCACGAATTGCTGGAGTTGAATCATGAAGAAATTTGTTCTCGCCGCGGCTCTGTTTTCCGCCGTCTCGACCCTTCCCGCACATGCCGGAAGCGTACAGCTCGGCATTCTCGATTGCGTCGTCGATGGCGGCACGTCCTACATCATCGGCTCGAACAAGGGCTTGGCCTGCACGTTCAAGCCCTACAACAAGGCCTATGGCCCTGACGTCTACAGCGGCGTCATCTCCAAGCTCGGCGCCGACCTTGGCATGACCCATCAGTCGTCGATCAGCTGGGCGGTTCTGGCCACCGACTGGGACGGCTATGGCAGCGGTGCGCTCGCCGGCAAATATTTCGGCGCATCCGCCGATGCCAGCCTTGTCACCGGCGGCGGCGTGAATGTCCTGCTCGGCGGCAACAGCCGCGCCTTTACGCTGCAGCCGCTCAGTGTCCAGACCCAGACCGGCGTCAATGTCGCGCTGGCTGTGACGCAGCTCGAGCTCTACAAGTCGCTGAAGTAATTCGCCGCTGCTCGCGGTCGAACTGAGAAAGCCCGGCCGATCTATCGGCCGGGCTTTTTGCTGTTTCCACCATTGCGCCACGCGCGACAACCACCTGATCCAGACCATGCGGCTCATTGCCGATCAGCCTTGCTTAATTTAGAAACCAAATAGTTTCTTTATTAGCGAGGCAGTTGCCGTGCGGCAAACAAGTCCAAGCGAAGACCGTATTCTGCGGCGCATAAAATTTCACGGCGCGCAGACGACCGGCGCGATCGCCGAGCATCTCGACATCACCACGCCGGGCGCGCGCAAGCATCTCACTGCCCTTCTCGATGCCCGCCTCGTTGTCTTCGAAGATCGCGGCGGCAAGGTCGGACGGCCGGAACGCTACTGGCTGCTCACGGCAGAAGCACAAAAGCTGTTTCCCGACAGCCATGCCGTGCTGACGGTCGAGATGCTGGACTCAGTGCGCTCGCTTTTCGGCGAAGACGGCCTCGACCGGCTGATCACCGACCGCGAACGGCAGATGCTCCGGCGCTACGATACCGCTCTTGCCGGGCTGGAGGGGCTAGCCGAGCGCGTCGCCAAGCTTGCCGACATCAGAAGCCAGGAAGGCTATCTCGCCGACGCTGCCCCCCTGCCCGACGGCGCATGGCTGCTTGCCGAAAACCACTGCCCGATCTGCGCTGCCGCAAGCATCTGCCAGGGCTTCTGCCGTTCGGAGCTGGCGCTGTTCCGGCAGGTGCTGGGCGACGACGTCAGCGTCGAGCGCACCGACTACATACTGGCCGGCGCGCGGCGCTGCGCCTACCGCATATCCCCAGCATCGGAGACAACAAAATGAGCGTGGCTTCAAACCGCGTCGACTGGCATGCCTTGTGGGCAAGCGGCGATCTCGCCCGCTTCTGCTTCATCTGCCTCGGCATCCTCCTTCATGCCACCAACGAAACCATGGTGGCGACCATCATGCCGGCCATGGTCGGCGATCTTTCCGGCGTCCAGCTGGTCGGCTGGTCGCTCGCCATCTACGAGGTCGGCGCCATCGTTGCCGGTGCCGCCGCCGGCAGGCTGGTCAGCTATGTGCCGCTGCGCACCAACATGGTGGTTGCCGCCCTGCTCTATTCCACCGGCGCGCTACTCTGCGCCACCGCTTCCTCCATGCCCTGGTTCCTCACCGGACGCCTGATCGAAGGGTTCGGCGGCGGCGCGCTGGTGTCGCTCGCCTTCGTTTCGGTGGAACGCCTTTTCCCGCGCAAGATCTGGCCGCAGCTTTTCGGCGTCATGTCGGCCATCTGGGGCGTGGCGGCCTTCAGCGGCCCGCTGCTCGGCGCACTGATGGCGCAGGCGTTCTCCTGGCGCTGGGCCTTCGGCGTGTTCTTTCTCGGCGGCATCGCCATGGCGCTGGCCTGCTTTGCCGTGCTGCGCAGCCCGGAGGCGACGCGCCGCACGGCGGGACTGGGCACGCTGCCGCCCTTCCCCTTCCTGGCGCTAGGCGCGCTCGCGGCAAGCGTCATCCTGATCGCGCTTGCCGGCGTGAAGATTGACCTGCTGCGCTCGTCGCTGTTTCTCGTGCTCGGCATTGCAGCGCTTGGCATGTTCTTCGTGCTGGATGCGAGAAAACCGCTGTCGCGGCTGTTCCCGTCACGCCCCTTCGACTGGCACTCGCCGGTCGGCAACGGCATGATCATGATAGCGGCCTTTTCGGTCGCGACGGTTTCCTTCGCCGTCTACGGGCCGCTGCTGCTCACCAGCCTGCACGGCATATCGCTGCTCACCACAGGCTACATCATTGCAGCCGAATCCATCGCCTGGTCGGTCCTGTCGATCCTCGTCGCCAACGCACCGCCGCACCGCGAAAGACTGATCATCGTCACCGGCGCCTGCATGATCACAGCCGGCGTCGCAGGCCTCGCCTACGCAATTCCCCAGGGTTCGATCCCACTGGTGCTGTTGTGCGCGCTTTTGCAGGGCGGTGGCTTCGGCATCGCCTGGCCTTTCGTCACCCGCGTCATCGTTGCGGCCGCCGACCCGTCCGAAAGCACGGTCGCCTCATCCGCCGTACCGACCATGCAGCGCATCGGCTACGCCATCGGTGCAGCGATCAGCGGCATTATCGCCAATGCCAGCGGCTTTTCGCACGGCTTGAGCGGCGCGACTGCGCACAGCGTGGCGGTATGGCTGTACCTGGCCTTCGTGCCACTCGGCATCGTCGGCGTGGTGGCGGCGACACGCATTGTGCGCCGGCAGAAGTTTACTGCTGATTCCAGGCGAGCGGCGGAGGCAGACGGTCCGGGCTGAAGTCGACATGCAGGACGCGACGCCTCGACGGATTTATCAACCGTTCCGACCTGTGGAGCGTCACGAGCCGCATCGCCAGCACATCCCCTGCCTTGGCCGTGCACCGCACCGACGGTACGCGCTTCGCGACATCAATCACCTCGGCAGCTGGAATCCGGCCCAGCGAATGCGATCCGGGCACGATGTCGAGCGCGCCGTTGTCGATGCCGGCGTCGTCGAGATGCAGCCTCAGCGTCACCATCCGCATCAGCAGGTCGATAGGCGGCTCGACATGCGCGACGCCGTCCTTGGTGTTCCAGTTGCTGAAGCCAACGACATCGTGGCGCGCCTTCACCGCAATGGTCCGGTCCTGATGCCACGGCACGCCCCAGTTGGTTTCCGGCGTCTTGTCGAAGAAGACGATGCGCACCGGTTCCATGGCCGCCGCGTCGTCGGGCCGAAACGACTGGGCAATCCGTCCCAGAGGTCCCGCCGCAGCGACGATCCTGACGATCTCAGCTGGAACCTGCAGCGAGCGGACGCCGGGACGTCCGTCGATGGTATCGCCGAAGGCATCGATGACTTCGCCGATCACCGATGCGGAAACGGCGCCGCGAAGGATCTCGGCGCCGTCTTTGTCGAATTGCAGCTGTTCGCTCAAATCGGCGCTCAGTGATCCATGGCCTTA
>NZ_JAAKZG010000015.1 GCF_011045115.1 Mesorhizobium zhangyense
CGGTAGCGTTGCGTTCGACATCATCAGAATTTGCTGCCTTCATGATCTGCCCGACCGACGGCACGATCTCGCGGGCCATCTCGGCGTCATAATCATATTCCTCCTCATCGGCGCCTTCCGGCTTTGAATTGTCATTGGCTGCGACCAGCGACCAATTTGAGTTCAACGACTCTTCTTCTGTTTGATCGCGCCACGCCCGCAGTGGCTCAAACTGCTTGGCCTTCTGATTGCGACGCGGCTTTGCGGGAGACGGCTTGCGCTGGAGGTATGCTGAAAGACCATCGAGGAAGGAGCGGTATTTTGTTTCGTGGTCAGGATGCATCGTTATCCTCCTCCAAGCTGTTGTCGTTCGCAGCCACATGCGGCCGCGGTGTCGATACGTGAACGCCAGAAGCGGCTGCGTTAAACCGGTCCAATCCGGTGACGCCATCTGACGGTAAGTGAAAGTCCTTGGTCATTGCTGGAGCCGGGCCGCGCCAGGCGGGCGCTCCCTGTTGGCGGTGTGTGCGGAGGGGTGGCATTCGTTTTCCTGTTTCCTAGGTGGCTGCCGCGCGCACGAGTGCGTGGATGGTTTCTGGGCTTCAAAAACACTTGTGGGGGTGCATCCCGTCTCTAAAAGCACCCACTCTTACCTATATATATGATTTTATTATATTTTTTACATGTAAGAGTGGGGTAAAGGCTGGGTGCAAGGGTGGGTGCAAGACCGCCGGAAGGGTGGGGGCAAAATTACTGTGCAGCGCGCCGGATTCGTTTTTTGTACCCAGCCTTCACCCAGTCTTGCGGCGGGCTTTACCCCGGTCTTGCACCCAGTCTATTTCCGCACCGGCTCAGATTCTTTCGGAAGATGTTCCGCCGCCCAATATCTAATCCGCGTCTGACCGCTGTCGGTCATAAGCCGTGCATGAATGACTTCGCCCGCCTGCATCAGCATCGAAATGATGTCCTCGAGCCGCCGCTTATCGAGCGCGCCACGAATGTTCTTAACGATCTCGCGCATGGTAATACCGCGCTCGGCTCGCCTCACTATCTGAGCACGCACCCGAAGATATTCAGCGGCTTTTTCGTTGTCAGCAATGTTGTCCGTTGCACCACTGATAATCACGCGTAGGGAATGCTCGGCGACGGCGTTAGCCCACTCCTGGATTTCCCGCGTTATTATCGGCTCCTTAGGATTGGTACCGACGGCAACGATAAGCGCAAGCCGTGCGGCATTCTCTCCGACACGGTTTAGAATTGGCCGATACTGCGGATCAACAGACGTCTTCATTGAACGAATACGGTCATCGAACGCCTCGAAGACGTCGTCGACGCCCTCAGCCCATGCCGCTGTCATAATCGGATAAGGTTTCTCGTCCGACTTGGCGTTCAGAGCGAAAAACGGCCCGGTGAATCTGCCAGATGACAGCCCCAACAATGCTGCAACCTTTTCGGAAAGTTCGGCCGGAATATCCTCGATAGAACCGGCCGGCCGGCGCACCTTAACGGGCTCTGAATCGCCAACGTCGATCAACACCAGGCGACCTAAAAGGCCCTCAGAGATGTTACCCGATGACAATGCCGCCCAGAATGTCGACGGCGTAGATATTCCGTGCAAGGAGAAGCACGGCGCCACGATTCTGGCGATGTTGCCGCCAGCCTTTTCTTGCCCGCCCCAAAAGCCCTGGGGGGCACCTGTAAGCTCCATCAACGCTGTGGCTATCTCTGCCCGATGCGTTGCGACATTGCGTCCGGCGTGATCGCCCAGCCAACGGCCGAATTCGTCCTGAATGCAGATGGAACTTGGCGACTTCCGCAGCTTGTTGGTCAGTCCTGGAAGGCTGCGGATCTGGTCCATGAATAGCCATTCGGACACCTTGTCACCCCAAGACGTACTGTCGGCCAGAGCCGCTGAAGCACGAATCGTGACGTCCTTTCCAAACCCAGACTCGGCCAAGCCCACTATGTACAGATTGCTCCGCAGTCCTGTCGGACCTTTGTATCGACGTCCGATGAGTCCCGCCGTGAAGGCAAGCGAAGCTACGAGCGCAAGGTGTGGAGACGGGAACCGAGCGCACGAGACGATGAAGCGAGCGAAATCGCCGACTGCGCCGGGTGGAAAGCACAGGTGCTCCGGCAATCCCTTTGAACGGGCAATTGTAGAAGCAGGCTCTGGCGCAGAGTTATCGGATTCGTCGTCATTGTCCGCAATCGGAGCGGCAGTGGACGCACCGAAGCGCACCGAGACCGGCGCAATATTCCACCCTAAGTCCACAGGGGCCACGCCAAGCTGCTCGCACAGCCAATGCGCAGCTTCCCTCGCGTTCGATGCCGATCCGTATTGCTGAACCAAACCTATAGGGGTTTCCGGTCGCTCGAGACCGAAATCCTGAACACCTGTCGAATGGATCGAGATATCTTCCTCGAGCCCTCTCCCGAGAGACGAGCTCGTGACACGCCAAGCGCCCGTGCCGGCCTCTTTGTGCGCAGAGGGAAACAGGTCACGGACCCACGCATCGGGAGTGTCGAGCGCTGCCGTGTTGACACGCTGCCAGAATGTCTGGTTGCCTGTGGTTCGCACGCTTTTCATTGCCGACGCGCGCAAAGGCGTCCCGGTCTTTGTAAGGATGGCTTCCGCGTCCTGTAGAAAGGAGTCGATTTGGTAGGGCGTAATTTCGGGAAGATCGGAGAACGGAACGGAAAGCAGGTCGCCGCCGCTCCATGTGTACGGCTGGCTAGTGTCGGGATGGATGCCGAAGGCGACAAATTGCTGTCCGATGCCGAGAACCTCGACCTGGCATTTCTTACCCGATACCGAATATTCGCCTGTCTTCAGCTTCTCGCGCGGTTCGACTGCACGGAACACGAACAGGCATTTCGGTGCCATACCAGTTCTGCAAGGGGCCAATCCAGCGTCAGGGATGTCGAGCAGTCTGTCGATGAGCTTCTCGCAGGTTGCCGGATCCATCGCGTCGATATCGATCGCGACGACATCCCCCGTCAAAACACCTGTGTTCTGATGATCGGCATGACCGCGCTCCCATGCGGTGACGGACGCAGGCGTAGCCTTGATTGAGGACCATCCCGCAATGCGAGGGCGCTTTCCGTCGACAGGAATCGGGAGGTAGCCGTTTTCGATCAGGGAGAGGCGAATTTCGGTTGGAGTTGGATCAAGCCGTTCGGCGGTATTCGGCATGCTGGCCCTCAAGTTCGCGCGACGCTGCGGAAGTAATTTCTGCGGCGATACAAGGTAGAAATGTCACGAAATGACGCCCATCGGATTGGGGGCCGACGATACGACGTGTGCCGTCCGGGAATTCACGCAATAGCAGGCCATAGAGCCGGATATTCCCGCCCAGTTCCACGTCGAAACGAGCGATCGTCCGGCCGGCACCCGAAGGCACCGGCCGGATTGAGAGGATTTTTGGGCTCATGCGGCAGTCCTACCCGCCGCCGCATCGTTCTCGATTTTCTCAATAACAGCCTGCCACACAAATTCGGCGACACGCGGATCGACGAAGAACACGTCACCGACGGAACGGACTAGCCCAATGGGTGGCGGAGTTCCTTCACCTGCGTATTCAACGAAGGCAAACCGTCGATGTCCATTATCTTCGAAGCCGCTACGCAGCACACGTTCTGGAAACAACGAGTGATCGAGTTGTCTGGCGTCGTGGGGCCAACCGTCCAGAAAATCGATGGCGACCCCAAAACCTTTGATACGCGGCACACGTTCCAAACGGTTACCGCGTCCGTCACTGTTGATGGTGCGATTAAACATGTGTTCTCCCTTCCCGCTCATGGCGGGTTGCTGGCAGTTTTCGAAATTTGGAAGAATTGATGTCACCGTCCTCGCGGGATGCGGTGGATCGGCTATTCGCCCGATCGGCGGCCGCGCGGGACGGCTCACAATGTTGCGCGAACAATATATGGATCGGCGTCTAAAATCCCAACCCCGCTGCGTGGTCAAGCCGCCTTTGCTGCGATGCGGTTATCGTTGTCTGACTGCCGGTTGGCGGCGAGCCAGGCGTCTAAGTCGTCAGTCGAGTAGATTACCGTCGCGCCAAGCTTGATATGGACCGGACCGCCACCATAGCAGCGCGTCTTGTCGAGAAAGGATTTCGACAAGCCTACGTACTCTGCGGCCTGCCTCACTCGTAGATTTGCCATCGATTTACCTCCGTTGCTGGCGTTGCATGGAAGTAAATAGGCGTTTTCGAGCGCAATAATTACGCGAACAAATCCAATTTATTCGCGGGACGCCTCGTCATGTGCCTCCTTCGCATCTTCATACTCGGCGATCGCTTTGCGGACATGCGTCTCGGAGTAACCGAACTTATCTGCCACCTTGCACAACGCATCCTCATATTTTGTGCCCTCGCGACGCAACCGGTGGAACTGCTCACCAATCTCAAGCCAGTACTGCGTTAGGGCCTTCTGTCGTCCGCGCTTTCTTTTCGGAGGCTTGAGCATCTCTGCAGCAAGCCGCTGCACGACACCGTCAGCTTCGCCGGTGAGTAGACTATCGACAATTAAAGTCCTAGCGTCATTAGTTCGGCCCTCACTCAACGCTGCTTCAATGGGAAGTGCCTTCGAGCTGAAATTTTTCGGGAGCGGTGCCATCTATTTGGCTTTCATCGCAGCAGCAATCTGGTTCGCAATGACGTCTGCAGCGCGCCTCGATGCATCATCCGCAATGTGCGCATAGCGCTGGGTCGTCGCTGAATCGGCGTGACCGAGCAACTTGCCAATCACCGGCAAGCCCATACCCGACCAAGCACCAACCGACGCAAACGAATGGCGTAGATCGTGGATGCGTAAACCGTCCAATCCGGCTCGCTTGCATATCGCAGCCCACGGACGTTTGAGGTCAGCGCGGGGTTTCTCATCAGGCATCCCGGCACTTTCGCCAGCGATAACGTACTGGCCGATCCGCGGTAGACTTGCGAGTACGTCACGCGCAGCGGTTGAAAGAACTACGGTCTTGCGACCAGTCTTCGAGTCCGGGAGAAATAGAAATCCCCTCTCGGTGTCGACCTCAGACCATCGGAGATGCAGGATTTCGCGTAGTCTGGATCCCGTTAACATGATCAGTCTGATCGCGCCTGTCACTGAAGGGTGCATCTTGGTCCGCTGGCCCTTCGGGGCGTGCTTTGCGTCCCCTGCCTTGACTTCCAAGCCGACGGTCTCAGCCTCCCGCATGGCGTCACCTAGCCGCGCCATTTCATCAGCACTCAGGAATCTTTCGCGGCCTTGTTCCTTGTTGCGTTCGACCCCAGACGCCGGATTAAAGCTTTCCGGGACATAGCCGTTTTTGGCGCCCCAGCCATATGCTGCAGAGAGTAGAGCAACCGCACGATTGGCCGAGTATTTACCGCGCTTTGTTATTGTGGCATGCGCTCGCTGCACGTCGACGCGAGTGAGGACAGTCGCTTTCGTTGTACCAATTTGTGGCTCGATGTGCTTGGCAAGCGTGATTTCATAGAACGATCTCGTCGTCGCCTTCATTTCCTTCTGAGCGATATAGTCAGCGACTAGCACTTTGACCGTGACGCTTGCCCGTTCGTCCGTTCGGTCTTTCGCAAGATCTTTGCCGAGAGCTGCGTTGGCGATTGCTTTGCGCGCTGCCTCACGAGCTTCGTTAGCCTTGAGCGTTCCGACTCGGCCAAGCTTGATCCGCTTCTTGCTGCCGCCCGCGATAGGACGGAATTCGGCGAAGAACGTACCCGTGCCGCCTGCCGTTCGATAGAAGCCAAAACCGGCCAGGTCCTCGTCGAAATAGAATTTGGTCTTATTTGGCTGGGCGGATTTCATAACCTCCACCACCGAATCCGCCGTGATCTTGATTTTAGCCACCCTTGCCTCTTTTGTAGCCACTATGTAGCCAGCATTTTCATTGACTTAAGGGATAAGTCAAGCGGGCATTGGTTTCTTTCTGTTGCATTTATGGGATTTACCGGAGCGTCAGGCAACGGCAGGAATGGCTATAAAACACGTCCATTAAGACTGGGGGTCAAGGGGTCGTCGGTTCGAATCCGGCCACTCCGACCAATCTTCCCTTGAAATTTCCCCAGTAAATCATCAGCAAAATCCTCGGCGACATATTCGCCGGGCGACAGAGACAAAGAATCCTGCTCCGGGGATGCCGAAGCAGGATCTGCATTCAATTTGCCGGTGAAAAGCTCTTCGGCCTATTTCCGCCAGGCCGAAGCGACCTGTTCCTGGCTTGGAACCTGCCCGCCAGGCGTCAGCTTGTCGACGAGGCCCGGCAGCGCCGTCGACAGTTGTTTGAGCAGCTCCTGTTCGCTGATGCCGGTTCTCTCGGCAATCATCTTGATCGTCTGCGCGCCGAGCGCCTTGCCGAGATCGTTTGCCGCAATCGGCTTGTTCTCGCCGGTTCCGACCCAGGAATCGGCAGCGGTGCCGTGGCCGGCCTCCTTCAGCTTGTCGAGCAGCCCGCCAAGGCCGCCGAGAAGACCGCCATCAGCTTCTGCAGTGGTGTCTGCAGGCTCCGGCTCCTGCGGAGCCTGCGGTGCTGCTGGCTGGCTGCTTTTGCCGCTCAGCATCTTGCCGACCAAGAGCGCGCCGAGCGCAATAACCAAGGGTTTAGCGATATTGCCGCCAGGTACGGCGTCGTCGAAAAGTCCCATATTGGCCTCCATGTGCCAGGATTGTCGCCCCCGCACCTACAATAGTGGCACTGTGCGACGACTTTTCAAGCCCACAACCGAACAGTTGTGTTTATTTCGTTCCTGTGGAACTCTCCGCCGTCTGACGTTGGAGGAGAATTCTGTATGTCGGTCATCGCTTGGATCATTCTCGGCCTGATTGCGGGCTTCCTGGGCAGCAAAATCGTCAACAAAAGCGGACAGGGCATGCTGATGGACATCGTCCTCGGCATTGTCGGTGCGGTTGTCGGCGGTGTTATCTTCAACTTCTTCGGTGCGGCCGGCGTAACCGGCCTCAATATCTACAGCCTTATCGTCTCGGTTATCGGCGCCGTCGTTGTGCTTTGGCTCTATCATACGCTGGCCGGGCGCAGCAGCGTCTAGCCGACGATCAAAAGCGCTCGCTTCACAGTGAAGCGGGCGTGCAGTGCCAATATCGGGGGTTTGCCGCGCGTCTCGGCGCGGATATGTTTTGTTTATCCGCAGCCCGCGTGTTCGGTCGGGAACAACGGACAGCCGCATTCGTTCATCCGCTCAGACAGGAGCATGACGATGACAAAAGTGACCTATCAGATCGTGGAACATGACGGCGGCTGGGCCTACAAGCTCGGCGACGTGTTTTCGGAAACCTTTCGATCCCACGATGAGGCTTTGAACGCGGCCAAGGCAGCGGCCTCCGAGCAGCAACTGGCCGGCAAGACCGAAGGCATTTCCTATCAGGATGCCGACGGCAGATGGCACGAGGAGATCGCGCAAGGCAGCGACCGCCCTGAAGCCGACGTCACCGACAGCGGCAGGAAAGAAGACCGCGGCTAGCGCCCTCCCCAACCGGAACGATCAGGCGAGCACAACCTCGTCGCCGACGCGCAGGGCGCCGGGTGTCGTCACGTTGACCTGTATGCCGAAGCCGCCATCGCCATGACGGGCGATGGTGTGGAGCACCGGCGGTGCGAAGGGCAAACCTCCCTGCGCCAGCGCGACGAAACTGCAACGTTCGCAAGGTTCGACAACCACCGTCCTCGCTGAACCGATGGCAAGGCTGCGTTTCAGCCACTCCTTCTCGATGAAGCCTTCGAGTTCGGGCTCGGTCTCGATCACCATATTGGCGCGAAACCGCCTCACATCCACCTGAACGTCGGCAGGCGCCAGCGACGCCAATCTTGCCAGCGAAGCGGTCGTCAGCACATGCAGGTGGGCGCGATCGTATCGCGGCGCAGATGCAGCAGTCTCGCCTTTCGGGAATGGGTCTTCGTAGCGCCGGAATTCCACCGGAAATCCGAGAACGTCCGTTGCCGCCGACGCCGCTTCCGGCGTGCCGACGGCCCGCCATACTCCATCACCGGCCAGCACCTCGACAGTGTCGTCCACCAGACGCGACTGCATTTCCGGTGCGACGCGCCAGCGTTTTTCCTTTTCCGGAGCAGCCACCTTGCCGGCCTCGACATCGAAGAGGCCCCAGCGCCGGTCTCCGACAATACCATGCGCATCGAGCGCCGCTTCCTCCAGCCGCTCACCACGCAGTGAACTGACCGGATATCGCCATAACTCGATGATCTTGCCGACTTTTGTCATGGCCGCAGCGTAGCGGTTTCATCGCCGAGCGAAAGCCGACGACGGAAAAAACGCCGTCACAGCAGGCAGATTTCCGTTGTGCCACCGCAGGCGAGCTATGGCGAATTCAACGCACCTGGTCGAGCAGCCGCTTGCATTCGAGGAGATCAAACAGCGCTTCCTGGAGCAGCGCGCGGTTGTCACGGGACAGTTTTCCGCTGTCGGGCTGCACCGGGCCTTCGTCGTCAGCCTTGCCTAGTCCGAAGAAACGACGGTTCGGCTTGGCCTTGGGCTCGCCGACCAGCATCTCGTCGTCGGTACGTGGTTGAGCGCCGGCGGTCATGGGTGCTGCCTCGGCCTGCTTGCGCTGGGAAATGGCCTCGACCGCAGCAACGTCGCCATTGCCGATGGCGACCAAAAACTGGTTGCCGTTCTCGCGCAGCAGCTTCTGCACGCCCTTGATGGTGTATCCCTGATCGTAGAGCATGTGGCGGATGCCCTTGATCAATTCGACATCCTGAGGCCGGTAGTAGCGGCGGCCGCCGCCACGCTTCATCGGCTTGATCTGGTTGAAGCGCGTTTCCCAGAAACGCAGGACATGCTGGGGGAGATCGAGGTCTTCAGCGACCTCGCTGATGGTACGGAAGGCGTCGGGGCTCTTGTCCATGGGGCGCAACTCTCGCTCGGAACGCCTGCCCGTCGCGAGGATTTCGCAACGCGGCTCTTTCCAACAGTTCGAGCGCAATCCTTTCCGACTTCGGTCCCGCCACTCAGGATCACGCCCGGAAACCGATTCGTACACTATTTCAGCGCTTTGCGCGCTAACATTCAAGCCCGGCCTGAATCAGACCGAGGTTTGTCAACCGTAATCAGGATGATTGATCGCAGAGACAAGGCAGAAGGCGCCGGCAAAACTACTTTGCGGCCTTGTCCTTGCTGTTCTGATGGGTGCGCAGGATGCGGCTCTTCAGGACGTTGGACGCCTTGAAGGTCATGACGCGGCGCGGCAGGATCGGCACTTCCTCACCTGTCTTGGGATTGCGGCCGATGCGCTCGTTCTTGTCGCGGACGTGGAATGTTGCGAAGGACGACAGCTTCACCGTCTCGCCGCGCACGATCGCTTCGCAGATTTCGTCAAGAACGGCTTCGACAAGTTCGGCGGATTCGGTTCGGGAAAGCCCTACCTTGCGATAGACGGCTTCGGCTAGATCGGCGCGCGTAAGCGTTTTTCCCCCCATGCGACCGTCAACCATCCTCAAACAACAGATTTCGTTACTAACGCCGAGACGTTAGAAAATTGACCCGTCTAGGTCAAGGCCCTGAATGCTTTGACTTTTCCGAAACAGACGAATCTGATTCATGCTGCGTCGCGGCAATGCGAGCCGGTCTAAGATTCCCCGGCAAATCGACCGCTGATTGCAGCCGTAAACCCCTGCTACCAGCGCAAAAGCACCGCGCCCCAGGTGAAACCGCCGCCCATGGCCTCAAGCAGCACGAGGTCGCCTTTTTTAATGCGTCCGTCGGCAACTGCCACCGAAAGCGCCAGTGGAACGGACGCAGCCGACGTATTGCCGTGCAGATTGACCGTCACGACGACCTTTTCCTCGGCAATGCCGAGTTTCTTGGCGGATGCGTCGATGATGCGCTTGTTGGCCTGATGCGGCACGAACCAGTCGAGATCGTCGGAGGTGATCCCGGTCTCGGAATAGGTGGCTTCGATCACGTCAGTTATCATGCCGACAGCATGTTTGAACACTTCGCGGCCTTCCATGCGCAGCATGCCGACCGTTCCGGTGGTCGATGGGCCGCCATCGACATAGAGCTTGTCCTTGTGGACGCCGTCCGAACGGAGGCTGGCCGCCAGGATGCCGCGATCGGCGATCGTGCCCTCGCCTTCCGCCGCCTCGATCACCAGCGCGCCGGCGCCGTCGCCGAAAAGCACGCAGGTCGAACGGTCGTTCCAGTCGAGAATGCGCGAAAACGTTTCGGCGCCGATGACGAGAACGCGCTTTGCGAGGCCGCCGCGAATGTAAAGATCAGCCGTCGTGATCGCGTAGACGAAGCCCGAGCACACCGCCTGCATGTCGAAGGCGAAGCCATGATGCATGCCGAGGCGGTTCTGGATTTCCACGGCGGTTGCCGGGAACGTATTGTTGGGCGTCGAGGTGGCGAGCACGATCAGGTCGATATCGGCCGGCGTCAGGCCGGCATTGTCGAGGGCTGCGCGCGCGGCTGCCTCGCCCAGCGATGCCGTCGTCTCGTCGTCCGCCGCAATGTGGCGCTGGCGAATGCCGGTGCGCTGGGCGATCCACTCGTCGGAGGTCTCGACCATGCCTTCGAAGTCGGCATTCTTCATGATGCGGCGCGGCAGCGCAGACCCGATGCCACGCACAATCGATCTGATCATAGAATATCCTGTTCCTAATTCTCGTCCGCGAGTTCCGACGATCTCGTGGCCTGCGGGTGGCGGGCATGGAAAAGATCGAGATCGGCCTCTATGCGGTCGAGAAGCCCGTTCCTGACCATGTCATAGCCGAGTTCGATTGCCGCTGCGAAACCTTCCGCGTCGGCGCCGCCGTGACTTTTTACCACAATGCCGTTGAGGCCGAGGAAGACGCCGCCATTGGCGCGGCGCACATCCATCTTCTCGCGCAGCGTGTCGAACGCGCCCTTGGCGAAGAGGTAGCCGATCTTGGCCATCAGCGTCCGGCTCATCGCGGCGCGCAGGTAGCCGCCGATCTGGCGCGCCGTGCCTTCGGCCGTCTTCAGCGCGATGTTGCCGGCAAAGCCTTCGGTGACGACCACATCGACGGTGCCCTTGCCGATATCGTCGCCCTCGACGAAGCCATGATAATCCATCGCCATCTTGCCGGCTTCACGCAGCAGGCGTCCGGCTTCCTTGACCTCTTCCTGGCCCTTGATCTCCTCGACGCCTACATTGAGCAGGCCGACGGTCGGGCGCTCCATGCCGAACAGCGCGCGCGCCATGCCGGTGCCGAGAATGGCGAAATCGACCAGCTGGTGGGCGTCCGCGCCGATCGTCGCGCCGACGTCCAGAACCACGCTTTCGCCGCGTGCCGTCGGCCAGATGGCGGCGATCGCCGGGCGGTCGATGGTTGCCATTGTGCGCAGGCAGAATTTCGACATGGCCATCAGCGCGCCGGTGTTGCCGGCGGAGATGCAGGCTTCCGCCTCGCCGTTCTTGACGGCCTCGATCGCTTTCCACATGGAGGATTTCCAGCGGCCATGGCGCAACGCCTGACTCGGCTTGTCATCCATTCTCACCGCAATGTCGCAGTGGAAGAATTCGGTGACTGCCGCCAGCTTCGGATATTTGTTGAGTTCGGGACGTACGGCGTCCTCGCGCCCATAGACCAGGAAGCGCACGTCGGTACGGCGCTGGGCGACCGTCAGAAGTGCGGGAATGAGGACTCCCGGCCCGTGGTCGCCGCCCATGGCGTCGATGGAAATTCTGATCACGCGGTATTCATCTCACGTTTATCGAACGGCGGGCCTTGATTAGGCTTCGCGAAAATAGCGGTTTTAAGCCGCCGCACAACCGACATTTCGTGCGAAACGCACGCCATTCAGCGTTTTTGCGTCAACGCGCGGAGCTTTCGTTGCAATTCGTTCTCGACCGGCTCTTCGGCTAAGTTATGGCTCGGTTGGCGTAATTCAGCGCCCTTCTTGCGCGGATATGGATCGATCGCAAGGCCAAAAAATTCCTCGGCGAGTGCGCCGACATCTATGGTCTCGCCGGAAAAGAGTTCCGGGCTGTCAGGACCGTCGGCATCGAGCATTATCTCACCGCCCTCGCCGAAACCGTGCCGTGCGAGTTTCGAGTCTTCCGGCAGGAAAAGCCCGGAAACCTCTTCACTGACATGCGTCTCGATCGGCTCCAGCGTGACCACGCAAGCCTGCACGATATCGGCCTCGACGGTTCCCGAAACCTTGATGCCGTTGCGCTTCCAGGCGGTGATCAGCAGTTCGGCGCGGTAGCGCTCGACCGATTCCAGCCCATGCTCTTCGGCAAGAGCCGCGCGCTGCTTCTCATCCGCCTCGATCACCACCGGCAGGCCCTTCTGGGGCAGCCGCGCGACATTGGCGTCGAAGGAAACCGGACTTACTGGCATTTCATGTTTCATGACGGTCTCCTTTCCGTGTTTCATCAGGCGGCACCCGCGACCGGAAAGCGGATCGCCCCCGAAAGGATCGTTTCCGATGCCTGCTCGCGCAGCATATTGTCCGCCTCTATCACATAGGCCGCAAGGGCGTCTGCCTGCGGCCAGGTCTCGCTGTCGGGCCTGATGTTTCGGGCCAGTGCTGCGGTAAGCGCTTCCCTGTCGCCGCGCTCGAGCGCGTCGGCATAAGCGGCGGTGCGCCCATAAAACATGCGTCCGAGCTTCTTCATCCGCTTCGGCACGCCCATATCGCCTATTCCGAGATCACGCAGGGAGTGTTCGACTTCGGCAAAGAAATCGTCGGTCAGGATCTGCGCGACCTCGCGTGCCGCCCCGGCCTCGCCATGCAGGCGCTGCTGAAACAGGAACATATGCAGTGAAAGCATCTCGAAACGGCCAAGCGGCGTGTCGGGTGCATCCCAATCAGAATAAAATACCGGTTGCCGCGCCGCCGCCACGATTTCGGCGTAGAGCGCGTCCGTTATCGTACGATTGCTGCGTTCGCGGCCGAAAAGGCGTTTGAACATGACGGGCGGGTCTCCTCGGGGAACCGTTTCGCGGGGTGGCGTTGTTGCATCGGCGCGCAAGCTGGTTTACCGGTTTTGCGGCTCCGTGCAAGGTGGGGGCGGCAAGACATATTGCCAAGATCGATTTGAAGGAGTTGTTGTTGGGCTCGCTGAATTTCAAGACCATTTATTCGCCTGCCGCCGTCGGAGCGGCTTGCATGCTTGCCGCGGTGGGGCTTTCCGGCTGCAACTCGTCAAAGGTTCTGGGCGGCCTGACACCGGGCGAGACACTGACGCAGGGCTATGTCATCGACCAGCAGCAGATCGATCTCGTGCCGGTTGGCTCCAGCCGCGAACAGGTTATTCTCGCGCTCGGCAGCCCGTCGACCACCGCGACCTTCGACAACGAGGTGTTCTACTACATTTCGCAGACGCGCCGGCGCTCGGTCGCCTTCCTGAACCCGACGCTGGTCGACCAGCGCGTTCTGGCCGTCTATTTCGGCCCTGACGGCCGCGTCACGCAAATCGCCAACTACGGCAAGCAGGACGGCAAGGTCTTCGACTTCATCGCGCGCACCACGCCGACAGGCGGCAAAGACCAGAACTTCATCGGCCAGCTCATCTCCGGTGCCGGCGGCAAGCCGACCCTGCCGATCGGAACGACGCAGTAAGCACTGCCACTTCCATTACCCGATCAAAAACCCGCGGGATCGCTCCCGCGGGTTTTTTCGATTCGAACTGGCCGTTAGGCCGGTTCAGTGCGCCAGCACTGCCAGCAGCAGCAGCGCAACGATGTTGGTGATCTTGATCGCCGGGTTGACGGCCGGACCCGCGGTATCCTTGTAGGGATCGCCGACCGTGTCGCCCGTAACCGAAGCCTTGTGCGCTTCGGAACCCTTGAGATGCTTGACGCCATCCTTGTCGGTGAAACCGTCTTCGAACGACTTCTTGGCATTGTCCCAGGCGCCACCGCCCGAGGTCATCGAGATGGCGACGAACAGACCGTTGACGATGACGCCGAGCAGCGAGGCGCCGAGCGCGGCGAACGCCGAAGCCTTGGAGCCGGAGATCAGCAGCACGCCGAAATAGACGACGAGCGGCGCCAGCACCGGCAGCAGCGACGGGATGATCATCTCCTTGATCGCCGCCTTGGTCAGAAGATCGGCGGCGCGGGCGTAATCGGGCTTGGACGTGCCCTTCATGATGCCCGGATCTTCGCGGAACTGACGGCGAACCTCTTCGACGATCGCTCCTGCCGCACGGCCGACGGCCGTCATGGCGATGCCGCCGAAGAGATAGGGAATCAGGCCGCCGAAGATGAGGCCGGCGACGACGTAAGGATTGGAGAGGTCGAACGAGACTTCACCCATGCCCTGGAAGTAGGGATACTTGTCGCCATTGGCGGCAAAGAATTTCAGGTCGTTAGCATAGGCGGCAAACAGCACCAGCGCGCCGAGACCGGCAGAACCGATGGCGTAGCCCTTGGTGACCGCCTTGGTGGTGTTGCCGACCGCGTCTAGCGCATCGGTGGAGTGACGAACCTCCTTGGGCAGGCCGGCCATCTCGGCAATACCACCGGCATTATCCGTGACCGGGCCGAAGGCGTCGAGTGCCACGATCATGCCGGCCAGGCCGAGCATGGTGGTCACCGCGATCGCCGTACCGAACAGGCCGCCGAGCTGGTAGGTCGAAATGATGCCGCCGACGATGACGATTGCCGGAAGTGCGGTCGATTCGAGCGAAACCGCCAGACCCTGGATGACGTTGGTGCCGTGGCCGGTCACAGACGCCTGGGCGATGGAATTGACCGGGCGCTTGTTAGTGCCGGTGTAGTATTCGGTGATGACGACGATCAGCCCCGTTACCAGAAGGCCGACGAGGCCGCAGACGAACAGGTTCTGCCCGGTGACGATAACGCCGCCGCCTGTTCCGATCTCGCCCCAGCCGACGGTGAGCGACGTTGCTGCGCCCAGGCCGATGATGGAGAGCAGGCCGGTGACGATCAGGCCCTTGTAAAGCGCGCCCATGATCGAACCATTGGAGCCGAGCTTTACGAAGAATGTGCCGATGATCGAGGTGATGATGCAGGCGCCACAGATTGCCAGCGGGTAGAGCATGACGCTGCCGAGAACGGCAGTCCCGCCGAAGAAGATCGCAGCCAGAACCATGGTGGCGACGACCGTCACCGCATAGGTCTCGAACAGGTCGGCTGCCATGCCGGCGCAGTCGCCGACATTGTCGCCGACGTTGTCTGCAATGGTCGCCGGGTTGCGTGGGTCGTCTTCCGGGATACCGGCTTCGACCTTGCCGACGAGATCGCCGCCGACATCTGCGCCCTTTGTGAAGATGCCGCCGCCGAGACGCGCGAAGATCGAGATCAGCGATGCGCCGAAACCGAGCGAGACGAGCGCGTCGATGACCGTGCGGTCATCCGGCGCCAGACCCATCGGGCCGATGAGTACCCAGTAATAAACCGACACGCCGAGCAGCGCGAGGCCCGCCACCAGCATGCCGGTGATGGCGCCCGACTTGAAGGCGATGTCGAGGCCGGCGGCAAGGCTGTTGGAGGCCGCCTGCGCCGTGCGCACATTGGCCCGCACCGACACGTGCATGCCGATGAAGCCGGCAAGGCCCGAAAGCACTGCGCCGATGAGGAAACCGATTGCTGCGGTCGCCGATAAAAGCCACCAGGCCAGAAGGAGGACCACCACGCCGACGATGGCGATGGTCGTATACTGACGCGCAAGATAAGCCTGTGCCCCCTCCCGGATGGCGGCTGATATTTCCTGCATGCGTGCATTGCCCTGGTCGGCTGCAAGAACCGACTGTGTCGCCCAGATGGCGTAAAGGACAGAAAGCAGGCCGCAGGCAATGACGACGTAAAGCATGGTCATTATGCCGATCTTCCCTGATTGTGAGCCCGGTAGAACCCCTCCCCGGGCGCTGCGATGAAGACCGGTTGGCCAATAGCCGGAATCCGGTCTGCGACTATTTGTCTGAAACGGATCGGCCAACGTCAAGTCAGTGTTGAGTTTTTGCCGGATTTTTGCCGTTTTTGATTAGGCCAAGCGACCACCGTCGCTAAAGCCTCGCGGCAGGCAGGGAGAATCCAGGCCCTTAGGGACGCCGCACCGCCGACGTGTCTGGCACGTGCCTGCGCGCTACGAACAGCCATACCAGCGCCACGAGGCAAATCGCCGTCACCGGGAACACCACCCAGTTCAGCATGTCCCAGCCATAGGCGTTGTAGACCTTGCCGGACATCAGCGAGGAGAAGGCAACGCTGCCGAACAGGACGAAATCGTGAAAACCCTGCGCCCTGCCCTTTTCGGACGGGTGATAGGTTTCCGACACAAGCGCGGTGGCGCCGATGAAGGCAAAATTCCAGCCGAGGCCGAGCAGGATCAATGCCGTCCAGAACTGCCACAGATGGATGCCGGACAGTGCCACCATCGCACAGCCGATCAGCAGGACGAAGCCCGTCGCCACGATCGTATTCGTGCCGAACCGATGGATCAGCCGGCCGGTGAAGAAGCTCGGCGCAAACATCGCCATGACATGCCAGGAAATGCCAAGCGTCGCCTCATCCGGCGAAAAACCGCAGCCGACCATGGCCAGCGGCGCACCGGTCATGACGAAGGTCATCAGCGTGTAAGAGCCCACACCGCAAAGCAGCGCCACGATGAAGCGCGGTTGCGAGACGATCTCACTGAGCGGGCGGGCAGTTCCATGATCGACCGCTTTCTTGTGCGTATCCGGGCTGGTGCGCAGGAATGACAGAACGATCGCGCCGACCGCCGAAAGCACGAGGATCGCAGCGAAGGAGCCGGCAAACATCACCGGCGCAAACAGTTCGCGCGTGAAGATGACGATCTGCGGCCCGAGGATTGCCGTGATTACCCCGCCCGCCAGCACGAAGGAAATGGCGCGCGCCTTGAATTCGCGCGGTGCGTTGTCGGCAGCCGCAAAACGGAATTGCTGGACGAAGGCTCCGCCGATGCCGACGATCATCATGCCGACGGCAAACAGCCAGAAATTGGATTGAAAGAGCGCCATTGTGGCAACCAGCCCGCCCAGCGCCGTCGCCAGCGTGCCGGCCATAAAGCCATTGCGCTGGCCGAGCCATCTCAAGATTGCCGCTGCCGGCAGCGAGCCGAGCGCCACGCCGAGATTGAAGCCTGTCACTGGGGCTGTCGCGAGCGACTTGTCGGCGCCGAGCAGATAATGACCGGCGAGCGCGCCGAGCGAAATACAGATGGGAGCGGCCGAGCCGACAATTGCCTGCGAAGCCGCCAGGATGATCGCCGTTCGCCGTGCGTTGCTTTGCGCGGCGTCGCTCATCAGGCGTCTTTGCCGCGTCCTTCGCCGCGCACGCGGCGCGATACCCGGTCCAGCACGGCGTTCACCAGCTTCGGCTCGTCTTCGACATAGAACGCCTTGGCGATGTCGACATATTCCGAAACGATGACGGCCACCGGCACGTCCGGACGCTGCATCAACTCGTAGACGCCGGAACGCAGGATGGCGCGCAGCGTCGAATCGAGACGCGACAGCGGCCAGTCCTCGGTCAAAGCCTGACGGATGACCGGGTCGACCGTCTTCTGATTCTCGACGACACCGGCAAGAATGGCACGGAACCACTGCGCGTCTGCCTCGCGGTAGAGCGCGCCGTCGACCTCCTTGCCGAGCCTGAACGCCTCGTATTCGGCAGTGATTTCGAGCAGGCCGGCACCCGCCACATCCATCTGATAAAGCGCCTGCACGGCGGCAAGGCGGGCAGCGCCACGCTTGTTGGCCTGGCGGATGGGGGGCTGACCGTTTTCGGCTGGCTCAGTCACTTTTTCAGGCTCCAAGGCGTTCGCGCAGGGCGATCATGGTGAGTGCGGCGCGCGCTGCGAATCCGCCCTTGTCGCCTTCATGACGCTTGGCGCGCGCCCAGGCCTGGTCGTCGTTCTCGATCGTCAGGATGCCGTTGCCGATCGCAAGCGATTCCTTGACCGCGAGGTCCATCAGCGCACGGCTCGATTCGTTGGCGACGATATCGAAATGATAGGTCTCGCCGCGAATGACGGTGCCAAGGGCAACGAAGCCGTCATATTCCGTACCGCCTTCTTCCGCGCCATCGAGCGCAAAGGAGATCACGGCAGGCACTTCCAGCGCGCCGGGAACCGTCACGACGTCATAAGTCGCACCCGCATCTTCGAGTGCAGCCTTGGCGCCTTCGAGAAGCGCGTCGGCGAGGTCGTCGTAAAAACGAGCTTCGATTATGAGCAAATGCGGTTTTGTGGAACTGGCCATGAACGTCTCCGGGATCGTCGGTGACTTAGGCCGAAGCCGGTAAGTTCGCAAGCGGAAGATTGCCGGACGACCGTTCGAGACACGCCATCCGCACTGCCTTTGACTGCGATGAAGGGCAGGCTCTGAAACCGCGAGATCCGAGCAGCTTATGAAATGAGAAACAAATTCCGTCATCATGGATGTCGGAAACAGCTTTTTCCATTCGTCCTATGTGGGCCAAACGACACCGTGGAGGACCAATCAAATGAGCAAGACCGTTGCAATTCTCATCGCAAGACTGATCTTCGGCGGCGTTTTCGTCATGGCCGCCAGCTTCAAGTTTCTCGGCATGGAAGCGACAGCCGGCTACATCGCCGCGGCAGGTTTTCCGTTTCCGCTGTTTCTCGCCTGGGTCGCCGCCTTCTTCGAGGTCGCGCTCGCTCTCGCCTTGCTGACGGGCGCGTTCTTCTCGGAAGCCGCACTTCTTGCGGCGGCTTACGTCCTGTTCCTCGCCTTCGCCTTTCACGGCCCGTCGCACTGGGAAGGCAATCAGGCGGAATTCGGATTCTTCATCGATCACTTCACCTTCATCGCCGGCCTGCTGTTCGCCGCGGTTCATGGACCGGGCGAGAAGCTGGCGATCAGGAAGAGCTTGATCTGAATCTCAAAGCCCTTCTTCCGCCGCCTGCGCGAGTCGGGCGGCATAGCGCGCCATGGTGTCGATCTCGAGATTGACGCGGTCGCCGACCTGTCGCTCGCCCCAGGTGGTGACGGTCAGCGAATGGTGGATCAGGAGCACGTCGAAGCGGGTACGCTCGACCTTGTTGACGGTGAGCGAGGTGCCGTCGAGCGCGACCGAGCCTTTGGGCGCGATGAATTTTGCCAATTCGCCCGGCGCTTCGAGCGTGAAGCGCACGGCGTCGCCCTCGTCCTGCCGCGCCACGATTTCGGCCATGCCATCGACATGGCCGGAAACGATGTGACCGCCGAGTTCATCGCCGATCTTCAAGGCGCGCTCGAGATTGATGCAACTCCCGGTACTCCAGCCGGCCGCAGTCGTCAGACGCAGCGCTTCTTCCCAGGCCTCGACCTCGAACCAGCGTCCATTCGCGCCGGCTTCCGGCAAGGTGACCACGGTCAGGCAGACGCCGCCGCAGGAGATCGATGCGCCGATCTCGATGGTTTGTGGATCATAGGCCGTGTCGATGCGCAGCCTGACGCCCTCACGCAGCGGCGAGACGGAGGCGACTGAACCAACATCGGTGACAATTCCGGTAAACATCAGAAATTCCTTGTCCATTCGGCATAGCTGTCGTCGCCGAAGCGCGCCTGGCGTGTAAGGCGAAACCCTGCCGGCATATGGTTCTCGTCGACGGGGGCTGCAATGCCGCCCGCGCCGAGTTCGACTGGGCCACGGAAAATCACGATGCGGTCGACCATGTCGTCGGCGAGAAAATTGCGCGCCGTCTCCGCCCCGCCCTCGACCATGACGTTCATCATGCCAAGTGCTGCGAGATCTTCCAGCAGTTCTGGCAGCGCGATGCGGCCGTCATAGGTGTCGGTTGCGAGCGATTTTACGCCAAACGCTTCGAGTTCGGCTTTGCGCGCAGCATCCGCTTCCGGTCCCACGGCCACGAATACGGGAACCTCTTCCGCCGTCCGCGCCAGCTTCGACGCCGGATCGAGCCGCGCCAATCGATCAAGCACGATGCGCACCGGCGAGCGGGCTTCCAGGCCCGGCAGACGAACCGTCAGTTCCGGGTCGTCGGCGAGCGCCGTGTTAATGCCGACCACAATCGCATCGGCCTCGGCGCGCATCAGATGCACCTGCCGGCGCGAGATCGCGCCGGTGATGGCGATCTGCCCCTCACCCGGTCGACCGATCATGCCGTCGGCGGAAAGCGCAAGTTTCAGAGTCACTTGCGGACGTTTTTTCAGAGATCTGACCAGATAGCCGGCGAGCTGATCTGCGGCTTCGTCGGCCATCACCCGCTCGACCACCTCGATGCCCGCTTCGCGCAGAATCGCATAGCCCTTGCCCGAAACGCGCGGGTCGGGGTCACTCGCGGCACCCACCACGCGGGCCACCCCGGCCGAAACCAGCGCATTGGCGCAAGGCGGCGTGCGGCCGTGATGGGCACAGGGTTCGAGCGTCACATAGGCGGTCGCGCCACGCGCCTTTTCACCGGCCTCGGCCAGCGCTTCGGCTTCGGCGTGCGGTCTGCCACCGATTGCGGTGACACCGCGCCCGACGATGACCGGGCCGTTGCCGTCGTCGCTAACGAGGAGCGTGCCGACAGCAGGGTTTGTCGCCGTCAGGCCGGCGTGTTTTCGCGACATGCGAAGGGCGGCCGCCATGAAGCGGCGGTCGGTCGCCTGCTGTTCTTCATACCGGGTGGACATGGCTCAACCCGGTTCCTCTTCGTCCTCGCCCTTGAGCTCGCCGAGAACGTCATGGAAGTCCTTGGCCTCGCGGAAATTGCGGTAGACCGAGGCGAAGCGGACATAGGCGACATCGTCGAGCGCTTTCAGCGCTTCCATGACCAGACGTCCGATCTCGCCGGTCGTCACTTCGGTCTCGCCTGAGCTTTCGAGCTGGCGCACGATGCCGGTTACCGCGCGGTCGATGCGTTCGGGATCGACATTGCGCTTGCGCACTGCGGTTTCCATCGAGCGCAGCAGCTTGTCCCGGCTGAACGGGACTTTCCGGCCCGACTTCTTGACCACGATGAGGTCGCGCAGTTGCACGCGTTCGAAGGTGGTGAAGCGCCCGCCGCAATCAGGACAGACGCGCCGCCGCCTGATCGCCGCGCCGTCTTCGGCGGGGCGGGAATCCTTTACCTGGGTGTCTTCCGACTGGCAGTAGGGGCAGCGCATGTCTCGGCTTCGTCCTTCGCGATTCCTCTCGCGAAAGGCTTAGAGCATGATTGCGAAAAGTGGAAACCGCTTTTCCGTACCGACTGCATCGCAAGCGAAGACAGAGCGTTTCGTTTTTCCGCCGCAAATGAAAAAGGGCGGGAAAACCCGCCCCTTTCAAGCATTCACCCCAGATAGGGATAAAGCGGGAAACGGTCGGTCAGTTCGACCACCTTCTTCTTCACTGCAGCCTCAACCGCCGCATTGCCTTCATCCGAATTCGCGACCTTCAGCCCATCGAGCGTTTCAGCAATGAGATTGCCGATCTCGCGGAACTCGGCCTCGCCGAAACCGCGCGTCGTGCCGGCCGGCGTGCCGAGGCGCACGCCCGAGGTGACGAAGGGCTTTTCCGGGTCGAAGGGAATGCCGTTCTTGTTGCAGGTGATGTTGGCGCGGCCAAGGGCTGCCTCGGCGCGCTTGCCGGTGGCATTCTTGGGGCGCAGGTCGACCAGCATCAGGTGATTGTCGGTGCCGCCCGAAACGATGTCGAGACCCGTTCCCTTCAGGCTGTCGGCCAGCGCCTTGGCGTTGGCGACGATGTTGGCGGCGTAGGTCTGGAATTCTGGCTTCAGCGCTTCGCCGAAGGCGACCGCCTTGGCGGCAATGACGTGCATCAGCGGGCCGCCCTGCAGGCCGGGGAACACCGCCGAATTCATCTTCTTGGCGATTTCCTCGTCATTGGTGAGGATCATGCCGCCTCGCGGGCCGCGCAGGGACTTGTGCGTGGTCGTGGTCACGACATGGGCATGCGGCAGCGGCGACGGGTGCTGGCCGCCGGCAACAAGACCGGCAATATGGGCCATGTCGACCATCAGATAAGCGCCGACTTCATCGGCGATCTCGCGAAAACGCTTCCAGTCCCAGATGCGCGAATAGGCGGTACCGCCAGCCAGGATCAGCTTCGGCTTGTTCTCGCGGGCAAGGCGCGCAACCTCGTCCATGTCGAGCAGGTGGTCGTCCTGGCGCACGCCGTAGGAGACGACCTTGAACCATTTTCCCGACATGTTGACCGGCGAGCCGTGGGTCAGGTGACCGCCCGAATTCAGGTCGAGGCCCATGAAGGTATCGCCCGGCTGTAGCAGCGCCAGGAACACCGCCTGGTTCATCTGGCTGCCGGAATTCGGCTGGACGTTGGCGAAATTGCATCCGAACAGCTTCTTGGCGCGTTCGATGGCGAGCGTCTCGGCGACATCGACGAACTGGCAGCCTCCATAGTAGCGCTTGCCCGGGTAACCTTCGGCATATTTGTTGGTCATGATCGAGCCTTGCGCTTCAAGCACGGCGCGGCTGACGATGTTTTCCGAAGCGATCAGCTCGATCTCATGGCGCTGACGGCCAAGCTCATTGCGGATAGAGCCAAAAATCTCCGGATCGGCATCGGCGAGCGTCGTGCCGAAGAAGGATTCGAAATGTTGCGAGGCGGCCGAGTCTCTTGCCATGTCAGGTAAATCCTTAGCTGGGGCGGTGCTCTGTTGCGTGGACATCATCCCTTGGGGAAGGAGATCATGTTCCATGCGGCGCGCCATTAGCACACTTGCATGGGCCTCGCCACGTTCGCGGCGCGAAATTTGGTGGTCGCTTTGCGGCAGAACGGCGCGGCGCACCTGAAAAGAGCGCCCTGCCCGCCTCCACGCTGGTTGCATATTGCCTTCGGCACGGTTATTTCTGGACCGTTGCTCGTCAAGATCAGGAAAGGAGGGCCGCGTGAATACGTTCTTTCGTCATCATCGTCAGCGTGGCCCAGTCAACGCCCTGCAAATGCGTTTGCAGGGCTGACCAGAACGATCGCCGACAAAGCATCTCTCCCGGTCTGCCCTTCGTGGTGACGCAGTTCTGAGCTTTCAGCTTAGCGCCTGCGTATCGTGAATTTCACCGAGTTTTGACTACCAGAATCCGCTTTTTCAGTGCTCACCTTCAGTGCTCACCGCGGATACGGCACGTCACTCGGCACAGACCAGAGAACGACAATGGCTTTGATCAATCTGCGCAATCTCGCCGTCACGCTTGGCGCTCCGCTCTTTTCCAATCTCAATCTTTCCATCGAGGCCGGCGACCGCCTTGGCATCGTCGCTGCCAATGGCAGAGGCAAATCCACGCTTCTGAGATGCATATCCGGCAGTTTCGAGCCGACAGCCGGTGACATCACGCGTTCGCGCGGCCTGCACATCGGCCATGTCGAGCAGGATGTCCCCGCCAGGCTGCTCGACGTTCCCTTTTACGCGGCCGTCCAGGAAGTTCTGTCCCCGGAACAGGCCCATTCGGAGAGCTGGCGCGTCGATGTCGTGCTGGATTCCCTCGATGTCCCGGAAGCGATGCGCGAAAAACCCCTCGCCCAGCTCAGCGGCGGCTGGCAGAGGCTTGCGATGCTCGCCCGCGTCTGGGTGACCGACCCCGATGCCCTGCTTCTCGACGAGCCGACCAACCATCTCGACCTCGCCCGTATCCGGCAACTGGAAGACTGGCTGAACGCGCTTCCGCGCGACGTTCCGGTGATCATCTCCAGCCACGACCGGGCATTTCTCGATGCGACGACCAATCGCACCCTGTTCCTGCGCGCCGAGCGCTCGCAGGTGTTTTCGCTGCCCTATTCGCGGGCGCGCGCCGCTTTGGACGAGGTCGATGCCTCCGAAGAGCGCCGCTACCAGAAGGACATGAAGGTCGCCCAGCAGTTGCGCCGTCAGGCCGCCAAGCTCAACAATATCGGCATCAATTCGGGCAGCGACCTGCTGACGGTAAAGACCAAGCAGCTCAAGCAACGGGCGGAGCGCATGGAGGACGCCGCTCGGCCCGGCTATCAGGAACGCTCGTCGGGCGCGATCAAGCTCGCCAATCGCGGCACGCATGTAAAGATCCTGATCACGCTAGACGATGCGTCCGTTGAGACGCCGGACAGCACGCTGCTGTTCAAGACCGGCAGGAAGTGGCTCTGCCAGGGCGACCGCGTCGTCCTGCTCGGGCGCAACGGCGCCGGCAAATCGCGCCTCGTCAACCTGATCAGGAAGGCGATAACGGAACCGACCGCGTCAGTGGAAACGGTCAAGGCCACGCCCTCCCTCGTGCTCGGCTATGGCGATCAGGGGCTGTCCGACCTTGCGGACGACGATACGCCGTTGGCAACGCTCAGCCGCCGGTTCGAAGTCGGCGACCAGCGCGCCCGTACTTTACTGGCGGGTGCAGGGCTGACGGTCGAAATGCAGGCCAGCGCGATTGGCCGGCTTTCGGGCGGGCAGAAGGCGCGGCTGGCGATGCTGGTGCTGCGGCTGACCAATCCAAACTTCTATCTCCTCGACGAGCCGACCAACCATCTCGATATCGACGGGCAGGAAGCGCTGGAAACCGAGCTGATGGCACATGAGGCAAGCTGTCTACTGGTTTCGCATGACCGCAGCTTCGTCAGGGCCGTCGGTAATCGCTTCTGGCTGATCGAGAAACGGCGGCTGGTCGAGGTCGAAAGCCCGGAAGAGTTTTTCGCAACGGTTGTCGAAACGGACGGCTGAATGGACGCCGGGCAGCACTCAATGCCCGGTGCTGCCCTTCTTCTTTGCGATCAGGGCTAATGTAAGCGTCACTTCACTCATGATCGCGCGCATCGTGGTGTCGTTGATCTTGTGCGACCGCAGGAGTCCGACAAGGGCCGCACGTTCGGCGTCCAGTGCTGCCTCCGTCATGGCGCCGATCACCGGCAAAAGGTCCTGCGCTGCCGGATCGTCCGCGTCGCCAAGGACGATCCGCTGCCGGTAGAAGGGGATCAGCTGCTGCGACGCAGCCATTCGCGTCTCGTAGACAGCGGGGTCGTCGCGACTTTCCTCCACCATCTCCTCGATGCGGGCGATCGCTGCCTCCGCCGCGGTCACCCGCGCCAGGCGCTCCTCGTTGGCGATTACATCCTCTTCCTCCAGCGGTATGCCGCGCGCGACCGCCGGCAGAGCGACGCTGGCCACCACCAGCGAGCATATGATCACGCCGGCTGCGATGAAAATGACCAGATCACGAGCGGGAAAAGGCGAACCGTCCGGCAAGACGAGCGGCAGCGACAGGATGCCGGCCAGCGTGATTGCACCGCGAACGCCCGCAAGCGTCATCACCACTTTCAGCCGGCCGGTCAGCCGTTGCGCTTCGCGGCCGCGCCAACGATTAATGGCGCCGCGCACTGCCGAACCGAAGACGATCCAGGCGAAGCGGATCGCCAGGAGGATTAGCGTCAGCGTCAACACCGCCAGCACCGGCTCCCAGACCGTGCCATAGAGCGACAGCTCCGACGGAACCGTGCGGATGATGCCGGGCAGTTGCAGCCCGAGCATGAGGAAGATTGCGCCGTTAAAGGTGAAGGACAGGACATCGACCAAAGCCGCGTTCTGCATGCGCGCCGGAATGCTCAGCGCGCCAAACAGACCCGTGCGGCTGGTGTAAAGTCCTGCGGTCACCGCCGCCAGAATGCCCGAAGCGTGTATCTCCTCGGCCAGAAGGTAAGCGGCAAAGGGCAGGAGGATCAGGATCATCACCTGCACCTCGGGCCTGATATCGCCAATCTTGGCGACGATGCGCAGCGCCTTCGACGTCGCCCATAGCGTCACCAGTCCCGCAGCGACGCCGCCGAGCGCAACCAGCCAGAACGTGATCGCCGTTTCGCCGAGCGAGAAATGCCCGGTGAGTGCGGCGGCTACTGCAAAACGCAGAACCACCAGGCCGGACGCATCGTTCAGCAGGGATTCGCCCTCGAGGATATGGCGGATGCGGGCCGGCACGATGTCGCGGCCGACGATAGAGGAAACCGCGAGCGCGTCCGTCGGCGACAGAACGGCGGCGAGCGCAAAGGCCACCGGCAGCGGCACCACCGGCAACAGCCAGTGCAGCGCATAGCCGAAGACGACGACCGTGAAGAAGACCAGCCCGAAGGCCAGGCCGAATATCTGCGGCGCAAGTTCCCTGAACTCCCGCTTCGGCAGCAGAAGGCCCTCTATGAACAGCAAGGGCGGCACGAAAACGAGCAGGAACAGCGCCGGCTCCATCTCCACATGCAGCCCGTCGATCGGCCACGCGAGAAGGATTCCGAGCACGATCTGGATGATCGGCAGAGGCAGCGGCAGAAAGCGCACCAGCACGCCGGAAACAGCCACCAGAACCAGAAGCAGCAGGATCAAAGTTGCGACGGCCAAGCTATGCTCCAATAAATCGGGCGGCCTTGCCGCGGAAACCGATCCAGCAGAAATGAAAAAAGCCGCCTTGTCAGGCGGCTTTTCTCATTTGTTCGTAAGCGCTTACAGCGCCGAGGAAATCTTCAGCTCATCGACGCCGTCGCGGCCATAGATATCGTCGCGGAAGTGCACCACGGCGTCACCGGTCGACCACGCGGAAATGTAGGTGAAGTAGACAGGAACCGGGTTGGTGACCTGCACCGGCGTCGTCGTGCCGGTCTTGATCGTCTGCTCGAAATGCTGGCGGCTCCAGCCGGGCGTGTCGCGCAGGATCCAGGTGACGAGGTCGCGCACGTTCTGCACGCGCACGCAGCCCGACGAATCGAAGCGCATCAGCTTGCCGAACAAGCTCTGCTGCGGCGTGTCATGCATGTAGACGCCATCCGGGCTCGGGAAGTTGATCTTCACCGAAGCCATGGCGTTGCCGGCGCCCGGGTCCTGACGGAAGCGGTATTTTGCTGCTTCCTCGGTCGACCAGTCGACATTGATCGGATCGACTTCGCTGCCGTCCGGCGCGAACAGGCGAATGTGGCTGTCGGCCAGATATTTGGGGTTCTTGCGCATCAGCGGAATGATGTCCTTGCGGACGATCGAAACCGGTGCGTTCCAATAAGGGTTGACGATGATCTCGTTGATCTTGGAGTTGAGGATCGGCGTCTGGCGGTCGATCTTGCCGACGATCGCGGCATGGCGCAGCACGACGCGACCATTTTCGACAGCCTCGATCTGCGCGGCGGGAACGTTGACCATCACATAGCGCTGGCCGAGATCGCCCGACATGGAGCGCAGGCGCACGAGGTTCGTCTCGAGCTGTCCGAGACGCACCGGCGCGGAAATGTTCATCGCGGCATAGGAATACTTTCCAAGGACGCCGTCCGCCGGCAGGCCGTGGCGGGCCTGGAAGCGCTTCACGGCGCTGTCGACATAGGTATCGAACACCGGCGAAATACCTGCCTGAGCCGAAAGATCGCCGGAAACCATCAGGCGCTGGCGCAGCGCCTTGACGTCCGCGTCTTCCACGCCGAGCTGCAGTTTCTTGGTCGACGGCACTTCCGGCCAGCCGCCCTGCGAAACGATACCCTGGTACTGGCCGATCGCCTGTTCGACATAGGACACGGTCTGCGGCGAGAAGATCGGCTGGTTGGAGGCGACCTTGCCGCCCTGGCTGGCGCGCGCATCGAACGTGTCGTCCCAGTTGCCGCGACGCGAGGAGCTGAGAATTTCACCGATCGCGTCCTGCGCGAAGGCTTTTCCGGCGAGAGCAGTTCCCGCAAGCGCTGCGGCTGTGGTCAGAAAGGAACGGCGGGTGGTGTTCATGGACATTCCAGACATCTATCCTGCGTTGCATCGATCGGATGAATTCATCCGTAGCTTATGGCGACTATGCTTAACAATTAGCCAACCATAACTCCGCGTCGGAAGCGCTTTTCAACGCACGTCGTCGTCCGGAGTTCCCCCTTCAGGCAATCCCTCGATGCCTGACGGTCCATTTCACCCTTCCGCATAGTCATCGGAATATGGCGTTTGCGTGGCCATAAGGGACGTGAAGCGTCGATGCCAGAAAAAAGATGAGCCGGCGCCCCTCGGCACCGGCCCTGACTGGAGAATTTATCCTTGCCGTGGTTCTTTCGCCACGGTCCATATTGTTCGCCGACAGAGCCGGTTCTTACATACGGTAAGCGATCGTATCGTTCCAGAAGCGATCCAGGCGCTGGAGAGCCCGGTTCATCTGCTTGAACTCTTCGGTGTTGATGCCGCCGACCTGCTCGATCGAGCCGACATGGCGTTCATAAAGGCCTGCAACCACCTCTGCCACTTCCGAACCCTTGTCGGTAAGGCTGACGCGGACCGAACGGCGGTCGATGCGCGAGCGCTGGTGGTTGATGAAACCAAGCTCGACCAGCTTCTTGAGATTGTAGGAAACGTTCGAGCCGAGATAGTAGCCGCGGGAGCGCAGTTCGCCCGCCGTCAGCTCCGAATTGCCGATGTTGAACAGCAGCAGCGCCTGGATCGCATTGATGTCGCTGCGTGCATTGCGGTCGAACTCATCCTTGATAACATCAAGAAGACGGCGGTGCAGTCTTTCAACAAGCTGCAGGGATTCCATGTAAAGCGAGCGGATTGCTTCGCGACGGTCATCGGATACGCTAGTGGTCTTCGCCACTGGACGGGAAGTGTTCATTGTCTTTGCCTCTCGTTTGTCGCCCGGTGATTGTTTTGTTTTTCTCACCTTGATCGCGACACTATCGAATACGTATAAAATTCGACTTAAACGTCAGGCTTAACAAGGGCTTACCCTTGGGTGGTTTCGCAAGAAGGTTAACAAACGGCCAGCCGAGGAGCGAAAATTAACCTAAACATTTAGGTAACGCCTGAGATCTCTGGGCAATGGCTGAAAACGGCTCAGATCTTGGCCTGCCGTTTCTGGAAGAAGATCACCACGCGAAAGGCGATGTAGAGCAAGGCCACGAAGGCGTGCGAAACCACGATGGCAAAGCGGTGACCAAACAGATCGGGAAAGCCGGCATACATTGTCACTTCGGTCGCCGCGCAGATGAACCAGATCACCGGCCCCCACGACGCCAGCATCCAAAGGCCAATGCCGGCGAAGGGATAGAAGACGGCGAGGATCACCGCCGTCACCTGCCAATAGACCGGCATGGTATCGAACCGCCACAGCGGCTCGTCGTAGAGCCCGATCAGCCTTATCCAGTAGAGCACGCCGAACAGCAGGCAATAGGTCGCGATGATGCGCAGGAACCAGGCGAACGTCGACTCCGCCACCGTGGGCCCTATCGCCGGCGACCTGACAGCGCGTTCGCTCACAGCGCGAGGTCTCCATTCGGCAATGGCGCGAAATAGGCATCGATGGCGGCGGGATCCACTTCTTCCAGCGTCGAGGGCGTCCAGACCGGCGTCGAGCCTTTGTCGACGATCGCCGCGCGTATGCCTTCGTAGAAATCCCGGCCGTCCAGCATCCGGTTGAGGATGCGGAACTCCATGCGCATGCAATCGTCCATCGACATAGTCGATCCCGCCGTGATCTGGCGGAAGGCAACGTTGAGGCTGGTCGGTGAGCGCAGGCGCATCGTCGCCAGCGTCTTGGCTGCGAACTCATCGTCGGCTGCCGCCTTTTCGAGGCTTTCCAGCACAGCATCCAGCGACGGCAATGAAAAATGATGCGCGATCTTCTCCAGCGTTTCCCGGTCAGTCTCGCGCCTGGCCGCCATGAAGGTCTCGCGCAGCGTCAGGTCGGTCTCGCCCGGCTCGAACAGTTCCTCGAGCAAGGCGCCGATATACTGCGCCTGTATCGTATGCGTCGCCAGGCCCGACCAGAGCGCGTCGCCATAGCGGATGCGGTTGCCGGTGAGGCCGAGATACATGCCGAAGCTGCCGCCGAGGTCCGGCAGCAGATGGCTGCCGCCGACGTCGGGGAAAAAGCCGATGCCGACTTCCGGCATGGCGAATTGCGCGTTCTCGGTCATGACACGGTGCGAGCCATGGAAGGATACGCCGACCCCGCCGCCCATGACGATGCCGTCGATCAAGGTGATGTATGGTTTTGGAAAGCGGGCGATCTGCGCGTTGAGCCGGTACTCGTCGGCGAAGAATTCAACCGCGGGCCTTCCGGCACGTCCGGCTTCATAAACATCCATAATGTCGCCGCCGGCCGAAAACGCCTTGCCCTCGGCCTTGACCACGACGCGCATCACCTGCGCGTCCGTCTTCCACGCGTCCAGAGCCCGCGACAGCGCCCTGACCATATTGTGCGTGATGGCGTTCAGCGCCTTGGGCCGCGTCAGCGTGACGACGCCGGCCATGCCGATGTGCTCGAACCGTATTTCGTCGCCGCCGCCAAAGTCCATGCACAGAATCCCTTCCCTATCGACCGGGACTGCAAGTGCTAAGGAATGCGGCAAGGTGCGTCAATCTTGCTGGCCTCATTCGCATGGCTTGGTGAACTGCAAAGCCGCATGTTAAAAAACGCGCAACTGGAGATCATGCGATGAACAGACAGACCCGCCTGAAGCCCGCCGGCGCGCGCACCGTTGACGAGATCACCGGCAGCAGACGGCTGAGGCGCATGCGCAAGGCCGACTGGTCGCGCCGCCTCGTGCAAGAAAACCACCTGACAGTGGACGACCTGATCTGGCCGATCTTCGTCATCGACGGCAAGAATGTGCGCGAGCCCATCCCCGCCATGCCCGGCGTGTTCCGGCTTTCGGTGGATCTCGCCGTCAAGGAGGCCGAACGCGCGGCCAAGCTCGGCATTCCGGCCATCGCCACCTTTCCCAATGTCGATATGAGCCTGCGCGACCAGACCGGCTCGCATATCCTCGACCCGCAAAACATCATCAACCGCACCACCAGCGCGATCAAGGCTGCCGTGCCGGAGATCGGCGTCATCACCGACGCCGCCCTCGATCCGTTCACCAGCCACGGCCATGACGGCATCCTGCGCGACGGCATCATCGTCAATGACGAGACGGTGGAGCAGGTCACGGCCGCTGCTGTCCTCCAGGCAGCCGCCGGCGCCGACATCATCGCGCCTTCCGACATGATGGACGGTCGCATCGGCGCCATTCGCGACGCGCTCGACGCCAACGGCTTTCAGGACGTGGCGATCATGTCCTATGCGACGAAGTTTGCGTCGGCCTTCTACGGTCCCTATCGCGAGGCGATCGGCACGCAGGGCCTGCTCAAGGGCGACAAGAAGACCTATTACCTTGACCACGCCAACAGCGACGAGGCGATCCGCGAGGCCGAGCAGGACCTGGCCGAGGGCGCAGACATGTTGATGGTCAAGCCCGGCCTGCCCTATCTCGACATCATCCGCCGCTTGAAGGACGAGTTCCAGGTACCGACCTTTGCCTACCAGGTGTCGGGCGAATATTCGATGATCAAGGCGGCAAGCGCCAATGGCTGGATCGACGGCGAGAAAGCCATGCTGGAAAGCCTGCTCGCCTTCAAGCGCGCCGGCTGCGATGGCATCCTGACCTATTTCGCGCCGGAAGTGGCGCAGATGTTGAAGGGGTAAAGCTCAAAAAGCGGCGTGCTACTTCCCCGTCTTCGCTTCGCTCAATAGGCCCGGCATGAACCGCATCGACTACATTTCCAGCCTTTTCACAGGCGCCAGCCAGCGCGACAATTTTCAGCGATTGGACAGCATCTTTCCCGTCGCAACGATGACGGCAGCACCAGCGCCGTTCCGGTTCGCCGAAGGTCGCCCGCTGCAACTTCCCGACCAATATTCTCATGACGGAACCCCGAGAAGCGTCGAGGATTTCCTGTCGCTCACGGAAACGATGGCGCTACTCATCATCGAGGATGGCGCGATCCGCTTCGAGCGTTACGCGCCCTGGGGCGGGCGCGTAACGAAATGGGTTTCGATGTCGGTCGCCAAGAGTTTCGTGTCGGCAGCGATCGGGATAGCGGTGCAAGACGGGTTCATCGACAATGTCGGCGAGCCGATAACCGCCTACCTGCCCGCCCTCTCCGGCTCCGCCTACGACGGCGTGCCGATCAGGGACATCCTGCAGATGTCCTCCGGTGCAAGGTGGAACGAAGATTACAGCGACCCCGAATCCGACATCAACCGCTTCGCCGCCATCTTCGCGCAGGGCGGGTCATTCGATGCCTTCCCGGCCACACTCTCGCGTGAACGCGCATCCGGCTCATTCAACCTCTACAACAGTACCGACACGCAGGTTCTCGGCATGTTGCTGGTGGCGGCTACCGGTCGAACAATTGCCGACTACATGCAGGAAAAGCTCTGGCACCCGCTCGGCATGGAGGCGGATGGGCAATGGCTGCTCGATTCGGCCGGGATGGAAATGGCATTTGCCGGATTGAATGCCGTTGCGCGCGACTACGCCAAGCTTGGCGAGTTGTTCCGCAATGACGGCCTCTGGCAAGGGCGGCAGGTCGTGCCGGCTGGCTGGGTAAAAGCGTCCTTGACGGCAGACGGTCCGCATCTCCAGCCCGGCGATACCGGACTATCCGACTCGCTGTTCGGTTACGGCTACCAATGGTGGCTGACGGACGGAGAGGAAGGCGAATTCGCCGCGATCGGCGTCTACAACCAGTTCATTTACGTCAACCCGGCGAAGAAACTGGTCATCGTCAAGCTCTCATCCAGCCCGGACTATGGCACGGTCAACGACGAGAGCACCTATCGCGAGTACGAGACGATTTCCCTGTTCCGCGCCATCGGCGAGGAATTGGAGGGCTGACGCTCTCATATGGTTAGCCCTGATGAAAACTGCCCAGCCAACCCGGAATCCGATCGATGAAAGACCGCTTTCTGATATGGACCGCTTTGGCTGCGGTCGTTCTTTACGTCGTAGCGGCGACTATCAATAATAATCGCTTCGTTCCACCACCTCCCATAGTTCCGGTCGAAAGCGATCCCGTCGTTGAGCGTGTTTTCCGCGATAAATCCGGGCATGAGATCAGGTTCAAGACGCCGCTGCTCGACGCGTTCCATTACGAGGGCGATGCCGGTTTCTGCGCCGAGCTGAAAAAATTGTCGCCGCCCGCTGACGCTTTTGCGGAGACCTCCGAAGCATCCTGCGCGGCGCTTTCCAGCGCCAAACCGGAAGATCGCCCCCGGCAGTTGGTCGAACTGGCCAAGACGACTGCGGCGGCGACTTCCGCCTCGGACAGCGACAACGCCAGCAAAGACAAACGCGTGACGCTGGCTTTGTCGGCTCTGCGGGCAGCACTCGATGAAGTCCCGGCGGACGCGCCGGATCAGGTTTCTGAAATTCTCGATAAGTTCTGGGTCGCGCAGTTCGCCAGCGACACCTTTCCCGGCTACCAGCCCTCATTTCTGTTCGGTGCGGCCTTGGAGGTCGAAAGCGGCGAGGCAGAGATCGCCTTGTGCCCCATCACCGGCAAAACGGATTGCAATCTCTACGTTCCCGACAAACTGATTCAGGCTTTGACCGACCTTGGACGGTGGAAATCCGACGAGGCGCTGCTGTTGCGCGCCGCCGAAATGCTGGAACGCACCTACCGCCGCATAGAAAATCCAAACAAGAATGATGAGCTCGACTTCGCCAAGGACTACATCCGCACACTGGGATACGCCGGTGAAATCAGCGCTGAAAGAGGCGCCGACCACGTCAGGAAAGGTGCCGCGCCGCTCGAGGCGTGGCTGAAGAAATACGAGAAGGACACGCTGGGCTACGAGCTCGAGCCGATCTACGGCCACCTCGGCGCCGCCTATGGCCGGATCGCCGACAAGACCAAGGCGCTGGACGACGCGAAAAAGGCCATGCAGTTCGACACCCAGGCCTATCAACTGAGCATGAAGTACCGCAGCGGCGAGGCCAGTTGGGAAGACATGGCCAATCTCGGCGATTCGACCCTGCTGGTTGGCGAACTCGAGCGCAACGGAGACCAGATAAAGCGGGCGCTCGAACTTCATCGCGAAGCCTTCAAGATCACCCACAAATCCAACGACGTCGAGGAAACCAGCTACATGGAAATGAAGCTGGCGCGTACACTTCAGCATTATGCGGCAGCCGATCTGTCTTCCGTTTCTGACGCCGAAAGAATCCCGTTGATCGAGGAGAGCGTGTCCCTGGCGAACGGCGTCATTCCATTCTTCGAAAGCGCAGGCTCCCGAATCTATCTCAACATCACGCGCCATGTTCTGGACCAGGCGCAGATCCAGCTTGCGAAACTCAAGGAAGCGCAGGCAGCATCACCGCAGTAGACAGCGCGCTTCTTGAATTCAGACCGGCAATTACCATGTTTTGGGAAACGGGTTTTCCCGAAACGGAGCTTTTTGGAAAAACATGAACACACGTGTTCTCGACGGCGAAATCATTGCGACGCGGCTTGACGACGTTCGCGCTTATGAAGGCGTGCTGTCGCGCCGGGTTTTTGCCTTCTGCATCGACTATCTGATCATCGGCCTGCTGATGATCCCGTTTGCTATCCTGGTAGCGATTCTCGGCGTCATCACGCTCGGCATCGGCTGGGCTCTGTTCGGCATCCTGTTTCCGATGGTCGCCATCATTTACGTGTGGAACACGCTCGGCGGCCGGAACCAGGCCACGGTCGGCATGCGCATGATGGGCATCCGGCTCGACCGCCTCGACGGCAAGCCCATCGATGGCATGCTCGCAGTCGTCCACACCGTGCTGTTCTGGGCCGGCAATGTCGTCTTGACGCCGCTCATCCTGCTCGCCTCGCTCTTCACCGAGCGCAAGCGCACCGTGCACGACCTGCTGCTTGGCACGGTCGTGACGCGCGACGACCGTTAAGTTTTCAGCTTTTGGGCGCATGCGATTACGCCCTTGCGCGGATTTGTGACTGTGCGGTGACTGGTGGTATCAATATCCAGTTGAATTTTTCGCGGCTGCCGCCAAGGTAGAGCGATTCGTGGGAATTGAATCGACGTGCCATGACGCACCATACTACCCAGTCGCCGCAATTCTTTCTGACCGCGCCGTCACCGTGCCCCTATATCGACGGCCAGTTCGAACGAAAGGTGTTCACACACCTTGTCGGCGACAAAGCTCCGGAGATGAACGACCTGCTTACCCAGGGCGGCTTTCGACGGTCGCAGAACATCGCCTATCGGCCGGCGTGCGAAACCTGCCGGGCCTGCGTGTCGGTGCGCATCCTGGTCAACGAGTTCAAACCGACGAAGAACATGAAGCGCGTCACGCAGCACAATTCCGACCTTGTCGGCGCCATGCACGACGCCGAGCCCTCGACCGAGCAGTATTCCCTCTTCCGCAAATATCTCGACGCCCGCCACCGCAAGGGCGGCATGTCGGACATGACAGTGCTCGATTACGCGATGATGGTCGAGGATACGCACGTCAACACCAAGATCATCGAATACCGCCGGCGCGGGCCGGACAGCTTCATCACGGGCCATGGTCACGGCGAACTGATCGCGGTTGCCCTGTCGGACCAGATGGCCGACGGCCTGTCGATGGTTTACTCCTATTTCGACCCGGAGATGGACGAGCGCTCGCTCGGCACCTTCATGATCCTCGATCATATTGCGCGGGCGCGCGCCGCGGGCCTGCCCCATGTCTATCTCGGCTACTGGGTCAACGGCTCGCGCAAGATGAATTATAAGGTCCGTTTCACGCCGCAGGAACATCTGGGGTCGAAAGGCTGGGAGCGCTACGCGCACGAAGCCGTCTAATCGGCTTCTTGGACGCAACCGCGCAACAGTTCCCGTCCTTTCCGGAGTAGTTCCCCGTGTCCGCAAAATTTTCCGACCATGCGAAGGGTCTTGCCCTGACCGCTTTCGGCGGCCTCACGCTCACCGTCGACATTCCCCTGATCCGGCTCGCCAACGGCGACCACTGGTCCATCCTGTTCATGCGCACCGGCACGACGCTGATCGCAGCCCTTGTCATCTGGGCAATATGGCGCTTCTTCAGCCCGAAAGCGCCGCAGCTCATTCCGGGCCGTGCCGGGCTTGCTGTGGCAGCCCTCTACGGCCTTGGGTCGATCGTCTTCATAACGGCCGTCTACAACACCTCGACCGCCAATCTCGTCTTCATCCTCGCCTTCAACACGATGTTTGCAGCACTCCTGTCGTGGGTTTTCCTGAAGGAGCGCCCGCGGCCGGCAACGCTCATCGCCATGCTGTTCATGGTATTCGGGGTGCTGATCATCGTCGGCGACTCGGTCGGCACCGGGCAGATGTTCGGCAACGTCATGGCGTTGCTGTCGACGCTCTGCATCGCCGGCGCCATCACGATCACCCGCGCCAGCGGCAAGGATATGGGCTTCACCTCGCTCGTTGGCGTGGTGTTTCCGTTCGCGGTCGCCGTGCTGATGGTATCGAAGACCGGTGTCAATGTCGCCGCACCCTGGTGGATCATCCTCAACGGCGCGGTGGTCATGCCGATCGCGTTCTTCTGCCTCGCCAACGGCCCGAAATACATCTCCGGCCCGGAGGTGGCGATGTTCTACCTGCTGGAGACCATCCTGGCGCCTGTCTGGATCTGGATGATCTTTGCCGAGGCCCCGAGCCGAAACAGCATGATCGGCGGCACGATCCTCATCGTCACGCTGGTGGTGCATTCGCTCTGGCAGCTTAGGGATGGGCGCAGGCGCCGAGCCGCTTTGGCGGTTCGGCACCCGGCGTAGTTTGATCGTCAGGCGGCAGGCGCCTCGCAATTGACCATCCACGGCGTGCCGAACTGGTCTATCAGCATGCCGAAACCCTCGGCCCAGAAGGTCTTTTCGAAGGGCTGCTTGACTTCGCCCTTCTCCGCGAGGGCGTCGAAAACCCGCTTGGCCTCCGCCTTGTCGGTGAATTGCAGCGAGATCGAAAACCCGTCCATCTTGGTCTTGTATTGGGGCGGCGCGTCCGAACCCATCAGCACCTGGTCGTCGCCGAAGGTCAGGCGCGCATGCATGATCTTGTCGCGCCATTCCGCCGGAACATAGCCTTCCGCCGGCGTTCCGGCATGAGGCATCATCATCACGATCTTGCCGCCCAGCACCTTCTCGTAGAATTTGAACGCGGCCTCGCAGGTTCCGTTGAAGGCGAGATACGTATTGGATTTCATGGTCTTCTCCCTGTGATTTCCACTGATTGATTGCCGGCGGTTCTAATGTCCCTCACCCTGCATATTCCGGGCATGATGGACCGGCCGGGTGACATTCCTATGGCCGGCCCACCGATTTCGCCTCAACGCCCCAGCGGTATCAATGCGCGCAGGCGTTCGTCGCGCAGATAAAGCCCGCCCCAGGCCATGACGCCGAGATAGACGCCGAACAGCGTGTGGGAAAACAGCGGATTGCCGATGCGCACATGGGTTGCGATCGCGCCGCCGAGATAGGCCGTGAGCAGGATCGCGCCGAGCACGGCGGTGCGCGGGACTGCGTAAAGTATGGTGCAGGCCAGCGTCAGCACGCCAAGCGTGCGGGCCATGGATGCGGTCGTGGGCCAGCCGAGTTCGCCCATGGTCTGGGTGACGATGTCGAGCGGCACCAGTTTGATCGCCCCGTCGAAAGCCAGAAACAGGATGAGCAGGCCGCTGATCGCCCACCCTGCCCGATAGGCACTTTTCGAGACCGATGTTTCTGCAGTGTGGATCGCGGATTGCATGTTCATTCCTCCAGATGTCGTCAGCCTCTCAGGGCCCGATCCAAGGACGAACGAGAATTGCGGCTCCCGACAGGGCCCCGGAAATTTTCTGACGTCTGGAGGCCCAGCCCGTGCGCGACCGGGAACTCGATTGCAATCATTTCCTCTTCAGTTGCTGCAGATAGGCGCTCAGTCGATCGAGGCTATCGTCCCAGAAACGCCGGCAGTCGCGCAGGTGTCCGGCGAGTTCGTCCATCTGCGTAGTCTTGAGCCGCTGAAGCCCGACGCTTGCCTTGCGCGCGGCCAGAAAGCGTTCCCAGGGCGAAGTCCTGTCCTTGCTCATCCTGGCCGGCCCTCCCGCGGCGACGGCCGCCTTCCGGGGCGCTGGGCAGCATATCGCTGTCCAGTCGAAACTACATTTAACCTATTAGTTAATAATAGAATGTCAAGCACTTGCCGCACCCCGTAACCGCAGCGCCACAGCGTCCTCCATCACGACACCGTGCCACCGGCAGCCATAAATTCAACAAAACGTCAGAAGAGACAGGCAGCTGCAATCAATCTCGGGCTTCCTTTTCTCTGGGCGAATACCCATCTTCCGCGCTTGCGCCAGCCGATAGAATGAAAAATCCGGACCTGATGAAAAATCAAAACAATGGAACGGCAGGCGAAAACGCCTGCGACGGCGACCTGCCTTACCTGCCCTTTCTCGAAGCCATGCGGCCTTTGACCGGCAAATGGAAAATCGAGATCATGTGGGCGCTGGCCCAAAAAACCCACCGTTTCGGCGAATTGCGCCGGGCGCTCCCCGGTATCACCCAGCATATGCTGGCCCAGCAGCTACGCGATCTGGAAGCGGACGGTCTGGTCAAGCGCACCGCCCACGCCGTAGTCCCTCCGCGCGTGGAATACGAGATCACCGAAGCGGCCTACGGCCTGAAACCGGTGTTCAAGGCGTTCATAGCGTGGTCGGAGCAATATGGCCCGATCGCGCGCCGGCAAAAGGCATGGGCAGAAAAGACGATGCCGGAAAGCTGGCAAGCCGCGCCGCCTGCTTAGATCGCCGTGCGCCTGTTTCGGCACTCCAGGGTATGTTGAGATTCGGGTCAGGGCGAGCCGAGAATGGCGGTTTTCGAGAACCGGAACGGAGCGTACATTTGAGTACGTGAGTACCGGAAGCGCAGAAAACTGCCGTTCGCAGGCCGCCATCACCCGAAGATCAATATACCCTATCCGAATTTTCCGGTCCGCGGGAACCCCTTCGGCACCATTCGGCCGGCGGCGGCGCGGTTGCCCAGCCATTCGGTCAGTTCCTCACGCGTCCGCACGAAGGTGCGGTCGGCCGAATCCTGCCAGGACAATCCGCTTTCCATCGCAAACAGCTTGATGTCGAGGACGCCACCATCCTTGTAGCGCTGCAGGCGAACGCCCTTGCCGCGCGTCATTTCGGGGATTTCGGAAAGCGGGAATACCAGCATCTTGCGGTTCTCGCCGACGACCGCGACGTGGTCGCCCGCCACCGGCACGCAACGCTTGGCCTCGTCGGGCGACTTGACGTTCATCACCTGCTTGCCCTTGCGGGTGTTGGCAACGACTTCTGCCTCCGGCACCACGAAACCATTGCCGTCGTGCGAGACGAGCAGAAGCCTGCGCTTGGGATCGTGGACGAAGGCGGTGACGATGTCCTGGTCATTGTCCATGTCGACGATGATGCGGATCGGTTCGCCATGGCCGCGCCCGCCCGGCAGCCTGTCGGCGCCGATGGTGTAGAACTTGCCGCCGGTGGTGAAGACCAGGATCTTGTCGGTGGTCTGGGCATGGAAGGCGAGCTTCAGCCCGTCGCCTTCCTTGAAAGTGAACAGCGAATGGTCGTTGAGATGACCCTTCATTGCCCTGAGCCAGCCCTTGTCCGAGACGACGACCGTCACCGGCTCCTTCTCGATCATGGCGTGGTGGATGTCGCTCAGATCGTGGTCCGGCGCTTCCGCAAAGGTCGTGCGGCGCTTGCCGAGCGCTTCGTTTTCTTCGGGGCCAAAATCGCGGCGAACCTTGTGCACCTGCCAGGCGATCGTCTTCCACTGCTTGGCGTCGGATGCCAGCAGCGACTCGATCTCCGATTTCTCGGCGCTGAGCCCGTCGAATTCCTTGCGGATCTCGATTTCTTCCAGCTTGCGCAAGGCGCGCAAGCGCATGTTGAGGATCGCTTCGGCCTGCACGTCGGTGAGCGCCCAGCGGGCCATCATCACCTGCTTGGGCTCGTCCTCCTCGCGGATGATGCGGATCACCTCGTCGAGGTTGAGATAGGCGATCAGATAGCCAGCGAGGATTTCCAGCCGGCGTTCGATCTCGGCCAGACGGTGCTTAGACCGACGAACCAGAACTTCCTTGCGGTGTTCCAGCCATTCGCGAAGAATGGTTTTCAGCGACAGCACGTTCGGCACCTTGCCGCGCGACAGCACGTTCATGTTGAGCGGGAAGCGGCTTTCAAGCTCGGTCAGCTTGAACAGCGATTCCATCAGCAGCGCCGGATCGACGGCACGGCTCTTCGGCACCAGCACGAGGCGGATGTCTTCCGCGCTTTCGTCGCGCACGTCTTCGAGCAGCGGCAGTTTGCGGGCGATCAGCAGTTCGGCGATCTTCTCGATCAGCCGCGCCTTCTGCACCTGATAGGGAATCTCGGTGACGACGATGTTCCAGGTGCCGCGGCCCTGATCCTCGACCGAATAGCGTGCGCGAACGCGGAAGCCGCCACGGCCCGTCTCATAGGCATCGAGGATCGATGCGCGGTCGTCGATGATGATGCCGCCGGTCGGGAAATCCGGCCCCTGCACCAGCCCGTCGCCGGGCTCCTTGCTCATCAGGTCCTCGACCGAGGCGTCGGGATTGTCGATCAGCAGCAGGGCCGCCGTGCAAAGCTCGGCCGCATTGTGCGGCGGAATCGAGGTCGCCATGCCGACGGCGATGCCCGACGAGCCATTGGCGAGCAGATTCGGGAAGGCGCCCGGCAGAACGACCGGCTCCTCGTCTTCCTCATTGTAGGTCGGGCGATAATCGACGGCATCTTCGGTGATGCCTTCCAGCAGCGCTGTCGACACCTCGGTCATGCGCGCTTCGGTGTAGCGCATGGCAGCGGCGTTATCGCCATCGATATTGCCGAAATTGCCCTGCCCGTCGACCAGCGGATAACGAACGGCAAAGTCCTGCGCGAGGCGCACCAGCGCGTCATAGATCGACTGGTCGCCATGCGGGTGGAACTTGCCCATCACCTCGCCGACGATGCGGGCGCATTTGGCAAAACCCTGGTCAGGATTGAGCCGCAGCAGCCGCATTGCATGCATGATGCGGCGATGAACGGGCTTCAGCCCGTCGCGCACATCCGGCAAGGCACGGTTCATGATGGTCGACAGCGCGTATGAAAGATATCGGTCTTCCAGCGCCTTCTTCAGATCAACCGGTTCTATGTTGTCGCCGCCGCCGGCACCTGGCGGTAAGAGCCCTTTTCCCATGGCTTTCGACTATCCGAAGGGGTGATTCGCGGCAAGAGCCTGATGGTCAAGCCCCGAACTTTCGAAATCGCACGCCTATTAGCTGATACTAACCTTCAATTGCGCAGCGATCTTCCAATTGCCTTTTGCACGCATTTTTGAGCATGGTGTGCCGAAGTCGCCATTTTCCGGTCGGGTTCTTCGCAGACAGGAATGGCGGCACGGAATCATTCCAGTTTTAGGAAACATACAATGACGATCCACCGTCCGCTTTTTTACAAACTCGCTTTTTCCACCATTCTGTTCACCCTGCCCCTGCACGGCGCCTACGCACAGGACGCCAATGCCGTTGCCGAGCGTTTCAAGGAATTGCTGGCCGCGCAGAGCGTTGACCTGAACTGGTCCTCGGTCAGCGGCGACGCCTCCAAAATGGTGTTCGATGGCGTAACCTTCAGCGCTCCGGGCGAAAAGGAGCCGTTCCCGATCGGCAAGCTGACTTTCGAAGGCGTGACCGAGGAAAACGGCGGCTACAAGGTCGATACGGTGAGCACCGAGCCCTACCACATCACCGAAGACAAGGCGGTCATCGACGTCAGCACCATGACGTTCTCGGGCGTGAAGCTTCCGGCTGCCAATGCGGCCGACCCGCTGGCATCGTTGCTGATGTATGATTCCGCCCAGATCGCCAGCGTCGGCGTCAAGGTTGCCGACAAGCAGGTCTTTTCGCTGTCCAACATGAACATCGAAGTGACCCCACCGGTCGACGACAAGCCGATGGAATTCACCGGCTCCGCTGAAAAGTTCACGGCCGACCTTACGGCCGTCGAGGATCCCCAGTCGAAAGTCATCATCGACGGCCTCGGTTACCAGAACATCAGCGGTAACCTGGAAATGGCCGGTTCCTGGCAACCCTCCGATGGCCGCATGGCGCTGTCCCAGTACGATATCACGGTCGATAATGCCGGCACGCTCGGCATGAAGTTCGACTTCGGCGGATACACGCTGGCCTTCGTAAAATCGCTTCAGGACATGCAGAAGAAGATGGCCGATCAGCCGGCCGGCGCCGACAATTCCACGCAGGGCCTCGCCATGCTCGGCCTGATGCAGCAGCTCACCTTCCACGGCGCCAACATCCGCTTCGACGACGATTCTCTGACCGGCAAGGTTCTCGCCTATGTCGCCAAGCAGCAGAGCATGCAGCCGAAGGACATCGCCAACCAGGCCAAGGCGATCGTGCCCTTCCTGACCGCCCAGCTCAACAACCCCGAGCTGTCCGGCCAGATCACGGCTGCGGTCAACAAGTTCCTCGACGATCCGAAGAGCCTGGCGATCACTGCTACACCCGCCTCGCCTGTGCCGTTCGCAATGATCGCCGCCGGCGCAATGTCGGCGCCGACGGAACTGCCCAAGACGCTCGGCGTCACCGTGACGGCCAACGAATAGTTCGCCGTTTCAAATCAATCGGAAACGAAAAAGCCCGGCAGCGATGCCGGGCTTTTTATTGAGTCGTACGAGTGTGTTAGGCCCGGCGCTTAAGCTTCCTTCTTAGGCGCAGCCGCACGCAGTTCAAGCTCGCGCAGCTGCTGCGGCGTTGCCGGAGACGGCGCACCCATCAACAGGTCGAAGGCCTGCTGATTCATCGGGAACATCGTCACCTCGCGCAGGTTCTTCGCACCGACCAGCAGCATGACCACGCGGTCGATGCCGGCCGCCATGCCGCCATGCGGCGGCGCGCCATACTGGAAGGCACGGTAGAGGCCGCCGAAGCGGTCTTCGACCGTCTGGCGATCGAGACCCACCATCTCGAAGGCTTTCACCATCGTTTCCGGCAGGTGGTTGCGGATGCCGCCCGAGGCGATCTCGAAGCCGTTGCAGACCATGTCATACTGGAACGCCTTGATGCCGAGCGGCTCCGCACCGTTCAGGGCGTCGATACCGCCCTGCGGCATGGAGAACGGGTTGTGCGCGAAGTCGACGCGCTTCTCGTCCTCGTTCCATTCGAAGAACGGGAAGTCGACGATCCAGCACAGCTCGAACCGGTCGCGGTCGACGAGGTTCAATTCCTCACCGGCGCGCGTGCGGGCAGCACCTGCGAAGGAAACGAACTTCTTCGGATCGCCGGCAACGAAGAACGCCGCATCGCCGTCCTCAAGGCCAAGCTGCTGGCGGATTGCTTCGGTGCGCTCCTCGCCGATGTTTTTTGCCAGCGGGCCAGCACCTTCGAGCTTGTCGCCTTCCTTGCGCCAGAAAATGTAGCCGAGGCCCGGCTGACCCTCTCCCTGCGCCCAGCTGTTCATGCGGTCGCAGAAAGCGCGGGAGCCGCCTGTTTTGGCCGGAATACCCCAGACTTCGGCCTTCGCGTCATTCGCCAGAATACCGGCGAACACCTTGAAGCCAGACCCCCGGAAATGCTCGGAAACATTGTCCATGACGATCGGGTTGCGCAGGTCCGGCTTATCCGAGCCGTATTTGCGCATCGCGACATCGTAAGGAATGCGCGGGAACTCCTGCGTCACCGGCTTGCCGTTCGCAAAAGTCTCGAACACGCCGCGCATCACCGGTTCCATCGTCGCCAGAACATCGTCCTGCTCGACAAAGCTCATTTCGAGGTCGAGCTGGTAGAATTCGCCCGGCAGGCGGTCGGCGCGCGGGTCTTCGTCGCGGAAGCAGGGCGCGATCTGGAAATAGCGGTCGAAGCCCGACACCATGATCAGCTGCTTGTACTGCTGCGGCGCCTGCGGCAGCGCGTAGAAATTGCCGGGATGGATGCGGCTCGGCACCAGGAAGTCGCGCGCGCCTTCCGGGCTCGAAGCCGTCAGGATCGGAGTCGAATATTCGGTGAAGCCCGATTCGTCCATGCGCTTGCGCATTTCGGCGATGATCTTGGTGCGCTGGACGATGTTTTTGTGCAGCGTATCACGGCGCAGGTCGATGAAGCGATACTTCAGGCGGATGTCTTCGGGATAATCCGGCTCGCCGAACACCGGCAGCGGCAGTTCCTTGGCCGCCGAAAGAACCTCGATCTCGCGGGCGAAAACCTCGATCTCGCCGGTCGGCAGGTTGGCGTTGACCGTCTCGGCCATGCGCGCCTTGACCTCGCCATCGACGCGGATCACCCATTCGCCGCGCACGGTCTCGGCGATCTTGAAGGCCGGCGAATCCGGGTCGGCGACGATCTGCGTCAGGCCGTAATGGTCGCGTATGTCGATGAACAGCAGGCCGCCATGGTCGCGGACGCGATGGACCCAGCCGGAAAGGCGGACGCTCGATCCGACGTCGGATTTCCTCAACTGAGCGCAGGTATGGCTGCGGTAACGGTGCATGGTCAAATTTCCGGTCCGGGATGTTGGCGTGATCAGGCCGGCGCATTTTTTGCCGCCGGCTCCAAAATTCGCGCGAAAAGCGCATGCGAGCCCGGTTTTGTCAAGGCAATGCCGCGTTTTGGTCCAATGGCTGTCGGGTTTGCCGCTGGCAATCGCCAGGGCGATGGTTCACTACTGACACTTCATTGCAGACTGAAAGCCTGATGTCTTCCATCCGCCCGCTGATACCCCTGCTCATTGCCGCCGGCATTCTCCTTGGCGGCAACGGCCTCCAGGGCACGCTTATTGCGCTGCGCGGCGCGCAGGAAGGCTTTTCAGCCTCGACCATCGGCTTCATGGGCACGTCCTATTTTGCCGGTTTTCTTCTTGGCTGCATCGCCATCACCCGCATCATGAAGGCAGTCGGCCATGTCCGTTCCTTTTCAGCGCTGGCGGCGATCGCCTCGGCCGGCACGCTTATGCTGGTCCTGGTCATCGATCCGATCATGTGGTCGGTGATCCGCTTCGCAACAGGCTTCTGTTTTGCCGGCCTCTTCACGATCATGGAAAGCTGGCTGAACTCCGGCGTTCAGAATCACGACCGCGCCCGCGTTCTGGCGCTCTATCGCATCATCGATATCGGCTCGGTCACCGGCGCCCAGTTCATGATTCCCGTCTTCGGTGCGGGCGGCTTCACCATCTTCGCCATCATGTCGATCATGATCACGCTGTCGCTGGTGCCGGTATCGCTGGGCGACCGCTCAAATCCAAAGCCGCCCGACGAGGTCAAGCTGGACCTTGCCAGGGTCTGGCGCATCTCGCCGCTCGGCTGCATCGGCTGCATTGCCGTCGGTGTCACCAACAGCGCCTTCCGAACGCTTTCACCCGTCTATGCCGAAGAGATCGGCATGTCGGTCGCCGACGTCGTCACCTTCATCAGTGTCGGCATCATCGGCGGCGCGCTGATCCAGTATCCGCTCGGCTACCTCTCCGATCGCTGGGACCGGCGCAAGGTGCTGCTTCTGACCACCTGCTGCGCGATGCTTTCAGCACTTGCCATCGTCTTTCTGGCCGGAAACGCCGTCATCGCCAATTTCGCCTTCGTCTTCGTGTTCGGCTCCTTCGCCATGCCGTTGTTTTCGCTTTCCGCGGCCCATGCCAACGACCGCGCCGGCAAAGGCGAGTTCGTTCTCGTCAATGCCGCGCTGATGCTCTTCTATTCCTTCGGAGCCATCGGCGGTCCGCTGGCTGCATCGACCGTGATGCAATATTTCGGGCCGCATTCGCTATTCAGCTTCACGGCGGCGATCTATGCGATTTTCATCCTGATCACGCTTTACCGGATGGGTGTCCGCTCGCCCGTTCCGGCCAACCACCGTGGCCGCTTCACAGCACTTTTGCGCACGTCGACGATTTTTGCTCGACTTGCCCGCCGCAACGGTGATTCAGCCAAATCGGGTAAGGACGAATAAGCCACGGACGCTTGACGAAAGCGTCTGGGACTGAAAGGAAATGTCGTTGCTTTTCAGGTCAAAGAAATTTCATGCATGTCATAACGACCCAGCAAGAACTTGAAACCGCCGTTGCGGCGTTGGAAAAGTCCGCTTTCGTCACCGTCGACACCGAGTTCATCCGTGAAACCACCTTTTGGCCGGAACTCTGCCTGATCCAGATGGCCGCTCCCGGCGTCACCGCGCTGGTCGATCCGCTGTCGCCGGGCATCGATCTCAAACCGTTTTTCGCACTGATGGCAAATGAGGCGGTGATCAAGGTTTTCCACGCCGCCCGGCAGGATATCGAAATCATCTTCCATCTCGGCGGGCTTATCCCCCACCCGGTGTTCGACACGCAGGTGGCGGCGATGGTCTGCGGCTTCGGCGACAGCGTCTCCTACGACCAGCTCGTGCAGAAGATCACCGGGACCCATCTCGACAAATCCTCGCGTTTCACCGACTGGCGCCACCGGCCGCTGTCGGAAAAGCAGCTCACCTATGCGCTGGCCGACGTCACCCATCTGATCGACGTCTACCAGCACCTCCAGGCCCAGCTCGAGCGCGACAACCGCGCCCACTGGCTGAACGAGGAAATGGAGGTGCTGACCTCCCGCGAGACCTACGATCCGCATCCAGACGATGCCTGGAAGCGCCTCAAGATGCGCCTGCGCAAGCCTGTCGAGCTCGCCGTGGTGCAGGCGGTTGCCGCATGGCGCGAGCGCGAGGCGCGCGAACGCAACGTGCCGCGCGGGCGCGTGCTGAAGGATGACGCCATCTACGAGATCGCGCAGCAGCAGCCGCGCGACGCAATGGCGCTGTCGCGCTTGCGCACCGTGCCTAAAGGCTGGGAACGGTCTTCCACCGCAACGACGCTTCTCGAAATCGTCAACGCAGCGCTCATCATCCCGAAGGAACAGATGCCGAGGCTGCCCAAGGTCATCCAGGCACCCGAAGGCACCAGTGCGGCGGCCGAACTGCTGAAAGTGCTGCTGCGGCAAGTGGCCGAAAAGGAAGGCGTGGCCGCCAAGGTGCTTGCGTCCAGCGACGACATTGACCGCCTCGCTGCGGACGGCGAAGAAGCCGACGTGCCAGCCATGCATGGCTGGCGGCGCGAAGTGTTCGGCGACATCGCCGTGCGCCTGGTTCGCGGCCAACTCGCGCTCAAATTCGAACACAAGAAGATTACGCTGTTCGAAACCTAATAGAATTGTGATTCTGGGCATGTCGAGATTCAGGTCAGGGCGAGCCGAGAATGCTGGATTTCGAGAACCGGAACGGAGCGTACGTTTGGGTACGTGAGTACCGGAAGCGCAGAAAGCCGGCATTCGCAGGCCGTCATCACCTGAATATCGATATGCCCTAGACGACCGCCAGCAGATGCAGCGCAAACCAGATCCAGAGCGCGGCCAACGCGAAAAAGCCGACCGAGAACGCTGGCTGACGATAGCGAATGCGATTGCCCGTCAGATGCACCCACGCATGCACGTAGCGTGAAATGGCAAAAAGCCATGCCAGCACCACGGGCACATAGGCGACGCCGCTCGTGACGAACAGCGCCAGGCAGACGACGTGGAACAGAATCGGAAGCTCGAACTGGTTCATCAAATTGTTCGAGGCGGTGGCGCTGCTTGACGGCTCGTCCGTGCGGCCACGGAATTGCGAGGTCTTCGCCTCGCCCGACTGCACCGCGTTGTAACGCCGCTTACCCACGACCGCATAGACGATGTAGACCAGCACCACATGGGCAATGACCGGCCAGAAGATTGCCGTCGGATTCATGGTCGCGCCTGCCTTTCCGGAACGAACAACCTCAGTTCTCTTTCTGGCCTGCCAGAAACAGCGCGGCAATGACAATGATCGGAATGGCACCGAGCGCGAATTTCGCAGCGATCAGGCCGGACGCCAGCGAAAGCGTATCCGGATTGGCCGCGATCGGGTCCGACAGCACCCGCGCGACGGCCAGGTTCTGGGCGTAATCTGCGACAGTGTAGGGCAGCACCATACCGAGCGCGAAACTCGAGCGTGCGTTTTCGGACAGGTCCGAAAACCGCCGGAGCCGGTTTCCGGCGGCCAGAATCAAGCTGACCAGCGTTGCGGAAAACAATGCCGGAAACAGAAGGTCGAACGTCAGATAATGCCAGACGAGAATGTTCTCGCTGCCGCGGCGCCCCAGCGCCGTCAGCCACTCCATGCCTTCATCGGGCGTGAAGCCGAAATAGCGCATGTCGAGCGACGGCAGCCCGCCGCTCAGGCCGCGGAAATAGAAGAATTCCAGCAAGGTCATTGCGGCAAAAACACATGCCGAGGCAACGCAGAGCGCCCCGGCATGCCGTGCCAGTCTGGCAATCATCAGCTTCAGAAGCCGCCGGGATAGTTCGGGCTTTCGCGCGTGATGGTCACGTCGTGGGTGTGGCTTTCACGCAGGCCCGCATTGGAGATGCGCACGAAGGTGGCGCGCTCGCGGAAGTCTGCAAGATCGCGGCCGCCGACATAACCCATCGCAGCCTTCAGGCCGCCGGCAAGCTGATGCAGCACGCCTGAGACCGGGCCCTTGTACGGCACCTGACCTTCGATGCCTTCGGGAACCAGCTTCAGCGTGTCGCGCACTTCCGCCTGGAAATAGCGATCGGCCGAGCCGCGCGCCATGGCGCCGACCGAGCCCATGCCGCGATAGGCTTTGAACGAGCGGCCCTGATAGAGATAGACCTCGCCGGGGCTTTCGTCCGTGCCGGCCAGCAGCGAGCCGACCATCGCCGCACTGGCGCCGGCAGCCAGTGCCTTGGCCAGATCGCCGGAATATTTGATGCCGCCATCGGCGATGACCGAGACGCCCGATTTATAGGCCGTCTCGACCGCCGACATGATGGCCGACAGCTGCGGCACGCCGACGCCCGCGACGATGCGCGTGGTGCAGATCGAGCCCGGGCCGATGCCTACCTTGACGGCGTCCGCACCCGCATCGATCAGCGCCTGCGTGCCCGCGGCGGTCGCCACATTGCCGGCCATGATGCGCACCGAATTCGACAGCTTCTTGGCGCGGGTGACGGCGTCCAGAACGCGCTGCGAATGGCCGTGCGCGGTGTCGATGACCAGCAGATCGACGCCGGCATCGATCAGGCGTTCGGCACGCTCGAAACCGTCCTCGCCGACGCTGGTTGCAGCGGCGGCGCGCAAGCGGCCCTGCGAATCCTTGGTGGCATTCGGGTTGAGCTGCGACTTCTCGATATCCTTGACGGTGATAAGGCCGACGCAATTGCCGCTCTTGTCGACCACAACCAGCTTCTCGATGCGGTGCTGGTGCAGCAGCCGCTTGGCCTCGGTCTGATCGACGTTCTCCTTGACCGTGATCAGGTTTTCCCTGGTCATCAGCTCATAGACCTTCTGCGCCGGATCGGTGGCGAAACGCACGTCGCGATTGGTCAGGATGCCGACCAGCCGGCCGACGATCTGCCCGCCCGAGCCGCCGTTTTCGACCACCGGAATGCCGGAGATGCCGTGATTGCGCATCAGCGCCTGCGCATCGGCCAGCGTCGCATCCGGCCCAATCGTGACCGGATTGACGACCATGCCCGATTCGAACTTCTTGACCTGGCGTACCTGCTCGGCCTGCTCGGCAGGCGTGAAATTGCGGTGGATGACGCCGATACCGCCGGCCTGGGCCATGGCGATGGCGAGGCGCGATTCGGTCACCGTATCCATGGCTGCGGAAAGGATCGGAATGTTGAGTTCGATGTCGCCAGCGATGATGGTGCGGACATCCGTCTCGCCGGGCATGACTTCCGAATGGCCGGGCTGCAGGAGCACGTCGTCAAAGGTAAGCGCCGTGGCGCCCGTTGCGGTTTCGATGATTTTTGCCATGGCCAGCCCTTGATGCGTTAAGCCAGCGCTGGCTCTGTCGAGCTGCGCAGACTCTATCTTTCCCTTTCAGGATTGGCACGGGCTGGTAACACGTCTCGTCGCCGATGAAAAGCGTGGGGCGTGCGGATTCGCTATCGTATCACCAGCTTCCCGCCACTGGACGAGGCGGGAAGAAGAACGCGCAGGCGATCAATCGACCAGCACGGCGACCACTGCCGCGCAATCACCCGGCTTGACCAGCCCCGGAAAATGCCGGGCAGTGAGGATGCCGGAAAGCTTGGCCTTGATCTCGGCCGGCGCCTGCCCGGTGCGGCCAATAGGATGGATGCGAGCGACCACCTGCCCTGCCTCGACCGCCTCGCCAAGATCGACCAGCGGCTCGATCATGCCTTCGTCCTCGGCGAAGGAAAAACAATCGCCAGACGGCATGTCGAGCCATTGCGTCGGCTGGCTTTCCACCGCACCACCGACGATGCCGGCATGGCGAAGCACGTTGAGCGTGCCGCGTTTGGCGATACGTACGGTTTCGGCTCGCGACGTGCCGCCACCACCCAGTTCGGTCGTGACAAAGATCTTGCCCATTTCCTCGGCGGCGGTGTCGTACATGCCGACCGCGTCGATCTCCAGCATGCGCATGGAGAATGGCGCGGAGAACGCTTTTACCGCCGCGAATGCCTGCTCTTCCTGCCTCTTGTCGGGAAGGATGTGGGCGGCGCAGAACGGAACGAAATCAAGCGTTTTGCCGCCGGAATGGAAGTCGAGAACGATATCGGCGCGCGGCAGCAATTCGCGCTGGAAATAGTCGGCGATCTTTTCCGTCACCGTGCCGTCGGGGCGACCCGGAAAGCTGCGGTTCATATTGCCCTTGTCGATCGGCGATGTGCGCGTGCCGGCGCGGAAGGCCGGATAGTTCATCGCCGGCACGATGATGACCGTGCCGGAAACATCCTTTGGGTCGAGCGTGCGGGCGAGGTCAAACAGCGCGATCGGCCCCTCATATTCGTCACCGTGGTTGCCCCCGGTCAGCAGCGCCGTCGGCCCGCTACCGTTCTTCACCACGGTCAGCGGGATCATCACGGAGCCCCAGGCGGAATCGTCGCGGCTGTAGGGCAGTCGCAGGAAACCGTGCTGGACGCCGGGTTTGTCAAAGTCGACGGTAGGCGTGATTGGTGAGGGGCGAAGCGTTTTCATGAGCATCGCCGATCAATTCTTCACGAAAAGCTGGCGCGGCACGTTGGACAGGCATTCGACGCCGGTCTCGGTGATCAGGATGCTTTCAGTGATCTCCAGCCCCATCGTTTCCAGCCACAGGCCGGTCATGAAATGGAAAGTCATGCCGGGCTTCAGCTCGGTCTTGTCGCCGGGGCGCAGGCTCATCGTGCGCTCGCCCCAATCCGGCGGATAGGAAAGCCCGATGGAGTAGCCGGTGCGGTTGTCCTTGACGATGCCGTATTTCTTCAAAACCGCGAAGAAGGCATTGGCGATGTCCTCGCAGGTGTTGCCGGGCTTTGCTGCAGCAAGGCCGGCCTCCATGCCCTCCAGCGTCGCCTTCTCGGCATCGAGGAATTCCTGCGTCGGCTTGCCGAGAAAAACGGTGCGCGACAGCGGCAGGTGATAGCGATTGTAGCAGCCGGCGATCTCGAAGAAGGTGCCCTCGCCGCTCTTCATCGGCTTGTCGTCCCAGGTCAGGTGCGGCGCGGACGCATCGGCGCCTGACGGCAGCAGCGGCACGATCGCCGGATAGTCGCCGCCGATGCCGTCGACGCCGCGCGTGCCGGCGTCATAGATCTCGGCGACCAGATCGCATTTGCGCATGCCGACCTCGATCTTGTCGACGATGCGCTGGTGCATGGCCTCGACGATGCGCCCGGCCTTGCGCATATAGTCGATCTCCTGCGTGCTCTTGATCGCGCGCTGCCAGTTCACCAGCGCTGTCGTGTCGACGAAACGGGCATTCGGCAGATGCTTCTGCAACGCGGCGTAAGCGGCGGCCGAAAACCAGTAATTGTCCATCTCGACGCCGATGGTGAGCTTGTCCCAGCCGCGCGACGTAAGCGTTTCGGACAGGAAGTCCATCGGATGGCGCTCGGTCGACTGCACGTAATGGTCGGCGTAACCGACGATGTTGTCATGCGCGAGATAGGCGGTACGCTTGGCGCCGTTGGCGTCCTGCCCGCGACCGTACCAGACCGGCTCGCCCTGCGGCGGAACGATGACCGCCTGATGCACATAGAACGACCAGCCATCATAACCGGTCAGCCACGCCATGTTCGAGGGATCGCTGACGATCAGCAGGTCGACGCCCTTGGCTTCCATGGCGCGCCGCGTCTTGGCGAGGCGATCCGCATATTCGCCGAGCGAAAATTTGAGGTTTGGTCCGGTCATTCTCTGTCGTTTCCTCGTGTTTTTGGGCCGATGGCCAAAATCAGCTTTCGAAGGTGGTGCCGGCACCTGCCGCCTTGGCGCGGTCGCTTGCCAGCGTGGCGATGGCCGTGTCCTGCACCCCGGTGCCGGTGAGGTCGGCGACTGTGATGTGCCGATCCGACGCGCGGCCCGGCTTCGCTTTCGCGATCACCTCGCCGAGTTCAGGGAAAGTCCTGCTCTCCTCGACCAACCCGGCTTTGATCGCATGGTGCAATTCGCCCAGCAGCCGCGTCTGGCTCAGCCTGTCGGCGATATAGAGGTCGGCCTTGGTGATGATCGCCGGATCGAGTTCGTTCTTGTGCTCCGAATCCGAACCCATGGCGGTGATATGCTGTCCCGGCTCCAGCCATTCGGCTTGCAGGATCGGGCGATCGGAAGGTGTCGTGGTGACGATGATGTCGGCGCCAGCAACCGCTCTTTCGGCGTCGGGTTCGGCGCGCACCACAATTCCAAGGCGTTCCGCAAATTGTTTGGCCGCGACCTCGGCCTTGCCCAGATCACGCGCCCAGATCCGCGCTTCCTTGATGGGGCGCACCAATGTCAGTGCCTCAAGCTGCAAGCCGGCCTGAACGCCTGCGCCAAAAATCGCGGCAACCTGCGAATCCTCACGCGACAGATGCTTGGCCGCAACCGCACCGGCGGCGGCCGTGCGCACGTCGGTGAGATAGCCATTGTCGAGCAACAACGCCTCGACCAGACCGGTCTGGGCAGAAAGCAGGACCATCATCCCGTTGAGGCTCGGCAGCCCAAGCTTGGGATTGTCGAAGAAGCCGGGGCTGATCTTGATGGCGAAACCCTCGATGCCCGGCACATAGGCCGTCTTCACATCGACCTCGCCGCGATGCTCGGGTATGTCGAGCCGCAGGATCGGCGGCATGGCGACCGCTTTTGTCGCCAGCGCATGAAAGGCGTTTTCGACGCAGGCGACCGCTTCCAGATCGAGCGTGACGATCTTGCGCAGATCGGCTTCGGTGAGGATGGTCATGCGGCTCATGCGGCGATCTCCGCAAACGGGTCGCGCTCGCCGCAGACGATCCTGCGATGCAATTCCATGTCGATGTTGCGCCCGGACAGGACGAGCACCACCGGCCCGCTCGACGTGATCTTGCCGGCCAGCAGCGCGCCGATGCCGACGGCCGCTGCCCCTTCGATGACCTCGCGCTCGACCGCATAGGCGTGCCGGATTCCGGCTGCTATCTCGTCTTCGGACAGCAGCACCAGATCGTCCAGTAGGTTGCGGCACATAGCAAATGTCAGGCGATTGTCGAGCCCGATGCCGCCGCCGAGCGAGTCGGCAAGGCTCTGCATTTCCTCGACCAGAACAGGCCGACCGGCGTCGAAACTGGCCTTCATGGCAGCGCCCCGTTCCATAGAGACGCCGATGATTTTTGCGGAAGGTTTGAGCCCCTTTACGGCAGCAGCGATGCCGGCTCCAAGCCCCCCGCCCGAAACCGGCACCACCACCGTCGCGGCATCCGGCACGTCGTCGAGCATTTCCAGCCCGATGGTTCCCTGACCCGCGATGACCGCCGAATGATCGAACGGCGGTACCATCACAAGTTGCCTTTCGGCCACCAGACGGTCAACCTCTTCTTGCGCGTCGTCCTGGGATTTTCCAACGATTAGTATCTCCGCGCCGAGCCTGCGGATTTCATCGACCTTGTTCTGCGGCACCATGCTGGACATGCAGATGATCGCGCGAATGCCTTCCAGCGAAGCCGCGTAAGCCAGCGCGCGGCCATGGTTTCCGGTCGATGCGGCCACCACGCCGCGATTCCTTTCATCCGCCCCAAGTGATGCAACGGCGTTGGAAGCACCGCGCAACTTGAATGCGCCGGTGGTCTGGCGGTGTTCGAGCTTCAGGAAAACCGGCACGCCGGCGATCTCCGACAACGCCACGGACTGCACGGTGGGCGTGTGGACAACCTTGCCGGCGATGCGTGAACGCGCGGACTGGACGTCGTGAAGGGTTACAAAGTCGGTCATGGCAAATCAGTCCGCCGCCAGCGGCATGGTCATCAGCCGGCCGAGTTCCGGACGAGCCTTCTCGTCTCCGCACAGGCGCAGGCAGTTCCAGGCACTGGCAAGATTGCTGGTAACGACGGGCCTGCCGATAGCGCGCTCGATGTCGGCAGCAACGCCCGCAGCCCGCAGCGCAGTGCAGGAAATGAACAATGCATCAGCATCCGGCGAGGCGACTTCGCGCGCCAGATCGACGAGCAGCGCCGGCGGAATCCGCGCCATCTCGCGATCATCGTCGAAACCAAGGCAGGTGAAGTTGACGAGTTCAAAACCGTGGCCGGCGAAATAAGCCGCCATCGACCGGCTCGTCTCGACCGTATAAGGCGTCAGCACGCTGATTTTGCTGACGCCGAGCGCCCGCAGGCCGCGCACGCTGGCCAAGGTCGGCGTGACGACCGGCACACCCGGCTTTGCCGCCTGAATGGCCGCTGTTATTTCGTCGTCGCCGATCACCGCCGAGGCAGAGGTGCAGGAATAGCAGATCGCGTCGAGTTCCTCGCCCGGCAGGATCAGCCTTGCACCCTCGGTCAGCGACGGCTGCATCTTGCGCAGGTTTTCCGGCGTCGTCGGATTGGCGTAATCTATGCGGGCGACGTAGACGCCGATGCGCGGGCCGGCGACCATGCGCTGGAAGTCGACCTCCGATGTGTGGTCGGTGGCAAGCGCGATCAGGCCGACGCGCTTCGCCATCGGGCGATCGTCGAGCATCGGGCGCGCCTGGCTCATCCTGATTTCGGGCAATGGTTTCATGATCTTCAACCTATCCGCCCATACCGCCGTTCCAGCCAGCGCAAAGCGAAGACCGAGATCAGGCTGATGACAAGGAAGAATACACCGACCATGGTGATCGGCTCGACATAGCGGTAGCTGGAATTGGCGACGCTCTTGGCCTGGTTCATCAGCTCCAGCACAGTGATGGCCGAGAGCAGCGGCGTTTCCTTGAACATGGCGATGAAATAATTCGCCAGCGCCGGGATCATCGGCGGCAGAGCCTGCGGCAGGATGATCTGCGTCCAGGTCTGGCGCGCGCTCAGATTGCAGGCCTTCGCCGCCTCCCACTGGCCGCGCGGCACATTGTCAATGCCGGCGCGGTAAACCTCGGCGGTGTAAGTGCCGTAATGCAGCCCAAGCCCGATCACGCCCGCCACCATCGGCGACAGCGTGATGCCGATATCGGGCAGCACATAGAAGATGAAATAGAGCTGCACCAGCAGCGGCGTGCCGCGAATGAACTCGGCGAGAAAGCCGACCGGCCGCGACAGCAGCTTGTTCGGCGAGCGGCGCGCGAGCGCAATGCCGAGCCCGACGACTGCTGCCAGCACCGAGCCGAGCAACGTTGCCAGAATCGTGATCTTCACGCCCTGGATAAGGGTCGGCATGATCTGCCAGACGAAATCCCAATCCCACTCCATGGTCAGCTCCTCACGCCGTCAAGGCCGCGTGCCATGCGCCGCTCGAGCGCGCGCATGCCGTAGGAAATCACGCAGGCGATGGCGAAGTAGAGGATCAATATGGTGGTGAAGGGCACCAGCGTGTTGCCGGTCTGGGCGCGCACCACCTGCGCCTGAAAGGTCATGTCGGTCAGCGAGATCAGCGAGACGACGGCGGTCGCCTTCAGAAGCTCGATCGCATTGTTGCCGAAGGTCGGCAGCATCAGGAGAAACGCCTGCGGCAGGATGACATGGCGCATCGCCTGCCAGCGGCCGAGATTGAGCGCAACGCAGGCTTCATACTGCTCGCGGCCGATCGATTGCACCGCGCCGCGCACCACTTCGGCACCATAGGCGCCGACATTCAGGCCCAGCGCCAGCACGCCCGCCTGCAGCGGCGTCAGCGTAATGCCCATGAACGGCAGCACGAAATAGGCCCAGAAAAGCTGGACGAAGATCGAGGTGCCGCGGAAAAATTCGATATAGGTCGTGGCCAGCGCCCGCACCGCCCAGAAGCGCGACAGGCGGCCGAGCCCCGCGGCAAAAGCCATGACCAGCGCAAGTGCGGAGCCCATCACCGTCAGTTCGACGGTGACGACTGCGCCTTGCAGGATGAGGCCTAGATATCCGGACCAGTCGATCATGAATTCAGCGGTTTCCCAGATCGGTGATTTCGCGCGAGCAGCTCCTTCTCCCCGTTTACGGGGAGAAGATGCCGGCAGGCAGATGAGGGGCAGAGCTAGCCTGGCAGAATTGATGCTGCCCCTCATCCGGCCCGTCGAGCCACCTTCTCCCGTGAACGGAGAGAAGGAAGAGGTGCCCTACTTCGCCGCGCAGAGCTTTTCGCGCGTCGTCGACATCGCGGCCTTGGCCGAGAAGCCGTAGGGCTCGATGATCTTGGCGAATTCGCCCGATTCCTTCAGCTTGGCGAGTTCGACATCGAAGGCATCGCGCAGGGCTTCGTCGCCCTTCTTGAAGGCCGCGCCATCGCAATAGACCGGCGCACCGACGACCGGGGCGACGACTTCGAGGCTCGGATCGTTGGCCTTCTTGACGAGATCGTTGATCGACAGCACCGGCAGCGAATAAGCGTCGATGCGGCCGTCCTGCAGCATCTTCAGGCCGCTCTGGCCGTCCGGAACAACGATGACGCGGTCACGCGGCACGCCAGCCTCGAGCGCCAGCTTTTCCTCGGTGCCCCCGCCGGGCGCGCCGATGGTGCCCGACGGGTCCTTGGCAATGTCGGCATAACTCTGGAAACCCTTCGGGTTGCCCTTCTTCAGCAGGAAGGCTTCGGCGTCGCACAGTACGGGCTCGGAGTAAGCGACCGCAGCGCAACGTTCCGGCTTCATGAAAAGTCCGGCGGTGACGGCGTCATGGCGGCCGGCCTGCAGACCGGGGATCATCGCGCCATATTCGGAGATCGAGGCCACGACATCGGCAACGCCGAGACGCTTGAACACTTCGCGCGCCACGTCGGGCGCCGCACCCGAAACCTTGCCGTCCGCGCCGACCGCGGTGAAAGGCGGCTCGTTGGCGATGGCAATGCGGGCAAACCCTTGAGCCTTCAGTTGCTCAAGCTTGCTGTCGTCGGCCGATACCGGCCCGGTTGCGACAAAGGCGGCGACGGCGGCCGCACACGCAGTTCCTGCCAATAAAACTTTGATCTTGTTCATAGTTCCCAGCTCCATTCGGTTTCTTGTGGTTTTATTTCGAGCGGCCCCGCCGCCCATGCATTGCGGTCAGACGCGGTGTCCGGCCGCTATGATCTTTCTGAGGAATGCCTGCGTGCGTTCCTGCTTGGGATGGCGGAAGATGTCGTCGGGCTTGCCCTCCTCGACAATCTTGCCGCGATCGAAAAACAGAACACGGTCGGCGAAATCATGGGCAAAGCCCATCTCATGCGTCACCAGCAGCATCGTCATGTCGGTCTCGGCCGCCAGCTTGCGCATGACGTTCAGCACTTCCTCGACCAGTTCGGGATCGAGCGCAGAGGTGACCTCGTCGAACAGCATGATCTTCGGCGACAGTGCCAGCGCACGGGCGATCGCCACGCGCTGCTTCTGGCCGCCGGAAAGCTGCGCCGGCATCGACTTCGCCTTGTCGGCCATGCCGACCATGTCGAGCAGCTCCATCGCCCGCTTTTCCGCGTCGGCTTTTTTCACGCCCTTGGTCAGCATCGGCGCCAGCGTGACGTTTTCGATGACGGATTTGTGCGGAAACAGGTTGAACAGCTGGAAGACCATGCCGATCTTCTGGCGCATTCTGGCCAAATGCCGCTCGTCGGCCGGCAGCAGCTGGCCGTTGCGCTCCATATGGTAGAGATGCTCGCCGTCGATCTGGATGTGACCGCCATCGATGCTTTCCAGCGTCATCAGGATGCGCAGGATCGTCGTCTTGCCGGAACCGGACGGGCCGATCAGCGCCAGCTTCTCAGCCGGCTTGACCTCCAGCGAGAGGCCGTCGAGCACCTTGAACGAGCCGAAGCTCTTGGTGATGCCGTCGATCTTGATGATAGGCTGGGACATGTGTCTCTCCTGTTGGGAGAAGCGAATGCCCCGAACGATGGGGAGTTTATGAAATCATGTCAATTCATAAAATAATATCATGACAATTTTTCGAAATATGCTGGATTTCGAGACGTTTTGCCTAAATGGCGAGCAAGAGCAGTTCAGGGTCGCCGAGCAATAACTTGGCTACCACGCCCAACCCTGCCCGCAATTCGCCCTCGGTCGTGGAGCCGAGCGAGATGCGCACTGCCGGTTGCCACTCGCCTTGCGAGATGCGGAAGGAAACGCCAGGCGCGATGGCAACGCCTTGCAGCCGCGCCTGCGAAACGAACCCTTCCTCCGTGCGCTGGTCGGGCAGCGGCAGCCAGATGTGCAGGCTGTCGCGATGCGCCAGATAGCCGACGCCACCGAGCATTTCTGTTGCGATCTCATGACGGCGGCGTAAGGCCTCGCGCTGCCAGCGGACCAGTTCCATGGCCGTTCCGTCCGCCACCCAGCGCGAGGCGATCTCGACCACCATAGGCGTCGCCATCCAGTTCGAGACGAGGTGACGGTTGGCCACGGCCGCGACATAGCGGTCCGGCGCGACCAGATAGCCGACGCGCAGGCCGGGCACGACGATCTTGGTGAAACTGGTGACGTAAAGCGTGCGTTCGGGTGCGAAATAGGCCATCGGCGGCGCGCGATCCTGCACCAGCGGGCCGAGCACGTCGTTCTCGATGATCGCGATATCGTGCCTCCGCGCGACCTCGGCGATTTGCGAGCGCCGCACCGAACCCATCAACGTCGCCGTCGGATTGATGACGGAAGGTTGCACGAAAACGGCCCGTATCGGCGATTTCCGGCAGGCTTCGTCGAGCGCTTCGGGGATCATGCCCTCGTCGTCAATCGCCAGCCCTTCCAGGTCGAAACCGAGATAGGTGGCAAGCGGTATCAGCGTATGGTGGCCGATCGCCTCGGTGGCGACGATCGAACCGGGCGGCGCGACACTCATCAGCGCAACCGTCATGCCGGCGGTTGCGCCATTGGTGATGCTGATATTCTGCGGCGAAACCTCCAGCCCGCAGCCCCGCAGCCAGTCCGCGGCAATGGCGCGATGACGCGGGAAGACCACGTTGGGGCGGAACGAAAGGGCTGCGCTCGACGTCAAATTCTCCGAAAGCCAGCCCAGCGCCTGCTTCATCTTTTCGAGATGCATCGGCTCGCATACGGGTTTCAGGATCGACAGGTCGATCACCTCTCCAAGCCGTTCCGGCAGATAGGGCGGGTCCGGTTCCTTGCGCTGCGTCTGGACAAAACTGCCGCGCCCGATCTCGCCCGAGATCAGCCCGCGCCGTATAAGCTCCTCATAGGCGCGGCTGACGGTCTGGACCGAGAGTTTCAGGTCGTCGGCCATGCGCCTGTGCGTCGGCAATCGTGCCCCGCTTTCCAGGCGTCCATCATGGATCGCCCGCGCAATCTGTTCGGCAAGCGAAAGATAGGCGGGGCGGCGAATGAGAGCAGGATCCGGGCGCCAGAATGTCATGATTTATATGAGACCATAATCAGTGCAATTGACAATCGAAAAAATGCGCGGTCATGGTCCATCGACGGAATTCACAGGCAAGCCATGTCCTCGATAAAACTCGATCCGATCGATCTGCGCATTCTCGATGCGATCCAGCGCGACGGGCGCATCACCAAGCTGGCGCTTGCCGAGCGGGTCGGGCTGTCGCCGACGCCATGCTGGATGCGGCTGCGAAAACTGGAAAAAGTCGGCATCGTCACCGGCTATCACGCCCGTCTCGCCATGCGGCTGGTGGCGCCCGTCGCCACGGTGCTGATGGAGGTGACGCTCGGCGCGCACCGGCAGGCGGATTTCGACCGTTTCGAACGCGCGATCCGCGACATTCCCGAAATCGTCGCCTGCTGGTCGGTCGGCGGCGGCGTCGACTATGTGCTGAAGGTCATGGCGCGCGACATCGACGCCTATCAGCGACTGGTCGATGGCCTGCTGGAGCGCGAGCTCGGCATCGACCGTTATTTCACCTACATCGTCATCAAGACAGTGAAGGAAGAGACCGCGCTGCCGCTCGAGGAATTGCTGCCGCCGGACGCCAAGCAATAGTCGATCTATCCGGCAACGAGCCACACGCTAGACAATCTCTCTCCTGGCGTCCCCCGGAAAAGTCTCTTTCTCCGGTTCGTCACGCCTACCCTCCGGGTGAACAACTTCGGAGGAACCCGATGCCCGCCCAATTCGCTCGCGCCCATCGACAGGATGCCCTCGACCGGCTCGCCGACCGCCGCCTGCTGCGCGAACTCGCCTATGTCGACGGACACTGGACGGCTGCCGAAACCGGCCAGACCTTCGAAGTGCGCAATCCCTCGAATGGTGAGACCTTCGCCTGGGTTGCATCGCTGGATGCCGTGCAGACCTCGCAGGCAATCGATGCCGCTGCGCGCGCCCTGCCCGCTTGGCGCTTGCTCCTGCCGCAGCAGCGTTCGGCGATCTTGCGAAAATGGTTCGAACTGATCATCGCGGCTAAGGAAGATCTCGCGCTGATCATGACGCTGGAACAGGGCAAGCCGCTCGCCGAATCCCTCGGCGAAATCGACTATGCGGCATCCTTCATCGAGTGGTACGCCGAGGAGGCAAAGCGCCTCAACGCCGAAAGCGTAACCAGCCACTTACCAAATGCCGAGATGATCGTTCGCCGCGAGGCGCTTGGCGTCGTCGGTGTCGTCACGCCTTGGAACTTCCCGTCGGCAATGCTGACCCGCAAGGCCGCCGCAGCACTCGCCGCCGGCTGCACCATCGTCGTGCACCCCTCCTCCGAGACACCGCTTTCGGCTCTCGCGCTGGCCGAGCTTGGCGAGCGCGCCGGCCTGCCAGCCGGCGTGTTCAACATCGTCACCGGCAATGCCGCGACCATCGTCGGCAGGCTGTGCGAGGATGCGCGGGTTCGCGCGCTCAGCTTCACCGGCTCGACCGAGATCGGCCGGTTGATCGCCGCCCAATGCGCCCCGACGATGAAGCGCCTCGTCATGGAACTCGGCGGCCACGCGCCGTTGATCGTCTTCGATGATGCCGATCTGGATCGCGCCGTGAAGATCGCCATCGACGGCAAATTCGCGACCTCCGGTCAGGATTGCCTCGCCGCCAACCGCATCTATGTGCAGCGCTCCATCTATGACGCCTTCTGCGCCAAATTCGCCGAGCGCATTGCCACGCTAAAGGTCGGAGACGGCCTGACCGACGGCGTCGACATCGGCCCGCTGATGCATGAGCGCGCCATCGCCAAGGTCGAGGAACAGGTCGCAGATGCCATAAAACGCGGCGCGCGCTGCCTGACCGGCGGCAAGCGCCTTGAGGCCGGCGCACTGTTCTACCAGCCGACACTGCTCGCCGACCTCACCGACAATGCGCTCATCATGCGCGAGGAAACTTTTGGACCGGTCGCTGCCGTCACGCCCTTCGACACGGAGGATGAAGTGATCGCCCGCGCCAATGATACCGAATACGGCCTTGTCGCCTATGTCGTCACCGAAAACAGCGCTCGCCAGCTGCGGCTAGGCCGCGCACTGGAATACGGCATGGTCGCCATCAACCGTGTAAAGATCACCGGCGCGCCGATCCCCTTCGGTGGCGTCAAACAGTCCGGCCTCGGCCGCGAAGGCTCCCGCCACGGGCTGGAGGCCTTTACCGAACTCAAATATCTCTGCCTCGACGCAGCCTGAAACAATCACGCAAGGAAAACTGCCATGCTCGAACAGTCGAACGAACTCGCCGCCTGGGATCGCGATCACTTCTTCCATCCCTCGACCCATATGGGCACCCATGCGCGCGGTGAATCGCCCCAGCGCGTGATTGCCGGCGGCGAAGGCGTCTACATCACCGACACCACGGGCAAGCGCAGCCTCGATGCCTTTGCCGGGCTCTATTGCGTCAATGTCGGTTATGGCCGCCAGAAGATCGCCGACGCGATCGCCGAGCAGGCCAAGAACCTCGCTTATTATCACGCCTATGTCGGCCACGGCACCGAGGCTTCGATCCGGCTTTCCAAGATGATCATCGACCGCGCCCCCGCCGGCATGAGCCGCGTCTATTTCGGCCTCTCCGGCTCGGATGCCAACGAAACCAACATCAAGCTGATCTGGTACTACAACAACGTGCTCGGCCGGCCGGAGAAGAAGAAGATCATCTCGCGCTGGCGCGGCTATCACGGCTCCGGCGTCATGACCGGCTCGCTCACGGGGCTGGATCTTTTCCACAATGCCTTCGACCTGCCGCGCGCGCCGATCCTGCACACCGAAGCGCCATACTATTTCCGCCGCGCCGACCGCGGACAAAGCGAGGAGCAGTTCTCGCAGCATTGCGCCGACAAGCTCGAGGAAATGATTTTGGCCGAAGGACCGGATACCGTTGCCGCCTTCATCGGCGAGCCGATCCTCGGCACCGGCGGCATCGTGCCGCCGCCCGCCGGCTACTGGCAGAAGATCCAGGCAGTGTTGAAGAAATACGACATCCTGCTGGTTGCCGATGAGGTCGTCACCGGTTTCGGCCGCCTCGGCACCATGTTCGGTTCCGACCATTACGGCATGAAGCCCGACCTCATTACCATCGCCAAAGGCCTGACCTCGGCCTATGCGCCGCTGTCGGGCGTCATCGTCGCGGACAAGATGTGGCAGGTGCTCGTCCAGGGTTCCGACAAGCTCGGCTCGCTCGGCCACGGCTGGACCTATTCGGCGCATCCGATCTGTGTTGCGGCCGGCGTTGCCAATCTCGAACTCATCGATGAACTCGATCTGGTGACGAATGCCGGCGAAACCGGCGCCTATTTCCGCAAGGGCCTCACGGAAACGCTGGCCGGGCACAAGCATGTCGGCGAGGTGCGCGGCGACGGCATGCTGGCGGCGGTGGAATTCGTCGCCGACAAGGACGACCGGGTGTTCTTCGACGCATCGCAGAAGATCGGCCCACAGGTCGCAACCGCCCTTGCCGAGCGCGGCGTCATCGGCCGCGCCATGCCGCAGGGCGACATCCTCGGCTTTGCGCCGCCGCTGTGCCTGACGCGGGAAGAGGCAGATACGGTTATCGCTGCCGCTGCGGATGCGGTGAAGAGCGTGTTTGCGAATAACTAGTTCTTGAAAGATTGGCGCTGCCCCTCACCTGCCTGCCGGCATCAACCGGGGTCGAGCCACGGGTCTCGACCCGTCCTTCGGACCCCCGGATAGTGACGGGAGAGGAAGGCTGGCCGCAACATCGACGCCTCCCCCTTCTCCCCGTCACTATACGGGGAGAAGGTCCCGGCAGGGGGATGAGGGGCAGCGCAACCGCCAATCAGGAAAGCATCAACATGCCCACCACCCCCTCCCTCCCCGCCACCATGCGCGCCGTGCTGCTCACCGGCCACGGCGGCCCTGAAAAGCTGGTCTATCGCGAAGATGTGCCCGTTCCCGCCCCCGCTCCCGGCGAAGTGCTGATCGAGGTCACCGCCTGCGGCATGAACAACACCGACGTCTGGGTCCGTCAGGGCGCATACGGCACCGAGGAGGATGCCGGCGCGGTTTCCACCTGGCGCCGGCAGGGCAACACGCTGACCTTCCCGCGCATCCAGGGAACCGACAGCGTCGGCAGGATCGTGGCGGTCGGTGAAGGCGTTTCGCCATCGCGCATCGGCGAACGCGTCATGGTCGATTTCTCGATCTACAATCGCGACGACGATAGCCTCGCCGACATCGATTATATGGGCCACGGCCGTGATGGCGGTTACGCTGAATATCAGGCGCTGCCGGCTGAAAACGCCCATGTGGTCAATACTGCCCTCACCGACATCGAACTCGCCACCTTCTGCTGCGCCTATCTCACCGGCGAACAGATGCTGGAGCGCGCCGGCCTGAAGGCTGGCGAGCGGGTGCTGGTCACCGGCGCGTCGGGCGGAGTCGGCTCCGGCATCGTCCAGCTTGCCCGCGCCCGCGGCGCCATCCCCTACGCGATCGTCGGCGGCGGCAAGGAACAGGCGGTCAAGGATATCGGCGCGGAAGCCGTCATCACGCGCGGCGCGCCCGACCTGATCGCGGCGGTGCACGAGGCGACCGGCGGTCAACCCATCGACGTGGTTGCCGATCTCGTCGGCGGCGCGATCTTCAATGATCTCCTGCGCATCCTGCGCCCGGAAGGCCGCTACACCACGGCCGGTGCGATTGCCGGCCCGGTCGTGCAACTCGACCTGCGCACCATGTATCTCAAGCAGCTTCAGCTTCACGGCTCATCGCAAGGCACGCGCGGCGATTTCCGGCGCATCGTGCGCTACATCGAACAGGGCGTGATCAAGCCGCTGGTCGGCGGCGTCTACAGGCTCTCCGACTTCCACCACGCGCAGGCCGATTTCGTCGCCAAGGATTTCGTCGGCAAGCTGGTCGTCGTTCCCGACGCGAAAGCCGACTTTTGACGCAAATTCCAGCCGGAATTGGCCGGTTTGCCTGCGTCTTTCGGCCATTCCCACCCGGTTGGGGCTTGAAGCCGGCGCAATCCGGTGTCACATCAGGGGCTTACGCGGCCGATGCTTCTTCGGCCATCCGCAAGCTCTAGGTTCTATCGATGGTCACCTATCTGGACGCCGCAACGGCCCCGACACGAAACACCGGACAGATCCGCCTTTACGGCGCGGAGGCGTTCGAGGGCATGCGCAAGGCCTGCAACCTCACGGCGCGCTGCCTGGACGAGTTGGCATCGATGGTCGAGCCCGGACTGACCACAAACGCCATCGACCGCTTCGTCTTCGAATTCGGCATGGACAATGGCGCCCTGCCCGCCACGCTGAACTATCGTGGCTACACGAAATCCACCTGCACCTCGATCAATCACGTCGTCTGCCACGGCATTCCCGACGACAAGCCGCTGCGTGACGGCGATATCGTCAACATCGACGTGACCTATATTCTCGACGGCTGGCACGGCGATTCCAGCCGCATGTACCCGGTCGGCACCATCAAGCGCGCCGCCGAGCGCCTGCTCGAAGTCACCCATGACTGCCTTATGCGCGGCATTGCCGCGGTTCGTCCGGGCGCACGCACCGGCGCGATCGGCGCCGCCATCCAGACTTTTGCCGAGGCAGAACGCTGCTCGGTCGTACGCGACTTCTGCGGCCACGGCGTCGGCCAACTCTTTCACGATGCGCCGAACATCCTGCATTACGGCAGCGTCAACGAAGGCGTAGAGATGCGCGAAGGCATGATCTTCACCATCGAGCCGATGATCAATCTCGGCCGGCCGCATGTGAAGGTGCTCTCCGACGGCTGGACCGCCGTCACCCGCGACCGCTCGCTGTCAGCGCAGTATGAGCATACCGTAGGCGTCACCGCCAATGGCTGCGAAATTTTCACGCTGTCGCCCGCAGGACTCGACCGGCCCGGTTTGTCTTCCTAATATTCCCCCGGGGCTTGCCGCATCTTGCGGCTTGCATGCGGGGAATGCTGGGCATGATCGACGACCGGGAGGACGAACGCGGTTTCTTTGCCGAGCAGCCGCCGAGACCTTTGAAACCCGCCAAGCCTGCCGACGAAAAGCCGCATTATCTCGGCCATCGCCAGCGCTTGCGTGAACGGTTTCGCGAAGCGGGTCCATCGGCCCTTTCCGACTATGAAATACTGGAGCTTCTGCTGTTCCGCTCCATTCCGCGCGCGGACACGAAGGAACGCGCCAAGTCGCTGCTGAAGCGGTTCGGTTCGCTGGCGGAAGTTCTCGGCGCACCAGAGAATCTGCTGCGCGAAGTCGAGGATATCGGCGAAGGTGCTGCGATGGACCTGAAGATCGTCGCCGCTGCCGCCCAACGCATGGCGCGCGGTGAAATCAAGGGCCGCGAAGTTCTATCTTCATGGAGCCAGGTGCTGGAATACTGCCGCGCCGCCATGGCATTCGAGGAGCGCGAGCAGTTCCGCATCCTGTTTCTCGACAAGAAGAACGCGCTGATCGCCGACGAGGTGCAGCAGACCGGCACGGTCGACCACACGCCGGTCTATCCGCGCGAGGTGGTGAAACGGGCGCTGGAACTATCCGCGACGGCTATTGTGCTGATCCACAACCATCCCTCCGGCGACCCGACCCCGTCGCGGGCCGATATCGACATGACCAAGCTGATCATCGAATCGGCCAAGCCGCTCGGCATTGCCGTGCACGATCACATCATCATCGGCAAGAAGGGTCATGCCAGCATGAAAGGCCTGCTGCTGATCTGACGATCCGCACGCTTACGGCAGCGGCACGCCGCAGGACGCGGCAATCTTCGTCAGGGCGTCCCTGATCCCGGTAAGGTTGAAGTCGGCCTCGCCGTTGCCCGACAGAAAGCTGATGCGCCAGACCGCCCGAAACCGGCTAGCGCCCAGAAGGCGGGCAACAGCCGCATCGCCGTCCGTGTAAAAACTGCGGTTCTGGAAGCCAAGCGTCCATTGCTCGGAAAACGCGCTACCGTCGATGCGCAGTTCGAGATCGATCGCCTGCCGCCTGGAAAGCGACTCCCTAAGCTGGATCGACTGCGTCCAACCGGGGTTCGCGCCTGCACGGCAACCGATCGTGAAGACCGGGTGATACTCGATGACGCGCGAGGAATCCGTGCTCATCGTGTTGGTAGAGAACACCGATGCCGTGAACTGGCCATTGCTGCCGTTGCCAAAACGCCATCCATCCGCCAGTTGCGCTCGCGCGGTGGTGGCCGCAAGCGCCCAAACAGTGATGAAAAGCATAAAAAGCAGGATTTTCGCAGTTGCGCGTGACGTCATACTTTCCCGTCCCGGAACCATTGGAATGCAATAGCGGCGAATGCAGCGGCAATTTAGTAGTGCGACGTTCGAGCGTGAACAAGCGCCTGGACGTCTGACGGCTGCGGAATGATTGCATAGCAATCACGCGGATTCCAGCCGCATCAAATTTGTAAAGGTGGGTCTCTATGCGGCTGCGAAGTCAGCGCGCGTGTCCATGTAGGCTGACGGACTTGGCTCGCTTTTCATCATCGCCTTTCGCCAAGCCTCTTGCTCAGCGTTTATCAGACCTAGTTCCCAAACACAGGCGATAACAGGCCTTTTGACCGTATCCATTGGCTCGGAGGCAGAATACAGCTTCCGATAGATGTGCTGACAAAGCACCGAACCCTGTATCCACCAGTGAGCCGAGATGGAAACGCCGAGTTCGCCAGGATGGATGATCACAAAGCCCATGCCATTGTCATCACCCTCCTCCGCCACACGCGGCAGAACGTCCTGTCGCACAAATGACTGCGCCAGGGTTACCGTGGCTTGGTCGATCTTCCTGTTATCTGCGACAAGGCCATAGATTTTAAGCTTGAGATCGCCAATGTCCCATCGGCCCAAATTCGAAACGCCGCGAGGACGATAGATCTCGATTGTTTCAGAACTCATTGGTTCCATTCCATTCAGCTCAAAAGCAAAAAGGCCGCTGTCTTACCAGCGGCCTTTTCAAAACGTCCCGGAGCGTCGCCTTATTCGGCGTCGGCTTCCTTGGCCTTCTTCTTGGGAGCAGTCTTCTTCTTCGGCTCTTCGGCAGCAGCCTCGTCGCCGGCCTTGTCATCAGCCTTCTTGGCGGACGCCTTCTTGGCTTTCTTTTCCGGCTTGGCGGCGCCTTCGGCGTCGTCCTCGTCGTCGGCCATCAGCTCTTCCTTGCTGACCTTCTGGTCGGTGACGGAGATCTGGGTCAGCAGATGGTCGATGACCTTCTCTTCGAACAGCGGCGCGCGCAGGGTCGTCAGCGCGTTGGCGTTGTTACGGTAGAAATCGAAGACTTCCTGCTGCTGGTTGGCCGGGTAGCGGCGAACGAACTCGAACAGAGCGCGCTGCAGTTCCTCGTCCGACACCTGCACGCCGGCCTTCTCGCCGATTTCGGCCAGAACCAGGCCGAGACGCACGCGGCGCTCTGCAAGACGCAGATACTCGGCGCGGGCTTCCTCTTCCGTCGTCTCTTCGTCGGCAAAGGTGCGGCCGGCGGCTTCGAGATCGCGGTGGACCTGGTTCCAGATGTTTTCGAACTCGGCGTCGACGAGCTTGGACGGCGCTTCGAAGCTGTAGCTCTCGTCGAGCTGGTCGAGAAGCTGGCGCTTGACCTTCTGGCGCGTCATCGTGCCGAACTGACTTTCGATCTGGCCGCGGACGATCTCGCGCAGGCGCTCGAGCGATTCGAGGCCAAGGCTCTTGGCGGTCTCGTCGTTGATCTCGAGGTCGCCGGGCTTGCCGACTTCCTTGACGGTGACGTCGAAGGTGGCTTCCTTGCCGGCCAGTTCAGGCGCGTTGTAGTTTTCCGGGAAGGTCACGGTGACGAGCTTCTCGTCGCCGGCCTTGGCGCCGACCAACTGATCTTCGAAGCCCGGGATGAATTCCTTGGAGCCGAGCACCAGCGGCTGGTCGTTGCCGGTGCCGCCGTTGAAGGGCGTGCCATCAATCTTGCCGACATAGTCGATCGTGACGCGGTCGCCTTCTGCAGCCTTGCCGGTCTTGGGCTCATAGGTGCGCGACGATTCGGCGATGCGCTTGACCTGATCATCGATCTCGCCTTCCGGCACGTCGAAGACCTGGCGGGTCACGGCGATCTTGGAGAAATCCTTGATCTCGATGGCCGGGATGATTTCGTAGGAAAGCTGGAACTCGAAATCCGCGCCGCCGGCGAGGATCTTTTCGGCTTCCTTCTCGTCCTCGGTCATGGTGACTTCGGGCTGCATGGCAGCCTTTTCGCCACGATCGGAGATGATGGTGCGCGTCGAGTTCGACAGGATCTCGTTGACGACCTCGGCCATGAACGACTTGCCATAGACCTTGCGCAGGTGCTGCATCGGCACTTTTCCGGGACGGAAGCCGTTGATACGGACCTTGTTCTTGGCGTCCGAAAGCCGCTCGACGAGCTTGGCTTCCATATCGCCGGCCGGCACGGTCACCTTGATTTCGCGCTTAAGACCGGAATTGAGTGTTTCGGTAACCTGCATCATAAAACCTTTGTTTTCACGAAAGCGGCTGAACAAACGGCGTCCTGCCGCTCAGCCTGCCGGAATTCTCGTGCCGGGGGTATTCTTTGGGCGGGTGAAGCAATTCAACCGAGGTGGCTTGCGCCACCGGCGGAAAGTGCTGTCAGTCCATTCCAAGAATGTGGGTAAGTCTTTGTATTTCCTGCTTCTTACCACATTCGTCCGAAGCGGACCTTTATAACCCGTCACATTTGACACGCCTTTTGTCATACACGGACTGATTTTTCAACTCTCTTCGCACGTAAGCCGGTTCATCGTTCAATCGCGACATTGACAGAATGATGGCCACGTGAGATTGCGGGCGTAATGCGGATGTGGCGGAACTGGTAGACGCCCTGGATTTAGGTTCCAGTGCCGAGAGGCGTGTAGGTTCGACTCCTATCATCCGCACCAGTTTTCCAGCGGCCTTGCTTCAATAAAGCGGCTCTGCATACAACTTTGTCTCCCCGTCCATCAGCGCCTTGATCTGCGGCGTGCCGTCCTTCGCGACCGCCGCGAGAATACCAAAATTGCGCACGCGCATGTCGCGCTCGATCGCCAGCCCCTCGCCTTCAGGCAGATAAAACCGCTCGATGCCGTAGTCGACGCGAAGGGTGGCGTTCTCGTCCATCGTCCAGCTGGACGAAACCTCGCCGCGCAGTTCCACTTCGCCATCCGTTGGCGGCGTAGCCGGTGCCTTGCCGAGCGACGCCGAAGTCGCGCGCCAGAAACCGTCGGCGTCCTTTTTGACGCGCACGAAGATTGGACCTGCCGCTGTCCACGACTGGCCGGCGGGGGCGTTGGCAACCATCTTCGCCGGAATGTTTGAGATATCATAGCCGAGCCGGACGTAATCGCCGCGCAGCAGGTCGCGCGGATCGACCGGTTCCACCTTGAGCAGCACTTCCTGCCCGTTGCGCAGGATCGCGGCGCGTGACGCGATGATCCACGACAGGAAGCCGACCTGGACGAGAGCCAGCACGAGCGCGGATATAAGAAGCCTGTTCTTCGGCATTACGCGGCTCCCTTCTGCTCGAGCAGCTTGTTCTTGACGCGCTTCTCGACCCTGATGATGAACAGCGCGATGATGCCGAGCACGATGCCCGAGGCGAGGAACAGGCCCGCCGTGTCGAGCATCGTGCCCAACATGACGACATAGACGAAACAAAGCTCCAGACCGAAGCCGGCATAGGCGACCCAGCGAAGCATGCGGCTTTCGCGCCCGGCCAGCAGCAGTGCGGCGGCGATGCCGGCAAAGGTCACGAGCGCCGCGACAGCCAGGCCCGGCGTCTTGTCGACCATTTCAGCCTGCACCAGCGCCAGTCCGGTCAGGAAGCCAATGAGGCAGTGCACCGGCAACCTTCCGCCGAGTTGCACGATCTTCTCGACGGGATCGCGCAGATAGACCGCTGCCGCAAACAATGCCGCCGAGACGATCGCCATGGCAGTGCCGATGGCTGCGACGTCGTCGTAATGCACCGCCAGCAAGCCGCCATATAATATGAGTGACAACAGCATCAGGTGACGCGCGGTGCGGCTGTCCGTCCAGTAGGAGACCAGCCAGAGCACGACAGCGATGGCCAGATAGAAGAACGGAAACCGGCCGCTGTCCCAATATTCGACCTGGCTCAGCACCATCCAGGCGATCGCAATTCCAGCGGCGGCTATTGTGAGCGGGCCGGAGCGCAATGCGGCAGCCGCCAGCGCCGTCCCAAGACACCAGGTCATCACGGCTGAGGCCTCGTCGCCTGAGAGATGATACATTTGCCCGATCAGCGCGATCGAGCCGCCGAAGCTTGCGGCCGCTATCAGCCACAGCGCTTCGGCAATGGCGTCGCTGCCGCGCAGCTTGAGCGCCGCGCCGCCGACATATCCGCCCAGGATGATCGCAAACAGGCAGGCGACGCGAACCAGGCGCGGTATCGCCTCCCAGTTCGAAGCGACCAGAAGCAGGATCGCTGCACCCAGCAGCAAGGCCGCCATGACTGCGAGGATAAAGCCGAAACTGAACAGGTTGCTTTCATTCGCCTCGACATCACGCGAAAGCGCCTCGGCAGTCGGGGCGTCGATCAGATCCCTCTCCAGCCAACGGCCGATGTCCCGCTTCACCCGTGACGAATAACCAGCCAATGCAATTCTCCCATTGCTGCCCGCGACGAAAAGACCGCCGAACAAACCCTTGTTGTCATGGCTTTTTTAAGATTTGGCCACATTTGCGCCGCAGCCACTAAAATCGATTAATGCTGCAATGCACAAAACGCATTGCTGCCATGCGCCGATAGCACTTTTAAAATGTAACAGCCGGACATATTTAGGCTTCGTAAACAGCGATAAAGAAAACGAACCAAAGACGAAACGAGCACTACGATGAACCTGATCCGCAACTACCGCAACTGGCGCCGCTACCGGGACACCGTCACCGAGCTGAGCCGCCTTTCGAACCGCGAACTGACTGACCTCGGCATCAGCCGCAGCGACATTCCTTTCGTTGCCCGCAAGGCCGCCTAACTGATTTCGAGGCCGATCGTGGCCTCGGCACTACCAAGACGTAAAGAAAGCAAGAAAAAAGAAATGAACATCCTTCGCAACTACCGCAACTGGCGCCGCTACCGGGAAACCGTTTCCGAGCTGAGCCGCCTTTCGAACCGTGAGCTCTCGGACCTCGGCATCAACCGCGCCGAAATCCAGTCGGTCGCTCGCCGCTCGATCTAACAGGAATTTCGTCGGCGCCTACCTCCTCCCAGGTTCCGATGAATACAGTCAGCCTTCACCTCCTCCCGATCGCTGACTGGCCAAAACGACACCCGCCGCACCTCCTCCCGCGGCGGGTGTTGTCTCCCGAAAGCCTCCGCAGGCTTTAAACAGCGAAAGAATTTCGTCGGCGCCTACCTCCTCCCAGGTTCCGATGAATACGGTCAGGCTTCACCTCCTCCCGATCGCTGACCGATCAAAACGACACCCGCCGGACCTCCTCCCCCGGCGGGTGTTGTTGTTTTAGCGGTATGCCGAGAGCCATGTTTCGGCAGAGATTGATTTCCCCCGGCCATCGGCCTATTCCCCCTCCATGACAACAAAACAGCTCCATATCATCGGCGGCGGTCTCGCCGGCTCCGAAGCCGCCTGGCAGGCGGCACAGGCCGGCGTGCCTGTCGTGCTTCACGAAATGCGCCCGGTGCGCGGCACCGATGCGCATAAAACCGACAGCCTCGCCGAGCTCGTCTGCTCCAACTCGTTCCGCTCAGACGACGCGCAGGCCAATGCGGTCGGGCTGCTGCATGCCGAAATGCGGCTTGCCGGCTCGCTGATCATGAATTCAGCAGACCTGAACCAGGTGCCGGCCGGTGGGGCGCTGGCCGTCGACCGCGACGGATTCGCGGCAGCCGTGACCGCAAAGCTCGAAGCCCATCCGCTGATCACCATCATGCGCGAAGAAGTGACCGGCCTGCCGCCCGAGGAATGGCAACAGGCGATCATCGCCACCGGCCCGTTGACCGCACCGTCACTGGCCGAAGCGATCGCAGAAAAGACCGGCGCCGATGCGCTCGCCTTCTTCGACGCCATCGCCCCCATCGTCCATTTCGACACCATCGACATGGACACATGCTGGTTCCAGTCGCGCTACGACAAGGTCGGGCCCGGCGGCACCGGCAAGGACTACATCAACTGCCCGATGGACAAGGAGCAGTACGAAGCCTTCATCCAGGCGCTGATCGACGGCGGCAAGACCGAGTTCAAGCAGTGGGAAGGCACGCCCTATTTCGACGGCTGCCTGCCGATCGAAGTGATGGCCGAACGCGGCCCCGAGACCGCGCGCCATGGCCCGATGAAGCCGATGGGCCTCACCAACGCTCACAATCCGGACGTCAAGGCCTATGCCGTCGTGCAGCTGCGGCAGGACAATGCGCTGGGCACGCTCTACAACATGGTCGGCTTCCAGACCAAGCTGAAGCATGCCGAGCAGGTGCGCATCTTCCGGATGATTCCGGGATTGGAAAATGCCGATTTCGCCCGGCTTGGCGGCCTGCACCGCAACACCTACATCAATTCGCCGACGCTGCTCGATGCAACGCTCCAGCTCAAAGGCCGCACCGGCCTGCGCTTTGCCGGCCAGATCACCGGCTGCGAGGGCTATGTCGAATCCGCCGCGATCGGCCTGCTTACCGGCCGCTTCGCCGCCGCCGAGCTTCTCGGCCAGCAGGTATCGCCACCGCCGGTCACCACCGCCTTCGGCGCTCTGCTCAACCACATCACCGGCGGCCACATCGTCTCCGACGACGAACCGGGAAAGCGCTCCTTCCAGCCGATGAACGTCAATTTCGGCCTGTTTCCGGCGGTCGAAGCGCCGAAGTCCGAAGGCAAACGCCTGCGCGGCAAGGACAAGATCGTCGCCAAGCGCCACGCCATAACCTCGCGCGCGCTGACCGATTGCCGCGATTGGCTCGGCATTGCGGCCGAAGCGCAAGCCGCCGAATAGAGCGATCATGCAGCCTCCCGCAACAGAACAGCTGACCTTGCGGGAGTTCCGGGCGGAGGATGCAAAAGACCTGCTGACCGTCTTCACCGACGATTATGCCCGGCGCTTCTATCCTGAAATGACCACCGAGGCCGCCGCGACCGAATGGATCGACCGCAACCTCAAGCGCTACGCCGAACACGGCTTCGGACTCTGGGCGGTCATTGAAAAAAGCACCGGACGGCTGATCGGCGATTGCGGCCCGACCTGGCAGGACATTGGCGGCCCAACCATTCTGGAGATCGGCTACCACATCGCTCCCGACCGGCGCGGCCGCGGCTTTGCCCTCGAGGCCGCCCGAGCATGCCTCGCCACTGCCTTTGCCTCGACCAGCGAGCCGGAAATCGGATCAATCGTCGCGCCCGAAAACGCCTCGTCGATGAGCGTCGCGCGCCGCCTGCATCGCGAGAGGCGAAGCTACGTCAATTCGCGCGGCCTCGACCGCTTTCTGTTTTTCACCCGGCGGTAGAGTCAGTTTCCTGGGGTGGAGAGCGGGTGTGGCGATAAGGTGCGTCCTTCGAGCCTCACTGCGCTCGCACCTCAGGATGAGGACGGTTGGCGATGAAACGCGCCGGCGTATTCTCCCCCCTTGAGGGGGAGATGGCGCGAAGCGCCAGAGGGGGTCGGTCAAGGCAGCGGCGCGGCGCCAAGGAACGTCGAGCACGGCCGCAGCGACCCCACCCGGCCCTACGGGCCACCCTCCCCTCAAGGGGGAGCGAGACGCCGCGCTACAATCCCGACCTCAAATCCGCAACATTCGGTGCCGGCAGTTTCAGGATCTGCTTGGCCGTGTTGAAAACCGCATCCGCGATATGCGCATGACCTTCGGCCGTTGGATGGAACGGACCGCCAAGGCAGGCTTCGATCAGATCGAGCAGGCCCCATTGTCCGGTTGGCGGCGGCGAGCCGTTGGCTTTGTACTGCACGAACAGGCAGATGTCGTTGAGGGTGCGGAACCAGCGCTCGCGCGGCGCGTAGGCGCGCGTGTCGCGCAGGCGGTTGAAGCCGGTTTCACGGTTTTCCGCAAAAGGCTCGAAATCCGACCAGCGATTTACCGGGCTGGCGAAGTGATAATAGGGCAGCATCAGGTTTTCGGCCGCCGAGACATTGCCGTTGGCATCGCGTTTCTGCGCACATATGCCGTGCTTCGCGAACGGCTCGCGGTGGGCGTCGATGAAGTACCAGTTTCCGGCCCGGGCGGCGTCGCGGGTGGCCGGATAAAGAACCTCGTTGGCGAAGCGGCTCACCAGCCGCAATTCCGGCACATCGATCGAAAGCACCCCGCCGACATTGAAACCTTCGAGCCGCTCGCGCGGATCGCTTTCGCCACAAAGGCGGCCGTTTTCATTGAACTCTACCTTGGGAAAGGCCGTAAGGACGATATTGGGCTTGCCAGCGTCACCCTTGACGATCGGGATCGGCGCCAGCGCCTTGCGCAAGGCGGCAAACCGCGCCGGCAGTTCCCGCGCCCTCTCCTGCGCACGGTCGATGCCATGCGCCTTGGTCAGCCGGGCGGCCAGACGGATAAGATCGTTGCCCTGCGCCCTGGCGCGAATTTCGGTGTTGAGGTTGGCGTAAGGCGGTCGCGTCTTGGTCAGCGTATCGACGATCAGCGGCGTGAAGCCGATATCGTTGCCGCCGATCGAGACGATCAGCAGGTCGACCGGCCGAAGGAATTTTCCGCTCGGGCAATCGAGCAGGCTGACGCTGCGCACCGGGCGGTCGTTGGGCGCGGTCACCGGCGGATCCAGCGAGATCGTGCGGCGGGCAAGCCTGCGCATCAGGTCGTCGCTGCAAAGCTCGACCATCAGGCGGTCGACCTGCGGCATGTCACGGCGCAGCCGACCGCCGGCCGTGAAATAGCTGGGCTCGACCGTCTCGACGCCGGCATAGGGAAACAGAAAACCCTCGGTCAGCTCCGCGCCCGAACAGGCAAAGCCGAGGAAAGTCACCGCCGAATGCTTGACGTCGCTGAGCGCGATTTCGAGAGCCGTTCGCAAATGATAGCTATAGGCAGAACGGTGGCATTTGCGGTCGAGCCAGCCGGCCGGACCGTTCTGGTAGCGGACCGGGAGCGAATAGGCGGCGTTCGAGCGGATCGCCTGCGCATCGGGGTCGTAGAGATAGGAAATATTGAGCCCGGCGCGACGCGAGAACCGGTCGATCTCGACCGGCGTGTCCGGGTTGCCCTCGCCCGAGGAATAGCTGTCGCCCATGCCGACGACGAGCCGGTCGCGCACCCAGATCGGCTCATGCGAAACCGTTGTGCCGTCGGGCAGTTGCACGGTGACGGCCACGCCGCGCTGAGCCTCGGGAACGTCCGGCTCGAAGGGAACGCGTGTCTCGACATCGGCAGCACAGGGCTTTTCCGTTGCCGTGACAAGCGCGTTGCCGTCAATGAAGATCGCCCTCGCCGCTTGCCATTTGCACTGGCCTGACGGCGGCTCGGTCAGCTTCAGGACAACCGTATGGCGCTGCGGCCTGACATAATCGGTGCGCAGTGATGTGCCGAAGGTGTCGCTGGCGCAGGACGAATGCCATTGCTGGCGGCTGTCCCAGCAGGTGGCGCGGCGGCGGTTGATGTGATGCGCCCAGCCCCGCTCCGGGCGGCCGGCACTGCGCGGATTGGCGTAAAGCGTGGAATCCTGCCTGTACCATTCGCGCAGCCAGCGTGGATCGTTCAGCGAACGTTCGAGATCGGACACCGCAGTCGCCGACAGCGCGCCGCCATTGGCAGCCATGACATCGGCCATGGCCTCGCGCTGCATGTCGAAGTCGCGGGTTTCGAGGAAGTAGCGGAATGGATGCTCGACGCGCCAGTCTATTGCCGGCGCGGCGTATACAACGGTCGAAATGGAGAAAAGCAAAGCAATAAATACAAGACGAAGCATGCCACTATACCTCGCATATCGAATATTATTTCTCCGATAAAAAGGAATAGAGGCGCTTTGTCCTTATTTCAATCAGGCCCGCATCATTTTTGCGAGGTAGCCGGAAGGCCAGGCTTTCCGGATTCACCGGGATGAAGGCGGACATAGTCCAGCTTCAAGTCCTGCGAAGTCTTGCGCGAACCATCGTGGCTCCAGCCCGGCGGCTGAAACAGGTACGAGAGGCGCTGGCGCAAGGTCAGGCCAGGTGCTGCGGCGTCGCGGAACATGCCGACCCATTCGTGGAACGCGACTTTCACCGGGTTGAACGTGCCGATGTTCTTGACGATGCCGTAGCGTGGTTGGTCCTCCGGCAGTTCCGCGACGAAGGTTCCGAACATCCGGTCCCAGATGATCAGCGTGCCGGCGTAATTGGCATCGAGATAGCGCGGATTGGTGGCGTGGTGGACACGGTGGTGCGACGGCGTGTTGAAGATCATCTCGAACCAGCCCCACATCCTGCCGATCGTCTCGGTGTGTATCCAGAACTGCCAGACGAGGTTGAAGCCGAAGACGAAGGCGATCACCGCGGGGTGGAAACCGAGCAGCACCAGTGGCACCTGCAAAATGAACATGCCGGTGAAGAGGCCGGTCCAGCTCTGCCGCAGCGCCGTGGACAGGTTGTAGTGCTGGCTGGAATGGTGATTGACGTGCTCGGCCCAGACCCAGCGCACGCGATGCGCGATGCGGTGATACCAGTAGTAGCGCAGATCATCGAGCAGGAACGCCGCCAGGAACACCCAGATGGAACGGCCGAGATCGAAGAAACGGAACTGCCAGACCCAGAGCAAGGCGGTGTAGGAAACGATCCCGAGCAATATGCCGGCAACGACGTTTCCGGTGCCCATCATTAGGCTGGTCAGCGTGTCGCGCGTCTCGAAAGCGCCCTTGGCCCGCCCCGTGCGCACGAGCCAGAGTTCAATCAGAATGGCAACGACGAAGAAGGGAATGGCAAGCTGCGTAACCTGCGGGAAATCGTAATTTTCCATCATGATGCTTCTCTTTTTGCGGGTAGCAGCACGTTGCGCACCGCGCTGGCATCGGCGGCGTTGGCGAAAGTGAAGTCTCCGCCGGCCCAGGTGAAATCCTTAAGCCGGATGGACAGGCATTCAGGGTCGGGACTCGTCAGCGACACCACGTCGGATTGCGTGATGATGCGCGTCAGGAACTTGTCGCCGAAAGTCTGGACGATGCCGGTTCGGTCGCCGTCGAGTTCCAGAAACGCCGTTTTGCCGTCGGCGGTCAGCCGAACAGTCCAGACCGCTTCTTCCGGGAAATCCTCGCCAAAGCGCCGTTTAGCATCGTCAGCGGCAGTGATCGACGAGCCCTTGCTTCCGCCGGTCAGGTGGACGGCGAGAACACACAAAGCAATCCCGACAACCACGATGGCGACGAGTACAGGCAAGCTCATGGGCCGAAATTCTCCTCCCGACCGAAGCGTCCGGCTGTCCGCAACGGCTTCGCGAGAGGAATATCATAATTGACGTTTACGTCAAAGGCGATTCAGCGCCAGCCGCGGGTGGCGTGGCGAAAGAGGACCCATTGCCGGCGCCAGGCCGAAATCTCCGACACCGAGGTCAGCGCTTTCGCGGGCGCATTTCCGAGCTTTTTCAAATAGGCGCCGGTCAATGCAACGGGCAGGAAGGCCGGTCGCAGCGCGTCAGGAAGCTCGCGCGCGCCACGCTCGAAGGTACCGAGATGGTCTTGGGCAAGCGCAATCATCGCCTCAACCACGCGGGAAGCCCCTGCCCCGCCATCGCTGGAGACAAACTCCTCAGGCGAAGAACCCGCAGCGGCGAGGATGTCTTTCGGCACGAAGCACTGCCCGCGCGCGCGATGAATCGGCATCAGGCGCAGAAGGCCGGTGATAGCCTGCGCGCAACCGGCATGGCCTGCGAGTTCGGCGAATTTCGGCGCGGTTTGCGGATCGAGGATCATCGACGCAAGCTGGATAAGTGCAGCGGCCGTCTCGCCGCAATAGCCTTCGAGGTCGTTTCTAGACGGCATCGGATCGTCGTAGAGATCGAAAATCCGCGCATCGAGATAGTTCTGGAAGGCATTTTGCGGGAGACCGTAAGTCGCGATCGTATCGACCAACGCTTCGGCGACGGGATGACCTGATGCTGCTTCGACAGTGCCTGCCGCGATCACGTCACGCCACCATTGCAGACGCACCTCGCCGGGCAGCGCCTCGCGGATACGGTCGCGAACGCCGGCAATCTCCGCATTGAAAGCATAGAGCGCGAAAAGGCCGGTGCGCTTGTCTTCCGGCGCATAAAGCGCCGAGAGATAACGATCCCGATCGGCGGCGCGCACCGCCTCCATCACGATCTGGGCGTGATCGGTCATGTCAATCGACGGCTATCAAAGCTGCTGCGACCGCGCGGTCTTCCGCGAGCAGCACATTGTAGGTTCGCACGGCAGCACCCGTGGACATAGGATCGGACGAGATGCGCGCATCTTTCAACGCCGCCTTGAGTGCGGCGGGCAGAGGCCGCAAATCCTTGCCTGTTCCGACCAGCAGGATTTCGACATCTTTCGACTCGGAAAGGAGCCGCGCAAAATCCTCTGCAGTCAGCTTATTCGGGTCAGCAGGCTCCCAGCCGTAAATGCCGGACGGAAGGCAAAGAATTGACCCGCGATGCGACATGTCGGCAAAGCGAAAACCGCCATTGCCATAGGCTTCGATCGGCGCTCGGCCGGGAAAATGCGCTTCTTTGATGAAAATGCCCGACATTGTTGCCCGCTATGAATTCGACGGCTGGGCCGTCCGCACGACATTGGTGTCGTTGTCGAACGTGTCCGGACGCGGCTTGAACAGGATCAACAGCGGGCCGGCGACAAAGATCGACGAGTAGGTGCCGAACACAACGCCGAAAATCAATGCCCGCGCGAAGGAGCTGACGATCTCGCCACCGAAAAGATAAAGCGCAATCAGCGCCAGCAGCGTCGTCGCACCCGTCAGGATCGTGCGCGACAAGGTCTGATTCAGCGACAGGTCCACGACATCCCTGATCGGCATCGTCCTGAACTTTGCCAGGTTTTCGCGAACGCGGTCATAGACCACGACGGTATCGTTGATCGAATAACCGATGATCGTGAGGATCGCGGCGATGCTGGCGAGGTTGAAATCGATGCCGGTGATGACATAGAGGCCGATCATGGCGATGACGTCGTGAAGGGTCGATATGACCGCGCCAAGGCCGAACTGCCATTTGAACCGTATCCAGATATAGATGAGCATCGCCGCAAGCGCAGCGAGAACAGCCAGCGCGCCGGCCTTCGCCAGTTCGTTCGAGACGTTCGGGCCGACAACCTCGACCCGGCGGAAGTCGTAATCGTCGCCCACGGCAAGCCGCGCCTTTTCGACCGCGGATTGTTCGGCATTATCGCCGCCGCCTTGCGCCGCGATCTTGACGAGGAGATCGCGCGGCGATCCGAAGCCCTGCACCTGCACCTCGCCGAGATTGACTTCATCCAGCCGCGCCCGCACATCGGTCGCATCGGCCGGGCCGGTTTTGGCCCGCATTTCGATGACCGACCCGCCGAGGAAATCCACGCCGTAGTTCAAATCCCTGGTCACGAACAGCACGGCGGTGCCAATCGACAGGATAGCCGAAAGAGCGAACGCGTATTTGCGCATCTTCATGAATGGAATTCTGGTGTCGTCCGGCACGAGTTTGACGATACCGCGCGGGATTTCGGTCGGCCGCGTCCGACGCAGCCAGAACGAAATCATCCAGCGCGTGAAGGTGAATGCGGTGAATACGGTGGTGATGATACCGACGGCCAGGGTGATGGCGAAGCCGCGCACGGCGCCCGAGCCGAGGTAAAAGAGGATTGCTGCTGCAATGAGCGTGGTGACGTTGGCGTCGACGACGGTGGCCATGGCTCGCGAGAAGCCGGCATCGAGCGACTGCACGAGCGATTTCCCCTGCCGCCGCTCGTCCTTGACGCGCTCATAGATGAGAACGTTGGAATCGACCGCCATGCCCATGGTGAGAATGATGCCGGCAATGCCGGGAATGGTCAGCGCCAGGCCGAACAGCGAAAGTATGGCGATTATCAGCACGACGTTGGCAATGAGAGCCAGATTGGCGATGACGCCCAGCCCGCCATAGGCAACGATCATGAAAACCAGAACGAGCAGGCCGCCGATCAGGGCGGCAGTTGCACCGGCCTTGATGGAATCCGTGCCGAGGTTGGGGGCGACCGTTCGCTCCTCGACGATCGTCAACGGAGCCGGAAATGCGCCGGCGCGGAGCAATGCTGCCAGATCGGCCGCGCTCTCGGCGTTGAAATTTCCGGCGATCTGGCCGACACCGCCGAGAATGGGCTCCCTGATCTGCGGGGCGGAAATAACCTGATTGTCGAGAACGACGGCAAACAGTCGTCCCACATTCTGCTGGGTCGCTTCGCCAAAGCGGGCGGTTCCCTCAGGATTCAATTGGAAGGAAACCACGGACTCGCCGTCCGAGCGGCTGATAGCCTGTGCGTCGATCAGGCTTTCGCCCGACACGATGACGCGGTCTTCGATCAGATAGGCGGCGGGCGGATCATCGGGCGAGTACATGACCGTCGAATTGGCCGGCGGCTGCCCCGAAATCGCATCCTGAACCGGCATGGTCTGGTCGACCATCTGGAAAGTCAGCTTGGCGGTCTGCCCGAGAATTTCCTTCAGGCGCTGCGGGTCCTGAAGGCCGGGAACCTGAACGAGCACACGGTTCGCACCCTGCTGCTCGACGATCGGCGCGTTGGTGCCCAGTTCATTGACGCGGCGGGTAGCCACATCGACCGACTGAGCCAACGCGGCTTCCGCGCGGTAATCGATACCGTCATCAGTCAGCGTATAGCGCAACACGCCGGGCTGGGGTTCGTCCTGGGTCAATTCCTGCGTCGAACCCGTTCCGAACATGCCGGAGGACACCGGCTGCAGCAGCGAATCGAGCGCTGCCTTGGCCTTGTCGACCTCATTTGCCTCGCGAATGCTGACCTGCACGCTCCTGTCGGCCCCGGTCAGGCCGGTGTAGCCGATCTTGGCTTCGCGCAATTTTGTGCGAATGTCGTCGCGGGTTACCGCAAGGCGCTCGTTGACAAGGTCCTTGCGGTCAAGCGCCAGGAGAATGTGCGAGCCGCCCTGAAGGTCGAGGCCCAGCGTCATGGCGCGCTTTGGCAGCCAGTCCGGCAACGCATCGAGCGTTGCCTTCGAAAACAGATTTGGGGCCGCAAAAAGCAGCCCCAAGATCACAATGGCCCAGATGGAAATCGTCTTCCAGCGCGAGAAATAGAGCATTTTGCCTCGTCAGTTCAGACGACTCTGTACGCCGAGTCTCTGTCAGAGACTACTTCTTGGCGTTCTGATTGGCGACAGGCTCACCCTTCACGCGCACATCGGCGATTGTCGAACGCAACGCGGTCACTTTCATGCCGCCAAGATCGATTTCCAGTTCGTTGTCGTCGATGACCTTGGTCACCTTGCCGATGAAGCCGCCACCGGTGACGACCGTATCGCCACGACGAACGGCAGCCAGCATCTCGCCGCGCTTCTTGAGCTGCGTGCGCTGCGGACGGATGATCAGGAAATACATGATCACGAAGATCAGGACGAACGGCAGAACGCTGATCAACATATCGGGGCTTGCGCCTGTACCTGGCATAAAAAACTCCTGAAAATTATGGGAGGGCCCACTACCCCAGCCCTTCGTGAAAGTTGGCGGGAATATAGTCGCTAAAGCCACCTTTGCAACCGCGTAAGCGCCTTCGGCAGCCGCTTTCCCGGCCTGTTTGAGCGTGTTAGAGCGTTCGCGACGTTGTTTGCCACGAATGCGGAATGCGAAATGACAGAAAATACCATCGAAACGCTCACCCAGAAACTCGATCTTCTCATCGACGCCGTCAACAAACTGGCCCCCCGCGCGGTGCCGCAGACGGATATCAATGACGCCAACTGTTTCGTATGGGCGGCCGATCCCGGGTTTCTCGAGCCGGTGCATCGCGTCAATCGCATCGACATCGGCCTCATCCGGGGCGTCGACCACGTTCGCGATATCCTGGTCGACAACACCGAACGGTTTGCTGCCGGCCTGCCGGCCAACAACGTGCTGCTCTGGGGCGCGCGTGGCATGGGCAAATCGTCGCTGGTCAAATCGGTGCATGCCTCGATCAACGCTTCGCGCAAGAACGAAGCGCCGCTCAAGCTGATCGAAATCCACCGCGAGGATATCGACACGCTGCCGAAGCTGATGACGATCCTGAAGGCTGCTCCCTTCCGCTTCATCCTGTTTTGCGACGATCTCTCCTTCGACCATGACGACACGTCGTACAAATCGCTGAAGGCCGCACTCGAGGGCGGCGTCGAAGGCCGCCCGGCCAATGTGATCTTCTACGCGACCTCCAATCGCCGACATCTCCTGCCGCGCGACATGATCGACAATGAGCGCTCGACGGCGATCAACCCGTCCGAGGCTGTCGAGGAGAAGGTTTCGCTGTCGGATCGCTTCGGCCTCTGGCTCGGCTTCCACAAATGCTCGCAGGACGACTATCTTGAGATGGTCGACGGCTATGTCCGCTACCACGGCCTCAAGATCGAGCCGGATCTCTTGCGTGCCGACGCGCTGGAATGGGCGACCACGCGCGGAAGCCGCTCGGGTCGCGTGGCGTGGCAGTTCATTCAGGATCTCGCAGGCCGGCTTGGCCAGCCGCTGAAAGACTGAGCGTCTTCATACGCTTATAGTCATTTCCAAATGCAAAAACCCGCCCCTTTTGGGGCGGGTGCAGATGGTGGGCCGAATGCAGCCAGTCGTGTCTATTCGAGGAAGGTCGACGGATCGACCGGAGACGAATTCTTGCGTACCTCGAAATGCAGCCTTGGCGAGTCCGTGCTGCCGCTCATGCCCGAGAGCGCGAGTTCCTGGCCGCGCTTGACCTTTTCGCCGCGCGAGACCTTCAGTTCGCTGGCGTGACCGTAGACGGTGACCAGACCGTTTTCGTGCCGCACCAGAACGGTGTTGCCGAATTCCTTGAGCCCGTCGCCGGCATAGATGACAACGCCGTTCTCGGCTGCCTTGACCGGCGTGCCTTCCGGCACCTGGATGTCGATGCCATCATTGGACTTGCCGCCGCCCTTGCCGAAAGCGGTGATGACGCGGCCACGAACCGGCCAGCGCATGCGGCCGATGCCCGTGGCATCCGGCGCGGCCGAGTCATCCTGCTCGACCTGCTCGATGAGCTTTTCCTTCTTCGGCGGCGTGTAGGCTACGACCGTCGGAGCGGCTGCGGCAGATGGCTTCGAGGGCACGGTCGCGCCGGTAACGACCGGATCGGCGGCCTTCGGTGCGGGTGCCGCGGCAGCCACGGTGGCAGCACCTGCAGCCGGAATCTGAAGCGTCTGGCCGATGCGGATGGTGCCGTCCTGAAGACCGTTAGCCGACTTCAAAGCGGCCGAGCTCACGCCTGTCTTGCGGGCGATCTTGCTCAGCGTGTCGCCTTCCTGAACCTTGTAGGTTCCGGGCGCGGTCGATGCCTTGGCGTCGTTGGCTGCCGTGGCAGTCGGCTGCGGCGTATTTTCACCTTCCTTCAGCTTCGGTGTCTGCGGCAGCACGCCGAGATTGCCCGCAGGCGCACCCGTCGGTACCGGCACCTTATGGGCCGGAACATCATACTTGGTGCCTGTCGAAGACCTGGCGTCGGCAACGTTCGGATTGCTGTCGGGTGCTGAAACCGGCGCCTTGCTGGAATAAACGTAGGTCGGGATGACGACCTTCTGGCCGACCTGCAACCCGCCATGCTCGGGTATGCCATTGACCTTCATCAGCACATTGGCCGGCACGCCGAAGCGGCGCGAGAGATTGTAGACGGTCTCGCCTTCCTTGGCGGTGATCTGCGTGCCACCGGCACGCGACCAGCCAGCGACTTCTTCCTCCGCGCTTGCCATGACAGCCGGCTTGGCCTGCGACACGGTTCCCGTCACGGTCTGGTCGAGCGACCTTGCGGCAGCGACCGGGGCCAGAGCCGGCGCAGGATTGGAAGCACGCGGCGTGTTCATCGCGGCCTGTGTGACCGGCGGCGGAGGCAATGGCTGCGAGGAAACCGGGGTCAGCGCGCTGCGGCTGACCGATTCTGTCTGGGCGGGAGCAACTGGCGCTGCCGCCATCTGGGCATCGCCCGGATAAGGCTGGTTCTGCTGCCCCATGATCTGGCGCTGATTTGGCGTCGAGGCAGTAAAGATGTCGTCGACACCACCGCCACCGAATCGCGAGACCTGGGCGCTGCAACCCGCCGCCATGCTCGCGACCAGGAATATGGCCGCACTGCGCGCCAGAGCGCGTTCGTTCTTGGCTAAAATACTGATTCGCATCGCAATAACCCGCGTATACTCGATACCCAACTGGTATGATTAAAGCGCGTTAATGTTACTGGTCGGTTAAGAGGCTGAAGAAGATAGTAAGAAATACGCGAATGTGAGAGCCACGACTCAGATCACGGCAGCAACGCTGCGTGCGATCGGCTGAAGACGCACGACGCCGATATCCTCACGCTCGAAGCGGCTGCCGAGTTTGGTCAGCTTGGCCATGACCTGCTCGCCTTCGTCCGGGCCGATCGGGGCGATCATGATGCCGCCGCTGGACAGTTGATCGACGAAGGTGCGCGGCAGGCCGTCGAACGAGGCCCAGACGACGATGCGATCGAACGGCCCCTCACCCGCCAGCCCGTTCGAGCCGTCGGCCTGACGCACGAACGCATTGGTTATGCCGAGCGCTTCGAAACGCTGACGCGCCTGTTCGATCAGCGTCTTGAAGCGATCGACCGTCACCACGCGCGCGGCAAGCCGCGACATGACGGCCGCGGTGTAGCCGGAGCCGGTGCCGATCTCGAGAACGCGGCTGCCGGGCTCGATGGCAAGGGCTGCGATGACCGCGGCCTGCAGGTCGGCGCCCTCGATCGTCTCGCCGCATTCGATCGGCAGCGTCCGCTCCGACCAGGCGATGCTGTGCCACTGCGCGGAAATGAAGGCGTGGCGCGGCGTCGCCTCGAAGGCGGTGATCATGTCCTTGGGAACGATGCCGCGTCCGCGCAACCTCAGGAGAAATGCTGCAAAGCCTTCGCGGTCGCCGATGGAGTTCATGCAAGCGCCTTCGTCAACTGGTCGCGGATTTCATGCGCGGTAAGGTCGAGCTTCAGCGGCGTCACCGAAACGAACTTGCTGCGCACGGCATGAACGTCGGTGCCTTCCTTCAATTCGGGCGGTTCGCGGCCGAAGCGCAGCCAGAAATAGGGAAAGCCGCGGCCGTCGGCGCGCTCGTCAATCCACAGGCTGTGAACCAGCTTGCCCTGGGTGGTGACGCGGGTTGCCTCGACTTCCTCGGGCGGGCAGTTGGGGAAATTCACGTTCAGGAAGATGCCGGCAGGCAGGTCGATCTTGAGCAGCCGTTGCAGCAGCGCCGGCGCCAGCGCCTCGACCGTTTCCCACGGCACCAGCCGCGCGCCGTCCTGCACATTATAGGCCTGGCTGAGCGCGATCGAGCGAATGCCGAGCAGCGTGCCTTCCATCGCGCCGGCAACGGTTCCCGAATAGGTCACGTCGTCGGCAAGGTTCGCACCAGAATTGACGCCGGACAGGATGAGGTCCGGCGCTTCCGGCATGATCTTGCGCACGCCCATGATGACGCAGTCGGTCGGCGTGCCGCGCACGGCGAAATGCTTGTCACTGATCTGGCGCAGGCGAAGCGGCTCGGAGATCGACAGCGAGTGGGCAAAGCCCGACTGGTCGGTTTCCGGCGCGACCACCCAGACATCGTCGGACAGCGTGCGCGCTATGCGCTCGAGGCAGGCCAGACCTTCGGCGTGGATGCCATCATCATTGGTCAGGAGAATGCGCATAAGGTCAGTTCGCCTCGATCTTGGCTGCGCCGCCCATGTAAGGACGCAGAACTTCAGGAATGGTTACGCTGCCATCCTCGTTCTGGTAATTTTCAAGCACCGCGATCAGGGCGCGGCCGACAGCCGTGCCCGAACCGTTGAGCGTGTGGACGAAGCGCGTCGACTTCTCGTCCTTGACGCGGTAGCGGGCGTCCATGCGCCGTGCCTGGAAATCGCCGCAGACCGAGCAGGACGAGATTTCGCGATAGGCGTTCTGGCCCGGCAGCCACACCTCGATGTCATAGGTCTTGCGCGCGCCGAAGCCCATGTCGCCGGTGCACAGAGTGACCGTGCGGAAAGGCAGTTCGAGGCGCTTCAGCACCTCCTCGGCGCATTGCGTCATGCGCTCATGCTCGGCAATCGAGCTGTCCGCATCGGTGATCGAAACCAGCTCGACCTTGTAGAACTGATGCTGCCGCAGCATGCCGCGTGTGTCGCGACCGGCAGAGCCGGCTTCCGAGCGGAAGCAAGGCGTCAGCGCCGTCATGCGCAGCGGCAGTTTTTCCTGGGCGAGGATTTCCTCGCGGACGAGATTGGTCAACGGGACTTCGGCGGTGGGGATGAGGCCTAGCCGTCCGTCGCCGTGAGGCACGAAGAACAGATCCTCTTCGAACTTCGGCAGCTGATTGGTGCCGAACAGCACCTCATCGCGAACCAGCAGCGGCGGGATCACTTCCTGGTAGCCATGCTCGGTCGTGTGGAGGTCGAGCATGAACTGGCCGATCGCGCGCTCGAGCCGCGCAAGCTTGCCCTTCAGCACCGTAAAGCGGCTGCCTGAAAGCTTTGCGGCGCGCTCGAAATCCATCAGGCCGAGCGCTTCGCCGATCTCGAAATGCTCCTTCACCCAGTTCGGGCGGGGCTTGATCGCGCCTACCTTGCGGACTTCGACATTGTCATTTTCGTCAGCGCCGACTGGAACGTCATCAAACGGCACGTTGGGAATGACGGCAAGTGCATCTTCCAGTGCCTTGTCGAGTTCGCGCTCGCGCGCCTCGCCATTCTGGATGAAGCTCTTGATGTCGGCGACTTCGAGCTTGAGCTGTTCGGCAAGCACCGAATCGCCACCACGCATGGCGTTGCCGATTTCCTTCGAGGCGGCGTTGCGGCGCTCCTGCCTGACCTGAAGCTCGCCGAGATGGGCGCGGCGCTGCTCGTCCTTCAACAGCAGATCATCGACGGTCGCCTGCGCCTCGTCCGAGGACCATGAACGCTTCACCAGGGCGTCAACGAGGGCTTTCGGGTTCTCGCGAATCCATTTGATGTCAAGCATGTCAGAAGTCCGGTCGCAGTATGAGTTCTAGAGGCGACCGCGACGGCGAATCGAAAGGCTGTCAGCTTGCGGCGGTCCCGTCTCCAGTCCCACTCAATGGCGCTTTTTCGGCTACCGCTTCTGCGGCTTCCTTTTTCTCGCGCGCCACGCGTTCCTGTTCGCGATTCCGTTCGATCATCCGGGCGGTCCAGATTGAAATCTCGTAAAGAAGGATGGTGGGAAGGGCAAGACCGATCTGGCTGACCGGATCAGGCGGGGTCAGCACTGCCGCAACGATGAAGGCCAGCACGATCGCCCATTTGCGCTTATCGACAAGCGCCTGCGACGACAACAGCCCGACCCGCACCATGAGCGTCGTGACCACCGGAAGCTGAAACACCAGGCCGAACGAAAAGATCAGCGTCATGATAAGGCTGAGATATTCAGAAACCTTCGGCAGCAGCGAAATCTGCACATGGTCGTCCGTGCCTGCCTGCTGCATGGCCAGGAAGAACCACATCACCATCGGGGTGAAGAAGAAATAAACCAGCGATGCGCCCATCAGGAACAGGACGGGCGACGCGATCAGGAATGGCAAAAACGCGCCACGTTCATTCTTGTAGAGGCCGGGAGCGACGAATTTGTAGATCTGCGAGGCAATCAGCGGAAAGGCGATGACGAGGCCGCCGAACATTGCAAGCTTGATCTGCGTGAAGAAGAATTCCTGTGGTGCCGTATAGATCAGCTCGACCTTGTGGGGGTCGAGGCCGGCCCATGCGGTCGCCCATTTGAACGGGATGACCAGCAGGTTGAACAACTGCTTGGCGAAGAAGAAACAGCCGAGGAAGGCTACGAAAAACCCACCGATCGCCCAGATAAGGCGCGTGCGCAGTTCGATCAGATGTTCGATCAACGGCGCCGATGACTTTTCGATTTCGTCTTCCGGTTCACTCACTTGGCAGTTCCCGCTTATTTCTTCTTGGTTGCAGCCGGCTTGGCCGGGCTTTTGGCCGTCGCCTTGGCGGGCTTGGCTGCGGCTGGTTTGGCCGTCGGCTTTTCAGCGGCAGCCTTGCTTGTGGCTTTTGGCGCGGCAGCAATGGCTGTAGGCTTGGCCGCCGCCGGTGCTTTCACAGCCGCTTTCGGCGCCACGGAAGCCTTGGCCGGCTTGGCGGCGCTCGCCGCCTTTACAGGCTTGGAGGCAGGCGTCGATTTGGCAGGCTTGGCGACAGGCGCGGGCTCCTGCGCTGTCGCCGGAAATACCGGCGCAGCAGTTGGCATCGCTTCAGGACCGGCAACGCCGGGCATGGTGGTCGCGCCGTTCTTCAACGGCTCGGCCGCGTGCACCGCATCGGAAGCAGGTTCCGCCGCCGTGGAGGGCGTCGGCTTCATGGCCGCATCGAGACCGGCGCGCACATCTGATGCCGCCTTCTCGAACGGATTGAGCTGCTTCTTGATCTCGGCAGCCGGGTTCAGGCTGCGCAACTCATCGACGGACTTCTTGACGTCGTCGAGCTCGGCTTCTTTCAAAGCCTCGTTGAACTGCTTTTGGAAATCGCCCGCCATGGTGCGCAGTTTCGCCGTCGTTTTGCCGAAGGTGCGCAGCATGCGCGGCAAATCCTTCGGCCCGACGACCACGATCATGACGACCGCGATCACCAGCATTTCGGTCCAGCCGATATCAAACATGACTATCCAACCTGACTAGCTGGGAAACGGTTCAGCTCTTGCTGGCCTTTTCCTTGGCTGCCTGGATGGTCTCGTCGGAGCGATGCTCCACGGTCCTGCCATCGACGGTCTTGACGCTTTCGTCAGCGTCCTCGTCAGACATGCCCTTCTTGAAGCTCTTGATGCCCTTGGCCATGTCGCCCATCAGTTCCGGGATCTTGCCGCGGCCGAACAGCAGCAGAACCACTACCAGCACGATGAGCCAGTGCCATATCGAAAAGGAACCCATTGTAACTCTCTCTCGAACGATTTCCTGAGATTGATCTATGCGCTTTCGCGCTGCGTTTCAAACAGAAGTACGTCAGACTTTCGCAAGGAAAGCCAGATGTCACGTGCTTTGGCAGACAAAGCGCCGCAGCGTATGCGGGCGCGCACCGGCTTTTCGGCACCTGAAACGGCGAATTCCAGCAATTCTACCACGCCGAGGAACCGGCGCGACAGGATTCTTGCCTCGATTTCGCCCTCCGTTTCGCTGACTTCGAAGCCTGTCAGCCGCACCGCCACCGTCGCCTTTGCGCCGTCCGCGATATCCGGCGACGGGATCTTGCCGACCGGCGTATCCACCACACCATTCGCAACCCGGCCATCGAAGACGTTCAGCTCGGAAAAAAACCCGGCTGCAAACAGATTCGCAGGGCTGAGATAAAGCTCCTCGGCGCGGCCGGATTGGACGAGGCGGCCATCCCTCAGAAGCGCAATCCGGTCGGCCATGCGCATCGCTTCCTCAGCGTCATGCGTGACCACGATGGCGGTCGCGCGGCTTTCGCGCAGGATCGCCAGCGTCTCGGCGCGCACATTGTCCTTGAGGCGCGAATCGAGCCCGGAAAACGGCTCGTCCATCAAAAGCACCGCGGGCCGCGGCGCCAAAGCGCGCGCCAGCGCCACACGCTGCTGTTCGCCACCGGAGAGCACATGCGGATAGGAACCTGCGTAATGCTCCAGCCCGACGCGAGAGAGTGCGATCAGCGCCTCGCGCCTTGCCTCCTCGCCCGAAAGCGCGGTCAGGCCGAAGCGAACATTGTCGAGGATGGTCAGATGCGGAAACAGCGCGAAATCCTGGAAAACGAGGCCGATCGAGCGTTTTTCCGGCGGCAGGAAGACCGATGGCCCCGCGATCTCGCGGTCGTTGAGCAGGACGCGCCCGGTCGACTGGCTTTCGATGCCGGCCGCAATGCGAAGCAGCGTCGTCTTGCCCGAGCCGGACGGCCCGAGCAGGCACAGAACTTCGCCCGGCTCGGCGGCGAGCGAAACATCGCGCAGCGTCTCGGCTTCAGGCCCGAATGAATGGCAGATGTTTTCGAAAGCAAGGCGCGCGGCAAAAGTGACACCAGCGGTCACCCGGCTTGCGGTCTGCGCTTCCCCATTCTTCACTTAATCCACTACCCTTGAACCACCCGGCCCCGGTCAATCATCTGTGACGCGAGGTGTCAACAGCCCGAGCTCTTCAAGGTCGATATCGGTCAGCGGATCTTCGTCCTCGGTCAGCAGATCAAGATCGGACGGCGGGAGCGGAACAGAGAAATTCGACGGCATGCGGGCCGACAACAGCCCTGCCCCCTTCAATTCTTCCATGCCCGGCAGATCGCGGATTTCCTCAAGCGCGAAATGGTCGAGGAATTTTTCGGTCGTGCCGTAAGTCACCGGACGGCCGGGCGTACGGCGGCGGCCGCGCATCCGCACCCATTCGGTTTCCATCAGCGTGTCGAGCGTGCCTTTCGACGTTTCAACGCCGCGAATGTCCTCGATCTCAGCCCGCGTTACCGGCTGATGGTAGGCAATGATGGCCAGCACCTCGAGGGCGGCGCGTGACAGCTTCTTCTGCTGTATGGCGTCGCGGTTCATCAGGAAGGCGAGGTCGCCGGCGGTCCGGAAAGCCCAGCCGTCACCGACGCGAACGAGGTTCACGCCACGTCGCGCGTAGATTTTCTGCAGTTCAGCCATGGCGGCACGAACATCGACACCTTCAGGCAGGCGCGATGCAAGCTGCTTTTCAGTCACCGGCTCAGTGCTGGCAAAGACGATGGCCTCGGCCATGCGCGCAGCCTCCGCCAGAATCAGGCGCTCCGCCGGATTGCGTTCGGCTTCGGCCTCTTCATCGACCGTGAACGGGATCACCGTGGCATTTGCGCTGTCACTCATGGCGCACCTTCGATTGCTTTTTCAGCCGGCGCACGGCTGCGCAGATAGAGCGGCGCGAAGGCATCCTGCTGCCGCATCTCTATATGGCCCTCGCGCACCAGTTCCAGTGTGGCGGCAAAAGAGCTGGCGATTGCCGTCGCCCGCTCCTCAGGAGTGGTCATGTATGCGAGCAGGAACTGATCGAGCGCCGTCCAGTCCTTGAACGAGCCAACCAGGCGGGTGAGGATATCGCGCGCTTCCTTGAGCGACCAGACACCGCGCTTGGCGATCCGCACATTGGTGATCGCCTGCCGTTGCCGCTGAATGGCATAGGCGGTCAAAAGATCGTAGAGCGAGGCGGAATATTCGTTCTTCTTGTCGATGATGACCATTTCCGGCATGCCGCGCGCGAAAACGTCACGGCCAAGCCGGTTGCGATTGACGAGCCGCGAAGCAGCATCCCGCATCGCTTCAAGGCGCTTGAGGCGAAATTGCAGGACAGCGGCAAGTTCCTCGCCGCTCTCGCCTTCATCGCCCGGCTGCTTGGGAATGAGCAGCTTGGATTTCAGGAAAGCGAGCCAAGCCGCCATGACGAGATAGTCGGCGGCGAGTTCCAGCCGGATTGCGCGGGCGCTGTCGATGAATTTCAGATATTGCTCAGCCAGCGCCAGGATCGAGATGCGGGAGAGATCGACCTTCTGGTTGCGAGCCAGATGCAAAAGGAGATCAAGCGGGCCTTCGAAGCCGGCAACGTCGACCTGCATCGTCGGTTCGCTGACGCCGCGTGAATCGTCGTTTTCCGCCCAGAGACGGTCCATCGGTGTGGCCTTCCCGGCCCGGCTCTCCAATGTCTCCGCCAATTCGGTGCCTTCTCTCCTTAAACTCCGCGGCGGCTATGCCACCGCTTCGAAATAGTTCGCAAACTCGGCCCGTATCTGCGCCTCGTCGGCTGCGTCGCGCTCACGAATATAGCTTAGCGCACGATCGGCGCGTTCCAGCGACTTTCCTTCGAGCGCCGTGGTGCGTGAAGCTATGCCTGTCATTTCTTCCATCACCCCGTTGCAGTGAAGGACCAGATCGCATCCAGCCGCAAGGATCGAAGCGGCTTTGGACGGGAAATCCCCAGAAAGTGCCTTCATCGACGTATCGTCACTGACCAGCAGGCCGTCAAAACCGATCTCACCGCGCACGATCTCCCGGATCACCTTCTCGGAAGTGGTCGCTGGTGCCGCCGGATCGATCGCAGAATATACAACATGCGCGGTCATTGCGATCGGCAGATGACTTAGCGCCTTGAACGGGGCGAAATCATGGGCCCGCAATTCCTCGATCGGCGTATCGACCGTCGGCAGTTCGAAATGCGTATCCGAGAACGCCCGTCCGTGACCCGGAATGTGCTTCATCACCGGCAGAACGCCACCGGAAAGCAGCCCCTCGGCCGCAGCCTTGCCCAGCGCCGTCACGCTTTGCGGCTCCTTGCCATAGGCGCGTGTGCCGATGACATCGCTTGCACCCTCGATCGGCACATCAAGCACCGGCAGGCAGTCCGCCGTTATGCCGAGACGCAGGAGATCGAAGGCGTGCAGCCGCGCCAGAAGCCAAGCGGCACGCAGCCCCGCCTCGCGATCGCTCCTGTAGAGTGCGCCAAGGGCCGCACCTGCCGGATAATTCGGCGCGATCGGCGGGCGAAGACGCTGGACGCGGCCGCCCTCCTGGTCGATGAAAATCGGCGCTTCCGGGCGGCCGATGCTGTCGCGCATCGAGGCGACCAGATCGCGGATCTGTTCCGGCTCGCCGATGTTGCGGGCAAAAAGGATAAAGCCCCAAGGGCGTTCATCGCCGTAAAAGCGAATTTCGTCAGGAGTGAGCGTTTTCCCGGCACAGCCGAGGATCATGGATTTTGATTCGGTCATGGCCCCCAGATTAGAGCAACATGGGCTTCGAGGGAATCCATTCGAAATCGCTATCGGGCCTGCCGCAAAGCAAAACCGGCGCGAACATGTCGCGCCGGTTTCATTATCTTCGAATGTTGCCAGTTGCCTATTTCGAGACGAAGCAGTTGCCGCCGGCAGCCTTGTAGCTTTCGCAAAGCGAGATCGCTTCGTTGCGGCTCGGTGCAGGCACGCGAACACGCCAGAACGTACCCTTGCCGGCAATCTCTGCCTTGACGATATTTGCCTGGTGGCCGTTGAGCACGCTGCCGTAGCGGCGCTGCAGGTCCTGATAGGACGACTGGGCGGCCGCTTGGCTTGGCTGCGAAGCGATCTGCATGGACCATGCACCAGCCGCAGCAGCGCTTGCCGGAGCAAGGGCTGCAACCTGATCGGCCTTCACTTCACCCACGACATCGACCGGCTGATCGGAAGGACGCGTCGGCGCGATCGCCACCGATTTCGGCGTGGTCGAGTTCTGCGGCTTGGCTGCTGCCTTCGGAGCAGCATTGGCTTCTGCCGGGACAGGCTCATTGGCGTTCAGCGATGCGGCAGGCTTGGCGTCGGGCACCGATGCCGTGGTGGTTGCGCCGACCGGATCGGTGACGCTCTCCGACGCCGTCGTTGCCGGGTCGATCGCCGGAGCAGCCGGGTCCTCACGGGGAACCAGTGTGCCATCCGACTTCACGACCATCGTACGCACCTTGCGGGGCGTGACTGCGGCCACTTCGGGGTTCTGGTCGCCGCCGTTTTCCTGCATGATCTGCTGGATGCGATCCTCGGACTTGGCCATCGGAGCGGCGGCGTCGCCGTCGGTCTCGGATGCCATGTCCGTCTCGTCCAGCGCCGGTTCCGGATCCTGGGCAGCCATGTCCATCGGCTCTTCAGCCGTCGTCACCAGCTTTTCCTGCGTCGGCGTGGCGCTGGAAGGCGTGCGCGAAACGGTGTCGTAGACCTTGTTGTCCTGATTGGGGACAACGGTGCCGCCCGGATTTTCCGGCCGGATCTTTATCGGGCCGTCATCGGCCTTGACGAGCGCCGGCGCGCCGGACCCGACATTGCCGCCCGAGAGCGCATAGGCGCCGATCGCGCCGATAACCGCGATTCCGCCGACAACGGCAGCGATGAGCATGCCGCGCCGCTGCGGACGCTCTCTCTCACCAGCCGCGCCATAAGCGGCTGCCGTCATCTCTTCATCAGCGTCCGGGTCGTAATCGAAATCATCGAGATTGGGCTGCTGATACTGCCCCCGTCCCTGCGAGCCGGAAAGAGCGCCCGTGTCGAAGGCTGGCTGGCTGACGGCAGGCGCATAGGCCGTATGAGCGGCAGTTGCGCCAAGCGCGCCGGCTACGGCGGCACCGGCAACGGCTGCAGTCTGATACGGATGCCCCTGCGTCAGCGCACCCTCGTCGATCTGGAACTCACGCTCGAAATCGGCGGCGAAGTCGTCGGCATCGCCGGCAGCCTGCTGCGGCTGTGCGGCAGGCGCTGGTTCCGGCGAGTTCATGTCGTTGAGAAGGCTTGCGAACTCCGCGTCGATGTCGTCGTAAGCGGGTGCTGCCGGAACGTCTTCTTCGAAAGCCAGTTCCGGAATATCGAGGTCTTCCGCGAGCGCAACCGCCTGCTCCGGCACATCGATCGTTTCGATGTCCGGGACGTCGTTATAGCTGGCGGCGGGTGCTGCGAAGTCCTCGTCGGCCGCTTCGTCATAGTGCGCGACAACCGGCTGCGGTTCAGGCTCATGCCTGTTCCAGGAGCTTACAGGTCCTGTCGGCGTGAACTGAGCCGTCAAGGCAGCCAGATCGGCGTAAGGATCGTTAGCCTGGCTGGAAGCCACGACTGCCGGCTCCTCGAGCGGTGCATGCTGATCCTCATCCAAAGCGAGGTCATCCAGAGCGAGGTCGACATCTTCAATCGAATTGGCGAATGCAGCGTCGAAGGCTTCATCGTCGAATTCGAGATCGATATCCGCCTCAACCTCTGCGACAGGCTCGGCCTCATAGCCGGCTTCATCAGCGGGAGCCGCATAGGCCGGCTGGCCGGTACGGTAATTGCTGAGCGAGTAAGGCGTGGAAACGACCGGCTGTGCAGCCTTGGCGGAAGGCGCCTCGGCAAGCATGTCCTCGTCTGCGAGTTCCAGTTCGATCTCTTCGTCCGTGCCTTGCGCGGCAACATAGGCCGGCTCGTCTGCAACGGCATAAACCTGCTCGTCGGCGATAGCGTAGGCCGGCTCTTCGGCAACGGCCTCCACGACCGGAGCCTCTTCGGCGTGATGCGCAGGCACATTGCCCAGAAGCGCATTCAGCTCGTCCTCAAGGCTCGGCCCGCTCTCATCCACGGCGGAAACCGGTTCTTCCGGCTGCAGGGCGATCTCGAGTTCCTTATCCAGTTCCGGATCGATCGAACCGTGACCGGACGATTTCAGCGGCACGGCGGTGAAGTCCATGTCCACTTCAGCCAGGGCTTCATCGAAATCATCGGCAAAAGCTTCTTCCGACACGGCTGCGGCCACAGGCTGAGTGTATTCGTTCGTTGCCTCGGCTTCGTAGGCCGGTGCGGCTTCGTAGGCCGCCGCAGTTTCGTAGACTGGCTCAGCCTCGCCTTCATAGGCGACGTGAGCACCGGCTTCATCAGCTGGCGACCATTCGCCATGCAGCGGCTGGTCGTCTTCGAAAGAGGCGGCCACCGCCTGATCGAAAGGATCAGCGGCGACCGGCTCCTCGGCAGCAACTTCTACCGGAGTGAATTCGGCTGCTGGAGCATATTCGGCTGCGGGTTCGTATTCACCAGCAGAGTCATAGTCGGCCACGGGCTGCTGATCAGCTGCCGGCTCATATTCGGCAGCCGTGACGGCCTGATATTCAGGTGACGTGGCCTCTTCAACCGCGACTTCTGCGTGAGACCACTCGCCATCCAGCGACAACTCGTCTTCCAGCTCGGCGGCGACGGCATCGTCGAAGCTGCCCATCTCAGGGGCAAGAGCTTCCAGAGGCGCAGCCTCGAAAGCAACCGTCGGCTCATATTCCGGCTGAGCAGCATATTCCGGCTGAGCGGCAAAAGCAGGCTCGCCCTCCAAAGCCTGAGGCTCCAGAGCTTCGAACTCAGCTACCTCCAGCTCACTGGACAAAACCTCGGGCTCGTAGGCCGCCGGGGCTTCCGGCTGATAGGCCGTTTCCGTGCGATAGGCCGGCTGGAAAGCATGCACATTATCATGCAAGGAATCTTCCTGGGCGAACTCGCCCATCAGTTCCTTTTCCAGATCGATGCCGAAATCGTCCGCCTCGACACCTGCGACCGAAGAAGGCGCTGCCGCCGGTTCCTGCTGGACCGGTTGGCGCGGGTCAAATCCCATGATCCGGGTCAGTTCGGCGAACGGATCATCGTTCGACAACTGGTCCCGATCGGCGATTTTAAGCTGGGTTCTGTCTACCATACTCTTTCCCGATACTCGCACTATTCGGACGCAATTGGCGTCACGTAAGGTTGGGCCTTACCAGCGCAATGTGGGCAAATGGTGACAGGTTTTCTCGTGAAACCTAGCGCATTTCCGCGGGCGCATCGGCCCCGATCAACGCCAGGCCGGACGTCAAAACGTCCGAGACAGCCTGCACCAGCCCGAGTCTGGCATACGTCAATTGTCGGTCGTTAACCTTAACAAAACGTAAGTCCTGATTTTCCGTGCCTCGGTTCCAGTGTCCATGGAAGCTGGAAGCCAGATCATACAAGTAAAATGCCAGTCTATGCGGCTCATGCGCAAGTGCTGCCGATTCGACAAGCCGGGGATATTCGGCGAGCTTCCGGATCAATCCGATCTCGCTCTCGTCGGTCAGCCTTGCAGCCGATTCGGCAAGCGAAGCCCGGTCGAAAGCGCCCTCGCCCAATTGCTCCTTTGCCTGCCGGAACACCGAATGACAGCGCGCCGAAGCATACTGCACGTAGAAGACCGGATTGTCCTTGGACTGCTCCGTCACCTTGGCGAAGTCGAAATCGAGCGGCGCATCGCTCTTGCGATAAAGCATCATGAAACGGATCGGGTCGCGCCCGACCTCCTCCACCACCTCGCGCAGGGTGATGAAATCGCCCGAGCGCTTGGACATACGCACCGGCTCGCCGTTGCGATAGAGCTTCACCAACTGGCACAGAAGTGCCGTCAGCTTGAGCGAGCCGCCGGACAAGGCTTTGGCCAGCGCCTCCAGCCGCTTGACGTAGCCGCCGTGGTCAGCGCCGAGAATGAAGATCGTCTCGTTGAAGCCGCGATCCAGCTTGTCCTTCAGGTAGGCAACATCGGCGGCAAAATAGGTGAACGCGCCGTCCGACTTCACCAGCGGCCGGTCGATATCGTCACCAACGTCCGTGGAGCGGAACAAGGTCTGCTCGCGGTCTTCCCAGTCCTCAGGCTTCTGCCCCTTGGGCGGCGGCAGCTTGCCCTTGTAGACGTGGCCCTTGAGCTTCAGGTCGGTGATGGCGGAGCGTATGGCGGCAGCGTTGTTGGCGTGCAGCGTGCGCTCGGAGAAAAACACCTCGTGGTGCACGTTCAGCAGCGCCAGATCCTCGCGGATCATCACCATCATCGCATCGATCGTGCGGTCCTTGATGAGTGCGAGCGCCTCGTCCTCAGGCTTCTGCAACAGGTCGCGGCCGAATTCCTTGGCCAGCGCCTGCCCCACCGGCACCAGATAATCGCCGGGATAAAGCCCGGCCGGGATTTCCCCGACCTCGTCGCCCAGCGCTTCGCGGTAGCGCAGCATGGCCGAGCGCGCGAGCACGTCGATCTGCGCGCCTGCGTCGTTGATGTAGTATTCCTTGGTCACGTCATAGCCGGCAAAGCCAAGCAGATTGGCAAGCGCATCGCCCACCACCGCGCCGCGGCAATGGCCGACATGCATCGGGCCGGTCGGGTTGGCCGAAACATACTCTACATTGACCTTGATGCCCTTGCCGACGGTCGAGCGGCCATAATCGGCGCCGACGCCCAGCAGGCTGGTCAGATGCGCCTGCCAGAAGCCGTCCGTCAGCCGCAGATTGACGAAGCCGGGACCGGCGACATCGACAGCTGCAATGTCCTTGTCCTGACGCAGAGCCTCTGCGAGCTTTTCAGCCAGCGCGCGCGGGTTCTGCCCGGTCGGCTTGGCCAGCACCATCGCCGCATTGGTCGCCAGATCGCCATGCGTGGCATCGCGCGGCGGCTCTACGGCAATGCGCGAAAGATCAGCCGGCTGGCCGTCTTTGTCTTTAAGATCAAGCGCTTCAACGATCTTGATGATCCGCTCGTTGAAATCGGCGAAGATATTCATGGATGGCTACTCTGGAAAATCGGCACTTTATGCCGGCTCAATGCCGGAAAACCGGTTCCGCCTAGCCCAAATCGGGCGTGCGGTCAAACAGGCGGCGGTGTTCCTTGATCGCATAAGTGTCCGTCATGCCGGCCAGGAAATCGGCGACATGACGCGCTTTTACGCGATCCACGGCTCGGTCGAGCCCCTCGCGCCAGCCGTCCGGCATCTCGCGTGGATCGACAAAATAGGCATCGAACAGCTCGCGCACGATCTGGTCGGCGCCCTCGCGCACCAGCATCACGTCCTTGTGGCGGTAGATATTCTTGTAGAGAAACGCCTTCAGTTCCTTTTCCGCCGGGACCATTTCGTCAGAGAAAGTAGCAATGGCTGACTTGGCGGCATGAACGTCTTTGACACTTTGCGGCTTCAGCTCAGCCAGCCGCGCCGAGGCGGTCTTGATCACGTCCTCGACCATGATGGTTATCTGCCGCCGCATCAGTTCGTGCCCGGTGCGCGCGGGGTCGAGCGTCGGGTAGCGTTCGCGCACCCCTTTCAGGATCGAGGCCGGCAGCGGCACCTCCTCCAGCATGTCGAGCGTCAGCAGCCCTGCCCGCAGGCCATCGTCGATATCATGTGTGTTGTAGGCGATGTCGTCGGCGATCGCGGCGCATTGCGCTTCCAGGCTGGCGAACTGGTCGAGTTCGAGATCGTGAAGCTCTGAATAGTCAAGAATCGCCTGTGGCACCGCCCCTTTCAGACCCTTGCCCTTGGCGTCAACCAGCGGCCCATTGTGCTTGACCAGTCCTTCCAGCGTTTCCCAGGTCAGGTTCAGCCCGTCGAACTCGGCGTAGCGCCTTTCCAGCCGGGTCACCACGCGCAGCGACTGGGCGTTGTGGTCGAAGCCGCCCCAGGCTGCCATCTTCTCGTTCAGCGCGTCCTCGCCGGTGTGGCCGAAGGGCGTGTGGCCGAAATCATGGACCAGCGCCACCGCCTCGGCCAGATCCTCGTCGCAGCGCAATGCCCGGGCCAGGGCACGAGCGATCTGCGCCACCTCGATCGTGTGGGTCAGCCGCGTACGGTAGTGATCGCCTTCATGCGCGATGAACACCTGTGTCTTGTGCTTGAGACGCCGGAATGCCGTCGAATGGATGATGCGGTCGCGGTCGCGCTGGAACGGCGTGCGCGTCGGGCTTTCGACCTCATCGAAAAATCGACCGCGCGAAAGCGCCGGATCGCAGGCATAGGCAGCGCGCGGCCGATAGCCGAAACCGATGTCGCCTAGCTCGTTCGCCATTTTTGACTTGCCGCCGCTGGTTGACTTGCCCCTTCGCGCTTCATACCTATGGTAACAACGCGAATGCAAGGTGACGCCAATGGGCGCAGATGCCAAGACTGCCATGAAGGGTGTAGACGTTTCCGAGGCCGCTGCGAAGCGGATCTCGAAGATTGTCGCCGGTGAACCGGGCAAGATCGCACTGCGCGTTTCGGTCGAGGGTGGCGGCTGCTCGGGCTTTTCCTACAAGTTCGATCTGGTCGACTCCAGGAACGACGACGACATCGCCATCGAGCGAGACGGCGCGACCGTGCTGATCGACGATCTCTCGCTCGTCTATATGGGCGGATCGGTGATCGATTTCGTCGACGACCTGATGGGTCAGTCGTTCCAGATCAGGAACCCGAACGCCGTGGCTTCCTGCGGCTGCGGCACTAGTTTCTCCATCTGAGCCGTTGGTGGACAGCAACGCCGATCCCCGAACGGTCCTGTTGGCGATAACCATCCGGGCCATTTCCGAATCGGATATTGTTAAATGGGCGAACAGGCACCGCCCATCTGAAACGTACTCCGAAGATCAGGAGTATCTGGCGCTGGTGCGCTCGAACCTTAACAACGCCGTGGACGTTGGGCTTGCAAGGGATCGTCTGCAAGCAATGGTCAAACGTATATTTCCGACATTCGACATCGCTTCCGACGAGGGAGATGCACGACTGCGTGCGATCTTCGTCAATCGATTGCGTCAGTATCTTGCGGAGCCCATCGCGCCTTTTGTCCTATGCCGAATGCTGGGGCCGATCGAGCACCTCTACATCTCGTCAGACAGGGAGTACCCTGCCTGGCTCGGGGATTTTTACGGTGGATGTGATTGGATAGACCCCAAGACGACCCGCGCCGAGGCGTCTCATCTGGAGTTCGTCGTCAAACAGCTGCTTCGGGAAAACGAAGCTCCCTGAAATATGTCAGCTTCCGTCAATAAGCCTGTGCGGCTGCAGCATTTTCGAATGGCTTGCAGGGGATTATCGCCTATCATTTCATTTTTCCGATAAACGCAGGCAAAGCCGTCATGAAAATCGTCACCTGGAACATCAACGGCATCAAGGCGCGCATCGGCAATCTGCTGGTCTGGCTGAAGGACAGCAATCCCGACATCGTCTGCCTGCAGGAAATAAAATCGGTCGACGAGCAGTTTCCCCGTTCCGAGATCGAGGCGCTTGGCTATCACGTCGAAACGCATGGCCAGAAGGGCTTCAACGGCGTAGCCATCCTCTCGAAACTGCGTTTCGATGAGGTCAATCGCGGTCTGCCTGGCGACGACAGCGACGAGCAGGCCCGCTTTATCGAAGGCGTGTTCTCGACCGACAAGGGCGTGCTGCGCGTCGTCTCGCTCTATTTGCCCAACGGCAATCCGGTCGATACCGAAAAATTCCCCTACAAGCTGTCGTGGATGGCGCGGCTCGAGAAATGGGCGGGGGAACGCCTGCTGCTCGAGGAGCCGTTGCTTCTGTGCGGCGACTACAATGTCATTCCCGAGCCGATCGACGCCCGCAATCCCGAGGCATGGCTTGGCGACGCGCTGTTCCAGCCCGAAACCCGGCAGGCCTTCAGGCGGCTCCTGAACCTCGGCTTCACCGAGGCCACCCGCGCCGTGACCGACGCGCCCGACACCTACACGTTCTGGGACTATCAGGCCGGCGCCTGGCAGAAGAACAACGGCATCCGCATCGATTTCCTGCTGATGTCGCCGGAGGCGGCCAATCGCTTCTCTTCCGCCTCGATCGAAAAGCATGTGCGGGCGTGGGAAAAACCGTCCGACCATGTGCCGGTGGCAGCCGAACTGGCGCTCCAGCCGGCCTGACATTCGCCGTATGGCGCCGGGTTTCGGCGGGTGCTAATATGTGGCTATGCAGTTGCCACGCGCATGCCTGCTTTCAGTCGCGATGCTCGTTTCGTCGTTGACTGCAGCTTTGGCTGACTGCCAGTGCCTAGCCAACGGCAAGGTCTACCATCACGGCGAACTGGCCTGCCTGAAATTGCCAAACGGCAACCAGTTGGCGCGCTGCGACATGGTTCTCAACAACTCGGCCTGGAAGAAAGTCTCGGACGGCTGCCCGCAAGCGGAGCTTTTCTCGAGGCCGGAGGGACCGTCTTCACAGCCGCCGGAGAGTTTCGGCGAGCATGGCGCGCCGCATCTCGTGCTGCCGACAGCATTTACCGACGCGAACGGTTAGCGCCCGTCACTGCTGGCCGGTATCGCCCTTGGTGAGAATATCTTCGGCCAGCGCAATCGCGGTGCGGCGATCCGCTTCACCTGAAAGCGCGAATGCCTCTTCCTGCATGCCGCGAATCCACGGCTGATCTGCGGGAGCTGCGCGCTGGAGCGCTGCCGTCATCATGGCAAGCCCGCGCACCACCTTGCCCGACTGGAACAGAAGATTGCCCAGCGTCGCTTCCGCACCGGCATGGCCCTTTTCGGCGGCAAGCTGGAACCAGCGACCGGCCTGACGCACGCTGGCCTTCACGCCGCCCTCGCCCTTCAGGAACATCTTGCCCATTTCGAACTGGGCATTGGGATTGCGATAGTTGGCGGCGGCGCGCATGAAATATTCCTGCGCGGCGACCTTGTTGGCCTTTATCGGGCTGCCCGGAATGCCTTTCTGCAGATAGTTGCCGAGTGCTACCAGCGCGTCCGAAACATAGCTTTCCTCGGGGCTGCCGGGCTCGACATCCTGCTCGACGATCTCGCTGAAGAACTTGAACGCCTCGAAATCATTGCGATCGACGCCGTCGCCCTCGGCATACATGCGCGCAAGCTTCCAGCTGGCGCCGATCTGGCCGTTTTCAGCGGCATAGCGATAGGCCTCGACGGCCTGGTCCTTGTGGCCGCTCTTGTAGGCCGAGAAGCCGAACTGGAACACCGCCCACGGGCTGGACTGAGCCTTCACCGCGCCATTGTCATCGAAAACCTTGTCGTCGAACGCCATCGCGCCCCCGGCGGTGCCGAAGGTCGTTGCGGCTACGATGGCCGACAGGATGGTTGTTCTCACGACGTCAGATGTCAGCATAGCAGTGTGTTTCTTTCGCGCCGCCCGGATGGGTCACGGCGCCATAGCGAGCCGAGCCAACCGTTTGCGCATATTTCCAGATCGCGCCGGACTGATAGTCGGTCTGGCGCGGTTTCCATTTCATTGCCCGGGCCGCAAGTTTCTCTTCCGATAGCGCCACATCGAGACTGCCGTTCACGGCGTCGATGGTGATGATGTCGCCATCTTCGAGAAGGCCGATCGGGCCTCCGATTGCAGCCTCCGGGCCGACATGGCCGATGCAGAAGCCGCGCGTCGCGCCCGAAAAGCGCCCGTCGGTAATCAGGGCAACCTTGCCGCCCATGCCTTGTCCATAAAGCGCTGCTGTCGTCGACAGCATCTCGCGCATGCCAGGCCCGCCTTTCGGGCCTTCATAGCGGATGACGAGAACCTCGCCTTCCTTGTAGCTGCGATGGGTCACCGCCTCGAAGCATTCTTCTTCCGAGTCGAAGCACCGCGCCGGACCGGAGAATTTCAGCTCCGACATGCCCGCCACCTTCACGATCGCGCCTTCGGGAGCCAGATTGCCCTTCAGGCCGACAACACCGCCAGTCACCGTGATCGGCCTGTTGGCCGGATGCACCACGTCCTGACTGTCGTTCCAGGCAACATGTTCCATGTTTTCGGCCAAAGTGCGGCCAGTCACGGTCATGCAATCGCCATGCAGATAACCGTGATCGAGAAGCGTTTTCATCAGCAGCGGAATGCCGCCGGCCTCGAACATGTCCTTGGCGACATATTTTCCGCCGGGCTTCAGATCAGCGATGTAGGGCGTCTTCTTGAAAATCTCGGCGACGTCGAACAGGTCGAACTCGATGCCGGCCTCATGGGCGATCGCCGGCAGATGCAGCGCGCCATTGGTCGAGCCGCCGGTAGCCGAAACCACTGCCGCCGCATTTTCCAGCGCCTTGCGCGTGACGATGTCGCGCGGGCGGATGTTCTTGGCGATCAGTTCCATGACCTTTTCGCCCGAAGCGAAGTTGAAACGGTCGCGCATTTCGTAAGGCGCCGGCGCGCCGCAGGAATATGGCAGCGCAAGGCCGATCGCCTCGGCCACCGTCGCCATTGTGTTGGCAGTGAACTGGGCGCCGCAGGAACCGGCCGACGGACACGCCGCCTGCTCTACTTCCAGAAGATCGTCATCCGAGATAGCGCCGACTGAATGCTGGCCGACTGCCTCGAAAACGTCCTGAACTGTGATCTGGCGGCCGCGATAGCTGCCGGGAAGGATGGAGCCGCCATAGATGAAGACCGATGGCACGTTGAGCCGCACCATCGCCATCATCATGCCCGGCAGCGACTTGTCGCAGCCGGCAAGGCCGACGAGCGCATCATAGCAATGGCCGCGCATGGTGAGCTCGACGCTGTCGGCAATGACATCGCGCGAAACCAGCGAGGCCTTCATGCCCTGATGGCCCATGGCGATGCCGTCGGTAACGGTGATGGTGCAGAATTCGCGCGGCGTGCCATTGGCAGCCGCGACGCCCTTCTTGACCACCTGCGCCTGACGCATCAGCGAAATGTTGCAAGGGGCTGCCTCGTTCCAGCAACTTGCGACGCCGACCAGAGGCTGGGCAATCTCCTTCTGCGAAAGGCCCATCGCATAGAGATATGACCGATGCGGCGCGCGCGCCGGCCCTTCGGTCACATAGCGACTTGGCAGTTTCGCTTTCGAGATTACCTTTGCGTCCATTCCTGTCCTTGCCGCCCCATCGCGGTTTCTCCGCACAGCTTCTAATATGCTGCCCGAAGACACCTCTGAGGTGCTCCGGGTTTATGGCGGGAACTAGGCGAATTGTGCCCGGCCCGTTGTAGCCCAGTGCTTCACCAGAGAGTGTTGCAGAAACATCACAAACGGCATGAGGATGTTAACCATGCCGCAGGCCCCATCAGCACTAAAAAGCCGGCAGAGCTTGCGCTTGCCGGCTTAAGAATTTTCCTCATTTGAAACAAAAAAGCCGGGCATGCGCCCGGCTTTTTCGATCATTGTTTCCAATGAGTTACCATTTGACCTTCAACGAGGCCGAGATGGCACTGACGAGGTCATTGTCGAAGTCGTAGGTAACCTCTTCGCCATAGTTGATGCCGTTTGAGGTCACGGGGCCGGCAGAACCGCTGGTTAGAATGCCCAGGGCACCAGCAAGACGGAGCTCGACGTTCTGAGTTGGCGTATAGGCGACGCCGCCGCCGAAGGTCCAGGTGTCGGTCTGGGCGCTGAGGCCGGTCGTGGTTCCACGATCCCAGGTGATGCTACCCGCTGCACTCCACTGATCGTTGAACTTGTGCCCGATGCCGCCGGAAACCGTCCAGCCATCGCGATAGAGCAGATCAAGCGAGGTCGCGACAAATGGGCTACCTGGGAAGCAAAGCGAAGCATCGACCCCGACAGGGCAGAGATCAACTGTTTGCAAGCGGCTCCAGTTGACCCATTTCACGGAGCCGAAAGCCAGCCAATCCGGTGCAATGCCCGACTGAACCTTGAATTCAATTGATTCCGGCATCGTTGCTGAGCCGTATATATCCGTCACGCGACCAAGAAGCGGGTTGGTCGGGCTGATGAAGCCGGGAATCTGCGTCAAATCCAGCGTTCCTGAAAGACCGTCCAGCTTCACTGCCGAATTGTAGACCAGGCTTGCGCGGAAGGCGATTTCCTGAATTTCGTAAGCCGCGCCGATGCGCCAGCCAACGCCGCTATCCTCAAGATCGAGACGGCCGACGCCATTCCCGAAAGCCGGGGTGCCGGTGAGCGTCGGAACGGGTGCAACCAAACGTTCCTTGAAACCGCTGACTTCCTGATAGAACACACCGCCAAGCACGCGAAACTGGCCCTTCCCGGCATCCATCTTGTAGGAGCAGGTCGCGGCATAGTTGTCGCTTTCGATCTTGGTCTCGATATTGTCGTTGGCGCCCATCCAGTTAGCGCCTGGGTTGCTGTGCGCTCCCCAGGGCTGCGAATAGTCGGCCATACAGTCTATGGCCTCGCCGATGCCAGCTTTGAAGCCGATGCGCGGAACCCAGTAGTCCTCGGTTTCGTTGACGTCGTTCGTCGCGCCACCGCCGATACCATTGGATCCGATGCCGTTGGCGGGATTGATATCGCGCACATTGTTGAGCTTACGATCGGGCATGACATAAGTGCCGGAAACTTCGCCGGTGAATCGCGAAGTATCGAAAAGCAGATCGATGTTGTAGCCCCCGCGCTCGAGGCCACCAGCGCTGGCCGACCCTACAATCGCGAGCATCAAAGAGCCGGCTCCGAGGACCGATTTCATTAGCGCTTTTTTCATCAGGTATTCCTCCCCAAGAAGTACGTGAAGCAAGCTAGAACTATTTCCCTCAGCGGGTGCAACCACGTTTTTACACGTGAACCTTTCGAGGGAGGTTAAGGCTTACGTAAAAGGAAGGTGACCATCCACAAAAAGGCTTAAAACGGCCTCGTTTTGTGGGAATTTTTTCATAAAAGGTGGCCGAAAGCAGCCAAAAACAGTGAAAATCGATGCTTTTCGACCCCATATCGCCAAATTGTTACATTATGGCAACAAGGGGGCAAAAAGTGGCAAAGATGTGAAAACATGACGCTGCGTTATGACCCATTTCGGGGCAGATGCCGCCTCAGGCGGCATCCAGGAATCAGCCTCCGAAGTGCCCTTACCCAGCGTCACGAACCCGCGCCAAAGCGACGTTCAGCTTCTCCTGCGCCTCCTGAAATTCGACCAGCTTTTCGCGCTCGGCAGCCACCACTTCGGCGGCCGCGTTGGCGACGAATTTCTCGTTGGCGAGCTTCTTGTGGATGCGCGCGACTTCCTCGGTCACCTTGGCCAGTTCCTTCTGCAGGCGCGCGGCCTCGGCTTCGAGATTGATCAGGCTGCCGAGCGGCAGGCAGGCGGTGGCCTCGCCGATGACGATCTGGGCCGAACCCTTGGGCGCAGCCGCCTCATGGCTGACCGCACCAACGCGCGCCAGCCGCTTGATCGCCGAATCGTGACGCTCCAGCCGTGCCTTCGTCATATCGTTGGCGCCGACGATCACCAGCGGTGCGATCGCTGCTGGCGGCACGTTCATTTCGGAGCGCACAGAGCGGATGCCCGACACCAAATCGACCAACCAGTTGGTCTCGGCTGCGGCCTCCGCGTCTTCGAACTCCGGCGACGGCCATGCAGCCAGGCAAAGAAGCGTCGGCCGCTCCTGCCCTTCGCCCGCCGTATGGGCCCAGAGCTCTTCCGTCATGAACGGCATGAACGGGTGGAGCAGCTTGTAAATCTCGTCGAGCACGAAAGCGGCGACAGCACGGCTTTCGACCTTGGCGGCCTCGTCTTCGCCCATAAAGACAGGTTTCAGCAGTTCCAGGTACCAGTCGCAGAACAGGTTCCAGACGAACTTATAGGCCGCTCCTGCCGCCTCGTTGAAGCGATAGGAGGCGATGCCGTCTGTGACCTCGCGCGTGGCGCGGGAAAGCTCGGTGAGTATCCAGCGGTTGACGGTGAGCTTGGCGTCCTGCAGCCAGAACTCGTCGTTGCGGGCGACACCGTTCATTTCGGCAAAGCGCGTGGCGTTCCACAGCTTGGTGCCGAAGTTGCGGTAACCGGCGATGCGGGCCGGGTCGAGCTTCACGTCCCTGCCCTGCGCGGCCATGATCGACAGCGTGAAGCGCAGCGCATCGGCGCCGTATTCGTCGATCAGTTCGAGCGGGTCGATGACGTTGCCCTTCGACTTCGACATCTTGGCGCCGTTCTTGTCACGCACGAGAGCGTGGACATAGACGGTGTGGAACGGCTCTTCCTCCATGAAATGAAGGCCCATCATCATCATGCGGGCGACCCAGAAGAAGATGATGTCGAAGCCGGTGACCAGAACATCGGTCTGGTAATAGGTCTTCAGCTCCGGCGTCTCATCCGGCCAGCCGAGCGTCGAGAACGGCCACAGCGCCGACGAGAACCATGTGTCGAGCACGTCCTCGTCGCGGGTGAGGATTTCACCCGGCTTGAAGTTTTCGAGCTTGTCCTCGACCCAGCCCTTCCAGGGGCCTTCCAGCGCCAGATAATATTCGATGGCTGCGCCCAGCGCTTCCTCTTCGGTCTTCTCGACGAAGACGCGGCCGTCAGGGCCGTACCAGGCCGGAATCTGGTGACCCCACCAGAGCTGGCGCGAAATGCACCAGGGCTGGATGTTCTCCATCCAGTCGAAATAGGTCTTTTCCCAGTTCTTCGGGACGAAATTGGTGCGGCCTTCGCGAACCGAGGCGATCGCCGGCTTGGCCATTTCGGCCGCGTTGACGTACCACTGGTCGGTCAGGAACGGCTCGATCGGCACACCGCCGCGGTCGCCATGAGGCACGGCGTGGCGGTGCGGCTCGATCTTGTCGAGGAAGCCGCCCGCCTCCATCATCTCCACGACCTTCTTGCGGGCGGTGAAGCGATCCTGCCCATGCAGTGCCTCGATGGTGGCGGCAAGCTCGGACGTTGAATCAAGACCTTCGAGGAAGTCCTCGTTATCCCTGAGGTTTACGGCGGCCTCTATGGTCAGAATGTTGATCGCGCGCAGCTTGTGGCGCTTGCCGACTTCGAAGTCGTTGAAGTCATGCGCGGGCGTGATCTTGACTGCACCGGTGCCCTTCTCCGGGTCGGAATATTCGTCGGCGACAATCGGGATCTTGCGCCCGACCAGCGGCAGGATGACGTTCTTGCCGACGAGTTTGGCAAACCGCTCGTCTTCAGGATGAACGGCAACGGCCGTGTCGCCGAGCATGGTTTCGGGCCGCGTCGTTGCCACCGTGACATAGGTCGCGGGGTTTTCCGGGTCATAGGTGACGCCTTCGACCGGGTAGCGGAAGTGCCAGAGATTGCCGTTGACCTCGTGCTGCTCGACCTCAAGGTCGGAGATCGCGGTCAGCAGTTTCGGATCCCAGTTCACAAGGCGCTTGTCCTTGTAGATCAGGCCTTGCTTGTAGAGCGTGACGAAGACTTCGAGCACGGCTTTGGACAGGCCCTCGTCCATGGTGAAACGCTCGCGTGACCAGTCGGCCGAGGCGCCGAGGCGCTTCAACTGGTTGAAGATCGCACCGCCGGATTCGGCCTTCCACTCCCAGACCTTTTCGATGAACTCTTCGCGGCCGATGTCGCGGCGATGGATCTGCTTTTCCATCAACTGGCGTTCGACCACCATCTGCGTGGCGATGCCGGCATGGTCCATGCCCGGCTGCCACAACACGTTCTTGCCGCGCATGCGCTCGAACCGCACCAGAATGTCCTGGAGCGTGTTGTTGAGCGCGTGGCCCATATGCAGCGAGCCGGTCACATTCGGCGGCGGAATGACGATAGTGAAGGCTTCCGCGCCCGGCTTCGAGCCGGCGCCGGCACGAAACGCATCGGCCTCCTCCCAGCGTTTGGCGATTTTCGGCTCGACGGTTTTTGCGTCGTAGGTCTTCTCAAGCATGGGAAAGTGATCCGATTTGTCCGGAAATAGGTTGCCCCGGTGTAAATCGGAAGGGGCATTGCGAGTCAACAGTGGCGCAACACTCCTTCTCCCCTTGTGGGAGAAGGTGCCTGAACGCAGTAAAGGCGGATGGGGGGTGTTGGACGGAGCGCCAAGCTGGAACACCCCTCATCCGACCTCCCCTTCGGGTCGGCCACCTTCTCCCACAAGGGGAGAAGGAGAGGCACGCTTCATCATCGCCACGCCCGGTTTTCACCGTCTGGCCATTGTCAAAGATCGGGAAGCGGGGCGCTTGGCCGTGCCTTCCTAATATGTAGTACGTGGCGCAGCTTCCGCGCCCCGCTCGGTGCTTGTCCCGAAGTCGGCCGGTCACAACGCCCGCTCCATGTACATTCCATGGACAAGACGCCGCGGGTTCTCCGCATGGTTTTGGGCAGTGGCATTTGCGCCGTGCTCGTTCCACGCCGGCCTGTGTCGGGCCCTCTGGCTACCACACCAGGGCGGGAGGTCACCGCCACTCCCCCTTGATCCCGGTTCCAGACCCGGTCCCGCAGGAGCGATGGGGGGATTATGGATGAAGGCTGATGGGGTGAGGAAAGATTGGGCGTGAAAAAATGTTCGCAGTAAAGGAAAACAATAGGTTAGCAGGAAATCTGGTGTAAATCTTTCCTACAGGCTCGGAGGATCGCCCAGACATATTGTGGTTCCCGCTCATGGACTCGAACCACGATTCACGCCGTCAAAGGGCGGTGTCCTACCATTAGACGAAGCGGGATCAGATCGGCTTCAGTCAGTCAAAGGCGATGGCGTATTGGGCGATTAGATGCTTGATCTTGCCGGCAAATGCAATGGCGCGGTCACGCCCCGCGCGCGACGCGCTCGATTTCCTCGCGCACCAGGCGCTCGACCAGCGTCGGCAGGTTGTTGTCGAGCCAATCCTGCAGCATGGGTCGCATCATTTCCTCGGCCATTTCGTCGAAAGTCTTGCGGCTTCTGGCGGCAAAGGCTTCCGACAACTCGCCGAAAGCGGCTGCGACCTGACGGCCGGCATGCTCGGAAATGATCGCCGGACGGGCGATATCGGCCGCGGCTGAGACAGAATCGGGCTTCGCCGTCGAAACCGGCGCATAGGCATTGTACGACGGCGAAGGCGATTCGACGGCCAGCGCGGGCGCAACAGGTTGCTCCAGCGAAAGCTCGTCCAGAGCCGCGTCCAGTTCGTCTTCGTAATTCGGCTGCGGTGCAGCGGCTTGAGCCGCCTCGGCAGCTTGCGGCACATTCCACTCCGGCTCCGCCAGAACCGGCGTCTCAGCCGGTGCTTCGCTCACTTCAGGCTCAGCATAGGCAACCGCCACGGACTCGGCGGGCTGTTGTTCAATTTCTTTGTCCTGCGGCGCTTCTTCGGCAATCTGCGCCTGCACTTCGGCCATGGACAGCGGTTTTGGGTGTTCGGGAGCGGCGCGGGCCGCGCGCAGTTCGGCGCGGAAGGCGTCGACCTCGATCACCGCATTGTCGACGGGTGCGACATCGACGTCGTCTCCAAGCGCCGCCAGTTCGTCGGCACTCTTTCGGACGGTGTCGCTGTCTTCGATTATCCTGCGGATGGAAGCCAGAATCTCTTCCATCGAAGGTTCGCGCTGTACGCTGCTTGCCTGTGCCATCGTCACATCCGCCGCCCTTGTGACCAAAATTAACGATTCCATTGGCTTAGGCCGCAGGAATTCGAATCAACGGTTAGGGTAGCGGACGGATCGACCTTGGAGAATCCCCAAAGTCAGCCCTTAGGCGATTTCAACAGAATAGAGCCCTGGAATCAAAAGAGGCGCCACAAGGGCGCCTCTCGAAAACCGGCGGGAACCGGAATGGAACGATATCAGCGGCCGTCCGGCGTGCGCAGTCCGATCCACTTGTCCTTGACGGCCTTGTAGTGCTCTTCCGGCTTGTATTCGGTGACCTGCAGGCCGAGCCGCTTGGCGTAAAGCTGGCCGGTGGCCTGCAGAATGCCGTAGCTCGCCACGACGACCTGATTTTCGGAGTTGGCCTGATTGATCTGTGCGTTGATGACGTCCTGCTGGGCATCGAGCACGTCCAGCGTCGTGCGCTGGCCGACATTGCGCTCCTCGATGACGCCGTTCAGCGCCAGCTGGGCAGCGGCGATGGCCGAGCGGTTTGCGGCGACGCTTTCCTGCGCAGCAATGTAAGAGGTCCAGGAGGATGCCACGGCCTGACGGACCTGATCGCGAAACACGTCGACCTGGATGCGCTGCTGGCCAAGCTGTTCCTTGGACTGGCGGACCAGTGCGGAGGTGCGGCCCCCCGAATAGATCGGAACCGTGATCGACGCGCCGATCTGGGCGGTATCGCTGTTGGTCGTGCTCTGCCCGCTCAGACCCGTCCCGGAGAGGATGCCGTTGGTTTGATTGTAGGCATGCGAAACGCCTGCCGACGCAGAAATCTGTGGCAGCAGCGCGCCTTCCGCCGATTTCACCGAAAAGCCGGCGGCATCGACGAGATGGTGCCCGGCCAGGATTGCCGGATGCTGGGCGGAAGCCAGGCCGTACGCCTGATCCAGGCTCTTGGGCAGCAATTTCGCCAGGGGCGACGCCGCCTTGAGCTTGCCCGGCTCCTCGCCAACGATCTGGCGATAGGTCGCGGCACTCGCCGCCGCTTGCGCGCGTGCCGCGGCCAATTGCGCCTCGGCCAGCGAACGGGCGGCATCGGCCTGCGCAACGTCCGTGCGCGTGCCCTCGCCGACATCGAAGCGGGATTTGGCCGCGCGAACCTGCTCGGCCAGGAATTTAAGGTTCTGCTCGCGCAGCACGGCGATCTGACGGTCGCGGATGACGTCCATATAGGCCTGGGCCGCGCTGGACAGCGTGTTCATTTCAGTGTTGCGCAGGTTTTCCTGGGACGCGAACACCTGCGCTTCGGCGGCTGCGACGTTGTTCCTGGTTTGAAAGCCATCGAACAGCATCTGGTTGATCTGGATGCCGAAGCTGGCGGTCGACTGCCTGTTGACATCCCTCGTCGACGAATAAGCGACGCTCGACGAGCCGTTGATCGTCGGGCGGTATCCCGATTTCGCAATCGCGACACCCTCGTCCGTCACCCTTACGCCGGCGCGGCTCGAATTCATCGAGGAATTGAACTGATAGGCTTTGGAAAGTGCGCCGAGGATGGTTTCGGCGGAAGCGGCTATCGGAGACAGCGCGGTGGCCGACAAAAATACGGCAGTGAAAATGCCTTTGCGTATAAACGACACGACTATTCCCTCATTCGTTTCTGCGGGCGTCACATCGGTCAATTCAGGCGTTGCGCCTTACCAACACGATCCGACTCACGCCCCCTGCCAAATGCCCACACGAATACGCACAGGACTCAGCAACGATGGTCCAAACACTAAGCCACCACGATGACGCGACAGTCGCAAGACTTTCCGCCTCAAAATTCGAATGCGCGGATGCGTTCGAATCCCGGCAGTGGCCGAATTGCCGCATTAAATGCACGTCGGCCGCCAACAATGCCAGTAGTCTTTAAAAACAGACGGGCGACGCCCGCATTACCCTGCCCTTCCACGGCAATGAGTCGGCCCCCCTCTTTCAGCTGATCGAACAGCGCCTGAGGTATCTCTTCGACCGCTCCGCCGATGAAAATCACGTCATAGGGCGCCTCTGCGCCGTGGCCTTCGTTCAACGCGCCCTGGACGACAACGACATTGTCGTAACCGAGATTTGCCAGCGTCGATGTCGCGCTCTGCGCGAGCACAGGGTCACTTTCCAGTGCGATGACCGAGCTGGCCAGGCGCGACAGAACCGCCGACGAATAGCCGGTGCCGCAACCGACATCGAGAACGAAGTCGCTCGAATGGATTTCGGCGAGCTGCGTCAGCTTGGCGAAGGGCGAGGCCTGCATCAGGTACCGCGCAGGCTGGCCGGACGCGGGAGATGCGATCTCGATATGCTCATCGATGTAAGCGAGGTTGCGGCGGTTGGCGCCGACGAAGGCTTCGCGCGGCACAGACAACATGGCGTCGAGCAAGGCCTGATCGGTCACATCCGTCGTGCGGACCTGGCCATCGACCATCTTCACGCGCTGTTCGGAAAAATCAGTGTCCATGCCCAAAACAACCCGTCTCGGCGCAAGCGTTGCGCGTTTCACTTCGCGTGAACGCTGTAGCCGCGCATGGCGGCCGCTGTGGCAGATTGGAGGCCTCGCCCGGAATCGAACCGGGGTGCAAGGATTTGCAGTCCTCTGCGTAACCACTCCGCCACGAGGCCTCGCCGCTGCCGGCGTTCTACGCCGCTTCAATAGGTTGCGGGCAAATTGCCGTCAAGCGACAGACCGCCATTCCGAACAAAATCCTCTGCGGCATCGTGAACGCATTGTAGACCGTGCCGATTTTCAGCCATGGCCGGGCGGTTGCAGTTCATCTGATGCGGGATAGAATCGCATCATGTTCATCGCCATCCGACGGAACGCTCGAGCCGTGGAGAAAATCGTGCGCTGGAAACTGGCCATTGCCGTTTTGATACTTCTCGCCCTCTGCGGCTGCGGCGCAGCCAAGGCAGTTCGCGATACTGCCGGCAAGTTCGACGAATATGGCTGCCTGTCGCGTGAGTTCAAAGGCCAGCCGAGCTGCCAACAGCAGGAACCGTGAGGCCGGCGAGCGCAAACGGAACTTTCTTTGTTGCAATGTGTCTAATTTAATATCGGCAATCGGCCGCACCACTCAAAGATAAGGAAGGGACAAGAAAAAGGGGGAGCGATGGAAATCTCCTATGACGACGTCGGCAAGACGAAAACTGCAAGAACAGTGCTGGTGAACGGCCGAAAAATACGGGTCGACCGGCAGGCTGTGGAGATATGGAAGGAAAATCCCGACGCGGTGTTCAATCTGGTCTGGAACGCCGACAAACGGGAGTTTTGCCTCTCGGGACCAATAGAATGAGGCTTTGGCGCCGACCTGCGGCCGGAAGCGCGCCTTCATGAGCTGAGCCTCAAAACAGCATCGAATCGCACTGAAAGCGGCAGATGGCCGTTTCAGCGTGGGCGATTGCTGCGCCGCCGCTCCCACCACACGATGCCGCGGCGGCGATAGCGCCTGACCAGCGCGAATTCGTAGGAAAGAACGAGAAGCCCGAGCGGAACCATCCAGAAGCCGAGAATCGGCAGGAAGCCGAGAAGGCCGAGAAAAGTCAGACCCACGCCGATCGCCACGCGCTTGTTGCGCGACTGCGGCATTTTTATTTCGCGGCCAAACACGGTTATGACGCGCCTGGGCGTCTTGCTCGACTGGTTCGCCTGCTCCGTCATGGGTCGTTTTTCGTCTTCCATATCAACCGAAATCCCGCCCGGAAGCCCACATATGAGGCTTTCCGTCGCAATTGCGAGGCGCCAAGCATATTATTCCATGAAAAATGCAGATTGGCGCTTTGCAAAGCTGAATTTGGTTTGCTATAGGCACCCTCGTTCAAACGAGCCGCTGTTCCCCGGTAGCTCAGTGGTAGAGCAACCGGCTGTTAACCGGTTGGTCGCTGGTTCGAATCCGGCCCGGGGAGCCACTTTTCTTGTCTACGGCTTTGTTTTTCCTAGATTTATTTCATAGTTGAGAGAACCTTCCCCGCTTTCCCTCCCCGCTTTTGGCGCCGCGGTTGCCGAGCATGCTACCAGCCTGCATAATCCGGTCTCAATCCGGCGCGGGGGCGAAATTGCCAATTGATGGTCTTTACTCACTGGCTGCTGTCGGCGTTGCAGGCATGTCGGCGATCGTTCTCAAGCTCGACCAGGGCCGAATCGAAGGCAATGATTCTGCCGGCGCCCGGTATATCGGGACTTATGAGGCCGATGGTGCTGGGTATCGGCTAACGCTTGAAATCATCTCGCCACCTTACACATTCGGCGTTTTTGGAACTTCAGCGAGTGAGACCTTTCGAACTAACAGCGACACGATCATCGTGCCCGCATCGCTATTTCTGGAAAGAGTGCCGTACACACTCCCTAGCTATGGGATCACGGTCATAGCGACGCGAATTCCTGACACATATGCGAATCTAGCAGGCAAGGACGGCATTCGAACATTGATTGGCATGCTCGAGCGCGCCGAAGCTGCCTGGAAAAATGCGGCTCGGACGACGTGACTGTTATCGTAGAGGCGGGTGTTCTGTTAGCCTGTAGCGCTGGACGGCGACGACTCATGCGCTATCTTTGGTTTGACAACCGATGGGAGACGCACAGATGCCGACCTATGCGATTGTAATTGTTGGTGCCGGAGTGCTCGCCTTCGTCGCAGGTTGCATCTTGATCTGGATGGAGCGCCGGAAGTTGAAGGACTTCTCTGGCCGGGAAGCAGTTGCCAGCGGACCGGATGTCGGCGGTTTCGACGGCGGTGGTCTTTAGGACCACACCGACAACCAGAATCGCATTCCGCCGATGCGCTTTGCGATTGAACGGTGAATAGGCGCGTCCGTCGACAACACGTCGCACTTCTGCCAATGTCTCGCTGGGCATCATTGGGGGAAATCATGAAAATCAACGCTTTGGCCGCGCTCGCGGCCCTTTTGGCCGCGTCCGGTTGCGCATCGGTGGCACGCGGAACTACGGAAAAGGTGGTTGTAACGTCCGAGCCGGCTGATGCCTAAATCCGGACTTCACTCGGACATTCATGCCCGATGTCGCCATGTACAGTTGAAGTCAGCCGAAAGAGCGAATTTACGGCATACGCTGAGAAGGAAGGTTACAAGCCGGGAAGCCTGTTCGTTGGCACAAAAATGAGCGGAGGCGGTGCGGCTGGCCTCGCAGGCAACATCTTGGTCGGTGGCATTATTGGCGTAGGCGTTGATGCAGCGACCGGTGCCACACTAGATCACTATCCAAACCCGGCGCTCATAACGCTCGTAGCGGTCGGCTCGACATCGGAGAGCACGAACATTCCCAAGCCGGCGCCTGCTAAACCCTCAAAAGGCGCGCCGGTCTCCTGAGGCTTGGAATAACTATCCTCGCGCGGCAGCCTGGGGGCAGCCGCAAGGCTGTCGCGCCTAGACCTTGGGGGTTGAGGCGTGTCAGCCATCTGCCCCCTACTCTGCCAGCCTCCAATTCACCTCCGCATACGATGCCGCTGCAACGATGCGGCAATGCTCGACCTTGAGCATCTCTGAAAGCTTGGCGGCCGCAGCGATGGAGGTCGCCAGTTGGTCCGCGAGATCCAAGAGGGAACCTGTCCCCTCTGCTGTGGCGAAGTTGGCCGCGAGTTCGTCGCGGCTACGATGAAGAAGAGCATATGAACGAGCCGCCACCAGGAACTGCTTGCCGCTAGTGGCCTGGACGCAAGGAGCGTACTGCTCCAGGGTGGGATGCGCCTCGAAATCGAAACTTGCACAAGACTCGGCGGTGAGTGGGAGGTGGGTGGCGGGTGGCGGGTTGGGTCATTTGCATCTCCTGATTCAACGGAAATCGTTTACCATACCTATAAAGCGTTAATCTTAGATGATGTCAACGCTTTTCGTTTATGATAGACGAAAAGCGGACTTTTTTGAGGATGCAATGACTATCACATCAGAACAATCACGCGCGGCCCGCGGACTCGTTGACTGGTCGCAGACAAAATTGGCTGAGATGTCTAACCTCAGCGAGAGCACTATTAGAGATTTCGAAAAGGGCCGCCGCATCCCGGTAATTAACAATCTGGCTGCAATCCGCGCCGCGCTCGAAGCGGCCGGTGTCAGCTTTTTAGCAGACGGTGAAACGAAGCCAGGCGGGCCAGGAGTGCGCCTCCACAAACGCTGCGAATCTAAAGCCTAAATCTCGCCGAGCCCATCGAAGATGTTCGACACCTTTCGTCGGCGCAACCTCCACAGCACACAACCAGCCATAATCATCACTAGCCCAAACATGGCAGCTCCGACACAAAAACCGGAAAGAGGAGTCCACTCAAACACCTCCCTACCAAAAAACTGTTCGGCAAAAATCCATAGCGACCCGGATAAGAAGAAGTTGCCAATTGATATCAAAGCAATTTGCAGGGTGTCGAACGTTCTCAATTCCTCAAGATCTTGCCTATCCACTGCCACCCATTGAAGCACGATTTATTATGTTCCGCGACTGGCAAGCTATCTAGGTTCACCACTAGAATCTTCCCACGCTGTCGTTGTTGGGTGGATTGCGCGATTTTCTCTCCAATGTAATCGCCTAAGAGTGCTTCTTCGCTAGAGCACACGAGGGCATATGCCCGAATGCATGTTTCGACATGACAAAAATGCCCATTTGCATAGTGTTTTCAGGGGGTTGCTGTAGATCAACATCTGTGGAATCTATGCCATGACTGCTAACATCGCGAGTTGTCATGGATACAGAATCGTCCCGCCTCGAACCTCGTCTCATGAAGCGCCCGGAAGCAGCCGCCTATCTAGGAGTAAGCGTCGCGACGTTCTCCGGCTGGGTTGCGGCTGGGCATCTGCCGAAGCCTGTATTCGGCTCAATGCGATGGGACCGGTGTGCCATCGACGCTACTCTTGATAAGCTGGCCGGCTTGGGGCTGCCTACGGCATCGGTCGACGTGGATCCATATGAGAAGTGGCTGAACGGATCGGAATCTGCTCTGCAAAAGTGGGCGAGAGAAAATCCTGTTCTACCTCCGCCGAAGTTCCAATTGAATCTCCGACAGAAGACTGCGTTAAAAAAGCTGGGCAGACGAGATCCCCAAGCCCAGACCATCGACGCCATGGATGGAGTTGGTGAAGCCACGATGAACGAACTCGTGGCTTATAAGCTCGTGAAATTGACGGGTTACGACAAGAAAATGCGTCCGTTATTCCTGCTCACCAAATTTGGCGGCGAACAATACAATATCTACGAAGGAACATTGGCTTGGAATCTGTAGGGTTGGCTTAGATGCCCCTCACGCTCTTTGAGCGCGGCGGCTATTGGTACCTTCGGGGTTCCGTTCGGAGAATCCAATACTATGCGTCCACCAAGACCGCAGACCGCGACGCTGCTGACGACATAAGGATCCTCACTGAGGGGCGTCTGCTTCAGGAAAGCGTGTTCGGCAAGAAAGCTATCAAAACA
>NZ_JAAKZG010000016.1 GCF_011045115.1 Mesorhizobium zhangyense
TACCGAAGCCACCTGCATCTCAAAGCCGATGACCATCATTCCTATGGTCATAACCGAGATGCAGGATCTTATCGCAGCCGGCCAGGTCCGGGCATCGGACCAGTTGATCGACCCTCAACAGGTGGTAAAGCCCGGCACGATCACCGTCTTCATGGAGCCGCTTTTCGAGGGCGGGCTCGACGGCGTCCCGCCCGGAAGCAGCTGCATCGTCAATGCCTATACCAACAATCACGACCTTCTCGCGGCAAAGGATCTGAGCACCTCAAAATGGGTGTTTCTCCATGTCATCGACACGGTCGGAGTGGTGCACGCCATCATACTGAGACTGCAGGCGCTGCTTCTGCCCGTGCAGACACTCGTCCTCTCAGGACATTGAAATCAGCGCGGTGAGAGAGGAGTCTTACAAGGGAACGCAAAGCGGTTGTCTCCGTGTGTTGCCGATAGCCGACTCCGCTTCAGAGGACATAACTGGAGCAGGCTCTGCTTTAAAATGATGGGTTCACACTGTGTCCGGCGCGTCGCCGTCACCGCTGTTAGCGCGTGCGAGGTCTTTCGCCATCTCGATGAGCATCTGGTAAGTAGCAATCTGTCGATCACTCTGCTTGATCGCCATTTCCGTGCCCTTCGTGTTGCCCGATGAAGCCATCGACAGCAGCCCTTCCCGTTGTCGAAGTTCATCTGAAATAAGACGTTCGAAGAGTGCTATCGCTTCATCCGATGCCACCAGCCAAACTCCTTACACGGGAAGTTGCAAGCTTGTGCAAAATGCAGGCGAGATTGGTATCTCAAAATTCAGGTATCGACCCACTTCCCCGAAAGCGAGGCTCGGCGAAAGTAACCGAGGAGGTTTGTGATACGAGCCCCTACTGACAGCCCGACGAGAATGCCAGCATTCAATAGGAATGCAATATGCTGCGGTCATTGCCTGCCGTTAACGATTTGGACGCCTCCGGTGTATCGGACGAAGCGCATTTGATTCAAAAGCTGAGGCAGCACCGTAGGTCAGGTTCAATCGCCTCACTTTGCCCGCGCTCCGTTGTGATCTTGACCAGCGTCAAAGAAATCCGAAAAACTTGCAGGAACTCGCCAATCTCGCGGTTTTTTACACATTGTACTTTGCAACTGTTTGCAGTCTAATCAGGGAATGAGGGGATAGACGCCGTTCGAGCATCGAAATGCCAACAGCGAGGACCTCGACCATGCAACCCCTTCCAGGCATATGTGCGACCGCTTTGGCCGCGATTTTTACACTCCCGATCAGTCTCCCGGCTACAGCCACGCCACTATTCCTCCCAAAGGCACAGACAGCCCAATCCGATGTCGTCCAGATCCGGGACGGCCCCAGATGGCGCCAGAACTTCCGGAGGGGGGACAGCTATGGCTGGCACAATGGCTATCGTGGCTATCGCCACCATCGTCACGGCTATCGCGAGCATTATGGACTCTGGTTTCCAGGGGGTGCATTCATTGCAGGGGCTATAGTCGGCAGCGCAATCGCCAACAGCGGTAACTACTACGGCGGCTATGACGGGTACGAAGACAGGTACTACGGAAGAAGATACTATCCAGGCAGATACTACGACGATAGTTACTACGGTGAGTATTACGTCAATGGGCGTTCGTGCTCGCCCAGGATGGGCGATGCAGGTAAATGCCGGGAGTTTTGAACCAGTTCACTATGGCGGCAATCGTCGCAGAGTGATCATACTTTATTGGTGATTGCCGGCTTGTTGACTGGCTGCCTCAAAGCGGCCCGCAGGTGGGGCAAGCGCTTCTTGACAAAGTCGACTGTCATGCTTCCGGCAAGCCGCTGCTACCGACCGCCATATGTATCGTGCTACCGCGACTGCCTCGCGCATGCTGGCTTGCTGCTCGTTCAGAACAAGCAACTCGCACGGCGGATCAATTTGCACTTGGCGCTAGTATTCAAATGCAACCACAGTCTACAGCACAGAGCCCGCCATGAATGATGCTGCCCCTACCGTTGTGACTGGTCGATCCGATAACGCCGTTGCTGACACGCATCAGAAGGCGCTGGAGGTCAATCTCGATGCGACGAGTTTCGGCTCGTTCGCCGAGATCGGCGCGGGTCAGGAAGTTGCGCGATGGTTTCTGCGCGTCGGCGCCGCATCGGGCACGGTTGCCAAGACCATCTCAGCCTACGACAAGGAAGTGAGCGATGACCTTTATGGCTCCGGGACGCGCTACGTCTCCAGGCCGCGGCTTGAGACCATGCTTGATTGTGAATGGAAATCGCTTGTGCAACAGGTCGGTGATGCGCGCGGCAAAAACACGCGCTTGTTCGCGTTCGCCAATACCATTGCCGCCCGCAACTTTGCCGGCACCAACGATTGCCACGGCTGGGTCGGCGTCCGCTTTCAGGATCAACCGCGGGCTGAGGCGAGCGACGTTCTGCTGCATGTAAACCTTCTCGACAATTCCAACCTCCTTCAGCAGGAAGCGATGGGCGTTCTGGGTGTGAACCTGCTGCACGCGCTGCTGAATGAGCGGGCAGCCACCGGCGATTTGCCTGCGAGGATGTTCGCCAACCTTACAAATGATCGCCTCGAAATTGATCGGATTGTAGCGCGAGGCAGCGCGTTCGAGAGTTGCGATATGGGCGAATTGCACACAGCCTTGGCACGCGACGGTCGGGCTGAGGCAGTGACGTTGGATGGTGACGGTGCGGCCGCCACAGCCAACGAGTTTCTGTATAAAAAGTCGGTGGTGATCGTACCATTCACGACCGACCCGCTAGACAACCTTTCACCAGAAGCAATTAAGGCGTGCTTGGAAACGCTCCGCTACGAGGTAGCTGGGAATCCTGAGGTGAAGGATGTCATCGATGTGCGCCTAATGGTCGTCGATACTGATGCGTCGCTGCCTGCAACGGGCGAGGGGGCGGCGATGATCACACGGCATCGCCAGTTGTATCGCATCACTGCATTCGTGCGTCGATATACGCAGGCGCCGTTGCGTTTCGCGATGCCGCTGCCTGCGTTGATGCGGATTTTTGATGATGTGAAATATCAGCAACTGGAGGGCCGCCTGCTTGAGGGTATCGCGCGACTTTTCGGCTCGAACGTACGTTTACTGGCCTGTCCATGCCCTCGCGACGAGTTGCTTCACCTGCTCACGACCGAGTCGGGACATGGATGGGAGGTCGACGGTAATCGGCAATGGATAACTGCAGAGCAGTTGCGCCCCGCACCGCCTCTTCGACATCTTTATGAATATCTGCTGGCCAGTGGCTTCCTCGTGGCGATGCCTCCAAACTGAGAGGTCGAGATGTAGGGGGTTCTTGCACCTAAAATCGCACCACCAGCCCAAGGATTGGGCCCTGTTGGACCACATCGAAGATAAATCCGTCGTCGTTATTGTAGTCGACACCCAGTGCCCGGTAACCCGCCACCGCCGAAATTTGATCGTTGAACCGGTAGCCGATGGCCCCAGCAACGTCCCAGTCGATATCGGCTTCACCGGCGCCGACAAGCCCCCATGCCGTCAAATAGATATTGGGCGTGATTGAATAGTTTCCGCGAAAGCCAGCCATCCCATCCACCCAAGTCGCGCCGTCGCTTTGCGAGAGCCCATCAAGAATGCCACCGCTGAAGGAGATGTCGTTTTCGACCGACCACACTCTGACACCGGCAACGACATCGAGGCGACCGGAGTTGCTTTCAAACAAGGAGTAGCCTGCTCCTACCAAACCCGCAAACGTCTCTGATGATACTGCCACGTTTGACGCCAGAATGCCTCTGGGCGTCCCCGCAACGCCCGAAATCTTCGAATACATGATGTCGCCAAAGATGCTGTAGCGGCCATATCTCGCCTCGCCGATCGCCATAGCACCAAAGTCGAGATGGTCGACGATATCGCCGAAACTGGCATCGACGTCGACTGGCGGCAGGCCGAACTGACCTACCTCGCCCGATAGTCCCGCGGCCCAGAAATAGGGAGCGACCGAAAACGTCCAGCCCGGCTCGATCACAAGCTGGTGGGTTTCTGGCGCCACCGGCGAGTAAACGTCAGCAGCGGCGGCGCTGTCGGCGACCACGAGAATTCCGGCGCAGGCTAGTATGTTCACAAATCCAGACTTCATATATCCCTCCCCAACGTTCCAACTCGATGACAGCCAACCTTGTCTACCTCGATCAGCTACCGATCACATACGCTCCTGGTCCCGACGTTCGCGGCACCGCAATCGTTGTTGATTGGGCTGCGCTGCCCTGTTCGCCCGCGCGGCGTCGTGACGCCCAGTGCACCAACCTCGTTTGCATAATTATCCCGAGTATTCTGATCGACCATGGCAACAGGAGCGGCAATGGCGAGGCCAGCAGCAGTGCCAGCCACTGCCGCCGCGCCAGCTGTAGCAGCTACAATCCGATCACCAAAACCTACCCGACTGTCGGTAAGAGCTTGACCGTCCGAGATACGCGAACCAATGAGTTGGACGATCTCAGGTGACTCCGCAAATTTGCCATGGTTGAGTTTGTCCCCGGATTTGACCTTTGTCAGGTCGATTACCGTTATCTTGTTCGCCGCGAGTTCCTCCTTGTAGGGCGTCTGTTCCGGGTCGATCGATCCGAGCCGGGCGACATCACCCCAGACCCGACGCGAAACAGCCAGCGCGCGATCATCCTGTGAAACGAAGAGTGTGAATTTGGGATGCTGTTTGCCCATGTCGGCGATTTGAGAACGGAATACATCCACATCGACATCGGGAGCAGCGAGCATGATGTTCTTGAATTTCGGTGGAAGACCACCGTTGCGGATGGCCATCTGGCGTAGCGATTCCAGCGCCAACCAGTTTCCCATAGAATGGGCGAGAACAGATACTTCCTTTACGCCGGGGTCACGCGCCAGATATTGAAAGAGCGTTTCCAGTGCGTTTCGCGTGTAATTGGTGCTTTCGCGGTCATATCCGTAGGCAAAGGTACTTCCACGTGAAGGCCACGTGACCAAAATGGGAACGCTGTCGGTTCCTGCATCATTGGCAATTTGAGCAAACCGGAAAACCGAGTCCTCAAACCGATTATTGAAGCCGTGGATGAACACAAGAACGCTATGATCCGGGCTTTTCCTGGCAGAGGCGCTAAGCCAAACTTTCGCTCCCTCCAAGGTGAGTTCCTCGCCCTTGAGGACCGCGAAATCGGTCGCTGGATTGGGAGGTAATTTCTTTGGCCAGGCCACTTCCCCTACCTTGCGGACGTTGCTTGGAGGTATCGAGACGGTGATGTCAGCGAATGCGGGGGCCGGACCGCGCTCGCCCGTAAACATCTCCCCCGGCTTGGACGAACGGCTGCGGGTTGTAGCTACAAGCATTTCGACCTTGCTGGATGTTGGTGAGGTGTCAGCCACCGGCAGGAGTACGTCCTTTGGACGCCCTGCACACCCCAACAAGGCAACAGACAGGATTGAGGTCAGAAATAAGCGTTGGACACTTCCAGCGAAAGAAAATGACCTTGTGCACGCTAAGCGGCCGCTGATGGTGCTCACTGGTTTTCCTTTTGGCGCGAATTTGACTTTGGCGCGCGACAGCGGATCAACTAGACAGGATTAATCGACATAAACGACGACGTAGCGGCCACCGGACGACTGATAATACGCACCCCCGCAGCGCCACAGCGACATCCCGTTTACACTTACCCGTGCACAGGCCGGTGGCAGTGTTGCGATATAGATCGCCGATCGCCGTACCGTGCGCCGCGTCGTTCGGCGCGCGACACCAGCCACGCTTCTCGGTGTCCCCGGCCTGCCTACACGCGCCTCGGCGCTGGAGACGATCGAGCCGGTTGGAACGAACTGGCCACCAAGCCAGGCGTCGGTCATCAGGATGGCTGTGATCACAGCCGCGATAGAGAGATATTTGAAAAGCTTGCGCTGCGTGTTCATTCGCCACTCTCCAGTGTCAGTTCGCCGACCTCGTCCGAATATACCTGCTCGAGTTTCTTCGCGTCGGTCGGCGGCACAAAGGCAAATAGCTTAGGATCGTTTTCGGATGTCACGTTCCAGTTGCTCAGCCTCAGCGCGTACTGGGGCGCGCCGGTCACCCATTTGGTGGTGATCACATATTTCAATGGCAGCTTCTGCTCTCCCTTCTGCACCCAGATCTGCCAATCGACAGCATCGGTGCGGAAGGCCAGATGATCGCACTGAACCCCACCGATAGAGGCTTCACCGATCAGCTTTCCCTCTATCGCACCTTCGGTCATAACTGCGTATGGATCGGCCGAAAGCAGGTCTGCGCCGGCAGCGTCCAACCCAGTCGAAATCCTGAACTCTTCGATCGCCTCATCAAAGGATGGCCCCGGGCTTTCAAGCTGGGCGTAGACGTTCATGCCCTTGCCGTAGAGCGAGATAACTTTGCCGTCGAAGGTGACCTCAACGTCGGCATAGGGACCTTTGCGGGTCATGCGGAACCCTTCGCCGCGCGAGGCCGCGATGGAGCCGGAAGCGCTATACTGTATCTTTTGTCCGGCCGTGTCGACGATCTCATGATCGGTATCGTAGTCGACGCTGAATGCCTTCAGGCCCTTCAGATGGTTGGACATCGCGACGAGGATGTCGTCGGCGTCCTTATCTATGGCACTTTGGCTCCAGGCTGGGCCATAGGAAAGCACGAGCCCGACGGCGGCGGCGAGCACTGGGCGGGTTTGCCACCGCATAACGGATCGACTTGAGACAGTGCAGTTTGATTTTTGCATGTTCCCATCCTCACTTTGGTGTGTACCAAATCGGCGATGTGTAAGCGCGCTCCGTGGTGGTCATCCGCACCTCCGGCGGCATGGTCAGGCCAAAGTACTTGGCATCATAAGCGGTCCAGCGTGGCGTCGGGATTTCGATGACGCGGCCGTAGTAGAAAGCGCGCTGCTTCGGATCGAACTCGGGATCGCTCCAAACCGCGATTAGTTCCGGAGCGCCTATCGTGTTGGTCCATGTGGCGTTTTGCACATCCACCGTATCGCCCACCAGCGGCACCTTGCCATCAGTGCCCGGCTTGCGATCACCCGACCAAGCTACGTCGTAGACCTTCTCGTGTACTTCATCGGCAGAGTCGAGCCAGCCCTTGACGATCTGGTAGCGATCGAGGTTAGCGCCGATCGGATCTTTGAGAGCGGCAACGAGGAAGCTTGGCGCCTTACCAGCGGGTGCATCTGTCAGGTCGCCGCCCATCGGCACGCCTTTGCTGTAGCCAGCGAGAGCTGGGCTCCTCGAATTGGCGTCATCGGCTGTGAAATCGAAGCCGCCGAAGAAGCGCACCAGAATACGTGGCCCGGTGGTGGCATAGGTTTCCCGGCGTTTCATGGCGTCGAAGATCGAGGCACGCGTGTTTTCCTGGGCCCACACAGCGGCATAGCCCGACGCCGTGGTCTCCCAGCCCAGGATCTTCAGTCCAAGCTTCGGATTAGTCATAAATGGGTGGCTTGTTCGGCCCGGATTTGGCTCTCCTGAAGAAATCTTGCCCCAGAAATTGTCGTCATCAGCTGTAGAAAGGCCAGTGTGTGAGTCTGTTGAGCCGACAAGCCCAAATTTGTATGGATTGACGCCAAGCTTCGCTTCGAGTTTCAAGCCGTTTTTCAATGCGGAGCGCGTATATTCAAACTCCAACATCTCCGGTTTCTTGGCCTCGCTGAGATCGAGGTTACCCTTGTCCCATTTCTCGAAATTGGCGAATTCGTCGTTCGGCGACAGCGTCGGGTGGCTTTCCCCGTCTCCCTTCATCTGGGTGGTCTCGTAAAGGATTTCCCAGCGCTTTCGCTGCTCAGCGTAATCCCGGTCTATTTCCTTTCCGGTGGATGGCTCGACCAGTGGAAACATGGTCCCATTGCTGAGGTTGCCATTATGGGCGATGGCCAGCACACTGCCGCCTGTTTTCTCTTCATAGTTGCGCAACCACTTCCACAGGTCACGCGGGTTGTTGCTGCCGAGCGGCGGCTGTGTAGTGTACGGCTCAATGAGAGCCGCCTTTTCGCCACCGTCGCGAAAGATCACGTTACGATGTAGGTTGTTTCCCTTGTCGAGAGAGGTCCACTCGTAGCCAATGAAAGCGGTGAACCGCCCAGGATCATTGGCCTCCTCGGCGGCATCTATAATGCTTTGCCATACCGATCGATAGGCCGGGTTGCCCGGCTGGTAGGTAATGTCCGGCGGAAATTTCCCCTGCGAAAAGGCGACGACAATGTCCCACGCAGCCTCGGCGCCTTTTCCTGACTGGACCATATCATACCATTTCCGTCCCTGCGGGTTCTGCAGGATTTCCGGTTTTCCCGCGAGGAAGTCGGCGAAAAATCCAAGATTGTCGGAATGATCCGCGACAACTAGGAAATCGAGTGGACGCGACAGCTTTACTGGCTGGCCGCTTGAGGCTGTGATCTCCTCGCCCTTGGCGAAGCGATAAGCTTCGCGAGGTCCGATCCTCGCTCCTGCGGCGCCGGCGTCAAAGGAAAGCGCTGTGTGGAGATGCGTGTCGCCGAACAAGGGCCGCATCGGAAAGTTGCGTCCCGCCCAGGGCGAATAGGGACGCTTCGTCGGGAAAATGTCAGTGCCGGTCTTCGCATCGATGTCGCCGACATCGGTGTGCACGGCTTCCTGAGCCAGCGATGGCATGGAGGGTGCTGTCCACAATCCGAGAGTCGCGATACTGCGCAAGAGAGCATTCTTCAGGGTGTACCCAGTGTCGGTCATCATTGTCCCTCCCGTTTCGCGGCCGTATCAATGGTTCCGCGCATGCTTCTTGATTTATCGGATCGAGCGCCTCATCATCCATGAACTCGCAGCATCGCATCGAGCCGCTCGACGCCCCAAAATGCTGCTATCGTGCCGATCCCATATGCAGATGCGACGATTGCCTGCCGCGGGATCGTGAAGAAGCGAGTTGCCGAGGCGACGATCGCCAGAATGGCCGCAATAAACATCAGCTGTCCGACTTCGACGCCGACATTGAAGGAGAACAGGGCAAGGGGAATGTCGCCGCGCGGCAGGCCCAGATCGACTAGTGCTCCGGCGAAGCCGAAACCATGTAGAAGTCCAAATACGAAAGCCACGACCCAGGGCCAGGTGATGGTCAGGCTGATCTCGCCGCGCTCCATTCTGACGATCTCCGCTCCAACAAGGACGATGCTGAACGCGATCATCACCTCGACCGGTGCAGAGGGCAGCGTTGCCCAGCCGAGCGTGGCGAAAGTGAGTGTTATCGAATGCGCCACAGTGAACGCCGTGACTGTTTTCACCAGCATGCGCCAATCCCGCACGATCAGCATCAGCGAGGCAACGAACAGCAAATGGTCGAAGCCGAAAAGGATGTGCTCGATACCGCTGACGATATAGGTCTTCGCTACGGTCCAGTTGCTCTGCACGGCCGGGATCGTTGCATAGGGCGAGCCCGGCGTTAGCTTCTCCAGCCAGACATAGCCATCGAGAAATTCGATGCGCACGAGTGCGTCCGTCATCGTGTTCTGCAGGCCGTGGATCGAAACCGTTTGACCCTCGAGCGGCTCGACAGCTCGCATTTGCCAGGACTGCAGCATTGCGTTGCCCGTTGGGCGTGAGACGACCGGGGCGAGCCTTTCGACCTTGCCGGAGAACGTGGCAGACAAGGCCAGCCGTGCGTTGCCCTGCATCGGTGTCTTGAGCAACACGCTGAACACGCCGAGGGTCTCTTCTCGGACATCGAGATAGGCGGGCCTGACTTCGTGCGCGGCCGCATCTATGGGGGATGCGATGGCTGCGCAGAAGGATACCAGAAGACAGACGAGAAACTGGTGCCGGGTCATCGCATTGACACGTTCGTTGCCGGCTGCGGTTCGAGCTGCGCCTTCGCGCTGTCATCGACCTTCACACCGTATTTCTGGCGCAGCTGTGCGAGATAATCCTGACTCGCCTTCTGTTCGCTCTCGCGTCGCCACTCCGTGACCACTTTGTCACGAACCGCTTCGAACGGCGGCATTCGGGCGGTTTGCCTTTCGCTGACGAACACGAGATGCATTCCATAGCCGGACTTCAACGGCCCGGTCCATTTGCCGGGCTCGACCGCCAGCAACGCATCGGCGAACTCGGTCCCGAACGCGTTGGCGACGGCCTGCCGGTCGGCATGCGCCAACTCTGTTTCAAGCAGAAGCCGGTCTCCGAGTTTTGCTTCCTCGACGTTGACATCAGCGCTTAAGCCGGCGAGGACGAGGCGGGCATCCTTGACCGGGTCCTTGCGGCTTTCCGGATTGAAATAGATCTGGGAGAAAGACAGCTGAGGGCCTTCCTCGAAATGAGGCGCATTCGCTTCGAAATATCGGCGCAACTCAGCGTCTGTTGGCTCGGCCAACCGTGACGTATCCTCAACGAGGAATTTAAGCTTCTGCGCCAGGCGTCGCCGAATAATCGTATCGTTCTCGCCGAGGCCGATTGCTTGTGCTTCGCGCGCAAAAAGTTCCTCGGTTACGAGATTTGTGACCAGCCCCTGAAGCTCGTTGGTGTCGGGCGGCCTCAACCACTGGCTTGAATAGGTTTGCTTAAGCCATTGAATCTCACCAGCACCAATGCGTACTGGCTCGACGCCATCGGAGGGCGGCTTGTTCCCGCTCAGCCAAGCATAGGCTGAAAACAGAATAGCACCACTGACCGTGAAGTGAAGTAACGGTTCGGAGAGCAGCTTCATAGTCGTACAGTATGCTTAAATCGTTGAAAGGTAAACGGTACCAAATTACTATAATATACAAGATATGCGAAGGGTCTCTTTTAGCAATGGCCTTGCGGCTTATTATCCTAGATGCGGATTGCAAGGAACCCTAGCCGATCAACCGTCGGGGTCATTTCGGCATCGCCTCGGTTATCCGCTCGAAGGGATCGACTGGTGAGTGCCGCAAAAAACCTGGCGTCCGAGTTCCGCTGGATAGCCGAAATGGCTGGTAACGTAGGGCCGAATATGATTCCGTCTGGCTATGAACTGCGTGGCCGATCAGCTCCCGGACGACCTTGCCAGCGCGCATACGATGATCCTCGCCGAGCGCGCGGCACGCCGTGAAGCGGAGGCCATTGCGGCTCGCGCACAGGCGGTGAACGCGCATTCGTATGCGCTTATCGCCCGGTTGCGCCTTGAGATCGAGAAGCTCAACCGCGACATCCAAGGCAGCAGATCGGAGCGCAAGGCGCGTCTTCTCGAGCAGATGGAGTTGCAGCTCGAGGAGCTGGGAGCCGATGCCAGCCAGGAAGATGGCCGGATTTGTCTCACCAACAATGCCGCCGAACGGGCGCTGCGCGGCTTTGCTCTCGCAACCTGCGGCCCTGGCCGGATGGTTACGGTTTACTGGTCCTGCTCGCCGACGCAGATGATCTAGGAACTTCTTTCGTCGAAGAGGCAAAAATGCTCTACGAAAGCGTGGCCAGTCGACAGTTGCGTTAAAGGAACGCGGTCAGTGCTCGCTCGCCAGGTCTGTTACAACTTCCAGCAAGACCTGCGCTCCGTTGATCAAGTCGCCGTCCGGAGTATATTCGTCGGGATTATGGCTGATGCCTCGTGCGCTTGGCACGAAGATCATTGCGGTCGGGCATAGGCGGGCCATCATCTGAGCGTCGTGTCCGGCTCCCGACGTCATCCTCACGCATTTAAAACCTCGCAGCTCTGCGGCCCGCTCGATCCTGTCGACGATCTCGTCGCAGAATTCTACCGGCTGTGTTCGCGCGAGCGTCTCACTTCTCACAGTTACGCCGAGGGCATTCGAGATCGATATGATCTCATCGGCAAGCGCCGTCTCTGCCACCAGGAGCCGTTCTTCCCTTGGGCTGCGCAGGTCCACCGTAAGGGTGGCGCGTGAAGGTATTACGTTGATCGCGTTGGGCTCGAAATGGATGGACCCAACCGTCCCGACCATTTCCGTTCTGTGGTTCAGGGCAAGGTCATGTACGAAGTTCATGACTTTCGCCGCCGCATATCCGGCATCGCGCCGCAAATCCATTGGGGTTGTTCCGGCATGGTTGGCGACGCCATCGATCGTGATGCGCTGCCATGAAATCCCCTGCAGATTCTCGACAACGCCTATCTGCATTCCCAGGGATTCCAGAATGGGTCCTTGTTCGATGTGAAGCTCGACATAGGCTTCGGGAGTTAGAAATCCAGGATTGAGCTTTCCCGCATATCCAATGCGTTCCAGCTCTCGGCCAAGCAGCTTGCCGTCGATTGAAACTGCCTGCAGCGCTTCTTCCACGTCCATTCCACCCACATATACCAGGGAACCCATCATATCAGGGGTGAACCTCACGCCTTCCTCGTTGGCGAAAGCGGCGGCGACGAGCGGTCTCGGGAGATGAATTCCCGCGGACTTGACCGCTTCAATAACGCCAAGCCCCGCCAGAACGCCATAGCATCCGTCAAAAATCCCTGCATCGATGACCGTATCGATGTGCGAGCCCATCATGACGGGTGCCGCCCCAGCATTTTCCGATGTTTCGTAAACCGCGAAAATGTTGCCGATGCGGTCTATGAAAACCACCAGACCGGCTTCCTTCGCCCAGCGCACAAACAGATCACGGCCAAGCTTGTCGGCGTCGGTGGCAGCAAGCCTTGTCAATCGGCCGTCCTTGTCGACGCCGAGGCTCCCCAGTTCCTTCAGTCGGCGAACAAGCCGTTCGCCATCGACAATCAAGGCGGTCATCTGGTTCCTTCATTTTCAAAGGCGGACGAAATCGGCGAGACGGGCATCCCGCAAAACTCGTCACGCAGCGCATCCGGTGAGCCCTCGAAGACAACTTTCCCGCCTTCCATGAAAATCACCCGATCCGAGACTTCGAGCGCGAATTTCATCTCATGCGTCACGATGATCATAGTCCGGCCGGATTTTCCCAAATCGGCCATGATGCGAAGCACTTCGCCAACGGTTTCCGGATCCAGCGCTGACGTCGGTTCGTCAAACAGCAAGACCGAGGGGTTCATCGCCAAAGCCCTTGCAATGGCGACACGCTGTTGTTGCCCGCCGGAAAGCTGATGCGGATACTTGTTTTCGTGCGCGAGCATTCCGACCTGGCTCAAGATCGCCCTGGCACTGGCCCGGATCTCGCCGACACTTCCACGATTGTGGTAATGGGGTCCTAGCGTAACGTTCCCGAGTACCGTCTTGTGAGGGAAGAGATTGAAGCTCTGAAACACCATCCCGAGTTCCAGCATCTCGGTTTTGGCTTTCGGCAGGCTCATGCTGAGCCCCTCTTCACGACCGGCTATGAAGGGCTTCTCCTTCAGATAGACGACGCCCTGATCAAGCGTCTCCAGCCCGTTCAGTGACCGGATAAGGGTGGTCTTTCCAGACCCTGACGGTCCGATAATCGAGACAACTTCCCCCTGACGAACGGCCAGATTCAAGTTGCTGAATACGGAATTGTCGCCAAAGGATTTCCCGCCGCGGTCAAGTCGGATTACCGGTTGGCTGTCGTCCCGTTCCATGACCGACGGCGCGGCCGGCGAATCCGTATCTTCAATCCCAGCCTTCGAAAGCGCGGTGAGGCGATTGGAGAAATCGAGGTGCCGTTCCAGCGCCTTGAGCAAAGTGTCAAAAACTGTCACGATCAGCACGTAGTAGAACGCGACCGCTACCATGGTTTCGATAACCTTGAAGTTCTGTGTGTAGTAGCGCTGGCCCACAAGAAGTATTTCAGCCAGCGATATGACGGAGACGAGCGAGGTCAGCTTGACGATCGAGATGAACTCGTTTGCGAGCGACGGGAGAGCAATTCGTAGCGCTTGCGGAATGACCACGAGCCGTTGGATGCCGGAGCGCGAGAGGCCAAGCACATTTCCCGCCTCATATTGTCCCTTGCTGACGGAAACCAGCGCGCCTCTGTGAATCTCGGCAATATAGGCTGTCTCGCTTAGAACGAGTGCGATCAGACCGGAGATGAAGGGAATCGAGAGGAAAGCCCCTGTCGACGGGAACGCTTGCGGGAGATTGTAGACGAAGATCAGCAGCACCAGTAGCGGTAGGCTCCGGAAGAACCAGACGTAGACAGACGCGATCTTTCTTACTGCGAGAAAACTGGACCGATGTGCGAGGGCGACGAAGAATCCAAGTATCACGCTGATGATCCAGCTCGCCAGGCTGAGTTCGACAACAAGCAGGGTTGCGTTCCAGAAGTCGCGGCTCCAGAGAAGCCCGATCGTATAGGACCAGTCAAATTCCATTGTTTCGTTTCCGGTGCTGCCAACAAGGCGTAGCCCCAAAGGGGCTACGATTGCGCGGGCTTGCTAGTTTTACTCGGAGAGTGACCTGGCGATTTCTTCTTCAGAGGGCAGCGCCAGATTATATTTCGCGAGGATTGCATCGTATTCCTTCGATGCGACCAGCGTCTGCAACTCGTTCTTGAGCCGATCCAGCAGCTCGGTATTGCCCTTCTTGACGGCAATTCCCATCACGACAGGGAACAGAATCTCGGTGGATGTGATTTTCAGCCGATCTCCCGTTGCAAGGACGGCAGCCTTCGAAACGCCCGCATCATCGAAAACGACGTCCGCACCGCGAGACAGGAGCGCCTGTGCCGCCTCGGCGGACGTGGCGAATTCCTTGACGTCAATGGGATTGGATGCGCAGCTGGTGTCGGACGTTTTCTGAAGTTCCGGAACCCAGGCCGCGCCTTTGAGGTTTGCCACTCGCTTGCCGCATAGATCCTCCGGCTTCTTCGGCGCGAAATCGTCGTCGCTGCGCACCATCAGGGAACCGCCGGTCTTGGCATAGGGAATGTAGTCCACCACCTTGGCGCGAGCAGCCGTGACATAGAGAGCGGATGCGATGACGTCGTACTTGTTGGCTTGAAGCCCTCCGATGAGGCTGGCGAAGCGAGTGTCGACAAACTCGACTTCAAGCCCGAGCCTGGGCGCGATCGCGGCCAGGACGTCGGCATCCAGCCCCTTGGTGACGCCATTCTCCAAATAGTCATAGGGCGGGTAGACCTGATCTGATCCAACAAGAAGCTTGCCAGCGGTGATCGTGCCGACATCTTCTGAACGGGCAGCTCCCACAGAGCCCAGCGTGATCGCAAGAATTGCCATCGCCATACTCGATTTGGCGACAGCTGCGATTTTGATGTTGAGTTTCATTTTTTTATTCCCCTTGATTGTGAGACAGACCATCTGTCTCAGATGGACGGTTCTCCTCCCATTCGTCCTCAGCGAATTACTGGCAGTTCCCGCGGCGCTCTTTTCGTCAGCAGGCGTGGACCATCGCGGGTGATTGCGATGTTTTCCTCGTGGACGATCATCTTGCCGGGCGCGTATTCCATTCCGGGTTCGATGGTCAGGACCATGTTTTCGAGGATTACGGTGCCATCGCCGAGCCGATGTGATGGCGGCTCGGTCAATTGAAGCCCAAGCCCGTGACCGAGGCGGCCGACATTGTTTCCGATCGCGCCGGCGTCCTCGATGAACTTCGACATCGCGCGGAACATGTCATCGGTGGTGGCACCGGGAACTGCAGCCTTGATCCCTGCTTCCGTCGCAAGCCACAGTGCTTCATGCACCCTGTGCGCATCATCGGAGACGGTACCGACGGCGTAGTTGCGGTCGAAATCGCAAAAGTAGCCGTCGAATGTCGATCCGGTATCGATGAAGAGGATGTCGCCTTTCTCCAGAACACGGTCGTGAGGCCCGCAAACGATCTGCTCGACCCCTCCGGGACCGGAAATCACAGGTAGGAACGGAGTCGAATCCGCCCCCCGGCGAGCAATGTCGATGCGCAATTTGCGGGCAACCTCGCGTTCGCTTTCGCCGATGGATATCTGCGACGGTAATGCTTCGTAGGCGTCGCTCGCTATCTGGCAGATGTAGTTGATGTGTTCGATTTCAGCGACGGTCTTCACCATGCGGATCTCCCAAAGGCATGGCGAACCGTCCTCGATACTGGACCCGACAGTTTCGCGAAGCCTGAGGAATTCCGAGACAGGCATGCGCAGCGCCATTTCCCGGCCCATTTCCGCACCGATCCTCCCGAAGCGTTTCGGTAGGCCTTCCAGAGTTGCCTTGAGGAGAGAAAGACCGTCGTCTTCCGGCACCGGAGCTGGCCAGGTCCGTATGTCCTTCATCCATGTCAGGGCCATTTCTGGTGCGCCGATCTCCGGGATGACGGCGATAGGCTCTCCAGCCGAAGGAACGACGATGAACCACGGCCTTGTCGGGCTTTCCCAGAACTGAGAGTCAAATCCCGTAAAGTATCTTACGTTCGGTGGTGCGGAGACAAGGAGTGCATCAAATCCGTGAGTGCTCATGATCTTTTGAGCACGGGCTACGCGTGCCTCGAATTCCGCGGACGAGAAGCCTCTCCTCGGAACAATCAGTTGGTTTTGCATAGCATGTCCTTCCAAAATTGTGCGTTCTACGCCGAGGGCGTAGGCAGATTGATCCGTCTATCGAACCAGGGCGGTCGGAGTACCTGCGCGGGCAGGAGCGCCGGATACTGACTGGGGCGATACTCCGACAATCTCCTCGTAGGAAGCCGGGTCGGTGGCAGTCTCCGTGTTGATGAGAAGCACGCGGCTGTGCTCATCCAGCTTCAAGATCGCGCGGGCCTCGGCATCTGCGGCTACCACCTGAAGTCCTGCCAACCCGGCCGCCCCGCTTTCACCTGCCACAATTCCCTCTTGATCCTGGCCACGGAACGCGAGCGAACGCATCGCATGCTTTGCGTCCTCTTCGGAAACAGTCATGAAAGCATCTGCTGTCCTTTGCAGTATCCGCCATGCGACAAGCGACGGCGTATAGCACTCCAGCATCGCCATGATGGTTGGTTGGGTTGGCGTAAAGGAGCGCAGTTCGCTTGCGGTGGCCGTCTCGAAAAGGCACGCAGCGCGGTCCGGCTCGACGATGATCGCGGTAATATTGTCGCGCCCCAGGACTTCGGAAAGATACCCCGAGATACTGCTGGCAAAGCCGCCGACACCCGCCTGAAGGAAGACATGAGTGGGCGGTTGAAGTCCCTGGAGCGCAAATTGCTCAAGCGCTTCGTCCGCGAGGACTGTATATCCTTGTGCTACCAGACTTGGGATTGACTCGTAGCCCTGCCAGGATGTGTCAGACACGAGAATCCATTTGCGCTCTGCACTTATTCTTTCTGCTTCCGCGACGGAGTGGTCATAGTTTCCATCAACCCGGATGACCTCGTCAGCGCCAATGGCATTGGCCCTTGCGGGAGTTACCCCTTCATGGACGAAGATAACCGCCTTGCAACCGAGCAGTCGCGCGCCGGCAGCGACCGACTTCCCGTGATTGCCGTCTGTCGCGCAGCAGAACGTTATGGATCTTGCATATTCTCTGGCCGTGGGGGAGACAAGTTGGGGTATTGCGACTTCGCTTCCCAGGTGTTCTTCCAGCATGGATTTAAAGATCGCCATCACGGCGTAGGCTCCACCCAACGCCTTGAAGCTACCTTGATTCAATCGCTGCCCTTCGTCCTTGATCAGGACGTGTCCGGTCCCTGTCTGCTTTGCCAGCTCGGGAAGTGAGATCAAGGGAGGGGTCTCGTTCTGCCCCCACAGCGCGAGAAACGGGCGCACGATATCAGGGGCATCAACACCGACGATGCGTCTGTCCGCCTCATTTAACTGACGATCGGCGGCTTTATAGAAATGCAACTGCATGGAACTCTCTTGCCTGATTTTCTAAGAGAATATTCCAAGACAGAGTTTATTTGTGCTCTCATTTGGATATGAATGTGCAAGTTTCTTGCAAATTGTCTGAGATTAGGAGGGTCTGGTGAAGAAGCAACCGGTGGTAACGGTCGACGATTTCGATCTAAAGATTCTCCAGCTGGTTCAGGTCGATAACATGATGCCGCAGCGGGCAATTGCGGACCGGATCGGACTTTCGGCTCCGGCGGTTGCCCGGCGGCTTCAACAGCTTCGTGAAAGCGGTGTCATTAGAAGGGACATCGCAATCGTGAACGAAACGGCCGTGGCCCGCCCACTGACGATTATCGTTCACGTGACGACAGAGAATGAGCGCCTGGATCTATTGGACGCCATGAAGGATCGGTTCCTTCGCTGCAGGCAGGTGCAGCAGTGCTATTATGTAACCGGGGAAATGGACTTCATTCTGATCGTGAACGTCAAGGACATGGCCGAATACAATGAAATGACGCGTGAGCTCTTCTTCGAGGGTGGCAACGTCAAAAGCTTTCGAACCTGCGTTTCTATGGAAAACGTCAAGACGAATGGACCAATCCCACTCTAGGAACTTTCGCAAGCGCAAGGCTATGAGGGTCTAGAATAGTCTCTATGGGAGGGCCGGTGACGAACGCAAAACCGCCCCGGGTGTACCCCGGGGCGGGCCGTTATGAACGGCAAACCAGGACCATCTGCTTTCAAACCACTTCTTAAGACTCCGGCCGGTCGATGACTGTCAGACATTCTTCTTTAATGCTTGCCACGCAAGCCAAGGTTTAGGAACTTGATCAAGGAGAAAGATAATGGCTGAATTGAAAGACGCTGAAACCAAGCGGGCAGACAGCCCAATCGCCGCTGCACAGGAAACGCCTAAGAAAGAACAAGCCTCTCAGAAGGCTAAATAACCGAAGGCTCGTGTGGCAAGTGCTTCCGGGACTAAAAATTCCAAAGTCAAAAAAGACACTTCTTCGGCGCCAAGCGGCCAGCGTCCGGCCTCGGGTCGGGTATGTCCCTTGGAACCACGATAACATCGGCATTGATGAGTTCGGCATAGAGGCAAAGATGAGCTGTTCCGGATCGGGGTCGAAATTCGTCGAAATCGGAACGATCCGGCAGAAGGGGTCTACGCCGGCAAAGGGCAGATTGATCGACACTTTGTTCGGACTCTCTACCGGCAAACCTTGAGCAGACACCGGTCGTGCACCTATCAGACCGGCGATGGCGGTGCCGTGGGCCGAAAATTTCCAACCTGTTGCCGGGACAACGTAGCGCGCCGCATATTTTCCAGGTTCAAGCCGCTTGCTCAAGCCTCCTCAAGCCGATAGCAATATGCTATAGAACGCGAAAAGAAAGTTTCTTTCTTGCCCCCGGGTGTTTCCCTATCATCCGGCACTGCACCCGATGCAAGATACACGACAAAAATGGGGAACATATGTCATCTGGTGAGGGCGAAAGTGTGGGCGAAAGTCGCCAAGGCATCATTGATGCAGTTATGCATTCAATGCCGATTCTGCCCTGCGTCTACGACACGCCCGCTCTCAAGCGTATCCCCGGTTCTTTCTATGGAGATGTCGCATGAAACCACCGTCGATCCGTTCGATCAGCCGCGCCTGCCTGCTGGCGCTCGGTACACTGATAATCAATCCCGCCGCGAGCCATGCGCAGCCGGACACGCTGCGCGTCGTCATGCAAACGGGCCTGCGCCTCATGGACCCGATCATGACGACGGCCTACATCAGCCGCGACCATGGCTACATGATCTACGACACGCTTCTGGGCCTCGATTCGAAGTTTCAGGTGCGCCCGCAGATGGCGGACTGGACGACGTCGGAAGATGGTCTCGTATACACCTTCACGCTGCGGGACGGCCTCAAATGGAATGATGGCTCGCCGGTGACATCGGAAGACTGCATCGCCTCGATCCGCCGCTGGGCTGAAGTCGACGGAACCGGTGGCCCGCTAATGACGCTGGTCGATGAAATGAAGCCGCTGAACGAAAAAAGCTTCGAGATCAAACTGACGCAGCCCACCGAACTCATTCTTGAAGGTCTCTCGAAGCTCGGCGCCCGGCCGCTCTTCATCATGCCGAAGAAGGTCGCGGAAACCCCTGCTTCCGAGGCAATCACCGATTACACTGGCTCTGGGCCATATCGCTTCGTCAATGAAGAGTTCCAGCCCGGCATTAAGGCCGTCTACGAAAAGAATCCCGACTACATCCCACGTGACGAGCCCGCTGACTGGACCGCTGGCGGCAAGGTTGTGGGTGTCGAGCGCGTGGAATGGGTGACGATGCCCGACCAGATGACGGCGGTGAACGCGCTGGCAAATGGCGAGGTGGATTATATCCAGCAACTCCCCTACGACCTGATACCGCTTCTGAAGGACAATCCAGACGTAACCGTGAAGGTGCTGGACCATCTCGGCTCATGGACATATTTCACGATGAACCCCCGGCAGCCACCATTCAACAACAAGTTGCTCAGACAGGCCGCGCTCGCCGCCGTTGCACAGAAGGACATTCTGGATGCCATGGTCGGCAACCCCGAATACTCTAAGCCCTGCGCCGCGATCATGGGGTGCGGGACGGTGAACGGAGACGAGACCGGCAAGGAATGGATCGTCGAAGCCGACAAGGAAAAGGCCAAAGCTCTGATGGCGGAGGCCGGCTACAACAACGAGCCCGTGGTCATTCTTCATCCCACCGACATCGCACTTTTCTCCACCCAGCCGGTCGTCATTGGCGAGGCTTTGCGAAGCGTCGGCTTCAACGTGCAACTGAAGACCATGGACTGGCAGTCAGCGGTCAGCAACCTGACCAATGACAAAGGCCCTGACGAGGGTGGCTGGAGCATCTTCATCACCGGCGCGAGCATAGCGATTGCCAAGGACCCGTTCGGCAATTCGATGCTGGCAACTGACGGCAAGGCTGTGACCCGTCCCAATGTTCCGGAGATCCTCGACCTGCGCATGCAGTACGCCAAGGCTCCGAACGCCGAAGCACGCAAGGCGATCACGGTCGAGATTCAGAATAAGGCCATGGAGGAAGTGGCGGCTGGACCGCTCGGCCAGTTCCAGGTTCCTGCGGCCTTCAGCAACAAGTGGACCGGTTTTCTGGAGGCGCCAGTGACCGTATTCTGGAACGTCCGCAAAGCCGCCGACTAACACTGAGCACGTCAACGGGGCCGGCTTCCTTCCGGTCCCGTTTCCAGAATCCTAGTAGCATGTCGCTTGTCTCTTAGACGGAGCCCGCGACGACCCCAGGAAGTCCAAGGCGCATGTTGTTGTTCTACGTGCTCAGACGCATCCTTGCCGCACTGCCGGTCATGGTCCTTGTGGCAATAATCGTCTTCGCCGCACTACGACTTACGCCGAACGATCCCGCCACCATCATGGCGGGCGAAGATGCGACGGAGGCGCAACTCGAAGCCATTCGCGTCAGCATGGGTCTGGATCAGTCGATCCTGGTTCAACTGGGGACGTGGCTGCAGCGATTGGCGACCGGCGATCTGGGCGTTTCACTCATTTCGGGCGCCCCAGTTCTGGATCTCATCGGCGACCGCATCGGGCCTACGATCGCGCTCAGCACGAGCTCGTTCCTGTTCACTATGATGGTGGCGATCCCTCTTGGGGTCCTCGCATCCCGCAAGCCGGGCCATCTGGTTGACAGGGCTCTGATGGGCCTTTCGACACTCGGACTGTCGCTGCCCGTCTTCGTGATAGGGTATGTGCTGATGTATGCCTTCGCCATCAGCTTTCGATGGTTGCCGGTTCAGGGCTACGAGCCGCTGTCGAGCGGCTTTTGGGCTCATGCACAGCGGTTGATCATGCCGTCTCTCGCGCTGAGTGGCGCCTATATCGCGCTCGTCGCACGCATGACGCGCAGCAGCATCATCGAGGTCAAGGGCGAAGACTACATTCGCACCGCCCGTGCGAAGGGCGCCACGGAAACCGCCATCCTGATCCGCCACGCCTTGCGCAACGCCGCCATTCCCATCGTCACGGTCGTTGGGGCGGGTGTCGCGTCCCTTATCACTGGCGTTGTGGTCACGGAATCTGTGTTCAATCTGCCAGGCCTTGGGCGGCTGGTGGTCGAGGCGGTCCTTGCACGAGACTACCCGGTCATCCAGGCGCTGATTCTCTTGTTTTCGTTCATCTACATCCTTGTCAATCTGATCGTCGATATCCTCTACACCGTCTTCGATCCCCGGATCAGGTACTGAGCCGCGAATGTCGTCATTGCAAGAGTCAGGACCGATACGCCGTGAGGAAGCCGCGCCAGCTGGCGCAAACGCTATTCTGCGCGCCGCGCTCTCGAGCATCCCGGCATGGCTGGCCGCCGTGGTGATGATGTGTGTTGTGGCGATGGCGGTCTTCGCTCCCTTGATCGCCACCGCCAACCCCACCGCGATAGCACCGGCAGAACGCCTGCTCGGGCCTACTTCCGCCCATTTCCTGGGAACGGACGCGCTCGGTCGAGATACCTTTTCGCGCATCGTCTACGGATCGCGCCTGTCGCTGACGGTCGGCGCAGGAGTGACAGTCTTCAGTGTCGCGCTCGGGCTGGTCGTCGGAGTATTCGCGGGATATTTCCGCGCCTTCGATATGGTCATTATGCGCGTGATGGATGGCCTCATGGCCATTCCGGGTATTCTTCTGGCGATCGCACTGATCGCGTTGACGGGTGCCTCGCTGGCCACCGTTCTCGTGGCCATTACCGTTCCCGAGGTCCCTCGCGTCGTCCGTCTTGTACGGGGTGTCATTCTCAGCGTGAGATCGGAAGATTTTGTAGAGGCCGCGATCACCCTCGGCAGTCCCATCCGGCGCATCCTGTGGAGGCATCTCATACCGAGCACAGTCGCCCCGCTGACTGTTCAGGCGACGTTTGTCTTCGCGTCGGCCGTCCTGACGGAGTCGACCTTGAGCTTCCTCGGTGCGGGACTCCCCAGCGAGATCCCATCCTGGGGGAACATGATGGCTGACGGGCGCATGTATTTTCAGCTCAAGCCGGGCCTCATCTTCTTTCCCGGCTTCGCGCTTGCGATGACGCTGCTTAGCGTCAACATCATCGGCGACGTCTTGCGTGACCGGCTCGATCCGAAAATGGAGAAGCGGGCATGACGGATGCCCAGAAGGCCATGTCGGACAAAACCGTCCTGCAGATCAAGGGTCTGTGCGTCGCGCTGGCCGGGCGCGGCGGCAAGCAATTGCTTCGCGACGTCGACATCGAGGTCAAAGCGGGCGAGATCACGTGTGTGGTTGGCGAATCCGGTTCCGGCAAGTCGCTGACGGCCTACTCGGTCATGGGACTTCTGGACCCGGAGAGCCTGCGCTGCACCGCCGGCGAAATCCTGCTTGAGGACGAGAACGTCCTGACAGTAACGCCGCGCCGCCTGCGCGAGTTGCGTGCGACTCGCATGTCCCTGATCTTCCAGGAACCGATGACTGCGCTGAACCCGGTCGAACGTATCGGGGCGCAGATCGAGGAAGTGCTGGAGATCCATTGCAGCGACGATGCCCGCACCCGGCGGCGGCGCGTTCTGGAGATGCTCGAAGCGGTCCACCTGCCCGATCCGCAGCGGATTTTCGATTCCTACCCGCATCAGCTCTCGGGCGGTCAGCGGCAACGTGTCGTCATCTGCATGGCGCTGATCCTCAATCCGAAGCTGCTGATCGCGGACGAGCCGACGACGGCGCTGGACGTCAGCACCCAAAAGCAGATCCTCGCGCTAATCCGCGAATTGCAGCAAAAGTTCAACACGGCTGTTCTCTTCATCACCCATGATTTCGGTGTCGTGGTTGATGTCGCGGACAAAGTTGTGGTCATGAACCAGGGCGAAGTGGTGGAGACCGGATCGCGCGACGAAATCCTGCGCTCGCCTCGTAATGATTATACCCGGATGCTGGTTTCGTCGGTTCCCAGCCTCGTGCCGCAGTCGCGCGAGGCCGTTACAGGAGATGTCGTTCTTTCGATAAAGGGACTTTCCAAGATCTTTGTCCGTCGCCGTATATTACGCCCATCGACGGTGGTCGAAGCGGCCGTAGACTGCGATTTGACGCTGCACCGTCGTGAAATCCTGGGCATCGTGGGACAGTCGGGCTCGGGAAAATCGACCCTCGCGCGATGCGTCATCGGCCTGGAGACGCCGAGCGCCGGCCGGATCGTCCTCGCCGGCGAGGAACTGGTGAACGCTCGGGGAAACGCGTTTCGCGAACGGTTCCGTCGCATCCAGATGGTGTTTCAGGACCCGTACCGGTCGCTCAATCCCCGCGTCCGGGTCGGCGAATCCATCATCGAAGGTCCGACCAATTTCGGTGTTCCGCGCGCCTTCGCCATGGAGCGAGCCAAAAGCCTGATGGAGCTCGTGGGTCTTCCCGTTTCCGCTCTCGACCGCTTTCCACACCAGTTCTCGGGAGGACAGCGCCAGCGCATCAGCATTGCACGGGCGCTGATAATGGAACCCGAGGTGCTGGTTGCCGACGAAGCCGTGTCCGCCCTCGACGTGTCCGTCCAGGCCCGGATACTGAAGCTTCTGGAATCAATCCGGGAGAAGACAGACGTCGGGCTTTTGTTCATCACGCATGATCTTCGCGTTGCTGCCGAAATATGCGACCGCGTGATCGTCATGAACAAGGGGCGGATCGTCGAGCATGGCTCGGCCGAAGCGGTGCTGGTTCATCCACGTGACGCTTATACACGCGCGCTCATCGATGCAGCGCCCGGGCGCCACTGGGACTTCCGCAATTTCCGGCCGCTTTAAAGCAAATCCGGATCGCTCTGGAGTCAGACTTCTTCGTTCTGAAGCGCCTGCTTCATGGCCCTGAAGAAATGCCAAGCCACAGTTCCGTTGCGGACCGGGGCGCTCGACAACATGTTCACTTCAAATGTCAGCGCGGGGCGGATCGGGACGATCCGCATGCCTGAGAGCACGACCGATCGCGCCGTGAAAATGTCGACAATGGTCAGGCGGTTGAACTGCTTGGCCAGAAACGGCAGCACGTCGAGCGAGTGGCTGACGATTCGCTCGTCCGATGCGATGCCGTGGCGCGCCAGTGCCTCGTTCACGATGTGTCCGATGGCGCCGCGCGGCGACATGTTGATCATCGAGGTGCCAGGATCGAGCTTCGCGAGTTCCAAAAGGTTGTCTTCGACGTGTGACGATCCTTCCGGCACCAGTGCCACAAGCCGGCCACGGCCCACATTGGTCGAATGAAGGTTCTGTGTATCGACCGTGCCGGAGACAAAACCGAGATCGACCCGCCCCTCATGGATCAGCGCCACCTGCTGCTCGGCAAGCCCGATCGTGATCTTTAGGTTGAGGTCCGGAAATCGGGCCAGAACACGCTCGGAAGCGTAGGCAAGATGCTCGCGGCCATAGAGGCTGACCGTGGCGATCGACAACTGCTTACCCATGCCCAGCGCCATAGACTCCACATGCCGCTCGAGACGCGAAATGCCATGATTGAGAATGCGGCTTTCCTCATAGAGCGAATGGGCCTCATGAGTCGGGTGAAGCTTGCCCTGCCGGCGCTCAAAAAGCACGACCTTCAGGGCCGCCTCGAAATCTTGGAGATGACGGCTCGCGGTCGGCTGGGAGATCCCGAGCTGCCGCGCGGCGACGTTGATCGACCCGTGTTTGTAGATCGCGCAAAAGACCTGGATACGCTGAAGTGTCAGTCGCCTCATAGGTCATACTATATAGAATAATGCTATAAGATGGGAAAGCATATTTTGTTATCCGGCGCGCGTGCGCCGCATATACTTTCGCGTCAGGGGAGCCGGAGACCGTGTCGCTCGGTCGAGGGCCTGCCGAGCCCGACCCTGTGCCGAGAGGACCAAAAGTTGAAAGCAGACATCATTTTCCGCAATGCCGACATTATCGACGGAACGGGCGGCCCGAGACGCAAGGGCGATGTCGCTGTCACGGGTGATCGCATCGCCGCCATTGGCGAACTTTCCGAGATGGCGGGAGGGCGTGAAGAAGATTGTTCCGGGCTGGCGGTGGCGCCCGGCTTCATAGATCCACACGTGCACAACGACCTGGCCGTGTTCACCCACCCGGACATGGCGTCCGTGGTCAGCCAAGGTGTGACGACGATCATAAATGGCAATTGCGGTTTCTCACTGGCTCCGTTGACTGCGCCAGACCCGGTGCCGCAGCCGCTGAGGATGCTTTTCGGGCTCAATGCACCACGTTTTGCGTCGTTTGGAGAATATCGAGATCGCCTGCGCGCGGAACCGCCGGCCGTCAATTCCGGCTGTCTTGTCGGGCATGGCACGCTGCGGGTCAACGAGGTCGCGGACCTGGAGCGCGCCGCCGACGAGACAGAGCTGCGCGCCATGAGCCGCGCGCTCGACAAGGCGCTCGCGGAAGGTGGGATCGGCCTTTCGACGGGGCCTTTCTATGCGCCAGCCCGTGCCTCCTCCACCCATGAACTGACGCAGATGGCACGTGTCGCGCGGCAGCACGGAAAGCTATACGTCACACATATGCGCGACGAAGGCGACCGTGTCGTCGAAGCAGTCGAGGAAACGCTCGAGATCGGACGGAATTCGTGCTGCGGCGTGCATATCTCGCACCACAAATGCGCGGGGGTTGCGAACTTCGGCGTTTCGGTTCGCACGCTGGAAATGATCGACGCCGCCATGAAGCTTCAGGACGTCGGTCTCGACACCACCCCGTGGACGGCAAGCTCGACGATCCTAAATTCCGGCCGGCACCGTCAGGCGGAGCGCGTGATCGTCGCGGAATCGGAACCGTTTCCCGAACATACAGGCCGTGACCTTGCCGACGTCGCGGCGGAATGGGGCGTGGACCTCGACGAGGCGGTCGAAAGGCTGCTGCCGGCCACAGGGATATTCTTCATCATGGACGAGCAGGATGTGCAGCGGATCCTCAGCTACCAGCACACGATGATCTGTTCGGACGGCATCGCAGGGGGCACGCATCCGCATCCCCGCGTCTGGGGGACGTTTCCAAGGGTTTTGGGCCACTATGCACGCGACGTCGGGCTTTTTTCGCTCGAGGAAGGCGTTCGCCGGATGACCTCGCTTACGGCGGATCGCTTCGGGTTGAAGGAGCGCGGCAGGCTTCGCGCCGGGCATTTTGCCGACATCGTGGTTTTCAATCCGGCGACGATCAGCGAGCGCGCAACCTATGAGAAGCCGGTGCAACCGGCGGAAGGCATCGCTTCAGTCTATGTCAACGGGACCGCTGTATGGAAGTGTGGAGAGATTACCGGCTCGAGGCCGGGACATGTGCTGGCTTAGGGTGCTCTCAGTACTGCCCCTCCTGTTCGCTCCCGAGCCATGAGCAATCTGCACTTTGCCGAACTTGAACTTGCGCTCGACGCGCTGCCGCGCCTCTATCCTGGGCCGGGCGGCACTGCGGGGGTGGTCAGCGAAGGCAGGATAATCGCAGCGAAAGCCTGGGGTTATGCGGATCTTACCCGGCATCGTCCGATGGAAACCGGCACCCGACTGCCTATTTGCTCGATCACCAAGCAGTTCACCTGCGGCGTTCTGATTTCCCTGTTTGCCCATCCCGATCGTCTCGATGCGGGCGTGGCGCGGCTTCTTCCCAGGTTCAAGGAGGCACTGCCGTCAATAGAGGAACTGTGCAACAACCAATCGGGTCTCAGAGACTATTGGGCGCTCACCGTGTTGCTGGGAGCCTCCGCTGGTCAGATATTCGACCGCGAAGACGCAATTCGAATGTTCACCACGATGGAGCGCAGCCATTTTGCGCCTGGCACGCGCTATTCCTATTCCAATGGCAACTTCCGGCTCCTTGCAGAAATGATCGAGGCAGAAAGCGGCAGACCGCTGGAATGCCATTACCGTGACGTGATCTGGAAACCGGCCGGGATGGAAACGGCAATCTCAGCCCCGGATACGCGTTTTCCGGTTGATGACGTGATCGGATACGAGGGCAACGCCGCATCCGGTTTCTTCCCGGCCGCCAACGGCATCTATTGGGTTGGTGACGCCGGAATCTCGGCATCGCTGAAGGATATGCTGGCCTACGAACGCTGGATCGACAAATATCGCGATGATGCCGACGCGCTCTACGCGCGTCTGGCGCGGCCAGTGAAATTCAGAGATGGCACACCAGCCGCTTACGGCTTCGGGGTAGCACATGGGAAGCTCGGAGATTTCGAGACGACAGGGCACGGCGGGGCGCTGCGGGGCTTTCGGGCCCATCGGTTGCATGTCGCTTCCGAACGGCTGTCCGTCTTCGTGGCATTCAACCATGAAGCGGACGCGCACCATGCTGCGCTGCATCTTGGTAGAGCCGCGCTCGGCATCCCGCAACAGCGCACGGCCGCCGTCGACGAAAGCTGGCGCGGACAGTGGACGTGTTCCGAGACCGGCCTCATCTGCCGTGTCGACACCGGCGAGACAGGGGCGACCCTCAACTTTGCGACTGGGCGGGAAAAACTGACGTCAGCCTCGGACCGAAGCCTTCATGGCCCAATTACCAGCATGACGAGAACCGGAACGACACTGACGATGTCGCGGCCGAAAGAGAACCTCGTCAGCCGCCTGATGCCGCTGGAGCGTGTCGAGACAGCCGATGCCATAGAGATCGCCGGGCGTTATGCGTGCGACGAACTCGATGCGGCCATGATCATCGAGACCGCAGATTGTGGGGTTTATTCACGTTTCGAAGGCTTCCTCGGCGTCGGCCCCATGGAACTCGTGAGCCCCGCAGGACCGGACACGTGGACCGTCGCGACGCGCCGGACACTGGACGCCCCTGCGCCGGGAGAATGGACGCTAAGCATCAGACGCGGGATGAACGGAGCCGTAGCGGGATGTGTGCTTGGCTGCTGGCTCGCACACGGGCTGCGCTATCGCAAAGTGTCGTGATATTGGGCATGGATTCTGTCGGTTCCCTACGAACTTTGCCGGCAAAATTCGCCAACCTTGAACGAGAACAGGCAGACTATGGACTTAGAGACACTTGAGGTCGGCTACGACATCCCCGCCCGTCCCGGTCAGCGGGTCGTCGAGGTTTTAACTCCGGCCCTAATTATTGACCTTGACCGGTTCGAGCGCAACCTCGGCCGGATGCGCAACTTCATCGCGCGCCATGGCCTGCGGCTGCGAGCCCACGCCAAGACCCATAAGTCGGCCGATATCGCTCTGAGGCAAATAGTCGAGGGCGGAGCGTGCGGCATATGCTGCCAAAAGGTTTCGGAGGCGGAGGCGTTCGTCAGGGCAGGAATAACTGACATCCTGGTCTCTAATGAGGTCCGCGGCGATGCGCGCGCCGATCGCCTCGCGTGGCTCGCCGCAAAGGCGCGGATCATTGTCTGCGTCGATGACATCCGTTCTGTAGGAGAATTGTCCCTGGCTGCCCAGCGCCACGGCAGCACGTTGGAAGTTCTGGTCGAGATCGATTGCGGGGCACATCGCTGCGGCGTGGCGCCGGGTGCGGCCGCCGTAGACCTCGCCTGCGCCGTGAATGAGGCCCCCGCACTCCGGTTCGAAGGACTGCAGGCCTATCAGGGCAGTCTTCAGCACATCGAGGCTCCCGTCGAACGACGACGGAATGCCGAAACGGCCGCGCAGGCAACCCGCACCACCGTCGAAATGCTCGCGGCTGCCGGAATGGAATGCCGCACGGTGGGCGGCGCCGGCACGGGGTCGTTTGCAATGGACGCCGAGCTCGGCGTCATCAACGAGCTTCAATGCGGTTCATACATCTTCATGGATGCCCATTACGATCGCGTGAAAGAAGATGGCGGCGGAAAACCGGGCGGGATGGAGAATGCTCTATTCGTCATGGCCGGCGTGATGAGCACGGCCATTCCAGGCAGGCCCGTCTGCGATGCCGGCCTTAAGGCGCTCGCTGTCGACAGCGGCCTGCCCCGTGTCGATCGGGCGGAAATCCGGTACGTTCGCGCGACGGACGAACACGGGGTTCTGGACGATCCGGAACGTGTCCTCGATGTAGGCGATCGGCTGCTGCTCGTGCCCGGACACTGCGACCCGACCTGCAACCTTCACGATTGGTATGTCGCAGTGCGGGGCGAACGGGTAGAAGCCATCTGGCCGGTCACGGCCCGCGGAAAGCTGTTCTGACGTCGCGCCTCCGGTGCGGACCAACCCCTCAAATATACTATGGGCTGCCGAAATAAATTGCGTTTCCAGTGCTCCGGGGTTCGCATAGGCTTCCAATCCTGATGGCGAGGGGCCATCAAAAGGCTTGGGAAAGATATGTTCTTCATACAAAGCGATGCCATGTCCGGGCTGGGACAAACCTGTGTCTCGACATTTTTGGACACGTTCGCAGATCGTGGGCTCAAGGAAGACAATTTCGGCATGGTGATAGTTCGGCAACCCGCCAAGGGTGCGGAACCGGAGGGGTTTTCCTGGCGGGGCGACTGGGTCTGCTACCCGTGCAGCGTGGTCAAATCCTTTCACCTGGTACATGCGCTTCACGCGCTCGATGCAGGTTTGCTGACGCCTCACGACGATCTCGATCGGGCGATGCGCGACATGATCCTTTGGTCCTCCAATACAGCTACGAACTATGTGATCGACCTGTTGACCAAGACGACTGGAGACACGTTGCTCGAAGGCGACGAACTGGAAGCATGGATCGACAGGCGAGAAGGCCTCAACCGCTTCTTTCACGATCTGAAATGGCCCGAATATGCCGGATGCAACATCTCCCAGAAACTGATGGGCGACATCCGCTACGGCAGGGAGGCGACCTACGCTTCGCGAGATGGTGGATATCTGAACGCATTGACACCGCTGGTGGCCGCGCGTCTGGTGCATGAACTTTTCGACGGCAACCTGCCTCTCTCCGAGGCCGGGCGCGAACGCGCCCAGCGCATCATGTTTCGGGATCGCAATTCCCCCGAGGCCAAGATGCCAAAATTTCAGGTTGACAACTATCTCGGCGGGGGTGCCCCCGCGGATTGGCTGTTATGGAGCAAATGCGGCTGGAACCCCTGGTCCGGTGATGAGCGGACCTCCTATTTCAAACATGACCTCGCCAGGATCCAGAAGCCGGGTGAACCGGCGCTGACGATCTCGCTGATGACGAAGGGCAAAGTTCTTTGCGAAGATCATCCCGAAATGTTTCCGCAGATGAGCCGGATCGTGCTTTCAAGCTTCGGGTCGGTTGCATAAGCAGTTGCTATGATAGGAGGCGGGCTGCGGGCAGGTAACCTTATGATAGCCGACCGCTGTACGGATTTCAGGTGGCGCTTGCCTCGAACTGATCCAAGGTTGGTGCGGGGTTGAAAGCGAAACGTCCCTGCCGTTTGCGCATTATGTGAACCATCTCGGTGCCGGCAAGGTTGACCGCTGCTGGCGCAAACGATCTGACCCAGCCCCGGTCGGCACCCCTTGATGGCCCTGAACAAAAGCGTGGAGGATGTCATTCCAAATCGTTGGGAAACAAGCGACATGTTTTTCCACCTCCTCAAGGACCAGGATCGACAGGAAAGCAGCAATCGGGAGGTTTCTACGTTGAAACAAAGCGCAGGCGTCCGCCCAGAACGTTCGACATCAGCAATGATAGCGCGGTATTCCGCAAGCCGTCCGTCGAAGTGGTTGCGGTAAGCAGGGACGGTCTGGTGTTGACGGCGCGCGCACGTTCTTCGATCAGTTTTGGAAAGCGCCGACCGCCACCCTTGCGTTCGATTTCTTTCGGAAAGCTGCATTATCTGGGTCGCCCCGCATCGATCATCTTCGCGGAGTTCCCACGTCAGGAGAGGCGGGATACGAGGGTCGTTGATAAGCATCGCGACAAACGCTCCTGCCGAACAGGATCATTTTCTTTTATGACGGACGCGCCAACCGTACGCCGGGTCCCTCGCCATTCTCCGAGAGAGATTTGACATCCGCTGCTTCGAGGGCATGACGGATCGCTATCAGATGCAATACAGGCACCCGCTGCTCTTCTTCATAGGCTTGATCGGAACGCCATCCCCAATTCACCCCTCCCGACCCTTTTCCGAACGTTACTCGATATCTATTGGCGATTCGTCAGCGACCCGACATCGAAAATGCGTCTTTGATCCTTATCAATGTTTCCTGCGGGCAGCCTCGTTAAAAGTCTCAGCCAAGTGAAGCTTAATGCGAACTCGTAGTGCTAAGGAAATCACAGGGTGGCGTTGGCCGCCTTGACCTGCATCAACGAGGTTGGTTTCAACACTACTAACAACCGCGCTGGCGTCATCAAGCCTGCCGAACTTGGTGTTGCCAAATCGGCAATCAACATCGCGAAAAATTGTTCTTTTATCGAACGCGAAATCGGGCCATCATCCTCACAGTCCGGTGACGGCTCCCCCAGTCAGACAAGAAGCCGCATTGATCGAAGCCAACGACAGAAGGGGAACACGATGTCGAACTTCACCACCATGAACCGCCGCGGTTTCTTGACCAATGCCGCGCTGATGGGCGGCCTGGCCGCAAGCTGCAACCTGCTCACCGTTTCCGGCGCCGATGCCCAGGGACTCGCCAAGGTCCGCATGCAACTTGGCTGGTTGGCCTCCAATGGCCTGCTGGGCGAAGTCGTTGCCATCGAGAAGGGCTTTTATGCCGAACAGGGCATTGAACTTGAGATCGTGCCCGGCGGTCCCAATGTCGATGGGGTTGCCGGCGTTGCGTCCGGCCAGTCCAATGTCGGCCAGATCTCGTCAAGCCCTTCGGTGATGCTGGCCCGCTCGGCGGGCGTTCCGATCAAAGCGATCGCCGCCGGTTACCAGAAGCATCCTTACGCCTACTTCTCCAAGAAATCGAAGCCGATCGCAAAGCCTGAGGACATGGTGGGCAAGACAGTGGCGATCCAGCCGACCGGCGCCATCTTGCTGCGCGCGCTCTTGGCCAAGAACGGCATCGGCGAGGACCAGGTCACCGTAGTCAATATGGGCGCCGACATGAACCAGCTTGTCACCGGCCAGGCCGATGCCGTCGTAGGCTGGTTGACGAACACCAATGCGCTGAAGGTATTGGGCGCCGACCGGGTCGACATGATGCTATGGGATACTGGCATCCAGCTTTACGCCAACGTCTACTATACGACAGACGATCAGCTCGCGAACAACGCCGAGAAACTGACCGGCTTCATGGCAGGTACCGCCAAGGGTTGGGGCTATGCCCGCGACAACCAGGAGGAGGTTGTCGATATCTTGGTGAAAGCCTATCCGAACCTCGACAAGGCAAGCGAGCTGGAAGCCATCGGCCCGTTGATGAAATTCGCTTTCAACGAGACTACCGCGGCCAATGGCTGGGGCGCGATGAGCAAGGAAAACTGGGAAGCCCAGATCAAGACCTATGCCGATCTCGACCAGTTCAAGGGCACGGTGCCGACGGTGGATGACGTCATGAGCCTGGCTCTGCTTGACGCCACCGCCGACATCCGCAAGCAGGTCGGGTGAGCGCGATGCTTGGGGTCGCCCGGATGATGCAGCAGCCTGTGCAACCGGCCGAAGCGACACGTTCGGCGGTGTCCGTAAAGAACCTGGATATCCGCTTCGGCGGCAAGGGGGCCGAGTTCACCGCCCTGTCCGATGTCTCGGTCGAGATTCCGGAAGGCGCGCTGGTCACCATGCTGGGGCCTTCGGGCTGCGGCAAGTCCACGCTGCTGCGCGCCGTGGCTGATCTGGTCCATGTCTCGGACGGCTCCATCTCGGTGCTGGGACAGCCGCCGAAGAAGGCGCGCGAAGGCCGGGATTTCGCCTTCGTATTCCAGGAAGCAACGCTTTTGCCGTGGCGGAGCGCCATCGACAATGTTGGCCTGCCGCTGGAAGTCGGCAAACACGACAGTTCACTGCCGACGGCGGATCCGCAGGAAATGCTTGCGCTGGTAGGCCTCAAGGGCCGGGAAAAAGCGTTGCCGCACGAGCTTTCTGGCGGGATGCGCCAGCGCGTGGCGATTGCGCGTGCTTTGGTCACGCGCCCTCGCATCCTCCTGATGGACGAACCCTTCGGCGCGCTGGATGAAATCACGCGCGACAAGCTCAACGAAGAGCTGCTGCGGCTGTGGCAGGAAACGGGGACGACGATCCTGTTCGTCACCCACTCCATTCCGGAAGCCGTGTTCCTAGGGGAATATGTGTTGATGCTGGAATCGCTTCCGGGCCGGGTTAAGGAGTTCATGAAGGTGGACCTGCCACACCCGCGCAAGCTCGCCGTGCGCGATACGGTGGAGTTCATTCGCATCACCGCCAAGCTTCGCGCACTGCTGGAAGAATGCTGATGACTGATTTCACGCACGGTTCCAAACAGGGCGTTGCCATGCCATTGGAAAAACGCAACGGCGTGGCGGAGGCCGTGATGGGCTTCTTCGCCAGCCATTATCCCGCAATCCTTGCCGTCACGGGCTGCATCGCTCTTTGGCAGTTCGTGGTCTGGTTTTTCGCGGTCCCGACCTTCATGGCGCCGAGCCCGGTCGAGGTGTTCCATGCCTTCGGTGAGAATGGCGCGATCCTCTGGGCCAATCTGCTTCCGACACTGCTGGAAGCCTTTCTCGGCTTTATCTTCGGCAACCTCATCGCCATTCTTCTGGCGGTCTGGTTCGTCTATAGTTCAACCGCCGAAAAGGCCTTCTATCCGATTGCGGTGATCGTCAAGTCTATCCCGATCATCGCGCTGGCGCCGATACTCGTGCTGATCTTCGGCAATGGCATCGCGCCCAAGATCATCATCGCCGGTCTGATCTGCTTCTTTCCGACTCTGGTCAACATGGTGCAGGGACTGAAGGCTGCGAGCCCTGCGATGCTCGACCTGATGCGGGTGCTGTCGGCCAGCAACGCGGAGGTTTTCTGGAAGGTCCGCCTGCCGGCATCGCTGCCTTTCCTGTTCGCGGCGCTGAAGATTGCGGCGACAAGCAGTGTGATGGGCGCGATCGTCGCCGAGTGGATCGGTTCGAGCTATGGGCTTGGCGCGCTGATCATCGAAGCGACCTACAATTTCCGCTCGCCGCTGCTCTACGCCACCGTGGTCATCGCCGCGGGCCTGGCCGTGGCATTGTTCTTCGTCGTCTCCTTCATCGAATCCAGGGTGATCCGCTGGAAGCCTGACGCTCAACACTGAAACTGAACTTTTCGCGAGACTTTGACGCCATCGTTGCCGGCGCAGGGTTTTCTGCGACCTCAAACGGGAGGAACTGGACATGACAGCAACCATCAGAGAGCCCGGCGGAGATGTCCGCATCATCGACCGGTCCGACGTCGTGGTGGTGGGCGGCGGCCCGGCCGGCATCTCGGCCGCGGTATCGGCGGCCCGCAACGGCGCGAGTGTGACGCTTCTCGAACGCTATCCTTATGTCGGCGGACTGGCCGCCGGCGGCATGGTGCTGGTGCTCGACGACATGACCAACAAGCTCGAAATCACTGTGCAGGGCATCTGCATGGAAATGATCGAGCGGATGAAGAAATGGGATCTGTGCGTGACGCCGACTGACCGCGACCGGCAGCTCGACATTTGCGACACGCCCGAAGCCTGGCGGCGCTGGGCGCGTTGGGGCCTGTTCGATTTCCACACACAATCGATGCCGCATCCCGTGTGCTATTCCGCCGCCTTCGATCCGGACGGCTTCAAGCGAGCCGCCTATGACGTCATCCGTGAATCCGGTGTGAAGCTCAGAGCCCACAGTTGGTTCTCTTCGGCCATCATGGACGGCAACACCATCAAGGGCGTCATCTGTCAGACCAAATCAGGCCGTGAGGCTATCCTTGGCGATGTGGTGATCGACACCACCGGCGATCTGGACGTGGCGGCAAATGCGGGCGCACAGCACACCGAAGGTTCCTTCATCCTGACCACCGTGTCGCGCTGGGGTGGCGTCGATACCGAAGCTGCCGAACGCTTCGAGTTCGAGGAGCCGGAACGTTTCAAGCGGCTCGATCACGAGGCCAAGCGCCTGATCGGCGGCTGCTGGTCGTTCTGGTGGCTGAAGACGCCGCTGCCGGGTGTGATCTGGCTGAATTGCCCGCACATCCCCAAGCTGAACGGGTTGAAGGTCGAGGACCTGACTCATGCCGAACTGGAAGGCCGCAACCGCATCCAGAACCTCTTGGATTTCGCGCGCGCAAACTTCCCCGGCTTCGAAAAGTCCTACATCGTCGATTTCGCGCCGCAGACCGGCGTACGCCAGACCCGCCTGCTCGAAGGCGCCTATGTCGTAAGCAAAGACGACGTGATCAACCGTCGTCATTTCGCCGACACCGTCTGCCGCGGCCGTGACTACTACACGCCCTACCGCGCCATGCTGCCGCGGGAAATCGAGCAGCTCATCGTCGCCGGCCGGCACTATTCCGCAACGCCGCAGGCGCAGAAGTCGAGCCGCGAGATTCCGCCTTGCATGGCGATGGGGGAGGCTGCCGGTGTCGCCGCCACCGTCGCGCTGAATGCGGGTGTGGTCGTGCGGCAGGCCAATGTCGCCAAGATTCAAAAAATGATGCGGGCGCAGGGGGCCGACCCCGGCGACATGCCCTCGGAAAACGCTACTTACCTGGAGGCCGCAGAATGAGCATTTTACCCCTCGATGGCATTCGCGTCGTCGACTTCACCCAAGTCATGCTCGGACCCTGCTGCACCCAGATGCTGGCGGATTATGGCGCCGAGGTCATCAAGATCGAAAAGAACGGCATCGGCGACCTGTCGCGCTGGTCGCTCGGCTCCGATCCGGACGGTCTCAACAATCCGGTCTTCTGCTCCCTCAACCGCAACAAGAAGAGCCTTGCACTCGACCTCAAACAGAAGGATGCCCGGCAGGCCGTGCTTGCGCTGCTGGAAACCGCCGACGTCGTGGTCAACAACTTCCGCCCAGGCGTTATGGAACGCATGGGTTTCAGCTACGAGAATCTGAAGAAGCTCAATCGCGGCATCATCTTTGCCGTTGGCACCGGCTTCGGCCTTGAAGGCCCGTACCGGCACAAGGGCGGGCAGGACATATTGGCGCAGGCACTGACCGGTGTCATGCGCAGAAAGTCAGATAGTTCGCATCCGACGTCGATCTATGCCACGCCGCTGGCAGACTATTCGGCGGGCATGCATCTGGTGCAGGGCATCCTTCTGGCGTTGCTGCACCGACAGAAGACGGGCGAGGGCCAGCAGGTGGCGGTCAGCCTCTACAGCTCCATGCTTGCCATGCAGATGCAGGAAGGTGCTGCCCACATGATGCGCGGCAAGGATCTGAACTGGGGCGCGTTCCCGCTGACAGGCGTATTCGATACCACGGACGGCGCGCTCGTCATGGTCGGCGCCTTCAAGCAGAATCCGCTCCAGGATATCTGCAACGCGTTGGAGATCGAGGATCTCTCGGCGAGGCCCGAATACGAGGATTTCGACCAGCAGATGCTGCGCCGGCCGGCACTTCAGGCGGTGTTCCGCGAGAACTTCGCCAAGAACACGACGGCACATTGGCTGAGACGGCTCGAAGAGGTCGATATCCTCTGCGCGCCTGTCCGTTCGCTGCCGGAGGCGCTTCAGGACGAGCAGACCTTCATCAATAAGATGATCCTTGAGGCCGGCGAAACCGCCGCCGGTCCTGTCAGGCTCATCGGCTCGCCGATCGACATGTCGGCCGCGCCCGTTTCGGTTCGGCTGGCGCCGCCCACGCTCGGCCAGCATAATGAGGAAATCCTCGCCGAGAAGCGGATGGTGCGGGGCAACGCGGCATGAGCGTCGAGTTCTCGGTCGAAGGGCGAATCGCCCGTGTCACGCTCAATCGGCCCGAGCGGCTGAACGCCGTCAATGCCGAGGTGGAGCGTCAGCTCGACACTATCTGGAGCGAGATCGAAAGCCGCGACGACATAAGCTGCGTGGTGCTGACAGGGGCCGGCGAAAAGGCGTTCTGCGCGGGAGCCGACCTGAAGGGCGTGGACAAGTCCGGTCTGGAATACTGGGCGGAAAGCCGGCCGAATGGTTTTGCCGGACTTTCCTTCCGCCGCAGCCTGGACGTACCGGTGATCGCCCGCGTCAACGGCTATGCATTGGGTGGCGGGTTCGAGATGGTGCTGGGCTGTGATATCGTGGTGGCGGCCAGAACGGCGAAATTCGGGCTGCCGGAGGCGCGCGTGGGCCGCATGCCGCTCGACGGCGGCATGGTGCTTCTGCAACGCAAGATCCCCTTCAATCGTGCGATGGGGATGATGCTGACGGGCCGTCAATTCACCGCCGAGGAGATGTTCGATTTCGGCATCGTCAATGAGGTGGCGGATGACGCCGAGCTCGATGCCGTGGTCGACCGTTGGGCTGCCGACATCGTCGCCTGCGCGCCGCTGTCATTGCGTGCGATCAAGCAGACGGTCAACCGCACCGGGCATCTGAGCCCCTCCGAAGCGCAGTCGCTACGCACCCCGGCGCTGGTCAGGGCGCTGACCAGCGAAGATGCGTTGGAGGGGGTCGCGGCTTTCCAGGAGAAGCGGGCGCCTGTTTGGCGCGGCCGGTGAGCATGGTATAGCCGGACAGCTATCCGGGGGCAGCCGATGCACGCCAGCATTCTCAAATACTTCGTCGCCGTGGCCCGGTCGGGCTCGATCCGCAAGGCTTCGGAGGATCTGCATGTGGCAACGTCGGCCGTCAGCCGGCAGATCAAGAAGCTGGAGGACGAGCTCGGCACGCCCTTGTTCGACCGCTTTTCCGACGGTCTGCGGCTGACCACCACCGGCAAGATCGTGTTGCGCCACGCAAGAGAGACGCTGCAGCAATATGAGGTTATGAAAAGCGACCTTGGCGACCTGCAGGGCAAGAAGACGGGGCGTGTGCATATTGCCTGCCTCGACAGCCTGGCAATCCACTTCATGCCGACGCAGATCATGGCATTCCACAAGAAGCACTCGGCCGTCGATTTCCGCATCCGCACCGACAACTACAACAATATCTTCCGTTTTGTCGCCGAAGGCGACGTCGACATCGGCATCACTTTCGATCTGGCGCGGCCGCAGGATATCAAGCTCGTTCATGGCGTGCCGATGCCGCTGATGGCGATTGTGGCGCGCAACCATCCGATCGCCAGGCTCAAGGCCGTCACATTGCAGGAATGCGCCCAGTTCAAGCTGCTGCTGCAACTGGACAATGAGGTGATGAGTTCGATGATCGCCTTCGAACTCGCCGCGCTCGACCGCATCGGCCGCACGCTTGTCGCGACCAACAACCAGATGATGCTCAAGCCGCTGATCCTGTCGGGCATGGGGGTCGCCTTCTTCACGCCTCTCGGGCTGCTTGACGAATTGCGAGCCGGCGACGTGGTCGCGGTGCCGATCGCGGGATCGCATCTGCAGAACATGCAGGTGGGCATCGTCGCGCCACGCGACCGGCAGCTGACCCATGCAACGGAATCGGTGATCGAGTTCCTCAGCCAGGAACTGGATAAATTAAGCCGGGAAATCGATGACATCATCCGCAAGTGAAGCCGTGCCGGGTAGGGTCCTAGACCTGCCCGGACGCCAGAGGGCCGCCCGCGTTGACGACCTGACCGCGTTGCTGCCGCAAGGCGCCTCCAGGCCGGCAATCGGCGACCTGCTGATGGCCGCGCCGTTCAATGCCCATGATCACGGTTATGGCTTGCGCACGCTGGATTTCGGTAGCGTCGACGATGCGCTCGAAGCCTGGATTCCGAGTCTCCGGCTGAGGCCACGCACCGATCCCTATCTCGAAACGCTGGTCGCTTTCGCCCGCATGGCAAAGGGCGGCATCGCCGGCACGATCCATTGCCACAATTCGCTGAACGCCGACCGGTTGATGGAAGAAACGCTGGCGGTGGTCCGGGCTGCGGGCGATGTCGGTATCCTGCTCGGCCTGTCCTGCCCCCTGTTCGACTTCGATGCCTGGGCCTATGATGGCGGGCCGGAACGGCTCAAGCCGTATCTTTCCGAGGCCGATTGGAACGGCCTTTCGCGAACCATCCCGCGTTACGCTCCAGTCGAGGCGCAGATCGCGGCGGTGGACGCCGTAGCGGCGGCCAATTCCAATCCGCTGGTGAGCGTGCAATATGGGCCGATCGGGCCTCAATGGTGCTCGAACGCGCTACTCGAGGGCATCGCGGAAGCATCAGCGCTGAACGGCCGACGAATCCACATGCACCTGCTCGAAAGCCCGCGTCAGCGGCAATGGCTCGACCGGCGTTTCCCACAAGGCATCGTCACCTATCTCGATGACATCGGATTCCTGTCACCACGGCTGGCGGTCGCGCATGGCGTCCAGCTCAGGCCGGACGAATATGCGCTACTGGCCGAGCGCGGGGTTCAGCTTGCATCCAATCCGACCGCCAATCTCAGGCTGCGGTCCGGTATCGCGCCTTTGCGGGATGCGGTAGCCAAAGGCCTGAAATTCGGTATCGGACTGGATGGAACGGGCATGGACGACGACCAGGATCTCTGGCGCGAGATGCGGGTCGCCTATCTGCTGCAAGGCGACCGTGAACTGACACGCGGCTTCTCGGCCGCGGCGCTTTTCCATGCGGCGACGTCGACTGCCACCGACATCATAGGCGCTGGCAAGAGATCTGACAGGGTCGTCGTCGACTATGAAAAGTTGATCGAGGACAGCCTGTTCGATGACGTCGACGAGGCCGAGGTCCTGCTTGCGCGCATGACCGCCGGGCATGTCCGTGCGCTTTATGTCGAAGGACGCGAGATCGTGGCGGCGGGCAGGCTTATGACCGTGGATTTCAATGCCGCGCGCCAGGAACTTATGGCTCAGGCGCGGGCGGACATGCCCCGTCTACGGCAGGAGCGCGGCCGTGTCCGCGCCCTGGCAGAGGCAAGCCGCGCCTACTACGCCGGCTGGTGAAGTCGCTCGTCCAAGCTCTTTGTAATCCCGTCGAGTGCCGCGACATGTGCGCTTTCCGAGATCGGCAATTGCGGCGGAGCAACATTCAGCCAGATCGGGTTGCCCGTGCGTTTCGATACGAGATATTTGATCGCAGGAATGAGCGGATTGGCCGAGATCGACTGGCGCAGGCCGAGCACCTGCTTATGTAGCGCGGCATCGTCCTGATGTATCGCCAGATCGGCCGAGGAGGCGGGGTCGATATTGACGGTCGCTGAAATACAGCCGGCGTAGTTGTCGATTTCGGCCCTGGACAGGGTGCCTTCGCTGCTCGGAAAGACATCGAAGCCGTCGATTTCGGCGAGGCGGCGCGCGTAGTCGAGATTGCCGGAGCTGTCCTTCGCACCGTTGATGCGCTCGGGAAACGCGCGGGCCAGCCGCTCCACCAAAGCGGGGCTGAACTCGATGCCGGTAAGCTGCGGGAAGTTGTAGAGGTAGATGCCGATCGGCGCATCTGCGGTCCGCGCGATCAGTTCCGCGAACCAGGCAAACAGGCCGTTATCGGAAATCGGTTTATAGTAGTAGGGTGGCAGCAAGAGCGCAGCCGCGTAGTCGAGCGCATGGGCATGACGGGTCAGGTCGATGGTCGTCTCTAGATCCGGTGTGCCGGTGCCGACCATCAGCCGCGATCGATCGAGGTTTTCCGCTGCCGCCGTCATGATTGCCTTGCGACTGGTGGGCGAGAGTGAATTGGCCTCGCCGGTCGTGCCCAACACGTTCAGCCCGTCGCAGCCATTGGCGAGACACCAGCGGCAATGTTCGATGAAGGCTGCGAAATCGATCTTGCGCCGTGCGTCGAAAGGCGTGGGAACGGCTGCGATGAGGCCGGACAATTTTGATTCTGGCATGTTTCCTCCGGACATCCCGTCAGGAATGCGACGGCGCTGATTTCTTATATTGAGCGACCGCGGGATGGTCGGTGGCGGTGGAAAGACGCTTGTCCCAGCCACCGGGCGAACCGAGACCACTGACGGATGTGTCGAAGAAATCGCGGTTGATAGCGATGAAAGCCGACTGGGCCGGCGTAGCCTCCTCGTCCCAGATGATGGCATCGACGGGGCAGACCGACAGGCAAAGCCCGCAGTTCACACATTCCTCGGGATGGATGTAGAAGATTCGGCCACCTTCATAGATACAGTCCACCGGGCAGACGTCCGTGCAATCGCCGTCCTTAACGTCTATACAGGGCTCTGTGACGACATATGCCATTCCGGAACCATCTCCGTTCGCTTCCGGGAACTATGGCAAATCGATGCGTTGCAAAGAAGCGCTGATATTCGCAGGAATGATTGCCGATATGGCAACGCCCTGACCTGCAACAAGTAATTTACTCCAGTTGGGATTAATTCCCGCCACGCTGCGAAGCGAATTTGGCTGGCGTCCCATGACGACAGTGCCGATGAAGAGATTGAGAACCATGCGGGGAACATTTTTTGGTCACCACCACGCCGGCCATCGTGAAAGCTGATGGTCTTTCACGCGGCTGCAGTAGCATCAGCTAATATAGCGTGAGCCGACAATTCGATAACCTTCAGAACCAAGATCGGTGGTGGCCGTAATTAACCAGGACTGGCCGGCGCGATGGATAGGGTCTATTGAGGGACAGCCCTGCGCGCCGGCCAATGCGGCGATGCGGCAGCCGCCCCGATAGAATAACATCAAGGTGTGGAGAGGCTATCGATCGAATGGGCTATGCCCGAACTAAGATTGTTTCAAGCGTTCGGCCTATACCCCTCGCTCGCGCCCGAGCCTTCGCAAATCGTTCAGCAGCTTCGAGACTTGCGCGATCATATACAGATGCGGTTGTTTTCGTGCCGGCACGCCCCGCGACTTTGGCCCCGTCATCTGTCGATGTACCCGTAGCGCGACCTTCTGGAATGCCGTTGGGGGATCGCGTGGCGGTTTGTCCGTTCAGAGAGCATTGCAATGATCAATGAGCTGCGTCTCAATGCTTCCAAAGCGAAATTGCACGCCGGAGAGCCATGATGATTGTGCGAAACATGAGCACTCTCGACTGCACGAAAATCCGTCGTCGCGATTATGCGAGACGAATGAAGAGATTGGCCGGTCGCAAGGTAGTGGAAGGCGATCTTTCTGTAAAATGCTAGTCGGTCACCGATAAGTCGTGAATGGAAAAGTGTAGTGATCAACGGCCACTTTGAGGATTCCCGGCTCGGGTGGAGCCTGCCGCGCTTAAGCCGATTGATCCCGAAGCCGGCACCCCGAGCGAACCAATTTTCTTTGCAATTTGGATTGATGAGATATCGGGCAGAGAAGCCCGAGACGTGTAGCAGGGTAGAAGGAAGGGCATAGCCACATCGAGAGGCTCGACGTACTTGCGCGGGGTTTGGGCGGGTGGCGTCGAGCCTCCGCTGACACAGTGCTAGCGATGGCCAGACCCCATTATCGATCCTGCGTCGCGATTACGGGAGACGAATGAAAAGATGAGCCGGTCGCCCGATGGGGGTAGGGGCAGCTACCGGCCCGCAAAAAATGGCTCACGCAGAAACTCGTACCGGCGCAGCGCGTCGAAAAGACACTTGTTTGGGGCCGGGCGGAAAAGCGTAGCGACAATGATGGCTACCTTTGGGAAGTGGTGGCGGACGGTTGCAAGACGCAGGGCGCTGTCAGATTTGACACCCGAACAACTAAAGAACATAGGTCATCAGGAGGCCCATCGACCCAGGCTTGAAATTAAGGCCGGTCTGATCACGAACTTAATGTCGATGAGGTAAGATCGAAGGCGGATCGCTTCCCCACGATACGCCACCGGCGATATTCGCGTGTGGACCTATTATTCGCTACTCGGGTCGAGTGTCTCCCTTACCTCATCGATTTTTGCCGTAAGCATCCCCGACCCCAAGCACGTCCTTGGCCCAGTCCATCATCTCGTCGTCGACATAGTTATCCCCGTAGGCCGCAACGCGGTTGTCGTTTGCCGCATCCAATAGAGCTGCTCTGAGGGCTTCATCGTCAGTGCCGACGGCTGCGGCTTCAGAAGCAAGTTCGGCTTGGCTGAGCGACGTCTCGGCTTGGCTCACAGCAGTTGCCGCGGCACTGTCCAGCAATCCCTCTACCGTGGCAACCTCGGCTTCCCAGGACACTACATCCTCCGGTGCAACAGTGGCTGCATTCAAATCCTCAAGCCGGGAGGCAAGACTTTCTACTGTTGGATTGTCGTAGACGCTGATCGCATCGTCATAAGGCGTTATTGCCGCTGTCTCGACTGCGATTGCAAAGCTTGTTTTCGCTTCGGCAAGCGCGGCCGCCGCTGCCGTGACTTTTGCGTTTGCCAAGTCGAAATTTGCCGAGGCCTTTACGAAAGCCGATATCGCAGCCATGCGAGGCGACTTGCTGTTCAGATAGGCATGGTAGTTCCGCTTCAGTGAATTGAGTCCAGCCAGTTTGGCGTGAAAATTCTTCGGCCTTGCTTCCGGCAGGGCCACATTTGCGGGCAGAACCGCCAACTTGGCAGCCTTGCTTGCAAGTTTCGCGGATTTCGCTCCGGTGGGGAATGCTTTGGCAGTTGAACCCTTCACACGCGAACGTTCTTTGCCAAAAACAGCACCAAAGACGCTGCCAATCGATTGCGAGACGGCTTGACTACCCCGGGAGGTTTTTGAACGACCCCTCGCATCGGCGGACTTGCCATGTTCGCCAGTGGCACCCTTGCCACCCCCGCCGCCTTTTCCACCGCCATTTTCGCCATCGTTACCACCCTTGGCGTAAGCGGCGATCCATTCGAGGCCGATCGTGGTTGAGGTAAAATTGATGGGTAGTACGGCTATCGCCAGCGCCGACACAGCCAACACAAGAACCTTGGACTTCATCACAAGCTCCTCCCAGACGACCCGCTTGGGGAATAGAGGTAGAATGAGCTGCGGCGATGTCCAATAAATTTGTATCTCAGCGCGTAGTCGCTCCGAAATCTGCTGCGATCCGCGTCAGACGTTGCCACCAGATCGGAAACTAGCTGCGCGCTTGCTCAAACAGCTCCACAACGTTGCCGGATGGGTCGATCAGCAAAATCTGAGAGCCGCCATCTTCTCCGCCCCTCTCCCAGCCGGGAAACTACAGCGGAAAACTCCAATTCTGAACGGTCCAGTTTTCAGGGATCAGATCAGGGGCTGGATAGGCGACCGCACAGCGAAGCGTGCCCGAGGGGATGTAGGGACGCTGCGGCAACACGAAGAGCTGTCTGTCAGCGTGAAAGTTGACGCTACCGCCGCTCCACGGCCACAGACCCGCGATAGCCCGCACCAGCGTGCTCTTGCCGAACCGGCGCAATGTTCCAATGGGCAACACCGGTCTGTCTCGGCTGACATTCTCCAAAGTCATTCATACCCGCCGGCAATGGGAAAGATCTCGCCAGTGATGTAGCTGGAACAATGGGACGAGGCTAAGAAGACATAGGCTGGTGCGATCTCCTCAGGTTGAGCCGGCCGTTTCATCGGCGTTTTTGCGCCGAACTTCGAAACGTCCTGCGCTTCCTCGTCGGACGGGTTGAGAGGCGTCCAGACCGGGCCGGGGGCTATTGCGTTAACCCGTATGCCCCGGGCGATCAGATTGCCGACGAGAGCTCTGGTAAGGCGTGTATACCGCCCTTGGTCATCGAGTAGTCCACCAATTGGGGACTGCGCCCTGATCTATTGCATAGCGGCGAAGCGCAACCACTGGTTACGCATTCGAAGGGTAATGCACCCTCTTGCATCCTCTAATTTATGTCTGTACCGGTGGTTTATTGCTTGAAGTACCGCGTAAGAATCAGGGTCGCTTTACGGTATTTGGAAAATGAAATGCGTGGGTGCCAAGAACACGCAACTGATTTCAGGCTCCACAATGAAATACGAGTAGGGCGGGCTCGTTTTCTTGCGCAGGGAATAAATATTCCGTGTGACGAGGGGAGCACGATCTTGAAATCAGCGCAGCGCAAATCTGGAAAATTCGCGGGTGATTCAACGGTCTGTCATCGTGGCGGACGCATGACCAAATGGCGGGGCAAAGCTGCATCCGTCGCGGGTCTTTATGGCTCGGTTGCAATTCTGGCGACGGTTAGCGCAACCTCTTCTGCATGGGCAGACTGCACGGTGCAGCCGGACAGCAGTTATTTTTGCTCCGGCGTTTCAGGCGGCCAGGTGATAAGCGATGCAGCGCCGCTGACGATTACTGCAGACGGCACCTTTAACGCCACCAATGGAGCCGGGGAGGGTCTCTATATCGGTTCAAACGACGGTGGGATCAACTTCACTCAACAAAACGGAAGCACGATTACAGGCTCGTCGACCGGCATTTTTTCCAGTGTAAGCACCTCCGGTACGCTCGATATGACGATTTCGGGCGATGTTAACGGCAATGGTGATGCCGCAATCTGGGCGGTGAACAATTCGCCTGCAACAGATGTGTCGGTGACGCAGACAGAAGATAGTACGATTACCGGTCTGACGCACGGCATTCGTGTCGATAATTACGGAGACGGCGCCGTGACGGTTACCACGGCCGGAACAATAGTGCAGACCCAGACCGGTTCCAGTAACTCTGATACCTTCGGCGTTTATGCATACAATGCGGCAAATGCGACGGATATTACCCTTAACCAGACCGGGGGATCGATCTCCGGCAATTGGTATGGCATATTCGGCAACAATCTGGGCACCGGCGCAACAGCGATTATCAGTTCCGGCGACGTGACGGCTATCGAACGTGCCGGTCTTTGGGCCTTTAATGGCAGCAATGCCACGGATATTGTCATCGAACAAACTGAGGGAACGGTCGAAGGGGGGCGGAACGGCGTCTTTGCGGAAAATACGGGCACGGGCACAACGACGGTCACGTTGGCCGGAGATGTGATCGCGACCGGCACTTACGGCGTTTATGCCTATAATCGCGGCCAGACCACCGATCTGACCGTAAACCAAACCGCAGGAACAATAACCGGACCATCTCTTGGCATTCTTGCGGTGAATATCGGAACGGGCGCGACCGCTGTTAGCGTTGCGGGTGATGTGACCGGGACCGGCAGGTTTGGCATCGCAGCCCGTGGCGGCGATGAGACAACCGGCGTAAGCGTGGAGCAGACTGCTGGTTCCGTTACCGGCACTACTGGCATTCTGCTGAAGAATGAAGGCACCGGGCCGTCATTGGTCAGTGTTGCGGGCGAGGTGAGCGGAACAGACGGCGCTGCTATCCAGACGATAGCGGCAAACGGCGCGACCATCGATATTGCAGCATCGGCAACGGTCTCGGCAACGTCCGGAATTGCCATCCGCGACGGTGGCGCCGACTTCAGCGTCTTTAACGCTTGGCTTGACCCGACTGACTCAGACGTGATCGGCGGCGATGTCGTCGTGAACAACGCCGGCATTGTAACCGGCGATGCGATCCTCGGCCTCGGCGACGACACGTTCAATCTGACCGGTGGAATCTATACCGGCAATATTTACGGCGACGACAGGGACGACGCTGAAAGCAGCGACGGTGTCGCCAATCATGAAGGCAACGATACGTTCAACTGGACGGGTGGCGTACTGGTCGGTGGTTTGTACGGTCAGGATGGATCTGACACCGCAACCGTTAGTGCATCGACTTATGACGGGTCGCAGACGCTTGACGGCGGCGATGACACGTCGACTGCCGACGGCATGATCGATACGCTTACGCTCGAGGGTGTGACAGCAACCACGAACGGCGGCAAGATCACCAATTGGGAAATTGTCAATCTGGATGGGGCCAATCTGTCGATCGATGACGGGGCATGGCATGTCGGTGAGCCAGATGAAGGAATAACGGGCGTTTTCCTCAATGATGGTTCCACACTCGACGGTATGGCGTCGCTCGACTTCAACGGCAATATGACGATCGATGCCACGTCCATCTTTGGTGGCACTGGCGACGGAATCGGCGTTTATTCGTTCAGCGGCGATGTAGCAAACGCCGGAACCATCACGACGGTAGATAATGCCGTTGGCGATGTCGTTACGATCGGTGGCAATTATGTCGGTGATGGCGGACAGATGCTGTTCGACGTTACACTTGGCGACGATCGTTCCAGGACGGATAGGGTCGTCATCAATGGTGACACGTCCGGCACGACAAATGTTGGCATCAACAATGTTGGCGGAACCGGCGCGCAAACCGATGAAGGTATCCGTATCATTGAAATCAACGGTGCCTCCAACGGTGAATTTTCGCTCATTAGCGACTATTTGGTAAATGGCAGGCCAGCCGCGGTTGCCGGCGCTTATGCCTACCAGCTCTATCAGGGCGGTACGTTGACGCCGACTGACGGCGACTGGTATCTGCGCTCTCAATTGAATCCTACCGACCCAGTTGATCCCGGCGACCCCCTCTATCAGGCCGGTGTTCCAACCTATGAAGCTTACCCGCAATCACTGCTCGGCCTTAACGGCGTACCAACCTTGCAGCAGCGCGTCGGCAGTCGCTTCTGGGCCGGTAACGGTAATAATGTCGTCGCACAGGGAGCCGATTCGGTTGGCACACCTTATGCAACGCCGGAAGAAGCCGGTGTTGCGATTGAAGGCAATGGCATATGGGGCCGTATAGAAGGTGCTCATAACAGCATCGAACCGCGTTTCTCAACCTCAGGCACCGATTACGACCAGAGCGCCTTCAAGCTTCAGGCCGGTATTGATGGGCTACTGACCGAAACGGAAAACGGTAAGCTGATCGGCGGACTCACGGTTCACTACGTTCATGGCAGAACCGACACCAGCTCTGTTTACGGCGACGGCGAGATCAGCACAGACGGTTACGGCTTCGGCGGTACACTGACATGGTACGGCGAGAACGGCTTTTACCTCGACGGTCAGGGACAGGTGACGTGGTACACAAGCGGCCTGAATTCCGTTCTTGCCAGCACAAACCTTACCGATGGCAATGACGGTTTTGGCTATACGCTGTCGCTGGAAAGCGGCAAGCGCATTGTCATCGATCCAGCATGGTCCATCACACCGCAAGTCCAGCTGCTCTATTCCAATGTCGATTTTGATGCATTTACCGATGTATTCGGTTCACGTATCAGCCTCGATCGTGGTGAAAGCCTGCAAGGCCGCCTAGGCTTGACGCTCGATCATGAAGACTCGTGGCAGAATGACAAGGGCATGCTCAACCGCACCCATGTCTACGGCATTGCCAATCTCTATTACGAGTTCCTTGACGGGACGCAGGTCGATGTTAATGGCGTGAGTTTTGCCAGCCGCAATGACCGCGTATGGGGCGGCGTCGGCATCGGCGGAACCTACAATTGGGATGATGACAAGTACTCGATCTACGGCGAAGGCCTTGTCAACACTAGCCTGAATAACTTCGGCGACAGCTATTCCGTCAAGGGACAGCTCGGCTTCCGCATGAAGTGGTAACTAGCGCACGTGGACAAAGGTTGACTGCGGAATCCGGTTTTGATTCAAGGCTTCCATTTGGAGGCAGCTTTGGGCGAACCGATTGGGTTGACGGACGAGGAATGGGCGCTGATCGGTCCGCTTCTCCCTGCTGAACGAGGGCGGGATGCCGCCCTGCTCAGGACAATCGACGGTATTTCGAAGGCATGATGTGATGGCGCGCACCGGCGCACAATGGCGACAGCCGCCTGATGAATTCGGCAAGTGGAATAGCGTCTTCCGGCGCTATAGACGCTGGGTCGAGACCGGCGTGTTCGAGGCAATGCTCGAAACCCTGGCAGATATGGTCGAGCGCGATCGAACCGCCGACATGATCGACAGCACCTTTGTCCGGGCACACCACTGTGCGGTCGGCATAAAAAGGGGGCTCAGGAGGCCGAGGCGCTTGGTCGATCACGCGGCAGCTTCACCACCAAGCTTCATGCCCGGTGCGATGCGAAAGGCCGCCCGCTCGGCTTCGTCCTGACGCCCGGGCAAACGCACGACATCCAAGGCTTTGCACGATTGTTCCGGATGATTTCCGACCGGATCGAGGCGTTCCTCGCCGATAAAGGTTATGATGCCGACGCCATTCGCGAAGAGATCGCCAGCGCCGACATCGAGGCCGTTATCCCGGCAAAGAGCAACAGGCGCGACCCGATCCCTCACGACAAAGCCAAGTACAAATGGCGAAACCAGATCGAGCGGCTCTTCAACAGACTCAAGAAACTGGCGGCGGGTCGCCACCCGATACGACAAGACCAAGGAATCCTATCTCAGCTTCGTCGCCATTGCAGCTGTCAACTATGGATACCCTTTGTCAATGAGCGCTAATAGAGGTGGCTCGATCGGAGGCGCGCCTGAGCCGTATTGAACAAGTTTCAGGCCAGCGCCTTAAGTCAGTGGGGCGCTTTCACTCGTCAGGCTATCCTACGAGGCGGACGGTAGCGCTTTTGACTCTGTTTCTGCCGCCCGTCTTTGCTTTGTAAAGTGCTTGATCTGCCCGCTCCAAGAGCGCGTTGAAGCTCTCTCCACGGTCTGACGAATACGCGACGCCGACACTGACCGTCACGCTTATCGGCCCTTTGGTCGTCGTAACTGCTTTTTCCTCGATCTTCGCTCGAATGTGCTCTGCAAATTTCATAGCAATCTGCCGGTCGACGTTGTGAAGGATGACGCAAAACTCTTCCCCGCCCACCCGAGCGGCAACGTCCGAAATTCGGATTCTGGTCGAGAGAATCTCGGCAAAATGACAGAGGACGAGGTCGCCCATTGCATGGCCATAGCTGTCATTGATCGATTTGAAATGGTCCAGATCGAACAGGACAACGGCGGTGCGGGGGCGAGCCGCTGCCGTGTAACGATCCATCAACGCCCGCCGATTGAGAAGTTTCGTAAGTGGGTCCGTTAATGCCTCCATGCGATGAAACCGAGAAATTCTTGCTTGGTTGACGGAGAGCGACAGGGCGCCAATGCCGGTCAAACCAATGATGACGACAATGGAGTTGATACTTTCGGCCCAATTTGTCGGAAGGGCTGTTAGGATCCATTGGCGCTCAAGGGCTATCACCAGACCGCACAAGGCAAACGAGACCGCGCTGATGGCGTAAAGTATCGCGCTCGCTGCCATGGCAATCGGCGCCTCCGAGCGACCGCCCCAGTACTGCCACCCCGTGAGTACGAGAAGGAACGCGATCCCGAGATTGGCGATTATTGTGCCTATGCCGGAAAATCCCAAGGCAAAGGCGCCGATCGTTGAGAGAGCTCCCAGTCCCGTGACTGCCCACACCTTGACCCAATGCGTCGTGCCGAGCCGAAACTGCATGGAACCCGCATAGATGAACCCGAAGCCTATGAGAAGCGTGGTGAAGGACGCTGCCTGGAGCACGGGATCATAGTTGCGGCCTATTACACTGATCAGCACGACGCCCAGGACGATGGAACCCAGGCCAGCGGACCAGTCGAACAGAAAGGTATCGCGGCGCGACCCGATCCAGGCCCCGAACAGGGTCACGCACAGCGCCCCGCTGGAAACGCCGATCGCGAGCAGAAGGGTAACCTGATCGAAAAACATGAACTTTCAGACCTGGGCTTGATGATAATCTAAATGCTGTTTTTGGCAGATGTGGATAGAGAGCATTGCGTTTCGACGGTTCTAGTATCCAAAACCTCATCCGTGAGTGCTATCGACAAGCAGCCAGCTAAATGCAGGTGAACCTTGAACCCAGCCATGTCTCTCCTCGGTTACCCTCAACCGTTATGTCGGACCTAATGGGGAATTCACAGACTTCTCTATTCGACAAGTCGAACGCGATCGCGGCCATCGGCTTTGGCTTGATAAAGTGCGCGATCAGCACGATCCATCAACGCGTGGAGGTTTTCATTCTCGCGCGCAATTGCAATTCCGAAGCTGGCCGTTGGGCAGGCTTCACCCGCAACGATACCAGGCGCGACTTCTTTGAACGCTGACCGAGTTTCTTCGGCCAAGAGGTGCGCAGTGCCGGCTTTTCCCGGTGGGAGCAGTACCGCGAATTCCTCGCCACCAAGGCGAGCCATGATCGCATCACCGGGAGCTTTCTCTTTGAGAATCTCGGAAAAGCTTTGAATAATTCTGTCGCCGCCGCTGTGTCCGAAGCGGTCGTTGATCGATTTGAAGTGATCGAGGTCACTCATGATGATCGCAGCCGGTTCGCTGGTAGTCTGTCGCGCCAGCGCGTCGAGAGCGCGGGGTTCGAAGCCGCGACGATTGAATAATCCCGACAATGCGTCGATTTGCGCGTCTGATTTGATACTGTCCATCACGTCGCTCGCGATCACCGCGAATATCCCAACTGCCGTCATCGCGCAAATAAGAGCATCCGAGATCGAGACGACCAGCCAATAAGCTCCTTCAAATCGTTCATCCGGGATAGCGGAAGCAAGCAAGAACAGGGGGCGAAGAAGGAAGCCTACGCACGAAACGATTATTAGGCCAAAAAGCACTTGCTCGACCGGAGTGCGATCTGAGAGCTTTGCGACATCAAGGAGCATCAAAAGACCGACGGCAGCGAGCCCAGTATTGAGGTAAATAACCCGTGCAAGCAGGCTTATTTCTATGAACTGATTGTAATAGAGTGCCCCCAACGTAATCGCCGCGATGGTCAAAAGGACGCCATAGCGAGGCCGTTGTCCGCACCGGTTGGACAACCCGATGGACAACAGCAGCATTGCTAGCATCAAGAACACGTTGGCCAGCAGCCGTAGAGCCGAATTCTCTAGAGCAAAGGCAAAATAGAAGATGCCGAAGCACAGCGATCTTACCGCATATGAAAGGCCGAATATACCAATATATTTAAGGTGACGGTGATGGTGCCAAATCGCGAACAGGGACGCGCAGAAGATTGCTGACATACTTGTATTCAGCAGGCCGATGACGTTGTAATAGTTCATGCCTGACAACACAGGGCGACCAACTCTCTGCACCAACCTCCGTTCATGAAGGACGAGATAACGCGTACCTGTAAATATCAGGTGAACTCGGCACCGCAAAAGCTATCTGAATAGCCCCGGGATTTGTAGACGCCTTCTTTCCTAGTTTTAAGTAAGGCCTTATGGGCAAAGCCAATTTCAGCGACGGTTTCAAGCGTGACAGCGGGCGTCTCTTCTTTGTATTCTGCCTCAAAGGCCGTTTTCCCCAGCTTTGTCCAGATGCCGCGCGCGTCTCCGCCCTGCTCGCCTTTGAGTCTGTCGGCCATCCAAAGAAGCGCGCCGAGGACGATGGCGCGGTCGTCGCCGATCAGCTCCACTGTGGCGTTTACTTTACAATTTCAGATCTGGAAACGTCATGTGCTTGTTAGGCTTAGCCCGTAAAAAGAGGGGAACTTTTCGCTAAGGATTTCGACGATGATCCATATGCCGAAACGTCTGCAAAATCGGAATGCGAACACGGTGCGGGGTTTTTCGAATGAACAATGGTCCATGGCACGCCGCGCTGCCCGTGAGCTGGACAAAGTTCTCGATGACGCAGTATCGAGGCAGGCTGCCGTCACCCGCGCGGCGACCGAACTGCAGCTGACGTCGCGGCAAATCTACAATCTCCTCGGGCTGCTGGCTCGCTCTGCCGCCAGTCGCCGCAAACGGCTGCCCGAAGAGCTCAAGAGTATCATCGCAGCGACACTGCGCGACCAATGGCTGACGCTGCCGGCGCCAGCGACTCCTCACGGAAGCAGTTAGTCAGCTTTTGCCGCAGCAATCAGTAGTAGAGGTTCAGGCGGAAACGGCTACTGTTACTATACGGTATCCCGATCCTTGCCTGCCGCCGTTATGCGTGTTTACCTGTGATTACTTCAATTCTGAGGGGGAGTACAACCATGCGTTTTCTACTTGCTGCCGTCGCGATGCTGTCGTTTCCCATAGCCGCTCTTGCAGATCCAACTTCAGACTTTAAAAAAGCCGACCAGGCACTGAACCAGACTTTCCAGAAGGTTCAGAAACGACTTGCCGACGATGCCGACGGCAAGACGCGCCTCGTCAAGACGCAGAGAGTGTGGATCGCGTTCCGCAACGCCGAATGCACTTTTCAATCCAGCGGCGATGATGGCGGCTCTGCGGCGCCAATGGTTGCTGCAACATGTCAGGCTGAATTGACCAAGAGTCGCACCAAGCAGTTGAAAGTCTACCTGAACTGTCAGGAGGGCGACCTTGCTTGCCCGGTGCCAGCAGAATAGCCGAGAAAAACAAGATGTCTTCGAGATATATGCTGAACATATGCTGATCGCGTTTATGCCGTTGACAGCTGCGATGGGGGCGTCCTGGCCTGCCCCCGTGGCGTGATCCGGGTTTAATGTTAGTGCATGCTGGGCCTTTCTGCCACTGCTGGCGTTGAAGCCGGGCCGTTCTGGCGCGTCCACACGATGGCTTCGGGTGCCGGCGGCTTATAGTTTAGTGATGAGTGTGGACGCACGGTGTTGTAGTGCTGTCGCCAGCCCTCGACGATGATCTTTGCCTCCTTGAGCGTGTAGAAGATTTCTCCGTTGAGCAGTTCGTCGCGGAGTTTGGAATTGAAGCTTTCGCAGTAACCGTTCTCCCACGGACTGCCCGGCATGATGTAGGCCGTTTTGGCACCAACCAGCGCAATCCATTCCCGCAAAGCCTTGGCGATGAATTCCGGACCATTGTCCGAACGAATATGCGCAGGATGAAGAGATCGGAGAGCACATCGATGACGTCGACAGCCTTCAGCTTTCTCTCGACCCTGATGGCTACACATTCTCGCGTGAACTCGTCGATCACGTTCAACATGCGGATTTTCCCATTGTGCGTGCGGTCCTCGACGAAATCGTAAGACCAGACATGGTTGGGGTATTCCGGCCGAAGCCGGATGCACGAGCTGTCGTTCAGCCAGAGCCGACCACGCTTAGGTTGCTTGGATGGTACCTTCAGCCCCTCCCGCCGCCATATCCGCTCGACCCGTTTGACGTTCACGATCCAACCTGCCTGCTGCAGCATCGCGGTGATGCGACGGTAGCCATATCGGCCATATTGGAGGGCGAGCGCTGTGATGTCCGCGGTCAATGCCGCTTCATCACTCGGGGTCTTTGCGATTTTGCGCTGCGTGGAACGATGCTGGCCGAGAACCCGACATGCCCGTCGTTCGGACACGCCCAGCTCTGCAGTGACATGATCCACACAAGCGCGGCGGCGAGCGGGGCTTAGAAGTTTCCTCTGGCAGCCTCCGCCAGGATCATCTTGTCCAGGGTCAGATCGGAAACTGCCCGGCGCAGGCGAGCGTTCTCGGTCTCCAGTTCCTTCAGGCGCTTCACCTGATCGCCCTTCAGGCCACCGTACTCTGCCCGCCAGCGGTAATATGTAACTTCCGTCACGCCTATCGACCGGATCGCCTCCGCCATCGATTTGCCTTGGGCATTCAGCACGTCAACCTGACAAAGCTTCGTGATGATCTCTTCCGCCTTGTGTCTTTTCGCTGCCATTTCAATGTTCTTCTTAGGCTCATAGCCATACCTCAAGAAAGATCACTTTTCAGGGGGCAGACCAACCTCGTAGAAGCTCTCGGACAAGCCCTCATGCCAGCTTCGCGGAAAGCTGCTGTCGAAGCGGCGGTAAAACAGGGCAAGCACAAGCGTCGCAACCAGCACGATGAAGGCGAGCCAAGCCATGGCGCGGAGATGGCCCGCACGCTCCAGGCCGCCAATCACCTGCCAGAAGCCTGCGTTCTCGCTTTCCGCCACCATGATGCGCAAGCCGGTGTCATACCAGGGCTGCGAGAAGGAAATGCGCTCGACGCGATCCTTGGTGATCGTCAGGTTGGAGACGGCGGCCGTGACTTCGCCGCGCTCGGTTGCGGCGATCAAAGCCTCGAATGTCGGATACTCCCGGTAGGAATAGTCGAGATCAAGTGGCTTGGCGGTCGCCTCCCACAGTTCAATCGCCATGCCGGAGTAATGTGCGCCGTCCTTCATGACGAAGGGCGGGCTTACATAAACGCCTACGATCAACGGCTGAGGAGGAGTTTCATTCTGCGCCTGTGATGATTGGATGGAGAATGCAGTTCCAATCAGCAGGCAAAATAGGAGGCATATACGGGAAATCAGTCTCATTAGCTCGTTTCTGACGCGGGGTCCGTCTCGATTCCCTTTCCGGAATTGTTGTTTCTGGCCTTGTCGAACATGGCAAAACCCGTGAAAAGACCACAAGTGAGCGTGGCGAAGATCGGTAGCCCATGCGGCGTAATTTCCATAGCCATCCCACCGATCAGGGGACCTGCGAGCGCCCCGATTCCCCAGGCGATGGACAAGAGGGCATAGACGCTGACCAGTTCACCGCCCTTGTAGCGATCGCCGAGAATGGCCATGGTGGTCGTGTAGATGCCGACGAACGCGCCGCCCCAGATGAACAGGAGCGGATAGGCCAGCCAGGCATGAGCGAGGGCTGCGGGCCAGACAAGCGCGCCAACGGCCGAGATTGCCGCGAGAATGACGACGAGCAGACGGCGGTTCATCCTGTCGCCAACCCAGCCGATCGGGAGTTGGAGCAGGATCGATCCGATGAGCAGGACCGTCAGCAGCAAAGTGGCGGACTGCTCTGGCCAGCCGAGCTGCATCGCATAAAGCGGAAGCAGGCTGAGCCCCGCCGATTCCAGCGCTGCGTTGAGTGCCGCGGCAGCGACCGCCACCGGGATGAGCCGCAGGTAACGGAATGGGCTTTCGTCCGCTTCGCGTTCGGGCCTTACTTCGTGAGGCCGGCTGAACTGAAGGAAAAGGCAGGCAAGGAGCGCGAGCACCGCACCGATTAGAAAGGCAAGAGCTTCTTCGCGTCCGACAAGCGTGAGAATCGCTGGCCCCAGTGCAATGCCCGCCGACAAGGCGGTTACGTAGATCGCGATGGTCTTGCCGCGTTTTGCCTCGCTGGTGATCTGGTTGAGCCACGCCTCGGAAACCACGAACAACGTCTCAGAGGCAGCACCCAATGCTGCCCTCAGGGGAAACCACAGCCAGAAGAAAGGAGCGGCCGGGAAGACCGCGAACAGCGCGCCGGCCATAAGTAGCGCACCCTTGGCGAGCTTGTTGAATCCAAGACGCCTGGAAAGGCCGGGAAGTGCGGGCGCAACGAGCAGAACACCGATTGCGTACATCGCGCTATTCGCGCCGATCAACGTCTCCGAATATCCGGCATCCGAAAGTTCCAGCGAGATCAGCGGCGCACTGAGGCCGTATGTCAGCCCGAACGTGGCAGCAGTCAGAATCACGACCGCTGTCGTTCTTGCCAACCTGGTCATGCTGCTGCCCTCTTGCGGCCAGCTTGCTCGTCCTTGTGGATGAGTTCCCGCCTCGCACGGAAGGCTTCACCGATCCGTCTTCTCCAGCGGTGCTCGCTGTGTTCGATCACCTGCTCAAGCAGCCGCGTGTAGTCGAGCACAAGACCCGGAGTCCAGGTCATGGCCTCAGCCCGGCCACGCACGATGCGCATCAGCCAGAAATGCGGATCGCTGACGATCCGGAAAAGATCACGCCAGGGCCGGCCGGTATGAGCTGCACCCTCAGTGGCAGCATCGAGCGCCTGGATGACCGTGGTCGAGCAATTGCGCGCGGTGAGATTATAGGTCGTGTCTTTCGAATAGGCCTCCCAGAAGCTTTTCAATGCCTGCGGATTGAAGCGGCGGAAGGTGATTTTCTGGTCTGGCATGCACCAGGCGGCAGCTTCGATCGCCAACGATTCGTTGAAGCGCCCCGGCACGTCGTTCTCATGGCCTGCCGATAAAAGCGCACGAAAATCGTCCGGGCTGTGATCGATGTCGTTCGCCGGATAATGACTGACATAGATCTCGGGCGGCATTTCCAGCGCGCTATGCCCGGTTGAGATCGCGCCCTTTTTGTCGACGGCGGCGACATAGCGGTCGATCAGCAGGCGTCGCTCCGGGTCCTTCGCGGAGCCGATGGCGGTCCACACATAGACGTTGAGAGCATTATCATCCTCGTTGGCATGAGAAGCATCGCTCAAAATCGGATGGACCTTGCCGCCTTGCCAATTGCGGGCGGCGTAAAGGGGAAGCGAGGTCACGGATGCACTGTCTGGCAGTTGCCGAAGCGGCAGGGCCATGCGCAACAACGCGTATCCGGAGGTCAGCAGCAGCAGCGCGAAGCAGAAGGGCACCGTCAGTCGATGCGGCACGGGCCATGCGGACAGGATCATGACAGCCAGGCACATTTCGATCAGCCCGGCGACGATGCCCACACGCCAGCGGGGACTGCGAACGAGGAAGGCAGTGGCAATCCGGAACAGTCCGTCGATGAGGAACGCCGCGCCGAATACCATGGCCGCGCCAATATTGTTGTCCCACGGGACATTGAAGACGAGAAAGGCCGCGAACAGAAAGGCACCGCCCCGCAACGCGTCAATCCAATGATCGCGCAATCCGATCGACGTGGCAGCTGCGATTTCCACCAGCCCTTCGATCACCAGGAAGATGGCGAGAGTGTCGAGCACGAAGGAAAGCGCGCCGTCACTGAGATCGAACAGGATGGCGATGCCGAGCAGCATCCAGACGACACCCGCGATCGCGAGAAGCCGCCACATCGGCTTGAGCGCGCGCGCTCCGAGGAGTAGGAAAAGCAATCTGATCATGATGAGCCGCCTGTCAGGATTGGGTGTAGCCGCGGGCTCTCATGCAGTCCTTGACGAGGTCGGCTTGTTCCATACCCTTGACGATACCGTCCCCGATGCCGTCGCTGCTGTACCGAGAACGGCAGCAAAAAATGCACTTTTTAATTTCATAACCCATCTCCTTTGCGGGCGATTTAAAAACGAACACCGAGCTTGGCGTTGAAGCCATGCTCCTGAGCGTCCGAGGCAAGCTGCCCCTGATAGGCAAGCCCAATGGTTGCCTTGTCGGTCAGTTTCACATCGAGACCGGCTTCGATGACGGCAGCGTTCTTTGTGATCGGCGTTCCCTCTACGGCGAAGGACGAGCCGCCTGTGAAGGCGAACGCGGTTTCGGGTATCACGTCGCCGAACGCATGCCGCCAGCCGATACCGCCACGCGCGGTTGTGCTGACGGAACCAAGCGTCAAGGTGGTCGAGGCGCGCAGCCCTATCGTGGTGAACGTTGTGTCGCTCGACCGGTCCTTTCCGGAAAGTGCTGCCGCACCGCCATCTTCCGAGAAGCGATCTGCGCTGAAGTTAACATAGGCCAGGTTCGCATAGGGCTCGAAGGAGACCGAAGTCTTATCGATCCGATATCCGAGTTCACCGAAGGCCTGGAACGTGCCGGCATGGTAATCTGCCGAGAGGCTGTCGGAGAAGTCCGCAAACGCCACGGACCTGCCGGTCTCGATGCGGTGCCACGTATAGACGAGGCCGGAACGGAAGCCGAGAGGGCCACGCTGCGTGCCGGCGTAGAGCCCAAGGTGATAGTTGTTGCTCGAGCCGGAGGAGGCGCGATCATCGACATGGATGGAAGTGTGGCTGTAACCGGCAAGGAGCCCGAGCCGCCAGCTTTCGCCGATGGCTGCATCGCCACCTGCAATAAAGCCTCCCGTCGAGCGGTCGAGGCGGGCAGCATTGTCGTCTCCATCCAAATGTCCCCAGGCACCGAAACCGCTGCCCCAGACGGCGAAGTTCTCGCTGGTTGCGGGAGCCAATTCCGGGCCTTCCGGTCCATAGGCCATGACCGGGACGGTCGATGCGCCGACGCTTGAGAACGCCGCGCGAATGCGCTCGCCGGCGGCATCGCGGACGAAATGGCTGTCTTCGACAAAGGCGCTGTGAATGGAAGCGTGGATCTCGCCTGAAAGCAGATCGAATGCGTTGCGGGATTCCTGTCCCGTCAAGAAGAGGATGTTGTCGTGGATCGGGTTGATGGAGCCGAGGGCTTCCGCGGCTGCCCCCACGGACCTCTGATTGAACGTGTTGCCGACATCGGCATAGGCGACGGCACTACGATCGACATCGAGATAGATGTTGGTCGGATCATAGGCGAGTTCGAAGTCGACGAAAGGCGAGTCCGTATAGAGACCGCCCGTCAGCCCGCCATATGTGCCGTTGACGCCGCCGGCCGCTGTCAGCAGGGTATAGCGCGTATCGATCGAAGCCGTGCCCTGGCGTATCAGTTCGATCTGCGCGCTGCTGTCGATTGCAGCACTTCCACCGACATCGATGAGATCGGACGACTTTGCCAGACCAGCCTGATAGATCGAACCAGCCTGCTGAGTGAAATCGCCGGTGACCGTCAACCGTGCGACGGCCTTGTTCGGATCCAATGCGCTGCCGGGAGCGACCATGCCGCCGTCACCGACAACGACGCCGTCGAATGACCCGGCGCCAGCGACGACACCGCTATCGTCTGCCTGCGCAATGCCGCCGATCTGCCCGTCATTGCCGAGGAAGCCGGATGCGGTCACGTCATGGGTGATGGCGCCCGTGTCCGTGAGCAGCAGGCCCGCGCCCGAGCTGACTGTCGTCATGCCGGCGTAATCGTTCTTGCCGCTCAGCGTCTGCACTCCGCCGGCGACAAGCAGTGCGCCACCGCCGTGCTTCTTCTCATCGTCAAGATCGGTGATGCTGCCGGCGAAACTATCGTTCGCGGCGGTCAGCACGAGCGTCCGATCGCCCAGCAGAACCGCGCCGGTTCCGCTCAAGCTACGAATGCGGGCATCATTGTAGGCGTCGGAAATTCCCCAATACGGATTGGCATTGCCATGGTCGGAGATATCGAGCGTCCCGTCGGCGACCACCCTGGCGGAACGCTCGATGCTGCCGAGACCAGGCAAGGAGAGAGAGGCGCCGCCATTAATGTCGGTGGCACCGCTATAGGTGTTGATGTTCGTCATGCGAACATCGGCGCTGCTTTCAATCGTCAGATCGCCGGCACCCGAGATCACCCCCGCGATGCCGAACTGACCGAAGGATTCTCGAACAGGTTTGCCATCCTTGCCCAAAACGGGCTGGCCGTCAGCATCCAGCTTGTCCCGCTGCCATTGGCTGCCCATTTTGGCGCTGATCTTGCTCAGCTGCAATTCGCCTGCCGTGGGGGCATCCGTGGTGAAATTGTTCGCGCTGACGAAATACGGCGTATAGGCCGTGGTCTGCTTCGCCAGATCATACACTACCGATTGAGATAGAAAGAAATCGAGGCCAACGACGACAGTCGTCTCTTTTGCGCCGTCATTGCCATAAGCCACGTTAATCTTGTCGAGCTCTACGGGGGTTCCATCCGGTGCTGCGATCGTCAGGCTTGGTATGGTTGCGATGTAGTTTACTATTTTTCCGTCGCCGTCTTTGATCTCCTTGAATTTGACGCCGGCGGTCCTGAGCTCTTCAAACTTGGCCTTGCTGAGCGTGACGCTGGCTCTGCCCGGTGAACCTGTATCAAGCAGGGCGGCCGCCTTCTCGGAAATGGGTTTCTGCCCTTCCACGGCCGTGAACTGGAAATCGTAATTCCCCTCGAACAGTGTGGACGCGTTTGCGTTGGAGCCCGAAAATTTCGATTGGAAATAGTACCGGTTCTGATTCCCCCAGGGCATCACGCTGGTGAACTGTGTACGAAGACTCGGGTTGAGATTTATGATCGTGCACGGAGAACAGCCCGGGGTTGCACTGTTGGTATAATCCGTGTTGGCCGAAACGATGTAACCACTCTGCGTGGCGCTGCCCATCATGCCCCAGACGCTTGAGTTGAAGAGATAGTCGCCGGCCCCGAAAGTCCCCGCGAACTTTCCACCCTCTTCAGCCATTTCTCCCTGATTCATCAGGCGGCGCTGATTCAGGTCGGCAAAGTATTCGTCCTTTATCATTTCGCCATAGACATCCCGAAGCCTGCCATCAACATGTGCATTTTCGGGGTCTATCTTATCGAATTCCGAATATCCCTGGCTGTATATGAAATCCAGGATTTTACCGACCTTGTACTTTCCATTTCCGACAGCAGGAACATCGATGGTTTTCGATAGGTCGTTCGGATCGGAGTAGGTGAGCTTATCGATCTCGACCGTCCGAAGCTTGTAGCCGTAAGTGCTGTTGCCATAGGTATAAACATATGGCGAGCGTCCGGTGACCGGCCGTACGCCGGTCACTTCCGAGCCGATCTGCGTATTCAGCTGTTCGGAGCCTGTATCGAATATGTAGCGCTGAGCCTTGCCGTTGTTGATCGCCGCCCAGATACCCAGGCGATTGGCGAAGTCTCCATTTTTCTCTTTGACGTATTCCAGCGGGATCATAGTGGGCTCATCCGCAAGCGCGACTGCGGCGGATCCGACAGCAAGTCCGACGCCGAGCGACATCGTCGGCAAAATCGCCGTCGGCATCGCCGTGGTCGCTGCCAAAAATTTCGTCCTGAAATGCGCGCGCATGCTTATTTCCCCTGCCTTCAAAATCACTTGGTTCTTTCAGCTCAACGGTTGCCGCGAGCGCGGCGCAATGCGCTTGGCGTTGTCGATTTTTGCCGCCGCATCGATGCGGTCATGTGACTGTGGTTGGAGAAGCCGGCGAGCCTTGCCACCATGCTCAGTGGCAGGTCGGTTGAGATCGCCAGTTGCTCGGCCATCTCCAGCCGGGTCGCAAGGACGTATTGGTGTGGCGGTTGCCCGGCCGTCTGACGGAAAGCTCGCAGGAAATGGCTTGGCGAGAGGCCCACAACCATTGCCAGCCGTTCCACGGACAGTTCATCCGCAAGATTGGCCCGTATGTAATCCTGAATGTCGCGCCAGGCCTTGGCCGACAGACCGCCCTGGCTCTGGTGCTGGGGACGGCTGCTGAGGGTCGAGTAGTTGCGCAGCAGATAGGTGGAAAAGACAGTGATCAAGGAATCGAAATAGAGGCGATTGGAAGGTTCCCCTTTCTGAAACTCTTCCCGGATCAGACTCGCCAAAAGTAGCGCTTTCTCGTCCACGTGACCTCCCTCGGGCGGCCGAAACTCGAAATCCTCCGTCTGGAACTCCAGACCCGCCAGCGCGGAGAGCTTGTCGGGCGCAAGCGCGAAGAGGAGATTTTCCTTCGCCGTCCGCCATCGTGCGAACAACTCTGCACCAGCCGGTACAATCTCCACTGTGCCGACCGGTGCCATGAACACCGACTTGCGGTCTGAGTTGAGCGCGACTTCACGATCCGGTTGCGGCGTCAGCAGGACCAGGGCCATATGCGTCGGCGCGTGGAATCCGATCTCGTTCGGTCCTGTCCGCGTTCGGGTGACCGCTCCGCTTTCTGCCTCGAATTTTGGTCCCCACGCATCAGGGATGCTTTTGAGCATATCACGCATTGGCCATGCACATGCTGGCCGCTCGATGCGACAACCTCATCGCTCCATCGAACATTGGCTCGGGTCCCTCATCAATTCCCAGCCGAAATTCCCGATGGCATAGTTCAATGATTGCTATCAGATTTCAAGCATGGCGCCTTATTATGGTGCCAGATTTGCCTCATTTACGGCGTATTTAAGCTATTTCTTAAATAGTTCTGACCGTTTTCAGGGCATTTTTGTCCTGTTTGGCGCAAATTTTTCATTATTAAACTATCGAAAAACAATCATTTATCAAAAAATCGCCACAAAATGCACCACTGCGCCGTCCGCCGCGTGAAAGCTGACAGTTTCTGTGCTCTTTTTCTAAAAGGGCCATGAAACTGCTCGAAACTTTTGGCTTCCGGCCGGCATTGGCCGTGCCAAGCGCCAGAGGTTTCCGAGACATGGAATACAGCGAGAGGTACTGAAGATGCTCAAGCGAAAAGTCGTTACGTTTTTCGCCGTATCCTTGTTGATAGCGGGTTGCCAGAGTTCAAACCCCAATCCAGAAGTACGCGCACGAAATGCCGAGTTCGGTTGCATGGCGGGCACGGTTGGCGGTGCCATCGTAGGCGGTCTCCTAGGTGGGGCCATTGGCGGTGGAACGGGCCGTCTCGTCGGCGCAGCGATTGGCGTTGGCGGCGGTGGTTTTATCGGCAACCGTCTCGCCTGCCAGTAAAAGGGGATTTCCATCATGAAGAAGATTGTTCTGACGGCCCTTACGATCACTCTGGCCGCTGCCGGTGCAGCGCTGGCGCAAAATGCTCCTCTGACTGAAGGTCACTTCAATCACCTTGACACGAACAAGGACGGCAAGGTCAGCAAGGCAGAATATAGCGCCTTCATGCAGCAGGCCTTCGACCAGATCGATATCAATCGCGACGGAAGCCTTAGCAAGCCGGAAACTGCAAAGGCGCTGACACCAGACCAGTTTGCCAAGGTCGACGCCAACAAGGATGGCCGCATCTCCCGTGAGGAGTTCTTGGACCAAGTCACATTGGAGTTTGATCAGAACGACAAGAACAAGGATGGTCACTTGCACAAATAGCAGTGACCGACACGCCAGTAGAGCACCATCGGCAATCGACTATGGATCTGACGGACAAGCTACCTGTGTTCCAGTCGAAGGATTAAACATGAAACACATAATTTACGTGATAATCGCCACTGGTTTGATGGCGGTCACCGGTTGCACCACCGACGATCAAACCATCGACAAGAGGCCGCAATACGACAGGAACGGCAATCCCAATTTCGATACGCGGGGCCGCTACATCGGCTGTCATGGAATCGGATGCAAAGTCGACGCTCCAAGTGAGGATAATGGGGACCAAAGCATCGACGACAGGCCGCAGTATGACAGAGATGGCAATCCAAACTTCGATACTCGAGGCAACTACCAAGGCTGCCACGGTATTGGCTGCGAGGTCGATAACCCAGATGATGACAATTCTTCCGACGATAACGATTCCGATTAACAGGCCCTCGCGGCGAAGCAGGAAAGCCAATTATGCCTGAAGGCAGTGGAGTTGCCCGGCGATGGGCGGGAACATTTTTTATCGGGCTTGCGGTGCTGTGGATGATGCTGACATCCGCATTTGCCGCGAACAACGCCTGCGAGGGCGTAAAGCTCGATCTGACGAAAGCTCATAAGCAAGCTTACGCACCCTTGGTGGCTGCCGCGATGAACAACAAGGTCAAGCCCGCGCAGGTCGAATTCGAAGCGATCATGGAGAGCGGCGACTGGAGCGCTGCTTATATCTCAACGCCGATCACAGACGACGGCGTGATGTTTTTCCAGAGCGTCAATGGAAAAAAGCAGTATCGCGATGTGTGGGGTGGCTTTGCCGACCCGTCGGAACAAACTCAACTTGTCTCCTGGGCCAAAAAGCTTGGCGCTCCGGAAAAGCTGGCCAAGTGTTTTGCTCAAACCGTCACGGAATGAGTCCGTTGCCGGCATTTTGAACGGAGATCGGGTAATGACAAAGGCGGCAAGGTCGGCGAGCTGAATGCCGACGACATCGGCCCAGTTGCGAAAGCGTGCTTTCAGTTCTTCGATGACGGCGGCCCAGTTGGGGCGTTCGCACTTGCCAAGAAGCAAGACAGACACAAGTCCTTCGCAGCGCGCGCCTCTGTAGAAGCTCTTCGATTGTTTCTGATCTCGATGGAAAGGTTCGGCGAAATCGAAGCCTAGCTGCTATCGTGACACTGGCAGTTTGGTTGATTGGGTGTCGTCACGGTTCGCGAGGAGGGAGATCAGGATGTTCGTGATGAAAATGTCGACCGTACTGGTAGCCGCAGGAAGTGCCTTGGCCGGAGCGTTCGGGCTGGCTCATGCGGAACCGCTGAAGACCATGGACGATGTCGGCAGTGCGCTCGAGTCATGTTGGACGCCGCCATCGGGCATCACAGGTGCATCCGTCACATTGAGCTTCAGCTTCAAACGTGACGGTAGCCTGATCGGTCCACCGAAAACTACCGCCATCAATGTCCAAGGTAGTGAGCAGGACCGAAAGACATTTGTCGATGCTGCAACCAAGGCAGTGGAAAGTTGCGTACCTTTGGAACTCGCTTCGACCCTGGCAAACGGTATCGCTGGCACTGTTTACACGATGGAGTTCACATCCGCCGATCGGTGAATTCACGCGGTGATGCCTGTTCTCGATCGGCTGCCAATCAAGGAAGCTGGTCGACACCCGTTTCGCGTGACCGCTCGTTTATGGCCAGGGCAATGTCCTTCGGAAGTTTAACCACCTCGTGCGGACCAGCGACAGGCGAAGCGCGTTTGATCCTCGGAGATCTTCAAGCGCGTTCGATTTCGACAAATGCACACGTCGTCTCAAACGGCGATCTGGAGCGAATGTCGCTTTCGGTAGTTGCGAGCCCCTGCAACCAAGTTGCGAGAGGTGCCGTCCAAAGCAGGGCGGGTAAGCCAACTGCACGGCCACCGACGGGTGAGTTGATATCGCCTCGCAATCCATCAGTACGGCGGCGCAAGCTGTGAAGGTTGGGGGTTCCCGGCCATTCTGTCCTGAGCTAATTCAAGCTGATCGTTGCCGTCAGGAACCGCCATCGGCCGAAATGATCGGCGCTGCGTCTCTTTGGCTGCGCCATTCCCACGGTCGCGCAAACGAACCTGACCACATGCCGCGCTTGGCAGTTCTGGCAGCTTCCTGCTCAAAGTTGTAGGCGCCATTGCTGTATCGGGGCCAATCGAGGGCATGGCCGTTTCTTACCATCCATTCGGCAATATCGATCTTTCCAGAGGTGCAGACGGCAACGATGCGTTTGTAGCGGTCGCGATCGACTTCAATGCAGGTCATGGGCCGGGCGTCAACGAAGTCGGCCAGAGCGAGCGAGGCTTTCTGCCCGCAACGGTACTTCTTGCCTTTGGCATCCAAACACAGCTGATTGCTCTCCGGCGCGTCTATGCCGTTGAGGCGAATGCGCTGGCCGTGGATTTCGATCGTGTCCCCGTCAACGACCGACGCGCGACCGACGATGGGCTCGGCGAACGCGTCGTGTGCCCGGCCAAAAACCAAGACGATTGAGAGAACGAGCAGCACCTTCCGCCAGTGCAGGACCAAAAGCAGCAGAAACGGCTCCATGACCGTCAGTGGCAGTGCACCGAGCCAGTGCCCTTGTCCATGTGGCAGCATTGACCGGGCGGAGAGCTTTTCCGGCAGCCGCCGCCATGCGCGAGCACGGAAGATGTGAATGCCAAGACGGCAAGCAGCGTCAGAATCGTTTTCATTGAACCCCCAAGCTAAACCCGAGGGTAGGTAAACACCGATGCCGCGATCCGGCAAGCGGCAACCAAAACCCGCAAGGGGGCGAGGCTCAGGACGCTTAACTGACAGTCGGTGGAAGGCCGATCCTCGCGAGAAATCAGGACAGCGGACGGACGAGGCTCAAAGATCAATTCCCTTTCTGTCTCTCAATCAAAAATCTAGCGAACTCTTCACCTTCGCCGGCCTGGCGAAATTCGATCGGGTCTTCCATAAGGCGTTCGGTTCGAGTTCGTTCAATTTCAAGAACTTCCCTACAAAATCGGATCAAAAGATACATCACGAGTTCTATTGTCTATGCGTAATCGGACATTCCGACCTCTGCAATTCGGCCCCCGCCTCAGTTGCGCTGTAGGGCAGATCGAGGCACGTGCCATGCTGCATTGAGGTGCAGGAATGTCGTGGAACGCGCGGCCCGCTATTGAATGGTGTAAGGGCTTTCAGATCAGGCTGCACGTTTCAGGTTCTTTTTGGACAGAATTTTCGTGGCGAAAACGTTCCATTTTTTCATCGCGGCTCGCTTTTCAGGCATGTAGTTCCAACGGTCGTAGCTCTTGGAACTGACATCTTGAAGTGTGTGGTTTTGGATGCGATCGCGGATTTCTTTTGATACCCCTGCCTTCCCAGCGAGCGTTTTCCATGTCCGTCGGAGGTCTCGGTTGGTGACGACGGGGATGACCCCGCGATCCCGCTGACGCCACATGAAAGAATAAAGCGTTCCATGGCTGACGGGCCTCTCAGGGTCCATCGCCGATGGGAAGAACCAGCCATACTCGTTGGGTTTTATCGACTCGATCAGTTCGATCGCGATGTCAGGAAGCGGGATCGCGTGGGGTTTGCCATTCTTGGTTTTCGACCAGTCGACGATTTTCTCGCGTGCATCCCATTGATCGACGTGAAGGCGGGCGATCTCTTCGACGCGCTGGCCAGTCAGCATGAGAAGACGGACGGCGCGCGTATATGGCGGATGGACCGGCGTGTCCGGGCATTCCAGCCAGCGATAGAGACGGAGGAACTCGTCTTCATCGAGCCAGCGCGTACCGACCGTTTTGGGTTCGGTAGGGATGCCGGCGGCAGGATTCATAATCAGATGAAAGCGCCGCGGCGAGTTGGAGCGATAGTCGTGTTCGGATTTCAGGCCCCAGCTATAGGCCGAACGGATGTAGCTGCGGACGTGATCGGCCCATCGACTTCTTGCCGCGCTCGAAGATCGGGCGGATCACGTCTGAAACTTCATCGGGTTCGATGTCTCGTGCCGGGCGATGACGGCCGAGCAAATCGGCAATCTTGTTCAGACCCTTTTTTGCTTCCTTCCACGACGATTTGTCAGAGGCCTTGAGGTGGTTCGCATACGCGTCGAAAAGGTCGCCCACGGTTCCTGGCCTGGTGTCTCCCGCGATCTTAATGCTGCGACGTTTCTGGATGGGCGTGGCGACGTCGCGTTTAAAGACCTCACGCGCCTCGGCCAGTGACGTCGATGGGTATGATCCGAGTTTCTTCTTGAGGCGCTTCTTGTTGCGCCACTGCTGTGCCATCCAGTCTGCTGTTACTCTGGTCGGCATCGGCTTGATTGTGAGAACGAAACGGCCAGTGCCGTGTCCTTCGCCGTCAACGAGCGTTTCTTGTTTCCGGGTTTGTTCTACTTGCTTCAAAATTCGGCGGATTCCGCCATCTGTCAGGCTGGGCACAGTTTGGCTCCCATGGTTTCGAGTGGGGTCACCAGACGTAGGGAGAGTCGGCAACCAGGATCAGGGAGATAGATACGACCCCACCTGCCGACCCCAGTTTTTGCTCCCATCGATGAGTGGGGTCGCTATCCCGAAAATTGGGGTCGTTAACTGGGGTCAAAAGGGCTGTCGATCCCCCTAAAACCGACCCCACTTTGCCACATTATCCGCGGGTACTACAAGTCGAAAAATACATATTTTTCAATGTGATATAGCGCGACTCTCAGTGATCAAAATAGGTGCTGTGGGATGGTTATGAATGAGGATAGCCCTTCGGCGACGGCATCGGGAACCTCTCGCCGCCGATGGCTGATCAGGCACATTTATCTTGGATTTGTGACGTCTAGCTGGAATGGTCGACTTTCCGATGCGCTACGCGCAATGGTGGCCATTGCTCGCCTCTCACCTCTAGATTCGATGCAAACATATGATCTCGCTCGGCTGAGCGGGCAGAGTAGACCGCAAAATCAAATAGAATAATTTTAAAGTATAATATGTAACTAAAGTACAAATAGAATCATTTTAGCTAAAATTGAATCTAATTAGTATATAAAGCAGTAAGTTAAGTAAATTCCTCGTCAACAACTCTAAAGATACGCTTGAGGTGCACTACCCCCCTCATCTCTTTGGAGACACTCATGGCAACTTTTAATGGGACCAACAGCGGCGAAATTCTCCCTCCGCTGCTTCTCGCGCCGCTTCAGGCACTAGGAAATGATGAGATAAATGGGCTCGGCGGCGACGATCTGCTGATGGGCTGGACCGGTGATGACGTGCTCAATGGCGGCCAGGGCGCCGATGTGCTGATCGGCGGTATTCTCAATGTCAGTCTCGGCCTTGGCACGGTCGAACTGGCCGGTAACGATACCGCCTCTTACACCGGGTCTTCGGCGGGTGTGACGATCAACCTGTCAGAGACCGGCGACAATGAGCTTGAGATTCTGGGCATCACTATCGGCCTTCAGGATGTTACTACCGGTCACGGTGGCGACGCCGAGGGTGACACGCTAGCCGGTATCGACAATCTCATCGGTTCTGCTCACAACGACAGTCTTACCGGCAACGAGAAAGCCAATCGTCTCGAAGGCGGCGGCGGTAACGACTTCCTGGATGGTGCGGCTGGTAACGACACTATGCTCGGCGGCGCCGGCAACGATACCTATGTCGTATCCTCGACTGGCGATCGTTTGATCGAAGCCGCAGGGCAAGGCACAGATACGGTTCGGGCGGCATTTAACTGGACGCTCGGCGCCAATCTTGAACGCCTGCTGCTTCAGGGCACTGGAGACCTTACCGGCAACGGCAATACGCTCAACAACACGCTTGTCGGCAATGACGGCAAGAACATCCTGCGCGGCGGTGATGGCCACGACACGCTTAACGGCGGCAAAGGCACGGATACGTTGGTTGGCGGTGCTGGTAACGATACTTTCGTCTTCAACTCCCCGTTGGGGTCGAACAACATCGACAAAATCACCGATTACAATGCCGCCCAGGATACGATGCAGTTGGACAACGGGTACTTCACCAACACTGGTGCGGGCTATCTGTCGGCGGCTGCCTTCCACATTGGTACCGGCGCCCACGATGCGAGCGACCGCATCATCTACAACGCGACGACGGGCGACCTGCTGTTCGACAAGGACGGCGCTGGCGGCGCGGCTGCAATGAAGTTTGCCTCGCTCTCGCCTGGGCTAGCCCTGACGGCCGGAGACTTCTTCCTGGTCTGATTGATCTCACTGGAGAGGCCCATAGACGGCGTTCTATGGGCCTCTCCTCCTCGCGGATCAACGCGGCTGTTGGAAGTTGAAGGCTAAGAGCAGACCAGGCAGTCGATGGCGATCGGTTTTCCATCATTGGGCGTCTTGGCGATTTCGAGAGTGTGGCGACCGAACTCTAGACCCTTGATTACTTCGAAGAGCTGGTAACCATCGGCTCCGCCGAGATCGTAGCTTGTCCTGCTGACCAACATCGATGACCAGGTGATGGTATCGCCGGAGGCAAAGCCGGCGGCTGAAAAATATGTCTTCCGCTCCCCGACGTTGCTATCGCCTGCAGTGAGCGACCCTTGCATATTTGCGCCTATGGCGTCACCCGCCACCGCGCCGGCCTTCATCCGTGTCGCCGACGTACCTGCGCCGAAGCTGTCACCCATGATTGCGACTGCAACGCCTGGGTCTCCGAGCGAAAGGCTCTGGACTTTCGACCACCCCTGCCTCGTACTACTTCCGAACGGTCGTCTCGACATGAAGGCGCGAAAATAGCTCGGTCTTGAAGCTCACAATCGCATGGAGCACAATTCAAATAGGGACATAATGGTGGGCGGTGACGAGGCAGCTATATGGCCAAAGGAGCAATCAATTCACCCGTCCGCCAAGTTACGGATTTGGAGTACCAGGCAGATTGCAGGTTCGCATTAAAGTCATCTTTCTTCGGCCTTGCACACGCTTTCCGTGTTCTCCAGGCGGAAGAATAATCGTCTTTGTACGGCGTCTTGTGGTTGACCAGCGCGGCGCGCGGGTGGTGCCGGTTGCCCGCGATGAGCAGACACCCCCAGCGCTGGCATGTGAATATGTCACGCACCAGTACTTGCTGACGGCGTCGATACAAAGCTCCCTGCACAACGCAAGTCCGACTACGCCAAGCTCGTTGCCAAGAGCCTCGACCAAAACCTTAGGCCGTCCAAGGTTGGCATCCAGGGTTTCATGCAATCAGGCATATGGACAGTCGTTTTTACTGAGGTCTCTGTCGCCGATCCCGGCTATTTCTTCTTCGAGTCCTCAACCGGCGGCCCCGTATTTAAAGACGTATGGGGCGGCATGGCCGATGAAGGTGATGGTCCAGAAATCACAAAATGGGCGAAAAAGCTGGGGGCAAATAATGTGATCGCCTCTTGCTTCGCCGATACCGTTACCAAGTGATCCCTGCCACTTGCCAACTTTGGCCGCTCAACAGGAACCTTCGCGCCTGTAGGCTAGTTTCTCTCTGAGATGGAGGAACTGGCTATGCCCAACAAAGTCTCCTACGAACACGGCGCTCGCAAACTCATGGCGCAAGATGGCCCGGACCCGAACGATGAGTTTCGCAAAAAGCCGCAGAGAATAGAAAGCCCGCGCTCGGCGTAGGTTTGACGGAGAAGGTCGACCATAAAAAGAAACTAGTCCGCGATCCGGCCAAGGAAGCACCCCCGGCGCAAGATGACTATGTTCGGCCGCCTCGTGACACACGAGAGGCGCCGGCACCGAACCCGGATGGGAAACCAGATCGTACGGTGGCGTGAGATTTCACGGGAGCTTGGCGAAAGGGATTATCACTCTACCGGTACGTTTGGTTATACTAGGCAGCGGATATACGTCACGATAGCCTGTCCTGCCTAAAGGGGCGAACAGTCGTCGCGCTTGTCGGCTTGTGCCATGTGGGAGGCAATCCTTGATCGCAAACTATATCGATCAGATCATCATGTTTTGCGCAGGCATTTGGATCACCGCAGTTGGGTTCGGATATCTACCCCTGCCAGGGAATGCCACCACTCAGCCGCCGTGGGTATCGACTATCGCAGGACACTTCAAATGGATGGGACCGCTGCTGCTGGCGATCGCCGTTGTCTTAGCCGTTTTCAAATAAGTTGAGCGTCAAGCCGGCAGCCCCTCGCTTCCTACCCAGGCTTGGATCTTGGGGCCGCGCGCCCATCATTGAATTTGACCCTATCTGGATGGCTTTCGAAGGCCGCAGAATTGCGATCTCTTCGATCGACGAGGCTTGGGCCTTTTTGTCTGAGTGGCCTGGCGGGCTCCATACCGAGATGGCTCACGTTGCCGGAATTGCATTGACGCGGGCAGAGGTCGGGAGAATTTCAACGGCTGAAGCTCGCCAAGCATTTCTCGATTTCTGTATAGATGCCGAAATTCTCGTCCGTCCGCCGTCCTGATCTTGACGACCAAATTCGGCCGACACATATTTTGTGTTGGGCCATCGCCGTTGGCGGCCGTGACCTAACCCGAAACTCAATCTTCGTTCGACTTGGAGGATCTGATGAACGATCGGATGTTCGACAGCACTGTTTTCGTGAAAGACGGAAATGTTCTTATCCAGGAGATTTCCTGCCTCGAAGATGCGCTGGAATTTCTCTATGAGTGGCCGAAGAACAGACGCGGCCCAATCTACGAAACCGCCCTTCGCGCCTGCCAGAGAGCTTTTGACAGCGGTTATCCCTTATCCGCCGCGCGAGGAGCTTTCGAAAGCTTCGCCAGATCGGTTAAAATCTTCGAAGAAGTCACATCCCCAATGCCGTGGATGGTGGCTCCGAATCCCAGCCGCGGCGGTGGCGTTTTGGCTTAGCGAATTATACTACGGCGGCGTGAAATCACGCCGCCGGCCATCATTTCAAGGAACATGGCAACAATGGCCAAAAACCTAGATATTGTTCAGCCGGTCCTTCCGGCGACCCACCTCAAGTATGAAATCGAATGCCGAGATGCGTTAGAGCCATTTCTAGACGAGTTGCTTGACAGAGCTGAGGCAGCCGGCTGGCAACGAGAGCAGGCAGCAATGGCGATCATGTATTTAGCGGCACGGCGGACGAAGTAGCAAATTGTCGCAGGCCATTTCATCTTGCCCTTTGCAGCGCTTGGGCGGATGCCTCATGGCGTCGATTTGACAGAATCGGCATAAGTTGGCGCCCATGTCACTTTATTTGAAAGCATGGCTCTTTATGGGCTCGACCGTCTTGTTCTTGATAACGCTGCCGTACTGGCAGCCGTTCGTGGAACATACGTTCGGCCCAAAATGGTCGCAACTCGCGCTGCTGATCTGGGGCGCACTTGGCTTTACCGCGTACTACATGTTTTCCTGCCCGGAGTGCGGATGTTCGCTGCTTAGAACTGAGGGGAAGTTTTTCAACGCCCACCATGCATGGCCGAACAGGAAATGCTCACGCTGCGGGCGAGATCATACCAAGTAACTCAGGCCGGCTGGACCGTTCGCTTCCCATCCCGGTTTGGCCTCCGGCTACGTGATGATCCGCCCAACGCGATTCCCAATGACAGTTGCCCGATATGCTCCGCCGTGTCCGCAGGCCCTAGGATGATCAACGTTTCGCTTACCTTATGGGTTGCCAATGCTTGCCGGCCGCCTTCACGCGTGATTACCTGTGGATGCTTTACCCTGAGGTAATACAACCATGCGTTTTCTGCTTGCCGCCGTTGCTACGCTATCGTTTTCCATCAACGCAGCTCTTGCTGACCCATCCTCGGACTTCAAAAAAGCCGATCAGGCGCTGAACCAGACTTTCAAGAAAATTCAGACGCGAATTGCTGACGATGCCGATGGAAAGGCGCGTTTTGTCAAGGCGCAAAGAGCGTGGATTGCATTCCGCAATGCTGAATGCACTTTCCAATCCAGCGGCGATGACGGCGGCTCTGCAGCGCCGATGGTTGTCGCTGCATGTCAGGCTGAACTGACCAAGGATCGCACCAGGCAGTTGAAAACCTATCTGAATTGTCAGGAAGGCGACCTCGCTTGCCCGGTGCCATCAGAATGATCTGGAGGGACAAGGTGCCTTATTTCAAGATGAGATATCTACTGATCGCTCTTGTGCCACTGGCAGTCGCCGGGTGCGTCAGCGCGGAAGATCAGCGCGCCGTGGATCAGGATAAGTGCGCCTCATATGGCTATCGACCGGGAACCAACCGCTTTGCTGATTGCATGATGGATCAGGACCAGCAGCGCGCCGATGACCAGCGCCGCACAATGGAATCTCTGGAACGGCAGGATCGAAGAGACCAAGCACGCCGGGACGCTCTCAACGCCAGTGCACGTGCCAGCGTCATCGATGACAGACCCCAATACGACAAAGACGGCAATCCGAACTTTGACACGCAAGGCAACTATCAGGGCTGCCATGGCATCGGCTGCGAAGTCGATAACCCAGATGACGACAGTGATGACTAAGATGATTGATTCAGGCCTGCAAAGCAGAACTTAGCTTCGACCGTCCGCCGTCCGATATGCTGTGCCACCGCCATTTCAACGGCCATCAGGTCCTGCGCCTGGTTGCAGCGGTCGGACTTGAACCGACGCTCTCCGAGTTGTGAGCCCGGCGGGATGACCACTTTCCTACGCTGCTGAAATGCGGATACGAAAAAGCCGCCGGGAATTCCCAACGGCTTCGGCGTCTCAGATGAGATGTGCGGCTTTACTTCTCAACTCGCCAGTACATCCGTGGTCGGACAAAAAGAAAAGCCATCGCGCATCAACCTCATGATGGGGACGCGCTGCACCCTCACTATATGGCTACCCATTGCGGTTTAATCAAGATCGCATTGAGGCCGGACTTGAACCGACACTCTCCGAGTTATGAGCCCGACGGGTATGACGCTCCCTACTGTAATTCGCCTCGATGACGGCGATTGCCTTGGCCGACCGATGCGAGGCGGTATCGTGCATCAAGTCGATGATTTCATATCGGCTAGTATCGGTGCGCTAAAATACTCTCTTTTGACTGGTAGGATCGACCTCACAAAGAATTTCCGATGACCTCATCTTAGCCTGTTATCTCTTAATACAAATCGCGACCTTTAGTTGAAAACTGTGAGAATTTAATCCGGCGTACCCTCGACAAGATCCCACTATTCTGACAGGTTCCAGGCGGGATTATTCTTGGGGAGGGGTTATGCGCTCTATTTCAGCGTGTATTTTGGCTATTGGAATATTATCCGGCTGCGCTTCAGTAGTTCGCGGGACTACCGAGAAAGTGGTTGTCAGCTCCGAGCCATCGGATGCGACAATTCGGACGTCGTTAGGTCACTCCTGCCCGATGTCACCATGCACCGTGGAGGTGAGCCGGAAGACTGAGTTCACGGCCTATGCCGAAAAGGTCGGTTACAAGTCGGGCAGCCTGTTTGTCGGCACAGACGTCGGCGGCGGTGGAGCTGCGGGCTTCGCTGGCAACATCATCTTGGGCGGCGTGATTGGAATGGGGGTGGATGCCGCTACCGGCGCGACCCTCGACCATTTTCCTAACCCGGCGCACATGGTGTTGCAGCCGATTGACTCGCCTGTTGAAAGCACCAACACGGCGAAACCGAAGCCAAGGCCTGCTCCTTCACAAACGGAAAAGGGACGCCCGGTCAGTTAGCGTTGGGATTGCGCCCGTGTTCAGCGATTTCTACCGATCTCGTCTCCCTCGCGCGCTTCGACTGTTGCTGCTGTGTGCCGTCGCCTTCGGCATGCCTATTGAGGCGCCCGCTGCATCGTTCGTATTGATCGATCGTCCGCCGATACCTTGGACGCCGATGCCCACCCCTATTCAAGGTTGCTGCAAGACATGTTCGAAGGGGAAGGCTTGCGGCGACAGCTGCATTTCTCGGGAGAAGACATGCCGCAAGGGACCAGGCTGCGCGTGCGATGGATGAATCCTCGACACCGCACCAATCCCAAAATGCCGATGGCGTGCGTACCGGCATCTGCGTGTTACGGAAGTGTCGCCCGGCCTTATCGACACGAGTTTTGCGGATCGCTCCATCAGCAATCCGGACGTGAAAGCCGCGATCCTGAAGCGCAAGGAAGAACTCGCCATTTCACCGGACGCAATCGCACGAGCGGTGGTCTTCGCAATTGAACAGCCTGACGACGTCGAAATCGGCAGCGTCGTAGTACGCCCGACCGCGCAGGACTGACGCTGGCGGGGCGCAATTGGTCCGGCGCTTGCAAGCTTGCAGTCCAAGTCGGCACAGGTGGGCTTCCTATCGACGCCATTGGGTGATCTGGTGTCTGGTTGAGCCTGCCGCGTTCAAGATGACGGGACGCCTGGATTGAACCACTTGCTCGCCGAATTCGATGTCGGGTTGCTGCTGACATTCGATGCCTTGCTCAAGGACAGGAACGTCACCCATGCTGCGGCGCGATTGAACATTACGCAGTCGGCGCTTTCGGCCCGGTTGATGCGGCTGCGGCAATTACTGGGCGATCCACTGTTTATTCCTTCCAACTCGGGGCGGGGCATGGTCGCCTCGCCGCATGCCCTGGCCCTTCAGCCCGAACTGGTCCGCTTGCTCGAGCAATTGAGCGACTTCATCGGTACGGCCAGAGTATTTGACCCGGCAACGAGCAAGCGCATCTTTCGCATCGCCGCAACCGACAATCCTGTGTCGATCCTGGCCCCTGACCTGATCCCGCAACTCAAAGCAGCAGCGCCTCTGGTCAAGGTGGCCTTCACCATGCCCGACAAGGCGCGCATTGCCGAGGCGCTTGAACAGGGCGAAGTCGACGTCTTTATCGGGGTGGCCGAAGACGCCGCGCCCGGCTTGATCGCCCGCAAGCTGTTCGCCGAAGAGTTCGTCACCGCGCAGCGTCGAGGCCATCCAAGGGGCAGGGGGCCGCTCAGTCTCGACGAATTCTGCGCACTCGATCATTTGCTGGTGTCGACCAGCGGCGGCCACTTCTCGGGAATGATCGACACCGCTCTGGCCGAGCTTGGCCGGGAACGCCGCGTCAGCGTGTCGGTACAGAGCTATGCGTTGGCGCCGCTGATCCTGGGCAGCACGGATCTGATCTGCACGCTTCCGCGCCGATTCCTGCAAAGGTTCGCGCAGGTGCTCGATCTCGTAGAAGCTCCGCTCGAACTGGCGCCGTTCGAGATGAACCTGTTCTGGCATTCGCGCATGAGCGCTGACGCGGCCCACGCGTGGCTGCGCAAGCAGATGCTCCAGAGTGCCAGGCATGGAGGAAGGCCGGACAATGCGCCCGGCGTCCCGCCGGGAGTTTGCGACACAAACACAATAGTGAGGGTCACTACCAAGCCTCCAACCGTTTAATTTTTCGGCCGCACCGCAGCTAGAACAAAGGCCGAAACATTATCACGATACTGCTCCAAACTTGTGCCGCGACGGTGATATTTGGGGCGCTTCACATACCAGTCTTGCAGAAGTGGCTTGATCAGCGAGGCCGTTAGATCGATGTCGGCGATCGCAAAGATGCCATGCTCGACGCCAAGCCTCAGTACGGCAGCAAAAATTTCCTCGGTCGCTGCCTCGCTGTCGACTGCCATCCTCCGCTCCGCCGCCGGAAACGATTTCGCTTCCATATAGGCAAATACGAACCAAGGCTGCATCGCCTCGGTCAGCCGGATATGGGTCTCGATTAGCCATTTGAGATGCTCAAGCGGATCGTTGGCGATCCCCTCGGGCGCAGCTCCGAGCACCTCGTTTACTGTTGTCGAAACCTCGCCAAGGATCATCGACAGCAGTGTCGTCTTGTTGTCGAAATACGAATAGAGCCCACCCATGCTGAGGCCGGACGCTTGAGCCAGATCGCGCAGGCTGGTGGCGTGGAATCCCTGTTTGTTGGACAACTTAAGTGTCGCCTCGATGATGCGCGCGAGGTTGGCAACGGCGACATGTGGCTTCTGTACGCGCACCGCGTCGCGATGCCGTTCAAGGATGCGCGCGCACAACGTCTCCGTCGAAAATGCGCTCGCCCACTGCCTGTGTCCTGCGACGTTCAATCTGGCTCCTGTCGTGCGCGACATTCGGTGCGGGATCTTCTGCGCCGAAATAGCAGCAAATGCATAGTTGCAAAAGGGGAGATTGGCGAATAAAGAAAACGAGCGCTCGCTCGATTTCTAAGGATATCACTGATGCTGTTCGACGATCTCAAGGGAAAATCCGCCCTCATCACCGGTGCCTCCGGCGGGATCGGCCGGCACTTTGCCGAACTGCTTGCAAGCCATGGTGTGACCGTGACGCTGGCCGCGCGCCGCCGGGAGCTGCTGGAGGAAGCTTGCGTCGACATCATTGCGTCCGGCGGCAACGCCAGCGCGATCCAGATGAACGTGGCCGACAGCGCCTCGGTGGCTGCGGCGCTGTCGAGCAAAAGCTTCGACATCTTGATCAACAATGCCGGTATCTCCGGTACGTCGCGCGCGATCGACCTTGACGAAGAAGAGTGGGACCGTGTGCTCGACACTAATCTCAAGGGCGTCTTCGTCGTTGCCCAGGCGGTGGCGCGAGGCATGAAGGCTTCGGGCAGGGGTGGCGCGATCGTCAACATTGCCTCGATCCTCGGCCATCGTGTCGCCGGCAATCTCAGCGCCTATGCTGCCTCCAAGGCCGGCGTGATCCAACTGACCAAGGCGCTGGCGCTCGAATGGGCGCGCGAGGGAATTCGCGTCAACGCGCTATGCCCCGGCTATATCGAGACCGATATCAATCGCGAGTTCTTTACTTCCCCTGTCGGCCTCGACCTCATCAAGCGCATTCCCCAGCGCCGGCTCGGCCAACCGGGAGAGCTCGACGGCGCGCTGGTTTTGCTCGCTTCGGCCGCCGGCAGCTACATCACCGGTTCGTCCATCGAGGTCGATGGTGGCCATCTCGTTTCATCCCTGTGAGTTCCGTCATGAATTTCGATATCCCCGCCCGTACCGAAGATTTTCGCACCCGCATCGCCGATTTTGTCGAGCGCGAGATCCTTCCGTGCGAGGCCGACAAGGCGTCCTATGACGAACACGGGAACATAGCGCTTCCGCTGCTCGAAACACTTCGCGCCAAGGCCAGGGCGGCAGGGCTTTGGTGCCTGCAGCTAAAGCCCGAGACCGGTGGTGCCGGCCTCGGCAAGATGGACATGGCAATCTGCTACGAGGAGATGAATCGCTCGATATTCGGCCCGGTCGTCTTCAATTCGGCAGCGCCCGACGACGGCAACATGATGGTGCTGGAAGCGCTAGGCACGGCCGAGCAGAAGGAAAAATGGCTGAAGCCGATCGTCGAAGGCAAGGTACGCTCGGCCTTCGCGATGACCGAGCCGCATCCCGGCGGCGGATCCGATCCATCGATGATTGCCACCCGCGCGGAGAAACGCGGCGACAAATATGTCGTCACCGGCCGCAAGTGGTTCATCACCGGGGCGGAAGACGCAAGCCACTTTATCCTGATTGCGCGTACCTCCGACGATCCGCGCTACGGACTTTCCGCGCTGATGTTCCACAAAGCTCAGCCTGGCTGGCATATCAAGCGCCGCATCGAGATCATGGGCCCGGAGGAACATGGCGGCCATTGCGAACTGGAATTCGACGGGCTCGAAATCACAGTCACGAATCTGCTCGCAGGCGAGGGCAAGGGAATGAAAGTAACGCAAGTGCGGCTCGGGCCAGCACGGCTGACCCATTGCATGCGCTGGCTCGGCCTTTCCAAGCGTTGCGTTGAGATCGCGCGCGCCTACGCCGCCGAGCGCTATGGTTTCGGCGTGCGGCTTGCCGACCGAGAGAGCATCCAACTCAAGCTCGGTGATCTCGCCATGCGCATCGAGATAGGCCGAATGCTGGTGATGAAGGCGGCTTGGGAGCTCGATCGCGGTGGCTTCGCCCGCAAGGAAGTGTCGATGGCCAAGGTGCAGGTCGCCAACGTGCTGCACGACGCTGCCGACGTAGCGATCCAGATCAATGGCGCGCGGGGCTATTCCAAGGACACGATACTCGAATGGATCTACCGCTACGCGCGTCAGGCTCGGCTAGTCGACGGCGCCGACGAAGTACACAAGATGGTGCTGAACCGCTTCCTCAATGAGGAAGGCTCGTATTTCTGGCGCTGGAATGTCGGCGGCGAGGCGTGAGGAGCGCGCCATGAACACTGACTTCGATCCGGCAACACTCGCGGCATTTCTCGGCGAGCGGTTCGGCGAGGGGAAGATGGGGCTCGAACGGATTGGCGGTGGCCAGTCCAATCCGACCTATTTCGTCGATTTTGGCGCGCGTCGCATGGTGCTGCGCAAGAAGCCGACAGGACCGATCCTGCGTGGGGCGCATGCCATCGATCGCGAGTTCCGCGTGCTCGAAGCACTGGCGTCAACCAACGTGCCGGTGCCAAAGCCGGTGCTGTACCATGATGGCGACACGCCGCTTGGCACGCCGTTCTACCTGATGGAGCGGCTCGAAGGCCGCGTTTTCCATGACTGCTCCTTACCCGATATGTCGCCCGACGAGCGGCGTGGCATCTATCTCGGCATGGCCGAGGCTATGGCCAAGCTGCATGCCATACGACCGGGCGATGTCGGTCTTGGCGACTATGGCAAGCTGGGCAATTATTTCGAGCGCCAGATCGGCCGCTGGACAAGACAACTCAGGGAATCGCCGAGCGACCGCATCCTGGCACTGGAAGCGGTTTGCGACTGGCTGGCGCAGAACTTGCCTGTGGACGATGGCCGCGTGTCGATCGCGCATGGCGATTTCCGCCTCGGCAATCTGCTGTTTCATCCCCAAAAGCCTGAGGTGACGGGCATACTTGACTGGGAGCTGTCGACGCTCGGCCATCCGCTTGCAGATCTCGGCTTCTGCTCGATGACCTGGCATTCGGCGCCAGAGGAATATGGCGGTATCCTTGGCCTCGACATTCGGGCGCTTGGCATTCCAAGCCAGCGCGAATTCCTCGACCATTATTTCGCCCATGCAGCACCCACCGCGCCGCTCGAACGCTTCCATCTGGTCTTTTCGCTGTTTCGTTTTGCCGTGATCTTCGTGGGCATCGCCGACCGGGCGCGTGCCGGCAACGCGGCTTCGACCAATGCCGCCGATGTCGCCCCACTGGCCAGGCGCTTTGCCGCGCGGGCAATGGAAATCATTGGTGGCGCCCGCCTCTGGTGAGTCGACATTGATTAGAAAAAGCCGCGACGGTCGCGGGCTTTTTCGCATTGGACTGTGGCTACTGCACCAGCATGCCGGCGGGATCGAAACCGGGTTTTGCCCGCTTGACGATGTCGGCGGTGATGCGCGCAGAGCCTGCCGACATGGTCCAGCCCATATGGCCGTGGCCGACATTGAACACCATGTTGGCGAAGCGTCCACCGCGTCCTAAGATCGGCGTGCCCTCCGGCGTCATCGGGCGCAGGCCGGCCCAGTATTGCGGCCTGGCGTAGTCGGCGCCATTGGGGAAGATGTCACGAATGGCCGCCAGCATGTGGCGGAAATCCTCTGGCTTGTGCGAACGGTCGAAGCCGGCGAACTCCGCGGTCGCGGTCACCCGCAGCCGGTCGCCGAAGCGGGCATAGGCGACGAGATTGTCCTCATCGACGCCACCGATCGTGGGCGAAAGGTTGTCGGCCTCGATCGGCATCGTCACCGAATATCCCTTGATCGGGTAGACCGGTAGCGACACGCCGAGCCGACGGGCGAAGTCGGGTGCGAAGACGCCGAGGCAGAGCACGAATTCATCCGCCGCCACAGGGCCTTTGGAGGTGGTGACTCGTGCGATGCGGTCGCCGCCGGTCTCGAAGCCCTTGACCTCGGTGTCGAACATGAATTTGACACCGAGCTTTTCGGCACAATGGCGCGCCAGGTTCTGGGTGAAGACCCGCGCATCGCCGCTGCCGTCGGACGGGCAGTAGACCGCACCGGCGAACTTGTCTTTCACCGTGGCCAGTGTAGGGTCGATACGGGCTGCTTCGTCGGGTGAGACGGCGCGCAATTCCAGCCCTTCCTCAGACAGAATGCGCGTGTTGGCCGAGCCGCGGGCCAAGGATTCGGGCTTGCGGTAGAGATAGAGCAGCCCACCGTCGAGGCCGTGATAGTCGACCCCGGTATCAGCGACGATGCCTTGCAGGCGCTCCTGAGAGTAGCGGCACAGGCGCACCTTGCGCTTGGTGTTGGTGCGCGCCTTCTCGGCAGTGCAATTCGTCAGAAACTTCCACGACCACGACCACAGCCGTGGATCGAGGCTCGGCTTGAAGCGAAGTGCCTGGCTGTCGTCGAACAGCGAGCGGAGCAGGATGCGCGGCGCCTTGGGCGACGACCAGGTATAGGCGTGACCGGGCGCGATAAGCCCGGCATTGGCAAAGCTGGTCTCGCCCGCCACCTCGGAAAGCCGGTCTATGACCGTCACCTCGTGCCCGTCGCGGGCGAGCTCATAGGCGGTGGTGACGCCGACAACTCCGGCGCCGAGCACGGCAACGCGCATCCTGAATCTCCGTGATTATGCCGTTGCTGCTCAGAGAGCCGCGATGACGGCGATCTCGACCGTGAACTGCGGCGCGGCAAGCTTGGATTCGACGGTTGCGCGGGCAGGGGCGTTATCCTTGGCGACCCAGGCATCCCATACGGCGTTCATTTCGGCAAAGGCGACGATGTCGGCGAGCCAGATCGAGGCCGAGAGAACCTTGGTCTTGTCGGTGCCGGCCTTGGCCAGCACGGCGTCAATGCGGTCGAGGATGTTCTTGGTTTGGGCGGTGACGCTTTCGCCGCCGGCATCGAGCGCGACCTGCCCCGATACATAGACCGTGTTGCCGTGCACGACTGCCTGGCTCATGCGCGGGCCAACGTCAATTCGGGTGATGCTGCTCATAGTCTAGTTCTCCAGGTTCGTTTCGATTGCGCCGGCACTATATGTCCACACAAGTGTATCCACAAGAGGATTGTGAACTGCACTTTGTCGTGGCATTAGTTCGCCGACGCGAGACCGCCGAGTGGACTCAACAAACAGACAGCCCGATCGAGACGGAGCGCAAGTGCAGAAGACAGCCAAGCCGAAGAAGACGGCACGCGCCGCAGACAGCGTCGAAAAGGTCTATGACGCAGTCAAGGAACTGGCGGTCGAATACCGCTTTAAGCCGGGCGAGCGTGTTAATGAGGTCGAGCTGGCGACCAGGCTGAGTGTATCGCGCACACCGGTGCGCGAGGCACTCAATCGGCTCGCACGCGACGGTTTCATGAGCTTTGTGCCCAATCGTGGCTTTTATGCCCGCGATATTACGCCTGAGGGTGTGCAGGAGCTTTACGAGTTGCGCGCGGCTATCGAACGGGCGGCGTTCCGGCTCGCCTGCCAGCGCGGCACAGATGCCGAGATCGCCGAGACAATTGCCATCTGGCAGAACAACAGCAATCTCGGCCCCACAACGGATTGGGCCAAAGTTGCGGAGGCCGACGAGGCCTTCCACATCGCCATCGTCATGCTCTCCAAGAACGGGCGGATGCTGAACGCGCTGGAAGGGGTCAATTCGCTGATCCGGTTTTTCCGGCGCATCGATCTTGAGAGCAACCGCCGCCGTGGCGGGACCTATGACGAACATGCCGCGATTATCGAATGCCTCAGGCGCCGCGACGGCGATGCGGGCGGAGAGCTCATCGAGCGTCATATCACGCTGAGTTCTGCACATGCTGTCGAGGTGACAAAGGAAGGCCTGGCGCGGATATTCTTCGGACGCCCCGATTAAGGCGCGCGAGCGTCACCAGCAAGAACTTACAAAACCCAGCTCCAGATCCGTGGCTGCTCCAAGTGGCGGGCCATGTTCTCTCATTGACAAATGTAATGTGTATACAGTAATGGATTGACATGAGAGCAAGATGCTCTCACACGTCAATTCCGTTCTGGCTGAGCCGGGGCGGACATCCGCCCGGGAGATTCAGATGGCCAATCCGGCAGTTTCGCTCGACGACAAGTATCTGCTGGACGACGGCCGCATCTTTGTGACGGGCACCCAAGCGCTCGTCCGCCTGCCGATGGTACAGCGCCGGCTCGACCGTGCCGCCGGTCTCGATACGGCGGGTTTTGTCACCGGTTATCGTGGCTCGCCATTGGGCGGCATCGATCAAGCATTCGTTCAGGCGCGCAAGTTTGCCGAAGCCAGCGAGATCCGTTTCCAGACTGGGCTCAACGAGGACATTGCCGCGACCGCGATCCTCGGCACCCAGCAGATCAATCTTATGGAGAAGGCCAACAAGCAGGGCGTCTTTTCAATGTGGTACGGCAAGGGCCCCGGCGTCGATCGCTCGGGCGATGCCTTTCGTCACGGCAATCTTGCTGGGTCGGCACCGCATGGCGGCGTACTTTTGCTCGCCGGCGACGATCACACCTGTAAATCTTCGACCACCTCGCATCAGAGTGAATATGCGCTGATGGATGCGATGATCCCGGTGCTCAACCCGGCCGGCGTGCAGGAGATCCTCGACTTCGGCCTCTATGGCTGGGCGCTGTCGCGTTATTCCGGCTGCTGGACAGCCCTCAAGCTGATCGCCGAGACTGTCGATTCCTCGGCCTCGATCGTTGTTGCCAGTGACCGCATAGCCTTCGATGCACCAACCGATTTTGAAATGCCCGCCGGTGAGCTCGGTATCCGCTGGCCCGACAGCCCGCAGGAGCAGGAGCGTCGGCTGCACAATTTCAAGCTGCCGGCGGCGCTCGCCTTTGCCCGCGCCAACCGCTTGGATCGGGTTGCGCTCGGCGGTCCGCGCCGCAGGCTCGGCATCGTGACAACCGGCAAGTCCTATCTCGACGTGCGACAGGCGCTTGAGGAACTCGGCATCTCCGAAAGGCGCGCCATCGATCTTGGCCTGTCGGTCTACAAGGTTGGGATGGTTTGGCCGCTGGAGCCAGAGGGCATCGCCGCCTTTGCGTCAGGACTGGAAGAACTGCTGATCGTCGAGGAAAAGCGCCCGCTGATCGAAGGCCAGGTCAAGGACATCCTCTACAATATGCCGGCCGAACGGCGGCCGCGCATTTTCGGCAAGCGCGACGGCGAAAACCGCATCGTTTTGCCCGCGCATGACGATCTCACCGCGATCCAGATCGCCCGTGCGATTGCGGCGCGCATCCTGCCCTTCATCGAAGACAGGTATCTGGTCGAGCGCATCGGCAAGCTTTCCGACATCGACAGCGCCAAGCTTGCAAGCCTAGCGCCTGTCCAGCGCACGCCCTATTTCTGCTCGGGCTGTCCGCACAACACCTCAACGCGCGTGCCTGAAGGCAGCCGCGCGCTTGCCGGCATCGGCTGCCACTGGATGTCGCAGGCTATGGACCGCAACACCGCGACCTATACGCATATGGGCGGGGAGGGAGCTAACTGGATCGGCCAGGCGCCGTTCGTGCCGACGCGCCACATCTTCCAGAACCTCGGCGACGGCACCTATTTCCACTCGGGCCTGCTCGCCATCCGCGCGGCAGTCGCTGCCAAGATCAACATCACCTACAAGATCCTGTTCAACGACGCGACGGCGATGACGGGCGGCCAGCGTCATGACGGTACGCTCAATCCGCAGCGCATCACCCACCAGCTTCGTTCCGAAGGCGTAGACCGCATCGCCGTCGTCTCCGACGATATCGAGAAATACCGCGGACAGGAGCCGTTCGCCGCTAACGTGACGATCCACCACCGTGACGAACTAGACGCCGTGCAGCGCAAACTGCGCGACGTCGAGGGCGTGTCGGGCATCGTCTATGACCAGACCTGCGCTGCCGAAAAGCGCCGACGCCGCAAGCGCGATCCCAAACCGCGCATCGAGCGCCGTGTCATCATCAACGAGCTGGTCTGCGAAGGCTGTGGCGACTGCTCGAAGAAGTCGAACTGCCTGTCGGTGACGCCTGTTGATACCGAATTCGGGCGTAAGCGCCGCATCGACCAGTCATCCTGCAACGAAGATTTCTCCTGCGTGAAGGGTTTTTGCCCGTCTTTCGTCACCGTCGAAGGCGTGAAGCCGCGCCGACCCAAAAATATCGACCCCAAAACGATCGCCGCGCGGCCTATCGCCGAGCCGACACAGCTGGAACTCACCGCTCCGTGGAACGTGCTGGTCACCGGCGTCGGCGGCACGGGCGTCATCACCATCGGAGCCATCCTCGCCATGGCCGCCCATCTCGAAGGCAAGGGCTGCTCGACGCTCGACATGGCCGGCATGGCGCAAAAGGGCGGGCCGGTGACAACGCATCTGCGCTTTGCGCCGACGCCCGAGGACCTGCATGCAGTGCGTATTTCATCGCGCTCGGCCGATGTCGTGCTCGGTTGCGACCTCGTCGTTGCTGCCGGCAAGGAGGCGCTCGGCACCATCGCCAACGGCAAGACCCGCGTCGTGCTGAACTCAGAGGAGACGATCACCGGCGCCTTCATCCGCGATCCCAATTTCCGCGTCCAGGGGCTTGGACTCGTCGGCGTGGTCAAGGATGTTGCCGGTGCGGACCAGGTCGAAACCATCGCTGCCACTCAGATCGCCACGCAACTGATGGGCGACTCCATAGGCACCAACCTGTTCATGGTCGGTTATGCCTGGCAGCGCGGGTTGATCCCGCTGGCCTCGGCAAGCATCGATCGGGCGCTGAAACTCAACGGTGCGGCGGTCGAGATGAACCGCACCGCCTTCCGTCTCGGGCGGCTGGCTGCAGCGGACCGTGCGGCTGTCGATGCCTTGCTGCCCACAACGCATGTCAACTCGCCGCTTGGCCATCGTGTTGTCTCGCAGTCTCCCGACGAGACTATTGCGCGACGCGTGGCTTTCCTCACTGCCTATCAGAATGCGCGCTACGCCGGCGAGTATCGTGCCTTTGTCGACAAGGTGCGTGCACGCGAAAAATCAGTGATGGGTGCGGAAGGAAAACTCACCGATGCCGTCGCCCGCTATTTGTTCAAGCTGATGGCCTACAAGGACGAATATGAGGTGGCGCGGCTTTATTCAGACGGCACCTTCCGTAAGCAATTGGCCGATACCTTCGACGGGAAGGGCAAGCTGACCTTCCATCTGTCGCCGCCGCTGTTGGCGAAGAAGGATCCTAATACGGGCGAGCCGGCTAAGATGACCTTTGGCTCATGGATGTTGAGTGTTTTCGGGGTTCTGGCGAAATTCAAGCGCCTTCGAGGCACCGCATTCGATCCGTTCGGCTACAGCGCTGAGCGCCGCACCGAGCGCGCGCTGATCGTGGAATACCGCGCCCGCATCGAGCGCCTCCTGGCGGGCCTGACGCCGGACAAGCTGGCAACCGCCGTCGCGATTGCCGAAGTGCCAGAGGAAATCCGCGGTTACGGACCCGTCAAGGAGCGCAACCTCAAGCTGGCGCGCCTCAAGTGGACATCGCTTGAACAGGCCCTTGAGCAGCGCCCCTTCCCCATCGCTGCCGAATAGTTCGGTTCCGACTCAATCGCAACGCACCGGGCCTACTACCTTCCAGATACGCACCATTCCGTGCCCGAAACAAGGGCGGGGAGGTGCTTCGCGTGCTTGTGTAGCGCAGCACAAAAGCCCCGTAAAACTGCACTTTGCAGGCGCGATATCAACAAAATTACAAGTGCATCATTATGTGTATTCACTTATGAAAAATTATGTGTCTACATATCTCGATAAAGAGGGGATCGGGCGCCACGTAGCGGCTCGGCCAACAACGAAACAAATGGAGATGAAAATGCACAAAGCCCTATTGGCTGCCGCTTATCTTGCGTTGAGCGGCCTACCCGCATTGGCCCAGGAAGTTGTTCTGGGCGCCGTGGTGCCGCTGTCCGGCGCGAGCGCGACGCTCGGCGACGACCAGCGTCGCGGTATCGAGCTTGCCGTCGATAACATTAACGAGAAGGGCGGCGTTCTCGGCGGCAGGAAGCTGCGCGTCATCGTTGAGGATTCCGGTGGCCGTGCGCCGTCCGCGCTCGATGCCGCCAAGAAACTCGTCACCGTTGACAACGTGCCGGTGGTCATTGGCGAATACTCGTCCGGTATCACCATTCCGGTTGGCCAGTATCTGGTCCAGGAAGGCCGCGTGCATCTCAATATCGGCTCGTCGAGCGGCAAGATACGTAGCCTCGGCGACGGCTCTTTCTCCCTGATCGGGCTCGACAATGTCTCGACCGGCTTCGCCGCTCAGGACGTGGTGGACAACAAGTGGAAGAAGGCAGCGGTGATCGTGCCGAACAACGCCTATGGCCAGGGCGTTGCCGAACAATTCCAGAAGGCCTTTTCAGCACTTGGCGGCGAAGTCGTGACCACGGTGATGTACACCGAGGGACAGACCACCTATCGCCGCGAGCTGCAGCAGATGGAGCGCAGCGAGCCCGACGTCTACGTCTACTCGGCCTATGGCAAGGAAGCCGCCACCATCAACCGCGAGTCGTTCGAGCTCAGCATCAACACGACGCCCTGGTACGCCATCTACCTGTCGATGTGCACCTCCGACGCTGACCCGAAATTCATCCAGGGTCAGTATGGCCTCGACCTGAACTACATCGGCCCCGATGGCGCTGTCTATGAGGCTGCCTACAAGGCCAAGTACAACGAGCCCTTCAAGACCAGCTTCAACGGCTATGGCTACGACGCCGTGATGATGGCCGCAGCTGCCATCGAAAAGGCCGGCTCGGCTGAGCCCAAGGCGATCAGCGCGGCGCTCAAGGACATCGGCAAAGGCTACAACGGCGCCACCGGTGACATCACCTTCGATGCCGACCGCCAGCGCTCCAAGCAGCCCTATCTCAAGCTGAAGATCGAGGACGGCGTCCAGCAGCGCTAGGGTCTAGACCCTCGTCATCACGGCAGGCCGGAACCTGATGCCCGGCCTGCCTTTCCGCACCGGCGATGCCGCTGTGTGATGAATTCCCCTTACGAGAAAAGAGCATGGTCCAGTTTGTCGTCGACGTCCTGATCCGCGCGGTCGACCTGGCGCTGATCGCCATCGGGTTGAGCAGCGTCTACTCGCTGATCCGCTTTCCCAATGTCGCACTTGTGCAATATGCGACGACCGGTGCATTGCTGGCGCTTGGCCTGCAGATGGCCGGCCTGCCTCTGGTGGTTGCGGCCATCGTCGCCTGCGCACTTGTCGGCATCATTGCGGTCGTGCTCAACGTCGTTGTTTTCGAGCGCCTGCTGCGCGCCGGCTCAGCCATAGCCATGATCGGCTCGCTCGCGCTGTCCATGGTGTTTTCGGCAATCTTCCTCGTCACTGCCGGCCCCAGGCCCAAGCGGTTCGAGCTGGAGATCAACCCGCCGTTGCGTTTCCTCGGCGCGCGGCTGACCGAACATCAGCTTATTTCAGTCGGCATCAGCGTGCTCGCCATCGCCGTCTTCGCGCTGATCCTCTTCCGCACAGACCTCGGCCGCTGCATGCGCGCCACCGCCACCAATTCCGTGCTCGCCAGCGCCACCGGCATCGACACCCGCAAGGTGACCAACACCGTCGTCTTCCTGTCGGGCGTGATGGCCGGCCTCGGCGGTATCGGCCTGTCGGTCAAGGGTGAGATGAGTGCGCAGCTCGGCCTCGACATGCTGCTGCCGGTGTTTGCCGCCGCCATCGTGGGCGGGCTTGGCAATGCGCTCGGGGCTGCCGTCGGCGCTGTCGTCATCGCAGCGGCGGAAACCATGGTCACCAACGTCAATTTCGGGCCGCTGTTTGGTGAGACCGTGCTGTTCATTCCCGCGGCATATGCGACCGCCGCGTCTTTCCTGCTGCTCGTCGTGGTGCTTTTGATCAAACCCTACGGCCTGTTCGTCGCCGAGGTGAAACGTGGTTGAGTTCCTTGTCCATGTCGCGATCATGGCCTGCCTCTACGGACTTTTGTCGCTCAGTCTAAATCTGCAGGTTGGCTTCGCCGGGCTGGTCAATTTCGGCCAGGTGATCCTGTTCGGTTGCGGCACCTATGGCGCAGCCATCGCTTTCTCGCATCAGTTGGGTCCGGTCGCCGGCATAGCGCTCGGCATTGTCTTCGCAGTCATTGTGGCCGCGGCCTTCGCCCGGCTCGGCCGCAATCTCGGTGCCGATTATTGGGGCATCGCCACGCTCGCAGTCGCCGAAGTGCTGCGTATCCTCGCCAATAACGAGGCCTGGCTGGCAGGCGGCGCGCAAGGCGTCGGTGGCATTCCTCTGCTGTTCGGCGATATGCCGCGCCCCATGGGTCCGCTGATGACGCTCGGCCTGTGCGTGGCCCTGTTGCTCGCCGCCTGGTGGCTGTGTCAGCGCCTGACGACCAGCCGCTACGGACTTGCACTCAAGCTGATGCGTGAGGAGCCGCAGCTCGCTGCCTCGCTCGGCTATGACCTTGCAGCGCTCAAGACGCAGACGCTGATGGTAGCAGCCGTTCTAGCCGCAGCCTCGGGCTTCGTCTTCGCCCACTACATCACTTTCGTCGGCCCCGACCAGCTGGTCAGCTCCGAGACCTTCCTGATCTGGGCGATGGTCATCATCGGCGGCTCGGGCAACCATCTCGGCGCCATCGTCGGCGCGATCCTGATGCAGTTCCTGTTCGCTTTCGTGCCCTTTGTGAAGGACGCGCTCGGTCTGCCATCGGAACATGTCGCAGCGATGCGCCTGACGCTCGTCGGCGGCGGCCTGCTCGCCTTCCTGATATGGCGCACGCAGGGCCTGATCCCTGAACATGTCGGAGGCAAGCAAAATGGCTGATGCTGTCCTGACCGCCGAGCGCGTCGCCAAGGCTTTTGGAGCTCACAAGGTGCTGAGCGACGTTCGCTTTCGCATCGGCACCGACGAGATCGTCGGCCTGCTCGGACCGAACGGCTCGGGCAAGTCGACCTTGCTCAACATCGTCTCGGGCTTTTCGCACTCCGATGCCGGCGAAATCCTTTTCCTCGGCAATAGTATCGCCGGCATGCCTTCGCACAAGATCGCCCGCCAGGGTCTGGTCCGCACCTTCCAGCTGCCGTCGATGCCCCACCGCATGACCGTGCGCGAGGTATTATGCGCCGGATCGCGTGACGGGGCAGGGCTACTTGACGCCTTCAGCGGGAAGGGCGGCGATGACGCCGAGGCAGACGAACTGATCGAACAGTTTGCGCTCGCACCCGTCGCCCATCTGCCAGCAAGCTCGCTTTCGGGTGGGCAGAAGAAACTGCTTTCCATCGCCGTGGCATTGCGCACCCAGCCGAAGCTTCTCTGCCTCGACGAGCCGACGGCAGGCGTCCATCCGCAGTTGCGCGGCCGCATGGTCGAGCTGCTCAAGGCGTTCAGCAAGCGCGGTGTCGCCATGTTGGTGGTCGAACATGACATGCATTTCATCCGCGAGCTGTGCGGTCGCTGCATCGTGCTCGACCGAGGCGAAATCATCGCCGATTGCGCCCCGCGCGAGCTCACCAAAAACGAGCGTGTGGTCGAGGCCTATCTCGGCAAGTCGGTGGCAAGGCAGAAGGTGTCGGCATGATCAGCGTCAACAATGTGCGTGCCGGCTATGGCGATGGTCCCGACATTCTCCAGGGTATTAACCTCAACGCTGCGGGCGGCGAGATCGTCACCATCCTCGGCCCCAACGGTTGCGGCAAGTCCACCCTGCTTAAGTGCATCGCCGGTTTCGTCCGGCCGCGCGGCGGCGCTGTGGAGATGGAAGGGTGTGACGTAAGCGCCGTTCCCGTGCACGACAAAATACGCCATCATCTCATGGGCTTCGTGCCGCAGACCGACAATGTATTCTCGACGCTTTCGGTCGCCGACAACATCATGCTCGGCGCCCGTTATATGCCGGCCGCCGAGCGCAATGCCCGCTATGCCGAGCTGATGGCGCAATATCCGTCGCTTGCCTCCAAGCAGGAGCGAAAGGCCTCGGCTCTTTCGGGAGGCGAGCGCCAGATTCTGTCGCTGGCTCGCGCGCTGATCTCCAAACCCAGGGTGCTTTTGCTCGACGAGCCGTCGGCCGGCCTGTCGCCGATGATGATGCATGAGGTGTTCGCGGCGATCGCCGAAATCCGTGACCGCACCGGCATGTGCATCGTCACGGTCGAGCAGAACGCTTTCGAGGCGCTCGGCGTCGCCGATCGGGCCTACGTGCTTTCCCTCGGCAAGGTGGCGATCGAGGGCAGGGCCGCCGACCTGCTCGCCGACCCGGCGATGCGCCATCTCTATCTCGGCGGCAAGCCTCCGGTCGTCGAGAGCCGCCCTCCATTTGCGGCCGTCAACTGACGGAACACATGCCCGAGACACTCCAGATGAAGGGTAGACCATGACAATTGCAATACAATCGGCTGGCCGAGCCGATCTCGTCTCTAATATCGAGAACATTCCTTTTGAGACTGACGAAGGCATCGGTCGTACCGCCAATCTCGGCTTGCTGGTCCTGCGCACGGATCAAACCATCGAAGACGAATTCCGTTTTGCCCTGCCTGAAGGGGTGGCACTCTATGGGGCACGACTGCACTCTCCGGTCGAGATCACGCCTGACAACCTGCGCAAGATGGAGGCCGAGATCCCGGGTGCGGTGGGCCTGCTGCCTGACGTTTGCTTCGACGTTATAGGCTTCGGCTGTACCTCGGGTGCGCTTGTGATCGGGGAGAGCCAGGTTGCAAGGCGGGTCAGGGAAGTAATGCCGGGGGTGAAAGTCACCGATCCGGTGACAGCTGCACGCGCGGCTTTCAATGCGTTGGGAGCAAAGCGTGTTGCATTGCTCACCCCCTACATTGCCACCATCAATCATTCATTGCGCGATGCCTTCATGGCACGAGGGCTGGAGATACCGGTGATGGGTTCGTTCAACGAGCCGGATGACAACCTCGTTGCGCGCATAACCACGACCGCAATTGAGAAGGCGATCCTCGACGTGGGCGCGTCCGATGAGTGCGATGCGGTGTTTGTCTCCTGCACCAGCCTGCGCGTCGCCCGCATCGCTGAAAGCGTCGAAGCCCGGCTCGGAAAACCGGTCACCTCAAGCAATCACGCCATGGCTTGGCACATGCTGCGTCTCGGTGGCTACGACAAATCGATCGCGAGTCTCGGCAAGCTCTATAGAACGGCCTTGTAGAAGACATTGAGACGCAGCATCTACCAAGCTACCGTGGCTTAGCGGAATCGGATTGGTTACGCTTGCGAAAAGGAGGAAACGCATCGACGACATTATGAAGAAGCGTGTGGATGCGGTGGTGGAAACGGCCAAGCGCACCGGGCTCATTGGCGAGAAGAGCGGGCGGATCGCGGGTCGTGTCCGTCCTACTGGTCGAAGAGGCTAAAAAGCCGACAGGTCTGCAATCCCACACCGATCTCCTCGAGTTCGCTCTTGCGAATGTCGCTCTCAAGGGCGACTTCTCCGACGCATTCAGAAAGCTCAAAGGTACGGTCGATCCGACGCTCGATCTCGAGTTTTGATCTTGACTGAATTCGATTTTTGGCCGGCCCCACTGGGTGGTCCGGTTTGAATGTTAGTGGATGCCTGTTGGTGGCGCTATCTCGGCGTGGCCGGGGTGGCTGATACTGAACGCGAAGCCAGCCAGATAGCTCCCGGCGCTGGTGGTCTGTAGCCCAAGGATGAGTGCGGCCGGACTGTACGCCGCCTACGCTAATTCGCCTGATGCTGGACGAAGCGTTGAGCTGGGACCGCATCGATCATCTGACGGCAGGGTAGGACGTCATTCTAGACTCGGCATGTGGCTCGGGGTATTCCTCGTCGAGGCGTACAAACGCTTGGTGCTTCATTGGCGCAGCCGCAACGATTGTCCTTATCGGCCGAGATCTGGAGGCGAATGACGCAACTGGTGCATTTGCATTGGACTTAGTGCAAGCGATCGCGAAGCTCTTCATAAAGAAAGGTATCAGGAAGTATGTCGACTTATAGGCGGAGGTAACAGTAGGCTCGCCGGCCAAAGTCGCATAACTTGCAGAAAGGCATTCAATTGCACATCTGCGGTCTCCCTCTGATCCGGGCCGGATTTTCGTGATCGTGGTGACCAAAAGCTGTCCTTCACCCGAATCGGGGCAAACGTTTATTCTCGAGCAGTCGTCAATTGTGTTCGTTGGCATTGCGACGCTGCTCCTTGACCAATCGCCGATGCGAGGTGCGTGAACGCAGCAGATTGCCGAAAGCATCGAGGCTTGCCGCGAAGACAAGAGCAAGGCCGCTGGCGACGAGCTGGACGAAGGGGGGCACGTTCAAAAGAGTCAGGCCGTTATCCAGCACCCCGAGGAAAAGCCACGCGGTGATGACGCCGAAAACGCGTCCGCGTCCACCGGCGAAAGCGACGCCACCGAGGAGGACGATGGTCAATACCTGCATTTCAAGCTGCAGACCGAGTGAGCCGGGGGAGGCCCCATCGAGGCGCCCGGCCAGAAGGATACCGGCGAGACCCGCCGCCGCACCCGTGGCAATGTGCAGGCTAAGCAGCAGCGAACGCACTGGTAGGGCGGCAAGGAAGGCAGCCTGCCGATTGATGCCGACGGCATAAATGTACCGACCCCATATGGTGGTGGACGTGACAAGCGCGACCGCTCCGAAGGCAAGAACGACAGCCCATAGCAAGACCGGTATGCCCAACAAATCGCCGTTTCCGATCCAGAAGAAAGTCTCGCCCAATCCGTAGACTTCAGTTGAGTTGAAAAGGAGCGTCACACCGCGCAGGAGCGCCAGCATGCCGAGCGTCACAATGATCGCGTTGAAACCCAGAACACCGCAAAGCAGGCCGTTAATGACGCCTATTCCGGCTCCGGTGGCGATTCCTGCTGCCACCGCCATTCCCGCCGACAGACCAAAATTGGTGATGGAAAGCGCTGTCACCATACCGGACAGGCCAATGTTTGAGCCGACCGATAAATCGACATTTCCCGAGATGACCAGAAGCGTCATGGCTGCGGCCACAACCCCGACGGCTGCGTAGTTCGTCACGATGACCTCGAAGTTCGACAACGTAAAAAAGGCGCTGCTCTGCGAGGAGAACACCAGCATCATCACAACCAGAGCGACTACAAGGATGTTGGTGACCACGGTGTCGTTGCTGATGGAAAACTGCCGGCCTTTTACCGATGGATTGTTTAAAGCTGGGGGGGCTGCTCGCGTGTCGTTTGTTCCGGTCAAAAGGGTCATGCTGCGTCCCGCTGTTCGGATTCAAGTTTATGGGCGAGGACGATGAGCGTGGTCTCCTGCACGTTGTCGCCTTTCAGGAAACCTGCTGGGCGACCGCCGGAAAGTACCAGAACGCGATCGGCGATCTGGATCAGTTCTTCGGGTTCTGAGGACGTGACGATCAGGGCGGTATCGCCTTTGGCCGCGATCCCTCGTAGCGCGTCGTAAATGTCCTTACGCGCGCCGACGTCGACGCCCTGTGTTGGTTCATCCAGCATTAGTAGGCGACATTGGGCCAGCTCATTGATCCAGCGGCCGATCGCCAGCTTCTGCTGATTGCCGCCGGAAAAGCGCCGCACCTCGAGATCGCTTCGCAGCGGCGTCAAATTGAGATCGCTCGCGGTCCGCGCAAAAACTTTGGCTTCGCGGCGGAACGAGCGCAGGCCACAGCGCGCGCTCGCATCGAACCGGGAAAGTAGCAGATTGTCAGCTGCCGTCATGCCCGAGATTATGCTCTTGCGTAGCCGGTCGGCGGGAACCAGGGCGATGCCAGCTCTTACCGCGTCTGTCGGACTTCGCGGACGGTACTCTTCATCGCCGAACCAGATTCGACCTTCCTCCATCGGCACAGCACCGAAGATGGTTTCGAGCAGTTCCGTCCGGCCTGAGCCGACCAAGCCGTAGACGCCAAGGATTTCGCCCTTCTTCACGGAGAAAGTGATCGGACCTATGCGCGGCGCAAGCAGGCCGTCCACCAGAACGGCTTCGGCGACGCCGGAGAGATCACGCTCCTGGCCACGGCGTCTGTCGATGGCATTGCCGACGATTGCCTGCACAATCTGATCGTGGCTTAGTTCTGTCACCGGGCCGCTCAGCACAATCTCTCCACCACGCAGGACGGAGACGCGATCAGCGAGCGCGAAGACTTCGCTCAGGCGATGGGTGACATAAAGAATCGGCAGGTTGCCGTTTTTCAAGCCGATGAGCTGCCGGCCGAGATTTTCCGCCTCCCGCTCGGAAAGCGCGGCTGTCGGCTCGTCGAGAATGAGAACGGCCGGTTCGGCCCTGAGCGCGCGGATGATAGAGATCATCTGCAATTCGGCATTCCCGAGATCAGCGGGATCTGCGCTCGGATCAAGGTCGATGCCAAGGAGTTCGAGCCAGCGTTTTGTTTCGCGCCGTTGCGCCCGTCTGCGCACAAAAGGTCCAAAGCGCATTTCCTCGCCAAGGAAAACATTGTCGGTGACATCGAGGCTAAGCGCCAATGACAGTTCCTGCTGAACGACGGAAATGCCGGCAGCCTTCGCCGTGCGCGGTGTCAATGACGCATGAGAGGTGCCAGCTACTTCGATGGTACCGGAATCGGGTGGAACCGCCCCGCAGATGCATTTGATGAGCGTCGACTTTCCCGCACCGTTGGCACCGAGAAGGGCGTGGATCTCGCCGTCCCGGACATCGAGATCGACGCCCTTCAGTACCGGTACGCCACCATAACTCTTGACGAGATTCCTGACAGCAAAGGCCATGAGCTGCTCCTTGAACTGGTTCGCGTACGGAAGGCGGCTAAAGCGCCGCCTTCCAAATTGGCCATCAGAGCGCGCCTTGTTCCTTGAGATAGTCGGCGGCTTTTGGTGAACCTTCTGTGACGAGTTCGAGCGGCACGATGGTATCACCCGTGTTCTCACCCTTGAGGAGCCTGTCCGCTGTCGTGACAATGGCGTCGCCCACTCCCTTCAGGGGAATGGCCATGGAAGCGCGATAAACGGTTCCACCATCCTTGAGCAGTGTCAGAGCCGGAATGGTGCCGTCCATGCCCCCGATGAAGCCGTTGGGATCGGCCTTGTCCTTGCCCGAGGCAACCCAGGCTTTGTAGGCGCCTTCGGTCGCCGGATCCTCGATGCCGAGGATGACGTTGACGTCCGGATTTGCCTGAAGAATGGCGCGCGTGACATTCAGCCCATCGGACGGATTGATCGCATCCTGTTCGGCGACGATCTCGACATCCGGCACTTTGGCGAGCAGACCATCCTTGATGCCTTTGCCGCGAAGTTGGCCCCAGGAGGCTTTCTGATAGCCGAGGATAGCGACCTTGGCCTTGCCGCCCAACTTTTCAGCTATCCATTGACCTGCATATTCGCCGAGGCGACGGCCATCGTCATATTGCGCGTATCCGACGGTCGCATCCTGGTTCTTGAGAGTTTCGCCATAAGTAATCCATTTGATGCCGGCCTCGCGCGCCTGCTTGGCGATCGACTCAAAGACGGCCGGTTGCGGCGTCACGCAGACGATGACCGGAACTTTTTGCTGGATCCAGGTCTTCAGCGTGTTGATCTGCTTGTTCATGTCGGCGCCTGGATCGTCGACGACGACCTTGTAGCCCATTTCGGCGCCCTTGGCCCTGGACTGGTTGAGCGAGGTCGTTACCGCTCCGATGGTGGAGGAATTCGGAAAACTGATGGCGATGATCTTCTCTTCTGCCAGAGCTTCACGCATTGAGAGTGGTACAAGCACCAGCATTATCGCAGTTCCGGCAAGAACAGCGCGACGCGGTATTGGGTTTTGACGAAATTTCCTGAAAATGGTCATGTTCGTTCCTCTGGTTGTTTTTTGGGCTGTCTTTTTTGTCGATGGGGCATTCGGTGCAGTCTGGCTGGAAAACCAACCGGTCGCCTTCGACGCTGACAGCCGCACCGAAGGGTTTAGAAAGCCGAGCAAGACGTTCGGCGATCCCTTTGAAAATATCGCCTTTCGCCAGTGTAGGCAGGCGCTCGGAATTGAGTGTGGTGGGGAAAGCCTCGATGGCGGCGACGCCGTGGCGACCGACCGTCAGCCGGGCGACATAGCCATCGGGTGACATTTCCTGCCAGAGCGCTTTCGCCGCATCAGACGCCGGCAGGAAAACCTGCTGCCCGATAAAGGTTCCGAGGCCGAACAGAACCGGCCTGCCGCGATAAAACCCGACGGCGTGGATGGCGTGCGGATGGTGGCCGTGAACAACATCCGCGCCCGCCTCGATCAGTGCCTTTGCTAGCGGCCATTGGTACTCGGCGAGCGTTTCGCCGGAGCCAAAACCCCAGTGAATACTGGCGACAAGTAGATCGCATACTGACTTCGCTTGCCGTACAGCCTCTGTTGCGAAGACTAGATCAGCCTCTCGCGCCCTGGTGCGGATTTTCACGACAGATGGATCGCCAGGCTCCTCCATCTGGTACCAGGGATCGATTTCATAGGCGGTTTCTATACGGATCGCGGCAATGCCTGCTCGGTCGGCCGCTGCCGCCATGCCTGTTGGTGTCAGGCATGAAAAGGCAATCACGGCGATGTGCATACCGCCATTTTCGACGATGAAAGGTTGCGCTGCTTCTGCGAGATTGCGTCCGGCGCCGACAACGCTGACGCCGCTGATCTCGACAAGTTTCCTGGTGGCTAACAGGCCCTCGACGCCATAGTCGACGCTGTGATTGTTCGCCACGGTGACAATATCGAGACCAATACCTGGCAGGTCCCGCGCGATTGCCGGATCGGCTTTGATGTTCATGAGTTTTTCAAGCGGTGTGCCGCCTTCGACGAGCGCTATCTCGAAATTGCCGATGGTGACATCGGCTTTGCTCAACAAGCCGTAGACCGCGGCCGTGTCCACTCCCGGCGTGTGGAGGCGTCGGGTGGGGATGATGTCCGCCGTCAGGGCCAGATGGATCATTTCTTTGTCGCCATCCATTTGCGCGTCCAGTGCTCGCCATAGGTGAAGCTGTCATATTTCTTGGGCCTGTCGCGACCGTGGCAGGAGGACAGCGTTTCTATGGCAGCGTCGTAGTTCGGCTGGTGGAAGAAGACGACCGAATGACGCCGCGCGGTGTTGGCGACATCGCGAGGCGGATTGACAACGCGGTGAAGCGTTGAGACCCACCGGTCGTTGGTCCACATCTGCATGACATCGCCGATATTGATTACGTAGGAACCTGGCTCAGGCACGACATCGACCCAGTAGCCGTCGCGATGCTGTGCCTGGAGACCGCCAGCCGACTGGTCAGACATCAGGATCGTCAGAGTGCCGTAATCGGTGTGAGCACCGGCGCGGACCTGACCGGGTTCCGGCTGTTCCGCCTGCTCTGGATAACAAATGATCCGCAACGCGCTCATGTTACGGTCGAGCTTGTCGAAGAAGAAGTCCTCCGGCAGGTCGAGCGCCAACGCAAACAGACCCATCAGATCATTGGCGAGCCTGTTGATGCGCCGGTAGTAGGTTTTCATCGTCTCCTCGAAACCATCCGGAGTTCCGGGCCAGAGGTTCGGATGGAAATGATTACCTGCTTCCGGGCGTTCGTAATATTCATCACCGGGGACATCGACTGGTCCCATGTCGATCATTTCCTTCAGATCGCCTGGCGACCCCATGCCGAGGCCTGCCGATAGACTTTCACCCTTGACCGGGGTGTAGCCTCGACTGATCGCAGGATCGGGCTGGCGGATTTTTATCTTCTCGTCGACCGGCAAGCGGAAGAATTCCGATGCTATGGAATAAGTACGATCGATGAGGCCCTGTTCCACACCATGCCCGACGATAATGAAGAAACCGATCTCCTCGCACGCCTTGTTGATTTCGCGCGCGACCTTCAATCGGTCATCCGGCGATCCTTCCAGATAAGGACTGATGTTGATGACGGGTATCGAGACCAGTTGATCTCCGGAATTTTTGAGTTTTGCAGCACTGGCAGTCATGACGCTCTCCCATTCATATCGATGGAATGCCAAGCAAGAGACGTGCCAGAATCACAAAGTATAGCAAAATCAGTATCTTAATAATTTTCGCAATATCAATGCGCATTATGTTGACGAAAATACGAGGATTGTTGACAATTTGAGATTAGAAAATGCGCAATCAAGGCCGTGATTTTCAGCAGCTCCAGAAGACACAACGCCAAATGAAATTAGCTCGACATAAGGCTTCCGAAGAAGATGCCGATCCCTCGATCGAGGAAATGTTGGCGGGGCAGGTGCGTCGTCACATATTGAGTGGACGGCTTCCACCCGGCACGAAGCTGGGAGAGGAGATGCTAACGGAAGTCTTTGCGGTCAATCGCTCGCGCATTCGACGCGTGCTGCAAATTCTTGCCTTTGACAGGCTCGTCGAGCTGAAGGCCAATCGCGGCGCGTTCATAGCCAGCCCTTCGATCAAGGAAGCACGCGACGTGTTCGAGGCGCGCCGGGTTATCGAGCGTGTGACAACCGAGATCGTCGCGCGCACGATCTTGACGCCGCAGTTGATAGAACTCGGACGGATCGTCGAAAAGCAACGTGACGCAAGCGTCCAGGGTGAAAGCAGGGAGGTCATTGGGCTTGCCGGTGATTTCCATCGCTATCTCTGCGGCCTGGCTCATAACACCGCGCTGGCGCAGGTACTCGAACCTCTTATCCTGCGAACTGCGCTCATTATTGCTCTTTACGGCACCTCCCAGGCTGCGGTGACCATGTATGAACATCATGCCCGGCTTCTTCAGCTTATCGAGAGCGGCAAAAGTCTGGAGGCTGCCCGCGCAATGGAGCAGTGCCTTTATGTTCTCGAAAGTACGCTTGACTTGCGCGAGCGACATAGGCGCGAGCCGGATTTGAAGTCTCTTCTCACGATGATTTCATAGTGTCGTGCGCTTCGATCGCCAGCGGCATTCTTCCAGTATCTTGACAATGCTGAACATATGAGATGCCTACCTAGTTGGCAAACAACTTCAGATTCACCGGGCGGATACCCAAGAATTGCGATGCCTGCATCGTCTTCCATTTCTTTCCCAGAACGAAACAGAAAGTCGCCAAAGACGCAAATTTGATCAGGCAGATCCGGAGATCTACAAATCTCTGCTTGCAAGCATCTTATCAATCGGCATCGACGTTGGTGCGTGGATCATTTTTCAACGGTTGCCGATAGGCAGGCGAGATCGCCAACGACATGATCTTCGCGCAATGCCCAGCAAACATAATGCCAGCCGCCGTCACGGCGAACCATTTGCCTGGCGAGCACAACGGAAGACGACACGCCGCATGACGGGGCACCGACCTCGTGGTCGAGCGAGATCGATCAACTCGCGTCAGGCGCTTCTGGATTGCAGAAACGCCAGCGGCTCATTTTGGTGTCGGCGGCAAACAGCGACCAGAACGCCTTCATCGGTGGCAATTATCTCGCCGTCTCCGATCATCCGGACAATGAGTTGGAATCGCCGGCGCAGGCATGGAATGCAATCAGCGTCGGCGCCTATACGCAGAAGGTCACCATGCCGCCGGGAGAGCCGGGCGCTTGCGCCGCCCCCGTGCACCTCGAGCTGGCAATCCTACTGGCCGATCAAGCCAGACCGGATGGTGAAAGCGAAGAGCATCCCCGATCCCCAAAATCTTAATGCGCGTTTTGCGCTGATCGTCGAAATCGATGCTGGCACTGTTCCGGCCGAGCTCTACGCCGAGGTGCAGGCCGCTATCGCCAACATGGCAGCGGCCGTGGTGGCCGTCTAAGCCGCAATCAAGTGCTTGCGTATGATGGAGAAGAGGCTAAGCGGCGGCAGAAGGACTGATGCGCGATCACTCCTTCTTTGTCTTTTCCAACCTCATTTCTCGCCACTTACCTTTAGAGCCTATCCGAGAATAGGGGTTTAGTGATCGGGCACCGTACTGCGTCTCATAGGAGCGCTGCTGGTCGTGGCCGGTGTCATGCAGGGGCCAAGCCTTTGGCGAATGATGCAATCGGCCACGCAGCTTTCCACCCAACATTGATCGACCGGAGAAGCATCATGAACGATCAAGACAAAATCTCCGCGCCCGAGTATTCGCTGGGCGGTAACGTCGTCCCGACGCAAGTGCGCATCGCCAGGCCGACAGACAAACTCAAGGACGTCATTACATTTTATCGCGACGGTCTGGGCCTGCCGGAACTAGCGCGCTTCGAAGGTCATGCCGGCTACGACGGCATCATGCTCGGCCTGCCCGGCAAGGCCGTGCATCTCGAGTTCACCAACCACGCGGACGGATGTCCGTGCCCTGCGCCGGGTCTCGACAATCTGCTCGTTCTCTACATCACCGAGACAGACGCCTATGACAGCCTCAATCGACGCATGCAGCAGATGGGCCACGCACCCGTGGAACCGGAGAACCCATACTGGCTCGAACGCAGCTTCACCTACCAGGATCCCGACGGCTGGCGGGTGGTGATCTGCCGCGAAACCAGCATTTGACGGCGGCGCCACTTCACTGCGTCGACCTGCGTTCAGGCCTCGATGTCGCAATCCGACATTTCCAGCAACGTGGCGAGGTCACATCAGTGCCATTTGACAGGAGGGTGCGCGCTTGCTGATACAGATGATGGACGTCCCGTCTGACAAAGCCCTGTCGCTGTAGCGCCAGGGCCACCTAAAGGTTGCCAAAGAGCTCGACCGCGAAACTTTCGGCGACAACGCCGCAAGTTAATATCGCCTTGGACGCAGTCCGATGCTATCGCTGTTGTAGTAGGAAACGGGGCAAGACAATCATGGATTTGGCAATTCCCAGCGCAACGAACCTCAGCCTGTTCGTCAGCGCCACACTGGTGCTGCTTCTCGTGCCGGGACCGGCAGTTCTTTACATCTTCGCGCGCTCGGTCGAGCAGGGCCGTTCTGCCGGCCTCGTTTCGATCCTTGGCATCCATACGGCCACGCTTGTTCATGTCGCCGCCGCCGCTGTGGGATTGTCGGCGCTCCTGGCATCGTCCGCGCTCGCCTTCAGCGTAGTGAAGTATGCTGGCGCGGCATACCTGATTTGGCTGGGCCTCAAGAAGCTTTTCGGCCCGTCAGACATTCCCGACGTCGAGGGTGGTTTACCAACACGTAGCCGCATGCGTCTCTTTCGTGAGGGCTTTATCGTCAATCTCCTCAATCCGAAGACAGCGCTGTTCTTCCTGGCTTTCCTGCCGCAGTTCGTTGAGGTCAACCGTGGCCATGTGGCAACGCAGATCGCTTTTCTCGGGCTTGTTTACACAGCGATTGGCGTTCTGACGGACAGCTCCTACGCACTTGCTGCCGGCACGGCCGGCAAGTGGCTGAAGCGCAGTCCTGGCTATCTCAAGGCTGAACGCTGGGTCAGCGGTTTCGTCTACATCGGCCTTGGCTTGACGGCTGCTTTTGCGGGTAATCATAAGAAATAGACCCGTCAGAGCCTTAGGAAAAAGCAACTCGGCTCGATCGGTTGGGCGAGGTGGCGTCGATTTGGTCATCGAGTCGTCTGGCTGACCGGAGGTGCGGTTCAAAATCCACATGGAGCCACTCGCAGCCGGTTTGTTTCGCCAAATCAACCGCCTCCACTTTCAATCCTTTTGAATGCCCTAACGTTGGAAAGCAGGTGGCACCATTGTGTCCAGAACAAATGCGTGGCCCCCTCCATCCCACGCGACGTTAACGAACCTAACCAGTGCCGCTTCTAGCGACATATATTCTCTGTCGCTATTGGGAGACTGCGGCACCCTTGTCGGTCCAGGTGGGCGGCAGGCCAAATCGGGCGGCGACGAGTCCCGAAATGCCGGGAGCCGTTCCGAACGCCTTGCAGGCGTCGTATTTTGGATCGCCACCGAGCGAGGCCCACAGTTTTTGCGTCGATGGTATCGCCGGCATTCCCTTGAACGGGTCCTTGCCCTTGACCAGCATGCGGCTGAAGTCCGCGGCGAAGGCCGAAGAGAGGGAGTAGGCATCTCCGACGGCGGACACTCTAGCTCTCGTCGTAATCATGTTCGCACCGCGAGACCAGAGCATGGATGCTTTCTGCGAACCCTCCTTGTCGACCGCCTCGGCCTCGATGGCCAGGCCGCCGAGGCCGATCGGAAGGCGCGGGATTGGAACCCCGAGCCCTGCCACCGTGCCGCCGAGCGACGCAACGACGGAACCCGCCGCTGCCGTACGATTGGTCGCAACGATGTTTGTCACCGTCGCGTGGACGGTGAGGTCCGCCGGCTGGCTCGTGACCACGATCTTGAAGCGATCGCTAAGGTCGGTGCAGAGCGCCCGATCGATCACGTTGGTGATGAGCGCCAGGTCGTCGGGATCGAAGCCACCGCTGCCGATCTGCGTTGAGGTTGGCACAATGCGCACCGTCTGCGCGGCGAGCACCGGCGCCGGATCCACACGCAATTTTGCTTTCGTGAGAGTGCCGCCCGATGGGCTCATTCCGGCGTAGGAGCCCAGCGACGTGCCCTCGCGCAAGGGCACACTCGTGCAGGCGGACAGCCATGACAACAGGGCCATGCAGAGCACTGCTTGCGGCCGCATTTCAAGTCGTCGAAGCTTCAAGATCATTGTCAAATCGCCTGAACCGGGATCATGGGTTCAGGTTTTACCGGCCCCAGCGTTAATGGCGGTAAAGGCAGTGTAAAGTTCGGTAAAACTTGCGATCGGCAGCAACTATCAAAAGAGCTGCAACAACGGCTTGAGGAGTTTTGCAAGTTGCAACGATTCGATCAGTTCGGACCCGGGGATTGCCAGGAGAAAGCAGGAACTGTCGATAGCAGTACGCTTCAGCACAACCGGGTTGAACGTCAAGGACAACTGATGCGCGACGTCGCCGGCGCTTCGCCGGAGGCGAGGGAAGAAGGCGGGAACCTTGTGGCAATATTCCCGGTAAGCGTCGCCGAAAAGCCCGTCCAGAGCAGTCGATTCGCGGGCTGAGACGTAAGCGAATACCAGATATCCAAACAAAAAGTAGAAGGCTGCAATCGCGAGTGACCCAAAAGTCAGGCCGATGCCGGCAAGCCCTAGGGAAGAAAAGAAATACAACGGATTGCGGGTGTATTTGTAAGGGCCGTTCGTGATGAGTTCTCGGTTCTTGCGTCCGCCTATATACAGCGATGCCCAGCACCGCCCCGCGACACATAGGATGATAAATGCCGAACCCATAAATTCCATGCCTTGGCGAGGAAGGGTCTCCGACGGCCAGGCGCTCTGCGACAATAGGATTGGCGTCAAAAGCAAGGGGACGGCCAGCCAGAGGAACCTCATCCTCTTGCCCTGCTGAAACACCGCCGTGGTCACCGACATTGGTCCACTCTCTCGCATTTGAAGAACCGGGATCAGGGTTCAGCTTTAGCGATGCCAGCGTTAATGGCCGTAAAGGCAGTGTAAAGTTGGGTAAAACTTGCGATCAGCCGTGATCGTTCGCCGGACTGTGCATCGCTGGCTGCCGGGGAATTTCCAGCATGATGACCAAGCCGCCGGCGTCCGGCAGCGACGCGTATACTCGCCCGCCATGGCACTCGACGGCCTGTCTGGCGATCGCAAGGCCAAGACCGTACCCGCCTTTCGGCGCCGCGTCGTTACCGCGGGAGAACGGCTGGAAGACTCGTTCGAGTTCGTCTCGCCTGACGCCCGGCCCCTGATCTGCGACGCACACCGTGAGGAGGTCGCCTGTCGTCTCGCATTGCACGGTGATTTGGGAATGTTCGGCAGTGTATTTGACCGCATTGCGAATGACGTTTTCCAGCGCCCGGTAAATCAGCTCGCCATCGACCTCCGCAAGGAAGCTGTCGTCAACATTGGTGGTGATCGAAACCTCGCGTGCCTGGGCTTCAAACGCTGCGTCGCCCAGGATTTCGTTCAGGAGATCGATGACATCCAGCGTCTGCGTCTTCAGCGGGAGACGGGAACCGGCTGTCAGCCTGGCGAGGGTCAGCACTTCGCCGACCAGCGCATCGAGCCGTTCAACCTCCCGGTCCATGCGGTCCAGCATGGCATCGAGTTTCGCCGGGTTCTGCCGAAGGACACCCCCAACAGCCTGCAGGCGTGACAGCGGGGAGCGCAGTTCATGGGACACGTCGTGGAAAAGTCTCTGTTGTGCATCCTGCAGCTCCTGCAACCGCGCGGCGCTGGAATCGAAATCGTGCGCGAGCGCAGAGACCTCGTCATTCCGACCTGCCATCTTGTGCCCGATGCGGGCGTCGAAACGACCGCGGGCGAGGGCGTTCAGGCCGTCGCGAAGGTGTGCAACAGGACGAATAAGATACAGGGCGAGCGCGGCCGCCGATATCGCGCTTGAAATCAGAATACCGAACCCCGGTACGAACGGACCGAGTGTGTCGAGAATGACATTGTATTGCTGAGGCGCCGAGATCCGGTAGCAAATCCCGTCCTTCAGGACGGTTCTCGTCTCCGCCGTGCTCCTTTCAGTGCATGCGCTGGAATCCGCGATCCTGGAGATCGTGAGGCCTACAGGCACCGTGTCCTCGCTTATGCCGGCAAGGCGCCGGGCGGCATCTTCACCGTCCTTGACAAGTACGTTTTCAATCAGTTCGAGGACGACTTCCCGCTTCTGATGTTCCAGTTTCGAAGCGGAAGGAAGCGTCTCAAAGAAGTCGAGCGTCAGGAGTATAATCGCGACGGACGCGGCAAGCGTCAGCCAGGTTATGACGAAGAACTTCGTAAACAGTCGAGGCATGTCAGTCCAAAAGAAGTTGATAGCCCTGGCCGCGGACAGACTTAATCCGTGACTGTCCATCTTGCCTGAGGCCGAGCTTCTGACGCACGCTGCTGATATGGACATCGATGCGGCGATCGAACGGGGTCAGCGGCTTTCCAAAAGCCCGTTTCGAGATGTCTTGCTTCGATATCAACTGGCCGGCATTGCGAGCGAGAACTTCGAGCAGGCTGAACTCAGTGCCGGTAAGCTCCAGCGGCTGTCCATCCCATTCGGCGGTTCTATTGCCTGGATGAACCACCAGCCGCCCGGCTCTCAGCGTGTCGGTGGCTGCGCCGGCAGCAGGCTGGTTCGCACGGCGAAGGATCGCGCGCACCCTGGCTGCGAGTTCTCCTGGCGAACAGGGTTTCGTCACATAGTCGTCGGCACCGAGGTTCAGACCGGATATCCGGTCGATGTCATCGCCTCTCGCCGTCAGCATCAGCACGGGAACCTGGCTCAGCTTCCTGATCCTTTGCAGGATCTCGATCCCGTTCATTCGGGGCATCATGATATCGAGCACGATCAGGTCCACCGCGTTGCGCGCGGCGGCGGCGATCGCCGTGCCACCGTCCGTGCCTGTCGCAACGTCATAGCCTTCTTCGACCAGGTATTCCTGCAGCAGCGTCGTCAACTCGACATCGTCGTCGATGAGGAGGACTTTGTTCATTCCACTCCGTCCGTCATTCATGCCGCCCATCCATAAGGCACAAACGCGCGCGGGCGGCGGTATTTTACCCAGCTTAACACAATTTGACTGCGCTTAACGTTCACCAGGCTAGCATGGACAGGCGACACCGGTCGCGTTCAGCCGTTTCGCGGCCCACGACGTTCTGCGGAACGAACCGATAGTGGGTCAAGTCCATCACAACAGCCTCGCTCTCCGTCCGAGCACGGCAGCCGTGGAGGTGGTCGGCAGGGAACAGTTGCGACTGCCCCACCTTGAACAGTCGGCATGGATCCGCCGCACTCGAACTGACCCAGCATTGCCTTGCTGACTCCTGTCTGCTGCGGTCCGATTTGTCAGGCTTGGCGTTGCGCGGTTTACCTTTGGTCGACGCGCTCACCAGATAGGCTGGATGCGCACCTTCCACGCTCGGTCGGAGACCTATCGCGCGGCGCAAGCATGTATCACCGATGCACATACCCGCCATCCGCATTCTCGACTGTGGGGCAACGGAACAACGTCATCGTCCGATGGCCAATTCTTCCGAGCAAGCGACCGCGCCGCAAAGCGCGGCGACATCAATCTGCATTACGGCAGCGAACCCGGATCGAAATTCTACAGCCATCTTTCCGATCAGTATGGCTACTTCAGCATTCTGCCCATCAGTCCGACCGAAAGCGAGGCGGCCTATGTGCTCGATGGGCTGTTCGATCAGGACACGGTCCTCGACGTCCGGGAACACTTCACCGATACGGGCGGTGCAAGCGACCATGTCTTCGGATTGTTCGCCCTGATCGGCAAACGCTTCGCGCCTCGGCTGGGCAACCTCAAGGACCGAAAATTCCACACATTCGAGAAAGGCGATGCATATCCGGCGCTGTCGACCACATCGGCGCGCCGATCAACACCACTCTGGTTCTCGATCATTGGGACGATCTGCTCCATCTGGCGGCGTCGATCACGACGCGATCCGTGGTGCCGTCCGCGATCCTGAAGAAGCTGTCAGCATCACCGAAGGAAAGCCAGCTGGCAAAAGCGCTACGGGAACTTGACCGGATCGAGCGATCGCTGTTCATGATCGAATGGTACTCGAGTCCATCGCTGCGCCGGCGTTGCCAGGCCGGCCTCAACAAGGGCGAAGCTGCGCATAAACTGAAGCGCGCTGTCTTCTTCCACGAGCGCGGCGAAATCCGCGACCGTTCATTCGAAAGCCAGGCGTTCCGCGCCTCCGGCCTCAATCTCGTCGTTAGCGCAATCGTGCATTGGAATACGGTCTATATCCAACGGGCCGTCACCCACTTGCGCAAAATGCACCGCGAGATTCCGGATCATCTGCTCAAGCACATCTCCCCGCTGAGCTGGAAACACATCAATCTGACCGGCATCTACACCTGGGATGCAGAACATCAGATGCCTGAAGGCTTCCGGTCGCTCAGACTTCCGGGTCGGTTACGCCACGCCGCATGACGTTCATGCTCCGTTCGACCTTAGCTTGTCGCTGGGAACAGTTCTTGTTCCGACCCCATGGAGCATCAGACCGAGGATCGTGCCATCAGAACGGCGAAGGGACTGGCTGGGAAGCATGCAGGCGTAGTCGCTTGGAGCCGGGAGGCAAATCCGACCGTCGGAGAGTACGGCGAGCCAACGACGCTGTTTATGGCTGGCGACGTGCCGGATATGGAATGAGATAGCCAAAACTTATGCTTCCCATCGCCGCGCCGCGTAATTGTGGGCGCAGTATTCCAATTAGGTAGAATTATCCTGTTGCGTGTATCGGGGAGAGTATGCAATCTGCCCGTGCTCAGAAGTACGTGGGCCTCATCCAAGCCGCCAATGGCGTGAGGCAGTTCATCCGGCCTGGGCTCTTTGCGCGAATTCTGCACTTCGCGCGAAGAGCTTTTGGATTCGATGAAGCTGCCAAGGAGCTGAGATGGTCACGATACCGAGCAATTCATATCTCGCTGAGTGGAACCCGCTAACCACGGATGGCTATGCCAGCGGTGAAATAGTTGATTTCGACGGTGAAGCCTGGGTCAGGCTCGACTTGATCGCTGGGGTTCCCTACTACCTCTATGCCGTCAGCCAAGGGAGTTTCGACACCAACCAGACCAAATTTGAGGTCTATTCGGCATCGGGAACCCTCCTGAAGTCTTCGTCAGGCGGTTTTCTTTCTGGCGGTTCGGCCAACATCGCGGCTCTGCCTGCGGACCAAACGGTATTTGTACGCATCACCAACACTGCCGGGGCGCCAACTGCTTTTGACCTCTATATCGAAAGCTCCGAGGGCTGGAGCCCTAGTTTCTATACTGCGGACCCAACCGTCCACGAGATAACCGCGACAGGACGCTTCGGTTTCGGCCCTGCATCCAACGCCGTAACGGTTGCTGCCGGCGTGACGGGAACCCAGATTTGGGGCGGCTTCGGTGACGACAAGATTACTGGAAACGACTCTGTCGATCAGCTTTTCGGCGGCCAGGGCCACGACATTCTCAACGGCCAAGGGGGAACTGACGAACTCTGGGGTGGCGCCGGCAACGATACGATAAGCGGCGGATGGGGGAACGATCGCATTTGGGGCGGAGATGGTGCCGATCGAATTTCCGGTGGAGGCGATAGCGACACGATCCGCGGCGGAGCTGGGAACGATTACATTTCCGGGGACGACGGCATCGATTACCTTTACGGGGATACTGGTGACGACCGCATCCTCGGTGGAGCAGGAAATGATATTCTGGATGGCGCTGCCGGCAAGGACACCTTGATCGGCGGTCTCGGTGACGACATTTATGTCGTCTCCTCGGCAGGAGACACGATCGTTGAAGCGGCGGGCGAAGGCGCTGACACCGTTCGCTCCTACATTACATGGACGCTAGGCGAGAATATCGAGCGGCTTGAACTGCTCGGGACCGGCAATATTAACGGTATCGGCAATTCGCTTGCCAACACTCTGACTGGCAATGCCAGAAGTAATACCCTCAACGGGGGACTCGGCAACGACACGATGAGCGGCGGTCTAGGCAATGACATCTATATCGTTTCCTCCACCGGCGATCGCGCCATCGAAGGTGCCAATCAAGGCACCGATACGGTGCGCTCCTATATCGACTGGACCTTGGGTGCCAACCTCGAACGCCTCGAGCTCATGGGAACGGGCAATCTCACTGGCAATGGCAACACGCTCAACAACACCCTCGTAGGCAATTCGGGAAACAATGCTCTGCGCGGTGGCGCCGGCAACGATACTCTGAACGGTGGCACCGGCAACGATAAACTGTTCGGCGGTGTCGGCACGGATATGCTGACCGGTGGCGTCGGCAGCGACACCTTCGTTTTCGATACACCGCTCGGTTCGACCAACATAGACAAGATCACCGACTACAATGTCGCGCAGGACACGATCCAGCTTGAGAATTCGGTTTTCACCGGCCTAGCGAATGGCTGGCTTTCGGCGGGCGCCTTTCACACCGGCAGCGCCGCCCACGATTCAACCGACCGGATTATCTACAACAAAACAACCGGCGACCTGTATTTCGACAAGGACGGGCTCGGTGGAGCGGCGGCAACGAAATTCGCCACGCTCTCGCCGGGACTGGCCATGACGGCCGGAGAGTTTCTCATCGTCTGAAGTAGAAAACGAAAAAGCCGACAAAGGCCTCTAAGGCCGTTTCCACCGAGCGGTTGCCTCCGGCCGAGCTGCCTAATTGGGACAGAGACAGCAAATTGGAGGTTGTTAGCCCCAAACCTCGGGACATCGAAATCGGCAAAGGTCGTAGTGCAGAATGCCGGGAATGTTCACCGGCATTTGGCATCATGAAATCCTCTAGGCGCTCACTCCCCATCTGGGAGTGGTGAACCGATCGGTTCATGGTTATTGATTGCAAAATAACATGCCGAACCGGGGGTAATCTTGGCTGACTATACATTGTCTGGCCCGAAGTGGGGGTCTTCAAGCAACTATGGCACTTCGGGCGGTCAGGTGACCTGGAGCTTCGCCACAGCCAATTACTCCGGCCAGCCCTATCAATGGGATTCTCAGATTTCCACAGAAGCCGACAAGGCAGCGATCCGCCTGGCGTTCGCGAAATGGGAGTCCGTCTGCAACATCGACTTTGTGGAAGTGTCGGATTCGTCCGATGTGGACGTTCGGCTCGGCTGGGACGCTATCGACGGGCCGAGCAATACGGTCGGTCAATGTTATTATCAAACTCTCGACAACTCAATTGTGGATGCCGATATTCGCTTTGACACGGCGGAAAGTTGGACCAATTCCGCAACTGGATCAGGCACCTACCTCTACGCAGTTGCACTTCATGAAATTGGTCATGCCCTGGGTCTCGACCATTATGACGGCGCTCCCGTGATCATGAACGCCTTCACAGGTGTCGATGATCTGGCCCAGGGCGATATTGATGGCGTTCGCACCCTCTACGGCTATGTCACGTCGGCATATTACGGGACTGGGTCAAACGAGAAGTTCGACCTGCATGGCCTTACAAGCGCGCTGACGATCCGCGGCGGTGGAGGCGACGATTTTTTATGGAGCGGGATCGGCGGCGACACGCTCTACGGCAATGCTGGCAGAGATATTGTCGTCGGTAATTCTGGTGCTGATGTAATCTACGGCGATGACGACGCAAGTTCGCCAACCGGTGGAAATGATCAATTGCTAGGCAATTATGGCAATGATCGGATTTATGGAGGTGGGGGTAACGACTACATCCACGGCGAATGGGACAACGATAATCTGAATGGCGGCAGTGGCGCCGATTTGATTTATGGCGGCTTCGGCTCCGACATCCTTAGTGGCGGGGATGGAGATGATATCCTTTGGGGTGGAACAAGCTCCAGCCTGCAGGGAAACTGGTTCGGGTCAGCGATATCGTTGACGCGAAACGGTGTGACTGGGGCGGCGATCAGTGAAGCGTGGACCATTGCCGGTGAGATTCAAGACACAGATGCCAGCAATGACAACCTTTCAGGCGGCAGCGGCAACGATCGTCTTTACGGTGGTGCGGGCACGGACGTTCTGAATGGAGATGCCGGCAACGACACACTGGATGGCGGCACCGGCAACGACACCATGACCGGCGGAACCGGCAACGACATTTACATCGTCTCATCGACCGGAGACCGGACGATTGAATATGCCGGCCAGGGCACGGACATCGTCCGAGCCTTCACGCATTGGACATTGGCAGCGAATATCGAACGCCTGGAGCTTCAAGGCAGCGCCAATCTTGTCGGAACAGGCAACAGCCTGAACAACACGATCGTCGGCAACAGCGGGGCAAACACGCTACGGGGTGCAGCGGGCCACGATTACTTGACCGGT
>NZ_JAAKZG010000017.1 GCF_011045115.1 Mesorhizobium zhangyense
GCCTCAGATCAGGCCTCTTTGTGTTTCCAGTCAGCAGTTGCAACAAAACCCTGCAGCATGCCCCCTGGCTCGGCCGGCTTTTTGCCGCGTCGATCCTGCGCCAGGCCGGCCTCACCACGGCGGCGCATCTGGCAGCGCTCAATCTTGGGCTAAAGACCATTCCCGTAGAACGCCGCCGGCACCGCGACCGCGAAACCCGGTTGCAGCCGCTTCTCACCGGCATCGCCGCAGCGGCCGAGGCCGGGCTGAAGGAGCACGACCGGCTGATGCTGGCGCGCCAGACGATGACGCGCAAACTTTTGGGCCGGCGGACGTCGTCAAAACTGCCGGAACTGATCGATCTGGTGCTCTCCAGGCCACTCGTCACGGCCGGAACGGTCGCCAAGGCGATCGGCGTGACACCGCAGGCAGCGGTCAGGATCAGCGAGCAGCCGAATTGCGCGAGATGACGGGGAGGGGGAGGGGGAGGTTTCGCGCGTGGGGAGTGGTTTGAGAGGAGCATTGTAATTCGAGAGAATAGGTTCAAATCCTGCCTCAGCAATCACTATAACGACAAACGCGGGCACGCGCTGCCTCGACTGCCGCTTGGAGGAAGATTCCTCTACCGCTGGCCGCTACTGCCCCAAGCGTCGCCAACGCTTCAGCTACGCGCCTCGGCTTCACAGCAGTTCACCACGACAGGTCTCCTAAAATCGGTCCCCTCCGGAGGGGATGGGCCAAATCACGCAATGCCCTCAAAAGGAACGCGCATTTCTGCGTTGTTTGCTGGGAGGAGCGACATTATGAAAGCAAGAAATTTATTGACCTCAACCTTGGCAGCCTTGGCCTTGGCTCTGTCGTCGAGCGGGGCCTCGCAAGCGCAAACTCGCGGGGTCACTGATACCGAAGTTATTATCGGAAGTGCCGGCGACCTGAGCGGACCTGCTGCCAATAACGGGCTCGCCAGTGCGCATGCAATGCAGTTGCGCGTCGATGAGATCAATGCAGCTGGCGGCATACACGGCCGCAAGCTTCGTCTGATAGTCGAGGACGCCCAGTATCAGGTTCCCCGCGCTGTCCAGGCCGCAAACAAGCTGATCAATCGCGACAAGATTTTCGCGATGATAGGCACTGTCGGCACGCCGCAGAATAATGCGGTGTTCCCTTTGCTTGAGCAGAACAACATTCCCAGCCTGTTTCCGCTTTCGCAGGCACGGGTCATGTGGTCCCCGGTCAACAAGCTGAAGTTCCAGTTCAACGCCGACTACCGTGATCAGGTGGGCGGTGCGGTAAAATACATGGTTGACCAGAAGAAGACGAAGTTTTGTGCCGAGTATCAGGACACCGATTTCGGCAAGGATATCGTGACCGGTGCTGAGGAAGAGTTGAAGAAGGCCGGCCTGAGCATAGTGGCAAAATCCACCCACAAGCCGACTGATACCGACCTTGGCACCCAAATGATCAATCTGAGAAAAGCGGGTTGCGAGGTGGTCGTCCTTGGCACCTTGGGACGAGATGCCATCATCGCCTACACCACCGCCCGGCGTGCGGGTTGGACCGATGTCGAATTCATCGGGGTATCGCCGACCTACGATCCTGCTGTTTCGGGAGTGCCCGACGGAGGAACTGATGGTCTTTATGCCTCGACGGGCGTCTGGATCAAGCCGCGCGAGGAGATGCCGGAGGCCGGTCGGCAGATGTTCGACAAGTACAAGGCAGCTTATGGCAGCGAACCGACCGTTTCGGCAATGATCAGCTACATCGGAATAGACTTGATCGCCATTGCGCTCGAAAAGGCGGGCAAGGATGTCACGACCGAGAGCTTCCTAGCTGCTCTGGAAAGCATCAAGGACTACAACGATGCCTTCGGCAACCCGCCACAAAATTACAGCGCCGACAATCACCAGGGCTCCAATGCCGCCTTCGTCACACGTGTAAAAGGCGGAGCCTACGAGCTGATCGCGGGCCCAATATCGCACACCGACTGAGCTTTGCGCCGCGACCGCGCCAATGCGGTCGTCGGACGCGCCTGCGCCTCCCCCCGGCAATGTGGGGAGACGAGGCCGCTCGTTTGCCGCAATCGTGGTGATGCGGGGTCGCGCTGTTCTCTGGAAGCCCGGATGCAAGACATCCGTTTCAGAGCTAGCGACTAAACATCACGGCCACGCCGCTTAAATCGGAAACAATCAATGACTGAATTATCGCAGCTGATAGTCTATGGATTGGCAACCGGCTGTATCTACAGCCTGATCGCCCTTGGCTTCGTGCTGATCTACAAAGCAACGGAGATGGTGAACTTTGCGCAGGGCGATCTCTTGATGCTCGGCGCCTTTGTGGCCGTGACGTTCATCCTGACGCTCGGCCTCAGCTATTGGCTTGCGTTCATTCTCGCCGTCATCGTGATGGCTGCTTTTTCCTATGGGTTGGACGCTGTAGTACTGCGTCGTGTCATCGGCCAACCGCAGTTTTCCGTCGTTATGCTGACGATCGGCCTCGGCTTCATATTCCGCGCCGGCGCAACAATGATCTGGGGCACGGAGCCGTATAATTTCCCCGCACCATTCAGTTCCGGCGTGTCGGTCGTTGGTGGTGTCGTCATTTCACACGTCGCCATTTCGATCGTGGTCGGAACGGTAGTTCTGTGTTCCATCCTATGGGCTTTCTTCAGGTTTTCGAAGCTGGGCGTCGCCATGCAAGCTGCTTCGCAGAACCAGCTCGCCGCCTACTATATGGGTGTTCCGGTCAAGCGCATCTTCTCGCTGATATGGGCGATCTCGGGCGGTGTGGCGGCGGTGGCAGGCATATTGATCGCGCCGCTTACGCTCGTCGATAACACCATGAGCATGCTTGGGCTGAAGGCCTTCGCTGCGGCCGTGCTTGGCGGGTTTGGGTCTATTCCCGGCGCCCTGGTCGGCGGAATCCTGATCGGAATGATCGAACAGGTCTCCGGCGCATATTTCATCGACGGGTCGAAGGACATTGCCGCCTACGCGACACTTCTCCTCGTTTTGTTGCTGCGTCCGCAAGGGCTGTTCGGCGCGGTCGGCCGGAAAAAGGTTTGAATATGCGGTTTCCCTACAAGACTGACTACGGTCAGGATCTCGATCTCTTCAAGAGCAGTTCCGACCGGTTCTGGTACGGCCTGCTTGCGTTGGTTCTGCTCTCGATGCCTCTATGGGTCGACACCTTCTGGCTCGGCGAGGTGTCCTACGTTTTCATCCTCGGCATTGTTGGCATCGGTCTGATGATCCTCACGGGTTATGCCGGCCAGGTGTCGATCGGACACGCGGCGTTCCTCGGCATTGGCGCCTACACGCATGCGATCCTGCTCAGCATGGGAACGCCCTTTGTGGTGTCGCTCGTCGGAGCCACCGCCTTGTCGACGCTGATCGGTGCCGGGGTCGGCTTTCCAGCACTGCGCGTCGCCGGCATCTATCTCGCCATGGCGACATTCGCCTTCAACTTCCTGGTCGAATTCGTTTTCGTACGCTGGGAAAGCATGACCGGCGGCTTCTCGGGCTTTGCTGTCGCGTCGCCTGAATTCCTGGGCGTGTCGTTCACATCGGGCGGCGGCTTCTACTACATCTGTCTGCTTTCGATCGTGCTGGCGATCCTCCTGACGCTGAACCTTCTGCGTTCTCCGACCGGACGAGCCTTGATCGCGCTGCGTGATAGCGAAACGGCTGCCCAGGCACTCGGGGTTCGACTCGCGCGCTACAAGACGACCGCCTTCGCCATTTCGGCCGGGCTGACCGGGTTCGCGGGCGCACTGTTTGCACATCGCATCGGTTATCTGGCACCGGACATCTTCACCATCATGTTTTCGATCCAGCTGCTGCTGATGGTGGTGGTTGGGGGAATGGGCTCGATCCACGGCGCGATATTTGGCGCCATCTTCGTCGGTGCGCTTCCCCAGCTCATAGCGATCATGCGCGACTATCTGCCCGACTCCGTTGCCCGGCAGCCGGGCATCGAGCCGGGGATATTCGGCCTGCTACTGGTGCTGACCATCCTCTTCGAGCCGCGCGGCATTTACGGCCGCTGGCTCAAAATCAAACACTATTTCTCGGTTTTTCCGATGCACAAGAAGGCGGCCTTCTCGCGTCAGAAAAGCTACACCAAGTCGGAGCGGTAGATGGCGATCTTTCAAGCCAGGGACGTCGCCATAAAGTTTGGCCGGATATCGGCGGTCGATGGCGTGACGTTCGACATAGAACCGGGAACAGTCTTCACCATCATCGGCCCGAACGGCGCCGGCAAGACCACGCTGTTCAACCTGATCAGCCGGCTCTATGACACCAGCGCCGGAACGCTGACATTCGAAGGGCGAGACATAACCAACCTTCCGGCCCATTCGATTGCTGGTCTCGGCATCGCGCGAACATTCCAGAATCTGGAGCTGTTCGATCATGCCACGGTGCTGCAGAACCTTCTGCTTGGGCGGCATGCTCATACGCGATCCAACCTGGTTGCCGAACTCCTGTTTCTGGGCAGCGTGCGCCGTGAGGAACTGGCGCATCGCGAGAAGGTGGAAGAAGTCATCGACTTCCTGAACCTGCACAAATACCGGGATTCGATGATCGTCAATCTGCCCTACGGCGTCCGCAAGGTCGTGGAACTGGCCCGTGCTCTCTGCAGCGAGCCCAAGCTTCTCCTACTCGACGAACCCTCCTCCGGGCTGAACACCGAAGAGACAGGGGAGATGGCGTTCTGGATCCACGACATCCGCGACCGCTACGGCATCACCGTCCTGATGGTCGAGCACGATATGGGGCTGGTAAACCGCGTCTCCGACAAGGTCCTGGCACTCAACTACGGTCGCGTGATCACTATCGGGACGGCGGCTCAAGTGCAGAGCCATCCCGAAGTCATCACCGCTTATCTGGGAGGCTGAGATGTCGGAGCCGATTCTGAAGCTTACCAATATCGAAAGCTCCTACGGCCCGATCACCGCGATCCGAGGCATCAGCATGTCGGTCCCGGAAGCGACCATCGTCACGGTGCTGGGCGCCAACGGTGCTGGCAAGACGACGGTTCTAAAGACGATCTCCGGCATCATCGATCCTCGTAAGGGCGCTGTCATCTTCGAGGGAAAGGCAATCCAGTCGATGGACCCGGACGCGGTCGCGCGCATAGGCATTGCCCACGTGCCGGAAGGTCGCGAGGTTTTTCCACTGCTCACGGCGCGCGAAAACCTGATGATGGGCGCATATGCACGCAGCGATCGCAAGGGTATCGCAGACGATCTGGAGATGGTCTTCAACTATCTTCCGGCGGTCAAGCGGCTCGAAAAGCGGACGGCGGGAACCATGTCCGGCGGCGAGCAGCAGATGCTGGTGATCGGCAGGGCACTGATGTCGCGGCCCAAGCTCCTGCTTTTGGACGAACCTTCGCTCGGCCTCTCACCTCGGCTCGTGAAAGAAATTTTCGAGCTCATCGTACGCATCAATGGCGAGCAGAAGCTGCCGATCCTTGTGGTCGAGCAGAACGCCGGCACCGCCCTCAAGGCGGCACACTACGGCTATGTCCTCGAACTCGGACGCGTGGTGATGGAGGACAGCTGCGAGCGGCTCATGGAAAAGGAAGACGTGCGGGAATTCTATCTCGGCGCGGCTCCCGAAAACGTCCATGCGGATATTCGGCTTAAGAGGCGGAAGACGTGGCAATGAAAAGCGAAAACCGAAACGACGGGTTCAGTGCGGGTGTGAATGCCAATGACGATGTAATCTCGGAAGGCGACACCACCTCCCAATATTTCTGGCGCAAGGTTGCAGAGCGCGGCGATCAGGTGGCGCTGCGCCGCAAGCACCGCGGTATATGGAAGCCAACGTCGTGGCGCGAATATGGAGAGCTGGCGCAGCAGGCCGGGCTTGGGCTCGCATCGCTCGATGCGGGACGCGGCGACGTTGTCTCCATTCTCTCCGACGGAAACCCGGAATGGCTTTTTGCCGACCAGGGTATCCGCGCGATCGGAGCGATCAGCAACGCCATTCACGCCACCGATGGTCATGTCCGTGTTCGCGAAGTGCTGGCCGACAGCCGGACTGGCATCTGCATTGTGGAAAATGCCGAGCAGTTGCAGAAGGTCCTCGAAATTCGAGACGATTTGCCCGAGTTGCGCAAAATCGTCGTCATTAATTTCGACGGGCTTCATAGCTTTCGGGACCCGATGGTTCTGAGCTTCCAGGATCTGCTGGGGCTGGGGCGGGAATATGCCAAAACACATCCTCACTTTTGGGACCGGGAGCTGGCCGCGGGCAGGCCTAATGATCCGGCAGTTGTTGCATATTCACTGAAGAACGGAACAGCTTCGCCGCGCGGTGCGCTGCTCAGCCACGCCGGATTGATGTTCCTGGTCCACAATCGGCCGGCACTTTGGTCGCAGTCTTCACAAGATATGCAGCTCAACCTTCTTCCGCTTGCGAACGTTACGGAGCGAGTCCTGACGACATTGCTTCCCATGCAGTCGGGTGCGGTGGTCAATTTTGTCGAGAGCGCCAACACCGTCGACGAGAATCTGCAGGAAGTAAAGCCGACGCATCTGTTCGCCACGCCACGGTTGTGGGAGCGGGTCTTCTCGCGCCACACCATCAAGATGGAGGAGGCCACGGCCTTGGGGCGCTGGGCTTATCGCAGCGCATTCGCGGCGGGTGCCCGGAGGGCGCGGGAGCGTGCTGCAGGAAAAAAGCCATCAATCCTGCAAGAGCTGATATTCCGTGTAGCCGATCTTCTCGTCCTGAAGAACGTCAAGCGACAGTACGGATTGGCGGAAGCGAGGCACCTGCTCGTCGGCACCGGTGTCCTGGCCGACGAGATATTCTCCTGGTTCGCAGCCCTCGGACTTGATTTTCGGCCGGTTTACGGACTTGCGGAAAGCTCGGGTCTGGCAGCTCTGCCGTCGTCGCAATCCGTCGCGGCCGGGCGACTGGAGCAAAGCCTGCCAGGTACCGAGATGAAACTGAGCAGCGACGGCGAAATCCTCGTTCATGGCCCTCATGTTTTCATGGGGTATTTGAACGATGGCGCTTGTCTCGAGAAAGGGTGGCTGCACACCGGCGATGCCGGCGAGATCGACGGGGAGGGGTCTATGACGATCATCGGCCGCCTCGATGACATGATCACGCTGAAAAGCGACCGGACCATCGCTCCTGCAAGGATTGAAGCAAAGCTTCGGGCGAGCCCTTATATAGCGGCTGCGATGTTGATCGGAGAGGGCAGGTCGGCACTGGGATGCCTCGTGCTTCCGGATCATGAGAGCGTGGCGCATTACGCGCAGACCCTAAATGCGCCGTTCACGAACTTCGCATCCCTTTGCGCCGTACCGGAAGTTCAACAACTGATCCGGGGCGAGATCGACAATGTGAACCGGTCTCTGGCGCCAACCGATGCAATCCTGGATTTCCGCATCATAGACCGGACGTTCGCACCGGACGACCGCGAGATCGCCAAGGGTGTGAGGCTCGATCGGGCGGAGGTTGCGGAGAGTTTCAGGTCGCTGATCCATGACCTTCATGGCCCGTCACCGATGAGAACAGTCGCTGAACCGGCTTGAGAACGGTCGATCGACAGGCATCTGCGTAACATCAATACCAACAGGGAGGACACAATGGGAAATCTTAGGATGGCGGCCTTGCTCGCCATGGTTCTGGTGGCCTCGCCGGCTGCGCAGGCGCAGGAAAAGACACGCGGGATAACGGATACGGAAATCCTGATCGGCACGCATACCGACCTCAGCGGCCCGGCGGCATTCGCTGGCACGAGTAATGTCAACGGCATGCAGATGAGGATCAACGAGATCAACGAGGCGGGCGGCGTCCACGGTCGAAAGATCCGGCTGATCGTCGAGGATCATCAATATCAGGTGCCGCGCGCCGTCCAGGCGGTGAACAAGCTGGTCAACCGGGATGGCGTTTTCCTCGTCATCGGCGCCATCGGCGTGGCACAGAACAACGCGGCAATGCCGATATTGCAGAAGGCAAACGTGCCGAACATGTTTCCGCTCGCTCAGTCTCGCAGCATGTGGGAGCCGTTGGATCGCCTGAAGTTCGTGCTCCATGCCGGCGACTATGACCAGATACGCTCCGGTATCAAATGGCTTGTCGACAACAAGCAGCGCAGCAAGTTCTGCCTACTTCACCTTGATACCGATTTCGGCAAGGAGATCGTCGACGGAACGACGGACGAGCTGGCCAAACACGATCTGAAGGTCGTCGCCAGCGAGAAATACAAACCGACCGATACGGATCTTGGTACGCAGATACTCAATCTGCGCAAGGCGGACTGCGACGTGGTGGTTCTCGGTTCGCTCGCTCGAGACACGGTTCTGGCCTACACCTCGGCACGACGCGTCGGCTGGAATGTCGACTTCATCGGTGCTTCGTCCTCATACCATCGTGTCATTCAGGAAGCCGCCAACAATGCGACCGAGGGCCTTTACGCGGTGACGGGCAACTATGTTCCCGAACCCGGTGAACGTTCGCCGGAGTATCAAGCCTGGTACGACAAGTACAAGGCGCTCTATAAAACCGATCCTCATGCGCTCGACAATCTCGGATATCTCAGCATCGACGTTCTGGCGAAGGCGTTCGATGCGGCGGGCAAGGACCTCACTCTCGATACTTTCATTACGGGAATGGAGAGCATCAAGGACTATCAGGATCTGTTCGGCAATCCGAAGCAGAGCTGGGGTCCGGATGACCATCAGGGGTCGAATACCTCGACGCTGACCCAGCTTCACGATGGCATTTATGTGCCGATCGTCAGAGCCGCTGCGTACGAGAAATAGCGCAGTCGAATCTTGACGATGCAACTGTCGGCAATAGGGAACGCACGATAATGGACGCAAGCCTCTCTAAGCGACATCTTGAATTCCAGGCTGAGGTGCGCGCGTTTCTGAAAGAGAAGCTCACGCCGGAAATCAAGGCGCGTTCGCGGCGGCAGACCAGCATGGCCGCCGAGCCCGAACTCGGCATGTGGTGGCATAGGACGCTCTTCGAAAAGGGATGGATCGCGCCGGCCTGGCCTGCCGAATATGGCGGCACGGGATGGGACGTCGTGGAGCGTCACATTTTCGAAGAGGAGTGCGCGCTCGCCCGGGCGCCGTTGATGTTCCTTGGTGGGCTTCAGCTTTGCGGTCCAGTGCTCATGCAATTCGGGACATCGGAGCAGAAAGCGCACTTCCTGCCGCGCATCCTGTCGGGCGAGCATTACTGGTGTCAGGGTTTTTCGGAGCCTGGATCGGGGTCCGATCTATCTTCGCTCAAAACGCGGGCGATACGTGACGGTGACGCCTATGTCGTCAACGGTTCCAAGATATGGACGACCCATGCGCACAACGCCAACTGGATATTCATGCTCGTTCGAACCTCGACGGAAGGCCGACAGCAGGCAGGCATCACCTTCCTGCTGTCACCGCTCGACGCGCCCGGTATTTCTATCCGGCCGATTATTTCGATGTCAGGAGAGCATGAAGTGAACCAGGTCTTCTTCGACGATCTCCGCGTTCCCGTGTCGAACCGGATCGGAGACGAAAATGCGGGATGGTCGATTGCCAAATATCTGCTCGAATTCGAGCGAGGCGGAAGCTACGCAGCTTCGGCTCGCGCCTTTCTCGACGAAGCACGAGAGACCGCGAACCTACGCGATGAGTTTGATGAAGAATGTTTGTGGGACGATCCATCGTTCCGCCGCCGCTATGCGGAAATCGACATAAGGGTGACGGCACAAAGCTGGACCGAGAAGCGTGTGGTGGCAAGCTTGGCGGCCGGTCAGCGCATCGGCGACACCATGGCGTCGATCCTGAAAGTACATGGCTCCGAGGTGCAGCAACTGGCAGGCGAGCTTGCAATGTATGCGCTCGGCGTACTGGGCATTCCGGACCAGAGACAAGCACTTGCGCCCGGAAGCAACACCGCGGCGATTGGGCCGGAATTCGCGGTTCGCGCGACGGCCCAATACCTTAATGACCGGGCGCGGTCGATCTATGGCGGTTCAAACGAGGTCCAGCGCAACATCATCGCCCGTTCGGTGATCAAAAGCTGACCTTGCGCTTCCGCGAAGCGGTTTCGACATTTTCATGCTCGTCGAGCAGACACCGCCGCGGACCAAAATCCATGTCACCGGTGCCGGGGACGGACGACGGGTTCATTCTGAGGCTATTGGTCAGCCAGGCATCGCCAGCGTTTCAGGTGAAACGATGTCAGCAGCCAATATTGCGAGAGGACTATAGGCAATGCGCGTATTCGAGAGCCCGAGCGAGTTGGGCAAAGTCATTGGCGAACGCATCGGACCCGGCGAATGGATTACTGTTACCCAGAAGATGATCGATGATTTCGCCAACGCCACCGGCGATCATCAATGGATTCACGTGGATGTCGAACGAGCAAAGCGTGAAGCACCCGGCGGCAAGACGATTGCGCATGGCTATCTCGTCATGTCCATTATCGGGGTCCTGCAACCGACGATCTATACGGTCCGCTCGTCCCGTACGCTCAACTACGGCATAAACAAGCTGCGGTTCCTCAATGCGGTTCCTGTGGATTCTCGAATTAGACTGAGCGAAGTCATCCGGTCGGTCGAGGAAGCATCGGGCGGCCTGCGCGTCACCTCCGAAATCACCATCGAGATCGAAGGCGCGGAGCGTCCCGCCTTGGTCGCCGACATCCTCTTCCTTTACTTCGCCTGAGCGTTCACCGGCTACGCGACATGGCCCTTATCGCCTGACCCACTTCATCCGTTCTCTGGGAGGAGACGACAATGACAACGGTCGTAGAATGGCCTTCCGAGGCCGCAGAACGTGCCGCGCTCGGCACTCTGACTGACCTCATAGGCTTTCATGCAGCACGTCGTCCCGAGAAGCCTGCGCTTTATTTCGAGGGCCAGACGCTGACGTTCCGGGAATGGAACAAACGCAGCAACAGGATTGCGAACGGTCTGATCGAAGCTGGGTGCGGGCCACAGACCCGCATTGGCTATCTCGGCAAGAACGATTCCCGCTATTTCGAGGTGATGATGGGCTGCGCCAAGTCCAACACGGTCCTCACTGCAATCAGCTGGCGGTTGGCTCTGCCCGAGATCATTTTTCTCCTGAGCGACTTCGACACCGAGCTTCTTTTCATCGACGTGGATTTCCTCGGATATCTGGACAGCATAAGGACTGCACTGCCTGCAATCCGCAAAGTGGTGATTATCGGCAGCGAGGTTCCCGAGACCGAGGAATTCGATCGCTGGCGGGACAGGCAGCCGGACGCCGAACCACATGTAAAATGCCAGCCGGATGACGTGGTGCTGCAGCTTCACACCTCGGGTACGACCGGTCGTCCGAAAGGCGCGATGCTGACGAACGCCAATGTCCTCAACGCCGCGCGCCATGCTGAAAGTGGCGAACTGGGAGCATGGAGCGAAGACGATATTGTTCTCGTACCTCTACCGCTTTTCCATAGCGGTGGGACATGCTGGGCCATGTACGCCCCTTATGTAGGTGCCGCGAACTTCATCACCCGCGAGGCCAACAGTGCCTATGTCCTGAAGGCTTTGGCGTCGGCTCCCATTACCAAGGCTGGACTGGTGCCGGCCATCATTCAGCAGATCATCAACGATCCGGCCTTCGACAGAAGGAATATCCAGGCACTGAAGATCATCGGCTATGGCGGTTCTCCTATTACGGTCGACCTACTGCGTCGCGGTATCAAGGAATTGGGCTGCGGCTTCATCCAGATGTTCGGCATGACCGAAACGGCAACGATGGGGACCACTCTGCTGCCGGAGGACCATGACCTGAACAGGCCGGAGCTTCTCACTTCCTGCGGCAAGCCGCTGGGCGACATGGAAATCAAGGTCGTCAATGCCAATGGGAGTGAACTGACGGCCGGCCAGACCGGTGAGATCCTGTTGCGCAGCGGTTCGGTGATGAAAGGCTATTACGGAAAGCCGGAAGCCACTGCCGAAGTTATCCGGGATGGCTGGTATCATTCAGGCGATGCCGGCTATCTGGATGAAGACGGCTATCTCTATATCCGCGACCGTATCAAGGACATGATCATCTCGGGTGGAGAGAACATCTATCCCGCCGAGGTCGAGCAGGCGATGGCCGAGCATCCATCCGTTCTGGAAGTCGGTGTCGTGGGTGTTCCATCGGAAAAATGGGGCGAAGAAGTCAAAGCTTTCGTCGCCTTGCGGCCGGACTGTCGCGCTACAGCTGATGAACTGATTGCACACGCGCGGTCCCTGATCGCGTCGTTCAAATGTCCGAAAACCGTTGAGTTTCTGGATGCTCTTCCGCGCAATCCTTCCGGGAAAATCCTCAAGCGCGAACTGCGTGCCCCTTACTGGCCGGACAAGACGCGCAAGGCGAACTGAGCCTGTTGGCTTGAAGGGACGTTTACCTAATGGATTTCGACTTCACAGTAGAACAACAGATGCTGCGCGACACGCTCAGTAGCTACTTGGCCGAACACTGGGACTTTGCTGGGCGGCGGCGTGAATTTCGGGATATTGCACCGGGCGCGACAGCTCTGTGGCGTGGGATTGCGAGCGACCTAGGTCTGTTTGGGGCCGCATTTCCAACCGAAGCCGGTGGTCTCGGCGGCGGCGCCGTCGAGACCATGCTGATCATGGAGCAGTTCGGCAGGGCGCTTGTAACGGAGCCCTACCTTTCCACAGCTGTGATTGCCGGCAGTGTATTGAAGCGATGGGGTAGTGAGAAGGCACTCGGTCTCATCGCGGAGGTCATTTCCGGTCAGACGATTATTGCCTTAGCGCATGACGAGCAATCGACGCGTTTTCGCCTTGCGAATGTCCGAACGCGTGCCGTGCGGCGCGGAGACGGCTATTGCGTGAGCGGACGCAAATCGGTGGTCCTGGGTGGCCCGGTCGCGACCCATTTTCTCGTTACTGCGGAGACGGAAAGAGGTTTGACGCTGCTGCGGATCCCGGCATCGGCTGCAGGCGTCAGTCGTGAAGATTTTGTCGCGATCGACGGTCAGCGCGCCTCCAATATCGACTTCGATAACGCATCAGCCTTGTCTCTGGTCGGCTCGGAAGGTGAAGGGCTGGCGCTTCTGGAACCGGCAATCGACGATGCGATTGTGGCGCTTGGTGCCGAATCCATCGGAATCATGCGGGAATTGATAGACCGGACGACCACCTATCTGCAGCAGCGAAAGCAATTCGGTCAGCCGCTGGCCTCTTTCCAGGTTTTGCAGCATCGGCTTGCCGACATGGCCATCCACTTCGAACAGGCTCTTTCCATGGTCTACATGGCTACCCTCGCGCTGCAGGACGATGGTGACCGTCCCGCTGCGGTTTCGGCAATGAAAATACAGGCCGACAAGTCACTTAGATTCGTCAGCCAGCAGGCCGTGCAGCTTCACGGAGGCATGGGCATCACCGATGAGCTGGCGATCGGTCACTATTTCAAGCGAGCGCTTGTGATCATGGCGAGCTTCGGCAACGAAGACGACCACTACCGTCGCTATGACGCCCTGATGCTGAAGCGAGGAACAGACAAGGCCGCTGCCTGAGACCAATGGCAATGAGCCGGTACTGGAGGCAAGATGCACTACGACACCATCATCTATTCGGTCGAAGACAAGATCGCGACGATCACGCTGAATAGGCCCGAGAAGCTGAATTCGGTGAGCGAGGAGATGATAGACGAGATCATCGCCGCTCTCGATGAAGCTGATGGTGATGATGCGGTGCGTGCGGTTGTCTTTGCCGGAAACGGACGCCTTTTCTGTGCGGGTGCCGATCTCTCAGCCGGCGACAAGACATTCGACTATGACAGCCAGGCAGACGGGCAGGGTGGGTCGCCGGTGCAGGCCGACGGCAGCGTCGACTATTCCGACGTGCGTGTCCGCGACGGAGCAGGGCGATTGACGTTGCGCCTCTATCGCAGCCTCAAACCTGTCATTGCCGCCATCCACGGTGCCGCAGTGGGCGTCGGTGTCACGATGACGCTCGCCATGGACGCCCGCTTTGCAACGACGGATGCCCGCTTCGGGTTCGTATTCACGCGTCGAGGTATCGTGCCGGAAGGTGCGTCTACCTGGTTCCTGCAGCGGCTCGTTGGGCTTGATCGCGCCCTCGACTGGTGTCTTACCGGGCGAATGCTGAGTGCACAGGAGGCGGTTGAGGGTGGACTGGTGCGTTCCCTGCATGCGCCGGAGGATTTGCTGCCGGCTGCCTATGCGTACGCAAAGGAGATTGCGGACAACACGTCTCCCGTTTCGGTCGCGCTGACACGGCAGATGCTCTGGCGCATGGCGGGTGCGGACCATCCTATGGCAGCGCACCGGCTCGACAGCCGTGGTGTTTACGCGCGCGGGCGCACTGCGGATGCGCGCGAAGGGGTGGCGAGTTTTCTGGAGAAGCGCAAGGCTGATTTTCCCGACCGCGTGTCTCGCGACATGCCGGACTTTTTTCCGTGGTGGCAAGAGCCCGATTATTCTTAGATCGCCATGCGTCCATTCGGACGCACAAAAGACGATATAACACTTTGAATGAGCATCGGAATATTCCGAAAACCGGATCCACTTTTCGGTCCGATGCTCTCGCCGGCGCTACTGCTCTTGTGGGGCGGTCAAGCCAGTTCGGATGGCAAGCTTGCGAAGCGCTTCTGATGAAAATCTATGTCGCCGAGCATCGTTTCGACCATGAGCAGTCGCTTGAAATAGTGGCCAATGGAAAGCTCGTTCGTCATGCCGATGCCTCCGTGAAGCTGAATGGCGTTGCGGCCGACGATGCGTGCCGAGCGACCAACCTGCACCTTGGCAGCCGAAGCGGCGCGGGCGCGCTCATTGGCGTCCGCGGTTGCCGAAACGGCCGCATAAAGTGTCATCGCGCGAGAACATTCCAGTTGCACCCTAAGATCGACGATACGGTGCTGGATGATTTGGAAATCGCCGATCGCCTGCCCGAACTGCTTGCGGACCTTTACATAGGCGAGCGTTGCCTCGATGAGCGCCTGCATGGCGCCAACGCCTTCCGCGCATAGATAGGCAATTGCGCGGTCGGTCACGGCCTCGACTGCCAGAAGGGCATCGCCTTCCGATCCTATCAGCGCCTCTGCGACCACATTGTCGAAGATGATGTCGGCGGCCTGCCGGTCATCGACGGTTGAATACGCGCGGATCGACACGCCGGGGTTCTTCGGGTCGACCAGAAACAGGCTGAGTCCAGTCTTGTCCGTCGTATCGCCACCCGTCCGTGCCAGAACGATCAGCTTGTCGGCGCTTGGCGCATCGAGCACGAGAATCTTCTCGCCCGAGATGGTGTATCCATTCGATGTTTTCTGAGCGTGCGTGGCGACGGTGTTGAGTGAGAAGCGCGATTGCTTCTCGGCAAAGGCGAAAGCCAGCCTGGCGGTGCCTTCCGCGATGCGCGGAAGCCATTCCGCTTTCTGCACCTCGGTTCCGGCTTCGAGAATGAGATTGCTACCAAACACGATCGACGAGAGGTATGGCTCGGTGACGAGATGAGAGCCGAAAGCCTCGCCGATGATCATCTGGTCGATCGCGCCGAATCCGAGCCCGCCATGGGCTTCCGGTATCGTGATGCCAAGCCAGCCCATACTGGCGAAACTCTTCCAGTTTTCTTCGGAATGGGGAGGCTTGCGTGCTATGAGCCGACGCCATTGGTCGAACTGATAATTCCGCCCAAGCCAACCCTGGAGGCTGTCTTTGAGCATGCTTTGCTCTTCGCTGAACCGGTAGTCCATGATTGTTGTCTCCCTGTTCAGGCGCCTGCGTAAATCATCTTGGCGAGAATGTTCTGCTGCGTCTCGGTAGAGCCGCCATAGATCGTTGCTGCGCGCAGGAAGAGGAATTCCTCCATCTTGCCCTGAGCGATATCCGGTGCGGATGGCGAGAACATCGAGCCGTCCTGCAGGCTTTCATAGGCGAGGCCGGAATAGCCCATGGCTTCGATCGACAATTCCGTGACGGCCTGTATGATTTGCGAACCGCGCAGCTTCAGGATGCTGGCCGAAAGCATGTTGTCGATACCCTGGTCCATTTCCCAGGCAATCCGCAGACCCATCTGCTCGAGCATTACCAGATCGATCTCAATTGCGGTTGCTTTCTCCTGAAATGAAGGATCGTCAAGCAAGGTGCCTTGCCCGACGGGCGTCTCGCGGGCGATCTGGCGAAGTCGTTGCAGGCGCCGCTTGGAGCGTGCGATCTCGGCGATGGTGAAGCGTTCATGCCCGAGAAGGAATTTGGCGTAGGTCCAGCCCTTGCCTTCCTCGCCCACAAGGCTCGAACGCGGAACCCGAACATTCTCGAAGAATGTTTCATTGAGGCTATGACCTCGATCGATCGAAATTATAGGGCGAATGGTGATGCCGGGCGTATCCACCGGAAACACCAGGAACGAGATGCCCTGTTGTGGCTTCACGGTGGTGTCCGTTCGTGCGAGGCAGAAAATCATATTGGCGTTGTGCGCCAGACTGGTCCAGATCTTCTGGCCGTTGATGATGTACTCGTCACCATCGACAACTGCCCTGGTTTTGAGCGAGGCAAGGTCAGACCCTGAACCGGGCTCGGAAAAACCCTGGCACCAGTAATCGTCGCCGGTGAGTATTCGTGGAAGATAGCGGGCCTTCTGCTCGTCGCTGCCGAAAGTGTAGATCACCGGGCCGACCATCGTGACGCCATGACCCGCCATCAGCGGCAGAGGACCGTCGGCCATGCAGTATTCTTCGTCGAAAATATAACGCTGAACGGCGCTCCAGCCGGTTCCGCCGTACTTCTTCGGCCACGAAGGCGCGGACCAGCCTTTTTGATGAAGGATCTTGGTCCAGCGCAGCATGTCTTCGGGATGAGTGTGAAACATCCGGCGGGCCGTATCCGCGATATCCGCCGGCAGATTTTCGCGGATGAACGCCCTGACTTCTTGGCGGAAAGCTTTGTCTTCCGCACTGAGCGCAAGATCCATGTCAATCTCCCGTTAGACGTATCGTGGCGTTACTGGGATGAGCCGTAGCCGGCATGACCAGCTACAATCTTTTTGACCAAGCTCGGCACCCTAGGCGCTCAGCGTATCCAGCCGCTCTTGCGTCTTTCCCTCCGTGCCGGCCGTCGACGGGTCAGCAGTCGAAAGGTCGTTGATCTTGTCGAACTGCTGATCGAACATATCGACCGTAATCGGCTTCGACGGATCGAACTGAACGCCCTTCGTCTCGAAATAGTGCAAACGGCCAAAACCACCGGCTGCGGCCGTGATGATCGTGGCCGTGACGTCGCAGCGTTCGCTGGCGAGCCAAGCGACGGCTGGAGAAACAAAGGCCGGGTCGAGCTTTTTCATGAAGCTTTCGTCGATGCCGAGATTGCCGGTCATCCGGGTAAGCGCACCCGGCGAGATGGCGTTCACAAGCACATTGTTCTTCCGCCCCTCGATGGCGAGGCAATTCATCAGGCCAAGCATGCCGGCCTTTGCCGAGCCATAGTTTGACTGGCCAAAATTGCCGCTAGTTCCGGCAATCGAGGTCGTGAAGATGACGCGTCCGTATTTCTGCTCGTTCATCAGGTTCCAGGCAGCCTTGGTGCAGTAGACGGTGCCCCAGTAATGAACCTGAAAAACTTCCGAAAAATCCTTAAGATCCGATTTTCCGAAGGATTTGTCCCTGAGGATGCCGGCGTTGTTGACCAGAATGTCTATCTTGCCGAACGCATCCACGGCGGACTTGATGATCTTTTCAGCGCTTTCCTGCGTTGCCACGCTTTCGTAGTTTGGCACCGCGTCGCCGCCGGCAGCCTTGATCTCGGCAACCACTTTGTCTGCAGCGGCGCTGTCGCCACCCACGCCATTGACGCTGCCGCCGAGGTCGTTGACCACGACTTTCGCGCCCTGCTTGGCAAGCAGCAATGCGTGCTGCCGACCGAGACCTGATCCGGCGCCCGTAACGACCGCCACCTTACCGTCCAGCCTTGTTGTCACGTCATTCTCCATTCATATCTACTGTTCAAATTTTGATCCGCGACAGCGCCGGGCGTGCCGCATCTTGCTGGCAGATGAGCCGAAACGGTCCCTCTCGCTCAATCCCCCCTTGAGGGACAAAGTTGGTGTCCCGGTTGTGGAATCGCCTTCTAAAGCGCAGCGCTTGGCCGGAACATTGGCGTTGGAACGCCTTCAAGATCGCGAAAGACGACGGAAACCTGTTGGTCGATGGCGATTTTATCGACCGGGCAATCGACGATGTTGGTCATCATCTTCGGGCCTTCGTCGAGGGTGACGAAGGCAATCGCATAAGGATCGCCGCGACGTGTGACGCTGTAGGAATAGATGCGCCCGTTGCCTGAACATTCCACCCACTGCACATTTGAGCTTAGGCAAAAGGGGCAAACGACGCGCGGGTAATAGAAGGCATCCCCGCACTCCTCGCATTTTTGGATCAGCAACTTGCCGTTGGTCGAACGCCATTGCGGTGCGCTATCTCGATCGGGGGCCGTGTCACTTTTGTTCAAAGTCATGGTTCAGACCCTTTCCAGGATGAGTGTCGCGCTGCCATGGCGCGATCCGAGATATCCGCCGGTTCCGTGAGCCAGCGCGAGGTCGCAATTCGCCACCTGCACCTTCGGGTGTGCTTCACCGCGAAGCTGACGGACGGCCTCGATCACTTTCGTCATGCCGCCCCTGTTGGCCGGATGATTGCTGCACAAACCGCCGCCGTCGGTGTTGAAGGGCAATTTGCCGATGCCCGAGATCAGGTTGCCATCGGCAACGAACCGGCCGCCCTGACCTTTCTCGCAGAAGCCCAAATCTTCGAGCGTCATCAGCACAGTGATGGTGAAACTGTCATAGATGGACGCATATTTGATGTCTGAGGGTTTGACACCCGCTTCCGAGAAGGCTGCCGGCCCTGACCAGACGCCGCCCGAAAATGTAAGATCGCTGCGCCCGCCATTGAGGTGCTTGATGGCTTCGCCAGCACCCCGGACCTTGATGAGCGGCCGGTTGAGGGTCCTGGCAACTTCCGGTGAGACCACGATGAGTGCGCCGCCGCCATCGCTGATCACGCAGCAATCGAGGCGGTGAAGTGGATCGGCCACCATAGGAGAGTTGAGCACGTCTTCCACCGTCACCACATCGCGCAACATTGCATGAGGGTTGTGCTGTGCATGATGGGACGCTGCCACCTTGACCCAGGCAAGTTGCTCGCTGGTTGTGCCAAATTCGTACATGTGACGCATCGCGCACATGCCATACAGATTGGCGATGGTGTGCCGGAAGGGCAGTTCGTAGGGCACCTCCGGAACAATAGGGTCGTTGAAGAAGGCCCCTTCACCCGCGGGTCCAGGCCCGGTGCGCGGCATCCCGGCCAGTGTGATGAGGGCGACTGAACATTTGCCCGCCGCTATCGCCTGCGCAGCGTGGCCGACGGCAAGTATATACGACGAACCACCGGTATCCGTGTTGTCGACATAGCGGGGCCTCAGGCCAAGATACTCGGCCATGTTCAAACCACCCATGCCCGGTGCGTCGCTGGCGCAGAAAAAGCCGTCGATATCCCGGCTGGTCAGCCCGGCGTCGGCCAGTGCACCGGCGGCCATCTCGGCGTGAAGCTGAGGGATGGTCTTGCCGGTCGCTTTGCGTGTGGGATGCTCGAAGGCTCCGGCAATATAGGCCTTACCATTTATGGACAAAGCAACGCTCCTGATGGGAAAAGTGATGGAATTAGTGGTCACAATCGGGGAGTAGGTCAGACCTTGCGATAGTCGGCAGCGCGCTTCTCGCGGAAGGCAGAAACTCCTTCCGCGAATTCCGGTCCGGTACTCGCAACGAGCTGGAAACGGTCTTCAAGGTCGAGCTGTTCCTCGAAGGAATTACCAGTCGTCTCCCAATAGAGACGCCGGATCTTGCCCTGCGCGCCAAGCGGCCCATCGGCGATCTGCCTAGCGATTGCCAGCGTCTCGGGCATAAGCTTCTCGTCGTCGAACACGCGGTTGACCAGACCCCATTCGAGCGCCTTCTCAGCGCCGAGCTTTTCGCCGAGAAGCGATAGCTCGCGTGCCCGCGCGCCGCCGATCTGTCTGGGCAGCAGCCAGGTCGAGCCGCAATCCGGCACGAGCCCGATGCGGCGGAAAGCCTGCAGGAAATAGGCTGAACGCGCGCAGGTTATTATGTCGCCCATCATGGCAAAGCTCATGCCCGCGCCTACTGCAGCGCCGTTCACGGCGGTGATGATAGGGATGTCGCTGTCGCGCAGTTGACGCAGGAAAGGATGATAGACGCGCTGGAGCACAGAACCGGCCTGCTCGGCGGGCACGTCATTGCCGCTGTCTTCGGAGAGATCGGCACCCGCACAGAATGCGCGGCCTTCGCCTGTGATGACAATGCATCGCACGCCGCTATCACTCGCGGTAAGAGTCTTGAATGCGCGCTCGATGACTGCCACCAGTGCCGGTGATACCGCGTTCATGACCTCAGGTCGCCTGATGGTCAGGATGCCGATCCCATCCTTGATGTCATGACCTATCCAGCTATCGCTCATCGCATTTCTTTCTTCGTGTCTAACGGCTTCATGCGCATTGGCTTTGGAACGCCTCCGCGAAACTCTTGCGTGATAGCTGAACGCACTCTGTCGCTCGCCGAAGAGTATTTCGCCGATGATGCATGAGATGTGACATCCGCCACCGGGCATATCCCCCTGTGCAGGGACGGCATCACTCCGCGTCGATGCTATGAACCGAACAGGCTCGGTGAAGGAGCGGTTTAGTCAGATATTCCGCAAGTCTCGGGCACGTCAAAGGGAGGTTGTGATGCTGAAGGACGTCATCGTCATCGGCGACCGTATTGTCAGTCGCGAAGCGCTCTTCGAGAAAGGGCTGAAGGCGTCGCGGGGCTTTCATGAACTGGGCCTCGGCGAGCAGGATGCCGTCGCCATCCTCATGCGCAACGACTTTTCCTTTTTCGAGGCGAGCCGAGGTGCCGCTACCATCGGTGTCTATGCAGTGCCGCTCAACTGGCACAACAAGAGCGACGAGATCGCCTATGTGATTGGCGATTCAAAGCCCAAGGTCATCGTCGCCCATTCCGACATACTGCTGGGTATCAGGGACGCGATCCCCGGCGACATCAACGTCTTCCTCGTTCCCGTCGAAGGGAAATCTGTTTCGGAATGCGAAGCGACCGCGGAGGCGAAACGCATTTTCCCTGGTGCCAAGGTCTGGTCGGAGTGGCTGGAAGGGTTTTCTCCATGGACCGAGGCGCCGCGTGCGCCGCGTGGAGCCGTTCTCTACACGTCGGGAACGACAGGCCGTCCCAAGGCAGTACGCAAGCCGGCCATGAAGCCCGAGGAACTGACGCAGTTCGTCAAGTTTCAGCGCATGATTTTCGGCATAGGCCCCGGCACCCGCGCGCTCGTTCTTGGCCCGCTCTATCATGCGATGCCGGATGCCAGTGGGCGTGCGGCTGTGGCGGAGGCCGAGATTGCGGTTCTTCAGCCGAAATTTGATGGAGAAGGCGTTTTGAAAATTATCGACGAGCATAAGATTACCCATGTGGCTCTTGTGCCGACCGCCTTCGTCCGGTTGTTGAAGCTGCCGCAGGAGGTGCGCGACCGCTACAATGTCTCGTCGCTGGTCTCCGTGACTCATACGGGCGGCCCTTGCCCGCCTGAAATAAAGCGGCAGATGATCGAATGGTGGGGGCCGGTCATCAACGAAGTTTATGGCGGCACCGAACAGGGCTGCACCTTTTTCTGCCGCTCGCAGGATTGGCTGCGCTATCCGGGCACCGTCGGCCTTCCGCTCGAAGGCACGCGCTATGCCATATTGGGGGACGACGGCAAGCCGCTTGCGGCAGGCGAGGTCGGCGAAATCTACGCGCGCAACCCCGCCTATGGTGATTTTACCTATGTCGGCCGCGACGAGCAGCGCCGTGAAGTCGAGCGGGATGGCATGATCACTTTAGGCGACGTCGGTTATGTGAACGACGAGGGTTTCCTGTTCCTGTGCGACCGAAAGCGCGACATGGTGATCTCTGGCGGCGTAAACATCTATCCGGCCGAAATCGAATCCGTTCTGCTGACGAATGATGATGTTCGTGACTGCGCTGTCTATGGAATTCCCGACGACGATCTCGGCGAGACACTGGTCGCTGCGGTACAATTGAAGGATGGTGTGGCGAAGAATGCCGACGCTATCCGCGATTTTCTGACGGCGCGGCTGACAAACTACAAGGTTCCCAAGTCGATCGAATTTCACAGCTCACTGCCGCGGGAAGACAGCGGCAAGATATTCAAGAGGAAGCTGCGTGACCCGCATTGGGAAGGTCGCGCCCGCGCGATCTGAAACACCCTGCCATCAGCCTGACCGGAGAGCCAAACCATGAATTACTGGACGCCACAGAACAAACCGCTCAAGCTGCCTATGGTTTGCGCACCGCTGTTCATCGTTTCAGGGCCTGATCTGGTGATCGCGCAATGCAAGGCGGGCGTCGTAGGTTCGATGCCGGCGCTGAACGCGCGGACCCCGGACATTTTCGACGAATGGCTAACGCGCATCGAGCGTGAACTTTCTGAGCATGACGCGGAGCATCCCGATCATCCTTCGGCTCCCTATGCGGTCAATCTGATCGTCCACAAGTCGAACCAGATTCTGGAAGCCCAGCTGGAAGTCTGCGTCAGGCACAAGGTGCCAGTGATCATAACCTCGCTGGGTGCGCGTCCAGAGGTCAACGCTGAGATCCATTCCTATGGCGGGGTCGTATTGCATGATGTCGTCAATCTCATCCACGCCCGCAAGGCGGTCGAACGTGGTGCGGACGGCTTGATCGCCGTGGCGGCGGGAGCGGGCGGGCATGCGGGCGCGCTTTCGCCTTTCGCACTTATCCAGGAGATACGGGACTGGTGGGACGGTCCACTCCTGCTGTCCGGCGCGATATCGACAGGACAGGCGGTTCTATCGGCGCAGCTCATGGGGGCGGATCTAGCCTATTGCGGATCCTGCTTCATTCCCGCTGAAGAGGCGTCGGCTGTTCCCGATTACAAGCAGATGATTCTCGACGCGACCTCCGCCGACATCATCTACACCGACAAAGTCTCCGGGACGCCAGCTAACTTCTTGAGGCAATCCTTGCAACGTGTCGGCATCGATCTGGGTGGAGATCGTCCTGAAGCTGACTATGGCGATTTGCTCGGAAGCGCGAAAGCCTGGCGGGATATATGGAGTGCGGGGCACGGCGTCGGTGCGATCCGCAACGCTGCGACAGTGGCGGAAATCGTTGATAAATTCGCCAGCGAATATCGCGCGGCTCTTTCCCGTGCCGGCCGCCTTGCGGCTTGAGAGGTTCAAATTGTTGCGGAAAATGACGGCTCCAAGGAGAGGCCGTCATTCTCCATAGGCGCCTATTGTCCCTTGGAGCCGGCGACAATTTCCGCACGGAAGGCAGCCAACAGGCCTTCCGGGTCGGGAATGCCCTTTTCCTTTGCCCTGGCAATCCAGTTCACTTCGACAGGCTTCAACAATTCGGCAAACTTCGTCACCATTTCGGGGTTTGCCGTGTCGATCTCATAGCCGGCCTCACGCATGATGCCGAAAGCCTCCTCGTCAGCCTTCGTATAACCGGTACCCACCGCTTCAGCCAATTTCTCGGTTGAGACCGCAAGTATTGCCTTTTGATCCTCCTCGGAAATCTCGGCCCATTTGTCCTTATTTACGCCCATAAGGCCGATCGAATTGGCCAGTCCACCGGGAATTACCATCACATATTTGAGAAGTTCGAGCTGATTGAACCCAGGTATGGAGTTCGGGATCGTTGTCTGTCCGTCGATCGCGCCTGTCGCCAGCATCTCGTAGGCTTCAGAGGCCGTCTTGTGGATCGGCACCGCACCCATAAGGGTCAACGCGTCCGTCGTCGTATTGTTGGGACTGCGCAGTTTGAGACCTCGAAAGTCTTCGGCTGATTTGATCGGCCTCTTGGCCGTGAATGTCTGGATCGGTGAGATGGTGAAGACCGACAGAACTTCGATGCCGGCAAATTCGTTGAATCCCGCGAGATGTTTACGATAAGTGCGGTCGAATGCGGGAGACATGACAGAGGAATTGTCGCCGCCTAGCGGAAGCTCGCCAATTTCCGTCGAGACGAAGCGTCCGGGCGTGTAGGAAGCGTTGATGTAGGAGATGTCGGCCAGTCCATCGCGAACGACATCGAACTGACTGGCGGCGGTGCCCACGACCTTGGGCAGGACCTCGAACTTGACCCGCCCGTCCGTGACCTGTTCCACTTCGGCCATCCATGGCACGAAGACATCCTTGTAGAGGAACAGTGTCTGTGGCAGCCAGTTAGAGTATCTTAGGGTGACGGTTTCAGCAAAGGCGGCTGCTGTCGTTGCGACTGATAGTGCGAGTGCTGTTGCCATACTCGCGATGAATTTCATTTTCATGGGTTCTCCTCCAACCGCCGCAAAATGCGTCGGACGAACCAGTGTTCGAAAAGGAGGGCGGCAAGTCTGTCCCTCGTCGGGTGACTTCAGGTCAATGATGGATTGGCCAGGACTGCGGGACCTTCGTTGCCAGCCATTGTGCTAGGATGGCATTGACCTCAACGGGCTTTTCCTGAGCCATCCAGTGTCCTGACATGACGACATCGGTGGTCAGGTCTCGGCAGAAGGCTTTCATGGGATCGGCAAGGCGTGAATCGACGGATTCGCAGGTGATATCGTAGCGCCCGGCAATGAACAGAACCGGCATGTCGAGATAGCCGCCGTTCACGGATTTTTCCGAATAAGCGAAATTGGCAGCGTCGTTCATGTAATAGGAATCGGGTCCGAAGAAACCATTTCGTGACAGGCTCTCGGCATAAGCACAAAGCTCCTCTTCCGAGATGACGGTTTCATCACGCACAAGATCAGGGGCACGATCCACGCCGCCGAACCAGCCGCCCGCATCGAAGACCTTCACGTGGCTGCTGGGTTTGCCGAGGGCTTCAGGATTGCCGCGCCTGAACAGAGCCTTGATCGCCGCATAGGGATCGGCCTCGAAGACACCCGTCGCGCGCTGAAAACGCTCGTGATAGAAACGCATATAGGCCCACTGCCCCCACGGATATTTTTCGTCCGGATAGATCGCCCGGTCGACAAGCGGCAGGAGCGCTTCCACGCCGCGCTCGATCGTGCGGTAGGGGACGCAGAGATTGGCCACGCCGTGGCAGCGCTCGGGATGATGACTGGCTATGCCCCACACTGTCGCGGTTCCCCAGTCATGTCCGACCCATATCGCCTTTTCCGCACCTAGAGCGTCGAGAAGCGCCACCATATCCGCAACGATATGCTCCTGGGTGTAGGCGTCGTGGGTGCGATGGATGGCAGAACGGCCATAGCCGCGCATGTCGGGGGCAATCGCCCGGAAGCCGAGGGCTCCGAAGCACGGCAGAATGTGACGCCAGCTTATCGCGAGTTCGGGCCAGCCGTGGATGAAGACGATCACCGGCCCGTCATTCGGTCCACATTGAAGATAGAAGGTCTCGCGCGTGCCTGTTCGAACGAAATGCTCGGTGATGCTTGCGGTCCTCATTGTAGGCCTCCCGTGATTTCGTGTTTCGCTCATACCTCTGCGGAAAGTGAATAGGTTGTTTGTGGGCGTTTGAGTGTCCCGCTCCTGGGGACGTGAAGGTCTACAACCGACTCTGGTCCCATGTTTGGGGGACGGCGTTTCGACGCTGCTCGTCTAGCATTGCAACTCATTGACACCGTGATCGCGGTTTGTTTCGTGCGGAGGATGGAATGAGTGTAGCTGCCCGGAAGTCGGAAACAATCGAGCCGCCGATTCTCGATCTCGACCCCTATTCGATGGAAGTGCTGTCGAATCCGCTCCCTTTCTATCGTGAAGTACTCGCCACAGGCCCGGTGGTGCGGATAGCGAAATACGGCATCTACGGCGTTGGCCGATATGATGAACTCCGCGAGGTGGTGACGGATTATACGCGGTTCACAGCCGAAAGCGGTGTCGGCATCACCGATGCGCGCCAACCGGGTTTCGACGGCCGGCCGCCCAGCGCACTGGTCGAGGTCGATCCGCCGCAGCATACCGACACGCGCCGCGTTGCCAACAAGATCATGTCGCCGCTTATCATCCGCAAATGGCGTTCGCTGTTTGAGCAGAAGGCGAAGGAGGCAGTCGACCGCATCCTCGACATGAGGGAGTTCGACGGCATCCATGATCTGGTCGAGGCCGTCGTGTTCGGCGGCTTTCCTGTCGCCATGGGCATCCGATTCGATGCCGATGCAATCCGCGCGATCGGCTATATGTCGTTCAACCAGACCGGGCCGAAGAATGAACTTTATTATAAGGGCTTGGCTGCTGGCGAGCCCTACATGGATTGGTTCATGGCCGCATGCCAGGCCGACAGCGTGTCGCCCGACTCGATCGCCGACCAGTTTTTCAAGGCCGAGGAGGCCGGCGAGCTTCCGGCGGGTATCGCATCCAACATCACGCGGTCTCTGGTCCGTGGCGGCATGGACACGACGATCAGCGGCATCAGCACGACTGTCAGCCAGCTTGCGCAGAACCCGGACCAGTGGACGATCCTGAAGGAGAATCCGGCACGGGTTCGCTTCGCATTCGACGAGGGGCTGCGTTTCGAAGCTCCGAACCATCTTGTCTACAGGTCGACGGCCTGCGACACGGAACTGGGCGGCTGCTTTCTGAAAGCCAATACGAAGATCGCGACGTTTCCGAGCGCGGCAAACCGCGACCCGCGCAAATGGGAAAATCCCGACACGTTCGACGTCATGCGCAACACCGCCAACATCCATATGTCGTTCGGTGCCGAGACGCATAATTGCATCGGCCAGAATGTCGCTCGGTTGGAGGCCGAGTGCATTCTCAACGAACTCGTCGCGCGGGTGGCCACGATCGAACTGGCAGGCGAGCCCGAATATCTCATCCACAATCAGCTTCGGACCCTGGGCAGGCTGCCCTTACGGGTGACGCCAGCCTGACAAGTGCGGGGATTGATGTTTTGACCGCAGGCGAGGCCAGCCTCGTCTGCACGGCATTCAAGGGTATAGCTTAACATGATCCGTAAATTCGTATTCTTGAAACGAAAGCCTGGTCTGACGCATCAAGCGTTCCGGGACCATTGGCACGGGCCGCACGCATCGGTTATCTCCACTCGCCCGGAATTCTGGAAAGACACAGCGCGCTACGTGCAGAACCGTGTCCTGCCGGCTGTTGCCGATGTTACGCCGGAACCGCAGTGGGACGGGCTCGTGCAGATCGAACTCAAGGACGGCGCTCCCTCGTCGGCGGAGATTCGCGATGATCCGCGCAACAAGGAAGTGTCAACCGACGAGGGCGATTTCGTTGACACGGATCAACGCGTCCAGTTCTTTGCCGAGGAGAAAGTGGTCGTTGATGGTCCGACCCGCGGCGTCAAAATACTGAGCCTGCCGAGACGGCGCGCAGGGCTCAGCCCTGCCGAGTTCAGCCGTCACTACAGGGAAGTGCATGGTGAATTGGTGCGCAGGAACGAGGCATTCACCAAATATGCCAACCGCTACGTTCAACATCATTTGCTTGCCGACACGGTGAAGGCGACCGGCGGCTTTGTGCCATATGATGGAATATCGGAATTCTGGTTCGACAGCCTTGATCACGCCAAGGCGGCCTGGGCAGCACCCTCTTACATGGCCGAGTTGCGCTCGGACGAGAAGAATTTCGTTGGCAGCCCGCCCTCGCACCGGCTTATCGTCGAAGAAATCATAGTCGTGCCGGGTCGCTGAGCGGAGGTGAAGCCAATTGCATGGCTTCAAGGGAAGAAAACAGGGTACGTTGATGAGCGAATTCGATGTGATCGTGGTTGGTTCGGGCGTTGGCGGAATGACCACCGCAATCGTTGCTGCCAAGCAAGGGCTCAAGGTTCTGGTGGTCGAAAAGACAAAGTTTTTCGGCGGGACCACCGCCTTTTCCGGCGGTGTCGCCTGGATACCCAACAACCATCACATGAAATCCGTGGGGGTCGATGACAGCCGCGAAAAGGTGGTCGAGTATCTGAGAAGCGTGCTCGGCAATCACTATGAAGCCGCGAAGATAGAAGCCTTCGTCGACAACGCGCCAGACATGCTGCGTTACATGGAAGCCAACACGGCGCTCGAATTCGTGCCGGCCGCAACGCCGGATTATGAGCCGCAGCATGGTGGAGCTTCGCATTATCGCGGCGTTCTCGCGAGAGAGTTCGACGGGCGTCGGCTCGGAAAGTATTTCAAGGCGTTGCGTCGCCCACGCCCGGAACTCACGGTGTTCGATAGCATGCAGGTTGCCGGGGCGGATATCATCCCGTTGCGCAAAGCCTTTCGCACCGTCAAAGGCTTCGTGCACACGACGAAGATGGTGGTCAGATATGCCGGCCAGAAGCTACTTCACGGCCGGGGTACCCGGCTGGTTAGTGGCAACGCCCTTGCAGGCCGCCTGCTTCGATCGGCTATCGATGCTGGAGTGACGCTATGGTCCGAAACACCTGCGCGCAGGCTGATCATCGAAGATGGCAAGGTCGCTGGCCTGGTGGTCGTTCACGACGATCGGGAAACCACGATCCGGGCACGCCATGCCGTGGTAATGGCTAGTGGCGGCTTCGGTGCGAATGACGAGATGCGCAAGCAGTTCATGCCGCTTGCCGAACATCATGTTTCGCTTCAACCGGAAAGCAATGTTGGTGACGGCGTGAAGATGGGTGTCGAGGCGGGCGGCAACCTCGTTACGACGAACCCATCCAACGGCATCTTCATTCCAGTTTCGACATCACGTCTGCCCGACGGCTCGCTGGCAAAGTTCCCGCACATCATGATCGACCGCTATATGCCGGGTTCGATCGCCGTCGATCCTTCGGGAAAGCGCTTCGTCAACGAGGCGGATTCCTACCAGAACTTCGTCATGAAGATGCAGCAGCTTGGCCTGCCCAACGTGCATATGATCGCGGATCGTCAATTCCTGCGGACCTACGGCATGGGCCTGGCGCGGCCGTTCCCCTATCCGGTGCGACCATGGCTCGACAATGGGTATCTCATCGAAGCCCCGTCTATCGAGGCGCTCGCCGGCAGGATCGGCGTCGATGCGAAGACGCTTGAAGAAACGGTCGCGAAGTTCAACCGTCATGCGGTCAATGGAGAAGACCCTGATTTCGCGCGGGGTGTCGACGCCCATTCGCGGTTTCGCGGCGATCAGGAGAACAAGCCGAACCCGAGCCTTGCACCGATACTGAAGCCTCCATTTTATGCCATCGTTCTCATTCCCGGCGATCTCAGCTCGGTTGCGGGCCTCAATACCGATGAGAAAGCACGGGTATTGAATAAGACAGGAGACGTCATTCGCGGGCTCTATGCGGTTGGTCTCGACATGAATTCGATGACACGCGGTCTTTATCCCGCCGGCGGTTCCAGCCTCGGCCCCGGCCTCACCTTCGGCTATATCGCTGCCCGTGACATTGCCTCATCCGCTGGTCGAGAGTTGCAAAACTAAGCAGAAACAGCCGCACGTTGGTGAAAAGGCGGAATTCGACAACATCGGACTCCGCCTTTGGCTTTCGGTGCGGTCGCGAAAACTACGCGCGTTCCAGTTGTTCGGCGGCGGCGTTGACCGCTCCGAGCTGACCGCTGGCCGATGCTTCCGGGCCTCGATGCAAGGTGAGGCCACCGTCCACCGGTAATGCGACGCCGGTAATGAAGTCGGAAGCTTCAGAGGCCAGGAATAGGGCTGCGTCTGCGATATTGCGTGGATCGCCTGCCTGGGGGAGAACCTGCATCCTGGCGAAGCGGCCAAGGTCCAGTCCGAGGCGGTCACCCATATCGGCGTCGCCGCCGATATGTCCGCTCCAGATGGAGGTCGGGAATGCGCCGGGAACAATGATATTGACGCGGATACTGTGCTGCCCGAGCGCGAAGGCGGCATAGCGGCCGGCGGAAATGACGCCGGCCTTGGCGACCGTATAAGCGAAGGGACCCGAACCGCCGAGGGCGACCGCCGCTGCGGAGGAGGTGAGGATGATGGAGCCTTTACCCCGCTTCTTCATCGGATTGATCGCGTGCTTGATGGTCAGCATCGTGCTGCGAAGGAGCAGGTTCTGCGTGTCGTCCCAACCCGCCGTCGACATGTCCTCGATGCTGGAATTGTCTCCGACGGCACCGGCATTGTGATACATCACGTCAAGCCCGCCGAAACTGTCGACTGCCAGAGCTACCGCTGCGGCGATGTCTTCCTCGCTGCGAATGTCGCAGCGCGAAAAACGAAGCTGGCCGGGAAAACGCTGCTCCAGCGCCAGACCTTTCTCAGCCTGGATGTCAGCGATGACCAGCTTGGCACCTTCCTTTATGAAGAGCTCGGTCGCAGCCAGTCCCATACCGGAAACGCCACCTGTAATTATTGCAACCTTGCCGTCCAAGCGTCCTGCCATTGTCCTGCCTTTCACATGGCCGGCGACTTGCCGGCGCTTTTTGCAGGCAGACTAGCTTCTACGATTTGGTCGGGTGTCCCTTCGAGCGGGGGCGAATGTCGAATTGACGGTCGAAAAGCTTGGCCTGCCGCATCGAAAACTCGTCAAAGAATAATGGCCGCTTTACGCGGCCATGCTTCGAGTGGAACGCGAAGTTCCTGTTATCTGCGTGCGGCCAGTTCTCGCGCAGCATCCTCCACGGCATCGGCGTCCAGACCATAGATGCGATAGAGGTCCGTCAGGTCGCCGCATTGGCCGAAGCGATTGACGCCGAGTGCGTGAACCGGATTGCGCTGCACGCTGCCGAGCCAAGCGAGTGCCGTCGGATGGCCATCCTGCATGGTAACGATGCCCGCGTCGCGAGGCAGGGCCTCCAGCAATGTCTCTATATGTGAGGTGACGTCTGCCTCGCCCTGCCTGCGTCTGCGGCAAGCCTCGTCCCACCCCCGGTAGAGATGGTCGGGGGAGGTAATGGCCAGAATGCCGGGTCCCGGCGAACGGCCGGCAAAAGCGCTCACCGCGTGGATCGCTTCAGGCGCGATTGCGCCGCAATATGCGATGGCGAGGTTCGCGCCAGGATCTGGCCGTCGCAACCAGTAGGCGCCGTTGACGATGTCGCGCCGGTCGGCTTCACTCAACTGCCGTTGCGGTTGTTCGAGTGCGCGGGTCGAAAGCCGCAGATAGACCGAGCCGCCTTCCTCATCCTGCATGTAGCCGAAGCCCCATTCCATGATCGTGGCGAGTTCGTCGGCGAATGCCGGTTCGAAATAGGTGAGGCCATCCTGCGCCATGCCAATCAGCGGTGTGTTGACGGATTGATGGGCACCGCCTTCCGGAGCCAAGGTGATGCCGGACGGTGTCGCCGTCAGCATGAAGCGGGAGTCCTGATAACAGGCATAGATCAGCGCATCGAGGCCACGATTGATGAAAGGGTCGTAGACCGTTCCCACTGGCAGCAGGCGGGTTCCGAAGAAGTCATGGGAAAGCCCGAGTTGCGAAAGCATCAGGAAAAGATTGTTCTCGGCAATGCCGAGCTCCATGTGCTGGCCAGACGGCTTGCCCTGCCATTTCTGCACGGAAGGAACCTTCTCCACCTGAAAGATGTCGGCGTTCTGGAAGCGATTGAACAGTCCGCGGCGGTTCACCCATCCAGAGAGGTTGGTGGACACGGTGACATCCGGCGAGGTGGTGACGATCCTGTCCGCCAGCGCACCGCCTTCGCGTCCCAGTGTCGTCATGATCTTGCCGAAAGCCTCCTGCGTGGACATCTCGCGCCCGTCCGGAACGGCAATAGGCGGGACGCCAACCGCCGGCGCTGAGCGCTCGCTTTTGCGTGCGGCGAAAGGAACGTTCTCCAGAAATGCTTGCAGTCGCCGTTGCGGGATCGCTATCCCTTCGAAAGGTTCCCACTCGCGTCCTGCACGAACGTCGGACGTCGCGCGGAAGGCTTCTACCTGGGTGGCCGTAAGCTGCCCTGCATGATTGTCCTTGTGTCCGGCCAGCGGCAGGCGATGGCCCTTGATCGTGTATGCCAGGAACAGTGTTGGCTGTTCGTCGGCCGAGGCATCGAAGGCGTCGAGGATGGTGGCGAGATCATGTCCGCCCAGATTGCACATCAACTCGCCAAGGGCGTTGTCGTCATGCGCATCGAGCAGCGCTCCCAGACCTGACGCGCCGGAAAGATCGATCTTCAGCCTTTCGCGCCAAGCCCCGCCGCCCTTGAAGGAGAGCGCCGAATAAAGCTGGTTAGGGCATCTGTCGATCCAGTCGAGCAATGCCTCGCCTGAGGGGCCGTGGCGTGCTGCTTCGAGCTTTTTGCCGTATTTCAACGTGACCGTGCGCCAGCCGAAATTCTCGAACAGATTGAGGAATTTCGGCGCAAGCTGATCGTTTATGACGCCGTCCAGGCTTTGGCGGTTGTAGTCGACGATCCACCAAAGATTGCGTACGTCGTGCTTCCAGCCTTCGAGTACAGCTTCGAAAATATTGCCTTCGTCGAGTTCCGCATCGCCCATCAGGGCAATCATCCGGCCGGGCCGCCGGCCTGCAGACATCATGTCACGCCCCATCACGAGATCCTGCGCTAGCGAGGCAAAAAGCGTCGCCGCGACGCCAAGCCCGACAGAACCTGTCGAGAAATCCACGTCTACGGAATCCTTGGTGCGGGAAGGGTAGGATTGCGCGCCACCCAGTCCGCGGAAATTTATCAGCTGGTCGCGGCTTTGACGGCCGAGCAGATACTGGATCGCGTGAAAGACGGGCGATGCATGCGGCTTTACGGCCACACGATCTTCCGGCCGCAAGGTGTGAAAATAGAGAGCCGTCATCAGGGTAACCAGCGACGCACTGGAGGACTGATGCCCGCCGACCTTCAGTCCATCACGCGATGGACGGATCGCATTGGCGTTGTGGATCATCCATGTCGATAGCCAGAGTGCGCGCTTTTCAAGTTCACGCAGTGTCTCGATCAGCGAAGCGCGTTCCTCGCCGCTGTGATTGGTCGTGTCGAATTTGCGCAACGCCGTCATGAAGCTTCCTCCCGATAGGTCGCAAGAGTCTATGCTGGAACGGCGGAGTGAATCCCTGCAAAGGAAACGGAGGGGGACATCAAATTAGTTGAAAGATGCCATAAAAACGGAAAAACAAATGGAATCCTCCAAATGACGCTGGATACGATTGATCGCAATATCCTTGCCAATCTGCAGGCTGACGGCCGTATAACGATCAATGATCTGGCGGACAGAGTTGGTCTTTCGGCGACGCCGTGCCTGCGCCGCGTCAAGCGGCTCGAACGCGACGGCATCATCAAAGGATACGCCTCCCACGTCGACCAGGTGCTGGTCGGATTGCCGGTCAGTGTTTTCGTCAATGTGACTTTGCAGCGTCAGGCCGAGGCTGAACTTGAGGAATTCGAGGCGACGGTGATGAAATATCCCGAGGTCATGGAGTGCTATCTCATGACTGGGACCAGCGACTATCTGCTCCGCATCGTTGCTGCCGATCTCTTTGCCTATGAACGCTTTTTGAAATCCACGCTGACCCGGATTTCCGGCATAGCAAATATCCAGAGCAGTTTCGCGCTGAAACAGGTTGTCTACAGAACTGCCCTCCCAATCGCCGCGCACGAAGCCAAAACCCGATAGCAGACAACGCGCGCATGCACTTCGGGTCCCACCCGAAAGGTACAGCGGCAAGCCCTGCGGAACGCTAACAGGATTCTGACTGACGCTCCCGTCATGGCAACGGATCTTTGCGTGGTCGTCGAAACCTGAATGTCTTCACGCAAGGAGTAGTCCCATGGCAAAGAGCGACGTTGCAAATTCGCGTTCGATCGACTGGATGAGCAACTCTCTGGTCAAGGGGCTGGTCGCACTGGTGGCGGGCGGCGGTAGCGGCATCGGTGAGGCGACTTCAAAGGTTCTTGCGGCAAATGGCGCGTCTGTTGTGGTCGCCGATCGCCGTAAAGAGCCGGCTGAGCGTGTAGCCTCTGAAATCGTCAGGGATGGTGGCGCGGCGATCGCCGTGACGATGGATGTCTCGGCCCAGAATGACATCGACAGTGCGATTGCGGAGACGATCGCGACATACGGCAAGCTGGATATCCTTATCAACTCTGCAGGCGTCATCTTCCCTGCGTCGCTGGAGGACTGTTCGCTTGATGATTGGCGGACCTCGTTCCTCGTCAATGTGGATGCAGCCCTGATACTTGGGCGATCCTGTCTGCCGCATCTGCGCAAAAGCAATGCCGCTGCAATCGTCAACATCGCGTCGCTCGCCGGTGGCCGGGGCTATCCCAATGGCGGTGCCTACGGGCCAAGCAAGGCTGCACTCATTTCGCTGACGCGGCAGATGGCGCTCGAATGGGCCAAGGACGGCGTGCGTGTGAATGTCGTCAGTCCGGGAACCATCGACACACCGTTGACGCGTTCGAACATGACGCCAGCCGTTATGGCAGACCGCGAAGCGAAGATCCCGCTTGGGCGCCTGGGTGTGGCCGGGGAACTCGCAGACACGGTCGTCTTCCTTGCGTCGCCTGCAGCATCCTTCATCACCGCGCAGGAGGTGAATTGCGATGGTGGTCTCTCACAAGCCCTGATGGTGCAGAAGTTCTACGCAAACAAATAGGCGGCCGACACTTCAACAAGAGCGAAAGGTCGGCAGTGTGAGTGGGGCAACGTTCGAGACCAACAGCACACCGCTTTCGGCGATCTTTTGTGTATTCGGCGCATTCTTCGCCTTTTCATGCACCGACGCCGGCGCCAAATATCTGGTGCTCGAGGGGATGCAGCCGGCATTCGCGAGCTGGGTGAGGTTCGGCGTTCACATGATCGTCGTGGTGGCCTTGTTGCGCATTCCGACACGGCCGTCGCGTCTGCGCGTCGCGAACCTGCCGATGCACATATTGCGCGGCATATTGCTTTTGGCATCTGGCATTCTGGGGTTCTCCTCGCTTCTCACGCTCCAACTTGTCGAGATGGTGTCGATCGCCTTCGCCGCGCCACTGGTCATCACCGCACTGGCTGGACCTTTGCTCGGAGAGAAGATCGACTGGCAGCGCTGGGTCGCGATCCTGGTCGGCTTTGTCGGCGTTCTGGTGGTAACCCGGCCTGGGTTCGGAGGCCTCCAGACGGGGCATCTCTTCGCCGGCCTTTCGGTGCTTTCCTACTGTTTCTTTGCCATTATGACACGCTGGATGAGCGCCACCGAAACCGAGGAAAGCCTGCTTCTGATACCGGCGATCGTTGCAGTTCTGGCGATGCTGCCGGTGATCCCGTCGATCGGCTCGCTTCCCGAAAATGCAGCCCAGTGGTGTGTGCTGCTGGCGCTTGGGGTCTCAGGCTCACTCGGCCACTGGCTCCTTCTCAAGGCCTATCGGGTCGCGGCCGCCTCGGCCATCGCGCCCTATGCATACCTCCAGATGCTTTGGACCTTGTGCTTCGGCTATTTCGTCTTCGGGCAGATGCCGGACAGATGGACCGTCGCCGGCTCGTCGATCATCGTCGCGGGAGGGCTCTATCTCATGCACAGGGATCGTAAGCAGAGGCTTGCGGTTCGCGCTTTGCCGAACATCAACCCCTAAAGCGAACCGTGGAGCGGAGCGTCCGAGTGACACATATCGAAACGCCATGTGTTCGCATTTGCAGACAGGACAAGGATTTGGGCTTCTGCACAGGCTGCGGGCGGACGATTGAGGAAGTTTTTGAGTGGCATGACCTCGATGCGGGTCGCAGAAAGACTCTCATGGAAGAGTTGCCAATGCGCCTGCAGACCGCAGGGTTACCAAGGAAAGAGCCTTGATAAGCCGTCGCACGCAAAAGCATCATTCCGTTGGCAGATAGCGGCTTGGGGTCCGTTGGTCCGGTCCCCTATCGCAGTGACACATCCAACTCAGATATGGGCTAGAATCTACACCCAATCTGGAGGAGGAATGGGTCATCGCCGATAATGTTCGAAGGCGAGCACTCAGGGAGGAATATCTATGGTAGTCAGTACCCAGACGATGCTGGGAGGTCGACATACGTCACCATTGCACACCGGCGTTAACGCCTTTGCGAAATCCGGTCGGCTCACTCGGCCGAGTGGGTACACGCCATGCTGATGCAGCAGCTTTTGAACGGTATCGTCGTCGGTAGCGTCTATGGTCTCTTCGCCCTTGGTTTCACGCTGATCTTTGGCGTCAATCACATCATGAACATGGCGCATGGAACCATATTCATGTGGGGTGCTTTCGCAGGGCTCTATGCGGTTACGCTGTTCGACGTGCCTTTTCCCGTTGCGGTGCTCATCGGCGCATTGGGAGGAGGTCTGGTTTCGGTTATTCTCGATTGGACGGCGTTCAGACCATTGCGCAAGCAAGGGGCGCCTGAATTCTCGTCGATCGTCTCCTCGATCGGGGCGAGTTTGATCCTTCTGTCGTTGGCTCAGCAACTCACCGCTACGCGCGTGATGCGCTTTCCCTTCGACATCTTTCCCATCGTGGCGTTCAACTTCTTCGGCCTGCGCATCCAGCTGCTGCAGCTGGTCATCATAGCGATCGTCGTCCTGATGGTCGTCGGGCTGCTTTATTATCTCTACCGGACCAGCTTCGGACGCCAGATCCGGGCGGTGGCGGTTTCCGAGCACACCTCCAAGCTGCTCGGCATCAACCCGACGGCAATCAATTTCCAGGTGTTCTTCATCTCCGGAGCATTGGCCGGTATCGCAGGCGTTCTCATCGGCATCGTCTTCAACTCGGTGCATTTCATGATGGGCGAACCGCTTCTCCTGCGAGCCTTTGTCGTGATTATTCTGGGTGGATTGGGCAGCATTCCAGGTGCGCTTATCGCTGGCCTGCTGATCGGCATCATCCAGACGCTGACGGTTGCCTATCTCTCGGCCGGGCTTGCCGATGCTCTCGTCTTCTCAACACTCTTTCTCGTCCTGCTCGTCAGGCCTACCGGGCTTTTCGGCGGTGCGAGCGCAGTCGCTAGGGTGACACGCAGATGATGTCCTTTTTCAATTCGTACACACCGCTCCTTGAACTCGCTTTGTTCAACGCGTTGCTTGCGTTCAGCCAGTACGTGGTTCTGCGGGCAGGTGTTTTCTCGCTCGGCACTGCTGCCTTTGCCGCTCTCGGTGCCTATGCCGCGGCGATCATGGTGACGAAGCTCGGCATGCCGGCCTGGTTGGGCCTGATTGCCGCCGTCGGGCTTGGCACGGTGGCTGGCGCGCTTGTCGCGGTACCTTTGGCCCGCCTCCGTGGCGTGTTCCAGGCACTGGCAACGCTTGCTCTGGTCCAGATCGTGCTGTCCATCACGCTCAACTGGGTCGATGTGACGGAAGGGGCTCTCGGCATCAACAGCATCCCCAAGACCATTGGCCTGTTCGGGATGTTCTGTGCTGTTGCCGTCGTGACCTACCTGATGTCTGCGATGGGTTCCACGAGTATCGGGCGCGCCTTCGATATCATACGCGAGGACGAGACCGTTGCCGTGTCGCTTGGCATTTCCGTGCCGAAGCATCACATGATTGCCTTCATCCTGTCGGGAGCGATCGCTGGGCTCGCGGGTGGACTGCATGCCTATACGAGCTACTCGATCACGCCCAACGAATACGGCTTCAACATGCTGGTGATGGTGCTGGCCATGGTCGTGCTTGGCGGGCGGGTCTCTGTGTGGGGACCCATCGTCGGTGCCGTTGTGCTGACTGCACTTCCCGAACTGCTGCGCGGACTGCAGGAATATCGCACCGTGGTGCAGGGAGCGCTTTTGATGCTCTCGATCATCTTCCTGCCACGGGGCGTTGCGGACACGTTGATCGGCACGTTGAGACGAAGGCGCATTACACTGGCGAGCACGAAAGCCAAGGCGGTGACGATATGAAAGCGCTCGTACTCGACGATATTGCCCGCAGCTTCGGCGGCCTGCCTGCCGTTGATGGAGTGAGCCTGACCGCTCCGGCCGGGCGCATCACCGGCCTCATCGGACCGAACGGTGCCGGCAAGACCACGGTGGTCAATATGATCACCGGGCTGCTCAAAGTGACGCGCGGCCGCATTCTGGTTGGTGACGAGGATGTCACGGAGGCGGATGCGCCGATGTTGGCGCGTGCCGGGGTGGCGCGCACTTTCCAGAATATCCGCCTCATCGGCGATGCCAGTGTTCTCGACAATGTCGTTGCCGGCTTCCATCGCCATGAAAAGGTGGGGACGCTGGCAAATCTGCTTGGCCTGCCGTCGGCGGTTCGCGAAAGGCGGGAATTGGAGAACAAGGCAAGCGCACTGCTTGAGCGTTTCGGTATGACGGGGCTGGCGAAACATCCGGCCGGCAGCCTCTCCTATGGCCATCAGCGTCGTATCGAGATGATGCGCGCTCTGGCCATGGACCCGGCGGTGTTGCTGCTGGACGAACCGGTGGCGGGCATGAACGATACCGAGGCACACAGCCTTGCCGACATCTTCCGCTCGGTTGCGCAGCAAGGCGTGGCGATCCTGCTCATCGAGCACAATATGCGGTTCGTCATGTCGCTTTGCCAGCACATCTACGTGCTCGCTTCCGGTCAATTGATCGCGGAGGGCGACCCGGACGCGGTCGGCCAGAATCCGAAGGTCATAGAAGCCTACCTCGGAGCCTGACCATGCTGACGATCGAAAACCTTTCCGTGTCCTACAAGGGAATCCGCGCTCTGCGCGGCGCCAGCCTCCAGGTGAAGAAGGGTGAGATCTTCGCCCTGATCGGCCCGAACGGCGCCGGCAAGTCGACGCTTCTTAATGCAGCAAGCGGCATCGTTCCCATAGCACAGGGTCGCATCCAGCTCGAAGGCGAAGTCATCAGCGGTCGTGCGGCGCATCTGATAGCCCGCTCCGGCCTGATCCAGGTGCCGGAGGGCCGACGTGTCATCGGGCCGTTGACCGTTGCGGAGAACCTTCAGCTCGGGCGCCAGGCTTCAGGTGTGCGTGGCAGCGATGCCTCTGATCTGGATCAGGTGCATAGCTTGTTTCCCATCCTCGCAGAGCGTCGTAATCAGCTCGCGGGCCTTCTTTCGGGTGGGCAGCAGCAGATGCTGGCGATCGGCCGTGCACTGATGGGACGACCGCGCGTGCTTCTTCTCGACGAACCTAGTCTTGGTCTTGCGCCGGTGATCATTCGCGAAGTTTTCGACGCGCTGATCCGGTTGAACAAGGAGGGTCTGACGATCCTTCTCGTCGAGCAGAATGCGCGCCTTGCACTGGAAACGGCGGCGAATGCGGCGGTCATCGAGCAGGGCCGCATCGTCCATCAGGGCGAGGCCTCTGCCCTGGCCAACGATCCGGTTGTGGCCGACCATTATTTTGGCCGCGCAACCGCAGCCTAGAGGCAGCAGGCACGGGCTCTCCCTGCATTGGGGGACAGACGTTGCATCGGGCAAGATCTAGACAGGGCATGGTGCAATTCTTTTCGCCACAAGAGTGCATGAACGCTCACCAGGCAGATAGGCATGCTCGGAGCATCGTTGAGATGCTTCGAGGCCAGAGTTCGTATCACGCATCGCTTTATTCCAAGGGAGGAAGATCATGAAACTGTTACGCAGAACACTGCTGGCCGGCAGTGTCGCAATGCTGGCGATGACCGCTTTTGCTGCACCCGGCTCAGCTGAGAACATCAAGATCGGCGTGATGAACGCGCTCACCGGCGCCTATGCCTTCGGCGGCGTGCCGATCCAGAACGGCATGAAGCTCGCCATCAAGGAAGCCAACGAGTCCGGCGTGCTGGGCGACACGAAGATCGATGTTATCGAAGCCGACTCTGCCGGCGACAAGGGCCAAACCATCACGCTGGTCAGCAAATTCGCGCAGAGCGACAATGTGCTCATGATCATCGGCCCCACCACCAGCCTCGAGGCTACGGGCGGAGCGCCGGTCGCCAATGAGCTCAAGGTTCCGATGTTCGTCATCGGCTCATCCAAGGCTATCCTGGACGCAGGTCCGTACTCCATGAAGGTGCAATCCGTCGGCACCGACATCATGGGCCATCTGAGCAAATATGCAGTCGAGAAGCTCGGCGTGAAAAAGGTGAGCCTTGTCTTCGATCGCGCCAATGACGGCTTCGTCGGCCAGAAGGACGCTTTCAAGAAGCTGCTAGGGGATGCCGGCGTCGAGATCGTTTCGGAAGAGGGGATACTCTCCTCTGATACAGATTTCCTGGCGCTTGCCACCAAGCTCGCCGGGCAGGACATCGACGCCTTCTTCGTGGCCGCTCCGGCCGAAGTCGGTTCCAACGTGCTGCTGCAGGCGCGTCAGGGCGGTGTTCCGACGAATGTGCTTTTCCTCGGGCCGTCTACATTCGGTTCCGATTCCTTCATTGAAACCGCAGGCGGTGCGTCCGAAGGCGCGTTCGTCGTATCAGACTATTTTGTCGGCGATCAGGGTGAGCTCAATCAGAAGTTTGTGAAAGCTTACACTGACGCATACGGGAACGGGCCTGACAACTGGGCGGCGATGGGTTATGCGCTCGCCACGCTTGCCGTGCAGTCGATCAAGGAAGCCGGCCCTAACCCGGATCGGGAAAAGGTCAAGGACGCAATGAATGCGCTGCGCGACCAGCCGACCGTGATCGGCAATCATACCTGGTCCATGGATGAGGGACGTAACCCACACTATGGCGCGGCGGTTCTCACCGTGAAGGATGGCAAATTCGAACTCGCCCAATAAGGCGCGTTCAGCTTCCAACTCCCAAAATCCTTGTCGAAGGCCGCTCTCCCCAAGGGGAGGGCGGCCTTCTGCATACTGCCGCCCGAATGTCCCTGAACGAGGTACAGACGCAACCGGCTGCCTTGAATTACCTCTCTTGCGATAGTGAAACAGGGAGAGAGATATCATGAGGTTCAAGGACAAGATCGTGATCATCACCGGTGGCGGATCGGGTATGGGCCTTGCAGCCTCCAAGCTCTTTTCGTCGGAGGGCGCTACCGTTGTTATCGTCGACATCAAGGCTGAAACTGCCCAGAGCGCGGCCAAGACGGTTGAGGCTGCCGGCGGCAAGGCTTTCGCTATCCAAGGCGATGTCGCCGACAAGGAAGTGGCACAGCAAACCGTCAAGGACGTCGTGTCTCGCCACGGGCGCGTCGATATCTTGCTCAACAATGCCGGCATCGCCACGATACAGCCGGCAGAGGCATATACCGAATGGGAGCGCATTCTCGGCGTCAATCTCAATGCTCCGTTTTACTGGTCACAGGCGGCCGCGTCGCAGAGCATGATCGCCAACAAGAAAGGCGCGATCGTCAACGTCGCGTCCCTGGCGGCGATGGTCGCCTATCCGGGGGATGTCGGCTACATCGCCGGCAAGGCAGGTGTTCTCGGTCTTACACGGTCGCTGGCCGTGGAGTGGGCCAAGCACAACATCCGCGTCAACTGCATCTGCCCCGGCTTCACCGATACGCAGATCATCAAGGATATGGAAAAAATCGATCCGAACCGTTTCATCGAACGGCGCAAGCGCATTCCCATGGCGCGCGCGGCGCGGCCCGAGGAAATGGCAGATGCCATGGCCTACCTGTCCTCGGATCAATCTTCCTACGTTACGGGCGCGGTGCTCAATGTCGATGGCGGCCAGATTGCGTTGTCATCCGGCTGGTCGCCTGCCTGACCGAACCAACCTGTCTTGCTCGCGCAGGACCCGTCGTTTGAGGACGTAACCGCGCAAAGTGACAGCGGGTCACGTGCAAACGTGAGACAATTCAAGTTCACTCGTATTGGGAGGTGCGTACATGAATGATATCTCACCGGTAAAAAGCACAAGCGGTTGCCCGTTTCATGGGGCCGGCGCAGGTTTCACGCCATACTACCACGAGGACATGTTCGAGGCGCTTGCCGAGGCACGGCGCAACGAACCGGTATTCTACGATCAGGATACCGGTTACTGGATCATCTCGCGCTACGATGACGTGCTTTCCATCATGCATGACCACGAGCGCATATCGGCGGTGAACACCAGCGAATCTGCCACGCCGCTGCATCAGGATGCCTTGGATATCCTGAAGAATGGCAAGTTTACTGCCGAGGCGATTCAGTCCAACTGCGATGGCCCGCGTCACGCGCGTGTCCGGAACGTGTCCGCGCAGCTTTTGAACATCCGCACCTTCGCGCAACTCGAGAGCGATATCAGGCGGCTCGTGACCGAGGCGCTCGACGCTCTGCACGGCAAGGAGCGCGCCGATCTGCTAGCCCATTTCACCTACGAACTTCCGGCGCAGGTGCTGTTCCTCATTCTGGGCATACCGAAGGCGGATACTCACAACGTCAAGAAGTGGGCTGGCAAGCGCACAATCATGAATTTCAGCCCGTCGACCTACGAGCAGCAGGTCGACGGCGCCCGACATATGGTCGACTACTGGCGATACTGCGTGGATATGGTCGCTGATCGTATGAAGAACCCGAAGGACGATTTCGCCAGCAATCTACTCAAGCTTCGCAACGGCGACGACAGCGTCATTACACTGAACGAGTTGACTTCAGTCGTCTACGGCGTTGTCTTTGCAGGCCATGAAACAACGACCAGCCAGTTGACCAACGCGTTCCGCGCGCTTTTGACCGAGCGTGAAAACTGGGAAGCGCTTTGCGCAGATCCTTCGCTTATCCCCAACGCCGTCGAAGAGGCTTTCCGTTATTGCGGGGCGGTCATCAATTGGCGACGCCGGGCAAAGACCGAAGTCGAGATCGGCGGCGTAAAGATCCCGGCGGGTGGCAACATCATGCTGTCCTTTGCTTCCGCCAACCGTGACGAGAAGCATTTCGAGAACCCGGAAAAATTCGATATCCGTCGCAAGAATGCCCGCAAGCATCTGACAATGGGCAACGGCCTTCATGTCTGTCTCGGCGCGCCGCTGGCACGTCTCGAAATGAAGATCATGCTCGAAGAGTTCACCCGGCGTTTCCCGGGCTTGCGCCTCTCGGAAGGCCAGAAAATCGACCACGCACACACCTATGTGTTCCGGGCGCCGCGCTCGCTACCCGTCGAACTTCAGTAAGCCTCCAAGGGAAGGAAGTTCAGGTGACGGAAGAGGTGACGTTCAGGAATGTCGTCGGAAGAAACGGCATTCGGCTCAGATTGGCTGTTGCGGGTGAGGGGCCGTTGGTTCTCATGGTCCATGGATTTCCGGAATCCTGGTATTCATGGCGTCACCAGATCACGGCTATCGCTGGAGCCGGCTACATGGCGGCCGCACTGGATGTTCGAGGCTATGGCGGTTCGGACAAGCCGGAAGAGATTGCGGCCTATTCCGTGGCCGACCTTGCCGGGGACATTGTCGATGTGATCGATGCGCTCGATCTAAGGGGCGCTGTGATCGTTGGCCATGATTGGGGTGCGGTGCAGGTCTATGCCGCTGCGATACGGCACCCGGAAAAGATAAGGGCGGTCGTCGGCATCTCGGTTCCAGCGTCGAAGCATCCACAGCTCAAGCCCTCGGAAAGCTGGAAGAAGCTTTATGCAGACACCCTGTTCTATCAGGTCTACTTCCAGAAGGAGGGTGCGGCGGAAGCTGAGTTCGAAGCAGATTTGCCGAGGTTCGTGCGGATTTTCTTTACCAGCCTGTCAGCGGACGCCTCGATCAAGGACAATGTTCTGATCCGCCCGAAACATGCGGAGCGGCTTCTCGACGGCCTGCCCGATCCGGTGGATCTTCCCAATTGGCTGTCTCAGGCAGACGTGGATTTTTACGCGGAGAGTTTCAGGGCAAGCGGATTGCGTGGACCGCTCAATCGCTACAGATGTGCTGACATCGACTGGGAGCAGATGTTGCCATACGCCGAGCGGAATATAGACCAGCCGAGCCTTTTTATCGGCGGCATTCAGGAGCCGACGCGTTATATGATTCCCGGCATTGATCGGTTCGACGATCCGGTTCCGCGCATGACCGATATTCGCGGCATTCACATGCTGGATGGCGTCGGTCACTGGGTCCAGCAGGAAGCGCCCGAAAAGACATCGGAACTCATCGTCGGGTTTTTGAGAAGCCTCTAGGGGCGATGGTCCCCGGTATGGTGACAGACCGGTCGCCGGACACCAGGTAGATTTCGACCTTAATCTCCTACCCGCGAAGAGAGGCCGGTCATGAGCGATCTGGCGAAAATCTGGGATACACCTGATGCCCGATGCCCTGCCGGCAGCATCGGGCACGGCTATGATCCGTTCGACCATCAGGAGATGCATGCCTCCCTGGCGCTTGCGCGCAAGAGAGAGCCGATCTTCTATTCTCCGGACATCGACCACTGGGTGGTGACGCGCTACGACGATGTGTTCGCCATTCTGCGAGACCCGGAGCGGTTTTCTGCGGCGAACGCCAACACCCCGATCTCCCCGGTATCTCCGGAGGCGCTGGCAATACTTCAGAATGGCGGCTACGCCCTCGAAGGGATCCAGGTGAATTGCGATCCGCCGCGCCACACGCGCATTCGCAATTCGGCGGCGCAACTCCTGAATATCAGGCAGTTTTCCTACCTTGAGGACGATGTCCGCCGGCTGGTGGTGGACGCACTCGACCGCATGCATGGCAAAAGGCGCGTCGATTTGCTCAAGGAATTCACCTATGAGCTTCCCGCGCGGGTCATTTTCCTGATGCTAGGTATTTCTGAGGAGGATGCCGCGCAGGTCAAGGAATGGTCGACCAACCGCCTTCTGCTCAGCTTCTCGCGTCCGACGCACCGGCAACAGGTTGAGGCAGCGAACAACCTGCTCAAATTCTGGCACTATTGCGTCGATTTGGTCGCCAAGCGCATCGAAGAGCCACGCGACGACTATGCGAGCAACCTCCTGCGCCTGAGAAATGGCGACGACAAGATTCTAACGATTAACGAGATCAACTCCGCTGCCTTCGGCCTGCTCTTTGCGGGCCATGAGACGACGACGAGCCAGGTCACAAACGCTATCAATGCCGTGTTGACCGAGCGTGAGAATTGGGAAGCCATCTGCGCCGAACCGTCGCTCGTTCCCAATGCCGTCGAAGAGGCGCTGCGGATGTATGGCGCTGTCGTCAACTGGCGGCGACGCACGAATTGCGACGTCGAGATATCGGGAACCCGGATACCGGCCGGCTCCAATATTCTGATCTCCTTCACTTCCGCTAATCGCGACGAGAAATATTTCGATGAGCCGGATCGTTTCGATGTACGCCGGGCCAATGCGCGCAGGCACCTTACCTTCGGCAACGGCATCCACATCTGCCTGGGAGCGCCCCTTGCCCGGCTCGAGATGAAGACCATGCTCGAGGAATTCAGCAAGCGATATCCGAAAGCCCGTCTCGTCAGTGACCGCAAGGTCGAATACGCGCCGGCGTTCGCCTTCCGCGCTCCGCAATCGTTGTGGATCGATCTCGAAGGGTAGCCAACGCTCAACGCAAAACTGACGGTGAGGTTGGGTCGCGATCGGCTCGTCCTGCCGCATCATAATTCTGGAAAAGGAAGCCCAAATGATCACCCCCGGTCGTTTTCAACCGCCGTCCCGTCAAATGGTAGTCTACGGGGAACCTGTCGCGCAGGCTCTGCCCAGGGTCGCCAAGGAATTCTGGGTGACGCAAACGGTGATCGTAACCAACACGAGCCTTACGGGTGAGGGCAGCCTGACCGCGAGAGTGTCCGGAATTTTAGGCGATACGCTGAAAAACACCGTCACCGGCATACGCGCGAACTCGCCGCGTCAGGATGTCGTTCGCATCGCGACGGCACTCCGCAGCAGGGGTGTCGAGGCAGTGGTCGCGATCGGCGGCGGCTCGGTAGTCGAGGCCGTGAAGGCCGCGCGCATCTGCCTGACAAACAATGTGCGCAACGCTGCCGACCTCGATCGCCTGAAGACGGCAACCACGGCGGCGTCACCGCGCCCTTATCTGATTTCAATTCCGACGACGCTTTCGGGTGCCGAATACACGCAATATGCCGGGATCACGGATGAGCGGACCGGCGTCAAGGACGCTTTTCATCATCAGGATCTGGCGCCCGACGCTGTCATTCTCGATCCGGAAATGACCCTCGCTACACCCCGACAGCTTTGGTTGAGCACCGGCCTGCGCGCGATCGACCATGCAGTTGAAACATGGTGCGCCAAGAAGCCGACGCCTTACTCGGATGCGACATCGCTCTATGCTGCGCGCGTGCTTGCCCGCTGGCTGCCGGTAAGCAGCAAAGAGCCGGAGAATCTGGAGGCTCGGCTGGCTTGCCAGGTCGCAGCCTGGATGTCGATCCAGGGTGCGACTGTTGGCGTACCCCATGGCGCAAGCCATGGCATCGGTCATGCACTCAGCGCCGTCACCGGCATGACGCATGGCATCACCTCCTGCATCATGCTTCCGCATGTGCTCCGCTATAATCTCCCCGTCTCGCGAGAGCGGCAAGACATTCTGGCGATGACGATGGGCCGGCCCGGTGAGCAACTGGCGGATATCGTATCGGGCATCGTTGCCGATCTCAGCCTTCCCGGAAGATTGCGCGATGCAGGCGTCGAACGTGACCAGATCCCGGCAATCGCGAAGGCTGCGCTTGCAAACCCACGCATCAAGGCCAACATCCGCGCCATCGAGAGCGAGCGCGAGATGACTGGCATCATCAAAGCGGCTTTCTGAAGCGGCCAACGTTGGCTAGAGCAATTCCAGGAAAAGTGTGAACCGGTTTTCCGTCCGGAATTGCGTAGAATAAAAACCTAGAGCGGTTCAACGATTCTATCAAAAACTGAACCGCTCTAGAGAATCTCGAAGACCTCGTAAACGGCGCCCTCGGCGGTTCGATAGCCTGCGCCGATGGCCAGTATGCCGTTTAGCCAAAGCAGGCGAGGTGCTGCGGTCTCGAATTGGATGATGGTGCGAAAATAATCCTCGCCGTAAGCCACGGCTTCCGAATTCTTGTACCGCTCCATAATTTCCGGCGGGCCGTGGCGGCGGCCGACATAGGTCATGTAGATGAGTTCGCTCTCGTCGGTTTCGAGGACGAGCCGCACGTCGAGATGCATGCCGCCATCCGGCCGCATCATCAGGAAATCGCCGCCGCCAGGCAGGACCTTCCCATTGAGACGCTGACCTTGGAAGGTACCGCCTGTAACGAAGACCACCCGCCTCTGGTACCCGACCGGGACCGCGCCGATATGGGTAGCCCCATTGGCGGTATGAGCCCACATGCCGAACAGCGGACGAAGCTTCACCTCGACCATTTCGCATCCTTTCGCGATTGCACGGCGAGAGGATGCAGCAAGCACGGGTTGGCCACGGTCCCTAGCGTCGGGGACATATCTGCGACCGGGCGACGCTAGAGTTCGTTGATAGCCCGAGACATTGGCGGAGCGTTCATTGATGTCGGGTTGATCCTCCCAGTGCGCCGTTGGCGAAATCCAGCGGCGCACGACGCACATTCAAATTCAATGGGCGGGACACCGAACCTGGTGCTGCCCGCTAGTTCTGGAACAGGCAGCATGATGAATTACGGTTTGAAAGATCGCGTCGTGTGCATAACCGGCGGAGCTTCCGGCATCGGCAGGGCGGGCGCACTTGCTCTGGCAAGAGACGGCGCGCATGTGGCCATTGCGGATCTTCGTCACGATGACATCGACAAGGTTCTCGCTGAAATCCGTGCCTTCGGAGTGAAGGCCACGGGCTATGCCCTGGACGTGCGCGACGAGGAGGGGACCAAACAAGCCGTAGACATGTTCGAGAAGGAACTTGGCCCGATCGATGGATTGTTTGCCTGCGCCGGGATTTCCCGTACTGCGCCAGCCGAGGCACTGGATGAGCGGGATTTTTCCGATGTGATCGATGTCAATTTGAAGGGCCTTTTTTTCACCTGTCGCGAAATCGGCGGCCGTATGATCAAGCGCGGCAAGGGTTCGATGGTCTTGATAGGTTCTCTTGACGGACTTGGCGGTCATGCTGGCCGAACCCACTACGTTGCTTCAAAACACGCTGTCGGCGGCGTGGCCAAGAATCTGGCGATCGAATGGGGGCGGCACGGCATTCGCGTCAATTGCATCGCGCCGGCTTTCGTGGACACCCCGCTTCTGCGTGCGAACATGCCTCCGAGTTTCATCGAAAACATCAATGACCGCACGCCCCTTGGTCGCATGGGAATGCCGGAGGAAATGGCAAGTGCGGCTCTGATGCTTCTCTCCGACGCAGCGTCATACATTACCGGCGTCGTGCTGCCGATCGATGGCGGGCTTACCTCGGGGTTCTTCACGCGTAAGCAGGGTGGCGACTACGCCTCGAAAAAACTCCTGGAAGCGGGTGTTTATTCCGAATAGGCAATGTGGATGCGTCCGCTTGTGGGCGCGGTCTTTCCTTTCTTCTGCCTGACCCTGAAGGTGCAAAAAATGCCTGACACTCAGCTTCCCGTCGCCGATGAACTGGCGCTTCGCAATCTCCTTGCGCGCTATGCGCATTTTGCCGACGCGGGCGATCTGGAGGCATTTGCGGGGCTGTTTGTGGAGGATGGCAGCTGGACGCGAGAGAATTCGCCGCCTGTCGCGCATGGTGGCTCGGGGTTACCCTCCGAAACCGTAGTCGGTCATGAAAAACTAAAAGAGATGATCGAGAATTCGATCATCAAACGGTTTGACCGAAAGTTCCGCCATCAGATGACCGATGTGCTGATCGAACGTGGGAACGGGCCAAACGAGGCCAAAGGACTCTGCCGCGCGCTGATCACCGACTGGCGCGACGGGCCGGGAAAGATCGCCATGTGTGGGACTTACACCTCGACCTTCGCGCGCACGCCGGCTGGCTGGCGTTTCAAGAGCGTCAGCGTAAATGTGCTGCCGGCCTGAAGCGGCCGGCATTCAGGGGCGTGGAGCGAGATTGGCCTGCGGAACTCCGTAGGAAATCGGCCGCATGATGTGAACATCCGTGCCGCGCAGCAATGGCCGGCCGTGAGCGCGCCGCTCGGCTTCGCGGGTGGCTATGATCGCATCATCACTCTGGTGCTCCCGATACGCCTGTTGCATCGTCGTAGCGTCTGGCCATGCAAGTATGGTCACGGCCTGGTTGACGCGTGTGCCGAACCACGTCGCGAACACGCCAAGCACTCTGGCACCGCGAGCAATCAGGAATGGAAGGTCATGCTGCGCCAGCGCTTCATGCGCCTTGTTTGGGTCCTGATTGAGCACATCATGAAAGCGCAGCTCATGCACTCCCTCAATCGGCCCCGAGGCTTTGGTATCCTTGAACTGTGCCCAGACGGGTGAGGGACGCAGAATGAAGATATTCGACCGATCAACCCTTTGTTGCCCGGCATAGTTCGCGCCGAGCTTCTCGATCCATTCGGGGTCTGCATAGAAGCGCTTCCACGCCTGCATGCGCTCGTCGAGATTGGTCCAGGGGAGAATATAGGCATAGAGCGGCGCCAGCGGGCCAGCATGGCTCTCCCAGAAGCCAAGCGGCCTGGGAATGCCGTTTCGTGCGAAGATCGCCGGCACCTGCACACCCATCAGATCGTGAAACTCCGGCATGCGCGTCGGGATCATCTGGTAGAGCCGGAGCTCGTAGTATTCGTCGATTGTAATGGCGGGAGAGAGTTGCGCAGCACTCATCGAGAGACTCCGAAATTGGCTAGCGGGGTATTCCAGGGCATGGGCTCAAGCAGATACTGGTCAAGTGTGCCGATGAGACCCCGGCCGTAACGGGCGAATTCCTTTTGCCTTTGCGCGGCGATTTTTGGGTCGCGATCCATTTCTGACCAGGCGCGATGCTGGGTTTCAAGATCCGGCCACGCAAGCATGGTGACGAACATCGGCCGTTCAGGCCCAATGACCACTTCGAATACGCCAAGCAGGCGCGCGCCAAGCACCTGCAACGCCGGCAGGTCCACTTCGCCGAGAACGTCTGCCGCATGGGCCTGCGATCCATTGAGAACATGCTGGATGCGCATCTCGTGTACGCCACCGACGGGTTGCGAGGCTTCGTCCACGCGCGCCGTTGCCCATGCCGGCGAAGGATCGAGCAGCCAGTTCTCGATGCTGTCGACAAGCGGCATTCCGTCCGTGAGTTCCGCGCGTCGCGCTCGCCAGAACGGATCGGTCCAGAAGCGGGGAAAACGCTCGTCGCGCTGCGTGAGGCTGTCCCACTTCATGATGTAGAGGAACGCCGGTGTACGGCGTCCACTCAGCGCCGTCCAGGATCCGATCGGCTTCGGCACACCATACCGTTCCCACAGCGACTCCGTGTGGACAGGTGGGCCGCCCGGCACATCCGGCGCGCCAGCGATCGCCATGTCGTAGACCAGCGCCAGTTCCGAGGCCATGCGCCCATGCGCGACCGAATAGAAGCGAAATTCATACATGGGCGGCCTCGAAGGTTTTCGAACAGGTTGGATCAGGCGTCAGTGTTTGATGGCGCCATCCCCGACCAGAAAACCCTCGAAGGCTTTCTGGAACACCAGCGGATTGAAATATTCCCTGAGCGAGGCGATCTTGCCGTCGCGAAGGCCGAAGATCATCACGTAGCGTTGATCATAGATGCGACCGGTTTCCGGCACTTCGCTTTTACCATTCGCCTCGACGATCACGCTGTTTCCATCTTCACTTTCATGGATGTCATGAATGGTAAACACATGGCCGCGTCGTTTGGTCAGAACCGTGCGGTAGTGGAAGACAATCCGCTCCTTTCCGCTGAATTCCTTGTCCAGCCCCTTCAGGTCCGGAACAAACGGATTCTCCTGCGTGGCGTCGTCGGTGAAAAGCTCACCCCAGGCGTCGAACTGCTTGGTCATCAGAAGGGTATAGAATTTGAGGATCGTCTCCTCAGTCTTCGTGCGTGGCGACATTTCATCTGCGCGTGGCATTGGCATTCTCCTCAGTGTTTTCCGCCCACGCCGACCGTGAAGCCGTCGAACGCCTTCTGGAAGATGATCGGGTTGAAGTGCTCGCGGTTGAGCACGATCTTGCCGTCGCGCAGCTTGAAGATGAACACATAACGCTGATCGTAGAGGCGACCGGTTTCGCCGACAGTGCTTTTGCCGCGAGCCTCCACCACGATCACGTCGGGATCGGCGGTCTGGTGCAGATGATCGATGTGGAAGACGTGATCCCGGCGATTGGGAATGGATTTGTTGTAATGGCGAAGCAGCGTTTCCTTGCCGTGCCAGGTCGATTCCAGACCGTCAACTCCAGCCGCGAAAGGCATGTCCTGAACGGCGTCATCTGCCCAGAGATCGGCGAAGGCGTTCAGGTCCTTCTTCATCAAATTCTGAAAAAAGCCGAGAACGATTTTCTCATTGTCGTTACGGCCGGTCATTTCATCTGCACGTGGCATTGCTTATCTCTCCTTTATGTCTCGACGGTTCGCGCCTTACCGATTGGCAGCTTCCCAGGCGCGAAGATCGAAGCCCTCCGCTGCTGCGTCCTTGGGCAACAAAGTTGGTTGACGGGCCAGCAGTTTGCGGGCTGCCATGAAGTCTCCGGCCCGGTTGACCGATTCCGTCGCGATGAGGTGTCCGCGCTTGAACAGCAGGATCGTGAAGCTCTTGTCTGAGGGGTTGCCCAGTTTGACGGTGGTGTCATGGCCGGTGGAAAGCCCGACCATCTGGAGTTTCAGGTCACCCTGATCGGTCCAGAACCACGGCACCGCGGCGTAAGGCGCGGCCTTGCCGACAAGCCTGGCCGCAACAGCCCGCCCCTGGTCGGCAGCGTTCTGGACCGATTCCAGCCTGATCGGGCTGCCGGCATGCTGGCTCGGAAACATGGCGCAATCGCCGATGGCGGAGATCGTCGGATCGGAGGTCAGCAGGTAGGAATCGACCTTGATGCCGTTTTCGATGTCGAGCCCGGCCTCTGCGGCGAGTTGCACATTCGGCAGAACGCCGATGCCGAAAACTACAAGATCCGCCGGCAGCTTTCGCCCGCCTGTCAATTCGACGCCGGTGACCTTGCCTTCCGCGCCCTCGATCCGGGTGAGACCCTGGCGGAAATCCAGGTTGATGCCCCAGCCTGTATGTGCGGCGGTGAAGAAATCCGACATTTCCTTCGACACCGCACGGGCCATGGGGCGATCGGCGAGTTCGAGAACATGTACTTGCGCGCCGCCAGCTCGGGCTACCGCCGCGAATTCGAGGCCGATGAAGCCTGCACCAACCACCACGACATTGCGCGCTTGTTTGAGTCTCGACCCCAGCGCATCCGCATCGGCGAGGTCTTTCAGGCCGAAGACGCCATCGAGCTCGGCACCCGGAACTGGAAGCGCTCGGTTATGGGCGCCGGTCGCCAGCACCAGATGATCGTAGTCCAGTGACGATCCCGAGCGAAGCGTCACTCTGCGGTTCGTTCGGTCGAGCGCCGTCACCTGATCGCTGACAAGCTCGATGTGGTTGTCGCAGAAGAATTTTTCGGGGCGGAAGCACAGGCCGGCGACATCCGTTTTGCCAAGCAGATAAGCCTTGGAGAGCGGTGGGCGTTGATAGGGGACGCCCGGCTCGTCGCCGATCAAGGTGACCGCACCTTCAAAACCGTCCTGCCGCAGTGAAGCCGCAGTCTGGAAACCAGCCTGTCCGGCACCGGCAATTACGATTGATTTGAGCATGCTTGTTTCATTGGTGTGATACGGGCTTTCGGTCGGGAGCGCGAAAGAAAACGGCCATACGAATTTCCTATGGACTGTTCCTTTGACATGTCGTTGCATGGCGGGTGTATCCCTCCCATGAGGGACGGATGCTCCAAGCGCTACAAGAGAAGCGTGGTTTCCCGCGGCAGTCGTAATCCCCAAGAGGGGGGACAGACCGCGTGGACGCGTTCTCGCTATGCTGTTGGAAGGTGGCTTTTCTCGAAAACGCCATTCGATCTAAGCGCTTCGTTTGACGAGCGCAGAACGGATGAGGAATCGGAGACTTTGAATGACTGCAGTGGTGGATAGGAACAGGCTAATGGAGGCGCCGGTTCTCGATATCGATCCTTATGCGACCGATGTACTCAAAAACCCTTATCCGTTTCACGAAGAGCTGCGCGAGACTGGACCGGTCGCGCTGATAAAGCCGCACGGCGTCTATGCCGTCGGACGGCATGTGGAAGCATCGGAAGTGCTGAACGATCCCGTTCGCTTCACTGCGTCGGGAGGCATCGGCATTCAGGACATCCGCAAGCCAGGTGAATTCCGTGTGCCGAACCGGCTGCTGGAGAACGACCCGCCAAGCCACACCAACATCCGCGGCGTGCTGTCGAGGTTGCTTTCGCCTATCGTCATTCGTGGATGGCGCGAGCAATTCGAATCTGAAGCGAAGAAGGTTGTGGCGCAGATCGTCGAGATGGGGGAATTCGATGGTGTCGAAAATCTTGCCGAAGAGTATGTTCTCCGGGTGTTTCCGGATGCGCTCGGCGTCAAGCTGCCACGAAAGAATGTGCTTGCCATCGGCGAAATGCGCTTCAACCAAAGCGGCCCCCAGAACGAACTCTACAGAATCGCGATGGAGAAGGCGCAGCCCTATCTCGAATGGTTTGAGAGCAGTACGCAGCGTGAAAACGTAACGCCTGGCTCAATCAGCGAAACGCTTTTCGTCTGCGAGGACAAGGGCGAAATAGAGCCGGGCATTGCTTCCAACATGGTGCGTTCCTTTATCGGCGGCGGCACCGATTCTACGATTACGGGCATTGGCCATACTCTTAATCTGCTCGCGCAGAACCCTGATCAATGGGCGGAACTGAAAGCCAACCCGAACAAGGTGAAGTCGGCCTTCGAGGAGGCTTTGCGCATGGAAACGCCATTCCAGGTGACGTATCGCACCACGACGGGCGAAACCGAGCTTTCCGGCGTAAGGCTTGAACCCGATACCAAGATCGGCGTTTTCCTTGGGGCGGCAAATCGTGACCCGCGCAAATGGCCAAACCCCGACAAGTTCGATGTATCGCGTGATACGGCAGGCATTCATGTCGGTTTCGGTGTTGGCGCCCATATCTGCATCGGACAGATGATCGCGCGGCTGGAGGCGGAGGCTATCCTCAGGGCGGTCGTCGAAGCTGTTGACAGGCTGGAGCCCGCCGGCGCCCCACGCTTCCGTCCGATCAACCAGATGCGTCAACTCGACTATCTGCCGTTGCGTGCGATCAGCGGGTGAGTATGCACACCAAAGCCCAGGCCGATTTGCGAAAGAGAAATGAAATGACCAATACATCAGCCGCGACGAGCCTGCCTGAGGCACCGGTTCTCGACATCGATCCCTTCTCAGACGAGAACATCGAGAATCCTTATGAATTCCACCGGATACTTCGTGAGACCGCGCCGGTAGTCTTCATCGAGAAGTACAACATGTACGCGGTCGGCCGCTATGAAGCGGTGCGCACGGTGATGAGCGACTTTGAGCGTTTTACCTCCGAGGGAGGGGTTGGTCTTTCTGACATTCGCAAGCCTGGCGCCTGGCGCACCGCCAGTCCCATCACCGAAATCGATCCTCCACGCCACACGAAGGTCCGCGGTGCGCTCACCAAGGTGATTTCGCCGATCGTTATCCGCCAATGGCGGGAGGTGTTCGCGGCGGAGGCGGAGAAAATTGCCGACCGGGTCGTCGAGCAAGGCGAGATAGAAGCCGTGCACGACCTCGTGGAAGCCTTCATTCTGAAGGCTTTTCCCGACGTTCTCGGTGTCGACATGCCGCGTGAGAATTTTCTCGATATCGGCGAGATGAACTTCAACCAGATCGGCCCGAACAACGAGCTGCTTAAGAAGTCACTCGAGAAGGTAGAGCCAATCCTGCCTGCTTTTCAGCGAGCCTTCCAGCGCGAGGCGATGCTGCCGGGTGGGTTTGGCGAGAAGATTTTCGAAGCCGAAGACAAGGGTGAGTTCGAAGCTGGCACTGCCGGCCCCCATGTGCGCTCCTTCCTGCGCGCGGGTGTGGACACCACGATCGCCGGCATTGGTCACACGCTCAACCTTCTGGCCCAAAATCCTGGCGAGTGGGAGAAGATCAAGGCCGATCCAACAAAAGTGCGTGGCGCCTTCGACGAAGCGATCCGCCTGCAGTCTCCTTCGCAGGTCATGTTCCGCACCACCGTTCGGGATACGGATCTTGACGGTTACCGTATGGCAGGCGACGTCAAGGTCGGCTCCTTCCTGGGTGCGGCCAATCGTGATCAGCGCAAGTTCGTTGACCCCGATCGCTTCGATGTCGATCGCGAGAGCGCCGGCGTCCATCTGGCACTGGGTGTCGGGCATCACATCTGCATCGGACAAATGATCGCTCGGCTGGAAGCGGAGTGCATTCTGGGCGCGGTCGCCCGTCGGGTGAAGCGCATAGAGCTCACCGGTGAACCGAGATATCGCCTGGTCAATACCTTGCGAACCTTGGAGCACCTGCCGCTGCGCTTGGTGGCAGCTTGAAAACATAGAAGAAGGTTTCCAATATGCCGAAAGTTACATTCATCAATCCTGACGAAACGCGCGTGGAACTGGAGGTTCCTGTCGGGACGAGCCTGATGCGAGCAGCGACGGCGCATGGGCTCGACGGCATAGTCGGCGATTGCGGCGGGGGGCTTACCTGTGCAACCTGTCATGTTCTCGTTCAGGAAGAGTTTCTGCCCAACACACCCTCCATGACGCCGAACGAAGAGCAGATGCTGGATTTCACCGCCATGGGCAGGCAGATCAACAGCCGCCTGAGTTGCCAACTCGTCATGACCGAGGAACTCGATGGCTTGACCGTGCGTATCGCAGATCCCCAACTCTAAGCCCTCTCTTCGCACCAAAACGACGGCTCGCTTCCCGGTGAAGCGGGCCGTCGTTTTTTCAGGCTTCGAAGTCCGCTTGAACCTGGTGGAAACGTAACCGCTTGCGTGTGGTTTCTTCTGCATTTTTTCGAGCATCGAAAGATGTGTGCGATGCGCAAATGGCGAAAGTTGGTGATTTTTGTCATGTTTATTTTTTGACTAATATCCTTGAATAACAGATAGTTATAAGTACCGCACTGCAATATTGTTTTCATATTGCAGTATTTTCATTTTGAAAGTAATGTCATTTGCAAGCAATTGGAATTGCAGGGAGGAAACGCAATGACCGCAGCGCCCTTGGCTAGGGATTCACTATCTGATCGACCCGAAAAACCGGAGGCTCCGTCGCTTTCCGAAATAGTAGAAGCCATCGGCCGAGAGGGGTTCGCCGAGCAGGTTCTCGATTATCTCAACCGGTACATCGGCGCTGATCATTGTGCGATTTTTCAGCTGAAGAACTACGAACTCTCCGAGGTGGCGTCTGCCAGCCTGGTCGGCGCGGCGATGATGCCGAAATCGGATCTGACTTCCTATGAAGTCAAGCGCCAGTTAAGCCAGGTCGGATCGTCTGGCGCGCGCGTTGACGTTTGCAACATTACGGGCACGGAGAACACGCGGGGCATTGGCAAACGCCAGCGCATCATGATTTGCGAGCAAAAAGCTAATGCGTCCTACTGCTTACGCATATTGCGCTCAGCACAACGTGAAAGCCTCTCCGAACCGCAGGTCGAATATCTCCGGCTCATCGCACACCTTTTGATTTCATTCGTGGCGCGGCATGTCGATCTGTTCGAGCGCAAGCCAAACCTCACGCCGGCATTGACTTCGCTCGACGAGATCCAGAGCTGTGTGATCAGTGCCACCGACCTCTCGCGCCGCGAAGGCGAGGTTTGCGCGCGTATTCTCTACGGCCTTTCCTCCTGCGGCATCGCGCTCGATCTCGGCATAGGCAAGGAAAGCGTGATGACCTATCGCAAGCGCGCCTATCAGCGCCTCGGCATCGGAAGCCAGCGCGAGCTGCTTATGTGGTATCTCGCGCTCTGGAGCGCTTTGCATGGCGGCAATACAGGTGCAGTTGCGGTTAACTAGCAGTATTTTCAGTCAGACCCCGGCTTGAGCCCGATGTATTTGCATCGGGCTTTTTTGTCCTTGGGAAAAGGCTCTTCAAGGCTGATGCAAGAGCAGGTGACAGGGTCGTGCGGCGATGACGGAAGCAGGCCATTGTCAATGATGGGGACCTGTTTCTCTCCAACCGGAAGCGTCAAAGGCCGGCGCCCTTTTGTGAGGCGCCGGCCTTTGGTCTTGGGGTAAATGATGCTTGCTCAGCCGAAGAACAACCCCGGCAGATACAGTGACAGGATGGGGAAGGCTGCAATGACAAAGACGCGGATAATGTCGACAGCGACGAAGGGCACAATACCGCGCATGATTGTTGTGATGGGTATTTCGGGTGCGAAGGATCGCACGACGAAGAGGTTCACGCCGACCGGCGGCGCGATCATGCCGAGTTCGCAAAGTACGATGACAAGAACGCCGAACCAGATGGGATCGTAGCCGAGACCGGTCACAATCGGGAAGAAGAGCGGAACGGTCAGAAGCATCATCGACAGCTCTTCCATCAGCGCACCGAGCACAATGTAAATCAGGCAGATGACGATAATGACGGTGAAGGGCGAAAAGCCGGAGTCCTGGACGAAGGAGAGGAGAGCTGTGTGAGCGCCGGTGTAGTTCAGAAATTCAGTGAAGATCAGCGCCCCGATCAACAGTCCGAAGATCACGGCCGTGGCCTGGGCGCTATCCAGCAGGATCTCATAGAGCGTGTTGATGGTGAGGCGCCCGCGCAGCAATGCCAGCACGAAGGCACCGAAGGCACCGATGCCGGCTGCCTCTGTGGCCGTGAATGTGCCGGAGTAGATGCCGCCCAGCACAAGTGCGAACAGGATCAATACTGGCCATATGTTGAGCGTAGCCGCCAGCTTCTCCTGCGTTGAGGAGGGATGTGAGGGGGGCGCCGCCTGGGGGTCGCGCCATGCGGTCCAGCGTACGGCTGCTATATATCCAAGGATACCGAGCACGCCTGGAATAAGAGCGGCAGCATAGAGTTTGCCGATATGGGTCTCGGTCATGATGCCGTAGATAACCAGCAACACGCTCGGCGGAATGATGATGCCGAGCGTTGCGCCGGATGCGATCGTCGCCGCGCTGAGGCTGTCCTTATAACCGAAGGCGCGCATCGAAGGCAGTGCCACCTTGCCCATGGTAACGACTGTTGCGACGCTTGATCCGCAGACCATGGCGAAGCCGCCACAGGACAGCACCGTTGCGCTGGCAAGACCAGCCCGGCGGGCACCGAGAAACGCCTGGGCTGCCCGGTAGAGCTCTTTCGAAACGCCTGTGCCTGCGATGAAATTGCCCATCAGGATGAAGAGCGGAATCACCACCATGGAATAGGACATGGCGGCGTCGCGTGTGGTCAACGCCATCATGACGGAGGACTGCTTCCACCCGATGAGAAGGCCGAAGCCAATGAAGCCGGTAAGCCCCAATGCGACGGCAATGGGAACGCGGAAAAAAATCATGATGAACGACAGCAGAAACCCTGCGCCTGCAGCAACCATGGAGGTATCCTTACCTGTCTAGTGAGAACGCACCTTTCCCGTGTCACACGGTGAAGGACAGTTCCTCGGTTTCCGACTTGGGTTCAGGTATTTCGAAAGCCTTTGGAATCGTGAGCAGAAAGGCGATGCCATTGACGATCGCCAGCAATGCCAGGAGATAAAGAATAGGGCCGACGGGAATATGCAGCGACGGCGTTGCGTCGGCATAGCCGATAGCCTTTTGCCCCAGAATGTAGATTTGCCAGCCGATGAGAAAGAACATCGCTGCGCTAAGAAGGGCCGCCGCGACGTTCATGATACCCCGCAAGACAGGCGAAGTGATCGCGTCGATCAGATCAATCACAATATGCTTCTGCCGGAAGGCGACCTGCGGCAACATCAGGAAGATGATGCCGGCCAGCATCAGCTCGGTCACTTCCGACGCGCCGGTGAGCGGATGGTTCAGGACGTTCCTGCCAAAGACATCGACGAAAGTGAGAAGCATGAGGAGGAAGAGCAGGCACGACGTAGCGATGCCTGTTATCTTTTCGAGGCGGGCGAACATGGCGGATTTTCCCTTTCGTACCGAGGTCTATTCGGTCTTCTGCTCGGCAGCCGCAACTTCGGCTCGCAGTTCAGCGAGCACTGCGGCGGGATCGGCAAGACCCTTTTCCTTGGCGATCTGGATCCAGCGTTCGTCCAGGGGCGACAGTGCCTTCTTCAAATCCTCGATGAAATCCGGGCTGGCGGTTTCGAGGGCAAGCGTTGGCGTAGCCTTCATCGTTTCCAGGCCGTCGGCATCGGCGTTGTAGAAGGTGAGCCCCATGGCCTCGGCAAGCTTTTCATGAGAGACCGCGTTGATCGCCTGTTGATCCTGTGGCGAAATCCTGCCCCAAGTGTCGGAGTTGACGATGACAGCCAGCGTAGCGTGGTAGATGCCGCCCGGGATGAGCGTTCCGAATTTCATCAGGTCGATCATTTTCATATTCTTCAGTGTTTCGGACTGGCTGAGACTGCCATCGATCACGCCGGTCGAAAGCATTTCGAACGCTTCGTTCGATGCTTTGAGGATAGGCACCGCACCGACCATGTTAAGCAATTCGGTTGTGACTGGTCCGGTTGCGCGAAGCTTCAAACCCTTGAAATCATCGACGGATTTTACCGGCCGGCTGCGCGTGAAAACGTGACCGGGCCCGTTTGAATAGATGCTCATCACTTCGACGCCGGCAAATTCGTCGAGCCCGGCCATGTGCTTGCGGTACATGCGGTTGAAGGCAGGTGCGAGTATACGTGTATCGTCGCCGAGAAACGGAAGCTCACCGATTTCGGCAACCGGGAACCTGCCCGGCGTATATCCGGGAACGATAAAAGAGACGTCGGCAAGACCGTCGCGGATGACGTCGAACTGACTTTGCGCAGTGCCTACGACCTTTGGCAAAATCTCGACCTTGACGCGACCCTCCGTGATCTTCTCGATCTCCTGGAACCAGGGATACATCGCATTTTGGTTCACATGGTGTGCGGCAGGCAGCCACGACGAATAGCGCAGCGTCACATTTTCAGCGAGGGCTGTGGTGACGAGCGATATGCTGGCCACCAAGCCGAGCCCGATAATCCTGCTCATATGCATGTTTGTTCTCCTCCGGTTATTCCGAGAGTGAGCCGTTCCCGGCGGCATACGGCTCCCGGCAAGTCTTTTTGTTGGAGTTTGATTACCAGCTTCGGTGGCGAAGCTGTGTCACTCGCGCCGGGGACAGGCCAACGGCCGGTCCATTTGCGCGGTGGAAATAGAAAAGGTCTCTGATGCTTGCAGAAATACCGGGCCTATCTCCCGGCTTCTATTGAGCCGAATTGTGGGCAGCAGCAATTCCGGAGCGAAAATCCGCCAGAATGGCGGCGGGATCAGCAACGCCCTTGGCTTTTGCCCGCTCGATCCAATCATCCTCGATCGGTTTGACAACCGCCTGGAACTCTTTCACGAAGTTCGCGTCCACGTGGTCGATCTTGTAGCCAGCATCTTCCATAGCCTTCATCGCGACCATTTCGTTGTCCTGAAAGCCCTTGCCGATGGATGGCCCGAGCTTCTCGGTGGTGACAGCTTCGATCGCCTTCTGGTCGACCTCCGAAATCTCGGCCCATTTGTCTGGGTTGATGGCGACGATGTGTGCGGAATTCGACATGCCGCCGGGAATGATGGTGCCATATTTCATCAGTGGTGCCATATTGTTGACGACGACTGTATCAGCCTGCGTAATTTGCCCATCGATTGCCCCGGTCGACAGCAATTCGTAAGCTTCCATCGAAGATTTCAGGATGGGCACGGCGCCGACACGATTCATCGTTGCGGTGATGAAAGTGTTGGGGCTGCGCAGCTTCAGCCCCTTGAAATCAGCGACTGTCCTGATCGGATGTTTCGCGTTGAAAGGTTGCACCGGAGTGATGTTGTAGACGGCGAGCATCTTTACGCCTGCAAACTCGTCCAAAGGCAGAAAATGCTTGCGGTAGCTCTGTTCAAACACCCGCGCCATGGTCGATGCGTCATCTCCCAGAAGGGGCAGTTCCCCCATCTCTATCAACGGGAATCTGCCTGGCGTGTAGGCTGGAATAATGAACGACATGTCGGCCAATCCGTCCCTCACGACGTCGAACTGGCTGAGCGCGGTTCCGACTGTCTTCGGTAGCATTTCCACCTTGACGCGCCCTTCGGTCGCCTTCTCGATTTCGGCAAACCACGGGAGGAACTGCTTCTGGTTTAGCCAGTGATTGACCGGCAACCAGGACGAATAGCGGATCGTCACGTCCTGCGAAAATGCGCAAGTCGCGCTCATCGAAAGGCAAAACGCTATGGTCAGCTTAAGAATGCTCTTCATCTCTTTCTCCCTACAGCGTCTGCGTTTTTTCTCTTGAAATTGGGCGCTGCTATCGATCACGCAGCCAGGTCTCTCGTTATACGCAGGGGCAGCCGGCCCAGCATTCGCATCTGGTTGATGGGCCGATATGTGGGCTCTCCCGTGAGCTTCAGCGACTTCGCGCCCCGGATGAGCGCGGTCAGAATTGCGTCGGCTTCCAGGCGCGCAATCATCTGGCCGACGCAATTGTGGTCAGCGACGCCGAAGCCCAGATAGTTGCCCACAGTTTCTCGTGAGATGTCGTAGCGGTCCGGGCTTTCCCACCGGCGCGGGTCGCGATTGGCCGAGCCGATCAACACCGTTACCTTCGTATCTCCAGCGAGACGATAGTCGCCGAGATGCGTATCGCGGATCGTCGTGCGCCAGGTGAACTGGAACGGCATATCCATGCGTATCGCTTCCTCGAATGCTGGGCGAACCTTCTTCAGATCGGCTTTGACAAGCGCAAACTGATCCGGATTGCGCGCCAGATGATGGAGCGCATGGCCGATCGCGCTGATCGTGGAATCGACACCACCCCCAACAAAGGATCGAACGATATTGGATGCTACCCCTTCGTCGAGCTGTCCTGCCTCTTCAGCCTCGAACAGAAGGTCCGCGATCGATCCGGGAACGACGCTGCGACGCTGGCAGGCTTCCTCGTACCATTCGAGGAACGGCTCGGCCTCCTTCATTGCCTTGTCGTAAAGCTCGTTATGTGGACCGCTTTGATTGAAACGCATCTCGGCGATCGCCAGCGCTTCCTTGCGCTTTAGCTTGACGCCGACGGCAGCCGGAAAAGCTGAGATGACATATGGCTCGGTCACCTCGTTCACTGCCTCGAAATCACCCTTGGCCAGCATTTCATCTGCCACAACCTGCGCTTGCGTCTCGAAGAATTCGCGCATCTTGCGAATGACGAGTGGCGACATCGCGCGCGTCACAACAGACCTGATATGCGTATGCAGTGGCGGGTCGACTTCCTGAAGGCGGCTCGGGATGCGGAATTTTCCCGGCTTGCGGATATCCTGCATGCTGGTGCCGGCGCCTGTCATGAAGCGCGAATAGTCGGACAGGACGGTCTTGCATTCCTCATGACGGCCGACCGCGTACATGTCGTACTTCTTCAACCAAACGATCGGCCCGGCTTCCCGAAGTGCATGGTGCATCGGGTACGGATCAATGAGGTTCTCGATCGACCACGGGTCCCAGTCAAAGACCGGAGGATCGAGCGTCGCAACCGGTTCCGTGGCAACTGACATCAAATTTCCTCCTTGATCATTTTGCGGCGCGAAAGTTCCGAGCGTCGAGCGAACGCGACCGGTGGACTAACCGCCTTCCGGGCCTCAGTTTCCTGATTTAGTTGCACTGGCGAAATCGGCGCGGAACTCGGCCAAAGCCGAAGCGGGATCTGCAACACCCTTCGCCTTGGCAGCCTCGACCCATTCGGTCTCGACCGGCTTGAGTGAACCCTTGATCCGGGCAAGTACGTCGGGGCTGACCTCGTCTATCGTGTAACCGGCCTTCTTCATGGCATCGAAGGCGAGCTGATTTTGCGTCACGTAAGCGTCGCCAACGGTGCGAGCGAGCTTCTCGCCGGAGATAGCCAGAATAGCTTTCTGGTCTTCCGGAGAGATTTCAGCCCATTTGTCTGGATTGATGATCATCAGATGCACGGTGTTGAAGAAACCACCGGGGATCACCGTGAAATACTTCAGCAGGTCGAGCGCATTGGTTCCGATAACCGTCTCGGGAATCATCAGGCTCCCGTCTATCGCGCCTGTCGAGAGCATCTCGAAGGCTTCTGTCGATGATTTCAGGATCGGTACGGCGCCTAAAAGCGTCAGGGACTTTGTGGCGACTTCGGAGGCGCTGCGCAGTTTGAGACCTTTGAAATCTTCGAGCACGCTCACCTGACGCGTCCTGGTCGCTACGTGCCCGGGGCTCGCAGCGTAGATAGCCAGAACCTCGACGCCTTTGAATTCGTCGTATTGGGCAAGGTTCTTCGTGTAGGCACGGTGGAATGCCGGACTGATTTCGGCAGTATCGCCGTTGAACGGCAGTTCACCCATCTCGGCAAGCTTGAAACGTCCAGGTGTGTAGCCGGCGACGATCCAGCTCATGTCGGCCAGCCCGTCGCGCACCACGTCGAACTGGCTTGCGGCTGTACCCACGACCTTCGGCAGTATTTCGACTTTGACCCGCCCTTCGGTGACTTTCTCGATCTCTTCCAGGTATGGAACGAGCGAGCCGCCTACCAGCCAATGCGTCGTTGGGAGCCAGGACGAGTATCGGATTGTCACGGTATCTGCAAACGCTGCAGTCGTTGCCAGTGCCAACGCAAGCGCGCCGGCCAGGCCGGCGAGTCTCTTCATGAACATTTTTCTTTTCCTCCCCTGTCGCACGTCCGCGGTGAAGGATGCAGCTGACAAGCCGCGGTCGTCTGTCCCTCCGGGAGTGACATTCGGTGTTGGATCAGTCGATCGGACCGCGTTTGAACAAGGGCAGTTCGCGGTAAGAAACATCATCAGATCCCGGCAGGCTTGGCCGCAGGATCATGTGCCGGGGCTGGGTCGGGTCGACAGGAGTGGCCTGCGTCTCCTTCATCCAGTCGCGCGTGACACCTCGATATGAGATGCGCCAGACGCCCTCACGTCGTTCGTAGCGATTGAAGGTTCGCGAGGCGGCCGTTATTTCTTCCCCGTTCGGACGGCGGTGGTAGGAGATGCGGTGCACCTCGCTCTGTGCTTCGTCGCCTTCGACCTTGTACCACTCGTTGAGAACGTAATGAGCGGTGACTTCGAACTGGTGCAGATAGTCAGCAAAGATATAGTCGACCCATTGATAGCCTGTGCCATACCAGGCCTCGCCGTGGTCCTCGATCGCGTCCTCGAAGAAGATCGATCGGATAAGATCAGGGTCGCGCCGGTCGATGCCCCGGCAATAGGCCATTTCCAACTCATGCAGCCGCTCCTTGACCAGAAGCTTTTCGAGACCTTCCTGTCTGGATGCGTCCATGCATTGCTCCTGAGGTACGGGACTGTTGCAAAGTCGGTCGCGCTAACAGCACGTGATCCAATTCGATGGCAGCACACATTGCGAACAGAAAAGCGTCTGTCCCCGCTCATAGGTGCATTGTGATGGAAAACCGACGCCTACGGTCGATCTATTGGACGTTGCGAGCTTCGACGCAGGCGCGCGGAACGGCAGACTTCATGGAGCAGGTATTTGGCCAAGATTGCGATCATCTATTACAGCAGCACCGGCAAGAACCATCAATTGGCGCTGGCCGTGGAGGAGGGAGCCCGTTCGGTCGGGGCCGAGACGCGTGTCCGCAAGGTGCGCGAACTGGCGCCCGACAGCGCCATCGACACGCGCCCCGACTGGCGCGCACATGTGGAAGCGACAAAACACCTTCCCGAGGCTGAACTTGCCGATCTCGAATGGGCAGACGGTTTCGTCTTCGGCACCCCGACCCGTTTCGGCCTTCCCGCAGCACAGTTGAAGCAGTTTCTGGACCAGACTGGTGGGCTATGGGCTCAAGGAAAGCTCCAGGACAAGCCGGTCAGTGTATTCGGCGGTGCCAGCAATCAGCATGGCGGCCAGGAGTCCACGCTGCTGGTGCTCAACAATGTGTTCTACCACTGGGGCGCAATCATCGTCCCGACGGGCTATACCGATCCCACTTTGCGAGTCGCTGGCGGAAACCCATATGGCGTGAGCTTCACCGATCCGAAAAGCGAGCCGCTGCCTGTGGAGACGATCGAGGCTGCGCGGTATCTGGGCAAGCGAATAGCCCGCTTCGCCGAAGTGCTCTCCCAGGGGCGCAATGCGCTCAGCGGCAAATCGGCCTGAGCATGGCGATGCCGAAGCGCACCGGGAATTCAGCGCAATGATGGATGTGCTGCCCCGATTCCAGTATGCAGCGGCTGCGCTCGTTCTGTTCCTCACACTGCTCGGGAGCCATCTGGCGACGCCGCTTTATTCGATCTGGCAGGCCGAGTTTGGCCTGTCCACGACCGCCGTCACCTTGATATTTGCCTGCTATCCGATCGGGGTCACAATCGGATTGCTGTTCGGCGGCCGGCTAGGCGATCAACTTGGGCGCAAGCCGCTAGTCTTCGTCGGCGTCCTGCTGACGATGGTTTCCAGCGTCGTCTACCTGCTGGCGGTAGGCATGGAATATCTGGTCGCCGCGCGGTTGATCAACGGCGTGGCGATCGGCCTGATGAGCGGCCCGGCCGTCGCGGCAATCGTCGAGTTGCAGCCCTCTGGAAATCGTGCCGAGGCATCGAGGATCGGTGCAACGGCGACGCTGGCGTCGCCCGCGGTGGGCCTGCTTGCGGTGACACTGATCGTGCATTTCACGACGGTTCCCGAACTGGTCGTCACGCTGCCGTTCCTGTTTCAGCTTTGCGGCCTTGCGGTCGCGCTGGTGCTCGCATTTTCATTTCGCGAAACCATCCTGCCGCATAGCCGCCGGTCTTTGCGCACGACGTCCTTTGCGCCACAGGGCGTCTGGGTGCCGCCGGAAATTCGCTCGGCCTTCATCTTCGCAAGTGTCACCGGCGCGCTGAGCTGGGCCAATACGGGCTTGTGGCTGGCCCTTGGACCAGCCCTCGCATTCGACGTGATGGGGACCGCCAACAAGCTGCTTGGCGGCCTCACAGTGGTTGCTTTCCTCACCACTGCAGGCGTGGTGCAACTCTTCACGAAGGGCCTGGGCTATCGCCGTGCAATCATGATCGGGCTTCTGCTTATCCCACCCAGCCTGATGCTGATCTGTGCCACGATGGTTTGGAAATCGACGCTCGGACTGATCGTCGGCGCCATCATGGCAGGCGCCGGGCAGGGGCTCTGCTGGATGGGTTGTTCCGAGTTGGTCAACCGGATCACCCCGGCTGAAATCCGCGCCTCCGTGCTGTCGGGGCTCTACATCTCCGGCTATATGGGCGCTGCCATTCCCATCGTATTCACCGGCATTGCCACGGACTATCTCGGTCTCTTCCGGGCACTGATCATCCTGTCGGTCGGCTTCAGTCTGCTGGCATTCTACCTGGCAATGCGAAATCGCCCCTTCGTGCAGGCAGAACCTTCAACCGTTATCTTGTGAGGCTTTTGTCGCATTGTGCGGTGCATCATGTCCCCGGCTGTCGGGACATACCGCGCTGCTGACACGGTTAGTTTGCGTCACGACGTCCGGCATCCGGCCCCGCGCCATGCCACGGCACCCAGCAATGCCATTGACGAGGATTTCATGACGGAGACGGCCCAGCACGGACCTTTGACAGGATTGCGCGTTCTGGAGATTGGCCATTTCGTTGCCGCCCCATTTTGCACCCGGATACTCGGAGACCTCGGCGCGGAGATCATCAAGATCGAACCGCCACAGGGCGACCCTGTCCGGCAATGGGGGGAGCAGATCGACGGCAACTCGCTTTGGTGGTCGGTGCACGGCCGCAACAAGCGCTCGGTGACGCTCAATCTGAAGTCCGCCAAGGCTGTCGAGATCGTTCTTGGATTGGTCGAAAAATGCGACGTTCTGGTGGAGAACTTCAGGCCCGGCCAACTTGCCAGAATGGGGCTGGGTGACGACGCGCTTCGTGCGGTGAAGCCGGATCTGGTGATAGCCCACATTTCGGGTTTCGGACAGGACGGTCCCTATCGCGACCGAGCCGCGTTCGGCGTCATCGGCGAGGCGATCGGCGGCCTGCGCTACCTCACAGACCATGCGCCCGGCACATCCGATCTGCCGCCGGTGCGAGTAGGGGTTAGCATCGGCGATTCGCTTGCCGGCCTTTACGCCGCCTTCGGCATCGTTTCGGCCGTATGGCAGCGAGACCGCGTGAAGGGTGACGGCAAAGGCCGCACAATGGACGTCGCGTTGACGGATTCTGTTCTGAGCATGATGGAAGGGATGCTTCCGGAATATGGCGCGCTGGGTAAGGTCCGTCAGCCTACCGGTTCGCGCATTCCGACAGCGGCGCCTTCGAGCGCCTATCCGTCGTCGGATGGCAGATGGATATTGATCGCCGCCAATTCGGAGCCGCTTTTCGCCAAGCTTGCCAGCCTGATCCGCCGTCCAGACCTGCTGGAAGAGCCCAAGTTCAAGGGCAACCGCGCGCGGGTGGAGAACGTCGTGGAACTGGATGCGATCATTACGACCTGGACGAGTCAGCTTACGATAGTCGAGCTGGAGAACCGTTTGACGACGGCGGATATCCCGTCGACACAGGTTTATTCGGCAGCCGAATGTGCCACCGATCCGCAGTTCATTCATCGCGGCATGGTGCGCGAGGTGGATGACGAATTACTAGGCCGCGTCCTTCATACCGGCATCGTGCCGCATATTTCCGACAATCCGGGCACGATCCGCTGGGCGGGTCCTTCGGTCGGCCAGCACACCAACGAAATCCTTGGCGAGTTCCTGTCGCTGAAGCCTGACGATCTGGCAAGCCTTCGTGCGGAGGGAACGATATGACGACCACTGACGCTGCTGCGGAGGTCGTCGAAGTCGGCCCGCGCGACGGCTATCAGGGCATCAAGCCGTTCATTCCAACGGAGATGAAGATTGATCTTCTGAGGCGTCTGGTCTCATCCGGATTGAAACGCGTGGAGATCGGCTCCTTTGTCAGCGCAGCGGCCTTGCCTCAGCTTGCCGATACCACCGAAATTCTCGCGGCCTGCGACGATATTCCCGGCATCATTCCGCAGGTTCTGGTTCCGAATGAGAAGTATGGTCGGTTGGCGCTGAATGCAGGCTCCCGGTTCCTTGCTTTCGTGCTGTCTGTTTCAGAAGCGCACAATCGCAACAATGTGCGCCGCTCTCCTAGGGAATCGGCGGAGGAGTACGGTCGCCTGCTTGCTGCCATGCCGGACGATGTAGATATGCGTCTCAACATCGCTACCGCCTTCGACTGTCCGTTTGAGGGACGAGTGGCCGAGGCAGAGACGATCGCGTTGCTGGATTGTCTCGTGCCGCTACGTGCGAATATCGAGCTTTGCCTCTGCGATACGACAGGAAGGGCGTCGCCCGATCACGTCGAACACTTGTTCGCTGCCTGCATGCAGCGCTTTCCCCAGGTAAAACGTTGGGCGCTGCACGCGCATGACACCTACGGTTTGGGGCTGGCCAACGTGCATTCGGCCTGGCGTCAGGGCGTGCGTGCTTTCGATGCTTCCTATGCCGGCCTGGGTGGATGCCCGTTTGCGCCGGGAGCCACGGGCAATGTCGCCACCGAGGATGTAGCGTGGATGTTTCGGCGCATGGGCATCGATACCGGGATCGATCTGGAAACCCTCATCCCCGTCGCCTGCGACGGCGCCGCTATCCCGGGTGGTTTGCCTGGCGGTAGGGTTCGACAGGCGCTCGCGGCAGCTGCCGCCAATGCTCCATGCCTATAAGGCCGTCTCAGATAGCGACGACCAGCTTGCCGAAGTGACGGCCAGCGCGCAGCTTGGCGTATGCGTCGGCTGCCCGTTCGAATGGAAACACTTCGTCGATCACGGGTCTCAGCCCATGCAGGCCAATCGCACGGTTCATATCTTTGAACATGTCAGCGCTGCCGACACTGATGCCGGTCAGGCGTATGGCGCGTCCTATGATCGCTCTCGGATTGATTTCTGCACCACCGCCGACAAAGCCGATCGTGACGATCGATCCATCGACGCGCACGGCACGGAACGAACGCTCCAGTGTGCCCGGACCACCGACTTCGACCACAACATCCACGCCGCGTCCATTGGTAAGCGAAAGCACCTGGCTGTCCCAGTCGGGGTTCTCCCGGTAGTTCAGGACGTGGTCGGCGCCCATCTCATGGAGAAGCGCAAGCTTTTCGGCGCTGCTCGATATGTGGAAGACCTGCGCGCCCATTGCTTTGGCGAACTGAAGCGCAAAGATCGAAACGCCACCTGTGCCTTGCAGCAGAACGGTCTGGCCGGGTCGCAGACGTGAGATCTCGGTCAGTGCGTTCCAGGCAGTAAGCGCGGCACAGGGAAGGGTCGCGGCTTCCTCGAATGAGAGATGCTCGGGAAACGGGATCAGAGCATCTTCCCCAAGCACCAGATATTCGGCCAGAACGCCGTCAATGGTGCCGCCCAGGCCGCGTTTCTTGTTGCCGGCCGTTATCGGCCCGGAGATCCAGTCAGGATAGAATGCGCCCGCCACCCGGTCGCCGATCCGATGCTTCGTTACGCCGGCTCCAAGCGCCACAACCTCGCCAGCCCCATCCGATAGCGGAATCAAATTGTTGGTTGAGACGCCATAGGCATTGTCCGCGACGAGGAGATCGCGGTAGTTCAGCGAGGCCGCGCGAATGCGCACCAGAACCTCTCCCGGCCTCGGTTCAGGATCGGCCCGATTGACCAGCCTGAGCATGCCATCGGCCGCAGACGGGTTGATTTCATAGGCTTTCACGGAACACTCCTAGCCGCCCTGAGGTGCATCAGGGGATCAGCACAATCTTGCCGAAATGGGCATTGGCGGCCATATGCTTGTGCGCCGCCGGTGCATCGGCAAGGGAAAAGCTGCTGTCGATCGGCAGCGACAGCCGGCCCGCCTGCACATCCTTCCATAGATCCTCACGCATACGCGAGACGATCTCGCGAACCTCGGCGACCGTGCGCGTGCGGAATGTCACACCGATATAGTCGAGGCGTTTTGCGGCGTGGAGGTCGAAGTCGAACTCGGCTTTAGTGCCGCCGAGGCGCCCTACATTGACCACGCGCCCGCGTACGGCAGCGACCTTCATGGAAAGATTGACCGACGAACCCGAAACCATGTCGACAACGAGGTTGACGCCTTTGCCTTCGGTCGCGCTCATCAGCGCGTCGGCCCAGGAGGCATCCTTGGGGTCGAGAGCATGCGTGGCGCCGAATTCGCTCAGTCTGTTACGCCGCTCGGCATTGGTCGACGTGCCAGCGACGATACCGGCGCCCTTGAGCCTCGCGATCTGAAGCGCCATAAGCCCGACGGCAGAACTCGCTCCCTGCACGAGGACGGCATCGCCGTTTTGCAGGCGGCCATTGGTAATCACTGCGTCGTGCGCGGTCATAAGCACCAGCGGCAGAGTTGCGGCCTGTTTCATATCGAAAGTGCCGTCGAATTTCAGCGCCAGTCCGGCATCGGTGACAGCATATTCTGCGTAGCCTCCCATGCCTGAACACATGACCAGATCCCCAACCTTGAAACCTTGGACGTCGCGCCCGATCTCCACGACCTCACCAGCCCACTCCCTACCGATCGGCTGGCCGAGAGAATCCTTAGTTGCAGCACCAGCGCCCTTCGCCATATTCAGATCGATCCGGTTCATGCCGGCCGCTGCTACGCGAACGAGTACCTGTTCAGAGGTGGGAACGGGGCGCGCAATCTCGCGCAACTCCAGCCCGTTTTCGCCGGCAACGCCGGCACGCATCTTTTCCGTCATCGATATATCCTTGGTTTCCGAGCTGTTTCGACCGAGCGCGACATCAATGCATGTAGAGGCCGCCATTCACATCGATCGTGGCTCCGGTAACGAAGCCTCCATTGACCGAGGCAAGGAAGGAAGCGGCGCCTGCGATTTCCTCAGGCGCACCGACCCGGCCAAGCGGCACGGAATCCAGTTTGGTGTACTTCGTACCGGTGTTCGTCGTGCCTGTGGCCTGCGCCAGCATCGGCGTGTCGATCGGTCCCGGAGCGATGGCGTTCACGGTGATGCCCATCGAGCCCAGATCGCGGGCTGCCGTGCGGGTAAGACCGAGAACCGCTGCCTTTGAGGCCGAATAAGCCGCGCCGGACTGCAGACCGCCGGTCTGGCCTGCGAGAGACGAAACGGTGATGATGCGGCCATGTTCCACCGGCTTTGCGCGGCGCGCGCGCGCCATCTCGCGCACGCACAGGAAAGTGCCGCGCGCATTGACCGACTGAACCTTGTCCCAGTCCTCGACGGTGGAATCGATCAGCGAAATACCGGTTGCCGTTCCACCTGCGCCGAGCATGCCCGCGAAATGAGCCAATACGGAGATCGGTCCGACCTCGCTCTCGATCGTCTTGAACGTTGCCGCCACCTTTTCTTCGCTGGACACGTCGAGAGCGATGCCACGATGACCCTTGCCCTCGAGTTCGCCCGCAGCCTTTGCCGATGCTGCCTGGTCGAGGTCGGCTATGACTACGGTCATCCCGTCCTTGGCAAACTGCCTGGCAGTTGCAAGACCCAGCCCGCCGGTACCTCCGGTCACCAATGCAATCCGCATGTCAGTTCGCTCCTCTCGTGGCTTCCCAATTCAAAACAATGTCATCGCTGATGAAGACCGATGATGTCTGGCCGCCATCGACGGCAAGAACCTGACCGGTGATCATGCGCGCCTCGTCGCTGGCGAGAAACGCGACTGCGGAGGCTATGTCGTCTGGCCTGCCGACCTGGCCGAGCGGCATGGTGCCGATGATGGTTGCCTGGAACCGTGCGGTTTCGAGCCGTCCGGCGGTCAGTGGCGTAGCGACTATTCCTGGCGCTACCGCATTGACCCTTATGCCTTCCGGTCCGTATTCGGCGGCCATGTTTCTTGTCAGCGCGACGACGCCGGCCTTCGCGGTCGCGTAGGCTGCCCAGCGGCGATAGCCGGAAAGTGCAATGCTTGAGGCGATGTTGACGACCGTGCCCCGGCTTTTGCGCAGCTCCGGCAGAATGTCGCGCGAGAGCCTGAATGTGGCGCGCAGATTGATGTCCATGTAACGATCGAAAATCTCGTCCGTCGTCTCGTGCAGGGGCGGGGCGTTGCCGACGCCGACATTGTTGACGAGGATCGAGACCGAACCGAATTCAGTGACGCATCGCTGGATTATCATAGCCGGTGCATCTGATGTGGTGACATCGGAAACCATCGTCACCAACTGAGCACTGGCTGCGAAAGATGAAAGGCCGTCATCCTTGATGTCGACGGCCAGCACGCGGGCGCCTTCATCCAGAAGCCTTTCGGCTATTGCCCGCCCGATACCCTGTCCGGCGCCGGTAACGATTGCGGCGCGCCCTTCAAGCCCCTTCATGACCAGCCGCCCATTCTGCCGAATAGTCCTTGCCGATCTGCACCACCTGATGATCGAACATCAGGATGCGCGTGGCATCCATGTCGAGGAATTTGTGCTCGTCCTCGATCATCTCTTTCTGAAAATAGGGCAGGGCATGCATTTCCTTGCGCGCTTCGAGGCTCTCGAACCAGGATTCGGAAAAGCCGTCATAATCGAGATCGCCAACGTTCGCCCAGCCGCTGCTGGGTACGCAATGGTGCTGGACATAACGCTTGATGTATTTCGACAGGATTGGATCATTTGCGATCAGCGGGCCATGAACTTCGCGCCAGTGTCGCGAAAATTCCTCACGGGTGAGGCCGGGCTTGCGCTTGTAGAATCCCAGGGTGATCAGCATGTCGAGCTCCATAGAGGCGAGGGAGGTTGTCGCTTCGTCGTAGCAAAGCTGCTGCAACTGCCTTCGTGGCACCGATGCTATGACCGATGGAACCGAGGCCGCGTATCCCTGCTGTCAGGGACACGGGTGCCAGGGCAAAGAGATGACGTCAGGAAAAAGCCATGCCGCCATTCACATCGATGACTGCTCCGGTCATGAAGCCGGTGGCGCGGGAGCATAGAAAGGCAAGCGGCCAGCCGATCTCTTCCGGCTTGCCCAGTCGCTTCATGGGATAGTGATCGACAGCAAAGGGCTGATTGGCCGAAATCAGCAGCGGAGTGAGGATCGGCCCCGGCGAGATCGCATTGACGACGATGCCCTTGTCGGCCACCTGACGTGCAAAATAACGCACGATGGCCTGAAGCCCACCCTTCGAGGCGACATAGGCGGGCTCCACTGCAAGCGTAGAGCCGGCGGTGCGTGCGGCCATGGAGGTTGTCAGCGCGATACGGCCGGTGCCGCGTTCCGCCATGCCCGGAAGAACGGCCCTCACCAGATTGACCGGCCCGAGCACGTTGACATCCATCGTCTTGCGATAGAGCGTCTCCCAGTCGTCGCCGCCATCCATCCAATCGCCTTTGACATAGTATCCACTGCAATCGCAAAGCGCATCGAGCGGACCGGCCTCAGTGATGACCTTTTCGACATCGGCACGGATGGAATTGTCCAGCGCATAGGCCTTCACCTTGGTGCCGGCGTCGTGCAATTCACGAGCGAGTTCATCGGGCGCCTTCAGGTCGACGATCGCAAGGTCCGCGCCAAGCGCGGCACAGGCCCGAGCTGCCGCACCCCCGATCGCGCCGCCGGCGCCCGTCACAAAAACCCGCTGGCCCGATAGATCAAATGCGTTGTTCAAGAAATTTCCTCCAGATTGTCGCTTCGGCGATCGGTGCTATTTGATGCGTTCGAGAATGCTGGCGTAATTGGCAACGGCCGCACCGCCCATATTGAAAATGCCTGCGAGGCGCGCATCCTTGATCTGAATCGGGGCGGGCATTTCTCCGCAGAGCTGCATGGCGGAAACCGCATGCATGGAGACACCGGTAGCGCCTATCGGATGCCCTTTTGCCTTGAGACCGCCGGACGCATTGACCGGCAGGCGGCCGCCGATCTCCGTCCAGCCTTCGTTGATCGCGCGGGCGCCTTGGCCTTCCGGCACCAGGCCCATCGCTTCATATTCGATCAGTTCGGCAATGGTGAAGCAGTCATGCGTTTCGACGAAGGAGAGATCATCGAGCGAGATGCCTGCCTCCGATAGCACCTTCTGCCATGCCAGCGCACAGCCATCGAATTTCAGGATGTCGCGCCTCGACATGGGCAGGAAATCCTGCACATGGGCGACGCTACGGAAGGCGATGGCGCGGCGCATGGCAAGGGCAGTCTCGACATCGGCAATCACGAGGGCGGCTGCGCCGTCGGAAACGAGCGAGCAGTCTGTCCGCTTGAGCGGGCCTGCCACAAAGGGGTTCTTCTCGCTTTCCTGCCTGCAGAAATCGTAGCCGAGGTCCTTCTGCATCTGCGCGAGCGGATTGCTCGCGCCGTTCTTGTGGTTCTTGGAGGCGATGCGAGCCAGCGCATCCGACTGGTCGCCATGTTTCTGGAAATAGGCACCGGCGATCTTGCCGAAGAGGCCGGCGAAGCCGCCTTCGACATCGCCTTCTTCCTGAAGATAAGACGCTCGAAGCAGATTGCGGCCAATCTCCAGTCCCGGTGTGCTGGTCATTTTCTCGACGCCGACAACCAGCACGATGCGCGCCTTGCGCGCATCGATCGACTTGATGGCCTGGTGGATGGCGGCGGAGCCGGTGGCACAGGCATTTTCAATGCGCGTTGCCGGCTTGAAGCGGAGGTCGGGATTGGCCTGGAGCACAAGAGCTGCAGTAAAATCCTGCGGCGAAAAACCGGCGTTGAAATGACCAAGCACGATCTCGTCAACGTCAGCGGCTTCGATGCCGGCGTGTTCGAGCGCGGCGTTCGTCGCTTTCACGATCAGGCTCTCGACCGTTTCGTTCTCATGCTTTCCGAACGGCAAGTGGGACCATCCGACAATTGCAGTGCTCATGACGATCTCTCCGGGTTCATTGAATGCGGCACGCCGACGTTTTCATGCGTCAAGCGCCAGAAGTTTCTCGCGCAACTCTCGTTTGAGGACCTTGCCGTAATTGCTCTTGGGCAGTTCCTTGACGAATATGTAGCGTTTTGGCCGCTTGAAACGCGCTATGTGGTCCGTGCAGTGGGCGTCGAGCGATTTTTCCGCGATCGCTGCTCCATTGTCCGCAACGATGAAGGCGACGACGATCTCACCCCATTCGGGGTGCGGCTGGCCAACCACGCAGACTTCGCCGACATCGGGATGCTTCAGCAGCACCTCCTCGACCTCGCGCGGATAGATGTTGGTGCCGCCGCTGATGACGACGTCCTTGGAGCGGTCTCGCAGCGTAAGATAGCCATGGTCGTCAAAGGAGCCCATGTCGCCGGTATAGAGCCAGCCATCCTTCAGGGCTTCTGATGTCGCCTTCGGATTGTTCCAGTAACCGGACATGACAACGTCGCCACGGCAGATGATTTCGCCAACTTCGCCAGACGCGACCGGTGTGCCCTCCGCCGTGACCACTGCCACCTCTACACCGGAGCGGGCAAAGCCGACCGAACCGAGGATTTCGTCGTCGTCCGTCGCATGATCGGCCCTCCTCAGGCCGGTAATCGTCATGGGCGATTCACCCTGTCCATATATCTGCGAGAAGACCTGGCCGAAAATGGCGAGCGATTTCCTGATCTCCTCGACATACATTGGTCCGCCGCCATAGACGATGCTGCGCAAATTGGCTGGACGGCGCCCCGATTGTTCCACCTCAAGTCGAAGGCGCTGCACCATGGTTGGCGCAAAGAACACGCCGCATGAAGGATGGACGTCGCAAAGGTCCATGAATTCGGCTGGATCGAAGCCCGCCGAGCGCGGCACGACCTGGCGGGCACCTCGGGCAATATAGGCCGGAATGTAGAGCCCCGAGCCATGGGACATCGGTGCGGGGTGAAGCAGGCTCGAATTCTCGTCGACCGTCTCCATGTCGGCCAGATGGGAGATGGTCATTGCCATCAGGTTGCGATGCGACAGCATTGCGCCCTTGGAACGGCCGGTCGTGCCGCTGGTGTAGAAAAGCCAGGCCAGAGCTTCCGGCGATGCGCTGATCGGACCGTCCCATTTGTCCTGAAAGAGGCTCACATAGTCTTCGCCGCCGATAACGAACTGATGGCACTTAGAGGCAGAAGAACCCTCTAGTGCCTGCTCCAGCGCACCCACGAGCTTCGGCGAAACGAACGCCGCGACGGCTTCGGAATCCTCCAGGATCTGGACGGCCTCTCGTGCGTGAAGCTTGGCATTGACCGGAGCAACGACCATTCCCGCCGCCCAGATGCCGAAGAAGAGTTCGACATATTCAGGGCGATTTTCGCTCATGATCGCGATGCAGTCGCCGGCAGCGAACTCCCTGCGCAGGGCTGCCGCAATCTGAAGCGAGCGCGTGCGCAGTTCGGCGAAGCTGGACACTTGCTGCTCGCCGAGAAAGACCGCGCCATTTTGCGGATATCGTGTCGCTGCCTGGTCGAGAAGGGAAAAGAGATTCACGAAATCAAGTCCTCAGGAGAAGCCGGTGTCAGGAAGCAAGGCGCGGCGTGTCAGCTTGCGGCTGCCTGGCACTATGATCCTGCATCAGGATTTTGCCGAAAGCATCGCGTAGCACCTCGACCGCGTTCGCCTTCTGGCCGAGCGATCGCCAGGCGACATGATTGTCGGGTCGTACCAGCACCGCACCTTTCGAAGAAACCTCGCGCAACATCGTCCAGCGTCGATCAATGTCGATGCAATCGCCCGTGTCGCCGATCGAAACGACTTCAAGACGCAGACCCTGTTCGGAGGCCAGTTGACGCGCGGCAGCGGCCCACACCGCATCATCCGAACCGGCGATAAGCAAGAATGCCCCCTTGCCGACCAGATCAAGCGTCGATTTTCGCTCGCCCTTGTGCTCGACCCAGGCATGTGGAAGCCGATGGCCGGGCCGCGTGGTTGGCGTGTATTTGCCACCCATCGGGTCACGCTCGGGTGGAAAAGTTCCGTCTGGAACGATTGCGCCGCGATCATAGTAAAAGCCGAGTTCCAGGTCATGGGCCTGCCACTCCATGCGCTGCACGCTGATGACATCGTTCAACCGCGCACGCCGTGTCCGGCCCTCGTCATCTTCCGCGAAGAAAGCAGAAAAATTGCTCTGACTGACTTCCGCATTGCCACGCACCAGACCGATGCCGACATCGGTGAGGGGGTGGTTCTGAAAGGTCATCAGCGCCCATTTGACATTGCGTTCCGCAACCGGGCGACGTTCTGTCTCGTAGCTATGCAAGAGTCCGTCCGAGGCTTGACCGCGCAGTACGCAATCCAGTTTCCAGGCGAGGTTGTGCGCATCCTGAATGGCGGAGTTGAGGCCGAGCCCGGTCGTCGGCGGGTGCCTGTGCGCTGCGTCGCCTGCCAGGAAGATGCGGTCGAAGCGATACCGGTCTGCGAGCACGCCTTCGACGACCCAATGGCCGATGCCGATGATATCGGGTTCGAACTCCGGCAGCTTTAGAAGTTCGCGCATTCGCGGCAGCAATGACGACTGGTCGAAGCGAGCGGGGTCGTCCGGTCGGAAGCTGAAATGGAACATCCACTCTTCCGAGTGACGGTCGAATTTCGTCGGCCCGAGCTTGCCCAGAACACCGCTGCTCCATGAGCCGCCGTCCGGATTGACGAACCATGTCGTCATCGCGTGATCGTCGTCCCACCATTGGGAAAGATCGGCACGGAAGTAGACGGTCACCATGTCGACCATGTTGGTGGCACCGGTCAGCTTGCTTCCAACAATCGGTCCGATCGTGCGCCCTCCGTCGGCGGCGATGACATAGTCTGCGATGACCTTGAATTCTTCGCCGCTCTCGCGGTCGCGGATCAGTGCCGTCACGCTCTCTCGGTCCTGCTCGATCGTTGTAAGTTCGTGATAGTAGAGCAAGCCGCCGGGATTGCGCCTTTCGGCTTCCTCGCGCAGCAAAGGTTCAAGGCGCACCTGTGGATAAAGCGTGCTCTCGCACGGACTGTCTGCGCGATAATGAGTCAGGGAGCCGCCGCCGAAGGAATCGATCGCATAGAACGTCTTGCGGTCGAGCGGGCCGTCCCCTGCAAGGCTTGTGCACCAGCGAATGCGGGAAATGTATTTAAGCGGCATTGATCTGGCGTAGACGGCGTCGGCCACGCCAATCTGCCGGAACACCTCCATGGTGCGCTGATTGAGATAGCGCGCCTTGGGAAGTTGTCCGGGCGAGGCGTGCCGTTCAATCAGCAGCGACCGCGTTCCAAGCTCGGACAGATAGATCGAGGAAGACAGACCGCAGCCGCCGGCTCCGACAATCAACACGGGTATGCGAAGTTCACGCATCGTCGTCCTCCGGTTCTATCGGGATGCTGTTATCCTCAACCACCCAACAGGTCGCGTTCCGCGAGCCATCCGCGCTGCAACTCGACTGCTTCTGCGAGCTGTTCGGGCTGGCCCGCATAATAATGCGTCGCGCCTTTGATGACACGGAAGGTCTTGTCCGTGCTTGCAGCGGCACTGTAGATCATTCCCGTGTGGGGCTGGGGTGCGGCGTCGTCGGCGCTGTTTTCTATGGCGAGGAAGGGCACTCGTATATGTGTTGCACAAGCCACGCCGTCGGCACGTGAATCCTGGATCGACCACTGTGACAGCCACGAACGCAGCGTCGAAAAGCGCCCGAGCGCAACCGGCCCGGTGTTCACCGTTGCCGGATTGCCAAGATAGGACCAGCGCGGTTTGCGATCGTTCGGATCTATTGTCGGGTCGATGAAGCGCGGATCGGCAAAGGTGCGATGGGTAACGAAGCCGCGCTCCAACTCGTCCGTATTGCGTTTCTTGAGATCGTCCAGCGTTTCCACCACCCGGTTTCGAATCCGGTCGATGCGCTCGCGCTGCGCCTTGCGGTAATGAGCGACGAAGTCGGCCGAATAGGGCGGCTGGTTCGGGTTGGCGGCGTCATAGATGTCAAGTTCTCGTATGCGATCGTCCGGGTCGTCTTCATTGCGTACAGAGGGATCTATGCTGTCGACGAGAAGCTGTGCCCGCGAAATGTGCGCCGCCTGGAAGATCAACGCGTCGGCAGGGATCAGCCCCGCGCCCTTGACGTTCACGGGATCGCCGGCCGGCGTTTGGGTGATCGTGGGGTTTTCGGCCTGCGACTGGTAGAAAAGTGCCAGCGAACCGCCACCGCTCCAGCCGACGATCACGACCTTCTCATAGCCGAGCGCCTCCTTGGCATGGCGCACATAGGCGCCGAGATCGAGAAGGACCTTCTCCATGATCAGCGCTGCATCGTTCTTCGCGTAGCGGCTCGCCGCGCACAGAACATGCGCTCCGTGAAGCGCTGCAGCACGTGGCACCGGCAGAAGCTGGAGCGTTGAGGTCGGGTGCATGAAGATCATCAGCGTGGATGAAGGACGCCCCTTCGGCCGCATCAGAATCCCTTCCAGGTTTACTGCGCCTTGATTGCCGGCGAAGCCGTAGGTTTCAACAAAGGCCGATTTTTCCTCGTATTGAATATGCAGCCATGTGAATTCGATTTCCGGGTCCGGTGCTTTGCCGTTCGTCATTCTATTTCCTTGCACTTGCGTGCCGCGCGCGTATGCGGAATGCCTTGCTACTGGACAGAAGGCACAGCACCTCTAGTTTCCATGCGTCGTCGCTACGCCGTTTTGGCAACAGCCAATGTCCCCTCTGGTTGTTACATCCGGCGCTGGGCTCGGGAGGGCATCATGATACCTGCTGGTTCGCTGTTATCGGGCAATGCGTTTAATGGCGGGATTTCAACAGCATAGAAGCGGCTGTAAGTTCGTCCTTGTGACATCGACACTGGATTTGCGGTATGATTTCCGATACCGGAGGCATTTATGGGATCGACAAGAAAATCCGCGGCGACGGAGGTCGGCAAGACGGATGAGCTTCAGGCTCGCGCCTTGCCGCCCGGATTCTACTTGCCTGAGCATTCTCTTCCACACGCATTCAACGTTGTTGCTAACCGCGTCAGCCTCACGCTTGAGAAGATGTACAGCGAGATGTTCGGCCTGTCCGTAGTTGGCTGGCGTGTGCTGGCCATTCTTGGCACTCACTCTCCCCTGTCGGCCAAGGCGCTTGCCGAACTCACCGCAATGGATCAGGTCAGTATCAGCCGTGCTGTCGAGCAATTGGCGAACAAGAAGCTTGTTTCCCGCCGTGTCGACATGGCCGACCGGCGCCGCGTGGTACTGCGTCTCAGCAAGAAGGGCGAGGAGGTCTACAACCAGATCGTTCCGGTCATGTATGCGAGCGAAAATGCCCTCGTGTCGGGGCTTTGCAGCGAAGATGTGGTGTCGCTGCGCCGTATCATGAAGATACTCGTCGAACGCTCGGCAAAGGTGCTGGGGGATGAGCGCGATTGGCAATCCCTGCTTGAGGCCTACGGATACGGCACGAATTCCCAGCATGCCGACGGCGATTCTCCGATCTCCCATCCGACCTGATCGGGCCTGCGGTCCGCTCTTTCGGCGGCACGCATGTTCATCTCTGAAGCAATGGTCCCAACAAGGGGGGACATACCGGTCCGGCTCGACTGCTTAGGACTGGGGCATCTTAGAGCGGCCTGTCCTCGGCGATTATATCGGGACAGCCGCTTGGCCCAGAGTGATCTGACGATATTCTGGAATTGCGAGGAGAAGCTTAGATGTCCGCCACGCTGGAAGCACCAAGAATTGCGAAGCCCCGCAATCCCGGTCTTACGCCGACGATGCTCAATCACGCGGCCTGGGTTACGCATGATGTTGCGGCGACGTATGATTTCTATACGCGCGTCATGGGCATGGAAATTGCCAGCACTGTCATCGATGACAGTGTTCCGTCGACCGGTGATGCGTTTCCGTATTTTCATATCTTCTTCAAGATGAAGGATGGCTCGACCTTTGCATTCTTCGAGGCTCCCGGACTGCCGGCGCCCGCGAAGTCGACACATCCGGCCTATGACATCTTCAATCACATAGCGCTCGAGGTGTCGTCCCGCGACGACGTGATGAAGTGGTACAATTGGCTCAAGGAAAACGACATCGACATCGTTGGCCCGACCGATCATGGTCTGATCTACAGTATCTATTTCCATGATCCGAACGGTGTTCGTCTCGAGATCACCACGCCGCTCGACAAGGACTGGAACAACCATACCCAGGACGCGCAGAAGGATTTCGACCTGTGGGTCGGCGCGAAGGAAAAAGCCAAGGCTGAAGGCAAAGATGTGACCGCAGCGCTCTTCAAGCTGGCCAAGGAACGGCGCGAAGCCCGTAATTCCGCACATTAGGACATATCCGGTTCGCGTGAATCGGAAATGGGGCTCCGAGTCCTTCCAGTGGCGATAAACACCGGCGATTGAGGCGCTTCCTGAGTTGATGGCGGGAGGCGCCCTTTCTTTTGCTATTGCTATGAATGGCGCGACGCTTTGAATCAGATGTCTGGTTTTCAGGCGCACCGCAACCGTCGGCGCACCAAGGTCATAAGGATTGAAAATGAGCGGAGATTGGCTTGATATCGGCGGACGCGTCTGCGTCGTTACGGGCGCGGGAGGCGGGATCGGGCGTTCGATCGCCGAAAGCCTGGCGGAGGCCGGCGGCAGGGTCGTCGTTCTGGATAGGGATTTACGCACCGGCGAAGAGACAGCCGCTCAGATCAGAAGCAAGGGCGGCGAGGCTGTTGCGCTGGAGTGCGACATCACCGATGGCGAGAGCGTGGGCCGCGCGCGCAAGGCGACAGAAGAAGCTTTCGGGCGCTGCACCGTCCTGGTCAACAATGCCGCGCTTATCCGCAATGGGCCGCTTTCAGAGCTGTCGCTTGCCGACTGGAACGCTGTGATCAACGTCAATCTGACGGGTTTTTTCGTCTGCTCGCAGATTTTCGGTCGCTCCATGCTGGAAAATGGCGGCGGCAGCATCATCCATGTCGCTTCGCTGTCGGGTTCTTATCCGCAACCGACAAGCGGCGCCTACAGCGTTAGCAAGGCCGGTGTGCTCATGCTCTCGAAGAACCTGGCGCTCGAGTGGGGCGAGAAGGGCGTGCGCAGCAATGTGGTGAGCCCCGCAATGGTTCTGACTCCGATGTCGGAGGTCATCTACAAGGATCCGGTCGTGAAGGCGAAGCGCGAAGGCGTCGTGCCGGTTCGCCGCATCGGCAAGCCGCAGGATATCGCCGACGCGATCTGCTTCCTGGCGAGCGACCGTGCCAGCTATGTGAGCGGACAGGAGATTCTGGTCGATGGCGGATGGAGCACTGCGATCCTCGCCATGGTGCCGCGCCCTGGCTTCGATCAGCCAAAGAAGGATTGATCTCGTCAATTTTCAGCATGCCGGAGGAGGAGATACATGCCGCGCCCCAGATCGACAAAATCAATTGAAGAACGCCTCGATCATATCGAGGACTACATCGAAATCATGCAGTTGATCTGCGCTTACGGGCCGGCCGCCGATGCGACCCACTGGGAGCTGATCAAGGAAATATGGGCCGAAGACAGCCTCTACGAGATCGGCGGCCTGGGTGTCTACGAAGGCCACGAGGGCTTGAAACAGGCATTTTATGGCGAGTTCCATCAGGGGCTGATGGAGTCCGGTTCGGGTCATGTATCATCGATGCCGCATCTGGTTATTGAAGGCGACCGTGCCGTCGCTACACATCACGGGACGCTCTACAAGCAGATCGATGGCAATTTCCCGGTCATCCGCCTCGTCGCTTCGCGTTGGGAGCTGACACGCCGCGAAAAGGGATGGATCGTCACCAAACGCACCAACGAAGTGCTTCAGGAGAACACCCGCGCTCGCGAATTGCTCGCGCGCGTCAAGGAAGGTCCATCGCCGTTGGCGCAGGCTGCAGAATAGAAACCAAGCGATAAGCCGGGGTGAACCTTGTCAGGTTCCCCCGGTTTTTCATGACACGATGGTGTGCTGCGAGAGCCCCTGCCAAGGATAGGCGATGGTCTGGCGCTCGGTCCGGCCATATTCGGTCTTGACGCCGGCATTGCGGGCGTAGGCGCTTTCAACAGCGGAGCGTGCTGCAATCACATCGCGCCACTGCAGAAGATGCGGATAAGGGTCTCCAGTCTCCGGTCCGAGATATTTGATCCACGGATAGCAGGCTACGTCGGCGATGGAATAATCGCCGGCCAGAAAGGGCGATGCGGCCAGCCGCCGCTCCATCACATCCCATAGCGCTGCAAGCATTCGTCTATAGCGACGCCTGGGATACGTGAAATCCGTATCCGGCTCGATGCGCTCCGCAAAAGCCTTGAAGTGCCAGAATTGGCCGCCGATCGGTCCCAGATGACCCATCTGCCAGAACAACCATTGCATCGTTGCATTGCGAGTGCGCGGATCGTTCGACATGAGCATGCCGGTCTTTTCCGCCAGATACTGCAGGATGGCACCCGACTCCATCACCGTCACCGGATCATCACCCCAACCGGGATGATGATCGCGAATGACCGGCACCTTGCCTGCGATCGAGCCGCCAAGTTTAGTCGAGTCGAATTGTTCGCCCTTGCTGAGGTCGACGAAGACAATGTCGTAGGGGATGGCCATCTCCTCCAGCGCGATCATCACCTTGTAGACATTCGGGCTGGGTGAGTAGAAGAGCTCGATCATTGGCCTCTCTATCCTTCAAGGGAAAGTCAGTTCGGGCGGGTCCTCAGCGATGCGAAGGGCAGGGCGTATGATGCCGGCTCAAGCACGAAAGTGTCGCTTGTCCCGAAAAGCGTTGTGCCGAGTTCGGCGCGCTGTTTGCGAAAACCTTCCAGCAGTTCGGCGTCGTTCTGGAAACCTCTCCAGCCTTTCCACCACGCTTGCTCATCAGGCCATGCGACGAGCATGACGATGTTGGGCATAGTGGGGCCGCTGATCATGTCGCAGACGCCGATGACGTGCGCGCCCGCCGCACGCAGACGCGGCAGATAGGTCGTGGACAGGAAATCCGTCACGGCATTGTTCTGCCCGACCAGGATTTTTTGCGTAATAATCTGATGAACGCCGCCGATACGCCTGTCGAGATCGGCTTCGACCTGCTCGAACGCGGGGCTGGGGCGCAGAAACACAAGTTCCTGCCCCTCGACGAGTTCGCTGCCGGCATTCGTCTGGGCGCGGATACGCGCCCATTCGGGGTCTGCATAGAAGGAAGCCCAACTGGCTTCGCGCTCGGCAAAATCCTTCCATTCCATGATGTAGCAAAAGAGCGGCATACGGGGGCCGGCAAGTGCTGACCAGCGGCCGATTACGCGAATTCCATGCTTGGAGAGCAAAGCCGGAGTGTGATTTTCCATGCGGTCGTGATTGTCGTTCATCCGACCGCGTTCGATCAGATATTGCCGCATCTCGAAAATCATGGCGCGTCCTTGTGAATGGTTCACGTTACCGGTCGTTGGCATGCCGGTATCAAAACATGACATCGTGGAATGCGATCAAAACGCAATCCGAAAAATAGGAGCCGAGGAAACATGCGCGCGCTCCGGACGTCTGTCCCCTAGCTTTGGTACGCCTGTTACCCGGACGTGACTCGTGTTGGATTGCTCGTCACCGGATGAGGGACAGATCATCTATGGGAAAACGCTCAAACTCCTCCCAATCGGTCATGTGCTCGTGTCCCGGGATGATCAACGCGCCAGTATGTGGTGAAGCCTTTTGAGTGCCGATTCTGAAAAACTGCATCTGGCCGAGGCTGAAAATTCGGCTGTGGTCGCTACGCCCAGCCAGGCACGAGCTATTTTCTTCCTTTCCGTCGCAGCCTTCGCAGCTGCCGGAACGACCCGTGTGATGGACGCGATTCTTCCGCAGATCGCACAGGAATTCGACGTCACGATCGGAGCTGTCGCCTTCGTTGCGACAGCCTATGCCTTCACGTATGGCGCCTTTCAACTCGTTTTCGGCCCACTTGGTGATCGTTATGGCAAATACCGCGTTATCCTACTTGCCTGCATCGGTTCGGCCGTCACGACCTATATCTGTGCCTTTGCTGGTTCCGTCATGGGAATAGCGGGCGCGCGGCTCGCGTCCGGCATGATGGCCGCCGCAATCGTCCCGCTTGCCATCGCCTGGGTCGGCGATGTGGTCGCGGCCGGCGAACGGCAGCATGTCCTCGCGCGGTTCCTGTCGGGCCAGATACTCGGACTGCTGGCCGGCCAGATCGGAGGCGGCGTCCTCGGCGAATATTTCGGCTGGCGCTCGGCTTTCCTGTTCATCGGCACCGTGTATCTTTTCGCTGTGGCCGGGCTGATTTTCGAAATGATCAGCAACTCTGCAACGAGAGCTCCGAGAGACGACCGGAATGCGAGTTTCTGGCGGACGTGGGATACGTTCCTGCGGCTGACGTCGCGGCCAGTGGTCCGTTTCGTGCTCATCACTGTGGCTATCGATGCGTTCGCGATGTTCGGCGCGTTCACCTACGTCGGGGCAAGTTTGCATTATCGGTTCGGTTTCGACTTCGCGACAATCGGTCTCTTTCTAGCCACCTATTGCCTCGGTGGACTATTCTACGTCTCGCAATCGCGCCGGTTGATTGGATTTCTCGGTCCAGCTCGACTGGCCTTCTGGGGCACGGTGCTCGTTGCCGTGACTTATGTCACGATTGCCTTGACCCCGGTTTCGTGGGTCTATTTACCGGCCATATCGGTTATGGGCCTGGGCTTCTACATGCTGCACAACACACTCCAGACCTTCGCTACCCAGATGGCCCCGGATGCGCGAGGCTCGGCGGTTGCACTCTTCGCCACGTGCTATTTTCTGGCGCAAGCCGTCGGCGTCTATTTGGCCGGTATGGTCATTGATCTCTACGGAACCACTCCGGTATTCCTGTTGGCCGCAGTCATATTAATGGCCCTAGGCTTTATCCTCCTGTGGTTCATGCCTGCGGAATTGAAAACGGATAATCGGTGTAAGCCGCGCTGACTGTGACGATACTGACTCACATTCTTGGCTCGATCTGATAGTGCAGACCAACGACCTCAACCGGTGTGGAGTCATGCTGAGATGCGACTTGCGGGTCGGTTCAAGCTAGCCGGCATGCCTCATCTGGGCGAGCAGTTTCTTTCGAAAGACCTCCGCTGGCGTTCGGTAGCCGAGGCATTTGCGCGGCGTCGCATTCAGCCGATTACAGATCTCGATCAGGTCGGCATCGGTCACAGATAATGGATCGACCTCTCTCGAAAGCCATTTCCGCACCCGGCCGTTGGTGTTTTCGACGGTGCCTTTCTGCCAGGGAGACTGCGGGTCGCAGAACCACGTTTGGGTGCCGATGCTTGCCTGAAGGTAGGGCCAGTCGGTGAACTCCGTGCCACGGTCGAATGTGATCGAACGGCGGGCGAGGTGGGGTAGGGCCTGCAGCGCCTGAATGACGCCATCCATCACGGGCCGGGACTGTCGATCGTTGTTGCGCAGGAAGATGGCAAAGCGACTGACCCGTTCGACCAGCGATGTGACGTTGGCCTTGCCGAACTTCTTGCGGAACTGGATCAGGTCGCATTCCCAGTGTCCGAACTGCTTGCGGTCGGCAACGACGTCCGGACGGCGCAGGATGTTCAATTCCGGGCTGAAGCGCCGGCCATGTCTGCGCCTTGCATGCCTGGGGCGGCGCCTGGCTCGATGCTCCGGCAGATGCCGCCACAGCTTGATGGCCTGGCCATCGGCCGAATATGCAAACTTGTAGATCGTCTCGTGGCTGACCGAAATCGGGTGACACTCCAGGCGCATGCGACCGGCGATCTGCTGTGGCGACCAGCCATGTAAGATCCGGTCGATAACGGACTGCCGGACGTGTGAGAAACGCGCCAGCTTCCGCAGCTTGGCACGCCGCTCACAGGCCAGGCCGTTCGCTGTTACACAATAGTAGCCACTGAGATCCGGCATTTGCCTGTCAACGAACGTGTTGCGCTTGATCTCGCGAAAGATCGTCGAGCGATGCCGTCCAAGCTTTTCGGCGATGATCTCGATGCTCAGGCCGGCCATCCGCCAGCGAGCAATCTTGCGACGTTCATCCAGGCCGATATGGGAGTAGGTGCGTCTCATTGCATCTTCCTTGCGTATGATAACTCATTGGTATCATTCGCAAGTCGCACTTCATCCTTGAACCCACCACCCACCCCGCAGAAGTCAGATAATAAACATTATGGAACTAAGTATGAGTGGTGCAGCGGGTACGCGCCAGACTTAAGGGCGGAACTCTGCTGAGATAGGTCAGTTATGAGAACAGAACCCACGGGCCGCGTGGTGTGATCAATCGCTTCGTACCTGTCGCTTGCTCCACTGGAGGGCAGCGCGTTGAAAATACGCTAAACAATTCCAGTCATTCGTAGCACACCTTCAAACCTGACGTTCGCTACGGATACTGGCGACCTTGAGCCGACTGTCGGCCGCCCGGATTCGCTTAGTCTCAGATATGAACGAGGCAGGCGTGGGCAGCAAGCCTTTGGGGCTCGACCTTGGGCGAGGTAGGATTTGCCAGCTCTTCCCAGCACATAGGTTATCTCTGTTCGGCCCGCGCCGCATGCAACGTTGCGCCATGATGTTGACGATGAGTTGACCTTCGACGCAAACCTTGTTTGCGCGCCCTTTTCCGGAGCCACGGTGCCTTCATACGGCACGCCTTAGTCCGATTTGCCGAGAGCTTTCAGGATAAAACGGATTTGTTCGCGCAGGCCCGCTTCGCTGTCTTCTCCGTGCTGCACGCAGTGTTCGATCAGAATCGGATGGAAGAACGGCATGAACGCGGTCTTGACCGCACGTGCCGCTTCTGCCGGATCCTCCGCCCTGAATTCACCCGCTTCGATGCCTTCGCTGACGATCGCCTCGAACATCGTCACCATCCACTCGATATGCGTCTTGATGATCGTCCGGTTCTTCTGCAAGGCGGCGGCGATCATGTCGTGCATGTGCCTTTCCTTGAGCAGTTTCGTCTTGTTGTGCCGGTGAATAGCGATGAGGAGCAATTCGAGCTTCGCCGAAGCCGATGCATTCGTGCGAGCGATCGCAGAGGCAATGTCAGCGACCTCATTCACGATCCGCTCGCAGATGGACTCGTTGATAGCCTCCCTGGAAGGGAAGAAGCGGTAGACGTTCGCCGGGCTCATGCCGAGCTCGGAGGCTATGTCGGCCACCGACGTCTTATGATAGCCGATGCGGCGAAAGTGCTCCTCCGCCACCTCCAGGATGCGTGCGCGTGTCTCGTCGGGATCAGTCGGCGTTCGGACCGGACGATTCATGATGTCTCCAGAACTGATGATTTGGATCTGCCGGGCTTGCCTTGAACGATCATCTGCAAGCGGTGAACCGTCTTCTCCGACAAAAAGCCCCTTATTCGGCTGCCATTGCTGCTCGCGGTTCCGGCTCCTCGGTCGAAACTTCATGGGTCTGATCCGCAGTCGGCTTGATCCGGAACCACGCGGCATAGAGCGCGGGAAGGAAGAGCAGGATCAGCACCGTGCCGACCGCCGTGCCGCCGATCAGCGTGTAGGCCATCGATCCCCAGAAGACGGAGTGCGTGAGGGGGATGAAGGCGAGCACTGCGGCAAGTGCGGTCAGGATCACTGGTCGCGTGCGTTGCACCGTGGCCTCGATGACGGCGTGGTAGGGGTCGAGACCGCCGGCACGGTTCTCCTTGATCTGTTCGGTCAGGATCAGCGTGTTGCGCATCAGGATGCCGGCCAGTCCTATCAGGCCCAGGATAGCGTTGAATCCGAAGGGTTGGTTGAAGGCGAGCAATGTCGGCACGGCGCCGACAAGCCCAAGCGGCGCCGTCAACAGAACCATGGCCATCATTGAGAATGATCGCACCTGGAGCATGACGACGATCAGCGTGATGGCGATCATGAGCGGGAAGACCTTTCCCAAGGCCGCGTTAGCCTTGCCGGCCTCCTCGATCGATCCACCCAGCTCAATGCGATAGCCGGCCGGAAGCGAGGCGATCAGAGGCTGGAGGGCCGTCATGACCTGCTTGGAGACCTCCGGAGGTTGGGTCGCCTCATTGATGTCCGAGCGGATCGTGACGACGGGTGTACGGTCGCGGCGCTTCAGGATCGGCTCCTCCAGACGGATTTCGGAATGACCGATCTGATCGAGCGGGATTTGGCGGCCGTCACGGCTCATCAGCGAGAAATCCGCCAGGCGCGTCGGATCCAGCCGCTCAGCTCCGGCGCTGCGCGCCACGATGGGAACATTGCGGATGTCCTCGCGAACCTGTGTGACGGGGACGCCGGTGAGGAGGAATTGGAGTTGCTGGCCTACCTCCGCCGAAGACAGTCCGAGGAGACTCAGCCGATCCTGATCCGGGACGAAACGAAGCACGGGGGTGCGACTACCCCAATCGCGATTGGCCTGCCGCACGTCCGGGACGCCCCGCATGATTTCGAGGGCTTTTTCAGAAATGTTGTAGAGTTGCGCGGGATCAGGTCCCAAGATCCGGAATTCAACCGGGAACGGCGTGTAAGGGCCGAATACGAGCTGGGTGACGCGGACATAGGCCTCGGGTGCAAGCCCCTGTGCGATCGCCTCCCGGAGCCGGTGCTTCAGCACCTCGCGCGCCTCGGCGTCAGGGGTCAGCACGACGATCTTGGCGAAGGCCGGGTCGGGCAGCTCCGGCGCCATCGCGAAGAAGAAGCGCGGAGCTCCCTGACCGACATAGCTCGTGACAAGCTTGGCCTCGGGCTGGCTGTCCAGCCAATGTTCGAGCTTCTCAACGGCAGCGGTCGTAGTCTCAATGCTGGTGCCTTCCGGCAGGCGAATTTCCACCAGCACTTCTGGCCGGTCTGATGTTGGGAAGAACTGCTGTTTCACGGCGCCCATGCCGACGCCTGAGAGTACGAAAGCGATGCCCACGACAGCACAAGTGACGAACTTGTGACGCACAGCAAAGGCGATGAGTCGCCGCAGACGCTGATAGTTCGGCGTGCCGTAGATCGCGTGATGACCACCCGGTATCGGTTTGATCGCGGGTAGCATCTTGACACCGAGATAGGGTGTGAAAACCACCGCGACGATCCAGGAGACGATCAGGGCGAACCCCACGACCCAGAAGATGTTGCCGGCGTATTCACCGGCCGTCGAGCGCGCAAAACCCACCGGCAGGAAGCCGGCGATCGTTATGAGCGTGCCCGACAGCATGGGTGCTGCGGTGTGGCTCCACGCATAGGCCGCTGCCTTGATGCGGTCCATGCCCTCTTCCATCTTCACCACCATCACCTCTATGGCAATGATGGCGTCGTCCACCAGAAGACCGAGCGCCAGGATGAGGGCGCCCAGCGTGATCCGGTCGAAGAACCGGCCGGTCTCCAGCATGATGAGGAACACGACGGCAAGCGTCAGGGGGACGGCAGCCGCCACGACGATGCCGACGCGCCAGCCCATGCTGATCAGGCTGATCAGCAGCACGACGCCGAGCGCCATCGCAAACTTCAACATGAACTCGTCAACCGCCGAGGTGATGTTGACAGCCTGATCAGACACCTTGTCGAGCGTCATGCCGAGCGGCAGTGTTTGTGCGATCGCGGCAGTCTTGTCCTCCAGTGCCTTGCCGAGTGCGCGACCATCCCAGCCCGCCTGCATAACAGCCGCGAGCATGATGGTCGGCTCGCCCTGACGCCGGATGAGGTATGTCGGAGGGTCTTCGTAGCCGCGGCGGACTTCGGCGATATCGGAGAGCTTCAGCGTGCGCCCAGCAGCGACAATCGGCGTGTCGGCGATCGCCTGAACGCTGTCATAAGCGCCATCGACCCTAATGAAGACCCGCGGGCCCTGGGTGTCGATCGAACCCGCCGGCGTGACGGTGTTCTGCCGCTGCAAGGCGGCGACGATGTCTTGTGCCGACACGCCGAGAGTTGCCAGTTTGGCATAAGAGAACTCGACGAAAATCTGTTCGGGACGCTCACCGAGGATATTGATCTTCTTGACGCCGGGCACATGCAGGAGGTCTTGACGGATCACCTCGGCCTGCCTCGCCAGTTCACGCATCGGCATGCCCCCGGCCTTGAGTGCATAGAGGGCGAAGCTCACATCCGAATATTCGTCGTTGACGAAGGGGCCGTAGACGCCGGACGGCAGGTTGCGGGCTTCATCCCCGAGCTTCTTGCGGGCCTGATAGAATTCCTCCTGCACGAGGCCTGGCGGCGTGCTGTCCTTCAGCGTGACCGTCATAAACGCATAACCCGGCCGCGTGGTCGTCTCGACCCGATCGTACCAGGTCAGTTCCTGAAGGCGCTTTTCCAGCGGTTCGGCGACAAGGTCCTGCATCTCGCGTGCCGTCGCACCCGGCCAAGCCGTCGTGACCGTCAGGGTCTTGATGGTGAAGTTGGGATCCTCCGCCCGCCCGAGCATGACGAATGCGTAGGCCCCGGCTGCCACCAGCAGGAGGATGAAGAACAAGGTGACGGCGCGTTCACGAACGGCAATCGCGGAAAGATTGAAGCTCATCAGTTGCTCCTGCTTTCAGAAGCAGTCCTGACTCTAGCGCCCTCCTGCAGGAGATGAGCGCCGAGCGAAACAATGGGATCCCCGGAGTTCAGTCCGGAGACAACAGCGGTTTCGCTGGTTACACGCACAAGCTTTATCGGCTTAAATTTCACCGTCGAAGTGGCGCTATCCAAGATCCAGACGCCAGTCTTCTGGCCGTCGTCCAGCACGGCTGCGAGGGGGACTTCCACCTCAGGCTGGCTCGCCTGATTGACCAATCGAATGGTGACCGTCGCGCCAAGGGGTGCGCCCGCGGCCTCACCCTCGAGAACATAACGTGCCTCATACGTACGGGTCTGGGCATCGGCAGAGTCCGACAACTGCCGCAGATGTGCCGTATAACGATGCTCATCGCCACCATACACACTGGCCTCGGCCACCGAGCCAATTGACGGCCTGATCGTTTCGGGGAGCGCGACCACCGCTTCGCGGGGCCCGGCCTTGGCGATCCGGACCACTGGCTGGCCTGCGGAGACGACCTGCCCCGGCTCACCGAGCGTTTCGACCACTGTTCCATCCGCGTCTGCCAACAGGACTGCGTAGGCTGCCTCGTTCTCGGCGACCCGTGCCTCGGCCTCGGCGGCGGCGAGTTGCGCCTGGGCCGTATCGACCGCGGCCTTCGCCTGCTCGTAACGCTGTCGGGGGACCCATCCATCTTTGAGCAAACTGGCGTACCGCCGTTCATCCGGTTCCGTCTGAACGACCATTGCACGTGCTACGGCAACGGCGTTGCGCTTCGCCGTAAGCGAGAGGCGAAGGTCGGTATCGTCGATCCGCATCAACGGCTGACCGGCTTTGACCTGCTGACCGACATTTACAAGCCGTTCCACGATCTTTCCCGGTACGCGAAAGCCGAGATTGCTCTGCACCCTCGCGCCAATGATACCGGTGAATGCGCGGTCGGATCCGGTCACCCGCGCGGCTGTCGCCAATCTTACGATCGGCGGTTCCTGTCTCGGGTCACTCACGGCCGCCGCTTTCCGCGTGGGAATGGCAAGTATGGCGAATGCCGCCACCCCCAATCCCAGGATCAGGACACTCCCCAGCACAATAGCGGGTCTCTTTTTCACGCTCGTCGCCTCATCTCAAAATAGATTTCGTTCCGCCGCGGCACAGTCCTGAGCCCGGAACACGAGCGTCGCGGCCAAGTGCGGTCTGCACGTCGGGTCAGTTCGTTGGCGCGTCGGCTCGCAGATGCTCGGTCGAGACCGTCACCTTCTCGCCGGACCTTGAGAACGCGTATAGCGAGTCCTGATAGCCCGGCATGGAAAAGGCCACGGAGTCGCCGTCGGCGAGACCCATGACGACGCGCTGCGGATAGCCCCCGTTCTTCGGTGCGGCGGTGGCGGTAACCTCCAGCAGGTCGCCGTTTACCGGGACGTAGTAGACGACCATGTCGAGGTTTCCTTCATGCAAGCTGCCGGCCTCGATCGGGCGGTCGATGGTCGCTTCCTCGGCAAACGCCGGGGTCGCAAGAAACAGTGTGGTCAGGAGCGTTGCGCTCAGGGTTCTGCGGGTCATCTCGTATCTCCTTTTTTTAGATTATGTTCGAACTCTATATAGGACATAGATTACGAATGCAATCTAAAATTTTGAAATATGACGATGCGTGCGTGACTCGCGTTCAGGCCGCTGAAACCGCAAAACCGTGAATCGCTGGTGCCGAAATACGAATTTGCCGAGCCGAGGCACGGGCGACCCGCCAGCCAGCGATGGCTACGGATAGCGCACCCGCGGTCAACGTGGTGGTCGGACGGCGTTTCTGCTAGCTGACAATTTGTTCGGCGACGGCTTCTTCGAGGCCTGCTGCCGCTTGGGCGGCAAGACCGCGGGCTGCTGCTTGAGAATCTTGAAATTCCTCGAGCGCATGGACCCTGCCCCACCGCAAGGTGAAAACGTGGAGACCACGATTGACGTACGAAGTGCCGTTCAGCAGCGTTCCGGCGCCGTCCCACTCGGCAAACACGGTGGTATGCCACGGCCAGCCCTTCACCCAGATGTGTTTGACCGTGATCTGGAGATTGGGCAGCACGCGGCCGAGGCGCTCAAACCAGCGCCGCGCGGCTTCTTTGTCGTGGCGCTCACCACCAAGCGCGTGGACGCCGGAAACGCGGTGACGGACATGCGGAACGAGTGCTTTCACCGCCGCATCCACGCGATGATTGTTGATGTCGTCGAAGCTCTGGCGGATCGATTTCTCGACAAAATAGCTATATATCATTTCTCTCTCCTCCAAACTTGTTCGATGGCGTGATCGAGAGCACCGTGTGGCGCTCCGTTCGAGTGTTTTTTTGGCGTTGCTCGCCGCCGTTGGGAAACCCTGGCGTATGCCTCACCCGGTGAAACCCGTGGTTTCTGTCTGGCAGTCGGAGCCCAGTTCACCACGTCGGATCAGAACGCTGGGTGGCAACAAGCACCGTTGCTGAAAGCGATGCGCGAGGGTTCTGCGGATCATCTCGTATCTCTTCTTGATAGATTGCGTTCGAACTCTATATCTGATAGATGTCGAGCGCAAGCTAATTAAGGAGATTGATGATGCGCGTAAGTCGCAGCCAGGCAGCGGAAAACCGCGAAACCGTTATCAACGTGGCAAGCCGCCTTTTTCGGGAGCATGGATTTGACGGCATCGGCGTGAAGGACCTGATGGAGGGTGCCGGGCTAACCCAAGGCGCATTTTACAAGCAGTTCGCATCCAAGGACGATTTGACGGTGCAGGCCTCCCGGCGGGCGTTGGAGAGCGCCATCCTGCGATGGTCCGCCACTGCCGAAGCCAATCCGCAGGACCCGCTTGGCGCAGTGGTCGCGTTCTACCTCAGTATGGACCATCGTGGGGAAAGGATGGACGGCTGCCCGGTTGTTGCGCTCGGCTCGGATGCTGCCAGACAGGGCGCCGACGTGAAGGCTTCATTCGAAGCCGGGATCCGGGAATACCTCGAGCTGCTCGGGAGCTGGATTGGCGAGGCCGACGGCGAGGAACCCGGTGGCAAGGCCATGGCCATTCTCTCGACGATGGTCGGTGCGGTGCTTCTTTCGCGCGTCGTCAAAGACGATCGGCTGTCGAAGCGGTTCCTGCAAGCGGCCGCCGAGAGCGTGCTGACGGGGGCTCCTGCTGGCGATGCAACGCTAGCTCCACGCCAACCCTGATGTCCGAGCTTTCAATTGCAAGCCCCGCGCCGCCCGAGCGCCGCCTGACCGGCGAAACCTTATTCCTGCTCGCGGGTCTGGCAGCGCTCGGCGCGCTCGCCACCAACATCATCCTCCCTGCCTTTCCGCGGATTGGCACCGACCTCGGCGTTTCTTCGCAGGAACTTGGCCTGACATTGAGTAGCTTCTTCGTAGCGTTTGCGTTCGGGCAGCTTCTCGTCGGCCCACTTTCCGACCGCTTCGGCCGCAAATGGCTGGTACTGGGCGGCCTTGCAGTCTTTGCCGCAGGCAGCGTCCTTTGTGCCTTCGCCGACAGCTTGTCCTTCCTGGTCCTCGGCCGTGTCATCCAGGCGCTCGGGGCTTGCGCCGCCTCTGTCCTGTCGCGCGCCATCGCACGTGACCTGTTCGATGGCGAGGCGCTCGCACGGGCTCTGGCGCTGACAATGATTGCCGGGGCGGCTGCGCCGGGGTTTTCGCCTCTGCTCGGAAGTGCGCTTGACGGCCTGTTCGGCTGGCGGATCACCTTCCTTATCGTTGCGGTATTTGGCGCTGTAATCGCGCTGCATTATTCCAGGCGCGTCGGCGAAACGCATCCGGCGGACCGCAGAACCCCCCTGGCGCTTTCATCGGTGGCATCCACCTATGGCCGCTTGGCCGCCGATCCTCGCTTTTTGCTGCCCGCGCTTGCGGTGAGCCTCGTCATCGGCGGGCTTTACAGTTTCTTTGCGGCTGCCCCCGGCGTGCTGATGAGCGAACTGGGCCTTACCGCCTTCGAACTTGGACTATCCTTCGCAACGACGGTTCTGATCGTCGTCGCGGCGGGATTTCTCGCGCCGCGGCTGGCTCATCGCTGGGGTCAGCGCATTATCGGCATGGCCGGCATCTTCATCGCTCTCGCTGGCAGCCTCTTCATGTTCGCGTTCGCCGCAGAACCTACCTTCGTGACCTTCACCATTGCCATCGCGCTGTATTTGCTCGGCATGGGATTGATCAATCCGCTCGGCACTGCGATCGCGCTCCATCCTTTTGGACAGCAAGCCGGGCTGGCATCCGCGTTGCTCGGTTTTCTTCAGATGGGCTGTGCGGCCATCGGCGCGTCGTTAGCAAGCGTTCTGCCTCTTCAGCCGTCTGCTTCCCTTGCGGTCGTCCTGACTACGGCTTCGGCACTTGCCCTTCTTGTCTTTCTCCCTGTCGCAATGCGCCACCCCAAAGCGGAGGCAGTAGTGTGAAAGATATCAGCGCGGCGCGCCGTATCGGCAGAAGTGGAGCAAGCGGCGGCGATCGCAACCGAGTGTCCACAGAATCAAGCCGCTTGCGGGCGGGGCTGGTTACGTACTCAAATTGATAGGATAATGATGCGACGGATTGTTGTTACGGGCATGGGAGCGGTGACGCCCCTCGCCGCTGATGTTGAAGCGTCCTGGACGCGTCTCCTGGCCGGCCGTTCGGGTATCCGCAGGCTTCCGGACGACGTCGTGGGAGATCTGCCGGCGAAGATCGGCGGCATAGTTCCCTCGCTGGAGCAAGACTCGGAAGCCGGCTTCGATCCGGATGCCGTTCTGCCGCGGAAGGACCAGCGTAAGGTGGACCGGTTCATTCTCTTTGCGCTGGCGGCGGCAGAAGAGGCGCTCACGCAGGCGAACTGGAAGCCGGCCTCGGAAGCGGATCGTTTGCGGACGGCCACGATCATAGCCTCGGGCATCGGAGGCTTCCCCGCCATCACCGAGGCGGTGCGCACGGTCGATCAGCGCGGAGCCAGGCGTCTTTCGCCGTTCACGGTGCCATCCTTCCTGGTGAATCTCGCGGCCGGCCACATCTCGATCCGCCATGGCTTCAAGGGGCCGCTAGGCGCGCCGGTGACTGCGTGCGCGGCTGGCATCCAGGCGATCGGCGATGCGGCTCGTCTCATCCGTGCCAATGAAGCCGATATCGCTGTGTGCGGCGGCACCGAAGCATGCATGAATATCGTCAGTCTCGGTGGCTTTGCCGCTGCCCGGTCCCTTTCCACCGGCTTCAACTGGGCGCCGGCTCAAGCTTCGCGTCCCTTCGATGCGGCGCGAGACGGTTTCGTCATGGGCGAAGGAGCCGGCATGCTGATCATCGAGGAATTGAGCCATGCGCTGGCGCGCGGCGCAACGCCGCTAGCCGAGCTCGTCGGCTACGGGACGACCGCGGATGCTTATCACGTCACCGCCGGTCCCGAGGACGGCAACGGCGCGCGGCGAGCCATGGAGATCGCGATTGCCCAGGCAGGAATTTCGCCGCGCGAGGTTCGCCACCTCAATGCGCACGCGACCTCCACGCCGGTCGGCGACCTGGGGGAGATCGAAGCGATCAAGAGCGTATTCGGGCGCGATTTTGCAATAGCTGTCAGCGCAACGAAATCGGCCACCGGCCACCTGCTCGGCGCTGCCGGCGGGCTTGGCGCCATCTTCGCGATCCTCGCGCTCCGGGACCAGGTGGCGCCGCCTACGCTCAATCTGAACGCCCCCGATCCGGCCGGCGACGGGATCGACTTCATCGCAAAAGAAGCCCGGCCGATGGCGATGGACTACGCGATCTCTAATGGCTTCGGCTTCGGAGGAGTCAACGCCAGCGTGCTGTTCAGACGCTGGACGGACAAGTTGGCGGCGTGATCATTGGGGAGCCCGGCGGCCGAAGCCTTGCCTCTGATATCTCCTGTTTTCCAAATCCACCGGCCCTACGGTCTGCGCGTTCGTGCTGCCGTGACGCGATGTCAGTGTAGCCGCAGGCCGTGCTTTTCCAGTAGTTCCCAACCAGAAATAGTCAGTTCTCCAGGCCTTCGAGAAGCGTGAGGAGGGCGGCGTCCAGCGGATCGGGCCCCACCTTTTCAATCAGGAGCAAGCTCTCGATGGTCAGCATGGTGGCGCCATGCATTTGTGCCCAACAGGTTGCCGCCTGGCCCCGCACGTCACGCTTGCGCAGCACTCCCGCAGTCTGGCCCCGCACCAGTAATTCGGTTATTACGCCAAACACAGCGAGCGCTCTTTCGCTCAAATGCACGTCCACTGCCTTACCGGCCTCCGCGCTGAACATGAGCCGGTAGAGGCCCGGATTTGCCGTTCCAAATCGGACATAGGCCCGCCCGACGGCGAAAAATTCGTCCCGCAAGGAATTCGACTTTTTTGGCTTCACCGTCGTCAGCGCCTTATGCAGGCTGTCAAATCCCAGCAGCGCCATTTCGGCAAGCAAGGCGGCCTTATCAGGAAAGTGCTTGTAGGGAGCGGCATGGCTGACGCCGGCGCGGCGGGCAACCTCCCTTAAGGTGAACTGCCAGCCCTTATCCTCGTGCAGCATTGCCATGGCGGTTTCGATGATCGTGCGCCTCAGGTCGCCATGGTGATAGGGGCGGCTGGTCGGGTTCGGCATCTTTCCTCACGAAGTTGTCATTGAAAACATATGTTGACATTGCCTACTTCTGGACTTATGTCAATGCCCATAAGTTATCACTGTCAACATTGGAGCCTGTTATGAACACCGTTGCAAATGAAGTCGGAGCCCATCCAGTCCTTAACCATCAGCGCGTGCAATCGGCGCATCATGCCATCGCGGACCAGCCGAGATCGACAGCGTCCAAACGGAGCCTGGCGATGATCCACCTCATCGGTGGAGTGGTCACATTCGGCCTGGCCGCGTCTTCGGCGCATGCAGGCGAACTGTCAGCCATGGCAGGGGAGAGTATTCACATCGGCGGTTTGCATGGCGTCTTCTACTACACCGACGAAAATGACGGCTATCGTGTGATCGCAACGATTGCGGAAGGAGAGGCCGGGGTGCCGGTACGCTTCGCGGCCACTCTCGCCGAAGGGCAGTCGGCTACGATATCCGTGCCGGGAAAATTCGGTGGGCCTGGCCAGAGCTTTGAGATGTCGCGCTCGGGCGACAAGCTTGTCGTCACCAGGGCGGGATCGGTGTCCAACCAGTCAAGTGGGGCCATTGGCGAGTAATGGCCTCATCGGGTCGCAGGGCGTGCGCTACATCTCCCTTTGCGCGCCCGAAGGCGGCAATCCAACATAAAGAAAGAAGTGATTTCCATGAACAAGACCAATTCAGGTGTCGCTCTGGTGACGGGAGCATCCTCCGGCATAGGGCGCGCAACGGCCAAGGCCCTACAGAAGGCTGGCTTTCGCGTGTTCGGAACCAGCCGTCGTGCAGCCGCAGAAAGCTCTGACGGCATTACCATGCTGGCCTGCGACGTCACCGATGATGCGTCGGTGGCGAAAATCGTCGATGACGTGCTGGCCGAGGCCGGGCGCATTGACCTGCTTGTCAACAATGCCGGCATCGGCCTGTTCGGCGGCGCAGAGGAGTCCTCGACGGCCCAGGCCAAGTCGTTGTTCGACGTGAACGTCTTCGGCGTTTTCCGAATGACCAACGCGGTCCTCCCGACGATGCGCCGACAGGGAACGGGCCGAATCGTCAATTTGAGCTCGGTGCAGGGGTTCATCCCGGCTCCCTATTTCGCGCTCTATGCGTCGACCAAACATGCCGTTGAAGGCTATTCTGAATCGCTCGATCACGAGCTGCGCCCCTTCGGAATTCGCGTTGTCTTGGTCGAGCCCGCCTACACCCGCACGTCATTCGAAGATAATCTTGCCAGGCCGGATCAGTTGCTTGGTATCTATGACGCTGCACGCGCTGGCATGACCGTAACCGTGCGGAAAGCGATGGAAAAAGGCGATGCGCCCGAAGTGGTAGCCGAGACGGTTTTGAAAGCAGCAACCGATCCTGCGCCGAAGAGGCGGTATGCGGCGGGCAAAATGGCGCGCCAGGTCAGTTTCCTGCGCCGTTTCGTGCCCGAGTCCGCATTCGACAAAAGCCTGCGAAAGCAGAACGGGCTGCCGGTGTGACCAACACGGTTCCGTTCGACGGACGCAGAGGACCGTAGCGATCTCTTACAACGCTGATGCCCACCCATGCGAAACTCGGTAATCGCGGTCGCGATCATGTCGGCCCGCTTGGCCGTGTCTGGAAGACACGCGGCTCATGGTCCGGGATTAAAGCCAGTTGGTTGTTTCTGCGCCTTGTGAGCAGATACGTGTACGCCGGGCCCGTTCAGCCCATTACCGGACTGCCGATCGCCTGCCTGATCTGGCGAACGTCGCGCGCTGGTGGGGCGCCAAACTGCCTGAGATATTCGCGGCTAAATTGGGAGGCGCTCTCATAGCCGACCGCAAAGGCCACTTCGGATGCCCGATGGTCCCCAGCGAGCAGCAATTGACGCGCTTCCTGGAGGCGGAGCTGTTTGTGATACTGCATCGGGCTGAGACCGGTTATCGCCAGAAAATGGCGATGCAGGCTGGCTCGGCTCATGCCGCTCACATCGCAGAGCGCCTCGATGCGTAAGTGCGTGTTGTGATTGTCTCTGATCCACGTCACCGCGCGCCGGATACGGCTCAGCGCACCCTCGGGTTGGGCGATCTGGCGCAATAGGCGGCCCTGCGGACCCTGCAGGAGACGATAAAGCAATTCACGCTCCACCAGCGGGGCAAGCGTTGGAATGTCGCCGGGGGTGTCGAGGAGCGACAGCAGGCGCAGCAAGGTGTCGCGCAACTGCGCCGTCATCGGATTGATCGCTATGCCGATACCCTGGGGATCAGTGTCGCGCACCTGCGGCATGGTCGAGGCAACATCGGCCAGAATGGCAGGGTCCAGGACCAACGACACCGCGACATAGGGCAGGCCGTCCTCTGCATCCAGGATCTGGCCGATCAGCGGCAGATCGAGGGCGCTGATGAGGTAATGCGCAGGATCATAGCTTAAAAGATCGTCGTTGATCGCCACGTGCTTGGACCCCTGCAGGATGAAGCAGATCATCGAGCGGTAGAGGCATGGTGCCTTGTCTGTGCTGGCCTGCCCTACGCTGATCTCCAGCCGCGGAATCGGCGTGGTAATCAACCGTGATGGCGCGTGGCGCAGTGCAATATCGAGATGCGGAATGAGGTGCTGGGTCATCATGGGAGTATCTCACCTTCGGTCCGCCACGTAAAGTCATTGAGACAATCGGGCAAGAAGGTGAGCGTATCGGGCGGGTTAGTCGAGACCGCGTCGCCTATATTGGGGACAACAAGAGGTTGCCTTCACGGCGCCGCTTCACATCGCGACCACCTTACCGGAGCAGACCATGACCAATCAAATCGTACTCATCACCGGCGCCAGCCGCGGCCTCGGCCGTAACATGGCGCTGCATCTTGCTAAACGCGGAGTCCACATCATCGGCACCTACCGCAGCGGCGCGACGGAAGCCGAGGCCCTGCGCCAAGAGATCGAGGCGCTGGGCGGCAAGGCCGCCATGCTGGCGCTCGACGTTACCGATACGGCGAGCTTCCCGACATTTGCCGCGAAGGTCGCCGAAACACTGAAGAACACTTTCGACCGCGAGCGGTTCGATTTTCTCGTCAATAATGCCGGCAACGGACTTTTTGCCAACTTCGCTGAGGCGACCGAAGAGCAATTCGAATCGTTGGTCACCACGCACCTGCGCGGACCGGTCTTCCTAACCCAAAAGCTGTTGCCCCTCATCACGGACGGCGGGCGTATTCTGAACGTGTCGTCCGGCTTCGTGCGCTTCACGCTGCCCGGCTACAGCCTCTATGCGGCGATGAAGGCTGCAGTCGAGGTACTGACCCGGTACATGGCAGTCGAGCTTGGTGCGCGCCGTATCCGGGTGAACGCAATCGCGCCCGGCGCCATCGCCACCGACTTCGGCGGCGGCGCTGTGCGCGACAATGATGGTGTTAACGCCTATGTGGCGCAGGGCATTGCCCTCGGTCGTGTCGGGCTGCCGGACGATGTCGGCGGCGCTGTGGCCGCCATCTTGTCCGATGACATGGGTTGGGCGAACGGCACGACCTTCGACATATCGGGCGGGCAACTGCTGTAGCACCGCCCCGACATCCCTGTTCCTTGCCCACCTCAAGAGATCATCATGCCCGAAACCAGCCTCACGCTCATCAGCCATCCACTTTGCCCGTTCGTTCAACGGGCAGCGATCATCCTTCTGGAAAAGGGCGTGCCGTTCGACAGGGTCGACGTACGGCAACGCGCGACTCGGGGATCTGCTCCGATACACACGCAATCCCTCTGTAGGTGCCCTGCTACGACCTGCCACCCGGCACGACCACGACGTCGGCAGCCTCCTTTACCGCCAATTCAGCCATAGCAAGTGCCGCATCGCGGGTCCTGGCGGCGGCGACGAAACGGCCATTGTGGCAGAAGCTCGCGCCCTCCACACCACATGCCGCCTCCAGATCGCTATTGCTCAGCCCAGCCCAGGCCGCAGGAAGATCGGCCCTCGCCTCAAACCCGTCGTCCCCCCGGCGGATCGTGGTCAGGCACCAATCCTTGTCGCGCGGGTGGACCACGAACAGCAGATGATCGGCGCCTGCTTTCGTGATGGCAGGCCGAAACGGCATGCCCATGGGAAGCTCGAGAACACGCCCCTGCCCCGCAGCGGCAATGGCTCGAGACACAACAGCTTCGGCCCGCAATTTTGCGGCACTGCGGGCGATGCTGGCCTCGACGAAACTGCGGGCGATCGACAGGGAAGCATGGAACGCGCGGTCTTCGGCCGCAGGATCAGTCTCGTCGAAATCCGGCTTCAAGGTTTCCAGCAGAGTTGGCAGCGTGAGCCCCGCCAGCGGCCCCGAGGGGCTGAGCGCACCATTGTCCACCAGATCGATTGGGAGCACAAAACTCGCATCGAACGAGGCGTGGACCGCTTCAATATCGGCTTCGGGAAGTTTCGAGGAGGCAAGATAATCACGGCCGTAATGCTTCCAGATCAATCCGAACGAGCTGTAGGGTTGGCCATCCTCGCGCAACGGTGCGCCGCGCTGATGGTGATCGTAGATCTGTGCTGCCGCGTCATAAAGGCCACCCACATCGTAGATGATGCGGTCCGCGCCAGCCGTGATCCATTCCGGCGCTCTGCTGCGGATCAGACGCGCCTGCGGAAAAAGCCGTGTCAGGATGACGCTGGACAGGAGCTCATCAGCATGGAAGCCACCGGAATGGGTGACGAGGAAATCTGGGATCATGCCGGGATGTGCCTTATGTTCGCGGAAAAATCCACTTGCGGTTGGCCCCCTGATAGCTATTGCCAGATATCAGTTCAACCCGCATCCGCACATCGGGTGCGTCGGGATCCACGGGCAGCACGGCTACGGAGGTTGTCGGTAACTTCACTTCCGGCGAATTATCCGCGAAGCTAGCGGTTCGTATCGCGGCGAGACCACGCCTCAGGAGATGGCCAGGATCTCAACCTCTCGGTCGCCCACGCTCACGACATCTCCAATAGCCTTGCCTATGAGAAGCCTCGCTAGGGGAGACACGTAGGAGATTGATCCGGCCTTTGGATCTGCTTCGTCCTCCCCCACGATGCGATATTTCTGCAGCCGCCCGTCCTCTCGACGGAAGCTCACAGTGCTGCCGAAGGCAACCTTCTCCGTCGAGGTCGGGGCAGGTACTAGTTGGGCTGTGCGAACGCGCTCGGCGAAGTAGCGCAGATCGCGCAACGGGATCGCCGCTTGCCGGCGCCGTTCATTGACATCTTCGATTTTACTGGCAGCCTCGTAGGCCTGCCGGGCTTGGTTGAGCTGCAAATCCAGAGCCTGCAGCCCCGCCTCCGTGACAAGGTTTAGTTCTGCGGAAATCGCACGAGCCGGCAGCATGGTTTCCGAAGCGGTTTCGGCACTGTCTTCTTTGATGAAAGCGACGCTCAATTTCAAAATCCCTTGGACGCAGTCAGAATTGTCCCGCATGGATGGGGCCAATACAGCAGTTTAGCCCCCCGGCAGGCGACTAGCATCCACGTCAACGGAGCGCCCATTGACGCTGGCGACATGGTCCGCAACCGTACGCCGTAACACGGCGTACATGTCCTGCTCGTTGCCTTCCCAAGGCTCTGCGGCATCGGCCAAAGGAACGCGGAAAGCGCGCTCATTCTTGATAGGCGAATACACATAACCCATACGCGCCTGAAGCAGGCATATGCCTACGACAGGGATGTCCGATACGTCAGGCGGCAGGACGCTCATCTGGAAATGGCCTTCCCCGCTATAGACCTCTTCGATCGACTGATGAGTTTCCTCACCCCATTTCAAATTCGGGAATTTGTAGGTGTACACACCGGTACTACCGAGATAGCGATGTTTTTGGGCAGTGGCTCCGAGGACGATCGGGAACCCACCAATATGCGGCCCGAGATCCTTGTTGGTCAGCATCCGGTCCATAAAGCAAGATCGTAGATCGCTTGCGAAGAGAGGTCCGTCGGCAACTGTCCTAGCCTTATCGATCAAGTCCCGAAATGGCTCGTCATCCCCAATCGCGCAAATGTCAGGCACATCCAAGGCCACGCCATTTCTTATACGCAAGAGGCTGGCCTCTGAGGCATGGCTTGCCACAAGATAGTCGGTCCCCCACCGGCCGAGGATTGCTTCAAAAGTTCGACGATTCCGGCCAGATCGCTATCGGCTGCCAATCGCCGAGCTTTCCGAATTTTCACCCCGGCAGGACCGGCAAGACCAGCAAACGCAACCGAAATACGGTTTCCTAGAGCTGCCAGCTTCAGTTGCCCTGGCATGTTATCAGGGCCTAGTTCCCCTGGATTGTCTATTTTTGTGTCGCTTAGCAGAAGGATTTCAGAGTCGCGGCGCTGCGCAATGATAATGGTCATGAGAATTCAGACGGCTCCGGAACGCGACAATAGTTTGAGCTCTTTGCGGTTGGGATACTCAGGAGGAATGACTTCGAGCTGTTCGCGCCGGCCCTAGCGCATTTGTGCGATCCATCGCAATATACCGAGCGCGGCTTGATAGGTGCGTTCGTCGCGGCAATAAATCAGTGGCGGACGCCCGTCGAGCTTGCCATCGACCGGTTGTCTGACCACCCGCGCTGCGCTGTCTCCGAAGAGCTTCCTGGCCTCCCCGTCGAGCTTTGATCGCCACTCGGTGGCCACGCGGTCCGTTCGGCGCGCCTGTGCGAAGTTTCTCAGGGCCTCTTCTGCCAACCCGTAACCTGTGATGTTTGCCTCGGCAAGATCGAGCGGGAGAATGCCGCCCTGTTCGGCAACCGGAGTTCGCAGGAAGTCGGGTAGATCCTGCTCATTCAAAGTCTGTTCCGAAAGCCTGATCATCGATTGCCGACGATCGTCTGCTTCATCCGCTTCCCGTTTCTCTTTGGCCTTCGCCTCGTTCTCAGCTCTCCGAGACAATGCCTCCTCGATCGCGCCTTCTGCAGGGAGGCCGTATAAGCCGCGGGGTGATGCGCTGGTTCGCAGGAGCAAGACGTCGAGGAGTTTCTCGAGGTCGTTGTCGATCGCATTATCGGCTACGAAGGTTTCTTTTCGTGCCATTCCGCTCTTTGTGTCGATCACCTGCCACCAGGATTCGACCGTCATGGACCCGCGAGCTTTTTCTGGAATGTTATCCAGTATTCGCGAGACAAGGCTTGAAATCTTGTCCGCCCTCTCGCGTTTGCTCCGCTCGGCAGCTTCCCAGCCGCGCCATCGATCTGCCAGGCTGGACGTCAACGCAAAGGAGAGATGTTGCTGTTCTGTGAGGCCCGCCTTGGTCAAAGCTTGGAGGAACCGGTGCACTGCTTCCCAGGGCGTGAGGAACTCCGGGTCGAGATTGCGCGCTGCATCAGCAAGCACTTTGGTGAGCTTAACAAAGTCGCTTTGGATATATCCCTCTTCAACAAGGCGGGAGACGATATGGTCAGTAGCAAGGAAGCGTTGGTGATGGAGCCTTGGCCGCAGAATTGTGGCAAGGACAACTGATCGCCAAGTCTCTGGGCGGACCGTGAAGCAGCCTGTACCGCCGATCTCGACTCCAAGGTGCTGGCGCAAGCCGAGGTAGCGTAGGGCGGGAAGATCCTTGATGCGCAGCTTCTGCTCGCCGGCGCTCCGGCGAGTTCGATCATATGCTTCCATTTTGCGCCGTGCGGCGGACGCCAGTCGTCTGGCACAAGCTTCTGCGTCGCGTTGTTCACGGAGACGAAGGTCTTCTATCGCGCGTTCGATCCTGACATTGAACAGCCACTTTCGCGGCGCCGCCGACAGAACAGCTTGGCGTACTGCGTCGAGTGTCGCGTTCCTCGGCATTGAGGACATGTCAATCTCGACGGCCGCTGTTCCCAGCCTGCGCAGGCGCGCAATCTTTTCCTCTCCACACGGGTGGGTCACGGCGATCTCCACGAAGAGTTCCAGCGCACCAACCTGGAGGAGGAGATCCGGTATCACTTCGATGTGCTCGCGGTGTTCGAGCGTCGCACGATCGACTGCGATCGCGCGTTCTTCAGCAATCAGGAGTTCATATGTACCATGCGCAGCGAATTGGCGGGGAATCGTTAGCCGCAATTCGTTTCGTATGATCTCCTTGCAGAGAAGATGAAGCGCCGTCTCGGCCCCCCCGCCGCAGGCAGGGCCCTGGTGAGCGAAATGCGCCGCTTTGAGATCATCTTTGAGGTTTGCTATGAGAGTTGCCTTGCAGTGGGGACAGATCAGCCCGTAGGCAAGGCCGCGACGAGCCACCGAAATATGGACCAGCCTCTCGTTTTCCCGATCCAAGCCGTAGACGAGGCGCGCACTATCGCTGCCGAACTTTTGGCGGACCTCTGGGTCATCGTGGCCGAGATGAATAGACATTGAGCCGGAACTCCCTCCGTGCCGGATCCAGTACATTGGCTGTTCGCGGCGCCGCTGGGGTCAAAACAATCCCTCGGCCTATGCAAGTTCGCTATAGAGCGGCACGGTCGGGGCGTGTGCGTCGATCACCTTGACGACAGTGGCGGCGAGGGGGAGATTTCTCTTCTCAGCGTCCCACGCTTGACGAAATCGTTGGACGGTTTCGGCGGCGGTATCGATGACGAGCTTTTCCGATAGCAACGCCTTGGCCGCCATATGCCGAAGCTCATCAGCGTCGAGCTCGGTCATCTTCTTTGTTCGCGAGAAATTGAGGGCGGCCGTATCCTCGCCCTCCATATAAGGAACGGTCGACACTAGGTCGTAGGCTGGCGAGAGCGCAGCCGTTTGTCGGTCCGGATAGATCAGCGACCAGTTCTTGAGGTGCATATCGCCATTGCCGATCAGCGCACTGAACACGAGGCGCCGGATAAACTCGGCGGCGCCGGCATCTCCAGCCTCTGTGCCGATGACGCGTGCGATGTTTGCGTAGCTCGCACGCTTGTATTTGTTGTCCGGAAAGACGCCGAAAACCTGCGCAAAGTCCTCGGTGTGGACAGGGCCGTCGACGGTTCGGTCGAAGCGGCTGACAGCAAGCGCCTGTCCCTTTAGCTCGCCGATGCCGTCTGGAATGCCGGTGATCGCATCCAGATCGATCAGGTTGATGATCGGCACCTCCATGCCGATCATCCCGGCGATCATCATCATTGAAAACTCGTTTTCTGGAACGCCGGCGAACTGCTGAGACGGCAGCTTCACGATCCAGGAACCACCAACTCCTTCCGCGGGAATGGTCAGGCCCCCGCCCTTGCCGGCGTTCTGGAACGCAGAGAACTTGAGTTGCACACCAGCGAGCGAAAAGCGCAGCGCATTAGGTTTGGCATTCTCCGGTAAATCCTCGTCGGCGCGACGTGGAAGGGCGTCACCGGCCGCGGGATGAATAGACAGCGCTCCCGGCAGATCTAGGCCAAGCACCCATAGCAGGAAGAATTCGCGTTGCTGGTTGACCCCGGCGCGCTCGGCGAGATAACGCCGCAGCCCTCCCTCGGGTAGCAGGTTCGAGAAAAATGGCGGCACAACCCGCTGTGTCGGGCGAATTTTGGTAATGAGGCCACCCAGATCGTCTTTGAACGAAAGGCTGAGGGTCGGCCGATCCGGGTTTTCGACATAGTCTTCGTTGAAGGCAAATATCGTCCGGTCGCCCTGCAAATGGGTTAGCGTGCCGATGGGCTCACCGTAGAGTCGCACATCGAGAACCGAGACGTCAGGCATCGTCGTCACCTTCGTCGAGCGAGTAGGCAGCCCGTGGTTCGGCTGAACCGCCATGGGCGATCGAATTGCGTAAACGCTGCAGGTTCTGCGCGATGTCACGGACTATGGGTGCCGCTTGGTCGCTCGCCTGATAGCGCTCTAGCCGAGCGATCAGTTCGCGCACGAGCTGCATCTCCTGATCGTTGAGATTCACCCGCCGCAGGAAACGCAGCGTATCCTCGACGCGGTCGAGGTCGGCCGAGCTTCCGTAGAGTTCCTTCATCTTCTTGACCAGCCGTTCAGCGCGGGCAAAGCGTTTGTCGTTGGGCTGACCCGCATGAATATGCATGTTGGGCGTTGCCTGCGCCTTGACCAGGCCTAGGACCGCGGGCACCAGTTTCTTCGGCACGAGCATGAGCTCGAGATCGAGCGCGCGGGTTATGTCGATGAAACTTGATAGCCCAGGCTCCATCTTACCGCTCTCAATTTGGGAAATATGGCTCTGCGTCAGCCCGGCTCGCTTACTGAGGGCGCGCTGACTAACGCCTGAGGCCTCGCGGACCTCGCGTGTTTGCGCGATCAGCCTTTCGCTCTGGTACGCCATGATACATAGTCCTAGATCAAATGGTCCCAACGATCAGGATAATGTATCTACCTTGACATGCCACCGCCGTCAACGACGTTGATTTAGGATAGTGATCATCAAACGTCCTCCGATATAGGATCATGCATCACTCAACATTTCCTCGTTCGCAATGAGTGACACTCTTCGGACGGGTGGACGCATCGCCGCCAAGCCGACAAGTCAGTTGCGATCCTCGATAGAGCGCCGCTACCGTTTGAAACGCGGCATAGTTCCAGAGCAAATCGTTTATGGTTTTTTGTGGCTGCCGGTCGTGTCATCCAGGAAGGCCTCCTGCCACATCTCGATACGCGACCGGAATTGGGCTTCGACTTGGATCTCCACCGAGCGCCTCCCCGTAGTCATAGGACGCCCCAACCTCGATAACGTCCCCTCCCCGTCATCTCCCGCACTCCAAGGTCAACCACAAGATTGAGCGCCCCGCGCGGAGTTACCTTTGCTGCCTTCGCGATCATTGCCGCGGAAACGACTGGACGAGACAGGACAAGCTCAAGAATATCAGGAAGGCTACTCGATGACCGACGATACCTCAGGCGACGCTCCATCTGATCCTTCGCTTGGCCGAGCCGATCGAGCTCTTTCATCCCGGCGTCGGCGGCGCTCGACAGTGCGTCAAGAAACGCGATGAGTCTGGTGGTGTGCACAGGCGAACGCCGCGGTTCTGTCGCAAACTGAATCGCAACTTGTTTCCAGCATGAGAGCTCGTCGATTATCCGGGAGTTCTCGATGTTCAAGGGGCGTCATTTCGATCGATCAGTGATCCTGCTGTGCGTACGCTGGTACCTGACTTACAATCTGAGCCTACGCGATCTGGAGGAGATGATGGCCGAACGCGGCCTGAACGTCGATCATTCGACCGTGCACCGCTGGGTCGTTCACTTCTCGCCTCAGCTTCTGGAGCGCTTCAACCGGCACAAGCGGAGCGTCGGTAGCAAGTGGCATATGGACGAAACCTACATCGAGGTACGCGGTCAGTGGACGTATCTTTACCGTGCCATCGACGGTGTCGGCGACACGGTCGAGTTCTTGTTCAGCGAAAATCGTGACCTGCTGGCAGCCAAACGCTTTTTCCGGAAGGCATTCGCGCGCCACGGCCGACCGGAGCGCATCGTCATCGACGGCAGCCAGACCAATCATGAGGCGATCATTTCTTGCGATGCCGAAAACCGTCTGCGGGATCGATCGCGACGTTCACTAAAGCCGATCCGCATTCGACGGAGCAGGTATCTCAACAATCGGATCGAACAGGATCACAGGCGCATCAAGCGCCGAATCCGATCGATGCTCGGCTTCAAGTCGATGGCAAGCGCCGAGATCATTCTCTCGGGCATCGAGATGGTGCACATGATGCGCAAACGACAGGCGAGGTTTGCCCGCAATCCACGTCCGTCAATCGCCGAGCAATTCGACATCCTCACCGCCTGACCCTGAGGACATAGCTCCTCTCGTGACCACCAGCAGGATTTGCGACAGAACCGTCGAAGGCTGGCGCTTTTCCTGATATCGGGGCACCGGCGATGGTGGTCACGGCAAAATGTAGGCGGCGGCTGTTCGGCCGGCTTTCGATTGATGTCAGGATTGAGATTCTTGGTCGGCAGCATGCG
>NZ_JAAKZG010000018.1 GCF_011045115.1 Mesorhizobium zhangyense
TGAATTTACCCCCACCCGGACGCCTTATTCCAGAGCAGGTTGCAACCTGGGCGTTAAGGGGAACCGGCGACGACACCGAAACCCGTGCGTTTTTCGATAATACGCCAGACGGAGTCGTCGACCGGTCATCGCGAGCCGATATTATGAAGAACGGAGATGGCTCTGTCGATCTCTACACAGGTCCGACCAGCCCGACCGGACAGGAAAAGAACTGGAGTCCGACTATCTCCGGCAAGGCGTGGTCCGCGCTGTTTCGGTTCTATAGGCCGACGGAACCTTATTTCGACAGATCTTGGAGCGGCCGTACTTCCTTGCCCGCCTCAAAGGGCAGGGCGGGCCCTTACTCCATGTCCGGCACATCGCCATCACCGTGGCTAGCGGATGCGAGGCGCTTCGCCACATCGATCAGCATTTGGTAGGTAGCAATCCTGTCGATCACTCTGCTTTATCCCCTTAGCGAAGGCTTACGTGAGTGCCTTCAAACGCCTTTTGCTCAATAAGGTTTTGACGAAAGTGTTCCACTTCATCATCGCGACCCGCTTCTCTGGCATATAGTTCCAGCGATCGTAGCTCTTGGAGCTGACGTCTTGAAGCGTGTGATTCTGCAGCCGATCGCGGATTTCTTTCGAGAGTCCGGCCTTTCCCGCGAGCGTCTTCCAAGTTCGGTGCAAATCCCTATTTGTTACCATCGGGATCACCTCGCGCTCGCGCTGGCGCCACATGAATGCGTAGAGAGTGCCGTGACTAACGGGGCTTAGACGGATCGGTCGCGGATGGGAAAAACCACCCATGTGCGTTGGGTTTGATCGATTCAATCAGCTCTGCCGCCACTGCCGGGACGGGAATGGCGTGCGGCTTGCCATTTTTCGTCTTTGACCAGTCGATGATCCGTTCCTTGGCGTCCCATTGATCGACATGGAGCCTGGCGATTTCTTCGACGCGCTGCCCGGTGAGCATCAGGACGCGAACAGCGCGTGCGTAGGGCGGATGAACGGGTGCATCGGGGCATTCGAGCCATCGATAGAGGCGAAGGAATTCTTCCTCGTCGAGCCAACGTGTACCGACCTTCTTAGGTTCAGTTGGGATATTGGCTGCCGGATTATTGACGAGGCGGAAACGCCGTTTCGACGCGCTGCGATAATCGTGCTCTGACTTCAAACCCCAGCTGTAGGCCGATCGGATGTAGCTTCTGACATGATCTGCCATAGAGTGCTTGCCACGATCGTAGATCGGGCGGATCAATTCAGTGAGTTCATCAGGTTCTATGTCCCGAGCTGGTCGATTCCGACCTAAAGTATCGGCGATCTTGTTGAGACCTTTTTCGACCTCCTTCCACGAGGATTTTCCGGACTCTTTCAGATTGGACACGTAGGCCTCGAAGAGATCGGCGACGGTCCCAGGTCGTGTGTCTCCGGCAATCTTGATGCTACGTCCCTTTTGGATCATGCCAGCGAAGTCCCGGTCAAAGACTTCGCGCGCCTCTTTTAGCGGCATAGACGGGTACGATCCGAGTTTTTTCTTGAGGCGCTTCTGATCACGCCATTGTTGCGCCATCCAGTCTGCCGTGACCCTCGTTGGCATAGGTTTCATAACCAGGACGAGGCGGCCGGTGCCGTGCCCCTCGCCATCAACAAGGCTCAGCTGTTTTCCGGTTTGTTCTACATGTTTCAGGGCGCGGCGGATTTCTCCATCTGTCAGGCTTGGCACTGGGCTCTCCCATCGTATTCCAAGTGGGGTCGCCAGAGGGGTAGTAGGGATCGGCTACTGGGGTCAAAAAGGGCCTCGATCCCCTTAAAACCGACCCCAATATGCCATGATGTCCGACTCTTCGACAAGTCAGAAAATGCATATGATTCAATAGGTAGTAGCGTGATCCAGCGTGATTGAATTAAAATGAGTAGGATGGTTATGGATCAGCCTAGTTCGGTGAATAACTAATTGAAAAACAAAGATAAATCTGCATCGTGAATTTTGCTGGGATAGGTTTTGAGGATCGGAGGTTTTGCCGACCCCTGCGTCTATCATCGTTGATCCCCCTTTCTCATTCCGAGTCGTTTTGCCGCACTACACGTCACGACATTCTTTTGTCCCACACCTCTAGCTCGTTGGTGGAAAGAGAACGGACTTCCCGACCTTCACGAAGGTGGGAGCGACCCTCATGGATCGCCAATTCCGGAGTGTGCCAATTGAAATCGTGTCGCGGTATCGTTGCATGACTTCTTCTGGAGTGAGAAATTTCCTGCCATCCATCGTCAGGTTCCCTATACTCGCCGGTAGTTGCTGCGGTGTCGCAATCCGCTGCCTTCCAGCAGGTCGAGAACGATCCCCAATTGTTGATCACGCAGCCGCACGCCGATGAGTGAGGTGTTTGCACGAGAAATGAAAGGCGGGGAGCAAGGAGGAAATGTGCGCAGGTGGCGGGGCCTGTGATCAGTCTGGCCCTTGCGACACGAGGCGGCGTTACCTTTGGATTATTGATGGCGAGTTTGGCTTGCACTGGCTACCAAAGCGTTACGTTTAGTCGCGATCCGTTGCATTTTGTTTCATTCACACCTGTGCACCTTGGTGCAGAAGCAGTGGACTATAGAGGTACCGGTCGCCCATGAGCTGAGGGTTGCGGGATCACCGTCGGTTGATAGGCAACAAGCTTCCATCTGCCGGCATCCTTTACCCAAACCGCAAGGCCTTTGTTGTCGATAGCTTTCCGCCGGCCGGAGACGGTTATGTCCGCGGCCATCCTGGCAAACACCAGGGCTGTATCGGCCAGAATGGTGATCGATCGCTCGGAAACATTGATACGGTGATAAACATAGGTTCCATCACCTACCTTGCGGAGATAATCCTCTTTCGTGTCGCTCTCTGCATTTGAGTGCATGTAGACCATCTCCTCGGCCACAAGGCGCGTGAGCGTTGCGACATCGTGTCTCCGCATTGCCTCGTAGCGTTGATTTTCCAGCAAGGCGATCTCACTCCGAGACATCAAAATCTCCATAGATTTTTTAAATAAAAATATATTTATTTGTTGACGACGTCAAGGTGGTTTGCTTTAACGCGGACCATAATTGAAGGAGGGAGCGATGGACTTTGTATTTTGGCCGGCTGCTGTGCGGACGTTTGATTTTGAAGGGCATATTCGGGCAGCGGTTGCTGGCAGGTTCACCCATCTCGCGATTGATCCCATCACCTATCGTCGCGCGCGGGCAAGTGGCCTATCCGCTGCCGACATCAAGGCTATGGCCTCTGACGCGGGCGTGCCAATCAGTCATCTGGATACTTTTACCGACTGGGCGCCGATCCGGGTTCCAAGCGAAGTGAACCAGGCGCTCCGCGAACGCTTCGACGTATCCAGCGATGAATGCTTCGACCTCTGCGAGGCTCTTGGCATCAAGGCCATTTTGGCTGTTGCGGGCTACGATCCGGGCGCGGTTGAAAGGCAGCGGCTCGTGGATGGTTTTGCGGCCATGTGCGAGCGGGCGAATGCCGCCGCGATCTGGGTGGATCTGGAGTTCATGCCGTTCTGGGGCCTGCCAGATCTTCGTTCCGCCTGGGACATTGTTAAGACTGCGGACCGACCGAACAGCGGCATCCTTATCGACACCTGGCATTTTTCCAAGGGCGCCCCCGATTTCGACCTATTGAGAAGCATTCCTGATCGATACCTGATCGCCTCCCAGGTTTCGGACGCTCGGGTGGCACAGCGAGGGGCAAGCCTCTTTGAGGATACCGTCCGCTATCGCGAATTCGCCGGTGAGGGCGAGCTGCCAATTGTAGAAATTCTTCAAATACTCATCGACAAAGGTCTGCAGAATGTAGGGCCGGAAGTCTTTTCCGACTATGCGGACACGCTGACCCCCGAAGAGGCCGGAAAGCGATGCGGCGACACACTGCGGCGGGTTCTCGAGCAAGCTGGCGCCGATCTTCCGTCCAACGTGCTTTGATGCCCAGGGCAAAGAATATGAGAGCCGGGGGAATCTCGGATTCATGCTCGAGAAAATAAAATATATTTTATGATATAAAATAGTTGTTTTTAGAAAAAATTTATGCAGACTTGATTTGATCGGGAGGGCGGGAGGCCCTTCCTGTTAAGGGAGGATGATGATGCCGACTTCATGGAAGACGTATGCTATTTCGACCGGCGTGCTGGTGCTCATGGCCGTTCCGGCCTTGTCCGAAACCATTCCAATGATCACCAAGAGCACGCAGTCCTATTATTTCCAGGTGATGATGGCGGGTGCGCGCCAGGCCGGAAAAGACCTCAAGATTGACGTGCCCGAACTCGGACCGACAAGCTTTAGCGACATTGCCGGTCAGATCGGCATTCTCGAAAACGCGGTGACCAACAAGGCGGACGCTATCGTCATCTCGCCGCTCGATTTTAATGCGCTCGGGCAGCCTATCACCGAGGCGGCGACGCACGTCCCCGTAATCGGAACGGACTCGGGGGCCGAAACCGACGCTTTCACATCCATGCTGTCGACCGACAACAGACAAGGTGGGCGCGACGCCGCCGATGCTCTTGCATCTGCGATCCAGTCCGAATACGGGGCGCCGGAAGGCGGCGTGGCTCTGCTGATGCTGATGGCCGGCCAGTCGACGCTCGACCAACGCGCCGCCGGCTTCAAGGAGCAGCTCGCCGCGAAGTATCCGAAGATCAAGCTCGTCACCGAGCGGCTTGGCGACGGGCAAGTGACGACCGCGCTCAACACCATGACGGATATCATTACGTCCAACCCGAATCTTCGTGGTGTGTTCGGGTCCGATCTCGTCACGGGTGCCGGTGCCGGTCAGGCCATCGCGGAAAACGGTCTCCAGGGTAAGGTCAAGCTTGTCTCCTTCGATACCGACGAGAATCTCGTCAAGATGCTGCAAGACGGCGTCGTCTCCGCGCTGGTCGTTCAGGATCCCTATCGCATGGGATATGCAGGCGTGAAGACGGCCCTGGCTGCTGTCCGCGGCGAAAGGATCGAGAGGGCCATCGATACGGGCGTCACCATCATCACCAAGGACAACATGTCCTCGCAACGGTCCCAGTCACTTCTAAATCCCAAGATCGACTGAAGCCGCTCGCGGGGTAGGGCACGGCTGTACATTCCGATATGTGGGAAGAGACCCAATGAAACGTCTGTCGAACAAGGTCACCCTCGTTACGGGTGCGGCGCAGGGTATCGGGCACGCCATCGCAACGCTCTTCGTTGCGGAAGGCGCGATCGTATATATGAGCGACGTTGCCGACGCGCCAAAGCAGCCTGTCGAGGGCGCGATCTATCGCCGACTTGACGTCGGTATCGAGGCCGATTGGGCGACCGTTGTTGATGAGATTTTGGCGCGTCATCAACGGCTCGATGTTCTCGTCAACAACGCGGGTATCGTCGAGCACTACGGCCAGATTCACGAGACAAGCACCGAGGCCTGGGATCGCGTCGTGCGGATCAATCAATCAGGCACGTTCTTCGGAATGCGGGAAGTCATTCCGCAGATGAAGAAGAACGGGGGAGGATCGATCGTGAATTTCTCGTCGATCTGGGGGACGATGGGTGCTGGTGGAGCCGCGCCCTATCAGGCGGCGAAAGGCGCCGTACGGACGCTGACGAAGAACGCCGCCATCAGCTACGCCAAGGACAACGTCCGCGTAAACTCCGTTCATCCCGGTATCATCTGGACGCCGTTGATACAGGGGCAAAGTGAGGGGATGAATGCAGGCATCGTCGCGGCGACACCTATGGGGCGGGTCGGCACACCGCGGGAAGTCGCCTTCGGCTGCCTATTTCTCGCTAGCGACGAGTCCTCGTTCGTGACGGGGCTCGAACTCAACATCGACGGCGGTTACCTAGCGCAGTGATCGCGCTGGCAATATGTGCATACGGGAGGAATAGAACTCGATGAAGGCGGTGCGCTTCCATGGCAGCAGGGACATCCGGTGGGAGGACATCGCTGCGCCTTCTGGGCTGAGGCCGGAAGAGGTGATGGTCAGGCCTTCCCTTTGCGGTATCTGTGGCACGGATGTTCATGAATATCTCGACGGCCCTCACTGGACGCCGAAAACGAAAAACCCATTCAGCGGCGCCCAATTGCCCCAGATTCTGGGGCATGAGTTTGCTGGCGAAATCGTTGCTGTCGGGGGCGCTGTCACCTCCCTCCGACCCGGCGATCGCGTGTCGATCCAGCCACAGGTTGGTCCCTTTTCCGATTATTTCGGCAGCCGCCGGTTGTTCCAGTACAGCCCAGCGAGCGCCGTCATCGGTCTGAGTTGGCCCTGGGGCGGCATGAGCGAGCTTGCGGTCGTCAACGAATACAATGCCATCCGACTGCCCGATAGCGTCACAGATGCGCAGGGCGCCATGGTGGAGCCGGCGGCTGTTGCGGTACAGTCTGTGGATCGTGGCGGCGTGAGGACCGGAGACACTGTTCTCGTGACGGGTGGAGGGCCGATCGGCGTTCTGGTCGCCATGGCTGCGGATGCAGCTGGTGCCGCGCGTGTCGTAATGAGCGAGACCAGCCCTGGCAGGCGTGCGCGTCTTGAAAATCTTGGCGTGGCCAGCCTTTTGCTCGACCCACGCTCTGAGGGATTTCGTCAGATGGTGCGTGACACCACAATCGAGGGTGTCGGTGTCGATGTTGCGATCGAATGTTCCGGCAGTGCGGTGGCGCTCGAGCAGTGTCTCGATCTTGTCCGACCGCTCGGCAGCGTGGTTGTCACAGGCGTTATCCACGGCGGCGCGAAAGTCGATCCATTCCAATGGCTGCTGAAAGGGTTGACGATCCAGGCCTCGCTCGCCTATCCGACCGATATCTGGCCTCGCGTCCTTGCGATGATCGCGTCGGGCAAGTTGCCCGTCGAAAAGCTCGTCGACAAGACGATCGGAGGCAGCGATGTGGTAGGGGAGGGAATTCTGCCCCTTCTCGATCCGGCATCCACCTTGCTAAAGGTTCTTGTCCAGACACGTTAGCCATAGATGGCGTCCCGGATTTGCCATGGGAATGCTCCGGACATTCCTTCGAAGGCGGTATTGGTCAACGATACCGCTGTCAGGCCATTCTCGCGATCAACAAACCAATAGTGCCCATAGGCGCCACCCCACTGTATCGTTCCGGCCGCCTGTGGGGTGTGGGCCACGCTCTTGTTGGAAAGCACAGCCCAGCCATAACCGAAGCCCCAGCCCGGCCCCTGGGTTTCCGCCTGTGATCCAACCTGATCGGATGTCATTGTGTCCACCGTGGCAGTCGCAAGAATATCTCCGCCGCCTGTCCTGATCGTCTCGAGGAAGCGCAGGATATCCTCTGCCGTCCCGGCCATGCCGGCACCGCCCGAAGGGTAGGAGCGTGGATCCAGAATGCGCGAAGGCGCAAACTGGGCCGCGCTGCCGTAGAACGGAACCCAGGTTCCGTCGTTCATACGGACTGGCTCGCCGGCTCCATCGAAATAGGCGGGAACCAAGCGCTCCATGTCGACCACCGAAAATCCCGTATCTCGCATTTCAAGCGGATCGGTAACATAGCGTTGCACAAGGGTTGGTAGCGAAAGACCGCTAGCGATGGCCACAACCTCGCCGATCACATCGATGCCAAGCGAGTAGCGCCATGTGCTTCCCGGCGAAAACGAGAGTGGCGCCAGCGCCAGCCGCTCCAAATTTTTGTCAATCGCAAGTCCGGGCTGATCGAGCCCGTCGGAAATATTGAGGGCATGATAGATGTGTTCCGGCGCTTCCAGAAAGCGATAGCTCAGCCCTGAGGTGTGGGTCAAAAGGTGCCTGAGAAGGATCTCTGGCGAACTGCTCTCGTCGCGAAGCCTCGGCCGGAAGTTGGGTAGCCACCGGGTTACGGGATAGTCGAGATCGAGAACGCCTTGCTCGACAAGCCGCATGACGACCGCGGAAACGAGCGGCTTGGTGATAGAAGCCAGCCTGAAGATGGCATTCTCCTGCATGGCGCGTCCAGCCTCCCTGTCGGCAAGCCCAGCGGCGCGGCGATAAGCGATCTTGCCGTTTTCAGCGACGAACACCACCGCACCGACGATCCTTTTTTCGGACAAAGCGAGATCGATTGCCGCATCCAGCCGGACTGTTCTGCTTTGTGCATCGACAGATTTCGGAAGACTCATCACATGGCTCCTATATAATCACAATGATCGTTCCATATATCTGTGCATCAGATAATTCTAGAGTGACCATTGTGAAAAATGCAGAATCCGTAAAACGCGCGCGCGGTAGGCCAAGGGCCTTCGACCGGCAGCACGCGCTTGAAACTGCTGCGAGGACATTCTGGAGGCTGGGCTATGAGGGCGCTTCGATTGCCGACCTGACGATGGCGTTGGGCATAACGCCGCAGAGCCTTTACGCGGCGTTCACGTCAAAGGCCGATCTCTACCGTGAGGCACTGGCCTGGTATCGTAGCGATCCCGGTGCCAATACGGCAAGGACGCTTGCCGAAGAGAAAGACGTCATCGTCGCATTGTCACGCGTGTTGACTGATTCCGCCGCGGCGTTCAGCGGCGATGAAACACCCCCAGGCTGTATGATTTCAACAGCCATTCTCACATGCGCGGAAGAAAATCAGCCAATTGCAGATCATGTGGCCGCTCTGAGGTCGGGCGCCTTGAAGATGTTCGAACAGCGCATTCGGGGCGGGATCAAGGAGGGTCAACTGGCTGCAGATACCAACATCGAAGGACTGGCCCGATTCATCGGCGCCATCGTTCAGGGTATGTCGGTTCAGGCGCGCGACGGTGCGAAAACGGATGAACTCTCGGCTATCGCCGATCAGGCCGTGGAGTACCTCCGGACAATCGCGGCGAAAAAATAATATATATTTAATACAGAAAAATTTATTTTTATGTTGAAAGTAATCCTGAAGCCTGTATGGTGAATTCATATGAGCTGGTCAGGGAGGTCGTGCTCGTGAAGTCGCAGCCAGCACTGCAATCCACTCCAGATCGTCGGGTTTCGACCTTATCGCCGCCGGTCCTGATGCGGCTTGAGAACGTCGAGAAGCACTACGCCGGTACCCATGCTTTGAAAGAGGTTTCCCTCGACCTGAGGGCCGGCGAGATTCATGCCATCGTCGGTGAAAATGGTGCCGGTAAATCGACCCTGATCAAGATTCTGACGGGTGCAACGCCGCGATCATCCGGGGGCCTTGTTTGGGATGGGGCGGCAATCGATCTCAATTCTCCCGGGCAGGCATCCGCTCTCGGCATCTATGCGGTGCATCAGGAAATGATGCTGTGCCCGCACCTGTCAGTTGCGGCGAACATATTTCTCGGTGCTGAAAAGACCAGGTTCGGCTTCAGCCGTTCCGCCCGCATGATCAAGGCGGCCAACGAAATCCTCATGGATCTCGGCTTCGACCTCGACCCGACAGCACTGCTTTCTTCTTTATCGATCGGGCGACAGCAGCTCGTAGCAATCGCTCGCGCATCGCTTTACGGTAGTCGGCTAATCATATTCGATGAGCCGACGGCTTACCTAACTCGGACGGAAACCGATCAGCTTTTCCGCCTGATCCGTCGGCTCAAATCCAAAGGCGTTACGCTGGTCTACATCAGCCACCGCATGGAAGAAATTTTCGAACTGGCCGATCGCGTGTCTGTGTTGCGTGATGGTCGTCTTGTTTCCACCAGACAGATCGGGGAGACCACGTCGGCGAAGCTCATCAGCGAAATGGTGGCGCGGCCAGTGGGCGATGCGCACCACAAGGAGGAGGTGGCGCTCGGCGCACCGATCCTTGAGGTGGCGAACCTCACGGGTCCTGGGTTCAAAGATGTCTCGCTGACGCTGCGGAGCGGCGAGATCGTTGGTCTCTTCGGGCTTATCGGCGCTGGCCGCTCCGAATTCGTCCGTGCGCTCTTCGGACGAACACATGCCACGGCGGGCGTTGTGCGGAAAAACGGCAATCCCGTAAAAATCCGCAATGAAAGCGACGCCATTGCGGCCGGCATCGCACTCATCCCTGAAAGCCGCCGATATCAAGGGCTATGCCTCAATCTGGATATTCAGGAGAACCTCTCGCTGACCAATCTGCCGCAACTTGCTCGCTACGGTTTACTTGACCGGCAGAAGGAGCGCCGGGCTGTCGAACGCTGGATGACCGACCTGCGCATTGTTGCCGGATCACGATTGACGCCTGTCGGCCGCTTGTCTGGCGGCAATCAGCAAAAGATCGTCATTGGCAAGTGGCTTGCCCACGGCGCTGACATCTACATATTCGACGAGCCGACCGTGGGCGTCGATGTCGCGACCAAGGCTGAAATCTATCGGATCATCGCAGGCCTGCTCCATGCCGGTGCCGGCGTGATCATCATCTCGTCCTATCTTCCCGAAGTCTACGATCTAGCCGACACGCTGCATGTGTTCCGGCAGGGGTCTCTGGTTTCGACCCACAGTTTCAAAGCCGTGTCGCAGGATCGGATTCTTGCCACCGCGATAGGCGCCTGACCGGAGTTTCAAATGACCGCCATCAGTTTGGACAACAGACGCAACCTGATCAATGTGACGATCCTGCTCAATCTGACGCTCTTTGCGCTTCTAATCGTCATGTGGCTGAGTCTTGCGCTCTCGACCGATACGTTCTGGAGTTTCGCCAATGTCTCCAACCTCTTCCGCCAGAGCGCGCTGCTTTCCATCATCGCGCTCGGACAGACGGCGGTCATCATCACGGCAGGCATTGATCTGTCGGTTGGTGCCATGGTGGGCTTTTCGAGTGTCGTCGTTTCGTTGCTTCTGAAACAGGGCGTACCCATTCCCGGCGCCATCGGTCTGACGCTCCTGCTCGGCGTGGCCGTCGGCCTCTATCACGGCTTCGCCATTCGCCGCCTCGGCATTCCGCCATTCATTATCACGCTCTCGTCGTTGTCTGTGCTGACCGGTATCGGGTTGCTCCTGACCAACGGTTCCACAATCTCAGGTCTCCCTGCTGCCTTCACAGGCTTTTCCCGTGCCACATTCCTGGGCGTTCCGAGCTTGTTCTGGATGGTGATCGTCGTCGCGGTCCCGATCTATCTCTTGCTCAACCATACGCCATTCGGGCGCTATATCTTTGCCGTCGGCAGCAGCCCCGAGGCGGCGCGGTTGAGTGGCATCAATGTCAACCGCACTGTCTATCTGGTCTATATCTTGTCATCGACACTAGCCGCGCTGACCGGCATTTTGACCGCTAGCCGCATCTCAATCGGCCTTGCCACCACAGGCATGGGCTGGGAGCTTCAGTCGATCGCCGCAGCTGTTATCGGCGGAGCAAGCCTTTTTGGCGCGGTCGGCGGGGTTGCCGGGTCATTACTGGGCGCCATGGCGCTGACGACGATCAACAATGGCGCCAACCTGCTCAACATCAACCCTTTCTGGCAGCAAATCATAACCGGCCTGCTCATCGTGGCGATCGTCTATGTCGATCAGTTCCGACGGGCCAGACAGTAACATCTGCGTTGATTGGCTAATCGGATTCTTACGGAGAAAGATAATGAAGTTTGTAAGGTTTGCACGCGAGGGCAGCGAGGGGCTGGCTATCAAAACCGGTGAGATTTACCGAGGCATTTTGACCTCTTCTCCCGATTATCCAGGGAACCTATCCCAATTCGTGGGCCTAGGCCGAGAAGGACTTGCCGCCCTTTCAAGCCATCTTGGTCGGGGACAGGCCTTCGAAGCAGATGCGATCGACTATCTCCCGCCGTTTCCGCGTCCGCCCAAGATCATCTGCGTCGGCCTCAACTATCGCGACCATACGGCCGAAAGCGGTTTTGATCAGCCCGAGTTCCCGACCTTCTTTGGGCGTTTTTCGTCCGGTCTGGTCGGCCACATGCAGCCGATCATCGAACCGGCCGGCTCCGCGACACTCGATTTCGAAGGTGAACTTGCCGTTATCATCGGAAAGCGCGGGCGCCATATCTCGCGGACGCAAGCGCACGATTACATTGCCGGCTATTCCGTCTTTAATGATGGCTCCGTGCGCGAGTATCAGTTCAAATCGCCCCAGTGGATGATCGGAAAGAACTTCGACAACACCGGCGCGTTTGGCCCGCATTTCGTCACGGCTGACGAATTGCCGGCGGGCGCCAAGGGCTTGGGGATCGTCACCCGCTTGAACGGTCAGGTTGTCCAGTCATCGAACACCGATCTACTCGTTTTCAACATCGCATCCGTCGTTGCCCATATCAGCGAGGCGATGACCCTTGAACCCGGTGACGTCATCGTCAGCGGAACGCCCGCCGGCGTCGGTCATGCCCGCAGTCCGAAGCTGTACATGAAGCAAGGCGACCAGGTTGAGGTCGAGATCGAAGGCGTTGGGCTGCTACGCAACGATATCGTTCGCGAGGAGCGTCGATTGTCGTCGGCAGCATGAACAGTCTTTTGGGAGGAAGATCATGACCGCGATCCGCACCCGCGCAAGAATGAAAGCCGATGGTGAAATACTCGGCGTCCATTCGCTGAACCACTTCGTGGTGGCTGTTCCGGATTTGAAGCAGGCGGAACGGTTCCATACCGCCTTCGGCCTCGACGTTGTCAATCATCGCCTGGGATATGCGGTTCGAACCGATGGCAACGACAACGACTGGGGCTATTTCGTCGAAGGAGAAAGCAAGCGCTTCCAGCATCTATCCTTTGGCGTGTTCGAGCCAGATTTTGCGCCGTTCAAGAAGCACCTCGAAGCACGCGGCCTACGTCTTCTGCCACCGCCAAAAGGCTTCGAATCGAATGGGCTGTGGTTCATGGACCACGACGGCAACTCGATCGAGATTGTCATCGCAGCCAAAACATCGCCCGACTTCAAGACGCATGGCGGACATGTCTCGTCACCGTCGGGCGTGGCTGGCGCACCGCTGCGCAGCGGTGCGAAGGTCGTGCGCCCGACAAGGCTCGCCCACATTCTCATCTTTACGCGCGACGTTTCGAAAGCAGTGCAGTTCTATTGCGAGATGCTGGGCATGGGATTGTCTGACCGTTCCGGCGACAGCATCGCGTTCCTGCACGGCCGTCATGGAAGCGACCATCATATGATCGCCTTTGTCAAATCCACGAAACCTGGCCTGCATCACACCAGTTGGGACGTGCCGGTCATCGATCAGGTTGGGCTGGGTGCCATGCAAATGGCGGACAAGGGGTTCTCTCAGGGCTGGGGCGTTGGACGTCATGTGCTCGGCTCGAATTTCTTCCATTATGTCCGCGACCCGTGGGGCAGTTACGCCGAGTATTCCTGCGACATCGACTACATTCCCTCCGACGTCGAGTGGGAGGCAAAAGATCATGCGGCAGAAGACTCATTCTACATTTGGGGCCCGACGCCACCCGAAGATTTTGGTCACAACTACGAAGAGCGTTGACGCCGGCTTTTGGTCGGTTGCGTCATTGCCATTCATTGACTCGCGCAAGTGTGAAGGAAATCCATGTCCAAAAATCCGGCAACTCCTGGCTCTGTTCTCGGCATTGTCGTCAAGCTGATCCCCAAGCCCGGCCAGTGCGAGGCGTGTGTGGTGGCTTTGAGGCGCCTGTTCGATGAAAGCGCAAAACTACCGAGCTTCGTAGAAGCCGCCGTCTACGCGGGGGATGACGGCGAGAGCATCCTGATGGTGGAGCGCTGGGCGGAAACTCCCGCATCCTTCCAGAAACTGCTCTCCAGTGCCAAACATTTCGCTCTTTTTGAGCACGAGACGGACGGCCTGATCGAGACCCGCGACATCACATTCTTCAACGGGCAGGCCCTGTGGCAGTGACGCCTGAACCGCCATCCATTCAGACAGGAGACAGACGTGATTGAAACCTTGAAGCAGGGACGTTCCGATACGGCGAAAGCATCCGATGCCAGTGCCGTGCGCATGGCGGTCGAAGGGATTCTGGAGGCAATCGAAAATCGCGGTGACGTAGCCGTGCGCGAGTATGCTGCCAAATTCGATGGATGGTCGCCAGAGCAGTTTCGCCTTTCGCGCGCCGAGATCGACGCCCTCGTGGCTCAGGTTCCCGCACGTGACATTGAGGACATTCGTTTCGCACAAACGCAAGTGCGCAATTTCGCCATGCTGCAGAAGGCGGCGCTGCAGGATATCGAGGTAGAGACACTGCCCGGGGTCGTCCTCGGCCATCGCAATATTCCGATGAATTCGGTCGGTTGTTACGTTCCGGGCGGGAAATATCCGCTGGTGGCGTCCGCGCATATGGGAATCGTCACCGCCAAGGTCGCGGGCGTCAAGCGCGTCGTGGCGATGACGCCGCCGTTCCAGGGGCGGCCGGTGCCGGCGGTCATTGCAGCCATGGATATGTCTGGTGCCGACGAAATCTATATTCTGGGCGGCGTGCAGGCAATCGCAGCGATGGCCATCGGCACCGAAACGATCGCGCCGGTTGATTTTCTCGTGGGTCCCGGAAATGCCTATGTCGCAGAAGCCAAGCGGCAACTGTTCGGTAGGGTCGGCATCGACCTTTTGGCTGGCCCGACGGAAACCCTGGTCATCGCTGATGACAGCGTCGATGCCGAAATCTGTGCCACGGATCTTCTCGGCCAGGCCGAACACGGGGTCAATTCCCCAGCGATCCTGCTCACGTCCTCACGATCACTGGCGAATGCGACACTTGCGGAAATCGAGCGGCTGCTCACCATCCTCCCGACCGGAGAGACCGCCGCAAAGGCTTGGGCTGACTATGGGCAGGTCATCCTTTGCGACACCGAGGACGAACTCGTGAGCGAAGCCAATCGCATCGCGTCTGAGCATGTGCAGGTCATGACGCGCAATCCGGATGTTTTCCTAGAACGCATGACCAATTACGGGGCCCTGTTTCTAGGGGCACGTACCAACGTGGCCTTCGGCGATAAGGTGATCGGCACCAATCACACTTTGCCGACACTTGGAGCCGCACGCTACACCGGTGGCCTGTGGGTGGGCAAGTTCATGAAAACCTGCACATTCCAGCGTATTCTGACGGACGAAGCATCGGCAATGATCGGTGAATATTGCTCGCGCCTCTGCGTACTTGAAGGTTTTCACGGGCATGCCGAACAGGCCAATATCCGTGTGAGGCGCTTCGGTGGGCGGAACGTACCCTATGCCCAGGCGGCGGAGTAGCGCCCGTGCTTCTGCACCACACGCCCTCCTTGAGGCTTGACGGAAAGCGGGCACTTGTGACGGGCGCCGGGAAAGGACTTGGTGCTGCCTGCGCTATGGCGTTGGCGGATGCGGGCGCCCACGTCGTTGTCGCTGCCAGAACCCTGTCCCATGTCAGCGAGGTGGCGGACGTTATCATAGAAGCCGGCGGCAGTGCGGAACCGGCCGCGGTCGACGTCTGCGATATCGATGGCGCCCGCCGGCTGATTGGTGCGATGGCTCCTTTCGACATTCTGGTCAGCAATGCCGGAACCAATCGTCCCATGCCGATGCGCCTTGTAACGGAAGAGGATTTCGACGCGGTGCTCGACCTCAACCTGAAAGCTTCCTACTTCGTCGCGCAAACCGTGAGCATCATGATGATGCAGGCGGCGAAGCCGGGCTCTATAATCTTCATGTCATCTCAGATGGGCCATGTCGGCTCCGCGGGCCGAACCGTCTATTGTGCGTCGAAACATGCTATCGAAGGTCTTGTGAAAGCGATGAGCGTGGAACTTGGACCTCACGGTATTCGGGTGAACTCTATCGCTCCGACATTCATCGAGACCCCGATGACCATGCCGTTTTTTGCCGATGAGAATTTCCGTGCGCGAGTCACCGGCAAGATTGCTCTGGGGCGCCTTGGGACCGTCGAGGACGTGATGGGTGCGATAGTCTTTCTGGCAAGCGACGCGGCTTCTCTCGTCACCGGTGGATCGCTGAAGGTGGACGGCGGCTGGACAGCGGATTGAGCTTGAACCGCTTTTCAAAAAAATAGATTATCCTGACAAAAATAGAATCAGGGTTTTGTGGATGGATGCTCCGGCCAAGACGATCGCAAACGATATCTATCAGCAGCTACGTCAGGAGATCATCGCCTGCCGAATGCTGCCAGGCTCGAAGATCAATATTCAGGTGCTGTGCCAGCGGTTTGCCGTGAGCCTCGGCGCAGTCCGCGAAGCCCTGTCGAAGCTCTCCGCCGAGGGCCTCGTCAGCGCCCAGGCACAGAGGGGCTACACTGTCACGGAAGTCTCCGCTGAGGATCTAGCGGAACTTACCTTGGCGCGCATTAAGGTCGAACAGGAGTGCATTTCGCTTGCTATCGCGAACGGAGATATCGAATGGGAGACCGGTATCGTGGGGGCGCTTCATCGTCTGAGCATGACGTCGTATACGCGCGATGATCAGCCTACCGTTCTGTTGGAGAAATGGGTCAAGGCCCACGGCGAATTCCATCAAGCGCTGGTGGTTGCTTGTGGTAACAGATGGCTCTTGAGAATACGCGCCCAGCTCTACGACCAGAGCGAGCGCTATCGGCAGCTTTCCGTCCCACTTGCCCGCTCGCAACGTGACGTCGCTAGCGAACATAAAGACATCGCCGATGCGCTCCTTGCTCGAGATACCAAACTAGCTCAGCGTTTGATCGAGAAACATCTGCAGAAGACTGCCGACATTATCACCTCCGGGCTTGCGAAAAAATCTCTTTCAACCTAAAAAATATATTTACTATCGTAAAATAGTTTTGTACTGATGCCGTGACAGCTGCCTTGGGAGGGGAACTGTGAGCGAGACATCAGAAATAACGGCGAGCGGCGTTCGGGGATCGAAGCCGATTTTGGCGCTCATCGACATTTCCAAGACCTTCACGATGATCCCCGTCCTTCGCGCCGTCCATTTCGACGTTCGCCCGGGAGAAGTCCATGCGCTGATGGGGGAGAACGGGGCGGGGAAATCCACCCTTGTCAGGATCATGACCGGGGCCCATGCGCCCGATCCTGGTGGAAGTATTTTCCTCAATGGCCGGCCGGTTGTCTTCGCCACTCCACAAGCCGCCCAAGATGCCGCGATCGCTTCCATCTACCAGGAGCTCAGCCTCGTCGAAAACCTCACGGTTGCCGAGAACATGTATCTCGGTCGGGAGATCACCAGATTCGGGCATCACCGCCGGAAAGAGATGGAACGAAACGCATTCCTTGTTCTCGCTGAACTCGGCGCCCCATTTCTGCCGCGCGATTTGGTATCCAGCTTGACTCTGGCAGAGAAGCAGCTTGTCGAAATCGCGCGAGTTATGCTGACCGGCGCCCGCGTCGTCATAATGGACGAACCCACCACGTCGCTCTCGACCCGGGAAGCGGAAAAGCTTTTCGCCATTGTTCGCCGTCTGCGCGATCGGGGCGTAGGAGTCGTCTATATCAGTCATCGCATGGAGGAGGTCTTCGCACTTGCCGACCGTGTGACCGTCATGCGGGATGGGCGACATGTTGGCACCCTGGAAAAACCCGATATCGAACCCGGACGAATTATCAGGATGATGATTGGTCGCGAGTTGAGCGCCTTCCACGACAGGAGGCCCGACCGTACGTCCGGGCGGACGATGCTGGAGGTCGAAGCACTTATGGGGCCGGGCCTTAAGGCACCCTGTTCCTTCACCCTGCGCCACAATGAGATCCTCGGCATAGCAGGTCTGGTCGGCGCGGGCCGGACTGAGCTTGCCCGGGTTATCTCTGGAATATCGAAGCGCCGTTCCGGCCGGATCCGCATCGAAGGGGCAGACATTGAGATTCACACCCCCCGCGATGCCATGAAGGCGGGCATTGTCTATCTGACCGAGGACCGTCGCGGGCTGGGCCTCTTCCTCAACCGTAGTGTTCGCGAAAATATCAATATGCTGGTGATGGAACAGGACGCGTTCCTCGGAATACAGCGCAATTTTACCAAAGCGGAACGCCGGTCGCAGCAGGCCATCAGGGCGTTCTCCATCCGCCTTCCTGAAGACGGCATCGATGTCGGACTCCTGTCCGGTGGCAATCAGCAGAAAGTCCTTCTGGCGCGCCTTCTTCAGATGAACCCGAAGATCGTGATCCTGGATGAGCCGACCAGAGGAATTGATGTGGGCGCGAAGGCCTCAATCTATTCGATCGTCGAGGGACTCGCCACGGAGGGCGTTGGCGTCATCGTCATCTCCTCCGATCTGCCGGAAATCATTGGCATCGCCGACCGTGTGCTCGTGATCCGGGAAGGAGTGATTGCCGGAGAGGTCGGTACAACCTTGGGCAACGTTATCTCAGAGGAGAGCATCATGAAGTTGGCGACCCAAACTTCTTTGACGGGCGGACAGAAGAGGACGCAGGACTATGTCTGATCGCGCGATTTCGTCTCGGAGGGCTGCGAATGGCAATGTCGCGGGGGTTCGACTGACGACCGCCCTGCGCACCCTCGGAATGCTTCCCGTGCTCCTGCTTCTGAGCTTCGGCTTCTTCATGGCGAGCGATCGCTTCCTAACTGCGCAGAACATCTCGATTGTCCTGCAACAGGCAGCCATCAACACCGTCCTGGCGTCCGGCATGACCTTCGTCATCCTGACTGCCGGGATCGATCTCTCGGTCGGCTCGATCCTTGCCGCCGCCGCTATGACTTCTGTCTGGATCACGCTCGTGCCGGGGTTCGAGCATTTCGGTATAGCGGCCGGACTTTTGACAAGCCTTGTATTTGGACTTGTGAACGGCGTCATGGTTGCGGTTGCGAGGCTGCCACCATTCATCGTCACACTCGGTATGCTCACCGCCGTCAGGGGCATCGCAAGACTGATAGGACACGACAAGACGCTGATCAACACCGAACTGCCGTTCGCCTATGTCGCCAACACAGCGCTGTTCGGGGTCCATTCGCTTGTCTTGCTGGCACTTGTCTTCGTGCTGATCTCTTGGTGGATCCTGCGATTCACGGTACTTGGAATCCGAATCTACGCGGTTGGCGGCAACGCGTCAGCAGCACGGCTGGCAGGCATCCGAGTATGGCTCGTTCTGCTGTTCGTCTATGCCTATTCCGGTCTAATGTCTGGCGTAGGTGGCCTGATGTCAGCCGCCAAACTTTATTCGGCAAACGGCCTGCAACTCGGTCAGGCCTATGAACTTGATGCCATCGCCGCTGTCATTCTGGGCGGGACGAGTTTTGTCGGCGGTATCGGCTCGATCTGGGGGACTGTTGTTGGCGCGATGATTATCGCGGTCCTGACGAACGGTCTCATCCTGACAGGTGTGCCCGATATCTACCAGTACATCATAAAGGGTGTCGTTATCGTGGCCGCCGTTGCCATCGACCGGCTGCGCCTTCCAGCGGCGTCCGGCAGCTGAAGCCGAAGTTTACCGGAAGAAATCCCGAAACCGGGATAGCCGGCTATTGAGGAGGAGCATAAGCATGAAAAGATTGGGTATTCTATTCGCCACCTTATGTCTGTCGGTGTCTCAAGTCGCAGCCCGCGACCTAACCTCGGTCGGCATCATTTCGGGACCGCTCGGAAATTCTTTCTATCAGTCGCTCGCCGCTGGCGCCGAAGCTGGGGTTAAGAAGATCAATCCTGCAGCCAAGGCAACGGTGACCTCCTATGAGGGAGACCTCAATAAGGAATTCAATCTCATCGACAGCTTTATCGCCGCCGGCGTTGACATGATTGTTATGGTGGGTGCTGATCCGAATGCGGTCACGCCGGTCATCAAGAAGGCGCAGAACAATGGCATTGTAGTCGTGGGCATGGATGCTGCTGCCAACGCCGCAGATGCAAATGTCATCACCGACAACCGGCAGGGCGGCGAGATCGTCTGCGCCCATCTCGCCGAAAAGATCGGCGGCAAGGGCAATGTTATCATCATCAATGGTCCCCAGGTGCAGGGCGTCATCGACCGCGTAACGGGTTGCAAGGCGGCGCTCGCCGCCAAACCGGGTATCAAGATCGTGGCCGATAAGGAAGGCGATTCGTCCCGTGATTCTGGGTTCTCAATTATGCAAACCCTTCTCACGCAACAGGCTGATATTGCCGGTGTCTTTGCGATCAGCGACCCCATGGCTATTGGTGCCGATCTTGCGGCAAGACAGCTTGGTCGTGACGGAATCCACATCGTCGGATTTGACGGAAGTCCCGAAATCGTCGATGCGCTGAAGAAACCTACCTCCGTTGAGGCCAGCGCCAGCCAAAATCCCTATGCTCTTGGCGAGAAGGCCGTTCAAGTCGGCTTCGATATTCTAAACGGAAAGCCTCCAATGGAGAAACTTGTCAAAGCACCAACCGGCCTGGTCAGCCGGGACAATGTTTCAAGCTACCAAGGGTGGTTGACGCAATAAACGACACGGTAACCCTATTGCCTCGCTAAACAGCGGGGCATCTCCAAACAACCCGTGTTGGTTTTAACTCGACGGCAACTCGTTCATTTCTCGTTTTGACCGTCGAGTCATTTTATGGACCGGAATCCAAACTCAGATCATCCAACCCATCATGATAAGTTCTTGATTGATAAGGATTTCGTGAAAGATCGGGATGATGCGTGACCCCAAATGCCAAAAGGGTGTCGAGCGGGACCGTTATGAACCACTCTAGTTATCTAAGTAACTATATGAAAAATAAAGAGAAATCAGTTGAAGTCCATTCGCTGGGGTAGGTTTTGGGGATCGGAGGTTTTGCCGACCCCTGCATTTATCATCGTTGATCCCCCTTTCTCATTCCGAGTCGTTTTGCCGCACCGCACGTCACGACATTCTTTTGATCCCACACCTCTAGTTCGTTGGTGGGATAGAGAACAGCCTTACCTACCTTCACGAAGGCGGGGCCGATTCTCATGGATCGCCAATTCCGGAGTGTGCCAACTGAAATCGTGTCGCGGTATCGTTCAGTGACTTCTTCTGGTGTGAGAAATTTCCTGCCATCCATCATCAGGCTCCATACGCTCGCCGTACCTACGGTTTTGTTGCAATGCTTCCTGCGAGTAGTTGGAGAACAATCCCCAATTGTTGATCACGCAGCCGCACGCATATGAGTGAGGTGTGTGGACGAGAAATAAAAGGCATGGCGGAAGGAAGTAGTAACAACGGATAGGGCTGGATAGAAATCGGATCACGTGCTGATAAAAACTACTTCGTCCAGAAGCTGGGCGGTGAGCCGAAGGTTTTCGGCTGGGTGTCGGGCGACGAAGAGGCGCTTCTGAGGAGCACGGCGTCACCTGACTTCCGCATTTGGCTCCAAGCGACCGACGCGCATTCTTCATCGCAGTTACGGCTCACCGAGCACATTCAGAACGGCCTTCGGCCGCCATGTCGACTATCCGCCCGGTGCTTCATAAGACGCTTGCCTTCGCAGGACGAAACAGCGTCTTCTTTGCCGGTTGGAACTGATCGCGATTGCGGACAGGGATGTCGTGTGCAGGACCAAAGGCGAGGGGGCTAACTCCTATATGCGCGCCGATCGGTCTTTCACACCGAGTGACCGCTTCCCGATATGATCGCCATCAACATGTCCTCTACGGCGTCCATCGTGCCGTCCTCCTGTGCGTTGGCGCGCAGTGCCTTCACGCGCAGCGCGGTTCCATCAAATGTCAGCATCAGCAGGTGGGCGAAGGCTTTCAGCCTCGGATCGCCGGCTTCGTAGCCGCCGACCGACTTGAGGATAATCTGCTCGATCTTGTTCTCCGCCCATGTCAGTAGGTCGGGACGATATTTGTCTTTCGGCTTTATTGCAGCCAACGCCTCCATCAGCGCTGCCGTGTAGCCCGTTTGATCTATGGCGATGTCGCGTAAGATGCCCTGGACGAGATGCCGGATCTTCTTGTCGCGCGTTGGCTGTCGCTTCACCCTGCGTTCCAACGCCAGAAACTGGTCCTTGAACCAAGGGTCGTATATCGCGAAGTAGATTTCAAGCTTCGATACGAAATAGACGTAGACGTTGGACGGCGCGATTCCCGCGCCCTTGGCGATCCTGCCGATCGTCGTATCCAGATATCCATTCGCTGAAATTTCAGTTGCGGCCGAGGCCAATATGGCTTCCCTGACGGCCTCGCTTTTTACACGCACCACTGATGCCTCGCCTGTCCGTTTGCTCATTCATGCGGCGCGCCGCATGGCCGCCCCGACGATCAGATAACGCAATTCAAAAACGAATACTATTCGGTATTGACAAGCAGGCATAACTTCATTTCATTAACGAATGCCATTCGCTTATCAAGTGCGGGACAACCGCCACCGCGACGGCCTGGAGGTTTGATGGAATTGACTGAGTGCCGCAGCGGCCGATCGGGCAGGAATGCTGAGGTCAGGGCACTCGATCCAATCTCTCGTATCAAGGCCGAGTGGATCTCATCCGGCCTTATCAAACAAAAAATAGGGGAACCAAATGAGATTGCTGACAAAATTGAAATCACTCGTTGCGGCTGCGGCGGTTGTGGCGGCCAGCGTGGCGCAGGCCGAGGAGCCTGTTCGCATCGGCTATTCCATGTCGCTGACTGGCCTTTTCGCGCAAGCGGCACCATCGCAGGTCAATGCATTTGAACTCTGGAAGGACAAGGTCAACGCCGCAGGCGGCCTCGACGTCGCCGGCACGAAGCGGCCCGTCGAATTCGTCACCTATGACGATCAGTCCAATCCGGCCAATGCCGTCCGCATCTATGAAAAGCTGATCGCCGAGGACAAGGTCGATCTGCTCGCCGCGCCGTGGAGCACGCCAATACACTTGGCGCTTGCACCGATCCTCAGCCGCCACAAGTTCCCGATGGTCGGCAACACGGCCGCCTCGGTGCAACTGCGCGAGATCGCGCCGGGCTACATCTGGTTCCCCACCGCCGTCATTCCTGACAGGGTCGGTGAAGAGCTGGCGGCCTTCATGAAGAGCAAGGACATCAAATCGGCGGCGATTCTGTCGAACGTCCTGCCGTTGTCGCAGGAGATCAAGAGCTTCCTGGTGCCGGCGCTGGAAAAGCACGGCATCAGCATATCGGTCAATGAGAACTATCCGCCCGACATCAAGGATATGACCACGCTGCTGACGCAGGTCAACGAAACCGCGCCGGACGCCGTCATCGTGCTGAGCTATCCGGCGGACTCCTTCCTGTTTGCTGCGCAGGCCAAGGAACTTGGCATCAAGGCACCCTTCGTCCTGTCCCTGATCGGCGCGACCTTCGGCTCTTACCAGCAAGCGCTGGGCGAAAGCGTCAACAACATGGTCACGGTTGGTCACTGGTCGCCGAACCAGGCCGATTGGCCAAAGGCAAAACCGTTCTTCGAGGCCTACAAGGCGAAGTACAACGAGGCTCCCGACGCACTCGACAGCGTTCTCGCCTACATGTCGCTCGAAATCCTCGAGCAGGCGGTTGCCAAGGCCGGCCTGGACAAGGAAAAGATCCGCGAGGCGGTCTCGACCATGACGTTCGACACGATCAACGGCCCGGTCAAGTTCGAAGGCGTTCAGAACTCCGTCACGCCGACGTCGTTCCTGCAAATCCAGGACGGCTCGCTGGAACTGGTCTGGCCGGACTCGGTCAAGACGAAGGATTTCCGCCCGAAGACCGGGTGGTAGGCGAAAGCCGGCCAGTCCTCCTTCCGTCGATGACCTGAACCGCTGGAGTTTTAGTCTTGTCAGCCCAATTGTTGTTTGCAGCGCTGGTTGCAGGCTCGTTGTATGCGCTTGTCGCGCTCGGCCTTAATCTCGTCTACGGGACGTTGCGCCTGTTGAACATCGCGCATGGCGATCTGGTGATGATCGGCGCCTATGTTTCCTTCTGGATGCTGTCGCTGTTCGGCCTGCCGCCGGTGCTCTCCATCTTCGTCGCAGCAGCGCTCTGCGGTGGTTTCGGCTGGGTCATCTATGTCGGCATGTTCCGTAAGCTGCTCGCAACGCCGGCGCTGGCGCAACGGCTTGAAGCCAACTCGCTGATCCTTTTCTACGGCGTGTCGGTGATCCTGCAGAACTGTGTGGCGCTCGCCTTCACCTCGACGGCGCGGGGCTACCAGTATCTCAACGAGGTGCATAAGTTCGCCGGGATCGCGGCGAGCGGCAACCGGCTGATGCTGTTCGGCGTGGCGCTGGCGCTGTGCCTCGGCATGCTGCTCTTCCTGCGTTTCCACCTCTTCGGCTGGAGCCTGCGCGCCGTCATCGAACGGCGTGACGCGGCCGCCGTTGTCGGGGTCGATGTCGACCGGGTGCAGATGGTGACGATCTGCATCGGCTTCGCCATCGCCGGCGTCGCCGGGGTTCTCGTCAGCATGACGGAGCAGATAACCCCGTTCATGGGCTTTCCCTTCACCATCGCCGCCTTCGTGGTGATCGTGCTTGGCGGTCTCGGCAACATCTTCGCTGGTATTGTCGCCGGCTTTGCATTGGGTTTCATCGAGACGTTCGGCGTCGCGCTGACCTCGGCCACCTATCGGTCGATCCTGATCTACGGATTGTTCGTCGGCGTCCTGTTGCTGCGCCCGCAAGGGCTCTTCGGAAAGGCGATCAAGATCCGATGAAGACACTCAGCATCGATCTCGTGGCCGGTATCGTCCTTCTCGCCGCAGCGCTGGTTCTGCCGCTGACGGGTATGGACTATCTGGTCGGCATCGCCTTCAACCTCGCCATGTGGGTGGCGCTAACGCAGAGCTGGTCGATCCTGTCGGCGATGACCGGTTACGTGTCTCTCGGCCATGTCGTCTTCTGCGGCATCGGCGCCTATATGGTGGCGCTGACGACAGGGTCGCTCCCGCTTGCCGCTTCGCTCGGCTTTGCCGGTCTTGCGGCGGGCGTTTCGGCGCTCGTGATCGGCCTGCCGGTGCTTCGGGTGCGAGGTCCGTATTTCGTGATCCTCACCTTCGGCCTCGCCGAACTCGTCAAGAACGTCATCGTCCAGATCGAGACCGGCCTCGGCCAGTTCAGCCGCCTCATCTTCGACGCGCCGCCGCTCAATTCGCTTTATCTCGTCATGCTTGGCCTCGCCGTTGCCGTGACGGTCGCGGCGGTCTTCGTCCGGCACTCCAAGCTCGGACGCGGGTTGATCGCCATTCGCGAGAACGAGGAGGCCGCCGAAGCGATCGGCGTGCCGGTGATACGGCTCAAGCTGATCGCCTTCGTCGCCGCGGCAATCATTCCCGGTATCGTCGGTGGGGTCATGCTGCTGCGGACGAGCTATTTCGAAGCCGCGCAGGCGTTCGATCCAGTGATCTCCTTCAGTATCGTGACGATGGCGATCGTAGGCGGTTCCGGGTCGGCACGCGGCCCGATCCTGGGCGCCTTCGCCTTCGTGCTGCTGTCCGAACTGCTGTGGGCCCGTTTTCCGCAGCTCTACATGATCATCCTCGGCATCCTGCTGATCCTCTTCATCCTGTTCGTGCCGCGCGGCCTTTCCGGCCTTCTCGACAGAAAGGAGGCGCGCCAATGACCATCCTTGATATCCAGGGCGTCTCGAAGAGTTTCGGCGGCATCAAGGCGCTCTCCAACGTCTCTTTCACCGTCGACGAAGGATCGATCTTCGGCCTGATGGGCGCCAACGGCGCGGGCAAGACGACCCTTTTTGGCGTCATTGCCGGGCAGATCAAGCCCAACACCGGCAGTGTCGCTTTCCGCAAACAGGTCATCACCGGAAAGCGCCCCGACCAGATATGCCGCATCGGCATCAGCCGTACCTTCCAGATCGTCCGCCCCTTCGCCGGCATTTCGGTTCTCGACAATGTCATCGTCTCGGCCCTCTACGGCGCCGCTGCAAACAACACGCATGCGGAAGCGCGCGAAGCCGGGCTTGCGGCGCTGGAAGCGGTCGGCCTCGCCGACGCAGCTTCACAGATGGCTGGGGAACTCACCCTTTCCGGACAGAAGCGCCTGGAGATCGCCCGCGCACTCGCGACGGGCGCCGAACTCGTGCTGCTCGACGAGGTGATGGCCGGCCTGACGCCCACGGAGATCGAACGCATGGTCGAGACCCTCTCGGAATTGCGGCACAGCCGCAACCTCACCTTCATGCTCGTCGAACATGTCATGGGCGCGCTGATGCAGCTTTCCGACCGTATCCTCGCCCTCGACCATGGCGTCCCGATCGCCATCGGCACGCCAACCGAGATCGCCGAAAACGAGGAAGTCCTGAAGGTCTATTTCGGATGAGCGGCCCAATCGAACCCCTGTTGGCCGTCAAGGGCCTGTCGTCCGGCTACGGCCCGGTGACCATCCTGCGCGAAATCGACATCGAGGCCGCGCCCGGGTCCGTGACCGCGCTGGTCGGCGCCAACGGTGCGGGCAAGACGACGTTGATGAAGACGATCGCCGGGCTCATTCCCGCCTGGACCGGCGAAATCCGCTTCGACGGGCAAGACATCACCCGAGCCGCGACGCATCACCGTGTCGACCAGGGTATTGTGCTCGTGCCGGAGGGCCGCATGGTCTTCGCACTCCTTTCCGTGGAGCAGAACCTTCGCCTGGGTGCGATCGCGCCCCGGGCACGGAAGAACGTGAGCGAGCGCCTCGAAGACACCTTCCGGCGTTTTCCGCGGCTGCATGAACGGAAAGGCCAACTCGCCGGCAGCATGTCCGGAGGCGAGCAGCAGATGCTGGCGATCGGTCGTGGCCTGATGGCGAAACCGCGCATCATCCTGCTCGACGAGCCGACGCTTGGCCTTGCGCCGATCATGGTCAAGCAGGTCTTCGCCGTGATCGAGGACCTCCGCAAAGACGGCTACACGATCCTTCTGTCCGAGCAGAATTCGCGGCTGGCGCTGGAGATCGCCGACTACGGCTACATCCTCGAGAACGGGCGCGTCCAGCTCTCCGGGCCGGGGCCGGAGCTCGTCGACATGCCGGATGTCCGCCGCCTCTATCTCGGCCGATAGGCTGAAATTTCGAACCACGAAAAGGAAAATGGTGACGCTATGAAGACGATGACAATCAACGGACACCCGATCACCTATGCCGAATTCGGCGACAAGCAGAACGATACGCTGATCCTGCTGAGCGGCTGGGCGCAGGACGAGCGGCTGTTCAAAACGCTGGCGCCGGAACTGGCGAAGAATTTTCACGTGCTATGCCCCAACTATCGTGGTCACGATTCCGAACAAACCCTGCATAGCGACTTCACCGCGGCAGATCTCGTCGACGACACGGCCGAGTTCATCGATCGCATGGAGCTCGGCGCTTTCCACCTCGTCTCGACCTCGCACGGCTGCTGGGTCAACATCGATCTCTGCGAGCGCTACGGGGTCGACAAGCTTGATAAGACCGTGGTGATCGACTGGCTGATGCAGCCGCATACGGGCTTCTACAAGCAGCTCGAAGAGGGGCAGGACCCTGTCAATTACCATGTCGGTCGCCAGAGCTTCTTCGACGAATGGGTCGCGGCGACCGACAATGCCGACGTCATCAACCATATCCGGACGGAAATGCCCTGGTTCAAGGGCGAGATGTGGGTGCGCGCCTGCCGCGAGATCGAGAAGGCTTACCGCAAATGGGGCAGCCCGCTCGACCGGATGGAAGCGCTGGAGGAAAAGCCGGCAGTGATGCACGTCTATTCGCAGCCACTGTCGGAGGAGTACCGCCAGTTCCAGCGCGGTTACGCCGATCAGCACCCGTGGTTCGAACCGGTCCATATTCCCGGCCAGACCCATTTCCCCACGCTGGAAAGCCCTGTCCAAGTCGCCGAGGCGATCCGCACCTTCATCAAGCGATAGGACGCCTGCGCGCGCCGGGGAGCCGACATACTGGTGCCCCGCCGAGGCCCGTCCGGTCATCAACTTCAGGAGCATTTCATGTCGGGGAAATTCAAGGCGATCATCGCCGGCGGCGGTTTCGGCGGGCTGACGGCGGCGACCGCGCTGGCGCAGCGGGGATGGTCGGTAACAATCTACGAGCGCCAGCCGGAGCTGCGCGCAGCGGGCGCCGGCATCTACATCTGGGAAAACGGGCTGCGGATTCTCGATGCGATCGGCGCAAACGTCGTAACCCCGGACTCGTTTCGGGGCCTTGCCATGGAACAGCGCGGCTACGACGACGGTGTTCTCGACGTCGGAGATTTTCCGCCGTCCGTGCGCCTTATCACTGTAACGCGGAAGGATTTGCTCGCCGGCCTGCGGGCTGCGGCGCAAAAGGCTGGCGTCGACATCCGCACCAGCTCCGAAGTTATCGGTGCCGGTGCCGACGGTGACCTGCATTTCACCGGCGCTCATATCGAGAAGGCGGATCTGGCAATCGGCGCCGATGGCGTCTGGTCGGCTGTCAGACGCTCGCTCGGGCTGGAGCTTTTCCACCAGCAGACCGACGAAGGCGCGTTGCGCACGATCATTCCCGGAACGCCGGAGGATCTCGGCCCGGATGGCCAGGATAAATATATCGAATGCTGGTCTGGCAAACGGCGTTTTCTGATCACGCCGCTGAACGACAGGGAAATCTATCTGGCCCTTACCTGCCAGAAGACCGATCTTGCGGCCAAGAAGAGCCCGTTGGACAAGGAAAGCTGGAAAGCATCCTTCCCGCGCTGGACGCATCTGATCGATCGCACCGACCAGATGCTGCCTTGGGCGCCCTACAGTATCGTCAAGGTCCGCTCATGGTCGGCCGGCCGCACCGCGATCATCGGCGACGCAGCGCACGCACAGCCACCGAATCTCGGGCAGGGCGGCGGCATGGCGATGCAGAGCGCGCTTGCGCTCGCCGTCCACCTGGAAGGTATCACCGACCGGCGCGACATTCCCGATCGCCTCGCCATCTGGGAGGAAAAGGAGCGTCCGCTAGCCGAGCATTGCCAGCGCTGGTCATGCCTCTACGGCGAAGTCTCGACGCTTCCTGATTCCATGCGCGCCAAGGTGCTGACCAACGCCATGGCCGACAACTGGATCCGCGGCGAATTCTTGCGCGCCGCGCGCAGCATACCCACAGGCACGGGTGCCTAGCGCTCGCGCTTGTTACATGATGGAGCGACGGAGTTGGCCTCAGCGGTGTGTCGCGTCGATCATCAGTTCCAGTAGGCACCACTTGATGAGGGGCCTCTCAACGCGCCAATCATGTTATGCTGCGTATATCCTGCAGACCGAGGCCTTGGCCACGCAGGGCGGAGTGCGTCGCGGGACGGCGGGGTATCGAAAATGCCGGAGTATTCGCGGCTGAATTGCGTGCGCGCTCGTAGCCAACGCTGTAGGCGGTGCGCGTAGTATCGGCGTTAACCACCATCAGTCGGCGTGCTTCTTGAAGCCGAAGTATCTTCTGGTGCTGCATCGGGCTGATCGCTGTAGCAGCCTTGATGGACTGGACAGATAGATAAGTGATATCAGATAGTTGCGGGAGGAGGTGTGCAAATTACACACACGAAAGTTCTTCTTCTCTTCTTTTTTCGTTCCCGCGACGGAGTCGCCGACAGACCTACTTGGACGCTCTTTTGCCGACGATATTGACCGTTTGATCGCGGACGTTCGCTGCAATATCCGTGCTCCTTGTTGTCCGATACGGCGTCCAATTTGCCTGGGGTTTCTGGAAGCTTCGCGAATTTTCCGGGTGGTGCCTCCACCAAATTGCGGTTGCTTTTGGACGAAGTGGGACATTAGATTCCAGCGCTGCGCACTGCTTCGCTAATGTCCTGTCATCTCGGCGAAGAGCAATTGGTCGATGTGGTTGCACAACGCATAAAGCGCCCACCAAGCGACTTCGACGTGTGTCTATGCGCCGCTTCGATGTTGGCGGCCGTCAGGGCCGTTGACGGCGACGTTAGCATCGCCGCCTTCACACGCGCCCGGAAGTTTACGCTTCCAGAAATCACCGACCAGCTTGCAAGAGCCATCAGGACGGCATGCACATTTCCGATCTGCGATCCAGTCGAGTTGTAGCAGCCAACCGATCCAACAATCGAGTACTCCATTTTGCTGAAAGTGGCGGAGGGAATGGCTTGCTGTCTATGCTTCGCGCACATAAAGATGTGGCGATGGATGGAACTCGAGACCGCAATATCTTTGGGGCGTTCGCGCTGATGATCAGCGACGACATTGTTCGCGCTAGTTCATCGCGGGCGCCGGAAGATGGACCCGCCGCCTCAGCCCTGGCGTTGCTCGCACACAAGCCCGGGCTCTCGATCCGCATGCTTGCGGTCGGGGTGGGCCTTTCACATGCAGGGACCGTTCGCCTGGTGGATCGATTGGGGGCCGAGGGATTGATCGAGCGTAGGGAGCATTCGACAGACGGACGCACGCGATCCCTCTATCTTACTTCAGTCGGGAAGGTCGCGAGCGACGAGGTCTTGGCCGCGCGCGATCAAGTGATTGCCGAAGGGCTATCGATCCTTAGTCCGGAGGAACTGAAAATCTTATGCGACATCGCTGAACGCGTTCTGCGCGATCGCTTGGAAAACCTCGAGCATTCATACCGCATCTGCCGCCTGTGCTGCTACGATGGCTGCACGAACTGCCCCATCGATGCCGAATTGTATGAGCGAGGTGTAGACCGCGAGAAGAGCGACGGCGCGTAGAAGCTCACAATCGCGGCAGCTCAATGCTGAGCGATAGGATTAGCCGCCAGATAGCCCACAACCGTGATGAGGTTGACGCCTTCTCGAAGGCTTTGCAGACATCGTCCCTGCCAGCATCGCGGTCACAGCACCGCCGCCAATGAGAGGTAGCCGGCGCTAGGGTTTCTGCCGAGCCCAAAAGTAAGTTTCCCGCACCAGACCTTCCCAAACAAGAACGCCTCGACCTTGTCGCTGACCGTTCCTAATTGCGAAACGTGCTAGAGCTCGCCAGCTCGAAGCGCGGCGCCAATGACCCGTGCAAGCCGTTTGATGTAGTCGCGATCCGACCGCCCACCCACTACCGCGAGCCGCCAATACAACGGGGCTGCAATGAGGTCGGCCGCCATCTCACGGTCCACCAACGGTGACAATTCCCGACGTTTGATCGCCCGATCAATCAGCCCGTCGATCCGCTCGCGTCGTGCGCGTTGGAAGGGTCGGATCGCCGTTTCCAGTGCCGGCGTCCGTTCGATCTCGGCATGAAGGTCGGTGAGGATGCGTCGGACCTTTGGATGACGCAGGACGCGGCGGATGGCTAACAGCACGGCTTGCAGATCGGCCTCCAGCGAGCCGCGTTCTTCCACGTCGGTCATCGTCAACCCGACCTGCGACAGCAAATCGCTGGCCATCGACACCTTGTCTGGCCAGCGGCGGTAGAGCGCGGCCTTTCCGACGCCTGCGGTTTGCGCCACGCGTTCCAGGCTCAGCCCCGTATAGCCCGTCCGTGCCCATTCTTCGAAAAAGCCGCTCCGACGACAAGGAATTAATGCATGACAGACAGTGTGGAAAGCTTTTCGACGATGCTGCGAAAGGCATTGGGCAATCGACTCGCTCCGGATGCGGCCACCTTTCTCGACATGGTGGCCGACAACGGGGTGATGGAATTCCCATATTCGCCACCCGGCCTGCCGAGCAGATTGGACGGCAAGGCTGCTATCGCACGTCACCTTGAAGGCCTTGGTGACATGATTGCCTTCGAACGCATGGGTGAGCCAACCATCTACGCTACGACCGATCCAGATGTGACAATCGTCGAGTTCGAAGGCTTCGGCCGCGGCGTTTCAACCGGGGAGTCTTATGACCAGCGTTACATATCGGTGGTCCGGACAGTCGCCGGGCGGATCGTGCACTATCGCGATTACTGGAACCCGCTGGTTGTGTTGCGCGCGCTTCGAGGTAGCGCCGTTGTCGATGCCCTTGCCGGCGGGGCGGCCGACCATGGTTGATCGGGTCTTGGTTACTGGGGGCACGGGCAAGACGGGCTCGCTGGTCGCACAACAGCTTGCGGCACGCGGTGTCGAAGCCCGCATCGCAACCCGCAAGGCAACGACGCCAGTGCAGGTTCGCTTCGAGTGGGGCGATGTCGCATCCTACCGTGCCGCGCTCGACGGCGTGGACGCTATCTACCTTGTCGCTCCGACCGACCGAACGGACCACCTGCCTGCCATGCGCCCGCTGCTTGAGCAGGCAGTGGAGCAAGGCGTGGCCCAGCTAGTGCTCTTGAGCGCATCGTCTCTCCTTGAGGGGGGTCCGATGATGGGTGAGGTTCATGCGTGGCTCCACGCCAATGCGCCCCGCTGGGTAGTGCTGCGCCCGAGCTGGTTCATGCAGAACTTCGTCACCCAGCATCTGCCGTCCATCGTCAACGAGGGTTGCATCTACTCGGCGACGCAGGACGGGCGTATACCGTTCATCGACGCAGCCGACATAGCGGCGGTCGCGGTCAAAGCCCTGGTTGACCAGACTCTTGGGTCAGGAGAAGGGTCCTGACCGGTCCCGAAGCTCTCACATATGACGAGGTAGCGGATCGGATCACCGCCGTGGCCCAGCGTCCCGTCCGCCACTGCCGATTATCGGTGGAGGAGCTTGCACGCCGCTACGCCGGGTTTGGCATTCCTGAGCTTTATGCAGACGCACTTGCGCGCATGGATGAGGCGATCTCACATGGGTCAGAGGACAGGACCACAACAGAGGTCGAGCAGGTAACGGGACGGAAGCCGACCATACTGATCGACTTCCTCGCCGCTCATAGCGAGGCATATCACACGGGGTGACGGCGCCGTGTCCGTTGAGGATCAGGGTACGGTGGCCACTTTACCGAAGTGGCCTGATTTCCATCTCACCAGTTTCGGGAAGGCTGGTGACGCTAGGTGACGGCAGCCATCGCCACTGCTTCCCGAAAACCTTCCGTCCGCATCAAAACAAGACGCGAGAGTCTACCGTATATCTATGTCCCTATGGTGCACCGATGCCGTAGCGACTTATCGCGCTTGCGGCCCTCTTTCCACAAACCAAGAGGGGCAGCTCCGACCTGTCATCGACTTGATCGCTCCAAGCGCCAGGTCGGGCGCGCGAAGTGGCAGCTATAGCCGCCAGGATAGCGCACCATGTATTCTTGGTGCTCTGGCTCCGCCTCCCAAAAGGGTTCTTCCGGATTGATTTCCGACACGACCGGGCCAGGCCAACGACCTGATGCCTCGATCTCGGCGATGGTCGCCAGTGCGACTTCCTTCTGCACCTCGGTGGTATAGAAAATCGCCGATCGATAGCTCGGACCGACATCGCTGCCCTGTTGCTCGTAGGTCGTGGGGTCGTGGACCTGGAAGAAGAGCTCCAGGAGAGAGCGATAGCTGAGAACGGATGGGTTGAAGGTTACTTCCACCGCTTCCGCATGGCCAAAATGTTTCGCATAGGTCGGATCAGGCATTTCACCGCCTATGTAACCGACACGCGTCGATAAGACTCCCTTCGCTCGGCGCAGCAAATCCTCCATGCCCCAGAAGCAGCCGCCTGCGAGAATTGCACGCTCTGTCGCGGACGCCTCATTGCCGGTAGCTGATTGGCTCATAGTCCGTTCGCCTTTCTCAGTGTGCGCAAGGTCAAGCCAGCCTCGTGGGATCCACGGCCTGACTGGTGCTCGAAAGCTCGGTCTGGACATCCGAGCCTCGTACAAGAGTCAGATCCACAGGACAGCGATCTGCGATCTCAAGAATCCGAGCGCGTTGGTCATCATCCAAAGGTCCATCAAGCACGATGGTGCGGGTGAATCGGTCGGGCGGCATCATGTCCGGCACCTTCTCGTGCTGCACGGTCGTGCTTGCCCGTTCGAGCGGAAAGCCCTTGCGGTTCGCGTAGAGGCGCATTGTCATCACCGTGCAGGCTGCGAGGCCGGCAGATACCAGCTCGTAAGGAGATAGTCCGGTTCCGAGACCACCGACCGATGCTGGCTCATCGGCGAACAAAGTATGCTGGCCGCTACGAACCTTGAGCTGGAACGTCCCCGCAAGAGTTTCGGTGGCGACGACGCCCTTGGCAGCCTCGACTTGCGGAAGATCAGCCGTGAGCGGTGGGAGAAAGCGGCTCGCCCAAACCGCCATCATAGCCGAGGCGTAGTTTGCGTCTGCAACATCGGTGAGAAGGTGATTCGCCGTGTCGAGCGAGATGAAGCTTTTAGGATGCTTGGACGTGACGAAGATGCGCGACGCGTGGTCGATGCCGACCACCTGATCCAGCGGAGAATGCATGACCAGGACCGGACGTCGCAGAGAGGCGATGGCTTTCTCGACGTCGATCCCCTCAACCGCCTCCAGGAAGCTGCGGCGAATGAGGAAGGGTCTGCCGGCGATCTCCACCGAGGCTTCGCCCTCGTTTGCGATCGTGTCGAGATCATCCGGTCGGAAGAGGCGCAAGATATGCTGGAGGTCGGCAGGCGCGCCGATCGTCGCCACTGCGGCAATGTCTGGCAGATCTGCCGCGGCTACGATTGCAGCCGTACCACCCAGACTGTGTCCCACGAGGAGGGAGGGGCTCATACCCGCCGCAGTCATCGCCTGTGCGGCTGCTCGAAGGTCTTCGACGTCTGACGCGAAGCTTACGGCGTCGTCTGTCCCAACGCCAATCCCCGTTCCGGCAAAATCGAATCTCAAGACTCCAATGCCAGCACGCGACAGCGCACGGGAGATGTAAACGGCGGCGCGACTGTCTTTCCCGCAGGTGAAGCAATGGGCGAAGATCGCCCAGCCCCGCGGCGTCCCTTCTGGTGGTTCGAGGTGCCCGGAAAGTTGAGAGCCAGCCCCACTAGCAAACGTGAATGTTTTTCCTGCCATGTCTTTCAAACCTCCAGCACGCGGCTTGGCGGTTGCGCTCCCAAAACCTTTAACCGAGTGCACCGCCAACCTGTAATCGTCATCTCAGATATCATTTATATGCGTGACGCATATAGACAAGCCCCTGGAGGATGATTATATGCGCCGCTCATACTTCTGCGGCCTGCCTTCCGAAGGCGGTCTCACGGAAGAGCATCAGTCAGGCGCATGGGCCGAAGGACTATGGAACTCAATCAAGTGAGCTATTTCGTCAACTTGGCCGAGACGCTGAATTTCACAGCGGCTGCTCGCTTGAGTGGTGTGTCACAGCCAAGTCTGACCCGCGCGATCCGCCGCTTGGAAGATGAGCTCGGCGGGCCGCTAATCTACCGCGACGGGAAGAACAGCCGTTTGACCGGGCTCGGCCAAGATGTCGAGGTGGATTTCCGGCGCATGTTGGTCGCCGTGAATAGCGTGCGGCTCCACTCGGGAAACTGGGCAATGGGGAGGCATCGCGTCCTGGATGTCGCGGTCGCGCCCACCGTCGGGCCTGAGGCGTTTACGGAGTTCTTCGAGAGCGCTTTAGAGAAAGTGCCCTCAATAGAAATCAGGCTGCACTCGCTCCAGTCGATCGAGGACACCTCGGAGGTGCTGTCCGGTAAGTATCACGCTTGCATCCTTCCGCGTGAGACGAAGCCGGATCGGAAGCTCGATGTGCGTCCGCTCTTTCGGGAGCGCTTCTTGCTCGGCTGTGCAGCAAACCACCCCCTCGCCGAGAGCGAGATCGTACGCGGCGAAGACCTGCTCGAGTTTCCTTTTGTCGATCGCCTGAAATGCGAATTCCGCGCGCAGATCTATGATCACTTTGCGCGACGAGAAGTGCTCATGCGACCCCGCTTTCGCTCCGACCGAGAGGACTGGATTCAACGCCTTGTCGCCGAAGGACGTGCCATATGCATCCTTCCGGAACGATCTGGCGCTGCTCACGGCCTCGTTACTCGGCCGATCGAAGGGTTCATGTTGGAACGCGAGGTAGTGATGGCGACGGTGTCCGGTTCCATGGCGCCGGTTGAAATCCGCAAGATCGCTGAGCTCGCAGCGCTGCACGAATGGAAATGAGCCCCGGGGCCAAAACGCCCACGCTATCGAAACTATACGTACAGCGTATTGGATAAATCTGGGGGGCACTGCGATAGTCAGAGCGAGGATAATTACTTTGGTTTGAACGTAGTGCACCTGGCCTTTTCACTAAGTATTGGAGACCATTATGAAATTTGAAAAGTCACAGACAGCAGTTGCTCGCCTCACCGCCGAGCAGCGCCGGATCACCCAGGAGTCGGGCACCGAAAGGCCCTTCACGGGAGAGTATAATGACAACAAGGAGGCGGGCATCTACGTCGACATCGTGTCGGGAGAGCCGCTGTTCGCTTCAACGGACAAGTTCGATTCGGGTACTGGCTGGCCCAGCTTCACCAAGCCGATCGTTCCGGCAAACGTGAACGAGGTGCGGGACAGCGCACACGGCATGGTCCGGACGGAGGTCAGGTCGGTACACGCCGACAGCCATCTCGGCCACGTGTTCCCGGATGGGCCTTCCGACCGCGGCGGTCTGCGCTACTGCATCAACTCAGCGTCCCTTCGCTTCATCCCGCGCGACGAGATGGAGAGTGAGGGATACGGCGAATATCTCAATCAGGTAGAGGAGGCTTAACATGCATCAGCGCGCTGTTCTCGCGGGCGGATGTTTCTGGGGCATGCAGGACCTGATCCGCAAGCAGCCCGGCATCATCTCGACCCGTGTGGGTTACACCGGCGGCGATCTTCCGAACGCCACTTATCGCAATCACGGTACGCATGCCGAGGGGATCGAGATCGTCTTCGACCCTGCGGTGACGAGCTACCGGAACATTCTGGAATACTTCTTCCAGATCCACGATCCGACGACGAAGAACCGCCAGGGCAATGATCGTGGGCTCTCCTACCGGTCGGGCATCTATTACGTCGACGAGGAACAGAAGCGCGTCGCCGAAGAGACGATCGCCGATTTGGATGCCTCCGGGTTGTGGGATGGCAAAGTTGTCACCGAGGTCGAGCCGGTCAGCGATTTCTGGGAGGCCGAACCGGAGCACCAGGATTATCTGGAGAAGCGGCCAGGCGGCTATACCTGCCACTTCCCCCGTGCCGGCTGGGTGCTTCCGAAACGCCAAAACGCTGGCGATGCCCAGCTCGCAGCCGGGACTGCAGCGGAATAGGCGCCACTGCCGTTGCCGCTGCGCCCGTCCGGTTCGCAATCTTCGATGACCGCGTCGTCCAACCGCGCGGTCATCGAACCCTGCCTTGATGAGGTGGGTCATTCCCGTCCGCCTCCGCAGCACCAGGATTGCCGAAATATGCCAGACCTCTCGTCCTTTCCAATCACGCAGCGCTGGCCGGCCTCTCATCCCGATCGCCTGCAACATTACGCAGCTCCCACGCCCAATGGCGTCAAGGTCTCGATCATGCTGGAGGAGACTGCCCTGGCATACGAGCCCCACTTGATCGACATTGCGAACAACGAGTCGAAGGACCCGGCGGGCCCTGACGGCAGGCCCATTGCCGTATGGGAATCCGGTGCGATCCTGCTCTATCTGGCCGACAAGACGGCCCAGCTCATTCCCAATGCAACCGCCCAATGTTACGAAACCCTGGCCTGGGTATTCTTCCAGATGTCGGCCATCGGGCCGATCTTCGGTCAGCTCGGCTTTTTCCTGCGTTGGCGCGGTAAGGACTATGAGGACAAGCGGCCTCGGCAGCGCTTCGCCGACGAAGCCAAGCGCCTCTTGGGCGTGCTGGATCGCCGGCTGGAAGGCCGCGACTGGATCGTCGACGATTATTCGATCGCGGACATCGCGACCCTCGGCTGGGTAAATGCGCTGGTTGAATCGTACGCTGCTGGCGACATCCTTGGCCTCAGCGACTATTCGAACATCCAGGCATGGCTCGGACACGGGCTAGATCGACCAGCAGTGCAGCGTGGCCTGCACATTCCTGCGAGGCCGGCATGAGCGTCATCGCCGCCTATTATTACAACGAAGGCAAGCGAGTCCGCAAAATCGCGCTCGATGAGCACGTCGAGCTAAACGAGGATCGCTCGGGCTTCTGCTGGATCGCGCTTAGCGAGCCCACCGACGACGAACTTCACGCCATCCAGGCGACGTATAATCTCCATCCGTTGGCGATCGATAACGCGATGCACCCGCTGTGCCCGCCCAAGCTCGAAGTCTACAACGATGAGCTATACATCGTCGCGCAGACCGCCGAACTGGTCGAGGACCGGATCAGCTATGGCAAGATAGCAATCTTCACCGGTCACAACCACCTCATAAGCGTACGGCACGGCAGCGCTGGAGCGCTAGGCAACCTTCGAGAGCAACTCGAGGGATCGCCGGCTCTCTTTGGAAAGGGTGTCGACTATGTGCTGCACGCGATCCTGCACCGCATCGTCGACCAGTATCTGCCCATCTTTGAAATGATCGAGGATGACGTCCTAGCGATGGAGAGACGGTCGCTGGACGACTTCCTCGGGCGAGAGGAGGTCGTGCACATCTTCGGACTAAGGTCCGAACTCACGCGCTTCCAGCGCACGCTCGGGGCTATGGGCGAGCTGGTGCGAAAGCTCGTTCGCGGCCACTTTCCCTGCATCAGTGCCGAAGTGGCACCATATTTCAGCGACGTCGCGGACCATGTCCACCGCGTGCAGTCCATGGTCGACGGACTCCTTCAGGTTCTGTCTACGGTCTTCGAGGCCAGCAGCCTTCTGGAAGCGCAAAGGATCGGTGTGGTCACTCGCCAGCTCGCGGCTTGGGCGGCAATACTGGCGGTCCCCACGGCGATCGCTGGAATATACGGCATGAATTTCAAGAACATGCCGGAACTGGACACGACCTATGGATACTTTGTCGTGCTCGGGCTGATCGCAGTGTTCTGCCTTCTCCTGTTCGTGCGCTTCAAGAAGGCCAAGTGGCTATGAATACCGCGCTTCGGGTTCTTCCCCGTCATCTGACGGGTCACGGCGCGCCTTGGCCGGGAGCGCGTCCTATCCAACTCGAGATGAAGGTGCTTCTATGACCTCCCAGGTGACCGACGTTCTAGAAGCAGTGCAGTCGTTCGTCGCCAAGGGCTACGACCGCGAGTATCGCGTCAAAGACGGCAATCTCTTCGATCTCGAGCTCGGATCGACCATTGATCCGTGCACCATCCGCGTCGACGCGGCATTGCGCCTCGAAAGCGGGAATGATGCCGAAGACGCCTCCAACATCTACGCGATCACCGATCCAGCGACCGGGAACAAGGGCCTCTTGATCGACGCATTCGACGTGTTCGACGAAATGTGTCACAGTGACCTTTCCGAACGGCTTGTAGCGCATCGGGAAACAGTGCCGGCAGGCGGCCAGGATGTGCCGAGCAAGCACGGACTGCGCAAAGTCTACAAGAATGAGTTTGACCGCGATCCCGAACGCTACGTTCTGCGGGAGGGCTTTCCAGATTTCCCTCGATGCCCTTTCGGCGGAGACTTCAGCATCCTCGGCTTCGATACCGCCGAGCAGTCGTATGTCTGGCTCGTCACGAGCATCATCCGAGATTCCAGGCTGATTAGAATCCCCTACCAGGGAGAAGATGTCATCAGCGATGAATAGCGGGGTCGGCGAGCATATGAGGTCCCCGCCCGAGGCGGTCACAGACCAGCCTACTGGACATTTGAATTATCGAAACACAAGGAGGTGATTATGGATTGGAACAAAGACCACATCCGAGAAACTATGCTTTCGCTGGAGACCGCAGCCTTGCATAGCGCTCGCGACAATTATCTGGATTACGTCTCCACCGCTCGCGTTGACCGGAGCGAACCGATCGAGAACGACGAACTGGCTCAGGCCGAGGTCGCGAGCGACTTCGCCGAAGCGCTTGATGACACTCTCGATGACTATGCCGATAAACTCGAAAAGCTCAGGACGATCGATTTCGGCCCCAAGTCGGCAGTCAATGAAGGCGCTGTCGTCAAGCTGTCCGGCCGCTACTTCGTGATCGCAGTGTCAACGAGCAAGTTCACCTGCCAGGGGCGTGAGCTCATGGGCATCTCCAGGATGGCGCCAATCTTCGAAGCGATCGAAGGTGCCCGAGCAGGCGAGATCGTGCAGTTCAACGGCCGGGACCTCACTGTGGAAGACGTGGAATAGAGCCCTCCACCGCAGCCGGGGCGCTAGTGCCGAGCGCCCTGCATCTCTTCCTGCATGCATACGATCACTTGCCGCATAGACCTGTCTCATCAAAGGAAAACTCATGACAACACCTTCGTTCTTCATCACCCCTGGATACGGGACGCGCCTGCATGACGCGCTTCATTATTCTCAGGCAATGCGCATTGGTGACCGCGTGGAGATCTCTGGACAAGGTGGATGGAACGACGATCTTGTAATTCCGGAGTCGATAGAGGAAGAGATCGCGCAGGCGTTCAAGAACGTGGAACGGACACTCGCGACAGCCGGGGCACGCTGGCAGCATGTCGTCCACGTCAATTCTTATCACGTCGGTGGATTCCCTCCAGTGATCAACGAAACGATGGCCAAGCTGTACCGCTACTACATGCCCGACCGCGCTCCAATCTGGACGCAATTGGGAATCGAAGCGCTGGGGATTCCGGCCATGCGTATCGAAATTAGAGTAACAGCTATCATAGCCTGACCCCGCCTCGGTTCGTGCAGGTGCCGTGCCGCTTGCTTGTACGGACATCAACGGACCCGGCATGAAAGGGGTGTGAGCCCGTGGGCATTTCCACGATGGCGCCGGTCTTCGAAGCGATCGAAGGTGCCGTCAGGGAAGATTGTACAGTTCAACGGGCGGGACCTCACCGTCGAAGACGTGGAATAGGGCGCCCCACCGCAGACGCCGCGCTAGTGCCGAACGCCCTGCGACCTCTCTTCCATGCATATCATCGTATCGAGAGATCCCGTGATCATCGGCGTGCTCGGAGAACGGGCGGCCTTGGCTTGGATTGGGCGCCTTGGCTGCCTGCGCGCGATGGCCAGCACCGCCAGGATAATTAGCAACGCAGCCGCATAAAGGAATAAGCCGCCTGGGCCGACGATATTCATCGCAGCTCCCCCTATAAGGGGGCCAGCGGCTGTCCCGATTCCGTTGAGCAGCAGAAGCCCGCGCGCAGTACCCAGGAGCCGACCGGCCGGAAGATCGTCGTTCGCGACGGCGAGGCACAACGAATAGATCGGGATGCCAAAGCCACCGAAGAGCGCGCCCGCCGCAAGGAGCAGGGGCAGAGGTGCTTCCACCGCCAACGCTACGCCGATGGCAGCCGCTGCGGACGCCAGTGTCGCACCAGCGATGACAAGATTTCGGGACACTCGATCCGAAAGCCAACCGAGTGGCCATCGCAATGCGAGTGTCCCACCAAGAACCGCAGCCATAAAGGCGGATATTGCACCCACATCGAGTCCGATCTTCTGGGCGAAGTTCGGGCCCATGCCCCAGAAACCGCCGATAGCCAGGCCGGCCAGGAACGCGCCAGCCGCAGCCAGTGGGGATGCGAGGACGAGGTCCCTGAACGCGACCCGTTCCTGTGCCACCTGGGCCGGCGGATGACTGGGCAGCAAGGTTATCGGAACCACCGCCGCCGATATCAACAGCGACACGATGAGGAACAATGTCACGTCGGCGGGCGGCGCGATGTTGAGTAACGCTTGCCCGATTGCCCATGAGCCCATCGAGACGACTCCGAAGATCGACAGGAGCTGCCCGCGCGTGGATGGCAATGCATGGGCGTTGAGCCAGCTCTCCGTTGCGAGGATCATGCCCGCGTAGGCGAAGCCGGTGATTAGGCGAAGCGCCAGCCAGGCGATCGGCTCCACGAACGTCACATGGAGAAGGGCGGTCATCGAAGCGATAGCCGCAAAGCCGGCGAAGGTTCTGACATGGCCAACGGAGACAATGATGCGTGGCAGTACGAGTGCGCCGATCGTGAAGCCGGTGAAGTAGAACGACATCATCGCGCCGATGGCGCCGCTTGAGAAATCTTCTTGGCCTGCTCGGACGATCAAGAGCGTGCCGAGCAAACCGTTGCCCAACAATAGAAGGGCGACGCTCAAGAGCAGCGCGGCCACGGGGGCGAGAACCAGGCCGCGGGTACAGGCCGCTTTTATCGATTCAATCGCTTGGCGCATTTCAGCCTTGGCGAGAAGGTGAGTGATACTCAGCAGCACTGATGAACTGTTTGAATGCTTCGCACCAGATGACGACCGCGTGGTACTCGCCAACATCGATGCCGGCAGGCACCTCCACGATGAAGACGTTGAAACTCTTCACGTCGCCCACGCGGAGCGATTCGTCCTTGATCAGGAGAAATGCCTGCTTCGTGTCGACGAAACGTGGAGCAAGGTCGAGCTTGTAGTCTGGACCAGGGGCGAGACGCCCAATGTGCGAGACCCGAACTTCGCCTTCGCCCCAGTGAAGCAGGTCGCTGCCTTTGAGATTGCGCACGAGGCGCCCTGGGTAGAGCGTTTCAGTCGCGATATTCTGAAGCGCTGCTGCGTCCGGCGCTCGATCCGCTATGAGGATCGGCAGCGTATAGATGCCTCCCGCAAAGCCCATGGCGAGCATAAGGAGATGGGTGGTGATCAGGATGAGCCAGCGCCGCATTGGTTACGCTAGCTCCAGTTCCTTCACGAGTTGGTCCTCGTCGAGATGGAAGTCCGAGAAAACGATGCGGCCGCCAGCGTCGATAACCGTGAACCAGGGCGTTCCGCGGGTGCGGTAGTCCTCCATGAAGGTGGGAAGCGTCGCGCCGGCCGGTGGCTCGTCATGGCCGAAAGCGACAGGAAGCTCATACTTGAGCTGGTTCACACGCAGCTTCTCGAAGGTGTTCTCATGCGCTCCTTCGAAGACGGTCTGGATCACTGCGAAACCCACGCCCTGGGGGCCCAAGGCACCATGCAACCTTCGCAGCGTCGGAAACCCATGCAAATGGCAGCCGCGGCACCAATGCTGGAAGGCGAACAAGATTTTCGCGCCGGTCCCGAAATCCGACAGCTTGAGCGGCGCGACGACGCGTCCTCCATCCTCGCCAATCCATTTCTGCACCCGCAGTTCAGGCGCTTGTCGTTCGGCCACGCTCATCTGATCCTCCAATTCCGATGCAGAAGCTCGGTGAATGACCGCGCGTCGCGACGCCACGTGAACTTCCGATCTTGTTCGTCCCTGCATCCCGAAGGCCTGATCGATCAGATTGACACCCATTCCGAATTATACTCAGGATTCAACGGTTTCGAGTGCCAGACTATGACGGTATGCGCGTAGCATTTCCAATAGCGGCGCAACATAGTTTCGATACCTTCCGATCGTCCCGTCACGGGGCCGCGCCTACGTAGCTCGGTGGCAAAGCAGCTAAAAATGGGAGTGAAGCGCGGCCCGCGCCATGTGCTGTCCTTTGATTTGCGCGGACGACGGGGATGCCCCAGTCGCGCTGTTGCTAAGCTATAGAAAATATAGCGAGAGGGTATTGGGAAATCCGAATGACCTGGCGCTATAGTCCACATGCAATCATCACGACCAGCGAGATCATCGCTATTCTGATAGAGCATCCGGTGTTTTAGGTTTCAGTCGATCGGTCCGTTCGGCGGTTGCGCGTGTAAAGATCTTGCACGAGATTCTGAAATGACGCCGGTTCCGGTCTGTCGTCACAAGCAAGGGGTCGCTATGGTCACCAGAGGATTTACCGGCCGCGGCTCGGGCGGCGACCAGTCCGATCGGATTCCGCCGGGTCAGCATCTCGTGGAGAATTTTCCTGTTCTGACGGCCGGGCCAACGCCGAGCGTGGAGCCCTCCGATTGGAAATTTACTGTCAAAATCGGGCCGAAGCCCGTCAAAGTGTGGAATTGGGACGAGTTCAACGCCCTACCGAAGACCAAGGTGACCCGAGACATTCACTGCGTGACGTCCTGGTCCAAGCTGGATACCGCTTGGGAGGGCGTGCTCGTCGAAGACATCCTTGCAGACGCAGGGCTCGATCGGCCCACCGATTTCGTCTTGGCGCACTGCTACGACAATTATTCGACAAACGTCCCGCTTGCGGATCTGCTCTCGGGGAAAGCGATGGTCGCCCTCAACTATGCGGGCAAGCCGCTGCCGCGCGATCATGGAGGTCCGGCGCGCCTCCTGGTTCCGCACCTTTACTTTTGGAAGTCTGCCAAATGGGTGAATGCGCTGCAATTCACCACGCGTGACGAGGCCGGCTTCTGGGAGCTTCACGGCTATCACATCTACGGCGATCCGTGGCGCGAGCAACGATACACCAATGACTGAAACCGGCGCGCAAATCGCGTGGCAGTCATGCGTGATCGACGAAATCGTCCAGCAAACCCCGAGTATCAAGAGCTTCTTCCTTCGGTTGAGCAAACCGTTCGCGCACATCGCAGGGCAGCACGTCGATGTCCGGCTGACCGCGCCTGATGGCTACAGTGCTATGCGCAGTTACTCGATCGCATCTTCGGCAATCTCGTCCCCGACCGTCGAGCTCGCTATCGAGCGCCTGCCGGATGGCGAAGTTTCGCCGTTCTTTCACGATGTCGCGGCTATCGGCGACGAAATCGAGCTTCGTGGTCCGCTCGGCGGCCATTTCCTATGGCCTGAACCTGCCATAGACCCGGTGCTGTTGATCGGGGCGGGCTCCGGCCTCGTGCCATTGATGGCAATGATCCGGCAGCGCCGCGCACTGGCCCAGGCCGTGCCGACAGAGCTGCTCCTGTCCGCACGAACCGCTGAGGACGTTCTCTTTTCAGAAGAGCTTCATTCCATCGAAATCAGCGATCCGGCGTTCGTCTTGGCGCTGGCGATTACGCGCGAGAAGCCGATCCGCGCATCGGACTTCGCACGACGGATCGACGGCGTCATGGTCCAGGAAATTCTAGCGCGGCTTCCCCGAAGGCCCACGCACGTATTCGTTTGCGGGTCCAACGGTTTCGTCAACATCGCGACCGATGGCGCGCTGCTGGCCGGTCTAGAACCCTCCATTATCAAAACCGAGCGCTACGGTGGCTAGCGCCGCAAGCTTCTTTGCGATTTCCGAGCTTCGGCGAAGGCCTTTCCTATGCCGAATGCGTTTCTGTTCCGTGGCAAACCCGCTGCGTGTCTTCTGGATCAATACTGGTGGAATGAGATGGAGCATGCCGAGTTCGACGCAGCTTTCGACAAGCTTGCGGAGGGATACAGCGAAGGCGTTTACGAAGGCAGGCGTTTCGGCTTGATCGTCCGGCGATCCGAGGACGGACGTCGCAACAGCCTGTTTGCCAGGGAGTTGGCCGGGACCGACATTGTCAGCTTCAACGTGTACCGCGTTACATCAGGCAAAATATCGCTCAAGCCGTGTGAGATGTCCGCCGACAAGGTCGTGGCATTTGTGCTGGATTTCCGACCGGACTCCTGAGTGGCAAGAGGAGGCCTCGGTTAAACGCTCCGCCTGCGAGGCCGGCCCTGCCGCGGTGCATCTCGCTCAAAGGTATCGAAACTATAGTCGCTGGTCATTGGACTCCGGATGGCGACTAATTCATCTTCTCCAGTTCGCCATCCGGCGGCGGAAAACGGTGCTAGCTACCGGTAAGCCGGAATTGAGGAAGTTGGAGGAGATGACGAAAACCAGTATGCGCCGGCGGATACCTGGTCAGAGGGGGTGATCGTCGCCTTTCCGTTGGCAACGATGTCCGGGGTGCATCTCAGAACGCATTCCGCCACCAGGGCCTGCTCACCTCGCAGCAAATACCAAAGCGCGATCCACATCTTCGAAGACAACCAGCGGAATGAGGCCGAACTGGCGATAGTCCGCTTCGCCGACGGGTCGGTAAGGCGGTGCATACGCTGGCTCTCCCCATAGAAGTTCAGGCCGTCGGAGGGGCGTTACCAGAACCACTACCGGCCCGGTCCGAGCAGGTCCCTTCTGCCGCCGGTACATGACCCAAAGCAACGTAACAGCGCAAAACAGGACCAATCCCATGTCTGTAAACAGTTTCACTTCTCGCTCCATCACCAAAGAGGCCGCGGCGCGCCTCATCGCACTGGCGATAGCCGCATCTGAGCGCGTCGGCTTCGAGCCTGTCGTCGCAGTCGTTGATGCCTCAGGCAACCTCAAAGCGTTCGAACGGAGCGACCGCAGTTCGTATCTCGCCGTCAATATCGCCATCGATAAGGCGTACACCGCGGCTTCTTTCGGCCTGTCGACCGCCGAATGGGTCGACCTCCTGGAAGACCGCGGCGCTTCAAACCTCAGACACGTTCCCCGCGTCATGGCGGCGGCTGGCGGTTTTCCGATCACGGAAGACGGCGCGATCATCGGCGGGATTGGCATCTCCGGAGGAAGTTGGAGACAAGACCAGGAGGCGGGCGAAGAAGCCCTCCGCAATTTCGCCAAGTGACATCTGAAAACAAGAACTGGAGACATCCATGAAAGCCATCGGATACAAGACCCCATCGCCGATCTCGGCTCCAGAATCGCTGATCGACATCGAACTGCCGAAGCCGACACCAGAGGGACGCGACATTCTCGTCGAAGTAAAAGCGGTCTCGGTCAACCCGGTCGACTATAAGGTCCGCAGCAGCACGCCGCCTGCTGATGGCGTCGAATGGAAAGTTATCGGCTGGGATGCCGCGGGCGTCGTCAGCGCAGTCGGGTCGGAGGTCACGAGCTTCAAGCCCGGCGATGAAGTCTGGTATGCAGGTTCCATTACCCGGCCAGGCGCGAATGCCGAATTCCATCTTGTCGATGAGCGTATCGTTGGCAGGAAGCCTTCTAAGCTCGGATGGGCCGACGCCGCTGCACTTCCCCTGACGACGCTAACGGCATGGGAAGCTTTTTTCGACCGTCTCGACGTAAAGAGGACCGTACCCGGTGCCGCTCCCGCCATTTTGATCATCGGCGGTGCCGGTGGAGTCGGTTCCATTGCCATCCAGATCGCCCGTCAGTTCACCGACCTGACGGTCATCGCCACGGCTTCGCGTCCTGAGACCCAGGAATTCGTGAAGTCGCTCGGCGCGCATCATGTCGTCGATCATTCAAAGCCGCTTGCCGTTGAGATCGCCGCACTTGGGATCGGCGCTCCCGCCTTCGTGTTCTCGACGACTCAGACTGCGAAGCATGTCGACGACATCGCCGAACTGATCGCGCCGCAGGGTCGCTTCTGCTTTATCGACGATCCGTCGGGCTTAGAAGTCATGAAATTCAAGCGCAAGGCGGTCTCGATGCACCACGAACTGATGTTCACGCGCTCCATCTACGGGACGCCTGATATGGAAGAGCAGGGGAAGATCCTCAACGAGGTCGCCATCGCGGTCGACAACGGGCGCATCCGCTCGACGGCATCACAGTGGCTCGGCGCGATCAATGCGGAGAACCTGAAGAAAGCGCACGCTCAACTCGAGAGTGGATCGACCATCGGCAAGGTCGTGCTCGAAGACTTCGCCTGATCGAAAGAAGGCGGTCCGAAAGCCGGACCGTCCATCCGTCATCAAAGAGCCCAGTTAAGGTCGGGGCTGAGGAGCTATTGTCAGCCCTCTGATCACGTCCTCAGAAAAGGAAATGCGATGTCAGCCTACGTCGTCTTCTTAAAAGAGGAAGTCACGGACCAGTCAGAACTCGACGCCTACTCTCAGAAGGTTGGAAGCAGCTTCGAGGGACGTGATCTGAAGTTCCTTGCAACCTACGGAGCGCTTGAGACGCTGGAAGGGTCGCCGATTCAGGGGGCCGTAATCTTGGAGTTTCCCGACATGGACACAGCTCGCGCCTGGTATGGAAGTGCCGAATATCAGGCGGCCGCCGCACATCGATTCCGGGGCGCGAGATATCGCGGCTTCATAATCAAGGGCCGTGAGCCGTAGGGTACCGAGATTGGCGTCTCCCGCCGTAACTCGTCTTGCCTGCTTTAGTTGGCGGGCCGCGATACTAGCCCTTCAAGTCCAGGCACGTGCTCGTGTCCCAAACACCGCAATGAGAGCTGCAAGCACGGCAACCAGCAGTGCGTACGAGACAAAGGCCTGCCAGGCAGCCCCGGGTAAACCGACAAGGAGGAGGGTATCGTTTCCGCCAGGAATAAGTATGGCGCCCAAGCCCATTAGCATCCCTCCCGCGAGATGCCTCATGACGCCCTGCCACGTGGGCCACTTGATCAGGACGCGGTGTTCTCGCAGAGCCGCTGATGTGATGCTGCCCAAAGCCATGCCGGCGATGGTTACTGCGCCCGCTACCGGGACCGAGACGATGGTCTCGATCGATGCGGTTATCGAGAAGAGGGGCGTGAATATCGCAAGTAGCACAAAGGTGAGACCGACCGCAGCCATTGTAACACTGAGAAGCCAAAAGTTCTTCTCCCTGCCTCGCGAGACGGCATATCGCGCGAGCGCGAGAAAGGCCAGGATGCCGACCAAGGGAAGTATGCCGCCCGGCAGCGACATGCTCAGGGGAGGCTGAACTGGGAGCAACTTGGTGAGTGGCTCGATGTAGGTCACGATGAAGATGCCGACGAAAACCAAGGCGAATTCTATTTCGCCGTTACCGAAATGGCCTACCGAACCGAACACGCAAGCGCCATTTACGTAGCTTCCGAGCGCAAACAACACCGTTCCCGCGGCCAGATATCCAACCGGGCGCCATCCCTCCGACATAAACGGCGAGATATTGAGTAGTGCATAGACCAAGCTCGCCCAAAGAGCAGATTCCAGCAACGCGATCGATCTTGCCGGTCGTTTGCGCGCCACCAGGTCGGCTGTGGCTATCACCGTGCAGATCGACCCGCGGTTTAGAGCGAAGCCCAATGCGAAGCTCAAAATCGCGATCAAGCCTATGCCTAGCCAATCCGCTCCGGAGGCGCCCGCGAAGGTCAAGTCGGGAATTATGTCCGAGAAAGCATTCATGCCGTTATTACTCGCTGGTTCTGGATCGCATCGCTATCAAGCCACTCCGCCAGATCGCCGTCCGCAGTGAACAATCCGGCGACAAGCGCTCCCCATCCAGAGGGAGGTCCCCGATGTGCCCTTGCGCATCAATCAACGTGAACCATGGCGTCCCCAACGTGTAGAATCCCCGGCACGCCTCGCCCCGGCTCCGGCACGTCGTGCCCGAGCGGGTTTGGATGGTCATGCCTCTTCCTGTTCGCCCGCAACTTGTCGAACGTGTTGGTATGCGAGCCCTCGGCCACCGTCTGGATAGCGGCAATCCCAACACCCGGGGAGCCGGGGCCGACCTTAGCCTTTGCAGCGTGGGAAAGCCACGCATGACAGCCGGGAGACCAATCACAGAACGCGAATAGTTTATCGAGACAATGATCTGGATCAGCGACTACGGGTACGCCGAAACCCTGCACGGAGTTAAAAAGTGTTCGAGGGTCGGTATCCGTCGGCTCGACCTGATGCCGATCACCAGCCACTACCGTCGGCATTTGAACGGACGCTGGGTGCCTACCGGGCGCTTGAGAAGGTGCTTGCGGGAGGGAAGGTGCTGCTATTGGTCACCAACTTCATGCCCGAGCGTCTTGTAATTGCTCCTCGAGGCTGACGTCGTTCCGGCAGTGAACCAAATCGACCTGAAACGATCCTGCCGGGGATCGTGATGTCTCTCCATCCTGGACACATGCCCGGAAGTGCGTTTTCACGATTGCCAGCAGACTGGACCAGACATGCCAAGGCTGCGCCCTTCAAGCGCAATGATCAGATGCTCGCAGTGATGCCGATCGGTTCAGTCGTCTTCCCCGGCAGCGGCATCCAGGACAATCTGGCCGACAAGGCTCGCAAACTCGGAATTCCAGTATGGCGGTTCTGATATGTATGAGGCTCGCTGTCCTGTAAGCAGCGACCCTTTTCGGCGGCCGACGTCGCCTGTCGGAACACTACGGACGCAGTTGGTCAAACAGCGGCAGGCCGGCCAGCGCAGCCAATGCTATCAGCAAGAAGCAGATCCTGCGGAATGTCGCTTCACTTGCAAACCCGAAGCACCTGGAGCCGACGAGCAATCCCACTCCGTAACAGGGACAGGCGAGCAGCGCGATCAGCAGCACCTCCACGGTCAGAAGCCCGCCTATCAGATAAAACGTCGTCGAGATCACCGTCGAGAGCGCGAAATACAAGACGAGATTGGCTCTCACCGCGAGCGGAGGGATAGCGCCGCCTAGCCAATAGGCCACGACCGGTGGTCCCGACATCTGCGCTGCTCCGCCAGAGAGGCCCGCCACGGCGCCCACGGCCACGGTGAGGTGGGTCTTTGGCCGGCCATGGTAGCGCCACCCTGAAATTAGGAAGGCGAGGAGCCCGATGACCACGACCGAGATGATCCAGCGCAGCGTCACCGAAGGCAGCAGTGTCAGCAGGGCGGTGCCTGTTAGCACGCCAACCAATGCGCCTGTGAGCATTGTGAAGACATCGCGTCGATTGCTTCGTTTCCAGCCATTCGGCACCATGCCCAGCGTCATGATCCCGTCAATGACAAGGAGCAGGGCTGACGCGATCTTCGGCCCCATGGCCGCGCCGGCCAGAGGTACGAAAATCAAGGCTCCGCCGAACCCGGAGAAACCGCGTGCCATTCCCCCGATGAGCGCTGCAATGCAGACAAAAGCGATTTGACCGAGGGAGTGACCGGGAAGATGCTCCTGCAGACCGGAGAAAAAAGTGGACGATTGCATGGAACGCCTGTGCAAGTGTGCGTGCGACCCGGCTTTTGCGCAGTAATAGACGTTTCCAGTAGTACCACCGCAGCCCCAATCGCTGGACGAACGTCCGCCGATTTCGCTCCTGAAGGCTCGCGAGGGGGGCGACAGATGGAACGTGTGTCCGCCACCAGCACCTTAGAAGCCGGTGCAGCCGAAAGCTGAGAACGTCTCGACTGCGGGTATCTCAAGGCCAGGCCGGGAGCGACATTGCGCCTTCTGTCGCGATCTACAACCCGCCACTTCTCATGCGCATATCTCGGTCAGACTAATGCCTGGCGCCATCAACCCGCCAGGGGTCGGCTACGCATAGCGTGCCGCCGCTCCAGCTCGCGCCTGCGCGGTGATTGCGGCCGTCAGCCTGACACTTCGGGCGCCTGTCAGCGGGGGATGTCCCCGCTCAAACAGGAGCCGGAACGATGTCCCTCAACGACGCACAAGCCTTCGCCTTCAGCCTCGCCGGCACGCTTATGGCCGCGATAGTCATCTTTCGCGCCGGCGACGGCAGCCACTCCGTCATGCCCGCGAGCGAATATGATGGCGACGAAGACGCAATCGTCCATGAGATCGACCCGTTCGCTCCTTGAAAGGCGAAACACTGCTCGCTTCCAATCAGCCGAGCCGTCCGCGTGCTACGCTTTCTGACCCGGTAGGTGTCGCGTGCAGCGCCCGCACACGGATCAATCCCTCAATATCTTCGGTACTTTCAGCGGGCCGCTTTCCAGAAGACGCGTCCATACCCCATCTCGTCGCCATGCACCACGAATGCGACCGTCGTCACGATCATGAGCAGGATCGAAGAATTCTCCCCCGAAATGAGCCTGAAATGCTTCTGCTGAGGCGCGGTCGGCGAAACAGTACAGCCGCATGCTCTGATACTTCCCGTTTGGCCAAATGGCCTGAACGTTGCGCGTGAAGTATCGCCAACCGCGCGCGAGGAAGAACTCGAGGATAATGGTGAAATTGTCTTGCGTGCAGATATCATCGGGAAGGGCCACCTGATGCGTGTATTCACGGTCGATCACGCTGGCGCTCGGGGTGAAGCTGCTGCGTTTGCTGTTCATGCTCTTTCCTGTGATGCCAGCCGCGGGAGAAACCGGATGAAACGGCAATGCGCGTGAGTGCGAGCTGTCGTTCCAGAAAGTCATTTGCGATGAGGAGCGCAGTGACAGCGGCCCGCGCATCGCCACCGCACGCATCTATGGCTTGATCGGCGGCTCTCTCCAATTCGGACATAGCTTCGCCGTCCGTCGCCGACTTCGGTGCGGTCATGTGAGAATTCCTTGATGAAGCGATTTTCTCTCATGAATCCGCGTGCCGATGCAAGGCATTTGTTCCTATTTTGTTCTTTTGGTCAAAGCACGTCGAGACAGCCAAGGGCTTGGCTTCGCTCGTTTTGCCAGCTAGTCCCTGCCCCTGATGACCTTCACGTTTGCACCATATGGTTTGCCTGACGCCACATAGGCGTTGTCCGAATGGCAGCGATTGGTGGATTCCGGGCAGACCGCTCTAGGATCGACATCGGAGAAAGCGGCCATTTCTCTAACTCCGGGGTCGGGGCCGGGAGCTGTCAGTCCGCTAGGGAGGTGGGGCTCACCAGATAGCTGCCACTCCGCCGACGACTAGAGGGTTCGAAGAGTCACCCGAAACCAGACGCTCAATCCTGGGCTGTCGGTCGTATCACAATACTGCCGACGTCCACATCGGCCGGCTGCTCGATCGCATAGGCTATGCCCCGAGCGATCGAAGCCGGTGGGATGGCAATATTGGAAGCGCGTTCTCCAATTGCCGACTTCACGGCGGGATCGGTTATCGAGCTTGTAAAATCGGTCGAGATCATTCCTGGCGAAATCTCGGTGACCCTCAGATGCGGCCCTGCTTCCTGCCTCAAGGCTTCGCTAATTGTCCGCACTGCGTTCTTGGTCGCGGCATACACACCCATGGTGGGCAGGATTTTGATGCCCGCGGTCGAGACGATGTTGATGACGTGGCCCGTCCGTTGACGCTGGAAGACGGGCAATGCCGCAGCGATGCCGTAGAGCGTGCCACGCAGATTGACGTCGATCATGGCGTCCCAGTCCTCGACGCGGAGCGCATCGAAACGGGATATGGGCCCAATCCCGGCATTGTTCACAATGACGTCGAGCCTGCCACCATGCTCAATTGCCAATGTCACAAGCGCTTCAAGATCGCTCCGCTGGCGCACGTCGGTCACCTTGTACACGGCCTTGCCACCTGCATCGGTAATCTCGTCCACGATCGCTGCGAGCGCCTCCTCACGGCGCGCGCCTAGCACGACAAAAGCCCCTCGTTCTGCGAGCAGTTTCGCCGTCGCGCGGCCAATCCCGCTGCTTGCGCCCGTGATGGCGACAATTTTGCCTTCGATACCCATAGCTAGTCTCCTTCATTGATGTCATCGAAGAAGATAGGCACTGGGATCAAGATGATCTATGCTAGGATGTCCATGGGTTTATCGTGATCGTCCAAAGCTGTGACTGACCCCCTATCGGATGTCCTCAACGTTCTTGGCGCGACCGTGACCCGCCGCACCCAGCTGGAGGCTGCAGGACGATGGGCTCTTGCATTTCCGGCGCTTGACCGGCTCAAGTTTGTCGCGCTGCTGCGGGGAACCAGCTGGATAATGCTACCGGCGCGAGTGCCGCAACTTATGAGCGCAGGAGATGTCTGCCTGTTGGGGCGCACCGCATATGCGATAGCCAGCGATCCGGAGGTACCGCCCCTCGACGGCCAAACCTTCTACGGCGCCGGCGGCGATGTTGCGCGTCTGGGGGGCGACGAGACGATTGCGATCGGGGGAACCGTCACGTTCGACCCTGGAAATGTGGACTTCCTGCTCGACATGCTGCCGGATTTCCTCTTCGTTCCCCGATCTTCGCCCACATCCGGAGCGATGACGACGATCCTTGGGCTGATGAATGACGAGGTCGAGCGTGATGTCATCGGCAGCGAAATCGTCAATGCCCGGCTCGCTGATGTGTTGCTGGTGGAAGCGATCCGCGCCTATGCGGGCAATATCCAGCAGGTCGAGATCGGATGGCTTGGCGCTCTGTCGGATCCTCGGCTCGGTCGGGTCCTTCGCCTCATTCACGGGGACGTCGCGCAGCCGTGGACGGTGGCCCAACTCGCTAGTGTGGCCGGCATGTCGCGGGCTGCCTTTTCTGCGGAATTCACGCGCCGGGTGGGGCAGCCGCCACTCGCCTACGTGCGGGCGTGGCGTCTCACAATTGCCCGTGCGGCGCTGACTCGCGGTGATGAGACTGTCGCCAGTATCGCACGCAAGGTTGGCTATACGTCGCAGAGTGCATTCGGTCATGCTTTCCGGTCCGCCTTCGGCTCACCTCCAAAAGCGCATGCGCGATCTTGAGAAGCGGCAGCTTTCAGGTGCCCCCGAGTCAACTTGAATGACCGACGAGCGCGCATTGCAGCCCGGCACCCTTGGATTCGACATCAGACTGGCCACCTCAGATCATAAAAAGGGCCTTCCCGTCAGCTTGGATATCGTAGTGACCTGCCCCCGGGTGAAAGTTCGAGATCCAGCGCTCTCGGCGCCGGGCGTCTGAATCTATCTACTACCGCATCGAGATCAGGTTGGTGACAAGACCGGCTTTTACAGCCAGCTCGGGCCGAGAAGGCTGAGGAAGGCCGACATCTCGTAACTGGTCCGCAGTCAAATCGGCCAATGCGCTGGCTGTCGCCGTAGCGCGCTGCCACTTTCGGACAGTCGCTATCGTCGTCGCTACGACGGTTATTGCCAACAACAAAGCGCGCTTTCTCGGCGCGCGATCTTCGAGGTGGTTCGTCATCATCTCAGCCATTGTTCGTCTCCGCTTCTGGATCACCTCCAGAACTTCCCACCAAGGCGCTTAGCCGCTGTTGGGCTGTGCGCTAACAAAACGGCAAAGGAGGGCGGTTTGCCGCTAAATCGGCGTTAAATCGAATGACGGACTTGCTATTTCCTAGCTCCAGTCGAAATCTGGCGACGATGGTACGCATCCGGTTGTTCGGCGGCATAGAAGTCATATCTCCAGGTGGGCAGGCCGTGCGCTTTGCCACGCGCAAGGCTGCGCTGCTTTTGGCAGCCCTGGTTCTGGCCGGCCGTCGCGGCCTGCGGCGAGAGCAGATTTCCGAAGCGTTGTGGCCAGGCCGCGCCAATGTTCAGGCGCGCAACAGCCTGCGGCAGGCGCTTGTCGACATCAGGCGGTCCTTCCCGAATGACGGCAGTGGCCACATCCGGATCGAGGGGGATCAGGAGACCGTCTCGCTCATCTTCGATCCAGATGAAACGGACATCTCGATCTTCGATCTGAAGCTCGAGACCGGCCAAGCCGCCGATCTTGCCATCGCTGCGGATCTCTATCACGGTGAATTGCTTGCGGGCGAGGCCATCGCCGAAGGACTGCACGAGTGGTTTGGGCCATATCAAAACGGTTATCAGCGCAAGGCGCTTCACCTAGTAGAGCAACTCAGTCTCGCACAGGCTGCGCCCGGCTTGGCGGAAGAGGCAGCCTGCGAGAGACTGGCGCAGAGGCTGCTCGCTTCAGACCCTGCCGCGGAAGCCGCCCATCGGGCGTTGATCCGCATCCACGCTCGCCAGGGGCACGAGAACCTGGCCTTGCGCCAGTTCGAGCTGTGCCGGGCTGCCTTGAGAAAGCATCTCGGCGTGGAACCGGAAGCACAGACCAACTCCCTAGCCGCGGCCCTGCGATTGCGCGAAGAAATCGAACATCGTATCGCTCCAGTCTCCGAGATCACGTCGCAGCAGGTGGCAATCCCGGCTCCGATGAAACAAGACGACCGCCCGTCGGTCGCGGTGCTGCCATTTCAGAATTTGAGCGGCGATCCCGAGCAGGAATATTTTGCCGACGGCATCGTGGAAGATATCATCACCGCACTCGCTCGCTTCCGCCACCTGTTCGTCATCGCCCGAAATTCGAGCTTCACTTACAAGGGGCGGGCCGTCGACACGAAGCAGGTTGGGCGTGAGTTGAACGTGCGCTACGTCGTCGAAGGAAGCGTGCGCCGAGCTGGCGAGCGTCTGCGCATCAGTGCACAATTGATCGACGCCTCGACAGGCGCTCATCTATGGGCGGACCGTTTTGACCGACCTCTGGCTGACGTATTCGATCTGCAGGACCAGGTCGCATCGAGCATAGTTGGCGCCATAACGCCGAAGGTGGAGGAGGCGGAGATCGAGCGTGCCAAGAGCAAGCCGACCGAAAGCCTGGACGCCTATGACTACTATCTCCGCGGTCTGGCTGTCTTTGACCGCACGACCACCAGCAGGACGGCCATAGACGAAGCTTTGCGGCTTTTTATGCAAGCGGTCACTCATGACCGAGAGTTCGCAATAGCCTATGCCAGAGCGGCGCGATGTTTTGTCACCCGAAAGAGCAACGGCTGGATGGTCGATCGCGCAAAAGAGGTTGCCGAAGCTATGCGACTGGCCAGGAAAGCGATCGAGTTCGGTCGGGATGACCCGGTTGCGCTGTCTTACGGCGGATATGTGCTGGGTTACGCTGGCGGCGAGCTTGAGGACTGTGCGGCCTGGATAGACCGCGCACTCGTTCTCAACCCGAATTTGGCTGCGGCTTGGGGTTATAGCAGTTGGGCGAAGGCCTGCCTGGGCGAACCGGACGAGGCCGTCGAACACGCAGCGCTTGCCATGCGTCTCAGCCCGTTGGACCCGCGCATGTTCGCATGGCAGTTTTGCACTGCGCTGGCGCACTTCTGCGGTGGTCGTTACGACAGCGCGGTTTCGTGGGCAAGAATTTCCTTGCTCTCCCAGCCTAACTACTCGAGCGCGATGCGCGTCATCGCGGCCAGTCATGCGCTCGCGGGACGGCTTGAGAAAGCACAGGAAATGGTCGCCCATCTGCGCGACCTCAATCCCACCCTCCGGCTTTCGAACCTCGCCGACGTGCTGCCCCCGTTCCGTCGAGCGGACGACCGCGATCGGTATATCGAGGGCCTCAGGGAAGCCGGGCTGCCGGAGTGATTTTTGTGGCACATCTCGTTACCGAGCAGGTGAGAATGGCAGGCAGCCTTCTGTGTCCGATTTTGGTGAGATAACGGAGCCGCGTGAATGTCACCCCCAATCCCAGGATCAGGACGCTCCCTAGCAGCTCCTTGTAAAGCTCGACAAAGAAATTATCTAGTGTGCTAGAAACAGGTGCACTAGATAAATAAAATGTCCGAGATCGAAACCCGGCGCACGGTCGGGACACAGCTTTCATTCGCACTCTATGGCGCGGCCAATCGGATGGCTCGCCTTCACAAGCCCTTTCTGGAGCCGCTGGGCCTGACCTTCCCGCAATATCTCGTGATGCTCGAGCTGTTTGGAGGTACGCCGCGCGCTGTTGGAGAGTTGGGCGCGAAGCTCGGTATGGATACGGGAACGATTACGCCGCTTCTCAAGCGGCTCCAAGCATCTGGCCTCGTGAGCCGTACACGCGACCGCGACGACGAACGTCGTGTCCTGATCGATCTTACGGCAGGCGGAGAGGCCTTACGCGTGGGACTTTGGGGCATCACGGAAAAGATCAAGACGGCCTGCCAGCTCACCGACGACGGACTGGCTGAACTCCGCGACACGCTTGATGCAATCGCTCGACCCGCCCGCAACTGAGGGTGGGCACTCTTCCACCTTCGCGAAAGGACATCCCATGAAAATCGGAATCATCGGCGCTGGAAACATCGGCGCCACTTTGTCGCGAAAGCTTGCCGCCAGCGGCCATGAGGTCAAACTCGCCAATTCGAAGGGGCCAGATAGTATTCGCGATCTTGCCCGCACCGTAGGAGCTACCGCTGTTACGAAGGAGGAAGCCGTTCAGGGCGTGGAGGCGATCGTTCTGTCGATCCCGTTCGCGAAGTATCCTGATCTCGCCAAGCTCTTCAACGAGGTGCCGACCGACGTTGTGGTCATCGACACCTCCAACTATTATCCGTTCCGCGACGGCGCGATCGCCGAGGTCGATGAGGGAAAGCCCGAAAGCGCTTGGGTGAGTGAGCAGATCGGTCGTCCGGTCGTCAAGGCATGGAACGCCGTTCTGGCGGTCACATTGGCCGAGCGAGGCCGACCAAACGGGGCACCTGGACGCATCGCCATTCCTGTCGCGGGTGACGATCCCAATGCCAAGGCCACTGCTATAAAACTCGTAGAAGCCACCGGCTTTGACGCGCTGGACTCTGGGCGTGTTGGTGACTCCTGGCGTCAGCAGCCCGGCACTCCCGCCTATTGCACGGAATTAACAATGAACGAGCTGAAATCGGCGCTGCGGTCGGCTGATCGGTCGCGCGCGCCCGGCAATCGCGACGCCCTTCTCAACGAAGCCATGGCTGCCGGCGGCAAGCGGACCCACGACGAAGGCGTCGCCCGCAACCGGGCGGTGACTGCGTGATCACCGATGCGTAGGTCCCACGAAATCGGCATTCCGGAAAATCTGATCCGAAGCCGTCCGCCATCGGCCTCTGAAAATCGGTCAAGGCGGCTTCCACAACAAGCCTGATCTTGACCGGCTCCCCTCCCGGCCTCCGTGTTGGGAGGAGGCGAAACCCTTCCGGCAATTCACCTCGCCGAAGCAAGGGCGGACAGTCTTGGCACATGCGGCACTAGGAGCAGTTACTCGACGCTCTGCCGTTGAGCGGCTTCATCCGCTGGTTTAACGGCAATTGGGCGACAGCATGGTTGCCTCAACACAGAAGTCCGAACCTCTTGGTCCACGAACCCCGCTTATTGCACGCTGCGGCGCTATATTCTGCAAGATTGCCACCAAAACACCGCCGATACCCGCATTGCTCACAACAAGAGCACCCTAGCGCAGATCGCCTAGTTGGCGGACAACGGCATCTCGGACACGGTCGCCATTCAAATCCACGTAGAATGTATCGTTTCCCGCGCCGCCTTCGAGGTAGTCGTTTCCTGAATTTGCCGTGTTCGAGTAAAGCACGTCGTTGCCGTCCATCCCGTACAAATTGTCGACGCCCTCCAGACCATTCAGGACATCGTTGCCTCCATATCCGGCTAGATTGTTGGCTCCGACGTTGCCGGTAATCCTGTTATTGAGCTCATTTCCGTATGCGTAGGTCCCCGCTAGTTCCGACCAATACAATGTTTTCTATGTCACCACTGAAAAAGGCCGAGTTGGGGTGCCAGTAAAATAAATGGAAGATTCCGACACTACGGTGTCGATACCGCCAAATCCGGGCGCGGCTTCATCGATATTGTCGAACCCATCGGAGAAATAGGTGTCGGTGCCTGCGCCACCTGCCATGAAATCAGTGACGGTGCCCGGACCGGCATCCTCATCGCCGGAAAGGTAATCACTACCGGCTCCGCCGTAGAGGGTGTCCGCACCTTCGTCGCCGTAGATGGTATCGTCACCGCCCAAGCCATAGATTGTGTCGTCACCACCATAGCCATGGATGAGGTCGTCTCCTTCGGTAACGGCGTCACCAAAACCGTCGAGAATATCCGCGCCGCTTGTTCCATTTACAACAGCCATATCCAGTGTCCTTTCCGCGACCAACTTTTTGCCGACAACCATCGTCCTCTGACGTCCGACAGCGACGACTTCGCTTCAAAACAAATCTGCGACATGGAGAGGTAGTAAGGCACGCCAGAGCTCCCGCGCACGAGCCCGCCCGTGCGTCGCAGAGCCCAGGCCGGATGAACTGCCTCAAAAGAGGCCCACGTACATCTGAGCACGGGGAGATTGCATGCTCGGGCGAGTACACGCAACGAGATAATTCTACCTCATTGGGAGGCGGGGAACTGAGGCGTGGGTTCTTTGTGGAACCCATTGCGCCGGCCAATGCAGCTTCCGGGCGTTAATTCTGCGCCGCCCACTCCGACGGAAACGCGCGGAGTTTGATCGGCGTGGATCGCGCAGTCGCAACGGCTCGTTAGACGCTAGTCTAGGGAGGTGGGGTGTCAGGTCAGGCTGTCTATAGGTGCTTCCAACGTCCAAATGAGACCATCCGGGGCAAAAGCGACACTGCCGACCCCGTTCACGGCCGCAGGGGCAACTCTTTCAAGAACCACTCTTCCGAAACCCTTGCGGTCTGGCTCATGCGCAACTGGACCGCCGCTCTCCTTCCACGTCAAGCAAATATGCGACGGGTTTGCTTCCGCAGTTCTCCACTCTATGTCGATCCGTCCGCCGGGCGTCGAAAGCGCACCATATTTGACCGAGTTTGTCGCAAGTTCATGGAAGGCAATGCCCAGATACTGGACGGCGGTCGCACCGAGCATCAGCGCATTGCCACGGGCAGAAACCCGCTCATCATTTGCAAATGGTTGGACTTGCTTGGTGATGAGTTGGCTCAGGTCGGCTCCGCGCCAATCGCCGTCAACCAGAAGATCGTGAGAACTGGCCAGCGCCATGATGCGTTCTCTGATCTGGGCCTCGAAATCTTCGGTAGATGTGGCGCGTTTCCGCGTCTCTCTAATCATGGATAAAATCACGGCGAACTGGTTTTTCACTCGATGATTGACTTCGCGCATCAACATCCGGATGCGATTTTCGCTCTCCTTCCGATCGGTGATGTTTCTCGCAATCTTGGATGCTCCGATGACCATGCCGGCCGCATTTCTCACCGGGGAGACGGTCAACGATATGTTGATGAGCGTACCATTCTTATGCTGCCTGATGGTGTCGAAATGGTCCACGCGCTCGCCGGCTCGGATACGTCCGAGGATCACGTCCTCTTCTGCCTTCCGGTCGGCCGGAATAAGGAAACCTATGTGCTTGCCGATGGCTTCGTCAGCCGTATAGCCGAAAAGCTCCTCGGCACCGCGGTTCCAGCTTGCAATCACCCCGGTGAGGCTTTTGCTGAGGATGGCATCATCGGAAGATTCCACGATCGCGGCCAGCCGGTGGGTTACTTCCTCGGCTGTCTTGTGATCGGTAATGTCGACCAGAATGTTGATCGCGCCGACTATCTTGCCTTCTTCGTCGCGAATTGGGGAAGGAAACGCCAGAAACGGAACGAGACTTCCGTCTGGCCTTTCGGCAATGGCTTCTCCCTTGAGCGCTCGGCCTTGTTTGACGGCAATCGCCATTGGACATTCGGCATGGGGCATCGGCCGTCCGTCCGGGTAGCGCAGACGCCACGAGCCACACCATTCGCTCATTCCGATTTCGGGGCGATGCGCCCAAAGTGCGGCGGCGGCCTCGTTGAAATAGGTAATCCGCCCCTGAGCATCCGTCATGTAGATCGCGGCAGCCGAATCCTCAACAAGTTGGGGAGCTGTGAAATCGCCGGCAAAATCACCATTCAAGGCGAGTAATTTCTGTTCCAGCATGATGTTGCCCTAGATGCCTGTCTTGCTTGCTTTCTCGCCAATTTAGGACATTGCCACATAATGGAAAGACGCGCTGATTTATCGGTTGGGCCTCTATCGTGTCACCGGCAAAAACTGTGTTTGTCTTCCCAAGGTTGATATCGAGAAAACCGCCGCGCCTCATCGCGAGGAGTTTCATGCCGGAGCAGTCTCGCAGCGGAAAAATTGAGAACAGGCGTCATATATGACGTAGAAGGAATGGCGCGCGCTAATCAAGAGGCTCGACGTACTTGCGCGGGGGGTGGAGCGGGTGGCGCCGAGCCTCCGCTGACACAGTGCTAGCGTTGGCCAGAGCCCATTATCGACCGGTATCGCGATTAGGTGAGGCGGATGAAGTGATGAGCCGTCACCCGATGGGGTAAGGGGAAGCTGTGCCCGGAACCCTCCCTCTCGCAACCAGCAGAAAGCGAAGAATGCTAATTGTGTGGAGAATAGGTACTATTTGAGTATGAAAGGAAAGCGCGAAGGCTATGATCTATTGTACCAATTGTTATTAGATTATCTGACGTTTATTGCTTATGTTATTTGCGCGTGACGCAGATTGGGCTTAAATTACCTTTGCATTGTTTATAGATATGAATCGGAGTTGGGAATGCCAATCTTTATGGATCGGCACGAGTTGGTTGGCGCTTCCGCGAGCGATGTTGCTGATGCACACCGCAAGGATCTGGAAATTCAAGACAGTTATGGCGTGAAGTTTCTGACCTATTGGTTTGATGGCCAGCGCGGAACGACGTTCTGCCTTGTAGATGCACCGGATAAGAACGCGGTTCACTGTGTCCACAGGGACGCACACGGGCTCGTGCCCAGCGAGATCATCGAGGTTCCCATTTCGGCCGTTGAGGCATTTCTTGGGCGGGTTTACGATGCCGAAGCATCCCCTGCACCTTCGAAATCGGACCTTGGCTCAGCCCTTCGGGCAATAATGTTCACCGACATCGTCGGATCCACCAGCATGACGGAGCGCCTGGGCGATCGGTTGGCGACGGAGCTCGTTCGAGCTCACGACTCGGTCGTGCATCGTTGTCTGAGCAAATTTGGCGGTCGGGAAGTGAAGCACACTGGAGACGGCATAATGGCTTCCTTCACTTCAGTCTCGAAAGCTGTCGAGTGTGCCATCGACGTCCAGCATGGCTTCCAACTCTACAACGCAGGCAATCCGGAACCCATCAACGTGCGGATTGGACTGGACTGCGGAGAGCCTGTTGAAGACAGCAATGATCTGTTTGGCTCATCTGTACAGATGGCAGCCAGGTTATGCGACGCGTCGTCCGGTGGTGAAATCCTCGTCTCCGAGGGCGTATTGCGTGAATTTTCGGACGCCGAATTGTTCGTTGCTACCAAGCCATTGCACTTGAAGGGCTTCTCGAAGCCGATCCAGGCATTCAAATGCGCTCCCACGACGGGCGCCCGTTGATCGGATTATCTTGCGCCACCCGGCGCGTTGTCCTCCTCGCAGCATTGGGTGTTGGGGCTGGTGAGTTCGACGAAAGCTGGCTCCCAGCCGCTTTCGTTTCAGCTTCAGCTTCAAACGTGACGGTAGCCTGATCGGTCCACCGAAAACTACCGCCATCAATGTCCAAGGTAGTGAGCAGGACCGAAAGACATTTGTCGATGCTGCAACCAAGGCAGTAGAAAGTTGCGTACCTTTGGAACTCGCTTCGACCCTGGCAAACGGTATCGCTGGCACTGTTTACACGATGGAGTTCACATCCGCCGATCGGTGAATTCACGCGGTGATGCCTGTTCGTGCGGACCAGCGACAGGCGAAGCGCGTTTGATCCTCGGAGATCTTCAAGCGCGTTCGATTTCGACAAATGCACACGTCGTCTCAAACGGCGATCTGGAGCGAATGTCGCTTTCGGTAGTTGCGAGCCCCCGCAACCACTTCCAGCATAAATCAATCGCCGTCCCGATCTAGACATCGGGGCGGCTTTTTGGTTGTTGGCTGGCAAGTGCCACCGAATTCAGCCCTGCTGCACAATCCGAACTACGAGTTCAATGATGAGAACCTGACCGTTGAAGCAATGGGTGCGGCTGGCCGAGCGGTATCTGGTAGCGGAGCAGGGAAACGGCAATATTTGCGACGGGCGATATAAAAATAAGCCGGCAAAGAGGTTCCGCCAGCGCACCGGATCGATTCTAGGCGGTCCAACCCTTTGATTTTCTCTGATCACAAGTCGCGAGTAAACTGCCGTTCAAATTTCCGTCTGGTGAGTTGCGATGACGCCATGCGAAGTCGTCCACGCAGCGGACTCGGAAATCAGGCATTCAAAGTTGGCGTCATCTCACGCCGATGTTCCAATCGGCGCATATGTCCTGCAGCAGCTTCTGTGTCACCTCGATGTCCCGCACCATCAGTCTGCCGGCGCTTTGTGCTTTGCCAGCGCGAAACGCTTCGATCATGTCGTAGTGATAGGTTGAATATGAGGGGATCACGCCGTCATCCAGCTGTTGCTTGATCAGGTCCGACAAAATCCGCATGTAAGGGCCGAAGCGCAGCCATAATACCTCAATCATCTGAGGCAGGATTTCCGAGGCGGATTTCTCATAGATCGAAAAGTGGAATTCCTGATTCTTGCGGAGCATGTCGTAGACCTTGCCTGCCCTGCCAAGCGCCTCATGCTCCTTGGCAAGCCCGAGACTGCGATCGATGTCGGTTGCCGTCATCAGAGGCGTTGCCAGTTCGGTCGCAAGTCCTTCGAGGGACGAGCGCGCACGGGAAAGATCATCGAGGCGCCCACGCGATACTGCGGGCACTTGCGCCGAGCCGTTGCGAGCGATCTCCAGGCCATTCTCGGCAACCAGTCGACGAAGCGCCTCGCGAACCGGCATGTGGCTTGTTTTGAACTCAGCTGCGAGCGAAGAGATCGTCATCACTTGTGAAGGCTCGAATTTCCCCCACATCAGTGCGTGCCGTAATTGTTCATAGACGCCGTCTTGCACGGTGACGCGCGAGGACACTTTGAAAAACCCGGCCTCATTCATGAGCATATTCCCCCTTCATCCAGCCTAGCATCGCAGTGAAGAAGAGGCAGCGTCCGTACGGATTGTATGTTCCGGCAGCCGCCGAAATCCTTTCTCAGGACGCAGCCATCTGCATGCCCTCAAGAATGGACCATGGACCGAAGTGCTGGGCAGTCCGGACTGGAAAGACCGCCCCATCATATCGATGCCCATATCAATCCTCGCAGAAACACGCATTAAAAATCAGTAGCTTACACAAAAATAGCAGATGGTCATCAGAAAAGTGCTCATTTGATCAAAAGATATTGTCATGCAGATTTTTTTGCCTATGCTGCCATTAAGCCTGGACACTAGGCGGCCACAAAAATGGGAACACGAAGCTCGGAGAAGGTCTAATGACACGACAAGGCGTCACGGTTGCGTCCAACTATTCTTGGCTGAAGATACTATCTGGATATTCTCTTGGAGAACTGCAGGCTTCGGCCTCGATCACAGCGAGGCTTTTGCGCAAGCTGGCTGTTGCCGGCTTCGTTGCGACCGCCATTCCGGGTGTCTACGCAAACGCTGCGGACTTTAAATTTGCCGGCCCGCTCGATGCCTACACGCTCGATCCTCATGCAGTTTCGAATACGCTGATATTTGCCGTTCTGAGCAATGTCTATGAGCCGCTGGTTCGCCGCAACGACAAGCTTGAGCTGGAGCCGGCTCTTGCGACCTCCTGGAAGCAGCGGGACGACACGACGTGGGAATTCACCTTGCGCGAGGGTGTGAAGTTCCAGAATGGAGACGACTTCACTGCCGATGACGTGATCTTCTCGCTGACCCGCAGCAAGGCCGGTGGCATCAAGTCGAACATTGCATCGATCGTCTCGGCTGAAAAAGTCGATGATCACAAGGTCCTGCTGAAAACGTCCGCCCCCAACCCGGTCTTGCCGAACCAGATCGTCAACTGGTTCATGATGGACAAGGAGTGGGCTGAAGCCAATGGCGCCGTTCAGCCCGGCAGCGCCAACAACAACACCGAGACCTTTGCCAACCGCAACGCCAACGGCACCGGCCCTTACATCATCAAGAACCGCGACCCGGGTGTGAAGACCGTCTTCGAAACGAATACCGGCTGGTGGGACAAGAAGGTCGGCAACGTCGAAACCGCAACCTTCTTCGTCATACCCAATCCCTCGACCCGCGTTTCGGCGTTGCTGTCCGGCGAAGTCGACATGATTGATGGCGTGCCGCCGCAGGATGCACAGCGCGTCGATGATGCCGACGGCCTACATGTCGAGGCGGGTTCCGATCTACGCACCATCTATCTGCAGCCGGATGTGGCTCGCGACAATCTGATCTTCGGCAGCGAGAAGGACAAGAACCCGTTCAAGGATCTGCGTGTGCGCCAGGCAATGCAGCTTTCGATCGACACCAGCGCCATTCAAAAACGTATCATGCGCAATTTCTCGACCCCGGTCGGTCTGCCCATCGGCCGCGAGGTGACGGGTTTCGATGCGGCCATAGGCGAGCCGGTTGCAGCAGATGTCGATAAAGCCAAGGCTTTGATGGCTGAAGCCGGCTATGAAAAAGGCTTTTCGGTCACGCTCGACTGTACCAACGACCGCTTCATGAATGACGAGGCCACCTGCCTTGCGATCGCAGCCTCGCTGGGCAAGATCGGCATCAAGGTCGAGCCGCGTGCGCAGACAACGGGTCAGTGGGCAAAGCAGGTCAACCCGCCGGAATACAACACGAGCTTGGCGCTGCTGGGCTATTCACCTTTCACATATGACGCGCACATCTTCCTGACCTCGATCGTGGCGACCCGCGATCCAGCCAATGGTCTGGGCTCCTTCAACATCGGCGGTTATTCGAATCCGGAAGTCGACAAGCTGATTGCCGAAAGCGGCAAGGAAACGGATCAGGAAAAGCGTACCGCGATGATCGAGCAGGCGATGAAGATCATCAAGGAAGATGTCGGCTTCATTCCAATCCACCAGTTGAAGCAACTGTGGGGCGTGAAGGACAGCATCACTGTCGTGCAACCCGCTGATCTCGGCTACCCGCTGCGCTACTTCACGGTAAAGCAATGACCATTGCGAATGACGTCACGCGGCACCTTGCGGACCTGATTGCCTTTCCGACGATCAGCGCAGTTTCGAACCTCGATCTCCTTGACTATGTCGAGCGCGAGGCCGCTCCTTTCGGAGCCCGCTTCAAGCGATTTCCGAACGCGGAAGGCGATAAGGCGAATCTGCTGGTCACGGTCGGCCCCGAAGTCAAAGGCGGCGTCGTGTTCAGCGGTCACACCGACGTTGTCCCGACACAGGGCCAATCCTGGACAGGCGATCCCTGGACGCTGCGAAACAACAACGGCCGGCTGATCGGGCGTGGCGCCACCGACATGAAAGGCTTTCTGGCTTGTTGCCTCACTGCCTTGCCGGAGCTTTCATCAAGGCCGCTCAAGGCCCCGGTTCACCTCGCCTTCTCTTATGACGAGGAAGTCGGCTGTACCGGTGTTGGAGCAATGGCTGACTGGATAGGACAAAGCCATATGAAGCCCAGTCTCGCCGTCATCGGCGAGGCAACCAGCATGGACATGATATCCGCGCACAAGGGTGGCCTGATCGGTTGGGTTCGCATCAAGGGCAAGCCCGGCCACTCGTCGCAACCCGATCGCTACGTCAATGCGGTGATGGTCGCAGGTGATCTGATTGCCGAGATCAACAGGATTCGCGCCGAAATGCGATCCGGTCCCCAATTTGAAGGCCTCGACCCGCCCTATTCGACGATCCAGGTCAACCAGATCAAGGGTGGCCTGCACGGCAACATCGTCGCCGAGGCCTGCGATTTCTTTTGGGAAATGCGCATCATTCCAGGCGAAAGCGATCTGGACGTGCTGGCTCGAATGGAGCGATTTGCCAAAGACGTGCTTGAGCCGGCAATGAAGGCGGTCGATCCGGAAACGGGCATCGTCTTCGAGGTTCAGGCCCGCATTCCGGGCCTGAAACCCAATGGCGACGACGCGCTTGATGCGGAGTTGCTCAAGTGTCTGGGCCGCACCGCGCCTCGCTATGTATCGTATGGAACCGAAGCGGGCATTTTCCAGAATGCCGGAGTACCTTCCGTCGTGATCGGTCCCGGCGATATAGCCGATGCCCATCAGCCCGACGAATCCGTCGAGATCGCCGAGCTGGAGCGCTGCGTCGCGTTTCTTCACAGCCTCGGCAATCGCTGCTGCTGAGATAAACCAATGTTGACATACACTGCCTCCCGCATCGGGCAGACGATCATCGTTCTTTTGATCATCAGCTTCATCGCCTTCCTGCTGGTGGCAAACCTTGGCGATCCATTGTCCGCGCTTCTGAGCGCCGATGCGACGGTTGCCGAGCGCGCTGCCCTGATCAAGCAGCTCGGTCTCGAGCAGCCCATGTTGAGCCGCTTCGCAAGCTTCCTGACCAATTTCCTTCAGGGCGATCTGGGCACCTCGTACCGGACTCAGGAACCGGTCGCGAAGCTGATTGTGGAGAGACTTCCGGCAACTGTGGAATTGGCCTTCGTCAGCCTGATCTTCACGATTTTTGTCGGCATCCCGGCAGGTATCTTCTGCGGCGTCAATCCGAAGTCTCCAATTTCTCGCGGTATCATGCTGTTTTCGATCACCGGTATCACGCTGCCGAATTTCGTTGTCGGCATCGCGCTGATCGCAGTCTTTTCCGTGCAGCTGGCCATCCTGCCGTCATTCGGCCGTGGCGAGACGGTCAGTCTCGGTTTCTGGTCGACCGGCCTGCTGACGGTATCCGGATGGCAGGCGATAATCCTGCCGGCGATCACGCTCTCAACCTTCCAGATCACTTTCATCATACGCATGCTGCGCACCCAGCTGATGGAGGTCGGACAAAGCGAGCATATCCGCTTCGCCCGTGCCCGCGGCGTTCCGGAAACCACGATCTGGTTCCACTACGCGGTGAAGAATACGCTTCTGCCCGTGATCACCATGTTGGGACTGCAACTCGGTAACATCATCGCGTTTTCCGTCGTCACCGAAAATGTCTTCGCCTGGCCGGGACTCGGCTCGCTGTTCCTGCAATCGATCCAGGCCGCCGATATCCCGGTGATCGCGATCTACCTGATCTTTGTCGGCGCCGTCTTCATGATCATCAACCTTGCGGTCGAACTCAGCTATCCGCTGATCGATCCGCGCGTTCTAAGGAGGAAGTGATGAGCAATGTGACGCTTCCGTCCGCAGCCGCGCCGCGCACATTTCGCAGTTCGTTCTTCAGGGCAATGCGCAATGCACCGGGTCCGACATTCTCGGCATTGGTAATTCTTGCGCTCGCGCTTTACGCCGTGATCGTGCCGATGTTTGCGGTCAATCCGTTCGAGCTGAGCGGCATGTCGGTGCTCGACGCGTTCACGCCTCCGTTCTGGATGGCCGACGCCAACCCGGATTTCCCGCTGGGCGCGGACGATCAAGGACGCAACTTGCTGACCGCAATGGCCTACGGCCTGCGAACCTCGATCATCGTCGGCATGCTGTCGGTCTTGATCGGACTGGTCGTTGGCGGCACGCTTGGCCTCGTCGCCGGTTTCGTCGGCGGCCGGATCGATGCGCTGATCATGCGATTTGCCGACGTCCAGCTTGCTTATCCGGCCCTGCTGCTTGCCATGATCATCGATGGCGCGTCGCGTGCCGTTCTTGGCAACGAGCGCAGCGCCGGAACGGCCATTACGATCGTCGTCGTCTCGATCGGTATCGCCTTCTGGGTTCAATATGCCCGCACGATCCGTTCGTCAGTGATGATCGAGCGGGACCAGGATTATGTCTCCGCGGCCAGGATCACCGGGCGCAGCAATATAGGCATCATCTTCCTGCATATCCTACCCAACGTCATGGCGCCGGTGCTGGTGATCGCCACCATCAATCTCGGCATCGCCATCATCACCGAAGCGACCCTGAGCTTCCTCGGCATCGGCATCCCGATCACATCGCCCTCGCTCGGCACGCTCATCCGCAACGGCAACAATTTCCTGCAATCCGGTGAATGGTGGATATCGATCTGGCCATGCCTGATCCTCGTCTTCTTCGTCGTCGCGGTGAACGTTCTGGGGGATCATTTGAGGGACATCTACAATCCACGCCTGAGGCTGCGCTCATGAGCATGCCGCTTCTCGAGGTCAAGGACCTTACCGTCACGTTGAGCCGTCAGGATCGGCAGATCATGGCGCTCGACAATGTATCGTTTTCGATCAAGCCTGGTGAAGTGCTCGGCATCGTCGGTGAATCCGGAGCTGGAAAGTCGATCACCGGTGCTGCGATTATCAATCTTCTGGTGCCGCCGCTGCGGCGCACCAGCGGCATCATTACGCTCGCGGGAGAGCGGCTGGACACTCTCAGCCCCCGTGCCCTGCGTTCCGTACGCGGCGGTCGTATCGGCTTCGTCTTCCAGGACCCGATGACATCACTCAACCCGGTGATCACCATCGGCAGGCAATTGATCGATACGATCCGCACGCATTTGCGCCTTGGCCGGGATCAGGCCAGGCGCAAGGCCATCGACTGGCTCGACCGTGTCGGTCTTCCCAACCCGGACCTGACCCTTGATCGCTATCCGCATCAGCTTTCGGGCGGCATGCGTCAGCGCGTCGTGATCGCGCTCGCACTCTGCGCGGATCCGGTTCTGCTGATCGCCGATGAGCCGACCACCGCACTCGACGTATCGGTTCAGGCGCATATCCTGCAACTGCTGCGTGATCTGCACCGGGAAAGCGGAACCAGCATGCTCTTGATCACGCACGATCTTGGCGTCATTGCGAAGATGGCCGACACGGTGGCTGTCTTTTACGCGGGCCGTGTCGCAGAGATCAGCCCGGTCAAGGAGCTCTTCACCAGACCGCGCCATCCCTACACTGAAGGCTTGATCCGCGCGACGCCGGCGCTCACAGCCGCCGGCGAAATCCAGCTCAATCCCATCGCGGGCGCCATGCCGGGTCTCGGTGCGCTTCCAAATGGCTGCGGCTTCAATCCGCGCTGCCCGAAAGCGCAAGATGACTGCCGCACGATCGTCCCACCTTTGACGCAACAGGATTTGTCGGCATTTGCGTGCTTTCATCCCTTGGAAAGGAGCCTTGTTCAATGAAGAAGGCCCCGGACATCCTCGTTCTCGACGAGGTCAGCAAGGTTTATCACGGCCAGCAGGGTATGCTGGAAAGACTGAGAGGCGGGCCTTCGTCCGACACCCGCGCCGTTTCCAATGTCAGCCTTGTCATTCGCCATGGCGAGACCGTCGGTCTGGTCGGTGAAAGCGGATGCGGGAAGTCGACGCTGGCCAGACTGGTTTCAGGGTTGATCAAGCCGACCAGCGGCAGCATCAACTTTCGCTCCGTTGCGCTGCCTGGCCATCCGCCCCGCTTGCAGATGATCTTCCAGGACCCATTCAGCTCGCTCAATGGGCGCTGGAAAATCGCCGATGCAATCGCTGAACCGATCGTCGTTCACAAACTGCGCAAAGGCCGTGCGGCGATCCGCGCCCGCGTCGATGAACTGCTCAACCTCGTCGGTCTCTCAAGCGCCGATGGCGAAAAATATCCGCAGGAGTTTTCCGGCGGCCAGCGCCAGCGCATCTGCATCGCAAGAGCGCTCGCGGGCGAGCCTGAGTTCCTGATACTCGACGAGCCCACCAGCGCGCTCGACGTTTCGGTTCAGGCGCAGATCCTCAATCTACTGCGCGATCTGCAAAAGAACCTCAATCTGACCAGCCTGTTCATCACGCATAATCTGCCGGTGGTGCGGATCATGGCCGATCGTATCGGCGTGATGTATCTCGGCGAACTGGTCGAAGAGGCTGCTTGCGAGGAACTCTTCGTCAACCCACGCCATCCCTATACGCGCATGCTGATCGATGCTGCGCCAAACATGGACGTGGACGACAGATCGTTGCACCCGATCATGGGCGAGCTGCCAAGCCCGGCATCACCGCCTCAAGGTTGCCGTTTCAGCAGCCGCTGCCCGTTCGTCAAAAATCTTTGCCGGGCCGAAGCGCCACCGAAACGACGTACCGAAAAGGGCGGGATGTTTCGCTGCCATTTCGAACCGGATCTGACCCAGATGCCATCTATCGCTGATAAGAAAGGGGCGGCACAGCACGCATGACAGCCTTTAACTTCAAAGCATATCGGTATGAATGATGGATGCATCCGCAGTCCGCGCGCGTAACGCCGTGATAAACCGGGCCGTCGGCTATCTCGACGACGGTTCTTTCAAGGCGATACTTGCCAGCCGCGTGGCCATTCCCTCGGCCAGCCGTCTGCCTGAGCACAAGGCTGATCTTGGCCGCTATATCACCGAGAATTTGCAGCCGCATTTCGAGCGGATGGGCTTTGTCACCCGAATTTTCGAGAACGACCTGGCGCCGGGACCATTTCTCCTGGCCGAACGGATTGAGGGCGCCGGGTTGACGACCGTGCTCCAGTACGGCCATGGCGATGTGGTTGCCGGCCTGGAAGATCAATGGGCCGAAGGTCTTCTGCCTTTCGCGATGACGGAGAGGAACGGCAACTGGTACGGCCGTGGGACGGCCGACAACAAGGGCCAGCACTCCATCAACATGGCCGCGATCGAAGCCGCAATTACCGAGCGCGGCTCGCTCGGTTTCAATCTCAAATATCTGATCGAGATGGGAGAAGAGTCTGGCTCACTCGGGCTTGAGATGTTTTGCGCAACGCATAAGCGTGAGCTCGCGGCCGACGTCTTCATCGCCTCCGACGGGCCAAGACTGGCGCTCGACAGACCGACAATCTTTCTCGGCGCACGCGGGGGCATTTCGTTCAATCTGGAAATCCAGGCGCGCGAAAGCTTCCAGCATTCCGGAAACTGGGGCGGTTTGCTGTCCAATCCGGGTATCGAGCTTTGCCACGCCATCGCGGCGCTCGTTGGCCGCATGGGTGAGATAAGAGTGCCGGAAATGACGCCGGGCACCATCCCCGCCAATGTCCGGACGGCCCTCAAGGACATAAAGATCACACCCACACAGGGCGACCCGCAGATCGACGAGTGGTGGGGCGAACCCGGCCTGACCTCCGAAGAAAAGGTATTCGCCTGGAGCTCATTCGAAGTCATGGAGATGGAGTGCGGCAACCTGGCCCAGCCGCTCTACGCGATTCCGCCGCGCTCGCGCGCTCGCGTCCAGCTGCGCTTTCCGGTCGGTGTCGATGTCAAGACTATCGTGCCAGCCGTGAGGAATGCCCTGAAAGAGGCCGGCTTTGATCGCGTCGTGGTCAACGATCCGACCGACGCGATTTTTTTAGCAAGCCGGCTTGATCCCGATCATCCGTGGGTTCGCCGTGTTGCCGCCTCAATCGAAACGACGCTCGGACAAAAACCGGCGATCCTTCCCAATCTGGGCGGATCGCTACCGAACAACATCTTCTCCGATCTTCTCGGCCTGCCGACGATCTGGATCCCGCATTCCTATCCGGGCTGCCTGCAGCACGCCGCCAACGAGCATCTGCCTGTCGCGATCGTGCGCGAAGGACTTGTCATGATGGCGGGCCTTTACTTCGATCTTGGAGAGGAGGGGCGTTCGTGAGGAGGCAATTTCCTCTGTCGACTGCGCCATGACGGGCGGAGTATCCTGGCGACTTGCTTTAATGACGTATCGCCCGCTGAGCTGGCAACGCATCGGCCTGAAATCAATTGGCAAGGCAGAACCCCTCCGCACGCTCGGACAGCGGTTAAAGTGACATCGGCAAAGCCATTCCTACGCAACGCCAAAACCATTGCCCAACCGCCCCCGTTGTGGGAGAAGGTGTCGTCGCAGGCGAGGGTGCTGAAGCGCCTCCATCGACAAAAACAACCGCTCAAACAATGGCTTGGCGATTGTTCCGATTTGTGATCAGGTGATCACGCCGTCTCGGTTGGCGGAGCAATATGCTTCGATTTCTCATATTCGGAGCGGCGAGGGAAGCGAGGCCGATTTTGAGTTTGGGATTTGAACCGGTTTCAGGCCGCACCACCGTCCAGGACGGCGTTTATCAGCAGCTTCGCCACGCCTTGATGATAGGCAGTTTCGATCCCGCGCAGACGCTCACCATCGCGTCGCTGGCCGAGGCCTTCGGAACCTCGAACATGCCGGTGCGCGAGGCTCTGCGCCGGCTTGCCGCCGAAAACGCGCTGGAGATTTCGCAGAATGGGTCAGCCTGCGTGCCTAAAGTCACCCGCGCGCGGCTCGACGATCTGTGTCGGGCTCGTGTCGCCGTCGAAGGGCTGGCAGCGGAACTCGGCGCGCCGCGGCTGAGTGCCACTGACATTGCCGCCCTGCAGCAGATCACTGCCGAGCAGCAGGCGATCGGGCGCAACGACAGTATCTATGAGCTGATTTCCAAGAACCAGCAGTTCCATTTCATCATTTACCGCGCCTCCGGCTCCGAGGTGCTGTTCCAGTTGATCGAGACGCTGTGGCTGCGTTTCGGACCCTATATGCGCCTGCTTTCCAACCATGTCGCACCTTCCATGCGTGCCGGCACGATGGAGCCGTCGGGGCGGCACACCGTCATCATCGCGGCGCTGAAGGATCGCGATTTCGCACGCGCACGCGACGAAGTGGTTGCCGACATAAAGACCACGCAGGAGACGCTGCGCACGCTCTGCCCGGATGTTCCCGAGGCCAGGCAGGTCAATTTTGCCACATTCGGCAAGAGCTGACACGCCCTCGCAGGCAAACGGCGAGCTCTAAGCGCAAAGGCTTTTCCAGGCCATTCCGAAGGTTGCGCTATGGCAACCGCTTTCCTGCAAAACTCCTGCCTATTCTTACCCATCCCAGTTGATCCCTGCGGAGTTTTGTGATCACATGATCACAAAACCGGGAACATGGAATGTCAGGTTATTTTCTCTATCATTCGATCGGAACATTTCCGGGCAAGGCCAAGCGCATGGCTTCGGCACTGTCCGAATTTTCCGCGATATGGTCGGCTGAAGACGATGGCCAGTGGCCGGCGGCACTCGCTGCGCGTCAACGCTTCATCGACGCCTGGAGCCGGTTGATCGACGCGCCGAAGAATTCTCTTACCGCAGCCGAAAATGTGACGGCGGCGCTTTACAGCCTGATCGGCGGCTTGCCGCGCGAGCGGCTGGCCGGAAAGCGCCTGCTGGTGGCCGGCGATTGCTTTCCGAGCTTGCATTTCCTGCTTGCCGGTCTCGCTGACCGCTTCGGCTACACCCTCGACACCGTGCCGCTTCGCCCCGGCGAAAGCTGGGTCCGCGACGAGGATTTCCTGGCCCACTGGCAGGACGATGTAGGCCTCGCATTGCTGACCTTCGTCACCTCCACCGCTTCGCATCGCTGCGATGTGGCGCGGCTTGCCGCCCATGGCCGAAAGATGGGCTCGCTGGTCGGAGTCGATATCACCCAAGGCGTCGGGGTGGCGCCCTTTTCCGTTTCCGCAACACCCGTTGATTTTGTCGTCTCGAGTTCTCTGAAATGGCTGTGCGGTGCATCGGGTGCCGGCATTCTGCAAGTCGCGCCCGACCTACTGAAAGCTTGCCAGCCGGAACTGCGCGGCTGGTTCAGCCAGGAAAATCCGTTTTCGTGGGGCCTCGACCGCTTCGCCTTTGCTTCCGATGCGCGCCGTTTTGATCATGGCACGCCGGCCATTCTGGCCAGCGTCGCTTCCCAGCCTGGACTCGACTGGGTCATGCAAACCGGCATCGACACCGTTGCCGCCCGTAATGTCGCCATGAGCGAGAAAATCATCGGCCACGCGCTGGAAAACGGGTGGGCTGTCCGCTCGCCGCTCGACGCCACGCAACGCGGTGGCAGCGTCATGCTAATCTTGCCGGCCGGCATTGACCCTGTCGCGGTGGTGGCGAGGCTGCGCGCCGAGCAACTCTACTGCGACGCGCGCGGTTCCACGCTCAGGCTGTCGCCGGGTCCGGTCACCGACGACGCGTCCATCGATGCGCTGATCGCCAAGCTGCAAAACCTTATCGGCCGGGAGGAGCGCCGCGCTTCGTGACGGCAGGTATCGCCTCGCCTTCAGCCGTGGGAGCGAGGGGATGAAGACAAAAAGGCCCGCAACGAAAACTGAACCAAAGGGAGAGAGCATGTTGAAACGTCTGGGACTGATTAGCATCATGATCGCCGCAAGTGTCGGCTTCGCCGCGCCTGCCTTTGCCGACAAGATCGTGGTGGGGGCCTATCCGGCGAACCCGCCATGGGAATACAAGACCGATTCCGGCAGTTTCGAGGGCTTCGAAATCGATGTTGCCGCCGATGTCGCCAAGCGCATCGGCGCGGATGTCGAGTTCCAGGATCTCGGCTTCCAGGCGTTGTTTGCGGCGACCGCTTCGGGCCGCATCGACTTCGCCGTATCGTCGATCTCGATCACCAATGAACGCCTGCAGAACCAGGCCTTCACGCAACCCTATTACGACAGCGACGGCACCATCGTCGGCAAGGCCGACTCCACGCTCACCTCGCTCGACGACCTCAAGGGCAAGACCATTGGCGTGATCGCCGGCTCGACCGGCGACGCCTACATGAAGGAAAATGCTGAAAAGCTCGGCGTTGCCGAAGTGAAGAGCTACAACGCCCAGCAGGATCTGTTGCTCGAAGTCCAGAACGGCCGCATCGATGGCGGCGCCGGCGAGCTGGCCGGCTTCCAGTTCGCCATCCAGAAGATGCCGGCGCTGAAAGTCCTCGTCCGCATTCCGACCGGCGAACGCTTCGCCATGATGACGAAAAAGGGCCATCCGATGCTGGAAAAGGTCAACAGCGCCATCACCGAGATGAAGACGGACGGTACGCTTGCCGTAATCCACAAGAAGTGGTTCGGCGTCAATCCGGAAGCCGGGACGTCGACGGTCAAGCCGAGTGAAATCCCGCAAGCTCAATAAACACAAGCGGTGCCGGGCCCGTCCATCGCGGTCCGGCACCTCGCCTCCACACCTTCCCATAGTGGCCACAGACCGGCTCCAACAAGGCCTCGCCCATGGAACTGATCGATACGTTCTTCAACTGGCAAGTGCTTGTGCGGTCGTTTCCGATCCTGCTGCGCGGGCTTGGCAACACCATCATGCTCGGCTGTGCGGCCATTGCCTTCGGCATGTTGGCCGGACTGGCGATCTGCCTGATGCGCCTCTACGCGCCGAAGCCGCTTCGGCGTCTCGCCACCGCCTATATCGACATTTTCCGCGCGCTGCCGATTCTGGTCGTGCTGATCCTGATCTATTATGCGCTACCATTCGTCGGCATCAGATTGTCGTCTTTCACTTCGGCGGCGCTGGCGCTGTCCATGGTACTCGCCGCGTTTACGGCCGAAGTCTGTCGCGCCGGCATCGAGAATATCCCGAAAGGCCAGTTCGAGGCGGCGGAGGCCCTCGGCCTGCCGTTCTGGACCGCACTGCGCAAGGTGATCCTGCCGCAGGCGATCCGCGTCGTCATTCCGCCGCTGACCAGCAATTGCGTGTCGGTGTTCAAGGACACCGCGCTGGCCTCCGTCGTGGCCATGCCGGATTTGCTGAAACAGGCGACCGACGCGCAGGCCCTGATGGCCAATCCGACGCCGCTGATCGGCGCTGCCATCATCTACCTTGCCATCCTTTGGCCGCTGGTGCGGCTGGTCGCTTACCTCGAAGAGCGCAGCAAGAGACAACTCGGCGCGCACTGACGCGCCATAAAACCCACACGAACTAGATGAAACGAAGGAGACGACCGTGAACCAGCATCTGACCCCGAAGGTGGAAGGCGCCGCCGAAAAATTTCCGGTCGAAACCATCCGCGCGATGTTCCCGGCGCTGCAGCAGGCCGGCGACTTCATCTTCCTGGATAATGCCGCTGGCGCGCAGATCCCGCAAAGCGTGCTCGACGCCGTCACCAACCATCTGGTCAGCCACAATGTCCAGCGCGGCGGCCGCTATGGCCGTAGCATCGCCGTCGACAAGACCGTCGCCGACGCGCGTGAAAGCGTGGCACTGCTGGTCAACGCCTACGATCCGGCCGAGATCTGCTTCGGCATGAACGCCACGTCCTTCATCCGCCTGGTCAGCCTCGGCGTCGGCCAGATGCTCTCGGAACGCAACGAGATCATCATCACCGACATGGACCACGACGCCAACATCGCCACCTGGCTGGCGCTGGAACCCCTCGGCGCCACCTTCAAATGGTGGCGCATGCGCGAGGACGGCAATCTGCACACCGACGATCTGAAGCCGTTGGTGTCGGAGAACACGCGCCTCGTCGCCTGCACGGTGACGGCGCATTCGATCGGCTCCATCGTCGATGTCGCCTCGGTGGCGAAGATTGCCCATGCAGTAGGCGCCGAGGTGTTCCTCGACTGCGTGCATTACGGCCCACACAGCCTGATCGACGTGCAGGCCTGGGATTGCGACTATCTTGTCTGCTCCGGCTACAAGAATTTTTCGCCGCATATGGGCTTCCTGTGGGGCCGTTTCGAGACACTGAAGCGGCTGCCCACCTTCAAGGAAGATTTCATCCCCAACGAGCCGCCGCACAAGGTTGAGGCAGGCACCTTCATTTACGAGAACGTCGCCGGCATGGACGCCGCGGTGCAGTATCTGGAACTCGTCGGCCGCAATCTGGCGCCTGCCAACAACCGCTCGCGCCGCGAAAACATCGTCTCCGGAATGGCGGCGATCCGCGTCTATGAACTCGACCTGGCTCGCGCCATGCTGAAGGAGTTGAAGGATTGCGGCGCCATCATCTACGGTGTTTCAGACGAAGCCCGCATCAACGAGCGCGTGCCGACCTTCTGCTTCAACATTCCCAACCTGTCGCCGCAGATGGTCGTCGAGCAGATGTCGGAACGCCAGATCGGCATCCGCGACGGCCACATGTATGCGCCGCGCCTGATGAAGCGCCTGAACCTGTCCATGGACAGCGGCGCCATCCGCGCTTCGCTGGTGCATTACAACACGCTGGACGAGGTGCGGCGCTTCGGCGAAGTTTTGCGCGAGATCATCGCCGCCGAGGGATGATCGAAACGACCTAGGGCAGCGAGAAGCCTCCCGCGCTATTCAGCGGGGAGGGGATGTCACAATAATGCGAAATACGGCTCTCTACTCGTTGAGGCTAAAATCGTGATCGTGATCGGGTTCTCGCTGGCCTCAAGGATAAACTGACCTCAGCCGGCGCCATCGAGGAAGCCGTCCGTGCCATAGCCGGCATCATGGCTGCTACCACGGACGGCATGCATCGGCCTTCGATGAAGGCGTGCATGGAGCCCAACGTCGACCGTTGAGGCCGGCTCTGCCTTCTCGTGCAGGCGGATACTTCGACCGGCGCGTGGCGCGCCTTTAGCCAAGTCTCTGACGTGGGACGGTCAACAAGCCTGCCAGAGCGAGATGATTTCTTGTTGAATCGCTATCTCGCTCTAGCATATTGATTTTGAGCTATGATCTTGTCTAGCGCAACGACGCGACCGTTTTCAACGCGCCATCAAGCATTGTGCCTTTCTCGTCCTTGAGCGCTGCTTCGCGCAGACGCCTGATCCAGTCGGAGGCATCGTCGCGTCCCTTCACCAGATCAAGCCCGGAAAGCACGCGGTCGAATTTCGACTGGGCGCGAACATGCGTATCACTGTAGCCCTTGATCAGGCGGCGACAGTTGAGGATTTCGACGGCAAGCGCATAGTCGGCGGAAACATGATCGAGCGCCAGCCTGTACCAGCGCTCCAGATGCTCCATCTCGACCTTGTGGCGCAGCAGGCCGCGGCGCCAGCGGCGCAGGCCGCCGATGAACCAGAGCGCGGCAAAGCCCGTAAAACTGTCGGTGCGGATGCGCCGGCCACGATTGATGCGGCGATCGAGGAAACCCGCAAGCTTCGGCCGGCTTTCTATGTAGTGGCCGAGCCTGGCCGGCATGGTGCCGCAGAATTCCTCGATGCGTGGATGAAAATATTCGGTCACCTGCAGGATGGTGCCGTTCTTGACCTCGACCTCGCGGCGCACGCGGGCATCGCGCGTCGAGCGCGTCTTCAGATCGGAGACGCGGATCATGTCATCATAGCACATGGCGTTGGCGAGGTGCTTCGCCCCCGCGACCGCCAGCGCGTATTCGTGCGCGGCGCTGTCCAGGGCCACTGCCTTGTCGAGCCGGTCGAGATATTCGCGGCCATAGGCGATATCCTGATAGTCGACCACCTTTTGCAGGCCGCGCCCGGCCATGTCGCGGACGGTTTCGGGATAGACTTCGACGCGTGCGCGCAAAGCCTGCCAGTCCCTCATCAGACGGTCGGGACCTCTGACGCTGCGCGAAACCGGTGTCGCGCCGCTGGGCTCGGCCTTCGCACCAACGTCTCTCGCATGGCCTCGCGCGCCCTCATAGCCGCCGGCGAATGCCGCGAGGCTGGCCTTCACGCCGCGGCCAGAAGTGCTGATCGTTTCCTCGTAGCTTTCGCGTGGAAAAGGCAGCGCACCCGAGCCGGCCAGCGCGCCGAACAGGCTGGCCGAGATCATCGAGCCGGCATCGGCGGCCACTTTCTCCATGTCGAAGGCGATGAAGCGTTTCGACGCGTTCCCTGCGGTCGCCCGCACTTTTTCCGACGAGGCGCGGCCGTCGCCCGGTTCGATCTTTTCCGACACCGCCGCGATGCGATGCGAGGAAGCAATCAGCGTCGTGCGGTCCGGCGTGACGAAGCCACGCATGATGGCGCGGCCGGCCTCCATGAGTTCGGCAGCAATCAATATGTCGACGTCGCCCTGCGCCGGGGACAGTGCAAAGACCGGCCGGCGGCCCGCATCGTGGCACATTTCGACATAGTAGATCGTGGCGCCGGTGCGCTGGGCGACGCCGGCGACCGAGGTCGATTGGGCGAGATAGCCATTGCGCTCGGCAACGTCGGTGATCCAGTCGGCCAGCACACCGCCGCCCTGTCCGCCGACGGCGAGCACGGCAAGTTTTATGATGCTGTCGTCTTGCGGAACTGCCGCCTTCGTCGAGGAAAGAGCCACCATATCAAATGTCCGCAAATGTCAGGCGCCGGCTTTCGCGACGGTTCTGCATAAAGCCGATAAGCCTGCGCCGCATCGTCTCCATGAACCGGTCCCATCGGCCAGGATTGTGGACGACATCGGCGCGGTAGAAGGACGGGCACAGCACAGCCGCATCCGCCACCTCGCCGCAATTGCCGCAGCCAACGCAACTCTGGTCGATATGGGCGACGGGATCGTCGCGCAGCGGGTCGTCCAGCGACTTCACCGACAGCGAAGGGCAGCCTGAAAGCCGCATGCAGGCATGATCGCCAGTGCAGATGTCCTCGTCGACGCCGAATTTCGGCTTCACGATGCGCTCGCCGTCCTTGATCGCCTTGGCGACCAGCGGCTTTTCGCGGCGTTGCCGGTTGAGCATGCATTCCGACGAGGCGACGATGACCTTCGGCCCGGTCTCCTCCGTCGTCAGCGCCTCGCGCAGCGTATCGCGCATCTTGTTGACGTCGTAGGTGCGCTCGATATGGCGTACCCATTTCACGCCCATGCCTTTCACCGCTTCGGTGATCGGATGCTTCGTCGATTTCGACCGGTTACTGGCGCGCGATGACAGAATGTCCTGTCCCCCGGTGGCAGCCGAATAGAAATTGTCGACGATGACGATGACGCCGTCATTCTTGTTGAACACGGCGTTGCCGATCGAGGAGGTCAGGCCGTTGTGCCAGAAGCCGCCATCGCCGACGAAGGAGATCGAGCGCCGCTTGGCGTCGGGCGAATTGAAGGCCGAGGCCGAAGCCGGCCCGAGGCCGTAGCCCATCGTCGTCGCGCCAAGCTCGAAGGGCGGCATGATCGAGAACAGATGGCAGCCGATGTCGGAGGCGATGTGGTGCTGCCCCAGCTCCTGCTCTACAAGCTTGGTCGCCGCAAAAATCGGCCGCTCCGGGCAACCGGTACAGAAGCCGGGGGGACGGCCGGGAACGATTGCCGCAAGGTCTGAAATCTCGTCGGCGTTGTCGATCTTGTTCGGCGCACGGATCTGCACCGGCAGGATGTGTGGGGCGCCGTCACGCAGGAAGGCGCTGATGCCGTCGAACATCACCTGGCCGGTATACTCACCGGCCATCGGCAGGAATTCCTTGCCGACGATCCTGGTGCCGCGCCCGGCCTTGTGGAGCATATTGCCAAAGGCCTGCTCGATATAATTGGGCTGGCCTTCCTCGATGACAAGAACGCTATCCTTGCCCTCGCAGAAGCGCAGGAATTCGTCGTCGACCAGCGGGTAGACGGCGTTCAGAACATAGAGCGGCACTTCCGTCTCGCCGTAATTGTCGGCAAGTCCCATGCGCTGCAGCGCGCGGATGACGGCATTGTACATGCCACCCTGCAAGACGATGCCGACCTTCGCCTCGTCCGGCCCAAAGAACTCGTTAATCTTGCGCGACCGGATAAAATCGACGGCAGCCGGCCAACGTTTCGCGATCTTTTCCTTCTCGTGGTTGAAGGACGCCGGCGGCAGCACGATGCGGTTTGTGTCGCGGCGCGGCGCGTCCAGCGCCTCGGCCACCGTCATGGCCGGGCGCTTGTTGTCCTTGGTGACGAACTGGCCGTGGACATGGCATGAGCGAATGCGCACCAGAAGCATGACCGGCGTGTTCGACACTTCCGACAGTTCGAAGCCGTCCTCCACCGCCTTGACGATCGAGGGCAGATTGGGGCGCGGATCGAGCAGCCAGACCTGGCTCTTCATTGCAAAGGCATGGCTGCGCTCCTGCATGATGGAGGAGCCTTCGCCGTAATCCTCGCCGACGATGATCAGCGCGCCGCCGGTCACGCCACCCGAGGCGAGGTTGGCCAGCGCATCTGACGCGACATTGGTGCCGACCGTGGATTTGAAGGTCGCAGCACCCCGGATCGGATAATGCACGGAGGCCGCCAGCATGGCGGTCGCGGTCGCTTCCGAAGCACTCGCCTCGAAATGCACGCCAAGCTCGCCAAGGATTTCCTGCGCATCGGCCAGCACGTCCATCAGATGGCTGATCGGCGCGCCCTGATAGCCGCCGACATAGCCGACGCCGCACTGCAGCAGCGCCTTGGTGATGGCGAGGATGCCTTCGCCGGAAAACTCTTCTCCGGCGCCGAGGCGCAGTTTTTCGACTTCCTTGACAAAGGACCGTTCAGCCATCGGAAGCCTCCTTCACTTGAAATGCGCCCGCAATCACGGACGCATGGGTTGGTCAGGTCAGATGTCGTGCAGGCGGATGTTGCCCAGCATCTTCTGAAGCGTGGCGATCAGAGCCGCGTATTCGGCATCGTCGATGCCGTCGAACATTGCTTCGAAAGCGTCGTGCATCGCCGGCCAAGCGCGGTTGAACTCGGCGCGGCCATCATCGGTCAGGAACACTTTTCGCACACGGCTGTCATTTTCGGGCGCTTCGCGCCGCACCAGCCCCTGCGCCTCCAGCGCGTCGAGCGTCCGGCTCATCGTCGACTGCTCGATCACAGTGTAAACCGCGAGGTCGTTGACGGTAACGCCGTCGGTGACCGACAGCACAGCCAGTGCCCGCACCTGCGCCACCGTCAACTGCTGCTTGCGCAAATCGTCGCGCAAGGTGGCGTTGTAGCGGCCCATGATGCGGTTCATCAGATAGGGCGCGAATTGCTGCAGGCCGATCTGGCCCAGTGTCGATATGCGCGGTTTCTTTTCCGCAGCTTTCTGGTCCATCAGCCGATCTCCGCCTGCCATGCAGCGGCCCCTCGCTCAGGCCTTGGGGACAAGGGCGAGAACGCGCGTCGGGCTGCCGGTGCCGCTCTTGATCTTCAGGGGAGCGGCGATCAGGATCGCGCCCTTGGGCGGCAGGCGGTCGAGATTGCACAGGCTGGCGAGGCCGTAGCGATTGGCCTTGTGCATCAGGCTGTGCGCCGGGAATGGCGGTTCCATCCCACCGGCCTGGCCTGCATCCGTGCCGATCGTCTCGCTGCCCCAGCCGATCGCGCCGGTCGAGATGATGTATTCGATCGCTTCGGCTGTCGGTCCGGGCGTGTGCGGGCCGGTCTCGTTGGCGTTGAGAAAATCGGCTTCGGAGCCGTTGCGCTTGTACCAGTCGGTGCGCATTACAACCCATTCGCCGGGGCGGATCGCGCCGTGCTTGGCCTCCCAGGCTTTCACGAGTTCGGCCGTCAGCAGGAAGTCGTGGTTTTCGGCCACTTCCTTCGAACAGTCGATGACATTGACGGGTGCGACGAAATTTTTGGCGGGAATGGTGTCGGTCGCACCGTCGGCAAAATCCTTGCCGGTGATCCAGTGCTTGGGCGCATCGAAATGCGTGCCCGAATGTTCGCCGACCTTCAGCCAGTTCCAGGCCCACCAGGGGCCGTTCTTGTCATAGGCGGAGATTTCGTGGATTTCGATCTTAGGCGTGTCGACCGCCAGTTCGGGCGGTAGCTTCAACAAAGGCGTTTCGGGGCCGAGCACTGCGGCCAGGTCCACCACCTCGACATTGCCTGAAAGAAGCAGCTCGGCCAACTCGCCGAGAACGGCACTCGTACCCATCGTCATTCTCCCATTTCCTGTTCCATCCATATGGCTCGTTTCGGCCATTAATATTGTATTAGACGAAAACATATGCAAATGCAATTATCTTAGGCCTAAAGAAAATGTTTAATGGGAGCTTGCGCAAGGCGGCGCGCGAGTTTGATGCGATCATTATCGGAACGGGCCACACGCTCTGCATGCCCCACCAATCTTGCTTCGAAAAGCTAGAACACAGCCCGATCTGAGTGAAAAGATCTGCCCGGCGGCGCAGTGAAGACACTGGAGTTCACCGAGCCGCTTTCCGTCATGATCTTGGCGCGATGGAGTTGAGCTTGTTTGTCGGTTCCGGATTCTCCAAGAAATATGCAAATGAATTAACGTTGGGATTGTTGTTTCCGGGGCATAAGGGGCAGCCGAGGTTCGGTGTGCTCGCATCGCGCCCGGGAGTCCTTGCGCTGCCTCGGCGGACGGTAATCGTGCAAAAAGGTTCAGCCCGACGTTTCCCTACAAGGAAGTCCGGGGGTTCTGT
>NZ_JAAKZG010000019.1 GCF_011045115.1 Mesorhizobium zhangyense
CAAGGCAATGGATCACTGAGATTGATACGCACAGCAAGGCGATAAAGCGGGAAGGGCTCCAGCCATTCCAAGCCTGCTCATTCCAACGCGGCGCAGTCTGCCTTTGCGGCTTTGATATCCTTCCTCGGCCGAAGCGGCCCTCGGCCACGATCGTCACGTTCGCATGGTCGTGACGATTTCCCACCAGCTGCTGGCGGGCGTTACGCTTGCCGTGGTCGAGTGGGGGTTTCGCAACATTGGCGGCGATATGTGGGTGTAACGAAAGATTCTCAATCGCTACCTCGTGTGGCACCCGGTTCACAATCTGGTGGGAGTAGAAGGGCAGGGGCTCTTGACACCTATACCGTACAGCCTTCTGGTCTGGCGCAGCTTTCCGGGGAACCGCCGGATCCGGAATTGTACGTCAGGCAGACCGCTCTGCGGACTAAGCCGACAGCCGGATTCGGCATGCGCAAGCCGGCGTCCATTGTGGTCAAGGGTCAAGTGCGACAGGTACGTTCAATGAACCCAAAGCTTACAGACTTACACTCACTCTTGTCGTCCATGGCCGACGCCGGATTGGCGAGCCGCGAGGCTACGCGGGGCCTTTTCGGTGAGAGCACGGCCTCGCGAGCCTCCGACCTACATCGGCTGATCGAAGCGCAGATCGTCGATGCCGACGCCCTCGCAAGATTCCTGTCGTCCTATTATGGCGTGCGGCTTCTCGACCGGCAGCAGCTCGCTGACTACAGGCCCGTCGCGCAGAATCTCTCAAACCGATTTCTTGTGGAAAACTGGATCGCGCCGCTCACGGCGCCGGACGGGAGCGCCGTCATAGGGGTTCTCCACCCCGGAGACGCAGACCCGATAGAGGCGCTGCGATCCGTTCTCGACGGTGACGTCGAGGTCTGCGTGGTTCCCGCACCCGACCTGGAATCCTGCCTGGAACGCCTTTCCGGCACCCAGGATGTTGCCCAGGCCACCGGCGAAGGAGCAACCTCCGAAGCGGCTATCGCAAGCCTGCGGGATCTCGCGAGCGGCGCGCCGGTTGTAGTTGTCGTCGACGACATCTTCCGGCGCGCGCTCGACCTGAGGGCAACCGACATCCACCTCGAACCGATGCGCGGACGGCTCGTGATGCGTTTCCGCATCGACGGCGTCTTGCGGATCATGCCTTCGCCGCCGCATGAAATGGGCGATGCGATCGTCTCGCGCATCAAGGTTCTCGCCGGCCTCGACATCACCGAGCGCCGCAAGCCTCAGGATGGTGCGATGCGCCTTCCCGTCGGCGACCGCGAAGTCGAACTGCGCGTCGCCACCCTCTCATCCATCCATGGCGAGACCGTCGTCATGCGCATCCTGCACCGCGACAGCGTCCTGCTGGATTTCGCGGGCGTGGGCCTGGACGAGGAAGAACGGCAGACGCTGAACCGTCTACTTGAGCACACCCATGGAATGATCGCCGTCGCCGGCCCGACCGGCAGCGGCAAGACGACGACGCTCGCCGCCGCGCTCTCAAAGCTCAACGAGCCGGGCCGCAAGATCGTGACCATCGAGGATCCCGTCGAGTACCAGATCCCCGGCATCGTGCAGTCGCAGATCAACTCGGCGATCGGCATCACCTTCTCATCGGCGATCCGGACGTTCGTGCGACAGGACCCCGACGTGATCCTGGTCGGCGAGATACGCGACGGCGAGACGGCACATGCCGCCGTCCAGGCAGCGCTCACCGGACACCTCGTTCTCACCACCGTCCACGCGAACACCGCGGCGGCGGCCTTCACGCGTATGCGCGACCTGGGTGTCGAGACCTATCTGCTGGTCGGCGCCGTACGCGGCATCATCTCCCAGCGCCTGTTGCGGCGGCTCTGCGATCACTGCAAGCAGGAAGGAATTCTCTCGTCCGAGACCTTTTCCTCCGACTCCCGCTACCAGGCCGTCGGGTTCTCCCCGGGCCGGAAAGTGTTCAACGCGGTTGGCTGCGGCCGTTGCAACGGCACAGGGTATCGAGGCCGCATCGCCGTGTTCGAGATCCTTGTCCTCGACGAGGCGATCACGGAACTCGCTTCACAGGGGGCAGACCACTCCAGGATCGAAGCGCTCGCGCTGGAGCGAGGCATGAGCACGATGGCGCATGACGGTGCCAGGAAGGCAGGGCAAGGTCTCACCTCGCCGGCGGAGGTGCTCAGGGTCACCGGGTTTCGCTGAGCGCATCCATCCACATCCGCGCTTGCCTCTGACCCGCGACTGGCAGTTGGAATCTCCGCTCAGGACTTGGCCACTATTCCTCGCCTTCATCGCCTTGATAGGGCTCGATGCTTTCGCCCTCCAAAAGATAGCCCGAGGCAACCTCGCTTGAACCATCTACGAAGGAGAGGTCTTTCTTTTCAGACTGCACGCGCATCGTGCCGGTTATCATGACGCCTTCGAACAGACTCGTAGCCGCGAATGGAGTGGAGGATTTCAAGTATATCACCTGGTTCGGCGGCGGTGGCGGCTCATGGATGCATGCACCGAAATAGGGGACAAGCAGGAACTCGGTCGTACCGGCTGGATCAAAATCCAGGGGCAGCAGATAGCCGGCGATCGCTACCCGCTTGCCGTCATACGTCTTCTCGGTAAGGGTTCCGCGCCTCTCGACCTCTGTGGCCCAGGCTACGTATCGTTCGTAAATCGCATCCAGATCGACGCCCTGCTTTGAGAGTGTCTCCCTGTCGGCGTCGACCCTTTTTTGGCTTCGTCGCGCTGAAGGGCAAACTCCTCGCTCAGCTCGCCCGATGGGTGACCTTTCCAGTAAAGGACACTTCTCAACGCCTCCTGCTGCTCAGAAGGAAGTCCTTCCGGGAAATTTGCCAGCGGTTCTGTCGGCGGGATCAGCATCTCCCATTTCAGCTGGGTGGCGCCTTCGCTGACTGCCGCGCCGCAGCCAAGGCCCAGGACAGCCAGAATGAGAGCTATGCCACGGAGCGTCGATCTCGCGTTGCCGAAGATGAATCTGGAAGTCATCATGTTCTCACCATCATGCCGTTTGCGAGGGACATCCTGTAAGCGCGATAGGCCGGCAGGAAACCGGCGGCTATTCCGCCGATCAATATTGCCAACAGCAACAGAGCATCCGTCGCGGATGGAGGCTGAAGGCCGATGTCGATGCCGAACTGTCTGTCGACAAGCGGGCGGGCTGCCATCAGGACCGCATAGCGCGCGGTCGTACCGATCGCGATTCCCGCCACGGTCAGGAGCGTCGCCTCTCCGACAAGAAGACCTGCAACCGTGCGGGGTCTCGCCCCCAGCGAGCGCAGTATCGCGATCTCACGGCGTCGTTCGTTAAGCGTCGACAGGATCATCGCCGACAGACCGAGCATCGAAGTCACCACGACCATGGCTGAGACGCCAAGCAATGCGGTCTCGACAGTGGCGACCAGTCCCCACATCTCCTGCAAGGCGACACCCGGCAGCACAGCCGAAAGAGGCTCGGCCCTGTACTCGTTCACAGCGCGCTGGAATCCGATGACTTGCAGGCGCGACTTCAAGCCGATGATGGCCGCCGTTATCGCCCTCGGAGGAAGCGACATCTGCCGCAGACGGTCGGCCGGCGTCACCACTCCCCGGGATCCGTGAACCGGACCGCCAGTCGACATGAATGGCCTCGACGGCCTTGAGGCTCACATGGAGGGATTTGTCCACCGGCGTGCCGGTCCTTGCCAGAATGCCGGAGACGCGGAACGGGAGGTCGTCGTGTTGCGGCCCGAGGGAGCCCGCACCATGCGCGACGGTGATCTTCTCGCCGGTGGAATAGCCAAGCCGGCTGGCGACGTCCGAGCCGATGACGACATCGAAGAGATCATCAAAGGGTGCACCGACGGCGAACGTCAGAGCCTGGCCGCCGCGATACCGGAAGTGCCCGAAATAATCCGGAGTCGTCCCGATGACGCGAAAGCCGCGATGGCTGTCGCCGAGGGAAAGCGGAATTGCCCAGGCAACCTCCGAGCGCGAAACGATATCTTGGTAGCTGCGCCACGTGACGTTGTTGGTAGCATTGCCGATGCGGAATACGGAGTAGAGAAGGAGTTGCATGGCGCCTGACCTTGCCCCGATGAGCACATCCGCGCCCGACACGGTCCCGGCAAAGCTGTCTCTTGCCCCGCTGCGCACCTTTTCGACACCGAGTAGCAGCATGACGCTGACGGAGATCGCCAGGATCGTCAGTAACACCGTAACCCATCGGTTGCGCAGTGATTGCAAGGCAAGGCGCGCGACGATCATCTCGTGTCGCTCTTGCATTTCGACGTTGTCAGGATGTCGTTGAGCTGGATCACCCGCGTGAAGTGCTGCGTCAAACGCCGGTCGTGACTGACCATGATCAAGGTCGCCCCCGTTGCCTCAATCTGACCAAACAGCAGGTCGAGAAAGTCCTGCTGCCGATCGTCGTCGAGAGCTGATGTCGGCTCGTCGGCGACAATGATCTCGGGTGAGCCGATGAGCGCCCGCGCCGTCGCGACGCGTTGTTGCTGGCCGACGCTCAAAGTGGCCGCCGTTTGCTTCCCGATACCCGCCGGAAGTCCCAGGGCCGACAACAGGCGCCGGCCTTCGCTCTCCATGCCGCCCGAGGCCGTTGCGCGGGCGCGACGTCGTGGTGCGAAGCTGAGCGGCAGCAGGACGTTGTCGACGACGCTGCCGTAGGGAAGGAGATTGAACATCTGGAAGATGATGCCGAAATGTTCCGCGCGAAACCGGTCGCGCCCGCTGCTGCCGAGCTCATCGAGCGGTTGCCCCAGTATTTCCAGGCTTCCCGCTTGCGCCAGCGCGATGCCGGTCAGCAGGCTGAGCAGGGTCGATTTTCCGCTGCCGGATGCGCCGAGCAGCAGCAACCGCTCGCCTCGGGAAACCTCGAACTCGCTCACCGACAGGCAAAACGGATCTCGCGGGCCCCACTTGTATTCGACACCGCGCAAACGCACGGCGTCGGCCAGGACGCGCGCCTCGACCTCATCTTTCCACACGGCGCGCCTCGCGCGACACCTCGAAGGCGGTCTCGCCGTTGGCGTCGACTATGGTCACGTCGAGCCCCTCAGCATCGCGGAAGCGATCGAAATAAGGGAAGTCCATCGACGTGATCTGGGACGCATCCCCGCAGGTGAGAGCGTACGTTGCCCGGAACTCGGCGTGACCGCCTTCGTGCTCGTCGGTCTCCGCGGCTTCGTCAGCCTCCACGGCGGCGCCACGGTCCTCGCGGTCGCCGGCGATGAGTGTGACGTCTGCTGAGGTGACGGTGCACTCCGCATGGTCGGGCAAGGCGAAGAGCTTCAACGGCTCCCTCAGGTCGGCGAGCGCGGCCTGCACTGCCTTCTTCTGTCTGGCGGTGCCGGCTTCGTGCTCGAACCCGACGATGTCCATGCCGGGCGCAGAGAACTCCATCTGAACATCATTCGTCTCGATGGCGATCGACAGGGTCCCGCGTCCGTGGACATGTGGACCGAGTTCGCGACTTTCTTCTGCAGCGTGTGCCGCCGACGCGACGATAAGCATGCCTGCGGCCAAGAATACCCCGGCGTGGTGATGCATTCCCATTTCGTTCCCTCCCAATCGAAATGATCTATCCGCCATCGACCTGCGTTGACGGGTGGCGCGACCGCGCAAGCGGCAGTTCGGGCGCTACACCATCCTGGACAATTCGGTACTGATCAGTCTCGCCGTTTGGCGCACCAGCCTTGCGCATAGCTCGTGGCGCCGCGCGTCGTGCCGATACACGGGCATGCTGATGCTTACCGCTCCAACCGGTTCCCCCGAACGATTGAAGATCGGGCTGCCGAGACAGCGGATGTCCGGCTCGTTCTCCTCGTCATCGAACGCGAATCCCTGCTCGCGCGTCCGCTTCAATTCATCGAACAGCGTTTCGGGTGTCGTGAAAGTCTTAGCGGTATGGCGCCTCAAGTCCAGGCTCTTGATGACTTCCAGCAGCCGCTGGTCCGGCAGGCCGGACAACCACGCCTTGCCCACGGATGTGGAGTGAAGTTCAACCTGGCCCCCAATACTTGTCTTCATCTGCACCCTGTTGGAGCCTACCAGCTTGTCTATGTAGACCATCCGGTTGTTGCTGGGCACCGCAAGGTGGACGGCCTCATCCGTGGCGTCGCGGAGCGACACCAGAAAATCCCTTGCGATCGTCCGCAAGTCGGAGTCCTCCCAGGTCTTGGCAGCAAGCTGGAGGAGGCGTGGCCCCAGGCGAAACGTTCCGCCCTCTCCTGACTGCGTGACGAGTCCCTCCGCCATGAGCGCCGCAACGAGGCGGTACACCGTCCCCCGGGGAAATGGCGCGCGCTTTGTCAGTTGGGCAATGTCCAGCGTTCCGGGGGCATCCGCGATGATCTGCAGCACCGTGATGAACTTCGAGAACGAGGCCGCCCCCTGCACATGGGTAGGAACTCCTGCATCGGCTTCGTCCTCGACGTCACTCCGGCTCATGGCGCATCTCCTTGCAAGCTTGACAACGGAACATGGTGGTACTACACGTCCTTGGACAAGATGTCCATATTGTAGTCAACGTTCCTGATTTCGGTTCTAGCCGTGTGGTCGAGGAGGATCAACGGCAAACGCACATGTACCGAATGTCAACGCATCGGGCCATCCGTACGTTCCGCGAGGGCGCGCAGGAATTTCTTGGGGAGAGGAAGTAAATGACGAAAAAAGGATACTGGGTCGCAATGGTCGACATTGCAGACCAGGAGGGGTACAAAGAATACATTGCTTTGAACAAGGCAGCGTTCGACAAATACGGCGCTTCCTTTGTCGTTCGTGCGGGTAAGAGTCAAGTTATGGAAGGCTCCGCCGCAAACCGTCTGGCAGTCATCGAGTTCAAAGACTACGATACAGCCCTCGCCTGCTACAACTCTCCAGAGTATCAGACGGCGATCAAGGCCCGCGAGAAGCATGCCAAAGCCCACCTTGCCGTAGTGGAAGGTATCTGACACCGCAAGCGTCGCCTGAAACCTCTGCCATGCCGGTTCGAGGGATCATCGTCTTTACCTTGCGCGCTGTTCGACCGCATCAGCACGGCCTGCCGTCACGCGATCGGGCGTCAGCGCCCGACCGACATGCTGGTAGCTCCGCTGACGGCCAACGGATCCTCGTCAGAGTGCGACGAAGGCCGATCGCATGCGCGCACAACCTCTTTGGGAGCAGTCATGCCCTCTCCGTCGCAGTGGCTATTCAAGGCTTTCGACATCTTCGTCGTCGCCGGCATGGCCGTCATCAGCCTCCTGATCTTCACGAATGTCGTGCTGCGGTATGGCTTCAGCTCAGGCATTCCCTTTGCCGTTGAGGTGTCCCGTGTGGTCCTCGTCTGGGTCATCTTCATGGGATCCGTGGTGGCGCTCGCCAAGGGCGCGCATCTCGGCGTCGACTCGTTGGTGGTCCGGTTGCCTCGCAGGGCGCGCAGCGTCTGCTTTCTTGTTTCATATGGCTTGATGCTTTGGTGCTGCTGGCTCCTGGCACAAGGCAGCTGGTCACTCACGGTGATCGAATGGGGCAACGTCCAAGCACTGTCGGGAATTCCCGTCGGCGCCATCTACCTCGCGGGGCTCGTCGCTGCCATCCTGATGGCTGTGGTGCTCCTCATTGATCTGTGGCGCTCGCTGCGCGGCATCCTGCCCGCCCCCTGGTCGGGGGTGGAGCATGTTGAGCCGCTACCGGTTGTGCCCCCCGCGCTTACTTCGGAGAAAGCACCGTGAGCGGCTTGGTCTTTATTGTTTCCCTCCTTGGTACGATGGGCATCGGAGTTCCCATTGCCTTCGCCCTGATGCTATCGGGCGTCGCGATGATGCTGCTGATGGGAAATCTGGATGCGCAGATCCTGGCGCAACGGCTGGTCAATGGTGCGGATAGCTATCCGCTGATGGCGATCCCGTTCTTTCTCATTGCGGGCGAGCTCATGAACGCCGGCGGCCTCTCCCGACGCATCGTGAACGTGGCCCTGGCGCTCGTCGGTCATGTCCGTGGCGGCCTCGGCTACGTGGTCATCGGGACGGGCCTGGTGCTTGCCAGCGTCTCCGGTTCCGCGATCGCGGATACTGCGACACTCGCGGTCATGCTGGTTCCCCTGATGCGGGATGCCGGCTACCACATGGGTAGAGCCTCGGGCTTGATGGCGGCGACAGGCATCATCGCCCCGATCATCCCGCCGTCTGTCGGGTTCATCATCCTGGGCGTCACGGCAAACATTTCTATCGTCGGCCTGTTCTTCGCCGGAATCGTGCCAGGGCTCATGATGGGGGTGAGCCTCATAGTCGCTTGGTGGTTCCTTTCCAAAAAGGAAACGGCGTCGGTCCGGCTCAAACTGCCGCGCAGGGACCTCCCGAAAACCATCATGGCCGCCGCTTGGGCATTGATGATGCCGGTGATTATCCTGGCCGGACTGCGGTTCGGCCTCTTCACACCTACTGAGGCCGGCGTCGTTGCCGCCGCCTATGCACTTTTCGTGGGGCTGTTTGTCTATCGGGAGCTGACACCGCGGCTGCTCTATGACGCGCTGCTGGCCGCCGGTCGCTTGACGGCAGTGATCATGCTGCTGGTGGCAGCCTCCATGATCTCCGGCTTTATGCTGACGATTTCCAATCTGCCCGCCCAGCTCGTCAGTATCCTCGGTCCATTCATCGACTCGCCGATCCTGCTGATGGGTATGATCGTCATCGCGGTCTTCATCGTCGGCACGGCGCTCGATTTCGCACCGTGCATCACGATCCTGGTGCCGGTCCTCATACCGATCGTGAATGCGGCAGGGATCGATCCGGTCTATTTCGGGGTGATCTTCATGATGGTCAACGCGGTCGGCCTGATCACGCCTCCTGTCGGAACGGTTCTGAACACCGTGTGCGGAATCAGCGGAGTCTCAATGGAGGCGGCTACGAAGGGCGCCATGCCTTACCTTGTGGCCCAGATGATCCTTATTGTGCTGCTAGTTCTGTTCCCGGCGTTGGTGACCGTGCCAGCGTCCTGGCTCCATTGAGGCTCAAACTGTCGAGGAGTTGGACTGGATATTTGACGACGGCCTTTCCGCCTATGCGGCACAGGGTTTCGACAAGGAACAGCGGCGGGACCCTGATGCGGGAAGAGTTGCACACGCTGGCGCAGGTCAATTTTCGAGGCGCTCCACATATTCGAGTTCTTCACCTACCTCGGGCTGACCGACGTCGACGAGGTGTCCGTTGCCCGAGTGGGAAGCAGAAAGCGTGCTTAATGGTTGTCAAGCGCTTCATAGAACGGAACTTTTCCGGGGTTGGGGTCCCGGGCGTAAGCTTGGGTGGGGTGTTTAGGTGAGGTTAGGTCGGCAAGGCGGCGCTCCAAATGCCTATGCCGCGTGGGTTCGCAGAGGCGCGGCGGCCGGCGCCTTGGCGGTAGTGGCCGCGTGTACCTCGACTGGTGATTATCTCGGAGACGTTGCCGCGCGGCCGGATCCGCTGGACAAAGTCGCCAACGCAGATTTGAGTGCCCGCAAGCCTTCCGGCGGTGGTTTTCTGTCGAGCCTCGGTTTCGGCCGTTCGCAGAACAGCCGGCAAGGTGAACTATATTATGGCTATGGACAGCAACTGACTACCGGCGAGCGCAAGTCGCTTGAGCGGCTGAGCGGCGAAGAGTTCGAGGTTAACCTCGAGGACGCAGAGATCAAGGTCGCGGCCCGCACCGTGCTGGGCGAGGTGCTGAAGGTCAGCTATTCGATCGACCCCAGGGTCGCGGGCAAGATTTCGATCACGACGTCGAAGCCGACCCCGGCGCCCGAAATCCTGACCATGTTCGAATCCGCGCTGCGCAGCAACGGCGTTGCAATGGTGCGCGAGAGCGACCGTCTGCGGCTGATGCCCGTGACCGAAGCGTTCGGAGCAGCCGAACTCGATCAGGGCGCCACCATCCAGCCCGGCTACGCCGTCACGGTGTTTCCCCTGAAAAACGTTTCCGCCAGCACGATCCTGCCGCTGCTCGAAAACTTCGTCGCCCGTCCCGGCATGGTGCGCGAGGATCCGGGCCGCAACGCGCTGATCTTCCAGGGCACGGCGACGGAGCGGACCGCGGCCGTGGAAGCCGCGCGCTCATTCGACCAGGACTGGCTGGCGGACCAGTCGGTCGGCATTTTCCCCGTCCGCAATTCCAGCGCGGCCACGATGATGCCGGAGCTGAACCGCGTGCTCGACATCGGGGAGGGCGGTCGCGGGCGCAACACGATCAGGGTCCAGCCCATCGAGCGCAGCAATTCGATTCTGGTGGTGGCCAAGACGCGCAACCAGCTGCAGCGCGCGGCGAGCTGGATCGAGCGGCTCGACCGGATCGACGCGTCTGCCTCCAATTTGCGGGTGTACAAGGTCCAGCATCTGGAGGCGCGGCGCCTTGCATCGATGGTCAACCAGATATTCAACGGCGGCTCGTCATCGTCGGCTTCGGAAGACCCGGCCTCGCAGTTTCCGCCCGGCTCGCAGGCCGACGGCCAGAATCAGGGTGCAGATGGTTCGCAGTCGGCCGTTGTGACGCCGGACCAGCGCATGGCGGATGAACTGCCGGTCGCTGCCGGGGCGGAAAACACGAACTTGTCCCAAGGCGGCGTGCGCATCACCGCAAACCCGGAAAACAACACCGTTCTCATCTACGCGCGGCCCGACCAGCAGCGGCTGATCGAACAGGCGATCACGGCACTCGACCGGCCGCAGGAGCAGGTTGCCATCGAGGCGACGATCGCCGAGGTCACCCTGACCAACGAGTTGCGCTACGGCGTGCAGTTCTTCCTGAACTCCAACGATCTTGGTTTGGGCAACAACAAAGGCTCGGTGGGCTTGTTTACGGAAGCAAGCAAGGCTGCGCTGTCCAGAACCATTCCGGGGTTCAACCTCCTCCTCGGTTCGGACACCGAGCCGCGCGTCGTCATCGATGCGCTGCGCGGCGTTACCGAGGTCAAGGTGCTTTCCACGCCCTCGGTTGTGGTGCTCGACAACAAGCCCGCCTTGCTGCAGGTCGGTGATGAGATCCCGATCGTCACCCGCACCGCGCAGTCCATCACCGATCCGGAAGCACCGATCGTCAACAACGTCGAGTTTCGAAATACCGGCGTGATCCTGAAGGTTCTGCCCCGGATCACCGGAAACGGCACGATCAGCCTCGTCATCGAACAGGAGATCAGCTCGGTCCAGCGCAGCCAGGCCCAGTCCCTGACGCCGACTATATCGCAACGAAAGGTCAGCTCGACCGTATCGGTCGCCAGCGGCCAGACCGTGATGCTCGGCGGCCTGATCGCCGAACGCCAGCAGCGCGGCCGCGACGGCGTGCCGGTTCTCAGCGACCTTCCGGTGATAGGCGAGGCGTTCCGGTCCAACCAGAATTCCGCGACGCGCACCGAACTCATCATCCTGATCCGGCCGCAGGTCATTCGCGACAGCATGGATGCGCAACATGTGGCCGAGCAGATGCGGTCGCAATTGCGGCTGATGAACGAACCATCCAGGAACGTGCCGCTGCGGCGGCCTGCCAAGACGGTAATCGAATGAAGCTTCTGAGGGCGCGGCGGTGGTCTACCGCCGCCGTAGCATTCGCGCTCGCCGTCGGTACCGTGCCCGCTGTCGTCGGAAGCCCCGCATTCTTCATCGCGTCGACGCTTGCACTATGCCTTCTGGCAGCGGCAATCGCGGTCCACGATCTTGCGTCTTTGCTCATTCCTGACCGCTACACGGCCGGCATCTTGTTCGTCGCGCTCGCTGACTGGTGGTTCCAGTCGGGTGATTTCGCCGCGCTGGCCTGGCGCATCGTTCCCGGGGGCGCGTTAATGCTTCTGATGTGCCTGTTCGACTTCGCGTACGGGAGGCTGCGCGGCCGCGACGGCATCGGCTTCGGCGACATCAAGCTGATCGGTGTATCCGCCGCCCTGGTCGGGCTGGCCGGTGTCGGCGCCCAGATCATGCTTGCTTCGGTCGCAGCGCTCATCTTCAGCGTCATCCGCGCGGTTCGCCTGCGCCGCCCGCTACGGGCCGCGGCGCGAGTTCCGTTTGGAACGTTCCTCGCGCCGGCACTGGTCATCGTCTGGGCGTGGCTGCTCGCCGCATGGTGATCACATCGCTTGAGCCGGGGAGGGCAAAGTCTTGATTTCACCGGGATTGTGGCGTCGCGTTTCGTGGCGAAGCATGGGGGCGAAATGGGTCTTGCGGCTATGGGCATGAACTCGGCAACGAGCCGGCGGGGTGCAATCCTCGTCAGCGTCCTGTGGATTATGATTTTCCTGGGGTTCCTTGCTGTCATCCTTCGCGTGCAGATGACCGGTGTCGTGGCCAGCGTGCGCGTCACGGAGGACAAGGCTTCGGCGCGCATTCTGGCGGAAGCCGGGCTCTCGCAGGCAGCGGCCGAGATTCGCGCCGGCCCCGCCGACGATGTGGGCACGCTGAGCGATCAGATATCGTCAACGATCACCCTGCCTGCCGGGGTTGTTTCCGTCTCTGCGACAAATGAAGCCTTGCGGATCGATCTCAACACCGCCGAGCGGCAGCTGATCGTTGGCGCGTTGCGAGCCGCCGGCGCCGCTCCCGGAACGGCGGACGATCTGGCGACAAAGATCATCGGCCGCCGCGCCGGGCAGCCGGCTGGAAACGATACAAAGCTGTTTCAGACGGTCTCCGAACTCGCCGCCTTCCCGGGAATAACGCCCGACATGGCTATCGCCATCGAAGCCTATGTCACCGTCTCATCCGGCTTGGCCGGCGTTCGCCTGGAAGCGCTCGATGATGGACTGCTGAGCGACATTCCTGGCCTGCCGCCGTCGGTGCGAAAGGCGATCAAGGATTTCCACGCCGGCCGCCTGTCACGCGAGCAGCTCGAACAGTTGCTGGCGGCGGTGGCCTTCAACACGCTGCAGCAGGCACCGAGCTGGCGCGTCGAAATCAGGACCACCCTGCGGTCGGGTTACAGCGAATCTTTCGAGGCATTGATGCTTGTATCGAACGCGGACGAGGCGCCCTACAGAGTGCTCGACTGGCGTCGCGCGGCAATTGAGCTGGAATGAATGCCCGTGGATGGGACGCGGCCGGTCTCAGCAAGAGTGCCAGGCCAGCCTGGCACTCTCCTGTGGAATACCCCGACCGCGGGGCATCAGAGCCCGCCGGCCACCGTGATCAGGGTGCCTGTCATGAAACCGGAGCCGGGAGACGCAAGCATCAGCGCCGCGCGCGCGATGTCGTCAGGCTCCGCGATGCGCCCCATGGGGGTCGCCGCCGCGATCCTGGCCGGCCGCTCGGGATTTCCGCCCTGCGTGTGTATCCGCGTGTTGGTGGTCCCGACACGTATGGCATTCACGCGGATGCCCTCCGGCGCCAGTTCCTTGCCCGCGCCGAATGTGATGGATTCCACTGCCCCCTTGGTGGCGGCATAGTGGACATATTCGTTGGGGCTGCCGAGGAATGCGGCCAGCGACGACATGTTCACGATCGTCCCGCCCTGGCCACCCTTGCGGGTGGACATGCGTTTCGCGGCCTCCTGAATACAGTACATGACGCCGAAGACGTTGATCCTGAAGGCGGTTTCCAGCACCGCAGGCTGCAACTCTTCTATCTTTCCAGCTTTCCCGATGATCCCGGCATTGTTGACCAGGCAGGTTACTCGCCCAAGTTCATCGTCGCAGGCGCTGAACAGAGCTTGAATGTCCTCCCTCTTGCCCACGTCTCCCTGCACCGCGATGGCGCGGGCACCCGCGGCCTTGCAGGCCTCGACGACTTCGGACGCAGCGGTGGTGTCCGAGAGGTAGTTTATGCAGACATCGTAGCCTTCGGCGGCGAACCGCCGAGCCGTTGCGGCACCGATGCCGTGGCTTGCGCCCGTTACGATAATAATCGGTCTCATGAAATGACCCCCTCGCTCATTCTCTGACGGTTCGCAGCCTAGAAGACGGACTCAAGGATCGCGGCGTAGTCTTCCTTGGTCAGCAGGCGAGGATTGGTGGGATGGCTGTGGTCTGCAAGGGCTCGCTCACACACCCAATCGATGACGTGCCGGGGGACCCCCAGTTCGGACAATCTGGGCGTAATGCCCAGACTACGGTTCAACCCGTCCAGCGCATCTGCGAGCGTTGTATGTTCAAGTCCCGCCAGGCGTTCGAGGTAGCCGACCTTTCGAGCCACGGCTTCAACTTCCATGTTCCACCGAAGGACGGTCGGCATCAAGATGGCGTTGAGCGTCCCATGATGAAGCTTCGCCTCCTTGAGACCGCCCAATGCATGGCTAAGCGCATGGACGGCCCCGAGACCCTTCTGGAACGTCATGCCCCCTTCGAGGGCACCCATCATCAATTCGGTCCGCGCCTCCGCGTTCGCGCCATCTGCGTACGCGACAGGCAAGGCCTTCCAGATGCGTTGGAAGCCGTCGGTGGCAATTGCCTCGGCAGGCGGATTATAGCGGGGGGAAAGGTACGTCTCGATACAATGCGACAGCGCGTCGAGCCCTGTCGAGGCCGTCAGAGCCGGGGGGAGCCCCATCGTCAACCCCGGGTCACAGATCGCCCTGCGCGGGATGAGGTGCGGGCTGATAAATCCGAGCTTCCGGCCGTCATCCAGTGTGATCAGTGCCGCGCGTCCAACTTCGGACCCCGTACCCGCCGTTGTCGGGATGGCCACAAGCGGCGCTACCGCGCCGGTGATACGTGCCACCCCGCCCAGGATCGCTGCATAACGCTCAAGTTCACCATCGTGCGTGGCGAGCAGCGCCACGCCCTTGGCCAGGTCGATCGGAGAGCCTCCGCCAATCGCCACTACCCCATCGCAGCCGCCTTGCCTGTATAGCGCGAGACCGGCAGCAACTGCGCTCTCAGTCGGGTTGGAGGGAACGTCCAGGAAGATCGGCGCTGTTCTCAGGAACTCGAAAACCGGACGCTCAAGCAAACCAGCAGATTTGATGCCGTGATCGCTGATCACCAAAGGGCGCGACACGCCGAGTTCGCGCAAAATTTCTGCCAGTGACTCGGCTGCTCCAAGCCCGAAATTGATATTTGTAAGGTAGTTAATATTGTTCACGCTGCCACACTCCTTGATATTCCGCACATGCATCGCTGCAGCCACCGTCTGGCATTCGGCACATTTCGTGCAGCCGGTGAATACGAGCACGCGACCTTTTTGGAATCGCCGAGTCCATAATATGGACACTATGTCCAAGCATTAGGCGGAACCGCCCGCTTGTCAAGCTCCACCTTATGGTTGCAGCGTTCCCGCCGTCTTGACAAAGAGGTTGCGGGCCCTTATCAAATTTTTGGACAGATTGACCACATTATGGTCGAATCGATGGCGGCTTTGGAGGACATGGTACAGGAACCGCTGACATGCTGATTTCGCCGGAGGAACTGGCCAGCCGCCGCGAGCTCGAAGCCAAAATCAAGTCCGCGGCTCACTATCGGCGCATTGCGCAATCCAAAGGCCTCCCGTGCGAAACCCTGATTCACCTGCGGTCATTCGTGCCGGCAGTGACACCCCCGAACCGGAAGGAGAGCCTTTGTCGAAACCCACCGCCACCGTGTTGATACCAGGCTGGATGCACGAGCATGCCCGCCGCATGCTCAGAACGCGTTTCAACCTGGTCGAAACCCCCGACTGTGACGTTCACGCCCATCTGTCCCCGGATGTACGGGCTTCGATCCGTGGCGTGGCATGTCGCACCAGAATCGATCGCCAGTTTATTGACGTCCTTCCGAGCCTGGAGATTATCGCCAGCTATGGCGTCGGCTACGACTCGGTCGATGCTGCCTACGCGCGCACCAAAAACATCGTCGTCACGAACACGCCCGATGTCCTGAACGAGGAGGTTGCCGATCTTACTCTCGGTCTCTTGATCAGCGTCGTACGTGAGATACCCAAGGCGGCAGCTTTCGTTCGCGCGGGTCGTTGGAAAGCATCAGATTATCCGCTCAGCAGTCTGACGCTCCGGAACCGCAGGGTCGGCATCTATGGAATGGGAAGGATTGGTCGTTGCATCGCTCGACGAATTGAAGCATTCGGGCTTCCTGTTGCCTATCACAGCCGGCGCCCGGCGGACGGCGTCGCGTACGACTACTTTTCTTCACTGCTGGAACTCGCCAGTGCCGTCGATGTGCTCATCTCCATCGTTCCGGGGGATCTGTCGACCGCAAACAGCGTGAATGCCGAGGTGCTGTCCGCCCTCGGGCACGAGGGCGTGTTCATCAATGTAGGCCGCGGAACCGTCGTCGACGAGGATGCGCTGATCAGCGCGCTGCGCACAGGAGCCATTGCGGCGGCCGGACTCGACGTGCTCGCGGATGAACCCAATGTGTCCGACGACATGCTGGCGCTCGATAACCTGACGATCCTGCCTCATATCGGATCCGCGTCGGTCAGCACACGCACCGCGATGGCCGACCTCGTGGCACAGAACGTGATCTCCTGGTTCGACACTGGGGCGGCGCTCACACCCGTTCCCTAGTAAAACGCAGATAGGCCGCCGAGGCGGCCTACACCGTCAGCCGAGTGCAGTGCCGTAACGTTAACCCAAGGGGCAAGGATCTGATCGTCGGGCTTTGAAGCGCAGCGATGAAGCGTTGACAACGAGTTAATATTCTGCCCAGTATGCATTATTGGACATCGTGACCACATAGTGGAATCAGCTGATTGGCTCGGGAGGTTCGGTCAGATTGGTGATGTCGCCATTGGTTAAACAGAAGATGGAGGAGGAACTTTCATGAATCTATGGAAAGGCGGATTGGCCATCGTGGCCGCGCTGGCGATCGGGGCGGTATCGTCCACCGCGGCGCTCGCACAGACCGTGTTCACCTGGACGCCAAAGCCGGTGGCGCTGGCACCATACAAGGCCCCGAACAAGCCGCATACGACGATAGCCGATGTGCGCGCCAAGATTTCGCCCGCCAATCAGTCCAAGACTTGGAACCAGAAGGTCGTCAGCGACGCGCACCTTCAGGCTTCATGGGTTCAGTTGGCGGTCGGTGATCAGTCGCCGACCATGTTCATATCGGATACCCGCGCGGCCTTCATTGTCTGGGAAGGTTCGGTCGAGTTCACGATCGGGAGCCAGACGCCGTTTACGGCCACCAAAGGCTTTATGGTCCAGGTTCCCGCGCGCACGCAGTTCCAGATGAAGAACGTCGGCGCGGTGCCGTCCCTGCACTTCGAGGTCTTCACCGCGGACGCCAAGATCACTTACCCGCAGGCGGCGGCAACCTTGCCGAAGCCGCAGGCGGGGATGACCTGGGCGTTGACGCGACAGGATCCGGGTGCAGAAGCCCTTGGGACGGGCAATTCTACTTTCAGGGATTTCCTTGCTTCGCCCTCGGCGAGCGCATTCGTAACCAGTCCTGGCTTGTTTGTGAACGCGATCCGCGGCCAGGCGTTCAATTGCAACCCTCAGTCCCCCACGTCGCTGGGACACAGGCACATCAACTATGGTGAATTCTGGTTCATCATGGAAGGTCAGATCAGTTACAACATCGAAGGCCTTCCCTTCTTTGTCTCGGAGGCCGGCGATATCGTCTATGTCCCGGCCGGACGCTGGCACTCGGCGGCGAACCATTGCCCGGGGTTCGACACGCGGGTTGCCATCAATCCCTTCCCAACCGGCACGCATAACTGGCCGCCGACTGCCAGCCAGCCGAACCCACCGACGCCCCCGATCTCGGGCAAGGGCTGGCTCGATTGATCCTGCCTATGGCCCGTCCTCGTCGAGGGCGGGCCGCTGGTCTCGTCCACTCGTGGTGAATGCGCATGCGTCGATCCGGTGACTTCCTAAAGCTGTGTTCATCGCAGCGGTAGCAATGGATAGTCACATCGCCGTCGGCGCTGCGTTCAACGCGGTGGTCAACTAAGCAACATACCCTTCGCCTCAGCGGCAAGAGCGCAACTCACGTACTGCCGGTCCTGTCGCCCGAGCTGACAGTTCCTGCATCCTGGTTCCTGTGAACCATTTTTGGGAGGATAAACTATGAAAGCTATGAAAGCACTGCTTCTAACTGCAGCCCTCGTGGGAGGCCTCTTGGCTGCCGCTCCGGCCATGGCTCAGAACCCGCGCCTGGGCTATGTGCCTACAGAGGACCATCCGGTCGGACAGGCTTCGCGCCATTTTGCGAAGCTGGTGGAAGAAAAGACCGGCGGGCGTATCAAGATCGACACGTTCGGCAACGGCGTGCTCGGCAGCGAGCCCGAGATGCAGGCATCCGTGCAGGCCGGCTTCATCGACATCATGGTTGGCCCCACGCCCAACCTGGTCGGCGTCGTTCCGCAATTCATGATCTACGACCTTCCGTTTTTCTACAAGGACTTCGCCGCGGTCGATGCCGTCATGGACGGCGCGGTCGGCGAGCAGCTGTTTGCACAGCTGACGGAAAAGACCGGCATGGTCGGGCTGGCGTGGTGGGACAACGGCTTCCGCCACATGACCAACAAGATCCGTCCGATCAACACGGTGGAGGATATGGCAGGGATCAATATCCGGGTTATACCCAACCCGTTGTTCCTTGCGACCTGGACGGCTTTGGGAACCAATCCGACGCCGCTTCCCTGGCCTGAGCTGTACAGCGCCCTCGAAAATGGCGCCGTCGATGCCCAGGAGACGCCGTACGCTCTGATCTACACAGCAAGGTTCTATGAGGTGCAGAAGTATCTGGCGAAGACCGGCCACGTCTATACGCCGTTCGTTCTGCTCGCGAGCCAGAAATGGTTTGGAAGCCTCTCCGACGAAGATAAGGCACATGTCATGGAAGCCGCGAAGGAATCGGCAGCCTACCAGCGGGACGTGTCGCGCAAGGCGGCTGACAATTTGGAGCAGGAGCTCAAGGCGAAGGGCTTCGAGATCACCCAACCCACGCCTGAAGCGCTTGCAGCCATGAGCGAGCGCGTTGCGCCTGTCGTTAAGGAATACAGCGAGAAGATTGGCGTCGATCTGGTCGAGCAGGCGCGCGCCGATATGGCGGCGGTTGCCAAGTAAAGCTCATCTTTGTGGGGCCGGAGCCTGGTTCGCCTGCTCCGGCGCCCATCTTCAGAAGCATGGTCGTCTGATCCAGTTCGACGCCGCAGACAGAGAGCGGCGTAGGGCTCATCGCAGACGCCAAGGGTTCAACATGCGCTCCAAGCCGGCTTCGGTGCGTGCGCGACAGGCATCGCCATCTCTCAAACCTCAGTTGGGGATAGATAAAATCATGAAAAAGAACGCTCTTTTCTCATCGAAGCGTTTCGCTTCGACGCTATTAGGCGCGACAGCCATGGCGCTGGTGTCTGCGCCGGCCTGGGCCGATGACAACTACGCAAACGTTTCCCAGTCGGGCAGCGGCAACTCCAGCGTCGTGATGCAGGCAGCCGGCGACGACAACGAACTTGGCACGTCGACCGACGCGGCAAGCCAGACCGGCTCGGGTAACAGCCTCGACGTCGAACAGGCAGGTAGCCGCAACGGGATTGGTACGCGCGGCACCGGCCTCGACCAGACCGGCAACGGCAATTTGCTGGTCATCGACCAGCTTTCCGACGGCAACCGCGTCAACCAGATTAACCAGAGCAGCGGAACCGGCTCGGGCACACTCAACAGCGCAACCGTCACCCAGGGAACCGCTTCGGGTGAGCCGGTGGATGGCAAGTCCACGATCACCGGCATCTCGCAGACGCATGTCTCGGGTGCTGCCAACAATGTGGACATCACCCAGACCAGCGAAGGCGCCGGCGGCAACATCATCGGCACCGGTGACGCTGACTCCGTTGCTGGCGGTGTGACGCAGACGGGCGGCGGCAACGACGCCAATCTGAGGCAGACCGGCGAAGGCAACCGCATCGGTACATCGCTCCAGAACGGTCAGGACAATGCGACCGCCATGAGCCAGGACGGCAACGGCAACGCGATCGACGGCTCTCAAGTCGGTGACGGCAACACCGCGGACGCGCTGCAGGTCGGCAACGCCAACGGCACGACCGGCTTCGGCCTGTTCGTTACCTCCTCGTCGACGGTCACGCAGGGCCTGATCAATCAGGCAGGCAACGGCAACAGCCTGCAGCTGGACATCGTCGGCGACAGCAACCAGTTTGGCATCGACCAGTCCGGCTCGTGGAACGAGGCGGTGGCGCGGGCGACCGGCAACGCCAACGAGTTCGCACTGGGCCAGACGGGAGACGCCAATCTCGGCGAGATCGCGATCGGCGACCGGACCCCCGGTAGTGACGGCAATCTGGTGGTCCTGAACCAGGACGCCAGCTCCTCGTACGGCAATGAAGCCGGGATTCTCGTCGATGGAGATGCCAACAAGGTGTCCGTCGATCAGCTCGGCGCGGTCGGCTACAACGAGGCGACTGTCGACGTCCTGGGCGACCAGAACGCAGTGGCGGTCGGCCAGATCGGCAGCAATGTGGGCGACGTGTTCGTCACCGGCAACTCCAACGCGGCAACGCTCGACCAGGTTGGCGGGGTCAACAGCGCGCTGCTCGAGTCTTACGGGAATGGCAACCAGTTCGACGTCGATCAGGACGGCGATTATAACGAAGCGACGGCGCGTTCGACCGGCGACAGCAACGATGTCACTCTCAGCCAGACCGGCGGCACAAACATCGGCCAGATCCTGATCGGCGACCGGACCGTCGGCATCAGCGACGACAATGAGGTGGCCCTGATTCAGGACAGCGGCCTCTCGCTCGGCAACCAAGCCGAGATCCTCGTCGATGGAAGCGCCAACACTGTCGCCGTCGACCAGCTCGGCGTGATCGGCGGCGACTACGGCAACAACCTGCTCATCGATATCCTCGGCGACGACAACGACGTGACGGTCGATCAGGAAGGCAGGAACGGGGGAACTGTCGTCATCAACGGCAACCTCAACGCCGCGTCGCTTGACCAGGAAGGCTCCGACAACAGCGCGCTGGTCGATATCTTTGGAGGCGGCAACCAGCTCGGCATCGTCCAGTTTGGTTCGGTCAATGACGCAGTGGCGATGGCGACCGGCAACGACAACAATGCGTTGATCGAACAGATCGGCAGCTTCAATACGGTCAGCATCTCCTTCCAGGGAGACTCGAACGGCTCCGGCAGCTTGACGGGCGCCGCGGGAGCGTTGGTCAGCGGCTCTGGTGGCCTCCTCGTGGCGGGCAGAGCGCTTCAGGACTCGTCCTCGGCGCTGTCGGGCAACAGCCTGACCTATGAGGTCGTAGGTAATCTGAACCAGTTTGCCTTCGCCCAGATCGGCGGCGGCAACTCCATCACGGGCCTGGTCGGCAACGCCGGCGCCTCCAATGGAAACCAGGCCGCCGTTTTGCAAAACGGGTCGAACAACGTGACGTCGTTCACTCAGAACGGCAGCTCGAACAATCTCTCCGTCTCGCAGTAAGCACTGTCGGCCGGGCGGGAAGCCGCCCGGCCGACGTCTTCGAGCAACATTCAACCGCGTGACAGGAGTTACACGATGACATTCAAGCTGACACTTGCGACCACCACGGCGGTCGGACTTCTGATGGGGGCGGCACTCGCAGGCAGCGAGAACGAGGCCTACATCGACCAGATCGGCGACGGTAACTCGTCCTCCATCGTCCAGGGCCAGTCGAACGGTTCGGCCGTCGGCAACAGAGCCGGACATACGACGCAGCGAATCCGGCAGGACGGCGCCGACAACGAGCTGATCATCAACCAGGCGCATAATTCGAACGTGACCAGCCCGCCGCGCAACCAGATCAACCGGGTAGGATCGCCGGGCGACCAGGCGGGCCTTGGCATCGACCAGATCGGAAACTCCAACTATCTGCGAATCGACCAGACGGGGGCCAACCAGGCCGTCTTCGAGGTGCAGCAGAATGGCGGTACGTCTGCGACGACCTCTTCCAACAACGCAACGATCACCCAGGACGGCGGCTGGTCGGCGCGCGTCTCCAACCTCCGGCAGACCTTCAGCGGCGGCGCGACGGATGGATCGAACGACGTCACCATTACCCAGACCGGCCAGTCCTCACGCGTGGGCAACACCAGCAGTGGCCCACGCAATGACGGCAGTGGCGCGCACCAGACCGGTTTCGGCAACGATCTGACCATCACACAGACCGGCAACTCGCAACTCGTCTACACGGCGACGCAGACGAACAACCTCTCGGCTGGCGGCGCCAACATTGCGAGCATCAGCCAGGGCGGCGGCAACGGCAACCAGCTTCGCGAACTGAGCCAGGTCAACACGGGCGCGGCGGACAACATCGCGACGCTGACTTTCTCCGGCGCCGGCAATGGCGTGACGTCCGGTGAGTTCACGGGGCCGGCCCTCGGAGTCGGGGTGCTTCAGTCGCGCGTTCGCCAGACCGGCGAAGGCAATGACATCAACTATGTCGTCACCGGCATCTACAATCTGTTCGGGCTCGTCCAGGACGGGCTGGGTAACTGGATCGTCGGCACTGTTGACGGAAGCGCCAATCAGGTCGCGATATCGCAGGAAGGCGACGGCAACGGCGCCCAACTCGAGATCCTCGGAGACAGCAACCAGTTTGGCATTGCCCAGATTGGCGAGGGGAACGAGGCGCTGGCGTCAGCGAACGGCAACGCCAACGAACTCGCGCTGAGCCAGATCGGGCTCGCCAATCTTGGCAAGATCCTGATCGGATCCCGCACCGCCGGCAGCAGCGACGACAATGTGGTGGCCCTGAACCAGGACAGCCTCGCCTCGTTCGGCAATGTTGGCGAGATCTACGTCGATGGGAAGGCCAACACGATTTTGCTCGATCAGCTGGGTGTGATCGGCAGCGACTACGGGACCGTCGACATCCTCGGCGACGAGAACGACGTGGCGGTCGACCAGGATGGCAGCAATACGGGCGAGGTGTTCGTCACTGGAAACCTCAACGTCGCTTCGCTCGAACAGGTCGGCGACACTAACAGCGCGCGGCTCGATATCCTCGGAGTCAGCAACGAGGTTGATATTGACCAGTTCGGCGACTGGAACGACGCGGTGGCGCGGGCGAACGGCAAAGCCAACGAGGTCATGCTGAGCCAGACAGGAGCGGTGAATACCGGGCTCGTCGACATCGTCGGCGACCAGAACGGTGTAGCGATCGAACAGGACGGCGAAATCAACAGCGCGCTGGTCGATATCCTCGGAGACAGCAACCAGTTCGTTATTGACCAGTCCGGCGACTGGAACGACGCGGTGGCGCAGGCGACCGGCAACGACAACAAGGCGCAGATCGACCAGATCGGCAGCCTCAATACCGTCAGCGTGACCTTCCAAGGGGACTCGAACGGCTCTGGCAGCTTGACGGGCGCCGCGGGAACGCTGGTCAGCACGTCTGGCGGTCAGCTCGCGGCGGGCAGGGCGCTTCAGGACTCCTCCTCGGCGCTGTCGGGCAACAGCCTGACCTATGACGTCGTCGGCAATCTGAACCAGTTCGCCTTCGCCCAGATCGGCGGCGGCAACTCCATCACCGGCCTGGTCGGCAACGCCGGCCCCTCCAATGGAAACCAGGCTGCCGTGTTGCAAAACGGGTCGAACAACGTGACGTCATTCACCCAGAACGGTGGCGGTTCGAACAACCTCTCCGTCTCGCAGTAACCACAATCGGCCGGGCGGGAACCGCCCGGCCGATCTCTTCGCGCGGCACTGAACTGTGTAACAGGACGAAGACGATGACCTTCAAGATCGCCCTTGCAACGACGACGACGGCCGTTGGGCTGATGATGGGCGCGGCGTTCGCCGGCAGCGAGAACGAGGCCTATCTCGAACAGAAGGGAGCCCGGAATCCGCCGCCATCACGGAAGCGTTTGCAACAAACGCCGTCATGGTGTTTCGCAAGGTGCGGGGGGAGATGAGATGATGAAGATTGCTTGCGCGGCGCTTCTGGCCGCTGGCGTTGTTCTGACTGCCGCGGGCGGTTCGGCCGCTCAGGATATGGTCTACACTCCTATCAATCCCTCCTTCGGCGGCAGCCCGCTGAACTCGTCTCACCTGCTCGGCCTGGCCAACGCCCAGCGTACGGCCACGGCCCGCAAGCCGCCCGCGGATGCGGATCCGAACAATCCGACCAATCCGGACTCCTCTGACGCGGACCTCTTCGTCCGCCAGCTCCAGAGCCGCCTGCTTTCGGCGCTCGCGAGTCAGGTTACCGAGGCGATCTTCGGTGAGAATCCGCAGGAATCGGGTACTGTCCGTTTCGGCGACACGACCGTCACTTACGAGCGGACCATCGATTCGATTCGGCTAGTCATTACTGACCCGACAGGCGTCACCGAGATCGTGGTGCCCCTGCTGGTTGCGACCAACAACGCTACAAATTCCCTGATGCAGAACACAGGTGGCCTCGGGTCGAGCAACACTCTGTCCGGGGGATTGAACACCGGTGCCCTGAACGGTGACCTGACGTCGAGCACGTCGCTCAGCCCGGGGCTGAATTGATTTCGACGCGGGACGGATCAGGGCACATGCGGGCAGCGGCATCACGGGAGGGCGACATACCGAAAAGCCGGCGCTTTGGGACCATGATCGCAAAGGTCGCCGTCATCGGCGTACTCGTGTCTGTGCTTGGCGGATGCCAGGCAGTGCCGAGCGCAGGCGTTCTGCAGCCCGTCTACACGCCTGTGACGAAGCAGAGCCACAGCCTGCGCACCATCCCGGCCCCTTCGAAGCGCATTATCGTCGCCGTCTACGATTTCCCCGATCTGACCGGCCAGTACAAGGAACGCGAGAACGTCCAGACCATGTCGCGGGCTGTCACCCAGGGCGGCGCGCCCATGCTGATCAAGGCCTTGCAGGATGCTGGCGAGAAGCGCTGGTTCACGGTGCTCGACCGTGCCCGCCTCGACGACCTGCTCAAGGAGCGGCAGATCGTCACCGAGATGCGGCGGCTCTACCGCAACGAGCAGCGTATCGACGCGCGCGTCCTGCCGCCGCTCGATCACGCGGGCATCATCCTCCAGGGCGGAATCACCGGTTACGACACCAACACCATGACGGGCGGCATCGGCGCGCGCTATCTGGGCATCGGCGGCGATGTGAAATGGCAGCAGGACACCGTGACCGTCACGCTACGGGCCGTCTCGACGAACACTGGCGAGGTTCTGTCCAGCGTCGCGGTCCACAAGATGATCGCCTCCTACGCGCTTCAGGGCGGTGCGTTCCGCTACATAGCCCTCGACAAGATCGTCGAGGCTGAGGCTGGCATCACCCAGAACGAGCCTAAGCAGATCGCCGTGCAGCAGGCCATCGAGAAGGCGGTGATGGGTATGATCATCGAGGGCGCCGAACTCGGTGTCTGGTCGTTCGAGGACCGGAATGCGGGACGCGAGGTGATCGCCGACTATCGCAACGAGAAATACGGCACCAAGCTGACCACGGCCGCTGAAATCGTGCCGTCGCCCAAGACTCGCAACGCCGCGGATGTCGTCGAGACGACGGCCGCATGGCCGCGCACGGCGGCTGCGCCTCGTCGCCCGACTCCGACCGCGGCGCCCGCACCGGTGGCTCCGCCTCCCGCATCGCCGGACGAAACGGTCGGCTCGCTCGAGCCGGGCGGGGACGGATCTGTTTCCGAGGCTCCGCCTGCGGTCACCGGCGCAGCGACGACGCCAGACCTTGGCGCGACACCGAAGACGGCCCGGCAACGTGAATATGTTGCCTCGATAGCGTTGACGCGTTGACGATGCTTATGGGCCTTCTCAATCCGTTCTCCAACTCGCAGGGACGCGCGGCGCTCACCCTCCTGACGTCGGTGAGCGGTGACACCAACCCGTTCGGCGGCGTCGAGACCGCTGCAGCAAACATGTCGCTGGCGGCTCGGGAGGGCTCTGGCAGAGCGCCGTCGTGTTCCAGCAATGACCTTGTCTCCGGTCGGACCGGAGACAGCGACGTTGCTTCAACTTTGATCGATCCCGCGGCCCGAATATTAAGCAGCACTTGCGATGATCTCCCCACATTAGGAGGAGACTGTCACAATGAAACTGCATTCTATCCTTGTTGCCGGCGTCGTCCTGGCATCGGCGCCTGCCCAGGCCGGCAACGAACTGATCATCCTGACCCAGCACGAGTTGTCCAAGTCGCTCACGCTCGACGTGAACGGCAGCTTCAATACGGTGTCCGTTCTTCAGGCCCACAACGGTCTCGGCGCACCGAACGTGCTCAACGTCAACATCAACGGCGATTTCAACGGCGGCTCACTTGGCGCGCCCCTCACCGGATCGGCCCACTGGGTTGGCCCGACGCCCGGTTCGATCACCCAGAGCGGATTCGACAACCACATCACCGCCAGCGTCACCGGGAGCCACGATCTCTTCGCTTTCGCGCAGGAGGGCAGCGGGAACCGGCTTACAGCCTCGATTTCAGGCATCGCAAATCAGGCCGCTGTCTCGCAGACTGGATTAAATAACGTCGTCGGTTTTTCACAGTCCGGAATCGACAATATGATTAGTATATCACAGACGTCCTGGTGACTTTTTACGGGAGAGGGGATGTTCGCATGGTAGGAAAATCTAAGGCTATATTGACAGGCATTCTCTTCTTCTGTGCCTTTCCGGCCTCTGCTGGCGACAATAATGTCCTGAAGATAATGCAGACCAGCCCTCTTGGCGCGATCGAGGGCAACATCCTTTCGTCAAACCAGTCGCTGGCCACCGACTCGCTTGTCGCCGGCCCGACGCAGCAGATGATCGAAGACGCGCTCGCCCGCACGCTCAATGTCGGCGACCTGTACCGGATGGACCAGGCGACCGCGCCGTACGCGCTTCAGACAGGACAGGGCAACACCGCGACGCTGACCATCGAAGGCGATGGTGGTCAGTTGCTTCTTCTCCAGGACAATTCGGCTGGCGGGACGTTGGGCAATTCGGCTCAGTTGAGCGCATTTGGAGCCGATTCCCTTGGCGCCGTCCTGCAGATAGGGGATGGCAACGATGCATCGCTGACCGTCGGCGGAGGCGCGACCGGTCTAATCGTGCAGAACGGCAGCGGCAATGCCAACTCACTGACCGTTGGTTCTGGTGGCAGCGGCGAGATAATTCAGACCGGCAACGGCAACACCTTCTCCACGTCGGTGGCCGCCAACACCTCCGTGACCATCACGCAGAACGGCAACAATCTGAGCCCGGCGGGTGTGACAGGCATGCAGGTGTTTTCCACGGCGCCGGGAACGGTTTCGATCACCCAGACCAGTTTCTAGAGACGCGTCGATGCGCCACGCAGCCGCACTCCTTGTAGGTCTTGCCGCCGCCTGCGGTGCAGGCGACGCGGTGGCGCAGGACGGAGGCGCCGTGGCGACCCCCTCCATCGCCATCGTGCCCACGGAGGCCGGTGTCCAGATCACCGCATCGGCCGTCGGCTTGGGCGTTGCCGAGATCGAGGGCTCGGTGGAGATCGACCGTACCGGCGGCTCGGGCACAGTGACCACGCGCCAGAACCGCACGCTGAAGCTCTCCGCCGGCCAATCCCAGGACATAGCCAGGACCGCGCTGTCTCTTGCTAAGGGCGACCGCATTTCCATCAGGGTGGTTCTCCGGCAGGGCGGGAGGGTCGTCGGCAAGGCCGAGGTTTCGTCGGGCGAACCCTAAGGCAAACGCTAGGTCTCGAGTTCCCGTTCACACTCCCCGGCATGCCGTGTCTTTTATTTACGAATACTGCATCTATGCTATAGATATCGCGGAATATGACTTGACAAATCTCCTACTAATCTTCGAATTGTATGTAAAGGAGGGGGCATGAAAGTAACGAGATTTTTGACGGTCATGTTGGCCGCAGCCGGCGCGTTGTCGCTGGCCACGATGGTGCGGGCGCAGTCCGTGGACCAGTTCGTCCAGGCATTCAACGGCACCTGGCAACTCGTCGATGCCCGCTACTCCAACCCTCCGTCAACCTGCAATATGGTGCTGGGCTCGAAAGCTGATACAGACGGCCGCTTCGCTGTCGAGGGACAGGGCTGCCGCGGCGAGGCCGCTCTGGTCAAATCCTGGGGCGTCAGCGAGGGTCAGATGACCCTGTTCGATGCCGCCGGCGCGGTGATCGCCCGGCTTGGCGGCAGTCAGCGGCGGATTAGCGGTACAAGTGCATCGGGCTCTCCTTTGATCTTCGAGAAGGTAGGGGTTGCCGGCACTGCAGCCATGCTCGAGGCTGCCAGGCGGGCCGGCGGCTGCTTCTATTCGGGCTTCACCAGCAAGTGTGTGGATGTGGCAGAGGCCGCGCCTCCCGCGCCGGAACGCGCCAGCGTGCAGGTCCTGGTCAACCTGAACGTCCGTGCCGAGGCGCGCGACGACGCCGAGGTGGTCGGCGTGGTGCCGACGCAAACCTGCGTCACGACCGAACTGTGCTTGATGGCGACCGACGGCGCTTGGTGCCGCGCCAAGTTCGGCGAGAGGACCGGCTGGATGCGAAAGCTGGCCTTGCGGCAGAACCGCTGGGCCGTCGTCACCTTCGAAAACTTTTGTCCTAAGCAGGGCAGTTAGACTTTCGGTTCAGTAGACAACTGTTCCCATCAGGCGAACAGCGGCAAAAAGGAAAAAATACCAGAATGAACGTGCATCAGAATTTTATCGCCGGGCAATGGACGAACTCGGCCGAGGCCGCAGACAACATCAATCCTTCGAACACCCGAGACGTCGTCGGTGTCTATGCCCGTGGGTCTCGACAGGACGCCGAAGCCGCCATCGCTGCGGCCAAACAGGCGTCCATGTCTTGGTCGCGATCCAGCATCCAGCTCCGACACGATATCCTGCAAAAGGTTTCGACAGAGTTGTTGGCCCGCAGGGAGGAACTGGGCAGGTTGCTGGCGCGAGAAGAAGGCAAGACGCTGGGCGAAGCCATCGGTGAGGTCGTCCGAGCGGGCCAGATATTCGGCTTCTTCGCGGGCGAAACCCTGCGCCTGTCCGGCGAGAAGCTGCCTTCCGTTCGCCCGGGCGTCGAGGTTGACATAACACGCGAACCGGTAGGCGTCGTGGGCATCATCACGCCCTGGAATTTTCCGATCGCGATCCCTGCCTGGAAGATCGCACCGGCGCTCGCCTATGGAAACTGCGTTGTCTTCAAACCCGCCGACCTAGTGCCCGGGTCAGCTTGGGCGCTTGCCGACATCATCATCCGGTCTGGTATTCCTGACGGGGTCTTCAACCTGGTCATGGGCCGCGGTTCAGTGGTTGGCGATGCTTTTCTTACCAGTCCCGATGTGGATGCGATCAGTTTCACTGGCTCCGTCACGACGGGCAAGAAGGTCGCCGCCAGCAGCGTCGAACACATGCGCAAGTTTCAGTTGGAACTCGGCGGAAAGAATCCGCTCGTCATCCTTGATGATGCGGATCTCCAGACCGCTGTCGAGTGTGCTGCGAACGGCGCCTTCTTCTCTACCGGTCAGCGTTGCACTGCCTCGTCCCGCCTGATCGTAACGGACAAGATCCACGACTCCTTCGTCGAAGCGCTCAAGGCGCGGTTGAGCAAGCTTGTTGTCGACGACTCGCTCAAGGATGGAACGCATATCGGGCCCGTCGTGGATCAAAACCAGCTCGACCAAGACCTGTCCTACATCGCGATCGGCAAGGATGAGGGGGCTAAACTTGCATGGGGCGGCTCTCGGCTGGAGCGGGGGACGCCAGGCTACTACTTGGAGCCAGCGCTATTCACTGAAACGACGCCTCAGATGCGTATCAACCGTGAAGAGATCTTTGGTCCGGTCGCCTCGATCATTCGGGTCAAAGACTATGATGAGGCGCTGGCGCTTGCCAACGACACCGAATTCGGGCTTACGGCAGGAATCTGCACGACGAGTCTCAAACACGCCAGCCACTACAAGCGGAATGCCGAATCGGGGATGGTGATGGTCAACCTGCCGACCGCCGGGGTGGACTATCACGTGCCCTTTGGTGGGCGGAAAGGCTCATCCTACGGACCACGCGAACAGGGCCGCTATGCTGTGGAGTTCTACACCACGGTGAAGACCTCCTACACGTTGCCCTAGAGCGGGCTTCGATCTCTCAAATCAGCACAATGGTCGCTAGATCATCCATTGTGTCGAGGCTGAGGGCGTCACGCTCAATGTATCCGTCAGGCCACCGCAATCCTCCAACGGGCAGGCGCCCGCGCCGTCGATGCAGACCGGATAGCGTCCGCGTTCCTCGCCCGCTTTCCGGCTCTCGATGCGGATCTCGTGCTCCCAACAGTTGCCCATGTCATAGACGTAAGCGAACCGGGGCGTTGGTGCGGAATGCAGAGCTTTCGAGGGTCTCGTCAGGCAGTTCGGGTCAAATATCTGACGAGCCGTACATGTGATGCTCTACGCCCTCGACGATTGTGCGGTAGAGTTCCGGGTTGCGGCTGCGCAGAACTAGCGCTTCGGCCACCCGCGTGCGTTCCATTGAAAAAACACTGGAATGGCAAAGAATTCAGTGATCATCTAGTCGTGTGGCTGGGTCCGCCGGCTGCATTGGCCGGCGCGATAAGTTCCCCAAGAACCCTCCATCGCGTCGGCCTCTCATTGGATGATGCGATGCCACAACTTCATGCCCGAGGTGTTGAGCTGGTTGTCGAACTTATGGACGCGTCGGAACACAACGCGCTGTCGCAGCAAAAAGCGCCGAAACTAATCGTCGTAATGGCATTTGATCGAGACGAGGAAGGCGAGCTTCAGCCGGCGTTCGATCCGATGGAGCAGCAGACCGAGGATCGCGCGATCAGAACGGCGAAGGGACTGGCGGGCAAGCATGCCGGCGTCATTGCCTGGAGCCGCGAGGCAAACCCGACGATCGGAGAGTACGGCGAGCCTACGACGCTTTTTGTAGACGGTGAAGTCCCGGATATGGAGTGACCGCAATGATGGCAAGTGAACAGAAAATGCGCGCAGTCTTGGCCCTTGAGGGTAAGGATCGATATTCTCATTTCATCAAAGTAGCAGCTAACCGTAAGGCGGTTTGGGGACTCTGGTCAGAAGGATGGGCACTGCTTGCCACAGACGACGATGAAACGACCGTAACTATGACGCGCTCATCAAACAGCTTCGCGATTGGATGTGTACTTCGCCGTTGAAGTCTGTTTGGTTTGGAACTGTGGTTGGCCCCGCAGAGACAGTTCGTAATCTCATTAAGGCGACCATGGACGGAAACGTTGGCTTGATGGTGATCGGGATGCGTCCGGCGCGGATTGGGCAACGGACCACATAAACGAAAATGGCGTGGCTTGGTTAAAAGCCAACGTCACTCCTTAGCTCAGGCCGGCTGGACCGCTCGCTTCCCACCCCGGCTTTGAGCATAAATGATGAGAACGAATACCCTGGAACTTTTGGAAAGCTGGATAGTGCCAGCTAAAGCCGGGCTTGGCGTCGTGGTGCCCTGCTCTATCTTCCTCAAATCAAGGAAGGATATTGCAATGGCTGACGACAAATCAAAGCTCAAAGAAGACAGAAAGCTGGTCGCGAGCGGCGAGACTTATGAGGTCGCCGCGTTCGCCAAGAAGTACGGCATCCCACCAAGCGAGGCCACGACCATCATCAAGCGCTACGGTCCGTCTCGAAAAAAGCTCGATGCGCATATGGCAAGCCGCAACGCTTAAGATGATGCCCAAGTCGGACCCTTTCGGGCGAGGCTCTCACGAGGACTTTGCAGCCACCATTAACCGACCGCGGCTATCTTCGGCGGCCGTCGCCTATATGCGCAGGACGTGCCTGCGGATTCTATGCCGTCTTGCCCTTTGCCAAAGCTTGGATTTGGAGCCGCGTACATCATGGCGTTTGATATTGTCTGGGTTGCTTTCGATGGTCGCATCATCGCCATTTCCTCGATCGATGAGGCATGGAATTTTCTGGCAGTGTGGCCTGGCGGGCTCCATACAGAAATGGCCCATCTTGCCGGAATTGTATTGACGCGAGCTGAAGCTGGGACCATTTCAACAGCAGAAGCTCGCCAAGCGTTTCTCGATTTTTGTATCGATGCCGAAATTCTCGCGAGATTCGACTGAGTCGAGGCTGCATTTAGGCTCGACCTTTCGCCGTCGGACGGGAGCGCTCAATGAACTTTATTTCCGTGATGGCAGTTACCGAGAAGGTCGCCCGAGAGCAGGCCGCGACCAAGACAGGCTACGCCCCCCAGACCATCGGTCGAGTATTCTTCGTTATCGATGAGGGCAACAACAGCCGCCAAGACGTTTTCATCTTCGAGACGGCTCACGACGTCACCAAACACCCCCTTTATGCCAAAGCCATGCTTTCCCAGGCTTTCGGCCTGACTGAGAAAGCCTTGAGCGACGGGCCTGTGCTACAGTTTGGCGCCGAAGTAACTGTCGGCGGGTAATAACTTCCCAGCTTTCCCGCGCGATTGGTTGCAGCGACCACTTCCCCACGCTGCTTGTCGGTCGGCGCCATTTCTGGTTACCTTTTGGTTGTTCAACGCGGCGGGAGGACATCTATTGAAATTCAAGGTGGCCCCGTGAGATGAGCAATCCAGTATTAGTCGGCGTCGGTGTCGGAGCCTTCGCAGGTCTCGCCGTATTTGGCGACCTCGTGGTCGGCGCTATCTTTGGCGGTGCGATGGGACTTGGCTATGCCGTCATAAAGGGCCGGTAGCTTCGTTCTTTGGCGGCCCGTCACCTTGCACCCATTGAGGTCATTCGCATCGCCTGGCGCTTCGTTCGGAACAGTTGCCTGTTTCGGGGGTTAGGACCCATCTAACCCACAAAGGAGACAAGCCGTGTCAAATGATCAAGACTTCGCGAAAAAATTCTGGGACTCGATCAGGTCTGACATGACCGCAATGGTCGGCCTCTCTGGTGTTGACGCTCGCCCGATGACCGCACAGTTCGACGGTGACCGAAACACAATCTACTTCTTCACCGCCAAGGATACAGAACTTGCCGGGGGCGTTTCGGGGCCTACAGACGCCACGTTGGTCTATGCCTCGAAGGGCCACGATTTGTTTGCCACCGTGCAAGGCAAACTGCAGATCGACAATGACCTGGCCGTCATAGACCGCCTTTGGAATAGATTCGTCGCGGCATGGTTTGAACAGGGCAAGGATGATCCCAAACTCTGTTTGTTGCGCTTCGATCCTGCCGATGCGGAGATATGGAAGGACGCATCAAGTGTTGTCGCCGGCGTCAAGATGTTCCTCGGCATGGGAGACCCGAAAGAGGAGTACAAAGATAGTGTGTCCCACGTCACGTTGACCTAGCCCATAGGAGGAACACATGAACTCTATGAAAATTCTACCGGCGCTCGGATTTTTTCTTATGGCCCTTGCCGGCTGTACCGGTAGTCAGAGCGAAACGTCCGCACCAACAACAAACATGACGCAGCCAGCACCTATCGCACCTTCGACAGGCACTACGGCACAGACCGGCCCGGCGGGCACGGGTGCACCGACGGAATAAACCATTGAAAGTGGCGGGGTCGACCATACTGCCGCGCCGCCATCTCATGATGGCCGATTGCCGCCTTCAAGGAGCTCTGAGCAATCGACATCGCTTCTGATGGCACGCCGCTTCCCATGCGTCCACCGTCGACGCGTTCCTGCACGGCACCCGTCTTCAGACCCTCGCGCGCGCAGAACTCGTATGTCTCGCGGGACGTCTCGCCGGCCATGCGGTGTGCCTTCGTCAGCGAGCTTATCCCCTTCAGCGGGTCGACGTTGCGCACCCGGACAATCCCGCCGTTGCTGATATCGTATCGGCGCGCGGCTTCAGCGGTATCCGCATACTGGCGCGTTCGTCCGTGTTCGGCGGTCGTCAGGGCAAAGTCGTGACCCAGCAGCCGGCGTGCTCACACCTGAAGCTTTTCCTGCGCCGGAACCTTCGGCTTTCCGGCTTGGCTTTTTTCATCTTGGTCATATCTCGCCCTTCGCTTTTCGTTGCAGGAAAACACGGCGTTCAGGCGTTAATCTCACGTAAGGGTGACATTTAGTGATAGTGGATGACATGGAACGAAACAAGAACCTTTCGCATCTGCAAGGAGATTGATAGGAGATGAAGCCAAATGATTTGTGTATATATTACAATGCGTTGCCGCGTTGGGCCATATGCGTGAAATGGGTCAGCACGGCATAACTGGATGCGGGGTCGAGACTCCAGCGCACGGAAGGACCGATCAGGGCAGCGATGACTTTTTCGAGATAGGGCGGTGCCGGCATGCGCCGCGCCACAGCCTTTTGCAGAAGGACATGACATTCGGCAATCAATCGCCGATAGACGCGGTGTGCCACTGCTATGATGCGCTTTTCCTGCGAGCCGAAATGATAGCTTATGGCCGATGGATTGGCATTGGCTTCGCCGGGACGCGCCTGACCGTGACGTCTTCCGACGCTGCAACCTCGCAAAGCACATGCTCGCATGCGTCGAGAAGCTTCAGCGCGGTCGGGTTGGCCGTAGAGAGCATTGCGTCACACGCGATCAGCAAATTTGAGCGATGATTTTCTGCCCCGCACATGAAGCTGGCATGACATGTATCGCATTCCATGGGCGGATACCGTCAGTGGGCCGACAGTTTTTGTTCAGAGGTTCTTAACCATAGATCCGGCATCTTTCTTCGAGCGCTGTGTATTGAGTGCGCATTTCAGCACCGGTCGACGAGCAATGTTCGTGGACTGGTGCTGATCGAAAGATCGGAACGATGAACTACGAATCCCCTTACGATTGGACCGGCACCAAGGTGCGCCGACACAGGCGTCTCCAGATCGCCGCGTGGGTTTTGATCACGATCGCAATATTGGGTGCAGTTCTTGCGGTTGGAATGCTGCTCTAAAAGCGTCCGAAAGGACTGAGCTTCGAGCCTACAACTTGGCGCCATAACGGTAGCGAATACTGATAAAGTTTATCAGCAGTCATTAAAATTCTAATCTTATCTTATTGATTTTGCTAATTTTTCGTTGAGCAGAATCACGCACGCTCCATTCGTGCCTCGCCCTTGAGGCGCTCTCTTGGAGCCCAATATGAAACAGCGCTTTGAACTTGTCCTGGAGCCAACCGACCTGTGGACCGTCTGGGATAATGAACTGGATGAGCCGGTTGTTTTCGCCGATCGGCTTCTTGCCGGGCTAAGCAAAGGCGAGGCCGAGGCCGCGCGTCAAATCCTTCTGGAGGTAAAAAAGAACCGGAAGAAGGAAAAGCCGGCCGACGCAGCCTGATCGACGCACGTCAGTAAGCCTTCCTTCAGCCCTTTACGCCGGAGCCGACGATGCTGTCGACGAAGAAGCGTTGCAGGAAGACGAACAGGACAAGCGGCGGAAGTACAGCAAGCGTCGCCCCGGCCATGACGAGGCCGGTGTTCATGGCGCCACGGTTGTAGCTCAGGAGCCGGCTCAGGCTGATGACGATCGGATACTGATCGCTGTTGCCCTGAAGCACGGTCAAAGGCCAGAGATAGCTGTTCCAGTGATAGACGAAGGCAAACAGCGCCAGTGCTGCGATCGCCGGGATCACGCTTGGGGCGACGATGCTGAAGAGAATGCGCAGTTCTGACGCGCCATCGACCCGTGCCGCGTCGATCAGGTCGTCGGGAACGCCGGCAATGAACTGGCGCATCAGGAAGATGCCGAAAGCGTTGGCAAGGTTGGGCAGGATTACGCCGCCTAGACTCGCATTCAACCCGAGCGAACCGACGATCCGATAGAGCGGAATGAGGGTCACGATGGGCGGCAGGAACATCGTGGCGATCAGCAGTGCAAAGAGAAGGTTGCTGCCCCTAAAACGGTATTTGGCGAAGGCATAGCCTGCCATCAGGCTGGTCAGCAGGATGCCGGCGGTCGTCACCGAAGCAATGACGAGCGAATTCCACATCGAGCGGCCGACATTGATGACACCGGCAACCTTGTCATAGGCATCGAAGCTCGGGGAACGCGGCAGCCAGACGGGTGGCACCTGCATGGTTTCGGCAGTCGTCTTGAAGCTTGAAAGCACCATCCAGACAAGCGGAAAGGCCGATGCGACGACCACGACTAGCATTAGCGTCGCAACAATCACGTCGCCGCCCGTAGGCCGCACCCTGCGGAAAATCAGCCCCCGCGTCGGCGCCTGATTGGTCGTGGCAGTCATTCTTCGTCCTTCCGTCTGGCAAAGGCGAACAGGGCGAAGATCACGATGATCAGCGACAGCATCAACGTTACCGCCATGGCAGACCCCAAGCCGCCTTGCGCGCGCTCGATGCCGACCCGGCGGATATGGTAGGTCAGCACATTGGTCGAGCCGACCGGACCGCCCTGGGTGATCAGCGCTACCGGCTCGAAAACCTGCACGGCATTGATGACGGCAATCACCGCGCTGAACAGCAGTGTGCGGCGTAGCAGCGGTAGGGTGATCGCATAAAACTGCTGATGGGGTTCGGCCCCGTCGATCCAGGCGGCTTCATAGAGGCTACGCGGGATCTGCGTCAGGCCTGCGATGACCAGCACGGTGAAATATCCGACCTGCTGCCAGACATTGAGGAAGACAATGGATATCAACGCCGTTCCAGGTGAGGAAAGCCATGGCTGGCCCCCAAGCCCAATCCAGCCAAGCATCTGGTTGAACGGGCCTTCGCTCGGCGAATAGAGCTTCGACCAGACGAGGGCTACCGCGATCATCGGCACCATATAGGTCGAGAACAGAACGGCGCGCAGGAAATTGCCGCCTGCAACATTGCGCTGGTAGACGAGCAGTCCGAGCCCGACGGAAAGCGGCAGGATCAGTATAACGGACAAGGCCGTGTAGATTGCCGTGTTGACGAAAGCGCCCTTGAAATCGCGGCCGATCGAGGTCGTGCCGAAAATCTCGAGGAAATTGTCGAGCCCGATGAAGCGCGCGGTCTGAAAACCGGTCTGTGTCGACCAGTCCTGCAAAGACAGCCAGATTGTAAGCGCCATCGGCAGCAAGATGAATACGCCGATAAGGGCAACGGCCGGGGTGAGCATCACCCACACGGAGCCGCGATAGGAAGTCGTCATGAAGTTGCCTTGTAGATGCTGCGGGAGCCATTTGTGACCGGCTCCCGCTTGCCCGGTCCGACCGGTTATTTCGCGGCGCGTTCCAGGATGGAGACGGCGTCGGTCTGTGCGTTTGTCTGCGCGTCCTTGGCCGAAACCTTACCGTATTGCAGCGCCTCGATCGTCTGCTGCAGGGATTCGCTGAACTCCTGGCCGCCCAGCACCACCGGGAACGGCTTGGCGTCTGCCAGCACGCTGACATAGCCGGAAAGGAATTCAGAGCCGAGCTTGTCCTTGAACGCATCCACGTCGGAGGTGCGCGAGGGAAGGATGCCCATCGACATCAGGATGTTGGCCATTGCCGATGAGCCGTTAGGTCCGGATTTCGCGCCGTTCAGCCAGGCGAGGAAATCCCAGGCCGCTTTCTGCTCGGCCTCGCCGGCACCGGCATTGACCACCGTCATCCACGAATAGGAGATGGAGCGCGGTTTGTCGCCGCTCGGGCCAACCGGAATGGGCGCGGTGGCGATGTTGGAGAACTTCTCACCCATGCCCGTCTTCAGCGCACTTTCCCACCAGTTCGCCATGATGATCATGCCGGTCTTGCCGGAGACGAAATTGTCGAGAAATGGCCCGGTCGTATTGGCGTCGGCGGTGGCCATTGCCGGATCGCTGGACCCGGCCTTGATCAGATCTTCGTAGAGCTGGAACGTCTCACCGGCAGCCTTGCTATCAAGCATCGGCTTGCCGTCGGTGACGAGATCGCCACCGTTGGAGACGAGAAGCGAGGAGAACGGATGCACGACGCCTGCCGCCCAGGAGTTGATCATGCCGAAGCCCTGCTGGCCGGCGTCCTTCTTGGTCAGTTTGGCAGCGGCGTCCTTGAATTCGTCCCAGGTCTTGGGTGGGCCTGAAATGCCTGCTTCTGCAAACAGCGCCTTGTTGTAGTTGAGTGCGTAAACGTCGATCTCGTTGGGGATGCCGTAAAGCGTGCCGCCGACACTTGCCGCCGAAACGACACCCGCTGGCCAGGCGCCTTTCACCTCGGTTGCGACCGTTTCAGGTGCAGGCGCCACCAGTTTGTCGCGCGCGAGTTCGGGCAGCCACAGATCGTAGATGCCGGCAATGGTCGCGCCGTCCGCGCCGCCGCCTTGCGAGCGCAGCGTGGTCAGGAGATCGCCGAACGGGACCGCCCTGACGGTCACCGCCACATCAGGATTGGTCTTGGCATATTCCGTCGCTGCCTCTTCCAGAAGGGCAACGGTCTCGGGCGCCCAATGGGTGAGGTAGGAGATTTTGACTGCTTCGGCAAAAGCCGCTGTCGGCAGCGCCATGATGCCGGCAGCGAGCGCGTATTTGATCGTCCAGACGAGTCTCATGAAATAGGTCCTCCAACTGATCTGATTATGTTCCCGGGTAGCATTCTTTGACAAGAGGTTATAACGTCATATTCATATCTGCAAGGGGAGGTGTTCGCGGTGGTTTCGGTTGGCCGGTGGGGAACAGATCCGGTGATCTGCGACCAGAAAATCTGGCTAACCTGCGGTCTTCGCCCTCGAGCGGCAGCATTCGGAAATCATCTTGCCTGCAAGTCTTCATGACGTTATAACAACATGATCTACGTAAACGCACAAGGCCGGCGCAAAAGAAATGGGAAATCGCATCATCGGAAAGTCAGGCCGCTCATGAGGGCAGGGTTTCAGACCTTTAAACCGCACGCTGCGAGGCTTGGTCGATGACGCAGGTGCTTGCCATCGATCTCGGTGGAACGCAGCTGCGCGCGGCGGTTTCCAGCGGCGACCCCGCATCGCTGCGCGATCTCACAAGGGAGCCGGCGCCGGCCAGCCTCGCTGACTTCACCGGCCGCCTCGCGGCGTTGCGGGCGGAGGTGGGGGATGTGACGGCGATTGGCCTTGCCGTGCCGGGTCTGGTCGAGAATACGCAATGTCGCTGGATTCCCAATCTACCCTATCTGGACGGTCTCGACATCGCGGCACTGTTCCCGGATCTGCAGATCGGGCTCGGCAACGATGCCCAGATCTCCCTGCTGGCTGAAGCGGAAGCCGGTGCGGCACGCGGCACCTCCGACGCCATCCTGCTGGCGATTGGCACGGGCATCGGCTCAGCGGTTCTCGCCAATGGCCGGATCGTCGCCGGCGCGCGGGGTGGCGCCTGTTCCTTCGGCTGGGCCTGCGCCGACATGGACGATCCCGGCGAGGACCGCAGCGGCTGGCTCGAACGCATGGCAGCCGGGCGGGCGCTCGATGACATCGCCATTCGCCTGGGCAAGGCAAATGGTGCTGAGTTGATCGCTGCGGCGCGCGAAGGTGACTCGGCTGCGATTACAGCCTTGCAAAAGCCGGTTCAAAGCCTGGGCATGGCGCTTGCCGGTGCGGTCGCGCTGCTAGATCCGGAAGTGATCCTGATTGCCGGCGGCATTTCCGCGGCACTCGATGTGCTCGGCCAACCCGTTCTTGACGCTATGCGCAGGCAGCTTCCGGCGCATTTGCGTCCGATAGAAATCAGAGCCGGAACCTTCGGCGCACGCGCCGGAATAGTCGGCGCAGCACTTGCCGGCGCGGCCGGACAAAACTGGAGACAGATACGATGAGCCAGGCGACCTATTCCCAACCCGATCGCCGTCGACCCGAACCGCTCTGGTATCAGGTCGAAGAGGCCATCCGCACCATCGTCAAAAGCGGCGAGTGGCCGACCGGCAGCCAGATTCCCGCCGAGGATCGCCTCTGCATCATGTTCGGCGTCAGCCGTATCACGCTGCGCCATGCCTTGCGCAATCTCGAGGAGCAGGGCCTTCTGCGTCGCGAACATGGCCGTGGCACCTTCGTGCGCAGCGCCAAGCTGGTTGCCGGCACGCGTGAGCTGACAAGCTTTACGCAGGAGATGGGCAATCTCGGCCTGGTCGTCGGCTCACGCCTGCTCGACTTCGGCCTGACCACTGCGGATGCCGCGGCGGCCGCCGCCCTGGAAATCGAAGAAGGCGAACCGGTCGTGCGCATCCGCCGCCTTCGTCTTGGCAACGACGCGCCGATCGGCATCCAGACGGCGCAGCTGCCTGTGGCGCGGGTGCCCGATTTTCTCGAGCCTGGTCCACCTGAAGGCTCGCTCTATGAGGCTCTCAGCAGGCGCTACGGCATCAACCCGGTGGAGGCGCGGGAAATCTATCGCGTGGCTTCCGTGGGCGCCGAGGATGCGGCACTGCTGGACCTGCCTGCCGGAACCCCGGCCTTCGTCGTGGAACGCATCACCACCGACGAGCGCGGCCCGTTCGAGTTCACCGTCTCGGTCATGCGCGGCGATCGATACGAAATCCGTTCGACGCTGCGTTCCTAACCAATCACCAACAGGAGAATTATTGTGTCCGACCTCTATATTGGCCGTCTGGCTGCCTTGATCGAACAGGCTTCGAAAACCAACGCCGAAGCGTTCGAAACCGCCTCCGGCCGCTTTGCCGACACGCTTGCCGGCGGTGGCCTGGTCCATCTCTACGGCTCGGGTCATTCGGTCCTACCCTGCCAGGAAGCCTTTCCGCGCTACGGCACCTATGTCGGCTTCAACCCGCTGACCGACCCCCGTGTCATGTGGCACAATGTGCTCGGCGCCGGTGGCGTGCGCGAGCTGCTGTGGCTCGAGCGCACCGAAAACTACGCCGAGAAATTCCTCGATCACCAGCCGCTCAACGAGGGCGACAGCATCATCATTTTCGGCCATAGCGGCCGCAACGCCTCGGGCATCGAAACCGCGCTCTATGCCAAGAAGCGCGGCATCTTCGTCGTGGCGATCACCAGCAAGAACAATCTCGACAAGCCGGCCACGCACTCCTCGGGCAAGCGGCTGGCGGACGCCGCTGACCTCGTCATCGACACCTGTTCTCCGATCGAGGATGCCATAGTGCCGGTCGAAGGCTGGAGCCGCCCGGTGTCGGGTTCCTCGACCGTTCTGGCGATGATCATGACGCATGAGCTGATCGCCCGCACCGCGCAGAACCTTGCCGACCGCGGCATCGAGCTTCCGACCTTCGCCTCGCCGACCATTGCCGGCGTTACGCTCCATGACACGGACGTCATCTACGGCGTCTACCGCGAGCGCATGCTCGAGGCCCAGAAGAAGCATCTTCCAGCCTTCCAGGCGAAGATGCGCGGCGAGAAGTAATAATTTCGGGCGGTGGCACATGCCGCCGCCTGCTTTTTTTCCAGGGGAGCCGACCATATGGCCTCGATCGAACTGCGCAGCCTGAAGAAATCCTTCGGCGCGGTCGACATCATCCACAATCTCGACCTCAAGATCGAGGATGGCGAATTCGTTGCCCTGGTCGGGCCGTCCGGCTGCGGCAAGTCGACCTTGCTGCGGATGATCGCTGGCCTTGAAATGGCGACGGATGGCGACATCCTGATCGGCGACAAGGTCGTCAACGACCTCAACCCGCGCGAGCGCAACATTGCGATGGTGTTCCAGAGCTACGCGCTGTATCCGCATATGACGGTCGCGCAGAATATGGCCTTTAATCTCAAGCTGTCCGGCAAATCAAAGGCCGAAATCAAGACCCGCGTCGATGAGGCCGCGCGTATGCTCGATCTGACCGCGCTGCTCGATCGGCGCCCGGCGCAGCTTTCGGGCGGCCAGCGACAGCGTGTCGCCATGGGCCGCGCCGTCGTGCGCAACCCGGCGATCTTCCTGTTCGACGAACCCTTGTCGAACCTCGATGCCAAGCTCCGGGTCCAGATGCGTGCCGAGATCAAGTCGCTGCACCAGAAGGTGGCGACGACTTCGCTCTATGTCACCCACGACCAGCTCGAAGCCATGACGCTCGCCGACCGTATCGTCGTTTTGAATGGCGGGCGTATCGAACAGCAAGGCAGCCCGCTCGATCTCTATCGCAACCCGGCAAATCTTTTCGTGGCGGGCTTCATCGGCTCACCTGCCATGAATTTTCTTGAGGCGACAGCCGTTTCGACGCCGAAAGGATTGGCCGCGAAGCTGGAGGGAGGCAATTTGCTGCTGCTTGAAACAGCTTCTCTGGCGCTCAAGGAAGGGCAGGCGCTGACGATCGGCATTCGACCCGAGCACCTGATGCCCGTTTCCGGAGGCGGTCTGCTTTCCGGTGCGACCCGTATCGTCGAGCCGACCGGCGCACAGACCCATGTGATTTTCAACTATGCCGGGCAAGATGTCGTGGCGGTCGTGGATGGCATGCACGACGCAGCCGTGGGACGACAGTTCGATGTTTCGGCGGCAGCAGGCCAGATACATGTTTTCGACAGGCAATCAGGCATACGGCTCGGTCGCTGACAAGGTCACATGATGAGGTTTGTAGCTTTGGCTAATTTACAACTTGACCGAGCAAGCATGATTGTCGCGGCAATGCCGCCGATCTTTCGGTCGTAAAGAAAGCGTTCATCCTTCCCGCGTGCGGATATTTGCACGCGCTTCCCTGGTTATGCTATTTCTACCTTCACCTTAAGGTGAAGCGATGCGGAATTTATACCGTTTGTGGGACCGGCTCTTACGTCCAAAGACTTGGGGGGTCGGGGCGAAGACCGACGGTTTTTCCTTAGGCGACCCTCTCTCAGGGAGCGACGCGCGCCTTGCGGACCATTTGACGAACACCACTGACATCGTTTCGTTCTATGACCGCGACTTCCGCCTGACCCATTACACCACCAAGCTCAAGAGCATCCAGGGTAACGTGGTCGCGGCAGGCGCCGCGATCTGGGAAGTCTATCCAGGGTTTCTCGACACGAGGCTTCGCGGCGAACTTGACCGCGTGCTTCACGGTGGCTCGCCGACAACGATCGATCTTCGGGCCTCCGGCGATGAAACGCCGCGATCGGCTTTCGTTTTTGGCGTCGTAAATGGTGTGGGGATCATTGAATCCCGGGAAACCGGGCAGGGCGGGCGGACGATTGCCGAGGAGCAGGAACATGTAACGCTCCTTCATCAGGCGACACACGACGTTTTGACCGGTTTGCAGAATCGCCGCCGCTTCAGCGAGCGGCTGCAGCAGGCTTTGACTGCGGTCGATGCTTTGCAGGAGAAGGTGGCCCTGCTGCAAATCGACCTCGATGAGTTCAAGGCAGTCAACGACACACTCGGCCACGGCGCGGGTGATGCCTTGCTCCAGCTCGCGGCGGGCCGGATACAGGACACGCTGCGGGATGGCGAATCGGCTTACCGGTACGCCGGCGACGAATTCGCCGTCATCCAGTCGGGAAAGGAGCAGCCTACTGAGGCCGAACGCCTTGCCGGTGCGCTGATCGACGCGCTCAAGACGCCGTTCGTCATCAACGGCATTCCGGTGTTCATCGGCGCAAGCATTGGCATCGCTTTCGGGCCGGAGCACGGAACCGAAAGTGAGCAGCTGATGAAAGCAGCCGACATTGCGCTCTATGCGGCCAAGAGAGACGGGCGCGGCTGTGCACGGGTCTTCAATCGCTCGATGCTGCTTTTGCTCGAACAACGGGAGAATCTGCGGCGGAGCCTGCGAATGGCGCTCGAGCGCAGCGAGCTTTACCTGGAGTATCAGCCTCTCTTCAGCACGCCTTCGTCTGTTGTCGGCTTCGAAGCGTTGCTGCGCTGGCGGCATCCCGAGATCGGCACAATTCCTCCGGGTGTGTTCATACCGATCGCCGAAGCCGATGGCCTGATGGACGAGATCGGTCGATGGGTGCTTGAGGAAGCCTGCCGCGAAGCAACGACGTGGCCCTCTTCACTGACGGTATCGGTGAATTTGTCTCCGGCGCAATTCCTCAGCGGGTCGCTTACCGATAGCGTCGCCCAGGTCATCGATGCCGTCGGGCTGCGTGCCGACCGGCTTGAATTCGAGATAACCGAGACGGTTCTCCTCGAGCAGACGATCGATAATCTCGACACGCTTAACACTTTGAACGTGCTGGGTATTCGAATCTCGCTCGACGACTTCGGCACCTATTACTCTTCGTTGAGCTATCTTAAGAACTTCCCCTTCGATACGCTGAAGATCGACCAGTACTTCATAAACGACCTTGAGACCGATCAGAAAAGCCAGACGATAGTCCGGTCAATCATCGGGCTTGCCCATGGATTGGGGATCAGCGTCACCGCCGAAGGCGTCGAGACAAAGGGCCAGGCGCGATGGCTGAAGAAGGAAGGCTGTGACTGCCTGCAGGGCAATCTCCTGGGGCGGCCTATGGGAGCGGAGGCGGCGCGCAATTTCGTCAGGCGTTCGGCGCATGTGACGAGCAGCGGAAAGGAGGAGCGAAATCGGGCAGTTTAGACTCCGCCCGGCACGTAGGTGAAATCTGCAAGACTGCAAACAGCGGGGAATGAAGATGATTGTTGCCTCTCGCGATACCGATTTCGGACCAATGATCCAGGTCGACATGGAAATAAAATCCTTCCTGTCGATGTGGCTGTATTGCGATCAGATATCGTCCTACCTGGCACGAATGGTCAGTCACAACCGCTCCGACTCGGTGCGGCATTCAAACCTCTTTTCTTCCGTCGCGAACGAACTGCTGGAGGTTGCGTTTCGCACCCGCCATCCCGACGGCGAACTGGCATGCAGGGTGTCGCGGCAGGGCCGGGTGGATAGGATCGAGCTGACCTTTCCCTGCACGCCCGAAGAACGGCAATTCTACCGGGAAGCGCTGTCGCAGATCGTCGGATCGGCGACCGGGGACCGGTATATGAACTCGGTTTCCGGCGACCTTTCGCCGAGCCGGGAAGTCGTCCTCCTGGAACTGGCCGTTGACTACAAAGCGAAGCTCCGGCTCGAGGAAACAGAGGCTGACACGATCAAGCTGGTCGTGGATCTTCCGCTCGAGGACCTGCCCAGTGAACCCGTATGACCTGATTCCGCGCTTTCGGGCGCAATACGACACAAACAATCAGGAGTTTTCCATTTCCGGAGTGGTTCGGCCCCAGTCGATCGACGAGCTTGCACCCAGCCTGACGCTGCTGAAGGAGTCCATCGCTCGTGTGCGCGGCATTCTATATGTGAATATCAGGCGCCTGACGCAGATGAACAACACTGCGTTTCATGCCTTCTCGCGGGTCATCATCGACGCCTGCCGCACCCGGCCCGATCTCAAATTTGTCGTCATTACATCGAGCGTGGTTGGGTGGACGACGCGAAAGTTCGGCCGATTGCACGGGCTTGAGCCGAACATAACGGTCGAGGAATACGACAGCCAGTTTTATCCCGGGCAGAGTTTCCTTGAAGAAGGCGGCTTCATTCCCATCCTGCGCACGCAAACCAAGATGACGTGGCGCCACGAACGCAAGATCCTGCCGCGCCACGGCATGCAGCCGGGCATAGTCATGGCCGATATCTGTTGCGGCATCGGCGATTTCGCGGTGCTCGTGCAGAAGGAGTTCCAGCCGGCGCGGATCGTTGCCCTCGACCATTCCAGATCGAGCCTTGATTACGCTCGAAGTGTCGCGGCGGATTTCGATATACGGGGCATTGAATATACCTATGGCGATGCGTCCGAAATGCTGCTCGAGGAAGACCAGTTCGATCTGGTCACCTGCCGGCACTCGCTCCAGATTTTCAATCGCCCCGAGCTCATTCTCAAGGAACTCTTCCGGATATGCAGACCGGGCGGGCGCGTCTACATCACCAATGAGAAGAATTCGCACTGTCTCGGCGAACCACGCGCCGACAGCATCCAGTGGACCTATAACGAGGTTGCGAAGCTGTTCAAACATTTCGAGATGGATGTCGAACTCGGCCCGAAGAGCCGGCGATACCTGATCGAAGCGGGGTTCGAGGACATTCGCGTCGAGTCCTTCATGGTCACCAATGGCGATGGCGACCCGCAGGACTTCGCCGACGTCATCACTGCCTGGGAAAACGTCTATGCCGGCGACATGGCGGTACGGCGCGGTGATGACCCGGAGATGATCGAGCGCTTTCGGCAAGGCTTCCAGGATCACATTTTTGCGGCGTTGCATCCGAAGGGTTATGCTGGTTGGCCAATCTGGGTCGCATCAGGGCGTAAACCGTCATGAACGCCGAAAGTGAGCGGACACCTCGGTTTGGCCTGCGCTCGTTTCGGGCCAAATTCATACTGGTTGTTGGCGGTGCGGTCCTGTTCGACCTTTTGGTGAGCGGCGGGCTGGCGCTGTGGAATGTCCAGAAGCTGTCGCGGGATGCGACGTCGGAAGTCGGCGAAGGCCTGACGCAGGCAAATCAGGAATACATTCTGTCCTACGCCAACTCGACGGCCTCGCGCGTCGATCTCCTGCTCGACAGGGTCCATGGAGACGTCAAGGCTCTGGCCGGCGTTCTGCAAGGCCAGATCGACGATCCGGCGAGGCAGGAGCAGATCGGCGCGAGCCTGGCGCATCAGGCACCTGGGTCGGTGAATGTTGTCTATGATCCCAAGGGCGAATGGGCACAAAACCTTCCAGGCGCGCCATCGGTGGTGAGTGTCTGGGGCTATCTGTTGGGTCCCGATCACCGTCCGCTCCCCGCTGTCCAGAACGAAATCGAGGATAGCGCCGTCCTGGATCTTGTCGCACCGAGCCTGCTAGCCGGCGGCTCGTCAAAGCTGCAGATGTATTTCATCGGTCCGAAGGAACGGCCGATCTTCAGAACGGCTCCCTATACGGACCAGGCCCAGACATTCGACCGCCTCTATCCCGGTCACAACAAGGCGGACTTCTGGGAGTTCTTCTTTCCCGGAATCTATGGCTCCTGGCAGCAATGGGCTGCCAATCCGGCGTCGCGCCCTGTTGCGGACGATATCACGCAAACTGCACCCTATACCGACGCGATCACCGGCAAGCTGATTGTCAGCTTCTTCAGCCCGCTGTGGACTCGAGACCGCACTGGCGTTGCCGGCACGGCGGGGGCCGATATCACGCTCGATCAGCTTGCCGAGATCGTCGAGAGCGTGAAGATCTCAGATACCGGCTTCGGCTTCCTGACCATGTCGAACGGCAATGTGGTAGCCATCAATCCAGCCGGCGAATCTGTCATCGGCCTGAAATCGTCGAGCGACAAGGCTACGCAAGGCGTCACCGGGCTGGAGCGGTCGCTGCGCGGAAGCACACAGCCTGCCATCGCCGCCCTGCCGCTCGACAGGAACAATGACGGCGTGATCCAGCACATAATGCTCGACCAGCAAGGCGAGAACGTTCCCTACATAGTGGTTCTCAAAAAGCTCAATCCGACGAATCTCTGGAGCTCCGGGCCGGTGAAGCCCGAGACGATGTCGGTGGGCATCGTCGTGCCGGAACGGGAAATCTATGCCTCGCTATTTGCCGCGCAGAACAGCATTTCGCGTGCGACGAACCGTATTCTGCTCTATCAGATCGCGGCAATCGCCCTATCCCTTTTGATCGTCTTTGCCGCGGTAGCCGGAATCTCGAAGAGAATTACCGCCGGCCTCAGCGCGCTTGCGGGTGCTGCCAAGCGGCTTCAGGCAAAGGACTACTCCGTCCGGGTCAACATCCCGACGCGCGACGAGGTCGGAGAGGCGGGGGCGGCTTTCAACCGCATGGCCGAGCAGATCAGCTTCCACACCGAAAACCTGGAACAATTGGTCGACGACCGGACCAAGGAACTTGAGGGCGCGAACAAGGAAATCTCGGCCCTGAACAACAAATTGCGCGACGAGAACGTCCGGCTTGGCGCCGAACTCGCGGTCGCCAAGCATATACAGATGATGGTCCTGCCGAAGGCCGGCGAACTCGAAGCGATGCCGCAGGTGGAGATCGCCGCCTATATGCGGCCCGCCGACGAGGTCGGCGGCGACTATTATGACGTCCTGCAGGATGGAGCGCACGTCAAGATCGGGATCGGCGACGTGACCGGGCATGGGCTGGAGAGCGGCGTCCTGATGCTGATGGTCCAGTCCGTCGCGCGCGCCCTCCAGGAGACGGGCGAGGGCGATCCGCGCCAGTTCCTCGATCGCCTGAACAGGGCGATCTTCAAGAACATCGAGCGGACGAACACTGATAAGCATCTCTCGCTGGCTTTTCTCGATTTCAGGGACGAGCGCGTGACGCTGTCGGGCCAGCACGAGGAGGTTCTGGTCGTGCGGGGCGCTGGCGAGGTCGAGCGCATCGATACGATCGATCTTGGCCTGCCTGTCGGGCTGGAGCAGGACATCAAGCCGTTCATTGCCACCCGCGATATCCCGTTCGCCAGCGGCGACGTCATCGTTCTTCATACCGACGGCGTGACCGAGGCTGAAAACTCAGAAGGAAAGCTGTTTGGCCTGGACCGCCTCTGCAAGAGTGCCAGCGAACATCACGGTGGCAGTGCGGAGGAGATCAAAACCGGAATTATCGATGATCTGATGGCCTATATCGGAACTCAGAAGATCCACGACGACATAACCCTCGTGATCATGAGGCATAGGTAGATGACTACGCTTTTTGGAACGGCCGACGTTGCAATCGGAATGGGCGGAGGCCTCAGTCGCGTGCGTCTGTTCGACGGGCCACTCGAATTGAGTTGGCACCATTGCGCCACGACGTCGGATTTCATTGCCGATCTGTTTGCCGTGCGGTTTCAGGCATCCCGCAACGACTATAAGGAAGTGCGGCACAGCATCGGCTACCTGGTCAATGAACTCATCGAGAACGCGGTAAAATTTCGCGCTCCGGGTGAAATCATGGTGGAGGCGTCGATGGACGCGGAAACCTTCAAGGTGAAGGTTTCCAATGTCGTCGAAGGTGATGTGGCTTCCGGATTCCAGGGCCTCCTGTCTGAGATAACGGTCGGTGATCCCGGCGATCTTCTCATTCAGCGCATCGAGGCTAACGCCGCCGATCCGGAGATGACGGGTTCGGGCCTTGGGCTTTTGACCTTGATGAGCGACTATGGCGCACGGCTGGCCTGGATTTTCAGCCCGACGGATGAAAATGATCGTATTTGTCTAGAAACTTATGCTTCTATCCCTATCTCGCAAACCCATAATTGAGCGGAACAACGCCACGCCATGGAAATAAAGACAGAAGACTACCGGGTATGGGCTGACGGAAACGATATTTATTTCGACGGCGTCATGCGGCTGGCCAGTTCCGCGGAATATGCACCTATTCTGGCGCTGGCGATGAGCGTTCTTGCCGCCGAACCGTCTGCGATAACGCTCAACCTGACGGACCTGCAGTTTCTCAACTCGTCCGGCATCAATCTCCTGGCGAAATTCACCATCGAGGCACGAAAGCACCCTGGCGTGCGTATGACGGTGCGGGGGACGTCGGAGATACCCTGGCAATCGAAATCATTGCCCAATCTCAAGAAACTGCATCCCGACCTGACGCTGCTGGTGGGCTGACGAACAGGGCCGCCGTCAGCTTCCCAAAGCCTTCAGCCAGTCTTCGAAGGACCCGGCTTTTTCGTGCTCGGCCAAGGAATTCGAGTGTGCGGGCCGAAGCCAGGCCTCGGCATTGCGTGCTTCGCGGGGGCTGTAGCCAAACTCCTTGCTGAACGCTCGGCTGAAATTGGCGGACGAGTTGAAACCGACGGCCTCGGCAATATCGATGATGCGCCGGATATCGACCGGATCGCTGAGGGCGGCGTGCGCTGCCAGAAGCCGCCGCCTCTGGATGTAGTGCGCGACCCCGCCGCTCGGTTCGAACAATTGATAGAGCCGCGAGCGCGAAACACCAAGCGCCCGGCACATCACCTCCGGTGTCAGGTCAGGCGCGTCGAGATGGCTCTGGATGTATCGGCGCGCCCGTTCCATCAGCGCCACGCCTGTCAGATGTTCGAAGGCTGCATCGTGCTCGGCTGGCGAGGAGAGGCCGGCAATGATGATGTCGCGCGTAGCCTGCACGACGCGGGGCAGATCGTCGTCGGCCAGATTCCGCAGCCTTGCTTCGATGCCATTGACATAGCTGATGAGGAGATTGGCGAAATTGTCCGACAGGACGGAATTGTTCTTCGCATCGAAGGGCGCCGTAGCGTCGGTGAACAGATCGCGGGGCAAATAGAGGCAGAGGCTTTCGGAGTCCGTTGCGCGTCCGCGAAACGGATAGCCAAGCGATCTGATCTGGACGCCGCCCGGAGGAACTTCGACGACACGGCCGTCGACCTCCGTCCACGCCCGCCCACTGCGCGGCAAGACGACATTCCAGTGATCGATCGAACTGGATCGAAGCTTCGCGGCGGATCGCACGTAGCTGTGGCCTGGAACGGTCTGTTGCACGATCAGCATGCGGCCAAGGTTCCAGGCAGTGTGGTCGGCCGGGAAGCCGTCATCGATGGATTTGTTGTCCGGCAGCTTTACGTCCACGAGCGCCGCCACATGCGCCTGCCAGGCGGCAAACTGCTGTGTCGGCGCCAACTCGCGGGTCGAGAAAACAAGCGGTTCAAGCGCTGGCGGTCCGGGTGAAGCCGTTTGCTGCCCATCGTCGCGCGGCCAACGGCGCCTCTCGCGCTGTGGATGCTCGCTGAGCCCTCCCGACGCGTCGTTTGGTTTAGTCACTTCCCCATCAGGTGGTGCCATATCCGAATCCGGTTATGCCCCAGCCCCAGTTAATTATGTGGCGTAGTTTGTGGATATAGCAAGATGTTCTGCCCAGCCCTGCCGGCCGGGCGCTTTGATCGGCTCCAGGCCGCAAGTTCAGATCATAATGGGTGGGAGCCTTAAGCCGGTCGGCCAAGTAGGCAACTCCATCGTATTAGCTCAAGATATGTATTCCATGACAATATTTTGGATTCGAAGATAACGACAGAGTGGATCCTATTACATATAAAAACACAAGAAGGCGGAGGAAATGCTTCTTCGAAATTTTTAAAACTTGTCCGAAACCTTCAAGTAAACTGAAGTGCGTAGCGTAAAGAGTAACTGCGTATCTGGGTAGCTGTATTTGTGTAGATCGCAAGCTTAGGAAGCGTATCGATCGAACTGCAGGTATAGCAAGGGCATTTGGGGTTAATTATGACAATACTGCGTTCGGTATCGGCGACGTCTGTCGCCGAACCAAGGTCGAGTGATGTCCGCATTTCTCGTCCCGTTCTGGCGCCGCGCCGTGTCCTTGTGACGGGCGGCGCCGGTTTTCTCGGATCACATCTGTGCGACAAGCTACTCTCGCAAGGACATGAAGTTCTTTGCGTCGACAATTTCCTGACGGGCCGTTTCAGCAACATCGACCACCTCAGAAACAACCGAAGCTTCAAGGTTCTCCGCCATGACGTCGCGCAGCCTTTGGCTGCCGAGGTCGACGAGATCTACAACCTGGCCTGCCCGGCTTCGCCGCCGGACTATCAGGCCGATCCCATTCAGACGATGAAAACCAGCGTGCTCGGCGCACTCAACCTGCTTGAGCTGGCAAAAGAGCGCGGCATCCGGATCTTTCAGGCTTCCACCTCGGAAGTCTACGGCGATCCGCATGTTCATCCGCAGCCGGAATCCTACTGGGGCAACGTCAATTCGTTCGGTCCGCGCTCCTGCTATGACGAAGGCAAGCGCTGCGCCGAAACGCTGTTCTTCGACTTTCACAAGCAGCACGGCGTCGACATCAGGATCGCCCGCATATTCAACACCTACGGTCCTCGCATGCGTCCCGATGACGGCCGCGTCGTCTCCAACTTCATCGTGCAGGCCCTCCAGGGCACGGACATAACCATCTATGGCGATGGCTCGCAGACACGTTCGTTCTGCTACGCCGACGATCTCATCGACGGCTTCCTGCGGCTCATGACATCGCCGAATGCGCCTGCCGCCCCCGTCAATCTCGGCAATCCTGGCGAATTCACCATTCGCGAACTTGCCGAGCAGGTGGTCGGTCTCACCGGATCGCGTTCGAAGATCGTCTATCGGCCGCTGCCGGTCGATGACCCGCGCCAGCGCCGTCCCGATATCTCGCTCGCGACAAGCGCGCTGGGCTGGTCGCCGAAGGTCGCGCTGTCGGTCGGTTTGCAGAAGACCATCCTCTATTTCGACGACCTGCTGACTCGGGAAACGCGAAAGCTCGCGGAGACGGCATGATGTCCACGCACCGCGTTCTGGTGACCGGCGGCGCCGGTTACATCGGCAGTCATACGTCCAAATTACTCAGCGCGAAGGGCCTGGAGCCTGTCGTCTACGACAATCTGGTGACCGGGAACCGCTCGTCGGTGCGCTGGGGACCGTTCGTTCACGGCGACATTCTTGACACAACGCATCTGGCCCAGACGCTGATGCAGTACCAGCCGCAGGCGGTCATCCATTTCGCCGCCTCGGCCTATGTCGGAGAGTCCGTCGAAGATCCTTCGAAATACTATCGGAACAATGTGGCCGGGACGCAGTCGCTCCTGAACGCCTGCCGTCTGGCGAAGGTCGACAAGATCATCTTTTCCTCGAGCTGCGCCACTTATGGCGTGCCGGCGACACTTCCGATCAAGGAGACGACGCCGCAGGCTCCGATTAATCCCTATGGCAGGACCAAGCTGATCGCCGAGCACATGCTGCAGGATTATGCGGCCGCCTACGGCCAGCGTTATGTCGCCCTGCGTTATTTCAACGCCTGCGGTGCCGATCCCGATGGCGAACTCGGTGAATGGCATGATCCCGAAACGCATCTCATCCCGCGCGCGCTGCTTGCGGCGGGCGGCAGAATTCCGCACCTGACTGTCTTCGGCCACGACTACGAGACCGCCGACGGCACCTGCATTCGTGACTACATCCATGTCAACGACCTGGCGCGCGCCCACCTGCTCGCCTTCGATTATCTGAATGCCGGTGGTGAAAACCTGGCGGTCAATCTCGGCACCGGCAAAGGATCCTCCATCCGTGAAATCCTGGATGCCGTTGCAAGGACCACCGGACGGGAAGTCCCGATAGAGCTCCATCCGAGACGCGCTGGCGATCCGCCGGCGCTCTATGCCGACCCAAGCATGGCCGCACAGGCCCTGGGGTTTTCGACCGAGTTCTCCGATCTCGACACGATCGTACGCACCGCTGCTCCCTTCTTCGGGCTGGAGGCACGGGCATGACGACGTCAACACTCAAGCCTGCGACGGATATCGACGGTCGGGCAACCGAACCGCTGCTGGTTCCCCTGCTTACCGGCTACGCCCGCGTCGAATTTCTGGCCGGCGCCTGTGTCTGGCTTGCGGCACTCGTTTACTTCTGGACGTGGTGGATCGATCCCGCGCACTATCTTGGACTTTTCGGGTTTCTCGCGGTTTCGCTGCCGCTTGCCTGGGTCACGTTTTTGCCGGGCTATTTCCTTGCCATCTTCTATCGCGCCCGCAAGCCAGGCGGCCCGCTTCGTCTGCCGGCCGGCAGTCGCGTCGCGATGGTCGTAACCAAGGCGCCTTCGGAACCGTTTTCGGTGGTGGCTGTGACGCTGAAGGCGATGCTCGCACAGGATGTGCCCCACCACACCTGGCTTGCCGACGAGGATCCCTCGACTGAGACCCTCAACTGGTGCCGGCAGCATGGCGTCCTCGTTTCGACGCGCAAGGGCAGGACCGACTATCACCGCGCCACCTGGCCGCGTCGCACCCGCTGCAAGGAAGGCAACCTTGCCTTCTTCTATGATCACTACGGCTATGAACTCTACGACTTCTGCGTCCAGCTCGATGCCGATCATGTCCCCGAGCCCGGCTATCTGCGCGAGATGCTGCGCCCGTTTGCCGACCCGGCAGTCGGTTATGTCTCCGCGCCCAGCATCTGTGACAGCAACGCTGCCGAAAGCTGGTCGGCGCGTGGACGCCTCTATGCCGAGGCCAGCATGCACGGTTCGCTGCAGGCCGGCTACAATGGCGGCCTCGCTCCGCTCTGCATCGGATCGCATTATGCCGTCCGCACCGCGGCGCTGAAGGAAATCGGCGGCCTCGGGCCTGAGCTCGCCGAAGATCACTCGACCACGCTGATGATGAATGCCCATGGCTGGCACGGCGTTCATGCGCTGGACGCGATCGCCCATGGCGATGGCCCGCGCACTTTTGCCGATCTCGTCACCCAGGAGTTCCAGTGGTCGCGCAGCCTGGTCACGCTGCTTCTGCAATATTCTCCGGTCTATGTTCCGCGCCTGCCGCTGCGGCTGAAGCTCCAGTTCGTGTTTTCACAGTTCTGGTATCCGCTGTTCGCGCTCTTCATGGCGCTGATGTTCGCCTTGCCGATCGTGGCGCTGGTCCGCGGCGAGAATTTCGTCAGCGTTACCTATCCCGGCTTTCTCGCGCATTTCGCTCCGCTCTCCGCCATCCTGATCCTTCTGGCCTATCGCTGGCGGTCAAGCGGCTCGTTCCGGCCGGTCGATGCCAGGATCCTGAGCTGGGAGTTCATGCTCTTCCTCTTCGCGCGCTGGCCCTGGGCATTGGCCGGGACCATCGCTGCCATTCGTGACTGGCTGACAGGCTCCTTCGTGGATTTTCGCATCACGCCCAAGGGCACCTCGGAAGTCGATCCGTTGCCGCTGCGCGTCCTGGCACCCTACGGCTTTCTCTCGATCGCCTCGGTCGTGCCGGTGCTGCTGGTGAAGGATGCGAGCGACGCGCGCGGCTTCTACATCTTCGCGATCATCAATGCGGCACTCTACGCAATATTGCTGCTGGTGATCGTGGTCCAACACTCTCGCGAAAACGTCGTCAGGGTTTCGCATCGTTCTTATCGGCCGGCGATGGCGGCAAGCCTCCTTTCGCTCTTCCTGCTGCCGGGTATCGCGACTGCCGAACGCGGTCTGGACGGCCTGGAATCTCTGGCATTCGGTTTCGGCCGCGTCAGCCTGTTTGACGAGAAATATGCCGTCGCCGGCGCTGGAAATGGCGGCGAAGGTCTTCGCAAGATCACATTCAGACCCCGTTGGCTCAGCGATGAGCCGCGTTTCAACCACTAGACCAGAAGTGCGCCAGGGAGCGCTGAAGATCATGAAAATTGCAGTCATCGGAACCGGATATGTCGGTCTTGTCAGCGGAACCTGCTTTGCCGAATGGGGCAATACGGTCGTCTGCGTCGACAAGAATGCGGAAAAGATCGCACAGCTCAAGCAAGGCAAGCTGCCGATCTACGAGCCCGGCCTGGAAAAGCTCGTGCTTCGCAACCATGCGACCGGCCGCCTGGTCTTCACGACCAGCATCACCGAGGCGATGGCTGGCGCCGACGTCGTTTTCATCGCGGTCGGCACGCCGCCGCGGCCCGGCCATGGCGATGCCGATCTCTCCTTTGTCTACGGCGCGGCCAAGGAAATTGCGCAGGCAATGGAGAACCACGCGGTCGTCGTGGTCAAGTCGACCGTTCCGGTCGGCACAGGCGATGCGGTCGAAAAGATCATCGCAACCATTCGTCCCAAGGGCAGCTTCTCCGTCGCCTCGAACCCTGAATTCTTGCGCGAAGGATCAGCAATCGACGATTTCCTGTTCCCGGACCGTGTCGTCATCGGCATCGAGGACGACGTGGCGCGGGAAAAGATGGCCGTGCTCTACGGCCCGCTGGCGGATGCAAAAACGCCCATCGTCATCACCCAGCGTCGCGCCGCCGAGCTGATCAAATATGCATCGAACGCGTTCCTGGCGACAAAGATTACCTTCATCAATGAACTTGCCGATCTTTGCGAGCAGGTCGGCACCGATGTCGGCGAATTGGCTCTCGGCATCGGGCTCGACCATCGCATCGGCAGGGCCTTCCTGAAAGCCGGGCCAGGTTATGGCGGCTCATGCTTCCCCAAGGACACGCTGGCGCTTCTGCGTACGGCCCAGGATTACGGCGTTGCTCTGCGCGTCGTCGAAGAAACCGTCGCCGCCAACGAGGCGCGCAAGCGCAGGATGGCGCTCAAGGTTCTCGATGCGGTTGGGGGCGATGTCGACGGCCTGACCATTGCGGTTCTCGGCCTGACCTTCAAGCCGGACACCGATGACATGCGCGAGGCGCCATCCCTGGCGCTGATCGAGACCTTGCAGCGCTTTGGCGCCAACATCCAGGCGCATGATCCGGTCGGGATGGAGAACGCGGCGCGCATCCTCGAGAACGTCGCGATGTTCGACGACCCCTACGAATGTGTCCGCAACGCGGACGCCGTCGTTGTCGTCACGGAATGGGAGAGCATCCGCCAGCTCGATCTCTATCGCCTCAAACAAGCGATGCGGTCTGCGATCATGATCGATCTTCGCAATGCGTTTGGGCGGGGCGCGGCACAGGCAGCCGGTTTTCATGTAACGAGTATCGGCCAGCCTGTGCCGCAGCTATCCGGCATCATCTCGGGCGATGTCCATGCGGCCTCCGATCATAGGCCGGTCTCGCATGCCGTATTGACCGGTACGGCGCGGGAGGGCTGACGCCATGGCAACGTTCTTTCATTCAAACAGCAAAATGAAGGACCCCCGCCCACGCCGGCGTCTTGTCATCGGATCGGCGATGGTTTCGATCCTTGCTTTCGCCGGTGCGGCGCAGGCCGCCGGCAGCGAAGCCTCGGTCCCGCCGCATGATGCGCAGGTCATGACCAGCGCGGAGCTTTACATGCTCTACCGCAACAAGTCGTGGCAGTGGAGCGACGGCGCGGGGCGGATGCAGTCCGATGGGCGCCGCTTCACCGCATGGGCAGGATCGGGCGACAAGGCCACTTGGGCGGAAGGACGCTGGACGCTCTCGGACAACGGCCAGCTCTGTTTCAAGGCGCAATGGCATTCCTTGTCCGGCGCAAGTCCGGCCACGACCTGTTTCAGCCATAAACGGGTCGGCGGCACGATCTATCAGAGGAGAGAGCCTGGGCAGGCCTGGTACGTCTTCAAGCATTCCACGCCCGCACAGGACGACGAATTCAACAAACTTGTGAGAGGCGATCTGGTCTCCTCGAAACTGCAGAAGATCAGACCCGCGATCAAGCCCGAAAAACCTCGTTTAGAGGCCAACATCAACTGGAGTATTCAGCCATGAGTAAGAGCAGAAAAAGCGCTTCACTGGTGATTGCGCTCTCATTCGCCTCGCTGGCCTTGTCAGGGGCAGTGCTGGCCGCGAGCAAGCCTCGCGGGCTTCCCGGCAGTGCCCCGCAGACAACAGGGCAGGCCACGGACAAGCGCCCGGTCATCACAAACACCTCAATCGTCTTCGGTGCCTATGATCCGCATGGCGATTTCGGTGACGATCCGAATTCGAAGATCGAACATCTTTTCCTGCCGTGGGAGGACGTCGACCTCTCCACGCTGGCCCTCGCAGACGAGTATGCCCTGCAGCGTGGTCGGTCACTCCTGATAACGGTCGAGCCATGGTCGTGGTCGGTCGACTGGCGCGTAACATCGGACGAGCTTCTGAGGGGGATACTGGCTGGTCGCTACGACAGTTACATGGCGTCGGTCTGTTCGACGGCTGCCGATCTCAAGAGCCCGGTCACCATTCGCTGGGCCCAGGAAATGGACGAAACAAACAACCAGTTCACCTGGTCGCACTGGGAGCCGAAGAGTTATGTCGCGGCCTACCAGCGAATGATCACGGTATGCCGCAGCCATAACAAGACGGCGAAATACATGTGGTCACCCCTGGGGAACCCCGACATGGGTGATTTCTATCCCGGCGCCGACTATGTCGATGTCGTGGGCCTGACTGTCTTTGGCCTGCAGCAGTTCGACAAGGATCATTTCGGCAAGGACCGGACCTTCGCGGAGGCACTCGAACCCGGCTATCGCCTGGCCGAGGGCTACGGCAAGCCGATCGTGGTGGCCGAACTCGGTTACGAGGGCGACCAGGGCTATGTCCGCAACTGGGCCGAAAACGTCGCCAAGCCAAATGCCGACTTCCCGAAGCTTACGAGCGTTGTCTATTTCAACGATCGCGAGGTCTATCCGTGGCCGGGCAACTATGGCCGCCCGAACTGGCGGGTCGGCGGGCCGGCTGTGAATTAGAGCGTCTCAATCAACTCAGGCAACGAGAACGATCATGAAAAAGCTTTCAACAGTCATGGCGCTGGTGGCCATGGGCATGGGTTTTGCCATGCAGGGCGCAGCAGCGGTTCCAGGCAAGGACAGCGTGGCGGCTCAATCCGCCGCACCTCTTTCGACGCAAGAGGTTTATCGCCTCTACGCCAATAGGTCGTGGATTTGGAAGGACGGCTCCGGCTATTTCCCGGCAAAGGAACGCCGTTTTGTCGCCTCGACCGGCGCAGGCAGCAAAGGTTCTTATGCAGTCGGGCGCTGGTTCATCATCGATCCGGGTAAACTCTGCTTCGACGCCAAATGGTACGCCAAGGGCGGCGCTTCCTCGGCTTTGACCTGCTTCAGTCATCGCGAGAAGGACGGGGTTGTTTTCCAGAAGCGGGAGCCGGACGGCGACTGGTACGTCTTCAAGCATGCACGAGCGAAGGCAGGCGACGAGTACCGCAAGCTGCGTCCGGGCAACTATGTCGAGGCTCATTTCAAGCGGATCGAGGCGCGGCTGTCGGGCAGCAAATAGGCCTTCGACAGAAATACTACTCTCCTGCCGTGCCGTATGACGGGATGTGCAGGAGAGCGTTGGGCTACTTGGATTTCGAGTGTTTGGAGTGACGGGGCAATGGGGGTGGTTTGGATGGAAAGAGACCGGTCGAAAGGTCGCTGGACGCGTGAAGAACTGAAGCAACTGAAGCAATTGGCTTCGAAGCGCGTCGATTTGAACGCGATAGCAAAGGAACTGGGAAGAACGCCCAGTGCTATCCGTACCAAGGCGACGCAGCGGGCTATTCCGCTCAAGGGCACAAAAAAGATCCGGCTCGTTTGAGCAGCATCTCTATGCCGCTCGCATGACGACAAGACCTGTTTCCTGATCGATCAATATTCCGGGACCGCGACGGCCCAGCGCCGTCCGCAGTTCCAGTCCGGGCTATGATGCAGAGCCGCGGAGAAAACAGCTCGATGTCCGGCCAAATCCGCTTGGCGTGCAGATATAAGGTGCTCGGCCGGCATAGACGTCTCTGGACAGCTTGACGGGCAACACTCGCTTGCTCGCCTGCTCCTGAACTGCCGGCCTCTTCTCGATCAGAAGTTCAGGATAGCCGGAAGCATTGGATACCGATGATGTCGTGGCAGTCATGTCCGGCGATGATGTGCACCCAGCTGCCACTGCTGCAATAGCAGAGCAGAAAAATGCCATCCTCATCGAGCGGCGATTACGAGTTGCCATAAAATGTTCTTTGAAGTTGAACCAGGAATACTTGGATGCGTATGACAGAGACATGATTATCTAATTCCCCCATAATTCTCACGATTATTCATACGCGAAACAAATTTCGGGGCATTTAAAGTGATGCGGAGAATACAAGGATTATTGGTAACGGGAAGGTAGGGTTTGTAGAAAAGTCAGGTCGTGAACACCTTTCGATCAATCAAACCTGAAGTGCGGTGCCATTCGCTTGCAGAATACAAAAACGGCCCGTCATGGACGGGCCGTTTTTCATTGGTTATGAACCGGTTTACTCGGCAGGCATCAATGCAGGTTCGGCAGATCGGCCGCCCTTGGTTGTGCCCAAGGCGATGGCGAGCTTTTCGGTATCCAGCTCGTTTTCCCAGCGGGCGACGACGATGGTTGCCACCGCGTTGCCGACGAGATTGGTGAGCGCCCGGCATTCCGACATGAAGCGGTCGATGCCGAGGATCAGCGCCATGCCGGCCACCGGCACGGATGGCACCACCGAGAGCGTTGCGGCGAGCGTGATGAAGCCGGCGCCGGTGATGCCGGCGGCACCCTTCGAGCTCAGCATCGCCACCAGCAGCAGCAGGATCTGGTCGGTCCAGGAAAGCGGGATATCCAGTGCCTGGGCGATGAACAGGGCTGCCATGGTCATGTAGATGTTGGTGCCGTCGAGATTGAAGGAATAGCCTGTCGGGATGACGAGGCCGACGACCGAGCGCTTGCAGCCGGCCTTTTCCATCTTGTCCATCAAGGCGGGCAGGGCCGCTTCTGACGATGACGTGCCGAGCACCAGCAGCAGCTCTTCCTTGATGTAGCGGATCAGCGCCAGGATCGAGAAGCCGTTGTAGCGGGCCACTGCACCCAGAACCACCAGCACGAAGAGAAGTGCGGTGAGGTAGAAGGTGGCGATCAGCATTGCGAGATTGGCGATCGAACCGATGCCGTATTTGCCGATGGTGAAGGCCATGGCGCCGAAGGCGCCGATCGGGGCGGCCTTCATCAAGATGGCGACGAGCTTGAACATCGGCGCCATCAGCGCATGCAGGAAGTCCGCGACCGGCTTGCCCTTGTCGCCGACCATGGCAAGCGCCAGGCCGAACAGAACCGAGAAGAACAGCACCTGAAGGATATCGCCTTCGGCGAATGCACCGACGATGGTGCTCGGAATGATGTTGCTCAGGAAGCCGGTGATGGTCTGCTCATGCGCCTTTTCGGCGTATGTCATGACTGCCTTGGGATCGAGCGAGGCGGGATCGATGTGCATGCCGGCCCCCGGCTGAACCACATTGGCGACGATGATGCCGATGATCAGCGCGAGCGTCGAGAAGGTAAGGAAATAGAGCATCGCCTTGCCGGCGACACGGCCGACTTTCTTCAGGTCGGTCATGCCGGCGATGCCGGTCGCGACCGTCAGGAAGATGACCGGCGCGATGATCATCTTGACGAGCTTGATGAAAGCGTCGCCGAGCGGTTTCAACTGGGTGCCGAGTTCGGGATAGAAATGGCCGAGCAGGATGCCGGCAATGATGGCCGCGATGACCTGCACATAGAGATGCTTGTAGAAAGGCGTTGCGCCGCGCGGCTCGACAGCCGCGCCCGTTGGGGCTGCAATCATGATGTCCTCCGTTTTGGCTCAGCTCCGGATACGTTCCGGCCTCCCGAGCCCTCTAGCGTCAAGTCCAACGGGTCTGCCGTTGTTGAGGACTGATCAGCAAAGCCTGTGCCAGTTTTGGCGCGATTATCTTACTCATTGATATTAAAAGATAAAATATTGAGAGGCGATTCTTGGGATGGCCGCCTTGTGCGAAGTGTCGCTCAATTTCGTTTGAGGTTTGTGCGAAATTATGCACAATTCTCGGATGGTAATTTCCGCGAGCGTCCCGTCATCGATTGCTGGAGCCGGCCCGTCTGCGTCCGGTCGCCGGGCCTGGTGGGTCTTCGGCGCGGTGGCTGCAGCCGTGATCGCGGCAACGCTGTGGATTGCCGGCGAAGTGGCTTCCAGCCGTGCCATCGTCGCACTGGAGGCGCAGGGCAGGACGGATGCCAATCTCAACGCAGCGCTGTTGCGCGCCGTGCTGGAAAAACAGCGTGCACTGCCGCTGGTGCTTTCGCAGGACAGCGAGCTTCAGGCTGCCCTTGCCACAAAGGATGCCAGCGCCTTCAACCGGCTGAGCCAAAAGCTCGAAGGGCTGGCGGCAGGCACGCAGTCTGCGGTGATCTATGTCATCGGCCTGGACGGCATCGCCGTTTCGGCAAGCAATTGGCGCGAACCGACGAGTTTTGTCGGCAATGATTACCAGTTCCGTGAATATTTCCAGCGCGCAATGACTGAGGGAAACGCGGAGCATTTCGCCCTCGGCACCGTCAGCAAACGGCCGGGGCTCTACATTTCCCGCCGCGTAGACGGCGCGTCTGGGCAGTTGGGCGTCGTCGTCGTCAAGCTCGAGTTCGATCAGGTCGAGGCGGACTGGAACGCCACCGGGCGGGTGTCCTATGTCGTCGACCGTCGCGGCATCGTCCTCATCACCAGCCTGCCGTCCTGGCGCTTCATGACGGTTGGTGAGATAGCAGCCGACAAGCTTGTTGCCATTCGCGAGAGCCTGCAATTCGGTGACGCGCCGCTTAGACCGCTGCCCTTCGAAGCAGGCGCAGCCGTCGGCGAAGATGCGGCACTCGCTGGCGTCATCCTCCCCGGAAACGTCGGTAGGACGGAATTCCTCGAAGTGAGGACGCCTGTGCCGACGACACCCTGGGAACTCCGGACCCTCATGCCGATCAAGCCGCAGGTACCCGTCGCCGTCCGTGCAGCGCGGACGGCGGCATTGCTTGGCGCTGTCTCGCTTCTGGCCTTTGCCGGCTTCCTTCTGAACAGGCGGCGAAGGGCAGCCGCGCGAATTGCCGAGGCGCAACGTGCGCGCGACGAGCTGGAGCGCCGTGTGACGGAACGCACCCAGGATCTGAGCCTAGCCCGCGACCGGCTCCAGGTGGAAATCAGCGATCACCGTAAGACGGAAGCCACGTTGCAGACGGTTCAGCAGGATCTCGTCCAGGCCAACCGGCTGGCAATCCTCGGGCAGGTGGCGGCAGGGGTCGCGCATGAAATCAACCAGCCGGTGGCGACGATCCGCGCCTATGCCGACAACGCCCGCACCTTCCTCGCGCGCGGGCAGCGGCAGTCGGCCGAGGAAAACCTGAACGACATCGCGGCCCTAACCGACCGCATCGGAACGATTACCGGCGACCTGAAGGCGCTGTCGCGCAAGGGCCGCGGTTCAGCCGAACCGGTCGTGCTCAAACAGGTGATCGAAGGGGCGCTGATGCTGCTGCGCAGTCGGTTCGCCGGGCGCATGGACGCGCTCGACATTGCGCTTCCGCCGGAGAAGTTGCGGGTCATGGGCAATCCGATCCGGCTTGAGCAGGTGCTTATCAACCTCTTCCAGAACGCGTTGGAAGCGGTCGGGCCGGAGGACGGCGGTCGTGTCGAAGTCCGTGCGATCGAAACCGGTGACACCGTGACGCTGACTGTTGCCGATAATGGTCCGGGCATTCCGGAAAAGATCCGCGAAGGTCTGTTCACGCCCTTCAACACGTCCAAGGAGAACGGGCTTGGCCTCGGTCTCGTCATCGCCAAGGACATCGTGAGCGATTATGGCGGCCGCATCGAGGTTGAAAGCGACGCCGGTGGAACGCGCTTCAGCGTTCATCTCAGGAAAGCCTGACGCCATGAGCCAGCCAGTTTCCGTTTTCCTCATCGACGACGACAAGGACCTGCGCCGTGCCACTGCCCAGACGCTGGAACTTGCGGGCTTCGCCGTCTCTGCCTTCGCCGACCCGCGCGAAGCACTTGGCGAACTGACGGCGGCATTCGATGGGGTCGTCGTCAGCGATATCCGCATGCCGCATATCGACGGACTTCAGCTCTTTTCCAAGGTCAAGGAGATGGATGCCGACCTGCCGGTGATCCTGATAACCGGCCATGGCGATATTCCGATGGCTGTGAGCGCCATTCAGGATGGCGTCTACGATTTCATCGCCAAGCCCTTCGCCGCCGACCGGCTGGTGCAGAGCGTGCGCCGCGCGGCCGAGAAGCGCCGGCTGGTGATGGAAAACCGTGCGCTCAGGCAAGCTGCCGAAAGCGCCAATGACAGCCTGCCGCTGATCGGCCAGACGCCGGCAATGGAAAATCTCCGTCGCACCTTGCGCCATATCGCCGATACCGATGTTGATGTGCTGGTCGCGGGCGAGACCGGCAGCGGCAAGGAGGTTGTCGCGCAGCTCCTGCATCAATGGAGCCGCCGGCGCGCCGGCAATTTCGTCGCGCTGAATTGCGGCGCCTTGCCGGAAACCGTCATTGAAAGCGAATTGTTCGGCCACGAAGCTGGCGCTTTCACCGGCGCTCAGAAGAAGCGCACCGGCCGCATCGAACATGCCAGCGGCGGCACGCTCTTTCTCGACGAGATCGAGAGCATGCCGGTGGCAACGCAGGTGAAGATGCTGCGAGTGCTCGAAATGCGCGAGATTACGCCGCTCGGCACCAACGAAGTCCGGCCAATCGACCTGCGCGTCGTCGCCGCCGCCAAGATCGACTTGGGAGATCCCGGCCAGCGCGGCGATTTTCGCGAGGACCTCTACTACCGCCTCAACGTGGTCACGCTTTCCATCCCGCCGCTCAGGGAGCGCCGCGAGGATATTCCGCTGCTCTTTTCCCACTTCCTTTCTCGCGCTGCCGAGCGCTTCCGCCGCGACGTGCCGGCTGTCAATGAGGCCGTCCGCCGCCATCTTGCGGGTCATAGCTGGCCGGGCAACGTGCGCGAACTGGCGCATTTCGCCGAGCGGGTCGCCCTGGGGCTCGAAGGGAACGGCTCATCGGCAAGGCCCGATGAATCGGTTGCAGCTAACCTGCCCGAAAAGATGGAACGCTATGAGGCAGCGATCATCCGCGAGGCGCTCGCCGAACATCAGGGCGATGTGCGCCTCACCATCGAAGCGCTCGGCATCCCGCGCAAGACTTTCTACGACAAGCTGCAACGGCATGGCATAAGCCGGGCGGATTTCCGTGGAGGTTAGGGCCTCATTTTCGGTGCAGGATGCTGTAGCTTGAAACCAAGGAGAGTTTGCCCTATGTTTTGCACAAGAAACATGTCGAACAATATGGCAAAGTGAATCCCATGGGTCAGGCACTTAAAATCGCTCTACAAAACGAGCCGCTGGTTCTGTCCTATATGGACAGGGCCGGGAAGATCGCCATCGAACAGGTGGCTGATGGCTTCGGCATGTCCAAAGGCCAGCTTGCCGAAACAGCCGGCTTGGCCCGGGAAACGCTTTACCGGGTGGCGCGCAGCCGGACTGCGAAGACGCAGGGGCGGCTGCGCGAAATGCTCGAGATCATCAGCAGGGTAGCGGATTGGGCAGGCGGCAAGGAACAGGCAATGGCCTGGTATCGTGCCCAGCCGCTGCCGGCTTTTGGCGGGCGCACCGCGGAGGCTCTGGTCAAGGATGGCAAGGCCGGCGCGGTTCGAGACTATCTCGACCATATGGCCGTTGGTGGCTTTGCTTGAGGTTCATCGGAACCTGCTACCGGGCGCATGATCCGCGCTGGGCATTCAAACCGATATCGGGAGACGGAGCAGCGATTAGGGGCGCGCGCTTCAACCCGAAGGGCGTGCCTGCGCTCTACCTTGGCTTGAGCGTCATGACGGCGGTCAAGGAAGCCAATCAGGGTTTTGCCCATCGTATCGACCCCTGCGTGCTGTGTTCCTACGAGATCGATTGCGAAGACATAGCGGACCTGACCACGGAGCAGGGGCGGGAAGAGTTCTCGGTCGCCAAGGGCGACATGGCCTGCGCGTGGGCAACAGCGCTCGCGGAGGGCAGCCGCCCGGCCTCCTGGTCGATCCATGACCGGCTTTCAGCCCGGGGCATTGCCGGCCTTCTCGTGCCGAGCTTCGCGCCTGGCGCCGAGGCCGAGGACCGCAACCTCGTCCTCTGGCAATGGGGAGCCGATCTCCCGCATAAGGTCGCAGTATTCGATCCCAGCGGGCGGTTGCCGAAGGATCAGCTGTCCTGGCGTTGAATCCTTGGCTGGGCAGGCAAGACCGAGCCTTCCGTTAAAGTCCGCGACCGCCACAGCGACCAGCCGAGATTCATGCCGGCTGCTGCGATCAGGATTGCGGCGGCACCGACGATCTGCAGCGGATGCAGCCGGTGGCCGAAAGCTATGACATCGACCAGAATGGCGACCACCGGGTAGATGAAGGACAGCGACCCCTGAAGATATGTCGGCAGCTTCTGGATGGCGCCATACATCAGGATATACATCAGCCCGGTATGAACGACGCCGAGCGTCACCAGCATGCTCCAGCTCCAGGCATCGGTTGGAAGTACCGAAAGATTGGCGAAAGGCGCGAGCATGACGATGCCGACACAGACCTGTATCAGCGCGATCAGGTGTGGCGGCGTGCCGGCGAGCTTCTTGGTGATGATTGCCGCAACCGCCCAGAAGAAGGCTGCACCAAGCGCCATGACGATCCCGATAAAATAGTCGGTGCCGGCATAGCCGGCGTCGGGCTTGGTCTGGATGATCAGCAACATGCCGGCAAAAGCGATCCCGAGCCAGGCGAGCTTTGTCAGGGTCACGCGCTCGGAAAAGAAGAGCGCGCCGAAGCCAACCAGCATGAAGGGCTGGGTGTTGTAGACCGCTGTCGCAATCGAAATCGATGCGCGGGAAAACGAGCTGAAGAGCAGCAGCCAATTGACGACGATGGCGGCACCGCCGAGCGCGGCGATGCCGACGACGCGAAGCGTGAGCCTGCCCCGCAGCAGTCCAAGGGCCGCGCAGACGATCAGCAGTGTCGCCGCGCCAAAGGCACAGCGCCAGAACACGACGTCCAGCACCGGCTGACCTGACATGACGACGAACCAGCCGATCGTTCCCAGAATGGCCATTGCCGCGGTCATCTCGACCGTGCCGCGCATCTTTTCGTCCATAGTCGCCTCCTGAACTTTTCAGGAGTTGAGAATCTCATAGCCAGACGAAGTTCTCTATGACTTTAGAAAGGCGATGGACTAATCAGGCCTAATTAAGTAAGGTTATGGGTAGATTTACCGAGGAAATGTAAAATGCTCGACGATATCGACCGGCGTCTCCTCGAAATTCTGATCAAGGACGCGCGGATTTCGCTGAAGGAACTGGCCGCGCAGGTTGGCCTGTCGTCACCAAGCGTTTCGGAGCGAGTGCGGCGGCTGGAGGAGCGTGGCGTCATTCGCGGCTTCACGGTCGAGGTCGATCCGCAGGCGCTAGGCTATCAATTGCAGGCGATCGTGCGCATCCGGCCTCTGCCCGGCAAGCTGCACATCGTCCAGAAGCTGATCGAGGAGATGCCGGAATTCGGCGAATGCGACAAGGTCACGGGCGACGACTGCTTTGTGGCACGGCTTTACATCCGCTCCATCGACCGCCTCGATGGCATTCTCGACCGCATCGCCGACAAGGCCGAGACGAGCACGGCCATCGTCAAGTCCAAGCCGATCGAGCGCCGCCCGCCGCCGCTTTCCCCGTCGTGATGCCGTCGCGCCCTATTTGTGGATAGGGTCGATCCACAGCACTTCCTCCGGTGCCTCCACCGGTTCGATATCGAGGTTCACCACCACCGGGTCCTGGCCGGAGCGAACGAGGACGCATTCCAGCGTCTCGTCGCGGCTGGCATTGATTTCCTGATGCGGGACATAGGGCGGCACAAAGATGAAATCGCCAGGCCCGGCCTCGGCGACATATTCGAGGTTAGTGCCCCAGCGCATGCGCGCCTTGCCCTTCACCACGTAGATGATGCTTTCGAGATCGCCATGATGGTGCGCGCCTGTCTTTGCGTTGGCGTGGATTGTCACCGTGCCGGCCCAGATCTTTTCTGCACCCGCCCGTGCCTTGCTGATCGCGGTTGCGCGGTTCATGCCGGGTGTCTGCGCCGTGTTGGGATCGAGCGAGTTTCCGGGAATGACTTTGACGCCATTGTCGCGCCAGTCGTGCTCGGCGTGATGGTGGTCAGGGTCATCGCCGTGATGATGATGGTGGCCGTCATGGTCGTGATCGTGCGTCAAAATTGTCTCGCTTGTCCTGTCTGTGGGTCTTGTAGCCTTAGGCGGCGGCGCGGGCCTCGATCGCTTTCACTGCATCGATAACATCAGTTGGCTCCGTGCGCACCAGCCAGTCCGGGCTGACATCGGCGAAACGCACCGTGCCGCTGCGGTCGATGACGATCGTGGCCGGCATTGGCAGTTCCCAGGTGCCGGTTCCCGTCACGTTGCCGATCGGGTTTCCGCTTTCGATCGCAGAGCGACGCGAAGGTTCATCGTAGGAATAGAGAATCCCGAACCGGCGCGCCAACGTGTTGTCCGCATCGGTCGCGATCAGGAAATCGAGCTTGTGCCGTTCCTTGATGTCGCGTAGCCGCTCCGGCACCTGCGGGCTCACGCCGACCAAAGTCGCGCCCAGCTGTTTCAGCTCGGGTGCGAGATAGGAGTTATAGTAAGGCAGCGCGATGTTGCAGGCCGGGCAGCCGGCAAAGCGGAAGAAGACCAGGACCACCGGCCCTTTCTTTAACAGCGCATCGAGCTTGAGCTCCTCGCCGTCGACCTCGGCCAAGATGAAGGGTTCGACGGCGTCACCCTCCTTTATGAAGGCGGAACGGTCAGCCGTCTCGAAGAGCAGGCGGCGCTGGTCGACATTGATCTTCAGTTTGTCGGCCGGCATCGTCAAAGCCCGCTTGGACTGGAACTCGGCAAGGGTTTCGTTGAGCGAAAGTGCTGTAGTCATTGCGGACTCCGTTTTCCGGTGAGGGCCTGCCAAGGCGGAAAAGAATGGACGGCAGCGTGTCCTGTTCAGGATAGAGACCGGGATTCTGCCGACGAGAGAAAAAATTGCGCTGATGACGGCGCATCGCGAAGATTCCTCCAATTCCGGCGGCGACCGGTGGTCTGCTTTCCCCAAGGACTGCCATCTCGACATTTGTGTCGCGGTTTCCTCCGTGCCGCCGTTTGGCAGACATGATTTTTCTAATGTCGCGCCGAGATTCGAAACGCCCGCCGCTCCCAAATCCTAATTCTACAAATATTGTAGACATTACTGCGCGACGACACGGTACTGCGCGACGACACGGTCGTCTTTGGCTGAATCGCCGCGGAAGCCTGGAAATCCATCGGAAATCAATGCGGAAGGGCATATCATGGCACGCGGCAATCTGGTCGGTTTCGTCGGCAACTTCAGCCGTCCTTCCAAATCCTTCGCGTTGGTCGAAGCGGTGGCTAACCTTGCCGAAGAGCGCTACGGCCTTGCCCCTCGCCTGCATGATCTCATCAGCGTCGGCCCGTCACTCGGCAATGCCCGCAGCTACAAGGATCTCGATGAAACCGGGCGGCAGGTGGTACAAGATATCATTGCGGCTGATGCCCTTATCATCGGAACGCCGACCTACAAGGGCAGCTATACCGGCCTGTTCAAGCATCTGATCGACCTGATCGACCCACTCGCCTTGCAAGGCAAGCCGGTCATCCTGACCGCGACGGGTGGAGGCGAACGCCACGCACTCATCGTCGAGCATCAGCTTCGCCCACTCTTTGGTTTCTTCATGGCACATACCTTGCCGAGCGCCGTCTATGCGGCCGACCGCGATTTTACCGATTACCGGCTTGTCTCCGATCCGATCCGCAGCCGCGTCGAGCAGGCGGTTGCGGAGCTCGGGGCTTTCTTCTCAAGCGCTCGACTGGCCGTGGCGGCGGAATGATGGCGGCACGGTCAGCAGGAGGTTTTCGCCCATGACCGTGACACCGCTCCGCACCCGCAGCCTGACGGCTGTTGAAGATTCCGTGACGGTTGCAGCCGAGCTTGGCCGGGTCTTTGCAAAGACGGCCGGCGACCACGACGAAAAGGCTGCCTTTCCACACGAGAATATCAGGCTCCTGCACGAAGCAGGCCTGACGGCGCTGACCGCGCCGGTGGAATTCGGCGGCGGCGGTGCTGGTCTTCACGAGACGGCCGAGGTCATCCGGGAAATCGCCCGGGGCGAGCCGTCGACAGCGCTGATCCTGATCATGCAGTACATCAATCTCGCCACTTTGCCGAAGGGGCGCTGGCCGGATCATCTTGTGCGCCGGGTTATCGGCGATGCCGTCAGCAAGGGCGCGCTGATCAATGCTTTCCGCGTCGAGCCGGAACTCGGCACGCCCATCCGTGGCGGGCTGCCGGCAACCACGGCCAAGCGCACGGCGGAAGGCTGGTCGATCAGCGGCCACAAGATCTATTCCACCGGTGCCGTGGGCCTGACTTGGGCGATCATCTGGGCGCGGACCGATGAACTGGAGCCGCGCGTCGGTGCTTTCCTCGTGCCCGCCAACGCTCCGGGACTGCGGATTGAAAAGACCTGGAACCCGCTCGGGATGCGGGCAACGGCAAGCGATGACGCTATCCTTGAGAACGTCCAGGTGCCGCTCGATCATGCTGTCGACATCCGCTCTCCATCCGAATGGGACAGCCGCGGAGAAGGGCAGGCGGCCTGGTTCGGCGTGCTGCCCGGAGCGCTCTATACTGGCGTGGCGGAAGCTGCGCGCGATTGGCTGGTTGGTTTCCTGAAAGCGCGCGTGCCGACCAATCTCGGCCAGCCATTGGCCACGGTGCCGCGCATCCAGCAGGCGGTCGGCGAAATAGAAGAACTCATCGCCGTCAATCGCCGGCTGATTGCATCGGCAACACGCGACATCGACGAAGGCCGCCCCTTCACCCAGACGGAAGCCGGCCTGATCAAGGTCGTCACCACCGAAAACGCCATCGCCGCGGTGGAGAAGGCGCTGAAGCTCACCGGCAATCACGGCATTTCACGCAGCAATCCGCTCGAGCGGCACCATCGTGACGTGCTCTGCGGCCGCATTCACAGCCCTCAGGAAGACACAGTGCGCATCGGCGCCGGTAAAGCTGCCCTCGGCATCTGATCAGCAAGCATCAAGGAGCTCCCCATGCCTGTCGAATTCATTGGTTACATCGGAAATCACAATGCCTCGGAGACTATAGCCCGCTCCGGCCCGGTCATCGACCGCAGCCATATCGCGGCAGCCGCCGCGATCCATGAGAATGGCGGCTTCGACCGGGTGCTGCTGGCGTTCCATTCGACGTCGCCGGAAAGCATTCTTGTCAGCCAGCATGTCGCAAGCCTCACCCGCCGGCTGAAGCTGATGATCGCGCATCGTCCGGGCTTTACCGCGCCGACGCTTGCCGCGCGTCAGCTTGCCACGCTCGACCATCTGACCGATGGCCGCATCGCCGTCCACATCATCACCGGCGGCAACGACCAGGAACTTGCGCAGGACGGCGATCGGTTGACCAAGGACGAGCGCTACGCCCGCACCAACGAATATCTCGATATCGTCCGCAAGGAATGGACCAGCGAAAAGCCGTTCGACTATGACGGCAAATATTATCAGGTAGCCGGCGCATTTTCCGAAGTCAGGCCGCAGGGACCTGAAGGCGTGCCGATCTATTTCGGCGGCTCTTCGGATGCGGCAATCGCAGTCGCCGGCAGGCACGCCGACATCTATGCCTTCTGGGGCGAAACCCAGGCGCAGGCGGCCGACACCATCAATCGCATCCGTGCGGCCGCCAAGCCTTATGGCCGCTCGCCGCGTTTCAGCCTTTCGCTGCGCCCGATCCTGGCGGAAACGGAAGAAGCGGCGTGGGCCAAGGCCGAACGCATCCTGGCGCGGGCAAAGGCCCTGCGCGCCGGCGAAAGGCTCATCAACGTCAATGTCCGCGACGGCTCGCAGCGGCCGGCCAATGAAGGCTCGCGGCGCCTGCTGGACGCTGCGGCCCAAGGTTCGCGCCTCGACAAGCGGCTGTGGACGGAGATCGCCGCACTCACCGGCGCAAGCGGCAACTCGACGTCGCTGGTCGGCACGCCCGATCAGGTCGCCGAAGCGCTGCTTGATTACTACGACCTAGGCGTCACCACCTTCCTCATTCGCGGCTTCGATCCGCTCGAGGATGCGTTCCAATACGGGCGCGATCTCATCCCTCGGGTCCGGCAACTCGTTGCCGAGCGGGACAATGCCGTGCCGCGCGTCGAAGCTGCCGAATAACGGCGCCGTCGCCATCCGCCCTGCGAATTCCTCGACAACACCGACCGGAGAACGAAGATGAACTGGATCGCAAAGAAATCCCTTTTGACAGAAAGTGCTTCCCTCATTGGCGGACTGGATCGCCGCGCCTTCCTGAAGACCGCCGGCGCGCTCGGGCTTGCTGCCCCGCTCGGCGCATTCTCCGTCGGCAATCTCGCGGCTCAGACGGCTGCCGCACCTGTTGGCGAACTGAAGAAGATCAAATTCGCCACCAACGCCTCGGCGATCTGCCTCGCGCCGGTCTTCGTGGCGATCGAGCAGGGCATCTTCAAGAAGTATGGCCTCGATGTCGAACTGGTCAATTTCGGTGCCTCGACCGAAGCGCTGCTGGAGGCCATTGCCACCGGCAAGGCCGATGGCGGCGTCGGCATGGCGTTGCGCTGGCTGAAGGCGCTTGAACAGGGTTTCGATGTCAAGATCACAGCCGGCACGCATGGCGGCTGCTCGCGCCTCGTGGCGCTGAAATCGGCCGGCATCACCGATCTTAAGCAGCTTAAGGGCAAGACGATCGGCATTTCCGACCTCGCCAGCCCAGGCAAGAATTTCTTCTCGATCCTGCTGCACAAGGAGGGGCTGGACCCGATCGCCGATGTCGAATGGCGTCAGTATCCCGGCGAGCTTCTGCAACTGGCCGCCGAGAAGGGCGAAATCGATGCCATCGCCGACGGCGATCCCAAGGCCTATTTCTGGCTACAGGATCCGAAATACACGCAGATTGCCTCCAACCTCGATCACGGTTTTGAGAACCGCGTCTGCTGCATCGTCGGCCTGCGCGGCAGCCTGATCCGCGACGACCTGCCGACTGCCTCGGCGCTCACCCGCGCGCTTCTGGAGGCGCAGGATCTCACCGTCGCCAAGCCCGAGCTTGCGGCAAAGGCCTTCCTGCCGAATGCACCGAAGGACAAGACCGTCGAGCAACTGGTCGGCGTGCTGCTCGACCAGACTCACGGCCACAACCCGACGGGGGCTGATCTGCGCCAGGAAATCGCGCTCTACGCCCAGGAACTGCGCGACGTGCAGGTGTTCAAGCAGTCCACCGACCCGCAGCAATTCGCCGATCGCGTCTATGCCGACGTGCTGACCGCATAAGGAGCTGCTGCGATGACATCGATCGATCCGGCATTTTCCGAGCGCGCCCAAGCTCCAGTTCAGGAAGCCAATCAAGCAAGGGCCGGCATATGGCTTGTCGGATTGGCGGCGACGGCTAGCTGGATCGGCGTTGCCGCGCTGATCGAGCTGTGGCCCGAGATCATTCCGCAGCCATACGGACGCGAACTGGCTATCATCGCACTCGCGATCGCCCTAGCGGTGGCGGTCGTCGCGGCCACGGGCAAGCTGCTTGGCCCGGTCGCCGGCACGGTGCGCTACTACGGACCATGGTTCATCGCGGCGGCCGTACTGATGGCCGCTTGGGAAGTGGTCACGGCAAAGACGGGCTGGCTGCCGGTGCCGTTCTTCTCTTCGCCGCAGAGCATTCTCGAAGTCTTCTTCGACGATTGGGCGCGGCTTGCCGAGAGCGTCTATCATTCGGTGTTGTTGCTGGCGAAGGGCTATTTCTTCGGCGCGCTTGCCGGCTTCCTGACAGGCGTCACCATCGGCTGGTCGCGGGCGGCGAGCTATTGGGTCCATCCGGTGCTCCGGCTGATCGGGCCGCTGCCGGCGACCGCCTGGTTGCCGCTCGCCTTCTTCCTCTTTCCGACCAGTGGCTCGGCCAGTGTCTTCCTGATCGCGCTTGCCACAGCCTTCCCGGTGACGATCCTCACCTGGTCCGGCATCGCCAGCGTCAACCGCGATTACTACGACATCGCCCGCACGCTTGGGGCAAAGCCGTCCTTCCTGATCCTGAAGGTTGCGATCCCTGCTGCGTTGCCGCACGTCTTCGTCGGCCTGTTCATGGGCCTCGGCACCTCTTTTGCCGTGCTTGTCATCGCCGAAATGCTCGGCGTGAAGGCCGGGCTTGGCTGGTATCTGCAATGGGCGCAGGGCTGGGCCGCCTACGCCAACATGTATGCGGCACTGCTGGTGATGGCGCTGATGTGTTCCGGGCTGATCACCATTCTCTTCAGAGTACGCGACTGGTCGCTGTCGTGGCAGAAAGGACTTGTCAGATGGTAGCGCTGACGGTGGAAGCGCCGGCTGCCTATGTCGCAGCCGGCCAGAGGATCGACATCGAGAAAGTATCGCATCAGTTCGAGCTGGAGGGTGAACCGCTCCCCGTTCTCGATGAGGTCGGCTTCTCCGTCGAGCCGGGATCTTTCGTGGCGCTCCTTGGCCCTTCGGGCTGCGGCAAGTCCACGCTGCTCCGGCTACTTGCGGGGCTCGATCATCCGACCGAAGGCGCGCTCAAGGTCGACGGTACGGTCGTCGGCGATCCCGATCCGTCCCGCATCCTTGTCTTCCAGGACCCGACGCTGTTTCCCTGGCGGACGGTGTGGGACAATGTGGCGCTCGGCCTCGAAGCGCAGGGCATCCTGAAAAGCTCGCGCCACCGTGTCGACAAGGCCATTGAACTGGTGGGGCTTGGCGGTTTCGACAAGGCCTACCCGCACCAGCTTTCCGGCGGCATGGCGCAGCGCGTCGCGCTTGCCCGCGCACTGGTCAACGAGCCGCGCCTGCTGCTGCTCGACGAACCGCTCGGCAAGCTCGATTCGCTCACCCGCCTGACCATGCAGACCGAACTGGTGAAGCTGTGGCAGGAAGCCGGGCTGACTGCGGTTCTGGTCACCCATGATGTCGAGGAAGCGCTGTTCCTCACCCAGCGTGTGCTGATTTTCGGGCCACGTCCGGCCCGCATCGTCGCGGACATAACGGTCGATCTTCCCTATCCGCGCCATCGGGGTGACCCCCGCCTGGCCGAACTGCGCCGCGAAGCGCTTGGCCATCTCGGCCTTGCCGCGACGTGGTGATCCCCAATTTCCGGAGCTGACATGACACCGAAACCCAAACTCCTGCTGGGCGCGATGCTTGGCCTATCAACCCTGATGGCCTGGCCGGCAAGTGCCCATGTCACCTTCGAGAACAAGGAGGTGAAGGCAGGCGGTACCGTAAAGTTCGTGCTGCGCATCCCGCATGGCTGCGCCGGCTCGCCGACGACCGCCGTGCGTGTCTCCATACCGGAGGAGCTGACCGAGGTCAGGCCGCAACCCAAGCCCGGCTGGACGCTCGACATCAACAAGGTCGAAGCGCAGGGCGACGGTGCACCTGCGGCCGGACACGCATCGCACGGCGAGGACGAAGAGGCGTTGATCAAGGAGATTTCCTGGAGCGGCGGCAGGCTCGAAGCCGCGCACTATGATGAGTTCGCCTTCCGGGCAAAGGTCTCGGCTGACGTTGAACAAGACAAGCTCTTCGTGCCGATCGTCCAGCAATGCGAGACGGGCGTCGAGCGCTGGATCGAGATTCCGCCGGCTGGCGGTTCTTCGGACGCGCTCAAGTTTCCAGCGCCTTCGGTGAAGGTCTCGCCCGGATCGTGAAGCGGCTTGGCCTGCTGTGGGTTCGGCTGGCGGCAGCGCTTTTCGCTGTCGCCATTTCCTTGACAGGCGCTCTCGCTCCCGCGCTGGCGCATGCGCAGCTTGTCACCGCCGATCCTGTTGACGGCGCGGTGCTGGCGGAAGCGCCGAAGCACCTGACGCTGACTTTTTCCGAGCCGGTCCGGCCGCTGGTCGCGCGGCTCATCCATCCCGATGGCCGCACCCAGATACTCGCTGACATCGGCGAAAAGGGCGCCGCCATCGTGCTTGCCCTGCCGGGCGGCCTCGAACAGGGAACGCATATCCTGTCGTGGCGGGTGGCGTCGTCGGACGGGCATCCGATCGGCGGCGGCCTGCTCTTTTCGATCGGCGCGCCGAGTGCTGCCGCTCCGGCCGATGTTGCGCAATCCGACCTGCCGGTTCGGATCGGACTCTGGACAGCGCGGCTTTTGCTGCTGGCCGGACTGGTCTTCGGGGTCGGTGGCGTTACCGCCTTGTCATGGCTGAGTGGCACGGAGCCGATGCCGGGCAGGCGTTTTGTGACGCTGGCGCTGCTGGTCGGGCTCTGTGCTGCACCCGGAATGATTGCCTTTCAGGGCCTAGACGCCTTGGCGGAACCTCTGCCGGGCATCCTGAAGCCGGAGATCTGGCAGGCCGGACTGTGGGCAACGAGCTACGGCATGGCTACCCTTGTCGCCGCTGCCGCGATCATCCTTGCCTATGGCGCGGTACAATCGGCACACCGGTCAGCGTTCGGACGCGTGCTTGCCATTGTCGCGCTGGTGCTGCTCGGCGCGGCCGTTGCCGCCAGCGGCCATGCCTCCGCCGCGCCGCCGCGCTGGCTGACTATGCCGGCAGTCTTTTTCCACGCGGTCGCGGTCGCACTTTGGCTGGGCGCGCTCGTGCCGCTCGGCCTTGTCCTCGCGCGCCGCGATGCTGCGGTTGCGCTAAAGCGGTTTTCCGCCGCTATCCCGGCTGTCATTGCCGTGCTGCTTGTCAGCGGCGGTATTATCGCGGTCGTGCAGGTCAGAACCATCGGCGCGCTGTGGCAGACCGATTACGGTCTGGTCCTGCTGGTGAAACTCGCGCTCGTCGCCGGCATGTTGCTGCTCGCCCTGTTCAACCGCTACACACTTACGGCACCCGCAGCCGCGGGGGATGCGTATGCAGCCCTACGGCTGCGGCGCAGCATCACTGCCGAGATCGTGCTCGGAACCGCGGTTCTTGCCGTCCTCGGCCTGTGGCGCTTCACGCCGCCGCCGCGCTCGATTGCCGAAAATCCGGCACTTTATGAAACGCAGGAAGTCCGCGCGGCGAAAGACGGTGTCACCGCGTTGCTGACGATCCGCCCGCCCATCGTTGGCCCCGTCCGCGTCGAGGTCGGCGATCTCCTGCTCGACGGCAAGCCGTTCGAGCCGATGAGTGTGAATGTCGAACTGGACAAGCCGTCCTACGGCATCGGCCCCTTCGCCCACGAGGCGCGCCGCACCACTTCCAGTGTGTTCCATGCCGATGGTTTCGTGCTGCCTCTGGATGGTTTCTGGATCGTGCGGGTGACCGTTCTGGTCTCGGATTTTCGCTCGGTGACGCTGATGGATGTCTTCGATGTCCGCAAGGCGTCGCGATAGGCCGCGCCACCAATTCCGCGCGTTGAACAACATGCCCGGCATCGAGACGGAAAGAAGAATTCGAACCTCCGATAGGCGCAAAGTTCAGTACGCCATGCCTAGTCTACTAATTTTGTAGAAATTAGCCTGATGACGTTCACTCGCAGATGAAGCGGCCCGAAAGCCCTGTCACGGAATCAACAAGTCAACGTTCAGAGAGCCCCGTCATGACAACCATTTTCCGCCGTCTCTTCAATTTCGCATTGGGTGGTCTTGCGGCTGCATCGCTGCTTGGCGCAGCGACCGCGAGCTTCGCCGCGGAGGATCTGAGCAAGGTCGTGCTGCGTGTCGGTGACCAGACGGGCGCCACGCGCGCCAAGCTGGAAGCGGCCGGGCTTTTGAAGGATGTGCCCTATCAGATCGAATGGTCGGTTTACCCCGCCGCCGTCAACCTGCACGAGGCATTGAAAGCGGATGCCGTCGATATCGGCCAGGCCGCGGATTCTCCTACGGTCAGCGCCATTGCTGGCGGCTCCAGGATCAAGGTCGTGGCGAACTTCTCCAATGGCGGCCTCGGCAGTTCGCTGATCGTGCCGGCAGACAGCCCGATCAAGACCATCCAGGATCTGAAGGGCAAGACCCTTTCGCCGACCACGCGCGGCAGCGTCGCACACTACCTCACGCTCGGCGTGCTGAAGAAGGCCGGCCTCACCGCCAATGATGTCAAGCTCGCCTTCCTGACCCCTGCGGACGCAAGTGCTGCCTTCCAATCCGGCAGCATCGATGCGTGGGGAACCTGGGGCGTCTATCTGGCCCGCTCTATCGGGACGCTCAAGGCGACGGAACTGATCGACGGCGTCGGCATCAACACCGGCAACTTTGTCCTGAGCGCCACCGACAGCGCGCTTGCCAACCCCGGCAAGGTTGCGGCGATCGCCGATTTCGTTGCACGGGTCGATCGCGGTTACGACTGGTCCCGTGAAAACAAGGACGCTTATGTCGACTTCTACGCCGGTTTTGCCAAGCAGGACCGCGAAACTGTCGACCTCATCTATCCGGCAGAGGCCGGCTACAAGCGCCAGCCGATAGACGATGCCTTCGTCGCATCCCTGCAGAACGTCTTCGAGACCTGGAAGGAAGCCGGCGTGCTCACCGGCTCGCTCAATCTGGGAGACTATGTCTATCGCGATCTGGCGACCAACTGACGACTCGGGGGAACACCGATGAGTTCGATCGAAACCGTAGCCTCGATCCCGCTGCCATTGCGTGGTCGAGGCAAGACTGCATCGGCAGCGCCTTGCTCTGGCGGGCCGGCCCTTCAGAGGATAACGCCGGTCTCGTCTGCCGGCCACGGCATCCCGCGCTGGGCGAGGCGCCTGTCGGGGCCACTCCTGCTCGTGGCTGCATGGCATCTCGCATCGATCACCGGTGTGCTGCCGGGCGAAGTACTGGCCGGTCCCTCCACGGTGCTGTCGAGCGCGGCCAAGCTGATCGCGACGGGCGAATTGCAGGAAGCAATGCTGGTCTCGCTCCGGCGCGCTTTGACCGGTCTCGCTATCGGCGGCAGCATCGGTATCACGCTCGCGATTGTGGCCGGCCTGTTCCGCCTGGGCGAGGATCTTGTCGACGCGCCGATGCAGATGATGCGTACGGTGCCTAATGTCGCGCTGATTCCGCTTCTGATCATCTGGTTCGGCATCGGTGAAGCGCCCAAGATAGCGCTGATCGCGCTTGGCACGGCATTCCCGCTCTATCTCAATGTCTATGCCGGCATCCGCAATGTCGATTCGACGCTGGTCGAGGCCGGGCGTACGCTCGGCCTGTCGCGTGCAGCGATGATCCGCCACGTCGTCCTGCCCGGTGCGTTGCCGAGCGCCCTTGTCGGCCTCCGCTATTCGCTCGGCATTGCCTGGCTGGCGCTGGTGTTCGGCGAGCAGATCAACGCCACGGCCGGCATCGGCTATCTCATGGCCAATGCTCGCGAGTTCTTCCAGACCGATGTGATCGTCGTCTGCCTTGTCGTCTACGCATTTCTCGGCCTCGCCGTGGATTTCACGGTGCGCACCCTCGAAAGGATTTTCCTGGCATGGCGACCAGCGTTCAGCGGAGCTTGAAGATCGTCGTCCCGGAAGCGCCGCCGCGCCCTTCCGGCCGATCCGGGGTAACTACGCCTGCGGTGCGGGTGCGCGGCCTGTCACGGCGCTTCGGTGATCGGGAGGTGCTGAAGGATCTCGACGTTGATATCGCACCGGGCGAGTTCGTGGCGCTTCTGGGCGCGAGCGGCTGCGGCAAGAGCACGTTGCTACGCATACTGGCCGATCTCGATCGCGAGATCGAAGGCGATGTCGAGGTGCCGGTGCGCCGCGCCGTCGCTTTCCAGGCACCGCGCCTGATGCCGTGGAAGACGGTCTGGCGCAATGTCGTGCTCGGCCTTCCGGGGCGGCCGGATCGTGCAAGGGCGTTTGCCGCCTTGGAAGAAGTCGGCATCAGCCACCGCGCCGACCAATGGCCCAAGGTGCTGTCCGGCGGCGAGGCGCAGCGCACGTCGCTGGCGCGGGCTCTGGTACGGGAGCCCGACCTGCTGCTGCTCGACGAGCCGTTCGCCGCACTCGACGCACTGACACGCATCAAGGCGCAGGATCTCGTCGGCGAGCTGTGGCAGCGGCATGGCTGCGCCATACTGCTCGTCACGCATGATGTCGAAGAGGCCGTGCTTCTCGCCGATCGCGTGCTGGTCATGAAGGACGGCGTCATCGCACATGAGGAGCGGATCGACCTGCCGCGCCCGCGCGACGTCGCCGATCCCGATTTCGCCAGGATACGCGGCACGCTGCTCGATTGGCTCGGTGTCCGCCACGGCAAACAGCACGATGCGTGATCCCTGCTGCATGAGACAGACGCTGCAATCCGGTAGTCGAGGATAGTTGTCGCGATGACCCGAACAACCGAAGAAACGTTGGAACTCAACGCCGATGTTCTGATCATTGGCGGCGGCCTTGCCGGAACCTGGGCGGCCGCAGCCGCGCGGCGCGCCGGAGCAACGGTAATCCTTGCCGACAAAGGCTATTGCGGCACCAGCGGCGTCACCGCCACCGCGGGACCGGGCCATTGGTGGATACCGCCCGACCCGCCGGAACTGCGCGAGAACGCGATCGCCAACCGGCGCAAGACCGGCTTTGGCCTGAACGATGCGGGCTGGATGGCACGCACGCTGGCGCTGACCTGGGAAAGCCTGCCAACGCTCGCCGGCTTCTACGACTTCTCGAAGGATGAAAGCGGTGCGCCACAGTATCGTGCGCTGCGTGGGCCGGAATATATGCGCGCCCTGCGCCGGCTCGTCGAAAGCCTCGGCATTACCATCCTCGACCACAGCCCCGCGCTGGAATTGCTGCAGCGTCCGGACGGCTCCGTTTCCGGCGCGCGCGGAATCCGGCGGCAGAAGGGTGGGGACTGGCAGGTGAATGCCGGCGCGGTCGTGCTGGCTACCGGCGGCACGTCGTTCCTGTCGCGTCTGCTCGGCTCCCATACCAACACCGGCGACGGCTATCTGATGGCGGCTGAGGCTGGCGCCGAACTCTCCGGCATGGAGTTCACGACCTATCACACCGTCGCGCCGGTGCGCTCGACGATGACGCGTACCATGTCCTACGCCTTCGCCACCTATTACGACGAGGATGGCGCTGTGATCCCGATGCCGCCCGGTCCCGACACGATGCGGCCATTGGCGCGGGCATTGCTGGAAGGAAAAGTATTCTGCGATCTCTCCCGCACGCCCGAGGACATTCGCGCCCAGGTGCCGACGATCTCGCCGAACTTCATGCTGCCGTTCCGACGCTGGGGCATCGATCCCTATAGCGAACGCTTCGAGGTAACCTTGCACGGCGAGGGAACCATCCGCGGCATCGGCGGCCTTCGGATCGTAGGCGATGACTGCGCAACCTCTGTTCCGGGTCTTTTTGCGGCGGGCGACACGGCAACGCGTGAACTTGTCGCCGGCGCAATTTCCGGTGGCGGCAATATCAATTCGGCCTGGGCCGTTTCGTCCGGCCAATGGGCGGGCAGAGGTGCTGCGCGGTTCTCGGCTGAAAATGGTTCGGCTTCAGGTGGCCGGCCGATCGGCCAGGCCAGCCTTCGTCCCGCCTCGGTTGAAAGGGACATCGACCTGAGCCAGGCGCTGTTGGCGATCCAAGGCGAAATGCTGTCTTATGACAAGAACATCTTTCGTCACGGCAGCAAATTGAAACGGTCGGCCGATCTGCTCGATGATGCCTGGGCGAATGTCGATGCCCACGCACGCGGAAGCGGCGATACGCGGCTCAGGACGCGAGAGACTGCGGCGATGCTGGCGACTGCCCGCTGGTGCATCGCTTCCGCGCTGGCACGTGACGAAAGCCGCGGCATGCACCAGCGCGAGGACAGGCCGGAAACCGATCCGCGTTTCAACCGCCGCATCCTTGTCGGCGGGCTGGACAAGGTATGGACCCAAAGCGACTACGGACGCGCCCTGGAACTCGCATCATGATCGAATTGGTCATTGCCGAACGCTGCACGGGCTGCAATGCCTGTGTCGAGATTTGCCCGACCAATGTGCTGGCGCCGAGCTTGAACGGCCCGCCGGAGATAGCGCACCAGCAGGATTGCCAGACCTGCTTCATGTGCGAACTCTATTGCCGCGAGGACGCGATCTATGTCGCGCCCGACTGCGAAAACCCCACCGATGTCGACAAGGACGAAATCGTCGCCTCCGGCTTGCTTGGGGAGTTCCGCCGCAATCACGGCTGGGACGAATGGGCCGCTGACCCCCGCTTTGGCAATGAGCATTGGCGGATGGAAAGCGTCTTCCTGCGCGCGCGGGACATGGCGATTGCGGAAGCGGCAGCGAAACGAAATAGCGCACAGCAATAGCGGCAGCCCGATCAGGCCGTTGTCGGCAGGCTCTCACCCACTCGTTGCGATGCGTCCCGCGCCTCCGTCCGCGTATAAATTGGCATAGGTGTCGCGCAGCACGTTCTTCTGGACCTTGCCCATCGTGTTGCGCGGCAGGTCTTCGATGAAAATGACCCGTTTGGGCTGCTTGTAACGGGCGAGCCGGTCCTTCAGTCCGTCGAGCACCGCGCGCTCGTCTATGGCATCGCCAGTTTTCCTGACGACGATGGCCGTGACGCCTTCGCCGAAGTCGGGATGCGGCACGCCGATGACCGCACTTTCGACCACGCCCGGAAGCTGGTCGATCTCGGTCTCGACCTCTTTCGGATAGATGTTGTAGCCGCCCGAAATGACCAGATCCTTGCCGCGCCCGACAATGTGGACATAGCCTCGGTCGTCGATCTTGCCGAGGTCTCCGGTGATGAAGAAGCCATCAGTGCGGAATTCGGCCATGGTCTTTTCCGGCATCCGCCAATAGCCCTTGAAGACATTGGGGCCTTTTACCTCGATCATCCCTGTTGCGTCCGTTCCGAGCAGCTTGCCGGTGTCGGGCTCGGTCACGCGAACCGACACGCCGGGCAACGGGAAGCCGACGGTACCGGCGACGCGATCTCCATCATAGGGATTGGAGGTGTTCATATTCGTCTCGGTCATGCCGTAGCGCTCGAGAATGGCGTGGCCGGTCTTCTCCTCGAACAGCCGGTGGGTTTCGGCCAGAAGCGGCGCGGAACCGGAGATGAAGAGCCGCATGCCGGCCGTCGCTTCACGCGTCAGCCCGTCATGCTGCACGAGACGGACATAGAAGGTCGGCACACCCATCATGCAGGTAGCACTTGTCATCAGCCGCAGGGCCTCGCCGGCGTCGAACTTCGGCAGGAAATACATCGACGCGCCCGACAGCAGAATGACATTTGAAGCGACGAACAGGCCGTGCGTGTGGAAGATCGGCAAGGCATGGATCAGACGGTCGCTTGCCGAGAACCGCCAGTAGTCGCGCAGCGTAGCGGCATTGGACAGGAGATTGTCGTGGGTCAGCATAGCGCCCTTGGAGCGCCCGGTCGTACCGGACGTGTAGAGGATCGCCGCCAGGTCGTCCGGGCCGCGCGGCACGTCGGCGAAGCCTGCTCCGTCCGTCAGGCCGGCAATCAAAGATCCGCCGCCGTTTTCGTCCAGCGTTTCGACGATGGCCTTATATTTTGCAGCGACCGGCCTGACACCTTCGGCAGCGCCGGGCGTGACGACAACGAGCCGCGGTTCTGCATCGCCGACGAAATAGTCGAGTTCGGCAAGCGTATAGGCGGTGTTGAGCGGCAGATAGACCGCGCCCGCCCGAACGCAGGCAAGGTAAAGCATCAGCGCTTCGGGGCTCTTTTCCACCTGCACGGCGACGCGATCCCCCGGCTTCACGCCCAGCTCGATGAGCCTCGATGCCAGCCGGCCCGAAAAATCCACCATGTCGCCATAGCTCCAGACGCGCCCGTCGGGTGCGACGATGAAAGTTGCGCCACGATCGACTGCCGCGTTGCGGATGGCGTCGAACAGGTGATTGCTCATGGGGTGAACTCCGTCGGGAATAGCCGGTGTTCGTCTCACACCATTTTGACCCGATTTACAATCTGCTGATCCACTCGCGAACGCCCCTCCGAGGCGCAGGACCCCCACCCCTAACCCCTCCCCACAAGG
>NZ_JAAKZG010000002.1 GCF_011045115.1 Mesorhizobium zhangyense
GACTTCCGCGCCCCGCTCGGTGCTTGTCCCGAGGTCGGCCGGTCACAACGCCCGCTCCATGTACATTCCATGGACAAGACGCCGCGGGTTCTCCGCATCCTGCGCGATCTGTCCTTGTTCCTTCCGCCGCAGGCTTTCGCTTGCAACTTCCAGCCAGGGCATACGGCCGCAGGACGCCGGCCTGTGTCGGGCCCCTCGGGTTTCTGCTACCACACCAGGGCGGGAGGTCACCGCCGCTCTCCGCAAGAGCGATGCGGGGATTATGCGGGCGGTGTCTTGGGGTGTGGATAGATTGGGCGTGAAAAAATGTGTGGGGTGAGGGAAAACAATGGGTTGAGCGGAAATGAGGTGGAAATCTTTCCCACAGTTTCCGTTGGTTTCAGCTTCGACAGTTCTGCATTGCAGCAGCCATCATAGATGTTCTGGCATGGATCTCCGGGTTCCACCGCCGAACTTCGTTCGGCTACGGCCCCGAGGATGACGAGCTTGTTATTTGCGCGTCTGCAGACCGCCAACGGTTGAGATTGGTGGCAAGCCCAAATGCAATTCGTCATTCTCGACCTCGTGAGCGAGGAACGAGCGGAGAGTGTCGGGAATCCATGCCGGAACGAAGAAGAGCTTCAGCGGTGCAGAACCAATGGCCATCAGGCCAGCCGTGTTCGACATGCCAGGACCAATGGCTCTCTCTACGCTCGTCTTGCGGGATGACGACTTCATGGTTGGCACCGCCAGTTGCCAAGGTTTACCCTGAGATCGAAGGCCACGCCCCCACACAACGGTCACCTTTTGCCATAACCTGCAACCCCGATGTTGGCCGAAGGAGAACTGCCTTGGTTGAAACGTCATGCCATTGTGGCGCTATTCGCCTTGAGGTCGAGACTGCTCCGCCGAAGTGACGGATTGCAACTGCTCCATATGCCGGCGCTACGGAACGCTTTGGGCCTACTATAAGGCGCATCAGGTGCGCCGGGTGCCGCCGGCGGGTACGACCGACATCTACAGATGCCATAATCGAGAGCTCGAGTTTCACCGCTGCGCTTCATGCGGTTGCGTGACGCACTGGGCCGCCGGTGGTCAGGTGGGGGTGAATGTCCGGCTCATGGCGCCGGAGGTTCTGGCGCGCGCAAAGGTGCGTCATTTCGATGGTGCGGACACCTGGAAGGACCTTGATGACTGACGCGGTCAATCAATCACGCTGCATGCAGGCAAAATAGCTGTAAGGGCTTAGAGATATCGAGTTGGCAAACTTGATATCGTGAAAACAAATCATTTGAGCCAGCTTTGCAAGCTTGTCGGAAATTCCATCAGAACGCACAGGCGTCGTGGGCCGCACCACCAGATCGTAGGCATGGATGGATTCGGATGACTTCCTGTGAATATCCTGCCAATCATAAACAAACAGGCCCTTTTCCGCCAAGGTTGTGAAACTGTCAGGCTTGGGTTGCGAGATAACAACCTGATACTCGGAGTTCGACTTCAGGTTGGTGTCGACATCGTCGCCAATGAAATCCAGAATTCCCGGTTTCAGAAGCTCAACAGGTATCGGTCCCTCTCCGGCAGTAATAAAAACAGCGATACAGCCTTCCATATCGGAAGCTATCCAACAGCAATCAATTTGGGCGGGATAGCTTGCTACTGTCACACAATTCCTTCGCGAACGCCTTTGGCGAGATGTTCCGAGCCTGCGATGTACGTCTGTTCCCTAGCCTAGCCAGAAGCGCAATCTCGACAAGGGTGGAAAAGCGCTAAGCTGGCTATCGCACCCATCCCACCAAACGATCACCTTTTGTTCCAAATTCCGCTTGGCGCGGGTCGTCCTTCGCGCTAGGTCTTTTGCGTGAACGACCAGAGCCGCACCGAACAGGGCCAGAGCGCCGCCATCCTTCCCGAGCCGTTCGTCAAATGGTTCGCCGGGCGGGGGTGGTCGCCGCGCGCGCATCAGATCGAGTTGCTGTCGCGGGCGCAGGCGGGAAAGTCGGTGCTGCTGATTGCGCCGACGGGGGCGGGCAAGACGCTGGCTGGCTTCATGCCGACGCTGACGGAGCTGGCAACGCGCGCCAAGCGCAAGCCGGGGCAGGCGCATCGCGGCATCCACACGCTCTACATCTCGCCGCTCAAGGCGCTGGCCGTCGATATCGAGCGCAATCTCGGCAAGCCGGTGGGCGAGATGGGCCTGCCGATCACCATGGAAACGCGCACCGGCGACACGCCGCAGCATAAGCGCCAGCGCCAGAAGCTGGTGCCGCCCGACATTTTGATGACCACGCCGGAGCAATTGGCGCTGCTGATCGCGGCTTCCGATGCAAAACGCTTCTTCGAGGATCTGCGCTATGTCGTGCTGGACGAGCTGCATTCGCTGGTGACCTCCAAGCGCGGGCATCTGCTGGCGCTAGGGCTGGCGCGGCTGCGTTCGATCGTGCCCGGCCTGCAGGCGATCGGCCTTTCGGCGACGGTGTCGGAGCCTGACGAATTGCGGCGCTGGCTGGTGAGCCAGAACCCGCAAGGCGACATGGCCGACCTGATCACCGTGCCGGGCGGGGCCAAGCCGGAAATCTCGATCCTGGAATCGGAAGAGCATGTGCCGTGGTCCGGCCATTCGGCGCGCTATGCCATTCCCGAAATCTACGAAGCCATCCGGCAGCACCGGACGACGCTGCTCTTCGTCAACACGCGCAGCCAGGCCGAATTCCTGTTTCAGGAACTGTGGCGCGGCAATGACGACAATCTGCCGATTGCGCTGCATCACGGCTCGCTCGATGTCGGCCAGCGCCGCCGCGTCGAAAAGGCGATGGAGACGAATTCGCTGCGCGCCATCGTCGCGACCTCGACGCTCGATCTCGGCATCGACTGGGGCGATGTCGATCTCGTCGTGCATGTCGGCGCGCCCAAGGGGGCGAGCCGGCTGGCGCAGCGCATCGGCCGTTCCAACCACCGCATGGACGAGCCGAGCCAGGCCATTCTCATCCCGGCTAACCGCTTCGAGGTGCTGGAATGCCGGGCGGCACTCGAGGCGAATTATCTCGGCGCGCAGGATACGCCGCCGCTGATCGAAGGCGCGATCGATGTGCTGGCGCAGCACGTGCTGGGTAGCGCCTGTGCCGCGCCCTTTTATGCCGACGCGCTGTTCGAGGAGGTGAGGAGTGCGGCACCCTACGTGAACCTCGACCGCCACACCTTCGATCGCGTCGTCGATTTCGTCGCCACCGGCGGCTATGCGCTGAGAAGCTACGAGCGTTATGCCCGCATAAAGCTGACCAAGGACGGCACATGGCGCGTCAGCCATCCGCGGATCGCCCAGCAATACCGGCTGAACATCGGCACCATCGTCGAGATGCCGGAACTGAATGTGCGCTACACCCGCCAGGGCAGGGGCGTGGCAGGGCGCGGCGGGCCGGTGCTCGGCAAGGTCGAGGAATATTTCGCCGAGACGCTGCGGCCAGGCGACAATTTTCTATTTGCCGGCAAGATCCTGCGCTTCGAGGGCATCCGCGAGAGCGAGTGTTTCGTGTCCAACGGCAGCGGCGCCAACATCATCGTGCCGTCCTATGCCGGCGGCAAGTTCCCGCTGTCGACCTATCTCGCCGGTGAGGTGCGGGCGATGCTGGCCGACCCGGAGCGCTGGAAGCGGCTGCCCGAACAGGTGGCCGACTGGCTACGGCTGCAGAAGGAAAAGTCGGTGCTGCCGCGCCGCGACGAGATGCTGGTCGAGACCTTTCCGCGCGGCAACCGGCACTACATGGTCGCCTACCCCTTCGAGGGCCGGCTGGCGCACCAGACGCTGGGCATGCTTTTGACGCGGCGGCTGGAACGGATGGGCGCGCGCCCGCTCGGCTTCGTTGCCACCGATTATTCGCTCGCCGTCTGGGCGCTGGACGATATGGGCCACATGTTCCGCATGAAAAAGCCGTCGCTCGGTGAATTGTTCGACGAGGACATGCTGGGCGACGATCTCGATGCCTGGCTGAACGACAGCTGGATGCTGAAGCGCATGTTCCGCAATTGCGCCGTCATTGCCGGGCTGATCGAAAAACGCTTTCCCGGACAGGAGAAAAGCGGCCGGCAAGTGACGGTGTCGGCTGACTTGATCTATGATGTGCTGCGCAGCCATGAGCCCGACCACATCCTGCTGCAGGCGACGCGCACGGACGCCGCTTCCGGCCTGCTCGATGTCAGGAGACTGGCCGAGATGCTCTCGCGCATACGCGGCCGAATCGTGCATAAAAGCCTCGAGCACATCTCGCCGCTGGCTGTGCCGGTCATGCTGGAGATCGGCAAGGAGCCGGTGAATGGCGGCGCCAACGAAACGCTCCTGATGGAAGCCGCCGACCTGATCGAAGAGGCAATGGGCCCGCAATGACGCTTGCAGTGCGCGCGATGACACCGAAGAACGAGGCGATCACCATCGCCGGCGAGCGGGTGATCTGCGACCAGCGCGGCGTGCTGTTCATGCCCGAGATGGAGATGCTGGTCGTCTCCGACCTGCATCTGGAAAAGGGGTCTTCCTACGCGATCCGGCGTGGCGCGCTGCTGCCGCCTTACGATACCGCGGCGACCCTGGCGCGGCTTGCCCATGTCATCGAGGATTATTCTCCAAGGCGCGTCATCAGCCTCGGCGACAGTTTTCATGACGGGGCCGGGGCGGCGCGACTGCCGGATATCTTCCGCGAGCGGCTGGAAGCGATGATGGCCGGGCGCGACTGGTTCTGGGTCGCCGGCAACCACGACCCGCAGGCGCCCGCCGACCTGCCCGGCGAGACGGTGCAGGAGATCGCCGTCGGCGGCCTGATGTTCCGGCACGAGCCTTCTTCTTCCTCGGTGGAGGGTGAGATTTCCGGCCACCTCCACCCCTGCGCGCGCATCGTCCAGCGCGGCCGCTCGGTGCGGCGGCGCTGTTTCGCCAGCGACGGCGCGCGCATCATCATGCCGGCCTTCGGGGCGTATACGGGCTCGCTGAACGTGCTCGACCGCGCCTATACCGGCCTGTTCCGCATGGAGAGCCTGATTGCCTATATGCTTGGAACGCACCGGATATTTCCGATTGCGGGATCGATGCTGCGGCCGGGGTAGAAATTTTGCTGAGCGCAGAAGTTTGCGCTCGACGTTGCCCCCTCTGGCCTGCCGGCCATCTCCCCCTCAGGTGGGGAGATCAGCCTTCATGGTGATTTTCGCCAATCTTGAACATTGCAGGATGGGCGGCGTAAGCGAAGCTGCTAATCTCCCCACCTGCGGGGGAGATGGCCGGCAGGCCAGAGGGGGGCAACGTAGAGCGCAAACCGTCCCCGTGAAGCTCCGCCTCAATCCCGGCGGAAAATGATGCGCCCGAGCCAGCCGGTGAGCATCGCCAGCCCGACGGCGAAGACGCCGAACCAGAAGGCATGGTTGTTGGCGAAGCGGTAGATGGTCTGCTCGAAGCCGGATTTGTAGATGGCGAGCTGCGCCGAGGTTTCCTTGACGAAGACGCCGTTGCGGAACAGGAAGGCGCGCGCGCGGTGTGTGCCGACGGGCACGTTGGGCGCCAGCGAAAGGGCTGCGCGGAAAAGGTTGGCCGACAGGAACTGCACGCCGCCGATGCGCTCGCTGTAGAGGCCGGTTGCCTTCTTGCGTTCGCGCAGGGCCGCCGTGAACTCGGCGATCGTCACTGGGTCGTCAGTCGTGTCTGCCGGCTGGATATAAAGGTTGTCCGCACCCAGTGCGAGCTGCTTGTAATTCTTCGGCTCGGCGATGTCGCGGAAGGCGCGCGTCGTGGCGACGGAGTAGGAGGAGGGGACGTTCTCGAATGTCTCCGAATCCAGGTTAATCCACATGCCGAGCACGCGTTCCTTGCGCCGCACGACGACGGGCTTTGCCGGTCCCTCCAGCACGACGATGACGTCGTATCGGCCCTGCCGGTTTATCAGCGGGTCGGCGTTCTCGACCGCGCCGAAGATCGTCAGGTCGGCGCCGCTGAAGTCGGCGGTGATGGCGACGCGGTCGGTCGACAGGCCGATCTGGATGTTTTCGGGATTGGGTAGCTGAGCTTGCGCAAGCGCTGCCCCGAATGCCGGCAAGGCCGCGACGAGCGCGGCAGCCAAGATCGCCGCCAGCCTCACAGGTGGCCCCCGTCGATGCCGGTGAGGGAGTAAAGCGTGTTCGGCCGCACGAACAGGTCGAAGGCGAGCCGCAGTGCCACCGCCAGCACCAGTAGCGCAAGCAGGGCGCGAAGCTGTTCGCCGCGCAGCTTCTGTCCGGCCTTGGCGCCATATTGCGCGCCGGCGACACCGCCCACCATCAGCACGAAGGCCAGCACGATGTCGACTGTCTGGTTGGTGGTGGAATGGACGATGGTCGTATAGGCGGAGACGAAGATGATCTGGAACAGCGAGGTGCCGATGACGACATTGGTCGGCACTTTCAGCAGATAGATCAGCGCCGGAACCATGATGAAGCCGCCGCCCACGCCCATGATGGACGACAGGAAACCGATGCCGGCGCCGAGCCCGAGCACCGGGATGACACTGACGAAAAGCTTCGAGGCGCGGAACCGCATCTTCAGCGGCAGGCGGTGGATCCAGTTGTGCTGGCCGGATTTCTTCAGCGCCGGCGCCGCACCATCCTTGGACTTGCGGATGGCGTTGACGCTCTCCACCATCATCAGGGCGCCGACGGTGCCGAGCAGGATGACGTAGAGCAGCGAAATGAACAGGTCGAGCTGGCCGATCGCGCGCAGCAGCGCAAAGACATAGATGCCGAGCGTCGAGCCGACGATGCCGCCCAGAAGAAGCATCGTTCCGAGCTTGAAATCGAGCGTGCCGCGCTTGAAATGGGCAAGCGCGCCGGAGAATGACGAGGCAATGACCTGGTTCGCGCCGGTGGCAACCGCTATGGCCGGGGGGATGTTGTAGAAGATCAGCAGCGGCGTGATGAGGAAGCCGCCGCCGACGCCGAACATGCCCGACAGAAACCCGACCGCGGCGCCCATTGCAAGCAGCACGAGGATGTTGGCCGATAATTCTGCGATCGGGAGATAGATGCCCACCCGTCAAACTCTACGCTATGTGCCTGCCGGCCAAGACTGTCCCTTGCCCTCGGTCGTTACATTGCTCTTGCGCCGACATTGCGGCGAAGTCAAACATCAGGGGCAGTCTAAAACAAAAAGCATGTCAGCGGGTTAACGGCGACCGCCATTAGCGGTCGTATTTGAAAATACGTTTGTGTGTTTGCCGGTGATCGCATCGCGTTGATACGGTCTTGGCGATAGTAACGGGACCGGTCAGTCGCCTCGACGGCGGTCCAACGCAGGTCATCACGCGATGCCCACGGGATTTCGAGGCAGTCAGTCTCAAGCAGTCGGACTACCCAAGGATGGGCACTCTGGAGACAGACACAAGGGGCTTCATTCCTTCATTGAAAAGGACAGATACCTCCTTGTTTCGACTCCTGTACATTCTTACTTCTGTGTAAGAATCTTCTTCTGAATTATCATTTTCAGGAAACTCATCGGTTGTTTTAAGTATAGTTGAGATAATACCTTCCGGCAAATTTGAAATTTTCCTCCCGTCTTGCAGAAAAGCGTCATAAGTTGAAATGTGATATACCTTGAAATGGCTTTTCGAGCCTGGTACGGAAAAGAGCGTGTTTATCACGCCGACATCTATATATTTCCCGTCGATTTCAAATCGAATTTCAAGTGTGTCCAGTGAGGCATCGCGCTCGCTAAGCACCACTTTCCATCCTATCGCGGCTTCAACCAATTGATCGAGCGCCATGTCGAGGTAAAAGGGGTGGATTCCATGTCCCTCGACAAATTCAAAGTTGACAGGGGATTTGGCTTTTGTCCCTTCACCCATAAGTCTCTCCTTTGCGGCTTTCATTTCGTGTCTTCCTGGCTTCATTGCAGCCCTCGAAGCTTGTTTCGTGCTGGCCCGCTGTACATCCCTCCGGTCGGCCAACTATCTGCCATAGCAGCGGTGTCCTGAAGGATCGACATCTTTCATTTGAGCCTTGACAGTCCATCGCCCCTCACCGATCGGCCAGCGCCAGCCTCACACCGAGCAGCACGAAGGCGCCGGCGAATGTACGGCGCATCCAGGTCATTACCGCCGGGCGAGAGATGACCTTGTCGCGCACGGAGGCCGCAAACAGCCCGTAGCCTACGAAGACGACAAAGGTCATCACCATGAACACGCCGCTCAGAAGCAGCATGCGCGACAGCGGGTATGCCTCGCCGGTGCTGATGAATTGCGGCAGGAAGGCGAGGAAGAAGATCGACAGTTTCGGATTGAGGATGTTGACGAGGATGCCGGTGAGGGCGATCCGGCCCGTCGAACGTTCCGCGACTTCCTCATCAACCTTCAGCGAGCCGTTCTCGCGAAGCGCATTCCAGGCCATGTAGAGCAGATAGGCGACGCCGGCATATTTGAAGATGTGGAAGGCAAGCGCGCTGGTGTGCAGGATCGCCGCCAGCCCCATGATCGCAGCCGCCATATGCGGGACGATGCCGACGGTGCAGCCGAAGGCGGCGGCGACACTGGCGCGCGCTCCCTGCGAAAGGCCGGTCGCCAGCGTGTAGACGACGCCGGTGCCGGGCGACACCACGATGATGAAGGACGTGATCAGGAATTCGATGCTCATGTCGGTTCTCCAGTGAGAAAACCGATTTGAGCCGGGTCGGGGCCTGTCGTCTTGAACGAAATTGCAGGCGGTCAGGCGACAGTGGCTGCGTAGGCTCCGGGCGATATACCGTATTTGCGTGCGAAGGTCCGCGTCATATGGCTCTGGTCGGCAAAGCCGCTGCCGGCGGCGGCCTCGGCCAGTGGCGTCCCTTGGGCGATCAACCGGCGGGCGAGGTCGGCGCGCCGCTGCATGAGATAGGCGTGTGGGGTGAAGCCGGTCGCCCTGGCAAAGCCGCGCAGCACCTGAAACCGGCTCATGCCGCTTTGCCGCGCAAGCTCGGCAAGCGTGACTGCCGCGACAGGCTCGTCGTCGATCAACTGCCTTGCGCGCATGATTGCCATGGGCGTGGCGTGCAGGGCTGCCGGCTCGTCCCTCTCGCGCAGAACGCCGGCCAGCAGGCGCAGCAGCAGTTCCTCGCGCAGCAGGTCGGGGCCGTCCTCGGTGATGGCGGCGTAGAGGCGATGGAACAGGCTGGCGACTTCGGCGTCGGTCTTCGTCGGCCATACGAATTCGCAGTCTTTCGACGCGCCTTCACTCATGTCGGAGAATGCGTTCTGGATGACCGCCGGATCGAAATAGAGCATCCGCCACGACCGCCCGGCATCACTGAGCGGCATGCCGTCATGGACCTCGCCGGGGTTGACGGTGACGGTGTCGCCGCGCACGGACTCCACCATGCCGCGCCCGCTCAGCGATTTCTGCGCGCCCTGATGGATGACGCCGATGCCGTATTGCTCATGCCAGTGCCGCGTGAAGGCATGGCGCGTGGCGGCCTCGACCGCTTGCACGCCGGCGGTTCTGCAACGCAGCATCCTGAATTGGACGGCTGGCATTCTTTTTCGCGCCTTCGATGTTTGCCGCTTGGACTATAGCAAGCAAAGGCGGACCTTTGCGACCGGGTTCGTCGCAAATGTCCGGGTCTCCGACGACGTAATCAAAAACCGAGGCAGATGGCGCCCAGCACCACCACGGTGCAAGCGAGGACGCGGCGAGGCGTCAATGTCTCGCCGAGAAAAAGCCACCCGATCAGGGCCGCGAACACGACGCTGGTTTCCCGCAAGGCGGTGATGGGGCCGGCCGGTCCAAGGGCGAAAGCCGCGATGACGACGCCATAGGCTATCAGCGCGACCACGCCGCCACCGAGCGCTTTCAAGGTTTCGGGCGAACGTATGTCGATAACGAGCTTGCCGCGCACCAGAACGAAAATCATCGGCAGCAGCGCGCCATAGATCACCACCACCCATGCAGTGTAAGCGCCGGTATGGCCTGATTGCCGCACACCGATTGCATCGACCGTCGCGTAAGCCGCGATGATCGCGCCCGTCGCCAGGGCAAAGAGGATCGACGAGGTTGCCGCCCGGCCTTTCCCCAGGGAAAGGCTCATGATGCCGGCTGCCACGAGGACGACGCCGGCCGTCTGGTAGGTGTCGAGGCGATCGCCGGCGAGCAGGAACCCACCGACAGTCACCAGCAGCGGCACGGTGCCGCGAACGATGGGATAGACCTGTCCCAGTTCGCCGTTTCTGTAAGCTGCCACCAGAAAGATGCTGTAGCCGACCTGAAGACAGGCGGAGAGAACGATATAGAGCCAGGCCGAACTTGCCGGCAGAGGGTAGATGAAGACGAATGGAAGCGCGACGATCGTGCCGGCAAGGCTCATGACCGTGACGGTCCAGAGCCGGTCGGAACCCGTTCGCAAAAAAGCGTTCCATGTTGCGTGCAGGATCGCCGCAAAAAGCGCCAGGCTGACGACCGCCGCGCTCATTGCCGTGCCGGCAGTTTGGCAAGTAGGCCAAGAGCGGCGTTTCTCGCATCCCGAATGGCGGTTTCTCCCTGACCCATCTGAGCCAGAAGGGTCGCGCCCTCGAGCAGCATCAAAAGCGCCGATGCAATGCTCTCTGCCTGATCTTCAGGCAAAGCGGCTTCGAGAATCCGGCGCATGCGCGTCTTCAAGCCGTGCTTCTGGTCGGCCACTGCCTTGAAAACCGGATGGGTGGGATCGCCGAATTCCGCGAGCGCATGCGCGAACAGGCAGCCATGGAAATCCGGGCTTTGGAACCAGCGCCCGTAACAGTCGAAGATTGTCAGGATCTTCTGCTCGGGCGTGGCGTCAAGCTCGGCGAGCTGGTCAAGCTGATGGTCAAAGCGCCGTGCCCGCCAAGCTAGCACCTCGACGGTAAGGCCATCCTTGCTGGGAAAATGGCGGTACAATGTCATCTTCGCCACGCCCGCCTCGGCGATGATCCGGTCTATCCCGGTGGCATGAAAGCCTTCGCGCTTGAACAGCGCATAAGCCGTTTCGACGATATGCTGGCGCTTTTCGGTATTGCCGTAGCTGGCGGACATGACGCGGACTCGATAGGGTGAGACAGGTCTGTATCATTACGCTTCGGCGGAGTCTTGGTCAATGTGGAACGTCGCACAGGGGGAGGACGAACGGGTAAAATCCTGCCCTGAAAGCTATTTGCCGGCCTTGCGCCGCATCCATTCGTCCGCGACATCACCCATGGTTTTGCCGGTCCCGTCCCTGATCCACTGCATGAAGCTAACGTCGAACTTGAAGTCCTTGCCGCATTGCGCGGTCATGAACCGTCGGACATTCTGTGTGCTCTTGTAGCTTGCCGTGACGGGCGTATCGCGGGTGATCGGGTTGCTGTGCCAGTCGAACTTGACCATCGAAACCCCACGCTGTTCAGAGCAAATTTCAGGATAGTTCCGGCACGATATCCTGCCAGGCATGAATGACGGAAAGCGTATCGGCATCGAAGGCAAAATAGCAGCCGCCTCCGCTGATCGGCTGCCCCCGTGTCTGCGAAATCGGCTCGCCCAGGAGATCGCACAACAACAGCGTGCCGACCCCGCCATGGGAGAATATGACGACATCTCCCTTGCCCGCTCTTTCGCGGATGCATTCGGTCACTGCCGTTTTGACGCGGCGCTGCGCGTCGGCAGCCATTTCCCAGCCCAATACGCTCGCATCGGGATGCGCGAAGAATTCCGCGACGATCTCCCAGAAGCGCGGTGGCGCTACATAGCCGGTGGACGAGCGGTCGTTTTCGCCAAGGCGTGGGTCTATGCAGAATTCGAGGTTGCGCAGAGATTTGAGCGTCTCGGCGCAGTCCAGCGCCTTGCGTTCGTCGCTGACGAAAACGTCGGTCACCGAATTCAGGAGCGGGCGCGCGCAAAAGGCCTGGAGGCGTTCGTGACCCCGGCTGGACAAGCCCCACTGCGGCACGGGCGCCTCGGGATCGATAACGACCTCGGGGTGCGTGACGAAATAGGCGACTGCCATTTATTTGTTGAGCGCCAGCAGGGCCCGTACGACCTTCTCGTCGATCTCGCCGTTGGCGTCCATGCCGTTGGCCTTCTGGAAGGCGGCGATGGCGTTCTTGGTCTTCAGGCCCATCACGCCGTCGGCGCCGCCGGCGTCGTAGCCGTTCTTGTTGAGGATGGCCTGGATGTTGCGGACGGCCTTCTTCAAGTCGACGCTGGCGGTCGTGCCCTGGCTTTCCTGCCAGGCTTCGGGGATATCGACCGAGTTCGATGCCGTGTCGAGCGGCTTTGCCTTCCACAGTTCGGTTGCCGCGCGGGCCCGTTCGAGCTGTTCGGGGCGCAGTGCGTGACCGATCTCGTCGCGCTTGGCGGTGGCGTCCTTGTCGCCGGTCTTGGCGACGAGGGCGAACCATTTGTAGGACTCTTCGAGGTTCTGCGGCATGCCGACGCCCTTGGCGGCGAGGATGCCGAGATTGAACTGGCTGTCCTTGACGCCGAGTTCGGCCGCCTGGATGAACCAGCGCGCCGCCGATTCATTGTCGGCGGTGCCGTCGGCACCCATGGCGAACAGAACGGCCAGGTTGTGCATGGCGCTGGCATTGCCCTGGCTGGCGGCCAGCTGATACCAGGTCTTGGCCTTGTCCACGTCGCGTTCGACGCCGAGGCCCTTTTCGTAGAAATTGCCGATGCGGTACTGCGCCGGTGCAAATCCTGCCTCGGCCGATTGCTCGTACCATTTGGCGGCAGTCTTCATGTCAGCCTTGACGCCGCGCCCGTCCGCATAGCGCGAGCCGATTTCGAACAGCGCCTTGGCGTCGCCGGAACCGGCTGCCTCGCGCAGCGCCACCGGGCCGGCTTCCGTCGGCACACTGACGGCAGCGGTGGTAGATTGTTCGGTAGCCGCAGGCGTTGCTGCCGGGCTGGCGGAAGCCATTACCGGGTTGGCAAGCATAGGCTCGGCGGGGGTGTTTATGACTCCCGCCGGATTATCGACCGACTGCTCGATCGGAGACGTCGATGCCGTCGTTTCGGGTGCCGGGGCAGGCTCGGTAATGGCAGCGGTTGCCTCTTCCGGCGTTGTTTCAGGATCGGCGGCGAGGCTGTCCTGCGGCAGGTCGACGGTGCGTGCGGCCGGGGCTTCGCTGCGGGCGTCGGCAAGGCTGTCCATCTGGACGGGGGCGGGCGCCTGCGGTACTTCGGCCATGGCCGTCTGAGCGGGTTGTTCCGCTGGCTGCTCGATTGCCGGCGTGACAACTTCGGCCACTTCCGCATCGCCGGCCATGAAGGCCTTGCCGAGCTGCAGGCCGGCCAGTGCCATCATGATCGCGGCGGCGGCCATCAGGATCGGTTTGCGGCGTGCCTTCAGGAGATCGCCGATGCGCAGCGCCTTTACCGGGCCCTTGAGGCTGGAATCGCGCTTCAGCGCTTCGGCTTCCGCAGCCGCTGCCTGGGCGGCGCGGCGCGCGGCGGCGATGAAGTCGGCCTTGGCGGCTTCGGTTTCGACAGCCTTTGCCGGCTGGCCGCGCTCGTCGCGAACACGGCGCATGATGGCGTTGAGGTCGGGCGCGCCGGAACCGGGTTCGAGGGGTCGATTGGCGAATTTGGGATCGAGCGGCTCGTCCAGGTCGACGCTCGGTGCTTCGTCCTTGGCGACGGCGTCCACTGGCTCCGGGATCGCGGCTTTCGCCGCCTGCCCCTTGCGGCCCTTGAAGACGCGGCCAAGCCCGCCGAACATCGAGCGCGGACCGGCCTCCGGCTCGTCGTCGGCGATCGTGTCCGAATCCAGCGCAGCACTTGCTGCCGCAGCAGCTGCCTGAGCCGGCGTGAGCGAGCTGGCGACGCGCGAAGGCGAGGGGCGATCTTCGCCCTCGACCAGCGGCAAGCCGTCGTCGAAATCGAGCGACGGCGTGTCCTGCAGCGCCATCTTGCGCAGCGTGTTCAGGGGCTCGGGCTCGACCTTGCTGGCCGGGCGCTCGTCCTGTTCCAGCGAGCCAAGCCGGTCGACGATCTTCAGGAGCGTGTCGTGGATTGCCTCGAAGGTCTCGGTGTTGCGCTCGTCGGAGCGGCGCGTCAGCGCTTCCAGCGCCTTCAGGTCGTCGGCGAGGCCGGTGACCGCCACTGTATGCGTCTGCGAACCCGACAGCGAGCGCACAGCGCTTTCGGCGGCCTGCCGCGCGGCCTCGAGGATGCTGTCATGGCTGCCGGCGATCGACTTTTCGATGTCGTTGAGACGCGGGCCGATGTCCTCGAATTCCGGCAGTGGGCTCGACGGGCGGGCGAGATGCTGCGACAGGCCGGAAACCTGCGCTTCGAGATTGCGGATCAGGTCCGGATCGATATTGGCGAACTGGCTGGCAGACGAATCGAGGCGGCTCGAAATGCTTTCGAGCCGTGCTTCGAGTTTGCGGATGGCGGCGTTGTCGGCCGGTTCGGGCTGGCGGGCTTCAAGACGTTCGGCAAGCGTGGCGAAGCGCGCGTCGATGGCGTCCATGATGCCGCTATTGTCCAGCGCCGGCGCATGCGCGCGCTGGTCGAGGCGGTCGGCGACTTCATCGAGCCGGCGCTCGAGATCTCGGAACAGCGTGTTGCTCTGTTCGGCAGCGTCACCCTGGCGGCGTTCGATCATATCGGACAGGTGATCGAAGCGCTGCTCGATGCCCTGGAAGATATAGTCCGCATCCGGGCTAGCCGGCGCGCGGTCGATCTTGTCGGCGATGATGGCGATCTGTTTGCCGAGACGCTCGACCGCCGCTTCCGGCAGGTGGATCTGCTGCGTGATCTGGTCGACGCGGCTGGAGAGCAGGCCGAGGCGCTCCATGACCTCATTGCCGGTCGGCTGGTCGCCGGCGACTTCCTCGATCTGGCGGGCCAGTGCTGAAATCCGCGCTTCGATGCGCTCGAAGGGTGCCGGGTCGAAATTGGGCAGCGTGGCTGCGGCAGTGGAGGCGACGATGGCGCGCGAGATCTCGTCCAGCCGCACCTCGATCTGGCCGAATGTGTTGGCGTCGGTATTTTCCTGCTGGCGGGCGAAATGGTCGACCGCGCCGGCCAGCGTGCGCACCTTTTCCTCCAGCGAGCGCAGCGACAGAGATTCGGGCAGGTTGTTGACGGCGTCGTTGATCTGCTCGAGCCGCGAGGTCAGTGCGGAAATCGCCGGGTCGTGCGATCCGGTCGATATGCGATCCTCGAAATCCGTCCAGCGCTTGTTGAAATCGTCCCAGCGGCGATCGACCGAGCGCACCGTTTCTTCGCGCGCCAGCAGATCGAGCGAGCCTTTGACCTGCTCCAGTTCCAGCCGGAGCATGTTGATGCTCTTGTCGTCGCTGCGTTCCGAAAGCGAATGGATGGCGCTCGACAGGCGCTCGAACTCGACGCCGAGTTCGTCGACCCCGCCCTTGGCCGCACCCGAAGCATAGGCGCGCCGGATGTCCTCGCGCACCGCCTCGAATTCGCGGCGCATGCCCGAGGTCACCTGCTGGCGAAGGTCCTCGCGCAGCGCCTGCAGTTCCGCTGCGATCTTGCCAAAGGCAGCGACGCCGTCTTCCTGCGCGCGCACGCGGTCGAGGTCGCGGGCGATCGTCTGGTAGGGCTGGTCGTAGGCGGACGCGCGCGGTGCCGGCTGCGGGGCGGCATAACGGTTGTCTTCCACGCGGTTCTGGCCGTAGGGCAGGTCGGCGAAGCGTTGCTGGCGGCGCATGTCGTCGCGCTCGCGTGAGAAGTCGGGTCCGGCATCCTGCGGCCGGCTGAGGCGCTGCTCGAGGTTCTCCAGCGAACGGTTCAGTTCCTCAAGCGTGGTGTGAGGCTTGCGAAGCCTGCCGGTATTGAGTGTGTCGAGATAGGACCGCTTGCTGTTCATCAAAACGCCCATTCGCCCCTTGCTGGCTTTCGGCCAGGTTCTTCAACTTCCCCATCGGCACGGATGCGCCCGCATCCGCGGGGCGCGTCCTCTCAAACGTGAACAAATCGGAATAATGATCATCCACGGCGGACCGACATGCGCACATTTCCCCCAACGTGGTAAACAAGTTGTTAACCAACCTTACCGCGCGGCAAAGAATGCAACGAAAAGTCGCAAAACAGTTTCATTCAGTTGGCGCTTGCAACGTAACGGCACTCTGAGTATAGCATTTACGTAAACGTAAGCGGTGCTTGAGCCCCCTTGCGCAGTATTCGTTGAAACCACGAACGGAAGCACAGCCCCGATTGCTTTCGTTCAGGCCCCGCCGGTCAAACCGCGGTGGCCAACGGGGAAGCAAAAGAACATGACGATGAAGCTTATGCAGGCCGGCAACACTGCGGCCATGACTGAAACTGTTACCGATGCGGCGGAGAACGATCTTTCCCGCATCGGCGAAATAGCCAAGAAATATGGCGTGACGCTGCGCACGCTTCGTTTCTATGAAGACAAGGGCCTGCTGAACCCGAAGCGGGAAGGCAGCACGCGTCTTTACACGCATCGCGAAGAGGCAAGGCTGAAGCTGATCCTGCTCGGCAGGAAGGTTGGCTTCTCGCTGCGCGACGTCAAGCAGATGATGGATCTCTACGATCCCAAGGGCACCAACGCCAAGCAGCTCAAGCTCGCTCTCGACAAGTCGGAAAAGCAGCTTTCGCGCCTGCACAAGCAGCGCGAGGCGATCGAGGACGCCATCGGCGAACTCAGCAATGCCATGTCGGCGGTGCGCGGCATGCTTGCCGACCGTCCGCTGCCGGTTGCAGCCAACGGCTGATCCGGTGGTGATACCCGTGGGCCGCTTCGGTCTCGGGCATTTCGAAAAATTGAGCCACACAATGTCCGACGACATTGTGTGGCTTTTTTCATATTGCCGACGTGGACTTGCGGCTAGCTTTGCGGTCTCTTGCCGTCGTCCTCCTTCAGAAAATTCACAACCATGAAATAATTGACGTTTACGCAAACGTCAATTATTGCTATGGCGATCTGGAAAGCGGACTCGACGCTTGAATCACGGGCGTCGGGAGCCGCATAGTGTTGTGGCGGAGGATTCAAAATGCCGACATACCGGGCCCCGGTCGAGGATACGCTTTTCGTACTGAATGAGGTGCTCGGCTATGAGCGCTACAGCAATCTTCCCGGATTTTCCGACGCCACGCCCGATGTGCTGGAAGCCATTCTGGCCGAAGGCGCAAAGCTTTCCGAAAACGTGCTCCAGCCGACCAACCGCACCGGCGACCTCGAAGGCTGCGTGCGCCATGACGACGGCTCGGTGACGACGCCCACGGGCTTCAGGGAAGCCTATGACCAGTATCGCGAAGGCGGCTGGATGGGCCTTGCCGTGCCGGCCGAATATGGCGGCCAGGGCCTGCCTTACTCGCTGCACACGGCGGTCGCGGAATACATGATCTCGGCCAATATGGCGCTGATGATGTATCCCGGCCTGACCCAGGGCGCGATTGCGGCCATCCTCGTCCACGGCACCGACGAACAGAAGAACACCTGGCTGCCCAAGCTGGTCGAGGGCAGCTGGACCGGCACCATGAACCTGACCGAGCCGCATTGCGGCACCGATCTCGGCCTGCTGCGCACCAAGGCCGTGCCGAATGGCGACGGCACCTACAAGATTTCCGGCCAGAAGATCTTCATCTCGGCCGGCGAGCACGACATGGCCGACAACATCGTCCATCTGGTGCTGGCCCGCATCGAAGGCGCGCCGGAAGGCGTGAAGGGCATTTCGCTGTTCATCGTGCCGAAATTCCATCTCGATGCAGACGGCAATCCCGGCGAGCGCAACGGCGTTTCCTGCGGTTCCATCGAGGAGAAGATGGGCATCCACGGCAACGCCACCTGCGTCATGAATTACGACGAGGCGACCGGCAAGCTGCTGGGCGCTGAGAATGGCGGCCTCAAGGCCATGTTCACGATGATGAACGAGGCGCGTCTCGGCGTCGGCCTGCAGGGGTTGGCGATGTCGGAAGTCGCCTATCAGAACGCGGTGACCTACGCCAGGGAGCGTATTCAGGGCCGCTCGCTGTCCGGTCCGAAAGCCCCGGACAAGAAGGCCGATCCGATCATCGTCCACCCGGACATTCGCCGCAACCTGATGACCATGAAGTCCTTCAATGAAGCGGGCCGCGCGCTGGTGCTGTGGACGGCGCTGAAGTCGGATGTCGCCCATGGCTCGGGCGACGATGGCGAGCGCCAGACGGCGGACGACCATATGGGCCTGATGACGCCGATCGTGAAGGGCGTGCTGACCGACAAGGGTTTCGACCACGCCGTCATGGCGCAGCAGGTTTTCGGCGGCCATGGCTACATCGAAGAACACGGCATGAGCCAGTTCGTGCGCGATGCCCGCATCGCCATGATCTATGAGGGCGCCAACGGCATCCAGGCGCTCGACCTCGTCGGCCGCAAGCTTGCCATGAATGGCGGCCGCGCCGTGCAGGCCTTCTTCAAGGAAGTCGGTGAATTCTGCGAGGAAAACCGCGCCGACGAGAAGATGGCGCCCTACACCAAGGCGCTGAAGAAGGGCCTCAACGACCTCCAGGCCGCCACCATGTGGCTGATGCAGAACGCGATGGCCAAGCCCGACAATGCCGGGGCCGCCTCGACCGACTATCTGCACCTCTTCGGCCTGGTCGCACTCGGCTATATGTGGGCGCGCATGGCCAAGACCGCGCAGGGCAAGCTCGGCAACGGCTCGGCAGCCTTCTACGAAAACAAGCTGGTCACCGGCCGCTACTTCATGGAGCGGGTGATGCCGGAAACGGCCGCACACCTCGCCCGCATCTCCAGCGGTGCCGATACGATGATGGCGCTGGACGCTGAAGCGTTCTAACCTTCAATTCCAGCGCATCTCTGTTCAAGTTTGAACGTCTTCATTATATGATCGGGATGGGAGGTCCCGTTTGATGGCAACAAATCCCGCAGAAGTGCTTGGCCTGCCGAAGCCCGAATGGGCCGGCGAGGACGTGGCCATGCTCTACGACATGGCGTCGAAGTTCCTCGATGCCGAGATCGCGCCGCGCTACGACGAATTCGAGAAGGCCGAGATTTTCGACCGCGAAAGCTGGCAGAAGGCCGGCGAGAACGGCCTGCTTTGCGCTTCGATGCCGGAAGAATATGGTGGCTCGGGCGGCACCTTTGCCCATGAGAGTGCCATCATCGAGGCGATCAGCCATGTCGGTGTCGACGGCTTCGGCATAGCGTTGCACAATTCGATCGTCGCGCCCTACATCCTCCACTACGGCTCGGAAGAGCAGAAGAAAAAGTGGCTGCCGAAGATGGCGAGCGGCGAACTGATCGGCGCCATTGCCATGACCGAGCCCGGCGCCGGCTCCGACCTGCAGGGCGTCAAGACGCGCGCCGAGAAGGATGGCAACCAGTACCGCATCAACGGCTCAAAAACCTTCATAACCAACGGCCAGCTTGCCAATCTGATTATCGTCGTCACCAAGACCGACCCGGCCAAGGGCGCCAAGGGTACGTCGCTGATCGTGGTCGAGACAGACGAGGTCGAAGGTTTCGAGCGCGGCCGCAACCTCGACAAGATCGGCCTGAAGTCGAATGACACGTCGGAACTGTTCTTCAACGATGTCCGCGTGCCGACCTCGAACCTGTTGGGTCACGAGGAAGGGCAGGGCTTTGTCCAGCTCATGCAGCAACTGCCGCAGGAACGCCTGCAGATCGGCACGACGGCGATCGCCATGGCCGAACGGGCGCTGGCGCTGACCATCGACTACGTCAAGGAGCGCAAGGCGTTCGGCAAGGCGATTCTCGATTTCCAGAACACCCAGTTCAAGCTTGCGGAGCTGAAGACCGAAGTCACCATCGGCCGCGTCTTCTACAACAATTGCGTCGAGCGTCACATTAATGGCGGGCTCGATCCGGTAACGGCATCCATGGCGAAATACTGGCTGTCGGACCTGCAGGGCAAGGTCGTCGACGAATGCCTGCAACTGCATGGCGGCTATGGCTACATGAACGAATATCCGATCGCGCGCATGTACCGCGACGCCCGCGTGCAGCGCATCTATGGCGGTACCAACGAGATCATGAAACTGTTGATCGCGCGCAGCCTCTGACGCGCTGATCCTGAAACACTGGGAGAAAAAAGATGGCTGACGCTTATGTCTATGATGCCGTGCGCACACCGCGCGGACGCGGCAAGAAGGACGGCTCGCTGCATGAGGTGCCGGCGGTAAGGCTCGGCGCGAAAGTGCTGGAGGCGCTGCGCGACCGCAACGATCTCGACACCGGCACGGTCGACGACATCATCTTTGGCTGCGTCGATCCGGTCGGCGAGGCGGGCTCGGTCATTCCGCGCGCTGCCGCCTTTGAGGCCGGTTATGACACCAAGGCGCCCGGCATGCAGATTTCGCGCTTCTGCGCTAGCGGACTCGATGCCATCAATTTCGGCGCAGCCAAGATCGCGCAGGGCGCGGACGATATCGTGATTGCCGGCGGCGTGGAATCGATGTCGCGCGTCGGCATGGGCATGTCGGGCGGTGCCTGGTTCATGGACCCTTCGGTCGGCTTTCCCGGCTGGTTCGTGCCGCAGGGCATTTCGGCCGATCTGATCGCCACGAAGTACGGTTTTTCGCGCGATGATGTCGACGCCTATGCCGTGGAAAGCCAGAAGCGCGCAGCACACGCCTGGGAAAAGGGCTGGTTCAAGAAGTCGGTCGTTCCGGTGAAGGACCAGAATGGCCTGACCATCCTCGACCGTGACGAGCATATGCGCCCGTCCACCGACATGCAGTCGCTGGCCTCGCTCAACCCGTCCTTCGTCATGCCCGGCGAAATGGGCGGCTTCGACGCGGTCGCGGTGCAGAAGCACCCGGAAGTGGAGGAGGTCAACCACGTCCACCATGCCGGCAACTCGTCCGGCATCGTCGATGGCGCGGCGGCTGTGCTACTCGGCTCCAGGAAGGCCGGCAAGTCGATGGGGCTGAAGCCGCGCGCCCGCATTCGCGCCTTCTCCAACATCGGCTCGGAGCCGGTGCTGATGCTGACCGGTCCGGTCGACGTGACGGAAAAGCTGTTGAAGCGCGCCAAGATGAAGATCTCGGACATCGACCTGTTCGAGCTCAACGAGGCCTTCGCCTCGGTGGTGCTGCGCTACATGCAGGCTTTCGACATTCCGCATGACAGGATCAACGTCAATGGCGGCGCCATCGCCATGGGTCACCCGCTGGGTGCTACCGGCGCGATGATCTTCGGCACGGTGCTGGATGAGCTGGAACGGCGCGACCTCAACACCGCGCTGGTGACGCTGTGCATCGGCGCCGGCATGGGCACCGCCACGATCATCGAACGCGTCTGACCGGGAGGAAGAACATGAGCTACACAAATTTCACGGTCGAAACCGACGCTGACGGCATCGCACTCGTCACCTGGGACATGCCGGAAAAATCGATGAACGTCTTCACCGAGGAGGTGATGGAGGAACTTGACAAGATCATCGACCAGGTCGCAGGCGACGCGGCGATCAAGGGCGCGGTCATCACGTCGGGCAAGGATAGTTTTTCCGGCGGCGCCGACCTGACCATGCTGAAGCGCATGCTGACGCTGTTCCACGAGGAAGAAGCGAAGGACCACGACAAGGCGGTAAAACTGCTGTTCGACACTGCCGGCCGCATGGGCGCGCTGTTCCGCAAGCTGGAGACTTCCGGCAAGCCCTGGGTTTCGGCCATCAACGGCACCTGTATGGGCGGCGCGTTCGAAATGTCGCTGTCCTGCCATGGCCGCGTTGCCGCCGATTCGGACAAGGTGAAGATGGCGCTGCCCGAGGTGAAGGTCGGCATCTTCCCCGGCGCGGGTGGCACCCAGCGCGTGCCGCGTCTGGCCGACCCGCAGTCGGCTCTGCAGATGCTGACGTCCGGCCAGAACCTTTCGCCGCAGAAGGCAAAGGGCATGGGCCTGATCCACGAGATCGCCGAGCCGGCAAAACTGATCGAAACCGCCAAGGCGATGATCAAGAACGGCCTGAAGCCGGTCCAGCCGTGGGATGAGAAGGGCTTCAAGCTGCCGGGCGGCCCGGTCTATTCGGCTGCCGGTGCCAATCTCTGGCCGCCGGCGATCGCCATCCTGCGCCGCGAAACCTATGGCAACTATCCGGCTGCCAGCGCGATCCTGAAATGCGTCTATGAAGGCCTGCTGGTGCCGTTCGACACCGGGCTCAGGATCGAGCAGCGCTATTTCACCGAAATCATGCAGACGACGGAAGCGGCGATGATGATCCGCTCGCTGTTCGTGTCGCTGCAGGAACTCAACAAGGGCGCTCGCCGCCCCGAGGGCGTGGCGCCGACCAAGTTCAAGAAGATCGGCGTGCTCGGCGCCGGCTTCATGGGCGCTGGCATCGCCTATGTCACCGCCAAGGCCGGTATCCCGGTGGTACTGCTCGACCGCGACATGGAGTCCGCCGCCAAGGGCAAGGCCCATTCCGAAAGCCTGATTTCCGATCAGGTCAAGAAGGGCCGCGCCAAGGCGGAAGACAAGGACAGGCTGCTCTCGCTGATCACGCCGACGGCCGATTATGCCGATCTCGACGGCTGCGATCTCGTCGTGGAAGCGGTGTTCGAGGATTCCGAAGTCAAGAAGGGTGCCACCGAAAAGGCAGAGGCCGTGCTGAAGCCCGCGGCGGTCTTCGCTTCCAACACCTCGACCATCCCGATCACTGCGCTGGCGCAGAATTCGAAGCGGCCGAAGAATTTCATCGGCGTCCATTTCTTCTCGCCGGTCGACAAGATGCTGCTGGTCGAAATCATCCTCGGCAAGAAGACCGGCGACAGGGCGCTTGCGGTCGCGATCGACTATGTCCGCGCCATCAAGAAGACACCGATCGTCGTCAACGACACGCGCGGCTTCTACGTCAATCGCTGCGTGCTGCGCTACATGTCGGAAGCCTTCAAGATGCTGATCGAAGGCGTGCCGGCGCCTATGATCGAAAATGCCGCGCGCGCTGCCGGCATGCCGGTCGGCCCGCTGGCGCTGACCGACGAGACGGCAGTCGACCTTGCCCAGAAGATCATGAAGCAGACCATCCGCGATCTTGGCGAAAAGGCCGTCGATCCCGAGCAGATGAAGCTCATCAACACCATGGTCGACGACCATGGCCGCTTCGGCCGCAAGAACGGCAAGGGCTTTTACGACTATCCGGCAAAGCCCGCCAAGAAGAAGCTGTGGCCGGGCCTGAAGGATCTCTACAAGCAGCGCAACCCGGACAAGATCGACTTCGAGGAGCTGAAGCAGCGTTTCCTCGTGGTGATCGCGCTGGAGGCGGCGCGCGTGATGGAAGAGGGCATCGTCACCGACCCGCGCGAGGCCGATGTCGGCTCCATCCTCGCCTTCGGTTTCGCGCCTTACACCGGCGGCACGCTGTCCTATATCGACGGCATGGGCGCCCAAAAGTTCGTCAAGCTCGCCAAATCGCTGCAGAAGAAATACGGCGCCGAATTCAAGGCGCCCAAGCTGCTGCATGACATGGCCGAGAAGGGCGAGACGTTCTACGAGCGCTTCGATCCTTATGCCAAGGCGGAGGCGAAGAAGGCGGCCTGACGGCCGCTTTCTGCGAAAAGCATGTATGTCTGGGCACGGCTTATAAAAACCGCGGTGATGGCGCGTCGCCGCGGCATCTACCGCATGGGTGACGAAAGCAGGCTGAGCTTCCGCTGCCTGCCGACTGACATCGACACCAACATGCACCTGAACAATGCTCGCTACATGATGCTGGCCGATCTTGGCCGCATCGACATCTTTCTGCGCGCAGGCCTGATCGGGCTGGCGCGCAAGAATAGCTGGGCGCCGATGATGGGCGGGCTGCAATCCGTCTTCGTGCGTGAGATCAGGCTGTGGCGGCAGTTCGACGTCGTCTCGACCGTCGAGACCTGGGAGGGCACGCAGGTCATCGGCCGCCACGAATTCATCCTCGACAATGGCGTCACCGCAGCGCTGGTGCTGACGACCGCCGGCGTCTACGACGCCCGCAACCGCCGCTTCCTCGAAATCGATGAGGTGATTGCCGCTCTAGGAAGCGAGGCAAAAGCGCGTGCACCGAACGAAGCTGAGCGCATCTTCATGCAATCCCACGCCGGCCTGCGTTCGCTGGCGAAGAAGGGCTGAGGCGGCGGTTGATAATTATCGTCGCTTCTGGACAACCTCTCGCACCCGCGTTAGAACGTAGAGGTATTTTTTCCTGTTTCGGGACCATGACGATGCTTTCGCACGACCGGGTCTGGGCCGCCATCGATGCGCTGGCCGAACGCTACTCGCTCTCGGCTTCCGGGCTGGCGAAGCGGGCGGGGTTGGATTCCACCGCCTTCAACAAGTCGAAGCGTGCTTCTGCGGACGGCCGGCCGCGCTGGCCTTCGACCGAGTCGCTGGCCAAGATCATCGAGGCGACCAATTCCTCGCTGGATGAGTTTCTCGGGCTGGTCGAGGGCCGCTCCAAGGATGACCGGCCGCTGCCGGTGCAGAAATCCTCGGTGCCGCTGCTTGGCTTCGCGCAGGCCGGTGCCGGTGGCTTTTTCGACGATGCCGGCTTTCCGGCCGGGCAGGGCTGGGATCTCATCGAACTGCCGGCGCAGTCGACCGAAAATTCCTATGCGCTGCAGGTGCAGGGCGATTCCATGCTGCCGCTTTACCGCAATGGCGATGTGCTGATCGTCGAGCCGGGGGCCATGGTGCGCAAGGGCGACCGCGTCGTCGTCAAGACGCAGTCCGGCGAGGTCATGGCCAAGGTTCTGGTGCGCCGCAGCGCCCAGGAAATCGAGCTCCTGTCGATCAACCCGGAGCACCCGGTCCGCAACATAGCGATGGGCGATGTCGATTGGCTGGCCCGCATCGTCTGGGCGAGCCAGTAGGGTGCCGGGTTGATGCGTCCCGGCATATTCGCGCTGACGGTCGCGGCACTTTTCGGCCTGAGCTTCGCCATCATTGCCGGCGGGCACGCGATCACCTCGAACGAAGCAAGCTTTGACCCGTCGAGCATCGAGGTCCCGGACGAGACCGATATTCCGCCGATGGATGACGATGCTTCCCCGAACGACGATCCACAGCAGACAGCACCCGCCGATGACAGCATCTTGCCGGCCGCTCCGGAATCCCCAACACCTGCGCCGGAAAACAATGCCGCGCCGTCGAATAAATCAGGCGAGCTGGAACGCATCGCGCCGCGCGAGCCGCTGAGCCAGCTCGGTCTCGCGCTGCCGCCCAAGCCGCCGAAGCCGGTGGCCCCCGAAGACTGGAAGGGCACGCCGCTCTACCAGCCGGTGGCGAGTTCGGCCGGGCAGATCGAGGCCAAGGGCTATTCTATCGCCATTGCCGGTGTCGATCCGGTGCCGGCGAGCGACGAGTGCAGCTTCGAAGGGACCTCGTGGCCCTGCGGCGCGCGGGCGCGCACCGCGTTTCGTTCCTGGCTGCGCGGCCGCGCCGTCACCTGCACGGTTCCGCCCGAGCCGGACCGCACTGTCATTTCTGCCGATTGCCGCGTCGGCAAGGAGGATGTCGGCGCGTGGCTGGTGGCCAATGGCTGGGCGCGCGCCGCCATCGGCGGTCCCTATGCGGAGGCCGGCGAAAAAGCCCAGTCGGACAAGAAGGGCATATTCGGCCCGCCGCCGGCCCGTGTCAGCGTGACGCTTTCGCCCGCGACCACAAGTGCCTTGCCGGCGCCGCTTCCGCCGCCGGATGAGTCACCGGTTATGCCGGTCGAGCCACAGGAAACGGTTCCGGTAGCTCCCGGACCCTTCCCGCCGGCTCCTACGCCGCCAACTGGCCAGCAAGCGCCTTTGCAATGAGCGCGCGCGTCTCGGCTATGCCGTAAAGTGCTGCGAAGGAGCCGAAGCGCGGGCCGCGTTCCTGGCCGATCAGCACCTGATAGATCATCTGGAAGAAGGCGACAGAGACGCCGGGGCCGCCTTCCGGGCTCTGCTTGGAATGATCCTGATAGCGCTCGATCTTGCGGGCGACGTTGAGCGATGCATTCTGGATCGCTTCGCTGCTTGCATCCGCCGGCAACTGGCCGAGCGCATCCGACAGCGCCTGAAGGGCCGCGTTCTCCACCTCGTCCGGGCTCCGGAAGGATTTCGTCGGCTTCACGAAATCGTCGAAATAGCGCACCGCATAGGCGGCCAGCCGGTCGAGTTCGGGATGCGACTTCGGCGTGACATCCTTCGCGTGGCGCGAGATGAAGCCCCACAGCACGTCCTTGCTGTCGGCGTTGGAGGCGCTGACGAGGTTGAGCAGCAGCGCAAACGTCACCGGCATGTCGATCGCGGGCGGGTTGCCGTCATGCATGTGCCAGACCGGATTGCCCAGCCGCTCCTTCCACTCCTGCTTCGGATAGGCGGAAAGGAAGGCGTAATATTCGTCCACTGCCTTGGGAATGACGTCGAAATAGAGCTTCTTCGCCTGCCGCGGGCGCTGGAACATGTAGAGGCCGAGGCTCTCCGTCGGCGCATAGGTCAGCCATTCGTCGATGGTCAGGCCGTTGCCCTTCGACTTCGAGATCTTCTGGCCGTTCTCGTCGAGGAACAGCTCGTAGACGAAATGCTCCGGCGCGCGTCCGCCAAGGATGACGCAGATGCGGTCGTAGATGGTCTGATTGGTCTGGTGGTCCTTGCCGAACATCTCGAAATCGACATTGAGGGCGGCCCAGCGCATGCCGAAATCGGGCTTCCACTGAAGCTTCACGCGGCCGCCGGTTACCGGCAGGGTGGTTTCCTGGCCGTCCTCGTCATCGAAGGTGATGGTGCCGGCGTTGGCGTCGACGTTCTTCATCGGCACGTAGAGCACTCGGCCGCTCTTGGGCGAGATCGGCAGGAACGGGCTGTAGGTCGCCTGGCGCTCTTCGCCCAGCGTCGGCAGCATCACCTTCATGATGTCGTCATAGCGTTCAGCCGCGCGCAGCAGCATCGCGTCGAAACGGCCGGCCTTGTAATATTCGGTGGCGCTGGCGAATTCGTAGTCGAAGCCGAAGGTGTCGAGGAAGCGGCGCAGCATCGCATTGTTGTGGTCGCCGAAGCTGGCATAGTCGCCGCCGAACGGGTTCGGCACGGCGGTCAGCGGCATGTGCAGATACGGCTCAAGCGCGGCGCGGTCCGGCACGTTCTCGGGGATCTTGCGCATGCCATCCATGTCGTCGGAGAAGCACAGCAGCCTGGTCTTGACCTTGTCCTGCGTCAGCACGCGGAAGGCGTGGCGCACCATCGTTGTGCGCGCCACCTCGCCGAAAGTGCCGATATGCGGCAGGCCAGACGGGCCGTAGCCTGTCTCGAACAGGATTGTTTCGGGGAATTCGCGACCTTTGTAGCGCGCGACGATTTTGCGCGCCTCCTCGAACGGCCAGGCTTTGCTTTCTGTCGCGGCCGCCAGAAGTTCGGGGTTGAGATCGATGATGTTTGATCCCGTCATGTCGCCATTCCTGCATAATTTGCCGGCACAGTCCGGCGATGCCTGCTCTAAGGCGCGCGGCAGGAAGCGTCAACGATTGCGGGCGTTTTTCCTTGCGGTCGAGCCGGCGCCTTCCTAACTTCGAAGCCCATCGCAAGCCCAAGGACAGCAAATGCCCGGCCCAACCGCCCATGAAGCCCTGATCTACCTGATGGTCGTCACCTCCGCCTCCGATCGCGACATGACCGATCTCGAACTTGCGCGCATCGGCGACGTGGTTCGCTCCTGGCCGGTGTTCGAAGGCTTCAACGACCAGAAGCTCGTCCGCATCTCGCAGGATTGCCAGAAGCTGTTGCATGAGCAGGAAGGCCTGGACGGCGTTCTTTCGGCCGCCGCCAAGGCCATTCCGCAGCGCCTCCATGACACGGCCTACGCCGCCGCGCTCGAAGTCGCTGCCGTCGATCTCGAAATGCGGCTGGAGGAGGTGCGCGTGCTGCAGCTTCTGCGGCGTCATCTCAGCATCGAGGAAAAGATGATCTCGGCGATCGAATGGGCGACCAAGGCACGCCACCGCATGCTGACGTGACCGGCAGCAGGTGATGGGCGAGATCGCTGCTTCCGAGGCCTTCGTCCGCACGGCCGCCTTCCTGGTGATCTTCCTGGCCATGGCGCTGTTCGAACTGTGGTCGCCGCGCCTGGAACGGCAGGAAATGGCCGGCGCGCTGAAATCGCGCCGCTGGTTCGCCAACCTTTCGCTTGTAGTGATCTCGTCGCTCGTGCTGCGTGTGATCTTTCCGGCTGCAGCCGTCGGTGCGGCAGCCTTTGCCGAGGCGAAAGGCTGGGGGCTTTTGCGCGCTGCCGGCCTCGACGGGGTGCTCGGCGGCATCGTCGCCTTCGTCGCGCTCGATTTTGCGGTCTGGCTGGAGCATGTCGCCAGCCACAAGCTGCCGGTCCTGTGGCGCATCCATCGCGTTCACCATGCCGACACTGGTTTCGACGTCACCACCGGCCTGCGCTTTCACCCCCTGGAGATATTGCTTTCCATGATCTGGAAGGCCGGTGTGGTGATAGCGCTCGGCGCGCCGGTACTTGCGGTGCTGGTCTTCGAGATCGTGCTCAACGGCTCGTCGATGTTCAGCCATTCGAATGTGCGGATTTCACCCTCAGTCGATCGCTGGCTGCGCAAGGTGATCGTCACGCCGGACATGCACCGCGTCCATCATTCGACGGACCGGCCCGAGACCGACTCCAATTATGGCTTCAACTTCTCGTTCTGGGATCGCCTGTTCAAAACCTATGTCGGCCAGCCGCCGAAGCGCGGCCACGACGGCATGGCGATCGGCCTGGAGCAGTGGCGCGACGAAAAGCCGTCGCGGCTTGGCTGGCTGCTGGCGTTGCCGTTCAGGTCAGGGCGCGATGCCTCATGAGTTGTTTACCGGCGTTGCAAAGTCCCCGACATGGTTACGCCGCTTGCCGAGGCGGAATACGATATGCTGTTTGCAGACTTCATCGTAATTCGGACGCTGGCCTCGCCGTCACCGGAGGGCTGCTGGTAGGTGTAGGAGACGGTGTTTCCCGAAACCCGGCCGTTCTGGATCTCGTAGGATTGGCCGTTGGGTGACGAAGAGTTTCCCGAGACCGAGTTCCCGTTGATCCTGAGGTTCAGCGTCATCGGGGCGGAGAGCATCATCCAGCCGACCTTACCGTGCCAGGTTCCTGCAAAGGACTTCGAACCCTCACGTCCTTGTTGTTGGCCGCCCTGCGCGGCATTCTGGCGATCTTCAAACGCAGCGCATTTTTCGACCTTGAAATTCTTTCTTGAGATTGGACGCGTGCCGAAGACGCTTTCGGGTTCTGCATTGCCTCCTTTCAGGATGGCGCGCTGGGGCGTGTTGTCCAGATAGTAGTCGACCTTGGAGCAGGTCGGAGCAGAACTGCGAACGATGATTTCAGCGGAGTAGCTGCCCTTCGAGCCTGTCGAACTCCTGATCTCGATCTTCGCTTTGCAGGCGCCTACCCGTTTGTTGAAATCACAATCGGCAGCGGCAGCGACCGACCATGACGAAACAACCATGAAAGCCGAATAGACGGCAGAAAGAAGCAGTCGCAAGAAACATCCCCTCACAAATATAGGGTCCCACCTGGCGCGTTGCTTGGGATGCCCGTTGCGCCGTGACGATAACGAATCTGCTGCCGCACCTCACCCTCCAATTGGGTGGTTCGGCCGCCGCAATTCTGTGCACAAGGTTCCACGACAATTCAGGCGCATCTGCGCTGGCGAGCGGGGGCTTTGATGTCGCGACGACACTTCACGGTAGAAGCAGTGGTTTCGATCGGTTTTCTCGGCGTTGTTCTTGCAGCCTTCCTGCCATCCGAGGTGATAGCAGCGGCACAATGCAATTTCGACAAGCCTGTCGGCTCGTGCACGGGTTCAATAAGTATTGAAAGCTCTGGCGGTTCAAAGCCAAGTTATTCTGCTGAGATTACCGTTCACAGCAGCGCAAACGCATGCTCGAAGGTTGAGTACTATTTGGATTCAACGCCGAACACGACAATTCTTCGAAATTCGAATGCTGAACCGGAAAGCCTATTCAGCACAAAACCGATTTCCAAGAAGAATATCAAGGTCAAGAAGTGCACTGAGTACGAAGACAAAAACAATTCAAACTCTTCCGGTAGCAAATCATGTATGCCGGCAGGGCTTCTGAAAGAGGTTGTAGCCAGGGAGGCTGGTTATGTGCGCGAAAATAAATGGAAAATCGACCTTGCCCGGAAGAACAGGCTAGAGGAGCTTCAGGCGAAGAAAGTGAACTCCGCGTATGTTGCCGAGATGGACCAATTTCTCGCGCAATACGCTCCGTTGGTTGAGGAGAGCGAACGATTGGCCAACAAGGCTAAGAAGTGCCTCGCCGATCCCAGTTGCTCATGCCGAACATAGGGTTCTGGCTTCGGTTTAGAGCTATCGGAACCCGCCAGCTGCCGCCGAGCGCGCTATCGCGTGGATGGACTGGCATCAGGACGCTTCAGTAAAAGCTGACCGGAAAATAGCGGAGATACAACTCGGCGAAGATGCCCTTCACCGATATTTCATGCAGCGCATAGTTCAGGGCGTCCGCCAGTTGCGGATTGTCTGCCTTGGTGGCGATTGAGAGGCCGGTGCCGAGATATTCCGGGGCAAGATAGGGCCCGCCGGCGAAGCGGCAGCAGCCCGCGGCTTCCGATCCGCCCAGCCAGAAGCCGAAGCGCATGCCGTCGCCGAAAGCGCCGTCGAGCTTGTTGGCCTTGAGATCGTCGAACAGCCATTCCTGCTTGGCATAGGTCACCGCCTTCACGTCGGGGAAATAGCTGCGCAGCAGGCGTTCATGCGCAGAGCCGGCGAGAACGCCGATGCGCTTGCCTTCCAGCTTGGCGTAGATCGGCTCGGCGACGGCGGATGATCTCGGCATGATGAAACGTGCCGGAAATTGCAGGTAAGGCCGCGAGAACGCATATTTCGCGCGGTTTTCCTGCGTCACGGCAACGCCGGCGACGATCGCCTCGCCGTCGCCCTTCTGCAGCGCCGCGTCGAGTTCGCCCCAGGGCAGGGCCTGGATCTGGCACTTCGCCGCGATATCGAGTTCGGCGCAGATGGCGCGGGCAAGGTCGACATGAAAGCCCGAAAGCCGGCCGTTTCCATCGAGGAAGTTGAACGGCGGAAAATCGGTGGTGGTCAGGAAGCGAAGCCTCTCAAGCGTCGAAAGGTCCGGCTTGGGCAAGCGCTCCTTGGTGTCCCAGAAAACCGGAACATCGGGTCCGGCTGCCCGCGCCGGTGCGCTCAGCGCTATCAGCGCGCAACAAACGGCCATCAGGATCGAACGTGGTTTCATGAAACGCCTAGTAATGCGAACAAGTGCGTAGACATTTACCCTTCCCTTGGCCGGCAGGCAAAAACATTGTGGAAAGGCCTCATCTCATTTGGCTGGCTAATAAATTAGCACTTGCTTTTTTGCCATGGCGGGAGGCGTCGGGATGTGCATTAATGCACGCGGGGATTGCAACATGGGGGTGTTGCGATGGCGCATTTTGTGCCGACGCGGGGTTTCTGCGGCAAGAGGCTTGGCTCGCCTGCGTTGAGCAGGCTGCCGGATTTGTGCGCGCGTTGTGAATTCGGCGCGGGCGATCTGCAGATCCGGACCGGTGTTCGATGGCTGCGCTAGAATCGGAGCGTCCCAGCGGATTTCCTTTTCATGAGGCCGAACAGCCTGACGACGAATTCCACATTGGAGCTGCGAACGGCAGCATAAGTCTTTTCGCGGCTCTCGTGCTGCCGGAAGTGGCGGAATGGCGGCCGGTGCTCGATCGGCTGGGCATTTCCTTCGACGACAGCGTTGTCATCGCCTCGCGCGCCGGCGTCAATGGCACGACCTTCCAGGCCGAGATTCTGGTGTCCGGCCTTGTCACGGAAGTCGCCTTCTATCGCGCCATTGCTGACGAGCTTGGCATGAAGTTCGAGGCCAGGATCAATCCGCACAGCCTGATGCTGGGGGAAGAGCAGGCGCTGACGATGCTGCGACAGGCGCCGGCAAAAGGCGCGGCGCGGATCGAGGACGGTTTCGGCCGCATAGTCCTCCTCATAGCGCCTGACCTGGCTGGGTGGAAACAACTGCAACGCATTCGTGGTGGAGAGCTTTCCCGCCGTGCGCGGATCGTGGCGCCTGCGGTTCTGCGGCAGGCTGTGTTGCGGCGATCGCGCAAGATACTGACCGAACGCGCCCTGACCGGTCTCTCCGATCAGCGACCCGATTGCTCCGCGCGCAGTGTGCTGAGCGCCTGGCAGGCTTTCTTTCTGGGTGCCTTCGCGGTCGCCGTGCCGACTGCACTGCTTTTGAGATCGACGGCTTTTTTCGTCCTGCTGCATGTCCTGTTCTCGGTATTTTTCCTGGCCTGCGTGGCACTGCGTATTGCCGCTGCCTTCTGGTTCGAGAAGCGACCGCCGCAGAAACCGTCAGTTGCGCTGTCTCCCAAGATGCCGGTCTATTCGGTGCTCGTCGCGCTCCACGGCGAAGCGGAGGTCGTGCCGCAGCTTCTGGTCGCGCTGAGCAAGCTGCAATGGCCGCGCAGCAAGCTGGAGATCAAGCTGGTCTGCGAGGAGGACGACAAGGCGACGATCCAGGCGATCCGGGCTCACCCGCTGCGCAGCTACGTCGAAGTGGTGTCGGTGCCGGCGTCATTGCCGCGCACCAAGCCGAAGGCGCTTGCCTATGCTTTGCCGCTGACGAGCGGGGAGTTCGTGGTGCTCTACGATGCCGAAGACAGGCCGCACCCGATGCAGCTGATGGAGGCCTGGCAGAGGTTCGCGGCAGCAGACGCGGAACTCGCTTGCCTTCAGGCGCCGCTCGAGATTTCGAACCGCCGGGCAAGCCTCATCTCGAACATGTTCGGCTTCGAATATGCCGGTCTTTTTCGGCGGCTCCTGCCATGGCTGGCCGCGCACAGGCTCGTTCTGCCGCTCGGCGGCACGTCCAATCATTTTCGCCGGTCGGCTCTGGAAGAAGTCGGTGGCTGGGACCCCTACAACGTCACCGAGGATGCCGATCTTGGCCTGCGGCTGGCGCGTTTCGGCTACCGGGCCGACACTCTGTCATGCCCGACGCGCGAGGACGGGCCGGAAGATTTCGACACCTGGCTCGCCCAGCGCAAACGCTGGTTCAAGGGCTGGATTCAGACTTTCAAGATTTTACCTAAAGCATTGATATGACAATACTATATTATAAGATTCGCACGCCGTATTCAGTGTGAAGCAACGATATAGCAACATTTCTCTGAGCGGAGGGCATTTCTCAGTACAAAGGTAGGGGCGTGAAGTGGTGCGATTGGCAGCCCTGAGCATGGACGAAAATCAAGAGCCGGCTCGCTGCATGGTGGAACTGCCGACGAAAACGCGCGAGTTCCTTTCAGAACTCAGCCCGGATGATATCGCCACCATCAAGACCGGCCTGCCGATTATCCGCATGATTGTTGGCTTCGGAAAGGTGACGAAATGGCTCGCCATAACCACGATCGGCATTGCAGTCGGGGCAGTCCATGTTCTGGGAATCGGTGACGAAAATCCTGGGTTGGTTTCGTCCGCCACCTGCCTGAACGCCGTCTCGGACTGCAAGTCCGAACTAGCTCGGCTCTTCAAGAACTACCATTAACTGCGAAGTCCAGAGCAGCCCAAAAAGACAGATCGCAAGAGTGAAGTTTCCCAGCAGGGACGGATATGTGCTCCAGGCAAAATATCTCACCGTGATGGCATATGCCGCTATTGGCACGATGTAGACCTGTGGAGCGAAAATCAACAAAAAGTAGGGAAACTTGCCCGGAGTGCCTGCTGGAAAGGCTAATAAGATACTGCAAAGCACTGCAAGTATAATAAACGCCGTTGAAAACAGCATTTTTGCTTTGTTGTCGAACGTGTAAAAATACCCAACCAAGATAAAGAATGCCCATGCCCCGGCAAAAGCTACCGGGGCCAACGCTGTGATTGTGCGGGTCCAGTTCATTTCCGCCAATTAACACAGGCAAGGGAACTCTGCACTAGCCGTGCCGAACGTGACGCCCGCGTTTCCAATCGTAAGCTATTCCGTCCGGTCGCTGAAAGGTGCCGGACGGTTTTTTTGTGCCTTCGTGGCGGGCCTGTTGACGCTTCGCCTTCCTGATCCGGCAAGTTCTAGGTGTGCGTCTTGACTATGGCACAAACGTGATGCGCCGGGCCAGAATTGGGGTTCGCATCCGGTCCGAGCAAGGCGAGCGCGCGGTTGCGCTCGATAATCCAATGATCGGTTTCTCGCGTACCCAAATTTGGGGATTGACCGGCCCGCGTGTTCGTTGACCGGAGCGCGCGGGTCTTTTTGCGTTTGCACGTTTATTTTACGCTGCGGCAACAGGCTGGCATTACTGGTCTTTTAGAATTGAATTGCGAGGGTTCGAAATCGGCGCATACTTTGTAAATCGCTGGCCACTGCTACGGGCACCGGCGGCTGGGAGTGATTACAGATGCTTTCGCCCCAAAGACGGGAGGGAGCCATGGAAGCCGTGCACACACATTATTCAATTTTTTGTCCAGAAGAACTCCAGATGCTGTGCCGTGTGGTCAAAAAGACTTGCGACTGGCACGGTCTTGGCTACGGAGGCCAAGACGCGAAGGACATTGCTACTCTGGCTATGTCACTTTTCGCTTCGGGCCAGATCAACGAAGAATTTCTTTTTAAACGGCTTCGGCGCGAACCTCTGGTAAGGCGCACGCACCGAGCTTTTGCCGACCTTGCCACGTCACAACGGCGACCAGGGCGGCGAATGGTCAAGAGATTGCAGGGTGCCGCGCACTGAGGCAATCAGGCTGCCAGCGGCTCCTTATTAAGCTCAGGCAGCGAGCGTAGGCGGTTTCCCGATCGCCAAGCTGCTTCCCGTCACTCCGAAAGGGGTGGCGGTTTTTTTTGGTATTTAGGAACCGACCACCCGTCACTTTGTTGGAGGTGAAAGAAGGGACGGATCATGACAAGCAGGCAGCATCTACTAATCACGTTGCAAAACGCGAGAGATACGTTGCACGAACTGCGGATGGCTTTGGTTCTTGCCGGTCCCAGCGAAAATCTAAGCGATATCGAGGCGCTCGTCGGGGTTGCTGAGGAGGAGGTCCGCCGCGAATTGCGGCGGATGGAAAGCCCGCGATTGTGAGAGCTTTATTTCTGCTGAATCTTGCCGTGGTCGAGGTCGAAGACGCCGTCGCCAGACTGATGAATGAAATCCCTCTGAAGCTCTCCCCAAGTGCCAAGATAGCCGTGGCAGGTGCTGCAATGGATCGGAGTGTCTTCACCAGCGTCTTCAGGAATATCCAAGCGGATTGTCCCGCAGGTTTTGCAGTCGAGTTTGTGATCGAGAAACGCGCGCGCCATTTATCCACATCTCCCATAAGAGGCCGGCACGGCGAGGGTTCCATTCGCCGCACCGGCCAATGCAGCCGGCGGACCCAGCCACCCGATTAGATAATCACTGAATCCCCTGCCGTGCCAGTGAATTTGCAGGGAACATTGCCGCAAGGCGAGCGTTAGCGTCGTGCCGCTACTGTCTGGGATTATGCGAGGAGCGGCAAGCTGCCGGCGTTCACTCACTCCCCGGCGGCATAGAGCCCGCCTTCGCTGCCCTCGCGACGGCGGGCTTCACTCCATGTCCGGCACTTCGCCGGCCATAAACAGCGTCGTGGGCTCGCCATACTCTCCGACGGTCGGGTTTGCCTCTCGGCTCCAGGCGATGACACCGGCATGCTTTCCCGCCAGTCCCTTCGCCGTTCTGATCGCGCGGTCCTCGGTCTGCTGCTCCATTGGATCGAACGCCGGCTGAAGCTCGCCTTCCTCGTCTCGGTCGAACGCCATGACGACGATCAGCTTCGGCGCTTTCTGCTGTGGCAGGACGTTGTCGCTCATTTCCGAGCGGCCGGCGAGTCACGCAAGTTGAGGTCTGACAATTCCAGTTCGGCGGTAGCGGGAACTTTATCCTTCGGCCACCCTTCGCAGCAGGCCAAAACGGCAGCCAAGTCTGCCTCGCGCCAGACGTCACAGATATCGGAATTGTCTGGTGCTTCTCCTTGGAAGCCCTGAATATCCCAGCCTTCCATGTCGAAATCTGCTTCTGCTGCCTGAAGCGGTGTCACGCCGGCCGTGTCGAACACCGCTTGCGCGGCAAGGAGGCCTCGAACGATTTCATCCGGTTTTGCACCTGGGATATGGATTGTGATCGACATTGTCTCACCCCTTCCTAAAAGCCCGGAACCCTGTCTTTCTCTGATTCTTCGCGATGTTCGGTGGAACAATACCAGAGGGTCCCGTACCGGGTGTTCACGCCGAACGGCGCGACTTTCTTGCAACCGCTGCTATGGTCGCAAATGTGGTTCTCGATCTGCCTCGGGGCAGCCGGTTGCCCGACCGTGTGGTTTTCGTCCGACATGGTTCAGACCAGCGGTTTTGGCTTGCGGTCTTGGCGGTCGAGCTTTTCCTGAAGGTGTGCGTTCAAGACCATCTGTTCCTTCAGGGCTTTCATCATGTCGCCGCCGTGCAGACGAACGAATTTCTCGGCGGTGGTCTGCAAAATTGCCTCTTGCCGAGCATCAAGCGTGACAATGTGGTCCATGGCGGGACCTCCTGTAAGGCATGGACTCCATAAGAACAAAATGAGAACATAGAGTCAAGTCAAGCCTTTACCCGAAAGCCTGGAGAGAAATGCCCGATACCAGCGGAGCCCGTAGACAGCCCTGAACGCTGGTTCAAGGGCTGGATTCAGACCTGGTTCGTCCATATGCGCAATCCCGTCAGGCTCGCCCGCGAAGTGCCTTTCGCTTCGTTCTGCATGGCGCAGATCCTGTTCGCCGGCATGGTCATGTCGGCGCTGATGCACCCGTTCCTGATCCTGTCGGCGCTGGTGCTGACCGTTCAGGTCAGCGGCGGCATTCCGCTGAGCCTTTGGCAATGGGGCCTGCTGGCGTTCGACTCCATCACCGTGGTGCTTGGCTACGCATCCTTCATGGTGCTTGGCCGAATGACACTCAACGAGCGCGAGAGCCGGGGGTTCTGGAAGGTCTGCCTGATGACGCCGGTCTACTGGCTGATGCTGTCGCTGGCGGCATGGTGCTCCGTCTACGAACTGTGGAAGCGGCCGCATCACTGGCACAAGACGCCGCACCGGGAAGCGAGACCGCTTGCTAACTCTACCCTGCCGGTCATCTGACGCAGTTTTCTGCGCTTCCGGTGCTCACGTACCTAAATGTACGCTCCGCTCCGGTTCTCGAAAACCACGCCATATGCCTCGGCAGGGCGAGTTATCAAACAGTCTCTCACCCGGCATTGCCGATGAGTTGCCGAGCTTTCACTTCAGGAACTTCGGCCCTTCGCCGATGATCTTCTTGTCAGGCTTGCCGATGGCGTCGAGATCGCGTCCCGTATAGGGCAGCGCGAGAAGAATGTGGCGGATCACAGCGATACGCAGCCGCCGCTTGTCGTTGGCTTTTACGATCGTCCACGGTGTCTCGGAGGTGTGAGTCCGCTTCACCATCAGGTCGCGCATTTCGGTATAGGCGTCCCATTTGCTGATGCCGGCGACATCCATCGGCGAGAACTTCCAGTTGGTCAGCGGGCTGTGGCGGCGATCGTGAAAACGCTTGAGCTGGACCTCCTGGCTTGTATCCAGCCAGAACTTGAAGAAATGGATGCCCTCACGCACGATCTGCTTTTCGAAGCGCGGCGTTTCCTCCAGAAAATGCTCGTGCTGTTCGGGCGTGCAAAAACCCATCACCGGCTCGACGCCGGCGCGGTTGTACCAGGACCGGTCGAAGGTGACGAACTCGCCCGCCGTCGGGAAATGCAGCACATAGCGCTGATAATACCATTGGCCGCGCTCGGTTTCGGTCGGCTTGGTCAACGCCACGTTGCGGGCCGTACGCGGGTTCATATATTCCCGCACCGCATTGATCGTCCCGCCCTTGCCGGCGGCGTCACGCCCCTCGAAAAGGGTCAGCACCCTGTGGCCTGTCGCCTGCATCCAGGCCTGAAGCTTGACGAGTTCGATCTGCAGCCGCTCCAGCGTTTCTTCATAGTCCTTGGAGGGCATCTTGTCGTCATAGGGATAGCCGCCCGAACGCAAGGCCTTCTTGTCGATCCAGTCGGGCAATTCGGGATTGTTGATGTCGAAGAGACGCTCCTTGCCGCCGATCCTGAGTTTCAACGGTGTGAGACCTGCGGTTTCCTTGGCTGCTGCGGTCTCAGGCGCGTCGTCGGCGTTTTTCATTTCGACAAACCTTTCTTGGTTTCCCTTTCATGCTATTGGGTGCGGCCAGACTGGTCCAGCGTGAAGTTTTACATCCAAGTATCAGGCATCACGGGATTTTCGCATGAGCGATCAAGGCCGCGAACTATGGATACGCCGCGCGATGCGGCTGGTCGCCCACCGGTTCCGCCAGAATCGCTGGATGCTGGCCGCAGCCATCGCAGCCGTGCTTGCCGTCCACATCTGGGCCGGCGGCGACACCCGGACGGTCACTGCAGTGGTGGGCGCGCTGATCGTCGTCGCGGGCCTTGCGCCCAGCCGCACGGCGGGGCTTCTCACGACCGAGGCAGAGGAGACCGCCAATGGTGGCACGCGCGGCCTCTCGGGCGAAAACCTGGCGGCCGCCGTCACCGACCCGCTGATCGTATTCGACGGCGCTGGCGCGGTCGTCCATGCCAATGATGCCGCCGTCAACGCTTTCGGAGCGCTGCGCCCGGGCATCCTGCTGCTGCTGAAATTCCGCGCGCCGGAAATGCAGGAGATGATACAGGCCGTGCTGTTCGGCCATGCCGCGTCGCGGCAGATCGACTTCATCGAGCGCGTGCCGATCGAACGCGTCTTTCGCGTCACCGCATCCGCCGTCGGCAGGGGTACCGGCCTCTATGTCATGGTGTTCAAGGACCAGAGTGAGACGCGCCGTATCGACCGCATGCGCGCCGATTTCATCGCCAATGCCAGCCATGAGCTACGCACGCCGCTCGCCTCGATTTCAGGCTTCGTGGAGACGCTGCGCGGCCCGGCGCGCGACGACGCCAAGGCGCGTGATCATTTCCTGCAGATCATGCAGAACCAGACCGCGCGCATGGCCCGGCTGATCGACGACCTGCTGTCGCTGTCGCGGCTGGAGATGAAGTCGCATCTGCGGCCCGGCGTGAAAGTCGACCTGCGCGGCGTGGTGGAAAGCGTCATCGATTCCCTCAGCCTGCTGGCGAAGGAGTCCGGCGTCACCGTCGAGCGCAACTTCCCCACGGGGGCCTTCGAGGCGCTGGGCGATCGCGACGAACTGTTCCAGGTCTTCGAGAACCTTCTGGAAAACGCCTGCAAATATGGCGCGTCGGGTGGCCGTGTCGTCGTCTCGATCGGCGGCCCGGACACGAATGCCGAGCATGAAACCACGGTCACGATCCAGGATTTCGGTCCCGGTATTCCCGAAGAGCACATTCCGCGCGTGACCGAGCGCTTTTACCGGGTGGACGTGGAAACCAGCCGTTCGCAGAAAGGCACGGGCCTCGGCCTTTCCATCGTCAAGCATATATTGACCCGTCACAACGCCCGCCTGTCGATCCGCTCGAAGCTGGGCGAGGGTGCGGCCTTCACCGTGCATTTTCCGGCGGCGGAATGATATCCGCCGCCGGACGTGCGGTATGTCCGGGGAGGCCGAACCTGTCTATCGCGCCGCGCCTCCAGTGGCGCGCGACGCGATTTATTTCCTTCTCGGGCTAAGCCGATTTCGCGACCACCAGGCCATCTTCGCCGAGATCGGCTCGCGCGATGTGGCCATTGCGCAAAAGCCAGCGGCTGAACCGGTATCGGGTGGAGAAGGCCGTGCCGGTAATGATGACCGGCTCGCGGCACCTCTCTATGTCGTCGTCGATCCGGTTCAGCAGATCGGGCACACCGCCTGTGCCGATCCTGCCCCAGAGGATGTAGTCCGTACCGCTCGGCGTTTTCCGGAGGCTGCCGCCTCCGGAAATATGCGCCTTGTCCGCCTGAAGCAGCCGCGCCTCCTCTGCGCGGGCTGCTTGCATCTCCTTTCGTAGTTCGCTCATGAACTGAGCGAAATATTCCTTGCGAGGGATTTCGGGCACCACCAGATCGTCGTTATGGCTGGTGTTGGCGAGTGCTGCCCGAGATCCGTTCCGATGCCGCACCGGGTGCCCCCCGTGTTCGTGTTGTCCCATTTTAAGCTGCACGAGCGCCTCCTGTACGGCTGGTGCGATACTGCTGCATGAACGGCTCGTAGGGGCCGCGATGCACCAGAATGGAATGGTCGAGATTGCCCCTGGCGAGCGCGCGGTCGCGCGCTTCCGGCGTGACGTCGAAATAGGCGGCGACACACCAGCGGTCGTCGATCAGAATAGGATTTCCGATCTGTCTCACCGTCCAGCCGAACCGCTTCCACAGCGGCAGCCAATACAGATCCTGAATGCCGCCGATGCGGCTGATGCCTTCATTCAGGCAATACTCCATGACCGTCCCGCAGAACTGGCCCTTGATCGGGCCGTGGCCTTTTTCGCGGAAGGAAGGGACGATGAAGCCGCGCGTCCATTCGGCGACGTCCGGTTGCCTGGGGACGCCGGTGAAATTGCAGCTGTGCGGAAACACCTCGCTCAGCATATGCGGTTCGGTGGTCGGCAGAAGCCGGGTCCCGGTCATGACCTGATCGTCAACGATCCCGATCATGTAGGTGGCTTCGTCGGTGTCGAACTGGTCGATTTCCATGCCGCTGCCATCGTCGTCGCGCCATTGCTTTTCTTCGACATAGATGGCGTGGCGCGCGCGAAAGAAGTCTTCGAGCTCGGCGACATAGAGGTGGCGGTTTGCGGCGTTTACGACGTGGATCTGCACGGCTACTACCCCCTGCGGTTGATTCTCTCGCAGAAGGATGAACCGTAACGGGCCTGTCAGCTATCATCGGAATCGATGATTGACCGGCAATTTACACGTGAATAATGTGTTGCCTGATTGCTTCCATAACCGCCTGGGTTGTATTGGCGGTATCCAGCTTCGCGTTGATGTGCCGCTGGTGGGTGCGCGTTGTCGACTCGGAAATATTGAGGATGGTCGATATCTCCCAGGCGGTCTTGCCGGCAGCCGCCCATTTCAGGATTTCCTGCTCCCTGTCGCTCAGGGATGGAGGCGGAGGAGCTTTCTTCGACGCCAGGTCATTCGCGGCCATCTGGAAATAGACGGCGGCGCAATAGAGCAGGCCTTCGTCTTTCTTGTCGATGTCCATCCGGCGGTGACTGGCAAGCGAGACAACCGCCTGCCACCTTCTGGCAGTCCGCAAGGGGAAAGCAATGCCGTCGACCAGGCCAAAAGCAGCGGCCTCGCCGTTCAGCTGCTGGACGCGCTTGGTGACGGGAAATGCGTCCCAGGCTTCCCGCCAATGAAAAGGCCGGTCTTTGGTAATCGACCATTTCGAGACCGGATCGTCGGGAAAATACACCTGCTCGCGGTAACGATCGGACCAGGCTTCCGGCCAATGGTTTGCGATGACCATCGGTTCCACGTCGATGCCGGCCGAAGGCAGGCCGGTCATGATGAACGCGTTGAAGCCTTGCCGATCGATGACTTGTGAGAAATCGTTGACGAGGAGGGACAGGTTTGGATGTCTCTCCGCCCGCTCGATGAAATCGAGCAATTCGCTGTGTGCATTCAGCATTGCCGTTCCTCGGTGCGTTTGCCTGTCCGCAACATGAGTAACTATAGCTATATCTATGAATCTAACGATGTAAATCGGTAATTTAGAACTATTGCGGCGCTGTCACGCAAAGTTTTTTTGTTTCGGATGTTGTCAATTTTTGTCCGGTTTGAAAGTTAGGGCGGGCGAGCTTTGCCAAAGGCTGCTCAGCTTTCGCCTGAAAGATCCTTGCGCGCCTTGTCCAGTTCCTCGGCATAGCGTCGCAGCAGGTGGGCTTCGGTCAAAAGCCCGACCACCCGGCGGTTCGAGAAATTGTCGACCACCGGCAATTCCTCGCTGCCCGAGCGGGCAAAGATGTCGGCGGCTGCCTTGACGTTCATGGACGGCACCAGAAGCGTGTCCTGATATTTCGCCAACGTGCGGATGGACGCACCCTCGGCCTCGTTGCCCGCATCAAGGGCGTAGACCTCGGCGACAAGCAGCATTCCGGCGTATTTCTTGTCGGCATCGGTGACGATCACGCGCTGCGCGGCACCCAGCGGCACTTGCCTGCGGAACTCTTCGATCGTCGTCGTGTCGGGCAAGGTGCGAACGTCCTCGCGCATCATGCGCTCGACGGTCAGGTTGCGGGTCCAGCTCACGTCATGGGCGCTTCGGATCGTTTCGCCACGCAGGTGGAACCGCCAGGTCGAGAAGGAGTAACCGAAGGTTTCGCGCACCAGCACCGCCGACACGATCGACGCCGCCAGAACGACGCCAGTGAGGGCGAGGTTGCCGCTGGATTCCAGCGCCAGGAATGTCATGGTCAGCGGCGCTCCGACGACGCCGACGGCGAGCGAGGTCATGCCGACAACGGCCGCGATCATCGGGTCGACCCCGGTCTGCGGCAAAAGGAAGATCATCGCCTCGGCAAAGATCTTGCCGAGCAGGGCGCCCAGAAACAGTGAGGCGAAAAACAGGCCGCCGCGAAATCCCGAACCCAGCGATACGGCGGAAGCGATCAGCTTGAGGACGAAAAGCTCGGCGACGACGTAGAGGCCATAATTCATCGCCAGTTCGCGATGCAGCGCGCCATGGCCGCTCGAAAGGACCTGGGGCGTGATCAACGCGAGTGCGCCGATCAGGCACCCGCCGATCGCCGGACGCAGCGCGGCGTCGATGGAAAGCCGCGAAAAACCTCGCTCCACCAGCGTCACCAACTGCATGATGGCGATCGACGCGGCTCCTGCCAGAAAGCCGAGAAGCAGATAGGGCAGATATTGCAGCGCCGTCATCGCCGGCACCGGGCCGACTTCGATAGGAAACTGCGCGCCGCCAAGATAGCTCGCCGTCAGCGAGGCGGTGACGGCCGCAGCCATCGCCGGCGCGACATTGGCGACGGAGTAGACGCCGATGATGAGCTCGAAACCGTAGAACGCACCCGTCAATGGCGCGCCGAAGGCAGCCGCAATCGCGCCGCCAGCACCGCATCCGACCAGTATTCTGACGTCATTGCGGCGCAGCTGCAGAAAGCTGGCCAGCCGGGACGCCAGCCCCGAGCCGCTCTGGGTATAGGCCGCCTCCAGCCCGACCGACGCGCCGAAGCCACTCGAGATAATCGTCTGCACCGCGACGATGGCGGTGTCCGTCGCCGACAGCCTTCCGCCATAGAGCGCATTGGCCTCGATCGGATCGATCGGCGTGCGATATTGCCGGCGCCGGAGATAGGCGATCGTCAACCCGAGCAGCACGCCGCCCATGACGGGCACCAGCGCCTGGGAAGAGCTGGATAGCGAGAACATGGCCGACAGCCGCGCGCCGCGCTCCAGGCCGAAAAGCAGCCAGTGCATCTCCTGAACGATCCAGCTCATTGCCGTGACGGTCACCGCCGCCAGCGCCCCCACGACGCAGGCAACGCCGACGACGGCTATGCCGCGCGCGTTGAGAAGGTGAAGAGCCGTGTGAACTTGCGCGCGGTTCTTGCGGGAGGAAAGGAGCTTTGTGATCGTGCTTTGGAGCACCGCGCGGCCTTTTGCAGTTAGGAGGATGGACGTCACGGGAATGCATGGACCACTTCGCGCGCCGGCCAAAATAGCAGCTGCTCGTTGGAGACGATGGTTCCGGACCCCTCGCGCAGGCGCTATCAGCCCGAATTGTGGCGTCAGCGTGCCGCCAATCCAAGCTTTCTTTTTTCCGTCATGTCGTTAGCCTATATGCATGGATTCAGGGATCATGATTTGGCGGTTCCGAAGAGAGATGGACCTTCATGCAGTCGCACCACATTGTCAGTGCTTATGACGACGAGCTGAAATACCTGACCCGCAAGGTTGCGGCGATGGGCGGCCAGGCAGAGCGCCTTGTCGATCAGGCGATCGCGGCACTCGTCAATGCGGACGCAGCGCTGGCCAAGAAGGTTATCGCCGACGACACCATCCTCGACGAAGCCCAGCGTGAGATTGACGACAAGTCGATCGTGCTTATCGCCAAGCGCCAGCCCGTCGCAGGGGATTTGCGCGAAATCATCGGCGCGATCCGCATTTCGGCCGACCTCGAGCGCGTCGGCGATCTCGGCAAGAACGTCGCCAAGCGTGTTGTTGCCGTCTCCGAGGGCCGCCAGCCGGTCAGCCTGTTCCGCGGCCTGCAGGCGCTGGCCGAACTGGCGCTGACGCAGCTCAAGGAAGTGCTGGACGTCTATGCCTCGCGCTCGGTGGAGCGCATCGAATTCGTGCGCGCCCGCGATAACCAGATCGACGCCATGTACACGTCGCTGTTCCGCGAACTCCTCACCTACATGATGGAAGACCCGCGCAACATCACGCCCTGCACGCATCTGCTGTTCTGCGCCAAGAACATCGAGCGCATCGGCGACCATGCCACCAACATCGCCGAGACGATCTACTATGTTGTCACCGGCGACCAGATGCCGATCGACCGTCCCAAGGAAGACAAGACCGACAAGGTCGTGATGCCGGTGGAAATCGCGGCGAAGTGAGTGGGGCGTGTCTGATCCTGCACGGACAGAACTGTTCATAGGCCAGGTGGCAATCCGCTCGCAGCTGATCTGCTGAAGGCTTTCTTTCAAGCCGCGGCCTCGTCGTTCTCGCCGGCGCCTGCGCTTATCTTCCTGGCGGCAAGCTCTATGAATGCCTTGACCAGCGGCGAAAGGTGCTGGCTGCTGGGATAGACGACATGAAGGCCGCCAACTGGTGTCGCGTAATCGTCAAGGATGCGGCGCAGCCGCCCATCCCTGATGGATGCCTCGGCGATCCGGTGAGGCAATAGGGCGATGCCATAGCCCGCAATCGCTGCGGCAACGACGGCCTGCATTTCATTGGCCGCGAAGCGCCCGGATACCGCGACTGTTTCCTGACCGTGCGGTCCGTCCAGCACCCAATGAGCGCTGGACGTCGACGGGCCGGCGATGACGCAGTGATGATGAGCGAGATCCTCCGGCACAGCCGGCACGCCGCAGCGCGCGAGATAGTCCGGGCTGGCACACAGGACCCTGTGCGTGGAGCCGAGCTTGCGGGCAATCAGCGTTGAGTCCGGAAGTATCCCGGTGCGGAAAGCGAGGTCTATCCCATCCTCGACCAGATTTAGCGTGTCGTCGGTGAGGCGCAACTCGACCCTGGTTTTCGGAAAGGCTGCGAGAAAATCGAATACGGCGCTGGAAAGAAAGGAACTGCCAAAGCCGACAGGAGCCGAGATGCGAAGCGTGCCTGACGGTTCAACCCTCGCTTCCGCAAGTTGCAGATTGGCATTCTCGATTGTCCGCAGCGCCTGACTGCTCTGTTCGTAGTAGAGACGACCCGCATCGGTCATGTTGAGGCTTCGCGTCGTGCGCTGAAGCAGGCGCACCCCAACCTCACGCTCAAGCGCTGCAATGCGGCGGCTGACCGTCGTCTTGGGCATGCCGAGCTGGCGCGCGGCGGCAGTGAAACTGCCTGCCTCGACGACGCGAGCGAATACCACGATATCGTTGAGATCGAACATTGTATCCATAGGTGGGACGATGTTTCCCAATTATAGTCTATTATGGATCAATATGGCAGGCCCTAACTTTGTTCCAGCAGAAACAAAAGGAGCAAGGACATGACTACCAAACGAACCGTTCTGGTTATCGGCGCCACCGGCCAGCAGGGAGGCGCCGTCGTGCGCGCACTGCTGTCAAAGGGACATCGAGTCAAAGCGCTGACCCGAAAGCCGGATAGTGATGCAGCGCGGCAACTGACCGCCGCGGGCGTCGACGTCGTGGCAGGCAATCTCGATGACGCAGCATCCGTCCTGAAGGGCGCAAATGGCGTCGATACCATGTTTTTGATGGGCAATAGCTACGAGGCTGGAACCGAAGAGGAGGCACGGCTGGGGATCATGGCCGCCGATGCGGCGAAGGCTGCCGGCGTCGGACATCTGATCTATTCTTCCGTCGCCGATGCCGACAAGAAGACGGGCATCCCGCATTTCGAAAGCAAATATCTCGTTGAGAAGCATATCGCCGGGCTGGGCATCCCCTACACCATCAGCGCGCCGGCCGCCTTCATGGAGAATTTTGTCGCGCCGTGGTCGATCGACGCTCTGCGCAGGGGCACGCATGCCTTCGCAATGCCGCCCCAGCGCGTCCTTCAGTTGGTAGCCGTGGCCGACATTGGCGCCTTCGCCACGGCTTTGGCAGAGCGGCGCGAGCAGGTGTTCGGCAAACGTTTCGATTTCGCCGGTCATGAGTTGTCCGGCGAGGAGCAGGCGAAGATCCTGTCGCAGGCACTTGGTCGTCCGATCAACTACCAGGAGCTTCCGATCGCCGCGATGCGTCAGCAAAGCGAGGATGCGGCTCTTATGTTCGAATGGTTCGACCGCGTCGGTTACGATGTCGATATCGCCGCGTTGCACAAGGATTTCCCAGAAGTCCGTTGGCACAGTTTTGCCGATTGGGCACGTGAGTTCGATTGGAGTGTTCTCAAGCAGGCATATTCTGCGGTCTGAGCATCTCTTGGCATCAAACGTGGGGGAAGAGGATTGGCAAGACAGCCGGCGTCCACTTCCCACCCGTTGCTGAATTCGAACCGCACCGACAAACCACGCTCCTCCCTCGAACCTTCCGCAAAATTGCGCTAAGCTGACCGACCTGCGCATTCATCACGCAGTGAAGGCTTGGCCTTCGGGAGGTGGTGATGGATCATGTCCGCAAATTCGCGCCCGCCCCGGCGGAGGCTGGTATCGTTGCCTCGAGCGTCTATGCCGCGGGCAAGCGCGTCGCCGACATTCCGGTCGAGGAGGCCGGTGAGTGGGCAGCCAAAGAAGGCCATGTCGTCTGGATCGGCCTTCTCGAGCCCAGCCGCGAACTTCTGCTGCGCGTACAGGCGCAGTTCAATCTTCATGCGCTGGCGATCGAAGATGCCGAGCATCCGCACCAGCGGCCGAAGATCGAGCAATATGGCGATGCGCTGTTCATCGTTGCCCGCACGGCGCAACTGATCGACCGTCGCGTCACCTTCGGCGAAACGCACCTGTTCGTCGGCAAGGGCTATATCGTCAGCGTCCGGCACGGTCCGTCGACCTCCTACGCCACCGTTCGCCAGCACTGGGAAAGCTGCCCGCATTCGCTGGCCAAGGGCGAGGACTTCGTCCTCTACGCCATCCTCGATTTCATCGTCGACAACTATATGCCGGTGCTGGAGCAGATCGAGGACGAGGTCGAGGAGATCGAGGACAAGGTTCTGCTCAAGCCGATGCTCGCCGCCGAGATCGAACGGCTCTACATGCTGCGCCGCGATCTTCTGCGGCTGCGCAATGCAGCCCTTCCGCTGGTCGAGGTCTGCCGGCGGCTGACAAGTGCGGACCTGCCGCAGATCCACGCCGCTATGCACCCGCTGTTCCGCGACGTGACCGATCATATCCGCACCGTGCAGGAAAAGATCGACAGCCTGCGCGAGGTGCTGGCTTTCGCCTTTGAGGCGAGCCTTCTGGTCGGCCAGAGTCAGGAAACGGCGATTTCCAAGAAACTCGCCTCATGGGCCGCCATTCTGGCGGTGCCGACAGCGCTCGCCGGCATCTACGGCATGAATTTCAATGACATGCCGGAACTGAGGATGGAATACGGCTATCCGATAGTGCTGACGGCAATCGCTGCCACTTGCGCGTTCCTCTACTGGCGTTTTCGCAAGAACGGCTGGCTGTGAAAAAGGGAGTAGTGAGAAGAAAGTGAGTAGAGAGTAGTGAATAGGGAAGGCGCTTGCGCGCCTTGGAACTGCTGCGCTGCTTTCTATTCCCTATCAGCGGCTGCGCCGCCGCTCCGACGCCGGCTGGAAAGCGATCTTCGAGTGATATTTGCAATAGGGGCCAGTCTCGGCGGCGTCGTTGCCGCAGAAGTGGAATTCTTCCGTCAGCGGGTCGCCATTCGGCCACTTGCAGGTGCGCTCATTGAGCTCGACGAGCTGAAGATGCCGCGAGATCGGGACGACCACGTTTTCGACAGGGCGCAGATAGTGGCGGGCCACCGGCTCGGCGTCGAACTGCGTCTGCAGCGCGGTGGCGCCGATTGAGGTCGTCACCGTGCGCGTGGTGGTCGTGGCGCGCGGCGCGGTCTTGACGCCGGTCGATGCGTGCACCGTCTTTTTCTGGCGGGCAGGTGCAGCCGTCGAGCGGCCGCGGCTCGAAAGCTTCAGGCGATGGACCTTGCCAATGACGGCATTGCGGCTGACGCCGCCAAGCTGGGCGGCGATCTGGCTGGCGCTAAGGCCTTCGGCCCATAATTTGCGGAGGGTTTCCACTCGCTCGTCAGTCCAGTTCATGAGAGCATGCTCCTGCTTGTGCGTGCGACCTTCCGGAATCCATTCCCGTCCCGACAAATGCTCGGGTGACACCACATATATTCGGGTGATTGGGTTTGCCGCACCAAATCTGGTTATTTCTAGACTTCAAACTACCTTATCGGCTGACTCGGTGACAAGAGTCCGGGGTGCCACACGAATCGGTTTTTTGGGTTTTCAACAACTTGCCGCAACAAAGTCAGCTTATTGGGCCAAGTTGTCTGCCGCGCGCTTCTGCGCGACGTTTTCGTTGACTTTGTGACCGGAAACGAAATATGCCCGTTAAGGCCGCCGCTTGAGGCGGCTTTTTTGATTTTCCGGTCCCGGAGACGCATATAATGAGCGGTTCGGCGCTTTACGAGACTTTCGCACGCGCACCCCTGGCTTTCGACAGGGGCGAGGGTTCCTGGCTGGTTGCGGAAGACGGCCGACGCTTTCTCGATTTCGCCGGCGGCATCGCCGTGAATTCGCTCGGCCATGGCCATCCCCATCTCGTCGCCGCTCTCACCGAGCAGGCCGGCAAGCTCTGGCACACGTCGAACCTCTATGAGATTCCGGGTCAGCGCCGCCTTGGCGAGCGGCTGGTCGCAGCCACCTTCGCCGACAAGGTGTTCTTCACCAATTCGGGCGCGGAGGCGCTGGAATGCGCGATCAAGACGGCGCGGCGCTATCAATATGTCAGCGGCCACCCGGAAAAGTTCCGCACCATCACCTTTGAGGGCGCATTCCACGGCCGCACGCTGGCAACCATCGCCGCCGGTGGCCAGGAAAAATATCTCGAAGGTTTTGGCCCCAAGGTCGATGGTTTCGACCAGGTGCCCTTCGGCGATATCGCGGCGGTCGAGAAGGCGATCACGCCCGAGACGGCGGCGATCCTGATCGAGCCTATCCAGGGCGAGGGCGGCATCCGCGAAGTGCCGACGGCGTTCCTGAAGCGCCTGCGCGAGCTTTGCGACCAGCACGGCCTGCTGCTCATCTTCGACGAAGTGCAATGCGGTATCGGCCGTACCGGCAAGCTGTTCGCCTATGAATGGACCGGCGTGACACCCGATATCATGGCAATCGCCAAGGGCATCGGCGGCGGCTTTCCGGTTGGCGCCTGCCTTGCGACGGACGAAGCGGCTGTCGGCATGACGCCGGGCGTGCACGGCACGACCTTTGGCGGCAATCCGCTCGCCATGGCGGTCGGCAACGCCGTGCTCGACGTTGTGCTGGAAGACGGCTTCCTCGACGAGGTCAAGCGCAAGGCGCTGCTGATGAAGCAGGGGCTGGCCTCGATTTCCGACGAGTTTCCCGAAATCATCGAAAGCGTGCGCGGCACCGGGCTTATGCTCGGCCTGAAATGCAAGGCATCCAACACCGCCGTCAATGGCGCACTGCGACAGGAAGAAATGCTTGCCGTGCCAGCCGGCGACAATGTCGTGCGCCTGCTGCCGCCGCTGACCGTCACGGACGATGAGATCCGCGAAGCGCTGTCGCGCATCCGCGCTGCCGCCAAGGGCTTGTCCGAAGCCGCCGCATGAGCTGAAACAACACCTCCGGGGTTTGCTATGACCAGTGGTATCCGCCACTTCACCGATCTTTCCGCCGTTTCCGACACGACGCTGCGCGGCATTCTCGACGATGCCGTCGCGCGCAAGGGACGCCTGAAGGCCGGCGAGCGCTCGCGACCGCTGGAAGGCAAGGTTCTGGCGATGATCTTCGACAAGCCATCGACCCGCACGCGCGTTTCCTTCGATGTCGGCATGCGCCAGCTCGGCGGCGAGACGATCATGCTCACCGGCACCGAAATGCAGCTCGGCCGCTCCGAGACCATTGCCGACACCGCCAAGGTGTTGTCGCGCTATGTCGACGCGATCATGATCCGCACGACGTCGCATGAGCGCCTTCTCGAGCTGACCGAAAACGCGACGATCCCGGTCATCAACGGCCTCACCGACGACACCCACCCGTGCCAGCTGATGGCCGATGTGATGACCATCGAGGAGCATCGCGGACCGGTCGCCGGCAAGACGGTGGCCTGGGTCGGCGACGGCAACAATGTGCTGCATTCGCTGCTGGAGGCCTCGGCCCGCTTCCGCTTCAACCTCAATGTCGCGGTGCCGGAAGGCAGCGAGCCGGAGCAGAAATATATCGACTGGGCCACAGGCAATGGCGGCACGGTCAACTTCACCCGCAGCCCCGAGCAGGCGGTGGAAGGTGTCGATGCGATCGTCACCGATTGCTGGGTGTCGATGGGCCAGGAGCATCGCGCCCGCGGCCACAACATCTTCCAGCCTTATCAGGTCAACGAGGCGCTGATGAAGCGCGCCAAGCCTGACGCCCTGTTCATGCACTGCCTGCCGGCGCATCGCGGCGAGGAAGTGACGGACGAGGTCATCGACGGGCCGAACTCCGTAGTGTTCGATGAGGCCGAAAATCGCCTGCATGCGCAGAAGGCTGTGCTCGCCTGGTGCCTCGGCGCTTAGAGACCGTTTGGAAATTCTACCCCGCCGGTCATCTGACACGGTTTTCTGCGCTTCCGGTGCTCACGTACCTAAATGTACGCTCCGCTCCGGTTCTCGAAAACCACGCCATATGCCTCGGCAGGGCGAATTATCAAACAGTCTCTTCGAGCTGGGACACGCGCATCATCTGTGAAAGCTTGATCCGGAAGGCTTGCATGCCTATCTGGGGCAGATCACATTAAACTGTCGTTTGAACGAGCGGTTTCCGGGCAATGAGTCTTGCCTGTCCGAGACTGTAAAAGGGATTTGGTCTGGTGGCTGACACGGAACGCAAGCTTGGCGAATTCGGCTTTGCCGGTGATGACAATGTCGTACCTTTCGAGGTCGGCCCGCTCGACGTACGCGGCCGCATGGTCCAGCTCGGGCCGCTGCTCGACCGGATACTGGCGCGCCACGACTACCCCGAGCCCGTCGCCCGGCTGCTGGCCGAGGCGGTGGTGGTCACCGTTCTGCTTGGCACTTCGCTGAAATTCGAAGGCAAGTTCATCCTGCAGACCCGTACCGACGGGCCTGTGGATATGCTTGTTGCCGATTTCACCACGCCGCATTCGCTGCGCGCCTATGCGCGTTTCGATGCCGAGAGGCTGCAGGCGCTGCTTGATGCCGGCGAGGATAAGCCCGAGACGCTGCTGGGCAGCGGCGTTCTGGCCCTCACCATCGACCAGGGCGCCCATACGCAGCGCTACCAGGGCATCGTCCAGCTCGACGGTACGACTCTGGAAGAGGCGGCGAAGATCTATTTCCGGCAGTCGGAGCAGATCCCGACCGACGTAAAACTGTCGGTCGGCAAGCTGGTGCTGCCGGCCGAAGGCGGCCGCCGCGAGCATTGGCGAGCCGGGGGGCTCTTGGCGCAGTTCCTGCCCAAGGCGCCGGAGCGCCTGCGCATGCCCGATCTTCACGGCGGCGACGGCGACCCGGGCGCGGACGCGCAGGAAGTCACCGACAATGCATGGCAGGAACTGCTGGCGCTGGTGGCGACTGTCGACCACACCGAACTGCTCGACCCGACCATCGGGGCCGAGCGGCTGCTCTACCGCCTGTTCAACGAGCACGGCGTCCGCGTATTCGAGCCTATCGAGATACGCGATGAATGCTCCTGCTCGCGCGAAAAGATCCGCGGCATCCTCGACGGCTTTTCCGCCGAGGAGATCACCGACAGCGTCGAAGACGGCGTCATCCGCGTGAACTGCGAATTCTGCTCGAAGGCGTATGAGTTCGAGCCGGCGGAGTTTTCGGCGGAGGCTTGAGGTCTCGGCGCTGCCCCTCACCCTTACCCTCTCCCCGTATAGGGACGGGGAGAGGGGGCGTCAGCGTTGGAGCTTCCTCCTTCTCCCCGTCCCTATACGGGGAGAAGGTCCCGGCAGGGGGATGAGGGGCAGCGTAAACCTGCCCGAAAATGCCTCAATTCACCGTCCGCTTCGTCCCCGGCAAATCCAGCGAAAACGCCGGGATATCGACGTCGAACATCTCGTCGCGCGCGTTCCGCATGGTGTAGCGGCCGACCATGATGCCGGATGGCGTGTTGAGCGGGCAGCCGGACATGTATTGATAGCTGTCGCCGGGGTTTAGTTCCGGCTGCTCGCCGACGACGCCGGCGCCGCGCACTTCCTCCACGCGTCCAAGACCGTCGGTGATGTGCCAGTAGCGCGACAGAAGCTGCACGAGCTCCTCCGACTGGTTGGCGATGGTCACGCGGTAGCCCCAGACAAAACGGCTCTGCGCGGGGTCCGAGCGTTCCTCCAGATAGAAAGGCTCGACACTCACCTCGATGTCGCGCGTGATGGCGCTGTACATATGTCTGGTACTCCAACTCGAACAAGGTTCCGCCGACATGGCCGGCAGGTCAACAACCCTGAGCGATAAACCGCGCGATTGTGATTTCCGCAAGGCGGGATTTCGCGTCTATTGGGTGAATCGGAGGCGGAGATTCCAATATGCTGGATGGCTGGGCGCGCAAGCGCATCGATCCCGCGCTTGATGCCGTTGGCGGCAGGCTGGCGCAGGCGGGCGTGTCGGCCAATGCGGTGACGATTTCTGCTTTCGCGGTCGGCGTTGCCGCGGCGGCGGCCATTGCCCACGGCCATTTCTTGGCAGGCCTTGTCCTTCTGCTTGCCAGCCGCCTTGGCGACGGTCTCGATGGAGCCGTGGCGAGGGTGCGCGGAAAGACCGACCTTGGCGGCTATCTCGATATCGTGCTGGATTTCGCCTTCTACGGCGCAATCCCGCTCGGCTTCGTGCTCGCCGATCCGGCGGCCAATGCGGTCGCCGGCGCGGTGCTGCTGCTGTCGTTCTACGTCAACGGCTCCAGCTTCCTCGCTTACGCGATCATGGCCGAGAAGCGGAAGTTGGAAGGCGAGGCGAGGGGAGAGAAGTCGCTGTTCTTCACCACCGGGCTGGCGGAGGCGACGGAGACGCTGGCCGTCTTCGTCGCCTTCTGCCTGTTTCCGGCGTGGTTCGCGGTCATCGCCTATGTCTTCGCGGCGGTGACGTTTTATACCGCCCTGTCGCGCGTCGTGCTGGCGGGGCGGGTGTTTCGGTAGCCCTTACCCCGCCGCCTTCAGCGCCTTCTCGATATCCTCGAGCAGGTCATCCGCATCCTCCAGCCCAAGCGAAATCCGCAGCGTGCCGTCGCCGATGCCGAGCTCAGTGCGGGCCTCGTCGGTCAGGTTCTTGTGCGTGGTCGTGGCCGGGTGGGTGATCAGGCTCTTGGAATCGCCGAGATTGTTGGAGATCAGGATGATATCCAGCGCGTTCTCGAAGGCGAAGGCCGATTTCTTGCCACCCTTGAGGTCGAGGCAGATCAGTGTCGAGCCGCCCTTCATCTGCTTCTTGACGATGTCGGCCTGCGGATGGTCGGCCCGGCCCGGATAGATGACGCGCGAAACTTCCGGCCGGCCGGCGAGGAAATCGGCGACCTTGGCGGCGTTCTCGGTCTGCTGGCGCACGCGCAGCGGCAGCGTTTCCAGGCCCTTCAGCAGCGTCCAGGCGTTGAACGGCGACAGGCTTGGCCCGGTGTGGCGGAAATAGTCGTGCAAATTCTCGTCGATCCACTCCTTGTCGGAAAGGATCACGCCGCCGAGACAGCGGCCCTGGCCGTCGATGTGCTTGGTGGCGGAATAGACGACGATATGCGCGCCGAGTTCGAGCGGCTTCTGCTGCAAGGGGGTGGCAAAGACATTGTCGACCACCAGCTTCGCGCCGATCGAATTTGCAAGGGCGGCGACCGCTGCGATGTCGACCACTTCCAGCGTCGGGTTGGTCGGGCTTTCGAGGAAAAACAGCTTGGTGTTGGGCTGGACCGCTTTTTCCCAGTTCTCGATCTGGGTGCCGTCGACCAGCGTTGCCTCGATGCCGTATCGCGGCGCCAGCGTCTCGACCACCCAGCGGCAGGAGCCGAACAGCGCACGCGCGGCAACGATATGGTCGCCGGCCTTGAGGCTGCACAGGATCGCCGCGGTGACGGCGGCCATGCCAGATGCCAGGGCGCGGGCGTCTTCGGCGCCTTCCAGCGCGCACATACGCTTTTCGAACATGTCGACGGTCGGATTGGCGTATCGCGAATAGATGAAGCCCGGCTCTTCGCCCTTGAAACGGGCCTCGGCGGCTTCCGCCGTGTCGTAGACATAGCCCTGCGTCAGGTAGATTGCCTCGGCCGTTTCGCCGAAACCGGAGCGCAGAACGCCGGAATGGACGAGTTGCGTTGCGGGCTTCCAATTCTGCTTCTTGTTCGTCATAGCCTTGATCCAAACACAAAAAAACCGGCCGCGAAAAGTCGCATGCCGGTCCACAGACGGCCCTTTAGCGACTTGTTTAACGTGGCTGCAAGCCGACCGGCCAAATCACCACGGGATAACGGTCCTTTAGACCCGGTGCCTTCTTGCGTCAATGCCGGACATCGTTAAACCTCGCCCCTTCATCGCAGGAGTAGAAGTTTGCGGCAGTCGGGTATTCTTCCGGATCGGGACATCGCAGCGCTTTTCCAGTCGGGAGCGCTGGTTGCGGCGCGTCCGCTCGACAACGACCAGATCCAGCCGGCAAGCCTCGATCTCAGGCTCGGCGAAAAGGCATGGCGTGTGCGCGCCAGCTTCCTGCCGGGTCCCGGCCACAAGGTAAGTGAAAAGCTCGACCGGCTGCGGCTGCATGAGATCGACCTGACCGCAGGTGCCGTGCTGGAAACCGGTTGCGTCTACATCGTGCCGCTGCTGGAGCGTCTCGCTTTGCCCGCAACGATCTCGGCCTCGGCCAACCCGAAAAGCTCGACTGGCCGGCTTGATATCTTCACCCGCGTCATGACCGACAACGGCCAAGAATTCGACAAGATACCGGCCGGTTATTCCGGGCCGCTTTATCTGGAAGTCAGCCCGCGCACGTTCCCGATCATCGCCCGCACCGGCTCGCGCCTGTCTCAGATACGCTTCCGCACCGGCAAGGCGCTGCTCTCCGAAGCCGAGTTGCACGAGTTGCACCGCACCGAGACGCTGGTCGCTTCCGACACGCCCAACATTTCGGGCGGCGGCATCGCGCTTTCCATCGATCTCAACGGCGACAAGAATGGGCTGGTCGGCTATCGCGGCAAGCATCACACCGGGCTCGTTGACGTGGACAAGCGCGCCGCGCAGGACGTGCATGATTTCTGGGAACCGCTATACAAGCGCGGCCCGGGCGAACTGGTACTTGATCCTGACGAATTCTACATCCTCGTTTCGCGCGAGGCGGTGCATGTGCCGCCCGGCCATGCCGCCGAGATGACGCCCTTTGATCCGCTGGTCGGCGAGTTCCGCGTGCATTATGCCGGTTTCTTCGATCCCGGCTTCGGCCATTCGAAGGCCGGCGGCACCGGCAGCCGTGCCGTGCTGGAAGTGCGCAGCCACGAAGTGCCGTTTATCCTCGAGCATGGCCAGATCGTCGGCCGCCTCGTCTACGAGCACATGCTGTCGCGGCCGCAGGCGCTTTACGGCACCGATCTCGGCTCCAATTATCAGGCGCAGGGCCTGAAGCTTTCGAAGCATTTTCGGACCGAGAGCTGACAGCAGAGCCGTAGCCGCGTAACGCGCAGCCACGCCATCAGCAGTTACTCGCGAAACGCGTGCTGCAGCTGTTCGGTGAACGGCTTGGTCAGGTAGGACAGGGCCGTGCGCATTCCGGTCTGGATGAAGGCTTCCACCGGCATGCCGGGCTTCAGCTGAATGCCTTCGAGTTTCTTGACCTCGCCGTCGATCAGCGTGATCTCGATCGGGTAATAGACCTCGCCGGTGGCCTGATCGGTGGTCACGTCGGGTGCGATGGTGGTGACGTCACCCATCAGTTCCGGCGTGACGCGCTGGCTAAGCGAGGTGAAGCGTAGCCGCACCTCCTGGCCGATATGGATGTTGTCGACGTCGCGTTGCCCGACCCGGGCGCGGACGATGAGAGCGTCGCTTTCAGGTATGATCAGCATCAACGGCTCGCCCGAGCCGATCACGCCGCCGACGGTGTAGACGTTCGACTCGTGGACATAGCCTGAAAGCGGGGCCGTAATGTCGATCCGCCTGAGCTTGGCGACCGCCGCCGTGCGCTGCTCTTCGAGTGTCGCCAGCTTGGCGCGCACCTCGCCGAGCGTGGTCAGCGCCTCGCTGCGCCACTCCTCGTCTTCCTGGATGATGCGAAGCTTGGTTTCGCTGATCGTTCCGCGCAGGCGGCCTATCTCGGCCTGGATCTGGCCCATGTCGCCGTCCAGCATCGCGCCCTGCCGCTCGAGCGCCAGGATACGGCTTTGCTCGACAAGACCTTTGGCGCGCAGGGTCTGCAGCGATTCCAGCTCGCGGCCGAGAATTTCCACCTGCCGCTGCTTGGCGGCGAACTGGGACTCGAGGCCGGAAATCTGTCCGCCGATCTGCTCGACCTGCTCGGCAAGCTGGTTTTTCTTGCCCTCGAGCGCATCCAGCTTCGATGTCAGAAGCTTCTGCTGCCCCTCGAGAATGGTCTGCAGCCGTCCGCTGTTCTGGTCGCCTGCCAGGCTCTCGGGCAGGTCCAGTGCCGGCCGCATGTCGCGCTCTGCTTCGAGGCGCGCACGCTCGATCAGGAACTCGTCCCTTTGCGACTCGATGATGGCAAGGTTGGCTTTTGTTTCGGTGTCGTCCAGCCGGATGAGAAGATCGCCGGCTTTGACGTGGTCGCCGTTGCGAACCGCAAGCTTTGCGACGATGCCGCCTTCAAGATGCTGCACTTTCTTTGCGTTGTTCAGAACCGACATCTTGCCGCGCGCGATGACGGCGCCGGCAATATCAGTGGTCGCCGCCCAGCCGCCAACACCGCCGACGAGGAGGAGGACGACGAGAACGCCGAAGATCTGCGTCATGCGCAGCGATTTTTGTGTCACGCTCATGATACGCGCACCGGACCTACGCTGAATTTGGAGATATTCTGCGCGGCAGATTGTGGTTGGGGTTGCGGCTGAGGCTGAGGTTGGGGGGTGGCCACACGGGTCACCTTCTTCAGAACCTCTTCCTTGGGCCCGAACTCGACCTGCGTGCCATCAGCCATGAACAGCAGCTGGTCCACCGCATTCACGGCACTCGGCCTGTGAGCGACGACGATGACGGTGGTGCCGTTCTTGCGCAGCGTCAGAATGGCGTTGTGGAGTGCTGCATCGCCGATGGAATCCAGATTGGAATTCGGCTCGTCGAGAATTATCAGTGCGGGGTCGCCATAGACGGCCCTTGCCAGGGCCACGCGCTGCCTCTGCCCGGCCGACAGTTGCACGCCGTCGATGCCGAGCTGGGTATCGTAGCCATTTTCGAAGCTGAGCGACAGTTCGTGAACGCCGGCGAGCTGGGCTGCAGCGATGATCTTGTCCGGGGTCGCATCGGGGTCGAAACGTGAAATATTCTGCGCCAGCGTTCCCGGCAGCAAGGCAGCATCCTGCGGAAGATAGCCGATATGCCTGCCAAGCGTGTCGCGGTCCCACTGGTCGAATTTGGCGCCGTCCAGCCGGACGTCTCCCTGGGTATGCGGCCAGATGCCGAGCAGGGCCTTGGTCAGCGTCGTCTTGCCCGAACCGGATGGACCGATAATGCCTAGGCCGGCACCGGGCTCGAGCGAGAACTGCACGCGCGAAACAAGCGGCTTCTGCTTTCCGGGAGCAAGGCAGGCAAGTCCCGAAACGCTGAGCCGTCCCACCGGCTTGGGCAGGGCCATCGGCGAATTGCCGGCCTGCTTGTCTGCGTTCAGCAGTGCCTTGAGGCGTGCCCACGAACGCCGTGCGCCGATCATCATGCGCCACTGGCCGATCAGCTGGTCGATCGGGGCCAGCGCCCGCGACATGATGATCGAGCCTGCAACCATCGCGCCGGGCGTGATCAGTTGCTTGATTGCCAGCCATGCGCCGACCGCCAGGATTCCCGACTGAAACAACAAACGCAGCGATTTCGACAGCGACGACAGCATCGTGGCGCGGTTGCTTGTCGCGCTGTGCAGCCCCATCGCCTTGGCCTTCTGCACGAGCCAGCTGTCATTCAGCGCTCCGCTCATGCCCAGCACCGTGACGATCTCGGATTGCCGGCGTACTTCCTCGGCAAAGCGATGAGCGTCCTCGGAAGCCGTTGCCGCAGACATCTGCCGCTTGCTGGTCAGGAGTTCGGTCAGTACCGCCAGTATGACGAGAACGATGGCGGCGGCGAGCGCGAAAGTGCCCATCACCGGATGGAAAATATAGATGGCCGCGATGTACACCGGAACCCACGGCACATCGAAGAAGGCCGCCGGCCCCGCGCTGGAAAGGTAGCTGCGCACGGTGTCGAGGTCACGCAGCGGCTGGGCGCCGGCCTTGTCTGGCGAGCGCCATGTCCGGCGCACGACTGCGAGGAAGGTTGGCGCCTGGAGGACCTCTTCCATTCGCTCGCCTATACGCGAGAAAACGCGCGCCCGCACTGCGTCTATCAGCGCCATGAAGGCGAACAGCGCACAGATCAGGATGGTGAGAGCGACCAGCGTAGGCACGCTTCCGCTTGAAAGCACGCGATCGTAGATCTGCAGCATGAAGAGCGGGCCGCTCAGCATCAGCAGGTTGATGACGCAGCTGAACAATGCGAGCGACAAGGTGGCCTTCCAAAAGGTCCCCTTGGCTTCCTCCATGCCGTCGACTTTTCGCATAGTTCCCCGATGCCCGATGCTTGTCATAAAAGGCGATCCGCTCGCCGAACTCTACCGCTGGTCGCAGTAATACACGATCCGTGTGAAATCAAAAGAAGATGCCGCATATCGAAATTACCTGGCAGAAAGATTACTTCAACTGTCACCTGAAGACATCATTACCAATTAGTGGTAGCCGGCCGCGGACGGCGTCCCGCCTGCGTCCGGTCGTACGCAGGCGGGCAATTTGTGAGCCGATGATTGGGTCAGAACTCTGCGCTGGCAAACACTTTCAATTGCACGCCCGCTGCCGAACTCGTGGCCGTTGACACGAAATAGACATGCGCGCCGGTGACCCGGCTGAGGCCGCTGATCGAATAGGACGACACCGTCGTGGGTACGTTCGAAGAGAATTCGACCTCCTGGACCGTCGTCGTCGGCACCACCCGCTTTGCAACGGTGTAGGGCGCGATTGCCCGGAAGCTGTTGCCGCTGACCACAGCCCCGCTGAAGACCGGGTGAGCGACCTCGAAATAGCGTCTGCACAGCAACTCCTCCAGCGCCGCAGGGCGGGTTTCGAAGGGCGTAGGCCATGGTCCGCGCTCGACCTGCACGTCGGCGAATGTGGTTTCCAAACTCGTTGAAAGGGTAAGCTTCAGGTCGTCGGCCTCTCCGCTGCCGAGCGTGAGGGTGATATGGCGTCGGCCGGCTCCGGATGGAATGGTGCCTGTCTGCGTGCCAAGCGTCACGGTCATGTTCCGGCTGGGTGCATCGACCGAAACCGTGACGACCGAGCCGGGCAGGCCGGATTTCTCGATGGTCTGGCTGATGGCCCCGGTAAGTGAAAATCGCCCGGCCGTAACAGTGACCGAACAGCCAGTGCCTTCCGCTTTCCAGCGATCGTAGCCATAGCCGGTGAGCGCGCCGCCGGCAAAACCGCGCTGGTTGATCGTGCCGCGGCCGTTGATGATGGCGTTGCGCAATCCGCCCAGCGGGCCGGAGTTCAGGCTGCGCAGGCAGGTGTCGCCTGTCGCATTGTTGACCCGGACGGCTTCCACGAAGTTGTTTCCGTCGGCACTCACCTTGAACAAGAGGTCGTTGTCGCCGATCAGGCCGATTTCGGCGCGGCCGGAAAAGGCCGACTGAAGCATCAGCGTGGCACGTGCGGTGGCATTGGCCTTGTTGATCGTGAGCTGGTGGTCGCCGCCTTCATGGCTGAACAGCGATGCGGCGCTGGCGATCGCAAGCCGGTTCGTCGCGTCGGCCGTGGCGTTGACGCCGAGCGAGGAGAAGTTCTCGACGACGCTTTGCCAGGCCCCGCCCTTCCGCACTATCAGCTTCGCCTCGTCGGCCAGCCAGGCGAGCCAGCCGTCCCGTGGGACGAAGAACCGCCAGCCGCCATCGAGAAAGCAGGCGATCTCTCCGGCGTGGCCGGCCCACTCGCCCGTAGCGCCGGATGCCACGATGTGGCGGGTGCCGTCTGCGGGCGAGACTGGAGGCGAAGTGCGGTTCCGGTCCTCGACCGCCAGCTGCACGATGGCGTCGAGCGCGACCAGCGCTTCGTTGTGGGTGACATGCTTCTGCGCCTGCGACGGCATAAGCAGCGGAAGATTGAGATTGAGGCTTTCCATGATGGCGGGTCCCGATTGTTGAGACCCGAAGTATCGGCTGCGCTCGAAAGGCGGGGAAAAAGACCGCCGGTTTTTGTTCCGATAACGGAACTGGTCATTTTGCCGAGGCTGGACGACAGAAGGAATTAGTCAATAAAATCAGAGTGAAATGCGCCTACGGACGAAGTGGGAAGCCTCAATTTCGAGCGACAGCAATGCTTTCGCTCGAAATGTTCTTCCCCCATTCGCCAAGCCAGATGCTTACGACCGGCCGTATCTGTCCTCGAAGCGGACGATGTCGTCTTCGCCCAGATAGGAGCCCGACTGCACCTCGATCAGTTCGAGGTCGATCTTGCCCGGATTTTCCAGAGCGTGGATTTCGCCGAGAGGAATATAGGTCGACTGGTTTTCCGTGAGCAGGATCGTCTCCTTGCCCTTGTGGACCTTGGCCGTTCCCCGCACGACGATCCAGTGTTCGGCGCGGTGGTGGTGCATCTGCACCGAGAGCTTGGCGCCGGGCTTCACCGTGATGCGCTTGACCTGGTCGCGCTCGCCGAAATCGATCGAATCGTAGTGGCCCCATGGCCGGTAGACCTGGCGATGGTTGAGATGTTCATGGCGGCCATCGGACTTGATCTGCTCGACGACGTCCTTGACCTTCTGGACCTGATCCTTGTGGGCGATCAGCACCGCGTCCTTGGTTTCGACGACGATAAGGTCCTCGACGCCGATCACGGCAACCAGACGCCCTTCCGCGTGAACAAGGTTGTTCTTGCTGCCGATAGAGATGACGTCACCGCGGAACGCGTTGCCGTCCGCATTCTGCTCCTGCACTTCCCACAGGGCCGACCAGGAACCGATATCGCTCCAGCGCGCGTCAAGCGGCACCACGACCGCGTCCGAGGTTTTCTCCATGACGGCATAGTCGATAGAGTCGGCGGGGCATGCCTTGAAGGCTTCCGCGTCGATGCGCACGAAGTGCATGTCCGTCTGCGTGTTCGATATCGCGCGGTCGCAGGCCGCGACCATTTCCGGGTTGTGGCGCTTGAGTTCCTCCAGATACCGGCTGGCGCGGAACATGAAGATGCCGCTGTTCCAGTAATACTCGCCCGTCGCCAGATAGCTCTCTGCGGTTTCTCGGTCGGGCTTCTCCTCGAAGCGGCTCACGGCGAAGCCCGCGCCGATTTCGCCACCGCGCTTGATGTAGCCGTAGCCGGTTTCGGGACGGCTGGGCACGATACCGAAAGTCACCAGCTTGCCTTGTTTGGCCAGCGGCACGGCCGCCCGGATGGCTTCCTGAAAGCGCGCGACATCCTGGATGAAGTGATCGGCGGCGAGCACCAGCAGAAGCGGGTCCTGACCTTGCTGCGTCGCCAGCAATGCGGCAAGCGCTATGGCAGGCGCGGTGTTGCGGCCCACCGGCTCCAGCAGGATCGTCGCCTGTTCCTTGTCGATCGCGCGCATCTGGTCGGCGGCCAGAAAGCGATGCTCCTCGTTGCAGATGAGCAGCGGGCTCTCAGCGCCCAGGCCTTCAAGGCGGATCACCGTGTCCTGCAGCAGCGTCCGTTCGCCGGTAAGAGCAAGGAACTGCTTGGGATAGAGGTGACGCGACAGTGGCCAAAGTCTCGAGCCGGAGCCGCCGGCCATGATTACTGGCAAAAACATGAACTGCTATTTCTCCTTGCCGGCAGAAGTCTTGCGGGCTCACCTATACTGGACGCGTTGGTGATGGCAAATCTGATTCCCATTGCGGCAGGCGAAGCTGCCGGCTTTACCAGCCCGAACCGTGCCCCCGATTGTCGAGATAAAGCGATTTGCCTCTGGACCATGTGCGAGGCGAGGGGTGATCCCGAAAAGCCTTGAGAACGCCGCCTAGTGAAGCCATAGGCGCACCGTTAAAGAATTCGGCGCGGGCGCGGGCAATTGTGGAAACCAGTTCGAATGCATCGATCAGCTCGCGGTCGCCGTTTCCGGTCATCTCCCCGCGCAGCACCCGCACCATCTGCAGATTGGCGTCGTGGACGTCCTGATAGGACTTCCATGTCGCCCCCATCGTTCTTGATCCGCTGTGCGAATTGTATCGGTAGACGTCAGAATTCAGGAATATCCGCTTCCGGGACAGGCGAAACAGCTTCAGCATCATGTCGCGGTCGGCACCCAAACCGATATCGCAGCGAAACGGCCCGGCTTCGCGCAGAAGTCCCGTGCGGATGATCCGGCTGTTGACGGTCGGCACGGCAAACAGCAGCGATGCGATGCTCATCTCGCGGGCGTGATGATCGCTCTTCCAGTTCGGCTTGCCGTCAACCGCGATCTCGGCCTCTCCGGTGCCGATGTCGGCACGGCTTTCCTGTGTCTTGCGCCAAAGCTCGGCCATGCCGGCAATAAGAAGATCGTCGGAATTGAGCCAGACGAGATATTCGCCCCGCGCGCTGGCGATCGCCTTGTTCAGGCCCTCATAGAGCGACCGGTCCGGCCCTTCGATCAGCGTCACCGGCGCATTGCGCAGAAATTCCAGCGTTCCGTCGGTTGAGCCGCCATCGGCCACGATGAGCTCGACATTTCCGGCGGGAATGGCCGAGGTCACCGACTCGATCGCATCGCGAATGTGCGGCATGCCATTCAGGCAGGGCATGACAATGCTGAGGATCGAAGCCTCCATCGAGGGTTCCGAGTTCCGCCATTCAACAGGCGGAAAGTGAAAGGGCGTGACCTGAGGCCCGGGGGCAAGGCAGCGATCACATTTTGGTCGGCCAGGTAATGCAAAGTCATGCGGCCAACAAAGCCAGTAGCCATGATTACCGGTTGCATCAAGCCTGCTTCCTTTCTAACACGGCTGGCCGGCCGCATTTGGCCGATATGCGGATAGTCGGGGAGACGACGTGAAATCACCTTTCAAGGCTTATGACGTTCGTGGACAGATTCCCGATGAGATCAACGCTCCCTTCGCCTACCGTTTCGGGCAGGCAGTCGCCAGCCTGCGCAACCCGTCCGCCGTGGTCGTCGGCCACGACATGCGCCAGGACAGCCCGGCATTTGCCGCCGCACTCGCCCAGGGCCTGCTCGACAGTGGCGTGAGCGTCCTGCCAGTGGGGCAATGCGGCACGGAAGAGGTTTATTTTCACACCGAGCATTCGGGCGCGGACGCCGGCATCATGGTCACGGCCAGCCACAATCCGGAAAACTACAACGGCTTCAAAATGGTGCTTGAAGGCGCGACCGCTGCAACGCGGGAAAATGCGCTGAACGCCATCGAAAAGCTCGTCCTGTCGAACACGGTCATTCCGGCCGTTTCGGACTACGGCTCGCGTGGAGCGCTGAAGCCCCTGCTCGATCGCGGGGCCTACATCCAGAGGCTGCTGCAGCAGGTCAAGGGCGTAAAGCTGAAACCGATGAAGATCGTCTGCCACGCCGGCAACGGGTGTGCCGGCCCGATCATCGATCTCCTGGAAAAGCATCTGCCGTTCGAGTTCATCAAGATCGACCATGAGCCTGATCCGACGCTGCCCAACGGCATTCCAAACCCGCTGCTGCCGGAAAAGCGCACCCGCGCCAGTCAGGCGGTCATCGACCACGGGGCCGATCTTGGCATCGCCTGGGACGGCGATTTCGACCGCTGTTTCCTTTACGATCACAACGGCCGCTTCATCGAGGGCTATTATCTGGTCGGGCTGATCGCCCAGACCATGCTGCGCTCGGCACCCGGCTCGACGATCCTTTATGACCCGCGGCTGACGTGGAATACTATCGATGTGGTGACGGCGGCGGGTGGCGTGGCCAAGACGTGCCCGACGGGCCACGCTTTCTTCAAGCACATGATGCGCCAGGAAAACGCCGTCTATGGCGGCGAAATGAGCGCGCACCACTATTTCCGCGATTTCGCCTATTGCGATTCCGGCATGCTGGCCTGGCTGGCGATCGTCATCGAACTGTCGACCAGCGGCGCCACACTTGCCGAACTGGTCGAGCAGCGCATCGCCGCCTTCCCCTGTTCGGGCGAGATCAACTTCACCGTGGCCGACGCGAAACTGTCGCAGGAGAAGATCGCCGAGCGCTTCCTGCCTCAGAACCCGCTGGTCGAATCCATCGACGGCCTGAGCATGGCATTTGACGACTGGCGCTTCAATCTGAGGGCGTCCAACACCGAGCCGCTGCTGCGGCTCAATGTCGAGACCCGCGCCGACACCGCCCTTTTGGCAAAGAAGGTGTCAGAGCTTTCGGATCTGATCCGGGCGGGCTGACCCGCTCTAGCGAGTGGGCGGCTCAGGCGACGTTGAGCCGCGCTTCGCCCTTCTCGACATGCTCGCGGAACCACGCATAAGCGTCTTCCAGGCCGGTTTTGAGCTCGTATTTCGGCCGCCAGCCCGTTTCGAACAGGCGCGAAACGTCCATCAGCTTGCGCGGCGTGCCATCCGGCTTGGTCGGATCGTTGCGGATTTCGCCTTCGAAGCCGACAACCGAGGCCACCAGCTTGGCAAGCTCGAGGATGGCGATGTCCTCGCCTGAGCCGACATTCACGTGACCGTCGCCCGAATAGGATTTGAGCAGGGAAACCATGGCATCGGCGGCGTCGTCGACATGGAGGAACTCGCGCTTCGGCGTTCCGGAGCCCCAGATCGTCAGCTGCTTCTCGCCTGCAAGCTTCGCTTCATGCGCCTTGCGCATCAGAGCCGGTATGACGTGGCTCTTTTCCAGGTCGAAATTGTCGCCGGGGCCGTAGAGGTTCGTCGGCATCGCCGAGATGTAGTCGACGCCGTGCTGGCGGCGATAGGCCTGGCACAGCTTGAGCCCGGCGATCTTGGCGATGGCATACCATTCGTTGGTCGGCTCGAGCGGTCCGGTCAGCAGCGCGTCTTCCGGGATCGGTTGCGGCGCGAATTTCGGGTAGATGCAGGAGGAACCGAGGAAGATCAGCTTGCCGACCTCGCTGCGGAAAGAGGCCTCGATGACATTCGTTTCGATGACCAGGTTTTCGTAGAGGAAATCGGCGGGATAGGTGTCGTTGGCGAGAATGCCGCCGACCTTTGCAGCGGCCAGAACAACGGCATCGGGCTTGCGTTCGGCGATCCAGCGCCGCACGCCCGACTGGTCCCGAAGATCGAGTTCCGAGCGGCTTGCCGTAAGAATCTCGCAACCCTCGTCCTTCAGCCTGCGCACGATTGCCGATCCGACCATGCCGCGATGGCCAGCGACGAAGACGCGCTTGTTTTTCAGGGAGTAAAGATCGGTCATGGTCAATCCTATCATGTCGGGTGTCCGTCGCATCGGAAACCCTGTTCCGTCTCTCGCCGGCTTTAAACTTTCTCCCTATCCCATCCCGGGGAAAGTTGAAGTGAAAAACGCGGGCATTCAATCAGTGAGCGGGCGAGCCAAAGCAGGCCTTTGCCACGCGAACCGGCAAAAAAATGCGCCGCCGCAGTTTCCAGGCTCATATAGCTTCGCACGCGCGACATCAAAGGCCTGTCGAGTCCTTTTTCGGCCCATTTGCGGCAGAGGGTATCTGCTGCCTGTTCTATGCCGTGCGGATTTTGCTGGCGCTTGCGCTCGATATTCGCGCCGATAACGGGAAGAACCTGCAGGGAAAACCCCTTCAGCGCGAGCGCCAGAAACCAGTCGCAGTCCTCGAACCGCCGCAAAGTTTCGTCCTGTCCCCCGGCTGCTTCAACGGCCCGCTTGCCGTTCATGATGATGCAGGAGCCTGGCGAGAACCAGCAGCCGGCGGCAAAATCCAGCGGGTCATGCGATGGTCTTGGCCGCCTTATGCCCAGCGACTTGCCGTCTTCATCGCAATCGATCCAGCCACAGCCATAGATTACTTTGTCGTTGGGTTGCCGTTGCTGGTCTTCCTGCACGAGCGCCCAGCGGCGGCCGAGCGTGCCGGGCAGAACGGCGTCATCGCTGTCGAGAAAGGTTATCCATTCGGTAGTGCTGGCGCTCATGCCGGTGTTGCGCGCACCCGCCGCACCCTTGTTCTTGTCATGCCGAATGAGGCGCAGCCGCAATTGGCGCGTGAATTCCGGCCGGATGAGCATCGGGGTTTCGGAGGCGTCATCGACCACGATGATCTCTGCCGGCAAAACGTCTTGTGCGGCCACGCTTTGCAGCGCGCGGTCGAGCGCGTCCTGGCGGTCATGCACCGGGATGATCAATGTCATCGGGATTTCAGTTTTTCCGGTCATGAAATGCGGTGGGTTCGGATGCGCTTGGCTTTTAGGATAAACGATACTTCTAAAGTGTGTCGGCGCTGTCTGCGAGTGTGAACGGGCCTGTTCTGGCAAAAACCGGAAAAATCGCTAAAACGCAGATCGGCAAATCTGTCGATGACAATGGAAAGGATATTGCATGGCGGTGATGGTGACGGGCGGGGCCGGTTATATCGGCAGCCACATGGTCTGGAAACTGCTGGACCAGGGCGAAGAGGTCGTCGTCGTCGATCGCCTGAGCACCGGCTTCGATTGGGCAGTGCCCGCAGAGGCCGAACTGGTTGTCGGCGACGTTGCCGACCAAGTGCTGATCGAAGCGACGATGAAGCGCAAGAAGGTCGATGCGGTGATCCATTTCGCCGGCTCGATCATCGTACCGGAATCGGTTTCCGATCCGCTCGGCTATTATCTCAACAACACGGCCAAGTCGCGCGACCTGATCGAGAGCGCCGTGCGCTCGGGCGTTAAGAATTTCATCTTTTCGTCGACTGCCGCCGTCTATGGCAGCCCGGAGCGAATTCCGGTTGCCGAGAATGAGGCGGCTGCACCTGAGTCGCCTTACGGCACGTCCAAGCTGATGACGGAGCTGATGCTGCGCGACGCCGCTGCAGCGCACGATCTGGACTACACGATCCTGCGCTATTTCAACGTATCCGGGGCTGACCCCAAGATGCGCACCGGCCAGTCGACCAAGGGTGCTACCCATCTCATCAAGGTCGCGTCCGAGGCCGCGACCGGGAAGCGCGACTACATGGAAGTCTACGGCACCGACTATCCGACGCCGGACGGCACCTGCGTGCGCGACTACATCCATGTCAGCGATCTGGCGAACGCGCATTACCTGGCGCTCAAGCGCCTGCGCGATGGCGGCAAAAGCATCACCGCCAATTGCGGCTACGGCCAAGGTTATTCGGTTCACGAGGTCATTGATGCGGTCAAGCGCGTCGTCGGCCATGACTTTGAAGTGCGCACCCGCGAACGCCGTCCGGGCGATGCGGTTGCGATCGTCGCCAATGCCGATCTGGCGAAATCGGAATTCCAGTGGAAGCCGGAATACGACAATCTCGAAACCATCGTCTCCCACGCGATCCAGTGGGAAGAGATGCTGAAAAAGCGCAATACCTAAACGCGGTCGGGCCCCGGCCCGGTCAACAAGTCGAGGAAGTGGCCTACGACCGCTTCCTCGCTGAAACCACCCGACAGGAAGCGCTGATATCCGGCAGCACCTTGCGTGCGCAGCAGCTCGGGATTTTGCAGATAGGCGTCGACGGCGTTGCTGATGTTCTTGGCAAGCGCTTCCGGTTCCGACGCCGGAACAAGCGTGCCCGAAACGCCATCCTCGACAATTTCCTTGCAGCCTTCCAGATCGGTAGCCAGACAGGCGATACCGCTTGCAGCCGCCTCGATGAGGATGCGCGGAATGCCTTCGCCATAGCGTGTCGGCAGGCAGACCAGATCGACATCGCGCAGCAAAGCGGGCATGTCCGTCACCTCACCGAGGAAGGATATGGCCGGCTCCTTCCACAACTCTTCGGGGGAGTAGCCGTCCGGATCGTTGGGCTCGATCATCCCGGCGACGATGAACTCGACATCCGCGCGATCTGCGTATTGCTTGGCCGCATCGATGAAGGCGTCGAGCCCCTTCGCCTTCAAAAGCCGCGAAGCAAACAGCACCTTGATGCTATCGCGGGCGGCTTTCCCGGCGGTGGGATGGAATGTATCGGGATTGACCCCGGCGCCATTGATGACGGTGGAATTGTTCTCTCGGATCAATCCGTCCGAAAGCCAGAGGTTGCGGTCGTGCGAGGTCTCGAAGGTGAAATAGACGCCTGGCCGATCCGACAGGAACCGTATCGCCCGGCGCACGACGGCGCGTGATGCGGAAGCCGTGCCGCTCGACGCCGCCGCCGGGGACATAAGGCGGCCAAGGCCGGGAATGGTGACGAGGATGCGGCGCGGGCCGCGTCCGACGAGGCGGGCCAGAACGGCGGCAAATCCCGAAAAAACGGCAGGCTTGAGCGTGATCAGATGCACGGCGTCGGGGCGTATGGCTGCAATCAGCCGTGCAGAGCGCGCGACGATTGCCAGGTCGCCAAGCGGGCGAAACGAGAAACGTTCGATCGGCATATGGACGAAGGTCCAGCCTTCCGGCTTGCGCAAGGGCTCTTCCTGGCCGCCGGTGATGACGGTGACTTCCGCGCCCGTCCGCACGAGCTTCTCGACCACAGCGAGCCGGTGGCGCAGGAAGTATTCCTGGTCGTTGCAGATGACGACGACTTTCGTCATGCCTTGGCGGTCATTCTTGCGGGTGTCCCATGCATGGCGTGCCGAAGGAATCCAAATGCTTTCCGCAGCATAGGTCGAAATGGCTCATGGCTCGCTGCACTAGCATGAGCCCCAAGCCTGCGCTAGACCGGCATCCATATCGCAAACCAAGGCCGCAACTTGATGCCCGGATCGATTGAGGAAACGTCGCCAGCGCCGCGACCGAACGTCGGCGTGACCGGCGCGTCGGGCTTTGTCGGCGGGGCGCTGGTCAGCCAAATCGCCGAAACCGGACATTCCTGCACGGCAGCGTACCGTGGATCGGTACCCTCGGGCCTGCCGCCGCAAGTCCGTCCTGTCACGGCAGGCGATCTCTCCGGGCAGACCGACTGGTCGTCCTTCCTGCGGGGTCTCGACGTCGTCATCCACGCGGCGGCACGGGTTCATATCTTGAACGATCGCACCGGCAATCCGCTCACTGAGTACCGGCGCGTCAATGTCGAAGGCACGCTGGCGCTGGCCCGGCAGGCCGCCGCGGCAGGCGTCAAACGCTTCGTTTTCCTGAGCACCATCAAGGTCAATGGCGAAGAAACCGCTCCCGGACAGGCCTTCCGGGCATCCGACAGGCCCCACCCTTCCGACCCCTATGCGATCTCCAAATTGGAGGCCGAAACCGGGCTTGTCGAGATGGGTGCGCAACGAGGAATGGAAGTCGTGATCATCCGCCCACCGCTGGTCTATGGCCCGGGCGTGAAAGCGAATTTCCTGAGCATGATGCGATGGGTCGATCGCGGCGTGCCTTTGCCGCTTGGCGCGGTGAACAACCGCCGCACGCTGGTGGCGCTGCCCAACCTCGTCGACCTTGTCCTGCTGTGCGCGCAACATAGGGATGCAGCCGGAAAGGTGATCCTCGCTGGAGACGGCGAAGACCTTTCGACTTCCGACCTTCTGCGTCGTCTCTATGCAATCATGGGCCGGTCAAGCCGTCTGATCTCAGTACCGCCGGACCTGCTTTCTGCTCTGGCGGGTCTCCTCGGCAAGGGGGAAATAGCTCGCCGGCTGTGCGGCTCGCTTCGCATGGATGTGGAGGAGACGCGACGGCTGCTCGACTGGACGCCGCCTGTCGGCGTTGACGAAGGACTGCGTCAGACCGTCGAATACTATCGGCGGGAACAAAGGCTTTAAGAATCTGCGAACAAAGATGTTCGATCATCTCTCCTGTGCCTTGTCGGTAAACAATCTGGACTTCCAGCGCTGCCAGCATTACGACGGCAATCGAGGGTAACCGGGACAAGATGATTTGATATTCTTCGTCGTGCTTTGCGGAGTAGCGGCATGGGCTGCTACGGCTTTCGTGAGGCGTCACTCAGTCCAACTTCGCCTTGTACAGGTGCCGAACGAACGATCCTCGCATGTTCGTCCCACGCCGACCGGAGGTGGCGTCGGTATCGCCCTGACCGCGTCCATCTTCGGCGTTTGGGTGGCATGGCAATCCGGCTCTCCGCTCTGGATCATTCTGCTGCTTTCGCTGGCATTCGCCATGCTTGGCCTGCTCGACGACATTGTCAGCCTGCGTTCGGCCTTGCGGTTTCCGATCCAGATGCTGCTGATCTGCATTCTGATTGGGGCGATGCCCGCGCTTCCGGCGATTGAAATCTTCGGGTTGACGATTTCAGGCTGGCCGCTGTTGGCCGTCATAGCCTTTGTCGGCCTGTGGTGGATCAACCTCTTCAATTTCATGGACGGCATCGATGGATTGGCGGGCCTGCAGGGAATTGTCATGCTGCTGGCTGCCGCCATTCTGTGCTCGCCACATTTGACCGGCATTCCGGCCGGCCCGGTGTGGTGGTGGTTTCTGGCGGTGGCGGCTGCAACAGCCGGCTTTCTGGGCATGAACTTTCCACCGGCCCGCATCTTCATGGGCGATGCCGGCAGCAACTATCTCGCCTTCATGATTTTCGCGCTGGCCCTGCTGTCGATCTCGGCGGGCTGGCTTTCCTATCAGGCATGGGCAGTGCTTGCGGCGGTTTTCGTCTGCGATGCCACGGTCACGCTTCTGAGGCGTATCCTCAATCGGGAGCGTTGGTGGGCCGGCCATCGTCAGCATGCCTATCAGCATCTGGCGCGTCGGCTTGCATCGCATCGCTCGGCAACGCTGATTTACACGGGCGTGAATCTGCTGTTTGTGGTGCCGCTGGCCTTCGCGGCAAACAGCCGGCCACAGGAGGCCTGGCTGCTGGTGGTGGTCGCCTATCTGATTTTGGTGATTTCGGCGGTTTTTGCCGGAGCGGGGCGTTCTGAAGATGGTAAGTAGAATGCGCACGACCATCAGCAGCCTGCCGCGCCGGGCCAAGCGCGGCATCCTGATCGCCTTCGATATCGTCGTGCTCCTGATCGTGCTTTGGGCGAGCTATTCCCTGAGGCTCAACCGCCTGTTCGTGCCGACCAACGAGCAGATGATGATCATGCTGGCGGCACCGGTTCTGGCCGTGCCGATATTCATCCGTATCGGGCTCTACCGGGCAGTCATTCGCTATCTGCCCGAGCGAGCGATATGGACTGTTCTGCAGGCGATGTCGCTGGCGGCGCTGGCCTGGGTCTTTGCCGTGTTTCTGACCGAGATGGCCGGCAGCGATGCTGTCCCGCGCTCGGTGCCGCTGATTTACTGGATACTCGGCACCTTTGCGATCGGCGGAAGCCGTTTTGCGGCGAAGCGGCTGCTTTTGACCCCGACGGGGAATGCCCCGCAATATGGGCAGGTGCTGATATATGGCGCCGGCAATGCAGGCTCTCAATTGGCCACCAGCCTGCTCAGCCAGGGCACCCTGACGATCGGCGGATTTCTTGATGACAACGCTGCGCTGAGGGGGCGGGACGTCGCCGGCATCCGGGTTTTCTCGCCGTCTCAAATCCCGGCACTGATCGAGAATTACGGGATCAAGGAGGTGGTTCTGTCCATGCCGTCCATCAGCGTGGCGCGGCGGCAGGCCATCGTCGCGAAGCTCAGCCGCTACCCACTTCGCATCCGCACCCTTCCGCCGATCACCGATCTCGTCGCGGGCAAGTATCTGGTCAACCAGATCCGCGAGATCGATATCGACGAGCTTCTGGGCCGTTCATCGGTGCCCGCCGATGCCGGCCTGCTTCGCAATATGATCGAGGGAAAAAACATCCTCGTTACCGGTGCGGGCGGATCGATAGGATCGGAACTTTGCCGCCTGATCGTGCGCTGGGCGCCTGCCAAGCTGGTTCTCTACGAAGCAAACGAGTTCGCACTCTATCGCATCGATCAGGAACTTACCCGAAAGGCTTCCTGCCCGATCGTGCCGGTACTTGCCTCCGTTACGGACGGAGTGAGCGTCGGGCGCGCGATCAGGAACAACGATGTCGAAGTCATCTTCCACGCAGCGGCGCACAAGCACGTGCCGCTGGTCGAGGCCAATGCGATCGAAGGCATCAGAAACAATGTTTTCGGCACCATGACCGTGGCGCAGGGTGCGGTCGACAATGGCGTGAAGAATTTCGTGCTGATTTCCACCGACAAGGCCGTGCGCCCGACCAATGTCATGGGCGCGACCAAGCGCTGGGCCGAACTGATCCTGCGGGAACAGTCGTTGGGCGTTCACGAGCGAGGCGAGGGCACCCGCTTTTGTGCGGTGCGCTTCGGCAATGTGCTTGGTTCCAACGGCTCGGTGGTGCCGGTTTTCAAGGAACAGATCGCGGCAGGCGGCCCGGTCACGGTGACCGACACGCGCATGACGCGCTATTTCATGTCCATCTACGAGGCAGCCGAATTGATCGTGCAGGCGGCGGCGCTGTCGGAAGGCGGCGACGTGTTCCTGCTCGAGATGGGAACGCCGGTGCGCATTCAGGAACTGGCGGAGAACATGATCAGGCTCGCCGGCTTTTCGGTGCGGGACCAGCACCACCCGGAAGGCGACATCGAGATCGTCATTACGGGCGCGCGGCCCGGAGAAAAAATGTTCGAGGAACTCTTCTACGATGAAGCGACGGCCCTGCCGACCCTTCATCCGAAAATCATGCGGGCCAAGCGCTCCAGCATGGAAGATCGCGACGTGCCTGCCGCCTTGCAGAAACTCAAGGTGGCTGTCGACGCCAATGACGAGGCCGCGGCCCGCGCCATCCTGTTCGATTTCATCAAGCCGTGAGGGGCTGTGCCGTGAAGGAAAGCTGGAGCGGGTAGAGGGAATCGAACCCTCGCGTTCAGCTTGGGAAGCTGACAAGCTACCATTACATCATACCCGCGTATGGTTTCGATATCACGGTGGAGCGCCAATCGGCAATCGCTAAACGAGCCTTCCCAGGCATTCGCCTTGAACGCCGCGCAACAAGTGCGTATTTCGGCGGAACGGCAACGCGAAAGCGAATCGCAGGAGAACCACAGTGTCCGGACTTACGCGCTTTCTTGGAGACAGCCCGCTGCGGGTTTTTCTCAAGCTCCTCGTGGTTTCGTTCCTGGTCGGCATCGTCATGAGCTTCTTCGGCTGGTCGCCTTATGACGTGTTCTACCAGATACGCGATTCCATCCTGCAGCTGTGGAACATGGGTTTTAGGGCGATAGACCGCTTTGTCGGCTATTTCATCCTGGGTGCGGCGATCGTCATTCCAGCCTTTCTTCTGTTGCGGCTGTTCAGCTACCGCAAGTGATATCAGGCGAAGCCTGAGGCAACTTCGAACAGTATGGCGTGGCGGGTAGCCAGAGCCGGCACGTCCTTGGAATAACCGCCGCCGATAACCCCGCAGACCGGGATGCCGCGTTCGCGAAAATGCTCGATCACCGTCAGGTCGCGCTGGCGCAGGCCGGCATCGGTCAGCGAAAGCCGCCCAAGGCGGTCATCTGCATGCGGGTCGACACCGGCATTGTAGAAGACGAGATCCCAGTTCGCCCTCTCGGAAAGCGCTGGCAGCACCTCGCGCAGTGTTTCGAGATAGGCGGCGTCGCCCGTGCCGTCGGGCAGGGCGACATCCAGATCGGAGGCGATCTTGTGGTTGGGATAGTTGCGCTCGCCATGCATCGAAAAGGTAAAGACGCGTGGCTCCGGCCGCAGAATGTCGGCGGTGCCGTCGCCCTGGTGCACGTCGAGATCGACGACGAGGATGTTGGCGGCCAGACCTTCCGAAAGGAGCACCAGAGACGCGACCGCCACGTCGTTGAAGGTGCAGAAGCCGGCGCCCTGGGCGCGCCGCGCGTGATGGCTGCCGCCGGCGGTGTTGCAGGCGATGCCATGCTCCAGCGCCAGCCGCGCCGCCAGAACCGTGCCGCCGGCCGCAAGCTGGGCGCGGCGCGACACGCGCTCGCCGATGGGAAAGCCGATATCGCGCTCGATCTGCGCGGGTACGGCGCAGGCGATTACCTGATCCACGTAGGCTGCGTCATGCGCCAGCTTGAGCCACGCGGCAGGCGCGGGATCGGTTCGGTGCAGATTGCCGTCGGTTGCGAGGCCCCGCCTGGCCAGTTCCTCCAAGAGCAGCGGATACTTGCTCATGGGAAAGCGATGGGTTGGCGGCAAGCCTGCGTCGTAACCGGGATGATGAACGATCTGGAGCGGCATCGCTGTTTCTTGCAGCGCGGACCGTTCTAAGGGAAGCGGCAATATCGCTCTTGCATCAAAAGTCTCCTGACATCAGCCGCTTGCGCCGATGATGCGGAATGGTTCAGATCGGTTTCAACGCCAGCCATAAAGCCAGCCTCGAAAGACCCGAAATGGATCAAACATCATCGGCGACCAGCCCGAGGGCTTTCGACGTCAACAACCGCCTCGTGCTGACGATCGCCATCCCGATGATGCTTGCTTACCTGACCACGCCACTGCTGGGCCTCGTCGATACGGCGGTCGTCGGGCAGTTCGGCGACGCTGCCCTGCTCGGCGGGCTGGCTGCCGGCGCGATCATTTTCGACGTCGTCTTCACCACCTTCAATTTCCTGCGTTCCGGCACGACCGGGCTGGTCGCACAGGCATTCGGACGCGATGATTCGCTGGAGGAACGGGCGGTCTTCTGGCGGGCTGCGGCCATTGCAATGGTTGCCGGCGTCGTGCTGATCCTGCTTGCGCCGTTGATCGCCGCCGGCGGCGAATGGTTCATGGGGGCGGAGCCGCGTGTCACGCAGGCGATGGACACTTACATACGCATACGCCTGCTGTCGGCCCCAGCGTCGCTGCTGAACTATGCCATCCTTGGCTACTTCCTCGGGCGCGGCGAGGCGAGCCGTGGCCTGATGCTTCAGCTTCTGCTGAACGGTGTGAACACCGTGCTTTCGATCTGGTTCGGCCTTCATCTCGGCTGGGGCGTCGAAGGCGTTGCCTGGGGCACGGTCTGCGGCGAGGTCGTCGCAACGCTGGTTGGCCTGGCGGTCATTCTCCGCCGCTTCCATCCGATGCCGGACATGCCGTGGCAGCGCACCTTCAGCAGCATTGCCATGCGGCGCATGCTGGCGCTCAACGGCGACATCATGATCCGCTCCTTCGTGCTGATGGGAGCCTTCACGCTGTTCACGCGGCAAGGCGCGCAACTCGGCACGCTGACGCTCGCCGCCAATGCCGTGCTCATGCACTTCTTCCTGGTGGGGGGCTATTTTCTCGATGGCTTCGCCACCGCCGCCGAGCAACTGGCGGGCCGGGCGGTCGGCGCGCGCTACCTGCCGGCTTTCCAAAGGGCAGTCAGGCTGACGCTGATATGGGGTTTCGCTATGGCGGGCGCCGTCACCATCATCGTGCTTCTGTTCGGAGACCAACTGGTAGCCGTCGTCACCACAGCGGTCGACGTGCGCACAGAGGCTTCGGCTTACCTGCCGTGGGCGGCACTGACGGCGGTTAGCGGTGTTCTGGCATTCCAGATGGACGGTGTCTTCATCGGCGCGACCTGGTCGCGCGACATGCGCAACATGATGCTTTTGTCATTTGCGGCCTTCGTCGCAGCGCTCCTGCTGCTCGGCCACTATTTCGGCAATCACGGCCTGTGGGCGGCGCTCCACGTCTTTCTCATCACGCGCGGATTCAGCCTGTTTGCGGCAATGCCGCGATGCGTGCGCGCGACTTTTGCCTGATCAATCGAGCGAGCGGTCGGCCCACTGCGCCAGCCGCGTGTCACGAAGATCGCGGAAGTTGGCGATGCCTTCGGACGCTGCGAAGCGCGCCATACCCCTGACGATCTTTCCCGGCAGCGACGGCCCGGCATAGATCATGCTCGTATAAAGCTGCACCAGATCGGCGCCCGCGCGGATTTTCTCCAGCGCGGTCTCGGTCGAATCGACGCCGCCGACGCCGATGATCGCCGCATGGGGTCCGAGCAGCCTGCGCATCTTGGCCAGAACGATCGTCGAGCGTTCGAACAGCGGCTTTCCCGAAAGGCCGCCGGTCTCGCCGGTGTGGGCGCTGCTGGCGAGGCGAGGGCGGGTGATCGTCGTGTTGGAAACGATGATGCCTTCGACTGCCTTTTCCGTCACTTCGGCGGCGATGTCTTCCAGATCGGCCTCATGCAGGTCCGGCGCGATTTTCAGGAACAGCGGTGTCTTGCGAGGCTGGTTCCGGGTGACCGCATCGCGCGCGGCGACGACGCGGCTGAGCAGTTCGGCCAGGCTTTCGCGCGCCTGCATGTTGCGCAGGCCGGGCGTGTTGGGCGAGGAAATGTTGACGGTGAGATAGGAGGCATAGCGCGCAAAGCGTTTCACGCCGAGTTCGTAGTCGCCGATGCGGTCGGCGCTGTCTTTGTTGGCGCCGATATTGACGCCGACGATGCCCACCCGCCCGGCGCGCGCAACGAGGCGGCGCTCGCAGGCTTCATGGCCCTCATTGTTGAAGCCGAGCCGGTTGATGACGGCGTCGTCGCGGGTCAGGCGAAAGATGCGCGGCTTTGGATTGCCGCTCTGCGCCAGCGGGGTGACCGTGCCGACCTCTGCAAAGCCGAAACCAAGGCCGAGCAGCGCGTCCGGCACTTCAGCGTTCTTGTCGTAGCCGGCGGCCATGCCGAGCGGGTTGGGGAAATCGATGCCGCAGAGGCTTATGCGAAGACGCTTGTCGGAGACGGGCCGGCCCTGAACCGGAAAGCCGCATCTCAGCGCCTTGATGGAAAGGCCGTGCGCGGCCTCCGGGTCCAGCGTGAAGAGCAGATTGCGGCCAAGCGTATCGAAAAAGCTCATGCGGACCCCAAGGGCGGGAATTGATGGATGCCGTCTGCACCGAGCGGCAGCGGTTTAACCCACAGCACGCTTGCAAGATCGAGCGGCGCGTAGAGATGCGGGAACAATGCGCCGCCGCGCGACACCTCATATTTCAGCGCAGGGCCGAGCTTGGCGTCGTCGATGGCGATGAGCAGCAGGTCGGTTTGCCCCGAAAAATGCTTGGCTGCGGTCTCCACGGATTGCTCGGCGGTCGAGAAATGGATGAAGCCGTCGGCGAGATCGATCGGCGCGCCGGTAAAGACGCCTGTTTTTTCGGCCTCGCGCCACAGCGCTTCAGGACATATCTTGTAAATGGTTTGTTGCATGCGCGCCCTATAGTCCGAAAGCGCGGAACGGGAAAGACGGGCGAACCGTTTACTCCCCATTTCCGGCGTAAACGAAGTGCAGCCTGTCGGGTCTGCTTAAGATTGGAGGAAGTCATGCGGTTCATCACCACCATCATTGCCCCGGCGGCTGTTGCGATGCTGGCAGTCTCCGGTGCGCAGGCTGCCGACACAGAACGCTACCGGCTGGAAAAGTCGGAAAGCGGTTATGTCCGCATGGACACGCAGACCGGCGAGATGTCGATCTGCGAGGAGCGTACCGGGCAACTGGTCTGCAAGCTCGCCGCCGATGAGCGCAAGGCCTATCAGGACCAGGCCGACCGGCTGCAATCGGAGCTGAAGGCGCTGGAGGAGCGGGTTGCCGCGATCGAGAAATCGCCGCTGATAAATCCGAAATCGGTGCTGCCCACGGACGAGGAATTCGAAAAGACCATGGGCTACATGGAGCGCTTCATGCGGCGCTTCATGGGTATCGCCAAGGATCTGGATCAGGACAACAAGACGCCCGGCGTTCAGCCTTCCGATCCCAACAAGACCTGACCCCGCCTGACGATATCATGCGCGGAATTTGAAGATGCGGGCGCGGCAGGCATCAAAACGGGCGCTTGCCGCTTGAAATGCCTGTTCATCCCCGCATAATTGGGTTGCTTGATCTCGTGCCATACAACAACAATAAGCGAGATTTCGGGAGGGACATTTGCCGTCAGGCTACAAGTTCGTCATCGCGGACGATCATCCGCTGTTTCGCGGCGCGCTCAAACAGGCGCTGTCTGGCGTAGCCGACGTCGCGACCATCCTCGAGGCCGGCGATTTCGAAGCGACCAAGGCCATCATCGCCGCCAATGAGGACATCGATCTCCTTCTGCTCGACCTTTCGATGCCGGGGGCCAGCGGCCTGTCCGGGTTGATCTCGCTGCGCGGCATTCACGCCGCCGTGCCGATGGTGGTTGTCTCGGCGCATGACGATCCCGAGACCATCCGGCGTGCGCTGGAACTCGGCGCTTCGGGCTTCATCTCGAAATCTGCGAGCATGGACGATATCCGCAAGGCGGTTCAGACGGTGCTTTCGGGCGATATCAGCGCGCCGGTGGGCATCGATCTCGGCGTCGAGCGTGACCCGGAAATTTCCGACCTCATCAAGCGCCTGCAATCGCTGACGCCGCAGCAGACACGGGTGCTCGGCATGCTCGCCGAGGGGCTGTTGAACAAACAGATCGCTTATGAGCTTTCGGTATCGGAGGCGACCATCAAGGCGCATGTCTCGGCCGTGTTGCAGAAGCTCGGTGTCGACAGCCGCACCCAGGCCGTCATCCTGCTATCCAAGATCGGCAGCGACCCGCTTTCGACTCCGAACTGAAGTCACTCAGCTGCCGGCGCCATCTGCCGCAGCCGTGTCATCATCGAGCGCAGCACCGCAGGCTTCACCGGCTTGTTGATGACCGGCACGTCCATCTCGTCTGCTGCCGTGCGCACCTCTGTTGAGCGATCGGCGGTCAGCAGAACTGCCGGCGTGCAGTTGCCATAGATCGTGCGCAGTTTCGCGATGACCTCGAGGCCGGTTTCGCCATCAAGGTGATAGTCGGCGAGGATGATGTCCGGCTGCAGCATTGGCCGATTTTTCGCGAAAGCCTTCGAGCCGGAATAGGCGCTGACCTTGCATCCCCATCCTTCGAGCAACAGGCGCATGCCTTCAAGGATGCGGGCGTCATTGTCGATGCACAGCACCGAAAGCCCGTTCAGGGCGGCATTGGCGGCAGGCTGCGGTTTGGCCACGCTTTCGGTCACGGTCTCCTGCGCATCAGTCACGGGCAGGATGACGGAGAAGCGCGTGCCCTTGCCGCGGCCGGAATCGATCTGGATTTCGAGGCGCAGCACCCGCGCGATGCGGTCGACGATCGACAGGCCGAGGCCCAGCCCCTGCGCCTCGCGCGCGCCTTCGTCCAGGCGGGTGAACTCGCTGAACACGGTGTTGAGCTTGTCGACCGGAATGCCGATGCCGGTATCGAACACCTGGATTTCGGCCAGCTCGCCGCGCCGCCTTACACCGACGAGGACGCGGCCGCTGCGGGTATATTTGACCGCATTGGAGACGAGGTTCTGGACGAGCCGGCGCAGCAGGTTGCGATCGGTCTCGACCGTCAGCGAAGACGGTACGATGACGAGTTCGAGCTTCTTCTCTGCTGCCATGGGCTGGAAATCGGTGCCGACCTGACGCAGCAGCCCGTCGAGCCGGAAGACGGTTTCGGCAGGTTTCATCGCGCCCGCATCGAGCCGCGAGATGTCGAGCACGGCACCCAGAATGGTTTCGACCGATTCCAGCGAGGATTCGATGTTGGTTGCCGCATCGCCGACAGTCCCTTTTCCGGCCCGCTCGATGAGCGACGAGCAGTAGAGCCGCGCGGCGTTGAGCGGCTGGAGGATGTCGTGGCCGGCGGCCGCGAGGAAGCGCGTCTTGCCGAGATTGGCTTCCTCGGCCAGCATCTGCGCCTGGGCGAGCTCTTCGTTGACCAGCGTCAGTTCGGCGGTGCGGCTTTTCACACGCTGTTCCAGCGATTCATTGGCTCGTTTGAGTGCCAGATCGGCAGCGACGCGGGCGGAGATATCGGCATAGGTCGCGACGATGCCGCCGTCAGGCATGGGGTTGGAGCGCAGTTCGATGATGCGCCCGCTGGTCTTCAGTTCGATCTGCCAGGCGCTGTCGAAATTGGTCAGCCGGTTGAGCGTCGAAAGCCGCGCCTCGTGGGGGATGTCGCCGCGCGCGGCCAGAAAGCGCAGGATCTTGTCGAGCGATACGCCGACCTGGCCCATGTCGTCGGGCAGGTTGAACAGCGCGCGATACTGCCTGTTCCAGCAGGTCAGGCGGAAATCCTTGTCGAAGACGGTTATGCCCTGTTCCATCTGGTCGAGCGCGATCTGGAGCAGGTCGCGATTGTGCTGCAGGGCTTCGGTCGCGTCGTCCAGCAGGCGGAAGGCGTCCTTGGAGGCGCTATCGTTGCGCTTGAACAGCAGCGACAGGATCAACCGTGCCGAAGACGAGCCGACCGCACTGGCCAGAAGCTGCTCGGAAAAGCGCACCACCTCCATGCTCGCCTGCTCGTTGCCGTTGAGCTTGATCCCGTCGACCTGCTCGAAAGTCTGGAACGAGCGCTCGGTGCGCTCGACGCCGAGATAGCGCGAAATCGTGTCCTTCAGGTCGTTGACGGTGATGGCGGTGCGGAAGCGCCGAAGGCTCGGCATCGGGCTCGTGTCGCGCGGCACGAAGATCGCGGCCTGTATGCGCTCCAGCGGCACCGAGGCGCGTGAAAGCGAGCCGAGGATCAGGCAGAGCGTGTTGATGGCAAGGCTCCACATCACGCCATGGTTGAGCGGCTCGGCAATCGTGCCGAACAGCGCCTGCGGCCGCAGTGCCTCGATGCCGAACAGGCCTTCGGTCAGAATCTGCGTATCCGGTGCCACGAGAGACGGAAACAGCAGCGTATAGGCCCATACCAGGATGCCGGCGGCCATGCCGAGTGCCGCCCCCCGGCCATTGGCGCCGCGCCAGATCAGCCCGCCGAAGAAGGCCGGCGCGAATTGCGCGATCGCGGCGAACGACATCAGCCCGATTGACGCCAATCGCGCATTGTTGGTGCTCTCGCGGTAATAGAGGAACGCCGCAAACAGGATGATGAAGATCGACGCACGCCGGATGTTGAGGATGAGGCTCGACCAGTCCTCGTTCTCGCTGGCCTCCGTCTTGAGCACGCGCCGCACGAACAGCGGAATGATAAGGTCGTTGGAAATCATGATCGACAGCGCGACGCTGGCCACGATCACCATGGCGGTGGCCGCCGACAGCCCCCCGATGAAGGCCGCCATCGCCAGCAGATCCTGCCCGCTCAACAGCGGGACGGAAAGCACGTAGAGATCGCTGCTCGTCTGCGGGCCTACCATGGCGAGACCGGCAAATGCGATCGGCAGCACGAACAGGTTGATCAGCACCAGATAAAGCGGAAACACCCAGGTTGCGGTGCGCAACTCGGCCTCGCTGCGGTTTTCGACGATCATCACATAGAACTGCCGCGGCAGCATGATGATGGCGAAGCCGCTGATGATCGTCGAGACCAACCAGGTGCCGAGCGAGGTCGTGTAGCCCATTGCCTGCTGTACTTCGGCATTGGCGGAAAGCTTCTCGAACATCGCGCCGGGGCCGTCGAAAAGCGTGAATGTCACGAACAGGCCGACGGCAAGGAAGGCGGCGAGCTTCACGACGGATTCCACCGCCACCGCCAGGATCAGGCCGTCCTGATGCTCCGTCGCGTCGGCGTGTCGTGTACCAAACAGGACGGCAAACAGCGCCAGCAGCATGGCGACGATCAGCGAGATATCGCTGACGAACGGGTCGAAGGAGGGCGGCGAGCCATTGTAATGCTCGACCATCAGGCTGACCGACCCTGAGATCGCCTTTAGCTGAAGGGCGATGTAGGGGATCGCGCCGACGATGGCGATCAGCGTCGCGATGAGGGCTACGGCAAAACTCTTGCCGTAGCGGGCGCCGAGGAAATCGGCGATCGAAGTGATCTTCTCGGCCTTCGCCAGCTTGACGATACGTTTGAGCAGCGGAAAGCAGAAGACGAAAACCAGCACCGGGCCGATATAGATGGCAAGGAATTCGATGCCCTTTTCGGAGGCGAGCCCGACCGAGCCGAAGAAGGTCCACGACGTGCAATAGATGGCGAGGCTGAGCGCGTAGATGTAGGGGCGCGGGCGTCCCGGTTCGCGCTTCGCGGCCTGCCTGTCGCCCAGGCTCGCAATCGCGAAAAGCAGCGTCACATAGGCAACTGCGATGATAACGACGACCCAGCCCTGCACGCCTGAACCAACCTCCCACGCCAAGCGATCTCGGCATTAGACCGAAGGCAATCACAGCCGCGCTAGCTTGTCCATTCGAGAGCGCTAGACAATTGGTTGTGCAACAACTTCCTAGCCGGCTTTTTGATCCCGGCCTATTTTGCGGTGCGGATCGCGCGTCGGTGCAATTTTAAACGTTTTGCAATCTATGGTTTTTGCTATGATGCCGCACCGGCCGGAGTCGAAGAGGCGGACAATCAGAGTGCCCGGCCGCCATCAAAGGAGAGGGTTCGATGCTTAAGGAATTCCAGGAGTTTATCTCCAAAGGCAATGTCATGGACCTCGCGGTCGGTGTCATCATCGGCGCGGCTTTCGGAAAGATCGTCGACTCGCTGGTCAACGACGTCATCATGCCGATCGTCGGCGCGATTTTCGGCGGCCTCGATTTCAACAACTACTTTTTACCTTTGTCTTCAGCGGTTACGGCACCGGCACTCGCAGCGGCAAGGGAACAAGGCGCCGTCCTGGCATATGGCAGCTTTGTAACCGTCGTGCTGAACTTCATCATTCTTGCCTTCATAATCTTCCTGATGGTCAAGGCGGTGAACAATATGCGCCGCAGGGTCGTTGCGGAGAAACCGGTTACTCCGGCTGCTCCTCCCGCAGATGTGGCGCTGCTGACCGAAATTCGCGATCTTCTGGCAAAGAGATAGCCCTCCACTTCAACCGCTTTCGGAAAACCCTGGCTTCTATAGCCGGGGTTTTCTGTTTTCGACGGCCTGAAAACGCGCTAGCTATCCTTCAAACCTTCCATCTGGATTCATCATGACCCTGATAGACAATCTTCGCGCAGAAGCCCGGCTTGCGCCTGAAAGCGGCATCGTCGAAGTCGCCAACTATGGCCGCGTGCGCGAGGGGCTCATTCCGCTGTGGGCGGGCGAGGGCGACCTGCCGACGCCGTCTTTCATCTCCGATGCGGCTACGCGCAGTCTCGTCGCCGGTGAAACCTTCTACACATGGCAGCGAGGCATACCGGACCTGCGCAGCGCTCTGGCTCGTTACCACGAGCGCCATTTCGGCAAGCATTTTGCTGACGAGGAATTCATGGTCACCGGCGGTGGCATGCAGGCGATCCAGCTTGCGCTGCAGGCAACAGCCGGCGCCGGCGACGAGGTCATCTACCTGACACCGGCCTGGCCGAATTTTCCGGGTGCGGCCGGCATCGCCGGGGCAAAGCCGGTGGCGGTTCGCCTCGACCAGTCGGACAATGGCTGGGTATGCGATGTCGCCAAGGTCGAGGCGGCGGTTACGCCGCGCACGAAGGCGATCTTCCTCAACAGCCCGTCTAACCCGACCGGCTGGACCGCCGATCTGGAAACGCTGAAGGCCATTCTCGATTTGGCTCGCCGGCACGGCCTCTGGATCATCGCCGACGAAATCTATTCGCTGTTTTACTATGGCGGCGACCGCGCGCCCTCCTTCATGGACATCATGGATGACGAGGACCGCATCCTGTTCGTCAACACATTCTCCAAGAATTGGGCGATGACCGGCTGGCGCATCGGCTGGCTGCGGGTTCACCCCTCGCTGCAGCAGACTTTCGAGAACCTGATCCAGTATTCGACCTCCGGCGTCGCGCAATTCATGCAGCGCGGCGCGATTGCTGCCCTCGAACATGGAGACGAATTCCTGAAATCGCAGATCGAACGGGCAAGGCAGGCGCGCGATATCGTCTGCGGCATTCTCGGCGATACGGGCCGCGCGCGCATCAGCGCGCCGCAGGGCGCATTCTATCTGTTCTTTTCGGTCGAGGGCATCAGCGACTCGCGCAGTGCCGCCTTCGAGATCATCGACAAGGCCAATGTCGGTCTGGCGCCGGGTACTGCCTTCGGCGAGGGTGGCGAAGCGTTCTTCCGGCTGTGCTTCCACCGCCGTCTGGACCAATTGGAAGAAGCCGCAACGCGCTTGGCAGGCTGGATACGCAGCGCGTAATTTTCATGGCTTCGCTGTTGCATCTCCTCGCTTGAGCAGAATATGAAGTCTCCAGTTTCGGGGACACCGGGAAAGTAAATTCGATGACAGGCAAACTGCAGATAAAACACATTCCACATGGCTCGCCGACCTCGACCGAGGCGCGCGCGGCATTGATGCAAAATCCCGGCTTCGGCAAGGTCTTCAGCGACCATATGGTTACGATGACCTGGAGCGCCGACCGCGGCTGGCACGACGCAGAGATCAAGGCGCGCGCGCCGTTCTCCATCGATCCCGCTGCTGCCGTGCTGCACTACGCGCAGGAAATCTTCGAAGGCATGAAGGCATACCGGACCAAGGACGGCATCGCGCTGTTCCGCCCGGAAGAGAATGCGCGCCGCATGGCAATGTCGGCCGACAGGATGGCGATGCCGACTGTGCCGGAAGACCTGTTCATCGAAGCCGTCGAGACGCTTGTGCGCACCGACGCTGACTGGATCCCGGAGGGCGACGGCAGCCTCTATCTCCGGCCGTTCATGTTCGCCAGCGAAGCCTTCCTTGGCGTGCGCCCGGCATCGGAATACATCTTCTGCGTCATCGCTTCGCCGGTCGGCGCCTATTTCAAGGGCGGCTACAAGGCCGTCACCGTCTGGGTTTCGGACGATTACACGCGTGCGGCTCCCGGCGGCACCGGTGATGCCAAGTGCGGCGGCAACTATGCCGCCAGCCTGATCGCCCAGGCCGAGGCGACGAAGCATGGCTGCGACCAGGTGGTTTTCCTCGACGCTGCCGAGCATCGCTGGGTCGAGGAACTTGGCGGCATGAATGTCTGCTTCGTCATGGATGACGGCAGCCTGGTCACGCCGCCGCTCGGCGGAACCATTCTGCCCGGCATCACGCGCGCTTCGATCCTCAAGCTGGCGCAGGAAGCCGGCCTGCGCATCGACGAAAAGCCCTATTCCTTCGACCAGTGGCGCAAGGACGCCGAAAGCGGCAGGCTGCGCGAAGCTTTCGCCTGCGGCACCGCCGCGGTCGTGGCCGGCATCGGCTCGGTGCGTTTCAAGGACGGCGCGTTCGCAATCGGCAACAGCGGCGACGGCGAAGTGACCGCCAGGCTGCGCAGCGAATTGGTCGGCATCCAGCGCGGCACCGTCGACGACAAGCACGGCTGGGTGCATCTGGTCTGATCCAGCATCCCCGGCGGACCCTTCTACCGGGATTGCCTTTCACGGCAGGCTCCGTAATATCTCGCTGAGTATTACGGAGACGAGCCGATGAGAACTGTCCGCATCCTTCTGGCGGTATTCGCGCTGCTGGCCGTTCCTCTTGCGGCGACGGCCAAAGACATGACCGGCATAGCGCTTTCCGGCGTCGGCGTAGAGGCCGGCACGCTGACTGCGGCCGATCTCGCCAAGTTTCCAGTGACGGAAATGGAAGTCTCCTTCATGACCAAGAAGGGCATGGAGACGGGACGATACAAGGGCGTTCTGCTGTGGCCAGTGCTTCAGGAGAAGGGCCTGGCCAAACTCGCCGGCGATCATCACGAAGACCTGGCGCACACATTTCTGGTGACCGCCAGCGATGGCTACAGAATAGCCTTCTCGGTCGGCGAGATCGCGCCGGACTTCGGCAACCGCGCCATCCTGCTCGCCACCGAGCGCGACGGCAAATCGTTGCAGGATGAAGGTTTCCGGCTGGTCGTGCCAAATGACGCCCGCGGCGCCAGAAGCGTCAAGGGCGTGGTGTCGATCGAAATCAAATAGGCTGCCGGGCAATCAACCCGGCATTAATGGCGGTCAGCCGCCGGACTTCGGCACTAGCAGCGGAATGATCCGGTCGGACTTGGCCACCGCCGGCTTGCCTTCGGTGTTGTAGGGAATGCCGAGCGCATCCCAGGTCTCGACCAGCGCGTCCTTGAGCACGTCGATCAGCGCGTCCGTATGGAACGGCGTCGGGGTGATACGAAGGCGCTCGGTGCCGCGCGGCACAGTCGGATAGTTGATTGGCTGGATGTAGATGCCATGGACGCCGAGCAGGCGGTCGGTGGCCATCTTGCAGAGCTCGGGGTCGCCGACCAGAACCGGCACGATGTGCGTTTCCGACGGCATCACCGGTAGGCCAACCGAGGCGAAGACTTCCTTGGCGCGCGCGGCCTGACGCTGCTGGGCGTCGCGCTCGGCCTGCGAGGTCTTGAGATGGCGGATCGAGGTGGTGGCGGCAGCGGCGATCGCCGGCGGCAGCGCGGTCGTGAAGATGAAGCCCGGAGCAAACGAGCGCACGGCGTCGATCACCGATTTCGTGCCCGTTATATAGCCGCCGAGCGTACCGAATGCCTTGGCGAGCGTGCCTTCGATGATATCGATGCGATCGGCTAGCCCTTCGCGCTCGGTGATGCCGCCACCGCGCGGGCCATACATGCCAACGGCGTGGACCTCGTCGATATAGGTCATCGCGTTGTATTTCTCGGCGAGGTCGGCGATCTCCTTGATCGGTGCGATATCGCCATCCATCGAATAAACGGATTCGAAAACGATCAGCTTGGCGCGCTCGCGGCCGGCTGCCTGCAGCAGGCTTTCCAGATGCGCGACGTCGTTGTGGCGGAAGATCTTCTTCTCCGCGCCCGAGCGACGAACGCCTTCGATCATCGAGGCGTGGTTGAGTTCGTCCGACAGGATCAGGCAGTTGGGTAGCAGCCGCGCAATCGTCGAGATCGAAGCCTCGTTGGAGACGAAGCCCGAGGTGAAGACGAGGGCCGCTTCCTTGCCGTGCAGATCGGCGAGCTCAAGCTCAAGCTCGACCAGCGGATGGTTGGTGCCGGAAATGTTGCGCGTCCCGCCCGCACCCGAGCCCATCTTGCCGGCGGTGTTCTGGAAGGCGCCGATGACGTCGGGGTGCTGGCCCATGCCGAGATAGTCGTTGGAGCACCAGACGGTGATTTCCTGGGCTTCACCGTTCGACCGCCAGATGGCCTTGGGGAACGAGCCGGCGATGCGCTCCAGATCGGCGAAGACGCGATAGCGTCGTTCGGCGTGGATCTGGTCGATCGCTTCCTCGAAAAATCGCTGGTAGTTCATTTCTGTATCCCGATTTTTGATGGGGATCATAATCACAGCCCGCTTTTCAGTCCATTCCATGGATGCGGGCAAAATGCCACGCCGTCTTTGGTGCAATATGCCCTCTTATCTGGGTACAGACCGTGATCTGGATCACGTGCGTCGTGGTTTTTGCCCAAATTTCCGATAACTGCTATTCGGCGGCCGTCTTGGGCAATGAGGAATGGCATGAAGATCGTGGTTCTTGGCGCGGGCGTCGTCGGCACGGCGGCAGCCTATTATCTCGCCCGCGATGGCCATGAAGTCACCGTCGTCGAGCGTCATCCGGCTCCGGCCAACGGCACCAGCTACAGCAATGCCGGCTTCGTATCACCGGGAGATGCCTACGCCTGGGCCTCGCCCGGAGCGCTCAAAACGTTCCTGAAATCGCTCTATAAGCCGGAGCTGGGCATAAAAATTCGCCCGAGCCTCGATCCGGCCTTTCTGTCCTGGACCTGGCGGTTCCTCCAGCAATGCACGCAGGCGCGGGCGAACGCCAACACCGATGTGAAGCTCAGGCTGGCGCTTTATTCGCGCGATTGCATCAACGAAATCACCTCGGAAACCGGCATCGATTTCGACGAGCGCCGCAAGGGCATCGTCTATTTCTACCGTTCGCAGCAGAGCCTCGACGCGGGTGTGGAGCACTTCAGCTACATCGCCGAGCGAGGGCTCGAAATCGAAGCCGTGGACCGCAAGCGCCTGTTCGAGATCGAGCCGGGTTTGGCCGATTCCGGCGACAGGATCGCCGGCGGCATCTATTCGCCGATGGACCAGACCGGCGATTCGCGCCTGTTCACGACGCGGCTTGCCGACTACGCCAGCGAGCGGCACGGCGCGAAATTCCTCTATGACACGAGCGTCGAGGGTCTGGAATTCTCCGGCGATCGGGTCAGCGCCGTGAAGACCGCCAAGGGTTCGATCCCTTGCGACGCGGCGGTTCTCTCCATGGGTCCGGAAAGTGGGGTCTTTGCCCGCACGCTCGGGCTCGACCTGCCGATCTACCCGGTGAAGGGCTATACGGCGACCATGGAACTGAAAAACCCGGACAACGGGCCGACCATGGGCAGCGTCGACGAGGAGCGCTATGTCGTCTTTACCCGGCTCGGCAACCGCATCCGGCTTGCTTCGACAGCCGAGTTCGCCGGTTTCGACCGCAGCCACAAGCCGGCCGATTTCGAGCGCATGTTCCGCACCGCGCGCGAGCTGTTTCCCGGCGCGATCGATGAGAGCAAGGCCGAATGCTGGGCCGGCCTGCGCCCGATGATGCCGAACTCGGTGCCGGTCATCGGCAAGACCCGCTACGGCAATCTCTATTTCGACACCGGCCACGGCCATCTCGGCTGGACGCTGGCCTGCGGGTCCGGGAAATTCCTGTCCGATATCGTTGCCGGACGGAAGCCGGATATCGATCCGCAGGGGCTTTTGCCGACCGTGTAAAAGGCCCTTACCAGCCCTCGAAAGCCGCAAGAACGTCGGGGTCGACGCGGCCCTCGGCAACGTCGGAAAGCGCCCGGTCGAGCATGTCGACGCCGCTGTCGGCTTCCGCCTTGGTCAGCGTCAGCGGCGGCGTGAACTCCAGAATGTTCGAGCTGACGCCGACATAGTAGAGGACCAGGCCAAGTTCGAAGGCGCGGTAGACAGTCAGCGCCGTTTCGTGCCTGGCCGGCGTCTTGCTCATGCGGTCGGTGACCAGTTCGACGCCGATGGCAAGCCCGCGCCCGCGTATGTCGCCGATCATTCTATGCTTCTGCTTCAGGCGTTCCAGTCCGTCCGTCAGGTGCTGTCCGACCTCGGCGGCATTGGCTGCGAGATCGTTGCGCTCGATGGTTTCAAGCACGGCGAGTGCGGCTGCCGCGCAGACGGGATTGCCGTGCACGGTCTGGAAGGAGAAGGCAGCGCTGTGGTTCATGATCTCGGTGGGGCCGACCGCTGCCGAGATCGGCAGGCCGCCGCCGAGACCCTTGCCGAAGACGATAATGTCCGGCTCGATGCCGAAATGCTCGAAACAGTGCAGGCGCCCGCTGCGCCCAAGCCCGACCTTGACCTCGTCGCAGACGAGCAGGATGCCGTGCTGGCGGCAGAGCGCCTCGACTTTCCTAAAATAGTTCTGCGGCGGCACCACCATGCCGCCATCCGACTGGATCGGCTCGATGAACAGCGCTGCGACCTCATTCGGCGGAACCGGCCCGGCAAACAGCTTTTCGAGATGGTCGATTGCTGCTGCTTCTGCCTGTTCCGCGCCGCCGTCGCGATAGGCGTTGGGGTAGGGGATCAGCGTCAGGCCCGCTGCCTTGGCGACGCCCTGCTGTGCCGGATGCCCCGAGATCGCCATCGAGCCTGAGGTGCCACCGTGATAAGCGCCGTTGAAGGCGAGGATGCGCGGCCTGCCGGTCGCGGCGATCACCGCGCGTGCGACGGTTTCGTTGGCGTCCGAGCCGGAATGGCCGAGCCAGACACGGCCGGCGGCGCGCTTCGGCACGATCGACAGGAGTTTCTCGGCGAGTTCGACCGAGGGCAGGTTAGCCGTCGATAACAGGCTGGCTCCGGCCTGGCTTTCCAGCGCCTTGTTGACGGCCTTGCGAATAGACGGATGCGAATGGCCAAGACCGGCAGCACCCCAGGATGCGGAGAGGTCGAGGAGGCGTCGCCCGTCGTCGCCGATGAGGTAGGCGCCATCACCGCCAACCACCGCCTGCGGGAAGAAGCGCAGGAAGGACATTTTTGAGATCGCGGCGGCGTCGCGCTGGTAAAGGCTTGGCGTGGTCATGTCTCACCTTCTGTCCTGTGGCTGCGATCTGGACGGTTTGCGATCCTTCGCGCCCCCCTCTGGCCTGCCGGCCATCTCCCCCACAGGTGGGGAGATTAGCAGTGGCTTTCGCTTCGCCCATCTTGCGATGTCGGCGATTGGCGAAGGGCGGGATGAAGGCTAATCTCCCCACCCGTGGGGGAGATGGCCGGCAGGCCAGAGGGGGGCGCCGTAGAGCAACAACCCGGCCGAATAACCACTAACCCAGAAACCCCACCACCTCGTCCAACTGCACGACATGACAATAGATCATGTTGATGATCTCCAGCTCGTGCCGGTGCAACTCCATCGTCGCCGCTGCCGAACAATCATCGACGACGACCACGCCGAAGCTTTCGTCGGCAAGGCTGCGCACGGTCGAGGATACGCACTGGTCGGTGAAGATGCCGGCGCAAATGACGTCCTTGATGCCCATATTGTGCAGGATAAGCCGCAGATTGGTGCCGGTCAGGGCGCTGTCGGTGGTCTTGATGATGGTGATGTCATCTGCCAGGGGCGCGAGTTCTGGCACGATCTGGCCGTCTTCGCGATCCTTTGGCAGAAGCAGATAGTTGAAGCCGGGCTTCTTCTGGCTGAGCGAGCGGTCGCGGCCGTCATTCTTCAGACAGGCGATGCGGGCATAGATGACCTCGACGCCGCGCGCGCGGCATTCGGCGATCAGCTTTGCGGTGTTGGGAATGACCGTCTCACGCATGCGGCTGTAGAAGGGCTGCCAGCGCGCGGTTTCCTCCGGCGTGTCCTTGTCCTCGAGATAGGTGTTCTGGATATCGATGACGAGAAGCGCCGTCGTCTGCGGATCGAGCTTGATATCCGCCGGCTCCTCGGCATTAGCGTAGTAGAAGGAACGGTAGGCGGTTTTCCAGCTCATCCTGCATTCTCCTGTCTGGTCTTCTTGCGTCCGAACAGCGCGCCGATTTCGCGGGTCGGGAACAGGCCGCCGGGCCGCAGCGCCAGCACCGCGATCATCGCCAGCGCCAGCACGATTTCGGTCAGGCCGATGACCGGGTTCGACATGATCTTGGCCTCGTTCAGCACGCCCTCGAAGCCGCGCAGGCTTTCATAGGCGATGGTGACGATGAAGGTGCCGACGATCGCGCCGGTTACCGTATTCGCCCCGCCGATCACCAGCATGCTGAGGATCAGGAACGTCTCCTTCAGATAGAAGGCCTTGGGCGAAAACGAGGTGATGAAGTGCCCCCACAGCGCACCACCGACGCCGGCAAACAGTGCTGCCAGTATGAAGGCGCGCCAGCGCAGGCTTGGAATATGCGCGCCAAGGGCTGCGGCCGCCGTCTCGTCGTCGCGGCTTGCCCGCAACAGACGGCCGGTGCGTGACTCCTTGAAGACGAGTGCTGCGATCAAGGCGAGTATTGCGACGCCGGCTGCCAGCGGCAGGTCTGTCGCCTTGGGCAGGCCAAACAGCGTGCGCGGCCCGTTGGTGACCTGGCTCCAATGCGTCATCACCGTGTAAAGCACCACCAGCAGCGCAAACGAGGTGATGACGGCTGCGGCATCCGACAAGCGCATCAGCGGATAGGACAAGGCGGCGGCAACAAGGGCTGCGACGATGCCGCCTGCGGCGATCGCCAGATAGGGCGATACCTGCACGGCCTGGAGGAAGGGATAGAGGTCGGGCAGGGCCATGCCCTTCATCTGCGCCGGTATGGTCAGCACGGCGGAGGTGTAGGCGCCGACGCCCATGAAACCCATATGGGCAAAGGACAGAATGCCGGAATTGCCCATGAACACCTGCAGGCCCAGCACCAGCACCAGCGAGATGCACAGATTGGTGGCGATGCGGTCGTAGAGCCGGATGCCCAGCCATTGATTGACCAGCACCAAAAGGACGATGAGGCCGCCGAGGATCGCTACGGTGAGAAGATGACGCTTCATGATGTCCTCACGTCCGCTGGCCCGAGGCCGGGCCCTTGATGAGGCCATCCGGCCGCCACAACAGGATCAGGATGACGAGGCTGAAGGTGAAGGCGTCGCGGAACTTCAGCAGCTCCTGCGACAGCGTGTAATTCAGCGTCGTGTCGATGAGGGCAAGCAGGAAGCCGCCGATCACCGCGCCCGTCATCGAGCGCATGCCGCCGATGACGGTGGCTATGAAGGCGACCAGCAGCGGCTCCAGCCCGATGCCCGGAACCACGGTGCCGATGCGGCCGATCCACAACAGCCCGACCACGCCGGCCAGGAAGCCGCTGATGGCGAAGGCCGAGGTTATGATCAGGTTCGCCGGCACGCCGAGCATCCGCGCCATGGTGAAGTTGGTCGCCGCCGCGCGCATGGCAATGCCCAGCACGGTGCGGCGCATCAGCCAGGCAAACAGCGCCAGCAGAACGATTGCCGCAACGATGGTGATGAGGTTTCGCACCGGCGTTATCGCGCCGAAGATCGTCACCGTCTGCGAGAAGATGTCGGGCAGAGGCACCGGGCGCGGGCGCGGCGAAATGAACAGCAGCGCCGCATTCTGCAGCAGTGTCGAGAAGGCGAAGGAGGTGATCAGCACCGCCGTCACCGATTTTGCCCGAACCGGGCGGAAGGCGACGTAATCCGTGGCAATGCCGGCGATGACCGCCATGATGACGGCAACCCCCGCCATGACCAGCCAGGGCAGGCCGGAGCCGCCCATCAGGAACATCGCATAGCCGGCGACCATGATGAGTTCGCCATAGGCGAAATTCACCAGCTTGAGGATGCCGTAGACGATGACGAGGCCAAGCGCCATCAGCGCATAGGCGCCGCCAAGGCTGAGCACGTCGATGAGGAATTGGACGGTGAAGGTCATGTCCTCAGCCTCCGAGGTAAAGTGCGCTGAGATCGGTCGCCGCGCCGATTTCCGCGGCGGTTCCCGATGCGGCGATCTTGCCGAGCCGCATCACATAGGCGCGGTCGGCGACCGACAGCGCCTTGCGGGCATTCTGCTCGACCAGCACGATGGTCAGGCCGGATTGCTTCAGCGTGCGGATCATCTCGAAAATCTGGTCAACTATCACCGGCGCAAGCCCGAGCGACGGTTCGTCGAGCAGCAGCACCTTGGGCCGCGACATCATTGCGCGGGCGATTACCAGCATCTGCTGTTCGCCGCCGGAAAGCGTGCCGGCCGGCTGCGCGGCGCGCTCGGCGAGACGCGGGAACAGCGCCAGCATGCGCTCGCGGTCCTCGGTGACACCGGCGCGATCACTGCGGCGGGTATAGCTGCCGAGCGTCAGGTTTTCGGTGACCGTCAGGTCGGGAAACACGTCACGCGTTTCGGGCACGGTGGCGACGCCCGCCCGCACCATCTTTTCGGGATTGGCCGATGTCACGTCCTGCCCGTCGAGGCGGATGGAACCGCCAGCTGCCTTCAGCGCGCCGGCGATGCACATCAGCGTGGATGACTTGCCGGCACCGTTGGCGCCGAGAATGGCGACGAGTTCGCCCGTGTCGGCTTTCAGCGAGACGCCGCGCACGGCGCGGATCGCGCCGTAGCGCACTTCGAGATCGTTGACCTCAAGCATTGGCGGCCTCCGAGCCGAGATAGGCCTCGATCACCGCCGGGTTCTTGCGGACTTCATCCGCCTTGCCTTCGGCAATGGTGCGGCCGGAAGCCAGCACATGCAGCCGGTTGCAGAGCCGCATGATCAAGCCCATGTCGTGGTCGATGATAAGCAGGCCGAGCCCGCGTGTGCGCGGCAGTTCGGACAGGATGTGCAGGAGCGTTTCGGATTCGGCCTCGTTCATGCCGGCGGCCGGCTCGTCCAGCAACAGGAAGGCCGGGTCGGCGGCCAGCGCGCGGGCGATCTCGACGCGGCGCTTGTCGCCATAACTCAGATTGCCGGCAAGATCCTCGGCCTTTTCCGAAAGCGAGAACTCGGCAAGCAGCGTATTGGCCTTTTCGCGCGCCTGTCGCAGGCTGACGCCGTGGGCGAGCGCCGAGCTTTCGACATTCTCGACAACGGTCATGTTGTTGAACAGGCGCACGATCTGGAATGACCGGTTGATGCCTTTCAGCGCTATTCTGCGCGGCGACAGTCCCGAAATCTGGTCGCCGCCTATCGTCACGCGGCCGCCGGCGAGGGGCACCTGTCCGGTGATGGCGTTGATCAGCGTGGTCTTGCCGGACCCGTTCGGTCCGATCAGGCCGACGATCTCGGCCGGCGACAGCGTCAGCGAGACGTTGTCGAGTGCGCGAAGGCCGGAAAACTCGACCGATACGCCAGCCGCGTTGAGCGATTTTTCAGACATGGACTGCCCCATTGGGAGGGACCGGGGCACAAGGCCCCGGCGCCTGAGATGTCAGGGAGCGGGAATGCTCTCGGGCTTGCGCCAGCCGACGAAGGTCGGCTTGCCGCCCTTCAGTTCCAGAACGACCGCAGCCTTGTTCGGCACATGGCCTTCCTCGGCGGTGCCGTAATCCAGATCGCCGGTCAGCAGCTTGAACTGGCCGTCCTCGAGCGCCTTGGCAACCGCTGCACCGTCCGTGCTGCCGGCAGCCTTGATTGCGTCGGCCATCAGCATGATCGTGTCCCAGCCGGTCGAGACGAAGGAGGTGTCGGGCGCTTCGCCATGCATCTTGGTGTAGAGGTCGATGAATTTCGGCATGTCGGGGTGAGCCTCCGGGCCCATCCAGGTGTGGGTCACGAAGTAGACATTGTTGCCGAACTTCTCGCCGAGCGCTTCGTGCATGGCCGGATCGTCATAGGCGTCGCCGCCGAGCACCGGGGCGTCGTAACCGACTTCGCGCAGCGCGCGGATGATCGCGCCGATATCCTGGCCGTAGGAGGACAGGAAGATCACGTCCGGCTTCTTGCCGAGCGCCTGCAGGCGGGCGATCTGGGCCGAAAAGTTGTTGTCGCCGTTGGTGTAGGTGTCTTCGAGGATCACTTCGCCGCCATCGGCCTTGAACTGCTCGACGAAATATTTCGACAGCGACTTGGTATAGGCGATGAACTGGTCGGTAACGACATATGCCGTCTTCCAGCCCTTTTCCTTGGCGGCGAAATCGGCAGCTACCGCGCCCATCGTCGTGTTCCACATCGACAGGGTGAACTGCTTGTCGCCGAGCGACCACGACGAATAGAGCGGGTCGGAAGCGCAGGTCGAGATGCCGACGATACCGGCTTCCTGGGCTTCACGGCCGGCCGGGCTGCCGAAGTCGAAATCGCACGGCGCCATGATCAGCTGCGCGCCCTTGTCGATCAGTTCGACCGCGACATTGCCAACCGTCACCGGGTCGGACTTGCCGTCGATGTTGATGAACTCGATCTGCTTGCCGAGCACGCCGCCATTGTCGTTGAGATATTTGACGGCGACTTCCGCGCCCTTGACGCCGGGCGTGTCGAGCGGCGCCTGCACGCCGGTCAGCGACATCGCGCCGCCGATGATGATCTTGTCGTCGGCAGCCTGTGCCGCCGAGCCGAGCAGCAGCAGTGCCGCGGCCGTGCTCAAAAGAGTGGTTCTTGACGTTTTCATAGGTGCATTCCCCTGTTTTTGCTTGGTTATTTCAAAGGGCCAGTGCGGGTTTTCCCGCTTTTTTCAGTCTTTCCGGCCCTGTATGCTGAAGTCACTATCAGTAAAGTTTATTTCCTCTCGAACCTCAATCCGCGAACCACCTGGGGCATCGCTCTCTATGCCTTTTTCAGTGCCGAGATTTCGGCGATCAGCGCGTCAGTATCGATCTGCCGGCAATAGCCCTTGATCGTCCGCAGCGAATTGTCGTGGCGTTCCTGGCTGTAGGTGCCGCAGGCGTCGGGAACCAGCGTCACGAGGTAGCCGAGGTCGCAGGCGTCGCGCACGGCAGACTCCACGCACTGGTCGGTAAGCAGCCCGCACATCACGAGCTGCTTCACGCCGAGATTGCGCAGGAGATAGTCGATATGGGTCGAGACGAAGACGCTGGACGAGCTCTTCGGCAGCACGATCTCGTCGTCGCCCGGTGCGATTTCGTCGATGACCTTGCCGTCATTAGAGCCCTTCGGCACGTTGAAGCCGGTGATCTTGTAGTCGAGGCTGCGGTCGCGCCCATCCTTGGTCAGGCTCTCGATGGTGGTGTAGAGCACCTCGATGCCGGCATCGCGAAAGGCCGCCTGCAGCCTTTGCATGTTGGGCACGGCGGTCGTCTTGATGCGGTCGAAATAATAGGCGTATTTACCTTCGATGTCCGTGTCCGGCACATCCTTGAATTCGCCGCCGTTGCGCCGGACGCAGAAGTTCTGCACGTCGATGAACAGGATTGCCGATGCGTTCGGCTCGAGCGGAAGATCGCGGGTGGTGGGGAAGTCGGCGGCCATCTAGTTGCCTTTCTCGTTCATGAGGGCGACGGCACCGGTCAGTGCGTCCGCCACAAGCCGTGCCCACCTGACCTGGCCGTCAGGCTGGGCGATCTGGTCGTTTCGTATTTCCAGCAGGATGTGGGGAATGCCCCGCGCCTCGCCATGAACCGGGACGGTGTAGTCGGACAGATCGTCGACCGTATAGGGCTCGTTGTGGGCGATGCTTATGCCAGGATTTGCGCTCGCGAAGGCCGTCATGAAAGCTTCGGCAAAGCGGCGGTCGCGATTGGCCAGAAGCCCGACCAGCCAGGGCCGGTCCGTGCCGGCCAGGCATGGCGTGAAGCTGTGAACCGAGATCAGGATCGCTGGCTTTCCGGCTGCCTTGCGCTGATCCAGAAACGTGCCAACCACCTGATGGAAAGGCTGATGAATCTCATCGAAGCGCTGGCGGCGCTCGCCTTCCGAAAGCGATCGGTTGACCGGCACGACCGTCCCGTCGCTGATTTCGGGAAAGCAGTCCTTGGCCTCGAAAGGACGGTTGCAGTCGACCACCAGCCGGCTGTAGCGCTGCATGATCAGCGGTGCATCGAGCAGTGCGGACAGGCCGCGCGAAAGATTTTCCGCGCCGATGTCATAAGCGATATGCCGATCCATCTCGGCAGCGTCCACGCCGAGATCGCCCAGCAGCTGCGGCACAGCGCGGCCGGCATGTTCGCAGGTCAGAAGAAATGGCGACGTCCCAGTGAGGTTTATCGCCTCGACCGGGCCCGGATCGTCTCCGGTCAAAACCGTTGTTTCTTGCTGTGCGTTCTGCAACATCGCCTCAGGCTATTTCTGTGGGCCGTGGGCAGCCCGCTATCGATGCAATGGAAGAAATTTTTCAGTCATAGTCAATCATATTTGTTTGTTTGACTAATTTTTTTCACTGTGAATAATGATCCTCCACAACGCTTTCGGCGGCTTATGGACCCTTCGAAACAGATGACAGTCCGCACCACGATCATGCAGGCCGCGCCGACGCTGACCGCCAGCGAGCGCAAGCTCGCCAATGCCATCCTGGCGGATTATCCCTTCGCCGGGCTGCAGACGATCCAGGAACTGGCCGAGCGCACTGGCGTCAGCGCGCCGTCGATCACGCGCTTCGTCAGCAAGGTCGGCTATGGCGGCTATCAGGAATTCCAGCGCCAACTGATCGGCGAGCTGAAGGAAAGCCGGCGCTCGCCGCTCGATCTAAAGACGGTCGAAAGTCCGGCCCGTGCCGGGGATTTCCTGGGCGACTATGCCAATCGCGTCGGGCATCTCATGCAGGAAATGTCGGCAAGCGTCTCGTCGGAGCAGTTCGATGCGATCTGTGGGTTGGTCGCCGACCCGTCGCGCAACATCTTCCTGCTTGGCGGGCGCATCAGCGACAGCATCGCCGCCTTCCTGTCGATGCATCTGCGCCAGATCCGCGAACGGGTTCACCATCTGCCGGCCAGCTCCGAACAATGGCCCGAATACATCTTGCGCATGCGCAAGCAGGATGTCGTCATTCTGTTCGACTTCCGGCGCTATCAGCCGGACTTGGCCCGGCTCGCCGAAATCATCCGCGAAAAACGCAAACCGTCGATCGTGCTGATCACCGACAAATGGATGTCGCCGATCGCCCGCGACAGCACGCATGTCGTCGGCCTGCCGATCGGCGTCGGCACCGCCTGGGACACGGTGGTCAGCGCCGTCGCCTTCGTCGAGGCCTTGATCGTCAAGGTTTCCGAGGCGGACTGGACGGCGACGCGCGAACGTATCGAGGCCTGGGATGCCGTGCGGCTGGTGCCGCCGGCTCCGGGTCAGGAACAACGGAATGGGGAATTCGATGAAACGTGAAGAAATGGTCGTCGCCTGTTGCAGCGATCTGGCGGGCAAGGTGCGGGGCAAGGCGTTTCCGGCCTCGCAATTCGACAAGCGGCTGGCGCGCGGCATCGGCTGGACGCCGACCAATGTCCAGATCACCTGCTTCGACGCGATCGCCGAAAGCCCCTTCGGCTCGCTCGGCGATCTGGTGCTCATCCCCGACGCTGACGCGCGCGTCCGCATCGAATTCGGCGAGGGCGAGCCGGTCGAGCACTTCGCCATCGGCAACATCCTCCACACAGATGGCAGGCCATGGGAATATTGCACCCGCTCGATCCTGATCGCCGCGCTTGAGCGGCTGAAAAAGGCGACCGGTCTGACGCTTTTCGGCGCCTTCGAGCACGAGTTCCAGTTCAAGAACAGCCACAGCCCGATGGGCGATGCCTTTTCGATGGCCGGCTTCCGCGCCGAGCGCGATTTCGCCGAGCTGCTGGTCGGTGCCATGCGCGAGGCAGGCGTGCAGCCCGACACCTTCATGAAGGAGTTCGGTGCTGCCCAATACGAGGTCACGATGGGGCCGCAGCGCGGCGTGACGGTCGCCGACCACTCGCTGATCACCCGTGAAATGGTGCAGACGGTTGCCGACCGTCTCGGCCACGAAGTCACCTTCACGCCGATCCGCGACCCGAAAGGCATCGGCAACGGCGTCCACATCCATATGAGCTTCCTGTCGGAGGACGGAAAGCCGGCGACCTACGATCCCGCCGGCAAGCACGAGCTGTCCAGGACGGCGGGCCATTTCGTTGCCGGTATCCTGAAATATCTCGATTCCATCGTTGCCATCACCGCGCCGAGCGCGGTTTCCTATCTGCGGCTGACGCCGCATCGCTGGAGCGCTGCCTTCAACAATCTCGGCTTCCGCGACCGCGAGGCCTCCGTGCGCATCTGCCCCGTTTCCGATCTGAGCGACATCGCCAAGGCCGCACAGTTCAACTTCGAGTTCCGTGCGGCTGATGCGACGGCGAGCCCCTATCTGCAGCTTGCAGCGTTGGTTCATGCCGGCGTTCAGGGCATCGAGGAAGAACTGGAAGTGCCGGAAGCGACGCAGGAGGATCTGTCGCTGCTCGATGCCAAGACCCTCAACGAGCGCGGCTATGTCCGCCTGCCGCAGACGCTGGAAGAAGCGCTGCGCCGCTTCAAGGCCAATCCGGTCGTCACCGGCTGGTTCCCGCAGGGTTTCGCCGACGTCTATGTCAAGCACAAGGAAGGCGAACTCGGCTTCCTGAAAGGCAAGACGCAGGAGGAAATCTGCGCGGCTTACGAGGAAGTGTATTAGGGGGCATTCAGGTTTTGATGGAAACGGCCCCTCACCCTTACCCATTCCGGGGCGAGCCACGGGTCTCGCCCGTCCTTCGGACCCCCGTGAAGAACGGGGAGAGGGGGTCGTCAGCGTTGCGGCCAGCCTCCTTCTCTTCGTGAGGATCGGTTAGAAGGACGAGGCTCCAACGCCGATGCCTCCCTCTCCCCGTTGTTCACGGGGGTCCGAAGGACGGGCGAGACCCGTGGCTCGCCCCGGAATGGGCAAGGGTGAGGGGCAGTTTCGACATTTCAAAGCTGCCTGACCTCCGATCAACTGCCCATTCGCACTCCGTTCATCTGTCCCATCCACCAAACGCATCGTTTGGTGGAAAGGTGCTTTGCCGCCGCCCGAAAACGATTAAGGTGGCCCAATCAATTCTGGCCAACGGCGCTGTTGCAGACTCGCCGGGGCGGCCAGTGTGGTGGATCAAACAAGAAGATCGAGCAGTCCGCAGGGGAACACGCAGCGACTGCCGGCAGGCAAGCATGAAGGAGATTCCAATGTCGAAAGTGATCAAGGGCGGCACCATCGTTGCGGCCGACAGGACCTATGAGGCCGATATTCTGGTCGAGGGCGAGCACATCGCGGCGATCGGCAAGGATCTCTCCGGCGACACGGTGATCGACGCCGAAGGCGCCTATATCCTGCCCGGCGGCATCGACCCGCACACCCATCTCGAAATGCCCTTCATGGGCACGACAGCTGCCGAAACCTGGGAAAGCGGCACCTTCGCAGCCCTTTCCGGCGGTACCACCATGGTGGTGGATTTCGTCATCCCCGGACCCGGCGGCATGCTGGAGGCGCTGGAGGAATGGGAGAGCAAGGCCCAACGTCAGGCGTCTTCCGACTATTCCTACCATATGTGCGTGACCAACTGGTCGGAACAGAATTTCTTCGACATGGCCAAGGTTGTGGACCGCGGCATCAACACCTTCAAGCATTTCATGGCCTATAAGGGCGCGTTGATGGTGAATGACGACGAGATGTTCGCCTCCTTCCAGCGCTGCGCCGCCCTCGGCGCGCTGCCGCTGGTCCATGCCGAAAACGGCGACATCGTTGCCGCGCTGCAGCAGAAATACATGGACAGCGGCATGCCCGGCCCGGAGGCCCATGCCTATTCGCGCCCGCCCGAGGTCGAGGGCGAGGCGACCAACCGCGCCATCATGATCGCGGATGCCGCCGGCGTGCCGCTCTACGTCGTCCACGTCTCCTGCGAGCAGAGCCACGAGGCCATCCGCCGCGCCCGCCAGAAGGGCATGCGCGTCTATGGTGAGCCGCTGATCCAGCACCTGACGCTGGACGAGAGCGAATACCAGAATGCCGACTGGATGCACGCCGCTCGCCGCGTGATGTCGCCGCCTTTCCGCGACAAGCTCAATCAGGACAGCCTGTGGGCGGGTCTCGCCGCCGGCTCGCTGCAGGTGGTCGCGACCGACCACGCCGCCTTCACCAGCGAGCAGAAGACGCTGGGCCTCGACGATTTCCGCAAGATTCCGAACGGCACCGGCGGGCTTGAAGACCGCATGTCGGTGCTGTGGGCGCGCGGCGTCGAAACTGGCCGGCTGACGATGAACGAGTTCGTCGCCGTCACCTCGACCAACATCGCCCAGATCCTCAACATCTACCCGCAGAAGGGTGCGATCCTGCCGGGTTCGGATGCCGATCTCGTCGTCTGGGACCCGAAACTGTCCAAGACCATCTCGGCCGCCAACCAGAAGTCGATCATCGACTACAACGTCTTCGAAGGCTTCAAGGTTCATGGCCTGCCGCGCTACACGCTGTCGCGTGGCGACATCGTCTGGTCGCATGGCCAGAACGACCAGCCGCAGCCGGGCCGCGGCAAATTCGTCAAGCGCCGCGCCTTCCCGGCGGCCAACCAGGCGCTGTCGAAGTGGAAGGAAATCACCGCCCCGCGCGCTGTCACCCGCTCGGCCGAGCATATGCCGATCGGCGTCTGACGAAGGACGGTGCCGCTTCAACCCTCGAAAAATGGCCTGCCTTAATCCCGGCCATTTTTGGGGATCAAGGTGCCCGCGCTGTACTCCGGAACGTGTTTCGGAGGTGGGGAACAGCGGACATCCAAGGGTTTTGACGTGAAGCGGCTTGTCGGGTTTTCTCTGATCTCTCTTTGCCTTGTGGCTATCGCAGGGTCGGCCCCGGCTGACCAGTTCGACAGCGGGCTCATCCCGTCGCCGCATATCCTGATGCCGGATGGAGCGCCGAGCAGCACCGTCTTCCTGTTTTCCGACAAGCAGGGTTGGTCCGCAGCCGACGAAGATTTTTCAGCGCGATTGGCCGGCGACGGCGCGATCGTCGTCGGGGTCGATCTTCCGCAATATCTCCAATCGATAGCCAAGGTGCCGGACGATTGCGCCTATCTGGTTTCGGATATTGAGAACCTCAGCCAGCAGATGCAGCGCTCTGCCGGCTCCTCGAACTACAACCCACCCATCCTCGCCGGTGCAGGCGAAGGCGGTGGCCTTGTCATGGCAATTGCGGCGCAGACGCCTGCGGCCACGGTGGGGCACACGATAGCCGTCGATCCGACAGCCAGCATCCCGCTGGCCAAGACCTTGTGCAGCGGTGCGGCCCGCAAGGAAACGCCACAAGGCACGGTCTACGATCTGGAGAAGGGCGAGATGCCCAATCCGATCGATGTAACCTTCACGCCCCAGGCCGACGCTGACGGCCGCGCGCACATCGCGGATTTGCGCGGTCAGGGTTTCGACATCAAGATCAACGATGCGACCGCGCCGGCCCAGACAGCGCTTGAGAATTCGGTGACCGCCGTGCTCCAGTCGCAGGACGACACCAGCGATATTCCGCTGGTGGAACTGCCGGCCACGCCGACCCATGACACCATGGCAATCGTCTATTCCGGCGATGGCGGCTGGCGCGATCTCGACAAGTCCATCGGTGGGATACTTCAGGAAAAAGGCATCCCCACCATCGGGGTGGATTCGCTACGGTACTTCTGGTCCGAGCGCCCGGCCAAGGATGTGGCGGCGGACCTGAAGCAGATGATGGATAAATATACCGCGCTGTGGAAGGTCAAGCACGTTCTGCTGATCGGCTATTCTTTCGGCGCCGATGTCCTTCCCGCTACCTTCAACGTGCTGGATGAGGCGGACAGGCAGCGCGTAAGCCAGATTTCATTGCTCGGCTTTTCGCCCGACGCCTCGTTTGAGGTCTCGGTCGCCGGCTGGCTTGGCACTGCCGATTCCGACTCCGTCCCGACCTTGCCGGAACTCGGCAAGATCGATCCGAAGCTGATCCAGTGTTTCTACGGTGAAGATGAAGATGACACGGCATGCCCGAAGTTGGAGGGTGGCCCGGTCGAGGTCATCAAGACTACCGGCGGGCATCATTTCGACGGAGATTACGCCGGCCTCGCCGACAAGATCATAGATGGATTTGTGCGGCGTACAGGCATGGCCGCGAACACGACGCCATGATCAAAGGAAATAGAGAAGTATTTTAAAAATTCTGAAGATTACAAGAATTTAACAAAATAACTCTTCAAACTATGAACATCACGTCGCGTTGTATTTACGAGACGGCGATCTCTTATTGTGTTCTCGAAAATATGCGTAAGAATTAAATCTTCGTAATGTTCGCAAAAGCTCTAAATTGTGGCGGGATTGCTCCCTAAGTCTTTCGTATCGAATGCATCGGCAGCCGAATTCGGCGAGATCGGGATGCCAGATGGTCGATACGTCGAATAGACGATTCCAGCATGGAATACGCCACGGCGCTTGGATCAACTCTCGCAGGGACCACGAAAATGTCCTCCAATATTCTTCGCAGACACCGTGTCGCCGCTCTGCTTGGCGCCGCATTGATCATCACCCCCCTCGTGCTTTCACCTGTCCTGCGGGCAGGGGCAGCCGAAGCCGTCCAGCCGACGCCGGTCACCGGCATCATGGCGCCGTCGGGTTCGTTCGCACCCATCGTCAATGCCGACAAGCCGGCCGTGGTCACCATCATGACCAAGATGAAGGTCGACGCTTCCGCTTCGGATGACAGCGGCGACGGCCAGCAGCAGCCGTTCAGCGGCAACTCGCCCTTTGACCAGTATTTCCGTCAGTTCTTCGGCGATCAGGGCATGCCGCAGCAGCAGATGAGGCCGCACCGGCCCGACAGCGGTGGCCAGGAGGCCGAGGCTCTGGGTTCCGGCTTCATCATCGCCTCGGACGGCACCATCGTGACCAACAACCACGTCGTCGACGGCGCTACCGAGATCAAGGTGGTGCTCGACGACGGCACCGAATTGCCGGCCACCCTCGTCGGCCGCGACGCCAAGAGCGATCTGGCGGTGGTCAAGGTCAAGTTCGACAAGCCGCTGCCGACCGTCAAGTGGGGCGATTCCGACAAGCTTTCGCTGGGTGACCAGGTGCTGGCGATTGGCAATCCGTTCGGCATCGGCACGACCGTCACCGCAGGCATCGTCTCGGCCCGTGGCCGCGACCTGCACAGCGGACCTTATGACGACTTCATCCAGGTCGACGCTGCCATCAACCACGGCAATTCCGGCGGACCGCTGGTTGCCATGGATGGCTCGGTCGTCGGCATCAACTCGGCCATCTATTCGCCCAACGGCGGCAGCGTCGGCGTTGGCTTTGCCATCCCGTCCGATCAGGCCCAGTCCGTCGTCGCCAAGCTGATCAAGAGCGGCTCGATCGAGCACGGCTATATCGGCGTGCAGATCCAGCCAGTGACCGCCGACGTCGCCAATGCGATCGGCCTCGATCATCCGACGGGTGCGCTTATCGCGCATGTCAGCGACGATTCGCCTGCTGCGGCCGCCGGCCTGAAGACGGGTGACATCGTCACCGCGCTGGGTGGCCGCGACATCAAGGATCCGAAGGATCTTTCCCGCGCCGTGGCGGATGTTTCGCCCGGCACCAAGGAAGACCTGACGGTCTGGCGCAAGGGCTCGAGCGTCAATGTGCCGATCACCGTCGGGCAGAACGGCGACGAGCAGAAGACGGCGTCCGCCGACAGCACGCCGGACCAGTCGTCCGGCCGCAATTCCGTGCCGTCGCTCGGACTGGCTCTGACCGACATCACGCCGCAGGCCCGGCAGGCGCTGAACCTGTCGAATGGCGAGCAGGGCGCACTGGTGGCGCGGGTCAACCCGGACAAGGCTGGTGCCGAGCAGGGTATCCGCGAGGGCGACCTGATCGTCTCGGTCAACCAGACGCCGGTGAAGAACGCCAGGGAGGCGAGCCGCGCTGTTGCCGAAGCCGGCAAGGCCGGCAAGAAGTCGGTGCTGCTGCTCGTCGAGCGCGGCGACACGCAGACCTTCATCGCAGTGCCTTTCGATCACGCCTGATCGTTATTCGCCTCAACAAACCGTCCGGGCGCATGTCCGGGCGGTTTTTGTTTGGGTGCTGCCTGAAATTCGACACTGTCATACGAAAATCGACTACCATTCTCGGCCCGAACTGGCCGATTTCGGAGACTGACATGACCCTGTTTGGAAAGCCCTGCCGGGAGGCCAGCGTTAGCTGATGGACCAGCGCGTCATTGAAGAACGCAGCCCGCGCTGGCGGCTGAGTGCGTATTTCGGTTCCGCTGCCGCCGTGGCGGTGACGGTCGGCGCATTGTGGCTTTTCCATCAGATGACCGCCGGGCTGCGCCTCGACGACATCAAGGCGGCCATAAGCGCCATGCCGGGAACCAGCATAGCGGTGGCGCTTCTGGCAACCGCCATCAGCTATTGCGCGCTCGCCACCTACGACATCGTCGCCTGCCGCATCGTAGCGCCCGGCAAGGTGCCATGGCACAGCGCCGCCCTTTCCGGCATGAGCGGTTACGCCTTCTCGAATTTCCTCGGTTTCCATCTCTTCACCGGTGGCGCGGTCCGCTTCCGCACCTATTCGCGCAGCGGGCTCGATGCGGGCGAGATCAGCCAGGTCGTGCTGCTGACCTGGATGGGCCTATGGCTGGCTTTCACGGCACTTGTCGGCCTGGCGCTGGTGATCGACCCCGACGGCGTGCCGGTCATGAAGATGCTCTATCCGGCGGCCGATCGCCTTGTCGGACTGGCGTTGCTGGGTGCATTGGTCGCGCTCTATTTCATTGCCGGTCCGCAGGGGCGCGAGATCAGGTTCTTCGAATGGCGCTTTCCCCTGCCGCGCCGAAGCATGGTGCTGGTGCAACTGCTTGTCGGCATCATCGATCTCATGGCGTCTGCCGCCGTGCTTTACGTGCTTCTGCCGGCCGATGCACAGTCGGGACCGGCGCTCTTCCTGACGGTGTATATGAGCGCTGTCATCCTCGGTTCGATCAGCCACGTTCCCGGCGGCATCGGCGTGTTCGAGGCGACGCTTATCGCCGGTCTTGGCCTGCAGGGCAGGGCGGACATTTTGGCCTCGCTGCTTGCCTACCGGCTTATCTATTATTTCCTGCCGTTCTTCATCGCGGTGGTGGTGCTTGCGGCAATCGAGGCCGGCATCATCCGCGGCAAGCTTGCCGCCCGTTTCGTCGGTTCGGCCAAGGCGATAAAGGCGATCGTGCCGCCGGTGGCAGCAGCAGTCGTCTTCATCTCGGGCGTGGTGCTGCTCTTTTCCGGCGCCACCCCCGGCGTGCCGGACCGGCTCGATATGCTGGAAGGATGGCTGCCGCTGACGGTGGTGGAATCGTCGCACTTCCTCGGCAGCCTCACCGGCCTTGCGCTGCTGGTGATCGCACATGGCCTGCAGCGCCGGCTGTTCTCGGCCTGGGCGGCGGCGGTGGCGGTGCTGCTTGCCGGCGTCGTGTTTTCACTGATCAAGGGCCTCGATTGGGAGGAGGCGACGACGCTGGCCTTCTCGGCGCTGTTCCTGCTGCTGTCGCGGCAGGCATTCTACCGCCGCTCGCCGCAGCGCTTCGGCCGCATCTCCTGGCACTGGTTGGCGCTGGTGGTGCTGACCCTTGTCGCCACCACATGGCTCGGCTTCTTCTCCTACAGCCACGTCGAGTACTCCAACGAACTGTTCTGGGAGTTCGCATGGGAAGGCGAGGCGCCGCGCTTCCTGCGCGCGACGGTGGGTCTCGTGGTTGCCATGGTGGCGCTCGGCGTTGCCGTGGCTATAAATCGGCCTCCCGTCCGCTCCCGGCGGTTGACGCAGAAGGAACCGGAAGCGATCGAAGCCGTGATCGCCACCTCGCACGATACACAGACCAACATCGCCCTGCTCGGCGACAAGGAGTTCCTGTGGTCGCCGGACCGAAAGGCGTTCCTGATGTATGCGCGGGCAGGGCGTTCGCTGGTTGCCATGGGCGATCCGGTGGGCGACCCCGAACAGGCCGAGGATCTGGTCTGGCAACTCCGCGACATGGCCGATCGTGAGGCAGGCCGCGCCGTGTTCTACGGTGTTCACCCCGACAATTTGCCGCTCTATCTCGACATGGGCTATGCGCTTCTGAAACTCGGCGAGGTGGCGCGGGTCGATCTCACCCGTTTCACGCTGGAAGGCGGCAAGAACCAGGATTTCCGCTACGCCGACCGCCGCGCCGCCAAGGAGGGGCTGGTCTTCGAAATCGTACCAAGGGCGGACGTGCCGGCCATCATGGACGAACTGCGGCAGGTCTCAGACATCTGGCTTGCCGAGAAGAGCGGCGGCGAGAAGAGCTTTTCGCTGGGCTACTTCGACCCGGACTATCTCTCGCATTTCGACTGCGCGGTGATGCGTCACGAGGGCCACATCGTTGCCTTCGCCAATATCTGGCGCAGCGGCGGCATGAACGAAATGTCCGTCGACCTTATGCGCTACCGTCCTGGCGTCTCGAAGATCCTCATGGACGCGCTGTTCGTGCGTATCCTGCTCTATGCGCAGTCGGAAGGATATCGCTGGTTCAATCTCGGCGCGGCACCCCTGTCTGGGCTTTCCGATCATGCTCTGGCCTCGCGCTGGAACCGCATGGGAACGTTCCTGTTCCGCCACGGCGACGACTTCTACAATTTCGAGGGCCTGCGCTCTTTCAAGCAGAAGTTCTCACCGGTCTGGACGCCGCAATATCTGGCCTGCCCCGGCGGGCTCAACATTCCACAGGTGCTGCTCGACGTGAACGCGCTGATTTCCGGCGGTATCGGCAAGTTCATCGGCTCGGGCTCGCGCAAACCAAAGCGCCGGCCCAAGCCCAAGGTGGCGGAGCCGGCGTAACGCAATTCCAGGAAAAGTGTGTAGCGGTTTTCCGTCCGGAATTGCGCAAAACAAGGGTTTTAATCCGGCAAGGCGGCCCTGGCGCGTGCTTCCAGTTCCTTCTCGTGATGACGGAAGAACCGGATGCCGATGATTAGCCCGACGGCGACGACAAGCAGGAGCAGGAGGCTGACAGGACCGGCGACGGCCTTGATGCGTTCGCCGAAGAAATAGGCGCCGCCGCCGAAAAGCAGCGCCCAGCAGATGCCGCCGGCCGCATTCATGATCAGGAAATGCGGCCAGGCCATGCGGTTTGCGCCGGCCAGAACAGCGGCGAAGGCGCGCAGGAAAGCGACGAAGCGGCCGAAGAACACGATCTTTCCGCCATGCTTCAGGAACAGATACTGGCCGACCTTGAGCCGGCCTTCGTCCAGCCCGATATGGCCGCCATGCCTGGTGAGCAGCTTCAGACCGACGGAGCGGCCGATGAGGTAGCCGATATTGTCGCCGACGATGGCGGCGGCTGCAGCAACGCTCACAACGTGCAGAAGCTCTATGCGATGGGTTGCGCCGGCATAGAGAGCAGCCGAGACAAGCGCCGTTTCACCGGGCATCGGCACGCCCGTGCTCTCGAACATCACGACCGCGAAAAGCGCCCACAGCCCGTAGGTGTGGATCAGATGATGAAGCGTGTCCGGCGACAGGAGATCGAGCATACAGCCCTGTGAAATGCTTATGACGGGACTGACGGCATATGCCGCCTGTCAGGCATAGAACATCGCCATGCGGCAAAACCGCGTCAAGTGTCGACCGTATGGTCAGGCTGTTTCGGCCAGCCTTTCCCGTGCGGGTGCTGCACCCTTCATCAGCAGGCCGAACAGATCGCGCGGATCCTTCGGCTCGGCGATCAGGTCGATCTCGCTATAGAACTCGGTGCCCTGCACCAGATCGCGCAGGAACCGCAGCGTCGAAAAATCCTCGATGGCGAAACCGACGGAATCGAAAAGCGTGATCTGCTTGTCCGAGGATCGCCCGGTCTTTTGCCCGGTAATGACCTGCCAAAGCTCGGTGACGGGATAGTTCTTGTCGAGCTGCTGGATTTCACCCTCGATGCGGGTCTGAGGCGGGAACTCGACGAATATGTCGGACTTCAGCAGGATGTCGCGGTGCAGCTCGGTCTTGCCGGGGCAATCGCCGCCGACCGCGTTAAGGTGCACGCCCGCGCCGACCATGTTGTCGGACAGGATGGTCGCCAGTTTCTTGTCCGCTGTGGCCGTGGTGATGATGTCTGCACCGAGAACGGCTTCTTCCGCACTCGGCGCATGGGTGATGACGAAACCGGAATTTTCCAGATTGCGCGAGAACTTCGCTCCAGCTTCCGGGTCGATGTCGAAGACCTGGAGATGGCGGATGCCAAGGACGGTCTTGAACGCCGTTGCCTGGAATTCGGACTGTGCGCCAAGGCCGATCATAGCCATGGTGCGCGCGTCCTTGCGCGCTAGGTACTTGGCCGCCATGGCCGACGTTGCCGCCGTGCGCAGCGCCGTCGAAATCGTCATCTCGGACAGGAACTCGGGATAGCCGGTGTGCATGTTGGCGAGCACGCCGAATGCGGTCACCGTCTGAAGCCCGTGCAGCGGGTTTTCCGGGTGGCCGTTGACGAATTTGAAGGCGTAGAGATCGTGGTCGCTGGCCGGCATCAGCTCGATCACGCCATTGGGAGCGTGGGCTGCGATGCGGGGTGTCTTGTCGAAATCCTCCCAGCGCGAAAAGTCCTGTTCCAGATATTTCACCAGCTTCAGGAGAAGCGTCTCCAGCCCGACCGAAGCGACCAGATCCGCGATGTTTTTCGTGCCGACGAATTGAACCACAATCTACCCCAACCACCTATTCCGGCACGTCTGCCAGATGACCAAATTGGTAGACTAGCGGCGCTCCCGGCCAATCGATACGACACTTTCTTGTATAATCGCCAACCCGGTTGATCAATATCGCAGCGGTTTTGTCACTATCGACAATACCTCTAATTGGGCATTCCGCGCCGCCGACTCATTTTGGTGGGCACCGTGACGCTCTGAAATTCCTATGATAATTGTGCCGCTGAAGGGCTCATCGGCAACAGGAGAGGTTCGATGATTAAACGCTTGTCTTTGGCAGCGGTTTTGACGGTAACAGTGTTGACGCTGGCGGGGTGCAATACGCCGGAACAACGCGCACTCGGCGGCGGCGCGATCGGTGCCGGCGTCGGCGCACTTGCCGGCCAGGCTATCGGCGGCAACACCGGAAGCACGGTTGCCGGCGCACTTATCGGCGGCGTGGCAGGTGCAGCACTCGGTGCGGCGACAACGCCCGGCCGCTGCGTCTATCAGCAGTATGACCGCCGCGGCCGGCCGCTCTACGACCGCTATGGCAATGCGCGTACCTACGAGGCGCCCTGCAACTAATCCCCGGATTCAGGTTTGACCTGATCCACGGCCCGCCGCTCCCAAGGGAATGGCGGGCTTTTTGCGCCGTATTGCGTGATCGATAGAGATGCGATGCGGGCGCTATTGCCAGAGATTGTACTTCTGCCAATCAGCCTCGGCGATTGCGTCGCCGATCTGGTATTCGAACGACAGCACCTTCATGTGATCCGGGGCGGTCTTGCAGACATAGGCCAGCTTGTACCATTCGCCCTTGCTGCGAAACGCAGCCCCCGGGCTTTCGATGGCGTCGGTCAGCATGGTCGGCGTCGCCATTGCGTAGGCAACCACGCGATCGGGCTTGTAGTGAGAGCCGTCTTTGCCGATGCGGTCGAGCGCCTCGGCATCGCAACGCTGCTCGAGTCGCGTTTCGGGATCGAGCTTCAGCAGGCCGGCCTTGAGGGCGCCGTCGAGCGCCATGGCCGGTGAAGCGAGAACGACAACGGCGAGTGTCAGGAGACAGATTTTCCTCATGGTTACTCCTGCACCATAGGATCGAGCCTAAATCAAGGCATCAGCAGGAGCGTGGGAACGGAACGCGCGTTTTATCGTTTCCTCCGCGATCAGCCAGAAAGGGAGAGATCATGTCTCGCAAATTGTTCCTTGCCGCATTGCTCGCAGGAGGCCTGATGAGCGCTCCGGTCCTGGCTCAGACAGCCGCGCCCGCCACGCCGCCCGACAACGGAAAGAAGCTGTCGGAGATCATCGCCAAGATCGAACAGAGGGACCAGTTCCGCTATGTCGGGGAGATCGACTGGGACGAGGAAGGCTATTACGAGATCACCTACTATACGACCGACAAGGCCAAGGTCGAAATAAAGATCGACCCGGCCACAGGCGAACCGAAATAGACAAAGCCGACCGGCTTGCGACCTTGGCGCATCGGTAGGCCGAAAGCATACTAGACGGCTTCGAGCGGGCTGCTTTCAGGTCTGCTGACCGGTTTGAAGGTCGCCCTTGCAATCGGGGGCGTCTTGTTGCCCTGCGCCAGGCTTATGCCCTCTGCATATGCCCGCGTGCGTACTGCCCCAACGGAGCGGTTGAACCGCCTTGCGATTGCGGTAACGCTTGCCTGGCTTCTGGCCATGCGCCGCAACTGGGCGATGTCCTCGGGCGTCCAATGCTTGTATCGTCCTGAATACTGGCTCTCGTAACTGTTCACGGCACACCTCTGCTCTGTACGAAATACGTTCCAGAGCCCAGGCCGGATGAACTGCCCGTCACCGGGCCCACGTACATCTGAGCGATTTGACAACCGGCACTCACTGCCATCGTCATCCATCACTATGGCTCTTTTTCCTTTCGATTGCACCACCCATACGGGTGGACTGAAGAAAAAGTGAAGATAAGGATAACGATCAACAGGATGATGACTTGCCTGAATTCGCTTCGGTGCCGGTTTAAGACAAGCTTTACCATGATCATCCATCGTCCTCCGACGGAATACCGCCCCGCCCGGTAGAAGGGTGGTTCAGGCAACGAAATTGGCCCGCCGTTCCCAAGGGAATGGCGGGCTTTTTATGTTTCGCGGCTGGCCGAGAAAGCCAAAGTTATGTTGCTCCAAGTGACCATGGTTGAGATCAAAAAAGAGGCTGCTCCCATTTCCGTTACCGGATGCTGCTCTAGGTAACGAAGTGGTGATCAACTACATCTGCCTCAGCGCCACGACAGATGGTATTCGGCTTAATGTGGAACAGAACGTTCGTTCCGGGGGAATTCGTTGAACGCTTATTTCGTCCGCATCGCAGCGGACAAACAAGTTGTGGGTCTCTTCGTTGCACCGTCAGTTTCGATGCTGGCGGCGCTCGTGGACGAGTGTGTCGATCCGAACGAGTGCGAATTCGCACCGGCGCGGATGGGCGGCATCATGGTTGCAGGCAAGGCAACCGCGACCTGGCCATTGACGGACACCGCCGACGAGGATGCCGGCCAGTATGAGAATCCGACCGGCATCGAGGGCAGTGTTCTTTCCCAGCAATGGGAAGATGACCTTCGTTACGTTCCGGCTGCCCTGGAATGGAAGCCGCTCGCACCGGAAGCCGGCGTGCTGACGAAAGCGAAGCTGGCTTCGAAAAGCCACGGCAAATAAAGCAGGTCGCCGGCACACGCCGGCAGCTTCCTTCGGCGTTTCGTGCTGAAATCCTTGATTTGTTGCGGAGCCGAATTGGCCGTAGCCGGCATGTCGGTGGCGGCTCTCAGGCGTCGTTTCCTGCCATTCATCGCGTCGAGGCGGTTGAAAAATAATGCGATCGCAGATCGCACTATTGTATAGCGATGAGATCGCAATATAGTGCGGTTCGGCCGGCGTTGGAGGGTTGGCGCGAACGCTGCCGGAAAACAGCGTTTCAGGCAAAAGCCGTCCGCCCGGGGTTGAGCGGCGGCTAAGCGCGGTCGCAATCGGGCAATCAAACTGGGAGCATGACATGAACTGGAAGACGACGGCGACGGCTGTAGGCCTCGCTTGGCTGGCGACGACGGGCCTCGCCCGCGCCGAGGGCGAGCTGAACATCTACAACTGGGGCAACTACACCAGCCCGGAGATGATCAAGAAGTTCGAGGACGCCTACAAGGTCAAGGTCACCGTAACCGATTACGATTCCAACGACACCGCGCTCGCCAAGATCCGCCAGGGCGGCCACGGCTTCGACATGGTTGTCCCTTCCGCCTCGGTGGTGAAAGTGTGGATCGACGAGGGCCTGGTTCTCGAAAGCCGTCCTGATCAGATGGAGAATTTCAAAAATGTCGATCCCCGCTGGGTCGACGTGCCGTTCGATCCGGGCCGCCATTACTCGGTGCCGTGGCAGTGGGGCACGACCGGCGTTACTGTTAACAACTCGGTCTATTCTGGCGATCCGAACACCTCGGCGATCTTCATGGACCCGCCCGCCGAACTCGTCGGCAAGGTCAATGTCGTGCCCGAGATGTCCGATGTCATGTATCTGGCCATCGCCTATGTCGGAGGCGAGCCCTGCACCGGCGACAAGGAAGTGCTGAAGAAGGTGCGTGACATGCTGGTGGCAGCCAAGCCGAAATGGCTGTCGATGGATTTCGGCAACATCGAGAAATACATCAAGGGTGATATTTCGGCCGGTGTAAACTGGAACGGCGCCTCCTTCCGCTCGCGGCTGAAGAACGACAAGATCGTCTATGGTTATCCGAAGGAAGGCTATCCGATCTGGATGGACAATCTGATGATCATCAAGGACGCCAAGAACACCGAAAACGCCAAGCTGTTCATGAACTTCGTGATGGACCCGGAGAATGCCGCGATGCTTTCGAGCTTTGCCCGCTACGCCAACGGCATCAAGGGTTCGGAAGCCTTCCTGCCTGAAGACATGAAGGATGCGCCCGAGGTCAATATCCCGGCCGAATTTGCCGCGCACGGCAATTTCAACCTCGCCTGCGCGCCGGATGTGCAGGCGCTCTACACCCGGATCTGGACCGATCTCCTGAAGTGATATCGACGCGCCGCCCGGTTCGCCGGGCGGCGGCGTCCTAAACAAGAGGTGTTGCATGGCGCTCGATCCGGAAATCAAGGCGATGCTCGACCGGCTCGCGGCCGAGCAGGCTTCGTCGCAGCAAAAGGTCACGCTGCAAAGCGCGCGCCGCGACTATCGCGCGCAATACCGCGAAATGAGCCGTGCGCCCGAAGGTGACGTGTCCGAAACCACGATGCGGCTGCCGGGCGGCCATGCCGATGCGTCCCTTCGCATATACACGCCTGCCGGCCTTGCCAGCCCCGCGCCGGTGATCCTCTATCTGCATGGCGGCGGCTTCGTGCTTGGCGACGCCGACACCTATGCGCCGCAATCGGCCCGCATTGCGCTCGAATGCGGCGCGGTGGTCGCCTTTCTGGAATATCGACTCGCGCCGGAGCACCCGTTTCCCTCGGCTCTTGAAGACACGCTGCTCGCGGTGAACTGGATTGCCGGCAACGCCGCGTCGATCGGCGGCGACCCAAGCCGTTTCGCGCTGATGGGCGACAGCGCTGGCGCCAACCTGTCGATCGCCGCCATGTTGAAGGATCGCGGGCCGTTCAAGGGTGCGTGCCTGCTCTACCCGCTGGTCGATGCGCGGCCATATCTCGGCCTTGCGCCGAAATCGGCGTCGGACGAGGCTTTCGCCACTGGCCATTATCTGGAATTCGCCGAGACCGAGTATTTCGCCAGGGCCTATCTGCCGGATCACGCTCTGGCGTCCGATCCCCGGGTTTCTCCCGTGCTGGCCGCAGATTTGGGCGGGCTGCCGCCGATCCTGTTCTACTGCGCCGAAAACGACATCCTGCGCGATCAGGGCCGCGCATTCGCTGAACAATTGAAAGCTGCCGGCAATGATGTGAAATACCGCTGCTTCGACGAACTCATTCACAATTTCATGCAGCATTCCGGCATTTCGAAGCGCTCCGATACGGCCTTCCTGGAAGTATGCCGTGCCATGAAACAGATGCTTGCGGCATAGCGTATCGAAATGACCGCTGTGCCTTTTCGTGTCGAAAGCCTGCATATCTATCCGCTGAAGTCCGGGGCCGGCCTTTCGGTCGAAACCGCGCGGCTTGAGCCGGAAGGGCTCGTCGGCGACCGGCGCATGATGGTCGTGGACGAAGAGGGAAACTGCATCACCGCCCGCAAGACTTCGAAGCTGATGCAGGTGCGCACGCATCTGGATGGTGACGAGGTGGTGCTGACTGCGCCCGGCATGCCGGTGCTGGCCTTTGCGCGCGACACGCTGCACCGAACCGATACGGTGACGATCTGGGGTGACAGCGTGATTGCGCTCGACGCAGGCGATGCCGCTTCGCAATGGCTGCAGGATTTTCTCGGCAGGCCATGCCGCCTTGTGGTGAAGGGCGGCCAGACACGTCGCCCCCTCGGGTTGGGCGGCGGCGGCACCGTCAGCTTTGCCGATACCGCGCCGCTGCTTCTGACCAATGCGGCATCGCTTGCCAACATGAACCGCTTCCTCGAAACCGAGGCTGAAATGCAGCGTTTCCGGCCCAATCTGGTCGTCAGCGGGCCGGATGCCTATGCGGAAGACAGCTGGGCGACAGTGCGCATCGGCGAGATCGAGTTCGAGGTGGCGGGCGCTTGCGACCGCTGCGTCATGATCACGCTAGACCCGCGCACGGGTGAGGGCCGGCCGGATCACGAGCCCCTTGCCCTGCTGGGCAAGCAGCGGCGCGGCGAGGACGGTAAGGCCTATTTCGGCCAGTTCCTGATTCCGCGGACGATGGGAAGATTGACAGTCGGCGACCCTGTCGAAGTGCTTGCGCGCAAAGTCCCGATCACCATCCTGCCGGGTTCTGCGGTGCCCGTCACGCGGCTGCCTTTGACTACCGGCGCGACCGGTGGCGCCTCGAATGCCCGTGGGCGCGAAAGGCTGCTTCGCTGCGTTGCCGTTATCGACGAAACGCATGATTTCCGCACCTTCCGTTTCCAGCTGGAACCGGGCGAGGCCATCGACTACAAGCCCGGCCAGTTCATCACGCTGCTGCTCGACATCGACGGGCAGACGGTGCGGCGCAACTATACGATCTCGTCCTCGCCGTCGCGTCCGCACCATGTTTCGGTGACGGTCAAGCGGGTCGAAGGCGGTCGCATTTCGAACTGGCTGCATGACACGCTGAAGCCGGGGGACACGCTCCGCTCGCTCGGCCCCAATGGCCGCTTCCATCTCGCCACCGCCGGTTCCGTCGAGCGCCTGCTGCTGCTGTCGGCCGGCAGCGGCATCACGCCGATGATGTCGATGCTGCGCTTCATCGCCGATGCCAACCTGCCGCTCGATATCCATTTCCACCACAGTGCGCGCAATGCGGAAGACGTTTCCTTCCTGCACGAACTGGCGCTGCTGCGCCGGCAGATGGGTGGGCGGCTGCGGCTGTCCTGGAATCTCACCGGCGTCGACGCCGCGCAGGAAATGCTTGCGTCCACCCGCTTCGGAGAAGATAGCCGGCCCAATGTCTTGAGCGGACGGCTCGATGAAGGCGTGCTGCGCGCCGCCTGTCCCGATCTTGCCGAACGCCTCGTCTTCTGCTGCGGCCCCGACGGCTTTCGCAGCAAGGCCCGGCAGATCTATGAGGACTGGCAGCCCACACCGAAACACCCGTTTCTGGAGGAAACCTTCGGCCCGGATCGCTCGGCTGCACCGGAAGCCGAGATAGGCACCTACACGGTATCTTTCCTGAAAAGCGGCAAGTCGGTGGAAGGCGAAGGGGCCGTCACAGTGCTCGAACTCGCCCGCAAGGCTGGCGTCGAACTGCCTGCCGATTGCGAGGCGGGCATCTGCGGCACCTGCCGCTGCAAAGTCGTTTCGGGCGAATGGCGCATCGCGCCTAACGCCGCCGATCCCGAACGTGCGGCACTTTCCGACGAAGAAAAACAGTCAGGCTACATCCTGGCCTGCTCCACCAACCCGGTCGGCGCCGTCGAGCTGGATATCTGACGAGAACGGTTTTCCCGTTGCCTTCAGCTGCGTGCGTCGGGGAATTTGACGTGTTTCAGAAGATGCGTCGCGCCGTCGTTTATGTCGCGCGTGATTGCAGCGCGCGCCCGCGCGCCATCATGTTCCTCGATCGCAGCCACTGCTTCTTCATGGTAGTCGATGTCGAGAATGGCGGCGAGATTGTTCTCGAACCCTGTCGTCAGGTTCCGCAGAAACGGACCTACCTGCATCCATACGGTTTCGATCAGGAAGATCATTTGCTCGTTGCCGCAATGGCGGTAGATGGAGAACTTGAAATTGTAGTTCTTCCGCAGATAGTCGTCGATGTCGCCCTTGCGCGCCGCCTCGGTGAGTTCGGTGCAATGGCGGCGGACCGTGCGCAGGTTGTTTCCGTTGATTCGCTGCGCGGCAAGTTCGGTTGCCGAGCCTTCCAGGATCATCCGCACGGCGGTCAGTTCCGAGAACCGGTCGGCGGAAATCATCGGCACTTCCATGCTGCCGTTCGGCATCGGGCTCAGCGCCCGCAGCGCCTGCAGGCGCATGAAGGCACTGCGCACCGGCATGTCGCTGGTGCCGAGCTCCTTGGCGACCTTGCGCGACGTCAGCTTCTGGCCGGGTGCGAACTGGCCGGACATCAGCGCCCGCACGAGTTCCAGATAGACCTTCTCGTGCAGGGGAACGGTGTCGACTGCAGTCAGTCCGAATTGGGTTTTATCGGCCATTGGCGGTGTGCTGCTTCATGCGTCCTGAAAACTACGCAGATGGCTTTATCTGCCGCTATGAAAATAAAGGTGCTGAACAATACCTGACTGCGGAAGTCAGCGATTTTTCAAGTAGATAATAGACTCTTGATCCGCAAAGCCGCAAGCGGCGATGTCACGTTATCTACGGTTGTTCGCAGGCAGCGCGGCATGAAATTCCGCCTATATTTTCCTGTCGGTAGATCGTAGTTCTCGAACCATCGGCTGCGAGCGTCGTGATTTCCCACTAGCGGTTACACCTGGCAACAATATTTTATCCAACTTTCGAGGCCCTTGACGCGTTGTCCCATTTCTTATGCTAATGGGCTGCCTGATCACTCGTGATCACCAAGTGAGGAATTCGATCCATGCGTAAAATGATCATTGCACTGGCCGCTGTCGTTGCACTGAGCGGCTGTACCTCAACCGAACGGGATGTCGGTATAGGTGCGGGTGCCGGTGCCATCATCGGTGGTATTGCAGGCGGCGGCAGGGGCGCGTTGATTGGCGCCGGTGCCGGTGCACTCGGCGGCCTTCTGGTGCGCAATCTGCGCAACGGCTACTGCCAGTATCGCGACCGTCACGGCCGCATCTACACGGCGCGCTGCCGCTAATCGGTCAGCAAACACCGAAGATTGCGAGGTTTTCGCGGTCTAGTTGAGACAAACTGATGCCAGCTCTGTATTTCGGGCTGGCATCAGCCGTTTGCAGGCAGTTTTCCTTGAAATCTTTCGATCGCTGCCGATCACCACATCCGACGCAGAAGCGCCCGGCACTTGTTAAGTCCGACCCCGACTGACATTCCGATAAACGTGTCGCCGACCTCGCCGGTCTGGGTCATGATGCCGATATCGACGCCTACAATCGCAATTCCCTTAAGTGCCTCAAGAGCGTCTTCGGCCAGTTCTGGTTGCGGATTTTGCGCGAACTCCGGATCCTTTGCGTATCGGCAGCATACATCCCGGATGAGCCGGATTTTGCCTTCGACTCTGTCGAAATCGAAATCGTCGATCACGCCAAGGAGGCCGGAGAGTTCATCCGCTACATGAATGGTGGCACCTTCGTTGACTCCGGATTGCCGTAGAACCTCCCCCTCAACGTCACGAAAGCGCTGGACAAAGCGTTCGAATTCTTCACCTTCGCGCGGCATCCCTTGAGTTGCGCGACGCCCGACCTCGACACACTCGCGCAGGTCCGCTTCAAAATCAGGGTCTTCAACCAGATCGGAGAAAGCCCGGCAGGCTTCTTGCATCACCGCAACTGCATCTTCACGCGGCATCACGTCACCCCGCGTCAATGCCCTTCTTTCTTCAATGCGGTTGATAACTCTGCCCCAATACTGCGGGTCCTTGAGTATTCCCATGTTCCCCTCCGCACATCTTGCAGAAAGTTACAGGCATATAATCAAGTCTGCATAGTTCTCAAAATGGTGGAGGTGTGATCATCAAGCCTGAAATCGCTTGAGAAAAATGGTGCCCAGACGCGGATTCGAACCACGGACACGCGGATTTTCAATCCGCTGCTCTACCAGCTGAGCTATCTGGGCCTGTTGTGGAACCCGGTTTGAGCCGGTTCCCCACTTTGCAAGGGCTTGGCAACCCGGGAAAGCGGGTGGGTTATAGCATGAGATTTCCGCCTGTCCAGCGCTTGAAAGCCGATTGCGACAAGAAAGAACGCAAGCTTGAAAAAAGCTCAGCCGGCGTCAGGCCGTGATCCCGAAAACTGGGTACCGGTTTTCGGAAAAGATCACGGTCAACCCTGGAGAGGTTCAGTTTTTGATAGAATCGTCGAACCGCTCTAAGTATTTGTTTTCACGAAATTCCGGACGGAAAACCGTTTCACACTTTTCCTGGAATTGCTCTAATTCGCCGGCTCGTCGCCTTGCTCTTCCTCGTCGTCGCGAACGGGAATGGCATAGCTACCCGAAAGCCAGCGGTTGAGGTCGACATTCTTGCAGCGCGTCGAGCAGAACGGGTAGGTTTCGCGCGCGGACGGCTTGCCGCATTCGGGGCAGGGCCGCTTCGGCCGCAGCGGCGTGACGTTGCCAGGCGCGTCAGCACTCATGCCCGCGCCCCCGACAGCCAGTTGAAATGCACCTTGAAGCCTTCTGCCGTCAAAAGGCCGACCGTCTCGTAGAGCGGCAGGCCGACGACATTGGTGTAGGAGCCGACGAGCTTGACGACGAAGGTGCCGGCCAGCCCCTGCACGGCATAGCCGCCGGCCTTGCCGCGCCATTCGCCCGAAGCGAGATAGCTTTCCAGTTCCTCGCGTGCGAGCCGCTTGAAGCGCACGCGTGTTTCCACCAGCCGCTGGCGCAGCTTGCCGTCCGGCGTGATCAGGCAGACGCCGGAATAGACGCGGTGCGAGCGGCCGGAAAGAAGCTTGAGGCAGTTCGAGGCCTCGTCAAGCAGTTCCGCCTTGGGCAGGATCCGCCGCCCAACAGCGACAACAGTATCGGCGGCCAGAATGAAGGCCCCGGCAAAGTCAGGCTCGGTCTTCAGCGATTCGAGCGCCTTCTCGGCCTTGGCCTTGGACAGGCGCTTGGCCAGCGAGCGTGGATGCTCGGCGCGCAGCGGTGTCTCGTCGACATCGGCCGGCAGCAGCCGGTCGGGCTCGAGGCCCGCCTGCTGCAGAAGCTCGATCCGGCGCGGCGAAGCCGAGGCAAGCACAAGCTTCTGGAAAGCGCTCATCTAATTCCCGTCGGTTGGAAAACGCGACTCGCGAACCGCTTACTTGAAACGGTAGGTGATGCGGCCCTTGGTCAGGTCATATGGCGTCATTTCGACGAGGACCTTGTCGCCCGTCAGCACGCGGATGCGGTTCTTGCGCATGCGGCCGGCCGTGTGGGCAATGATTTCGTGTTCGTTTTCGAGCTTGACGCGAAACATCGCGTTCGGCAGCAGTTCTGTTACCGTGCCCGGAAACTCGAGGACTTCTTCCTTCGGCATTCTTTACCTTTGGTCTGGATTGTATTTCGGCACGCCGGCCGGAATTTCGGCGGAACCTATATGATTATATGCTCTTTGTGAACACGCTTAATCGACGTAGGCCCAGCGGCCTTCAAGGAAGGAAACGCTGGGCGATTCTGGCCTTCAGCCGCTCGCGCACATCGCGGTAGGCAGCCATGATCTGCTCGCGCGTGCCGGTCGCCGTTGTCGGGTCGGCTGTCGGCCAGTATTCGACCTCGACGGCCATGGAGCGCGTCAGTTCCAGTGCTGCGTGGTGCGCCTCCGGCGCCAGCGTCACGATTAGGTCGAAATAGTCGTCCTCCAGCTCGTCCAGCGAGCGTGGCTGGCGGTCGTTGAGCGACAGGCCGTCCTCGGCAAGCACGGCGTCGACGAAAGGGTCGCGCTCGCCTGTGCGCACGCCCGCCGAGGCGACGAAGGTGGTTGCCGGCAGCACCTTGCGGGCCAGAAGCTCGGCCATCGGAGAGCGCACGGCATTCATGCCGCACATGAACAGAATGGATCGGGGAGGGGCGTTCGGCTCGACCAGGACTAACCCCGCCAGTGCAGGACGCAGACGAGCGTGAAGACGCGGCGCGCCGTGTCGAAATCGATGTCGATCTTGCCGGCCAGCCGGTCCATCAGCGTCTGCGAGCCTTCGTTGTGAAGGCCCCTGCGACCCATGTCGATCGCCTCGATCTGGTTCGGGCTTGAGGTGCGGATGGCCTCGTAATAGCTCTCGCAGACCATGAAATAGTCTTTGACGATGCGCCGGAACGGCGTCAGCGACAGGATATGAGTCATCACCGGGCTGTCGTCTTCATGCGTGATGGCAAAGACCAGCCGGGAATCGATCATCGAGAGTTTCAGCTTGTAGGGTCCGTTGCCCTCGTCATTGGCCGGCTGAAAACTGTTTTCCTCGATAAGGTCGAAAATCGCCACCGCCCGTTCGTGCTCGATGTCGGGCGTCGAACGGCCGATCGATTCGTCAAGCGCGACGTCGATCAATCTGGAGCGTTGGCGGGTGACGTCGTCCATCCCTCACTCTTGCAGGTTCAATCTGATGCCGACGGAGCGGCCATGCGCGTCGAGCCCCTCGGCCGTGGCGAGCGCGATCGCTGCTGGCGCCAGCGCACGCAACTGGTCCGGCCCGAGCTTCAGCAGCGAGGTGCGCTTCATGAAATCCAGCACCGAAAGCCCGGAGGAAAACCGTGCGGATCGCGCCGTCGGCAGCACATGGTTCGAGCCGCCGACATAGTCGCCGATGACTTCGGGCGTATGGCTTCCGATGAAGATCGCGCCGGCATTGCGGATTTTCGGCAGCAGTGCCTCAGGATCGGCAACGGCGAGTTCGAGATGCTCGGCAGCGATACGGTTGGCGAGCGGGATCGCCTGGTCGATATCCTTCACCAGGATCACCGCGCCGAAATCGCGCCAGCTTGCCGCTGCAGTCTCCGCCCGTGATAGCGATTTGAGCTGGCGTTCGACCGCTTCCTCGACCGCCTTGCCGAATCCGGCGTCGTCGGTGATCAGGATCGACTGCGCCGATGCGTCGTGCTCGGCCTGCGCCAGAAGGTCGGCGGCGATCCAGTCGGGATCATTGTCGGCGTCGGCTATCACCAGCACTTCCGATGGGCCGGCGATCATGTCGATGCCGACGGTGCCGAACACCTGCCGCTTGGCCGCCGCGACATAGGCATTGCCCGGCCCGACGATCTTGGCCACTGGCGCGATCGTTTCGGTGCCATAGGCAAGGGCTGCCACGGCCTGCGCGCCGCCGACGCGGTAGATTTCACTGATGCCGGCAATATCGGCGGCCACCAAAACCAGCGGATTGATGCTGCCGCCCGAGGCCGGCACCACCATGACGATGCGCTCGACGCCAGCCACCACGGCTGGAACCGCATTCATCAGTACCGAGCTTGGATAGCTCGCCGTGCCGCCCGGCACGTAGAGGCCGACGGCCTCGACTGCGGTCCAGCGCGAGCCGAGTTCGACGCCGATCGGATCGACATAGCGGTCGTCCTGCGGCCGCTGGCGCTGATGGTGCGAGCGGATGCGGTCGCGGGCGAATTTCAGCGCTTCGACGGTCGCTGGGTCGGCATCGCGATAGGCTTGCGCGATATCTTCCTTCGACACGGCGATGCCGAGCTTGTCCAGATCGGCGCGATCGAACTTCAGCGTCAATTCCTTGAGCACAGCGTCGCCGCGTGCGCGCACATCGGCAATGATGGTCCGCACCACTGCATCCACATCCGGCGAAGCTTCGCGCTTGGTCGTCAGAAACGCTGCAAAGCGCGTCTCGAAATCGGCATCGGATGTGTTGAGCGTAATTGCCATTTTTTATGAGAACTCGTCATGCTTTGTGTATGGGGCGGGAACTTGCTTCCCAGGCAGCGCCCAGGTCGGCCAGGCGCGCTTCGATGCACTCGACCTGCAGCGCGATTGCGCCGCCGCCGGCGAAAATCAGTTCGATGGCGCCGGCCGGTGCGTCTCTTTCGTGAAATTGTATCGCCAGGAGAGAGAGCACGTCCTCGGGCTTTTCGCGGTCGATGCCGGTTGCCCTGACGCCGAGCACGCGGTTGAAATCGAGCACGCTCTTGCGGCGCTGATAGCGCGGGCGGAAGAAGCCCTCCCTGGTTTCCCAGGCGAAGCGGTTGACGCTCATGATGAAGCGCTTGGACGCCGCGGAAAAATCCAGGTCGCCGACCTTCATGACGGCGTCCTGGACATGCGCCGAGACGATCTTCAAATCCTGTTCGTCGAGTGCGACGAGTTTAAGCTGGTCCATGTACGCGCCGGCGCCTGTGCGAAGGTTTCTGGCTTTGTGTTATGCGGTCTTGGCAAAGCACGCAACCGAAACGCCAGCCGGCGCGGAGCAGTTCCTACGAAGACAGGCGTTCGATGGTCGCGCCGCAGCCGGAAAGCTTCTCTTCCAGCCGCTCGAAACCGCGATCGAGGTGATAGACGCGGTTGACCACGGTTTCGCCTTCGGCAGCCAGCCCGGCGATGACCAGCGATACCGAAGCACGCAGATCCGTTGCCATCACCGGCGCGCCCTTGAGCTTCGAGACGCCCTCCACGATGGCAGTCTGGCCGGCAAGCGTGATGTGAGCGCCGAGACGGGCCAATTCCTGCACATGCATGAAGCGGTTCTCGAAGATCGTCTCGGTGATGCGGGATTTGCCCTTGGCCATGGTCATCAGGCCCATGAACTGGGCCTGGAGATCGGTCGGGAAGCCGGGGAAAGGCTCGGTCGTCACGTCGACAGGTGAGATGCCGCTGCCGTTGCGGCGAACGCGAATGCCGGAATTGACCGGAATGATTTCGGTGCCGGTCTGCGCGAGCACGTCAAGCGCACCTTGCAGCAGGTCGGCGCGCGCGCCTTCCAGCAGCACATCGCCGCCGGCCATCGCAACAGCCATGGCATAGGTGCCGGTCTCGATGCGGTCGGGGATAACGCGGTGACGCGCACCGGACAGCGCATCGACGCCTTCGATGGTTATGGTCGAGGTGCCGGCACCGTCGATCTTGGCGCCCATGGCGATCAGGCATTCGGCAAGGTTGACGACTTCCGGCTCACGGGCGGCGTTTTCCAGCACCGTTTCGCCGCGCGCCAGCGTTGCCGCCATCATCAGCACATGCGTCGCGCCGACCGAAACCTTCGGGAAGACGTAGCGATTGCCCCGCAGCCGGTTCTTGGCCTTGGAGAGTATGTAGCCGCTGTCGACATCGATATCGGCGCCCAGCGCCTGCAGGCCGTCGATGAACAGGTCGACCGGGCGCGTGCCGATGGCGCAACCGCCTGGCAGCGAAACCTTGGCCTCGCCCATGCGGGCGAGCAGTGGCCCGATAACCCAGAAGCTGGCGCGCATCTTGGAAACCAGCTCATAGGGAGCGGTGGTGTCGACGATGTTGCGCGCGGTGAAATTGATGGTGCGCGAGTAGCCTTCGTGTTGGCTCTCGCGGCGGCCATTGACCGAATAGTCGACGCCGTGATTGCCGAGAATGCGGATGAGCTGCTCGACATCGGCCAGGTGCGGCACATTTTCCAGCGTCAGCGTGTCGTCGGTCAAAAGCGACGCGATCATCAGCGGCAGGGCGGCGTTCTTGGCGCCGGAAATCGGGATGCGGCCTTCCAGATGGTTGCCGCCGACTATTCTTATGCGATCCATGAGAATCATTTCTCCGGGATGTTTCCCGGTTTTGTCCGTTTATCCTTGCGGTCCGTCTAGACCATCGTGAAATGCCGTTCAAGAAATAGGATTTCGGTCGTCTCGCCGAAAGCCCGCTCATGAATCAGCTAGTTTCCTCGTCATGCGTCTGCGCAGCGGCGATTCCCTCGGGTCGTGCATCTTCCTCGCCGGTCCGGCGCGACCGCGCCTGCGCCTTGCGCTTCTGCAGATTGGCGCGCAGTTCCTGGGCAAGACGTGCCTTGCGGTCGTCTTTCGTCGGCGAAACTTGCGTAGTTTTGTTCGAATTCATGAAGATTGCCCGAACGTGTCCCCTGTTCGATCATCGCGAGAGGCGAAAATACCTATCATTATGGCCGCGCCGTGTCCGTGCAAAAACACTGCAAACAAGTTTCACACATAACTTGCGCTTGCCGGATTGATGTGGCAGAAGCGCCGCATTCGACAGCTGCGGTAGCTCAGTGGTAGAGCACTCCCTTGGTAAGGGAGAGGTCGAGAGTTCAATCCTCTCTCGCAGCACCATCCTATCCGCTTGATAGGAAACAACTATCTGATTTCCCTACCGTATCGGACGCCTCCAGTGGTACACAGGAGCGATACACAGTGGGTATTTCTATGCCGTCTCCGACACGCAATCCGGACACCGGAATCTTCCAATACCGCGTTCGAGTTCCCACCGATTTGGTCGAGCGGGCCAAGGGGAAGTCGATCATGCTGCCCGTGGATGGGCGGCACCGGCCTGTGAAAATCGGGGTCCAGGTCAAAGTTTCTCTCTCAACGCGAGACCTCCGAGAGGCCAAAGAGCGCTTCCGCGAAGTTGATGCAATCGTCCAAACCTACTGGGACGGGCTTCGGAAGGGTCCCCAGCCGCTCACCATGAAGCAGGTGTATGCCCTGGCGGGAGAAATGCGGGCCGTCTTCATCGAGGCCTTTGACGACGAGCCCGGAACGCCGGAAACGTGGCTACAGGTCATGAAGGCCAATGCCGAGGCAGGGGCTGGAACATCGTCCCTCGCGATCCCCACGCCAGCGGTGAAGCTTGCCGCGATGGAGAAGCGCTTTGGCGGCCTAGTGAGCGCCTACTTAGCCGGAAAGGGCCTTCATGTGGACGAGAAGTCGCGGAAGGCATTGGTTGGCGTGGTAGCCGAGCCATTGTCGGATGCTGCCCGGATCAACATGGCGAAGGCATCCGGCGACTATTCCGACACGGGCGAAACTCAGCGCTACCCGAAATTCGTCCCCACTGAGGTCCCGCAAACGGCCACGGGAAAAACCGCCTTCAAGTCCATTATTGACGAAGAGGTGCGGAGACGTTCACTCGGCACAGAAGGCCGAACCGTCAACAGCAAGTCCATAAGCAAGTTCCGCCGCCACACCGACGCATTCGAAGCCCACCGCGACAACAAAGACGCGGCCACCATAACGCCCCAGGAGGTCCGCGTTTGGGTCGAAGCGCTACAAACCGGCGGGAAACTCAAAAACAAGACGGTCGGGGATTACCTTTCAAGCGTCCAAACGGTGCTGGAGTGGGGCAGGGAGCACGACAGCGCTTTTCATCCCTCAGTCAATCCGGCCTCACGGGTGAGGGGACCGACCGTCCGCGCCGCGACAAGTGGGGAGCGAGCTTACACGCTCGAAGAGGCGAAGCGCGTCTTGCTGTCCGCGCGAGAGGCCCGGAGCGACAGCCTGCGGTGGCTGCCGTGGCTGTGCGCCTACTCCGGGGCTAGGATTGAGGAAGTGGCAGGGCTCCGGAAGGAAGATTTCTTCGAGACTGGTGGGCGCTGGTTCTTTCATATCAGGCCCTATGAGGGGCGCGATTTGAAGAACCTTTCCAGCGAACGCCGGGTGCCCGTTCATCCTGCCTTGGTGGAAGAGGGGCTTCTGGCATTCGTGGAGGCAAAAAAGAAGGGAGGGAGGCTCTTCACCTCCTCGCCTTCTCAGGCCATTTCCAGGTGGCTGATATTGACCGTGAAGATCACCCGAGGGGTGCCACCAAGCCACGGATGGCGGCACCTCTTCGAAGACCTTTGCACCGCTGCGGGTATGTCGGACACCGCCCGGTCGTACATCACTGGCCGCGCGTCAGGGACCTCACGGGACCGGTATGGCCGTAGCGATGCCATGCTTCCCGGCCTTGCTGCTGAAATGGATAAAGTCCAACGGTTGCTGTGAAGGGTCTCGAACAAATCGCTTCTCAACTCAGTCGGCTAAGCCTATCCATGTGTTCGGGCGATAAGGGGGAGGGTGCAACATTTCGGTGCGGCGCAATTTCATCATTCAGATCACGTTTGCCATTTCAGTTTTGTGGCTGGCTTTCTTTATCTGGCTCCTTATTGGCGCTGAAAAATGTTCGGGGGTTGTGGCTCCCTGGTGGGATATTCGGGCCCAATTTCTCAGTTGTAAGGGGGCGAACGAGGTTGGCGACTTCCTAGCGGGAGCATTCGCGCCCGTGGCGTTTATATGGCTTGCGGCTGCGGTGTTCATGCAACGGTCCGAACTACGCGCCCAGCTCGAAGAGCTTGCCAGCACAAGAGCGGCACTAGAGGCTCAAACCGACGAAGCGCGGAAGCAGGCTGAGTTTTTAGGCATTCAGTCTGCGATCCTCCAGGCACAAGAGGCTGAACGGAAGCGGGAGCAGGCTGACGAAGAATTTGATGAGGCCACAAAAGCTCTTATCATTTGGGTAGAAAATACACTTCCATCTACTTTGGTGGTGTATGTTTGGTCTGGGCCCCTCGAATTCAGTAGAGCTGAGACGACTGACCTTGCGCCTCTTTTTGTACGCCGCTCTGTCCTGGGTTCAGACGTGGAGTGGGTACGCTCGTTTGCAAATTGCCTGCATAGCGCAGTTATGAGCTACGACACTTTCCGCGAGGACGGGGCTCTAAGCGAAAGAAATAACCTCAATGTTTCTATCCGAGAGATCAATCAGCTAATTGGCTTGTTTGATGAGATTGGCTCAATGGTTCCTGGCCTATCCGCCCCACACCGGCGGAAGTACGAAAGCTATGACTTCGTCCTTGCCAAAGAACGGTTAGAGAAATTTATCCAAGGCTGTGGTGAGCGTTTGATTCAATTTTAAGTTCTTTAGCTGCCCTTTGAATGGTGTGAAAATGTCAACGGCGAGGGAGGGCCGCATTCGCGCGGCCCTTCACGCTACCAAGGCAAAGACGTTCCACCACGCGGAGGCGTAGCCGGTCGGTCCTGGATGAGGTGCGCAAACAGAGAGGCCAGAGGGATGAAATTCCCCATAGGCACAAATGCCCTGTTTATCGTCTTCAGCTCAGATTGAGCCAGCTCGCGATCCTCCGCCACGCTTTCTATCAGGGCCTTTGATCCCCTGGCCGCCTCTGCCATCCACCCGCCCGTAGGCGACCCGAGCACGGCGTCTGTAGGGGACCCAGAGGCACGAGCGGACCCGAACTGGGGACCGAGCGGCGTGAACATCAGGCCACTGTCAATCACCATGGGGATGATCGAAGAGGTGGCCGTTCGGGCCGCGCCGTTCTTGAGGAGGTTCGCGGGGTCCATGGTCTCTTCCCAAAACTTGTCCGTACCCTCTTCACTGGCGAGCTGTACAGGTGCCGAGCGGACCACGTAAGTCGCCACACCAGCCGCCAATTCGCCCAACAGAAAGACCGCCATACGGGGGTCCATGTGGTGGAAGTTGTAGAGCGTGGACTTGGCCCAGGCTCCCAGCACGAAGTTGCGGAACTGGGTGAATAGCCCGAACACAGGGACGCTCATCCACTTGGACAAACCACCCACGTCGTTCTGCTGCACCAGCCGGTTGGTGTACCGGTTCATGGTGTAGGTGAACTTGGTGAGGATCGAAGGGTCCCACTTGTTCGACCCGAGGGCCACCAGCTTCCTACCCTCCACGGTCGAGTGATCGAGCATGTTGGAGAAGAGGCTCTGGACCTCCTTTGGGCCGAGGCCAATGGATGCTAGGCGCTCCTTGTTCCTGCCGGAGAGCTTGTCCAGGTCGAAGGCTCCCTCAGCCGTCCGGGTCTTCTTAGCGATCCCGTAGAGCTGCTGAGCGATCGCCTTCACCGCCCAGCGTTGCTGGTAGGTGTGAATGGCTCTCATCAGGGAGACATCAGCGGTGAGCTTCTGCCCGTAGTCGAGGACTGTATCGACCCCGTTAGCGAACCTGGAGGACGCAGTCGCTCCAATCCTGTCGTCATCGAAACGGAAGTCGTAGCGGCCCCAGAGGTCGTCCAGACCGGTCCCTGTGATGGCCTCCAGCTCTGCCAGAAGGTTGTCCTTACGGGCGACTGATTGGCCCGCTTCGGTAACCATGCGGCGCATTGCGGGGAGCTGTTGGGCAGCCGCACGGAAGCCTGTCATGGACGCAATCTTCCAGCTCTCCTGTATCTGGTTCAGGCCCATGTTGGACATGAGCCGGATGAACTGGAGAACCTTGAGCCTGCGGACCCACTGGTTGTACGCCTTCTCCTGACCAAAGACCGGGGTGCCGTTGATACGGGCCCAGCCGAAGTCGATGTTGTCGATGGCGTTCTGCATGGCCGCCTTGTTCTTGGCATAACCTCCGGGCTGCTGTCTCCAGCTCTCCCGAACGTGGTTCTTGAGCTTCTCCAGGTCGCCTTCGGTCTTGATACCGTCCATCAGAAGGGCCCCGGTCTCGGGGTTCCTGATCTGGGTGTTGGCGAAGGCGACACGACCCGAGAGGTGCCGGCCATAGCGGCGGGCAGTGAACTCGGCGTCCTGGATGAACAGGTCGTGGATGGTCAGGTCCATACGCCCACCCGTGCGGGTAGGGACGGAGGCCCCGAAGCCATAATCCATGAGCGTCCGACGCTTGAGGCGGGAGATGCCCTTGGAGCCGTCTTCCTTCTTGGCCTGATCGACCAGTCCGGAGAGCACGTCGAACACCTTATCCATCTCGTCGTCGGAGATGACGTTGGCATCGTCCAGGGCTTCCGTGAACGCTCTCTTGAAGGCGTCCTTATCACCGCGCCCGAGGGCTCCGTTGATGCCATCCTCGATCCCGAAGCCAGCCTTACGGATGTTGGCCCAGTAGCCCTTAGCCATGCGGTTGGCGAGGCCGTCGTCCAGCTCGGCCGTGTGCTTGAGGATCGCCTCCTTGATGAAGGCTTCCATGTGGCGAGCCTCCACCGTGTTGTCCAGCTCCGCGATACGGGCGTGGTCCGAGTACATCGGGACGTAGTTCGGGTCAGGGTTAAGGTCGGCTAGGCCGCTCTTGCTAATCTCCTTGGCGTAGGAGCCGTAATAGGCCCTCAGGGCACCGGCAGCTCGCTGGACGGACTGTGGGGTGTCCGGGGAGAGATGCTCGTCCTGGGCCGCTTTCCAGACCGCTGTGCGGAACTCGTCGGCAGCCTTTGCGCGGGCCGTCAGGTTGAGCCGGAAGAGGCCCCGCTCCTTGACGTGTTCGGCCATTGCTGTCTGGAAGACCTGGTTGAAATTCCCGAGGAGCTTCTTCTCCAGCGCGGAGGCGCGGACAGTGACGCTATCGGGGACCACTTCATGGCCCTTGAAGCCAGCCGTTTCCTCGAAGAAGGTCTGCCCTACGAGGCGGGTGAGGGGGTCCGGAGCGGTGGTCATCTGACCAGCCACGTCGAAGCGGAGGCCGCCGCCTATGGCTGTGGGAACGTCAGCGTCGTCCAGGCCCCATTCGCCGGGGACAAGGGCGTCTTTCAGGTCCGTGTTACGGGCCGCTCCGCCTGCCCCTTGGCCTCCTGGGATGAACCCACGGGCCGTCCTGATGGCGTCCTGTCCTGCCTGAGCGAGGACCTGGGCTTCCAGCTTGGTGGCCGGGTTACGGGCGAGGGCACCGGAGACACCGCCGAGGAGTGCGCCCACGCCAAAGGCCATGAGCGGGTCGGTGTTGGGGTCTCCGAACATCTCACGAGCGCCCACTTCCATGGCCGCGTTGGTCGTGCCGCCCACTAGCGCCGACCCAGCTACACGGGTAAGGAGGCTTCCGCCGGCTGTTTTTAATAATGCCCCTGTGAAACCGCCTGTAAGGGCGTTGATGGGCAAAGACACCGGGTCTGCCATTCCCGCTATGAGGCGTGCGCCGATGCCCGACCATCCTCCCTCAGCAAGGCGCTGTTGCCGCTCTATGTCCTCGTGAACGTGTCGGAGACGGCTCTCAAAAGCCGCTTGCGATCCGGCTGTGAGAAGGCCGTCGTGATAGTTCTCCGGGATGGTCTCGGTGATCGTTTTCCAGTCCTCGGAAGAAAGTCCTTCATAGTCGGGATCAATAGCCCCCTCGGAGAACTTTCGCACGGCCCAAGCGGTATACCAGTCAGTTTGTGCCGCTGCCGTGAGTTCGTCCAAAAAGCTATCGTAGGGCTTGACCCGTAGAGCCTCCCTCTCGGCCACCGTAAGCACCTGAGGTGCCGACGTGTCCTGGTGAATGTCGTAGTTGATGGGGGCGTTGGTTTCCTCTACGCCCTCGTAAGGGTTCGTCTGGGGGGCCTCGTAGGTGCCACCGAGAAGGGCCGCAGCTTTCGCCTTGTGTCCTTCCATCTGGTTGTTCACCTTGTCGGCTACGGTGCCTGGAGCGCCGCCGTTGTTGGCGTCCGAGGCGCTCTCGCGACCGACTGAACCGGCGTTGATGGCGGAGTAGATGTCCATGAGGCCCATGCCTGGGCGAACACCAGCATCCTTGAGGTACTTACCTGCGGCTGCCACCTGGGCCTCCACGGGCATTCCCTTGTAGACGCCGTACTTCTCGCGCTGGGGCTGGCCCCACTGGATGAGGCCGAAGTGCTGGCCCCACTGGGTGGTGGGTCCTGCCTTCCATTCGTCAAAGGTGCCACCGGTCTCATAGGACATGACAGTGGCGAGGTCTTGGGGGCTGACCCCTAGGAGGGCGGCCTCATTCTTGATTGCCTCGGCTAGGCGAGTGCTCATTCTTGCTCCTGAATTGTTGTAATCGTTGGTTTGAGGGAGTTGAAAAGGCCCCGGAACGTGATGCTCTCGGGGCCTTGCGGTGGGTGAGGGGGGTATAGTGATCGGAGTTGGCGTGGGGCCACACTGTCCAAAGGACGAATCGTCTCCCGTTCGGCAAAGCGCCAAAGAACGGCTGTAAGCGAGGGCTTGGCGACGGTTGAGAGATTGGTACTCTAGGTTGAGGCAAACATGGGAGGGCGTCTGTTGGATCAGAAAACCGCAGAGTTTATTTTGTCACTGCAAGAGGAAATCGATGGCCTATGGCGATATCTAGGCCATAAAGATCGAGCAGACGGGTTTCACCAGCAAGCAGAGTCCATCCGCGAGAAAACTGACGCATACCGAAACGAATTTCGGGACTTTCATCTCAGGATATTCGACCAAAGCGAAAGGTATATAAACGTCGTCGCCGTCGTGGGCTATGCCGCATACTTTGCCACATGGAGCTTTGCGAAAGAACTTCTCCTGAAAGAGGAAGTCGCCTTCGTTGCGCTAATGGGCATGATTTCCGCTGGGCTTTTTTGCCTATGGGAGATGCTGGTTATTCAATATCGAATGAAACAGCTTGGCGAACTAGGGCAGGCCTTTCGGGATATGATTTCGCCGGACGATTTTGAGCCAATCCGGCAGGCCATCCTCAACCGCGAAATGAAGTGGACGTTGTTTCTCACGCCGATTTGGCGAATTTCGCTGACTGTTTGCATGATCACGGTCTTTATAGGGGCCGCAGTAATGGCGCGAAGGGCCTACCTGTCGCTTTAGGTTGGCCCTTGCCGTTCATATCAGCGACCCTTCTCAACGCGTACAATGCCTGCCCGAACGGCAGCTCCCCACGACATCGTAGGGCGGCCCGGTACGGTGATCGCCCAGTTGCCATTCTGGTCCTGGGATAGCGCCTTACGCTCGTCCTTCGGCAGTGTAGAAATCCACTCTGCGAACTCAGCGGGGCTGCGAGAAGGCATAACCTCCAGGCGGCCTAGCGCCTCCCTGCCAAGCTTCTGGAGGGCTTGGTCGTCTCGGGTAACGGTCGCTGTGCGGGCCTGACGAGCCTCGGAAGCGCTCAGCATTTCGTCAAGCAACGCCACGTTCGCCCCCGTCGCCTTCAACACGGCATCTGCTTGCGCCACAGCACCAGCTACAATGTGGTCCACGACTTCAAGCGGGATATCAGAAGGAAGCTCGGTAGGGGCTTCACCTGTCTCAGCGGCAAGCCAAACGGCATTGTTCACCGCGTCCTGGCCGATGATTTCACCGATGTTCGCCAGCGCGTTGTCAGCCGCCTTCACGGCCTCCGGCATGACTATCTCGTCACTCTTGGCGCTGGTGTTGTTCTGCTGCTGCGTCTGCTGGGCAGTTGCCGGGGCCGCCTTGCTGGAAGGATCAAATCCGGCCTGATTAAAACCCGGGGGCAGCAGTCCCGCCGCGCGGGCCGCCTCAACGGTAGTCTCCCCCACGCCGGGGATGATGACATGGCCGGGGCGGAGCTGCTGGACGGAGACACTCTGCGGAGCAAGGTTCTGCGTCACCTGATTACCTTTCCCATCGAAAGACACAGAATGCTTCTCAACGGGGTGAACGCTGGCCTCAGCCCGACCGGGGGAGACATTGCGGGTTTCCAGATAGCTCCGGAGCTGGGTGAGTTCATCGCCTGCCGGTACGGCGGACCAATTGTCGGTGTTCGAGTATTTAATGCTCATATCTTTTCCTTTTGTGGGTTTGTGGATGGTGTGTCCGAGGACAAATTGATGACACCCCAACTAGGGGTTAGGGTGTTGTAGGCGGGGGAGAAGGACGGGATCGACACCCCGTCGCGGGGGAAGACACAAGGAGGGAGGAGACCCCAGGAAGGTGCCTATAGGTGGCCTATCGGGGGCTGTAGGTGGACGTTCAACGTCGCCTAGACGTGCGGCGATCCATGGTCCTTTGAGGGTGGACCTACCTACGTCTCTCTTTCTGGGTCTTTCCTGTAAGGGATCGATGATAGTGGGATGATCGTTGGAGGCCGTAGGCCGTGGGATGATCGTTGGACTATCGTTATAGAGGATCGTTGATTTGGGAGGGGCTGTAGGTGGTCGCCCTATTCGGTGAAACCGGTAAGGACAGCCTGTCGGTAGCCTATAGGTTCTTACTACACGGACGTTCCCCACCCCACCTATCACGCCACTTTCAGCAGCCTCGGCATGGCTAGACGCTTCACGTGATAGGCTACTGTCTTGTGATCGCAGCCGAGCTTCCTGGCTATCGAGCGGTGGCTAAGCCCTGGTGTCATGTTGAAGAGGCGTTCAACCTGGGCCCTGATGGTCCCGCCCGAAGCTCTTTCAAGGTTCGACCGAACGAAGCCCCGACCGTCTGGCGTAATGAGGTCAACAGGCTTCCCGTCAGGTGCCGTGAGGGTGATCCCATAGCTTTCCTTGATGGCCCAAGGCGTCAGCCTGTACCGGTGGAAATACTCGGGACGGGTGGTTCCCGGCTGGGTGAGCATAGGAACCTCTTTCCAGTCTAGGATCGGCCATAGAAGCCCGAGAGCGCTCATTCTGGCAGAGAGTTCACGAGAGCTTAGCCCAAGCTCATCGGCCAGCCTTCCCACAGTGAGGCATCCCCGTATGAACTCGCCGGTATTAGGATTGAATACCTCGCCTTTCGTCCTGGTACTGACTGTCAGGGGGAGGGGTGGTCTACCGGCGTCGCGCCGCTCCGTGGGGATGTAGCGCAGCGGTCGCCCTCCATGGGCCCGAGCGGTGGCCTTCTGGCCTTCTAGCCATTCGTGAAATCGAGTGGTCAACGGCGCTGACGCCATTCAGCAATCGCCGCCTCCGCCTTGTAATATTTCCTATTCAGCACCTTGAGTTGCAGGGCCCCATGCCACGTGGCCTCGGTAAGCATCTCCTTTGGATAGCGGCCCACGAGGTGCGCCCAGAGATTGAACACGGTATTCACCTCCACGTAACCGAGGCCAGACGCCTTCTCGGCTAGGCCGCTTGACCCCACCCCGTGCTGGGTGATGGTTCTCCAGGCGATATCCCGGCGCTCTGTCTGGGGCGTGTCTTCCGCTGGGGGAACGGTGGCGTCCCACAGGGCCTTGTCTGCCGCTTTCTTTTCGGCCCTATGAATTTCCCACGTCGTCATGGTCGCTGTTTCAAGCATTACGCGCATCTTCCACCAATTGCTGGTCGTTGCGCTTTGCCCGGCCTCGACTAGCGCTGAGGTTCAAACGGCGGAGGTCGAGCGTGTCACGGTTATTATAGCGGACAACCTCGCGGCGACCGACGCCAAGGATTGCTCGCGCAACGGTGATCTTCCTGCCCGGTATCCCATTGATGGACGTGCGGACATATTCCTGGGTTTGGTGTCCGTTCGTGAACCCGTACCAAGCGCCGGTCACGCCGCCCTCTTTTAGCCTGTCGTAGTCCCAGGCGTCAGCCAGCGCGAAGCACCTGCCCTCATCGTCCAGCGGCACTCGGACTGCTTCTACGCCCCATTCGTCAATGAAGCGGACTGCTTCTCTATTCGCTTTCCGTGGCCGCCCACGCGGCTGGGAGCGGCGCTGATATGGTATTGTTTTTGCTGTCATTTCGGTATCCTTACGGGGGGTTTAGGTGGTGTGTTGGATTGGGGTCATGCGTGTAAAACAGAGGAGACGCCGTGTTTGGTGGTCGTCTTGGTGGATTGAGGTCATGTCTGTAAACCGATGGTCCGACGCAGACGCGCCAAAGCAGGGAGGGGCCGCAGCCCAGCGTGCTCCCTCCTCCCCGCCAGCGGAGAGCCACCTGACACCGCTGGAGACGGACGGGCAGACCACTAGGCTGGCAAGGATGAGAAGAGTTGTTGGAACAAGTATGAGCGGAGGCACGACAAACGGAGGAACTACGCGGAGAGAAATGAAGGGGATGCGTGGTTCCTGAGGGACGACCTAATTGAGGTCATTCCTAAGGTGCGTCCCAATCAAAGGTCGGTCATTCCTGAGCTAGGCCGTAATTCCCCCACGGCCCCCTCCAAGACAACGAAAAGCGCCAGAGCAGTTCCCCGCTCCAGCGCCATAAGGTTCGGCTGGGTGGCCTAGAGGCTCCCTGCCTGGGCCTTAGTTCGCGGTGGCTTCCTCGTCCTCCCGATCCCCCTTCGGCCCCCAGAGCTGCTTCACCAAGGGCACGTACCTGTCCTTGCGGATCAGCCGCATCATCTCACCTAGCTTCCCTTCGGCGGCGAGGTAGTTGACGAACACTGCCCGGTCGGTGATTTCGCCACCCGCTGAGAGCCTTTGGGCCGCCATTGCGGACTGTTCCGCGACGTGAGAGAGCGATAGAACCATTCCCCCTTCGTCGTCTCCTATCCCCATCGTGTCTTCCTGCCACCCATTCGGCATTTGGGCAAAAGCCTTCAAGGCGTCCTCGGTGGTCTGGAACATTTCCTTGAAGTGCCACGTATCGGTGGGAGCGCCACAGGCGATAGAGCGGATGGACGAGGTAAGCCCCACCACGGCATCGCAGAGGTGCGCTATGGCCTCGCTGCGGCGGTTGCTGGTGGGGATAGGAGTGCTGTTGCCGGTGTCTGTCGGTGCGGGTGTCATTTGCATCTAGCGGCCCAAGCCGCCCCCTTGTTTGAGTTGTGTACAAGGGGAGTGAAGACAGAGAGTAGATTATCTAACAAGTTGTTTTTAAACGATTATGTCACCACGTAGATACGTGATAGATTATGTCACCACGAGGCGACGTTTCTTAATTGGTATATTTCAATGAGTTCTTTAAAATTGCTTGGCCGCCCGGTCATTAATGGACAAATTGTCGCACCTGCTATTGTGCAGCCTTCGCGCTGCGGAGTATGCGAAACACGCTGGTCCGCCCGATCTTAAGCTCCGCCGCAATGGCGTCTGCTGTCTTGCCTTCCCCTTTCAGCCGAAGGACCTCAGCGGCCTGCCTCCGGGCTGTGGGCACCCGGCCTTTGTACTTGCCGTCCGCCTTGGCCTTCGCAACGCCTTCCCTCTGGCGCTCCAGCATTAATTCCCGTTCGAACTCCGCAATGGACCCCAAAAGGTTCAGCATTAGCTTGCCGTGGGGGGTGCCGGTGTCCAGGTTCAGCGCCAGAATGCGGAGCGCCACGCTCTTCTCTTTCAGTCGTTCGGTGATCCTCACGAGGTCCGCCACCGACCGCGCCAGTCGGTCCAGCTTAGTCACCACGAGCGTGTCTCCCTCGCGGACGTAATCGAGCGCCCGTTCAAGCTCGGGCCTCTTGTCCGCTACGGAGGATATCTCTTCGCTGAATGTCCGGTTGCATCCGGCCCCCGCTAGGTCCCTTAGCTGCCCCTCTAGGCCTGCTTTCTGGTCAGTGGTGGAGGTGCGGGCATAGCCCACGAGTTGGCCTGTCATTGGCTCTGTTCTCCTGTCCTGCGTTGAAAGTACCACACGGTCTTAAGGCATTGTGGTACGCCCAGTGCCAAAAGTCAATATCAATGTTATTGGCACTGTCATGGGCGGGCCTGTTGAGGTGCCACACGGGCAGGGTCTATTGGAACTAGTTGCCGCTCGGCTGGGAGGCTTTCACGCGGGGTATCGGCACGGGCGCGTGTGAAGGGCCGAAGGCCCCACGGGGGGTATTCGCACGAGCCACAGATGTCGATCTGGGGTCTCACATTTTTCAGTCAATTTGAAACGGTTTCGTTGCCGCCACTGGCCTGAACACGGGACCAGACATTTTTTATGAACTGCCTTGCCTCCGCCAACTCAGGGTCCTTGCCCAGGTCGCGCTCAGCAATCACTGTCTGTACCCATTTGGGGCCATGATTGCCGATGCTCTTGCAGAAATTCTCAAGTTCGCCAACCGGAACTATCCAGAGACCATGTTGCTGGCACATACGACGAAGTATTTTCATCATTTTGCTAGGATCGCCTCTTGGGATGGCGTCGTCACCGGCTTCTTTGATGGCTCCCCAGGGGGAACCTTTTTTCAGGGCAGTTTCAATCTCGCGCTTAATTTCTAGCGGGAACTCAGTGGCCTCTTCTACCTTAGCCAGTGCTGCCTCAATTTGCTTTGTAACGCCCTTGGCATCGAGCCACGGCTTCCGCTCCTCAATCGCCTTCTTAAGGGAGCGCCAATGAGGCTCCACGGCATCCCAATTAATTCCGAGGGCCCTGGCAGTTCTTTCGAATGGCCGTTGCTCGTTCATGATATCAACGTCAGCAATTACATCGACGGTAACGCCAACGGATCGCAGGGCCTCGGCCAAGGCAGCCATACGGTGTTTCCCGCTCGCGTGGATGAACATGACATCTGGCGCGGGCCCGTCATGAACCTCGGGCTGAGCAAGGAGGGCCTGGTAAAAGAGGCAGTCAGCGTCGCTTTCACAAATGACAACGCGTTGGTGAAACAGGCCCGACAAAACGGATGAATACTTCATAAGCGGGTCGTTCGAGATTTCGCGGGCCTTCTCCTGGTCTAGCTCTTTTACCCGGTTAACTGCACCGTCGCGCTGTATTCGGACGACACGGAGGTTTGCGGGAGCAACATTGAGAAGCCCTGTGAGGACATCGGGACTATGGGTTGCAATAAAGAGTTGCGCGTGTTTCGGTCGCTCTTTCGCTAAGAATTCTCCTAGTAGTCGCGCTTGTGGTGGATGAAGAAATGCCTCTGGCTCGTCCAATAAGAGTATGGACGGGGATTGGGCCGTTAGTGTGTGCAAAACGACAGTGGCAAAACTGCGCATACCGTCGCCTTGCCGTTCGAGCCTAACAGTAGAGGCTATGAGGCGCTGATTGTATGACGAAGATGTTCTATCTTCGTCGGGCTGCAACAGGGGGCGGCGGCCTACCAACAGAGGTATCGAACTTCCACCAACTTTAAAAACAATGAGGTCTTGGTCAAAGGCGGTTTTGAAATACTGAGAAATACGCTCCTCTGTTTGGTTGTCTGTATATAAAATTTGGATTGGATGCGAAGCGGGCTCTAACAATACTTCGAAACTGGCTACGGAATTGCTTCCAGTTATGCGGTGCTCAGTGTTTATCCGCCTGCAAAAGAACGGCCTAACTTGCTCAAGGTAGTGTTCCCAGCCATTCAGAATTGCAGAGGTCTCAAAGGTGTACCCATAGCCGGACAAGCGGATTGAGTTGTCCGATACGCTGCCGGTCCGCTGGCTCTCGCGTTCAACTAGCTCCAACACCTCGGACGATGTTCCCACTTTCCGCAACTTCACATTAGGGATGATCGTGCATTTGCTGCGGGTTCCAATGTGGTACTCCAATTCGCGCAGAGCTTCACTTTTTCCGGCATTGTTAGGGCCGACGAACACCACAATGTCGTGAGGGTGGAGGTTGACGGTCGTGCCGTCTGAGAAGGTGAGGCTCTCATAGGTGATCGAAGGGCGTTCCGGGGTAGTATCGGAGCCCGCAGGTTCTTGGACAGCCTCGCCATTTGTCCCCAGCGCGTCATCTCCCAACATTTTCACGCCCCCTAGCGTCCAATTCCCCTAGACCAACGGTGGTTCGGAAACGTCGCGATTGCAATCCCTTGAGAACTGCAAAATGTGCCTCGGGCGCTGCGCAGCTCAATTACGCCAATCGACACCCTGAGCGTTCAGTGCGATATTCTGACCATGGGTTCTGCAGTTCCGGGGGGAACAGATGCGGTGGGTCTTCTTTTCTGCCATTTGCGCGGCGTTTCTATGTGGCTTCTCGGCTGTGCGGGCGGAAGGAATACTACAAGGGGTTGTCTCTACTGAGCGGCTCAACCTCCGGGCCGCCCCCAACCCCTCTGCGGAGGTTCTAGCGGAGCTTCCACAGGGCACACGGGTTTTGCTTTTCCCCGATAGGTCGGGCGAGTGGCGGAATGCCGGAGCCACGGTAGGAGGCGTCTCGAAGGTTGGATGGCTGCATTCAAAGTTCGTGCAAGAACTCGCAACGGAAGCAGCCCCCGTCGCCCCCGCTCCTCTGCCAGTCGCTCCCTCTCCGGCTGCCCTTCCTCGACACTCTCCGTTGTCGATCACAAACACCAATCTAAAATGCCGGGAAAATATAATAGGAGAAGGCCTAGAGCGCTGTAGTCTTTGGATCGATCTTAGTTACGCCGGAGACCGTGACGTTGAAGGAGAATTTCAGGTTTCTTGTAATGCGTCGGCAGAGTTGGAGCATCGGGGAGATATCTTCACCAACAGAAAGACGTTCGATGCGAGCACGACGCTATGGGTCAATAACGGGTATGGCTCAGCGATGCTGGAAGTCGTTATTCGTCCCAGCTTCTCAATTGAACCCCTTAATCGGGTGAAGGTGAGGGACCTGGAGTGTCGACATAGTCGATATTGACTTGTCTTGAGGTACATAGGGATGGTACACAGCCGCTTGTAATTGGCCGCCAGATGCCAAAGGAAATCAAATAGTTAGTGCGAAGGCTGAAAAGTTCAATCCTCTCTCGCAGCACCATTCCCAAATCATTGATAATCTTCAAGCATTTGATTGCTGTAGCGTGCAGCATCGTTGCGCAACTTCAGTTGGCATCGATTCCAGATCGCGGACTATGCTCTGAGAAGCTACGGTTGCTTGCTGCTAGCGTAGGCGCTGCCATTGCCCCGGAAATGGGCGGTCCTTGGGGGTATCAGGAGAGTGTCTGCCAATATCGACCGGCATTCTGCCAGCCGGAACAGGCCTTGTTCTAACCGCCGTATTTTGGCGCGGAAGCCAGTGCTGCGTTGAGGTGTTCGTTCATCAGCGTTGCGGCTCTGGCTCGGTCTTCGGATGCGATTGCGTCGATGATCATGACATGCTCGCGACACCAGTCGCGCACGCGCCTTCGATTTGTGTAGCCGCCGAATTCGAGGAGCCTGCGCAGCCTGTTCTGCTGCTGGATGGCCTGCTGGAAGAACACGTTGCCGCTGAATTCCGCGATCATCTCGTGAAACTGGGCATCGGTGTCGAACAGCTGGCGAGGATCGAGCGCGCTGATGTCCGGATGCGCTTCCAGATAAAGATGATGCATACGCGAGCGCTCAAGTGCTGCCGCATCCGACCGGAAAGTTTCGAGCATGATGCCCGCAGGCTCGATCGTCCTGCGGAAATTATAGCTGTTGCGAAGCGCCATCTGCGTGTCGAGCGTGGGCAGGAACGTCCAGCCCCTGCCGCTGCTTCTGGCCAGCAGGCCGTCGCTTACAAGATGGGTCAGGGTTCTGAGCAGCAGTGTTCTGTCGACGTCGTAGCGCTGGAGAATCTGGGTCTGGGTAAATGTTTCCGACAGACCGCCCGAAAGCCGGTCTTCGACGATCCTTGTATAAAGATCCTGGTCGGCCGTTGTCGGAACCTCGACCTCAAGCCGGTGCAATTCTTCCGGGCGCGCAGTCAGCAGAAATCCGTGATTCTTCTTGGCTTCGACAATGCCGCGTTCTGCCAGCAGGGAGAGGGCTGCTCGCACCGGAGTACGCGAAACGCCGAGCATATCGCCCAATTGCTGCTCACGCAGGCGATGTCCGGGTTCGAAACGAGCGTCCCGCGCAATTTCCAGAATCTGATTTGCCAGACGGTAGCGATTCTGGCGTGGACTGCTGACCATGCGTGCTCACTTTCGTATTTTCTATCGTATATTCATACAATGATTTGCGTCAATCGTACAAGAAGGTGCAGTATGAAAGCTGTACGCCTTGCCAAAAAAACAAACAGGGGCGGTCGATAAACCTCGAGATTTTTCGAATTTTGCCTGTGTTTTTTGCAGTTTATGCCGTGATAGCTCGTTTATCGAGCAGATTTTGGGCTGGCTCGGCCTCACCGATTTCCGCTTGACTTCCATTTTTTCAAGATTGTATGTTTGTTCTCAAAAAGAGCAATAACTTATCCAGAGAAAGGGAACTGACATGTTTAGATATTTGCTGGCCGCAGCTATCCTGCCGCTTTTCGCCACTGCCCCGACAATCGCCGCAGAGCTTCCGAAAGAGGGTCTGGTGGAGGCCGGTGCCGTCAACTATGGCGTCGCTGCTACCTTTGCCCCATTCGAATTCCAGAAGGATGGACAGCTGACGGGCTTCGACATTGACCTGATCGGCGCGCTCTCCAAGAAGCTTGGCGCCGAAGCCAAGGCGTCGAATATGGAGTTCAAGGGCCTGATACCGGCTTTGATCGGCGGACGGCTCGATATCATCAATTCCGCAATGTACATCAACCCGCAGCGCTCCGAGCAGGTCGACTTCGTTCCCTATCTGAAGATCGGCAATCAGGTCATCGTCCAGAAGGGCAACCCGTCGAAGGTAACCGGCCGCGACGATTCGCTTTGCGGCAAGACCATCTCGGTGACGCTTGGCGGCATCCAGGAAAGCCAGGCGCGCGCCGACGACAAGCGTTGCACCGACAAGGGGCTGGACGGCATCAAGGTTCTGACGATGCCGACCGCTCAGGACTCCGCGCTGACGCTTCGCCAGGGCCGCGCCGATGCGACCTTCGATTCCACGCCGGGTGCAGTTGTGCTGCTGGGTGCCTTGCCTGACGTCTATGAGACGGTCGGCGAGGAATTCGAGTCCAATACCAACATCGGCATCGCCACGCGCAAGGGCGACACGCAGATGCAGGAATCGCTGAAAGCCGCACTTGCAGAAATCGTCGCGGACGGCACCTACAAGAGCCTGATCGAGAAATGGAAGCTGCCCGCAACGGTTTCCATCTTCAACTGATCTGACATCAAACAAAGAAAAAGGAGCGCGAATGTCACTCGAACTCGTCTTCGAATATCTGTTTTCGCGCACCTTCTTCGATGGTGCGGTGCTCACGCTTTTGATCACCATCACATCGCTGTTCTTCGGCGTGCTGGCAGGGCTGGTCGTGGCCCTGCTGCAGGAAACGAAAATCCGCAGCCTGCAGGTGGTGACGCTCGTCTACCTCTGGCTGTTCCGCGGAACGCCGGTGCTGTTCCAGATCATCTTCATCTATAATGTCCTGCCGACCTTCGGCATCCGCCTTTCCGCCTTCCTCAGCGCGGTGATCGCTCTCTCGTTGAACGAGGGCGCCTATATGGCGGAAATCCTGCGCTCCGGCCTTCAGGCGGTGAAGACCGGGCAACGCACCGCCGGTCTGGCTCTCGGCATGACGAAGGCAAAGGTCATGCGCTTCATCGTGATACCGCAGGCCGCCCGCATCGTGCTTCCGCCGATGGGCAACCAGATGATCGGCATGCTCAAGACGAGCGCGCTCGTCTCTGTCATCGCGGTCGAGGAATTGCTGCTCGTTGCCAACCAGACCGCGAGCGCCAGCTTCCGCTACTTCGAGGCGCTGACGGCCGCGGGCATCTATTATCTCGCTTTGACGACGATCTTCATGGCCGGACAGTTCTTTCTGGAACGTTCGCTCGATCCGAAGCGTGGACGCCGCAAAGCTGCCCCTGCTCCGCTCATCGAGCGCCTCACCCATATGACCGAAACTGCCGAGACCCGGTGAAGGATCAAGACATGCGTTCGCAAGATCATCAGCCGCTTCTGGACATCATCAATATCGACAAGAGCTTCGGTGCTTTGAAAATTCTCAAAGGCTGCAGCTTGAAGGTCAACCGCAAGGAGACCGTCGTCGTCATCGGCCCGTCCGGGTCGGGCAAGTCGACATTGCTGCGTTGCCTGAACCTTCTTGAACCGGCAGACAGCGGTGCCATTCTCTTCGACGGCAAGGATATTGCCGGCGATCTCCGTAACGCGCCGGCGGTGCGCCGCGAAATCGGCATGGTCTTCCAGAATTTCGAGCTGTTCCAGCATCTGTCGGCGGCGGAAAACATCATGCTGGCGCCGATGAAAGTGTCGGGCCTCAGCAGGTCAGACGCCCACGATCTGGCCACCGATCTTCTGCGCAAGGTCCACATCCCTGAAAAGGCCGACTTCTTCCCGGACGAGCTTTCCGGCGGCCAGCAGCAGCGCGTGGCGATTGCCAGGGCGCTGGCGATGAAACCCAAGCTCATGCTCTACGACGAGCCGACTTCTGCGCTCGATCCCGAGATGATCCGCGAGGTTCTCGACGTCATGGCCGAGCTCAGCAGCGACGGCATGACCAGCATCGTCGTGACGCATGAAATGGGTTTCGCAAAGCGCGCGGCCGACCAGATCGTCTTCATGGAAAGCGGCCAGATCATCGAGAATGCCACCAGCGAGGATTTCTTCAGCGGCACGGTCAATGAACGTGCGCAGCGTTTCCTCGATCAGATCCTGCATTAGACCACAGCCCGGAACCCACACATGTCCATCGCACCAGATGCCGCTCGGATGAAGCGCGAGCTCGCCGAACTGATTGCAATTCGCACCGAAAACCCTCCGGGCAATGAAGCCGAGGCCGCGGTCTACGTGCGCAATCTGCTCGAAGCCGAAGGGTTCGCAACCGTATCGACCGAATACAAGCCGGGCCGCTTCAACATCGAGGCAAAGCTCGAAAACGGACCCGGACCCGTCTTTGCCTTCAACACGCATATGGACACGGTTCCAGCAGGCGAGGGGTGGTCGTCCGACGCTTTCACGCTTCGCGAAGCCGATGGCAAACTGTTCGGCCGCGGTGCATGCGACTGCAAGGGCCCGCTCATCTCGATGATCGAGGCGATGCGCATGCTGGCGCAGGACCGTTCGTCCTGGTCGGGCACGCTGCTGGGCGTTTTCGTCGGCGACGAGGAAATCGCCAGCGAGGGCGCGAAGTTCTACGCCGCTTCAAAGCCGAAGATCGATTTCGCCGTGGTTGGCGAGCCAACCTCCAACGCGACGTTTTCGGCCCATAAGGGAAGCCTGCGGCCGGTCGTGCGCATTCACGGCATTACCGCGCATTCGGGCACGCCGCATCTCGGCGAAAACGCGATCTACCGGGCCGGCCAGTTCCTCACCATCGTCGAGGCGCATCACGAAAATTACGTCAGGCATCAGTCGCATCCACTGGTCGGCAATGCCAGCCTGACTGTTACGCGCATCAATGGCGGCCATGCAGACAATGTGCTGCCCGGTGCCTGCGACCTGCTGCTCGACCGCCGCATGGTTCCAGGCGAGGAAGAAGAAGCCGTCCAGAAGGAATTCGCGCTGCTTCTCGAACGCGCCCACACGCAGTTCGGCATCCGCGCCGAGATCATCGACTACAAGGCGACCACCGGTCCGGCGACGCAGACCGAAGAAAGCACTTCGATCGTGCAGGCGAGCCTCGCCGCGTGCCGCGCGCACGGCACGGCGGAGCCCGGTCCGTTCGGGTTCCAGGGCGGTTGCGACCTTGTGCATTTCCGGTCTGTCGGAGCGCAGGGAACGGTTATCGGGCCGGGAAGCCTTTCGGTTGCGCACAAGCCCGACGAATTCGTTCCCGTGGACGAGTTCATAACCTCGAGCCTGATTTACAGGGACGTCGCAAAAGCGATGCTCAAGGCATAGGACATGCGCGCCTCACTCCATCGCGCGATGTTGCACTACGGCGGCAACTTGATGCTGCACACGGCATCGTCGGGACCGGTCTCCGGTCTCGATGCGCTGTATCTGCATCTGGATGATGGCGACGTTGCCGGCACCGGTGAAGTGCGCATCAACATCGCCTATCTCAACGGTCTTTCGGAAGATGCAGTTGAGCAGGAGGCGATTGCGCTGTTCGAAACCATCGACTGGTCAAGAAAGCCGGAAGCGTTGCTTGCCGATGCGACGATCCTGAAAGGCGTGAGCGCTCCGGTGCGGATGTTGCTGGATGGCGCGCTGCACGATCTCGTTTCCCGACGCGCCGGCTTACCCCTGGCGCATTGGCTGGGCGGCGACCGGACGCGCCCGGTGAGGCATGCTACCAACCAGACGCTTTTCATCTCGTCGTCGGAGCGTTTTCTGGAGCAGGCGGAAGCCTATGTCTCGCGCGGCTTTCGGGATCTGAAGGTGCGGGTCGGCTCTGGTGGCTTCTCCGAAGATATGGCGCGGCTTGAAAGCCTGCGTGCCCGTTTCGGATCGAAGATCAAGCTTGCCATCGACGCAAATGGCGCGTGGACGTTCCACGAAGCCTTGGAAAACCTGTCGGCACTTGTGCCGATCAACCTTGCCTATGTCGAACAGCCGATCGCTGCCGGCGACTGGGCGGCACTTTCCGAACTCGCGAACAAAAGCGCCATACCGCTGATGCTCGACGAAAGCGTCGCCGGCCAATCCGACGTCGATGCGATCATCGCGGCTAACGGACGGCTTTGGGCGCATCTGAAGCTGGTGAAGATGGGCGGCATCGCCCCCACGATTAAAGCCGCAACCCGGCTTCGCGAGGCGGGTATCCCATTCATGATCGGGCAGATGAACGAGGGCGGTCTGGCGACGGCCGCCGCCTTGCACGTTGCCTGTGCAGCCCAGCCGCAGTTTGCCGAGCTCTATGGCGCGGACGGCATCGAGAACGATCCGGCGCCGGGCCTCGCATACGAAAACGGAAGCGTCAGCGGCACGCAGTCTCCGGGTCTCGGTTTGGAATTCGACGCGTCGAAAACGCGTCTCATAAGGGAGTTTGGACAGTGAAGAATATCGGCGTTCAGCAGGGACAGGAATCCGCCTTTCCCAAGGAAGAGTACGAAGCACGCCAGGCCCGCGCGCGCCAGAATCTGGTCGAGGCAGGCATCGATGCGCTGGTTGTGACGGGACCGGAGAACATCTTCTACCTGACCGGCCAGCAGACGCCCGGCTACTACACGTTTCAGGCGTTGGTCCTTCCGGCGGAAGGCGATCCGGTATTCGTGATCCGCCAGCTCGAATATTTCAACTTCATCGCCAACACCTTTATTTCCGATGCCGAGGTCTATCAGGACGGCGATGAGCCCGTCGGCTTCCTCGTCGCGCTTATCGAGAAACGTGGGCTCGCTTCAAAGCGGGTGGCGATAGACAAGCGCGGCTGGTTCCTTCCGATTGCCGTTTACGAGACGCTGCAGGCGCGCCTCGGAACCATCCATGACGGTGCCGGCGTGCTTGAAAAGCTTCGTGCCGTCAAATCTCCGTTGGAAGTCGAGAAGCTCGAAAAGGCTGCCGGCTATGTCGATGCTGGCATGAAGGCCGGTCTGGCGACGGTGCGCGCGGGCGCGACAGAAAACGATCTCGTCGCCTCGATGATGCAGGCGGCGATTGCCGCCGGCTCCGAATATATGGGCATGGAGCCGCTGGTTTCCTCAGGGCCACGCACCGGCGTTCCGCACGGAACATGGCGTCGCCGCAAGATCGAGGACGGCGATCCCGCCTTCCTCGAAATGGCCGCCTGCCACGACCGCTACCACGCAGCCCTCATGCGCTCGGCCTGGGTCGGCAAGCCTCCGCGCGAAGCGGTCGACATGATGAAGACCTGCCAGGAAGCACTTCAGGTGGCGCTGGACGCCATCCGCCCGGGCGTTGCCTGCGAGGTCCCGCACATTGCCTGCCAGAAGGTCATCGACGCGGCCGGCTACACCGACAATTTCCGCAAGCGGCTGGGCTACAGCGTCGGCATCTCCTTTGCGCCTGACTGGGGCGAGGGCGCAATTCTCAGCCTCAATGCAGGCGTGAAGACCGAATTGCAGCCGGGCATGACGTTCCACCTGCCACCTGCGTTGCGCATCTACGGCCGCTTCACTGTCGGCGTTAGCGAAACCATCGTCGTTACCGAAACCGGATACCGCGCACTCGGCACGATCGGGCGCGAGCTTCTGGAAGTCTAGGGTCAAGGAAACAGGAATAAGAACATGAAAGACATCAGCGAGACACGGGCCCGGCTGAAGGGCATCTTCAACATCACGGTCACGCCGTTCACCGCAAATGGCGATATCGACACGGCCGGCTTCGCACGCAGCATCGAGCGCGTCATCGGGCTCGGCTATGACGGCATCCTGATCGGCGGCACCTATGGCGAGTTTCCGGCGATGTCGACCGAGGAGCGGGCCGATCTTTTCCGGCACGCGATGAACGTTGCCGGAGACCGCGTGCCGGTCATGCTGTGCAGCGCGCATTCGGATATCCGGGTCGTGAAAGATCTGACGCGCCTGGCAGGCGAGCTCGGCGGCCTGCCGATGGTGACGCCGCCATACGTCTCCGAAGTCACCGACGGCCAGATCGTGTCGTTCTTCCGTGACATGGCGCCGCTCTCGAAGACCGGCATTCTTGTCTACAACGCCCCGGGCATCGGCATCACGCTTTCGCCTGCCATTCTCGAGCAGCTTGCCGATATCGACAATGTCGCGGGCGTCAAGCAGGGCGATCTTACCCCCACCGCAATCGACCAGATCGCCAACCGCATCGGCGGCCGTATTCGCCTGTTCTGTGCGTCGGATCTCGCTTTCCTCGGGCCGATGATGGCAGGGTTCGACGGCATCAGCTCGACCAACAGCTGCGCGCTGCCCGAGCTCATTCTCGATACTTATCGCGCTCTGGAAAAGGGCGATGCAACCACCGCGCGCGACCTGCACCGCATCTGGTATTCGTTCCGCGCGCTGGCGCGCAAGCACGGCCAGCCGCAGACGACCAAGGCCGCGATGAACCTTCGCGGGTTCGACGGCGGTTCGGTACGGGCACCCCTGCGCAATCTGGAAAAGCCGGTGATCGAGGAGATTGCCAAGGTTCTGGAGACGCTGCGCGGCGATACGCGCACGCAGGTTACGCTCGCCGCGTAAAGGCAAAAGCCTCCCAAACAAAAACCCCGGCTACATCGCTGTAGCCGGGGTTTTTGTTTGCCCGGTTTCAGGCGGCGTTGCGTCCGTGCAGTTTCGCGCAGGCATCAACGATACGGTCGCAGGCCGTTCGCAAGGTTTCCGTGTCGACTGCATAGGCAATGCGAACATGTCCCGGTGCGCCGAAGGCCGAGCCATGGACCACGCCGACATGCGCGGTTTCGAGAAGGTAGGACGCGAACTCGAGATCGGAACTTATCACGCGCCCGTCTGGACGCGCGGTGCCCAGCAGCTTGGAGCAGTCGGCAAAGACATAGAACGCGCCTTCAGGCGTATCGGCGTGTAGCCCATCGATCTTGCCCAGTGCTGCAAGAACGATATCGCGCCTCTGGCGCAAGGTTTCGATCCAATCCGCCATGAAGCCGATCCCGCCATCCAGTGCAGCGATGGCCGCGCGCTGGCTGATCGAACTCGGATTGGAGGTGCTCTGGGATTGCAGAACCTGCATTGCCTCGATCAGCCAGGCCGGTCCTGCGGCATAGCCAAGGCGCCATCCCGTCATCGAGTATCCCTTCGACAGGCCATTGACCGTCAGGACGCGCGCTTTCAAAGCGGGTTCGATTGCGGCGGGGGTGGCGAATTCGCCTTCGAAGCGCACATGCTCGTAAATGTCGTCGGCCATTATGAGAACGCCATCGTGGCCTAGCAGAACGTCGGTCAGCGCCTTCATTTCAGCGTTGCTGTATACCGCACCGGTCGGGTTGTTCGGCGAGTTGAGGATGACCCATTTCGTCTGCGGGGTCAGTGCCGCCGACAGCGCTGCGGGAGTGAGCTTCCAACTTTCCGCGGCAGAGCATTGGACGATGACCGGTTCACCGCCTGCGAGCCGGATCATGTCCGGATAGGAAACCCAGTAGGGGGCAGGTACGATCACTTCGTCGCCGGATGCGAGCGTTGCCAGAAGCGCGTTGAAGATGAGCTGCTTGGCGCCGGCGCCAGCAATTATCTCGGAAGGCTCATAGGAAAGGCTGTTTTCACGCGCGAATTTGCGCTGGATCGCAGCTTTCAGCTCGGCTGTGCCTGCCACGGCAGTATATTTCGTGTCGCCGTCGCGGATCGCCGCGATACCTGCTTCGCAAATCGCCTCGGGCGTCGCGAAATCGAGTTCGCCTTCGCCGAGATTGATGACGGAATGGCCTGCTGCCGTAAGCGCGCGAACCTTGTTGGAAATTTCAGCGGTCGGCGAAGCGCCAACGAGTTTCATGCGGGGAGCAAGCGATGGATGCACGGTCAGATTCCTTGTGGTGAATTCTTTACATTGTATAATTGTTTTCATATTGTGCAATCTGTGATTGGCAAATTATGTCGTGAAATCAGCATTTCTTATGAAGAAGCGCTTGTTCGCGTGTGAGCAGAAGTGCATATATTGAATGATTGCATGCGATCATAAATTACAGGGTTTGCGATGAGTTTGGTGCTTGTCACGCATGAGATTGACGAACCCGCGCTGTATGGTGCGGCGGCAGCGGTGATCGCAGCGCGACGTGGCGGCCGGGTGCTCTATCCCGAATTCCGTTTTGACACCGGCCTGCACGCGGATGCGGTTCAGCATGTGCTCGCAGCGGGCGGACTTGGGCCAAGCGGGCTCTATTGGGCCGATCGCCTGACACAGTCGCCGGCTCGCGCGGCTTCAAGCGTCGATGAGATCGTCGCGGAGGCGCATGAGAACGAAATCGTTGTGCCTATCCATCTCGAGTATCTTCGCAACCCGACCCTTCCTGGCACCATCGTTCGTGCGGCCCAAAATGCAGGGGTCGAGACGACGATCGTCACGATAAGAACCTCCGGCGATAGCTTTGTCGTTGAAGGCGATACGCTTGCGGGCAGGGACGGTTTCGGGCGGATCACGGATCGCCCGGAAAGCGCCTCAGAAAATAGTATTCCCCTGGAGATAGGGCTGATCGCCGCCGAAGGGGACCAGCGCGGCGTCTACCCAGCTACGCTCGCCAGCCTCGCCGACGCTGCGGACAGCCTGTTGATAAATCTTACGGTCCGGTTCATCGATCCCGTTGCGTTGCGCGACGCGGGTAATTTTGTAATTCCCGCCTCGCTTGCCGGCCTCGTTCTGCCGGGCGGTGCAGCGATGAAGAATGTTCCCGGGCAGATAGAAGCTGCGGCGGCTGGTCTCGCTGCCGGCGTCCCTACAGTTGGCTTGTGCCTCGGCATGCAGACGATGGCGACGGCGATCGCATGGCGTCGTTTTGGACGCGGAACCGCCAATCTCGCTGAGGCCGATCCGGCAGCGCCGATCAAGACCTTCGTGCCGATGGCTGGAGAGAAGGGGCCGAACGGTCGTCCCTTGCCGGAACACCGGACCGGGACACATTCGAGCGCTGTGACGGCGCAAACGCGTCTTGCTGAAATTCTCCCCGCCTCGGCAGATGTTCATTACAATCATCGCTATCGGCTCGATCCAGCGCTCGTGAAAGACCTCGAAGAGGCTGGCTTGCGTGTCGCCGCTACGGGTCTCGATGGCGCAATCGTTGATGCGATCGAGGATCGGGATCATCCCTTCTTCATCGGCATGCAGGGCCATCCCGAACTTGGCTCCCGCGAAAACAATCCGCACCCGCTGCTGTCCGCATTCCTGTCGGCAGCACTCGCTCACGCTCATTCGCATTGAAACCGGGACTTTAAAAAATGGATCTCAACATAAAAGGCCGCAGCGCGCTCGTGCTCGGCTCCAGCCAAGGGCTGGGCTTTGCCATCGCGCGCAATCTGGCGCTTGAAGGCGCATCGGTCACGCTGATCGGCCGTTCAGGCGAACGGTTGAATGCGGCTGCGGAAAAGATCCGCGCCGAAAGTAGCGCGGAAGTGAATACCGAGGTGCTGGACCTCTCCGATTCCGCCGCGCTCGAGGCATGGGTTCCGGTCATCAGCACGCGTGCCATCGATATTCTCGTCAACAATGGAGGCGGTCCTCCGCCCGGTGCGATTGCCGGTGTTGCTGCCGATGTCTGGCGCGCGCAGTTCGAAACCATGGTCAACGCGCCGTTCCGCGTAACAGCGGGTGTGTTGCCGGGAATGCGCAGCCGCAAATGGGGCCGCATCGTCAATGTCGTCTCGTCGGGTGTCGTGCAGCCAATTCCAAACCTTGGAATTTCCAACACCTTGCGCCTTTCGATCCTGGGCTGGGCAAAAACGCTTGCAGCCGAAGTTGCGGCCGACGGCGTCACGGTAAACTCGGTCATTCCGGGCCGCATTCATACCTCGCGCGTCGACCAGCTCGACAAGGCCGCGGCAGACCGCACCGGCAGCACGCCGGAAGCCGTGGCCGAGGCCTCGCGCGCCGGTATCCCGATGGGCCGCTACGGCAAGCCCGAGGAATTTGCGGACGCCGTTGCATTCCTGGCGAGCGAGCGGGCCAGCTACATCACCGGCACGACTTTGCGCGTGGACGGTGGAATGCTGCGGAGCGTGTAAGGCCGGAACGCCAGCATTTCGAGCCACCTCCGCTTGGGAAAACCGCTGCGATGTCGGCTGATGACGCATCTTTGCATTGCAGCATAAGCCGCACATGCTACATCCTCGCGGTATGAAGAAAATCGGCTTCCTATCGTTCGGGCATTGGTCGCCCTCGTCCCAATCGCAGACGCGGTCTGCGTCCGATGCCCTTTTGCAGTCGATCGACCTGGCGGTCGCTGCGGAGGAACTGGGCGCGGACGGTGCTTATTTTCGCGTGCATCACTTTGCCCGCCAGCTCGCCTCGCCGTTTCCGCTTCTGGCGGCAATCGGCGCGAAGACCAGCCGCATCGAGATCGGCACGGCAGTCATCGACATGCGCTACGAAAACCCGCTCTATATGGCGGAGGACGCTGGCGCTGCCGATCTGATCGCCGGAGGACGCCTGCAACTCGGCATCAGCCGCGGCTCGCCCGAGCAGGTGATCGACGGATGGCGCTACTTCGGTTACGCCCCGCCGGAAGGCCAGACCGACGTCGACATGGCCAGGCGCCATGCCGAGGTATTCCTGGAAGTTCTGCGCGGGCAGGGCTTCGCGAAGCCCAACCCGCGGCCGATGTTTCCAAATCCGCCCGGGCAGCTGCGTGTCGAGCCGCATTCGCAGGGCCTGCGCGACCGGATCTGGTGGGGCGCTGCCACCAACGCCACCGCAGAATGGGCAGCTGCAGCGGGGATGAACCTGCAGAGTTCGACGCTCAAATTCGATGAGAGCGGAAAGCCCCTTCATATCCAGCAGGCCGACCAGATCCGCGCCTTCCGCACCGCATGGAAGACGGCGGGACACGAGCGCGAACCGCGGGTGTCGATCAGCCGCAGCATCTTCGCCCTGATGGACGACCGCGACCGCGCCTATTTCGGCGGCGATGAGAGCGAGGATCACTTCGGCTATATCGAGGCCGACACGCGCGCCGTGTTCGGCCGCAGCTATGCCGCCGAACCGGACGTCCTCGTCGAGCAGCTGAAAAAGGACGAGGCAATCGCCGAGGCCGACACGCTGCTCCTGACCGTCCCCAATCAGCTCGGCGTCGACTACAACGCACATGTCATCGAGGCCATCATGACCCATGTTGCCCCGGCGATGGGTTGGCGCTGACGTCTGCCTTATTGCTCAGCCGACATACCGATTTCGGATTATGGAAAGTACATCTTGTCGACCTTTGTGAATACTTGTCCGTTTTTGGCAAAGATGTTTGAGTAATAGAGGGGGCAGAACAAAGGTTCGCCTCTATGTTGCATCTAGTCGGAAATGCTCGTCTGCGGAGCATTCATGATCTTCTCGGCCCGCTTATCAAGGGCAGAAGAATGCTCGACATTGGAACCATCGGGCACGAGTTCGAGGCCCGGCAGGAGATCGGCACCTTCTACCTTTCCGAATTCGTCGGCCTTGCCGGCTATGTGAAAGGCATCGACATTCTCGAAGAAGATGTCGCCCGCGCCCGCGCCGCCGGCTTCGAGGTTGTCGTCGGCGATGCCGAATCCTTTGTCGATACCGAACCCTATGACGTGGTCTTCGCCGGCGAACTGATCGAGCACCTGAGCAATCCGGGCCTTTTTCTCCGCTGCTCGATCCGCAATCTGAAAAAGGACGGCGTCCTCGTCATCACGACGCCGAACGCTTTTTCCATGAGCCGGCTGCTGAAATGCATCTTCGGCCTGACCAACGAGCCGCCGGTCAATCCCGAGCACACCTGTTACTACACGCCGCAGACCTTGCAGCAACTGTCCGTTCGCGAAGGCTTCGAGATCAAGCAGATCTATTTTTCCGACTATGACTACGGAACGCGCGGCGTGACGATGAAACGTGCTTTCATGCTGCGCGTGAACAAGATGCTCTGCGATCTGTTCCCGCAGCTCAGCCAGTCCTTCATCGCGGTCTTGGGGCGGCCGTCCGAAGCACGCGATGGGCTTTCGCCGTCGGGTGCCTGAAGCGCTTCCCATTCACGCCGACGCCCGCTCCGCCGCCGGCCGCCACAGTGGCTGAACCTTGTGGCCGGCGTTGAACAGGAAGATCAGCACGCCGGAGCGGTTGATGATCTGCAGCCCGACGATTGCGCTTATCACCGCCAGGATGGGAAGCGTGAAGAACGTGATCGGAAACAGGTCGGAGCCGTAATTGCCGAAAAAGCGGCGGAAGATGATGCCGGCGTAGTCGAACAGGATCGCGTGGCTGCAGAACAGGAAGAAGCAATAAGGCTCGAACCGCATGAACGGTTCGGCAAAGGATGACTTCCGGATAAGCTCCGTCAGATACCAGAAACCGGCGGCCATGGTTATGCGCAGCAGCGTGTCCAGTGTCAGCCGCAGCGTATCGTCCATATCCGAAAGCAAGATACCCTGAATGCGGAAATAGAGGAAAATCGCGGCCGTCGCCGCAAGGCCGATCGCAAGAGGGTGCGCGATCCGGTCGATCTCCTGCTCGTTCGCCCATGACAGGCGAATCCACATGCCCATGGCGAAAAACAGCATCAGCTGCGGCCTTTGCAGAATGTAGAGGTCTTCCCCGAAAAGTGTGAAGACGACGAGCAGCAGGATGGTCGCAACCGGCAGCCGCTTGATCGCGAAATAAAGCAGCGGCGAGAACAGGCAGCAGACGAAAAGGTCGCGCAGGAACCACAGCGGCACGACCAATGGCCACTCAGTCACGGCAAGGAAGGCGTTGGCCATACCGGGCACGGTAAACTCCGGCCAATTCCGCCAATTGTCGGAAAGCAGCCCGTAGGCACCCAGCAGCGCCAGCGCCAGCACGTTCCAGGCCACCAATGGCACGACCAGCGTCTTCAACTTCGATTTGTAAAGATCGAGCGTGCCCAGCTTGAGCAGGCTTGAGACGATGAAATAACCCGAAACCACGCTGAGCAGCGAAACCGAGCTCAGCCCCATCAGCCTTGTCAGGATGAAGTAGACGATGTCGAAGAAGCCGGCGTCGCGGTCATAGACATTCTCGGCGATGCCCGGCTGGACGTGGACGAAGGTCATGAAGAAGATGCACAGCGTCCGCGCGATCTTGATGCGGTTCGACATCGTCTTGGCGACAGGCGACAGGCCGGTTGCGCTTGGCGCGGGCGAAGATGTTCTTGCTGTCAAAACGTTCTCCTTGAACAGCCGCGCGGTGGTTTCACCGCTTGGCTGCAGGTGTTCTCGTTGAAAGAGCGATGCCGGAGCGAATCCGGGTGCAACATCGCAGCGTGCCACTGAGGCAGCTCCCATCCCTGGCGCCCTGCATGCAGGGCCAGATGCCGGCCGACTTGCGGCTGGCACAGGACATCGACACCATGTAAGCCGTTTGGGTGGTTCAAATGTGAATGTTGTGCAATTTCTGCGCGATTTCCGATTCACGAAATGCAACGTCGTTTAATACAAAGGCTGCAATGGGAGCTGCGTCGCTGGAAAGCAGAGATTATCGCCTATGAAGAAATTGGCAGGCCTGTTTGGTCTGGACAAAAACCCGGGGCGGGAACGGCGCGCCCGGTTGAAGATCGAGACCGCGGGAGCCGCCGTCTACGTGATCGGTGACGTCCATGGCTGCCTCGACCTGCTTCTGGCGCTGGAGCGCTTGATCGTGGCCGATGCGCGCGATCTGCCGGGGCGCAAGATCATCCTCATGCTCGGTGACTATGTCGATCGCGGGCCTGCCTCCGCGCAGGTGATCGATCACCTGATGGCCCCGCCGCCGGCCGGTTTCGAGCGCATCTGCCTGGCCGGCAACCATGAAGTGGCGATGTTGGACTACATCGACAGGCGACTGACGCTGGGCGACTGGATGCATATGGGGGCAGGGCCGACACTTCTGTCCTACGGGGTCGACCCCGAACGCCTCGGCTCGATTTATCAGTCCCGGCAGGTCGACGACATGATCAGGCATGCCATTCCGGCAGGACATGTCGCGTTCCTGCGGTCGCTTCCGATTCTCATCGAGGCGAAGCGATACATCTTCGTCCATGCCGGCATCCGGCCCGAACTCGATCTCGACCGGCAGTCGGATGACGATCTGGTCTTCATTCGCACCGCCTTCTACGAGAAGGCGCATCTGATGAAGAAATATGTCGTCCATGGCCACACGCCGGTCACGGAAGCGAAGCTTGAAGGCACGCGCATCAATGTCGATACGGGCGCCTTCTTCTCCGGACGGCTGACCGCCCTGCGGATATGGCAGAACAAGGGCCGGTACCTCACGACCTGATCCGAGCGGCAGGCGGCTTCCTCGGGCGGAAACCGTCAGGCCCTCAGGCTTTTGTCAGGCCGGCCTGCTCGATATAGTAGGACGAGTAACGGTCGAGATATTGTTCCGAGCCGCCATAAGCGCCGTAACGCACCAGCTTTTTCATGTCCGTCTTGTTCAGGATGATGCCGAGCAGCTTGGAGGCGATCTGCGGTTCGCCCTGCAGCGTCGCCTTCACCAATGCGCGCGGCGTCACGCCCCACTCGGAGACCATCACGAATCCATCGGCAAACGGCGCGAACGCCTTGGCGTCGACCACCGGGCCGAGCGGCGGCAGGTCTACGACGATGTAATCATAGGCGTTGCGGGCGTCGGTCAGGAGGTCGTTCATTCCCGGTCCCGAAAGCAGCTCGCTGGTGTGCGACAGCCGCCCGCGAACCACGGCGGGGATGATGTTGAGCTTGGTCGTGCGGTCGACCATGACCGTGGTTTGCCAGCGCTGCTCGCCGACGATCGCCTCGACCAGCCCTCTGTCCGGGGACAGCGACAGTCCGCGGCTGAGGCCCGGGTTGCGCAAGTCGCCGTCGATCAGCAGGGTTCTCGCGCCGTTGGCGGCCAGAAGCCCGGCGAAGTTCGCCGCAACCGTCGTCTTGCCTTCGCTCGGCAGCACGGAGACGAAACCGATCACCTTGCAGGGCCTGCCCTGCAACACGACATCGCAGGCGATCTTGGCGTTGCGAAGCGTCTCTGCAAACGACGACGAGGGGGCATTGATCGCGACCCGCAGAATACGTGGCGTGACGGGTTCCGGCCCTTCGCGTGGCGGTTTGTCGGCGCCATTTGCACCGTTCTTGGGTGGAGCACTGGAAAGGCGCGTACCGACGATCGGCAGATAGCCGAGGAAGTTGATGTTGAGCGATGCGCGCACGTCTTCGCCAGTGCGGAAGAACCGCTCGCGGAACTCCTGGAAGGCGCCAACCCCGGCCCCGCCAAACAGGCCGAGCACCAGCGACAGGCCGAGCACCATCGTCTTCTTGGGGCTTGAGGCGCCCACCGGATCGACGGCTTCCGAGATCACGCGCGCCTTGGCGATCGGGAAGGAGCGCTGCTGCGAGGCTTCCTCATGGCGGGCGAGGAAAGTCTGGTAAAGCGTCGCCAGTGCTGCTGCCTGCTGTTCGAGTTCGCGCAACTGCACCATCGACTGGCTGGTTTCGGAGCTTTCTCCGGCCATCAGGCCGACATTGGCGCGCAGCGAATCCTCGCGCGATTTTGCAACCTCATATTCCGTGCGGTAGCTCTCCGTGAGCTGGTTGAGTTCCTGGAAAATCTGCCGCGAAAGGTCTCCCTGTTCGCGCCGCAGCGCGACGGCCTGGGGATGATCCTGGCCGAAACGGTCGCTGATCTCGCGCTCGCGCTTGGTGACGTCGAGGTAGCGCCCCTTCAGGTCGTTGATGACCGTGTTGTTGCTGCCCTTGTCGGAGGGGATCGTCGCGTTCTTGACGGCGTTATCCGGGCCGCTTTCGATGATCGACTTGAACTGGTTGTAGCGCGCCAGCGCGTTTGCGGTATCGGCTTGCGCCAGGATGAGCTGGCTGTTGAGGTCGGCGAGTTGCCGCTCGGAGATAAGCTCGCCCCGGGCCGAGGTCAGGCCGTTCTCGGCGCGGAATTTTTCCACGGCAAGTGCTGCGGCCTGCGAACTGTCGCGCAATTCGGCCAGCCGCCCCTGAAGCCAGACGGTTGCTCGCTGCGTGGCATCGAAATTGGCGTCGAGCTGATCGGAGAGATAGGCATTGGCATAGGCGCGGGTGATCGCGCCGGCGAGTTTCTTGTCGTAGGCCTGGAACGACAGGTCGATGACATAGCTGCGCCCCACACGCTCGGCTGACATGCCGGCCTGCAGCAGTGCTGTCGCCTTGCCGATCTTGCCGTTTGCGATCGAGGTCGCGGAGAGTTCGGGCTGCGAGGAAAACAGGCCGATGACCGACTTGATCTGATCCTTGACCCAGCCGATCGGCGAGCGCGGCGGATTGAGAAACGCGTCGTTGTTCTGAAGGTTCTCGGCCATCACCACCGCGCGGGCGAGGCGGGCCGATTTCAGGATTTCGACTTCGCTCGAAACCATCGAGTCCGCCTGAACGCGGGACGGCCCTGAATCCTTCTCTTCGGCAAACTTGGTCAGCGTGTCATCAAGCAGGATGCGGGTGCCCGATGTGTATTGGGCGGGCGTGAACAGAAGATAGACGACGCCGAGCGCAAGGCCTACCGCCGCGCAAAGAGCCACCACGCGGATTTGCCGCATAGCGATAGTCATCAGGCGTTCAAGATCGATGAAGCGATCCGCCTCATCCGGCTCCACGGCCAGTCTGCTGTTCAAGGGAATGTTTCTCTGGTGCATGATTTCGTCGACGCCAGGCGTCACTTTCGTTTTGGATGCTCTTCGATCTCATCCGATGTGCTCCGCCACTGTGATGCGGCATCAAGCATGGTTATGAGGCGAGAATGCGTTTGCGGCGGCCTTGCGCCGCTATCTATCTTCTTGACGATCATGCCATGTCGCGGCCGATACGCTCGGCCGCGACGAGCAGTGTTTCGATCAGGCTGCCGCGCTGCGGCGCTGCTGTGACGCGATCATTTCGACGATCGGGTCGAACACGAGATCGCGGATGTCGTCGCGTGCCAGCGCGAAAGCAACGTTGGCCTGAATGAAGCCTTCCTTCGAGCCGCAGTCGAACATGCGCCCGTTGAAGGGTGCCGCGTGGAATTCCTGTGTCTGGGCGAGCCGCTTCATCGAATCCGTAAGCTGGATTTCGTTGCCAGCACCGCGCTCCTGCGTGCCGAGGAGGTCGAACACCTCAGGCTGCAGGATGTAGCGGCCGTTGATGTAATAGTTAGATGGTGCGACGGCGGGCGCCGGCTTCTCGACCATTTCGGTGACCGCAAATCCGGTGCCGACGTCCTTGCCCTTGCCGACGATGCCGTATTTGTTGGTTTCGGTCGGGTCGCACTGCTCGACGGCGATGACATTGCCGCCGGTCTGCTCATAGAGCTCCATCACGCCGGCAAGGCAGCCCTTGTCGCCAAACGACACCATGTCCGGCAGCAGCAGCGCGAACGGCTCGTCGCCGATGATATCGCGCGCGCACCACACTGCATGGCCGAGACCATGCGGGGCCTGCTGACGGGTGAAGCTCACCGCGCCCGCGCTCAACTGGATCTTGTTCAGCGAAGCAAGCTGCTCCTGCTTCTTGGAGCGCGTCAGCGTGTCCAGAAGCTCAGGCTGGATGTCGAAATAGTCTTCGATGACGTGCTTGTTGCGGCCGGTGACGAACACGATGTGCTCGATGCCCGCTTCCAGCGCCTCGTCGACCGCATACTGCACGACGGGACGATCGACCACCGTCAGCATTTCCTTCGGCATTGCCTTGGTTGCCGGCAGGAAACGTGTTCCAAGCCCAGCGACCGGAATCACTGCTTTTCTGACTTTTTTCATTCTATCATCCCTGCTTTGAGTGCTTTTTTCAAAATATCCCCCGTCCAATTCCGAGATTTCAGATTATCCTGCCTGGCCGGCCGCCTTTCGGCTTCGAAGCGGTTCGGCAAACCGTCGCAGCCGCGCTGCGATCGGCATTCTGAGATGCGTCAGCGCGACCGGATCGCGCAACGCCGCGCCCATCGCCTTGAGTGGCGCGCGGTCCTTCAGGTGCTGTACGAGCGCCAGAAACGATGCCGCCTTTTCAAGGCTGCGGGTGCGCCGCGCCTGCGCCGATTTGGCGGCATCATCAAGGCGATGCTCGCGCAGGAACGCTGCGTCAGCCTCGAACATCGCCTTGACGTGATGCTGCTCAAGCACGCGCGAAATGGAGCCGTCGCGGATGTGGTAGCCGTAGCCGGGTTCCGGCTCGGCCACGCAGCGCCCGCCCTTGGCCAGTGCCGAAGCGAGGAAGATATAATCCTCGCCGATGCGCAGCTTCTCATCGTAGCGCAGCTGATGTTCCTCGATGAAGCGACGCTCGAATATCGGCTTCATGTAGCCGTAGTTGAACGTGCCTTCGAAAAGGATGTTCGCGGCAATGAAGTCGGCCAGCGTGATCTCGCTGACGCCTTCAAGATGCGAATGGGGAAACATCGTCTCGCGTGTGCCGGGCTCTTCACGGATCACATCCAGATTATCGACGGCAATCTGTGCGCCGGCAACTTCTGCTCGTCGGATCATCCGGGCGAGCCGCTCAGGCTGGACCGTGTCGTCCGCGTCGAGCACCGCGATCCAGCGGCCGCTGGCAGCTTCCAGCCCTGCATTACGCGCGCCGCCGGGACCACGATTCTTGTCGAGAGCAATGACCTTGACCGTCTCGGGCGGAAAGGACCGCGCGAGCTCGACGGTGCCGTCACCCGAGCAGTCATCGACGACGACAACCTCGACGGACACTTCCCGCTGGCCGAGCGCGCTTTGAACGGCCCGGGCGAGGAAAGTTTCAGCATTGTAAGCCGCGATGACGAATGTCACGTCAGGCTGCATTGCTGCTTCTCCGCGCAGGTTCATGGTCACCATATTGTTTGATTTCGCGGACGCCGAGAAGTCCACTGACGACGCCGATATGCATAACGCCGCGAAGGGCGAAACGGTTGCGTCGCTCCGGCAATATTGCGAGGCCTGCGGCTGCCGCGAAGCAATAGGCTGCCTTTGCCGAAGCAAGCCCGATCTGGGGCAGGGCAGAGCCCGCCGATGTCTGCCGCTCGACAATCAATCTGCCGTGGGTCTGTCCGGAGCGGAACTTCCGCTTCATCAGCCACGAAAACTGTGCCCGCTTGGCCGGCACAGGCTCATAGACCCAGGCCTTTGGTGCGAAGGCTATTCTGCCGCCGGCCTGATGCAGGTGGGTGAAATATTCGGTGTCTTCGCCGCCCGTCTTGCCCAGTGCCAGGTTGAAGCGGCGTCCGGCCACCGGCTTTGCAGCACGGCGCAGCAGCACGTTGCAGCTATAGCCTGTCCGTATCTCGCCCTTGACCCAGACCGGCAGCGTCGAATGGAAGTCACCCCGCGCCATCCAGCCCGGAGCGCCGTTCCCATATGTCGCTTCGACCGGCCCGAGCACGGCATCCGCGCCGGTTGCGAGTGCTACGTTCATGAGTTCCGAAAGCCATTCCTTCGAGACGGTCTCGTCGTCATCGATGAAGGCGAGAAAATCGCCCGAACTGTTTTCCAGGCAGGCATTGCGCGCGATCGAGATGTTGGAGGCCGGGCAATGCACGTAGACCACCGAAAACGGCAGCTTCGCGGCAATGGCATAGACAAGGTCGCGTGCGCTCGGCTCGGCGTCGTTGTCTGCGACGATGACCCGAACCGTCGTATGCGGCGGTATGGTCAGCGCGCCGAGCGACAGCAGCGTCTCTTCCAGTTCCGGGCGGCGATAGGTGCAGACGCAGACGTCGATCCGGGTCGGCTTGGTGGCGGCTTCGTTTTGCTTGTTCATGATGCCGGTGCCTCTTTCCTTCGAAAATCGAGGAGTTGGAGCCAGAAGCCCGCGGACCATGCCAGATGCATGACCATCGCCGAAAAGCCGGCCAGCGGCCCGTAGGGGTTGCGCTGGCTGAGTGCCATCCAGACGCCGTAACCCAGGCATGCCGCCGCCCAAAGGACTGCCGGAACGACGGCAGCCCAGCTGAGGAACGCCAGCGATGTCCCGGCAACGACCGGAAACACCATCAGCGGAATCATCTGTCGAATCTTGGGCATGGCGCGGTGCTTCAGAATGTTCTTGGCGCGACCCCTGCCGTAGCCCAGATACTGCCGGAAGAGCGCCGGCACGGACGCACGCGGATAGTAGACCATGAACGTCTTGTCGGTCATCCAGAGCCGGTAGCCTGCAGCCCGTAGCCGATAGTCGAGTTCGGCATCCTCATTGTGGCTGAACGTCTCGTCATAGCCGCCAACCGCACGAAACGACTTCACCCGCATGAAGGCGTGGTGACCATGATCGGTCCAGTGACCCTTGGCCCCTTGGCGGTGTGGCGAGCCGCCATTGCCGAGCTTGGAATTCTGCGCGATCGCCGTCGCTTTCTGGAATGCGCCGAAGCCGCGCGTCGCCATCGAAACGACCACCGAATCCGCACCTGTCTCGTCCGCATCCTCGATCAGTCGGTCGCAATAGTCGGCGGGGTAATCGCCATGCGCATCGATGCGGATGAAGCTCGTGAACTCGTCGCCAAATCTTTCGACGGCGAGATTGATGGCAGCACTCTGTATCTTCTTGGGATTGGGAAGCAGCGTCACGCGCGGGTTTGTCGCCGCGATCCTTTGCACGATCGCCTGCGTCCCGTCGGTGCTGCCGCCATCGGCCACCACGATCTTCATGTCCAGCCGCTCGACCGAAGGCGTCAGCCGGTCGATCAGCGCCTCGATATGCGCTGCCTCGTTCAGGCAGGGAATCACCACCATGCAAGGGGTTGCCGGCAAGGCTTCGGTTGTCATTTCAGCCATCATGCCGCCTGCAACATTACGTTTGGAACGCGCACAGGTCTCAAGCCGGCCAATCGCTCGACCAGCGCCCGGCAATCGCGCGCATCGCAGACCCATGTTCCGCGATCCTCGGCCAGGATTTTCCGGCGGGAAGCGGTATAGGTTTCGGGTGTAAGGTCTTCGAAAAGTGCCTCCAGCGCGTCAACGGACGGCTCGTTGAGCAGCTTGCCCAGATGCCGGTCGGCCAGGAAACGCCCGGTTTCGGTATTGCGCATGGCAATCGGAACCGCGCCGTAGCGGCAGCCTTCGTAGAGCCGGTTCGGCAGCAGCCAGCTCGAATTCAGCCCTTCCTCGAAGAAGTCGATCGCCCAGGAGAAATGCACCTCGCCATAGACGCGGGGCAGGTCTTCCGGGTTGCGATAGGCGCCCTCGAAACGCAGATAGGGCTCGGCGGCAACGAAACCGTCGAAATCGGTAAATTCGGAATAGGCCGGCCGCCCGCGCAGCACGACCTCGAAGCGGCCCTCCATGCGGCGGGTGAAGGCGGCGAGAAGCTCCAGCGATTTGCGGCAGCGCAAGGCGCCGAACCAGCCGATCGTCCAAGGCTCGCCGGGCGTTGGCCCTTCGAGCTTCTGGTCGGCAGCTTCCGTCCCGCCGTTCAGTTCCAGCACCTTGTTCTGCAGCAGTGCTACAGGGGCATCGATCTGGCGGAAGCGCTGGAAATAGTCGCGCACGAAGGCGGGTGAACTGGTCATCAGCAGCGATGCGTTCCTGCCCAGCACGCGCTCGGTGCGCCGCAGCGCCCGCGAAATGCGGTTCTGCCCGAGCAGCAGGCGATGGATGTCAAGGCACTCATAGACGATGGGCGCATCGTTGGAAAACAGCGCCTTTGCACGGTTGGCCAGTGCCAGCATTTCCAGATTGCGGCCGATGATGACATCCGGCTTGCGGATGCCCTGCAGCTTGCCGCCGAGCGACAGAGCTGCCTTTGCGATCGCCACGATGCGCTGCGCGAACCGGCCGTCCTGCGTCGGGCCGAGATCGATCGGCGACAGTGACTCGAGACCGGCCACGGGCTTGTCGGCGCGCTTGAAGCCCGCCAGCGTGACATCCGCGCCACCGGCCTGCAGCATGATCACCCGCCGGCGCACTGCCGGATCGGAGAGATCATGCACGAGATAAAGAACGTGCAACATGTGGGACCCAGCTATTTCAGCTTGCAGACAACCGATTCAGGGAATTGGCACGCATCGCCTTCGGCGGTGTAAGCGATGCGATCGATCTCGGCCGTTACCGGCGCGCCGGGATCAGCGAACGTGCCCATCCAGGATTTCAGGATGTCGCTGCTCCACAGGCTGACGAAAATCTTGGACGCGTGGGTCGGCAGCTTTGCCGGGTCCGTCGCTTCGCCGACGAGTTCGCCGTTGACGTACCAGCTGATCCTGTCCTGCTTCCAGACGAAGGCGTAGTCGTTGAAGCGCTGGTCGGCACCGCCGGGAACATCGACCAGCTTGGCATCGCCGACAGGCTTGCCGTTTACATACTGGTTGATCTGCACCTTTGCCGGGTTCTTGCCGAGCACTTCGAAATCGATCTCGTCATGCGGCTGCTTGTCGACCGGGCCGATATAGGTGAAGAAACCGGTGTTGAGGCCGGAGCCCTTGGCAGCCTTCATGCGGACTTCGTAAGTGCCGTAGCTGTAGCGCTGCTTGGTCTGGATCTCGCCGCAGGCATAGTCGAGGTTCTTTATCGACTGCTTCTGGAAGCCCAGCCGCAGCATGCCGTCCGAGACCTTGACCCGATCCTTCGACCAGATGCAGTTCTGATGCTCGCCGTTCGTCCAGCCGTCGGAGACATACCACTGCTTCCTGTCCAGCTTGTCGAAATTCTCGACGAAGGATTTTCCCGAGGCTTTCTTCTCCTGCGCGTGGGACGCATTCATCGTGCCCACGGAAGAGACGAGGAGGGTGCCGACGCAGAGAATGATAAGCGTCAGGCCGCGCCGTGCCGTGCCGGTTTCGTTTGAAATCACGTGGCTTGCCACCTTTGTTTTGGCGGCGCCTCCCACGCCCACCTGTTCAAGTCACAGCATCGAAATGCTGCACTGCACATAGGTCGGTGGCAAGTTCAGAATGTGACGTGGGGCCTAATTTCGGCCTCGCGTCCGGTAACATTTTATAAGCGCACGTTAACCCTGTTCGGCCGCGGCGGGGTTCGCCGAGGCACCGTCGCCTGCGTTTGCTTGGGAAAATTGCTCGATGCGCCCGCGCAGTTCGGTAACAAAACCGATCTGACCGTCAAGCGAGGCAAGCCGCTTGGTGTAGCGGATCATCGCTTCGGTCAGTTCATCTATCTTCGATGACATGCCGGCATCGACGCGATCGTCCTCGAGCGCCTGCTGGGAGAAGGCGGCGTCGGCCGTCACCTTGTCGTAGCGATTGCGCAAGCCATTCTTTTCATTCTCGATTTCGTCGTGAATCTCATCGAGAACCTGCCTCAGCCGTTGCATGCGGCCGGCATCCGTCTCGCGGTCGCGATTCGGGTTGCGGGTTTTGAAGCGGAAAAGAGCCATATCGTTGCGCCTTGTCGAATCGCCATGCGGCTTGGCCAGAGCTTACAGGAAAATCTCACCGACCCCCGAGATAAACAAGAGGATGAGGGCGCCTGACCCTCACCTCGACCATGGTCGCCAGCGCGTGCCGCTCGCGGCTGAAAACCGAACAAGGCTGGAGCCGCGGCTGGCGGCGCGCCGACCGGTTCCGAAGCCGTCTTCCGATGAGGCTCGCGCCGGCAATTGTGCACTGCATCAAAAGTGAACGGACTGCGTCGCTGCAAAGCTGGATTGAGGTGAGAAGGACCACTATCCTGAGAAGGTATGCGGTGAAAGATGCGCGCTCGGATAGGTGCGGTGACAAACTTCAGCCCGAATGTGCTGGTTTGGGACCGATCGCTCCAGCCGACATCATTCGTCACAGTTTCGGGTTAGTGGCAGGCAGCATGGACCGGCGTCGTTTGGCTCTCGGTGGACGCCTTGTTCTCCAGCAAGCCCGGAATTAGAGCGTGTCGCGCAAAAGTGTGTAGCGGTTTTGCGATAACGACATGCGCAAAAACAAAGACTTAAAGCGCGGAAAGCGAATCTGAAAGATCGCGACGCGCTTTAGCCAGCCGACCAGAATTCATCGAGCGCTCATCGATAGCCTGCGAGCCTCTCCCCTAGACTTCATAAGGCGCAAGAAATGACGAAGTGCACAGCCATTATCCCTTACTACCAGCGGCAGCCCGGAATACTGCATCGCGCGCTGAAATCGGTATTTGCGCAGACCCATCCGGACTTCGACGTGATCGTCGTGGACGACGCTTCGCCGTCGCCCGTGGAGCTGGATCTGGAAGGGTTTTCGCTGGAGGAGCGGGCCAGGATTACCGTCATAAAGCAACCCAATGCAGGCCCGGGGGGAGCACGCAATATGGGCCTCGAGCACATACCCGCTGATAGCACCTATGCCGCCTTCCTAGATTCCGACGACGAGTGGACACCCGACCACCTCAAGAACGCGGTCGCCGGCCTGTCACTTTTTGATGCAGATTGTTACTGGGCCTCGATAAAAGGCGGCGACGCCTTCTATTACCACTTCGGCGTGTCGGCCCTGGCCGACGTCACCACCGTCAACCGCCTGTCGGAAGAACCGCCGATCGTCGAGGTGCCCGACCTTGCCGGCGTGATGCTGAAAAACTGGAGCTTCATGCACCTATCCTGCATGGTCATCGGCGAAAACCTGTTCCGCAAAGTGCGCTTCGAGGCTGAGTTGCGGCTTGCGGCGGAAGATGTGCTGTTCTTCTACGAATGCGTGCGCAACGCGCAGCGCAGCATCCTCAGCGAAACCGTCGGTGCGACGCGCGGCGAGGGCATCAACATCTTCCACGGCCTCGACAACGATTCACCGCAATTCCTGAAGCAGCAGTTCAACACCTGGGTGGCGCTGGACCGTCTCGAAAACGGCTTTCCACACAAGCCGGAAGACAAGGCTTCGATCGAATCCTACAAGCAGACGGCGCGCCGTCAGGCCCTGTGGGGCCAGATGCGGCTGGTGCGCAAGCGCAAGGTGCCGCAACTGGGGCTGTTGGCCGAATGGGCGTGGCGCGACCCGAAAATTCTGCGCAGCGCGGTGGAACTCGCCGTATCCAAGATTTCTCGATAGGCGAGGGCGTCATGCATCCATTCTATTGGGAATCCGCACACGGCAATTTCGGCGACGACCTCAATCTCTGGCTCTGGGACTTTTTGCTGCCAGGCTTTCGTGAGGTTCATCCGGAAGTGCTGCTGGTCGGTGTCGGCACCGTGCTCAATCAGGCGCTGCTGCCGGCCGGCGTCAAGAAACTCGTGATCGGCAGCGGCTTCGGCTACGGCACGCTGCCCGATTTTTCCGACAAGTCGGAATGGGACGTTCGCTGCGTGCGCGGTCCGCTGACTGCCGGCAAGCTCGACATCGATCCTGAGCTTGGCATCATCGACCCGGCTGTGCTGGTCGCCGACATGCCGGAATTCCAGAACCTGCCCAAGACCGGCGGGCCGATCTTCATACCCCATTGGGAATCGACGGTCGGCGGCATCTGGCCTATCGTCTGCAAGGCAGCCGGTCTCGGTTATGTCGATCCCTGCGGCGAGGCGAAGTCGGTTATCCGGTCGATCGCACAGGCCGAACTCGTCGTTGCCGAATCCATGCATGCCGCGATTCTCGCCGATGCGTTCCGCGTGCCGTGGGTGGCAGTCAGCACCTCGCGCAGCATCAACAATTTCAAGTGGAACGACTGGGCCTCGACCGTGAAGGTCGCCTACAAGCCGTTGCACGTGCCGGTTTCGTCCCGCGCCGAGGCGATCACCAAGGGCGCGCGTTTCTGGGGCGTCGATTTCGAGAACAAGGCGCCACCGCCACTCGACGATCCCAACAAGCGCAGCTTTGACGAAAGCCTCGTCATGACCCGCAACGATCCGCGCCAGTCGACTTTGCGCACAATGGCAAAGCAGGTGCTGGCGGCTCCGTCGACGCTTGCTCTGCGGCAGGCGCGCCGCGCCGTGCCCCAGCTCAGCGCCGACAGCGTGCTTGCCGAGCGCAAGGAGCGTTTTCGCGAAGTGCTGGCCGGGATACGGCGTGATTATCTCTAGAGCAATTCCAGGAAAAGTGTGTCGCGGTTTTCCGTTCGGAATTGCGTAAAAACAAATAGTTAGATGACGCGCGCAGGCAGCAGGTAGCGCGGCGGCATCGGTTTGTCGCTTGCCGGCCTGTGCCGCGACTTGCGCGCTTCGAGCTTGTCGGCGGCGACGCCACCGACAATCGACGGCAGGGAGGCCGGGTTCGTCAGCGCGGTGAGGCCGGCTCTTGCGAGCCCGGCCTTGGCTTTCAAATCAAGGAAGTTGCGCAACTCGTAGCGTCCGCGAATGTGGCGTTCGTGCAGGCGCAACCAGCCTTTCGCTTCCCTCGGCAGATCCGGCGAGGCGAGGATGGCCCGGTCCGCTTCATAAAGGCGCTTGAGATCGAGCGTGCGGTGCCGGCCGCTCAGCGAGTCCGGTCGCACCACCGCGCCATAGCCGCAGCCGTGGAGGATCTTGTAGCGCGCGCCCTTCACCAGCGCGCGTGCATAGAGGTCGTAATCCTCGCCGAGCCGCAATTCTTCCTTGTAGCGGATGCCGTGCGCGTTGAGAAAATTGCGGCGCATGACCGGCTTGAGAAAGCCGATCTCGCCGCGCGCCTTGCCGCGCCGGGAAATATTGCCTTCGATGAAGCCGCCAAGGTCGAGGAAGCGGGGTTCTGCGGCGAAATATGGAACGTCCGGTTCGGCGATGTCGCCACGGGCGTCGATGAAGACGATGTTGTCGGCAACGAAATCCCAGTCGTCATTGTCGAGAAGCCGGTCGAAACGGCCTTTCAGGAAAAAGTCGTCCGCGTCGAGTATTGCGATCAGCGGGGCCGTCGAATTGGCGATGGCATGGTTGCGGGCAAATGCTGGCCCCTTGTTGGTATCGAGCCGAAGAACCTTGAGGCGGCCTGTTCCGTCATCGGCAGCAATCGAGGTTTCCGCCGTACGGTCGCTCGAACCGTCATCGACAACGATGACCTCGGCGGTCTGCCGCTCGCGCAAGGCGGAGCTTATGGCCCGCGAAATCGTGTCTGCCGCATTCTTGGCTGCAATGATGACGCAGACGCTAGCCTCGGATGATGTCACGTGCACCTCTTTCAATCCGCTTGTGGATCACCGCTCGACAGCGGCGCGCCGCTTCCGGCTCCAATACAGGCAGATTGTTCGCAGTTGCGAAAGGCTATTTCATGACATGCGGGAGGTCGCAGCAGTGATTAGGGGTGCTGCGAACCGGAAACGCCGGGCAGCTGGCTGATCTTTGCCGAAGGCTGTTCCTCCGGGCCCGTGGTTTGAATTGAATCGTCGGAACGGCTTGCAGCGCCCCGCGAATTCTTGCCGCCCGAGCGCCAGACCATGAACAAAACAGCGGCGAAATAGCCTATTTGCAAGAGAATGGCGCAGATCACGGTCTGGATGAAAGTAGTCCATAGCGATTGCGTAACGACGTAAGTCGTGATGGCAAACACCACCAATACGCCGACAAGACCGCGCAAGAATAGCAATAAGGACATTGTTATATCCTCATGCCATTAGTGTAATAGTTTCGGTTGCCCGAAATCATGCGCAGATACCTCCCTCCCAAACACACACCTACGATCTGCAGCCAGCACGCAATCTGATCTTCTGATTTTTCGGAGCCGTACGCCACTGCAAAGGCGCGTATAGAGGAGATATATTGAACCTGAGGTGAACGCGCAACATCACGAATTGGTTTCTCATCCATTCTTTCATTGTGCATCGCTTTGAATCCAAAGGATGTTGCAGCGCAATATCGGTTGGAAATAATTTCAATCATGACATAGATTTATTGGGCTAACATAGGTTAGAATATTAAGGATATACAAGAATGAGTTCAATTTTCTTCCAAGAGTTCCTCAATAAAGTTTGGATTGATTATAAGTATTATAAATAGATTTCAAAAAATGCACCTAAAACGATCAATTTTTACTAAAGCTCGCGGTAAAATATCCTCACCTAAATCGACTGTTATGTAAACGAGCGTCACAAATTATGATCTAAATCGGTTTTCCCGTCTGATTTTGATCACAGACATGACATATCCCCCGGTGTACAAATGTTATGTTGCGTTGCAGCATTTCGCATCGTTCCTGACCATTCTCGTGGAGCAGCCAAATGAATTACGCCGCCGTACTGGCAAACCTATCCCGACGATTCCGATCCGGCACCGAAGCCCAGCCGCCGATCGGAGGAGCTATCAAGAGGGGCTTCGACATTCTCGGTGCTGTGGGAGGACTCGTATTACTCAGCCCGCTTTTTCTGATGCTGGCAGCCCTGGTCAAATTCTCTGACGGCGGCAGCATTTTTTATGGCCATCGCCGGATCGGCCGGAATGGCAATGTGTTCCATTGCCTGAAGTTCCGCACCATGGTGCAGAATGGCGATGACGTTCTGGCAGCCTATCTCGCCACCAACCCGCAGGGCCGCGAAGAGTGGGAAGCCACGCGCAAACTGCAGAACGACCCGCGTGTGACCAGGGTCGGCACCGTCCTGCGCAAGCTCAGCCTCGACGAACTCCCGCAGATCATCAATATCCTGCGCGGGGATATGAGCATTGTCGGCCCGCGTCCGGTGGTGAAGGACGAACTCGAGCTCTACGGTCAGGCGGCAGACTACTATCTGAAGTCGCGTCCGGGCCTCACCGGCCTTTGGCAGGTCAGCGGCCGCAACGACGTTTCCTACAATGCGCGCGTCGCCTTCGACCGTCACTATGTCGAGAACTGGTCATTCGCTTCCGACCTGAAGATCATCTTCAAGACGGTTCCGGCCGTTTTCTCGTCGCGCGGCAGCTATTGACCACGCAATAAAGGCCGTTCCGTACGTTCGGGCCGGCCTGCGCTTCGGCGCCAAACACCAGATGACCCGACAAACGCAGCCAGAAAGGCATGCTTTGACTATATCCCATCCCGTATGGCGCGCCGGCAGGCGTTTTTTCTGCTTTAGCGCGGCCGCTATCGTCATGCTTCTGCCCATGGCGGCACAATCTGCCGACTATCAGCTCGGCACCATGGACAAGCTGCGCATCCGCGTCGTCGAATGGCGCACGGCAGAGGGCGCTGTGCGCGACTGGTCGTCGATCAGCGGCGACTACACCGTCGGCCCGGCGGGCAACATATCGCTGCCTTTCATCGGCGAGATGCCGGCGTCAGGCAAGACGACCACTGAAATCTCGACCGCCATCGGCGAGGAACTGCAACAGAAATTCGGCCTGCTCGACAAGCCCGATGCCTCCGTGGAGCTTGCCGAGTTTCGCCCGGTCTTCCTTTCCGGCGATGTGGAAACACCCGGCCAATACCCCTTTGCACCCAATCTGACGGTGCTGAAGGCGCTCAGTCTTGCCGGTGGCCTGCATCGTGCCGATTCGGGTCAGCGCATAGAACGCGACTTCATCAACGCGCGCGGCAACTACGATGTTCTCGTGTCGCAGCGAAACGGCCTTCTCGCCCGGCGCGCGCGCCTGATTTCCGAGGCGGAAGACAAGGATATCGAGTTTCCCAAGGAGCTGCAGGACAGCGCAGACGGAAAGAAGCTGATCACCGACGAGACCAATTTCAAATTGGCCCGCGCAAAGAAGCTCCGCGACCAGCTCCAGTCGAACGAAGACCTCAGGAACCTCCTGCAGAGCGAGATCGCCTCGCTTGAAAAGAAGATCGTCACGCAGAACCGCCAGATGGAGCTGTATCGCAAGGAACTCGACAGCATCGGCAACCTGGCCGATCGCGGACTTGTGGTGAATTCGCGTGTGCTTTCGCTCGAGCAATCCGTATCCGACCTGCAAGGCAAGGTGCTCGACATGGAAACGGCGTCGCTGCGCGCCAAGCAGGACATCAGCAAGGCAACGCAGGACGCCGCCGACCTTCAGAGCGATCGCGATACCGAGATCGCCCAGGACCGTCAGTCGACGGAGGCCGATATCGAGGGCCTGAGCCTGAAGATCGGCATGTACAAGGATCTGATAGCCGAAGCGTTGTCGCATGATCCGGCCGCCGGGCGCAGCTCAAGCGCCGGCGAGGCCCCGCCGGTCAGCTACTCCATCGTGCGGGACAACGACGGAAAGGCCAGCGAGATACCGGTAGACGAGAACACGCCGGTGCAGCCGGGTGACGTCATCAAGGTCGGGATATTGCCGATCCCCGCTAACTGATCGGCGGTGGACCGGATATGAAGATCGCCAAGGCACGCTTTGTCAGTCCCGACCATAATTTCTGGTATGGCTTCTTTGCGATCACCTTGTCGGTCTTCGTCTTCGCCTATTCGAGCCGCTTCGGCCAGGTTTCGATCCTGGCCTATTATGCGCTCTGGTTTCCGTTGATCCTGATTGACTATCGCCACTCGCTCGGCAACTACGCGAAGTTCTACTGGATCTTGGCCTTCGGCATTTTTGCCTGCCTGTCGGTTTTCTGGTCGGCAGCCCCTAGCGTCACCATGCGCGCCAGCCTTCAATATATGACGCATATCGTCTGCGCGCTGATCGTCGCGCGCACGATGAACATCCGCACGTTGACGATGGGCATGCTCGCCGGCGTCTGCATGGTGGTTCTCTTTTCGCTGGCATTCGGCGGCTACAATTACGATTCGATGGACGGCAATTTCAGTTTCGTCGGCGCTTTTTCGTCCAAGAACCAGCTCGGCTTCTACTGCTCGGTGGGCATTTACTTTGCCTTCGCCGCCATTTTCATTCTGCGCGAACGCGGCATCTGGCGTCTGCTGGCCCTTGGCACGCTGGTTCTCGCCGGCTACGCGCTGCTCGCCTCGCAATCGGCAACCTCCATCATCGCGACCGCCGGAACGCTCGCGGTCGTAATCGGGTTGAGCCTCCTGCTGCTGTTTGCGCCGCGCACGCGAAAGATGTTCTTTCTCGTCGGCCTTATAGCTGCCATCGGCCTCGCTTTCGCCGCCATCAATCTCGGCGGTCTCGACCTTCTGCTCGGTGCCTTCGGCAAGGACACGACGCTGACCGGCCGAACCTATCTGTGGGGCGAAGGCATAGCCGCCTGGCGCCTGTCACCCTATTTCGGCGTCGGTTACCAGGCCTATTGGGTCCAGGGTTTTTCGGAAGCCGAGCGGCTCTGGGAGGAATTCTACATCGCCTCGCGCAGCGGCTTCCATTTCCACAACACCTATATCGAATTACTGGTCGAGCTTGGCGTGGTCGGGCTTTTCCTGCTCGCCGTGGTGATCGTCCGGGTTCCGGTCGGCCACCTCATTCGGCTTCTTGATGACCGCGACGATGTCGCCTCCTACGTCGTCTTCGGCATGTCGGTCATGCTGGTCGTGCGCTCCTTCTTCGAGGTCGACATGATGCATCCTTATGCGATCGGCTCCTTCCTTCTCTATTATTCAGCCGGCCTGCTCGCGACCTCGCAATCGACGCGACGCTACGAGGCGCCTGCGAACCAGCACGAAATGCAGATGCGTCCCGCCTGATGAAAAAGCTCTACGGTATCCAGTATCTACGCGCCTTTGCAGCGCTTGCAGTCGTCGTCTTTCACGCCGCCGAGCGCACGGGCGGGCACTTCGCCATCGGGGCTGCCGGCGTCGACGTGTTCTTCGTCGTCAGCGGCTTCATCATGTGGACGCTTGCCCAGTCGCGGCCCGTCACGCCCTTGCAGTTCCTGCGAGAACGGCTGGAGCGCATCGCACCGGTCTACTGGATCGCCACGGCCGTGATGGTCGCAGGCGCATTTGCCGGGCTGTTCCCGAACATGAAGCTCACGCTCGGCCATGTGCTGGGTTCGCTGTTCTTCGTTCCGCACATTTCGCCGAGCAATGGCGAGATCTGGCCGGTTCTGGTCCAGGGCTGGACGCTGAATTACGAGATGTTCTTTTATGCCGTCTTTGCCTGCACCTTGCTGCTGCCAGCGGCCAGACGCCTGCCGGCGCTTGCGGGCTTGTTCATCCTATTGACCGCCATAGGCCTTTCATTCGACAGCGATAATCCGCTTTTCCGTACCTATACCAACCCGGCGATCCTCGAATTCCTGCTGGGCGCGGTCATTGGCAAGTTCTGGCTGGAGGGCAAGATTCCGTCGCCGGCGAGTGGTCTCGCGCTGATCCTGCTTACCGTTTTCGGCTTCGTTTTCGTTGGCGTCACCTATGTCGGCTTTCATCCCTTCGTCTTCGGTCCACTTGCCGTCGCCCTTGTAACTGGTGTGCTTTCGCTGGAGCGCGCTGGCATGATTTCCGATTTTCGCCCGCTGACATGGCTCGGCGACGCCTCCTATTCCATCTACCTCTGGCACACGCTGGCGGTTTCGGTGGTGGCGAAATTCGCGCCGGCGATATCCTTGCCGGCTCCCCTTGCGCTGGTCGTTGCCGTGCTTGCGGGCACCGCGGTCGGTGTTGTCGCCTACGAACTGCTGGAAAAACCGATTGCTGCCGCTTTCAAGGCATCGCGCCGGCGCGGCGCAATCAGGGCGTCGACCATGACACAGCCTTCCGAGCGCGGAATCGAAGCAGTGACGAAGACATAACTTCGTTCCGCGAAGTCGAGGCCGAATTTTTCTCGAGCCGAAAAATAAAATTGGCCTATTCAGCAGTAAAGCGTAATTGCGTTTCTTGTTGCTCGAAGGTATTTTTGCCCACCTGCGATGAGCGCAGTGGGGGAAGATTATGCAATTTTCGGATTCCGGGGTCGCAACGCTGTTTTGTGCGGCCATTCTTCTGTTTGCCGGCGTAAATCTTGCTGCCGCCGATGCCACTATTCCCACTGCCGACATCGAAGGTGCCGCCGACAATGCGCTGGCCAAGCGCTATGACGGCTCGTTCATCGTCAGCTACGAGAAATTCTCCTACACCGATTTCACCATTCCGCTTTCGCCGCTGAAGCCCAGCGAGGACGAAGATGCGCGCGATTCCAGCAACAACCGCGTTTTCGCCCCTGAAAAGAAGGTCGAGGTCGAAGGCGCGTTGACCCGCATCGCCTATGTGCTGCCCGGCGAACGCTCGCCGCTGGAAGTGCTGCGTAACTATCAGGATGTGATCGAAGAGGCCGGCGGCGAAGTCCAGTTCGAGTGCAAGAAGGAAGAATGCGGCGGCGACGCCACCCGTTCGAGCAGCGGTGGCGGCGGCCATATGAGCCTGATGCAATACTTCTTCCACGAGGCCGATGTGAAGGATACAGCCTTTTCCAACGGCAATTGCGCCCTGACCGCCGGCATCAATGACCAGCGCTATTTCACCGCCAAGGTGCCGCAGTCGGCCGGTGACGCTTACGTCACCGTACAGGCCTATCAGTTGGTCGACGACCTCTATTGCAAGGAATTCAACGGGCGCACCATTGCCGTCGTCCAGATTCTGGAACCGAAGCCGCGCGAAAAGAAGATGGTTCTGGTCGAGGCCAAGGAGATGGCCGATTCGTTGAGCGAAAAGGGCAGCATTTCGCTCTATGGCATCCTGTTCGACACCGACAAGACCGACATCAAGCCGGAATCCGAGCCGACCCTGAAGGAAATCGCGGCCCTGCTGAAGAACGAGCCGAATATCTCCGTCATCGTCGTCGGCCACACCGACAATCAGGGCGCCTTCGATTACAATCTCGACCTGTCGTCGCGGCGCGCCAATGCCGTGAAGGATGAGCTTGCCGCCAAATACGGCATCGAAGCTGCTCGCCTGACCGCCGCCGGCGCCGGCATGATGGCACCCGTCGCCAGCAATGACGACGAGGCCGGCCGCGCCAAGAACCGCCGCGTCGTGCTGGTCAAGCTCAACTGAGCAGGCATCGGGCTTCAGCCTGCCGATTTGCTTCGGATGATGGTAGACTGTGACTGGACGCGCGGCCGTTTCGTTGGCAAGACGGGCGCAATTCCCGTAACATCGTTCAGTTTTACCAAGCATCGGAATTGCCATGACCAATGTCGCCCTCACCGGGCTCGCCCGTGATCTTGCCAGACGTGCGGAGGAGGGGCGGCCGGTTCGTATCGGCGTTATCGGCTCGGGCGAAATGGGCACCGATCTGGTCACGCAGGCGATGCTGATGAAGGGCGTAGAGGTCTGCGCCATCTCTACCCGCCGCCCACATACCGCGCGCGAGGCGATAAAAATTGCATACGGCGACGAAGCCATGGCGCGCGAAGCCGACACCGCCTCGAAGATCACCGAAGCGATCGAGGCCGGCAAGATCGCCATCACCTCCAACGAAATGCTGGTCACCAACCCGCTGGTCGATGTCGTCATTGATGCCACGGGCAAGCCCGGCGTCGCAGCCGATTTCGACCTGAAGGCGATGGAGCACGGCAAGCATCTCGTCATGATGAATGTCGAGGCCGACGTCACCATCGGCGCTTATCTCAAGCAGGAAGCCGACCGGCTCGGCGTCGTCTATTCGGTCGGCGCCGGCGACGAGCCGTCGAGCTGCATGGAACTGATCGAGTTTGCGTCGGCACTCGGCTACACGATCATTTCCGCCGGCAAGGGCAAGAACAACCCGCTCAACCATGATGCCGTGCCCGACGACTATCGCGAGGAAGCGATCCGCCGCAACATGAACCCGCGCATGCTGGTCGAGTTCATCGACGGCTCGAAAACCATGGTCGAGATGGCGGCCATCGCCAATGCTACCGGGCTGGTGCCCGACAAGCCCGGCATGCACGGCCCCAAGGCCGACCGCGACCAACTGGCCAAGGTGCTGATTCCGCGCGAGGACGGCGGCGTGCTGAGCAAGAAGGGCGTCGTCGATTACACGATCGGCAAGGGCGTGGCGCCGGGCGTCTTCGTGATCGTCGAGGCGACCCATCCGCGCATCATCGAACGCATGGATGATCTGCATGTCGGCACCGGTCCCTATTACAGCTTCTTCCGGCCATACCACCTGACCTCGCTGGAAGTGCCGCTGACTGCGGCCCGCATCATGCTCTACGGCAAGCCCGACATGGTGCCGTTGCCGAGGCCGGTAGCCGAAGTCTGCGCGGTGGCCAAGCGCGACCTGAAAGCCGGCGAGACCTTCGATGCCATCGGCGAAACCTGCTACCGCTCCTGGACGATGACCGCAGAAGAAGCCCGCGCCGGCCACGCCGTGCCTGTCGGCCTGCTGGAAGGCGGCAAGGTGCTGAAGCCGGTCAAGAAAGGTGAGCTGCTAACCACCGACAACGCCGGGCCGGATGTAACGACGCGGCTGTATGAGTTGCGGCGGCGGCAGGATTTGATGCTTTATGGGGCTGCTGAGAGTTTGGCGGCCCTTGTTTGAGTGGTGGTCGACGGACGAGTGATGGAGCAGTCATGAAGAAGAAATTCAAGACTTCCCTGACCGAGGTGGCAATCGACGCCCCAGTGCCACCTGAACTCAAACGCGAAAACGGCCGCTTACCCTTGGCCGAGCGCCTTGCGACAATCGCCGGAAACCTCAAAGCCGGAAACGGTGAGGGCGGCAAATAGATGTCCAAGGACGAAATCGATCAGATGTGGGGCCACACCTGATATCTACCGAATTGCTGGCCGGCGCCCCCTACTTCCCCAACTCCACCGACCTCACTCGCGCCGCCTCTACCGCTTCGGTCAAGAGGTTCTTCAGCCGGTCCTGACCCATCAGTACCGCAAGCGCTGCCGCTGTGGTGCCGTTGGGGCTTGTCACCTGCTGGCGCAGAACGCCGGGTTCTTCGGCACTTTCGGCGGCGAGGCTCGCCGCGCCGAACACGGTCTGCATGGCGAGCAGCTTTGCCGTTTCCTTCGGCAGGCCGGCGTGCTCGGCTGCGGCAGTCAGGCATTCGATGAAGTGGAAGATATAGGCCGGGCCTGAGCCGGAAACCGCGGTCACGGCGTCCATCAGGCCTTCGTCATCGATGGTCGCCACCGCACCGCTGGCTGAAAGAAGCTCCTCAACGAAGCTCTTGGTTTCCGGCGATACATTGCCGTTCGCATAGACAACCATCATGCCCTTGCCGATTGCGGCGGGCGTATTCGGCATCACCCGGATGATCGGCGTCTTGCTGCCGAGGATGGCTTCGAAGGTCGCAACCGGCGTTCCGGCGGCGACGCTGACGAAGGTCGTCTCACCGTTGCCGAGATGCTTGTAGGCGGCTGTCACGTCGCGGATCACCTGCGGCTTGACCGCCAGCACCACCAGCTTCGGCGTTTCGCCAGCCGGCAGGCCGCCGGCATCCGGACTTGCCGCAGCACCCAGCGTTTCGGCACGCGCGCGCAAATCCGCATTCGGCTCGACGACGAAGGTTTCGGCTGGCTTCAACTGGCCCGATTTCAGCCAGCCCGCGAGCATCGCGTATCCCATATTGCCGCAACCGGCGAGCACGACTTTGATTGTCATTTCAGTTCTCCAGATCAGACCTCAATAGACGGTCATGTCCGGATAAAAAAGGGTGGCCGTGCAACTGGCCCAAATCCTCGTCAGGGCGTGTCCAGCTTCTTGCTGAAGGCATTGGTAAAGATCATCTCGCCCCTGTCGCCGACCGCCTCGGCCAGCGCGACATCCATGTAGTCGTTGGTGACATGGACGATGGCAAAGCCGCCCATATAGGCGGCCTTGGGCTTGAAGATATCGAGCCCGTCGCGCTGGTAGATCATCGCCGTCTCGTGCTGATGGCCGTGAAAGATGCCGACGACATTGTGGCCGGACAATACCGCCAGCAGTGCCTGGCGGTCGTCCTCGCTCCACCAATGCGGTGCGCCAGAGCCGTCATCGTCGAATTGTTTTTTCGCCGGGTCCCATTTTTCCGTTGAGAACGGATCCCAGCCATAGTGCTGGAACAGGATCACCGGCTCGCCGTTGCCGGCATAGGTCGCCAGATCCCGTTTCAGCCATGGCAAGCCGCTCACCGCACCCTTGGCGGTGTCGCCGGCAAAGCGGTGCGTCTGGACCAGATGTAGGCCGCCCCAGTTCCAGGAATAGTCGTCCGAAGCGCTGTCGTAGTTCTCGGCCGGCACCGGCGGCTTGAAGAACACACTCGGGCGGTGGTTGATTTCGATATAGTCGCGCAGTTCCTGCCGGTACCAGTCGGTTTGCGGCGGCGGGCCGTCCTGGTCGAGATCGTGATTGCCGAGGCCGGCATAGACGGGAAAATGCACGCGGTCCGGCCCACTGCCCTGCTGGTAGCGATGGCTGAATTGCAGCAACTGGGTACCTTCCCGCGGTTGCGTCATCTGCCCGCCGCCATCGTCGGTCAGGTCGCCGCCGACCACCACGCCGAGCGGCCGGGAAATCTTCCTGCCTGCGCCCGCAAGCCCGCTCGCCGCGCCATCGATATCCTGCGGCCAGCGATTGTTCGGAACCCGGTTAAGTGCTGCGATGTGGCGTAGCAGGTTCTGGTCCGTCTTGCCTTCCTGCAGGCAGTTCGGACTGAGGCCGCTGGCCATGCGGCAGGCGTGAACGTCGTTGGTGAAGATGAAGGTGGCGTCGATCATCCGGCCGGAAGCCGGCGCCACGGCGAAAGCCTCGCGCGGCAAGGCAGGCAGCACAGCCAGCCCGAGCCCGCCAAGGATCAGTTCTCGCCGGGACAGCCGGACCGGAGGAGCAATGTCACGCGCGCTCATGCGGTGAAGATGTGACGTCCGCATGCGCTTTGCAACTAGCGTTTCGTCCGTGTCGCCACCGGAAAACGCGCAACCAGCCTGAGCCCGATGATGCTGAAGACGAAGAACAGCCAGACCGGATCGGCGCGGCGGAAGAAAAAACTCTCCAGGAAGGAGTTCAGCGCGGTGAACAGAAGGATCATCATAAAGAAGTCGCCGAGATAGACGTTCTCCTTGCGCATCGGGATGCGCATGTAGTCGCGCAGCGGCGCGATGAAGAAGGCCCAGGCCGCCACGCAAAGTGCCGGAATGCCCATGATGACGGCGATGTCGAGATATCCGTTATGGCCATGTACGATGCTGCGGATGTCCCATGGCCGGTCGAAGGGCTGGTCCATGGTCCAGAGGAACATCGTGCCCCAAAAACTCTCATAGCCGTAGCCGGTCCATGGCTTCTTGGCGATCATTTCGCCGGCGAACTCCCACAGCGTGGTGCGGCCGGTATAGGTCAGGTCGGGGAAGTTGTGGTGGACGAACAAACGCAACGGCTCGATGAAGACGATGCCGAGCGTGCCGATCGTCGTGCCGATGATCGCCAGCAGGAACAGGGCCGGTGTCAGAGAGCGCACCCCGAAGATTCCCGGCACCGCCACCATCAGGATCGCAAGCGGCACCAGCCCGGCAGTGGTCTTGGAGCCGGTGTTCATCATGAAGATCATGGCGGCGACCAGCAGGAAGGGACCTGTGATCTTCCAGCCGCGCCGGAACAGATAAAGCCCGCCGAAGCTGAAACAGGCCATCACCGGACCGGCGATGTTCTTGTGGGTGAACACGCCGCGCCACAGCCCGGCATGTTGCGGCTCGGCGCCGGCGGTCGTGTGCTTGGCCTCGTTTGGAAACAGCACCAGCCCGACGAAACACAGCACCACGATGAAGATGCCGGAAAAGGCGATAACGGTCGAGAATGCGTCGGCGTCGCGCGGAATGGCCAGGACCGTCGCCATCACCAATATGCCGATGATGGTGAAGGAAGCGGCACGCAGTGCCGCCATCGGGTCCGTCGCATTGGCGACCGAAAGCATCAGGAAACCGAGCAGCAGCAGGAAAGACGGCGCAAACAGCGCCATCAGCACGCGCCGGTCGGCAAAGGTGAACAGCGAGAAGATCGAGATCGCGCCCAATGCGCCGAAGCCGAGCTGGTTGACGATGTCGCCGCCCGCCGACGGCATCTCGGCGCCGCCCGGCTGGAACGGCCGGAACGATATCATCACGATGGTCAGCAGCAGCGAGGCGATCGCGGTGGCGATGCCGGTGCGCGTGAAGGCGCCGGCCAGTGTCGTTCGCAATGAAATCTTTCGAGGACTCGTTCCGCCGAGGTGTATAGCGTGGTTTTCGAGAAGCGGAGCGGAGCGGACATGCGGTCCGTGAGCACCGGAAGCGGAGAAAATCGCGTCAGACGACCGGTGGGGCGAAGTCATCGAAAGGTTTCTCAGTTCTTTTCGGGCTGACGATATTGCTCATTGGCATATCCGAATTCGGCCATCACCCGGCCGAGCGCAACATAGACGGGATAAAGTCCGACAGAAAGCGAGCGCGTTTCATAGAGCCGCCGTGCGCCGCGGATCGGAGAAGCCGCCAGCAGCGCCAGGCTTTTCAACAGCACTTTCGTGTTGGCGAAAGGCGTGCCGGCCCGCTTCTTCTTTTCCACCAGCGTCGAAATCACGCCATTGCGCAAGGCACGGGCGCGGATCCAGTCGGCCTCGACCCGGCGAGCCGGTACAGCCTCGTGGACGGGCGCTTCCGCACACCAGCCGAGCCTGAAGCCGCGTTCGGCCGAGCGGCTCAGAAAATCGGAATCGCCGCCGCCCATGAAATTGAACCGCAGGTCGAGAAAGGGCGGGCCCATCGCCGCCAGAACATTGCGTCCGATCAGGAGATTGCCGGACGAGTAGAGCGCCGGCACGCGCCCGCTTTCGCTATAGGGTGGCGCAAAGACCGGATGCGTCGCCCACTTTTCGTGAGCAGGTTCTGCAAAGACGGGAATTTGCGGGCCGCCGACAATGTCGGCACGCATCGTCTCCGATGCCAGGCACATCCGCTCCAGCCAGTTCTCGTCGGCGATCTCATCATCGTCGATGACAAGCAGGTGGCGAAAGGCAGGAAAATAGCGGATCGCCGTCTGCCAGCCGGCATTGTAGGCGCTGCAGTTGCCACGATCATGCGCAATGATGACCATGCCGGGAAGATGTCCGGCCACGAACAGCGGCGTCGCTGCCCTGGCGCCTTCGCGCTTTTCAGCCTCGTTTTCCATGACGATGATGGCGAAGGGGCGTTGCGTCTTTTGCGCACGCAGTGAGTCGAGCGTGGCCAGCAATTGCTCCGGCCGGCGGAAAGTCGGCACGGTAACAACCGCTTCCATTGCCGCAAAGTCCAGGGCAGGAGACTTGCCGGCGATCGAAACGGCGCCGTTTGATGGCGAAAGGGTCATGCGCGGGCTGCCGATTGAGTTTGGGCTGTGATATCACTATCGCCGATAACGGTTCGTTAAACACCTTTCGTGGAACGGGCTTCGCCGACGGAGCAATCGCGACAATCATATGTGTCATTTAATCAACGGTTCACTGCGCTCTGCTAGCGAAAATGCTGACGTAGGGGTGTGATGCATCTTCTGTTTGCAACATCGATCGTGCCGGACGGCGCGCTGGAATCGGGCTACGAGATCGCCAACGCCGCGGTCATCGATGCTTTGCATCGTGCTGGCGTGCGCGTCACGGTCATCGGCTTTGCCTGGCCGGGCAAGCCGCCGGCCGATCCCGACAACACCGTCGTGCTCGGCGAAATCGACGTTCGCACGGAAGACGCCCCGTTCAAGCAGAAGATCGCCTGGCTGGCCAAGGCAATGCGCACCGGCCTGACCTTCTCATCGGTGAAGCTGCGCGCCGTCACTGCCGGGGAGTTGCGCCAGGAGATCGCTGCGGCCGGGCCTTTCGACGGCTATGTGCTGAATTCCGTCCAGTTTGCCGGCGCATTCGAGGGCGTCTTCGACGACCGACCCTCGATCTTCGTTGCGCACAATGTCGAGCATCGCTCGGCCATCGAGATCGCGCATTCGGTCAACAGCATGCTCCAGCGTTTCATGTATACGCGCGAGGCGAAGCTGCTGAAGACGCTTGAATTGCGGCTGTGCGAAAAGGCGCGTTTCGTGTTCACGCTGGCGGAGGAAGACCGCGCAGCCCTCGGCGTCGCCTCGGACGACAGGTCGGCGGCGCTCCCGCTCGTCACGCGCCACACGCCCCCGCCGCAGCCGTCGAAGCGGCAGATCGAGTGTGACGCAGCACTCATCGGCACCTGGACCTGGCAGCCGAACCGCATTGGGCTGGATTGGTTTCTGGGCGAGGTCGTGCCGCAACTGCCGAGCGATTTTCGCATCCGCATCGCCGGGCGCACGCTCGCGGGCGCAGCATCGAGCCATCCCGGCGTGGAGTTCGTCGGCCGTGTGCCCGATGCCGAAGCATTCGTGCGAAGTGCAGCGGTCATCCCGCTGATCAGCCGTGCCGGCACCGGCGTGCAGCTCAAGACCATCGAAACTTTCGAACTCGGCCTTCCCGCGGTGGCGACCCGAAGTGCGCTCCGCGGCATAGACCATATGCCGGAAAACTGTGTCGTCACCGACAATCCGGCGGTTTTCGCCAAGGCGCTCGAACGCGCAGCGTCCGGCAAGGTTGCCGACGCCGATGGCCGCATCTTCTACCGCCAGCAGCGCGCGGCACTCGATACGCAGGTCATGCGCGGCCTTGACAAGATCGGCTACCAGAGAGACGGAGCCGCCGCATGAACGTCCATGCCGGCCGCCGGTCCTCCGATGTGAAGTCCTGGAGAATGATACTTGGCATTCACGTCGCCAATATCGAATGGGGTGAGGCGATCACCATCCTGAAGCGCAAGCTGGATGACAACCGCTTCACCAAGATCAGCTTTCTCAACGCGCACAACGCCAACATTGCCTGCGTCGATGAAGCCTTCGCCGACGCGCTGAACGATTTCGTCATTCTGCCGGATGGCATCGGCGTCGATATCGCGTCGAAACTGCTTTACGGCGCGCCGTTTCCGTCGAACCTGAACGGCACCGATTTCATTCCCGCGTTCCTGAAAGCGTCTGCCCGTCCGCTAACGGTCGGGCTGATTGGCGCAACGCGCCGCAACGCCGACGAAGCCGCACGCAAACTCGCAGCATTGGCCGAACAGCACAGCTTTGCCGTCATCCATGACGGCTATTTTGCGCCCAAGGATGAGCCGGAAATCCTCGAACGCATCAGAATCCTGCGCCCCGACATCCTGCTGGTCGCCATGGGCGTGCCGCGCCAGGAATTGTGGATCGCCCGCAACCTCACCAAGCAGCATTGCATTCTGCCGATCGCGGTCGGCGCGCTGCTCGATTTCCTCAGCGGCTCCGTGCCGCGCGCGCCCGGCTGGATGCGCACCCTGCGGCTCGAGTGGCTGTTCCGCCTCATCATCGAGCCGCGCCGCCTGTGGCGCCGCTATATCGTCGGCAATCCGCTCTTCCTCGCCCGTGCCTTGCATCAGAAGTTTTTCGGCGTGAGGGAAGAACGGTGAACAGCCGGTTCGTTCCCTCCGATGACAGGCGCTCGAACATGCCGGTGACCTTGCAGTCGGCAATGGTGACCGCCAGCTACGCGCCCGATTTCGAACGCTGCCGGCTGCTTTGCGAGACCGTCGACCGCCACGTCACCGGCATGGCGCATCACTACATCCTGGTCGAGCATCGCGACGTGCCGCTGTTTCGCCAGCTTGAAACGCCGAACCGCACGGTGGTCGACGAGCGCGACCTGCTGCCGAACTGGCTTCATGTTCTGGACGACCCGCTCAGCCTGTTTCGCCGCCGCGTCTGGCTCAGCCTGCGCACCATGCCGCTGCGCGGATGGCATGTGCAGCAGTTGCGCCGCATCGCGGTAGCAGTGCATGCGAAGGAGGACGTTCTTGTCTATGTCGATTCCGACGTCGCCTTCCTGAAGCCGTTCAACTTCTCCGCCTTCCAGCGCGAGGGCAAGGTGCGGCTTTTCCGGCGCGACAACGCGATGGCAGGCGGCGATCAGGGCGAACACCGCATATGGTCGCGCAATGCGGGGGCAGCCCTCGGCATTAAAAACCCCGAAACATCACCGCATGACTACATCTCGACGCTGATCGCATGGCGACGCGACAGCGTGCTGGAAATGTGCCGGAAGATCGAGGCGGTGCATGGCCGCCACTGGATCGCGGTTCTCGGCTCGGCGCGAAAATTCTCCGAATGCCTGCTCTATGGCCGCTTCGTCGACGAGGTTCTGCAAGGGCAGGGCCATTTCCACGGCGCGGAGGAATTCTGCCGCGTGCACTGGACGGGCTCGGCCATGTCGGAGGCGGAATTCCGCGAATTCGTCGCCACCATGTCGCCCGAGCAGGTGGCGATCGGCATGCAGTCCTTCATCGGCACCGACCTCGACCGCATCAGGCGGTTGGTCGAGGCGTAGCGCTTACACGGCCTTGGCCGGCAGCTTCAATGCCGAATAGGTGAGGGCCGCCGAGGCCAGGTAGAGTGCCGCGAACACGCCGTTCAGCCACCAGATCAGGTCCGGCGTTTCCAGCCCTCGCGTCAGTATCCAGATCAGAAGCACGGCCTTCAGCCCGGCCAGCAGCGCTAGGTTTATCGCGCGGATCAGCGTCTGTCCTCGCGCGAACAGCAGCTCGGCCTGGTATTCCACCAGGTTGCGCAGGCCCGGAACGCATATAGCAAGCGCAACCAGCGGGGCGGCTTCGGCGACGTTTCTGCCGAGTGCGTTGGGGAAGAAATGCAGGACCACCGCAAGGCAGAACAGGGCCAGCGTCGAGACGAGGAACACGCCGAGCTCTATGCCACCGCGTACTTTCAGGCGTCTCAGCATTTCCGGCGCGCGCATCATGCGCTGCACCAGCATCATCGAGAAGGTTCGGATCGGTATGGCGGTGAGATCGACCAGCCGCATGATGATGGCGTAGAGGCCTGCAAGCTGCGGCCCACCGATCGACAGCACCAGCAGCTTATCGAACTCCATCTGCAGATAGAACAGCACTTCCGCGCCAGCGACATAGACCGAATCCGCCAGCCGCCGCATATAGAGCGGAATGCGCAGCCGCAGGCGCTGGCGTGGATAGAAGAAGCCGAAGGCGATGACTGCTGATATGGCGTTGGCGGCGATGTAGAACAGTACCCAGTCCTCCAGCGTATGCGTCGGCCAGAAGTAGAACGCCGCCGCGAAAGCTGCGCGCGCCACGGTTCCGAGTATCGCCATGATCGCCGCGCGACCGAAGCGGCCGAGACCGTTGTTGACGATCAGCGCCGCCTCGACGGGCCGCCACAACAGTGCTTCGGCAAAGACCACCGTCGCAAAGATCTTGAGCGGCAGTTCGCTTGAAAAGAACAGCAGATAGATCCCATAGGAAGCCGCCGCGAGCAGCGGCAGCGACAGGACCGCAAGCAGGATGAAACCCGCCGTGAAGGTGCCGATAAGGTTCGGCCGGATCGTGGCCGTCCGGTAAAGTGCTGAGATGAAGCCGAAAGCGAGGATGCGCGACAGCATGACGCCCGCTGCCGAGGCGGTTGCGAAGAGGCCGAAGTCAGCCAAAGACAATGTGTTGGCGAGTGCTATGAAATAGATGAGTGAGAAGACCAGCCGCCCGCCGGCGCCACTGATCGCCGAAAAATAGTCGCGTACGAGGTTGCGTCGTTCCGACAGGAACGCGGTCAGTCGCGCGGTTGGCCGCGCAGGCCTTGTGTTGTTGCTCTGGGTCATATTTGAGTCGAGAAACTACCGTTGAAAGCTTAATGTCCCGCAAAGCAGGATGCACGCTGGCGCTTACCGCAAGTTGCACCTAAATTAACGTTTTGTTTCCCATACTTGTTTAGCGTGACTTAACGATCGGTTCTCGATCACCGTGCCCCGTTTGGAAGCTGTCGCAGAATGTTCGACACCGAAAATCGTGATGATCGAAAGCGTTCGCTGCTTGCCTATGCCGGCGATGATCGTGATGCCCGAAAGGCACCACGCCCCGGTTCCCTGCTTTCTATGGCGAATTCGGAGCCGGAAGCCGATCCGGTAGAGCGCCATCGGGCAGCAAGGGCACAGCGCGAAAGCCGCCGGGAAGCACCTATTACGGCAGAAGCGCCGAGCGCGCAGCCGGCAGAAACCTCAACTGAGGCTCGATCTTCGTGGCACATCGCCGATCTGGTTCCTGGCTGGATGTCGCGTATGGCGCAGCATCGCCAGCATCAGCTATCATCGGTCTCCGCCGAAGCCGCCTCCGTCGATCAGGACCGGCGGCTTGCAACGCGGCGGCAGGATGATGACAGCGTGCGTGGCAACGAAGATCAGTTCGCTCAAAGGGGCGATGATGGTGACGACCAGCAGTGGAAGCCGCTGGTCGACCCGATGAAGGTCATCGGCGGTGTCGCCCGCTCCAAATTGCTAATTGCAGCGACGACGATACTCGGCGCGCTGCTCGGCATCGCCATCGCATTGTCGACGCCCAAGACATACGAGGCGGCAACCGAGTTGCTGATCGATCCGCGCGACCTCAAGCTGGTCGACCGGGACCTCACCCAGGCCGGCTTCTCCAACGAGGCGACGCTCGCCATCGTCGAGAACCAGGTTCGCGTCATCACGTCGGGAACCGTGCTCAACAAAGTCGTCGACCGCCTCAATCTCGAAAGCGATCCCGAGTTCAACGGGCAGGGCGGGGGCGGGCCTCTGTCATTCGTCCGCTCGCTGCTGTCACGCGGCAGCAACGGCGCCGACGATCCCGGCCGCCGCCGCTCGCTGGCCGTCGGCAACCTCGCCAAGGCCCTTTCGGTGGAACGCGGCGGCAAGACCTTCGTGGTCGTCATCGATGTGAAGACGCAGGACGGCGAGAAGTCGGCGCTTATCGCCAACACCATGGCGGATGTTTTCCTGAAGACCTATGGCGAGTTGCAGTCCGATACCGCCGGCCGCGCCACCGACGAACTGACGGCCCGTCTCGACGAGCTTCGCAGCGGCGTGGAAGCGGCCGAGCGCAAGGTCGAAGCCTTCAAGGCCGAGAACGATCTCATCAACGCACAGGGCCGCCTGATCAGCGACGACGAGATCCTGAAGCTCAACGAGCAGCTTTCGATCGCGCGCGCCCGCACGCTGGAACTCAATGCCAAGGCCGCCTCCACCAGAGGCGTCAATGTCGATTCCGTTCTCGGCGGCGTGCTGCCGGAAGAGATAGCGTCGGCGAGCATGACCGAACTGCGCTCGCAATATTCGACGCTGAAGGGTGAGGCCGACCGTCTCGCCGTCAAGCTCGGGCCGCGCCATCCGCAGCGCCAGGCGGTCGAAGGGCAGCTTGCCGGCGCGCGAGACCAGATCGCCGCCGAACTGCGCCGCATCGTTTCCTCGGTCCAGACCGAACTGAAGCGCGCCGTGCAGCTTGAACAGGAGCTCTCCTCGCGGCTGGCCCAGCTCAAGGTGCGTTCGGGCAGCGTCAGCAGCGAACTCGTGACCCTACGCGAACTGGAGCGCGAGGCGACCGCCAAGCGCGCCGTCTACGAATCCTTCCTGCTGCGTGCCCGCGAGACCGGCGAGCAGAGGGACATCAATACGGCCAATATGAGCGTGATTTCGGTCGCATATGCGCCGTTGCAGGCCAATGGGCCGTCACGCTCGACGATAACGATAGCCAGCACCATCCTCGGTTTTCTGGCGGGCATCGGGCTGGGCGGCATGCGCGGCGCTTATGAAAGCCTGCGCGATACCGCCGACGATCGCCGTCGCCGGCGCAATCCACGCAAGCGCGACGCCGCGCCGCTGGATGTCCCGCCGGGCAACCGCGAGCCAGCGCAGCATCCATACCAGCCGGCCCCGCAAGCTGCACCATCTCCATTTGCCGAACCCGCCTTCGCACGCGAACCCGCGGCGCCGGCTAGCGCGTACTCCGTCGCGGAACGCGCAGTTTCGCAGCCGGCTCCAATGCCGCAGCAGCCTTCCTACCCAGAGACAGACCCGAGGCAAAATCCCGCCGCCGGCTACCCGACTTATCATGCGCCACAGCCGGTTCAAGCGCCTGTGACCTATCAGCAGGCTGCGGTGCCGCCTTTCGTCCAGCCGACGCCTCAGCCGCAGGCCTATCCGCAGCAGCCGGCGCCGCATGTCGGGCATTATGGGCAACCGCCGGTGCAGCCCATGACTTATGCGCCACAGACAACGCCTTATCCGCAGGCGCCCGCGCAGATGTACCAGCCGCTGCATTCGCAGATTCAGCCGCAGGGCTATTATCCCTATCCTCAGCAAGCGCCTGCCTTTGAACAGCAAATGCCGGTTCAGCCTCAGCCGGTAGCGCCGCCCGCATATCAGCCGATGATGCCGGGGGCATTCCAGCCCGCGTCCGCACCGCAGCCGCACGCGCCGGCCGGCCAGCAAATGCCGGATCCTGCGGCCCATCAGCCGCCCATCGAAGAAATCCGCGCCAGCCTGCGCGACTTCCGCCAGGCCGTGGAAGAGCTCGCGACGTCACGCGCGCGCCGCCGCTATTTCTAAATAATTCACCGCTGTTTCACGTTAGCGGCACGCCGTGCCGTATTGACGGGATTGCGCTGCGAATTTTTCGTGACTATGCCTGATATACGGGTATGCTTGCTATGCAAGAAAAATTCATAGGAAGAAATAAATGGCTGAAGTGATCGATGGCAAGCTGGTAGCCGAAGATGTTGTCGCGACCGTCAAGCGCCTGACCGCCGATCTGTTGGCCAAGCATGGCGTGACGCCCGGCCTTGCGGTGGTCATCGTCGGCGAGGATCCGGCCAGCCAGGTATACGTCTCCTCCAAGGGCAAGAAGGCCAAGGAGTGTGGTTTCCACTCGGTCCAGCACACGTTGCCCGCCGACACCGGCGAAGCCGAGCTGCTCAAGCTCATCGGCGATCTCAACGCTGACCCGGCCATTCACGGCATCCTCGTTCAGCTGCCGCTGCCCGATCACGTCGATGCCGGCAAGGTCATCCAGACCATCGCGCCGGAAAAGGATGTCGACGGCTTTCACTTCATCAATGTCGGCAAGCTCGGCACCGGCGAACTGGCGACGGCCTTTGTGCCCTGCACGCCTGCCGGCTCGATGCTGCTGATCGAACGCGTGCGCGGCAAGGATCTGTCCGGCCTCAATGCCGTCGTCGTTGGGCGTTCCAACATCGTCGGCAAGCCGATGGCCAATTTGCTGCTCGCCGCCAACTGCACCGTCACCATCGCCCACAGCCGCACCAAGGACCTGCCGGCAATCGCCCGCACCGCCGATATTCTGGTAGCAGCCGTCGGCCGTCCGGAGATGATCAAGGGCGACTGGGTCAAGCCGGGTGCTACCGTCATCGACGTCGGCATCAACCGCATTCCGGCGCCCGAAAAGGGTGAGGGCAAGTCGCGGCTGGTCGGCGATGTCGCCTATGCCGAGGCGGCGAAGGTCGCGGGCGCCATCACGCCGGTGCCCGGCGGCGTCGGCCCGATGACCATCGCCATGCTGATGGCAAACACGCTTGTCTCTGCTAGTCTCGCTGCCGGCATCGAACGCCCGTCCTTCTAACTATCTTTCAGCCCAAACGCAGGTGGCATCTTTGCCGAAGCTTCCCGTTCCGGTAGATATGCCGCCCATGGCCGATTTGGTTCAAGGCGGCCGGCAGTTCGCTTTCCTGCTGGTCGACAAGTTCTCAATGTTTTCCCTGGCAGCCGCGATCGACACGGTTCGTTCGGCGAACCGTCTGCTCGGCCAGGATTATTACGGCTGGACGACGGTCTCCGCCGATGGCGATTCCGTCATTGCGTCCAACGGCCTGCCTTTGAAGGTCGATTACAGCGTGGCCGATGTACCGCCCGTCGACATATTGTTCGTCTGCGTCGGCCTGACCACGGAATTCCCCGGCAAGAGCAAGGTGCTCGGCGCGCTTCGCAACTGGGGAAGGCGCGGCGGCACGCTCGGCGCGCTCTCGGTCGGCTCCTACCTGCTGGCCGAAGCCGGCCAGCTCGAGGGCCATCGCTGCACCATCCATTGGGAAAACCGCGCCGGCTTCACCGAGCGCTTTCCCGACATCAACTGCACCGGCAACGTCTTCGAGATCGACCGCAAGCGCTACACCTGCGCCGGCGGCACCACCTCCATCGACCTGATGCTGGAGATCGTCCGCACCGATTTCGGTTCCAACATCGCCAATGGCGTCGCCAACCAGTTCCAGCACGAGCGTATCCGTTCGGCCGGAGACCGCCAGCGTGTCGGGCCGGAGCGGGACCTCACCGGCAAGTCGGAAAAGCTGCGCAAGATCGTCGAATTGATGGCCGACAATCTCGACGAGCCGTTTTCGGCGGTGCAACTGGCGAAGTCGGCCGGCCTCTCGGTGCGGCAGGTAGAGCGCCTGTTCCTGCGCCATCTCACCGTCACGCCCGGCCGCTACTACATGCGCCTGCGGCTGGAGCGCGCGCGCGAGCTTTTGCGTCAGACCAACATGCCGATCCTCGACGTGGCCATCGCGACCGGCTTCACCTCGCATTCCTATTTCGCGCAAAGCTATCGCCTGCAATTCGGCCGCCCGCCCAGCGAAGAGCGCCGCACGACCTATTAGAGCATGTCGCATTTTATGCGCCCCAGCGCTCCCTGCCTTCCAACGTCGGCGCTGCCCCTCACCTGCCTGCCGGCTTCCTCTCCCCGTATAGAGACGGGGAGAGGAAGGCTGGCCGCAACGATGACGCCTCCCTCTCCCCGTTCTTACGGGGAGAGGGTAAGGGTGAGGGGCAGCACGACATCCAAAGGCCATGCCCCCGCAGTGAGATGAAGGCCATCTCCATCAAGTTGTCTCAGGCCGCGAGGAACCCGCCGTCAGTCGCCAGCACATGCCCGACGACAAAGGCCGACTGGTCGGATGCAAGCCACACCACGGCTTCCGCCACTTCTTCGGGTTCGCCCATGCGCCGCAGCGGCAGCCCCGCCGCCACCGCCTCCAATCCTCCGACGCCGGACGCCGCCAGCTTCATCATGTCGGTCACCACCCGGCCGGGCGCGACCGCGTTGATGCGCACGCCGCGCGACGCATAGGTCATCGCCGCCGAGCGCATCAGCGAGATCACTGCCGCTTTCGAGGCCGAGTAGAGCGCGAAACCGGGGTTGGGATTGCGCACACCGCTGACGGATGTGTTGATGACGATGCGCCCGCTGCCTTGCGGCAACATCACCGCCAGCTGCTGCTTCAGGCACACGAACACGGAGCGCACATTGGTGTCGAACACAGCGTCGAATGTCTCGGTGCTCTGCGTCTCCAGCGGCCCGGGCCGTTCCTGATAGCCGGCATTGTTGAAAGCCACATCCAGCCGCCCAAACCGCTCGACTGTCGCCCGCACCAGATGCTCGACTTCCTCGTCATTGGTCACGTCCGTGCGCACGAACAAGCTTTGCGCCCCGGTGGCGCGGCATGCTTGCGCAACGGCTTCACCTTCCTCGGCGCGACGCCCCGCAATGACCACTGCGGCGGCACCTTCGACGGCCATCTTGAGCGCAGTCGCCTGTCCGATGCCGCTGCCGCCGCCGGTGATCAGGCAGACGCAGTCAGCCATTCGGGCATGTGCTGCTTGCTCGTTTGAATTAAAGGTTTCCACGGACATGTCTGCCTCGTTTACGCAACTCTGATTGATTTCAGATAAGTTGTATCTTACAACTAATTATAAACAAGAGGATCATGAAATGCTGGAAAGCGAAGAGATCGAAAAGGTCCGCGATTCCTCGCGCAAGCTCGTGCGCGAACTCGGTTTCATGCGGCCCACTCTTGCCTCAACCGGCCTGCCGATTTCCGCCGTTCATGCGCTGATCGAGATTGGCGGCAACGAGGCGATGACTGCCGGCATGCTCAGCGAAATCCTCAACCTCGAAAAATCGAGTGTCAGCCGGATGCTGCGCAAGCTGGTCGATACCGGCGAAATCGAGGAGCGGACAAGCCCCGGCGATGCCCGCTCAAAGCTCCTGACGCTGACGGCGCGCGGAAAGGCGACGCTCGCGGCAATCGACAGTTTTGGGCAAAATCAGGTTGCCGCGGCCTTCCGGCATTTGTCCGACGATCAGCGGAGCACGGTTGTTGCCGGGTTGATCGCCTACGCTGAGGCGCTGCACACAGTCCGCGCCGGCAAATGATGCGAAGTTCGACGCTCCTCTAAGGAGACAGGCGCTTGCGGAGGGACCCCTACCCCTAACCCCTCCCCACAAGGGGAGGGGGACTTTGCTGCACGGCTGCTCAGCCCCAATCTTTAACGTTCTTGGTGGCAAAGGCGATGAAATCGTCCCCCTCCTCCTTGTGGGGAGGGGCTAGGGGTGGGGGTCCCGCCGCAAGTGCTAATCCTCGATGAGAAACAGGCCGCCCGTCTTCAAACCATCCCGAACGCGCTCGCGCCCTGATCGGCACGAGCAACCATCTGCCGGAATCCAGCGAACAACTCGCGCCCGAAACCATATTCGTTTGCCGTGAGGTCGATCAGCGGCACCTTGCGCGCCTTCAACTCAGCCTCGGGAACGAACACTTCCAGTGTCCCATTGTCGGCATCAAGCCGCACGATATCGCCGTCGCAGATTTTGCCGATCGGCCCGCCTTCCAACGCTTCCGGTGTCACATGGATCGCCGCCGGCACCTTGCCGGATGCGCCCGACATGCGGCCGTCGGTGACAAGCGCCACCTTGTGGCCGCGGTCCTGCAGGATGCCCAGAATGGTGGTCAGCTTGTGCAGTTCCGGCATGCCGTTGGCGCGCGGTCCCTGGAAGCGGATGACGGCGACGAAATCGCGGTCGAGTTCGCCGGCCTTGAAGGCGTCGTTCAGCGCCTGCTGGCTGTCCAGCACCACGGCGGGTGCCTCGATCAGGCGGCGTTCGGGCTTGACGGCAGACGTCTTGATGACGGCGTGGCCGATATTGCCCGACAGCATTTTCAGGCCGCCATTCGACTGGAACGCCTTGGCAAACGGCGCCAGCACCTTCTCGTCGCCGCTCTGCTTGGGCGCGGCTTCGCGGGTGACGCTGCCGTCTACGCCAAGCTTGGCTTCGACTGCATAGGGGCGCAGGCCTTCGCCCCACACGGTCTGCACATCCTCATGCAGCAGGCCGGCGTCGAGCAGTTCGCGGATCAGGAAGCCGAGCCCGCCGGCGGCGTGGAAATGGTTCACGTCGGAAAGACCGTTCGGATATACGCGCGCCAGAAGCGGGGTCGCGTCGGAGAGATCGGAAATATCCTGCCAGGTCAGCTTGATGCCTGCCGCTGCCGCCATAGCGAGCAGGTGAATCGTGTGGTTGGTCGAGCCGCCGGTGGCGTGCAGGCCGACGACGCCGTTGACGATCGACCGCTCGTCGATCATCCGCCCGACAGGCGTATAGGCGTTGCCGAGCGCGGTGATCGCCAGCGCGCGCTTGGCGGCTTCCCTGGTCAGCGCATCGCGCAGCGGCGTGCCCGGATTGACGAAGGATGCGCCCGGCGTGTGCAGGCCCATGATCTCCATCAGCATCTGGTTGGAATTGGCCGTGCCATAGAAGGTGCAGGTGCCAGGGCCGTGATAGGACTTCGATTCCGCCTCAAGCAGTTCGGGACGGCCGACCTTGCCCTCGGCATAGAGCTGGCGAATCCGGGCCTTTTCGTCGTTGGGCAGGCCCGACGTCATTGGCCCGGCAGGAATGAACACGGCCGGCAGATGGCCGAAGGTCAGGGCCCCGATGAGCAGGCCCGGCACGATCTTGTCGCAGACGCCGAGGAACACGGCGGCGTCGAACATGTTGTGGCTGAGGCCGACAGCCGCCGCCATGGCGATCACGTCGCGCGAAAACAGCGAAAGCTCCATGCCCGGCTGGCCTTGGGTGACGCCGTCGCACATGGCCGGCACGCCGCCCGCCACCTGCGCGATGCCGCCCACTTCGCTCGCCGCCTGCTTGATCATCTGCGGAAAGGTCTCAAAAGGCTGATGCGCCGACAGCATGTCGTTGTAGGAGGTGATGATGCCGAGGTTCGGCACCTTGTCGCCGCCGAGCGCGATTTTTTCAGACGGGCTGCAAACCGCAAAGCCGTGAGCGAGGTTGCCGCAGGAAAGCACCGCGCGGTTGGCCGAGCGGCTGGAGGCTTCGGCGATGCGCCCGAGATAGATTTCTCGCGAGCCCCTGGACCGCTCGCGGATGCGGTTGGTGATGGCTTCGATATCGCTTCTCGCGGTCATGGCTCTCGGTCCTGTCTTGTTGTTTGACCATGACCTTTTCGAAAACCGGTTCCCGTCTTCGGGATCATGGTCTGGATCATGCCGCGGAAAACGTGGAGGAGCGTTCTCCGGCTCGACATGCAGAATATTACAGCGTCCAGAACACCTGGACGGGTGTCTTTGCGTGGTCGAATACGGCGCGCACAGGCAGGTGGCTTCCATCGCCGAGCGCTGCTTCCAGAACGCGGCGCTTCTCCACGCCTTCGATATGCAAGGCGACGAAGCCTGCCTCGGCAATGCGCGGTAGCGTCAGCGTCAGGCGGGGCTCGATGCCGCTTGCCGCATGCACCGGCAGCACGTTCGACTTGGAAGCCGGGTCGAGCAGCGCGGCCAGATTGCCGGCGTCGGGGAAGAAAGAAGCCGTGTGGCCGTCGCCGCCCATGCCGAGGATCGCGGCATCCAGAGGCAGCGCGCTGCGGGCGATTGAATCATTGGCGCGCTGTGCGGCACTCTGCACGTTGCCTGCCTCGGAATAGAGGCCGACGAAATTTGCCGCCGCCGCTTCGTGCTGGAGCAGGTTCGCGGCCACCAGTCCGGCGTTTGAGCGCGGTGAATCCGCCGGCACGAACCGCTCGTCGATCAGCGTCACCGTCACCTTGGCCCAGTCGAGCTTTTCGCGCGAAAGCGTGCGGAAAAACAGACCGGGCGTGGTGCCGCCGGAAACGGCGATCGTCGCTTTTCCGCGCAAGGCGATTGCATCGCCGAGAACCTTGGCGACCGTGCCGGAAAGCCCCAGCGCCAGCGTCTCGGACGAGGCGAATTCGTGCCAGCTGCGGGCAGCCACGTCCATCGCTCAGCTCTCGTGCCAGGTGCGGCCGTCGCGTTCGATCAGCGCGATCGAGGCGGACGGACCCCAGGTGCCCGAGGTGTAGCCCTGCGTTTCCTGATGGCTGTCGGCCCAGGCGCCCTGGATCGGGTCGATCCACTTCCATGCCGCCTCGACCTCGTCGCGGCGCATGAACAGCGTCTGGTTGCCGCGGATCACGTCCATCAAGAGGCGCTCATAGGCGTCCGGATTGCGCTCCTGGAAGCTTTCGGCAAAGCTCATGTCCAGTGCGACATTGCGCAGGCGCATGCCGCCCGGACCCGGATCCTTGATCATGATCCATTGCTTGACGCCGTCGTCGGGCTGCAGGCGTATCACCAGTTGGTTGGCGATGACGTTGCCGGCACTTTCCTCGAAGATCGAATGCGGGATCGGCTTGAACTCGATGACGATTTCCGAGACGCGCGAGGCCAGCCGCTTGCCGGTGCGCAGATAGAAGGGCACGCCGGCCCAGCGCCAGTTCTCGATCTCGGCCTTGATGGCGACGAAGGTTTCGGTCTCGCTTTGGCCGTTGCCGAGTTCCTCGACATAGCCCTTCACCGGGCCGGTGGCCGATGCGCCGGCGCGATATTGCCCGCGCACGGTCGATTTCGGCGCTTCCTGCCCGTTGATGCGCTTCAGCGAGCGCAGCACCTTCAGCTTTTCGTCGCGCACCGCGTCCGCTTCCATCGAGGCGGGCGCTTCCATGGCGACTAGGCACAGAAGCTGCAGCATGTGATTCTGCACCATGTCGCGCAGCGCGCCGGCCTTGTCGTAATAGGTGATGCGGTCTTCCAGGCCGACGGTCTCGGCCACGGTGATCTGGACGTGGTCGATATGGGCAGAATTCCACAGCGGCTCGTAAAGCGCGTTGGCGAAGCGCAGCGCCATCAGGTTCTGCACCGTCTCCTTGCCGAGATAGTGATCGATGCGGAAAATCTGCTGCTCGGAAAAGACCTTGCCGATCTGGTCGTTCAGTTCGCGCGCGGAGGCGAGGTCGCGGCCGATCGGCTTTTCCAGGACGATGCGCGCGGTTGGCGTGACGAGATCGTTGGCCTTCAGGTAGTTCGAGATATCGCCGAACAGCGCTGGCGCCACAGCAAGATAGAAGACCAGCACGTTCTTGCTGTTGCCGATGGCCTTTTTCAGCTTCGGGAAACCATCGCCGGTTTTCGCGTCCACCGCGACATACGAGAGGCGTGCAATGAAGCTTTCGAGCTGGGCGGGGTCGATTTCCTCCGCTTTTACATGCTCGGAAATCGCCTTGCTCGCGAATGCGCGATACTCGTCGTCGGTCATCGTGGTGCGCGAGGCACCGATAATGCGGGTAGGTTCGGAGAATTGCCCGGCGCGCTGGCGCTGGTAGAGCGCCGGCAACAGCTTGCGCTCGGCAAGGTCGCCCGTGCCTCCAAAAACGACAAGGTCGAAGGCTTCGACGGGGATGATCTGGCTAGTCATTGCAGTTCCGTGTTCACGACGGCGGTGAGTCCGCCGTCTATTAATCTAATCGATTTAAAATTACCAGTGTCAGACTGTCACAGCTTCAACCTTGACACTGGTCCAACCGGGGCGTTTCTCATCAGGCGATAGTCACTCCGGTCTGTTCGCAAACGCAACATAAGACTTGAACGTGACGATTTCCAAAGGAGATTGCGATGGGAACGCATCTTTCCAGAACGGTGGCGGAAGGCCGCGCCTTCATGCAGATCGTCGATGGAAAGCAGGTCGACGCGCTTTCGGGCGAGCGGATCGACGTGCGCTGCCCTTCCGACGGCAAGGTTTTCGCCTCAATTCCCGCCGCCGGCGCTGCCGATGTCGACCGTGCCGTGCAATCGGCCCGCACAGCTTTCGATAACGGGCCATGGAGCCGCACGCCTGCTGTCGAGCGCGGCCGCTGCCTCACCCGGCTTTTCCAGCTCATCGAGAAAAACGGCACCGAACTCGCCGCACTCGAATCGCGCGACACCGGCAAGCCGGTCCGGCAGGGCAGGGCGGATGTGAACGGCGCCATGCGCTATTACGAATTCTACGGCGGTGCAGCCGACAAGATCCACGGCGACACCATCCCGTTTCTGGAAGGCTACACGGCGCTGACCTTGCGCGAGCCGCATGGCGTGGTCGCCGGCATCATTCCCTGGAACTATCCACTGCAGATCCTTGCCCGTGTAGCGGGTGCAGCACTTGCCATGGGCAACACGCTGGTCGTCAAGCCGGCCGAAGACGCCTCGTTGACCACGATCCGCATTGCCGAACTGGCGCTGGAAGCCGGCATTCCAGCTGGCGTGTTCAACGTCGTCACCGGCTATGGCCGCGATGCGGGGGCAGCCCTTTCGGCGCATCCGCTGGTCGACTACGTCACCTTCACCGGCTCGCCGATGACCGGCACCGCTATCCAGCAGGCGGCGGCAATCAACAATCGCGGGGTGACGATGGAACTCGGCGGCAAGTCGCCGCAGATCGTCTTTGCCGACGCCGATATCGAGGCGGCGCTGCCCGTTCTCGTCAACGCGATCATCCAGAATGGCGGCCAGACCTGCTCGGCGGGCAGCCGCGTGCTGATCGAAAAACCGGTCTATGACAGGATTGCCGCCGGCCTCACTGAGCGGTTCTCAAAACTCGTCGCCGGCCCGCATGATGCCGATCTCGATCTCGGCGCGCTGATCAATCCCAAGCAGAAGAGTCAGGTCGCGGGCATGATTGCGGCGGCGCAAGAGGCCGGCATTACGATCCTCGCGCGCGGCTCGATCCATCCTGACGCGCCCACTGAGGGCTATTATCAGGCACCCGTCCTGCTCGGCTCGGTCGATCCGGCGGCGGCAATCGCCCAGAACGAGGTGTTCGGGCCGGTGCTGACGCTGTTTCCCTTCGAGGGTGAGGAAGAGGCCATCCGTCTCGCCAACGGCACCGATTTCGGCCTCGTCGCCGGCATCTGGACGAAGGACGGCGCACGCCAGCACCGCGTCGCCAAGCGCGTGCGCGCCGGCCAGGTTTTCGTCAATGGCTACGGTGCCGGGGGCGGCATAGAACTGCCCTTCGGCGGTTTCAAGAAATCCGGCCATGGGCGAGAGAAGGGGTTCGAGGCGCTTTACGATATGTCGGCCACCAAGACGGTGGTGTTCAATCATGGGTAGTTTGCGGAGGTCGGCGCTCTACGGCGTCCCTCTCTGTCCTGCCGGACATCTCCCCCACAGGTGGGGAGATCAGATGTCATTACTGTTTTCGCCAATCGCCAGCATTGCAGGAAGAGCGCCGTCAATGCGGCCGGCTAATCTCCCCACCTGTGGGGGAGATGTCCGGCAGGACAGAGGGGGGCAACGTAGAGCGCAAGCCTCCGCAACATTTGAGGATCATGCATGCCACGTTTGAAGAACAAGGTCGCAATCATCACCGGTGCAGCAGCGGGTTTCGGCGAGGGCATGGCCAAGCGCTTTGCCGAGGAAGGCGCAAAGATCGTCGTCGCCGACCTCAACGTGAAGGACGCCGAGCGCGTCGCCGCCGAGATCGGTCATCAGGCGATCTTCGTTCAGACGGATGTGTCACTGAAAGCCGAGTTCGACGAACTGGTCGCAGCGACCATGAAGGCGTTCGGGCGCATCGACATCATGGTCAACAATGCCGGCTACACCCATCGCAACGGCGACATGCTGGAGGTCGAGGAAGACACCTTCGACCTGATCACCGCCGTCAACATGAAGGCGATCTACCATGCCGCCCGCGCCGTCGTGCCGATCATGGACGCACAGGGCGGCGGCTCCATCATCACCACGGCCTCCACCGCCGGCCTGCGGCCACGTCCGGGGCTGACCTGGTACAATGCCTCCAAGGGCTGGGCGATCACCGCGACCAAGTCGATGGCGGTGGAACTCGCGCCGAAGAACATCCGCGTGAACTGCCTTTGCCCGGTCGCCGGCGAAACGGGAATGCTGGCCCAGTTCATGGGCGAGGACACGCCCGAGCTTCGCGCCAAGTTCCGTGCCTCGATCCCGCTCGGCCGCCTTTCGACGCCGCTCGACATCGCCAATGCGGCGCTCTGGCTGGCTTCCGACGAGGCGAAATTCATCACCGGCGTAGCGTTGGAAGTGGACGGCGGCCGCTGCATATAGCGCGGCGACCCCGCCTTTATGCTGAGTTCTCCGGCGGGTGAGGCAAGCGAAAGCCGACATGGTTAAGGCTTTCGCCATCTTTTAGCCTGAAAAATGCACAATCTCGATTCTGGGCTGGGGACGACCAAGGAGTAAGGGGCCCTTTTGCTAAATCTCCCAAGGTGGAGGACGTTTCTTGCGTTCGGCACCGTCGTATCCGGTTGTGTGCTTGCTGGTTGTACCACGCAGGGCGCTGGCGGCTTGACGGAAGGCCTCAAGACCTCGTCCCTCGGCAAGACATCGTCCAAAACGTCCTACGCCTACACGGCCAAGGACAAGGAATGTCTCGCTCGCGCAATGTTCTTCGAATCCAACCGCTCGAGCCGGTCGGGGCTTGTCGCCGTCGGCACGGTGGTGATGAACCGCCTGAAATCCGGCGAGTATGGCGACACCGTCTGTCAGGTCGTCGGCCAGAAAGGCCAGTTCGCGCCCGGTGTGCTGTCGCGCCGTATGGACTCCAAAGCGCTTCCCGACGTCGTCGATGCAGCCGATTCCGTGCTGAAGGGCGAGCGCCATCCGAAGGTGGAGAGCGCCATGTTCTTCCACACCGCCGGCCTGCGCTTCCCCTACAAGAACATGCACTACGTGCTGGAAGCCGGCGGCAACGAGTTTTACGAAAAGCGCAGCCGGCGCCGCGCAAAGCCGGCGGTCGAAGAGACCCAGGTCGCAGAAGCCAGCCCGCTTCCCGGCGTGCAGGAGACGACGGCAAAGGCGGCTGCTCCGGTCGAGACGCAGATCGCCATGACCGAGAACGGACCACGTGTCGTATCGGCGAGCGCACGTTCTGCAGATTCCGCGCCGGTTGCAACAATCGCCTCCGCCTCGGCAAAGGGCGCTCGCGTTGTTGCCCGCAGCAGCAGGTCCGACGACGCCGCGCCAGTCGAGACGCGGGCGAGCACCACCGGCAAGGGACCTCGGATTCTCGCACAGGATGCGAAGCCCGAAGCCTCTACACCGCAGGTCGCGGAAGCCACGCCGTCTTTGCCGGCCGAAGCGCCGCAGCCATCCGATCTGGCGCAGACGGCGATGTCCTATGAGGCCGACCCCAAGGCTGTCGACGCCATCGGCGCCATGATCGCCTCCCAGACGCGGCCGATGCCGACGGTGGAATGAGGGGTAGCTCGGCGGCGCGCTTCATCATCGCCACGCCTGCTTTCGCATCTGGCCATTGTCAAAGATCGGGAAGCGGGGCGCATGGCCGTGCCTTCCTAGTGTTTAGTAAGTGGCGCGACTTCCGCGCCCCGCCGGCAATTTCTGTTCCCGTCCGTTCCGCTGCTCCCTGCTTTCATTCATTTACGAATGAACGCAAAGCCTATGTGCTCGTCCAGCACGCGCGGGCCGTATTACCCGCAGGGGAGCCCTTGGACGGAACCTCCCCGGCCTCGCGGCTACGTTTGCCACAAGACGGAAGCGCCGGTTCCTCCCCACAGATCACCGTCGCGACCGGTGTTCCCGTGGGAGGAACTGGGGCGAATTATGAAAGGTGCTCGAGGGGTGTGGAAAAATCGGGCGTTAGAAAGTTCGAGGCATAAGTAAAAACAATAGCTTGAGTGAAACCCGCCTGAAAATCTTTCCCCCCCCCCACTTCGCAAGCTTCAGCTTCGGCAGTTCTGCACCGCTGCGGCCTTCGCGGATGGTCCGGCATGGATCCCCGGGTTCTTCGCCCTTCGCTTCGCCCTTCGCTTCGCTCGTGCTGCGACCCGAGGATGACGAGCTTGTTATTTGCCGCCTTCGCAAACCGCCAACGCCAAATCACCAACGCTTGGGATTGGCAGCAAGCCTAAATGCAATTCGTCATTCTCGACCTCGTGAGCGAGGAACGAGCGGAGAGTGTCGGGAATCCATGCCGGAACGCAAAAGCGCTTCGGCGGTGCAGACCGCAATGGCGTCAGGATCGGTCCGTGCCTGACGATACCGGCCAATGGATCCCGGATAGCCTCCGCTTCGCTCCAGCTTCCGGGATGACGAATTGCATATTTGGCCTTCGCTGATGGTCAACGCTGGGGCGCAGCAATTGCGTCTCTGGTCTTAAGCAACGTTTGCGATTAGCGGCGACACCCCTCCCTTCGTCATCCCGGGCGGAGCATGAGCGAAGCGAATGCGGAGACCCGGGATCCATGCCTGAATGGAGAAGAGCTTCAGCGGTGCAGAACGCGTCAACAGCAAGACCGGGCCGTGCCTGACGATGCTGCGGCCAATCGATCCCGGATAACCTGCGCTTCGCTTCGGTTTCCGGGATGACGAGCTGCCTTCGCTAGTCGTCGACATTGGATGGCGACTTCACGGTTGTCACGGCTAGTCGCCCCTGCGCCAAGACGCGAAGACCACTTCCCGCATGCCGCACGAGCCCCGCGCAAACAAAAACCCCGGCGCGAGCGCCGGGGCAGTTCAGCCAATGAGACGGTTCGTTAGAACTTGTAGTTGAAGCCGAGGCGAATGCCGTCGGACTTCCATTTGGCTTCGACAGGCGCGCCATCCGACAGAGTGTAGTCATCCTTGCCGAGATCGATATGCAGGTATTCGAGCTTGGCGGTGAACTGGTCGGTGAAGGCATATTCGAGGCCGACGCCGGCCGCCCAGCCGAACCGCGTCTGGTCGTCGCTGACGCTGGTGTTCGTCGCGGTGTCGCGCGTCGTCAGTTCGACATTGCCGAAGGCCGCGCCGCCGGTGATATAGGGCAGGAAGCGGTCATACGCATAGCCGAGGCGCGGGCGCACCGTGCCATACCATTTTACTTCCGAGTCGCAGGAGAAGGTCGGGTTCGGGCAGGTTACGCTGCCATCGGCGCCCGACCAGGAGAGATCGCCTTCAAGGCCGAGCACGACATTGTTGGGGAATTGATAATTGTAGCCGACGGTGCCCCCGACCGAGCCGCCATTGGTGTCGAAATCGTTGTTGTCGCCGGTGTCGGTGAAGGTCCAGTCGGTCTTGCCCCAATTGTAGCCGCCGACGATACCGACATAGGCGCCGGTCCAGCTGAAAATCGGCGTTTCGGCAATGGGGGCCGGTGCTTCGGGCTCCACAACGTCAGCGGCATAGGCCGCCGTTCCGGTGGAAAGAAGTGCTGCGAGAACCGCAGCGCGTGCAAACCCTTTGGTCAAGGCTGCCTCCTGCATCTGCAAAGTTATCAACCCGCCTGACTGCATGCCTTATACTAGCGTAAAACCGACAAGAAAACTGTTGCTGAGGTGCAATACTGCCCAGAAACGGTCACGAAATCGCGATTGCGAACTGTGGGCATAAAAACGGAGTGCTTTTTCAATCAGTTAGGGTAAGCCGAACCAGTTTCAGCAAGCTATCCTAAAACCTGTCCCTGAGCGCGAACCAGTTGAGCGCGAGGAACATCAGCGGCGCGCGGAAGCGCCGGCCACCGGGGAAAGGCGGGATTTTCAGGTCTTCGAACAGCTTGAGCCGGTCGCGGTTGCCGGCGATGGTCTCGGCGTAGAGCTTGCCGACGAAGTTGGACAGCATCACGCCATGGCCGGAATAGCCGCCGGCGAAAATGACATTGGGCATGACCTCGCGTACATAGGGCTTTCGCGGCACGGTGATGCCGACATAGCCGCCCCAGCCATGGGTGATCTCGACATCCTTCAAGGCGGGATAAAGCTCGGCGATCTGCTTGCGGATGTGGATGTGAATGTCCTTGGGATCATCGACGCCATAGACCTCGCGCCCGCCGAACAGCAGCCGGCCATCCCTGGATTTGCGGAAATAGCGCACGACGAAGCGTGAATCGTCGACCGATTCACCGCCCGGAATGACAGGGCTGTCAGCACCCAGCGGCACGGTCGCGCCGATGAAGGAGCCGATCGGCATGACATGGGCGGCACTCACCGGTTCGAGATTGCCGCCATAGGCATTTACCGCGATCAGGCATTTGTCGGCGGTTATGGTGCCAGTCGGCGTCGTCACGCGCACCTTGCCGGCGGCGGAGACGATGCCGGTCGATGGCGTCTCTTCGAAAAGCTGTGCGCCTGCCTCCGCGGCCACGCGCGCCGTGCCGATGACCAACTTCAGCGGGTGGATATGGCCGGTGCCGGTGTCGCGCGTTCCACCGAAATAGGCGGTTGAGCCGAGCCGCTCGGCCGTCTCCTTCTCGTCCATGAAGGAGATGTGCTCATAGCCGAAGCGCGTCGCCATGATCTCTGCATGGGCCTTGTAGTCGTCGACATAGCGCTTCTTGTGCGCCACAGACAGTTGTCCGGGCATGAAGTCGATTTCGATATTGTTGGCTGCCGAAAATTCCAGCAGATGCGCCTTGGCTTCTTCGGCAAGGCCGAACAACGCCTTGGCGCGCGAAAGGCCGAGCTCGGCCTCGAGGTCTTCGGCCCAGGCGCGCTGGCCGGTGCCGAGCTGGCCGCCATTGCGCCCCGACGCGCCATCGCCAAAGCGATGCGCCTCGATCAGCACGACATTCGTGCCCGCCTTGGCCAGATGCGCCGCCGCCGACAGGCCGGTAAAACCGCCGCCGACGACGACGACATCGGCGCTGCGGTCGCCGTCCAGCGCCGGATAGACCGGCCGCTCGCCGGCCGTCGCTTCGTACCAGGAATGGCCTGGGGAGATGGGGGAATGATGCATGGAAACTCGATGAGGGGAATAGGGCAGTAGGGCAGTAGGGCAGTAGGTTTAACCGGTCGAGAGCTTCCGGATAAGGAGCCGTAGCAGTTTTCCTATGCTCTCGCTCAGGGTCATCAGGGGCTCGATTGCTGGGCGGGACGTTATTCCGACCCGCTGTGCAATCAACAGGTGCGTCTCTAATTCCTTGAGCGAACCTTGGGCGATCCTCAGAAATTGCTGGTAGGAAGCACGGCTTTCTCTGCCGTATCCTTCCGCAATATTGGCAGGCACCGACGTTGCCGCTCGGCGTATTTGGCTTGTCAGCCCATAAAGTTCGTCTTTCGGCCAGGCTTTTGTCACTTCGTAAATCGAAACCGCGAGTTCCATTGCCTGCTGCCAAACGACAAGATCCCTGTACGAATCAATCCTCGTCGACATTCTCTCCTACTGCCCTACTGCCCTACTGCCCTACTGCCCTACTGCCCTACTCCCCTAACTCACACATTCAACAACAGATACTCCCGCTCCCACGGGCTGATCACTTCCATGAAGGTTTCGAATTCGGCGCGCTTGATGGCCGCGTAGGTGGCGGCGAAGGATTCGCCCAGCATCGTTCGCAGTTCCTTATCGCCTTCGAACAGGTCGACCGCTTCGAGCAGTCCGCGGGGCAGGTCGATCTCGTCCGCATTGGCTGTGGTCAGGACCGGCGCATCCGGCTTCAGGCCGTTGTTCATGCCGATAAGCCCGCAGGCGAGCGAGGCAGCCAACGCCAGATAGGGATTGGCGTCGGAGGAGGGGATGCGGTTCTCGACGCGCCGTCCCGCCGGGTCCGACCGCGGCACGCGGAAGGCCACGGTGCGGTTGTCGTAGCCCCATTTCGCGTTGACCGGCGCAGACGCTGCCTGCGTCAGCCGGCGATAGGAATTGACGTAAGGCGCAAACATCACCAGCGCGTTCGGCACATGGCGCTGCATGCCGCCGATGAAGTTGAAGAAAGCCTCGGTCTCCGAACCGTCTGGTGCCGAGAAAATGTTCTTGCCGGTCTTGCGATCGACGATCGACTGATGGATGTGCATGGCCGAGCCCGGCTGGCCCTGGATCGGCTTGGCCATGAAGGTGGCGTAGGTGTCGTGCTTGAGTGCTGCCTCGCGGATGGTGCGCTTGAACAGGAACACCTGGTCGGCAAGCTCGATCGGATCGCCATGGCGCAGATTGATCTCGAGCTGGCCGGCACCCTCTTCGTGGATGAGCGTGTCGATCTCGAGGCCCTGGTTTTCGGAGAAATGGTAGATGTCGTCGATCAGCTCATCGAACTCGTTGACGCCGGCGATCGAATAGCCGGCGCCGCCGCCGATCGGCCGGCCCGAGCGTCCGACAGGCGGCGTCAGCGGATAATCCGGGTCCGGGTTCTTGCGCACGAGATAGAATTCGATTTCCGGCGCAACGACCGGGCGCAGGCCCTTCTTCTCATAGGCGGCGACCACCTTCTTCAGCACGTTGCGTGGCGTGAACTCCACCGCACGCCCGTCCTGATGGACGAGATCGCAGATCACCTGCGCCGTCGGGTCTTCCTCCCAGGGCACGGCGGTCAGCGTCGAAAGATCGGGCATCAGCTTCAGGTCGCCGTCGTCTTCCGGATAGGAGAAGCCGTTGCCGTCTTCGGGATAGTCGCCCGAAATCGTCATCATGAAGGGCGCCGACGGCAGCGCCAGCGAGGTGTTCGAGGTGAATTTGCTCGATGGCATCATCTTGCCGCGCGCGACGCCCGCCTGATCGGGAGTGATGCATTCTATGTCTTCGATGCCGCGCCATTCGAGCCAGTCGCTGACTTCCTTCCAGTTCTTTACGCCGCGAAGGTTTTTTACGTAGGCGGGGGTTCGCGCGCGCCCTCCGGCTTTGGAGGGGCGGGCTTCCTTTTTAGGGGCAGGCATCAATCACCAGGATTTGATTTCGGATTGCCGAGTATAGCCGCGCCCCATCAGGGAAGGAAAGGGGGGCTTTCGCGGCCTTTTGTGGGCCACGCGCGGTCTTAGCCGCGCAGCCGATCCAGCAGCCGGTCGACCACAGGCTGGAGCAGTTCGGGCGTGATCGGCTTGGCGACGGCGGCATCGATTGCCGTCAGCGCCGAGAGATCGTCGGCATCCATGATCCGGGTTGAGAGCAGGATCACGCAGGGCGCTTCCGTTCCCGACAGCCGCCGCAGGGTCACCAACTGGCCCATCAGCGCCTCGCAGTCCGTATTGTCGACGCCGCCGTCGAGCACCACCGTGCCCGGCACCATCGTCTGCAGCGTCCTGAGCGCGGTTTCCGGATCTTCCGAAATCGGCCTGAGCCCGGATTTCTCGACAATCTTGGAAACCACGATCCGGTTGATCTGCGATTTGCCGACGACCAGAACCTTGTTTAGATCGACCGTGAAAACAGCGGGGTTTTGCTCTGTCGGGCCGGTGCCCGGGCGACGGCTGCTGTCGCTACGTGACTTGATCATGCACTAGCCTGTCCGCCCGTAGCTCAATTTATGGTTGAGGAGTGATGCAGCTAACCGCACGCCCGACCTTCATGTCAAGCGTAAAACCATTGCGTGGCGAGCGTGAGCAAAAAGTGAAGGGATTGGCCACGCCGCGCTTGCGACCAAAGGCGCAGCAAGGGCCATGGGGTTAAAAAAAGATCACCCACGCGAAACCGCGCGGGTGATTGAGTGGGCCTTGGAACTGTTTGTCGGCTGACGGATGCCGGTTGTTAGCGGGTGCCCTGGGTGACGATCACCGGGATGAGCAGGTCGCCCCAGTTGCCGTCACCGCCATGATGGCGCGCCGAGCGCACGAGCTCGACCGAGACGCCGGCCTCCACCGCCTTCATCACCGACTGGTTGAGGCGGTGCAGGTCGTTGGCGACGATGCGTATGACCGCCTGCTGATCCATATTCATGGCCGAAGACTGTTCCTCGGCCCGCTCCTTGACGCGTGTTCTGGTTGCCATGGTCTTCTCCCGTGCACTGTTTATTGCCCTTCGGGCGTTTCCTCTGTTTGTTGCCCGGGGCTAGTCGCCCCGGGATATTGCCTGCGGCCCGATTATTCCGCTGCCGGGCGGAACTGGTCGTGCTCGGTCGATTCCTTCATCGCCGTGGTGGACGACTGGCCGCCGGTGATCGCCATCGACACGGCGTCGAAATAGCCGGTGCCGACTTCGCGCTGGTGCTTGGTCGCGGTGTAGCCGTTGGCCTCCGAAGCGAACTCGGCTTCCTGCAACTCCGAATAGGCTGCCATCTGGCGATCCTTGTAGCCGCGCGCCAGCTCGAACATGCCGTGGTTGAGCTGATGGAACCCGGCCAGCGTGATGAACTGGAACTTGTAGCCCATGGCGCCCAACTCGCGCTGGAACTTGGCGATCGTGGCGTCGTCCAGATGCTTCTTCCAGTTGAAGGACGGTGAGCAATTATAGGCGAGAAGCTTGTTGGGGTGATGCTTGCGCACGCCCTCGGCAAACTTCTTCGCCTGCGCCAGATCCGGCTTGGAGGTCTCGCACCAGATCAGGTCGCAATGCGGGGCATAGGCAACGGCGCGCGCAATGCAGGGCTCGATGCCGTTCTTGACGTTGTAGAAGCCTTCGACCGTCCGGCCGGCATCGTAATCCACGAAAGGCTGGTCGCGCTCATCGATGTCTGACGTCAAGAGCTTGGCCGCTTCCGCGTCGGTACGGGCGATCACCAGCGTTGGCGTGCCCATCACGTCGGCGGCAAGCCGCGCGGCGTTGAGGTTGCGGATGTGGGCAGCGGTCGGGATCAGCACCTTACCGCCGAGATGGCCGCACTTCTTTTCCGAAGCGAGCTGGTCCTCGTAGTGGACGCCGGCTGCACCCGCTTCGATGAAGGCCTTCATGATCTCAAAGGCGTTGAGCGGTCCGCCGAAGCCGGCTTCCGCGTCAGCCACGATCGGCGCGAACCATGTGTCGACCGACAGGCCCTTGCCTTCCGAGGTTTCGATCTGGTCGGCGCGCTGCAGCGTCTTGTTGATGCGCTTGGCAAGCTCGGGCGCGGCATTGGCCGGGTAGAGCGACTGGTCGGGATACATGGCGGACGCCGTGTTGGCGTCGGCAGCGACCTGCCAGCCCGACAGGTAGATCGCCTTCAGCCCGGCGCGCACCATCTGCATCGCCTGGTTGCCGGAGAGAGCGCCCAGCGCGTTGACGAAGCCTTCCTCATGGATCAACTGCCAGAGGCGGTTTGCGCCCATTTCGGCCAGGCTGTGCTTGATCTGCACGGAGCCGCGCAGCTTCTTGACCGTCTCGGCGGTATAGGGCCGCTCGATGCCTTCGAAACGGCCTTCAGGCGCGGATGGGACGAGATTGTAAAAATCGGTCATATTTCTCTCCGAACAGTCAACGGTGTTACATTGGCGGAGCAGCTTCCCGCTGCTTCTATGTTACGGAATTTACATTGCGATGCGATATAAGCGAGATAATTCGGGAAAATCGTCCGGGAAATAGGGAAAACCTGTATTGTGTTTGACAGGATCGCGTTGTAAATTTGTAAATGTTGTAAAGGATTTTGGCGGTGAGGAATTTGTCAATTCCTGTAAATGAGCGCGATCTGTCATACAGCGAGCCTGCAGTCGTCATCCCGGAAGCCGGGCGTAGCGAAGCGGAGCTGGGCTATCCGGGATCCATTCCGCGACGACAACCAGCAGACCGGAATGGGTCCCGGGTATCCCGCCGCTTTGCGTCGCTCGTCCGGGATGACGGCGTCTTCCGGTGTATTGAAGGTCGAGACTGATGGCCGAGCAAAAAATCTTCGCCGGGCCGCGCATCCGCCGCATCCGCAACGCCAAGGGCCTGACCCAGACGGCGATGGCCGAAGGGCTCGGCATCTCGCCCTCCTATCTCAACCTCATCGAACGCAACCAGCGCCCGCTGACGGTGCAGCTCATCCTGAAGCTCTCATCCGTCTACAAGGTCGAGCCGGAAGAGTTGCAAGGCGAGGCGAGAGGCTCGATCGCGTCACTCAAGGAGGTGTTTTCCGACCCGCTGCTGGCCGGCGAACTGCCGGGCGACCAGGAATTAGTCGAGATCGCCGAAGGCGCCCCGAACGCAGCGGCGGCAGTAATAAAACTGTTCCGCGCCTATCGCGAGCAGGCCGAGCGCCTGTCCGATCTTTCCGAGCTTCTGGCGCGTGAGGGCAGGGCGACCGCTCTGTCCGGCGCGCGGCTGCCCATCGATGAGGTGCACGAGGTTTTCGAACGTCGGCCCAACCATTTTGCGTCGATCGAGGAGGAGGCGGAGTCGTTTACCGCCGTGCTCGATCCCGGCGATGATCTGTTCGGCGCGCTGAAGGCGTGGCTCAGGCGCGAATATGGCATCGTGGTAAAAGTTCTGCCGGTCGCCACCATGCCCAACTGGCGCCGCCGCTACGACCGCCATTCGCAGCGCCTGTTCATTTCCGAGCGCCTGTCGCCCTTCGACCAGCTGCGCGAGGTGGCGATGGAAGCCTGCCTCATCCGAATGTCGGTGGCCGTTGCTGCCGAAATACAGGCGCTGAAACTGTCGTCCGACGAGGCGCGGCGTCTCGCCCGCTTCGAACTTGGCCGCTATGCGGCGCATGCGCTAATGATGCCCTATCAGGCGTTCCAGTCGGCGGCGCAGCGTTCGCGCTACGATGTCGACGTGCTGCGCTCGCGCTTCGGCGTCTCCTTCGAGCAGGCGGCAAACCGGCTCACCATGCTGCAAAGGCAGGGTGCTTCGGCAGTGCCGTTCTTCATGCTCGAAGTCGACAATGCCGGAAACCGCTTCCGCAAGGCCGGCGCCCAAGGTTTTCCGCAAAGCCGTTTCGGCGGAGGCTGTCCGAAACTGCCGGTGCATGCAGCCTTCACCCAGCCGGGACAGATATTCGTCGAAGCGGTCGAGATGCCGGACGGGGCGGAATTCCTGTGCGTCGCCCGCACGCTGGAAGGACCGCAAGGCGCTTTCAACGAACGCCCGCGCCGCACCGCCCTGCTCATCGGCTGCGACATCGCCTTCAAGGATGAGATCGTCTACGGTGCCGCACTCCCCGGAGCCACTGGCGCGAAGCCCGGCCAGGTTCCCGCAACCCCGGTCGGCCCCGCCTGCCGGCTCTGCGAGCGCACCGGCTGCCTGTCCCGCGCCGAGCCCCCCGTCACCCGCCCGCTCGGACTGGACGAGATGGTGACGGGGTTGAGCGCCTTCGATTTTCAGTAGTGGATAGCCGATGCGCGAGCGTGCAACAGCTTGCAATGCTGGGTTGTCAGGCTATCATTCCGCGCAGCATTTGATGGGGCGGCAACCGCATTGAGATGCCGGTTGCGATGACTTTTCGGGGGCATGCTTTGAGGAAAACGGCTTTGTTGCTGGGCTTGACACTCATGTTGTCAGCCGGGTCGGCTTTGGCGGAAACATCGGCGGAATTCTTCAAGTCCTATCAGGACTACGGAGATACGGGAAAAGAATTTCTCGACAAGATCGAGCCGAAAACCGGTGCCATCGATCTCGCCGATGGCGTTCACCTGGAACTCAAGGACAAGTTCTATTTCCTCGACCACGACGACGCCGTGCAGGTTTTGACCGAAGGCTGGGGCAATCCGGCCGACACAACCGTCGAAACGCTGGGGATGATCTTCCCCAAAGATTACGACCCTCTGGCCGACGGCACCTGGGGTATCGAACTGCGTCACGAAAAGATCGGCTATGTCGATGATCTGGATGCGGCCACCATCGACTACAGCGATTTGCTTAGCACGATGCAGTCGGACACGAACGCGCGCAACGAGGAGCGCGTCAAGGAAGGGTTCTCGCCGGTAACGCTTGTGGGATGGGCTTCGCCGCCCACCTATGACACCGTCAACAAGCGGCTTCATTGGGCCAAGGAGCTTCAGTTCGGCGAGGCGACCTCGCGGACGCTCAATTACGATGTGCGTTTCCTCGGCCGCGAGGGCGTCTTTGTCATGAGCTACATCGCGACAATGGATCAACTGCCCGAAATCAAGCAGAGCCTCGGTGAGGTGCTGAACCTTGCGAGCTTCGCCGAAGGCAAGCGATATGCTGATTATCTGCCGGGCGTCGACAGCGCCGCCACGATTGGCATCGGCGGGTTGATCGCGGGCAAAGCTGCGATCAAGACCGGGCTCCTGGCTGTGGCGCTGGTTGCACTCAAGAAGTTCGGCTTTGTCTTGCTCCTGCCATTGATCGGGCTTTGGCGGTTCGTTCGCAGCAAGTTCTCGCGCAACGGCGCATAAGCGTTCATCATCGTCGCCACGCGTCCGATAAGCGCGTGGCGACGTGGTGGCTTCCTTTGTCAGTGGGAAACCGCCGCCGGGACGCGCGCAGCCTGAAATACCGCGATGCCGGCAGCTATGATCGCGACGGCACCGACTGCAGCGCCGGCATAGAGATAGGTCTGCTCGAAACCGAATGTCGCGATCATCGGCTGGCTGACGAAGGGCGAGATGAAATGACCGGCGAAGACGCTGGCCGTCATGCCGCCGGCGACCCGGCCTCTCATCTCCGGTGCGGCTGCGGTCATGGCGGCGGCAGCGATGTTGGGCATCATCATGCCCAGACCGAGCCCGACCACGCTGGCCGCTGTCAGCACCGCCGGTAGCGAGCCCGCCAATCCGAGTAGCGCATAGCCGGTCGCCATCAGGCCGAAGGCGAGGCCGAAGACGCCCGTCACGCCCAGTCTTGCGCGCAAGGGAGCGTAGAACAGCGAGACGCCAGCGCTGACAACGTTGCCCAGCCCGATGGCGAACCCCGCCAGCGTCGGCGAACCGATCCCCATGGCGTTGAGGTAGAAGGGAAGTTGCGTCGGTATCAGGTAGTAGGCGACGCTGTTGAGAACGGAAGCGAAGTACACTGCGGCAATGGCAAGCCATGCCGTCGTGCCCACGGCTCCGGCGAGCACGGTCGTGCCGCGGGCGAGATTGGGCTCCTTGATGAAGGCCAACATGGCCGGGATCAGCAGGAGGGAAAGGCCATAGACGGCAAAGGGCGCGCGCCAATGCAGTTCGGCCAGCAGGCCGCCGCCGGTCAGGAAAACCAGCCCGCCTATGCCGACGAAAGCCGCCTGCAACCCCATGAAGCGGTCGCGCGCCGGTCCGGTGAAATAGTCGCCGACCAACGCGGTCACCGTCGTCATGACGCCCGCCACCGCAATGCCGAGTGCGGCGCGGCCGATCAGCAGGCCGGCAAGCGAATCCGCCAGCAGGCCCGACATGCCGCCGATGCCGTAGAGCAGGGCGCCAGCCATCAGCAAAGGCCGGCGGCCGAAGCGGTCGGCAAGGCCGCCGGCGAAGGGCGCGCAGATGACGATGAAAAGCGCCGGCAGCGTCAGCACCAGCCGGGTCAGGATCTCGACATTGTCGCTGCCGGCGAAATGCGCTTCGATGGCCGGCAGGGAAGGCGCGATCGTGGCGCCCGACATGATGGTCAGCGTGGCCGCCAGCAGCAGCGTGATGTTACGCCCACGATGCGGCTGACGGGCTGGTGCCGTATCTATCGGCCGAAGTTGCGCATTCATGCCGCCGCCTCGAAGTAAGACGAGGTTGCGCGCGCATCGCGCAGGGTCACGGCCCACCAGTGAAGGCGGGCGAGTAGCGTTTTCATCGCACGCTCTGCGTCCTTCGGCTCGACCAGCGCGCCGGCGCTATCGAATCTGTTCCACGGGTTGGCGAAGCTCACCGTGTCGCGAATGCCGACGGCATGAAGCTCGGCGAAGATCAGCCGAAGCTGCTCGACCGCCCGCAGCCCGCCTGAAACGCCGCCATAGGAGACGAAGGCGACCGGCTTGATCTGCCATTGCTGGTTGTAAGCGTCAATCAGCGATTTCAGCGCGCCGGTGTAGCCGTGATTGTATTCGGGCGTGACGATGACGAAGGCGTCCGCCTCGTCGAGGTTGCGGCCGATTTCGGCGCTATTCGTCTCCATATCTCGCGGGTCGATATGGCTTGCGGCAAACCGCCCGTCACTGAGAATCTCGGCTGCTGCCCAATTGACCATGGTATCGCAAAAGCGGCCTTCTCGGGCGCTGCCATAGATCAGGCCGAGCTTTGTTTTCTGGGGCATTTTGGGTAGGCACTCCGTTCAATGAAAGTTCAGGAGCACCCCTATAAAACCTCAGGTATAGTTGAGGTCAAGCATTAAAAAGCACCGCCGTGATTTTTGGAAGCGCAGCGGGTCAGGGCCGGCATTCAGTCGCCTCCCAGGGGTCGCTCCCCGGCAAACAGCGGCGCATGCGCGGCGATCAGCGCGGCCATCCGTTCGATGACCTTTCGTACCTCGGGGCGGTGGCGGTCGTCGTCATGCATGACGATCCACTGACGGTGGTGTAGTTCGGCAATCGGCTCGCCGGCGCGTTCGAGCAGCGGGTCGCGGTCGCCGGCAAAGCAAGGCAGGACGCCGGTGCCGACGCCGGCGCTGATGAGATCGTAGAGCGTGCGCGGCGTGTTTGCCCAGGCGGCAATCGTCAGGTTCGGTTGCGCATTCGTCCAGCGGGCCGACGGCGTGGCGGCGTCGTCGGGCGCGATCGCCACCCAGTTCTCGGCCCCCTGCACCGGCTGGTTGCGCGCCCTGAAGGGCGCATAGGCGACTTCACCCGCCGGCCGTGACGCCAGATTCATGCCCTCGGCCGGCCGATTGCGAACGCCGATCTCGACTTCGCGATGGGCGATGTCGAGCCGCGCTTCCGCCGTCTTGAAGCCGATGTGGAAAGGGTCGTCGGGCGTCCATAGCCGCGAGAAATTGGCCGAGAGCAGATTGGCGATCCAGGTACCGGCCGATATCCGCACCACCGGGCGTCGCATGTCGGCCGAAAGCCAGTCCTCGATGGGTCGGGCGCTCGCCTCCATCGCCTGCGCCTTGGCAAGCAATGCTCGGCCGTCTTCGGTGAGTTCATAGCCGGTCTGGCGGCGGATGAAGAGCCGCCGCGCGAGCGCCTGTTCCAGCGACAGCATCTTGCGGCCGATGGTGGCCGGGCTGGAGCGCAGTTCGATGGCCGCTGCCGAAAGCCCGCCGCTGCGCGCGACATGGATGAAGGCCTTCAGGTCGTTCCAATCGAGATTTTTCATAATTGAAAAAGATAGCGCGAAATCCGCTGGAGATACATCCGAAATCGCCCACTATCTTTTCGATTATGAACTTCGAACGAAAGGATATGGCCATGGAGCCGCTTCACGTCTGGACGATGATGCAACACGAACTGACCCGAAAATCCCGCGAGCGCCAGCGCTCGTATAAGGGCGAAGCACAGGAGATTCCCTCGAGAGGCATCCTGCGCAGGCTGTGGTCCGGCCTGTTTCGCAGCCGCCGCGAAAGGCGCGACAACGCCTGCTGACCAGCCGGGTGCCACAACCACAAGCCCGGACTGGACCACCCGCAAAAAACATCTTTCGACTATCGGATTCCGAACGTGTTTGTCGCTTGGCGACATGCGCGGCCTTTTCGAAACATCGATAGTCGAGCCATGACAGAAACCGCCGTTTCACACGCAGGCTCCCACATCTCTCGGCGCGAGGAGCGCATCGGGATGCTGCTGGTGTTCCTGTCGGCGCTGATGTGGAGCTTTGGTGGCGCGATCGCCCGCTTCATCGAGGTTGACGATAGCTGGACGGTCGTGTTCTGGCGCTCGTTCTGGGCCGCCGTTTTCCTGCTCGGCTTCATGGCCTGGCGCGATGGCCTGCGCGGCACGCTGAAGCTGTTCCGCAGCATGGGCCTGCCCGGCCTTGCGGTGGCGCTCTGTTTTGCGGTGGCCTCGACCTCTTTCGTCGTCGCGCTCGCCTACACCACGGTTGCCAACATCCTTCTGATGCAGGCCGGTGTTCCGTTGTTTGCGGCGCTGATCGGCTGGCTGGTGTTCCGCGAACGTGTCAGCGGGCCGACCTGGATAGCCATTGCCGCCGTGATCTGCGGTGTCGCCATCATGGTCTCGGAATCCTTCAACGGGCAGGTATCGCCCATCGGCGACGGTCTCGCGCTGCTGATTGCCATGGTGTTTTCGATCGCCACCGTCATCACCCGCCGCTTCGCCCATGTGCGCATGACACCGGCGACGTGCCTGGGCACGATTCTCGCCGGCATTTTTGCGGCCACTCAGGTCGAAGCCTTTGTCGTGTCGCCGCGCGACATGGGGTTCCTGTTTGCCTTCGGCGCGCTCAATCTCGGGCTCGGCCTTGCCTTCTTCGCCACCGGCGCGCGGCTGGTTCCGGCTGCCATCGCAGCCCTTCTCGGCTGTTTTGAGCCGATCCTCGGACCCATCTGGGTATGGCTCATCCACGGCGAAGTACCATCGGCCCGCACCATCGTCGGCGGTGCGGTCGTGTTCACGGCATTGCTGGTTCACATCGGGCTGGAATTCCGGCGCCAGTCGCGTCCGGTGAGACCGGGCGTCACAGGCATGCCGTCTCCCCATTGACATAACTGTTACAGAGCAGGCAGGTTATGTGATCTTCAACCAGTAAACAGGTATATCTTGCGTGAAATAACCGGAAGCATAGAAACCGGAACCAAACCTTCTTCCACAGGCGGCTCTTCTTTTCCCTCAAGCGGCACCGCCGGGAAAAAACGCCCGCCCGAAATTCCTTCCCCTGAAATTCCCCCGGTTCCAGCCTCTTCCGGCCAGAAGTCCTCATTCATTTCCCCAGAGCACGAGGCCGAATATCGCGCCTTCGTCGAAAAACATCCCGACATCGAAGCAGTCGAATTTCTGCTGGTCGATCCCAACGGGATGATGCGCGGCAAGTGGGCGCCCGGCGATGCGCTCAAGAAAGCTTTCCAGGACGGCGTCAATTTTCCGATGTCGCTGCACGGCCTCGACGTCTGGGGCCGCGAGGTCAGCGAGACCGGCCTGCATATCGAAACCGGTGACAAGGACGGCTACTGCCGCGCCACGCGCGGCTCGCTGTCGATCGTGCCGTGGGCCAAGCGCAAGACCGCACAGGTGCTGCTCCAGACGTTCTCGCCAGAAGGCGAACCTTTCATGGCCGATTCCCGCCAGGTGCTGAAGCGCAAGGTGGCCGAGGTCAACGCCAAGGGCTTCTTCCCGGTCGTCGCCTTCGAGCTGGAATTCTATCTCCTCGATCCTGAGGTCGAATGGGACGACGGCATGCCGGCCCCCGTCGGCGCCACCGCCGGCCCGGACCGGTTGCGCATGTATGGCCTCGACGATCTCGCCGAACATGCCGACCTGTTCGACATGATCCGCGACGCCGCCGACGATCAGAACCTGCCGATCGACACCATCATCAAGGAAGCCGCCCCCGGCCAGTTCGAGGTCAATCTCAAGCACCGGGGCGATCCGCTTCGTGCCGCCGACGATGTCATCATGCTCCAGCGCATCGTCATCGGCTCCGCCCGCGCCCATGGGCTGACGGCCACCTTCATGGCCAAGCCTTTCCTCGAATATGCCGGCAACGGCATGCACGTCCACGCTTCGATGCTCGACGCCGATGGCCGCAACATCTTCGGCGGTGTTGCGGGTCGCAAGACGCTCGAATCGGCCGTAGCAGGTCTCTTGAGGACCATGCCGGAATCGCTGCTCCTGTTCATCAACACCTGGAACGGTTTCAGGCGCATCACGCCGGGTTCCTACGCGCCGACCCGCGCTGTCTGGGGCGAAAACAACCGCTCGGTCGCCCTGCGCATTCCGGTTTCCTCGGAAGAGAACACGCGGCTCGAGCATCGCATCGCCGGCGCCGATGCCAACCCCTATCTCGTCATGGCGACGCTGTTGCAGGGCATGGTCGAAGGCATCGAGAACAAGGAAGTGCCGCCGCCGCCCGTTCAGGGCAACGCCTATGACGATGGCGGGCTTTTCCTGCCCGACGACATGGACGATGCGCTGCAGCTGATGGCCAAGAGCGCTTTCGTCGACAGGGCGCTCGGGCCGTTGATGGCCAAGGTCTACCAGGACCTCAAGCGTGCCGAAATCCTGGCCTTCTGGGCCGAGATCACGCAGCTGGAACGCACAACCTATCTGTGAACTACCGGCGCGATTTCGCGCTTGTCGCACTGCAAAAACGCCAATAGGCTAAACCAAAAACCGCCCGGGGCAGGCTTGGCCCCGGAGCCGGAATGGAACACTAAAAACAGGAGATTGAGATGATACGCAAAGCGCTTTGGCTCACCGCCACGACGACTTTCGCAGCGGTTTTGACATTCTCGGCCAACGCGCAGGAGCGCGTCGTCAATGTCTACAACTGGTCGGATTACATCGATGATTCGATCATTGCCGACTTCACCAAGGAAACCGGCATCAAGGTCGTCTACGACGTCTTCGATTCCAACGAAATCCTCGAAACCAAGCTGCTCGCCGGCGGCAGCGGCTACGATGTCGTGGTGCCGACCGCGAACTTCCTTGCGCGCCAGATCACGGCGGGCGTCTTCCAGAAGCTCGACAAGTCCAAGCTGCCGAACCTCTCCAACATGTGGGACGTGGTTTCGGAGCGCACCGCCAAATACGATCCCGGCAACGAATACTCCATCAATTACATGTGGGGCACGGTCGGCATCGGCTACAACAAGAAGAAGGTCGAGGAAGCGCTCGGCACCGACAAGGTCGATACCTGGGAAACGGTCTTCAATCCCGAGAAGCTCGCCAAGCTGAAGGATTGCGGCGTCTACATGCTCGATTCGCCGACGGATATGGTCCCGACCGTTCTGAAATATCTCGGCCTCGATACGGAATCGACCAATCCCGACGATCTCGCCAAGGTCGAGGAGACCTTGCTGAAGGTACGGCCTTTCATCCGCAAGTTCCATTCGTCCGAATACATCAACGCGCTCGCCAATGGTGACATCTGCCTCGCCGTTGGCTGGTCCGGAGACGTGTTCCAGGCACGCGACCGCGCTGCCGAAGCCAAGCAGGGCGTGGAAGTCGCCTATGTCGTGCCGCAGGAAGGCGCGGAAATGTGGTTCGATCAGATGGCGATCCCGGCCGACGCCAAGCATGTCGAGGAAGCACATGAATTCCTCAACTACATCATGAAGCCGGAAGTGATCGCGAAGGCGACGAACTTCGTCTACTTCGCCAACGGCAACAAGGCCTCGCAGGAGTTCATCGAAAAGGACATCACCAGCGATCCGGCGATTTACCCGGACGAGGCGATGCTGGCCAAGCTGTTCACCGTCTCGCCCTACGATCCGAAGTCACAGCGCAACATCACGCGCCTTTGGACCAAGGTCGTCACCGGCCAGTAACTGACAAAAAGAGCCCCGCGAAAATCTTCGCGGGGCTCTTTTCGGAAGCTCTCCCGCAAGCGCCCGCAAAGGGCCGGGGAGGGACTTCCAGACCATTTAAGTCAGCTAGAGTGGGAATCCGTACAAAGCGGAGAGGGACATGAAATCGCTTGGAAGCATTCGCAGGAGCTTTGCGCCGTGGAGCGATCCCGCCGCCAAGCCCTACATCGTCTTTGAAAACGTCACCAAGCGCTTCGGCGATTTCACCGCCGTCAACGACCTGTCGCTGAGCATTTTCGAGCGCGAGTTCTTCGCGCTTCTCGGCGCGTCCGGCTGTGGAAAATCGACGCTGCTGCGCATGCTGGCCGGTTTCGACGAGCCGACGTCGGGCCGCATCCTGCTCGACGGTCAGGATCTGCGCGGCATCCCGCCCTACAAGCGGCCGGTCAACATGATGTTCCAGTCCTATGCGCTGTTCCCGCATATGACGGTCGAGAACAACATCGCCTTCGGCCTGAAGCAGGAGGGCATGGCGAAAGCCGATATCGAAAAGCGCGTCGCCGACATGCTCAAGCTGGTCAAGCTGGAGCAGTTCGCCAAGCGCAAGCCGCACCAGCTTTCCGGTGGCCAGCGCCAGCGCGTGGCACTTGCCCGTTCCGTCGCCAAGCGACCCAAGGTGCTGCTGCTCGACGAGCCGCTCGGCGCGCTCGACAAGAAGCTGCGCGAGGAAACGCAGTTCGAGCTGATGGACCTGCAGCAGGAACTCGGCCTCACCTTCGTCGTGGTCACCCACGACCAGGAGGAGGCCATGACCATGGCCGACCGCATCGCCATTCTCGACAAGGGCGAAGTCATGCAGGTGGCGACGCCGACGGAAGTCTATGAGGCGCCAGCCTCGCGCTTCGTCGCTGGCTTCGTCGGCAACGTTAATATGTTCGAGGGCAAGGTCGCCAGCCGCGATGCCGGCAGCGCGCGCATTTCGGGCGGCAACGGCCTGACCATCAAGACCGAGAATGCCGGCGATGCTTCAGCCGGAAGCGATGTCGTCTTCGCCATCCGCCCCGAGAAGATCAAGGTCTCGTCCAAGAAGCCGGCCGATGCGGAGGCCAATGTCGCTGAAGGCGAAATCTACGACATCGCCTATCTCGGCGACATGACCGTCTATCACGTCAGGCTCGCCGACGGGCAGGTCGTCAAGGCAAGCTCGCTCAACGCGGTGCGCATCTCGGAAGACCCGTTGAGCTGGAACGACAGGGCCTGGATTTCCTTCCGCCCCGATGCGGGCGTGGTTCTGACACGGTAGGTGCGGCCATGACGGATACAGCCATAGCCGCTTCCAGCGCCACCGAATATGCCGGCAGATCGGGCTTTGCCCGCGCCTTGAACGCCTTCGTCAGCCGCCTCGTCATTATCGTTCCCTATCTCTGGCTGCTGTTCTTCTTCCTCGTCCCCTTCATCATCGTCTTCAAGATTTCGCTGTCGCAGACGGCCATCGCCATGCCGCCCTACATTCCGGTGCTGGGCTTTGGCGAGGGCCTGAGCGGATTCTGGGCGCAGCTGAAGCAGCTCAGCATCGACAATTACCTCTGGCTGACGGAAGACGCGCTCTATTTCAACGCCTATGTGTCGAGCGTCGTCATCGCCGGCATCTCCACCATCCTGACGCTGCTGGTCGGCTACCCCATCGCCTATGGCATGGCGCGCGCGCCGGCGACGCTGCGGCCGACGCTCTTGATGCTGGTCATCCTGCCGTTCTGGACTTCGTTCCTGATCCGCGTCTATGCCTGGATCGGTATCCTGAAGCCCGAGGGCCTGCTCAACCAGTTCCTGCTCGCCACCGGCATCATCGACCAGCCGCTGATCATCCTCAACACCCACACGGCGATCTTCATCGGCATCGTCTATTCCTACTTGCCGTTCATGATCCTGCCGCTCTATTCGGCGCTGGAGAAGATGGACTTCTCGCTGATCGAGGCGGCGCAGGATCTCGGCTGCCCGCCGATCAGCGCCTTCTGGAAGATCACCTTCCCGCTGTCGATCCCCGGCGTCGTCGCCGGCTGCCTGCTAGTGTTCATTCCGGCGGTGGGCGAATTCGTCATCCCCGATCTGCTCGGCGGTTCGCAGACACTGATGATCGGCAAGACGCTGTGGAACGAGTTCTTTGCCAATCGCGACTGGCCGGTGTCATCGGCCGTGGCCGTCATCCTGCTTCTGCTTCTGGTGATACCGATCATGATCTTCCAGCATGCGCAGGCACGCGCTCAGGAACAGGGCAGGTGACATGAACAGCAGCTGGAGCCGTTTCAACATCACCTCGATCGTGCTGGGCTTTGCCTTTCTCTATCTGCCGATCGTGCTTCTCGTCGTCTTCTCCTTCAACGAGTCGAAGCTCGTCACCGTCTGGGGCGGGTTCTCGACCAAGTGGTACGGCACCCTGTTCCAGAACAAGGGCCTGATGGATGCTGCCTGGGTCACCGCCCGCGTCGGCGTCATCTCGGCGACGGTCGCCACGGTGCTCGGCACGCTGGCAGCACTCACGCTGACGCGTTACACGCGTTTTCGCGGACGGGTGCTGTTTTCGGGCATGGTGTTCGCGCCGCTGGTCATGCCGGAAGTCATCACCGGCCTGTCGCTGCTGCTTTTGTTCGTGGCGGTCGGCCTCGACCGCGGCTTCCTGACGGTGACGCTGGCGCACATCACCTTCTCCATGTGCTTCGTCGCCGTCGTCGTGCAGTCGCGCCTGCTCACCTTCGACCGGTCGCTGGAGGAAGCAGCGATGGATCTCGGCGCGCCGCCGGTAAAGACCTTCTTCCAGATCACGCTGCCGGTCATCCTGCCCGCGATCGTCTCCGGCTGGATGCTGGCCTTCACCCTGTCGCTCGACGATCTGGTGATCGCAAGCTTCACCTCCGGTCCGGGCGCGACCACCTTGCCGATGAAGATCTATAGCCAGGTGCGTTTGGGCGTGACGCCGGAAATCAATGCGGCCTGTACCATCCTGATCGCGGTTGTGGCGGTCGGGGTGATTGCGGCTTCGGTGGTTAACAAGCGCCGTGAGGTCCAGCGCCTGCGCGACGAACAGGCGGCCCAGCGCGGGTAAGCGAGAAGGTTTATTGAACCGGTGCTGCCGGCCCGGCCAATGCCGGCGGCGTCGAGCGTATCGGCGAAATGAAGGGCGCGTTCCACGAGCCGCCGACGAAGAACATCGCCTGCGGTGGCGTTGCGCCGTTCTGCGCCGCGGGCTGGTCCGGCGGCACGATGCCGCCCGAAAGCGCCAGCCCCCGTCCGACATAGGGAACGATGCCGGTCAGCCAGAGCCTGCCCTGCGGGCTCTTTGCTTCCGCCTTGTCGATCTTGACGACGCCGCGCGAGATGCTTGCCTTGAACTCCGCGCCGTCTATCGGCAACGTGCCTTTCGAGACGTCGCCGAGCGCGAAAAACCCACCCTCGGCGCTGCGCTTCTGGAATCCTGCCAGATCGAAATCGGAAAGCGCACCAGGACCGAAGGTCGCCGATATCGTGCCTTCGGCATTATCGAGAATGGAACCCCAGGTCCGTCCAGGCCCCTTCATGATCAGCGAAATGTTGCCGCGTCCGATCGGGAACAGCCGCGGCATGCCGGTTGCCGCACCGAAGGCGCCGCCCTCGATGTCGGAGGCCAGAAGCCGCATTTCCACCTGCGTTCCTTCCGGCTTCCGGTCGAAGCGTATGCCAGCCTGAAGGTTGCCGTCGAAGGCGGCGGCATCCGAAATGTCGAAGGCAGCCAGCCCGTTCTTGACCTGCACATTGGCGGCGACCTCCGACAGCGTGACCGAGCCGGCAACCGCGTGCCCGGCCGACAGGCGCAGGTCCAGGTTCATGCGGTTGGCGAAAGTCGTGTCGATCTCGGAAGGTCCCGTCTGAGCCGCATCGGCCGCACCCGCTACCGGCGCCAGCGGCGTGAAAGCGGCGAGGAACGAACGCAGGTCCAGCGTCTCGAACGCCAGCGTGCCGGCGATCGAAGGCACCCCGTCGGCGAAGGACGCATTCAGCACGCCCATGCCAGGATTGCCGTCCAGCCCGATCTCCGCGTTGTCCAGCTTGAGCCGCTGTGCGTCCCCGCTCATGCGCCCTGCTATCGAAAGCGAGCCGATGGCACTGCCCGGCGAGACGTCGGCCCGCGACCATTCCAGCATGCGCCGCAGCGACGGTGCTGAAAATTTCACCGTGCCATCGACGAAGGGGTTCTCCGTCGTCTTCACGATGCCGTCGAAGGAGGCCGTGGCCGGCTTTGCGGTGAGAGACGCCGTGACGGGCGCTTCGCCGCCGGCGAAAAGCATCAGGGGCTTGGCCGATGAAGCCTCGATGGCAACGGATTCGCCGCGCCAGATGCCGGTAACGCTGAGCGTCGCGGTGCTGTTGAGCGTCGGCCAGCTCACCCGGCCGGCGACACCCGTCAGGATTTCGCGGTCCTTGCCGTCGGCAAACACAGTCACGCGGCCGTCACTGACCTCGACCATGCCGAACGGATCGGAGGAGACGCGTCCCGGTTCGGCCTGGCCGGCATTTGCCGCCACTGCTTCCCGGGTCGCCTTGACCGAACTGGCGATGCGTCCGCCGGCCGGCAGGGCCGGCAGATAATGGCCATCTGCCGTGCGCTCGACGCGCAGTGTCGGCCGGATCATGCTGGCGGAGGAAAAGACAACATTGCCGCCGAGTGCGGCCAGTGCCGAAAGCTTGATTTCCATGCGCTCGGCTTCGATCACCGGCGGGTGGTCGGGCTCTCCCCATTGGGTCATCGCCACATTGGTCAGGACGGCGCGAAAGCTCGGCCAGACTTCTATCTCCGGCGTCGAATCGATGGTGACGCGGTAGCCGCTCCATGAACTCATCTCGTAGGCGATGCGATCGCGCACCAGCCGCGTCGAAGCGATAAGCGGGAGCATGGCGATGATCAGGCCGACGATCAGCGCAGCCGCGCCAATCACCCAGATGCTGCGCCTGACCAGAGGTGACGGCATTGTGCCTCATTCATGCTTGTGGTTGATCGGCCGCCGTGCCGATTACCTTGTTGTCCGGTTTAGCGGACATGCGCGGCATTTCAACCCTTTGTGTCAGAGCTATGGCATTTTGTGAACGATGACGCCGCGACAGGGCCAGACGCCTTGCCTTGTTGCGCTGCAATATGCATAAGAAACCGCCGCTGGGAGGAAGATGCATGACCGAGAAAACGCCACTCTGGACACCCTCGAAGGACCGGATAGCCGCAGCCCCGCTCACGACTTTCATGTCGCAAGCCTCGAGCCGCGCCGGCGCGACATTTTCCGATTATGCCGAACTGCATGCCTGGTCGATCGATGACCGCGAAGCCTTCTGGAACCTGGTGTGGGACTTTTGCGGCGTCGTTGGCGACAAGGGCGCCCGCATCCTGGCCGATGGCGACCGCATGCCGGGCGCGAGCTTCTTTCCCGATGCAAAACTCAATTTCGCGGAAAACCTGCTGAAGAAGACCGGGCCCGGTGAGGCGATGGTCTTCAAGGGCGAGGACAAGATTGAGCGGCGGCTCTCCTGGGACGAGCTTCACGGTCTGGTGTCAAAGCTGCAGCAGCTGTTCGTGAGGTTCGGCGTCAAGCAGGGCGACCGTGTTGCCGCGATGATGCCCAACATGCCCGAAACCATTGCTGCCATGCTGGCGACTGCCTCGCTGGGCGCTGTCTGGTCCTCCTGCTCGCCCGATTTCGGCGAACAGGGTGTGCTCGACCGCTTCGGCCAGATCGAGCCGGTCGTCTTCATCGCGCCGGACGGCTATTTCTACAACGGCAAGGAAATCGACGTTGCCGCCAAGATCGCAGCGGTGGCGGAGAAGCTTCCGACCGTCCGCAAAGTGCTGGTCGTCGACTATGTCGGCAAGGCGAAAGATGTCGCGGCAGGCGTCGACAAGGCCGAGGCGCTGGATGCGGCACTTGCGCCCTTCACCGCAGGTAAGGTGAGCTTCGAGCGACTGCCCTTCGCCCATCCGCTCTACATCCTGTTCTCGTCGGGCACGACCGGCATTCCCAAATGCATCGTCCACTCGGCCGGCGGCACGCTGATCCAGCACGTCAAGGAACAGCGCCTTCACGCCGGCATCGAGGATGGCGACCGCTTCTTCTATTTCACCACCTGCGGCTGGATGATGTGGAACTGGCTGGTTTCCGGGCTGGCGTCGGGCGCGACGCTGCTGCTCTATGACGGTTCGCCCTTCTATCCCGACGGCAATGTGATCTTCGATTTCGCCGACGCCGAGAAGATGACCTATTTCGGCACTTCGGCAAAATTCATCGATTCCGTGCGCAAGGCCGATCTGCATCCGATAAGGACGCATGACCTGTCGACGGTCCGCACGCTGTCCTCCACTGGCTCGCCGCTGTCGCCGGAAGGGTTTTCATTCGTCTATGACGGCATCAAGAAGGACGTGCATCTGGCCTCCATTTCCGGCGGAACGGACATCGTCTCCTGCTTCGTGCTAGGGGTGCCGACAGAGCCTGTCTGGGTCGGTGAGATACAGGGTGCCGGCCTCGGCATGGCCGTCGATGTCTGGGACGATGATGGCAAGCCGATCCGCGGCGAAAAGGGCGAACTGGTCTGCACGCGCGCCTTCCCGGCCATGCCGATCGGCTTCTGGAACGATCCCGACGGCGCAAAATACAGCGCCGCCTATTTCGAGCGCTTCGACAACATCTGGTGCCACGGCGATTTCGCCGAGTGGACGACGCATGGCGGCATCGTCATCCACGGCCGCTCCGACGCGACGCTCAATCCGGGCGGCGTGCGCATCGGCACGGCCGAGATCTACAATCAGGTCGAGCAGATGCCGGAAATCCTCGAGGCGCTGTGCATCGGCCAGACCTGGGACGACGATGTGCGCGTCGTGCTGTTCGTGCGGCTGGCTGAGGGCGTCACACTCGACGAGGCGCTGGACAAGCGCGTCAAGGCCAAGATCCGCACCGGCGCCAGCCCGCGCCATGTGCCGGCAAGGATAGTCGCTGTCGCCGATATCCCGCGCACCAAGTCGGGCAAGATCACCGAACTTGCCGTGCGCGACATCGTTCATGGCCGGCAGGTCAAGAACAAGGAAGCGCTGGCCAATCCCGAGGCGCTGGAGCTCTACCGCGATATTCCGGTGCTGCAGAACTGAGGCGTCGGCGGGGTTCCTCGGTCTGAAGGCGATACCAAATTAGAAGTACATCTGTTTCGATTCCGCTTTTGTTTATAGCATCTTACCTGAATCGATTTGAATACGGATAATTCATTAAAGCATCTTCGGTTGAAAATACGAAGTTGCTTAAGTATTATTATGTCATCGCGAAGGGTGCGACGGCATACCATAAAATTGTATTTTAATAATAGGCGCTTGCGGTTGCGGCAACGCACGCCCGTCCTTTGTCTCATCGTTGGATTTCGCGAGGGTAGTGGGGGTTATCTCATGCGTCGGCCCGATATTGGTCGATGTATTCAGGAGGATGGCAATGTCCCTGAAAACAAAGAGCTTGCCCAAGAGCTCCAAGGCAGGCGGACTTCCAACGGAATTGTTGAACACGCTCAAGCTGGCCGCCACTGCGGTCAAGACTACCCCCGGCCATGGCGTGGCCGGGCGGCATCCGAACAGGGAAATGCTCGACACGCTTACCGGAAACAAGGATCCGGGCATGTTCGGCCGGATGTTTCCCAGGCTGCCGCCATTGCAGGTTTCCGATGCCAAGTTGAAGGCGCTGGCCGAGGCGATGGTGGACGCAAATCCCGGCGATCCCAATGGAAACAACCCGAATGTGCCGGCCGGCTTCACCTATTTCGGCCAGTTTATCGATCATGACATCACGCTCGACCTCACCTCGCTCGGCGAGAAGGAGAAGGACCCGCTCGGCATCGAGAATTTCCGTACGCCGAGCCTCGACCTCGACTCCCTCTACGGCCTCGGCCCGGACGGCAGCCCGCAACTCTACGCCCGCAATCCCGTCGCTGGCGAAAAGCATGGCCCGAAGTTCCTTATCGGCAAGAACTTCAATTCGGGTGAGGGCGAGTTCCGCAACGACCTGGCGCGCAGCCCGGAAGGCTTTGCACTGATCGGCGATCACCGCAATGACGAGAACCTGCTCGTTGCCCAGACCCATCTCGCTCTGCTGAAGTTTCACAACAAGGTTTGCGATACGCTTTCGGCAGCGCCCAATCCGCCGCCGGACGTCTTCCAGGAAGCCCGCAGGCTGGTGACATGGCACTATCAGTGGATTGTGCTGCATGATTTTGTCGAGCGCATCACCGAACCCGGCATTGTCGCCAAGATCCTGCACAACGGCCGCAAATTCTACCGCTTCAAGCGCGTGCCCTTCATGCCGGTGGAATTCTCGGTGGCGGCTTATCGCCTTGGTCACAGCATGGTGCGGCAGCGGTATGCCCACAACAAAGTCTTCACCGCGGCGGATTTCAACCTGTTCTTCGCCTTCACCGGCTTGTCGGGCGGCATCGTCGGCGATCTCGCCCCGACGCCGCCGACCCCGCCGCCCAACACGGCGTTCCCGCGTCTGCCCAGCAACTGGATCATCGACTGGCGCCGGTTCCATGAACTCGGCGACATGGGCGGCGCGCCGGTCAACATGACGGCCTCGCGCAGGATCGATCCTTTCCTCGTGTCCTCGCTCCACACTCTACCGGGCGGCGGCGGCAATCTCGCCTTCCGCAATTTGAAGCGCGGCGTGATGCTGGGTCTTCCCTCTGGTCAGGATGTCGCGCGGCATATGCGGATCAGGAACCCGCTGACACCGGCCGAGATCGCGTCGGGAACGGATGGCGCGGTGGCAAAGCAGCAGGGTCTCGATAAGACGACGCCGCTTTGGTACTACATCCTGAAGGAAGCCCAGGTGAAGAAGGGCGGACTGGGGCTCGGGCCGGTCGGCGCGACCATCGTCTCGGAGGTTTTCGTCGGGCTCGTGCATGGCGACCAGACGTCATACCTCTGGCGCGAAGCCAACTGGAAGCCGACCTTGCCGTCGGCGGTGCCGGGCAAATTCACCTTCGCGGATCTCCTGCGGTTCGTGAACGACATCAACCCGATCGGGGATTGAATAGCCCCGCCGCCTGTCGGGCAGAACGCGACGGGCGGCGGTATGGTTAACCAAAGATAACCATGAAATTTACCGAGATTTCATGAGTGGTACACTTTCGTAAACTGAATCGCATTCCGGTAAGGACTTGTTAAGGATTGGTCGCGATATTCGTTCGTAACTTGAGGGAGAAATCCCGTTCCTCACCTCCCGAGGAAAGCCAGTTCGCTCAAGTCCCCGTTGTGACAGCAATCAACACTCAGGCGTTCCCTTTGGAACGCCTTTTTCTTTTCTAGTGAGGGGAGTTAGCGGCCAGCGCTACATCTGCGCTTCGCGGTCGCGGGCGAGCGCACCGGACAGAAGCAGCACCGGCACCAGCGCTGTCAGGATGATGAGGATCGCAGCCACCGCGCCATCTTCCGGCACGCCGCGCGAGGCGTTCTCGTAAACATAGGTCGCCAGCGTGTTGAAGCCGAAGGGCCGCAGCAGGATCGTCGCTGACAGTTCCTTGATCGTGTCGACGAAGACGAGAACGGCGGCGGTAAAGATCGCCGGCTTGAGCAGCGGCAGCAGCACGCGCGCGGCACTGCGTGCCGGCGTCTGGCCGAGGCTGCGGGCGGCTTCGTCGAGATTGGGCGGCAGCTTTTCCATGCCCGAGCGGATCGCGCTTTCGGCGAGCGCCAGGAAGCGGATGGCGCAGGCGATCACCACGGCCGCCGCCGAGCCGGTGAGCAGCAGTCCCGTGCTGAAGCCGAGATGCGCGCGGGCAAAACCGTCGATCGTGTTGTCGAAACGGGCGAGCGCGAACAGCAGCCCGAGCCCGAGAATGCCGCCGGGCAGGGCATAGCCGATCGAGGCAAGACGCACTGCACCGGTGATCGTGTGCGAACGTGCCAGCCGCACCGCGTTGATGAGAAATAGCGCCAGCACGACGGTGATGAGCGCGGTCACCGCAGCGGTCGCGACGCTGTGCAGAAAGGCTTGTCCAAGGGCGGGCGAGGAGAACTGCTCCAGCCGCCGCGCTGCATACTGGCCAAAGACGAACATCGGAATGCCGAAGCCGCATAGCACCGGCAGGCAGGTCGCCAGCAGCGCCATCACGGCATGCCAGCCGGTGAGCCGCACGCGGGGAGGGCGCGCGCGCATATGCGTGGCCCGGCCGGTGTGGAAGCGCTGCCGCCGCCGCGCCCATTGCTCGGCGGCGAGCAGCAGGAACACCAGCAGCAGCATCAGCAGCGCGATCTGCGCGCCGCCTTCGAGGCTGCCGCGGTTCAGCCAGGTCGCATAGACCGAGAAAGTCAGCGTGCGCACGCCGAGATATTCGGCGGCACCGATGTCGTTGATCGTCTCCATCAGCACCAGCGCCACGCCTGCGACGATCGCCGGCCGCGCCACCGGCAGCAGCACGCGCCAGAACACCTTTGACGGTTTCGCACCCAGCGTGCGCGCGACATCGGCGATGTTGCGACCCTGCATCAGGAAGATGATGCGCGTGGTAAGGTAGACATAGGGGTAGAGCACCGAAGATAGCACGAAGGCTGCACCGGGTGTCGAGCGGATGTCGGGAAACCAGTAGTCGCGGATGGTCTGGAAGCCGAAAATGTCCCGCACCAGGCCCTGCACCGGCCCGGTATAGTGAAAAAATTCGCCAAAGGCGTAGGCGGCGAGATAGGGCGGCACCGCCAGCGGCAGCACAAGCGCCCAGGACAGGGTCTTGCGCAACGGAAACTCGTAGGCCACGACCAGCCACGCGCCAGCGACGCCGGCGATAGAGGTCAGTACCGCCACCAGCGCCATCAGGTAGAGCGTGGTGATGCTGGAGCCCGGCAGCACATTGGCAATCAGGTGTGGCCAATCTTCGCCCGTTCCGCTCAGCGCGACATAGGCCAGCGACAGGATCGGCAGGAGAACGCAGGCAGAAACCGCAAGCGCCAGCAGATGCGCCGGCACATGGCGGTTGCGCTTGACGCGCAGCGGCTGCGGGGGCTTGGCCCCGGCGGCAGGCGCGTCCTCGATGCGTTGCAGTGCGGTCAATTCACGCTCGGTTCAAAAACGGAAAAGCCGGGCTACGATTGCCCGGCTTTCCCTGATTAGTTCATGGCCTCAGCTTGCCGGGCCGTCGTCGAGGCCGACGCGGTCGACCATTTCGGAAGCGGCCTTGCGGTTCTTGGCGATCTCGGCCAGCGGCAGCGTGTCAGCCTTCAGTTCGCCGAACTCCTTGACGACCGGCGAGGGCTCAAGGCCCGGCTCGACCGGATATTCGAAGTTCTTCTCGGCATAGACCTGCTGCGCCTTGTGGCTCGACAGGAACTGGATGAGCTTGACGCCATTGTCGTGGTTCGGTGCGTATTTGGCGAGTGCCGCGCCCGAAATGTTCACATGGGTCAGGCCGTTTTCGAAGGTCGGGAAAATGACGTTGATGGCATTGCCCCATTCCTTTTCCTGCGGATCCTTCTCGTTGGTCCGCATCAGGCCGACATAATAGGTGTTGCCGATGGCGATGTCGCATTCGCCGGCAGCGATCGCCTTGGCCTGCGGACGGTCGCCGCCTTCCGGCTTGCGCGCCAGATTGGCCTTCACGCCCTTCATCCACTCTTCGGCCTTTTCCGGACCCCAATGGGCAATCGCCGCGCCGAACAGCGCCAGATTGTAGTCATGCTGGCCCGAACGGATGCAGATTTTTCCTTTCCACTTCGGGTCGGCCAGATCGGCATAGGTGATCGCCGTGTCCTTGACGCGGTCCTTCGAGGCATAGACGACGCGGGCGCGCTTGGTCAGGCCGAACCAGTGGCCTTCCGGGTCGCGATATTCGGCGGGCAGGTTGGCGTTGATTGTGGCGTCGTCCAGCGCCTGTGTCACGCCCTTTTCCTTGGCCGTGGTGAGGCGGGCGACATCGACCGTCATGATGACGTCGGCCGGCGAATTCTGGCCTTCGGCGAGAATGCGTTCTTCCAGGCCCTTGTCGAGGAACAGCACCTCGGTCTTGATCCCGGTCTCGGCAGTGAAGGCGTCGAGCACCGGCTGGATCAGCTCGGGCTGGCGATAGGTGTAGATGTTGACGGTGCCGTCCGCGAGCGCGGTGCCTGCAAAGAGGGTGGCGAGGGCAAAAGCAGCGTATCCGGCCATCTTCGACCGGGCGTTTCCAATTGTCATTGTCTCTCTCCTGACCAGAGGGGTTCAAGGCCCCAGGGGTTTGCTGGCGACGGCGCCATTGCCGGGCCGATCGTCTACTCGTCTATTTATAAAGAGGGGTCAATACAAAGGCCAATGAATTCAATAGTTTAGAATTATTCTAAACTGGATGGTTTTTAGCAGCTTTCAAGAGTGCGGGAGCGGTAATGGATCGCGAGCGGTCCTGGTTTACGGACGTTGCTTTGTCCGTGCCCCGGACGCTAGAGAAAGGGCATGAGCCAGAAAAATCCGACCTGCGAACTCCGGCCAGCGACCGAGGCCGATCATGATGCGATTGCCGATATCTGGCACAGCAGCGCGAGCCTGGAAGGTGTCGGCCCTCCGACCATGCCGACCTTGAAGGAGCTGAGGGAGCGGGTTGATGTGGAGTTTGCCGCAGCCTGGATCGTGACGGTCGCCGTGCGCGGGGATGAAGTGATTGGCTTTGCCGCGATCAAGCCGCGCGAAGCGGTTCTCGCCGAATTGTTCGTTCGCCCCGGATCGATCGGCGGTGGCGTCGGCCGGGCGCTTCTCACCCACTGCAAGACGGCAATGCCGGAGGGTTTCACGCTGTACACGCGGCCTGCGAATATGAGAGCGCGCCGTTTTTACGAGAAGGCCGGCCTGATTTTTCTCCGCGACGATGTACATCCCCGAACCGGCGACCCGGTAACGCATTACGGCTGGAACGTCCGATGAGGATCTAGCTGCCCATCTCGGGAACAGCGTCATTCAGGCGCTGCTCCTTGATGGCGGCAACGAGGTTGACGCCGAGCGCCACGCAGATCAACAGACAGGCGCAGGCAACAACGAGTTTGAACGGCTTCCTGAAATGCCGCCCGTTCACGAACGCTCCGGCACCGTACAAGACCAGTCCCAGCCCGGCGAAAAAGAACACCAGCCCCGGCCCGTCGCAATCGATCCCGTCCCCGCCCCATGCCTTGTATTCGTTCGCCGGCATCAATCCCATCAGGGCGACGGGCAGCGCGATTACGAGTGCCGCATAGCCCAGGAAGGCCCAGATGCGCCGTTGCGGATGATGTTCGATCTCAGTCATGGTCGCAATTCTTGAGGGTGTGCAGTGGGTGAAGCCGAGGCAGGCAGTCGGCGACATTTGAGATGCCGACGGCCACCATTCCAAGAAAAAATTGAAGACCTGTGTCGGATTGACGAAGCTTCATTCGTCCTAGGAGCATAGATAAGCAATTCAACCACAAGGATAATCGATATGCCCAGCACCGTACGCTTGCATCGCGTTTTGGCAACCAGCCCGGAAAAAGTCTATCGCGCGTTTCTTGAGGGAGATGCAGTGGCAAAATGGCTTCCGCCAAACGGCTTCACCTGCACGGTTCATCATCTGGAAGCAAAGGTCGGCGGCACGCACAGAATGTCGTTCCGCAATTTCACGACGGGCAACAGCCACGCGTTCGGCGGCGAATATCTCGAACTCGTTCCGGGCGAACGCCTGCGCTATACGGATAAATTCGACGATCCCAACTTGCCCGGCGAGATGGAGGTTACCGTGACGTTGAAGAAAGTATCGGTCGGAACCGAGCTTGATATCACGCAGGCCGGCATTCCGGACGTCATCCCGGCCGAAGCCTGTTATCTCGGTTGGCAGGAGTCGCTTCGAAACCTGGCAAAGCTTGTCGAACCGGAAATCAAAGAATAGCGCATGATCCTGAAAGGCCGGAAGCGGAAGCATTCTCTCGCTGAGAGCATTCGAAGCATTCGAAGCATTCGTTACCGGCCTTCTACTCCGCCAGCACCCGCGTCGACGGAAACGTCACCTCCACCATCGTGCCTTCGCCGGGCGTCGAGGTAATCGAGAAGCGGGCGCGGTTGGCTTCCACCATCGCCTTGGTCAGCGGCAGGCCGAGGCCGGTTCCGTCGCCGCGCGCGCGCTTCAGGGCGTTGATCTGCTTGAAGGGTTTCAGCGCCTGCTCGATCTCGGCGTGGGTCATGCCGATGCCGGTATCGCGCACCCGCATGACGATGTCGCCCGAAGCCTCATAGGCGGTCGAGACGATGACCTGCCCGCCGGCCTGCGTGTAGCGGATGGCGTTGGACAGGACGTTGAGCGCGATCTGGCGGATAGAGCGCAGGTCGGCGACCACGTCGGGCAGCTTCGAGGCGAAGCTGGAGCGGATGATGACGCGCTCGCGGTTGGCCTGCGGCTGCATCATCGCCACCGTCTCGCCCAGCGTGTCGTTGAGCGACACCGCCTCATGGGCCATTTCCTGCTGGCCGGCCTCGATCTTGGAGATGTCGAGCAGGTCGTTGACGATATCGAGCACATGGTTGCCCGAGCGGTTGATGTCGCGCAGATAGTCGCGGTAGCGGTCGTTGGCGATCGGCCCGAATTTCTCGTCCACCATCAGTTCTGAAAAACCGATGATGGCGTTGAGCGGCGTGCGGATTTCGTGGCTGACGCGCGCGAGAAAATCGGTCTTCTGCGAGGAGGCCCGCTCGGCCACGCTGCGTGCCTGCGTCAGTTCCTCCTCGGCGCGCTTCCATTGGGTGATGTCGCGCACGACGGCGCAATAGCCGCTCTCGTTGGGCAGGCGGCCGATGGTCATGAACAGTGGAATGAAGCGGCCCTGCGCCTCGCGCCCGATCACCTCGCGCCCGTCATTGAGCACGCTGGCAACGCCATGGTCCGACATGCCGTTGAGATAGTCATGCGCGGCGCGCTGGCTTTCCATGGCGAAAAGCGAGGCGAAGGGCTTGCCGGTCACCTCGTCGCTGTCGAAGCCGAACAGCGCCTCGGCTGGCCTGCTGATTGAGCGGATCGTGCCGTCATTGGAAATCAGCACGACGCCGTCGGTTGCCGTGTCGATGATGGTGCGCATTTCGGCAACACGGCTGTGAAGCTCGTTCTCGCTCGGCGACAGCACCTGAAGCGGCGCGATATCGGCCTCGCCGGTGCGGCGTATGACCAGCATCAGCGCCTTGCCGCCCTGCCAGGGCACGGAGCGCAACAGCGCCTCGATCGGAAATTCCAGCCCGTCGGCAGTGCGCAGCTTGAGATGATGCTGTTCGGCCGACGACTCGTCGTCATAGCTTTCGGCAAACAGCGCATCGAGCCCGCCTGCCTCAGCCAGCTGCTCGACCGATTCATAGGCCGTCAGCGTCAGGAACTCTTCATTGGCATAATGTAGCACATCGCCCGAATGGATCAGCACCGGCACCGGCAGCTTTTCGAGGATCGGCGTGTCAGACGGCGCGGATTCGCTGGACTCGCAGGCGATAGGCTCCGGGGTCTCTTCGGCCGCAGCGGCATGTTCGGTGGTAGCTCCGTCGGCATCGTTGCCGTTTGCTGCAACTGGCCGGTCATCATCGCGCGATAGCCGGCCTGCATCGTCGATGCCGGTAACCGGAGGAATGGTATCGTCCGCAGCGTCCCCGATGACGGGCTCGTCCCGCGAGACGTCGACATACGTCTCTTCCGGCGCGCCTGCGTCTTCGCCTGGCTTGTCGGCCGTTGCCTCAGCTGCCAGATCCGCTTCCGCGGCATCAGCCGCAGGAGCAAACATTTCGCCCTGAACCTCGGCAGGGCGCGTTTCCGACTCGGTTAGCGTTTGGACGATTGGCTCCGATGCAGCGCCTTCGGCTTCCTGCAATTCGACAGGCGAAACCTCGTCTGCCGAACCGAGCAAGGGTTCTGCCTGCGGTTCGACCGTCTCCAGCCTGCCTGCATCGTCATTCGCCGGCTGCTCATCGATTTCGCTCTCAGCCGCGCCGGCAGTCTCGCCGCGCTGCTTCAGCCTTTCGCCGATCTCGCGAAACGCGCTGCGCTCGATGGGGGAAAGGCCTTTTTCCGTCGCGGCAGCGGGGCGATGCTCGGCAAGGCGGATGACCTTGTCGGCGAAGCGGCGGTTGTCGGGCTTCGGCACGATGGTCAGCGCCGGCACCTCGCCCTGGAACGGGTCGGCGGCCTGCGTGCTTTCAGGCGTCGGTGTTTTGTCGACGGTTTCTTCGGCCGCCATGCTTTCGCGCGGCGCGCCGGTCGAGGGCACCAGAACCAGCCCAAGGCCCTCCGGATCGGTCACGGCATCGGCCTTGCGGGCGACGCCGAAACCGCGAAAACCTTCAAAGTTGCGGTCGCGGCCATAGACGGGCAACGCGGCGAGATCGACGGGGATCTTCAGATCCGTTCCGGCCACCGGCCACAGCACCGAGCGGCCCGACCACGTGTCGCGACGCTCGAGCAGGTCGGCAATCTCGCCCGAGGGATCGAGCCCGAAGGTCATGGCAACATCGCGGAACCGCCGGCCGATCACGTCTGCTGCAAGCGGTCCGACCACCTCGATGAATTCGCTGGAGACCGCGCTGAATTTCCCCTCGGCATCGGTGCGCCAGACGAAACGCGTGGGCGGCGTCAAGCGGTCGATCTCCACCGGCCTGCGTTCCGCGGCGGCTTCGGTCCTGCCCGCTTCGCTGGCATTGAAATACCAGTTATCGTGGTCGCCTTTGGCGGCGGCCTCTGCAGGCGTTTCCGAAATCGGCAGCTGCGGCGATTCATCGTCTTCCGGAGCGGAAACCTTCGCTGCGGGACTTTCCGTTGCGGCTGTCACCGGGCTTTCGGCAGTGGTGGCAGGCTTTGCGTCGGTCGATGCCGAGACATGCGCCAGCACATCAGCCACCGAGGCGGCCGGCACCAGCGGAACCTCGGCCACCGGGGCCGCAGGCGCAATAACCTTGTCGTCGGGAGCTTCAGCCGTCGCAATCTCGTCGTCGGCGAACTGGCGCTCGTCGATCACCACCAGCAGATGCCGCGCCGGCTCATCGACCAGCCGCGCCAGTCCGGCGGGGAAGGAGCGCTCCGCTCCCGGCACCATGCGCTTCACCAGCCGCTCGCCTTCACCGCTTAGTTCCGCGACCATCTCGGCCAGCGTCTTTTGCGAGATGCCGAGCTCGGCGAAACCTTGCGAGGCTGCCTCCACCGCACCGCGAGCGTCGATCAAGGCTGCGAACTGGCCGCGCTCGTTCAGGCCGCTGATGGCGCGCTCGGCGATGTCGCCGTCGCTGCGACCGCTGGCCTGTATGGCCGGCACCGCCAGCAATATCGCGTCCTCGCCGTCCGGCAGGGTCAGGGCAGTCGCGGTGAAATTGACGGCGCGGCTGCTGACCCCGGTCGCCAGCCGCACGGCAAGGTTCCGGTCGCGGCCGATTCGCGGAAAGCCGCTCGTCGCCATGATCTGGCGTCTGGCGGTCGGCCCGAGCAGGGGCGGCTCGCCGATGATCGATTCGATGTCCGGATAGCCGAGCAGCGCCGCACCCGGTCCGTTCGCCCAGATCACCTGGTCGATGTCGGTCGTCAGGATGGCCAGCGCGTCGCCGGCCGCAAAACGCTGCCGCACGTCGTCGAGTATGGCTACATCGATGAACGAATACGAAGCTGACGGCATGCGCTGCACGAACTCCCAGGCGGAGACAGATTCTCTGCGGTTAACTCTTTGTTAATAACAAGGCGGCGGGGCAAACGTCCACAAAACAGCGCGTTTGAGCACCGAAACCCGATGGTTTGGTTAACGCGCCGCGATGGCTTGACCCGCTTGGATGACGGTTTTGTTGCAGTGCACAAAAGATATTGCAATGCACCATTGGCTGCGCTATATGGAGATTACGCATGAACGAGACCGGCTTTCGCAAGATCGGTCCACCGAAAAGGATGGAAATATGTCCAAGACCGCAACCAAAACCGCCGAATTCGCCAACGTTGAATTCCCGACCTTCGATGCCTCCAAGGCCACCGACCAGTTCCGCGCCTTCGCCGAAAAGGGCGTCGAGCAGTCGAAGGAAGCCTACACCAAGATCAAGTCCGGCGCCGAAGAGACCCAGAAGGCTTTCGAATCGACCTTCGAGACCGCCAAGGCTGTCGGCAGCGAACTGTCGCTCAAGACCATTGCCACGCTCCGCACCAATGCCGAGACCGGCTTCTCGCATCTCGAAGCCCTGTTCGGCGCCAAGTCGCTGTCCGAGGTGATCGAGCTTCAGACCGCTTTCCTGCGCAAGGGCGCCGAGACCGCCGTCGAGCAGGCCAAGGAATTCCAGGCCGTTTCGACCAAGGCTGCCACGGACGTGACCAAGCCGATCAAGGATGTCTTCGAAAAGACGTTCAAGGACCTCAAGGTCGCCTGATTTTCAGGTGACTTCTTGAATACCCGAAGGGCGGTACCTCCTCCCACCAAACTTCGGGCATGACGGCCGGAATCCTCCTCCCTCCGGCCAGATACAAGGAAAAGACCGGCACCTCCTCCCGCCGGTCTTTTTCTTTTTGGGCAAGGCGTTGCGCACTTTCCTGTGACTCTTATTCGCCCTGCGGCCAAATTGACCGGAATAACCGTCGCCAAGCGTCTTGAAATCTCCGTCGTTTGTCCGTATTGGAGCGCTTCGCCAGACGATGGCCTGCGCGGTTGTAGCTCAGTTGGTTAGAGCGCCGGATTGTGGATCCGGAGGTCGGTGGTTCGAGCCCACCCAACCGTACCATACCTTTCTCAATAAAATCAGGCATGCTCTACAGGCGGGCAATAGCTCCTCCGCCGATGGCGCTCATGCCACGCAGGTGGCCGCATAGCCGAGCATCTTGCGGGTGCCAGATGTCCGGTTAGTTTCCGCAGAGGAGGCGATAGCACTCTACGGCGCGGGCATATTCCGGGTCGTCTGGCGGGGGCATCCGACGTCCACCGTCGTACCGTTCAAGGACGCGCGAACAGGGTGCACCGTTCACCGCAATTGCGTTCGGGGCAAGCAACAGCAATCCGCTCAAGAAGACGCATCCGGCACTGGCGACGAGGAAAAGATAGCGCTTGTCCATGGCGACAAGGTTACGGCCGGCGAACGCGCAAGACAACCGCTGATTGCCTCCGTATCCAGCCGGACATGGCCCGACCATCTTTCCCGGTGCCGCCAAAAGACAACATCGCGATATCATCATGTTCGCGCTTGTTTTTATGCTTGATTGGAGCGGCTCCTGGAAAAATGCTAACTTCATTCGTCGCCGCACATTGTCCACGGACACTGGCGATCGAGAGACAAGACTTGGCTCCCGCCCTCGAAAAAGGGAGTAAGGCATGGCCGCCAAATCCCCGGCGCAACCGACAGGACGCGTCTATTTTCCCGACGAGCTGAGGCTGTTGCGGGAGATTTTCGACAATTGCACCGCTGGCCGTGCCGACCGCGAAAAAGTGGCCGGCATCGTCGCCAAGCGGCTGATGGACGCTTATGAAAACGGCATCAGGGATGAGAAGCTGTTGCGGCTCATAGCCGTTGGAAACCGTGCTTCCCTGGCAACGCGCCCAGCCACGACCGTCCAGCATCACTTCTGACAGGCGCCTGGCGCGTTGCCGGGTTCAACATATCCTAAAACAGCGAACCCTGCGTGCCGGGGACTTTGGCCTTGGGCGCGGGTTTCGGTTGCGGCTTGGGCCGCGTGGCGCCTTCGCCGGCAACCACGCCCACCGTGCCGTCGGCAAAGGTGAGCGAAAGTGCTGCGTCGGTCGCGACTTCCGCGGCCCGCTTCACCAGCACGCCTTCCTCATTCGTCACCAGCGCAAAGCCGCGCTCCAGAATCGATTGATGCGACAGCGTCAACATCAGCCGCTCGGCCTGGGTCAGGCGGCCGCGCAGCCGCTCCAGCCGGATTTTCGTCACCTGATCCATCCGCCGCTGAAGTGCGGCCAGCCCGTCGCCTGCAAGCTTCTGCCGGCGCACCAGCGGTTCCGGCCCGATGCGCTGCGCCGTGCGGTCGAGCCGCGTGCGCCGCTCACGCAGCATGGCGCGAAGGGCGGCATAGGCGCGGGCGATGTCGCGGTCTGTGGTCCTGCGGGTTTCGGCCAGGCGGCGGTCGAGTGTGGCCGGCGACAGGCGGATGGCCGAAAGCCGCGCCCGCTTGCGCTCGGTGCTGACGATCAGCGCGCGCGAAAGCCGGCTTGTCGCCTCGTCGAAATGACGGCGCGGCAGCGCGAGCAACTGGTCGGGCGAGGGCAGGGCGCGCGCAGCTGCCCGCAGCGCCTGCCGCTTGCGGTCGAAATTGCGCGACATGCAGCCTTTCAGCCGTGCGCCGAGATTGGCCAGCGTCGCCTCGAGATCGGCTTTCACCGGCACGGCGATTTCGGCCGCACCCGTCGGTGTCGGCGCGCGCACGTCTGCGACCAGATCGACCAGCGTCCAGTCAGTTTCGTGGCCGACCGCCGAGATCACCGGAATGCTCGATGCCGACACCGCGCGCGCCAGCGCCTCGTCGTTGAAGCCCCACAGATCTTCCAGGCTGCCGCCGCCGCGCGCCACGATCAGAAGATCGGGCCGCATGATCGCGCCGTCCGCAGCAAGTGCGTTGAAGCCGGCAACGGCGGCGGCAACTTCTGCCCCGGACGTATCGCCCTGCACACGCACCGGCCAGAGTAGCACATGCAGCGGAAACCGGTCCTTGATGCGATGGATGATGTCGCGGATGACTGCACCCGTCGGCGAGGTGATGACGCCGATGACCATCGGCATGAAGGGCAGGCGTCGCTTGCGCTCTGCGTCGAACAGGCCTTCCGCGGCCAGCTTGCGCTTGCGCTCTTCCAGCAAAGCCATCAGCGCGCCGGCGCCGGCGGGCTCCAGATTGTCGATGACGATCTGGTATTTCGACGACCCCGGATAGGTCGTCAGCTTGCCGGTGGCGATGACCTCCATGCCCTCTTCGGGCCGGAATTTCAGCCGGCCCATCGTGCCTTTCCACACCACGGCCTCGATCCGGGCGCGGTCGTCCTTGAGGCTGAAATAAGCGTGGCCGGAGGAGTGCGGCCCGCGATAGCCGGAAATCTCGCCGCGCACCCGCACATTGCCGAAGGCATCCTCGACCGTGCGCTTCAGCGCGCCGGAAATCTCGCTCACCGTATATTCGGCGGCGTTGGTCTTCGATTCGGGTAGAAAATCGCTCATGGCGCGATTGGGGCCATTCCGGTGCGTCGGGTCAAGTCCGTTCGCCCGCACATATCGTTTGTCTCAATGTTTCAATCAGAAGAATTGGATGGACGTCTGCCACTGCGAAGAACTACCTGAGGCGCATGAGCACGCAGACCAAGACAATCGCAACCCCTCAGGCCCCGTCCACCGTCGACAGGCCGTTCCAGCCGATGGATTACGGGCTCTATGTCCTGACGGTGCTGTCGTGGAGCGTGTCGTGGTTTGCCATCTCCCTGCAGGTCGGCACCGCTGTGTCACCGGAGGTCAATCTCGTCTGGCGTTTCGCCATCGCCACCATGCTGATGTTCGGATGGGTGATCTTCGGCGGCAAGCAACTGCGCTTCCCGATCTCCGACCATCTGCGTTTTGCGTTGCTCGGCGTGCTGATCTTCTCGTCCAACTTCCTGTTCTTCTATTACGGCGCGCTCTATCTCGTCAGCGGCCTTTTGTCGGTGGTGTTTTCGCTGGCCTCGGTCATCAACATGCTGCTGGGTGCCGTCATCATGCGCGAGCGGCCGGCGCCGCGCATTCTCATGGGCGGCCTGCTCGGCTTTGCCGGCATCGCGCTGATGTTCTTTCCTGAAATCGCGGCCCATGGCCTGTCGGGTGGCACGCTCACGGGCCTGCTCCTGTGCATTGCCGGCACGTTTTCCTTCTGCCTGGGCAATCTGGTTTCGGCAGCCAACCAGCGCAGAAAACTGCCGCTGATTTCCACCAGCGCCTGGGGCATGCTCTACGGTACCATCTGGTCGGCGATCCTCGCCTTCATGCTCGGCAAGCCGTTCATCATCGCCACGACAGCTTCTTATCTGGGCTCGCTGGTCTTTCTGGCGGTGATTTCGACGGTGATGGCATTCGCCGCCTATCTTACGCTACTCGGCCGCATTGGCGCGGCGCGGGCCGGCTATGCCACCGTCATGTTCCCGATCCTTGCGCTGCTCGTCTCGACCGCGCTCGAAGGCTATGTCTGGACCGCCTATGCGATTGCCGGCCTCGTCCTCGTCGCGCTCGGCAATGTACTGGTCATTCGCGGCGGCCGGCGATAGTTTCTCGATCTTTCCAATCCGAAGCCCCAGGGATCATCGATGAAAGCTGTTCTGTTCGAGCATTTTCGTGAAGCGCCGAGCATCCGCAACGTGCCTGACCCGAAACCCTCGACCGACGGCGTGGTCGTCAAGGTCGAGGCGACCGGCCTGTGCCGCAGCGACTGGCACGGCTGGATGGGCCATGACGCCGACATCGTGCTGCCGCATGTGCCGGGCCACGAGCTTGCCGGAACTGTGCAGGCGGTTGGCCGGCAGGTCACGCAATGGCGCGTCGGTGACCGCGTCACGGTGCCTTTCGTCGGCGGCTGCGGCCATTGCCACGAATGCAATTCCGGCAATCACCAGGTCTGCGAGCAGCAGTTCCAGCCGGGCTTCACCGCCTGGGGCTCGTTCGCCGAATATGTCGCCATCGACTATGCCGACACCAATCTGGTGCGCCTGCCCGAAGAGCTGGATTTTGTCACCGCTGCCAGCCTCGGCTGCCGCTTCGTCACCTCGTTCCGGGCGATTGTCGATCAGGCGAAAGTGCTGCCCGGTGAATGGGTGGCGGTGCATGGCTGCGGCGGCGTTGGCCTGTCGGCAATCATGATCGCTACCGCCATGGGCGCCAACGTCGTCGCCATCGACCTCACCGAGGAAAAGCTCGCCTTCGCCCGCGAACTCGGCGCCGTCGCCACCGTCAACGGGGCGGAGCAGGATGTCGTCGCGGCGGTGAAGGAAATCACCAAGGGCGGCGCGCATGTCTCGGTCGACGCACTCGGCCATCCCTCCACCTGCTTCAATTCCATCGCCAATCTGCGCCGGCGCGGCCGTCACGTCCAGGTCGGGCTGATGCTCGGCGACCACGCCACGCCGCAGGTGCCAATGGACAAGGTCATCGCCCATGAGCTGCAGATCGTCGGCAGCCACGGCATGCAGGCGTTCCGCTACAAGGCGATGATGGACATGCTCGAAACCGGCAAGCTGAAGCCACAGAAGCTGGTCGGCAAGCGCATCAGCCTCGCGGAGGCGCCGGTGGCACTGATGCAGATGGACCGCTTTGATGGAACGGGGATCAGTGTGGTGGATAGGTTTTGAGCTGGTTGCGGTAATAAGGTTGCCCCTCACCCTTACCCTCTCCCCGTAAGAACGGGGAGAGGGGGGCGTCAACGTTGGAGCTTCGTTCTTCTCCCTAAAAAAAATTGAAGGAAGGAGATTAGCCGCAACGCCGATGACCCCCTCTCCCCGTCCTTACGGGGAGAGGGTAAGGGTGAGGGGCAGCGCCAACCCAAAAGGGAATCGCGCTACCACCGCCTCACCACCCTGGCATGACATGGCTCGGTTTCAACCGCTTGCTGCGAATGCCAGTCAGCGCCGCAAAATCGAATGTTCCCGTCTCCTGACCCGCCGGCACAGAAATATTGTCGAGGCTTTCGGCGATGTGCCGGGCCAGCGCCTCGACGATATCGGCGCTTGCCGTGTGGCCGCGCATGATGCCAATCTTGCAGTCGGGCAGGGGGCCGAAACCATCGGCCTCGCCAAGCACGCGCATGCCCGGCCTGAGCGCGCATTCCGGCAGCACCGAAATGGCCAGCCCTGAGAGCACGGCGGCGGTGATGACGGTGGCCGACCAACTTGTGAACAGGATGCGATAGTCGCGCTGCATGCGGTCGAGGACGTCGCATGCCCCGCGCCGCCAGATGCAGGTCGGGCGGCCAAAGGCCATAGGCAGGATTTCCTGCTCATGCGTGGCGTGGTTGGCGGAACTCACCCAAAGCAGCGGTTCGCGCCGCACCACTTCCGACTGACCCTTCACGTCGTCATGCGTCACCAGCGCCAGGTCGAGATGCCCGCGCTTGATGTGCTCCACCAGATTGAAAGTCGGCTCGCAGATGACGGTCAATTCGACGCGCGGGTTCGACCGGGCAAAGCGCGCCATGATCTCCGGCAGGAAACGGTCGGCGTAGTCGTCGGGCGTGCCGATGCGGATCGTGCCTTCCAGGCTGCGGTCGTCGAAGGCGGCCAGCGTTTCGCGGTTGAGATGGATCAGCCGCCGCGCATAGGAGAGCAGCTTTTCGCCTTCCTCGGTCAGCTTGTTGGTGCGCCCGTCCTTTTCGAACAGCGGCTTGCCGATGCGCTCTTCCAGCCGGCGCATCTGCATGGACACCGCCGATTGCGTGCGGTGAACCTCGTCGGCGGCCTTGGTGAAGCTGCCGGTGTCGGAAATCATGATGAAGGTTTGCAGTTGATCGAGATCGAGCGGCGCGGCCATGACTTTCATCCATCATCGATGTTGATGATAAAGATTAAAAACATTCGTTGGATTAATCAATACGGCGATGGCAAAGTCCTAAGCGTCCACAGGAAGCGACGCAAAACACCGATGCGGAGCGCGATTTGCGCGTGTTCGTCTCGGAACGGCTTTCTGTGCCCTAACTCTTGAAAGGAGAGTGCCATGACCACGATCGATTACGCAGCCAAGACGATGCAGACCGCAGCGCGTCCGGCGATTGCAGTGCGCGTGGTGAACTGGCTCTTCAATCTTTACCGCGCACTGAAAAATCGCCGCGAATTCTACCGCTTGGGCGAGATGACCGATGCGGAACTGTCCGATATCGGCCTGACCCGCGCCGACCTCCACGTGGTGGTCAACCTGCCGTTTGGCGTCGACCCGACCTCGCGGCTCGGCTCGATGGTCAGCGCCCGTTCGGACCTGATTGAAGACATGGCCCGTCGGGTACATTAGGCCCGGTGCCTGAGTTACTGCAGGCTCCCCACTCCCTGCCGGTTTCCCTCCGGCCCGCCTGCACGCTGCCCGGTCCTCACGGACCGGGCATTTTTTGTTGGCAGAGCAGCCTCAGCGCCGCCGGTCCATGCCCTTCGTAAACTGCTCGAAGATCGATTCCACGCCCTTCTGGTAATCGTCGCGCTGCTGGGCGCCGGTTTCGAACATCTTGCCGAACAGATCGTCATAAGGGTTCTTCGGCTGTCCGCCCGGAGCGGCCTGAGGTTGCGCTTGCGGCTGTGCCCTGCCGCTCGGTTGAGCAGCACCGCCTCCGAACATCCCTTCGAGTATCTGGCCTAGGGGATTGTCGCCCAGCGGGTTCTGACCCTGCGGCTGAGCGCGGCCGGTTGGCTGCTGCCCGGCCTGTCCACCGCCGAACATGCCTTCGAGGATTTGACCGAGCGGGTTGTCGCCAAGGGGGTTCTGGCCCGGCTGCTGCGTCCTGCCGGCTGGCTGCGCTGCGCCGCCGCCGAACATGCCCTCAAGAATCTGGCCGAGTGGATTGTCGCCGGCCGGGGCCTGCGCCTGCCTCTGCGGCTGGCCAGCCTGACCGCCGCCGAACATGCCTTCAAGGATTTGCCCGAGCGGGTTGTCCGCAGGGCTTGCCGTTTGCGGCGCCTGCTGTTGGGCAGCACCGCCCATGCCGCCCTGGCGCATCATCTGCTCGATGATGTCGCCGAGCGGATTGTTGCTGCCACCGCCGATGCCCGCTGCCTGAACCTGATTGGTCGACTGCTTGAACAGCCCGCCCATCACCATCGTCGCGATGGCCGGCAGCATCTGCTTCAGCACGTCCTGGCCGATGCCGGTGGCTTGCGCCGCCTGTGTGGCAACTGCGCGCGAAAGGTCTTTCGAACCGAACAGATGGCCCAGAATGCCGTTGCCCTCGGCCATGCCGGCCGGAGAAAAGGCTGCTGCCGGGTTCTCGAAATATTTGGCATGCTGCCCGCTCGCCATCGCGCTCAGGAACGCGCCGGCGCCATAGGGATCGGCGGTGTTCTGCTTCAGCCCTTGCGAAAAGGCCGGCAGCAAGGCCGCGACGGCCGATTGCGCCTGCTGCGGCGACAGCCCGAACTGCCGCGCCAAGGCATCCATGCCGTTGCCGTTCTGGGCATTCGTCAGCATGTCGAATAGTGAAGCCATTTTCGATCTCCTCGGAGTGTCTCTCCGGGGAGCAGCCTAACCCAAAGCCGTGAACCCGCCTACGGGATTGTTATGGGCGAATGCAGAGACCGTTAATAGGCGTATTCGAGGAAAGCCGGCTCGATCGAGCCGCCCCAGCGCGTGTGATAGGCGTTGAGCATTTCCTGTGCGCTGGTGGTGCCGCGCGCCACGACTTCGTCGAGCGTGGAGAGGAACGTCGTCTCGTCATAGCCGTCGCGGTTCAATCGGGCGCGGTTCTTCAGGCCCTTGCGCGAAATCGCCAGCACCTCGCGGGAAACCTCGCGCAGGTCGGTGTTGCGGAACGGCGCGCCGATGCCCTGCGCCGGCACCGCGTTGCGCATCGCCAACACCTCCTCATAGGTCCAGCTTTTCGTCAGGGCTTCCGCCGCATCCAGCGCTTCCTCATCATAAAGCAGCCCGACCCAGAAGGCGGGCAGCGCGCAGATGCGGCGCCATGGTCCGCCGTCCGCGCCGCGCATTTCCAGGAAACGCTTCAGCCGCACATCGGGAAACAGCGTCGACAGATGATTGGCCCAGTCGCCGATGGTCGGCATGCCGTCCGTCAGTTCCTTGCGCGCGGCACCCGCCATGAACTGGCGGAAGGTGATGTGGGTCATGTCGTGATAGCGGCCGTCGCGGATGACGAAATACATTGGCACGTCGAGCGCCCATTCGACATAGTCGGCAAAGCCGAATTCCGGCGAGAAGCAGAATGGCAGCAGGCCCGAGCGCTGGTTGTCGGTGTCGGTCCAGATCTCGCCGCGCCAGCTCTGCAGCCCGTTGGCGTGGCCGTCGGTAAAGGGCGAGTTGGCGAAAAGTGCGGTTGAAAGCGGCTGCAGTTTCAGCGAAACCTGCATCTTGCGCCGCATGTCCTCTTCCGAGGAGAAGTCGAGGTTCACCTGGATCGTGCAGGTGCGATACATCATGTCGAGGCCCTTGGTGCCGACCTTGGGCATGTAGTTGGTCATGATGTCGTAGCGCGATTTCGGCATGCGCGGCGTCTCGGCCAGCGTCCATTTCGGGCTGCCGCCGAGGCCGAGGAAGCGGATGCCGAGCGGCTCGGCGATTTCGCGCAGCTGCGCCAGATGGGCATTGCCCTCGCGACAGGTCTGGTGGATCGTCTCCACCGGCGCGCCGGAAAGCTCGAACTGTCCGCCGGGCTCCAGCGAAATCGCGCCCTGTCCGGTTGGCTCGACCAAGCCGATGATGCGCTCGGCATCGACGATCGGCTCCCAGCCCAGCGTGCGCTGCATGCCTTCCAGAAGGGCGCGGATGCCGCGGTCGCCGCCATAGGGCACCGGGCTGTTGCCGTCGACGTAGAAGGGGAATTTCTCGTGTTCGGTGCCGATGCGCCATTTTTCGCGCGGCTTGTTGCCCTCGGCCAGATAGGCGACGAGTTCGTCCACGCCTTCGATCGGCCGGAAATCGGTGGTGTCACGCGCCATGGTCTACCCTCTCGCCGCTCGAAAAAAGCGTCGCGCTTGATGGACGCAATCATATCTCGCGATCAAGCAAAAAATCCTGATCATTGGTTCAACTCAAATTGAGCATGCTGGCGAATCGAAAAAGCGTCGAAAATCATGCTCAAAACGACAGTAGGCCGTGACTTGAAGCGCACATCGGGAACCCGGAGGGCATCACCGCATGAATTTTACATGGATCGAGCATTTTGGCGGCGACCGTGAGCAGGAACTGTTCGAGCTTTACCGGCAGGAATGGTGGACCAGGGATCGCAGCTTTGAAGACGTCGCCCATATGCTCAAGCATTCCGACATCGTGCTTGGCTGCTGCACCGACGGCGACCGGCTGATCGGCTTTGCGCGGGCGCTGACGGATTTCACCTTCAAGGCGTTGATCTTCGATGTCATCGTTCACGCGGATTTCCGCGGGGCGGGCGTCGGCAAGGTGATCGTGGAGAGGATCATCGGCCTGCCGTCTCTGGCTCGCGTTTCCAGCTTTGAGCTGTATTGCCCCGAGCGGCTCGTTCCCTTCTATGAGAAACTCGGTTTTGCCGAAGGGTCAGCGAAATTGCTCTTTCACCAGCGCTGAAGCAGCCGGCGCAGTAGAGTTCGCGTAGTGCCTGTTCACCAGTCGCCGATCGTCGCCTGCAATACCGCCATCGCCGCCACCGCTGCCGTGTCGGCGCGCAGGATGCGCGGGCCGAGCGGAATGGCGGTGACGAAGGGCAGCGCATAGAGCTGGCGGCGCTCGTCTTCGGAAAAGCCGCCTTCCGGGCCGATCAGCAGGCCAAGCTTGCGCTCGGTGATGGCCTGAAGCGCGGGCAGGGGATTGTTGGTTTCCGCACTCTCGTCGCAGAAGATCAGCCGCCGGTCCGTCTCCCAGCCAGCGATCAGCCTGTCGAATTTCTGCGCCACGCGCACTTCCGGCAGAGCAAGGATGCCGCATTGCTCGGCAGCTTCCACGACATTGGCGCGCAGCCGGTCGATGCCGGGCTTGGCGATTTGCGTGTGCTGGGTGATGACGGGTTGCAGCACGCCCGCACCCATCTCGACAGCCTTCTGTACCAGATAATCAAGCCGCCCCTGTTTCAGCGGCGCGAAGCAATAGACTAGGTCGGGCAGAGGCGGTTGCGGCCGTGTTTCCTCGACCGCGCGCAGCTTTACCGCTTTTTTGGTTTTGGCCTCGATCCGCGCCAGCCATTCGCCGTCGCGGCCGTTGAAGACGAGCAGTTCCGCGCCTTCGGAGAGGCGCAGCACGTGGATGAGATAATGACTCTGCTCCGTGCCCGTTTCGAAAACGGTATCCCTGGCGAGGTCCTGCGGCACGAACAGCCGCTGCATTTTGTAGTTTGCGCGCATGGCCGATGAATGCTGGAGAGGAGAGGGGAGGTCAAGGGTTCGTGATGATCACCTTGGGATTCCCCCTCTCCGTCGCGCTTCGCGCGCCACCTCTCCCCCATTTCATGGGGGAGAGGAACCTGGGTTCTGCGAGGCCGCGACACTTCAGGACTTGGGTTCCTCGCCCCTGCGAAGCGGGGGAGAGGTGGCTCGGCGAAGCCGAGACGGAGAGGGGGCTACTTTCCCACACTCTCATGCCAAACCGGCTTATACCCCGCCCGCAACACTGCAACCGTCACCGCCGGCGTCAGCAGCGAAAATCCCGGCGATGCGAAGCCAATGCCCTCGCGCGGGGCCTCATAACCTTCGAAGCTCCAACGCCGCAGCACGCCCTTATGAACCGCATAAGCGTCACCGCCCCGCGCCACCATCGCCCCATCCGGCAGGCGCTCCAACTCGCCACCGTTCAGCGCCAACAACTTCCCACCTGCCGCCAGCCTTTCCCCATGCAACCTCGCATCCATCTCCGGCGCTTTCACCTTCACCACCCCGAACGTCTCGCCATAAAGCCCCGCAAATTCCTTCGCCCGCTCGCGCTGGCAATAGAAGCAGGGCCGGTGCCCCGCTGCCAGTGCGGTCACCTCGTCGAGAAAGAAAAGCTCGGTCCAGCCGGCATTGCCGCTTGGCGCGTTTCGTCCCATCACATCGCGCCGCTTGCCGCGGAATTCGCAGACGCAGATGATCCAGGCACGGGTCGCCCAGCGCCGCTTCAGCAGCGTTCGCGTTGCCGGGTCGTGAATGACGCCGCGATTTCCCGTGAACAGGCCGCGCGCCGGCACGGCGTGGATATCGCCGAAGGGATCGATGCGGTTTTGCAGTGGCATATCCGTTCCTCTCTTTTTGGCGATCGGCGCGCATGATATCGGGGCGGGAGAGTTTGTCATTGCGAGGGTCCTTCATGCGGGTGCTGGTCGTCCAGAATTACGACAATACCGGTCTCGGCCAGGTCGGCGCCGCATTGCGCGAAGCCGGTGCCGAAATCGACCTGCGCAATGCTCATCACGGCGATGCCATGCCGCAAGACGCCAGCGGCCACGACGCCATCGTCGTGCTCGGCGGCGGGCAGAATGCGCTGGCCGACGACAAGTATCCCTATATTCCGGCCCTGCTCGACCTGATTCGTGATTTCGAGGCCAAGGATCGTTCGATCCTCGGCATCTGCCTCGGCAGCCAACTCATGGCGCGGGCCTTTGGCGGCGAGAACCTGATCGGCACTTCGCCCGAATTCGGCTGGCGGCGGATCTCGCTGACGGAAAAGGCGCAGGCCGATCCCGTTCTCGGCGCGCTGCCGAAGGATTTTTCAAGCTTCCAATGGCACGACGACACCTTCACACTGCCTGAAGGCGCTGTGCATCTTGCCGCGAACGAGGCGACGCAGAACCAGGCATTCCGCGTCGGCCGCGCCGCTTACGGCTTCCAGTTCCATTTCGAGGCCGACCAGCCGCTGGTGCGCTACTGGAACGCGTCGTTCCCCGACCTTCTGCGCGAGCGCCAGCCCGGCTGGCTCGATCGTCACGAGGAAGAGGCGGCAGCCCACGGCGCCGAGGCTGATGCCGCCGGTTTGTCTATCGCCCGGGCCTGGGTGGCGACCATCTGAGGGCCATCTACCTCTTTTGCACGTGGCAAAAATAACACGTCCGTAAGATTACGTGACTGTGTGCTTTTCGAGCACTGGACGTCCCGGAGGCCGCAAGCCTAGAAGGACGCCGCTTCCGCCAAAAAACCGGGTTAACCATCCGACGGACCGCCCGCCGAAGCGAAACACATTCGTAATAATTTCATGAAGAGATGCAGGAAGCCGCAACCGAGATGACCGCCGTGAAAGCCGCTTTACTGTCCTTCGCAATGCTCTCTGCCATCGTTATTGGCGGTCTCGGCATCTATGCTGCCGATGCTGCTGGCGACCATAATGTGGTCGACGGCTACGGCGTCACCGCTGCAAGCTACTAAGGGGCCGCGGGTCGCTCCCGTCAGGGGCGACTGGAATCCTGCAGGCCTAGTTTCTCGACCGTCGTCTTGAGCGGAACGGAGAAGGAAACGTATTTTATCGTTTCATCCTCCCGGTAGAACGCGCTTACCTGCACGTCGCCTTTCATCCAGTGATCCCAGTCGAACTCGCCGTCTTCCTGTTCCGTGTGATACGGTTCGCCGAACTCGCGCAGCGCATCGTCGCGGTAGTGGATAGGGCCACTGCTGAAGGGTATGGCACCGACATACGCCTGCCGCTTCTTGCCGGGCCGGTCGTAGGCGAAGATGGCGGAAAAGATTGCCTTGCCGTCATCCTTGGGCACGCCGAAACTATGTTTGTAGTCGGTGTGAAATTGGAACGCGAGTTCGATACCGAGCGAATTCAGCTCGCAATGTCCAGTGCCGCCGCCACGTTGCGCGCGGCCCGGCATTAGGGAGACATCGAACCCGACCGTTGCCAACAGGTCGGACAGTCCGGTGTTTTGCTCGGAATGCCCGAGAAAGGGCAGAAGCACGCTCAGTTCCATGGTTTCTCCAGCCTCGCGGTAACGTAAGCTTCACCGAATGTTCCTGTCGTGCCACGCTCAGATCACGCGCTTATGTCACCGGTCACTGACAAAATCCGCTTTTGCGCGCCGTCTATGACGAGCGCGGTGAGGATGCCTGACTTGTAGGCCAGCGTGTCTACATTGACCCGGTTGGCCATCACTTCCGGTTCGTCATGGGGCGTGTGGCCGTGCACGACCACCTTCGGATGCAGGTACGGATAGTTCAGGAATTCTCCGCGTATCCAGATCAGGTCCTGGCTGTCCTGCCGGTCGAGTGGAATGCCCGGCCGGATGCCGGCATGGCAGAAGAAGAAATCGCCGAAGCTCGCCGAATAAAGGAGATCGGCGAGAAAGGTCACATGGTCTGCCGGCACGGCGTCCATGAGCGCGGCATGGCCTTTCCGGCACGGCTCAGCGTTCGTGAAATCGATATCGACGCCGTAGGAAAGCGCGGTCTCCTTGCCGCCATAGCGCGCAAACAGCCCATCCGGTTCGGGGCCTGCCAGAAAATCGAGAAAACCGCGATCGTGGTTTCCGGCCAGCGAGATGATCCGGCTGTCGCGCTTTTCCGCCTCGAGCAGAAATTGCACAACGCCCTTCGAGTCCGGCCCACGATCGACATAATCGCCGAGATGGATGATGCGCCAGTCGGCCGGAGCGTCGCGCTCCAGTTCACTTTCAATCTGCGCATGCATCATTTCGAGAAGGTCGCGCCGGCCATGCACGTCGCCGATGGCATAGATGCGCATGGCTTCCGGTCCGGCAGCGTCGAGATAGTGAATGCCTGTGCTCAATGCGCCCGCCGTCGGTTCTTCATGCGCGCCGGCGTCATATGCAGAGCATGTCCTTGCCGACTGTCGTGATGTCGCGCTTGCCGCACAGCGCCAATGTCATGTCCAGTTCCTTGTGGATGATTTCCAGCGTCTTGGTCACGCCTGGCTTGCCCATTGCGCCCAGCCCGTAAAGGAAGGGTCTTCCGATATAGGTGCCCTTCGCGCCAAGGCACAGAGCCTTCAGCACGTCCTGGCCCGAGCGTATGCCGCCGTCGAAGTGAACCTCTATCTTGTCGCCGACCGCCTCGACGATCTCCGGCAGCACGGAAATCGAAGACCGCGCACCGTCGAGCTGCCGGCCGCCATGGTTGGAGACGATGAGGGCGTCCGCCCCCGTCTTCGCCGCCATGATGGCGTCTTCCTTGTCGAGAATGCCCTTCAGGATCAGCTTGCCGCCCCAGCGTTCCTTGATCCAGGCAACGTCGTCCCATGACAGGCTCTGGTCGAACTGTTCTGCCGTCCATGAGGACAGCGAAGCCAGGTCCGTCACGCCCTTGGCGTGGCCGACGATATTGCCGAAGCTGCGGCGCGGCGTGCCCAGCATGCCCATCCACCAGCGCGGCCGCCGTCCAATGTCGAACAGGGTCTTCGGCGTCATCTTCGGCGGCGCCGAGAGGCCGTTGCGGAGGTCCTTGTGGCGCTGCGCCAGCATCTGCAGGTCGACCGTAAGCACCAATGCGGAGCATTTCGCAGCCTTGGCGCGGTCGATCAGGTTGTAGACGAAATCCCTGTCGCGCATCACATAGAGCTGGAACCAGAACGGCTTCTTCGTAACCTTGGCGACGTCCTCGATAGAGCAGATGCTCATCGTCGAGAGCGTGAACGGCACGCCGAATTCTTCCGCCGCCTGCGCGGCCAGCATCTCGCCGTCGGCATGCTGCATGCCCGTCGATCCGGTCGGCGCCAGCGCCACCGGCATCGCCACCGTCTCGCCGATCATGGTCGAGGCCAGTGAGCGGTTGTCCATGTCGACCAGCACGCGCTGGCGGAATTTTATCTTGGAAAAATCTTCCTCGTTCGCCCGGTAGGTGCTTTCCGTCCATGAGCCGGAATCGGCATAGTCGAAGAACATCTTCGGTACGCGCCGGCGGGCCTGGTTCTTGAGGTCGTCGATGGTGAGGATCTGTGACATTCGTCTTTATTCCTGGCTACTTCCCGGTTCCGGTCTTGCGCGCCGCATCGCCCGCTTCGGAGCGTTGACGCAGTCTCAGTTTCGACACGCGTTGCCAGTCGCCGGTGCGTTCAGCTTCCGTCATCGCGCGTTCGACATAGGTTATGTGATCCATCGCCGCCTTGCGCGCTGCGGCCGGCTCGCCGCCCGCCACCGCCGCGTGGATGGCGCGGTGCTGGGCAAGCAGCTCGTCGCGCGCGCCGGGCAGGGCATAGACCAGAAGCCGGCTCTGGAACACGCCGTCCGACAGCAGCCGGTAGCACGAGCGCAGCGTATGCAGGAGAATGATGTTGTGCGCGCACTCACCCACCGCATGATGAAACTCGACGTCGATCTCCGCCTCTTCCTCGAAGTCGACGCGCTCATGTACCGCTTCCATGCGCTGCATGATGCGCTCCAGCAGCGCTCGGTCGTCGGCGGTGGCGCGGCGCGCGGCGTATTCCGCCGCCACGCCCTCGATCTCGCGGCGATATTCGAGATAGTCGGAGGCCGCCTTGCTGTGCGTGCCGATCAGGTCGAGCATCGGCTTGGTGAAGACCTGGCCGATGACGTCGGCAACGTAAGTGCCGCCGCCGTGGCGCGTCACCAGCAGCCCGCGCGTTTCCAGGGCCTTCAGCGCATCGCGCAGGATCGGCCGCGACACGTCGAACTGGCGCGCCAGCTCGCGCTCGCCGGGCAGCCGGTCGGAAACGCGCAGCACACCCTCGAGGATGAGGCTCTCGATCTGCTGCACCACCTCGTCGGCGGTGCGCGAATGCTCGATCCTGGAAAAAATCTCGCTCAAGCGAAGTGTCCGGTGAGGCCGATAATCTGTCGAGAATAACGGCATCCCGCATAACTGGTCAATTTATTTATCCAATTGATTGGATATCGCGGCCTAAATCAAATGAACCGGCCCCGGTTTACAGGCGGCGTCGATAACTGGTAAAAGGTTTTTACCAGTGTCCTGAGGAGCGAACCCATGTCCGGTCTGGTCATGCCGGCCCCCGATCAATCGACGCTATCGCGTCGCGCCGAGATCGTCGCCGATATGCGTATCATCGTGCCGGGCGAGGGAGTTGTCGATGCCGTCAACGAAATGCGCGCCTTCGAAAGCGACGGGCTCACCGCCTATCGCCAGCTTCCGCTGGTGGTCGTGCTGCCCGAAACGGTGGCACAGGTTTCCCGCATCCTGAAATATTGCGACGACCGCAAAATCCGCGTCGTGCCGCGCGGCTCGGGCACCTCGCTGTCAGGCGGCGCGCTGCCGCTGGAAGACGCGGTGCTGCTGGTCATGAGCCGCTTCAACCGCATTCTCGAGATCGACTATCCCAACCGCACCGTCATCGCGCAGCCGGGCGTTACCAATCTCGGCATCACCACCGCCGTCGAGCAGGAGGGCTTTTACTATGCCCCCGATCCATCCTCCCAGATCGCCTGCTCGATCGGCGGCAATGTCGCGGAAAACTCCGGCGGCGTGCACAGCCTGAAATACGGCCTGACCGCCAACAATGTGCTCGGCATCGAAATGGTGCTGATGAACGGCGAGGTCATCCGACTCGGCGGCAAGCATCTGGACAGCGAGGGTTACGACCTGCTCGGCGTCATGACCGGCTCGGAAGGACTTCTGGGCGTCGTCACCGAGGTCACCGTGCGCATATTGCGCAAGCCCGAGACGGCGCGCGCGCTGCTCATCGGCTTTCCGACCAGCGAGCAGGGCGGCCAGTGCGTGGCTGACATCATCGGCGCCGGCATCATTCCCGGTGGCATGGAGATGATGGATCGCCCGGCAATCCACGCGGCCGAGGATTTCGTCCATGCCGGCTATCCCCGTGAATGCGAGGCGCTGCTGATCGTCGAACTCGACGGGCCGGGCGTCGAGGTCGATCATCTCATCGGCCGGGTCGAGGCCATCGCCTTGAAGAACGGCTCCACCACCTGCCGCATCTCGCAATCCGAGCAGGAACGCATGACTTTCTGGGCCGGGCGCAAGGCGGCATTCCCGGCGGTCGGCCGCATATCGCCGGATTACTACTGCATGGACGGCACCATCCCGCGCAAGGAACTGCCGCGGGTGCTCGCCGGCATGCGCGAGCTGTCCGAGCAATATGGCCTCGGCGTTGCCAATGTCTTCCACGCCGGCGACGGCAATCTCCACCCGCTCATCCTTTACGACGCCAACATCCCCGGCGAACTCGACAAGGCCGAAAACTTCGGCGCCGATATTTTACGCCTCTGCGTCAAGGTCGGCGGAGTGTTGACGGGCGAACACGGCGTCGGCGTCGAAAAGCGCGACCTGATGCCGGAGATGTTCAACCAGATCGACCTCGACCAGCAAATGCGTGTCAAATGCGCCTTCGACCCCAACCATTTGCTCAATCCCGGCAAGGTGTTCCCCCAGCTCCGCCGCTGCGCCGAACTCGGCCGAATGCACATCTCCGGCGGCAAGCTGCCGTTCCCGGACATTCCGAGGTTTTGATGGGGACCTTTCAGAACGAGGGTTCCTCGCCCCCGCCTTGCGGGGGAGAGGTGGCTCGGGCGAAGCCCGAGACGGAGAGGGGGGTGACCGCCCCGTCTAGCAGGCGCTCACCACAGAAGATCGAGCGAGCCCGACAACTCCGCCATAGCGACAACCTTGCAGAAGCAACGCTTTGGAATGAACTGAAGGCCAAAAAGCTGGGCGGCTACAAATTCGTTCGTCAGATGCCATTAGGGCCGTATTTTGCGGACTTTGCATGCCGAAGCGCGAAGCTGGTTGTTGAGCTGGACGGAAGCCAGCATGTGGAAAGTTCCTACGACAGACGCCGGGACGAATTCATGCGAGCCCAGGGCTATTCGGTCATTCGTTTTTGGAGTGCTGATGCGGTGAAAAATTTGGCGAGCGTTTGTGAGACCATTCTCGCGGCGTTGAATGGCCGTTTGAGCGAAGAGGTGGTTAGCTCGGATTTGCGGTTCGTTTTTGCGGGGACCAAGAAGGCAGGGGACGGTTCTCTATGATCGCCCCCTCTCCGTCTCGCTACGCTCGACACCTCTCCCCCGCTTTGCGGGGGCGAGGAACCCAAGTTCTGCTATGTCGCCACCTCGGCGAGTGCCGGTTCCTCGCCCCCATGAAATGGGGGAGAGGTGGCTCGGGCGAAGCCCGAGACGGAGAGGGGGCCTTCCTTCAATCAAACGCCCTCTTCCCGGCAGCAACTCACCCATGACCACCTTCACCCCCACATCCCCCACCGAAACGCTCTCCGCCGTCGAATGGGCGCTGGCCAACGAATCCCCGCTGGAAATCCTCGGCCACGGCTCCAAGCGCGGCCTGGGCCGCCCGCTGCAGACCGAACACACGCTCGACCTGTCGCAACTCACCGGTGTCACGCTCTACGAGCCGGAAGAACTTGTGCTGTCGGCGCGGGCCGGCACGCCGCTTGCCGAGATCGAAAAGCTGCTTGCGGATCACGGCCAGGAACTTGCATTCGAGCCTATGGATTACGGCCCGCTGCTCGGAGGAGTGGCCGGGCGCGGCACCATCGGCGGCGTGCTGGCGGCCAATCTCGCCGGCCCGCGCCGCCTAAAGGCTGGTGCTGCGCGCGACCATATCCTCGGCATCAATGCCGTCTCCGGGCGCGGCGAGGCGTTCAAGTCCGGTGGCCGCGTGGTGAAAAACGTCACCGGCTACGACCTGTCGAAAGCCATGGCCGGCTCGTGGGGCACGCTGGCCGTGCTGACCGATGTCACTTTCAAGGTTCTGCCCGCCGCCGAAACCGAAGTGACGCTCGCCATACGCGGCCTGTTCGATGAGGAAGCCGCCGCTGCGATGGCGCTGGCGCTCGGCTCGAGCGAAGAAGTTTCGAGTGCGGCGCATGTGCCGGAAAACCTTGTCGGCAGCATTGCGGGCGGCGCGCTGAAGGGCGCGTCCGCCACACTGCTGCGCGTTGAAGGTTTTGGACCTTCCGTGGCCTTCCGGACGAAGAAGCTCATCGATCTCCTGAAAAACGCCGGCCCAATCGACGAGATTTCCGGCGATGCCTCAAAGGCGCTGTGGCGCGATATCCGCGACTGCGCACCCTTTGCCGATGGCACGGAACGGCCCGTCTGGCGCGTTTCGATGGCACCGTCGCAGGCCCATGCGATGGTCATGGCGCTGCGCATGGAAGAGGCCACCGACGCTTTCTACGACTGGCAGGGCGGCCTCGTCTGGCTGCGCATGCAGGCCGATCCCGAAGCCGACCTGCTGCGCCGGCTGGTACGAAAATTCGGTGGCGGCCACGCCACGCTGGTGCGCGCCAACCACTCGCTGCGCGCGTCGCTTGCCGTCTTCGAACCGCAACTGCCTGCCCTTGCCGGTCTCTCGGCGCGGCTGAAAGAACAGTTCGACCCGAAGGGCATTCTAAATCCGGGCCGTATGGTGCCTCTCGGCAAGTCTGCTACGCTCGCAGCGTCAAACGAGTGAGGGGCAATTTATGAGCGATATCAACAACGGACCGACCGCACCGCGCCAGACCGACCGCTGGCTGGAACCGGGCGCGACCAATGCGCAGGTCATCTACATTCTCTATCTCGCCGGGTTGGTCATCGGCATCAGCGGGCTGGTCGGCATCGTGCTGGCCTATATCAATCGCGGCAAGTCGGAAGCCTGGGTCGAAACCCACTACACCTGGCTGATCCGCACCTTTTGGATCGGCCTGCTCTACGGGATTATCTCGCTCCTGCTGATTTTCCTGGTCATAGGCGTCTTCATGCTGTTCGCGGTCGCCGTCTGGTTCATCGCCCGCTGCATCATCGGCCTTCAGGCGCTCGGGCGCGGCGAGCCGATCCGCAACCCGAACGGCTGGTTCATCTGAGTATCAAAGAGAAATAGCGCCGCCATGCAGACCAGTTTTACCCCCGCGCAGCTTGCCGATCCGCATGTCGCGGAATCGGAAAAGATCCTGCGCAAATGCGTGCATTGCGGCTTCTGCACGGCGACCTGCCCGACCTATGTCACGCTCGGCAACGAACTCGACAGCCCGCGCGGACGCATCTACCTGATCAAGGACATGCTGGAAAACGGCCGCCCGGCCGACAAGCAGATCGTCACTCATATCGACCGCTGCCTGTCCTGCCTGGCCTGTATGACGACCTGCCCGTCGGGCGTGAACTACATGCATCTGGTCGATCACGCCCGGGCCCACATCGAGAAGACCTACAAGCGGCCTTTGCCTAACCGCGCCATCCGCGCGCTGCTCGCCTTCGTGCTGCCGCACCCGGCGCGCTTCCGCGCGGCGCTCAAGCTCGCGAAGCTGGGCAGGCCGTTTGCTGGCCTGTTCGAAAAAGTCCCGACGCTCAAGCCCTTGGCCGCGATGCTCAAGCTTGCGCCCGCCGCCGTGCCTGAAAAGTCGGCGATGGCATCGCCGGGCAATCATGCTGCAACCGGCATCCGGCGCGGCCGCGTCGCCATCCTCACCGGCTGCGCCCAGCCGGTGCTGGAGCCTGGCATCAACGAGGCGACGATCTCGCTGCTGACGCGGCTCGGCGTCGAGGTGGTGGTGCCGCAAGGCGAGGGCTGCTGCGGCGCGCTGGTGCACCACATGGGCCGCGAGGAACAGGCGCTGGCCTCTGCGCGGCAGAATGTCGATGCCTGGACGCGCCAGATCGACAATGGCGGGCTCGACGCCATCGTCATCACCGCGTCCGGCTGCGGCACGACGATCAAGGATTACGGCTTCATGCTGCGGCTCGACCCGGCCTATGCCGAAAAGGCGGCGCGGGTTTCGGCGCTGGCAAAAGACATCACCGAATATCTGGCCACGCTCGACCTGCCGGAACCGGCACAAAAGCCCGGCCTCACGGTCGCCTATCATTCGGCCTGCTCGATGCAGCACGGCCAGAAGATCACGCGCCAGCCGAAGGAGCTTCTGGCGCGCGCCGGCTTCATTGTGAAGGAGCCGCGCGAGGGGCATCTGTGCTGCGGCTCGGCCGGCACCTACAACATCATGCAGCCGGAGATTTCCGCGCGCCTGCGCGACCGCAAGGTGAAAAACATCGAGGCGACCGGCGCCGACATCGTCGCCACCGGTAATATCGGCTGCATCACGCAGATTGCGTCGGCTGCGAACATGCCGGTCGTGCACACGGTCAAGCTGCTCGACTGGGCCTATGGCGGCGAAAGGCCTGCCGGCGTGCCGGAGGGCAGGGTGCTGGTGGCGGCGGAGTGAACCGGCGTCTGACCGCTGGCACTGCTGCGGTCAAAAGGAAGCCGAGAGGCTATCCTCACTCATCCCCGCCATTGTCCAGCTCGATGATCTGCGTGAATTCCACGTTGCGCAGTTCGCTGACGACGCTCTTGTCGGCCTTGTAGTTGGGCATGACGACGACTTCTACGGCCTTGGTGCCGGGCCGGAACTGACGGTGGCTGTCGTCGCCTTCTTCGGCGATGACGCCCTCGAGCCGGGTCCAGCCATCCTTCGAGCTGATCTGCACATTCGCCGCGCCGGCAAAGCGGTAAGGCCCGGGGCCGGTCCTTATTGCCTTTCCCTTGGCGTCATACGTCTGCACGCCGAGATAGACTATGGAAACCTGCGGCGAGCCGTCTTCCTTGGGCAGCACGCGAATGTCGGCTCCGATCCGGTACCGCCGGCTCGTATCGACGGGAATCAGCTTCGACCTGATCCTTTGCGACCCGGCAATGCTTGCGGGCCGGTCGATCTGCAGTATCCTCTTGGCCGTCGGCATGTCGGGCGTGAACCAGCCCAGCTGTGTGCCTCCGAGCGCGAAGATGCCGATCAGGGCGAGCAGCACCGTTGCCACGCGCAGATAGAGTATTCCGATCTCGGCAAACAAGCCGTGCGCCTGCCCCCTGTCTGTCAACGCCTCTACCGCCACCCGAAATTCCTCACAGTATCGCTCCTCACACTCCCTTATGCGGGCGCGATCCATCAGCGACTAGTGAAATAAGGCAACACTGGAGCTTTATCTCGGCCGCTTGAAGGCCGCGCGCTCGCGTTCGATCTCGGCGCGGCAGACACAGCCTTCGATATGGTCGTTGACCAGGCCCATGGCCTGCATGAAGGCATAGACGGTGGTGGGACCGACGAAACTCCAGCCGCGCTTCTTCAATTCCTTGGAAATGCGGGTCGAGGTCGGCGTGGTCGGGTTGGCGATCAGCGAGGAGTAGTCGACAGTGGCGGGGCGCTCGTCGGCACCGGGCTCGAACTTCCAGAACCAGGCGGCGAGAGAGCCGGCCTCGCCGGCGAGTTCGCGGGCGCGCTTGGCGTTGTTGATGGTCGAGACGATCTTGCCGCGATGGCGCACGATGCCGGCATTGCCCAGCAGGCGCTCGACATCGGCGTCGGTGAATTCGGCGACGCGCTCATATTCGAAATTGGCAAAACCCTCGCGAAACGCCTCGCGCTTGCGCAGAATGGTCAGCCACGACAGGCCGGACTGGAAACCTTCGAGGCAGATCTTTTCGAACAGCCGCCGGTCGTCGGCCACGGGGCGGCCCCATTCATGGTCATGGTAGTGCTGGTAATCCGGCAGATTGCCATGCCAGGCGCAGCGCGTAACGCCGTCTTCGCCTTCGACCAGGCCGGTTTTTACGATTTCCATCAAGCCTATTTCCTATTTTTACCCGGCCTTTACCAGATTCCTGAACCGGGCGGTAACCACACCAAAAGGTTTAAACGCGGTTTGGCTTTTTGCGCATTCCGATTCACGTTTCGGTTGCCACTGGCGGACAACATCGCACACGGAGGGGGTGCAATCCCCGCCTGTTGATGACGATCGAGTTCGAGAGTGCGTCCGATGAAACATCTTTTTCTACTGGGGGCCACGGCCCTTGCTGTCAGCATGGCGTCAGCAGCCTTCGCCAACGACCGCTACGCCGAGCGCCCGCCGGTGGTCGTAAGCCCCGATCTTTCCGCCCCCTGGGTGATGCAGCTCGGCCAGCAGCCCGGCAAGGTGGTGCGCCGTCAGGTGCGCCAGGTGCGGCAGCAAATCCCGGCCGGCGTGCAGGTCCAGCCCTATGCGACCGAGCCGCGCTTCGACCAGCGCTATGCCCCGGCAAAGCGCCAAGCCCAGCCGGATGCGCAGCGCACCGCCGGCATCGTCGCTCCAGCGCCGGCCAAGCGCGAGGTGCGCCGGCAGATCGATCCAATGTATCTGCCGCAGCAGGTTTCCTATGACGGGCCGCACAAGCCGGGCACGATCATCATCGATACCAAGCAGAATTTCCTCTTCCTGGTGCAGGCCAATGGCGAGGCACGGCGCTATGGCGTCGGCACCGGCAAGCCGGGCTTCGAATGGGCCGGCACCCACAAGGTCACCGCCAAGCGCGAATGGCCGGACTGGCGCCCGCCGGCAGAGATGATCGTGCGCGAGCGCGCCAAGGGCCGCGTTCTGCCGGTCCATATGGCGGGCGGGCCGGAAAACCCGCTCGGCGCGCGCGCCATGTATCTCGGCTCGACGCTCTACCGTATCCACGGCACCAACCAGCCATGGACGATCGGTGGCGCGGTGTCCTCCGGCTGCATCCGCATGCGCAACGAGGATGTCGTCGACCTCTATGAACGCGTGAAAATCGGCACGCAGGTCGTGGTAATGTAACGACCAACCCGATTCGATATTTCCGGGGGACGGTCCGGAAGCGGCGGTTTTCGCCGCCGCAGCAAGGGCAGCATGATGGGGATCGTGCTGCCCTTTCGCTTTGAGACGGGTTGGATCGCATCGGTCATCGGATAATATCGCGCCCTCTGATGCTCGGGAGGACATGATGGCGAAGACCGTTTTTCAGTCCGTGGACGACTATCTCGCCACGCAGCCCGAAGCTGCAAAGGGCGTGCTCGAAGAAGTGCGCGGCATCATCCGCAAGGCCCTCCCCGAGGCCGAGGAAGTGATCTCCTACCAGATCCCGGCATACAAGGTGCCGGGAGGTACTGCGCTCTATTTCGCCGGCTGGAAGAAGCACTACTCGCTTTACCCGGCCAATGGCGAACTGGTCGCGGCATTCAAGGACGACCTCTCCCCTTACGAAGTCAACGACAAGGGCACGATCCGCTTCCCCCTGTCGGAACCCGTTCCCGCGAAGCTGATCGAACGCATCGCCAAATTCCGGGCGAAGCAGGTCGCAGACGAAGCAAAAGCGAAGGCAGCCGCGAAGAAGCGATAGCACGGCGCAATTGCGTCAATGAGCGCCTGCCGTTTCCAATAGACAAGCTCCTGCCCTTTCGTTTTGTCGCACTGCCAAATGGGCCGAAATCGGCTATAGGCGGCGGTGAGAGCGAAATCGCTCTGGACTTTCCTTTTGTGAAAATATTATTCTTCATGGTAGGAAGTTCCAGACAGCATTCCATACGAAGTCCGGCAACGGATTGCCGGCCATCCTGTCCGCCGAAGGAAGCTAAAAAATGCCTCTCGACGACACACGCTATCTGAAGGGCGCGCCGGTCGCGGCCCGCATCATCGCCGAAGTGCGCGCCGCCGCCGACAAGGCTGTCGAGGAAGGTTTTCCGCCCCGCCTCGTTTCGATCACCGTCGGCGACGTGGCGGCGGTGGACGTCTATGTGCGCAACCAGCGTGCCAAGGCCGGGCTTGCCGGCATCGATTTCGAGGAGCGGCGTTTCCCCGCCGAAACGACGGCAGCCGAACTGGAAGCCGCCATCCACGGCATGAATGCCGACCCGCGCGTCACCGGCATCATCATCCAGCGGCCGGTGCCGGCGCATATCCCGGTCAAGGCGATCCAGGCGGCGGTGCATCCGCTGAAGGATGTCGAGGGCATGCACCCGGCCTCGATCGGCAACATCGTCTACAACGAGATCGAGCTTGCGCCCTGCACGGCGGCTGCCTCGGTGGAACTGCTTAAAGCGACCGGTCTCGACCTGAAGGGCCTCGAAGTGGTCGTCGTCGGCCATTCCGAAATCGTCGGCAAGCCGATCGCCTTCCTGCTGATGAGCGAGGGCGCAACCGTGACCGTGTGCCACCACATGACGCGCTCGGTGGCGGCCCATACGCGCCGTGCCGATGCGCTGTTCGTGGCGGTCGGCAAGCCGCGCCTGATCAAGGGCGACATGGTGAAGCCGGGAGCCGCCGTCATCGATATCGGCATCAACGCTGAAACCGCGCCCGACGGCTCGACCCGCATCGTCGGCGACGTCGACACCGACAGCGTCAAGGACGTGGCCTCGTGGATCACGCCGGTGCCGGGTGGCGTCGGCCCGGTGACGGTGGCGATCCTGCTGCGCAACACCATGGTGGCGCTAAACCGCCAGCGCGCGCTGTATCAGAGCACCTATGCGACCGAGGGCAAGATGGCAGCTGAGTAGCTCGGGGTCGATAAGCCCGCTCAAATTTAGCAAGGGAATCGAGGTTTCGGCGACAGAGTGCTGCTGCTTGTCGGTCTGCGCCATGTGTGATTTCCTGATGTCGGGTTTGATTGTTTTTCAAAGGGATTAGGCGGGGATGGAAAGCTCACAGACAGATATCGTTGCGACGTTAATCGGCTGGACACCGATCCTTTTGATTATGCTCTGGCTGGTCTATTTCACCAAGCGGTCCCAGAAGCGACAGGGCTCGATGGTTGAAGTTGCTCGGGAAAATACCGAAGCCATCCGAGAAAACACTGTTGCGATGCGCGACCTAATCGCGAAACTCAATCAGGCGAAAGGCGGCTGAACTCCTGTTACATCAGTGGCAAGCGGGCATGCCATTGATTGCCGGCTTGCTTGGCTTCTTGAGCGGCACCGTTCGTGATTGGGGGACAGAGTGCGGCTCAAACAGGATCGGTAGGATCAGATGTCGCTCTACGCAAAATCGTGGCTGTTCACGGCATGGATACTTGTGGTGATGTTCACCTTTCCAGCCTGGCATAGCTTCTTGCAAAGCCACTTCGTCTCAATCGGCACCACAATCGCGATTGTATTTTGGCTTAGCCACGGCCTCGTCGCACTCTACATCTTCGTTTGCCCAAACTGCGGCTTTTCACTTTACAGAAGCGGTGGCTCATTGTTCAGAGCCCACCACCCTTGGCCAAACAGGAAATGTTCCCGCTGCGACCGGGACCATTCCCGTTGAAGAGCGTTCCCTTGATTGGCGGTTGAAACACAAGAAGGGGATTAAACCCCGTTTCGCTGTCGGTTAGCGCCAAAGGGGCAACGTTTTCAAATGGATGTATCGAAACTCGTTGCGGTCGTCGCCACCCTCTGTTCGCAGGAATGTTCTGGCTGTTGGGTACGTCAAACCAACGCAGAGCAGCAAAGATGATGGACGTTGGACGCGCCAATACCAAAGCAGTTGAAGCTAACACCGCTGCGGTGCGTGCGCTCATCGCGAAACTCGACCAGGCAAGAACTCACTGAGCGACGAAGCGCTGCTGCTTGTCGCTCAGCGCCATTTCTGGTTTCCTGATGTGGGGTTTTTGTTTTTCAGAGGGGGCGAGGCTCTTATGTCGACGCCGATATATGAGTACGTTGAGAAAAAGCTCATTGGCCACGGCGTGAACAACTTCGACGCCGGTCGCCTAACAATTACCAACAAACGCCTTTTTCTCGATTTCGTTCGTCTTGAAAGGGCTATCCGCTCTAGCGATTTCGATGCCGTCCAAAGCGCCGTGACTACAATTGAGTGCCGGGCTCGATCGATGGGAAAACGCCCCTTACTTTTGTTCGCATACATGTATGTGCGGTTCTCTTCCGGAAGCCCGCAATATACCTCGGACTCCGTTCTGGATGGAGGTGGCGTTCGCAAGACACTTGATTACAGACGCGCCGTTTCCCCATCAGAACGCCTCATCTCCGATTGGGCCACGATCTGGGACAATCGATATGGGCCTAGTTTCTTTCGTGCACTGAGCCAAACCGACGGCTCACTTCCCGCCCGTCCATGGAATTTCAATGTCGAACCGTTGGCAAACCTTAATTAGCAGCGCGACCGAACACGATCGCTTGGTTTGCGAACTCTACGTCGATGACGTGTTTGTGCTGTTGGTGTCGAATGATAGCGACCAGTTTATCGTAGAACTCTCTCCAACTGCAGAAACCAAGTTGTCGTACGGGGAGTTTATCGAGGCGCTGCAATCGGCATGTGATAGACTGACCGCCGGCGTTACCTGACCTCGTGATGCCGCGCTGATGTCGGAACGTGGCAACCGGCCTGTGTGCCTCACGCGGCGATCCTGGCCACGGCATCCAGCTCCGCCACCACATCATCACTCAGCACCAATCCGCCCGCTGCCAGATTTTCCTGCAAATGCCCGACCGATGAAGTACCGGGGATCAGCAGTATGTTGGGCGCGCGGTGCAGCAGCCAGGCTAGCGCGACCTGAAGGGGGGTCGCATCGAGGCGCTTGGCGACGTCGTTCAAGGTTGACGACTGCAACGGGTTGAACCCGCCGAGTGGAAAGAACGGCACATAGGCGATGCCGTCGCGGGCAAGATCATCGATCAGGGCGTCGTCGGCGCGATGCGCCAGATTGTACTGGTTCTGCACGCAGACGATCTCGGCGATCCGGCGGCCTTCAGCGATCTGTGTGGGCGTGACGTTGCTCAGGCCGATGTGACGAACGAGGCCCTGCCGCTGAAGCTCGGCCAACGCGGATAGAGGCGCTTCGATCGACCCTTCGGCGGGGCCGTGCGTGTCGAACATGATGCGGAGATTGACGACATCCATCACCTCGAGGCCAAGATTGCGCAGATTGTCATGCACGGCCTGGGTCAGTTCTTCCGGCGAAAACGCCGGCAGCCATGATCCGTCCGGGCCGCGCCGCGCGCCGATCTTGGTGACGATGACGAGATCGTCGGCATAGGGATGCAGCGCCTCGCGGATGATCCGGTTGGTGACATGCGGGCCGTAGAAATCACTGGTGTCGATGTGGTTCACACCGGCGGCCAAGGCCGCGCGCAGCACGGCCAGTGCAGCGTCATGATCCCTGGGCGGGCCGAACACGCCGGGTCCCGCCAGCTGCATGGCGCCGTAGCCGAGCCGTTTCACGGTGCGGTCGCCGAGGGTGAAAGTGCCGGACTGTTCGATGCTGGTCATGATCTCTTTCCTTTTGATCTGACCCTGTATTTAGGCGATGACCATTTTCATGATAATGGGCTACAATCGGCACAGGCTGTGCGGAGCTACGAACAATGAAAACCGATCTTGGTGACTTGAACGCCTTCGTGGCGGTGGCGCGCGCCAAGGGCTTTCGCGATGCTGCCCGCCTCAGCGGCGGCAGCGCATCCGGCCTGAGCGAGGCGGTCCGGCGGCTGGAGACGCAACTGGGCGTCAGGCTGCTCAACCGGACGACGCGCAGCGTCGTTCCGACCGAAGCCGGCGAAGGACTGCTCGCGCGCCTCAGCCCTGCGCTGGCCGAGATGGAGGCAGCGCTCGATGTGGTGAACAGCTTTCGCGACAACCCGGCTGGCTCGCTGCGGCTCAACGTGCCGGTCAGCGCGGCACGGCTGGTGCTGCCAGATGTCGTTCCCGCTTTTCTCGCTGCCTATCCCGACATCGTGCTGGAGGTGATCACCGAGGAAAGCTTTGTCGACGTGATCGCAGCCGGGTGCGACGCCGGCATCCGCTACGACGAGCGGCTGGAGCAGGACATGATCGCGGTGCCTATCGGGCCACGCTTCCAGCGTTTCGCCACCGCCGCTTCGCCTGCTTACCTCGATCGCCATGGTCGGCCCGAGCACCCGCGCGATCTGCTCGGCCATTCCTGCCTGCGCGGCCGCTTTTCGAGCGGCGCGATGCCACCTTGGGAGTTCGAACGTGACGGAGAAGTGGTGCGGGTCGACCCCACCGGGCCCTTGATCGTAAGGCTGGGCGGGTCGACAGACCTCGCCGTCGACGCGGCGATCGCGGGCACCGGCATCGTATCCCTCTTCGAGGACTGGCTGCGCCCGTATTTCGACAGCGGCGTGCTCGAACCGGTACTGGAACCATGGTGGCAGCGTTTTTCGGGGCCGTTTCTCTATTACCCCGGACGACGCCTCGTGCCGGCACCGCTGCGCGCATTCATCGATTTCATCAAAGCAGCGGCAAACCAACCCTGATAGGAACTGGCAGGCACCACAACAAAGCGTGATTTTGCCGGCGGCGCTGCCGCTGTTAGCCTTTCCCTGCACCAATGCAGCGAAGGAGACAGACGATGAAGACAATTCTCGTGCTTGCCGCCGCGATCGGCCTGACGGTATCGGCCGCATCAGCAGAATGCGTGGGTCATTCGAAGGTAAATGCGTCGATAGACACCGAAACCAAAGTGGCGAGTGTATCAACGGCCGACACGTCGACGGCCACGGTTCCGCAGACCGTCAAGCAGCAGGAAACCAAGGCCGAATAGGCCACCCAACCAGACATCTCGCCCTGTCGCGCTTGCTGGTGCGGCAGGTCGAATTGTCGTGAGGTGATGCCAGGTATCACCGCGTTATCCGGCCAGCGCGGCTATCTTGCTTTGAACGGGTCGATGGAGATGACGGATTTCAAAATCTGCTCCGGGCTTTTGATGCCAACCTCGAACAGCGTCAGCACCTTATAGGCCAGGTCGCTGATATCGCTCTGGTCCGTAAGCTGGAGATGCTGCTTGGCCGACTGCAGGACGGCGTCCAGCGTAGACAGATCCTGCGGCGAGTATATGCCGGTGCAACCCAAGTGTTTTACGAGATAGTTGGTCATGGCAATGCTCCACACAAGCGTTGCAACATATCTGCTGCTGGAACAGCCCTCTATTAACTTTGACGTACAAGCCAAAAAACTGCTTCGACGCGCCCGCATCCCATCCGTTGCTGTTTGAACGCCTCGCCAGATCATCCCCGATCGGCTCCTGGCCTTCCGGACAATTCGCGACCGAGGTTGACCAACCGTCGACCGATGTCCTACAAGCGGCCTTGGCGGGCCTTAACGTCGAAGGGCACTAGTGCCGTTTGACGGTTGTCGTTGGTTTGAATTGGTGACGCCGAAAGCTCTGCTCAGTCGTCAAAAATGCCGGATCTCAGATATTCTGGGTTTCTGGAAAGCAAAATTTAACCATATTTGCCCATCTTCAGTCGATCACTTGGTCTAAATGGGGACATTCTGGAAGTCACGCAACTACGGTCGCTTGCCGACCCTGAGGCCGTTTGCGGGATATGCCGGTTTGGCGCGCGTTTGTGAGTAAGGTCGTTCGTACACATTCCTGGCGCCGCTTGATGCGTCCATTGCTGGTCACCTCCGTTGGCATCGGTTTTGCCGGTGCGGCTGTGTGGTCCGTCGCTGGCATGGTCGCGATGAGCAGCTCATTCGCCTCCGGCTCAGGCAGTCTTCTTCCCAAACCGCAGTTCTACGGCGTAGAGCGTTTGCAGGCGCGGCTGCCGCAGGAGCATGGCAAGACCGGCAAGGCGCCGCGGCTGGTCATTGCGACGGCACAGCCCTTCGTGACTGCGAGCATCGCTGCCGGCCCAAAGAAATCCGCCCGCCATCCCGAGGTGGCCGCAGTCACCGGTACGAACGCCAACGCAGCGCGCTTCGACGCCATCGTGAAGAATGCCGCGCTGACATCCAAGAAACTCGCCAGCCTTTTCGACACCCCCAATTCCGGTAAGTCGGCCCGCACTGTCGCAAAGGGCACTGTCGCAAAGGCCGGTGCGCCCGCGCAGGAGCGGTTCGCAACGCTGCCCGCTGCGACCGAACAGCATCCTACCTTGCTTGCCTATGCCGATCCGTCGCCGGGCGGAGCAGCCGACGCCGCGCTGTCGGCCTTGCTGGCGCCACCGCTGGAGGATGATCTCCTGGCATCGCAAGACCCGAACCTCGACACAGGCGAAGCCTCGGCCTCCCTGCCGAACTATGAAAACACCCCGTCCGACGGTCCCCTGCCGCAGCTTCGTCCGCGCTACGAACAGGCCCGCAAGCCCGTCCCGGAAACGGAAAAGCCCGAGGTCCAGCAGGCCGAAGAGCCGGCAGCACCCAAGCCCGATCAGCCGGCGGCACCGAAAGCCGTCGAGCCAAAGAAGGTCGAGGAGCGCGAGAAGCCAAAGCCGCAGAAGCTCGCTTATGCGCGGCCGAGCGATCCGGGCGACAGGCCGACAAGCGGCGGCTTCGGCCGGGCGCTGCAGAACCTGTTCGGCGGCGGAGCCAGGGCAGGCGGCGGCGTGGCTGTCTACGACATCAGCGCCGCGAAGGTGTACATGCCCGACGGCAGCGTGCTCGAGGCCCATTCCGGCGTTGGCAAGATGGCGGACGATCCGCGCTACGTGAACGTCAAGATGAACGGCCCGACCCCGCCGCACACCTATAACCTCAAGATGCGCGAAAGCCGCTTCCACGGCGTCGAGGCGATCCGCATGCTGCCCGTCGACGGCCGGAACAAATATGGCCGCGACGGCTTCCTGACCCACAGCTACCTGCTGCGCGGCAGGCAGGCCGAATCGCATGGCTGCGTCGCCTTCAAGGACTATGAGCGCTTCCTGACCGCCTTCAAGAAGGGCAAGGTCAAGCAACTCGTCGTGGTGCCGAGCGGCGGACGCTCGACCATGGTTGCATCCAACGGCTGATCACGCCTTCATTGCTTAGAGCGGTTCAGTTTTGATGGAATCGTCGAACCGCTCTAAGTATTTGTTTTTACGCAATTCCGAACGGAAAACCGTTTCACGCTTTTCTTGGAATTACTCTAGGCGCTGTCACTTCTCAGCGGTTTCCAGACCGAAATATCGCGCGGCGCTTCCAGAAGCTCGTCGAGCGCAGCATGCCATTCCTCGCGATAGGGACGCTTGAGCTGCACGTCGAGCACGTCCTGATGGTCCGCCCACGTTTCATGCAGCAGGAAATGGCACGGGTCGTTCGGGTCCTCGTGAAAATTCACGCTGACAAACATCGCCTCATGGCGCATCGCATCGAGCACGCCGTTGAGCAGCGACAGAAAGCGCTCGCGCTGAGCGGGCCGGACGTTGAAGCCGATGATGTAGGTGATGCTCATTCACGTTTTCTCCATGCAGGATCGGAAACGCCGATCTCATGACGAGAGAAATGCCGGAACGAGGGCGGTTACAATTACGCTGGAGGTAATAGGATCGCGTTAGCCTCTCGGTCGCTGCTGCCGTTTGAGCGTTCCGGCGGATCCTCGGGGTCTGCGCATTTCGCTTCGCTCATGCCGCGTCCAAGGATGATGAAGAAGAGGTCCGCGCTTCGAAGCTCAACTTTGGCGATTAGCAGTGACAACCATGAAGTTCGTCGTCCCGGAAACCGTAGCGAAGCGCAGGTTATCCGGGACCCATTCCGAGCATCGGTAGGCACGGCCCCGTCCTGATGTTGACGCGCGTTCAGCACCGCTGAAGTTCTTCTCCATTCCGGCATGGATTCCCGACACTCTCCGCTCGTTCCTCGCTCACGAGGTCGAGAATGACGAATTGCATTTAGGCTTGCCGCCAATCTCAGGCGCTGGCAGTTTGGCGTCGACGGTTTGCGAACGCAGCAAATAACAAGCTCGTCATCCTCGGGGCTGGAGCTGAACGAAGTTCGGCGGAGGAACCCGGGGATCCATGCCGGAACATCGATGAAGGCTACAGCGGCGCAGAACTGCCGAAGCTGAAACTGTGGGAAAGATTCTCACCCAATTTCCACTCAACCCATTGTTTTCGCTCACCCACACATTTTTTCACGCCCGATTTATCCCCACCCCAAAACACCGCCGGCATAATTCCCTCATCGCTCCTGCGGGACCGGGTCTGGAACCGGGATCAAGGGGGAGTGGCGGTGACCTCCCGCCCTGGTGTGGTAGCCAGGGCTCCGAGGGCCCGACACAGGCCGGCGTGGAACGAGCACGGCGCAAATGCCACTGCCCAAAACCATGCGGAGAACCCGCGGCGTCTTGTCCATGGAATGTACATGGAGCGGGCGTTGTGACCGGCCGACTTCGGGACAAGCACCGAGCGGGGCGCGGAAGTCGCGCCACGTACTAAACACTAGGAAGGCACGGCCATGCGCCCCGCTTCCCGGCTCTTTGACAATGGCCAGATGCGAAAGCAGGCGTGGCGATGATGAAGTGCGCCTCTCCTTCTCCCCTTGTGGGAGAAGGTGGCCGACCCGAAGGGGAGGTCGGATGAGGGGTGTTGGACGGATCGCAAGCGCTGGAGTTTCTTCCAACACCCCTCATCCGTCTTGGCGCTGCGCGCCAATCCACCTTCTCCCACAAGGGGAGAAGGAAGGGCACCGCAACCCTTGCCGCTCCGGGCCGCATAAGTTAGGACACGCGCGCTGTAACTTTATACGGGTTACAACGTATTACACGAGCGACAAGAGCGAACACGACATGGCCGAGAAGACCGAAAAAATGAAAGCGCGCCAGCCGCGCGGCTTTGCCGATCGCTCTGCCGACGATATTCGCGCCGTCGAAAAGATGATGGGCAAGATCCGTGAGGTCTATGAGCTCTACGGCTTCGAGCCGGTCGACCAGCCGATGATCGAATACACCGACGCGCTCGGCAAATTCCTGCCCGACCAGGACCGACCCAACGAGGGCGTGTTCTCGTTCCAGGACGATGACGAACAGTGGCTGTCGCTGCGCTACGATCTCACCGCGCCGCTGGCCCGCTATGTCGCCGAAAATTACGAGCGCCTGCCAAAGCCTTACCGCAGCTACCGCGCCGGCTGGGTGTTCCGCAACGAGAAGCCGGGGCCGGGCCGTTTCCGCCAGTTCATGCAGTTCGATGCCGACACGGTCGGCACGCCGGGCGTGGCCGCCGACGCCGAAATGGCGATGATGATGGCCGACGTCATGGAAGCGCTCGGCATCAAGCGCGGCGATTATGTCATCCGCGTCAACAACCGCAAGGTGCTCGACGGCGTGCTTGAAGCCATCGGCCTTGGCGGCGACGACAATGCCGGCCGCCGGCTAACCGTGCTGCGCGCCATCGACAAGCTCGACAAGTTCGGCCCGGAAGGCGTGAAGCTGCTGCTGGGCAAGGGCCGCTGGGACGGTGGCAAGGAAGGCGAGGGCGATTTTACCAAGGGTGCGGGGCTGGATGATGAGCAGATCGCACGTGTAACCTCTTGGCTTTCTTATAGGCCTGACTTTAACGAGCCTGACGTGGCATTTCACACGCTAGCTATTCTCAAAAATACAGCGATGGGGAATGCAACGGCAACTGCCGGTATTGATGAACTCGAGTTGATTTCGAGTTTAATTGAGGCGGCGGGATACTCCGACCGAGTTTATATCGACCCCTCCGTCGTCCGCGGCCTCGAATACTACACCGGCCCGGTCTACGAAGCCGAACTTCTGGCCGAAATCCCCAATGACGACGGCCAGATCGTGCGCTTCGGCTCGGTTGGTGGTGGCGGGCGTTATGACGGGCTCGTCTCGCGCTTCCGCGGCGAACCGGTTCCGGCGACGGGCTTTTCCATCGGCGTCTCGCGCCTGATGACGGCGCTGAAGAACCTCGGCAAGCTGGACACCTCGGATGTCATTGCCCCGGTCGTCGTGCTCGTCATGGACCGCGACACCGAAAGCCTCGGCCGCTATCAGAAGATGGTGTCCGCGCTGCGACAGGCCGGCATCCGCGCCGAGCTTTATCTCGGCGGCGCCGGCATGAAAGCCCAGATAAAATATGCCGACCGGCGCGGCTCGCCCGTCGTCGTCATCCAGGGCGGCGACGAGCGCGCCAAGGGCGAAGTCCAGATCAAGGACCTGATCGAGGGCGCGCGGCAGGCGGCGGCGATCGCTGGCCATGCCGAATACAAGGAAGCGCGGCCGGGGCAGATAACGGTGGCGGAAGCCGATCTGGTCGCCGAGGTGCGCAAGATTCTGGATGCGCAGGCGGAAGAGCGTGGTCGTGGTCAGTAAACGTCGCGTTCCTTCGCGCCCCCCTCTGGCCTGCCGGCCATCTCCCCCACAGGTGGGGAGATCAGCCGTCATTGCGACTTTCGCCAATCTTCAGCGTTGCAGAGCAGGCGAGACGAACGACACCGCTAATCTCCCCACCTGTGGGGGAGATGTCCGGCAGGACAGAGGGGGGCAACGTAGAGCGCCTGCCTCCGCGCCTAGCCTCTTGGCGGTGTACTCATGAACTCCCGCTACCCCGCCATCGCCCCCGATCTCCTGAAACTCTTCGCAGCGCGCGAGGCCGATCCCGTCGATGTGGCGGTGATCCAGCCGGCTGATCCGTTTCTCGACATGGCCGGCGAAGACCTGCGCCGCCGCATTTTCCTGACCGAGAGCGAGACCGGCCAGACGCTGTGCCTGCGCCCGGAATTCACCATTCCGGTCTGCCTCGACCACATCGCCAGCCAGTCCGGCACGCCGCGCCGCTATTCCTATCTCGGCGAAGTGTTTCGCCAGCGCCGCGAAGGCGGCAACGAGTTTTTCCAGGCCGGCATCGAGGACCTTGGCGATACCAACATAGCCCGCGCCGACGCCCGCTCAGTGGCCGATGCCCATGCGCTGCTCCAGCTTGCGCTGCCCGGCAAGAAGCTTGGCATCACGCTCGGCGATCAGGCGGTGTTCGAGGCGGTGCTGGCAGCCCTTGGCCTGCCGCGCGGCTGGCGCATGCGCCTTGCCCGCGCTTTCGGTTCCGCCGAGATGCTGGCGGCCGCCCTTGCCGATCTCGCGACGCCGGCCCGCAACAACGCACTTGCCGAACCGGCCGCCTCGCTGGTGGCCGACGGCGATTTCGAGCGCCTCTCGGCCCATGTCGCCACACGCATGGAGGCAGCGAGCCTGTCTCCTTCGGCCGGCCGCACGCCGGGCGACATCGCCCGCCGGTTGATCGAAAAGGCCGAACTGCGAGCCGTGCGCCTGTCGAACGAGGCCTTCGACGCGCTGAAGGCGTTCCTGGCGATCAACGTGCCGGTGGACGAAGCGGCGGATGCCCTGCGCGATTTCGCTGCCGGCGCGTCGCTGTCGCTTGGGGCTGCCTTGGACAATTTCGCCGCGCGCGCGGAAGCGCTCACCGCCTATGGCCTGTCGCCGCAGGCGATCCACTACGACGCCGCCTTCGGCCGTCCGCTCGATTACTACACCGGCCTCGTCTTCGAGATCATGGCCGACGGCGACGACCGCCCGCTGGCCGGCGGTGGCCGCTACGACCGGCTGTTGACGCTGCTAGGTGCTACGCAGCCCATCCCCGGCGTTGGCTTCTCCGTCTGGCTCGACCGCATCGAACGCCTGCGGGGTGCCGCATGACCATCACGCTTGCGATCCCCTCCAAGGGCCGGCTCAAGGAACAGACGCTGGAAGTGCTGGCCAAGGCCGGGCTTGCCGTCAGCCTGCCCGGCGACGAGCGCAAATACCGCGCCCGCATCGAAGGCCGCGACGACATTGAGGTGGCGTTCCTGTCGGCCTCGGAAATCGCCGGTGAAATCGGGCAGGGCGCCGTCGATCTCGGCATTACGGGTGAAGACCTCCTGCGCGAAAATCTGGTCGACTGGGAAGCGCGCGCCGAGATATCCGCGCGGCTTGGTTTCGGCCATGCCGATGTCGTCGTCGCCGCGCCGGATGTCTGGCTCGATGTCGACACCATGGCCGATCTGGACGATGTCGCCGCCGATTTCCGCCAGCGCCATGGCCGGCGCCTGCGCATCGCAACAAAGTACTGGCGGCTGACGCAGCAGTTCTTTTCGCAGAAGCACGGCATTCAGGTCTATCGCATCGTCGAAAGCCTCGGCGCCACCGAAGGCGCGCCGGCGGCTGGCTCGGCGGATGTCATCGTCGACATCACCACGACCGGTTCGACCTTGCGCGCCAATCACCTGAAGATCCTTCAGGACGGCGTCATCCTGCGCTCGCAGGCCTGTCTCGTAGCCTCAAAGAAATCGCGCAGCGCCAATGACGAGGCATCGCTGCGCTCGATCGTCGAGGCGGTGGCTGGGATCGTGTGAATATCAAGCGGCTTGCGGCAGAACGACCTCGCGCAGGCCCCTCACGATCTTGGCCAGTTCCACACATTCCTCGTGGCGCTGGCTGTTCCTTCGCCAGGCCAAGCAGACCGTGCGCGACGGCATCGGTTCCATGAAGGGCACGATCTTCAGGTCGCGCACCGCACTCGCCGGCCCGGTCGCCATCTCGGGGATCAGCGTCACGCCGAGCCCATGCGCCACCATCTGCAGCAGCGTCGTCAGGCTGGTCGCGCCATAGCTCGCCATCGCCACGGGTTTGACATTGCCGCAGACGGCCAGCGCCTGTTCACGCAGGCAGTGGCCTTCTTCCAGCAGCATCAACCGCTCCAGCGCCGGACTGTCGGGCGCCACCGGTGGTGCGATGAAGCCGGGGTCGTTCTCGGCAACGGCCAGGAAAAACCGGTCCTGAAACAGCTCTTCTTTGACCAGCCCGGGAAAATCCAGCGGCAGCGCCGCAATAAAGCCATCGAGCCGCCCGGCTGCCGTTTCCTCGATGAGCGAAGCTGTCACCGCCTCGCGCAGTTCGAGCTGAAGCGCGGGGAAGCGGGATTTCAGCTCCGGCAGCACATGCGGCAGCAGATAGGGCGCGATGGTCGGGATGATGCCGAGCCGGAACCGGCCCTCCATGGAAAGCCGGCCGCGCCGCGCGATGGTCTCGACCTCGCGAATATCGGCCAGGATGGTCTCGATGCGCGGCAGTAGCACCTGCGCTTCTTCGGTCATACGAACGCTCTTGCCGCCGCGTTCGAATAGCCGGCAGCCGAGCCTTTCTTCCAGCTCTGCGATCTGTGCGGATAACGCCGGTTGCGTCACACCGGCAAGCTCCGCCGCGCGGCCGAAATGCAGCGTCTGGGCCAGCGCGTCGAAATACTGCATCTGCCGGACAGTCAATCTTATCATAAGCAAAAGCTATCGATAAAAATAGAAAAGGCAATTTGTTTTTATGGAAATGCCGACCTAGTCTGGAACCGTTCCAGACTGAACGAGGCGCGCCGCACGCGCCCTTAGGTCGTTGGATTCGGCAAAACCTAGGCAGGCCAAGGGAGGCGAAAGCCATGACGAAAATGTCAGCAATGACTATTTACGCGCCGATTCCAGACAACCAGAATTCGATCACAAGCCCGCTGTCGCTACACGACTGCTGATCGAAAAGATCTCCGCCGACGGCGGAACCGTTGAACTGTTTACAGAATACGTTCGGAGAGAAAAATGGACGCAAAGACAGACGACAAGAGCGCCGGCAAGTGCCCTTTCACGGGTGGCAGCAGCGGCCGCTCGAACCGCGACTGGTGGCCGGAGATGCTGGACCTCCAGATGCTCCATCGCAACTCCACACTGTCCGATCCGATGGGCCAGGATTTCGATTACGCTGAAGAGTTCAAGACCCTCGACCTGGATGCAGTGATCAAGGATCTGCATGCGTTGATGACGGATTCGCAGGATTGGTGGCCGGCTGACTTCGGTCATTATGGCGGCCTGTTTATCCGCATGGCCTGGCATAGCGCCGGCACGTATCGCATCACCGACGGCCGCGGCGGCGCCGGTGCCGGCCAGCAGCGTTTCGCGCCACTCAACTCCTGGCCGGATAACGCCAATCTCGACAAGGCCCGCCGCCTGCTGTGGCCGATCAAGCAGAAATACGGCAGCAAGATCTCCTGGGCCGACCTGATGATCCTCACCGGCAACGTTGCGCTGGAATCGATGGGCTTCAAGACGTTCGGTTTCGCTGGCGGTCGCGCCGACGTCTGGGAGCCCGAAGAGCTCTACTGGGGCCCGGAAGGCACATGGCTGGGCGACGAACGCTACAGCGGCGAGCGCGAGCTGTCCGAGCCGCTCGGCGCGGTGCAGATGGGCCTCATTTACGTCAACCCGGAAGGGCCGAACGGCAATCCGGACCCGATCGCGGCGGCCAGGGACATCCGTGAGACGTTCTTCCGCATGGCGATGAACGACGAGGAAACCGTGGCGCTCATCGCTGGGGGCCACACCTTCGGCAAGACCCACGGCGCCGGCGATCCGTCGCTTGTGGGTGCCGATCCCGAAGGCGGCGCCATCGAAGATCAGGGCCTCGGATGGAAGAGCAAGCACGGCACGGGCGTTGGCGCCGATGCCATCACCGGCGGCCCGGAAGTCACCTGGACGCAGACGCCGACGCAGTGGAGCAACCTGTTCTTCAAGAACCTGTTCGAACACGAATGGGAGCTGACGGCGAGCCCCGCCGGGGCGAAGCAGTGGAAGGCGAAGAATGCCGAAGCCTCTGTGCCTGACGCGTTCGATCCGTCGAAGAAGCATCTGCCGACCATGCTGACCACGGACCTCTCGCTGCGCTTCGACCCGGAATATGAGAAGATTTCGCGCCGCTTCTACGAGAATCCGGACCAGTTCGCGGACGCATTCGCCCGCGCCTGGTTCAAGCTGACCCATCGCGACATGGGTCCGCGTGTGCGCTACAAGGGCCCGCTCGTTCCGCAGGAGATACTGATCTGGCAGGACCCGATCCCGGCCGTGGATCACCCGCTGATCGACGATCAGGACATCGCGGCACTGAAGGCGAAGATTCTTAGCACCGGCCTTTCGGTGTCGCAGCTGGTCTCGACCGCCTGGGCGTCGGCCTCAACCTTCCGCCGCTCCGACAAACGCGGCGGCGCCAATGGTGCGCGCATCCGTCTCGCGCCGCAGAAGGACTGGGAAGTCAACCAGCCGGCTCAGCTGGCGACGGTACTCTCGAGCCTCGAAGCGATCCAGAAGGGGTTCGGCAAGAAGGTTTCGCTCGCCGACCTGATCGTTCTCGGTGGTGTCGCGGCAGTCGAGAAGGCCGCGAAGGATGCCGGTGTCGAGGTGAAGGTTCCGTTCACGCCGGGACGCATGGACGCCTCGCAGGAAGAGACCGACGTCGTCTCCTTCGCCCCGCTGGAGCCGCGTGCTGACGGTTTCCGCAACTACATCAATGGCGGCAAGCTTCAGTTCCTGAAGCCGGAGGAAGCTCTGGTCGATCGGGCGCAGTTGCTGACGCTGACTGGCCCCGAAACGACGGTTCTCGTCGGCGGGCTGCGTGTCCTCGGCGCCAATGCCGGCGATAGCAAGCATGGTGTCTTCACCAGCAAGCCGGGAACCTTGACGAACGACTTCTTCGTCAACCTGCTCGACATGAACACGCAGTGGCAGCCGCTGGCCGGCTCCGATGGGGTGTATGAGGGACGCGACCGCAACACCAACGAGCTCAAGTGGACCGGTACACGTATCGATCTGATCTTCGGTTCGCATTCGCAGCTGCGCGCCTATGCGGAAGTCTACGGCAGTGCGGACGCCAAGAAGAAGTTCGCGAATGACTTTGTGTCGGCATGGACCAAGGTGATGAACGCGGACCGCTTCGAAGCTGCGCAGCCGCTGCGGAAAGCCGTGTAGCTTTCAGTATCGCCGAAAGGCGGAACTGACCGTCCTCCCACGACGGCAATTCAGGCGCGGAGCGATCCGCGCCTGATTTCCTTTTTTCGCAGCAGAACATTTTTTGCGCTTCGCCTTGTGTCCGCCGTGCGCCAAGGCTAGTCAGGCCCTCTCTCGGGTACACCGAAATAGGGATCACCGATTATGCGACTTGGCGGAAGACTGGCTGCGGCCATTGAAGTGCTGGAAGATATCGAGCGGCGGCATCGCCCTGCCGCAGATGCGCTGAAGGATTGGGGCCTGTCCCATCGTTTTGCCGGTGCAGGCGACCGTGCCGCAATCGGCAACATTGTCTATGACGGGCTGCGCCGCAAACGCTCGGCCGGCTGGTTGGTCGGCGACGATACGCCGAGGGCGATCGGCTTTGGAGCATTGCTGCTCGAGTGGCGCGAGACCGCCCAATCCCTCAATCAGACGCTTGACGGCGACAAATTCGCCCCGCCGCCGCTGACCGCGGACGAATTGAGCGCAATCGCTGCGCGCAATCTGAATGATGCGCCCGATGCGGTGCGCGCCGATTGCTCGGAATGGTGTGCACCGTTGCTAGAACGTGCCTTCGATGGTCAATGGGTCGGGGAGGGTGCAGCGCTTGCTGCCCGCCCGCCGCTTGATTTGCGCGCCAATACGCTGAAATCCAGCCGTGCCAAGGTACTGGAAGAGCTTGCCGAAACAGGTGCCGCGCCGACAGCACTTGCCGCCAACGGCATTCGCATCGCGCCGATCGACGGCAGCGGCCGTCACCCCAATGTCCAGGCCGAACCGGCGTTTCAAAAGGGCTGGTTCGAAGTGCAGGACGAGGGCTCGCAGATTGCCGCCGAACTGGCCGGCGCGAAGCCGGGCATGCAGGTTCTGGATTATTGTGCCGGCGCCGGCGGCAAGACGCTGGCGCTGTCGGCTGCCATGGAAAATCGCGGCCAGATTTTCGCCCATGATTCCGAAAAGGGGCGTCTCGCCCCGATTTTCGATCGCATCCGCCGTTCCGAAAACCGCAACGTTCAGGTGGTGACGAAGCAGGCCGAACTTGCCGGCCTGCAGCAGCAGATGGACATAGTGCTGATCGACGCGCCTTGCACCGGCAGCGGAACCTGGCGCCGCCGCCCGGACGCGAAGTGGCGCCTGACACAGCGGCAGCTCGATGTCCGCAAGAGCGAGCAGTCGACGATCCTTGACGCGGCGAAGACTTATGTGAAGCCAGGCGGGCTCTTCGTCTACATCACCTGTTCGGTCTTCGACGAAGAGAACCGCGATCAGGTCGAGGCCTTTCTTGCGCGCGAAACAGCCTTTGCGCCGGTGGACCATGCCGAGCTTTGGCAGAGCGGTTTTCCGGGCAAGGCCGATGCCGCGCGCATCGACAAGGCGATGGGCATTTCGCTCACGCCGGCCCGCAGCGGCACCGACGGGTTCTTCTTCGCAGCGCTGCGCCGGCAGCAATAGATCGACGATTAACCGGCCAAGTCTATTGCGCCGCAACATTGCCGATTGCTTGCAGCCGGAGCGTTTGCAATAAGCCTTTGAGGCAGCGAAGGTCAGGCGTCATGGCAACGAAGATAGAATCCTCGCCGAATTATGAAGAACGGGTGAGGGCATCCTTCGCCCGCCAGCAAGTGATGACAACGGTTGGTGCGACGCTGACCCTCGTGACGCCGGGCACCGTCGAAATCGAAATGCCCTATTCCGACGCGCTGACGCAACAGCATGGCTTCCTCCACGCCGGCATCATCTCGACCGCGCTGGATTCGGCATGCGGTTATGCTGCTTATTCGCTCATGCCTGAAGACGCCGCCGTGCTGACCATCGAATTCAAGGTCAACCTGCTGGCGCCGGGCAAGGGCGAGCGCTTTCTGTTCCGCGGCTCGGTCACCAAGCCCGGCCGCACCATCATCGTAGCCGACGGACAGGCCTATGCCTTTACCGTCGACGGCGAGGCCAAGCTCGTCGCCACCATGACCGGCACGATGATGACCATAACCGGCCGTGACGGCATCGAAGGCTGATCCGATGACGTTGACGAACCTGAGCGGCAAGAAAATCCTGTTCGTCATGGCGGTGGACGCGGAATATGGGCCGCATCTTCAAAAGCTGTTCACGCCCTTCATGACGGGCGTCGGCCCCGTCGAGGCAGGCGTCATGCTCGGCGCGGAATTGGCGCGGCTGAAGGCATTGGACGCGTCGCCCGATCTGGTGGTTTCGCTCGGCTCGGCCGGCAGCCGCAACCTCGAGCAGACCGAAATCTATCAGGCCGTGTCGGTTTCCTACCGCGACATGGACGCGTCCGTGCTCGGCTTCGAAAAGGGTGCTACGCCGTTCCTCGATCTGCCGGTCACCGTGCCGTTGCCGTTGCGCGTGCCGGGTATCCGGGAAGCCAGCCTTTCGACCGGAGCGGCAATCGTTTCGGGCGCCGCCTATGATGCCATCGATGCCGAGATGGTCGACATGGAAACCTTTGCGGTGCTGCGCGCCTGCCAGTTGTTCGGCCTGCCGCTGATCGGCCTGCGCGGCATATCTGATGGTGCGGCGGAACTGAAGCATGTCAACGACTGGACGGAATATCTTCACGTCATCGACGAAAAGCTGGCCGACGCTGTCGGCAAGCTGGGCGATGCCTTGTCGAACGGCACGCTGCGCCTTTGATCTCATCATTTGCGTGAACGCGATGAATCAATTCGCGAGGTCGATGAATCGGATCGTTCATACGTTGTCGCAACCCATTGCGCCGACTCACTCTTTTCTCTAAATGCTCGCCATGAAAACCAACAATCATCCCGACACCGTCCTTATCATCGACTTCGGCAGCCAGGTGACGCAGCTGATAGCGCGTCGTATCCGCGAGGCTGGCGTCTATTCCGAGATCGTGCCGTTCCAATCCGCCGCCGAGGCTTTCGAGCGCGTTCAGCCCAAGGCGGTCGTCCTCTCCGGAAGCCCACACTCCACCATCGACATAGGTAGCCCGCGCGCGCCGGATGCGATATTCCAGGCCGGCATACCGGTTCTCGGCATCTGCTATGGCGAGCAGACGATGTGCGCCCAGCTTGGCGGCAAGGTTGAGGGCGGTCACCATCGCGAATTCGGCCGGGCATTCCTGGAGATCGAGGACGAAAGCGCGCTGTTCGAAGGCGTCTGGGCCAAGGGCACGCGCCATCAAGTCTGGATGAGCCATGGCGACCGCGTCACCGAAATCCCCAAGGGCTTTCGCGTCATCGGCACTTCGTCCGGCGCGCCCTTCGCGGCGATTGCCGACGAGAAGCGCAAATTCTACGCCGTGCAGTTCCATCCCGAAGTGGTGCACACGCCCGACGGCGCCAAGCTGCTGCGCAATTTCGTGCACAAGATCGCCGGCATCGAGAGCGACTGGAGCATGTCCGCCTACCGCGAAAAGGCGGTCGCGTCGATCCGCGAGCAGGTCGGTGACAAGAAGGTCATCTGCGCGCTCTCCGGTGGCGTCGACTCTTCCGTTGCGGCGCTGCTTATCCATGAAGCGGTCGGCGACCAGCTCACCTGCATCCTCGTCGACCACGGCCTGATGCGGAAGAACGAGGCAGCCGACGTGGTTGCCATGTTCCGCGAGCACTACAATCTGCCGCTCATCCTGGTTGATGCCGCGGACCGCTTCATCGGCGCGCTCGAAGGCGAGGCCGATCCGGAAACCAAGCGCAAGACCATCGGCCGCCTCTTCATCGAAGTGTTCGAGGAAGAAGCCAAGAAACTCGGCGGCGCCGAGTTTCTGGCCCAGGGCACGCTCTATCCCGACGTCATCGAAAGCGTTTCCTTCACCGGCGGCCCATCGGTCACCATCAAGTCGCATCACAATGTCGGCGGCCTGCCCGACCGCATGAACATGAAGCTGGTCGAGCCGCTGCGCGAATTGTTCAAGGACGAGGTGAGGGTGCTCGGCAAGGAGCTCGGCCTGCCAGATCATTTCATCGGCCGCCATCCTTTCCCCGGCCCGGGCCTAGCCATCCGCTGCCCCGGCGGCGTCACCCGCGAGAAGCTCGAAATCCTGCGCGAGGCAGATGCCGTCTATCTCGACGAAATACGCAAGGCCGGCCTCTACGATGCGATCTGGCAGGCCTTCGCCGTGCTTCTGCCGGTGCAGACCGTCGGCGTGATGGGCGACGGCCGCACCTACGAATTCGTCTGCGCTTTGCGCGCGGTGACGTCCGTCGATGGCATGACCGCCGACTTCTACCACTACGACATGAGCTTCCTCGGCCGCGCCGCCACCCGCATCATCAACGAAGTACGCGGCATCAACCGCGTCGTCTACGACGTGACAAGCAAACCACCCGGTACGATCGAGTGGGAATGATTCAGGCCCATCCGAACGTATCCAAGAAACCGCTAGGATACGACGCAAGGCATTGAAGACAAATAGAAATTCTGGCGAAGTCAATCGGTGGCTTTTGGCAGGCAGTGTTTGTCTTTGATAGCCTGTCTGACGGACCTTCGTATGTTGCTCGAGTGAAATTTTCAAAGCACCGTCACGACAAATAAGGTTCGTGACGGTACTTTTTTTGCTTTAAGTCTTTGAAGGTAAAAGAGTTTTTCGTCCACGAACCCTCGAAATTGTGCTGACGGTACTTTTCAGGAGGCAGTAGGAATCCTGCAAAGTTCTGGAGCGAAAATGACACCCGACGATTACGCCGATATCATCGCTTTTGCTTCCGATTTTTCGGGCGGTGACACTGCCATTGTTGAGCGTTCCGAGAGATGGCAGCCAACCCGCCGACCGATAATGAGACAATCGGATTTTATGGAGCTGAGGATTATCCGCCGCGCCCCCGGCCACGCTCAACGTGCTCGACAATGCAGAAAAGCTCTACTCGATCGAAGACAAATATACCGCCGAGCTTTTCTCGATCTGGCAGGAGGATGGGGTCATCAGCGAGGAGACGCTGCCCCGGTCGCGAAGGCCGTCTTTGGTCCTCTGATCATTGGAGAACGACCGTCGGGAGAGATAGGGCGCTATCATGACCTGGTCTGGGAGCAGTACGCCAGCGCGACGAAGGAACTGGAACGGTACATGGCCGATCGCGGCCGGGTTCTCCTGTCCATCGATGCGACCAACGGCGACAAGATGCTGTTCGCGCTTGTGCCTCCCGATGTTACCACGCGTTGGCGGGATAAGAGCCGTTGGGTTCTTACTGAGCAACCCGAAAGATGTGTCTATCCTGTAAACAGTGAATGGCCGCTTCGCGCCCTCTTCTCGGCCGTTCGATGACGCTAGCGGTTTCCCGAGAGCGGACGTTCGATTATGCTTATGACAGCCGTGGTCAAGTCTGCGACCGCAATCGAAATTCCTCATCCGATTCATTGCCTCCGTCATATCGATCGGCCATCGGGTAGCGAAATGGAGACTCGCCGTCCTTAGACTAAATCCTCGCCAACGAAGCGCGTACAGAACCAGTCGACAGGCTGGAGCGCTCGGACGACCCAGTCAACGCGTCATTAGAGCTTTCAGCGCGGCCACGTCCTCAGGCTGCGGCTCGACCCCAGTGAACGTGACGAGATAAGACGGGACGTGGGAAAAGCGTTCCACCAGGCTCTCCCTCACCTGCAGGGTGAAGTGGCCAATCTGCGTATAGTAAAGCACACGGGCCCTGGTTTCGGATACTTCGTCATCGTAGCCATAACGCCTGAACATCCTGGTCAACGCATCGACTCTTTGCCGGTCCGCTTCGTCCAGCACCGAGCGTATCCTGTCTTCGTGCCGGCCCCAATAACGGATGGCGATATCAAGATCCGGGTCGAACTGGTTGCTGTCGATCCAACACTCGAAGACGTTGCAGACAGCCTTGTTGATGTTGGCGGCCGGTCTCATCGCGCACTCGATGATAGGTCCCGTGTTCTTTTTGAGCCAATAGTCCAGAAGCTGGTCCTGCAGGTCCTGGATGTCCTGGAAAAACCAGTAGAAGCTCGATCGGGACACACCAAGCTGCTTGGCCAAGAGCTGAACCTTTACGCCAGCGATTCCCTCGGCGATCAGCTTGTCGATTGCAAGCTTCAACCAGTCCTCCTTAGAAGACTTGGCTGCTACCTCGAGCGCGGGATCCGCGACAGCCCGCTGCACAGTCATGCCAATAGCCCCTCTCCAATGGAGAAAATTATACCGTACTACATTGTGGACACAGTGGTACAGCTAAAAGCAGTCTAATACGATTTCCAGGTCAAGCCGAACCATTTTTTTACGGGCCGCCCATGAACCTGGAATGCGCTTCTCTGCCTCCTTAGACTAGCCAAGCCCGACGCATTTTGCCAGCTGTAACACAGCCGTGGCCCGTGTCCAAACCCTTCCAAATTTTCGCGAGTTAAATCCATGCGGCTGCAACCCATTCGCCTAGCAAGCTTCTTCCGGTTTTAACCTTATCATTGGTGGTTGAATCACGCTCTGGCTGCGCCGGGCGCACGCCTCGTCATTCCTCGTCAGATAACAAATAAAGGGCCTGACGACACGCTTCAGTGAAGAGTCAAAAGGGTCGGAAAAATCTCTAGACATTAGTGTACAATACGGCTAGCGTTCCGGGAAATCTGCAATGGGAGCAGCCATATGAAAACTCATTATCGCGCCGTGATCATTGGCGGCGGTGTCGTCGGCGCGTCTGTCGCGTACCATCTTGCCAAGTTGGGATGGACCGACATTGCCCTTCTGGAGCGGGACGTGTTGACTGCAGGATCCAGCTGGCATGCCGCAGGCGGATTCCATGCGCTGAACGCTGACCCCAACATCGCAGCGCTACAGGCCTATACGATCGATCTCCTGTCCGACATCGAGCTTGAATCCGGTCAGAACATCGGGCTCCACATGACAGGCGGCATATCCGTCGCTTCCGCTCCGGAGCGCTGGGAATGGCTCCAGGCTTCGTACCGCGTTTTTCAGACGATGGGCATCGATGACGTCCACCTCATTGGCGTCGATGAGATCAAGAAGCGCTGCCCCATCATCAATACCGATGGCATTATCGGCGGCATGTTCGCCGAGCGCGAAGGCCATATCGATCCCTCGGCCGTGGTGCACGCATATGCTCGCTGCGCCAAAAAGCGCGGTGCCGACATCATCGAGCACAACCGCGTGCTGGAGTTGCGGCAGCGGCCGGACCTCAGCTGGGACGTCGTGACAGAGAAAGGCACAATAGTCGCGGAGCACGTGGTCAACGCGGGCGGTCTTTGGGCCAAGCAGGTTGGACGCATGGCTGGCATTGACCTGCCTGTCACGCCGATGGAGCACCACTATCTCGTCACCGAAGCGATCCCTGAAGTGGCAGCTCTGGACAAGGAGCTTCCGCTGACCGTGGATCTCGAAGGCTTCACCTACCTTCGACAGGAACAGAAGGGCATTCTGCTCGGCATCTATGAACTCGACTACAAGCACTGGAACATGGAAGGTGCTCCCTGGGAGTATGGCATTGAACTGATCCAGGAGGATGTTGGAAGGATTTCGAACGAACTCACCATGGGGTTCAATCGGTTCCCGTGCCTTCAGGAAGCCGGTGTCAAACGTTGGGTGAACGGCGCTTTCACCTTCTCGCCCGATGGCAACCCACTCGTTGGTCCCGTCCGTGGCGTGCCAAACTATTGGGTCGCGTGCGGCGTGATGGCAGGCTTCCTGCAAGGCGGCGGCGTGGGCAAGTCACTTTCCGAATGGATGGTCCATGGCGAGCCGGAATCGGACATCTTCGGCATGGATATCGCGCGTTATGGCGAGTTCGCTTCGAACCGCGAATACATCCGGCAAACGACTGGTCAGTTCTACTCGCGTCGTTTCGTAATGAGCTATCCGAACGAGCAGCTGCCGGCCGGACGCCTCCTCAAGATTCCTCCGGCTTACGACGCAATGACCGCCGTCGGCGCCCGCTGGGGCAACAGCTGGGGACTCGAAACGCCCCTCTATTTTGCCCCCGAAGACTTCGAGGAAAAGCCGACACTGAAGCGCTCCAACGCACATGACTTCGTAGCCAAGGAAGCGCGGGCCGTGCGTGAGGCAGCTGGCCTCATCGATACGTCGGCATTCTCCCGGTACGAGGTCGCCGGACCGAATGCGGAGAAGTGGCTGGACTGGCTCCTTGCCTGCAAGTTGCCAAAGCCGGGGCGAGCCAAGCTTGCGCCGATGCTGGGCGAGAACGGCAAGCTCAAGGGCGATCTCACCGTGCTCAACTGGGGCGACGGCACATGGTGGATCATGGGATCGTACTACCTGCGTCAGTGGCACATGCGGTGGTTCGAAAGTCACCTCCAGGACGGCGTCGCCATCCGGGACCTATCCGACAGCATCACGGGCTTCGGCCTGGCAGGGCCGAACTCGCGGAATATCCTTGAGAAGCTGACCCATCAGGACATCTCGAACTCAGCGATGCCTTTCATGGCGTGCAAATCCCTGGATATCGGCCTTATCCGCGCAAAAGTCGCGCGCCTCACCGTCACGGGCGAGCTCGGCTACGAGATCAATTGCTCGGGGGCCGAAGCTCAGACCCTTCGTCGGCTCCTCCTTGAGGCGGGGAAAGATCTCGGACTTGCCGAGATCGGCTTCAACGCAGTCCTTTCGCTGCGGCTCGAAAAAAGCTTCGGGATCTGGTCGCGCGAATTCACTCAAGGTTACACACCCGGCATGACGGGAATGGATCGCTTCATCGACTTCGGCAAGGCCGATTTCGTCGGAAAGGCAGCGGCGATCAAAGAGCGCGACGGCGACGAAAAGGGTCGTGTCGTGACAACGCTCGAGGTCGAGAATGGCGATTCCGACGCGACGGGCTTCGAGCCTGTGTGGAAGGACGACAGGCTGGTCGGATACGTTACTTCCGGCGGCTACGGCCACACGCTCGATAAGAGCCTGGCGCTGGCTCTCCTCGACAGGGATGTCATCGCCGAAGGCACGGACCTTCGAGTCCATATCGTAGGCAACGAACGAAGGGCAAAGGTTCTCCCTGCCTCTCCTTACGACACAAAGGGCGCCAGGATGCGCTCATAGCGCATCCTTTTCCTGACCAGCTCTGCATTGCCGATGCCATCCGGGCAGCGGCTTTGCGCAGCCATGCCATTTCGGAGCACGCGGTGACCAAAACAGCCTTCACCCTTAACCTGTCATGCCATGACGTACCCGGCATCGTCGCCGGAGTATCGACCGAGCTCGCCGCGATCGGCGGCAACATCATAGAAAGCAACCAATACCGGGACGCCACCACGAACCGGTTCTTCATGCGGGTGGCATTCGAAGTTCCCGAGGGAACCACGAAGGACGCGATCGAGAAGCTTCTGTCGCCTGCGGTCACCAGGTTCGACATGAAGACGAAGATATCGGACGCCACCTCGGTGCCCAGGATCATTCTCATGGTCTCGAAGTTCGACCACGCCCTTCTCCACCTGCTGTACCAGATCCGCGTGGGTTGGCTGCGTGCAGAAGTGGCGGGGATCGTGTCCAACCACGAAGACAGCCGCGACACCGCCGAACTGGTAGGGATTCCCTATCACCATTGGCGCGTCACCAAGGACAACAAGTCGGAGCAGGAAGAGCAGCTTCTTCAGCTGGTCCGCGATACTGGCGCGGAACTCGTCGTCCTTGCCCGCTACATGCAGGTCCTGTCCGACAACCTCTCCACGCGACTGCTCGGAAAGGTCATCAACATCCACCACTCGTTCCTGCCCAGCTTCAAGGGTGCCAAGCCGTATCACCAGGCGTTCGACCGAGGCGTGAAGCTGATCGGAGCGACGGCTCACTATGTCACCGCCGATCTCGACGAGGGGCCGATCATCGAGCAGGAAACCGAGCGTGTCAGCAACGCGATGACCGCTGAAGACTACGTGGCGACGGGCCGTGACATCGAAAGCCGCGTGCTGGCCCGCGCCGTCAAACTGCACCTGGAAAACCGCATCATGCTGAACGGACACAAGACCGTTCTGTTCAACTGATAAACCCCCGAAGGCTCTAAATGACGAGGCATTATTCGGCTCTGTCCCTACTGAAGGAGGGCCTCAACGATCAGCGAGGCTGGCAGAAGGCATGGCGTTCGCCGGAGCCGGCCGGCCGCTACGATCTCATCATCATCGGCGGTGGCGGACAAGGATTGGCGACGGCATACTATCTCGCCAAAAACCACGGCATCACCAACGTCGCCGTGATCGAACGGGGCTGGCTTGGTGGCGGTAACACAGGCCGCAACACGACGGTCGTCCGTTCCAACTACTTCTTTCCGGAGAGCGTCGCGCTCTACGACATGTCGTTGAAGCTATACGAGAAGCTGTCGCTGGAGCTCAACTACAACGTCATGCTTTCACAGCGAGGGATGGTGAACCTCGCGCACAGCCCGAACGACCTTGAAATGGCGGCGCGCGCGGTCAACGCCATGCAGATCAACGGTGTTGATGCTTCGCTTCTCAGCGAGGCCGAGACCCGCGACCTGATGCCGCTCTACAACGACAGCCCGACGGCCCGCTGGCCGATCTACGGCAGCGTTCTTCAAAAGCGCGCCGGCACGGCCCGTCACGATGCCGTGGCCTGGGCCTACGCCCGGGCAGCCGACCGCCTCGGCGTCGACATTATCCAAAACTGCGACGTCACCGAGTTTATCGTCGAAAACGGCCGATGCCGGGGTGTCAGGACCTCACGGGGTGACATACGTGCCGAGCGGGTCGGAATGGCTGTAGCAGGCCACTCTTCGGCGTTGGCCGCAAAGGCGGGTTTTCGCCTTCCGATCGTCTCGTATGCCTTGCAGGCGTGCGTTTCGGAGCCAATCAAGCCGGCTCTCGACTGCATCGTGCTGTCGCCTTCAACCGGGGTATATGCCAGCCAGTCCGACAAGGGCGAAATGGTGATCGGGGGAGGGCTCGACCGTATCCCGTCCTACGGTCAGCGCGGAAACCTTCCGGTCCTCGAGCATATCATCTCCGGGCTTCTCGAGATGTTTCCAAGCTTCAGGCAGCTTCGGCTTATGCGGCAATGGGCGGGCATCGTCGACGTGGTGCCCGACAGTTCGCCGATCCTCGGCGAGAGTCCCGTCCCAGGCCTTTACCTCAACTGCGGCTGGGGGACCGGCGGATTCAAAGCGATCCCGGCCGGGGGAACGCTGCTGGCCCACCTTCTGGCAACCGGAACCCATCACGAGGTGAGCCGGCCTTTCGACCTCGACCGCTTCGCGCGGGGTCGACTGATCGACGAGGCGGCCGGCTCCGGCATCGCGCACTGACAGGATAGCCATGCAACTCTTCCCATGTCCGTTCTGCGGTCCCCGCAGCGAGAGCGAGTTCCACTTCGGAGGCGACTTCGGAAACCTTCGTCCCGAAGGTTCCGACGTGTCGGCAAGCGAGTGGTCGGCATACCTTCACCTTCGCGCCAATCCCAAGGGCTCTTCCTCCGAGGTCTGGATGCACATGACGTGCGGAGAACTCTTCCGCATGGATCGCAACACCGTCGACAACACGGTGAATTCATCAGCCGAACTCGAGGATACGCATCGATGACCTCGTTCCGTATCGGACGACAGGGCGAACCAGCGCCGGCGAAGACGATCAGGTTCTCGTTCGACGGAAAGGACGTGACCGGGCTTGAAGGCGACACGATCGCATCGGCCCTGCTGGCAAACGACATCGCCATCGTGGGCCGCAGTTTCAAGTACCATCGCCCCCGTGGGGTTTGGGGAGCCGGCGTCGAAGAACCGAATGCCATCGTCGACATCGACATGCCCTCCGCCGTGCGCAACGCGCGTGCCACAACGACACCTGCCTTGGACGGCATGGTCGTTCGAAGCGTCAACGCGCATCCGACCGCCGCCACTGACAGGCACGCATTCCTCGATCGCTTCGCGCGGTTCATCCCGTCCGCATTCTACTACAAGACTTTCATGTGGCCCGACTGGCATTGGTTCGAGCCGAACATCCGGAAGATGGCAGGCCTGGGCATCCTGGATCCGACAGCGATTTCCGTCGAGCGGGCAGATCAGGTCAACGAGGAATGCGACCTTTTGGTGATCGGCGGCGGTCCTGCCGGGTTGTTTGCCGCGCGGACTGCTTCTGAAAAAGGGAAGAAAGTCATCATCTGCGATGACGGCTTCCATTTCGGCGGATCGCTGCTTCATCGTCAGGCAAACATCGACGGCGGCGATGGCCCCGCCTGGATCGCGGCGACGCTGAACGTCCTGCGTGACCGGGGCGTTCAGCTGCTTGCTCGCACGACCGCATTCGGGCTCTACGACCATGGACTCGTAGCCCTGAACGAGATCCGTCCTGGAAAAGCTTCTTCCCGCCTCTGGCGCGTTCGGCCGACGAATGTCCTGCTCGCGACAGGCGCCATCGAACGCCCTTTGCCCTTCGCCAACAACGATCTGCCTGGAGTGATGTCGGCAGAAGCTGGACTGAGCTATCTCAGGCGGCATGGCATAGCTGTCGGCCGCAGGGTCGTTCTGGCCACGAACAACGGAGTGGGGGTCGAGACGTCACGGGAACTGGCTGACGCCGGGATCGAGGTCACTCTTGTGGACTATCGTTCGGGACGCAGGCTTATGGTTGCCGAAGGCAGCAAGCGCGTGGCCGGAGTCAAGCTCAGCGACGGCACGCGTGTCGCCGCTGATGCCGTGCTGGTTTCAGGCGGATTTACTCCGACGCTGCATCTTTTCGGCCAGGCCAAGGGTAAGCTTCGCTGGGACGACGATCTGCTGACCTTCGTCGCGGGCGATCCGGTCCCCCGTTTGTCGGCCGGCGGTGCGGCGGCCGGGAGTTTCGGCCTGACAGGCGTGTTCGAAAGCACGGCCCGCGCGCTGGCATCGTTCGGTCTGACCCCACGCGCGATGCCGAAAATCGTTGGCCGTGACACCGACTACGGCATCGTGGCGGCGTGGCCGGAGCCGAATATGTCCGGCCGTGTCTGGATCGACCTTCAGCACGACGTCACCACCAAGGACATCGAACTCGCGGCCCGCGAGAACTTCGTGTCAGTCGAGCATCTCAAACGCTATACCACCCTTGGCATGGCGACCGATCAGGGCAAGACATCCAACCTGAACGGCCTGGCCCTCATGGCGCAGCTGACCGAGAAGGCTATTCCTGAAGTCGGGACGACGACATACCGCCCGCCGTTCACGCCCGTTCCGTTCACCTCCCTTGCAGGTGTTACATCCGGAAGCCTGATGAATCCGCCGCGAAGGCTGGTGCTGGAGAATGAGCACTTCGCCGCTGGTGCCAACCTGCGGGAATATGGCGGCTGGTTGCGGCCGGCTTGGTATGGAGCCGAACCTGAAGCGACGGCTATCAACCGGGAGGTACGCCAGGCCCGGGACTCGGTCGCGTTGTTTGACGCATCGCCTCTCGGCAAGATCGAGGTGCTAGGCCCGCAGGCAGCAGAGTTCATGGACTTCGTCTACTACAATACGATGTCCACCCTAAAGGCCGGCCGCTGCAGGTACGGCTTCATGCTTAGCGAGTCGGGGATCGTGTATGACGACGGTGTCCTGGTGCGCCTGGAGGAGAACCGTTTCATCGTCTCCTGTTCGTCTTCGCACGTGCCCGGCGTTTATGCGCTTCTCGAGGAATGGCGTCAGGACCGTTTCGATCGCAAACGGCTTTTCATCCACAATACGACTGCGGACACGGCCACTTTGACGGTGTCGGGACCGAAATCCCGGGCGTTGCTCGAAGCCGTGGGACTTGGAATCGACCTCGGTGACAAAAACCTCCCGCACATGGCCACGGCCTGGGGAAGCTTCGGCGACGATACCGTCCGGATTTCCCGCGTGAGCTTCACGGGTGACCGTTCGTACGAGATTTCGATACGCGCCGACCGGGCCAAGCACCTCTGGAAGACCCTCAGGCGGCGTGGCGAGGCTTTCAACGCCACATTGCTCGGCCTCGAGGCCCTGATGGTGCTTCGGGCGGAGAAGGGATTCATTGTAATCGGTAAGGACAGTGACGGGATGACGCGCCCGATGGATCTCGGTGCCAGCGCTCCGCTGGCCAAGAAAACTGCAGAGTTTATCGGCAAGCGCTCCCTGTTCACTGAGGAAGCCCAGCGGCCGGACCGGAACCAGCTTGTCGGCCTTGAGGTCGTCGATGGAACGCAGCCTTTCGCGATCGGGTCTCATGGGGTGGAATCCACGCCTGCAGGAAAGCGAAGCCTTGGCTACGTGACGTCGTCCTATTTCAGCGCGACCCTCAACCGTCCGATCGCGCTGGGACTGATCGAGCGGGGTGCCGCCCGCCATGGCGAGGAGATCGATGTACAGCATCTTGGCCAGATTCGCCGGGCACGACTGGTTCCACCATGCGTCTTCGATCCTTCAGGAGATCGCCTCAATGGCTGAGCAACGGAACTGGCAGCGGCTGCCTGATCGCGAAACCAAGACGCTGGACGTCGGCGTTCTCCACGCCCGCAACGTCACGGGCCTCTCGCAGTACCTCATCAGCGGCGCCACAGGCGATCTGACATCTCGACTGGATGTGAGTTCCGAAGGCGTTGGCGCGCTGGGGCTCGCAAGCGGCGCCAGGTACACGGTGCGGCTCGCCCGCGATCGAATCCTTGCCGTCAGTGTCGACGAGCTTCCCGTCGAGTCCGGCTGGCACGTCTCCGGGTGCGCCGTCAGCCGGATGACAGGGGCCCTGGAAGTGTTCGAGATATCGGGCACCGCCTGCGACGAACTCGTCAAGCGCGGGACGACGCTTTCGCTGTCGGGCTCCAGTCGCAGCGCGGCAACGCTCTTTGCGGGAATTTCTGCCCTTCTTTACCGATACCAGGATCAGGACAGAATCCGCGTCCATGTCGATCGAGGCTTGGCCGCATATTACTGGGAATGGCTCGAGACGGTTTCCGCCGAGCTGTGAGCGAAGCACTCCTTGGCAAAAATAGGCGAAACCTAGACACATATGTAGATGGGTAGCGAACGCCCGATTGACTAAGGAGGCCCTCTGTATCAATGAACGTTGAGGACCAACCTCCCAGGACGCAGAGATCCCGGTGCGCCGAGACAAATTCTATGGACACATGTGAACGGATGCGCTAGCTTCGGGCAAAATATAAAGGGAACTCTGCATCCGGCTTAAGCACCTGCCAGATGCATAGGCGAGACGAAGGTATTAACCGGAGTGCTGGGCAGGTTTTGCCTGGGATCATCCTTCCCAGGCCCTCCTCCGCACGTCCTTTTGTGGGAGACAGGACATGACGGATAGCATCTTTTCCAAATCGGGAAGCTCGTCGCTACTCGTGCCAACCAGGCGGGACCTGCTGCGTTTCGGCGGCGCGGCGCTAGCAGGAACGGCGTTGTTCGGGACGCTGGGAAAGAGCCAAGCCCAGGCCGAAGAGCCAAAAAAAGGCGGCACGCTCCGTTTGGGCTTGGAAGGCGGCAGCGCGACGGATTCCTTCGATCCGACGACTTACAACGACTCGATCCCCATCTTCATGTCTCTGACGATGATGAATGGTCTCATTGAATACGACCAGGCGGGCAACCCGACCGGAGAACTGCTGGAAAGCTGGGAAGCAACCAACGGGGCAACCGAATGGACCTTCAACGTCCGGCAGAACATCACGTTCTCCAACGGCAAGACCCTTGATGCCGACGACATCATCTACTCAATCCAACTGCACCGGACTGGAGACAGCAAGTCCGCGGTAAAGGGTCAACTGGCAACGGTTTCCGAAATCAAAGCCCTTTCGCCGTCGCAGGTCTACATCAAGCTTTCCGAGGGCAACGCCGATCTGCCCGTTCTCCTGGGCGACTTCCATCTTGTTGTCGTCCCGAACGGCCACACGGACTGGACCAAGCCGATCGGGACTGGCGCATATGTCCTTGAGAGTCATCAGCCTGGCGTGCGCGTGGTCTTCAAGTCGCGCGGCGAGTACTGGAAGCCTGGACGAGGTAACTTCGACGCGATCGAAATCCGTTACATCACCGACCCCGCCGCCCGAACCGCAGCCCTTCAGTCGGGGCAGATCGACGTCGCCAACCGCCTCGATCCGCGAACAGTCAAACTACTCATGCGGGTACCGAGCCTCCAGATCGTCCAGACCAAAGCGACGGGTTTCCGCTACTGCTTCGTCGCTCGCTGCAACGATGTGCCGACCAAGAGCCAGGACCTTCGCCTGGCCCTGAAATACGGCATCGACCGCGAGCAGATCTGCAAGACGGTCTACAATGGCTACGCCACCCCGGGACATGACCATTTGCTCGACAGCGCCAGCCCGTTTTTCAATGCCGAACTGCCCCCTCACGTTTATGATCCGGACAAGGCGAAGTTTCACTTTAAGAAGGCTGGATTGAGCCCCAGCGATGTGGTCGAGCTCAAGGTTTCGGAAGGGGCATACGGCACGTCAGTGGATGCCGGGCTGATCTACCAGCAGAGCATGCGGAAAGCTGGCCTCGACCTGAAAGTAACCAAGGTAGCCGGCGATGGCTACTGGAGCGACGTCTGGTTGAAGACGCCGTTCTGCGCAGTGCATTGGGCTCGACGCATGTCGGCTGATCAGACGTTTACCACCTGCTACGGCAGCAAATCCGACTTCAACGACAGCGATTACCGCAGTGAGAAATTCGACAAGCTCCTCAGCGAGGCGCGCGTTGAACTCGACCAGGCCAAGCGCAAGGAAATCTACGACGAGTGCCAGCGTATGGTCGCAGAGGAGGCCGGCCATGTCGTCTTCGCAATCTCCGATTTCCTCGACGGCTACTCGGACAAGGTCAAGGGCGTAAAGACCCACTCGCGCTTTGACCTCGATGACTGCCGTGTCGCCGAGAAGGCCTGGTTCGCTGAGCCCGTTTGAAACGATGCGCCTGTTCAAGAACGTGATTACGCGCATGATCCTGGAAAGGGTCATGCTCGGAATCCTGACTCTCTTCGCAGTGAGCGTTCTGATCTTCGCCGCAACTTCCATCCTTCCCGGTGATGCGGCTACGGCCGTCCTCGGCCAGGGAGCGACGCCCGAGACCGTAAAGGCTTACCGCGAAGAGCTCGGTCTCGATCGTCCCGCCATCGTTCGCTACGGTGACTGGCTCGCGGGCGTGGTCCAAGGCGACCTGGGGACATCGTTGACGACGCGGCAGCCGATCTCGGACTCCGTAATACCGCGGTTCGAAAACACGCTCTTCCTCGCCGGCTTTGCCGCGCTTATCGCGGTTCCCCTGGCGATAGGTCTGGGGATCATCGCGGCCATCAATGAAGGAAGGCTGGTCGACCGTGTCGCCAACATCGTGTCCCTCGGCGCCATATCGGTGCCGGAGTTCTTCGTCGCCTATCTTCTGATCCTCTTCTTTGCAGTGAAGCTCGGGCTGTTTCCAACGTTGGCGACGGTTTTTCCCGAGATGGGTTTTTTCGACAGGCTTTACGTGACTATCCTTCCGGTCATAGCTCTCATCATGATCGTAACCGCGCACATGCTTCGCATGACCCGGTCCGCGGTTCTGTCCGTCCTTTCCCAGCCATATATCGAGATGGCCTTTCTGAAGGGGCTGCGGCGTCGATCCGTGATCATGCAGCATGCACTGCCTAATGCCGCCGCGCCGATCATCTCCGTCGTAGCGCTCAACCTCGCTTATCTCATCGTCGGTGTGGTGGTGATTGAAGTCGTCTTCGTCTATCCGGGACTTGGCCAGTACATGGTCGACGCAGTTTCCAAGCGCGACCTCCCGGTCGTCCAGGGTTGTGCGCTTTTGTTTGCCGCGACCTTCGTGGCAGTCAATGCGCTGGCGGACATACTGAGCGTAGCAATCAATCCTCGCCTTCGACGCTCCAGGCACTGACATGAAAAGCTCGCTCCAACGCCCACCACTGACCGCGATCATCGGTCTGGTCATCGTCGCAACGTTCCTCCTGCTAGCGATCTTCGGAAGCTACATCGCTCCCTATTCCGAATTCGAAACAGTCGGTGAGACGTGGGCACCGTCTTCGGCCGAGTTCCTGCTCGGCACCGACAATCTGGGGCGGGATATCCTCTCGCGCATCATCATCGGTGCGCAGATGACGATCGGGATTGCCGTCACCTGCACCATGCTGTCGTTCGTGATCGGCACGGTCGTAGGGCTCGCTGCATCCGTTGCGAGCAACGTGGTGGATCAGATTTTTTCGCGAAGTGTCGACATCCTGCTGTCGATCCCCGTTCTCATCTTTGCGCTGATCGTCCTGTCGGCGTTCGGCTCTTCCATGCCGGTGCTGATCCTCACGATCGCGCTGATCGACGCGCCGCGGGTCTTCCGGGTGGCAAGGGCGCTTGCCATGAACGTCCGGAACCTGGAGTTCGTCGAAACGGCCTGGCTGCGCGGGGAAAGCAGATGGTGGTTGATGACAAGGGAAATCCTGCCGAACATCCTGCCGCCCATGATTTCGGAATTCGGGCTGAGATTCTGTTTCAACTTCCTGATCGTCGCAGGTCTCAGCTTCCTCGGGCTCGGCATCCAGCCACCAAGCGCAGACTGGGGCGGGATGGTTCGCGAGAACGGCCAGGCGATCACATTCGGCATATCGGCGCCTATCTGGCCAGCCTTGGCGATCGGTTTGGTGACCATCGGCATCAACCTCGTGGTGGACTGGGTCCTGTCCATGAACGCGCGGCCCTCGGGAGCCTCGGCGGAGCTGTAATGAACGAGCATGTCCTCAAGATCCGGAACCTCCGGATCGAAAGCGTCGCGGGCACGACCTTGGTCGACGGTGTCGATCTTACGGTGGCTCGGGGAGAGGTCCTTGGCCTCATCGGCGAAAGCGGCGCTGGGAAGAGCACCATCGGGCTGGCTTCGATGGGTTATGCTCGCGCGGGATGCCGCATTGTCGGCGGTACAATCGAGCTCGAAGGCAAGGAACTGCGGTCGCTCGGCGCAGAGGGTCGTCGAGACCTCCGGGGCACCCGGATAGCGTACGTGGCGCAGAGTGCGTCTGCGAGCTTCAATCCGGCTCATACGATCATGCGTCAGGTCTGCGAGATCCCCGTCTATCACGGCCTGATGACCCGAGCGCAGGCCAAGGCCCACGCGATCGAGCTCTTCCGTTCACTGGGCTTGCCCGAACCCGAAAAATTTGGCGAGAAGTATCCGCACGAAGTCTCAGGAGGGCAGCTGCAGAGAGCCATGGCAGCGATGGCGATCGCCGGTAAGCCCGACATCCTGGTGTTCGACGAACCAACGACGGCGTTGGACGTCACCACGCAGATCGAGGTGCTGGCTCTCATCAAGAAGATCATCTGGGAATTCGGAACGGCAGCACTTTACATCACCCATGATCTGGCCGTCGTGGCCCAGGTCGCCGACCGTATCATGGTGCTGCGCGGAGGTCGTACCGTGGAGATGGGCACTTGCGAACAGATACTGAGCGCGCCGGTCGAAGATTATACGAGGCTGCTCGTTGCCGAACGGGACGTGCATCACTCGCTCGTGAGCGATGCGTTGGTCGACGCCGAAAAGACCGTACTCGAAGTCGATCGTGTGAATGCAGCTTACGGCTCCATCAGTATATTGCAGGACGTCTCCTTGACTATCGCAAAGGGTGAGACGCTGGCGGTCGTTGGGGAATCCGGCTCGGGAAAGAGCTCGCTGGCGCGGGTGATCGTTGGCCTCCACTCCGCCACGTCCGGTTCGGTTCGGTTCGAGAAGAAGACGCTCGATCCGAACTGCCGCAACCGGAGCCGCACGGATCAACAGGGCATCCAGCTCGTGCATCAGCACCCGGACGTGTCCCTCAATCCGCGGCAGACGATCGGAAACATCATCGGGCGACCTGCGAGGTTCTACGGCGGCCTTTCAGGGCGTGCGCTGAAACAGAAGATCACCGAGCTTCTTAAGATGGTCGGTCTTCCGGAGAATTTCGCCGTTCGTAAACCCGGCACCTTGTCCGGGGGACAGAAGCAGCGCGTTTCCATCGCGCGCGCGCTCGCGGCGAATCCCGCCCTCATCATCTGCGACGAGCCGACTTCCGCTCTCGACCCGTTGGTGGCTCAGGAAATCCTGGAGCTGCTGGTGCGCCTGCAACGCGAGCTAGGGCTTTCTTACCTCTTCATCACGCACGATCTCGGCATCGTCCAGAGACTGGCCCACCGTACACTCGTGCTTCTCAAGGGAGAGGTCGTATCGATCGGCGCAACACGCGAAGTGTTCTCTCCGCCGATGCATCCCTACACGCAGAAGCTGATTGAATCCGTTCCGGCGATGAAGACCAACTGGCTCGACGGCGTCCTCGCCGCACGTGCAGACCGCACGGCTCGAGAGGAGCCAACCGCAGCGTGACCGCTTGCTTCCTGCATTGGCAAAGGTGTCTCTTGGTTCCAGGTAGAAAGCAGCTCTCCTGCCGGATCAACTTCAATTATGGGCCTGCTCGAGCAACCAGTCGCGCAAGGTCGCATGCCGGGTCGACTTGCTCACAAGATCGCTCGTGACCAGGTAGAAATCACCGCGCGGTATCAAGGCGGGGCCAGGAAGCGGAACGAGGATGCCGTTCTCTTCTATACCTCCCGTCAAGCCGCTCCAGACGAGCAAAGCCCCTTGACCTGCCGCGGCGGCCTGAAGGGCATCCCAGTACCGGTTAAAGGAGAGCGCCGGCGGCGCGACAGCGTCGATACCCGCCTCGTGCGCCCAGTCGTTCCAGCTTGTCCAGCTCTCGTCTATGGCATCGTAAGCGATCAAGGGGAGGCGCAGGACATCGCCTGCTGTCTCGATGGGACCATATCGTTCTATCAGCCGCCGGGTCGCCATGACCTGGATCCTGCTCTTCATGAGCGGCTGAACACGGCCATCGGTCCAGTCACCGCTTCCAAAACGGATGACCATGTCGACCGCGCCGTCCTCCAGCGGCACAGGCGTTTCCTGTGACACTACGCGGATCGTCACCTCGGGATGGCTGTCCCGAAATTGCGGCAACTTTGGCAGCAACCAGAAATGGGAAAGCGTCATCGATGCACCGATCGTCACGACCTTGTCGATGCTGCGCTCGCGTATGTTCCGCAGCATCGAGGCCATCGCGGACAGGGAGGCGCTCGTGACTTTCAGGAGTTCCTCGCCCTTCCAGGTCAGCCTGATTTCCCGGTGGTGCCGCGTAAAAAGCGGTGCTCCAACCTCTGCCTCCAAGGCTGCGATCTGCTTGCTAACCGCCGACTGGGACACGCCCATCTCGCGCGCGGCTGCCGTAACCGACAAGTGCCGCCCCGCTGCCTCGAAGGCGAACAGCGCAGCTAGGGACTTAATCTCTCGTCGTGGATTACGCATGTAAAAAGGTTATTCGAACATGGAATATTTGTCGAGTTGTCTGCGGCAACCAAGAAACTTAGTTATGCTAGAAACCTATGCGGGCGCTCGATCATGAACATCCAAGGCGGCAATTTTGTCGGATCACTCATCCATGAGCGAAAGCCGGGATACACGTTGCCGGCCGAGCTTTACACGAGCCAGGACGCGTTCGAAGTCGATCTGGAGATATTCTTTCGCAGGCACTGGATCGTCGCCGGAGTGGAGGCGGACGTTCCGGAGCCAGGCGATATCAAGACGCTTGAGATCGGCAAGACCTCAATCATAATCGCGCGGGACGACGACGGCAGGCTTCAGGCATTCCACAATGTCTGCCGCCATCGCGGAGCCAGGCTCATCACGGAGCACAAGACATCGGTTGGACGCCTGGTCTGCCCCTATCATCAATGGTCGTACGATCTGGACGGATCGCTAGTCTACGCAAGCCAGATGAACAACGAAATCGACCGGAGCTGCCATTCGCTTCGCCCAGTCCACATCCGCTCGATTGCAGGACTGCTGATGATCTGCATCGACGAGAATGCCCCTGCCGATATCGACGACTTCGAGAAGCTTGCCACACCCCGGCTGCTGCCTTTCGGGCTTGCCGAGGCGAAAATCGCTCATGAGGAAGTTCTCATCGAGGAAGGCAACTGGAAGCTCAGCGTGGACAACAACCGCGAGTGCTACCACTGCGAAGGATCACATCCGGAACTGTGCCGGACTTTGAACGGCCTCGACATCGGGTTCGATCCCGGCGCCCTGACCGAAGAGCAGCTCGAGGAATGGAACAAGCATTCCGCGGAAGTGGTGCAGGAAACCGCCCGTTGGGAAGCGGCCGGCTTTCCCTCGTCTTTGATCGAGGAGATCACCGGGCGCACGACGATGCTGCGAACCCAGCGCTTCGTCATCGCCGAGTCCGGCGAGTCGCACACCATGGATTCGAAAGCCGCGTCGAAGAGGTTGATGGGCGAGATGCCTGAATTCCGCATGGGCGACACGCACATGCACACCCACAATTCGTGGCACCACTTCTTCGCCGACCATGCGGTCGTGAGCTACATCATCCCGCTTTCGCCCAGCCGCACCGAGCTCCGGTCGCTCTGGCTCGTCCACAAAGACGCGAAGGAAGGCTTTGACTACGACCTGAACAACCTGATCACGGTCTGGAAAGCGACCAATCAGCAGGACGCTGACCTCGTCAAACTCGCTCAACAAGGCGTCGAGACCACCGGCTACGTGCCCGGACCTCTCTCCAGGCATGTGGAGCGTTTGGTCGATCTCAACCTCAATTGGTACATCGAGCGCCTCAGAGCCGCTGGTTACTGACATGGACATGGACATCGCAGTTGAGCCAGCCGAGGCACGTGTGAATGTCGGCGAAGCGGAATCGCTCAAACTGGTCTGTCGCAGCATCCGGCAAGAGAGCCGCAACGCCAAGACCTACGTTTTTGGCACAGAGGGGGACGTGCGCGTCCTGTTTCGTGCTGGCCAGTTCCTGAACATCACATTCGGAGTAAACGGGCAGGAAGCCGTCCGAAGCTACTCGATCTCATCGTCTGCCTCGCACGGCGCCAGACTTGCCATCACCGTCAAGCGCATCCCGAATGGTACGGTGTCGAACTGGTTGTTCGACAACCTTCGAGTGGGCGATCGGGTCCGCGCCGAAGGTCCGCTCGGCGCCTTCACGGACGAGGAGATCGAAGGTCCGTTAGTTTTTCTGTCTGCGGGAAGCGGCGTCACTCCAGTGGCTGCCATGATGCGAACTTACGTCGATCTGTGCGACGACAGGGATGTCGTGTTCCTGCATTTTTCGCGCTCTCCCGAAGACACGATATTCGCGGCGGACTTCTCAGCCTGGGCACGCGCTCTGCCGAGGGCGCGGATCATCGTGGTTGCGACCAATCCCTCCTTCGGTTCCGGCTGGGTGGGCCCCACGGGCCGCATCAGTCAAGGACTCGTCAGCGCGCTCATTCCGGATATCGCGGGAAGGACGGTCTTTGCCTGCGGCCCCGAAGGTTTCATGCAGACCGCGAGGGAAATCGCCGAACGGATGGGGGTACCGGCGGATCGCTTCTTTCAGGAAAGCTTTGTCACCTTTGTCACCAAAGTCGCTGAAGATGCCCACGAGGGTCCTTCGGAAAAAGCATACGAGGTCCGGTTCGCAAAAAGCGGTTCCACCACGACCTGCAGCGAGACGAAGTCGATACTGAAAGCCGCCCAGGCGATCAATGTGAAGATCCAGACCTCATGCGGGAAAGGCATCTGCGGTACCTGCCGGGTGAAGCTCACCTCCGGCACCGTCACGATGACACATGGCGGCGGCATCAAACAGCGCGAGATCGACCAAGGCTACATCCTTGCCTGCTGCAGCAAGCCCACATCTGATCTGGTCGTCGACCGCTAGCTGCCCTCCAAATCGTGTACTCGACAGATACGGGCGAGGCCCTGGATGCAGCATCGAAGCCAGCAGCTGTCAATCCGCTACCGGCCTGTCAATTCTTGATCTCACGAATTCTCCTGAAGGCCGATGGTGGCCGAAGGAGAACTCAAATGGGTATTGCACAACACGATCCTGCCGCACTGGGCCGTCCGGCTTGGAACGCCGACCGAAAAGTCGGCGTCAAAAAGCCCCTGAAGCAGCGCCAGATTTGGGCGATCCGCTTCTTCCTCGATCGGGAGAGGCGCATGAGAGATCGCGCGCTATTTGATCTCGCGATCGACAGTAAGCTCCGAGGCTGCGATCTTGTTAAGATCAAGATCGGAACCCTTGTCACAGGTCAAGAAATTCGAAATCGCGCCTTGGTCGTCCAGCAAAAGACCGGTCGCCCCGTACAGTTCGAGATTACGGCCGAAGTCAGAGCGAGTTTGCTTGCCTGGCTTGAACGAAGAGGTGGAACAATCGACGACTACGCTTTTCCCAGTCGAGTCGATCATACCGATCATTTCAGCACGCGCCAGTGTGCCCGTTTAGTCGATGAGTGGGTAACTGCAATTGGGCTAAGACGCGAAGATTACGGCACATACTCGCTTCGACGCACGAAGGCCGCGATGATCTACAAAGCGACGGGCAATCTTCGTGCAATCCAGATCCTGCTCGAACTGGCGGGCCTTGACGCGGGTTCTGGTGGTCATGTGCTCGGCGCGCGCGGCGAAGGCGTCATTGAACTTTCCAGGTCAAAAGAGGTCGCCGGCTTCGTCAGAACGCTTGGAGCCCTTCGGGTCTGGAGCGGGGAGACAAAAGCTTAGAGATCACAAAGAAAAATGCCCGCAGCGTGTCTACGCGGCGGGCACAAGCCAGAGAAACTTACCCCTGACGCAAAAGACCCGCCGTCCCTCTCGGGACGACGGGCAAGGCGTGGTGAGGGAGTTTCCTACGCCTGCTGCCTGAGTTTTTGGAAAAGCGCCTCTTCCTCGGCAATCCCTGACGAGAAAAAGCGAAAGGCGCGGTCCGCGATTTCCTTGGCACCCTGGTCAGCGGTGTCGCATCCCCGTTCTTGTCGCAATATTTTGCAAATACGGGTCAGCATCATCAGATCCTCAGGATAGTAGATGTCTGGATGAGAATTTTGAGGCGCAGTCATTGCTTGCTCCACTGCTGGGGCGAAAGCTTGGTGGCCACTTTCAATCGCCAGCGCCCATTCGTATGGCTGACGACCTGATTGTTATAGGCGCGCTTGCAAATGATTTCTGTATAAAATTGACCAATTTCTGAAAATATACCAAATTATTCAAACTAGAGACCATCAATTTCACCGAGAAACTCATTTCGGCGAGTTTATACATTACCGTTCAAGCACTTAATCAGATTAGGCCGATGAATGCGGGGAGCTTTCATGTCTAGCAAAAACAATTCTACGTTCGACCCCATGGCCTTCCTTGCAAAGGCCGACGGAGGGAGAAGCATCACAAGGTATCAGGCTGACCAGGTCGTTTTCCTGCAGGGTGATCCTGCGGATTCCGTTTTTTACATAATGGCCGGAAAGCTGAAAGTTACCGTCGGTTCACCGCAGGGCAAGGAAGCCGTCGTGGCAATTCTCGATCAGGGTAGCTTCTGTGGGGAGGGTGCGCTGGCAGGTCAGCAACGGCGCATGGCTACTGTCACGACTGTGACGGAAAGCGAAATTATGAGGATCGAAAAGAAGGCCATCATTCGCGTTATCCATGATGAGCCCGCCTTCTCTGAGATGTTTATTTCGCACCTGTTGGCCCGCGCTATCAGGGTCGAAGAGGATTTGGTCGATCAATTGTTCAATTCGAGCGAAAAGCGCTTGGCGCGAGCACTTCTTCTTTTGGCGAATTTTGGCAAGGAAGGGAGGCCCGAAGCAATCATAGGCAAGGTCAGCCAAGAAACACTTGCAGAGATGATTGGCACGACACGGTCCCGCGTGAGCCACTTCATGAACAAGTTTCGAAAGTTGGGCTTCATTGAATACAATGGAACGCTCAAGGTCCATAGCTCTTTGCTGAGCGTCGTCCTCTATGACCAGCCGCACATTGAACGATAGGCCTCAATCCCGGTTGGAACAACCAAAACGCAAGCTCTACCGCCGGTTCCGCAACCCAGCGTCAAGCCCAGCTTTAGCGATTGCCACCGGATGTACGCCGTCAGATCGTTTCGCTACGAATAGAGATATCCGACACCGCGAATGGTTCGGATAACCTCGGGCTTGGAAGGATCAATTTCGATCTTCTTGCGCAACCGGGAGATGCGGATGTCGATGCTGCGGTCGAACGGGTCCCAGCCTCGGTCGTGCGCCAGTTCGAGGAGTTGATCCCGGTTCAGGACGCGCCCACGATGATCGGCGAATACTTTCAGAAGCTGGAACTCCATCGCTGTGATCGCGATTTCAATGCCGTCCTCGTCGAACAGCTTGTGCGCCTCACGGTCGAAGCTGCAGCGTCCGAACTGGACCTGCTGAGTACCGTGAGTGCCGGCCTTCATTTCAGGCCGTGCCCGGCCTGAAGTTCTGCGCAACACCGCCTTGAGGCGGGCGAGCAGTTCCCGCAAATCCACCGGTTTTGCGATATAGTCATCGGCGCCCATTTCGAGGCCGACGACGCGGTCGATGGTGTCGGCCGAACCCGTCAGCATGAGAATGGCAACGTCTGAGCGTTCACGCAGATATCGGGCCAGCGACAGCCCATCCTCACCGGGCATCCTTATATCCAGGATTATCGCGTCGATATGGCGTGCATTGGCCAGTTCGCGCAAAGCCGGGCCGCCATCGACGGGCGTGACGGCATAGCCATGGCGCTCCAGATATTCCGCGACAATGTCACGTATATCCGGCTCGTCGTCGCAAACAACGATGTGCGCAGCGTCCATCAAGACATCGGTCGACAAGTAGCTTGCCCCAGATACAAACTATTCTCGTTCACATCGGATGGCAAATCACCGGGCGCCAACACCAGTTACACAATCAGATACTTTTGCTCATCAATTTGGACACGAAAGAACGGAGTTCGTCAGGTTTGACCGGTTTTTCGAGATAGGGCCGCTTTGTCGCCCGCAGGAAAACCTGCGCGTCCGGGCTGATTGTATCGCCCGTCAGGAAGGCCAGCCGCTCGATCTCCGATGGATGGAAATCGGCGACATGGTTGAACAGGTGGCGGCCATCCATATTCGGCATTTTCAGATCGCTCAGGATCAGGGCGAAGGTGCGGTTCTTCAATTGCCGCACGGCTTCCTCGCCAGATCGGGCGACCGTGACCTTGAAACCGTCACGCCGCAGTACTTCCGCAATCAGGTCGCCGACCTCCTTCTCATCGTCCACGACAAGACAGGCCAGTCCCGAGGATTTTGCCGGTTCGTCAGGCTTGATCTCGGCTTTCACACCCGGCCGCGCGGAAGCCGGAAGCGAGACGATGAAGGTGGATCCTTCGCCAACGGTGGTTTCGACCTCGATGGTTCCACCATGCGACTGGACGATGCGGTGACAGAACGACAGCCCGATCCCGGTTCCCGCACCGACCTCCTTGGTGGTGAAGAACGGCTCAAAGATGCGTGACAGGATTTCGCCGGCGATTCCGGGACCTGTGTCGGCGATTCTCACGATCACATTGCCATTCCTGGGGTGCAGATGCGCGGAGATCGTTATTTCTCTTCGTCCCTCCCAGCCGTGCAAAGCCTGTTCGGCATTGACCAGGAGATTGATCAGTACCTGGCTGAGCTGGTCTGGATCGGCCCAGATCGGCGGGAGACCTTGCTGGAGGTGAACCGAGAAGGCGACGTCGGAGGAACTGATGGAATAGCTGGCCACCTCGATCGCAGAGGCAACGACGTCATCTATCCGGACGTTCTGGGTCCTGGTTGGTTGCTGCCGAGCCATAGCCAGGAAGGTCTTGACGATACGGGCGCAACGTTCCGCGGCCTTGCTGATCTTGTCGGCGCGCTCCTCGGTCGTTCGATCCTTTGCCGTTTCCTTCAATATCAAGGAAAGCCCGAGCACAACCGAGAGCGGGTTGTTCAGTTCATGCGCCACTCCGGCCAGCAACTCGCCCAAAGCCGAGAGTTTTTCGTTCTGATGCAGTGTTTCGCGCTGGCGCTCGAGTTCGGTCTGCATCCTGATGCGGTCGGTAAGATCGTAGGCGTGCGAAACGATGACATTCTCGCCGTGGAAGTCGATGAGCCGGGACGAGATCGAGCACCAGCACGTTCCGCCGTCCTTGCGTTTGAGCTGTGTTTCGAAATCGTCGACCGATCCTTCGCCCAGAAGTTTCTCGACATATCGCTTCCGGTCTACCTGATCGACATAGTAGTCCGCCGCGTAAGCGACATTGCCAAGCAGTTCGGCCGTTGCGGGGCTGCGGTAAAGCACCTTGCCGTCGTGAGCGCGGGTCATCTGGATGTTGACCGGGCAGGCTTCAAGAACCTTGCGGACGAGTTCGTCGGCTTCCTTTGCCGCCAGTTCCGCACGCTTGCGTTCTGTTATGTCGACGCGGGTGACGACGAAGCCGCCCTCGCGGGTGGGGCAGGTCGAAACGAAATACCAGCTGCCGTCGGTATGCTGGAATTCCTGCTGACGGAACTCGCGCCGGTCCTTCGCCCGCTCGGCCAGCCAGGAGTCTATCCCCTGCGGCGGAACAGGGAACTGTTTTCGCTCTGCAGTGGTGCGCAGAAAGTCGAACCAGTTCACGCCGGGAGCCAGAACATCCGCGCTTATCGCATGCATCTTGCGATATCGGCTGTTGGCGAGGATCAGGCAATCATCCTTGCCGTAAAGCGCAAACCCTTCCGCCAGTGACTCGATCGCATCGATCAGCCGGTCATTGGCCCGCCGTGTCTGGTCCTGGGCCAGGATCATGTCGTCGATATTTGTCGAGTTGGAGACGATCACCGACTGGCCCTGGAAGTCGATCAGGCGCGCTGAAAGCGAAGCCCAGAACACGCGGTTGTCTGCCGTGTATTGCTGCACCCGGACGTCGTCGACCCTGCCGTCTTCCTGCAGGGTTTCGACAAGGCGCCGGCTGTCGTCGGCATCGATGTAGTAGTCCGTAATCTTAGCGCGATCGCCGTAGAGATTTGCACATGCGGGATTGCGATAAAGCGTCTGGCCGTCGACGGTGGACATGCGTGTGGGCGAAGGGCAGGCATCGAGAACCTGACGCAGCAAGGCATGGGCGTCGCGTTCGGCGGTCTCGGCCTTCTTGCGCTCGCTGATGTCCGCGCGGGTCACCACGAATCCGCCGAGGCGGGTTGGATGAACCGACACCGAGTGCCATTGCCCGTTGCCAAGCTCGACGGGTGCATCCTTCAGGAACCCGACGCGATCCCGAACGCGCTCATTGAACCACTGGTCTTCGCGGCCGATCGCGGCACGATATGCCCCGCGCCTTGCCGCTTCCCGCAGGAGTTCGGCCCATTCGACCCCGGGCTCGACCATATCCTCGACCAGATGGTTCATTTCGCGGTAGAGCCGGTTGCACATCACCAGCCGGTTGTCGTCACCGTAGAGCGCGAAGCCCTCGGATAGGGATTCGATAGCGTCCGAAAGCAGCTCGCGCGCCAGTGCGATTTCGTCGTCACGCTTCTTCTGCTTGGTGACATCGGCAATGCCGCCAAGAATCATCTGCCGCCCTTGATACTCCACGACACGGAGATTGCCGGTTGCCCAGATTTCCTGACCATCAGCCCGCTTCAGGAGTGCCTCACAATTTTCGACGGTTCCCTTGAGCATGAGCTCGCGGCTGATCTTCCGATACTGCCGCTGGTCGACGAAATAGTCGCAAAGCTTAGGCATCTTCCGGGCCGCGCTTGCGTTCTTCGGCCAGCCGAACAGCCGCTCGGCGGCGCGGCTCTGGTAAATCAAATCCCCGGATTCGATATCGTTCATCCACACTGGCAGCGGGTGATGCTTGATGAGAAAGCCGAACAGGTCTTCGCGCCGCTTGCGTTTGGTGATGTCGAGAACGCCTATGACGATCGAGGGACGCCCCTGATAGAGCCCGGGCCGGCAATTGGCCGAACACCAGACAATCGTGCCGTCCGACCGCTTGAACTGTATTTCGTGATCGCGGACGATATCGCTCGCGCTGACGAGTTCCCTGATCTTGTCGAAATCGCGAGGGTCTACGGAATGGTCTGTTATGAATTGCTGCTCATTCGGCTGCCATTTCCTGCCGAGCAGGTTCGAGGCATCGAGGCTCTCATAGAGGATCTCCATGCTCTTCTCGTCGACCACCCAGACCGGCAGCGGATGACTGTCGGTGATGCAGCGGAATATCTCCGCGCTGTCCTGATATGCGATCTGCGCCCGCTTGATATCGGTGATGTCGATGCTGACCAGGGCAACGCCGCCGTCGGGCCGGGGATGTGTCGTCAGCAGTTTCCAGCGCCCGTCCAATGTTTCGGCCTCGACGGGAGCTTTGGCGGTTTCCTTCCAGCGCTCTGCGGCACTTCTAATGAAGCTGTCGCTCCGCTCGACAGTCCTGCCATCGAAGCTCTTGAACCGGGAAAGAACCCTGGCGCTCGCAGTCTCCAGGGTCATTGAGCCCGGTTCAGCGGCCGTGGAGGCGCTTTCACCGAAGATCTCGGCATTGGCCTCGACGAGGACGTTCTCGCCATTGAACAAGGCATAGCCGGTTGGCGCATTCATGACTTGGCTTTCGTCGAGCATGTACTGTCTCCATCCCCGTCGAACATCGATTGCGATCGGCCGCACTGTCCGGAAGAGGTATTTCCGAAGGAATACTACCTCTATTTTTCAGGATTCATTCAAGATTCCGGCGATTTGTTTCAATTGTTTCAGCCGCATCAAGCAACCCGAGCCTGAATCCCGAAACAAAAGAAACACTTCTGCTTCCCGCCAGAAAAACAGGTGAAACAACGCTGCGCTAAAACCGGAGCGTCGACTTCGATTGAATCGATCGTTTGCCGAACAGGTTTTTCAAAACCGAACGATGTCGTCAGTTTCATCAATTTCAGCGGAGCAACGCTGCAATGAAGCGCGACAGCGAAGCCAGAAAATCGAAACAACAACGGAGACTATCATGAGACAGATCATCCTTGCGTTCGCTGCCATGCTGCCGGCAGTGGGCACCACGCATGCCACCGACATCCTTTCCACCCTGCAGTTTCCGGGCGCAGGCATGACTTCCGCCCGTCACGGCGACGCCGCCCCACGCTCCATCGTGAAGAAGGTGCCGACCGGCCTCAACTTCTCGTCAAGCGCCTCGATCGGTGCGCCTGCGGCTAACGGAAAGCTTTCATCCCGCTACACCTATGGCGACGCGCCGATGCCATCGACTGTCTACAAAGCGCCGCGTGCGCTCGGCTTTTCCTCGGCGGCATCTATGTCCGCCGGCAGCCGGGGGACAGGCATCGGGGCCAGCCCGCGCATTCTCTACGGCAGCAACTGACGTTGGGCCGGACGGCGGCATTGTCAGAAGGCGCAAAGCTGCACCTGCCGCCGTCCAGACCGCAATCAACCACGCCGCCGATCGGGCGGTCTCAATCAATGGAGTGTACCGTGTTTGCAATCACCCTTTTACTTTCACCCGACAATCGGGACATGTCTCTCATCGAGAGAGTGCGCATCGCCTACGACGCGTTCCGCGCAGATCGGAGTCAGCGCCGGACCGTACGGGACCTGTCCAAGCTGGACGATTACATGCTCAAGGACATCGGGATCACGCGATCCGAAATCATGTCGATCGCCTATGACTCATCAACCGAGAGGATGCGCGGTCATGATAACCGGACAGCCTGACCGGTTCGCTTTCGAGCCTATTTCGAGGGATCCCCGCTTGCCGGTGCTTGCCTTGCATGATGGGGCGAGTTCCGGCCGGCAATGGCAGGGCCTCTCGAACTATCTTCGCGGCCGGTATCAGTTGATCGCGCCGGATCTCCCGGAGCACGTGGACGTCGGTTTGCGCACAGCGAATGACGTCCACGATATAGCCCAGCTTCTTATCGGCAAGCTCGCCCCTCACACGGTCCCGATACATATCGTCGGCCATGGCCATGGTGCTGCGGTGGCGCTGGAAATCGCGCTGTCCCGGCCGACATTGGTCCGAAGCCTGACGCTGATCGAGCCGACTTGCTTCCACCTGTTGCTCGCGGATGATCCGGCTGATCGGATGCTGTTTAGCGAACTCGTCGATCTTGCCGATCGAATGGCGGCATCCATCGCCGCTATCAGGCCGACTGATGCAATTCAGGCCTATATCGACTTCTGGTATGGAGCCGGCGCCTGGTCCAGAACCAGCAGCGGCCTGCGCGCGTATCTCGCTTCTCAGGCCGAACAGGTGGCGATGACGCTTGCGGCGTCCCTGGCCGAGTACTGGCCCTTGTCGCGCTGCAGGCGGGTGTCGTGTCCGACACTGGCAGTCATGGCGCTGGAAAGCCCTGCCGCAAGCCTTCGCGTCACGGAACTTGTCGCAGAAGCAATAATCGGAGCGCGTCTCGTCATGATTCCCGGCGCCGGGCACATGGCGCCGCTGACCGATCCGCATATTCTCGATCCGTTGATAGGCTCACACTTGAAATCAGTCGATCATATAGAGACGATGCAACCATCGTGGCTCCGCGCAGGTCGACCAAAACGCGCCGCCTGAGTGTGAAGCACCGTGTCTCGCGGTCGAAACAAACTTGCAGGTTCTCAATCGACAGTAGTGCGCTCTTTCCCCGACTTCGCTTAGATTGGATTGGCGATGTCTTTGATTGGCCCTGCAGCTGTGTCACCTTTTTCGGGGCGATCCATGGCGGCGGCTGATGTCTTCACGAGGAAACCAAGGAGCAGACTTATGACCAGAATCGTCCCGGTGTTGGATTTGAGCCGGCTTGAACAGGGCCACTCGGAAAGCCGGACATTTCTTGCCGATCTCCGCTCGGCAGCCCGCGACGTCGGTTTCTTCTATCTGAGCGGCCACGGAATAACCGAAGACGAGATCGCCGACGTTTTGACAGCTTCGCGGCAGTTCTTTGCGTTGCCCGAGACCGACAAGCTTGCCATCGAGATGGTCAATTCCTCGCAGTTTCGCGGCTACACGCGTGCGGGCGGCGAACTGACCAAGGGCAAGGCCGACTGGCGCGAGCAGCTCGACATCGGTGTCGAGCGCGACGCCATTCCGCAAGGCCCGGACACCCCGGCCTGGACGCGGCTGCAAGGACCAAATCAATGGCCGGGGCAGTTGCCGAGCCTGAAGCCCGCTTTGCTCGCCTGGCAGGCAAAGGCGACGGCGGTGGCGATACGCCTGCTGAAGGCTTTCGCTGTCGCGCTCGAGCAGCCGGAAGATGCGTTCGATCCCATCTACCGCGAATCGCCCAATCACCGAATGAAGATCGTGCGCTATCCCGGCCGGGACACGACCGGCGACGGCCAGGGGGTCGGGGCGCACAAGGATGGCGGCTTCCTGACCTTGCTGCTGCAGGACGAAAACAAGGGGCTGCAGGTCGAGTATGACGGTCACTGGGTGGATGTCGACCCGATCCCCGGAACGCTCGTCGTCAACATCGGCGAACTTCTCGAGCTTGCGTCGAACGGGTACTTGCGGGCGACGGTTCACCGCGTGATTACGCCGCCGGTCGGTGTGGAACGTATCTCGGTACCGTTTTTCTTCAGCGCGCGCCTTGATGCCACCATCCCGCTTCTGACCCTGCCCGAAGAACTGGCAGGGGAGGCGCAGGGACCAGCGAGCGACCCGGACAATCCGCTGTTTCGCGATGTCGGCACGAATGTTCTGAAGAGCCGATTGCGCTCGCATCCGGACGTAGCGCGGCGACACTATGCCGATCTGCTGGACTCGACTTTGGCGTCGACCTGAGTCGTCGGTTTTTCGCGAGCAGAGGATACTGTCCTCACAAGGAAGACTATTCGCTGAGTGTCGGTATCTTTAGAATGAAATTCGTATCAAAGAGGATCGAATCGGCGCATAAAAGAAAAATCATCTGGTTCTTCTCCTCCCATTGGAACCGGATGTGTGTTCCCCTCTGGAGGTTTTAAACCTTCAATTCGCCGGGCCGTATTCGAGCCCGGCTTTCTTTTGCTTGATGCAGTGTGTGCCAGGATGGCGCTCTTCGGCGGCCGTTGAGAAGCGGTTTGCTCCACCACACAGCTTGGTGAAACGAAATACCTTTCCCGGATGGCCTGGACGGCTCATCTTCTGGGTCGATGCAACATCCGGCTTAACATCATCGTTTGTCGAAAGTCCTCCCATGGCCCAAACCCGACAATTGCGGCTCGGCGCATTCATGCGCCCGGTCAGTCTGCACACTGGCGCATGGCGCTATCCCGGCGCCTATCCCGATGCCAATTTCAACTTCGCGCATTTGAAGCGCTTCGCGCAGAGGCTCGAAGGCGCGAAGTTCGACGCCTTTTTCATGGCCGATCATCTGGCCGTGCTGAACATGCCAATCGAGGCGCTGAAGCGCAGCCACACGGTCACATCCTTTGAACCGTTTACGCTGCTGTCGGCGCTCGCTGCAGTGACCGATCGCATTGGCCTTGTCGCGACAGCCTCCACTACATTCGACGAGCCCTATCACATTGCCCGCCGTTTTGCCTCGCTCGATCATATCAGCGGCGGCCGCGCAGGCTGGAACATCGTGACGACGTCCAACCCGGATGCCGCGCTGAACTTCGGCAGGCAGGAGCATGTCGAGCACGGCGAGCGCTATCGCCGCGCCCGCGAATTCTACGATGTCGTGACCGGGCTGTGGGATAGTTTTGCCGATGATGCCTTTGTCCGCGATGCCGAAAGCGGTCTCTATTTCGACCCGTTGAAACTGCATGTCCTCGACCACAAAGGGCCTAGTCTTTCCGTCAGAGGGCCGCTCAACATTGCGCGGTCGCCACAGGGCTGGCCGGTCATCGTGCAGGCCGGCGCTTCGGAACCGGGTCGGCAACTCGCAGCCGAAACAGCCGAGGTCATTTTTGCCGCGCATGCCGATCTTGCCGCCGGGCAACGTTTCTACGCCGACGTGAAGGCGAGGGCGGTGAAGGCAGGCCGGTCGCGCGACGACATAAAGATACTGCCCGGCGCTTTTGTCGTCGTTGGCGATACGGTCGAAGAGGCACGTGCCAAGCGCGCCAAGCTCGACAGCCTGGTCTATTACGAAAGCGGCATCGCTTCGCTGTCGATCGCGATCGGTCACGACGCATCCGGCTTCGATCCGGATGCACCGCTGCCCGATATTCCCGAAACCAACGCCAGCAAGAGCGGGCGCGAGCGTGTCATCGAACTGGCGCGCGAGGAGGACCTGACGGTCAGGCAGCTTGCACAGAGGCTCGGCGGCTATTCCGGTCTCGCCTTCGTCGGCACGGCGAAGGCAATAGCCGACGAGATGGAGGAATGGCTGGTGTCGGAAGGGTCGGACGGGTTCAATGTCATGTTCCCGTTCCTGCCTGCGGGGCTAGATGATTTCGTGGACAAGGTGGTTCCCGAACTGCAGCGCCGCAATATCTTCCGACGCGAATACGAAGGTTCGACATTGCGCGAAAACCTCGGCCTGGCCCGGCCGGCAAACCGCTTCTTCGAAGAGGCCCCTGTCGACCGGCGGAAGGCTGTCTGATGCCGGAAATCGGAATGCCTGTTCGCCCCCCAACGTGTATCAGCTTCGGATCGTATCCCGGATAACGAGGTAAAATCTCCGCGCATCTCTCGATCAAGCCAGAGACCTTGCCGAGACCGCTTGCGCGGGTCGCGCGCCGCCACCCGATCGAGAACGCCATGGCGGATGGCGCGCTCGTTCCCGTCTTGCTTGACCAGGGTGTCGCCTCAATCGCGACATCAAGCGCTTTGGCAATACGATTGCGTCAGCAATCGAAGTTTTGGTTCGCTTAATCGATTAGGCTTGACTAATCAATTAGCGTAGACTAATCTTTTTTCATGACTGAAGCTGCAATCATCGACACTGTCTTGCGCACGTTGGCCGATCCTACCCGGCGAGCCTTGTTCGAGCGGGTCGTCAGGTCCGAAGAGATTACCGTGGTTGAGTTGACCCGGGGGAGTGGCGTGACGCAGGGCGCCATCTCCCAGCACCTGAAGACATTGAAGCAGGCGGGGCTGGTTGCCGACCGTCCCGAGGGCCGGAACGTCTACTATCGCGCCCAGCCGGAAGGCCTCGCCCCGCTGGCCGACTGGATGAGCCATTACGGCGTCTTCTGGCGCGAGCGCTTTGCAGATCTCCGAGAATTGCTGAAGGAAATCGATCCATGAATGACGCTGCATTGAAATCCGGCACGCAAGAGATCGTGGTCGACGAGGTCTTCCCGCATGCGCCGCAGACGATCTGGAAAGCGCTGACAACCGGCGAGCTGATCGCCCGCTGGATGATGGAGCCGACGGGGTTCGAGCCCGTGGAGGGCAAGAAATTTACGTTTCAGACGACGCCGGCAGGCAGGTGGGACGGTGTCATCCGCTGCCAGGTGCTGGAGGTGGTCCCGAACGAACGCCTCGCCTATGCCTGGAAGGGCGGAGATGACGCAAACGTCGGATACGGCTCGCGGCTGGACACAGTCGTCACATTTATCCTGTCCAGGGCCGAAAGCGGAACGCGTCTTCGCCTCATCCACTCCGGTTTCGTCATGCCGAAGAACGACACGGCTTTCAACAATATGAGCCAAGGCTGGCCGAAGTGCTTCCAAAAGCTGGATGTCATGGCTGCAGAACAGGTTTCTTCGAAGAAATTGCACTGACCTCGAGCGCGCCCCCAGAGGGCGCAACGAACACGGCGTCTCGTCGCGCCGCCACGACGAATACGGCAAACGCTGAGCGAAGTTCGCTCGGCCACTTCACATCAGGAGAAAAAAACGTGAGCAAGCCTTACACCGGCGGGTGCGCCTGCGGCGCGATCCGTTATGAGATTTCTGCCGAACCGATCGTGATGAGCGATTGTCAGTGTCGCCAGTGCCAGTATGACAGCGGCACCGGGCACCAATCCCACCTCACTTTCAAGGGTGCGCCCATGAAGGTGCAGGGCGAAGCGAACCATTGGAATATGGTTGGCGATGGCGGAACTGCCAAAGCGCGCGCCTTCTGCCCCACTTGCGGGTCACCCGTCTATATGACGTTTCCAGACATGCCCGATCTTTTCATCGTCAGCGCTGCGAGCCTCGACGATCCAGACCGATACAAACCGCAAATGGTTTTCTGGACTGCCGGCGGCCACGCGTGGGACCACCTTGATCCAGCTCTGCCGAAATTCGACAGGATGCCGCCGACCTGAAATGCAGCCTGATCTGGCGGGCATGGTTGTCCGAAGCACATTCGCGAATCATTTTCGTTGCGCATGTTCTTGTTTTGTTCTATCTGTCAACCCAGAAGGGTGAGGGCATTCCAGGGAGGTGTGCCATGCAGGAACAATTTGCGTTCATGGAGGAAAATATCCCGCTTCGGAGGCTGCCGGACCGCGTATTCTTCACCTTCTTTCTGGGCGGAATGGCGAAGGCGCTAGTCGAGAAAATCGGAAATTATATCAAGAGCTTGTATGGTATCAGCGCGCAACTTCGTCCCCCTGATCATTTGCACGTTTCGCTGCAGCATGTCGGCGATTTTCCCCGCCTGAAGAGCAAATATATCTGGGCTGCATGCCGGGCGGCAGAGGCCGTGTCGAGCAAACCTTTCACAGTTTCTTTGGATCGAGCCTTATCCTTCACCGGCCGGCCGGGCAGGTATCCTTGTGTGCTCTGTGGCGGCGAAAACCCCGCAACATTCGAACTTCACCAGCGCCTTGCCGTTGCGATGCGAAAGTACGGCCTCAAGGCGGGGTTTGAGTTCAACCCGCATATGACGCTGTTCTATGCACCAATTTCCGTTCCGCTGTGTCCGATCAAGCCGATCAGCTTCGAGGTGGATGAGTTCTTTCTCATCCACAGCAAACTGGGCCAGACCAAATACGAAACGCTCGGCAGATGGCCTTTGCGCGGGTAAGACGGCTTGGCGCACCAGGATCAAGAGGGCTGGAATTGACCGTCACCATCTACGGCATCAAGAACTGCGACACGATGAAGAAGGCCCGCACATGGCTGGAAAGTCACGGCGTCGCGTACCGCTTCCACGACTACAAATCCGAGGGGCTTGACCGCGCACTGCTGGCCAGTTGGTGCAAGGAACTCGGCTGGGAGGTGCTGTTGAACCGCGCCGGCACCACGTTCCGGGCGCTTGCCGAGGGCGACAAGCAGGACCTCGACACCGAAAAGGCGATGGCGCTGATGCTGGCTCAACCCTCCATGGTCAAGCGGCCTGTGCTGGATGTCGGCGGCAAATTGCTCGTCGGTTTCAAGCCGGAGCGTTACGCGGAAATGTTTCCGGCAAAATAGCAGCTGCGATGTCAGCGGGGTATTGCACCGCGCACCCGGGAGCGCACGGTGCAATCTGGATAAAATGCTCAGGCCCACTCGCCGGCGCGCATGACCGGTTCGGTGCTGCCGTCCTTGTTGACGCCGTCGATGTCGATCTTGCCGGAACCGATCATCCAGTCGATGTGGATCAGGCTCGAATTGCCCCCGCGCGCGGCGACTTCCTGCGGTGTCAGATTGCTGTCGTTGAAGCAGGTGGAATAGCACTGGCCGAGCGCGATGTGGCTTGCGGCGTTCTCGTCGAACAGCGTGTTGTAGAACAGGAGGCCACTCTGCGAGATCGGTGAGGAGTGCGGCACCAGCGCCACTTCGCCCAGCCGGCGCGCGCCTTCGTCCGTGTCGAGAACCTTGCCGAGCACATCCGCGCCCTTTGAAGCGTTAGCCTCGACGATGCACCCTTCCTCGAACCGCACCGAAATGTTGTCGATCAGCGTGCCTTGATAGGAAAGCGGCTTGGTGCTGCTGACGTGACCCTCGACCCGCCGGGCATGCGGGGTGGTGAAGACTTCCTCGGTCGGGATGTTCGGGTTGCAGGTGATGCCGTTCTTCGCAGTTTCGGCACCGCCGTTCCATTTGTGGCCGTCCGCAAGGCCGATGGTAAGATCAGTGCCGGGGCCTGTGTAATGCAGCGCATGGAACGCCTTGCCGTTCAGCCAGGCGGTGCGGCGGGCAAGCGCTGCGTTGTGGTCTTTCCAGGCGCTCACCGGATCGTCCGAATTCACCCGCGACGCAGAAAAGATCGCGTCGGCCAGCTTGGCGACGGCAACATCTTCCTGGTCGTTGGGAAACACCAGCTTTGCCCAGGCGGTGTTCGGGTAGGCGACGATGTTCCAGTTGATGTCGAAGCCGGTGATCTTTTCCAGCGCCGGCCGGTAAGCCATCGAGGTGGCCTTGTTGGCGCGCGAAACCTTTGCCGGGTCTTGCGAGGCAAGCAGCATCGGGTTGTCGCCGCGCACCGCCAGCCGCGCAGCACCGCCGGCGAAAGCCTTGGCCATGCCGTCATAGAGCCAGCCGTCGGCCTTGTCGAAGCTGGCGTCGGGCGCGTGGCGATAGCGGGCCAGCGTCAGCTCGTCGTCCGAGAAGATCGGCGTCACGATGCCGGCGCCCGCCTTGTAGGCGTGCTCGACGATGCGGCGCACGAAGCCAAGTGCGGAAGTCGGAGCCGTCATGACGAGGTCCTGACCGGGCTGCAATTGCAGGCCGATCTTGATGGCTACTTCCGCCAGGCGGTCGAGTTTGACGGGATCGATGGCAGCGTCAATCGCGCTGATATGCGAGGTCATGGTAGAACTGCTCCTTTGACTGTCTGGCAGGATTCATAGCTCCGAAAGCGATGGCTGAACACCTCTGCCGGCAAGCGTCCGGACCTGCGGCGACTGCATATTCGCCAAGGTTGCGCTCACTTCTTCGTGCACCCATTTCCGAAAGCAATCGACTTTGCGGCTTGCCCGCTTGTCTTCGCCGGTGACGATGTAATGACCGAGCCCGCTCGGTGCCGCGATGCCGAACGGCGCGACCAGCCGGCCGTCGGCGAGCGCGTCCGCTGCAAGAAACTGCCATGCGAGCATGATGCCCTGGCCGGCGATCACCGCCTCCAGGCACAGGATCGGATCGGTGAAACTGGCTCCCTGGATGGGTATGACCGGCTCGGCGCCGGCAGCCTTGAACCAGTCGTTCCACGAGATCATCGAATTCTCGTCGCGAATCTCCCAGACCTTGGCAAGATCGGGAATGGATTTCAGCTTGCGGGCGACATGCGGCGAGCAGACCGGAAATATCTCCATCGGAAGCAGCAGTTCTGCCCGCGCACCCGGCCATCGGCCCTTGCCCAGCCGGATACCCAGATCGACATCCGAGCGGTTGAGATCGGCGATCTGGGTCGAGGCATCAATGCGGATGAGGATCTCCGGAAACCGTGAAAAGAAGCGACTGAGGCGCGGCACCAGCCAGCGCGCGGCGATTGCCGGTGCCATCGAGACGATCAGCGTGTTCGACGTGCGATCGTCGGCCAAAGCCACGGCCTGCGCCAGTTCGCGAAAACCGCTGCTCAGGCGCGCCGTGAAAACGGCGCCGAATTCGGTCGGGACGAGGCCCGACTGCCTGCGCTCGAACAGCGTTCGGCCGATCTGCTTTTCCGTCCGGTTTATCTGCTGGCTGACAGCGCTCGGCGAAACGCCAAGCTCCTCGGCCGCCTTGAGGAGCGACCCGCATCGCGCGACGGCCTCGACCGCGCGCAGCCCGTTGAGATGGACGCCGCTGAGATTCATGATTTAGTTTTTCTAAAGCAGTCGCGCGGAAATGTCGATTGCTGAACGGCAGCATTGGCGTAAATTTGGGGCAGAAAATGCAAAATGAGGAAAATGGAGATGAAGTTTCTCTCATTCGTCCGGGCGCTTTTCGAACCTGCTACCGGCCAACCCGCCCATGACGATGTCGCCGTCTGGGTCCGCGACCCACTGGCCCATCCGGTGCTTGAAGCGATGTCTGAGCGCGAGCTTGGCGACCTGCCGTTCAATCGCGGCTATCAGTCGCTTCGCAACCGCAGCGCTGCTTGCGGCACCTGCGGCTAGAACAGTATCCAGATTGCGTGTGCCAGCACGCCGAGCGCAGTCACGAGTATCGCCAGTGCGCTGAGCGTAAAGCCGATGAAGCGCTGCCACTGCTGGCCGCGCTCGACAATGAAATGCCACGCATGGATCGCCCTGCCGATCGTGAAGGCCGCTCCCAGTAAGTGCAGCACATAGACGGGCGTGCCGATAAGCGCCGCTATCAGGAGCAGGATGAGCATCACCGGCATGTTTTCGACGGCATTGGCATGCCCGCGCATGATCCGGGCGAGATGTTCCACGCCGCCATCGCCGATCCAGACCTTGTAGCGATTGCGAAGCGAACTCGTCGCAAGGACCAGCCACAGAAGAATGAAGGCATTCAGCGCCGTGTAGATGCCGACTGTGGCGATTGCTGTCTGGTTCACGAATTTCCCCTCCGCACGATTGCGCAAAATCTGTAAGCGCGGTGGCTCGAAAGGTAAACGTCTGCCACGTCGGCTCTGGCCCATCGGATTGGGATTGCGTCGCAGGCGCACGGGAATATGGTCCGGCGCAATGAGACCAGAGTCGCTCCGTCCGCTTCGCTTCGCCTTCGGCGGCATGATTGCCATGGCCGTCGCCATGGGTTTTGGCCGTTTCGTCTACACGCCGATCCTGCCCGGCATGATGGATGAACTCGGCCTGTCGGCGGCCGATGCCGGACTGATCGCCTCGGCAAATTATGTCGGCTATCTGATCGGCGCAGTCGGGGCTGCCGGCGGCTGGGCGCAGGAGCGCGAGCGAAGCGTGATGCTGGTCGGGCTTGGCGCGACTGCTGTTCTCGCAGCAAGCATGGGGCTGACCGACAGTCTTGCGTTGTTTCTGGCCATCCGTTTCCTGGCCGGCATCGCCAGCGCCTTCGTGCTGGTGTTCGTCTCGACCATCGTCTTCAGCCATCTTGCTCTGGCAGGGCGCAACGATCTTCAGGCGCTGCACTTCGGCGGCGTCGGCACGGGCATCGCGATTTCCTCTGCAATGATGGCAGTTCTTATCGGCGCGCATGCCGCCTGGCCTGACGGCTGGCTCGGCTCAGCCGTTCTGTCGGCCCTGGGCTTTCTTGCCGTCTGGTTTCTCATCGACGAGGGGCCTCTGGTCACCGGAACCGCCCGCCGCGAGTCGAAATTGCCCAAAAGCCTGCCTCTTGCGAAAATCATCGTCGCTTACGGCATATTCGGCTTCGGGTATGTGGTGACAGCCACTTTCCTCGTCGCCATCGTGCGCCAAAGCGAGGCCGGTCGCATATTCGAAGCCGTCGTCTGGCTGGTCACCGGCCTGGCAGCGATCCCTTCTATCTGGCTCTGGAACAAGGTTTCCGTGCGGCACGGTCTCACTGTTGCGCTTGCCATTGGCTGCGTCGTCGAGGCTGTCGGCGTCATCGCCAGTGTCAGCATCGGCGGCTATTTCGGGCCTCTACTGGCAGGTTTTTTGCTCGGCGGCACATTTATTGCAATCACGGCGATCGGCCTTCAGGCCGGCAGGCTGCTTGCGCCCGAGGCACCCCGCCGCGTGCTCGCCCTTATGACTGCGGCCTTCGGAGTGGGCCAGATAATCGGGCCGATCTTTGCCGGTTTCGCGGCCGAATGGTCGGGCAGCTTCACCGTTCCTTCGATAGGCGCTGCACTGGCGCTGCTGCTTTGCGGCGCCATAGCATGGTCGGCCGGGCCAACGCCAAAATTGCCATGATTGTCGGCTTTCTCAGCAGACGGCGCTGAAGAAAGGGTCTTCCTCTCTTTGGCGCCGAACTGCGACTTCACCCCGATGAATCGCAGCCCTGCCATTCCGCGCTCCACAAGGAGATCGCTCAAGTGTTCGTATCGTTTTTCCCGAAGCCGAAGCTGTTTTTCACCTCGGCGACTGTGTGGAGCCTGTTCCTTATCCTGTTGTGGTTTTTTGGTGGCGCGCGATTCGGGGCGCATTTTGGCTTAGGGCCAGCTGCCCCCGGCACGCCACCCATCGTCGGCATCAGTGTATTCTGGTCCAAGCCATTTCTGTGGTTCTACATCTACTTCACGGTTGCCGTCGCGCTCTTCTACCTGTTCTGGAACTGGTATTCCCCTCATCCCTGGCAGAACTGGTCTATTCTGGTCACCGCTTTCATCCTGTTCCTCATCTATTTCAATGTGGAGGTCAGCGTCGCGGTCAACACCTGGTACGGCCCGTTTTATGACTATGTTCAGGGCCTGATGGCTGGCACGGCCAACTCCACTGTTGGTGAATTCTATGCGGGGCAGGCGAGTTTTGCCTGGCTGGCGTTGGTCGGCATGAATGTTTCAGTCGTCAACGCTTTCATCGTCAGCCATTGGATATTCCGCTGGCGCACCGCGATGAACAACCATTTCGTGGAAAGCTGGAGCCTGTTGCGTCACATCGAGGGTGCTTCACAGCGTATTCAGGAAGACACGATGCGTTTCTCGCAGATCATGGAAGATCTGGGGTCGAGCTTTGTCGAGTCGATCATGACGCTGATCGCCTTCCTGCCGGTTATGGTCGCCTTGCAGCAGCATATCACGGAGCTGCCAATCGTCGGCGTCGTTCCGCAACCGCTTGTGGTGGCTGCGATCGGCTGGTGCCTCTTTGGAACGCTTGCCATCATGCTTGCCGGCGTCAAGCTCCCAGGGCTGCAGTTCCGCAACCAGCGCGTCGAGGCTGCCTATCGCAAGGAACTCGTCTACGGCGAGGATCATGACGACCGCGCCCAGCCCGCAACGACTGCCGCACTGTTTGACAACGTGCGGAAAAATTATTTCCGCCTCTATTTCCACTACGTCTACTTCAACGTGGTGCGCTTCACCTACCTGCAGGCGGACAACATATTCTCCTTCATCATCCTCGCTCCTTCATTCATCGCACACAAGATCACCTTCGGTGCACTCAGCCAGATATCGAACGCTTTCGGGCGGGTGACGCAGTCGCTCCAGTTCCTGATCAATTCATGGTCGACGATCGTTGAGCTGCAATCGGTCTACAAGCGCCTGCGTGCCTTCGAGGCGACGTTGCGAGGCGAGGAACTGCCCGATATCGACAAGCGCTTTCTGGAGAAAGCGGCCGAGCACGGCGAGCACGCAGCGGTGGCGGAGTAAAAGCGCTCAGAGACTGTTTGATAATTCGCCCTGCCGAGGCATATGGCGTGGTTTTTGAGAACCGGAGGGGAGCGTACATAAGGTACGTGAGCACCGGAAGCGCAGAAAACTGCGTCAGATGACCGGCAGGGTAGAATTTCCAAACGGTCTCAGCCGCCGGGAGCGGATGTCTGTTGCGGGTCGGGCTTCCGCCCGACCTCGGCAAGATACTGCGCATAGCTGACGCATTTCACGTCGGCCTTCACGCAGACTTCGCCGGCAAAACGCTCCAGCGCGCGCCAATAGGCGCCGCCATTCATCAGGGTAAAGTGAAAACCCATTTCCAGCGGAATGCGGCCGCCTTTGTATTCGCCGTCGAACGCAGTCTTGAAGGCATCGTAGGCGCGGTTTTCGAAGGCGGCGTCCTTGTCCTCGCGCTCGAAGCCGCCGGAATGGCGCACGAACATATTGTAGTCCATGGCGATGACGCGGCGCTTGTTCGGCCCCTCCGGAATTTGCGGCAGGGCGAAGCGAGCAATGCCGTTGACCGTGGCGGGTTCAGCCGGGCCGCGAGAGACGCTGCTGGCGTCGTATGAGAAATTGGCCTCGCCAAGGGCTGCGTAAAGGTTCTTGCTGGTCGAAAGATAGGGCGCGCGGAAGCCCTTGATTCCGGTTTCGGCAAACCGCCGCCAGCCTTCCGGCTCGCCCGCGATGCCGTTGATAGTGTAGGCGTCGCGCAGAATCGTCGAGAAGGCGGAAAATTCTTTCAGCCAGTCCGCCTTGGTCCAGTCCTTGCCGTCGAAATGGCCGCAGGCGTGGCTGGCAATGTCATGGCCTTCCGAGCGTGCCAGCCAGATCTGGCCGAGCCGGGCGCGCACTTCGTCCTTGGATTGCGCGAAACCGACATTGGAACGCCCGGCCGATTTGCCCGGAGCAACGTATTGGCTGCGGTTTTCGCGAGTCAGCAGGAAAACGCAGGACAGGAAATAGGTGAAGCTGGCGCCGGTGCGGGCGGCAAGGTTGCGGCTGCGCTGCCACTGCGCCAGTTCGTGCGCGCCGTCGAAGGAGATGATGACATATTGCGGCTTCACTGAAGCGGGTGCGTCCGCAGGCTTTGCCGAAGCGGGCATTGCGAGGGAAAGGGAAACGCTGGCAAGCAAACAAACGCGGAAGGCTACAGACATGATACAATTCTAAAATGATGGGATCAGCTTGGAGGGCTATGCGCCGAATATGGCACGGATGCGGACAAAGCGGTAGCCGAAGTCCCGGCGCGGCGGGTTCTGGCGTTGGTCACAAGCCGGTTTCTTTGATTTTTGGCCTCGCGCCCCTTCCATGCCGGCGAAATATCGCTAAAACGCTGGCTCACAACAGCCCCAAGCGGGCAAACATGGTTAGATTGAATGTCGGACGACAGTTTCTTCCGCGAAGTTAATGAGGAGATCCGCCAGCAGCGGGCAAGGGATCTGTGGGAGCGTTTTGGCCCCGCACTGATCGTGCTTGCGGTTCTGGTCGTTCTCGGCACGGCACTTTTCGTGGCCTACGAATATTGGACCGGAAACCAGGCAAACCGTTCCGGCGACGAATTCTCGCAGGCATTGACGCTCGCCAATTCCGGCAAGCCCGACGAGGCGCTGGCAGCGCTGAAGGCATTGGAGACGGAAGGCTACGGCGCCTATCCGGTGCTGGCGCGCATGCGCTCGGCCACCGTGCTCGTCGACAAGGGTGATTTCGACAGCGCAGTGAAGGCGTTCGACGCGGTTGCGGCAGACACTGCCATTCCCGCCCCGATCCGCGACATGGCCCGCCTGCGCGCCGGCCTGGTGCTGGTCGATCACGGCTCTTATGAAGACGTCTCCAAGCGCGTCGAAGACCTGACCGCCGACACCAACACATTGCGCCACGCTGCACGCGAGGCACTCGGCCTTTCCGCCTGGAAGGAAGGCAAGGCCGGCGACGCGCTGAAGCTTTTCGAGCAGATTTCATCCGACGACGGCGCGCCGCGCAACGCACGCGAACGTGCCACCCTCATGTCCGAACTGATCCGCGGTTCGGGCGCTGCGTCGTGATGCTGAGAGATGACATTCAAAGTCGCAATCATCGGCCGGCCTAACGTCGGAAAGTCTACGCTTTTCAACCGCCTCGTCGGCAAGAAGCTGGCACTGGTCGATGATACGCCGGGCGTAACGCGCGACCGCCGCGTGCATGCGGCAAAACTCTACGATCTCCATTTCGACGTGATCGATACGGCCGGCTTCGAGACGGCTGCACCCGCCACGCTCCAGGGCCGCATGCGGGCACAGACCGAGATCGCCATCCAAGAGGCGGACCTCATCTTTTTCGTCGTCGATTCGAAATCCGGCCTTATGCCGGACGACAAGGCGTTTGCCGACATCGTCCGCCGCGCGGGCAAGCCGGTGGTGCTGGTCGCCAACAAATCGGAAGCGCGCGGCTCGCAAGGCGGCATGCTGGAAGCCTGGGAAGTCGGGCTCGGCGAGCCGATCCCGATTTCGGCTGAGCACGGGCAGGGCCTGCCGGATCTTCGGGACGCTGTCGTTGACGCTCTCGGCCATGCCCGCGTCTTCGGCGAGGACGAAGAGGACGAGGACGAAATCGCCGTGACCGAGGTGCTGGTTGGCGAGGATATTGCCGACCCGGACGCCGAGCACGAATATGACGACACCAAGCCGATGCGCATTGCCGTCGTCGGCCGCCCGAATGCCGGCAAGTCGACGCTGATCAATGCGCTCATCGACGAGGAGCGGCTGCTGACCGGCCCCGAGGCCGGCATCACTCGTGATTCGATTTCGGTCGACTGGGAATGGCGCGGCCGTCTCATCAAGCTGTTCGATACGGCCGGCATGCGCCGCAAGGCCAGGGTGCAGGAAAAGCTCGAAAAACTTTCCGTTGCCGACGGGCTTCGCGCCATCCGCTTTGCCGAAGTCGTGGTCGTCGTGTTCGATGCGACCATTCCCTTCGAGAAGCAGGATCTCCAGATCGCCGACCTGATCATCCGCGAGGGCAGGGCGCTGGTGATCGCGTTCAACAAATGGGACATGATCGAGAACCCGCAGGAAACGCTTGCCGAGCTGCGCGAAAAAACCACGCGGCTTCTGCCGCAGGTGCGCGGACTTCAGGCGGTGCCGATCTCGGCTGAAACGGGCCGGGGTCTCGACAAGCTGATGGACGCGGTTCTCAAGACCCACAAGGTCTGGAACAGCCGTATTTCGACCGGACGTCTCAATCGCTGGCTGGAAGGCATCCTCGCCCATCACCCGCCGCCCGCCGTCGCCGGCCGCCGCCTCAAGATCAAATACATCACGCAGGCCAAGACGCGCCCACCGGGCTTTGTGTTGTCCTGCACGCGGCCGGACTCCATGCCACAGTCCTATGTGCGCTATCTCGTCAACAGCCTGCGGGAATCCTTCGACATGCCCGGCGTGCCGATCCGCATGGCGCTCCGCGCTTCCGAAAACCCCTTTGCCGGGCGTGCGAAGAAGCGCAGCTAGCGCATGTCGCGAAAAAGTGTGCAGCGGTTTTGCGATAACGACATGCGCAAAAACAAAGACTTAAAGCGCGAGAAGCGAATCTGAAAGATCGCGACGCGCTTTAACGCGCAGGTCTGTATCGGCTTGCAAAGTAAGATGTTGGCTGGTGCTGGGAAGGCGGGAGAAGCCCTTCTGCTCCTTTCGGAGCCCCAGCTTTTCCCCTCGCCAGGTCTTGCCTCCCGGCTTGGTTAAGGGCGACCATCCCATATCATCGTCGCGTGCAATCGCGCAAATCCATGAATGAGCGATCTGCCGCACCCGATCCAGGCTCGTCGTCGAATATTGGCGGCGGTCGTTAACCATGCATCAAGGTTAATAGACGATTTTCTCTCCAGAGGGTTTCTGTTGCGTTCTGGAGAGTTTCTGTGCATCGACGTCTACCGACGCTGCAGATGGTTGTTGCCAATCTGAAAAAGCGTTCGTTCCTGCCTCCCCTTGTTGTCGGATTGGGTATCTGGGTCGGATTTCCGACCACGGTGGCCTATCAGGACATGCGCAGCCTGGTGTCCGGTGTCGAGACGTCGGATACGCGCTGGAACGCCTTCGTCCAGACGTCGGTAGCCGGTTCCGTGCATGCGGCCGAGATGCCCTTTGCGGACGCAAACATGCCCACAGGTTCCATCTCCGGTTCGGGCGTCAACGCGCCTGGCATCGGCTCCGTTGCCTTCAAGGGCAAGGGTGCTGCCGCCAATGAAGTGCCGGACGAACAGCGCATCAATCGCAGCGAGAAGAAAGGGCGCATCGTCAATGTCACGCCGGTCGCCCCGCCCAAGGCGTTCAATGCCGGCTCGGTGCTGGATCGCACCAGTTCTCTCATTCTCCCGGAATTCGATGCCGGCCTGAAGCAGGCCTTCGTCAAATCGACGATCAAGGGCAAGGAAATCCAGATCGCGACCGCCTTCTACGTCAAGGAAGACAAGAAGGTGGCGCCGGGCGTTCCCGCCATGCTCGCCGATCTCGTCAACAACGACACGCCCGACATTCTGGCTACGGCTTATGCCCCCGCCGAGCCCGACTACGCCAAGTCCTCTCCCTTCGAGAGCCTGCTCAAGGATGAAACGCCGAATGACGGCCGCTTCATTCCGCCGGTATCGGAGGGGGACCACAATTGGATGAGCAAGCCGCTGCCGGCGAGCGTATTCTCCAAGCCCGAGCAGAAGTGCCTGGCCACGGCCATTTATTTCGAAGCGCGCGGCGAAAGCCTGAAAGGGCAGGCGGCTGTCGCCCAGGTCATCCTGAACCGCGTCCGCAACCCCGCCTATCCCAGCACGATCTGCGGCGTCGTCTACCAGAACGACAACTGGCTCAACCGCTGCCAGTTCTCCTTTGCCTGTGACGGCAGGAAGAAGGTCGTGACCAGCCGCGAGCACTACAAGATCGCCGAAGATATCGCCATGGCGGTCACGGCCGGAAAGATCTTCATTCCCGAGGTTGCCTCCTCCACGCATTATTACGCGGAATATGTGAGCCCGCGCTGGGCGCGGACGATGGAGAAGATGAAGAAAATCGGTCTTCATATTTTCTACCGCACCTATGGCGGCGGCTGGAGCTGATTGTCGTAAGCCAGCCTCCTGTCTGCGGCCTGAGCCGGGTAGCCTGCGGAGGGGATTCCCCGCGGATTCGCGCGCCATGATGCGCGATATATGTCGGGCAGGTTGTCGCACTTTTTTAAGCTATTGATTTTCCTTCGTAAAATACATGGTTTGACCACCCACTCCGTGGCTTGACGGGGATGGCCCCGCTAACTATGTTGCCGGCGACTTTGAAGCGGATGGACGGTGCTGTTCTATCCAGGCAGGGGGTTGCGGTGGCCAACACGAAAAGGCCAGACGAAACCGGAAAAACCGGGCCTGGAGATCAAGACGAACCGGAATTCCGCGACGACGACCTGGAGCGCCGCCGGCGTCAGCTTGAAGCATCTCTTGCGACAAGAAGACCGGATGGAAGCGCCAGTCGAGAGGGTGCTAAGTCGAGCGGTGTTGCCGGCTATGGTCAGGCCTTGAAGCTGTCCAGCGAATTCATCGCGGGGATAGCGGTTGGTGTCGGGCTAGGCTGGGTGATCGACCGTATGGCGGGGACTTCGCCATGGGGATTGATCATTTTCCTGCTCCTGGGATTTGGCGCCGGGGTTCTCAATGTCCTGCGTTCCGTGGGCGTCGTTGCAGATACGGGTCCGAGGGTGCCGAAGAAAGGCCCCGAGGACCGAGACATTACGTAATCGCGCCTGCGGGCGCTTCTTGCCGAGGGGGTCCAGGTGGCCAACGATCCGATCCATCAGTTTCACATCACGAAATGGATTCCGATCGAAATCGGCGGTCTCGATTTCTCCTTCACCAATTCGTCCGCCTTCATGGTTGCGACTGTCGCTGCCGCCGGCCTGTTCCTGTTCCTGACGACGTCGAGCCGCGGCCTGATCCCAGGCCGGCTTCAGTCGATCTCGGAAATGTCCTACGAATTCGTGGCATCCATGCTGCGAGATGCGGCGGGCTCGCAGGGGATGAAGTTCTTCCCCATGGTGTTCTCGCTGTTCATGTTCGTGCTCGTCGCGAACCTGCTCGGCCTGTTCCCTTACTTCTTCACCATCACCAGCCACATCATCGTCACCTTCATGCTGGCGCTGCTGGTGATCGGAACCGTGGTTGTCTACGGCATCATGAAGCATGGTTTCAGCTTCTTCAAACTCTTCGTCCCGCAGGGCGTGCCGGGCATTCTGGTGCCGCTGGTTGTGCTCATCGAGGTTATCTCGTTCCTGTCGCGGCCGATCAGCCTTTCTGTTCGTCTGTTCGCCAACATGCTGGCCGGACACATCACGCTCAAGGTTTTCGCTGGCTTCGTCGCCTCGCTGAGCACGCTTGGCGCGGTCGGCGTCGCCGGCTCGATCCTGCCGCTCGCCATGACGGTTGCGATCACCGCCCTCGAATTTCTCGTGGCCTTCCTGCAGGCCTATGTCTTTGCGGTGCTGACCTGCATGTACCTCAACGACGCTCTGCACCCGAGCCACTAGGAAACTGTCGCCGGCGGGTTCCTTCCGCCAAACGAAAGCATTGACTGAATTACGATCCACAAGGAGTTGGACATGGAAGTAGACGCAGCAAAGGCAATCGGCGCAGGCATCGCCTGCCTCGGCATGGGTGGCGCAGGCATCGGCCTCGGCACGATTTTCGGCAACTACCTGGCGGGCGCACTGCGCAATCCGTCGGCTGCCGACGGTCAGTTCGGCCGCCTGATTTTCGGCTTCGCCGTGACCGAAGCTCTGGGCATCTTCTCGCTCCTCGTCGCTCTTCTGCTCCTCTTCACATAAGAGTTGCGAAGCGATGATACTGCCGGCCGCGCAGTGCGGCCGGTTTGTCTGGACAGGGGAAGCAGATGTTTGTGACACCGGGATACGCGCAGGAAGCTGCCCCCGCTGAAGGTGAAACCCACACCGAGACCGGTGCGGGCCATGAAGCTGGCGGCAAGCCGTCGTTTCCGCCATTCGATTCTTCGACCTTTGCGTCGCAGATCCTGTGGCTGGCCATCACGTTCGGCCTGTTTTACCTGTTTTTGAAAAAGGTCGTCCTGCCACGCATCGGCGGCATCCTGGAAGTCCGTCGCGATCGTATCGCGCAGGATCTGGACCAGGCTGCCTTGATGAAAAGCGAGGCGGATGCGGCAGTTGCTGCTTACGAGCAGGAACTGGCTGAAGCCAAGGCCAAAGCCAACACCATCGGCCAGCAGGCGCGCGACAGTGCCAAGGCCGACGCCGACGTCGAGCGCAAGAAGGTTGAAGCAGCACTCGAGCAGAAGCTCGGTGAAGCCGAAGCGCACATTGCCTCGATCAAGACGTCTGCCATGAAGGAAGTCGGCACGATCGCCGAGGACACGGCAGCTGCCATTGTCCAGGAACTGATCGGCGGCAAGGCCGATAAGGCTGCCGTCGCTGCCGCCGTGAAAGCGGTTCGGGAGTAGGAGAGGGCCATGGACGCAACATTTTGGGCAACAGTAGCCCTCGTTATCTTCCTCGCCGTCGTCTTCTACCTGAAGGTGCCGGGCGTGATCGGCAAGTCGCTGGATGAGCGCGCCAAGCGCATCAGCGACGAACTCGAAGAAGCCCGCCGGCTGCGCGAGGAATCCCAGCAGCTTCTCGCCGAATTCCAGCGCAAGCGGAAGGAAGCCGAGAAGGAAGCTGCCGAGATCGTTGAAGCCGCCAAGCGCGAGGCCGAACTTCTGGTCGCCGAAGCGCAGAAGAAGACCGAAGACTACGTTACCCGCCGCACCGCTCTTGCCGAGCAGAAGATCGGCCAGGCCGAGCGCGACGCCGTCAACGAGGTGCGTTCGAGCGCCGTCGATCTGGCGGTCGAGGCCGCGCGGGCGCTGCTCGCCGGCAAGGTAGATACAAAGGCCGACGGCGACATCTTCAAGGCGTCGCTGCAGGAAGTGAAGTCGAAGCTCAACTGAGTTTTGACTTCAGGCTTCGGCCGGGAAATTCAAAGATTAGAAAAGTCGCTGGAAATTCCGGCGGCTTTTTTCTTGAGTGGCGTAGGGGCCATCAGAGCGCGAGTTCGTCGTCGTTGGCAGCGCCAGCCTGCAGCTCTTCAGCAAGCCGGAATGGCGCAAACGAGACGCGGTGCCAGCGCGCAACCGCGCCGTGGATGTCGATAGCCGCGCGATGGCGCGCAGTCGCGTAGCCCATATGGATTTCGAAGCCGTAGCGTGTGTCGGTCTGGCCGCAGCCGGTCATCATGCGGTCACGCATGACCTTGGCGACGATCGAAGCCGCAGCGATCGACTGCGAGCGCTGGTCGCCCTTGACCAGCGCTTCGCAATCGCAGGGCAGGCCGGGCGGCACGTCGCGGCCATCGGCAAGCGCCAGTTTCGGCGCCAGCGGCAGGCCGCACAAGGAACGCCGCATGGCTTCCAGGCTCGCCTTGCGGATATCGCTGCGGTCGATGCCTTCCGCACAGACCGAGGCCATCGAGACGCCGAGAGCGGTGGCGAGGATTTCCGAAAAAAGCTCTTCGCGCTGAACGCCGGTGAGCCGCTTGGAATCGTCGAGCCCTGCCGGGATACGCTTCGGGTCGAGCACGACGGCCGCCGCGACCACCGGCCCGGCAAGCGGGCCGCGGCCGGCTTCGTCCATTCCTGCGACCGGCCATTGGCCGCGCGCGATCGCTCGTGTCTCGACGGAAAAGTCGGGTCGTTCGAGGATTTCGAAGAGGGGCGGAGAATCGGAGCGTGCGCGAGCCATGGTGCGGCGATGGTCGCATCGGCCCCGATTCCCCGCAAGTCCTTCCGAGCCGAGGGGCGGGGGCAGGGAAGGTACCGTCGGCAGTCGGGGAAAAGCCGGACGGGATTTTCGGTTTATCGATATTCGGGTGATGCCGGCCTGCAAGTGATGGCTCGGCTTGACCTGAATTTCACAAACCTTGGTAGCGCTGCTGCTAAAGCAGCATCAGCTGTTCGTTCTTCTTTTCGACGCCGACGAAGAGGTCGGTGCGCAGCTGCTTCCTTTCGACATTGAGGCCGAGCTTGCGCGCGGTGATTTCGAAGCGGCGGCCGATCTGCCAGGCATAGGGACCGGTGCCTTTCATGCGCTTGCCCCACTCGGCATCGTAATCCTTGCCGTCGCGCATGGAGCGAATGAGGGACATGACGTGCCGGTAGCGATCGGGATAGTGGCGCAGCAGCCAGTCCTTGAAGATCGGGCTGACCTCCAGCGGCAGGCGCAGGATGACATAGCCCGCCTCGCGCGCGCCGGCCGCACGGGCCGAGTCGAGAATGCGCTCGATCTCCTGGTCGTTGAGACCGGGAATGATGGGGGCTGCCATCACGCCGACCGGAATGCCGGCATCGCTCAACTGGCGAATGGCTTCCAGACGCTTGGTCGGCGTGGACGCGCGCGGCTCCATGGTGCGGGCAAGCATCCTGTCCAGCGTCGTCACCGACAATGCCACCTTGGCCAGTCCGCGCTCGGCCATCCGCGACAGGATGTCGATGTCGCGCGTGACCAGCGCCGACTTGGTGACGATGCCGACAGGATGGCTGCGCGCTTCCAGCACCTCAAGTATTTCGCGCATGATGCGCCACTGCTTTTCAATCGGCTGATAAGGGTCGGTGTTGGTGCCGATGGCGATGGTGCGTGCCTGATAGCCCTCCTTGGAAAGCTCCTTGTCCAGCAGCTTGGCAGCGTCCGGCTTGGCGAACAGCTTGGATTCGAAATCGAGCCCCGGCGACATGCCCATATAGCTGTGGGTCGGCCGGGCGAAGCAATAGACGCAGCCATGCTCGCAGCCGCGATAGGGATTGATCGAACGGTCGAAGGAGATGTCCGGCGACGTATTGCGGGTGATGATGGTGCGCGGCTTTTCGGTCTGCACTTCAGTCTTGAAGGGGGGCAGTTCCTCAAAACTGTTCCAGCCATCGTCGAAGACATGACGCGTCACCGGCTCGAACCGGCCGGTCGGATTGATGCCGGCAGCGCGGCCACGACGGCGTTCGTCGTGAATTCGGATGCCGCTTTCCTCGATCATCGCATTGGCCATCGCGGAACCTCCGTTCCTGAAAGCCGCAACATCTGCGCGTGCAATCGGTTCCATTCCGCTGTTCTCCAACCGGGTTTTGCGGGGGCGCGAATCGCGCCGTTCATGAAACTATTCCTATTTTGAAAATGAGAACAAAGCAAGAACTTTGTGAATTAGGTCCCTTTCCTTCTCCCCTTGTGGGAGAAGGTGGATTGGCGCGCAGCGCCAAGACGGATGAGGGGTGCTGGAAGAAACTCCAGCGCCTGCGCTCCGTCCAACACCCCTCATCCGACCTCCCCTTCGGGTCGGCCACCTTCTCCCACAAGGGGAGAAGGAGAGACGCGCTTCATCATCGCCACGCCCTGCATCGCAGTCTGGCCATTGTCAAAGAGCCGGGAAAGACGGGCGGCTGAAATCTCGCTCATCTTTTGTATTTTTCTGCGATCTCTCGACCGCCCGTCTCGGTATCTGTCCCGAAGTCGGCCGGTCACAACGCCCGCTCCATGTACATTCCATGGACAAGACGCCGCGGGTTCTCCGCATCCTGCGCGATCTACCCTTGATCCTTCCGCCGCAGGCTTTCGCCTGAAGTTTCCAGCCAGGGCATGCGGCCGCAGGACGCCGGCCTGTGTCGGGCCCTCGGAGCCCTGGCTACCACACCAGGGCGGGAGGTCACCGCCACTCCCCCTTGATCCCGGTTCCAGACCCGGTCCCGCAGGAGCGATGAAGGGATTATGGATGAAGGCGGAAAGGGTGGGGATAAATCGGGCGTGAAAAAATGTGTGGGGTGAGCGAAAACAATGGGTTGGCAGAAAATCGGACTGAAATCTTTCCTCCACTTCGCAAGCTTCACCTTCGATGGTTCTGCACCGCAGTGATCTTCACAGATGTCCGGCATGGATCCCGGGTCTCCGCATGTGCTTCGCTCATGCTCCGCCCGGGATGACGAACTGCATGTTTGGCTCGTGCTGATCGTCAACGCTGGTGCGCGGCAGTCATGTATGCGGGTGCAAGGGTTATGCCTGCGGTAGTGTTCGCCGCCTTTCCACTCGATGCGCCAGCATTTTGCGATGTTCACGTTTACGGCCAGCAATAACGTTTGCGATTTGCGGCACCACCGCTTCCTTCGTCATCCCGGGCGGAGCATGAGCGGAGCGAATGCGGAGACCCGGGATCCATGCCGGAACGGCGGAGAGCTTCGGCGGTGCCGAACGCGTCGACATCAGGGCCGCGCCTGACGACGCTGCGACCAATGGGTCCCGGATAACCTGCGCTTCGCTCCGGTTTCCGGCATGACGATTGCGTGGTTGGTCTTCGCTCATCGTCAACGCAGGCGCGTGCCACACAGATTCAGCCCGCTGAACCCTAACCGGCTAATTACGAAGTGGCGCTCGGTAAAAGTTTAGGCTACGCGAATATTATGCTGTCGGTTGTAATCGAAACCCGGAACAACGAGGAAGCGCTGGCTCGCACGCTGGCGTCGCTGGTGGGTGCTGCTGTTGAGGGCACGGTGCGCGAGGTTATCGTGTGCGATCTCGGCTCGTCGGATCAGACGCATAAGGTCGCCGATCAGGCCGGCTGTCATTATATCACCGGCGGCATAGGTGCCGGCGTGGCGCAGGCCAAGAGCGACTGGCTGCTGCTGCTGGAACCCGGCGCGCGGCTGGTGGATGGCTGGACCGAGGCCGTGCAGGACCACATGGAGATGATGGCCATGCCTGCCCGCTTTTCCCGCTCGCGGCTGGACAGGCAGCCCTTTTTCTCGCGCGTGCTGACCTCGAGAACTGCGCTGAGCGAGGGGCTGGTGATCAGAAAGTCGCAGGCGCTTCCCTTGTCGCGCCATGCGGCAGACGCCGAAGCGGTTGCGCGCGGACTGGCGACGAAGCGGATTTCGGCCGAAATACGTGTGGCGCCGCCGCGCAAATAACCTGGCAGCCCGAATTCAGGCCGTCTTGTCGCTGCCACGCTTCAGATGTTCGTCGAGCCGGGGCATGATTTCCACGAAATTGCAGGGCATGTGACGGTAGTCGAGCTGAGCCTTGATGATGCCGTCCCAGGCGTCCTTGCAGGCGCCGGGCGAGCCGGGCAGGACGAAGACGAAGGTGGCGTTGACGACGCCGCCGGTGGCCCGCGACTGGATCGTCGAGGTGCCGATCTTGTCGTAGGAAATGCGGTGGAAGACCTCGGAAAAGCCGTCCATGCGCTTTTCGAAGATCGGTTCCAGCGCTTCGGGCGTCACGTCGCGGCCGGTGAAGCCGGTGCCCCCGGTGGTGATGACGACGTCGATGGCGTCGTTGCGCGACCATTCCAGAACCTGCGCGCGTATCTTGTCCTTGTCGTCGGTGACGATGTCACGTGCGGCAAGCATGTGGCCGGCCTCGGTGATGCGGTCGGCAAGCGTCTGGCCGGATTTGTCATCGGCCAGCGTGCGCGTGTCGGAGACGGTCAGCACTGCGATGCGGACGGGGATGAAGGGGCGCGTTTCGTTTGCCATTGGCTATCTCATGCTCGAGGTCGCGACCGAGAACCAGCCGGGCTTGGCCTGTTCGATCGCATTTGCAGCGTTTGCGGCAGCACCCGTGGTTTCGAAGACACCGAAACAGGTGGCGCCCGAACCCGACATGCGGACGAAGGCGGCACCCGTGCCGCGCAGCGCGTCGAGCGCCTCCGTGATCGCCGGGGCAAGCGCCTTTGCCGGCGTTTCGAGATCGTTGCGCGTGGCGCGCAGCCATTCGATCACATGCGCCGGCTCCGGGTCGGCGGGCGGCGGTGAAAAGGAAGGGTTCTCGCGGCTTTCGAGCGCGCGAAATACGTCCGGCGTCGCGACGCCGATGCCGGGATTGACCAGCACCAGCGGCAGGGCCGGGTAATTTTCCAGCGGATCGACGATCTCGCCGATGCCGCGTGCCAAAAGCGGGCGGGCGAGCAGGCACATCGGCACGTCGGCGCCGAGCCGCAGGGCCAGAACCGACAGGTCGGCATCGATGTTCCAGTGACGCGCCAGCGCGCGCAGGGCCGCTGCCGCATCGCTGGAGCCGCCACCTATGCCCGAGGCGATGGGAAGGTTCTTTTCCAGCGTGATGGCGACGGGCGCGGCGGCAGCGTCGGGATAGGCCTCGCGCAGGGCATCGCGGGCGCGGATTACGAGATTGCCGCCATCCAGCGGCACCTGGGCCGCGAAATGGCCCATGACGACGAAGCTGTCTTCCTCGGCGGCGACGACGGTGATGTGGTCGCCGAACTCGGTGAAGACGACGAGGCTTTCGAGCAGATGAAAACCGTCAGCCCGCTGCCCGGTGACGTGGAGCGCGAGGTTGATTTTCGCCGGCGCGTGTTCGGCGGACGACACGAAGCCGGAATCCATGATGCTCTGAGGTACCCTGATCAGTCCTTGGCCAGACGGTATTCGCCGGTCTTGGGATCCTTGACCAGCGTGCCGATCGTGCCGTTGGCGGACTGGCGCTCGGCGCGGCGGACCTTTGCCGTCACGCGCTCGGCTTCCTTGACGAAGGAGCGGTAGCCGTAATAGGCGGCCAGGCCGACGAGGGCGAAAAAGATAATCTGTGGCATCTGTCCTTGTCCTCCTGGAGGTTCGGGCTGCCGGTCAGGGAGAGCCCATCATAGGCACAATGGTCCGCCTTTTCAAAGTCCAAAGCGGGACCACAGCGCGCGCTCTTCCGCCGCATCGATTAGGCCACCGGCTGCGGCACCCGCAATGTCGGGCGCGGAGAAGCCGGCAGCCGAGCCGAAGACGCCAAGCCTGCGGCCGAAAAACCCGCGCGGCGGCGTGATCAACTGCAGCCGCGTCTTGGGCCCGAAGCGCTGCTTGAGCACGGTGCGCATGTCGCCCAGCGCGTCGACCAGGCCGAGTTCCAGGCCCTTCTTGCCGGTCCAGAACAGGCCGGTGAACAGATCGGGATCGTCCTTTAGCTTGGAGCCGCGCCGCTCCTTGACCAGATCGATGAAGGTGTCATGCACCTCGAGCTGCAGCGCCTTCAGGCGTTCGATGTCTGCCTTGTTCTCCGGCTTGAACGGGTCGAGAACGGCCTTGTTCTTGCCGGCGGTGTAGACGCGGCGCTCGACGCCGATCTTCTTCATCAGCTCGGTGAAGCCGAAGGAGGCCGACACCACGCCGATCGAGCCGACGATAGAGGAGGGGTCGGCGATGATCTCGTCACCCGCTACCGCGATCATGTAGCCGCCGGAGGCCGCGACATCCTCGACGAAGATCAGCACGCGCTTGTTCTTCTCGGCTGCTAAGTCGCGAATGCGCTTGTAGATCAGCCGCGACTGCACCGGCGAGCCGCCGGGCGAATTGATGGAAATGGCAACCGCCGGCGCATCGGTGAAGGCGAAGGCCTTTTCGATGAGGCTGGCGGTCGAGGCCAGCGACAGACTTGGGCGAAACTGGCCGCCGCCCGACATGATGGTTCCGTGAAGCCGGATGACCGGGATCGTGACTGCCTGCGAGCGCATTGATTTCGGCAGAAGGCGGCTGAGCAGTCGTCTCACTTATGTGTTTCTCCGGTCCTTGATGCTTCGCATGTAGGTATCTGAGCGCAAACCACAATCCCGCGCAGGCTGCTCAATCGCCGAAAAGTGAAGCGCGGCCGTTGCTGATCGCGTCCGCGTGTGGCGAAAGTGCGTTGCCGTCGTCATGAAGGATGAGCGGCGGCATGAGCGAAAGTGCGCCGCGCGCGCCGAGCCGTGCCCTGAGCACAATGCGGATCGCGGGCTTGTCGGCGCGGGGGTGAACCGGCACGATCTCGGCCGAGCCGAAGCGGCCCTCGAGCGCTGCAAGGATGGGTGCCAGCGATTGCGGACGGGCAATCAAAGCGAGCCCGCCGCGCGGCCTGACCATGGCTGCCGCACTGCGCAGCCAGCTTTCGAACAGCCCGTCCTCCATCACATGCGCCTGTTTTCTCAAGGCATCCGGCGTCGCCCGGTCGCGCGCTTCGTTGAAAGGCGGGTTCATGATGACGAAATCGCAGGATTTGTCGGCAAGGCCGGCTTTCACGCGCGCCTTGCCGGTGAGCGCGACATCCGCGACTAGAACCGAGATGCGTTCGCGCAGGTGGGCGTTGCCTTCATGAGCGAGCGACTTTTGCGCGAAATCGGCCATTTCGGGGGACTGCTCGATGAGGTTGATCGTCGAGGCCGGGCATCGCGCGGCAACGGCGAGACCGGCCGCACCAGCACCTGCGCCGAAATCGCAAAGCACGCCGCTGAAATCCGACGGCACGCAAGCCGCCAGCATCAGCGCATCCATGCCGGAGCGGTGCCCGCCGCGCGGCTGCACCAGCCAGAAATTTCCGCGGTGGAAGGCGTCTATCGTATGGTCCGCGGGCTCGCGCTCGGATGTCATAGACGCCGTCAGCCTTCGCGCATTTCCTTGGCGAAACCGGCGTCGGTCAGGAGACACCTAGCCGCTATCGCATCGTCGTCAGACACCAGCACCCGTCGCGGCAGGATGCCGATCGAGCCGTCCAGAATGCTCATATTCTGATCGGCGACAAGGAATTCGATCTCCGCATCGCGCAGCAGCGATTCGATGAAGGAAATGAGGACGATATCGTTGGTGCGGATGAGCTCGATCATGCGCTGAAACTCGCAGGTTGCCCGGGGGAAGTAAACGGGTGGGGGCACCAACTGAGATGCCTCGTTTGTTATCGAAAGAGTTCCCCCTCTCCGTCTCGGCTTCGCCGAGCCACCTCTCCCCCGCTTCGCAGGGGCGAGGAACCTAGGTTCTGTTAGGCCGCGACGCTTCAGGACTTGGGTTCCTCGCCCCATGAAATGGGGGAGAGGTGGCACGCGAAGCGCGACGGAGAGGGGGAACTGTCACTACCGCCGCGCAAAATGCTCCTTCAGCCGCGCGACATCGTCTCCCGACCAGCCCTGCACATCGGTCACCTCCATCCACGCATCGATGTAATGTTCCGGCGCGTAGACGTGGCCGTGGCCCATCGGCGTCGTTGTGGCGACGGCCATGTCTACCAGCAATTGCAGGAACGTCACGATCGGATACCAGCGCAGTTGCGGCGAAACATCAGGCCCGCGCGGCTCGGCCATCCAGGCGGGTGCCCGGTAGACGGATTGCGGGTCGAAGAAGGTGACGGAGTCACTGGCATATTGCAGATAAACGATGCGCATCGGCCCCCAATGCGCGCCGGGGATGGTCAGCGCGTTCTTCTGGTTGGTGAAGCGCACATAGGAGCCGTCGCGGAAGCGCGGCAGCCATGCTGGTGTGCCGGCGTTGCGGGCGGCGGTGATCGAGCGCCAGATCCGGCTGGAATAGGGCGGGCCGGACCACAGCGCCCCCTGGTAAGGATCGCCGAGCACCTCGAACAGTTCGCTGGACTGCTCCGAGTTCTTGGCGCCGAGGCTCAGGCCATAGAGATAGAGTTTTGGCCGCTTGTCCTTCGGCAGCGTCGTCCAGTAGCCGTAGACCTCGGCGAACAGCGCGCGCGACGCCTCGCTGCCATAGCTTGGCTCGACCAGCAGGGACAGCCAGCTTGCGAGGTAGGAATACTGGATCGCCACGCTGGCGATGTCGCCGCCATGCAGATACTCGACCGTGTCCATGGCGGCGGGGTCGATCCAACCGGTGCCGGTCGGCGTGATGACGACGAGGACGGAGCGGTCGAACCCGCCGACGCGCTTCAGTTCCGCCAGCGCCAGCTCGGCTCTTGCTTGCGGCGTATCGGCAGAGCGCAATCCGGCATAGACGCGGATGGGGTCGAGTGCGTCGTGTTTCAGGAACGTCTGCAAATCTTGCCGGTTGGGGCCTGCCGCAATGAAGTCACGCCCGGCGCGCCCGAGTTCTTCCCAGCCGAGCAGCGAGGCAGCACTTCCCGTTTGGTTGGGGTCGGTGGGCTGGATGGTGTCGTCTTCCACAAGCTCGTCGAGCTTCTGATAGGAGCCGTCGAGGACATGCAGCGCATATCGGAAGATGACGCCGTTGACGACCGTTCCGAACAGCACGGCGGCAATCGCAATGCCGATGACATAGGCGATGCGCCGTGGCACGAACCGCCGAAGCCTTCCCGCCAGAAACAGAAACGTGAGCTGAAAAAGCCGCGCGAAAGCCAGCAGCACGATGAAGGTCGCGAGCGCAATCGCGCCGACCCGCAGCGGGTGAGCGCTGTCCACCGGCTGCATGTCCATCAGCACCCGGATCGAATTCTGCCAGCCCGAAGCACGCCACAGGAAGACGAGGGCGATCGCCGCGCAAATGACTGCCGCAGCGGTCTTGATGATGCGCGCATTGCGCTCGCGCGGCTGCGGCAGTTCCAGATAGGACCACAGCCACAGCCCGAACACGCCGATGCCATAGCCCGCCGCGAAGGAGAATCCGGAGAGGATGCCCTGCATCAGGAAGCTGCGTGGAATGAGCGAGGGGGTGAGCGACGCGGCGAAAAACAGCGTGCCGACCAGCAGGCCGACAGTCGAGAACGACAGCCAAAATCTGATTATCCAGCGCTGAATCACATCCATCGGTCTCTCTGCCTGATTGGAAGGCCGCCAGCCCGGTCGCCGAAAAGTGAACGGACCCAACGGCTTCACGAGAAGAGCGTCTATTGCAGCAGAATTACCCGATGTCGCGCATACGGCAACAGTGAGTTGCGATTGCCGCGCCAATTCGCCTCTTGCCCAGCTAGGCCTTGCCGACCTAAATCATGCTCAGGGCTGAAGGCTCGTCTCTAAGGACGGAGAGTTTGTCGTGGGTGTCGTTCTCAACATCGATAACGGGAAGCGTGAAGGCGCTTCCATCAAGGAGCTGATCGACCTGACGGCGTCCGACATGGGGCGCGTCAACAAGCTGATCTTGTCCAAGGCAGGCTCCGATGTCGAGATGATTCCCGAGATCGCCAATCACCTCATCTCGTCCGGCGGCAAGCGCCTGCGCCCGATGGTGACGCTCGCCGCCGCCCAGATGTTCGGCTATTCGGGCGAGGGCCACGTCAAGCTCGCCACCAGCGTCGAGTTCATGCACACGGCAACGCTGCTGCACGATGATGTCGTCGACGAAAGCGGCATGCGGCGCGGCAAGAAGACGGCGCGCATGATCTGGGGCAACCAGGCCAGCGTGCTGGTCGGCGATTTCCTGCTCGGCCAGGCTTTCAGGCTGATGGTCGAGGTCGGTTCGCTCGACGCGCTGGATATTCTTTCCACGGCTGCCTCGATCATCGCCGAGGGCGAGGTCATGCAGCTCGCGGCGGCCAAGAACCTCGAAACCACCGAGGACGAACATTTCGCCGTGATCAAGGCCAAGACCGCAGCGCTGTTTTCGGCCGCCGCTGAAGTCGGCCCGGTCATTGCCGGCGCCTCGAAGCCCGAGCGGGCGGCCCTGCGCTCCTACGGCATGAATCTCGGCCTTGCCTTCCAGCTCATCGACGATGCGCTCGACTATGGCGGTAACTCGAAAGACCTCGGCAAGAATGTCGGCGACGATTTCCGCGAGGGCAAGGTGACGCTGCCCGTCATCCTGAGCTATCGCCGTGGCACCGCTGCAGAGCGCGAGTTCTGGAAGCGCTCGATCGAGGAAAACAATGCCGACGACGCTGCTTTCGAAAAAGCGGTCGGCCTGATGACCCGTCACGGCTCCATTGCCGACACGATCGGCCGTGCCCGCCATTTCGGCGAAATTGCGCGTGATGCGCTGGCGCCGCTGGAGGCGACGCCGCAGAAAGCAGCCCTTATCGATGTCATCGATTTCTGTATAAGCCGCGTCGTCTGAGGGCGGTTGCCCGCGCTTTGACCGGATTGTGAAACAGTAACGATTGAACCGCGACCGCAAAAAGGCCATGCTTTTGCGAACTATCGCTTGAGCGAGTCATGCTGTCACAGGGACGGCGCGGCGGGAAGGACGATAATGCGGCGTAAAAACTTGGGCTGGCTTGCTGGTGTCTCAGCACTGGCGGGTCTTATGGTGGTCGGCCAGCCGGCTTTGGCGAAGCAGTCCGAAGAACAGGTGCAGATCAACTCGTTTTCCGGCGCTTATCTTGCCGCACGCGTGGCCGAGGTCGACAACGATCTCGACAGCGCAATCGCCTATTACAAGCGGGCGCTGGCCTTCGACACCGAGAACCAGCAGCTTCAGCAAAGCCTGATGCTGGCGCTGATTTCGCAGGGCCGTTTTGACGAATCGCTTCCCTATGCCGAAAAATTGAAGTCGGTGCCGGATATCGAGCGTTTCTCGCGTCTGGCGCTGGCAGTCGATGCCATCCGCAAGAAGGAATACCGCTCGGCTGAGACCTTCCTGAAGCTTGCGCAGGAATCCGATCTCGACAAGCTGATTTCCGGCGTCATGACTGCATGGGCCAAGGCCGGTGCCGGCGACGCCAAGGACGCACTTGCCTATCTCGAAAAGCTGCAGGGTCCCGAATGGTTCACGCTGTTCACGACCTATCATCGCGCGCTGATCGCCGAGGCTGCCGGCAATGCCAAGGAAGCCGACAAGATCTATAGCGAGACCATCGACAACGTCGCCGCCGGCGGTGCCGCGCCCGAGACATGGCTGCGCGCGGCCGAAGCCTATGCCGGCTTCCTCGCCGGTCGCGGCGAGAAGGACAAGGCGCTGGCCGTGCTCGACAAGGCCGACGAATTCGCAACCGGCCGGCTGCCGCTGATGGCGCTGCGTGAGAAGATCAACAAGGGCGACAAGATTTCGCCGCTGGTCGCCGGCCCGGCCGACGGCGCCAGCGAAATCCTGCTCGACCTCGCCAGTGCGCTGAACCGTGGCGGCGGCGAGCCGTTCGTGCGGCTCTATCTGCAATATGCGCTGGCGCTGAAGCATGACAGCGACGCGGTTCTGCTGCAGCTTGCGGCGGTTGCCGAGCAGCAGGAAAACGCCGAGGAGGCGATCGAGCTTTATCGCCGCGTACCTGCCGATTCCTCACTCAAGCGCGCTGCCGAATTGCAGCTCGGCCTGAACCTTGCCGACCTCAAGCGTCACGATGAGGCGATCACTCACCTCAAGGCGCTGCTCGACCAGAGCCCCGACGACATGCGCGCCTATCTGGCGCTCGGCGGCGTCTATTCCTCGAAGGAGGATTACCGCTCCGCTGCCGACATCTACGACAAGGCCGTCGAGCGGCTGAAGACGCCGGACGCCAGCAACTGGAACATCTACTACCAGCGCGGCATCGCCTATGAGCGGCTGAAGGAATGGCCGAAGGCCGAGCCCAATTTCCGCGAAGCGCTGAAGCTGATGCCGAACCAGCCGCAGGTCCTGAACTATCTGGGCTATTCCTGGGTCGACATGAACATGAACCTGGAAGAAGGCCTCGACATGATCCGCAAGGCGGTCGACCTCAGGCCGAGCGACGGCTACATCGTCGATTCGCTGGGCTGGGCCTATTACCGCCTCAACCGCTTCGACGAGGCGGTGACCGAGCTGGAACGCGCGGTGTCGCTGAAGCCAGATGATCCGGTGCTGAACGACCATCTCGGCGACGCCTATTGGCGCGTCGGCCGCAAGCTGGAAGCCACCTTCCAGTGGAGCCATGCCCGCGACATGAAGCCGGAGCCGGACGTACTGGCGACCGTGTTGAAGAAGCTCTCAGACGGCCTGCCGCCGCTCGAAGGCAAGACCGCGGCCGAAGCGCCGCCCGTCACGCCTTCGGTGCCTGCGATTGCGCCTGCGCCCGAGGCCGAAAAGAAGAGCGATACACCGGCTGCCACGCCGCAATCCTCTCCGGTCGAGAAGATTTCCGCGACGCCGGCCGCCTACAAGGTGCAGCGCGGGCAGTCGCTGTGGTCGATCGCCAACGAGGTGCTCGGCAATGGCGGGCGCTATCAGGAGATTCTCAACCTCAACCCGCAGCTTCAGGGCGATCCCGGCCGCATCGTGCCCGGGCAGGAACTGATCCTGCCGGGTCAGCCGAACTGAAACTTGACGCTTCCGGCAGGCCGGAATAGGACGGGCCGTCTTTTGGCCCCGCCATTCTGAGGCTTATCCCGTGACCGCCAGTCTGCCTGCCCATATGCACCCCAGCCGCTCGTTCCAGGGGCTGATCCTGACGCTGCACAATTACTGGGCCGAATACGGTTGCGTCGTGCTGCAGCCCTACGACATGGAGGTCGGCGCGGGTACCTTCCATCCGGCCACCACGCTGCGCGCGCTGGGGCCGAAGAAGTGGAACGCGGCTTACGTACAGCCATCGCGCCGCCCCAAGGACGGCCGCTATGGCGAGAACCCGAACCGGCTCCAGCATTACTACCAGTATCAGGTCATCCTGAAGCCGAACCCGTCGAACCTGCAGGAGCTTTATCTCGGCTCGCTGGCAGCGATCGGCATCGACCCGCTGCTGCACGACATACGCTTTGTCGAGGACGACTGGGAAAGCCCGACGCTGGGTGCGTGGGGGCTTGGCTGGGAATGCTGGTGCGACGGCATGGAAGTGTCGCAGTTCACTTACTTCCAGCAGGTCTGCGGCATCGAATGCGCGCCGGTGGCCGGCGAGCTGACCTACGGGTTGGAGCGGCTGGCCATGTATGTGCAGGGCGTCGACAATGTCTACGACCTCAACTTCAACGGCCGCGAAGGCGACGACAAGGTAACCTATGGCGAGGTCTTCCTGCAGGCCGAGCAGGAATATTCGCGTTTCAATTTCGAGCATGCCAACACGGCCGTGCTGCTGCGCCATTTCGAAGACGCGGAAGCCGAGTGCAAGGCGCTGTTGGACGCCGGCGCGCCGTCCTCCAAGGACAACCAGCCGCTGCACAAGATGGTGTTTCCCGCCTACGACCAGTGCATCAAGGCCAGCCATGTCTTCAACCTGCTCGACGCGCGCGGCGTCATCTCGGTGACCGAGCGGCAGAGCTACATCCTGCGCGTACGCAACCTTGCCAAGGCCTGCGGCGAAGCCTTCCTGCAGACGGACGCAGGCGGGTTCCAACTAAACGACAAGGCTGCATAAATGCCTGATTTGCTTCTAGAACTTCGCAGCGAAGAAATCCCCGCCCGCATGCAGCGCAAGGCTGCCGGCGACCTGAAGAAGATGGTGACGGACGGGCTGGTGGAAGCCGGCCTGACCTATGAGGCGGCGGTCGAATACTGGACGCCGCGCCGGCTGACGCTGGATATCCGTGGCCTCAATGCGCGTTCGAAGGACGTGCATGAGGAGAAGAAAGGTCCGAGCACGAAGGCGCCTGAGCAGGCGATTGCCGGCTTCCTGCGCTCGGCCGGCCTGACCGACATCAGCCAGGCCCATATCCATTCCGACCCGAAGAAGGGCGACTTCTATGTTGCCCATATTTCCAAGCCGGGCAGGGCGGCGGAAGAGATTATCGCCGAGCTGATCCCGGGGATCATCCGCACCTTCCCGTGGCCGAAATCGATGCGCTGGGGCAAGGCCTCGGCCAAGCCGGGCAGCCTGCGCTGGGTGCGCCCGCTGCAATCCATCGTCTGCACCTTCGGTCCCGAGACGGAAGAGCCGGTGGTTGTCGATTTCGAGATCGACGGCATCCGCGCCGGCAACGTCACCTATGGCCACCGCTTCCACGCGCCGGGCGCCATCACCGTGCGCCGCTTCGAGGACTACATCGCCAAGCTGGAAGCGGCCAAGGTCGTGCTCGATGCCGACCGCCGCAAGCAGATCATCCTGTCGGATGCCAGGAACCTCGCCTTCGCCAACGGGCTTGAGCTTGTCGAGGACGACCTGCTGCTGGAGGAAGTGTCCGGCCTCGTCGAATGGCCGGTGGTGCTGATGGGCGAGTTCGAGCAGGACTTTTTGGCCATTCCGGCCGAGGTCATCCGGCTGACGATCCGCGCCAACCAGAAGTGTTTCGTGACGCGCGTGCAGGGTGAGACGGAAAATCTCTCCAACCGCTTCATCCTCACCGCCAACATCGAGGCCAAGGACGGCGGCAAGGAAATAGCCCATGGCAACGGCAAGGTCGTGCGCGCGCGCCTGTCGGACGCGCTCTATTTCTGGACGACCGACCAGCACGATCTGCCCGACCTCGACCAGCTGACGGATTCGGGCAAGAAGTTCGGGCTCGATATGGCCAAGCCCCTCGACCAGCGCATGGCCCGCCTCGACCATCTCGGCGTGACCTTCCATGCCAAGCTCGGCACGCAAGGCGCGCGGGTGGAGCGGATCAAGCGGCTGGCGCGAGAAATCGCGCCGATCGTCGGCGCCGATCGGGCCCTTGCCGAACGCGCCGCGGTGCTCGCCAAGGCCGATCTGCAGACGGAAGTCGTCGGGGAATTCCCCGAGCTTCAGGGCGCGATGGGCCGCAAATATGCGCTGCTGCAAGGAGAGCATCCTTCGGTCGCCGCGGCGCTCGAGGAGCATTACAAGCCGCAAGGCCCTTCCGACCGCGTGCCGACCGACCCGGTGTCGGTGGCTGTTGCACTCGCCGACAAGCTCGACACGCTGGTCGGCTTCTGGGCGATCGACGAGAAGCCGACGGGGAGTAAGGACCCTTACGCGCTGCGCAGGGCGGCGTTGGGGGTGGTGCGGACATTGATCGAGAATGGGGTGCGGTTGGGACTTGGGCCAATTTTCTCGTTCTGGGAAACTTCCCTTGCACCCGAGAATATTGAAGCGGCAACGCCACTGTCGAAGACAGATATGCGTCCGGCACGCAACGTTGACCTCCTCTCCTTCTTCCACGATCGCCTGAAAGTCTATCTCCGTGACCAAGGTGCGCGGCATGATCTGATTGATGCGGTGCTGGCAAGTGGGGCGCCCTCCCTCCCCCTTGCGGGGAGGGTGTCGGCGGAGCCGACGGGTGGGGGTGGCGATGAAGCGCTCGGCTCTGCCCGACCCCCCTCTGCCCTGCCGGGCATCTCCCCCGCAAGGGGGGAGATGGGCTCGTCGTCCAACGACGACCTCCTGCAAATCGTCCGCCGCGTCGAAGCGCTGGGCTCCTTCCTCGACACCGAGGACGGCAAGAACCTGCTGGCCGGCACCAAGCGCGGGGCCAACATTCTGGCGGCCGAGGAGAAGAAGGGCACGCGCGTGGCTGACGCCGTCGACCCCGCACTGTTCCGCGAGGAGGCAGAGCACAAGCTGTTTGCTGCGGTGAATCACGCTGAGAGCCAAGCCGCGCAAGCGATTCAGAATGAAGACTTTTCTGCCGCCATGCTCGCACTTAGCGTGCTGCGTGAGCCGGTTGATTCATTCTTTGAAGGCGTTCTCGTGAATGATGAGGACGAGGCCGTGCGCGCCAACCGTTTGGCGCTGCTGTCGCGTATTCGCGCGGCGACCGACAAGGTCGCCGATTTCTCGAAGATCGCGGGCTGAGCCGGAGACCCGGCTCGGTCTTCGGCCTATTTCGCCGGGGCCATCGGAGCAAGCGGCGGACCTGAGGGCTTCGCCGGCGTGTCAGCCGCGACCTGCGTCGGAGCCGGCGTGCTCACGCCGGTGCCACGGACGAACGTGTCGCCGGAAATGCCGCCGCGCATGACCATCGGCGCTTGCTGATGGCGCGGCTTCGGCGCTGGATCGGCCGGCGGGATCGCCGCGACCTTCGCGCCATCGACATTCGGCATCGCATCGCCAAGCGCGATCACCGAGGTGCTGATCTTTTCGCCTGTCTGCGCAGGCTTCGCCGGCACCGTTGCCGTGCCCTCCAGCACCATCGACGGCCCAAGCGGCACCGTCATCGCCTCGATATGCTGGATCGAACCGGCCTGCGCCGTACCGGTCAGGAAGATGCCGCCGAGAAGAAAAACGCTCTGAATACGCATAGCCCCACCCATGTTGCTGTCCCGTCATAGCGGCTCTGCGTTGATGCTCGCTTGCGGCGAAGCATGGCATTTTAGGGATTTCGCTATTTCCGGCGCAGCCCTTGCCGCTGCACGCCGTCCGCGATAGGCAGGCGCTGTCTTGAACGAGGTCGGTTGCGTGGCGGAAATCCTCGACGGTGAGCGGGCAATGGAACGGGCGCTGGCGCTGCTGGCGGCCGGCGATGTCGTCGCCATTCCCACCGAGACGGTCTACGGCCTTGCCGGCGACGCCACCAATGGCGAGGCGGTGGCGCGTATTTTCGAGGCCAAGGGCCGGCCGCGCTTCAACCCGCTGATCGCCCATGTCGCCTCGATGGAGATGGCCGAGGCCATCGCCGACTTCGACCCGCTGTCCCAAAAACTTGCCGAAAAATTCTGGCCGGGGCCGCTGACCATGGTGCTGTCGCACCGCGCGGCAAGCGGCATTCACCCGCTGGTAACGGCGGGCCTGGACACGATTGCGCTGCGCATGCCGAAGGGCCTTGGCGCGCAATTGATCGCAGCCCTCGGCAGGCCGCTGGCCGCCCCCAGCGCCAACACGTCAGGCAAGATCAGCGGCACGACGGCTGAGGCAGTCGCCGCCGATCTGGGCAGCAGGATAAAACTGGTGGTCGATGGCGGCGCGACGCCTGTCGGGCTGGAATCGACCATCGTCAAGGTCGAGGACGGCCGCTTGCGGCTGCTGCGGCCGGGCGGCGTTCCTGCCGAAGAACTCGAAGCGGTGGCCGGCACGAAGCTGCTGCGCAACGCCAAGGCCGGCATCGAGGCGCCGGGCATGATGGCATCGCATTATGCGCCGGGGGCCGCGGTGCGGCTGAATGTTTTGGATGTCGCGCCGTATGAGGCGCTGCTGGCCTTCGGACCGAAGCGGGTGGCGGGCGCCGAAGCCGCGGCGGCCGTGCTGAACCTTTCCGAGCGCGGCGACCTGCGCGAGGCGGCGAGCAATCTGTTCTCGCATCTCCAGGCGCTGGACCGCAGCGGCGCGAAAACCATCGCGGTCGAGCCGATACCGCATCATGGTCTGGGCGAGGCGATCAACGACCGTCTGGCCCGGGCCGCAGCCCCCCGCGACAACATCAGCATCGATTCATAAGTGACCGAGATGACTCACAATTCGACCGTTCTCGACCCCGCTCTGCCCGACCGCTTCGCGGCAATCGTCGGCGAGCGCCATGCCGTGCGCGCCGGGGCCGATATCGAACCCTATCTGAGCGAGCCGCGCGGGCTTTTTGCCGGCCTGTCGCCATTGGTGCTGCGGCCCGGCAGCGTCGAGGAGGTGAGCGCGATCATGAAGCTCGCCACCGAAACGGGAACGCCGATCGTGCCGCAGGGTGGCAATACCGGGCTGGTCGGCGGGCAGATGCCGGACCGTTCTGGCGGGCAGGTCGTGCTGTCGCTGTCGCGGCTCAACCGCATCCGCGAGATCGACGTGCTGTCGAACACGGTGACGGTCGAGGCCGGCGTCATACTGGAGACGCTGCACGCGGCCGTCGACAAGGTCGACCGGCTCTACCCGCTGTCGCTCGGTTCTCAGGGGTCGTGCGAGATCGGCGGCAATCTGTCGTCCAATGCCGGCGGCACCGGGGTTCTAGCTTATGGCAATGCGCGCGAACTGTGCCTCGGCGTCGAGGTGGTGCTGCCGACTGGCGAGGTGTTCGACGACCTGCGCAAGCTGAAGAAGGACAACACCGGCTACGATCTCAAGAACCTGTTCGTTGGTGCCGAAGGCACGCTCGGCGTCATCACGGCAGCAGTGCTGAAACTGTTTCCCAAGCCGAAGGGCAGGGAGGTTGCCTGGGTGGGCTTGTCTTCTCCTGAAGCAGCGCTCGACCTGTTCGGCCGCGCGATGGACCAGGCGGGCAGCGGCCTGACGGCTTTCGAGCTGATCTCCGAAATGGTGCTCGGCTTTGCGGTAGAACACATTGCCGATACGCATCGGCCGCTGCAAAGCGAGTGGCCGTGGCATGTGCTGATCGAGATTTCGTCGGGCCGCTCTGCCGAGGACGCAAGCGCGCTGATGGAGGAGGTGCTGACGGCAGGCTTCGAGGCCGGCATTGTCGGCGATGCTGTCATTGCCGCAAACCTGTCGCAGGCGGCAGCCTTCTGGCGGTTGCGCGAAAGCCTGTCGGATGCGCAGCGCCCGGAAGGCGCGTCGATCAAGCACGATATCTCGGTGCCGGTGGCATCGATCCCGGAGTTCATCGAACGCGGTGCTGCGGCGGTGGCCTCGGTCAGCCCGCAGGCGCGCATCGCCTGCTTCGGCCATATGGGCGACGGCAATTTGCACTACAACATCTCCCAGCCGGCGGGTGCCGATGGCGAGGCGTTCCTGAAACTCTACCGTCCGATGAACAAGGCAGTGCACGACATCGTGCGCGCGCTTAACGGCTCGATCTCGGCCGAGCACGGCATCGGCCAGCTCAAGCGCGACGAGTTGATCGCCACCGCGCCGCCGGTCGGTATTGATTTGATGCGACGGGTGAAGGCTGCGTTCGACCCGGCGGGGATCATGAATCCCGGCAAGGTGATTTAACGCCTCCATTCACCACCTCTTCACACACCTTTACAACATCTTGTGGCCGGTGGGATTCCGATAACCATTCCATAGATCAGAAAAATTTAACCGACTTTCTTAAGCGCGGCGGTAAGAACCCCACGCTAGGCTTCTTCCCATAACGAGACCGGGAAAACCGGTTCGGAGAGACCGGAACACCGGCTCTCAGGAGTAACAGGAAGAAGGCATAATCAATGAGCACCGGACTGAAGCCAGTCTGGGCGGGACGCAACATGCGCCTCGACCCTTTCCGCTTGCCCCAGATGACCAGCTACGCCGCCCGTGACGACTATGGCGACGTCAGTTTCACCATCGACCAGCGCGGCGCGATCGTCCGGCGCATCCTTCAGCACAGCGGCCTGCCGGCAACGGTGGTGCTGCCCGCCAACGCCTTCCGCGGCGTGGCCGCCCGTGCGCTGGAGGACGAACAGTACAACGTCACGGTGACGCTCGAACTCCTGCACAACGACCCGATGCTGTCGGTGCCGCTGCTGGTGGCCGACAATCTGGAGGATGTCGCCGCCGACTGGCGCGCCTGGGCCGATGCCTATCGCCTGCCGATGCTTCTGATCGAGGCGGACGGTGTTGCCCGCACGCTGGAGGAATCGCTCGGTGCCGCGATCAAGGTCGCGCCGCCGCGCGAACGCCGCAAGGGTCGCGCGACGCAGACCCGCCGCTCACGCTTCCAGGCCCGCCGCAAGTCAGGCGATCTCGGCATGCGTCTGGTGATCGACGGTGAGGAAATCATCGCGCGGCAGTAGGAGATATCGGCGGGGGTTGAAGTTCCCCTCTCCGTCTCGCTACGCGAGCCACCTCTCCCCCGCTTTGCGGGGGCGAGGAACTTAGATTCTGCGAGGCGGCGACATTTCAGAACTTGGGTTCCTCGCCCCGCTTGCGGGGAGAGGTGGCTCGGCGAAGCCGAGACGGAGAGGGGTTCTTGCGCCGGTAAACGAAGCAACGTCCCTGCGCTTCTCCGTTTGTCACAGCCTCAAACCAGCGGCTTCAGCGCTACCCATGCCGCACCGCCGAGCAAGCCGAGGAAGATCAGCCAGCCGACAGTGCCGTTCGACTTGAACAGCTTCAGGCACTGGTCGGGGTCGTTGATGTCGAGGACCCGAATCTGGCGCGCCATATGCGCGCCGGCGGCGACGAGACCGGCAAGTGCGGGCATCGGAGCTTCGGCGAAAGCGAAGGCGAGCGCGAAACAGAACAGCGCGCCGCTGTAGAGGCCGATCAGCCACATCTTGGTGTTCTCGCCGAACAGGCGCGCGGTCGAGCGCACGCCGACCAGCGCGTCGTCTTCCCTGTCCTGATGGGCATAGATCGTGTCGTAGCCGATCACCCACAGGATCGAGCCGATATAGAGCATGATCGCAGGGCCATCGATGTCGGCGAATTCGGCCGCCCAGCCCATCAATGCGCCCCAGGAAAAGGCAAGGCCGAGAAAGAGTTGCGGCCAGTCGGTGAATCGCTTCATGAAGGGGTAGATGACGACGATGCCGAGCGAGCACAGGCCGACGAGAACGACGAAATAGTTGAACTGCCACAGCACCAGGAAGCCGATCAGCGCCTGGAGCACGAAGAATGTCCAGGCCTGGCGGCGGGTGACCTGGCCCGAGGGCAACGGCCTTGAGCGCGTGCGCTCGACCTTCGCATCGATGTTCTCGTCGACGATATCGTTGAACGTACAACCCGCACCCCGCATGGCGATGGCGCCGGCGAGGAACAGGCCGAGATACCACGGGTCGGGCAGCAGCGACTTCAGCGAATCGCCCGGCAGCCAGTAGGCGCTGGCAGCCAGTGCCGTCGACCACCAGCATGGCCAGAGCAGCAGGATCCAGCCGATAGGCCGGTCCCAGCGGGCGAGTTGCGCATAGGGCCATATCCACCGCGGCAGGACGCGGTAGACCCAGTGGCCGCTCGGCGCATCGGCAACACGGCCCTGCGCCTCTTTTGACTGAATATTTTCCATGTGCCTGACGTGACAGCAGCCGAAGCGGGCGTCAAGACGATGAATTGTCCTTGATAAGCTACGGTCAAGGTTGACCCGCGCGCCCTTGCGCCATACCGGAAAGCTCGCCGATTGGCATGAAGGCACGGAGCGACAGCATGAAGGTTCTTCTGATTGGTTCGGGTGGCCGCGAACACGCGCTGGCCTGGAAGATCGCGGCCTCGCCGATGCTGACGAAACTCTATGCCGCGCCCGGCAATCCCGGCATCGCGAAAGAGGCCGAACTCGTCGGGCTGGACGTGAACGACCATCAGGCAATCGCTGCCTTCTGCAAGGACACGGCGATCGACCTCGTCGTCGTCGGGCCGGAAGCGCCGCTGGTCGCCGGCCTTGGCGACGATCTGCGCGCCGCCGGCATTCGCGTCTTCGGCCCCTCGGCAAAGGCAGCGCAGCTTGAGGGCTCCAAGGGCTTCACCAAGGATCTCTGCCGCAAATATGGCATTCCCACCGCCGCCTATGAGCGCTTCACCGAGGCGGGCGCAGCAAAAGCCTATGTCGAAAAGCTCGGCTCGCCGATCGTCATCAAGGCCGATGGGCTTGCCGCCGGCAAGGGCGTGACGGTGGCGATGACCAACGACGAAGCGTTCGAGGCCATCGACGCCTGTTTCGACGGCGCATTCGGCGGTGCTGGTGCCGAACTGGTCGTGGAAGAATTCCTGACCGGCGAGGAGGCGAGCTTCTTCTGCCTGTGCGACGGCAAGACGGCGCTGCCCTTCGGCACTGCGCAGGACCACAAGCGCGTCGGCGAGGGCGACACCGGGCCGAACACCGGCGGCATGGGCGCTTATTCGCCGGCCCCGGTGATGACGCCCGAAATGATCGAGCGCACCATGCGCGAGATCATCGAGCCGACCATGCGCGGCATGGCCGAGATGGGCGCGCCATTCTCCGGCGTCCTGTTTGCCGGGTTGATGTTCACGGACAAGGGGCCGGAACTGATCGAATACAACACCCGCTTCGGCGATCCCGAATGCCAGGTGCTGATGATGCGGCTGAAGGACGATATTCTGGTGTTGCTCAACGCTGCTGCCGACGGCCAGCTGGCGCATATGTCGGCGCGCTGGCGTGATGATGCTGCCTTGACTGTGGTGATGGCGGCAAACGGCTATCCGGCCACGCCAGAGAAAGGGTCCGTCATACGCGGGCTCGACAATCCTGCCGACGGCGTCGAGATATTCCATGCTGGCACTGCGTCGCGCGACGGCGAGATCGTCGCCAATGGCGGGCGCGTGCTGAATGTTACCGCGATGGGCAAGACGGTGAGCGAGGCGCAGAAGAAAGCCTATGAAGCCGTGGACCGTATCGACTGGCCGCAAGGCTTCTGCCGGCGCGACATCGGCTGGCGCGCGGTGGAGCGGGAGGGGAAAAAATGACCGTCACCATCTATCACAATCCGGCCTGTGGCACCTCGCGCAACACGCTGGCGATGATCCGCGCTTCCGGCGAGGAGCCTGAGGTCGTCGAATATCTGAAGACGCCGCCGTCGCGGGAGCGGCTGGTCGAACTGCTCGGCCTGCTGAAGATGGCACCGTGCGAGCTTCTGCGCGAGAAGGGCACGCCCTATGCCGAGCTGGGCTTGAGCGATCCCAAATGGAGCGATGATGAGCTGATCGACTTCATGATGGCCCATCCGATCCTGATCAACCGTCCGATTGTGGTGACGGAGAAGGGTGCGGTTCTGGCGCGGCCTTCGGAGAAGGTGCTGGGGTTTTTGGCTAATTCTGTTGGCAGCTTCACCAAGGAGGATGGTGAGCTGGTGGGTAAGCGGGGTTAAGACACCGAGATTCGGGACGGTCGCATTCCTTCGCGCCCCCCTCTGGCCTGCCGGCCATCTCCCCCACAGGTGGGGAGATTAGCCTTCATCGCGGCTTTCGCTAATCTTCAGCGTTGCAGAATGGGCGGGGCGGCGAAACTGCTAATCTCCCCACCTGTGGGGGAGATGGCCGGCAGGCCAGAGGGGGGCAACGTAGAGCGCAGCCGGCAAACGCAACAGCACCCACTCAGGGCACTTCCGTCCTCGCCGGAATCGTCGCCGTCGTGATGGGATCAATCCCCGGCGTGTCGCTGAACGCCAATACAACCCTCTGCTTCAGCGACGCGAAATAGGCGGCCACTTTGCCGAAGAGACCGGCCTCGATCTTAGCCAAGGCGATTGCCGGCTCTTCCACGACTTCCATGCCAAAGCGGTCAGGATGCTGCTGGCCGCGCACGTGAAAGGCGTTTTCGAGCGCTGCGATCGCGCTGGCAGGCTGAACGGAAGCGTATGACAGCGTGACATTGCCGGCCAGTCCCGCTTCGCGGCCAATGGGCACAGGCACGCTGGCGATCATTTCCATTGGCACGTCGAGCAACCCGCCGAAGGGCCAGGCCCTGCGCAGGTCCTCCGCGTTCATCGGCGCGACATTGACGTCGATGTCGATCTCGGTTCCGGGCACGCGATAGGGGCAGCTGCGCGCGCTGCAATTGGCCTGCGCGGAGAATTGCCACAGCGCGTAGCTCTGCCAGTTGCCTTTCGGGAAATGCAGGCCGATTTCCGGCTTGTAGCGCGCATACCAGAGCGGCAGGCGCGACAGCAGCGGGTATTTATCGCGGTTATCGGCAATGTGCTGCGCGGTCGTGCCGTTGGTGTATAGGATCGGAAAGCGGCCGGTGCGGCGCTGGATGTGGCGCACGAACTCCTCGGCATCCTCCAGCGACATCCACTTCGTCGGGTCGTTCTCCTCGATGTCGATGGCCATAAGGTCGTCGGCGTCGGGTGCTGCGAAATCGATGAAATTATTGGCCTGGTCGATCGGATTGCCGGGCCGGGCGAGGTGATAAGCGCCCCATTTCAGGCCGAGCGCCTTGGCCATGGATTTGCGGGTCTGGTAGAGCTCGCGCGAAACCGCATGGCGCTTCCACAGCGCCTTGCACAGTTTCACCTCGGTTTCGTTGCCGGAGCAGGCATAGGGCGGCGAGAGCCCGTCGGACGCCTTGTTGATGAAGCCGACGATGCGCTTGTCGGTGGCGAGTTTTTGCCAGTCGATAGCGTTGTATTCGTAGGCATCGATCACCAGCGCGCGGTCGGAACTCTTCCACGGCTCGGAAAAATCCGCGGCCATGGCGGGTGCAAGGTGAAGAGCCATTGCCGCGCCGAGCGCCAGAAGCGCATTGCGGCGAAGACGATGGTCGAAAAGGCGCAAAGGACGGTTCCCGGGATTCAAGGGGGTATCCTGGGCCATCATGGTTAATGAAATATGTGGGCGCGCTACATCTGCGTGAAATTTGACGTAAACGTCAAAAGAAACTAGCGGTGAGCACCGGCACCGCATAGGGTGCCGGGCGAGCGTCAAACGTGCCTGAGGAGGAGCAGCCAAACATGTATCGCGCACCTGTCGAGGAGATTTCCTTCACGCTGAAACACGTGGCCGGGCTGAAAGCCGGGCTGGACGAAGGCGCGTTTGGCGAGCTGAGCGAAGATCTGGTCGACGCGATTCTCGAGGAAGCCGGCCGCTTCGCCACCGACGAGGTTGCGCCGCTGCGCAAGGTCGGCGACGAAAAGGGCGCCGTGCTGAAGGATGCGGCGGTAACCACGCCGCCCGGCTGGAAAGAGCTCTACCGCCGCTGGATCGATGGCGGCTGGAATGCCCTGCAGGGCCCTGAGGAATATGGCGGGCAGGCGCTGCCGGCGATGCTCGGGGTTGCAGCGCTCGAAATGTGGAATTCCGGCTCCATGGCTTTTGCGATAGGCCCGACGCTGACCATGGGCGCGGTCGAGGCGATGGAAAAGCACGCCACCGAGGATCTGAAGAAAAAATACCTGGAAAAGCTCGTCTCCGGCGAGTGGATGGGCACGATGAACCTGACCGAGCCGCAGGCCGGTTCGGATCTTGCCGCGCTGCGCGCGCGTGCCGAACGTGCCGGCGACGGCACCTACCGCATCTTCGGCCAGAAGATTTTCATCACCTATGGCGAGCATGATTTCACCGACAACATCGTGCACATGGTGCTGGCGCGGCTGCCCGATGCGCCGGTCGGCACGCGTGGCATCTCGCTGTTTCTGGTGCCGAAATTCTTCGTCAACGACGATGGCTCGCTCGGCGGCCGCAATGATGTTTTCTGCTCGGGCCTCGAGGAAAAGCTCGGCATTCACGGCTCGCCGACCTGCACGATGATCTATGGCGACGGCTTCGTGAAGGGCAGCGAAGCGGGCGCCGTCGGCTGGCTGATCGGCGAGGAGAACAAGGGCCTCGCCTGCATGTTCACCATGATGAACAATGCGCGTCTGGCGGTCGGCATGCAGGGCGTGGCGGTGGCCGAAGCCGCCTTCCAGAAGGCGCTCGCCTATGCCAATGATCGCCGGCAGGGCAAGGCTTCGACCTATCAGGGCGAGGGCATGGCGCCGATCGTCCATCACCCCGACGTGCAGCGCAATTTGCTGACGATGAAGGCGCTGACGCAGATCGCGCGCGCCATCAGCTATTCCTGCGCCTACGCCACCGACAAGGCGCGGGCCTCCGATGGAGACGACAGGCAGCATTGGCAGGATCGCGCCAATCTGCTGACGCCCATCGCCAAGGCGTTCTCGACCGATGTCGGCGTCGATGTCGCCTCGCTCGGCCTGCAGATCCATGGCGGCATGGGCTTCATCGAGGAAACGGGTGCGGCAGCGCTTTACCGCGACGCCCGCATTGCGCCGATCTATGAAGGCACCAACGGCATCCAGGCGATCGACCTCGTGGTGCGCAAACTGCCGCAGGGCGGCGGCGAGCATGTCTTCGGCTATATTTCCGAATTGGCCGAGATCGTTAGCGAGCTGCGCACCTCCAACCTGCATGGCTTCGGCCAGACTGCCAACGCCATCGACAATGCTCTGGACGATCTCTCCGATGCAACGCGGCACTTGCAGAAGCTTGCCGGCGAAGGCCGGGTGGATGAGGCGCTGGCCGGTGCCACGCCTTACCTGCGGCTTTTCGCGCTGGCTTCCGGCGGCGCCTATCTGGCGCGCGGCGCATTGGCTGAGGAGAATGAAGCGCGGCAATCGCTGTGCCGGTTCTTTGCCGAAAATCTGCTCGGCGAAACGCGGGCGCTTAAGGATCGTGTCGTCGGCGGCGCGGCGAGCCTTTCGGCAGCGGCCAAGAGCCTGATTTCAGCCTGAAGCCAACAAGGATTTGACCGTGACCGAGCATATTCTCATCGAACGGCGGGGCGCCGTGCAGATCATCCGGATGAACCGCCCGGACAAGAAGAACGCGCTGACCCGCGCCATGTATGCGGCCTTCTCCGCGGCACTCAGGGCGGCCGATGCCGATCCTGAAATCCGGGTGAATGTGGTGTTCGGAGTTCCCGGTGCGTTTTCGGCCGGCAACGACCTCGCCGATTTCATGGCGGTCGCCATGGGCGGCGACGGTGGTGGGGAAGTCTGGGATTTCCTGCTGGCGCTGGCTGAGTCGGAAAAGCCGCTTGTTTCGGGCGTCGATGGCATCGCGGTCGGCATCGGCACGACGCTCAATCTGCATTGCGACCTGACCTTCGCCACGCCGCGCACGGTGTTCAAGACCCCGTTCGTCGATCTCGGCCTCGTGCCGGAAGCCGGCTCCAGCCTGCTTGCGCCGGCCGTTCTTGGCCGTCAGCAGGCGTTCGCGCTGCTGGGGCTGGGCGAGGGCTTTTCCGCCGAACGGGCGCGCGATGCCGGGATGATCTATGCGGTGGTCGAGGAAGACCGGCTGGAGGCCGAGACATTGACCGCCGCCGAGGCGATCGCGGCAAAGCCGCCGCAGGCGCTGAAAATCTCACGCGACCTGATGCGGGCACCACGTGACGAACTGATCGCCCGGATCAAGCAGGAAGGCGAGCACTTCCGCGAGCGGCTGAAATCCGACGAGGCCAAGGCAGCGTTCGTCGCCTTCATGAGCCGGAAGAAGTAACCAGCCGAAACAAACAGCCCCGCCGAAGCGGGGCCATTTCTGCAACTGCCGCGCTTATCGCATGTAGGGCGATGCGCACTGCTGGCGCGGGCCGTAGTTCGGCTGGAAGGTGTTGTCCGCCGCGCGGTAGGAGCGATAGCGGTTATAGCACCAGCGCACATGGGCATTGCTTGCCGGCCGGTAGGCGGGTGCGGGGCGATAGGTCGGTTGGTTGGCAATCGCGCCGCCGATGATGGCGCCGGCGATGAAGGCTGCCGGCGGGAACCAGTAGCCATTGTGCTGACGCCAGCCGGCCCGATGGTTCCGGTAGCCGCGATGGCCGTTGTAGTAAGTGTTGCCTCTCTGGCGATAGAATCCGCGGCGTCCGTCGCGCACCTGCTGGACGTCGGTGCTGCCTGATTGCAGTTTCGGCAGCGGCATGGCGGCAGCGCCCGCAGGTGCCATCGTCGAGGCGATGGCTGTAAGTGCCATCGCGGCCGCGCATATTGTGGTCAGGATCTTTTTCATCGTTTCCTCATTCGGTTTACCCAAGCCCATGCACGGCAATCTGGCGTTCCAACGATGAACGCCAACTGAATGAAATCATTAATTATTTGTAACGTTGAGGCCTTGGCCGACGGGCATCCGCAATCCGGAAAAATCGTTTGTGCCTAGCGCCGCCGTTTTCGCTGGTCTAGAAACACGTTGACTGGAATCGACCGACTGCAGGACGTCGATGGCAACCACGCATCGCAAATTGACCACCATCTTCTCGGCGGACGTTCAGGGCTATTCGCGCCTCATGGAGGCCGACGAGGAGCGGACGCTTGCCACGCTGAAGCAGTATCGCGACGCCATGGTTCGGCTGATCGAGGCGCATGGCGGCCGTGTCATCAACACCTGGGGTGACGGGCTGATTGCCGAGTTCCCCAGCGTGGTCGAATCGGTGCGCGCGGCCATTGACGTTCAGAATGAACTGGCCGGGCGCAATGCCAATCAGCCAAGCGAAGCCCGGATGGAATTCCGGATCGGCATCAACCTCGGCGACGTTATCGCCGATGGCGAAGACATCTATGGCGACGGCGTCAACATCGCCGCGCGCCTTCAGACTTCGGCTGCACCAGGCGGCATCGTGATCTCCAATACGGTGCACGATCAGGTCCGCAACAAGATGACTGTTGGCTTCGAGTTCCTGGGGCAGCTGTCGGTCAAGAACATCAGCGAGGCCGTGCCGAGCTATGCCGTCCAGGTCGGCGACGTGAAAAATGCGCGGGCATATGCGGCGCGTGCGGAGGAAGAGGCGAGGCCGCAGGCCGCTGCGGCCGAGTGGGGGCGGACAACCGGTTGGACGCAGGTTCCATCGAAGAAAACCGTTTCCCGCAGCTTTTCGGTCATGGGGCTGGTCGCTGCGGGCCTTGTGGCGATCAATCTGTTCACCTGGCATGGCACGTTCTGGGCTGCCTGGCCGGTTCTCGCCTACTGCGTTCTTGCCGGGCTGTCATGGGCCGGAACCACCAACCTCGTCGACCGCAAGCTGGCGTCGCTCGGCGTAATCGGCGCGATGTTCGTCGCGATCAACCTTTTGACCTGGACCGATACCTTCTGGGCCAAATGGCCGCTGCTGGCCATAGCGATCGCCGCCGGGTTGAGCAGGACGATGCGCCGGAAACGCACCTGATCCATCTAGAGCAGTTCAGTTGTTGATAGGAACGAACCGCTCTAGGTATTTGTTTTTTAGCAATTCCGGACGGAATTGCTCTACGGATAAAGCCGCTCCTTGTCCCAGCCGCCGTCGCTCGCTCGCGTAAAAACGATCCGGTCGTGCAGCCGGAAAGGGCGATCATGCCAGAACTCGATCTGCTGCGGCACGATGCGGAAGCCGGACCAGTGTTTCGGGCGCGGAATCTCGCCGATCGCATGGCGCGCGGTGTATTCGGCCACCGCCTTTTCCAGCGCGAAGCGGCTTTCCAGCGGGCGCGATTGCTTCGAGGCCCATGCGCCGATTCGGCTGCCGCGCGGGCGGGTGGCGTAATAGGCATCGGCCTCGGCGTCGCTGACGATCTCGACAGGCCCGCGAACGCGCACCTGCCGGCGCAGCGATTTCCAGTGGAAGCACATCGCCGCTTTCATCGTCGCCAGAATCTCTCGGCCCTTGGCGCTTTCGAAATTCGTGTAGAAAACGAAACCCTGCTCGTCAAAGCCTTTCAGCAGCACCATGCGCACATCCGGCATGCCGTCGGTATCGACCGTTGCGAGCGCAACGCCGTTCGCATCGTTGATTTCGCTCTTGGAAGCGTCGTTCAGCCATTGCGCAAAAAGCCGAAACGGTTCAGGACTGTCGGTGAAGTCACCTTCTGTTAAGTCTGTCTCAGCCATAGTTTCCGCTCAATGTGATGTTGCTGGCCCGGGAGATTGCCGATTGTCGCGCCTTGCGCAAGCGTGGAGAGATGGTTTGTCGTGCCTTTTCCGGTCGAACTGCCTGAAACTGGCGGCCGTGATGGCCGCTGGCCTATCACTTTCTGCCTGTGCGGCCGGTGGTTTCAGCCTCGAAAAAGCTGAGGTCGACCGTTCGCTGCTGACGGGAACGGTGGCCTCCAATCCGCAGGCGCCTGTCGATGCCGACCGGCTCTCCGACGAATCGACCATCCGCAATGCCGTTTCGGCAGCCGACATCAATGGCCTCGGCACCAGTCCGCTAGCCTGGGCCAACGCCAACACCGGCTCGCGCGGCGCCATCAGCAACATGATCGAGCACAAGGAAAACGGCGCGCTCTGCCGCAAGTTCACCGCCTCGCGCGAAAGCTTCGACGGGGTCAGCCTCTATCAGGGCGAAGCCTGCCTGGCCGATGCCGGGGCGTGGCGCATGCTGGCCTTCCAGCCGGTGTCTTAGGGGCGGCGGTCGAGCCCTAACTGCCTGCCTGAATCTCGAAGCATCCTAGCACTCCAGCCTGAACTTGCGCTCGGCTTACGTTCTGTCGCGCCCCCCTCTGGCCTGCCGGCCATCTCCCCCACAGGTGGAGAGATTAGCTGTCATCACGACTTTCGCTAACCTTCAACGTTGCAGAATGGGCGGTGTGAACGAAACTGCTGATCTCCCCACCTGTGGGGGAGATGGCCGGCAGGCCAGAGGGGGCAACGTAGGGCGCCAAACCCGATCATGGTTTTAAGCGCAGTCTCTGCCCCAAAGGCTGGAATTTCTTCCTACGCAGGCGCATATAGGGGGCGAGCAAGAATTCCAGAAGATTCCGGCAGGCAGTTACACAAGCATGCGCGATCCCTATGAAGTGCTGGGCGTTGCCAAGAACGCATCGGCCAAAGAGATAAAATCGGCTTACCGCAAGCTCGCCAAGAAGCACCATCCGGACCAGAACCCGGACGATCCCAAGGCGAAGGACCGGTTTTCGGCTGCGAACCAGGCCTATGAGATCCTCGGCGACGAGAAGAGCCGGGGCGCTTTCGATCGCGGTGAGATCGACGCCGAGGGCAAGCCGAAGTTCCAGGGTTTTGAGGGTCATCCCGGTGGCGGCGACCCGTTCGCCGGCTTCCGGCGCCAGCAGGGCCAGGGTCCGGGCGGTTCACGCTTCGAGTTCCGTACCGATGGCACGGGTCCCGATCCGTTCGGCTCCAACAGCGATATCTTCAGCGAACTCTTCGGTCACGCCTTCAACCAGCGTCCTGGCGGCGCGGGCGGGCAGCGTGCGCCAGCGGGCGCCGATCTCAACGCGACACTCGATGTCAGCATCGAGGACGCCGCCACGGCCGCCAAGGTCATGGCGATGTTTCCCGGTGGCCGCAAGATTGCGGTGAAGCTGCCGGCTTATGTTGAGGACGGCCAGACGATTCGGCTGAAGGGGCAGGGCGAGGCGGGGCCTGGTGGCCCGGGCGATGCGCTGGTGAAAATCCGTTTCAGGAGGCATCCGCGTTACCGCGTCGAGGGCCGCGATCTGCATGCCGATCTTCCGGTGCCGCTGAGCGATGCCGTGCTCGGGGCCAAGGTGGCCGTGGAAACGCCCACCGGGCGGCTCGCGGTCAACGTGCCGGCCTGGTCGAGTTCCGACAAGGTCTTGCGGCTCAAGGGCCGGGGCCTGCCGGAAAAGGCCGGCGGGCACGGCGATCTCTACGCCCATGTCCGCGTCATGCTGCCGGAACACGGCGACCCGGAACTCGAAATGCTGATGAAGAAGTCGGTCAAGTAACCACTTCGCGGGTCGCTCGGGTGTCTCATCCGCTTTTTTGAAAGCTTGAAGGTGCCCGGTGGCTATGCGATAGGGGCATTCTTGATTTCAGAACGCGGAGAATGATCACATGGCGGTTGGACAGGGCCTGATGGCCGGCAAGCGCGGTCTTGTTCTTGGCGTGGCCAATAACCGGTCGATCGCCTGGGGTATCGCCAAGGCCTGTGCCGACCAGGGCGCCGAGCTTGCTTTCACCTATCAGGGCGAGGCGCTGAAGAAGCGTGTCGAGCCGCTTGCGGCCGAAATCGGCGCGCTGGTCTGCGGCCATTGCGATGTCACCGACATGGCCACGATCGATGCCTGCTTCGCCAAGATCGAGAAAGAATGGGGCAAGCTGGATTTCGTCGTCCACGCCATCGGCTTTTCCGACAAGGATGAGCTGACCGGCCGTTACGTCGATACCACGCACGGCAATTTCCTGCGCACCATGGATATCTCGGTCTATTCCTTCACGGCGATCGCCCAGCGCGCCGAAAAGCTGATGACCGATGGCGGCTCGCTTCTGACCATGACCTATTACGGCGCCGAAAAGGTGATGCCGAACTACAATGTCATGGGCATCGCCAAGGCAGCACTCGAAGCCAGCGTCAAATATCTTGCCGTCGATCTCGGCCCGAAGAACATTCGCGTCAACGCGATCTCGGCCGGTCCGATCAAGACGCTGGCCGCGTCGGGCATCGGCGACTTCCGCTACATCCTGAAATGGAACGAATACAATGCGCCGCTGCGCCGTACCGTTTCGATCGAGGAAGTCGGCGATTCGGGTCTCTATTTCCTCTCGGACATGTCGCGCGGTGTGACCGGCGAAGTGCATCACGTCGATTCGGGTTATCACGTCGTCGGCATGAAGGCCGTCGACGCGCCGGACATCTCGACCGTCAAGGATTGATAGTCGGGCCATCCCGCATTTTTGGAATTGCTATGCCCCCGCTCGTGTATTTCGTGCGCCACGGCCTGACCGAATGGAACGCCGAAGGCCGCCTGCAAGGACAGGCCGACACCGACATCACCGATGTCGGTCGCGCCCAGGCCGACCGCAATGGCGCTCGGCTGGCGGAGCTGATCGAAAACCCGCTACGCTTCGACTTCGTCGCCAGCCCGATGCGGCGCACCCGCGAGACCATGGAGCGCGTGCGCACCGTCATGGGGCTCGACCCGACCGGCTACAGCACCGACGTGCGTCTCATGGAGGTGCATTTCGGCGACTGGCAGGGGTCCACCTTTGCCGAGCTGGAAGCGCGCGAGCCAGGCTGCACGCGCCCTCGCAAGACCAACAAATGGGAATTCGTGCCGCCGGGCGATGCCGGCGAAAGCTACCAGATGCTGCTCGAGCGCGTGCAGCCATGGTTCGAGGCGCTGAGAAGGCCGACGGTCTGCGTGACCCACGGCGGCGTCATCCGCACGATCTTCCGGCTGGTCGAAAACATGCCGGGGCGGCAGGCCGCAGCCCTTGAAGTGCCGCAGGACATGGTGCTGCGGCTGCAGGATGATTATCTGGAGTGGCAGTAAGAGACCGTTGCTAACTCTACCCTGCCGGCCATCTGACGCAGTTTTCTGCGCTTCCGGTGCTCACGTACCTTAATGTACGCTCCGCTCCGGTTCTCGAAAACCACGCCATATGACTCGGCAGGGCGAGTTATCAAACAGTCTTTGGGAGCCGAGCGAACGCTTATTCGGGCAACTGCATGTCGGTGATCTGGTTGACGCCGCCGACCTCGTCATAGGCGAGCACGATGTCCATGCCCTCCTTGAGCGCAGCCACGTCGAACTCGTCCGGCAGCTTGTAGGATTTGCCGTCTTCGAGGGTGATGGTCAAAGCATCGCGATTGATTTTCTTGATGTGGCCTTCCGCCTCGGCAGCGTAGGCGGCGCTTGAAATCATCAATGCAGTGGCAATAGCGCCGATCAGGGTGCGCATGGGTGTCCTCCCAAATTCCTCGCGCGCCGGCAGGCGGCAGCGAACAGCGGATGATAGAGCGAGACGCTCATTAACATCCTGAATGTGTCAAAACTTAATCCTTTCGGATGACGGTTTGACCACCGCCGAAAACGCCAATAGAACGCAGCACGAAACCGGCTAACGGCCGGGCAGGGCTGTTTCTCATGTCGCACAACACTTTCGGACATCTGTTCCGCGTTACCACCTGGGGCGAAAGCCACGGCACCGCCCTGGGCTGCGTCGTCGATGGCTGTCCTCCGGGCATCCGCTTCACCCAGGCCGAGATCCAGAGCGAACTCGACAAGCGCCGTCCCGGCCAGTCGCGCTTCGTGACCCAGCGCCGCGAACCCGACGAGGTGAAGATCCTGTCCGGCTTCGTCATGGACGAGGACGGCGAAACGATGATCACCACCGGCACGCCGGTGTCGATGATGATCGAGAATGTCGACCAGCGCTCCAAGGACTATGGCGAGATCGCCCGGCAGTATCGTCCCGGCCATGCCGACTATACCTATGACGTCAAATACGGCATCCGCGACCATCGCGGCGGCGGCCGGTCCTCGGCGCGCGAGACCGCGGCGCGGGTTGCCGCCGGTGCGCTCGCCCGCAAGGTCGTTCCGGGCATGGTGGTGCGCGGCGCGCTGATCTCGATGGGCGTCAAGGAGATCGATCGCAGCCGCTGGAACTGGAATTTCATCGACGACCCGGAAAACCCGTTCTTCACGCCCGATCCCGGCTCGGTGCAGGTGTTCGCCGATTATCTCGACGGCATCCGCAAAGCCGGCTCCTCGGTCGGCGCGGTCATCGAGATCGTGGCCGATGGCGTGCCGGCGGGCCTTGGCGCGCCGATCTATGCCAAGCTCGATCAGGATATCTGCTCGAACCTGATGTCGATCAACGCCGTGAAGGGCGTCGAGATCGGCAATGGCTTCTGGGCCGCGCGCATCACCGGCGAGGATAACGCCGACGAGATGCGCATCGGCAATGACGGCAAGCCGGTGTTCCTGTCCAACAATGCCGGCGGCATTCTGGGCGGCATCTCCACCGGGCAGGCGATCGTCGCGCGCTTCGCGGTCAAGCCGACCTCGTCGATCCTGACGCCGCGCCAGTCGATCGATGTCGACGGCAAGGATGTCGAAGTGCGCACCAAGGGTCGTCACGATCCGTGCGTCGGCATCCGCGCCGTGCCGATCGGCGAGGCCATGATTGCCTGCGCCATTGCCGATCATTATCTGCGCCATCGCGGGCAAACGGGAAGAGTTTAGGGCAGTAGGGGAGTAGGGCAGTATGTTTTACCCGTCGAATTCCCTATTGCCCTACTGCCTTATTCCCCTACTGCCATACTCCCTTGCGAACGAAAGTGAGCCCCATGTCCTATGACCAGAAACAAGTCGTCGAGGCGCTGCGGGCCTTCGAGCGCGGTGAGATCGTCGTCGTCATGGACGATGACGGGCGCGAGAACGAGGGCGACCTGATCGTCGCTGCCGTGCACTGCACGGCGGAGAAGATGGCCTTCATCGTGCGCCACACCTCCGGCATCGTCTGCACGCCAATGACGCGCGAGGATGCGCGGCGTCTCAACCTTTCGCCGATGGTGGCGGACAATGATTCGGCCCACACCACCGCCTTCACCGTGAGTGTGGATTTCAAGCACGGCACGACGACCGGCATTTCCGCCGACGACCGCACGCTGACGGTGCGCAACCTCGCCAACGGCAATGTCGGCGCGAATGATTTCGTGCGCCCGGGTCACATCTTCCCGCTGATCGCGCGCGAGGGCGGCGTGCTCATGCGCTCCGGCCACACCGAGGCCGCAGTCGATCTGTGCAAGCTCGCCGGGCTGCCGCTGGTCGGCGTCATTTCCGAGCTGGTCAACGATGATGGCACGGTGATGCGCGGGCCGCAGGTTGCGGCCTTCGCCGAGAAGAATGGGCTGAAGCAGGTTTCGGTCGCAGACCTGATCGCCTATCGCCAGCGCCAGGAAACGCTGATTCAGCGCGTAGACTCCTTCGACATCGACACGCCCGGCGGCAAGGCCAAGGCCTACACCTACACGCTGCCCTGGGATGTGATGCACCATCTGGCCATCGTCTTCGGCGATATCCGCGACGGCGTCGAGGTGCCGGTGCGGCTTCACGCCGAGGATGTGGTGACGGATGTGTTCGGCACCGGATGCCGTCTCGACCAGATCATGAAGGCACTGGGCGAGCGCAAGCGCGGCGTCATCGTCTATCTGCGCGAGGGTTCGGTCGGCGTCGCCGACCAGGGCCGCAACCGGCCTTCAGCCGATCGCGAGGATCACGCCGAGGCGCTGCGGCGCGAGGATGAATGGCGCCAGATCGGCCTTGGCGCGCAGATCCTGAAGGATCTCGGCATCTCCTCGATCAACCTGATCGCCTCGCGTGAGCGCCACTACATCGGACTGGAAGGCTTCGGCATCAAGATCGCCAAGACGGAAATCCTGTAAAACGGAAAACCTGTAAAACAAAGGGCTCCGGTCGACCGACCGGAGCCCTTTGTTGCAAGCCAGCTTATTCCGCCGGTTGCGGCAAGGCCGAAACCGCGCGTCGTTCGCCGCCGAGCGACCTCTGACCCAGAAGCACGGTCAGCAGGGCAATCGTCCCGGCCGCTACCGACACCCAGAAGCCGTTATGTGCGCCGTAATTATCCACCACCCATCCGGTTGCGAATGAGCCGAGCGCCATGCCGATGCCGATGCCGGTCATCACCCAGGTGACCCCTTCGGTCAGCATTGCTGCCGGCACGCGGCGCTCGATCAGGCCGAAGGCGGTGATGAAGGTGGGCGAGATCGCCACGCCGCTGACGAAGATCGCCAGCGCCAGCATCGGCACCGTATTCACGACCAGCAACGGCAGCGTCGTCAGCGCAATGATGGCGACCGCGATGGCCAACTGGCGCTGCAAAGGCATGGTCAGGTTCAGTGCGCCGATGATCAGGCCGACCACGAAGGAACCGACGGCATAGACGCCGATGACGAGGCTTGCAGCGCTCGGCTGGCCGAGTTCCTTGGTGATCGCCACCGCGCTGACTTCTGCGGTCGCGAAGGTCGCGCCGATGAAGATCAGGGCAAAGGTGATGATCTGGACCGGCCGCTGCCGGATCGCCGAGCCGCCTCCGCCATGTTCCAGCGGCCTGATCCTGGGTTCCGTCGAGCGTTGCAGGATGAACGCCGCCGATCCGAATGCGAGGAACAGCGTGCTCGCCAGCATGCCCGCTTCGGGGAACAGGGCGACGCTGAGGCCCACCGACAGCGACGCGCCAGCGATATAGACGAGTTCGTCCGCAGCCGATTCGAAGGCGAAGGCGGTGTTGAGTTCAGGACGGTCGTGGAAAATCTCGGACCAGCGCGCCCGCACCATTGCCGGCATGCTGGGCATTGCCGCCGCCAGCAGCGCCGACACGAACAGCGTCCAGATCGGCCAGTTCTGGTTGGTTGCGACCAGCAGAACCGCAAAGGCGATCACCGAGACGATCGTTGTCGGCGTAAGCACTTTCGCTTGCCCGTGCCGGTCGACCAGCCGCGAGATTTGAGGGGCAAGGACGGCGTTGGTCAGCGCATAGGTTGCCGAGACGGCACCGGCCAGCCAGTATTCGCCATGGGTCTGCGACAGCATGGCGACGATGCCGATCGGTGCCATGGCGATCGGCAGCCGTGCGACGAAACCGGCGGCGGCGAAGCCTTTGGCTCCCGGCGCCTTGAAAATCTCGCTATAGGGGTTGGGCATCGAATGCTCCTGGATTTCCAGAGGGGCACCACTTACATACGTGGCGTATGAAATCTAGATAGTTGCATACGCCACGTATGTCAAATAATATACGCATCGTATGCGAAGGAGATTTGATGGCGCATAAACCACGCAAGGAGATGATAGCCGAAACGCGCACCAAATTGGTGGACGCTGCGCGTCATGCTTTCGGCACGGTCGGCTATGCGGAAGCATCGATGGACGATTTCACCGCCGCAGCCGGGCTGACGCGCGGCGCGCTTTATCATCACTTCGGCGACAAGAAGGGGCTGCTCCAGGCCGTTATCGCCGAGATCGACGGCGAAATGGCCGTGCGGGTGCGCGAAATTGCCGAGAAAGCGCCGACGCGCTGGCAGTATTTCGTCGACGAATGCACCAGCTATATCGAACTGGCGGTGGAGCCGGAAATCCAGCGCATCATGTTCCGCGACGGTCCCGCAGTGCTGGGCGATCCATCGCAATGGCCGAATGCCAGCGCCTGCGAAGCTTCGATGACGGAAAACCTGACTCATCTGCAGCAAGAGGGTGTGGTCGTTCCCGATCTCGATCCCGCCACGGCGGCACGGCTGATCAATGGCGCGAGCAGTCAGGCGGCGCAGAAGATTGCCAATTCCGACGATCCGGAGGCAACGTCGCGCAAAGCCGTCGCGGCTTTCAAGACTTTGCTTAACGGGCTGTTGGTCAACAGGGCCTGAGTGGGGCGCTACGGGCGCATTTTGCCAGCGATGTCCTTCAGCGTGTCTTCGCCTCCGCCGCCGAACGTCTCGCTCATGATGAGCTCTGAGAGCGGCAGGCGGGCGCCCCAGCCGCTCCGCTCAAGGTCTGGCTGTGGCGCGAATTCCGAGACGTGGCCGACGCAGAGATAGGCAATCGGGACGACGTGGTCGGGAATGTTCAAGGCCCGTTTCAACGCTTCCGTATCGATGATGCTGACCCAGCCGACGCCGATGCCTTCAGCCCGCGCCGCCAGCCAGAAATTCTGTACCGCACAGACCGTGCTGTAGATATCCATTTCGGGATTGTGCCAGCGGCCGAGCGGCGAGCCCTTTGAGCGCGAGCGGTCGCAGGTGATGCAGAGGTTCAGCGCGCTTTCGCATATGCCTTCCAGTTTCAGCTTGCGGTAGAGCATCTGACGCTCCTCGGCGATGTTCGGCAACTCTTGCTCGCGCGCGGCAAGGAAAAGGTCGCGCACCGCCTGCCTCCGCTCCATGTCGCGGATAACGATAAAATTCCATGGCTGCATGAAGCCGACGGAGGGCGCATGATGGGCGGCCATCAGCAGCCGGGCCAGCACTGCGTCGTCTATCGGGTCGGGACGAAAATGGCTCCGCACATCGCGGCGGGTGAAGATGGCGCGGTAGACGGCGTCGCGCCCGGCTTCTTCGAAGGCATTTTCACGGCAGGCGTGGTTGCGGACGGCATTCATCGCATTTCCCCTTGCGATCGAAAAACGTCGTTCCGCCTGTCCACGCGGATGACTATCTCTGCCGGGCCGGTCTTCTGGCTTGGGTTCATCCCGCATCCGGCGCCTTCCCGTTCTCGCGAACAGTGGCCTTTGCCGATGCGGTTCCCCTTACAGCGTTGGGCACGCCACGGATTTTCACCGTGTTCCCGATTCTCCCGCCTCGCGGCGGGCACCTGACAGCACCGGAGACTTAACCCGGCGCGCTTGCAAAAACATCCCCCGATGCCGACCTATGATTTCGCAATGAGGATTTTCCCCAGGCTTCGGGCGCCGACGCATGGCGGCGGCACGGTCTTTCCTGATAGGATGTTTGCATGACGACGCGTCTCTATTCACATCCGATCTACCTTGAGCATCTGACGCCGCCGGGCCACCCGGAGCGGCCTGATCGCTTGCGTGCCATCGCGCGCGTGCTGGAAGACGAGGCCTTTGCCGCACTCGACCGTGTCGAGGCGCCGAAGGGCGATGAGGCGACGATTCTCTACGCCCATCCCGAAAGTCATGTCCAAAAGGTGCGCGCTGCGATCCCGCAAGAGGGTATCCGCGCCATCGACGCTGACACCGTGGCCAGCCCGAAAAGCTGGGTTGCGGCGCTGACGGCGATAGGTGCTGCCAATGCTGCGGTGGACGACGTGTTTTCCGGCAAGGCCGACAATGTCTTCGTCGCCAGCCGCCCGCCGGGGCACCATGCCGAAAAGACCACCGCAATGGGCTTCTGCCTGTTCAACAACGCCGCAATCGCCGCGCGCTACGCACAGAAGAAGCATGGCGCCGAGCGGGTCGCCATCGTCGACTGGGACGTGCATCACGGCAACGGCACGCAGGACATTTTCTGGGACGATCCCTCCGTGCTCTACTGCTCGACGCACCAGATGCCGCTGTATCCCGGCACCGGCGCGAAGAGCGAGACCGGCGCCGGCAACATCGTCAACGCGCCGCTGGCACCGCAGACCGGCAGCGACATTTTTCGCGAGGCGATGCGCTCGCGCGTGTTTTCGGCGATCGACGATTTCGCGCCGGACCTGATCATCATTTCGGCCGGTTTCGATGCGCACCACCGCGATCCGCTGGCCGAGATCAACCTGACCGAAGACGATTTCGACTGGGCGACCGGCGAACTCATGGACCGTGCCACGCGGCATTCCGGCAACCGGCTCGTCAGCCTGCTGGAAGGCGGATACGACCTCGAGGGCCTGTCGTTCTCTGTCGCGGCGCATGTGAAGCGCCTGATGAAAGGATAAGAGATGGCCAATGAGCCGAGTGACGAGATCAAGGCGATGAGCTTCGAGCAGGCGCTGGAGGCGCTGGAAAAGATCGTCGACGATCTGGAGCGCGGCGACGTGCCGCTCGACCAGTCGATCAAGATCTACGAGCGTGGCGAAGCGCTGAAAACCCATTGCGACCGGCTGCTGAAGGCGGCCGAGGACAAGGTCGAAAAAATCCGCCTGTCGCGCGACGGCAAGCCGGTGGGCACGGAGCCGCTCGACGGCGAATGACTTGACGTCGTGGCACCTCGCGCCCAGTTATCTGTCAGACAAAGGGTCGATGGAAAATCCGGGAGCTGACGATGTGCCGCAATATCAAGACGTTGTTCAATTTCGAGCCACCGGCGACGCATGACGAAATCCGCGACGCAGCACTTCAGTTTGTCCGCAAGCTGAGCGGTACGACGAAACCTTCCAAGAAAAACGAGGAAGCATTCAACCGCGCTGTCGATCAGATCGCGGAAGCTGCGCACGAACTGCTGCATTCGATGGAAACGCACCAGCATCCGCGCAATCGCGAGGAAGAAGCCGCCAAGGCAAAGGCCCGCTCAGTGCTGCGTTTTGCAAACGCATGACGCTTGCAGTGCGCCTGTATCGGCGCCTCTCGCTCAGCCATTGAACATACCGTCACCGGTACGGGACTTTCGATTGTCGCGCTTGGGGCGTAGCCTCTCTGCATAAGGTTGAACGCAACCGCAGATCGGAGTGTCCCATGAGCTTTTTTCCCGCACGTGATCCCGAGCCGGGCGACGCATTCTCCTGCGATGCCATCGAACTGATGGTCATTCCCAACGCCAAGGATATCGGCGGCTTCGAGGTGCGCCGGGCGCTGCCGACGGCAAAGCGCCGGCTGGTCGGGCCGTTCATTTTCTTCGATCGCATGGGGCCGGCGATCCTGCGCGCCGGCAAGGCGCTCGACGTGCGCCCGCATCCGCATATCGGCCTTTCGACCGTCACCTATCTGTTCGACGGCAAAATCAGGCACCGCGATTCGCTCGGCACCGAAATGGTGATCTCGCCCGGTGATGTGAACCTGATGACGGCCGGGCGCGGCATTGTGCATTCCGAGCGGACGCCCGAGGAAATGCGCGGCGCGCCAATGTCGGTTTCGGGCCTGCAGACCTGGATTGCGCTGCCCGACCACAAGGAGGAAATCGCGCCGGTGTTCGAGAACACGGCAAGCGCCACGCTGCCAGAATTCAGCGCCGAGGGCGTGACCGGTCGCGTGGTAATCGGCGAGCTTGAAGGCATGCGCGCGCCGGTGACGACCTATCACGACACGCTCTATGCCGATATCCGCCTCGCACCCGGCGCCAGCTACAGCATTCCGGCGGACGCCGAGGAGCGCGCCATCTATGTGCTCGACGGAAGCGTGGTAATTTCCGGCGACCGTTTTCCCGAGAATCGCCTGCTGGTGCTGAAGCCGGGCGACGAAATCGTCGTTTCGGCCGAAAACGGCGCGCATTTCATGCTGTTCGGCGGCGCTTCGCTGGGTTCACCGCGTCACATCTGGTGGAATTTCGTGTCGTCCTCCAAGGAACGAATCGAACAGGCCAAGGAGGAATGGAAGACCGGCCGCTTCGACATTGTGCCAGGCGACGACAAGGAATTCATACCTTTGCCCGAAAGTTGATGTTTGTGACGCAAGGATACGCGTCATCACCGCACATTTACTTTCCGGGGTCGACGCTCTATCTCCAATCTGTAGACTAAACGGATTACAGACAGGCCTCGACCTCGTGACTTTGCCACCCAAGACGCCGCTGCTGGACAAGGTCCGCATTCCCGCGGACCTCAAGCTGCTGCCCGAAAGCGACCTGCCGCAACTGGCGTCGGAACTGCGCGCCGAGTTGATCGACGCCGTTTCGCACACTGGCGGCCATCTCGGCGCTGGCCTCGGCGTGGTCGAATTGACCGTGGCGCTGCACTACGTCTTCGACACGCCGGACGATCGCATCATCTGGGATGTCGGCCACCAGGCCTATCCGCACAAGATTCTCACCGGCCGCCGCGACCGCATTCGCACGCTGCGCATGGAAGACGGGCTGTCCGGTTTCACCAAGCGCACCGAGAGCGAATACGATCCCTTCGGCGCAGCACATTCTTCGACTTCCATTTCCGCCGGTCTCGGCATGGCGGTGGCGCGCGACCTCAATGGCGGCACCAACAACGTCATCGCCGTGATTGGCGACGGCGCCATGTCGGCGGGCATGGCCTATGAGGCGATGAACAATGCCGGCGCGCTGAACGCGCGGCTGATCGTCATCCTCAACGACAACGACATGTCGATCGCGCCGCCTTCGGGCGCGATGAGCGCCTATCTGGCGCGGCTGGCCTCGGGCAAGACCTATGCCGGCATCCGCGATCTCGGCAAGAAGCTGACCTCTTATCTCGGCGCACGCGCCGATCGCGCCATCACCCGCGCGGTGGAACATGCGCGTGGCTATGTCACCGGCGGTACGCTGTTCGAGGAGATGGGTTTCTACCACATCGGCCCGATCGACGGGCACAATCTCGAGCACCTCGTTCCGGTGCTGAAGAATGTCCGCGACAACGGCACCGGCCCGATCCTGATCCATGTCGTGACGCAGAAAGGCAAGGGCTATGCTCCGGCCGAAGCTGCAGCCGACAAATATCACGGCGTCAACAAGTTCGACGTCATCACCGGCGCGCAGGCCAAGGCTCCGGCCAACGCGCCGAGCTACACCAAGGTTTTCGCCGAAAGCCTGATCCAGGAAGCGCGCGAGGACGACCGCATCGTCGCCATAACCGCCGCCATGCCTTCCGGCACCGGGCTTGATCTTTTCGGCGAGGTGTTTCCGAGCCGCACCTTCGATGTCGGCATCGCCGAGCAGCATGCCGTGACCTTCGCCGCCGGCCTGGCAACGGAAGGGCTGAGGCCGTTCGCGGCGATCTATTCGACCTTCCTGCAGCGCGCCTACGATCAGGTCGTGCATGACGTCGCGATCCAGAAATTGCCGGTGCGCTTCCCGATCGACCGCGCAGGCTTCGTCGGCGCCGACGGGCCGACCCATTGCGGCGCGTTCGACACGACCTATCTTGCCTCGCTGCCCGGCTTTGTCGTGATGGCAGCCGCAGACGAGGCGGAACTGCGCCACATGGTGCGCACCGCCGCAAGCTTCGATGAAGGTCCGATCGCCTTCCGCTATCCACGCGGCAACGGCGTCGGCGTCGACATGCCCGAGCGTGGCTCGGTGCTGGAGATCGGCAAGGGCCGCATCGTCAAGGAAGGCACCAAGGTAGCACTGCTGTCCTTCGGCACGCGCCTGCAGGATTGCCTGCTCGCCGCCGAGGAACTGGACGCTGCCGGACTTTCCACCACTGTTGCCGACGCCCGCTTCGCCAAGCCGCTGGACGAGGATCTGGTGCGCCGGCTTGCGAGATCGCATGAGGTTCTGCTGACCGTCGAGGAAGGCTCCATCGGCGGCTTCGCCAGCCATGTGCTGCATTTCCTGGCGAAGGAAGGCTTGCTGGACACCGGCCTGAAGGTGCGCCCGCTGGTTCTGCCGGACGAATTCACCGACCACGCCAAGCCGGAAAAGATGTATGTCGACGCCGGGCTGGATTCGACCGGCATCGTTCGCACGGTGTTTGCAGCACTCGGCCAGTCGGTGCGCTCGGCCACGGCCTAACCATCTGTTTACGCTGATATTTGGGATTCTGCTTACCTTGTCTCTTGGGCCATTTTTAGCGCGTTGCCGCTAGAAAGCTCTCCGGGTAGGGAGAGCAGCAGTGAAAAAATTGCTTCTGGGGAGCGTGGCGTGTCTGGCCGTGCTGAGCGCACCGGCAAATGCGCAGATGCGCCATGATGTGAAGCTCGAGCAGGCCGTGATGGAAATCGTCGCGCGCAAGATCGGCGACATTCGCGGCGGCTTTTCCTATGAGCGCAAGCCGGAATTCGTCGTGCTCAACGAATCCTATTCCTACACGCCGACCTTTCTGGAAAGCGCGCGGGCGGAGCTGATCCGGCGCTTTGACGAAGGCTTGCTGCCGCTCACCGAGCGGACGGTTTCCCGGGTCATTACCTTCTGAAGCTTGCGTTCCCTGCATGCATTCGCCAATGAAGGCGGATGAACGCCAATTCCAAAATCGAAACACGCCAGAGGCTCGACGAATTGCTCGTCGCGCGCGGCCTGTTTGCCAGCCGTTCGCGGGCGCGCGATGCCATCGAGCGCGGCACGGTGAAGGTGGACGGCGCTGTTGCAGGCAAGGCCGGGCAGGGGGTTTCGGCCGATGCCGTGATCGCCGTGGACGATCCGGCCCAGAGCTATGTCTCGCGGGCCGCGTTAAAACTGATCGCCGGGCTCGACCATTTCTCTATCGATCCCTCCGGCTGCACTGCGCTCGATATCGGCGCTTCTACCGGCGGTTTCACGCAGGTTCTGCTGGAGCGGGGTGCGGCACATGTGACGGCGATAGATGTCGGCCATGGCCAGATGCATCCGAGCCTGAAGGCCGACCCGTGTGTGCGCTGCATCGAGGGGCTGAATGCGCGCGAGCTGTCTGCCGGCGATCTCGATGGGCGCTTGCCTGAACTGATCGTCTCCGACGTCAGCTTCATTTCATTAAAGCTTGCTCTGCCGCCGGCGCTCGATCTGGCGCGGCCCGGTGCGCGGGGCATCTTTCTGGTCAAGCCGCAGTTCGAGGCCGGACGCGAGGCGATCGGCAAGGGCGGGCTGCTCAAGAACCCGGTCGACGCACCGCTGATTGCCGAAGCGTTGAAAGATTGGCTCGATGCGGTGCCGGGTTGGCGCGCCATTGGGATTTGCCCATCGCCCATCGAAGGCAGCGACGGCAACCGCGAATTTCTGTTGGCCGGGGTAAAGGCATGAGCACTCAGTTTCAGATCGCGCGCCTCGGTGCACAGGGCGACGGCGTGGCGGACACACCAAACGGTCCTGTCTTCATCCCCTTCGCGCTGGCGGGCGAAAAGGTGACGGCGGCGCGCGAGAAGGATCGTGCGATGCTGATTGCGGTGTTGGAGGAATCGCCGCTTCGCATCCATCCGGTGTGCCGCCATTTCACCGATTGCGGCGGTTGCGCTTTGCAGCATCTGGAAGCGCAAGCCTATCTCGACTGGAAGCGCGACAAAGTGGTGCAGGCGCTGAAGAGCCGTGGCATCGAGACGGATGTTGCAGCAACGGTCGCTTGCGCGTCGCATTCGCGCCGCCGCGCCATTTTCTCGGTGCGCCGCACCGAATCCGGCATGCTGCTCGGCTACAATCGGGCGCTGTCGCACCAGATCATCGACATCGAGGAATGCCCTATAATCGAACCGGAAATCGAGCGTGCGCTGCCGATGCTGCGGCAACTGGCGGCGCTGCTTTGCAAGACCGCACAGCCGTTTCACATGACCGTCACCTATACGGCTTCGGGGCTGGATGTGGCGGCCCAGGACGGCGGCAAGCTCGAGGACAAGGCCCGTATGTTGGTTTCCGCCTTTGCCATTCGCGAAGGTCTGGCGCGGGTGGCGGCCGATGGCGAGATCATCGTCGAGCCGAAAAAGCCCGTGGTGCTGTTCGGCAATGTGTCGGTCGCACCGCCTTCGGGCGGCTTCCTTCAGGCTGTCGCGTCAGCTGAAGAGGTCATGGCCGGGTTGGTCGGCGAGCATCTGAAGAAATCGAAGAAAGTGCTGGACCTGTTTGCCGGCGCGGGCGCTTTTGCCCTGCGGCTTGCGGCAAACTCGGAAGTCCACGCCGTGGAAGGCGATGCGGCGGCCCTTGCCGCACTCGATCGCGGCTTTCGATTCGCATCGGGCTTGAAGCGCGTCACGGTGGAAAAGCGCGACCTGTTCCGCCGTCCAATCACATACAAGGAACTCGCGGCCTTCGACGGTCTGGTCTTCGACCCGCCACGCGCCGGCGCAGAGGATCAGTGCAAGCAGATCGCGAAATCCGAGGTGCCTCTGGTCGCAGCGGTTTCGTGCAACCCGACAACGCTGGCGCGCGATTTGCGCATCCTGATCGACGGTGGCTATCGCTTGAAAAGCGTCACCCCGGTCGACCAGTTCCTATGGTCGGCGCATGTCGAAGCGGTGGCGCTGCTGGAGAAGCCGAAGAAGCGGCGGTAGGTGGCCGTTAGCTGCCGAGAAGACGCTCAATGAAAGCCGGCACGATCTTCGTTGCTGGGCCGTACACGGCTTCATCGAAATTCGAATAGCCCTCCGAGCGTTCAAGATTGAGCTCGACCGTATGCGCGCCGGCTGCCCTGGCCTGCTCGACGAAGCCAGCGGCAGGATAGACGTTGCCGCTGGTGCCGATGGAAACGAACAGATCGCAGGCATCGAGCGCCTTTTCGATCTCGCCCATGTGGTAGGGCATCTCGCCGAACCACACGACATCGACGCGCATCCGCCCCTTCGCCTTGCACCATGGGCATTGCGAGTCGATGGACATTTCCCCCGACCAGGGCCTGCGCATGCCGCAAGCCTCGCAAAGTGCCGAATTGAGTTCGCCATGCATATGGACGAGTTTCTTCGATCCGGCGCTTTCATGGAGGTCGTCGATGTTCTGCGTCACCAGCAGGAACGAACCCTTGAAGGCAGGCTCGAGCCGCGCGAGCGCCTCATGCGCGGCATTCGGCTTGATGCCGAGCATGCGCCGGCGGCGCTCGTTGTAGAAATCGTGAACGCGGCCGGGATTGCGTGCAAAGCCTTCCGGCGTTGCCACATCGCGATAATCGACCTTGGACCAGATGCCATTCTTGTCGCGAAAAGTGTCGACGCCGGATTCGGCAGATATGCCGGCACCGGTCAGGACGACGATCCGCTGGAAGGGCATCAGTTGGAAACATTCCTAGCGTCAGAACGCCTAGTATAAACAAATACACTCATTCTTCTCTTATTCTATTTCTAGATGCTTGTTTCAAGACGTCTCTAACGTCATGAAGGTGTTGAATTTGATCAAAGTTGTCCAAATCCAATCCCTTTTCCTTTGACAAAGGATATCTAATAAAATGCGCAATCGAGTGCCTTACGGCGTTTTCCACGTAGTGACCGAACGACACAAAATCCGATTTATTCCTCAGCATCATTGGATTTTCGACAATTCGTCCTATGGAATCTCCCAAATAGCTCGGATGATTTAAGTATCTATCCACGTATTCAATCGCGTAGGCATTTTTTGTATGCGGATAAGAAAGAGAATGCCAATAAAATAAAATATTTAAATACAAGCTGCTTGAAGATCTTGCTTCTCTATATATTCGAACAATATCAGATTGTTCCGAGTTGCGAACAGGCGGTATGTAATAAAATTCATCACTCAATTCACTTACTGGTATCGATCTTCTTTCAACGTATCCTCCTGAGACTTTCTCCAAGTCGAAATGCGTGCCGTGCGCTATTACTCCGGAAGATAGGATGACCTTACAATCTCTTTCAAAGGAGATTACGCTAAGAAGTTCTGCCAATAGACGATAAGCTTCATTTGCTTCTGAGTTGTTGTCGTGGCGAAGGATCGTTAGAACCTTGTCCGTCTCATTTTGTTTCCAGCCAGGAATGTAACGAAACTCGCGATTCTTATATCGAAAGAAATAGTCCTCTTTCTTAAATCCAAGCGAGGTATGAACAGCCAAGGCATACGCAGACATAACGTTACCTAGCTAGGGATCACACCCGCGTGCCGCCGAGCGTCATCTGGTTCATCCGGAGATGCGGCTGGCCGACGCCGACGGGAACGCCCTGGCCGGCTTTGCCGCACATGCCGATGCCGGTGTCGAGCTTCATGTCGTTGCCGATCATGGTGACGCGGTGCATCGCGTCCGGGCCGTTGCCGATCAGCATCGCGCCCTTGATCGGCTGGGTCACCTTGCCGTTCTCGATCATGTAGGCCTCGGTGCAGCCGAACACGAACTTGCCGCTGGTTATGTCGACCTGGCCGCCGCCGAAGGAGACGGCATAGACGCCGTTCTTCACCGAAGCGATGATTTCCTCAGGCGCCATGTCGCCGGCGGTCATATAAGTGTTGGTCATGCGCGGCATCGGCTGGTGGGCGTAGGATTCGCGGCGTCCGTTGCCGGTGGCGTTCATGCCCATCAGGCGAGCGTTCTGCCGGTCCTGCATGTAGCCGACCAGCTTGCCGTCCTCGATCAGCACGTTGCGGTTGGTCGGCGTGCCTTCGTCGTCGACGGTCAGCGAGCCGCGCCGCTCGGCAATGGTGCCGTCGTCCACGACGGTAACGCCCTTGGCCGCAACCTGCTGGCCCAGCAGGCCGGCGAAGGCCGAGGTCTTCTTGCGGTTGAAATCGCCTTCCAGACCGTGCCCGACAGCCTCATGCAGCATGACGCCCGGCCAGCCGCTGGACAGCACTATGTCGAATGTGCCGGCAGGCGCGGGGATGGCCTGGAGATTGACCAGCGCCTGGCGCAGCGCCTCGTCTGCGGCATGCTGCCAGCTGTCTTCGATGAGGAACTCGCCAAAACCCTTGCGGCCGCCCATGCCGTAGGAGCCGGACTCCTGCCGGTCGCCTTCGCCGACGACGACGGAAACATTCATGCGCACCAGCGGGCGCACGTCGCGGACGACCTGGCCGTCGGCGCGCAGGATCTCGACATGCTGCCATGACGAGGCAAGCGATGCCGTCACCTGCCGCACGCGTGGGTCCTTGGCGCGCAGCCACGCGTCGATTTCCTGAAGCAGCTTGGACTTGGCTTCGAATGAGGGCGACGGGATCGGGTTCTCGTCGGTGTAAAGATGGCGGTTGGTGCGGGCAGGCGCCGCTGCAAGCGTGCCGGAATAGCCGCCCTTGACCGCCGAGACCGCATCCGAGGCGCGCAGGAGTGCGGCTTCGGAAAGCTCGCTCGAATGGGCATAGCCGCTCGCCTCGCCGGCGATAGCGCGCAGCCCGAAACCCTGGTCGGTGTTGAAATTGGCGGTCTTCAGCCGGCCATTGTCGAACATCAGCGCTTCGCTTTCGCTGTATTCGAGATAGAGCTCGCCGTCGTCGCTGCCGTTTATCGTGTCGCTGACGATCCGGCGGATCTGGTCTTCGGAAATGTCGAATTGGCCGAGAAGGCTGTTCATGGCGGGTCCGCCTTGTTTTCGAGAAATCAATCGACCCACGATGTAGGCGCGCCGGCCCGTTTCGGCAATGCGCTCGCGCCTATCTTACTGGGGCAGGGCGGCAAAGCCTTCGGCGAAACCCTTCAGGTCGACCGGAATGCCGATGCCTTCTTCGGGCGTCTGGAAGACGATGAAGGTTGCCGACGTACCGGTCTTCAAGGTGTCGAGCAGCGGCTTTTCGAGGATGACCTCGGCATAGCAGCCGTCGCCGAAGCAGCGCACGAAATAGGCGCGGCCGATATCCTTGCCGTCGACATTGAGGCCAAGGCCGTTGGGCAGGAGAACGCCGAGCGGCGCCAGGACGCGGAGAATTTCAGCCTTGTTGTCGGCCGTGCGCAGCACGACCACCGACAGGCCCATCTCCGGCCGGTCCTCGGCAATCACGTTCTGCATCATCACGCATTGCTCGGCGGTAGCGCCGGCCGGCGTGTCGCAGATGATCGACCATGCGCCATGCGTCGAGCGAACGGAACCACTCTGCGGCTGGGGTGCCTGTGGAGCCGGATTGGCCGGCGCAGGCGCTGGTGCTGCCTGAGGGGTGGCGGGCCTCGGCGTCGGCGCAGGCTGTTGCTGCGCGCCCGCCGGGACGACCGTTCCGGACAGAGCGGCGAAAAGGACGACCTTCGCCAAGGTTCTCGAAAGCCGAGATTTCATGATGGCTCCATTGCGAATCACGGAAAACCATACCGTGACGACAGAAATTATAGGGCAAGACAGTGACCGAACCAGCCAATAGCGGCAGTTTGCCCGTTTTTCCAAGCGAAATTCGCCCGAATTGCGACTGGGCCGACATGTTTGAAGTGGTGTGGCCGCAATAAGGATTTCTCATCCTCTATAGCGATCCTCCACCGCAAATCCGAAAATACTTTGTCCATCCGGTGCTTGCGCGCAAAAATGCCGCATGGGTTCTCGTGCTCCTTTCTTGCGGTCGGAAAGAGAGTATGGTTTGAACCACCGCTAGGACCACCGGGATTCCCTTTCCGGTGCGGTAGCATATTCGTGCGGCCCGGACGCATGGAATTGGGAGACATTGAGGGCGATGAGAAAAATCCTTGCAAGTGCCGGAGCTGCGGCAGCCTTTTTCGCCACCGCTGCAGCCTATGCGGCGCAGCCGACGCCGTGGCAGACGGCGTTCCAGCCGGCAGCCACCGGCATGATGGAGCAGATCACCTGGTTCGAGCACTACACGCTGTGGTTCATCGTGCCGATCACGCTCTTCGTGCTCTTCCTGCTCGCCTATTGCATCATCAAGTTCCGCGCCAGCGTGAACCCGGTTCCCTCGCGCACCAGCCATAACACACTGATCGAGGTGGTCTGGACAGTCGGGCCGGTCGTGCTCCTGCTCTTCATCGCAGTGCCCTCCTTCCAGCTCCTGACGTCGCAATACACGCCGCCGGAAGAGGCCAAGATCACGCTGAAGGCGACCGCCAACCAGTGGAACTGGGACTACGAATACCAGAATGACGAGCCGCTCTCGTTCAACTCGGCTCTTCTGGCCGATGGTGACCGCGCAGCCGCCGGCAAGGAAGATCGCGGCGCTTATCCGCGTCTGCTGGCTGTCGACAACGAGATCGTCGTTCCGATCAGCACGACCGTGCGCGTTCTGGTTACCGCCAGTGACGTAATCCACGCCTTCGCGATGCCGGCCTTCGGCGTCAAGACGGACGCGGTGCCGGGCCGTATCAACGAGATCTGGTTCAAGGCGGAAAAGGAAGGCCTCTACTACGGCCAGTGCTCCGAGCTTTGCGGCAAGGATCACGCCTATATGCCGATCGCCATCCGGGTCGTCTCGGATGCGCAGTATACGACGTGGCTGGCTGCGGCCAAAACCGACCTGAATGGCGCCAACAAGGCGTTGATGGCCGAAATCGACAGCACCAGCAAGGTAGCGGTCGCCGGCAATTGATGCCGCGACCGGACAGAAATTAGGGAATGGAGCGGAATATGGCAGGCGCTGCAGCTCACGACGATCACGATCACAGGCCGAAAGGCTGGATCCGTTGGGTGTACTCGACCAACCACAAGGATATCGGAACGCTCTACCTGATCTTCGCGATCATGGCGGGCATCGTCGGCGGCTTTCTGTCGGTGATGATGCGCTGGGAGCTGGCTGAGCCGGGCATTCAGGTTTTCCATGGTCTTGCATCCATGGTCTACGGCGTCGAAGGTGACGCCGCGATCGATGCGGGCAAGAGCATGTATAATGCCTTCACCACCGCTCACGGCCTGGTCATGATCTTCTTCATGGTCATGCCTGCGCTTATCGGTGGCTTTGCCAACTGGATGGTGCCGATCATGATCGGCGCGCCGGACATGGCGTTCCCGCGCATGAACAACATCTCGTTCTGGCTGCTTCCGCCGGCCTTCATCCTGCTCATTCTCTCGGCCTTCATGCCAAGCGCTCCCGGAGCCCACGGCGTCGGCGGCGGCTGGACGATCTATCCGCCGCTCTCGACCTCCGGCCAGCCCGGCCCGGCGATGGATCTGGCGATCCTTTCGCTGCACATTGCCGGTGCGTCGTCTATCCTCGGCGCGATCAACTTCATCACCACCATCTTCAACATGCGCGCTCCGGGTATGACGCTGCACAAGATGCCGCTGTTTGCCTGGTCGGTGCTGATCACCGCCTTCCTGCTCTTGCTTTCGCTGCCGGTTCTGGCAGGCGGCATCACCATGCTTCTGACCGACCGCAACTTCGGCACGACCTTCTTCGCGCCTGAAGGCGGCGGTGACCCGATCCTGTTCCAGCACCTGTTCTGGTTCTTCGGTCACCCGGAAGTCTACATCCTGATCCTGCCGGGCTTCGGCATCGTCAGTCACATCGTCTCGACCTTCTCGAAGAAGCCGGTGTTCGGTTATCTCGGCATGGCCTACGCCATGGTCGCGATCGGCGCCGTCGGCTTCATCGTCTGGGCGCACCACATGTACACGACCGGCCTGTCGCTCGACACGCAGCGCTACTTCGTGTTCGCAACGATGGTTATCGCGGTTCCGACCGGCGTGAAGATCTTCTCCTGGATCGCAACGATGTGGGGTGGCTCGATCTCGATGAAGACGCCCATGATCTGGGCGATCGGCTTCATCTTCCTGTTCACCGTCGGCGGCGTCACGGGCGTTCAGCTCGCCAATGCCGGCCTCGACCGCTCGATGCACGACACCTATTACGTCGTGGCTCACTTCCACTACGTGCTGTCGCTGGGTGCGGTGTTCGCGATCTTCGCGGCCTGGTACTACTGGTTCCCGAAGATGACCGGCTACATGTACTCGCCGTTCATCGCCAACAGCCACTTCTGGATCACCTTCGTCGGCGTGAACCTGGTGTTCTTCCCGCAGCATTTCCTCGGCCTCGCCGGTATGCCGCGCCGTTACATCGACTATCCGGACGCTTTTGCCGGCTGGAACATGGTGTCGTCCTACGGCTCCTACATCTCGGCCTTCGGCGTACTGGTATTCCTGTACGGCGTCTTCGAGGCCTTCTCGAAGAAGCGCGTTGCCGGTGCCAATCCGTGGGGTGAAGGTGCGACGACGCTGGAATGGCAGCTGCCTTCGCCGCCGCCGTTCCACCAGTGGGAACAGCTCCCGCGCATCAAGTAAGCGTAGCTGACAAGATACGAGACCGCCGCTCGCCGGCGGTCTCTGCCAAACCGAAAGAGTGGACTGCGTAGGCATGGCCCTGGTTGACAAGAACACGCTGGATGACGGAGGCTTTCGCATGTCGGAAGCGACCGCCCGCGACTTCATCGAGCTGCTCAAGCCGCGCGTGATGTCGCTTGTCGTGTTCACGGCATTCGTCGGCCTCGTTGCCGCACCTGTTTCGATCAATCCTTTCATCGCCGTCGTCGCCATCCTGGCGATCGCCATCGGTGCGGGCGCTTCCGGCGCTTTGAACATGTGGTACGACGCCGATATTGATGCGGTCATGACCCGCACCGCAACCCGGCCCGTGCCGTCGGGCCGCGTTCTGCCGGGCGAGGCGCTGGTCTTCGGCCTGATCCTGTCGGCACTCTCGGTGATGACGCTGGGCGTGCTGGTCAACTGGCTGTCGGCCGCACTGCTGGCCTTAACCATCTTCTTCTACGCCGTCGTCTACACGATGTGGCTGAAACGCTCGACGCCGCAGAACATCGTTATCGGCGGTGCCGCCGGCGCTTTCCCGCCGATGATCGGCTGGGCCGCGGCGACAGGTTCCATCAGCCTTGAAAGCGTTATCCTGTTCCTGATCATCTTCCTGTGGACGCCGCCGCATTTCTGGGCGCTGGCGCTGTTTAAGTCGCAGGATTACGGCCGCGCCGGCATCCCGATGATGCCGAACGTTGCCGGTGAGGCTTCGACCCGCAAGCAGATATTCGCCTATTCGCTGCTTCTCGCACCTGTCGGCATGCTGCCCTGGGCCTTCGGCTTCACGACCGCCGGTTACGGCGTCGTCGCCACCGCGCTCGGCATCGGCTTCATCTGGTATGCCTGGAAGGTTCTGGTCATGCCCGACAGCGATCGCGTCATGAAGCCGGCCAAGGCGCTGTTTGCCTATTCGCTGCTCTATCTCTTCGTCATCTTCGCTGCCTATCTGGCTGACAGCGTCGTCGAACGCACGCTGGCTTCGGGAGTGTTGTCATGATCGAGAACGAACTGGTGACGCTGACTGATAAGCAGAAGAAGGCGCGCCGCAGCCGCTCGATCGCCATCGGCCTCGGGCTCGCCGTACTTGTGGTCGTCTTCTACGTCTCGACGATCATCAAGTTCGGCCCCGCAATCCTCGACCGTGCGCTGTGAGGACCGAATGAATCGCGAAACACTCGTCGATCCGAAGACGCAGAAATCCAACAAGGTGGTCGCAGGCGTCTGCGCGGCCTTTTTTGCCGGCATGATCGGCATGGCCTATGCCGCCGTGCCGCTCTACGCGATGTTCTGCAAGGTCACCGGCTATGGCGGCACGACACAGCGCGTCGACCAGTATTCCGACCGCGTCCTCGACCAGAAGGTGACGATCCGCTTCGACGCCAACACGACCGGCGGTCTGCCGTGGAAATTCCAGCCGGTGGCGCGCGACATGTCGATCAGGATCGGTGAAACCGCGCAGGCCCATTACACGGCTGCGAACATGTTCGACAAGCCGACCTATGGCCGCGCGACCTTCAACGTCACGCCGGAACTGGCGGGTGCCTATTTCAACAAGGTCGAGTGCTTCTGCTTCACCGATACGACGCTGAAGCCGGGCGAGACGCTCGACATGCCGGTCGTTTTCTATGTCGATCCCGACATCGTCAACGTGCCGGAACTGAAGGACGTGAAGACGATCACGCTTTCCTATACCTTTTTCCCCATAGAGGGGGTAAAGCCGGTTGCGGCAGCGCCGCAAGCTGGACCAATCAAGACTAACGATAATACCGACGGAAACCTCGGGGGCTGACATGGCTGACGCGCACGCAAAACCAAATCACGACTATCACATCATTGCCCCGAGCCCGTGGCCGTTTCTGGGTTCGCTCGGCGCGCTCATCATGGCGATCGGCGGCGTCGCCTGGATGCAGTATCTGAAGCAGGGCAACTTCCCGTTCTTCGGCTTCAACCTGGCCTCCAGCCACTGGTATCTTTTCGCCATCGGTCTCGCGATCGTCCTCTACACCATGTACGGCTGGTGGGGCGACACCATCAAGGAAGCGCATGAGGGCCACCACACCCGCGTTGTGTCGCTGCACCTGCGCTACGGCATGATCATGTTCATCGCCTCGGAGGTGATGTTCTTCGTGGCATGGTTCTGGGCTTTCTTCGACGCCAGCCTGTTCCCGAATGAGGTCCATCAGGTCGCCCGCGCGGAATTCACCGGCGGTGTCTGGCCGCCCAAGGGCATCGAGGTCCTCGACCCGTTCCACCTACCGCTCTACAACACCATCATCCTGCTGCTGTCCGGCACGACGGTCACCTGGGCGCATCACGCGCTGATCCATGGCGACCGCAAGGGCCTGATCAACGGCCTGGCGCTGACGGTCGGCCTCGGCGTGCTGTTCTCCTTCGTTCAGGCCTACGAATACATCCACGCACCATTCACCTTCCACGACTCGATCTACGGCGCGACCTTCTTCATGGCGACCGGCTTCCACGGCTTCCACGTCATCATCGGCACGATCTTCCTGCTCGTCTGCCTGATCCGTGCGATGAAGGGCGACTTCACGCCGAAGCAGCATTTCGGCTTCGAGGCCGCTGCCTGGTACTGGCACTTCGTCGACGTCGTCTGGCTGTTCCTGTTCGCCTCGATCTATGTCTGGGCATCCGTAGGCGCGACGATCGCTCACGGCCACTGAGGCAACATATCGTGTTATTGGAAGGCGGTCGTGGCAGCACGGCCGCCTTCCGCTTTTCTGGCGCAATGACGGGGCAGATATCGGTCCGCTTCTCACGCTCTCGGCGGTTCCCTCGATAGAGATAGATCCATGACCCAGCCCACACATGAAGATCAGGCGCTTTGGCCGCCGGTTGAACCGATCGCGGCGGGTCTCAAGGGGCGCTGCCCGCGCTGCGGTGAGGGAAGGCTATTCTCCAGTTTCCTGACGGTCGCCCCACGCTGCGGCACCTGCCGGCTCGACTATTCCTTTGCCGACGCCGGCGATGGCCCTGCGGTCTTCGTCATCCTGATCATCGGCTTCATCGTCGTCGGCTCGGCACTGTGGATGGAAGTTACCTACAACCCGCCGCTGTGGCTGCATTTCCTGTTGTGGATCCCGCTCACGATCATACTCAGCCTGACGGCGCTGCGGTTGATCAAGGGCGTGCTGATCACGCTGCAATACCGCAACAAGGCTGCCGAAGGGCGCATGGATCAGCCGGAATGAGCGGTTCTGCTGTATCCGGTTTCCGTGCGAGCAGGCCGGCACGATTGCTTGCATTGGTCCTTGGCTTGGTGGCTTTCGCCGTGCTGATCGGGCTCGGCACATGGCAGGTCGAGCGACTGCACTGGAAGGAAGCGCTGCTGGCGACGATCGACCAGCGCATCCACTCAGTGCCGCTTCCGCTCGCCGATATCGAGAAGAAATTCGCCGAGGGCGGCGACGTCGATTACTGGCCGGTGACGGTCAGCGGCCAGTTCATGCCCGAAGGCGAGCGGCATTTCTTCGCCACCTATGAGGGCGATTCCGGCTTTTATGTCTACACGCCGCTGAAGCTTGCCGATGGTCGTGCTGTTTTCGTCAATCGCGGGTTCGTGCCCTACGACCTGAAGGATGCGGGCAAGCGGCCTGCCGGACAGGTCACGGGCGAGGTAACGGTCACCGGACTAGCCCGCAATCCGCTGCCGGAAAAGCCGTCCTCGATGGTTCCCGACAATGATACGGTCAAGAACGTCTTCTACTGGAAGGACCGCGACGTGATGGCGGCCAGTGCTGGCCTGCCGACCGGCGCGGCACTCGTGCCCTTCTTCATCGATGCCGACAAGACGCCCAATCCCGGCGGCCTGCCGGTCGGTGGTGTGACGATGATCGACCTGCCCAACAGCCATCTGCAATATGCCGTCACCTGGTACGGGCTGGCGGCAGCGCTCGCCGGTGTGCTCGGCGTGTGGCTGTTTCGCTCGCGGCGTAACTAGATCGCTGTTGCTCCTCATTCACCGGCCGACACCTTGTTCCCCTCAAAGAACGAGGGAGAAGGACGAAGCTCCAGCGTACACGCCTCCCTCTCCCCGTTTTTCACGGGGAGAGGGTAAGGGTGAGGGGCTATTTTGAGATGACGGGAAACGATCTAATGATACCACCGGCCTTGACATAAGGTGGGTGCAGACATCATTTCGGCACTATCAAACAGACCGGACGCCATGCCTGAAATTTCATCCAAGCCGCCACTCACCATCCGGCTCTGCCAGCCGCGCGGATTTTGCGCCGGGGTCGACCGTGCTATCCAGATCGTGGTGCTGGCGCTGAAGAAATACGGCGCGCCGGTCTATGTGCGCCACGAGATCGTGCACAACCGATATGTCGTCGAAGGCCTGCAGAATCTCGGCGCGGTCTTCATCGAGGAGTTGAACGAAATCCCCGCCGAGCATCGCGAATGCCCGGTGGTGTTTTCGGCCCATGGCGTGCCGAAATCGGTGCCGGAAGATGCCCAGGCGCGCAACCTCTTCTATCTCGACGCGACGTGCCCGCTGGTCTCGAAGGTGCACAAGCAGGCCATGCGCCACCAGCGCCTCGGCCGCCACGTGCTGCTGATCGGCCATGGCGGTCACCCGGAAGTCATCGGCACGATGGGGCAACTGCCGGAAGGTTCGGTAACGCTGATCGAGACCGAGGCCGATGTCGCAGCCTTTGTCCCTAGTGATCCCGAAGCGCTCGGCTTCGTCACCCAGACGACTTTGTCTGTCGAGGATACCGCCGGCCTCATTCGCGCGCTGCAAGACAGGTTCCCGGCGATGATGGCGCCTTCGGCCGAATCGATCTGCTACGCCACCACCAACCGCCAGGAAGCGGTGAAGGAAACCGCGTCCGGCGCCGATCTTTTCCTCGTTGTCGGCGCGCCGAATTCCTCGAACTCCAAGCGCCTTGTCGAGGTTGCGGAACGCGCCGGTGCGAAAATGTCGCTTCTCGTGCAGCGCGCCTCCGAAATTCCGTGGGATGACATCGCCGGCATTTCGACTTTGGGCCTGTCGGCGGGAGCGTCCGCGCCGGAGATCATCGTCGACGAGATCATCGACGCCTTCCGCGCCCGTTTCGACGTGAAGGTGGACCTGGCGATAACGGCGACGGAAACGGAGAATTTCCCGGTAATGAGTGTGCTGCGTGACATGAAGCTGACCCCGTCGGACATGGCCTTCGTCAACGGAACCGTATGATGGCAGTCTATACGGACGTTTCCGAAAACGAGCTCGGCGCGTTTCTGAAGGAATATTCGATCGGCGACCTTCTGTCCTACAAGGGCATCGCGGAAGGCTCCGAGAACTCGAACTTCCTGCTGCACACGTCGAGCGGCTCCTACATTCTCACCCTCTATGAGAAGCGGGTCGACAAGGGCGACTTGCCGTTCTTCCTCGGCTTAATGGAGCATCTGGCCGGAAAGGGCATTTCCTGCCCGCTGCCGGTGCATCGGCGTGACGGCAGCGTCACCGGCGCGCTGGCTGGCCGTACGGCGGCGGTCATCACCTTCCTCGAAGGCATGTGGATGCGCCGCCCGACGGCGGCCCATTGCCGCGAAGTGGGTACTGCACTGGCAAGCCTGCATGTCGCCGGCGTGGATTTCCCGCTGAAGAGGCCAAACGCGCTCGACATCGCCGGCTGGCGCAAGCTGTGGGAAGGATCGCACGACCGCGCCGACGAAGTCGAAAAAGGGCTGGCGGCTGAAGTTGACGCGGACTTCGCTGCGTTCGAGCGCAATTGGCCAAAGGACCTGCCTGCAGGTGTCATCCATGCCGATCTGTTTCCCGATAATGTCTTCTTTCTCGGCGAGAAGCTCTCGGGGCTGATCGACTTCTATTTCGCCTGCAACGACCTCTACGCCTATGATGTGGCGATCTGCCTGAATGCCTGGTGCTTCGAGAAGGACGGTTCCTTCAATCTCACCAAGGGCACGGCATTGCTGGCAGCCTATCAGGCGGTGCGGCCGCTGAGCGATGCGGAAAAGCAGGCGCTGCCAATTCTGGCGCGGGGTGCTGCACTTCGCTTCATGCTGACGCGGCTTTATGACTGGCTGACCATTCCCGACGGCGCGCTGGTCCAGAAGCGCGATCCGATGGAATTCATCCGCAAGGTGCGGTTCCACCGCCAGATCAATTCCGCGTCCGAATATGGGTTGAAATGAACAAATCAGTCGAAGTTTTCACCGACGGCGCCTGCTCGGGCAATCCGGGTCCCGGCGGCTGGGGTGCCATCCTGCGCTTCAACGGCAAGACCAAGGAGCTTTCCGGCGGCGAAGCGGATACGACCAACAACCGCATGGAACTGATGGCGGCGATTTCGGCGCTGAACGCACTGAAGGAACCCTGCACGGTCGACCTTCACACCGATAGCAAATATGTGATGGACGGCATTTCGAAGTGGATTCACGGCTGGAAGAAGAACGGCTGGAAGACCGCCGACAAGAAGCCGGTGAAGAACGGCGAACTTTGGCAGGCGCTGGACGAGGCGAACAAGCGTCACAAGGTGACGTGGCACTGGGTCAAGGGCCATGCCGGCCACGAGGAAAACGAGCGCGCTGACGAGCTCGCCCGCATGGGCATGGCGCCGTTCAAGAAATAGCTTGTAACAACAGGAAATTGACCGGATGCGCGGTGTTACCGCGCATCCGGCCGGTTCTGATCAGAGCTGTTCGAGAAGCTTGGCAGCGCCCGATTCGACGGCCTGGCCGGGCGAGTCTTCGATGTTGAGCGCGGTCACCTTGCCGTTATCGACGATCATCGAAAAGCGCTTCGAACGGATGCCGAGCCCGCCACCGCTGAGGTCGGCTTCAAGGCCGGCCGCGCGGACGAAGTCGCCATTGCCGTCGGCCAGATAAAGAATTTTGCCTTCGCCGCCGGTGAAGTTCGCCCATGCGCCCATGACGAAATGATCGTTGACCGCAACGACGGCGATGGTGTCGACGCCGCGCGAGATGATCGCGTCGTGGTTTTCCAGATAGCCCGGCAGATGGTTGTTGGAGCAGGTGGGGGTGAAGGCACCCGGCACGCCGAACAGAACGACCTTTTTGCCGGCAAAAATCTCGGCGGTGGTCACGGCCTTGGCGCCGTCGAAGGTCATCGTCTTGAAGGTCGCTTCGGGCAGTTTGTCGCCAACGGAAATCGTCATGAAGTCTTCTCGCTTTGTCCGGTTAAGGTTCGGGAGATTGGGTATCGACTTATCGTCTTCAGGGCAATCGCCGGGAGGCGATTTCGAAGTCCTCAGAGGTTACATATAGGGCAGGATGCCGCTGACGGAACCGGCGTCAGAAACCAGCGTATAATGCAGGCCGCCCTCCGCCGGCGCCTGTGCGGGACGGTTCAGTATCTCCACCGAAAACAGCGTCCTGCCGTCCTTTTCCACGCGCTTCGGCGCGGCGAAGGAATAGCCATTCTCACCCGCGATGAAAAAATCGGCTGACGTCGGATTTCCGGGAAAGGTAGCCTCCACGAGCAGGCTCTTTTCGTCCTTGCTGACGATCTTCACGTTGAAATCCGGCTGCTCTGCAGCGGGCAATGCCTCCTGCGCCGCCGAGACCAAGGCGGCATCATCGGCATTGTCCGGGTCGCTGGCGGGATCGAGCAACAGCTTCGTGCTGACCGGTATGCAGATCGTCTCGCATATGCCGAGGAAAACGTGAGCGTCGATCATCGCCGGCTCACCTGCCGCCTTGAGATGAAAGGTGATCGGCAGCGCGACCGACTGGTCATATCCGGCCCATTTCGAATAGCCGTCATCGTGGTGCTGCGGGGCGGGGAAGTCGAATTCCGCGCTCGAAATGTTGGTGCTGGCACTGATATCGAGCTGCGGCGGCACGCCTGCGTCGCCGGGGTCGCGCCAGTAGGTCTTCCAGCCCGGATCGAGATCGATGTCGAGGATGCCGTGAAGCTGGCCGTTTGCGTCCGGCTTGCCGGAGGTGACGAGCCGCACCCTGCCGCCCTGAGTTTCGAACCAGTCGGTGGAGGATGCCAGCGCAGGCGCCGAGCCGAGTGCGATGGCAAGCAGGCCGATTGCTGCGACTTTCGTGCTTTTCATGTCTGCGATTTGACCTTGCGGATGGCGTTACGCAACCGGCTCATCCTTTCGCCACCATCATTTTTGCGTGAGGCCACGCCCTGCATCTGTCAACATTGGCCTAAGGCGTATCTTTCAAGCGTGTCGAAAACGCGTTACTTTTCTCGCATGGACCTGTTGCGACAAAAAAAAGGTGCAGAGAAACGTGGATTTCTCGATGACCAGTTCCTCATCGCCATGCCGGGGATGAAGGATGAAAGGTTCGCGCGCACCGTGATTTATGTCTGCGCCCACAGCGACGAGGGCGCGATGGGCCTCATCATAAACCAGTCGCAGCAATTGCTGTTCCCCGACCTTCTGGTGCAACTCGGCATTCTCGACCAGCAGGAGGCGATACGCCTGCCTCCGTCGGCGCGCGATTTCGTCGTGCGCAATGGCGGCCCGGTCGACCGCAGCCGCGGCTTCGTGCTCCACACCGACGACTACAAGGTCGAATCCTCGCTGCCGGTGTCGGAGGATATTTGCCTCACGGCAACCGTCGATATCCTGCGCGCGATCTCGTCGGGCAGGGGGCCGCGCCATGCGCTGATGGTGCTAGGCTATGCCGGCTGGGGTGCCGGTCAGCTCGAAAGCGAGATCGCCCAGAACGGCTGGCTGACCTGCCCGGCCAAGCCGGAATTCCTCTTCGACGGGGATATCGATCGCAAATATGATCGCGTGCTGGCCTCTATCGGCGTCGACCTGGCCCATCTCAGCCAGGACGCCGGTCACGCCTGAGCGACAGGATACTGCTCTTTCAACAGCTTCAAGACAGAATCGCCGGGTATCGGCGCGCCGAACATGTAGCTCTGGACATATTCGCAGCCCATCTGGCGCAGTTGCAGCGCATCGTTCTCGTCGGCGATGCCTTCGGCAACCACCGACATGCCAAGCTCATGCGCCATGTTGACCATGGATTTCAGCAGCACCGAGCGCTTGGGCGAAGAATCGTCGAGGAAGCTCTTGTCGATCTTGATGGTGTCGAAGGGAAAGCGCGTGAGATAGGAGAGGGACGAATAACCGGTGCCGAAATCATCCAGCGACAGGCCGATGCCGAGTTGCTTCAGCTTGGCCAGCACATGGGCGCTCTGTTCGGGATTGTCCATCACCAGCGATTCGGTCAGTTCGAGACGGAAGCAGCGTGCCTTGAGGCCGGCGCGCGCAATAACCGAGCGCACGTCGCTGACGAGGTCGCGGCGAATGAGCTGGCGGCTGGAAAGGTTCACCGACACTGAAAGCGGCGCGTCGCCGATCTGCTTCTGCCAGCCGGCAAGGTCCTCCGCCGCGCGCTGCATGGCGAACAGGCCGAGCTGAACGATCAGGCCGCAGCTCTCGGCGACCGGGATGAAATCCGACGGCGGGATCTGTCCGCGACGGGGATGGTCCCAGCGCAGCAGCGCTTCGAAACCGGCGACGCTACGGTCTTCCAGGCGCACGATGGGCTGGTAGGCGAGCGTAAGCTCCTTGCGCTCGACGGCGCGGCGCAGGTCGGATTCGAGCTGCAGACGGTCCGTGCCGACCGAACGGAAAGCGGGCCGGAAGGGTTCGATGCGGTCGCCGCCGAAGCGCTTGGCCTGGTGCATGGCGAGTTCGGCGTCCTTGACCATGTCCTCGGCCGAAGCCTGGGCTTCCGTCCAGGTGATGAGGCCGACGGACGCCGTCAGCACGATCTCGCGCTTGGCGAAGGTGATCGGCGAGCGGATCGCCTGCTTGATCGCATCGGCGACCGCCGCGATGCGGGCCGGGTCCTGCTCGGAAAGCAGCATCAGGGCGAACTGGTCGCCGGCAAAGCGCGACAGCGAATCCTTTGGCTTGAGAATGCGGTGCAGGCGTCTTGCGATCGTCAGCAGGATCGTGTCGCCTGCCGAGATGCCGAGGCTGTCGTTGACATGCTTGAAGCGGTCGATGTCGATGACGAAGACGGTCGGGCGAACCTTCTCCTCGGTCTTGGCGATCGAGATGATCGCCTCCAGCCGGTTCATGAACAGCTCGCGGTTCGGCAGGCCGGTGAGGTTGTCATGCACGGCATCGTGCAGCAGCCGTTCCTCGGATTTCTTCTGCTCGGTCACGTCGATGAGCGTACCGACACAGCGGATCACTTCGCCGTCCGAGCCGATAACGGGGCGCGCGCGCAGCGAGAACCAGTGATAATGCCCATCGGCGCCGCGCAGGCGGAAATTCTGCGCCACACGTCCGCGCCGGTGTTCCAGCACGACGTCGAGCGTGGTGCGGAACGTGTCGCGGTCGTCGGCGTGCAGAACGGGCAGCCAGTTGCGGGCCGGGCCGCCAAGGCTGTTGGGCGCAAGGCCGAGCTGCAGGCTGACATCCGGGCGCGTCACCACGCGGTCGCGCAGCACGTCCCAGTCCCAGACGATATCGCCTGAACCGGCCACGGCCAGCGCCTGGCGTTCAAGATCGCTGAACAGCCCCTGATGCAGGGCGCCGCCGGCGAAAGCGTGTTGCATGACGGTGAAGCCGATCAACAGGATGATAAGGATCAGGCCGCCGCCGAGCGCCGGCTGGACGACGTCGTTGTCCAGTATGCCGGTGATCGCCATCCACGATCCGCATAGCCACAGGAGCACCATGACCCAGCTGGGGATCAGCATGATGGCGCGGTCGTAGCCGCGTATGCCGAGATAGACGATGAGGCCGACGCCCAGGAGTGCCGTTGCGCCGAAGGATAGCCGCGCGATGCCGGCGGCCACGGCCGGATCGATGACCGCCACGCCGGCAATCAGCACCAGTCCGAGTATCCAGGCGAAGACGCCGTAACTGAAATGGCCATGCCATCGGTTCAGGTTGAGGTAGGCGAAGAGGAACACCACGAAGGTCGCTGCCAGGCCGACCTCCGTGCCGGCTCGCCATATCTGCTCATTGCCGGGCGATATCTCGATGACCTTGTTGAGGAAACCGAAATCGACGCAGATATAGGCAAGAACCGCCCATGAAAGCGCTGCGGTCGCCGGGAACATCGAGGTTCCCTTGACGACGAAAAGAATGGTCAGGAACAGCGCCAGCAGGCCTGAAATGCCGATGACGATGCCGCGGTAGAGCGTATAGGAATTGACCGAATCCTTGTAGGGCTCGGGGTCCCAGAGATAGACCTGCGGCAGCTTCGGCGAGGCGAGCTCGGCGATGAAGGTAACGACCGTGCCGGGGTTGAGCGTCACCAGGAATACGTCGGCGTCGGGGCTCGCCTGGCGGTCGAGCGCGAAGCCTTCGCTTGGAGTGATCGCTGTGATGCGGCTGGAGCCGAGATCGGGCCAGAACAGGCCGGAATTCACCAGGCGGAAATGCGGCGCGACGATCAGGCGGTCGATCTGCTGCTCGGTCGTGTTGGCGAGCGCGAAGACCGCCCAGTCGCCGCTGGAGCGCTTGTTGTTGGCCTCGACCTCGATTCGCCGCACGATGCCGTCGGGGCCGGGGGCGGTCGAGACCTGAAAGTTCTCGCCCTGATTCCGGTAGATCTCGACCGCGCCCGAAAGATCGAGCGCGACATCGTCGCGGGCGATCTTGATGGGCTCGATGGCGAATGCCGACGAGATGGCGCACAGGCTTACGATTGCCGCTAGGACAAAAGCCGCAAGGCGCCGTATCCGCAGAGAATATGCCAAAAATCAGCCCTTCGTCCTGACGCCAAGCCGATCGTCCGCGATCAGGGCGTAGAGGTAGTGATCCTGCCAGTTACCATTGATCCTGAGATAGGATCGCAAAAGTCCTTCACGCTGAAATCCGGCTTTTTCAAGCACGCGTACGGAGCGCGAATTTTCGGGAATACAGGCAGCCTCGATCCGGTGCAACCTCAGCGTATCGAAAGCGAACTGCACGAGCAGAAGAAGGGCGTCGACCATGTAACCCTTTCCGGCGTAGCGCTCGCCGACCCAGTAGCCGATCTGGCCGCTCTGCGCGACGCCCTGGCGGATGTTGCCGATGGTGATTCCGCCAACCAGCCGCCCCGAAGCATTCTCGAAGATGAAGAAGGCGACGGCGCTGCCATTGGTGAAATCCTCGCGGTAGCGGCTGAGCCGCTGACGCCACGAGGCCCGCTCGAGCTCGTCGGAAGCCCAGCGCGGCTCCCATGGCTCGAGGAAGGCACGGCTCTCCGCACGAAGGGCCGCCCACTCGCGGTAGTCGCCGGATTCCGGCACCCGCAGGTTGACACGATCGCCTTTCAGCGCCGGAAAATCTCGGCGGAAAAAAGGAAACGCGATCATCGCTTTTGCGAGGGCTCAGACGGCCAGCTTGCGAAGACCGCTGTCGAGTCTCGGAAGCGCGTCGAGAATGCTTTCATAAGGCGGCAACGTGCCCACCGGCCCAACGGCGGTTACCGTCGGCTTGGTCGAAAACAGCCGCGACGACAAATCCGTTAGACGATCCACCGTCAGCGCCGAAAGCCGCTCCATCAGCTCTTCCTTGGCGATCGGGCGTCCGAACAGCAGCATCTGCCGCGCGATCTGCGAAGCCCGGCTGGAAGCGCTCTCACCAGACATGATGAGACCGGCGCGGTACTGCGCCCGGGCGCGGTCCAATTCTTCCTGGCCGATATGCTCACCGGCCCGCTCCAGTTCCTTGATGATCACCGGAACAAGCTTGGCGATGTCGCCTTCGCCAGTCGCGGCATGAACGCCGAAGATGCCGGTGTCAGAAAATCCCCAGTGAAAGGCATAGACCGAGTAGCACAGGCCGCGCTTTTCGCGCACTTCCTGGAACAGTCGTGAAGACATGCCACCGCCGAGGATCATCGACAGCACCTGCGAGGCGTAGAAGTCACGCACATGATAGGCGCGGCCCTCGAAGCCGAGCACGATCTGCGCGTCCTGAAGGTCGCGATGTTCGCGGTAGTCGCCGCCGACATAATGCGCATATTGCGGAACGACACTGTCGGACTTGGCGCGGAAGCCGCCCAGCTGGCGCTCGACGTCGCGGACGAAGACATCATGCTTCACGTCGCCGGCGGCCACGACCACCATCTGGTCCGCGCCATACTGGCGTTCCATGAAGGCGTGCAACTGGCCGGAGGTGAAGGATTTTACGGTCTCGGGCGTGCCGAGGATCGAGCGGCCTATCGTCTGGTGGCGAAAAGCCGTCTCGGTGAAGTGGTCGAACACGACGTCGTCCGGCGTGTCGTGTGCTGCGCCGATCTCCTGCAGGATCACGTGCTGCTCGCGCTCCAGTTCCTCCGGATCGAATTTCGATTCCGTCAGGATATCTGAGAGCAGGTCCATCGCCAGCGGCACGTCATCGGCGAGCACGCGGGCATAGAAGGAAGTTGTCTCGACGCTGGTGGCGGCGTTGATCTCGCCGCCGACATTCTCGATTTCGGAAGCGATCTGAAAGGCGCTTCGCCTCTTGGTCCCCTTGAACGCCATGTGTTCGAGGAGGTGGGCCATCCCATGCTCGTCGTCGCGTTCGTTGCGGGCCCCGGATTTGACCCAGACGCCCAATGCGACAGATTCGATACTTGGAAGGGTTTCGGTGGCGACTGTCAGGCCGTTCGACAGACGGCTTACCTCAACACCCATATAGATATTACTCCCTAACGCGCCGCCCGTGCGTGGCGGCTAATATGATCTTCCACCATTTTAAGCTCGGATGGAAGTACCGTGTATTTTTCCTCGCGTTCCATCAATCCCGCAAGCCATGCAGGCAGGGGCGGGACAACACCGCTCGCCGCTTCGACGGCGGCGGGGAACTTGGCCGGATGGGCCGTGGCAAGCACGATCATCGGTGCGTCGCCCTTTTGGCGGTTCGCGACATGAACGGCAGTCGCCGTATGCGGGTCGAGCAGATAGCCGCTCGCCTTCAGCGTCTCGCGGATCGTTGCCGCGGTCTCGTCCACCGTCGCGCGCCCGGCGTCGAATTCGCCGCGGATCTTTGCAAGGGCAGCGGCGTCGATGGTGAATGCACCCGACTGCTTGAGGCCGGCCATATAGCGGCGGACAGTGCCTGCATCGCGGTCTGAGGTTTCGAAAAGCAGGCGCTCGAAGTTGGACGACACCTGGATGTCCATCGACGGCGAGGTCGTGGCGACGACGCCCGTGGTGCGGTATTCGCCGGTCGAAAGCGTGCGGGCGAGGATGTCGTTGTCGTTGGTGGCGATCACCAGACGCTCGATCGGCAGGCCCATGCGCTTGGCGGCGTAACCGGCGAAGATATCGCCGAAATTACCGGTCGGCACGGTGAAGGACACCGGGCGGTCCGGCGCGCCAAGCGAAATCGCCGACGAGAAATAATACACGATCTGGGCCATGATTCGCGCCCAGTTGATCGAGTTGACCGCCGACAGCGAAACGCTGTCGCGAAAACCAGGGTTGTTGAACATGTCTTTCAGAAGACCCTGGCAGTCGTCGAAATTTCCTTCGACGGCGAGCGCATGGACGTTCGAAGCGGTCGAGGTTGTCATCTGCCGCTGCTGGACTGGCGAGACGCGGCCATGCGGGAAAAGCACGAACATGTCGGTGCGGTCGCGCCCGGCGAAGGCGTCGATCGCAGCGCCACCGGTATCGCCCGAGGTTGCCGCCACGATCGTGGCGCGGTGGTTGCGCTCTATGAGCACGTGATCCATCAAGCGGGCCAGGAACTGCATCGCCACGTCCTTGAAGGCAAGCGTCGGGCCGTGGAACAGTTCCAGCACGAAAGTGTTCGCATTGGTCTGCACCAGCGGGCAAACCGCGTCGTGGCGGAAGGTGGCATAGGCTTCACGCACGATGCGCTCGAAGGCCGGTGCTGCGATCTCGCCGCCGAGGAATGGCGTCAGCAGCCGGATGGCGAGATCGGGATAGGCAAGGCCGCGCATGGCGCGGATTTCGGCTGCGCTGAATTGCGGCCACTCGCTTGGAATATAAAGCCCGCCATCGCGTGCAAGCCCGGTAAGAACCGTATCCGAGAAACCGAGTGCGGGGGCTTCCCCGCGTGTGCTGACGTATTTCATTGTCATCCGTTCGTCGTGGTGGCTTGCTGTCTACGCGACTGAAAACTCTGTGGAAAAGCAGATCGGTGAAAAACTGAATCCCGTCAGTCGCATTTTTGCCGCGGCGTTGATATACAGCGACAGCTTTGAGAGAGGGAAGTGCAGCATATGCAGTTTCGATTTATCGACAGTCGTTTTTTGGCCGGTCTTGCAGTTTCGAGCTTTATGATTGCCGCCGCTGGTTGCCAATCCAACGACGCGGCGAAAGGCTTTGACCAAGCCAGCAAGCCCGATCAGGCAGGCAGGATCCTGGAAAGCGACCTTCGGGCCTATTGCCCGAACATCACGCTCCGTGAAGGGACAGCCTTCTTCAGCAGCTATGCCAAGGGCGGTCAGGACGACCCGAACAAGCTGGCCTACCAGGCTTCGATCGCCGACGTGACCCGAGCTTGCGTGACCCGTGACGGCACGTTGAGCATCGACGTCGCCGCCGCCGGCAAGATCGTGCCGGGTCCGGCCGGTGCGCCGGGAAGCGTGACCCTGCCGATCCGCGTCGTCGTGCTGCGCGGCGAGGAAGTGCTCTACTCCAAGCTCACCCAGTTTCCGGTCAGCTTGACCGATAAAACGGCTGCGACGCAGTTCGTCTTCAACGACAAGGGCGTTTCGGTTCCGGTTCCGGCCGAGCAGAACATCCGCATCTATGCCGGCTTCGACGAAGGCCCGGCGCCGAAGAAGAAGACCGCTGCCGCCGAGTGACAAAGCATGCCGCGCAAAAGTGCGCGGCGGTTTTGCGATAACGGCAGGCATCAAAACCAACAGCTTAAAGCGCGAGCCGCGCTTTAAGCGTCTTCCGACCATTCGAGAAGTGCTGCGACGACACCGGGAAAATCCGCCCAGCGGCGGATGACGGTTTCAGCACCCGCTTCGGTCAGCGCATCGGCATGGCCGGGATAGCTGTGTGAAGCGCCGGTGAAGCCGATGACGCGCAGGCCGGCAGCCTTTGCGCCGGAAATGCCGTGAACCGAATCCTCGACAACGAAGGTGCGCGCCGGATTGGCGCCAAGTGTGTTGACCGCATGAAGGAACACGTCCGGCGCCGGCTTCGGCTTTTTCGACGGCGTGTCGAACGAGGAGAAGATGCGGCCTGAAAAGAACGGCAGCAGCCGTGTCTTTTCCAGCATCATGGCGAGACGCTCGCTGCTCGAATTGGAGCAGATGCAGCGCGGGCCGGTAACCGAAGCCACCGCCTCATGCGCGCCTTCGATCGCACGAACCTCGGCCTGCAGCCGGCGGTCGACAAGCGATTCCGCCTGGCTGATCAGCGATGCCTGGAACGGGATCTGCGACTGCTCCTCGATGCGCAGCATGATGTCCTTGAAGGTCAGGCCGGCATAGGTCTCGGCCAGTTCTTCGGGTTCGATCGGGAAGCCTGCGGCCGTCAGCAGCTCGGCTTCGACGCGCGCGGCGATGATTTCTGAATCGACGAGCACGCCGTCGCAATCGAAAATGACGAGATCAGGCTGGGTCATGTAAATCCGCAATAGCTGGGAAGAAAGGCCGCATGGCGGCAAGCGATGTTTTCGCGGCGCGGCATACACCATGCGCTGCCCAACCGCAAATTCCACCGCGATTGTCGTGGTGCTTCACCAAATGTTTACGCTGATCGGTAACCATAACGGGGTGTAAACAGTAACGCGTATTTCGGGTATCAGAATGTCAGCCGTGCGTGCTCTCGCCGACCTTTCCCCCCTGCCGCAGAAAGCCGAATGGCTGGATACGATCCTGAAGGGCGACTGTGTCGCCGCCCTCGACAAGCTGCCTGAAAAGTCGGTCGACGTGATTTTCGCCGACCCGCCCTACAATCTCCAGCTCAATGGCGACCTGCACCGCCCCGACCAGTCCAAGGTCGACGCCGTGGACAATGACTGGGACCAGTTCGACAGTTTTGCCGCCTACGACGCCTTCACCCGCGCCTGGCTGCTGGCCGCGCGCCGCGTGCTGAAGCCTAACGGCACGATCTGGGTGATCGGCTCCTACCACAACATTTTCCGCGTCGGCGCCTCGATGCAGGATCTCGGCTTCTGGATCCTCAACGACATCGTCTGGCGCAAGACCAACCCGATGCCGAACTTCCGCGGCCGCCGCTTCCAGAACGCGCATGAGACGATGATCTGGGCATCCCGCGACCCGAACGCCAAGAGCTACACCTTCAACTACGATGCGCTGAAGGCTTCCAACGACGACATTCAGATGCGCTCGGATTGGCTGTTCCCGATCTGCACCGGGGCCGAGCGACTGAAGAACGACAATGGCGACAAGCTGCACCCGACGCAGAAGCCGGAAGCATTGATTGCCCGCATCATGATGGCCTCGACCAAGCCGGGCGATGTCGTTCTCGACCCCTTCTTCGGCTCCGGCACGACCGGTGCCGTGGCAAAGCGCCTCGGCCGTCACTTCGTCGGCATCGAGCGCGAGCAGGACTATATCGATGCCGCCAATGAGCGCATCGCAGCGGTGGTGCCGCTCGAAGCCGCAGACCTGACGGTGCTGTCGGGCAAGCGCGCCGAACCGCGCGTCGCCTTCGTCAACCTGCTCGATTCCGGCATGCTGAAGCCGGGTGCGACGCTGTACGACGCCAAGAAGCGCTGGGCCGCCAAGGTGCGCGCCGACGGCACGCTGGCGATCGGCGACAATGCCGGTTCGATCCATCGCGTTGGTGCTGCCCTGCAGGGTCTGGAATCCTGCAACGGCTGGACCTTCTGGCACTATGAACGCAACGGCGGCCTGACCCAGATCGACGAACTGCGCCGCATCGCGCGGCTCGGCATGGAGCGGGCAGGGGCCTGATTGCCGGCTTTTTAGAAACCACCGATGGGCCGGCTTCCAGTCACCGGCTGATCCCGAACGCTCGAGGGTATCCTCGGGCGTTTTGGCGTTTAAACGGCCTTATCCCTCGACGTCGACGCGGACTATCCTGCCATCCTCGTCGAGCGTGATGGTTTCGGTACCTTGCCGGTTGTAAGGCGCACCTGTGGTCACACTCGTCGCCCGAAGTGCCCAGACCGAGCGTGCTGTGTTCGGCGAGAGCGTCTCGACCGACAAATCCTCGGAAACCTGGTCCGGATATTCCGCGAAATAGGTTTTGAATGCGGCCATCACCGCATCACGGCCGGATATGAGACCGCCGACACCACCCGAATCATAGACGACATCGGCCGCAAACATCGCTTCGATTGACTGGTAATCGAGCGCGTTGATGGCGGCGTGGTATCGCCGCAGAATCTTTGCCGGCTCGACGCCTTGCGTCACGCCTCGATGCCTCGCTGTTCAAGGTCGCGCCGCAACGTGGCTGCATCCGTGAACAGCACCGCCTGCCAGCCGGCGGCCTTGGCGCCTTCGACATTCTTCGGGCTGTCGTCGATGAAGATCGTTTCCGACGGATTGAGGCCGAAGGTCGAGGCGTGGTGGTCGTAGATGCCGCGGTCTGGCTTTATCATGCCGATCTCGCCCGAAACGGTGATGCCGCGCGGGCGCTCGAGGAACGGAAAACGCTGCCGTGCCTCTGTGAAGGTGTCCTTGGCCCAGTTGGTCAGCATGGTCACATCGTGGCCCTTGTCGATCAGGGCTTCCATCAGTTCCACGCTGTCGTCATAGGCATGCGGCACCATCTCGTGCCAGTGGCGGCGGAAGTTGCGGATGTTTTCCTCGTGGTCGGGATGCTCGGCGATCAGCAGGCTTTCGGCTTCTTCCCAGCTCCGTCCGCGATCCTGCTCTATGTTCCATTCATGCGTGCAGATGGTCTCGAAAAACCGTTTCCGCTCGGTCTCGTCCGGGATCAGCCGGCTGAAGGGCAGGTCCGGGTCGTAATGGACGAGCACCTTGCCGATGTCGAACACGATGTGGCGGATTTCGGTCATGAAGGCCTCTTTGCTGTGTGTGGAAACGGCTTTTTCGTCGCGTCCGGTATGGCAGCCTCGATTGCCTTTTTCATGACAGTCGGCAGCGCCTCGCCGTGAAGCGTGGCGACTGGAGCCCAGAAACTGCCGGCAGGCAAGGTGCGATCTGTGACCTCTGCGCGGTAGACATCAAGGTCGAGCGAGAAATGGGTGAAGACGTGGGAAATGCTGCCCGCCCGCTGCCAGGCGGCGGCAAAGGGCGCGCCGGCAATGGTGGTGTCGCCGTCGATGCGCGCGTTCCATGCGGTCGTCGGCACCTCGCTCATGCCGCCGAGCAGGCCCCTTTCCGGGCGCTTGCGCAAAAGGATCGCGCCGTCCGGGCGGATCGCGATGAATGCCGCGCCTCGTCGTGCCGGCTTTTCGGTCTTCGGGGCCTTCACCGGATAGAGTTCCGGGTCGCCATTCGCCAGTGCCTGGCAGCCGTCGCGCAGCGGGCACAGCATGCAGCGCGGGCGTCGTGGCGTGCAGATCGTCGCGCCCAGATCCATCATCGCCTGGGCGAAATCCCCCGGTCGAGCCGGTGGCACCAGGGTTTCAAGAATTGTGCGGATTTCCGGCTTAGCGTCCGGCAGCGGCGTGGAAATCTCGAACAGGCGCGACATGACGCGCTCGACATTGCCGTCCATCACGGCAGCGGGCCGGTCGAAGGCGATCGCAGCGATTGCCGCCGCTGTATAGGCGCCGATGCCTGGTAGTTCGCGCAAACCGGCTTCGGTATCCGGAAAAGCGCCTTTGCCAGCCGCAACGAGATTGGCGCAGGCTTTCAGGTTGCGGGCGCGCGAATAATAACCGAGGCCGGCCCATGCTTTCATCACATCGTCGGTTTCGGCTGCCGCAAGAGATTTCACGTCCGGCCATTTTTCAAGGAAAGCGCGGAAGTAGGATTTGACCGCCTCGACCGTCGTCTGCTGCAGCATGATTTCCGAAAGCCAGACGCGGTAAGGGTCGGGGCGAATGCCGGCGGCCAGCTGGCGCGGCGAAATGCGCCACGGCAGTTCGCGGTGATTGGCGTCGTACCACTCAAGCAGGGGCGCTGCGATATCGCCGCTGGATGTTGCGGCGCTCTTGCGGGGTTTTGCCTGTGGTGCCATTGATCGTGCTACTGATCCGCGCCTTGGGTAAGGGTGCATAGTCCGGAGAACGCACATGGCAGGGAAAAGCCGTTACGGCAATCCCGTTCCGGTGAGCGATCTCGCCACCGAAATCCTCGATCCCGTCCTGCGCAAGCGCGCGGGCATCTCGGTTGGGCTCGTCCAGTCGTGGGAGGAGATCGTCGGCCCGCGGATCGCCGCCAAAAGCCGGCCGGAAAAAATCCAGTGGCCGCGCCGTCTGCATGAGGACGATCCGTTCGAGCCGGCAACGCTGATTGTCGCCTGCGAAGGGTTGGCCGCGCTCCATCTCCAGCACGAGACCGGCGAAGTCATCGGCCGGGTCAACGCCTTTCTGGGCTTCACGGCGATCGGGCGCATCCGCATCGTGCAAAAGGCCCTGATCGACACGAGTTTGCCGCCGAAACCACGCCCACGGACCCTGACCGATGGCGAGAAAACAAAACTCGCCGGCACGGTGGAAAAGATCGAGGATGATGGCTTGCGGGCCGCGCTCGAACGTCTTGGCGCAACCATCATCGGCACGGAAAAGAAGAAGAGTTGACATCGATCTCGCATATTCGTGATTGCTGTTGCGGAACTTGTCGATTGGATTGGGGGAAGAGATGCCTTAATTCGCGCCAAGTCTCGCTTTTTGGTGCCTTGGCATCGCACAATACAATCTCAGGCAGGTGATTCGTATGATCCGTTCCATTCCGCGCAGAAAAGTTCTCTCGACACTGGCTCTTGCGCCGGCGGCAATCGTGCTCGCCTCGCAGGCCGGCTTTACCGGACGCGCGATGGCGCAGGACGCTGCAGCACCCGCACCCGGCAAGGCGCCTGAGCCGCAGGGCAAGGTCGACATGGCCAAGGTGCTTGAGGCCGGCGCGCTGCCGGACAAGCAGCTCGGCAAGGACGACGCGCCGGTGACGATCGTCGAATACGCCTCGATGACCTGCCCGCACTGCGCGCATTTCCACGAGACGACGCTGCCGGCGCTGAAGGAAAAGTATATCGACACCGGCAAGGCGCGTTTGATCTTCCGCGAATTCCCGTTCGATCCGCGCGCAGAGGCAGGTTTCATGCTTGCCCGCTGCTCCAACGATAACTACTTCCCGATGATTGACGTGCTGTTCAAGCAGCAGGAAAACTGGGCCGGCGTGCAGGATGCGAAGACCGCGCTGCTGCAAATCTCGAAATTGGCAGGTTTTTCACAGGAGTCCTTCGAGGCCTGCTTGACTGACCAGAAGCTTCTGGACGATGTCAGGGCAGTACAGAAACGTGGCGCGGAAGATTTCAAGGTCGATTCCACCCCGACCTTTTTCATCAACGGCAATGTGTACAAAGGGGCTTTGTCTATTGAGGATATGTCGGCGATTATCGACGGCATGCTCTGACGGTCCGGCCATGCCGGGGCGCTTGCGCCCCGCCATGCCTGCGGTCGCGGGACCGCGCCTATGAAATTTTCCCGTCTGCGCCTTCTCGGCTTCAAATCCTTCGTTGAATCGGGCGAGTTCGTCATCGAGCGCGGCCTGACCGGTGTCGTCGGGCCGAATGGCTGCGGCAAGTCCAATCTGGTCGAAGCGCTGCGCTGGGTGATGGGCGAAAGCTCATACAAGAACATGCGCGCGTCGGGCATGGACGACGTGATCTTCTCCGGTTCCGGCACGCGCCCGGCGCGAAACACCGCCGAAGTCACGCTTTTCCTCGACAATGCCGACCGTTCGGCCCCCGCTGCCTTCAACGATGCCGACGAATTGCAGGTGTCGCGCCGCATCGAGCGCGAGGCTGGCTCCATCTATCGCATCAACGGCAAGGAAGCGCGCGCCAAGGACGTGCAGCTTCTGTTCGCCGACCAGTCGACCGGCGCGCGCTCGCCCTCGATGGTCGGGCAGGGCCGTATCGGCGAGCTGATCCAGGCCAAGCCGCAGGCACGACGCGCACTTCTGGAAGAGGCTGCCGGCATTTCCGGCCTGCACACCCGCCGTCATGAGGCCGAGCTTCGGCTGCGCGCGGCGGAGCAGAACCTCGAGCGGCTGGACGATGTCGTCGGCGAGTTGGAAAGCCAGATCGAAAGCCTGAAGCGTCAGGCGCGGCAGGCTGCGCGATTCAAGAACCTTTCAGCCGATATCCGCAAGGCCGAAGCCACGCTGCTGCATATTCGCTGGACGCAGGCGAAGACGCAGGAAGGCGAGTCGCGCTCGGCCCTGGCGACGGCGACTTCGCTGGTTGGCGAGCGTGCGGCTCAGCAGATGACCGCTGCCAAGGAACAGGCGATCGGCGCACACAAGTTGCCGGAACTGCGCGAGGCGGAAGCCGCTGCTGCCGCCGCTTTCCAGCGCCTGTCCATCGCCAGAACCCAGATCGAGGAAGAGGCAGGCCGCATTCGTACGCGGCAGGCCGAGCTTGACCGCCGCCTGCAGCAGCTCGACGCCGACCTTGCGCGCGAACAGCAGATGGTTAGCGACAACGCCGATATTCTTGCTCGCCTTGCCGAGGAAGAAGAGGCGTTGAATGCCGAAAACGCCGGTGCGGCCGAGCGTGAGATGGCAACGCGGGCGACCTTCGAGGAAGCGACCGCGACGCTTGGCTTGAGCGAAGTCGCGCTCTCCAAACTGACCGCAACGCGCGCGGACGCTGCCGCATCGCGCACCCAGCTGGAGCGCGCGCTGCGCGAAACGGCCGAGCGCCGGGATCGTCTGGCCCGCCAGCTTGGCGATGTCGACCGTGAAGTGTCGGAGATCGCTGCGCGCATTTCCGGCCTTGCCGATCCGGCCGAAAAGAAGATCCTGGCCGAGGAGGCGCAGGCAGCACTCGACGATGCCGAGTTTGCAGCAGGTGCGGCCGAACAGGCCGTTGCCGATGCGCGGGCGGCGGAAAATGAGGCCCGTCCGCCGCTTCAGGAAGCGCGCGCCGAACTGGCCGGCATCGAGACCGAAGCGCGCACGCTGGCCAAGATCATCAATGCATCGAGCGGCGATCTCTTTCCGGCTGTTCTGGAGCAGGTGAGCGTCGAGCGCGGTTTCGAGACGGCACTTGGTGCAGCACTCGGCGAAGACCTCGACGTGCCGCTCGATCGCGCCGCACCCGTGCATTGGGGCGAGAGCGAGCCGATGCCGGGCGATCCGGTGCTGCCGGAAGGCATCCGCAGCCTCGCCAGCGTCGTGCGGGCACCGCGCCAGCTTGCGCGCCGCCTGGCGCAGATCGGCATCGTTGATGCAAGTGACGGCAGGCAGCTACAGCTTCTGCTGGCGCCCGGCCAGCGCCTGGTCAGCAAGGACGGCGCGCTGTGGCGCTGGGACGGCTTCACCGCCAGCGCCGATGCGCCGACCGCCGCCGCGCAACGTCTGGCACAGAAGAACCGGCTTGCCGAGCTGGATGCGGAGGCTGTTGCCGCGACCGTGAAAGTGCGCGCGGCGGAAGAGGTCTTGGCCAAGGCCGAGGCTTCGGTTCGCCAGCGCACGGAAGAAGAGCGGCTGTCGCGCCAGGCATGGCGCGATGCGCAGCATGCGGTCGGACAGGCCCGCGACGCGCTGGCTCAGGCGGAGAGGGCGGCAGGCGAATTGTCGAGCCGGCGTACCGCGCTCGATGAGGCGCGCGCGCGGATCGAGGAAGGCCATGAGGAGGCCGCAGCCGCATATGTCGAGGCCGAGGACCAGCTTGGTTCCGCGCCCGATCTCGGCGATCTTCAATTGCGGCTCGATCAGTCAGCGGCGCACGTTGCCCGCGACCGCGCCGCCGTTGCCGATGCGCGCGCCGTGCATGATGGCTTGAAGCGCGAGGCCGAGGCGCGCATGCGTCGGCTGGAGGCCATCGCTAATGAGCGCCGCAACTGGACGCTGCGCGCCGAGAACGCCGCCGGCCAGATCGCATCGCTCGGCGAGCGGCAGACCGAGGCGATGGAGGAGCGCGAAAGGCTCGTCGACGCGCCGGACGAGATCGACGCGCGCCGCCGCGCGCTGATGACGCAGCTTTCGCAGTCGGAAGAGTTGCGCAAGGCAGCCAGCGACCGGCTTCAGGAGGCGGAAAACCAGCAGGCTCTGCTTGACAAGGCTGCGACCGGTGCGATCCAGGCGCTGTCGGAAGCGCGCGAAGCGCGGGGCCGCGCCGAGGAACGCCTGACGGCAGCCGACGACCGCCGCAAGGAGATCGAGGCGCGCATCCAGGAAACGCTCAATACGCCGCCGCATCTCGTCATCCGCCACACCGGCCTCGAAGCCGACGCGCCGATGCCGGACGCTACCGAAGTCGAGCGCCAGCTGGAGCGCCTGAAAATCGAGCGCGAGCGGCTGGGCGCGGTCAATCTGCGGGCCGAGGAAGAACAGCGGGAGCTGTCCGAGCGGCTTGAGGCCATCGTCACCGAACGCGAAGACATCATCGAAGCAATCCGCAAATTGCGCCAGGCGATCCAGAGCCTGAATCGCGAAGGCCGCGAGCGGCTGCTGGCCGCGTTTGACGTCGTCAACGAGCAGTTCAAGCGGCTGTTCACGCATCTGTTCGGCGGCGGCACGGCCGAACTGCAGCTGATCGAATCGGAAGACCCGCTGGAAGCCGGGCTTGAAATCCTCGCCCGCCCGCCGGGCAAGAAGCCGCAGACCATGACGCTGCTGTCGGGCGGCGAGCAGGCGTTGACGGCGATGGCGCTGATCTTTGCGGTGTTCCTGACCAATCCCGCGCCGATCTGCGTGCTCGACGAAGTCGACGCGCCGCTCGACGACCACAATGTCGAGCGCTTCTGCAATCTGATGGACGAGATGGCGCGCACCACCGAAACGCGCTTCGTAATCATCACGCACAACCCCATCACCATGGCCCGCATGAACCGCCTGTTCGGCGTCACCATGGCCGAGCAGGGCGTCAGCCAGCTGGTTTCGGTTGATTTGCAGACGGCGGAGCAGCTGCGGGAAGCGAGTTAGGTCTGCTGATACTCAGTTGATGGTGGCTAATACAATAGCTGCGCTGATATCTGTGCCGTTTGCATTCCTTCGCGCCCCCCTCTGGCCTGCCGGCCATCTCCCCCTCAAGGGGGGAGATCAGCCTTCATTTCGGCTTTCGCCAATTTTCAGCATTGCAGAATAGGCGGGACGAACGACGCAGCTAATCTCCCCACCTGAGGGGGAGATGGCCGGCAGGCCAGAGGGGGGTGCGAAGGAATGCAAAGACAAGCAGGCTAGCTCTCGTTAAAGATGCCAATCAAAGTATTGCTGAAAAACCTGGCTGGGGCGGGAGGGTTCGAACCTCCGAATGGCGGTACCAAAAACCGCTGCCTTACCACTTGGCTACGCCCCAAGACCCGGAGCCCCGAGTCAAGTCTGTGCGGCCTTATATTCAGTGTGATCGAAAAGCACAATCGCGGCAAAATGCCTGTTGTGAATTTTACCGCCTCACCCCGGGTGAAGCGGTAAAACGAGTTCCGCGGGCGCGTAACGGAGCGCTATTCGCCCCAGACGGCCAGTTCGTTGCCAGCCGGATCGGTGAAATGGAACCTGCGGCCGCCGGGGAACGAAAAGATCGGTTTCACGATCTTGCCGCCGGCGTCTTCCACGGCTGCAAGCGTCTCTTCCAGATTCTCCGAATAGAGAACCGGCAGCGGCTTGGGTGTAGTGTCTCCCGCTTCGGAATAGAAGCCACCCTCCAGGCCCTCGTCATAGGCCGAATAGCTTGGTCCGTAGTCGGTGAATGACCAGGAAAAGGCAGTGCTGTAGAACGCCTTGACGTTGTCGAGCGTGCCGCCGGTGGCGGGCATTTCGAGATAATCGAGTTTGCCGGTCTTTTTCATGGTAAACCTCTCGTTCTCTTTATGTTCTAAAAAATTTGACGTCGAAATACAAGTCTTGTTACCAGCGGATTTCTTAATCGATTGTAGGAGTTAAACATTCCGAGGCACAGGTTGCCTTTCGCAACGCAGCAAACTATCGCTTCGCGCTAGAGGCGCTTTTCATCTGCTGTCTCAATTGCATAGGCTAGGAGCGAGCATGACCAAGTGGGTCTACACCTTTGGGGATGGTGCCGCCGAGGGGCGTGCCGGTGACAGGAACCTGCTGGGCGGCAAGGGCGCCAATCTGGCAGAAATGTGCAGCCTTGGCCTGCCTGTGCCGCCGGGCTTTACCGTCACCACTGAAGCCTGCAACTGGTATTACGCCAACGGCAACGCCTATCCGGCTTCCCTGCAGAAAGATGTCACGACGGCGCTCGACCATATCGGCGCGCTGACCGACCGCCGCTTCGGCGATCCGGAAAAGCTGCTGCTGGTTTCGGTGCGTTCCGGCGCGCGCGCTTCCATGCCCGGCATGATGGATACCGTGCTTAATCTCGGCCTCAACGACGTGACGGTGGAAGCGCTCGCGAAAGATTCGGGTGATGCCCGCTTTGCCTATGACAGCTACCGCCGCTTCATCCAGATGTATTCGGATGTAGTGATGGGGCTCGATCATGAGGTTTTCGAGGAAATCCTCGAGGAGGAGAAAGCCCTGCTCGGCCACGAACTCGACACCGATCTGTCCGCCGCCGAGTGGCAGGCGACCATTGCGCTCTACAAGGCCAAGATCGAGGAGGAGCTTGGCAAGCCGTTTCCGCAAGACCCGCAGGAGCAGCTCTGGGGCGCCATCGGGGCGGTTTTCTCGAGCTGGATGAACCATCGCGCCATCACCTATCGCCGGCTGCACGACATTCCCGAAAGCTGGGGCACGGCGGTCAACGTCCAGGCCATGGTGTTCGGCAATATGGGCGACACCTCGGCCACCGGCGTTGCATTCACCCGCAACCCGTCGACCGGCGAGAAGATGCTCTATGGTGAGTTCCTGGTGAATGCGCAGGGCGAGGATGTCGTGGCCGGCATTCGCACGCCGCAGAACATCACTGAAAAGGCCCGCATCGCCGCCGGATCGGACAAGCCGTCGATGCAGAAGCTGATGCCGGCTGCCTTCAACACTTTCATGGAGATTTCCGAGCGGCTCGAAAAGCACTACCGCGACATGCAGGATCTCGAATTCACCATCGAGCGCGGCAAATTGTGGATGCTGCAGACCCGGTCGGGCAAGCGCACCGCAAAGGCTGCGCTGAAGACTGCTGTCGATATGGCGGCCGAGGGGTTGATCACCCAGGAAGAGGCGGTGGCCCGCATCGACCCGTCCTCGCTCGACCAGCTTCTGCACCCGACAATCGACCCCAAGGCCGAGCGCAACGTCGTTGCGATCGGCCTGCCGGCGTCGCCGGGGGCCGCCACCGGCGAGATCGTGTTCTCGTCGAACGAGGCCGAGGAAATGCGCGCCATCGGCAGGAAAGTCATTCTGGTGCGCATCGAAACCAGCCCGGAAGACATCCACGGCATGCATGCCGCCGAAGGCATCCTGACAACGCGCGGCGGCATGACCAGCCATGCGGCGGTCGTTGCCCGCGGCATGGGCAAGCCCTGCGTTTCCGGCGCCGGCACGCTGCGTGTCGACTACAAGGCCGGCACGATGACCGCGATGGGCAATACCTTCCGCAAGGGCGAGGTCATCACCGTCGATGGCGGCACCGGGCAGGTGCTGAAAGGCGCGGTTGCGATGCTGCAGCCGGAACTCTCAGGCGATTTCGCCGCCATCATGGAATGGGCCGACAAGATCCGCCGCATGAAGGTGCGCACCAATGCCGAAACGCCGGCCGATGCGCGCATGGCGCGCTCTTTCGGAGCGGAAGGCATCGGCCTCTGCCGCACTGAGCATATGTTCTTCGAGGGCGTACGCATCATCGCCATGCGCGAGATGATCCTGGCCGACACGGAAAAGGATCGCCGCGCAGCGCTGGACAAGCTCCTGCCGATGCAGCGCTCGGACTTCCTCGAACTGTTCGAGATCATGGCCGGCCTGCCGGTGACGATCCGCCTGCTCGACCCGCCGCTGCACGAATTCCTGCCCAAGTCGGATCAGGAAATCGAGGAAGTCGCAGCCGCCATGAAGGTGTCGGTGGACAAGCTGCGCCATCGCACCGAAACGCTGCACGAATTCAACCCGATGCTCGGCCATCGCGGCTGCCGCCTGGCGATTTCCTATCCGGAAATCGCCGAAATGCAGGCGCGCGCGATTTTCGAGGCAGCCGTTGAGGCGGGCAAGAAGACGGGTAACCCGGTTGTTCCCGAAATCATGGTGCCGCTGGTCGGGCTGAAAACGGAACTCGACTTCGTGAAGGCGCGCATCGACGCGGTGGCCAAGAGCGTGATGGAAGAAAGTGGCGTCACCGTCGAGTATCTTACCGGCACGATGATCGAACTGCCGCGCGCGGCGATCCGTGCCCATGTGATTGCCGAATCTGCCGAATTCTTCTCCTTCGGCACCAACGATCTGACGCAGACGACCTTCGGCATTTCGCGCGACGACGCGGCGTCCTTCCTCGAAACCTATCGCCAGAAGGGCATCGTCGATCAGGACCCGTTCGTCTCGCTCGATATCGAGGGTGTGGGCGAACTGGTGCGCATGGCAGCCGACAAGGGCAGGTCGACGCGGCCCGACATCAAGCTCGGCATTTGCGGCGAGCATGGCGGCGACCCGGCCTCGATACGCTTCTGCGAGGAAGTCGGGCTCGACTACGTCTCCTGCTCGCCCTTCCGCGTGCCGATCGCAAGGCTGGCGGCGGCGCAGGCTGCGGTCAAAAAGGGCGCCTGAGCGGAATCTGACGCATCATCCCAATTTTGCCGTTATGCAGGCATTGGGATGATGCGATTATCGGCTTGGGTTTCCGCATGCGCCTTGTTTCAAAGCTTTTTCTTGCCGTCGTTCTTTCCGGTTCGGCTGCGGTCGCGAATGCCGCGCCGCTGCTTGAGCCGAGTCTGCATATCAGGCAGGGCGGCGACAGCCCGCGCGTCGCAGTGACATTGGATGCCTGCGGCGGCGCAACCGACAGCCGGATTCTTTCCGCGCTGGTTCAGTACAAGATTCCGGCGACGATCTTCGTGACCGGCACCTGGCTGAAGCGCAATGCGCCTTCGCTGGATATCATGCGGGCACACCCGGAACTGTTCGAGCTTGAGAACCATGGCGGGCGGCACATTCCGGCCGTCGATTCGCCGCGCAAGATTTATGGTATCCGCAGCGCCGGAAGCCCGGAAGCCGTGCTGGCCGAAGTCGAGACCGGGGCTGCGGCACTCACCAAGACCGGCGAGCCGGCGCCAAAATGGTTTCGCGGCGCCACCGCACAATACAGCCCCTCGGCGATTGCGCTGATCCGCAAGGCCGGCTTCAAGATCGCCGGCTATTCCATCAATGGTGATGGCGGCTCACTGCTCGGCGCGCGCGAGACCGCACGGCGCGTTTCCGCTGCGAAAGACGGCGATGTCATCATCGCCCATATCAACCAGCCGACCCATGCGGCCGGCGAGGGGCTGGTGAAGGGCCTGCTGGCGCTGAAGGACAAGGGCTACACCTTCGTACGGCTGGATGACGTCGATGGCGACGGGACCGACGATACGACGAATTGAGCGGCTGAGTTCCATCTGGGTATTGCGGTCAGGTGTTATACCTGATTTGCGAATTGGGTATAACTAAGTTGCCATATACCGACTTATGAGTTATACCCGTTTTGCGAAATGGGTATAACTAAGGCGCGACATCGATGACTCGCCAATTGGACATGGTTTACACCACCATGAGCGCCGAGCTTCTCGACCGCGCGCTCGATGCTCAATTCGATCTCGATTTTGATGAAGCCGGTACCTTCAAGAAGCGCACGGTAAAGGACCGCGACTACTGGTACTACAAGCCTTCCGAACGCGGACGCGACGAGCCGATGCGGGAAAAATATGTCGGCCCCGCCGACGATCCCGAAATTGCCAGCCGGGTCGCGCGGTTCCGGCAGATCAAGGACGACTATCAGGCCCGGCGCAAGATCGTCGCGACGCTGGTCCGTGAGGCGCGCCTGTTTCGTCCTGAACAGCGCGTCGGTGACGCGGTCGAGGCGCTTTGGAAGGCGGGGCTTTTTCGCGTGCGCGCCTGCCTCGTGGGGACCATTGCCTACCAGACTTATGGAACGGTGCTCGGCTACAGGATGGCAGACACAGCGATGCAGACCGGCGATATCGACATCGCGCAGTTCCATTCGGTTTCCGTTGCCGTCGACGATTCAATTCCCCCGGTCCTCGATGTCCTGAAAAGTGTGGACGACAAGTTTCGGCCTGTTCCGCAACTGGGCGATGAGCATGGCGCGGCAAAATTCCAGGCTTCCGGCGGATTGCGGGTGGAATTCCTGACGCCCAATCGCGGCAGTGACGATTATCTCGGCAAGCCCGCAAAACTGCCGGCACTAGGCGGCGCGACCGCCGAGCCGCTTCGCTTTCTGGATTTCCTGATCCACCAGCCCATCAGGACGGTGATGCTGCACAAGGGAGGCGTTCCGATACTCGTGCCTGATCCCGCCCGTTATGCGGTTCACAAGCTGATCGTTTCCGCGCGGCGTCGGCAGGAGAATGGCAAGGATCTCAAGGATTTAAGGCAGGCGCAAAATCTAGCTCTTGCCTTGTCTGAAACGGGCCGTCTCGAAGACCTGCGTGATGCCTACGATGAGGCTATCTCACGCGGACCGCAATGGCGTGAGGCAATCGCGAAGTCGCTCGATCGCCTCAATATGCTGGGCGTGAACGCTTTCGATGCGCTCAAGCCGGCGAAGAAGTAAACACCTACCCCGCCTCCGCCACGATCCGCACCCTGTCGGGATAAAACGCGCCGTGGTCCTTGATCTCGGCGGTCTCGTCGAAAGGCTGTTTATAGCCCCACAGGGCATTTTTGCCGGCGTCTCCTGCCGCAGGAATGCTCCAGTAGGAGGCATCGCCCTTGTAAGGGCAGTGGGTGGAATGATCGGTCTTTTCGAGGCGGCTGAAGTCGATATCCGCGAATGGAATATAGTAGGCGGCCGGGTAGGGCGGCTCGGTCAGCAGCAGGACATTGCTTGACGAGGCGATTTGCTGGTCGCCGGCATAGACCTTGACGGTACCCTTGTAAGGCTCGATCGTAATCTGCTTGGCCGGGTTCTTGGCGAAGCCGGGAGAGGGATTGGCGCTGGTCATCGGGAATGCTCCATTATCTGCCGCGTCCCTTTCATGTAGTTCTCAAGCCTTCCTTTGAAACCCATGCCTCGGCCTGATCGAGACCTTTTTCGAAGCGGTCGAAAAGTTCGTTCAGTTCCGCTTCGGTGATGATCATCGGCGGGCAGATGGCGATCGTGTCGCCGATGGCGCGCAGGATGGCGCCGTTCTGCTCGATCAGCCGCGAGGCCTCGGGCCCGACGCCCTGCTTGGGGTCGAAGGATCGCTTGGTTTTCTTGTCGGCCACCAGTTCCGCGCCGCCGACAAGGCCGCAGAAGCGCGTTTCTCCGACCAGCGGATGATCCGCCAGCTTCTTCAGGCGCTGCTCGAACAACGGCATCAGGGTGCGGACATGGCCGAGAATATCGCGCTTCTGGTAGATTTCGATGGCCTTCACGCCCAGCGCACAGCTCAGCGGATGGCCGCCATAGGTGAAGCCGTGGGCGAAGCTGCCGAGCGTGGCGCTGTGGTCGACATAGGACTGATAGATGTCTTCCGGCACCATCACCGCGCCCAGTGGCGCATAGGCGGCGGTGAGTTGCTTGGCCGCGGAAATCGTCTTCGGCTTCATGTTGAGCGTCTGCGAACCCCACCAGTTGCCGGTGCGGCCAAAGCCGGTGATGACCTCGTCGGCAATCAGGATGATATCGTGCTCGTCGAGCACTGCCTGGATCGCCTCGAAATAGCCCTTCGGCGGAACGATGACGCCGCCGGCGCCCATGACAGGCTCGGCGATCATCGCCGCGATCGTATCCGGTCCTTCGCGCTCGATGAGGTCGCGCAGCGACTTTGCCGTGCGGGCAACGAAGTCGGCCTCGCTCTCACCTTCGGTGCCGAAGCGGTAATAATGTGGGCAGTCGGTGTGCAGGACACGGTCGACCGGCAGGTCCCAGCCATTGTGATTGCCGGGCAGGCCGGTCAGCGACGCCGCCATGACGGTCACGCCATGATAGGCTTTGATGCGTGAGATGATCTTCTTCTTGTTGGGTCGGCCAAGCGCGTTGTTCATATACCAGGCGAGCTTTACCTGCGTGTCGTTGGCTTCCGAACCTGAAGACGTGAAGAACACCTTGGAAATCGGAACCGGTGCGATTTCCTTCAGCTTTTCAGCAAGTTCGACGGCGGGTTCGCTGCTTTTGGCGCCGAATATGTGATAAAAGGGCAGGGCGCGCATCTGCGCTGTCGCTGCCTCGATCATCTCCTCGTCGCCGAAGCCGAGGCCAGCGCACCACAGCCCGGACATGCCCTCGATATAGCCGCGGCCCTGCGTGTCGTAGACATAGATGCCTTCGCCGCGCTCCATCACCACTGCGCCGATGGTCTTCAGCTTGTGGATCGGCGTGTAGGGATGAAGCAGGGATTCGACGTCACGGGTCTGGAAATTGGTGAGGGGGGTCTGACCGAGCATGCGCGGCTCCTTTAAGCGAACTAGGCTCAGGCTAGTCGCTTGGAACGCAACACGCAAAACTCTTCGCCTCTTGGGTCAAACGGTTGAGGTCGATGGCCTACCGCAAGGCCCCGGAGCAATCACGCAGCCGTGGCGAACGCGTCGGCCAAACCGGCATAGGCGGCAGCAATGCCGGCTATGGGGCTCTTGCTCTTGGCCGCTGTCTCGACACGCAACTGACCGCCATTGAGCGGCATGGTCATCACGAGAAACTGCCGCTTCTCGCCCTCGCCGACAAAAGCGGCGGCCGCGTGATGCGGTTCATTTCCGTCATCGACCCGCATCTTGAACAGAAGCGTGCCGTTGACGGCGTCGAGGGCGCCGCGGATCACGGTCTCGAAATCCTGCTCGGATATGGGTTTGCCTTTTGCGGGCAGCTCCGTGGCGTTCTCCGACACGACGTTTACAAGCTTCTCTGCTACAGGTTGCTTGGACATGCGAAACCTCATCGTATTTCGCCAGTTTCACCCCACCGCCAAGAAGGATCAGCGGTTACAATGGCCGGATTGTGACGAAAACGCTACCGGCAATGTTAGCAAATCATCTTGGCTGTACTTGAGTTTCGACGCACAAGCCCAAAATTCGAATTCGAATTTTGCAAAGGTTTATACGCGAATTCAAAGCGTTACGGTGTCCTTTGGGTGTCCAGCAACATGCGCGGCACTCTAGGCAATTCGGCTAAGAGCACTGGCCTAACGCGAGGTCACCACTGGACAATCTGACAGTTCCTTCCACAATGGCCCAAACAAAAATGGGAGGGACTGGAATGCTTGGATTGATGCAGGAATGGCCGCTGCTCTGCCACAAGATACTCGATCATGCCGGCATCCAGCACCCGCGCCGCGAGATCGTTTCACGCTCCATCGAAGGGCCGATCGTACGGACGACCTACTCTGATATCCGCACCCGGGCGCTCAAGGTCGCCCAGCGTCTGGAGCGCGACGGCTACGGCGTGGGCGACCGCATTGCGACGTTGGCGTGGAACACGGCGCGCCACATCGAAGCCTGGTACGGCATCATGGGCGTTGGCGCAGTTTACCACACGCTCAATCCGCGCCTTTTCCCCGAACAACTCGTCTGGATCATGAACCACGCCGAGGACAAGGCGATATTCGTGGACCTGACCTTCTTGCCGCTGGTCGAAAAGATTGCCGCAGCGGTGCCGTCGCTCAAGCAGGTCATCGTTCTGACGGACAAGGCGCACATGCCCCAGACCGCCTTGCCCAACGCCGTTGCCTACGAGGAATGGCTGGCCGAGGCTGACGGCGATTTTCAATGGAAAAGCCTCGATGAAGGTGCTGCAGCCGGCATGTGCTACACCTCCGGCACCACGGGCGAGCCGAAGGGCGTGGTCTACAGCCACCGCTCCAATGTGCTGCACGCCATGATGGCCGCCATGCCGGATGCGAAGGGCATCGGGTCGAAGGATATCATCCTTCCCGTCGTGCCGATGTTCCACGCCAATGCCTGGGGGCTCGGCCAGAGCGCGCCGATGATCGGCGCAAAGCTGGTCATGCCCGGCGGCAAGATGGACGGTGCCTCGATCTACGAACTCCTCGATACCGAGAAAGTGACGTTCACCGCCGCGGTGCCGACGGTCTGGCTGATGCTGCTCCAATATCTGGAGGAGACCGGCAAAAAGCTTCCCTATCTGAAGAAGGTCGTCATCGGCGGCTCGGCATGCCCGCGCGCCATGACCAAGAAGTTCCAGGAAAACTATGATGTGGAAGTGATCCACGCCTGGGGCATGACCGAAATGTCGCCGCTCGGCAGCCTCTGCACCATGAAGCCGGAATATGCCGGGCTTGAGGGGGATGAAAGGCTCAATATCGAGGAAAAACAGGGCCATGCGCCCTTTGGCGTCGAGATGAAGGTGACCGACGACGAGAACAAGTCGCTGCCCTGGAACGGCAAGACCTTCGGCCGCCTCAAGGTGCGCGGTCCGGCCGTGGCTGCAGCCTATTACGGAGGTGCCGGCAAAGAACAGTTCGACGAGGAAGGCTGGTTCGACACAGGCGACGTCGCCCATATCGATGCCAACGGTTATATGCAGATCACCGATCGGGCCAAGGACGTCATCAAGTCCGGCGGCGAATGGATTTCCACCATCGATCTCGAAAATCTCGCCGTAGGCCATCCGGACGTTGCCGAGGCGGCGGTCATCGGCGTGCGTCATTCCAAGTGGGACGAGCGGCCGCTGCTGGTGATCGTGCGCAAGCCCGGCAAGGAGCCGGAGAAATCCGATATCCTCGGCTTCATGGATGGCAAGGTCGCCAAGTGGTGGATGCCCGACGATGTCGCTTTCGTTGACGAAATACCGCATACGGCAACCGGCAAGATCCAGAAGACGACGCTTCGCAAGCAGTTCAGCGACTATCGGTTTCCGACCGACGCGGAGGCGGTCCGGTAGCCCCCGCATATGCAAGGCTTCTACGGCGCTGCGAAACGCTTTATTGAAGCGCCAACGGAATCGACCTGCGGCGCAAGCACATGAGAGCATATCTGGAACGACGGACGGCAAGGACCGCCGGCTGGTCGCGGTGGCTGGCGAGCTTCTCGGTGGTGTTGTTCATCGTTGCCGGTCTTGCGCATCGCTACGGCCTGCTGGAGACGCCGGTCTTTCTGGTGGTCTTGGTGCTTGTGGCTGCGCTCGCGATTTGTGCACTGGCCTTCGCGGCCTTTGCCTTTTCGCGGGTGTGGAACAATGGTGATCTGGGCGGCGGCGACCTGACCTGGGGGACGGTCGTCGCGCTTGCGGTGCTCGTGCCGTATCTGATCACCGGATATCGCGGGGTCATCTATCCGCAACTCAACGACATTTCCACTGATCTGGACGAGCCGCCGGCGCTGACGCTGGCAGCTAAAGCGCGCACCGCGGACATGGATACCATTACGCCTTTCACACCCGAGCGCCGAAAGCTTCAGACGGACAAATACCCGGATGTGACGGGCCGGCGCTATGAGCTGCCCTTCGACCGTACGCTCGACGCGGTGGAGGCCGTGATTGCGCAGGAAGGCTGGAAACGGGAGGGCCCGAAGCCTGACGCGGAAGGGCAGAGCGAGGTTACGGTGGAGGCGCTGGCCTTCACCACCATCCTTGCGTTCCCTATCGACGTCGCTGTGAGGTTGATCGACGAAGGCGACACCACCTATGTCGATATGCGTTCGGCATCGCGCTATGGCAGGCACGATTTCGGCGACAATGCCGCCCGTATCACGGCGTTTTTCGAAACGCTCGATACCGAGGTTGCGACACTTTCGGGAACTGTTCCGGCCGTGCCCGCCCCATAGAGGGTAGCTCAGGCCGGCGCGAAAATGGCGTCGATCGAGGGTTCATTCTCGGTAACCGCGGCGCCACGCGCCACAAGATCCTCAAGATGGGCCAGTACCGAGAGGCCGGCTGCCCCATGCAGACGTGGATCGGTGTCGCGATAGATGGCTGCGACGAGGTCGGGAATCGAGCGGTCTCCGGATTTCAGCCGCTCGAGGATGGCGCGCTCGCGCATCTTTCTATGCGCCTTCAGCCCGCGCATGAAGGGTTGCGGCTTCGTCACCGGTCCGCCGTGGCCGGGCAGAAGCAGGTGATCATCGCGTGCCAGAAGCTTGTCGAGTGAAGCCATATAGTCTGTCATCGCTCCATCCGGCGGCGCGACGATTGTGGTCGCCCAGGCCATGACATGGTCGGCGGAAAACAGGATGCCGGTTCCCTCCAGCGAAAAGGCGGCATGGTTGGCCGCATGGCCCGGCGTCAGAACCGTGCCGATGCGCCAGCCATCGCCTTCGACGATGTCGCCATCGCGCAGTACGAGGTCTGGCCTGAAATCGATATCGCCACTGGCGTCGAGCGGATTGATTTCGCCGATCCTCAATGGACGCGCGGCGCGATGCGGCCCTTCGGCGGCAACCGTCGCACCGGTTTGGCGCGCAAGCCGCGCCGCGAGCGGAGAATGGTCTCTATGGGTATGGCTGACGAAGATGTGGCTGACGGGACGCCCGGAAATCGCGCTGATCAGAGCGTCGTAATGGGCGTCATCCTCGGGACCGGGATCGATGACGGCCAGCGTATCGCGTCCGACGATGTAGCTGTTCGTGCCGTAAAAAGTGAAGGCGCTCGGATTGTTGACAGTCAGCCGGGATACTCCCGGAGCGATCTCCACGGGCTGTCCGTAGTGAGGCTCGAACTTGGTATCGAAATGCATGGCCATTGTTCTGCTTTTTCCAGGCGGCGGTGTGAAACCCTCAAAACTGGTTGCCGCTTAGCACGGCAGGCAATATACGCAAACCCGACTGCTTTCGATCGGCGTTTGCGACCGCCGTCAGGCTGGCTTCTCGGCGGCGCTCGGGTCAGAGACCAGCATCATCGATGTCCCGGCAGCGAGATATGTTCCGGTAATCAGGAATATCACCATCATCGTATCCAGAATATCGTGACCCAGAATGATGCTGGTCAAGCCTGAGATCATGTAGGTGACGACCAGTATGACGAGCAGGGTCGCGCCAAATCTCTCGACCTCGTCGTGACTATCCCGGAAACATCTGAACGCGGTGGCACTCGCTGCTGCGAATATTGCCAGCAGCGCCAGCAAGCCGATCAGTCCGGCCTCTACGGTGATGGTTGCGAAGCCGTTGTGAAAATGTGTGAAGGTGAAGTCGAGACCGTACTGGTCCCGCAGGCCGGTGGTTATCAACTGGCGCGTCGATCCCATCCCGTAACCGATGAACGGGCGTTGCTGGACCAGATCAAGCGCCATTTCCCAAAGTGAAAGCCGCACGCCGAGCGACGTTTCCTGCTGGTCGTTCACGGCCAGCTTGTCCCAGTCGGCGGCAACCTTGCCCATCCGATCCGCGACAGTCGGGGCGCCAGCAGCCGCGATCGCCACGAAAATCGCGGCGATGATCACGGCGTTTCTTGGCGAGATGTATCGGGAAAGGGTCCGCCGATAGATCCAGAGGATGGCAGCCGTTGCCACGAAACTGCTGATCCACAGGGCACGGCTTCCGGAAAAAATCAGGCCGATCCATGAAGCTGCAAATGCGCCGGCCAATGGAAGCGTAAGTTTCTTTTCCTGAAGGAAAAATATGCCGGCAAGCGAGACCGCGCCGGTGAGGCCGATCACCGTGGCGAAAACGATCGGGTTTCCTGCTCCGCCCCAGGCCCGCTCACCCAGGTAGTAATACTGAAACGCGGCGACCGCGAGCCCCGCATAACATGCGATCATGCTGGCCAGCACGGAGGTGCGGGCGACATCGGCTTTGTTCGAAATGCTCCAGAGGGAATAGGAAAACGGAAAGAGAAGAAGCGTCGCAAGGCGCAGCAGGTGCCGCATGTCGCCGAATGTCTGGCTGTTCCAGATCGTAGAAACGGCAATGACCAGACAATAGGTGATGAGCACGATCGTCATCACCCACATTGCCCTGTCGCGGCTGAACTTGCGCCTGCCCGTCACGATCTCGAACAGGCACCACAATGCACCGCCGTGCCAGATGAAGCTGACCGCCGAGCCGGCAGCCGGAGGTGTGACAAAGCAAAGGAACGTGAAGAGCTTGTTGACGGATCGGTAGTTCAGGAGATCTTTCGAAAACACGAAGCTGTTCCGGTATCGAGAATTGAGCTGCGGCCCAAGAGTTTCGTGGCAATTGTACTCACATCTGCCGTCTTGCACATCACCTGCCATGCGGCCAGCAGCGGTGCAATGCAATTCCCAGTCTTCGCCTGCGGCCTATTTGCGTATCCATGCCTGCGGCAGGTCGTTTTGCGGCAAGAGAACAGGATTCCAACAGGCGGCCCGAATGCGCACGTTCCAATCGGGCATGGCGGCAAATTTGGTAGCGTTCTCCTTGAGCGCAAGGCGTTTTGTGAGAAAATTCCACCAAATACAGAATATTGCCGTCGCAGGCTTCGCGAGCGGACAAATTTCAAAGGCCTCCGATGCTTGCCAAGCTATCCCACCTCGATCGGCTCGAAGCCGAAGCGATCCATATATTCCGTGAGGTGGCGGCGACCTTCACCAAGCCGGTCATGCTTTATTCGGTGGGCAAGGATTCGTCGGTGCTGCTGCATCTGGCGATGAAGGCCTTCTATCCGGCCAAGCCCCCGTTCCCCTTCCTGCATGTCGACACCACCTGGAAGTTCCGCGAGATGATCGAGTTTCGCGATTCCATGGCCGAGAAGCTGGGCTTCGACCTGCTCGTCCATATCAACGAAGACGGTGTCCGCGATGGCATCAACCCGTTCGACCACGGCTCGAACACGCATACCCATGTCATGAAGACGGTGGGCCTGCGCCAGGCGCTCGACAAATACGGCTTCGACGCGGCATTCGGCGGTGCGCGCCGCGACGAGGAAAAGTCGCGTGCCAAGGAGCGCATTTTTTCCTTCCGCAATGCAAGCCATGCCTGGGACCCGAAGAACCAGCGCCCGGAGATGTGGAAGATTTTCAACACACGCGTCGCACCGGGCGAATCGATCCGCGTCTTCCCACTGTCGAACTGGACCGAACTCGATATCTGGCAATATATTTTGCAGGAAGATATCCCGATCGTGCCGCTGTATTTCGCCAAGGAGCGCCCGGTCGTCGAGCGCGACGGCATGCTCATCCTGCGTGATGACGAGCGCATGAAACTGCGGCCCGGCGAGAAGGTCGAGAACCGTCTCGTGCGCTTCCGCACGCTTGGCTGCTACCCGCTGACCGGCGCGATCGAATCCGACGCCGACGATCTCGATGGCATCGTCAGCGAAATGCTGATCGCCCGTACCTCCGAACGGCAGGGCCGCCTGATCGACCGCGACGAGGCCGGCTCGATGGAAAAGAAGAAGCGCGAAGGGTACTTTTGAGTATGCGCCACATCATGGCCGAAAATCTCGTCGCGACAGACACGGTGCGCGAATACCTGGCGAGCCAGGAGCAAAAGTCGCTGCTGCGCTTCCTCACCTGCGGATCGGTCGATGACGGCAAGTCGACGCTGATCGGCCGCCTGCTTTCGGACACCAAGCAGATTTTCGAGGACCAGCTCGCGACGCTGGAGCGCGATTCGCGCAAGCACGGTACGACCGGTGACGACATCGATTTCGCGCTGCTGGTCGACGGGCTGGAGGCTGAACGCGAGCAGGGCATCACCATCGATGTTGCCTACCGCTTCTTCGCCACGCCGAAGCGCAAATTCATCGTCGCCGACACGCCGGGCCACGAGCAATACACCCGCAACATGGCGACCGGTGCCTCCACCGCCGATCTCGCCATCGTGCTGATCGACGCGCGTCAGGGCGTTCTGCGCCAGACGCGGCGGCATTCCATCATCGCCTCGCTGCTCGGCATTCGCCACATCGTGCTGGCGGTCAACAAGATCGATCTGGTCGGCTTCGACCGTCAGGTATTCGAGCGGATCGTCGCGGAATACTCAGAGTTCGCCAAGGATCTCGGCTTCGAGAGCATCGCGCCGATACCGATGTCGGCGCGCTACGGCGACAACGTCACGCGGCGCTCCGAGAAACTGGGCTGGTATGCCGGGCCGACGCTGGTCGAGCATCTGGAGACTGTGGAAGTCGACCGCGCTGCGATCGAGAAGCCGTTCCGCTTTCCGGTGCAGTATGTGAACCGCCCGAACCTGGATTTCCGTGGCTTTGCCGGTACGGTTGCCTCCGGTTCGATCGCGCAGGGCGACGAGATCGTCGTGGCGAAGTCCGGCAAGTTCTCCAAGATCAAGCGCATCGTCGCAAGCGGTGGCGACCTGAAGCAGGCGGTCGAGGGCCAGGCGGTCACCATCGTTCTGGAGGACGAGGTCGAGGTCTCGCGCGGCAATCTTCTGGTCGCGCCAGGCGCCCGTCCGCAGGTGGCCGACCAGTTCACGGCAAACATCGTCTGGTTCGATGAACAGGCACTGCTGCCGGGGCGTTCCTACATTCTGCGCACCGAGACGGACCAGGCCAACGCCACCGTCACCGACCTGAAATACCGCTTGAACGTCAATGACTTCGCGCATGAGGCGGCGAAGTCGCTCGAAATGAACGAGGTCGGCGTCTGCAACATTTCGGCCCAGTCGCCGCTGGCTTTCGACACGTTTGCGGAGAACCGCACGACCGGTGCGTTCATCCTGATCGACCGGCTGACCAATGCGACCGTTGGCGCCGGCATGATCCTTCACACGCTGCGCCGCGCCGATAACATCCATTGGCAGTCGCTCGATGTGACGAAGCATTCGCGCGCCGCCGCCAAGCATCAGAAGCCGACCGTGCTGTGGTTCACCGGCCTGTCCGGTTCGGGCAAGTCGACCATCGCCAACCTGCTTGAGAAGAAACTGCACGCCACCGGCCGCCACACCTACATCCTCGATGGCGACAATGTCCGTCACGGTCTCAACCGCGATCTCGGCTTCACGGAGGCAGACCGCGTGGAAAACATCCGCCGCGTGGCGGAGGTGGCCAAGCTCATGGCCGATGCCGGTCTTGTCGTGCTGGTCTCCTTCATTTCGCCCTTCCGCGCCGAGCGCCAGTTGGCACGCGAACTGCTGGAGGAGGGCGAATTCGTCGAGGTGTTCGTCGACACGCCTTTCGAGGAATGCGCCAGCCGCGACCCGAAGGGGCTTTATGCGCGCGCGCTGAATGGCGAGATCAAGAACTTCACCGGTGTCGATTCGCCATACGAAGCACCGGAAAAGCCGGAAATCCACTTGCAAACGCTCGGCAGAACACCTGAAGAGATGGTAGATGTACTCGAAGGCTGGCTGAGTGAGCGCGACATTGCAGATCAACAATACGACGACGGCGGCGGTATCTGACGACGAAGCAATGCTAGCCGTCTTCGAGCGGCTGGCGCTGGATGCCGGCCGGGTCATCATGGAAGTCTTCCATTCGAAGATGACCGTGGAAGAGAAGGCGGACTGCTCTCCGGTCACCGAGGCTGACCGCGCTGCCGAAAAGCTGATCCTCGAAGGCTTGCGCGCCGAATTTCCCGATATTCCCTGCGTTGCCGAGGAAGAGGCCTCCGAGGGCATCAAGGCGCCTGCTCTGGGCCGCGCCTTCTTCCTGATCGACCCGCTCGACGGAACGAAGGAATTCGTCAAGGGCAATGCGGATTTCACCGTCAACATAGCCCTGATCCGCGGTGACGTGCCGGAGATCGGGGTGGTCTATGCGCCTTGCAGCGGGCGGTTCTTTTCGGGCCGGCCGGGCCGGGCGGAGACGATAACCATTGGCGAGGATTTGACGATCGCCGGCCGCCGCAAGATTTCCGTCCGGGATGGGCGCACGCCGCTGACGATCGTCGCCAGCCGGTCGCACCGGACGCCGGAGACGGACGCTTTCATCAGAAAAATCGAGGCGGCGGAGATCGTCTCGGTCGGCTCGTCGCTGAAGTTTTGTCTGTTGGCCGCCGGCGAGGCCGATGTCTATCCGCGCTTCAGCCGCACCATGGAGTGGGATACGGCGGCTGGCGACGCGATCCTGCGCGCCGCTGGCGGCACCACCAAGACCACCGACGGCAAGCCGCTGGTCTATGGCAAGCGCAACCAGACGCATGATGCGGATTTCGCCAACCCGTCCTTCATCGCGACGGGCCGGGTTTCCGGCGCGCCGTGGTTTTGATTGCGTGGCCGCGGATTACTCCGCGGCGTGCTGGGCCGATTTCGAGGCGATGAAATCGCTGATCGTGCTGATGATGCGGTCCTGGTCCTCAGCTGACAGATAAGCGTGCATCGGCAGGCACAGGATGCGCGTGGGCAGAGCTTCCGACACCGGCAGGCCACTGGGAGCTTGTGGATAATCCTTGTAGGCCACCTGCTGGTGCAGCGGCTTCACATAATAGATCACCGACGGAATGCCCTTTTCCTGCAGATGCGCCTTCAGCGCGTCGCGGTGCGGCGTCTCGATGGCGTATTGCGCCCAGGCAGAGCGGTGGCCCTGCGGGACGTGGGCGACCTTCACGACATTGTGGAGGCCGTCGCGATAGCGTTGCGCAACCTTCTGGCGCGCCACCATCTCGTCTTCGAGGATCGCCAGCTTCTCGATCAGAATCGCCGCCTGCAGCGTGTCGAGGCGTGAATTCAGGCCGACATGGACGTTGTCATACTGGGTCTCGCCCTTGCCGTGGAAGGCGAAGGAGCGCAGGCGCGCGGCGAACTCGTCGTCATTGGTGAACATCGCGCCGCCGTCGCCATAGCAGCCGAGCGGCTTGGCCGGATAGAAGCTGGTCGAGGCGACCTTGCCGAACCCGCCGCACATCTTGCCGTCGATCGAACCGCCGATAGCCTGGGCAGCGTCCTCGATCACCAGCAGGTCTTCGCGCTCGGCGATCTCGGCGATTGCGGCATAGTTCGCACCGAGGCCGAACAGGTCAACCGGGATGATGGCGCGCGGCTTGAGGCGGCCTTCGGCCTTGATCATGGCGATTGCAGCTTCAAGGCTTGCAATGTCGATATTGTAGGTCTCGGCGTCGACGTCGATGAATACCGGCTCGGCCTTGGCGAGCGCCACGACTTCCGCCGTCGCGGCGAAGGTGAAGCTCGGCACGAACACCGCGTCGCCAGGACCGATGCCGGAAGCGAGCAGCGGCAGCAGCAGTGCGTCGGTGCCATTGGCGCAGGCAACGACATTCTTCACGCCGACATAGGCCGCAAGCTTCTGTTCGAATTCGGTGACCTGCGGCCCGAGGATGTATTTGCCCTCATCGACGACGCGGTGGATGGCGGCATCCAGCCGGTCACGGATTCTATCGCGCTGCGCGCCGAGATCGATGAATTGCATAGTGGTTCCGAAGTCCTGTTTTTCGGGGTATAGGGCGGCTGATAGCAGAGTTGAACCGGGCGAGAAAGATTGGCTCGCGCATGGCTGCCCGGCGGACGGTGCAAGCTCGTTACCAGCGGGAACGAACTTTGCCGACAAAGCGCCCGGAAATGAGGCAGCAATTGCCGTTCGGCAGGCGTGGGCCGGGCTCTTTTACGCAGCGGCGAAATATAATGTGATCGGACCTGCAGGCCTATTCGATCTCGTGCCGCCAGGGCGGGTTTGCTCCGGCGCGGGAAACGGTGATCGCCGCAGCCTTGGAGCCGAGCGTCAAGGCGTCGTGGATTGCCGTGTCGGAAAGCTCTTCCAGCCCATCCTTGGTCAAGACGCCCTGCTCATGCAGGGAAGCCAGAACGCCGGCATTGAAAGTGTCGCCGGCACCGACCGTATCGACCACAGCGACGCGGTTCGGCTTCACGGAAACCGTGTGGCGCTTGGTGTAGCCGGTCGCGCCTTCGGCCCCGCGCGTCACCACGATGAGCTTCGGTCCGCTTTGCAGCCAGTCGTGGATAAGGTCTTCCTGCGGGCCTTCATGGCCGAACCAGGAAAGATCCTCATCCGACAGCTTCACAATGTCGGCCATCGCCATCATCCGGCGGATGCGGTCGAGATGCTTTTCCTTGTCGGGAATGAAGCCGGGGCGGATGTTGGGGTCGAGCATGGTGACGCGGCGATCGTGCTCGCGGCGCATCAGCGCCTCATAGGCCGAGCCCGACGGTTCCGGTATCAGACTGATCGCGCCGAACAGCATGGCTTCGATATCGTCTTCGAACACCGGAAGATCGGCTTCCGTCAGCATCCGGCCGGCGGTGTTTTCATCGTAGAAAGTGTAGGTCGCGTGGCCGTCGGCCAGACGCACGAAGGCAAGTGTGGTCGGACGCGAAGAGACGTCGGCGTAGCGCGAGCCGACATTGCTCGATGCCAGCACTTCGCGGATCTGCTGGCCGAAAAGGTCCGACGACAGGCCCGAGAAGAATTCAACCGGCACGCCCAGCCGCCCCAGCGCAATTGCCGAGTTGAAGACTGCGCCGCCGGCATAGGGTGCGAAGGACGGCTCGCCGGCCGTGCTTTCGCGCGGCAGCATGTCGATCAGGGCTTCGCCGCAACACAGGATCATGCTCGTTTACTCGCTTGTCGGTGAAAGAAAGGATTATGGCTGAAAAAGCCGGAACACGGGCAGACATCGAATGCAAGGCAGGGCAGGCGGGGGGGCATCTCGTCAAGCGCCCTTCGATGGAGTGGTGGCTGCACCGACGAGAAACCGCTCGGAAAGCGGCAGGCTGGCGCCGCCCAGCGCGCGGGCGTTGATGCCGACCGTTCCCTCGCGAATATCGGGAACCTGCAAGCCCTCGACATTGATGCCGGAAAGCGCCTGCTTCACCGCATCGACCAGACGTTTCCTGACCTCGGTTGGCATCCAGCCGTCGATCACCGCGGCCTCGAAATCGATGACGGCGGAAGACGAGACGATCGTATAGGCCAATGCGTCGGCGGCACTGGCGATCCATTGATCGAGCTCGGCCCCGATGTCGCCCCAGTCATTGGGCGAGGTCCACAGGAAGGAAGCATCGACATCGCGCGCGATCAGCGCCTTCTCCAGAATGGCGATGGATGCGACATTGATGAGCTGGGTGGCACGGCCGCCGGGGTTGGGAATGGGCATCGAGCCCAGCGCGCCCGCATTGCCCGTGCGCCCGCCATAGAGCGCGCCATTGAGGACGATGCCCCCCCCGGCAAAGGCTCCGATATAGAAATAAATGAAGTCGCGAAGGCCGCCGGTGTGCCCGAACACCAGTTCCGCACCGCAGGCCGACGTTGCATCGTTTTGCAGATAGACGGGAAAGCCGCATTGCGCCTGGATTTCAGAGCGGATGTCGCAGCGCCGCCACTCGTCCATGATCTCGCGCGGCGCGCCGGCGGTGTCGGCCCAGTTCCACAATTCGAAAGGCATGGCGATGCCGAGGCCGGCAACACGCCGGTCCTGTCTGGGGTCCAGGCTTGCACGCATCTCGGCTATGCCCGACATCGCGAACTGCACGGTCTCCTGCGGCGCAGGGTAGCGATAGGAGTTCTGGCGCATTTGCCGGATGTTGCCGAGGAAGTCGATCAGCACCAGCTCGGCGCTGCGCCGCCCGATTTTCAAGCCGAGAAAATATGCACCCTCCGGGTTGAGCGCCATTGGAATCGAGGGCTGTCCGATCTTGCCGCGGATGGGTTCCTGCCGCAGCAGCAGGCCGTCTTCTTCCAGTTCGCGCATGATCACCGACACGGTCTGCGCGGACAGGCGCGTCATGCGGGCGATGTCGGTCTTGGCGAGGCTGCCATGCTGGCGCACGAGCGAAAGCACCAGCCGCTCGTTGTGATCGCGCATGCCGCTTTGGTTCGTGCCGCGATGAAAATGGCTCTCGGCCAAAGGGGGCGAATTGCGCCCGGGGTCGCCAGTCTCCACCCATCTTCCTCCCGTCATTCCTGATGTCTTTTTGCAGAAACAATGCGCAAGGCAAACACCTTTTGTCAATAATAAATAAGAGTGATTTAATTATTGACAGATCGGTTTGGCTGATGTTTTCTAGCGGCAGATGATCGAGGCGGGACATGGTGCCTCGGCGTCTGTGTGACGATGTCCAAACGGCATTGGTTTGTTCTTACTGGGAGGAATACCGTGACCAAGATCGCATTCTTGAAGTCGACCGTTTTTGGCGCTGCCGCTGCAGCGCTCATGACTTTCGCAGCACCCGCGTCGGCCGCCGATGTAAGTGCCTGCCTGATCACCAAGACCGACACCAACCCATTCTTCGTCAAGATGAAGGAAGGCGCCACGGCCAAGGCCAAGGAACTGGGCGTCAATCTGAAAAGCTACGCCGGCAAGATCGACGGCGACTCCGAAAGCCAGGTTGCGGCGATTGAAAGCTGCATCGCCGACGGCGCCAAGGGCATCCTGATCGCAGCGTCCGATACCGCAGGCATCGTTCCGTCGGTCAAGAAGGCGCGTGACGCCGGACTGCTGGTGATTGCGCTCGATACGCCGCTGGACCCGCTCGATGCCGCCGACGCCACATTCGCCACGGACAATCTCGAGGCCGGAAAACTGATCGGCGCATGGGCAGCAGCATCGCTTGGCGACAAGGCCAAGGACGCCAAGATCGGCTTCCTCGACCTGACGCCTTCACAGCCCTCCGTCGATGTGCTTCGCGACCAGGGTTTCATGATCGGCTTCGGCATCGACCCGAAGGATCCGGCCAAGATCGGCGATGAAGACGATCCGCGCATAGTCGGCCACGACGTGACGAACGGCAATGAAGAGGGGGGCCGCAAGGCGATGGAAAACCTTCTCCAGAAGGATCCGTCGATCAACGTGATCCACACGATCAACGAGCCTGCCGCCGTTGGTGCGTATCAGGCGCTCAAGGCTGTCGGCATGGAAGGCAATGTCCTGATCGTCTCGGTCGATGGCGGCTGCCCCGGCGTGAAATCCGTGGCCGAAGGCGTGATCGGCGCCACATCGCAGCAATATCCCCTGCAGATGGCCGCACTCGGCATCGAGGCGATCGCCAACTTCGCCAAGGATGGCACCAAGCCCAAGCCCACAGAGGGCAAGGAGTTCTTCGACACAGGCGTCAATCTGGTGACCGACAAGCCGGCCGAGGGTGTCAAGTCGATCGACACCAAGGAAGGCACTGCGAAGTGCTGGGGCTGATCTCCGTCTGATAACTTTCGCGCCGCCGGCCGGGACTTGATCCCCGGTCGGTTTCGGCGGACGATGGCTGCGCTTCTCGCGCTTCCGAATGCGGCGTAGACCGACGCGCGCGCCTAGCGACAACTCCTGCGCAGCACGTCATGACGCAGGTGGGAGGAAAAATGGCTCAAGCCCAGGAATTCGAGAAGGTTCTCTCGGACAGCGACACCAATGTCGCCGCGTTCGAGGACCATGGCGTTTCGGTGCTGAAGCGCATCCAGCATTTTCTGCATTCGACGCCGGCGGCAGTGCCGCTGATCGTTCTCATCCTGTCCATCGCCATTTTCGGCATCGCGATAGGCGGACGCTTCTTTTCGTCCTACACGCTCACGCTCATCCTCCAGCAGATCGCGATCGTCGGCATATTGGGTGCGGCGCAGACGCTGGTGATCCTGACTGCCGGCATCGACCTGTCGATCGGTGTCATCATGGTTTTCTCCGCCGTGGTCATGGGCAATTGCGCGGTGACCTACGGGCTTCCGACACCGATCGCAGTGGCGATCGGCCTCGGCGTAGGGACGCTCTGCGGCCTGCTGAACGGCGCGCTCGTCGCCTATATGAAACTGCCGCCATTCATCGTCACGCTCGGCACCTGGAATATCGTGATGGCCACGAATTTCATCTATTCGGCCAATCAGACGATCCGCGACGCGGATGTGGCCGCGCAGGCTCCGCTGCTTCACCTTTTTGGCGTGAACTTCAAAGTCGGGACGGCGGTTCTGACGCTTGGCGTGATCGCGATGGTGGTTCTGGTTCTGGTGCTCTGGTACGTGCTGAACCACACGGCGTGGGGACGGCATGTCTATGCGGTCGGCGATGATCCGGAGGCAGCGAAGCTTTCGGGCATCCAGACCAAGAAGGTTCTCATGGCGGTCTATGCGCTGGCAGGCTTGATCGCAGCGTTTGCCGCCTGGGTCTCCATCGGCCGCAACGGCTCCATATCGCCCTCGGCCGCCGTGACCGACTACAATCTGCAGGCGATCACCGCGACGGTGATCGGCGGCATCTCCCTGTTCGGCGGGCGCGGCTCCATTCTCGGCACGTTGTTCGGCGCGATGATCGTCGGCGTTGTGTCCATGGGCCTCAACATGCTCGGCGCGGACCCGCAATGGAAAGTCCTGCTGACCGGCATGCTGATTATCGGCGCTGTCGGCATCGATCAATGGATCAGGAAGGTATCGGGTTAACATGGCCACTCAACCGCTTCTCACCGCCCGCGGACTGGTCAAGCGCTATGGCCGCGTGACCGCGCTCAACCAGGCCGATTTCGACCTCTATCCCGGCGAGATTCTTGCCGTGATCGGCGACAACGGTGCCGGCAAGTCCTCGCTGATCAAGGCGATATCCGGTGCCGTGAACCCGGACGAAGGCGAGATACGGCTCGAAGGCAAGCAAATCGCCTTCAAGTCGCCGATGGAGGCGCGCGATGCCGGCATCGAGACCGTCTACCAGAACCTTGCGCTTTCGCCGGCGCTGTCGATCGCCGACAACATGTTTCTGGGCCGAGAGATCCGCAAGCAGGGTTTCATGGGCCAGTGGCTGCGCATGCTCGACCGGCCGGCGATGGAAAAGCGCGCCCGCGACAAGCTGACGGAACTCGGCTTGATGACGATCCAGAACATCGGCCAGGCGGTGGAAACGCTCTCCGGCGGCCAGCGTCAGGGCGTTGCCGTGGCGCGGGCGGCCGCATTCGGCTCCAAGGTCATCATCCTGGATGAGCCGACGGCCGCACTTGGCGTCAAGGAATCGCGGCGCGTGCTGGAACTTATCCTCGACGTGAAGCGGCGCGGCATCCCGATCGTGCTCATCTCGCACAACATGCCGCATGTGTTCGAGGTGGCAGATCGCATCCACATTCACCGGCTCGGCCGTCGTCTCTGCGTCATAAATCCCAAGGATTATACGATGTCGGACGCGGTGGCCTTCATGACCGGGGCAAAAGCACCGCCGGAAGAAGCGCTGGCTGCGTAAAATCCGCGCGGGGCTTTGAATCGATTGAAAATCCTGACGGATCGACTAGATTGATTGCGGGAGGATGCTGGGACCCTGCCGTAAAGACGGGCTACCGATAACGCTCTAGAGGCGATATGACGCTTGCATCCACATCCGAGCTTCCACGGCCAATTTTGGAAAATCCGGACCCCAAGGCTCTTGCCGCAGAGATAGTCAAAGCCCTGCGATACAGGGTCGGCAAGGACGGGTCGGTTGCGACGCAATTCGACTGGCTCACCGCTTCCATTCTGGTCGTGCGCGATCGCATCATCGATCATTGGGTCAAGGCGACCAAGGAAGCCTATGACGAGGGCGCCAAGCGCGTCTATTACCTGTCGCTCGAGTTCCTGATCGGCAGGCTCATGCGTGATGCCTTCACCAATCTCGGCATGATGGAGAGCATGCGCGATGCGCTTGGCTCGCTGGGTGTCGAACTCGATGTCATCTCGGCGCTGGAGCCTGACGCGGCACTCGGCAATGGCGGTCTTGGCCGGCTTGCCGCCTGCTTCATGGAAAGCATGGCGACGGTGGACGTTCCGGCGCACGGCTATGGCATCCGCTATGTCAACGGCATGTTCCGTCAGGAAATCCACGACGGCTGGCAGGTCGAGTTGCCCGAAACCTGGCTCGACCACGGCAATCCCTGGGAATTCGAGCGCCGCGAACGCTCCTTCGAGGTCGGTTTCGGCGGCACAGTCGAATCCATCACCACCAAGGATGGCCGGTTGGAGCGCCACGTCTGGCGCCCGCAGGAACGTATTCTGGCTGTCGCCTACGACACGCCCGTGGTTGGCTGGCGCGGAAATCGCGTCAATACGCTGAGGCTCTGGTCGGGCATGCCGGTCGATCCGATCCTGCTCGACACGTTCAACGCCGGCGACCATATCGGCGCACTGCGCGAGAGCAACAAGGCGGATGCGCTGTCGCGCGTGCTCTATCCCGCAGACTCCAGCCCGGCCGGTCAGGAATTGCGGCTGCGGCAGGAGTATTTCTTCTCGACCGCCTCGCTGCAGGACATCATCCAGCGCCATCTCAGCCAGTATGGCGAATTGCATTCTCTGCCCGATAAGGCGGCGATCCATCTGAACGACACGCACCCGGCGGTCGCCGTTGCCGAACTGCTGCGGCTTCTGATGGACGTTCACGGCATCGATTTCGACGCGGCTTGGGACATCACCAAGCGCACTTTCGCCTACACCAACCACACACTGCTGCCCGAGGCACTGGAAAGCTGGCCGGTGCCGCTGTTCGAGCGCCTGCTGCCGCGCCACATGCAGATCGTCTACGCCATCAACGCACAGATCCTGCTGGAAGCGCGGGCGAAAGCGGATTTCGACGGCGAGCAGATCAGCCGCATCTCGCTGATCGAGGAGAATGGCGAGCGCCGCGTGCGCATGGGCAATCTGGCTTTCGCCGGTTCGCATTCGATCAACGGCGTATCGGCGCTGCATACCGAACTGATGAAGGAAACGGTGTTTGCCGACCTTCACCAGCTTTACCCGGACCGCATCAACAACAAGACCAACGGCATCACGCCGCGCCGCTGGCTCATCCAGTGCAATCCGGGGCTGACGGGGCTGATACGCGAGGCGATCGGCGACAGGTTCCTCGACGATATCAACGCGCTGAAGGACCTCGATACGCTGGCCGATGATGCATCGTTCCGCGAAAAATTCGCCGGCGTGAAGCGCGCCAACAAGGAGCGCCTCGCTTCTCTGGTCCTGGAGCGGCAGGGGATAAAGGTCGATCCCTCGGCCATGTTCGATATCCAGATCAAGCGCATCCATGAATACAAGCGCCAGCTCCTGAATATCATCGAGGCGGTCGCGCTCTACGATCAGATCCGTTCGCATCCTGAACGGGACTGGATGCCGCGCGTAAAATTCTTCGGTGGCAAGGCTGCGCCCAGCTATCACAACGCCAAGCTGATCATCAAACTGGCCAATGACGTCGCCAAGGTCATAAACCGCGATCCGGCGGTGGGCGGGCTGCTGAAGATCGTGTTCGTGCCGAACTACAATGTCAGCACGGCCGAGATCATGATGCCGGCAGCCGACCTTTCCGAGCAGATTTCCACTGCCGGCATGGAAGCGTCGGGCACCGGCAATATGAAGTTCGCGCTGAATGGCGCGCTGACCATCGGTACGCTCGACGGCGCCAATGTCGAGATCAAGGAACAGGTCGGCGACGACAACATCTTCATCTTCGGCCTGACGACCGAAGAGGTCGCCGAGCGCCGCGCCGAAGGCTACAACCCGCGCGCCGTGATCGAATCCTCGCCGGAACTGTCGCAGGCGCTGGCCGCGATCTCGTCTGGCGTGTTTTCGCCCGACGATCCGAACCGTTACCGCGAGCTGATGTCCGGCCTTTACGATCACGACTGGTTCATGGTCGCCGCCGATTTCGACGCCTATGCGGCAGCGCAGCGGCAGGTCGATGCCGTCTGGCGCAACAGCCCGGAATGGCACGCCAAGGCAATCCACAATGTCGCGCGGATGGGCTGGTTCTCGTCCGACCGCACCATTCGCCAATACGCCAATGAAATCTGGAACGTGCCTGCATGATGTGATTGCATGAAGCTGCCGGAAGAGCAGTGGGAGGGAACCTGAGAACATGAACAAGCCGCGCGCCAAAGCCGCGACGAATAAGCTGCCCGGTACTGCCTCGGACAGCGATGTCGCGGCGATCGTGGCCGGCACTCATGGAAATCCCTTCGCCGTTCTCGGCATACAGGAAGCGGAAAAGGGTTTTGCCGCCCGCTGCTTCGTGCCCCATGCCGAATTCGTCACCGCCTTCACGCTGGCCGGCAAGGAGGTCGGCGAACTGACCCGCCGGCACGATGGCGGCTTCTTCGAAGGCAAGCTCTCCATCCGCAAGCGCCAGCCGCTGAAATACCGCGCCCGCAATGCCGGCGGCGAGTGGTGGCTGACCGATCCCTACACATTCGGTCCGGTGCTGGGGCCGATGGACGATTATTTCATCGCCGAGGGCTCGCATCTCAGGCTCTTCGACAAGCTCGGCGCGCATCTTCTGTGGCACGAAGGGGCGTCGGGCGTGCATTTCGCCGTCTGGGCGCCGAACGCCAGGCGCGTCTCGGTTGTCGGCGATTTCAACGAATGGGACGGCCGCCGCCACGCCATGCGGCTGCGTCAGGACATCGGCATCTGGGAGATTTTCATTCCCGATATCGAGGCCGGGCGTTCCTACAAATTCGAGATCATCGGCCCGAAGGGCGAAAACCTGCCCCTGAAGGCGGATCCCTTCGCCTTCCGCTCGGAACTGCGCCCGGCGACAGCCTCCGTTACCGCCGCGCCGCTTGCCCATGAATGGGGCGACGAGGCGCACAGGAAGCACTGGCGCAATGTCGATCCGCGCCGCGAGCCGATCTCGATCTACGAGGTGCATGCCGGCTCGTGGCAGCGCCGTGATGACGGCACGTTCCTGTCTTGGGACGAGCTTGCCGACCGCCTGATCCCCTATGTCGTCGACACCGGCTTTACCCATATCGAATTCATGCCGATCACCGAGCATCCCTACGATCCGTCATGGGGATACCAGACGACCGGGCTCTACGCGCCGACGGCGCGCTTCGGCGATCCCGAAGGCTTTGCCCGCTTTGTCGATGGCGCGCATCGTGCCGGCGTTGGCGTCATCCTCGACTGGGTGCCGGCGCATTTTCCGGTCGACGCGCATGGGCTGGCGCATTTCGATGGCACGGCGCTCTACGAGCACGCCGATCCGCGCAAGGGCTTTCACCCGGACTGGAACACGGCGATCTATAATTTCGGCCGCCGCGAGGTCGTTTCCTACCTGGTCAACAACGCGCTGTTCTGGGCCGAAAAATACCATCTCGACGGGCTGCGCGTCGATGCAGTCGCTTCGATGCTCTACCTCGACTATTCGCGCAAGGCTGGCGAGTGGATACCCAACGAGCGTGGCGGGCGCGAGAATCTGGAGGCCGTCAGCTTCCTTCAGAAAATGAACATCGCGGTCTATGGAACGCATCCCGGCGTCATTACCATTGCCGAGGAATCGACCTCCTGGCCGAAGGTTTCGCAGCCGGTGCATGAAGGCGGGCTTGGCTTCGGCTTCAAATGGAACATGGGCTTCATGAACGATACGCTGGAGTATCTTTCCAAGGAGCCGGTCCACCGTAAGCACCACCACGGCGAGATCACCTTCGGGCTGGTCTATGCCTTCAGCGAGAATTTCGTGCTGCCGCTGTCGCATGACGAAGTCGTGCACGGCAAGGGCACGCTGCTGACCAAGATGGCTGGCGACGACTGGCAGAAATTCGCGACCCTGCGCGCCTACTACGCCTTCATGTGGGGCTATCCCGGCAAGAAGCTGTTGTTCATGGGGCAGGAATTCGCCCAGCGCGATGAGTGGAGCGAGGAGCGCCAGCTCGACTGGAACCTGCTCGACCATCTTCCGCATCGCCGCGTGCGCCAGCTCATTCGCGACCTCAATTACCTCTATCGTTCACGGCCGGCACTGCATGCGCGCGACTGCGAGCCGGAAGGCTTTTCCTGGCTGATCGCAGACGACAGCGCCAATTCGGTATTCGCCTGGCTGCGCAGCGCACCCGGCGGCGCCCCGATCGCCGTCATCACCAATTTCACGCCGGTCGCGCGCGATGATTACCGCGTGCCGCTGCCGACAGCTGGAAAGTGGCGCGAGGTGATGAACACCGACGCATCTGAATATGGCGGTTCGGGCAAGGGCAATGGCGGCATGGTCGATGCCGTTGCCAGCAACGACGGCGTGGTTCACGCCACGATGCTTCTGCCGCCGCTTGCGACAGTCATGCTTGAGCTTGTTCTAGACTAGTGACTTGGGAGGGTTGCCATGGATACGAAAAGACCTCAACCGCTGGCGCGCGATGCCATGGCCTATGTGCTGGCCGGCGGCAGGGGCAGCCGGCTGAAAGAGCTGACCGACCGAAGGGCAAAGCCCGCGGTCTATTTCGGCGGCAAGACGCGCATCATAGATTTCGCGCTCTCCAATGCGCTGAATTCGGGCATCCGCCGCATCGGCGTTGCCACGCAATACAAGGCGCATTCGCTGATTAGGCATCTGCAGCGCGGCTGGAACTTCTTTCGGCCGGAGCGAAACGAAAGCTTCGATATCCTGCCGGCCAGCCAGCGCGTTTCGGAAACCCAGTGGTATGAGGGGACGGCCGACGCGGTCTACCAGAACATCGATATCATCGAGCCCTACGGGCCGGAATATATGGTCATCCTGGCCGGCGACCACATCTACAAGATGGATTACGAGCTGATGCTGCGCCAGCATGTCGACGCCAAGGCCGACGTGACCATTGGCTGCCTCGAGGTGCCGCGCATGGAGGCGGTCGGCTTCGGCGTCATGCATGTCGACGAGAAGGACAACATCATCTCCTTCATCGAAAAGCCGGCCGACCCGCCTGGCATTCCCGACAAGCCGGATTTCGCGCTCGCCTCCATGGGCATTTATGTCTTCAAGACGAAGTTCCTGATGGATCAGCTGCGGCGCGATGCAAGCGACCCAGATTCCAGCCGCGACTTCGGCAAGGACATCATTCCCTATATCGTCCAGCACGGTAAGGCGGTCGCGCACCGCTTCGGCAAATCCTGCGTCCGGTCGTCGGCCGAAACGGGCGCCTACTGGCGCGATGTCGGAACCATCGATGCCTATTGGGAAGCCAATATCGACCTGACCGACATCACGCCCGAACTCGATCTCTACGATCGCGACTGGCCGATCTGGACCTACGCTGAGTTGAAACCACCGGCAAAATTCGTGCATGACGAGGATGGCCGGCGTGGTTCGGCGATATCATCGCTGATCTCGGGCGATTGCATCGTATCAGGGGCGACGCTGCGCCGAAGCCTCATTTTTACCGGCGCCCGGATCAGTTCCTATTCCACGCTAGACGATGTGGTGATGCTGCCCGACTGCAAGGTTGGCAGAAATGCGCATCTGAAGCGGGTCGTGCTGGATCACGGTGTGGAAATTCCCGAAGGGCTCGTCGTTGGCGAGGATCCGGTGCTTGACGCAAAACGTTTCAGAGTGTCGGAAAAAGGCATTTGCCTGATCACGCAGGACATGATCGACAGGCTCGAAACCTAGGGTATTCGCATGCAGGTGCTTTCCGTCACGCCGGAGATTTTTCCGCTGGTCAAGACCGGCGGGCTTGCCGACGTGACGGGCGCACTGCCGCTGGCGCTGGCCGAGCAGGGCGTTGCCATGCGCACGCTGGTGCCCGGCTATCCGGCGGTGATGGGCACCTTCAAGAAGAAAAAGGCACTGCTGGCCTATCCGGATCTGCATGGCGGCAAGGCTTCGGTGCATGCCGCGACTATTCTGGGGCTCGATCTGCTCGTGCTGGACGCGCCGCATCTCTTCGACCGTGTCGGCGGCCCCTATGGCGACGCGACCGGCGCGGACTGGCCGGACAACTGGCGGCGGTTCGCGGCACTCAGCCAGGTCGGCGCCGACATCGCCGCCGGTGCGATTTCAGGCTACGCGCCGGATATCGTGCATGCCCATGACTGGCAGTCGGCGATGACGCTGGCCTATATGCGCTATGGCAAGGCGAATGCCGTGCCTTCGGTTATCACCGTCCACAACCTCGCCTTTCAAGGCAGCTTTGCGGCGTCGATCTTTCCGCAGCTTGGTCTGCCGGCCAACGCCATGTCGCTCGACGGCGTCGAATATTATGGCGGCGTCGGCTTCCTCAAGGCGGGTCTTCAGGCGGCATGGGCCGTCACCACGGTCAGCCCGACCTATGCCCAGGAAATCCGCTCTCCGGCCTTTGGCATGGGGCTGGACGGGCTGATCAATCTGCGCGCCGGCGACCTGCACGGCATCGTCAACGGCATCGACACCGACATCTGGAATCCGGCGACGGACCATCATCTTACCGCGACCTATACCGCGAAAACGCTGAAGGGTCGCGCTGCCAACAAGCGCGCCGTGGAAGAACGCTTCAACCTCGATCACGACAACAGTCCGATCCTCTGCGTGGTCAGCCGGCTGACCTGGCAAAAAGGCATGGACGTGCTGATGTCGAGCCTGGACGATCTTGTCGCCTCCGGGGCGCGGCTTGCCGTGCTCGGCTCGGGTGACCAGGGGCTCGAGGGCGCGCTTTTGGCCGGTGCCGCGCGCCATCGCGGGCGGGTCGGCGTCGTTGTCGGCTATGACGAAGGGCTGTCGCATCTGATGCAGGGCGGCTGCGATGCAATCCTCATCCCGTCGCGCTTCGAGCCATGCGGACTGACGCAGCTTTACGGCCTGCGCTATGGCTGCGTGCCGATCGTTGCGCGCACCGGCGGGCTTGCCGACACGATCGTCGACGCCAATGAGGCTGCACTTTCGGCAGGCGTGGCCACAGGCTTCCTGTTCGAGCCGGAAAGCGGCGATGCGTTCCGCCATGCCATTCGCCGCGCGGTGGCGACCTATGCCGAGCCCGCGCTCTGGTCCTCGATCCAGCGGCAGGGCATGAAAGCCGATGTTTCCTGGGATCGAAGCGCGCAAAAATACGTTCAGCTCTATCGATCTTTGACTTCCAAAAGGACTGCCTGACGCATGACAACTGTCGCGACAAAACCATTCGCCGACCAGAAGCCGGGAACCTCCGGCCTGCGCAAGAAAGTGCCGGTGTTCCAGCAGCCGCACTATGCCGAGAACTTCATCCAGTCGGTGTTCGATTCGCTGGAAGGCTTTGAGGGCAAGACGCTGGTGATCGGCGGCGACGGCCGCTACTTCAACCGCGAGGTCATCCAGACAGCGATCGCCATGGCTGCCGCCAACGGCTTCGGCAAGGTCATGGTCGGGCAGGGTGGCATCCTGTCGACGCCGGCGGCATCTCACGTCATTCGCAAATACAAGGCGTTCGGTGGCTTGATCCTGTCGGCCAGCCACAATCCCGGCGGCCCGCACGAAGATTTCGGCATCAAATACAATACCGGCAATGGCGGCCCGGCGCCGGAAAAGATCACCGACGCGATCTTTGAGAAGTCGAAGACGATCTCGCGCTTCCTGATCGCCGATATCGGCAAGGTGGATATCGACACGATCGGCAAGTCTGATGCGGCCGGCATGACGGTCGAGGTCATCGATCCCGTCGCCGACTATGCCGAACTGATGGAAACCCTGTTCGATTTCGATGCGATCCGCAGACTGTTCAAGTCCGGCTTCCGCGTGCGCTTCGACGCCATGCATGCCGTGACCGGACCCTACGCCAAGGAAATACTGGAAAAGCGCCTCGGCGCGCCCGACCACACCGCGCGCAACTATCACCCGCTGCCGGATTTCGGCGGGCATCATCCGGACCCCAATCTCGTTCACGCTAAGCATCTCTATGACGAGATGATGGGGCCTGAAGCGCCCGATTTCGGCGCGGCCTCCGATGGCGACGGCGACCGCAACCTGATCATCGGCAAGGGCATTTTCATCACGCCGTCGGACTCGCTCGCCATGCTGGCGGCCAATGCGCATCTGACGCCGGGCTACAAGGCTGGCCTCAAAGGCATCGCGCGTTCCATGCCGACCAGCGGTGCGGCCGACCGCGTCGCCGAAAAGCTCGGCGTCGGCATGTATGAGACGCCGACCGGCTGGAAGTTCTTCGGCAATTTGCTCGATGCCGGCATGGCGACGATCTGCGGCGAGGAAAGTGCCGGCACCGGCTCCGATCACGTCCGCGAAAAGGACGGGCTTTGGGCGGTCCTGCTGTGGCTGAACATTCTGGCGGTGCGTAGCGAGAGCGCCAAGGAGATCGCCACAAAACATTGGGCGACCTATGGCCGGAACTATTATTCGCGCCACGATTACGAAGAGGTCGAGTCCGACAAGGCCAACGCGCTGGTGGATGAGCTGCGCGCCAAGCTGGCGAGCCTGCCCGGAACGACGGTGCGCGGCCTGAAGATCGAGAAGGCCGACGATTTTGCCTATCACGATCCGGTCGACGGCTCGGTCAGCAAGAACCAGGGCATCCGCATCCTGTTTGAAGGCGGCTCGCGCGCGGTAATTCGCCTGTCAGGAACCGGCACATCGGGGGCAACGCTGCGGCTTTATGTCGAGCGCTATGAGCCCGATCCGGCGCGCCACGATCTCGACACGCAGGAAGCGCTTGCCGATCTGCTCGGTGCTGCGGATGATATTGCCGGCATTCGCGCGCATACGGGGCGCAAGGGGCCGAGCGTCATAACCTGATGCGATCAGTGGATTTGAACCGTCCTGCGCCGCGCTTCGGCGCCAACATAGGCGCGGACGGCATTCGCTTTTCCGTTTGGTCGGATGCGGCCCGGCGCGTCTGGGTGTCCATCTTCGACAACGACGGCGCGCGGGAACTGCAACGCATCGAGCTTGAATCGCAGGGCGACGGCGTCCATTCGATTTTCGCGTCCGGCCTGAAATCCGGCACGCGCTACGGCTTTCGCGCCGATGGCGATTATGCGCAGGAGCAAGGCCTGTGGTTCGATCCCGACAAGCTGCTGATGGACCCTTATGCGGTTGCCATCGACCTGCCCTATGTCTTCGACCAGCGTCTTTCGGCGCGCCGAGGCGAAGGCGGCGATACGGCCTCGCTGATGCCGAAGGCCGTGGCAACGGCTCTTCCCAAGCCGATTTCGCCGCCTCCGCCGCTCTTCAAGCCGGGCGGCTTGATCTATGAGGTGCCGGTGCGCGCCTTCACCATGTTGCACCCGGAAATCCCTAAGGAACAGCGCGGCACGATCGCGGCACTCGCGCATCCGGCTGTCATAAAGCATCTGCAAAAGCTCGGCGTCGGCGCGGTGGAATTGATGCCAATCACCGCGTGGATCGACGAGCGCCACCTGCCGCCGCTCGGGCTCACCAATGCATGGGGCTACAATCCCGTCACCTTCATGGCGCTCGACCCGCGCCTTGCACCGGGTGGCATTGCCGAACTGCGCGAGACGGTGGCCGCGTTGCGCGAGGCCGGTATCGGCGTCATCCTCGATCTCGTCTTCAACCACACCGGCGAGAGCGACGAGCTTGGCCCGACGCTGTCGCTGCGCGGGCTGGATAATCAGGCCTACTATCGGCATGGCCCGGATGGCCGGCTGGTGAACGATACCGGCACAGGCAACACGCTGGCCTGCGACCGACCCGTCGTGCAGGAAATGGTGCTGGATACGCTCCGCCATTTCGTCCGCCATTCCGGCGTCGACGGCTTCCGCTTCGACCTCGCCCCTATTCTCGGACGGACGGAAAGCGGCTTTGACGCCGATGCGCCGTTGCTCAAGGCTATGAGCGAAGACGCCGAGCTGGCTGATCGCGTGATGATCGCCGAGCCGTGGGACATCGGGCCAGGCGGCTATCAACTCGGAAATTTCAAGCCGCCCTTTCTTGAGTGGAACGACAAATACCGCGACGACGTCCGCCGCTTCTGGCGCGGCGATCGCGGCATGATCGGTGGGATGGCGACGCGGCTGGCGGGATCTTCCGATGTTTTTGCAGGGAAAAGAACCCGCAGCGTCAATTTCATCGCCGCCCATGACGGCATGACACTGGCCGATCTGACGGCCTATGAGCGCAAGCACAACGAGGCCAATGGCGAACAGAACCGCGACGGCCACAACGAGAATTTGTCGTGGAACAATGGGGTCGAGGGTGCGAGTGATGATCCGAAGGTAATCGAGCAGCGTCGGCACGATTTGCGCGCTCTGCTCGCCACGCTTTTCGCCTCACGCGGCACGATCATGCTGACGGCTGGTGATGAATTCGGCCGCACCCAGCGTGGCAACAACAACGCCTATGCGCAGGATAATGAGATTACCTGGCTCGACTGGGCAGGACGTGACATTGAGCTTGAAGACTATGCTGCGACGCTCGCCACGCTGCGCAGATCGAACTCGTTTTCGCACGAAGTCAGTTTCTTGACGGGAAATCCGCTGTCGGAATCAACCTTTCCCGATGTCCAATGGCTTTCGGAAAACGGGCAGGAACTGGATGCGCAAAGCTGGAACGACCCGGAGCGTCAGCGGCTCACCATGGTGCTCGGTCAGGGCGAAGGCATTTCACGCCGCATCTCGATACTGATCAATGGCGATCGCCGCGCGACTGTATTTTCGCTGCCTGCGCGCGACGGTTTCCAATGGCGCCCGCTGCCTCCATCGAATGATATTCGTGTTGTGGAAAATGGCCTGCTTGTCAGCGGGCGCTCGCTGGTGTTTGTCGATGAAATAAAGGTCGATGTTTCTTAGATTTTTTCAGAGGAGTTACGGATGACAGGCACGGTCAATACCGATTGGTGGCGCGGTTGCGTTGTCTATCAGGTCTATCCGCGCTCCTTTCAGGACACGACCGGCGACGGCAGCGGCGATCTAAAAGGCATCACGCAGCGCATCCCCTACATCGCCTCGCTCGGCGTCGACGCGATCTGGCTGTCGCCGTTCTTCAAGTCGCCGATGGCCGATATGGGCTACGACGTCTCCGACTATTGCGCCGTCGATCCCATGTTTGGCACCATCGCGGATTTCGACGCGCTGATCGACGAGGCGCACAGTCATGGCCTGAAGATCATCATCGATCAGGTGCTGTCGCATTCGTCAGACAGGCATCCATGGTTTGTCGAAAGCCGTGCCAGCCGCGACAATCCGAAGGCCGACTGGTATGTCTGGGCCGACGCCAAGCCGGATGGAACCGCGCCCAACAACTGGCTGTCGATCTTCGGCGGGCCGGCCTGGGAGTGGGATTCGACGCGCCGGCAATATTACCTGCACAACTTCCTCGCCTCGCAGCCCGACCTCAATTTCCACAATCCCGATGTGCAGGCGGCCCTTCTGGAAACGGTTCGCTTCTGGCTGAAGCGCGGCGTTGACGGCTTCCGGCTGGATACGGTGAACTTCTATGTCCATGACAAGCTGTTGCGCGACAATCCGCCGATGCCGCCGGGAGCAGCGAACGATATCCCCGACACCAATCCGTATGGCTATCAGGACCATCTCCATGACAAGACGCAGCCGGAGAACCTGGAATTCCTGAAGCGCTTTCGCGCGTTGCTGGACGAATATGGTGGCCGCGCCGCGGTCGGCGAGGTGGGGGACGGCACGCGCTCGCTGCAGACGGTGGCGGCCTATACCGGCGGCGGCGACAAATTGCAGATGTGCTACACCTTCGACCTGCTCAGCCCTGAATTCTCCGCCGAGCATGTGAAGAAGAGCGTGCTTGCCTTCGAAAATGCCGTGAAGGACGGCTGGGTCTGCTGGGCCTTTTCGAACCACGATGTCCCCCGCCACATCTCGCGCTGGACCAAGCCCGGCGGCGATACGGATGCCGTGGCGAAGTTCGCAATCGCGCTTCTTTCCTGCCTGCGCGGCTCGATCTGCCTCTATCAGGGCGAGGAGCTTGGGCTTGAGGAAGCGGAGATCGCCTTCGAGGATCTGCGCGATCCCTATGGCATTCGTTTCTGGCCGGGCTTCAAAGGCAGGGATGGCTGCCGCACGCCGATGGTGTGGGAGACCGGCGCAACGAATGCGGGCTTTTCCCGGGGAAAACCCTGGCTGCCTGTGCCGGAAAGCCATCGCAAACGGGCAGTCGATGTTCAGGAGCAAGAAGATGGTTCTGTGCTGGCGCACTACCGCGCCGTTCTGGCCTTTCGGCGCGAACATCCGACGCTTGCCGGCGGCAGCATCGAATTCCTCGACGCTGAAGGCGATGTGCTGGCTTTCCTGCGCGAGGCGGGCAATGAAAAGCTGGTGTGTGTGTTCAATTTTGCGGACAAACCGGCGGTGTGGGCACTGCCGGCGGGAATCGGAGCGGTGACGCCGCTGGAGCTTCCCGGTTGGCAAGCAAGCCTTGACGCAGGCGGCGTTTCGCTGCCGGCGCTGGGTGCTTTCGTCGGGCGGTTGGATTAGGCTTTACTGGACCAAAACCGAATTCCCGCAGGTAGCGCCCGTTACGCGAATATCCGCCTGGCCGACATGAACGCCTAGCGCGGTCAGGAGCGTATAGAGTGCATTGTCCACCGGCGCCGTTATGGTGCCAAGCAGGTTGAGGATCGGTTGTTTGACGACGCCTAAAAGAACCGTGACGTCGATCGGCAGGCCAAGGGCGGTGATCTTGAGTTTAAGGTCGTTGATAAGCGACTGCGTCAGGGTCTGGGTAAAGTTCTCTGCTGAAGCTTGTTTGATCGTCTTATTCTTGATGTCGGTATAGTCGAAAGTCAGCGTTTTCGTATTCAGGTTGCCTATATCCACTCCCGCCGAACCCGTGACGGCAATCAGCGGAAGGGTCAAGACGAGTAGCTTTACCTCTACGTCCGCGATTTTGGCGTCGCGAAAACTTGTCGGCTTGGTGAAGTTGCCAAAACCTGCGTCGTCGGTCTCCGCTATTTTCAGCGTAGCTATCCCGGGACGAGCGGCTATCGTGACTTTTATGCTTTCCGGCCTTCCGGTCGGGCAAGTGATTCCGGTCACCTTGGCTTCCCCATAAGCCACTTTAACATGCAGGGGCAGTTGAACCGATGCCAGCCTGATGCCGCCGCCCAGGATGCCTTTTATCCCGACATTGACCCCGGCGATAAGCCTCAAGCGCGTTTGGGCAGTGCGCACGATGCTGCCGGTCTCACCGATCTTGAACCAGGGCGACGATTGGGGAGGTTCGCCGATTGCCAGCTTCAACTCTGTTGAGAGCAAGTCCAGGAGATTGGAGGTAAGATTAACACCGGCTTGGTTGCTTCCATTTGCCAACGCCGCGCTGGCTGTCAGAATTTCCATAATGCTGGCTGCCGCAGTCAATCCAGCTGGACGGCTACCCAGAGAAAGGTTTCCCACGGGGCCAAGATCAAAGAGGTGGGAAAGCGGGATTTTCGTCTGGTTGGTGCTGCCGCTGGCAATCGTCTGAAGGGCAAGTTTCGCTTGTGCGCCTATGCCGTCGATGGAGGCCATTGCAGACACGATCTGGCCGACTGTCGCGCTGGCATTGAGCACGTTTGTATATGTGCCTGCCGTGATCTGCAGTTTCGTCGCAAGCGCATCGAAGAAGCTGAGGACGCTCACATCGGCACTTATGAGTGCGTTATAGTCCATTACTTTCAACGACAGGTTGCTGCCGGTCAACCCGCTCAGCAACGAGTTCAAAATCCCTTCGTCGACGCTTGCCAGCCGAGAGCCGATGGAAAAAGCAGCCTGAGGCGTGACGCTGGCGGTGGCTTGTGTTGCGATGGTCGGCGCGCCGATGAGTGCACCACCGAAATAGCGTTTGCCGCTTTTCTTGAAGGTGACTTTGACCGAGTTATAGGGCTGAACGCCTGCGGCAAAGCGCGTGCCGACGGCCGCCGATGCATCGGCGACATAACGGCCTGGGGTTACAGTGACCGTGGGTTTGATGCCGTTTGCGCCCACGGGCGGCTGCGTTCCCGCGCTCCCGACGACCACGCCCGCAACGCCATTGTCGCGGAAGGTGGTGGTGACGGCGGTTTCCGCCTTGGAGAGATTGGCGGCCGCCGTTATCGCGGCAATGTCGACCAGAGATTGTGCCTCGCGCTTTTCCGCGTATAGGGAAGCTTCATCGACGGCGACTGCTGCAAGAATCAAAGCCACCGGCATGGTCAGCGCAGTCATTACGGCGATGTTTCCGGAAATACTTGAACAAAATCGCGTCTCAAGAAATTTTTTTCGTACCTGCGCGTAGTATTGCATCAGATGCCCCCGACACGGATTGTCGATTGACGGGAAATGGTCATGCCAGGCAGTGGAAGACCTTTGAACAACTTCCAGATAGGCAGGGTGCTTGCGTCATACTGCACCGCTACGATGAACTGACTGCCGTCGGCCGCACTATCGCGCGTGTTGACGGTCACCTTCTTGGGATCGACGAAGGGATAGCCGGCTGCGTTGAGGCGAATGAAATTCGTGGCGAGCGTGCTGCGTTCTGTGGCGCTCAGCCCGGCGATCGCAGTACGAGCTGCGTCGGCGGCAAGTTGCTGGACGGAATGGCTGGCGCCGAAGTAGATGGCATAGGCGGCCATGCCGAGAAAAAGCATGATGAAGACAGGGGCAAGCAGGGCGAATTCGACCGCCGAAGTCCCTTTCCGGTCTCGCAACAGACTCCATTTGATGAGAGCCGGAACCGGTAAAGTATCTTTGTCGTCGTCCACATCGATCACCATCAAAAGCTGCAGGAGACCGTACTATTGCAACTTCCGTAATGTAACCTGTGGTTGTTTAAGGAACGGTTAAGTCCTGTGACTTTTTCTGGGAGAACAATTCTTCACCGGCAAACGTTTTATTGCACTTACAGTGTCTGTGATCAGGCTCGGCAGGCTTCCTGCGACCTTCCTCAAGGTGACCCTCAGAGCCTGTTGAAATAAAATTACTCCGTCGCTAGTGTCAGCTCCCAGAACGGCGGCCGAAGAGACCGCTGGCTCGCTCAACGAGGCGGGAACGAGTTCTGCCTTGGGGCTTAACTGGCAATTTGTCGACGCTGAGGGGCGACGACATTCTGGGAGTGATGAAGATGCTGAAGAAATTTCTGAAGGCGACGGTATTTGCCGTAAGCCTGTCGATGGCGGGCGGCATGATGATAGCCCCCTCCTTGGCCGAGGTTGTTTATAACCGCGGCAGTGCCGCCGAGCCGGAATCGCTGGATCCGCACAAGACCTCGACCGTTTATGAAGCCCACGTCCTGCGCGACATGTTCCTGGGCCTGGTGACGGAAGATGCAAAGTCGGAGGTCATTCCGGGTGCCGCCGAGAGCTGGACCGTGTCGGATGATGGCACTGTCTACACATTCAAGCTGCGCAGCGGCGCAACCTGGTCGGACGGTAGCCCGGTGACGGCCGAGGATTTCGTCTACGCCTTCCAGCGCTTGCAGGATCCGAAAACCGCAGCCGAATACGCTTCGATGATGCAGAAGGTGAAAAACGCCAAGGAAGTGAATGCCGGCACGAAGAAGCCGGAGGAACTCGGCGTGAAGGCAATCGACGCCAACACGCTCGAGATCACCCTGGTCGCGCCGACCCCATACTTCCTCGAGGTGTTGACCCACCAGTCGACATATCCAGTCAGCAAGGCGGCGATCGAGAAATTTGGCGCCGATTGGGTCAAGCCGGGCAATCTCGTCTCCAATGGCGCCTATACGCTGGCCGAGTGGGTTCCCAACGATCATATCAAGCTGGTCAAGAACCCGAAGTTCTATGACGCAGCCAACGTCAAGATCGACGTCGTCAACTACATCCCGACCGAGGACCGGTCATCGGCTATGAAGCGCTACGAGGCTGGCGAACTCGACAGCTATGACGATCTGCCGACCGAACAGCTCACCGACCTTAAGGCGAAGTTTGGCGATCAGGTCCGAGTCGCGCCGTATCTCGGCACCTACTACTATGCGATCAAGACCAGCAAGGCGCCGTGGGACAATGTCGAACTGCGCAATGCCGTCTCCATGGCCATCGACCGCGACTTCCTCGCCGAGAAGGTGTGGAGCAATTCCATGGCTCCGGCCTATTCGATGGTGCCTTCAGGCATCGAAGGTTACACGACTTCGCCAGCCGCTTTCGCTGAAGAATCGCAGATCGATCGCGAGGACGCGGCCAAGAAGATTCTTGAGAAGCTTGGCTACGGCCCAGACAAGCCGCTGAAGATGGAAATCCGCTACAACACTTCGGAGAACCACAAGAACACGGCGGTCGCCATCCAGGAGCAGCTCAAGCCGCTCGGCATCGAGGTGACACTGCTCAACACCGACACCAAGACCCACTACGGGCATCTGGAGCAGAAGGGTGACTTCGACGTGGCGCGCGCTGGCTGGATCGCCGATTACAACGATCCCGAGACCTTCCTCGAAATCTCGCGCAAGGCCGACGGCCACAACTATTCGGATTTCGACAATCCGAAATTCGAACAGCTGATGGATGCCGCGACCGCCGCGGGTGGCAAGCCCGAGGAGCGCTTCAAGCTGCTAGGTGAAGCGGAAAAGGTCCTGATCGACGAGGTCGGCAACATTCCGCTGCTCTACTACAACTACCACAACATCGTGTCGCCGAAGCTCGCCGGCTTCGAGGACAACGTGATGGATCGGCATCCGTCGCGCTTCATCAGCAAGGAATAGTCCCGCCACAGCCGACCCGCCGCTTCCCGCCTTGGGAAGCGGCGGCTTCAGCTTTTCAGTGACAGCGGGGAACACCATGCTGCTCTATGTCTTCAGGCGGCTTCTAACCGCCATACCGACGCTATTCGTCATCGTCACCCTGGCGTTTTTCCTGATACGCGTCGCGCCCGGCGGCCCGTTCAACCAGGAGCGGGGCCTGAGCCCGGAAGTCAAAGCCAATCTTGAAGCCCAGTTCGGTCTGGGCGATCCGCTCTGGCTGCAATATTGGCACTATCTCCAGAACCTGCTGCACGGCAATTTCGGTCCAAGCTACAACCTGCCTGACTTCACCGTCGGTGAACTCTTCGCCAAAGGCCTGCCCATTTCCATCCAACTCGGTGCTTCCGCGCTGACCCTGGCTCTGCTGATAGGCAGCACGCTCGGCATCATAGCGGCGCTGAACCAGAACAAGGCGGCCGATTATGCCGTCATTGCAACGGCAACTGCCGGCAGCACCATTCCGACATTCGTTATCGCGCCGATCATCCAGCTTCTGTTCGGGCTGACCTGGAAGCTGCTGCCGATCGGCGGCTGGGGCGACGGCGCCTTGATCAACAAGATCGGTCCAGTCTTGACGCTTGCGCTGCCGCAGATCGCCATCGTTGCGCGCCTGATGCGCGGCTCGATGATCGAGTCCCTGCGCTCGCATCATATTCGAACGGCGCGCGCACTGGGCCTTTCCGATTGGTCGATTGTGGTCAAGCATGCGCTGCGTGGCGCGCTGCTTCCCATCGTATCCTACGCCGGGCCGGCGGCGGCTGCGTTGCTGACGGGTTCGATCATCGTCGAGACGATTTTCGCCATTCCCGGCGTCGGACGCTATTTCGTCGATGCCGCACTCAATCGCGACTATACTCTGGTGATGGGCACGGTCGTGGTGATCGCCATCTTCACCATCCTGTTCAACCTGATCGTCGACATTCTCTATGCCGTCGTCGATCCGAGGGTGCGCTATGACTGAAATAGCTGCTGTCGCACCTGCGCCGATCGTCGGGCGCTCCTTCTGGGGCGACGCCTGGGCGCGCCTGAAGTCGAACAAGGCGTCGATGGTCAGCCTTTACTACCTGATCTTCATGGCGATCATCTGCGTGTTCGGACCGTTTTTCGTGCCGCATCAGTACACCACGATCTATCCTGACTATGTGCGCACGCCGCCGAGCTTTTCGGCCTATCCCAAGCCGGAGATGATCGAGACGGCTCTGCGCGATACGGTCAAACGCATGCGCGTGGACGTGGAAGAGTGGCATCAGGAGGGCGAACAGGTCTACGTGACCGTGACGTCATCGAAGGAAGTCGACGAACGCAACACCCGCTACATCGACCGCTCGGACACATTCGACAATGCCAAAGTCGAGAGCAAGTCGCCTGACGGATTGAAGATGGTGCTGAGCGCGACGGTCAAGCAGCAATATTTCCTGTTCGGCACGGACAATACCGGTCGGGACCTGCTGTCGCGCACCTTGATGGGGGGACGCGTTTCATTGGCCATCGGCCTGCTGGCCGGCGTGGTGGCGGTGGCCATCGGCGTGGTCTATGGCGCGACCGCGGGCTTTGCCGGCGGTAAGATCGACGAGGTGATGATGCGCATCGTCGATGTGCTCTACTCGCTGCCCTTCATCTTCTTCGTCATCATGCTGGTGGTGTTCTTCGGCCGCAATTTCGTGCTGATGTTCCTCGCGGTGGGGGCGGTGCTGTGGCTGGACATGGCGCGCATCGTGCGCGGCCAGGCGCTATCCATCCGACGGCAGGAATATGTGCAGGCCGCCGAGGCGCTCGGCGTGACGAGGCGTGGCATCCTGCAGCGCCACATCGTTCCCAACCTGCTCGGCGTCGTCGTTATCTACATGACACTGCTTGTGCCGCAGGTCATCATCCTGGAGAGTTTCCTCTCCTTCCTGGGGCTTGGCGTTCAGGAGCCGATGACGAGCTGGGGCGTTCTCATTTCGGCGGGCGCGAAGAATATCGGCACGGCCAACTGGCTGCTGCTGTTTCCCGCTTTCTTCCTTGTTTCCACGCTGTTCGCCCTGAATTTCGTCGGCGACGGCCTGCGCGACGCGCTCGATCCGAAGGACCGGTGAGCCGATGAACACTTCCCAACCCATACTCGCCGTCAAAGACCTTCGCGTGCGCTTCCGCACGCTGGACGGCCAGGTCGATGCGGTCAAAGGCATCAATCTTCACGTCAATGCCGGTGAAACGGTCGCCATCGTCGGCGAATCCGGCTCGGGCAAAAGCCAGACGATGATGGCGGCGATGAGCCTGCTCGCTTCCAATGGCGAAGCGACGGGCGCGGTCGATTACCGGGGCCGAAATCTGCTTGGCCTGGACAAGTCAGCCCTGAATGACGTGCGCGGTCGCAAGATCACGATGATCTTTCAGGAGCCGATGACCTCGCTTGATCCGCTCTACACCATCGGCAACCAGCTAATGGAGCCGATCCGGCGTCATCGTAAATTGGGCAAGACGGAGGCGCGCAAGGAAGCGCTGCGGCTGCTGGAACTGGTGAAAATACCCGACCCGGAGAGGCGCCTGAAATCCTACCCCTACGAAATGTCGGGCGGACAGCGCCAGCGCGTGATGATCGCCATGGCGCTCGCCAATGATCCGGACATACTGATTGCCGATGAGCCGACGACGGCGCTCGACGTGACGGTGCAGGCGCAGATCCTGACGCTTCTGGCCGAACTGCAGCGTAAATTCGGCATGGCCATTGTTTTCATCACCCACGACCTCGGCATCGTGCGGCGCTTTGCCGATCGCGTTTATGTCATGCGATACGGCGAGATCGTGGAGGAGGGCGTAACGGATGCGCTATTTTCCGCGCCTGCGCATCCCTACACCAAGATGCTGCTGGCGGCGGAGCCGACCGGCAGGAAGGCAGCGCCACCAACCGGCGCGCCTGTGCTGCTCGAAGGGCGCAATGTCGAGGTGAGCTTCAAGATCGGTGGCGGATTTCTGGCCGGTCCGCCATTGTTTCTGAAAGCCGTCGATCGCATTTCTCTTGCTTTGAAACGCGGCCAGACGATTGGCATCGTCGGCGAATCCGGCTCCGGTAAATCGACGCTCGGGCGGGCACTGCTGCGCCTCCTGCCGAGCGAGGGCTCGATTCGCTTCGGTGCGCGTGAAATATCCGGCGTGAGTCGCGAGGCGATGCGCCCGTTGCGGCGCGAGTTGCAACTGGTGTTTCAGGATCCATTCGGCTCGCTGTCGCCGCGCATGACGATCGGGCAGGTGATAACCGAGGGGTTGCTTGTCCACGAACCGTCGCTGTCATCCAAACAGCGCGATGCGCGCGCGGTGGAGGCGTTGCTGGAAGTCGGTCTAGATCCGAATATGCGCAATCGCTATGCGCATGAGTTTTCAGGCGGCCAGCGGCAACGCATTGCCATTGCCCGCGCCATGATTCTCAAACCGAAGGTGGTCGTTCTTGATGAGCCGACATCGGCGCTGGACCGCTCGGTGCAGAAGCAGATCGTCGATCTCTTGCGCAAGCTTCAGGCCGATCACGACCTGTCCTATCTCTTCATCAGCCACGATCTTGCCGTCGTGCGCGCCATGGCCGACTACATCATCGTCATGAAGCAGGGGCAGATCGTCGAGGAAGGGCTGACCGACGACATTTTCGACAACCCGCGCGAGACCTATACGCAAACGCTGATGGCCGCGGCGATCGATGTGAAGAAGTTCCGTATCGCGAGTTGATGGCTTCGGAAGCTCACCGCACCCATTATCCAACGGCGTCAGATTATCTCGGTGGCTTTCTGACGTTGACGCCAACGTCGACAATGACGCTGCCCGAGATTTTGACGTCGAAATTGCCGACCTTGAACGTGCCCGGCGTTGCCGGGTCGCTGCTCGGTTCAGGCTTGAGATCCTGAACGATCGGTTCCGGCTGCGTGACGCCTGGAAGCGGATGCGCGTCTTCCGCTGCAGCAGCAAACGGCATGGCAGCGAAAACCGCAATCAAGATTGCTCGGCACTGATGGGCGTTCGTGATCATGCCGCATCATAACCGCGAGCGGTGTTTGAAGTCAGCAGCAGCGGTGATCACGTTTTCGAAAGGGCAGAAAAAAGCCCGCCGCGGGAGGAGGTGCGGCGGGCTCTATTTAAAATGCAGCGCGGGAGGAGGTGCACTGCATTGATGCTGGCTTTCGGGGAGGAGGTCGATCACCAGCAACCCAAATATATGATCTGCCCAATGATTCGACAATTGAAATTCGTGCATAGGAGATGTGCAAAATGTCGCAATCGCTCGGAGTGTGACATGAAAAACGCACTTCATTCGCGCTGCATGGAATGCAGCGCGCAAGCAAAAGGAAGACGGGCTTAAAAAAGGGAGTGCGTTTCAGAACGCACACGGCTGGATGCGCCGGCTTCAGCGCCAGTTCAGTATCGGGAATGTCGGGAAGTAACTGGTCGGAGTGGCAGGATTCGAACCTGCGACCCCCTGCTCCCGAAGCAGGTGCGCTACCAGGCTGCGCTACACTCCGTCCCCAGTTCAGACGTTGGTTTCCTTAGAGATTTCGGTTTTGCGGCGCAAGGGGCAAAACAGTTCCGGCAAAAGAAAATGGAACAGAAGGCATACAGTGGGACAGAGTGACGCAAAAAGTCCCACCGAAAGTCCCACGGGCAATCATGCCTTGTTCCACGCGCCTTTGCGCTTCCACTTCGGGGTGGATGCGGGATAGCTCGAAGCGGCTATCCATCGCATTCTAGCCCTTTGCGCCCGCGTGTTCCTTCTGGATCGCGCGGGCGTTTTTTGCGTTTGGGTCAAGCATCTGGATTCGCTCTTAGGCCAAGCCTGGTCTCTAACCGCGCTGAGCGACCAGAAAAACAGCTACAATCAAGAGCACGAAGAGCCCGGCTGCGGCTGCAGCTATCCCTAAAAGTGCGAACCATGACTGCACATTGCGAAGGCTTGGCCGCCGGCCATCAACCCCCTTTGTTCCGAGAAACGCCAAAGTTCCAAGGGCAACCGGCGTGCCTCCTCCAACTATCATCGCCACTGCTCCTTCAGGAGCAGTGGTTCGCCATATGATCCCGAACAAGTAAATGCCGGCAATCGTCCCAACGATGAGGGAACCGAGAATAAGGAGAATGCGCATTGCGTGCCTTTCGACGACGCAGAATCTGTAAGCGATTATCGCGGCTTTTGCTTTGCCAATATGTTCATGAACAGCAGATTAGCGTCGACTTGGCCGTTTGTGCTCCTGCCGCGCCCGCCGGCCATGCATAGAGCTTCGATCGACCAGATACTGCAGCGCCTCTTCGAGGGCCATCTGGCCATCGAGATAGAAAAAAGTCGACAAACGACCAGCGAGGCAAGAGCGGCGCAAAAGCCTCGTGGGCAGATTGTTTCCGGATAGAAAGCCCGGCGAGGCGATCGCTCGCCGGGCGGGACGGCATTAGTAATTGCCGTTGTAGTAGCGGTCGTCGCAAGGTGCCGTGTAGACGCTGCCGTCGCCGGCGCGGTAGCGGCACATTTCCTGGCCGCGACGCTGCGGCGAGGATGAGGATGGCGTGGTCAAAGTACCGACGGCCGCACCAAGCAGCGCACCGCCAGCCGCGCCCGCGACCGTGCTGCGCGTGTTGCCGCCGATAGCCTGGCCGACCAGCGCGCCGCCAGCACCGCCGATCAGTGCGCCGGTTCCCGCGCGCTGCTGCTGTTCGCTTGAGGCGCAGCCCGCAAGCGTCATCGCGGCAAGCGCTGCTGCAACCACAGTAATTTTACGAAGTTCCATAATTCACCTCTCCGTCGAAAGCCCCGCCTTTTGCCCTGACTGTTCAATGCGGCAGAAGCAAGATCGTTGCAATTGTTCGGCCTCACAGATTGCGTCGGTTGAAAACCGCATTTGGCACTGGCCGAGGCCGCAGCAAGCCTTTGCCATGACCGAAAACTGAGCAGTTGCATAAGGGAGTGGGTCTGTGACAATCAAGGCGACGCCTCGCGATCCTGACGCGAGGCGAGGGATGATGAATCGATTCGCGAGACAAGCATGACAGAACGGATCGTCAGTTTCGTGATGAGTGGCGGTGTCGGTTCGCGCCTATGGCCGCTGTCGCGCGAGGATAATCCAAAGCAGTTCCATGATCTGTCCGGCGATGGCTCCATGCTGGTCAAGACGTTGCGCCGTCTGAGGGCGCGGCTTGAAGGAGAAGCGCCTGTCTTCCTGATCGCGTCTGAACGCCATGCCGCGCGCGTGCATGCAGACGCCGCTTCCATCGGGTTCGCTGGTGGAACGGCGATTTTCGAACCGACCGGGCGCAACACCGCGGCAGCTGTCGCGATCGCATCGTTGCAAACGCTTGCCGCTTTCGGCGATGGTATCGTGCTGGTCGTACCGTCCGATCATGAAATTTCCACAGAGAAACAGTTCTGGGACACCATCGAGCGAGGTGTTCCCGCCGCCAAGGACGGACGATTGGTCGTCTTCGGCGTTCGACCGACCCAGCCGGAAACAGGCTATGGTTACATCGAGGTCGCAGCCAGAGGGCAAGGCGTTGTTGATGTCTCCCGCTTTGTCGAAAAGCCCGATCTGGAGACAGCCAAGACCTATCTGTCTGCCGGAAATTTCTTCTGGAACACCGGCATCTTCCTGTTTCGCGCCAGCGCCATGCGTGATGCGTTCAGGAAGTTCCAGCCTCAGATATGGGAGGCCGCCGAGGAGGCATTCCTTGCAGCCACGAACGACCTTTCCGGCCTTTATCTGCCGCTCGAACTCTACGATAAGGTTCCATCGATCTCGATCGACTATGCGATCATGGAGCATGCGACGGACATCGCCATGGTGCCAGCAAGCTTCCGTTGGAACGATCTTGGCTCCTGGCAATCGCTGCTGGATGTCAGCCCTTCGGACATGGACGGAAATGTCATCGTCGGCGATGTCGTCGCCATAGATTGCCAGAACTCCTATATCCGCAGCGAGGGCCGCTTGCTGTCGGCGATCGGTCTGAAGGACGTCGCCATAGTGGCGACTGCGGACGCGACATTCGTGGCGCCGGTCAGCCGCAGCCAGAACGTCAAGAAGATCGTCGAGCAGCTGGAAAAGAGCGGCAGGCTCGAGACTAAATTCACGCCGTCGGCCGACCGCGTCGTGGTGAGCGGCGCATGGCGGCGGCGCGTGCAGCACTGGCTGTTTCAGGAAACATTGCCGCTATGGTCGACCGTCGGCGTCGATGAGCTGCACGGCGGCTTTCACGAGGCTCTGGCCTTCAGCGCCACGCCGCTGATGAAGCCGAAGCGCATGCGCACCATGGCGCGCCAGGTCTATGCCTTCGCGGTTGCCAAGGCGCGCGGGTGGGACGGGCCGGCGGATGCACTGATCACGCACGGCCTGGATTTCATGACGGGCAGGGGACGCACCGACCGCGGCGGCTGGGTGCGCACCATGAATGTCGACGGCAGCGTCGCTGATGCGACCGAAGATGCCTATGACCATTCCTGCGTGCTCCTGGCGCTGGCGCATGCGCATATGTGCGGCAATCCCGATGCACTTCGGCTTGGCGAAGAAACCTTCGCCTTTATCGACGAGCATCTGGAAGACCACAGGCTGACCGGCTTTCTGGAGACGGCGGAAGGCGAGGGCATGCGGCGCTCCAACCCGCATATGCATCTTCTGGAAGCTTTCCTAGCCTGGCACACGGCGACGGGCGATCGCAGCCATCTCAGGCGTGCGGCACGGATCATCGATCTTTTCCGTGGCCACTTCTTCGACGCCGATAGCTGGACGCTGGGCGAATATTACGATGACGAATGGCGGCCAGTAGCGGGCGAGCAAGGCACATGGACGGAACCCGGCCATCATTTCGAATGGGCCTCGCTGCTGGTGGATTATGCCGTCAAAAGCGGGCGCAACGATCTTACAGCTTACGCCAGAAAGCTTTATGCCTCCGCGATCGCCAATGGCCTCAATCGCTCGACGGGGCTCGCCTATGGCGCTGTGTCGCGGCAGGGTTTGCCGCTCGATCAGGTGTCGCGAAGCTGGCCGCAGGCGGAAGCGATCAAGGCCGCAATCGCGCTCGACGGCAGCGGCGGACCTGACCTCAAGCCGGAAGTCGAGGCGCGTGTCGGACGGCTTTTCCGCTGGCATATCGATCCAGCGCCGGTCGGCCTGTGGATTGACCGCATCGATGAACGCGGTCGTTCATTGGCAACCGACGTGCCGGCCAGCATCTTCTACCACCTCATCTGCGCGCTGATGCAGTATCTGGACAGCACGGTCGATGACTAGGGAATACAATGGCTTGCGGGTTGAACATGATTCAACCTGCAAGCCGTTTTCAATCGCTCAGTAGGGGCTCTCGACGTTGCCGGTCTCGACATAGACCGACTTGATCTGTGAGTAGTGGCCGAGTGCCGCAAGCGCGTTCTCGCGGCCGATACCGGATTGCTTGACGCCGCCGAAGGGCATTTCCACCGGTGTCAGATTATAGGCGTTGATCCAGCAGGTGCCGGCCTGCAACTCGCCGATGACGCGATGCCCGCGTTGCAGGTCACGCGTGAAGACGCCGGCGGCAAGCCCGAACTCGGTGGCGTTGGCGCGCTCGATCGCTTCCTCCTCGCTGTCGAAGGAAAGCACGCTCATCACCGGCCCGAATATTTCTTCGCGGGCAATGCGCATATCATCCGTCACGCCGGTGAAGACGGTCGGTTCGACAAAGCAGCCACCCTCAAAACCTTGCAGCGAAGGAACACCACCACCGCAAGCGAGCGTCGCGCCGTCCTGCTTGCCGATCTCGATATAGCCCAGAACCTTCTCGTGCTGCGCCTTGTTGACCAGCGGCCCCATCTGCGTTTCCGGGTCGAGCGGGTCGCCGATGCGGATTTTCTTGGTGCGCTCGACAAGCCGTTCCACGAAGCGGCCGTGCAGACCCTTCTGGACGAAGACGCGGGTGCCGTTGGAGCAGATCTGGCCGGTAGAATAAAAATTGCCGAGCATTGCGCCGCCGATGGCATTTTCGATATCGGCATCATCGAACACGATCAGGGGCGACTTGCCGCCAAGCTCCATCGTCGCGTGCTTCATCTTGGAGCCTGCCAGCGATAGCACCTTGCGGCCGGTCGGCACGGAACCGGTGACCGACACCTTGGCGACGACATCGTGCTCGACGAGAGCGGCACCGACGTCGCCGTATCCCTGAACGACGTTGAACAGCCCATCCGGCAGGCCGGCTTCGGTGTAGATTTCGGCCAAGGCGAGCGCGGAAAGCGGCGTGTTCTCCGAAGGCTTGAACACCATGGCGTTGCCCATGGCGAGCGCCGGAGCCGATTTCCAGCCGGCGATCTGGATCGGGTAGTTCCAGGCGCCGATGCCGACGCATACGCCCAGCGCCTCGCGCCGCGTATAGGCGAACGGCCCGCCGAGATCGATGAAATCACCATTATAGGCGGCGATCGCGCCGCCGAAATATTCCAGACAATCGGCAGCCGATGGGGCGTCGGCAACCAGCGTTTCCTGGATTGCCTTGCCGGTGTCGAGTGTTTCGAGCCGGGCAAGTTCCTCATTGCGGGCGCGCAATAAGTCGGCAGCGCGGCGCAGGATACGGCCACGCTCGACCGGCTTCAGCCGAGCCCATGCCGGTTGTGCCGCGCGTGCGGCCTCTACGGCCAGTTCGACGATATTGGGCGTTGCCGAATGAAGCGTCGCGATCGTCTCGCCGGTAGCCGGGTAGACGACCTGAAGCGGCGCGCCGCGTTCGTCGTCTACGAAACGGCCATTGATGTAGTGCGAGGCTTTCGGCTGTGCGCGCATTATCGTCTCCGGATTCTTTATCAGCATGGCCGGTCAAGGCGCATCATGCAATCTATGCTCAGCGGTCTGAAACCTGCCAGCGCGGGTTGATCCATGGCTCCTGGTTGGACGGAGCAAGCGGGGTGCGGCCAAGGATGTGGTCGGCGGCCTTTTCGCCGGTCATGATCGACGGACCATTGAGATTGCCGTTGGTGACGCGCGGGAAGATCGAGGAGTCCGCCACGCGCAGGCCCTCGACGCCGATGACGCGGCATTCGGGATCGACCACGCTGCGCGGATCATCGGCACGGCCCATGCGGCATGTGCCGCAGGGATGGTAGGCGCTTTCGGCGTGTTCGCGGATGAATTCATCAAGCTGCTCGTCGGTCTGGACGTGGCTGCCCGGCGATATCTCCTTGCCGCGATAGGGATCGAAGGCCGCCTGTCCGAAGATTTCGCGGGTCAGGCGGATGCAGTGGCGGAAATCTTCCCAGTCGTCGGGATGGGACATGTAGTTGAAACGGATTTCCGGCGTAGCCCATGGGTCGCTGGAGCGCAGCGTGATCGCCCCGCGCGACTTGGAGCGCATTGGCCCGACATGCGCCTGGAAGCCATGCGATTTCGCTGCCGACTTGCCGTCATAGCTGATGGCGCCGGGCAGGAAATGATATTGGATATCCGGATAGTCGACGCCCGCTTTCGAGCGCACGAAGGCTGCGGCCTCGAAGTGATTTGTAGCGCCGAGACCGGTTTTGAAGAACAGCCACTCCGCCCCGATGATCGCCTTGGAAAACGGATTGAGCACCGAATAGAGCGTGATCGGCTGGGTCGATTCCTGCTGGATATAAAGCTCCATATGGTCCTGCAGGTTCTGACCGACGCCGGGACGGTCCGCCACCACCTCGATGCCGTGCTGCCTGAGATGCGCTGCCGGCCCGATGCCCGACAGCATCAGCAGTTTGGGCGAATTGATCGAGGAGGCAGCAATGATCACTTCACGTCTTGCCTTAACGACCTGAATCTTTTTGCGAGCTTCGATCTCGACGCCGACGGCACGTTGACTCTCTATGACGATCTTTCGCGCGAAGCCGTTGATCAGTTTGACATTCTTGCGCTTGAGGGCAGGGCGCAGATAGGCATTCGCTGCAGACCAGCGCCGACCACCGAAGATGGTCTGCTCCATGGCTCCAAAACCTTCCTGCTTCGAGCCATTATAGTCGTCGGTGAGTTCGAAACCGGCCTGATGCCCGGCCTCGACGAAGGCCGAATAGAGCGGGTTCTTGCGTGGGCCGCGCTGGATATTGAGAGGCCCGTTGGTGCCGCGCCAGCCATCCTCGCCGCCATGCGAAGTTTCCATGCGTTTGAAGTAGGGCAGGACATCGGCATAGCTCCAGCCGTTCGCACCTTCCTCGGCCCAATGGTCGAAATCATGCGAGTGGCCGCGCACATAGACCATGCCGTTAATGGAGGACGAGCCGCCCATGACCTTGCCGCGCGGCGTAGCCAGCACTCGCCCGTTGAGATGCGGTTCCGGCTCGCTGGAAAAGCCCCAGTCGTAGCGGCTCATATTCATCGGGATGGACAGCGCCGAGGGCATCTGGATGAAGGGGCCGAAATCGGTGCCGCCATATTCGATGACGATGACCGAGTACTTGCCATCCTCCGACAGGCGGTAGGCCATGGCCGAGCCGGCCGAACCCGAGCCGACGATGACGAAATCTGCTTCAAGCATCTGCGGTGTGCTTCATGAAATCGTTGAAGGAAACATTGCCGCCGGTGGCGACAACGAGAACGGTCTTGCCGGCGACATCGATCTTGCCGTCGAGCAAGGCGGCGAGCGAGGCCGCGCCCGAAGGTTCGAGCACCAGTTTCAGCCGCTCGAAGGCGGTCTTCATGGCGCGGCGTACGGAAGCGTCGTTGACGGTAACGCCGCGCATGCCGGCCTGGCTCATCGCCGCGAATGGGGCCTCGCCCGGCTTGCGCGCCATCAACCCGTCGCAGATGGATTTTCCGCCGAGCGGCATGGTTTCGATTGCACCATGGTCTATCGACGTGCCCATGCCGTTAAAACCTTCGGGCTCGACGCCGTAGATGGCGGTGTTCGGCGACAGGTAGTGGAAGGCAAGCGCCACGCCGCCGATCAGCCCGCCGCCGCCGATGGAGCAGAACAGCAGATCGGCGCTGGCGTCCTTGACTGCCAACTGCTCCAGCGCTTCAAGACCCGTACCGGCCTGACCGGCGACGATTTCCGGATCGTCAAAGGGGTGCAGCAATGCGAGATTTTCTTCCCCGGCGATCTGCCGGGCGCGTTCGGCGGCGACCTCCTCGCGAGCGCGGTCGCCATGGTCTGTCAGCACCACTTTAGCACCATAGCCGGCGGTGGCGTCACGCTTGGCGGCCGGCGCATCGATCGGCATGACGATGGTGACCGGAATGCCGAGCGCCTGGCCGGCGGCGGCCAGCCCTTGCGCGAAATTACCGGAGGAATAGGCGACAACACCACGCTTGGCTTCTTCCGGCGAAAGCTGCTTCAGGCGCCAATACGCGCCGCGCACCTTGAAGGAGCCGGCCCATTGCAGTGATTCCGGCTTGACGAAGACGCGTGCAGCACCCGTCTGTTCAGCGAGAAAGCGCGATTCCAGAAGCGGCGTGATCTGCGTCGCCTGCGAGGAGACGGCATATGCCTTTTTCAGATGGTCTAGCGTCGGAACAAATACCTTCGTCATCATTCGCCTCTCGGGAAACGCTTCTGGTCTTCCAGAGTGTCCAGATTCATGTGGTTGCGCATGTAGCGCTCTGACGCCTTCTGCAGCGGCTGAAATTCCCACGGATAGTAGGAACCGTTTCGGAGCGCCGGGTAGACGACCCAGCGCCTTGCCTGGCTCTGGCGCACGGCGGCGTCGAATGCGGCCATATCCCAACGCGCCCGGACTTTTTCCATGAAAGCCGCGACAAGTCCGGCATGGGCAGGATCGGCGGCGAGATTGGTCAACTCCAGCGGATCCGATTCAAGATCAAACAGTTGCGGCGGGTCGATCTCGCAATGGATGAATTTGTAGCGCCCCTCGCGGATCGCAACCATTGGCGCGTAGGAGCCTTCGGCGGCGTATTCCATCAGCACCGGCGCGTTGCGCGTTTCGCCGTTGATCAGCGGCAGGAGCGACTCGCCGTCGGTCCAAGGCATAGTCGCGCTCATGTCGATGCCGACGAGATCGCACAGTGTCGGGCAGATATCGAGGTTGGAAACGGGCGCATTGATCAGGCTGGGACTGATGCCCTTGCCGGCGATCATCAGCGGCACGCGCGCCGCGCCCTCGAAGAAGCACATCTTGAACCACAGGCCACGCTCGCCGAGCATGTCGCCATGGTCGGAGCAGAATAGGATGATCGTGTCGTCCAGCATGCGCGTGCGCTCGAGCACGGAGACGAGTTCGCCGACCTTATCGTCGAGATATGAAATATTGGCGAAATAGCCCTGCCGCGAACGGCGGATTTGTTCAGGCGTTATGTCGAAGCTGTCGTAGTCGCTGGCGAGATAGAGCCGCTGCGAGTGGGCGTCCTGCTCGTCCTTCGGGATGAAACCGACTTCTGGCTCCAGTGCTGGGCAATTCTCGTAAAGGTCCCAATATCTGCGCCGCGCGACATATGGGTCATGCGGATGTGTGAAGGAGACGGTGAGGCACCAGGGGCGGCGGTTGGCGTCATCCGAGGTGCGGGCATGGTCGTAGAGCTTCTGCGTCGCGTGAAAGGCGACCTCGTCGTCATATTCCATCTGGTTGGTGATCTCGGCCACACCGGCGCCGGTGACAGACCCCAGATTGTGATACCACCAGTCGATGCGCTCTCCGGGTTTGCGGTAGTCCGGCGTCCAGCCGAAATCGGCGGGGTAGATGTCGGTCGTCAGGCGCTCCTCGAAGCCGTGCATCTGGTCCGGCCCGACAAAATGCATCTTGCCGGACAGACAGGTGTGATAGCCGGCGGCGCGCAGATGGTGGGCGTAGGTGGGGATCGAAGATACGAATTCGGCGGCGTTGTCATAGACTTCGGTGCGCGAGGGCAACTGGCCGCTCATGAACGAGGCGCGGCCCGGCGCGCAGAGCGGCGAGGCGGTGTAGTTATTGCGGAAGCGGGCCGAACGGGCGGCCAGCGCCTTCAGGTGCGGCGCGTGGAGAAAGTCGGCCGGGCCATCCGGAAACAGCGTCCCGTTCAATTGGTCGACCATGATGATGAGGATGTTGGGCCGGCCGGTCATGAAGGCTTCTTGTGCTGGAGAAGTTTCGTTTCGAGATAATCTTCGACGAGGGCGACAGCGCTCGCCGCATTGGGCGTGCCGTCCTTGAGTGCCCGGCGAATGTAGAGGCCGTCGATCAGAGCGGCGATTGCTTCTGCGACGTGCCCCGCTTCATTTCGCGCCATCAGCCCGGACAGGCCGCTCATCAGGTTGGAATGCAGCCGCCGTGCATAGACGCGCAGCAGGCGGCGCAGCGCCGGTGCCTTCTGGGCTTCGACGTAGAAGGCGAGCCACGCCGCGATGATTTCCGGCTGGAACTGTTTGTCGGAAAAATTGACTGCGATGATCGCCAGAACGCGTTCTTTTGCATTGCCTGCCTGCTGCAAGGCGGCGCGCGCATCGGCGTTCAGTTCGGACAATATGTGCCGCATCGTCGCCTGCAGAAGCTCGTCCTTGGCACCGAAATAGTGATGCGCCAGCGCGGACGATACGCCGGCACGCCCGGCGATCTCCGACATGGTGACGTCCAGCGAACCGCGCTCGCCGATCGCCGAGATCGTCGCGTCGATCAGCGCCTTGCGGCGCAGCGGTTCCATTCCGAGTTTGGGCACTTGAGACACTCCTGGCGGAACATTATTTTTTATTGACTCATCAATCAATATAAAATCCGTCGTGATGTTCCACCACGCGACAACTCTTTACCGCAGTGCAATATACGTTCATACTTGAACAGAAATCTGCTTGTTGGATTCAAACCGCAAATGTCGCAACATGCGACCTGCTGATGGAGGAATTTATGACTGCATGCATCGTGGGCTGGGCTCACTCGCAATTCGGCAAGCTTGCGGACGAGACCGTCGAGAGCCTGATCGTCAAGGTAACGAATGATGCACTCGACCATGCCGGCATCGGGCCGGAGGATGTCGACGAGATCGTGCTTGGCCATTTCAATGCCGGCTTCTCGCCGCAGGATTTCACCGCCAGCCTCGTGCTGCAGGCTGACGATCGGCTACGCTTCAAGCCCGCGACACGCATCGAGAACGCCTGCGCGACCGGCTCGGCCGCAGTGCGCCAGGGCATCCGGGCGCTGGAGGCCAAGGCTGCCCGCGTCGTGCTCGTCGTGGGCGTCGAGCAGATGACCGCCACGCCAGGACCGCAGGTCCAGCAGAACCTGATCCGCGCCTCCTACATGAAGGAAGAGGCCGACATCCCGGCGGGCTTCGCCGGCCAGTTCGGCAAGATCGCGGCTGCCTACTTCCAGCGTCACGGCGACCAGTCGGACGCGCTGGCCTACATCGCCGCGAAGAACCACCGGAACGGCGTCGACAATCCCTATGCGCATATGCGCAAGGATTTCGGCTACGAGTTCTGCCGCACGGAGAGCGAGAAGAATCCCTTCGTCGCGGGTCCGCTCAAGCGCACAGACTGCTCGCTCGTTTCGGACGGCGCCGCCGCGATCGTGCTGACCGACGCGACGACGGCGCTTTCGATGCGCCGCGCCGTCGCTTTCCGCGCCAACGAGCACGTGCAGGACTTCCTGCCGATGTCGAAGCGCGACATCTTGCTGTTCGAGGGCTGCGAGGAAGCCTGGGCGCGGGCGCTGAGGAATGCCGGCGTGACGCTGGACGATCTGTCCTTCGTCGAAACGCATGATTGCTTCACCATTGCCGAACTGATCGAATATGAGGCCATGGGGCTGGCCAAGCGCGGCGAGGGCGGCAAGGTTGCGCTCGAAGGCCAGACGCAGAAGGATGGCAGGCTGCCGGTCAACCCGTCCGGCGGGTTGAAGGCCAAGGGCCATCCGATCGGCGCGACGGGCGTTTCGATGCACGTCCTGACCTCGATGCAGCTGACCGGCGAGGCCGGCGGCATCCAGATCCCCAACGCCAAGCTTGGCGGCATCTTCAATATGGGCGGCGCCGCGGTGGCGAACTACGTCTCCATCCTGGACCGGATCAGATGAAGCATTCGGCCGTCGTCACCGGAGGCGCGTCGGGCATCGGCACAGCGATTGCCCGTCGCCTTTTGGACGATGGCTGGCCGGTTGCGATCATCGACGCCGACGAGCAGGCCCTGCTGACGGCGGAAGACCTGTTCGTCGACGAGAATGCGATCTTCCTTCAGGCCGACATTACCGACGAGGAAGAAATCGCAAATGCCTTCGACGAGGTGGTCGATCGGCTGGGGCTGATCGGCGGCTTGGTCAATTCGGCGGGCATTTCCCGCGATGTTTCGGCCGAAGACACCAGCGCCGAATTGCTGCGGGAACTGCTCGACGTCAATCTGGTCGGCGCTTTCATCGCGGCGAAGGCATCGCTGGAACGCATGGGCGCGACGCTCTCCATCGTCAACATCGCCTCGGTTTCCGGCATGCGCGCCAATCGCGGGCATCTCGCCTATGGCGCTTCAAAGGCCGGCCTGAAAATGATGTCGGAAGTGCTGGCGCTGGAATTCGGCAATCGCGGCGTGCGGGTCAATTGCGTCGCACCGGGGCCGATGGAGGCTGCCGTGGTTTCGGGCCGGCATTCGGTCGAGGAGCGGCGGCTGTGGATCGGCCATGTGCCGCAAGCCCGCTATGGCGAACCGGAAGAGATAGCGGCAGCGGTCGCCTTCCTGCTTTCCCCCGAGGCCAGCTTCGTCAACGGCCACACACTGGCTGTGGATGGCGGGTTTCTTTCTGCAGGTGTCCACGGCGAGAGATAGATTGTCTCCAGCATATGCTGGATTCAATGAAAGTCCTGTATAAACAAATAGATGGACCAATAATCCGATTCAGAACATGACGCTGTTCGGAAGAAGTCTATTCTATCAGCACGGAATGTGTTCCGCTGGCGATCCGTGTTTCCGTGCGCCAGAGATCGAGCCGGCCATAGGCGGGTATGAGAAGTGCTGGCCGCGCAAAATCCATTCCTGCCACCAGACCCAGGAACTGGAGTTCGATGCCGCTCTCGGCTCCTGCGGCGATGCCCAACAGCCCGCCGAGCGTGGCCTTGAAATCATGGCGTTGCCGGTCCCAGCCGAAAGAGGCCGCACCCGGCGCGTAATCGCGGCCGACGGCGTTGGAAGGCATGCGGGCTCCCATCTGCGGCACCGATCGAATGACATGGGCAACGAAGCTGTTGGAGTTCGGCCCGGGCCAGATGTGGTAGTCGCCGGCCTTCGAATAGGGATAATCCGCGATCGCTGTATCGATGTTTGCAAGCACCGCTTCCGCACTCGCGCCGTGAAGCTGGTGAACGATCTCCGGCGTGTTGGAATACCAGTAGGCGTCGGCCGCATAGGCATTCTTGCGGATGGGGCTGCCCCAGCCGACCTTGTCATAGCGTTCATATTCGGTAGCGCCCGGCCGTTTGACCACGATCCAGCAATGGAGTGAGAACGCGCCCTTCATGCCACCCGTGCGCGCAGCCATTATGTAGACTGCCGCCTTGTCGTCGGCGCTTGCCGGCTGAAGCAGGCCGGAGCTTCCCCATGCTGCCTCCCGCCATGTGGAAGGTCGATCCTGCAGGCTCCACCAGGCGACTGTTGCCAATGTCGGCAAGAGGAAAACGACCCCGATGAAGAGGATCAACCGGACGACGAACCTCATCTATCGAAAACCTTTGCCTTGGAGCCGTGAACCGAATAGGGCGTTGCAAACAAGGCCAGTTCAATTTCGGTGAAATCATGACGGATCCGGTTCTCGTCGAAGTCCTGCGCGGCGATATCGTTGAAAGCGTTCATCGCGGCACGGTCGCGATCTTCGATGCCGACGGCAAAGCGATGCTGGAGATCGGCGATACGTCGCAGGCGGTCTTTCCGCGCTCAGCCGTCAAGGCGATCCAGGCGCTGCCGCTGGTCGAGACAGGTGCTGCGGATGCCTACGGCTTTGGCGACAAGGAACTGGCGCTGGCTTGCGCCTCGCACAATGGCGAGACAGCGCATGTCGAACTGGCCCGCGCCATGCTGGCAAAAGCGGGCCTGAGCGAGAGCGCGCTGGAATGCGGCGCGCATTGGCCGTCCTACCAGAATGCCACGACCGCACTGGCAAGAGCCGGCGGATCGCCAAGCGCCCTGCACAACAACTGCTCGGGAAAGCATGCCGGTTTCATCTGCGCCTGCTGCCACGCCGGCATCGAGCATCATGGCTATGTGAAGGCCGGGCATGCCTACCAGGAAATGGTGCGTGAGGCGATGGAAGGCGTGACCGGCGCTGCGCACAATGCCGACAATCGTGGCACCGACGGCTGCTCTATCCCGACCTACGCGGTGCCACTCAGGAACATCGCGCATGGATTTGCTCGGATGGCGACGGGAGTAGGACTTGCGCGTGCACGCGCAACGGCGGCGAAGCGCCTGTTTTCTGCCTGCATGGCCGAGCCCTTCTACGTTGCCGGCTCCGAGCGGTCGGACACCAAACTCATGGAAACTGCCCCGGGACGCATCTTCGTCAAGATCGGCGCGGAGGGCGTATTTTGCGCCGCCGTGCCCGAACTTGGCCTTGGCATCGCGCTGAAATGCGACGATGGCGCCGGGCGGGCGGCCGAAGTTATGGTTGCGGCGGTTCTCGCGAAGCTTCTGGCAAAGGATGAGGCGCTGGCGGAAAAGCTCAACACGCTCGCCAATCCGGCACTCGTGAACTGGAACGGCATTACCGTTGGCAGCCTGCGGCCGGCAGCGGCTTTGGCGTAACTGCCCGCCGTTCAGCTTGCGTGGTTGCGCTCTATGGTGAGGTGCGCGAAGCCGCCATTGCCGCCGGAGGCAAGGTCGCCTGTGGCGGCATCGAGCCAGCGATGGCCGACAATCGCGCCGTTCTTGGTGCCGTCGATGATGTTGTCGGTAATGACCGCCGAGCCCGCACCTTCCACAACGGTCACCGCAATTCCGGTGCCGGCGTTGCGGACGACATTGCCGGTGGCGGTTACATTGCGCAGATATGGCCCCCAGCCGATATTGATGCCGAAGGATGGTGCGTTTTCCACCACATTGCCGGTGACCGCAGTGTCGGCCTCTATGCCGATGCCAATGCCGAAACCGGCGGCGTCAGGTGGGTAGGGGCCTTGCTTCGATAGGTTGCGGACGATGTTGTTGGAACAGATGCCGAGCCGTCCGCCTTCGTTGAAATTGACGATCGAGATGCCGTTGGCGGCGCCATCGACGATGTTGCCGGTGATGACTGCGCCCTCGAACGAGAATTCGGAATAGATCGCGGTTTCGCCTAGCCGCGAACAGGTGTTGCCGGCTATCTGGACATTGTTTGCGCTGTTGGCGCGGATGGCGGAAAAGGCGCAATCCGAAACCATGTTGTTGGCGATCATCACATTGCCGGTACGGAAAGCATTGATGCCGTTGCCATATTGGCCGGTGCCGCCATTGCGCGCGGCAATCCGCTCGACGCGATTGCCTGTCACGATGGTGCCATCTTCGGCCGGCTGCCAGCGATGGACGAGAATGCCGCCATTGCCGCAGTCGGTGACGGTATTGCTGGTGATCTGCATGCGCCCGGCTTCGACGGAATAGATGCCGGCATCCGCTGCACCAGAAATCGTCGAACGCTCGATGCGGCCGGATGCGGCTTCAAGAGAAATACCGTTCTTGCCGCTGGCGATGATCTGGCAATTGTCGATGGAAAGCTGGCTGACGCGGCGCAGATCGATGAGGCCTTGCGTGTAGTCCCCAAGCCATTTGTTGGCACCATCCAGCACGAGACCGGACAGGTCGATGATCTCTGCATCTTCGGCGGCGAACAAATGACCGTCGCCGCCATAGATGATGCGCGTGGCGCCAGGCACGCCGGTGAGGCGGACGCGCCGCGGCAGGGCAAGATTGGAAACGACATAGCTGCCCGGCGGAAGAAAGACCGGCATGTCGCGCTCTGCCGAGCGCTGCATCATTTTCGCGAACGCCTTGCTCTGGTCCTCGAATGCGCCGGGCCGAACGCCAAACTCGGTCGCATCGATCGAGCCGCGCATGGACGCGAGTTCGACGCCTGCAATGCTTGCTGCCGTGGCACTTAGCGGCACGGTCAGTCCGCCGACGGCAAAGCCGGCCGTGCCGGCAAGAAAGCGGCGTCTGTTCAGCATTGGCACAGCTTCCATCTCATCCGATCGTCGCAGCACGAACCATGCCAGTAGCATCTTATACGGCCAAGGGATTGCTTGTCGGATGTCAAGCCAGCGCTTAAGCTTGCGTCATGAGCAGAGCTTTCACACGCGAGGATGACAACGAAGCCATCGCCGACATAGGTGAGCGGCCGGTCAGTTCTCACCGCAATCTCGTTACCGAACACGGTCTTGCCCTCATCGAGGCCGAGCTAGCCGAACTGCGCGAGGAACTCGGCAAGGCGGAGCGGCAAGCCGATCGCGAGCGGCTGGCGCTGGTTTCGCGTGACCTGCGTTACTGGACGGCGCGGCGCGAGAGCGCAGAGCTTTCAGTGCCGGAGCCCGGCAGCGACGTGGTACGCTTCGGCATGGGCGTGACACTGGAAGGCGACGACGGCAAGAAAGTGCACTGGAAGATCGTCGGCGAGGACGAAGCCGACCCGGCAAAAGGCACCATCTCGCATGTTTCCCCGATGGCCGTTGCGCTGTTCGGGAAATCGCTCGGCGACACAGCTACGGTCAACGGCAACGAGTGGGAAATCGTCAAGCTGACCAGCGGCGGCTGAGGCTGCCGGATCAGGCTTCCAGTTTTATCGTGTGGTCGCGGAAGAAGGCTGTCGCGCCGGTTTCGTCGATTTCGCCTGCCGCCACCCCCATCACAAAAGTGTAGAGCGTTCCGTCGTCGGCGGTTAGTCCATAGCCGTTTACAATGAGGAACGTGCCCGCAGCAACGATCGCTGTGCGTTTGTTGCCATCGACGAAAGCGTGATTGCGTGCGATGCCGAAAACATAAGCAGCCGCCAATTCGTGGACAGTCGGCTTACCGTAGGACGCCTTGTTTTCAGCACGCGCAAGTGCGGACTCAAGAGAATTTTCGTCTCTCAAGCCTTGCGCCCCGCCATGCCGCCGCAACTGCTCGGAGTGCATCGCCTCCACGACGCGCCGTGACAGGAATTCCCAGCTCATTCGGCGAGTTTCTGCAGTGCTACCTTGTATTTATCCATGACTTCGCGCGCGGCAGCCATTTGCCGTTCGAAAGCGTCGTCGGTCGGCTTGAAAGCGAAACCTTCGCTGCTCTCGATCAGTTCGAGCGTATCGCCGGCCTTGAGGTTCAGGCGATTGAGGGTTTCCTTGGGAATGATCACACCCTCGGAATTGCCGATCTTGCGAATGACGGTGTTCATGGCTTTCGTTCCGATGTTATAACTCATGTATAACATCGGGGGATCGGAAATTCAACGACCGCGTTAGGAGTCCGTCAAAAGCCCATCCAGCAGCCGCTCCGCCGCTTCCGGGATCACCGTTCCGGGTGGGAAGATTTCGGTGGCGCCGGCTTTCAGCACCGCGTCGTAATCCTGCGGTGGGATGACGCCGCCGGCGACGATCAGGATATCTTCGCGTCCGTGTTTCTTCAGCGCGTCGCGCAGTTCCGGCACCAGCGTCAGATGTCCGGCGGCGAGTGACGAGGCACCGACGATGTGGACATCGCGATCGACTGCGAGCTTGGCGATTTCTTCCGGTGTCTGGAACATCGCGCCAACGGTCACGTCGAAGCCGAGATCGGCAAAGGCGGTGGCGATCACCTTCTGGCCGCGATCGTGGCCGTCCTGTCCCATTTTGGCGACCAGAATGCGCGGCTTGGAGCCGGTCTTCTTCTCGAAGGCTTCGACCTTTTCCTGAACGCGATCGACTGTCGGGTTTTCGCCGATCTCTGAGCGGTAGACACCCGAAATCGTCTGCACCGTCGCCACATGGCGGCCGAAGGCTTTTTCCAGGGCAAGCGAGATTTCGCCCACGGTGGCTCTGGCGCGCGCCGCCCTAATGGCGAATTCGAGGAGGTTTTCGTTGCCGGTCGCTGCCTTGGTCAGCGCGTCGAGCGCGCTCTCGACGGCGGCCACATCGCGCGTGCCCTTCAACTGCTGAAGTTTGGAAAGCTGGCGCGCACGTACTTCTGCGTTGTCGATCTTGAGGACATCGACCTCGATGTCCGTCTCGGGCTGGAACGCGTTGACGCCGACAAGCACCTGCTGGCCGGAATCGATCCGCGCCTGGGTGCGGGCGGCGGCTTCTTCGATGCGCAGCTTGGGAATGCCTTTTTCGGTCGCGGCAGCCATGCCGCCGAGCGCTTCGACCTCTTCGATATGCGACAGCGCGCGCGCCGCAAGATCATGCGTCAGCCGCTCGACATAGGCCGAGCCGCCCCAGGGGTCGATGATGCGGGTGGTGCCGGATTCCTTCTGCAGGATCAGCTGCGTGTTGCGGGCGATGCGCGCCGAGTGATCGGTCGGCAGCGCGAGTGCCTCGTCGAAGGAGTTGGTGTGCAGCGACTGCGTATGTCCCTGGGTCGCAGCCATCGCCTCGATCATGGTGCGCATGATGTTGTTGTATGGGTCCTGCGCCGTCAGCGACCAGCCCGAGGTCTGGCAATGGGTGCGCAGTGACAGCGAGCGCTGGTCCTTTGGCGAGAAATTCTTCTGCATCAGGCCGGCCCAGAGCAGGCGCGCCGCGCGCATCTTGGCGACTTCCATGAAGAAGTTCATGCCGATCGCCCAGAAGAACGACAGGCGCGGCGCGAACTTGTCGATGTCGAGCCCAGCGGCCACACCGGCGCGGGCATATTCGATGCCGTCGGCGATGGTATAGGCGAGCTCGAGGTCGGCCGTCGCGCCTGCTTCCTGCATGTGATAGCCGGAAATCGAGATCGAGTTGAACTTCGGCATATGGTGCGAAGTATAAGAAAAGATGTCGGAAATGATCCGCATCGAGGGCTTGGGCGGATAGATGTAGGTGTTGCGCACCATGAACTCTTTCAGAATGTCGTTCTGAATGGTTCCCGCGAGATTCTTCTGCGCGACGCCCTGTTCTTCGGCGGCCACGATGTACAGTGCCATGATCGGCAGAACCGCGCCGTTCATGGTCATCGACACGGTCATCTGGTCGAGCGGGATGCCGTCAAAAAGCTGGCGCATGTCGAGAATGGAATCGATCGCGACGCCCGCCATGCCGACATCGCCGGCGACGCGCGGATGATCGCTGTCATAGCCGCGATGGGTGGCGAGGTCGAAGGCGACCGAAAGGCCCTTCTGGCCGGCCGCGAGATTGCGCCGGTAGAAGGCATTGGATTCTTCAGCCGTCGAGAAGCCGGCATATTGCCGGATCGTCCATGGCTGCTGGACATACATGGTCGGGTAGGGGCCGCGGATGTAGGGCGCACTGCCGGGATAGCCGTCGAGGTGCGGCAAGCCGGCGAGGTCTTCGGGGCCGTAGCGGCGCTTGATGGGAATGCCTTCCGGCGTCTGCCAGATTTTCGCATCCGCGCCAGACTTGCCGGACGGCGGCTCGGACCAGGCGAGCTTCGAGAAATCGGGTATCATGATGCGGCTCCGATCAATTCGTCGAGCCTTGCAGCAGGCAATGCTTCACAAAAAACCGTGCCGTCCGTCGGTGCCGGGTGACGATCTGCCTTGATGGTTTCAACGGGGCGTTCGGACTTCACAGGGAAAACGGTCGTGCCGACGATTGCCCGTTTTCCGGCTTTGTATTCGGCGATCCGCTTGTTGCGCGCTTCGATGACACGGCTCTGGATAAGCCCTTTGGCGAGGCTCCTGAGTATGCCGCCTTCGGCCTCGATCACCTGGAATTCCTGCCAGGCCGCCTCGCACAACGCCGCAGTCAGCGCCTCGACACCGCCGGAACCGGAGGCCGGGTCGCTGACAAAGCCGATATGGCTTTCGCCAGCCATGATGAGTTGGGTGTTGCGCGCGATGCGCCGTGCAAAGCCTTCCGGCAAGCCATGGGTGATGGTGTGGGGCAGGATGGCGACCGAGTCCGCGCCACCGGCAACGGCCGCAAAGCTGGCCAATGTCGTGCGCAGGATGTTGGTCTCCGGGTCTTTCACGGTCATCATCCGGTAGGACGTTTCGGCGTGAATGGCCGCCTGTGAAGGCGCAATCGAGCAGGCTTGCTGGACCCGTGCCCAGAGTTTTCGCAACGCCCTGATCTTGGCCATCGACAGGAACTGATCCTGATCGACGCTGAGCGAGAAGCCGATATGCGGGGCCGCGTAGAGCAGAGCCTGGCGCGCTTCTTCGAACAGCCGAAGGTGGGCGACGGCTGAAGCCAGCATGACGCCGAGTTCCTGCGCTTCCGTGGCACCCGCATTGTGCAGGACGCGGCCATCCGCCTCCAGAAGCACGCCCGGAACGCCAAGCGCAAAGAAATGCGCCAGCGATTGCGGCATCGATGCCTGGAGCGCCTCGATCGACATGCGCAAACGCCCCGTGCCGGCGAAGATCGCTGCCGGGTCGATGCCGAAGGATAGATTGAGCTTTGCCGGATCGGCGCGCCGTTTGGTCAGGATCGCAACCAGCCAGTCGGCCATGGCCCGGCTGGAAGGATGCACGTCGATCCGCAGATAGGTGCGGTTCAATACCACGCCTTCCAGAACCGCATCGAGCGCTTCGGCGGTTCCGGGCAGACCGTAGCCGAATGCGTTCGGCGCGCCGTCGAATACCAGCGAAAGCCCCGTCGCGCCCTGGTTTATCTCTTCCAGCGCCTGCCTGTTCGCTCGCTTGGGGTCCGGATCATCGATGCGCTGCGTGATGATCCATGGCGCTTCCGCATTCTGGCGCGACAGGAACTCCGCGCTTTGCGCACGCTCGTAGAGCGGATCGATGCGGATTCCATCGTCTGTGTGCGAAACCAGCGTCTCTTCGAACGAAGCGCCGGAAAGCGCTTTTTGCGCCAGCGCTGTCCAGCGCTCGCGGTCCGCCGGTTGGAATTCGACATCGCTGAAAATCGCTCGGGCGTCCATACGTGATCCCTGTTCTCCCGACCTTATCCGAGCAGAGCCCGAATATTATGGCCACCGGCGTTGTGTCGCAATGCAAGCACACGCACAACGGCTTTTCCGATTGCCAAACCATAACGCCGACTGCAACCCTCAATCCGTCAATTTGCGCGATTGCCATTGTGACGCTGCAACCACGCCACTATACCTTTGTCGGAGTTCCTGGCGTTTTCGGGCTAGGCGGTCGACTTGGTTTTTGGAGAGCTGGAAAATATGGCGCAGGAAGACAGCATTTTCATCGGGGCCAGCCGCAAGCCTGATGACAGCTATCAAAGGCCCGAAAGTCTGCTCCTGAGATACGGAAACCGGCACGGCCTGATCACGGGCGCCACGGGTACGGGCAAGACGGTGACGCTGCAGATTCTCGCCGAAGGCTTTTCCAACGCCGGCGTTCCTGTCTTCTGCGCCGACGTCAAGGGCGATCTGTCGGGCATTGCGGCGGTCGGCGAGCCGAAGGATTTTCTGCTCAAGCGCGCCGAAGCGATCAAACTCGATCCTTATGAGTTCCGCGAAACACCGGTGATTTTCTGGGATCTGTTCGGTGAACAGGGCCATCCGATCCGGGCGACCGTCACCGAAATGGGACCGCTGCTGCTGTCGCGGCTGATGAACCTTACCAACGCGCAGGAAGGCGTTCTCAACATCGCCTTCAAGATCGCCGACGAGGAGGGGCTTCTCCTCCTCGACATGAAGGACCTGCAGTCGATGCTGGCCAATATGGCCACACGCTCGGAAGAGCTTTCGGCGCGCTATGGCAACGTCAACAAGACCTCGGTCGGCGCGATCCAGCGCTCGCTGCTCGTTCTCGAACAGCAGGGCGGCAAGAATTTCTTCGGCGAGCCGGCGCTGAGGATCCCCGACATCATGCGCACGACCGCCGATGGGCGTGGCGCTGTGAATGTGCTCGCGGCTGACAAGCTGATGACGAACCCGCGGCTCTATTCCACCTTCCTGCTCTGGCTGCTTTCCGAACTCTTCGAGGAACTGCCGGAAGTGGGCGATCCGGAAAAGCCGCGTCTCGTTTTCTTCTTCGATGAAGCGCACTTGCTGTTCAATGAAGCGCCCAAGGCGTTGCTGGACCGTGTCGAGCAGGTCGTTCGGCTCATCCGTTCCAAGGGCGTCGGCGTGTATTTCGTCACGCAGAACCCGCTGGACGTGCCGGAAACGGTTCTTGCGCAGCTCGGCAATCGCCTCCAGCACGCGTTGCGCGCCTATACGCCGCGCGAAACGAACGCTGTGAAGGTCGCGGCCGATACGTTCCGGCCCAACCCGGATTTCAAGACGTTCGAAGCGATAACCAATCTCAGCACCGGCGAGGCGCTGGTTTCGACGCTTGAGGACAAGGGCGTTCCCTCGATGGTCCAGCGAACCTTGATTCGCCCGCCGTCTTCGCGCATCGGGCCGCTGACGCCGGAAGAACGGCGCAAGGTGATCAATGCCAGCCCGGTGACAGGTCAGTACGACCAGATGATCGATCGCGAGTCCGCCTACGAAATGTTGCTCGCTCGAGCCAAGCAGGCACAGACTGAGCCTCAGGGCGAAACGCAGGCGAGCGGCGGCGGCTGGACATTGCCGGATTTTGGCGGCGGTAGCTCGCAGCAAACCACTGGACGCCGCACGGGGCAACCACGGGCTTCCGGACGGCAGACGGTCGCGGAAGCGGCAATCAAGTCGGTGGTGCGGTCGGTCGGCTCCTCGCTAGGCCGGGCGCTGGTGCGCGGCATTCTCGGAAGCTTGAAGCGGTGATCCAAAAACAAAGGACCGGCCAAGGCCGGTCCTTTGAAGTGAGTGCTCGGTTCAGAGCTGTCAGGCGACGCCGCCGAGACCGCCGGTAACCAGGATCGGGGTCTTGTTCGGGACGCGATCATAGAGATCGATGATATCCTGGTTCATCAGGCGTACGCAGCCGGACGAAACCGACTTGCCGATCGAGCTCCATTCCGGCGAGCCGTGCAGGCGATAGAGCGTGTCCTGATTGTTCTGGAAGATATAGAGCGCGCGGGCGCCGAGCGGGTTCATCAGGCCGGGCTGCATGCCGCCATTGGCAGCGCTGTACTTGGCGAGTTCCGGCTGCCGTCCGATCATCTCGTCTGGCGGCGTCCATGTCGGCCACTTGCGCTTCCACTGGATGACGGCGCGGCCGGACCATTCGAAACCGGCGCGGCCAAGGCCGACGCCGTAGCGCATGGCTTCGCCGCCTTCGCGGACCAGATAGAGGAAGTGATTCGACGTATCGACGACGATTGTGCCCGGGCGCTCGCCCGTCGGGTCCTGCACGACCTGCCGCAGGAAACGCTTGTTCATCTTCTTGAGCGGGATACCGGGGACTTCGTAACCTTCGTCAGTGACGGGACCGTACATCATCGCGTAGTCGCCGAAAGACGAATCGACGCTGAGCTGCGGAGCCTCTGGCGGCGGGCCGTCGACATAAGCGCCGCGCGAGACGGTGCTGCATGCGGAAACGGCCAATGAGGCGGCACTTACAGCCGCTGCCCCAAGAAAGCCGCGGCGATTTAAGCGAATGGAGGAGAGTGTGTCAGTCATGATGCCCTTTTAAATCCCGGCGCTGAAAAGGATAGTTAACAGCGTCGCAAAATTCCGTGAACGCTCCGCGAGCGGAACGCTTTCCATCTCCCAAAGTTCGAGCGCGATAAGCGGTTTCGATTCTGGCCTGACGGTGAAGAAAAAAGGGCGAAGATGTGACGGGCGCGCCTTGTGGCATATCGGCCACGGCGGGGCCGTCAGTCTCCGGTCAGCAGCCCTTTGAGCGAGGGCAGGATAAGGCCTGGGGCAAGATCGCGATATTCGTCGGGCTGGTTGGTTCGGTTGATCCATACGGTGCGAAAACCGAATTTGGCTGCACCTGCGATATCCCAGCGGTTTGATGACTGGAAGGAAACGGCATCCGGATAAAGACGCCAGCCTGTGGTGACGAGATCGTAGACCGAAGGGTCGGTCTTGAAGCGGCGAACGATGTCGACGGAGAAGATGTCGTCCAGCACCTGATCGAGCGCTGCCGATTTCACCGCCGCTTCCAGCATGGCGGGAGAGCCGTTAGACAGGATGGCAAGCCGCGCACCGTCGGCTTTCAAAGCCTTCAGGACGACTGGAACCTCCGGATAGCAATCGAGCCGCCAATAGGCGTCGAGAAGATCCTGCCTGAGTTTCTTGTCAGCAGAGGGCACCTTGAGAAAGGCAAAATCGAGTGACTGTTCGGTCAGCTGCCAGAAATCGGCATAGGATCCCATGAGCGTGCGGGTCCACGAATATTCGAGCTGCTTGGCGCGCCATATCTCCGACAGTTGCTGTCCATCAGGGCCGATCTTGTCGGCATGACGGCGTACCGCGGCGTGCACGTCGAACAGAGTGCCGTAGGCGTCGAAGACGTAGGCGTGGTGGCGCATCGATACTCTCATTCTCCAATGCCGCGACAACGCAGCGAGTCACCTTACGGTGCGGGTCGGCTGGCATCAACATTTCCCCCAGTGCGGCGGTTGACGGAGACGAGCAAAGCGTCTTCCATGCCGCACACTTTTCAAGAAGGCGGATAATTCATGTCACTTTCAGCTGCCGCGCAGAGCAAGACCTGGACCTATGTCGATGGCGACTGGCATGAGGGCAACGTTGCGATTCTCGGGCCCCGCAGCCATGCGATGTGGCTTGGAAGCAGTGTTTTCGACGGCGGGCGCTGGTTTGAAGGCGTTTCGCCCGATCTCGACCTGCATTCGCAACGGGTCAATTCTTCCGCGATCTCGCTGGGGCTGAAGCCGTCGAAAAGCCAGGACGAGATCGTCGGCCTGACGCTGGACGGCCTGAAGAAATTCGACGGCAAGACCGCCGTTTATATCCGTCCGATGTATTGGGCCGAGCATGGCGGCTATATGGGGGTGCCGGCCGATCCCGCTTCGACCCGCTTCTGCCTCTGCCTCTACGAATCGCCGATGATCCCCCCGGAAGGATTTTCGCTCACCGTATCGCCCTTCCGCCGGCCGACGATCGAGACGATGCCGACCAACGCAAAGGCGGGCTGCCTCTACCCCAACAACGGCCGCGCGATCCTCGAGGCCAAGATGCGCGGTTTCGACAATACGCTCGTGCTCGACATGCTCGGCAATGTCGCCGAGACCGGTTCGTCGAACATCTTCATGGTCAAGGACGGGCACGTCTTCACGCCGGCGGCCAACGGAACATTCCTGTCCGGCATCACGCGCGCCCGCACGATTTCGCTGCTGGCCGAATATGGCTTCCGCACCACCGAAAAGGCTTTGTCGGTGCGCGATTTCCTCCAGGCCGACGAGATATTTTCAACCGGAAACCACTCCAAGGTCGTGCCCGTCACCCGGATCGAGGATCGTAATCTTCAGCCGGGACCGGTGGCGAAGAAGGCGCGCGAGCTTTACTGGGAGTGGGCGCATTCGACGCCCGCCAAGTGAGCATATTTTTCCGGCTGAAACGGGTTTCATGAAGAAAACAGGCTGCCACTTTCGAACGCGATGATCTAGAAGGAACCGCACACCAGTTCAGGGGTTGTTCGAAAACAATTCCACCATATGTCTGTCCGGTAAGAGATCGCCGGAAATTGCCAACGAAGGAGTACGACCATGGCTTTTGAATTGCCCGCATTGCCCTACGACTACGAGGCTCTCCAGCCCTTCATGTCCAAGGAGACGTTGGAATATCATCACGACAAACATCACAAGGCCTATGTCGACAACGGCAACAAGCTTGCCGCCGAAGCCGGCATGGAAAACCTGTCGGTGGAGGAAGTCGTCAAGCAGTCGTTCGGCAAGAATGCCGGCCTCTTCAACAACGCAGCCCAGCACTACAATCACGTCCATTTCTGGAAGTGGATGAAGAAGGGCGGCGGCGGCAACAAGCTGCCCGGCGCGCTGCAGAAGGCAGTCGACAGCGACCTCGGCGGCTACGACAAGTTCAAGGCTGATTTCATCGCTGCCGGCACGACGCAGTTCGGCTCCGGCTGGGCCTGGCTCTCCGTCAAGGACGGCAAGCTCGCCATCTCGAAGACACCGAACGGCGAAAACCCGTTGGTGCACGGCGCATCGCCGATCCTCGGCGTCGACGTATGGGAGCATTCCTATTACATCGACTATCGCAACGCTCGGCCGAAGTATCTCGAAGCGTTCGTCGATAGCCTCATCAACTGGGACTACGTCCTCGAACTGTACGAAAAGGCATAAGCCTTAGAGACCGCTCTTAGAGTTCCGAAAAACCCCGGCTTGTCCGGGGTTTTTCTTTATGTTTGCCGGCTTCATCGCAATCATGCGGTCACGGCAATATCACGCAAGCGTGAAGAGCATGGCGGGATGTTTTCGTCCACCTTGCGCGTTGAAAAACCCAGGCAGCCAGTTTGCAACCCGGAGGACTATTGATGAAGAAGCTTATCCTCGCCGTATCGGCGCTCGCGCTCGCAGCTACGGCAGCCTTTGCCGATCCGATCGCCGACCGCCAGGCCCTCATGAAGGCAAACGGCAAGGCTGTCGGAAGCATCGCGCCGATCATGAAGGGCGAAAAGCCGTTCGATGCAGCACTTGTGCTGGAAGCCCTGAAGACGCTGAGCGACGATGCCCAGAAGATCGACGTCGCCGCCATGTTCCCGAAAGGAAGCGAAACGGGCGAGAAGACGACGGTTTCTCCGAAAATCTGGGAAGACACTGCAGGTTTTCAGGCTGCGGTCGACAAGTTCAAGGCCGACACGGCGGCAGCCGTCGCTGCGCCACCGACCGATATGGATTCCTTCAAGACCACATTCGGCAAGGTGACCTCCAATTGCGGCACCTGCCACGAAACCTTCCGTATAAAGAAGAGCTAATCGCCTTCGGATGGGTATCGCTGGAAAGCTGGCCGTCGGAGCCGTTCTGCTTTGCGGTGTCGGGGCGGCTGCTTTCTGGATATTGACCGAACCGGTGCGGCTCGACGCGGCAGAAATCGCTGCCGTCGAATCGGGCAACCCGGTCAAGGGCGAACGGATTTTCTGGGCAGGGGGCTGCACCTCCTGCCACGCCCGCCCCAAGGCCGAAGGGGACGCCAAGCTTGAACTCGTCGGCGGCGTCGAACTGAAGACGCAGTTCGGCACCTTCGTCGCCCCCAACATTTCGCAGGACCCGACGGACGGCATCGGCGCGTGGTCGGCCGAGGATTTCGCTAATGCCGTCCTGAAAGGCGTTTCCCCCTCAGGCGAGCATTTCTATCCGGCGTTTCCCTATGCTTCCTATGCGCGGATGAAGAGTTCGGATGTCGCCGACCTCTACGCTTTCATGAAGACGCTGCCGGCGGTCGCTGGCAAGGCGGCGGACCACTCACTGAGCTTTCCCTTCAACATCCGTCGCGGGCTGGGCCTTTGGAAGCTGCTCTATGTCAGCCCTGAGCCTGTGGTTGCGCTCAATGATAGCGCGACGGAGGCGCAGATTGCCGGGCGCTATCTCGTCGAGGGGCCGGGACACTGCGGCGAGTGCCATACACCGCGCGACCTCATCGGCGGGACGAGGAAGAGCCGATGGCTGGCGGGCGCGACCGCTGCGGAGGGGAATGGCATCGTTCCGAATCTCACATCGGGCGAGGGCGGCATCACCTGGTCAGAGAGCGAAATCGCCGACTATCTCGAAACCGGCTTCACGCCCGATTTCGATTCTGCCGGCGGCACTATGGCAGAGGTCCAGCGCAACATGGCGAAGCTGACGAAGGAAGATCGCGCCGCGATCGCCGCCTATCTGAAAGCCATCCCGCCGCATCCGAACGGCTATCCGCCGCGCCAGCAACCGGCGAACTGATAAGCCCGCCGGCTGGATTTTGAAGCCTACGCCGGTTCGGCTTTTGCCTTGCCGGTTACCTTGAGCGCGAAGGCATAGTTGTAGGCGATCTCCTCCAGTCGAGAGAATCGGCCCGACGCACCGGCGTGGCCGGCATCCATGTTGATCTTGAACAGGACCGGATTCGCATCCTTCTTGAGCTTGCGCAGGCGCGCCGCCCATTTCGCCGGCTCCCAATAGGTGACGCGCGGATCGGTGAGACCGGCCACCGCCAGGATCGGCGGATAGGCGAGCGCGCCGACATTGTCATAGGGCGAATAGGCGGCGATCGTCTTGTAGTCGGCCTCCGAAGTGATCGGATTGCCCCACTCCGGCCATTCAGGCGGGGTCAGCGGCAGAGTATCGTCAAGCATCGTGGTGAGAACGTCGACGAAAGGCACTTCCGCAATGATGCCGCCGAAGGCTTCCGGCGCCATGTTGGCGATCGCGCCCATCAGCATGCCGCCAGCGGAACCACCCTGCGCGACGATGCGGTCATGGCTGGTGTAACGCTCCGACACGAGATGGCGCGCGGCGGCGATGAAATCGAGGAAAGTGTTGGTCTTCTTCTCGCGCTTGCCGTCGTCATACCAGGCATAGCCCTTGTCCTTGCCGCCACGAATATGGGCGAGAGCATAGACGAAGCCGCGATCGGCCAGCGACAGGCAGTTGGTGTTGAAGGACGCCGGAATGGCGATGCCGTAGGAGCCATAGCCGTAGAGCAGACACGGCGCCGAACCATCGAGCGGTGTGTCGCGATGATAGATAAGCGAGATCGGCACCAGCTCGCCGTCATGCGCAGGTGCCATCAGCCTCCGGGTCACATAGTCTTCGGGATTATGGCCGGAGGGAACTTCCTGCGTCTTCAACAGAACCCGGTCGCGTGTGCGCAAATTGTAGTCGAAGAGCTGGGTCGGTGTGGTCATCGACGAATAGGAGAAGCGGATGACATCGGTGTCGTATTCATAGGAGCCGCCGAGGCCGAGCGAAAACGCTTCCTCCTCGAAGGAGATCATGTGTTCCTCGCCGGTCTTGCGGTCATGCACGACGATGCGCGGCAGGCCTTCCTTGCGTTCCAGGCGAACCATGAAATCCTGGTAGCCGAGGACGGACAGGATCAGCCGGCCGGGCTCGTGCGGCACCAGTTCCTTCCAGTTTTCGCGGCCGGGGGCGGTTACCGGCGCGGTCATGATCTTGAAATCCTTGGCGCCGTCGGCATTGGTCAGGATGAAGAAGATATCGCCGCCTTCCTCGAGATCATATTGCAGGCCGGTTTCGCGCGCCGCCACCAGTTGCGGCTCGGCATGCGGGTCGGCCATGCTGAGAAGCCGGTATTCCGATGTCTCGTGGTCGTTGATGCCGATGAAAATCCAGTCGTTGCGGCGCGAACCACCGACATTCATGAAGAAGCCGGGATCGGTCTCTTCAAAGACGAGGCGATCATTGGCCGGATCGTCGCCCAGCGCGTGGAAGAATATCTTTGACGGCCGGTGGTTCGGGTCAAGGCGCGTATAGAAGAAGCCATCGTCCGATGCATTCCACACACCTGAGCCGCCGGTATCGGTGATCTGGTCGGAAATGTCCTTGCCGTCCGACAATTCACGGACGTGGAGCGTGAAGAACTCCGAGCCCTTGTCGTCATAAGCCCAGAGCAGGCGCTTGTGATCGGAGGAATGGTCGACGCCGCCGATGCGGAAATAGGGCTTGCCCTCGGCCTCGGCGTCACCGTCGAGGATGATCTCCTCGGCGCCGCCGTCACGCGGCGTGCGGAAGTAGCGCGGCTGCTCGCCGCCGATCTTGAAGGATGAGCCGTAGGCGAACGGCCCGTCCTTCATCGGCACGGAGGAATCGTCCTCCTTGATGCGGCCCTTCATCTCCTGGAACAGTCGCTTCTGCAGTTCGACCGTGTCTTCCATCAAGGCCGACTGATAGGCGTTCTCGGCGTTGAGGTGATCGCGGATGGCCGGGTCGAGGGTGGACGGATCGCGAAACACCTCCTGCCAGTTGTCGGCGCGCAGCCAGGCGAATTCGTCGGTTCGGGTCACGCCATGGCGCGTGTCCGTCACCGGTCGCTCGTCGGTCTGCGGTGCCTCGATTTTCGGAAAGATGCTGGCGTTGGTCATTGCGTCTCGCTTTGATGGGATTCTCAGGTAGGACTGAACACGGCTGACAGGCTGCGTTCAAGAGCCAGAAGAAAGGCCTTTTTTAGATTTACGTGCGTCCTGCGATAGGTAGACATGAAGAAGCCTACCTTCAAACAATGATCGCGGGGATGACGGCGGAGTTTTGCCGGGAAAGACTTGCCCGGACGCTGCCCCCCGTTTATTCCACTGTCACTCACAAATCTGCACTGGCATATCGAGGTCGCCCGCGCCGGGCAACGGGATGGGAACGGGGGAACGGCCGCTGACATTTTTTGCCCTGATATTGCCGTTTCTGGCCGCTGCGGCTGCACCCTTGCTGACCCGCCTGCTGAAGCACAACGCGGCCTGGGTGCTGGCGCTCGCACCCCTTTGGATGTTCTCGCATTTCGCTGGAATGTTGGGGCCGGTTTCTGAGGGGGCGGCGATTGCCGGCGGCTTTGACTGGATCCCCAGCCTGGGTGTCCGTTTCTCCTGGTATATCGACGGGTTGTCGCTGACCTTCGCCCTGCTGATCACGGGCATCGGCACGCTGATCGTTCTCTATTCCGGCGGCTACCTCAAAGGCCATCCGCATCAGGGCCGGTTCTTCTCATTCATATTGATGTTCATGGGCGCGATGCAGGGATTGGTCGTTGCCGATTCCTTCCTGATGCTTTTCGTTTTCTGGGAACTGACCTCGATCACGTCATTCCTTCTAATCGGTTTCGACCACGCCCGCGAAGCCTCGCGCCGTGCCGCGCTGCAGGCGCTGGTGGTCACCGGACTCGGTGGCCTGTCGCTGCTGGCCGGCTTGCTGGTGATTGGAGCCGTGAGCGGCCAGGACGACCTTTCGGGTCTGCTGGCGTCGGGCGATCTCATGCGAAACAGCCCGCTATATCTGGCGGCACTTATTCTGTTGCTGGGCGGCGCATTCACCAAATCCGCGCAGTTTCCTTTCCATTTCTGGCTGCCCAACGCCATGGAGGCGCCGACGCCGGTGTCGGCCTACCTGCATTCGGCGACGATGGTGAAGGCCGGCGTCTATCTCGTCATGCGCATGAACCCGGTGATGGGCGACACGGTGGCGTGGGAGACGATACTGCCGCTGTTCGGCGGCGTGACGCTGCTGGTTGGAACGCTGCTAGCGCTCAGGCAGACCGATCTCAAGTTGATGCTCGCTTATACGACGGTCGCTTCGCTCGGCCTGCTTGTGATGCTGACCGGCTTCGGTTCGGAAAAGGCCGTTGAGGCGGCCGTGCTCTATTTGATCGCGCATTCCATGTTCAAGGGCGCGTTGTTCATGGTCGCAGGCCTGATCGATCATGAGAGCGGAACCCGCGACATTCGCTCGCTGGGCGGTTTGCGCGGCGCAATGCCGGTTACCTTCGCGGCCGCCATCCTCGCAGCACTTTCGATGGGCGGCTTGCCATTGTTCTTCGGCTTTCTGGCCAAAGAAGAGATTTATGCCGCGATTGCGGTCGGAGGCGGCTGGGCCACTTTGGTTACCGTCGTGGCAATCGTCGGCAATGCGCTGATGTTTGCCATCGCCTTTGCGGTCGGCTTGCGGCCGTTTATCGGTGCAGCTGCCAAGACGCCGAAGCATGCGCATGAAGGCCCCGTCCTGCTGTGGCTCGGGCCGGTCGTTCTGGCGCTGTCGGGTCTAATTGCGGCGATGTTTTCGACCATCGCGCATCAATTGCTTTCCAGCCCTATGGCTAGCGCAGTCGCTGGACAAGACCTGCAGATCGACATTTCGACCATACCGCACATAGGCATGCCACTGCTCCACTCCGCGCTGACCATCGCGCTTGGTATCGGCGCCTATCTGGCGTTGGACAGGCTTCGTGCAAGCATGGCTTCGGTTCTGGAGGCGATCGGCTGGGGGCCGGATCGCGGCTTCGACCAGGCGATACGTGGACTGCTGCGGCTGTCGTTCGGCGTGACGAAAATTGTCCAGAACGGTCGGCTCGACATCTACATGACCGTGACCTTTATCGCGGTGGCGCTGACGCTTCTAGTGCCGATGGTGCTGTTCGGCGAATTGCCTTCCGTGCCGGTGTTTCCGGATCTGTGGTTCTATGAATGGACCGTGGTTGCCATCGCCGTGATCGGCCTTGGTGCTGTCGTCTATGCGCAGGATCGGCTGACGGCGATCGTCTCGCTCGGCATTCAGGGATTTGCCGTCGCACTTCTGTTCATGCTGATGGGCGCACCCGACCTGTCGTTCACCCAGTTCATGGTCGAAACGCTTTCAGTGGTCATCCTTGCGCTCGTCATGACGCGGCTTCGGCTGAGCGTTTCCGACCATCGGCCGACGGGCCAGAAGATACTGGACGTTTCCGTTGCCGGCGCCTGCGGCTTGGCATTCGGCATGCTGCTGCTCAAGGTCACGCAGCTTCCCTTCGATGAGACGCTGAGCACGTTCTTCAAGAACTATTCGCTGGTCATCGCGCATGGCCGCAATGTCGTGAATGTCATCATCGTCGATTTCCGCGGACTGGATACGCTGGGCGAGATCGCCGTGGTCATGATCACCGGACTGGCGATCCTGGCTCTGATCCGTATCCGCACCAAGGACCAGACGGTCCCCGCCAAACGGAAAGGAAGGCGCTGACATGCGAACGCTGATCTTCCGCACCGCCGCGCCCTATCTGACCAGCCTGATGCTGTTGTTTTCGGTGTTCGTGCTGCTGCGCGGCCACAATGAGCCGGGTGGCGGCTTCATCGGCGGGTTGATCGCCGCTTCGGCCTTTGCAATCTACGGCATTGCCTTCGGCGTGCCGGAGGTCAGGCGGTCGATGTATTTCCACCCCATGGCAATTTCGGGCTTCGGCCTGTTTCTGGCGGCACTTTCCGGACTGCTGTCCTATGTGTTCCATGTACCGTTCCTAACCGGGATTTGGACGTCGCCAAGCCTCTTCGGCATCACCGTCGATCTTTCTACCGTGATGTTCTTCGACATCGGCGTTTATCTGGTGGTGGTCGGCTCGATCACATCCATCGCCCTTGCCCTTGAAGAAAGGGAGGACGGCTGATGGAGACGGTTCTTTCCGTACTGGTCGGATTGTTCTTTGCCGTCGGCATCTATCTGATGCTGTCGAAACATGTCATCCGCATCCTTCTCGGCATCGCTATCTTCGGCAACGCCGTCAATCTGCTGATCTTCACGGTCGGCCGCATCGTGCGCGAAGTGCCGCCGATCATCCCGCATGGCTTCGACGTGCCGCCGGGACCGGTGGCCAATCCGCTGCCACAGGCATTGATCCTGACAGCAATCGTGATTTCCTTTTCCTTCTTCGCTTTCCTGCTGGTGTTGGCCTACCGCGCCTATCAGGAGATCGGCACGGACGACACGGACGGCATGCGCGTCGCCGAACCGGAAGGCGAGAGCCTTCCGCCGCTGGGGTATTGAGCGATGGCGGTTGAGCCCGGAAAAATTGTCGACGTGACGGCTGCGATGATCACTGCGCCGGTGACGGCCACCGATTGGCTGGTGATCGCGCCTGTCGTCATTCCGATCCTGTTCGGCGCATTGCTGCTGATGTTCCGCCACGAAATGCGCTGGCATGGCATCGTCGCGCTGATCGGTCTCGGCGCGATGGTCGGCACGGAAGTGGCATTGCTGCTGCACGTTCTTGCAAACGGCCCTCTATCGATGACGATGGGAAGCTGGCTGCCGCCTTTCGGCATTTCCTTCACAGCCGACGCGTTGGGCGCGACATTTGCGCTGACATCCGGCATCGTGGCCTTCATCTGCGCGATCTTCGCCATACGCGACATCAATGTTTCCGGCCGGCGCTACGGCTTCTACCCATTCCTGATGCTGCTGATGGCGGGCGTCAGCGGGGCGTTCCTGACTGGCGATATCTTCAACCTCTATGTCTGGTTCGAGGTCTTCGTCATCTCGTCATTCGGGCTGCTGATTCTTGGATCCGAAAAGGCGCAGATCGACGGCGCAACCAAATACGCAATCCTCAACCTTGTGGCGACGACGCTGTTCCTGATCGCCACCGGCTATCTCTACGGTACCTTCGGCACGCTCAACATGGCCGACATCGCCCGCAAGGCCGAGGGTTTGCGCGGGACAGCCCCGTTGATGACGCTGGCCTCGCTCTATCTGCTGGCGTTCGGCATGAAGGCGGCGGCATTTCCGGTGAATTTCTGGTTGCCGGCCTCTTACCACACGCCGCGCATCGTTACGGCTGCACTGTTCGGCGGTCTGCTCACCAAGATCGGCGTCTACGCGCTTCTGCGGACGCTGGTGATGCTTTTTCCGGTGGAGCGCAGTGTGCTGGCGGACCTCATTGGATGGGTTGCGATCCTGACCATGGTGCTTGGTGTCATGGGCGCGCTGGCGCAATCCGACACAAGGCGCATCTTCGGGTTCCTGGTGATTTCCGGTGTGGGTGTGATGCTGGCCGGGTTGGCGCTCGGCACGCAGACGGGCCTCTCCGGCGCGATCCTCTATGCCGTGCATTCCATGCTGGTCATGACGGCGCTTTATCTGCTGACAGGAATGATGAAGGAACTCGGCGGCAGTTTCTCACTGCGCGAACTTGCCGGGCTCTATCGAAGCACGCCGCTTTTGACTGCGATTGCACTTGTGCTGGCGCTGGCCGTTGCGGGTTTGCCGCCGGGCTCAGGTCTCTGGCCAAAGGTTCTGCTCGTAAAGGCCTCGCTGGAGGCAAATCAATGGGCGCTTGCCGGCGCGGTTCTGCTGAGCGGTTTCCTCACGACCATCGCGTTGGGCCGCGTGTTCATTCTGGCATTCTGGCGGGATCGGGAAGCAAGCGCTCCAAAGGCGCAGGCAACCAATACGGCGTCACCGATTCTTGGCTACGGCGTCTTGCTGGCCTTGATGGTGCCGATCGTCGTTTTGGGCGTATATCCTGAACCATTCATCAAAATAGCCGACATTGCCGCCAGCGGACTGCTGCACAATGCCGGCTATATCAGCGCGGTATTTCCGGTGGGAGGCGGATGATGACGATCTACCTCGGCGTAATTCTGCTTGCTCTCGCATGGGCGGCTGTCACCGGCTCCTTCACCTTTCCAAACCTCGTGTTCGGCCTGGTTCTCGGAAGCCTGACGCTCTATCTCGTGCGTGAACAAAGGGGGCCGTTTCGCAGCGCCTTTCGGCCAGGCAAGGTGCTTTCGCTGGCTCTGCTGTTCGTGAAGGAACTGATTCTTTCGGCATGGCGTGTGGCCAGGCTCGTCGTTTCCCCCAGGATGGACCTGCGCCCCGGCATATTCGCCTATCCTTTGAAGGTGGACCGCGATTTCGAGATAACCTTGCTGGCAAACCTCATCACGCTCACGCCCGGGACGCTCTCGGTCGATGTGTCGGACGACAAGCGTCTGCTGTACGTCCATGCGATCGACTGCTCGGACCCGGAAGCGGCGATCAAGGACATCGAGACGGGTTTTGAGCGCAAGATACTGGAGGCGTTCCGATGATCTCCGGGGAAGACTTCCTGTCTTATTGCGTGACGGCTGCGCTCGCGTTGCTCAGCCTTTCCTTTCTGCTGACCGTTTTGCGGGTGCTGCGCGGGCCAACGCTCCCCGATCGTATTCTCGCGCTCGACATGCTGGTGGCCATCGCCATCGGCTTCATCGCGGTTCTCGGCATCAAGACCGGCTATGCCTTTCATGTCGATATTGCGATCGCGCTCGGACTTGTCGGTTTTCTTGCCACGGTTGCCTTCGCGCGCTTTGTGTTGAGCCGCAAAGCCAAGGACTTCGATAGCCCGAAGGGCGTCAAAAGCCGGGCCAAGAGGGGAAAGTGATGATCGAACCGTTGCTTGATTATGTTGCAGGTATTCTGATCGTGATCGGCGCTATTTTCGCCTTGGTCGCATCGGTCGGCCTGCTTCGGCTGCCGGATCTGTATACGCGGATGCACGCGGCCTCCAAGGCCGGCACGTTGGGATCGTGCGTCATGTTGATTGCGCTCGCCGTTCAATCGCAGGATCTGGCGATATCGACCAGAGCGCTCGCGGGTGTGATATTCTTCCTGTTAACTGTGCCGATATCTTCGCATCTGCTTGCAAAGGCTGCACATGCTTCCGGTTATCGCATGTGGGACAAGTCCGTTCGGGATGATATTGAAGGTTTCGTCCAGAAGACGAAAAAAATCACGCGAAATTGATCCAGCCGCAATAAAAATTATAGTGCCGAAGCTGCATTTAGCTATGCCGCTGAGCTTTCACCTACTTCAGCGCGCGAGATGTCAGTATCCTAAAGATATTTAGTGTGATTATCTGGACTGACCAAGGTCAAAAACAATAGATGAGAAAATATTTAATTGACTTACTTTGCGGTGAAGGTCATTAAGAAGGATCGACGCGAGTCGTTATGGTCTTGCCTGTCGTGAAATTCCGCAAAGCCCCACGAAATCAAAAAAAGGGGCGTTTTTGAAACTTATCCCTGGGGCCAGAAGAATATGGACATTACCGATACGTCTACCAAGAATTCCGAAATGCTGATTGAGCTGACAGCCGATGTGGTTGCTGCTTATGTCAGCAACAATCCCGTTCCGGTTGGCGAACTGCCAAATCTTATCGCCGACGTGCATGCAGCTCTCGGTCGTGTCGGTGGAGCTGTCGAACAGCCGCAGACCGACAAGCAGAAGCCTGCGGTGAACCCGAAGCGCTCGGTTCATGAAGAATACATCGTCTGCCTTGAAGACGGAAAGAAGTTCAAGTCGCTCAAGCGCCACCTGATGACCCATTACGGCCTGTCGCCCGACCAGTATCGTGAGAAGTGGGGCCTGGACCCTGCCTATCCGATGGTAGCGCCGAACTATGCGGCAGCTCGTTCGCAGCTGGCCAAGAAGATGGGCCTGGGCCGCAAGCGCAAGACGGCTAGTAAATAAACTGCAATCAATACAGTTTTGGCGGCGCCTTCGGGCGCCGCCTGCGTTTCTGCGTCCGGCATGGGGCGGGGGACGCAACCATTCGGGGCGGGAGCCCGGCATTGCGCAACCGGTCCAGCACCTGTTTCAACGCGATATGGCGGTTCAGGTCGTAGGTCCAATGCCTGCGCATGCCCTTAAGGCGCTCACGTTCGATCGCCCTTTCCAGGCGAAGTATCAGCCGTAGCCTTGGTTCGGGGGCGGCGGTTAGCGCCGTCGCCAAATCGATGCCGCAGGCCAGGTGAAGTGCTGCAAGTTGCCGGGCGTTTTCCGTCTCGGCCATCTGGCGGGCACGGAACGCCTGTGATTCAGCGCGAATGTCGTTCATTCAAGTGGGTTTCCTTTTTCTACCCGGTTGAACGCACTATCCGCCGCCTCCCAATGAGGGGGATAAAAATCGGCTTTTTATTTTTTCCGATGAGAAAAAAACAACGCTATTTCAATGCGATGAGTATTTTTGCCCATTAAATATGTTCCTCTTTTGTTCACATTCCGGCTGAGTGCAGATATAAGAACTTATTCCTACACGCGGAGGGAAAAGTTCAGTGCATCTCACGGCGGCAGTATCCAGAAATTACCAGGAAGAGACGGAGCCCCCACGCGTCTCGCTGGCGTCGAACAGTGGGCGGCAGGAAGAACGCATTATCGAATTGTGCGAAGGCATGATGGATATCACGGCTGCCTTGTTCAACGTGTCGAGCAAGGAACTGCGCAATCCTGGTCGTGGTGGCCTCGGCGTCTCTCGGGTCAGGCACATCGCGATGTATGTCACGCATGTCACGCTGAGCGTGACGATGCGCGACGTCGGGACAGGTTTCGGGCGCGACCGCACCACAGTCATGTACGCTTGTCATCTGGTCGAGGATTTGCGGGACGATGCCGATTTCGATCGCATGGTCGCGCTTACTGAGCGGGTCGCACTGGCGGCATTCGGCAACAAAGCGAGCTTTTGAAATGACGCAAAGCACGATCGAAGAGAATGAAGCCCGCCGGCGGATCTCGAGCTTTCTGTCCAAAGGCCCCGCCATGGTTCAGGAGACGGCGGTCGACGGGAAACTTCTGCTCGAAAGCGAAGAGCACGGGACAATTGCCGTGGACACGGAGGCTCTTGTCGATCTGATCGGCCGTGGCGTCGTTGCCCGCTGCGATGACAAGGTGAGGCTTGTCGCGGCGCGTCCTGCTGGAACACAGGCAGTAGTGGCCGACGAAACCGCCTGTCAGCAGCGGCAGTGCGATTTTGAAACGAGGGTGATTGAAATCGACGGTGTTTCTGCGCTGGCTACGGTCAATCTTTCCGAATCGCCGCTTGGGCAGTTGATGCGTCGCAAGACAAGGAATGGCGCGCCCTTCCTGTCGCTGGCCGAATTCGAGGCGGGCGAGCGCCTGCGCTCGGATTACACGCGCGGTCAGATCATGCCGCGGCTGGGCGCAAACTGGGTAGCCAGCGTTGCTTCCGGCAAACGCGGCGGCGGCAATGGGATCGCTGAACTGACTGACTCGGCCCTGGCGGCGCGCCAGCGGGTCGATCGGGCAATCGTTGTCGTTGGCCCGGAGCTTTCGGGCGTTCTGATCGACGTATGTTGCTTTCTGAAAGGCCTGGAGCAAGTGGAACTGGAGCGCGGATGGCCGGTGCGGTCGGCCAAGATTGTGCTTAAGACCGCGCTCGGTGTGCTGAGCAGGCATTATCGTCCGCAGTCAGTCACGCCGAGCCAAACGAAAAGAATGCTGCATTGGGGCAGTGAAGACTACCGGCCTGCGCTGGACAGGTGATGGGCGGCAGCTCAGGCCGGCTGCAGTGCAGCCTCGGCGTCGCGCTTGATGCGCTTGATCATCGAGCGCAGCCCGTTTGCCCGCTGCGGCGTCAGATGTTCGTCGAGGCCGAGAGAACGCAAAACGGCTTCGGCGTCCGTCGTGATGATCTCACTGGCGCGCCTGCCGGAAAAAAGCGCGAGCATGATCGCAACGAGCCCGCGAACGATATGAGCGTCCGAATCGCCCTGGAAATTGATGACCGGATCGACACCTTCGGCACGATCGGTAAGCAGCCAGACCTGACTGACGCAACCTTGAACCTTGTGGGCGTCGTCGCGCGCCGAATCCGGATAGGGCGGCAGAGCCTCGCCAAGCTCGATGACATAGCGATACCGATCTTCCCATTCGTCAAGGAAAGCGAAGTCGTCACGGATGCTTTGGATCGTTGCGGTCATGCGCACGATATAATGCCGCGGCCGCGCGACGTCACGGAAAAAGAAAGACACCGCAGGCGCCGAGAGGGCAGACTGGCCTGCGGTGTGGCCGCCTCGCAGGCGGCAAAGAGAAAATCTTTAATTGGCAGCCGGCGCTTCCGGGGCAGCAGGCGGGACGCTGCCGGTTTTTGTCGCGGTGTCGGGCTCGCCGAATTTGCTGTCGAGCATCTCGAAGGCGATTTTGGCCGCTTCGCGAGCCCTTATGCCAACCGTGTGCATGGCGGATTTGCCGACTTCGCAGACTTCCGGTTTGCGTTCGCAGATGCCGCTGACATCGCCGACCGCTTCCCGGGCGGCGAGGAACGCCTGAATGGCATTTACATTCGGCTGATCGCTCTTTGTCTCACCGAAGTCGAACGGGAGCACCAGAAGAACCAGTGAAAACCAGAATGCCGTCTTTATGAGAAAGCCCATGTCCTTGCCCTCTGCTAACGTCGGTCATGCGTCTTGTCCGGCACGACTCGTTTTGTTGAGGGGAGATTGACATGGCCGCCCAAAGGACGGCTTGCAGAACTCGACGGCATTTTCGGCAAATTTTGCTAAAATTTTAAACGATTGGATGCCCAGCGTTCCCAGATAGCGTCTCTGCAAAAGCGGTAACCTTTGGCTAACCATATAAGCTGCTGTTCCTGATCGATATTTCCGACTGACAAGGATGCGGCCTGCGCCGGGCGTCGTGTTTTCGAGGCATTTGGCGACCTAACCATCTGTTTACTATGCAACAAACTGGCAGCGGTTTTCGCAGCCGCCGTACCGATATTCGCCATCAGTGGCGTGCTGAAAGTGCCTGCCTTATCCATTCTTTAAAGGCTGGATGCGAGTTTCGAAGCCAATCAATAAGCGATCCGCGAAGCGGACCAGATGCGAGTGCGTTGAGTGAGTTTGTTTACCACCAGATCCAGCGAAGTGTTCGGCGCCATTGCCGCCGCCTGCGACCGGTTGGTGCACCCTTCGGTGGCCGGGGCCTTTGCGCGCGCCCGTCAGCAGCGCATGGTCGGTATTCTGCTGGCCGCCCCGTTTTTCGCCTCGGTCGCCGCCGCTTTCTTCCTGTCTGCGTCACTGGGTGCTGCCACGACGCTGACCGTGATTTGTGCCGGCTTCAGCCTGGCCTGGGCCGGTATCATGCTGATCGGCTCCACGGCTGAAGATAAAGTTGCTGGCAGCGCTTCGCTGGTCGTCGGCTGCCTTGCGCTTTCAGTTGTTATTGCCGCCGCCGGTGGAACGGCTTCTCCAATGACTGCCATGATGTTGGCGCTGCCGTTGGAAGCCTATTGGCAGCGCCGCACGGTGCGGTCGGCATTGTGGGGTGGCGCGGCTGCAGTGTCAGTGCTGCCGCTGCAGGCGCTTCTCGCGACGGCCTTTTTTCCCGAAACGGTGTCGGTTTCAGCCTGGCACTGGCTGGTTCCGTTGGCCTATCTGGCATCGCTGCTGCCTCGCATCGGTGGATTTACCGGCGCGCAGAATCAAGGCGAGCAAAACGAAAGCCATCCAAGGCTTGAGGATATCGTCGACGCCGTGGTGTTTCGCATGGCGCAAAGCGGCGATGTTGCCGATGTCTCGGCGCAGGCTCGGACTAAATTGCACCTCGCTCCGGAGCTTCTGCTCGGAACGGGGCTGTTCGATCGCATTCATATTTCCGACCGGGTCGGCTACCTCTGCGCGCTCGCCGATCTGCGCGATGGCGCCGCGCGACAGACCGTTGAAGCCCGTATTCGCCTGCCGCAGCGCAACGGCAGCGATGCGAGCGATAACTACCGGCCTTTCCTGATCGAACTGATGAATGACGGCGACGAGGGTAATGGCTTTACGCTGCTTGTCCGTGAAAATGACGAACTCGCTGGTTTGCGCGCCGAACTGACCGTGGCGGCCGAGGCGGCTGAAACGCTCGAACTCGCCAAGGGACGCTTCCTGGCAGCGGTCAGCCACGAACTGCGCACGCCGCTCAACGCCATCATCGGCTTTTCTGATATGCTGATCCACGAGATGTTCGGCGGCTTCAAAGATCCAAGGCAGAAGGAATACGTTACGCTGGTGCGCGATTCCGGCCACCATTTGCTGTCGGTCGTGAACTCGATACTCGATGTGTCGAAGATCGAATCGGGTGCATACGCCACCAACCCCGAATTGTTCCGCTTTGCCGATGCCGTTGAGATGTGCCGCTCGATGATGAGCCTCCAGGCTGAAGCCAAGTCGATCTCGCTTGCAACGCAGATCGCTCCGGAAGCAGGTGAAATTCACGCCGACCAGCGCGCGGTTCAGCAGATGCTGATCAATCTCGTCTCCAATGCCATCAAGTTCACACCGAATGGCGGCAACGTCACCGTAGGCGGAAAGCGGCTCGGCTCGCGGCTGCATTTCTGGGTCAGCGACAATGGCATCGGCATTGCCGATGACGACCTCTCCCGGCTGGGCAAGCCCTTCACGCAGGTGCAGAACGACTATACCCGCCAGTTCGAGGGAACAGGTCTTGGCCTCTCGCTGGTGAAGGGGCTGGTTACGCTCCACGAAGGAACGATGTCCATCGAGAGCGCCCTGGGCGAGGGGACCACTGTGACCATAACCCTTCCCGTCGCCGGTCCGGCTAAAAAGGAGCCGGCGAAGAAGGGGGCATTGCTGCCGTTGGAGGCTGGCAGGAAAAAGGAGACCGGGCATGGCGCGCTCCGCAAAACGGCCTGAGAAACGCGCTCCCAAGCCAGGTCCGCTTGAAGGGAGTGTGCTTGCCCTTGGCGGCATGATCTCCCGGAACCCGGTTCTGGTGGGCGGTTCGACCGCATTTCTGGTTGCGCTGTTCTATGTGTCGGCCAATGCGCTGTGGTACCAGCCCCATGCTCACACCAGTGCGTTTTTCGCGACGCGGGAATTCAGTCTTCTGCCAGCGCGCAGTGAGTCCGCTTTGCTTGAGCCGGAAACGACAATCCATATCGAGCGTCCCGAAGAGGTGCCCGCCGCGCCTGCGCGACCGAAGAGCGATCCGGCGGTTGAACAGGTTCAGGCTATCCTGAAGGATCTCAATTTCTATGCCGGCACGGTCGACGGCATATCGGGCCCGGCAACGACAAAGGCGATAGAAACCTATCAGCGAAAGATGGGCCTGACGCCATCCGGCAAGATCGATCAGCAGCTTTTGAGTCAGCTGGGCGCAAATCCGACCACGGCCGGCATAACGCCGGCGCCAGCGCCTCGTCCGCAACCGGTGCAGAAAACACCAACGCCAATTCCGGCAGTGCAGCCAGTTTCTGCGCCCGCGCCCAGCCCTCGGGTTTCGAAGATTCAGGCCGGGCTGAAGGCATTCGGCAATGACGGCATCGAGATTGACGGGCTGGTCGGTGCACGGACGAAGTCGGCTATCCGGGAATTTCAGTCGCTTTTCGGGTTGCCCGAGACCGGGGAGCCGGACGAAGCCGTCTATGTGAAGATGAAGGAAATCGGCCTGACGAAATGAGGCTGGCGCATATCCGGGCGACCGGATAAGCGTTGCCCTCCTTTATCAGCGTGAGCCGTTCATCTCCATGCGCGTCACCACCGACTTCTGGGTTTCCGCACTCCTGCGCCGGGTTTTCAGCGCCGGCGGCTTTGCTGCGATCGTCAAGCGCGGGGCGACGGAAGCCGGCGCAGTCTTCGTCATGTCGCGCAACCGCCTCGGCGAAACGGCTCTGTACGGGCCAGCGCCACAGACCAGCTATGATTCAGCCCGCCCGGACGAGAGGCATTTTTCATCGCTGAATGTCGGCGAGGACGCAGCCGCTCTGGAGGCTCGCCTGGAAAAGGAAAAGCGTTTCGATCCTGACATCTGGGTGGTCGAGATCGAGGCGGGACAGACGCCTGTCGAAGATCTGATATCCGTCACGAAACTTTGAGCCGTGTGCGCTCGGCGTCTTCAGCCAGCGGCACTTCGGGTTACAGTCTGCGATGAGACGGGAGCGGATGGCGATCCGGCCTTCAAGGTCTTGGCGCCCTGGTGAGCGGCGTCCAACTGCATGTTTCGGTAGCTGTTCAGAAACAGCCGGATTGATTCCGGGTCGGCGAATTTTCCGGGATAGACGCAGGAAGCGAGGAGGAACGCCTGCTCTTCGCTCAGTTCGAGAGAGCGGAGAACCGCGATCAGTTCGGGATAGTTGGCTTTTTCGATTATCGACTTCGCTGTCAGAAAGTCGATGTCGCTGGTGTCGGCGAGCGCTGTCTGGAAGAGAGCCGGATTGCCGGTCAGGGCCATGTCGCGAAGTTTCGCGTATCGCAGCGATCCGGTGGACTGTTCGGTCGTCGCATCGGGTGCCGTTTGTGCGGATAGCATCATGGACCGCAAACGTCTGCGCGCATTATCGGCGGAAATGCCGGGGACAGGTTCGGGATTGCCGTCGCTCAAAGCCTGTGCCCTGTTGGCCGCTTCTACCTGAGCTTGACGCTCCTTCGGCAAAGGCAATCGCACCAGCTTCGGATTTTCGAGCGCCCAGACCAGATCGGCTATCGCTTGGTTGAGATCGGTGCGGCGTGCGATGGCACGCGCATGTGGCAGTCCATGGCGGCCTATCAATGCGATGAGGTCGACATCCCTGAGAACCTTCGAGCGAATGAGCAGAGGAGCGGCTATGTCGACGGTTTCGTTGGAGAGCCGGCGGATCAACCCGCTGGGCGCATCGGCACATTCCGAAAGCGCGGCGGCGGCAAAGCGGCGCGCCTCGACCGAAACCGCGTCGAAAAGCGGCAGCACCAGATCCTCAAGCTGCTTGATGTCGCGCCGCGACGGGCGCGTCAGCGAGCAGAAGGCCGAGACGGCAGCGCGAAACAGTCTTTCGCTGCGCCCCGCTTCGCCTTTCAAGGCGAGTTGCCTGAAGTCTGAGGATGACACGAGGACTAGGCCTTACTCAAAACGCACACTTACAAAACAACCTGCCGGAGCCTGACCGACAAAGTGACGGTCTGGCGATTGCCGCAGAACCAAAGATAAAGTCAGCGTACGATCCGTTAGTCCAGTGTGCGTTTGCATACTTTTCTGCGTTAGTGCTAACACATTGAAAAATATGAGCAAACCAGCATAACGCGCTGCCAGCTCTAAATTCTTATCAAATCCTACATATCCTTGGTTAAGGCGCGGTGAATTGGTTCGAATGAACGGCGTTGCGTCCCTCAAAAACCACAAGCCTATAAAAACGGAACCCGCCGAAAGATCGGCGGGTTCTGTCAGCAGTCCGGGCAGGCACGGGGCCTGCCTATGCCTTTCACTGTGTCCGGCAACGGCCGGTTTTGGTGGTTTCCTTGTCGCCGTCGTCATAGTTGATGCCGATCTTCTCGCCAGCCAACGAAGCGATTGTGCCCGGATACCAGTCACCGGCGTTCTTGTAGTTACACTGGACCTTCATGCCGATCATCCAGTCATAGGGGCGAACCTTGTCCAGGCTTACCGTCTCCCGGTCGCCGTCGTCGTAACGGATCGTGACCGTTCCGCCTTCGACCTTTTCGGCAATGCCCGGAAACCAGTAACCAGCGTTTTTGTAGTTTCCGAGTACCCAATCACCTGCCGTCTGAGCGCTGGCGGCCCCACCACCCAGCGCTATCATGCCGACTGCAATCAAAATAGAACTATACTTAATCAAATCTGGTCTCCCCATTTACCAGCCCCCAAGCGGACCTAACAACGCTGTTATTATGGCAGTAAGACTGAATGCCAGATGAACCGTTGGCGTCGGCCGGTTCGCTTGTGCGCATTTTTTTCGAATGCGTCAGAATACCTTAGCAGTCTGTTAACCCTCTGCTGGCCTTATCAAGCATGGAGGCGTTGCGTAGTTGCTCCGGTCATACCGAGAGGGAAAGCGCGTGTCATGGGCAGCATACTGTCTTTCGTGCCGCGGAAAGCGGCAACCAGCCATACGGATCGTCCAGCAGAAACTCAGGCGTCCGTGATCATTTTTCCGGGGGTTCGCTACGAGCGACGGGCCATGTTGGAGGCGTCCGGCGTCAGTACGATATCGAGCTACGTCGGACCGAACCATAAGAAGCCCGCCCCTCATCATTGAGGGGCTTTCGAGGCGAGGGGCTACTGCGGTTCGCAGGAGATGCTGCCAAGAAAACTGGCGGCGACCTGCTTCCAGCTGTCATCCGGAACGAAGCTTCGCACCACGACGATGCCTTCATCGATCGGGGCCTCGACGAAGATCGACTTCTCAAACCCCTCCGGCAAATCCTTGCGGACCTCGATCATCTGGGCGGGCGTCAGGACGACGAAGTTTAGCGAACGGTCCGTCGTCGTTCGATCGTTGAAACTGTAGATATTCTGACCGGCCCGGTTGTAGACCGAGACCGACCAGAACGGCATGTCTCCCTGCGCGCGCACCTGTACCACGCCGTCGGTCAGGTCGAAACGGCAGGCTGCCGCCTCAAACAGCGGGTCGACCGACTTTACGGTCGATGTCGGACCGGTCTCGGCGGCAAAGGGAGTGGCCGTGTAGAGATCAGCCGCCATCGCCAGGCGCGACCACGCGTCCCTTTCGGAGAAATCCGGGATCATCATCAGGACTGCGATATGAACGATGCCGGCACCGATCAGGCCAAGGATGATTGCGTGAATGAGCCTAAGCATCGCAGTCGGCTTTCCTGACGAGCGGTAATGCCACGTCGGCGATACCTGTACTGCTTGCAATCGTCGTGTCGAAAAGGGTGAGCACGAAGAACATCGCACCTGAGCCGCGCACTGCCAGCCAGTTGCCGGGCTGTGGGCGGTTGCCGATGGAGATCGACAGGGAATTGTCCGGCGATCTGAGCACCTCATAGGAATGCAGCGCGGCCGCCGGCTGCCTGTCATCCTTGATCGCGCTTAGCGTCTCGTCGGCGGCGTAAAGCGTCCAGAAACGCGCTGGTGGAACCACGCCCTCGACGGTGTAGGTGCAGTTGCGTTGCAGGACATCGCCTGAAGCATCGCGCTGGGCGATGAAGGAAAGACCCTCTGCGCGGCCGAGCGCAAGAACCCCTTCACGAGCAACGCGCGCTTTGGAATAGGGATCGGCGTCGACGGTGCCGATCTCTGGAAAGGCCGTCCATCCACTGATCGATACCGCTCCCACGCCTTCCTGCAGCTTGAGCGCGTACCAGACGCTGGCGCCACCGCCGCCGACGGCGATGAGAAGGGCGAGCGCTATGAGGAAAGAGTTTTTGAGCATGATGCCCCGGAAGGAAGGATGCCGTACCGCCATATCGCGGTGTGGCAAGGCAAGGCAAGCGCGGCGAGAACAATCCCCGGTGCCCGCAAGATGGCTGCAGATGCGATTTCGGGAGCTACCGTCACAGGGCCGATAGCGTTTTCGGTTCGGCTGGCGCTTCCAGCACGGGTGCTGCGTGGAAGAAATCGCTCATCTGCCGCAGCGCCTTTGTCGTCGTGCTGGACAAGACCGGCGGGCGCTCGATCTCTGCAGTCGCGGCTGCTTCGTCTGCGTTCTTCTTTTCAGTTTCAGCGGCCTTGGCCGCGACCTTGGCGTCCACGAACGGGTCCTTGATGCCGGGAATGGGCTTGAGATCGATGTTCTGATGCGCGTAAGCCATGAAACGCTGCCAGACCATCGCCGGCAGCGAGCCGCCGGTCATGTCCTTCGTGGTCGAGAAATCGTCGTTGCCGAGCCAGACGGCGGCTGTGTAGTTGCCGGTGAAGCCGACATACCAGGCGTCGCGGTACGACTGGGTCGTTCCGGTCTTGCCGGCGGAGCGGATGCCGGGGAGGGCAGCGCGCCGGGCGGTTCCGATTTCCGGCACCTGAACCAGCATGGAATTCATGTAAGACATCGCCTGTTCGGAAAGCACGCGCTTCGGCTTGGGCGCGTCCTTGTAGTAGTCATAAATGAGTTCGCCGGAATGCGTCACGAGCTGGGTTATGCCATGCCGCGTTCCGGCAAAGCCGCCGTCGGCCATGGTATTGTAGCCGGTGGCCTGATCCATGACCGTCATGCCGGACGTACCGAGAACCATCGTCTTGTAGGCTTCGAGAGGGGACTCGACGCCCATGGCTACGGCCATGGCCTTGATCGGCGGGATGGAAAGATAATCCTTCGCCAGGCGCACGGGCACGGTGTTGACGGATTTCACCAGGGCAGTTGTAAGCGTCAGCCTGCCGGAAAACGAGCGGCCATAATTTTTCGGAGACCATGCGCCCCATGAGATCGGCCCGTCGGAAATCACGGAATCGGGGGTAAAGCCGTGCTCCATCGCCGTTGCGTAAACATAGGGCTTGAAGGAGGAACCGGCCTGCCGCAGCGCCTTGGTCGCGCGGTTGAACTGGCTCGCGCCATAGTCCCGTCCGCCGACGATGGCGCGCACGGAGCCATTGTTTTCCAGCACGACGACCGCGCCTTCGGTGACATGATATTGCTTTCCGTACTGCCGCAGGTGGAACTCCAGCGATTCCTCCACGGCGCGCTGGATGTTCATATCGATGGTGGTGCGCGCCACGACCGAATGGTTGCCGGACTTTGCGGCAACGCGCTTGACCTCATCGAAGGCCCAATCGAGAAAATAGTCCGGGCTCTTGCGGTCGCCGCGGTCGACGACATCGGCCGGATGAAGGCGAGCCGAGAGAACCTGTCCTTCCGTCATGAAACCGGATTGCACAAGGTTTGTCAGGACGACGTTGGCGCGGGCGCGCGCCGCCGGGAGGTTGATGTGCGGGGCGTATTTCGTCGGAGCCTTGAACAGGCCGGCGAGCATCGCAGCTTCCGGGAGATTGAGGTCCTTGACCTGCTTGCCGAAGTAGAAATCCGCTGCCGCTGCAATACCGAATGTGCCGCCGCCCATATAGGCGCGATCGAGATAGAGCTGCAGGATTTCCTTTTTCGACAGGTTCGTTTCGAGCCAGACCGACAGGAAGGCTTCCTTGATCTTGCGCTCCACCGTTCGCTCATTGGTGAGGAACAGGTTCTTGGCGAGCTGCTGGGTGATGCTGGAGCCACCCTGGACGACCGAATTCGCCCGCACATTTTCCGACATGGCGCGGAAAAGGCCGAGGAAGTCGATGCCGTAGTGCTCGAAGAAACGGCGATCCTCCGTCGCCAGAACCGCCTTGATGACGAAATCGGGCATTTCGTCGACCGGCACCGAGTCGCGCTGGATGATGCCGCGCTGCCCGATCTCATTGCCGTAGCGGTCGAGAAAGGTGACGGCGAAATCGTCCTGCTGGCGCCAGTTGCCGGTTGTTTCGTCGAATGCCGGCAAAGCGAGTGCGAGGAGGACGACCGAACCGGCCGCACCCATGGTGAAGCCTTCGCTCAGAAACTCGATGATGCCGCGCCGCCAGCCGGTGACGCGAAACCGCCGGAAGAAGATCGTCATCGTCTCCCAGAACTGGCGCGCCTTAAAACCTGCCTCGTACAGGGACGAATCGATCCAGGCATCGATAGCCAGCAACCTGCCGGCGCGCAGGCCTCTTGATTTTCGCTTTTCGAAAGGGTCTTCCATGCGACTGTAGCCCGAATGCGCGTTTCAAGACGTCCCAGATGCCATGCCGGCTCGTTGTCCGACATTGTTTTGTGCTTGATCTTACCGGATGAGGCGCCGGAAATCCAAGGCTCCCGTCAAGGCGACAAAAATCACACCCAAAATAGGAATATATTCTTGACACCGTAACGGTGCTTTGATAGTATCTCTATATCGTCAGAAAAGTGTGACCGGCGGGCCTGAACAGGCGGTAAACACCGCGTGAGATTGGCGACGCTTTTCTTCGGCACACCCAAAACCCCCACACCAAAAACCCCAGAGAGCTAGATGTTAACACGCACCCATGAACGGTGGATTGCGGCGCGCGCAATTTATGAAAATACGCGGGCGACCGTCGAGCAACTGGCGGCGGTAACGGGCTGGAAGGTTGCAACCATAGAAGCACGCATCGTACGGGAAAAATGGGTTCGCGCCGCTGAAAGCAGCCGGCCGGCCAGCCAGAACGAACGCCTGGCAAAGGTGGTGGACCGGCTGATCGGTGAGGTCGAAGCCATCGGGATGGGCACTGCTGAGGGCGCGGCGCTTCTGGATAAAGCCCGCATCGATGCGATCTCTGCGTTGACGCGTACCCTCGAAAAAATCGGCGAAATCACGCGCGGCAGCGAAAGCGCGAAAGAGAACCAGATAAAACGAGATGCAGACATGGCCGGAATTCTCCGTCGAATCGACCAACGAATCATCGAGCTGGCTGAGGGATACGCAAGGCAACTGGTCCTCCGAAAACCTGAAGGGCCCATCGGTTGAGCAGATCGAGAACGAATGGATTTTTCACGCTCGGCTTGCCCAGTATCGGCTGGATCCGCAACCCGCGACCTGGCTTGTCATCGGCGGGCGCGGTGCCGGAAAGACGCGGCTTGGCGCTGAATGGGTGAACAGCCTCGTTCGGGGTTTTTCGCCGTTTTCCGAGAGGTCGCATAAGCACATTGCGTTGATCGGCGAAACGCTGGGCGATGTGCGGGAGGTGATGATCGACGGCCCTTCCGGCATCATCACCATATCGCGGCACGACCGGCCACGGTTCGAGGCGAGCCGGCGGCGGCTGGTCTGGGACAGCGGCGCGGTCGCGCAGATTTTTTCCTCTGAAGATCCCGAAAGCCTAAGGGGGCCGCAGTTCGAGGCGGCGTGGTGCGACGAGCTCGGCAAATGGAAAAACGCCGAAGCCTGTTTCGACATGCTGCAATTCGGCTTGCGGCTCGGTGACCAGCCGCGGCAGCTCATCACCACGACGCCGCGGCCGACAAAGCTCCTGAAACGTCTCCTTGCGGAACCTGGTGTTGTCATCGAGCGGATGAGAACCGATGAGAATGCGGGCAATCTGTCCGCCGCGTTTTTGCGGATGATGGAAAGGCGCTATGTCGGCACCGCTCTTGGAAGGCAGGAGCTGAACGGAGAGCTGATCGAAGACCGGGAAGATGCTCTTTGGTCGCGCGGCATGATTGAAAATGTCAGGATTGCCGAACCGCCGGAGCTTTGCCGCATCGTCGTTGCCGTTGATCCGCCTGCAAGCGCGCGCAAGACGTCGGACGCCTGCGGCATCGTCGCGGCGGGGCTGGATCAGGAAGGGCGGGTTATCGTGCTCGCCGATGCGACGGTGCGGGCAGCGAAACCACATGAATGGGCCGCTGCAGCAGTTGCGCTGTTTCACCGTCTTGAGGCCGATTGCCTGGTTGCAGAGGTCAATCAGGGTGGCGACATGGTGACGGCGGTGATCCGTACGGTCGACCCGTCCATCCCGGTAAAGGCGGTGCGGGCGACGCGCGGGAAATGGCTGCGCGCCGAGCCGGTTGCAGCGCTTTATGAGCAAGGCAGGGTGCGGCACGCCGGGCGCTTTGTCGAACTTGAAGACGAGATGTGTGACTTCGGCCCGAACGGACTTTCGGGCAGCCGGTCGCCGGACCGTGTCGATGCGCTCGTCTGGGCGATAAATGAACTGATGCCGGATCAAATGGCGCGACCGCGTATCCGGGACCTTTTGTAGCGCGCAACGCGTCAGACGCGTCGAGACGGCCCAAATTTAAACAGGATGGACATATGGCTTGGAAATGGCCCTGGCCCCGCGATGCGGGGAACGGCAGCGTGCGGCCCGAACGCAAGAGCGGCAATCCGGGTGGCTTCGTCGCCATCCACGCCCAGGGCGAAGCACGCTGGACACGGCGTGACTATGCGACGCTGTCGCGCGAAGGTTTCATGCGCAATCCGGTCGTGCACCGCGCGGTCCGGCTGATCTCCGAGACGGCTTCCGCGATACCGTGGCTGCTTTATGAGGGCGTGGCCGAACTCGACGAGCATCCGCTGTTGAGCCTGCTTGAGCGACCGAACCAGCGGCAGGCCGGCGCATCGTTTCTGGAGGCGCTCTACGGGCATCTCCTGTTGGCGGGCAACGCCTATGTCGAACTGATCGAGGCAGGCGAGGGCGCGCGGGAACTCCATCTGCTGCGGCCCGATCGCGTGACGGTTTTGACGGATGCCTCCGGATGGCCTTCAGCACTCGAATACCGCGAGGGCGCGGGCAAGCGAAAGGCGCCCATGGGAATCCTGCAGGGCGGTGGGGCGTTGCATCTGACGCTGTTCCATCCGCTGGACGATCATTACGGTTTTCCGCCGCTCGAGGCCGCGCTGATGGCGCTCGACACGCACAATGCGGCTGGACGCTGGAACAAGGCGCTGCTCGACAATTCCGCCCGCCCGTCCGGCGCGCTGGTCTATGCGCCGAAGGAAGGCGGCAATCTCACCGACGAGCAGTTCGAACGGCTGAAGACCGAGCTTGAGGAAGGCTATTCGGGCACGACCCGCGCCGGCCGGCCGCTGCTGCTGGAGGGCGGGCTGGATTGGAAGGCCATGGGCATGACGCCGAAGGACATGGACTTCATCGAGGCGAAGCACTCGGCAAGCCGCGATATCGCGCTGGCTTTCGGGGTGCCGCCGATGCTGCTCGGAATTCCCGGTGACAACACATACGCGAATTACCAGGAGGCGAACCGGGCATTTTATCGCCTGACGATCCTGCCTCTGGTGGCTCGGATTTCCAAAGAGCTTTCCGGCTGGCTTGGCCCGGTGTTCGGCGAGGAATTGCGGCTCTGGTACGACGCCGACCGGGTCGACGGACTGTCCGGAGAGCGCGATGCGCTGTGGGCGCGGGTGGGGGCGGCAACATTCCTGAGCGATGACGAGAAGCGCGACGCGGTGGGTTATCAGCCGCGCGATCTGGCGTGATCGTTCGCTCCAAACAAGGAGGTTCATCATGACCGAGATGTCACAGACGGCCTGGATATGGTTCGCCAAGGGAGCCGGCGCCATCGCGGGCTCGGCGATTTCGCTGGCCTATATTCTGCCGCATGGGCGGCACGACGCGGCGGCGCGCTTTGCGGTTGGCGTGGTGTGCGGCCTGGTGTTCGGTGGAACCGCCGGTCTCAAGGTCGCGGCCGAACTCGGCGTTCAGGACATGATCGCGCCGGGCGAACTCGTGCTGATGGGATCGGCGATCGCGAGCCTTTGCGCCTGGTGGGCGCTGGGGTTTGTCATGCGCGCCTTCCAGCACAGCAGCCTCGCCAGGTTCATTGAAAAAAGACAGGAGCGGATGAATGCCGACAGGCAATGATGCGGCAAGGTTTTGCGAACGGAAGTTCGTCGATCTGGTGCTCGACGAGGTTGAAACGGATGGCTCCTTTTCCGGTTATGCCAGCCTGTTCGGGCGGGTCGATCTCGGCAAGGATATCGTCGAGCGGGGAGCCTTCGCCAAGTCGCTGCGAACGCGTGGAGCACCCGGTATCCGGATGCTTTTCCAACATGATCCCAACGAACCGATCGGGGTCTGGACCGAGGTGAAGGAAGATGCGCGCGGCCTGTTCGTTCTCGGGCGGCTGGCGAAGGATGTCGGCCGGGCTCGCGACGTGCTCGGCCTGATGCGTGGCGGCGCGCTTGATGGTCTGTCGATCGGATTTCGCGCCGTTCGCGCCAGGAAAGACGCGGCAAGCGGCATCCGCCACATCTTCGAGGCGGACCTCTGGGAGATATCGGTCGTCACCTTTCCGATGCTGCCCGAGGCGCGCATCGAAACGGTGAAGGGGCGAAGACGCCCGCTGCCGACGATACGCGAATTCGAATGCTGGCTCACGCGGGATGCGGGGCTGACAAGGAGCGAAGCCAGGGCGGTCATCGCCAAGGGCTTCGCCAATCTCGTGAGCGGGCGGGATGCCGCTGCGGGAACTCCCACAGGCCTCGCGGCCACGATCCGCGAGGCGACGCGGATGATCAACGAAACAAGGAAATCCCTCATATGAATGCAGCACACAATTGCAGTGCGCTCGAAACCAAGTCGGCTTCGGGCGAGCATCTCGATCTTTCCGATGCCTTCGGCGAGTTCATGACGACCTTCGAGGCGTTCAAGGACAGCAACAATGAAAGGCTGGCGCAGCTCGAACGGCGCGGCACCGATGTCGTGACGACTGAAAAGGTCGATCGCATCTCGCGGGCTCTGGACGAGCAGAAACGCGCCCTCGACAATCTCTCGCTGAAGAAGGTCCGCCCTGTGCTTGGACGCGAAGGCGGCCGGCTTGCATACAGCGAACACAAGAGCGCGTTCGAGGCCTATGTGCGAAACGGTGACGATCGCCAGCTTCGCGCCCTCGACACCAAGGCCATGTCTTACGGCTCCGGCCAGGACGGCGGCTATCTGGTGCCTGATGAAACCGAGATGGAAATTGGCGGGCGCCTTTCCGCTCTTTCGCCGATCCGCTCGATCGCTTCGGTGCGGCAGGTGTCGGCAGCGGTGCTGAAGAAGCCGTTCGCCATCAACGGTCCGGCGGTTGGCTGGGTCGGTGAGACGGCTGCGCGGCCGCAGACGGCAGCGCCGACGCTGGCGGAGCTGCAGTTCCCGACCATGGAACTCTATGCCATGCCCGCGGCCACGCCGTCGCTGCTGGAAGATGCGGTGGTCGATCTCGACCAGTGGATTTCGAGCGAAGTCGAAGCGGCATTCGCCGAGCAGGAAGGCGCTGCCTTCGTGAATGGCGACGGCACCAACAAACCCAAGGGTTTTCTCGACTACGCGACAGTGGCCGAGGGAAACTGGGCCTGGGGCAAGATCGGCTACACGCTGACGGGCGACAGTGGAGAACTGCCCGCGGACGATCCATCCGATGTCCTCATCGATACGGTCTACGCATTGAAGGCCGGCTATCGCCAGAATGCCAACTGGGTGATGAACCGCAAGACGCAGGCATCCATTCGCAAGCTGAAGGACGCTGACGGCAACTATCTGTGGCAACCGCCGGCAGCTCCTGGCCAGCGTGCCATGCTGATGGGCTTTCCGCTCGTCGAGGCCGAAGACATGCCGGATGCCGGCGCCGATGCTACGCCGATCGCCTTTGGCGACTTTGCCCGGGGCTACCTGATCGTGGATCGCACGGGCGTTCGTGTGCTGCGCGACCCTTACTCCGCCAAGCCCTACGTGCTGTTCTATACGACCAAGCGCGTCGGCGGCGGCGTGCAGGATTTCGACGCGATCAAGCTGCTCAAATTCGGCACCGCTTAAAATCTTCTGACCTCCCTATCGACGATGTTAAGCGGTGAGCCACCCCTCTCGCTGCTCGCATTGTCGTGGCGGCCCCGGTTCCTCCAGCCGGGGCCGTTTCTTTTTGAAATCCGAAAACGAGGTGCGCGAATGACGCTTTTCCGAACGGTCGATCCGGCCGTCGAACCGGTGACGCTGACGGCGGTGAAAAGCCATCTGCGCTTATCGCACGACACCGAAGATGAGCTGCTGTCCGGGTTGATCAAGGCAGCACGCGAGGATGTCGAGCGGGCTACCGGCGTTGCGATGATCAGCCAGAGCTGGCGCTTGGCGATGGATCGCTGGCCGCGCAGCGGTCGCGTGGTGCTGGCGCGCTATCCGGTGCAGGAAATCCTTTCCGTGACGGTCTTCGGCAGCGAAGGAGAAGCTTCGCTGGTCGATCCGGCGGACTATCAGGTCGACACGCTTTCGCGGCCGGCGCGTATTCATTTCGAACGGCGTCCCGAGCCGATGCGGGCGATGAACGGCATCGAGATCGATTTTTCCGCAGGTTTCGGCGAGGCCGGAACGGATGTGCCGGACCTGTTGAAGCGTGCGGTCACGATGCTGGTTGCCCACTGGTACGAGTTTCGCGCCAGCTATGGGCCGGCGGATCAGCCGGTTTCCTACCCGGCTGGCTACGACCGACTGATTGCCGGCTATCGCGAGCGGAGGCTGTGATGAACGCAACCTTTATCGACCCAGGCCAACTGAGAACCGAGCTGGCGTTGCAGGAATGCGTTGTGACGCCCGATGGGCTGGGCGGACATGGCGAGACCTGGTCCGAGATTGCATCCGTTTTCGCGATGATCGAGCCGGTAGCCGCACAAAGCGTATTCGGCGCCGGGCAGGCGCTGGAGACGGTGACCCATCGCATCACGATCAGGCGGCGCGACGGCGTGGCGAGCGGTATGCGCTTCGTCAGGCAGGAGCGCGTGTTCGAAATCGTCACCGTTCACGATCCCGACGAGACCGGCCGATATCTTATCTGCAGGGCTCGGGAGGAGGGGCGATGAAAGTGGCGATGGCAATGACGCTCGACGGCCTTCTGCGCTCCCTTCGCTGGAAGGCGCATGATCTGGCGGAGAACACCGAACGCCGCTACCGTACGCAACCGCGAACCCCGTTGATCGGAGAGGATATCTCCGATCGCGCGGCTCGAAGGATGGGGGACCAGGACGATGACCGCACCAGCCGCTGAATTGCAGAAGGCGATTTTCGTCGCACTCGGCGGCGACCAGGCTCTGACGGTGCTTCTGGGCGGCAGCAAGATCTACGATCACGCTCCGACCAGTGTCGCGTTTCCCTACATCACCTTCGGACGCACGAGCATTTATGACTGGAGCACCGGAACCGAAAGCGGAACCGAGCAGCTTTTCACGCTTCACGTCTGGTCGAAGGCCAAGGGCAAGAAGGAAACGCTCGACGTCATGGAAGCCGCCAGGGCGTGTCTGGACGGCGGTTCGCTTGCGCTCGACGAGCATCACCTTGTGAACATGCGCCTCGAATTCGCCGAGGCCAGATATGACGAGGACCTTTCGGTCCATCACGGCTTGCTGCGCTATCGCGCGGTGACCGAAGAAGCGGCCTGAGCATTTCGCGCTCCGGCGCGGCCGCACACTTCCAACAAACAATCAGGAGACCACCATGGTCGCACAGAAGGGCAAGGACCTTCTTCTCAAGCTCGACTCCAATGGAGCGGGCAGTTTCGTCACGGTCGCCGGCCTGAGGTCGAAGCGGATCGCCTTCAATAGCGAAACGGTCGATATCACCGATTCCGACTCGGCCGGGCGCTGGCGGGAATTGCTTGCCGGCAGCAGCGTGCAGCGCGCCTCCATCGGAGGCTCCGGTATTTTCAAGGATGCGCAGTCCGACGCGACGATCCGGCAGCGCTTCTTCGCTGGTGAAATCTCCAACTGGCAGTTTCTGGTCCCGGACTTCGGAACCGTCCAGGGAGCGTTCCAGATCACCTCGCTCGAATATACCGGTAGCCACGACGGTGAGGTGACTTTCGAAATGTCGCTCGAATCCGCGGGGCCGGTCAGCTTCACGGTGATGCCATGACGGCAAACCGAAGGCGCGGTGAGATAGCGGCGGAACTCGACGGCCAGACATATCGGCTGTGCCTGACGCTCGGCGCGCTGGCGGAACTGGAAGCCGCCTACGCTGCCGACGATCTCGGCGCGCTGGTGGAGCGGTTTTCTCGCGGGCGTCTTTCGGCCCTCGATATGATCCGCATCATCGGGGCCGGATTGCGCGGCGCTGGCCATGACATATCGGACGATGACGTTCGTGGAATGCAGGCCGCAAACGGCGCGACGGGGTTTGCCTCGATCGTCTCCGATCTGCTGACCACGACATTCGGCACCGCGCAGGGTGAGCCGTCTCCAAACCCTTGAAGGCCGCAGCGGCAGAACAAAGCGAATTCCCGTGGGACCGTGTCATGGCCATGGGTTTCGGCCTGCTGCGGCTTTCACCAAAGACATTCTGGTCGATGACGCCGCGAGAATTTGAACGCGCCTTGAGCGCGCTGTCTCCGGGTAGGAGCGACGCGCCGCGGCGCAACGATCTCGCTTCACTCATGCGCGCCTTTCCCGACAAAACCTTACAGGAGGAAGCATGGCCGAAGACGTGATCGTCTCGATAAATGCCGACACGGCGCCATTCCAGACGGCACTCGAGAATCTGGAGAAAATGTCGGATCGCTTCGGCACCCAGCTTACCGGTGCGCTGAAAAACGCCGCGATCAATGGCCGGGAGCTCGACGATGTGCTGCGGCGCGTCGGGTTGAACCTGGCGGGGATGGCGCTTGAGCAAGGACTGAAACCGCTTCAATCGCTGGCCGGATCGCTCTTTTCGGGATTGCTCGGCGGACTTGGCGGGATTTTGCCCTTCGCCAAGGGCGGTGTTACCGGTCATGTGGTGCCGTTCGCCAGCGGCGGCGTGGTTTCCACGCCCAGCTATTTTCCCATGGGTCGTAACATCGGCCTGATGGGAGAGGCGGGATCGGAAGCGATCCTGCCGCTGCAAAGATCGGCCGATGGCAGGTTGGGTGTCGCGGCTTCGGGAGGCGGCTCACCGGTCAACGTCGTGTTCAACGTCACCGCTCAGGACGCGGCCTCGTTCCGCAAATCCGAAGCGCAGATAACCGGCATGCTGGCGCGTGCCGTATCGCGCGGCACAAGAACCTTTTGAGGACGAGCATGACGGAACTTTCCGGTTTTCATGACGTGCGGTTTCCGCTTGCGATCTCCTTCGGTGCGACCGGCGGGCCCGAAAGACGAAACGAGATCGTCGCACTGACCTCCGGGCGCGAAAAACGCAATTCCCGGTTCTCGCAGTCACGGCATCACTATGACGCCGGGACCGGCGTAAGATCGCTGGAGGACCTTCACGACGTACTGGTGTTCTTCGAGGCCAGACGCGGGTCGCTGCATGGTTTTCGCTTTCGCGATCCCTTCGATATGAAGTCCTGCCGCCCGGCCGATACACCCTCAGTGCTGGACCAGGCGCTGGGAAGCGGCGACGGCGCGACGGCTCGATATGCGCTGGTAAAGCGATATGGGACCGGCAGCGAAGCTTATCTTCGCTTCGTGCGAAAGCCCGCGCCGGGCACGTTGAAGGTTGCCGTCGGTGGCGTCGAGGTATCGGCCGGATCCTTTATCTTCGATGACGAGACAGGCGAGATCGTCTTTGCTGCCAATGCAATACCGCCATTGGGTGCTACCGTTACAGCCGGCTACGAATTCGACGTTCCCGTGCGGTTCGACACGGAGCGCATGTCGATGAGCCTGACCGCCTTCAAGGCCGGGCAGATACCGTCCATTCCGTTGGTCGAGGTGCAGCTTTGAGCGCCTATCCGCAGGCTCTTGCCGAGCATCTGTCGCGTGATGTCACCACGGTCTGCAACTGCTGGCGGATGACGCGGGTCGACGGGCAGGTCACCGGCTATACGGATCATGACCGCACTCTGCGTTTCGATGGAACCTCGTTTGAACCGGAATCGGGCTTCAGCGCGAGCGAAGCGAGAAAGACGATCGGGCTGGCCGTCGACACCGTCGACATCGAGGGTGCGCTGTCGTCCGCGCTTATCAGCGATGATGATGTTGCCGCCGGGCTCTACGATCGTGCGAAAGTCGAGACTTTTCTTGTCGATTGGCGCGAGCCTGGCAATTTTGCCTGGTTGCGCACGGCGACGATCGGGAAGATCACGCGAAGCGACCAGCGTTTTGTCGCCGAGCTGGAAAGCATGACGCATGCACTGGATCAGCCGAACGGGCGCTACGTGACCCGTTCCTGCGACGCCGAGCTGGGCGATGCGCGCTGCAAATTTCTGCTCACCCGCCCCGGATACGGCGGAACAGGCACGGTGATGACCCTGGATGGTGCCGACACGATTGTCGTTTCCGGGCTTGAAGCATTCGAGGCCGGTTGGTTCTCCCATGGCGTCCTGACCTGGACGGGTGGCGCGCGAGCCGGACGAACCGATCGGGTGGACGATCATCGATGCGACATGCGCGGTATCGTGTTGATGCTACGCCCCGGAAACGGCGTTGCCATCGGTTCGGGTGACAGCTTTTCGATCAAGGCCGGCTGCGACAAGACCTTCGCGACCTGCAAGGCAAAGTTCTCGAATTCTCTGAATTTCCGTGGATTTCCGCATCTTCCTGGAAACGACGCCGCCTATGGCTATGTCACGGAGGGCGGCCAGTTCGATGGACGTCCAGTCGTACCATGAGCGCCGAAGAGATATCGGCGGCGATTTTGGCCGAGGCGCGAAGCTGGCTTGGTACGCCCTATCGCCATCAGGGCAGCCGCAAAGGCGTCGGTTGCGATTGCCTCGGCCTAGTGCTCGGGGTCTGGCGCGAGATTTATGGAACGGAGCCGGAATTGCCTGGTCCCTATGCTCCGGACTGGGCTGAGGCGGGCGAACAAGACCTGCTGCTCTCCGCGGCACGGCGGCATTGCTTCGAAAGAGCAGCGGATGAGCTTACGGCAGGCGACCTGATCCTGTTTCGCTGGCGTCCACACCTGCCGGCAAAGCATGCGGGAATTCTGCTCGAGCAGGATCGTTTCATTCACGCTTATCAAGGCAGCGCGGTGGTCGTTTCGGCACTGGTGCCGCAGTGGAGACGCCGCATCGCGGGCGTGTTCGCCTTCCCCGAGTATTCCAAGAAAAACTGACCTCCGGAGGCCTTTATGGCGACCATTCTGCTGCAAGCCGCCGGGGCGTTTCTTGGCGGTGTGCTCGGTCCTGTTGGAAGCGCGATTGGGTCGGCCGCCGGCGCTCTGGCCGGCTATGCCATCGACCGGGCCTTGATCGGCAGCACCCGCAACGTGGAAGGACCGCGCATGACGGGCGCTCGCCCCTTCACGGCGGAGGAGGGGGCTTCGATCCCGCGCGTCTATGGTGCGGCGCGCCTGGGCGGTACCTTGATCTGGGCAACCCATTTCGAGGAAACCCGCACCACGAAACGGCAAGGCTCCAAGGGCGGGGCACGCGTCACCGAGTACGCCTATTTCGCCAATGTCGCCTTTGCGCTGTGCGAAGGTGAAATCGCTGGCGTTCGCCGTATCTGGGCGGATGGCCGCGAAATCGACCGGAGCAATTTCGAGATCAGGATCTATCGCGGAACCGAAGATCAGCCTGTCGATCCGCTGATAGAAGCCAAGCAGGGCAGCGGCAATGCGCCGGCCTATCGCGGTCTTGCTTATGTCGTGATCGATCGCTTTGCGCTTGGCGAATACGGGAACCGGATACCGCAGTTCCAATTCGAAATCCTGCGGCCGGTTGGGAATACGACCAGAAACGTTCGGGCGATCTCGCTCATTCCCGGGGCAACCGAATACGGCCTTTCAGCGGAACTGGTGACGCGTCAGAAACGACCCGGTGAGACTGCGGCCGAGAACCGCCATGTTCTTCATGCCGGAACGGATCTGACGGCATCGCTCGATGAACTCCAGATGCTTTGCCCCAATCTCGAGCGCGTGGCTCTCGTCGCCACCTGGTATGGCGATGACCTGCGGGCCGGGAACTGCAAGGTTCGTCCGGGCGTAACCAGCAGGCTTTCTTCAGGCTTTTCGCAAAGCTGGAGAGCTTCGGGCGTCAGTCGCGACGCTGCGATGCTTGTGTCGTCGGTTGACGGGAGTGCTGCCTATGGCGGTACGCCATCCGACCGAAGCATCATCTCCGCGATCCGCGAGATCAAGGCGCGTGGCCTGAAAGTGACGCTCTATCCATTCATCATGATGGACATTGCGGCCGGAAACACCTTGCCGGACCCTTATGGAGGGACCTCGCAGGCCAGCTACCCATGGCGCGGCAGGATTACGGCCTACCCGGCGGCGATGCAGCCGGAGACCGCCGACAAGACAACGGCGGCGCGAACGCAGGTGTCGGCATTCTGCGGCAGCGCGCAAGGAAATCAGTTCACGGCTTCAGATGGGACGATCCTGTTTTCGGGATCGGCGGATGACTGGGGATATCGACGGTTCGTGCTTCACTTCGCGCATCTGGCACAGGCTGCCGGCGGGGTCGATGCCTTCCTGGTCGGAACCGAACTGCGCGGACTGACCGCGCTGCGCGACGGAGACGACCAATTCCCGTTCGTCGAGGCGCTGTGCGCGCTGGCCGCCGATACGCGCGAAATCCTGGGCCCTGATACCGCCATCACCTACGGCGCCGATTGGAGCGAATATTTTGGCCATCACCCGGCCGACGGCAGCGGTGACGTCTGCTTTCACCTCGACGCTCTGTGGGCGCATCCGGCCATCGATGCAATCGGCATAGACAACTATATGCCGCTCTCGGACTGGCATGATTCAGATTATTCTTCGCAAAATCCTGACAATTTTTCAGGACCTTACGACGTGGGCGGCATGAGTGGCGCGATAGCCGGCGGCGAAGGTTACGACTGGCATTATGCATCTGATGAGGCACGAAAGCTGCGCGCCCGCTCGCCGATCACCGACGGAGCTCATGGAAAGCCCTGGGTGTATCGATACAAGGATCTCGTAAACTGGTGGGGCAATCCGCATTACGGCCGCCTGGCCGGACAGGAGGTCCCGGCGCCGACCGATTGGGTGCCGTGTTCCAAGCCGATCTGGTTCACCGAACTCGGTTGCCCCGCAGTGGACAAGGGGCCGAACCAGCCAAATGTCTTTCCGGATCCGAAATCGGCTGAAACCGCGGAACCGTATTTTTCAAATGGCGGCCGTTCGGATATGGCGCAGCAACGGTTTCTGGACGCTCACTTTCAGCATTGGGACCCGGCGGGACCGGATTTCAATAATGACAGGAATCCTGTCTCTCCGGTCTATGGCGGGCGCATGGTCGATCCGTCGCGCATGTATCTATGGGCGTGGGATGCGCGGCCATTCCCGGCGTTCCCGCTTCGCACCGATATCTGGTCAGATGGCGACAACTGGCAGCGTGGCCATTGGCTGAACGGGCGGCTTCAAAGCCCCGGCGTTGGCGCTCTGGTGAACCAGATACTTAGGGATCATGGTCTCCCGCCTGCCGAAGTCTCAAATGCCGATGGCACTATTCACGGCTATGTCATCTCCGACCCGACTACGGCGCGTTCGGTGCTGGAGCCAATCGTCGAACTCTTTGATCTTTCCGTCAGCGAGGAGCCCGATCGGCTCGTCTTTCGCAATGCCGGCTCGCAGGCTTCCGAGCCGGTCGAGATCGAAGAATTGGTCTGGAACGACGGGGATGCCGTGGTTGAAACCGTTCGCGTGCCCGACCATGAACTGCCGGTAGAAGGCATCCTCGCGTTTCGAGATCCGCTGACGGAATACCAGGCGGCATCCGTCAGAACCACTCGCTTCGGGGCGCCGGGCAGCCGGCAGCAGACCGTTTCGTTTCCGGGCGTGCTGGAAAAGGGGCAGGGCCACGCGCTTCTGGCAGACTGGATGCGGCGTGTCTGGTGCGAACGTGAGACCGTGACTTTCGCGGTTGCCGCGCAGACGGTCGGCATTGTTCCCGGTGCGATCGTGCGTCTGCCGACGCTCGCCGGCGGTTCTGAATTTCTGGTCACCGGAATAGAGGAGGGGTTGGTCCGCAAGGTCGCTGCCCGGCAGATAGTGCGCTCGGTTCCAGCGCCATGGCAGTCAAGCAGGATCGAGGCGAAACCGGTGGCGGCGCAACTCGTCGGCCTGCCATATGTGGAATTTCTCGACTTGCCTGCCTTGTCCGGCGGCGGTCTGCCTCAAGATCAGTTCAAGGTCGCGATCTGGCAAAAGCCTTGGAAGAGCCAGTTACTCTTCGTATCCCCGGAAGAGACCGGCTTCGTGCAACGCGCATCGGTTTCCCGCCTGGCCGATGTCGGCCGTTTGGTCGAAGCACTAGCGCCGGGATTTGAGGGGCGCGTTGATCAGGTAGGCTCCATCGTCGTTGAATTGTTCGATGCGGAAGTGGCCAGCGTCAGCCGCCTTCAATATCTGAACGGCGCGAACGCGGCGGCAATCAGATCGATGACCGGCATCTGGGAAATCGTACAGTTCCGGACGGCAGAGGAGATAGCTCCCGATGTCTGGCGGCTTGGCGATCTGTTGCGTGGTCAGCTGGGAACGAACGACGCGATGAAAGCCGGCGCCGCTGCCGGCGCCAGTTTCGTCATGCTGGACGATGCGGTTCACGTAGCGGGTCTGTTGGCCAGCGAAATCGGCCTTCCTCTCAACTGGCGCGCCGGGCCCGTGGGAGCGGATTTTTCTAGTGCCAGTTTTGTAACGCAATCAGCAAGCGGAGGATTGCGCGCGCAGTTGCCGTTGTCGCCAGTCCATCTGCGAGCGACAAGACAGACGAACGGCGACCTCTCGATTTCCTGGGTGCGGCGGGGTCGCATCGATGCCGATAGCTGGTCGCCGAGCGAAATTCCGCTCGGCGAAGAACGCGAGGAGTATCAGATCGAGATCGCCCGGCCGAACGGGGTTGCGCTTCGCGCCGTGACCGTTTCCGAGCCGAGGTGGCTTTATCAGGCAACTTCCATCGCGTCGGATCTGGGTGCCGCGGTCGGAGAGATCGACGTCACCGTGAGGCAACTCAGCGTGGCCGTCGGTTGGGGCATCCCGGCCAGCCGGCGGTTTGCGCTGAACTAGAATTCCGTTTCTCCTGAAAAGAAAGAGGCAACTATGAACGAAAGCAAACCCTGGTATCTCTCGCGCACGATCTGGGCGTCGGTGATAACCGTCATGGCCGCAACGGCCGGACTGATTGGCCTTTCGGTCGACGATGCCGATCAGGTTGTCCTGACGGACACGATACTTCAGGTTGTTACAGGGCTGGCGGGCATTGTTGCCATTATTGCACGACTGTCGGCTAGGGACCGGATTGGCTGAAACGACAGGGATAGTCGCAGGCTTGCCAGCCTGCTCCAATACTGCTGATCTATCGTTCATTTCACGTTCAGCAGTCATTGGGTAGAACGACACGCATGAAAACGCTTCGCTCAAAATTCCGGTCTGCTGCCCTGGCGCTCAGCGCCTCAGGCGTATTGTTGTCGGCGGTTTCCTCGCTCCCGGCAAGAGCGGACGAAATTTCCGGCGATCAGCCGCTGATCGTGGCTGCTGCCGACTGCTATTCGATCGGCCAGCAGGTGGCGGCCCAGAATGGCGGCACGCTTGCCAAGGCAAGCTCGGCAACCCGTGGCGGTCAGGCCGTCTGCGTGATCGTTGTGCTGGTGCCCGGCAAGGATGGCGAGCGGCCGCGACGCTCCGAGTTCGTCGTTCCGCAGAACTGAGTTCCGGTTTGCGTTGTTTCCCCACAACTTGGAATCGGCCTATATCTGACCTCGGTTGCGGTAACAGGCGAATAAAATCATGCGCATACTGGTCGTAGAAGATGACAAGGACCTGAACCGACAGGTCTCCGAGGCGCTCAGTGACGCCGGATATGTCGTTGACACGGCATTCGACGGTGAGGAAGGGCATTTCCTCGGTGATACCGAACCCTACGACGCCGTCGTGCTCGATATCGGTCTGCCGCAGATGGATGGGATCAGCGTGGTCGAACGCTGGCGGCGCAATGGCCGCAAGATGCCTGTGCTCATTCTCACCGCGCGTGATCGCTGGAGCGACAAGGTTTCCGGCATCGATGCAGGCGCCGACGACTATGTGACGAAGCCCTTCCATATCGAGGAAATCCTGGCGCGTGTGCGTGCGCTCATTCGCAGGGCCGCGGGCCATGCTTCCTCGGAATTGACATGCGGCCCGTTGCGGCTCGATACGAAGGCCTCGAAAGCGGATGTGAACGGCGTGCCGCTCAAACTGACCTCCCACGAGTTCAGGCTGCTTGCCTATCTCATGCATCATATGGGCGAGGTCGTTTCTCGCACCGAACTGGTGGAGCATCTCTACGATCAGGATTTCGATCGGGATTCCAATACGATCGAGGTCTTCGTCGGCCGGCTTCGCAAGAAGATGGGCATCGACATGATCGAGACGGTGCGCGGTATGGGCTATCGCATGCGTGAGCCCAGCGTGTGAGGCCCGAACGTCTCCAGACATCGATTTTGTCCGGCGGACATATTAGATGACCGTCGGACCTCGCTCGCTGGCATTTCGCGTCGTCGCCTTTTCAACCATCTGGGCGGTTCTTGCTCTCATTGCCATCTACACGGTGATCGCCACGCTCTATCAGCAGACGAGCGAACGGGGTTTCGAGAGCCTTCTGTCTGCGCATCTCTTCAATCTGATCGGGTCTGTTGGCGTGTCGGAGCCCGGCGTTCTGACCGGTGGCCCTGATCTCGGCGATCTCCGGTTTTCCGAGCCGAATTCGGGCTGGTACTGGGTGGTCGAGCCAGCCTCGCCCGGCCTGAGCGGTTCGCTTCGTTCGCTGTCGATGACGGAGCCGATTCCGTCGCCGACGGCCGAAGAGGTTCCGTTCAATTCCAGCTTCCAGCGCAACTACGAAACCCAGGGCATCGCCGGCGAAGACCTCGAAGTGTTTGAAAGTGAGTTCGTGCTCGATGCGAAAAATCGGATTGCGCGCTTTCGAGTCATGGGTAACCGGACGGAACTGGAAAATGAAATCGGCGTCTTCGAACGGCGGCTCGTTACCTATCTCTCGGTATTTGGCGTGGGGATGATCGCCATCAATGCGATCGCAATTCTGTTGGGTCTGAGACCGCTTGGCCGTGTTCGCGAGGCGCTGGCTATGGTGCGCGAGGGGACCGCCCAAAGACTGGACGGCAAGTTCCCCGCCGAGATCGAACCGCTGGCCAACGAAACCAACGCGCTCATCGATAACAATAGGCGTATCGTCGAGCGATCGCGCACGCAGGTCGGAAACCTGGCGCATTCGCTGAAAACGCCACTTGCCGTGTTGATAAACGAGGGGCGTGCCCTTGGCGGCAAGAAGGGAAAGCTCATCTCCGACCAGGCAACAGCCATGCAAAGCCAGGTCGATCACTATCTCCAGCGCGCACGCGTGGCCGCGCAGCGCGATAGTGTCGTCTACCGGACGCCCATTTCCCCAGTTCTGCATCGGTTGGTGCGGGTGATGGAGAAGCTGAAGCCGGAAAACCAGCTTACGCTCGTCGAACCGCCATCCGAGATAGTATTCGGTGGCGAACGGGAAGACCTGGAGGAAATCGTCGGCAATCTGCTGGAAAATGCCATGAAATGGGCAAATAGCACTGTGCGCGTTTCGGTTGACCAGGCAGTCCACGGCGAGGATGCGGCGGGCATGTTCTCGATAACGATCGAGGACGATGGACCGGGTATACCCGAGGAAAAGGCACGCGAAGCGCTAAAACGCGGTCGGCGTCTCGACGAAACCAAGCCGGGCTCGGGTTTGGGCCTTGCGATCGTTGCGGATCTCGTCAACGAATACAGTGGCAAGCTCATGCTCGAACGGTCTGACATGGGTGGTCTTTGTGCCATTGTTCAACTTCGCAGTGTGCAATAGGAAGAATGCGCCATTCGGCCATAGGCAAGCGGCCAAATTTCGGCCAAATATCAACACTAACGCAACGTCCAAGCCCTTGATCATGGTTGCAAATTCGGAGCTGGTGGTAAGCATGAAATTTCGCGTGACACTGGTTGCCGGACTGCTTGCCGTCTCAGGGTGTACGACGACCGGTTTGTCCGACACGAAAGTGGGCGCTGCCGCCGGCGCCATCGTGGGCGGTGTAACCGGAAATCAAGCCAGTTCGGCAAATGGAAAAGTCGCCTCGACGATCCTCGCTGCGATGGGCAATGGGCTGATTGGCGGCTCGGCTGGCGCCGGTATGGACGACCGGGACCGTCGAAGCGCGCTCGAAGCCGAGTATAAGGCTCTCGAATATACGCAAAGCGGACAGCCCGTTTCATGGAAAAGCGAGCGGTCAGGTTTCTCCGGCCAGGTGGTCGCGGCGCAACCTTACCGCGTCGGATCCCAGGATTGCCGCCAGTATACCCATACCGTTTACGCTTCCGGGCAGACCCGAACCGCGCGTGGGACGGCCTGCCGAAACACCGACGGCAGCTGGACTCCGCTGACCTGACGCCCTTTCAGCGTGTTGGCATAAGGTAGGGTTGGACGCTAATCCGCCGCAGGCGGATGATGTTGGCATGGAATCTGGTGGCGTCTATTAAGAGTGCATGATGTTCTGGATCGTTGCAGCCCTGCTCACGCTCGGTGCGAGCCTCGCGGTTTTATTGCCGCTGGCCGGCCGGTCGAAAGGCGATTCCGCGGGTAACGAACATGATCTCGAAGTTTACCGGGATCAGCTCTCGGAACTTGACCGGGATATGGCGCGGGGTCTGATCGCGCCCTCGGATGCGGAACAGGCTCGCGCCGAGATTGCGCGCAGGATTATCCGGGCCGGCAGCAGTGATGACAGAAGCGTCTCCGGTTTGCGCTTTGCAGCGAGCGGTCGGATACTCGGTGGCATGGCCGTCCTTGCCATTCCATTGATAAGCTGGGGGCTCTATGCGGTTATCGGGTCGCCGGATCTCCCTTCTCAACCGCTTCGGGAAAGATTGGCGCAAAGCCCGGCCGACAGTTCGGTCGATGAGCTGATTGCTCGGGCGGAGGGCCATCTCGCTGCCAACCCACAGGACGGGCGTGGCTGGGATGTGCTGGCGCCGGTGTACCTGAGGCTGGGTCGTTTCGACGAAGCCGCCACGGCCTATCGCAATGCCATTCGGCTGGAGGGCTCCACCGCCGCGCGTGAAGCAGGCTTGGGCGAAGCGATTACCGATGCCGGTGAAGGAATTGTGTCTTCAGACGCACAGCGTGCTTTCGAAAGGGCGCTGAAGCTCGAGCCTATGCAACCGAAAGCAAGCTTTTATCTGGCCACTGCGCTGGTTCAGGATGGCAAGATGACCGAGGCCGCCAAGGCTTGGGAGGCCATGCTTGCGCTCCTTCCCGGTGATTCACCTTGGCGGGGCCCGACAGAACAGGCGCTGGCCGAGACCAGGAAGCGCCTTGCGGAAGTTGGCCCGCAAAAGCCCTCCGTCGGCCCTACCCAGACCGAGATCGATGCCGCGGCTTCAATGTCGCAGACGGACCGGAACGCCATGATTGAAACCATGGTGGCAGGGCTGGACGAAAAGCTGCGCGAGAATCCAAATGATCCGGAAGGCTGGATGCGGCTTGTTCGTTCATATCTCGTACTCGGCAAAAAGGACGATGCGCGCGCAGCGTTCAATCGCGGCCTGGCCGCTTTGGGCGCTTCGAGCGAGGACGGTCGGAAATTCGCCGGATTTGCGGCCACCCTTGGCCTTTCGGCCACGGAGTAGCTGGCATGACGCGCAAACAGAAGAGATTGTCGATCATCGCAGCGGGTGCCGGATTTCTGATCGCGGCGACCGGCCTGACATTCTATGCGCTCGGCCAGAAGGCATCCTATTTCTACATGCCCGCCGACCTTCAGACGGCCACACTTGAACCCGGTCAGCGTATTCGCCTCGGCGGCCTTGTCGAAAAAGGCACGATCATTCGAGGGCAGGGTACACAGGTCAGCTTTGGCGTAACCGACAAGGAAAATTCGGTTAAAGTGACCTACACCGGAATTCTTCCCGATCTCTTTCGGGAAGATCAGGGCGTGATCACCGAAGGTACCTTTGGCGCCGACGGCGTCTTTGTCGCCGACAGCGTGCTTGCCAAGCATGACGAGAACTACATGCCGAAGGAAGTCGCCGACAGCCTGAAAGCCAAGGGCGTCTGGCAGGATGAACAGGCAGGGGGCGGTTCGTAATGGTTGAAACCGGTCACTTTGCGCTCGTTCTGGCCTTCGCACTGGCCCTGGTCCAGTCGCTGGTTCCATTGTTTGGCGCGCGCACCGGCAATGAGCGGTTGATGGCTGTAGGCGGCCCGGTCGCGGTTACCGGTTTTGCACTGACGGCGCTTTCGTTCGCCGCTCTCACCATGGCCTATGTGCAATCAGATTTCTCGGTCGCCAATGTCTGGGAGAACTCGCATTCGCTCAAACCCATGCTGTTCAAGATCACCGGCACATGGGGCAACCACGAAGGCTCGATGCTGCTCTGGGTGCTGATTCTGACATTCTTCGGCGCGCTGGTCGCAGTGTTTGGCACCAACCTTCCAAACACGCTGCGTGCCAATGTTTTGGCCGTTCAGGGCTGGATCGGCGCGGCCTTCTTCCTGTTCATCTTGGCGACGTCCAATCCTTTTGCACGGCTGGTACCGGCGCCGATCGAAGGCCGGGACCTCAACCCGATACTGCAGGATATCGGCCTGGCCATACACCCGCCGCTCCTCTATCTCGGCTATGTCGGGTTCTCCGTCTGCTTTTCTTTCGCAGTTGCGGCCTTGATCGAAGGCAAGATCGACGCTGCATGGGCGCGATGGGTGCGTCCATGGACGCTGGCGGCGTGGCTGTTCCTGACCGGCGGCATCGCGATGGGATCGTATTGGGCTTATTACGAGCTCGGCTGGGGCGGCTTCTGGTTTTGGGACCCAGTCGAGAATGCGTCCTTCATGCCGTGGCTCGCCGGAACGGCGCTACTCCATTCGGCAATCGTCATGGAAAAGCGCTCGGCCCTGAAAATTTGGACGCTGCTTCTGGCGATCCTCACATTCTCGCTTTCGCTGCTGGGAACCTTCCTTGTTAGATCGGGGGTGCTGACTTCGGTTCATGCATTCGCCACCGATCCGAGCCGTGGTGTTTTCATCCTTTGCATCCTGATGCTGTTTATCGGTGGCTCGTTGGCGCTCTTTGCCCTGCGCGCCGGCAGCCTGACCACAGGCGGGATGTTCCAGCCGGTTTCCCGCGAAGGCGCTCTCGTCCTCAATAACCTTTTCCTGACGACGGCCGCTGCCACCGTGCTGATCGGAACGCTCTATCCGCTGGTCATTGAAGCGATCACCGGCGACAAGATTTCGGTCGGCGCGCCGTTCTTCAACCTTACCTTCGGCTCGCTGATGGTACCGTTGCTGATGCTTGTACCCTTCGGGCCGCTCCTGGCGTGGAAGCGCGGTGATATCTTCGGCGCGGCTCAAAGGCTGATGTTTGCCTTCGGCGGCGCGTTGCTGGCCGTGCTGGTCACGATGCTCGCTGTCGAAGGGGAAACGGTTTTCGCCGCCCTTGGCATCGGGCTGGCTTTCTGGCTCATTCTTGGTGCGCTCACGGACATTGTCCTGAAGTCCGGCTTCGGCAACGTTTCAGCGCGCGTTATGTTGAGCCGCTTTGTCGGCCTGCCGCGATCGGTGTTCGGCACCACTCTTGCCCATCTCGGTGTAGGGCTTTCGGTGCTTGGGATCGTCGGTGTCGTCTCGTTCGAGACTGAAAAGATACTGACCATGCGCGCTGGCGAGACCGTCGAGCTTTCCGGTCATACGGTGCGTTTCGAAGGCCTGCATCCGTTCCAGGGACCGAACTACACGGAAGATCAGGGGCGCTTCGTGCTTCTGGGTGCGAGCGGAAATTCAACGGGCGAAATCATCTCGGCCAAGCGCTTCTATCCTGCCCGCCGTATGCCGACGACGGAGGCCGGCATCAAGACGATGGGCTTCAGCCAGCTCTACATTTCCCTGGGCGACGAGACGACCGACGGTGCAGTTGTCGTGCGCATGTGGTGGAAGCCGATGGTCACGCTGATCTGGCTTGGCGGGCTGGTGATGATGATAGCGGGCGCCATATCGTTGACCGACCGGCGGCTGCGCGTAGGCGCACCGGCACGGCGGGCGAAACCTGCCAGGCCGAGCCCTGCAACCTCATGAAGCGCGCATCGCCTTTCGCCGCTGTCGCGCTGCTGCTGGCCATGGTCTGGAGCGGCGCGGCCTATGCCGTGCTGCCCAATGAAGTACTGCAGGACCCCGCGCTTGAGGCGCGTGCGCGCCTGCTTTCCGAAGAACTGCGCTGCATGGTCTGCCAGAACCAGTCCATAGATATGTCGGATGCCGAGCTTGCCCATGATCTGCGGGTGCTGGTGAGGGAACGCCTGGTTGCCGGCGACAACGACGTGCAGGTTCTGGATTATGTCGTTGCCCGCTATGGTGAGTTCGTCCTGCTGAAGCCGCGTTTCAGTTTGCGCAATGCGCTGCTGTGGGGCGCGCCGCTGATCCTTCTTCTGTGTGGCGGCCTGGTGATGTTTTACGCCGCCAGAAACCGGCGTGTTTCCGATGTGCCGGCGCTTTCGGCCAAGGAAAATGAAACGCTCGAAGAAATCCTGCGCAAGGACTGAAAGCCGTTGCGCTTCGACGAAACATTACGAAAGTTTCATCCGGCGGAAAGAGCGTTGTAATGTAGGTTTCTCTATCCATCTCTTGGAGGATGCGGTTCAGACGCATCCCTTTGAAGAGGATAGTTTCATGACCAACTCCCCCAAGCCCGTTTCGAAGACCCGCAGCCGGCTGTTGGCCGCCGCTGCTTCGCTCGCCATAGCCGGCGCGATCGGCATTGGCGCGGTCACCTCCGGCACCGCTCCGGTTTTTGCCGAAGCTGTGCGCGTCGATGCCCCCCAGGCCCCCGGTTTTGCTGATGTGGTCGAGCGTGTAACGCCCGCGGTCGTCAGCGTTCGCGTGAAGGCCAAAATCCAGCCAACCTTAGATGACGGCGGCGATTTTACCCCCGGTCAGCGCGGTTTCGACGATCTCCCTAACGATCATCCGATGAAGCGCTTCTTCCGCCAGTTCCGTGGCGATGGCGAAGGCGAGCAGCGTGGGCAGAGGCGCTTCAACCGCCCCGACCGTGAGCGTGGTCCGCGCCCGGTTTCGCAGGGATCAGGCTTCTTCATTTCCGAAGACGGCTATCTCGTCACCAACAATCACGTTGTCGACGGAGGTTCATCCTTCACCGTTGTCATGGATGACGGCAAGGAACTCGATGCCAAACTGATCGGCTCCGATCAGCGTACCGACCTTGCCGTTCTGAAGGTCGAAGGCGATGGCAAGTTCACCTATGTCGATTTTGCTGACGACTCCAAGGTTCGCGTTGGTGACTGGGTCGTGGCGATCGGCAATCCCTTCGGCCTGGGCGGCACGGTTACGGCAGGCATCGTCTCGGCGCGTGGCCGTGATATCGGCGCCGGCCCCTACGATGATTTCATCCAGATCGACGCGGCGGTGAACCGCGGCAATTCCGGCGGCCCAGCCTTCAATCTCAGCGGTCAGGTCGTCGGCATTAATACGGCCATCTTCTCGCCTTCGGGCGGCAATGTCGGTATCGCCTTTGCAATTCCCGCCTCCACCGCCAAGGTCGTGGTTCAGGATCTGATGAAGAACGGCTCCGTGCAGCGCGGTTGGCTTGGTGTCCAGATCCAACCGGTCAGCGCGGAAATCGCCGAGTCTCTCGGCCTGAGCGGCGCCAAGGGTGCGTTGGTCTCCGAGGCGCAGGACGACGGCCCTGCCAAGAAGGTGGGCATCGTAGCGGGCGACGTGATCACCCAGATCAACGGCAAGGATGTAGCTTCGCCCCGCGAGCTCGCCCGTCTCATCGGCGGCTTTGCGCCCGGCAGTTCGGTCGACGTTACGCTCTGGCGCAACGGCAAGTCGGACACCGTCAAGCTCGACCTTGGCGAATTGCCCGGCTCCGACAGGCAGGCGTCGAACGACCAGCAGTCCGCGCCTGAAGTGCCGGCGGATGCGCTTGCCGATCTCGGCCTGACCGTCACCGGTGCGGATAACGGCAAGGGTCTGGTCGTGACCGCCGTCGAACCGGACAGCGACGCTGCCGAGCGCGGCATCCAGGCTGGCGACGTCATCATGGCGGTGAATTCGATCGAGGTGAAGAGCGCCGACGATGTCACCAAGGCTATGTCCGATGCCTCCAAGGCCGGCCGCAAGGCGGTGCTGGTGCAGGTCTCTCGCGACGATGCCAATCGCTTCGTTACACTGCCGGTAGCAAAGGGCTGACCCGCAGATAGAGTTCCTTCGGCGCGGCGATTTCAACACCCCCCGGGCGCTGCGCCGGAGAAAAAGGGGCAGGCGCGATTTGTCAGTCCGCATCGGCTCCAGCGGCAACAGGCTCCCATCGGCCTGTTGCCGCGAACTTCCGGAGATCGCGAATGAACGCTAACATCATGGAACAGGCAGAAATCGCGTATAGTGGTGCGATGAAGATTCTCGTTATCGAAGACGACCGCGAGGCGGCGGAGTATCTGGAAAAGGCGCTTGCCGAGGCAGGGCACACGGCCCATGTCGCCGGCGATGGCGAAACAGGCTTCGCGCTGGCCGATTCCGGTGACTACGATGCCATGATCGTAGACCGCATGCTGCCGCGCCGTGACGGGCTTTCCGTGATCGCCGGGCTTAGATCGCGCGGCAACACCACGCCAGTGCTTATCCTATCAGCGCTGGGCGAAGTCGACGATCGGGTCACGGGCCTGCGCGCCGGCGGTGACGACTACCTGACAAAGCCTTACGCATTCTCCGAGTTGCTGGCGCGGATCGAAGTCCTCAACCGCCGCGCTGCCTCCCGCGAGGCGGAGACGGTCTATCGGACCGGCGATCTGGAGCTCGACCGTCTCTCCCACACCGTTCGCCGCGCTTCGCAGGACATTACGCTTCAACCGCGCGAATTCAGGTTGCTCGAATACCTCATGCGCCACGCCGGCCAAGTGGTTACGCGCACCATGCTGCTGGAAAATGTCTGGGACTATCACTTCGATCCGCAGACAAATGTCATCGACGTGCACGTCTCGCGATTACGCGGCAAGATCGAGAAGGGCTTCGACAGTCCGATACTGCATACGGTTCGTGGTGCGGGCTACATGCTCAAGGCCGGATAACACATGGCCTTGCGACTGCCTGCCATCATGAAGACGACGGCAGCCCGGCTGTCGGCACTTTATCTGATCCTTTTCACGTTATGTGCGGTTCTTCTGGTCTTCTACATGACATCCCTGTCTGCGCGCATGCTGACGGGGCAGACCATGGAGACGATCAACGAGGAAGTGCAGGGCCTTGGCAGCGCCTATCAACGCGGCGGGCTGCCGCTGCTGGTGCGCACGATCGAGAGGCGCTCGCGCCAGCCGGGCGCCAATCTCTATTTGATTGCCGACGCCAACGGCCGCATCCTCTCCGGCAATGTCCAGAGCCTGCAGCCGGGCGTGCTCAACACCGACGGCTGGACCGAGATACCGTTTTCCTATCAGCGGTTCGGCGAAGGTGCCGACCGGCGCAACACCAACTCGGCCGATCCCGAACCGGCCCAGATGGACGTTGAAGCCCGGCACAACGCGATCGCCGTCGTGCTCAGATTGCCCAACCAGATGATCGTGATGGTCGGCCGCGACCTTGGCGAACCGGAGCGCTTCCGGGCCGTCGTGCGTCGCGCCTTGATGGTCGCGCTCGGCATGATGGGACTTGGTGCGGCACTCATCTGGTATTTCGTTGGTCGCACCGCGCTGAGGCATATCGACAATGTCTCGGAGGCAAGCCGTCGCATCATGGGCGGCGATCTGTCGGGCCGTCTGCCAGTGACTGGCGCGGGCGATGAGTTCGATCGTCTGTCCGAAAACCTCAACACCATGCTGGCTCGCATCGCGAATCTGAACGAAGGGCTGAAACAGGTTTCGGACAATATCGCCCACGACCTGAAGACGCCACTGACCCGCCTGCGCAATCGCGCGGAGGCGGCGTTGTCCGGCCAGCAGAAGCCGGCCGAGTATCGTGCCGCGCTTGAAGGCACGATCGCCGAATCCGATCAGTTGATCCGAACCTTCAACGCCATCCTGATGATTTCGCGGCTGGAAGCGGGGTATTCAGCCGAGGCGGTTTCGAAAGTCGATCTTGCCGCCGCCGTCCGCGACGTGGTCGAGCTTTACGAACCGGTGGCCGAAGAAGCAGGCGTCGGGTTGGAAACAGCGGCCGCTGGTTCGTTCATTGTCGATGGAAACCGGGAATTGGTTGCGCAGGCGCTGTCCAACATCGTCGACAATGCTATGAAATATTCGGTGGATTCGACCGAAAAGCCCATGGTTCGGGTAACGCTTGAAAGAGTGGCCGGCGAAATCAGGCTCAGCGTCATCGACAACGGCCAGGGCATTCCCGACGATGGCGACCGCAAACGCGTCACCGAACGTTTCGTGCGGCTGGAAAAGAGCCGCTCGCAACCGGGCTCCGGCTTGGGGCTCAGCCTCGCCAAGGCAATCATGAAATTTCACCATGGCCGGCTCGAACTTTCGTCAGCCAATCCGGGATTATCTGTCATTATGACCTTCCCAGAGAGGGAGGCGGGTAAATGACGGCAGGTTCGGCGGCGAAGACGGTGAAAGCGGAAACCGGGAACTGGTTCAAAGGACCGGTTGCAAACTTGACGCCGTTGGATCGCGCGCGGGCCAGACGCGAACTTTCCGAGATTGCCTCTGCCGCCGAGGATGAAGGTTTTCCGCGGGTCGCAGAATTGCTGGCCGGGAAAAGCAAGCTGGCCTCATTCTTGGAAGCTGTGTTCGATCTTTCCAGTTTCATGCGCGATTGCGCCCGAAAGCGGCCGGACATCCTCGATGCGTTGTTCGACCAGACCATCGATGAGCGGTTGATCTCGATCCGCGCCTCTATCGCCGCCGCGGCGCGCGCCGAGGATGTCTCGGAAAAGACGCTGATGATGGCGCTGCGCAAGCTCAAGCTGGAAGCGCATTTCCTGATTGCGCTCGCCGATCTTGCGGTTGAAGCCGACACCGCGACCACCGTTCGTCGCCTGAGTGACCTTGCGGATGCGTGCACGAGCGCTGCTGTGGATTTTCTGCTTCGCGAGGCGCATTTCCAGGGCAAGCTGAAGCTGACTGATCCGGAAAACCCGTCCGAAGGGTCAGGCTGGATATTGCTCGGCATGGGCAAGCTCGGTGCGCACGAGCTGAATTTTTCATCCGATATCGATCTGGTCGTGTTCTTCGAGCCTGAGGCTCCGGCGGTCATCGATCCGCTCGACGCGTCCGAGCTTTTTGCGCGGCTTACGCGGCGTCTCGTGCGCATTCTTCAGGACCGAACCGAGCATGGTTATGTCTTCCGCACCGATTTGCGGCTGCGGCCGGACCCCGGCTCGACGCCGCTCGCAATCCCGGTTCAGGCGGCGCTGCTCTACTATGAGAGCCGCGGCCAGAACTGGGAGCGGGCCGCCATGATCAAGGCCCGCCCGGTCGCCGGCGATTTGAAAGCGGGTGCTGCCTTCCTTAGGGAATTGCAGCCCTATGTCTGGCGCAAATATATGGACTACGCCGCGATCGCCGATGTTCATTCAATCAAGCGTCAGATCCACGCCCACAAGGGTCACGGCGAAATCGCGGTGAAGGGGCACAACGTCAAACTCGGACGCGGCGGCATTCGCGAGATCGAATTTTTCGTCCAGACCCAGCAATTGATCGCGGGTGGGCGTTTTCCGGAACTGCGCGGGCGCGAGACTGTTCCCATGCTCGGCCAGCTTGCCGCGCGCGGCTGGATCACCGCCGAGGCAAGGGATGCGCTGACGCTCCAATACTGGTTCCTGCGCCGTGTCGAGCACGCGATCCAGATGGTGGCCGACGAGCAGTCGCATACCTTGCCCGAGGACAACGAAGGCCTGGAGCGCATCGCCCATATGCTGGGGTTTGCCGACGCCGAAGCGTTCTCAAAGGAGTTTCGGGCGTCACTTCAACAGGTCGAGCAGCACTATGCGGCTCTTTTCGAAACTGCCCCGGAATTGTCTTCGGGCATCGGCAATCTCGTCTTCACCGGAGATGTCGACGATCCAGACACGTTGCAAACCTTGCATCGGCTCGGCTTCGAGCGGCCCAGCGACATTTGCCGGGTGATCCGCACGTGGCATTTCGGGCGATATCGCGCCACGCAGTCTGCCGAAGCGCGCGAAAGGTTGACCGAGTTGACGCCAGCCCTGCTCGAAGCCTTCGGCAAGACTCGGCGCGCGGACGAAGCGTTGTTGCGCTTCAACGATTTTCTCGCCGGTTTGCCTGCCGGCATTCAGCTTTTCTCGCTATTGCAATCCAATCCGGCACTTTTGAAGCTGCTGGCGACGATCATGGGTGCTGCGCCTCGGCTGGCGGGCATCATAACGCGGCGGCCCCATGTTTTCGACGGTCTACTCGATCCGGCTCTTCTATCCGAATTGCCCGACAGGGCCTATCTGGCCGGTCGGCTTGCCGCTTTCCTGGAAGCCGCAAAAACCTATGAAGAAACACTCGACCGACTGCGCATCTTTGCCGCCGAGCAGAAATTCCTGATCGGCGTGCGCCTGCTGGCAGGTTCCATCGATGCCGGGAGGGCGGGCAAGGCCTTTTCTGATCTCGCCGATCTGACCATAGGCGCAGCACTCGATGCGGTGATCGAGGAGTTTTCGTCGCGTCATGGCAAGGTGAAAGGTGGTAAGACCGCAATTCTCGGCATGGGCAAGCTTGGCAGCCGCGAGCTGACCGCCGGATCGGACGTCGATCTCATCCTGCTCTATGACCATGATGCCGATGCGGAGGAATCCGACGGCGAAAAGCCGCTTGCACCCTCGCATTACTATACGCGCCTGACGCAAAGGCTGATTGCCGCCGTCTCCGCACCCACTGCCGAGGGCGTTCTTTACGAACTCGATCTGCGCCTGCGGCCTTCGGGCAATAAGGGGCCCGTGGCGACGTATATCGATGCATTCCGCAAGTATCAGCGCGGCGAGGCCTGGATCTGGGAACATATGGCCTTGACGCGCGCTCGTGCGGTCGCGGGCGACGAGACTCTTTGCTACGCGGCCGAAGCCGAGGTTGCCGAAATCATCGCCTTGCCGCGCGATGCAGCGAAAGTCGCCAAGGAAGCGGGCGACATGCGCAAGATGATCGAGGAGGAAAAGCCGCCACGAGACCTATGGGACATCAAGCTTATTCCCGGTGGGCTGATCGACCTTGAATTCATCGCGCAGGTCGCCGTTCTGACCGGTCAGGCGGAAGCCGGGGAACGCACCACCGGCACCGGGGAAATTCTTGCCCGGCTTGCGCCCGGCTTTGCCGACGCGCAGGTCCGGCAGGAACTCGGCGAGGCCTTTTCGCTCTATGTATCGCTGACGCAGATGATCCGGCTTTGCCTGACCGGCCATTTCGAGCGGCAGGATGTGCCGCCGGGCCTTTCGGACATGCTCTTGGCTATTACCGATCTTCCGGATTTCGGTGTGCTTGAAGCGCACGTCAGGGAGACGTCGCAGAGGGTCAGGAAACACTTCGACCTTCTGCTGCGGGCGAAACGAAAATGACGGCGATGGGAAGAGGACCGTTGCGGAAATCGAGCGCGAGGCGCAGCGCATCCGCGGCCTGATGTTTTAACGCTGTCAGGCGGCTTCCTTCATCACCTTCGGCTTGCGCATCGGAATGCGCACCGAAACGATGGTGCCGACGCCCTCGTTGGAGCGGATTTTCAGCGCGCCGCCGTGAAGCTCGGCGAGCGAGCGCGAAATGGCGAGCCCGAGACCTGACCCCGTGTGGTTCTTGGAAAACTGGTTCTGCACCTGCTCGAACGGCCGCCCGAGCTTGCTCAGTGCGCCCTTCGGAATGCCGCAGCCGGTGTCTTCGATGGTGATCATCAGAGCGCCCGAAACATTGCGCGCCCGCACCGATATATGCCCGCCCTGTCCTGTGAATTTCACCGCGTTCGACAGGAGGTTGATGACGATCTGCTTGATGGCGCGGCGATCGGCAAACAAGGTGAGTGAGTCCGCGATCTGCGTCTCCACCGTGATAGATTTCTGCGCCGCCTGCAGCGAGATGACCCGCACCGTTTCGCTGATCAGCGGGCAGAGATTGATCTCCTCGCTGTCGATCGAAAACTGTCCCGCCTCGATCTTCGACATGTCGAGGATGTCGTTGATAACACCGAGCAGATATTTGCCGCTGCTGAGGATGTCCTTCGCGTATTCCTCGTAGCGGTCCGAGCCGAGCGGCCCGAAAAGCCCGGATTCCATCAACTCCGAGAAACCGATTATCGCGTTCAATGGCGTGCGCAATTCGTGCGACATGTTCGCCAGGAATTCGGATTTGGCGCGATTGGCCGCCTCGGCGCGCTCGGTTTCCTTCATGTATTTCTTGTTGAGCTCGACCATTTCGCGCCCACGCTCCTGCTCGGCCCGCCGCGCTACGCTGAGATCGTGGATGGTCGCCATCAAGCGCCGTTCGCTGTCGACAAGCTTGTCCTGATGCTGCTTGATCGGCGTGATGTCGGAGCCGACGGACACGATGCCGCCGTCGCGGGTCCTGAGTTCGTTGACCTGAAGCCAGCGTCCGTCGTTCAACTGCCGCTCATAAGTCGCGCCGCCACGATTGCCGTTGGGAGAGGGGAGGCGGCGCTCGGAAGCAAATGCAGCCATCCGCTGTTCAAGCACATGGCGCGAAACACCCGGAACGACGTCACGATCGGACAGGCCGTTGTCCTGCTGGTATTTGCTGTTGCACATGATGAGACGCTGCTGGGCATCCCACAGCACGAAGGATTCGTTGATGTTTTCGATGGCCGTACGCAGGCGCATGTCGGCGGCTTCCGAGCGCAACGCCAGATGACGCTGCTCGGTCACGTCCACGGCAATGCCGATGAGCTGGATTTCCGGCGCGTCCGGATCGATGACCTGAGCGCGGGCCCGCATCCAGACCCAGCGCCCATCGGCGTGGCGCATGCGAAAGACCTGGTCGATATGGTCGATCTCGCGCGAAACGATCTGGTTGGCGAGCTGGAAAAGGTCGCCGTCTTCATGGTGGATGATGTCGTCGACCTCGCCGAAGGACAGCATCGTGTCGCAGGGCTCGTAGCCGAGCATGTCGTACATCGAGCGCGACCAGTACATCTTGCCGCGCACCATGTCCCAGTCCCACAGGCCGCAGCGGCCGCGCACCAGCGCAAGGTCTATCCGCTGATGAGCCTCGAGGTAGATGCGGTCCGCTTCCTGCGCCCGCGTCGCTTGGCTGAAATAAGCGTAGAGAATGATGATCAGCACGCCGGCCGTGAGCACGAACAGCGTGACATTGAGTGACACCGTCTTGCGCCACTCGGCAAACACGGCGTCCTGCGGAATCAATGCGGCAGCGGCTGCCTTGCGGTCGTTTGTCAGGCTGAGAGCGGCATACCAGTCCTCGCCGTTGACGCGAACCTCGATGACGCCGGCACGCTCGCCGAACATGAACAAGGGCTGTCCGCCCGAGACGATCCCGTCCAGCGCCCGGCCCTGCCAGCGCGTGGATTCCGGCGACACGGCAACGACGTTGAATTTTCCGTCCATGATTGCCAGCGCATGCCGGCTGCTCATGACGCCCTGCTGCATGGTGCGCTCGAGCAGGTCCTGGCTTTCCTGCGCGAAGGAGCCACCCATGCCGGGGATGGTGACCGAATTGGCGAGCTCCGCAGCGCCCAGTCCGAGTATGGCCTTGGCGTTGCGCTCCACGTCGTCATGCCACGCCATCAGCGACAGGAAGCGGGCAGCGGCCACGACAAGCAGGAAGATGACGATGAGGACGGGAATGGAGCGGCGCAACAGCGGCTCGGCGGCAAGCAGACGCCGGTAAGCCGGCTCTGCTATAATCCTCGCACTCCCTGCCAGGCTGCCGCTTTTGTTTTTGACAAAAGCGCTGCCTCCGGGCGCGCGCCACGCGTCCGTCTTCGCCATAAAAAGGCTCCCCGAAATCTTTCCCCTAAAACGATCCGGCTACACCGTACATCCGAATCATCCATAAGGAATCAGAGGTGATTCGCCTTGTCCAGAGGCCGGGTGTGAAAAGATCGTAAATAGCCTCTCACAAGCGCTATTTAGGCCAATGTCCGCTCGACGATGTCGCGCAGATCAGCGGATAGATTCTCCGCCGCGCTGATTGCCAGAAGAGCCTCTCGCGCCTTGGCCTGTCTTCCGGGTTCCAGCGAGCGCCATGACCGCAGGGCGGTCGCCAATCTGGCTGCGACCTGTGGGTTGCGCTTCTCTACCGCCAGAACAGTTTCCACGAAGAACTTGTAGCCTGTCCCGTCGGCACGGTGGAAGCCGGTCTGGTTGGCGCTGGCGAAGGTGCCGATCAGCGAGCGCACGCGATTGGGATTGGCCATCGAGAAGGCCGGGTGAGCCGTCAGCCTTCGCACCAGATCGACGGCATCCTGGCCGGGCATTGCCGCTTGGATCTGGAACCATTTGTCCATGACGAGCGCGTCGCTGCGATACTTTTCTTCGAATGCGGCCAGTGCATTCACGGCTTCCGCTGACTTTGGATGGCGATGTGCCAGCACCATCAGCGCGGCTGCGCGATCCGTCATGTTGGTCGCGGCAGAAAAGTGATCGGCTGCAAGCATCTCGCCGTGCGGCAGTATCGAGAGATAGTCGAGAAGCACGTTGCGCAACGCCCGGCGCCCGGCGCTGGTTGCATCGGGGCTGAATGAACCTGAAGCGCCAAGTTTTTCGTATAGCGCCTTGAAATGACTCTGGTTCGTCTCGGCGATCGCGCCGACAAGCGCCTCGCGGGCGGCGTGGATTGCGTCGGGGTCGATGTTCGCGCCGATGTCGCGGGCAATGTCGGCTTCACCCGGCAGGCTGATCGCCAGTGCTCGGAATGCGTGCTCAAGCGTTTCATCGCCGGCAATAATGCCGGCCAACTCGACAAGCTCCTTCGCGAATGCGGGCTTCTTGCCACCGAGCACGTTGCGCGTGGCGGCGATCAGCGCGTCCGTCAGAAGCGTGTTGAAAGCCTGCCAGCGCGAGAAGGCATCGCCATCGTGCCGTGCCAGAAACATCAGGTCTTCCGGCTTCTGCTCGATGGACAGGGTGATCGGCGCGGAAAAACCGCGGTTGAGCGAGATGGCCGGCCGCTCGGCAACGCCCGAGAACGTCACCACATGACGGCGTTTGCGCAGATGGATAACGCCATCCTCGACGCTTGCGCCATCGACCGCGGCATAGGCGATATCCTTGCCGTCCTGGCCGACCAAACCGAAAGCAAGCGGGATATGCATCAGACGCTTGCGGCTCTCGGATGGTGTCGGCGGCACCGACTGCTCGATCTCAAGTGTGAATTCATTCGACGCGGCATTGTGCGACGCGGCGACCGTCACATTCGGCGTTCCCGCCTGATGATACCAGAGCGCGAATTGCGACAGGTCGCGGCCGGAGGCATCCTCGAAGACCTGCAGGAAATCCTCGATGGTTGCGGCGTCGCCGTCATGGCGCTCGAAATAGAGATCCATGCCTTTGCGGAACATATCCGCGCCGAGGATGGTGCGGATCATCCGCACGACTTCCGAACCCTTCTCGTAGACGGTGGCCGTGTAGAAATTGTTGATCTCGCGGTAGCGTCGCGGCCGAACGGGATGCGCAAGCGGACCTTGATCCTCCGGAAACTGGTGCGCTCTCAGTGTGCGAACTTCCGCGATACGCTTCACCGCGCGCGAACGCTGGTCAGCGGAAAATTCATGATCGCGGAAGACGGTCAGGCCTTCCTTGAGACAAAGCTGGAACCAGTCGCGGCAAGTGATTCTGTTTCCTGTCCAATTGTGGAAATACTCATGCGCGATGATCGCCTCGATATTGGCGAAATCGGCGTCTGTCGCCGTCTCCTCGTCAGCAAGGACATATTTGTCGTTGAAGACGTTCAGGCCCTTGTTTTCCATCGCCCCCATATTGAAGTCGGACACGGCGACGATGTTGAAGACATCGAGATCGTATTCCCGCCCGAACACCTCCTCGTCCCATCGCATCGAGCGCTTCAGCGAGTCCATCGCATAGGTCGCCAGCCTTTCCTTGCCATGCTCGACATAGATGGCGAGCGCGACCTCGCGGCCGGATGCAGTGACAAAGCTATCGCTGACGAGACCGAGATCGCCGGCGACCAGCGCAAAGAGATAGGACGGCTTGGGGAAGGGGTCGTGCCAGACCGCAAAGTGCCGGCCGTCGCCAAGATCGCCCCGCTCGCCGGGATTGCCGTTCGCCAGAAGCAGCGGCGCTTCGTCCCGCTTTGCTTCGATGCGCACGGTGTAGACGGAAAGAATGTCGGGGCGGTCGAGAAAATAGGTGATGCGCCGAAAACCTTCCGCCTCGCACTGCGTGCAATAGACGCCGTTGGAGCGATAGAGGCCCATCAACGCCTGGTTCTGTGAAGGCGCGATTTCCGTTTCGATCAGCAGCCGAAAGCGCTTGCCCGCCGGTGGATTGGCGATCACAAGACTTTCCGGCGTGGCCTCATAGGCCGACGGCGCGAGTGCCTTTCCATCGAGCTCGACGCGCTTGAGAACAAGCCCGTCGCCATCGAGAACAAGTGGTGGCGTGCCGGAAATGCCGTCGCGGCGCTCGATCGTCAGCTCCGAAATCACCCGTGTGCTGTCCGGCGACAGTCGGAAGGTAAGGTCGGTCAGCGGAATGTGATAATCACTCGGGCGGTAATCCTCGAGGCGGAAGACCTGGCCGGTATCTGTGCGCATTTCGTTGACTTTCCTGTCGAAATTCCGGTGTTCTGGCGGACTGGGCGGCGAAATCTGGCCCAAAAAAATGAAGGCTGTGCTCTTTACACGAAAGGTCCCCTCGGCAAAACTATGAGGGAGCCTATTTCAGGCCGACATTCTCCACCGAACATTGCGGGGCAATCATGACCATCGTCACTCCGAAATTCGGGATGGGCGCATCTGTCTTGCGCGTCGAGGACCGGGCTTTCATCACCGGGGCAGGTCGCTACACCGACGACATCGCGCCGGAGGGCCTGCTGCATGGATACGTGCTGCGGTCGCCCACGGCCAAGGCGACGTTCACGATAGCGTCGGTGGAAGCTGCCAAAGCTGCGCTGGGCGTGCATCTCGTGCTGACCGGAGCAGACCTCGCCCATCTCGGCGATCTCAAATCCGGCGTCATGCAGCCGCAGCCGGATGGCACGCGCGCGCCGACCCGCGATATCCCGATCCTTTGCCGCGACCGGGTGAATTATGTCGGCGATGCCGTGGCCTTCGTCGTGGCCGACAGTCGGGCGCTGGCGCAGGATGCCGCCGAACTGATCGAAATCGACTATGACAGCGAGGATGCCGCCGGCGCGACGGCGACCGCGCTCGATCCCGAGACGCCGCTGGTTTGGCCCGAACTCGGCTCCAACCGGGCGTTCAGCTATCATATGGGTGACAAGGCCAAGGCGGATGCCGCTTTCGCCAAGGCGGCAAAAGTCACGCGCATCGACTTCGTCAACAACCGCCTCGTCTGCAATTACATGGAGCCGCGCTCTGCCATCGGCGAGTGGAACTCCGATGAAAACCGCTTCGTGCTGACCACGGGTTCGCAGGGCGTGCATTCGATGCAGTATATCCTCGCGAACCTCTTCGGCATCGAAAAGAAGCAGTTGCGCGTCATCACCCCGGATGTCGGGGGCGGGTTCGGCCCGAAGAGTTTCGTCTATCGTGAGCATGCGCTGGTGCTGGAAGCGGCAAAGCGGCTTGGCCGCCCGGTCAAATGGGCCGGCGACCGCACCGAGCATTTCCTCACTGACGCGCAAGGCCGCGACAATGTCGTAACCGCCGAAATGGCGATGGACAAGGATGGCCGCTTCCTCGGCCTGCGCGTCAATCTGCTAGCCAATATCGGCGCATACATTTCGCAATACGGCCCGTTCATTCCCTATGTCGGCATCACCATGTCGACCGGCGTCTACGACATTCAGGCGCTCGATGTTTCCGTGACAGGGCTCTATACCAACACCTGTCCTGTGGATGCCTACCGTGGTGCCGGCCGACCGGAGGCTGCGTTCCTTCTGGAAAAGCTGGTTTCGGCCTGCGCAAACGAAATGGGCCTTTCGTCCGATGAAATCCGCAGGCGCAACTTCATCCGCCCCGATCAGATGCCTTACCGCACGGCCACCGGCCGGCTTTATGATACCGGCGAGTTCGAAGGCCATATGAATGCTGCGATCGAGCGGGCCGGGTGGAAGACCTTTCCCAAGCGCCTCGAACAGTCGAAAGCGAACGGCAAGGTCCGCGGTATCGGCATGGCGACCTATATCGAGGCCTGCGCCTTTCCGGGCTCGGAACCGGCTTTCGTCGAACTGAACGGCGACGGCACGGTGACGTTGAAGATAGGCACCCAGACCAACGGGCAGGGCCATGCCACCGCTTACGCCCAGTTCATCTCCGAGAAACTGAACCTCGACATCGACAAGATCCATGTTCGGCAGGGCGATACCGACGAGTTGAAAGCGGGCGGCGGCACGGGCGGCTCGCGCTCCATTCCGCTCGGCGGCGTATCGGCCGCACGTGCGGGTGAGGATCTGGCCGAAAAGATCAAGCGCATCGCGGCGGACGAACTGGAAGCTTCGGCAGGCGACATAGAACTTTCCGATGGCGTCGCCCGCATCGTCGGCACCGATCGCGCGATCGATTTCTCCGCCGTCGCCAAGGCGGCGAAGAAGCCGGACGATCTCAAGGGTTTCGGCGAGTTCCTTCAGGACGAGTGCACTTATCCCAACGGCACGCATATCTGTGAGGTCGAGATCGATCCCGATACGGGCGCGACGGAAATCGTCGGCTACACAATCGTCGACGATTTCGGCGTCACCGTGAACCCGATCCTGCTTGCCGGCCAGGTCCATGGCGGCGTGGTCCAGGGCATCGGCCAGGCGTTGACCGAGAACACGGTCTACGGCGAGGACGGCCAGTTGCTGACCGCGAGCTTCATGGACTATGCCGTGCCGCGCGCAGACGATGTGCCGTCCTTCCATTTTGAGACCCGCAACGTGCCCTCGACCACAAATGCACTCGGCATCAAGGGGGCAGGGGAAGCCGGCACCATTGGCTCAACGCCGGCTGCGCTCAATGCCGTTGCAGATGCTCTCTACCGGGCTTATGGCATCGGTCATATCGAGATGCCGGCAACGCCTGTGCGTATCTGGGCAACAATTCAGGAAGCATCGGCTACAAAGTGAATTCATCTGGGGGGAGGCGGGCCACCAGCCCGCTGACCGGCATTGCCTTCAAGGTTTCGTCGGTCGCTGTCTTTGTGGCCATGTCGTCGCTGATCAAGGCGGCAGGGCCGTTGCCGAGCGGGCAGATCGTCTTCTTCCGCTCGTTCTTCGCCATGCTGCTGATCCTGGTTTTCCTAGGGTTTCGCGGCGAGTTGCGTACGGCCTTTCACACCGCGCGCCCTTTCAACCACATGGCACGGGGCATGGTCGGCGTTACGTCCATGGCACTGGGCTTCTTTGCTCTCACCCGCCTGCCGCTGCCGGAAGCGATCACGTTGAACTATGCGCAGCCATTGCTGGTTGTCGTGTTCAGCGCGATCTTCCTCCGCGAGACCATACGTGTTTTCCGATGGAGCGCGGTCGTCGTCGGCCTGGTCGGCGTGCTCATCATTTCCTGGCCCACGCTCACGCTTTTCAGCGGCGGTGGAGCCATGGGCAATGAAGAGGCGCTTGGCGTGATCGCGGCCCTTGCCGCCGCTGCAGTCTCGGCGGTGGCCTTGATCCTGGTGCGCAGCCTTGTCCACACCGAAAGAACCGGCACGATCGTGCTTTGGTTTTCGCTGACGGCCACGGTCATATCGCTTGTGACCTATCCTTTCGGCTGGGCATCGCTGACCGGTACACAGGCCGCGCTCCTGATCGGGTCAGGTCTTTGCGGCGGCCTGGCGCAGTTGCTCATGACCGAAGGCTATCGCCACGCCGAAGTCTCCACCGTCGCTCCGTTCGAATACACCTCGATGATCCTTGGCATCGCTGTCGGCTATTTCGCTTTCGGCGATGTTCCGACGATCCATATGCTGGTCGGCGGCCTGATCGTCGTCGGTGCCGGCATCTTCATCATCTGGCGCGAACAGCGGCTCGGTCTGGAGCGCAAGGCGGCAAGCAAGGCTGCGCCGCCGCCAGGCTGATTAATTCAGGAAGGCTTTGGCGCAGCTCCACGCTCTGCCGCCAGCCTCTGGAGGAGGACAGCGGTCTCCGCATCCGCCGGAAAGAAGGATTCGATCGCCAGTTCTGACAGCGTCACATCAAGCGGCGTGCCGAACACGGTGATCGTGCTGATGAAGGACAGGATATCCTTGCCCAGTCGCAGCCGCAACGGAAGAGCAATCGCTGCAATGTCGGGGTGGGTCGGCCGCGAATTCGGCGGGCCGCTTGGATAGGTCCGCAGTTCGCGCTCCAGTTCGGCCAGCGTCGCGTCGCCGGAAGCATCGACCTGATGCTTGAGACGCTCGATCAGATGCGACCGCCATTCGTGCAGATTGACGATGCGCGGCGCGAGACCCTTGGGATGAAGGCTGAGCCGCAGCACATTCACCGGTGGGGTCAGCAATGATTGATCGGCAATATCGGCTAGAAGCGGCGCGATGGCGGCATTGCTCGCGACCAGATTCCAGTTTCGGTCGACCGCTATCGCGGGAAAGGGCTCATGCCCTTTCAGCACCAGCTCCACTGCCGCCATTGCCGGGGCCAGTGAGGTGTCGCTCAGCGCCCTTTCGCTGAAGCTCGGTGCAAAGCCCGCGGCCAGCAGCAATTGGTTGCGCTGGCGCAGCGGAATATCGAGTTGCTCCGCCAGATGCAGCACCATCTCGCGCGAAGGCGCGGCCCGGCCGCTCTCCACAAAGCTCAGATGGCGTTGCGAAATGTCTGCCTCGGCAGCGAGATCGAGCTGGCTCATGCGGCGGCGGGTGCGCCATTCGCGAATGAGGGAGCCGGCGGTGGAAGGTTGTTGCGTTGTCATGGCGTCACCTTAGGCGAGGCGCGTTGGCAATTCTATTACCTCCAGCGTAATCGCCGGGCGGCTTTCCGGCAGGCATGGTTCGGTCAGCTCAGGGCGATGGACGTCCGAAGCACCAAGACTCTCAAAGCTGGAGAAGAACCATGACCATCACTGTTTCGCCCTTCCTTCGCAATGTCCTGCTGCTCGATGCGGTCGCCAGCGGCGCAACGGCCATTCTGGCAATGGGCGGTGCTTCCTTTCTCTCACCTTGGCTGGGCCTGCCAGCCGACCTGCTATTCTGGTCGGGCGCGGTGCTCGTGCCTTTCGTTGCCTTCCTCGTCGCGGCGTCCCGGCGCGAGACGCTGGCGCGAATGACCTTGATCGACATCATCGGCATCAATGTTTTGTGGGTTGTCGCCAGCTTTGGCCTGCTGGTGTCAGGCCTGGTGGCCCCCACGGCACTCGGCATAGCCTTCGTCAGTGCCCAGGCGGTTGCTGTGGCCCTGTTCGCCGAATTGCAATTCATCGCAATGCGCCGGGCGCGTATCCAGACAGCCTGACGATCAGGAAATCAGGTCAGGCTTCTGAGCTTGGCTTTCACTTCGAGAAAGTCCCGCCACGCAAGTTTCTTGTGGGCGGGATTTCTCAGGAGATAGGCCGGGTGCAGGGTCGGCATAGCGGGAATGACCGTCCCGGCTTTAGTCGTGTGCGAACGCCAGTTGCCGCGCAGCCGCAAGATGCCTTCGGTCGTATTGAGCAGTGTCTTCGCGGATGGGCCGCCGAGCGTCACCAGCAGTTTCGGATTTGCCAGTTCGATCTGCCGCTCGATGAAGGGGCGGCAGATTTCGGTTTCGTGCGGCGTCGGCGTGCGGTTGCCGGGTGGTCGCCATGGGATGACATTGGCGATGTATACCGTCGTCCGGTCGAGGCCGATTGCCGCCAGTATCCGGTCGAGCAACTGTCCCGAACGCCCAACGAAGGGCAGGCCCTCGATGTCCTCGTCGCGTCCCGGCGCCTCGCCGACGAGCATTACCGCGCCATCCGGGTTGCCATCGGCAAACACCATGCTCTTGGCGGTGAATTTCAGATTGCAGCCATCGAATGCAGCCATGTGCTGGCGCAATTCGTCGAGCGTGGCTGCATTGCCGGCGAGTTCACGGGCAAGTGCCGCCTGCGCCTCGTCAGGCACGGCGGCGGTCGCTGCCGGCCGGGGGGCCGGGCTTGCCTGCTGGTCGCGAAACGGTGCGCGCGGAGCAGCCGAGGGAGCGGGCTCGGAATCGGCAGCCTGCCGTGCGGCGGCTTGTGCCGGTGGCTGCGCGGCTTGCGCCGCCCGAGCGCCCTCCGCGAGGCGGTCAACGGGCTCTTCCGTCAGCGCGTCGTAAGCGCCTGCCTCCGCATAAAAGGCGAAAAGCTCGGCAAGTCCCGGCGGATCCTGTCTGGCGGTGGAAGTCATGTCCTACATTCTTCCGTGGCGGCTGCGAAAGCAAGTCAGGTCGAGGGAATGCGCGGGTCCTGTACCAGATAAAATTGCCGCTTCGGCGTGTAGTCGCTGATGAGGAAGCCGAATGAAGCAGATCGGCGCGGGTCGACCATGCCGTTCCGGTAAAGCAGCCTGTCATAAGGCTCGAAGTCCCGGCTGAAGTCGGCAAAGCTGTCCGAATAGATGTTCTTGGAATCGGTGCGCCTCTGATCGAAGGAGAGCCCGTCGCCGAACAGGCTCGCCTGACCGAGTATCTCCTGAAGTTCGAACTCGACCTCGATCCAGGCCTGCTCGCTGCCGTTCAGGATGATCAGTTTCAGGTGGATGAAGCCGTTGGCATATTTGCCGGAGAAGTCGAACGGGCGGATCGGCTTTGTCGTGCGGATGACCATCGTCACCGGACTCGCCGAGACCAGTTCCTCTTCGATGACGATCGGGTCTTCCCGGGTTCCCGTTCCGCCTATCGCCCGTATTTTGAACCCGCCGAGCTCGTCGGAGAAGGAATAAGCGCCGGCAAGCCAGCGCTTGGCTTCCGGTTTCTCCTCCTGCGCATCGGCCCCGATCGGGCAGACACACAACAACAGAAGCAGGGCAGGAGCGAGAATGCGCAGCAAATCACGGCAAGCCGCGCTCAGGAACCACGATACGGACCGGAAAATCTCAGCCTTCCGCATCCGGTCAGTATGACCGAGAACTGCGCCGACGAAAATCCATGAAAGCAGCGATGTTCAGTGCTTTGTTGCAAAGCATCTCGACGCAATAATTGACGTTTACGTTAACGTCATATAATTTGACTGCGGCAATCGCGACGCTTGGCAAAATCCGCAATGTGAATATGACAGTTGCGCGGTTTCGTGTTGCTATCGGATGCGCTAAGGGAACGCTGAAGCCAGCAAGAATTGCCTGATGGGCAAAAGCCAGTGCGGAGGTTTGGATGAGCGAGATCGAACGCGAAAGCATGGAATTCGATGTGGTCATCGTCGGCGCAGGGCCGGCTGGCCTTGCCGCTGCGATACGGCTGAAACAGATCAATCCAGAGCTTTCCGTCGTCGTTCTCGAAAAGGGCGGTGAGGTTGGCGCGCATATTCTTTCGGGCGCTGTCGTCGATCCGATCGGCATCGACCGCTTGCTGCCCGGTTGGCGCGAGGAAGAGGGCCATCCCTTCAAGACCGCAGTGACCGACGACCATTTCCTGGTGCTTGGACCTGCCGGGTCGGTCCGCCTGCCGAATTTCCTGATGCCGCCGCTGATGAACAATCACGGCAACTACATCGTCTCGCTCGGTAATGTCTGCCGCTGGCTGGCCGGTCATGCCGAAGCGCTGGGCGTCGAGATCTATCCGGGCTTTGCCGCTGCCAGCCTGACCTACAACGATGCCGGCGCGGTGACCGGCGTCATCACCGGCGACATGGGCGTCGAGCGCGATGGCTCGCATGGGCCTGCTTTTGCGCCCGGCATGGCGCTGCTCGGCAAATATGTGCTGCTGGGCGAGGGCGCGCGCGGATCGCTCTCCAAGCAGGTCATCGCCAAATACAAGCTTGATGAGGGCCGCGAGCCGGGCAAGTACGGCATCGGCCTCAAGGAACTGTGGCAGGTCAAGCCGGAGAACCACAAGCCCGGTCTGGTGCAGCACTCCTTCGGCTGGCCGCTCGACATGAAGACCGGCGGCGGTTCGTTCCTTTATCATCTGGAAGACAATCAGGTCGCCGTCGGCTTCGTCGTCCACCTGAATTACAAGAACCCCTATCTGTCACCCTTCGAGGAATTCCAGCGCTTCAAGACCCATCCGGCGATCCGGGGCGTCTTCGAAGGCGCCAAGCGCATTTCCTACGGCGCACGCGCCATCACCGAAGGCGGCTGGCAGTCGGTGCCAAAACTCTCTTTCCCAGGCGGCGCGCTGATCGGCTGTGCCGCAGGTTTCGTCAACGTGCCGCGCATCAAGGGTTCGCACAACGCCGTGCTTTCGGGCATGCAGGCGGCCGAACATGCGGCAGCCGCCATTGCCGAGGGCCGTACCAATGACGAACTCGTCGGCTATGAGAACGAGTGGCGCGCCTCCGACATCGGCAAGGATCTGAAGCGCGTGCGCAACGTCAAGCCGCTGTGGTCGAAGTTCGGCACCATCATCGGCGTTGGCATCGGCGGCCTCGACATGTGGCTGAACACGCTGTTCGGCGTCTCGCCTTTCGGCACGCTAAAGCATGGCAAGGCCGACTATGCCACCCTCGAGCCCGCTGCCAAGCACAAGAAGATTGCCTATCCCAAGCCGGACGGCGTCCTGACCTTCGACCGTCTGTCTTCCGTGTTCCTGTCCAGCACCAACCATGAGGAAGACCAGCCGGTCCATCTTCAGGTCAAGGACATGGCCTTGCAGGAGCGCTCGGAGCATGACGTTTTCGCCGGCCCGTCGACGCGCTACTGCCCGGCCGGCGTCTACGAATGGGTCGACAAGGATGGCAACGCTGCCGCCGACCCGGCGGAGAAGGATGTGCGCTTCGTCATCAACGCGCAGAACTGCGTCCACTGCAAGACCTGCGATATCAAGGACCCGAACCAGAACATCAACTGGGTGCCGCCGCAGGGCGGAGAGGGTCCGGTTTATACCAGCATGTGACGGTCATATTTCGGTGACTGTGGGAAACCGCCGTAAATGACGGCGGTGCGAACGGCGCAACATGAATTGTGCCGTTATGGTTCACAAATTGTTGAAATCGCCTTGGCGATGTGCTTGGCTTGGCTCCTTGCTGGAGCAAAGCCATGCGTTGTGTTGGAGTAGCAGTGCTTGCCGCCCTTTTCGGCCTCACCAATGCCGCCTCGGCGGGGTCGAACGTAGTCGTCATGAAGGAAAACTACACGATCACCGGCAAGACCGGGGAAGAATTGCTTGCAGCCATGAAGCGAACCGGTCCCAAGAAGGGCTATATGGTGCATGCCATGGCGCAGACACGCTACTCGCTTCGCTGGAACACCAGGTGGGATAAATCAGGCGGCGGATGCCGCGTGACGAACCCAGGCGCGACGCTTTACATCACGTATCGCTATCCCTGGGTGAAGGGCGGGATGTCGCCCGACCTGCAGAAACGCTGGGCGAGATTCATGGACAGCGTGCGCACGCATGAAGAAACGCACGGTCGCATCGCTCGCGAAATGGTCGATGCCGCGGAAAAAGCCGTGGCGGATATCGCCAACGACAATGATCCCGATTGTTCGAAATCCACTCTGGAGCAACTGCGCCGAGTTCGCGGCGTCCAGGCCGAGTACGAGGGCAGGCAACGGCAGTTCGACGCCAAAGAACATCACTATGGCGGCAATGTCGATGGCATGCTGGCATTGCTGACTGCCAAGCAGAAATAAGGTTCGGACGTCAGCCGTTCGGCAGGCCGGGCTTTCCGGCGGAGACTGTCGCGGTAACCGCCTCCTGCTCTTTTTCAGTCGGCTTGAGCGAGAATTCCACTAGCACGGGCAGGTGGTCCGAGCCCGCTTCTTCCAGCGTGTGGGCGGAATTCACGATCACGTCGCCCTTGTGAAAAACCTGATCAATTGGCAGTCCGGCAAAGCGGAGAAACTCCGGCAGCCGCCACGACTGCCATGTCGGCCCCACCGACGGCACCATGGTGAGATCGCCGAGTTTTCCGACGCGTGCGGTCGCGGCACTCCACGGCGTCGCGTTGAAATCCCCGGCTAGCAATGCGGTGCCGCCAAGCTGCGACAGCGGCTCGGCCACTGCCGTAATCTGCCGTGACTGTTCGAACGGCCACGGCCAGCCGAGGTGAAGTGCGGCCACCTCCACCGTCTTGCCGCCAAAATTGACCGGGGCGACGGCGAACGACCCGCGTTCGAAGCAATTCGCCTGGGCACCGTCGGCCATCGGCCGGCTCGACAGGATCGCGACGCCGAAGACGCGGTTGGGATAGGGGCAGATGATGCTGTAGGGATATGCCGACGACAGCAGCGCCAGCTTCTCCTTCCACATGTCGGAAACTTCTTCCAGCGTCACCACGTCCGGCCGGAGGCGTCCGATCAGCGACAGCACCTTGTTCGGCTCGGCATTGTTGTAGCGAAGATTGAGCTGCAGCAATTTATAGGTCGGCTGCTCGTCGCTCTTGGGCTGGAAGCCGCCGGCGTGCACCGTACCGAGACCGAGGGAACTCGATGTCGTCGCGAAAGCTGCAACCGCCAGCAGCAATGCTGCCCCGCCTTCCTTCCGATACGCGCTCGCAAGCAGGGGAAGTGCTGCAATCGCCATCAGTACGGCAAGATGAACGCGAAAATGAGCGAAGGAATCGAAAACCGGGTGCAACCTTCCGAAGAAGCCGGCAATCAGGGGCAGCGAAAGCACGAGGACGGCGACGAACGCCCCCGTGGCCAGCTTGTTTCGAATGTCGTTTGTGCTCATTCCCGTCCTTATCGACAAGAATGCGGCTCATTCAAGATATGCAATCGGGCGAGGCCCTTCGCCCGGGTGGATTATCGCAATTTTTCTTTAGGTGGCGTGGCCGAGACCTTCCGGTCTCAATTTCCTACTGAAATGCCGTCTCCGAAAAACTGCGAAGCTTGCGCGAATGCAGGCGATCCATCGGCATCTCGGCCAGCTTCTCCATCGCCCTGATGCCGATGGTGAGATGCTGGGCCACCTGCCGCTTGTAGAATTCGCTGGCCATGCCGGGAAGTTTCAATTCGCCATGCAGCGGCTTGTCGGAAACACAGAGCAGCGTTCCGTAGGGCACGCGGAACCGGAAGCCGTTCGCCGCGATCGTGGCCGATTCCATGTCCAGCGCGATCGCCCGTGACTGCGACAGCCGCTGAACCGGTCCGCGCTGGTCGCGCAGTTCCCAGTTGCGGTTGTCGATGGTCGCGACCGTGCCTGTGCGCATGATGCGCTTGAGTTCGTAGCCTGAAAGCCCGGTCACCTCGGCAACCGCTTCCTGCAACGCCACCTGGATTTCGGCCAATGGCGGAATGGGAACCCAGACCGGAAGGTCGTCGTCAAGCACGTGGTCCTCGCGCACATAGGCATGTGCGAGTACGTAGTCGCCCAGCGCCTGCGTGTTGCGCAGTCCAGCGCAGTGGCCGAGCATCAGCCAGGCATGCGGCCTCAGCACCGCGACATGATCGGTGATCGTCTTGGCGTTGGACGGGCCGACGCCGATATTGACCATGGTGATGCCGGCATGGCCGGCCTTCTTCAGGTGATATGCCGGCATTTGCGGCATGCGCGGGGGCGTCGCGCCCTCGGATGGCCTGTTTTCCCCGGCTTTGGTGATGACATGGCCGGGCTCCACGAATTCTTCGTAGCCGCCGCCACCGCTAGCCATCAGGTCCCGCGCGTAGACGCAGAACTCGTCGATGTAGAACTGGTAGTTCGTGAACAATACGAAATTCTGGAAATGGTTCGGTGCCGTCGCCGTGTAGTGCGACAGGCGGTGCAGCGAATAGTCGATGCGCTGCGCGGTGAATGGCGCGAGCGGCCGCGTATCGCCCGGCAAGGACTCGAAGGTGCCATTGGCGATATGGTCGTCGGTACCGTCGAGGTCCGGCACATCGAACAGGTCGCGGATCGGGCGTTTGATGCGGTCCGCAATCGATCCATCGACATGGGTGCCTTCAAGGAATGCAAAATGCAGCGGGATCGGTGTTCCCGATTCCGATACGGTGATCACCACGCCATGGTTTCGCATGATCATGCCAAGTTGCTCGAGGAGATAGCTTTCGAACAGGTCGGGGCGGGTGATGGTCGTCGCATAGTGGCCCGGCAAGGGCATATGTCCGTAGGCCTGGCGGGAATCGACCTGCGTGTAGGAAGCCGTCGTTACCCCGACTTCGGGGTAGAAGGCGCGATATCGCCTGTTTAGATCACCGCCATTTGCAAGGGCGGTGAAGGAGTCCCGCAAAAATGCGGTGTTTCGGCTGTAAAGGAATTGGAGTGCCGCAACGGCCTCGTTGGCATCGTTAAAGCTATGCAGCCCGTAAGGTTCCGGGCTGGCAATCAATTCAATGGGTTCTGGGTAGATTCTCTTTTCCATGACCCAATATAGAGAGTTCTTCCAACCTTGGGAGGGGGACGACTGGGTCAGCCTGCACTTTTTTATTGGTCAGCCGCGCTGCAGGCTCAGGAGCAGGACGAACCCAGCGCCGACCTTCTTGTGTGCCGGGGCTTCGATCGTCGTGCCGGTCGAGCCGCGGGCTGCAGGAACGGCCAGCACCGGGGCTGCCAGCATGGCCAGGATGAGCGCCGCCCGCGGCAGGAGCCGAAGGGTATTCATCGAGGTGGCGGCGATCTTGTTCATGGACGTGGCGCTTTTCTGGTGCGGTGGTCTGGTTACGGACGGAAGCTTGTGATGCAGGTCGGATCGTTCGAGCAGAGCCTGGTCATTCCCTGTTCCCAGGACCGGGTCGATCGGTTTGCCTGCGCAACCAGGATGGAAAAGGTCATTCCGAACAGGGTCATCAGCAGGCAGACTATGGTGAACCGGCGAGCAAGCATTGGGTGTCTCCTTCAATGACGCGGAGAATGCCCGAGCGCGGCTGAACGACCTCTGAGACGGGCGTTCATCTTCGGTTCAATTTTATTAATCGACGTGTTCGGTTTGTTGGCTTGTGTTTCGCCGCTGTCTGCCTATGTGCTGAAAGCATTCCCGAAACGGAGAACCCTCTCATGACGACGCAGACCAAGCCGATCGAACTCCACTATTGGCCGACACCCAACGGCTGGAAGATCACGATCATGCTTGAGGAACTCGGCGTTCCCTACACGGTCAAATATGTGAACATCGGCAAGGGCGAGCAGTTCGAGCCGTCATTCCTGAAAATCGCACCCAACAACCGCATGCCGGCCATCGTCGATCCCGAGGGACCCGGCGGCGAGCCGATCTCCGTCTTCGAGTCCGGCGCGATCCTGCAATATCTCGGCCGGAAATTCGGCAAGTTCTACCCCGCCGACGAGCGCCTGCGCGTCGAGGTCGATCAGTGGCTGTTCTGGCAGATGGGTGGTCTCGGGCCGATGGCAGGCCAGGCGCATCATTTCCGGCAATATGCACCGGAGAAGATCCAGTACGGCATCGACCGCTACACAAACGAAGTGAACCGGCTCTATGGTGTCATGAACAAGCGCCTTGCCGATCGCGAATTCCTCGCCGGCGATTACTCGATCGCGGACATGGCCAGCATCGGCTGGGTGAGGCCCTATAAGAACCAGGGCCAGGAGATCGAGGATTTCCCGAATCTGAAGCGCTGGTTTGATGCCATTCTGGCGCGGCCCGCCGTCCAGAAGGCGATAACTGTCGGTGAAGATCATCGGCGCAATCTCGCCGACGACAAGGAAGCTCAGAAGGTGCTTTTCGGGCAGAAAGCCCGCGCCTGACGTTTTCAGCACACCGGCGCAGGATACTCCCTGCGTCGGTGTGCAAAATCCTGGAAAAGCTTAAAGCTTCGACCAGACCTGCGTCTTGCAGAATATCTTGAGTGCGCAGCCGGTCATGTTGAGCTTCGCGCCTGAAAGCGTTCCCGATCCGGAATAGGTCTTGTCGTCAGCCGGGTCGGTGATCGAGCCGGAATATTGATTGCTGCCGCTGGCGCTCATCTTGCCGATCGACTTGCCGGCATATTTGCCTGTCTTCAACGTGATGCAGAAGCCGCCGCCGCAGCTGGCGATCGCCGCCGTGTCGCCGCTCTTTGTCTTCCAGTTGCCTTCGATCGGATCGGCATAGGCCGCACCGGCCATCAAAAGCGTCGCCGCAATTGCCATGCTCATCTTACGAAACATCGATGTCCTCCCTTTTTGAGCGTCTATCGGTCCGGCCTGCTCTCTCCCGCCATTCCGCCGTTTACGCAAACGTAAGCTAATCCAGTCGCTGGAAAAACAAAAGCGGTGTCCTTGCGGAAGGAAAGCAGGTTTTTTGCGGTGGCAAAACGGCCCCCAAGAGGTCGATTTTCATGTTCCTCTCTCATGCGACCGGTTTTCGTGGTTACGGAAGGGTTTCCGTCAACCGCTTGCATTTTCTTCAAATTTTCTGAGAAAGCCCGGAATTCCCGCATCCCTATCCTTAACAAATCCAGCCATTTACCTCTTGTTTGAACTTTGTTTGCGCCAAATTAAGCACGTGATTTAACGACGGATTCAAGGCTCAGGTTCATTCTTCGAAGCATCGGAAGAGCAGCCCAGGACGACAAAAGAGGCGGGCTTCCAGCAACGGACAGGGACCTTCGAAATGGCACGTTTTGAAATGCTTGAAGCCGGGTTCGGCACGATGGGAACAACCGCCCAGGCCGATATCCTTTTTGAACTGGGTATGATGTATGCGACCGGCCGCGACTGTGAAGTCGACACCATCGCCGCCCACAAATGGTTCAACATCGCCGCGATCAAGGGCTCGGCCCGCGCCGCGGAACTGCGCTCCGAACTTTCGTCTTCGATGTCGAAGCTCGAAATCGCCAGGGCCCTTCGCGAAGCTCGCGAATGGATGACCATGCACTGATCGTGCAGGCCAGGATATGAATTCAAGGGCTCAAGCCGCGCAGACGGCTGGGTCTCAATAGAAAGAACGCGGCAGCTTGGAGGCGGGCCAGCCGCGCATGTCGAAAACGGGCGACTACAGCGTTTTGCGGTAAAACAGGGACCGCAATGCGAAACCAGCAAAAGCCGTGACCGGTGGAAACACACTGGCGCGGCTTTTTCATTTTTCCACGATCTTTTCAACTGGCCTTGCCGGATCGCCGATCTGGCGAGTGGCCTTTGCCATTCGCCTGCGATATCAGATTGCCTTTCGGCGTCGAGGGCGACGCCGTGGAGGAAACGAAAATGATCAAGAAAACACTTCTGGGCGCGGTCTTTGCCGGCCTCATGATGTCAGCGTCGGCTTACGCTGACGACATCACCTTTGCTGTCGTCGGTCCGATGACCGGCCAGCTTGCCAATATCGGCGACCAGTTCCGGCAGGGTGCCGAAGCTGCAGCCAAGGCGATCAACGAAAAGGGCGGCGTTATGGGCCGCCAGATCAAGATCTCGGTCGAGGACGACGTCTGCGATCCGAAGCAGGCCGTGTCGGTGGCAAACCGCATCGTTGCCAACAGCATCATGTTCATCGATGGCCACGCCTGCTCCGGCTCCAGCATTCCGGCCTCGGCCGTCTATGCCGAAAGCGGCGCGCTGATGATGAGCCCGGCTTCGTCCAACCCGGTGCTGACTGACGACGCGGCAGCGAAGGGCTGGCCGACGATCATGCGTCTCTACACGCGTGACGACGCGCAGGGCGCCTTCATCGGCCCGTGGATTGCCAAGAAATACGCCGGCAAGAATGTCGTCATCCTGCACGACAAGAGCGCCTACGGTCAGGGCGTGGCGGATGCCGTCAAGGCGACCATGAACGAAGGCGGCCTCAAAGAGGTCATGTATGAAGGCATCAACGCCGGTGAGAAGGACTATTCCGCGCTGGTGACCAAGATGAAAGAACTGAAGGCCGACGTGGTCTATTTCGGCGGCTATCACCCCGAAGCAGGCCTGATGCTGCGCCAGTCGGCCGAGCAGGGCTTCAAGTTCCAGCTGATCATGCCGGACTCGATCGCCTCGCCGGAATTCTGGCAGATCGCCGGCCCGGCCGGTGAAGGTACCATGTTCGTCTTCCCGTCCGACCCGCAGGCAAAGCCCGAAGCCAAGGAAGCCGTCGAGAAGATCAAGGCCGGCGGCTTCGTGCCGGAAGGTTTCACCCTGTTCTCCTACGCGACCATCCAGGCGTTCGCGCAGGGCATCGAGCGTGCCGGCAGCGACGACCCGATGAAGGTCGCCGAAGCGCTGAAGAACGGCCAGCCGATCCAGACCGTGGTCGGCGACGTCACCTTCGACGAAAAGGGCGACCTCAAGAACGCCAGCTACGACATCAACCAGTGGCACGACGGGAAGTACGCGCCGATCGCGCAATAAATACCTATCGGACAGATGCAATGAAAATGGCCGGGGTTGTCCCGGCCATTTTTGTTTGAAGGACGCACAAAGGCTGAGACAGCTCTAAGCTCCTGCCTCTTCCAGAAATCGCACCAGCACGGTCCCATCAGTCACCTGCGAGCCTTCCTCCGCGATCTCTGCGATGATGCCGTCATGCGGTGCGGCGATGGTGTGCTCCATCTTCATCGCCTCCAGGATGAGCAGCGGCTGGCCTTTGATCACGGCATCATCCTTCCTCGCCCGAACCACCTTGACCAGACCAGGCATCGGCGCGCGCATGGAACCGCTGCTGCCGGCATCCGCTGCATGCGCGAAGGGGTCGGGAACGACGAAGGTGAAGGCGTGGCCAGCTTCGAAGACGGTGATGTGGCCGGGCCAGCGGGTGAAGGCGCGGCCTTTCTCCCCCCTTGAGGGGGAGATGTCGCCGAAGGCGACAGAGGGGGTTACATCAGAAGGCACCGCCCCAACGTCGAGCACTGCCGCAGCGACCCCACCCCGATCCGCTTCGCGGATCGACCCTCCCCTCAAGGGGGAGGGATGCGCCGGTGCGTCCAACTCCACCGCCACTCGCCCGTCCCGCTTCACCAAAACGCTCGCCGCAAACTCCTCCTCGCCAAACCGAAGCGTCGTCCGCCGCGCCAGCGGATGGAAATGCGAATAGCCCGCGAGTGCCGACCACGGATCGTCGGTCTGCTGCTGCTCGCCCATGCCGGACGCAGCGAGTGCCGCCAGCGCGATCGTGCGACTGTCCGGCACAGCCGTCACCGTCAATGCCGCCTGCTTGCGGTCGATCAGGCCGGTATCGACATCGCCGCTGGCAAAATCCGCATCCGCCGCCAGCGCCGCCAGAAACGCGACATTGGTGACCGAGCCGGCAATTTCCGTAGCCTTCAGCGTCTCGCCCAGCGCATCCAGCGCCGCCTTGCGGTCAGCTGCATGCACCACCAGCTTGGCTATCATCGGATCGTAGAAGGGCGAGATCGCATCGCCCTCACGCACGCCGGTCTCGACGCGCATTTCCGCACCCGCTGGTGCTGCCGCAGGAAAGCCGAGACGGTGCAGCGTGCCGATGGCCGGCAGAAAACCCTTGGCCGGGTCTTCGGCATAGATGCGCGCCTCGAAGGCATGGCCGTCGAGCTTGATCTCGGATTGCGTCTTCGGCAGCTTTTCGCCGGCCGCGACCCGCAACTGCCACTCGACCAGATCGACGTCGGTGATCATCTCGGTCACCGGATGCTCGACCTGCAGGCGCGTGTTCATCTCCATGAACCAGAAGCGGTCGGGCTTGAGCCCTTGCGAGGCATCGACGATGAACTCGATGGTGCCAGCACCCGAATAGCTGATCGCTTTTGCCGCCTTCACTGCCGCGTCGGTCATCGCCTTGCGCATCTCGGCGGTCATGCCGGGGGCAGGGGCTTCCTCGATAACCTTCTGGTGGCGGCGCTGGGCCGAGCAATCGCGTTCGAACAGGTGCACGGCATGGCCGTGATTGTCGCCGAACACCTGCACCTCGATGTGGCGCGGCTTGTCGACATATTTTTCCACCAGCACGCGGTCGTCGCCGAAGGCGGCCTTGGCCTCGCGCCGCGCGCCCGACAGCGCCTCGGCAAAGTCTTCCGGACGCTCGACCTTGCGCATGCCCTTGCCGCCACCGCCGGCACGCGCCTTGATCAGGACGGGATAGCCAATCTCGCGCGCCTTGGAGGCGAGGATGACGATTTCCTGGGCTTCGCCGTGATAGCCCGGAACGACCGGCACGCCGGCCTTTTCCATCAGCCGCTTGGCTGCGTCCTTCAGGCCCATCGCGCGGATCGACGCTGCCGATGGGCCGATGAAGACGAGGCCGGCCGCCGTCACCTGATCGACGAAAGCCGGGTTCTCCGAAAGAAAACCATAACCGGGGTGGATGGCCTCGGCGCCCGTCGCCATGGCGGCGGCGATGATCTTTTCGCCGCGCAGATAGCTTTCACCGACGGGCGAGGGGCCGATATGCACCGCCTCGTCCGCTTGCGAGACGTGAAGCGATCTGGCATCGGCGTCGGAATAGACCGCGACGGTGGCAATACCCATGCGCCGCGCCGTGCGGATGACCCGGCACGCGATCTCGCCGCGGTTGGCAATCAGGATTTTGGTGAACATGGCGATCCCTCGGAGCCGGCGTCTATGAACGGGGGGTTCCGCCGGCAAGAAAGTCCGTCTTGCCGAGTGGAACGCCCTTGTGCCGCAGAATGGCGTAGGCCGTCGTTACGTGGAAATAGAAGTTGGGCAGCGCAAAGCTCAGAATGTAGCTCGTGCCGGTGAAATCCAGTGTCCGTGTTCCGGCCTTGAAGCTCACCGCGGCGGCCTCGCGGCCATCCATGCTGTCGGGTGCGACAGCGCCGAGATAGTCGATCGTGGCCGCGATGCGGGCCTGAAGATCGGCGAGGGAAACTTCGTTGTCCGCCATCGGGCGCGGCTCAATCTGGCCTACGCGCACTGCCACGAAACGGGCCGTATCCGAGGCGCGCTGTATCTGGCCGGTTAGCGGCAGCATGTCGGGAAAGAGCCGGGCGGTGGTCAGCTCTTCTTCCGCGATTCCCTGCTCGGCAGCATAAGCTTCGCCTTTCCGCAGATTGTGCGACAGGTTTTTGAGCGCCGTGATGAAGACAGGTATCGAAATGTCGTAGAGAGAAAGGGACATGGTATCTCGCGGTTCTGTTGATGGTGTCGATGCTGCGGCGCGTGAGGCTGTCGTCACATCCTGAACACGCCGAATTTGGTGTCCGCCACCGGCGCATTGAGCGCAGCACTCAAGGATAGCGCCAGCACTTCGCGCGACCGCGCCGGGTCGATGATGCCGTCGTCCCACAGGCGCGCCGACGAATAGAGCGGCTGGCCTTCATGCTCGTATTTCATCAGGATCGGCTTGCGGAATTTCGCTTCTTCTTCCGCCGTCCATTCGCCGCCCTTGCGCTCGATGCCCTCGCGCTTGACCATGGCAAGCACGGTTGCCGCCTGCTCGCCGCCCATCACCGAAATGCGCGCGTTCGGCCACATCCACAGGAAGCGGGGCGAATAGGCGCGGCCGCACATGCCGTAGTTGCCGGCGCCGAACGAGCCGCCGATGATCATCGTCACCTTCGGCACCTGCGCGGTGGCGACCGCCGTCACCAGCTTGGCGCCGTCCTTGGCGATGCCGCCGGCCTCGTATTTGCGTCCGACCATGAAGCCGGTGATGTTCTGCAGGAAGATCAGCGGTATCTTGCGCTGGCAGCACAGCTCGATGAAATGCGCGCCCTTCAGCGCGCTTTCAGAAAACAGCACGCCATTGTTGGCGATGATGCCGACCGGCATACCGTAGAGATGGGCAAAGCCGGTGACCAGCGTCGTGCCGTAGTTCTGCTTGAACTCGTCGAACTCCGAGCCATCGACGATGCGGGCAATGACCTCGCGCACATCATAGGGCTGGCGGATATCGGCGGGAATGACGCCGTAGATCTCATGCGGATCGTGAAGCGGTTGAATCGGTTTCTGTAAGTTCAGGCTTACGTTCTTGTTTCGATTCAGGTTTTTGACGATGCGCCGCGTGATCGCCAGCGCGTGCTCGTCGTCCATGGCGTAGTGGTCGGCCACGCCCGACTGGCGCGTATGGACCTCGGCGCCGCCAAGGTCTTCGGCGCTCACATCCTCGCCGGTCGCAGCCTTCACCAGCGGCGGGCCGCCGAGAAAGATGGTGGCCTGGTTGCGCACCATGATGGTTTCGTCCGACATCGCCGGTACGTAAGCGCCGCCTGCCGTGCACGAGCCCATGACGCAGGCGATCTGCGGAATGCCGGCCGCCGACATGTTGGCCTGGTTATAGAAGATGCGGCCGAAGTGGTCGCGGTCGGGAAACACCTCGTCCTGGTTGGGCAGGTTGGCGCCGCCGCTGTCGACCAGATAGACGCAAGGGAGATTGTTCTGCATGGCGATTTCCTGCGCCCGCAGATGCTTCTTCACGGTAATCGGATAATAGGTGCCGCCCTTCACGGTGGCGTCGTTGACGACGATCATCACCTCGCGGCCCTCGACGCGGCCGATGCCGGCGATCATGCCGGCGGCCGAAATATCGCCGTCATACATGTTCCACGCGGCGAACTGGCCGACCTCGAGAAAGGGAGAGCCGGGATCGATCAACTGGGCGAGGCGCTGGCGCGGCAAAAGCTTGCCACGCGAGACATGGCGCTCCCGCGCTTCCTGCGAGCCGCCAAGTTCGACGGTTGCGGCCTTCTCGGCAATGTCGCCAACAAGCTCGCGCATGCGCGCGGCATTGGTTTTGAAGGCGTCGGAGGCGGGGGAGATGTTTGAGGTAAGGGCGGGCATGAAGACCTGCTTTATGAAAAATCTTGATCAGGCAAGGGAAAGCGTGTAGATGCCCGCTCCCCGCCCAGGCGGATCGTATCGTATCCTCGAGGAGATGACCAATGAGACGCATCCATATGCGCCCTCTGAAAAGTCTCCCTTCGGCAGAGGCCTAGAGCCGCCGAAGGCGGCATTTCTGCACCCTGAATATCTCGAAATTTGAGAGGAACGCGCTGCGCGTAAGCGGCGCGGCGATCACCATGTATGTGCGGTTCGTGACGCCGCTCATCCATCCGGCGAGCCGGGTGGAGGCCGGCTTTTTTCAGGCGTCCTGGTACCTCTACCGGAACGGCTGTCCTTATTGGATTCTGGACGAACTGGAGCATCAGTTCGATTGGTTCAACTTGCACTTGCCGGTGCCAAAGCAAATTGGCCGGCATTTCAAGCGGCGCAATTCGATCTGGGGTATTTGCTGGTTCGATCCGGATGCTGCGGAGGCGATTAGCCGGGCGCGTTATTGCGCATGGCTGATCGAGGAGGGCGGCTTGCCCGTTCGCAGCATCCGAACAGCCGGCGAACGTGAGCTCCTCTGGAAGGATTCGCACCAGATCGTCACCAAGCCAACTGTCGATCTGCCGAAGGCCTTTCAATGATCTGGCGGAGGGCGTCATCACGCGCCCTCCGCCATGATCTCCCGCCCGATCAGCCACCGTCGAATCTCGCTCGTCCCCGCGCCGATCTCGTAGAGCTTGGCGTCGCGCAGCAGGCGGCCGGTGGCGTAGTCATTGATGTAGCCATTGCCGCCAAGCAGTTGCAGCGCATCGAGCGCCATCAACGTCGCCTTTTCGGCGGCAAAGAGGATGCAGCCGGCCGCGTCCTTGCGGGTCGTCTTGCCGCGGTCGCAGGCGGAGGCCACGCCATAGACATAGGCACGAGCGGCGTTCATCGTCGTGTACATGTCGGCCAGCTTACCCTGGACGAGCTGGAAATCGCCGATAGCCTGCCCGAATTGACGCCTGGTCTGCACGTAAGGCACCGCGACATCTAGACATGCCGACATGATGCCGAGCGGGCCGCCGGCAAGCACCGTGCGTTCATAGTCCAGCCCCGACATCAGCACCTCGACGCCGCGTCCCTCCTGTCCGAGCACATTGTCGAACGGCACGTCCACATCCTCGAAAACGAGTTCGCCGGTGTTGGAGCCGCGCATGCCCAGCTTGTCCAGCTTCTGTGCCACGGAGAAGCCTTTCATCTTGCTCTCGATGATGAAGGCGGTGATGCCGCGTGAGCCCATTGTCGGTTCGGTCTTGGCGTAAACCACCAGCGTGTCGGCATCCGGCCCGTTGGTGATCCACATCTTGTTGCCGTTGAGCACGAAACGGTCGTTGCGCTTATCGGCCCGCAGGCGCATCGACACGACATCCGAACCCGCACCCGGCTCAGACATGGCAAGCGCGCCAACCTTCTCGCCGGAGCAAAGCGCAGGCAGGTATGTCTCCTTCTGCGCCGTGGTTCCCCAGCGATTGATCTGGTTGACGCAGAGATTGGAATGCGCGCCGTAGGACAGGCCGACCGAAGCGGAAGCGCGAGAAATCTCCTCCATGGCCACGACATGCGCCAGATAGCCCATGCCGGTGCCGCCGAAATCCGGGTCGGCGGTCATACCGAGCAAGCCGAGCGCGCCCATCTCTTCCCACAGATGCGCGGGAAACTCGTTGGAGCGGTCGATCTCGGCGGCTATCGGCGCGATCTGCTCCTGCGCGAAGCGGCGCACCATGTCGCGCAGCGCATCAATGTCCTCGCCGTGCCCGAAATCAAGCGTGTGCGCGTACATGGGTGTTCTCCCTGGCGTTTTCCGCGCCTGTCAGGCGCATTGTCATTGCGAGATAAGTCTCGGCTACTTCTTCCACCGAAAGCCGCTCGCCCGGGCGGAACCAGACGATCACGCCGGTGAGCATCTGGATGATGGCGATCGCCGTCAGTCCGGTGTCATCGATCACGAAGGTCCCGGCCTCCGCGCCGTCGCGCAGGATCTGGCGCAGCTCCTTTTCGTAAGCCGTGCGCAGGCGCAGGATTTGCGTGAGATTATCGCGCGAAAGGGCGCGCAGTTCCATGTTGGAGACATGGGTGGCGTGCCGGCGCGCGACATGAAAATGGATATGGTTGCGCACGAAAGCGGTAAGGCGCTCGCGTGGATCGGCGTTGGCCGGTCGCGCGGCCTCCCATGCGGAGAGCAGCCCGTCCATATGTTCGCATAGAAGCGTGAAGAGCAAATCCTCCTTGGTCGGGAAATAGCGGTAGAGCGCGGCAGCCTGCACGCCGACTTCTGCCGCAAGCTGGCGCATCGATACAGCCTCATAGCCGAAACGGGCCATGAGGCTGATTGCGGCCTCGCGTATTGCCGCTTCCGTCCTGCCGCCATCTGAACCAATCGTGCGGGCCATAGCTTTTTGCTTTTTCCAGCGTGAGAAGCCGATAATAAAACGAACGTTCAATTAATTCAAGGGGTGACGGCGGTCGAGGGTTTCTTTGTTCCTCTACCTGCTCAGGGAGGTGTTTTGGACGACTGTTGAATTACAGCCACACCAAGGATGCGGTTCGCCAGGAGAGGAATTCCAGGTACGGAATATTACTTGACTCTAACACTCATATTTGTGACCGGCTGACACGCGAATTTCGCGCATTGCTTAATTATGGAGTGTGAGTGTGCAGTTGGGGCCGAGAACATATCGTCTGAGAATGCTGCTTTTGGGAGGCGCAGCCATTTTCGTTTCAAATCAGGGCGCCTATGCGCAGGAGGATCAGAATGCGATCGTCCTCGACGCGGTGACGGTGGAGGCGCAGAGCAACGAGATACTGAAACAGGAAGGCTATGTCGCCAAGCAGGACCGTATCGGCACCAAGACGGATACGCCGATCGCCAAGATCCCGCAGGCCATTTCGACGGTTACGCAGAAGCAGATCGAGGATCAGGAGCCGCGCACGCTGAACGAGGCTCTGAGCTACACGGCCAGCGCCAACCCCAACAGCTTCGGCTATGATACGCGCAACGATGCTTTTTTCCTGCGCGGCTTTCCGGCCTACTACAACGGCATGTTCCGTGACGGCTTGCGCCAATACAATGCGCCGACGGCGATGTTCAAGACAGAGCCCTACGGCCTCGAGGGCATCACGATCCTCAAGGGACCGGCCTCCTCGCTCTACGGCGTCAGCGGCCCCGGCGGCATCGTCAACCTTGTCACCAAGCGGCCCAAGGAAGAAACCTTTCGCGAGGTCGAGGTTCTTCTCGGTGAGAACAATCGCTACCAGACCGGCTTTGATTTTTCCGGCAAGGCCAATGAGGATGGAACGCTTCTCTATCGCCTGACGGGTCTTGGCCGGGATTCCGATACCTTTCTTGAAGGTTACTCGGATGACAAGCTTTACATAGCTCCGGCGCTCACCTTCAAGCCGGATGAAGACACCAAGCTGACAATCCTCGGTGAACTATCGCGCACCAAGACGGGTGGAACCGCATTCTTCTACAATCCGGCTCCGGGCGAAGTTTCCGACCTCTATGAAGGCGACCCGGCTTACAACGACTACACTCAGGGGCAGGGCCGTATCGGATACGAATTCGAGCATCGGTTCAATGACCTGCTGACGGTGCGTCAGAACCTCCGTTATTCCAAGGCTGATGCGGATCTTGAGTACAGCGGACACTATCCAGTTGGAGCAGACCTCGCCCGCTACTGGGGCCACTACAAGGAGAACGTCGCAACCTTCACCGTCGACAATATGGCCCAGTTCACCTTTGATACCGGCCCTGTCAGTCATGTCGCGATTGCCGGCATCGATTACACCTATGCCGATTACGATTCTGCCGGCGCGGTCTCATATGTTTCTGCGGACGATATCAAGAACATGCCGCTGGCCTTCGCCGGCAGCCAGAAAATGAGCAATGTCGGTGTCTATGCCCAAGACCAGCTTACCTGGGACGCGCTTACGTTGTTCGGCAGCGCACGCTACGACTGGGTCGATACCAAGGCTGTTAACACGTCTGAAGTCGAGACCAGCCAAAAGGATGGACATTTCTCCGGCCGCATCGGCCTGTCCTATGAGACGCCGTGGGGCCTGATCCCCTATCTCAACTACTCAAGCTCTTTCGCACCCAATATCGGCTTCGTGTCGGCGGAAGGCACCAATATTCGTAGCGCTGCCAAGCCTACCGCGGCTGAGCAGAAGGAGATTGGCGTCAAGTACCAGATTCCGGACACCAACCTGCTGATCAGCGCCGCTCTGTTCGATATCAAGCAAAAGGACGGCGTTGTTTACGATGGAACTTTCGACGAGGATGGCCAGCAGCGTCAGCGCCAGCTCGACCTCCATTCGCGCGGCATCGAGCTTGAAGCCAACGCGTCCTTCGACAACGGCTTCGGCCTGATCGCCTCCTACACGCATCTCAAGATGACGATCGACAAAGGTTTGGCAGACACCGAGGGCAAGGAGCTTTCGGCGACGCCGAACGACATCTTCTCGCTCTGGGGCAACTACCAGTTCAATGACGGTCAGTTGGCCGGTCTCGGCCTGGGCGCTGGCGTGCGCTACGTCGGTGAGAGCTTCGGCAACGACCAGAACACGATCGACAATGAAGACCGTGTCTTTGTCGATGCGGCCCTGTCTTATGACTTCGGCAAGCGCTTCGACAATCTCGAGGGCGTAAAACTGCAGATCAATGCCAAGAACCTCTTCGACGAGCGCAAGGTGATCTGCAGCGCCGGCAACTGCTACCGTGACGAAGGGCGCTCGATCATGGGCAGCCTGCGCTACCGCTTCTGATGCTGAAAAAGACCGACACCGGTATCGCGTCGTCGTCCCCGGTCGCCATTTTCATGGCGATCGGTGGGCTCTACGTCGCGCAAAGCGTCATCGGCGGAATCACCTGGGCAGGCCTGCCGGCTGTAATGCGTGACCAGGGCATGCCGCTCGACCATATCGGGCTGCTGTCGCTGATCGCGCTGCCCTGGGCGTTGAAGTTCCTATGGTCGCCGGCGATCGAGCGGTTTCGCCTGCCGCCAGTGGGGCGCAATCGCTCCGGCACCATCGTCCTGATCGGCGGGCTTATCTCGGTGGCGGGTCTTTTTGCGGTTGGCGCGCTGGGGCCGGGAATGCTGTTTCCGGTATTGGCCTGCCTGACCGTGGTGGCTTTCGCCGCCTCGACGGTTGACATTGCCTGCGACGGCTATGCCGTCGAAAGCCTTTCGAGGGAAAATCACGGCTGGGGCAATGCCGCGCAGGTTGGCGGCGCTTATTTCGGTTCGGCGATAGGGGCTGGGCTGTTTCTCGTCATTGTCGACAGGTATGGCTGGCAGGCCGGTGTCTGGACGATGGCGGTGTTGCTGATCCTGCTTGGATTGCCGTTTATGCTGCGCGCCAGAAGAGCTACGCTGGTGGAAACGCGCGAGCATGTGCCGTCGCTTGGCTCCGCGCTGAAGCGGCCGGAAATACGCAAGGGCCTGCTGGCAGCGGCGGTCTATGTCATCGCGCAAAAGGCTGCGCTCGGCATGGTCGGCCCGTTCTTGATCGATGCCGGGCTGGATCTTACCACCGTCGGGCTGCTCAACAGCGTCGGCAGCATGTTCGTCGGCCTTGCGGCAGCACTCCTCGGCGGTGCGCTCATCAGGCTGTGGGGCATACGCGCCGTTCTGATCCTGGCGATTGTATTGCAGGCGGCGGCATTGTTCTTCTTTGCCGCTTTCCATCAGTTCGATGCCATGCCGAAGGCGGTGTTGATGGCCGTTTCGGTCGCCAGTTCGTCCGGCATCATGGCGCTGGGCTTCGTTGCGCTCTACGCGCAATTCATGCGCTGGTCCGATCCGAAACAGGCGGGCGTGGATTTCACGCTGTTCCAGTGCATGGATGCGCTGGTCAGCATGGTCGGCGGCATCGTCGCCGGCTATGTCGCACAATATCTCGGCTACGGCGTATTCTTCACCTGCGCCGGCGTTATCGCGATCGCCGCGATACCGGTCATCGCCATGGTTTCCGATCGCAACTAATTCGTCGGGATCATGCAGCGTCAGCTTTTCGCGGAGCGCTCCTTGGTGAGCGTCCCGGCGTCTGCGCTCTCATATTTCCAGCTTGTTTTCAGCCAGCCGGCGCGTCTCCAGCGCTCCGGCTGGCTGAACAACGCGCTGCGTCAACTGAACCGATATGCAATTCATTTGAGCCATTAACGAAACAAAAGCGAAAACGAATTGCAAAACGTTCGAAGATCAAACATGATCGAAAAATGGCCTGCCGCAGGGAGGAACGTGGCGACTATGCTTGAACTCAAAGGGGTAACGAAGGTCGTCGGCGCCGACACGCATATTAATGCGGTCGACCTGACGCTTCAGCATGCCTCCCTCAACGTGCTTCTCGGGCCGACGCTTTCGGGCAAGACCAGCCTGATGCGGCTGATGGCGGGTCTCGACGTGCCGACCTCCGGCTCGATCTGGTTCGACGGCGTGAACGTGACCGGAGTGCCGGTGCAGAAGCGCCGGATCGCCATGGTCTACCAGCAGTTCATCAATTACCCGGCGATGACCGTCTATGAGAACATCGCTTCGCCGCTGCGGGTTGCCGGTGTCGACAGCGCAAAGATCAACAAGGAGGTTCGCCGCGCGGCCGAGCTTCTCAAGCTCGCGCCCTATCTGGATCGCACGCCGCTTAACCTCTCAGGCGGCCAGCAGCAGCGCACCGCACTGGCGCGCGCCATCGTCAAGAATGCCGGGCTGGTGCTTCTCGACGAGCCGCTCGCCAATCTCGACTACAAGCTGCGCGAGGAACTGCGCGCCGAACTGCCCAAGATATTTGCCGAATCCGGCGCGATCTTCGTCTATGCAACGACGGAGCCGTCCGAAGCGCTGCTTCTCGGCGGCAACACCGCGACACTGTCGCAGGGCAGGGTGACGCAATTCGGCCCGACGATCGACGTGTTCCGCCGGCCGCGCGACCTGGTGACGGCCAGAACCTTTTCCGATCCACCGCTCAACACCATCGTACTGCGCAAGAGCGGAGCGAGCTTCCTGCTCGATGGCGGCGTCAACCTGCCGGTTCCCTCTGAGCTCAAGGGCATTGCCGACGCGACATACACAGTGGGCTTCCAGCCGCATCATCTGTCGCTGAAGCGTCCGAACCGCGAGGCGGTGTCGGTGACGGCCAAGGTGAAGGTGACGGAGGTGACCGGCTCGGAAAGCTTCATCCATCTCGACTTTGCCGACGTCCATTGGGTGATGCTGGCGCATGGCATCCAGGTGTTCGATCCGGACCAGACGATCGAGGTCTTCATCGATCCGCGTCATCTGATGGTGTTCGATGAGGCGGGCCGTTCTGCTGAAACGATACAAGCGCGGGCGGCTTAGGAGGGGTCATGGCAAGCATCGAACTCGACCATATCCGCCACGCCTACGCTGGGCCTTCGAAAGCAGCCACCGTCTACGCGCTGAAGGAAATCCACTACACATTCGAGGATGGCGGCGCTTATGCGCTGCTCGGGCCGTCCGGTTGCGGCAAGACGACCTTGCTCAACATCATCTCCGGGCTGCTGCACCCCTCGCATGGCCGCCTGCGTTTCGACGGCCGCGACGTGACCGAACTGTCGACGCAGGAGCGCAACATCGCGCAGGTGTTCCAGTTCCCGGTCATCTACGACACGATGACGGTCTACGACAATCTCGCCTTTCCGCTGCGCAACCGCGGAGTCACCGAGAGCGAAGTCGACAAGAAGGTTCGCGAGACGCTCAAGATGATCGATCTGGCGGATTGGGCGGACCGCAAGGCGCGCGGCCTGACTGCCGACCAGAAGCAGAAAATATCGCTCGGCCGCGGCCTCGTTCGCTCCGACGTCAACGCCATCCTGTTCGACGAGCCGCTCACCGTCATCGACCCGCATATGAAATGGGTGCTGCGCTCGCAGTTGAAGCAGCTTCACCAGCGCTTCGGCTACACCGAAATCTATGTCACGCACGACCAGACCGAAGCGCTGACCTTCGCACAGAAGGTGGTGGTGATGTTCGAGGGCGAGATCGTCCAGATCGGCACGCCGGCAGAACTGTTCGAGCGCCCGAAGCACACATTCGTCGGCTACTTCATCGGCTCGCCGGGCATGAATCTCATGCCGGTCGATATCCAGGGCAAGAATGCGCGGCTCGGCAGCCAGTCGATCGCGCTGCCGGGTGCGCCGAAGACCGCCGGAGAGAGCAAGCTCGAGCTCGGCATCCGCCCGGAATATGTACGGCTGGGCCGCGAGGGAATGCCGATATCGGTCACCAAGGTGGAGGACATCGGCCGTCACAAGATCGTGCGCGCTGAACTCGAAGGTCGCAGCTTGGCTGCGATCCTCGGCGAGGATGACGACATTCCGGCCGAGCCCAAGGTGCGCTTCGATCCGGCCGGGATAAACATCTACGCCGATTCCTGGCGCGTCGAGATGGGGGCATAGCCATGGAAAAGACCTTGAACAACAAGGCCTGGTTCCTGGTTCTGCCGGTGCTGGTGCTGGTGGCGTTTTCCGCGGTCATCCCGCTGATGACGGTCGTGAACTATTCCGTGCAGGACACCTTCGGCAACAACCAGTTCTTCTGGGCCGGAACCGAATGGTTCCAGGAATTGCTCGCATCGAGCCGGTTCTGGGCCGCGATTGGCCGCAACCTCGTATTTTCAGGGATCATCCTCGCAATCGAAGTGCCGCTCGGCATCCTCATTGCGCTGAACATGCCAAGGAAAGGCTGGGGCGTGCCGGTCTGCCTCGTGCTGATGGCGCTGCCGCTGCTGATCCCGTGGAACGTCGTCGGCACCATCTGGCAGGTCTTCGGGCGCACCGACATCGGCCTGATGGGCTACTATCTCAATGCGCTTGGCATCAATTACAATTACGTACAGAACCCGATCGACGCCTGGGTTACCGTCATCGTCATGGACGTCTGGCACTGGACGAGCCTCGTCGTGCTGCTCTGCTATGCCGGGCTGGTCTCGATCCCCGACGCCTTCTATCAGGCGGCAAAGATCGACGGCGCATCGCGCTGGGCGGTGTTCCGCTACATCCAGTTGCCCAAGATGCAGCGCGTGCTTCTGATCGCCGTGCTGCTGCGCTTCATGGACTCATTCATGATCTACACCGAGCCCTTCGTCGTCACCGGCGGCGGGCCCGGCAACTCCACGACCTTCCTGTCGATCGATCTGGTTAAGATGGCGCTCGGCCAGTTCGACCTAGGGCCGGCGGCGGCGATGTCGCTGGTCTACTTCCTGATCATCCTGCTTCTGTCATGGGTGTTCTACACCGTCATGACCAACTACGATTCGGGGCGCTGAGATGACGGGCGTGAACGAACGGACGACCAGCGCGCGGGAAAGCGTTGCCAGCGACAACGGCGCGGCAGGCGGGCTTTCCAGCAACCTGTCGAAGCAGGAGATCGAGCGCCGCATGCGTCGCCGGGGCGAGGAGTCGCGCTGGTGGTGGATCGTGCCGACGCTCTACATCATCTTTCTGCTGCTGCCGATCTACTGGCTCGTCAATATGAGCTTCAAGACCAACACCGAGATCGTGTCGTCGCTGACGCTCTATCCGCATGAGCCGACGCTACGGAATTACCGGATCATCTTCACCGATGCCTCCTGGTACTCCGGCTACATCAACTCGATCATCTATGTCGTCATGAACATGGTGATCTCGGTCGCGGTGGCTCTGCCGGCAGCTTACGCCTTCTCGCGCTATCGATTCCTGGGCGACAAGCACCTGTTCTTCTGGCTGCTCACCAACCGCATGGCGCCGCCGGCGGTGTTTGCGCTGCCCTTCTTCCAGCTCTATTCGGCTTTCGGGCTGATCGACACCCATATCGCGGTGGCACTGGCGCATTGCCTGTTCAACGTGCCGCTGGCGGTGTGGATCCTCGAAGGCTTCATGTCGGGCGTGCCGAAGGAGATCGACGAGACCGCCTATATCGACGGCTATTCCTTCCCGCGCTTCTTCGTGAAGATCTTCATGCCGCTGATCGCCAGCGGCATCGGCGTCGCCTGCTTCTTCTGCTTCATGTTCTCATGGGTGGAACTGCTGATCGCCCGCACGCTGACGACGACGGATGCCAAGCCGATCGCCGCCGTCATGACGCGCACCGTGTCGGCCTCGGGCATGGACTGGGGACTGCTCGCCGCCGCCGGCGTGCTGACGCTGATCCCCGGCGCGCTCGTCATCTGGTTCGTCCGCAATTACATCGCCAAGGGCTTTGCCCTGGGGAGGGTGTGATGAATTTGGAAAACACAGATAGCGAGTTGCAGATGGCTGGGCAAAGGCCCGGGCGCAATTGGTTGCTGTCAACGATAGGAGTGTCCTTGTTGCCTGCTGTTGTGCTTTTCGGAAGGCAGCTTGTCTCATCTGGCTCGATCGATAGTGCCGCCGCGCCAGCGTTCGTATTGGCTTCGGTGGGAACGTTTGTCGTAGGTGGCATCTTGTTTCCAATCGTCGCAGCGTTCCTATTCTTTGACATATTTACGGCCGAGGATTCCGTTGTTCCGCTATTCGCACATGGCGGCATTTTTGCCATCGTCATACTGACGCTTGCCTTCGCCGGGCGTATCAAGCTGCGGAGCAGCCCATTCGTCGTTGCGGGTGTGACCGCAGGCCTTTGGGGTGCAATCATTTCTCTCAATTGGGCTGTCATCCATGCCCTGGGGAGGGTGTGATGGACGCCATGAAACCAAACGAAAAGTCGATTGAGTTGAGCGAGTTGAAGGCGCTGACCAACCGGCTTTTTGAATCGCTCGAGCATGCCGGCGTCGATCGCATCCCGGTGACGCAAAATCAGTATTGGACGGTCTTTGTCTCAGAAGCATTCGGATCGGCTGAGCCACCACAGGCAACCATGAGCGATGTTCTCGATGATCTGGCCGATCTGAGGTCGGAGGTCACGGACGAAGACCAGGAAACGACACTCATCGCATGGCATGCGTTCGAGCACCTGTCTGGATTGATGAAGTTCGTCGCTCACGCCGATCTTGACGGCAGCTTGACCGCGCCTCTGGCTAATTCGGGGGTGCCGCGCCCATGAACGTCGATTTCTCATGGATGGCCTGGACCTGGCCGACCGCTGCGTTCTTCGCAACGATCTTCCTGATGCTCGTCGGCATGGGCGTCTGGGAATATGTTTTGCCCGGCGGCAATCCGCGCGTCGGCATTCTGCGCTTCGAGACGACGCGCGGTGACCGCCTCTTCGTTTCGCTGCTTGGCAGCGCATTTATCCATATCGCATGGCTGGGCCTTGTTGGTCCCAACCTGTGGTGGGCTCTCGCTCTCTCCGTAGTCTACGCCGTGGGGGTGTTCCGCTACGTATAGAGGGGGAAATAGTCGGAACGACCGTATTCAGGCGGCCGCTCCAGGGAACTTTGAAACCTGTTTTGTGGAGGAAACACATGCGACGGCACTTACTGACATCTACGACCGCCATTGTCCTCTTGTTCGGCGCAGGCAATGCCTATGCCGGCATGGACGAGGCCAAGACCTTCCTGGACAAGGAAATCGGCGATCTCTCGTCGCTTTCGCGCGCCGACCAGGAAAAGGAAATGCAGTGGTTCGTTGACGCTGCCAAGCCTTTTGCCGGCATGGAGATCAAGGTCGTCTCCGAAACCATCACCACCCATTCTTACGAATCCGAAGTGCTGGCTCCGGCCTTCTCGGCCATCACCGGCATCAAGGTGACGCACGACCTGATCCAGGAAGGCGATGTCGTCGAGAAGATCCAGACGCAGATGCAGACCGGCCAAAACCTCTATGACGGCTGGGTCAACGACTCCGACCTGATCGGCACGCACTGGCGCTATCAGCAGGTGCGCAACCTGACCGACTTCATGGCCAATGAAGGCAAGGATGTCACCAATCCAGGCCTCGATCTTGCCGACTTCATCGGCACATCCTTCACCACAGCACCCGACAAGAAGCTCTACCAGCTTCCCGACCAGCAGTTCGCCAACCTTTATTGGTTCCGCTACGACTGGTTCAACGACGAGAAGAACAAGGCTGACTTCAAGGCCAAATATGGCTACGACCTCGGCGTGCCGGTCAACTGGTCGGCCTATGAGGACATCGCCGAATTCTTCACCGGCCGTGACGTCGACGGCAAGAAGGTCTTCGGCCACATGGACTACGGCAAGAAAGACCCGTCGCTCGGCTGGCGGTTCACCGACGCCTGGCTGTCCATGGCCGGCAACGGCGACAAGGGTATTCCGAACGGCCTGCCGGTCGACGAATGGGGCATCAAGGTCGACGAAAACTCGCGCCCGGTCGGCTCCTGCGTCGCCCGCGGCGGCGACACCAATGGCCCGGCGGCTGTCTATTCGATCCAGAAATATCTCGACTGGCTGAAGGCCTATGCACCGGCCGAAGCCCAGGGCATGACCTTCTCGGAATCCGGCCCTGTGCCGGCGCAGGGCAACATCGCCCAGCAGATATTCTGGTACACCGCCTTCACCGCCGACATGGTCAAGCCCGGCCTGCCGGTGATGAACGAGGACGGCACGCCGAAATGGCGCATGGCTCCGAGCCCGCATGGCGTCTACTGGAAGGACGGCATGAAGCTCGGCTACCAGGACGTCGGTTCCTGGACGCTGATGAAGTCGACGCCTGACGACCGCGCCAAGGCCGCATGGCTCTACGCGCAGTTCGTTACCTCCAAGACCGTGGACGTGAAGAAGGCCCATGTCGGCCTCACCTTCATCCGCGAGAGCACCATCCAGGACAAGAGCTTCACCGAACGCGCTCCGCAACTCGGCGGCCTGATCGAGTTCTATCGTTCGCCGGCACGCGTCCAGTGGTCGCCGACGGGCACCAACGTGCCGGACTATCCGAAGCTGGCGCAGCTCTGGTGGCAGGCGATCGGCGACGCTTCGTCGGGCGCAAAGACGGCGCAGGAAGCCATGGACTCGCTTTGCGGCGAGCAGGAAAAGGTGATGGAGCGCCTCGAACGCGCAGGCGTTCAGGGCGATATCGGACCCAAGATGGCCGAGGAGCACGATCTCGACTTCTGGAACAAGGATGCCGTTTCCAAGGGCAACCTCGCGCCGCAGCTCAAGATCGAAAACGAGAAGGAAAAGCCCCAGACCATCAACTACGACGAACTGGTCAAGAGCTGGCAGAAGTAAGGACTGAAGCTCCAACGCTCACGCCTCCTTCTCCCCGTTCTTCACGGGGAGAAGGTAAGGGTGAGGGGCTGTTTACACTGAGATATGAAACGAGGCGGCTTCGGTCGCCTCTCTTTCTTTGAGAAGAACTTACCCGTTTCGCGCTGCCGCCAGCGCCTTCGGCAGTTCTTCCGCAAACACATCAAGTTCATGGTCCAAGCCGACGCTGACCCTGATGCAGCGGTTCAGCACAGGCGCCATCGGCTTGCGGATGAAGATGTCGCGGGCGAGAAGGTTCTGCATGACGCGCAGGGCGAAATCCGCATCTGCCTTGCAATCGATAGTCACGAAATTGGTCGCGGAAGCTATCGGCGCCAGCCCGTTGTCGCGGGCGATAATGGAAATCCGCTCGCGCCCCGCCGCGACTTTGCCCGCAACCGACTTAAGATAATCCTGATCGGCAAGTGCCGCCACGCCGGCGATCTGGGCCATGCGGCTGACCCCGTAATGATCGCGGATCTTTTCGAAATCGGAAATGATTTCTTCCTCGCCGACGGCATAGCCGCAGCGCAGGCCGGCAAGGCCGTAAGCCTTGGAGAATGTGCGCATTCTCAGAACGTTGGGGCGCGACACGTCGATCGGCGGCAGTGCCGAAGCCGGACCGGTCTCGCCATAGGCCTCGTCGAGGATGAGCATCGTCGTTTCAGGCAATGCCTCGATGAAGCGCTCGATTTCGGCAGCCTCCCACCACGTCCCCATCGGGTTGTCGGGATTGGAGAGGTAAACCATTGGCGCTTTTTCGCGGCGCACTGCTTCCAGCAGGCCATCGAGGCTTTCGCGATCGTTCTCGTAAGGCACGGTCACCAGACGCCCGCCGCTGGCCGCGACATGGAAGTTGAAGGTCGGGTAAGCGCCAAGCGAGGTGACTACGGCATCACCCACCGAGATGTAGAGCCGCACGACGATGTTGAGCAGCCCGTCAATGCCCTGGCCGACGACGACATTCTTCTGCTCGACGCCGAGATGCTTTGCCAGCGCGACCTTCAGATCGTGATTGTCGGGATCGCAATACATCCACATGTCCGGCGCGGCCTCGTCCATCGCCGCGATGACGCTGGGTGCGGGACCAAAACTGCTTTCATTGGCGCCGATGCGGGCACGGAAATTGCGCCCGCTGGCGCGCTGCTGCGCCTCCGGTCCGACGAATGGAACGGTGGAGGGCAGGGCGGCAATGAGCGGGGTGAGCGGCGGGCGTTTCGGCATGGCGATACTCTTGAATTTCAGGCGTCAATCCGAGCAATTCCAGGAAAAGTGTGTAGCGGTTTTCCGTCCGGAATTGCGTCTAAAAAGATATTTGCCGCCACATAGCAAAAATCCGCGGACTTGCCGCGGATTTTTTATTGGGCCTGCCTGTGCCTATTGATCAGGCGTGCGGCACCGGTTCGGCGGCGGGGGCGTGTTCCAGGCCGTCGCGGTGAACGACGTCCTTCGCCGACAGGAAGGTGTAGAACATCGGCACCACGAACAGGGTGAAGGTCGTGCCGATGAGGATGCCGGAGAAGATCACCAGGCCCATCGAGTAGCGTGCGGCAGCACCCGCGCCTGCGGCGAGGATCAGCGGCACGACGCCGAGTGCCATGGCGGCCGTGGTCATCAGGATCGGGCGCAGGCGCACCTTGGCCGAGGCGATGATCGCAGCACTACGCGACAGCCCATGCTCTTCCCGCTGCTGGTTGGCAAACTCCACCAGCAGGATGCCGTGCTTGGTTATCAGGCCGATCAGCGTGATCAGTCCGACCTGCGTGTAGATGTTCAGCGTGCCAAGCCCGAGATTGAGCGGGATGATGGCGCCGAAGATCGACAGCGGCACCGACATCATGATGATCAGCGGATCGCGGAAACTCTCGAACTGCGCCGCCAGAACCAGATAGATCACGACGACGGCCAGCGCGAAGGCGATGATGATCGTGCTGCCTTGCTCCTTCTCGAGGCGGGACTGGCCGGAATAGTCGGTGAAGAAGCCGGTCGGCAGCAGCGGCCGGGCGATATCCTCGATCGTCTGCAGGCCCGTGCCCGTCGTAACGCCGGGCACCGGCAGCGCCGAAATCGTCGCCGAGTTCAACTGGTTGAACTGATCGATCGATGACGGGGAGGCGTTGGTCGTGATCTTCACCACCGCCGAAAGCGGCACCATCTCGCCCGACATGCTGCGAATGTAGAACTCGCCGAGCTTTTCGGGATTGTTGCGGTACTTGTCCGGCACCTGCGGGATGATGTCGTAGCTGTTGGAATCGCGGTCGAACTGGGCGATCTTCGCGCCGCCGACAAGCAGGCCGAGCGTCGTGCCGATATCGCTGATCGGCACATTGAGTGCCGCCGCCCGGTCACGGTCGACGGTAACGGTCACCTGCGGTGCGTCGAAGTTCAGCGAGTTCTGGACGACGATGAAGCGGCCGGATGCTTGCGCCTTCTGCTTGATCTGTTCGGCGATCTCGTAGACCTGGCTCGGATCGCCGGTCGACTGGATCACCATCGAGATCGGCAGGCCGCCGCCAGCGCCCGGAAGCGACGGCGGTGCAAAGACGAGCGCTTCGACACCAGCCACCTTCGTCAGGCGATTCTGGATATCGGCCTTGATCTCGTTCTGCGACCGGTCTCGGTCGGCCCAGTCCTTCAGGCCCCAGATGGAGAAGGCGCTGTTGGTGGCGCCGCCAAGACCGACGATCGAGAAGTTCACCCGCACTTCGGGCAGATCCTTGGTCAGGTCGCGGATTTGGTCGGTGTAGAGGCTGGTGTATTCCGTCGTCGCATAGCGCGGTGCGGTGACGAGCGAGAACAGCGCGCCTGAATCCTCTTCCGGCGCCAGTTCGCTGGATGTCTTCATGAACATGAAGCCGGTTACAGCGACCAGTGCGATGACGATCATCAAGGTCACCGGACGGTATTTCAGCGAACCGGAAACCAGCCGCTCGTAGCGATTGGCGATGTTTTCGAACGTTCCGTCAACCCAACCCTGGAAACGGCTGTGGCCCGGTTTCAGGATGCGCGCCGCCATCATCGGCGTGATAGTGACGGCAACGAAGCCGGAAATAACCACAGCGCCCGCAAGCGTGACCGCGAATTCGCGGAACAGCGAGCCGGTCAGGCCGCCGGTGAAGGCGAGCGGCGCGAACACGGCGGCAAGCGTGATGGTCATGGCGACCACCGGCGAGAAAATCTCGCGCATGCCTTTGAATGCCGCGTCCATGGGCGACAGGCCTTCTTCCATGTGCCGGTGGATGTTTTCCACAACGACGATGGCGTCATCGACCACGAGGCCGATGGCGAGAACCATGGCCAGGAGAGACAGAAGGTTGATGGAATAGCCCATTGCCAGAAGGATGGCGCACACGCCGATCAGCGAGAGCGGAATGGTGACCACCGGCATCAGCACGGAGCGGAACGAGCCGAGGAAGAGCAGGATGACGACGATGACGATGAGAACCGCTTCGCCGATGGTCTTGAACACTTCCTCGATCGAGGCGCTGATGGTCTGGGTGGCATCGTAGACCATCGTGACGGTCATGCCCTGCGGCAGGCTCGCCTGAAGTGCCGGCAGTTCCTTGGTGACGGCTGCCGCCGTGTCGAGCGGATTTGCCGCCGGCGTCGGGAAGATGCCGATGAAGGTGCCGGGCTTGCCATCGAAATTGACGACGGTGTCGGTGCTTTCCGCGCCCAGTTCAACGTCGGCAACGTCACGCAGACGCACCACGCTGCTGCTATCAGAACGCAGGGGCAGGGCGCCGAAGGCCTCCGGCGTCTGCAGCGTCGACTTCATGGTGATCGAATAGGCGACGTACTCGTTCTTGGTCTTGCCGGGCGCGGCAAGGAAGTTCGAGGAGTTGACGGCGCTCAGCACTTCCGCAGCCGTCAGTCCGCGTGCGGCCAGCTTGATCGGGTCGATCCAGATGCGCATCGAATAGTTCGCCGCGCCCAGAACCTGCACTTCGGCAACGCCCTGGATGGTCGAAACGCGGGGGCGGATAACGCGCTCGATGTATTCGGTGAGCTGTTCCGATGTCATGTTCGGGTTCTGCAGCGCCAGATACATGATGGCGAACTGCTGGCCGGTTCCCTTGACGATCGTCGGGTCTTCGGCAGCTGACGGAAGCTGGCTCTTGACCTGCTGGACCTTGGACATGACCTCGGTGAGCGCCACGTCAGGGTTGGAACCGAGCTTCATCTGCACGGTTACGACGCTGGCCGAGGGGCGGCTCTGCGAGGTGACGTAATCGATGTTTTCCGTCGTCGAGACGGCAGAAGCGATCGGCGCGGTGATGAAGCCCTGGATGAGATCGGCGCTGGCGCCAGCATAGGGCGTCGTGATGGTGATCACGGTTTCCTCGACCTCCGGATACTCGCGCACCGAGAGGTTGAAGATGCCCTGGAAGCCGAGCAGCAGGATCATGAAGGCAACCACCGTCGACAGGACGGGGCGGCGGATGAAGATGTCTGAGAAGCTCATTTTGCGGCCGGCTGAGGTTGCGCCGGATTGGCGGGGTTGATCGTATTGTCGATCGTCACGGGCGTGCCGTTCGAAAGACGGTTCTGGCCGGCGGTCACGATCTGGTCGCCGGCGGCGATGCCGTCGAGAATCTCGACGAGGCCATTGGAACGCCGGCCCGTCTTGATGAAGACCTGATGAACCTCAAGAGCCTCGGTGGTCTCGGCTTCTGCCGCGGGTTTGGCCGCGTCGGTTGCTGCCGCGTCATCGGCTTTTGCCGGCTTTGCAGCCTCTGCCGGGGCATCTGCCTTCTTGGCGGGACGCACGACATAGACATAGTCGCCATAAAGGCTCGCAATCACCGATGTCTGCGCAATTGCCAGGACATCCTTTTCCTCAGGCAGAACAACCTGCGCCTGAATGAATTGGCCGGGGCTGAGCTTGCCTTCGGGATTGGTGATCTCGGCGCGGACAGCGACCAGACGCGAGGTCGGGTCGACCTTGGGTTCGATGCCGGTGATCGTGCCTTTGAAAGGCATATCGTCCGAATTGACGCCGAACTTGACGGGCTCGCCGATCTTCAGCAGATCCAGCTGCTGTTCGGGGATCGAGAAATCCGCACGCATGGTCTGAAGATCCTGGATCGTCGCGACGATCGTTCCCGGCGCGAGATACTGTCCGATATCGATCTTGGGGATGCCCATCGTGCCGGCAAATGGCGCCCGCAATTGCTTCTGGTCTACCACGGCCTGGAGCTTGGCGACCTGCGAAGCCGAGGCCTCTGCGGCGGCGCGGGCAGAATCGACATTGACGTCCGTGCCGACACCGCGCTTCTGCAACTCGGCGGCGCGATTGAGCGTCACCTTGTCGAGCGCTGCTTGAGTCTTGCCAGCTGCAAGATCAGCCTGCTGGACGGCATCATCGAGCTGAATGAGGACTGCGCCGGCCTTGGTCTGCTCGTTGGCCTTGAACAGGATTTCCTTGATGATGCCGGCGGCTTCCACGGTCAGGTCTACGCCTTGCGAGGCGTTGACGGTGCCGATGGCCTCTATGCCGGGCGTCCAGTCGATCGGTTCCACCGTCGAGGAGGAGACGGTGACCTTGGCAACCGGCATATTGGCGAAAAACTGCTGGATCGCGTGATCCCGGAAAAGATTCCAACCGACGATGCCGCCGCAGACCAGCACAAGGAGTATGAATGCAATAATGAAGCGCTTGATCATGGATGGCACCAGGCGTGAGATGAGCGTGACGTTTAAAAATTCCGTTTCAACCAACGCGCTAAACCAAAATGCGAAGTTTGAAAACTGCGGGCTGTTTACTGTACCGTCTGGACGGTATTGTCAATTGCGTTATATGGACCCTCGGAGAGGATTTCCCAGATGACGAACGGCAAAATGAATTCCCGACAAAAGATATTGGCTGCGGCCGCGGAGCTGGCAGGTGAAGTGGGGCCGGGCCATCTGTCGCTGGACGCGGTTGCGCAGCGTGCGGGGGTCTCAAAAGGCGGACTTCTCTACAATTTCCCCAGCAAGGCCAAGCTGCTCGAAGCTCTGGTGGAGCAGCATCTGAGCGAGTTCAATGCCGCCCTGGAGGCGAAGGAAAAGCAGTGGGAGGGGCGGCCCAACAGTCTGGGGGCTGCCTATCTTGAACTTTTCGTGACCGACCTGGAACAGCGCCAGCCGCCGCCGTCGGGCTTGCTCGCAGCGATGGCGGAGGATCCCGGTTTCCTGACGCCGATAAAGCGCTTCAATCGCACGTTGCTCGACCGGCTCAAGGCAAGCTCAAGAAATGAAGCCAACGCGCTGATCCTCTTTCTTGCACTCGAAGGGATGAGAAGCCTCAGGCTTTTCGATATCGATGTCTTGTCGCCCGTCGAGCAAGACGCAGTGATTGCGTCGTTGGGGGCAACTTTGGAGAAGGGCGATTGATTTGGGGGCAGGGCTGACACCGCATGCCCGAACATAAAAGAATGCGGAGGGCCAAACGCCCGCTGTCGTCGTCCTTCATCGTTTTCTGATTATCCGCCGACATTGCAGCCCAGACCGCCTTGATCTCGTCGTCCGAGCGCATGGTCGTCATGGTTTCATCGCTATAGAACAGCTTCATCATCATTTCATAGGAAATGACGAGCGATGCTGAAAAGGCACGGCTAAACGGGCTCGCTATCTGCGGCAAGCAGTGGCTCTACCGCCTGACAACGATCAACGCGTCAGTATGTCAGGCGCTAAAGGCAGATTGGCCTATTTCCCTGCGGCCTTGGTCTTGCGCGGACGAAGGCGATCACGGTCGAGTACGACCACGCAGGAATCCAGATCGTTCGTCGCGAGATGCGCATAACGCATTGTCATCTGCAGGGTCTGGTGACCAAGCCACATTTGTACGCGGCGGATATCGATACCGCCCTGCACGAGGCGCGACGCGCATGTGTGGCGCAGGATATGCGGCACGACCTGTGTGTCGGTTCCGAGGCCGACTTCCGCCTTCGCATCATTCCATATGGCGCGGTAGCGAACGCCGGTAAGCATGGAGAAGGGGCCTTTCAGGCCCTCGGCGCTGACGTTGACCGATTCTTCGGCGCGGATGGTCATGGGGATGGTGCGGCTGCGTCCGGATTTGGTGATCCAGAAGCTTACCCGGTGTTCCTGGATGTCGTTCCAGATCAGGCCGAGGGCTTCGCCCAGGCGGCAGCCGCTGTCGACCAGAAACAGGCTGAGCCGGTAGCTGTCTTCGCAGCGTGCCTTGATGGCGCCGAACAAGCGATCTTCCTCGTCGTGTTCGAGGAAGCGGATGCGTCCAGCCCGCTCTTTCTGCCGCCGAAACTCCGGCAGGCTGTGGATATCCCCCATCTGACTCGCCTTTCGCAGCAATTTGCTGAGCGCAGCCATCTTCCTGTTGATGGTTGCGTTGCTGTTGCCACGCTCGCGTAGCTTGCCGACAAGGTCATCGAGAGTGCTTTGGTCGAAGGTGCTGAAGCGCTCCCCGAGCAAAATCTCATTCAACTCGCCTATGAAGAAGGTGACGTTGTATTTGTGGTTTCCGTCTTCCCACAGAATATTTTTGTATTTTTCGAAAAGCTCGGCGAGCGAAAAGGTGCTCACGACATTGAAAGGATTGGCATTAAAGGTCGGACTCCCTCCATAACTCGTCGAATACGAGACGACATGGCTGGAGAATTCGCTTTTCGCGCTTTCCTGTGTGCTCACTTTTCAGTCCCCAAGTCGATAGTGACCTATGGTCAATATCCCGCCCATATGCTGCTAAACATATTTCGCGGGACGTTGGAAACCCTATTTCTCGAAACGGAACGAAATTCCGGAAATTCATACCGGTGAATTTCTCCGATCCTTACGTCAACCCCTTGCGATAGTGCAGTTGTCTCCCCTGTCTTCCGGCCGCCCGCCAACGCTTCATTTCAAGAAAAAAACGGCCCGGGACCGAAAGACCCCAGGCCGTCTACTAGGTTTTTAAACCAGTCGCATTAGAAGTTGCGCTGGAAGCGGATCATGCCGCCGAAGCCGTCGCCGAGCTTCGTGCCGTTGTAGCTGTGCCAGGAATTCCAGGCGATTTCCGGGGTGATCTTGAAGCCCGGAACGAGCTCGTAAGCCACGTTGGCAACGATCGCGGTATCCTTGTTGTCGGCATAAGAAGCCTGCAGATTAAGGGTAGCCTTTTCGTTCAGCTTGGCCGACGCACCGCCCCAGACTGCCCACTTGCCACCCCAAGGCTTGTAGAAGTTCTGGCGCAGAGTAGCTGCGTCGTCAGTGCCGTAGCCGGCCATCACGAAGAGCGAGATGGTCTCGGTTGCGTTGACGTCCAAACGAACCTTGCCGGCCCATTCTTCATAGACCGAGTCGTAACCGACGACGCCGGACACGCCACCCCAGCCCTGCGTGTAAGCAGCGCCGACGACCACATGCGGAACGTAGGAGTCGATCGTGTAGCCACCATTGCCTTCTTCGAGAGCTACAGCAGCCGAGAAGCCGTTGCTGCCCTTGTAGGTGTATGAAATCTGGTGCGTATCATAAGGACCAGACATGATGATGTCGTCCTCGATCACGCCGCCGGCATAACCAACGAGCGTCGTGAACAGCGAATCGGTCTTACCGATGCGGAAGCCACCGAGTTCGATGTAGGCGTGGTTCATCTTGGCAACGGTGCCACCAGCAGTGGTGAAGCCGCCCGGAGCCGAGGTATCGTAGTCGAAGTTCAGGTGGAAATAGCCGCGCAGGGTGCCGAGTTCGGTTTCCGAACGGGCGTCGAGCTGCAGAGCAGCGCGGGCGCGCTTGTAGTAGGTGTCGTTGAAGCCGTCGCCCTGCTTGTCACGCACGTCGATCAGGCCGCCGTAGCCGCCTTCACCAGCGCGGATGTCGTAACGGACATAGCCGCCGACGCGCAGGCAGGTTTCGGTGCCCGGGATGTAATAGAAGCCGGCGCCGTAAACGTCGCAGACGCGGACATATTCCATGGGTTCCGGCTCGGCGACGACGACAGCGTCGGCCGCGCGGGCACCGGATACTGCAGCGAGGGCCGCAGCGGAGCCGAGAAGCAGGCTCTTAATGTTCATTTTCTGACCTCCAGTCAGAATCGAAAAAGGAGGTCGAAAAAGAACGCTCACGCCGAAGCTTGAATCTTCTAATCAACTGAAAGGATTGGGGAAATTTGAGAGCAGTGCTGAGCACTGGCGGAGAGGATGGGATTCGAACCCACGAGAAGCTTTTGACCTCTACTCCCTTAGCAGGGGAGCGCCTTCGACCACTCGGCCACCTCTCCGTTGGGTCGCTGGATAAAGAAAAGGACGCGCGCACGCAATAAGGAGAGACGCTGTTTGATGAAATAAAGACCGGCAATCGGAAAACGGCCCGCCTTTATATATGCAAGAGACGGGTGATCAGCTTCGGCATGCCCCGTCGCGGTGTTTTGCGAATCGTGACGAAGCCTCGGCATGGCGTTTCCCTGGATTCCCATGGTTCCCTGGCCTTCCACGGAGTTGAGAAGTTAATGAGACCTTTCCGTGGGGTATCAAATCGTGTCATTTGTGCCACAGCGTTACGGGATCACACGCCAGGAGCTGTTGCAGGCATACGATCGTGGTTGAACGGCGGCGCACGGTGGGTAATGTCAGATTCGAGGAAGGGGCGAACGTTCGTGTCTTTTTCAGTATTGGGGATGGGGCAGGGAAGCTGTCCTTCAGCAAATAAAACCCAGACCCGTTTTTTAACTTTGACTGGAGGTCAGAAAATGAACATTAAGAGCCTGCTTCTCGGCTCCGCTGCGGCCCTCGCTGCAGTATCCGGTGCCCGCGCGGCCGACGCTGTCGTCGTCGCCGAGCCGGAACCCATGGAATATGTCCGCGTCTGCGACGTTTACGGCGCCGGCTTCTATTACATCCCGGGCACCGAAACCTGCCTGCGCGTCGGCGGCTATGTCCGTTACGACATCGGCATCGGTGAAGGCGGCTACGGCGGCCTGATCGATGTCAATGACAAGCTTGATGCGCTGAACGGCGAGACGAACTTCAACGACACCTACTACAAGCGTGCTCGCGCTGCGCTGCAGCTCGACGCCCGTTCGGAAACCGAACTCGGTACCCTGCGCGCCTACATGCACCTCAACTTCGATTGGGATAGCTTCATCGACGGCAACAACGACAGCAACGCTGGCGGTACGACGGCCAAGATGAACCACGCCTACATCGAACTCGGTGGCTTCCGCATCGGTAAGACCGATTCGCTCTTCACCACGATGACCAACTATGCCGGCGGCGTGATCGAAGACGATCTGAACGGCGGTTATGGTCCGTTCGACACCCACCAGATCGCTTACACCTACACCGGTGGCAACGGCTTCTCGGCTGGCGTGGCTCTCGAAGAAGGCACGGGCGACTACACGATCGACTCCTACGTTCCGCACGTGGTCGTCGGCGCTGCTTACACGCAGGGCTGGGGCGGCGTGTCCGGCGTCGTCGGTTACGACTCGGTCTATGAAGAATGGACCGGCAAGGCTCGCCTGGACATCAATGCGACCGACACCATCTCGCTCTTCATCATGGCTGGTTACGGTTCGGACGACAACGTCACCCGCAGCTTCTACAAGACCTGGGGTGGTAGCTGGGCTGTCTGGGGCGGTGGTACTGTCAAGCTGAACGAGAAGGCTGCGTTCAACCTTCAGGCACAGTATGCCGACAACAAGGACGCTGCTGTAATCGCCAACGTGGCTTACGAGCTCGTTCCGGGCCTGAAGATCACGCCGGAAGTGGCCTGGAATTCCTGGCACGATGACGACGGCAACAAGCTTGGCGACGGCTTCGGCGGTTTCCTCCGCTTCCAGCGCAACTTCTAATCGGCTCCAAAGCTGATTTGAGGAAAACCCGGCGGGCAACCGCCGGGTTTTCTTTTTGTGGAACATCTTAAGTCGGATATCGAATCGCCGGCTGCTTCCATTGCGCAGTTGCCAGATGTTCGCTCGATGATGAAATTGCGGGCATTTGCCTGCATGCCGGGCTTCATCCGTTAACAGAAGATGAATCTCATCCCCGATTTTGTGTCTTTTCCATCACAGCGGCGAATCTCAATTCGCCTCCGCCAGCTAAAATCTTGAGTCGCAGTTGAATGCCGGACGAAGTTGCGCGAAAGCTGACTGCAACAGGCGTGTTATTCCTGTCGACTCCGTCCGGGTGGGCTCCCAACGAAACCCGGGCTGGACTTAATGATTTTGATTGGAGAGCGGAAAATGAACATCAAGGGCCTTCTTCTCGGCTCCGCTGCAGCCCTCGCAGCAGTCTCTGGCGCCCGTGCGGCTGACGCTGTCGTCGTCGCCGAGCCGGAACCCATGGAATATGTCCGCGTCTGCGACGTTTACGGCGCCGGCTTCTACTACATCCCGGGTACCGAGACCTGCCTGCGCGTCGGCGGCTATGTCCGTTACGACATCGGCATCGGCGAGGGCGGTTACGGCGGCCTCAACAACGTAAACGACAAGATGGGCGATGGCCTGAACGACACCTATTACAAGCGCGCCCGCGCCTCGTTGGAACTGGACGCCCGTTCGGAAACCGAACTCGGCACCCTGCGCGCCTACTTCCAAGTTCATTTCAATTGGGACAATGGTGTCAACGACGCGAACGATAGCGTGGCTGGCGGCACCGATGTCGAAATGGAGCATGCCTATATCGAACTCGGCGGCTTCCGCATCGGTAAGACCGACTCGCTGTTCTCGACCTTCACCAACTACGGTGCGGACGTGATCGAGGACGATCTGAACGGCGGCTACGGTCCCTTCGACACCCACCAGATCGTCTACACCTACACCGGCACCAATGGCTTCTCGGCGGCGGTCGGCCTCGAAGAAGGCACGGACGACTACACGATCGACTCCTACGTTCCGCACGTGGTCGTCGGCGCTGGCTACACCCAGGGCTGGGGCGGCATCACAGGCGTCGTCGGCTACGACTCGGTCTATGAAGAATGGGCCGGCAAGGTTCGCCTGGACGTCAATGCAACTGATACCATCTCGCTCTTCATCATGGCTGGCTACGGCACTGACGACAATGTCACCCGCAGCTTCTACAAGACCTGGGGCGGCAACTGGGGTGTCTGGGGCGGCGGTTCAGCCAAGTTGAACGAGAAGGCTACCTTCAACCTGCAGGCACAGTATGCCGACAACAAGGACGTGGCGATTGTCGCCAACGTGGCTTACGAGCTCGTTCCGGGCCTGAAGATCACCCCGGAAGTGGCCTGGAATTCCTGGCATGACGACGTCACCAAGGAAAAGCTCGGCGATGGCTTCGGTGGCTTCCTGCGCTTCCAGCGCAATTTCTGATCGGCTTCAAAGCTGAACGCGAAAAACCCGGCGAGCAATCGCCGGGTTTTTTGTTGGATAAAAATATGTTGCAATAGCAATAGTTTACGTGTCCAGCGCATTAAGCGCCGTGGTCTGCTTTCTCCAAAAACGTAGCGATCTGCCTGGGCAGTTTGCCGGTCTCCAGCAGCGGTGCGTGGCCCTGGCCTTCGACGGTAATGGTTTTGATCGCAGGATGACGCGCAGCCATTTCCTTGAGCGTCTCTGCTGATAGAAGTTTTGAGTTCTCGCCGCGGATGGCGAGCATCGGCACGCTCTTCAGACCCTCGAATTGCGGCCAGAGAACCGGAAGCGGCACGCTGAGATCCATGCCGGTGACGGTCTTCAGCAATGCTGGGTCGAAATCCGCGACTGGTGCAGCGCCATTGATGCGATAGAGCGCGCCGACAAAGCGTTCCCAATCCGTGTCGGTCAGCGCCGAAAAGGCCTGGCCATGCGTTGCGCGCTGGATGGCAATCGCATCAGCGAGGCTTTTCGGCTTCGGCGCGCGTTCGAGATAGGCGCGTATGTGCGCAAGGCCGGCACCTTCAAGGACCGGGCCGATATCGTTGAGAACGACCGCTTTCAAAACCGTCGGCCGCATCGCGGCTAATACATGGATGATCAACCCGCCGCGGGACGTGCCAATGAAGGCACCGTGTTCGATGCCGAGTGCAACAAGTCCGGCAAGGATGTCGCCAGCCTCGACGGCGACGTTGTAGTTCTGCCAGTCCTTGTCATAAGCCGACTCACCGCGACCGCGGTAATCGAACGCTACAACTTTGCGTCGTGTTTTTGCCTTGCGTGAGAAAAACAGCGCCAGTTCATGGAAATCACGGGCGTTGCGCGTCAGGCCGGGAAGGCAGATCACCGGCGTCGATCCGGTGATGTCTTCGCCATAGATTCGAGCATGAAGCCGAAGCCCATCCGGCGCGGAATAGAAGAAGTCAGAAAAATCGGGAGAGGAATTCAATTGGCACCTGTCGGAAACACGCAGCGTGAGGGCCGCGCCGGCAGGATTACCCGCCACGAGGCATGATGCAAGCCGTGCGCGGCGGGCAACTCTCAATCTACGCTTGTGCGAAGTCAGTCGCGTCCGTTCACCAGATCCGCGACAATGTCGAATTTGCCCGAGAGGCGCATCTTGTAGACCTGATAATTCTCCATCACGCGCTGGACGTAGCTGCGCGTTTCGGAGAAGGGGATGCGCTCGATCCAGTCGACGACGGTGTCCACATCCTTGCCGCGCGGATCGCCGTAGCGGGTAATCCAATCTTGAGCGCGGCGCGGGCCGGCATTGTAGCCGGCGAAGGTCAGCACATAAGAGCCGTTGAAGCGGCCAAGCTGTTCGCCAAGGAATGCCGCGCCTAGTGCTGCGTTGTAACCGGCGTCCGTGGTCAGGCGCGCCTGCGAATAGGGCAGGCCGTTCTTTCTCGCCAAATCCTTGGCCGTGCCGGGCATCAATTGCAGCAGGCCGAGCGCGCCCACCCTTGAAACCGCCGCGACATTGAACTCGCTTTCCTGCCGGGCAATGGCATAGGCAAGCGCCTTGCCCGAGCCGGAAATATTTGCATTCGCCGGTATCACGCCGATCGGATGCGACAGCGCACCGATTTCGATGCCGCGTGCGGCGGCGATCTTGCCGACCTTCAGCGCGAGGAAATGGTTATCGCGCTTTTCCGCCATGACCGCGAGCAGCGCCAGTTCACCCGGGCTGGTCAACTGACCGGCCAGATCGCGGTAGAGTGTGTCGGCTAGGCTTGCATAGCCGGCGTCTTCCAGCCGCTTGATGGCATTGACGGCTTCGCGCTGGGCAAAATCGCGCCGGTCGGCTGCGGTCGGCGAAGGATAGGCAATTTTGATTGCGCTTTGTCCGATGCGTTCGGCTGCAAGCTGACCGTAGAAGGTGGTGCCGTAGCCCGCCGCACGTTCGAAATAGGCTTTCGAGCTTCCTGGCCCGCCGGCTTCGGCAGCGCGGCCGAGCCAGTAATAGGCGCGCGACTTCGAAATCGATCCCTCAGCGAGCTCCGCGATGCGGGTAAAATGCTTTGCCGCCGTCTTGGCATCGTTCAGGCCGCGCAGGGCATACCAGCCGGCGTGGAACTCGGCATCGGCGGCATTGGTCGGGCTTTCCGCCGCATGCGCTGCGACGATGCGATAGGCGGTCTTCATGTCGCCCTTGTCGACGAGTTCGCGCGACAGAGACCGCCGTTCTATCCACCAGGCGTCCGGATCGACGAGCGAAGCCCTGTCGGTGGGTGCCTTGAGCATCACGGCGGCGGCCTGCGCAAAATTTTCGCCGCGCCGCAGATATCGCGCCTGCGCAAACATGTAGCCGGCGGAGCGTTGCGCCGCAGGTACCGCGTCGAGCAGCTTTTGTGCGCCCTTGTCGCCCTTGATCACCGCGCTCCAGGCGTCGGTCAGCGCCTGCGCGCCGGCAAAACCCGCCACGCGCTTGGCCGAATTGACGCGTTCGGCGTAAAGCATGCGCTCCATGCGGAAGCGATGGTCCGCCGCCGGGATGAGGCTGCCGAATTCGTTGATGATTGAGACTTCATCCTTGGCTTCGAGCTTCTCGACCCGCCAGAAAGGCGACAGGACCGAGCGAGCGGCATCGCGGTTTCCCAGTGCTACATAGGCTCGCGAAAGCAGAATGACGCCTTCGAGCGTTTGCGGCTGCGAGCCGCCAAAGGCGCGCACGACCGTTTGCGGGGCGGGGTTCTCGCGAAACAGCGCTTTTTCGCTGTTGCGGCGCAGGGCGGCCATGCCGGGCCAGCCAGGCAGCGCTTGTGCCGCCGCGGCAATATCGCCGCTCGGCACGAGATCGCCGCCGCGAAGTGCGATGGCCCAGGCGAGGATGTGCCGGTCGAGTGAGTTTTCCGCAAGGCTGTCGCGCACGGCGCGTGCACGGCCGACCTCCTGTGCCGACAGCGCATCAAGCCCACTCTTCAGGTTGGCGATGCTTCCCGCCGGCATGGAGCCGGCGTTCACGAAATTTCCCGGCTGCGCGGGAATCGCTGCGGTGGTCTGCGCGTCGACGCTCGCGCCGATCGCGAGAGCGGGCGTCAATGCGAAAATCGCGCCGATCAGCGCGAAACGGTGTTGCCTGTTGCCTGGCATGCTCTTTTTCTATTCCCTGTCCATACAGGATACAAATGGGGTCGGGTTACAAAAAGCCTAGTCGCCGGTGGTGAAGGGCGGGTTAACGAAAGGTTATCGCAGCTCCTTGATTTGTCCGCTTTCTGCTTTGCTCGATCCTTGCCGCAAGCTGATGTCAAGACTATGGTGCCCGGCCTTGCTTTCGGTTAGAAAGCCGGCGTCAATCACACTATTGCGGAACCGGGTGGTTCCAGGGAGTAGAATGAAATGCTGAGAGGCTCGCTTACCGCGCTCGTTACACCGTTCGAAAAGAGCGGGCGTTTCGACGAGAAAGCCTTTCGTGCATTCGTCGAATGGCAGATAGCCGAAGGCACGACCGGCCTCGTTCCGGTCGGCACCACGGGCGAGTCGCCCACACTTTCCCATGACGAGCATCGCCTGGTCGTGAAGGCCTGCGTCGAAGTCGCAAAGGGCAGGGTGCCGGTGGTTGCCGGTGCTGGTTCGAACAACACGGCGGAAGCCGTCGGACTGGTCGAGCACGCCGAGAAGGTTGGTGCGGATGCCGTTCTGGTGGTCACGCCCTATTACAACAGGCCGACCCAGCGCGGTCTCTATGCGCATTTCGCGGCGGTCGCCAAGTCGACCAGCCTGCCGATCATCATCTACAACATCCCACCGCGCTCGGTGATCGACATGACGCCGGAGACGATGGGACGGCTGGCCCACGACTTCAAGAACATCGTCGGCGTCAAGGATGCCACCGGCAAGGTCGAGCGGGTTTCCGAACAGCGCATCACCTGCGGAAAGGATTTCATCCAGCTTTCGGGCGAGGATGCTTCCGCCCTCGGCTTCAACGCGCATGGCGGTGTCGGCGCGATTTCGGTGACGTCCAATGTCGCGCCGCGGCTTTGCGCCGAATTCCAGGAAGCGACGCTCAATGGCGACAAGGAGCGTGCGATCGAGCTTCAGGACAGGCTGATGCCGCTGCATAAGGCGATCTTCCTTGAGCCCGGTGTTTCTGGCGCGAAATACGCGCTGTCGCGGCTGGGCAAGATGGAAAACGTGCTGCGTTCGCCGCTGATGACCGTCGAAGACTCGACCGCCGAAAAGATCGAAGCAGCCATGAAGCACGCCGGATTGCTCAACTAAGCCATTAGAGCTCTTGCGGAATTTGGTTCGCAGGGCCATTTGAGTGCGTCCTTCGCGGCTTCCCTTCGACAAGCTCAGGGTCGCCTCGAAGAACCACCAGATAGCTATGTGATGCCATGAACCAGAAGAAATCCGACCCCAACAACAAGATCGCCGCGGAAAACCGCAAGGCGCGGTTTTCCTATGAGGTCCTCGACACCGTCGAGGCCGGCATCGTGCTGACTGGAACCGAGGTCAAGTCACTGCGGCAGGGGCATGCCAATATTCAGGAATCCTACGCCTCGGTGGAGGGTGGCGAGTTCTGGCTGATCAATTCCTATCTGCCTGAATATCTGCAGGGCAATCGCTTCAACCATGAGCCGCGCCGTCGCCGCAAGCTTCTGCTCAACAAGCGCGAAATGGCGCGCATGAGCCAGAGCGTCGATCGCGAAGGCATGACCATGGTGCCGTTGAAGATCTATTTCAACGACCAGGGCCGCGCCAAACTCCTGCTGGCGATCGCCCGCGGCAAAAAACTGCACGACAAGCGCGAGACCGAAAAACAGCGCGACTGGAACCGCGAGAAGGGACGCCTGCTCAAGGAGCGGGGGTGAGGGCGCTGCTCGCGTAGTGGCAAAGGCCGACGGTGCTTTCCAAACGATAAGAAGGTATTTTTCGAGTCGCAGTTTTTGCAACCGAAGCGAGAAATTCCATTCAAAGATAGGCTCACACTGGTTGACGACCTTGGCTCCTTCCGCTTGTTTGGTGGTGGGGGTGCATCATGAGATTCTTTCTGGTTTTTGCTTTCTTGTTGACGAGTTCGGTTCCTTCCTTCGCAGAGGAATCCATAGGGGCGTTTTCAAAACGATTGTCCCGGCATGTCGACATGATCCGTCACAACCCGTCGGTACAACAGGCAGCGCAACGTTTCGATCCGAGACGCCTGAGTGTTGCTTTCAGGCTTGCTCCGGATGGATCGATCAAAGACGTTCGCGTTGTGAGGACGACGGTTTCAAAGCCGCTCAGCGCGGCGATCGGGCGCGCTTTTTATGATCTTCCGCCCATAAGCAACCCGCATCATTTGGCGGCGTCCCGACCTTTCGGCGTTGAAATCATGTTGGGCGGAGCGAGATATTAAGATCTGGCCGTCCGGTCGCGTGACAGTGACGGTCGCCGGAAAGGGCTGGCGGCCGCATGAATCTACTTGGCCAAAAACTCCGCTACCTCACTGAAAACACTCACGAACATCTCGGTCGTCAGCCGTCCTGTATTGGTGTTGTAGCGTGAGCAGTGGTAACTCGAAAACACGGTGACGCCGCCGATTTCCTGCCGCCCGCCATGTCTGAAGGGATGCGCGGCGACGCGTCCACCGAGCGCGCGCACGGTGGATTGATGGGCAATGGTGCCCAAGGTCAGCACCGCCTGAAGATTCTTGAAACGTCCAATCGTCGGCTTCAGGAACGTCCGGCAGGTGTTGATCTCGGCGCCGACCGGTTTGTTTTCGGGTGGCACGCATCTGACTGCGTTGGTGATCGCGGTCTGGATCAGTTCGAGGCTGTCATCGGGCCTCGCCTCAAAACGCCCGCGCGCCAGCCCGAAACGGATCAGCGTCTCGTACAACAGGTCGCCGGCATAGTCGCCAGTGAAGGGGCGGCCGGTGCGGTTTGCGCCGCGCAGGCCGGGCGCCAGCCCGACGATCAGGAAGCGCACGGCGTCTTCGCCCTCGGGCGGCAGGAATGTCGGCACCGGCGCGTTGAACCAGCTCGGCTCGCGCTCCCGCCACAAGGCAATAAAATCATGAAGGCGCGGACAGAGCGAGCAGTCGCGCGACGGTTCGACAGCTGTTGTCTGCATCAATAATCGTCGTCGTCAGTGTCGGTTTCGGCGGGTTCCGGACGGCGAACCGGTCTTTCGGACGGGTCACGGCCGATCTCGTTCTTCAGCGTCATCAGGTCGATGAAATGGTCGGCCTGCCGGCGCAGATCGTCGGAGATCATCGGCGGCTGCGACGCCATGGTGGAGACCACGCTGACTTTTCGTCCACGCCGCTGCAGCGCTTCCACGAGCGTGCGGAAATCGCCGTCGCCGGAAAAAATCACATAGTGGTCGACGACATCGGAAAGCTCCAGTGCATCGACGGTCAGTTCGATATCCATGTTGCCCTTGATCTTGCGGCGGCCGGTCGAGTCGGTGAACTCCTTGGCCGGCTTGGTCACGACCTTGAAGCCGTTATAGTCGAGCCAGTCGATCAGCGGGCGGATCGAGGAATATTCCTGATCCTCCACCAGCGCGGTGTAATAGTAGGCGCGCAGCAGATAGCCGCGTTTCTGAAAACTCGAAAGCAGCTTGCGATAGTCGATATCGAAGCCGAGCGAGCGTGATGTCGCATAAAGATTGGCGCCGTCTATGAAGAGCGCAATTTTTTCACGGGGATCAAACATGTGAAATATCCTTTGGAAAAATAGGCAATCTCATAAAATACGCGGATGATGCCCGCTGGGTTGCGTTGGAAAATCACTTCACAAGCCATTACTTCAGAAAATATCGCTCGACTGCGGCCATTCCAAGGGGCCGGGACGTTATCGCAAGAAAATGTGATATTATCTTTGGGACAAAAGAATGGTGGACAGTGCGTGCTATCGCGGTCTTACTGGTTCGGCTACTCTCTCGACACAGGCTTCGCCCTTGTATTTCGTGGGCTTTCAGGTTAATGAGCGCGCCTGTTTTCCATCACATCCACGTATGAAAGGGGCAATCCATGGCCCGCGTAACCGTTGAAGACTGCATCGACAAGGTCGACAACCGCTTCGAACTGGTGCTCCTGGCCGGTCATCGCGCCCGTCAGATATCGCAGGGTGCGGCGATCACCATCAACCGCGACAACGACAAGAACCCGGTCGTGGCGCTGCGCGAGATCGCTGATGAGACCCTGTCGCCCGACGACCTGAAGGAAGATCTGATCCACTCGCTGCAGAAGCATGTCGAGGTCGATGAGCCGGAATCGGACGGTCAGGAATTGATCGACCAGGCCGACGCCACCGCGGCCACCGCCGAGGAAGATCGCGAAGAAGACAACGTCACTTTCGACCGCATGACCGAAGAAGATCTGCTGGCCGGCATCGAAGGTCTCGTCGCCCCGGAAAAAAGCGACGATTACTGACCCTTAGAGGTACTGTCGGCACTTTCGCGCCGGCCGTTTCGTGGCTATCTATCATGCGCCGTATCGACCGATGCGGCGCATGATTTTTATCGATTTGTGAGATTTGGCCCATGATGCGTCAATATGAGCTTGTCGAGCGCGTTCAGCGCTACAAGCCCGACGTGAACGAGGCGCTTCTCAACAAGGCATATGTCTACGCCATGCAGAAGCATGGTCATCAGAAGCGGGCTTCCGGCGATCCTTATTTCTCACATCCGCTTGAGGTCGCCGCGATCCTGACCGACATGCATATGGACGAGGCGACGATCGCGGTTGCGCTCCTGCATGACACGATCGAGGACACGACCGCCACCCGCCAGGAAATCGACGAACTCTTCGGGCCCGACCTCGGTAAGCTTGTCGAGGGTCTGACCAAACTCAAGAAGCTCGATCTCGTCTCGAAAAAGGCCGAGCAGGCCGAGAATCTGCGCAAGCTGCTGCTGGCGATCTCGGAGGATGTCCGCGTCCTTCTGGTCAAGCTCGCCGACCGGCTGCACAACATGCGCACGCTGGACCATATGCGCGACGACAAGCGCCTGCGCATCGCCGAAGAGACGATGGAGATCTATGCGCCGCTGGCCGGTCGCATGGGCATGCAGGGCATGCGCGAAGAGCTTGAGGAACTGGCGTTCCGCTATATCAACCCGGAAGCCTACCGCACGGTTACGGCGCGCCTGGCCGACATTTCCGAGCGCAATCGCGGCGTCATTGTCGAGATCGAGAATTCCTTGTCGGGGCTTTTCGAGAAATACGCCCTGAACGCGACGGTCAAGAGCCGCCAGAAGAAGCCATGGTCGGTCTTCCGCAAGATGGAAGCCAAGGCTCTTTCCTTCGAGCAGCTTTCCGACATTTTCGGCTTCCGCGTGGTCGTGGAGAGCGTCGAGGATTGCTACCGCGCGCTCGGCGCGATCCACACGACGTGGTCGATGGTGCCGGGCCGCTTCAAGGATTATATCTCGACGCCGAAGCAGAACGACTACCGCTCGATCCACACCACGATCGTCGGTCCGTCGCGCCAGCGCATCGAATTGCAGATCCGCACGCGAGAGATGAACAAGATCGCCGAGTATGGCGTGGCCGTGCATGCGCTCTACAAGGACACCGGCGGCAAGGTGAACGCCAGCCACACCATCTCGAAGGAAACCAACGCCTACGCCTGGCTGCGGCGCACCATCGAGCAGCTTTCCGAGGGCGACAATCCCGAGGATTTCCTGGAAAACACCAAGCTGGAGCTGTTCCAGGACCAGGTGTTCTGCTTCACGCCGAAGGGCATGCTGATCGCGCTGCCGCGCGGTGCGACGCCCATCGATTTCGCCTATGCCGTGCACACCGATGTCGGCGACACTTGCGTCGGCGCCAAGGTCAATGGCCGCATCATGCCGCTGATGACCGAATTGAAGAATGGCGACGAGGTCGAGATCATCCGCTCCAAGGCGCAGGTGCCGCCGGCGGCGTGGGAATCGGTTGTCGTCACAGGCAAGGCGCGCGCAGCCATCCGCCGCGCGACCAAGAACGCCATCCGCAAGCAATATTCCGGCCTTGGCGTTCGCATTCTCGAGCGCGCCTTCGAGCGCTCGGGAAAGACCTTTTCCAAGGACAGCCTGAAGTCGGTGCTGCACAGGCTTGCCCGCAAGGATATCGAGGATGTGCTGTCCTCCGTCGGCCGCGGCGAGTTGTCTTCGACGGACGTGATGAAGGCCGTCTATCCCGATTTCAAGGAAGAGCGCGTCACGCTGCCGCCGAAGCCGCGCGAAGAGGGCTGGTCGAAAATCCGCAACGCGGCTGGCATGCTGTTCCAGATTCCGGGCCGGGCCTCGCGCAAGGAGAGGCAGGCAGCCAAGGAAAGCGGCGCTGTTCCCATTCGCGGCGTGCGCGGCGACCTGCCGGTGCGTTTTGCGCCGGAAGGGGCAGTGCCCGGCGATCGCATCATCGGCATCGTGCAGCCCGGTTCCGGCATCACCATCTATCCGATCCAGTCGCCGTCGCTTACAGCGTTCGACGATCAGCCCGAGCGCTGGATCGACGTGCGCTGGGATATCGACGAGGCGACGAAGGAACGCTTTCCGGCGCGCATCTCGGTCGTGGCGATCAACGCACCGGGATCGCTTGCCGAGATCGCGCAGGTGATTGCCGAAAACGATGCCAACATCCATACGCTTTCCATGGTGCGCACTGCGCCAGACTTCACCGAGATGCTGATCGACCTGGAAGTCTGGGATCTGAAGCATCTCAACCGGCTGATCTCTCAGCTCAAGGAAAACTCGAGCGTCAGCGATGCGCGGCGCGTCAATGGCTGATTATTCTAAAGACGGGAACGGCATGAATACGAACCAGGTACTGGACATTTTTCGCGAAGCCGGCGCAGTGCTGGAAGGCCACTTCATCCTGACCTCCGGCCTGCGCAGTCCGGTTTTCCTGCAGAAGGCGCGCGTCTTCATGCATGCCGACAAGACAGAGCGGCTGTGCCGGGCTCTGGCTGCAAAAATCCGCGCCGAGGTGCCGGGAAAGATCGACTATGTCGTCGGCCCGGCGATCGGCGGCATCATTCCGGCCTATGAGACATCGCGCCATCTCGGCGTGCCGGCGGTCTGGGTCGAGCGCGAAAACGGCGTCTTCCGCCTGCGCCGTTTCGAACTGGAGAAGGGCGCACGCGTCGTCATCGTGGAAGACATCGTCACCACCGGCCTGTCGATCCGCGAGACCATCGACTGCCTGCGCGCGCTGGGCGCCGAGGTTGTCGCTGCCGCCTGCATCGTCGATCGCTCTGCGGGCAAGACGGATGTCGGCGTGCCGCTGGTCGCGCTCGCCGAATATGAGGTTCCGGCCTATCCGGTCGACCAGCTTCCGCCAGAACTTGCGGCCATTCCGGCGACCAAGCCCGGAAGCCGGAACATTTGAGGACAGTCGTTCGATGATCATCGGCATCGGCAGTGACCTGATCGACATCCGGCGCATCGAAAAATCGCTGGAGCGCTACGGCGAGCGCTTCACGGCCCGCATCTTCACCGAGGTCGAGCAGGAAAAGTCCGATCGCCGCAAGCAGCGCGCCGCATCCTATGCCAAGCGCTTCGCCGCCAAGGAGGCCTGCTCCAAGGCGCTGGGCACCGGCATTTCGCATAGCGTTTTCTGGCGCGACATGGGCGTGGTCAACCTGCCGGGCGGCAAGCCGACCATGCATCTGACTGGTGGAGCCGCAGCAAGACTGGCCGAGATGCTGCCGGCGGGCCATCGCGCGGCGATTCATCTGACGATCACCGATGATTTTCCGCTCGCGCAAGCGTTTGTGATCATAGAAGCCTTGCCTGCCGAATAACCGCCATTTTCATGGCGCTCGTGGCGTTTTTTCGATCAGGGCAAAGATTGCCCCGCGCGCGTCGAGCCCTTATACCAACCCGACGCAGAAACTGAGGACGACATGAGCGTGGCTGATAAATCCGAGAAGAAATCCGGCGGGCTTAGCGAGACCGTCAGCGTCATCGTTCAGGCGCTGCTGCTTGCGCTGGTCATCCGCACGTTTCTGTTTCAGCCTTTTTCGATTCCCTCAGGTTCGATGCGGCCGACACTTCTGGAAGGCGACTATCTGTTCGTGACCAAATGGTCATACGGTTTCTCGCGCTATTCGCTACCCTTCGGGCCGGACCTGTTTTCGGGCCGCATCTGGGGCAGCGATCCCGCACGCGGCGATGTCGTGGTCTTCAAGTTCCCGCCGAACCCATCATTGGATTACATCAAGCGCGTGATCGGCCTGCCGGGTGACAAGGTCCAGATGAAGGACGGCCAGCTCTTCATCAACGGCACGGCCGTGCCGCGCGAGAAGGTCGGCGAGATCGACAATCCCGACATCACCGAGGTCAACCGCCCGGTCGACGTCTATCGCGAGACGCTGCCGAACGGCGTTTCCTATGACACGCTCGACCTGACGCCGAATTCCATCGGCGACAACACCCGCGAATTCGTCGTGCCGGAAGGCCACTTCTTCATGATGGGCGACAACCGCGACAACTCGACCGACAGCCGATTCAATGTCGGCTACGTGCCGGCCGAAAATCTCGTCGGCAAAGCCAACATCATCTTCTTCTCGATAGCCGATGGCGCAAGCCCGCTCGAAATCTGGAAGTGGCCGTCCGAGATGCGCGCCTCGCGCCTGTTCAACTTCGTTCGATAGGATGGCGTTCAAACGGCTGACCGGAAAAGACATTGCCGAGGCGTTGAAGGAACGCACCGGCCATGTGTTCCGCGACCATGAGCGGCTTCAGCGTGCGCTGACGCATGCAAGCGCGCGCGGCGCCAGGGCCGGCACGGACTATGAGCGCTTCGAGTTTCTCGGCGACCGCGTTCTCGGCCTGATCATTGCCGACATGCTGTTCCATGCCTTTCCCAACGCTGCCGAAGGGGAACTCTCCGTGCGGCTCAACGCATTGGTCAACGCCGAGGCGCTGGCCGAAATCGCCGACGAGATCGGCCTGCCGGACCTGATCCGCGCCGGCAGCGAGGTCAAGACGCTGGCCGGGCGCAAGCGCGTGAACATCCGCGCCGACGCGCTGGAATCGCTGATCGCCGCGCTTTATCTCGACGGCGGCATGGAAGCGGCAAAACGCTTCGTCCTGCGCTATTGGGAGCCGCGCTCCAAGGTTACCGGTGCGGCCCGCCGCGACCCGAAGACCGAATTGCAGGAATGGGCACATCAGGCTGCAAGTGCTACACCTGCCTATCAGATCGAAAGCCGCGAAGGCCCCGACCACGATCCGCTGTTCACGGTGAGCGTGCGTGTCGGTGATTTCGAACCGGCGACCGCCACAGGCCGCTCCAAGCGCGAGGCCGAGCAGGCCGCCGCAGCGGCAATCCTCCAGCGCGAAGGCGTCTGGGGCCAGGAAGGAAACGAACAGTGAGCGAAGACGCGCCCGCAACCCACTCCGGCTTTGTCGCCCTTATCGGCGCTCCGAATGCCGGCAAGTCGACGCTGGTCAACCAGCTCGTCGGCGCCAAAGTGTCGATCGTCACCCACAAGGTACAGACGACGCGCGCCATCGTGCGCGGCATCGCCACCCACAACAATGCGCAGATCGTCTTCATTGACACGCCCGGCATCTTCAAGCCGCGCCGCCGGCTCGACAAGGCCATGGTCACGACTGCCTGGGGCGGGGCCAAGGATGCCGACATGGTCATGGTGCTGATCGACGCCGAGCGCGGCATCAAGGGCGATGCCGACGCGATGCTGACCAATCTCGAAGGCGTTCGCCAGCCGAAAATCCTGATCCTGAACAAGCTCGACCGGGTCAAGCCGGAAAGCCTGCTGGCGCTTGCCGCCACCTGCAACGAGCGGGTCAAGTTCGAACGCACTTTCATGGTCTCGGCGCTGACCGGGGCAGGGTGCCAGGCGATCCTCGATCATCTCGCCGAAGCCTTGCCGGCCGGCCCATGGTACTATCCGGAAGACCAGATTTCGGACCTGCCGATGCGCCAGCTTGCAGCCGAGATCACCCGCGAAAAGCTCTATCTGCGCCTGCATCAGGAATTGCCCTATTCGTCCCATGTCGAGACCGAAAAGTGGGAAGAAAAGCCCGATGGCTCGGTGCGCATCGAACAGGTCATCTATGTCGAGCGCGACAGCCAGAAGAAGATCGTGCTTGGCCACAAAGGCGAGACGATCCGTTCCATCGGCCAGTCCTCCCGCAAGGATATCGGCGATATCCTCGAGCAGAAGGTGCATCTCTTCCTGTTCGTGAAGGTGCGCGAGAACTGGGGCGATGACCCCGAACGCTACCGCGAAATGGGTCTTGAATTCCCGCACTGAGCGGCCGAAGCTCCAGCCATGGAATGGCGCGACGAGGGCATAATCCTTGGAACCCGCAAGCATGGCGAAACCAGCGTCATACTTGAGGTGATGACGCGCGCCCATGGGCGCCATCTCGGCATGGTGCGCGGCGGGCGCTCGCGCAAGGCCCAGCCGCTGCTTCAGGCGGGCAACCGCGTCGATCTCATCTGGCGCGCGCGGCTCGACGAGCATCTCGGCATGTTCCAGGCCGAGGCGCTGGAACTCAACGCCGCGCGCCTGTTCGAAAGCGCCTGCGCCGTCTACGGCTTGCAGACGCTGGCCGCCCATCTGCGGCTCTTGCCCGAGCGCGACCCGCATGGCGGGCTTTACGAGATGCTGGGGCTGCTGATCGAGCATCTGGACGACGCCACCGCTGCCGGCGAGCTTGTCGTGCGGTTCGAGCTGATGGTGCTGGAGGAGCTTGGCTTCGGCCTCGATCTCACCCAATGCGCGGCCACCGGCCGGCGCGACGATCTTACTTACGTCTCGCCGAAGTCCGGCCGCGCCGTGTCGCGCGAGGCGGGTCTGCCGTGGCACGACAAGATGCTGGCGCTGCCGGCCTTCCTTCTGCGCGGTTCCAGCCCACAGGTTGATATCACGACGATCGAACAGGCCTTCCGCCTGACGGACTTCTTTTTCGCCCGCCATGTCTACGAGCCGCGCGGAATGCAGGCTCCCGACGCGCGCGCCGGCTTCCTCAATGCACTGAGGAAACGCAACGCCGCTGCGCAAGACGTTCCGGGCGATACGGCGGCCTGAGATTACTCAGCCGGCACCAGTGTGGGCCGGTCGACCGGGCGTTCCTTGATCGGCCAATGCACCGCAGCCGCAAACAGGCCGAGCGCCACGCCCAGCCACCACACTGGATCGTAGGAGCCGAATTGGTCGTAGAGATAGCCGCCCAGCCAGACGCCGAGGAACGAGCCGATCTGGTGGGACAGGAAGACAACGCCGCCGAGCATTCCGAGATGGCGGGTGCCGAACATGATGGCGACCAGCGAATTGGTTGGCGGGACGGTCGATAACCACAGCAGCCCCATGACGATGGCGAAGATCACAACGCTGGTCGGTGTCTGTGGCAGCAGCAGGAAGGCGGCGACAGCGATGGAGCGGCCGATATAGATCCAGGCCAGGAAGATCGGCTTGGAGTATTTCTGGCCGATGACGCCGGAGGCCAGCGAGCCGATGATGTTGAAGAAGCCGATCAGTGCCAGCCCGATGACCGCGTAGCGCGCGTCGATGCCGATATCGGCAATGTAAGCGGGGAAATGCGCGGTGATGAAAGCGACCTGGAAGCCGCAGACGAAGAAGCCGGAAACCAGGAGCACGTAGCTGCGGTGGCCAAGCGCTTCACGCAATGCCGCGCCGACCGACTGGTGATCGATGGCGGCGGCGGAGTTCGGGTTGTGCGAACTGCCGACCAGCGGGATCGCCAGAACCGGGATGATGAGCATCATCATGCTCATATAGACCAGTGTATCAGACCAGCCATAGGCGGTGATCAGGCCCTGGCTGAGCGGTGCAAAGAGGAACATGCCGGCTGACCCGGCAGCGGTGCCGATGCCGAAGACGATGGAGCGGCGTTCAGGCGGGGTGTGGCGCGCGAAGGCGGCAAGCACGATGCTGAAGGAACCGGCGGCCACGCCTAGCCCGACCAGTATGCCGCCGCCGATATGCAGCATGCCGACCGAGGTAGCCGTCGCCATCATGTAGAGGCCGGCGGCATAGATGAGGCCGCCGAGCGCCAGCACGCGCCAGGTGCCGTAGCGGTCGGCGATGGCTCCGAAGAAAGGCAGGCCGAGGCCCCAGAACAGGTTCTGCAGCGCCATGGCGAGGCCGAAGGTGGTGCGATCCCAACCTTTTTCCGCAAGCATCGGCAGCTGGAAGAAACCCATCGCCGAGCGCGGGCCGAAGGTGAGGGCGGCAATCAGGCAGCCGCATATGATGATCAGCCACGGAACGGTTGCCCGCGCGCTGGTATTTGCCGTTGCAGCCGTCATTGCCGTGTCTCCCGAGTCATTTTCCGTTTTTATCGGATCGACAGGTTTTCGCAAAATGAATTGGTCGCATCGAAGGTTCAGCGATGCTGATGGATCGGCGGGAATAAAGGCGCGGTTCCGAACGTTCTTATAGGACTGAAGCAATTGTACGAACGGTTCGGTTCCGCCTTGTCGGGCTCGCTGAACAGGAGTTCAATCGGACTGGAACGAAGGCAATACCGGCCGCATCATGGACCAGAGAAGGGCAGCGATACTCGCCGAAATACCGCGCCTGCGCCGCTATGCGCGCGCACTGCTGCGCAACCGCGATTCCGCCGACGATCTTGTCCAGGACTGCCTCGAGCGCGCGCTGGGCAAGCTCGAGGGCTGGCGAACCGGGGACAATCCGAGGCGGTGGCTGTTTACGATTATGCATCATCTTTTTGTCGACCAGATGCGAAGGGAAAAACGGCGCGGCGAGACTGCCATGCTGCCGATCGAGACGAGTGAGGCTATGGCGGTTCCGGCCTATCAGGCCGAAAGCGTCGCCTCGCATGAGATACTCGATGCGCTTCAGGCGATCAGCCCGGATCGCCGCGCAGCGCTGCTGATGGTTGCGGTCGAAGGCTTCTCATACGCCGAAGCTGCCAATGTGCTGGGCGTGCCTGCCGGCACGCTGATGTCGCGCATCGCGCGCGGCCGTGAAGAATTGCGCACGATACTGGAGGACGGATCGCGGCGCCGGGCAATAAGGGTCATCGAGAAATGACCGCACGCGATTTCACCGAACGCGATATCCACATGGCACTCGACGGCGAGTTGCCGGCCGAGGAACGCGCGGCTTACGAACTCTGGCTGGAAGCCAATCCCGACATGAAGGCACGCAGCCAGCGCTTCGCGACCGATCTTGCCGCTTTGCAAAACTCCGTTGCCGGCGTGCTGACCGAGCCGGTTCCGGAGCGTTTCGAGAGGTTGCTATCAGGCGAGAAGCAACCCCGTAGCGATGCTCCCCCGCGTTGGCGCATGGCTGCTGCTGCGGCAATTTTCGTGGCCGGTGGGCTTGGCGGCTATCTGCTCGGCATTTCCGGCTGGGGTTCGATCGATGCGGCCGCCAGCCAGTTGGCCGAGGGTGCGATTGCCGCGCATACGCTCTACGCGGCCGAAAAATTGCACGTAGTCGAGGTTGGGGCCGACCAGAAGGATCATCTTGTCGGCTGGCTGTCCAAGCGCGTCGGCGTGAAGCTGGTAGCGCCCGACCTGACCGCGCAGGGTTTCGAGCTTGTCGGCGGGCGGCTGCTGCCGGCCGAAAGCAAGGCGGCAGCGCAATTCATGTATCAGGACCACACCGGAAACCGTGTGTCGCTTTATATCATCAGCGACGCGACGACCAAGGAAACCGGCTTCCGGCTGCTGGAAGAGGGCGGCACCCGCTCGCTCTACTGGCTCGATGACGGCTACGGTTGCGCTGTGACCGGCACGCTTCCGCAGGAAGCGCTGATGACGATTGCGAACTCGGCCTACCGTCAGCTTCTCGACGGCATGAAGGGGTGATTCTCTCCGTGGCAGGATGAAGAACGGCCATCCGTGTCATCAAAGTTTCCGCGCTTCGCCATACGTTGCAAGGAGTCACAATTCGGCCCAATTCGAGGAGCGATAGCGCTTTCGATGCCGTCGCGCCAATGCCTCGGTCAGAGACGTTCTGCCCACCTTCGAGCACGCTTTCGATCGAGGTTTCCCGGCTGCCATGAACGCAGACATTCGCCCGGCCCGCGCCTCTGACATCGGCGCACTCGTGGCGCTCGAAAACGCGGTTTTCGAGACCGATCGCATGTCCAGAAACGCCTTCCGCCGCATGATCGTCAGCAAGAGCGCCTCGATCCTGATTGCCGAGCGCGACGGCTTGCTCGCCGGCCACTGCGTCGTGCTGCTGCGCGCCGGAAGCAACAAGGCGCGGCTCTATTCGCTGGCCGTCGCGCCCAACAGCGGTGGCGGATTGGGGCGTGCTTTGCTGGAGGCAGCAGAAAACGCCGCTGCCGCCAAACGCCGGAAGGCCATGCGCCTGGAAGTGCGCGAGGACAATCTCCGCGCGATCGATCTTTATGAAAAGAACGGCTACCGGCAGATAGGGCACAAGCCCGCCTATTATGCCGATGGAGCGGATGCCTTGCGCTATGAAAAGCCTCTGGTCCGGTCTGCCTCCGACGACGACCAACCTCTGCCTAAAAAAGCCGGAACCGGTTAGCCATGAGTTCATTGTCCTTGGCCCGGCGGGAAGCCGGACGCCGCCAACATCACCATCCGGAAAAAGCGTGAGAGAAAATGACCTGGGTCATTCTTACAGGCAGGCAAAGCGATCTCGACCAGGTGGCGACACCGCACAAGATCATCACCAACCGCGATTATCTGGCGCATCCAGCGCTGTTTCGCGGGCAGCGCCCCAAGGTCATCAACCTGTCGAACAGCTACAGCTATCAGAGCCGCGGCTATTACGCTTCGTTGCTGGCCAGTTCGCGCGGCCACAAGGTCATCCCGACGGTCGAGACGATGATCGACCTGTCCGAGCACAAGCTCTACGAACACGCACTGCCCGAACTGGAACTTGCGCTCAACAAATGCCGCAAGGACCTTGGCGGCGCCTTTCCCGCGAAAGCCGTGTTCTTCTTCGGCATCGGCCCGTCCAAGGCGTGGGACCGTTTTGCCAAGCTGCTATTCGACTGGTTCCGCGCGCCGGCGCTGGAAGTGTCGATCAAGGATAGCCAGCAATGGGCTACAATCCATAAGATCGGTTTTCACCCGCTGGCGCGCATGAGCCCGGAGGAAAAGCCGCGCTTCCTCGAAAGCCTGGCCACCTACACCAACCGTGAATGGCGCGACACCAAGGCGCGCACGCCGGCGCGTTTCACCTTCGCGACGCTGATAGATCCGCATGAGGAACTGCCGCCGTCCGAGATCAGTTCGCTGCGTCATTGGGCGAAGATCGCGGAGAAGATGGGCGTCGAGGTCGAGCCCATCACCAAGAAGGATCTGGCCAAGCTAGCCAACTACGACGCGCTGTTCATCCGCGAAACCACGTCGATTTCCAACCATACCTATCGCTTCGCCCGTCGCGCCCAGCAGGAGGGCATGCCGGTTATCGACGACCCGCTGTCGATGATCCGCTGCACCAACAAGGTCTATCTCAACGAGCTGATGACCTACAACAACGTGCCCGTGCCGCCGACGGTGATGATCGCAGGACCCGCCGATCTCGAACTGGCGGCGCAGACGCTCGGCTTCCCGCTGGTGCTGAAAATCCCGGACAGTTCGTTTTCGCGAGGCGTGAAGAAGGCGTCGAATTTCGAAGAACTGAAGCAGCTTGCCACGCTGTGGCTGGAAGATTCGGACCTGCTGATAGCCCAGAAATTCATCCCGACCGACTACGATTGGCGCATCGGCGTGCTCGGAGGCCAGCCGCTGTTTGCGGTCCACTACCTGATGGCCAAGAAGCATTGGCAGATCGTCAACCACAAGGCCAATGGCAAGCCCGATCAGGGCGGCTTCAAGTCATTCACATTGAAGGACGCACCCGCCCACGTCGTCGAGACGGCGGTGCGCGCCGCACGCTGCATCGGCGACGGCCTCTACGGCGTAGACATCAAGGAAACCCGCGACGGCGTCTTCGTCATCGAGGTCAACGACAATCCCAATCTCGACCATGGCTGCGAGGATACCGGCGAGAAGGACGAAGTCTGGACACGGCTGACGCAGTGGTTCCTGGATCGTCTGGAACGGCCGGCCGTCAACCATTCGATGAATGAACGGCTTATCCTGCCTGACGCAAACGCTCGATTGCGGAAAAACGCTTGAGAAAGGCGCTCTGCATGGCCTTTGCCGGGCGGCAGGACAGATCGAAACCGTCGGCTGAAATCCCGCGGGGCCGGCCGAAGAACTGCGTCGCCTCCGAGATCGTGAAGCCGGCGAGAACAGTGGCCTCGAAATAAGCGGCGACCTGATCGGCGCGTTTGATTTCTTTCTTGAGCTTTTCGCTGATATCGGCGGGCAGCGAAAAGCGCAGATGGATCGCCCGCTGCAGCCGCTGCTCGACGGCCTTGTAGCCACCGCCGACCACCGACTTGAATGGCGAGATCATGTCGCCGATCACATATTCCGGGGCGTCGTGAAGCAGGGCGGCAAGCCGCGCATCGGGCGAGGGGTCTTTTACCTGCTGGGCAAAGATTTCCTCGACCAGCAGCGAGTGCTGGGCCACCGAGAATGCATGATCGCCGCCGGTCTGGCCGTTCCAGCGCGCAACACGCGCAAGGCCGTGGGCGATATCGGAAATCTCGACATCGAGCGGAGACGGGTCGAGCAGGTCCAGCCTGCGGCCCGACAGCATGCGCTGCCAGGCACGGGCCGGCGCACCGGCCTTGTCGGCCATTATGCGTCCTCCGCAGCAGCCGGCTCCTGCGGGAAGGTGAATTTCGCCCAGCCTGGAATGGTCAGCGAGACCGCAACCTCGCCAACGGCTATTTCGATACCGGCGTCTATCGCGTCCTTGACCCGGTCAATGCGAACGATCGCCAGACCCTTGTTGCCCGAAACACTGCCGAGCGTACCGATGGTCTTTCCGGCAGCTTTGATATCAGTACCGCTCGGCGGCAGCGGTTCTTCTGCCGAAACCAGCAGCACGCGCCGGCGCGCCGTGCCGCGATGGTGCATGCGCGAAACGACTTCCTGCCCGACATAGCAGCCCTTGCCGAAACCGACGCCGCCAGTCTGATCCAGCAGAACGTCGTGCGGGAAGGCGTCACTCAACGCATAATCAGACCCGCTCTCGGCGATGCCATGGGCGAGACGAAAATCCTCCCAAGCCTGCATCTGGTCGCCTTCCGGCACGGTTTGGCCATAAATGCGGAACACGCGGGCCGGTTCGACAAAACGCCGATCGTGCCTCACGGTTGAATCAGTTTCTGAGGCACTTGAATCAGAAACTGAAGCGTCTGAATCAAGATTCCATGAGACGGAGACAAGCGATTGTTCCTGCTTGGAAATATCGACTTTGGCGCGAAGCTTGTAGAGCGTCAGCCGGCGGATGAAATCGTCGGCGATCTCAGTGCGGCACTCCAGCAGCAAACCGCCATTGCCGTCGCGCGAGACGAGGAAATCGAACAGGATCTTGCCTTGCGGCGTCAGCAGCGCCCCCGGTTTCGCGTCTTCCGGGGAGAGCGCGTCGAGATCGGTGGTAAGAATGTTCTGCAGGAAATGCTCGGCATCCGGGCCGGAGACGGAAATCAAAATACGGTCGGGAAGTTGAACTGCGGGCATTCGGACGTGACCTGATCTTGCAAATCTGTTGGCCATTACGTAAGCCGCACGCATCGCAGGGGCAAGAGCTGGAAGAGACGCTGATGACAACGACGTTCGACCTCATCCTCAAGGGCGGCACGGTCGTCAATCATGATGGCACCGGCCTGCGCGACATCGGCGAGCGCGCCGGGCGCATCGCGGCGATCGGCGATCTCGGCCAGGCTTCCGCCGGCGAAGTCATCGACTGCGCCGGCCTGCATATCCTTCCCGGCGTCGTCGACAGCCAGGTCCATTTCCGCGAGCCGGGGCTGGAGCACAAGGAAGATCTGGAGACGGGTTCGCGCGCTGCGGTGCTTGGCGGCGTCACTGCCGTCTTCGAGATGCCCAACACCAACCCGCTGACGACCAGCGAAGCAGCTCTTGCCGACAAGGTGTCGCGCGCGACGAACCGCATGCATTGCGATTTCGCCTTCTGGGTCGGCGGCACGCGCGAGAATGCCGGGGATGTCGCCGAGCTCGAGCGCCTGCCGGGTGCGGCTGGCATCAAGGTCTTCATGGGTTCCTCCACTGGCAATCTGCTGGTCGAGGATGACGATGGCGTCTTTTCCATCTTGAAGAACACCCGCCGCCGCGCCGCCTTCCACTCGGAAGACGAGTTTCGCCTGCGCGAACGTCTTGGCGAGCGCGTCGAGGGCGATCCGTCCTCGCATCCGGTCTGGCGCGACGAGATCGCGGCGCTGCAATGCACGGAGAGGCTGGTGCGGATTGCGCGGGCCGCCCGTGCCCGCATCCACGTCCTGCACATCTCGACGGCCGAGGAAATCGCATTCCTTGAAAACCACAAGGATGTCGCCACTTGCGAGGCGACGCCGCATCATCTCACCCTTTCCGCTGACGACTATGCGACGCTCGGCACTTTGATCCAGATGAACCCGCCGGTTCGCGTCGCACGCCATCGCGACGGCGTCTGGCATGGCATCTCGCAAGGCGTCGTCGATGTACTCGGCTCCGACCATGCCCCGCATACGCTGGAAGAAAAGGCAAAGCCCTATCCGGCCTCGCCCTCGGGCATGACCGGCGTGCAGACGCTGGTTCCGATCATGCTCGACCACGTCAACGCCGGAAGGCTTTCGCTGGAAAGGCTGGTCGATCTCACCAGCCACGGCCCGCAGCGCCTGTTCGGCATGGCGCGCAAGGGGCGCATCGCGGCGGGCTACGAGGCCGATTTCACCGTGGTCGACCTCAAGCGCCGCGAAACCATCACCAACGCGCAGGCCGGCTCGAAAGCCGGCTGGACGCCTTATGACGGCAAGCAAGTCACTGGCTGGCCGGTCGGCACCATCATCCGCGGCAACCGCGTGATGTGGGAAGGCGAGATCGTGACACCGGGGCAGGGGCAGGCTGTTGCCTTCTCTGAGGCTTTGCCCGCCTGAGTCTGATCAGAATTCGTTCCGAAAACGAAAACACCCGCCAAAGCAGATGCTTGGCGGGTGTTTTTGATTCAGCTCGATATGAGCGCCTATCGGCCGGTCACTCGCCCGCGACGAAGAAAGCCCACTTGCCTTCCGGCGTGATGCCGAGGCGGTAGAAATTGTAGACGCCGTAGCTCTTCATGTCTTCGTAGTCACCGGCGGTGACGATCTTGAAGAGCTCGACACGCTGGCGTTGCGTCAGCTTTTCGAGCGGCATGGCGAAGAAATAGGGCCAGGCGTAGAGTTCCTCGGGCTTGCCCGCATCGACGTGGACGTAGCCGCCATTGAGGATGTTTTCCATGATGGCGAGCAGCTCCTCGCCGTTCTTGTCGCCGGAGAGGTCCTTCAGATAGGTGATCGGATCGTCTTCCAGGTCGCTGAGCGATAATTGCGTCGCTTCGTCGCCGGTGCCGATCAGCGGGCGCAATTTCTCTATGTCGCCGCCCGCTGCCACGTCCAGCAACAATTGGCGCATGCGCTTCACCGGTTCGGGCAGCGACTGGACGTCGTAAAGAATCTCCGGCAGCGGCGCGTTGGGGTCTTCGCTCGTATGCGTCGAGCCGTTGGGTGCGGCCGGGCCTTCGTCGGGCTCGGCCTGGTCATCCTGCGGCTGCACGTCCGGCAGCGGTGTTTTCTGTATGGGATCAGGCGAGGGGACGGTATTTTCCGGCGCGGCCTCGTCCTGTGACGGGGTGGCCGGGGTTTCTTCGCGCTTGATTTCGCTGAGGGCCGAGGCGGGAACAGTTCCGAAAAGCACTGTAGTGGGCAGCGCCACGCCGACTGCCGCAAGCCACAGCAAAGCCGCCATATGCGCACTTCTGCGGCTTTGCGATTTCGCCTGCGTCGATACCTGCATGTCCCGTCCTCTCCGTAGGCATCGCGACAGATTCGATGCCCGTCAGTTTCTTACACTGAAAAAGAGGGTTTGGGGACGTGTCAATGTCGCAGGCGAACAGGCTCGAATTCGCCAGCGATAACTTTTTCGCGCATCTCATCCAGCAGAGCCAAGGCTGCGGCTTCGCCGTTGGTGCGCAAAATCTCGACAAACGCTGTGGAAAGGGCAGCTTCCGCGATGATGTCGGCCTCGATGCCGGCCGACAAACCTTCGGCCCAGGCTTCGTTGTGACACTCCACCGCGGTCAGGCGCTTTTCTTCCCTGACCAGCGCGTCGATATCGCTGATCGTGTGCTCCATACTCATCTTCCACCCTTTCAAGTCATGGTCCCGGTAGGCCGGACCACCTTGAGCTGTCCCTTGCGAAGTCCCGATAGAAAGGGACAAAATTGACCACTGCAAATGCGATGTTTCTACTGTCTGCGCCTTGCAAATGGCCGATAGATCAAAAACCCCGAGTCATTTGACGGCTACCGTAACGCAAACGTCACGGTGCCGACAGGAATAACTAAAACTTAAGTTAACCCACAAAATGGCGGTTAAACTTTGATTTAGAAGTGTGGCGAATCCGCCACGATTCAACCTGCCACCAACAAAAGGATTAGAACGGCATAAGTCACTTGGGCCGAATGTCGGCGATGTCCAGTACGGACCGATAGCCCCCGGCCTTTCTATCCAGCCAGTTGATCTGCGTTTTCCCCAGATTCCTGAGATATCCGAATGCTTCGACAAACAATGGCTCGCGCAAATCGCGGGTAGTGAGCAGACGTTCTTCCGACCCGAGGCCACATTTCAGGAAATGCACTTCAGCCGGTGTGTCGACATAGGATCGGGCGACGAACGCCGATTGCTCGTTTGAAAATCGATAGATGTCGTATTCGTAGAAATAGTCGTAGTAGCCGTTCTCGTCCGGGTCCGACGCATCGATGTGGTGGGTTGTTTCGACGTTCATTGCAAAGTGTACGCGGCTAGTTTCCATAACGGGCGGCGACGTCGCGCGTCAGCGTCTCGCCTTCCTTCATGTAGCGGGCGATGGCTTCCGTCGCGGACGGGGTGCAGCTCAAATAACTGCCCTGGAACGAACGATAGCCGCGGTTGAAGCTGGCGATGAATTTGGCGCGTCGCGCGGCGTCGGGCTTTTCGGCCTCCAGAAGCTTCTCCATCTGGTCGCGCCACTGGGTTCCTTCCTCGCCGCACAGGTTGCGCAGGAAGTGCAGTGAGCCGAGCACTTCGGACAGGCGCATCAGGCTGCCTTCGAAGGGCGCTTCGACCGCGCGCGCGGGCACCGTCGCGACCGAGGAGGCAACGGCGAGAAATACGGTGAAAAACAGCGTGGCGCGGCTCATAAGCCCTTGTGACGAAACAATTTGACGGCTGCAAGGCGGCTTGCCGCTCTATTCCCCGCTTATTGCTACGTCGGCCAGCAATGCACGGGAAACCTCCATCACCGAATCGGTCACCGGCATGGCCTCCATCTGCGCCAGCGTGAAGAAGCCAGCCTCCGCCGCGTCGCTGTCAGGATGCGGCTCGCCGCCGGCATCCTCGCCGGTGAAGACCTGAAGCCGGTAGGTGATCGCTTTGCCATCGCGCTCGGCATCGATCATGAAAACTTCGAGCGGCTGGAGATTATGCGCCCGCAAGCCCGTTTCCTCGAAAAGCTCACGCGCGGCAGCTTCGATCTCTGTCTCGTCGGCTTCGACACGTCCACCCGGAAAGGCATAAAGGCCGAGAGAGGGCGCTTGCCCCCGTTTCACCAGCAGCACCCGGTCGCCGCGCAGGAGCGCGACCGAAACTGCCGGTATTGTCAGCCTTTCCTGCATATTTGCTGCTTTCCCGTGGTTGCCATTTGCCTGGGGATCGGCCGGATGGCCCAATCGATACAGGTTGCGGCAAAGGATTTCCACCGCCACAGTGATTTCACAAGATCAACGGTACCAAGCCAAGAATGTGCGGACGTTTCGCGCTCACTTCCAGCCCGAAAGAGGTGGACGAGGCCTTCTCGCTCCCGGAGCTTGAGGCTTTTCCGCCGCGTTACAACATTGCGCCGACACAGCCGATCCTGATGGTCATGGCCGGGGAACCGCGCCAGCCGGGTTCCAATTTGCCGGACCGGACCTCGCTGCTGGTGCGCTGGGGCCTGATCCCGACCTGGGTCAAGGATACGCGGAGCTTTCCGCTACTGTTCAATGCGCGCTCTGAAAGTGCTTCCGAAAAAGCTTCGTTCCGCACCGCCATGCGCCATCGTCGCGCACTCATCCCGGCTTCCGGTTTTTACGAATGGCGCCAGGACGGCAAGAAAAAGGGCCAGCCTTTTTGGATACGGCCAAGAGACGGCGGCCTAATTGCTTTTGCGGGGTTGATGGAGACTTATGCCGAACCCGGCGGCTCGGAAATGGACACCGGCGCGATCCTGACCACGCAGGCCAACAGCGACATAGCCCATATCCATGAGCGCATGCCGATCGTCATCCACGCGCAGGATTTTTCGCGCTGGCTCGATTGCCGGTTCCAGGAACCACGCGACGTCGCCGATCTGTTGCGGCCGGCCGAGCAGGGGTTCTTCGAGGCGATCCCGGTGTCGGATCTCGTCAACAAGGTCGCCAACACCGGCCCGGAAATCCAGGATCGCATCGATCCGGCGCTGGTGCAGGAACAGCCCAGGTCTGAAAAGAAGAAAAACCCGCCCAACGACGACCAGATGTCACTTTTCTAGACGGATTTCCTGATGTCATCAGCTCTTTGGCCGGCCGCGCTGTCGGGATTTCTTCTCGGCGCCTCGCTCATCATGGCGATCGGCGCGCAGAATGCCTTCATCCTGCGGCAAGGCCTGCTGCGCCAGCATGTCTTCGTGCTGAGCCTGATCTGCGCGCTGTCGGACGCCTTGCTGATCGCGGCGGGCGTCGCCGGCCTTGGCACGCTGATCGCGACCTCGCCGATGCTGATCAATGCCGTGACGATCGGCGGCGCGATTTTCCTGTTTTCCTATGCCGTCATCGCCTTCCGGCGAGCGATGAAGCCGGAAGCGCTGCATGCGGCGAAAAAGGGCGAGGGTAGCCTGAAGGCGGCGATCGCGGCCTGCCTGGCCTTCACCTTCCTCAACCCGCATGTCTATCTCGACACGGTTGTGCTTCTGGGATCGCTATCGGCCAGATATGAAGGCTCGGCCCGCGCCGCTTACGGCGCAGGTGCGGTTGTCGCTTCCTTCGTCTGGTTTTTCGGGCTGGGCTACGGCGCCCGCCTGCTTGAGCCAGTATTTGCGCGCCCGGCTGCATGGCGCGTACTCGACGTACTGATCGGCCTCGTCATGGCCGGCATAGGGCTGAGCCTGTTAGGCCGCCTTGCCTACGGCTGACTTGGCCGGCTTGCGCTTCTTGGCTGCAAGCACGGCTGCCAGGATCGCCGCCGGACCGATGGCGCGATAGTGGCTGGTGAGCGTGGCATATTGAGCGCGGATACGCTCGGCTTCGCTCTTCGTGGTGGCTGACATTGTCATCTTCCCCAAGGTTATGTCCCGTCAAGGCACTGCAATGATGGTGCAATGGGACGAAATCGTGACGCGTGCCGTGATTTCGAGCCAGCTAACCAATTTCATGTATAGACATGTTTAATAAAAACTTACGATGCGCCCCGGCATCGAAAAGACGACGCGTTTCCCGCGAAGATGCGACTTGACGGCAACACTATCGGGCGCGATAAAGCCTTCCATGAAAACGCCTTACGCCATTTGTGGCATTTGCATTATCGGCTAGCGCTCGCGCTGGTCAGGACGTTTTCGCCTTTTCTCCCCAGACAGGACAAACGCCCCGGCCAGCAGGCTGGAGTCTTTTTTCGCCTTGCGGCGATCTTCTTGTGGACTGGGATTTCGAATGTCGGACGGATTTAAAGGCCTGCGTATCTACAACACGCTGACGCGCACGAAGGAAGACTTCGTGCCGATCGCTGCGAACAATGTGCGCATGTATGTCTGCGGACCGACCGTCTACGACTTCGCCCATATCGGCAATGCGCGGCCCGTCATCGTCTTCGACGTGCTCTACCGGCTGCTGCGTCACCTCTACGGCGCCGACCATGTCATCTATGCCCGCAACATCACCGACGTGGACGATAAGATCAACGCGCGTGCGCTGCGCGACTTCCCGAACCTGCCGCTCAACGAGGCGATCGGCAAGGTGACCAAGAAGACCGCCGACCAGTTCCACGCCGATGTCGCGACGCTGGGCTGCCTGCCGCCGACCTTCGAGCCGCGCGCCACCGAGTTCGTGGAACCGCGCGCCGACGGCAAGGCCGATATGATCACGTTGATTCAACGCCTGATCGAACGCGGCCATGCCTATGAAGCGCAAGGTGAAGTCCTGTTCGACACGGCTTCGATGCCGGACTATGGACAGTTGTCGAAGCGCCCGCTGGACGAACAACAGGCCGGTGCGCGCGTGGCGGTCGATGCCCACAAGAAGAGCCCCGGCGACTTCGTGCTGTGGAAGCTGTCTTCGCACAACGAACCGGGCTGGGAGAGCCCATGGGGCAGGGGCCGGCCGGGCTGGCATATCGAGTGCTCGGCCATGAGTGCGGCCTATCTCGGCGAGGTCTTCGATATCCACGGCGGCGGGCTCGACCTCATCTTCCCGCATCACGAAAACGAGATCGCGCAATCCCGTTGCGCCCACGGCACCGATGTCATGGCCAACTACTGGATGCACAACGGCTTCCTGCAGGTCGAAGGCCGCAAGATGTCGAAAAGCGACGGCAATTTCGTCACCATCAACGATCTGCTGGAGACGGAGAAGTTCGGTGGGCGCAAATGGCCAGGGGAGGTGCTGCGCCTGGCTATGCTGATGACGCATTATCGGCAGCCAATTGATTTTACAGTCTCCAAGCTCACGGAAGCTGAGCGGACACTGCAGCGTTGGGCTGATCTGCGTAAAGTTGCCTCAGATATCAATTGGATCGCGGTCAGCAACCGTATGGTTGAGCCTTTTCCGAGCTCGGCTTTTGTAGGCGCGCTCACAGACGATCTAAATACCGTTTCGGCCATCGTGGAACTTCACAGTTTGGCTAAAGACGCACAGGAAGGGAATGAGGAGGCCGCCTTTCAACTGCTGAGTGGATGGAGCATCTTGGGCTTTGAACTCGATGATTTTGTTGCGAAGGCGGATTTGCAAGCCGTAACTAGCGCGTTGGACGGCTCAAACATCACGGCCGCAATCAATGAGCGCCTCGCCGTAATCGCCGCCAAGAACTGGGCCGAAGCCGACCGCATTCGCGACGAACTTCTGGCACAGGGCATCCAACTCAAGGACGGCAAGGACCCCGCCACCGGCGAGCGCGTGACGACCTGGGAGGTGAAGCGGTGAGGCTTGCGGAGGAGATGTTGGCGGGCAAGGTCGCGGGACAGCGCCCCCCTCTGTCCTGCCGGACATCTCCCCCACAAGGGGGGAGATCAGCAGCTTCACCTAACCCGCTCGTCCTGCAACGCTTGCGATTGGCGAAAGGCAAGCGGCCGGCTGATCTCCCCACCTGTGGGGGAGATGTCCGGCAGGACAGAGGGGGGCAACGTAGAGCGCTTACTTTGCCGTTAGTCTCGACAAACGGGGATGCATAGCCATGCCCCATACACCGATCCCACGGAAAAACCGCAACAACGCGAAGTCCATGCGCCGGGTAATGACCGATGCGGAGCTAAAACTCTGGAATGAGTTGCGAGCGCATCGTCTTATGGGATTGGGATTTCGCAGACAGTTTCCGATTGCAGGCTACATCGTTGATTTAGCCTGCCCGGAAAAGAAGATCGTTGTGGAAGTTGATGGCAGTCAGCATGCCGACGACGCTGCCGCATTGCATGACAACGTTAGAACCAAACGTCTTGAGCAAGACGGCTGGACCATCCTCCGCTTCTGGAACGACGACATCCTGCGCGACATCGACAATGTCTGCCAGCACATCGTAATTTCGGCCGGTCTGAACCAGCCCGCCACCGGCGAGCGCATTACAACCTGGGAGGTAAGGCGATGATCGATCATCTTGGCATAAGCGTCAGCAATTTCGACGCCTCGAAAACCTTCTACGATCAGGCGTTTGCACCGCTTGGCGCATCGCTGCTCTACGTGGTGCCGCCCGAATACACCGGCGGCAAGAAGGTCGGCGGTTATGGACGCGAGCGGCCGGTGTTCTGGTTGCATGAGGCCTCGCCCACCGGACCGGGCCGGCACTACGCCTTCACCGCGCGCTCGCGTGCCGAGGTTGATGCCTTTCACAAGGCAGCGCTCGCAGCCGGCGGCAAGGACAACGGCGCGCCGGGCCTGCGCCCGCATTATCATGCGGACTATTACGGCGCTTTCGTCTTCGACCCCGACGGCAACAATGTCGAGGCCGTCTGTCACGCGCCCGAGTAGCGGAGGATTAGCATGAGCCTCGACAACAGGCCGGGCTATAGCGGTGGCTGCCAGTGCGGCGCGGTGCGTTTTCATGTCGAAGGCACGCTGGGCGATGCCTCGATCTGCCATTGCCGCATGTGCCAGAAGGCGAGCGGCAATTTTTATCTTCCTCTCGTCTCGGTGCGTCAGGCAAAACTCACATGGACGCGCGGCGAGCCGAAAAGGTTCAAGTCGTCGAACTTCGCCCATCGCGGCTTTTGCGGCGATTGCGGCACGCCGCTCACCTATGAAGCGCCCGATGGCGTCGCTTTGGCGATTGCGGCCTTTGATGATCCCGCGAGCATCCCGCCGACCATCCAGTGGGGCACGGAGGCGAAGCTGCCTTATGTCGACGCCATACCGCAATTGCCGGGTGAAGCTACGATGGCGGACATAGAGTCGGCGCCCTTCCTTGCCGATCTCGTTTCCTATCAACATCCCGATCATGACACCGAAACCTGGCCGCCGGAGAAACAATCATGACTGAATCTGTTCGAACCGGCGGCTGCCAGTGCGGCGCGGTGCGTTTTCGCATTCACGGTGCGCTTGGGCGCGCCTCGATCTGCCATTGCCGCATGTGCCAGAAGGCGTTCGGCGGGTTTTTCGGTCCGCTGGTCGGCGCTCCGAAGGACGGCGTCGAATGGACCCGCGAGGAGCCGAGCTATTTCCAGTCCTCGGTCAATATCGACCGCGGTTTCTGCGCACGCTGCGGAACGCCGCTGACCTATCGCCATCCGGATGGACTGGAGATCGCCATCGGCGCCTTCGACGACCGTTCCGACCTCGACCCGAAAATCCAGGTCAATTTCGGCTCGCGCCTGCCGTGGGTCGAGACGATCTTCGACCAGCCGAAACGTACGGGCAACGATGACGCGATGCATCAGGAAAACATCATCTCCTTCCAGCATCCGGACCATGAAACGCCTGCCTGGCCAGCACAGGGTTTGAAACTATGATGCATGAACTGCGCACGCTCTATCCCGAGATCGAGCCCTTCGACAGCGGCATGCTCGACGTCGGCGATGGCCACCGGATTTACTGGGAGCGTTCCGGCACGCGCGGGGCAAAGCCGGCGGTGTTCCTGCATGGCGGTCCAGGCGGAACGATCTCGCCAAAGCATCGGCGGCTGTTCGACCCGAAGCTGTACGACGTCATCCTGTTCGACCAGCGCGGCTGCGGAAAATCCACCCCGCACGCCAGCCTCGACAACAATACCACCTGGGATCTGGTGGCCGATATGGAGCGGCTGCGCGAAATGGCCGGCTTCGACGAATGGCTGGTTTTTGGCGGTTCATGGGGCTCGACGCTGGCGCTGGCCTATGCCGAGACACATCCCGAACGTGTCAGCGAAATGGTGCTGCGCGGTATCTTCACGCTGCGCCGCGCCGAGCTTGAATGGTATTATCAGCACGGCGCCTCGCAGTTCTTCCCCGACAAGTGGGAGCGTCTTCTCGCTCCGATCCCCGAGGCCGAACGCGGCGACATGATGGCCGCTTACCGCAAGCGCCTCACCGGCGACGATTATGCGGCCAAGGTCGAGGCTGCCAAGGCGTGGAGCATCTGGGAAGGCCAGACGATCACGCTTATGCCCGACACCTCGGTAAGCGCGCAGCACGCGGGTGACGATTATGCATTGGCCTTCGCTCGCATCGAGAACCATTATTTCGTCCATGGCGGCTGGGTCGAAGACGGGCAACTCATCCGCGATGCCGGTAAGCTCAAAGACATCCCGGGCGTTATCGTCCAGGGGCGCTATGACATGGCATGTCCGCCGGCAACCGCCTGGGAACTGCACAAGGCCTGGCCGCAGTCTGAATTTCATCTGGTCGAGGGGGCAGGGCATGCCTTCTCCGAACCGGGCATCCTCGACCGGTTGATCCGGGCGACGGATGGGTTTGCGGGGAAGTAATTATGAGCGGTTCTGCCCTACGTTGCCCCCCTCTGTCCTGCCGGACATCTCCCCCACAGGTGGGGAGATCAGCCTTCATTTGCGCTTTCGCCAATCATCAGCGTCGCAGAACAAGCGGGACGAACAACGCTGCTAATCTCCCCACCTGTGGGGGAGATGTCCGGCAGGACAGAGGGGGGCGCGAAGGAACGCGACCTCTATCGGTGCTCTCATGACCAAACAACGCATCTATCTCTTCGACACGACCTTGCGCGACGGCCAGCAGACGCCGGGCATCGACTTTTCCGTCGAGGACAAGATTGCGATCGCAAAGATGTTGGACGAATTCGGCATCGACTATGTCGAGGGCGGCTATCCCGGCGCGAACCCGACCGACACCGCGTTTTTCAGCCAGAAGCGGACGGCGCGCGCAAAATTCGTCGCTTTCGGCATGACCAAGCGTGTCGGCGTTTCGAGGTCCAACGATCCGGGGTTGGCCGCTCTGGTTCAGTCGAAGTCGGATGCGGTGTGCTTCGTCGCCAAGAGTTGGGACTATCATGTCCGCGTCGCACTCGGCTGCACCAATGAAGAAAACCTCGCCGCCATCGCCGCATCCGTCGAGGCGGCACGCGCTGCCGGCAAGGAAGCGCTGGTCGATTGCGAGCACTTCTTCGACGGTTTCAAAGCCAATCCCGACTACGCGCTGGCCTGCGCCAGGACGGCATTCGATGCCGGCGCGCGCTGGGTGGTGCTGTGCGACACGAATGGCGGCACCCAGCCCTCGGAAGTGCGCGCCATCGTTGAAAAGGTCATCGCCAGTGGGATTCCGGGCGAGAATCTCGGCATCCATGCCCATGACGACACGGGCCAAGCGGTCGCAAATTCACTCGCCGCGGTCGATGCCGGCGTGCGCCAGATCCAGGGCACGCTGAACGGCATCGGCGAGCGCTGCGGCAACGCAAACCTGATAACGCTGATCCCGACGTTGATGTTGAAGCCGGCCTTTGCCGACCGCTTCGAGACCGGCATCTCCGCGGAAGCGCTGTCCGGCATTTCCCGCCTGTCGCGCAATTTCGACGAATTGCTCAACCGCGCGCCGGAAGCGCAGGCGCCCTATGTCGGCGCATCGGCCTTCGCCACCAAGGCCGGCATTCATGCCTCCGCCTTGGCTAAAGACCCAGCCACCTACGAGCATATCCCACCGGAAGCCGTCGGCAACCGGCGCAAGGTCATGGTGTCGGATCAGGGCGGCAAGGCCAATTTCGTCGCCGAACTCAAGCGGCGCGGCATCGACGTGCCGCGGGACGACAATCGCCTCGATGCGCTGATCGCCGTGGTCAAGGAGCGCGAGGCGGAGGGTTATGCCTATGAGGGCGCCGACGCCAGCTTCGAGCTTCTGGCGCGCAAGATGCTGCACACCGTGCCGGAATTCTTTCGCGTTACCTCCTTCCGCTGCATGATCGAGCGCCGTTTCGACGCCAATGGCGAGTTGAAGACGGTCTCCGAGGCGATCGTGAAGGTGCTGGTCGACGGCGAGGAAAAAATGTCGGTCGCCGAAGGCCATGGCCCGGTCAACGCACTCGACATCGCGCTGCGCAAGGACCTGGGCAAATTCCAGCACGAGATCGGCGATCTCGAGCTTGCCGATTTCAAGGTGCGTATCCTCAATGGCGGCACGGAAGCGATCACCCGCGTGCTGATCGAATCGCATGATGCCACCGGCGCGCGCTGGTGGACGGTGGGCGTGTCCGACAACATCATTGACGCCTCCTTCCAGGCGCTCATGGACTCGATCGTCTACAAGCTGATGAAAAACCGCGAGATGGCCGGGCTGGTGGCGGCGGAATAGCTGCCGCCTGGCATAAGCGAAACTGAAGCGATCATCATAAGTTTACGATGGTGCCGGGCGCTCCGGGGGCGCATAGAGGCCGCATGACCACGCAGACTTCGGATTCGGAAAACGCAGCCACGCGCGGCTTTGCCTTCGCGCTCTCGGCGTATCTGCTGTGGGGCCTGCTGCCTCTCTACATGAAAGCCGTTGCTTACATTCCGGCAGTGGAGGTGGTCGCACATCGCATCATCTGGTCGCTGCCGATTGCCGGCGTCGTGCTTCTGCTGCTTGGCCGCACGGCGGATGTGAAAACCGCGCTTCGTTCGCCCCGTACAATCATGATGGCGGCACTGACTGCGACCATCATCACCTGCAACTGGGGCATCTATGTCTGGGCGATCGCGTCCGACAGGGCTGTGGAAACGGCGCTCGGCTACTACATCAACCCGTTGGTCAGCGTGGTCATGGGCGCGGTGCTGCTTGGCGAAAAGCTCAACCGTTTCCAGATCGCCGCCGTCGGGCTGGCGGTTTTGGCCGTGGTTATTCTGGCGGTGGATTCCGGTGGCCTGCCATGGGTTTCGCTCGCGCTCGCAATCAGCTTTGCGCTCTATGGCTATCTGCGCAAGACCTTGCCGATCGGCCCGAGCCAGGGCTTTTTCCTCGAAATCCTGATCCTGTTCGTGCCCGCACTTGCTTATATTTTCTGGCTGCAGGCGCGTGGCGAGGGGCATTTCCTGGCCTCGAACCCTTACGATATCGCCCTGCTGCTCGGCTGCGGCCCCGTCACGGCAGTGCCGTTGCTGCTTTACGCGTTTGGCGCCAAGCTGCTCAGGCTCTCCACCATCGGCCTGATGCAATATATCGCGCCGACCATCGTCTTCCTGATTGCCGTATTCATTTTCGGCGAACCCTTCAGCGGCGTGCGCATCGTCGCATTCCTGCTGATATGGGCGGCATTGGCGATCTACACCTGGTCGATGTTCTTCCGGCGGGCTGAACCGGTAACCGAGCCGGTTTAGTTTCGCCCGCCAATCCGCCTGACCGCGAAATAGACGATCGCCGCGATCAGGCCCGAGCCGATGGCCACCAGCCAGAAGCCTTCGGGATTTTCCATGAAGGGCAGCCCGCCGACATTCATGCCGAACAGGCCGGAGATGATCGTCATCGGGAGCAGAACAGCCGTCATCACCGAAAGCACGTAGAGAAGCCGGTTCGATTCCGCACCGAGCTTGGCGATCAGCTCATCCTGCAACAGGCGGGCGCGGGACTGCACCTGCTCGCTGTCGTGCAGGAGTGCTATCGAGCGCTGCGCCAGCCGTGAGACGGTGTTGGACAGGGCAGGCGGCAATTCGTCGTCATGCATGTGCTCGACATGCCGCAGCAGGCCGGAGACGGTCGCGACATGGCGGTGGATGAAGACGAGTTGCCGTCTGACCGCCGTCAGGCGCTCGCGCTCGCCATGCCAGGCGTCGCCGACGATGCTGTCCTCGATCGAATCCAACTCGTCGCCAATCTTGATCAATTCGCCCGAAAGCCTGTTCACGCTGTTGACGATGATTGCTTCCATAAGCTCGCTTGGCGAGCGAAATGGCTTTTTGCGCTGTTCGACGACGCGGCGAACATCGTCGACGGACTGCAACGGGTGCCGGCGGGCGCTGATGAGCAGGGTTTCGTTGAAGGCGAAGCGCAACTGGCCGATTTCACGCGCGTCGGTATAGTGCTTGTGACGCGTGTCGGTGATGGCGCCGTGCAGCCAGCCCTCGTCGTAGTCGATGTGCAGCGTGTCGTCGCCGGCAAGCAGAGTGGCGCGGACGATTGCCGGCAGGTTCTCCAGCGCCTCGATCTTGCGCCTGCCGCGCGCATCGGTCAGCGAATAGTTCTTCCAGTTCCAGCTTGCGTTGCCGGCATCCTCGGTTTGATAGCCGTCTGCCGCAAAATCGAAGGCGAGCACGAGACCTTCGTCGTCAAGCTCCGGCGTCTTGGCGGTTTCGGACGATTGCGCGCGATCCGCCATTGGTTTTCTTGCGGGTCAGAGCTTGTCGATGACCGATTGCAGGCCGGTCGTCGGCGAATCGACCGCAGCACCTTCGGCGAGGATGGCGGCAACGATCGCTTCGACCCGGTCCACGACCAGCGGATTGACCAGATGAGTCGTGTGGACGAAGCCCTCGGCCTTCATATGGTCGATCAGCGCCAGCATCGGGTTCCAGAAACCCTCGATATTGCCGAAGACGATCGGCTTGCGATGATGGCCGAGCTGCGCCCAGGTCATGATCTCGACGATCTCTTCCACCGTACCGATGCCGCCGGGCAGTGCCACAAATGCGTCCGATTTTTCGAACATGATGTGCTTTCGCTCATGCATGTTCTCGGTGATGAGCAGTTCATCGAGACGGCCCAGAGCGTTTTCCGTCGCTTCCTTGTTGATGAGGAAACGCGGAATGATGCCGGTGACCTTGCCGCCGGCCCGGATAGCGCCATCGGCCACAGCTCCCATGATGCCCTTGGTGCCGCCGCCATAAACGAGGCGCAGGCCCGCTTCAGCAATTGAGCGTCCAAGCGTGTGACCGGCCTTGAGGTAAACGTCGCTGCGGCCCGGCGATGAGCCACAATAAACGCAAATGGATCGAATCGGGTTCATGCAACTGATTGGTGATTGCCTGCGTAACTTAGGTCAAGACCTTCTTAGGGCTTTTTCTTGTCGGCTTCGCGAAAACAGAGTAGACCCGCCTTAGGTGGCTAAAGGGTAGGGAAACATGGCAGTTACAGCGATCAGGGCATTATTGTTTTTGGCCGGCGGCACGGCCGCTGCGGTCGGAACGGCCTATGTGTCTGGCGCGCTGGATCCCTATCTGGGCAAGACGCCGCCGATGGCTGCCTCCCTGAGCGACACAAAAGCGCCGGAGGCCGATACCAAGGCGGCAAGATTGCCGTCTCAGCCGGCAGCTCCCGAGACGCAAACTCCGAAGGCTGAACAGCCCGCTGCCGAAGCGCCTTCCGCTGGCGCAGGTGCTGTGGTCGCGCCTGGAGTTAGCGTGCCGTCCTTCGACGTCGTGCGCGCCGAGCCGGATGGCTCGGTTGTGATCGCCGGCAAGGCTGCGCCCAATTCGAAAGTGGAAATCGTCATCGGTTCCAAGATCATCGGCAACGGTATCGCCGGGCCGGAAGGCGATTTCGCCGTCGTGGTCGAAGAGCCGTTGAAGCCCGGCGATCATCAGATCGTGCTTCGCTCGACCACGCCTGACAATGTCGTGGCGACGTCGCCCGAAACCGCGGTCGTTTCCATCCCTGAGAACAAGAGCGGCCAGGTTCTGGCGCTTGTCGAGCAGCCGGGTGCCGCGAGCAAGCTGATCTCGATTCCTGAACCCGAGCCGGCGGCGAAACCCACGGAATCCGCCAGCACCTCGACGGAAAATGCGCCGACGCCACCCGCAACAGCGCCGGCAGGGCAAACCGCCGCCGCGCCTACCACCGAGCAGCCAGCCAGCCAGCAGGCGGCAGCTGCGCCCCAGCCGGAAAAGCCGGCAGCGGCTCCCGCACCAGCAAGCGGGCCGACGGTGAAGGTTGAAGCCGTGGAGATCGAGGGCCGCAAGGTCTTCATCGCCGGCGCTGCCGATCCGGGACGCAAGGTGCGCGCCTATGCCAACGACATTCTGCTGGGCGAAGTGATTACGTCGCCGGGCGGACGCTTCCTGATCGAAACCGAGCGCGATCTGCCGGTCGGCGATTACATCGTCCGTGTCGACGGGCTTGAGCCGGACGGCGTCAAGGTTGCGGCGCGTGCGGCCGTGCCGTTCACGCGTGAGCCTGGAGAGGCGGTTGCGGCCGTCGCCCCCGCCGATTCCGCCGAGCAGCCGAAACCGGCACAGTCCGAAACGGCAGCAGCGCCCGCACAGCCTGGTGCGCCGGCTGCTACCGCCGAGGCTTCGCCAACCACGCCGCCGCCCGCCGGTTCCGGCGAGATCGCCGCTGTCGCACCGGAAGCGCTCTCGCCAAAACTCCAGAGTGTCGACAGCGCGGTCATCATCCGCCGCGGCGATTCGCTCTGGCGCATCTCGCGCCGCGTCTATGGCCTCGGCGTGCGCTACTCGACGATTTATCTTGCCAACCAGGAACAGATCCGCGACCCCAATCGCATCTGGCCGGGTCAGGTCTTCAAGGTGCCTGAAAAGACCGACAAGGGCGAAGCCGCCGACATGAAGACCATCGGCGATCAGGCAACGACCACCACGCAGTAAAAACCACCTTCTCCGGGAAAAGCCTTGCGAGGACAACGTTCATCGTTTATCGACGATGAACGATGAACGCTCCTCTTGCTTCCGATTTCCAGACCTGCAGCTCTGCCGCCACAAAAGCCGTGGCGCTGCGGTTCGCGGCGCTGTCACATCCGACGCGCATAGAAATCCTGCGCTACCTCTCGGGCAGCGACGCATGCTGCTGCAAGGATGTAGTCAAACAGCTCGATCTGGCGCAGTCGACGGTGTCGCAGCATCTGAAAATACTGGTCGAGGCGGGGCTGGTGCGGTTTTCGCCCGAAAAGCAGCGGTCGCGCTATGAGATCGACCGGCAGGCACTGGCCGGATTTTCCGGGCTTGTGACTGCTCTGGTTGAAGATTGCTGCGCCAGTCGCGAAGACCGAAATTCAAAGGCGTAAAACTCTTGGCCGACAAGACAGTCTCTGCCGACAACGGCAGCACGTTCAAAACATTGCTCAATCTGTGGCCCTATATGTGGCCGGCCGGCCGCGCTGATCTCAAGGCTCGCGTGGTCTGGGCGACATTCTACCTGTTCGTCGCCAAATTCGTGCTGATCGCCGTGCCCTATTTCTTCAAATGGGCGACCAACGCACTCGCCGGCGACCACGCGCCGGCTCCGCCACTGCCGGATTTCCTGCTGGCGCCGGTCATGCTGGTCATCGCCTACAATGTGGTGAAGCTCGTGCAGGTCGGCTTCAACCAGTTGCGCGACGCTCTGTTTGCCAGCGTTGGCCAGCATGCGGTGCGCCAGCTTGCCTTCCGCACCTTCGTGCACATGCACAATCTGTCGCTGCGCTTCCATCTGGAGCGGCGCACCGGCGGCCTGTCGCGCATCATCGAGCGCGGCACCAAGGGCATCGAGACGATTGTCCGCTTCACCATCCTCAACACGCTGCCGACCATTCTCGAATTCGCGCTGACGGCAATCATCTTCGCCGTCGCCTATGGCTGGCTCTATGTGGTGGTCGTTGCCGTCACCGTGATGCTCTACACATGGTTCACGGTGTGGGCGAGCGACTGGCGCATTTCGATCCGCCGCGAGATGAACGATTCCGACACCGACGCCAACACCAAGGCGATCGACTCCCTGCTCAATTTCGAAACGGTCAAATATTTCAACAATGAGCGCATGGAAGCCGAGCGTTTCGACCGCTCGATGGCGCGCTACGAGAGTGCCGCAACCAAGACCTGGACCTCGCTCGGCTGGCTGAACTTCGGGCAGGGCGTCATCTTCGGCGTCGGCATGGCGATCGCGATGTGGATGTCGGCGCGCGAGGTGATGGCCGGCACGCAGACGATCGGCGATTTCGTGTTCATCAACGCCATGCTGATGCAGCTTTCGGTACCGCTGAATTTTATCGGCTTCATCTATCGCGAAATTCGCCAGGGCCTGACCGATATCGAGCAGATGTTTGATCTTCTCGACGTCAAGCAGGAAGTGCTCGACCGGCCCGACGCGAAACCGCTGGCTGTCGGGGCGGGCAAGGTCGAGTTCCGCGATGTGCATTTTGCCTATGATCCGGCCCGTCCGATTCTGAAGGGCGTCAGCTTCGACGTTCCGGCCGGCAAGACAGTCGCAATCGTCGGGCCCTCGGGGGCCGGCAAATCGACGATTTCGCGGCTTCTGTTCCGCTTCTACGACATCCAGCAAGGCGCAATCCTGATCGACGGGCAGGATATTCGTGACGTGACCCAGGAGAGCCTGCGCGCCGCTATTGGCATGGTGCCGCAGGACACCGTGCTGTTCAACGACACCATCGCCTACAACATCCGCTATGGCCGCACCGACGCCAGCGACGAGGAAGTCTTCAAGGCTGCCGAACTGGCGCAGATCGGACCTTTCATCGAGCATCTGCCTGATGGCTACAAGGCCATGGTCGGCGAGCGTGGGCTGAAGCTTTCCGGCGGCGAAAAGCAGCGCGTGGCGATTGCCCGCACCATCCTCAAGGCGCCGCCGATCCTGATGCTGGACGAGGCGACCTCCGCGCTCGACACGCACACGGAGCAGGAAATTCAGGCAGCACTCGATCTCGTCAGCCGTGGCCGCACGACGATTGTCATCGCACACCGGCTTTCGACGGTTATCACTGCCGACGAGATCATCGTGCTAAAGGGCGGGCAGATCGCCGAGCGCGGAACGCATCTGTCACTGCTGCGCAAGGACGGTCTCTACGCTTCGATGTGGGCGCGCCAGCGCGAGGCGACGGAGGCCGAGGAGCGGCTGCGCATTGCTCGTGAAACCGACGAACTCGGCGTCGTCGTGCGCCGCAGAACCGCCGAAGTCTGATCACGCGAAGTCGCATCACTGCAATGTTGCGTTGCGGCGGGCTGCCGTTTCCGGTAAGCAGGCCGGCAATCCAATTGGAGCCGCCCCCGCCCGATGAGCCTCGTCGATACCGTCAAGAACGCGTTCGTGCCCATTCATCGCGAGGGCTATCCCTTCATTGGCGCATTTGCCGCCGCCACACTGATTCTCGGCTATTTTTCGCTCAACCTGTTCTGGATCGGGCTGATCCTGACGGCCTGGTGCGCTTATTTCTTCCGCGACCCGGTGCGCGTCACGCCGGTGGACGACAAACTGGTCGTGAGCCCCGCCGACGGCGTGGTCTCGGCTGTCGGGCCTGCGGTCCCGCCGCGTGAACTCGGCCTCGGCACGGCCGAAATGACCCGCATCTCGGTTTTCATGAACGTCTTTTCCTGCCACGTGAACCGTTCGCCGGTGCGCGGCCGCATCACCCGCATCGAGCATCGCCCCGGCAAGTTCCTCAACGCCGAGCTCGACAAGGCCAGCAGCGAGAACGAGCGCAACGGCCTCGTCATCGAAAGCCCCCATGGCACGGTCGCAGCCGTGCAGATCGCGGGACTGGTGGCGCGGCGCATCGTCTGCTGGGCAGATACCGACAGCAACATTGCCGTCGGCGAGCGTTTCGGGCTGATCCGCTTCGGCTCGCGCGTCGACGTGTTCCTGCCGCTCGGCGCCACGGCGCGCGTTTCGGTCGGCCAGACCGCCGTTGCCGGTGAAACCATCCTGGCCGAATTCGGCGGCGGGGCCGCGACCCCGCTCGTGCGGGTCTCGTAACGGTGCCCGCACCCTTCCAGCATTTCGAGCCACACGGCCGAGGCGGACCGCGCATCCGGGAGATTCCGCTGCGCATGGTCCTGCCGAACCTGATCACGGTTCTGGCGATCTGCGCCGGCCTGTCCGGCATCCGTCTCGCATTCGAAGCGCGGTTCGAGACGGCCGTCGTCATGGTGCTGATCGCGGCTTTCCTCGACGGCATCGACGGCCGCATCGCGCGGGCACTCAAGGCGACCTCCAAGTTCGGCGCGCAGATGGATTCGCTGGCCGACATCGTCAATTTCGGCGTGGCACCCGCATTGGTGCTCTACGCCTACCTGCTCGACCGCGCCGGGTCGTTCGGCTGGATCGCAGCGCTTCTGTTTGCGATCGCCTGCGGTCTGCGGCTGGCGCGGTTCAATGTGCTGGACGAGGATCAGGACCGGCCCGCATGGCAGGCCGAGTATTTCGTCGGCGTGCCGGCACCCGCGGGGGCGGCCATCGTCATGCTGCCGATCTATCTGGTGTTCATCGGGGCGATTGCCCCGGACCGAACCTTCGGCTTCATCTGCTCGGGCTATACGGTGCTGATCGCCTTCCTGCTGGTCAGCCGCTGGCCGGTCTATTCGGGCAAGAAATGGCGGGTGCCGGGCGACAAGGTGCTGCCGCTGATCCTCGGTGTCGTGCTTTACGTGCTGCTGCTGGTGACGTTCCCGTGGCAGACGCTGTCGGTTTCGGTGATCGCCTATCTCTGCTTCCTGCCGCTCAGCGCCAGCGCCTATTCGCGCCGCTCGAGGCTCGAGGAGGCGAAGGCCAAGGAAGCCGCTGCAGCCACACCGCCCAAGGCGGAATAAGGCTTTACGCCGCTGCTTCCAGTCCGAGCCGCTCGATCGCCAGCTTGCGGGCCGACACATAGTCGGTCTTGCCGGAACCGAGCAGCGGGATTTCGCTGACCTTGACGATGTCCTGCGGCACCATCAATTCGGCAGCGCCCGACAGTTTGCCGAACTGCCGCAGCAGTGAGGGGTCGGCATCGCCTGCGGTGGTGATGAGCACGATGCGCTCGCCGCGGCGCTTGTCGGGCACGGCGACGGCGGCGTGATGCTCTTCCGGCCACAGCGACTGCACCAGCATTTCGACAGCACCCAGCGACACCATCTCGCCGGCGATCTTGGCAAAACGCTTGGCGCGGCCGCGAATGGTCAAAAAACCTTCGCGGTCAATGGAAACGATGTCGCCGGTGTCGTGCCAGCCGCTGCCCAGCGGCTGCAACACGCCGGGCTGGTCGGCGGTCATGTAGCCGAGCATGACATTCGGCCCCTGTAGCCAGAGCCTGCCGCCCTCTGAGATACCCTCGACCGGCTCCAACCGCATCCGCATGCCCGGCAGCAGCCGTCCGACCGTGCCGTCGCGATTGTGGGTGACCGTGTTGACCGACACGACCGGTGCGGCCTCGGTCAACCCAAAACCCTCGATGATCTCGGCGTTGAAGCGCTCGCGCCAGATGCGCCGCGTGTCGGCCTTGACCGGCTCGGCACCGGCCACCGCGAAGCGTAGGCTCGAAAACTCGTCGCCGTCGGCATTGCGCGCATAGCCGGCGAGGAAAGTGTCGGTGCCGAACATGACGGTCGGCCGTATCTTGGCGGCGATGTCGGGGATGATCTTGTAGTGCAGCGGCGAGGGATAGAGGAACAGCCTCACCCCCGACACCAAAGGCAGGATCGTGCCGCCGGTCAGGCCGAAGGAATGGAACGCCGGCAGCACGTTGAGCAGCTTGTCGTCGGGGCCGATATTGATGCGGGCCTCGGCCTGCATGGCATTGGCGACGACATTGCGGCTGGAAAGAACCACCGCCTTCGGTGTGCCTTCCGAACCGGAGGTGAACAGGATGACGGCCGGTTTGTCCGCGTCCTGGCTGTGGACCGGCCACCAGTACAGGCAGCTTGCGGCGATCTTGTCGAACAGGCTGGTGCTGTCGCGCAGCTCCTCGATCCAGACGAATTTCGCGCCGCCCTTTTCAGCCGCCTCGACGATGTCGGCAAGGCCGGCTTTTTCGATGAAGGCGCGCGACGAGATGATTGTGCGGATGACGGCGGTGCGTACGGCGGCGGTGACGCTGGCGGGGCCGGCGGTGTAGTTGAGCATGGCAGCTATGCGGCTTGCCGAAACGAGCCCGAGCAGCGAAAGCACCATGCCGTTGGTGTTGGGCAGAAGCACGCCGACGGCCTCTCCGGGGGCGCTGAGGCGGGCAAAGCGCTGCCCGAGCACCCGAGCGCCGATAAGCAGCCGCTGGTAGCTCAGCGCGCCGCTGACCACATCCTCGACGATGGGGTGGCCGGCACCATAGCGGAAGGCTGCGTGGCGGACGGCCTGAAACAGGCTGCGTTTGGGATCGGCAGCGGCAAGACGCGCCTCGGCGACGCGGTCGAACAGCGCATCGGATGGCCGCATGTCCGTATCGCCGACCATCTGCTGGATCGTCATCGGCTCCAGCGTGCTGACGGTCAGCCTCGGAAACCAGCTTCGCGGCGCTTTTTCACGCGGCGTCAGCGAAAAGGGCAGGTGGCGCGCGCCGTCGATGAAAACCGGGATGATCTTCGCGTCGGCCTGAAGCGCTATGCGCGCCACGGCACGGTAAAGCCGGAAGGATTTCACGTCCGGCTCGACATCGGCGGGGATGTAGACGGCCAGGCGGCCCTTGCCTTTCAGCACGCGCACCAGCCGGCGGCTGACGAAGACATGCTCGGCGTTGAAGGCGATGGTGCGGCCCAGTTCCCGCCACGGCTCAAGCCAGTGTGATCTGGCCGACCTCTCGTCGAGGATGTGCAGGGTGTTTTCCGGCAGCAGTGCCAGCATGAGTGCAGGATCGAGCCGCGACTGATGGGTGACGACGTAGACGACGGGTGCTGCCGCATCTCGCGCCGCCCGCATTTTGCCGTCGCGCACCCGATAGATGAGCTTGAGCGGCAGATAGAGCAGTGCCTGATGAAACGTCATCCCCAGGCGCACCTTTTGCCAAAGTGCTGCCGCCAGATAGGCTAGAAGCAGGAAAAGGGCGATCTTTGCGGTCAGGATCATGCCTCACTCCCAACGCATGTTTTTGGGCGGCTCTTTCCGACCGCTTCGATCAGGAAACTAGACGATGCTGCGGGAAGGTCAATGAGGTCGTCTCGGTCTCGCATTTCATTGCCTCGGCGCACTTGTTCATTACCACGCCCGCATTCTGCGTCTGGCTATTGAAGTGGGAAAGCGGACGCATGGCTTGCGCCTGTCTTTTTATGTTTATGTGACGCTTGCCATGCGCCCGCCGACGCTCTTGTCCCGCTCAGTCGCCTCCACATTCGCGTGGCCAGCCGCCGCTAAGACCCGGGCTTAGGGGTTCATCACCCAGCAGCACCACCGCAGTGCCACCAGCCCGGACGCCGTCCCCTCCACGCTCATCCGGTTCATGACCCGCGTTCCCGTGAGGGCGACGCGGAGATTATGCGGGCAGCGTTTGGGGTGTGGATAAATCGGGCGTGAAAAAATGTTCAGGTCTAATGAGAACAATGGGTTGAGTGGAAATTGGGTGAAAATCTTTCCACGCCTTCACGCCGAAAATCTTGTACGGCTGAAAGCTCTTTGAAGCGACGCAGGCGTAAAATCAGCCACAGCAGATAAAGCCCGGACAGTTCCATGACTCCGCAACAAGCACTCGCTCATGACGCCTGGCGGGCCTGGCATCCGACCGAACTTGCAAGCTGCCTGAGCGGCGTTTCCAGGCCCTGGTGCATCGTCGGGGGCTGGGCGCTTGACCTTTGGCATGGATACCAGACGCGCGATCATGAGGACCTTGAGTTTACGATCCTGCGTGAAGACCTCGCGACCTTCCGGCAAGCGCTGAAGGGCTTGGAATTCTACACGGCCGGAGACGGGATTGTTGAGTATTTGCCAACGGATGCAGCGCCGCCGGCGACCATTTCCCAGATATGGTGCCAGGACGTCGAGCAAAGGTGCTGGCGCGTGGACATGATGATCGAGCCGGGATCGCCGGATAGTTGGGTCTACAAGAGAGACCTGGCCATTGCCCGGCCGCGCGCCGAAATGGTGAACATGACCTCTGGTGGGCTTCCTTATCTAAAGCCGGCGGCCATTCTGCTGTTCAAGGCAAAGCATATGCGCAGCAAGGATGAGATCGACTTTGAAAAAGCCGTGCCGAAGTTGGAAGCATCGGAGCGTGCATGGCTGAAAGCCTGTCTTGAGATTACCCATCCCGGTCACGAGTGGGCGCAGGCGCTGTAGAAGCGCGGCACTTCAAAGAAAAGCCGGCCACGAGGGACCGGCTTTGGAGTAAGGGGGACGGGCGGGGGGTTGGGCATAAGGGGACAGCCCGTCCAGCATCAACAACGCACGCTCCGCAAATTGGTTCCCAAAAAAAGAATCTTTTTTGAAGAAATTTTTGAGCTCTTGCAAATGTCTGAAATCACACGCTTTTCATCTCTGAAACGCGCATCCGGCGCGCCACCTGCCAGTCTCGGCCGGCATGGGCAAAGACCGCCGCAAGCACGATGACCCCGCCGGCAAGGCTTGCGACCGGCGGCAGTTCGGACAGGAACAGCCAGCCGAAGAAAATGGCGAAGGGCACTTCGGCCGAGCCGAGCAAGCCGGCCTCGGCGGCGGGAATGAGCCGCGAGCCCTCGGTCCAAAGCACGGAGGCAAGGGCGAACGATACACCGAAAGCCGCAAGAAGCAGGGCGTCGCGCGCGGAAATGGCCAGCGGATCGGTGACGAACCAGCCCAGCACGAAAAGCAGGAAGGCCGACACCGCACCGGCCCACACCACCGGCGTGTCGCGGAATTTCCGGATCAGCACCATGTAGAGCGCGCTGGAGAATGTCATCAGCAGCGCCAGCCCGTCGCCGAAGGGGCGTCCTGTGCCGACGCCCGAAAAGACCATCAGGCCGACGCCGGCGAGCGAGAGGCAGGCGGCGAGCATGGTCTGCGAGCGAACACGTTCGCGCACAAGAAGCCAGGCCAGCAGTGCGGCCACGAAAGGCGCCGTGGCGTAGATGATCGCGACATTGGCGACATAGGTGTTCTTGAAGGCGGCGATGAAGGCAATGCTGGCGAATGCTCCGATCACGGCCATCAGCCAACCACGCCAGCCGAGGCGCAAAGGCTTAGGCGCGGTTTCCTTGCGGCGTCGCCAGAATACATAGGCGGTGATCAGCAATCCGCCGGCAAAGCCGCGCCAGCAATTGATCGTCAGCGGGTCGGCATGGATCGATTTGGTCAGCACGCCGGCAAGGCCGAAGACAGCCGCCGAGGCGCTGACGAGCGTCACGCCGAGCATGCGTTCGGTCGATTGATCCAGGCCCACGATTGTTCCTCTAAGCGGCAGCGAGCCGCAGACTATCGCATCGCCCCTGCCACCGCGGTGTCAGGAGAAACATTGGTTGGACCATGATCTTGTCCCAAAACCGGTTCCCACTTTTGGGGATCATGGTCTGCGCTAGACGCGTTTGCGCAGATGTTCGCTGGCAATGATGACCACGCCGGCAAGGAAGATGAGGGCTGCGCCGATAAAGACCTCGCGGCGCGGAATGTCGCCCCAGATCGCGTAGCCGAGCGCGAAGGCCCAGATCAGCGAGGTGTATTCGAACGGCGCGATGACGGAGACGGGCGCGCGCTTCATGCCTTCGAAAAGCATGAACTGCGCCACGCCGCCGAGCGAGCCGACGATCATGAGAAGCAGCGCTTCCTGCCATGTCGGGGTCTGCCACAGGAAGGCCATCGGCACGCCGGCGATGACGAGGAAAAACGCATTGTTGAGGACGAGCTGCACCATCGTGCGCTCCTGCAGCGCGATCTTGCGCATCAAGACGATCGCCAGCGCCCACAGGAAGGCGGCGGCGAGCACCATGGCGACCGGCAGGGTTATGCCGAGCTTGCTCGGGTCGCAGGCGATGTAGACGCCGACGAAGCCGATCAGCACCGCGACCCAGCGCACCAGCGGCACCTTCTCGCCAAGGATGAAGATCGACATGATGGTTATGATGACGGGGGCGGCGAAGTAGATGGTGGTGAGTTCGGCGAGCTGGAGATATTTCGCAGCACTGTAGAAACACAGCCAGGCCAGCAGCGTGAGAAAGCTCCGCAGCAGCATCGCCTTGACGATGGGCGAGCGGGCCGACTGGACCAGCAGCTCGCGCCCGCCGATCATTGCGCAGCCGGCCAGCACGGTTGCGCTGCGGAAGAACAGGATCTGCCAGACCGTCAGGCCTGTCACCAAGAGCTTGATCGAGGCGTCCTGCACCGAAAACAGGAAATAGGCGACACCGGTGAGCATGATGCCGGCGTAGATCTTTTCGCGCGTGTCGAGAACGACGGCATTGGTCATGGAGCGGTCCTGCGGAATGGCGCTGCGGCGGGCGAACCAGCAGCAGCCGCAGCTATACGACCGCCACCACCCGCCCGGCTACGCCAGCCGCAGCCGAGCGTTGGGGCAGGCCCAGTCACCTCTTGCGGGCCAAAGGGCGCGCTGGCGTGATATAGGTTCAATCATTGGCGCAATCGGGAGGCTGGCATGAACGCCGACGAACTGAAGTCACTGCAGGCACCGCTGAAGCAGGGTTATCGCGACGACCCGGGACAGGCGCTGATAACGCTGCGGGCCAAGGGGTCAATCGACCAGCAATCCATCTCCTGCAAGGTGGAGACGGGCAGGGCGCTGGCGGTGGCCGGTCTTCATCCTGCAACGGGCGGCACCGGGCTCGAGCTCTGCTCCGGCGACATGCTGCTGGAGGCGCTGATTGCCTGTGCCGGGGTGACGCTGAAGGCGGTTGCGACGGCGCTGGAATTCCGCCTCGAGGGTGCTGCGGTGGAAGCCGAAGGCGACCTCGATTTCCGCGGCACGCTGGGCGTGGCCAAGGATGCACCGGTAGGCTTTCGCGCGATCAGGCTGCGCTTCGATCTCGACACCGACGAGCCGCAGGACCGGATCGATACGCTGATCAAGCTGACCGAACGCTATTGCGTGGTTTTCCAGACCATCAACAGCAAGCCGGACCTGTCGGTAACGGCGAAAAATCATCGCCCGACGGCGAAACTTTAGGAGTCAGGCTGGCTTATTCGGGCATCCGGTAGCTGACGAACCGCTCGTGATGGACCTGGAAGAGCTTTCCGGTCTCGGTCAGCGCCGGGCTGGCCAGCGGCAGGATTTTTGCGGCGGTCTCGGCGGGTTTCGGCAGCGTATCGGGGTCTTCGCCCGGCATGGCCTGCGCGCGCATGGCCGTGCGGGTCGCGCCCGGATCGACGGAATTCACGCGCAATGCGCTGTTTTTCGTCTCGTCGGCCCAGGAACGGGCCAGCGCCTCGACTGCCGCCTTTGAGGCCGCATAGGGACCCCAGAAAGCGCGGGCGGAGTGCGCTGCACCCGACGACAGGATGATGGCGCGGCCGGCGTCGGACTTACGCAGCAGGGGGTCGACCGAGCGGATGAGCCGCCAGGTGCCGGTGACGTTTACGGCCATGACCTTGTCGAACACTTTTGCCTCGACATGGCCGAGCGGCGAGATGACGCCGAGCGCGCCGGCATTGGCGACGAGAATGTCGAGCTTGCCCCAGCGGTCGTTGATGGCGCCGCCGAGACGGTCGATGCCGGCCATGTCGGTGAGGTCGAGCGGCACCAGGGTGGCTTCGCCGCCGGCCTTCTTGATCTCGTCGTCGAGGTCTTCGAGCCCGCCGACGGTGCGGGCAACTGCGATAACATGCGCGCCGGCTGCCGCCATCTGTTTGGCGATCTGATAGCCGATGCCGCGCGACGCGCCGGTGACGAGCGCGACGCGCCCCGAAAGGTCTGGAATTTCAGTCATTTATTGCCCGCCGGTAGCCAACAGCGACAAGGTCCGCACATTGTCGGTGCCTTCGAGGTCGAGCAGGCGGGTGGGGTATTCGCCGGTGAAGCAGGCGTCGCAGAATTGGGGCTGTTCATCTACGCGGCTCGCTTCGCCGACAGCGCGGTAGAGGCCGTCGATCGACAGGAAGCCGAGCGAATCGACGCGGATGAAATCGGCCATCTCCTCGACCGACATGCGCGATGCGAGCAGCTTGGCCTTTTCCGGCGTGTCGACGCCGTAGAAGCAGGAGGCGCGGGTGGGCGGCGAGGCGATGCGCATATGCACTTCCCGGGCGCCGGCTTCGCGCACCATCTGCACGATTTTCTGGCTGGTGGTGCCGCGCACGATGGAATCGTCGACCAGCACCACGCGCTTGCCCTCGATCATGCGGCGGTTCGCGTTGTGCTTCAGCTTCACGCCCATGTGGCGGATGGAATCACCGGGCGAAATGAAGGTGCGTCCGACATAGTGGTTGCGGATGATGCCGAGTTCGAACGGAATGCCGGCCTGCTGCGAGAATCCGATCGCGGCCGGCGTACCGGAATCGGGCACCGGAACGATGATGTCGGCATCGATCGGGCTTTCGATGGCAAGCTCCATGCCGATGCGCTTGCGGATGTCGTAGACATTGCGGCCTTCGACGGAGGAATCCGGCCGGGCGAAATAGACATATTCGAAGATGCAGAAACGCGATTTCTGCGGCTCGAAGGGGAAGTGGCTCTCGATGCCCTTGCCGGTGACGACGACCATCTCGCCGGGCTTGAGATCGCGCACGAAACGCGCGCCGATGATGTCGAGCGCGCAGGTTTCGGAAGCAAGGATCCAGGCGCCGTCGAGGTCGCCCAGCACCAGCGGGCGAATGCCGAGCGGATCGCGCACGCCGATCATCTTCTTGGAGGTCAGCGCAACCAGCGAGAAGGCGCCCTCGAGCTGTCGGATCGCCTCGATGAAGCGCGCGGTGATGTCGCGCTCCTTGCTCGTGGCGACGAGGTGAAGGATCGTTTCCGTATCCGAGGTGGAGGAAAAGATCGAACCCTGCTTCTGCAAGGTGCGCTGCACGGTGAGCGCGTTGGTGATGTTGCCGTTGTGGGCGACGGCCAGACCACCGGTCGAAAGCTCGGCAAAGAAGGGCTGCACATTGCGCAGGCCGGCACCGCCCGTGGTGGCGTAGCGCGTGTGGCCGATGGCGCGGGTGCCTTGCAGCCGGTCGATGACCGACTGCTTGGTGAAGGTGTCGCCGATCAGGCCGACATGGCGCTCTACATGGAACTGGCTGCCGTCATAGGAGACGATGCCCGCCGCTTCCTGGCCGCGATGCTGGAGGGCGTGAAGGCCGAGCGTGGTGATCGCGGCGGCTTCCGGGCGTCCGAAGATGCCGAACACGCCGCATTCGTCGTGGAAATGATCGTCAGCCTCTGCGGAGAGGAAGTTATCAGCGTCAACCATAGGGCCACGGACTCTGGTGTCGGAAAAGCGTCATATAGGGCAAGGGCGTCGACAATGCCACCTGTAATTCATCGGCGTCGATGTCGCAGCCATGTCGTCCGGCCGCCACTTCGGGCGCCTGGACGTACGCAATCAGTTGTTCGCCGGCGGCGCCTCTGCTGGCGCGTTGTCGGCCGGTGCATTCTCCGCAGGTGCTTCTGCGGGTGCATTGTCGGCTGGCGGTGCTTCCGTACCGGCTTCCGGAGCCTCGGTGCCGGTTTCCGGCTTCAGGCGCTTGAGGATCGAGTTTTCGGGGTCTTCCGGCAGCGCGTTTTCAAGCTTTGCACCGATCGATTCCAGCAGCGGCTTCGACTTGGCGTTGGCGATCCAGGCCGGCGGGTTCGAGCCGACGAGCCAGTTGAAGAACAGGAGGCCGACGGCAACGACCAGGATGCCGCGCGCCGCGCCGTAGAGGAAACCGAGGGTGCGATCGAGCGCGCCGACGCGGCTGTCGATGATGAAATCGGCGATCTTCATGGTGATGACGGTGACCACGATCAGCGCGATGATGAAGACGATGCCGGCTGCCGCGCCCATCGCCAGCTTCTCATTGTCGAGATGCGGCTGCACATAAGGCAGGACCAGCGGGTAGAAGAAATAGGCAGCCGCAGCGGCAGCAACCCAGGACGCAATCGAAAGAACCTCACGGGAAAGGCCGCGAACCATGGCGAGCATTGCGGAAACAAGCGTGAAGCCGACGAGAATTCCGTCAAGCAGCGTAATCGGCATGTCGTTCCCACTCCATGATGGCGCTTTGCGCCTTTCCGGGCCGCGCTGGCGGCGATCCGTTCAGTCGTCGTCAGTGTTCCGGCGAAGCGACCCCGCAATCCGCACCACGAGGTCCGTGAGCGTTGCGGGCTGGAAAGAGCCGGACCCGATTCCTCCGGATATTTCCTCGCTGCCCTTCGGCAGAACTGCCTGTCCAAAGCCCAGCTTTTCGGCTTCCTTAAGGCGCTGCTGCGCATGCGCAACTGGCCGTATGGCACCCGAAAGGCTGATTTCGCCGAAATAGACGCAATCGGCGGGAAGGGCAAGACCAGTGAGCGAGGAAACCAGAGCGGCGGCAACTGCAAGATCGGCCGCGGGCTCCGAAATGCGGTAGCCGCCAGCCACGTTGAGATAGACGTCGTGGGTGGCGAAGCGCACGCCGCAATGGGCTTCCAGCACGGCCAGAACCATGGCGAGGCGTGGTGAGTCCCAGCCGACGACGGCACGGCGCGGCGTGCCGAGCGGCGAGGGCGCGACCAGCGCCTGGATCTCGACAAGCACGGGCCGCGTGCCTTCCATGCCGGCAAAAACCGCAGCGCCCGGCGATTTCGCGTGTCTTTCGCCGAGAAAAAGCTCTGACGGATTGGCGACTTCGCGCAAACCCTTGTCGGACATTTCGAAGACGCCGATCTCGTCGGTCGGCCCGAAGCGGTTTTTTACCGTACGCAGGATGCGATAGTGGTGGCCGCCTTCGCCTTCGAAATAAAGCACGGCATCGACCATATGCTCGACGACGCGCGGGCCGGCGATCTGGCCTTCCTTGGTGACATGGCCGACGAGAACGACCGCGGCACCTGTGGATTTCGCATAGCGGATCATCGCCTGAGCCGACGAACGAACCTGCGTGACCGTGCCGGGAGCCGAATCGGCCATGTCGGTCCACAGCGTCTGGATCGAATCGAGGATGATCAGGTCGGGCCGCTTGCCGTCGGCGATGGTGGCGAGAATGTCCTCGACATTGGTCTCGGCCGCGAGTTCCACAGCCGTGTTGGCGACGCCGAGTCGCTGCGCACGCAGCCTGATCTGGGCAACCGCCTCTTCGCCCGAGACATAGACGATGCGGTGGCCGCGCGAGGCAAGCGCGGCTGCGGCTTGCGTGAGAAGCGTCGACTTACCGATGCCGGGATCGCCGCCGACCAGAATGGCCGAGCCGCGCACGAAGCCGCCGCCGAGCGCGCGGTCGAGTTCGCCGATGCCCGACGCGATGCGTGGCGCGTCCTCGATGTCGCCCGACAGCGTGGTGAGCGCCACGGCGCGGCCTTTTCGCGCGCTGCGCATCGAGGCCGGGCCGCTGCCGATGCCGCTGTTGGTGCCTTCCTCGATGAGCGTGTTCCACTCGCCGCAGGCATCGCATTTGCCGGCCCAGCGCGTGTGGACCGTGCCGCAATTCTGGCAGATGAACTGGGTGCGGGTTTTAGCCATGGTTCAGGAGCCTAGCGTTGCTGAGATGAGGAACCGCAGGATCACATACAGTCCCGCTAAAAAGACGGCCGCGATACCTAAGCCAATGACAATAAGAAAGAATTTGAGACGGGTCGGGCTTGTGGGAATTTGCCTTTCTGGATGCAGAGCGGTTTCACTCAAGGCAGCACGCACAGCTTCAGGGCATCCATGCTCAGCAAAATCCGAACTGGACAAGATCGATGACAGAACGTCGCGATGGCGACGTACCATCAAGGGCATTTCACTTATCAGTTGCTCGATATCCGCGTTCTTATGGCGGGAGAGGAAAAGCTCTATCGCATTTTTGTATTCGGGGTTCCGCTTCCCGGAAGCAAATAGATAGCGTCCAGCCTCGAGCCGATCGCCCATCAAAAGAAGGACATTGCCGTACTTTTCGAGCAACAGTTCGTCGAACAGTGGCTGCGTAAGCCTTCCCTGAAGCATCTCCTTTGCACGCCAAAGGCGACCGGATGACAGCTCCTCATCGACTTTCTGGAAGTCAACAGCGCCAGCGTCCGCCGACATACGCTACTCGAACCTCTCCGGCAGGTGGTGCTCCTCAGCAAGATCGGAGAAGCGTGTGAACTCGCCGGTGAAGGCGAGCGAGACGGTGCCGGTCGGGCCGTGACGCTGCTTGGCGATGATGACTTCCGCCTTGCCACGCACGTCGTTCATCTCGGTTTCCCACTTGATGTATTCCTCGGTGCCGGGCTTCGGCTCCTTGTTCTTGAGGTAATATTCCTCGCGGTAGACGAAGATCACGACGTCGGCGTCCTGTTCGATCGAGCCCGATTCGCGAAGGTCGGAGAGCTGCGGGCGTTTGTCGTCGCGGCTTTCGACCTGACGCGACAGCTGCGACAGCGCGATGATCGGCACGCTGAGTTCCTTGGCCAGTGCCTTCAGGCCCGTGGTGATCTCTGTGATTTCCTGCACGCGGTTCTGCGAGGCCTTGGCGGACGAACCCTGCATGAGCTGGATATAGTCGATGACGATGACGTCGAGGCCGCGCTGGCGCTTGAGCCGGCGGGCACGCGCGGCGAGCTGGGCGATGGAGATACCGCCGGTCGAATCGATGAAGAGCGGGATCTTCTGCATCATCTGCGAGCAGGCGACGAGCTTTTCGAAATCGTTCTCGGTGATTTCGCCGCGCCTGATCTTGGACGAGGGAATCTCGGTCTGCTCGGAAATAATACGCGTGGCAAGCTGTTCGGACGACATTTCGAGCGAGAAGAAGCCGATGACGCCGCCATTGGCCGCCTTGAACGAGCCGTCGGCCTGCTGCGCCGGCTCATAGGCGTGGGCGACGTTGAAGGCGATGTTGGTGACGAGCGAGGTCTTGCCCATGCCGGGGCGGCCGGCAAGCACGATAAGATCGGATGGCTGAAGGCCGCCCATGCGCTTGTCGAGATCGCGCAGGCCCGTGGCGACGCCGGACAGGTGGCCGTCGCGCATATAGGCGGCGTTGGCCATGTCGACGGCGGTCTTGACCGCATCGGTGAAGCTTTCGAAGCCGCCATCGTAGCGGCCGGTTTCGGCCAGTTCGAACAGGCGGCGCTCTGCGTCCTCGATCTGCTCCTGCGGGGCCATGTCGACGGGCGCGTCATAGGCGATGTTGACCATGTCCTCGCCGACCGTGATCAGCGCACGGCGCGTGGCGAGATCGTAGATGGCGCGGCCGTAGTCGGCGGCGTTGATGACGGTGACGGCTTCCGCCGCAAGGCGGGCGAGATAGTGGGCGACCGTCATGTCGCCGACCTTCTGGTCGGCCGGCACGAAGTTCCTGAGCGTGACCGGATTGGCCATCTTGCCCATGCGGATCATCTCGGCCGCAATCTCGAAAATCTTGCGGTGCAGGGGCTCGTAGAAATGCGAGGCCTTGAGGAAGTCCGAAACGCGGTAGAAGGCGTCGTTGTTGACGAGGATGGCGCCAAGCAGCGCCTGCTCGGCCTCAATATTGTTGGGCGCTTCGCGATAAAGCGGTGTTTCGGCCACGCCGAACTTTTGTGCTGCCTCTGCCATGACTTCCCCGATCTTGCCTGCTCCCTGCCGTATCAGATGCCGTTAGCGGGCGGTGAACAAATCCCGACTTATCCCGCTTGTGCCCGCGATTCACAGCGGGTCGGAAAAAACCCACTCCTGGCGAGAATCCGATTGACGCGAATCAGGCTGACATCATAGCGCAGTGTGACGGGAACAAAACAGGAATATCCCAGCTGTTTTGCACGATTGTCATTTAGATACGGCATTGGCTCGACAACGCGCTCATGCTGGTATGGCGCGGGACGATTTTTTGTCAGGGAACCGACACCATGAGAGCCGCTAGCACCGCATTTATCGCCGCCCTGTTGCTGGGCAGCGTAGCCGGATTTTCCTCAGTCATTGCCGAGACAGCGCCGACCAAGGATCAGGTTGCGCTGTTCGCGACGGTCAAGGGCGAGGGCAAGACCGGCATCGCCCGCAAGACCAAACCCGTAGACGCCCGAGCCGCCGTACCCGGCGAGGTGATCGTCACCGTCATCAAGGGCGAGGGCGTGGAGACGAAATCCAAGCCGGCGGAGGCGGGGGACTGGGTCGTGCGCAACCGCTGCCCGGAAACCGGCAATGAGGAAATACTGGTCAAGGCGGCCAAGTTTCCCACCCGCTACGGCGAAACGCAGTCCAAACCCGACGCGAAAGGCTATCGCGCTTTCTCGCCCAAAGGCTCGGACATGGGCTATTTCATCGTGCCGCAGGAAATGGGCGAATTCACCTTCACCGCGCCCTGGGGCGAGGCGATGGTCGCCAGGCCGGGCGATGCCATCGTGCAGGTGCCCGATGACGTCAGCGATACCTACAGGATCGCCGCAGCTTCCTTTGCGTGTACCTATGAGATCGTGACGCCGGCGAAGCCCTGAAGCGGCAAAACGCATTCCACCGCAAAAACGATCAAACGGGCGGTTTCGGAAACGGGCATATCGGGCCATTGCCTGAAGGGAGTGACATGGACCCGGTATCGAAAGCGATCTGGTTTGTCGAAAGCCACTTTGCCAAGGAGATTTCGCTCGACGATATCGCCCTTGTCGGTGGCGTCTCGCGTTTTCACCTGTCGCGGGCCTTCGTTGCCGCGACCGGCCAGTCGGTCATCCGCTATGTGCGCGGACGGCGGCTGAGCGAGGCGGCGAGGGCTTTGGCGGATGGTGCGCCCGACATTCTCGGCGTTGCGATCGATGCCGGCTATGGCTCCCACGAGGCATTCACCCGGGCGTTCCGCGACCAGTTCGGGCTGACGCCCGAGGCACTGCGCGCGCAACGCCATCTCGAAAACATCGAACTCGTGGAGCCGATCATCATGTCCGATCAACCGACCGTCAAACTGGAAGAACCCCGCTTCGTGGAGGGCAAGGCGATGCTGATCGCCGGGCTTGGCGAGCGTTACGACTACGACAGGACCAACAATCTCATCCCGGCGCTGTGGCAGCGCTTCAATGAATATGAAGGCAGCATTCCCGCCGCGGTGCCGAATGCCTGGTTTGGCCTGTGCTGCAATTTCGACGATACCAGCTTCGAATATGTCAGCGGCGTCGAGGTCACGGACTTTTCTGACATGCCGAAGGAGTTCAGGCGCGTTCGGCTGTCGCCGCAGAAATATGCGGTGTTCACCCATCGCGACCACATTTCGGCGATCCGCGGCACGATGCATACGATCTGGAGCAAATGGCTGCCGGAATCGCAATACAAGTCCGCTGATGCCCCGAATTTCGAGCGCTACGGCCCTGAATTCGACCCGCGCAGCGGAAATGGCGGGCTGGAGATTTGGGTGCCGATCAAGGAGTGACGAGGTAACTCATGCCCCGCGCGGCGCGAACAGGATGATCGAGGCGCCGGCGATGCACACCGCAGCGCCCGCGACGTCCCAGCGATCCGGGCGAACGCCTTCCGCCAGCCAGAGCCATGCCAGCGAGGCGGCGATGTAAATGCCGCCATAGGTGGCGTAGGCACGGCCGGCGGCTTGCGTGTCGACGAGCGTGAGCAGCCAGGCGAAGAGGATGAGAGACACCACGCCCGGCGCCAGCCAGAGTGGTGACTTCTCCAGTCGCCACCAAGCCCAGAAGGCAAAGCAGCCGGCGATTTCGCAGATTGCGGCGGCGATGAAGATTGGAATGCTCATATAAGGGGCTTCCGGCTGAGGTTGGCACTGCCCCTCACCCTTACCCTCTCCCCGTAAGGACGGGGAGAGGGGGCGTCAACGTTGGAGCTTCCCCCGTCACTATACGGGGGTCCGAAGGACGGGCGAGACCCGTGGCTCGCCCCGGTCGGTGCTGGCAGGTGGATGAGGGGCGGCGCGAACCCTGGAAGGAAAGCGCGATTACTCGCCCGCTTCGGGAATCCGCCGCGATCTCTGCGGCTTCTTCACGGTCTCGGCTTCCGGCTGGTGTGCAGCCTCGTGCATGGCGATCGCTTTCTCGCACTTGCCGATATAGTCGCGCGTCAGCGGCACGATGTCGTTGCGGCGGGTGAGCTGGATCTGGAACACCATCAGGTCCTGCCAGCGGAAGGCGGCTTCCGAGCCGGCGAGATAGAACTCCCACATGCGGCAGAAGCGCTCGTCGTAGATTTCCTTGGCCCGCTCGCGGTTGGCCATGAAGCGTTCGCGCCAGTTCTTCAGCGTGTCGGCATAGTGCAGGCGCAGGACTTCGACGTCCGAGACCATCAGGCCCGACTTTTCGATATGCGGCAGCACTTCCGACAACGCGGGGATGTAGCCGCCGGGGAAGATGTGCTTGCGGATGAAGGCATTGGTGGCCGAGGGCGGACCGCTGCGGCCGATCGAATGCAGCACCATGACGCCGTCGGGCTTCAGCAGCGTCGCGACCTTGTCGAAGAAGGTGCGGTAGTGGTTGACGCCGACATGCTCGAACATGCCGACCGAAACGATGCGGTCGAAACGCTCGGTCAGGTGGCGATAGTCGCGAAGCTCGAAATGGACGTGGTTTTCCAGCCCTTCTTCATGCGCGCGCTCGGTGGCGACCGCATGCTGCTCGGTCGACAGTGTCACGCCGAGAACGTCCGCATCGAAGGTGCGGGCGAGATAAAGGCCGAGGCCGCCCCAGCCGGAGCCGATATCGAGCACATTCTGGCCGGGCTTGATGCGCAGCTTGGCGGCGATATGCCTTTTCTTGGCGAGTTGGGCTTCCTCCAGCGTCATGTCCGGCCGCTCGAAATAGGCGCAGGAATACTGCATGTCGTCGTCGAGGAAGAGCTTGTAGAGCTCGCCCGAGAGATCGTAATGGCGCTGGACGTTGCGCCGGGAACGGCCGGTGCTGTTCAACTGGTAGAAGCGGCGGAAGGCATGGCGCAGGCCCTCGACGGCCTTCGTCCACGATGCCTCGATGCCGCCCGGACCCATATTCTGGAAAGCCACGCGCAACACGCCGAGAATGTCGCCTTCGACGACGTCCAGTTCGCCTTCCATGAAGGCTTCCGGCAGCGCCAGCATGGGGTCGAAGGCGATGGCGCGCTCGGCATGGCGCGTGTTGATGACGACATGGACGGGCTCGCCGCTGCCGTCGCCGAAAGTGTGGGTGGAGCCGTTCGGTCCGGTGACGGTGAGGTTACCGGTGCGAACGAGACGTTCAATTACACGTTGAAGCAGAATGTTCATGCCAAGGCACCCGATGCTGATTTCAATATGGGGTCGACATCATTCTGCGTCAAAGAGCCACGGCTGAAAATGTTCCAGCTTGTACAAAAAAGCCCGGGTTTTCACCCGGGCTTTGGTCCAGTTCACGAATGAACAATCCGCTTTTTAAAGCGTGATCAGGCTTCCTCGCCTTCTTCGTTCGGGTCGAAGAAGTTGTCGGGGCGGGCGTTCTCGTTGATGTCGTCGCCGTAGATGGCTTCGGCCGAATCCAGCTTCTCGCCGGCTGCCTGGCGCTCGGCTTCGTCGGCCGTGCGGGCGATGTTCAGCGTGATGGTGACTTCGACTTCCGGATGCAGCGCAATCGCCACATTGGTCAGGCCGATGGTCTTGATCGGCTGGTTGAGCTCGACCTGGTTGCGGTTGACCGAGAAGCCTTCGGCGGTGACGATGTCGGAGATGTCGCGGGTCGAGACCGAACCGTAGAGCTGGCCGGTTTCGCCGGCCGAACGCACGACGGTGAAGGTCTTACCGTCGAGGCGGTCTGCGATTTCCTGGGCTTCGGACTTGCGCTCGAGGTTGCGGGCTTCGAGCTGGGCGCGCTGGCCTTCGAACTTGTTCTTGTTGGTTTCGTTGGCGCGAAGCGCCTTGCCCTGCGGCAGCAGGAAGTTACGGGCAAAGCCGTCCTTGACCTTGACGGTGTCGCCCATCTGGCCGAGGCGGGAAATACGTTCGAGAAGAATGACTTGCATGGTTCTGATCCTTGTTCGGTTTCGGCTTTCGCCGGAAATGATCGGAACAGGTCAGGACGCAGAGAGGGCGTTGCCGCCGGTGTCGCTGTCCTGCCTGTCGCGGCAGTTAGAGATCGTTACCGATCCCAACTCGGGATTTTACGCAGCTCCTGATCCGCGCCCGTCGCGGAGGAGAGTGTGATGGGCGGCAAACCGCCCACCACGGAAAGCTATTACTTCACCACGTAGGGCAGCAGGCCGAGGAAACGGGCGCGCTTGATCGCCTTGGCGAGTTCGCGCTGCTTCTTCTGGCTGACGGCGGTGATGCGCGACGGCACGATCTTGCCGCGCTCGGAAATGTAGCGCTGCAGCAGACGCACGTCCTTGTAATCGATCTTCGGAGCGTTGGCGCCGGAGAACGGGCAGGTCTTGCGGCGGCGATGGAACGGGCGCCGGGTCGGGATCTGATTGATGTCGACCATTATTCTGCAGCTCCTGCCTCATCGCGCGGCCGGCGCGGAGCGCCGTCACGGTCACCAAAATTGCGCGGGCCACGATCGCCACCGCCATCGCGGTCGCCGAAGCTGCGCGGACCACGATCGCCGCGGTCACGGTCGCCGAAGCTGCGGTTCGGGCGGTCGCCACGATCGCCGAAGCCGCGGTCGCCACGCTCGGAGCGCTCTTCGCGCTTCTGCATCATGGCGGAGACGCCTTCTTCATGAGCCTCGACCTTGACGGTCAGGAAGCGCAGGACGTCTTCGGAAAGACCCATCTGGCGCTCCATCTCGTTGAGAGCGGCCGGCGGGCAGGTGAGATCCATAAGCGTGTAATACGCCTTGCGGTTCTTCTTGACGCGGTAGGTGAGGGACTTCAGTCCCCAGTTCTCGACCCGGCCAACGGACCCGCCATGCGAGGAGATGACACCCTTGTAGTGTTCCACAAGCGCGTCGACCTGCTGCTGCGAGAGGTCTTGCCGGGCAAGAAACACATGTTCGTATAGAGCCATTGTTCTTTGCCTTTCTTCGTTTCCCTGTCCGGTTCCCGGCGGCTAAAGCCTCTGCAACTTCTCTTTGACCTGCAAGAGCAGGGAAGAAAGGAGCATGACGAGACGGTCGAGAGCGGAGACACGGGAGGCGGGAGCACTTTTTGCTTCACACGGCGGCTTTCCTTGCGAAAAACCTCCGGCCCTCCGTTCAGCCCCCAGCTGGGACCGGCAGATTGCGGGCGTCTATACAGCATTCTGACCGGAAGGCAAGGGCGGGGCCTGATCGCCGGTCCGGCGCCGGCTTTCGGGCTCAAGGCATCGAACGTAGAAAATTGCGCGCGCTCTGCCAATGCATCCTTAACCACCGCGCGAAATTGCGGGCAAGGGTACCCCGAAAATCAACGATCTCTTCACCCTGTTCACTCAGAAATCACGGTAATTGGCCAACTTGGGCGATCCGGGGGTACACTTTTATGCTCGTCACGCGGTTCTGGCGCTCGACCAGCGGCAACTTCGCCATGATGTTCGCCGTGTCGCTGCCCGTCATGCTAACCGGCGTCGGCTTTGCGCTCGACGTCTCCAACCTGATGTCGGCCAAATCCAGCCTGCAGAACGCGCTCGATTCGGCCGTGCTCGCCGCTTCCCGGCTGGCCGACAAGTCGACATCGCGCGACGATCTTTTCGACGGTTATTTCAAGGCCAACACAAACGGCCAGGGCAGCCTCGTCAACCCGTCTGCTCATCTGACGGTGGAGCAGGGCGTCAACTACATCAAGACCACTGCGACGGCCACGGCGGAGGTCGCCCTTAATTTCAGCTTCGTCTTCGGCAAGAGCGGGCATCTCTCAGTCAAGGCCAGCGCCTATGAATCGACAGCAAAGCTGGAAGTGGCGATGGTGCTCGACAACACCGGTTCCATGGGCGACGCCAATATGAAGGCACTGCGCGACGGCGCGACGCAACTCGTCAACATTCTCAAGCAAGCCAAGACGGAAAAGCCGGAACGCGAAATCCGCGTGGCGCTGGTGCCGTTCGTGACGGCGGTGAACATCAACGGCGTCGGCTTCAAGGACGAGTGGATCGACAAGCGGACAATTGTTCCGAAGGACGACAAAAGCACCAACGGAAACAATTTTGCCACCTACGCTGACGGTAGGCGCTATGGTCACTGGGATCTTTTCGTCAACAAGCTGAAGGTGGAATGGAAAGGCTGCGTGGAAGCCCGCACTTCGAAGTTCAACGCGGATGGCACTCCAAACCTGACCACTGACGCGTTAAATCTGGACGACACGCCGCCGGCCAAGCTCGTCTATACCGCGGCCGATCAAACGGGTAACGTAAAACCCGAGACTGTGTTCGTGCCCTATTTCGCGCCTGACGAACCCGGCGCTGCAAAAGCTTCCCCCAACAGCGCCACTGCGTTCAACAACAGCTACCTCAGCGACGGCAATAAAGCGGCGACGAAGGTTCTGCAAAAAACGCAGCAAATGGCTGTGGCTAAATACTCCAACGTCAGCATCAGGAATACTGCGGTGATCAACACGGCAGCTCCGGCAACAACCGGACCGAACTATGCCTGTCCGACCCCGATCGCGCCGCTGACCACCGATCTGGAGAGCCTCAAGACCGACATCAGCAAGATGGTATACTGGTATGGCTCGGGAACGAACGTGTCCGAGGGATTGGCGTGGGGCTATCGCGTCCTGTCGCCGGGCGAGCCCTACGACCAGGGTGACGCTTTCAATTCGGACCAGACGTCCAAGGTCGTGGTCGTGTTCACTGATGGCGAGAACAACGTTTTCGGCGCATCGAGCGAACTGGCCAATCAGTCCGACTACGGCGCTTACGGATATTTCGACACCTACCGCATGGGCACGAGCAGCTCGACCAGGGCCACTGCCTTGACCAACGTCAACACCTGGACGGATGCCATGTGCACGCGCCTGAAGAACCAGGGCGTCAAGGTGTTCACCGTCGTTCTGGGTGCCGACACGGCTGCAAATCGCAAGCTCTACAGCGGCTGTGCCTCTACGCCGGCGAACTACTATCCGACCAAGGATGCCACCCAGCTCAAGGCGGCCTTCGACAACATCGCCTATGCGATTACGGACCTTTACGTTACGAACTGACGGTTTTTCTTCACGCAATTCCGGACGGAAAACCGCCACACACTTTTCCTGGAATCGCCGCCGCCGTAAGTCTCAGGTCGCAGGCACCGGCTTGCCCGTCGTTTCGGGGAAGAACTCCGGCGCGGCGTGGCGCTTGCCGAACATCATGTCGTATTGCAGCAGGCGATAGTCGCGGATCTCGGGATCGATCTCCTTGGCGCGCGACCAGTCCGGCAGGGCTTCGTCGTTCGGCGTCACCAGCATGTTGCGGTCGACAACGCGGAAATGCTCGCGCACGCCGCCGAGGAAGCCGGTGTAGTAGGGGTGGCTGATGCCGGCCGTTTTCAGCACATGCAGCGGCAGGAAGGCCGGACTTATCGAGCCGATGTTTTCCGCCGGCCCGGTGCGGTTCGACCAGATGACCAGCGGCGTCTCATGCTGCAGGCTCATCTCGGGCAGCGGCGCCTTGCGCGGTGCGACCTGGTCTTTCATGAACCCGGTCTCGATATAGACCGGCCCCAGCGGCGGCAGGTGGTCGCCGAAGAAGGCGATGACGGTCGGACGCTCGCGGTTCTTCGCCCATTCGATCAGCCGCGCCAGGCCCTTGTCGCCGTCGGAAGCACCTTCGGCATAGCTCAACACCGAATCGCGCGCCGTCTGGCTGACATTGCCCGAGACGGTGTGGCTGGTGTCCCAATAGCGGTTCGGCTCATAGGGTCCGTGATTCTGCAGCGTGACGGTGAAGATGAAGAACGGATCGCGCGTGGCATCGGCCTGGCGAATGATCTCCTCGGTCAATGCCTTGTCGGACACCAGCGGCCCGCGTGAAGTGAGCGGCGGCAGATTGTCGGCCGACAGGAAGGTGTCGAAACCGAACGCCTGATAGACGGGCGTGCGGTTCCAGAACCAGCCGCCGAAAGGATGGATTGCCTTGGTGGCGTAGCCTTCGCTCTTGAGGAAGGTGGCGAGCGAGGGAATCGGGCTGCGCACATATTGCTGGTAGGGAATGCTACCATACGGCAGGAAGGCGTTGGAAAAGCCCGTCAGCGCCTCGAACTCGACATTGGCGGTCATGCCGCCGAACTCCGGCGAGAAGATATGGCCGGATTCGAGCGAGCGCACATTGGCGATGGGGTCTGGCGTGATTTCGATGCCCGGTAGGCGGGTCGGATCCCAAAAGGATTCGTTCATCACGATGATAATGTCGGGCTTTTCAGCGGGCAGCACCGGGGCATCGGCCTCGGGCCGCGTGATTGCGGCGATGGCCTTGTCCGAATAGCCCGCCGGGGCCAGCACCTTTGCCATCGGCACGTTGAGCGCGAAGGCGATGGCGAAGCCGTTGCTGTTATAATTCTCCTTCTGGTCCCACATAATCGGGATGATCTGGAGACGGTCACGCGCCCAGGAGAAGGTCGCGTAGTCCATGATAGAGCCGAAGAACACCAGGGCCGGCAGCGCCAGGCCGAGGCGTGTGATGCGCGCGCGCCATGACAGTGCCGGTATGCGGCGGCGCCAGAACTTCCAGGCATAGACCAGCATGGCAATCGCCGCGATCGCCCCGACTGCCATGAAAACCGCCGACATCGGGCGCTGCCGCACCAGAAGCGGCGTCAATTCGACAATCTGGCGGGCATAGAGAAAGTCGGTCGGGTAAAGTGGATCGCCGAGATAGAGCGATTTCTGATGGCCTATGAAGGCCAGGAGCAGCGCCAGCGGCGCCACCAGCAGCAAAGCGTGATGCGCGCGCCCAAGCAGGGCGTCGAGAAACACCAGCACCAGCGCAAAGATCACGACGGTTGTCCAACCCGGCCGGAACGGCTGCTGGAAAAACAGCAATGTCTGCTCAAGCGAGCCGCGAACGATCAGTTCGACGGAAAATACCAGAAGTGCCGATATTATGACGGTAAGCGCCAGGGTTCGGGCAAGATGGAGCGCCTGCACGCGGCGTTTTGCACGGCCGCGGGCACTCTCACATACCGTATTCCCTTGTGCCACAGTAAGCCGATTGGACAACTCACGAACCTCGAACGCGAAACTAAACCGTCATCTCACTGTCATCGAACCGTCACAAAATCTAGCGTCTGTGTTCAAAATGGGAAGACCGCCGGTAAATTACTGTTGCGGATTTTCATGGAACGGCAGGTAGATAGCAGCCGCGCTTCATGATCTGTGGCCTTGACTCCGCCGGCTTTCCTGCGCCACAGGGCCTTTCCGACAAACAAATCCGGGAGCGGGACATGGCCGTTGCATTCACCTTTCCAGGCCAGGGCAGCCAGGCCGTGGGCATGGGCAAGGACCTGGCGGACGCCTTTCCCGAGGCCCGCGCGGTGTTCGACGAGGTCGATGACGCTCTCGGCCAGAAGCTTTCGCAGATCATGTGGGAAGGCCCCGAAGAGACGCTGACGCTGACCGCCAATGCGCAGCCGGCGCTGATGGCCGTGTCGATGGCCGCGATCCGGGCGCTGGAAGCGCGCGGTTTCTCGCTGAAAAACAAGGTCGCCTACGTCGCCGGCCACTCGCTTGGCGAATATTCGGCGCTTGCCGCTGCCGGCACCTTCTCGATTGGCGATGCTGCCCGGCTGCTGCGCATTCGTGGCAACGCCATGCAGGCCGCGGTGCCGGTGGGCGAGGGCGCGATGGCGGCAATCATCGGGCTTGAGCAGGCCGACGTGGAAGCAGCCTGCGCGGAAGCCGCGCAGAATTCGGTCTGCCAGATCGCCAACGACAATGGCGGCGGACAGCTGGTGATTTCGGGCGCCAAGGCCGCCGTCGAACTGGCGGCAAAGCTGTGCACCGAAAAGGGCGCCAAGCGCGCACTGATGCTTTCTGTCTCCGCCCCGTTCCATTCGGCCCTGATGGGCCCGGCGGCCGACGCCATGCGGGAAGCGCTGGCCGGTGTGACGAAGAACGTGCCTTCGGTTCCGGTCGTAGCCAACGTCGTCGTCCGGCCGCTGAGCGACCCGGACGAGATCGCCGCCCGTCTCGTCGAGCAGGTGACCGGCCGCGTGCGCTGGCGCGAAACGGTGGAATGGTTCGGCGCAAATGGCGTGACCACGCTTTATGAAGTTGGCGCAGGCAAGGTGCTTTCCGGCCTCGCACGGCGTATCAACAAGGAAATCGCTACCGCAGCCGTCAACAACCCGGCCGATGTCGATGCCGCCATTGCGGCGCTGGCCTAGTTCAAGAAACTCGACCTCTCCCTTACCAAGGGAGTGCTCTACCACCACGAAGGGGAGTCAAAAAATGTTCGATCTGACCGGCCGCAAGGCACTCGTCACCGGGGCTACCGGCGGCATTGGCGAGGCAGTCGCCCGCGCGCTGCATGCGCAGGGCGCGACCGTCGGTCTGCACGGCACGCGCGTTGAAAAGCTGGAAGCTCTGGCTGCCGAGCTTGGCGACCGCGTAAAACTGTTTCCGGCGAACCTGTCGGACCGCGACGAGGTCAAGGCGCTCGGCCAGAAGGCCGAAGCCGATCTCGAAGGCGTCGATATCCTCGTCAACAATGCCGGCATCACCAAGGACGGCCTGTTCGTGCGCATGTCGGACGCCGATTGGGATGCCGTCATCGAGGTCAACCTGACCGCGGTGTTCCGCCTTACGCGCGAACTGACCCATCCGATGATGCGCCGCCGCAACGGCCGCATCATCAATATCAGCTCGGTTGTCGGCGTCACCGGCAATCCCGGCCAGGCCAATTACTGTGCCTCCAAGGCCGGCATGATCGGTTTTTCGAAGTCGCTGGCGCAGGAGATCGCCACCCGTAACGTCACCGTCAACTGCGTCGCTCCAGGCTTCATCGAATCAGCCATGACCGAAAAGCTGAACGATAAGCAGAAGGAGGCGATCATGGCCGCCATCCCGACCCGGCGCATGGGAACGGGCGCGGAAGTCGCCTCGGCGGTGGTCTATCTGGCGTCCAATGAAGCCGCCTACATCACCGGCCAGACGATTCATGTGAACGGCGGCATGGCCATGATCTGACGAACCTTGTTGATAATTCTACCCTGCCGGTCATCTGACGCGGTTTTCTGCGCTTCCGGTGCTCACATACTTTATGTACGCTCCGCTCCGGTTCTCGAAAGCCACGCCACCTGACTCGGCAGGGCGAATTCTTAACAAGGTTCACGTTGCGCCGAGGCTTATAAAGCCGTTTTCGCATTGGACGCGGGCTTCTTTTCGTGTAATGCGGCCATCGACGCAGCGATTTCGGCAAACTTCCGGCCGGCGCAGCTACGTTCCCGAAGGGGAACATCTTTCAACTTGATTAGCGGCAGTCGTGCCGTTAACGAAGACGAACAACAAGAGACGAGGATGCCCAAATGAGTGACACCGCAGAGCGCGTCAAGAAGATCGTTGTCGAACATCTCGGCGTCGAGGCCGACAAGGTAACGGAAGCCGCCAGCTTCATCGATGATCTCGGCGCGGACAGCCTTGATACGGTCGAACTCGTCATGGCCTTCGAAGAAGAATTCGGCGTTGAAATTCCTGACGACGCAGCCGAGACGATTTTGACCGTCGGCGACGCCGTCAAGTACATCGACAAGGCCTCGGCCTGACGCTCAGTCCAGCAGTCAGCTTTCCGAGAGTATCGCTATGAGGCGTGTCGTCGTCACCGGCATGGGACTGCTTTCGCCTTTTGGCGTTGGCGTGGAACATGGATGGAAACAAATCCTGAGCGGCAAGAGCGCCGCCAGGAAAGTCACGGAATTTGATGTCGAGGATCTTGCCTGCAAGATCGCGCATGTGATTCCGCGTGGCGACGGCAGTGACGCCACCTTCAGCCCGGAGGCCTATCTGGAGCCGAAGGAACTGCGCAAGATCGGCGACTTCATCCTTTACGGGATTGCGGCCGCCGACGAAGCGCTCAAGGATTCCGGCTGGGAACCCAAGACCCCCGAGGAACAGCACGCCACCGGCGTGATGATCGGTTCCGGCATCGGCGGCATCGAGGGCATCGCGGAAAATGCGCTCATTCTCAAGGAGCGCGGCCCGCGCCGCATCAGCCCCTTCTTCATTCCCGGACAGATTATCAACCTGGTCTCCGGCCAGGTCTCCATCCGGCACGGGCTGAAGGGCCCGAATCATGCCGTGGTGACCGCATGCTCGACGGGCGCGCATGCAATCGGCGATGCAGCCCGGCTGATCATCTTCGGCGATGCCGACGTCATGCTTGCCGGCGGTGCGGAAGCACCCGTGACACGCCTTTCGCTGGCCGGTTTCGCCGCCTGCAAGGCGCTTTCCACCGATCGCAACGACACGCCCGAACAGGCTTCGCGCCCCTATGACCGAGACCGCGACGGTTTCGTCATGGGCGAAGGCGCCGGTGTCGTCGTGCTCGAGGAGCTTGAGCACGCCAAGGCGCGTGGCGCCAAGATTTATGCCGAGGTGACGGGCTACGGCCTGACCGGCGATGCCTACCACATCACGGCCCCGGCCGAGGATGGCGATGGCGCGTTCCGCTGCATGACTGCCGCGCTCAAGCGTGCGAACCTGCAGCCGGCGGATGTGGACTACATCAACGCCCACGGCACATCGACCATGGCCGACACGATCGAGCTTGGCGCGGTCGAGCGGCTGGTCGGCAATGCTGCATCGAAGATTTCGATGTCGTCGACGAAGTCGGCGATCGGCCATCTCCTGGGTGCTGCCGGCGCTGCCGAGGCGATCTTCTCGGTGCTTGCCATTCGCGACAACATCGCGCCGCCGACGATCAATCTCGACAATCCCGAGCGCGAAACGGCAATCGACCTCGTGCCGAACAAGGCGCGCAAGCGCCAGATCGATGTTGCGCTATCCAATTCCTTTGGTTTCGGCGGAACGAATGCGTCGCTGGTTTTCCAGCGCTATAACGGCTGAAGGCGGCCAATAGGGCCGTTTCGCCGTGAATTTTGACATATTCGTGCCTAGGGTCTGCCTTCGACCCTTATCTCGGTGGGGATTCGTCTGATTGCAAAGTGTTGAGGCGCCATGAACACCAATCCTTCCGACGCCGAATTCGGCCGGCGTCCCGAGCCGCCTAAACCGATCGTTCCGAAGAGCGCCAGCGAAGCACTGCGCCCGGAACAGGGCACGCCGCCGCCGAAACGCACGCGCTCGCGCGCCTCGCGCAATCAGTTCGTTGTTTTCCTCAACTTCATGCTTTCGCTGGTGATTCTGGCGGTGCTGGCTGCGGGTGCTGCTGTATTTTTCGGCAAGCGCGAATTTGAAGGGCCCGGCCCGACCACCACGGCGCAGACCTTTCTGGTCAAGCCCGGCACTGGTGTCCAGGACATAGCCGACCAGCTCGAGCGTCGCGGCCTGATCAGCGACGCACGCATCTTCCGCCTTGGCGTGCGCGCCTATGGCAACGACATGGCGCTGAAGACCGGCGAATACGAGGTCAAGGCGGGCGCTTCCATGCATGAGGTGATGGAACTGCTCAAGAGCGGCAAGTCGGTGATGTATTCGCTGACGATCCCCGAAGGCCTGACCGTCGAGCAGGCGTTCCAGCGCATCGCCGAACAGGACGCACTGACCGGCGACATGCCGGCGACCCTGCCGCCGGAAGGCAGCCTGGCCACCGACACGCAGCGCTTTACGCGCGGCACCACGCGCCAGCAGATCATCGACAAGATGCTCGCCCACCAGAAGCAGCTCGTGGAAGATATCTGGCAGCGCCGCTCGCCTGACCTGCCGCTGGCCGACGTCAACGAGTTCGTCACGCTGGCCTCCATCGTCGAGAAGGAGACGGGCCGCAACGACGAGCGTTCGCGCGTTGCATCGGTCTTCATCAACCGGCTGGAAAAGAAAATGCGGCTCCAGTCCGACCCGACGATCCTGTACGGTCTGTTCGGCGGTAAGGGCCGGCCTTCCGATCGGCCGATCTACCAGTCCGACATCCAGAAGCCGACGCCCTACAACACCTACGTCATCAACGGCCTGCCGCCGACGCCGATCGCCAATCCGGGCAAGGCTTCGCTGGAGGCTGTCGCCAATCCGTCCAAGACCGAAGACCTCTACTTCGTTGCCGACGGTACCGGCGGGCATGTCTTTGCCAAGTCGCTGGACGAGCACAACGACAATGTGGCGCGGTGGCGCGCCGTACAGAAGAAGCAGGCCGAAGAAGCCGCCAAAGCCGGGGAAACGCAAGGAACGACAGAGGGCGCGCCGGCACCTGCGGCGCAATAGGCACCAGCTGTTTCTACACGGTAGTCAGTCTGTATCGGGCCGCTTGCCGGCCGCTGCATTTGCAGAAGCGGATTTCCGCGATTTGCCGTTGGGCACGGAAGGGGCGAGGGATGACATTGCAGAGCATGACGGGCTTTTCACGCGCTTCGGCCGAGCATGACGGCACGGCGATCGCCTGGGAACTGAAATCGGTGAACGGCAAGAGCGTCGAGGCCCGGTTCCGGCTGCCTCAGGGGTTCGAGAGGCTGGAGCAGCAGGCGCGCCAGGCGGTGCAGAAGCGCTTTTCGCGCGGCAATATGCAGGTGACGCTGACTGTCACCCGCGCTGCCGGTACGATGGTCCAGCCCGTCGTCAACGAAGCTTTTCTGAAGGACCTGGCAGGGCTGGCCAAGCGCCTGCAGGAGCAGTTCGGCGCGGCACCGCCAAGTGCCGATGGCCTGCTGGCCCTGCGCGGCGTGCTCGATATTCCTGAAACGACCGAGACGGAGGAGACGCGCGCCAGTCTCGATGCGGCGATCCTTGGTGCGCTTGATAAGGCGCTCACCGGGCTCGAGCAGGCGCGCCAGACGGAAGGGCAGGCGCTAGGCGACCTTCTGCGCGGCCATATCGATACGATAGAGGCGCTGACGCTCAAGGCCGAGGCCGATCCGTCGCGCGAGCCTGCCGTCATCCGCGCCCGGATCGCCGAACAGGTCGCGCTTCTGATGGATGCGGCGAGCAACCTCGACGAAGGCCGTCTGCATCAGGAAGCGGCGTTTCTGGCGACCAAGGCCGATATCCGCGAGGAGATCGACCGGCTCAAGACCCATGTTGCTTCGGGCAGGGCGCTGCTGTCGGGCGGGGGCTCCGTGGGCCGCAAGCTCGACTTCCTGGCACAGGAATTTAACCGCGAATCGAATACCTTATGCTCGAAAGCGAACGCCGCCGCTGTTACAGCCGTCGGGCTGGAGCTCAAGGCCGTCGTCGACCAGTTTCGCGAGCAGGTTCAAAATCTGGAGTAATGGCCTATGGCCGCTGAGACCAATATTCGCCGCCGTGGCCTCATGCTGGTGCTGTCGTCCCCCTCGGGGGCCGGCAAGTCGACCATAGCCCGCAATCTGCTGGAGAAAGACCCGGCACTTAGCCTGTCGGTCAGCGTCACGACACGCCCGCGCCGTGGCAGCGAAATCGACGGCGTGCATTACCATTTCGTGACGCAGCGTGAATTCGAGCGCCTGCGCGATTCCGATGCGCTGCTCGAATGGGCCGAGGTGCATGGCAATTACTACGCGACGCCGCGCGAGCCGGTCGAGGCGGCGATGGCGGAAGGCCGCGACATGCTGTTTGACATCGACTGGCAGGGCGCGCTTCAGCTCAAGGACAAGATGCGGGTCGATATCGTCTCGATCTTCATCCTGCCGCCGTCGATGACGGAACTGAAGGCACGGCTGAAGCGCCGCGCCGAAGACGCCGATGCGGCCATCGAAAAGCGCTTGCAGAATGCACGCGAAGAGATCGAGCATTGGAAGGAATACGATTTCGTCGTCGTCAATCACGACCTGAACCAGGCTTACGCCGAGGTAAGGGCGATCGTTGCAGCCGAGCGCCTGCGCCGCGACCGCCGGCCCGGCCTGTTCGATTTCATCTCGGGACTGCTGGACGAGAAATTGTAGTTTTACCAGTCGAAGTCATGCGGGAAAATCCGGACGCCCGGCGGTCTCGGCGGGCGTCAGGTGCTCGACGATCTGGACGACATCCGTCCATTCGATTTCCGGATAGTGCTCGCGCATGCCTTCCAGCATGACATCCTTCGGCCAATCTGCCTCGCGCCCGACAAAGGCGGCCGCCTGCGACAGCGGCAGGTCGGTGCAGCGGACGACCCAGACGATCGCCGTCTTCGTGGCTTCCCCGTCACAGACATAGCGCATATAGCCCGGTTCGATCCGGGTTTCTCGCCAGCGGATCGTACTGGTCTTCTGCCCGGTCTCGATCAGCGGGAAAAGGCGAGGGACCACGCCGAGGGCCTGCATCCTCAACCCTTGCGCGACACGGCATTCGCCAGTGCCACGAACTCGGCGATATCGAGCGTCTCGGCGCGGCGGGTGCCGTCGATGCCGGTCGCTTCCAGCAGGCGTGCGCCTTCGATGCCTTTCAGGCTCTGGCGCAGCATCTTGCGGCGCTGGCCGAAGGCGGCTTCGGTGACGCGGCCCAGCACGCGCACGTCGGCCGGCAGCGGGTTTTCGCGCGGGATGAGATGCACGACCGACGAGGTGACCTTCGGCGGCGGCGTGAACGCCTGCGGCGGCACGTCGAAGGCGATCCTGGCCTGCGTGCGCCAGCCGGCCAGAATGCTGAGGCGGCCATAGGCGTCGCTGTCGGGTGCGGCCACGATGCGCTGCGCCACCTCGCGCTGGAACATCAGCGTCATCGAGGAATAGAAGGGCGGCCATTGCGGCACGGTCAGCCAGCGGATCAGCAGTTCGGTGCCGATATTGTAGGGCAAATTGGCGACGATCTTGACCGGCTCGCCGCCGGCGAGTGCCGCAAAATCGGTCTTCAACGCATCGCCCGAAACGACTTCCAGCCGGCCGGGATAATGCGCCGAGACTTCGGCCAACGCCGCAAGGCAGCGCTCGTCGCGCTCGATCGCTATGACGCGCTTTGCGCCGTTCATCAGTAGCGCGCGGGTCAGGCCGCCGGGGCCGGGGCCGACTTCGATGACGGTCGTGGTGCTGAGATCGCCGGCGGTACGGGCGATCTTGCCGGTGAGATTGAGGTCGAGCAGAAAATTCTGGCCGAGCGATTTCTTGGCCTGAAGCTCATGCCGCTCGATGACATCGCGCAGCGGCGGCAGTCCGTCGAGCGTCATTTTGGGCGGCTTTCATTGTCGGCCAGCAGCCGGGCGAGCTTCAGCGCGGCGATCAGGCTGTCGGGGCGGGCTATGCCCTTGCCGGCGATGTCGAAGGCCGTGCCGTGGTCGGGCGAAGTGCGGATGAAGGGCAGGCCGAGCGTGACATTGACCGTCTCGTCGAATGCCAGCGCCTTGGCGGGGATCAACGCCTGATCGTGATACATGCAGATCGCCGCGTCATAGCTGGCGCGCGCGCGCGGGTGGAACATCGTGTCGGCCGGAAGCGGCCCGAAAGCGTCGATGCCGGCGCGGCGCAGGGCCTCGACCGCCGGACGGATGATCGCCTCGTCCTCGCCGCCCATGGCGCCGCCTTCGCCGGCATGCGGATTGAGGCCGGAGATAGCCAGCCGTGGCTTCGCAATGCCGAAACGCGCGGCAAGGTCATGCGCCGTGATGCGGGAAATCTTTTCGATGGCCGCCTGGGTGACTGCGCCCGGCACATCGGCCAGCGCAATGTGGATCGTCACCGGCACAGCGCGTAGATCCGGCCCGGCAAGCATCATGACGGGCGTGATCTCGCGGCCTTCCTTCAGTCCGGCGAGGTGGGCGAGGTACTCGGTGTGGCCGGGAAAGCGGAAGCCGGCATCGTAAAGCGGCTTCTTGGCAATGGGGCAGGTGACGACGGCTGCGGCTACTCCGGAATGGACATCGGCGACCGCGCGGTCGATGGCTTCGACGATGCCGGCTGCATTAGCGGCGTCAGCTAGGCCGGGAGCATCAGTGAAGCGCGCTTCGAGCGGCACGACGGGCAGGGCGCGCGAAAAGACGGCTGCCGCGTTTGGCGGCGTCGTTTCCTCGATCGGAACTTCGATGCCGAGATGCCGCGCGCGGGCAGCCAGCAAAGCGGGATCGGTCAGGAGGTAGAAGGGAGAAACGCTGTGCCCGTTGCGCGCCTGCCACGCAGCGATGGCGATCTCAGGGCCTATGCCCGAAGGATCGCCTGCCGTGAGCGCCAGCAATGGGGCGTCATTGCGTGGCTGCACAATGGATCAGCGCTCGACGATGCGGGCATTCTTCCGCAATTCGGCGATGTACTTCTTGTCGAGTTCGCCGGCCTGGTCGTCCTTCGAGCCTTCGGACTGGAACACCATCTTGGCAACGCGGTCGTCCGAGACTTCGCGCGAGCTGCAAACGCCGATGAATTCGACGCCGCGTTCCGTTTCACGCACGCCGGTGGCGCCGCCGGTCTTGGTTTTCTTGATCTGCTCGGCCCATTCGCCCGGCAGTTCAGGCGCGAGCACACGGCCGAGGTCGCGCACGGTCACGTCGAGCAGGCCCTTGGCGAACTGGCGGGTGCTGTCGCAGCCGCTGAAGCGGGCGCGCATGGCCTCGGCCTCGCGCTTGCGCTTGCCGATATTGCCGCGCTCTTTCGCCGGAACGACGAAGATGACCTGCTGAAGCATATACTCGGTGGCCGACGGCTTGTTGCCGCCCTGCTGGAGCATGCGCTGGACGACGTCCTGCTCGCTCATGCTGCCGCCCTGCGAGCGAAAGCGCGCTGAAAGCGCCTGGTTCCAGCCCATCTGGGTGCCGATGAACTGCTTGAAATGCTCCGCCGTCACACCGGCCTGCTGGAGAACGCCGGTGAGCTGCGCCGGCTTCATCTTGTTGGAGCTGGCAAAGCGGTTGTAGGCGTCTTCGATCTGCTGGTCCGTCACCTTGATGCCAAGGCGCTTCATTTCCGCCGTGCGCAGCGTCTGGTCGATCATCTCGTCGGCGGCGAGCTGGTTGAGATTGCCCTTGCGGTGCTGCAGCTTCATGAATGCCGCGCGCCGCTGAATATCATAGGTGGTGATCGGCACGTTGTTGACGACGTATTTGATCTCGCTGGCTTGCGCCGGCTGAATTGCCGCCGTCAAAGGCACGGAGCCCAGCGCGACAAACAACGCCAAACCGGTGGAAAGAAGATACTTCCTGATCGAAGTCATACCGTTCGATCCCCGTGCTAGATTTTCTTGCTGATTAGACATGATTTTGGATGCCCATCCTATGCGGCGAAACGATGACCGCCACATAGTATTGCCATTAATTCCCGAACTGACTGCTCTTCGTTCCGAAATCGCCGAGCGTGCGGAAAGATATATTGAAGCCGAACGTTCGTTCGTCCTCGCTGGCATTGACCGGATCGGTGACTTTACGCGGGTCCCTCTTTTCGCTCATCGTCAGCGTGTATGAGAAACACTCGTCGTCATAGGCGAAGCCGACTGCGTTGCGGGTGACTACGCCGGACTCGAAATCATAGGTTCCCGATCCGAATGCACGCCAGTTCTCATGGAACCGGACTGAGCTGCCGAGAGTGACTTCCTCACGGTCGGTGGAGAAACCGTAGAGCGGCTGGGCCTGGATGTAGGCATATTTGGCAGAGAGTGAAAACGGCCGGGACGTATAGCCGGCCTTGAATTCGGCGCGCCGGACTTCGAAGCTCTGTTCGTCCAGCCGCGCGCTGGCGGAAGCGGCAATACCGGTGGGTGTTGCAAAGCCGACGAGGCCGACGAAATCGGACTCGTCGGTTTCCAGGCCGGAATAGGCGCCGACATTAACCAGGTCGGGGGAGGTGAAGGGATTGCCCCCGGCAAGCTGGTACGACTGGCCGAACAAGGCGTTTGTCGTCCAGCCACTGTTGAAGCTGCCGGAATAGCGCATGCCGACATTGGCGCGTGTTCCGCCCTCGATGCGGTCGTAACCCGAGAACTTGTCGCGCTCGAACAGCGTGGTCGCATCGAAGACGAAGCTCTGTGCATCCTCGTTCGGTATGCCAAGCGTGTCGGAATAGGCCGCGTCGGGGCGGGCGAACACTTGCGCCATCGGCTCCAGCACATGGGAAGCGCTGCTGAACGAAAAAAGAACAGGCCAGCGCAATTCAAGTCCGGCCGTCGCCATCGCACGGTAATAGGCAGACTGAACATCAGCCTCGACCGGCGTCGGCAGCCGCCTGGCCATGCCTTCAATCGCCCTTACCGAGGCCGTGGTCTGATCGACAAAAGTACCGTCGGTCTGGAAGGCAAGCAGTGGCGTAACGACAAGCCCGCCTTCGGTGATGAAGGAGCGTTTCCATTCTGCTTCCGCCGTCAGCCGGCCCGAATTGCCTTCGATGCCGCGGACGAAAGGAGTAGCCAGCCGGGCATCGAGCTCCGACCGGTTGATCACGCGCGCATTGACGTCGAAATTCAGCTCGCCGCCGAAAACCGGCTCGTCGGGCGTATAGGAATAATCCAGCGACGGAAGCGCCCATGCTTCCTTGTCGTCGCGTGTGCTGGTCAAGCTATCTTCCTGAACGTCGAACTTCATCGCTCGAAGGTCGAAATAGTTCCGGTCATGCAAACCCGTGAGATAAATCTCGGAACGGCGGATGTATTCGTTGTAGCCGTCGATCGAATAGGTGCGGGCAAAATTCTTGTCCGACTGGAGAAGAACGTCCCAGCCGAAGCTCCAGCGCGGATTGATGTCAAACTTGCCGGTGGTTCCGACCATGCCACGGAATTTGTTCGGATCACGGTTGATGACATTTCCAGATCCATCGTATTCGCCGGGACCAGAGTCGACCGTAAACCGTTTGTTGTCGATAAACGCGTCCGGGTCGTTTTGATGGATGCCGGCGATCTTCAGGCTGTATTGGCCGTTGTTGAAACGCTGGTTCCATTCGGCCTGGCCGAGAAAACCCTGCTTGGTATAGCCGGTTCCGGTGACCGTGAGATCGTAGGTCGGCGACAGGGCGAAATAATAGGGGATGGAAAGGCCGAAGCCGCGCTCGGAATTCTGGCTTACGCTCGGAATCAGGAAGCCGCTCTTGCGCTTCACCGTCGGGTCGGCAATCTCGAAGGCTGGCAGATAGGCAATGGGAAAGCCGAAGAACTCGAATTTCGACTTCTCGAAGCGGACGACCTTGGTCTTGCCGTTCCAGATGATCTTCTGTGCCTTGATGCGCCAGATCGGGGCTTTGTCGGGCTTTTCCTCGCAAGGAGCGCAAGCGGTGTAGACGCCATTGTTGAAGGTCGTCAGCGTGCCTGATTTTCGTTCCCCGCTCTCGGCGGCGAAATAGGTCTTGTCGACGGTTTCGACGCGCAGGGCATTGATGAAACCATCGGCGAAATCGTCGGTGACGTCGATCTCTTCGGAATACATCTTGGTGCCGTCGCTATTGACGACCTCGACATTGCCGCTGGCAACCAGGCGCGAGCTCTTGCGATCATAGGCGACGCGCTGCGCGACGAGCCGGTTGCCGCCGTAATCGATCTGCACGCCGCCGACGGCGGTCACCGTATTGGCGTCGTTGTCGTAGACCAGCGTGTCGGCTTCCATCAGCATCTGCGAGCCGGCTGGAATGTTCGGCTTGAGGCTCTGGACGTCCTGCGCGAAGGCGGGCGCGGCGGGCAGGGCATAGGCGAACAGACAGGCAAGCGCCGTCGCACCACAAAGGCGCGTCAACGTCACCGATTTGCGCGCTGAAATCACCGCGACCCCCACCTAACCGTCCTCCCTGTACAGCAGGAAGGTCACCCCAAAAAACATTGCTACTATCACTGGAAGCCACGCTGCAACAAAAGGCGGAACGAATCCTGCGTTCCCAAACGCTTTGACCAGAACCGATACGACATAAAGCAGAAACCCGGCGACGACGCCACCCAGAATCATCGTCGAAGATTGCCCCATCCTTGCAAAACGCATCGAGACTGTCGCCGCGATGAGAGTCATCGCGACAAGAAGTAGCGGCATGGCCATAAGCGAATGGAATTGCATGGCAAAAGCGTTGGCGCTGAGTCCAAAGGAATGGGCCACCTTGATCTTTCCGGGAAGCTCATAAAACGGGATCGTTTCGGGCCGCGCCAGCCGCTCCTGAACGAATTCCGGCTTGAGATTCGTCGGCACCCGGTCGGTTTCCAGCGTTTCCAGGCGAACGCCTTCGCGGAAGCGCTTGACGTTCTGCAATTCCCAGTAGCCGTCGCGCAGGAAGGCGCGCTGCGCGTCCTTGCGCTCGATGATTTCGCCGTTCTTGTCGAGTTCGAAGAAAACCGCGTCCGAGAGTTCCAGGCCTTTGTTGAGGATGGCCCGCGCGCCGATGATCGTGTCGCTGTCGCCGGTCTTCTGGTGAATCCATGGGGCGGCGAAGGCCGAAACCTCGTTGGAGGCACCAGAGCGCAGATTGGTCTCGATGAATTCGGATCGCGACAGGCCGTAAGCCGCGAAAGGGTTGAGGACGCCGACGGTGAGGACGCCGAACAGCAGCGCGCCGATGCATGCCGGCAGCAGGAACTGCCAGGCCGAAATGCCCGCTGCCCGCGCTATCACCAGCTCATACTTGCGGTTGAGCGAAATCAGCGTCGCCATGGCGGCAAAGAGCGCCACGAAAGGCACCGTCTGCATCATGATCATCGGCACGCGGAGTGCCGAAACCGAAAGGGCGGTTAAGAAGGTGAAATTGGGCAGGCCGGAAACGCGGCTGGAAAATTCCGTGAAGTCGATGAGGAAGACCAGCGCATAAATGCCGAGGAAGAACCACATGGTTATCACGGCATAGCGGCTGAAGAAGTAGCGTCCCAGCGTCCAGCCCATTATGCGGACCCTCCGGCCAAACGACCTTTGAGGCGGAGCCAGAAGACCGACATGCGGTCGCCGGATTGCGATGCAAAGTCTGAAAGACGCTCGGCCCAGGTGATCGGAAGCTCCATTGTTCTGTTGCTTCTGATAAAGCCGATTGCCACGAGGGACGTTACGAGCGGCACAGCGTAGACAAGCGGACTGAACAGCGGATTGGACTGCGCCTGCTGGGTCACGAAAAAGCCGAGCCAGCGAACGAAAAGCGCAATCGTCACCGCCGTCATCAGCGGATGGATGCGGCTTTCGCGGTGCGAGCGCGCGTCGCCTGCAACCGCCAGCGCGATCAGTGCGAAGACGAGCGCGTAGAAGGATTCGGTGAAGCGGCGATGGATCTCGGCGCGGAACTGCTGCGGGCTGTTCTGGTACACCTTGTCGTTGGGATTAGGCTTGAAAAGATAGGGCAGCGTGCGATCCTTTGGGTACATCGTCACTTCACTGGCTGCCGCTGAAAATGCTGAAAGATCAAAAGCATAAGAGGTAAAGCGAATAACCGAGACGTCGCCGGCGGGCGTCTTCCTGTGAACCACGCCGTCGTTCATGATGAGCATGCTCTTGCCGTCCTGCTGAACGACCGCGCCCTTCTTGGCGTAGTAGACGAGATCGACATCCTTCTGGCGCGAATCGGCAACGAAGATGCCGCCGAGCCGCCCGTCGGGAAGACGCTCGCCTACCTGCACGAACAGACCGTCATCGACCTTGCGGAACGTGCCTTCCTGGATGACCAGCGACAACAGGTCAGCACGCGCGGCAGCCACGAGTTCGCGGCCGCGCTCACGGGCATAGGGGTCGACGCCGTTGTCGACGGCGAAGGAGAAGAGGCTGGCAAGAGCGGCGATGATGATGATCGGGCGCGTTATCGTAGAGCGTGAGCTTCCCGCGGCACTGATAACCACCAGTTCGGAATCGCTGTTCATCGTGCTCAGGGTCTGCGCCACCGCGATGATGAGCGCGAAAGGCACGACGATCGGGATGATCGACGGCAGGATCAGCGTTGCGATCTCGAAGAAGGTGAGGGCCGACTGGCCGCTGTCGGTGACGAGGTCGATGCGGGCGAGAACCTGCGTCGTCCATACGATCGCCAATGTCCACAGCAGGGCTGCCATGAACATCTCGAACGTACGTCGCATTATGTATCGTTCAACGACCTTCATTCGCCGCCAAATTCCATTGTTGTGGTCTTCTCATAGCGGCATGTGCCGACGCCGACGCCCGAATACAAGCTATCCGCGGCATCGTGGCTGCACAACCGGTTCGATCTGGTTCCCGTCCTGTCTCGCTTTTCCGGCATGGTGGAGTCTCGTCTGGGAGTGGCTAAGAAACAGCCAAGAAAGCTGGTTAATCGGATGTTAACGGCGAATCGGTGGCGTTCTTTAGCAGGCAAAAAGGCATTGATCGACGCCATCCTGCCTTGTGCTGGGGATGTCGCAAAAAGTTGAACAGGATCGGTTGCGCCTTGCTAAATGGGTCAAAACCGCGAAATGTCGGCGTTGGTATCCCGGAAACATCGCCTATCAGCACTCCTTACGAAAGCAGGCCTCTTCATGACTTCCATGCCCACCATCAGCTTTGCCAAATTCGCCGCCCCGAAGAAGGGCAGTGCGATCGTACTTGCCGCCGACGGCGGGACGATGAGCGATGCGGCCAGGGCCTGGGACCCGGGCAAGGCGTTCGATCGGGCGTTTCCGGTGGCCGATTTCTCCGGAAAGTTCGGCGCAACTGTCGAAGTCCTGGCACCTGAGGGCTCCCCGCTCGACCGCGTGGTCGCGGTCGGCACCGGCAAGGCGGCCGACCTCAATGATTATTCATGGTTCCGGCTCGGCGGCATCATCGCAGCGCAGCTGCGCAAGGCGTCCGAGGTCGCGGTGGTTGCAGATCTGCCCGAGACGGCTGTCGGCGGTGCGGAAGTGGCCAAGATCGCTGCCGGCATTCTGCTGAGGTCCTATGGCTTCGATAAATACAAGACGAAGAAGGATGATGGCGAAGGCAAGCCCGCCGCCAAGCCAGCCAAGATCACCATCCATTGCGCCGATCCGGCAGCCGCGAAGAAGGCTTTCGCCGACGCGCAGGCCGTCGTCGACGGCGTGATACTGGCGCGCGATCTCGTCAATGAGCCGGCCAATGTGCTTGGTCCGGTCGAATTCGCCGCCCACGCCAAGGAGCTCGAAAAACTCGGCGTCAAGGTCGAGGTGCTGACCGAGAAGGAAATGAAGAAGCTCGGCATGGGCGCGTTGCTGGGCGTGGCGCAAGGTTCCGTGCGCCCTCCGCGCCTGGTCGTGATGCAGTGGAACGGCGGCAAGGCCAAGGACAAGCCGGTCGCCTTCGTCGGCAAGGGCGTGGTGTTCGATTCGGGCGGCGTCTCGATCAAGCCTGCCGCCGGCATGGAAGACATGAAGGGCGACATGGGCGGGGCAGCAGCCGTCACCGGCCTGATGCACACGCTCGCAGCACGCAAGGCCAAGGTGAATGTCGTCGGCATCATCGGCTGCGTTGAAAACATGGTCGACGGCAACGCGCAGCGCCCCGGCGACATCGTGACCTCGATGTCGGGCCAGACCATCGAGGTGCTGAACACCGACGCGGAAGGCCGGCTCGTGCTGGCCGATGCGCTGTGGTACTGCAACGAGCGTTTCGAGCCCAAATTCATGGTCAATCTGGCGACCTTGACCGGCGCCGTCATGGTGGCGCTCGGGCAGGCTCATGCCGGTCTGTTCTCGAACAATGACGAGCTTGCCGAGCGACTGGCCGCTGCCGGCCTGACGACGCAGGAAAAGCTGTGGCGCCTGCCGCTGGGTGCCGAATACGACAAGCTGATCGATTCCAAGAACGCCGACATGAAGAATATCGGCGGCCGCTTCGGCGGCTCGATCACCGCCGCGCAGTTCCTGCAGCGCTTCGTCAAGGACACGCCCTGGGCGCATCTCGACATCGCCGGTACGGCGATGGGCTCGCCCTCCAACGAGATCAACCAGTCCTGGGGCTCAGGCTACGGCGTGCGCCTGCTCGACCAGCTCGTGCGCGACGCCTACGAGGGGTAGGACGTGATCGCGGCTGCCGCGCTGGGGCTAGGCGCGGTAGCAAGTTCTTGTTGGAATTCGCAAATGCGCAGAACGATTTTGTGGCTTGCCTTCGTCGCTTGCATCCCATGCGGCCATGCGCAGGCAAATCCATCTGCCATAACGCTCGATCAGCTTTTCAGTATCTGCGAGTCTCGATCCGTGTCCGAGGCCGTCTCGCAAGGTGATCGACTTGGCTGGCAGCGGTCGAGTGAAGCGCAACTGGACGACTGGCGCCAGAGCTTCGTGGGATACAATGGCGGCTCGGTGGAAGTCGTAGGCTGGCGCAGAGGAGAACCTGAGCGTGGCGACAGCCTCCAGTTCTGGGTTGCGGAAGGCCCGAACAGCCACAAGGCCTGCTACTATTCCGCATCCGATGCTGCCGGACTTCTGGACGCGCTTTCGCAACGTATTGGCAAGCCGGACAGCCTCGACAAGAACGAAGTGGTGATCTCGGCACATTGGAAAACCGGATCGACCGAAGTGTATTATTCACAGGCAGGGGCGGGAGCGCTCGTAAATATCTCGTCGCGCTAAGCCGATCGCGGGACCCAGATTGGGCCTTTAGAAAAATGAAAGGCTGCTGTGGCTACAACAATGACGGGAAGGCTGATTTGCAAATGAAATACGCGCCGTGTGCGAGTGCACATGCGGACGTTTTTATCGCAGGGGCCGTGTCGTCAGGTAGAGCGAGAAGTTAGTCCTGTGTTTACTCAGCAGCAGTTGACCTCAATCCTTTCGTCCCTTCCAGACCCCGCATTCATTCTCACGCGCAGCGGCCGCTATGCGGCTATATTTGGAGGCAAAGACCTCAGGCACTATCATGACGGCAGCGGGCTTGCCGGGCGTAGCATGTTTGAAGTGCTGAAAGAGGAGAAGGCGCGTTGGTTCGCCGCTGAAATTGAAAAGGCTTTGGAAAGCGGCGTACTCCATATCGTCGAATACGAACTCAGCGGCAGTGACGTGAAGGGAGCCGGCGACGGCCCTAGTAATGCCATCTGGTTCGAGGGCCGGGTTCAGGCGCTGAGCTTTCAGGTGGAAGGCGAGGACGCAGTCGTCTGGATAGCGAGCAATATCACCGAAAAGAACGAGGTTCAGCAAAAGCTGCGCCAACTGAGCGAGACGGACGCCCTGACGGGGCTATACAATCGCCGCAAGCTGCTTGAGACCCTGGATGACCGGCTGGCGGTCTTTGAACGGGAAAGGGCTCAGACTTCGGTGCTGGTCTTCGATCTCGACAATTTCAAACGCCTCAATGATGAGATGGGGCATCATGCAGGCGACGCGGCGCTGGTGGAAATAGCCCGCCTATGCCGCCAGCATCTGCGCAAAAGCGATGTGATCGCCCGTTTCGGCGGCGACGAGTTCGTGGTGGTGATGCCCGGCACCCATCGAAGCGATGCGATGGAAATCGCCGAGCAGTTGCGTAAACATGTTCCCATCGCCCTGAACGAAACCGTGCACTACGAATCCACGATCAGCGGCGGTGTTAGCGAATTCGGTCTGCCGGATCGCTTTTCCAGCGATATACTCACACGCGCCGATGCGGGCCTGTACCAGTCGAAACGGGCCGGTCGCAACCGCGTGTCGGCCCTGTAGACGCCATTGCGCTGACCACCAAAGGCGGACAGCGACGCCAAGGTAGCGATCCTTCGCGATAGCCCCGGCGAGACGGACGCTTTTAGGGGTGGAAAAAGGCTGCCGGTTGCCTATTTCGGAAGAGGGCGGATGGGAAACAAGGCCGAAGTCCTGGCTTCAAAGCGAGAGGAACACGCAATGGCAATCGCAAAGAACACGATTTGCGTCTGGTACGACAAGGACGCCGAGGCTGCCGCCCGTTTCTATTCCGAGACCTTTCCTGACAGCGCGGTGCATGCCGTGCATCGCGCACCCGGTGACCACCCGTCCGGCAAACAGGGCGATGTGTTGACTGTCGATTTCACGGTTGCGGGCATTCCTTGTCTCGGCCTCAACGGAGGGCCTATGTTCAAGCACAACGAAGCCTTCTCGTTCCAGATAGCCACCGACGATCAGGAGGAGACCGACCGCTACTGGAATGCCATCGTCGGCAATGGCGGCGAGGAGAGCGCGTGCGGCTGGTGCAAGGACAGATGGGGGATTTCCTGGCAGATCACGCCGCGCGTGCTGACCGACGCGATGGCGGCCGGCGGCGCCGAAGCAAAGCGCGCATTTGATGCGATGATGACCATGGGGAAAATCGACGTGGCGAAGATTGAGGCGGCGCGGCGCGGTTGAAGCTTTGTGGCGTCTTGCGACATTCCCATCCGCGCTGCGATCGCGTAGTTTCCCCGCATGGCTGAAGTTCTCTTTTATCACCTGACCGAATCGACGCTGGAAGACGCACTGCCCGGCCTGCTTGAAAAGAGCGTGCAGCGCGGCTGGCGGGCGGTCGTGCAGACCGGCACCGAGGAAAGGCGCGATGCGCTCGACGCGCATCTGTGGACGTTCCGCGACGATGCCTTCCTCGCCCACGCCACCGACCGCGAGGCTTTCCCGGAAGACCAGCCGGTTCTGTTGACGACCGACCTCGACAACCGCAACGATGCAAAGATCCGTTTTCTGGTCGACGGGGCATCGCCGCCTGACATCGCGCCTTACGAGCGCGCTGTGTTCATGTTCGACGGGCATGACGCAGCCCAGCTCGAGACCGCGCGGGAGCACTGGAAGACGATGAAGGCTGCCGGCCACGCCGTCACCTACTGGCAGCAGACGCCCGACCGGCGCTGGGAGCGCAAGGCTTGAGCGTGCAGGCATCCGAAGCAAAGGACGATTTTCCGGGGATCATCGTCATCACCGGCGGCATGGGCGCCGGCAAGTCGACGGTTGCGCAGGCGCTGGCCGAGAGATTGCCGAAAAGCGTGCATCTGCGCGGCGATCTTTTTCGCCGGCTGATCGTCAGCGGCCGGGTCGAAATGAGCCCCGACCCGGTGCCCGAAGCCGTGAACCAGCTGCGGCTGCGCTACGATCTCGCCTGGGATGTGGCCGCAAAATATGCCGAGGCCGGCTTCACCGTCGTCTATCAGGATGTGATTCTGGGCGAATTCCTCGGCTGGACGGTGGAGCGGCTGCAGGCCTATCGCCCGGCCGTCATCGTGCTTGATCCCTCAGCCGAGACGCTGACCGCCCGCGACAAGGGTCGCACCAAGAACATCTATGGCGATCCCGTCCATGGCTCGTGGACCGCTGAGATGATGCGGCAGGTGCTGCACGACCAGACGCCGCATATCGGCCTGTGGATCGACACCTCCGCGCAGAGCGTGGACGAGACCGTCGATGCGATTTTGGCTGGACTGAAGGGCGCGGGCACGGAGCGAAGCGCCGGCTAGTCGTCGAAGGCGTCCGGTTGCCGCCGATCCGCATGGACAGCCGGCCCCGCCGCGTGGCAGAGAATGCCCGTAACGGAGTTTTCGATGCGCTTCTTTTTTCTGCTTGTCCTGCTGGCCGGTGCGGCTCTTGGCGTCGTCTATCCCTGGGCGGTCAAGAATTTTTCCGGCCATGAGATCGGCGCCTGGCGCGTCTATGAGCGCGCGTCCGGCTTCAAGACGGTCGACGTGACGCTAGCCGCGACGGATGCGCCGGTGCGCGTGCTGGTCGATATGACGGCGGTGGGCGGTGCGAGAACGGCGGGCAGGCAGGCGGTGCTGACCCTGACCGCGGCCACCGGCGGGCGCACCGTGCTGACGGACGTGATGAATTTCGTCGATCCCTCCGTGCGGGAAAATTCCCCCCAGACCAATCAGAAAATCTATCGCGACGATGGCGGCCTGATCTCCGATGTCGAGGCCGGAACCTATACATTCACCATCGGGCAGGGCGACGCCGAGGGCATCGATATCCAGACGGTCGATCTCGTCCTGCGCAGCGATGCGGGCGCAACGGACGAGCGGGCCCAGCCGCTGGGCCTGTCGCTGCTGGCAATCGGCTTCATCGGGCTGGTCATTGCCTTGCGGCGCGGTGGAGGCGGCCGCCCCGGCAACCCGAACGCGCAGCCGCCAGCGCCGCGCTGGGGCAGGGGCGAGAACCGCTGACGTGAATTACCGCCACGCCTACCACGCCGGAAACTTTGCCGATGTCGTCAAGCACGCAGTGCTGGCGCGGCTGGTCGAATATCTGAAGCAGAAGGACAAGGCTTTTCGGGTGATCGACACCCATGCAGGCATCGGCCTCTACGACCTCTCGTCGGAGGAAGCGCAGAAAACCGGCGAATGGCACTGCGGTATCGGCCGGCTGCTCGATGCAAAGATGGAGCCTAAGGCGGCAAAGCTGCTGGCGCCTTATCTCGATGCGGTGCGCTCTGCCGATCCCGATGGCGGGCTTTCCGCCTATCCCGGCTCGCCGCTGATCGTGCGGCGGCTGCTGCGCAAGCAGGACCGGCTGTCGGCGATCGAACTGCACCCCGCGGATTTCCAGCTATTGAAGGCGCTGTTCGCCGACGATTTCCAGGTGCGGGTGAACGAGCTCGACGGCTGGCTGGCGCTCGGCGCGCATCTGCCGCCGAAGGAAAAGCGCGGGCTGGTGCTGGTCGATCCGCCCTTCGAGCAGGAAGGCGAATTCGACCGGCTGGTCGACGGCCTGCAGCGTGCACACAAGCGTTGGCCGGGCGGCATTTATGCGCTGTGGTATCCGATCAAGGACCGGCAGGCTGTGGCGGATTTCCGCGAGGCGCTGGCCGGTTGCGGCATCCCCAAGATCCTCGATATCCGCTTCGAGCTCAGGCGACCGTCGCGCGAGCCGCGGCTCGACGGCACCGGCATGATCGTCGTCAACCCGCCCTACACGCTGGAGGCGGAATTGCAGGCGATGCTGCCGGCGCTGCATGCCCTGCTGGCGCAGGAGAAGGGCGCGGGGTGGTCGGTCGATTGGCTGGCGGGGGAAGACGAACGCCGGGGCGACATATGACGCCTCCGCGCGCCAACCCGCTTCATCTCCTCGCCGCCTTTGGCTCGGGCGGCCTCCTGACCCTGATGATCCATTTCAATGGCGAACTGGCGCGCTATGGCAACGCCTTGTTCGCTTCCTGGACCGCGCATGGCACGGGAACTATCGCGGCACTCATCTTTCTTGCTGTTCTGTGGCGTCGTGCGCCTGCCGGCAATGCGCCGAAAATCCGCACGCCATTGTGGGCCTATCTGGGCGGTGTGTCGGGTGCCGCAACCGTCATGTTCTCTTCAATCGCGGTCAATTCGCCGCTTGCGCTTTCCGGCACGCTGGCACTCGGCCTCGTCGGCCAGATGATCTTCAGCCTCGCGGCTGACCGCTGGGGCCTGTTCGGCCTGCCGATGCGCCGTCCCGGTGCACGCGACTTCGCAGCCCTTGGGCTGGTGCTGGCGGGAAGCGCGATCATAATCCTGTTCGGCAAAGGTGCCGCATGACGCTATGGATCGTGGTGGCCAGCGTCGCGGGCGTGCTGGTGGGCGTCAGTCGGCAGATCAACGGGCGGCTCAGCCTCTCGACCTCTCCGCTGAAAGCCTCTTTCTGGAACCATGCCGTCGGTTTCGCCGCGCTGACTGCTCTTGGTCTCGTTATCGGCGGGTTGATTCCAGCCGGCGCAAGCGATGTACCGTGGCATGTCTATATCGGTGGGCCGATCGGCGTGGTTTTCGTTGCCGCCGGCAGCTGGCTCATCGCCCGCATCGGCGCGGTCAACACCGCACTTCTGGTCATCGGCGGCCAGATGGTTTCAGGCGTTGCACTCGACCTGTTGAGCGCCGCATCGCCGGCTATCTGGGCAAGCGCCCTTGGCGTGGCGCTTATCCTCGCGGGCATGGCGCTCACCCAGCGGCGGCGGTGATGAAGGCTGTCCCACACGCTATGAAAATCCATCCCGCTTGACCGTTTCGCGCCCATTGAGCACTATCCGCGCTTAGGCGTCGCGTTCGGCGATGATTCATGAGGTTTTTTGCTATGTCCCGTATTGCTCATTTCGTGATGGCCGCAGCCGTTGCCGCCGGTTCGCTGCTGACGGGGCCAAATCTTTCCCAAGCCGCCGACGTGGTTGCGCGACAGGAAGAGGGCACCAGCCTCTGCTCGGACCAGCGCTATCTCAACAAGATCATTCATCGCTTCGGCTATCAGGTGAAACACGTGCCCAACCTGCCGGACGTGGCGATCACCGATTTCCAGAACATTTATCCGAAGCGCTACGAGCCGGTTGACGAGCGCCATCCGATCGCGCGGCTTTATTGCGGCGCGACCGCCAGCCTTTCCGATGGGCGCCAGCATGAAGTCTTTTACCTGATCGAGGGCCGGATGGGCTTTGCCGGGATCGGCGACAATGTCGAGTTCTGCTTGCCGGGCTTCGACCGCTGGATGGTTTATAACGGCCGCTGCCGCGTGCTGCGTTAAATCCGGGCAAGCAGATGCCTTTGGCTAGGGAGCGTCGCCGGCATTTTGGTGCGGCGGTGCTTTGCCTTGCCGCGCTTGTAGCCATTGCCGGTTGCAAGCCCTCCGGCGACAGCCAGCAGGCGGCGAACGCCCCGGCCTCAACGGCGACACCTACAACTTCTTCCCAACCAGCAGTCGCGCTGGGCAAGGGTTTCGATTTCTACGTGCTGTCGCTGTCATGGTCGCCGAGCTATTGTGAGGCGGAGGGCGGCGATGCCAATCGCCAGCAATGCGCGATGGGCAGACCCTACGCCTTCGTCGTCCATGGCCTTTGGCCGCAATATGAGCGCGGCTATCCGCAGGATTGCCGCACGAACCAGCGCGATGTGCCCAACGACACGCTGCGCACCCTCTACGACATCATGCCGGCGTCGGGTCTCATTCGCCACGAATGGCGCAAGCACGGTTCTTGTGCGGGCCTGTCCCAGGACGATTATTTCAAGGTTTTGAGGGCTGCGCGCGAGCGGGTAAAGATACCGGCCGAGTTCAACCGGCTCGATGGCTATCGCACGCTCGACCCGGATGATGCGGAACGCGCCTTCCTGAAGGTCAACCAGAGCCTGCCGGCGGACGGCATCGCGGTGACCTGCGACCGCCGCTATCTGCGCGAGGTTCGCATCTGCATGAACAAGGATCTTTCTTTCCGCTCCTGCGACGAGGTCGATCGCGATTCCTGCCGGCGCGACAAGGTGGTCATGCCGCCGGTGCGTGGCGGATAGTTTTTTCGGGGCTGGTTGTTGCTTCGCCGGCTGGGCAAAACTACGGTCTCGCGCATTATCCAGGAGAGATCGCCTTCATGCCGAAAATTCTTTATGCCCCTGCCTCGCCCTACAGTGCAAAGGTCAGGATGGCCGCAGCCTATGCCGGGATTGCGCTGGAAGGCGTACTGACCGACACCAACGCCGAACCCGCCGAACTGATCGCCGCAAACCCGCTTGGCAAGATACCTGCGCTGGTCACGGACGACGGCGAAGCCGTGTTCGACAGCCGGGCGATCACCCAGTATCTGAACCGCGTGTCCGGCAATGCGCTTTTCCCGCGCAATCCAGCCAAGCGCCTGGAGGCCGAGCGGCTGGAAGCGTTGGCCGACGGCCTGTGCGACTGCCTGCTTGCCCATGTCTATGAACGCCGCTTCCGGCCGGAGGAAAAGGTGCATGCGCCATGGCTCGACAAGCAGTGGTCGAAGGTCGTGCGGGCACTGGACGTGCTGAACGCCAATCCACCGAAGCTGCCCAAGAAGATCACAGCCGGCCAGATCGCGCTGCGGGCAACGCTCGGCTACATGGATCTGCGCTTTGCCGGCAAATGGGAGCGCGGCCATGCGAGGCTCAAGCGCTGGGCGGCACGCTTCGACGAGAAATTCCCCGAACTCAAGCCGTATCTGCCGTCCTGAGTCGGGATGCAAAAAAGCCGGGCCTCTTTCGAGGCCCGGCTTTTGTCTAACTGCCTGTTACGGCGAATTAGAACTTCATACCGACACCGAACTGGATGCGATGATCCGTGGCGTCGACATCACGGGTACCGCTACCCGTGGTGAACTCCTTGCTGCCGTAGTCGGTGTAACGATACTCGACGCGGGCAAACACGTTGTCGGTGACCTTCAGGTCGGTGCCGACGCCGGCGGTCCAGCCGAGCATCGTGTTCTTGTCGGAAATGCCGCCTTCGGTGAGCTTGACGCTCTGGGCTGCACCACCAGCGGTGATGTAGGGCAGGATGTCCGGGGTGACGGCATAACCGAGACGGGCGCGAAGCGAGCCGCCGAGGCCGCCCTTCACTTCCGTGCCGGCATTGTCGCCCTTGAGACCGCCATAGCCGAGGTCGCCTTCGACGCCGGCTACTACATTGTCGATCTGGTAGTTATAGCCGACAAAGCCGCCACCGATGAAACCGTCGGTGTTGACGGTGTTACCCGGCTCCTTGACGCGACCCGAAAAGCCGTAGCCCAGCGTCACACCGGCATAGGGGCCGGACCACGTGTTGAGCGGGGCCACTTCCATCGGAGCGGCGGGTGCCGGCGGCTCTTCCTGAACGACGTCAGCTGCATTGGCAACACCAGCGAAGGCCAGCAGGCCGAACGCAGCTGCCAGAGGCCGCGCGAATTTCAATTTGGCTTCCATTTTCTTACTCCTTAGCCACAGCACACAATGTTCTTCTGTGGGAGGTGTCCAAACCGTCTGGGGGGAACAACGGCTCGGGTACCTGACAGTTCCCAATGTCGTGCCGAAATGCGGCTGCACCACACCCGAAATTGGGTCTTTGCCCGGCGCCAATAAGGCGGAAGAATGACGTTGCAGTTGCGCAACAACATTGTCAGGAGAGTTCGGATCAGAAGGCAAAAAGTGCCTTGGTTCAAGGGGTTGCGGACCCTATATTGATTCTGTTTCCGAACGTTCTCACTAAATTAGGTGGTTTGCATAAGGGCTTCGCCACAATGCCGCCAAAGGAACGAACGCGAATTAACCTGTGAGGCGCCAAAATCGGCAAAACAGCCATTTGCGTTTGAAAAATTAGGGATGGACAAATGCGGAAATCGGGCAGGACGGCGCTGGTGACGGGTGGCGCCAGACGTATCGGCAGGGCGATCGTCGAGGACCTTGCCGCGCACGGATTCGCCGTCGCCATCCACTGCAACCGCTCGCGCAGCGAGGCGGAGGAACTGGCTGCAACGGTGGCCGCCAATGGCGGCGAGGCCGCGATCGTCACCGCCGATCTCACCGATATGCGCGCCGTCGATGGGCTGATTTCGCAGGCAGGCAAGGCGGTCGGCCCGATCTCGCTGCTGGTCAACAATGCCTCGCTCTTCGTCGATGATGATGTGACCGATTTCGAGTGGGCGACCTGGGATCGGCATTTCGCCGTGCATGTGAAGACGCCGGTTCTGCTGGTGCGCCGTTTCGCCGAAGCCCTGCCGTCTGGCAGCGAAGGCCTGGTCGTCAACATGATAGACCAGCGCGTGTGGAAGCCGACGCCGCGCTATTTCTCCTATGCACTGTCGAAATCGGCTCTCTGGACGGCGACGCAGACCATGGCGCAGGCGCTGGCCCCCAGAATTCGCGTCAACGCGATCGGGCCGGGGCCGACGCTCGCCAACCCGAAACAGCAGCCTGAGGATTTCGCCGCGCAGGTAGACGGGGTGATCCTGAAGCGGGGTCCCGATCTTTTGGAATTCGGCGCAACGATTCGCTATCTATGGGAGGCGCGCTCGGTCACCGGCCAGATGATCGCGCTCGATGGCGGCCAGCACCTTGCGTGGCAGACGCCGGATGTGACAGGCATGGTGGAATGAGTCCCAACGATCCGAACCTCAAATCGCTCCATCGGCCGCAGGCCGGCAGGGCCAGCGACGATGTCGCCGGCTACATGCCGGGCCATGAGGTCGAGGAGGATGAGGGGACGGAGGCCGAAGTGTTGCCGGCAGTGGCCGATGCTTCCTTCACCGCGATAGACTGGACACCGCATGCCGGCGACGCCGACGGCATGGTCGGCGCGGAGGTGATCCAGACGCTGGTCAAGCGCCTGCCCAACGCGCCGGGCGTCTACCGCATGATGAATGCGGCGGGCGACGTGCTCTATGTCGGCAAGGCGCGCAGCCTGAAGAAGCGCGTGACCAACTATGCGCAGGGGCGCTTCCACACCAACCGCATCGGCCGCATGGTGCGCGAGACGTCGACGATGGAATTCGTCGTCACCCGCACCGAGATCGAGGCGCTGCTGCTCGAAGCCAATCTTATCAAGCGCTTGCGGCCGCGATTCAACGTGCTTCTGCGCGACGACAAGTCGTTTCCCTATATCATGCTGACCGGCGATCATCCTTCGCCGGGGATTTTCAAGCATCGCGGCGCACGCTCGCGCAAGGGCGACTATTTCGGGCCGTTCGCCTCGGCAGGTGCCGTCGACCGCACGATCAATTCGCTGCAGCGCGCCTTCCTGCTGCGAAGCTGTACGGATTCGGTCTTCGAAAGCCGCACGCGGCCGTGCTTGCTCTATCAGATCAAGCGTTGTTCCGGTCCGTGCACGGGTGAGGTTTCTGCCGACGACTATGCCGAACTGGTCTTCGAGGCCAAGGACTTCCTGTCGGGCCGCAGCCAGAAGGTGAAGACCGACATCTCGTCGGCCATGCAGAATGCTGCCGAAGAGCTCGATTTCGAGCGCGCTGCCATCTATCGCGACCGGCTGGCGGCACTTTCGCATGTGCAGAGCCATCAGGGCATCAACCCGCAATCGGTCGAGGAAGCGGACGTCTTCGCCATCCATCAGGAGGGCGGGCAGGTCTGCATCCAGGTCTTTTTCTTCCGCACCGGGCAGAACTGGGGCAACCGTGCTTATTTCCCGAAAGCCGATCCGGCGCTTGAGGCAAAGGAAGTGCTCGGCTCGTTCCTGGCGCAGTTCTACGACGACAAGCCGTGCCCGAGGCTGCTTCTGCTTTCGCATGAGGTGCAGGAGCAGGAATTGCTGGGTGCTGCCCTTTCCACGCGCGCCGGCCACAAGGTGACGATCACTGTGCCGCAGCGCGGCGAGAAGAAGGATCTGGTCGACAACGCGGTCCAGAACGCCCGCGAGGCGCTTGGCCGGCGGTTGGCGGAAACTTCGACGCAGGCGCGGCTGCTGACCGGCATGGTCGAAACATTCGGGCTGGAAAAACCGCCGGTCCGCATCGAGGTCTACGATAACTCGCACATCATGGGCACGAATGCCGTCGGCGCGATGATCGTCGCCGGTCCCGAAGGTTTCGTGAAGAACCAGTACCGCAAGTTCAACATCCGCTCGACCGACATAACTCCGGGCGACGATTTCGGCATGATGCGCGAGGTGATGGAGCGGCGTTTTTCACGCCTTATCAAGGAACATGCCGCGCCGGAGGAGGCCGATCCGCAATCCGGCGAGGACGACGAGGTGGTCGGTTCGTCCTTCCCGGCCTGGCCTGATGTCATCCTCATAGACGGCGGGCAGGGGCAGATGTCGGTGGTGCGCAAGATGCTGGCCGATCTCGGCATCGAGGACAAGGTGGCGGCGATCGGCGTCGCCAAGGGGCAGGACCGCGATGCCGGCCGCGAACGGTTTTTCGTCAAGGGCCGCGAATCATTCTCGCTGCCGGTACGTGACCCCGTGCTCTATTTCGTGCAAAGGCTGCGTGATGAAGCGCACCGCTTTGCCATCGGCTCGCACCGCGCGCGGCGCAAGAAGGAAATGGTGAAGAACCCGCTCGACGAGATCAGCGGCATCGGGCCGGGACGCAAGCGCGCGCTGCTCTTGCATTTCGGCACGGCCAAGGCGGTGAGCCGCGCCGCGATGGAGGATTTGATGGTGGTTGATGGAATTTCGGAGTCGATTGCCAAGATCGTCTACAACCATTTTCACGAGAATTAATCATTTGCGGGCTAAATGTATCCTTGGGCCATCGATTTCCCGCAATTGACCCCCCACATCCGCATCTGATTTGAGTACGAAAGCTGAAAGAAATAACGGATTAGAGATGGCCAGGCGCGCATTCAACCTTCCAAACATGCTTACCTACGCGCGCATCCTTGCCGTGCCGTTGGTTGTCCTATGCTTCTTTCTCGAAGGAAGATTGCAGTCGAGCGACTTCGCGCGCTGGGCGGCGCTGATAATCTTCATCATCGCCAGCGTTACCGATTACCTCGACGGCTACCTTGCCCGGGCATGGCAGCAGACCTCGAATATCGGCCGCATGCTCGATCCGATCGCCGACAAGCTTCTGGTCGCGACCTGCCTGCTTCTGCTTGCCGCCGACACAGATCAGCGCGGGGGCATTGCCGGCTGGTCGCTTTGGGCGGCCATCATCATCCTGTGCCGCGAAATCCTGGTTTCGGGTCTGCGCGAATATCTGGCGGCGCTGAAGGTCAGCGTGCCGGTGACGCAGCTTGCCAAATGGAAGACGGCCATCCAGATGGTCGCCATCGCCTTCCTGCTTCTGGGGCCGACCGGAGACAAGATCGTGCCCTACTGGACGCAGATCGGTCTCACGCTGCTCTGGATTGCCGCCCTTGTGACGCTCTATACCGGTTATGACTATTTCCGGGCCGGCGTGAAGCATATCATCGACGAATGACAGAGCATCCGACCAAACTCGTCTATTTCGCCTGGGTGCGCGAGCGCATTGGCCGGGCCGAAGAAGATGTGGCGCTTCCCGCCGAGGTGGAGACGGTGTCCGATCTTCTGCAATGGCTGAAGGGGCGCGGCGAGGAATATGAGAACGCGCTGCAATATCCCGACGTGATCCGTGTCGCCATCGACCACGAGCATGTCGAGCACCGGGAAAGGCTGGCAGGCGCGCGCGAAATCGCGCTGTTTCCGCCGATGACCGGAGGTTGACGCGATGCCGGCGAGCTTCCAGCCAGATATCCGCATCCAGCGGGAGGATTTCGACGTCAACGCCGAGATCGCCCGGTTATCCGAGGGACGCGCCGACATTGGCGCGGTCGTGACTTTTTCCGGCCTCTGCCGCGATGAGGCCGGCGCGCTTTCCGCGCTTGAGCTTGAGCATTACCCCGGCATGGCCGAGGCGGAGATTTCCCGCATCGCGGCCGAGGCGATCGAGCGCTGGCCGCTGCTTGGCCTGACCGCGATCCATCGCTTCGGCAAGATCGCACCGGGCGAAAACATCGTTCTGGTCGTTGCTGCCTCGTCACATCGGCAGGCGGCGTTCGAGGCGGCGAATTTCCTGATGGACTATCTGAAGTCGCGCGCACCCTTCTGGAAGAAGGAGCATCGCGTGGACGGCTCGACCGGCGGCTGGGTCGACGCCAAGGAGGCTGACGATCAGGCCGCGGCGCGGTGGAAAAGCCGGTAAACATGAGTGTTGCCGGCTGAAATTTTTCGTCATCTGGTCATGGAACGACCGCATTCCTTCCTCCAAATGCACGGGACGACAGAGGAGGTCGGGTCATGCTGGACAAGTTCGCCGAATTTTTCGTTTTCGGTTTTGCTCCCCTGGTGATCGGCACTCTGATGATGCCGCTGCAATCATTTGCGCAGGAAACGTCGGTCACCGGCGAGATCCTTTATCGCGAACGGATTGCCCTGCCGCCGAACGCGGTCGTCAAGGTGTGGCTGTCGGATGTGTCGCTGGCCGATGCTCCCGCAAAAATTATCGGCGAGCAGACGATCAAGGATGCCGGGCAAGTGCCGATCAAGTTCGAGATCCGCTTCGATCCCGCGGTGATCCAGCCAAAGCACACATACTCCCTGCAGGCCCGCATTACGGTCGACGATACGATCTGGTTCATCAACGACACGCGCTACCGCCTCGACCCGCTCAAGGCCGAGCCGCAATCCATGGTGCTGAGGATGGTCAAAAACGCGATGGAAACCGAACCGCCGGCGATTTTCCGCACGACATGGCTGGCCGAGGACATCGAGGGCGGCGGCGTGATCGACGATGCGCAGTCGACGCTGAAATTCGATCCGGGCGGCAAGATCAGCGGGCGCGGCGCCTGCAACAGCTATTTCGGCAAGGCGAGGATCGAAGGCAGCGCCATCAAGCTCGGCGATATCGGCTCGACCTTCATGGCCTGCGCGCCGGCAATCATGGATCAGGAAAAGAAGCTTTTTGCGGCGCTCGGCAAGGCATCGTCCTATCGCATCGACGGCGACGGCAAGCTGTTCCTGATCGACGCGCAAGGCCGCGATGTGATCCGGTTTGCGAGTGCTGAGTGAAGTGAGATCTGCAATTGGTGGAAACAAGAAAGCCGGGGCAAAACCCCGGCTTTTTCATTGCAATCAGGCAGTTACGCCGAAAAGCGGAATCGGCTTGTCAGCCGACGATCTCGGTGTCCGAGAACCAATACTTGATCTCTTCGGCGGCCGTTTCCGGTGCGTCGGAGCCGTGGACCGAGTTTTCGCCGATCGACAGGGCATGGACCTTGCGGATGGTGCCTTCGTCGGCGTTGGCCGGGTTGGTGGCGCCCATCACTTCACGGTTCTTGGCGATGGCGTTCTCGCCTTCGAGAATCTGCACGACGGTCGGGGCCGACGACATGAACTCAACGAGTTCGCCGAAGAAGGGGCGGTCCTTATGGACGGCGTAGAAGCCTTCAGCCTCGCGGCGGCTCATCCACACGCGGCGCGATGCAATGACGCGCAGGCCGGCGTCTTCCAGCATCTTGGTGATGGCGCCGGTGAGGTTGCGGCGGGTCGCGTCGGGCTTGATCATCGAAAACGTGCGTTCGATCGCCATGGTATATCCTTTTGAGAATGGGGAAGGGCAGATGTGGCGGTCCCTATACAAGCCGTCCGCCGCATTGCCAAGGCCCCTGAGGCATTTGCTAACTCTACCCTGCCGGCCATCTGACGCAGTTTTCTGCGCTTCCGGTGCTCATGGACTTGAATGTCCACTCCGCTCCGGTTCTCGAAATCCCGCGCCATATGCCTCGGCAGGACGAGTTATCAAACGCCTCAGGCTTCAACCCGGCTTCAGGCCGCGGCATCCACCGTGCGGCCGATGCCGTCGTGGAGGTCAAGGCAACGCTCGAACCACCCGCTAACCGGATCGTCGGCTGCCAGATACTGGAACGGCGAGGTGACGCGGACCCACTGCAGGGCGCCGAAGACGATGTAGTCGGGATAGAGAGGCGCGTCGCCGCCGATGAAGGGCTGGTAGGTGAGCATGTTGCGCAACGGCTCGAGCGATGCGCGGAAGGCGGCAAGGCCGCTTTCGCGAACCGCTGCAACGTCCTCAAGCTTCTTGCCGAAGCGGGCTTCGCGGCTTTCGCGGAAGTATGCCCGGTTGGCTTCGTTCTGCCGCCTATAGATATCCATCAGCGCCGCCGCACCCAGATAGGGATGAAGCGTCATCTGCGACCAGCGCTCGATGAAACGTGCCATCGCTTCGCCGCCTTCGCCGCCGAACAGGGTCGGACGCTCCGGATAAGCCTGATCGAGATAGAGCGCGATCTGGAAGGAGTCCGCCACGACGGCATTGCCGTCGCGGATCACCGGAATGGTCTTCGACACCCCGCCCTCGACCGCTGGAACGTCGAGGAAAGTGGTCGGCACGGTTTCGAAGTCTAGGCCCTTGTGCGCCAGCGACATCGCCGTCTTCCAGCAATGGGGGCTGTAGGGCCGTGTTTGATCGTGTCCGACAAGATCGTAGAGCAGAATGGTCATTGGCGTGTGTCTTTCCGCAGTTTAGGAGTGAGGGACATATTCCTTGCTTCGCATGTCAAAAGGAAGTCCATGAGACAGCATTTCATGATGTTGGCCGCCTATAACGCTTGGGCCAATGGGCGCGTTTACGATGCCGCCGCAGCGCTCACCGAAGAAGAGTTCTGCCGCGACACCGGTGCCTTCTTCAAGTCGATGATGGGCACGCTGAACCATCTGGTGGCCGCCGATCGCATCTGGATGAAGCGCTTTACCGGCCAGGGCGATGCGCCGGCGGCGCTCGATACGATCATCAGCGCGGATTTCACCAAGCTGCGTGCCGTCCGCGAGGCCGAGGACAAGCGCATCTTCGCATGGATCGACGGCCTCGATGCCAAGGCGCTCGCCGGTCGCTTCAGCTACATGACCGTCAGCGACATGCGCACGATCTCGCAACGGCTCGCCCCGGCACTCGATCATCTGTTCAACCACCAGACGCATCATCGCGGCCAAGCGCATATGATCCTGACCGTGCTCGGCAAGCCATCCGTGCAACTGGACCTGATCGCCTTCCAGCGGACGGAAGAGGGGCGAGCCTACGCCTAGCAACAGGCGCAATCTGCCGCCGAATCGGGAGATGGGCCGTTTCCTGTCGACGCTGGCTGCATCGGAGCCCTTGCGAACTTCGGGCGTCCAGTGCAAAAGCCCGCAATGCTTATCATCAACGACCTTTCTCTCCGCATTGCCGGACGCCTGCTTCTCGACCACGCCTCGCTCACGCTGCCGGCGGGAACGAAGGCCGGGCTTGTCGGCCGCAACGGCACCGGCAAGACGACGCTGTTCAAGGCGATCACCGGCGACATGTCGGCCGAGACCGGCTCGGTCAGCCTGCCCAAGAACCTGCGCATCGGCCAGGTGGCGCAGGAAGCGCCGGGCACCGAGGAGCCGCTGATCGAGATCGTGCTGAAGGCCGATCTCGAGCGCGCAGCCCTTCTCGAGGAAGAAAAGACGGCGACCGACCCGCATCGCATCGCCGAAATCCATATAAGGCTTGCCGATATCGACGCGCATTCAGCCGAAGCGCGCGCCGCGACCATCCTTGCCGGCCTCGGTTTTGATGATGCCGCGCAGAGGCGGCCGGCCTCGTCCTTCTCCGGCGGCTGGCGCATGCGCGTGGCGTTGGCGGCAGTGCTGTTTTCCGAGCCGGATTTGCTGCTGCTGGACGAACCGACCAACTATCTCGATCTTGAAGGCACGCTGTGGCTCGAAACCTATGTTTCGAAATATCCGCACACCGTGCTTCTTATCAGCCATGACCGCGACCTGCTCAACCGCGCAGTCAATTCGATCGTCCATCTCGACCAGAAAAAACTGACCTTCTGGCGCGGCGGCTACGACCAGTTCGAGCGCCAGCTCTCCGAGCAACGCGAGTTGCAGGAGAAGGGCCGCGTCAAGCAGGAGGCGGCGCGCAAGCATCTGCAGTCCTTCGTCGACCGCTTCCGCGCCAAGGCCTCCAAGGCGCGTCAAGCGCAGTCGCGCATCAAGGCGCTGGAGAAGATGAAGCCGATTTCGGCCCTGCTGGAAGACAGCGTGCGGCCGTTCCACTTCCCCGAGCCGGTGAAGACAGTGGCCTCGCCGATCGTGGCGCTGGACGGCGTCGATGTCGGCTACCAGGCCGGCAGCCCCATCCTGAAAAAGATGACTCTGCGCATCGACGCGGACGATCGCATCGCGCTGCTCGGCGCCAACGGCAACGGCAAGTCGACCTTCGCCAAGCTGCTTGCAGGCCGGCTGAAGCAGGAAAAGGGCTCGATGACCATCGCGCCCGGCCTGAAGGTGGCGATCTTCGCGCAGCATCAGCTCGACGATCTGCGGCCGGAGGAAAACGCCTACGAGCATGTGCGCCGGATGATGCCGGAAGCGCCGGAATCGAAGGTGAGGGCGCGCGTCGCCCAGTTCGGCCTTGCGACGGAGAAGATGAACACGCCGGCCAAGGATCTTTCCGGTGGCGAGAAGGCGCGTCTGCTGATGGGGCTTTCGGCATTCGAGGGGCCGAACCTGTTCATCCTGGACGAACCGACCAACCATCTCGACATCGACAGCCGCGAGGCACTGATCCATGCGCTGAACGAGTTTCCGGGCGCCGTGATCCTCATCTCGCATGACCGCCACTTGCTGGAAGCCACCGCCGACCGGCTCTGGCTGGTCAAGGACGGCCATGTGAACCCGTATGACGGCGACCTTGACGATTACCGCCAGCAGGTCACCGGCGTGTCGGCCAACAGCCGCGAGAAGCGCGAGGCGGACAAGGCCTCCAAGGCCGACCGCCGCCGCGAAGCCGCCGCACGCCGCGCTGCCATGGAGCCGATCGCCAAGGAAATCCGCGCCACCGAGGCTCTTATGGACCGCATCCGCAAGCGCATCGACACCATCGAGGACGAACTCGCCAATCCCGCAGTTTACGAGAAGGACCCGTCGACCGCGACGCAACTCGCCAAGGAGCGCTCGCAGCTGACGGCGACGCTGAACGGCCACGAGGAAAAGTGGCTGAAGCTTTCGGCGGAATACGAGGAAGGCACGGCAGAGTAGGTTTCTCTTATCCTTCTCCCCATTCGTGGCCCTTGAGGGAGATGGCTATAGAGTTCGACCCCCACTCCGTCTCGGCTTTGCCGAGCCACCTCTCCCCCGATCGACGGGGGAGAGGAACACCGTTCGCGAGGCTGGCACCCTTCCTCTCCCCTTTTGA
>NZ_JAAKZG010000020.1 GCF_011045115.1 Mesorhizobium zhangyense
GGGCAGAAGATGCTCCGTCGGGATCCCGATCTTGCCGCCGATCTCCTGGATCACCTTCTTGCTTGCACCACGCGCTATCTCGATGTCGCTCTTTACGTCGGCCATGAAATCGTGTCCTCCATACTGAATTCTTGTGTGGTCGCAGTGGGCTGAACGAGGCGGGAAATTGCGGGAAAACCCATCTCTGGCCGGGCGCAGACAACCGGCACGAAAACGGCTCTTCAAGGCCCGGAAATCCTGATTTCCACCCTTTCTTTCAGGATTGACAATAAGCCATTTCGAGGGCTTCTCGTCAACCTGTATGAAAGAAAATTTCACAGTAAGAATTATTTTTGACGGCGAAAATTTGGCTTCCCGTGATGGAAAAAGCCGGCCCGTAGGCCGGCTTTCGATGGCCGAGACTTGCTTGCTCGATCTTCAGATCACGAAGTACCAGTTCGCAATCAGCACCACGGCCAGGCCGGCAACCAGCGTCAGATAGGGCAGGATGCCGGCCTTCCTCGTCTTCAGGTCGCTTTGCTTCATGCCGAGATCATCGAGCATGTGATCCGGGAATTTGCCGCCGTCCTGGATGTAGTGGCGGAAGCAGAAGACCGGGATGATGAGTGCCGCGGTGAACAGTCCGGCCCACAGCGCCGATGGGTTCCACACCTTGGCGCCGGCGCCCATGAAGATTGCGTTCACATAGGCGAAGACGCCGCCGACCACGATCAACCAGGTTGGTGCCCGCCATGGCCGGGCGATATGCCCATTGTCCATGCGGTGAATCCATCCCGCATTCAGGTTGAGGAAGTTGAAGATGATATAACCGCAATTCGACACGGCGAGGATGAAGAAGAAGCTCGTCGCATCGGTCGAGGCGATGGCCAGCACGATGAGATTGACGACGAGGTCGGTCCACATCGCCCGCGTCGGCGCGCCGTGCGCGTTGACATGGCTGAGATATTTCGGCAGCCAGCCATCCACTGAACCCTGATAGAGGGTGCGCGATGAGCCTGCCATGGCGGTCATGATCGACAGTAGCAGCGCCAGGATCATCAGCATGATGAGCAGGCTTTTCACCAGTCCACCGCCGCCGACCATGCCGGCGAGCGCGTCGGCCACGCCGGAGCCGTCGACGATCGGGGTTGCCAGCATGCCGTTGAGACCCAGAACACCCTGGAAGGTGAAGGGCACGATCATGAACAGCAGCATGCAGAGCAGGCCGGAGTAGAAAATGGCCTTGAAGGTGTCGGTCGCCGGGTTCTTGAATTCCCGCGTGTAGCAGACGGCAGTCTCGAAGCCGTAAGTCGACCACGCGGCGATGAACATGCCGCCGAGGATCAGCGTCCAGCCCGATATGTTCCACGCTCCCGCTTCCGGCGCGTAGGCGGCGGCGAGCGGGACGATGGGCGAATAGTTGTCCCAGTTGATCTGGCCGGTGAGGATCGGGACGATGCCGACGATGAGCAGCGGCACGATGACGAGCAGGCCGACAACGCGCTGTACATTGGCGGTGCCGAGGATGCCGCGATGCTGGATGGCGAAGGTGATCAGCATCAGCACCGCGCCGATCCAGAAGGTGGCGTTGAGCGAGAAGCCGACCGGGCCGAGCGAATGACTGTAGAGCGTCCAGGTGCGGATGCCGGGGGTTGCAGCAGTGGTGACCGCTGCAATGGCATCGGCAGCGCTGGTGCCGGCGTTGGCCGCGATATAATTCAGCACCTCCGGCGAGGTTTTGGTAAAGCCTGGGATCGGCGCAAGCGCGTTGAGCATATAGGCTGCTGCAATCGAGCAGCCGAGCGACAGGACCGGCGACCAGGCAAACCAGTTGCACCAGACTGAAAGCGGGGCGACGAATTTGGAATAGCGCAGCCAGGCGGTCGCGCCATAGACCGAGGCGCCACCCGACTTGTTCGGGAACAGGCCGGCGATTTCGGCGTAGGTGAAAGACTGGAGAAACCCCATCAGCATGGAGAAAATCCAGATCAGAAAGGCGACGTTTCCGGCTGTGCCGGCGATGCCGCCGATCGAGAAGAGAACAAGTGGCGGGACGCCGCTGGCCACCCAGAAGGCGCCACGCCAGTCGATCGTCCTGTGCAATTCGCCATCGCTCGCAGGCGCATAGCTAACCGTCGAACTCATTGTCGAAGTTCCCCATTGTTGATGTTGTGTTCCCGGTAGGATTTCTTTTTGGACTGATCGGCGTGCGCCTCCACGGGCCTGATCAGCTTTTCCGCTTAGTTTTCTTTTTTTCCTAACAGTGAAGATTGACACAGCCGTAGGTGGCGTCAAGTATTTTGTTTGACCGCGCCGATCACATTCGCAGACGCGCGGATTTCAGCCGCGATCAGACGGCAAAGGGCCGGCACGTCACGCCGGTAAAGCTCTACGAGGGACGGCGACTGCCGGCTATTGCGCGGCGGCGAGGGCCGGTGCCGCGGCCTCGGGGCGATCGGAAAGAGCACCATGATAAAGCGCTGCAATCAGGTCCGACTGCGTGATGATGCCGACGAGCTTCCTGTCGGCATCGATGACGGGAAGGTGGTGCAGGCCGGCATCGGCCATGACCGGCACAAGCTCGGCAACCGGCGTCTCGGGCGCCACGAAACGCACCGGTGCACTCATGATGTCGCTGACGGTTTTGTTTAAACTGCGCCGGGGTTTGACGGCATGGCGCAGGCGCTTGCCGAGGCCGAGATGCAGTTCTCCGCGTGGACCCCAATCGGCGCTTTGCATGAAGTCGGTCTGCGTCACGATGCCGACGACATTGCGGGCAGCGTCGATCACTGGCAGGGCCTTGATACGATGGTCGCAAAGCTCTTTCCAGGTGTCGCGAAGCGAGGTCTGGGGCGACACCGTCGCCACGTCGCGGGACATGATGTCGGCGCAGCGGATGACGCCGAAGCGGCGGTGATAGGCCTGCATCTCGGTCTCGTGCAGCAGCGCGTCGAGGTCGTCGGTGCTGACATTGACGACCTCGTCATAGCGCTTCAGGGCAGCTTCGAGATCGGCGGACGTGAAGCCGACGCGGGCTGTCGGGACGGGATCAGCCGTCTTGTGCGGATTGGCCGCCGGCGCAGGTGTGAGATGCGGATAGCGGCGGCCGGTCAGATTGTTGAAGGCCAGCGCCGCAGCCAGCAGCAGCAATGTATTCACGCCGACGGGCCACAGCGCGAAGCCATAGCCTGCGGCATGCACTGCCGGGCCGCCGAGCACGGCGGTGAGTGCGACCGCGCCGCTTGGCGGATGCAGGCAGCGCAGCAACAGCATGGTGCCGATCGAGGCGGTGATCGCGATCGTCGAGGCAATGAGGGGATCGTCAAGCCATCGCGCGCAGGTGATGCCGATGAGGGCGGCGACAAGGTTGCCGCCGATGATCGACCAGGGCTGCGCCAGCGGGCTGGACGGGGTGGCAAAGAGCAGCACGGCCGAGGCGCCCATAGGGGCGATCAGCAGCGGCGAAGCACCGGAGGAGCTGAAGGCGATCTTGGTGGCGATGCCGGTGAAGAAAATTCCGATCAGCGCGCCCACGCAGATGCGCAGCCGCTCCGCATTGCTGACGGGGGGCAGGGCGGGAAGCAACCGTTTCAGGACTGACAGGAACTCGGGCATTATGCGGCGATAGCTCTCGAAGCAGCGGCACTTACGCCGTGAAACGCCCTGCGCGCAAGGAATGATTTTGCGCGGACGGTCGCGTTTCGGGAATGAACGGTTTTGCAGCGCGGGGCGGGCTCATTCGAACCCGCCTGGACTGCGGTTTTCCTACGACCTTGGTTTTGTCTTTTGCGGATCGTAGTGGGCGAAGGGTACGACTTTGGCCGGCAGGCGCTTCTGGTGGCCGTCGAGCTTGCCGATCTCGACTTGTGTGCCGATATCGGCGTGGGCGATGTCGAGCCGGGCGAGTGCGATGTTCTTGCCGAGGACGGGCGAGCGCATGCTGGAGGTGACCTCGCCGATCTGGGCGCGTCCGACATGGACGCAGTCGCCATGGCCGACCGGCACATTGGCGTCGATGTCGAGGCCGACGAGCTTTCGCGCCGGATGCTCCTTGCGCCGGATCAGCGCGTCGCGGCCGATAAAATCGTCGGTCTTGCTCTTCAAGGGAACTGTGAAGCCGATGCCGGCCTCGAACGGGTCGGTCTGGTCGGAGAAGTCGTAGCCGGCAAAGATCAGCCCGGCCTCGATGCGCACCATGTCGAGCGCCAACAGCCCCATCGGCTTGAGGCCGTGCGGCTGGCCGGCCTGCCAGACCGCGTCGAAGACCTTTTCGGCATCGCGTGGATGGCACCAGATCTCGTAGCCGAGTTCGCCGGTGTAGCCGGTGCGCGAGACGACGATCGGCACGCCCTGCGCGTCGCCGATGCGGGCGACAGCGAAGCGGAACCATTCAAGCTCGGCGATCGAGGGTTGGGTGAGCGCGGTCCAGACGATTTCCTTCAGGATGTCGCGGCTTTTCGGGCCTTGCAGGGCGATGTTGTGCATCTGGTCGGTGGAGGAGCGCACGAGCACTTTCAGGCCGAGTTTTTGTGCCGTCTCGCGCAGCCAGGTGCCGCTGTAGTCGTCGCCGCCGATCCAGCGGAAATTGTCCTTGCCGAGACGCAGCAGCGTGCCGTCGTCGATCATGCCGCCATGCTCGTAGCACATGGCGGTGTAGACGACCTGGCCGACGGCGAGCTTCCTGATGTCGCGCGTCAGCGTGTATTGTAAAAGCGCCTCGGAATCCGGGCCGGTGACCTCGAACTTGCGCAGCGGCGACAGGTCCATGACGACGGCCTTCTCGCGGCAGGCCCAGTATTCCTCCAGCGGTCCTTCCTTGGCAAAGGAATTGGCGAGCCAGTAGCCGCGATATTCGACGAAGTCGCGCGTGTGCTTGGCAAAGCTCGAATGGAAGGCGGTTTCACGGGTCATTTTTGGCTCGGCATCCGGGGTCGGTCGTGTGGCGATGGCGCGTGAGAATTTCTGCGCGCCCGAATAGGTGCGCACATGAATGTCGGTGAGGTTCCAGCCGTTGGACGGCGTCGTGTCGTCGGGACAGGCGGACGAGACGCAGATGATGTCGGTCAACGCCCGCAACAGCACATAGTCGCCGGGCCGCGACCATGGTTCGTCTGAATAGATCACGCCATGCGCGTCGATGCCGGTGTTGAAGAAGAAGTTGATTGCCATCCAGCCGCCGCGGGGTGCAACACCCTTGTCGGCAAGCGCGCCGTTGAAGTTCTCGGTGCAGTTGAGGTGACCGGGATAACCGATGTCGTCGTAATATTTGGCGTAGCAGGCGAGCGCGAAGGCGTCGTGGCGGCCGCAGGTGTCCTGCACCACCTCGACCAGCGGCTCCATGTCCTGGTCGTAGTATTTCGAGTGCAGGCCGGGCATGGGATAGCTGGTGCCCATCAGCGAGCGGGTGACCGTCACGTCGAGTGGGTGGTCCTTGCCCTTGTCGAGCTTGCGGGCCGAAAAGCACTGGAAATCGGTACACTGGCGTCCGTCGACATCGATGATCTGGATGAAGTCGCCGGCCTTGACGAAATAGCTCTGCGCCGTCTTCGATTTGACGCGCAGGTCGAGAACCGGGTCGGCCAGCGGCTCGGGCAGGTCGGACTTGCCCGCCGGCCGGATGCGGGCGCGCTGGACCACGACCAGCAGCGGCGTTGCCGTATCATGGCTGTCGACTGCCATCGGCCCGCCGGGTGCGGCAATGATCAGGCTGCCGTCGCGGGCGATGGTAAAACTCTCCTCGGAGCCGGCAAGGCTGGCGCTGCCGAACAGGCGCACCGCCTGTGGCTCGGCGAGATCGATCTTGCGCCGCTCGAGGCTGCTACGGAATGCGCGCAGGCTCTCATTGTCGTCGAGCAGCAGCGCCTTCAGCCCTGCCGCATTGCTGTTGGCGCTGGTGCCCAGAATGCCGGCATCGGTCTTGCCCGAACCGTCCGCAGCCACCAGTTCACAGGCCTGTCCACCCTCGACATCGCGAATGGTGACGGTATCGCCAGCCTCGATGCTGATGAAGACAGCACCTGCACCCGCCACCTGATAGCGCTCCATCCCCGCAGGCAGCGCAAGCAGCCCAGGCGTCAGGATCGCGCTCGGTCGCGGAGGGCCGGAGACGACAGTGGGATAGGGGGTTGATGGCATGACGGCCTCCCGACCGAATGTTTCCTGCCTGTAAAATTATTTCAATCAAAAGAATACGCAGACAGATGCTTGAAGGCAAGGCCCGTTTGTCTCAACCTAGCACAGAGGAGAGGCTTAAGGACAATTGCCGGCGGCTGTTTGCAGGAGCATCCGCCTGCCGAACGGAACGTGTTGACAGCAACGCAGAACCCAATAATCTACTGTCAGTGAAATTTCTTTCGCACAAGAAAAAGAGTCCTGGAGGGGATTGCATGAGCAAGAGGGTAGCAGTCATCGGCGCCGGACCTTCCGGCCTTGCACAACTTCGGGCGTTCCAGTCGGCGGCGGCAAAGGGTGCGGAAATCCCCGAAGTCGTCTGCTTCGAAAAGCAATCGGATTGGGGCGGCCTGTGGAACTATACCTGGCGCACCGGCGTGGACGAGCATGGCGACGCCGTTCATGGCAGCATGTACCGCTACCTCTGGTCGAACGGGCCGAAGGAGTGCCTGGAATTCGCGGACTATACATTCGAAGAGCATTTCGGCCGGCCGATCGCCTCCTATCCGCCGCGCGCCGTGCTCTGGGATTACATCAAGGGCCGTGTCGAGAAGGCCGACGTGCGCAAATGGGTGCGCTTCAACAGCCCGGTTCGCATGGTGACCTATTCGGATGCGACACAGAAGTTCACCGTCACCGTGCATGACCGCACCAACGACATCGTCTATGCGGAAGAATTCGATTACGTCGTCGTCGCGTCCGGTCATTTCTCGTCGCCGAACGTTCCTTATTTCGAGGGCATCGCCAAGTTCGCGGGCCGTGTCATGCATTCGCATGACTTCCGCGATGCGCTCGAATTCAAGGACAAGGACATCCTCATCATCGGCCGCAGCTACTCGGCCGAGGACATCGGTTCGCAGTGCTACAAATATGGTGCGAAATCGATCACGACCAGTTACCGCTCGAAGCCGATGGGTTTCAACTGGCCGGACAACTGGAAGGAAGTGCCGCTGCTGATGCGGGTCGAGGGCAAGACCTGCTACTTCAAGGACGGCACGTCACGCGACGTCGACGCCATCATCATGTGCACCGGCTATCTGCACCATTTCCCGTTCTTGACCGACGACCTGCGCCTGAAGACCGCGAACCGGCTGTGGCCGCTCGATCTCTACAAGGGCGTGGTCTGGGAGCATAATCCGAAGCTGTTCTATATCGGCATGCAGGACCAGTTCTACACCTTCAACATGTTCGACGCGCAGGCGTGGTATGCCCGCGATGTCATTCTCGGGCGTATCAAGCTGCCGTCCAAGGAAGCAATGGCGGCCGACGGCCAGAAATGGCGCGAGCGCGAGGAAAAGCTGGAAGACGCCGAGCAGATGATCTGGTTCCAGGGCGACTACACCAAGGAACTGATCGACGCGACCGACTATCCCGATTTCGATATCGAGGCCGTCAACAAGACTTTCATGGAGTGGGAGCACCACAAGATGGAAGACATCATGGGCTTCCGCAACCACGGCTATAAATCGCTGATGACCGGCACCATGGCACCCAAGCATCACACGCCATGGCTGGACGCGCTGGACGATTCGCTCGAAGCCTATCTCCACAACAAATGAGCTAGATCGCCGGCGACGCAGGTCGCCGGCTCGATTTTCACGCGGGTAAAGCTCCCTGTCTAAAGCCGAGCGTCAGTCCGCCTTGACCAGATGCCAGGCGCCGCCCATGCCGTCGCCCTTCATGTCGCCGGCAGCCTTGTCCTGGGCGAAATAATAGAGCGGTTTGCCGTCATAGGCCCACATCATCGAACCGTCCTCGCGCTTGACAACGGACCATTCGCCTTCCGCCTTGGCATCGGCTTCGGCCTTGAAGGGCGGCCATTTCATCGCGCATTCGGCGTTGCAGTTCGATTTGCCGGCCGCATCCTTGTCGAATGTGTAGAGCGTCATGCCCTTCATATCCGTATAGACTTTCATGCCGCCATGATCGGTTGTCATGGCCGGTTCGGCAGCCATCGCCGACGCGGTGCCAATGAACAGCGCGGCAAGTCCGATGATCGTTTTCATGTTTCTCTCCCTGAATGGCGTGGTCGAAAGCCAAACTGGCTTCCTGTCTCGCTAACGCCTTTCGCACCCGGTTTCGTCCCGGGCAGAAGGAGAGATAGAGGAGAGGTCGCGGCCAGGAAGACGCAACGCGGCCTCATCCGGGCTCGTACACGTGAAGTTTACTCGGCGGGCGCCACGTCCTCGGTGGGAAAGCCGCACCATTCGCCCAGCTGGCGATAGGCTTCGTCGAAGCCGCCGATGGGCAGGGAAGCGACAGGCGAGTCCTGCAGCTCGAAGGTAACCGCATCGGCATCGTTCATCGCCGCAAACAGGGCCTGGCTTGTGTCGCTGTCGTTTTCCATGACCCATTGATGGCCGGTGTCGGTGACTTCGCCGAGAACGGTCACCTCCACTTTGGTGCCATCGACATCGAACACGGCCGGAATTCCTTCGCCCTCGGGAAAATCGCCTTTCTCGGCACTCACCGTGACGGCGGGATAGGCTTCCGGCGGCAGCACGTCGCCGTTCGAAATGCCGACCTTGAGCATCCAGGTGGTGTCGTCGGGATCCTTGGCCGATGCGGTTGCAGTGCAGGTCTTGCGCTGGTCCTGACCGGTGTTGACGTCCGCAACGCTGGCCGTCCAGTCGCCGACGACTTCGCTTATCGTATCGGCTCGGGCCGAATGAGCGGCCAGCATCGCTGCGCCTGCAATTGTCCACGTGAGAACGCGTCTTCCAGCGCTGTTGTTTGTCGTCATGCCAATCCAAGTCCCCAGAGTTGCCCGCGATCCGTCAGGATCAGGCCTTTTATGCCGGACAAAGTTCCATGCTGCAAAGGGAGTTTAGGCTGATTGGGCAATCGGAAAGCCTTGCGCGCTTGCGCTGCAAGGCGGCGATCAATGCCTGTCTGGAAGATTTGGTGGCGGGAACCCGCTACAGTTTTCCCATCACTCTGAAATAATCCCTTCTGCTACCTAGCGCGGAGCACAGCGACATAGGAAGCGGCGCCAACCTGCCAGACGGCATTGGCTGCCCGATCGAACGTCCAGATTGGACCCTCCAGCCACCGGTCAGATACCCGACCAGAGTGGCTGCAACTGAAAACCTCTCTACCAACCTTCTCGACCACCTATTCTCGCGAATTTCGCGATGTTTCCCCCCATGAAAGCGGCTCTTTGTCCCGAAAAAGCTCCCACTCGTCGGTTAATTTTGTCATTTTTTGCGCATAAAATATCGGAAAATGCGTGTGAATTGACCGCAAACTCATAATTAACAAATGCTCTTGCCTTTTATTCCGAGGTACGCATATTGTTTATGTACATAAAAATGAGGTTTGCATGTCAGTGTCGCAGTTCCCCTTCATCGAGATCCATGGTTCGCCGCGAGAGCGTGGCCGCATGCATGGGCAACAGGCTGCGGAACGCATCAAGCGCGGCATCGGCCACTACCTGTCGCAGTTCGCAGCTTACGGCCTCGACCGCGCCGCGATCGGCCGGCATGTCGAAGGGTATCTGCCGCGGATACAGGCCTTTGATGCAGGCATGGTCGAAGAGATGCGGGGGATCGCGGAGGGCGCCGCGGTCGACTTCGAGGCGATCGTTCTCCTCAACGCGCGGACCGAGCTGCTCTACGAGGCGCGCGAAGTCCGTGACGCGGCGCGCACCAGTGAAAGCGCTGCGCCCGACGGCTGCACCGGCGTGGTGATCCTGCCGGAGGCAACCCGCGACGGCCGCCTCATTCATGCCCTGAATTGGGACTGGAAAGCCGAATGCGCCGAGACCTCGATCGTCATGCTCGTCCGCCGTGATGACGGTCCGGACGTGCTGACCTTCGCCGAGGCGGGGGCGCTGTCGCGCGCCGGGCTCAACGCGGCTGGCATCGCCATCACCGCCAATTACATTGAGTCCGACCGCGACTTCGAGTCACCGGGCATTCCGCTCGCCTTGGTGCGCCGCAAGGCGCTGGAGGCCGAGACCTATGCCCAAGCGATCGGCGTCATCGTAGCGACGGACAAGCTGACCTCGAACAATCTCATCCTCAGCCATCGCGACGGTGTCGCCATCGACTTCGAATGCGCCCCGCGCGAAGCCTTTGCGATCTATCCCGACAATGGGCTGCTGGTGCATGCCAACCACTGGACCAACGCGTCGGCGCTGGCGAAGTATCGCGATGTCGGCATTCGCAACACGCCCGACAGCCTCTACCGCGACCACCGCGTGCGCAGCCTGCTCGAGCCGAGCATCGGCAAGATCACGCCGGAGGACGTCGTTTCGGCGCTGCGCGACGATTTCGGCGCGCCCTATGCCGTCTGCCGTGCGCCGCTGCCGAACAGCCGCGGCAATCTGACCGCGACGGTCGCCACTCTGATGATCGACAGCACCGCCGGAACGATCGAGATAACACCGCTGCCGGCGCTGAACCGGGCGTCGACGACCTATAGTCTCACACCACAGTCCGCCGCGGCTGCCTGAGATCGGAGTATCGATGTTTCGCTATTTTCTGCGCCGAACCTCGATGACAGCTGTGACGCTGTCGCTGGTTGGCATCGCCGTGTTCCTGATCATGCGCATGATACCCGGAGATCCGGCGTCGTTGATGCTGGGCGAGTCGGCGACCGACGCGCAGCTCGAGATCCTGCGCAGCCGCTGGGGGCTGGATCAGCCCTTGCCGATCCAGTTCGGCTACTGGCTCGCCAGTGTCCTGTCGGGCGATTTCGGCATATCCACCCGCACAGGGCAGGTCGTCCTGCCACTCATTCTGGACCGTTTCGCAGTCACTGCGTCGATTGTCGTTCTGGCGGTCTTTATCGCCGTGGCGATCGCGGTGCCGGCCGGCATGATCGCGGCTTGGCGGCAGAACAGCCTGATCGACATCGTCGCCGTCTCGGTTGCAACGCTGCTGCTATCCATTCCGAGCTTCTGGCTCGGGCTTATCATGCTGCTGATCTTCGGCCTCAAGCTGGGCTGGGTCCCGGTTCTCGGCTTCGTCGGCTTCGACGAGAATCTGCTGCGCGCTGCTTCCTTCATCATCCTGCCGGTCATCACGCTGGCTCTGATCGAAACTGGCGTGCTCATCCGCATGGCGCGCGCCAGCACCATCGAAGTGCTACGGTTGGAATATGTCACCCACGCCCGCGCCAAGGGCGTTCCCGAATGGCGGGTGCTGTTGCGCCATGTCTTCCCCAACGCCTTCGCGCCAACGCTCACCCTGATCGGACTGATGCTTGGGAACCTGCTCGGCGGCATTGCCGTGCTCGAGACGGTGTTCACCTTGCCGGGTATCGGCCGCCTGCTGGTGGAATCGATTTTCGCCCGGGACTATCCCGTCGTGCAGGGCTGCCTGCTGCTGACGGCGACGGTATTCGTTCTCATCAATCTTGTTGTCGACCTGCTCTACCCGGTCTTCGATCCGCGCATAACGGTGGAGTAGCACGATGATGAACAAGGCAAATCTCATTGCCGGCGGCGCGCTGACGGGCCTGCTGCTGACTGCAGCCATCATTGGCGCCTTCTGGACGCCGTACGATCCGCTGCGTCTCGACATGCTCAACCGACTGGGTCCACCGTCGCCTGTGCACTGGCTGGGCACCGACGAATTTGGCCGCGATGTGCTGAGCCGGCTCATGACGGGCGCAACGGCGAGCCTGAGCATCGCGGCTGTGACGGTGGCGCTGGCCATAACCGCCGGCACCATCATCGGCATGCTTGCCGGCAGCGCCCGCGGCTGGACCGCGCGCGGCATCTCCGCTGTCAGCGATGCGCTGCTTGCCTTCCCCGGCATCCTGCTCGCCCTGACGTTGATCGTCATTGTCGGCGCGGGCCGCAATGGCATCGTGATCGCACTCGCCATCGCCTACCTGCCCGGCGTGATGCGCGTTGTCCGCAGCACGGTCCTTTCGGCGCGCGAGAAGGAATATGTCGAGGCGTCGCGCGTCATCGGCAACTCGGAACTTTACACGATGCTCGCGCACATCCTGCCCAACTGCCTGGCGCCGATCACCGTCCTCGGGACCTCGATGTTCGGCTGGGCGATCCTGTCTGAAAGCGCGCTCTCCTTCCTCGGGCTCGGCGTGCCGCCGCCCGCTCCGACCTGGGGCAACATGCTGGCCTCCAGCCAGCCGTTCTTCGAACAGGCGCTCTGGCTCAGCCTCGCGCCCGGCATCTGCATTTCGATTGCACTGCTCGGCACCAATCTGCTCGGCGATGCGCTGCGTGACCGCCTCGACCCGCGGATGGCGGCAATATGAGCGCGCCGGTTCTTGAAATCAGCGGCCTGCGCGTCGCCACCAGCCACGCCGAAGTGCTGCATGGCATCGACCTCTCCGTCGCTGCGGGCCAGCTCTCCGCCCTTGTCGGCGAATCGGGCAGCGGCAAGACCATGGCGGCGCGCGCCGTTATGCGCCTGCTGCCAGGTGGACTGCGGATCACCGGCGGCTCGATCCGCCTGAACGGTGAAGACATCACCCTCGCCAGTGAGCGCCGCATGCGCGCCTTGCGCGGCCCGGGCGCGGGCATGGTGTTCCAGGAACCGATGGTCTCGCTCAATCCGGCGATCACCATCGGATCCCAGATGGCAGAAGGTCTGGCGCAGCACAGGCGCCTGTCGCGGGCGGAGATCAAGGCGCTCTCCCTTGCCATGCTGGAACGGGTCCACATCGCCGATCCCGAAGCCTGCCTGCGCGCCTTTCCGCATCAGTTCTCCGGCGGCATGCGCCAGCGCATCCTGCTGGCCTCGGTCATGCTGCTGAAGCCGCGCCTGCTGGTCGCCGACGAACCGACGACGGCGCTCGATACGCTGGCCCAGCGCGAAGTGCTGGACCTGATGGTGGAACTGGCGCGCGAGAATGGCACGGCGGTGCTGCTCATCACGCACAATCTTGGCCTTGTCTCCCGCTACACGCAGGAGATGACGGTGCTCAAGGCCGGCGATGTGGTCGAACGTGGTTCGACCGCACGCATCATCGAGAAGGCCGGGCATCCCTATACGCAGGAACTGGTGGCTGCGGCCCGCCGCAGCGGCGGCGCGCCTTCGGCTCCTGCGGGGAAATCGCCGCGCGAGCTGGTGCGGGCCGAGGCCGTCGCGGTGACATTTCCCGGACGCAGCACCCACGCCGTCAACGGCGTCGATTTGTCGATCGGGGAAGGTGAGACAGTGGCGCTGGTTGGCGGTAGCGGCTCGGGCAAGACGACGATGGGCCGGGCCATCCTCGGTCTTCTACCGCTGGCATCGGGGAAGGTGACCTTTCGCGGTCGTGCGATCACGTTAGGCGGCGCGGCCGACCGCGACGCCCGCCTAGCCTGCCAGATGGTGTTCCAGGATCCTTATTCGTCGCTCGATCCGCGCCAGCGCATCGGCGCGATCGTGCGCGAGCCGTTGCGCCATGTCGGCGATATGACCAGCGTGGAGAAAGATGCGCGGTTGGCCGAGACCATGGCCGATGTCGGACTCTCCGGCATGGAACGCCGCTTCCCGCACGAACTGTCGGGCGGCCAGCGCCAGCGCATCGCGATCGCCAGGGCGATCGTGCGGCGCCCGGCCTTCGTGGTCGCGGACGAGCCGGTCTCGGCGCTCGACATGACGATTCAAGCGCAGGTGCTGGCGCTGCTGTTGTCGCTCCAGGCGCGCTACGGCTTCGCGTGCCTGTTCATCAGTCATGACCTCTCCGCGGTGCGCCGCATCGCCCAGCGCATCGTGGTGATGGAAAATGGCAGCGTCGTCGAGGAGGGCCTGACAGCCGCGGTCCTCGACCGCCCAAGCCATCCCTATACCCGCCGGCTTGTGGAAGCTGCGCCGGTCATCAACCCGGCTTCGGTTTCAATCAAAGCACTGGAGGTGGACGGGCAGTTGGCCTGAGAACCAGCAATCTATCGGCTGAAATGACGGGCGTTCATCGCGACCGCCATAACCATGAAGACACAATGGGAGACATTGATATGCTTCGGAATTTCCAAAAATCGACAAGTAGAACAAAAGCTCTGTTCGCCGTCGCTGCAATAATTTCGGCCGGTATGGCGAATGCCGATCCAGCGCTTGCACAGGACCGCGGCACCATCCGCGTTGCGCTCAACGAAGACATCCGCGGTGTCGATCCGGCGCGCCAAACCGACGGCATGTCCGATCCGGTCCACATGCACATCGTCGAGGGTCTCGTCGCCTACAGCAACACTCTCGAGATCGCCCCCGTTCTGGCGGAGTCGTATTCGGTGGAGGACGAAGGCAAGACCTATGTCTTCAAGCTGCGGGACGGCGTGAAATTCCATAACGGCAAGGTGCTTACCTCCGCGGACGTCAAATGGTCGTGGGACTATCTGATGGCGGAGGGTTCGGTTTGGCGCTGCAAGGCGGTGTTCGAAGGCAACGTCAAGGTCGCGTCTGTCGAAACGCCGGATCCGCTGACCGTGGTCTATCGGCTCGAAGCGGCGAAAGGCTCGTTCATCTATTCCCTGGCACGCACCGACTGCGCCGGCACGCCGGTATTCCACCGGGACTCACTTAAAGCCGACGGCAGTTGGGGATCGGTCATCGGCACCGGCCCGTTCACCGCCGGCGAACGGCGGATCGGCGAATATGCCGAGGTCAACCGCTTTCCCGACTATACCTCGCCGCCCGGCGATCCCAGCGGCCGTGCCGGCCGCAAGGAAGCCCTGGTCGACAAGATTCGCTTTTCCGTCGTCACCGATCCGGCGGCGCGGATTGTCGGCCTGCGTTCGGGCGAGCTCGATCTCTCCTCGGTCTCAAGTCAGTCGGTGAAGCAGATTCAGGCAGAGCCGTCGCTGGACGTGGTGCTGTCCGAGACCACCGTCTGGTATGCGCTGCTGCTCAGCCAGACGGATCCGCTGCTCCAGAACAAGGCGCTACGTCAGGCGATTGCATCGGCCGTCGACCGCGAGGCTGTTGCGCAGGGCGTCACCTACGGCCTGTCCAAGGGTACGACCACGCCGATGCCGCGCGTCAGCCGGTATTATTCGCCGATCAAGGACGAGCCTATAGCGGCCAATCCCGACCGGACCCGCGAGCTGCTGGCGGAAGCGGGCTACAAGGGCGAGCCCATCACCATCATCGCCAACAAGAGCTTCCAGTCGATGTTCGACCAGGCGATTATCATCCAAAGCCAGTTGCAGGCGGCCGGCATCAATGTGACGATCGAGACGTTGGAATGGGGTCTGCAGCTCGAACGCTATACCAAGGGCAACTATCAGGCGCAGTCGTTCAGCTATTCGGGCCGCTTTGACCCGATGGGTGCCTGGGAACGCATCATCGGACCGGAATCGCGCAAGGTCTGGAAGGATGAGCGCGCCATTGCCCTTCTCAACAAGGGTCTTGCAGCGACCGATCCGGATCAGGTTCGTGCGATCTCCGATGAAATCTACGCCCTGTTCATCGAGGAAGTTCCCGCCGTCAGTCTCTTTCACATGACGCAGGCAAACGGCTTCAACAAGCGTCTGCAAGGCATCGAAGCATCGCCTTTCGATGCCCCGACGCTGTGGAATGTCTCCATCAAGTGACATGCGTGCGTGCGCTTACCTGTCGAGCGCACGCCCTTCCAACACGCCATCGACGTGGGTAGGTCCAGGACCGGTTTTGAGGAATGATGAAATGAATGCATCGCAACTGAATGCCCGGCTTCAGGCGCTGTCCGAAAATCGCGGCTTCGATATCTATTGGCATGTCCGGCTGGCGGCCAGCGGGGAAGAGCTGACGCGCGGCGGCGATATCATCATGCCGTCGGCCAGCGTCCGCAAGATATCGGTCATGATGGCGGCCCTGAACGCCGCCGCCGAAGGGCGCCTCGACCTCGACCAGACCGTCGTCATCAGGAAGGAGCAGCAGCCAGGAATCCTATCGGGCGTATGTCAGTATATGACGCCCGGCCTGACATTCCCGATGCGCGACGCCATCCTGCAGATGATCATCACCAGCGACAATATCTGTACCTACGAGGTGATGAAGGATCTGGAGATTCCCGAGTTTACCGCCTATTGCCACCGCATCGGCATGGAAAACACCACCCACCGCACCCGCCTGCCGCCGGTCGGATTGTCGCCCGCCCACGCGCTCGAGCATGTGACGACGACAACAGCCTGTGATCAGGTGTTGCTCTTGCAACTGATCCTCGCGGGCGCCAATGGCGATGCGGCGGCAACCGAGCGTCTCGGCGTCGACGCCGCCAACTGCGCGATGGCGCTGCGCTTTCTCACCTGGCAGCGCTTTCGCAGCATGATTCCTGGCCATTTGCCGACAATGACGACCGTGGCCAACAAGACGGGCTGGGGGGAGCGTGGCTGGATGGACGCGGCGATCGTCTTCAAGGACGACGCACCGCTTTACATCATGAGCGTGACCACCGACCAGGTGCCGAAGGTCATGCCTAATGGCCTGCCGGGCCGTGTCGCCTCGACCGTCGCGATCGCGGAACTCTCCCGCGCCTGCTGGGACGCGCTGGGCTGAGTTCCCGCTGGAGCGCCGTCAGAATGCCTTGATGTGGTTGACGATGGCCTGCTCGACCTCATAGGGGTCGCGCTCCTCAATGGCCGTGATGATTGCGAAATGGTCACGGCTGCTCGCCTGCAGCCCTTCCACCGAACGCCAGCGGCCGGCGGTGAACTGCCCGCTGCGATTGCGCATTTCGTTGATGGTTTCGCTCAACACGACATTGCGCGCGATCGAATATAGATAGGCGTGAAAATTATGGTTGGCGCTCGCCTGCGCTTGGCGCCCTTCTTCGGTGATGCTGGCGTCGAACAGTTGGGCGAGCCGCCGCAGTTCCACGATGTCGTCCGTGTTGGCCCTTGCGGTGATCAGATGAGCCGCACTGCGTTCGAGCACCGTGCGCACGAACAGCGTTTCGGCGCGGGCGGTCACGTCGAGCGTGGCGACGCGAAATCCGGCATTGGCAACATGGTCGACCAATTTGTCGTTCTTTAACTGATCCAGCGCGCGGCGGATGTGGAACGCGCTCGCGTCATATCGCTGCTGCAGATCACTCAGCTTCAACCATGTACCCGGCGCATAGGCGCCAAAGATGATGTCCCTGCGGATAGTGATTGTAAGCTGCGCCAGTTGTTCAGCCGCTTCTCGAGACTTCGCCATCGCAGGTCCATTGCTTCGCTTCGCGCATTGTATGTGCGACGACCGATGAAGGCCAGCACGCCTGAAGCAAATACGGTCCTGGAGCTGAAGCGGAACAACGGAAAATCTGCTCCGGGACGATCTGGCGCCAGCGGGCCATTGCGCCTCCTTCAGCGGCGATCACTGATGCGACGATGAAGCTTGATGCGCCGCCCGCACAGAACAGCATCACACCAGAACCGACGGGCCTTCCGGCCAACTCCACCCTTCGCAGCACGGTCTGGACCGGCCAAAACGGGTGGTAAAATAATGATATCGTGTACCGGCCACTCTATTGGTGCACCGGATGATGGAGCCCATCTGCGGCTCCGGGGTTAGCCGCCGGATTGCCTAAGCTCGGCAAGAACAGCCTGTGCCTTGTCGAGCCGGACGTGCCCCCCATCCTTCAGGCGGGACACCACTTTCTCGATTTCATCGCCGTCAGCCCCGGCTGCAACGGCGATGTTACGGGCATGAAGCGACATGTGACCCTTCTGTATCCCCTCGGCGGACAAGGCGCGAAGGGCGCCGGTGTTCTGGGCAAGCCCGACGGCAACAATGACCTCAGCAAGTTCCTGTGCACCTTGGACGCCCAGCAGTTTGACGGCCGCCTGGGCAACCGGATGGGTCTTGGTGGCGCCCCCGACCAACCCTACGGCCATGGGGACTTCCAGCGTGCCGACGAGGTTGCCGGCGTCGTCCTTTTCGTAGTGGGATAGCGACGTGTAGCGACCTCCCGCCGCCGCATGGCAATGCGCACCGGCTTCCACGGCGCGCGTGTCGTTGCCGGTCGCAAGCACGACGGCGATAATCCCGTTCATGATCCCCTTGTTGTGCGTTGCCGCGCGATAGGGGTCCGCCGCTGCAAAAGCATAGGCATCGATGATACCGTCCACGACATCCGGCCCGCCAAGAGCCTGGCAGTCGTAAGTGGCACGGACCCGTGCAAGCCTCCGGTCTGCCTTGTTGGACAGAATACGCAAGCGAACGCGCGCGCCGGTGATCTGTTCGACAAGCGGCGCCAGCGCCTCGGCCATGGTGTTCACCGCGTTTGCTCCCATGGCGTCGCGAACATCGACGATAAGGTGCAAGACGACATAGGTCTTAGAAGCGGCTTCGACGATGCGCACCTCGATGTCCTTCGCTCCGCCTCCGAGCTTGACCAACAGAGGATCCTGCTCGTTGGCGAGATCGAGCAGATCCTGCCGCCGCTCATAGAGCCTGAGACGGGCGGCCTGGGGATCTTTCGCGCCGACCACCTGAATCTGCGAGATCATGATGGGCTGATCGCTTGATGTATGGAATCCTCCGTGGATGCGCGCGACGGAGGCCATGTTGCTTGCCGCCGCAACGACGGAGGGCTCCTCCGTAGCCATCGGGATCAGGTAGTCGCGGCCGTTGATGGTGAAGTTGGCCGCTACGCCGAGCGGTATCGGCAAGGTTCCAACGACGTTTTCGGCCATGCGGTCGGCGATCGCCAGCATTTTCCCGTCCGTTGCGGCCAAGCCTGCGAGATCGCCTTCGGACAAGCCGCTGCGTTCGACTATGGTCTTGAAGCGCTCCGGCGGTGTGAGCTTGTAGAACCCCGGAATGCGGCTGTTGACGGACATGAAAACGAGTCTCCCACTGAGTATTTTCTCAGAACCTAAGTGGGTCTATGCCCCGGGAACAATGTGCATGGCTTACACTTGGGCCGCGCTTCCTTGTGGCTTCATCACAGGGGTAATGCGCAAAATCAGGTAGCCTGTCCGAGGATATGAAGGCGTAGCGCGATATGGACTTCCAACGTTCTCGAAGGATCGGCCCAATCAGGGTTGATCAGCGAGATCGCATCGAGCCGCTGGCGCATCGTGTTGACGTGAATGCCCAACATCTCAGCGGCCTTCTGTGCGCTGCGCCCCGTATCGAGATAAGCAAGCAGCGTGGCCGCGAGTTGGCTCTTGCGTCTTTCGTCATGTTCAACAAGGGAGCCGATCGAGGAGCGCAGAAACAAGTCGACGGCGTTCTCTCCCTTGTTGTGAAACAACAGCGCATAAACCGACAGAGTCTTCTCGAACACGACCCGGCCCTGTTGCTTCAGACCGCGCATCAGGCCAAAGCATCGACGCAATCCTTCATATTCGACCGGCACCTTGTCTAAGGTGGCAATCGGATCGGAGATCACGATACTGGACCTGTGGCCGAATGCTTCCTCTAGCTTTTCCGATATTCGGTTGGCGAGACTGCCTGGATCTGGAGCATTCGTGACGATCGCCAGATCCCCATTGAACTCTGCGAAAATTGTATCGCGACCGGCCAGAATCGAGCGCAGCGCCGACGCCGCCTGGGCTGATGTAACCGTGACCAGTTCCACAAGCATCACCGTCACCGGCCATGAAAGGGAAATCCCCGGTGGCAGCCGCCGCGCCCCTTCAGGCGAGAACGGATCGGTGGTTCCCCGTAGGAGCGCTGAAACAGTATCGGCAACGTTGCGATGCGCGATCTGCGCGATCCTGTCGAAGGACAGGAGCACGATGCCCGTTACGATTGCACTGCGTTCGAGCGTGCGCGTCTCCGGCGCCGAAAGAGGTCTGTTACGTGTAAAGATGAGTGCGCCCAGCCGAGCCGAGCCTCCCATGACTGCGGTAACCACCGTGACGCTTCCATCCGCGGCCGGAAGCGAGACCGATCGACCTACGCGGTCACTCTCGCGTACGGCTTTGGCGAGGGCCTCATCTGTGAGATGGTCGGCAAAGGCTCCCGAAATAAGGTTCCTGCTCTCGTCGACAACGCCTGCTTGACCCTTCAGCAAATTCGAAACGCGATTTACCAGATCATCCAGTGAGCCGCCCCGCGCGATCAACTCGGTGAGTTGCTCATGCGCGACCGCGGCTTGCTCGATGTCATCCGCCTTGGTTCTGAGGGCCGCATTGGCTTCCCTCGCCAGGAGAAGCGCGCGTTGCGCTTCTTCGAGCAGTCTCGCGTTCTCGATCGCAAGTGCCGCGAATGTGCTGAGCGATGAAAGGACCGCCATCTCCTGTGGCGTATAGGAGCGGACATAGCGATCTCCGACGAAGAGCACACCCATGACGTAGGCCTCAAGTTCGAGGGGAATGCCCAGGATGGAGACGATACCTTCACCGCTAGTGGCCCGATCGATGCTCGCGTCGTGGTCGAAATTGCGATCGGCCGAATAGTTGCTCGAATAAAACGGTCTCCTCGTCCGGGCAACGCTTCCACACACGCCGATGTTGCGGGGCACCCGGATCCTCGCGAAATCCTGGGAGATAACGCCCTCTGTCGTTCGTACGTAGAAATCGCCGTGCTCTTCGTCCGCAGCTGACAGATAGGCTATATCGCTGCCAACCAGCTGCCTGGCACGCTGGACGATCGCCTGCAGGATCTGGTCCGTGTCACGAAGCGCGGACAGATCGCGCGCGGTCTCGTAGAGGGCCGAGAGCTCGATCTCCCGCTTGCGCTTGAGTTCGAAGTTTTCGCGCAGCCGCACGGCCGTGGCGACGGCATCGCCGATCGAGTCGGCCAATTCCCCACCCCAGGTGACATTCCTGGCCTCGTTAGCCAGTTGCTCGAAGCTCGAAAGCGGTGCGTTGCTGTCGAGAAGCTCCAGGAGGCGTCGATAATAAACGGCAGCCTCGGCACTTCCACTCGTCCGGGGGCTGGCCGAGATAGTGCCGGCACGACTGGACATTTGCTCCTCCATTCTGGCGGCTCTTCTTCTGCTCATGTGGGCCTCGCACTGCACTGACACACTTACGTACTGCCGAGAATGTATTTTATTTACATAACAACCGGCAACTTATGTGGAGAATGACATTCTTTCGGCGTGCATGTTCGGCCTAGTGTCGCTCCGAAATTATCGGAGAAGAGACATGCCGGAGAGTGTACGTATCGTGGAGGTGGGACCACGAGACGGTCTTCAGAACGAAAAAGTCGCCATTCCCGTCACGACAAGGCTCGAACTCATCAAGCGCCTCGCTGCGGCGGGGCTTCGCTCAATCGAGGTGGGCAGCTTTGTTTCCCCAAAGCGTATCCCTCAGATGGCCGGTACCGATCAGGTCGTCAGGCAGTTGCCGATGGACGATGAAGTCCGCTATCCGGTGCTGGTCCCCAATCAGCAAGGCATGGCCGCCGCAATCGACGCCGGCGCAAGAGAGATAGCAATCTTCGCATCGGCATCGGAGACATTCTCTTGGAAAAACATAAACTGCTCGATCGCTGAGAGCATCGAGCGGTTCCGCCCGGTCGTCGAGATGGCAAATGCGAACCATGTGGCAGTTCGCGGCTACGTATCATGCGTACTCGGGTGCCCATATGAGGGACCAGTACCGATCGATGCGGTGGTTTCCGTATCGCAGAGGCTCGCACAGCTTGGCTGTTACGAGATTTCGCTCGGCGATACCATCGGCATCGGCACGCCGCTGCAAGCCCGCACGGCCGTCCGTGCCGTCGCTCAGGATATCGGGATCGACGCGTTAGCGGTCCACTTCCACGATACGCGCGGTCAGGCAATGGCCAATATTCTCGCATGCCTCGAAGAAGGCGTAGCTGTCGTGGACAGCGCGGTCGCCGGGCTCGGTGGTTGTCCCTATGCACGCGGCGCGACCGGAAACGTTTCGACCGAAGATCTGCTGTTCATGCTTCACGGAATGGGCGTGACGACCGGCGTCGATCTTGGCTCCGTCATTGATGCGGGCCTCTTTATCTCGGCCGAACTCGGGCGATCCACGGGCTCGAAAGTGGCGCAGGCGATGATCGCGTAGCGGTTGTGAGCCGACTATGTGAGAAACCCACGCCTATGACATTGGTTGATGTGGCGGCGAGATATTGTTAGCGCCGGGATCATCGCGAAGAATTGCCCCTTAGGGAGAAATAAATGTCGGAAGAATTTGCAGCCACCGGAGCCGGGGTCACCGGATCCGGTCCCCTGAAGGGCGTCACCGTACTCGACATAACGCGGGTGGTGGCCGGCCCGTTCTGCTCCATGCTGCTGGCCGATCTGGGCGCGACGGTGATCAAGGTCGAGCATCCCGACGACCCCGACTATGCGCGGACATTCCCGCCCTTCGTGTCTGGAGATGACGAGGAATTCAGCGCCTTCTTCACCCAATTCAACCGCAACAAGCTCGGCATCACGCTGAACATGAAGTCTGCCGAGGGCAAGACGCTGCTTCGCAAGCTGGTGCGTCGGGCGGACGTGCTGGTGGAGAATTTCCGGCCTGGGACCATGGAGCGCCTCGGTCTCGGTTACGAGGTGCTGAAGAAGGAGAATCCGCGCCTGATCTACACGGCGATCAGCGGGTTCGGCCGCACCGGTCCGAACGCCTCGCGGCCCGCCTATGACAACACCGGCCAGGCTGCCGGCGGCCTGTGGTCGATGAACGGCTATGCCGACCGGCCGCCAGTGCGGGTCGGCACGATCATCGGCGATCTGGCGGCTTCGCTTTACGCTGCGATCGGGACGCTTGCGGCGCTGCGCGAAGCCGAGCGCGGCGGCGAGGGGCAGGTGGTCGATATTTCGCAGCAGGATTCGGTGCTCACCCTGACCGAGAATGCGGTGGTCCGCTACACCATGGAAGGAGACGTTGCCACGCCGCTCGGCAACGAGCATCCTTTCGTTCGTCCCTATGGCCAGTTTCCCTGCAAGGATGGCTACGTCTTCTTCGGCGGCTACACGGACAAGTTCTGGAGGATTACCTGCGAGCTTTTCGGCGAGCCGGAAGTCGCCAACGATCCCGAGATCGACACGATGGAAAAGCGTTTCGACCAGAGTGTCGCCGAGCGGCGCGTCAAGCCCATCCTGGAGCGCTGGTTCAGCAAATACACCAAGGTCGAGCTCGAGGAGTTGGCTGGCGACCGCATCCCGCTCAGCGCGATCAAGACCATCGCGGAGGTGGTGGAGGACCCGCACATCGCGGCGCGCGACATGATCGTCAAGGTACCGGTCGGCGGCAAGCTCGTGCGCATGTTCGGGCTGCCGATCAAGCTTTCCGGGACGCCCGGCAACGCTTGCGCCAAAGCGCCCAACCCCGGCGAGCACAACACTTTCGTTTATTCGCGGCTGGTGGGTCTTACGCCCGAAGAGCTGAGCAAGCTCGCCGAGGATGGAGCGATCTGAGATGGCGATCGAACTGCAGTGCTCCGGTCACGTCGCGACGATCCGCCTCTCTCGTCCCGAAAAGCTCAATGCCCTTTCGCTTGCCATGTACGAGGATCTGGGCAAAGCCTTCATGGCTGTTCGGGACGACGATGATGTCCGGGCGGTCGTCCTGACGGGCGCAGGCGAACGCGCATTCTGTGTCGGCGCGGACCTGACGGAGTCCATCCCGGCGCTGGCCAGCGACCGTTTTGACATCAGCGCCTGGGATCCGGCTCATCTCAAGGGGCTGAAATTCTACAAGCCGATCGTCTGCGCCGTGCGCGGTCTGTGCATCGGCGGCGGCTTCGAGATCATGCTTGCGACGGACATCCGCATCGCCTCCACCGACGCCGTGTTCCAGCTTCCCGAACCCACCCACGGTTTCGTGCCCGCAGGCGGTACGCTGGTGAGGCTGGTTCGCCAGATCGGCTACGCCCACGCGATGGAGATCCTGCTCTCGGGGAGGCGGTTCAAAGCCGACGAAATGGCGGCGAAGGGCGTCATCAACCAGGTTGTTGCACCAGATCAGGTCGAGCCGCTCGCCCAGGAGATCGCCGCGCAGATCGCCGCCTTGAGCCCGACCGCGATCCAGACCATCAAGGAAGCGGTGCTGACACTCCAGGATCTGCCTCTGGACGAGGCCTTTGCCGAGGAAGCCAGGCTCGGGCACCGCACCTTCACCAGCGACGACGCCAAGCGCGGGCTGCAGGCTTTCGCCGAACGCTCGGCAAACACGGGCGGGAGACAGAGATGATCCCACACCGTGGTGCGAGCCGATTTGTCGATGACCGACACTGCTGGTCTCGGCGGGTGTGTGTCCGAGACATTGAACACCAGAGCATGCGTTACCTAAGGTCTTGAACATACCGTTTCGGCGACACGCATTCATGCTGGTCGTCCAGAACGGATGAGGGAGGAGCGTGAATGAATAATCCCGGAAGAGTTGCGGTCAACGCGGCTCAGATGGCCGTCGAAGAGTTTGGCGGCAAAATCCTCGGCAAGTCCGTCGAGGTGCTGTTTGCAGACCACCAGAACAAGACCGTCACGAAGAAATAAGCGGTCGGGGAACCGCAGCGCACCGTACACCGGCAGCGTTTTGATTGAAAAAGGAGAGAGATGAAATGAATCGGCGGGAATTCAACATGATGCTGGCGGCCACCCTTGGCTCGACCGCTTTCGTGGGGCAGGCTTTCGGTCAGGAGGTGGGTGAGACGCTGACGGCGATCATCCAGCCCGAGCCACCGATCCTGAACCTGGGGATCAACCAGCAGACGCCGACCGGCGTCGTGGGCGGCAAGCTCTATGAGGGTTTGCTTTCCTATGCCAAGGATCTCACGCCGCAGCCATTGCTCGCCGATACCTGGGACATTTCCGAGGACGGCCTGACCTATACGTTCAAGCTGGTTCAGAACGCGAAATGGCATGACGGCCAGCCCTTCACGTCAGCGGACGTCATCTTCTCCTGCAAGTCGCTTCTGCCTGAAACGCATCCCCGCGCAAAGGCCGTTTTCGACCGTTGCGAAAGCATCGAGGCGCCTGACGACTTCACGGTCGTCTTCAAGCTGAAGCAGCCTTTCCCGGCTTTCATCATGGCCTTCGAGACGGCTTCCGCGCCGATGGTGCCGCGCCATCTTCTGGAAGGGAAGGATTATCGCAAGGATGGCGCCGAACAGCCGCCGATCGGCACCGGGCCGTTCCGGCTCAATGAATGGGTCAAGGGTTCGCACATCCACCTCACGGCGGTCGATGACTACTACCGGCCGGACCAGCCGAAGCTGAAGGAGATCTACTATCGCGTCATTCCAGACGCGGCCTCGCGCGCTGTCTCGCTCGAGCAGGGCGAGACGCAGCTTGCACAGTGGCAGGACATCGAGCCCTTCGACGCCGCGCGCCTGTCTGCGCTGCCGCATCTCGAGATGACGACCGACGGTTACGAGTACTTCTCGCCCATGGTGTGGATCGAGTTGAACTGCCGCCGTCCGCCGATGGACGACAAGCGCTTCCGCCAGGCGCTGACGCATCTGATCGACCGTGAATTCGTGCGCGACCGCATCCTGTTCGGTCTTGCCAATGCGGCCACCGGGCCGATTGCATCTTCGATGCGCTTCTACGATTCGGACGTGAAGACCTATGAGCACTCCGTCGAGAAGGCGGTCGCGCTGCTTGATGAAATGGGTTTGAAGCCCGGCGCTGGCGGCGTGCGCGTCACCCTGAAGTTCACGATGGTGCCAGCGGGCGAGGTCTGGACGCGGATCGCGGAATATGTTCGCCAGGCCTGCGGCGCGGCGGGGGTCAATATCGAGCTGCAGAGCAACGACCTCGCCGGCTGGGTCGCCAGCGTGAGCAACGGCGATTTCGACATCAGCGGCAACCAGCTCTACCAGAACGGCGATCCCGCACTTGGCGTGGCACGCACCTACATCTCTTCCAATATCCGCAAGGGCGTCATGTTCTCCAACACCGCCGGCTATTCAAATCCGAAGGTGGACGAGCTATTCGAAGCGGCGGCCGTGGAGCTCGATGAGAAAAAGCGTCAGGCCTACTACACGGAAGTCCAGCAGCTGCTCGTCGAGGAGATGCCGGTCCTCTGGCTGTGCGAGCAGAAGTATCCGACGATCTACGACAACCGGTTAAAGGAGGTCGTAACCTCGTCGACGGGGGTCAACGCCAACTTCGGCACGACCCACTTCGCAGCTTGATCATTCTGGCGATGCGCCGGCGCCCGGAAGGGTGCCGGCGCATGGCCGTGCAGCGGGTCCGGTCGGTCCCGCGCTCATTCGTCCGATGCGGCTGGCTGCCGCGATAAAGGAGGCCGTTGGCCGACATGACCCCATATTTTGACGACGCGGAAATTGCCGTTCTGCAGACGTGGCGACACAAATTGCATCAGTTTCCGGAAATTTCCGGCGAAGAGGTAGAGACCGCCCGCGAGGTGGTCTCCTTCCTGGCCGACACCAAACCCGACGAGGTCGTCACGGAGCTCGGCGGTCACGGCGTTGCGCTGGTCTACGAGGGTGCCGAGGCGGGACCGACAGTCCTGCTGCGCTGCGAGCTGGACGCGCTTCAGATCCAAGAGATTTCGGACCTTCCCTACCGCTCGCGCAACGACGGCAAGGCGCATATGTGCGGCCATGACGGTCACATGACGATGATGGCTGGCGTTGCCCGCCACCTTGCCCGGCACAGGCCCGCGCGGGGCAGGGCCGTGCTGCTCTTCCAGCCCGCCGAAGAGACGGCCCATGGCGCCGAGGCAGTCCTCGCCGATCCGAAATTCGCCGGGATCACCCCGGACCACGCCTTCGCGATCCACAACATGCCCGGCCTGCCGCTCGCCCATGTTGCTGTCGCCGCGGGCCAGATCACCTGCGCTTCGATGGGCCTGCGCATCGAACTCGTCGGCAAGACCGCCCACGCCTCGATGCCTGAAACCGGCATTTCGCCGGCGGCAGCGGTCGCCCGCATCATCACGGCCTTGAAGACTTTCGAGGCGGGCGATGTCGTCGCGCAGGGCTTCCGCCGGGTGACACTGACGAGCGTCCAGATGGGAAAGCCTGTTTTCGGCATCACCCCGGGTTCGGCCGAAATCTGCATGACCCTCCGCAGGCCCGAGAGCGACGGGATGCCGGCTCTGGTTGAGGACGTGCTGGAGATGGTGCGCGCGGTCGCCGCCGAAGAGCGTCTTACGCTCACGCACTCGACGCATAACTTCTTCCGGGCCTGCGTGAATGACCCCGAGGCTGCGGCAGTCTTCGATAACGCTGCAACGCGCATGAACCTCTCACGCGTGACGGACTATGTGCCGATCAGGGGCGCGGAGGATTTTGGGCTTTTCGGATCCTGCTCGAAGTCGGCGCTCCTGTTCATCGGCTCCGGCACGGACCGGCCGATGGTTCACAATCCCGATTATGATTTTCCCGACGAACTGATCCCGGTCGGGGCCGGGCTGTTTCTTGGCGTCCTCGACCAGTTGCTGGGGTTCGCGCAGCAGGGCGAACAGCAAATTCAAAGGTCGCAATACGTCTGATGCCGATCATTTCCAGTCTTTTAGCCAAGCTTACCGGGATCATATTGACGATCCTCGTCATCGCGACGATCAACTTCGTGCTCGTCCATTCGGCGCCTGGCGATCCTGCGTTGGTGATTGCGGGTCAGTCGGGCGATACGGATGTGAAGTTCATCGAGCAGGTTCGTACCGAGTATGGGCTCGACCAGCCCTATCTGGTGCAACTCGGCACCTATCTGGGTAAGGTTGTGCGGTTCGACCTGGGTTACTCCTACCGGCAACGCCGGGCGGTGAGCGACCTGATCCTCGACCGGCTCGGGCCGACGCTGCTTTTGACGCTGACGGCGTTCTTCCTGTCGCTGATCGGCGGCGTGTTCTTCGGCGCATTTGCCGGGCTCAGGCACGGCAAATGGTCGGATCTGGCGATTTCGCTGGTGTCGCTGCTGCTCTACGCCACGCCGGTGTTCTGGCTCGGGCTGATGCTGGTTCTGATCTTCTCGGTCCAGCTCGAGTGGCTGCCGGCGTTTGGCTATGCGAACATCAGGGCGGCGAGCTACAGCACCTTCGGCTATGCGATGGATGTGGCGCGGCATCTGATCCTGCCGGCGGTGACGCTCTCGGCGATCTATATGGCTGTCTACACGCGGCTGATGCGGTCCTCGCTGATCGAGATATCACATGAGGATCACGTCCGCACCGCCCGCGCAAAGGGCCTGACCGAGGGGCGGATCCTGCGCGGCCACATGCTGCGCAACGCTGCCGTGCCGGTGGTGACCTTTGCCGGACTTCAGGCAGGCGCACTGATCGGCGGCGCGGTGGTGGTGGAGACGGTGTTCTCATGGCCGGGGCTTGGCCGCCTGACCTTCGACGCGGTCACGGCGCGGGATTATCCGGTGCTGCTCGGCCTGTTCCTGGTGATGTCGGTCATGGTGATCGCGGTCAATCTGCTGACCGATCTCCTGCACCGGCTGATCGACCCGCGCGTCGGCGCGCATTAGGGAGTGTCGACATGAAGGATATCATCCGCACCTTTCTGCGGCGCCCCGCCGGCATCGTCGGGCTGGTGCTTCTGGGCCTCGTCTGCCTGATGGCGGTGGTCGCACCCCTGGTCTATCCCGCTTCGCCGTGGGAGATGACCGGCATACCCTTCAGCCGTCCGGGCGAGAACGGCATGCTTCTGGGCGCTGATACGCTCGGCCGCGATATCGCGTCCGGGATCGTCCATGGCGCGCGGGTCTCGATCCTGATCGGGCTGGCCTCGACGCTGACGGCACTGTGCATCGGCGTGCTTCTCGGCTGCATCTCGGGCTATGCCGGCGGTGCGGTCGATGCCGTCATCGTGCGCTTCACCGAGATCTTCCAGACCATCCCGAGCTTCGTGCTTGCGATCCTTCTGGTGGCGATCCTGACGCCGTCGATCGGCACCATCATCCTGGCGATCGGGCTGGTGAGCTGGCCGCCGCTGTCGCGGCTGACGCGGGCGCAGGTGCGCACCGTGGCGCAGCGCGAGTTCGTCCAGGCGGCGCGCTGCCAGGGCCAGTCCACTTTGTCGGTCGTCGTGCGCCATGTGCTGCCGAACGCCATCTCGCCGATCATCGTCGCCGGCTCGCTAACGGTTGCGGCGGCGATCCTGATCGAGGCCGGGCTGTCGTTCATGGGGCTTGGCGATCCCAACTATATGAGCTGGGGCTACATGATCGGGTCCGGGCGCACCGTCATCCGACAAGCCTGGTGGATGAGCGTCTTCCCCGGTCTTGCCATCCTGCTGACGGTTGTCGCCATCAACCTTGTCGGCGAAGCGCTGAACGATGCGCTCAACCCGAGGATATCGCGGGCATGACCGAAACCCTGCTTGCCATCGAAAACCTCGTTCTCGGACTGCCGGACGGTGCCGACCGCGCCCATGCCGTGGACGGGATCAGCCTGACCGTCAATGCCAACGAGATCGTCTGCCTTGTCGGCGAAAGCGGCTCGGGCAAGTCGATGACCGCGCATGCGATCCTCGGGCTGCTGCCGAACAAGGTGAAGGCGCTCAATGGAGCGATCCGGCTCAGTGGGCGCGACCTGCTGCAGCTTTCGCCGCGCGAGATGCGCGCGCTGCGCGGTGGCGAGATCGCGATGATCTTCCAGGAGCCGCTGACTGCGCTGAACCCGCTTGCCCGCGCTGGCGCGCAGGTGGCCGAGGCAATCCGAACCCATGATCCGTCAGCCAATGCGGCGGCGGTCGATGGCCGCGTGCAGGAGCTGTTCGGCCAGGTCGGCCTGCCCGATCCGGCGACACTTTCGGCTGCCTATCCGTTCCAGCTTTCGGGCGGACAGCGCCAGCGCGTGATGATCGCCATGGCGCTCGCCAACAACCCGCGGCTGCTGATCGCGGATGAGCCGACGACTGCGCTCGACGTGACGACGCAGCGCCAGATCCTCGACCTGATCCGCAGCCTGCAGGAAAAGCGCGGCATGGGGGTGCTGTTCATCACCCATGACATCGGCGTGGTTGCCGACATCGCCGACCGCGTCATCGTGCTGCGTCATGGCCGGGTGGTCGAGGAAGGCCCGGCAGCCGAGGTCCTGAGCGCACCGCGCGAGGATTATACGCGCGAGCTGCTGGATGCCGTGCCGGGACGGGGGGCTGTGCGCAAGGCAGAAAGCCGCGAGGCACCGCTGCTGGAGATCAAAAACCTGCAAAAGGTGTTCACGACCAGGCAGAGTTTCTTTGCCACCCCGCGCCGGGTGGTTGCGGCCGAGAATATCAACCTTGTCCTGAACCGGGGCGACACGCTGGCGGTGGTGGGCGAGAGCGGTTCGGGCAAGTCGACGCTGGCGCGCATGGTGTTGCGGCTGATCGAGCCCGACGGCGGCGAGATCCTGTTCGACGGCGCTCCCGTCAACGCCATGGGCCGCGAGGCGCTGCGGCAGTTCCGCCGCCGCACGCAGATCGTGTTCCAGGATCCCTACGCCTCGCTCGATCCGCGCCTGAAGATCGGCGAGAGCATCGTCCGGGGGCCCATGGCCTTCGGCACGCCGCGCAGCGATGCCGAGGCCATCGCCAAACGCTGGCTGGAACGGGTCGGCCTGGGCGCTCACGCCCTCGACCGGTTCCCGCACGAATTCTCCGGCGGGCAGCGCCAGCGCATCTGCATTGCGCGGGCTCTGGCGCTCGACCCCATCTGCCTGATCGCCGACGAAGCAGTCTCGGCGCTCGATGTCTCGGTGCAGGCGCGGGTGCTGCAGCTTCTCGCAGAGCTCAAGGCGGAGATGGGGCTCAGCATGCTCTTCATCACCCACGACCTGCGCGTCGCCCGCGAGATCGCAGACCGCATCGTCGTCATGCAGCACGGCCGCATCGTCGAACAGGCACCCGCAGCCGAACTCTTCGACACACCACGCGCCGACTATACAAGACGACTGCTCCAAGCCGTTCCAGGCAGGGAGTTCTTTGCAAGCAGGGAAAGGGCCGGCGCTGCCGTCTAGGGCATGCGAAGCCTGTAGCGTAGCGAACATGAATGTGGATGACGACCATGGATGACCACACGCGTTCCTTCATCGAGAAGTCGACGCTGCTGTTCATTGCCTCACGCAATGGTGAGGGCGCGATGGATGTCTCGCCGCGCGGCGGCCAGCCTTCGGTGGTCCGGCTGCGCGACGATGGCAGCCTGCTGCTTCCAGATTATGTCGGCAACCGCAGGCTCGACACCATCGGCAATCTGCTGAGCAATCCCGATGTCGCGCTGGTCCTGCTCACCCGGCGTTGCGAGGAGTATCTGCGGATTGCCGCACGCGCGAGCGTGTCGCAAAGCGGGGAAGACATCGCCGCCTTCCCCGCCGACGAGAACCGTCCGCTCAGCGTCATTGTGCTGACGCCGACCCGGATGGAGTTGGTGCCAAGCAAGGCCTTCGCCAGAAGCGGCTTCTGGATCGATCCGGCCGACAGGAAGCCGCCGCTGGACGTCCTGGATATCTATGCCAGGGACGGCCGATGGCAAGCCGAGGGCGGGCGCAAGCCGGTTCTCTATGACGCTGCCGCTGAAAGCCGTCTTGCCGAGGCCGGCCTGCGGGACTTTTACGGGACGCCGAGCCCGCTGGTGCAGACCAAGGTCTACAACACCGCCGGCCCGGGCTTCATGGGATTTATCGACGATGCGCAGTTCATCGTCTTTGCGCATGAAAGCGATACGGGCGAGATCCTGATGGACCTTGTGGGCGGGTCGCCCCTTCGACTCGATCCCGATACGAACACACAGTCCCTCCTGCTCGATGTCAGCCACGAAGGCTCAGTAGCGTCCGCCACGCCGCATTCCGCCCCATTCGCGCTCTTGGCTGCCGAGCCGGGCCGGTCCGACAACATACGGCTCAACGGCGCCTATCGCGAGGTGAGCACCCAGCCGGACGGGCAACGCCGGTTGAGTGTGCATCCCGAAGAAATCTACTTCCACTGCTCGGCCGCTTTTGCCCGCTCGCGGATATGGACGGATTCGCGCCCGGTTGCCTGGAGTGGCCGGCGCAGCTTCACCTGCGTTGCCCGAAAACGGGAAAGCCCCGACGTCGTGTCTTTCGTGCTGAAGCCACGCGATAATGCGCCGATCGGAGCGGTTGCGCCCGGGCAATATGTGACCGTGTCCCTGCCCAAGGACGAGCATCAGGCGCAGCGGCGGCGTTGCTATTCCGTCTCCGGCACTCCCGACGCGCAATCGCTGCGCATATCCGTGCGCCGGATCGGCGGTGGCGGCGTCTCGGATCTGCTGCACGATACGGTCGATGTCGGAGATGAAGTGTTCCTCGGCACCGCGGGCGGACAGTTCGTGCTCGACAGCGCGCCGCTGCGTCCGGTGGTGCTTGTCAGTGCAGGCGTCGGCATCACGCCGCTTCTGCCGATGATGGAGGAACTGGCGCGCGAGCCTGTGGGGCGCGATGTCTGGTTCGTTCACGTGGCCCGCAACGCCAGACATCATTTGTTCGCGGAAGAGGCTCGGCAGATCGCAAGAGACGCGAGCAGCAACATCAGGCTATTCACGGCCTATTCCCAACCTGAAAGCAATGACGTCTGCGATCATTCAGGCCGCATCGATGCTCCAACGCTGGTATCGCTGGTGCCGGTTGCCGATGCCGATTTCTACATCTGTGGCCCGGATGAATTCATGTCGTCGCTCAGGCAAGGCCTGATCGATTTTGGCGCTGCGCCCGAAAGCATCAGGATCGAGGCATTCGAGCCGCGAAGCGGCGGTCTGGCGGGAGCCTTGTCGAGCGGGATGGCTAGCCGTGCGCCCCGCAAGGTGGAGTTTGCACGTTCGGGCAAGAGTTTGACGTGGAAACCCGAAAGCGGATCCTTGCTGGATCTCGCCTTGGCGAACGACATCGAGGTCCAGTATTCCTGCCGCAACGGCGAATGCCAGTCCTGTGTGCAGCGCTTCGTCAGCGGCAGCGCCGACTATCCCACCGGCGAAGAGCCGCTTCTGGCGCGCGGCCAGGTAATGCTTTGCCAGGCCATCCCGCGCGGCGATCTCGTCCTCGACTGCTGAGCCTTCGATTGATGTTCCTGCCGCATCTGGTGTGCCGCATAGGATGATCGTTTCCCAAAGCTGTTAGTGACTGAAAGGATTCGCATGTCCTCACCCCGGAGTTTTACGCCGAAGGAGATGCTGGAACGGCTGGTCGCCTTCCCTACCGTTTCGTCGGACAGCAACCTTGAACTGATCGAATTCGTCAAAGCTTATCTGGCCGAACACGGCGTGTCCTCGACGGTGATCTTCAACGAGGACGGCTCGAAGGCCAATCTTTTCGCGACGATCGGCCCGATGGCGCCCGGCGGAGTGGTGCTGTCTGGCCATACCGATGTCGTGCCGGCACTTGAAGCGGGCTGGACGAACAGCCCGTGGTCGCTGACCGAACGCAACGGCCGGCTCTACGGCCGGGGTTCATGCGATATGAAGGGCTTCAATGCGCTCGCTTTGGCGGCAGTGCCGAACATGCTTGCGGCAAGCCTCAAGGCACCGATCCACATCGCTCTTTCCTACGATGAGGAAGTCGGATGCAAGGGCGCACCGTCGATGGTCGAGAGGATGATCGAGAAGGTGGCCACGCCTCGGGCGGTCTTTGTGGGCGAGCCGACGCGCATGCGCGTGGTCAATGGGCACAAGGGGATCGTCGCTTTCAACACCCATGTGCGCGGCCACGCGGTCCATTCCAGCCGAATCGATACCGGCGTAAGCGCCGTCATGATCGCGGCCCGGCTTGTGACCTGGCTGGACGACACGCTGGCCGACAACAGCCGTCATCCCGCGCCGGGCGCTTTCGAACCGCCCTATACGACCCTGCATTGCGGCGTGTTCAATGGCGGTGTGGCTGGCAACATTGTGGCCGAATCCTGCAGCTTCGTCACGGATATCCGCGCCATTCCGCAGGAGACCGGACAGGGTTTCCGCGACAGGTTCGAGCAATACGCGCGCACCGAGATCGAGCCCGCGATGAAAGCTATTGCCCCGAATTCAGGCATCGAGATTGAGGATCTCTCATCCGTTCCGGGCCTTGCACCGGAACCGGACGGCAATGCGGAGGCACTCGCGCTTGCGCTGACGGGCGCAAACGATACGGCGGTCGTTGCCTATGCGACGGAAGGCGGCATTTTCCAGAATGCAGGCTGGTCGACGATCGTTGTGGGACCGGGCGACATCGCACAGGCCCATCAGGTCGATGAGTATATCGAGGTTGAGCAACTGGCAGCCGGAGAGCGGTTTATCCGGCGACTGATCGCGGACCTCGCCCGATAGGTGTTGGGCCTTGGACCTGAAGCGGCGGGTCGTTCTTGTTATCGGCGCGCCCGTGGCTTGGATCGCCGTGGCGTTGATGCACGATCGCTTGTTGAACTCGACTAGAACGGGATATCGCAGGCCCGGCAGCGCGAGATCGATCGTATCGTGGACGCGGTAGCGAAAGGTCTAATGGAAGCCGAAGAAATCGGGATAGGATCAAAGTCGCTAAGGCGGAGCGCAATCGTCTGCAAGCCGAACTCGATTTTGTTCCGCCACTGCTCCAAGGAGCAGTCCCACTGGTTTCAGTGGGAGCGATGGTAGCGGGAAGTGGACTCGAACCACCGACCCCAGGATTATGATTCCCGTGCTCTAACCAACTGAGCTATCCCGCCACGGAGCGAAAGTCCGAAAATTCGCCGCAATTGAGCGGGCATTTCGAAGCCTTCGCCGAAGGTCGGGCGGATATAAGGTCGCGACGGTAGGGCTGTCAAGCACCGAGAGCCGGTGCGACTTCAAGAATTGATGCAAAGAAATCCTTTCTGGCATTCCATTTGATTCAGTGGGCGGGGTTGAGTTCGAAACGGTGCGCCGTTATGTCTCCGCCACCTATTTATTGAGTTCATAATTTGATGAAACCGCGAATTGCAGTTCTGGGATGCGGATATTGGGGTGCGAACCATATCCGCACTCTAAAGGCCCTCGGTGTCCTCCACGCGGTTTCGGACGCCAACAAGGCGCGTGCCGAAGGCTTTGCCTCGGAGCAGGATTGCCTTGCCATCGAGCCCGACGCCCTGTTCACCCGCAAGGATATCGACGCCATCGTCATGGCGCTGCCGCCGCAGTTTCATGCCGAAGCGGCGATAAAGGCTGTGGAAAACGGCAAGGACGTGCTGGTCGAAAAGCCGATCGCGCTGACCGTTCCGGATGCAGAGCGCGCGGTTGCGGCGGCAAAGGCCAACAAGCGCATCTTCATGACCGGCCATGTGCTGCGCTTCCATCCCGCCTTCGAGAAGCTCAAGGAACTGATCGACAATGGCGAGCTGGGCGAGGTGAAATACATTCACTCGCACCGTCTCGGGCTCGGAAAGTTCCATACCGAAAACGACGCGCTGTGGGACCTGGCGCCGCACGACCTGTCGATGATCCTGGCGATCACCGGTTCGGCGCCGACGGAAATACGCGGCGAGGGTGCTGCCCTTCTGGATCACCAGAGCGATTTTGCCCATCTGCACATGCGTTTCCCCAACGGGCTGCGCAGTCATCTGTTTACTTCGCGCCTCAATCCCTACCGCGAGCGGCGGCTGACTGTGGTCGGCACGCGGGCAATGGCGGTGTTCGATGATGTCGAGCCGTGGGAGCGCAAGCTTGCCGTCTATCGCCATGCCGTCTGGCAGGATAGCGGCCAATGGGCGTTTACTGCCAATGAGCCGACCTACATTCCGGTGGAAGGCGGCATGCCGCTAACGCGCGAACTGGAACACTTCCTGTCGTGCATCCAGACGCGGGCCGAGCCGCGCACCAGCGGTGAGGAAGCAATCACCGTTCTTCGCATCCTGACTGCCGGGACAGTCACGCACGGTTGAGCCTATTGGCGCGCCGGCGGTGATACGCCGCCGCCAGCCCTGTCTTGTTTTATCCGGAGCTTGTTACTCGGCAGCGATCGTGTTCGAGCGCGCGGCGAGCTTCGTCAGCATGGCTTCGGCCTCGGCACCCCGTTCGGAACGCTCGATGAAGCCGCCGCCGAGCACGCGGGCGTCGTTGCCGTCATCGACATAGAGCACACAGGCCTGGCCCGGTGCGATGCCCGATTCGCCATCGCCGAGTTCGACGAAGATTGCGCCGTCGCGATTGTGAAGCACTGCTGGACGCGGCGGGCGGGTGGAACGCACCTTGGCGAAAAGCTCAATGCCTTCCGGTCCGATCTCGCCCAGCGGCGTGTCGCCCAGCCAGTTCATGTCGCGCAGGTAGATCTTGTGCGTCTCCAGCGCCTCGCGCGGGCCGACGATGACGCGGGCGCGCTCGGCGTCGAGATGAACAACGTAGAGCGGTTCGCCCGAGGCGATGCCGATGCCGCGGCGCTGGCCGATCGTATAGCGCAGGATGCCGTCATGGCGGCCGAGCACGCGCCCATCGATATGGACGATGTCGCCGGGATTGGCGGCGGTCGGCTTCAGCTTGGCGATGATGTCCGAATACTTGCCCTGCGGCACGAAGCAGATGTCCTGGCTGTCCTGCTTGGTGGCAACCGAAAGCCCGAGATCCTCGGCGATGGCGCGTACCTCCGGCTTCGACAGGCCGCCGAGCGGGAAGCGCAGATAGTCGATCTGTTCCTGCGTGGTGGCGAAAAGGAAATAGCTCTGGTCGCGGTCGGCGTCGACCGGACGGTAAAGCGCGCGGTGGGCGCCATTGGCGCGTGAGCGGATGTAATGACCCGTCGCCAGTGCGTCGGCGCCGAGTTCGCGCGCGGTCTCGAGAAGGTCGGCGAACTTGACCGTCTGGTTGCACGACACGCAGGGGATCGGCGTTTCGCCGGAGACATAGCTCTCGGCGAAGGGATCGATGACCGCTTTGCGGAAGCGTTCTTCATAGTTCAGCACATAATGCGGAATGCCGAGCGTCTCGGAGACGCGGCGGGCGTCGTCGATATCCTGACCGGCGCAGCACGAGCCGGCCCGGTGGGTGGCTGCGCCATGATCGTAGAGTTGAAGCGTCACGCCGACGACGTCGTAGCCTTCACGTTTCAGGATGCCTGCCACGACAGACGAATCGACGCCACCCGACATCGCAACCACGACGCGTGTATCTTCAGGACGTCCGGGAAGGTCCAGGCTGTTCATAAAAGGATGGTCCGTTTCAGCTGTTCGGGCGCTTCATGCCAACGACGGGAATATAGGTCAAGCCGCCGCAAAGCGCCACAGTTGGCGTTTGTGCCACATGAGATGAGGTTTTTAACACTTTCATTGGCACCATGCAGCAACACCAGTGGGCCGCTTCATGGTTAACAAAAGGTTCACGAACATTACTCAAGGCTTACCATCGGTTTAGGCAATTTTTAAAGCTGTGGCGGTAATGTGGTTGTGATTGGGTCTTTAAGTTTTGTGTAGAGAGTACTATGACCGATCTGGTTAGACCGCGTGTCAAATATGTTATTGGGCCTGACGGCAGCCCGCTTACCATTGCCGATCTTCCTCCGACGAATACCCGTCGCTGGGTCATTCGCCGCAAGGCCGAAGTTGTTGCGGCCGTTCGCGGGGGGCTTTTAAGCCTCGAAGAAGCATGTCAGCGCTATAAACTGACAACCGAAGAATTTCTGTCCTGGCAGGCATCGATCGACGAATACGGCCTTGCCGGGCTGCGGACCACCCGTATCCAGCAATATCGACATTGATTTTCTAGGCACCAGCGAAACGGCCGAACCGCAAGGTCCGGCCGTTTTCTTTGTCGATCGTATCGATCAGACCGCGAGCACCACCTTGCCCTTTGGCCGGGTGCCGAGGAATTCATGCGCCTTGCCCGCCTGTTCGAGCGGGAAGGTCTTTTCGACGTGGACGGTGAGTTTGCCCGTCTCGACGAGACGGACGAGTTCCTCAAGACCCTCACGATCGGGAACGACGGAAATACGTTCGACGCGCACGCCGAGTGCCGGCGCCTCGGCGCGCGTCTTTTCGCCGGGATCGAGCAGCGACACGAGTACGCCGCCCTTTCGCAGCGACTTGAGCGACTGTGCGGCATGGTCGCCGCCGATGGTCTCGAACACGATGTCGATGTCGCGCGCTTCCTTGGTGAAATCGGAAGCCTTGTAGTCGATGACCTCGTCGGCGCCGAGCGAGCGGACGAAATCGATCTTCTCCGCGCTGGCAGTCGCCAGGACATAAGCGCCGCGCGCCTTGGCTATCTGCACCGCTAGATGGCCAACGCCGCCGGCTCCCGAATGGACCAGCACGCGCTGCCCTTCCTTCAGGCCGCCGGCGCCTACCAGCCCTTGCCACGCGGTCAGGCCGGCAAGAGGCAGGGCCGCTGCATGATTATGATCGAGCGTTTTGGGTTTGCGGACGAACTCGTCTTCCGAGATCGCGGCTTCCTCTGCATAGGCGGCTGCCTGCCTGGGAAAGCGCGAGAGACCGAATACCTCATCGCCGACCTTGAAACGGCCACCTTCGGAAGCTCTCTCGACAATGCCGGAAATGTCCCAGCCGATGGTGAAGGGCGGTTCGCCAAGCAGCGGGTAGAAGCCGCCGCGCACCGCGATATCGACAGGATTGATGCCGGCCGCCTTGACCTTGACGACTGCCTCGCCGTGGCTGAGGTCGGGTGAGGGGCGGTCTTCGATTTCAAGGACTTCCGGTCCGCCGGCAGTCTTCTGGGTGATAGCGCGCATGATGCAATCTCCTGTTTTTACGATCACGTCACTATCATTTGGATAGTAATTATCCATTGTCCAGTATGCACAATTTGGATATATAGGTACCTTATGTATAGCAATGATCCGGACAAGCCCTTCGGCTACGACGCATTCCGCCGTGAATGCATGTCGCATACGGTTCTCGAAATGCTGTCGAGCAAATGGGTTTATCTCGTTGTCGGTGCGTTAAGCTTCGGACGACGCCGGCATGGCGAGCTTGCCCGCAAGGTCGAGGGCATCACGCCAAAGATGCTGACGCAGACGCTTCGCGTGCTGGAGCGCGACGGGCTGGTGCTGCGTGAGGTTTTTCCCGTAATCCCGCCCCGGGTGGAATATGAACTGACCGAACTTGGTCGCAATCTGGCAGGCCTGCTCAACGAGATCAGGGCCTGGTCGGAACGACACGTTCCCGAGATCGTCGAAGCCCGCAAGCAGGCGTCTCCGGATTCAGAGGGCGCCTCGGCAGCCTTGTAGCTTTGCCTGCAAGGCTGCCGAACGATGCCTCGTCAGACGAGGGACGCCGCGATGCGGCCAACCTCGGCATGAACGGTGTTCTTCTCGTCCGTCGATGCCGATGATTCGGCAAAGTAGGACGAAACGATGATCGGCCCGCGCTTCGGCGGCCACAGGATGCCGACATCGTTGGCCGAGCCATTGTCGCCGGTTCCGGTCTTGTCGCCGACTTTCCAATCCTTGGGCAGGTGAGCGCGCAGGCGCTTGTCACCGGTCTTGTTGGCCAGAAGCCACGTCTTGAGTTGGTCTCGCGAGGCAGGCGACAGGGCATCGCCAAGCACCAGTTTCTGCAGGTCCGCCAGCATCGCTGCGGGGCTTGTCGTGTCGCGCGGATCGCCGGTCTTTGCTTCGTTCAGTGCAGTCTCGATGCGATCGAGCCGGGTCACTTCGTCGCCAAGCGTACGCGCATAAGCAGTCAGCCCGGCCGGTCCGCCGAAGCTGGCCAGCAGAAGATTGCCGGCGGTATTGTCGCTGAGGGTGATTGCCGCTTCGCACAGTTCGGCAAGCGTCATGCCTTTCTTACCGGCATGCTTTTCAGTCTCCGGTGAGTAGGTGACGAGATCCTTCTTCTCATATGTGATGCGGCGGTCCAGTTTTTCCTCGCCCTTGTCGACGCGGGCCAGAACGGCTGCCGATGCCAGGACCTTGAAGGTGCTGCACAGGGCAAAACGCTCGTCGGCGCGGTGCTCGATCCTGGTTCCATTTGCCGTGTCGAGAATGGCGACGCCAAGCCTGCCGCCATATTTCTTCTCGAGGGCACGCAGTTGCGCTGCGGCGTCTTTTACGTCGGCCCACGCCGTCCGTGCCACCGTGAGGGCAGGGGCAGCAAGAAGCGAGCCGGCCAGTATCGAGCGCCGTGTCAGCGAAATTGTCATGAAGTCGTCTCCCGATTCGAAAAGCAGCCCGTCCGGGCAGCAATCCGCCATAGAATGCGGGCGCTTTGTTGCTGCTCAGGCAGCGATTTTGTGACGGAAAACGTATTTTTTGTGCCAGCCCGGACGCTGTTTTGCGTCCAGGAAGCGCTGCCGGTCGACCGGATAGGACCGGCTGCCTCAGCCGATCATGGCGCTGCGGTTGTCGCTTTCGATCTCGCGGCTCTTGCTGTCGCGTGATTCGAGCATTTCCGCCTTGGAAAGCTCCGCTTCAGCTTCGCCGAGTAATGATTCGGCTGCGGCTCGCTGTTGAAGCAGGTCGGATTGCGAATTTTTGAGGTTGTCGCGGCGGAGGCGGGCAGCCTTGGCGAAAGTCGGGTAGGCAAAATGATTGATATCGGTGATGCCGGCTTTCTTTTCCTCGGCGTTGATCTGGAACTCCAGTTCTCCGGCCATGCGATCGAATTCGGCAATCATCATGTCGAGCTGCAGCAGCTGGCGGCGTTTCTCATTCACCTGAAACTGCTTCAGCCGAACCAGGTTTTCACGTGATTTCATGATTCGATACTCCAATTCACGCACACTCTCCCATCAAACCGCCCCCTTGCAGCCCGAAAAGGCCCGACCAACACACGCGTCCACGGTTTCCCGGCAAAAAAGGAAACAAATCCCTAAAATTTTCGCCGCCGGTAACCATTCGTTTACGGGCATTGTTAATCATAAGGGGCAGGACTTAAGGGGCGGTAAAAATTTGGCTGCGAAGCCTAACGACCACAACAAGAGTCAAAAGAATCACTTAGCGCCAATTGTTAACGTGGCTTGTTAATAAATGGAGCGGGGATTCTTCATTAGATTCAAGAGGGTGTATCCAGGGGTTAAAAATTCTGTTACTGCTTGCCAAGCGGAATTAGGATTTGTTAACCATTCGATGGCAGCCTGCGACCTAGGCAATCACTGCTCCGGTACCGGATGGCTCACGATGCGGTCCGGCGGCAGAAAAGGGGAATGAAATGCGCGTTCTGCTGATTGAAGACGACAGTGCGACAGCACAAAGCATCGAGCTGATGCTGAAATCGGAGAGTTTCAACGTCTATACGACGGATCTCGGTGAAGAGGGCGTCGATCTCGGCAAGCTCTACGACTACGATATCATTCTCCTCGACCTCAACCTGCCGGACATGTCCGGCTATGAAGTCTTGAGGACGCTGCGGCTGTCCAAGGTAAAGACGCCGATCCTCATTCTCTCCGGCATGGCCGGCATCGAGGACAAGGTTCGCGGGCTTGGCTTCGGCGCCGACGACTATATGACCAAGCCGTTCCACAAGGACGAGCTCGTCGCCCGCATCCACGCCATCGTGCGCCGTTCGAAGGGCCACGCCCAGTCGGTCATCCTCACCGGCGACCTGGTGGTCAATCTCGACGCCAAGACCGTTGAAGTCGGCGGCCAGCGCGTGCATCTGACCGGCAAGGAATACCAGATGCTGGAACTGCTCTCGCTGCGCAAGGGCACCACGCTGACCAAGGAAATGTTCCTCAACCACCTCTATGGCGGCATGGACGAGCCTGAACTGAAGATCATTGACGTCTTCATCTGCAAGCTGCGCAAGAAGCTCGACACCGCTTCCGGCGGCCAGAACTTCATCGAAACGGTCTGGGGCCGCGGCTATGTGCTGCGCGAGCCCGAGGAAATCCGCGAAAGCGCCTGAGTTTTCTGCAAGCGATTGAAAAGGCCCGGCTTTTGCCGGGTTTTTTCATTTTGGGACTCAAGCTGCCCGCAGATCGCGGAAGCGCGATAGCAGTTGCGACCGGTTGAAAGGCTTCAGGAGGTAATCCTGGGCGCCGGCGCGCTTGGCACGCATGATCGCGCCGATGTCGAACTCGACCAGGCATATCGCGATCCTCGGCGTGACCGGGCTGTCGATGGCGCGAATACGGCGGATCACGTCGGCGCTCGCCATATCGGGAAGCGCGCCGTCGACGACGATGATGTCGGGCATGTCGGCGGCGCACATGTCGATGGCTTCGGAGCCGGTGGCGGCCTCGATCACAAGCATGTCGTGGCCGCTCAGGATGCGCTTCGCGACCTTCCTGATGACGCTCGAATCGTCGATGAACATGCAGCGTTTCATGAGCCCGTCTCTCTTTGCATCCCCCGCGCGAGCCAGAGAACCGGACCGTGCGGATGCAAGTTAGCCCGGCGATGTAAAAAAGCTGAAAATCCGTTGGGTAAAGTTTTCGTAAAAATAGTGGCTTAGGCCCCGCAGCCAAGCGTTTCAGGGATACGCGTTCAGCGCATGATCCCCGAAATGGAGCAGTGCGAAACCTGCTTCTGCCGGAAACTAAGCGGCGGTGAAGACTATCTCGTCCGAAGTAGCGTGGATGGAGATCGTCATGCCTGCCTCGCGCGCCAGCAGCAATGTGTAATAGGGCTGGACGGCGTGGGCGTCGATTGCCTCTTCCGGCTGGTGGCCGGAATGAAGCTCGAGGAATTTCGGCGGCACGCGCAGCATCGGCCCGCTTGCAGAGAGCGTGAATTTCGGCTCGGTTTCGACATCGTCGAGCGTCACGGCGATCTTGCCACCACGCGGGATCGCGGCGTTGGCCACCAGAACCAGGTTGAGCAGCAGCTTGACCTTGTTCTTCGGCAGCAGTGCGCGTCGCCCAGTCCAGGTCAACTCCGGCTTCTCGTTTTTCAGGAAGGCAGTCGCCACGGCTTCTGCATCGCCGGTGTCGATCAGCATTCCGGCCGAGCCTGCCGCGCCAAAGGCGATGCGGGCGAATTGCAGCCGCGCCGAGGCATTGCGGGCGCTGGCGCGAATGAGGTTCATGGCGTCTTCGTCGGCGCCGCCTTCATCAAGCAGTTCCAGCCCGTTGTTGATTGCGCCGACGGGCGAGATGATGTCATGGCACACGCGGCTGCACAGCAGGGCAGCGAGATCTGGTGCGGACAGCGCGAAGAGATCGGACATTGAACGGTATCCCTAACATCAATTAACGAATCAGTGCGAAGCAGTTCTACCGCGCCAGCCCGAACGAATCACGTCTGGCTCTCAGGCCGCGATCATACAGGCATCGTCCGGCCAGCGAAAAGTTCCAGCATTTTCGTCTTTAAAATCAGCGTTTGCACGGCCACCAACGCTGTCGCCAGCCTTCGAACCGCCATCTTCATGTGAAAGCTTAATGGTTGAAAAAGGATTACGGCATAATTTGCGGGTGAGTGACCCTGAAAGCGGCCAACAAAGAGCCGCGACAGGCAGTAGGCGTCGGCGAGTGTGCTCCCGGACGGAGATTGGAAGCATGTTTTCCCGACTATACAACCGGAATCTGTTCCGGCTGATCGCAATGATGTTCGCCGTTTCGAGCATCGTGGCTTTTTCTTCATCGGCCTTGCGGGCTCAGGAATATTCCGCTCAGGAAATCGTGGACTCCGGCCATCGCTTCTTTGGCGCCACATCCGGTGGGCTGGCGACGGTGATCGAGAAGATATTCTCGTCCTACGGCCTGCCGAACGGCTATATCCTCGGCGAGGAAGGTTCCGGCGCGCTGATCGGCGGGCTCACCTATGGTGAAGGCTCGCTCTACACGAAGAACGCGGGTGATCACAAAGTGTTCTGGCAGGGTCCGTCGCTGGGCTGGGATTTCGGCGGCGAAGGCTCGCGCACCATGATGCTGGTGTACAATCTCGATGACGTTTCCAACCTCTACAACCGCTTTGGCGGTGTCGCAGGTTCCGCCTATGTCGTTGCGGGCGTCGGCTTCAACGTCATGAAGAACGGCAACATGCTGCTGGTGCCGGTGCGAACCGGTGTCGGTGCGCGGCTTGGCATCAATATGGGGTATCTGAAGCTGACCCAGCGGGCGACGTGGAACCCGTTTTAAGCATACGGACCACCATTGCGTTGCCCCGAACACCGCCCTGTGGCAGATAGGCCGAGGGCGGGCGGAGCCCACCGGCAACGGATAGTGTAATGTGATCCAGTCCATCCTGTTCTTTGTGCTTGGCTTCCTGTGTGCCGGCTTCATTGCCGTGCTGATCACACCGGTTGCCTGGCGGCGGGCTGTCAACCTGACGCGCAAGCGCATCGAAGGCTCGATGCCGCTGACGCCAAGCGAAATCCAGGCCGAGAAGGATCGCATCCGCGCCGAAGCGGCGATGTCGATTCGCCGGTTGGAAATGAAGGCCGAAAGCCTGCAGGCAAAGAATGCGTCGCAGCTCGTCGATGTCGGCCGCGCCCAGGAACAGGTCAAAAAGTTTGCCGCCGAGCGCGATGCGAAGGTCAAGGCGCATGACGCGCTGGCGGTGAGGGTCGGTGCCATGACCGCCGATCTCGCCAAGCGCGACGAGGAATTGAAGCGCCTCAGCGAAAGGCTTGCCGAGATTGAAGGCACCAGCACGATGAGCGCCGATGAACTGGAAAAGCTTGGCCGCATGTATGATGAGGCGAGTTTTTCGTCCAGCAGCCGCCAGATCGAATTGGTGGCGCGGGAAAGCGAGCTTGAGAGGCTCACCAGCGAGTTGTCGAAGCTGAAGGCGCAGCGCAAGGAAGCTGACGTGCAGGCCAAGGCCATGGCTCTTGAAACCAGGACAGCGCGCGAAGGCCTGACGGTGGAAAAGAAGCGGGCGGGCGACCTTGCCAGAAAGGTGGATACGCTGACCGCCACGCTTGCCGACCGTGACGACAGGCTGGAACGGCGTGAGCGGGAACTGGCGCGGCTGCGTGATGCGTCGAAGGGCAATGAGCCCGCCGGCACAGCTTCGCAAGCATCGGCATTGGCCTATGCGGACGCGGATGACGATATCGACAGAAGACTGGCGAAATTGTCAGCCGATCGCGAGCGTCTGGAAGAGCGGCTGACCACGCTGGCGCGCGAGAACAAGCGGCTGAAGTCGGAAAATTCCACTCCCGCGTCGCCGGATAGCCCCGGCGACGATGACGAAAACGCCAGGCTGCGTGAGCAGATGAACGAACTGGCGGCCCATGTGGTCAATCTGGCGGCGAAGCTGGATGGTCCCGATTCGCCGATTGCCAAGGCACTGGCGGCCGAGACAGGCGAGGGTGCAGGCCGAACGGTCAGCCTTGCCGATCGCGTGCGGGCACTGCAGACGGCGACGTCTGCGGACTGAGCAACCCTAAACGCGATGGTCGGTGAAGTGATGCAAGGTGATTGCAGACGCAGCCGCCACGTTCAGGCTGTCAAAGCCGCCCGCCATGGCGATCTTCACCGTTTTCAGCCGCCGCATCAGCTTTTCCGGCAGGCCTTCGCCTTCGGTGCCGAACCACAAAGCGAGCCGCTGTGGCCGCGCCATGTCGCGGCAGTCGACCGTGCCCTGCGGCGACAGGGCGATCTGCTCGAAGCCGTGTTTTCCGAGGGTGTCGACAAGACTACCGGTTTCGCTTGCGACGGCGAAGGGTACTTTGAGTGCTGCGCCGACGGAGACCCTTATCGCCTTGCGATAGAGCGGGTCGCAGCAGGTTTCGTCGAGCAGGATGGCATCCGCGCCAAAGGCTGCGGCGTTGCGGAAGATCGCGCCGATGTTGTCGTGATTGGCGATGCCGACCAGGACCACCACCAATGCGCGTTCCGGCAGGGTTTCCAGAATCGTCTCGATTGTTTCGGGCGGCCGCTTGAGGCCTATCGCCAGCACGCCGCGATGCATGTGGAAGCCGGCGATGCCGTCCAGAACATCGCTGGAGGCAACGTAGACCGGCACATCGGCCGGAACGGATTTCAGTGTTTCGGCCATGCCGGCGAGGCGGTTTTCAAGCAGCAGAACTGATTCCACCTCGAAACGCCGCGCTGAAAACAGAACGTTGAGAACGACTTTGCCTTCGGCGACAAAGCGGCCCTGCCGGCCGGCCAGATCGCGTTCGCGAATGTCCATGTAAGGCGCGACGCGAGGGTCGGCGGGGTCGTCGATGCGAATCGGGTCCATCGGGCTCGTCAGTCTGCCAGAGCATCGGACCAAAGCGGAATCCGGCTTTCGAAATATTCCGACGCTCATTCAAGGTGTTGGATCGCTTGTGGGTTCGCACCGCGATCCAGCGATGGATTTCTTAAAGAGCGCCAACCGTTGCCGGTCAAGACTTCTGAGCGAGGGCCGGGCTCTGAGCGTAGGATTTCTCGTAGACCTCGTCTGCGCCGTTGAAGATCCCATCGAGCGTGCCGATCAATTGCCGCACCGCGGCGGAATTGCATGAATAGTAGATCATCTGCCGGTCGCGCCGCGTCTCGACTATGTCGATGCTGCGCAATTTCGCCAGATGCTGCGAGAGTGCGGACTGGCTGAGCGAAACCTTCTCGGCAATCGCACCGACCGACATTTCACCTTCCAGCAGATGGCTGATGATGACGAGACGCTTCTCATTACCCAAGAGGCTGAGCAGCGTGGCTGCAGCTCCTGCATTATCGATAAGCGGATTGGCGGTCATACTTTCCCCCACGGTAACTTTTCCCTCGACGTCATGGGGGCAATAACGTCGAGAAACGCGCGTCGGTTTCACCTGAAACCAACAATTTCTAAAAAAGCAAAGCCTAAAAGCAATTTTGCTAATTCGAGGCCCTGCTGCTTCCTTAAAGACCAGAGCTAGCGCCGTATGTGATCTGCTTCACGTCCGCTCTTGGCCATTTCGACAAGCATCTTTCTCAATTCGCCGGCTTCCGTCAACTTACGCGGGAAGAAAACACGTCGAATTTGGTCGCCTGTTGCAATATCCATACCATCGGCGTCAAAGCCGGTGACGATCCAGCCGTCGCCCTCCGCCTTTGCATAGCGGCGGGCATAGACCGCGATCGCGTCGAGATGGTCGGAATTCATGTGGTCGAGCGCCGACTGCTCGCTGTCGGCAAGCGCTTCAAGCGCGGGGCTGTTGGTCAAGAGATCGGCCGGCGTCAGATTGTAAGCCTTGCCGAAACCTGCATTCAGGCTGGCACCATCGATCTCCAGCCGGAAAAACGAGAAATCACCCAGGCCGACATAGAGTTCTGCCTTGGGATTGCTATTCAGATAGCGGCGTTGCGCCCGGGCGTGGGCGGGTGTGCCGCGTTCCAGTTGCCTTGCCCGGCAATAAAGCGAAATGCGCGGGTGGGCGAGCGGATCGCCCTTGCCGGCCTGGCCGAGCAGCAGCGAGCAGCGTGGATCGGCGATAAGCGCTCGGGTGTGGGCGGCAAGCAGCGAAACCAGAATCAGCGGCGTTCCATCGACGTCGGTGGCGGTGCCGACACGGCTTGCCAGCGGCGCGCCGGTTTCGGGATCGAGGGTGGCGATGGCACCATGGCGCGCGGTGCGGATCAGCGTCTTGGCGAGTGTGATCGCCTCGGCGTCCGTTTCGCGAATGACATCTTTTTTCGTCTCCACCCCGTCCTCACCAAATCATGACTATCGATATCCACTTATTTGCCGACAATGCCTTCCTTGGCAAGGGTCTCGATCTCGGTCTCTGAAATACCGAAGCGGGAGAGGATGGTCGCGGGTGTGCTGTCGACGGGCATTGCTGCCTGCGTGCCGCTGCGCGAAAATCGTGGTGCCGGGCCGGGGCGTAGCAGTGAACCAGCCTCGACATGCGCTTGCCGTGCGCGGTTGTGCGGATGGTGGGGCGCTTCCTTGAGCGACAGGACAGGCGCCACGCAGGCATCGGTGTCTTCGAACAGCGCACTCCATTCATCGCGGCTTTTCATCCGTAAGCGATCTGTGATCGCTCCTCGCATCTCATCCCAAAGCGACTTGTCATATTGGGCCTTGGCGAAACGTTGGTCGAGTGGCAGCAGCCGGCAGAACTCGGCGAAGAACTGCGGCTCAAGACAGGCGACTGCGATGTGCCTGCCGTCGGCGGTTTCGTAGGTGTCGTAGAAGGGCGCACCGGAATCGAGCAGGTTCTCGCCACGGCGATCCTGCCAGAACCCGGCGGCCATGAAGCCGAAGAGGGGCGTCGCCAGCATGGACGTGCCGTCGACCATGGCGGCGTCCACGACCTGGCCCTTGCCGGATTTGAAGCGCTCGAACAGCGCTGCCAGAATTCCGGTGATCAAGAACATCGTGCCACCGCCATAATCGGCGACGAGGTTGAGCGGGGGCACCGGCTTGCCGCCCTTCTGGCCGATGGCATGAAGTATGCCGGTATAAGCGAGATAGGTGAGGTCGTGGCCGGCGCGCTGGGCCATGGGTCCGGTCTGGCCGAAGCCGGTCATGCGGCCATAGATCAGGCCGGGATTGCGGGCGCAGGCGATCTTAGGCCCCAGCCCCAGCTTTTCCATGACACCGGGCCGGAAACCCTCGATCAGCGCGTCGGCCTTTTCGACAAGGCGCAGCACCAGTTCCACGCCTTGGGCCTGCTTGAGATCGACGCGGAGGATTTCGCGGCCGTGCCGGTCGAGGTCATATTCGGGCGGCAGTGACAGGAATGCCCGGTCCGTCCGCAGGCGTTCGACGCGGATGACGTCCGCACCCATCTCCGACAGGATGAGGCCGGCCAGCGGTACCGGACCAAGCCCGGCCATCTCGACGACGGTCAGGCCTGAAAGCGGTCCCGGCTTCGCGGTCATGGATTGCCGGCTCTATTTCGGCGCCATGCGGATCGCGCCGTCGAGGCGGATCGTTTCGCCGTTGAGCATCTGGTTTTCGACGATGTGAAGGGCAAGGGCGGCATATTCCGAAGGCTCGCCGAGGCGCGAGGGGAACGGCACCGCCGCACCCAGCGAATCCTGCACCTCCTGCGGCATGCCGGCCATCATCGGCGTCTTGAAGATGCCGGGCGCGATCGTCATCACACGGATGCCGGAGCGGGCGAGGTCGCGTGCTACCGGCAAGGTCATGCCGACAATGCCGCTCTTGGAGGAGGAATAAGCGGCCTGTCCCATCTGCCCGTCATAGGCGGCGACGGAAGCGGTGCTGACGATGACGCCGCGCTCGCCGCCTTCCAGCGCATCGAGCTTGGCCGCGCGGTCGGCGAAAAGTCGTATCATGTTGAAGGTGCCGATCAGATTGACCTCGATCACCTTGCGGTAGAGGTCGAGCGGATGAGGGCCGTCCTTGCCGACCGTCTTCATGCCGATGGCGATGCCGGCGCAGTTTACGAGGATGCGCGGCTCGCCCAGTTTCGCGGCTATCTCGGCAATGGCGGCTTCAGCGCTTTCGGCATTGCTGACATCGCATTCGGCTGCATATCCGCCGATGTCGCCCGCGACCCTTTGCGCACGCTCGACGCTGATATCCAGAACCCCGACCTTTGCGCCGCGTGCGGCAAGCGCCCGTGCCGTGGCTTCGCCGAGGCCGGAACTGCCGCCTGTGACAAGTGCTATCTGGCCGTTGGGGTTCATGGGCGAATTTCCTCCTGGATTCCAAGCAAATAAATTTCAGCCCGAAGCGGGTTCATGCTTCGGGCCGTTGTTTCAACATCAAACCGTTCCGCAGGGTTTTCACCTTCGCGGAAGCGGGATGTCAACATCATGCTACGGAGGCTTGCTCGGCCACGCAATCGATTTGGAGCCCCGCGAGGTCGGCGTGGCAAACCTCACCCGTCAGCGTCGCGACAGCGCCGGGCTGAATTTCGACTGCGAGAATCCGGTCGAGATCGACCGGGCGCGGCATCGTTATCTGCCCGCGCGGGATACGTTTGAAGCCGAGCGGGCCATAATAGGGTTCGTCGCCGACCAGAACGACCGAAGGCGCGCCGGCCTTCTTCGCGGCGTCCACTGACATCGCTACAAGTTTGCGGCCGATGCCCATGTTTTTGAAGGCAGGGCGCACTGCAAGCGGTCCGAGCAGCAAGGCGCGGCCTTCTCCGGCGGCAATCCAGGTCATCCGTACCGACGCAATCACCGCGCCGTCATAGGTCGCGACGAAGGACATTTTGCGTTCGTGGGGGCCACCTTCGCGGATCTTGTAGGCGGCGCGCGCAAAGCGGCCCGGGCCAAAGGCCTCTTCATTGATCGCGTCGATTTCAGAATCATGCGCCGGCAGTTCCGGCAGGTAGGTCACGGCGAGAGTCATGGTCTTTGCATCCGGTCGAGGAGACTATCCGCAGCGTATGGCAGCGGTCGGGAATCAGCGCTTGTTTAAGCGCGGGCGCCCATTCGTCGTCGGTCGAACCGAATATGTGCAAAGTGTGTTGCCATTGAGGTGACCCGCTACCATCAAATTTCGACCCCGTCCACCGGAATTCTTCAATGAAACGATCGCGTTGACGAACTGTTCAGACAACAAGGGTTTCTGCCTGCCACCTCGGTCCCTACATTGGGCTTCACAAAAGGAGCATCGCCATGGGACTGCTGGTCGACGGAAAATGGGTGGATCGCTGGTACGATACCAAGGATTCCGGCGGGCGCTTCGTGCGCCAGCAATCGGGGTGGCGCGACTGGATCACGGCCGACGGTAAGCCTGCGCCGGGGCGGACACGCGGCTTCAAGGCCGAGCCGGGCCGCTATCATCTCTATGTCTCGCTCGCCTGTCCCTGGGCGCATCGCACGCTGATATTCCGTGCCTTGAAAAAGCTCGACGATGTCATTTCCGTTTCGGTCGTGCACCATTTCATGGGCGAGAAAGGCTGGACGTTCCTGACGGACGATGGCGCCACCGGCGACACGCTCTATGGCCTCGACTTCCTGCATCAGATCTACACAAAGGCCGACCCCGCCTATTCGGGCCGGGTAACGGTGCCGGTTCTCTGGGACAAAAAGGAACAGACGATCGTCTCGAACGAGTCTTCTGAAATCATCCGGATGCTGAATTCGTCCTTTGATGAATGGGGTGACGCATCGCTCGACCTTTACCCGCAGGCGCTGCGGGGCGAGATCGATGTGATCAACGATCTCGTCTATCCAGCGATCAACAACGGCGTCTACCGGGCCGGCTTCGCGACGACGCAGGAGGCCTATGAAGAGGCATTCAAGGAGCTCTTTGGCGCGCTCGACACGCTGGAGGATCGCCTGTCACGCCGGCGCTATCTGGTCGGCGACTGGCTGACCGAAGCCGACTGGCGGCTGTTCACCACGCTGGTGCGTTTCGATCCGGTCTATGTCGGCCACTTCAAATGCAATCTCAGGCGCATTGCCGACTATCCGAACCTGTCGAACTACCTGCGCGATCTCTTCCAGGTTCCCGGCGTGGCGCAGACCGTTAACATGCGGCATATCAAGGCGCATTATTACGGCAGCCATGCCACGATCAATCCGACGCGCATAATTCCCGTCGGGCCGGAGGTCGATCATTTGGCGGCGCATGACCGCAACCGGTTCAGGAAGGCTGCCTGATTACCAGTAAGGCGACACTTCCGTGCCATCCAGAACCTCGGCGATGCGTCGCAGCGTTGCCGGGGTTGTCTCAGAGGGCAGGGCATCGCGCTTGAAGAAGCCGGCCTCGGCGATTTCGTAATCGGGCTGTTTTGGCGACGTCTGCCGATAGCTTTCGATTAGATACATGGCGACATGGTCGCGCCGACTTGCCTGGCGGTTGAAATGCAGGGATTTCAACACCGCCGGCGCGGTGATCTCTATGTTGCCTTCCTCGACCAGTTCGCGCGCCAACGCGTCGGCCATGATCTCGCTTGTTTCCACCCCGCCGCCCGGTAGCTGCCAGCCAGGAACATAGGTGTGGCGAATCAGAAAGACGGCATTTTCCGCACGGTCGTAGACCAGTCCGCGCACGCCAAGCGTCATCGGGCGGCGCAGCAGGAAATAGAAATGAAAGATGTTGGAGCGCAGACGCGCCCATGCGCTCTTTCCCTGTTGCGTTTCGCGCTCGCTGATTGTCATCCTGCGGCAACCGGCTTCTGGAAAGCTGCAAGCGCGTATCCTAAAAGGGTTGAATGTTCAGGCTTGCGCATATTTCCGATATCCATCTGGGACCTCTTCCCGCTGTAACCTATCGCGAACTCGCCTCCAAGCGGGCGGTTGGCTATGTCAATTGGCAACGCAACCGTCGCCGTTACCTTCATGACGGCGTGATCGACGCGATCGTGTCCGATCTGAAGGCCAAGAATCCGGACCATCTGGCGGTGACGGGTGATCTCGTCAATCTGGCGCTGGATGGCGAGATCGAGCTGGCGAAGCTTTGGCTTGAGATGGTCGGCAAGCCGGAGGATGTTTCGGTGGTGCCGGGAAACCACGACGCCTATGTGCCCGGCGCCTTCGACAAAATCTGCCGCGCATGGGGTCCGTGGATGGCCGGCGATGGGCAGAACGCGCCGGTCGACCGTCATGGTTTTCCCTATTTGCGCGTGCGCGGTCAGGTCGCCCTGATCGGCGTTTCCTCTGCGCGGGCGACAGCACCCTTCATGGCCAATGGCTTTTTCCGTGAGGAGCAGGCTCACAGGCTTGGTAGCATGCTTGACGATGCCGGCAAGCGCGGGCTGTGCAGGGTTGTGATGATCCATCACCCGCCGGTGCGAAGCGCCGTTGCCCAGCACAAGCGCCTGTTCGGCATAAGGCGTTTCCAGAAGATCATCGCCTGTCACGGCGCGGAACTGGTGCTGCACGGGCATTCGCACGAGCCGTCGCTCTTCTGGATCGGCAAGCGCGGGTCGACACGCGTGCCGGTGGTGGGCGTCGCCGCCGCCGGCCAGGCACCGGGCGGCAGCAAGCCTGCGGCGCAGTACAATCTCATCGATATTTCGGGCGAGGCGGGCGCATGGGATATTCGCCTCAGCCGTCACGGTCTGACCGGTGCGGCAATGCCTCCGTCCGAGATCATGGCGCTGGACCTGACCAATGCGCACGAAACCGTTGGGCGCTGATCAGAACGAAATCTTGATCGCGGAGAGGCGGTCCCAGAACAGGATGGCGGCAACCGCAACGCCGACCAGCGCACCGGCCGTGATGATGCCAAGTCCTGAAAAGAATGTTCTCCAGCCGTCGGAGCCGGAGGTGCGAAGGGCGGGAGCCGCTTCGGCAACATCCGCACTGCGGGCAAAACTCTGCCCGACGCCGCCATCCATCAGGCGCTGACGCTCGACGATGCGCTCGGCGATGTAGCGGGTTACCTGATCGGCAACCGGCTTGATGCTGGTGGATTCGGCAAGCACCACACGGCCGATGCGCGTGTCGTGGAGAAAGCGATAGGTGCGGCGGTCACGGCCGAGGCCGACATGGCTGACGGCGTCGATCCACAGCCGCGGCTGCAGGCCGGAGGACACGGCAAAGTCGAACATGTCGATATCGGCGGGAACGTCGGCAAAGACGGGGGCCAGCTCCTGCGCCAGCAGATCGAGCCGCATGCGGCTCGCCTCGCGCAGCTCCACGACGACATCCTCGCGGTCGGCGGCGGCGTTCTTGACGTCGCGAATGACGTCGGCAAGCCGGTGCGTCTGGTCGATCGGCGTGACGTTTTCCCCTGCATCGCTCATGGGCAGTGGCTCCAAACCCGCGGCTACGTTAACGAACTCTTAACATAGCGAATGTGGGATTGCATCTGTTCCAGCGCCAAATTCGGCGGGTTTGACCGTCCGCGACCCGTTCAGCCCATGGTGCGGCGGATGATGTCCAGCACGGTTTCAGGTGCCTCTTCCGGCAGCATGTGGCCGGCACCTTGCAAGGGATAAAGCCTGAAGGCTGATGGCAAGCCGGTAGTCTGCGAGAAGGGCAAGACCGAATCCTCCGTTCCCCAGGCGACTGCGACCGGCATGGTCAGCTTTGCCAGCATTTCGCGCGGGATGACGCCCTGCCTGTCGTTTTCAGTAATGGAGGCGGCGATTTCGATCAGTTTTTCGCGCTGGCCGTCCGTGCTGCGCACCGTCTCCAGTGCCAGGACGGAATCGTCTGCGGGGTGAAATTCCGGTCCCGACATCGCATCGAGGCAGTCGCGCATCTCGGCCTGCGATCTGGCCTCCGCAAAGCGGCGCAGCAAGGGTCCGGCTATTTCTTCTCCGAAGCCGCCGGGAGCCAGCAAGGTCAGTGAGGCGATACGGGCAGGGTCGGAAAGGGCAGCCAATGCCGCAATCGCCCCGCCCATCGAATGGCCGACGAGATGGGCCTTTTTGATGCTACGCGCGGCGAGATCGGCAAGAATTGCGCGCACGGCAATTTTTGCAGGCCCTGCGTCGGGCCAGCCAAGCGAGCTACCATGGCCGGGCAGGTCATAAGCTATGACGCGATTTTCCGAAGCAAGCTCGGTCGCTATACGATCCCAAATGCCATGGAACCCGCCGAAGCCATGGATAAGCACGACAACGCGGGAGCCGGTGCCTGTCTCGGCGGCGAAAAGCTGTTGGGTCATCTGAAGCGATCTCTCCGGCAGGACTGTTTTTTGCGGCGGCACTGCCGCTGCAAAAAGTGATTGTCGACGATCCGGGCGCTGCTTTGGTTCAGCTTGACCCGCCGAGCCCTGCCGCGCGCAGCGCATTGACGAGCTTTTCCGTCAGGTCGGCGGGATAGTTGGCTTTCTCGAACGTAGGACGTGGATCGGCGGCGAACTTGGGGAAATCGACGGCGAGTTCGGTTGCGATCGCCTTGGCCTGTTCGGTTTTGCCTGAGACACTGGCAGCTATCAGGCGCGCGGCCAGATAATGCGATTTTTTCGTTGCCGCTAATGATTCCGTGGCGCGTGCCGCCCGTTCCATGTCACCGGTCATGAGCTTGGCCAAGAAGAGCCCATAGTCCCACCACATTGGATGGGCGCTGGAGGCCTCGACGGCGTGCTCCATAATGGGCGCGCCGTCAGTGTAATTGCCTGAGAAGATCAGCGCATAGCCATAGGCGGCTGCCATGCTGAGATCATAGGTGTTGAGCTCATAGGCCTTGCGCATAAAGCGGATGGCTTCGGTCGGGTCGCCGACGCGCGAATTCAGGAAGCCGTAGGAGCGGTGGGCATAGGGGCTGGTTGGTCCGGTCAGGACACCGCGATGCGCCAGCGCCAGAGCCTGTTCGGCGGTTGCGCCGGGCGGGTAGGGGTGGTGGTCGGTGACTGCTTCCAGATGGAGAGAGGCCAGTTCGCTGTAGATCAGCGGCGATTTGGCATTTTCAGCCAGCAGTTGTTCGAAACAGCGATAGGCTTCCTCGTGTTTCTGCGGGGTCTGGTCGAGATAGTAATTGTCGTTGAGCAGCAGGCAGCGCGTGAGCCCGGTATCGGTATCGTTCTGGTCGATGAAGCCGTAAATCGCCCCGGAGACGGGTATCGTGGCGCTCAATATGTCGGCGATGCGGTCATCAAGCACCTTTGGATCGAGGTCCTCGGACGAAAGAGTACGGCTGACGAGGATTTTTCCGGTGCCGCTGTGCTGCAACTCGACCGCCACCGTTCCGTCCGATGTGCCCGGTGATACGTTGAAGACGAACTGGTTGGGATTGACGGGGCCTGCGCCGCCCGGAACATCCTTGGCGATGAAGTCGACGGTGTCGAAGCCGGAAAGCCCGGCCCGCAGCACCGTCGCGACCCGTGTTGCGTCGGCATCTTCCGAAGTGTTGGTGATGTAGACGGGCGGCAGGGCCTCGATCACGGACGATTTTGTGATGCTGCCGGTCTCGGTGAAAGAAGTGCCCGCCAGTGCTGCAACGTCATCCAGCGTTGCCGGCTCGGTTATGCGAAACACGAGGAAACCGAGCATGGCGATGATGACCGCCATGGCTCCCCAAAAGAACCAGAGGTGCCGCATGACCTGCGACGCTGGAGGCAAAGGCTGGGTGGCAGCGATGAAAGCCGGCGGCTGGCCGGCATCTGCCGGTGGTGTATCGGCCTGGATTTTCTGCGGTTGCGCAAGGACGATCGGCTCGTCCAGCGGTGGGATTTTCGGAGCGAGTTTTGCCTCGGCATCAAATGCGATTTCATAGGCGGGAACGTAGCTGCCGCGCGGAATGGTGATGCGGATGGGGTCGGCTGCGCCTTCGGTGGCGAAATACTGCCCCAGAAGCTCCCTCAGGCGGCCGGCTTGCACCCGGACCACGGCGTCAGCCGATGAATCGAAGCCGGCATCCCTGCCGAAGACGTCGACCGCGATCGCGAAGCCCTTCAGGCGGTCCGCACGGCCGGCCTGCTCCTGTTCGACCAGGTAGCGCAGCAGTTTGCGCGCGCGTTCCGAACGGCCAAAGGTCTCGCTGGCGAGAAGCTTCTCAAGCGTTTCGAGCACTGCGGGGGCAGCAGGCTTATTCTGGGGCAAGCGTCGGACCTTTTTTGAGAGCGGCGCCGTTATGGAACTCAATCATAGCGTGCTTGCGTCAACTCACAAGTACGCAGAATTCGGGATGCCTTCGCCTTGCCCGATATCCCCGGGCAAGGCGCGGCATGGTTAATTGCGGTGGACGATCACACCACGCGGTTGGCTGCCGACACCACGGCCTCGAGCGAGGCGGCGACGATGTTGGTGTTGATGCCGACACCGAAAATCCGCCCACCCGGATGCTCCATCTCCATGTAGCAGATGGCCGAAGCGTTGGAGCCGCGCTGGATCGAGTGCTCGGAATAGTCGAGCACCGACAAAGACACGCCAATATGGCGCGAAAGGGCATCGACGAAACCGTCGACCGGACCGTTGCCGGTGCCGGAAATCGTCACCTCCTTGCCCTGGTCGATAATCGTCGCCTCGACGATGCGCCGGCCCTTCACCTCGGTGTCCGGGAAGGTCTGGTGGTCGACGAATTTCAGCCGCGCGCCGGGCTGGTCGACATAGCGTTCGAGGAAACGCTCGTGGATGCGGTTCGACGAGACTTCCTTGCCTTCGGAGTCGGTGATCGCCTGGATGTCCTGGCTGAACTCGACCTGGAGCGGGCGCGGCAGATGCAGCCCATAGTCGGCCTGGAGCACATAGGCGATGCCGCCCTTGCCGGACTGCGAGTTGATGCGGATGATGGCCTCGTAGCTGCGGCCGACATCCTGCGGGTCGATCGGCAGATAGGGCACTTCCCACAACGGCTTGTTGGCGGTCTTGATCGCCTTCATGCCCTTGTTGATCGCGTCCTGATGCGATCCCGAAAACGCCGTATAGACCAGTTCGCCGACATAGGGGTGGCGCTCGGGAATCTTCAGCTGGTTCGAATACTCGTAGACGTCCTTCATGCGGTTGATGTCGGAGCAGTCCAGTTCCGGGTCGACGCCCTGCGTGAACATATTGAGGGCCAGCGTGACGATGTCGACATTGCCGGTGCGCTCGCCATTGCCGAACAGCGTGCCTTCGACGCGATCCGCACCGGCCAGCAGGCCGAGTTCGGTGGTGGCGATACCGGTGCCACGGTCGTTGTGCGGGTGCAGCGAGATGATCAGGTTCTCGCGGTTGTCGAGATGGCGGATCATCCACTCGATGCGGTCGGCATAGATGTTGGGCGTCGACATCTCGACCGTCGAGGGCAGGTTGATGATCAGCTTGTTCTCGGGCGTCGGCTTCACGATCTCAGTGACGGCGTTGCAGATTTCCAGCGCCACTTCCAGCTCGGTGCCGGTGAAGCTTTCGGGCGAATACTGGAAGCGGAAGTCGCCGCCGGCCTTTGCCGCCATGTCGGTGATCATCTTGGCGGCGTCGGTGGCGATCTGCTTGATGCCTGGGACATCCTTGGCGAAGACGACGCGGCGCTGCAACTCGCTGGTGGAGTTGTAGAAATGCACGATCGGCGTTTTCGCGCCCTGGAGCGCCTCGAAGGTGCGGGTGATCAGCTCGGGCCGGCACTGCACCAGCACCTGCAGGTCGACTTCGTCGGGCACCCCGCCTTCCTCTATGCACCAGCGGGCGAAGTCGAAATCGGTCTGCGAGGCCGAGGGAAAGCCGATCTCGATCTCCTTGAAACCCATGTCGACGAGCAGCTTGAACATGCGCACCTTGCGGTCGTGACCCATCGGGTCGATGAGCGCCTGGTTGCCGTCGCGCAGGTCGACCGAGCACCAGATCGGCGCCTTGTCGATGGATTTGGAGGGCCAGGTGCGGTCGTGCAGGTCGACCTTCTGGTAGGGTTCGTATTTGACGGAAGCGATGGGCATGCCGGCATGCCGGTCGGCAGCGGTTACGGGGGTGATCTTGGTCATTTTCGGTCTCGTTCTCTTGCCCGCCATGCGCGACGCTGCGCGCAACATTCAAGCGGTCTTAAATCAGAATTTCGGTTCTGTTGTGAAGAGCAAAAGGAGCAATGCCTCGGCGGCAATTCGACCGCCGGACGCTCCCTTAACGAGCCCGGCGATCGCCGATAAGAAGCAGCGTTGCCGAAAGCGCGCGAACGGTCTCGCCCGCGAAAGCGGACGGACGGGACACGGAATGGGGCGGACGCGAAGTCATGCGCGGGTTCATATAGCAGGGGCGGGTTTGGTGCAAGAGGGCGGCGTAGCAGCTTCATGTTCACCGCACCGGCTTTTTCATCCGGTCAACGTCAAAGAGCCGGGAAGCGAGCGCGAACGGGAACCAAATTCACCCGTTTGAGTTGCGCATTCGGCATCGCCGTAATCTAATGCTCGTGTTGACGTTGCCTGTGGTCGCAAGATCGGGAGGTTTTTATGGATCGACGACTATTTCTGACCGGAATACTTGGCCTTGTGGGAGGCGCTGCCTTGGTAAGTGTTGCCAGGCCAGCCAGTGCACTTGCCGGGATTCCGGACGGCAGTGGAATTCTCGATGAACTCAACGAGCCGGAGACGGCTGTCTTCGATGGTGACGACAGCCAGGCCGAGGTCGAGCTTGTCGACCATCGCCGATGGCACCGCAGGCACGATCGCAGACACAACCGCCGGCACCGGCGGCGTGTGTGGAGACGGGTGTGCCGCAGACACTGGCGTCATGGCCGGCGGATTACCCGCTGCTATCGCGAGCGTGTCTGGATCTGGGTTCGGTTTTAATCCCTAGCATCGAGAGAACCCCGGTACAGCCGGGGTTTTCCATGCCTGGAACCTGAGTTGCAGTCTGTCCGGCAGGCGCGTTTGGCGCGCCGCATGATTTTTTTGCGGTCTCTGTCGGGAAGGCCCATCCAGCTTCGTCCTTTGATCACAGCCCTGCGGGGCGGTCACGAAGGAGGAACACATGATGAAGGTCACCCAGCATCTCTGGTTCGAAAAGGACATGCAGGCCGCGGTCAACTTCTACACGTCGCTGATCCCCGGCTCGTCGGTCGAGTGGGTGTCGGCCATTCCGGCCGACAATCCCAGCGGGCCGGCCGGCAGCGTGCAGCTTGCCGGCTTCACCCTCGGCGACCAGCGCTACATGGCCATCGAAGCAGGGCCGCTCGACCCGTTCAACCACGCCTTCTCGATCATCGTCGAATGCGAGACCCAGGCCGAGATCGACCGGCTGTGGGACGCGCTGAAAGAGGGCGGCTCGATCGAACATTGCGGCTGGCTGCGCGACCGCTGGGGCCTCTCCTGGCAGATCACGCCGAAGCGGCTCGGCGAACTGATGAACGACCCCGACCCCGCCAAGGCCAAGCGCGTGACGGAAGCCATGCTCAAGATGATAAAATTCGATATTGCGGGACTGGAAGCGGCGGCGAAAGGCTGAGCGCGGCGTTTCTTCCTTCTCCCCTTGTGGGAGAAGGTGGATTGGCGCGCAGCGCCAAGACTGATGAGGGGTGTTGGAAGGAACCCCCAGCGTCTGTGATCCGTCCAACACCCCTCATCAGACCTCCCCTTCGGGTCGGCCACCTTCTCCCACAAGGGGAGAAGGGGAAGACGCACTTCATCATCGCCACGCCTGCTTTCGCATCTGGCCATTGTCAAAGAACGGGAAGCGGGGCGCTTGGCCGTGCCTTCCTAGTGTTTAGTACGTGGCGCGACTTCCGCGCCCCGCCGGCGATTTCTGTTCCCGCCCGTTCCGCTGCTCCCTGCCTTCATCCGTTTGCGAATGAAGGCAGGGCCTATGTGCTCGTCCAGCACGCGCGGGCCGTATTACCCGCAGGGGAACCCTCGGACGGAACCTCCCCGGGCTCGTCGCTACGTTTGCGACAAACCGGAAGCGCCGGTTCCTCCCCACAGATCACCGTCGCGACCGGTGTTCCCATGGGAAGAACTGAGGACAAGGGTAAGGGAGGTGGGAAGGAGGGGGATAAAATAAGGATGTTCGGGGAGCTAATATTTTGTTTTTAAAGCATTTTAATTTTCAGAGGGTAGAAAATTGTCCACGTGTTGCGAAACCTCAATACCTGAACGATACGTCTGAGGTTGTCTCTTGAGAAGGAATATCCCGCCAAAGGGTCCGAAAATGTGTGCGTTGCGGCGATTCTGGGGCTTTCCTGATTTTCATACGTCTTGCGTTCAGCTACCGTTACAGATAAGGTTCCTGTTTTGTTCTGAACGGGCTATAATTTCGCGCAACCTAGGGAGGTTCGATGCTGATTTACCGTCGGACGAGTTTGCTCGAGTCATCGGCTCAAACTCTCGTCAATACAGTCAATTGTGTAGGCGTAATGGGTAAAGGGATTGCTCGCGCTTTCAAGGAGCGCGAGCCTGAGATGTTCGGCGCTTACAAGCGCATATGCGATGAGAAGCTGCTTGAGCCGGGCAAACTCTGGCTTTGGAAGGGTTCAGACCAATGGGTGCTGAACTTCCCGACCAAAATTCATTGGCGCTATCCGTCTAAAATTGAGTGGATCGAAGCTGGCCTGGCAAAATTCGTAAGCAATTACTCGCGCTTCGGGATTCGAGAGATTTCATTTCCTCGTCTCGGCTGTGGTAACGGCGGCTTGGATTGGAACGAAGTCCGACCGGTGATGGAACGCTATCTCGCCGAATTGCCCATTCACGTCTATGTCCACGACTATACCGTTGACATCGGTCTCCCCGAGCACATGGAAGCCGTGGCCGGCGCTTTGCGCGGGAATGCGACGAATGTTGAGACTTTCGACTCATTTATCGAACTGCTGGGCCAAGCCGCCGGGTTGGCAGATTCCAAACTCCTCGATCTGGAAACGCATGAGCATCTGAAAGCTCATCTGGAAGATGGCAAACTTCACCTGCTACAAGGCAATCGGAGGTGGACCTTTGATGCTGATGACCTCTGGGGAGTTTGGATCGGCTTGCAGAAGGGTCTTCTGACGCAAGAAAAAGCTGGTTGGTCGGAACGCGAAGGTGGGCGCCATCTGTTGTCCCTGATGAGCCTATTGCCGCATGTTCGACCGGTTCAAATCCAGAAGTTCAATCGGTCGCCAGAACTCGCACTGGAACTCAACCCATCGACCCGGAGCGGACATTCGGTTCCTCCGCAGGCTGAGCCGATCGCGCTTCAATGACGTTAAGCGCTGCATTCGTCGACGAGCACATAACGAAGTGGGAAGCAGCGCTCACGCGACCAGCCTACCCATTCCGGTCCAAATGGCCGAGTCGCTTGTTTCATCATGCGCCGCTCGAAAACGCCGTTCGCATAATCATCGACGGAAACCTACGTTCGAGGAATGATCCAGCAAACCAGCGCGAACGTGATGTCGCGGCTGCGGGCGTGATCGATGCACGACAGCACGCACATGATTCTGTTCGGCTCTATTTTCGTCCGCGAAATCCAACTCAGTGGCACATAGAAGGAATTCGGAAGTCTGGTGAGTGCCAGTATGGCGAGGCGTCCCACGCGCCGGTGCTGATTATGCTTGTTTTCGAAGCGCGCCGAGTGCTTTCCCTTCCTGATGTAAAATTTTGCGACCGCAATATGCAGTTGGGTGCAGCAGAGCCGCACGACACTGAAGAGCACTTCTCCGCGATTCCGTTTGACAAGGTGTATCACATGGGCGGGACCGGCGGCGACGCGTCGATCGTCCAGCATCGTTGTGCCGAAGTGCTGGTCCCGTCGCCGCTTCTGCTCGATGGGTCGCTTCAGTGGATTTACTGTCGGACTAGCGCGGAAAAGGCGACATTGCTGCACCACCTTGGAGTGTATGGAGCGCAATGGGCGCCGCGGATTCTCGTTTCGGACGACCTTCTCGTTTTTGAGCGTAATTACGTTTTTGTCGAAGATGTTTCGTTAAGCCGGCGCGGCGTTAGCTTTCGGCTCAACCCAAGGCGAGATTTGCAGACTGTCGATGTTCGCATATCGGCGATCGATAAGGACGGCAATCAAGCGATTCAATTTCGAAACAACTCAATGTCTGCGACGCCACCGCGTCCTAGCACTGGTTGGATATACGAATCCGAACTTGCCGACGGGCAATATCTGGTCGACGTGTTTCTTGAGGGGCATTTGGCGTTCAGGAGTTTCCTGTCCGTCGGCACAGGGCTGTTCTAAACGGCAAGTACGGTCAGAACTGGCTACGATCTTGACAAACATACTTTCAGGCATACCCGAGGCGGATTGACGCGACTTGCGCAGCGCGAGTTCGCTTCCAGAGCAGTCTAGCAGGCATAAGCGTTACGCGCGCCCGGGTTCTTGGCTGAAGGGGGACCGTGAGCCAACTCCCCCCCAACAATCGCAACGGAAACTTCACCATCCGGCGCGATCATCGCACTTATGGATGTGACGGCAAAAGCACAGTGCCGCATGGATGATCCTCCGCCCCTCGAAGGTGTGATCGACAAAAGCGTTTGCAAACGATCAAGTCGTGTTACCCTGTGTAACAAAAATAATAACCGGGGTTGGAGCAAGTGATTCGGGTACACTGGCCACGACTGATATTGACGGACAGATGGCGCCGCCGTCCTGCAAGGCCGCCGCCGCTCACGCCTGTCTCCTCGATGCGCGGCTTCTGGGGCCTCATGAAGGCCTATTGGTTCTCGGATCGCTGGATGGAAGCCTGGGGGCTGACGCTGGCGATCACTCTTCTCACGGCCGTTTCCAGCAAAACCAGCGTCTGGATGGCCGAAGCTTCGGGCGAGCTCGTCAATTCGATCGCCTATTTCCACGCTACCGACAATGAGGCGCCGCTCGCCACGCTGTTTACCAGCGCCGGCATCCTGCTCGCTCTCGTTCTGGTCAAGGATGCGGGCTTCACCGGCATCAGGCACCTGTTTTCCACGACGTTGCATCGCAAGTGGCGCGGCTGGCTCGACGGCCGGTTCAACGAAGCCCTGCTCGATGGCAACCACACGCATTTCCATCTCCAGCACGGTGCCGGCAAGCAGGCCGCCTACGCGCCGATCGCGCCCGACAATATCGACCAGCGCGTGCAGGAATCGATCAAGGGCATGACCGGCGGAGCCATCGGGCTCGCCATGGGCGTCATGGGCGTGGTCATGTCGCTGTTGTTCGTCGGCCAGAAACTGCTCGAGACCTCGACGCAGGTGAAGGGGCTGGAGTTCCTCGGCGATTATGGCAGCGCCGTGCTGGCCTTCGTTGCGGTCGTCACCTATGTGCCGCTCAACACCTATATCGCCGTCAAGCTCGGCCGCATGCTGGAACGGCTGACGCTGAAGATACAGCAGGCCGAAGGCAGCTATCGCGGTGAATTGACGACTTTCCTGCGCCGCAGCTTCCATGTTGCCGCCTCCGGCAGCGAGCGCGTGCAGAAGCAGGTCAACAACCGGCTCTACAAGGATATCGACTGGACCTGGGGCCGGCTGAACAGGATCAACGCGGCCTATATGTCGTTCGAGCTGGTGTATAATTTCATCGCCGCGCGCTTCGTCGCCTACGGCCCGGGCCTCATCCCCTACATCAACAGCAATATCAGCCTGAAGGGCTATGTCACCGGCGCGGAACTGGTCAATTCGCTGATCCAGCAGTGCTCGTGGTTCATCCACGTCATGCCCGACATCGCCTCGCTCAAGGCCAATGCGCGGCGCGTGACCGATCTGGCGGTGGCGATCGAGAATGTGCAGAAGCCGAGCGAGTTCTACGCGCTCACCGGCCAGTCCGACTTCCAGTATGGCAGCCAGCATTCGGTGTTCGGCCTGACCGTGCAGAACCTGGCGCTGATGCACCAGGGCGACGACGCGCTGCCTTTCCTGACGGCGCCGAACCTGCGCTTCCGCCGCGGCGAGTGGACCTATATGCGCGGTGCTTCCGGCAGCGGCAAGACCTGCCTGATGAAGGCGATCAACGGGCTGTGGCCTTATGGCCGCGGCGATGTCGTCTTCCCCGAGGGCGTGAAGAGCTTCTATGCCGCGCAGGAAGTGAAGCTGCCGCAGGTCTCGCTCAAGCAGCTCGTGTGCCTGCCCGGCAGCCCTGACGAGCATTCCGACGCGCGCGTGGCGTCGGCGCTGCACAAGGCAGGGCTTGGCGAATTCATCGAATATCTCGGCGAGGAGACGCGCGAGGGCAAGCTGTGGGACCAGGTGCTTTCGGGCGGGCAGAAGCAGAAGCTGGTGCTTTCGCGCATCCTGCTGCAACAGCCCGGCCTGCTGTTCCTCGACGAGGCGACGGGTGCGCTCGACCCTGCCGCCAAGATCGCCTTCCACCAGGCCATCGAGGACAATTGCCCCGGCGTGACCGTCATCAGCGTCATGCATGAAGTGACGCCGCCGAAATCGGCGACGGGCGCGGAGTTCTACGACAGCGTGCTGACGCTTTCCGACGGCGTAGCGTCAAAGAAGGCGCTGACCAGCCTGCCGCTGGAGATCACGACGATCCTCGCCAAGGCCGAGCAGCCGGTCGAAGAGGCGCGGCCTGTGTTCCCGCGCATCCGGCTGCGGACGAAATAGCGCATGACCCCGAAAAGTTGCAGACTTTTCGGACAGGATCATGCGCCAGAATAAAACGGCACGGCGCTATTCCTTCACCAGCCGCGCCACCGTCCTTGCGATGGCCGGGCCGAACAGCAGCACGAACATGAAGCGTGCCGTCTGCAGCGCCATGACGAAGGAAATGTCCACATTGTTGGAGGCAGCGGCGATGATCGCCACCGAATCCATGCCGCCGGGGCTGGTCGCCAGATAGGCCGTCAGCGGGTCGATGCCGAGATAGTGGCTGAGCATCCAGGCAAGCGCGCCGCAAAAGGCCATCAGCGCCAGCACGGAGAATATGATTTGCGGCAGCGCCCGGGCGGCGTGGCGCAGGATCGTGCGGTTGAAGTTGAGGCCGATGGTCCAGCCGACAGCCGCATAGCTGATTGCCAGCAGCCATTCCGGCAGCTGGAAGCTGACGTAGCCGGTGAGGTGCAGGGCAACACCCAGTATCATCGAGCCCAGAAAATAGGGCGAGGGCAGGCGCAGCAGGCGCCCAACCAGTCCGCCGACGACGGCGATGCCGAGTGTCGACAGGAAGGGCTGCCAGTCGATCGCCGGGAACCAGTCGATCTCCGGCAAGACTACGCCTGACGTGTCGACCCACAGCCGTGCGATGACCGCGGCTGCAACCGAAACGAAGATGACGCGCACATATTGCATGAAGGCGACGAGGCGCGCATCGGCGCCGAAGGCGCCGGCCATCAGCACCATGGCGGTGGAGGCGCCGGGCGCGGTGCCCCAGACGGCGGTGGTGCCGGGAAGCACCTTCCAGCGGCTGATAAGCCAGCCGAGAAAGCTCGAAGCCACCAGCGTCGCGATGACCGTGCCCATGAATAGCGGCCAATCCCGGAGGAAGAAGGTGAGGATCTCGAGCTCGACCGAGGCGGCGATGAGGCAGCCGATGATGGCCTGCGCGGAAAAGAACAGCGGTTGCGGCAGGCGCACGGTGGCGCCATTGGTGCCGGCGAGAATGCCCGCGAACATCGGGCCGAGCAGCAGTGCGGCAGGCAGGCCGGCCAATTCCAGAAGGCCGGCGAAGAACAGCGAAACGAGAAGGATGAGGCCCCATTGCATGCCCGGCGCCATGCGAGCCAGCGGCTCGGGTGTTGGCGGTCGGACTGGCGCTTCCATAGGCTCACTTTCAACGAGGCCGTGAGAGCCTCTTTCTGACGCCCGTCCTGAACAGGCCGGGCCTTCTTACGCGATTCCCGCGTTTACGCGAAAGGCACCGCGGCAGTTCCGATCGGCAGCTTGGCTTCGTCGTCGGGCTCGACATGAATGGTGATGCGCACCGACGGGATTTGGGCCTTCAGCGCCTCCTCGATGCGGTCGCAGATGACGTGGCTTTCGCCGACGCTCATCTCCTTGTCGACGACGAGGTGGAACTCGATGAAGATGGCGCGGCCGGCGATACGGGTCTTCAGATCGTGGACTTCGAGCGCGCCTTTCGAATTCGCGGAGATGATGTCGCGGATATGCATGTGCTCGTCGGTGTCGACGGCGCGGTCCATCAGGCCGTTGAGCGACGAGCCGATGACATGCCAGCCCTGCCACAGGATGTTGAGCGCGACGATGACGGCGAGCGCGGGATCGAGGATGGTCCAGCCGGTCAGGACTGCGCCAACGAGGCCGGCAATGACGCCGACCGAGGTCACGACGTCGGTCATGATGTGCTGGCCGTCCGCCAGCAGCGCGGGCGATTTCTCGCGCCGTCCGGTGCGGATCAGCAGAAACGCCCAGCCGGCATTGATGGCAGCGGCAAGGCCGTTGACGGCAAGACCCTGCCAAGGCTGTTCCATGGGGGCGGGCACCTGCCAGGCAAACCAGACCTCGCGCAGGATGAGCAGCGCCGCAAGAACGATCAGCACGCCTTCCAGCACGGCGGAAAAATACTCAGCCTTGTGATGCCCGAACGGGTGGTCCTGGTCGGCCGGCTTATGGCTGACGCGGATCGCCCACAAGGCGGCGGCGGCGGCAATGACATTGACCACGGATTCCAGCGCGTCGGAATACAGCGCCACCGAACCCGTCATGCGATAGGCCAGATATTTCAGCCCCATCACGCCGAGCGCGATGATGATCGACCAGAAGGCGAGGCGTTCGATCTTTTGCTTGGAGGTCATGCTGTATCCACGGCGCACTCTCCCCCCTTGAGGGGGAGATGGCGCGAAGCGCCAGAGGGGGTCGTTGCGGCAGTGCTCGGCGCAAATGAA
>NZ_JAAKZG010000021.1 GCF_011045115.1 Mesorhizobium zhangyense
ACTGTCCCCTTCACCTCAGCGCGTCGGCACCGGGTGTTCGCCGCGATAGTCGTAGAATCCGCGTCCGGTCTTGCGGCCGAGCCAGCCGGCTTCGACATATTTCACCAGCAGCGGGCAGGGGCGATATTTCGAGTCCGACAGCCCGTCATGCAGCACCTGCATGATCGACAGGCAGGTGTCGAGGCCGATGAAATCGGCTAGCTGCAGCGGGCCCATCGGATGATTGGCGCCGAGCTTCATGGCCGTGTCGATCGCGTCGACCGAACCGACGCCTTCATAGAGCGTGTAGATCGCCTCGTTGATCATCGGCAAGAGGATGCGATTGACGATGAAGGCCGGAAAATCCTCGGAGACGGTGGTCGTCTTGTCGAGCTTGTGGACGAATTCCTTGGCGGCCTCGAACGTCTCGTTCTCGGTGGCGATGCCGCGCACCAGCTCGACCAGCTTCATCACCGGCACCGGGTTCATGAAGTGGATGCCGATGAAACGCTCCGGCCGGTCGGTCTGGGCGGCCAGCCTTGTGATCGAGATCGAGGAGGTGTTGGTGGCGAGGATCGCTTCCGGGTTGAGCTGCGGGCAAAGCTGCGCATAAATCTTGCGCTTGACGGTCTCATCCTCGGTGGCCGCCTCGATGACGAGATCGGCGCTTGCGAGGTCGGCCATGGTGGGCGCTGCTTCGATGCGTCCCAGCGCTGCCTGCCGAACCTTGTCATCAAGCTTTCCGCCGGCGACCTGACGGGCGAGATTGCCGCTGATCGTGGCGATGCCCTTCTGGATGTTGTCGCCGGAAATATCGTAGAGTAGCACCTTGTAGCCCGACAGGGCCGAGACATGGGCTATGCCGCTGCCCATCTGGCCTGCGCCGATGATGCCGATCGTCTCGATGGTAACACTCATTACACTGATCCCGTCATGGAGCCTTTTTGGCTCGTCTTTTGTGCAGTGCAAACTAAAAGAGCGGGGAGACTTCGTCTACCCCGCTCCCGTGATTTTGTGCGCTACCCGTTCTAAAGTCAAAGCGCCTTTTCGAGTTCCGGCAGGATGGTGAAGAGGTCACCGACGAGGCCGTAGTCGGCGACCTGGAATATCGGGGCTTCTTCGTCCTTGTTGATGGCGACGATGACCTTCGAGTCCTTCATGCCGGCCAGATGCTGGATCGCACCGGAGATGCCGACGGCGATGTAGAGGTCGGGTGCGACCACCTTGCCGGTCTGGCCGACCTGCCAGTCGTTCGGCGCATAGCCGGCATCGACGGCAGCGCGGGAAGCACCGACGGCGGCACCGAGCTTGTCGGCGACGGGCAGGATGACTTCCTGGAACTTCTCCGCCGAGCCGAGCGCGCGGCCGCCCGAGATGATGATCTTGGCCGAGGTCAGTTCCGGACGGTCATTGTCCGAAAGCCTGTTCTCGACAAAGGTCGACAGACCGGGATTGGCTGCTGCCTTTGTCGTCTCGACCGCAGCCGAGCCACCTTCGCCCGCTGCCTGGAAGGAAGCGGTACGTACGGTGATGACCTTCTTGGCGTCGGTAGACTGCACCGTCTGAATGGCGTTGCCGGCATAGATCGGGCGCTTGAAGGTGTCGGCCGAAACGACCTCGATGATTTCCGAGATCTGGGCGACGTCCAGAAGCGCTGCGATGCGCGGCGAGACGTTCTTGCCGCTGGCGGTGGCCGGCGCGATGATCGTGTCGTAGGAACCTGCAAGCGAAACGACGGTCGCGGCCAGCGGCTCGGCGAGGCGCTGCTCGAGTTCGTCGGCCTCGACCAGCAGGACCTTGCGCACGCCCTTCAGCTTGGCGGCGGCATCTGCCGCTGCCTTGGCGCCCTTGCCGGCGACCAGGACATCGACGTCCGAGCCGATCTTCAGGGCTGCCGACAGCGTCTTGGCGGTCTGGTCCGACAGCGATGCATTGTCATGTTCGGCGATGAGGAGAATTGCCATTTTTGTTTCCCTTTCCTTCCGAACTCAGATCACGCCGGCGGACTTGAGGCTGGAAACGAGTTCCGCCACGTCCTTGACCTTGACGCCAGCCTTGCGGCCACCCGGCTCCTCGGTCTTGACGACCTTGAGGCGCGGCGTGACATCGGCGCCGAAATCGGCGGCGGTCTTTTCGTCCAGCGGCTTCTTCTTGGCCTTCATGATGTTGGGCAGCGAGGCATAGCGCGGCTGGTTGAGGCGCAGGTCCGTCGTCACGATCGCCGGAAGCTTCAGCTCCACCGTCTGCAAGCCGCCGTCGACTTCGCGCGTCACCTTGGCCTTTTCGCCGGCAATCTCGACCTTGGAAGCAAACGTGCCCTGGCTCCAGCCGAGCAGCGCCGAAAGCATCTGGCCGGTCTGGTTGGCGTCGTCGTCGATCGCCTGCTTGCCGAGGATTACAAGACCCGGCTGTTCGGCCTCGACAACGCCCTTCAGAACCTTGGCAACGCCAAGCGGCTCGACTTCGCCGTCGACCTTGACCAGGATGGCGCGGTCAGCGCCCATGGCCAAAGCGGTGCGAAGCGTTTCCTGTGCCTGCTGGGGTCCGATCGAGACCACGATGATCTCCTCGACCTTGCCGGCTTCCTTCAGGCGGATCGCCTCTTCAACCGCGATCTCGTCGAACGGGTTCATCGACATCTTCACATTCGCAAGCTCGACACCCGAGCCGTCCGACTTCACTCGGATCTTCACGTTGTAGTCGACAACCCGCTTAACGGGCACGAGAACTTTCATGTGCTTTTCACCTCTCTGATGACTTTGGAGCGCTCTCTAGCAGAGCGAGGCCCCGTCCATTTGTCGAATGGCGACATAATGGACCAGAAAACGGAAATCCCTATGCGCACTTCCGGTGGCAACTAGGCTTCCGCAAGCGGGCGGACCCTAGTTAGCCACCGAATGCACGTCAATATACGCGACGAACCCAAATCGGTTGAATTCGAGCGATTTACTGCCGGCCCCAACGCGATGCCGGTTGTGTCTCGACGGGGGCAACCGCACTTGGCTGCTCGACCTTGACCGCGCGCGGCGTCACGATCTCCCTGTCGAGGATCGGCACACCGCGCCGGCGCAGGATCAGAACCAGTATTGCGCCGGCGATGATGCCGCCGGCATGGCAGGCCCAGGAAATCTGGTCTTCGCCGCCTAAAGCCAGCATGGAAAACTGGAAAATGATCCACAGACCGAGGGTGATATAGGCGGGAATGCGCAACGGGATACGGGCGAAGGCCAGTATCCAGACCTTCACGCGCGGATGCAAAATGAGATAGGCAGCGACGATGCCAGCGATGGCACCCGACGCCCCGATCAGCGGCATCTGCGAGTCCGGCGCTATCAAGCCATGCACAACGGCACCCGAGATTGCGCACAGCAGATAAAAGATCAGATATTTGATGTGGCCGAGCGCATCCTCGACATTGTCGCCGAACACCCAGAGAAACAGCATGTTGCCGCCGAGATGGAAGATGTCGCCATGCAGGAAGGCATAGGTGACATAGGTCAGCGGCTCCGGCACCAGCGCGTAGCCGGGCGGCAGTTCGGCCAGCCCGAAGGATACGGAGGGTATGTAGCCGAGGCCAAGCACTGTGGCCTGCGCTGCCTGCTCGCTTTCAAAGGCCGTAAACAGGTAGACGATGATGTTGGCTACAATCAGCCCGATCGTCACATATTGATGCTTGATGTATTTGAGGCTGTTGGCATCGTGCAGCGGAATGAACATCGCGGTTTCTTCCGCCCCTTCACTGAATTGTCACCTGTTCTTGCCCGGCACCCATAGCACATCGGCATTTCCGTTGTCATTGACGACACGGGCGGCAACGAACAGGAAATCCGAGACGCGGTTGATGTATTTGATGCCGTCGCGATTGACGTGCTCGGCCGGGTCCTGCGCCAGCGCCACCATGATGCGTTCGGCGCGCCGGGCCACTGTGCGCGCCAGATGAAGGGCTGCGGCTGCCGGCGATCCGCCAGACAGCACGAAGGAGCGCAACGGCTGCAGGTCCTTGTTCAGGAGGTCGATGTCTGCCTCCACCCGCTCCACCTGCGAGGCGATGATGCGCAGCGCCTCATAGCCGAGCGGCTTGCCGTCGTCGGGTGTGGCGAGGTCGGCGCCGAGGTCGAACAGATCGTTCTGGATGCGGGCGAGCATGGCGTCGATATCGGGGTGCTCGGGGGCCGTATGCACGCGCGCCAGGCCGATGCAAGCATTGGCCTCGTCGACCGTGCCATAGGCGTCGACACGCGTATCCGATTTCAGCCGGCGTTCGCCGGTGCCGAGGCCGGTGGTGCCGTCGTCGCCGGTGCGGGTGTAGATCTTGTTGAGCTTGACCATCTGGCTCCCCCCGTTGGTCGAAAAATCAGCTGCGGTTGAAGTAGACCGCCAGCAGGATGAGAACGAGCGCGATGAACTGCAGGAGCACGCGCGCCTGCATCAGCTTGTTCGAGGTGGTGCTGGAGCCGCCGCGCATCATGTTGGCGAGGCCGCGGATCAGCACGATCACCACGATGACCATGACCACGACGGCGAGGATGTTGAAAACGGTTGCCATTGGATTTCCAGCTTCGTTTTTCAGGCCTGCGACGCGAGCACGCGGTAGAACAGCGAAGCGGGCAGGATACGTTTCAGGATAACGCCGATTTTAGCCGGCGTCGTCACCACATAATGCGGTCTCGGTTTCGGCGATAGGAGGGCGTGGCGCAATACCGCATAAACCGCGTCCGGCTTGAGCTTTAGCCGCGACTTGGAACCGCCGGCGCGCAGGCGTGCCAGCTGGCCTTCATAGTCCCTGCGGTGCACCGAGTTCTCGTGATCGATGTTTTTCAGGAACCATGCCAGCCCATTGGAAGCGATCTTCGATTCGATTGGGCCGGGCTCGATCAGTGACACCTCGATACCCGAGCCTTGCAGCTCGGCCCGCATGCACAGCATCAGCCCTTCCAGAGCGTGCTTGGAAGCGGCATAGGCGCCGCGCCATTTGACCGGCGTCAGGCCTAGGATCGACGAGCAATGGACGATGCGGCCGTGACCTTGCGCACGCATGACGGGCACGATACGCCGGGTCAGATCGTGCCAGCCGAAGAAATTGGCCTCGAACTGCTCGCGCAGTGCCTCGACCGGCAAATCCTCGACGGCACCTGCCTGGGCATGTGCGCCGTTGTTGAAAAGCGCGTCGAGCGTGCCGCCGGTGCGTTCCAGCACAGCCGCGACGAGTGCTGAGATCGAATCAGCTTCGCGATAGTCGAGATAGAAAGCCTCAAGGCCCTCAGCCTCGAGTGCGGCGATGTCTTCGAGTTTTCGCGCCGTGGCAAAAACCCGCCATCCATCGGCCTTCAAGGCGCGTGCGCAATGAGCTCCGATGCCCGAGGAGGCGCCGGTTACGATAATCGTGCGCAACTTTTGCGCTGGCGCGGTCGTTGTTCCACCATCACTTGCCATTTGCGGCAAACCCTTCCCATATTCGCGGCCGGGACACAATCGAGGGAAAAGCGCGGATGCAGGCACGTTGAGGAAGATCGTTGCGATCAAGCGTGTGCTTTATGACGCGCTCGGCCATTTCAACTATGATGACGGCTGGTCTATGGCCAGTCATCTGGCGATCTCGGCTCTTATGGCGCTGTTTCCGTTCCTCATCTTCGCCACCACGCTGGCGAGTTTCCTCGGCGCGCAGGCGTTTTCGGAAACCGCGGTGCATCTCGTCTTCGACACATGGCCCGAGCAGATCGCCGCACCCATCGCGCGCGAGGTGGTCAATGTGCTGACGGTACAGCGCACCGACCTTCTCACCTATGGTGTGGTGCTGGCCGCCTTCTTCGCCTCCAACGGCATCGAGGCGCTGCGCACCTCGCTCAACCGCGCCTACCGCGTCACCGAAACGCGAACCTTCATCTATCGGCGCCTCCAGAGCCTGCTGTTCGTGCTGATAGCCACGATCGGCTTCGTCGCCATCAGCGTGCTGTTGGTCCTCGCGCCGCTGCTATCGAGGCTGCTGCGGGCGAATTTCGTCTGGATCGAACCCTATATGGGCACCATCACACTGTGGCGGTTCGTGATTGCTTCAACAGTGATCGTGCTCGGTCTGGTCGCGGTGCATTTCTGGCTGCCGGCGGGCAAGCGCCGCTTCGTCACCATCGTGCCGGGCATCATTTTCACGCTGGTGGCCTGGCTGGTCGGTTCAACGGTGTTCGCCACCTATCTCGACAATTTCTCATCCTATGTGACGACCTACGCCGGCCTCGCCTCGATCATGATCGCGGTGGTCTTCCTCTACATCGTCTCGGCGATCTTCATCCTTGGCGGCGAGTTGAACGCGTCGATCACACGTTATCTGGAAGCACGGGCGCGGGTCACCGCCTGAGCCTTGGGGTTGGCCGTGGCCAGCCCGACGCCGAAGGTCGCCAGCGCCATGCCGGCAAGCTGCACCAGCGTCAGTTGCTCGCCGAACAGCGCCCAGGCCATGATCGCGGTGACCGCCGGCACGAGATAGAACAGCGATGATACTTTCGACATCTCGCCGTCGCGGATCATTATCATCAGCAGGAACACCGCGCCGATCGACAGCACAAGCACCAGCCATGCCATGGCGAAGATCAGTTCGCCGTTTATCGTCACCGTGTGCGTCTCGAAGGCGAGCGAGGCGAGCAGCATCACCACTGCCCCGCCGACATACTGATAGAACGTGCCCGTCACCAGATCGCCGCCGGTGACGAAGCGCTTCTGCCAGATCGTGCCGGCGGTGATCGCGGCCATGCCGACGGTGGCGGCTGTCAGCGTCTGCCATGTCACGCCACCGCCGAGCGTGCCGAGTTTCGGCGACAAAACGACTATGACGCCGACAAAGCCGACTGCCAGGCCGATCCAGTGGCGCGGGCGGATTTCCTCGCCGAGAAGCTTTCCGGCAAAGAGCGCGGTGACCAGCGGCTGCAGGCTGGCGATGAGGGCCGCAAGCCCCGCCGGCAGGCCCTGGTGGATCGCCCAGAAGACACCGCCGAGATAGACGCCATGTATCAGCGCGCCGGCAGTTGCCGCATGCAGCGCCGCGCGGCGGTCCATCCCGCGTGCGCCGAGAATCGCCATCAATGCGCCGAGAATGACGAAGGCGATCACGAAGCGCGCGGCCAGGAACGTAAACGGCTCCGCCCAGGGCATGGCGTAGCGCGCGCCGATGAAGCCGGTGGACCACAAAAGGACGAAGGTGGCGGGTATGAACCGCTTGAGCAGGGGCATTTCGGCGGGCTGGGTCCGTTTGTCGGTGAGATCGCTCTAATGCGAATCATTCGGGCAAGCAAAGTGAAACGGTTGATCCATAGTTTCAGGAGCGTTGAACCGGGTGGGGTTCAAGGGACATGCACGGTCGCCTTCTGGAGGGGCGCTGCATGCTTTGGAATCTCGAACCGGGCTGGCTGATGATGGCCTTTGCCGCCGTTACCGTCATGGCCCTTTTCTTCGGTGCGGCCCTCGACGCAATCATGCGCGATGACGGCTTCGGGCCTATCGGCAACATGGTCATCTTCACCGGTGGATTCTTCGCTGCGATCGTTCTGGTCAATTCGTGGGGTATCAGCCTGCGCGACCTGACCCAGGCCGTGGCAGCGGGCTTGAGCGGCGCCTTCATCGTGATTGCCGTGCTAGCGCTGCTGAAGGCCGGCATTTCCCGTATCTGACTTTTCGGTCAAAAGCCGACGAGACGCCGTACCTCGGCGGGCGTCGTGCCGTTTTCCCTGAGCGTCGCCAGCCCGGTATCGCCAAGGCTTTTCGACAGTTTTCGCCCGTCCGGCCCGGGGATCAGGCGGTGATGGAAATAGACGGGCGCGGGCAGGCCGAGCAGGTGCTGCAACAGGCGCTGGATGCCGGTCGCGGCATAGAGGTCACGGCCGCGCACGACATGGGTGACGCCCTGCAGCGCATCGTCCGCCACAACCGACAGATGATAGCTGGTCGGGATTTCCTTGCGCGCGACGATGACATCGCCCCAGTCCTGAGGACGGGCTTCGATCTCGTTTGCGGCGCTCAGCGTCTCGTCGGCGAATTCGGTCCACGACAGGGGTTCGGCCAGACGCGCGATTGCCGCGTCGGTGTCCAGCCGCCAGGCGAAAGGAGCGCCATCGTCGATGCGTCGCCTGCGCTCCGATGGCGAAAGCGCCTTATCCAGCGCCGGATAGAGCGGCGCGCCGTCCGGGTCGCGCGGCCAGTCGCGCCCGCGCTTCTCGCTATCTGCGATATAGGCGCGGATTTCGCCCCGGCTCATGAAAGCGGGATAGACGAGTTCCTCGCGGATCAGCCTTTGCAGCAACGCGTCGTACTCGGCGAAATGTTCGGATTGCCGTCGCACTGGCTCTTCCCACTTCAGGCCCAGCCACGAAAGATCGCGAAAAATGCTGGCCTCGAATTCGGGCGTACAGCGGGTCGTGTCGATATCCTCGATGCGCAGCAGCAGGCGTCCGCTCTGGGCCTTGGCCAGTTTCGCATTCAACAGCGCCGAATAGGCATGGCCGAGATGAAGCTCGCCATTCGAGCTCGGCGCGAAGCGAAAGACCGGGATGGCAGGAGTGTTGGTCACGGCAGCGGAATTCGGATTGAACGGGTCATTGCCCGATTGCTACTTTGCCGCGCCATAAGGAACAAGAAAAACCATGCGACGCATCACCTCGCTTGACGACATTGCCGACGGGCTCGACGCGCTTTGCATCATCGACCCGCGCCTGACCGCCGTGCGCGCCATGGCCGGCGAGGTGCCGCTGCGGCTGTCGGAGCCGGGCTTTGTCAGTCTGGCCTCGATCATCGTTTCGCAGCAGGTGTCGCGGGCAAGCGCCGACGCGATCTTCGGACGGCTGGTAAAGCTGGTCGACCCGCTGACGCCGCAGGCGCTGCTCGATGCCGGCGAGGAAATGTTTCGCGAGGCCGGCCTGTCGCGGCCCAAGCAGCGAACGCTGCTCGCCATTTCGCAAGCCGTACGTGATGGGCTCGACTTGCACCACCTCTGCGGGCTCGATGCGCAGGAGGCGATCGGCCACATGACGGCGGTGTCCGGCATCGGCCCCTGGACGGCGGAAGTCTATCTCCTGTTCTCGGCCGGGCACCCCGACATCTTCCCGGCGCGCGACGTCGCCTTGCAGACGGCGGTGGGGCAGGCGCTCGGCGTCGACCCCCGTCCGGGCGAGAAAGCGCTCATCGCCCTGGCCGAATCATGGGCACCCTGGAGAGGGGTCGCGGCACGGCTTTTTTGGTCCTACTACCGCGAAACACGAGGTCGTGACGCTGCACCACAGGTGGATATGCCAAAAAAAGCCTGAAATATATGGTTTTTTGGGGCTGTAGATGACAGCGAAACCGCTTCACATCCCTGTCATCTCGGGCTTACAGTATCCGCGCCGAACGGTTCGATGAGCAAGGAGGTTTAGACGTGACGGTTGCCGTATCTCCGGATGGGCTTCCAGCGCTGGTGCTGAACGCGGATTACCGCCCGCTCAGCTATTACCCCTTGTCGCTCTGGTCGTGGCAGGACGCCATCAAGGCTGTCTTCCTCGACCGGGTGAACATCGTTGCCGAATACGAGCATTCGGTGTCGTCGCCGTCCTTCTCGATGAAGCTGCCGAGCGTCGTCAGCCTGAAAAGCTACGTCAAGCCGTCGCGCCATCCGGCGTTCACGCGCTTCAACGTGTTCCTGCGCGACCGCTTCCAGTGTCAGTATTGCGGCACGCCCGAGGACCTGACCTTCGATCACGTCATCCCCCGCCATCGCGGTGGCGCCACGACCTGGGAAAACGTCGTTGCGGCCTGTTCGCCCTGCAATTTGCGCAAGGGCGGCATGATGCCGGCCCACGCCAAGATGTGGCCGATGCAGAAGCCGTATCCCCCGACCGTGCACGATCTGCACAACAACGGCCGGATGTTTCCACCCAACTATCTGCACGAAAGCTGGATGGATTATCTGTACTGGGATGTCGAGCTGGAGCCGTAAAGCACTTTCGGGTTGGAGATCGCTCTACGTTGCCCCCCTCTGGCCTGCCGGCCATCTCCCCCACAGGTGGGGAGATTAGCTTTCATCGCGACTTTCGCCGACCTTCAACGTCTCAGAATATGCGTGACGAGCTAAGCTGCTGATCTCCCCACCTGTGGGGGAGATGGCCGGCAGGCCAGAGGGGGGCAACGTAGAGCGGAATCAGTCAAATGGTATCTGTAGCGCTGGGCTATTTGTTGTCGCTCACGCCTTCCCAGTCGCACCACGAAACGCGATAATCGTCAGCACCAGGCTGGCGATGGCATTCCAGCCGGCAAGCGACAGGCCGAGGATGCGCAGCGCGGCCTTGTCGCAGGACGGCGGGATGACGGTGTTGAGCGAATCGAGCACGCCGCCGGTTCCTCCGGTTACAGGGGCGGAAACCGCGCCGCAATCGGTCGGGCCGGCCCACCAGGCCCATTCGACGCCGGAATGATAGACGCTGAGGTAAAGCCCGTAAGCCATCAGCAGCCCGCCGATGAGCAGCAGGCCGCGCGTGATCACCGCAGGCAAATGCAGGGCGGATGACAGCGCCGCAATCGCCATCAGCGGCACGCCGACATAATAGGGCGTGCGCTGCTCGAGGCAGAGCTTGCAGGGCATGTAGCCGCCGAGATGCTCGAAGCCGAGTGCCGAGCCGACCACCGCCGCCATGCCGACGAGAAGGATGAGCGCGGTCGCGGTCTGGACGCTGCTGGTGGGCTGGGTGAGGGTGCGCGACATGGTCAGGATCCGTTTCGGCGTCAGAGAGCGTATTTGATCACGATATAGAGCAGGATGACTGCGCCGGCACCAGCGCCGGCGATGAGCCCGAGCCGCTTTTCGATGAACTCGCGGATCGGCTCGCCATAGCGGCGCAGCAGCCAGGCGAGGAAGAAGAAGCGCGCCCCGCGCGCGATGATCGCCGAGACGATGAACAGCCAGATGTCGACATGCATAACGCCGGCCAGGATCGTCACCACCTTGATCGGCGGCAGGTGCGCAAGCCCGGAAGTGACCAGCATGAGCAGGATGAAGCCCATGCCCGAACCGGTGCGCAGGGCCTCGAACTCGTCGAACTTGCCATAGAATTCCAGCACCGGCTTGGCGACGCTTTCATAGGCGTAATAGCCGATATACCAGCCGGCGATACCGCCGAGCACCGACGCTATCGTGGCTATCAAGGCATAGCGATAGGCGCGTTCGGGCCGCGAAAGCGCCATCGGCAGGTAGAGCACGTCTGCCGGAACCAGGAAGATCGAGCTTTCGACGAAGGCGATGAAGGCGAGCCACCATTCGGCGGATTTGCGCGCGGCCAGCGACAGGGTCCAGTCGTAGAGTCTGCGAAGCATGAAAGATTCCGTTGGTGGGTGGCTCTGTCTAGAAAGATTTCTATGGCCGCACAATGGCGGTTCCTTCACGAAATCGACAGGGGGCAGTTGACGACACGGGGTCGCACCGTATAGTCCGCAGCCGTCCACCCGAAAGGGCCGGGCCCCCTTGGCGGAATTGGTAGACGCGCCTGACTCAAAATCAGGTTCCGAGAGGAGTGCTGGTTCGATCCCGGCAGGGGGCACCATCGACTGAAAGTCGTATCGCGATCTCAATCGTTTGAACTATGCGGCGGCCGTTGGCGTCCACCCCATTTGGGGGTATCGGGCCTCGCCGCTTTACGGCAATCTCCGCGCATGCAACGCGGGGAGCGTCTGCCTGAAACACTGAGACGGAATGCATCGTCGTTCGCCGGCGGTGCCTTTCCTCGCGGCCTTACCGGCGGAATTGACTTCCCATGTTGGTAGCGCAACGCGGGAGATTTCTATGGCTACTTTGACGGTGAGTTTTCCAGGCGGGATCTACCCGCTGGGCCTCGACTACAATCCCAGCATAGGCGAGCTGGTCAATCTGAACAACGCCACGGTCGTGTCATCATCGGCCACGCAGCGGGTGCTGCAAATGGAAAACGGCCTCAAGATCAAGCTCATTGGCACCGGCTTCACCTATGATGCCCAGGGCCATGTCACCGGCGGTACGCTGACCTCGTCACAGTTGCTGCAGAGCAACGGCACGACAGTCCTCCAGACACTGTCCGGGATCAATCGCCCGTTTGCGGATGTCTACGACGCAGCCGAGACCTTCAGCGGCTGGGATCTCAATGCCTGGCTGATGAGCGGCAACGACACGATCAATGGCTCTGCAGGCCATGACGATCTCTATGGCCACGCAGGAAACGACACGCTCAATGGCGGCGACGGCGACGACTTTCTCGTCGGCGGGGCCGGCAAGGATACGTACAACGGCGGCAATGGCTACGACCAGATCAGCTTCGCCGAATATGAAACGACAGCGCTCCGTGGCGTCAATATCAACGCGGTGACGCGTATCGCGGTGGATCAGTGGGGCAATAGCGAAAGCTTTACCAGCATCGAATCCTTCCGCGGAAGCCAGTTCGCCGATGTCATGCTTGGCTCGGCGGCCAGTGAGCAGTTCATGGGCATGAACGGCCGCGACCGCATCGATGGCGGTGGCGGCATCGATGAGGTCCGTTACCATCGCGACGCCAATTGGGGCGGCAATGCCGGCGTGAACGTCAACCTGACGACCGGCGTTGCCATCGACGGCTTCGGCAAGCAGGACACGCTTCTCAACATCGAAAACGTTCGGGGTACCGCCGTCAGCGACGTGCTCGTCGGCAATGCGGTCAGCAATGTGCTTCGGGGCGAAGCCGGCAATGACTCGCTCAACGGCATGGCTGGCGCCGACACGATGAAGGGCGGAACGGGCAACGATACCTATTATGTCGACAATGCCGGCGACATCGTCGACGAGCTTTCGGACGGCGGAAGCGGCACCGACAGGGTGCTGTCGTCAATCTCCTTCAGCCTTGCCAATACGACCCAGGTGAAAGGCACGGTGGAGAACCTGACCCTGACCGGAACCGGGGCAATCTCGGGTACAGGCAATGCGTCGGCGAACACGATCGTCGGCAACGGGGGCAACAATATTCTCAATGGTGGGCTCGGCAATGACACCCTCACCGGCGGTGCCGGCAGCGACACATTCTTCTTTAGCACGGCGCTGAACGCGTCAACCAACAAGGACACGATCACCGACTTCAACGTGGCTGCCGACACGATCCGGCTGGAAAATGCGATTTTCACCGGCCTGGCTGCCGGAACGCTGACGGCTGCTGCTTTCCATACCGGTTCTGCGGCGGCCGATGCCAATGACCGCATCATCTACAACAAGACGACCGGTGCCTTGCTGTTCGACAAAGATGGTTTGGGGGGGGCTGCCGCGGTTCAGTTCGCGACCATCACGCCCAACCTCACTCTGACGAACGCGGATTTCTTCGTGGTTTGATTGCGGGCGGGGGCCTGCCGGAGCCGTTGTTGCAGTTCCTGCGGCGGCGGCTCCGTGTCCCCATCCCACTCTCGTGCCTATGCGCCAAAGCCATCTGTCGGCCTGCGGCGGAACAATCCTGATCCCATCGCCGTTTCTACCGCGCCCGGCCGACATTGAGAGCCGGTGCGCGTTTCGTCGCCGGGAAATTTCAAGCCATGTCGTTCAACAAGATGTTCACCAGCGCTGCCAACAAGGTTGCGCATGCAGCCGGCATGCCGGCAACCTTCGTCGGCTGTTGCGCCATCATCGTCGTCTGGGCGGCCACCGGCCCGTTTCTCGGCTTCTCCGATACGTGGCAGTTGGTCATCAACACCGGAACGACCATCGTGACGTTCCTGATGGTGTTCCTCATCCAGAACACGCAGAACCGCGACGGCGCCGCGATCCAGGCCAAGCTCGACGAACTCATCCGCGTCAGCGAGGGCGAAAACAAGTTCATCGGCATCGAGCATCTCACCGAGGAAGAAGTCGAGGATTTTCGGCTGAAATGCGAGCAGGCGGCCAAGCGGGCGGATCGTGCTGCCGACCGGGCAAATCGCGCGGTGGCGAAGCAAACGGCCAAGGCTGCGAAGTAGGCTGCTGCCGGTATCCCGTTCAGGCCTTCTTGAGAAAGGCCGTCTTCAGCACCAGTCCCTTGACCTTCTCGGCGTTGCATTCGATCTCTTCGGCGTCGTCCGTCAGTCGGATGTTGCGGACCATCGTCCCGCGCTTCAGCGTCACCGACGTGCCCTTGACCTTCAGGTCCTTGATCAGCGTGACGGAATCGCCATCCTTCAGCACATTGCCGTTGCTGTCCTTCACCACGTCGGCCATGAAATTTCCCTTCCGCGCTTCATATGTCAGCGTCCCAGTAATGGGCACGGGCACCGCGCGCAACATGGCATGATCGCCGGCGTCGATTGACGGCGCGGCTCCTGGCGCGGTATCTGCCACCGGTCGCTCCATCCGGCGATGATTTCAGGGTTCATCCACGGTCCATGCTCGAACGGCGCGACGACTATCAAAGTCTCTACCGCGATTTTCGCTGGCGGATTCCGCAAGGCTTCAACATCGGTACTGCCGTCTCCGATCATTGGGCGGCGCGCGAGCCGGATCGCGTGGCACTTCTCGATTATCGCGCCGACGGCGAAGCCGAGAAGCTCACCTATGGTGAACTCGCCGCGAGATCCAACAGTTTCGCCAACGGCCTGCGCGCGCTTGGCGTTCGGCGCGGCGACCGGGTGGCGCTGCTTCTGCCGCAGTCTTTCGAGACGGTCATTGCTCATATCGCGATCTATAAGCTCGGCGCCATCGCCGTGCCGCTGGCGCTGCTGTTCGGCGTCGAGGCGCTGGAATACCGGCTGCAGACCGCCGGCGTGAAGGCGGTGGTGACCAATTCGAGCGGCACTGCAAAGCTCGCAAAGATCGGCAGCCGCCTGACTGATCTGGAAGCGGTCGTTTCCATTGATGGCGCGCAAGGCGGCGTTCGCGATTTTCACCGCATCGTTGCCGACCATCCGTCTTCCTTCATTGCCGAGGACACCACGCCGGACGATCCGGCGATGATGATCTTCACCTCCGGCACGACCGGCCCACCGAAAGGCGCGCTGCATGGGCACCGCGTGCTTCTCGGCCATCTGCCGGGCGTGCAGACGGCCTATGAATTCCTGCCGCAGCCCGGCGACCTGATGTGGACGCCGGCGGACTGGGCCTGGGCCGGCGGCTTGCTCAACGCGCTTTTGCCTTCGCTCTATTTCGGCGTGCCCGTGGTTTCCGCCCGCTTTGAAAAGTTCGATCCCGAAGCTGCCCTCGGCCTTGTCGAGAAGATGGGCGTGCGCACAGCTTTCATACCGCCGACAGCACTGCGCATGCTGAAGAGCGTGGAGGACATCCGCAAGCGCTTCCGGCTCATGCTTCGCAGCGTCGGGTCGGCGGGAGAATCGCTCGGCCGCGAGACCTATGACTGGGCGCGGGCGGAGTTCGGCCTGACGGTCAACGAATTCTACGGCCAGACCGAGTGCAATCTCGTGCTGTCCTCCTGCGCGGCACTCGGCGTTAGCCGGGGCGGGGCGATCGGCAAGCCGGTTCCGGGGCACGAGGTCGCGATCATCGACGCCGAAGGGCGGCGGATGAAGCCCGGCGAGGTCGGCCAGATCGCGATCCGGCGGCCCGATCCGGTGATGTTCCTGGAATATTGGCGCAGCCCGGAGGCGACCGCGAAGAAATTCATCGGCGACTGGATGACCACCGGCGACCAGGGCATCGAGGATGGCGATGGCTATTTCCAGTTCTTCGGACGCGACGACGATGTCATCACCTCGGCCGGTTTCCGCATCGGTCCCGGCGAGATCGAGGATTGCCTGACCGGTCACCCAGCTGTCGCGCTGGCTGCCGCCGTCGGCAAGCCGGACGCGCTGCGCACCGAGATCGTCAAGGCCTATGTCGTCCTGAAGGACGGCTTCGTCGGCGATGCAGCACTTGGTGACGAGATCAAGCTGTGGGTGCGCGAAAGGCTCTCGGCGCATGAATATCCGCGCGAGGTGGAATTCGTCGATTCCATGCCGCTGACCACCACCGGCAAGGTCATCCGCCGCATTTTTCGCGACAGGGCCAAGCGCGAAACGGGGCGTTGAACAGGCAGGCCGGAAGCTCCGGCCTGCCAGCTTGCTCCTTCATTCCACCGTGCAGGCTACTTCGTAGAGGCCGGGATGGGCCTCCCCGAGCGCCTTGTTGCGCTCGAGAAAGCCGCTCGAAAGCAGGTGCTCGAACACGCGCCGCATGGCGAGCTGGTCACGGGCCTGGGCATAATTGACCACGCGCCGGCCATCGAGACTGCGGTGAAGGCTGGCCGAGATCCAGCCGGGAACCGTCCGGCAACTTTCTGCTGCTTCCTGCAAAAGGTCGATCAATGGCTGCTGGCCGCCGTCCGGCACGATGAACATGTTGATCTGGGTGATGATGCCGCTGTCGGCACGAATGATGGGCATTGGTTTCTCCTTCGGGTAATGCCTGGCGAAGGAGTGCTGATCGAGCAGAGACCCCTGACACGCCAAGCCGGCGCGCATAAGCGCGCGCCTGCTTGCCGTGGGTTTCCGCATGGGGCGGAAACGGAGCTTCCGGATTGCGGAAGGGAGCGGGCTTACCTTTTGCCGCTCCAGGTCCTTTTCGACACCGGCTTTTTATCACCGGCGGTCGTTTGCGGCAATCAGCGCCGCTTGAGCAGGCTGCGCACCCGGTTGCGCAGGATGCGGGCTATGTTGCGCGTCTCGCGGTAGAGGTGAAGCTGGGATGCCGCCTGCCGCGCGGCGCGGTCGGCGTCGGGTGTCAGGCCAATGACGATCGTGCCCGTCTTCTTGCGCTCCGACCACAGCCGGCTCATCACGGGATGGTCGGGCACGGCGCAGGAATCGGTCATCATGATGTTGGGATCGTCGAGATGCTGCCGCGTCACCTCGATCATCAGCAGCGTGCCGGGCGAATAGGCGGCGTATTTCTCGTCATAGGCCGTCTTCCACGTGTAAGCGATGCCGGCCTCGACGAAGACGATCAGCGAGGCGATCACCTCGCCGTTGAGCAGCAGCGAATGCACCCTGCACATATCCTGCTCGGACAGCCGGTGCACGGCCTCGCGGGCGAAGGCGGCGCGGTAGCGGTCGATCGCCATGGCCGTGCGCTGGCGGCCCTTCCAGCCGGCGGCTTCGAGCGTCAGGAAGGCTTCCAGGCCGTGGCGGATGTCATCCTGGCCGCGCGCCACGACATGCTCCAGTCTGCCATGTTCGGCCAGCCGGCGCTTGAGCCGGCGGAATTCGCGATAGTGATGTGAACGCAGCGACGCCTTCAGATAGTCGTCGCCTTCAAGCTCGCTCTCGAGCACGGGCCGCTCGGCTTCGCTGGTGATGACCAGCGGCAGGCCGCGCGCCTCCGAGACCGTGCGCAGGACGCCGGCCACAGCCCCTTCCAGCCGCACGTCCGGCAGTACGAAGACCTTCGGCAACTTCAGATGCGGACGGGCCAGAATGGCGAAGAAATCCTCCAGCACACCCTGCGGGTCGTCGCGATCGACGAGCGGCATGCCGAGCGGGCCGAATGGGCTCGACCATGTCCGCATGATGGGAACGCCGAGCGGCACGCCGGGCCTTTCCACCGAGAAAGGCACCAGCAGGCGCAGCCGGTTGCGGTATTCGTCGCCATCGCGGATGACGGCGAGCCGCACCTCCCGGTCCTCAAGTCGCGGCATGGCCGGCGCGAGAAAGCGCGGATTGAAGAAGACATTCGGCTCGATCGTGCGGCTGCACAGATGGTCGAGTTCCTCGATCAGGTCGAAGCCGGCGGAAGCGGGGTAGATCGCCAGCCGGCGCGGTGGCCGCGTGCTCGCCAGAAGCTCGACATGCGCCGGATCGACGGCCTTGGCCGGCAGCCCGGCGAAGCCGGAAATCATCGTGCCGGCGGGCCCGCCGCTGGTTTCCTCGAGAAGGGGAATTGCTACCATCAGCGGCCTCCCTGCATGGCCGTTGCCGGAATGAAGATCGCCATGACAATGCCGAGCTTTCGCCAGACGGTGAAGGAAAGGGCGCTGGCCTCGAAGATCATCGCCACCGCCGTTGAGATCGCCGCGCCCCACAGTCCGAACTGCGGGATGAACACCACGTTGAGGCCGATGTTGATCGCCAGAGTCAGCGCGTAGACGAGGGCGCAGATGTTCTGGTTGCCGCTCATGGTGAGCAGGCTCTCGCAGGGGCCGACCGCAGCGCGCGCCACCACGCCGAACACCAGCACGAACAGCAGCGGATAGCCGGCATCGAAGCCGGGTCCGAACAGTTTCAGCATGGGCTCGCCGAGCGCAAGAACGGCCAGCGCCATGGCGACCGAGGGCCAGAAGGTCCATGTCACCGTCTCGCGGGCAAAGGCAGCCAAGCGGCTGGGATCGCCATGGGTGAACTGCGCGTAGCGCTGCGCCACGCCGGCCTTGACCGCGAAATAGACGAAGTGCACCAGCGCCAGCGTCTTCACCGTGGCAAAATAGACGGCGACATCTTCCGGGTTCATGTAGGCGCCGACCATCAGCACGTCGGCATTGGTCAGGATGAAGAAGAAGCTCTCGACCAGGAAGATCGGCACCGAAACCATGAACCAGCTCCGGAAGTGCACTTTCTTCGGGCCGGCTGGAACCTTGGCGTCAACGCGGCGCGTGACGCTGACCAGCTGCAGGATGGTCGTCGCATAGGTCGCCATGATCGCGGCGACCACGGCTGTCGTCGCGGTCGGTGGATAGCCGATGAAAAGCGCACCGACCATGAAGACGAGGATCAACACCGGCCGGGTCAGGTAGGTCGGCGACAGTGCCGAAATCGCCCAGGAGTGCGCCCGCGAAATGCCCTGCAGCACATCCGACAGCGCGATCATCGGCATGCAGATGACGCCGAGCAGGAAGGGCACGACGTAATAGTTCTCGATATGCGCCTCGAACAGCCAGATGGCGAGCGCGCCGAGACCTGCCATCAGCGTGGAGGCGACCAGCGAAAAGACGCGGCTGGTGACGAGCACGCCGCGCAGTTCGGCCATGCGGCCCTTTTCGCGGTATTCGGGGATGAAGCGGATGACGGAGGTGTGGAAGCCGAAGCAGGACAGGTTGCCGACGATGATCATCGTCACCCAGACCAGCACGAAGATGCCGTATTCGAAGCTGCCCATCCAGCGCGCCAGCAGCACCTGACTGACGAAGGCGATAAGGGCGCTGACGATGCGGATGGAAAAGGCGATCAGTGACATGCGGCCGGCTTCGCCGCGCTCGTCGGCGGAGAAAAGCGCTGCATCGATCTGGTCAAGCAGCGGCTTCGCGCGCAGCGCAAGGCGCGCGGGCAGCAGTCGCTCGGCAGTCGTTGCCGCGGAAAAACGCACCCCAAACACTCCGATTTCCAAAAAGGACGCTTACGCAAAAGTCTTTAAGAAACGGTTCGGTCTCAGGGTTTTCGCCGAAACGTCTAGCGTTGGGCGGCCACCAGCATCATCATCGGCCGTTCCATTTCATCAGTCAGACCGGGATTTGCAGCAAGCTGTTGCGCGGTCGGGCTCCACTCCTCGACATGCCGGATCGCGAAACCCGCACCGATCAACGTGTTGAGCGTCGTCCCGATGGTGCGGTGCTGCTTGATGACGCCCTTGGCGAACCAGTCCGTTTCACGCGGTCCCTCATTGGCATAGCGGTTGACCGGCCATGTCCTGTTGCCGTCGGCGTCCAGCGACCAGCCGGGATGCGTCGGCGCCATGAAGATCGGATGCTCGATGGTGAAGACGAAATGCGCGCCGGCAACCAGCGCGCGGTGCACCGTCTGCACCAGCCTGCCGAAATCCTCGATGTAGTGAAAAGCCAGCGAACTGTAGGCGAAATCGAAGGACGCCCCGGGCAGTTCGAGCTTTTCCAGATCGGCGATGGCGTATTCGATGTTCGGCTCGGCGGTGTCGGCCCGCGCGCGGGCAATCATGTTCTCCGACAGATCGAGCCCGAGCACATGCGCGGCCCCACGTTCGCGCGCCCAGCGGGCGAACCAGCCGAAGCCGCAGCCGAGATCGACGACGTGCTTGCCTGAAAGGTCCGGAAGCACGGCGCGGATCGATGGCCACTCCGGCGCACCGTCCAGCCCGTGGACGGAACGGTTGAGCTGGCTGTAGCCGGCAAAGAACTCGGACTTGTCGTAGATATTCTGCGCCATTTTTGGGCCTGACTAGTCAGCCACATGGCGCCGCCGGACAGCCAGCCAACAGTTAAGCCGCCTGACTGTTCAGGCGGCTTCGTTTGCTGGCTTCACGTCAGGCGAAAGCACCGTGGCAGTGCTTGTATTTCTTGCCCGAACCGCAAGGGCAGGCCTCGTTGCGGCCGACCTTGCCCCAGGTGCGCTGGTCGGTCGGGTCGCGGTCTTCGGCGGCGACGACGCGGCTGTCTTCCATGACCGCGGTCATGGTGTCGCCGAAATCGTCCTCGCCGGTTGAGGCGTCGATGTGCTGGCCGAAGGTCTGCGGCGCCTGCGGGGGCGGGGCGTCTGCTGCCTCGCGCACCAGTTCGACGCGCATCAGCTGTGCCGTCACCGCCTGGCGCAGATTGCCGAGCATGGCCTGGAACAGCTCGAAGCCTTCCGACTTGTATTCGTTCAGCGGGTCGCGCTGGGCATAGCCGCGGAAGCCGACGACCGAGCGCAGATGGTCGAGATTGACCAGATGCTCGCGCCACAGGTGATCCAGCGTCTGCAACACGACCGAGCGCTCGACATAGGCCATGACCTCGGGGCCGAAGCGGTCGGCGCGATCCTTGGCAACGGCGTTGGCCTGCTCGGTGATGCGCTGGCGGATATCTTCCTCGGCGATGCCTTCTTCCTGCACCCAGTCCTCGATCGGCAGATCGAGATTGAGATACTGGATGACGCCCTCCTTGAGGCCGGCGGCATCCCATTGTTCGGAATAGGCATTTTCTGGAATGTGCTTGGCGACGAGATCGTCGATCACGTCCTGGCGCATCTCGGCGACCGTCTCGGTCAGGCTTTCGCCGTCCATCAGATCGATGCGCTGGCCGAAGACGACCTTGCGCTGGTCGTTCATGACGTCGTCGTATTTCAGCAGATTCTTGCGGATGTCGAAGTTGCGCGCCTCGACCTTCTTCTGCGCCTTTTCCAGAGCCTTGTTGATCCAGGGATGGATGATGGCTTCGTCTTCCTTGAGGCCGAGCTTCTGGAGCATGCCGTCCATGCGCTCGGAACCGAAAATGCGCATCAGGTCGTCCTGCAGCGACAGGAAGAATTTCGAGCGGCCCGGGTCGCCCTGACGGCCGGAGCGGCCGCGGAGCTGGTTGTCGATGCGGCGGCTTTCGTGGCGTTCGGTGGCCAGAACGTAGAGGCCGCCGGCAGCGAGTGCCTTTTCCTTCAAGACGGCGATGTCGTCGCGGATCGCCTTTTCCTTGGCCTCGCGCTCCGGACCTTCCGGCATGTCGCCGAGCTCTTCTTCGATGCGCATCTCGGCGTTGCCGCCGAGCTGGATGTCGGTGCCGCGGCCGGCCATGTTGGTGGCGATGGTGATGGCGCCGGGCTTGCCGGCCTGGGCGACGATCGAGGCTTCGCGCTCATGATGGCGGGCGTTCAGAACCTGGAAGTCCTTGAAACCGTCCTGGCGCAGGCGCTCGGCAAGCTGCTCCGACTTCTCGATGGAGGTCGTGCCGACCAGCGTCGGCTGGCCCTTGGAGCTTGCTTCCCGGATCTCCTTGACGATCGCCTTGTATTTTTCCTCGACGGTCCGGTAGACCTCGTCGTCCTCGTCGATGCGGAGCACGGACTGGTTGGTCGGCACTTCGGTGACTTCGAGACCGTAGATGTTGCCGAATTCTTCCGCTTCCGTCGAAGCGGTACCGGTCATGCCGGCGAGCTTCGAATACATGCGGAAATAGTTCTGGAAGGTGACCGAGGCCAGCGTCTGGTTTTCCGGCTGGATGGCCACGTGTTCCTTGGCTTCCAGCGCCTGGTGCAGGCCTTCGGAGAAGCGGCGGCCCGGCATCATGCGGCCGGTGAACTCGTCGATGATGACGATCTCGCCATCCTTGACGATGTAGTCCTTGTCGCGCTGGAACAGGCGGTGAGCCTTCAGCGCGTTGTTGACGTGGTGGACGATGGCGACGTTCTCGACGTCATAGAGCGACTCGCCCTTCAGGTGGCCGGCATCGCGCAGCAGGTTTTCCAGCTTCTCGGTGCCGTCCTCGGTGAAGATCGCGGTCTTCTGCTTCTCGTCGACCTCATAATCTTCGGGCGTCAGCTGCAGCATGAAGGCGTCGACGGTGTTGTACATCTCCGAGCGGTCCTCGAGCGGGCCGGAAATGATCAGCGGCGTGCGCGCCTCGTCGACCAGGATCGAGTCGACTTCGTCGACGATCGCGTAATTGTGATTGCGCTGCACCATCTGGGCGCGCTCATATTTCATGTTGTCGCGCAGATAGTCGAAGCCGAGTTCGTTGTTGGTGGCGTAGGTCACGTCGCAGGCATAGGCCTCGCGGCGCTCCTCGTCGCTCATGCCGTGGACGATGACGCCGACGGTGAGGCCGAGGAACTTGTAGATGCGGCCCATCCATTCGGAGTCGCGCTTGGCGAGGTAGTCGTTGACGGTGACGACATGGACGCCCTTGCCGGTCAGCGCGTTGAGATAGACGGGCAGCGTGGCGACCAGCGTCTTGCCCTCGCCGGTGCGCATCTCGGCGATGCCGCCGCCATGCAGCACCATGCCGCCGATGAGCTGAACGTCGAAGGGACGCAGGCCAAGCACACGCCGTGCTCCTTCGCGCGCCGTTGCGAATGCCGGGATCAACAGGTCGTCGATGTCGGCGCCATTGGCCAGGTCCTGCCGGAACTGGTCGGTGCGGGCGCGCAGCTCATCGTCGGTGAGCGCGCGCAATTCATTTTCCATCGCATTGATCGCCTCCACCCTGGGGCGCGTCGACTTGACGCGGCGATCATTGGAGGAGCCGAAAATCTTACGGGCGATGCCGCCGAGACTGACCATCAAAGGGCCTTTCAATTCGAATCTTGCCGGCGGTGTGCCGACTTAACCCGCTATCCTACTAACCGGATCAGGTTGAAACAACGAAAAGCGCCCGGGAAAACGGTTCTGGACGCAAAGTCGAAGGACAGATAAGAGGGGGCACAAGCGATGTCAACGTGGCAGCGTTGCTGTCTGTCGCGCCAAATTCGGCCACAATTGTGCTGATTTGAAAGTTCTTCCAATCCCCACCGGAGTGTTTCTGATGCCCTTTTCGTTCCGACGCGCCTCTTATGCCGGCCTGGGCGCTCTTATCGCGCTTGCAGTTCCGGCGGCCACGCAGGCCGTTGCGCAGGAAACCAAGCCGGCTGCCGCTGCGCCTGCGCCCGAGGCTGCAAAGCCGGTCGATCCCAAGACGGTCATCGCCACCGTCAACGGCCAGACGATCACCGAGGCCGACCTCGAGCTGGCGCTGGGCGACCTCGACCAGCAGTTCGCCCGGCTTCCGGCCGAGCAGCGCCGCGCCGCAGCGCTTTCGGCGACCATCGAAATCCAGTTGCTGGCAGCCGAGGCAAAGAACAAGGGTCTCGACAAGGATCCCGAATTCCAGCGCCGCATGAAGTTCCTGCAGGAACGCGCGCTGCACAGCGCCGTGGTCGAATCGGAAGTGTCGAAGAAGATCACCGACGAGGAAATCCGCGCCCGCTACGACAAGGAAATGGCTGATACCCCGCCTGTCAACGAGGTTCATGCCCGTCACATCCTCGTGAAGACCAAGGAAGAAGCGGACGCCATCATCAAGCAGCTCGATGGCGGCGCCAAGTTCGAGGACATCGCCAAGGAAAAGTCCACCGATGCCGGCTCCGGCACCAATGGCGGCGATCTCGGCTTCTTCGGCCCCGGCCAGATGGTGCCGGAATTCGAGAAGGCGGCTTTCGCGCTGGAAGTCGGAAAATATACCGAGCAGCCGGTGCAGAGCCAGTTCGGCTGGCACGTCATCAAGGTCGAGGACAAGCGCACCCAGCAGCCGCCGGCTTTCGAGCAGGTCAAGGAGCAGGTCCGTTCGCTTCTCCTGCGCGACAAGTATTTCGAGCTGGTCAAGTCGCTGCGCGGCGCGGCCAAGGTCGATGTCGCCGATCCCGAACTGAAGAAGGCCGTCGACGCGATGGAAGCGGCGAAGTAATTTTATTCTCGCGCCTGACCTCGTCAGGCTACAGAGTTTTGAGCAGGGGCTGCGGTTATTCGCGGCCCTTGTTTTTTAGGTAGTCGGCTGGTTAAGCCTTCACCGCCGACCCGCTCAGCCGCCAAGCCGCCAGAAAACCTGCCAGCGCCATCGGCAGCGCGGTTATGAAAACCCAGAAAGCGGTCGCCTGCGCCGTCTCGACCGTCAGACCGGTGCCGAAGCCGACAAGATTTGCCGTTGCGCCGGCGATTGCCGCACCGACAGCGCCGCCCGTCTGGCGCACGGCGATGAAGGCCGAAGCACCGATGGCGCGATCCTCGTCTGAGAGCGCACCCAGAATCCGCCGGCTCATCAGGCTCGACGAAAAGCCGAAGCCTGCCCCCAAGGTGGCGGCAGCGAGGATTACGAACGCCAGCGGCGCCTGATGCAGCACCACCGCCAGCAGTGCCACGCCGGCCAGGATGCAGCCGCCGCCGATGCGTATCCAGCGTCGCTCTCCTACCATGCCCGCCACGCCGGCGACCGCAACGGCGGCAAAGGTCCAGGAAAGCGCCTGTACGCCCACCACATAACCGGCGAACAGCGGCGAAAGGCCATGCAGGGTCTGGAGAATGGCCGGGCCATAGACGGTCAGCCCCATGGATGACGCCATCAGCGCGAACATTGCGGCGTAGCCGGCGCCGCTGATGGTTCGCAGGTCACCGGCGCGATGCGGCAGCAGGCGCACCTTGGCCTTGGCGTCGATCCGCAGCACGAGGGCGAGGATCGCCAGCCCGGCTGCTACGAGGCCGAGTGCTGCCAACGGTTGGCCCATCGTGTCGGCCAGCGAAATGGCTGCGACGCCCAACCCCAGCGTGCCGAGTTGCAGCCAGGGAATGCCGCTTTCGCCTTGCGAGCGGACGGTGCCCTTGAGCAGGAAGGGTGTCGCGGCGCTGAAAATCACCGCCTGGATGGCAAACATCCAGAACACCGATCGCCAGTTGCCGGTTTCGGCAAACAGCCCGCCGACCAGCGGCCCGAGTATGGTGGCGACGCCCCAGACGCCGGAAACTCCTGCGAATACCCGCGCCAGATGCCGTTCCGGGAAGAGGACCGCGATGGCGACCATGGCAAAGCCGGCGGTCCAGCCGCAGCCTACGCCTTGCAACACCCGGCCAGTGAGGAAGATGCCGATGGTCGGGGCGGCGGCGCTGAGCACGCAGCCAGCCGCCAGCACCAGGCCGGCGATGGCGGTCGCCAGGCGGAGGCCGAATATCTCCGAAAGCCGCCCCGCGCTCGCGCCCGCCAGAATGGCGCCGACGAGAAAGCCCGCGACAGCCCAGCTGAAATAGGCGTAGCCGCCGAGTTCTGCGCCGACGCTCGGCATGATCGTGGCCGTGACAAGCGCGTCGGCGGCGTTCAGCCAGATGCCGAGACAGATCAGCGCGAAGCGCGGCAGCCTGCCTTCAGCGAGCAGGTCGGCCCAGCCGGTATTTGCCGGCGCGGGTGCTTCCATCGTTTGCCTCCACTTATGGAGACCGGCCTACCCCGGCATTGCTGGCGTCACAATGATTCAGCGTGGCTAAAACGCGTTGTCCAGCCGCGCCAGCCGGGCAAAAATCCTGCTTTTCGACGCTTGGCTTGGCGTCAGGAGGGGGCTTTCCCGCCTTGGGCCGGTTTCGTCACCCCATTCAGGATGACGCCAACAGCCCTGCGAATCGTCGCCTCGTCCTCGTCGATGCGCCCCGTCAACAAATGCACCCAGGCGTATGATGCGACGAGATCGGCGATCAGCGTCGGCTCGACATCGGCGGCAACTTCGCCGCGTTCCTTGGCGCGCTGGATCATGCGGCCAGTGTGTTCGCGGCGGCTGCGGCCATAGTCCGAGAGTGCCGTTGCTGCGGCCGTGTCGGTCTGGGCCTCGGCGATGATTGAGCGGAAGATGTTGCCGGAAGGCGTTTCGCGCCAGTGCCGGAACAGCGACTTCAGGAACAGGACGAGGTCTTCCTCGATGCTGCCCGTATCCGGATTGTCGACACGCTTCTGGCGCTGGTAGACGTCGATGAGCAGGGCGGCCTTGCTCGGCCACCAGCGATAGATGGTCGGCTTGCCGGCACGCGCCCGGCGCGCCACTGCCTCGATGGAAAAGCCGGCATAGCCCGCTTCCACCAACACCGCTTGCGCCGCCTCGCGGATCGCGTCCGCGCTTGCCGGGTTGCGCTTGGCACCGATCGAGCGGCGCGCTTCTTCGGGGCTGTCTGACATCGCTTCCACCTCGCTCCTCACATTTCCTTAGCATGAGGACTTGACGAAACGAAACGGCCCGTTTTATATAACGGAACGTTCCGTTTCGATTATATAGGAGAGGCGCATGTCCGCCACCACCAGTCCCAACCGCTTTTCCCGTCCGCGCTTTGCGCTGCTCGTGCTGCTCGGCGCCTATCCGCTGCTCACCACGCTGCTCTATGTCGTCTTCCCGCTGACCGATGGCTGGACCATCTGGCAACGCACGCTCATCGTCGTGCCGGTGATGGTCTCGACCATGATCTGGGTGCTCATTCCCGGCGTGCAGAAACTGTTTCGCGGCTTCATAAATCCGGCCCGCTTCTGATTCGCGGGCAGGGCCGATCAGTGAAAACGCCTTGCGTCGGCACGCACTATCGGGCAAACGGGCACACGTTTTCTTGCGCTTTTGCCGGCAGAGGTGCCCATGTCGACCGCCATTTCCCCTCTCGCGCCCAAAAAATACCCAAAGATGCCGGCCATCGAGGGCGTGCGCATCGCCACTGCCGAGGCGGGCATTAAATACAAGGGCCGCACCGACCTGCTGGCCATGGTCTTCGATGCCGGTACTGCCGTTGCCGGTGTGTTCACTCGTTCGAAATGCCCGTCGGCACCGGTCGATTTCTGCCGTGACAATCTTGCCGGCGGCAAGGCGCGCATCCTGGTGGTCAATTCGGGCAATGCCAACGCTTTCACCGGCAAGAAGGGCCGCGAATCAACCACGCTGACCGGCAAGGCTGCGGCCACGGCTGCCGGCTGCACACCGGGCGAAGTGTTCCAGGCATCCACCGGCGTTATCGGCGAGCCGCTCGATTCGGGCCGTTTCAGCCATCTTCTGGCGGGTCTGGTGAAAGACGGCAAGCCCGATCTGTGGACGGAAGCCGCCAAGGCGATCATGACTACGGACACCTATCCCAAGGTGGCGACCGCCACGGTCAAGCTCGGCGACACCGACGTCACCATCAACGGCATCGCCAAGGGCGCGGGCATGATCGCGCCCGACATGGCGACGATGCTGTCCTTCGTCGCCACCGATGCGCCGATCGCCGCTCCCGTGCTGCAGGCGCTGCTTTCCAAGGGCGTCGCGCCGACCTTCAACGCCGTCACCGTCGACAGCGACACCTCGACCAGCGACACGCTGCTGCTGTTTGCCACCGGTGCTGCCGCCAAGCGCGGCGCACCGGCAATCACCGACATCAGGGATGCGCGGCTCGGGCAGTTCAAGCGGGCGCTGAACAAGATCCTGAAGAACCTTGCGCTGCAGGTGGTTCGCGACGGCGAGGGCGCGCGCAAGCAGGTGGAAGTCACCGTCACCGGTGCCAAGTCTGCGCGCTCGGCCAAGCGCATCGCGCTTTCCATCGCCAATTCGCCGCTGGTCAAGACGGCGGTGGCCGGCGAGGACGCCAATTGGGGCCGCGTCGTCATGGCCGTCGGCAAGGCCGGCGAGCCGGCAGACCGCGATCTGCTGTCGATCTGGTTCGGCGACAATCGCCTCGCCCATAATGGCGAGCGCGACCCGGATTATTCCGAGGAAGCGACCTCCGCCTATATGAAGCGCGACGAGGTCCGCATCCGTGCCGACATCGGCATCGGCCGCGGCAAGGCGACGGTGTGGACCTGCGACCTGACCAAGGAATATGTCGCCATCAACGGCGACTATCGGAGCTGATGACGGGCGTGGACGACAAGCGCCCGACACCGGAACTGGCAAAAGTTCGCCGCTATGAGGCGGCGGGTTTTCGTGCATGGCCGGCGGCGACGGTTCACTATGACGGCACCTGGGTGGTGCGGCTCACCGCCGGCCATCCGGCCAAGCGGCTGAATTCGGTCAATCCGCTCGACCCCGGCGATGTCGGCAATCTCAAGGAGCGCATTGCCCGCGCCGCGCGCCGCTTCGATTCCTACGGCCGTCCGCTCACCTTCCGCATGTCGCCGCTGTCCGGGCCGGTGCTGTCCAGCCATCTCGACGATCTCGGCTGGGACGTTTTTTCCGAATCGCTGGTCATGCGGCTGCCGCTGGAAGGTGCGGGCGTGGAGAGTGCCCTCGACCAGATCCCGCTGAAGGATATCGGCCGCTTCATCGGCGCTGCCCTCAAGGTTCACGGCCTGCCGTCCTCGCTGCGGCCCGGTCTTTCCGAAATCATCGGCTCGATCCAGCCAGAGGCCGGCCTGTTCGTGCTGGAAAACGACAAGCCGCTGGCCACTGCCATCTGCGTGCAGGAAGGCGATATTGCCGGCCTGTTCGAGATCGCGACGGATGCCGCCGAGCGCGGAAAGGGCCATGGCCGCCGCATTGTTCTGTCGGCGCTGAAATGGGCGAAGTCTCGCGGCGCGCGCGAGGCATGGCTCCAGGTCGAGGCCGACAACGAAGCTGCCCGCCATGTCTATGGGTCGCTCGGCTTCAAAGAAGTCTACCGCTACCACTACCGCCGCCCGCCGGAAGCCTGAGCATGAGCGGCGAGGGCAAGCGCATTCTTCTGGTCGCGGCCTGCGCGCTGGTCGACACCGACGGCCGCGTGCTTCTGGCCCAGCGCCCGGAAGGCAAGACGCTGGCCGGCCTGTGGGAGTTTCCCGGTGGCAAGGTCGAGCCCGGCGAAACGCCGGAGGAAACGCTGATCCGCGAGCTGCGCGAAGAGATCGGCATCGAGACCAAGGTGGCCTGCCTTGCGCCGCTCACCTTCGCCAGCCACAGCTACGAGACCTTTCACCTGCTGATGCCGCTCTATGTCTGCCGGCGGTTCGAAGGCACGCCTCATCCGCGCGAGGGGCAGGTGCTGAAATGGGTGCGGCCGAAGCAGATGCGCGACTATCCCATGCCGCCGGCCGACGAGCCGCTGATCCCGTTCCTGATCGATCTTTTGTGAGCGGCTGAGCGTTTCAAGCCGGTTCCGGCAATCTTGCACCCATCGCTTCGGCGATAAGGTCGAAATCGTGCGCGCTCACCGAAAACAGGCCGAAGCGGAATTGGTAGCCCCAGTTGCGGTGCCCGGCGGTGAAATCCAGCGCATCCAGCAGCGGCCTGATCGGCGCTTCGCAAGCGGCAAGCCAATCCACATCGCGACGATAGGGGCGGAAGCCGCAGCCCGTGTCGAACAGATAGGGATCGCCGCTGCGAGCCCTGCCGATGGCCGTGAAGGCCTGCAATTTGTCATTGCCGCCGAATGTCACCGAGGGCGAGTAATAGGCAATGCCGTCGCCCGCCGCGATGCGCCTCAGCGGTCCCGCCTTGCCGTGGCAGACCTGCATGAAACCGTCCGCGCGGCCGCGGCGGACATGCTCGGCAGAGGCGATTGCGATCCAGTTGTTGGGCATGGTGGTGCTCCTGTGGTGGGGTTGGTTGCTTGTGAGAATTCCCCTCTCCGTCTCGGCTTCGCCGAGCCACCTCTCCCCATTTCATGGGGCGAGGAACCCAAGTCCTAAAGCGTCGCGGCCGAGCAGAACCTAGGTTCCTCGCCCCGCTTGCGGGGAGAGGTGGCGCGCGAAGCGCGACGGAGAGGGGACTTGCACTTTGCTATCAAACCGGCGCAACCACCCGTATCCGATGTCCATCCGGATCGAGCGCAACGAAATTGCGGCCGAAGTGCAGGTCGGTTGGTTCCATGACGATCTTCAGCTCGCGTCCGGCCCAGTCGGCATGGGTGGCGTCCAGCTTGGACGCGCCGTCGATGACCAACACCAGCTCAGTGCTGCTGCCGGTGAAATCGGCGGCTGGAACCGCGCCGTTCTTGGCCCAGAGCGCGATGGTAAAGCCGTTTTCCAGCGTCAGCGTGATGAAACCGGGCGAGGAACGCTGCGGCTCGCGGCCAAGCAGATCCTGGTAAAAAAGCGCGCTCTTTTCCGCATCGGTGACATAGAGCAGCATGAAAGTGTGGGACATCGGTGTGGTCTCCTGTTGGCGATGAGGAGAGCATAAGAGTCGACACTGTCAGATTCTGGCAGTAGCGATTACTGCGGTTGCGGAATGCCCTGGATGTCGCGCCATTCCTTCAGCAAGACCGGACGTCGGCGTGGATAGCGCGTGTCGGTCGCGGCAAGATCGGACATGCGGTCGGTGCGGAAGTGGCGAAAGTCCTGCCGCAGCTCGCACCATGCCACCAGCACGCGCACCCGGTCGAAATAGCCGAGCGCGAAGGGCCAGACCATGCGCCGCGTGCCCGCGCCGCCGCTGTCCTGATAGGTAAGCTCGAGCTTGCGTTCAGCGCGGATCGCCTTGCGCAGCACGCCGAGATCGACATTGTCGGCTGCGGTCGCGGGTGGGCCGACGAGCAAGGTCGAGGCATCGAGGCTTTCGCGCAGGTCGACTGGGAGCACCGCTGCGACCTTGGCCAGCGCATCGCGGGCGGCGGCCGACAGGCGGTTGTCCGCCTGCTTGGCCACCCAGCGCGAGCCGAGCACCAGCGCTTCGATCTCGTCTTCCGAAAACATCAGCGGCGGCAGCATGAAGCCGGGCCGCAGGATGTAGCCGAGGCCAGGCTCGCCCTCGATATGTGCGCCCTGCGCCTGAAGCGTGGCGATGTCGCGGTAGAGCGTGCGGATGCTGATGCCGAGTTCGGCGGCCAGCGTCAGCCCGCTGACCGGCCGGCGGTAGCGGCGCAGGGTCTGGATGAGGTCGAGCAGGCGTTCGGATCGCGACATGGCGGTTCCCGTCATAGCGAACGATGGTGCCATATTCTGGCAGTAATGATGTCTGGCACAACTGCTTTTCCATCAGGCGCCCGAAATCATCCTTGCCAAAACCAGAGGCCGCAATTATGGGATGCCAAATTGGGATACCAAACTGGCATCCCTTAAAATCTTGATGGCCGAGCCTCAAAGCCGGCGAGGCAGGTTCCCATGTCCCAGATGCTCCAGATCCATGACCAGCTGCGCGAAATGATCCTGTCGCTCGACCTCGCACCGGGCGAACGGCTGACCGAGCGCTGGCTGGAGAGCCGTTTCGGCGGCTCGCGCACGCCGGTGCGGGCAGCGCTCGTGCGGCTGGAGGCCGAGGAGCTGGTTCAGCGCGACGGCCGCAACTGGATCGTCGCGCCGATCGATCTCGGCGAGATCGCAGCACTGACCGAGTTCCGCGAGGCGCTGGAGACGGCAGCCGTGCGCCATGCCTGCGCGCGGGCGACGGATGCCGATATCGATGCGGTCGAGGATCTGTTGAATGCCTGCGAGCCGGATGCGCCGCGCGAGGAATGGCACCGCGTCGGCACTGATTTCCACGTCGAACTGGCGCGGCTTTCCGGCAACGACTTTCTGGTCAAGGCGATTTCGGCTGCGATGACCAAGCTGTCGCGGGCGCGCTGGCTGGAAGTACGCACCGAGGAAGCCCGGGGCAATGCCTTTGCCGAGCATCGCCATGTTCTCGACCTCATACGCCGGCGCGATGCTGACGCTGCGGCTGAAGCCATTTGCGGGCATATCCGCGATACGCGCGACCGGCTGCTGCGTTCGCTGGAGGACGACCGGCGTGGCCTCAGGGCGCGCGGCTTTGCCATCATCGGGGCAGCCTGACCATGGACGCGCGTTCAGACACAGCCGCCAAGCCCGACGCGGACGGTTACTCCCCTTATTGGCGGCGCAACCTGTTCGTTTGTTTCGCCGGCTCTTTCACCAACATCGTTGCGATGACGCTGCTGCTGCCGTTCCTGCCGCTCTATGTCGAGCAGCTCGGCGTTACCGATCATGCGGCGATCGTCCAGTGGTCGGGCATCGCCTATGGAGCAACCTTCTTTTCCGCCGCTCTCACCGCCCCGCTTTGGGGCAGGCTCGGCGACCGCTACGGCCGCAAAACCATGCTGATCCGCGCCAGCCTCGGCATGGCCGTGTCGATGTCGCTGATCGGTCTGGCGGGCAATGTCTGGCAGCTGGTGGGCTTGCGCCTTTTTGCCGGCGTCGCCGGTGGCTACACCTCCGGCTCGATGATCCTCGTCGCCACGCAGACGCCGAAGAACAGGTCAGGCTGGGCGCTCGGCATGCTGTCGTCGGGCATCATGGCAGGCAATCTCGTCGGTCCGCTGGTCGGTGGTGCCTTGCCGCCGCTCATCGGTGTGCGCAACACGTTTTTCCTGGCCGGCGGGGTCATTTTCCTGGCCTTCCTCGCGACGACCTTCCTGATCCGCGAAGACAAACGCCCGCGCCGTGAAAAAACGGCGAAGGAAAGCGCCGGCTGGTCCGCCGTTCCCGACAAGCGGCCGGTGCTGGCCATGATCGTGACCGGCCTGCTGCTGATGATCGCGATCATGTCGATCGAGCCGATCATCACCGTCTATGTCGCGCAGCTTGTGGCCGATGCCGGCAAGGTGACCATGGTCTCCGGCCTCACCATGTCGGCGGCGGCCCTTGGCAGCATCGTGTCTGCCTCGCAGCTCGGCAAGCTTGCAGACCGCATAGGCCATTGGACGGTCATCACCGGCTGCCTCGCAGTATCCGCCGTGTTGTTGATCCCGCAGGCCTTCGTCACGGCAAGCTGGCAGCTCGTCTTCCTGCGCTTCCTCATGGGGCTGGCGCTGGGCGGGCTTTTGCCCTGCATCGCCAGCGTCATCCGCCACAATGTGCCGGACCGTATCGCCGGCAACATCCTCGGCATATCGACCTCGTCGCAATATGCCGGGCAGGTCATCGGCCCGCTCGCCGGCGGCTTCGTCGGCGGCCATATCGGCATGCGCGCGGTATTTCTCGGCACGGCGGTGCTGATGGCGGCAGGTGCTGCCTACAACTGGCTGGCGCGGCCGAATTCGCGGGCCGATCAACGTTAATCAATCCTTTATGCAATCGTGAAAAATTGATTGAGGGGCTGCCGAGCATTGGATCGGCTTGGGTTTTGCGCGAGGGGAAGTGCGGATGTCACCTGAAGAGCAGTGGGAAACCGTTCGTGGCGAACGCGCCTGGCGCCTCGGAAGTGCCGGCATGGGCGTTCTGCGCATCAGCCTGCTGTTCGGCTCGGCCGCCGTCGCCTTCGCCCTTTTGGCAACGCCTCTTCTCGACCAGCGCACGCGCCTCGACAGCGCGCGGGCCAACCTCGACATGATGAGCACGGGCTCCATCGGTCAGAGCCACAGCTATACGGTTCGCCGCAGCGTGCTCCAGTCTTCGCCCACTGCCGTCTGCGTCATCCGCGCCAATGGCGCCCGCAGCGGCGATTGCTGATTTCCACACGGCATTTCATCAGCCATTAAGGCTGTTGCGTTAACCTTTCTTAATGGGTCGGCCTTATGCTGTCGGCAAAGGGGTGAAGAGACCAATGCGGCGACTGTTTCAGCGTTTTCTCAAAGACGAAAGCGGCGCGACCATGGTCGAGTATGCGGTCATCGTCACCGTGTTGTCGCTGGTTATCGTCGCTGGCGTCGGCCAGGCCAGCAACGCGCTCCAGTATCTCTTCAGCAGCACCGACAGCGAACTTGTGAAAGTGCTTGGAAAGTAGCCGGCATCGCCAGCGCCTAATCGTCCTTCTGCTCGCCCAATATTTTTGCCAGCGAAACCTGCGCCGAGCCCGGCTTGAGCGGCTTCTGCTGCGAAGCGTCCGGCGCCCATCCAGACAGCCAGATGAACGAGAACGTCGCCCGGATGCGCCCGTCCGGGTCGGAAAAGCGCTCGGCATAGATTTCGGCGGCGCGGCGGAACAGTTCGCGCGTTGCCGGCCTGCGTGAACGCGCAATCAGTGCATTGGCAGCACCCATGGCGCGCAGGTCGGCGATCAGCGCAAACATATGGTCGTAGCGCACCGTCACCGTCTCGACATCGGTGACCGGCAGGGCAAAGCCCGAACGCTGGAGCAGCGCGCCGGCATCGCGCACATCGGTGAAGGGGATGACGCGCGGGCTGACCCCGCCGAGGATTTCGGTCTCTGCTGCAAGCAGGCTTTCCCGTAATTCCGTCAGCGTATCCGAGCCTGCCATCGCGCCAAGGAACAAGCCGTCCGGCCTCAAGGCGCGGCGAATCTGGATCAGCATGCCGGGAATGTCGTTGACCTCCTGCAAGGCCAGCAGGGAAACGGCCAGATCGACGCTTTCCGGCTCTAGCGGCAGCGTTTCAGGCTCGGCGACCATGCCTGCGTTGTCGCCGAGAAAGGCATTGTCGGCCTCGACCCGCAGCACATTTTCCGCCTTGCCGCTGGAAAGCACCGCGTCGCGCGCAGCAGGCGTGACGCAGAAGACGGTTATCGCCTTCTCGAAGCGCCGTTCGACCGCTGCGAGCCGCTCTGCAAGATCGTCGGCCACCCGCGCCATCAGGAAATCCACGCCAGTAACGCCTTTCGCCAGCGCGCGGCGCTTGCGTTCGATCATGAGGCTGGTGTCGAAAATCGGCTGCAATTGCTTGTCGTCCTTGATGTTTCCGCGCCATCCACCCTATGGTCGGAAAAACGCCTGCAACGTCGTGGCCGATCCGATGCCGCAATTCAAGACCCTTGCCCGTGCGGCGCTGGATTGGCCGGCGCGTGTGCTGTTTCCGCCGGTCTGTGCCGGCTGCCGCCGTCAGGTGTCGCAGCCGGGCTCGCTGTGCCCGCATTGCTGGCCGCAACTGCGCTTTCTCGAAAAGCCGTGGTGCGAGATCATGGGCACGCCGTTTCTGCACGACATGGGGCAGGGGTTCCTCTCCGCCGAGGCCATCGCCAACCCGCCGCCCTTCGAGCGTTCGCGTGCGGCCGTTTCCTATTCCGGCGTTGCCCGGCGCATGGTGCAGGGCCTGAAATATTCCGACAAGACCGACCTTGCGCCGTGGATGGCGCGCTGGATGCTGCGGGCGGGCGCCGAACTCGTCACCGACGCCGATGTCGTCGTGCCGGTGCCGCTGCACTGGCGGCGCTTCCTGCAACGCCGTTTCAACCAGTCGGCCGAGCTTGCCCGCGTCGTAGCCACGCTTTCCGGCCTGCCCTATGCGCCGACGGCCGTGGCTCGCGTAAAAGTCACGCGTCAACAGGTCGGTCTTCCTCGTGCCGAGCGCGAGGACAATGTGCGCGCTGCCTTCCGCGTGCCGCCGGAGCAGGACATTCAGGTCCGTGGCCGCCGCGTGCTGGTGGTGGACGACGTCTACACCACAGGTGCTACGGTTTGCGCTGTTGCCAAGGCGTTGAAAAAGAACGGCGCCAGCGCCGTCGATGTGCTGACCTTCGCCCGCGTGCTGCCGGGGGACTTCCGGCCCGACGAGGCAGCCACTATATAGGATTCACAACGTCAGGATTACGATATGGTCGATGTGACGATCTACACCCGCGCCATGTGCGGTTATTGCAGTGCTGCCAAGCGGCTGCTCGACAAGAAGGGCGTGGCCTACAAGGAGCAGGACGCCTCGTTTTCGCCGGAACTGCGGCAGGAAATGATCGCGCGCGCCAATGGCGGCTCGACCTTCCCGCAGATATTCGTCGGCGACGTCCATGTCGGCGGTTGCGACGATCTTCATGAACTCGATGCGCGCGGCCAGCTTGACGGCCTGCTCGCCACTGGCCGTTTGGGCTGAGGAGGAAACGATGAGCAAATTCAAGGCCGCCGCCATCCAGATGCGCTCGGGCATCGATCCGAAGCGCAATGTCGAAACTTTCGAAGCGCTGGTGCGCGAAGCGGCGGGGCAGGGCGCCACCTACATCCAGACGCCGGAAATGACCGGCGCTATCGTCAGCGACAGCGAAGCCCGGCAATCTGCCTTCACCACGCAGGATCGCGATATCATCGCGGCAGCGTCCGCAAGGCTGTCGCGTGAGCTCGGCATCTTCCTGCATATCGGCTCGACGGCCATCGTGCGCGCCGATGGGAAGCTTGCCAACCGGGCGCTGCTTTACTCACCCGAGGGCGCGTCGATTGCGCTCTACGACAAGATCCACATGTTCGATGTCGATCTCGACAATGGCGAAAGCTGGCGCGAATCGAACGCCTATGAGGCCGGAACCGAGGCGGTCGTCGCCGAGCTTCCCTTCGCCAAGCTCGGCTTCGCCATCTGCTACGACGTGCGCTTTCCGCAGCTTTTCCGCGCCGAGGCGCTGGCAGGCGCCGATGTGCTGACCGCACCGGCCGCCTTTACCCGCCAGACCGGCGAGGCGCACTGGCACGTGCTCCAGCGCGCCCGCGCCATCGAAAACGGCGCCTTCATGATCTCGGCTGCACAAGGCGGCAAGCATGAGGACGGCCGCGAAACCTATGGCCACTCGCTGATCGTCGACCCCTGGGGCAAGATCATCGCCGAGGCCGATCATGACGAGCCCGGCGTCATCGTCGCCGAGATCGACACGGCGCTTTCGGCGGCCGCCCGCAAGAAAATCCCGAACCTCAAGAACGCGCGAGAATTCGCCGTGAACACCATCGCCGCGGAGGGCGTTTCGCTCCGGGGAGCGGCGTCTTGATCAAGTTCTCGCTCACCTGCGAGCGTTCGCATGATTTCGAAGGCTGGTTCCGCAACAACGAGGACTTCGAGAAGCAGCAGAAGCGCGGCCTCGTCGATTGCCCGGCCTGCGGCTCGCACAAGGTCGAGAAGGCGCTGATGGCGCCTGCCGTTTCGACCGGCCGCAAGAAGGAAAAGATCGCGCTCGCCATGAACGAGCAGCAGCGCGCCGCCATGGCGCAGCTCAAAGCGCTGTCGGAAAAGATCCGCGAGAATTCGGACTATGTCGGCGACAAATTCGCCGAGGAAGCGCGCAAGATCCACTTCGGCGAATCCGACGCGCGCGGCATCTACGGCGAAGCGACGCTCGACGAGGCCAAGAGCCTCGCCGAAGACGGCGTCGAGTTCATGCCGATCCCGACATTCCCCGACGACCAGAATTGAAAGGAACTACCTCCTTGAGGCCTGCCGGATAGCTTCATCCAGCGATCGAAAGGCCGCTTCCTCGAAAGTACAGCAAACCATCGGCTCAAACGTCGCGACAAGCTGTTCGTATCATCCCATGATACTTATCTGTTGACAAGCAGCGCGTATCGCCGCATGGTACGTAGAGGGCGGGGACATGATACGGTCGTTCAAAGACAAGGCGAGCGAGTTGGTTCTGAGAGGTCGAACCCCTAAAGGGTTCCCGGCCAATCTTGTTCGCTCGGCTCAGCGGAAGCTCTACATGATTGAGCACGCTGTCGAATTGAGGGATCTGATGTCACCTCCCGGAAACCGACTGGAGGTGTTGAAAGGCGACCGCGCCGGCCAGTACTCAATTCGGATCAACGATCAGTTTCGCGTCTGCTTTCGGTGGGCAGACGGCCATGCAGAGGACGTTGAAATCACCGACTACCACTAAAGACTTGGTAACCGCCTATCTGGCACACCACTACTTTTATTTACTCAAAGGTTCACGGTCATGAACACCCATTTCGCACCCCCGATACATCCCGGAGAGATACTTCGTGAAGAATATCTAGCGCCGCTGCATCTGAAGCCCTACACGCTGGCCAAGAGGCTCAACGTACCCCGCACCCGCATTGAGAGGCTGGTTGCGGAACACACCCCTGTCACCCCGGATACGGCCCTCAGACTTGGCAGGTTCTTTGGAACGACACCGCAGTTCTGGATGAACATGCAGGCCGGATTCGACATCGCGGTTGAAGCAAAAGCCAAGATGGCCGACCTCGAAAAGATCGAGCCGCTGACAGCAGAGAATTTCGCAGAGGCGAGACTTTCGGCCTAAGCCGCGCACCATGCTTTGTAGGCCACGACCGTCCCGGCGGGCGGGATCGCGTCATATTGGTGGTCTCGACGATAAGCACACTGCCCTCGTAGCGCTGATAATCCCATGAAAAACCTATGGAACTCGGCCATCGGCCTGCTGCTGGTCAACGGCGCGCTGCTGGGGCTGACGCTGCCCTTTGGCAAGATGGCGGGGCAGGCCGGCGTCGCGCCGATGCTTTGGGCCTTCGTCATCTCGTTCGGCGCGGGCGGCGTTCTCCTCTGCGCGCTTCTGGCGCGGGGGCAGCGCATTGCGCTGAATGCCCACAAGCTGCGCTATTTCGTCGTCACGGCGACGATCTCCTACGCCATTCCGAACCTGCTGCTGCTTTCGGCGATCCCGCATCTCGGCGCCGGCTACACCGGCATCATGTTCACCCTGTCGCCGGTCATCACACTGGTGCTTTCGATTCTGCTCGGCGTGCGCCGCCCGAACGGGCTCGGCATTGCCGGCATTGCCGTCGGCTTCGTCGGGGCCGCGATGGTGGCGCTGACGCGCGGCGAGGCGGTCCAGCCGGCGGAATTGTTCTGGGTCATCGTCGGGCTGCTGGTTCCGGTCAGCCTCGCCGCCGGGAATATCTATCGCAGCTATGACTGGCCGGCCGATGCAGGCCCGATCGAACTTGCCGCCGGCAGCCATCTCGCCTCGGCAGTGATTCTCCTAACTGCGATAGTGACCGTTGGCGGCGGCTTGTCGTCATTCGGCGCATTGGCCGGCGAGCCCGTTCTGGTGCTGGCGCAGGTTGCCGCCGCATCGACGATGTTTGCGGTGTTCTTCCGGCTGCAGGCGGTCGGCGGGCCGGTCTATCTCAGCCAGATCGGCTATGTCGCCGCCGCGGTCGGCCTGATTTCAGGCACGTTCTTCCTCGGCGAGCGCTATCAGGCGTTGACCTGGATCGGTGCGGCGATCGTTACCGTCGGCGTCTTCATGACGACGCGCGCCCAGAACGGAAAGGCTTAAAAGCTTAAACCTCAGTTCGTCGGCGCGTGTTCCGTCAGGACCATGTAGTTGACGTCCATGTCCTTGGATTTCTGCCAGCGATCGGCAAGCGGGCTGTAGACGACGCCGGTGCGGTTGATGATGCGCATGCCGGCCTTGCCGAGCGAGCCTTCCAGCTCTTCCGGCCGCACCAGCTTGCCATATTGGTGCGTGCCACGCGGCAGCCAGCGCAGCAGATATTCCGCGCCAACGATCGCCAGTCCCAATGCCTTCAGCGTGCGGTTGATGGTGGCGACGAACATGATGCCGTCCGGCTTCACCATCTCGGAACATTTGGCGATGAACAGGTCGATGTCGGCGACATGCTCGACCACTTCCATGTTCAGCACGACGTCGAATTTCTCACCGGCCTCGGCCAGAGCTTCGGCGGTCGTGGCGCGGTAATCCACAGTCACGCCGGCTTCCGCCGCATGGAGCTTCGCCACCTCGATGTTGGTTTCCGAAGCATCCGCGCCCACCACTTCGGCGCCCAGGCGCGACATCGGCTCGCACAAAAGACCGCCGCCGCAGCCGATATCGAGGATGCGCAGGCCCTCGAAGGGCTTTGCGGCATGCGCATCGCGGCCGAAGCGGGCCGCCACCTGGTCGCGGATATAGGCGAGACGCACGGGATTGAATTTGTGCAGCGGGCGGAATTTCCCGTTGGGGTTCCACCATTCGGCTGCAAGCGCGGAGAAGCGTTCCACTTCTCCGGCGTCGATCGTCGATCGTCGGGCCTCGGGCATAGATTTGTCTCCTTCGACGCAAGGAAGTCGGGTTTGGGGCGAAAAATGTCAAGGCAACAATTTTTATCGACATTGGCGAAAGAGTGGATCGGCTGTGGAAAGATTTTTGAATGTTTTCAACCTAAGCATTTGTTTTCGTTCAGGCAGCGCATTTTTTCATGCCTGATTTTTCCACACCCTTTCCGCCTCCCGCATAATTCCAGCCAGTTCCTCCCATGGGAACATCGATCGCGACGGTGATCTGTGGGGAGGAACCGGCGCTTCCGTCTTGCGGCAAACGTAGCCGCAAGGCCGGGGAGGTTCCGTCCAAGGGTTCTCCTGCGGGTATTATGGCCCGCGCGTGCTGGACGAGCACATAGGCTCTGTCTTCATTCGTAAATGAATGAAAGCAGGGAGCAGCGGAACGGACGGGAACAGAAATCGCCGGCGGGGCGCGGAAGTCGCGCCACTTACTAAACACTAGGAAGGCACGGCCATGCGCCCCGCTTCCCGATCTTTGACAATGGCCAGATGCGAAAGCAGGCGTGGCGATGATGAAGCGCGCCTCACCTTCTCCCACAAGGGGAGAAGGATGAGACGCCGCCGCTCCCACCTTGCCTAACCCCATTGTTTTGGATAAGGAGGCCGCGACTTGGCAGATGCGGTTTCGCTCAGGCCTTCGTTTCGACTTTCCGGCGGCAGTGACAGGCCCTGGGCATAGCAAAGGGCATCCGGCTTCCATGGCGCGCATCGTGATGAAATTCGGCGGAACTTCCGTCGCCGACATCAGCCGCATTCGCAATGTGGCACGCCATGTCAAACGCGAGGTCGATGCCGGCCACGATGTCGCCGTCGTCGTCTCCGCCATGTCGGGCAAGACCAACGAACTGGTTGCCTGGACCCGCGACGCCTCGCCGATGCATGATGCCCGCGAATATGACGCCGTTGTCGCCTCGGGCGAACAGGTTACCGCTGGCCTGCTGGCGATCGCGCTGCAGAATATCGGCGTCCACGCCCGCTCATGGCAGGGCTGGCAGATCCCGATCAAGACCGACAACGCCCACGGTGCTGCGCGCATCATGGATATCGACGGCTCGTTCCTGATCCAGCGCTTTGGCGAAGGCCAGGTGGCCGTCATCGCCGGTTTCCAGGGCATCGGCCCGGACAACCGCATCGCCACGCTTGGCCGCGGCGGCTCGGACACCAGTGCCGTCGCCATTGCCGCCGCCGTCAAGGCGGATCGCTGCGACATCTACACCGATGTCGACGGCGTCTACACAACCGACCCGCGCATCGAGCCGAAGGCGCGGCGGCTTTCCAAGATTTCCTTCGAGGAAATGCTTGAAATGGCGTCGCTCGGCGCCAAGGTCTTGCAGGTGCGTTCGGTCGAGCTCGCCATGGTGCACCGGGTGCGCACCTTCGTCCGCTCGTCCTTCGACGATCCGGACGCGCCGGGAATGGGCGATCTTCTCAATCCGCCCGGAACGCTTATTTGCGACGAGGAAGAAATCGTGGAACAGCAGGTCGTCACCGGAATTGCTTACGCCAAGGATGAGGCCCAGATATCGCTGCGCCGCGTCTCCGACCGGCCGGGTGTCGCCGCCGGCATCTTCGGCCCGCTGGCCGAGGCAAACATCAATGTCGACATGATCGTCCAGAACATTTCCGAGGACGGCAAATCGACCGACATGACCTTCACCGTGCCGTCCGGCGATGTCGACAAGGCGCTGGCCGTGCTCGAAACGATTCGCCCGACGATCGGCTACGACGCCGTCCAGCACGACGACGGCATGTCCAAGGTTTCGGTCATCGGCATCGGCATGCGCAGCCACGCCGGCGTTGCTGCGACCGCTTTCAAGGCACTTGCCGAAAAAAGCATCAATATCCGTGCGATAACGACCTCCGAGATCAAGATTTCGATCCTGATCGACGGTCCCTACACGGAACTTGCGGTTCGCACTTTGCATTCCGTCTACGGTCTGGATAAGCAGTAGACAGATAGATTTTTTCGGTCCCCCATTAGCCGGCGTGTGGCATTATGCACGCCGGCCAATGATAGTTGGAGACGGCATCTGATGCGTGACACGGCCGGCGGTCCACGCGTTCTCTTGAAACGGCTTCGCGAGCTGATGGCGGAGCCGCTTGAAGCGCAGGAGCGGCTTGACCGCATCGTGCGCGACATCGCCCAGAACATGGTGGCCGAAGTCTGCTCGCTCTATGTGCTGCGCGCCGATTCGGTTCTCGAACTCTACGCCACCGAAGGTCTCAATCCCGGCGCGGTCCACCTGGCGCAGTTGCGGCTCGGACAGGGTCTGGTCGGCACCATCGCGGCCAGCGCGCGTGCGCTGAACCTGTCTAATGCGCAGGAACATCCAGCCTTTGCCTATCTCCCGGAAACGGGCGAAGAAATCTACAATTCCTTCCTCGGCGTGCCGGTGCTCAGGGCAGGGCGCACGCTGGGCGTGCTTGTCGTCCAGAATAGGACGCAGCGGCATTATCGCGAAGACGAGGTCGAGGCGCTGGAAACCACCGCCATGGTGATTGCCGAGATGATCGCCACCGGCGATCTCGCCCGGCTGACGCGCCATGACGGGCTGGAGCTCGACCTGCGCCGCCCGGCGAGCTTCAAGGGTCTCTCGTTCAACGAAGGCGTCGGGCTCGGCCATGTCGTGCTGCATGAGCCACGCATCGTCGTCACCAACCTGTTCAACGAGGACAGTGAGCAGGAAATGCGCCGCCTCGAATTGGCGCTCGGGTCGCTGCGGCTCTCCATCGACGACATGCTGTCGCGCCGCGAGGTCGCCTTCGAAGGCGAGCATCGCGAGGTGCTGGAAGCCTACCGCATGTTCGCCAATGACCGTGGCTGGGTGCGCCGGCTGGAGGAGGCGGTTAGCAACGGCCTGACCGCCGAAGCCGCCGTCGAAAAGGTGCAGAGCGACATGCGCGCGCGCATGCTGCATATGACCGACCCCTATCTGCGCGAGCGGATGAGCGATTTCGACGATCTCGCCAACCGCCTGCTGCGCCAGTTGATGGGCCGTGCGCCGGAGGATGTTGCGGCCTCGCTGCCGAAGGATGCGATCGTCGTCGCCCGCTCGATGGGTGCTGCCGAGCTGCTCGACTATCCACGCGAGAAGCTGCGCGGCCTCGTGCTGGAAGACGGAGCCGCCACCAGCCACGTCGTCATCGTGGCGCGCGCCATGGGCATTCCCGTCGCCGGCCAGATGAAGGGCGCCGTCTCGATGGCGGAAAACGGCGATGCGATCATCGTCGACGGCGAGGACGGCACCATTCACCTGCGGCCCCAACCGGACCTCGAAGCTGCCTATGCCGAAAAAGTCCGGTTCCGAGCGCGCCGGCAGGAACTGTACCGCGAACTGCGCAGCAAGCCGTCGATTTCCAGGGACGGCATCCATATCGATCTCCTGATGAATGCCGGGCTCGCCGTCGACCTGCCGCAACTGGCCGAGGCGGGTGCGAGCGGCATTGGCCTGTTCCGCACCGAATTGCAGTTCATGGTCGCCTCGACATTCCCGCGCGCCGAAGCACAGGAGCGGCTCTATCGCGATGTGCTCGACGCGGCCCAGGGCAAGCCCGTCACCTTCCGCACCATCGATATTGGCGGCGACAAGGTGCTGCCCTATTTCAAGGGCTCGGTCCATGAAGAAAACCCGGCGCTTGGCTGGCGCGCCATCCGCCTGACGCTCGATCGGCCCGGTCTCCTGCGCGCGCAGGTCCGGGCATTGCTCAAGGCTGCCGGCGGACGCGAACTGAAGCTGATGCTGCCGATGGTGACCGAGCTTGGCGAGATCGCGCAGGCCCGCGAACTCATCGAGCGCGAGGTGCGGCATCTGTCGCGCTTTGCCCACCATCTGCCGACCAGCCTCAAGCTCGGCGCGATGCTCGAAGTGCCGTCGCTGCTGTGGCAGATCGACGAATTGATGCAGACGGTGGATTTCGTTTCCGTCGGTTCCAACGACCTGTTCCAGTTCGTCATGGCAACGGATCGCGGCAACACGCAGCTTTCGGATCGCTTCGACCCCCTGTCGGTGCCGTTCCTGCGGGTGCTCAAGCACATAGCCGACGCCGGCCATCGCAATCACACGCCGGTGACGCTTTGCGGAGAACTCGCGGGCAAGCCGATTTCGGCAATGGCGCTGGTCGGTCTCGGCTATCGCTCGATCTCGATGTCACCCGCCTCGATCGGCCCGGTCAAGGCGATGCTGGCCGAATTGCCGGTTGTGGAGTTGACGGCGTTCCTGCACGACAATATGTCCGGTCCAACCGTCGGCCTGCCTATGCGCGCGCTGTTGCAGACCTTTGCCGACGACCGCTCCATTCCGCTTTGAAATTCAGGTGAGGGCGGCCTGACGTGCATCTCGTCGAGTACAAATAACGATGATCAGCTTGCCCCGCGACCGCATGGACCAGGTAGTGAAGCGCTTCGACATGCTCGAAGCGCAGATGGCGGCCGGTCCCGACCCCGAAGCCTATGTCAAGATGGCCTCGGAATACTCCGACATCCAGGATATGGTCGCCAGGATCAGGGAGCTTCGTTCCGCCGAGCAGGAACTTGCCGATCTCGAAACCATGCTGGCTGACAAGGGCACTGATGCCGAGATGCGGGCGCTGGCCGAAGGCGAGTTGCCGGGCGTCGAGGAAAAGATCGAAACGCTGCAAAAGGACATCCAGATCCTGCTGCTGCCCAAGGATGCCGCCGACGAAAAGAACGCGATCCTTGAAATCCGCGCCGGCACCGGCGGCGACGAAGCCGCACTTTTCGCCGGCGATCTGTTTCGCATGTATGAGCGCTACGCTGCCGAGCAAGGCTGGCGTTTCGAGGCTGCGTCCGCAAGCGAAGGCGAGGTCGGCGGCTACAAGGAAATCATCGCCACGGTGTCGGGCAAGGGCGTCTTTGCCAAGCTGAAGTTCGAATCCGGTGTGCACCGGGTCCAGCGCGTGCCGGCGACTGAAGGCAGCGGGCGCATCCACACTTCGGCGGCGACAGTTGCGGTGCTGCCGGAGGCTGAAGAAGTCGATATCGAGATACGCTCGGAAGACATCCGCATCGACACGATGCGCGCCTCGGGTTCGGGCGGCCAGCACGTCAACACCACCGACTCGGCGGTCCGCATTACCCATCTGCCCACCGGCATCATGGTGGTGCAGGCCGAAAAATCGCAGCACCAGAACAGGGCGCGCGCCATGCAGATCCTGCGGGCGCGGCTGTTCGACATGGAGCGGTCGAAGGCGGACGAAGAGCGCTCGGAATCGCGCAAATCGCAGGTCGGCTCAGGCGATCGCTCGGAGCGCATCCGCACCTATAATTTTCCGCAAGGCCGCGTAACCGACCACCGCATCAACCTCACGCTCTACAAGCTCGACCGGGTGATGATGGGCGAGCTCGACGAGATCATCTCGGCGCTGATTTCCGATCACCAGTCGAAGCTTCTTGCCGACATCGGGCTGGATGGCTGAGACCTCGAAAACCGCCACGCTGTCAGGCGCTTTCCGCGCCGCGCGGGACAGGCTTGCGGGAGCTGGCGTCGAAAATCCGGCGCTGGATGCGCGGCTGATCGTCGAGCATTTTTCCGGCACGACGCGCAAGGACGCCATATTGATGCCGGACCACGTTCTCGGCGCGGAGGTACTCGCCGCGATCGAGGCTGCGATAGCCAGGCGGACTGTGGGGGAGCCGGTTCATCGGATCCTCGGGTTTCGCGAGTTCTATGGCCTGAAGTTTTATCTCTCGCCTGAGACGCTGGAGCCCCGCCCGGATACCGAGACGCTTGTCGACATGGTGCTGCCATTCGTGCGTGAGACAGCGGAGCGGGAAGGGGAGTGCCGTATACTCGATCTTGGCACCGGCACCGGTGCGATCCCGCTTGCTTTGTTGAGCCAGGTGGAAAAGGCGGTCGCGGTTGGCGCCGATATTTCGCAAGGTGCGCTGACCACGGCTCGGCGAAATGCTGGGGAATTGGGGCTTGCGAGCCGGTTCACTGCGAAAAAATCCGACTGGTTTGCAAAAATTTCCGGGCGCTTCCATTTAATCGTCTCAAATCCGCCCTATATAGCTACCAAAGATATTTATGGCCTTGAGCGAGACGTGCGAGACTTTGATCCGCATCTTGCGCTTGATGGCGGAGACGATGGTCTCGATCCCTATCGCATCATAGCCGCAGAAGCGGCAGTTCATCTGGAACGAGGCGGCAAGATCGCCCTGGAAATCGGATTCGATCAGAGGATAGACGTTACAGGCATTTTCCGCGAAGCGGGTTATGAGCTCGCAGTCGCAAGACATGACCTTGCCGGAAATGACCGTGCGCTGTTTTTCCAACGTTGAATCAAAGTGTTGTATTGAATCGAAAAAATACTTGGCAACTCTAGGGAATGCCGCTAGGTTCGAATTACCGGATGAGACGAAGCAGGCAGTGCTGTTATCGATTCGGTTCCCTTGGAAACAAACTGCCTTCTTGCGTAAACGACGCTTTTGCTTCGTGTGGGGATCACCCGGCAAGTGACAAGAGACCAAACGGAATGGCACGTGACGCCAACGCAATTGATGCGGGCGAACACCATCGTAAGTACACGAAACGGCTGGCCGCCGAGGCGCCCCGTTTGCGCAATTTTTTATAAATCATGAAGAGAGTCGGATGAGGCCACAACAGCAGAACAGGCGCATGCGCGGCCGCAACAACAATGGCGGTAGCGGCAGCAATAATAATAACAATAACAACAACAATAATAACAACCGCAAAGGGCCAAACCCGCTGACGCGCAATTACGAAAGCAACGGTCCGGATGTTAAAATCCGCGGCTCGGCGCAACAGATCGCCGAAAAATACGCCACGCTTGCCCGCGATGCACAAAGTGCCGGCGACCGCGTGATGGCGGAAAACTACCTGCAGCATGCCGAGCATTACAATCGCATCATTGCTGCCGCCCAGGCGCAGATGCCGATCCAGCATGTGCAGCAACAGAACCGCGACGACATGGATGACGATGCGGATCAGGATTTCGACAATGCCGGCAATGCGGTCAACGCGCCGCAGCATGGCAATGGACAGCAGGCCGGTGGTCAGGAGCCCGAGGCGTCTCAGGATGCCAGCGATGGTTCCGGGCCGCAGCCGGTCATCGAGGGCACGCCCGCCGAAGTCGCGCTGAACACCGAAACGGCGACCGAACCTTCGGCTGGTCGCGGCCGTGGCCGCCGCCCGAGGCCGCCACAGGCAGCACCTGCGCCGGAACCGGTCGCGGAAGCTGCTCCGGTAGCCGAAGCTGCTCCAGCTGTAGAGTCTGCCCCGGCAGCTGAGGCTGCTGGTGAAGAAGCTGCCCCGGCACCGCGCCGCGGCCGTCGTCCGCGCCGTGGCGAGCGCCTTCCCGATGAAGCGAAGGCAGATGCATCTGCCGAGGCCGCGCCGGATGCGGATGGCAATACGGTTCTGGCAGCCGTCAACAGCTGATCGATCTTTCTGTCGACAGGAATATGCGGCGGGGACTTTGTCTCCGCCGTTTTTGTTTGTACGGTTGGTTGATGCCGTCTTGAGGAATTTTCGCGCATTCCCATATCTGGTTTGAAATGGACCCGGCTCGATAGAGGGGGTCCGTCACCGTAAGCTGATCCGGTGCCGCAAAGCGGGCCGGTGATGAAAGGAGACAGGTATGAATCTAGAGAAATACTCCGAGCGCGTTCGGGGCTTCATCCAGTCCGCACAAACGCTCGCACTATCCAGAAATCATCAGCAGTTCACGCCCGAACATATCCTGAAGGTTCTCGTCGATGACGATGAAGGCCTTGCCGCGTCGCTGATCGAGCGCGCCGACGGTCGTCCGCGCGACGTCAAGCTCGGCGTTGAGGCGGCACTCGAGGCGATGCCGAAGGTCGAAGGCGGCAACGGCCAGCTCTATCTGGCGCAGCCGCTGGCCAAGGTGTTTTCCACTGCGGAAGAACTGGCCAAGAAGGCCGGTGACAGTTTCGTCACCGTCGAGCGTCTGCTGCAGGCGCTTGCCATGGAGAAGTCGGCCAAGACCGCCGATATCCTGGCCAAGGCCGGCGTCACCCCGCAGGCGCTGAACCAGGTCATCAACGATGTTCGCAAGGGCCGCACGGCCGACTCGGCTTCTGCGGAGCAGGGCTATGACGCGCTGAAGAAATATGCGCGCGACCTGACGGCGGACGCCCGCGCTGGCAAGCTCGATCCGGTCATCGGCCGCGACGACGAGATCCGCCGCACCATCCAGGTCCTGTCGCGGCGCACCAAGAACAACCCCGTGCTGATCGGTGAGCCCGGCGTCGGCAAGACGGCGATCGCCGAAGGCCTGGCGCTGCGCATCGTCAATGGCGACGTGCCGGAATCGCTCAAGGACAAGCAGTTGATGGCGCTCGACATGGGCTCGCTGATTGCCGGTGCGAAATATCGCGGCGAGTTCGAGGAGCGGCTGAAAGCGGTCCTGTCCGAAGTGACGGCTGCGAATGGCAACATCATCCTGTTCATCGATGAGATGCACACGCTGGTCGGCGCCGGCAAGGCCGATGGCGCAATGGATGCCTCGAACCTGCTGAAGCCGGCGCTTGCACGCGGCGAGCTTCACTGCGTCGGCGCGACCACGCTCGAAGAATATCGCAAGCATGTCGAAAAGGATGCCGCACTTGCGCGGCGTTTCCAGCCGGTGTTCGTCGAGGAACCGACCGTCGAAGATACGGTCTCGATCCTGCGTGGCCTGAAGGAGAAATACGAGCAGCACCACAAGGTGCGCATCTCTGACTCCGCGCTGGTTTCGGCTGCAACGCTGTCGAACCGCTACATTGCCGATCGGTTTCTCCCGGACAAGGCGATCGATCTGGTCGACGAGGCTGCGTCGCGGCTGCGGATGCAGGTCGATTCCAAGCCGGAAGCGCTGGACGAGGTCGACCGCCGTATCATGCAGCTCAAGATCGAGCGCGAGGCGCTGAAGGTCGAGACGGACGAAGCCTCGAAGGACCGGCTTGTCCGGCTTGAGAACGAGCTTGCCAATCTGGAAGAGGAATCGACCGAGATCACCTCGAAATGGCAGGCGGAAAAGCAGAAGCTCGGGCTCGCCGCCGACCTCAAGAAAGAGCTTGAAGAAGCCCGCAACGACCTCGCCATTGCCCAACGCAAGGGCGAGTTCCAGAAGGCGGGCGAGCTTGCCTATGGCCGCATCCCTGAATTGGAAAAGCGCCTGCAGGAGGCGGAAGCCCAGGACGGCAAGGTCGGCATGGTCGAGGAAGTGGTCACGCCTGACCACGTTGCTCATATCGTCTCGCGCTGGACCGGAATTCCGGTCGACAAGATGCTGCAGGGCGAGCGCGACAAGCTGTTGCGCATGGAAGACGAGATCGCCAAGCGCGTCATTGGCCAGGGCGAAGCGGTGCAAGCCGTTTCGAAGGCGGTGCGTCGTGCGCGCGCCGGGCTTCAGGATCCGAACAGGCCGATCGGCTCGTTCATGTTCCTGGGCCCGACGGGTGTCGGCAAGACCGAACTGACCAAGGCGCTTGCAAGCTTCCTGTTCGACGACGAGAGCGCCATGGTGCGCATCGACATGTCGGAGTTCATGGAGAAGCACTCGGTATCACGGCTCATCGGCGCGCCTCCCGGCTATGTCGGCTATGAGGAGGGCGGTGCGCTGACTGAAGCGGTGCGGCGCCGGCCCTATCAGGTCATATTGTTCGACGAGATCGAGAAGGCGCATCCCGATGTCTTCAACGTGCTGCTTCAGGTGCTCGACGATGGCCGCCTGACCGACGGGCAGGGCCGCACGGTCGATTTCCGTAATACGCTGATCATCATGACGTCGAACCTCGGCGCTGAATATCTCGTCAATCTCGGCGAGGATCAGGATGTCGACATCGTTCGCGACGAAGTCATGGCGGTGGTCAAGGCGTCGTTCCGGCCGGAATTCCTGAACCGTGTCGACGAGGTCATCCTGTTCCACCGGCTGCGTCGCCAGGACATGGGCAAGATCGTCGAGATCCAGTTGAAGCGGCTGGAAAGCCTGCTTGCCGATCGCAAGATCAGGCTCGAGCTGGATGCCGAGGCAATCGACTGGCTGGCCAACAAGGGCTACGACCCGGCCTATGGCGCACGCCCGTTGAAGCGTGTCATGCAGAAGGAACTGCAGGACCCGCTGGCAGAGAAGATCCTGCTCGGCGAAATCCTCGACGGTTCGAAGGTGAAGGTCACTGCCGGTTCGGATCGGCTGAACTTCCGTTCGAAGCCGGTAAAGGTCGAGGCTGAAAAGGCGGCATGATCAGACGAAGCGAGGCGCAGATGACGTTGGACGAATACAACGGCTTTTGCGCCTCGCTGCCTTCCACCACTCATGTGGTGCAGTGGGGTGGGGCGCATGTGTGGAAAGTTGGTGGCAAGGTTTTTGCCATCGGCGGGTGGAACGACGGCGACGGCCTGTTCGTCACCTTCAAGTGCTCCGAAATGGCCTATGATATTCTGAAAGAACAGCCGGGTTTGCGGCCTGCTCCCTATCTCGCCTCACGCGGCATGAAATGGATACAGCGCCAGACCGGCGAAAGCATGGATCTTGGCGCGCTGAAGGACTATCTCCGCGAAAGCTACCGGCTCATCGTGCAGAAGCTTCCGAAAGCCACCCGCAAGGAACTCGGATTATAGACATAGCGCGGCCATCTTCATGCCGGGTTCATATTGGAACTTCTACGCGTATCAACGCATTTGCGGGTATCCGTATGATAGAGCGCGGGATGCTGCCGGTTCGCGGCGGCAAGGACGAATCGGGGATTTTGGCTAGAATGGTCGGCAAATTCTTTGTTGTTTCGGCTTTTGCAGCAGGGTTTTGCACCTTTGGCGCGCAGGCTTCCGTATCGTCGGATACGCGTTCGGAGGAGAATTCCCGGCGAATCGCCGTGAATGGCAGCGACGTGCTGCTCGCTCAGGCTGGCGACGTCGAAGTCTATTTCGACGGCAACGGCAACAGGGTCATCGTCGATTCCTACACTGGTCAGGTGATCGCTATTCAGCCGCCTCGCGGTGTCGTCGGCCAACGTGACCGAAGAGCTTTGCGCCAGCGCGAGTTGCGTCGCAGCGATCCCTATCAAGGCGATCCGGCCTATGGCGAACGCTCGCGGCGCGATGAGCTGCTTGGGCCGGCTGACGAAGGCTATGACGAATATCCGAACAATGGCGGCTATTCGCGCAATGTGCCGCGCGAAGAATTTCCGCCAGCTCCGGGCCGGGCGTTTCCCGATGAACAGGCCGATCCCAACGGTGGCTACGGGGCTGAGCCGCAGATCGTGCGGCGCGAGCCGGTCGAGCGGTCTCCGTTGGGGACCCCCGGGCTTGAAACGCCGCAGACATCGCCGTCGATCTCCGAGCCGCCCGCAATCGGTGGCGCCACGGTCGAACCGCCCACCACCTTCACCGCGCGCGAAGATGTCGCCGGCATGCAGATCCTCATGGATCGCGCCGGCGCTTCGCCCGGCGTCATCGACGGCAAGTTCGGCTCCAATGTCGACAAGGCGTTCGAGGCTTATCGGCAGCTGACGGGAACCAACCTGAAATCCACGGATACCGCTGCGATCAAGGAGGTGCTCGCGGCGTCCGGCGGCGATCCGTTCATCAACTACACCATCACGCCTGAAGATGCGGCCGGGCCGTTCGTGGCTTCGGTGCCTGCCGACTACAGCCAGAAGGCGCAGCTCGATCACATGAGTTACACCTCGGTTCCCGAGATGCTGGCCGAGCGGTTCCACATGGACGAAACCTATCTCAGGTCGCTCAACCCGCAGGCCAATTTCTCGCGGCCGGGCACGATCATCCGCGTCGCCAATATCGGCAAACCGGTTGCCACAAAGGTTCAGCGCATCATAGCCGACAAGGGGCTCAAGCAGGTTCGCGCCTATGACGCTGAGGGCAAGCTCGTGGCTGCTTACCCGGCAACGATCGGCTCGTCGGACACGCCGTCGCCCACCGGCACGCATGCGGTGTCGCGCGTCGCTCTCAATCCGAACTACACCTACAATCCCAAACTCAACTTCAAGCAGGGCGACAACGACAAGATCCTGACCATTCCGCCCGGTCCCAACGGTCCGGTCGGTACGGTGTGGATCGCGCTCGACAAGCCGACCTACGGCATCCACGGCACGCCCGATCCGTCCAAGATAGGCAAGACGGAAAGCCATGGCTGCGTGCGCCTGACGAACTGGGATGCGCAGGAATTGGCGAAGCTGGTGAGCCCGGGCGTCACGGTCGAGTTCACCGACTAGGCTGTGTCGATATTCAGGTGAGGGTGGCCTGCGAACGACGGCTTTCTGTGCTTCCGGTACTCACGTACCCAAATGTACGCTCCGTTCTGGTTCTCGAAGACCGACATTCTCGGTTCGCCCTGACCTGAATCTCAACACAGCCAGAGCTGTGGCCCTGAAGGTCGTTGGACTGCCGTTTCTTGTCGGCAGGCCGCTAACCGGGCTTCGCGCACGCGCATAATGTCGCTGCATGAGCACGCCCGAATCAACAATCCTGAACAACGCATTGCCGCCGAAGGCTGCCCGTACGTTCTGCCCGCCGGCGAGCCGCCGGTTCGTGATGTTCTCGGCGATACTCGCCTCCAGCATGGGCTTCATCGACGGTTCGGTCGTGTCCCTGGCGATGCCGGCGATCCGCGCCGATCTTGGTGCCTCGCTGATCGATGCCCAGTGGATCAGCAATGGCTACATGCTGTTTCTCTCCGCGCTCGTGCTGCTCGGCGGTGCGGCCGGCGATGTCTTCGGCGTTCGCAACATCTTTGCCGGTGGCATCGCGGTGTTCATGGTGACATCGCTGCTTTGCGCCATCTCGACGGATGCCGACATGCTGATCGTCATGCGCGCGTTGCAAGGCATGGGTGCGGCTTTCATGGTTCCGGGCAGCCTTGCCATCATTGCGAAATCCTTTCCGGCTGAAACGCGCGGCAAGGCGATCGGCCAATGGGCCGCCTTCTCTTCGCTGACGATGGCGCTGGGACCGTTTCTGGGTGGCATGGTTTTGTCGTTCGGCGACCCCTGGATGTGGCGGCTGATATTTGCGATCAACGTGCCCATCGGCGTTCTGGCGCTGCTCATGATCTTCGTCAAAGTGCCGGCGGACCGGCCGTCGGAGACGCGCCGCCTCGATATTCCGGGCGCAGTTCTGGCGACGGTGGGGTTGGGCGTCATCGCCTGGGGCCTGACCAGTTTCGGCCTGCCCGCTGAAGGTCAGCTTGTCGCGCCGATCATATGGGTCGTGATCGGCATTGCGCTTTTTGCCGCCTTCATTCTCTGGGAGAGCCATACCCGTTCGCCGATGGTGAAGCTGGAGCTGTTTCGCTCGCGCGCCTTTTCAGGTGCCAATCTTTATACGCTGATCCTGTTCTTTGCCTTCAGTGCCGTGCTGTTCTTCCTGCCGATGACGCTCGTTTCGGCTTGGGGCACCAAGGAATGGCAGGTCAGCCTGCTGTTCATTCCGCTGTCACTGTTCATCGCGCTGCTCTCCGGTTCCGCGGGCAGGCTTGCAGATCGGCGCGGGCCGCGGCTGCCGCTTACCCTGGGCGCGGCCATCGTGACCGTGTCCTATACCGGCCTGGCGCTCACCATGCCCCTGATGCAGATATGGACAGTGACGCTTCCCCTGCTGTTGCTGAACGGTCTCGGCATGGCGATCCTGGTATCGCCGCTCTCGGCGGCAGTGATGCTGGCGACGCCTGACGAGGATACCGGGCTTGCTTCAGGCGTGAACAATGCGGTTGCGCGGGCCGCGGGGCTGATGGCGGTTGCCGCACTCGGTGCCGTGGCCGGTCTGGTCTTTGCGAAAGTTCTCGGGGATGGCGCGCCGGGCATCGAATTCGGCGCATTTTCGCCGACGCCTTTGACGCCGGCGATAGAGGCCCTGCGCTTGGAGGCGACGAATCGGGCGTTTCAGGCCATTGCCGGGATATCAGCGGCGATGTGCGCGCTGGCGGGCATCATAGCCTGGGTGACCCAGCCGGCATGGCGCGAGAAAAGGTCTGATCTGCCAAGCTAGAGCAATTCCAGGAAAAGTGTGAAACGGTTTTTCGTCCGGAATTGCGTAAAAACAAATACTTAGAGCGGTTCAACCGCTCTAGACAGGCCGATCAGCGGGCGGCACTTTCCTTGGCGCTTGCCACCTTGAGCGTTCCCGCATTCTCTTCCTTGAGCAGGTCGTCGATCCGCTCGCGCTCGCGCTTGAAGGAAACGAGTTCGTCGCCGTTCAGAATGCGGCCAACCGGAAGGCGCACGCGCATCGGGTCGACCTTGGTGCCGTTGACGATGAGCTCGTAGTGAAGATGGGGGCCGGTCGCCAGGCCCGTCGATCCGAGATAGCCGATGACCTGGCCTTGGCGAACCCGTGCGCCCGGCACGATGCCCGAGGCGAATCCGCTCTGGTGATTGTAGGACGTCTCATAGCCGTTGGCGTGGCGGATGATCGTCTGCTTGCCGTAGCCGCCCGCCCATCCGGCCTTTTCGACGGTGCCGTTGCCGGCTGCGATGATCGGCGAACCGGTGGGTGCCGCCCAGTCGACGCCAGTGTGCATCCTGACATAGCCGAGGATCGGATGGCGGCGTCCACCGAAACCGGAGCGGAACACGCCGCTCGGCAGCGGATTGCGCAGCAGGAATTGCTTGGAGCTGCGGCCGTCCCCGTCGAAATAATCGAAGGTCCCGTCCTGCAGCTGGAATCGATAGAAATTGCGAGTCGCCCCGCCAAAGGTCGCCGAAACATAGAGGAGCTGTGATTCGTCCGACATCTGATCATCGCTGTCGGGCTGCGAGAACAGAACCTCGAGGTGGTCGGACGAATTGAGGCGCGATTGGAAATCGACATCCGAGGCGAGCAGCTTGATGAGCTGCTTGGTCATGTCCTTGGACATGCCGTAGGAATAGGCCGCGCGATAGATGCCGTCATAGATGCTCGGCAGGCTGCCGCGCGCGACCGGCGACGGCGAATCGTCGAAAGCCGTCAAAAGCTCGGGATTGGGCTCGGGCTCGTTCGTCGTCACATATTGCTTGCGGTCATTGAGCGCGATGGTCAGCAGGTGCTGGGTGCGGTCATAGACGCTGGTGCGCACGACCTGCGCCTTGTCGCCGCGTATCTCGAGACCGACCCGCAGCACCGTACCGGCCTTGAGCGTGGAGCCGTTCAGTATCTTCGTGATGGCCTCTGCCATGCTGGCGGCATCGTCGCCCGTGTAGCCTGAATCGTTGAAGGCTTCGGTGATGTCGTTATCAGCCGTGAAAGGGATGATGTCTTCGGCATAGGTCAGTGCCGAATCATCGCTGCCGATTCGCGGTGAGACGGAAACATTCTCCGGCACGATGCGAACGCCATAAGAGCCGGCGAGTGTCTGCGTCGCGAACGAACTTCCGAAACGTTCAGGGTCGACATAATGGAGTGCAGCCACCTGCACGTCGCCATCGGTCAGGATCGCCCCTGTCGTTCGCACCACCTGTTCGACCTCGTCGGCCGACAGGTCGCTCTTCTCGTCGAAGGCGGCGGTATCCATCGGGAAATCGACCGTCTTGAGGCTCATCTCGCTTTCGACCTTGACGCCGTAGATCTGGCCGGTTGGTGCGGCGGCGATCTGGGCCGCGCCGTCCTCGGCAAAGACGTCAAGCGGATCGAATGCGGGATAGCTGCGTGTGGTCTTGTAGCCGGCGGCCAATGCCATCTTGATCTGGACGAAGGGAACGGTGCGGACGACGTCGCGGTCGCCGACGCGGCTCGCCATGGAAACTTCCATGCGCCGCTTGTCCTTTGCCCGCGAAATCTGGCGCAGTTGCACCAGTCTTGCCGCTTTGGCGTCCTGGCCGCCGCCGTCCTTGTTCTGCGCCGCGCCGGTGTTCAGCGCGATTTCCGGCGGGGTCGCCAATTGCTCGCGCCCATCGAGGGCGGCGAAAAGGGCAACGCCCATGAGAACGCTGGAGGTGACCCCGGTAAGGAATGTGCCGGAAAGCCAGCGTGCCGATACCTCACGCCTGTCCGGCGGCCCGCTGCGCCCGTCGGCGATCAGTGGCGGCTCGTTGCCGAGTTCAGCTATGGTCTGATCCGTATCGTGCATTCAGAGCGGTGGCGTTTCCCGATCGGCAGCCGGCGTTTTATCTTGATTGCCCCGACAATTGCCTGTCGCGGCAGCCGAAGTCAAACGAAGGCTCCTGGTCTCGTGCCCGCTCTGGTGGATTCCCATATATAGAACGCGCGCGCGAAGGTCGTAATTTCGTTGCGAGGTGAGAGACATTGACGGGCATTGAGGCCTCAATAGGGCTCCAATGTGGCTGCGCCGGCAAAACACTATTGCCTTCGAGCGGCCTGACGCAGCGTCCGCAAGGGGCTCGCATTTTC
>NZ_JAAKZG010000022.1 GCF_011045115.1 Mesorhizobium zhangyense
GTGGCGAGGCTGATATGCCGTTCAAGGCAATCGTCTGGATAAACACTTTGGCTGCTTTTCATGAGGCCATTGATGGCGAAAGACCGAAGTCGCTCAGAGGTAAGAAATTTGGCCGTGATCGCCAACCGCGGCGGGCCGCGTTCATGCCGAAGGCTTGAAAAAAGAAGCCCGCCGTCGCGAGGGCAGCGAAGGCGGGCTCTATGCCGCCGGGGAGTGAGTGAACGCCGGCGGCTTGCCGCTCCTCGCATAATCCCAGACAATAGCGGCACCACGCTAACGCTCGCCTTGCGGCAATGTTCCCTCCAAATTCACTGGCACGGCAGGAGATTCGGTGATTATGTGGTTGAGTAGCCTGACCCCCGTCGGCTGCATGGCCGGCGCGAAGACCCCCAAGTCGCCCAACGCGCCGGCCTCTCATCGGAGGATGCGATGCCACAACTTCACGCACGCGGCGTTGAACTGGTTGTCGAGCTTCTAGACGCTGCAGAGCATTTCGAGCAGATGCCGCCGGATCACATCAAGAAGCTACTACGCGAAACATCGCTGGTTTTGGGTGATCTTCTGGCAAGGGATGTCCCCCCAGAGCGGCCAGCTCGTACGGCGGGAAATCCCTAAACGCAATAAAGCCCGCGCTTCTAAAGGAAACATGTAGGCTCCGGCTACCATATCTGCCGCGCGCCGGCGCAATAAACTTTTCTCAAGGATACCCTCTTTGTGCGCCGGCCAATCGCTACCGCACCGCCGATGAACGCTATGCGCCGTTTACGTCCGAGCAGTTTCGAACCGCGTCTGTGTTGATTAAAACCGATAAGCCGCTCAGGCATGTTCCGTAAGTATTTCCGCCGCGGCCATAGCCCGACTACCGTCAATTGGAATTCCGGCTGAGACGGGGCCTAGCGCAGTGATCCTGACTTGGCAGTCGGCAAGCGTGAATCCAAAAAGTTTAAAACGCTCCTCGCGATTGCTGAACTGGGAGCACACGTATATGGTGTATAAGGGAGTGAGCCGGGGATCACAGTTCCAATAGCTTCTCTTTCAGATTTGTCCGATGGCGCATCCCATAGTGCGCCGCCATCGGCTCCAAACTCGATTGGGGGATTTCCATCATGACCGTCAACGCCAGCTCGATCATCCGGATATCGGTCGACAGCAGCGGCAACAGCGCCAATAACATCGCTACTGGCGGCGTGACGTCGGGCGATGGCCGCTTCGTCGTTTTCCAGAGCACTGCGACTAACCTGGTGTCCGGCGACGCCAACGGCTTCTTCGATGTCTTTCTGCGCGACACACTGAGCGGCACCACGACGCTGATCTCGACTGCAATCGGTGGTACGCAGGGCGATAACGTCTCCAGCGTGGCGGCCGTTACCGATGACGGCCGCTTCGTATTCTTCAACAGCACGGCTACCAACCTGGTCGGCGGCGACACCAATGGCGCATTGGATGTCTTCATGCGGGACACGCTGACGGGTGTGACCACTCGTGTCTCGACGGCATCGGACGGCAGTCAGGCAAGCGGCGCCAGCCAGAATGTCGACGTCACCGGGGACGGCGGCCATATCGGTTTCCAGAGTACCGCGAACAACCTGGTGGCCGGCGACAGCAATAGCTTCAGCGATGCCTTCGTCAAGAACCTGCAGACGGGGGCTGTCACCCGCGTTTCGGTAGCAAATGACGGCTCGCAGGCCAACGGTAACTCCCTTGTGGCCCGTCTGTCTGACGATGGCAGCCGCGTCTCTTTCGTCAGTAGTGCCAGCAACTTGACGGTGAACGACAGCAACGGCGCCGTGACCGATGTCTTCGTTCGAGACATCGCTGCCGGCACCACTACCCTCGTCTCGGTTTCGACCGGCGGCGGCTCGGGGGACGGCACTTCCTACGGCGCTTTGATCTCCGGCAGCGGCCGCTATGTTGTGTTCACCAGCGACGCCACCAACCTTGTCAGCGGCGATAGCAACGGCTCCACCGACGTCTTTGTCCGCGATCTGTTGACCAACACCACCACACGCGTCTCCACCGCGACAGACGGGAGCCAGGCAAACGACCTGTCCCTCCAGGCGGTGATCTCGGCCGACGGGCGCTATGTCGTCTTCCTCAGCGCTGCCAATAACTTGGTGCAGGGCGATACGAACGGGCTGCGCGACGTCTTCCTGAAGGACATGGTGACCGGCGCGGTGACGCGCCTGTCCGTCGCAGCTGACGGATCTGAGTTGAACGACATTTCGAACACGCCATCGATCTCGACCGATGGCCGTTACGTCACCTTCCAGTCGCAGGCGACCAATGACGGGGCAGGTACTGACGCCAACGGCAGCGGTTTCGATGTGTTTCGGATCTCGCTCGTTGCGTCGGCCGGGGCCGACCGAATGATCGGCTCCGACGGCAATGACTCCATTGATGGTTTGGCGGGCGACGACATACTCAATGGCGGGCTGGGCAACGATGTGCTTACAGGGAGCGCCGGCGCGGACCAACTCTTCGGTGACCTCGGTTCCGACACTGCCGACTACACTGCCTCGACGGCGGGCGTTATCGTCGGCCTCGCGGACGGTTCGGGAACGGGTGGCCACGCTGAAGGCGATACGCTGACCGGCATAGAGAACCTCACCGGCTCGGCCTTCGACGATACGCTGACCGGTACCGACGCCGACGCGAACACTCTCAGCGGCGGGGACGGCAACGACATGCTTTCCGGTCTCGGCGGCGCGGACAACCTGATCGGCGGAGCAGGTTCGGATACTACCGACTACACCGCCTCCACGGCGGGCATCATCGTCAACCTGGACACCGGAACGGCTAGCGGCGGCCATGCCGAAGGCGATACGCTGGCCAGCATCGAAAATCTTTTCGGATCGGCCTTTGATGACACGCTGACAGGCACCGATGCCGATGCGAATATCCTGAACGGCGGTGCCGGCAACGATCTGCTATACGGCCTGGGCGGCGACGACACTTTGATCGGCGGGCTGGGTAACAACACACTGGCCGGCGGCGACGGCGACGACATCTACATTGTCTCCTCGACAGGGGATCGTGTTATAGAAGTGACTGGCGAGGGCCGCGACACCGTACGAGCTTCGGCCAGCTGGACGATCGGCGCCAACATCGAACGCGTCGAATTCCAGGGCACCGCCAACCTGACCGGCAATGGCAACACGCTTGCCAACACCGTCGGCGGCAACAGCGGCAATAACATCCTGCGCGGCGGTGCCGGCAACGACACGCTTGCCGGCTATCTCGGCAATGACCGCCTGGTCGGCGGGGAAGGCAAGGACAATTTCGTCTTCAACACGGTGCTCGGGCCGAACAATGTCGACACCATCACCGACTACAATGTCGCCGACGACATGATCCAGCTGGACAAGGGCATCTTCTTCGGCCTGGCGGCGGGCTGGCTGTCAGCGGCGGCATTCCATATCGGCACTGCCGCGCATGATGCCAGCGACCGGATCATCTTCAATTCGACGACGGGTGGCCTTTTCTTCGACAAGGACGGCATCGGCGGCGCTGCTGCAACCCAGTTCGCCACCCTCACGCCCGGACTGGCGATGACGGCAAGTGACTTCTTCCTCGTCTGAATAATCTCACTGCCGAGGCCCGTGGACTGCGTTCTGTGGGCCTCGAGTTTTCACGGACTGCTCGGTCACTCGCCGGTATCACGGCAAGACTTCTGTGCCAAAAGAGGTTTTGGACGCCCCGAGGTGCTTTCTCCAGCCTCTGAAGCAATCTGCAAGGATGCCATCGCTTCTGCTTACACGACTCGTCCGCGCGATGAGAGACGGCTGGCGGGAGAATGAAATCCGGGCCGCCGTCGTCGAACTGGCTCAGACGGCGCTGCGTTCGATCTCGACGGCAGGAATCGCGGGAAGCCGAAGGCCAGCGATGACCGGCATACAGTAAGCCATCCCTTGCCATCGATTGCGGCTAGCCGTACCAAAGCGGTTACTGGACAGGAATGATCCTAGCCGATGCAGCGTTTCTCCACCGAAAATATCCCTGAACGCGATCGCCCGGCATTCGTGCACGAATTCGTGGCGCGTCATGTCGCCGGCAGGCAATTCACTCCCGCCGACCCAAGGGGTTTCCATGTAGAGATCGCCGCCTTTGGCCTGCCGGATCGGGTCACAGTCGGAACGGCCAGGTATTCACCACTCCGCGGTGCAAGGACACGCGATCTGCTCGGCGATGGCAGAGACGGCTATCTCCTCACCTTGCATACGGAAGAGCATGAGGTGTCGATAGAGGGAGGGCGACCGGTGAAAGTGCCTGCCGGTGACCTGATGCTCGTCAACGAAGGGACACCGTCGGATTTCTGGCTGCCACAAACCGTCGTGAGGGTGCTGTCCTTTGAGCGATCGCGGCTGGCTCGGATGGTGCCACGTATCGACATGAGAGCAAGCTACCACATTCCTAAAACCACCCCCGGCATGTCACTCATTTCCGGCTATGCTGATCTCTTGCGAACAAATCAGCCACAGGGTGACAAAGCCAGTCAGATCGCCGTCAATCACCTTTATGACCTTGCAGCTCTTCTACTGGATGGTTTTGTCCAGGGCGGTGCAGAACGGAACGAGCCCAGCTTCAGGAGCGCGCGGCTCCAACTCGTGAAAAAACACATTCTCAGCCGAATGCAAGATCCAGAGCTGAGCATCTCTTTGGTGGCCGGTCTACAGGGTGTCACGCCGCGATATATCCAGCGCCTGTTCGAGGCAGAAGGCGTCACCTTCTCCGAGTTCCTGCGCGACAGCAGACTGAAACTTGCATTCCAGTTGTTGAGCGACAGCGACCTCGACAAAACCATATCGGAGATCGCTTACGATTCCGGTTTCCATGATCTCTCCAATTTCAACCGCGCCTTTCGTAAGCGCTTCGGGATCACGCCTTCCGATGTCCGAGCAGAGGGCATGCGCAAGCATTTCAGCTAGTCACCTCGTAGTTTTTATTTTCCCGCAACCTTCGCCGGACGCCGGGGGATTTTTAAAATCCCGATAGGCAAACGGCTGGTTCGTTCTCGGCAGTAAATGTTCGCCCGATGCAAAGACGGCGAACAATGCGGTCGTGTATGCAACCGGACGGCCCGACTGCGGCTGGCAACAAATTGGCTTGCGAGGACTCATTATGCCAACGCCTACGCTCCCCTATCACTCATTCCAGATAAATCCACATAGCCCCAACGACAGTCAAAACTCGGCGGCGGTTACGGCCCTTTCAGATGGTCGCTTCGCGGTAGTTTACCGTAGCCTCGGCGATCCGAGCACCTTGAAGTATGTCATTCACAATGCTGACGGCACCGTCAGCCGGGCCGAAGCTGTCGCCAATGCCACGAACGGCGGAGCCATCGACGAAGGCAACGTGGCAATCGCTGCGCTTGAGGGAGGCGGTTTTGCAATTACGTGGGCATCCCGCTCTGGCAGCAACGAGGATGTCCACCACCGCGTTTTCAATGCCTCCGGTGATCCGGTGACCGGAGACTTGCCCACCAATGTCGGCAGTACTGACGGCACACAGAGCAGGCCCGACATCGTGGGCGATCGCGCAGGCGGTTTCTATATCGTATGGGACGATGACAGGTTCGATAGCGACCCAGGGCCCGGTGTGACGTACACTCAGGCCGTTCGTGCAGTTCATTTCGGCGCCGATGGACAGGCCACAGGTCCGATCCAGCAAATCAGCGACCAGTGGGGTGCGGATTCCAATGCTTCAATCGCAATCAGTCGCGATGGATCGCGCGTGAACATCGTCTGGGATGATGACCTAGGTCAGTCAGCAGAGACCAATCACCATGACAGCATACGCGGCCACGAAACCGGTGGCCGTGGTTCGTACCGCGTCGACAGCGGCGAATTCGACGAATTTCATATCGATCCGGATGTCGCTTATTCGACCGGCGACAACTTCATGGCCGTTTGGACCGAACATGTCTCACCGGGTGTGTTTCGAGTTTACGGCGCTGTCAATGGCGGAGACGAATTCCAAATCAACACCTCCGCCCACACCCATACGCAAACCAAGCCACAGGTGGTCGGCCTTCAGTCCGGGAATTTTCTGGTCGTCTGGAACGACGGTGGTTTCGGTGGAATTGACGACGTTCTGGGCCAACTCTACTCCGCCAGCGGTGAACGGATAGGTTCCGAATTTGTGATATCTTCGGACCGAACCTCCAATCTTGTTGCAGGGATTACCGCGTCCGAGATGGCGGATGGCCGTGTGATCGTGACTTGGGACTCCGCGCATATAGGCTCCACCGAAATTTACGCACGGATCGTGGACCCGCGCCAGGCCGCCGTGGAATGGGTCGGCACAGCGGTCTCGGAACAGTTCTTCGGGACCGTTTTCAACGATAACATAGACGGACGCGACGGTGCTGATCGGCTATACGGGGAGGCTGGCGCCGATCGCCTTACTGGCGGTCTGGGTAACGACTATCTGAACGGCGGTTCTGGCAGCGACATCTTGAAAGGCGGCAGCGGCGACGACGTCTACGTGGTAGACACCGCCGGTGATCAGGTCATCGAGACTGCGGGAGCAGGCACCGACACCGTCCGCTCCTTCATCCACTGGACACTCGGCGCGAATATCGAACGACTGGAACTGCAAGGCACAGCCAATCTCGTCGGTACCGGCAACAGCCTACACAACATCATCATCGGCAATGTCGGCGACAATACGCTGAGAGGAGGTGCCGGCAACGATTTCCTGGATGGTGCGGCTGGCAACGACACCACCCTCGGCGGCACCGGCAACGATATCTTTGTCCTCTCCTCGACAGGCGACCGGACGATCGAACTTGCCGGCGAAGGCACCGATACGGTCAAGTCCTATATTGACTGGACGCTCGGCGCCAATATCGAGCGGCTGGAGTTCCTTGGCTCGGCCAACCTGATAGGCAATGGCAATACGCTCAACAACACGCTCATCGGCAACAGCGGCAACAACATTCTTCGCGGTGGCGCCGGCAACGACCTTCTGTTGGGCGGTGCCGGTAAGGATACCTTGCTCGGCGGAGCCGGCAACGACACGTTCCTGTTCAACGCACCGCTTGGCTCGACCAACATAGACAAGGTCAACGACTACAACGTCGCGCAGGACACGGTTCAGCTGGAGAATGGCGTCTTCACCGGTCTTGCGGCTGGCTGGCTTTCGGCCGGCGCTTTCCACACCGGGGCCGGTGCGCATGATGCGAGTGACCGCATCATCTACAACGCGACGACCGGCGACCTGCTGTTCGACAAGGACGGCCTGGGCGGTGCAGCGGCAATCAAGTTCGCAACGCTCTCGCCCGGACTGGCGATGACGGCCAGCGATTTCTTTATCGTCTGAGGGGTGAAATGCGAAAAGCCCACCACCCCTTCCGGAGCGGCGGGCCAACGTGTGGTTGGCGATCGGGAAACCGCCACGCCTGCTGTCTGAGCTTTTGAGTTAGATCGGTTTCCTCGGAAATACCGGCGGATATAGGACCAGGGCAAGATCAGCGATATCCTTTGCGCTCTCGTCGCTAGCCTTGATGCCTCTTTCCCATCGGAGTCTTCGGCATACGTGGGAGAGCATGAGCAATCTTCAGGTAATAGACGTGCGGTTGATGTGCTCTGCGGAGGCCTTCCATGGCTTTCCTCCCTTCATTCGAAGCATATGCTGTGACTTCCAGCCGCCGCCTGCTGGTCCCTCGATGTGGAGTATGCGCCAATATCGAACGACGACAATAAGATTTGACATATACGCAAAAGGAAGCCAGCGCGCTCCAGAAGGAATACGCGGTCTGAATGATTATTAGGCGCAGAATGCCAACCCACCACTGTCTATACCTGAATTCAGGGATACCAGTCTCGCTGGCATATCCGCAGGCTTGCCGAGCGCAGTATCCCAATGAGGTAGGCATATCTTCTTGCGTGCACCGACCGACGCATGCAATCTGCCCGTGTCCTTTTGGAGCTTGAAACATGTCGCAGATTCTTACGGATGGAAATGACTACATCACCGCCGCTCAGTCCGCAGTTTACGGGCTCGACGGCAATGACCGCATTTTCACCACTCAGGCCGGCCCCGACCTCTATGGCGGCAACGGGAGTGATTTTCTCGGCAGTAATGGGGCCGGAAACATGTATGGCTTCGGTGGCGACGGCAACGATACCGTCCATGGCGGCACCAGTACTGACTACCTCCATGGCGAACTCGGGAGCGACCTGCTGGTCGGCGGCGAATTCACTTACAGCTCCGCCGCAAGTGGATCCATCGTTCCCTATCTTGGTGAATTGAGCGGCAGGGACTACCTCGATGGCGGCGATGGAAGAGACAGCCTTTGGGGGTTCGACGGTAACGATACGCTGCTTGGCGGCGACGGCGGCGACAACAATGATTTCACGATTACTGTAAAAAGCAGTGATAGCGCTGACACCTTTTGGAGCACTATAAAGGGCGGTCTCTACGGCGGCGCAGGCGATGATTATCTCGACGGTGGCCGGGGCGACGACTATCTCGATGGCGGAGCCGACAACGACACGCTGATCGGTGGCTTGGGCAATGACACCCTTGACGGGGGCGACGGGGCCGACTCGATGGCCGGCGGCGACGGCGACGATCTCTATTTCGTTTCGCTTTCGGGAGACCGGACAATCGAAGCCGCTGACCAGGGCCTCGATACTGTGCGTTCCCATATCGACTGGACGCTTGGCGCAAATCTTGAGCGCCTGGAGCTTCAAGGGACTACCAACCTGACCGGCAACGGCAACAGCCTCAAAAACACCCTCATCGGCAATGCCGGCAACAACATCCTGCGCGGCGGGGCTGGCAATGATTTGCTGTCCGGGGGAGCGGGCAAGGACACGCTGGTCGGCGGAACCGGAGGCGACGCCTTTCACTTCAACGCCCCGCTCGGTTCGACCAACATCGACAAGATTACGGACTACAACCTCGCCGACGACATGATCCAGCTTGAGAATGCGGTCTTCACCGGCCTTGCGAATGGCTGGCTTTCGGCGGGTGCCTTTCATACTGGAGCCGCCGCGCATGATGCGAGTGATCGTATCATCTACAACAAGACAACCGGCGACCTGTATTTCGACAAGGACGGGCTGGGCGGTGCCGCGGCAACGAAGTTCGCCACGCTCTCGCCCGGACTGGCCATGACGGCCGGAGAGTTTTTCGTCGTCTGAGGTCGAAAACGAAAAAAGGCCCGCGCTCCAGAAGGAACACGCGGGCGCAAGGGGCTAGAGGCGTTGAATAGCCGCTTCGAGCTATTCACGCACCCTCCATTTTGGGTGGAATTTGATCATCCGGGCGGTATCGGCACGCGGCGTTCGACTCGATCCAGCCTTTCCAGAATATCCCGGATCACGTCACGCTGATTGTAGATGCCGCTCGGGAATTGCTTGATCTCGTCGACCTGGCGCTGTTGGTCACCAAACACCTGATCCAGTTCGGCGCGGAACCAGCCGTTCTTCGATCTTGTCAATCCGGCCGGATCGCCGACCAGATCACCGGCCATTGCGTCTTGGACGAGCCCCGCAATTCGTTCGACAGGGAATGAATGGAGCTTTCCTGGTTGCGAAAGCCCGTGTTTATGTTCGAGCGCAGGTCGACGACATCCCAACCCTGATTTTCCACCCGCTCGCTCAAACGAGCATATTGAGCATGCCTCTTGCACACATCGTAAGCGGTGTTCTCAGGCCACGGCGTTGAGCTCGGGAGCCGGGGATATAAGCCCAAGGCAGCAGGTCGTCGAGCTGGCTGTTGGGGTGGCCATTGACGATCCTGGTGAGGACATCGGCGAGATAGCCGAGCGGTTCGACATCGTTGAGTTTGATGAGGTGGGTGGTAGCAGATCTAAGCGGATCGAAAGAACCCTCGCAGTTCCGCCGTGAGAGCCTCCGGCGCCTCCTCCGCCATATGGTGTCCACAATCGATACCCCTCCCAGACAATCTGGTCGTCCATGGAATCCATACGTCGAGGACGTTGCCGTAAAGCTGCTCCAGATCGTCTTGGAGCGACCAGAGTACCATCGTCGGGCAGGCAATCCGGCGACCGGCAGCACGGTCCGATTGGTCATGCTCGCGATCGATCCCAAGACCGGCCCGGTAGTCTTCGAGCATTCCATGGACGACCCGAGGATCATGGATGGCAGCACGGTAGTCCTCAAAGGCTTCTGCGCCCATATGCTCCGGCGATCCGCCATACCAGCCGTCTGGGTCGGTCAGAATCGCTCGCTCTGGCTTTTCCTTTTGGGCGAAGAAGAACCAGTGCCACCATTCTTTCGCGAAGCGGGCATCGCAACGTTCCAGTGCTTCCAGGATCGGTACGCCATCGAGGATCGCGAGATGCGTAATCACGTCGGGGTAGTCCATTGCCATACGGAATGCGGTGTAACTGCCGCGATCGTGGCCTGCGACAGCAAAGCGCTCGAAGCCGAGGTGCCGCATCAGGGCAACGCAGTGACGCGCCTTTGCGCGTTTGGAGGATCCGGCGTGGTCGGGCGTGTCAGCAGGAATGGATGATTGCCCGAAGCCGGGAAGATCTGGACAGATCACTGTGTAGAATTCGGCTAAATGAGGAGCCACGCGATGCCAGGTCGCGTGCGTGCGGGGATGCCCGTGCAGGAGAAGCACCGGAGGGCCGTTGCCACCGCGGCGAATCCGAAATGTCGCCTCCGGCAGTTCAATCATTTCAAGATTAAAGCCATCGAACATCGGCGGATATAATCCCTGGAAGGGCTCAAAGGTTCCACGTCTGGTAACAGAACCGGTATGGGTAGTCCTTCCGAAAGCGCAGCCGGCACCGCCGTCCATCACCACTCCGAAGTGGCGGGATTTTTGGATCAACGACATGATAGATCCGGATCCGAAAGTTATCATAGATTAGCGCCTGAAAACGCTATGAATGCTATTCATCGTCTCTGCTCGGCTCAATGCCGCTGTCCGAGTGGGACAGTGTAAGGGGGCCGTTGAGCAGGGCGGGGGTATCAGTGAACTTGCGTTCCCCCGCCTCTTTCGCTGACCTAGCAGTGGGCCTTATGTCGACAATGTGAAGCGCAAAGCAGCGGCGCTCGTAAGTCCCGATGCTGGTCTATGGATTAGACGGCCTTGGCAAAAATGCCAGACACCCCCGACACCCTCGCCGATCACATCGCCAAGAAAATCTCCGCTTGCTATTGGCCCGCTTAGGCGTAGCGTTATTGGGTGACCAGCCTTTGATAAGGGCGCTGGTTTTTGAGAGAGAACACCATGCTTTCGCCCTCATTCGTAGGAGAAAGCCATGACCAACCATCATGATTTTCAACCGAGAATTTCTATCCCGACGACCTGGATCTGCTGGATCGCGTCGTCCAGAAGACGTGCGACTGGCACGGTCTCAGCGTCAAAGGTGAGGATGCCGAGGAGCTTGCCAGCCGGGCCATGTCGCTTTTCAGTTTCGGTTTGACCAGTGAAGACGCACTTTTCAAGAGGCTTCGACGCGAACCGTTGGCAAGGCGTCCACACCGAGCTTTCGCCGACCTAACGCGCATTTATCGTCGGGATTGGCGCCCAAAAACGATCAGATCGGTGCGCACCGTGGCCCCGACATAATTGGGCAAGAGAGTGACCGCGAGTCCTGGCTGGCAAGTGAACGTTATGTGCTTTGCGCTGCAAAATTGGCGGCGGTGGAGCTAACCGTGCTTGACGACGCCCCGAGACGAGTTGAAACGGGAAATTCAAGCGGCGTTGTCTGATCTTTGGCATTACCAAGCCGCCGGCGGCCATTCTGAAGAGGTGTCGGACCTTTTGCGTTTCAGAGTATCAGCTTGCTATTGGCCGGAATCGGCGTACCGTTATTGGGTGACCAGCGATAGAAACGGGCGCTGGTTTTTGAGAGAGATTATCACGTTTTCGCCCTGATCTGTGGAGAGAGCCATGAATAGCTCTCATGCTTTTCAGACCGGCATTTTCTATCCCGCTCAGCTGGGCGTGCTGAACCGCGTCGTTGCGAAGTTGTGCCGCTGGTACGGTTTCGAGGCTGAGGGTTCGGATGCGGATGTACTCTCCAGACGTGCTGTTTCACTACACAGTTCCGGCATTACCAATGAAGAGGCGCTTTTCAGAAAGCTTCGACGGATGCCTCTCGCGAAACACGCAGGGCATACTCGCAATGTTTTCGATTTCGGTCGGTTAGGTTGCTGAATTAGAAGCCGCTCTGATTTGGTTTGAAGTGTCCCCGCCTGCCCTCACTCCCTCCTTGGCGGGGAATGTCGCCGCTATCACCCCGGCGGTGGCGGAAGCCCGTCGTCTCGATCCGTCTTGCCGGCGGGCTTTTTGTGATCTGACAATTCACCTAGATCAGCCGTGTTTAATTCCATTGATGACGGACGCGGCGATTAACGGGAGTCGGACCGTCTCGTCAGATCAGGCGAATATTCTCGTATCGCACCTTCTTGAAAGTGTTCGACATCCCCGTCAAATTGCAACCAATGATGTTTCGATCGCTCGAATATCGATAGCGCTGGGGCCGGGAAGTCAGGGGCGGCCAGCGCACCAACGGCTACGCCGATCATCGATGGCAGCGCATCGGGCTTCCAATAGATTGTCGAACCGCAGGTTGGGCAAAAATAGATGCGCACCCTGTTACCGCTATCGCCAACGTGGACAAATTCCGTGGCCCCCCAGAAATCTCAACCGTGTCAATCGCATAGAATGCCCCGACGCTGAATGGACTACCGGTCCGTCTCTGGCAGGCGAGACAATGGCATGCGACAACCAGTTTTGACGTCTCTCGCTGTGAAATCGCGCCGAACTGCAACCCCAAGGATCGAAACGCGCAAGTGTCTGATCCAGTAGTTCTTTTTGGGATTTTCGAGGGGTCATAACAGGTGCCTTCTGGAACCCCTTGCCAACATTCATTTTCGCAATGAAATCAGCCGATTAATCCTGGTCGACGTGGGGTCACTGTTCGGCGCAATTTCACATCGTGGTGCAAAGCAACTTCCGCCTAATGCCGTGCGGGCGATTCCCGCTGCGGCCATATCGATATGAAAATCGATCCAGAGGGGGACAGCTGCAATATCCCAGGCCCCGCCTACAACAGCATGAACAGCGATTTTGGGGGCGATCTTGTGTTGGCCAGGTTAAGCCATTGCCCTTCGCCTACCGGCCAGCATGTCATTGGGGTTCTTCTGGCAGATGATCATCACCAGCCCATCCTTGTGAACGGCCAGCCGGTCACCGCACTGGTGCAGATCACGACCGAATAGACACGGATAGGCCTGCCTTGTCGAACCTCTCAGCTCGGATCATCGCGGTGAATGTCATGGACAGTCATTCCGATCGATTCCGGCGGCTTCACCAGCCATTTGCGATGGCGCAGCGTCTTGCGGGTATCCTGATAGCCGGCGTCCCAGTGCTCACGCATCGAGGTGCCTGAGAACTCGTAATCCTTTGCGTCGCTCTCGTAGATTTTCGGCTGATAGATGAGATGGACGATGTTGATCTGCGGGACATCCTCCATCGAAGCGAGGAATTCCTTGTCTCCCTCGGTCAGGATCTCCGGCGGAATGCGCAGCAATGCCTGGTGAAGCTTCAGGCGCACATTGTGCAGGCGGCGGAACGTGTCCGTGTTGTTGCGCGTCCGGCTTGAATACATGATGTCCTTGTGACGCGCCTGCACCTCGCCCATGTCTCGTGGAAGGATGCCGCGCGCACTGAACAGGTCGACCTGGAACACCAACGTATCGTGCACATCCTCCTGTTCCAGCAGATACTGAAGCGGCGTGTTCGAGACGATGCCGCCATCCCAGTAGTACTCGTTCTCGATATGGATAGCCGGAAAGGCTGGCGGCAGAGCGCCCGACGCCATGATGTGCTGCGGGCCGATAATTTCGATCTCGCTATCGAAGTAGCGGAAGTTACCCGTCCGGACATTCACGGCACCAACGCTCAACCGTCGTTGCCGATCGTTCAGGACATTCCAGTCAATCAGGCGATTGAGCGTGGCTTCGAGTTCGCCCGTGTCGTAGAAGCTCGTCGCCCCCGTTGCGCCGGGAAGCTGGTACCACGGGCTCAGCTCTCGCAGTTTGAAAAAGCCTGGAAGTCCCGACATCATCGTCATCATGGCGCTGGCCTGATTGCGCAGCTTGCGGAACGCATCGCCCTCCGGCGTAAAATGCCACACCTTGCGGCCCGACACCGTTTCCCAGAAATCGCGCAGCCGGTCGACCTGGTTGCCGGGCTCGTTGCCGGCGATGATCGCCGCGTTGATCGCGCCAATGGAAACACCTGACAGCCAGTTGGCGCTTATCCCGGCTTCGCTCAGCGCCTGGAAAACGCCCGCCTGATAGGCGCCAAGCGCGCCGCCACCCTGAAGCACGAGCGCCACAGACTGATAGGGCGCTATGAGGTCCTGTATATCGGGTGTCTCGCCTCTTCGCTTCTTCACAGTCTGGTCCATTGCAAGATCCTTCTGCCCGCTTAGCGTTCTGCGCCGGGCTGTTTCGCATAGTCGTGGACGACTTCGCCGAGGCCCAGCGTGAGATCGGCGACAAAATGAACCGCTGACACGATCTCCAACACCGGCAGGCGCGCAACATCCGCGATGACGTGCCTGTAAAGCTGCAACTCTGCCGGACCTGACCAAGCCCCCTTCACGGTGATGTCCTGAAGGTGATAGCGGACCAGTTCGCAAATGCGCGGCGTAGCATCGACATGCGGGATGATTTTGACGAGGAAGTTTGGTTTACCGAGTGAGTGCGCGATGTCGCCGGCGTCTATTGTATTGTGTTTGTAGCCCATGGTCGCAGTCGCGCAGAGCACCGAGCCATAATGCAGCGTGCCGACGACCACCTCACCCTCGTGGACGAGTTTTGGTGACGCCAGCTTCTTGGGGAAGCCCCATATCTCGCGGCCACCGGCGATTGGAGCGTCGTCATCGAGATACATGGCGTGAACATAGACGCCCTCCTCGCCGTCGAAACGCACCGGAATGACCTGGCCGGACTCGGTATAGTCGCCAAACCCGGTCGAGTCCGGCATCCTGATGAATTCATATTTGACCAGGGGTTCGGCGATTTGCAGCGGTTCGGGAACGACGGCCCTCAAGGCTTCGGGGTCGGTCCGATAGGTGACGATCACATATTCGCGGTCGATGAAGCGGTAAGGACCACGCGGATAGGCCGGATTGGTGAGCGGCATCGCATAGCTGCGGCGAACGTCTTCGGCTTTCATCTAACTGGGTTCCTGTATGGCGGAGAAAGCGATTGGGTTTTTAGGCTTCAATGCGCGGTCCAGCCGCCGTCGATGGGAAGGATTGCACCCGTTATCGACGCGGCGGCGTCCGAGCACAGGAAAAGCGCCAGGCCGGCAACCTGGTCGATGGTGACGAATTCCTTGGTCGGCTGGGCTTCGAGAAGCACGTCGTGGATGACCTGTTCCTTGGAAAGGCCGCGTGCGACCATGGTATCCGGGATCTGCGTTTCGACCAGCGGGGTCCAGACATAGCCCGGGCAAATGGCGTTAGCTGTGATCCCGGCTGTCGCAACCTCGAGGGCGACGGTCTTCGTCAATCCTGCGATGCCGTGCTTGGCCGCGACATAGGCGGACTTATACGGCGACGCGACCAGAGCATGTGCCGATGCGATGTTGATGATCCGACCCCACCCGCGCGCCTTCATCAAAGGAAGTGCGGCCTTGACGGAGTGGAAGGCCGCAACAAGGTTGATCTGGATGATGGCTTCCCATTTATCGTCCGGAAACTCGTCGATGGGAGCAACGTGCTGGATGCCAGCGTTGTTGACGAGAATGTCGCAACCGCCGAGAGCGTCGACCGCCAGCTTGATCATGTCGCCAATCTCCGCGCCTGAGAACATATTGGCGGAAGAATAGAGACAGCGCACACCGAACTCCGTCTCGATTGCAGCCCGGACGGTCTCGATGGCGACTGGGTCGCCCAAACCGTTAATCACGATATCGGAGCCTTGTGCGGCAAGCCCGCGCGCGATGCCGAGCCCGATGCCGCTCGTCGAGCCGGTCACGATAGCGACCTTCTTGTCGAGCGGGGAATGGCTTACCTGATCAGACATTCATTACTCCTGTTACTCCTGTTGCCCAAACTCTCATTGCCACAAACGCAACCTGCGATTGGCCAGAGCGAGCACAAACTTCACCGAACAGAGGTGGCATCGTATTCAGATGCCGCCTGTCACCTAACGACTGTTGACGCACGCCGATGTGTCACAGGGATGAAGCTTTTGCTTCACTTATGAAAAACCAAGCCAATATTCGGCGGCCATTCCCAAAAGTGTAGGCCCGAATTTACTTTCGTCACCGCCAGATGGCCTGTCATCCAAGCGTCAAACAACAGCATTACCAAGCATATGGCTTAATGTTGGTTCCGGCGTGGCCGCCTAGCCAGGTTCGAGCGCACGCGCGTCTTGAACAAACTACAACTTCGCGCATGCTTGTTCCGCAAGCGCACAAACCGCAGTGAGGCGCCATGGTTGGATTGCTCGTTTCCCGAATTGGAAAAGCTCGGGGCGTGGTCGATGGGCTGGCTGGCGCTGCCATTCTGGCCATAGCGTTGACTTTTGGGCAAACCGCCCAGGCGGAACCTATTCGCGGCGCGGGATCGACTTTCGCTGCGCCGGTCATGGCCAAATGGGCGAGAGCCTATAAGGATGCGCGGGCGGACGGCGGTGACTTTTTCACGCTGGATTGGACCGTCGACTACGAGCTTGTCGGATCGCTCGCCGGCCTGATGCGGCTTGAACAGCCTGAGATGGATTTCGCGGCCACCGACGTACCGGTTGCGCCTTCGGAACTCGCCAGCCGCGGCCAACAACAGTTTCCGATCGTCATGGGTGGCATCGCGATCGTCACGAATATCGACGGCGTTGCCCCGGGAGCCTTGCGATTGACCGGCCCAGTCCTGGCGGACATCTATCTAGGAAAGATCCAGACCTGGTCCGATCCCGCCATCAAGGCGCTCAATCCCGATCTGGATATTCCCGATCTCCAGATCAGCGTCGTTCACCGCAAGGACGGCTCAGGCTCAACCTTCGTCCTTACAGAGTATTTCACGGCAGTCAGCGCCGAATGGAAGACAAAGTACGGCGCCGATACCCTTATCCCGTGGCCGGTCGGGACCAGCGCCGAAGGTACCAAGAACCTTATCCTCGCCGTGCAGGAGACCAAGGGCGCGATCGCCTATGCCGAATACGGCCAGGTGATGCGCGCGGGATTGCCCTTCGCTTCAATCCAGAACAAATCGGGCAACTTCGTCAAGCCTGATCCCGAAGGCGTCCAGGCCGCAGCTAACGCCATCGCCTGGGAAAAGACGCAGGACTTTTACGCTTCCCTGACCGACCAGCCTGGGCCAGCTGCCTATCCAATCAGCACTGCCACCTTCGCGGTTGTTCCTATCGCCGGCCGGTCCCCGGATCGCTATCGCCGCGTTCACGACCTCTTTCGTCTCGCATTCGATGACGGAGATTCGGATGCGGCGGCGCTCGGTTATGTGCCGCTGCCGGAGCCTCTTGCGGAACAGGTCAAACAATACTGGGTCAAGGAATTGCAGGCCGGCAACTGAAATCGGCGAGCACTCCGTCGTTCGCCAACTCTGGACGCACCGAGGGTAATCGAAACTTGTCGCGTCGGGACGGCGCATTTTTGGGGTAGCATGAGATGGATATAGACATCTTCAAGGACATTCTCGTGCCGGTCATCGGCGGGCTGGGCTTATTCATGCTCGGCCTTGAGTTCATGTCCAACGGCATTCAGGCGCTTTCCGTCAACAAGATGCGCGCCTTCCTCGCTAGGGCGGCCGGAACGCCGATCAAAGGCGTGCTGGCCGGCACGCTGATCACCGGCGTGATCCAGTCTTCCACCGCCATGACCGTGATGGTTGTTGGCCTCGTCAACGCCGGCGTTGTCGCGTTGCGACCAGCGATCAGCGTCATCATGGGCGCAAACATCGGCACGACCCTGGGCAACGGGCTTATCGCGCTGCCGCTCGGCCCGCTGGGGCTGATCTTCGCCGGCGCGTTCTCGCTGCTCTACTGCTTCTCCAAGAATGAGAAGGTCCGCAACATCGCACTCGCCTGCATGGGCTTCGCGCTGATCTTCTACGGCCTCAACCTGATGACCGGCGGTCTGCGCCCGCTGCGCAACATGCCTGAGGTCATGGAACTGCTGCAGACGCTGAAGGCAGACTCCTACTTCAACCTGATCAAGTGCGTGCTCATCGCCGCCGCCATTACCGCGATGATCCACTCGTCGTCGGCGACGATTGGTATTGTGATGGGCCTTGGCGCGGCAGGCATCCTCGACTGGGAAACGGCCGTCGCCTTCTCGCTCGGCGCAGACCTTGGCACCACCATCACCTCGTGGATGGCTTCGCTCAATCTGTCGAAAAACGCCAAGCGGGCGGCCTACGCGCATATTTCCATCAACATCATCGGCGTGTGTATCACCGTGCCGCTGTTCTTCGTCTCGATCGAAGTCCTGCGGTGGGGCATGCAGTTCTTTGGCGGCGACCCAAGCGTTCCGGTCCTGATCGGCGGCAAGGAAACGTTCCCGCTCGTGCCGGTCGCCGTCGGTGTTTACTCGACCGTATTCAATATCTTCAACACGCTGCTGCTGTTTCCCTTCGTCGGCGTGTTCGACCGGATATTGTCGCGCGTCGGACACACCGACGCAGAGGATGTCGAAGACTACTCGACCCCAAAATTCCTCGACCAAAAACTGGCGAGCGACTTCGCCAAGGCCATCCCGGCCGTGCAGCAGGAAACAGCGCGTCATCTACAGGCTGGAGCCATGTTCCTGGACATCGCGCGATCCTCGAAGAACGCGCCGTCCGATCCGGGCGAGCATTATCTGGCGACCGATATCCTCAGCCGCGACATACGGGCCTACACCGCCCTGTTGATGAAGGAGGATTTGCCTTACGAGCAGCTCGACCTCGTCGCGAGCCTGATCGAGGAGGCGGATTTCACAGCTGCGCTGACCGAGTCGATGCATCAGGTGGCCCGGCGCGTGAAGCGCGAGAAGTTCAGCGGTCCGGCAAACGCCATCGTCGAAACCGCGCTCAACAAGCTCGATGTCTCGCTTCGCGATATCATGCCCGATCACGGCATCGCCAACCCGACCATGCCGGCCGGGCATGTCAGCTACCCCGAAGTCGATGAACTTCGTGCCCGCACTCTTGCGCTGGGGCCGGATGCGGGCGCGGTGGAACGTGGGACGATCCTCGCTCTGCTTGGCTCCATCGAGCGTGCGGAAATCCTGATCCGCCGCATCGACGCCGAGCGCAAATCCGTCAACAGGCAGAATGTTTTGGCACGTGCGGTGCAAAAGCGGGATCGGTCGTCCAACCCGAAGGATGAAGGTAGCTTCGGCCTGAACCCGCTTCCTGCCGAGTAAACCTTAACATATCACCGCAGCGCCCGCTTCAGGCAATGCTGCGGTGATAATCCTGCAATGCCCCCATGTGCGGCGCGGCATCTCCTTTCGACTCATCTTCCTGAGCGGTGGCCTCAATGAGCGTCGGTCTGATCGCCCTTCTTGACGACATAGCGGCCCTGGCAAAAGTGGCCGCAGCCTCACTCGACGACATCGCCGGCCAGGCCGCGAAGGCCGGAGCCAAGGCAGCCGGGGTCGTCATCGACGACGCCGCCGTTACGCCGCGCTATGTCACTGGTTTTTCCGCGGCGCGAGAATTGCCGATCATCGGCAGGATCGCGCTCGGCTCTCTGAAGAACAAGCTGCTGATCCTGCTGCCGGCAGCCATGCTCCTGAGCCTGTTCGCACCCCAGGCGGTGACGCCACTGCTAATGATAGGTGGTGTCTCTCTCTGCTATGAAGGCGTCGAGAAGATCTACGAACTGATCCTGCCGCATGCGGCGCACGATCATGAGACCGGTATCGAGTCCATCAGCCTGGACGCCAAATCCTTCGAAGACCAGAAGATCGCCGGCGCGATCAAGACTGACTTCATCCTGTCGGCCGAGATCATGGCCATAACACTCGCCGCCGTTCCCGACGGGAACGCATTTACTCAGGCAATGGTGCTCGCTGTCGTCGGGATGGGCATCACCGTCGCTGTCTATGGCGTCGTCGCGCTGATCGTGAAGGCCGACGATTTCGGACTTATGCTCGCCCGCGCGTCGTCGCCATCGACTGTCAGCGCGGCCCTTCGCTTGACCGGACGCGGACTCGTCCAGGGCATGCCGTATTTCCTCAAGGCACTTGGGATCGTCGGAACGGCCGCCATGATCTGGGTCGGCGGCGACATCATTCTTCATGGCTTCGAGACTTACGGCTTCGACCGGCTGGCCCACATCATCCACGACGTCGGGGATACTGCCGCGCTCGCCCTTGCGCCCGTGGGGCCTGTTGTCGCCTGGGTCGTTCAGGCAGCCGGTGCTGCGGTGATCGGGATTGCCGTCGGTTCGATTGCAATTCCGGTCATGGGATATGTCGTTTCGCCACTTTGGTGGCAGGTCAAGTCAGGCATCCGTGCTGCCTCATCGGATCGGCACGGATTCTGATTGATGTCGCACTGGGATCCGGCAGTCTTGGCGATGGAGGCCGGTTGGAACTGGCAAACCCCGGGGAACTTTTATCATCCAAAAACTTACCCGAACCCTGACAATTCAGACTCATTCGGGTACGCGCATCTTGTATCGAGCGACGGACGTCCTCGGCCCGGACACCATCGCTCGCCATGAGCTCCTGTATGATGGGTTCGTCCAACAACTCATCAAGTGTCGGTTCACTTCGGAACATCGCCCAATCTCCGCATCGATCCTTGCCGCTCGCCGACGATACGATGCATGAGAATGATGACCGGGCCACGGCGTTTCCATGACGAGTGCCAACTCATGCCGATCCTGTCTGGCTGCACAGGATGCGCCTCATCTCCAGAACGCGCGCGTGTGCTCCAACTTCTGCCAAAGGAGCTTTACTCCCGCCCAACTGGATTCGGCGCGCACCTGGCTTGCGCCGATTACCCAACCTGCAGCCCGCTGCATCTGTGGCGCTTCCGCCAAAGATGTTTCGGCACCGGTCAACAGCGCCTTCGCCATCGCGGCATCATTCAGATCGCCGAAAGCCGCTTGAAGCTTCTGCAGGCGCTTGATGAAAGGAAATACCCGTTTGGCTGGATACAGTGACGCGAAAAACTCCGCGCCGTAGCGCAGCTTCTTCAACTCCTTCCGCAATTCGTGGCGCTCGTTCACATTCAGCGCTTCGAACCCATGTGCGCGTTTGGATACTTTTTTCCAGCGTTTGCGGAGCGCCTTCTCAGCCAACGCACCAATCGGGGCGATGAGCCGCTCAGGTTGGTCGGTATCCTCCCGGTTAAGCCAGCCACCGGTTTCAACAAAGCGTGCAAGATCAATCAGAAGTTTCTGTGTCCGAGCACCCACTAGACAGTCGCGAAGGGGCTTGCGCATTTCAAGTGCTTGACGGGATAGCGCATCGGCAAGCGCCGAAAGTTCGAGTTCGTGCGGATGGTATCCCGCCTCCCGCCGTACGATGTCGTTGGCAAGAACGTCGGTATCCCGCAGACGCCCGACTTCCTGGCCAAGCCATTTTGCTTCGTCGGCGATCCTCGCTGCTTCTGGGCTGTTCAGCACCGATGCGTAAACGGAGAATACGCTCCGCAAACGGCGCAGGCCGACACGCAATTGATGCGGCCCCTCCGGGTGGTCGATTTCCCGAACCACCACAATGTTAGAGGCTATCTGGTCGAGACATTCTCGAAGCGTGGCGCGCGCCGCCTGCTCGGCCGTCCCCGCAGGATCCAGCTTGACTGTTCCAGCTTTTTGCGGCGCGAGCGGCGTATCGATGTAGCCCTTCTCATCGAGGAGATAGCCGCGGGCCGATTTGGAAAGCCGCGAAAATCGCAGCCACCGTCAGGAAACAGTGCCTGCGCTATGTCGAACAATCCGCTCGGATCGCCCTCCAAAAGCTCGATCTCCACCTCGCACAGGGGAGCAGAGCGTCCTGCGGCAAGTATCTCGCCGATGTCGACCGCCAATTCGGCGCGCGTGCCATTCTCAAGCGAGAACTCCCTTCTTGTCCGCCGAATGGCAGTTTCGCATATCGTCTGTAGCGACGCGCCGCCTACTGCGCGGACAATTTCGGCGCGCAGGGCAGCATCGGGAATCAAATCAAGGTTGAGCTGGCCTTCAGGAACCGCAACCTCGACCTCGCCGGACAGCGAGAGGCCGCCATGCAATTGCCGGCCAGTCTTGACCGTCTGGATCCAGCGCCGCCCGTCGCGTCTGAGTCTGAGCGCGATTCCTGCCTTCTTCAGGGCGTGTTCGGCCGTATCCAGATAGATACTTCTGAGCGTTTGCGTATTGGGGCGCCCATCGGCCCATCCAAGCGCCTTGACGCGCGCCCAGAGTGCGCGCGCATCTGCTTCGTCAAAGAGAAATTTAAGCTCGATCTCGCTCATATGACGATTCTAAGTCCGTTTTTCTGGTGCCGTAAAGCTCGGTGGATGCGTTGGCGTCGCAGTTTCCCGCAGGCGTTCGATACAAGGAGTGCTTACCTTCGGCAGTGTGTCGACGAGAGGGCAGGATCCTCCAATTCTCTCGACCACCGAATATTCAGTACCGGATGCCGGGTTTCGGCGCCACTGCATTGGCCAGGACCGATCCGTTAGCTGTGATCAGCCAAGACCGCAGACTTCTTGAGTTCTCGCGTGACCTTCAGAAGAGCGTTGAAGAATTGTCATGCCTTCATGCTAGCGATCTCCATTTCGGCCACAATAGGAAACAAGATGATCCGAGCTTACAGCGTGAACGACCATACCTTGGTCTGCACTCCGCTACCTTCGGGAGCGGCGTTGCCGGCGAACACCATCTGGATCGATATGTTCGAACCGACCGTTGAAGAGGACGCCCATGTCGAGACACTTGCCGGCCTGTCGATCCCGACCCGGGACGAAATGCGAAACATAGAAGATTCAAGCAGGCTGTATTCGGAAAACCATGCGCTTTATCTCACTGTGCCGATATTGTTCGCTGCCGGAACAGACACACCTGGCATCGCGCCGATTACGTTCGTCGCCACGAAAGAACACCTGGTGACCGTGCGCTACACGGAGCCGCTGCCGTTCACCCTCTATGCCGCGCGTTCCGCAAAGCCAGGCAATGACCTTGTCTTCCCGAAATGCGATCCACTGACGATTTTCTTCGGCCTCATCGAATCTGTCACCGACCGCATAGCCGAGCTGTTGGAAAATGTCGTGCAGCGTCTCGACGCCGAATCGACACGGCTCATCTCAGGGTCAAGCGATAAAAGGCCTATGTCGACAAAGGATTTCAGGCTAGCGCTCAAACTGATAGCGAAGGAAGGCGACTTCCTGTCCAAGATAAGAGAGAGCCTGTCGGGATTCGGGCGGCTGCTGGCCTACCTGCAGTCGTCCCCAGCTGTGACGACCGATCGACCTTCCCATTCGACATGGCTCAAGTCGCTGGAGCGAGATGTTCAATCCCTGAGCGACCATGTCTCCTATCTTGCCGAGCGTACTGTTTTCCTGCTCGATACCGTCGTCGGCCTGGTTTCCGTCGAACAGAACGGGATCATCAAGGTTCTTTCGCTCGCGGCCGTCGTGTTCATGCCGCCAACGCTGGTGGCATCGATCTACGGCATGAACTTCTCGCATATGCCGGAACTCGCATGGCTGCTCGGCTACCCCTGGGCGATCGGCATGATGATCATCGCGGCCATTCTGCCGCTCGTCTACTTCCGGACGCGCGGCTGGCTCTGAACCGCCCGCGTCCGGATCAAAACGAGCCTAAACGTTCAGTAGACCTCCGGCACAAACAACTCGGCAGGCACTGGCTTACGGGTGTAGTCCGCATGGCGCACGCGTTCTGGCAGCTCGATTTCGGACTTGCGCACGTCAGTATATGGAATCTGCGCCAGCAGATGCGCGATGCAGTTGAGCCGAGCTTTCTTCTTGTCTACGGCCTGCACAACCGACCATGGCGCATGATCCGTGTGGGTACGCGCAAGCATGTCCTCCTTGGCCCTGGTGTAGTCTTCCCAATGTATCCTGCTCTCCATGTCCATGGGCGAGAGCTTCCACTGTTTCAGCGGATCATGAATGCGCATCTTGAAGCGGAACTCCTGCTCCTCGTCGGTGATTGAAAACCAGTATTTGACCAGCACGATGCCTGAGCGCACGAGCATGTGCTCGAATTCGGGAACCGACCGGAAGAACTCCTCGAGTTCATCCTGCGTGCAGAACCCCATCACGCGTTCGACGCCGGCACGGTTATACCAGCTACGGTCAAACAGGACGATTTCGCCGCCCGTCGGCAAATGCGGGACGTAGCGCTGGAAATACCATTGGTTGCGCTCACGTTCGGTCGGAGCCGGCAATGCAACCACCCGGCAGACACGCGGATTGAGGCGCTGCGTGACGCGCTTGATGGCGCCGCCCTTGCCCGCGGAGTCCCGCCCCTCGAAAATCACCACGACCTTGAGCTTGTTGTGCTGCACCCAATCCTGAAGCCGTACCAGTTCGTGCTGAAGCCGGAAAAGCTCGCGGAAATATATCTTGCGGTCCAACGTTGGTTCGGCTGGCTCGGACATCCCTTCGGCGACAAGCTCGTCCAGCCTATCCTCTTCCCGCTGCATCTCCAGTTCCTCATCGAAACTGTCTGCGATTTCGGCCTTGATTCGGCTCAGACTATTCTGATCGTCATAATTCATGGACGTTGTCCTGTTGGGTGAACTGTCAAGGAAGCAGAGCATCTGCAACACCAATGTGACAGACTGGATCATTCCGCGATCGGAAGGACCGGAATTGGTCAAAATGCCGCCGTGGTGAGCGGCCGCAACAAAGTCGCCGGCGGACCGGCAAGAAGGTCGCTGCATCTGCTTGAAGTGCTTCGCACCGGTGGCGAGCCTTTGCTGACTGGTGCGCTGATTGATGAGATGACAACCGATCACACAGTTGGAATGGATCTGTTGCCCTGGCCCGGACGTGGCTTTGGTCTCGGTTTCACAATCCTGCGCGACCCAGGGATCGCGCACTCGGCGGAAACCGCGGGGACATGGCGTCTCGGCGGGGCCTATGGCCACTCATGGTTTGTCGATCCAGACCGGAAGCTGACGATGGTGGCCTTCACCAATGCGGGCCTGGAGGGGCAATCTCCCGGCGGTCGCCTTCCCGATGAACTTGCCAAGGCTCTCTATACAGCGTGATGCACGCTCCAAATGGGAAGCTTGCGGGTGCGTGACTGAGATCGGTATCTGATAGGTTGATGTGACCAAAAGAAAAAGGCCGGACTGTTAAGCCCGGCCAAGCATGAAGGTTTAAAACCTCCAGAGGGGAACGCGCCAGACGAATGGGAGGAGACGTCCGACGCAATGTGCATATGGGTCAGCTTAGGTGACCTTTCAATGACATTGCGGTGGACCACTGTTGCCGCTCGATAGAGCCAAGGATGGAATTGGTCGACGCACAACGTCGCGTCAGGCAACCGTCATGCCGCCGGAGATGCCTCAAGCACGAGAAAGGCGAGTTCTTGCCCCGCTTTCCGTCGCCAGACAGCCTTTTGACTTTCAGCAATCTGCCGCCTCGGTCTCCGGACCAACCATGCTTCGCGCCGGCTTGGCGGACAGTGCATCCGCGACTTGCCGCGCCGTCCGGCAGATGCCGGGCACTTGAGAAAAATCAGCCAGCTTTGCTGAGACTGCCGGCAGAGGACTTGCCGGTGCGGCGATCCTGCTCGATCTCGTAATTGATCTTTTGGCCATCAACGAGGTTCGAGAGACCAGCACGTTCGACAGCGGAGATGTGGACGAAAACATCCTGACCGCCATCATCGGGCTGGATAAACCCAAAACCCTTGGTGCTGTTGAACCACTTCACGGTTCCAGTCGCCATATGCGTATTCCTTGTAATGTTTGCAGATGTCTGATCCGGCGGTGAAGCCGAACCGGTTCGTATCGAGATTTGGAATAGACACAGCAACGCCGGAAATCGCAAGGCCAGATCGACCCGCCAAAAATGTCTGCATCAGTCATATAAGCGCGCAGCTCCTCGATCTGCGACGCCTCCGTTGTTTTGAGAAGGGACGTTTGCTCTACGCGTGGCCAAGCCGCGCCTATTTCTGGGACAAGCAATGGATACATGCCGACGTGGCGTTCAGCAACGAATTGACTCGATAAACCAATCCATATTATCGATGATCGATATCGATTTTCGATTACGTGGATCGACTGTCTATGATCGCCAACCATGGAACATCAAGATCTACTCAGCGGCCTGATCCGCCTCCATGTGTTGCATCATGCGGCGCAAGAAGAACTCTATGGCCAGTGGATGATAGAGGAGCTTGCACGGCATGGTTACAAGCTCAGCGCCGGGACGCTTTACCCAATGCTCCGGTCCATGGAGAAAAAAGGATACCTGACCTCCAAGGGACACCGCGTCGGCCGTTCCGTACGGCGCATGTATCGCGCGACGCCGCTCGGACGCAAAGCGTTGGAGATGGCACGCGGCAAGGTGCGCGAGCTCATCGGCGAGATGATGGAGCACCCCCACACATAGGCTGCATGATCAGCACCCTCGGACCATTGTTCAAGCGAGATCACAATGACCGCTAGCAACGAGACAGTCACGGCGTCGCGCCGCGGCTCCTCGGCCGAGGTCTTCCGCGTCTTCCTCAAATTGGGCCTCACCTCGTTCGGCGGTCCAATCGCCCATCTCGGCTATTTTCATGATGAGCTGGTCGTGCGGCGACGCTGGATCGATGACCCCGGCTATGCCGATCTTGTCGCACTCTGCCAGTTCCTGCCTGGCCCTGCCTCCAGCCAGGTCGGCTTCGCGCTAGGCGTTCTTCGGAGCAACAGCCTGCTGGGCGGTCTGGCTGCATGGATCGCCTTCACCCTACCGTCGGCGATCATGCTCGTCGTCTTCGCACTCGGCGCGGCCAGCTTCACAGGGCCGGTTGCCGAAGGTGTGTTGCATGGGCTGAAGCTGGTCGCTGTTGCGGTTGTCGCCCAGGCCGTCTGGGGTATGGCGAAGAGCCTCACACCCGATCGCGAGCGCGCCGCCATTGCATTGGCGGCGGTCGTGATCGTCGCCTTCGTCGACGGATCGTCGGGTCAGATCGGCGCGATTGCTATCGGTGCTTTTGCCGGGCTTTGGCTCTGCCGCGCCGATGGTACCACGCCCGCCGGGCACTTGAGCTTTCCCGTGTCGCGGCGGCAGGGGGCATGCGTGCTCGTCCTGTATGCGGCTCTGTTTCTGATCCCACCTCTGGTTGTGAGTGCGACGGGTCATCAAGCCATCGCGCTCTTCGATGCGTTCTATCGGTCGGGAGCGCTGGTCTTCGGCGGCGGCCATGTCGTACTGCCGCTGTTGCAGGCCGAGGTGATGACGCCTGGGTGGGTCAGCAACGAGGCTTTTCTGGCGGGCTACGGACTGGCGCAGGCTGTACCCGGACCGCTGTTCACCTTTGCGGCCTATCTTGGTGCAGTCGCAGGCCCTGCGCCTAACGGCCTCACCGGTGCCGCGATTGCGCTTGTCGCGGTCTTCCTGCCTGGTCTTCTGCTGGCCTACGGGGTGCTGCCTTTCTGGGATGCGTTGCGCCTGCGCCCGGCTGTGCAATCAGCGATGCGCGGCGTCAATGCGAGCGTCCTCGGTATCCTGGGAGCTGCGCTCTACAGTCCGGTCTGGACCAGTGCGGTCCTTGGGCCGCGTGACTTTGCGCTTGCGCTTGCTGGCTTTCTTCTACTCACCGTGTGGAAGGCCCCACCGTGGATCGTCGTTGTCCTGATGGCTATGGCTGGCGCAGCCTTGAAACTGGTTTGAAGGGCGGCGGGGCGGGCTACGAAGATGTTCGCGGCCCTCACCTGAGTTTTGCCGATTGGGCGAAGGACAAGCGTTGCGCGATCGCGCGCAACCGATCAGAGGAACGCAACAGGGAGAGACAACCATGCCTGGAATCAGCGTGCGTTACATCGTCGATAAGGTCGATGCAGCAGTGGAGTTCTATACAAAGCATCTCGGCTTCTCTGTCGATCTGCGTCCGGCACCAAGCTTCGCCATCTTGTCCAGGGACGGTTTCCGTCTCCTGGTGAGCGGAATGGGCGGACCAGGCGGTGCCTCGCAAACGATGCCAGACGGCCGCAAGCCCGAGCCTGGCGGCTGGAACCGCATCCAGATTGAAGTCGCGGACCTGGAAAGGGAAGTCGCCTCGTTGCGGAACGCAGGCGCGTATTTTCGCAACGAGATTGTGCAAGGCATGGGCGGCAAACAGATATTGCTCGAGGACCCAGCGGGAAATCCGATCGAGCTGTTCGAGGCACCAAAGATTTGAGCAGTACGATTGTTGGGGGCCAACATCTGGACACGGCGAGCGAAAGCCACGCAGGCATCCAAGTTCACCTGATTTGCAATGGCCTGGGAACTCGATCTAACATTGCGAACGGTAGGTTGCGACGTCTCGATGCTTCTGTAGATGTCAACGAGCGTCGCAACGGTCCTTAATTCGGGATTTCAATGTCAGCCACAGCTTACTCACCCATTCAAAAGACGCTGCATTGGGTACTTTTCATTCTTGTGCTCGCCCTTTACGGGCTCACCTACGGCAATAGTTTGTTCCAGCGAGACGATCCGAATCGGGCTCTGGCGCAATGGCTCCATATCTCGTTTGGCCTGTTGCTGGCCGGGCTTGTGATTTGGCGAGTGGTTATGCGCTTATCCAGGGGCGCACCGAATCTTCCTCCATCCATGACAGGCATGGAGAAAGTGCTTGCCAAGGCTGCACACCTCGCGCTGTATGCACTGCTGTTCACCATCCCAGTGCTCGGAATTGTGCTGACCTGGTTTAGAGGTGACTCGGTGAGCTTCTTTGGTCTCTTAAGCGTTCCCGCGCCGTTTTCCCCGGATCGCGACATAGCGCGATCGATCAAGGCAATTCACGGTCTATGTGCCAATGGATTGCTGATCCTTGTAGGAATTCACGCCTTGGCAGCCCTTTGGCATCATTTCGTTCGCAAGGATGACATTCTGAAGCGCATGCTTCCAAACTAAGTTCTCGCCGGAATGCGAAATACACGCTGATGTCCCTCGCAATCTTCACGTGACGGCGATGTTTTCATTGTGGGACACGGGTTAGTCGGCATACGGAAAGGCAGGGCATTGCACCGGCCAGGAAAGTGCCACGCAACGTTGGACGGCCGCTGGATCAGGATCGTTCGTTTCTTTGTCCGGTTCCCGAAAGGGAAATCGATCTCCGAAGGTCTCGAAAAGCCAGCCGTTTGTTGCGCGGCTGGCCAAGGACTGCAATGGGTCAACCCGCCCATTGCACCGAACGTCAGCTTTGGCGGCATCGGGGAGCGTCGGGAATCGCCGCTTCAGGTCTCATGACCGGACATTTCCGGAGTTCTCCAAAGCCGACCCCCGAGCTAGTGCCGCCGAATGGCTCTCTGTCAGCATCGTGTAGCCCATATCCTAGATGATCAGCGCTGCCACGAGCCAAAGGACTGCGCCGACTTTTGCAAAGTCACTCCAGCCGGAGGGATGGCGGGTGGCCGAGCGCCAAACGAAGAGACACAGAAGGAGGTTGTAGGGAAGCGGCGCCAGGAAAATGCCCAGCGCGAGCCAATCGGGGGCGTCCGTGGCAAACGCCACAAGGGCAGTGGCAGCCGATACCGCGTTGACGATCGTGCCGACCACCAGCATGTCGAACCAAAAGACGCGACGGAGCGGGACGTCGCCGTTCCAGTATGTCCTCAGCAGGGAGCGCATGCCGATTAGCCTTGTTTTTTCGTGGGCGCTTTCGCGAGCGCACCGGCATTGCATCGCCTTGCTGCCTAAGCCGGTGCGGCAAGGATCTTGTCAATACGACCGCCATCGATGAGTGTTAGCGAGCCCGATCCACGCGACCGGATCAGCCAGCCATGGCCCGGCGCGATCCAACGGGGTGGCAAAGTCGGTCCGGAACATCGAGCGGTCCGCGACTTTCCTTGGAAGCCACGGGCGTCGACCAAGCATGAGCTGCGCTGACAGGAAAACCAGCGGCGCGCCGAGGATTCCTGAAGTTCCCGGCGGCATCGGCAACACGGTCGGAAGTGCGAAGACGACCATCAGCGCGGCCAGCGCGCGATCACCCAGCGCGACAACAAGATCTCCGACGGAAATTCGCTCCCGCGCAGTATCACCGGCAATCGACCACAGGATGTCGGAAAGTTTGCGTCCACGCTCTTCGCTATCTGGCGGAGTGTGGACGGGACTGGTGGACGGTTCTTCGTCAGGCATGGAAATCAGAAATCGCCGAAATCGCCGCCGTCATCAAACCCTGTATCGACATTGTCAGCCTGAGGCTCCTCGTTCGTCTCGGCTGCCTGAGCCTCATTGCCGCCGAACATGCCCGCAATCGCGCTGCCGAGCAAGACGCCGCCGGCAACGCCCATCGCCGTCTGCTGGCGGGCGATCTGCTCGCCAATATAGGCTTCCGCTTCCTGGTCCCGAGGCGGCGATTGCCGCGCAACATCGGCGAGCTTGTCGAAGAGGCCGACGATGGCCTGCTGGTCCAGTCTGTCCACAATGATGCTCTGACCTGACTGCTATTCCTCGCGCTGGCCCGTGAAGGTCAGCAGGAGCTGGAAGATGTTGATGAAGTTCAGGTAGAGCGAGAAAGCTCCGAAGACCGCGAGTTTCTGCCGGGATTCGGCATCGAAATTCTCGGCATACTGCTCCTTGATTGTCTGCGTGTCCCATGCCGTCAGGCCGACAAAGACGAAGATGCCGATGACCGAAATGGCGAACTGAAGAGCCGTCGAACCGAGGAAGATGTTGACGACGCTCGCAATAACCACGCCGATCAGGCCCATGATCAGGAAGGACGAGAATTGCGAGAGATCGCGCTTGGTGGTGTAGCCGTAGAGGCTGGTCGCGCCGAACATGGTTGCGGCAATGAAGAAGGTGCGGGCAATGCTGGTGCCCGTGAAAACCAGGAATACAGAGGCCAGCGACAGTCCCATGACCGCGCAGAACGCCCAGAACATCATCTGGGCTCCAGCCGCCGACATCGATTGCATGCGAAACGAGAAGACAAGCACGAAGGCCAGCGGTGCGAGCATCACCACCCATTTCAGCGGCGTCGAGAAGATTGGTACGTAAAGCGCCGGGGTGGAGCCGACGACGAAGGCGACGATGCCCGTCAGCACCAGTCCGAGGCCCATATAGTTGTAGACCCGCAGCATATGCTGTCGCAGGCCCTCGTCGAACACTGTCGCGGACTGGCTGCGAGCCGTGTTCATTCCCGATTGGAATGGAGTGTTCATCCTGGAATCTCCCTAGGTTGACTGGATCAATAAAGCGTATCGGAGAGCTGGCTTGCCGCTCGGTCGAGATCGCGCGCGTCAGCCTTCGCAACGAGCGCATAGGCGACTTCGCCGATCTGGAAATAGGCGGCCGTCACATCCTGCATGTCGGCAACGGTGGGCTTGACGACATCGAACGTGCCCGGACGCACCGCAAACAGCGAAACGGCACCCAACTTCTCAGTCTTGATTGCCATTTCGACGCTTGGCCCGAACTTGGAGGGAAACAGCTGTACGTCCGTCACCTGCCAATCCTTGGGCAGTCCTGGCATGACGATCGCCGTTGCCGCACGAATTTCGTCGGGATCATAGTCCGGAACCGCCGGCTGCGACGCCATGGAGGCGCGAAGGGCGGTTGTCCTGTGCGACATCACCGCATCGTTCACGTAGTCCGGAGGCGGCGTGGAGGCGACGACTTCCGATATGACCAGCGGGCCAAATCCGGCATGCGCCATCCAGCCCACCGCCACGAAAACCGCAATCGCCGCCACGCGCTGCAAACTGCCGACAAATCTCCTGCGAGCCAGACCACGTTCCAGACGGCGAGCCGCGTCACCGGTCGCGGGACGAGCCATGCCTTTTGGCCCTGCCAAGGCGAGACGCAACTCGCCACGAACTCGAAGATCGGACATCACGCGCGCCGCGGCTTCCGGACTGCCTGAAAGATAGGCTTCCACCTCGATCCGGCGGCTCGCGTCCAGCTGATCATCCACATAGGCGTCAAGGTCAGCGTCCACGATGGGATCACGCATCTCGTTCATCACGGCCTCCCACGATCCTGAGGCGACCTTTCGGCTGCCCTGCCGCATTGTCTTCCATGCCGCGCAAGCTGGCTCTTGCCCGTCCTATGCGTGACATGAGCGTGCCAAGCGGGATGCCGAGCGCATAGGCTGCTTCCTGGTAGGAAAGCCCTTCGACCGCAACCAGATGCAAGGCCGAGCGCTGCTCTTCCGGCAGGTCGAGAAACGCCTCCCGCACCTGAGCGAGCCGCACGACATGATCCTGATGAGGCTCCATCCGGGTTTCGGAGAGGTATCCGGATTGCACTACCCGGGCAGCTTCGGCACGGCGCGAACGGACCCCGTCGATGAAGGAATTATGCAGGACCGAAAGCAGCCAGACGCGCAGGCTACCGCCCTGCCTGAACGTTTCCCGACGCTCATAGGCACGGACCAGCGCATCATGGACAAGGTCTTCGGCATCCGTCGCGTCACGCGTCAGCGCGCGGGCATAACGGCGCATGGAGCCAAGCTGGCCTATGACGTCGAAGCGCGGTTTCATTCGATCCATGACAGGTTTACGGAACAGCGAACGGTTTTAATCCCCTCAGGCGGCGATTTTTCCCGGGCACTGGAGCTGGACCCTGACTTCTATCCGGAAATTCCATCCTGCATTTTATGCGATTTTTCTGCAGCAGACCTGCCGGAGCTTCGTGACGGCTCCGCCGATCCTACATTTTTGCAGCGCACAGTGTGCTCGCGTTAAGCAAGCCCCAACCGAATGTCGGATCCTTGCCAAGGTCACCAAGGTCTTGCGCAGATTTAGTCAGTGTCTCGTGCACCTGCGCACTAGTCATGCCTTGGCCGCTCGATCGAAGGAGAGCGGCTGCGGCTGTGACGAACGGCGCCGCAAATGAAGTGCCCGTTTTAAGCCTTGCACCGCTGACGGAAGCAGCCGTCCATATCTCCACGCCGGGTGCAGCCAGATCGATGTGCTTGCCACGACCGGCGCGCCGATAGACACGCTTGTTGCGATCCACCGCAGTCACGGCAATGACCTGCGGGTACGCCGCAGGATAGGCCGGGTCGGCTTTCGGGCCCTTGTTACCGGCTGCAGCGACGATAACGACGTTACGGTCGGATATCTCCGTCACCAGCCGTTCGAGCAGCATGTTTTGCGGGCCGGAAAGACTCATATTGATGACGTGCGCTCCACGCGACGCCAGAAGATCCATGGCGCGGATAAGCTCGTAGACATCGGAGCGGTCGTCCTGGCGAGCGGCACTCTGGAATGTATCGACTGCGATCAGCTTCGCGCCCGGCATAAGACCCGGCGTGGAGCTGTCCGCAGCGCCAACAAGCAGGGCCGCGACCGCAGTGCCGTGTTGCCGACCGGATTGCGGCAGTTCCTCATCTACCAGCCGAACGATCTCGACCTGACCTTTCGCGAAGGTGGCGTGGTCGGCATTGATCGCGGTATCGATCAGGCCGACTATTACATCGCCGCCGCAATTTGTCGGCCCAGTCACACGGATGGGCCATCCAACAAGGTTTGTCGCATCGCAATGAGGGCCAGAGCATTCGGGAATGGCTTCCTGCTCAGGCCGGTAAAAATGGTTGAAATCGGCTATCGACGGTGGCCCAAAGGTGCGTATCCGATCGCGCGCGGCCTCAAGCGACATGCTTGATGGTTTGCGCAGCTTGACCACCTCCGAAACCAGCAGCGGAATTTCCGCGTGATCGAGCACAACGAAGCCGTAAGCCGTAAGCTGATCGATCTGCTGTGCGGTAAGGCCGGTCGCGACAATCTCATCAGTTGTGTGCACGGGTAGCGGGGGTTGGGGTGCCTGAGCGCGGTAAGGACGAGCAGCGCCACTTCGTTGCGCCCGCGGCAGGAACCGGTTGCGCAAGCCCCGAAACAGGTTTCGTCCACTGGAGCGGCGCGATCCGATTGATGGATCGGAGTTGCGGGAGGAAGCGCCACTGCGGCCACCATCGTCATCACCGCCATCATCGTCGTCTGCGAAGGCGGGCTTTGTCTCCAGAAAGCCCGGCAGGAGGGAGCTGTCGGCAATCGGAATGCAGGCAAGCATGATTGCAAGAAGCAAACGTTTTGCTCGGATCCATCTCAGCCAATTGAACATGTCGCCCTTGCGCTTCATCGTTGACATCCCGGTTCCACCCAACAAATAAGGATAGCATCGCAAAGAACGGGCATTACGGCGCTTTATTCCCTCGGCATCGAAAGACCGGACCATACAATGATCGAAAGCGCGGATTCTGTCCAAGACCAGCTTGTCGCCTTCCTGCCAAATCTCCGCCGGTTCGCCATATCGCTCTGTGGGTCGCGCGATCTCGCCGACGATCTCGTTCAAATGGCCTGCGAACGGGCCCTCGCGAACGAGCAGCGTTTTGAGGCGGGTACCCGTTTCGATGCCTGGATGTTCCGCATACTGCGCAATCTCTGGATCGATCATATTCGCAAGCAAAAAACGGCTGGTATTCAGGAAGAAATATCGGAACGTCCCGACCTGACCGGATCCGATGGGGAGCGCGAAGTGCAGGCACGTCTCGCCCTGAAGAGCGTGTCCCAGGCCATAGCCGAGCTGCCGGATGAACAGCGTGAAGTGCTGCTCCTGGTCTGTGTGGAAGAGCTGTCCTACCGCGAAACGTCGGACCTGCTCGACATCCCCATCGGGACGGTCATGAGCCGATTGGCGCGGGCGCGTAAGAATCTGGTGGAAGCGGCTGGAATAACAGCGACTACTGAACGTTCTGAGGTCATGAAAGGGGCGAAGAAATGACCAAGGCAGATTTCTCCGACGAGATCCTGATGCGTTTCGCCGATGGCGAACTTGATGCGGAAACTGCGGCGAGGATCGATAAGGCGCTGGAGACGGACGACGATCTGCTGGCCAGGGTAGCACTTTTCACTGAAACGCGCGCGCAGGCGCAAGTCGCGATGAAGCCGCTGCTGGAAGAGGATGTGCCCGACCATCTGGTTGACGCCGTCCAGCGCATGGTCGACAAAAAACGCGCGCGGTCAACAGATGAACAATCGGCAGGCAATGTCGTGCCGCTTCGCAAGCCGGCAGCCGAACCACTCTCAGCTCGAACATGGCGATTGCCGATCGCCGCGTCCTTTGCCGCAGCCGTGCTGGGGGGCATGGTCGGTTACTGGCTATCATCGAACAATGGCCGTCCTGCAGAAGGATTGCAGGTTGCCGGTGTCAGCAGCCCGGCGCTGATCGAAGCGCTCGCAACGAGGCAATCGGGCGACGAAATCCAATTGCCCGGTTCAAACCAGCGCTTTCGCCTGATCGCGACGTTCCGCGATAGCCAGAAGGCGCTTTGTCGCGAATTCGAAGTCGACTCGCCGGATCAATCCACGGTCATCTCGATCGCCTGTCATGCAGGTGATGAGTGGCGCGTAAGCTTTGCCGTGGTTGCGCCGGGCGACAGCAACGGCTATGCGCCGGCATCATCCACCGAAGCGCTCGATGCCTATCTTTCGGCGATCCATGCCGAAGCGCCGATGTCGGCCGACGAAGAATTGAAGGCGTTGCAAACAATGCCTCAACGGCCTTCGAGCTAATTCCGGCGGTCGATTGCATCTCTGCGGAATAAAGGCGGAGGTTGCCCGTTTCCCATGTCGGACCGGAACCACTGGTCCAGTTTTGGAAACGGAGTAACGATCATGACAAGACACTGGAAGTTCAAATCGGCCCTGGTCGCGGGCATGACGGTTCTCGCAGGTACGGCGGCTCAGGCAAAGGAGCATCCCTTTGGAGCCGCTGACATTGAGCGGCCGTCGCCCACGACAGTCAGCCAGAGTGACGGCAGCTTCATTGTTGCCGGCAACAGTTCGTCCAACTCGAGTTCCAACTCCAGCTCGAACTCATCGTCCAACAGCTCGTCGAATTCCAACTCGAATTCTTCAAGCAACTCGAACTCGAATTCATCGTCGAACGGTTCTTCCAATTCGAGTTCGAACAGCTCTTCCAACTCAAGCTCGAACGGCTCCGATCGTGGCTGGCGCGGTTGGCGGCGCTAACCGCTCATAACTCAAAAAGAGGGGCCGGATATGATCCGGCCCCTTTCATTTTACCGTATGGCTATTACCGGGCGGCGCGTGCCCATTTTCTATACCAGCCCTCGCCTGCAATTGTGTTGCGATAGACGGTTTCGCGATCGTTCGCTTCTTCGCCGCGCTCGGCACGAATTTCTGCCTTGAGTGCCGCATCTTCACGACGGAACGGGATGACCTGCACAAGTGGCGTTCCCTTCTCGATCGTGTACAAGCCATCTGGCGCAATGGCAAAAAACGGGAAATGTATGTGCGCCGTATAGGTATCTGTGTCGACGATGCCGGCGACGCACTCGAAAGGTTGCGATGGCCTGTTGAGTGGCGGCAGGAAAAGGCAGCTCCAGCCGGGTGGCGTGCGAATTGACCAATAATTGTGGAACTTGCAGGGAGGGCTGGGTTCCTTGGGATTGCCGGCGACCTGGTGGGCGCCGTGGTTGCTCACCATTGTTCGGTCGAATTCCCAGCCTGCATCCACTGCGCGGCCGTCATCCTTGATCTCAAGTCGCACTGTGGCCGCAAGAGGCAGGATCCAGCCGGTCATCATTGCGTCGAGGAAGGGCATACAACGCTTGACGGTAAGACCGTTATTGGTCGTGGATATCTGTCCGGAATCGATTGCCGGAAGTTTGCGGAACCATTCCGGCAGAACGGTTTTAGCCGCCACTGGCGGTGCGATAACGCCATGATCTTCCGGCCGGCAAAGAAACCGGACTGAGCGTGAGTTGTGAGAAAAATGAAACATCGATGTTCTCCGGTCGATTGACCGGGGAGAAACGGACCGGACCGGTGTTTATTCCCCGAAGCACTACAATTCGGGCCGGCCCAAGCAGCGTTTCAAACTGCCTTCATTCTCCGATCACCTCATATGTCTGCGGCGAAAGCACCGCGTTGATCTTGCGTCCACCATCCTATTGGCAGCGGGCCGTTGGCTGACGGGCGCTGGTATTTATCTCGTCGCAATCGACTTCATCGCCCGCGGCGACGGCTAGATCCCGGACTTCCTTGGTAAGGGCGTTCCACGCTGCATCTTATGCGACTTTCGAAGCACGGGTCGTGAACATCGAACCCGAAGGCGGCTTTGCTACCGACCCTGGAAGCCAGTTTCGCTCCCCAAGGAACAGCGATCAGCAGCGCCATAGAAGGTCTCGGTTGGGCCGCTTGCTGACCGATTGTTTCTGGAATGGAGGCGACAGAAGGCGGTCGCTCAACGCGGCCACACCTTGCGGAGACGGTCAGCATTCGGGATGCCGCCATGCTGTGCTACATCGAGACTCGCCGGCGTCGGCGACAACGGGTGGCAAGGCATGATGGACATCGAGAAGGACACCGCGAAGAGGATCATCGACGCGCTGGCGGTCGCCATCGACGGCAAGCCCTCTTCGGCGAAGAGTTTCAACCAATTCCCCTACGAAGACCTCGCCGACTACGGCAATTGGGGTCAGGACAACAATGACTCGAATAGGGACACGCCGCGCACGCGGGCGCTGTTCATCGCCTACCTCGTTTTCTCCGGCGGACGCATCCCGCTGCGCGGCATCGAGATGCACGGGACCTATTTCCGGCCGGATGTCTGGGTCGCGGGTGCGCTCGTCAAGAAGGGCTACCTGACCGTCGACGAGAGCGCGCAGGACTTCGTAGTCACGCAGGACGGCTGGGGCTTTGTCGCTGAAACGCTGGAACCCTTGGGAAGTAGCCGCCATGCAATACGCCCTGGTCGATAAAGAACGGCGCGAATCCTTTCCGGGCGGCAGGGGAGACTGTCCGACGTGCGGATCGGCGATGATTTCCAAGTGCGGTCCGCGCATCATGCATCACTGGGCGCATTTTGGCCGCAGGAACTGCGATCCATGGTGGGAGAACGAGACGCCGTGGCACCGTGAATGGAAGAACAGGTTTCCCGAGAAATGCAGGGAGATCTCTCATGTGGCGCCCGACGGGGAAATCCACCGCGCCGACATAAAGACCCCGTCCGGGATCGTTATCGAGGTGCAGCACTCGGCGATGACGGATGCGGAACGGCTATCGCGAGAAGCCTTCTACGGGAACCTGGTGTGGGTGGTCGACGGTAGCGTCTTCAAGCAGAACTTCGACGTCTATCACGAACTTCCGGCTCCGGAGTCCGAGCTGGGCCAGGACCTCGTGTGGGAGAAAGCCGAGCGGCACATGCACGGGACGATCGTCGGGATGTGCGTCCGGCTTTCCGAGTGCAGGCTCGAGAACCCGGAGGCGACGAAGGCGCGCGCCCGGGGCGGGACCTGGCTCTTCATGCACGAGATCAGGCAGCAGGTGATCGAATCCTATCGAGGGCATCATCAATACGACTGGGTCCGCCCGCGCCGGACATGGCTGGATGCGACCTGTCCGGTCTACATCGACCTCGGGGGTGACTTCATGGCCCGGCTCGAGACCTATGACGAGTCCCTCCTTCCGTGCATCTACTGGGTGTGCAAGCGCAGGTTCGTCCGCGACGTGATGGCGAAGGCCGACGCACGAGCCGTTGCGGTCAGGGTCTTGCCCATTCCGGCCACTTCCGACCGAACGTAGCCTCGAACGCGTCCGCGATCTGCTTCGGCAGCTCCTTCTCCACGATAGGTGCGTGGCATCCCCGATACCTTCTCCGTCGAAGAAATTACAGCCGGCACCGGCAAAAGGCGCTCGCTCTCTAATCGGGAACCAAGATCGCTATTCCCGCGAGCCGATCGACGAGGGCGGCCCTGTTGATTTGGACATCGAAGCGCCATTCGAGAAGGCGCACTCCGTGGTGCGCCAGCAGCATCCGCTTCTTCTCGTCCCGGGCTTTTGTGAGCGTCAAACCTTTCCCACCACCGAAAAGTCCTATCGGGTCATAGTACTGCTGTCCCTGATACTCGATGGCGAGGCGGAGCTCCGGCACGTGGATGTCGATCGATTGCATCCCGAGGAAGGCTGGTCGCCACTGATGGATGGCGGATGGCCAGATAGAGCGCACAAGGTCGAACAGTGCCACTTCGGAAATCCAGCCTTTCCCGATCTCCAGAATCGAGCGCTCGCGTCTGAACGACTCCTCGGCCGCGACCATGGCGGAGGCGAAAAATTCAGAAGCTCCCGTGTCGGCCACGCCGATGTTGATCGAGAAGATCCTGCCCCTCTGCCCCGAGGGCGTCGTAAAGCCGGCTCTGTAACGACGGTAGGCGGCCCAGTCGGAAGCAGGCGGCATCGGCGGCATCATCGTTGAACCAAAGTCGGGCTGCAGGCGCGTCATCTCCTCGAGGAGTGGTGGCTCCAGCGCGAACTGCGCGTCGAGATGGCCAAGGAACGCCTCGAATTCGTCCAGCAGCCGTCCCGCGATCAGGGAGCGCTCGACATGTTTGCGCGCGAGCAGCCGAATATCGTCGGCGCGAAGCGGGGTGTTCGTCAGGAACCGCAGATAGATCACCTCGTCAAAGGCCGGCTCTCGCTCATGCCCGGGGATGGCCTCCACCAACGCTAGCGCCTCGTGGAGCCGGTCCGACTCTGTGAGCTCGAGCACGCGTTGCCAAAGAGGGTCCGGATCCCAGGGTATGCCGGTGATGTCAGGAATATCCTCGGGGAGTCCCTTTCCATCCAATCCATGCCATTGATCGCCGAGCCCGCGGGCCTGCCAGCTATATCCCCTGGCCCTCTGGTTATCCTCCCAGATGCGCGCGATCGGCAGTACGGGATCAAGTGGGTTGGCGGTCCACGACTGCTCCTGCGGGATGCCCTCGGGCCTCATGACAAAGCCTATGTCGAACCCCGCAGCCGCATAGTCGCCTTGCGCGAGGTCGCCGATCGCCTCCACAAGCCGCTCGAAGAGCCGGACGTTGGCTTTCGGGACGCCGACGGATACGAGGACACGTCCCCGGTCGGAGGTCTGCTTGTAGACAGCGGGCGCATGCGTCGCGAGCTCTACAGCGCGTTGGCGCCTGATGCCTGGTCCTTTGAGAAAATGGATCCGATGCGTGATGTCGTCGGAAAAGTCTGGATAGGTTAGCGGGATCGCGGCAACCGCCTTTGGCACCCGCTTTTTCTGGATCGGCTCTAGGCCATATTCCAGGAGCAGCTCGCCACAAAGGGCTGACAGATGCGAGAAATGTGCGGCTGCGGCGCTATTTGCTGCCCTTTTCCTCGCCAGAGTCGCGTAGAGTTTCTGCCAGCGCGCCATCTCCTTGCAGTGGAATTCGCGGCTCCACCGATTGCCCAGCGTCACTTCGTACAGCTTCACACCTTCGCGGAAAGCGGCGATACCCGCGTCGCCGGTTTCGATCGGCGGCGCATTCGGCACGCCCATCCTCATCGGCGACAATTTACCTCTCCTATTCTGGTAAAGTGTCACGACTTACAGTCGCCTGCCTGAAAGCATCTTCCGGGCTAGCTTTGGTCGACATGCTCCTCCTCGTCGCCGTGATGACGAAGCATGTGTTTGAGCAGTGAGAGGCTTGACCGATAGCGGTTGGTGGCGCCCGGGTCGCTCGACACCACGACCAACGCGGACAGGTCGCTGAGTGCCGCCTTGGAGAAGATCATCCGGAGCGCATCGTCGGCCGAGTTAGCCCTGGGCGCGCAGACGGGGTTTGTCGCAGCGCGCAGCAGGTATGTCGCGAAATCGAGGCTGTCTTCCAGAACGTCCGTGGTCGTTGCATACGGTACGGTCTCCACGGGTTTGACGAGCTGGGGAAACGGCGTCGTCGCATCACCGAGATTTTCGTAGAAGATGTAGGCGGAAGCGCAGCTGTTGCTGGCGAGGATGGTCCGTTGCGCGCCCCGGGTGAAATTGGTTTGCGATACATCCGCGGTCGGACGTGCGTAACGCTTAGCCTGAAAGATGAGTGGAACGATGCGGCGCTCATCCGACTGCTTTCTTGCACCCGGCTGTACGGTGCTGCCATCGAAGTCCAGGATGAGGCCAAAGTCCCCGCCGGTGGACTGCTCGCCTCCTCCGATCTCGAGATCGATCTCGCTGATGGCAAGCACGGCACCCGTGCGGGTGATGGGCGCTGCGATCGCCTCCGACCAGACCTTTCCTTGAGCGGCGAGCGCCTCGAGAAGGTGGCCGGTCAGGCGAGCCTCCCGCTTGCTCGCTGTGCAACGCTCGAGCTGGAAGCCCGTCGCGGCATCGAGCGCCGTAAAGAAGAGCCACCAATCGGCCAGATCGCGATAGCAGGGAGGATGGACGAGGACGCGGTCGAGCAGCGCCTCCCAAGAGTCCAGTTTGGACGGATCTTCCTGGAGGAGGTAGATCATCGATGCGGTTCCGGCGTCGCCAAGCAATGCGCTTATGCCGCGAATGGCGACGCCCCTACGTTTGTCGGCAGCCGGGCAGGTGCCGGTAAATTCGTTCATGCCCCGGATCGTGGCGTCGTCCCCAAGCAATGACTGGGCCTTTTCGGTCGCGGCGGCGATCTCCCACCACTCCATGCCGAAGGTTCCGAGCAACGTCTGATCCTCCTTCGCCATAAAGTAACCCTGATTATCCTGTGTTCACCGAGGTCTCTAAACCGCGTCCGGCCCGGATACCATCGTCCGCGTCTTCAAACTGACATCGCGAAGGCGATGAAGATCGATGATCCGCTCGGATCTGGCGCACAATTTCCGTCGGCATGAACGCAGGCGAATGACCGCTTTCCGGAACTGGTTAAGGTTTGCCGAATGGCGAGATCGAGGCGCAAAAGCTGCGGGCCGCATCCCAGCTTTGCGAGGCAGCTTTTGGTTAGAACTTCCCGTTCCGCTCTGCAATTTCATGCGACTTTGAGCTCCACGCTTCGCGATTCAGCATGGTGACGATTCTCCTGGTCGCATTTCATTCGGCGGGCTCGGTTTCGGGGGCTGGAAGCGCATCGGGATGCAGCCGCAGATAGATCGCATCGCCCCGTCGTCCGATGGCCGCGCTAAGATCTTCCTTGGACAGCGTGGCTAGCGCTTCTCCCGACGTCACGCCCGCGTCTAAAAGTCCGCATATTTCACCGCGACGGAGAAACAGAGGGCGTCCGCTAAAGACGAGCCCTGCTTCCGGAAGTCCCTCCTCAAGCCGCCGAAGCACGACTTCGGTGCCGCTCCATTTCTCTGGATCCGGCACCACGATCTCGGCGATACGCCGAGCAGATTCCAGCAGGAAGCGAGTTCCATCGGCCATGCCTACCACATCGCCATGACGCACAGGAGCAAACGGATTGAGAGTATATGTGCGCTCGATCTCCGCCATCGGGACACCCCCTAGCCAGGCGTCGATAATCGCGGCGCGCTTGCAGCGTCCATAATAGGCGCGGTTGTCTTCTGCGTTATGGCGCAGGAGATCGGTGAGGTCATAGCCAAACCGTTCCACGGCTTCACTATGCCAGCGCGCCTCGCCACCGCGCATCTGTGGCGTATAATTTTCATCGCGTTCAGGCAGCGCTTGCAGGACCGCTAGGAGCGAAAGGCCGTTCTGGTCTGATGGCGACATCCGACGGACGAGCTCTACAAGGCGCATCGCCGATTCGAGCCGTAGCGGTGACTCTCCACACGCCTTTCCCAACATGGTCAGCGAAAGCATTCCGCCCTCATCCGCGACCAACTGGTCGCGGACCATGCGGTCAAGAAGGCGATCCAGGGTCGGCAGCATGGATGTGCCCAGCTTGGATTACGCAAGTTGGCCAGAAAGCCGCCGAAGGTGTTGCACACAAGATCGATCACGCCGTCACGCGGTACTTTGCGCACCTGCGCGAACAGCCGGATTACCCAGGTCGCCGGGTTGCGGGGATCGAACGATGACCGGATGGGCTCCGGTGGTGCCAGCACATAGTCCCTAAACTTCGCGTCGCGTTCGAACGAGGTGTCAGCAAGCGCGACGGCTTTGCCTTGTGTCTCATAGCCAAGCCGCCCTGCACGGCCAGCCATGTTCTTGAACTGTGCGACGGTGTAGGGTTTCAACTCAAAGGACAGTCTTCCATCTTTCTCGGACCTTCACCGACGGTCGACGGTCGAGAAGTTGTGACCCGATGGCGACCTTCGTTCTTCGTGCCGCGGATGACCGCTTAGCGCCGGATGTCGGCCGTAGAGGTCGGCTTTGCTGCTCCCGAAAGCAGACAGCCGCCATTATGCTGGAGATCGTGGTTGCCCGAGAAGCGATCAGCCAGCTAAATTTCCGCCTGACCCTACAATCCATCCGAGTGACAGCAGGCCCGTTGCCGCTGCCCAGCTGCCAAGGACTCGCTGCACCACGCGGAAGGAGAAGGCGGTATATGAGATGATCAGCGCGGAGACCAAAACGGTTACCGCCAGGACGGCGGCAACCGTGCCGATCAAGGCAACCCAATCGGCATCGGCATCGGCAGCCCGCAGTTCCACGCCGCTCTGAAAACCCAGCAAACCGCCGAAAACCGCCGCTGCGACCGCGGCAACAGTCGACGAGGTTTTCAGCTCGAGTGCTACGGATCCGCCAAGTAGGACAAGCGTACCGGCGTTGGCGATGGCGATGGCGAACGACCCGGTCATCTGGGAATGCACCCCGATAGCTCCAGCCAAAAACCAGGCAATCGGGGTGACGATTACCAGCAGTCGGCCAGCTTCTGCGCCTTGCGATGCTGCAAACAGGCTCAGCGTCACCAGCCCGACGAGGTCCATTGGGGTCAGCATGAGGTGCAGCGCGCCATCATAAAATGGCCCGAGCCCGGAATTGACGAGATGAGCATGCGATGGCGTGGGCGCGCAAAGCGCCACAGCCAGGAGAACGCCAGTAGCGCTTCGTCTCATGCAAAAGCGCCGATCAGAAAATACGTCCCACCGAGCAGAACACCGCCACCCAGGGCGCGTAGCGCGGTTCTACCCATTGGTAGCTTGTCTACGGCTCCTACCCCAATTCCCAGCGCGTGCAGCAGGCCCGTGGCGACAACGAAACCCAGGCTGTAGAGCACGGCGTCGGCGCGGGGTGAAAGTTCGGTTCCATGCGCGTGGCCGTGGAATAGCGCAAAGATCATCACCAGCGGGATTGCGACTGCCAAGCTCAGTCGCATGTTCGTGAGGATGAGAAGGCCGAGGACGATCGAGGAGACTGCGATGCCGATCTCGACCCAAGGCACAGGAATACCGAGCAGACCGAGCATCCCGCCCGCCGCCATGGCAATCGGGAATGCTATCGGAAGGATCCACAGCGCTGGTGGGCCGAGGAGCGCTCCCCATAGTCCCACTGCGATCATGGCCAGGATATGGTCCCATCCGCCGATCGGATGGCTCAATCCGGAGAAGAAGCCGCTGACCGCCTCTCCCTCCACATGAGCAAAGGCCGCTTCGGGAAACTGGACAACCGCCGCGCAGATGCCCGTTGCGAGCAGAAGACGGAAGACGTGAAGCTTTGCCATTGATCCCTCTTTCGGCTCTAGAACAGCATGAGCGTGCGCTCGATCGTCCAGAACGCCCCCAGCGATCCGACCAGATATCCGGGCGCATAGCTGGCCCACCTTGGCGGGTCGAACTGGAGGGCCCGCAATGCGCGATGAAGCAGCAGAATGAGCAGGACAAAGGCCAACTGGCCGATCTCCACCCCAATGTTGAACGCCAGCAGCGCCAAAGGAATGTCGCTGCTGGGCAATCCCACGGCGGTCAGTCCGCTGGCGAAGCCGAATCCGTGAAGAAGGCCGAAGGCGAAGGCCACGATCCAGGGATGGCGCAGCGTGAAGCTGGTCTGACCCCGCCACAGCCGCACGACTTCAACGCCCAGAAACAGGATCGAAAGCGCGATGGCGGCATTGAGCGGATCGGCGGGGACCCAAGCATAACCGAGCGTAGCGAGCCCCAGCGTAATGCTGTGGGCGACGGTGAAGGCGGTGATAGTCTTGATCAAAGAACGGGTCGAGCTCACGATGATCATCAGACCGACGACAAAGAGCAGATGATCGAAGCCCATCAGGATGTGCTCGATGCCCAGCGTGGTGTAGGTCTTGGCGAGCTGCCAGGCGGCCTGGCGGTCAGAAAGCTCAATCCACGGCTGCGCGGGCCTGACGAACTCAGTGGCTTTCCGGCCGTCGAGCCAGGATACCCGAACGAGAACATCGGTGATCGTCGCCTGCAAGCCCACGAAGTCGATGCGCTGACCGGCAAGTTCGCCGGGAGATTCAATCACGTTCCGTTCGATCACCGAGTCGGACAGTTCACGCTCCATCTGCTCGGTCACCGGCTTGATGCCATCGGAAAATTTCAGCAGGACGGGTAGCCGCATGCCGGACAGGATGGGTGTGCGCCAAAGCACGTTGAAGCGGTTTTGCCCGATCTGATCGATCTGGAGATAGGCGGGCCTGATCTCGTGCGCTGACACGCAGACGCACGCAGCAAGGAACGAGATTAGAAAGCCAAGCAGCAATACCCCAGTTCTACAGGATCCGCTGGCATGGCTCATTGCGAGACAGGTGCCAAAGGAAGGTTTGTCGGGTTCGGGCTCCTCAGGTCGCTGAGGTTGACCGTGTCGAGCGGAACCACGACCACCGTGTAGCGCGAACGCATCTCGCCTAGTGCGACGCGTTTAACCTCCTGATAGCGGGCATCGTGCCAGGCCGCTCTCACGTCGGTCTCCACCTCCTCGAAGGCAGGAGTTCGACCCGGTTCCATCGTGTCTATCCAGACGAGGTGCCAGCCGTAACCCGACTGAATTGGACCGCGCCACCCGGCAGGATCGAGCTTGAAAAGTTCTGCTGCAAACCCGGGGCCGAACTCCTTCAGCATCTGGTCAGGCGTGCTATTTCTGTAATAGGTGCGCAGGATGAACGGGTCGGCCAGCGCAGCGACCTCCGGAGAATCGGCGCGTTTGCCCGCAATAACCTGAAGCGCTGCCTCGGCACCACTGCGCGCGGCGGAGCCACGTCTGTCCGGAGAAAAATAGAGCTGCCGAAAGCTCGCGCGCGGTGGAAGCGCAAAGCGGTCAGAATTCTCGGAGAACCACTTGACCAGTTCCGCCTTCTCGGGCTCCTGCATGGCGGCGACATCGGCCGCCAGGAAATCCATCTTCTGCGCAACCCGACGTTTGATGATCTCGTCGTTGCGATCGAGGCCGAGGGCCATTCCCTCGCGGAACAGCACCTCTTCGGCGATCTTCTGATCGATAAGGCTCTGCAACTGATCCCGGGTCAGCGGCGGCCGCCCTTGCGCGAGCCACGCGACAACCATCTGGCGGACATCGTTTGCGCTGATCTCGATTTGCTGCCCTTCGACTGCAATCTCCGGTTCCTCGTTGAAGAGCCAGTTCGCGCCGAACAGGATCGCACCGGCAGCTAAGAAGTGGACGAGCGGCTCGCCAAGCAGCCCACGCCACCACTTCCCGGGACTCTCCTCGGTAGTCGTATACTGTGTCATTTTCGCTTCGGCAGGTTCTGACTGAGGCGTTACTTCGGTTCCCCCTCCAGAGCTTCCACCTCGTAATTTGCATAGCCGAACTCATTACTTCGCGCCGCCACGTATTTGTCACCGGAATGATAGACCGTCAGTTCGAACGGGGTGCCTTCTATGGTCGTGACGATATGCCCATCCTTGATCTCGTAACCTGCCGAAGAGTTGGAAACACTGTGCATCACCTGCAACAGATCGCCACCCTTCGCCTGAGAGCCGTCGAGTTCAGTGATGATGCGCTTGCCGTCCACACCGAACAGCACGTTCGCCGTCTGACCGGTCACGTTATTGCGAACCGTCAGATTCTTGCCGACGACGAGCTGCTTGAGATCATCGTCGCCAAGCGCCGTCGCTCCGTTCTTGAGCAGGTCCGCAACCGTCAAGCCGGACTCGGCCTTTGCGGCTTCTGCCTCCGTCGGCGTGTACCAGATCGGCGTGCTCCAAGCGCGCTCCTGGATCGTTGCGGGCGCGTTGCCGGGCGGAACTATGCCCAACTTTGCCGCGTCATAGGTGCTCCAGCGAGGGGTCGGTATCTGAAGGGCGCGCGCATAGTAAAATGCGTGCTGGCTGGCGTCGAATTCGGGATCGGTCCAGACGGCCTTCAGCTCCACGGCGCCAATGTCATTGGTGTAGGTCGCCTTGGTGATGTCGACCGTGCTGCCGACGGGCGGAAGTTCGCCCATGGCGGGATCGGGTTGACGTTCGCCAGACCAAGCGACGTCAAAGATCTTCTCGAATATCTGTCCGTCCTTGGTCCATCCCTTGATTATCTGGATACGATCGAGGTTTCCGTCGACCGGGTCCTTCATCGCCCAGACCACGAATGACGGCACCTTGCCTTCAGCCTGGGTGAGATCGCCGCCCATGGGAACGCCGCCCGCATAAGCGGTCTTCACCCAGTCCGGTTGCGACAGCATGCCCTTGTCGTAGCCCCATCCTCCGAAGAGACGCAGCTTGAGCCGCACCCCGCTAGTACCGAACACTTCTCGGCGCTGCATGGCGGCGAAGATGGATTCGCGCGTATTTTCCTCTGCCCACACACCGCCCAGGCCGGATGTGCCCGTTTGCAGGACATCCATGCCGGAAGCGACGACACCGGACAACCGGACCTCCGGTGTGGCGTCGACCAATGCATGGTCGCCAAAGTAGTCCGATTGCGAATAGGCCGTTGCCGTGTTGTGCGAGTCGCCAGCGCCTACAACGCCGAATTTGTACGGATTGTAGCCGCGCGTGTCCTGCATCGCCAATCCGTTCTGATAGGCCTGCCGGGTATAGCTTCCGTTCAGCTTCGAAAAGCTGTTATCGATGCCGATCAGATAGCTCATGATCTCAAAGCCTGCGAATTCGTCGTTAGGCGACAGATCGGGATGCGTTTCGGATGTACCCTTGACCTGCTTGATCTCGGTCAGCGGTTCGTTGGTCATCCGCTGTTGCGCCCAAGCCGCGTCTATCGGATTGCCCTTGCTGTCAACCTCGATCGGAAACATGATGCCGTTGGAGAGGTTTGCGTTGTGCGATATTGCCAGGGCTTCGTTGCCTGCCTTCCTCTGGCCATCCATCCAGTTCCAGAGATCCTCGGGATGGTCGGAATCGATCGCGCTGAACGGCGCTTCAGGAACTTTCGCGCAGTCCTTGAAGAACACGTTTCGATGCATATTCTGGCTTTGCGGCATCGACGTCCATTCATATGAGCAGAACGTCGTGAACTCGCCCGGTTTGTAATATTTGTCCGCGATCTCGTTATTCTGCTTCCAGACCGAGTTCATGATCGAGGGATCCAGCAGCTCTGTGATAGGCTGGCTGTGAGCTATGCTGCCGGCCAGCCACTGGAATATCTTTACTGCCGTATTGTCCTTTGTCACTTTGAGCTTTTGCGCGACTGGAAGCTTGCTGAGTGGCGAATTCGGATCGTTCGCCAGCCTCACGACTCCCACATATTCAGAGTGATCCGTGACCCCCTGAAAATCGAGCGGCGTCTTGATTTTGACGTCATAGCCGGCGGGATGCTTGATCGGCTGTCCCATCGAATACTGGTATGCCTCTTCTGGCCCGGTCACCGTGTTGCCGAGAATGTAGGCATCCAGCGACCAACTGGTATGCTGGTGGGTCTGCCCGAAATAGGCATTCCTGTCCTGGGCTTGCGCCGAACCAACTATCAGAACCGAAGCCACTGCCGAGGCGCTTGCCCGCACCATCGGTGACACAACGCAATTTGACAGTCCCCGCATCATCTCGCTCCTCCAAAAATCGACGTTCTTCGCGCTTTTCTATTTCCGCCGAGAAAATCTTCTACGATGCTAGTTTGGTTTGGCCGGTTGGTCTTGCCATTTCGTGCCACATCGTGCCGCCAGCCTCCTTCGACGCTGAGCAATATGTGCCTGATCATTGTTACAAGTCCGTCGGGAAGCGAGATGGTGCCGCTCCCGTCCAGCGCCTGAAGGCGCGCGTGAAATGCGCAGGGTCGCTGTAGCCGATCCTGTAGGCGATATCAGTCATTGTGTGCTCGCCTTCGGAGATCAGCCGCAGCGCCTCGCTGCGACGTGTCTCGTCAAGCAGGTCCTCGAAATCGATACCGCAATATTTGAGACGTCGCTGAAGGGTGCGCGCCGACATCCCCATTCTTTTTGCTATGGCTCTTAACTTGGGCTGCCGGTGATCCGAGAGCCGCTCGATCAGCAGGCCTGCCGCGTCAACCGCCGACCGCAGTGCTTCCGTCACCTTCGAAGCCTCGTCCGTTTGAACCCCGAGAGGCATGTCGAGCAACGCGCGATCAAATTCGATCATGTCGTGCTCGCATCCCATTTCGATGTTCGGCCCAAGGCATTCCTCGAGCGTATCGTCACCCCGCGACCTTGAGGTAGTGAGATGCACTCGTATCGCGGCGGGCTCGCCGGTCATCAGCGGCACCTTGCGCAGAACCGCAAGACTTCCGTAGATGAACTGCATGGGATCCATCTCGTACCGGCCTGTGAAGCGGTAGACGATTCGGGCAGTCCGGCCTTCCGTGATGAAGTGGACATTCGACCCCTGATGGAGCATCGAGACGTTGGTCGCAGCAAGCTCGCAGGCATGAGCCACGTCCACCGACCGCAGGATCGACTTCCCCCACATGCCGAGTGAACGCAGTTCGGTCATATGTCCGACATGCGCCCCGCCAAACGGATCCTGCGTTGCCGCCACCATTTCGTTGGCGATATGAAAGCATAGCGCGCGCGGCAGATAGACGTCCGGATCCTGAAAGATATTCGGGGAGATGCCAAGACGCTGGAAAAACTCGATCGAAGATATGCCTCGCTTTGCGAGATACGGCGCGACCTGCAGGAAACTTCTGATCTTGATCGAGGGCTCAGTGTTTAACATTCGAAATAACTTGGCATCAAATGGCAAGACGCAGTACGCGCACTATAGCAAGATGCGATAAACTTGAAAGACATGGGAAATCGAAATAATGAAGATGCGTTCCTTGATTTTCGCTGCGTATTTTGTCGTCGCTGGAGTGGTGCAATCAGCCGTGACTCACGCATGCGGCTTCGAAAATCCGCAGGCTATCGCATTGGGTACGCTCAATTTGAAATATCCCGATGCGGTCCATGTGCTCGCGGCAGTCTGGCGGGCCGAGGATGCAGGCTTCCTGATACCCCGGCGGGGTCGCGCCGATGGGGCGGGATCATTCGCCTTCTATCGTGCCGCCTCGGTGGTGAAGAAGCTCGGTGTCAACCTTGCTGACTCGCTCCCGGCAGAAACCGGCATGGCCATCTCGGTCGTCTTGATACCACAGGTCATGTGGACGCGCCTTGAGGTCGGCCCTGATGGTCTGACCGTGCAAAGCCATGCCGGGGGACCCCGGGATGGCGATCTTGTGATCGTAACTGAAGAGAAGGTCATTCGGGAACTGGTGGACCGGAAGCTGGATTCTGGGACCGCCGAAATAACCGGGCTGCTGCGTTTCTACGGAGACCCGGAAGAAATTGCGAACGTGCGGGCGGCCTTGGCAAAGACCGATCAAGCGGAACGGACGCCATCATTCGCGTTCGCTGGGAGATGAACCGTCGGCGGCAACCGGCGGGTGCAGTTCATCTTGGACTGGTGGAGTAGATCGCTCCGACGGTCGCTCGAAGAGGATGGGCCGGCTTTGTTGAAGAAAGAGATCTTGATGCGGCTAGCCTGCATCGAAGCCAAATGCGCCAACCTTTGAAACAGAAGTCATCTGGAGGCAGTAATGAGATGTCATATCGGTAAAGCTGGAATTTTAATCGCTCTGTTTCTGGCTTCCTTATCAGTCCAAAAGGCCTTCGCACAGGCTGAAGTCGAGGCAGACGCCGCCAAGGTTCTTGGCGCGATGTCGGAGTATCTTGGTTCGCTCGAACGCTTCTCAGTCGACTACGACTTGGAGACGGAGGTCGTGTCCTACGACGGGCAGAAGCTTCAGTTCGCAAGCTCGGGTGAAATAAAGGTGCAAAGGCCGAACAAGCTCCACGCCTCGCGCAAAGGCGCGATCGCCGATCTGGAACTGATCCTTGATGGCAGCGCGCTTACCCTCTACGGCAAAAAAGCGAATGCGTTCTTCCAACTGCCCGCCGCCACCATCGACCAAGCTGTCGATGCCCTTCGCAACGATGTTGGTTTCGATGCACCCGGAGCCGACCTTCTGTCCGAGAAGCCCTTGCAGCACGCTGAAACGGATACAGCCAGCGGCATGCATGTCGGCATGGCGTTTCTCGACGACGTTCAGGTCCACCATCTCGCTTTCCGAGGCAAGGAAGTCGACTGGCAGCTTTGGGTGACCGACGGCGAAAAACCTTTGCCGCTCAAATATGTCATCACCAGCAAGTGGGTTACAGCCTCTCCCGAATATTCCATCGAGTTCAGAAACTGGAACACCGCGCCGTCGATCGATGACTCCGGCTTCGTCTTCAAACCTTCAAAGGATGCCAAAAAGCTCGAGACGTTTTCCGTCGACGAGATCGGCGAAATCGACCTGACCAAGGAGTGACGGTGATGAGTCTTACGCTTCGCAAAGGCATGGTCCTTGCCCTGTCGCTATTGACTTTCCTTCAGGTCGATCCGGCGGCGGTCGTGACGAACCATTCATTGCTATCGGAAGCCAATGCAAGAATAGGGCGGCCTGCCACTCCGGGCAGCGTCGCTGGCGTGGCCCGCCGCACAACCCGGCGGACTGTTCGTCGGTCAGCAATCTACATAAGCGCGCTCCCTGCGGGCTGCGCACGGGTAACCGTCTACAGCACATTGGTTTGGCGATGCGGCGGGACCTACTATCAATCCTCCGGGTCAAGATACGTCGTCGTCTATGTGGACTAGCAGCCGCTCCCGAAACTCTCTCGAGCACGTTGGTTTGGCTTCCCTTGCTGGACGCGCCGAAAGAATTTTGGCGACTGTTGTCCTGCTCGCTCTTCTGGAGGGCTGCGCCAGCCGCCCGACCGGTGTCCTGTCGCCAGTAGCCGACACCTCGCCGTCCACCAGCAGGGTCGAGATGCTGGTCGCCACAACTCGCGGCCGGGCTTCGAAACCCGGCGAGATGTTCGCCGGGGAACGCGGAATGACACCGTCCTTCGCGGAGATCACCGTGTCGATTCCTCCAGACGATGTCCGCAAAGTCGGCGAGGTCGCTTGGCCAAAGAAACTGCCCTCGAATCCTACAACCGATTTCGCAACCCTGCGGGCTGAGGAAGTCTCTCGGGATAGGGCCGAAAATTGGCTCAAGACGTCCGTTTCACAGAGTTCGGATCGCAGCGTCCTTGTTTTCATCCACGGTTTCAATAACCGGTTCGAGGATTCGGTCTACCGTTTCGCCCAGATCGTTCACGATTCCGGGACGCGCAGCATTCCCGTGCTGGTCACCTGGCCCTCGCGGGGCAGTTTGCTTGCCTACGGCTACGACCGCGAAAGCACCAACTACACGCGCAACGCATTGGAGAACCTGTTTCAGTATCTGGCGCGCGATCCCGGCGTCAAAGAAGTTTCCGTCCTGGCCCACTCGATGGGAAACTGGCTGGCGCTAGAGTCTCTTCGGCAGATGGCGATCCGCAATGGCCGTCTCCCGCCCAAATTCAAGAACGTCATGCTGGCCGCGCCCGACGTCGATGTAGACGTTTTCCGGTCGCAGATCGCCGACATGGGAACCCCGCGCCCACAATTTACACTCTTCGTCTCGCGTGACGATCGGGCGTTAGCGGTATCGCGGCGGGTCTGGGGCGATGTGGCCCGGCTGGGTTCGATCGATCCGGAGCAGGAGCCATACAAGACCGAGCTCGCGGCCAACGACATCTCCGTCATCGATCTTACGAAGATCAAGACTGGAGATAGTCTCCACCACGGCAAGTTTGCTGAGTCCCCGGAGATTGTTCAGCTTATTGGAACGCGTCTGTCGGACGGTCAGGCGTTGACGGATAACCGGCTGGGCCTGGGCGACCATATCGTGACGGCCACGGCAGGCGTGGCGCATGCAGCCGGCACCGCGGCCGGGCTGGCGATTGCCGCCCCCGTCGCGGCGGTCGACCAGAACACACGGGACAACTTTGCCAACCACGTGGGAGTGCTGGGCGCAACTGTGCCTGGCGGGCCGGCAAGGGGCAGGCCGGGCAGCGTTGATTGCGGTTCCGCGAAAACCACCTCGACGAAGATATGTGACCGTTAGCGTGCGGACCAAGGGAAAACAATGCTGCAATTTCTGGAGGGAATTATGAAATTGGGAACGGCTTCTACTTTCGCATGCGTTGGCGGCCTCCTGCTTGCCGGTGGCGCCAAAGCTGCCGACGTGTATTCGCCGGTAACACCGGAAATCCGGCAGGTCGTGACCGAGCAGGGCCGGACGTTCTCGGTCGCCCCATATTTCTGGGCAGCGGGCATATCCGGGGATGTCGGGCAGTTCGGGCTGCCGCCGGTCGAGGTCGATGCGAGCTTCGGCAACATCTTCGACCACCTGGACTTTGGGGCCATGGCGATCGGCGAGGCACGCTACGATCGCTTCAGCATTTTCGGCGACATCATGTACACCAAGATCTCTGGCTCCACCGGAACGCCGAGAGGCATTCTTGCTTCAAGCGTCGAGGTATCCACGGAAACATTTGCCGGGTTGATCGGGGCCGGCTACGCGCTCCTAGAAGACATTTCCGGACGGCTTGAGGTCGTCGGCGGAGCCAGGGTGTGGTCGGTCGACACCGACATCTCCTTCAGCGGCGGCATTCTCAACGGCATCTCGCGAAGTGACGGTGCGTCCTGGGCGGATGCTGTGGCGGGACTTCGAGGAAATTACGCGATCACACCCGAAATCTATTTGACTGGGTGGGGCCTTGTTGGTGCCGGTGGAGCCGATATCGACTGGGACGTTGCCGGGGCGGTCGGCTACCGGTTCAACGACAAGATTTCGGCAGTCGCGGGCTACCGCGCCCTGGGTGTGGATTACAGCAACGACGACGGGTTCGTCTTCGATGTCGTCCAGCAGGGTCCGATTCTCGGAATGGTGGTGCGATTTTAGGGCGGCAAAGCGCCAGATCGCTGCGACTCCGCGTTTGCCTTTCGGCCGAGTTTGGTCGGGACTGGCCAATCGGTGAAGCGAGAC
>NZ_JAAKZG010000023.1 GCF_011045115.1 Mesorhizobium zhangyense
CTAAAGCCCATTTGCAGGTAATCAGATATGGCGCTGACCGACAAGCGCCCACACCCTCTTTCATCGCCCACTGCGCTGTCTCCTCCGGCTGCATTGGGCTTTCTGCGGCGGCCTCCCTGCGAAAGTGGGTTGAGGCTGCCGCTATAGGGTTGCCCATATGGGCATACGTTGTCATGGCCGGCGTCACTGCTTTGCACACGTTCGTAGCGTCACGATGCGGCTTATGTCGCCCGGTCTTCGTTATTCTGCGCCGGTAGAGAAGTCAGGTAGCAAGGAATTTATGGCCTACGCAAATCCACTTGACCAGAAGGCTGCCGCAAGACGACATTACGAGGCTAACAAGCACATCTACAAGGCTAGAGCCAAGAAGCACTCTGCAAGAGAGCGTGACCGGGTACGGTCATACGTCGCAGAGCATCTTGGCCGTCATCCGTGCGTTGATTGTGGCGAACCAGATCCTGTCGTCTTGGAGTTTGACCATAGGGACGTTAGCGAAAAGGATTTCTCTATTGGTGAAGCCAATACGCTTGGAATGTCCCTTCAACGAGTTATCGCGGAAATAGGTAAATGTGATGTTCGTTGCGCCAACTGCCATCGACGCAGAACGCATCGGCAATGGAGTGAGGGCACATTTGCCGCGCCAATCGTAAAGACGATTGAGCCGCTCCCTTTATTCATGTTTTGCAATTGATGTCCGGGGTTCGATTCCTCGCTAGGGCACCAATTCCCTGTCAGCGGCTCTGCTCTGCCAAGCGCAGACATCCGCGTCTCGCCCAGCCTCTGCCCTCTCAATAGTCGGCACGCTGGGCATTTTTATCCGAGGAGTACCGCGATGGAAGATCGACCGCGACCCTGCCTCTAGCAGGGTGAAACTCGTGAGAAGAGTCCCGGCCTTGGAAGCCGGATGCCGGAGGGCGGAACTCCGCACCCTGACCAATCCCCGCTTACGGTTTACCGTAAGCCCTCCGCCAGCGCCGCGATGATAAGGCGGTATGCTGGCGGGCTTTCTGTGAGGCCATGCCGAAACGTCCCCCTTCATTCAGCCCATCACATCAGCGCACCACGCTACAGCGCAAGGCCGATGCCGACAGGGTCAGGGCGAATGTGCCTTGGCGTGCCTGGTACAAGACTGCCAAGTGGAATGCGATACGGCATGCCCAGCTATCGGACGAGCCCCTGTGCGAGATATGCAGGCATGGCGAGGTGATCACGATAGCGAACGTATGTGACCACGTAACGCCGCACCGAGGCGACCCAGAGTTGTTCTGGTCTGGCCCATTCCAAAGCCTTTGTTACCACCACCACAACAGCACCAAGCAGCGCGAGGAAAGGCAGACCCCCACCCCCGGGCAATAAGTCTGGGGCGAACGGACACAGGACCGGCGGGGTAAGCAAATTTTCGCATCCGCAAAATTCGAAATCAGGAAGTGACCTATGGCCCGTCCGAGGAAGCCTACGGCGACCCTCGAACTTAAGGGCGCCTTTAAGAAAGATCCGGCGCGTGGCAAGGCCCGCGCAAACGAGCCGAAGGTGGATGCTCCGGTGGGTGCGCCGCCAAATTGCATGCCTCAAGAGGCGTCGACTCTTTGGAACGAATTGGCCACGCATGGCACATGGCTGACTGGAGCGGATCGTCTTTTGCTTGAGATTGCATGTCGGCTTTTTGCTGATTTTCGCAGTGGCATTCTCGATGGTGGAGGCATCTCCAAGCTCATCACGGCGCTTTCCAAGCTTGGGTTCAGCCCGACCGACCGAAGCAAGGTCGGTGCACCGGGCGGAAAAGAGCCTGAAGACGACCCGTTTGCGGAATTCAAATGATTTTCGACAAAGATCGATACCCGCATGTGGCGGATGGCCTTCAGTACGCTAAGGATATCGTCTGTGGGAAGTTGGCGGCATGCGAATTTGTTATCCAGGCTTGCCAGAGGCAGCTTAATGACCTCGATCGCGCGCAGGCTGGCTGGATTTATTACTTCGACCCGGATGCCGCCGAGCGCGTTTGCAAGTTCACATGCTTCTTGCCGCACATCAAAGGGCCAAGTGCTGGTGAGGCAATACGCCTCGAGTCTTGGCAGTCCTTCATTCTGACGGTCACATTTGGGTGGCTACGGAAGGATAATGGCAAACGTCGTTTCCGGCGCGCATATACCGAGGTTCCTCGCGGCAACGGCAAGACGACGCTTTCGGATGGCCCGGCGCTATACTGCGGATTTGCCGAACGCGAAGGCGGCGCGGAGGTGTACAGCGCGGCCCGAACGCGAGATCAGGCCAAGGTTGCCTTTGCGGCCGCGCAGGCCATGCTACGCCGCGCCAAGAAATTGCGAGAGTCTCTCGGCATTGAGGTCGAGGCTCACCGCATAATCCAGCAAAACACCAACAGCTATTTCGAGGCGCTTTCCGCCGACGCGGACTCGCTGGACGGCAAGAACGTGCACTTTGCGCTGATTGACGAGTTGCATGCGCACCGCGATCGCAGCGTCTACGACGCCATCGAGACGGGTGCGGGCAAGCGCAACCAGTCGATGGTCTGGGCCATTACCACGGCAGGATCCGATAAGACAGGAATCTGCTACGAACATCGTTCGTATGTCGTCAATATTCTAAAGGGAACTGCGGAAGACGAGACCTATTTCGGCATCATCTACACTATCGATCGTGATGATGATTGGACAATCGAAGCGACGTGGCGGAAGGCAAATCCCAATTACGGTGTATCAGTCGAGGCCGAACAGATTGAGGCTCTTTGCCGTAAGGCGATGGGTTCTCCGGCTTCACAGGCCAACTTCCTAACCAAGCACCTGAATGTTTGGGTGCAGAGTGATCAAGCTCTGTACGATATGCGGGCTTGGGATAGGTGCCTGGACGAAAGCCTTGATATTGACGATTTCGAGGGAATGCCCTGTCGGATCGCAATCGACCTTGCGTCTAAGACCGACATTGCAGCCTTGGTCGCTATTTTTGAGCGCGATGGCGAGCTTATTCCGTTCGCGAAGTTTTATGTTCCTGAGCAGGCAATCGCAGAGACTCGGAATGATTCGTACTCTGGATGGGAAAGCCAGAAGCTCTTAACTACCACGCCTGGCGACGTTATCGACATCGACCAAATTGAGGCGGACATCATGGAGATGTCTAGTCGGTTTCAGGTCATAGAGATCGCATACGACCCTTGGCAGGCGCAGCAGATGGCAAACCATCTTGTTGAGCAAGGCGCGAACGCCGTTGAATATCGCCAGACGGTGCAGAACTTCTCGGAGCCGACCAAAGAGCTAGATGCACTCATGCGATCTGGAAAGATTGCACATAGGTACGGTCCACGTGATCCGCTGTCTTGGATGATCGGCAACGTTGTCGGTCACTACGACGTGAAGGAAAACGTCTATCCGCGAAAAGAGCGTCCTGAGAACAAGATAGACGGTGCCATTGCCCTGATTATGTGCATCGGGCTTTGGCTGCGCGCACTGCCGGACGAAACCTCCGTCTACAAGACGCGTGGTATCCGCATGGCGGGCTAACCGGAACAAGGAAAAATATGGGTATTCTAGACCTGTTCCGGTCCAAGCCGGAGGGAGCGCCTGCGCGCTCGCCGCGTGCCGACTGGCAGACATTTACGGGGTTGGATGACCCAAACCTGGCGCCGTTCCTCTACGGCGGCGCGGAGACGGAAAGCGGAACGTTCATCACACCATCAAAGGCGCTGTTTAATACCGCCGTCTTTCGGTGTGTTGATCTGATTTCAGGCAGTATTGGCATGTTGCCAATGTACCTGATGCGCAAGGGCGCGAACGGTGCGCTCGAGGCAGACGAAGAGCATAGTCTTTTCGACGTCCTGCATTCGATACCTAATGGCTGGCAGACTGCTTACGAGTTTCGACGCCTGATGCAGGCTAATGCCCTCAATGAGGGCAATGCTTACGCTCAAATCGTTCGATCTGGTCGAAGGGTGGTTGCGCTCCACCCGCTCCATCCGTCGCGGGTGTGCGTCGAGCAGAAAGACGACCTTTCGGTCGTCTACCAAGTCACTCGAAAAGACGGGCGACAGATCGAATTGCCTCAGTCTGAGGTCTTCCATCTCCGTGATTTCTCAACCGATGGGATTGTTGGCCTTTCGCGCACCCGACTGGCGAAAGAGGCCATCGGACTCGCCATGCAGACAGAGAAATCTGCAGCACGCCTGTTCAAGAACGGCACGATGGTGGGAGGGGCGCTTACTCACCCCGGAAAGCTAGGCGATGAGGAGTTCGAAAACCTTGACACCAGCCTGAAAGACAAGTTCTCGGGCGCCGAGAATGCTCACAAATGGCTGATCCTCGAAGAGGGGATGAAAGCCGAGCCATTTTCCCCGTCTGCCCGCGATTCGCAGCAGATCGAGACGAGAAACCATCAGATCGAGGAGATTGCGCGAGCTTTTGGTGTGCCGCGTCCGCTTTTAATGATGGACGACACCTCTTGGGGTTCGGGCATCGAGACGCTCGGTTTGTTCTTCGTGCGATACGCCTTGGCACCATGGTTCGTGGCTTGGGAACAGGCAGTGGCACGGTCGCTTCTGACGCGTGAAGAGCGGAAAACCCATAAAGCCGACTTCGACGAACGCGAATTGCTGCGTGGGTCCATCAAGGACCAGGCGGAATATCTCGCAAAGGCACTTGGTGCGGGTGGCTCAAGGCCGTGGATTTCGCAAAACGAGGCTCGCGACTATGTCGGCCTTAGCCAGCGCAGCGATGACGACGCTAACAGCCTAAAAAACCCTATGACGCAGCCCGCAAACGGCGCGAAGGCACAGGAAAAGAACTTATGAGCCTAACCAGATCGCCTGTTGGCGATATTGAGCGGCCCAGCGCCTACAAATGGGACGTGCCTAGTGCCGTTCTCGCGGCATACGCACCGCTAGCGGCTGAGTCAGATGATGAGAACACGATTTCCGTCTACGGCTCAATCGGCCGCGATTGGGATGGCAACGGCTTTACCGCCCAGAGAATGGCCGCTGCGTTGAGGTCAATCGGCGCGAACCCCGTAACCGTCAACATCAACTCGTTTGGTGGCGACATGTTTGAGGGGGTGGCGATTTATAACCTCCTCGCTGAACACCCGGCCAAAGTTACGGTTCGCGTAATGGGTATTGCAGCTAGCGCGGCAAGCGCTATCGCGATGGCCGGTGACGAAGTGCTTATGGGCACCGGCACGATGATCATGATTCATCGCGCGTGGGGGTTGGCCATTGGCAACCATCACGAGTTCACTGAAGCAGCATCTCTGTTTCAGAAGTTCGACCAGTTGCAGGCTGATATCTATGCCACCCGTACCGGACTAGGCGAAGACGAGATTTTCGCGCTTCTGGACGGCACAAACAAAAACTCCGACGGCACGTTCATGACTGCCGCGGAGGCGATCGACAAAGGCTTCGCGGACGGCAAGTTCGATAAAGCCACAGACAGTAAAGCCAAGGCGGCTCTGCCTGCTGATATTCAGGCCATGCGGCGAATCGATGCCGCTCTGGCCAAGCAGGGCGTACCCCGCAAAGAGCGGAATGCCATGCTTAAGGAAGTAAAGGGCGAGCGCGATGCCGACCCTGCCACGCGCGACGCTGGCGAAGACGACCATAAGAACCTGGCCGCGATTAGCACGGCCCTCACCAGCAATCTTTCTATACTTAGGAGGTAGTCCATATGGACGCCACTGAAATCAAGTCCCTTATCGAAGAGCAGGGCCGCGCCTTTGAGGCATTCAAGGCCGAACACAACGCCGCGCTCGCCGACGTCAAGAAGGGCACCGAAGACGTAGTTCGCACCGACAAGGTCGAACGCATCAACACCGCGGTTTCCGACCTGCAGGCGGCTCTCGATGAGCAGGCTGCAAAGCTTGCCGCACTTCAGACTTCGGGCGCACAGACCGAGGCCGACAAGCCGGTCAATGCCGCTTACAACGCGGCGTTCGACAAGTTCTTTCGCGAAGGCGATGAGCGTGAGCTTCGCGCTGCGATCAAGAGCGCGCCGAAGGCCGACCTGAATATCGGCACGCCAGCCGAGGGCGGCTATTTTGCTCCGGTGGAGTGGGATCGCACTGTTGTCGACGCTCTCAAGATCGTCTCCGCTATGCGCGGTATCGCGACGGTTCAGCAGGTCAGCTCCAACGCGTTCACCAAGGTCTACAACGATCGCGATACGGCTTCCGGTTGGGTCGGCGAGACGGCGGCACGTCCCAAGACTGGCCATCCGGAGCTTGCCAGCGAGACTTTCACGCTCGGTGAGATTTACGCCAATCCTGCTGCAACCCAGCGCATTCTTGACGACTCGCTCATCAACATCGAGACATGGCTTTCGAACGAAGTGCAGACCGAGTTCGCTTATCAGGAAGGCGTTGCCTTCGTGTCCGGCGACGGAACCAACAAGCCTCGCGGCCTGCTTGACTACCAGTCTGCTGGCGACCACCCGTTTGGCGCCATCCCAACCGTCAAGTCTGGTGCAGCTGCTGCCCTGAAGCTCGAGGGCCTCGTGGATCTGGTCTATGACCTGCCTAGCGAGCGCACCCCGAATGCCCGGTTCACGATGAACCGTAAGACGCAGGGCGCTATCCGCAAGATCAAGGACGGCAACGGCAACTTCATCTGGCAGCCAGGCCTTCAAGCTGGTCAGCCGGCGAACGTTCTCGGCTTCCCGGTCACCGAACTCGCCGCGATGCAGGACGTCGCAGCCGGCAATATCCCGATCATCTTCGGTGACTTCAGCGGCTATCTGGTTCTCGATCGCCTCGGTGTTCGCGTTCTGCGCGATCCGTTCACTAACAAGCCGTTCGTGCAGTTCTACACCACGAAGCGCGTTGGTGGCGGTGTCGTTGACCCGACTGTGTTCCGCTACCACAAGATCGAAGCGTAAGGCTTCAAGGGGCGCTCGAGAGGGCGCCCCACCTATTTGGAGGCGTCAATGGCTGTTGATTTGGCGATAGCCAAAAAGCACCTCAACATCTTTCACGATGACGATGACGAACTGATCACGGCTTACCTGGGCGCCGCTACCGCGTGGACATTGAAACACTGCAATCGAGAGACGGTCCCCGCCGAGGCGACATTCCAGTTCGAAGCGGCTGCGCTTTTGATGGTTGGCGAACTCTACGAGCATCGCGAGATCAGCGTCGACAGCTTTTCCGAAAATCCGGCCGCCAAGCGGCTCATTGACCCATTCCGCTTGATGCGCGTCTGACGCTCGCGGACTTTATGGAGGGCCTGATGGCCGAGAATTACTCCCCTAAAAACTACAACACTGACGGTGGCGACACTTCAGTATTTGGCGGCACCGTTAATTTCACCGGACTACCCACCTCTGCGCCAGCCGGCTCCGGACAGGCTTGGAATGACGGCGGCACGCTGAAGATTTCTCCGATTTGGGCACTTCCGGTTAACACCGTTGCGCCTGCAATCACCGGTACGGCTCAGGTCGGCCAGACGCTGACTACGACCAACGGAACTTGGACGGGCGTCCCAACTGTTACTTATACTCGCCAGTGGTACGCCGACGGCGTAGCCATTGCGGGCGTCACAGGAACCACACGCGTTCTTGCCGCTGGTGAACTTGGCAAGGTCATTACCTGCGTTGTAACCGCGACCAACTCGGCCGGCGTTGTCACCGCTACTTCCAACGCCACTGCGGCTGTGATCGCGGCGTAAGCCGGTGTGGGTTAGGTTTCTTGCCGACTACGACTTCCGCCTGCCTGGAAGCACGATCGCCTACAAGTCCGGCATGACGCTGAATGTCACGCGCGCGGCGGCGGAAGCCGCCGTTGCTGCGGGCAAGGCCGTGCGGTTGAAGACACCACGTAAAGGCGAGAAGCCGGAGGCTGCCGATGAGAAAACGTAGCGGCACCGGCTCACTGTCGGAGCGCATTACATTTCAGGTTCGCGGCGTTGTGCCGGATGGGTATGGGAACGATGTTACCGGGCCGTTCGCGGATCAGTTCACCGAGCCGGCTCGCCTGGCTCCACGGCTTGGCACCGAGCCCGTAATTGCGGCCCGCCTAACGGGCGTACAGCCGTTTCTCCTGACCATTCGCAGTTCTACCCGCACGCGAGAAATCACTCCTGCCTGGCGGGCTGTGAACGCACGAACCGGCAAGACCTACAACATTAAGACGATCGTGAATCCGGATGAGCGGAATGCTTATCTTGAGATGCTGGTTGTTGAGGGTGAGAGCTCGTAATGGCTTTCAAAACAAAAGTCCTTGGCCGCGAAGCCCTTATGCGAAAGCTTGAGCGCATCACGCCAGGTGTCACCGAGGCGGCGGCAGAGGCCAAGCTTGAGGTTGCGCAGGAAGCGGCGAAACGAATTGCCGCGGTCGCCCCAGTTGGTGTTTCCGGTGATTACAAGGCCAGCATTAAGGGTGCCCGGCAGGCTGACAATCCAGGCATCACGCCGGTAGGCGGCCAGCAATCGAAAGATCCCGACGCGACGGCCGTTTACGCTGACTACATCTGGCGTTTTTTGGAGTTCGGAACTGCTCCGCATATAAATGGCGGCCTGTTTCCGGGAACTGCTCATCCGGGGACGATACGGCAACCGCATGTTTTCCCGACGTGGAAGTCCTACCGCAAGAACGCCAGAGCCAAAATCAGCCGGGCCATCAGCAAGGCCGTCAAAACCTCGTTGGGTAAATAGATGGCCGCACCGACACACGAGTTGATAGGCGTGGCCACGGCAAGGCTGCGAACTTACGCGCCTTTGACAGCGTTGATGGGCGCCAACAAAGTCTTTTACAGACCGTCGGCGACCATGGTTGCCCCATACGTTGTTCTAGATGATGCTTATTCCACACGTGATGACGCATCGTGCATTTCCGGCCTATCCGTAACAATGAACATCCACGTCTGGACTGACGACAGTCACCCACTTGCGAACGGAGGTGGTGCACTGCAGGACGCTAGGGCGATAGGATTCGAAGTAGTGAACGCGCTGCACAACTATCCTCTCGCCTTGCCAACTAAGCGGCTAGTCACGCTCGAGCACCGCGGCGAGCGGGTGTTTTACGATCCCGACGGAACCACCGGCCACGGCATCGTTGAGTTCTCTGCGATCATTGAATCGTAGATCAAAGCCAAAATCCCCCAACATATCGGCCGCCATCGTGCGGCCATTTCTTTGAAAGGAAGGTCGCATGGCGATCACTCCCGGCCAGCAGACAGGCCGTCTTTTGCTCATCCAGATCGGCGACGGCGCCGAGCCGGAAGTGTTCTCGAACCTTTGCGGCATTCAGACGCGAAGCTTCAACATGTCGGCCAACGACGTCGACACCACGATTCCGGACTGCGTGACTCCCGCTAATACGCCGCAGAAAACTGGTACTCCAGGCATCAAGAACCGCACCTTCTCAGGATCTGGCAAGTATGTGGCGGGCGCGAGCTCGACCGCATTCATTCAGCACGTCACCGATGCGACGGTCTTCAATGCGAAGGTCATCGTCCCCGGCTTGGGCACGTTTACCGGCGCTTGGTACGTGACCGACTTTACCTTCAACGGTGAACAGGAAGGCACGATGGGCTTTGACGCCACCTTCGTTGCGGCCGGCGTCCTTACTTTCGCAGCTGAGGTATAATCATGGCACATGAGGTTAATGGCGCACGAGGAGAAGTCGCACTTAAGATTGGCGACATTGACCTCGTGATTGCTGCGACTATGAGGGGGCTAGCGTCGCTCTCGACTGAACTCGGATGCAAGACGTTCGGCGAATTGTTCGAACGTTTGTCCGGCGTCGAGGCTGCGACTCTTCTTGCGGCCATTCCTCGACTGACAATTCGTGGTGACGCCGAAGCGGCGGTGGACAAACTTGAGCTCAGCGATGTTGCCGCTTGTGCGGCGGCAATCAACGAAGCGCTGGCGCATCACCTTCGAAAAACACCAAAAAAAGCCTAGGCCGCCAAGGAAACCAAAAAGAAGCGGACGAAGATCCGTTTCCTTGGCGGGCGTGGATGGAGGACGCCTTTGGCTTCCTCCATTGGCATCCAGTTGTATTTTGGGAATCAACGCTTACAGAATTTCTGTCCGCTAGAGACGGCTTAAATCGCGCCAATGGCGTTGAAGAGAAGCCGCAAGGGCCGAGTGACGATGACTTGGACGCGCTAGTCCGGCAGTACGGTTAGTTAGCGGACGCGGACTGCATTTTTGCGATCCGTGTCTTTCGCTGAACTGATTGAAGGGGCGAACCTAGTTCCGCCAATTCAGGGTATCGCATAGCGCATAGATCCGCCTCACGCGTTGCATCGCCTACAGTGTCGGGATCGGTTCCAGAATAGCGGGTGTCGTCAGCGACGGCCCGTCGGCATGACAAGTATGCGTCCGCGGCTGCGGATGCTCTAGCCGCGTTCCGCTGTTCCCCATGCATATTGTATTGACCGGATAAATAGACACCGCTTGCTGCAATCACAGCAACGCAGGCTGCACCAACCAAATATTTCATAACATCAAGCCCCTTTATGGTGCGGTTATAGCGGGATCCCGATGACCGGTAAAGATGACGACCTGCTGATTAGTGTCAGTACTGATCTAACGACTATCAAACGCCAACTTCGTCAACTGGGCCAGGACATTACGGCATCCACGAGTGGATATACGAAGTCTTTTGATGCGTTCGGCAAGAGCATCGATCAATCGATGTCGCCAGTACAGAAGCGCATCAACGACTTGGTTGGCATCCCTGTCGCTTCCAAGGTCAAGGAGTGGCAGGGCGCGCTAGCACATAGTTCTGTCGAGATGGGCAAGTTCGGCGCGACTTCAAAGCTTACAGCAAACCAGATGCTCAATCTGTCGCGGCAGGGAAACGACGTCATCACGATGTTCGCACTTGGCGCGCCGCCAATGCAGATTTTCGCTTCGCAGGCCGGCCAGATTTATGACGCGCTGGAGAACGGCCCTCGGGGGCTGCGTGGCTCCCTTAAGGCAGTCGGCGATGGTGTTCTTGGTCTAGTGACGCGCTTCCCGCTGGCGACAGCTGCAGCCGCCGCGGCTGCCGTGGCTATTGCCGCTTATGCCATCGCGGGCGGCAGCGACATCAAGAGTCTTGACGACATCGTTAAGTCTCATGACGGCAACATTAAGCTTCTCGGCGACGCATGGGACGAAGCTTCTGCCAAGAAACGCAATTACGCCGCCCTATCCGTCAACTCCGTAAACGCCCTGAACGAGAAGGATGTTCAGGATGCCAGGGATCTTTTGGCAACGCAGATCAAAGGAATCTTTGACGAGGTTTACCGGACGGTTGGCGGCGGCGGTGGAGGGCAGGGGCCGCTCCAAAGGGTAATCCAGTCTCAGTTCGAGCCGTTTGAACAAGCACTAAGTGACCTTGCTAAAAACAGCGACGTAAAGGCGTTCATCTCTCAGATTGACGCAATAGCTGAGATTAATCCGAAGCTGTCTTCTGCGAGAGACTCCCTTAGAGATTTGGCGCTTCAAGCGGCCATCACGGCGGCAACGCTGCCAGGACTTGCACAAAAAGCAGATGAGGTTGGCAATGAGATTGATAAATTCGATCGCGCTATGGCCAACGTTTCGTCCAAGCCACTACAGGACGCGCTGCAGGATATTTTCGATAAGGCAAAAGACGGCAAGTTGAGCATTGACGAAATCAACGCCGCGATTGCAGACCTTGAACGAGCCAATCCAAGCTTTGCCGGTATCATAAGCGCACTGCATGGCATTATTTCCGAAGCACGCGGCGCGTCTCAGGCTGTTGCTGACGCGTATGCGGCTAGTGCGGGCGGGTCGCCTAACGGACGGCACGTCAATCGAATCCAGATTGCCACGGAAAGGTCAATTCAGAGCGCGCTGTATCGCGGCACGGATATAACGCCCACACCAGCACCAAACCGCGAGGATTTGGGCGCCGAGTATGATAAGGCAGTTGCTCGCGCCAACAAGAAGAGCCGTACCAACGCTCCAGCTAAAACTGCGGATGATCGCTTCTTTGAGGACATCGAGGCTATCAGGCAACGCACGGCGGCACTCGCGCAGGAAACTGCGATGGTTGGCGCTTCCTTTGAGGCTCAGACCAAACGGAAGACTGCCTTTGACCTCGAGCAGCAAGCTCTAAAGCAAGTTCGCGAGGAAGCCCGCAAGAAGGGCGACCAAGATTGGCAAAATGCCAAACTTACCGACGAGCAGATTGCCAAGATCAACGAGGTCTCCGACGCCTATGCTCGCCAGGCGGAAGCTTTGCGGAAGGCGGAAGAAGCCCAGCAGGATCTACAGGAATGGATGAACGTCGGCCGCGATGCGACGCGCGGGTTCATTGATGACCTGATTAGTGGTGCGTCAGCGGGCGATGCGTTTGCCAATGTCCTGAAGAAGATCGGCGATCAACTCCTAGAACTAGCCATGAACGACTTGTTCGGTCGCGGCAATGGAAATGGATTCGGTCTGATAGGTCAGGTATTCGGTATTGGTGGAGGCGGCGGAGGCGGATTTGCTTCTGGCGGGTCCGATCCTTGGGCCGGCCTACGCTTCGACAAAGGCGGTTACACCGGCCCCGGAGGTAAGTACCAGCCAGCCGGCATTGTCCACAAAGGCGAGTACGTCTTCGATGCGGAGACGACGAAGCGAATAGGTGTCGACAATCTGCGGAAGATGCAGGGCTACGCCAACGGCGGCCTTGTAGGCGCTCCTAGCATGCCACGCATTCATTCGCCGGCCAATCAGAACAACGGTCCAAGCATGACATTCGCACCCGTCATCGACGCGCGCGGAGCAGATGCGGCTGCCGTTGATCGGCTTCAGAAGGTGGTCGCCAAGCAGCAGATGGAATTCGAGTCCCGGGTCAAGATGATCGTCAAGGGCAGACCGAACGGTAGGTGGTAACAGATGGCGATCACCTATCCCCTCGATTTTCTCGACATCTTCCCTGGCTGGTCGACAGAATTCGAATTGCTGTGGCGACAGGAGCAGTCGCGGCAGGCCAACGGCGTCACGCGGGCCAAGGATCTCGGTTCGCCACTCTGGAAGACCTCCTATGTCACGCGCTCGTTGTCGCCGAACCTACTCGACGAATGGCGGGCGCGCCTGGATGTCATGGAAAACGGCATTCAGCAATTCCGGGGATGGCCGCTGTCTCGGTGCCGGCCGATCAAGCATCCGGGTTCGTCAGCACTGCCGGTCGGTTCAATCGCAACGATCAATGCCAATCGCAAAGCTATTTCTGTGTCTGGACTTGCCGGTGTCAGTCTTAGCATCGGCGACATGATCCGGGTTGGCGGCCGTGATCTCCACCGCGTGCAGGAGCCGGCAACCGGAACGCCAACCAATCAGTTTGAAATCCGTCCGCATCTTTGGCCCGCTGCGGATGTTGGCCAAGCCGTCAACATCGTCAAACCGTACACCCTGATGACGATCGTTCCCGGGTCGATATCGTCAACGGCTGATCTTCAGACCGGACGCGGTAGCGTCAGCTTTCAGGCGATTGAGTCGAGGTGATCTGCTGGAGCAGCATCCGCCCCTCGTCGGTCAGGTGATAGTTGGGGCCTTCGGTGCAAAGGCCATCCTTGTGAAGGTTCTTCAGACATACATGGACCCAGGCTTCGGATGTCCTGGGCCGGAGGCCAGCCAACATCTCCAACGCCTCCTGCTCTTGGGGAAACATGCAATGCATTCTGTTGCCTTCTCCTGCCTGACGCGAAACTACAGAATAGGCGATTAAGCCTCTGTGAGAATAGCCTTTTAGGCTGCTTTCAAGCGTCAATTTGAACGCCCCCACATTTCAGGATCATCCATGCGCAATCTTTCGGCTGCGAACTTCGCGGCGCTACAGGCGCGTGCCTTGGTGGCTCGTGACTTCCTCTGGATCGTGGCGCGCGACCGCTCGACCGGCGCGCCGCAGTCGGTGGGCTTTTGGTCCGATGTCGGCAACGTCGCGGCGGCCGTGGTCAATCCCGACACCGGTCTTGATGTCACGCGCGACTGGTACGGCTCCGGCACGCTGATTGGCATCGACGACATTCCGCTTGTCGCCAATCTGACGGTGCAGTCGATTACTATCCGTATGTCGCAGATCGACGACCTGGTCGAGCAGGCCGTGCGGCTTTACGATTGTAAACAGGCGCGCATCGAGGTCTATCGCGGCCTGTTCAGCACAGTGTCGCGCCAGATGGTTGCCGCTGCTGCCTGCCGTTTCGTCGGCTTCTGCGACAACATCGAGATCAAGACCCCCTCGGAAAATGAGAACGGTGGCGTTGAACTGACCGGCGTGTCGCACACGCAGGAAATCACCCGTTCCAATCCCGACACGCGCAGCCACGAAAGCCAGAAGCTGCGCAGCGCGACCGACAATTTCTATCAGGACACGGCTGTTGTCGGGGAGTGGGAACAGTTCTGGGGCAAGAGCTCCGGAAAAATCGCGACGGTATCGAAGCCGAGCGGCGGCGCCGTGAAACCGAGCGGGCGTGATGCCGGCGAAGCTGCCCCCTCATCGTCCGGTGGCACCCGATGATCCGGCTAGCGAAGGAATACGACCGGCTGCGTGTCGTTCAGTTGCTGAAGGATTCGCGCTCCGGTGCTGGTTTTGATGATCGGGCCGGGCCTACGGGCTTCACATTCCCGTTTGTCGCTGCCTATGCCGAGGCCATGTTCAAGCAGCACTGCGCAGATCCTCGCGCGCTCTGCCTGGTCTACGCACCGGAAGGCCGAGCGCAGGGCGTGCTTATGGCGCGCGCTTTTGAGCACATGTTCGGCCCGGTCTGGATCAGCCAGGAAACGCTGTGGTGGATCGATCCCACGCATCGCGGTTCGGCTGCCGTGCGCATGCTCGATGCTTATGAGAAGTGGTCGCGCGATCAGGGATGTGCCTTTGCCGGCATGGCCGGCATGGGCGCCGATCCCGTCGTCTCAAAACTCTACCTTCGCCGCGGCTATGGCGTCGCCGAAACCAACTTCCTGAAAGCTCTATAGCGACATGATCTTTTCCACGATCACCGCCATTGCTACGAGCATCGGCGGCCTTCTCACGTCCACCTTCCTATCCGGCGGACTCGGCACGCTGCTGCTCAAGGCGGCGGTCGGCATCGGCATAAACCTCGCCGCGCAGGCAATCGCCGGTCAGCCGGAAGGACCGTCCTTTGCTGTTCAGGGCAAGCTGCAGTCGGGTGGCGACGTTCCGCGCTCCTTCCCGCTCGGCTACACGGCGACCGCAGGTTCGCTCGTCTATGCGAACACCTGGGGCAAAGCTGGCAAAACACCAAACGCTTACTTGACGCAGGTTATCGCGCTTTCCGATCTGCCGATCGGTGGATTGGTCGAGCTCTGGGTCAATGGCGAGAAAGTAACGCTTCCCGACTTCACCCAGCCTCCAATCTCCAATGCTGGTTGGAACATCGTCGAGTATGAAAAGGACGGCGGTGACAACAATCTTTGGATCAAGTTCTATGACGGCACGCAGACCGTCGCCGATCCGTATCTGGTCAATGAAGTTTCCAGCGCCGAGCGTCCATATGAGAGCACGCGCGTTGGACATGGCGTCGCCTATGCGATCATCACGTCGCAGGTCAAGGAAGATCTGTTCACCGGCTTTCCCTCGTTCAAGTTCGCCGTCAACGGCGCGAAGCTCTATGACCTCTCCAAGGACAGCACGGCGGGCGGCTCCGGCACGCACCGCTGGTCCGATCCCTCGACCTGGGGCGGTGACGGCGACCATCTGCCGGCCGTCCAAATGTACAATCTCGGGCGCGGCATCACCTATGCCGGGCAGTGGTTCTATGGCCTGCAGGGCGTAACAGCGGCACGACTGCCGGCTGCACACTGGATCGGACAGATCCAGAAGTGCCGCGCTCCGATCACATCCGGCGGGGCAACAGTTCCGACCTATCGCAGTGGCGGTGAGGTTGCAGTCAGCGCGCAGCTCGGCGACGCATTCCAAGGCCTGCTGACGACATGTCAGGCCAGGCTTTCGGAAGCCGGCGGCGTCTACAAGCTATTCGTTGGTGCGCCTGGTGCGCCGGTCGCCAACATCGACGACGGCGTGATCATCTCGACCGACGAGCAGAGCTTCACGCCGTTCTTCGGTCTTGCCGACACCATCAACGGTATCACGGCCAAGCATCCGAACCCGGCTGAAGGCTGGAACGTCAAGGTCGCGCCGCCGATCTACCGTGCCGACCTCGAAGTGCTGTCGGGCAATCGCCGACTGCTGGCGGATGTGTCCTTCGACTTCGTGCCGTACGCAGATCAGGTCCAGCGCCTGATGAAATCGGCGATCGAGGAAGCGCAGCGCGCGCGCCGCCATACCTTTGTGCTGCCACCCGAATATTGGGTGCTGGAGCCGGGCGATGTCATTTCCTGGACCTCAGAGCGCAATGGCTATGTGACCAAGCTATTCCGGGTCGACGGCGTCATAGACCGCGCCAACCTCGACGTGATGGTGGACCTCACCGAAGTCGATCCGGCTGACTTCGATTGGAATGATGGGACCGATTACCGAGTGCCGGTGGATGGGCCTGTCGGACCTAACCGGCCCGTTCCGCAACCGATCATTGACTGGTCGGCCACGGCTTCGTCGATCACTGACAGCACCGGCATGCAACGACGCCCGGCGATCCTCCTGGCTTGGGACGGTGATCAGCGCGACGTTGAAGCGGTCGCTTTCGAGGTTCGTAAGGCAAGCAATCTAGCCGTCGACTATCGGGGCCGGACGGACAACCCCGAAGCGGGCGCAATCCTCATCTCGCAGAACCTTTTGCCGTTGACGGAGTATCAGGTTCGCGGCCGGTATTTGCCGCGTTCGGATCGCGAGACCCTGTGGTCGGATTGGCTGGCGGTCACCACGCTCGAACTGCTAATCAACTCTGTCGACATCTTCGACAATGCCATCATCCGCAATAAGATCGCGGACGCGGCGATCGATGCGGCAAAGCTTGAGAATGAGGCGGTCACCGAACTGAAACTGGCGGCTGAGGCCGTTTCGACGGCAAAGCTTCAGGTCGGTGCGGTCACCGAAGCGATCCTGGCTTCCGGCGCGGTGTCCGCCGCCAAGATACAGGATGCCGCTCTTACCATCTCGAAGTTCGCATCGGGCATTCGCCCGGTCGAGATACTTGGCGCGCTTCCGGCGACGGGCAATTTTGCCGGGCGTATGGTGTTCCTGACAACGGACGGCAAGCTCTATCGCCATGCCGGTTCGCCTTCGGGCGCGGCAGGCTTCACAGCCGCCACGGCTGCCGGCGATCTTGTTGGTGAGATCACTTCAACCCAGATCAGCGATGGGGCGATCTCGACGCCCAAGCTGGCGGCGGGCGCGGTCGTTGCGAACTCGATCGCCACCAATGCGGTGACTTCCGACAAGATCGTTGCTGGCTCCATCGTTGCCGGCAAGATCGCGGCTGGAGCGGTCAGCGCAACAGAAATCGCCTCTCAGTCGATCATCGCCAGCAAGCTGTTCCTTCAGGACTACAGCAACATTTATCCCGACTACGATATGGTTGACCCGGCGTTCTACAGCGGAACGGCTACGGGCTACTCATTCGTTGCATCGGCCAGCGGACAGACCGGGCTTAATTTCCTTGCGGTCCCGAATACGCCGGCAACGCAAACCTATGTCACGACGGGGTATATCCCGATCGAGGATACGGTTGAGCACTTCGCCAAGGGCACTATCTGGAACCTTTCGGGCGGCAATGTCACGCTGGTGTTCCAGACGTTCTCTGTCGATGCGGCCGGCGCGCTGACGCTACTCAATTCCTATACGGTCGGCAATACGACAAACACGGCGATGACCGACGTTGCGGTGAATATTCCCGCTGTCGCCGGGGCGCGTCGTGGCCGCTTCGTTGTGTATAACAACGTGCCGAGCACGAATGCCGTTCGCGCCGCAGCGCTGGTGCTTCGTCGCAAGTCGACTGCGGAACTGATCGTCGATGGATCGATCATCGCTGACAAGCTCGCTACGAACTCCGTCACCACGGCCAAGATCGCGGCGGGCTCCGTCACTGCAACAGAAATCGCAACCAATGCGATCACCGCGGTCAAAATCCAGGCAGGCTCCATTACCGGCGCAAAGATCGCAGCGGGCACCATTACCGGCGACAAGCTGGTCGCCAGCACGATCACCGCCCGTGAGATGATCCTGACGGACTACACCAACCTCGCTATCGAGCCTGCATTTGAAGCCGCTGGCGCCGCCTGGAACCTTGGCGCCAACGGGACGATCGTCGATAACAACGTATCGGCAGGAACCTCCTATACGGGCAGGTATTCCCTGGCCGTCACCGGAACGAATGCTATCGCGGCCGGCAACTCCAACTTCGTTAAAGTGGCTCCTGGCGATCAATTCCTGCTGGCGGCCTATACCAAGAATGTCGGCGCAAGCGGCAATATCCAAGTCCGAGTGCGCTTCACAAACGCTGCAGGGTCCCTGGTCTCAACCTCGACGATGACGTTTCCATCGTCTCAACCGGGATCGGACTATGTAAGGCAGTCAATGAATATTGACGTGCCCGATCCTACGAGCGCCGTCTTTGCTCAAGTCGACGTGAACCTTCCGGCGACAATAACGGGAACCTGGCGCGTCGGCTATGTCGGGCTTTTCCGGCGCGCAAACGCGGAACTGATCGTCGACGGCGCCATCACGGCCGGGAAGATCGCGGCAAACTCGATCACGGCTGGCATGATCGCGGCGGGTGCAATCACCGCGAACAAGATCGCCGTCGGCACCATCACGGCCGATCGCATTGTTCTCAATGGCGTTTCGACCGATCGACTGGCGATTAGCTCCGTCACTGACACACAAACGATCACAGGATCTTCCACCAGCACGGCAACCTATGACTCATGGGTAACAGTCACCAGTCAGGTAATTTCTAACCCGAACCCGAACCCGGTTTTCTGTCAGGTTATCGCTCGAGCGCGCGCGATTTCAGCATCAGGCGGAGGCAGCGCGGCAGGAACCACGACGCAATGGATAAACAACAACACGGGTGCAATAATTGGCTCTGTCAATGCTGCTTCGGTTTCCGGCAGCGTATCTGACAATTCAATTGATCAATTCTTTCTGGATGATACCCCGACGACGGCCGGAAACTATACCTACATACTGCGGCGTCAACACGCCTCGAGTGGTGGTGCACTGAATAGCTGCATCAATTCCGGAACCCTGAAAATGATCTGGTGGAAGCGCTGATGTTTGCCAGCTTTGTCCTCTACGACAAAACTGATCTTCGCTCGATGGCGACGGGTCGGTGCCTGATCGAAGACCTCTCAGACCAGGACAATGGAGAGGCCAATATAGGCGTCATCCATGTGCATGAGACACCTTACGAGGTCGACGACTGGACTATCGACCCCGACGCGCTCGCGGCGATCAAGGAATTTCCTTGCGACTTCTATGCCGTCGCCTCTCGCCGGGCAAAGAGCCCGGAAGAACTCGAAGGTATCCGCCAGGCCGAGATTGCGGACAGCTTTCCTCTGGTCGACGCCGAGCGCGATCGGCGCACTGCTGGCGGGTTTGACTTCGGCGGCAAGCACTTTCAGGCTCGGCCGGTCGACGTCCAGAATATCACCGGCGCATCGGTGGCGGCGGCTGTTGCGGTGATGAACGGCGCGATCCCGGGTGACCTGCGCTGGTCAGATGCGAATGAGGATTTCCGCTGGATTGCGGCGGACAACTCCACGCTCGCCATGGATGCCCAGACCACCATTCTCTTTGGTCAGGCAGGCATGGCGCATGTCTCCGCCCATGTCTTTGCCGGTCGGTCCATCAAGGATCGTCTCGCAGCCGGCGAAACGCTCGATATCACCGACGCTGCCCTCTGGCCGTAGGCCGACCACCACCTCAATCTGAAACGATGAACCGTCCATTCCGGGCGGTTTCCAGCCCTGGAGAAAGCACATGAGCAAGTCGAAACAATCCGCGCTTCCATCACTCGAAGACGTCGCGGCCTCTGCCACGCCCGAGGCCGAAGATCCGGCCGAGCTCGCCGCCCGCATGCAGATCATGGCGAACTACTACAAGGGACAGGCCAATGCGCTCGAACTGCGCATGATCACGGCGCTGTCACAGGCCGAGGTCAACGAGCAGAAGGTCGCAATCCTCCAGCAGAAGCTCGCCACCCTCATGGCATTCGTCGAAAGCCATCCCGACGCCATGGTCAAGGAACAGGCGCTCACCGCAACCGCTGCACCAATGCAGTGATCTGAAACCCCTAGCCAGCAAGGAAAACCGAATATGACAACCACACCCCGCAAGTTCGTCGTCACGATGTCTGACGGCACCACGAAGAAGATCAACGCTCACCGCATGGAGCGCGACGGCTCCGGCACTCGGCTCTACGACGCCGAAGGCGAGATGGTCGCCAGCTACTATGACGGCGAGGTCAAGAATTGCGAGCGCGAAGATTTGGTGTCGTAGATTGCGGGGAATGGAGTGGTGGCGGCCTAGCAGCTTAGATGTCGAACGCGGCGCCATCCGACGCCAGTTCAATGATGGCCGTCCGGATTTCATTCTCCTGCCACCCTGCACGCATCGCGCGAATGACAAGGCGCGTAAACAGAAGAGCAATGGCATCCTTGCAGGTTGCGCCAGAGGTCGGAGAAGATATCTCAGTCTTGCGCCTCAGAGCGTCCAAAACCTCTTTCGGTACTGAAGTCTTGCCGTGATACCAGCGGTGAACTGACCGAAAGGTCCATCCAAATTCTCGGGCGACTTTCGATTGCGCCCCGTAACCATAGATTGCCGAACAAAGAAGGCGGAATTCTTCGTGATCGTCCATGAGACGCGCTGCGATTCTGTATAAATAACGCCCCCCGGCATGCCTATTAATCACGGCTCGAAAACGGCAGCAATACTATCGGATGGGCATTTCTTTGATAGTGAGGACGTGGGTCACAGATCCAGTGGGGGGCCGAGTATTGCGGTGAGTCCATAGAAGGGAAGGAGAAAGTCGAGGCCCATAGACTGCGTTCTATGGGCCTCGACTGTGAGATCAATCAGACCAGGAAGAAGTCGTTGGCCGTCAGGGCTAGCCCAGGCGAGAGCGAGGCAAACTTCATTGCAGCCGCGCCGCCAGCGCCGTCCTTGTCGAACAGCAGATCACCGGTCGTCGAGTTGTAGATGATGCGATCGCTCGCATCGTGAGCGCCGGTGCCGATGTGGAAGGCAGCAGCCGACAGATAGCCCGCACCAGTATTGGTGAAGTACGCGTTGTCCAACTGCATCGTATCCTGGGCGACATTGTAGTCCGTGATCTTGTCGATGTTGGTCGAGCCGAGAGGCTTGTTGAACACGAACGTGTCGTTGCCGGCACCTCCGACCAACGTATCCGATCCCTTGCCGCCGTTCAGCGTGTCGTTGCCAGCCCCGCCACGCAGGATATTCTTGCCGTCATTGCCGACCAATGTGTTGTTGAGCGTGTTGCCGTTGCCGGTGAGATCGGCAGTGCCAAGAAGCTCCAGCCGCTCGACATTGGCTGCAAGAATCCAGTCAACGTCGGAGCGCACAGTATCAGTGCCTTCGCCGGAAAGTTCGATTGTTCGATCACCGGTCGACGACACGATATACACGTCGTTGCCGGCACCACCCTCCAGCGTGTCAATGCCAGTGCCACCGTCGAGATAATCGTTCCCTCGTTGCGCTAACAGCCTATCATTGCCAGCATTTCCGTAAATTTTGTCGTCACCTAATGGCCCGTTGGTCGACGTGTCATCTCCAAGGAGTAAGTCATCGCCTGCGCCGCCGATCACGGTGTCGTTGCCAGCATTGCCATGGATCTCGTCATTACCTGCACCACCATCGAGAACATTGTTGCCCGGATTACCGAAGATACGGTTATTCACAGCATTGCCGGTGCCGTTAAGGTTATTGTCTCCGTAAAGCTTAAGAACCTCGATCGTTCCCTTCACCGACGGTGAGGCAAGGTCGAACGAAATGTAGGTATTTACTGTATCGTAGCCGTTAGAACCGGCTACACTTTCATCTATGATGTCATTTGAACTAATGACGAGATAACGGTCATCGCCTGCACCGCCATACAGATAATTTGTGTCTTGATAGATAATGCTGCTGCCGGGCGCAAAAAAGTCACCCGCTAAATAGTCATCTCCGCTCCCCCCATACAAAACATCGTTGCCATCACCAGCTTCAAGTTCGTCGTGGCCATCATCACCGTAGAGCGTATCATTCCCTTCATAGCCATAAATATGGTCATCGCCTCCGGCACCGTGAACAATATCGTTCCCCGCATATGCATAAACGTGGTCTACCTCAGCGGTCCCTGTGTAAACATCGTCACCATTGGTCAGTTCTTTAAAGGGCATTCACCACTCCTTTGTAGTATCCAATGCAGTGCTTTTAACCTCCCCCGATAACATCATATTGCGTCATTTCGAAACCCCGACTGCAAGAGATCGCCAACGATACGCGGCGGTTCGTGCTGCCGTTTGATGCCGTTGCCCATGACCTCGTCGTAAGCGCTGCGCATTCCATAGAGCTTCAGCGTGCTCATGAGTTCGAGAACCTGGCAGGCAGCATCGACAGCCCCGAGACCGTCGGTGGGAACACAGCCGAGGATGGTGACCATTTGCCGATCACCATCATGGATGCCTTTCAACCGCCGGCGCACTTTCTCCATCGCTGCGGGTAAGACCCATTCCCGGAACGGCGCACCCGTGCCCCCCATCCCGAGGCGGACCGTACTCCAAACCAAGAAACCTGCAATCACGCCTTACGGCGGGAAAGGACACGTCATGCGCCTCGCCACAAATTGGCGGGCGGTGCTTCGCCATGCCTGGAGCATCCGTCTGATCTTCCTTGCCGCACTTCTTTCGGGTGCTGAGGTCTCGCTGCCGCTGCTCGAGGAGTGGATGCCGGTCCCGGCCGGCGTCTTCGCCGCTCTTTCTTTCATCACCACTGCCGGCGCCTTCATCGCCCGGCTCATCGTTCAGAAGGATCTATCCGATGAAAAGTCGCCTGAAGATTAGTGCTGCCGTCATGGCGGCTGCCGTCGCACTTGTCGGCGGCTTTGAAGGTCTGCGCACTCGCGCGTACATTCCGATTCCCGGCGATGTGCCTACCGTCTGCTTTGGCGAAACGCGCGGCGTGAAGCTCGGCGATCGCTATACGGTCGACCAGTGCAAGGCCATGCTTGGCGATGCGCTGGTGGAGTTCGAAACCGGCATGCGCCGCTGTTTGGTGGCGCCTGAGAGCATTCCAGATAAGCCATACGTAGCCATGCTCAGCCTGAGCTACAACATCGGCACGCGTGCGTTCTGCGGCTCGACTGTGGCGCGCAAGGCCAACGCTGGCGACATTCGTGGGGCCTGCAATGCCTTCACGGCATGGAACAAGGCTGGCGGCCGAGTAATCAAGGGCCTCGTTACGCGCCGCGCCGAAGAGCGCAAGCTCTGCCTCGAGGGCGTGCGCTGATGTACGCGGTGTGGACCCTAATCGGAGGCTTCCGCGGCATTCTTGTCGCGGTGGCCGTTCTGGCATCTGCTTGGGCCTACAACAAGGCGGTGGATAATCCGATTGTCGTTGCGCAGGCGAGGGCGGGCTTTGTGCTCACCGCGGAGCGCGATGCTTTGGCGGCCCGGCTGAATGAGGAGCAACGCCAGCGGAAAGCGTCAGACGCGGCTTTGTCAATGCTGCGCAATGAACTGGACAAACAGCAAGAAAGCGAACTGGCTGCCTCCGAGCGCCTGGAATTGGAAATTGCAGACTATGAAAAGAAACTCGCTGACGCTGGCCGCTCTTGCCGCCTTGATGATTCCGATACTGACTGGCTGCGTGACGACAAAAGCTAGCCTGCTCGACGGCCAGACGAGGGCAGGGGTGACCTTGCCGGAATGGCCTGCCGAATGCCGCAAGAAGGAAATCCACGCCGCATTGAAGAAGGGCGAGGATATCCGGGTCATTCTGAAGCGCGAGCGCTTGGCGCTCGAAAAGCAAAACAAACGCACGGATACCTGCGCCGCATATTATGACGAGCTGCGCCGACTGATGGGTGCGGGGAAATGAGCGCGGAGCAGCTAATGGCTGCGATCGGCTTCTTTCTTCTGGTCTCCGGGGCGCTTTGGGGGATTTGGTGGCGGATTGAGGGCAAGGTCGACGCCGCAAAGAAGGCCGCGACCGACACCGCGTCGTCAGCATCGGCCCTTGCATCTCTTGCTCGAGAAGAGCTGGCCGATCATCGCCTGATGTGCGCACAGACATACATTACGAAAGAAGGACTTCGCGACGTTAAGGATGAGATCATGGACGCCCTCCATGGCGTCAAAGGATCTATCGACCACCTTGGCGGCCGAATTGACAGCATGTACAGTGGGACGCCTGCGCGCCCCAAGCGGCCGGCTTAGCAGAAAAGCATAAACCTACCTAAACTCCATATTACCATCCATTACCACCCAAAGCCCCGCTTGCCCTAACCGATGAGCGGGGCTTTTTCGTTTCTGCAGCGGTTGTTTCCTTTTCGAACATTTTCCGTCAAGCTATGCCTGCGAGGGGCTGTTGCAGTCATTGTGGGGGAGCAATTGCAACGGCGATATGTGAGAGTGAATGACCCAAAAAGCTCGTTCTTGCGTGGTGTCTGTAAGACATTGCGACGCGAATTTAGTTATCCGGCCGGTAGCGACCAGGCGATGGAAATAGCCAACGATATCCTTGCGCTATTTGAATCTGGCCTAACGGATGAAGGTTCTTTGTTAGACGCCTATCGCAAAAGCAAAGCGAAACATCGCCCCTCATTGGGAAGTACACCATAGTTCGAAATGGCTATTTTCGCTTTTTAGGCTCTATCGCCCGCGTGTTCCTTATGGAGGCGCGGGCTTTTTTGCGTTCTAGCCGCGTCGACAATCTTTGACTGCTGTGTTTTGTAATACAATTCGACCGGCGGTTGGACTGCTCGACAAGTCGAGACGCGTGGGGGCAACAGTGAGCAATAACAAGCAGATCACGGGGAATATTGGCCTCTACCACGTGGCGCGGGAACTGTCGCGCGAGGGCTGGAATGTCATGCCCACCATGCGGAATGCAAAGGGTGCTGATATGTTAGCGGTGTCGGAAGATGAGCGTACGGTGCATCCGATTCAGGTCAAAGCCCATTCTGCGAAACCTCAGGATGTTTTGCTCGGCCTACACCCCGATCGGTATGTTACTCCATGGTGGGTCTTTGTCGCATTTGCGAGAAGCGCCGAACCTGTGTGCTACGTCATACACCTTAGCGAAATTCTATCCCTCAAGACCCGTGATCCGGGTACACGATCGGCCAAAGCCGAGCACGAGCGGCTTTTCTGGTTTCATCGTCGTTATTACACTCCCGGATCAAGCGAGGAACTGGTTGAGACGCGTAATGCCTGGCACAGGCTTGGGTTAGCCCGAATTACGTGACCCTGCCGCTGCAAAAAGCGGCGGCGGGGCCTTTTTGAGCTTCAGACTCAGACAACAAAGAACTCTCCTGCCGTCATTGCGAGTCCGGTCGACAGTATTGCGAATTGGACGGCAGCCATTGCGCCATTACCATCTTCGTCAAACAACAACGAGCCGGTTGTGCTGTCATAGATAATCCTGTCAGAGGCATCCGCTGCGGTTGAACCCATGCGAAATGCCGCGGACGACAAAGCGCCTGCGGTGAGACCGGTAAATATCTCGCTCCCCAAACGAATTGAGTCATCGGCAACCGAATAGTCGGATATCCGATCGACGTTGCCGGTCCCAAGGGTGGTGTTGAATGCAAACGTATCGCTGCCGGCGCCGCCCCTAATATTGTCGTTGCCGCCGCTGCCGCTCAGGTAGTTGTTTCCGGCGTTGCCAACGAGGGTGTTGTGAAGGCTGTTGCCTGCACCGGCCAGGTCGTCTGTTCCTTGCAATTCGAGTGTTTCGATATTCGCATTCAAGGACCAGCTTATGTAGCTGCGAACGCTATCCGCTCCCTCAGTTTCCAGCTCGATGGTCTGGTCGCCTGTTGACGAAACGATATAGATATCGTTGCCGGTTCCGCCGCTCATCGCGTCGTCACCCAGTCCACCATTGAGTAGATTGTCTTCAGAATTGCCGACCAACGTATTGTTCAGGGTGTTACCGGTTCCATTGAGCGCGGTGCCAATCAATTCCAGCCGCTCGATGTTATCAGCCAAGGTCCATGTGATGTAAGAGCGTACGGTATCGGTGCCGTTATCGACGGACTCGAAAGTTTCATCGCTAGAAGAACTGACAATAAAGATGTCGTTGCCCGCGCCGCCGAATGCCTGATCTATACCGGCCTCTCCGTTGAGTGTGTCGTTTCCATCGCCACCCGACAGCGTGTCAGCCCCTGAGCCGCCATTGATCTCATCATTGCCGCCGCCACCGCTTAGCGAATTGTCACCGGCATTGCCGGAGAGGATATTGCTGAGCTCGTTGCCGCCTCCTGAAAGATTGCTCGCTCCCAAAAGTTCGAGTTGCTCGATATTATCGCCAATCGTCCAGCTCAAATAGGAACGAACGGTGTCAGTGCCTTCGCCAGGATCCTCAATTGTTCGGTCTCCGACAGCATCGACAACATAGGTGTCGTTGCCGACACGGCCATCCATGTAATCCTTGCCCGTGCCACCATTGAGAGTGTTGTTGCCAGAATTTCCGACCAGGGTGTTATCGAGGCCGTTGCCAATTCCTGAGAAATTACCCGTACCTTGAAGCTCCAGCCTCTCGACATTGTCGCTAAGCGTCCAGTTCACGCTTGCGCGGGCAATGTCGGCTCCACCATTGGCAGATTCGATTGCACGGTCACCGGCAGAGGCAACGTAGTAGATATCATCTCCCGCACCACCGACCATGGAGTCGTCGCCGGCACCACCGTCCAATGTCTCATTGCCGGAAAGGCCGAACACAACGTCTGCCTTCGATGAGCCATTGACGGAACGGCCTAAAGCGGCCGCGACAAAAAACGGCAGCGGTCCGATCCCCTGCACCGAGATGTTTTCAACTCGAGCAGCCGCCACCGTTTGTTGCGCAATGCGGATTACGTCCCCGGAGGTACCGTTGGTAATTTGTAAGGTTTCTCCCGACCAGGACGCCGTGAGGCTGCTGAGGGAGATGCCGCCTTCGAGAACCAGGGTGTCTGAACCGCCGTTTGTTAGCTTGAAGAGAGCATTGGCCGCAGTGCTCCACATAAAGCCGCTGACCCAGGTGTTTACTATCCCGCCGGCTTTAACGCCCAATGCATTTGCTGTACTGATATCTCCCGAGGCTGTCGTCGAAGCAGAGACAAAATCCTGTACGCTGTCGGGACCATGCCCGGTTCCGAATACGTATTGGTCATTACCTTCTCCGCCGATCAGGGTGTCATTGCCATCTTCGCCGCGAAGGCTGTCGTTTCCGGCACTGCCACGCAGGGCGTCGTCACCTTTGCCGCCATAGAGATAGTCATGCCCTGCACCGCCGTTGATGTTGTCGTCGCCGCCAAGACCGAACAGGACGTCATTTTCCGACTGGCCGTCGTCGGTCTTGGTATCTCGTCCTATCATGACGTCGGCGAATTCAGTCGCCTCGAACGCCTCGATGCCAATTCCGCCATCATCGTCGACAACGGCAGTGCTGTCGCTCCAGTTCTGCAGATTGATGGTGATGCCAGAGGTGTGAGTGCGATAGCTCATCACATCGAAGCCAAACGAACCGTAGGCGGTATCCGAGCCGGCGCCTACGACGAGAATATCGTTACCGCCATGCCCCCAAAGTTCGTTGTTGCCGGAATTGCCATACAAGGTATCACCGAACGCAGATCCTTCGAGCCCTCTGATGTTTATGTATGTGTCTCCGGCAGCGTCACCAGTGTTGATCGACGGATTGGCCAGGGAAGCGATGACTGCTTCGCTGGCCCTGAAATACGATGCGAAATCGTAGATATTTGTCGATGAGTTTGTACCGCCGTTGAGCACGTCGGCGCCTGCGCCACCCTCAAGTGTGTTTCGGTACTCGTTGCCCGTCAGTTGATCATTGAAGGCCGATCCGACAAGATTGAGGATGCCGTTGAGTTGGTCGCCGGCTGCGTGCCCGCCTGATGCAGCGCCGGTTGCCAGATTTATTGTCACGGCAGCGTTGGACTTGGCATATCCGGCCGTATCCCAATCCAGCGGATCTGGCCCGCCGTTGAGAACATCGGCACCCGCACCACCATCGAGATAATCCAGGTCAAAGCCACCGTTCAGCGTGTCGTTACCTGCGCCGCCCATCAAAACGTCGGCTTCAGTGCCACCGGTGAGTATGTCGTCTCCACCGCCGCCGCTGATCCAATCCCAGCCTTCACCACCGTCCAGGCGATCGTTGCCGTTCGCACCGATAACGATGTCGTCGCTGCTGATCACCTCCGCGTCATTGACGCCGATGACGCGGACACCGGAATCAGAAAAAACATAGTTCCTGTCGTCCGTGGCAAACCAAACATCCCGCCCAGTCGTTTCCCCGATAACGTTGACGAAGCCGTCGGTTCTGACCTGCACGCCAGTGACGTTATGATAGCCCACTCCAGACATGGAGTTGGAGAACGTTAGTCGCAGTGTCTGGTAGCCATTTTGGCTGATTACCTCGACATCATTGGCAAATACATCGACGATGCCGGGGACGTCAAAATCAGCTGCGACCTTGATGTCTACAGTAACCTGACCTGCCGCATTTCGGGTAAGTGTGACGTCGTCAGGTGTGACGCTGACACCGGCATGGGCGAGTGATGCCATGAACCCGCCCAGACCACCGTGAAAATCTGCCACGTTCGTCTGCGCGAGCTTTAGATCGTTGGCCTGTGCAAGTGAAACCGCCCATGCCGCGGCAAAAATGGAATCGGGGTTCGAAGCGATCAGTGCATTAACGACCGCCCGATCATTCAGATACTTACCGTATTGCTCGGCAACGGACATGTCACCCGACAGCGTTGGCGTATCGACCGCGGTTGAATTGGCTGCCGCGCGCTTGAGAAGCAGGTCACCACCAATGACCTGCGAATCCTGAATGAACCCCGCAATCGCGCCGTCGACCATCTGTTCGGCGCTGCCGACCTCGCGGCCATTGACGAAGTAGTCCATATCAGAACCGTCGAGCGTGATCTTCATTCGCTGAAGAACTCGAACGAGCTCACCTTGCATCATCCCATAATTGTCGATCAGCTCCTGGGATATCTGCAAGCCATCGACATAGGCGTTGGCTACATCAAAGCCGCCCACGGTGCGCACGTATTCTAGGCTGATCTTGTGAACAGCCTCGGCCCATGCAGTCGTCGCGTCGTGCGGGAAACCGTCAACTGATTCCCATTGCGCGGCCAGATTAAGCAGACCGCCTCGATCCGCAGACAAGCCGGTGAGCATGAAAAGATCAATGGTGGCCTGGGGATCCGGTTCATCACCAAAAAGATCGCCCAAAAACGTTCCGATCAAGGTGCCGAAAAAGCCGCCGATTCCTGGTAGAAGGAAGTTCCCTAGGAAACCCAATGAGCTTCCAACCGTCCCCAGGAAAGACGAGCCGAGCGCTGAACCCGCGATCGATCCCAGTGAGCCGCCAATCTGACCTTCGATGGTTTCGGCCGGAAGGATTTCACGAGCAAGGGCCGACCCAAAGAAAGTACCAACTGCCCCGGGAAGGACACCAAATGCCTCGGTGAAATCAGCGCCTTCCAACAGTGCATGACCAGCCTGCCAGTTGGTCATGGCGGTGTTCAACAGGCTACCGGCATAGGCTCCCGTACTGACGTTGAACAATTGAGCGCCAAATCCCTCCAGCCCCATGGATTCGCCCAGCTCAGCGAGGAGGAAGGATGAAACAGTTCCGCTGGCGGCAGTTGCCAGATCGACTGTCACATCCTCGAGCTGTCGGATCGCAACCCCTAGCGAAGAACCAAAATTGAGTTGATCTCCTGAAAACACATGGAACCCAGTATCCATGATTACTTCGGCAAGGTTGCGAGCAACGAGACCCAGCGCTGTTCCGGCCGCCAGTTGCGTGAACTGGCTCTCGCCTTCCGTCAGCATCATCCCAAGCTGTGTGCCGAACGCCTGACCGATAGCGCCGGCAGCGTCGATATAGGCTTGACTGTCGTTGTGCACACGCCAGCCATTCGCGATGTAGGTGTGATATTTCTCGACTTCAAAATTGTAAGTCGCCCAACCACGCTCCACATAGGGTGCACAAGCCAAACCACCCACCGTGGCATAACGCACAACCTCGGCTTGCTCGAACATAGACGCAGTTGCTTCCGAATAGACGATGCGCTCGGCGGTTACGCGGCAAAGAGTACCGTTTTCCAGAACGATCATGCCGCCACGGTTGACCAGTTGCTCTATTGGTTCAAATGCGCCGAACTCATTTAGAAAGGCATGACCAGGCGTAGCATAAGTAACGGAAGCAGTGTCCGCGGTCTGTCGTGTGGAACTTTGTTGCTCGGCAGTTTCCTCTGACAGGGTGCTTAACTTCAGCCATTCCGTTGTGACATTCTTGAATACCCTTACAACAGGTCCGTGAACGAGCGCATTCCGATTGCCAGCTGCGGATTCAAAAGCCAAGACTGTGTCGCCAATATCTATCATTTCAATAGATTTGGACTTTCCGCCCACAAGGGAAATCTCAGTGCCGGCAGGAAAGCAACGCGGGTCTGTCAATTCCTCTAAAGTAGGGCGATCTCCCGGAATCGGTCCGTCATCCGGGAGGACGTCCCAATGTATAGGGGTCCCTTCACCTGTCGCGGTGCCAAGATTTTCAATTCGAATCCCGGTTTTTACAAATATTTCGTCGGCCGCTTGCGTCGATGGGCCGTCATAAACTGGCTCCGCTTGAAATAAGTTAAGATATATCCGACTATCATTATGCTCATCGACAATAAGAAGGCCTCGCTTAAGGGCATCAGCAGCAAGTATAGCCAGGGCATTTTCTGGAAGATCGTAAGACTGAGCAAATTGTGATATCTTGACTCCAACTCTATTGTTAAAGGAGTCACGGACAGAATCGACAAATGTACTAGGCCCTCCAAATATGTCGCTGAACTCCCGTCCTTCACCATAAATCGTAGCGGTCAATACATCATGATTGAAAACTAATCCCGCTGACGTTAATGCGTGGGCCAGCGCGTTAAAGTCACTTTGACCATCGCCATTGAAAATAAGAAACTCCTGCTGAGCATTTTCAATAACAACGTCCCTATAGCGTATATAAGTCTCATGGACTGTTTCGCTCACTTGACGCTCTCCACGTGAACTTTATTACCCTTGCGCGTGATAATTACGCTGCTAGCTTCTTGCTTGGAGAAGCATCGTGTCTCATCCTCGCCAAAAACTGGGCCCGATTCGTCGACGGAAAACTTCCAACACTGTTCTTTCTTAGAAGCAAATGTAATGTAAAGAGTATCAATTGGTACTTGCTCTTGTTGCCAGCAATCTGGCAAATCATGAGAAATAAGAGCTCTATTGATCAACTCTTGACTAGTCGAAAGGCACACATTGCTCCATTCAGAATCTAAATTAATCTTATCGAGATAGAGAAATTCGCCATTTTTGAGTCTCTTTGTTTCTAGATTTGGCTCGTACCGACCCAAAAAAGCAAGCAAGCCAGCCAAACCCACGCCAAACGCGAAAAGTAAAATGAGGGAGCGAGCTTTCGTCATTATGTTTTTGTCGAAAGATTCTGCGCAAGTTGAGTACGGTAGATAATCATTTTCTTGTTCCCACTTCGCCAATCGCTTGGAATTAGTTTCGACTTTGACTGCGGTCTCGCATTCAATCCCGCTGCGACCATATCTGAACACATGGCGTACAATTCAACGGCTACTGGCTGAAGAGCGAGGTTTCGGTTATCGGCGACAGAGCGAACCAGTTCGCCTTTGACCGTACGGCCGCCTGGAACGGGTGCATATTTGATATAAAACTGCTTGAGAAGGATTGGCGGCATAACGAGCCATTCCAAATCCTTTATTGACAGCTCGCGAGCTTCTTTGTCCTGGCTCATCAACCAGACAATCTCACCAAAAATCTCGGCAACTGACTTGCCTGCGACAGGATCGACTGGTTCCGAAACTTTTTCGGAACCAACTGTCGCGCGCGACTTCTTTTCGCTTTTTTTGGTTGTCATCTATTCACCCAAACCCTGCCTGCAGCCATAAGCGCGGCTTTAAGGTATTGCAATATTGGGGTCTGGGTCCTGCCTCTATTATGTTGATCTGTTGCTTCGAATCCATAAGTTTGATTTCACTAATATAGTCACACGCTACTTTGCTCCCCCGAGCGATCTGTGCAATCAATTCGAGGGATCGCACTTGGGGGATTGGCGATGGGGAAGCTTGTTGCGGCGCTGCTCGGCGTTTTTGTTGCCGTCGCAGCGGTACAATCAGCGTTTGCGGCTAACACTCCCTGCAGCGGCCGGAAGGGTGGCATTTCGCACTGCCAGGGCGCCACATTCATCTGCAACGACGGGTCGGTAAGCGCGAGCCAGAAGAACTGTTCCGCGGTCTTCGGTGGCGGCAACAGCGCGCTTGGTTTGATGAGCAGGGGAGCTTCTGAAATGGCTCCGGCCAACGCTCAGACGGAATGTTCCTGCCGGTCGGGGCTGTACTGCACAGGGCCACGGGGCGGCCAATACTGCCTCACGGATACCGGACGGAAAAGCTATTTGCGAAAGTAGTTGAAGGAAGATTTGCCGGCGCAGGCCGTTCCGAAAGGGCTCAGTCTTGGAACAAACTCGCTCGTCAAATGTTTTGCTAGTGCCGGCCATTGAGTTTCCGACGGGCAGTTTTAACTGGCTCCACGGAACTAGTGGATGGGCAACCGGCCCGCTTCGGTCAGCTGAGGCGGGCCTTAATTGTACCTCCAATTTTAAAGCCCCTTGCACGGGTCGGCAGCTCGGAACGAGTTCCCCTCCGGAATCGGCTCCAAAGGGGCGCAATCCCACATCTGGCACCTCGAAGACCTGGAGTATCGCGTCGTCCAATGCCACAGCCAGCCTCCTCGCCTGGGAAATGGCAAGCCTGAGGATATGCCGGCGAGATTGGTATCCCTGAATTCAGGTATGGACAGCGGCGGCGAAAAAGGCGGTAGGCCTTTGCGTTTCAGCCTTCAGACGACGAAGAAGTCGTTGGCGGTCATTGCAAGTCCCGGCGCAACGGTCGCGAATTTGATCGGGTCATCGTAGCCCGACCCATCCGGGTCGAAGAGGAGGTCTCCGGTCGCCCTGTTGTAGATGATGCGGTCGGTCGCATCATGCGCCTCTGTTCCGGTGTGGAAAGCGCCCGCCGACAGCCAGCCGGTCGGCAGCCAGTCCGACCAGCGGTGTCTAAAGACCTCGTTCTCCAACTGGATCGTATCCTTGGCCGGATTGTAATCGTTGATCCTGTCGACGCCGGCATAGTCGAGTGATGAATTGAAAAAGAACGTATTGTTGCCGTCGCCGCCGATGAGCGTGTCCTTGCCCCAGCCACCAACCAGCGTGTCATCGCCGGCGCCACCACGAAGGATATTGTCGCCGCTGTTGCCGATGAGCGTGTTGTTGAGCGTATTGCCATTGCCGGTCAGGTTGGCGGAGCCTAGGAACTCCAGCCGCTCGATATTGGCGCCGAGCGTCCAGTCGATATAGGGCCTGACCGTATCAGCGCCTTCGCCTGCAAGTTCGATCGTCCGGTCGCCTGTCGAGGAGACGATGAAAACATCGTTGCCGATGCCGCCATACGTCGTGTCCTTTCCGGCTGCCCCGTTGAGGATGTCGTTGCCGGCACCCCCTCTTAGCGTGTTGTCTGCGACGTTGCCCGTGAGGCTGTTGTCCAGGCTGTTGCCCGTTCCGACCAGATTGGCTGTGCCTTGCAATTCCAGATTCTCGACGTTCGCTCCGAGTGTCCAGTGAATAAGGGAACGAACGGTGTCTCTGCCTTCGTTCGCAAGTTCGATTGTCTGATCACCAGACGAAGAAACGACATAAGTGTCGTTGCCGGCGCCACCATACATCGCATCCTTGCCGGCCTTGCCATCGAGGATGTTATTGTCGTTACTTCCTCTCAACAGATTGTCGAGCGTATTGCCGGTCCCATTAATAGGCCCATAAAGCAACACAAGCCTCTCGACATTGTCCGGCAGGGTGAAGTCGACAGATGCGCGTACCCTATCAAGTCCCTCGCCGGGCAGCTCGATGATCGTGTCGAAGCCAGGACCTATAATGTAGGTGTCATCGCCTGTTCCGCCATACAGCATATCGTTGCCGTAACCATCGAAAAAGACGTCGTTGCCACCCATCCCGTAGAGCGTGTCGTCACCGTCATGGCCGTATAACCTGTCGTTGCCGGACCCCAGTTGGACGACATCAGCCCCGAACCCGCCAAAGAACTCTATGTCGCCGAACAGTTCGAGAAACGCGTCGACCGAAACGGACAGAGCGTTATAGCTCTCAACCAACGAAACCGAGAAATCTTGAAACTGCAGTCTTGCGGACGTTGCGATCGTTTGGCTGAGCTCAAATCCTGTAGCTATCCCAGAGAGCGGGGTCGGATCGTTTTCATCAGCACTGGCGTATTGGAAGCTGGTGCCGGTCCATTTTGCGCTGCCACCTTCCGATCCTTCGCCGTCTTTGTATATCAAAAGACTCGTCGTCGATTTTTCGGTGATGAGCGGACCAGCCCAATCGACATATTCCTGCAATTGGGCGCGAAGATTGCTACCCAGGCTTTGAAACACTGACAGTCTGATTTTGGTCATTGTCTGGTTCCTCCTCAGGGATAGTGTGGCATCCCACATCCTCTAATGAGAGGCCGGCGCGACTTGGGCGACTTGGGGGTCTTCGCGCCGGCCTTTGCAGCGACGGGGTCAGCTGCGAAATCAGTTAATCATGGAATTCTTTGCCGTCCAGCGATTTTGATTGGAACGTCAATGGGCGTCGCGACGTTGGCTCGGTGCCGCCCCATCTGTCCGTGCCCTAATCACCGTGGGCGGCAGTCGCCGGCGTTTCCCTTACTCCCCGGCGGCATAGAGCCCGCCTTCGCTTCCCTCCGCGATGGCGGGCTTCTCTTTGCCGTTTCCGCATCACCTAAGGGACTGGCGAGCCAGCTCTAGTTCGGCGGTATCCGGAACTTTATCCTTCGGCCATCCGATGCAGCAGGCTTCCACCGCGGCCGCATTGGCCTCGCGCCAGACGTCGCAGATGTCGGAATTGTCCGGGCCGTCTCCTTCAAAACCCTGAATATCCCAGCCTTCCATGTCGTACTGGGCTTCCGCAGCCTGAAGAGGTGTCACGCCGGCCTTGTCGAACACTGCTTGGGCGGCAAGCAGGCCCCGAACGATTTCTTCCGGTTTTGCACCTGGGATGTGGATTGTGATCGACATTGTCTCACCCCTCCCTAAAATCCCGGCACCCTGTCTTTCTCAGATTCTTCGCGATGTTCGGTGGAGCAATACCAGAGCGTGCCGTACCGGGTGTTCACGCCAAACGGCGCAACTTTCTTGCAACCGCTGCTGTGGTCGCAAATGTGGTTCTCGATCTGTCTCGGGGCAACTGGTTGCCCGACCGTGCGGTTTTCGTCCGACATGGTTCAGACCAGCGATTTTGGCTTGCGGTCCTGGCGGTCGAGCTTTTCCTGAAGGTGTGCGTTCAAGACCATCTGTTCCTTCAGGGCTTTCATCGTGTCGCCGCCGTGCAGGCGAGCGAATTTCTCGGCGGTGGTCTGCAAAATTGCCTCTTGCCGAGCATCAAGCGTGACAATGTGGTCCATGGCGGGACCTCCTGTTAGGCATGGACTCCATAAGAACAAAATGAGAACATAGAGTCAAGTCAAGCTTTTACCGAAGCCTGGAGAGAAATGCCCGAGCGCATCACTGCTGCCGATGGGAGAACAATTGACGCGACCACTGCGCGCTGCCAGCAACGAACCATCCTGACAGGCTCCGGCCGCTTGCGATGTTATGGTCGGCAGGCGGATGGACGCGGTACCACAGCCAGTACGTTTTCAGGAGTTCGCAATGTCCAAGGTAAACCGACGAAACTTGCTCCTCAGTTCAGCAGGTGCCATCATCGCATCGACCGTTGTCGGTGAGGAGAAGCGGCCGCGGCAACAGGTTCCGTCCCGAGAATTGCAGGCTTTGATCGAAACACATACGGCAACGTATGCGGCGTTCGGTCGGGCCATCCACGCAACGGGCGGTAAGGGCAGCGATCATGCGGAGGCCAGCCGAACTGAAGAAAGGGCGCTGGTGGCTCTCTGCTGTTATCCTGCAGTTTCCGATGCTGATCGCTGGGCCAAGGCCAAGTATCTTCTTAAAATCGAGCGGCGCGGAGAACTCGACCTTAAAGAGCATATGCAAGCCGTTCTACGTTCGACGATGTGGAGAGCATAAAGGTACGCCAGGGAGTACAAAATGCAGTCTTCAAAAGGGCTGCTCTGAAAGCAGTCACCTCAATGAAAATCCCTGGTTTTGACCTTGATGGTGTCGATATGGCGGTCCGGAACGTAGATATCCCGGGTACGGATACCCTTCGACGGCAGATCTCGCGGATCGCGCGTTGGACTTCCGTGATGGAATTCATCGCCTCTGCCATGGGGGAGAGGAAAAGCTGTTTCCCGCTCGCCGACGGTGGCGAGTTCCTTGGTCAGATCTTTCAGCTGATGGGCGACAAGGTGCACGACTTCCCCCTCGCGCTGGATTCGGCCTTTGACGGCGATCATGGCTCCTGAAAGCACAATACGACGGAACTTTTCGAAGACCTTCGGCCAGACGACCAGATTGGCGATTCCGGTCTCGTCTTCGAGAGTGATGAACATGACACCTTTAGCGCTTCCGGGCCGTTGGCGGACCAGGACAATTCCGGCGGCTTCAAGCCAGCGACCGTCGCGGGCGTCCATGGCATCCCGACAAGAGCCGATGCGCTGCCGATGAAGATACTGGCGCAGGAACGTGACGGGGTGGCTCCGTAATGTCAGGCCGACATGGCCATAGTCCTCTACCACTTCGCCGCCGGCCGTCATGGGGCGTAGTTGGACCACGGGTTCGGTGATTTCCGGGACGATCTCGGCTTTGAGGCTGCTTGCTGCCGCAAAAAGGGGAAGCGGTTCATCCCGGAGCGCCTTAATCGCCCACAGTGCTTCGCGACGGGCAAGGCCCAAGGCAGGGCGAAACGCGTCTGCTTCGGCGAGCTGGACGAGAGATGCTTGAGGAACTGCACCGCGCCGCCAGAGATCGTCAACGGAAGCAAATGGTTCGTCAGCGCGCGCAGATACAATTGCCGCGCCATGGAGGTTGGCAAGCCCTTTGACCATCCGCAGGCCGAGACGTACCGCGAAGCGACCGTCTTTGTCATCGGTGGGTTCAAGGCTGCAGTCCCAGCGCGAAGCGTTGACACAGACGGGACGTATGTCGACGCCGTGGTCGCGTGCATCGCGCACGATCTGCGCTGGAGCATAAAAACCCATCGGCTGGGAGTTCAAAAGTGCTGCGCAGAATACATCAGGATGCCAGCATTTGAGCCAGGCGCTCGCATAGGCGATCAGTGCGAAGGAAGCCGCGTGGCTTTCGGGAAAGCCGTAGGAGCCGAAGCCTTCGAGTTGCTTGAAGGTTTTCTCTGCGAATTCCTGTTCGTATCCGTTGGCCACCATACCGGCGATCAATTTTTGACCGAACTTGGAGACGCCTCCAGTGTGTTTGAAGGTCGCCATCGATTTGCGCAGAAGGTCGGCCTCGCCGGGTGTGAAGCCGGCGCATTCGATGGCAACGCGCATTGCCTGTTCCTGGAACAAGGGAACGCCGAGTGTCTTGCCGAGAACCTTTTCCAGTTCCGGCTTGGGATAGTGCACAGGTTCCTGACCGTTGCGACGGCGAAGGTAGGGATGAACCATGTCGCCCTGGATCGGACCTGGCCGGACGATCGCAACCTGCACGACGAGATCATAATAGGTGCGTGGCTTCAGCCGCGGCAGCATCGACATCTGTGCCCGTGACTCGATCTGGAAGGTGCCCAGTGTGTCGGCCTTGCGGATCATCGCATAGGTTCGTGGATCCTCCGCCGGTATCGTCGCCAGATCGAGATTGATGCCTTTATGGTCGCAAAGCATGTCCAGCCCGCGCTTCATGCAGGTCAGCATGCCAAGCGCCAGCACGTCGACCTTCATGAATTTCAGCGCCTCGATATCGTCCTTGTCCCACTCGATGACCTGACGATCGACCATGGCGGCGGGCTCGATCGGAACCAGATCGTCAAGGCGATCATGGGTGAGCACGAAGCCGCCCGGATGCTGGCTGAGATGGCGTGGTGCACCCATCAGCTGTCGAGCAAGATCCAAGGTCAGGCGCAGGCGTCGGTCGGCAAGATTGAGGTTCAGGTCTTCGACGTGCTTCGGTTCGACGCCTTCCTCCGACCATCCCCATATCTGTGATGAAAGCACCTTGATCAGGTCCTCTGGCAATCCCAGGGCCTTGCCAACATCGCGAAGTGCTCCCTTCGAGCGGTACCGGATGACAGTCGAGCAAAGTGCGGCCCGATCGCGGCCGTAGGTGTCGAACACCCACTGCATGACGATCTCACGCCGCTCATGCTCGAAATCGACGTCGATATCGGGCGGCTCATGGCGCTCTTCGGAAACGAAGCGCTCGAACAAAAGATCGTTGCGCCCAGGGTCGATCGACGTGATGCCCAGAACGTAACAGACCGCCGAATTGGCGGCTGATCCACGGCCCTGGCAAAGAATATCCTTGGAACGGGCAAACCGGACGATCGCGTTCACCGTCAGGAAGTATGGTGCGTATTGCAGCTTTGCGATCAGCCGCAGTTCGTGCTCCAGGGTCTTACGCACGCTGTCGGGCAGGCCTTCCGGATAGCGGCTTGCAGCGCATTCCCATGTCAGTTTCTCCAGGGTTTGCTGGGGCGTGAGGGTCGGGTCGTCGCGCTCCTCGGGGTATTGATAGGCAAGCTCGTCGAGCGAGAAGCGGCACCGATCCGCAATCTCGATGCTGTTCGCCAAAGCCTCCGGATACCGTGCAAACAGCCGATGCATTTCCAGTGGCGGCTTGAGATAGCGGTCGGCGTGCCGTTCGCGCCTGTCGCCGAGCTCGTCGATCGTCACATTATGCCGGATGCAGGTGACAACGTCTTGCAGGATACGGCGGTCCGGGACGTGAAACAGGACATCGTTGGTGACAACGCAAGGCATGCCAATGCGACCGGCCATATCTGCCAGGTTATAGAGGCGGAGCTGGTCGTTTGGTCTGCGCCGCAGGGTGAGGGCAAGGTAAGCTCTGTCACCGAAAGCACCGCGCAGACGCCGGAGCCACATGCCGCAGAGATCGTCGGCGTCATTCGGTACAAGTACAGTGATGAGCCCCTCGCCATAGGAGACAAGGTCATCCCACGCCAGAAGACATTTGCCCTTGCCGCCGCGTTTCTTACCGAGGGAGAGCAGGCGGCAGAGACGAGAATAGGCAGGTCGATCCATCGGGTAGACAAGCACCGACATACCGTCCGTGAGGTCCAGCCTGCAGCCGACGATGAGGCGGATACCTGTAGCCTTGGCCGCCTCATGCGCTCGAACAATGCCCGCAAGCGAATTGCGGTCGACGATACCCAGCGCCTCGATGCCATTTGCTGCTGCCTCAGCGAAAAGCTCATCGCAGGACGAGGCTCCGCGCAAGAACGAGAAGTGCGACGTGACCTGCAACTCGTTATATCTGAGGGCGGCGTTCATCCGAAGATGCCGTGCAGGAACCAGCGATGGCTGCCCGTATCGGCATTTTCGCCATCACCGGAGCGGAAAATCCAGTAACGTTCGCCTGCGTCGTCCTCGACCTGAAAGTAATCCCTGACAGCGATCAGCTCGGCGTCGCGTTTCCACCATTCGCCAAAGACACGCTCGGGTCCGTCGGCGCGGCGCACGCGGCGGCGGATACCGCGCCATGTAAAAGAAACAGGAGGATGGTCGGGCAAAAGAGCTACCGTATCGATCGCTTCGGGCTTCGCCAGCAGCCGTGAAGGACGCGGCCAGCACCCGGGCCAGTTTGCATCGGTCTCCGGGGCCATCGCGGGAATGCGGGCGACAGAGCGTTCCGGGACATCACTGGCAACCGACGTGACACGGAACAGCCTTTGCTCGCCGACGCGGTTGGTGAGGATATCCACCAGTCCGGAAACATCGGCCACGGGATCGTCGATCAGGCTGGTGGCCTGTTGCTTCTGCTCGAAGGGTTCAACTGCCGTCGCGGCAAGCGTTATGATCTCGATGCCAAAGCCTGGCTCAATGGTTTCAATCTTGTCGCAAAGCAGCCGCGTAAGCCGCTTGATGTCACGCACCGGCAATGCCGTACCGACGCGAATTGCCTGCACACGATTGTCGACACGATGGCAGACCAGATCGAGGCGGCGTACTCCAACGCCGTGTTCTTCAAGGCGTTTGCCAAGCTCGACGACAAGCTTGCCGATGTAGCGGGCAATCGTCTCGGCAGCACCGATCGGTTCGGCAAAGGCGCGTCGAACATCGATCATGTCAGGTGGACGGATCGCATTAATGGGTTCGCGCACGTCCCCGACCGCCTGATCGATGCGACGGCCAAGCTCGGGGCCAAAGCGCAACGTCAGAGGTGCCCGGGGCTGTGCAAACAGATCTGAGATCGTTCGAAACCCAAGAACCTGCAGGCCTGCGACAGTATCGGATGACAGACGGAGTGCCGCAATCGGCAGCGGGCGGATTGCGGCCAGGCTCTTGCCGGGTTCGACCACCGAAATGGGTTCGGCCGCGTATCGAGCCGCCGCATGGGCTGCACCCCAGGTGTTCGCGACAGCCGCCCTTGCAGCAATGCCCGAGCCCGACAGGCGATGAACCATCTCAGTGAGCATTGCCCCTTCGCCGCCATGGAGATGGTCGCTTCCTGTCGTGTCGATGACTATCCCGTCAGGGGGGTCGGAGGCTACGACGGGTGCATACCGCTGCAACGCCCAGACGGCGAGACGTTCAAGGGCGGCCGCGTCCGCATCCGGGTCGCCATCGAGGACGAGCAGCCCAGGTACAAGCACCTGAGCCTTGGCAACAGGCATTCCGACGCGCAAGCCCGCGCCATGGGCGACGGCATCGAGTGCCTGCACGATCCGCCTGCTTCTGTCCCGGCCGACCAAAACCAATGGCTGGTCAGGCGGAGGCGAAGCGTCGCCCGAGTTCCTTCTGATGCGGTCCGTGGGCCAGGTCGGCAGGAACAGCGAGACGACCCTTGTCATCGCACCCCTCCAGCTCGAAATCCGCACTTTCGCCCGCGCGAGCCCGGATCAACTCCACCAGCCAGCGCGCGCGACCCACGCCAGGAACGGGCAGGGGAGTGGATGGCAGAACAGAGATACGCCACCTCGTGACGGCTGCGGTCGGTTGCCCGAAATCCGCTGCCTCTGTCTGCCGTCGCCAGCGCCGCAAGGCGATCGCGAGAGTTCCGGATGCTTCCGCCGCAAGCTGAAGTCGCCGCGACGCTGTCATGGAGAGATGCGCGACCTCGGCAATCGCAGCTCCAAGACCGCCATGACGCAGTCCTTCCTCGAAACAAGCAAGCACTGCTTTTTCGTCTCCGGCTTCGACATAAATCACGCGGTCCGGCGGCAGGCCTGCCTGGGCCAGGGCAGGCGCAAACAAATCTGGTCTCGTGATGCACCAAAGAATCTTGCCTTTCGTGCGAGCAGCGATACCGGCAACAAACAGCGCGGCCGCCGCGCCATCGATCGCGCCGTTCCCGCCACCTGCAACCTCGTGAAGGGCTCCAAGAGCCAGCCCGTTTCCGGGCAGACGCGTATCCATTGCTGCGACCCCGAAAGGAAGCACCGCCTTTGCGCGCTGATTGTTGCCTTCGATATGCCCAATGCTGGCGCGCAAGGATTCCACAGCGGGATTCAGCCGCACCAAAGTTACTCGCTCAATGTGAATGTTCGCTATTTGTTCTGCTCTTTTCAGAAAAGAGTCAAGAGGGGAACCTGTTCAATGCCCAAAGCGGTCGATGTGCGAGCGGATTGGCAGGTTCGCGCCTTCAAAGTCGCCGTTCAGCGGTTCAACCGGTCGCGTGAAAGCGGACGTTTGTACACGGCCGTGTTTATGACACCTCTAGCATGTCAGCCGTAAAATCTCTAAAGTCCGCCCCGGGGAATGGGCTTGGGATCGCTATGCCGAAGGGCGGCGTCGACCGAAGGCCACGGGGGAAGGCCGAGTAACGCGATCGTGGCAGACTTCACCTACATGGGCTCGAAAAAGCTCTTGGCGTCCCAAATCGCTGAACTCGTCGCGGACATGGCCGACGGCCCATTTCTCGACCTGTTTTCGGGCATCGCTGCCGTTGGCTCACAAATTGGCACCCAGCGCTCGATCTGGTCCAATGACGTGCAGAGCTTCTCGACGCTTCTTACCGGCCAGAAGTTTCGTGCTGCCCGACCGTTCCGAACGGCGCATAGAATCATCGAACGCGCAGAAATACCGTTTGCCGTCAATCGTACAGGGCTTGAAGGAACATTCGGTGAGGCGCTTGCTAAGGAGGAGCGAGCACTCTCCACCAACGACGCGGAAGGCGCACGTGAGCTCATCGCGACCATGTCGCAAATTGACGAGAAAATCAGCACGCTGCGCCGCCAGAACGTCCATTGCCTCCTTACCGGCTTACACGGGGCGACCTATCTCGGGATACGCCAGGCAATCGACCTCGATTCGATCCGCTACGCTGCCGACCATCTGAGAGACGCAGGCGAGGTGACCACCGAGCAGCATCGCTGGATGGTGTTGGCGTTGTGCCAGACGCTTTCAACGGTCAGCAACTCCACAGGCCATTTTGCCCAATACTTATTTCCGAGTGAGGCCAATATTCGACGGGTGGTCCGCAAGCGGAGACTGAACTGCTGGTCCATATGGTCTACCGCGCTTCGCGAAAGCCGTCCGCTTGGCCACGTTGCTTGGCGGCGTGGCAACCGCGTTTTTAAGTCGGATGCCACCACGCTGCTCAAGAAATTATCGAGGAATGTGCGGCAGCCCGCGGTTATTTACGCAGATCCACCTTATACCAGCGATCAATATTCTCGGTACTACCATGTGCTCGAGAATGCCGTCCTCTACGATTACCCAAAGGTTTCAAGCAAAGGTCAGTATAGACCCGACCGGTTCACCTCCGGCTTCTCGCTCAAGGCCGGCGTTGACGCCTCCTTCAAAGAGCTAATTTCCGCTGCCGCCAAGCTCCCATCTGTCTTTGTACTCAGCTACCCCACCAATGGCCTGCTGAAGGACTCGACCGAACGCGTGCTCGAATTGTTAATGGAAGAGTTTGCGCACGTCGATCAGCCACTTGTCATCCCGCATCTCCATTCAACGATGGGCGGATCAAAAGGTGCGCAGAAGCAAGCAGTCGATGAGAATATTTTTGTCGCCTATCAGGATCCTCTCGCGCGCTGGCACGGCAAAGATGCCGGCGGAGCACTTGCCTCGCGGCGAACTGGTCTAGCCCCAATCGCCGAGGCGGAGGAGATTGCTACGTGACAACACGTACGCTTAAGATTGCAGTGGTGAGCGATCTCCACGTGTTCAACGGCTCGTCCGAAGATTCCAAAAGCCCGTCGACGATCGGCACAGCCGATACTCAGGATGCGCCCGAGCGCCATCCGCTACGCGGCCTTGCCTACATCATCGAACGTGACAAGCTGAGAGCAGACCTGCTGATCTGCCCGGGGGACTTGTCAGACAAAGCTGATCCAGCGGCGCTGATATTCGCTTGGAACAAACTCAACGAGCTAAAGTATCAGCTAGGAGCCAAGCATCTCCTAGCCACGGCAGGAAATCATGACATCGATTCTCGCAACCAGTACGACGATCATGACCCTAAGGGCAATCTTCAATCGTTGGATCCGATGTTTCCGGGCGTTGACGAAGCCCTCTGCGACCGCTTCTGGTCACGCAATTTCGTAATCGTCGAGCTCGAGGATGTGCGAATCTTACTGCTCAACTCATCCGCGTTCCATGGCTATGGATCGGATGCCAAACCCGAATTTCGTCAGGGCCGGATCAGCTCGAAGACGATTTCTGCGCTTCGCATGGCGCTCACCAGCGGCGAGAAGCGGATCAACATCCTAGTCTGTCATCATCACCCTGTTACGCATAATCCGGTCAATGAAGCGGATTATAGCGAGATGATTGGAGGCGATCGACTGATCGATCTACTCGATTCAGGTGAGTATGGGTCATGGCTATTGATCCATGGCCACAAGCATTATCCTCGCCTCGCTTATGCCTCTGGCGGCGCATCATCGCCGATCATTTTCTCGGCCGGATCGCTGAGCGCATTCCTGTACCAAAAGATTGCCAGCCGCGCACGAAATCAGTTCTACCTCATTGAGATCCCAATAGATGATCTCGATGCGTTGGATCTGGATTTGGCCGGAACAGTCACCGCTTGGGACTGGATTAATATGTCCGGCTGGCAACCTGCGGGCGTCGGCTCAGGCCTGCCGCATCAAGTCGGTTTTGGCTGGCGGGAATCCGCTCGTACGATCGCGACGACGATTGCGAAACATCTGGAAGACAAAACAGACGTTATCACCGGCGAGGAGTTGCTTATCGCTATGCCCAGATTGCGCTTCCTGCGCCCGGAGGAACTTGAAGCCGTTGTGAGGCGATTACGCTCATCACATGGGATTGTAGCTCAACTCAAGGACGGCATGATCCGCGAGGTGGGGCGATCATGAATACACTCATGTCAGCGCCGAGCGTCTTTGAATCCTTCAATGCTCGCAACCTTGATCCTACCCAGGTCGCGCAACGCTTCATCCCGCCCCGCCAATTCGACGAACTGATACTCAGAAATCATAGTATCGTGGTCGGACCGCGCGGCAGTGGGAAAACCACGCTGCTAAAGATGCTGCAGCTGCCGGCGCTAGCGTCTTGGAAGCATCAGGACGCCGATCGCTTTAGAATGAAGATTGACTTCACCGGGGTGTTTGTTGCGGCGGACATCAGCTGGGGTGCGCAACTGACGGCGCTCGGTGAAGCACGCCTGTCCGATAATCTACGCACGTTGCTCGGCTTCTCGGCCTTCACGACTCATATGTTATCGGCGCTGGTACGCGCGATGAAAGAAGCGATGAGTTCCGCGATCGCCGAGGTCCCCTCGCTTGCCCGCCTTTATGTTAATCTGGATCGCGAGACTATCGCTGCGCTAGTTCGGTCGCTCGCTAAGGAATGGGAGCTTACACCCGAACTGCCAACATTGTTTGCGTTGCAGACCGCTCTCCAGGGTCGACTGTCGAGAATCGCACAGATTGCCAACCAGCTGGCGTTGGTCGGCGCGCACGAGCTTGACCCCAATGCGGCCGAAACACGGTTTCTCTATCTTGACGCGCTGTCGTCGGTGTCCTTCGGAATTGAACAGTTCAATACCTATGCCGACCAGCCATATCGCAAATGGGCTTTGCTATTCGATGAGCTCGAAATCGCACCCCAGGCAATCCGTCAGGCGCTGCTCAAGGCCTTGCGCAGCACGAACTCGAACCTGCTTTTCAAGCTGTCGCTCAGCCCCTACCATCAGGATGCCGGGCTGCTTAACACCGCGATTGCAGCGATGCCAGCGCAGGATTATCAGCCCATCGAACTTTGGTATGCACGCAAGGAGCAAGGGTTCCAGTTCTCACGCGCCCTCGTCGAAGCTATGATTGCGGACGCCGGCTGTACCGGTGTCGCTCCGGAAGACATCTTTGGCGCCGCCTCGATCGCGATGCGCGAAGAAGCATCAAGCGCGCAGTCATCGGACTACCGCCCAGGAACCGACCTGCACAAACGATACAAGCGACTGGCCATCAAGGATCCGAGCTTTGCTGCATATATCAGCGAGAACAGGGTCGATCTCGACCGGATGCACGAGCTGCCCTCGGCTGAACGAGCAAGCATCATTCGCAAGGTCACCTCAATCGTTATGGTGCGCGAAGCCTATCGCTCAGAGCCGCAGGTGATCGGCGGAGGTCAACGGCTCGGCCGCAGCCGCAAGAATGCCAACATCTATTACGGCGTCGATGCACTGCTCGCGGTCGTCGAGGGCAATCCGCGCTGGTTGATTGGCCTTATGGGCCCTATGATCAGGCGGTTCAAGGATGACGGACAACGCGTGCCGCGTGCCGTCCAAGCAACCGCCATATCGACAGCTGCTAACCGGTTCCGTGCGCTCCTACGCACCATCCCCTATGTACCCGACGGTACGAGCCCGTTCCGCCACAAGCAGATGGCATCCCGTGGGTTATTAACGCTGCTGGATGCTCTCGGCACGCGCTTTCGCCGTCACATCATTATCGACGACTTTTCACCTGATCCGGTGCTGTCCTTCACGGTCGACGCAAATATCTCTGATGGTCTTCTTCTCGCGCTGGGCCGGGCGTTGAACGCCGGTGCGATCATCTTGGTGCCCGATTCCGGCGCAGAAGCCATTGCTAGCTCCATTCGCGGAAAACGCTTTCGTCTCTCCTACATGCTCGCAACGAGCTACGACCTGCCCTTGCTGCTTGGGCGCGAGGGCTCAATTCAACGTCTGCTTGCCGACGATCGCGAGAGCTCCGTTCCGCTGTTCGGAGGAGAGCTGTAATGCTCGGCATAGAAGTTATCGGAGACGGATCGTTGAATGACCGGTTCGATTTGTTCATCGGAACACTCGGCTATGAGACTAGGTCCAGCTATCTCGCTCGACACGACCTGATAAATGCGAACCGGAAGATCGCGCTAGCATTTCCTGAGGAGGATTACGCCGCATATTTGAGCAACCGTGACTTTCTTATCAGCAAACAATTCGAGATTTTGCCAAAGGACTCCGGTACGCTCCCACAACTTTTAGCTACGGCAATAGAGAACCGCCCTGCCGACGCAGAACGAGATTTCTCTATTCTCGTCGATATATCATCTATGTCACGCCCCATGCTTGCTGATATCGTATTTGAGTTGAGCATGCTCGAACGCGCGGTCAGTGTAACTGTCACATTCGTCTACCTCCCCGCAGAATTCGTCAAGGAGAACGCCGAGCACGCACCAGTTGCGGTGACGGAGCCTGTCACGTCCGATTATGCAGGTTGGACCGCAACTCCTGAGCGCCCGATCACAGCCCTGGTTGGCTTGGGCTACGAACATGACCTCGCACTTGGCACCATCGAGTACCTTGAGCCTACCAACGTCTGGGTTTTCGTTCCGAGAGGAGAGGATCGACGGTATGACGACGCCGTCAATCAGGCAAATCGTAATCTCAAGGAAATGCTCAGGGACGAGCGTGTGATGAACTACCACGTGGACGCGCCAGCACGAGTCCACGCCATACTTGAAAACCTTGTGTTCGGCCTACTCCAATCCTCCCGGCCGGTTCTCGTTCCATTTGGCCCGAAGATATTCTGCTTATGTTGTTTACTTATTGCCCGGACCTACGAGCCAGAGATTACGGTGTGGCGCGTGAGTGGTGAAACATTCGCCAAACCCGGTGATCGGAAAGCTAGCGGCAAGATCGTCACATTGCAGACCCGTTTCGCACTTCACCCGCCAATTACGCAATGAGAGTTGCCGTATCCATATATTACCAACCTAACGTCTGCTTTTGCGCGCGTGCTGAAACAAGCCAGATCGCATCCGGCCCGACGCTGCCGATCAGTAACGTGCCTCCTCTCCGCCATGCGGGGCACCGGGGGCTCCCCCGGAAGCCGCCACGCGATTAAAGACGCCGCGCTGCGTCCAGGCTCCCCGATCATTGCTGCCTTTCAGCCGCCGGTCTCGCTCCATCGTGGACATGTCACGTGTTCTCCCCCACGCGAGTAGTAATGACACTTCCCGTGGTTGCGGCACCCATTCTCCGGCTCAACAAGGAAGCGGGGATTAGCAATGAGGTCGCGACAGAACCCAATATGCGCATTCTGCGGCAACTCTGAAGTCCTTTGAGCGATACGGCCTGAGACTATGAAGCGCCGCGTCGGATGGCGCTGAGCGACATCAATGCTATCTCGAAAGCGCGCGATCGTGATCTCAGGTCGGGCCGGATAAATGAGCCTCTTGTCGACATTGTAGAATCCAGAGGAGAGGTCAATGAAATCGAACGGCAGTGCGGCGATGCGGTCTTGGAACGCTGAGGCACCGGACGCGTCGAATTGGATATCGCCGGTCCGCATCGAGACCCGGATTGAGCTCTCGACGCCCTGCGCGCGTAGCCACTCAGCCAGTCTTCCTAGCCTGTCTTCGACTTGGCTCGCGGCGGGATTGATCCGCTCGTCTACGAGAAGGTTAAGCAAGTAACCGTGGGCCGCATGGACCTGAACGTGACTGAAGCCATGCTCAATGGCGATGGCCGCTGCGGCCCCGAAGTAGTCGAGGACGCGGTCAGCCCCTTGACGTCCAAGCGAGCGGACGAATTCTCTCGCGCGCCCTATCACTTGGGCGGTGTCAGCCGATCGAAACTTCCGGGCGCCTTCGTAGCCCTCCCATGTTGTTGCCAGCTGAATACCCGGGAGCGATCCACGCTCGCGTATCGCGCCAGCTAAGTGCGCCCAAATCGGGTTTGATCCAATAGATGGCGTCGAACGGTTGCTCGCGTGACCTCCGGGAACGACCACGTTGCCAACGATGGCGCAGTGAAGATCAGCTGAGCTTCGCTGGCTGTAGAAATCGACGTACCGCGCGTCCGGTTCCCCGTCAGTCACGAAGCCTGTGTTCACCCCGAGCAAGAAGACGAGCTTATCGCTCCAGCTTGCGGTAGCGGTCGTCATTTATGTCCATCTTGGAAAGAATGTCTCGCTCCAGGTCGCCGCCGAGGATGGTCGAGAGACGGAAAAGATAGATTGCGGCATCGGCTAGCTCCTCGCGTAGGTGCGGTGCAGCCTCCCCGAGGCTTGGACCTGTGTACTTCGGATTGTTCAGACGGAGACCTACTTTCTTGAGTTCGTTCGCGAACTCCCCTATCTCGCCTATAAGGCCGACGAGGTCGCGAACGAGTTGATCGTGCCGTTCAGCGTCGGAGCCGAAGTGAACCGGGAATCCTCGCCGCTCGTCAGCGCCGATCTGCCGGGCAACGATCGCAGAAAAATCCATCACCTATTCCTTCCCAGCAGATTGATCGTCAGCGATCCTAAGCTGATTATCGACGCGGCCACGAGGCTTACAACGACGCCTATCATGCCGTCGACAAGCCATTTTTCCATCACGAAGATCGCGAATGAGTTGATGATGATGGCGATAACCAGTCCGATGTTCGTCCATAGCTGTGTCATTTCCATGCGGCGTATTACAGTTCGTGTCGCTGCTGGAAGCAGGGCGAGGCTCTCCTGCTTTTCGGACAACACGCGTCGATCATCGGCGACCTCACTGTGAGTCTTCTGAAGGTGCGTCTTGATAGGCCAGATGCCAAGCTGAAAACCGTGCTGCCCCTCGTAGAGCCTCGTGGCCGGACTCGAAAGCCTGGTGAAATCTGCCTTGGCGATGGGCTCGCCCTGGGGCAGCTCGACATACTTGTCGCTAATGTTCTGGGTCACGATTCCCAGGTTCCCTTTGAAGCCTGGATCGGCGTAGGTCGCGACCGGACTGAGGCCGACGCTGAAGAGGGATCCCTTGCTGACCACGCGGACTAGAATATGTGCGGGGGTGTCAAGTTCCTCCGCAGTGATCAGGACGACCCGATGCCCCGGCTTTATCAACACGTTTTCGCCCGGTTTCAGCTGAAAGCGCGTGCCATTCTCAGTAAGGTCGTAGTACACGCTTCCAAGCCGGAGCTCGTAGCAGGCGCCATCTAGCATGTCCGGGTCCGCATTCCGGATCAACCTTCCGGCATCAACTTCGGTCTTTATCTCGTTATCGCTGAGCGTGGTCATGTTGCCCCCATTCATGTTAGAGACATTGCATCTTCTAGACTGCAATTGAAACCCTGCGAGACGATGCTGGCGGAGTCTTCGCTATGTCGGCTGCGGTCGACGAGGTCATCAGCAATCATGATACGGCGACCGTCAGAAGGCGCTCGACTTCGACGCAAATGAATTTGTCGACCTCAACAACGATCCCCTGGAAGGTGTCGGCCCAGTCGATCTGGTCTTCGATGTCATCGGCGGCGACATCCAGAAGCGGTGCGCAGCTCTGGTCCGAGCCGGAGGAACGTTTGTGACAATCGTCGGACCGGCCGAAGCGCGGCCCGCAGATGGCTGACTGTCGACTTCGTCGTCGAGTCCGATCGTGCCCAACTGAGTGAGGACTCGGGGGATTGAGTGTACTCGAGCACTCACGCCTGTAACGCGTCTGCTTGCCAGTTTGGTCCCCGCGCGCTTCATGCTTTCAGATCACGCCAATGTGGTCACTCCGGTATGCTATGAGGGTTTTATCCTCGGCGCGAACGGCAGTTTTTCCCGATCTGACACCAGCACCGGACAGTCTGGTTTCGGCCCGGGATCTGTCGCTCGTGGTGAAGCACCCCGAACGGCAACAGTGGGGTCAACTCTAGTCGAACGCTCATCCCAAGTGGGTCGGTCACCTGAGCCGCATCCGCCGCTGCCCTAAAACAGGGAAGGTTGCTCGGGCGACTCGGAAACGCCCTGCGGAAACTTTATCTGTGTCGCGGGCTTGTCCACGATTATCAGCGCATCGTCAGGGGCAGGTCGCTGGAGCTTCTTTGCATCCGACCACGACGCCGTCAGCCAAAGCTCGATTTCCTCTTCGGTCGTGAGAATGACCGGCATGGCCTTTTCGTGGATCGGTCCGACGACGCCGTTCGGTTGCGTGGTCAGGAAGCCGTACAGCTCAAAATCGCCAGGGCCGTCCTTGACCTTCCGTACGCCCTGCCACCGCGTCCAGAGCCCAGCAAAGAAGAACAGCGGCCGGCTCTCGTCGCGGGCGAACCAATAATTCCGCTGGATACCTGTCTCCGGGTCTTTGTCGCCAGGGGTAGGCGAGGGTTCGGCAAAGCTCGTCACCGGCACGACGCAGCGATTGCTGATGTCCACATACTGCTGCCAGTGGGAATATTGGGTGTTGCGAATATTCGTGGTGCCGTAGTCGGCTTTGCCCTTCACTCGCTCCACAGGAGTAGGCATGCCCCAGAGCAAGTTAGCGACCTCACGCTGGCCGTCTGGCGCATTGCGGACCACAGGGGCAGGGGTGTTTGGATAGATATCGATCGACGGCGGCAGGTTACCCGACAGATCGCGCATCGCGCGCGTTAGATCACGGATCGCCTGTTGCGACGTGGTGATGTTGTACAGATTGCACATCGCGCGAGACTGCCCGCAAATTGGCTGACGGGCAAGCGGGGTGGGCGGAGGAGCGCTACTATCCTCCAAGTTCGGCGTCATGCAGAGAATTCCCACTCGTTTTCTTCGTCCGGATCTCCACCAGGTAATTCATCAAACGCTTTGTCTATTTTGCGGATATCCCAAACGGTACGACTGTTGATGTGTTTTGGTTTTGGCATCCTGCCATCTTTCACCATCATGTCGAGGAGTGTTGGTGAAACGCCAACGTATGCCGCAGCTTCGGTTCGAGATAGGCCTCGAGGCGGCAGATTCAGGGGCAGCGAATTTCCACGCTCAGCTTTCATCGTTTACCTTTTCATTTGATTAGGCATGTTCCTGCGTCCGGATGGCACGTAACCTGACGAATTATTGGCCTTTCTTGTTGCGATTTTTCCAGTCATCTAGTCCCAATCTTTCGACGCCGTCAGGTTCCGACAGCGCAAAGCCTGCGGTGACACCAAAATAGCGTTCATAAAACTCCAGCACCAGCGGTACAGCTCTTCGCCCATGAAGTGTACCAACTCTAGGAAAGCCTCTCCTCTCAAGTATTGGCAGAACTTCCTTCGCCCACCTGTCCGCTCCGGATTTACCGACGATCGCAACCGCTTTTTCGCGATCGGTAGCGAATAGAGGAAGTTTGGCGAGATGGTCAGAGATCACGTCCTCATCCTTAAGTCATTCCGCTTGCCAGTTCCCTCCGCCAACCGGGACGACCAACCTAACGGATCCTCCCACCACGGCAGCCTCCGCCAAGCGTCAGGCACAGGCAGCTTATTGATTGCCTCGATCAACGGCTCCTGCGGCACGTGCGTGTAGCGCCGCGACATGCCGTCTGCGGCGTGGCCGAGTATCTGGTCCTTGAGGTGCGGGTGAACGCCGGCAATAACCAAACCGGTCGATACAGTGTGACGCGCCGTGTAGGGGCTTATGTCTAGTATGCCGCTTCGACGCCTGGCGCCGTTAATCGCCGACTTTAGGCCGCCGCCACCGTCCTGCACTGCCTTATATGGCTCGCCTCTCGGGCTGCGAAACGTCGGCTTTTCATCTAATCTGGCACGGTCGACTAGCGGCTGCAGCCAATCGCATAGGAATCTGTGTAGAGGAACGCCGCGGGGTTCTCCGGTCTTGGATGACCTCACCACCAG
>NZ_JAAKZG010000024.1 GCF_011045115.1 Mesorhizobium zhangyense
AAACCGGCCGAGGCTCTAATCGCCGCTGGATGAAAGTTCAGTGGCAGGTCAGTCAACATGCGGGGAGTAACATTGGCAATGTGACGGCGGATTTCATTGAAACGCAGCGTGCCGGAGAGAAGGTGAAACAGGACGATCGATTTCCATTTCCCGTCGATCAGCCCGAGGTGCGAACAACTCTGAACCAAGTACTGCGCCCCATCGATCCAGCGAATCTGAAGCAAGCCCATTCCTTGATCGAAAGCGGGCGTTCCAAAGGCAAGATCGTACTGGAAGGCTTTTGACGAAAGTCGCTGAAGGTCCTCCCACCACAAAGCAAGGATGCTTCAGCCCTTTTTTTGAAAACCGCGCACGTGCTCCGGCAAATTATGGATGTCAACATCTGAATAGCAGTCGCTCATCACCAATGCCCGCTGGCCCGACAGCCTCGTCAAAAAATACGCAATGCGTTCAGTCCCTATTTTCACACCATGCAGCTCTTGGCTTTCATCCATGCCGGCGGCTCACCATGGAATCCGCCGACGAGCGCGTTGCGGCAATTGCAGCTGCGTTCGGTCGACAGCGCCGAGATTGCCTCAATCAAGGTCTTTTCGATGAGATCGTGCAGGCCTTGCTTGTAGTAGATCTCGTTCATGCTGCCGGGACCGAAATGAACGACTGCCGGCGCCATTCCGGCGCCGAAATTGATGACCGGCGCGATAGACGCGAAACACATTTCGGCCTCCCGCGCGAAGATGACTTCCGGAATGAGCGGCGTACCGACGATATCGCCGCCTTCGCGCTGATAGGCGCGGATTTCGGCCGGCGTTTCGAAACGCGGCCCTTCGGTGCAGACGAATGTGCCGCGCTCGATGACCCGGTTGCTGAACTTGTTTGCAGCTGCGATCAGTTCAGTGCGCAGGCGCGGACAGAAAGGATCCGTGAAATCGACACGTACCCAGCATTCGCTTTCATCGAACAGTGATTGCGCGCGGGACTTCGTCTTGTCGAGAAAATCGTCGGAAATGACTATGTCTCCCGGCCGGATTGCGGGATTGACCGAGCCGATGGCGTTCTGCGAGACGATGGATTCCACGCCGAGTTCACGCAAGGCCCAGATGTTGGCGTGGTAGTTGATCTTGTGGCTGGGAAGCGTGAGCTTTTCGCCATAGCGCAGAATCACGACGACCTCGCGGCCACCTATAGTGCCCGTCAGGACAGGTGCGTTGCCCCATGGTGTCGATACGGTCTCGGCTCGACGGTCCTTGAGCAGTTCTTCAGAGGCCGCACTGGTAATCAGGCCAACAGGCGCTTCACGCATCGGACGTTTCCTTATTCATTTCAGATGTTTGATAGTGTTTGTGGATTGCGCTTCGGATTTCGGCTTCATCGATCATCGAGAAACACCCGCCTTCGAAGATGGTCCGTCCTGCGATCATGACGCTGTGCACATGCTGCGGGCCGGCGTGATAGACGATGTCGGAAAGCACCCGCTCCGCCGTAAGACCAAGGGGGTGGTCAAGCGAAAGCACAACGAGATCCGCCTCCTTGCCCGCTTCCAGGCTGCCGATTTCGGCCTCCCATCCAAGCACGCGCGCGCCTTCGATAGTGGCCATGGTGAAGGCATCGGACGCCCCCATGATCATGCCGTCGAGCGACGCGGCACGCTGGAGCAGTACTGAAAGCTTCATTTCCTGAAAGAGGTCGAGGCAGTTGTTGGACAGCGTACTGTCCGTGCCGAGCCCAACCGGGATGCCACCTCGTCTCAAAGCGGGAACCGGGGCAATGCCGCTGGCAAGCTTGGCGTTGCTAGCCGGATTATGCGCAACGCCGGCGCCCGTATCGGCGAGAATATCGACGTCTTTTTCGTCGAGCCAAACGCAGTGGGCAAGGATCGATCGGCGGTCCAGAACACCGAGTTCGGCGAGCCAGGCCAGCGGCGATTTTCCATACTGCGCAAGGATCATCTCGTTTTCGCGGCGGTTCTCCGCGACATGGAGGACGAAATGCAAGCCGAGCGCGTCGGCTTCGCGCTTCACCTCGGTCAGAAGCTGCGGCGTGCAGCTATAAGGGGAATGGCCGCCGAGATAGAACCGGCACAAGCCGTTGCCTTGGTAGACCTGGATGGCCTCCTTCGTTTCATCAAGCGCGAGTGGCCAGTTGGGGCGGCCGTTAGGCCGCAATTCTGGAGAATTAGCCAGCGCTCCACTGAGCGATCGCATGCCGATTTCGCTGGCGACGGATGCAAAGACTCCCGCTCCATAGCGTGTGCAGTCGCAGGCGGTGGTGATGCCGTTGCGCACCATCTCCATGACAGCCAGCGTGCACCCGGCCCGGTTGTCCTCGATCGTCAGCGACGCGGTATGCGGCGCAAGCGCGGAAGCCCATTGGAAGAGATCGCCATCGTCGCAGCAACCGCGATGCATGGAGAGGCCGCCATGCGCATGCGTGTTGATGAGGCCCGGAATGACAACCCGTCCGCCGAGGTCCTTCCGCTTGGTGGTCGCAGCTTGAGGTGGCAGCGTGGAAAGGGAGCCGACCCACGCAATCTTCGTGCCCTCGATCAGGACAGCACCGTTCTCGATGAAGCCGCCGGCCAGCCCGGTACAGACGAATGCATTGTGAAGGAGCGTTGGCAAATCAGACCTCCATCACGAAGGACCGGTCTTCCAGCGAAAGGCTGATGACCTCCGAAAGCGCACCAGCGCTCGCCACCTTGCCATTCGCGATCGTCAGGCTGGCGTCGTGGCCGGGAACGACAATATCGGCCATGGCCGCAATGCGCCGGATGCTTTCGCGCGCGGATATGTTGTCGAAGGCACCGGCCGAGTTCAGCGTCTCGATTTCGCCGCGATGCTTCACGGCGTCCTGCGCAAGGACGACACATTTCCCGTCGACAGACAGGACGAGAGAGGCATGCCCGCCGGTGTGGCCGGGCGTTCGGATCATGCGAATGCCGGGCAGCACATCGAGTTCGCCCGAAACGAGCGAAAGCTGCGGGCTGCGCAGGAGGCCCTCGACCTGGAACAGCGGAATGGCGCGATCGTCTGCCTTGTGTTCGTCGAAATAGGCAAGCTCGGTTTCATGCAGGACCAGTTCGGCCTTGGGGAAACATTCCACGTTGGCGACGTGGTCGAAGTGGAGATGTGAAAGTACCACCGTGCGAATATCGGCCGGCGTCAGGCCGCGGCGTTCGAGCGCGTTCAGAATGCCGGGGCGATCGCCCGCGCCGCCTGTATCGAACAACGCGTAGCCGTCTCTCGTATGGAGCAGCACCGTGGTGCTCCAACCAAGGAAACCACGCGGCGTACGCCCGGGAAAGCCGGGGATGAGTACGTCATAGCTGGGCGCCGTCATCAGGATTCCACCTGTCTCAGGCGCGGGTCGAGCAGATCGCGCAGCCGGTCGCCGACAAGGTTGATGCCGACCACGGTGAAGAAGATCGCGAAGCCGGGCACGGTCGCCACCCACCAGGCGTTGCCGATATAATTGCGCCCTTCGGCGATCATCGTGCCCCAGGTCGGCGTTTCCGGCGGAACGCCGAGGCCGAGGAAGCTCAGGGAAGATTCGAATAGGATCATCTTGGCGACGAGCAGGCTCGAAATCACGATCACCGACGACATGACGTTCGGCAGCAAATGACGGATGAGGATCATCGGCACCGAAATGCCCATCGTCTGCGCTGCCTGAATGAATTCGCGTTCGCGCAGCACGAGACATTCGGCGCGAACGACGCGTGCGTATTGCACCCAGTTGGTCAGGCCGAGGATGGCAATGATGTTCCAGAGGCTCGGACCGACGACAGCGGCCATCGCGAGTGCCAGCACCAGAAACGGAATGGCAAGCTGAATATCGGTGATGGCCATGAGAATGCGGCCAGCATAGCGGTCCTCATATCCGGCAACCAGGCCGAGCGTGACGCCGATGGCGCCCGAGATGACGACCGAAGCGACACCGACGAGCAGCGAAACGCGAGCACCCGCGATCAGGCGGCTGAAGATATCGCGGCCGAGTGCATCGGTTCCGAGAAGATGCATCCCCTCCTCTCCCCGCCAGAACGGTGGCTTCAGGCGCTGGAGAATGTCCTGTGCATCGGGATCGAAAGGCATGAGCCAGTGACCGAACAGGGAGGCGAACACAACGATCAGCACCAGCGCAAGTCCGAAGACGGCAAGGCGGCTGTCGAGATAGCGTTTGATAAACGGGTTCATCGGCCCTTCCTCAAACGCGGGTCGAGCAGCCCGTAGGACAGGTCGACGAGGAGATTGACCGTAACGATGGTGACGGCCATGACGAGCACGAATGCCTGAACCACCGTGAAATCGCGATTGGCAATGGCCTGGATGGCGAGCCTGCCGATGCCGGGATAGGCAAAGACTTCTTCGGTGATGACGGCGCCGCCAAGCAGCGCGCCCACCTGCAGCCCGATAACCGTCAAGGTCGGGATCGCGGCATTGCGAAGCGCGTGCTTGAAGATGATGCGCCCCTCGCTGACGCCCTTGCCGCGCGCGGTGCGGATATAGTCGGACTGCAGGACCTCGATCATAGAGGAACGCAGCAGCCGCGTGATGATTGCGGTCGAATAGGTGGCAAGCACGATAGCCGGCATGATGAGGTTTTGCCAGCCGCCCTTGCCTGAGGCCGGCAGCATGTGAAGCGTCTCGGAAAACAGCAGGATCAGCATGATCGCCAACCAGAAAGCCGGAAAGCTCTGGCCGATCAGCGAGATGAGAAGGCTGACCCGGTCGACGATCGATCCGCGCCAGGCAGCGGCCAGGATGGCGAGCGGAATGGAAATGGCGAGAGCCAGGGCGAGCGCCATGCCGCTCAGTTGGAGGGTGGCCGGCACACGCTCCAGGACGAGCTGCATGGCCGGCTGCTCATAACGCAGCGACATACCGAAATCGCCCTGCACGGCTCGGGAGACGAAATCGAAATACTGCACGACGAGCGGCCGGTCGAAGCCCATGAGATGGCGGAAGCGCGCGATCTCTTCCATGGAGGCTTCCGGCGGCAGGAAAAGTGCGGACGGATCACCGCCGATCCGGATCAGGAAGAACACAGCAAGCGACACGCCGAAAACGACAGCCATCGCATAGAGTACTCGCGATATGAGGAATGAGGACAAAGGCCTGGCCGCTCCATGGGCGAAGTCGTTTCAAGTTCCGTGGCCGGAGAATTCCGGCCACGGATGATCGAAGATCAGTCGAAGCTTGCCTTGCGCAGATCGATCATGCTGTCGGTGCGCGGCTTCCAGTTCAGCTTGGCATTGAGGCCGTAGATCAGCGGCGGCTGTATCATCGGCAAATGCGGCGCTTCGTCCTTGATGATGGCGGCTGCCTTTTCATAGATCGCCTTGCGCTCCGCCGGGTCGATCGTCGCGGCACCCTCGTCCAGAAGCTTGTCGAGCTCGGCATTGCTGAAATAGCTCTGGTACTGCCCTGTCTTCAGCAGAGGCAGCCAGACAAGATTGGGATCGCGCCCGCTCCATCCGGGGAAAGTGATGCCTTCGCGGCCCTTCTTCTCGGATATCTGGCCCCAGACGCCCGGCTCCAGATACTGGATTTCCGCCTTGATGCCGACCTTGCGGAGGAAGCCGGCCGTCGCTTCGACGATCTCGCTGTCCTTCAGGAAACGGCCTTTCCGGGTCATCAGGGGAATCGAAAAGCCATCCGGATATCCCGCTTCCGCAAGCAGTTCTTTTGCCTTTGCGGGATCATAGGGATAGGGTTTCCAGTCTGGATTGTAGGCAAATCCATTCGAAGGAAGGGTGAGCGCGATGCGATTGCCCATGCCATTGAGCAGCGCCTCCTGAATGGCATCGACATTGACGGCGTAGTTGATTGCCTGGCGCACGCGTTTGTCCTTCAAGGGCGTGTCGCGCGTCGTATCGAAGGCGAGGAAATAGAGGAAATCGCTGGCCACCGTTTCGATCTTGGTGCCGTCCGCCTGGAGCGAGGATACGTCTTCAGGCGGGATATCGACCGCGATGTCGGCGCCGCCACTCTTCAATTCCGCAATGCGCGTGCGGGTTTCCTTGATCGGCCGGAAAACGACGCGGTCGATCTTCGGCGTGCCGCCCCAGTAATCCGGATTGGCTTCAAGAACGACTTCTTCGTCCTTCAGCCATTTGACGAATTTGTAAGGCCCGGTTCCGACCGGCGCCGACCCCAGCGCCTCACCGTTCTTTTCCTGCGTGTATTTCGGCGGAACGATCAGGGCAGGAAACGATGCCTCGTAAAGTGACAGCAGCATCGTCGGGAACGGTTTCTCGGTCTTGAGATCGACGGTGTATTCGTCGACGATCTCGACCGACTTTATGGCCGAGATGCGGGAATAATAGGGAGCCTTGAAATTCGGGTCGAGCGCGCGGTCGAAGGTGAATTTCACCGCTTCGGCATTGAAGGGCTCCCCGTTGTGAAACTTGACGCCTTCGCGCAGCTTGAAGCGCCAGGTCAGAGGGTCCGGATTGCTCCATGACGTTGCCAGCCCCGCGACGAGTTCGCCCTTCTCGTCCATGGTTATGAGCCCGTCATATATCTGGAACAAGATGTTCGCTGTCGGGAAGGCCGAGTGCTTCGCCGGATCCATTGAGTAGGCATCGGCAGGCTGGGCGACGACAAGCGTGCCCGCTTCTCCGGCCGCAGCAAATAAAGGCAGATTGCACGCGACCGTCGTGGCCAGGGCGGCAATCAGGAAGCTTCTTCCAAGCATATGTTTCATAAGTTCACCCTTTTTGTGCCCTCTGGGAGGACTTTTTATGTTGCGGCGACGCGGTCTGTGTCGCCGTAGTTGCTGATCCGTCCGATGTCACGTCTTCCTCCCGCTCTCGCCTCTTGAAAGGGCGATGGCAGCAAAACTATCCAGGCGGTCAAGCTGCACGGTCAGATGTCTTTCCGTTTTCGAAACCTGTAGTGTTTTGCCGGTTTGAAGGTCCGTGGCGCTGTCTGCGTCGGTTTCCACGACGATCTCGAAGCCAGCCAATGGAGTGGTTTCCATCAACCCTTTCGTTCGGGTCGCCGCGCCGTTCAGCGCATGCAGAACCATGCCGTCGGGACGCCCGTAAAGAATGAGATCGACAGCCGAGGATGCCGTCGTGCGCAGCGGCGGAGAGCCGATCACCGTTTCGAGCAGCACGCCAACTAGTTGCCGATACTCAGGCATGGAGAACCGGTGATAAAGCGAGCCGATGCGCCATGGTAGCCACACGACCCTGCCCTGACCGTACTGTTCCTCAATCAATCCGGGCTCCGCGCCGGGACCCTCGACAAGCGTGAATTCCGGCGCATTGTTGGAGAAAGGGCCGATCAGCCTGAGATCATCGTTGGCATTTCCTCGCTCCGGAAACGGAATCCAAAAATCTCCCGCCGCAGCGATATGCGGGATGCCGCCGAATGCGCTCCGCAATGCCTGGCCGGACAGCGCAAAATAAGCGCCATTCACGTTGCGAATTTCTCCGGGAAGACGCGGCAGGCAGGAAAGCGGCGGCGAGCCACGTTCGCGTCCGTTCTCATCGCATCTGGCCAGATCCGCGCTGGCGATCAGCCTGCCGCCACTGCGCACATAGGTATCGATCGCGCGGACATCGGAATCCGAGAGGCAATGAACTGCCGGCAGCAGGATGGCATCGTATCGCTGAAGGTCGGCAACCGAAAGATCGCCAGCCACGACGATGTCACAGGGGTAGCGAAGATCGGCAGCGATTTCGAAGAGCCCGCGAAATTCCGCGACATGCCCGCAGCCATCCGGCGCACCGGCAGGCCGGCCCGCGTCAGGCCCCCAGAGCCTGCTGGCTTCGGATTTGACGATCGCCATGCGTGCGGTGGAGTGAAGGCCCTCATACCACGTCGCCTGTTTTGCCTGATAGCCTCCGAACTGCTCCAATGCCGGAACGAAACGAGGATCGTCCTGCTGGAGCAGGCCGTTCACGGCCGGGGCGGTATTCGCGCCATGCGCTGCCGCTTGAACCAGATTCTGGATAAGGCGGGCGTCGGGCATCGCCGTCTGGCGGCTGGCAAAGACTTCGGAGGTGGTCTGGATGAGGATCGGCGCGCTTCCCGGCTTCAGCGCGCGCGCTGTCAGCGCCTCTTCCGCCGCCCAATGGTTCCAGGCCGGTTGAGGGTCGACGGGATTGGGGATGACCGGATTGGAAACCTGCGATCCTATGATGTCGCTGACTTCCGCCATGCGGCGAATGTTCCAGCCGTCATGGACATGATGGTAGGGCACCAGTGCCGCTTCCGGATTCCGTTCGCGAATGAAATCGCGAACATGGCCCATATAGTCCGCCAGGAAATCCTGCCGCCACGTCTCGTAGGCCGCGGAGCGCACGCCTTCCGTCGGAACCGCCTCGCCTATCGCCTCGAGAACTGCCGAAGCACAGCGCGCGCAGTGGCATCGCGGCACGTGCAGATAGTTGAAGAAGAAACCGTCGAGCGTCGGATAGCCGGTCAGGATTTCGTCCAGGATCGCGAATGTCTCCTGCTGCCAGAATGGACCGGTCGCGCAAATCTGTGGCATGGCCCAGACGGTGCTGACGCTTCCATCCTCCCGGCGCACGAACCAGTCCGGATACTTCCTCTCCATGCCTTCCCGGCCCTTGGAGATATCCATCCGCACCAGCGTGCGAATGCCTTCTTCCTTGGTGGCGTCCAGAAACGCACCAAGAAAATCGAAGGTCAGATGCGGGTTGATGGTCTGCGAGGAGAGCTTGGTTGGATACCAGGCAGAGAACCCGCCACCCATGGCAATACAGGCTCCCGCACCGACGCTTTTGATTTCCGCGATCAATTGCCCGACGTCGAGCCCGGAAGCATCGGCCTCGCGCAACAGATGCTGAAAGAACCGGATCGGCTGGCGCGTCCATTCTAGTGGCATGAGCAGCCCCCAGTGAGGCGCGCCCGCATGCGCCGTATCGGCATTTCCAGCGCATTCGTCGCCGCATAGGCGCTTTGGTTGTCGCGCTGGCGCCGCTCCGACAATTCTTGGGCTTCTTCCCAAAGGCTGGCTTCATCGACGTCAACGGCATGGCCATCCCTAACCACGATCCGTCCGGCAATCACGACGAGTGCGATGGCTGACCCAGTTTCGGCCAGCACAAGCTGACGGACAGGATCGTTGAGTGGCGCGAAAGCAGGCGAAGCGATGCGGAACAACGTCATGTCCGCCACATGGCCGACCGCGATCTTACCGGCCATCCTACCCAACCCAAGCACGTCCGCGCCGCCAGAGGTCGCCAACGAAAGGGCCCGCTGTGGGCTTGTCCAATCACGCTCGTTTTGCGAATGCGAATTGTGCAGGATGGCGGCCCATTTGACCGTCTCGAGAAGATTATTACCGTCATTGCAGCATGCGCTGTCCGTCCCGAGACCAACACGGACACCGGCGCGCAGCAATTTCGGCAAAGGACAAAAGCCGCTTCCGAGCCGCGCGTTGGACACCGGGTTATGAATAACGCTGGCGCCGGAATGGGCAATCGTCTCTGCGTCTCCATCTTCGAGCCAGATCGAATGAACGAGATTCGTGCGCGGTGTAAGAACACCAAGCTCATCGAGGTGGTCGATCATGCCACGGCCGTAAAGCCGAAATCCCGTCTCGCGCTGGATGCTGGTTTCCAGCACATGTGTGTGCAGGAGTGTGTCGTTGCGTGCACTGAAATCGGCCGCTGCCGTCAGCAGTTCGTCCGAGCAGCGCTGCGGTCCCGAAGGGCCGATCGCAGCCCGGATGCGACCGTCCGCGCTTCCGTGCCAACGGCGAAAGAAGGCTTCCGCAACCTGCATCTGTCTGCGCCAGGGCATAGGACGGCGACGGCCGTAAGCGGAAAGATCGATGTCGCGAATATCCTCTGCCTCCAGAGGCATGGTTTCCAAGACCGCGCGATCGGAGACAACCGGCGCGATGGTCGCGCGCATGCCGCTGTCGCGCCAAGCCTGCGCGACAGCGGCAAGTGCATCGGCTTCGATATCGGGCGAGATACGCACATGGTCGAGGACGCTTGTCGTGCCCGTCCGCATCATCTCGACGGCGCCGAGCAGGGCTGAAACGTAGATCTCGCGCGGCGTGCGGCTTTCACGTCCCGCAGACGATGAAAGCGACCAAAGTTCAAGCGGAAGGTCGCCTGCCGTTCCGCGAATCAGATTATCGGGGGAATGGCTATGGCAATTGACGAAACCCGGCGCTGCGATGAGGCCCGAGGCGTCGATGATCTCGCAGTCGTTCGCGATCGAAGCATTAGGCTCGTGCAAACCGTCGATCACGCCGTTCCTGATTTCGATGGAGTGCCGCTGCGCTGCCCATCCGTCTTCGGCTTCGATCAGGCAAAGCGCATTGTTGAACCAGATGGCTGTCACGCCGTTTCCATTCCTTCATGTTCCCGGGCCGGTTCCGGCTCCTTTTCTTTTTCTTTTCGTAAAGGGAGAGGAAGATGAATATGGCATTTTGGAAAAAATCATTTTCCCAATCGGCGCGCCCTATGCCTCACAAGGGGGCTGGACGGCACGACAATTGCTGTATGGTAGCTGAAAAGTGGCTGATAGCCGGCAAAACCCTGATCTTTGTTCGGTTGGCTATCAGACTGCTCAAATAATAATTGGGAACACTATCCAGCGTTGAATAAATTTCAGGACATATTGGCATTCGTCCGCGTTGCGGAGCTTGGCAGTTTCACCGCCGCAGCTCGCACGCTGAGCTTCTCGACCTCCGCCGTGACGAAAAGCGTCACACGGCTGGAAGAGGATCTGGGCGCGCAGCTGATGCATCGCACCACGCGGCGCATGCACCTGACTGAATATGGTTCGGAGTTCTACGAGCGCTGCCGGCAAATCCTCCAGGACATGGACGACGCAGAAGCTGCGGTGCGCGAGCGCAGCATCGCCCCGAGCGGGCTGGTGCGCATCGCACTGCCGCCGTCCTTTGGCCGGCGAACCGTCATCCCGGCGCTGGCGGGTTTCTACAAGCGCTATCCAGACGTGGTTCTCGAGCTGTGCCTGAAGCATCAGACGGCCAATCCGATCGAGGGCGGTTACGACCTCGTCGTTCACTCCGGCCGGCTGGCGGATTCGCGTCTCATCAACCGCATCCTCGTGCGCGGCACGCAAAAGACGGTGGCGTCTCCCGCCTATCTCGAACAGCATGGGCGTCCTGAAACGCCTGCCGATCTTCTCGCACACAACTGCATCGTCGGTGGGTTCGGCGCGAACTGGCACTTCAAGGGTGAAGGCAGCGACGATCAGGTCGTCCGCGTCTCGGGCAGCCTCGTTACCGACAGCGGCGACATCCTGCGCGAAGCGGCCGTTGCCGGCATCGGTATTTCGCAAGCGACCTGGTGGATATTCCGCGACGATCTTGAAAGCGGGGCATTGGTGACGCTGCTCGACGACTACGAGATCGAAGCGGACCCGATATCCATCGTTTTTCCCGCCCATCGCCGCACGCCGGTCAAGGTGCGCGCGGTCGTGGATTTTCTTCTGCAGATAACCCGAAGCAACCGATTCTGATCGTCGAAGGATGACCAAATGACCGTAGCCGCAGCCGCCAGATCTGTTCTGGATACCGCCTCTCCTGTCCTGTCGGTTTCCAATCTGACGACATCCTTCAGGATCGACGGCGAATGGCGCCCGGTGGTCAAAAATGTATCGTTCGAAATTGCCCCGAGGGAGACACTGGCGATCGTCGGCGAGTCTGGCTCGGGAAAAAGCGTGACCTCCCTTTCCATCATGCAGCTCCTGCCCAAACACGCGAGCCGCATCGAGGGCTCGATCGTTCTCGGGGGAACAGACCTTGTGAAGCTCACGGATCGGCAGATGCGCGATGTGCGTGGGCGCGACGTGGCGATGATTTTCCAGGAGCCGATGACCAGCCTCAACCCGATCTTCTCGGTCGGAAACCAGATCGCGGAGTCGCTTCTGTGCCACAACCGTTCGCTGTCTCATGCCGATGCCAAAACAGAGGCGCTTCGGCTGATGGACAAGGTACAGATTGCGTCCGCCGCTTCGCGCTACAATGAGTATCCCCATCAATTCTCCGGGGGAATGCGCCAGCGCGTGATGATCGCGATGGCGCTTGCGAGCCGCCCCAGGCTTCTCATCGCCGACGAGCCGACGACAGCACTCGACGTCACCATCCAGGGGCAGGTCCTGGACTTGATGAAGACGCTGCAGGACGAGGAGGACATGTCCGTTCTCTTCATCACGCACGACATGGGCGTGGTAGCCGAGATGGCCGACAGGACCGTGGTGATGTATCGCGGTGAAAATATCGAGTCCGGCACGACGGCGAAAATCTTCAAGGATGCTGCTCATCCCTACGCCCGGGCGCTGCTTTCCTCCGTGCCAAAACTTGGCGCGATGGCGGGCCATATGCGGCCGTTGCGTTTCCCGATCGTCGATATGGCAACCGGTGAAGCAAGACCTGTCCCGCAGCCGGCGAATACCGTTTCGGCTGAAAAGCGCCCGGTTCTGGAGGTGCGCAATCTCTCTTCGCGTTTCGATGTCCATGCCGGGCCGTTCGGAACGCTTTCCGGCCGGGTCCATGCGGTAGAAAATGTATCCTTCACTATCCAGCCAGGCGAAACCCTGTCGCTGGTCGGCGAATCGGGTTGCGGCAAATCCACGACCGGACGCTCCATCATGCGGCTGCTGCAACCGTCGTCCGGCTCGATCATTGTCGATGGAAAAGACATAATCTCGCTTGACCGGCATGAACTCCGCGACATGAGACGCAGCGTGCAGATGATCTTCCAGGACCCGTTCGCCAGCCTCAATCCGCGCATGCGCATAGGCGACGCTATCGCCGAACCCTATCTCGCGCATAGGCTCGGCACGAAGCGGGAAGCCAGGGAAAAGGTCGCGGACCTGCTGCGCCGGGTCGGCTTGACCGAGGATATGGCCGAGCGCTTTCCACACGAGTTTTCCGGCGGCCAGCGCCAGCGCATCTGCATAGCACGCGCATTGGCTCTCGACCCGAAACTGATCGTTGCCGATGAGTCCGTCTCGGCGCTCGATGTCTCGATCAAGGCGCAGGTGATCAACCTGCTGCTCGATCTTCAGGAAAGCCTTCATCTGTCATTTCTGTTCATCTCGCATGACATGGCGGTGGTGGAGCGTGTCAGCCACCGTGTGGCTGTCATGTATCTTGGCGAAATCGTCGAGATCGGACCACGGTCTTCGGTGTTCGAAAATCCGCAACATCCGTATACCGAGAAGCTGATCGCCGCGGTGCCTGTTCCCGACCCATCAAGGCGTCACATTCGCCGCGAACTGCCGGCATCCGAATTGCGCTCACCGGTGCGCTCGGTCGACTACATGCCGACACCACGAAAGTACCGTGAAGTCTCGCCGGGACATCTGGTTCAGGTTTGAGGTAAAAGCTTCATACTGCTCCGTGTCTTGACGGCCCGCCCCAGTTCGAACCCAATCCTGGCCGCGCCGCGGCTATCGACCCTCTCAGGAATACCAGTCGTTCAGATTGCGTTTCGAACTCACTGAGTGACAGCAACAGAGCACACCCGGAGACGACGGAACGCCACCTAGCCTTCTGGCACAACTTCTTCATGCGCGGACGTACGGGCAATGTCTGCTTCCAGGCGGACGTAAAGTTCACCACCATGACCGCCATTGGGCGCAAAGCGACCATTCGCTGCATGAAAGACATCGCCTTTGGTTCAGCGCCTCCGTTTCGGCTGCTTGATCGTTACCGTCCTTGTATGCGCGCCAATCTCACGCCGGGGCGGCCGGCGGCACGAGAGGTTTGAACGCAAAACGCCGCCCTGATGGTTAGATCGGGACGGCGATTGATTTATGCTGGACTTGGTTGTGGGGGCTGGCAACCACCGATACCGACATTTGCTCCAGACAGCCGTATAATACGCGATAGTTCCAGATTTCTCCGGATTGCACGCTCGCAAAGGGCCTACAGACTTACAGCAATTCGAATCCGTTTCGGCCCACCAAAACCGCTGATTGCCCTCCATAGCGGGCAATCGTCGATTGCCACTTGAATTACATTGCGTAGAGAACGGGAGATAGCCCATGTGTAGAAAGGCGTAGAGGCCTCGTCGTCGACGGTCGACAGTTGGTTTTGACTCTACGTCACGTATGGGGCTTTGAATATCAGCTATGCGCCCAATCTCGGTCATTGAGGGCGCGCATGACGTTTCCTGATAGCGGACATAGCGGCGACTACACGTGCGGTTGCGATTGCGCCAGAAACGAGCATCGATTTAGGGGAGGCGAACTACCGATTGAATTTCAAAGTGGTCAAGGGGCAATAGCGTCCGGGGAGGTCCCCAGCATACGCAACTGCGACTTCAGAATGGTCGCCAATAATGTCTGCTCAACCTGCTGGCGGCCTCGGGACAAAAATCATTGCTTACGCTGTCTGGTAGAACGGCACTGAAGCGGCAGGACGTATGTTGGTCAGGCTGCCATTGTAGTGGCGCAGCAGATACGGTTTGGGCGGGTACTCGGCGCAAGCGTCTTCATTGATATCGATGCCCAGACCCGGCGCTGTTGGAATGACCATATGCCCGTCCCTGATGACGACATGCTCGCGCACGATCTCGGAGCGCCATGACACGTCTGACACCATGGTTTCGAGCCAGGCAAAGTTGGGCGTAGAGGCGGCAACGTGCAGCGTCATGGCATTGGCGATCGGTCCCAACGGGTTATGCGGGCAGATCGGCAGATATTGGGCGTGGGCAATTGCGGCGATGCGCCTGGCCTCGGCAAGACCACCAACATGGCTGACGTCGGGTTGCACATAGTCGACGGCGTGCGCCGCAATCAGCTCCTGGAAGCGCTGGATTTCGTAGTAACGCTCCCCGGCGGCAATAGGCACGGGTGACTTGGAGCGAACGTCGGCGAGTGCCGGTATGGATTCGGGTGGGATTGGCTCCTCAAACCAGTAGGGGCGGAACGGAGCCAGATCCTTGGCGACAGAGATAGCTGTCGAGACATCGAACCGTCCGTGACCTTCGATCATAAGTTCCACATCGGGGCCAACGGCATCGCGGACCGCCTCCACTATGCCGATCGCGCGCATTCGCTCGGTCCGCTCCAGACGCAGGTAGTTTTGACCGAATGGATCCCATTTGAGGGCGCGCCAACCCTGGGCGACGATATTGCGCGCTTTTTCGGCGAAGTCTTCGGCGGTGCGTGCGCCGGCAAACCAGGCATTGCCGTACACCGGTACGCGGTCTCGCTGCTTGCCGCCGAGCAGTTCGTAAACCGGCACGCCAAGGGACTTGCCCTTGAGATCGAGCAGGGCAGCCTCGATGGCGGCGATGGCGCTGCGGATCACCACGCCGGTGCGCCAATAGCTGTCGCGGCTGAGCAGTTCGACGATCGCATCAGTAGCGAATGGGTCGCGTCCGAGAAGCAGGGGCTCGAATTCACCGATTGCATGCGCGACGGCTTGTTCGCGATGTTCGACGGTGCCTTCGCCGACGCCGTATGTGCCATCGTCGGTAATGATCTTCACGAAGACATAGTTGGCGCGATAGGCGTCAACGACGAAGGTTTTGACCGTCTCGATCTTCATTGAAACTCTGCTTTTTTCATTTGCTGGACGAGATCGCGACAGGCGCTCTCGCAATGGGCCCGTGTGATCGCCACGGCGTCGGCGATCGAGCGGCGTTCGATGGCGTTAACCAGAGCCGTGTGCTCCTCGCGGATGGTCACGATGCGGTCGTCGCCGAAACCAAAGCGGAAGCGCAGCGCCAGCACCAGTTCCCAGCCCTGTTCGAGAATGCGAAGCGCCTCGGGATTGTCTGCGGCAGTGTTGATGGTGCGGTGCAGACGGGCGTTGGAAGCCAGCATCGCCTGCACGTTGCCTGCGTTGCTCGCCGTTTCATAGTCCACTGCGGCGGTTCGGATGGCGTCGATATCGTCAGCATCCAGGCGTTCGACCGCAGCCGAGACCAGCATCTGCTCGAGCGCTGAACGGATGTCGTACATATTTCGTACGAAGCGGATATCGACTCCACGCACCACCGCGCCCTTATGCGCATGCAGTTCCACCAGGCCTTCGCCAGCCAATTCGCGCACCGCCTCCCTGATCGGGATGGCGCTGATCTCGTATCGATCGGTCAGTTCCTGCAGCTTTATGCGCGAACCGGGGGGCAACACGCCGACGAGAATATCCAGCCGTATGGAGGCCTTCACCCGCGCGGTGGTGGTTTCCGACATGGATGCTTTTCGGTCGTCAAGATTGGGCATCGATTACTCCGCAGCGGCGGGACAGGACAAATGGCGACGATCCGTGACCTAACACGCCAATAAAATCTGATCAAATATATTCTGACTTGAAATATGATCAAATATACAGTTTAAAGAAAACCGCACCGTCGGGAGGAATGACGGCGCTTCAGCCGTCGGTCAGAGAGGAGTCCTGCCATGTCGTTATCTATGTCCCGCCGCAAAGTCCTGCAGCTGGGAGCCGGTGCCGCAATGGGTGCTGTGGCCATGCCTTACATCGCGCGGGGCGCAACGCCCGTAATGATCAATTTCGGCGACCACAACGCCGTGGATTCGGTGCTGAGCAACACCGTCCTGCAATTCAAGAACGCGGTGGAAACTGCCAGCGCCGGGGAGATCACCGTGCGCCATTATCCGGCCGCACAACTGGGCAGCCAGCGCGAACTGCTGGAGCAGGTCAAGCTCGGAACCCTGCAAATGTGTTTTGGCGATCCGCCGTATCTATCGAACCTGGTGCCGCAATATGCCGTCATGGACTTGCCCTTTGTGTTCCGCGACTGGGAGCATGTAGAGCGCGTGGTGGATGGCGACGTCACAAGAACCCTGGGTGACGCGCTGGTCGCGAGTCAGGGTCTTCGTCCGCTGTCCTGGCTGCATATCGGGTTCCGCGACATGCTGACGATCGACAAGCCGGTTACTGCAATCGGCGATTTTTCCGGCCTGAAATTCCGCTCGCCCGAGGTCGCCAGCTTCGTGGAAATGTTCAAGGCGCTCGGTGCCACACCCGTGCCGGTTCCTTGGGGCGAGGTCTATCCGGCGATGAAGACCGGGCTGGTCGATGGCGTGGAAACCACGCCCGAAGGGATGATCAACAGCAAGCTCTACGAAGTCGGTAAATACGTCACGCAGACCCAGCACATCAATACTGTCGGATCGCCCATCGTATCGGAAAGGTTCTGGACGGGTCTTACACCCGAGCAGCAGGTCACGATCTCCAAGGCGATCATGACCGCGACCGTGTGGGAGCGCGAAGAGATGAAGAAGGCCAACGCCGCCGCGACCGTGCAACTGAAGGAAAACGGGCTCGAACTGCTTCAGGTCGACCGCGAAGAGCTGCGGAAAGCGGTCGAGCCGGTATGGGGCCGGCTGACCGGCAAGACCGCAGGCGCCAGCGATCTTGTTGCCCTTATCCAAGCCGGCTGAAGACATGGGCGGCAGCGATCGGCTGCCGCCTTTCGTCGCGAAAGGACGATCATGAGAATGATATTGACGAAGGCCCTGGACGGGCTCGACGCCGTGCTGCGGCATATCGGAGTGGTGTTGATGGTGCTGGTGTTCGGTGTGGCACTACTCCAGGTGTTGATCCGCTATGTCTTCGGCATCCCCATGGTGTGGACCGAGGAACTCGCCCGAAATCTGCTGGTCTGGACCGCCTTCCTGTTGATGGGGCCGGCGCTCAAGCAGGGCCTTCATTATAGTGTCGACTATCTCTCCAACAGGTTGCCCTTTACCGGCAAGCTTTGGCTGTACAGGCTGGGCGACGGGATCATCCTGGCCTTTGCCATAGCCATGGTCATCGTCGGCAGCAGTTTCACGGCACGCACCGCCGATGCGCGCACGGCGGCCCTGGAAATCTCCACAGGCTGGATATCGGGGGCGCTTCCGGTCGGTGCTGCGATCCTCGCACTCTATGCCATCGTGCGCCTCCTGGTGTCCTTTACCGATCCCCAATCCGGTGTCGACCGGCGGCACGAGGAGCTGCAGCTTTGACCGTCATCACTCTTACTGTCTTCCTTGCCTTCGCAATCCTGCTCGTTCTGAACGTGCCGGTGGCCATCGCCATGACGCTTGGGCCGTTGCTCGCCATCCTCATGGATGGACGCGTGCCGGCCGATATCGTGGCGCAGCGCATGGTCGCCTCGCTTGATAGCTTCACGCTTCTCGCGATTCCTCTCTTCATTCTGGCTGGTGAGCTGATGGGATCGAGCTCGATCACGCAGCGCCTGATCGACCTGGCTACCGTACTGATCGGACGCCTGCGCGGTGGGCTGGCGCATGTGACAATCCTGGCCAGCGTTTTCATGTCGGGCATTTCCGGCTCTGCCATGGCCGACGCCGCAACCCTTGGCAAGGTCATGGTGCCGGCGATGCGCAAGGCTGGTTATGGAGACGAGTTCTCGGTTGCCATCACCGCATCCGCCGCGACCATGGGACCGATCATCCCGCCCAGTATCATCATGATCGTCTATGCCACCATGGTCAGCGGTGTCTCCATCGCCAGCCTGTTCCTCGCCGGCATCCTGCCGGGCCTGATGATTGCGGCAGCGCTGATGATCACAAGCTCAATCATTGCGCATCGTATGGGGTTTGCCCGCTCGCCAAAGCGCGAAAGGGGCGAGCTGTGGCGCGCGTTCAAGCGGGCCGCCCTGCCGTTATTGCTGCCGCTTGTCATTTTCCGGGGCATTGCCGTGGGCGCGTTCACGGCCACGGAGGCCGGTGCAATCGCCTCGATCTTCGCCCTGGTGCTGGCCTTGATCTATCGTGACCTGACGTGGGCCCGGCTCTACAAGGCGTTTTCCAATGCTGCCCTGTCGAGTGCCGCAATTCTGCTGGTCATAGCCCCAGCCTCCATCCTGTCGTGGATACTGGCCATCGACCAGTTCCCGGTTTCGCTGGTCTCGGCCATCCAGGCGATATCGAGCAGTGCAGTCATCATGATGCTGGTGGTGATCGTCATCGTCACGCTGCTTGGCCTGGCGCTTGACGGGCTGGCGATCCTGATCATCCTGGTGCCGGTGATGGCGCCGGTCGCCACAGCTCTCGGGGTGGATCAGATCCAGTTGGCGCTGGTGGTGATCCTGTGTGTCATGGTGGGCGGCATCACCCCACCCGTTGGCGTTCTGCTCTATGTCGCCAAAACGGCGGGAGGGGTCAAGCATATGGTAGAAGGTAGGCTGGTCTGGTTGTTGTGCGGCGTGCTGACCTTGGTGCCGGTCATCGTCGCCTTCTGGCCTCCTTTGACCCTGTGGCTGCCAGGGGTGCTTAAGTGAACTTCCGGCTCAACGGCAAAACCGCATTGGTGACCGGCGCTGCGCGCGGCATCGGGGCCGGCATCGCCACGGCCTTTCATGCGGCTGGGGCGAAACTGGTGCTGGTGGACCTCGCCTCCAGCCGCGCGCAACTCGAGGCGCTGGCGGACACGCTTGGGGACGCCACGGTGTTCGGCGCCGACTTGACGGTGGAACATGAAGTAAAAGAGGTCTTTGCCGCGCTCGACAGGGCGGGTGTCGCATTGGACATTCTGGTCAACAATGCCGGCGCGGCACGGGCCGAAACCATCTTCGACATGTCGCTGGATAGCTGGAACGGTATCCTTGCGGCTAATCTCACCAGTGCGTTTCTGTGTTCGCGCAGCGCGATGGAGCGAATGCGGCACCGACCCGGTGGACGGATTATCCAACTTGGATCGGTGGTCGGGCATCAAGGCGCGCTCAAGGGTCACCTGCACTACGGAGTGTCCAAGAGCGGCATCCATGGCTTCACGCGTACGCTGGCGCGTACGGCGGCCCCGCTGGGCATTACCGTCAATGCCATCGCGCCCGGGCTGGTGGAAACCGACATGTTGTTTTCCACCCATGGAGCCGAGGGCGTGAAGGTGCTGGAAGCGCAGGTGCCGCTCGGCCGGCTGGCCAGCGTCGCCGATATAGGGGCCGCTGCTGTCTACCTGGCATCGGACGAAGCCTCGTATCTGACCGGCGTCATCCTCGACGTCAATGGCGGCCTCTATCTGCGTTGAGGCAAGGACGGGGAAAGCATGACGGCGGCCTGGAGGGTAGCTCCCGGCGCCAGCTGCGCAATGCCGTGCATGGCGCCATGCGCCCAGCCCATCGCTCCGCTGACATGAGTTTGCGGTTCGAGACAGAAGAATTGTTGGCCGGGTGGTCGATAGACATGGAGGACCGACAAGATCGCATCGGCCTGCATGGACAGGCGGCGTCCGTCGCTCCATTCGATCTGCACCAGCCCTGCCCAGTCATCATAGGAATTGTTTCGCCAATGCGGCGAGATCGGAGCCCCTGACGTGTGGTCGAGTTCGGGCGGGACGGATATGGGCTCGGTTGGCAACCGGTCAGGTCCCTCGAGCCAGATGCGGCGCGCCGCAAATTTGAGCGTGGCCGTGTCCGGATCAGGGAAATGGGGATGAAAGCCTAGGCCGAAGGGCATGACCTCCACAGCCTCGTTGCGTATCGAAAGCTCCATGCGAAGACCCTCATCACTCAAGGTGAGTGTCTGGCTGGCACTATAGGCAAACGGTGGGCGCCGAGAGGCGAGCGACAGCTGTGCCGAGTGAGGCGTACGCTTGTCGGTTTTCCAAACGGATTGCCAACCATCGCCGTGGCAGGGGGCTGGCGGAATGCCGAAATTCGGCTCGATGGGCCACGCTTTGTCGTTCATTCGAACGTCGCCCGAGACTCGGTTGCAGAACGGCAGCATTGCAAAGCACGCGGTCTCCGTGGCCGAGACGGGCCGCGATGCCGACCGCAAGAAATGCAGACCTGCATACGTGAGATCGTGCAGCGCTCCGCCCATCTGCGGATCGAGAGTGCACGCAAACGGACCGTGGGCCAGACAGAGTAAGCGACCGACCTTCGTCATGACCAACCCGCTCCGCTGACCTCGAGATTTATAGCGTAAACCGAGGTGGAAGCTGCGATGAACAGCGTCTTGCCTCCATCGCCACCGAAGGCGAGGTTGGCGACGATCTCGGGCACGTCAATCTTGCCAAGGAACCGCCCGTCGGCAGCGTGGCAATGCACGCCATCATGCGCCGAGATCCAGAGATTGCCCAGGCTGTCGATTTTGAGCCCGTCGGGCACACCCGGCGCGATTTCGATTGTCGGTCCGCATTCCATCGGCTCGTACCGCGGTGAGAGCGAGAAGGTCCGCACGTGATGAGGACCGTTCAAGCGATGGGTACGGCCGCTGTCGGCGACATAAAGCAAGGTTTCGTCAGGGGATACGGCCAGGCCGTTGGGCTTGTCGAAATCAGCCAGGAGGATCGTCACCGCGCCGCTCTCCGGGTCGATGCGGTAGACATGATTGCCGCCGATCTCGTGGGTGCCCTCGATTGTGTAGAGCGCGGAGAGCAGGGCATAGTCAGGGTCCGTGAACAGGACGGTACCATCGCGGAGCACTATCAGGTCATTGGGTGAATTGAAGCGGGCACCCTGAAAACGATCGGCAAGAACGATGATCGTTCCATCCGCTTCGGTCCGCGTCACACGCCGCGTGGCGTGTTCACAGGTCACCAGTCGCCCCTTCGTGTCGATCGCATTTCCATTTGCGCGGCTTGAGTCGGAACGGTGGATCGAAGCCCCGGCTTCTGCGGTCCACGACAAAATGCGATTGGCCGGAATGTCACTGACCAAGAGTCGTCGATCATCAGCAACCCAGACAGGTCCTTCCGCCCATTGCAGCCCATCAAACAGCTTTCGGATCGGGGCGGACGGGCCAACCAAGTCGGCAAAAGTGATCATCATCAACTCTTATATATTTGATCAAATATAATTGCCTTCGATCGCCGGTCTTGTCAATCTGTCACCCGGGCAAGCCACGGTTGTTGATGCGGTTCAATGAGTGCGCGGCGCCCTTGGGCCGGCAAGACAGCGGTGGTCGGTTGAGTGGCTGTAAAGTCCTCGTGAGAGCCGCCTAAAAGGGTCCGCTAGGGCAACCTCTCAAGCGTTGCGGCTTGCCATGTGCGCGTCGAGCTTTTTTCGAGACGGGCCGTAGCGTTTGATGATTGTCGCGGCCTCGCTTGGCGGAATGCCGTATTTCTTGGCGAACGCTGTGACCTCATAAGTCTCGCCGCTCGCCACCAGCTTTCTGTCTTCTTTGACCTTTGATTTATCGTCAGCCATTGCAATATCCTTCCTTGATATGAGGGAGATAGAGCGAGGTACGACGACGCCAAGCCCGGCTTTGGCCGGCACCGAGATCAGGATGGGCGGACAGACGCTGCCGACTGAGCGAGTTGGCATCACGCCATTGTCGTTAATATGGTGCTGCCGATGGTAACTCGCTTTCATATTGGCCAATATCCAGGGTGCCGCCAGGGTCGGTTATCCTGTTTCGCAATCTTGTCAGCGGTGATGTTTACGAACACTGCGAGGAGTGCGAGCAGGGTTACATCACGCCAGAGGATTGGAGGATAAACACGACGGCTTTCTCACACTCCTCAACGTTGACGATGCTAAATGGGCAACAGCGGAGGAAGCCGAGCGCGGCGTCTGGGCTAAATACAATCTGTGGACGGTAAACGACGTGTAGCCAAGCCGGGGTGGGCAGGGGTTCAGCAGGCCTGGCTGACTACTGTGGGGTTTTAACGCTACTGTAGAGGGTAGGAATCTCGCTCCAGCGGTAGATGCTTCCTGACTGTGTTGTGATCATGCAACGCTGCCGATGGCTGCTGTGCATTGTCTCTACGGCATAAATCAATGCCGCGGACAATTGATCGAATTGAATCATGTCCGTCGCGATGAGGCTTCCTTGCGGCTTCTTTTCGTTGAACGAAAGTTGCGCCGCCTCATCTGGATCCACTTGCTCTACATGATTATTCATAAAACGCTTCCCCCATGTTTGAAACTTCCCCCATGTTTGAAAACCGCGGTAGCTAAAACATCAATGGCGCTGACGGACAAGCAACGGGGTGGTGAGCCCGACGGCGTCTGTCTACGGCAGTCATAGGTTGTGACGATTGGCAATGCCCCATACTGCGCACGGATTGAAGCTTTCCCAAGCGCCCGGCGTCTGATGGTAACAGAAAGAATCTTTGCTTCCGCCATGAACGAGCTAGACGATCTAAACTGGCCACACTCTAAACAGTCAGAATGTTGATAATCGCCGAATGACGGTTTTCTTAGTGTGGCAGGCTTTTTGCAGATTACACACGGTGCATTTGCTTTCGCCACGGCGTTTCCCCCCCCCATTGTTCTTTGAAACAATCGAAGGTAATCAGATATGGCGCTAACCGACAACAGCGATTACAGAATCGGGTAGTGCAGCCGAAATGCCTTTTCTCATCCGTCTGCGTCGACCGCCCGGTCTGGTTTCCCATCCGGGTTCGGTGCCGGCGCCTCTCGTGTGTCACGAGGCGGCCGATCGCCGTCATCGTGCGCCGGTGGTGCTTCCTTGGCCGGATCGCGGACAAGTTTCTTTTTGTGGTCGACTTTCTCAGTCAAACCTACGCCGAGTGCCGGCTTTCTATTCTCTGCCGCCTTCTGTGAGAACTCGTCGCTCGGGTCGGGACGATCTTGCGCCATGAGTTTGCGAGCGCCATGTTCGTAGGAGACTTTATTGGGCATAGCCAGTTCCTCCATCTTAGAGAGAAACAGGCCTGCGGGTCCGAAGGTTCCCATTAAATGACCAAGCCTGGAAAGCGGCCAAGATTACTCCGTAACTGTATCAGCAAAGCATGAAGCGATCGCATTATTTGCCCCCAGCTTTTTCGCCCATTTTGTGATTTCTGGACCATCACCTTCATCCGCCATTCCTCCCCATACGTCTTTAAACGCCGGGCGGCCTGATGAGGAATCGAAGAAGAAATAGCCGGGATCGGCAACAGAGACCTCAGCATAAACGACTGTCCATGTGCCTGATTGCATGAAACCCTGGATGCTGACCTTTGAGGGTATGATGTTTTGGTCGAGGCTTTTGGCAACCAGATTGGCATAGTCGGACTTGCGTTGTGCCGTGAGCGTTGTATCGACGCCGTTACATGGAGATGCCGCCAGCGCGGCGTGCTGCGGAACTATCAGGGCCCCTGCAAACAGACCGGACGAAATAAACTGAGACAATAACCAGGTCATCGCAGCGTCACTCCTAGGTTCATGGCTTCAAAAATTTTGTCGAACGAAACCACACATGTCGCTGACCGACAAGCAGCAGCGCGTCGCGCAGGCATTGCCGGAAAGTTAGTTTGAAAAGAGAAATAGGCGAACCACAAATGCCAGTGCTGCGATCACGACCGAGGCCGCAGTGGCCTCATGCCGCGAGTGATGCAAGCTGTACTTCAGACCCGCTCCAGAGTTCTGAAATTATCCCCTCTTGGCTATTCTTTGCGAAGGCGCCAAGCAAAAATCCGCCGACGCAGTGCATCGTCCGGCCAAACAACTCCCCACTATAATTTATTACCATGGGAACAATTGAAGGCTGTTCGACTTACCACCGTGCGAATTCACGACCCTGTGATCGCCTGAGATTGGAGGAACACCCATGGCCAAAGAAAAGAACTTGGAAGACCTATTCCACGACACCCTCAAGGACATCTACTACGCGGAACGAAAGATCTTGAAAGCACTGCCTAAAATGGCACGCGCTGCCCAATCTCCTGATCTGAAAGGAGCATTCGAAAAACATCGCGATGAGACCGAGGGCCACGTCGATCGACTTCAACAGGTATTCGAACTGATGGGTAAGCGCCCACAGGGCAAGACCTGCGAGGCAATCGACGGCATCATATCTGAAGGCGAAGAAGTCATGGATGCCTTCAAAGGCACGCCGGCGCTTGATGCCGGGCTGATCTCGTCGGCCCAGGCAGTCGAGCATTACGAGATGACCCGCTACGGCACGCTCAAGCGTTGGGCAGAAGTTCTCGGGATGGGCGATGCCGCGACGTTGTTCGGCCAGACCCTCGATGAAGAATCCCAGACTGACAAGGCCCTGACCGGTCTCGCCGATGCATCTGCAAACGAAATGGCTAAGGCCGCCTAGTCGCATTGGTTTCAAACGCCCGCCGCGGTGATCCGGGGCGGGCGTTTTCATCGATGGTTCGGTGGAACATCCCTTACTAACAACCGTCCAAGCACAAACGACGTTTCCCGCAGAAGTTTCTTAACATAATCCGGCGGTAAGCTTTCGAGTCGCTCCGACGCGTCCAGAAGCTCGACAACCAGTTCAACACCTCGGGCGTGAAGTTGGGGCATTTCCGATCTTCCTTTGTGAAGGACGGCCGGTGCGTCAGGGCGGGGGCTTGGGTTTTCGCGCCGGCCATCGCGAAGGGGTATAGTCCTGCGCGATGGAATTATAACACCATTTTGTGAAGGGTGCGGCACCCCATTTAATGCTCTTCAGCAATATGAGACCGACACGATGAGGGTTCAATTCATCGTGCCGGCCAATGCGGTTTTCCTGCCGGTCCGCCGCGGGCCGAGCATGACACGCCTCCTATGCGCGGACTAGTGCAATCTTTGTGCTTCGCCTCAGTGATTCCACTGGGCGAAATAAATTTCGGGGGAGCCCTTCCTCGATCTTGCCGTCATCCGAGCGAGACATAAATTCTGATCTGGGGCTTGGACGTTCCACCTGGTGATCCGGGAGGCACCCATGAAGCACCAAACACTTGATCAACTGCATTTCGTAGCCTCGGTTAAGGCCGAGGCAATTCCCATGATGACGCGCGTTCAGCGCCTGCAACGCTGGGAGGAGTTGCTTGCGACAGATTCGGACCGGTGTCTCAATGCACTTGTTGGCACCGAGCGCCTCTCCCCCGAATTGCGAGAGATTGCGCGTTCCGACAATTCTCCACTGACGGTTGCATTTGAGGACCCGCAACTGCGTAGGGAAGGCTTGAGAGACGACACCTACGGTGAAGCCCGACGATTCTTCGAGCTTTCTGATAACCAGCTGCACGGGGTAGTCTGCTCCTGCCATACCGGTACGACGATACGGGCACGGTGGGCCGCGGCTCGCGTGCGCTCAATTGCCAAGATGAGTAACGGCTTCCTTGCTTGGCTGCGCGACACATTTCTCTTGTGACGTCGCTTGAATGGCCGGCGCGATGAGCGTTCTAGAGAACTCGTCGCGCCGGCTGCTTTATGATCCCGTTTCCGAGTTTGCGGGGGGGGGGCGGGCTTAGATTCGGGCGATCCCTTATGCCTCAGGAAAACCGACAGAACGACTAACAGCGCCGTAGACAGAAACTCTGACTGCCAGTTCTGAAACGATTCGAACCATAGTGTGTGTTCCGGCGTGCAAAATTTGCACGCCGGAACACACACTAGCCAGAAGCCGCAGATCCTCTCTTCTAACAGCAGCTAATACCGATGAGAGCTAGAAGGCGCGGCCCCAATCGAGAGGCTCGACGTACTTGCGCGGGGGGTGGAGCGGGTGGCGTCGAGCCTCCGCTGACACAGTGCTAGCGATGGCCAGAGCCCATTATCGGTCCAGCGTCGCGATTAGGTGAGGCGAATGAAGTGATAAGTCGGTCACCCGTTGGGGGTAGAGGAAGTTGTGGCCGTAACTGCTTCCTCTCACAACCGTCAGAGCCCGAGGATTCTCCTCGCCGAGGGAAGCGCTTGAGATGTAGGGGATCATCCTCAAATTGTGCTAGAGTGCCATACATAGCGTCGAGGGAACGACGATGCAGCAGATATATCCAATTCTCAGCTACATGGCCGCAATCCTTGCTTTCGCGCTTGTCGGCAGCCTAATCGCGAGACGCTTTGACTGGGATACCGAGATGAACAAGTGGGTGCATCCAATTAGGCAATTTTGGAATTGGCGCAATCTTTCAGGGATGTAATGAGGGGTGGAGCGCTATATTATTGCCAAAAGATAGGTAAGCGCCCTGCTCCAACAGGGGTGCGGGGAATGTGATTGCAAATTCTCGTAGTCGGGGCTGATCTACATCAGTTTTTACCGCAATCTTCGGTGGTACTCTCGCCGCTTGCCTGGCTCAATGTCGGCTTGGGCGTTGAGCAGGGCGGGGGCATTTGGGAGTTATCCCGTCGCAATTTTTTGAGAGGCCGACGCGACGAGGGTTCCATTCGTCGCATCGGCCAATGCAGCCGGCGGGCCCAGCTACACGATCAAATAATCATCGAATTCACTGCCGTGCCAGCGATTTTGATTGGAACACTCGGCGTGATCTACGCGTTAATTCTGCGCCGCTTATTCAGTTGCCTTTGGCCCCGGCGGCAAGTCGCTGGCGTTTAACTCACTCCCCAGCGGCATAGAGCCCGCCCTCGCTGCCCTCGCGAAGGCGGGCTTGTGGTCGCTCCTACGCAATTCTTGAACGGACTCTCTTGCCGCGATCCACTGTCCTTCATGCGCTTGGGAACACAAGAGTTCGAAAAATCCATCGAGCCTCCCTGTTTTCATTCAAATCGAGCGACGATCTTGGAATGCCATGCTAAGTCAGGATATATTCGTGGAACTTTTCCCGAGACTTTCCGTTGCCTATCTGATCGCTCCAAGTCGATCGAAAATAGCAGGCACTCAGGGAAGGAATACGCGATGAAACTCAAGTTTCTTGCGACCGCAGCCATGACACTCATGCTGGCATCCGGCGCGGCATACGCCCAAACGTCAACGACGGCCGATCCGGCGGCCGGTGATCCCGCAGCAGCGGACAAGACAAAGCCGCTAGACGATCCGATGATGATGAAACCGTTCTATAGCGATGAAGCCATGACGACCATGCGCTCGGACGACGAGATCAAGGCGGCCTGGGCAGCGATGTCGGCGGACAATCAGAAAATGATGAAGGACGAGTGCGGGAAGACCGACAGCACGAAATTCGCCGAGTTCTGTGGCAAGATCAAGGGTATGTAGCCAACCCACATATGCCATTTGACGGTTTCCGTCATATACGGCGGGCGTTGCTTGGCCCGCCGTATTAGCGCCCGGAACCCTTTGTCGTGGAAGATGGTTGCAGGCGAACTGAGGGCAAGTTCGCCTTCTCCTGCTATCGCCGAACTGCCTGCAAAACAGTTGGCAGACAAGCGTAGTAGGCTCGAGCACGAACCCTGCCACCTTGGATCACCGGCCTTTGACCCCGAACTTCATCGGTTCGGTTACCAACTCAAAATCGGCAGAACCTGGATACTTGCCTTTCGATCGTTCTGCGCAACACGCTGTTTCGCGGCTGTATCCGCTTCGTCCCAGACGTTGCCAAGGGCAAGTTCGCCTTCTGGGCGGACGGCTAGTAAATGCCCCTGGACTTTCGATCGTTGTAGTTCAGGAGATTTACCAAATAGTCGGCCCGCTCCATGTCCATCCCGATGGTGAACGCGCCATCCACCTTTACAGGCCATCCGGTGAACACGTCGACCACCACCCACGTCCCGTCTGGGGAGTTCTTGAGTTCGTATCTATTATGATCCTTGGGGTTACGGCGCGGTCGCCTCATCGCCACGGAGAGCTTCCTCGTTCCTGACGCCAGCTTGGTACATGATCATGATCCTGAGGGCCAGTTCATCGGCCTCCTTTGATCCCGGCGCGATGTTCCGAGACGCCAGCGCCCGGTCGTATACCCGGCGCAGCAAGTCGATCTCTTCGGAGGCGAGATACCTGCAATCGAACTCGGTCTCGTCCATCAAGGCCTCCCGAGAAGCCACCCTCGGCTGATTATGCGTCAACCATCCGGAGGTCGCAACGGTGAACTGAGCGTGAGTTCCTAAGTGGCCGTAAATCTGGAACAAATGGTCCCTGACTTTGGCCTGCCTCACTAGGGAGGTTCACGGAATAAGTTGGCTACGAGCCGATCTGTCCTGAAGTCTGCCGCTAACAGTTTCACAAGCCGCGAGACACGCGGGAAATGTCGAAACAGTTTTGGATTTTACAGTTTTCTTCGGCGCAATCTGTTCTCGAATTCCTCCAGATTATGTCTACGACCGTTAGCTTTCGTGGCGGCGGTCTAGCCGAACGAAATCGGAAACGTTCCGAATATGCTTTGCTCGTTTCGTTAAAGGCATCCGTCGAAGCCTTTTGAACAATGCATCTTCATCGGTAATGCCGGAACTGTAAAGCGAGAGGGCATGTCCGGCGAGATCATCGGCATCCAAGCCTTCTTCCTTGAGACCATGCCACAGCGGCAAACTTTCTCAACGACGCGGTTCAGCACATCCAGTTGATCGGGATAAAAAATTCCGAGCTGAAAATCATGAGAAGTGCTCATGGCTTTCTCCTCAGGTCTGGGCGAAAGCTTGATAGTCTCTCTCAAAAACCAGCGCCCGTATCATCGGCTGGTCACCCAAGAACGCTACGCCGATACGGGCCAAAAGCAAGTGGAGTCTTTGGATGACGAGCCCTCCTTGGCCCAACCTTTGGCCCGAGACCAGCACGACGCAACCCCTTACCCCGACCCGCGTTGAATTACATTCCGAACGGGGAGTTCATGTCATGAACATTCATCGTTTCGACCGACCGGTGAGTATTGCCCTCGGCCCGGCTGGGAACAAGTTGCATGTCGTCAGCAATATTAAGCAGGCGGAGGAAGTTCTACTCAAGAGATGGCCAAAGGAAGCCGGTTCAAAGCACCTCGCAGCGTGCCAAGCCGTCCAGGCTGTATTGAAAGGCCGGCGTAAAGCCGTATTTGCTCGTATAGCGTTTGCTGACGCCGCCCGTGAAGCCGCCATTCTTATCGACGATGGTGATGCCCAATAAAGCCAAGCCGAATGTGAGTTGCTTTCGGAAAGGTGCGGATTTTTGACCAATCCACGCCCACTCTGTCTTTTTTTCCAATCAACCTGAGAGGAGGGGCGCAAATATCTCGGCCAATTCCTTCTCCATGAACGGCTTCTTCAGAAGGGGCCGGTCGCGGTACCCATCCCTCATTTCGTGACCGCTGTAGCCCGTCGAGAAGACAAATGGTACCCCGCGCGCCGCAAGCGCGTCTGCTACGGAATAGGTATTGTCGCCATTCAGGTTCATATCCAGCATCGCGACATCGAAGACTTGCGCATCAATCGCCGCAAGAGCCTGTTTGACAGTAGCGGCGGCAACCACCAATTCACATCCGAGATCGGCCAACATGTCTTCGATCATGATGAGGACCAGCATTTCATCCTCAACAACAAGGACCTGCCGACCGGAAAGCAATTTATCCATCACGAGCATCATGCGGTGCGGGAAAGTTGATCGTGCAGACCACACCGTCGGGCGGATAGTCGAGATGCACAGCGCCTTCCAGCTCATGAGCCAGACCGCGCTCGATTACCCGCGAACCGAAGCCTTTTCGGGTCGGTGGTATGACGCGAGGCCCGTCCTTCTCTTGCCAACTCAGGATCAGCCGATTGCCCTCCGGGGACGGTTCAATCACCCATGAGATCAGGACCGATCCGATCTTGTTGGAGAACGCACCGTATTTCACGGCGTTGGTCGCGAGTTCGTGGAACGCGATGCCGAGGGCAAGGGTAACTTTCGGGGAAACGCGGATATTCCTGCCGGTGATGACAAAATGCTCCGAGCGTCCATTTGCAACCCCGAACGGCTCCAGGGCAGCCTTGATCAAATCGCGCAGCCCTGCGCCTTCCCATTTTTCCACGGTCAACAGGTCGTGCGACCGGGAGAGGGCAAAGAGGCGCGACTCGATGGATTCCCGGATCACCAGGGGATCGGAGGTATTGCGCAAAGCCTGCCAGACAATCGACTGCACCGTCGCAAGGGTGTTTTTCACGCGGTGGTTCAATTCGTCGATGAGCATTCTGGACTGGGCTTGCTCCTGCTTGTGGTCGGTAAGATCGACGAAGGAGGCGAAATGCTGCACGATGTTACCGCTGTCGTCCCGAACCGGGCTGACGAGGATTGCCGACCAGAACTCGCTGCCGTCCTTGCGGCGGTAGCATATTTCCGATCCTCCCGTGTATTGGCCCGCGAACGCGACCTCTATGCGCGCCAAAGAATCAGAATCGGTGCCGCGCGCCATCAGGAAGTTGAAACTCTGACCGAGCACTTCTTCCCGGTCGTATCCGGTTAGTTCGAGAAAGGCGTCGTTGACGAAAATTATCGGATTGGCTGGTTCTTTTGCATCCGTGAAGACCATCGCCATCCGTGTCGTTTCGGCAGCGACGACGAACGGACCAAGATCCTTGCGGAAGCTCTCGACGTCAGCTTCGGCGCCCTTTTGGCCTTCGGATTTGATTATAGCTTGCATGCATCGGACCTGTCCCGTTGGTTGGCGAACTGCAGCCCGTCACAGGCATTATAGTCTGCGCGGGACTCCTCCGCCAGAGGACAAGAATCGATGCCTTCCGGGTGCTCGCTTTTAGTACCAGCGCCCTCGGCCAAACCAGCCGCCGCCACCTAGAACAAGAACGATGAGAACAATTATGAGAAGCGTGGTCATATCCATCTGAGTCTCCTGTAAGTGCTCCAAGGCAACTCGCAACTCGTATTGCTGAAGAGGGGTTGCCGGGTCATCGCACTCTAATCATCCATAACGTTCCCCATGCGTTCTTTGTTCCACTGAAATGATCCGGCTGAGTATCGTGAAGATTTTCAGGTGCTGGTGGGTGATGGCGGGTGGCCATTATCAGACGTCAAAACGAAACGAATCCTGACGGAGCGCATTAGAGCTAGGAGTTTGACCACCCTCCACCACCAGCAATCGAGAAGATGGCGACAAACCTTGATTGTGGCATTAGGTTCGCTCGCGGGTGGGGAGGCAGACGCTATGACGCTGGCCATGGCCGTCAGGGCTCTGAGTGGTCGGGCAGCGGAGTGATCAATGGAAACAGAAGTGGCCGTGCAAAGTCGAGGCCTGCGTGACCGAATAGTTGTCACGATAGGAATTCAATGACTGCCGACGATTTTAAAGAATGGCGCAGGGCCATGGGCTATTCGCGTGAAGAAGCAGCCTATGCTCTCGGTTTGTCCAAACCGACCATCGAAAACTACGAAAGTGGACGCCGCCGAGGGAGCAACAGACCGGTTGTGATCCCTAAATATCGAGGGACTTGGGAAGCGACGAGGCAAAGGACGCGATTGTCCGAACACAGGACAGTACTGAAATGACGGCCCGTCCACTCGACCCTGAAGGCAAGGTAAGGGTTGTAGGACCGGAGTTTCTTCCTGACCCGGAAGGGGCAATAGATCTTCGGGCGCCGGCCAAGAGATACGTGCCTTAATACGCGCGGCGAAGCCCACCCGATGAGAGCCTTTTTCACCAGCTTCAAAAATAGATCGAACCAAACCGAAACTCAGGGTCATCTCGATTTCCAGACGTTTTAAATGTGCAATAGGCGACCGATGTCGTAGGGTCCGTCCCATGCTTGTCGATCGCGGCTTCGATGGCCTCGTCGTCAGTTAAGACCTCCCAACCCATTAGCAACGCTGTTGTGCTTTCTCACACCAACCTCCTCGATCCCGTTCGGGAACGATAAAACCTTGGTTACCCGCGCGTCACCCTGAAAAACAGTCCGAAAAATAGCCAATAGATCGCAGTGAGCGACAGCTCCGCGTCCAAAAGTGACGACTACGTCATAGCGACGTTGGCGTCAGCGCCCCGGCCACAATTCCCGTATTTTGATGGCTATTGCAACTTCTATGATACACTGAGTGCTATCGTGATGGCGTGAATACCATCCTGGGCGGGATGCGAACGAATGGAGGGTTCCATGAAGCATTTTACCGCCAGTCTTGTGATTGCCAGCCTGTTCCTCGTTTCCGCCCGTGCCGAGGAAGCAAACGTTCCTGCTTTCTTCGTGCTGAGTGATCGCGGTGAGGGGACGTTCGATATGGAGGCCTGGCAGCGTGCGACCAAAGCGTTGAAGAACGAGGATTTCGTGCGGACCTATCGGCTCGGCGCAGATGGTACTGTCCTGCAAAAAGCGCAGGAAGATGCAGCAAAGGTAAACGCTGCTGATAACATCGTCATGCTCATGACCACCACCACGCAAGACAAGAACTCGACTGAATTCCACGAGTCGCTCCGCCAGGTGGAGCAGCAATTCCAGACCGACCCAACACTTAAAGGTGCGAGCGTGCTCGCCAGATGGCCAATGTGCGCGCTCGTTCAACTCGGCAAGACCCGCAACGCCAAGATGCCGCCCATAGCGATGATTTTTGTTCTTGATCACCCGCAAGCGAACGCGTTCTGCTATCCGATGGTGCAATCCTACTTCACGACGCCACTAGGGCCTGACGGCAAGCGTGTTGCACCGATCAGCATCGACGGTGCAACCGTTGCCCTGCAGGCGGTACTTCCGCCTATGAAGCTCACCAAGAAGACGTTGGCGGACAAGGCGGCGTTCAAGCAAGGTAACCTCGTTGAACGCCCCAACAATGTCTATGCACCAGGTGAGGAGATATTCATCTACGCCTTTTTCGAGAATGTCGGTCGCAAGGACGTTGGTACGCCGATGTCCAGTTACGAGATCGGGCTCGACATTGAAGTGCGCGATCAATCTGGCAAGGTTCTGAAATCACTTCCCGACGAGCATACCTACAAGGCTGACTCCCCACCGCCGTTTCCCGTGTCGCTGGACTACTTCAGCAACTTCGCAACCGCCGGCATTTCCCTCGATACGCCCGGCAGCTACACGATTGTCTACATCTTTCATGATCGTTCCCGGCCTGAAACGCTGCCCGCTGCGGCGGAATTCGACGTGACAGTCAAGTAAAGCGCGACGGCAGCCAAATCACGGCCCAGTATCGGGCTCGCCGACCGATCAGGATGGGCCAATCCTCGAGCATCGCAAAGCGTGTTCTTGAACGAATGGACGCTTTTTGAGTCGGATACCGACGCCAGCGGGCGCATGCCGGCTGCGGGCAAGGTTGACCTGGTGGCGGTCGTCGGCAACGAAGCCGGCGCGCGCATCATTGCCATGCGGCCTGTTTCCAGGCGCTAAACGATGTCGGTTTCACCATATCGGCCAACGGCGGGATATATTGGGTGGACGAGGCAATGGGATCCGTGAACTATGTCGATTTGCCCGGTACGCCGGAGAAGGTGGTCGACACGCTGAAGATGGCGGCGTCAAATGCCGCCCATCTGGCGCGGGCGCTGAAAGGCGAAAACTATCCGAGCGTGGCAGCGGAAGGTTGACCGAAACAAGGGTGTGCCCAGCATGGCCGTAAAAGAAAACAATGCCAGAGTGGAAACGGCAGCATGCTTCTGCGGCGCGATTGCCGCCGAGATGCAGGGAGAACCGTTCTGGATTTGCACTGATCATGATGATGATTGCAGGCGCGCCATCGGCAGCCCGCTGACCGTGTGGGTGGGTTATCGACCGAGCCAGTTCAAGCTGACGCGTGGTACGATGAAAACCTTTTCGAAGACCACGGGCGTCACGCGCAGTTTTTGCGGAAATTGCGGAACGTCGATTGGCTATCGCGACGACGGAATTGACGATGAATTCTATCTGACGATCGGTTTCTTCGACCATCCCGAGCGCTTTCAACCCGAAGCCCATGCCTACTGGAAACTAAGATTGCCTTGGGTGGAATTCGCCGATCGCCTGCCTCGCATTGATGACTATTCGAGGCAGCGCGATCCGGAACTTGGAAATCCGCGCGATCGGCACTCGCTCTGACAAAACCTTTTTGACCACTGTCTACTGATCAGGGGTTACAGCCGATCATGCACGCGAAAGCGATGAGCGCTGCACATCAGGGGTCTCCAGGCGACCTGTGTTCAATACCCGCTAGGACAACGATCAATATAGCGGTTTCCTCGACGGTCGCGATAGTAGCAATCGCCTGGTTCACTCGCACGACCGATGAGTGCGCCCGCAACCGCACCGACTGCCCCTCCCACTAGGGCCCCTTCCGCCGTGTTGCCAGGGGAAGCGACAGCAGCGCCCACCGCGGCACCGCCAAGACCACCGATCGCTGCGCCGCGTTCTGTCTGCGAGCAGGCGGCAACGGAAGTGAGCGTAATCAGAAGTATGAGCATCTTTCTCATAAGAATTCCTCCACTTTCAATCCCTCCCGAGAGAAATGCGTGAGTTGGCTAATTGATCCACAGGAGCCATTCTACGCGCAAAATTCTTAAGGCTGCGGCTCTCTCGCCCCTCCGTTGTGAGCTAGTGGGTCTTATAGACGAAGAGCGACGGCGTCGGATTCCGCGGGTGGCGCTTGTTCCAGGCTGGGAGTCCGAAAGGCCAGGGACGTAATGCGGGCCTGGCCCTTCTCAGCCGTCAAACGGCTTTGATACCGCCGGCCAGGGGCGATCGGCGGCCTACCGTTCATGGAGCGTGGGACGAGGACGGTACACAAAACGAAGGAAGGGCAGTGGTTTGTTCCTTCCCCTTCGAACATCGCATCGATAATTCGTCGAAAAACTTCATGTGCAGAGAACCGCACTACGAGCAGTTCTCCTCGGCCACCTTGTTCGCAAAGCCGTCCCAACGAGGAATATCTTCGGACAGCAGGAGCCTTTTGATGTTGGATGAAGAGAAAGTTCGACTTGGATCAGCCCGCGAGCATGTCCTTCCACAATGAGATCGCGAGGTATTGCGGCACCGCCTTGCCGCATAACGGAACAACCTGCGTGCTGAATGGTTAGAGTTCCACTAACCCCGAAAAGCGAAAAGGAGAATGATGATGAAAACGATCATCGCAACAATGGCCGCACTGACAATTTCGGCTTTTGTCCCCGTTGCGGCATTCGCGGCATGTCCCGAGACGACCGGATCGATTTCCAACGATGCGAAGACCGGCATTTCGAAGGATGGCACGCGAGCTCCACTTCAGACTGACACGCAGAGCACCACCACGCCAGAGGTCAATCCCAATCCTACGAAGAAGGACGGCAACACGATGCCGCTTGCCGACCAGGAGGGCGGCGGCAACAAGAACCTTGCCACATCTCAGCAGGACGTCGAAGCCCAGCAGAAGGGCGATAAAACTGCCGCCGCAGAAGCTGATGACGCCTGCAAGGATTAAGGCATGAAGCGTGATCTGACACGCCTAGTGGTTATTGCCGAGACACGTTGAACTGGCGTCGGTTGATTGTGTTTCGGTTTTGTCCCGCAGAATGGAGAGGCGACGATGATATTAATTTGGATCGGCGCGTTGCTCATTATTTGCGGCGTGTTGGCGATGGCAAGAGCAGCCATTTTCCGAGGCCGTTTAAGTGATTCCCATTCTACCTCCTCGACAGGCCGTACTCTGGAGCCGACGCGAAGTGGCATAACCGCATTTAGCTGGGCGGCCAATTGGCCGGGTCTTGCTCTGATCGTGATTGGTGTAACTCTGCTGCTAGTCAGCTCTGGGACTTTCGCTCCACATTGAACGGCTTGACGATCCTTCACCCGCGGCGGCAGCGCCTCGCGCATGCACTGCAGCGGAGACGAATTAAGCATTACCCGAAACGGAACGATCCGGCCTGTTCGTGCGGGCTAGTCGGATAGCCCACGCAATCCATGGATGGTGTGGGCTTTGCCCGCGAGCAAATCATGCCCACCGTCCATCGGAATTGTTCAATGCAATTCTGCCTGTTTTTCAACTCACTCATAGCCGCCGACAATGGGAAGAATCTCGCCCGTGATGTAGCTGGAACAATGGGATGACGCCAGGAACACATATGCCGGAGCGATTTCCTCCGGTTGTGCAGGGCGTTTCATAGGGGTCTTTGCGCCGAACTCCGAAACGTCCTGCGCTTTCTTGTCGGACGGATTGAGTGGGGTCCAGACTGGACCCGGAGCGATTGCGTTCACCCGAATACCCCGATCAATCAGATTGCCGGCAAGAGCTCGGGTGAAAGCATGTATCCCACCCTTGGTCATCGAATAGTCCACCAACTGCGGACTGCCGTCGATACCAGTCACAGAACCGGTATTGAGAATGACGGAACCGGATTTCATATGCGCGACGGCAGCCTGAGCCATGTGGAAGTAGCCATACAGATTGGTTTTGAGCGTCGTATCGAAGTGCTCTTCGGTCAGATCCTCGAACTTTGATGCGTGAATTTGGAATGCGGCGTTGTTGATCAGGATATCGAGCTTGCCCAATTCATTGACAGTTCGGGCGACCGCCTTCACGCAGAAGTTCCTCTTGGAAACGTCCCCGGTGATCGTAATGCACCGTTTTCCTTCGGTCTCCACGGCCTTCTTCGTGATTTCGGCGTCTACTTTTTCCGAAAGATAGGCGATAGCGACGTCTGCCCCTTCGCGAGCAAACAAAATTGCCACTGCGCGGCCGATCCCGGAGTCGCCGCCGGTGATAAGCGCCACCTTTCCTTCAAGCTTCTTCGATCCAATGTAAAACGGCGCGTCGTACATCGGCTTGGGATCAAGGACTGCCTCGGAGCCCGGCTTCGATTGATGTTGTTTGGGAAAGGGTGGCTCAGGATATCGGCGCGCCCCGACCTGAACCGAGGACTTATCCTGCGGTGTTGGTTTTGCATCCGACTTGGCGATCCCGGCCTGGATTCGTCTTTGCTTCGCAGCCGCTGCTTTTGCCTCGGTCGTTGTTTTGGTTTTTGTTGTCGCGCGGCGCATATGAGCCTCCATGGGTCGGACCTTCGATGTCAACGCGCGTCACGGCAAAAAGTTTTCTGCCCGTTTCCCCTCAGATGCCTGATGGAACGCATCTACTGCCCGTTCATTGACGAACAGAAGGAGAAAGCCGATGAATCCGAACAATCCAAAATCGCGAGATGTCGAAAAGCGGGCACTCGACCTAGCCGAGAAAACTGACGTCTCCCCCAACCAGGCAAAGGCCTTGATTCGCAAGCATGGCGACGACAAGAAAGAGATCGAGAAGGAGGCAAAGAACTTCAAGGCAGAAGGATGAAGGAATCCTGGCTGAATTGACCCCATCAATGGATGTTCCATCACGACGGGTTGCACACCGTCAGATCTCGCAGTTGGCGAGCGTGATGAAATTGAAGAGGGAAGGTGTCTGCTTTACGTGGCGATGACCCGTGCAAGGCATTCATTTAATTACGCCCCAGCGGTTTTATACTCATGGTCAGGCATCACGGGCGGCCGTCACGTCTATGTTTCGCATGCCCCTTTTTCCGAACCATATTCTGCAGAATTTTGCCGCCACCTCCTGGCCGCTCGCAGAATCTGTCTCCGCGCATCCCCATGCCCGGGGAGTTGGCGTGGATTTAAAAAGCCGGATGCGGGGCATGTGGAATTTAGCAGGCCGTCCAGTCGAGACGTAATGAACCTGTCCGGATAGAGATCGTATCCCTGACTGCCGTCATTGCCTCAAACTTCCTCGAAATCTTGGAACGTTTCCGAGCGCGGGCAGTTGTGAAACATCTATTCCACAATCTCTACAACAGGAGGAAACCATGAGAGCCCAGCTTTTAGTAGCAAGTCTACTCATTGCCCCGTCGACTGGCGCATCGTTTGCCCAGGATGTTTTGCTCGGACCTGCGCAGGAAACCATAATCAGGGAATATGTCGTGCGTGAGCGAGTCGTGCCTATCGAGCCTCTACCTGATGTAGATTTTTCTGTTGGCACGGTTCTGCCGGATACTGTTGAGCTTCACACAATCGAACAACCCGACCTCGACGGAGGCTACAGCTATGTCGTGGTGGGCGAGCGGACCGTGGTCGTGGAACCCGGCACGCGTCGGATCATTCATATCATGGAATAAGCCTGAGACGGGAAGGGGATTCCTTTGCCGGAAAGCCCGCCGCTGGAGGGGCTGCGACGGGCTTCGACGACCCGAACGAGAAAGAGGACATCCGGATTTTGAATAATCAGCCAGCCTTCGATTGGTTCCCCCAAGTATTCAGGGCAGACGTAAAAGAGGCCACTGGCCGATGGCTAAAGTTATATTTGCAGTAGGTTTGGTGATTGCTTTGGTCGTCATCGCGGCAGGAGCGGTCTTTTTTCTGTCGAAGGAAACTGCCACCGTCGCTATCGAGCAGGGCTACGGACCAAACCCGACTCTCCCCAAACCAAATCCCAAACTGATCCCCACCGTCAACATCGCGCCAGCCAAACCCTGGCCTGCCGGCCAGCAGCCCATCGCGGCGGAGGGCCTTGTCGTCAACGCATTTGCTGACGGTCTTGATCATCCGCGCTCGCTGCACGTTCTGCCGAACGGCGACGTCCTCGTGACTGAAACCAATAGGCCACCGAAACCCGACAAGGACTTCGACTTCCGCGATTGGATCATGGGCGTCGTAATGGGCCAGGCTGGAGCTGAAGTGCCGAGCGCCAACCGCATAATGCTGCTGCGGGATGCCGACGGCGATGGCGTTGCCGAGACGCGTTCAGTGCTTCTCGAAGGGTTGAACTCGCCGTTCGGGATGGCATTGTTCAATGGCAAGCTCTATGTCGCCAATACGGACGCAATCGTCGCTTTTCCGTATGAGGATGGCGTGACCGCGATCACCGCATCTCCGGAAAAGATCGTCGATCTCCCCGCCGGCGACATCAACCATCACTGGACCAAGGATGTGATCGCGAGCCGCGACGGCACCAAGCTTTACGCGACAGCCGGATCCAACAGCAATGTCGGCGAAAATGGCATGGAGGCGGAAGAAAACCGCGCTGCCGTTCTGGAGCTCGACCTCGCAACGAAGAAATCCCGCCTGTTTGCGTCGGGACTGCGCAATCCTAATGGCCTCTCATGGCAGCCGGACAGTGGCGAATAGTGGGTTGCGGTAAACGAACGCGACGAGATCGGCAGTGATCTCGTTCCCGACTACATGACATCAGTGCGAGAAGGTGGTTTTTATGGCTGGCCCTACAGTTACTACGGCCAGCATGTCGATGAGCGCGTGAAGCCGCAGCGGCCTAATCTTGTCGAGAAGGCAATAGTTCCCGACTACGCCCTTGGCCCACATACGGCCTCGCTCGGGCTGACTTTTTACGAGGGGACCTTGTTTGGCCCTGAATTCTCGAAGGGCGCATTTGTCGGTCAGCACGGATCGTGGAACCGTGAGCCGCGAAGCGGGTACAAGGTGATCTTCGTGCCTTTTGCGAATGGCAAGCCTTCCGGTTCTCCCCGCGATATCCTGACCGGATTTCTCAGTGAAAACGGCGAGGCGCTTGGACGACCCGTCGGCGTAGCTGTCGACAAGAATGGCGCGCTGCTCGTTGCGGACGACGTCGGCAACAAGATCTGGCGTGTCGTTCCCGCCGATCAGACCAGCGATGCGGGGCAATAACGATCTCGAATGGAGGGGCAGCTATTTCATCCGAACTACCTCTCCGCTCCTCCTATGTCCTGGAACAATCCTCCCATGGCGGGGTTCAACCACCAGGGAATTGCGGGGACCGCTTCAACAAAAGAGTAGGTCTCTTGTCGGGATTTTCCCAGGTGGTACGCGGACAAGCGGTGGAAAGACCGCCATATCCGCGATCGCCGTTGCGCTACGGTTTCATTCCAATCCTTATGTTCGCGCATGGGTGTGCGGGAATTCAATCGACTCTTGAGCCGACCGGTGCCGAGGCCAGGCAGATTGCCACACTGTTCTGGGTAATGGTCATAGGCGGCTCGGTGGTATGGCTTGCCGTGATCGGAACGCTGCTCTATGCCGCGCGGTGGAAAGGCGAACCCCACTCCGCGCAATCGGCAGGCCGGCTGATCCTTTGGGGCGGGGCCATTTTCCCCGCCGTCGTTTTGATGGCCTTGCTCGCTTACGCTTTGTGGCTGATGCCGTCACTCCGGCCGCAGTCAGGGGAACCGCCCAGTGCACCCCTGCGAATCGAGGTCACCGGTGAGCAATTCTGGTGGCGTGTTTCTTACCGGTCGAAGAATCACGAAGCTTCGATTGCATCGGCCAACGAAATCCGCTTGCCGCTTGGGCAGCGCGTCGAATTTGTCCTCAAAAGCAGCGACGTGATCCACTCGTTCTGGATTCCATCGCTTGGCGGGAAAATGGACATGATTCCCGGCAGGACCAACCGTCTATCGCTGCTCGCCACGAAAGTCGGCATCTTCCGGGGACCCTGCGCGGAATACTGCGGCACCTCGCATACGCTCATGGCATTTTACGCGATGGTCATGGATCCGGCGGCCTTCGATATATGGCTTGAAGCCCAGTCGCAGCCATCTGAGGAACTTGCGAGCGACGGTAAGCTTCGTTTCATTTCAAATGGCTGCGGCTCCTGCCACACGGTTCACGGCACCGAGGCGACGGGAACGCTCGGTCCTGACCTGACCCATCTCGGATCACGGGAGAGCTTGGCTGCGGGCATCTTGCCAAATACCGAGGAGGCGATCCGACGGTTCATTGCGGACCCGGACGTCATCAAGCCAGGTTCTAAAATGCCGGCCTTCCGGATGTTGCCGGAAGACGACCTGCAAGCAATCGCCTCTTACTTGAAGGGGTTGAAATGACCCAGTTCGCTGATCGAATGACGCGCAAGGAGGCCAAGGCCCAGGAGGAGCGTCTGCGCAAGGTGTGGGCCGATCCTTCCGGTTGGCGCTACTGGACTTCGGTCAACAACTACCAGATCGGTCTCTGGTATGCCGCGACAGCCTTCGCCTTCATGCTTTTCGCTGGTGTGCTGGCGCTGATGGTGCGGGTCCAACTAGCCGTTCCGGATAACGATTTCCTGTCTGCGGATTTGTTCAATCAAGCCTTCACGCTTCACGGCACGGTGATGATGTTCCTCTTTGCCGTTCCGATTTTCGAGGCAGTGGCGATCTTTCTGCTGCCCCCCATGCTCGGCGCGCGGGAGCTCCCTTTTCCGCGTCTTTCGGCGTTCGGCTTCTGGAGTTTTCTCCTGGGCGGCATCTTCGTCTGCGGCTCGATCTTCTTCAACGCCGCGCCGTCATCGGGATGGTTCATGTACCCGCCGCTTGCGACCGACAAGGAATTCTCCGGCATTGGCGCTGACATCTGGCTTCTCGGCCTGTCGTTCATCGAGATCGCCTCGATCGCAGCGGCAGTTGAACTGATCGTCGGAATCCTGAAATGCAGGGCACCGGGGATGCGCATCAACATGATGCCGCTCTTTGCCTGGTACCTGCTGGTCGTTGCTGGGATGATCCTGTTTGCCTTTCCGCCTTTGATCGCCGGCGATATCCTGTTCGAACTGGAACGCATGTTCGACTGGCCGTTCTTCAACCCGGAACGGGGTGGCGACCCCATTCTCTGGCAGCACCTGTTCTGGATATTCGGCCACCCCGAAGTCTACATCATCTTCCTGCCGGCCATCGCCCTGATGGCCATGATCGTTCCGACTTTTTCGCAACGGCCTGTTGTCGGCTATTCGTGGATCGTGCTTGCGGCGGTCGGCACTGGTTTCCTGAGCTTCGGACTGTGGGTGCACCACATGTTTACGACCGGATTGCCGCAGATTTCGCTGGCATTCTTTTCCGCGGCTTCGGAGGCGGTAGCCATTCCGACGGGGGTGCAGATATTCGTGTTCATTGCAACGATGCTCGCCGGTCGCGTCATCTTCTCGGTCCCCATGCTCTTCGGGGCAGGGGGGCTAGCGATTTTCGTAATGGGCGGCCTCACCGGCGTGATGGTGGCCCTGGCCCCGTTCGACTGGCAAGCGCATGACACGTATTTTGTCGTCGCGCACCTGCATTATGTCCTGATCGGCGGCATGCTGTTCCCGGTCATTGCCGGTCTCTATTACTACTATCCTCTTATCAATGCGCGAATGCTCAGCGACCGGGCAGGCAAGCTTGCCTTCTGGCTGATGTTCATTGGCTTCAACGTGGCTTTCTTTCCAATGCATCTCTCCGGACTGCGGGGCATGCCGCGGCGCGTGTTCACCTATCCGCCGGAGGTGGGCTGGGACTGGCTGAACCTGATTTCGACGATCGGCGCCTTTATTCTTGCTTCGGGCATTCTGGTGATCGTGGTCGACGTTCTGCGGCCGAAGCATCGCGAACCGGAGGGCGAGAGCAATCCATGGAACGCCGGGACGCTGGAATGGATTAGCGAGCCCAAGGAAAACTGGGGTGTCAGGTCCATTCCCATCATCGAAAGCCGTTATCCCCTTTGGGATCAGCCGAACCTGATGAGAGACATCAACAAAGGTCGATTTTACCTGCCCGATGCGGAGGAGGGGAGACGGGAAGGCTTGGTGACATCCGTACTGGACGCCCAACCGATCCAGGTGCTCCGCGTCGCCGGAACGGCCTACGTCCCGATCATCTCGGCCTTCTTCCTTGGCGGAGCATTTGTTGCGCTGACCTTTCACTGGTGGATCGCCACCATCGTTTCCGCCGTTGGTGCGTTTGCTGCAATCGTCTACTGGCTGTGGACGGGCACCGCCGAACTTCCCGAGAAACCGCAAAAGCATATCGGTCTGGGCGTCACCTTGCCGCTTTACGTTTCCGGACCGAGTTCCACGGGTTGGTGGGCGATGTTCATCACCATGATAGGCGATGGTACCGCCTTTGCGAGTCTCATCTTCGGTTACTTCTTCTACTGGACGATTCATGAGGATTTCACCGCCGGCTCGAAAGGTCCGGGAGCACAATGGCCGATGATCGGGTTTGGGCTGTTTGCGGCAGCCTGGATCGCAATGATCTATGCGCGCAGGTTGAACGGTCGAGGTTTTGTGTTGGCTATGCGTGCATGTCTGATGCTTGCCGCGCTATTGACGATTTGTGGCAGCCTTGCTGCGGTCGCTGGCCCATTGGCTTACGGAATGGACCCGAAATCCCATGTCTATCCGGCAATTGTCTGGGTGCTGGTGTTGTGGACGGCGGTTCACGCGGTGCTCGGACTTGTCATGCAGGTCTATTGCCTTGCCCGCAGTCTGGTAGGGCGTCTGACAGCACAGCACGATGTCGACCTCCAAAACGTGGTTTTGTACTGGCACTTCCTCTTCGTAACCGCGCTGATCACCTTTGCCGTTATTGGCCTTTTCCCCCGGATGTTGTGAGCCTGCCATGCGCATCATTCCCAACGAGATGGAATCGCTTTGGACCCTGTTCACCGCACCGGTCGTGTGGGCTCTGCATTTTCTGATCTGTTATGTCAGTGTGGCCGTCTATTGCGCCAAAAGCAGCCAGATTTCGTTCGGCTTCGACGTCGTTCGGTTGGGAGTTGTCCTCGTCACGATTATGGCACTGGCTCTGATCGCAATGTCGGGTTTGCTTGCGTGGCGACAATGGGGCTTCGGTACCCACGATCCGCCACACGACGATCCGACCCGCCATGACCGCGAGCTCTTTCAGGGCTTTGCAACATTGCTGCTTTCCGGACTCAGTTTCGTTGCGGTCATCTACGTGGCAATGCCGCTGCTGTTCATCGCGGAGTGCTCGCCATGAGACGGGTGTCCTTCCTGCTCGGATTGACGGTCCTGGTGATGGTCTGGGGCGGACCATTGCTTGATTTGTACCGCAATTCCTTCGCCTCACACATGCTTGCACACATGGGCGTAGTTGCAATCGCCGCGCCGCTGCTGGCGATCGTAGTGAGCGGCTCCCGGTTCGACCTTCTCGCGCGATCATCGATTTCCACGCCAATTGTTGCATCAGTGGTTGAACTTTTTGTGGTCTGGCTCTGGCATGCGCCGGCAATGAGAGCGCTGGCGGAACGCTCTGTTCTCGTCACGGTGATGGAGCAAAGCAGTTTCCTCGCTGCAGGGCTTTTCCTCTGGCTCTCATGCATCGGCTACAGGACGTCCGAGGACACCGCAGCGCGCAGCGGTGTGGGAGCGCTCGGCCTGCTCCTGACCTCCGTACATATGACACTGCTCGGTGTGTTGCTGTCCCTCGCTCCGCGGCCGCTCTACGGGTTAGATGAAGTCACGTGCTTCGGCGTCACCCTGAGTGCACAAGGGGATCAACACGCAGGCGGCGTAATCATGCTCGCGGTTGGTGCAGTGGTCTATCTCATCGGCGGTCTGGTCTTGCTTGGGCGTATTCTATCGGAGCCGAATGCAATGCAGCAAGCGAGAGAACCCTGATGTTTGTTCGCTGGTGGCATATGGTGCTTGTGCTGGTGGTGGCACCTCTGGCCGTGATCCTGTTCGCCTGGATAGGCTTCTTCAATGTCGGGGCCAGCACCGGACATTGGAAGATCACCGAGTGGTTTCTGCATTTCGCAATGCAGTCTGCGGTCCGCACCTACGCGCTTTCGGTGGAGGTCCCGGACGAACTCCCACGTGCGGGTGTTCAGCCAGCCGCTGCACATTTTACCACCGGATGCGCTATCTGCCATGGCGCGCCTGGCGAGCCACGCTCGCCCGTGGTCAAGCGGATGCTTCCTCAGCCGCCGGATTTGACCACCGTTGTCGATAAATGGTCCGACGAGGAGCTTTTCCGGATCGTCAAGCATGGCGTGCGTTTCACGGGCATGCCCGCCTGGCCCACCCAGGCTCGGGACGACGAAATCTGGGCAATGGTCGCGTTCCTCAGGGAGTTGCCGTCGCTTGATCCTCAACAGTATCGGAAATTGGCCTATGGTTCGACAGGGCTTCCTTCCGCCCAGCACAGCGGTTTCGAGCGAGCGCTTGCCGACTGCGTCCGGTGCCATGAAACGAATGGAGCGGGTAGGAGCGCTCTCACGCCGATCATTGATGGGCAGAGCGAAGCGTACCTTCTGGAAAGTCTCCGTGCATATGCCGAGGGCAGCCGCGCGAGCGGATTCATGACGCAGGCCGCAGCCAACGTGGATACGGATGATCTGGAAAGACTGGCTCGGTACTTCGCCGCGCAATCGCCACCAGCACTAGAGCGGGCACCGACAAGCCATGCTGCATCCAGAGGGCGCGAAATTGCTGAGCGCGGACTGTCGGCCAGACGCGTACCTGCCTGTCTCGGATGTCACGGCGGTTCGGCCCACAATCCAGCCTACCCAAAATTATGGGGGCAAAGGGCTGACTACATCGAGGCACAGCTTCGATTGTTCAGGGAAGGTAAGCGAAGCGGCACCGCCTACAGTCATCTCATGCTCAATGCCGCGAAAAAACTGACGGATGAAGACATCAGGGCTGTCGCGACATACTTTGCCGCTCAAGCATCGCGGTCAACAATGACGACCCGTTGACGATCTAACGCCAATCTGGGATCTGGAAACTTATTGACTACTTGCTCTTATTTTCATCATTTGGAGCATGAAATTTTTGAAGCCATTTGAGAACGAGATACTCGTCCTCCGTATATCCCTTCGGTGTTTGTCTGATTTTGATGGAAGAAAGCTCTTCTGAAAGGCGCGCCTCACTCCATGACTTTAGCGTGGCCGGGTGGATATAGCATTTGCGGCAGATCGCCCGCGTGTTACCCAAGTCTGCGGCCACCGTGTCAATTACCGCGTTCAAGGCACGCGCAGTTTCATGCTTGGTTTCAGGAAGGTCCGTGTCATTGAGCAGACATGTGGCCGCAACGGTTGCCGCCCAGGTTCTGAAGTGCTTGGAACTGAAATCGGCACCGCCTTTTTGCCGAATATATGCATTCACATCTTGCGACTCGACTGGGCGCCGCTGCCCATTTTCGTCAAAATATTGGAACAAATGTTGGCCCGGTAGATCCTGTGCGCTTTTCACGATCTTGGCGACCCGGCGGTCCGAAATGGTCAATTTCCATTCCTTGCCGGACTTACCGCGGAACGCAAAGCGCAGCGTTGACCCATCGATATCGACATGACGATCGCGCAAGGTCGTCAGCCCGAAACTCCCATTGTCACGTCTATAGGAGGTGTTGCCAACTCTGATCAAGGCATGATCCAGCAACCATATGACAGACGCCAGAACGCGCTCTCTTTGCAGGCCGCGACTGCGCAAATCTTCTTCGATGTGTTTCCTCAGTTGCGGAAGAGCACGCGCGAAGTCCACGAGGCTTGAATACTTCACCTCATCTCGGCAAGCGGTCCAGAGCGAGTGATAGCGGTATTGCTTACGGCCTCGAGCGTCGCGCCCAGTCGCCTGGATGTGACCCGTCGGTTTTGGCGATATCCAAACATCCTTCCATGCCGGGGGGATTGCCAACGATTTGATGCGATGCAAAATCTTGGCATCGGTTATTGTCCCGCCGTCCACGCCGATGAAGTGGAAACCCTTACCCGAGCGGCGGCGATGGATCCCGCGACCGCTATCATCACCATAAGTCAAACCAGCGAACTCGGTCTGGCCCTGTCTTGCAATCTCATTCATGGAAATCTGTATCCGCCTTTGGCATGGCTCGAACGAAGGTAATGAAAGATGGTTCCTTGCTGCGGGGCAGGGACGCGGCGCCAATGACTGATACCGCTGCTATTCAGAGGGAACCTTTGAGCACCTCCAGGGATTACATCCCCCGATGTTCGATGGCTTTAATCTTGAAATGATTGAACTGCCGGAGGCGACATTTCGGCTTCGCCGTGGTGGCAACGGCCCTCCGGTGCTTCTCCTGCATGGGCATCCCCGCACGCACGCGACGTGGCATCGCGTAGTTCCCCATTTAGCCGAGTGTTACACTGTGATCTGTCCAGATCTTCCTGGCTTTGGGCAATCATCTGTTCCCGCAGACGCGCCCGACCACGCCGGATCCTCCAAACGCGCAAAGGCGCGTCATTGCGTGGCCCTGATGCGGCACCTCGGCTTCGATCGCTTTGCTGTCGCAGGCCACGATCGCGGCAGTTACACCGCATTCCGTATGGCGATGGACTACCCCGACGTGATCACGCATCTCGCGATCCTCGATGGTGTT
>NZ_JAAKZG010000025.1 GCF_011045115.1 Mesorhizobium zhangyense
CTTGCGGGGAGGGGCTAGGGGTGGGGGTCGCTCCAAAGGCGATCGCTCGCCATCGAGTGCAAAGACACACTTCGCAACGCGAAGGCTTCCGGCGGCCTACTTCCGCTTCATCGCCTCGGCCAAAGCCGCGCCGAAAGCGCCCTGCTCACCCTTGTCGGACGAAGCCGGCTTACTGAAGGATTTTCCACCGCCGCGCGGCGGCGAGCGATCATCGCGGGACGGCGCTGCAGGTCGCGCCGCGCCGTCGTCATGCTTGCGCATGGTCAGGCCGATGCGCTTGCGCTTGATGTCTACATCGACCACGCGCACCTTGACCACGTCGCCGGCTTTCACGACCTCGTGCGCGTCCTTCACGAAGCGGTCGGCAAGCTGCGACAGGTGCACCAGCCCATCTTGATGCACTCCGATATCAACGAAGGCGCCGAAGGCGGCGACGTTGGTGACGGTGCCTTCCAGAACCATGCCCGGCTTCAAGTCCTTGATGTCGTCGATGCCGTCGGCAAAAGTCGCCGTCTTGAACTCCGGTCTGGGGTCGCGGCCCGGCTTTTCCAGTTCGGCGATGATGTCGCGCACCGTCGGCAGGCCGAAGCGCTCGTCGACGAAGACGCGCGGGTCGAGCGCCTTGAGGGCGGCGCTGTCCCCCATCAGGGTGCGCAAATCCCGTCCGCAGGCCGCCACGATCTTCTTGGCGACGCCATAGGCTTCGGGGTGGACGGCCGAAGCGTCGAGCGGTTCGGCGCCGTTCGGAATGCGCAGGAAGCCGGCGCATTGCTCGAAGGTACGCTGGCCAAGCCGGCTGACCTTCAGCAGATCCTTGCGGCTGGCAAACGGCCCCGTCGCGTCGCGATGGGCGATGATGGCTTCGGCAAGCGAGGAACCAACGCCCGACACGCGCGCCAGCAGGGCGGCGGACGCCGTGTTGAGATCGACGCCGACGGCGTTCACCGCATCCTCGACCACGGCCTCCAGCGAACGGCCGAGACGATACTGGTCGACGTCGTGCTGGTATTGCCCCACGCCGATGGACTTCGGCTCAATCTTGACCAGTTCGGCCAGTGGGTCCTGCAGACGCCGCGCGATCGACACCGCACCGCGCAGCGACACATCGAGATTGGGGAACTCGTTGGCGGCCATTTCAGATGCCGAATAGACAGACGCGCCGGCCTCGCTGACGATCACCTTCAGTGGCTTGGGCGACGGCATGTCCGTCAGCATGTCGGCGACGAGGCGCTCGGTTTCGCGGCTGCCGGTGCCGTTGCCGATGGCGACCAGTTCGACCTTGTGCTTCAAGATCAACCGCGCCAGTTCGGCCTGCGTGCCGCGCACATCGTTGCGCGGCGGGAAGGGATAGACGGTCGTGGTGTCGAGCAGCTTGCCGGTCTGGTCGATGATGGCGACCTTGACGCCGGTGCGGATGCCCGGATCGAGGCCCATCGTGGCGCGCGAGCCGGCGGGTGCGGCGAGCAGCAGATCCTTGAGGTTGCGGGCAAAGACCCTGATCGCTTCCTCCTCGGATTTTTCGCGAAGCTCGCGCATCAAATCGAGCGAGAGCGATAGAGACAATTTCACCCGCCAGGTCCAGCCTGCGACCTCGGCCAGCCACTGGTCGCCCGCCCCTGCCCGTCCGATGCCATAGGCGTCGGCGATCATGCGCTCGACCGGCTTCACCGGCGAGGTGTCATCGGCATCGACCTCGATGTCGAGCGACAGGAAATCCTCGTTGCGGCCGCGCAGCATGGCGAGCGCGCGGTGGCTCGGCACATTCGCCCAGCGCTCGACATGCTCGAAATAGTCGGAAAACTTTGCGCCCGCCTCCTGCTTGCCGTCCACTACTTTCGCACGGAGGAAGGCGCGCTCCTTCATATGATTGCGCAGGCGCCCGAGCAGCTCGGCGTTTTCGGCAAAGCCTTCAGCGATGATATCGCGCGCGCCGTCGAGCGCCGTCTTCACGTCCGGCACTTCGTCGGTGAGATAGGCCGCCGCCAGTTCGGCCGGCACGGCGGCACGGTCGGCGAGGATAGCTTCGGCCAGCGGCGCGAGCCCACGCTCGCGGGCGATCTCGGCGCGGGTGCGGCGCTTGGGCTTGTAGGGGAGATAAATATCCTCAAGCTCGGCCTTGGTGGTGATGGCGGCGATCGCCGTTTCCAGTTCCTCGGTCAGCTTGCCCTGGCTGCGGATCGACTCGATGATCGTGTCGCGGCGCGCATCTAGCTCGCGGACATAGATCAGCCGCTCGGCCAGAAGCCGCAGCTGCGTATCGTCGAGCCCGCCTGTCACCTCCTTGCGGTAGCGCGCGATGAACGGCACGGTCGCGCCCTCGTCGAGCAGGCCGATGGCTGCCGCGACCTGTTCGGCCCGCGCGTTGACTTCCGTGGCGATGATTGCGGCGATGCGCTTGACGTCTGCGGCCATGTCTTTCTCACTGTCGGCAATGGGGCGGCGACCATAGGTCGGTTCGCGGGCGAAAGCCAATCACACAAAAGCACCGTCAAAATGCCGTTCCACAGGAAAGCGCCGCGACATCGTGGTCGCTCGTCGGCAGGTGCCAGCATCTCGGGGCCACGCTATAGCTTAAGCAACGCACCTGTTCTCACGCGATGAAAGCGAGAAAGATCATGCAGAAAGACCGCTTTCTAGTCGGGGCCGGCGGCCTGTGCGGCGTGGCCGGCGTGGCGCTCGCGGCTTCCGCTGCCCATGCCGGCGGCGCGTTCACCGGCACGGTGTCGTCCTTCCTGATAACGCATGCGCCGGTGTTCCTGGCGATCGGCTTGCTTGGCGGCGGGCGCTTCCTGCGCATCAGCGCGATCGTGCTTCTGGTCGGGCTGGTGCTGTTTGCCGGCGATCTTCTGGCGCGCGATTTTCTCGGCGGCCGGTTGTTTCCGTTTGCAGCACCTGCCGGCGGGACGCTGCTGATTGCCGGCTGGGTTCTGATCGCCGCTTCGGCCTTGCTGCCGTCCAGAGCTGAATAGAAGCCTACTCGGCTCGCGCCAATCCGCGTCTGGCGCGGCGCTTCGGCCGCCGCCCGAGAAGCTTTACGCCGACGATTGCCGCCACCGTGCCGCCGACCGTCATGAATATGGCAAGGCCGAGCCAGCCCGTCTCCGACATAGTGCCGATATTGGCCTCCATCAGGCCGTGAACAGCAAGAAAGCCCGGCGCGATCATCACCGGAGCCCAGACGGCGGCTGAAAACATGTTGGCCAGTTGAAACCGCCGGCTGTCCATGCCCATCATCCCGGCGACCACGGGAATGGTGCAGCGGATCGGTCCGAAGAAGCGGCCGAAAAACACCGCCGCAAAACCATAACGGCGAAAGAACAGCCGCGCCCTGGCGATGCCTTCGCGATAGTTGGACAGCGGCCAGCGATAGACGAGACCGGGACCGAAACGGCGGCCCAGAAGGTAGCCGACGAAGTCGCCGGCCACCGCCCCGGTAAAAGCACCGAGCAGGACCGGCAGGGGATCGATCACGCCGGAGGCAATCAGGCCGCCGACCAGCAGCAGGAACGGCGTCGCCGGGATGAGGACGCCGACGATGATGGTCGATTCCCCGAAGGCGACCAGCGCCATGACGACACCGGCCCAGGCCTTATTGGCTTCGATGAAGGTTCCGAGATCGGCCGCCAATTCCTGCACTGTTTCTCCACTCGCCATTCCGCGAGCCAGGATGATCCGCGGTCGCGGCAGACAATCGGGAAGTGCACCCGCCGCGTCAAGGCGCCATAGGACGCACCGCCGTCGCCGACCTACCGTCGAATGCCTATCTGGAGACAGGCATAGTGAAAGGCCTGCGAAAGCGCTGCAAGCTTGACCGCCTGCCAGGAGCGGTAAGCCCGGACGAGTTCAGGGGATACCCAGCAGTCCCCCCTGTTGCTGTTCTTGGCCCAGCCGAGGAGACCGGCTTCCCGCGCCTGCCGAAAGATGCGGGCTACATGGGTTCTGGAAATGCCGTAGCGTTTGGCGAACATGTTGGGCGACACCTTTCCGATCCAGATCGGGGACGTCATCTCCGCAGACGGCATGAGGATGCCGGAGATCAGATCATGCACGACGCTGCTTCCGGAATCGGAGCGGACGATTTTTGCGATACTGGCCGGCGGCTGGCACCAGGCATCGTCGGAAAGCAGAAGCCATGCGAAACGCGGCTGTGCATATTGCAACAACTCAGGATGTTCGCGGAATTGAATATGGCGTTGTCCGTCATCGATGATGTCGAGACCCCTCAGGTGAATATCGAAATAACGCCGGATGAGTTGTTCGGTCATTTCCGTCGTCTGCATCGTCTGCTGTCTTTTGTCCGGGCTCTGCAGGGGAGCGATGAACTGGTAGCGCTTCATCTCCATCAAAAAGGCATGGATCGTGTTCCGGCTCGCAATGCCGTTTGCCGCCAGCGTCCGAACGACATTGCTATGAGAAACGGGCGGAGATTCCGGGTTGAGCTGATGCTCATAATGCATGGCGACCACAACCTGGCTGAGAAGCCATCGTTGCAGATCCGCGACATAGCGAACCTCGCGAGGCAGAGCCAGATGGGTTTCAAGAAGCCACTGTGCGGCCAAAGCAAGACCATCCGGGAGCCGATCCATCGCGACAAGACACTCGGCAGAGTAGAAAAGCGGAGATTCGGCGGGCGTCTGGAGAGGCGCGAGCATTTGAAAATCTCTGGGTCGTTTCGACTAAGTGCTTAATCCCTCATACATATCAGGCTAGTTGAATGAAACTCCTGCGCGGTAACATTTTTGGGATGCAATCTTTGGTCGAGTGGCCAGGTACGAGCGCATGGCGACGGGTCGATCTGAAATCCACCACACCGGGATGGCCGCGCGCACCGCGATCAAACTTGACTTATCAACACAAGTTTTCGTAGTACTCGCCCGCTGCTCAGCCTTCGGGCCGACCGCCTCCCATTTTGCCAAGATGAAAGCCTGCCGGATGCGCAACGAACCGACCTTCAAGGCTACAGCTCGCGTCCTCCTGACGGCGCCGGACGACGTCATGAAAAGGCTTTGCGACCACATGGCCGAGCATGGCGACGTCTCCTTGAGCGACCGCAAGGCGCGCATCGACACGTTCTACGGCTCCGCCGCACTCGAAGCGCATGACGACGCGCTGACGCTTCATGCCGAGGGCGACGACGAGGTCAACTTCGCCTATGTGAAGCTGTCGCTGGCCGAGCACCTGCTGGAATTCGCACCGGGCGAAAATCCCAGCATCATATGGTCCGGCGACAGCTTTGCCGGTACGCCCCTGCCCTATTTCCGCGAAATGCGCGTCGTCGGCGCGCGCAGCCTCACCCCGCATATGCGCCGCGTGACGCTTGCCGGCGAAAATCTCGCCCGTTTCGAGACCGGCGGCCTGCATATTCGTTTGCTGTTTCCGCCCAAGGGCGTCGAGACGCCGCAATGGCCGGTAACCGGCGAGGACGGCCGCCCGAGCTGGCCGAAAGGCATGGAGCGTCCGCTGGCGCGCGTTTACACAATCCGCTCTATCGATGCAGCGAAGGGCGAAGTCGAGATCGACATGGTTCTTCATGAAGGCGCGGACACGCCCGGCGCGACCTTTGCCGCCAACGCCGTTGCCGGCGACATCGTCGGCATGACGGGTCCGGGCGGTGGCTGGATCGAGGAAGCCGACTGGCATCTGCTTGCCGGCGACGAGACCGCACTTCCGGCAATAGGCCGCATCCTCGAGCAGTTGCCGGAGACGGCCAGGGTCACCGCGCTGATCGAAATCGCCGACGCGACGGAAGAACAGCCATTGCCCACATCCGCGAAGCTCGACCTGCGCTGGCTGCACCGCAACGGTGCGGAAGCGGGCACGACCACGCTGCTGGAAGACGCCATCCGCTCCCTGAAATGGCCGGCCGCCGAGGACGGCAAGCGCGCCTTCGCCTGGGTCGGCTGCGAACACAAGGCCTTCCGCGCCATCCGCAAATATCTGCGCACCGAGCGCAAGCTTGCCCGGGAAGATCACCTCGTCGTGGCCTATTGGCGGCGCGGTTTCGATGGTGACAATGCGAGGAATGAAGAATAAGGCCTGTCCGGCCGCTTTACGGACGCAGCCACATTCCAGCCAATCCGGACTGCCGAAACCGCATCATGCTTCGCCGATTTTTCTCCTACTACAAGCCCTATAAGGGGCTGTTCATCCTCGACTTCTGCTGCGCGGTGCTTTCGGGCCTGCTGGAACTCGGCTTTCCGATGGCGGTGAAGCTCTTCGTCGACGAGCTTCTGCCATCGCAGGAATGGACGTGGATCATCGCCGCCTCGGCGGCACTACTGGCGATCTATTTCGTCAACACCGGCCTGATGGCGGTGGTGGTCTATTGGGGCCACATGCTCGGTATCAACATCGAAACGGAGATGCGCCGCAAGAGCTTCGACCATCTGCAAAAGCTCTCCTTCCGCTTCTACGACAACCACAAGACCGGCCATCTGGTCGCCCGCGTCACCAAGGATCTGGAAGAGATCGGCGAGGTCGCCCATCACGGGCCGGAAGACCTGTTCATCGCCATCATGACCTTCTTCGGCGCTTTCGCGCTGATGTTCACCGTCAATGCGAAGCTTGCGCTGATCACGGCGGCGATTGTGCCGGTGGTCGCCTGGGTGACGAGCCGCTACGGCGCCCGCATGACGCGCAACTGGCAGGCGCTTTACGGCCGCGTCGGCGATTTCAACGTCCGCATCGAGGAGAATGTCGGCGGCATGCGCGTCGTCCAGGCCTTCGCCAACGAGGACCATGAGCGCAGCCTGTTTGCGCGCGACAATGCCAACTACCGCCGCACCAAGCTCGACGCCTACAAGATCATGGCAGCCTCGACCTCGCTCAGCTACATGAGCATGCGGCTGATCCAGCTCGTCGTCATGATCGCCGGCAGCTATCTGGTGCTGACCGGCGAACTCAGCAATGGCGGCTTCGTCGGCTTCCTGCTCCTGGTCAACGTGTTCTTCCGCCCGATCGACAAGATCAACTCGGTGATCGAGACCTATCCGAAGGGCATCGCCGGCTTCCAGCGCTACACCGCCTTGCTCGACACCGAGCCCGACATTGCCGACGCACCGGACGCCATCGTCGCACCCCAACTGACGGGCGAGATACGCTATCAGGGCGTCACCTTCGGCTACACCGGCGAGCGGCCCATTCTGAAGGGCATCGACCTGACGATCGAGGCCGGCAAGACCGTCGCCTTCGTCGGCCCTTCCGGTGCGGGCAAGACCACCATCTGTTCGCTGCTGCCGCGCTTTTATGAGGTCGATGGCGGGATGATCACCATCGACGGCATCGACATACGCTCGATGACGCTGGCGTCCCTTCGCGGCCAGATCGGCATCGTCCAGCAGGACGTGTTCCTGTTCGGCGGTACTATCCGCGAGAACATCGCCTATGGCCGCCTCGATGCCAGCGAAAGCGATATCATCGAAGCGGCGCGGCGCGCGCGCCTCGGCGAGATGATCGATGCCATGCCGCTGGGCTTCGACACGATCATCGGCGAACGCGGCGTAAAGCTTTCCGGCGGCCAGAAGCAGCGGCTGGCGATTGCCCGCATGTTCCTGAAGAACCCGCCGATCCTGATCCTCGACGAGGCGACGTCGGCGCTCGACACCCAGACCGAACGCGAAATCCAGCAATCGCTGTCGGAGCTTTCGCAAGGGCGCACGACGCTGGTTATCGCACACCGGCTGGCGACCATCCGCAATGCCGACCGCATCGTCGTGGTCGACGATACCGGCATTGCAGAACAAGGCGCCCATGAGGAGCTGGTGGCAAAGCGCGGCCTCTATAGCCGCCTGCACAAGGCCCAGCACGGAAACTGAGCCTTCAGCAAGCAGGGTTTTCCAACGCTGTTTGCGTAAAGTTCTCATAAATATGACTGGTTTTATCCAGAATTTTCTTGTCGTCTGGGGCAAGGCGCATTAGAGCATGGGCCGAAAGGTGATACGCGGCATCAGGATTTGATCCATCGTCGGCACAGACGTTTCAAATCCTCCCTACGCAGCTAAGCACCGCAGGAACAAAACCCTGATCGACAGGAAAAGCTTGTGTTGAGACGTCTGATTTTTGCCGCCGCCATCCTCTCCTCCGCGGCCGTGTGCCTGCCCGCTGCCGGCCTCGCCCAGCAGGAACCGGTCAATCCAGCACCATCGGCCCAGCCGGCAACGCCAGCGCCCGCAACCGAGCCAGCGGCACAGGCACCCTCCATGCAGGCCACTCCTCCGGCCACCTCGCCCGCAGCACCAAGTGCAACTCCGGATGCCTCTGTGCAGCCACAGGCAGCGCCGGCGGGCCAGCCTTCCGCTAACGCGCCGACGGAAACTCCCGGCGCTCCGATCGTTGCCGCACCGGCGGCGGAACCGTCGGCAGTTGAACTGAACCTGCCGCATGACCTTTCGCCCTGGGGCATGTTCATGGCGGCCGATATCGTGGTCAAGGCGGTGATGATCGGCCTGGCTTTCGCCTCGCTCATCACCTGGACCGTGTGGCTGGCAAAGTCGCTGGAACTGGCAGGCGCCGTCATGCGCGCGCGCCGTGCTGTCGCCACCATCGTCGGCGCCCGCAGCCTGGCTGACGCGAGCCGCCAGATGAACGGTCGCGGCGGCGCCGGCGCGCTGCTCTTGCGCGCTGCCGAGCAGGAAGTGGAAATGTCATCCGCAGCCATCGACCACGCCAAGGGCGACGGGCTGAAAGAGCGCGTCTCCTCGCGCCTGTCGCGGATCGAGGCGCAGGCCGGCCGGCGCATGTCGCGCGGCACCGGCGTGCTCGCCACCATCGGCTCGACGGCGCCCTTCGTTGGGCTGTTCGGCACCGTCTGGGGCATCATGAACGCCTTCATCGGCATCAGTGAATCGCAGACCACCAACCTCGCCGTCGTCGCGCCCGGCATTGCCGAAGCGCTGCTCGCGACCGCGCTCGGGCTGGTCGCCGCTATCCCGGCGGTCGTCATCTACAACGTCTTTGCCCGCTCGATCACCGGCTACCGGCAGGTGCTGGCCGACGCGTCGGCGGGTGTCGAACGGCTGGTCAGCCGCGATCTCGATTTCCGCCATGTGCCTGTACGGGCCGCGGCGTAGGAAAGGCTGAGACCATGGCCGGAAAAATCCGCGAGAGTTTTGGCGACGATCTCGAGGAAAACCACGAGATCAACGTCACGCCCTTCATCGATGTGATGCTCGTCCTCCTGATCATCTTCATGGTGGCCGCACCGCTTGCCACCGTCGACATCAATGTCGACCTGCCCGGCTCGACGGCAACGCCTGTGCCCCGCCCGGAGGAACCGCTGTTCCTGACGCTGAAGGACGATCTCAGCCTCGCCGTCGGCAATGAAATCGTAGCGCGCCCCGTCTTCGGGCCGACGCTCGACCGGTTGACGAAGGGCGACAAGGAAACCCGCATCTTCCTGCGCGCCGACAAGGTCGTCGGCTATGGCGAGCTGATGGAGGTGATGAACCTCCTGCGCAACAGCGGCTACCTCAAGATCGCTTTGGTCGGCCTGGAGACGCTGCCGGCCGGCGAGGCACCGGCGGCAGCACAATGACGGCGCGGGCCGACACGCATATCGCCTTTCCGGCGCTGCCCAGCCTGCGCGAAGTCAGCCTGTGGGCCGCAGCCGGGCTGGTGGTGCTGACCACCCACGCCTCCGTGGCCTATTATCTGTCGACCCGACCGCCGGAGCTCAGCGCCGAAGCGGCCGAGCCGGCAATGATGATCGAGCTTGCGCCGCTGCCTATGGCTGTTCCGGAAGAAGTCGAGCCGGAGAATTTGGTCGCGGAAGCGCCCAACCAGACGATCGAACCGGTTGACGAGCAGCAGGAGGAAATGGCCGAAACGCCGGTCGAAGAGCCTGTCCAGCCCGATGAGGTGGAGCCCATTGAAACGCCTGAGCCGGAAACGGTAACCGAGGCCGAACCTGTTGAGGAAATCGAGCCGGAGGTCGTAGAGGCGATTACCCCGGAAGTGGCGATCCCCTTGCCGCAGCCTCGCCCTGTGGTCCGCGAAGAACCAAAGAAGCCGGTCGAGAAGAAAAAGGAAGTGGTCAAGAAGGACAAGCCCACGCCGAAGAGACAGGCCGACGTCGCCGAGAAGGAGACCAAGCCCGCCGAAAGACGCGTGGTGCAGAAACAGGCCTCCACGGCCCCAAGCGTCAGTCCGGCGAAATGGTCGTCGAAGGTTCAAGCATGGGTCGCTAGGTGCGCGCGTAGAAGCTCTACCAAGGAAAGCGGCACCGTGTGGCTGACGTTCAGGATCGACGTCAACGGCAACGTCAATTCGGCCAGGATTGCTCGATCGTCGGGTAGTAGCGAACTCGATCAGGCTACAGTCGACCTTGTAGGGCGCTGTTCTGGAGCTCCTGTCCCGCCCGAACCGTCTTTCGCGAAAAAACCGTTTTCGCTCCCGGTGCAATTCAAGACCAGATAGGCCGCTTGCGGCCCTCTACGCCGTTTACTGGAATGCGTGAGACTTTCATGTCGGCCGCAGCCGGCACTAACTCGTTCTCAAGCCGCCTTCGGCAAATCCTGCTCGACGATCGCCAGGTTGCGGCCGCGGTTCTTCGCCTCATAGAGGCGGCGGTCGGCCACGCGCATCAGTTCCGAGACATTGGCATTGGCCGGAAAGAGCGTTCCGCCGATGCTGACGGTCAGCGGAATCGTCCGCTCGTCGACGGGACGGAAACGCGTAAGCTCTACCTCGCGCCGGATCCGCTCCGCGACACAGGCAGCCTCCTTGTCGCTGGCCCCGATCAGGAAGGCGCCGAATTCCTCGCCGCCGATGCGGCCTACAATATCGCCCGAACGCACGCCACGCGTGATCGCCGCGGCGATTTCCATCAGCGCGTCGTCTCCCGTGAGATGGCCGAAGCTGTCATTGATCTTCTTGAAATGGTCGGCATCGATGATCAGCAGCGCGCCCCGGTCGGACTGGCGCCGCGTGGCGTCGAGCGTGGCAAAGAAGCTTTCGCGGTTGAGCATGCCGGTCATGTCGTCGCGGCTTGCCTTTTCCTCGAGACGCCGATGCGCGGCGGCAAGCTGGGCGTGGGTTCTTGCAAGTTCGCGGTGCGCCAGCTTGAGACGATCGCTCTGCCAGAAGGTGTAGGCGCTGGCCGGCCAGGCCGTCGCCAGCGGGCACAGGATGCACATCATCCAGGCATTTCCGTCGATCACGCCGCCCAGAGCGGGAACGACTGCAAGCACGATGAGGACGGAAGCAATGGCGGCGGAGACGGCAACAATTGCTGATCTGAGAATTAGGCTCTTCATCGCGTTCCCCCGGTGACGGGCCTCGTTTGGCAGGAAGCGTTGAAGGTCTCGTTTCAGGCTTGGATAAAATTTGAACTATTGCGCAATGGGATCTTCCTGGCTCACAAATTTTTGTCCCGAGCCCCGGCACAATCGGGCGGAACCGTGCCATAAGGCCATTCATGACACAGTCTCCCGAGCCCGCTTTCTTTGCCCATGTCACCGATTGGGTGTTCGACCTCGACAACACGCTCTATCCGCATCACACCAACCTGTTTTCGCAGATCGACGTGAAGATGACCGCCTATGTGTCGGAGCTGCTGCAATTGCCGCGCGAAGAGGCTCGCAAGCTGCAGAAGGAGCTCTATCTCGAATATGGCACGACGCTTAAGGGCCTGATGGAACGCCACCAGATCGATTCCGACGACTTTCTCAACAAGGTCCACGACATCGATTATTCCTGGCTGAAGCCGGACCCGGCACTTGGCGAAGCGATCAAGGCGCTGCCCGGCCGCAAGTTCATCTTCACCAATGGCGATCGCGGCCATGCCGAACGCACGGCGCGCGAACTCGGCATACTCGACCATTTCGATGACATATTCGACATCGTCGCAGCCGGCCTGACGCCCAAGCCCGCGCCGGAAACCTATGACCGGTTTCTGGCGCTGCACCACATCGCCGGGCCGAACGCGGTGATGTTCGAAGACCTCGCCCGCAACCTGATCGTGCCCAAGGCGCTGGGCATGAAGACCGTGCTGATCGTGCCCAACAATTTCGAGCCGACTTTCTCCGAAATCTGGGAGCGCGACCCGGCCTTCGACGATTCGGTCGATTTCGTCACCGACGATCTCGCCGCCTTCCTGTGGACGATCGTCAATCCGGGGCAACCCTGATTCAGCCATATTGGCCCTGTTTCTGAGCGTCAGAACGGGGACGAATCGAATGGCTCGATCGCTGCATTTCACTTGAAGCGCTTCACATCGCTGGAATCCCGCATCGACGCCGGCGCCCATGCCGTGCTCGACCGGCTGCCGGCCAGCGGCCTTTACGGCGGGCTGGTCGAGTTTCTCGTCTTTGGATTGAAGCAGGCCTGGGCCTGCCTGTTCGGCGGCGCGATGCTGGCGCTGATCATCGCAACGAAGCTGTACTGGCCCGACGGTGTTGCGCTCGCACGTTACGATTTCCTGTTTCTGGCAGCGCTTGCGATCCAGCTTTCGATGTTGGTCTTCAGGCTCGAGACGGTCGCCGAAGCCAAGGTCATCCTGATCTTCCACATCGTCGGCACGCTGATGGAAATCTTCAAGACCTCGGCCGGCTCATGGATCTATCCGGAGGAAAGCTTCTTCCGGCTCGGCGGCGTGCCGCTGTTTTCCGGCTTCATGTATGCCGCTGTCGGCTCCTATCTGGCGCGCGTCTCGCGCATTTTCGACATGCGCTACAGCAACTACCCGCCACTATGGGCAACCGCGCTGCTGGCCGCGGCGATCTACGCCAATTTCTTCGCCCATCATTTCATCGTCGACATGCGATATGCGCTGTTTGCCATCACTGCGCTGCTCTATCTGCGCACGACGGTGCATTACCGCGTCTTCCGCTTCCGCCATCGCATGCCGCTGCTGCTCGGCTTCCTGCTGGTGGCGCTGTTCATCTGGTTCGCCGAAAATATCGGCACCTGGTCGCGCGCCTGGATTTATCCCGGCCAGCATGAGGCTTGGACGCCTGTGTCCATCCAGAAGCTCGGCGCCTGGTATCTCCTGATGATCATCTCGTTCGTGCTGGTGACGCTGGTTCACAGGCCACAACGTTACGACGTATCGGCGACCGCCCTGAAACCAGCGGCCGCCGAGTAGCGCGCAAAGTTAGTGGTCGGAGTGGTCTCCACCGCCGGATGCGGCCTTGACCGGCAGCGTCACCTCGACCTTGCCGGCCTTCTCGAATTCCAGCGTGACGGGAACCGAAGCGCCTTCCTTGAAGGGCTCCTTGACGGCCATGAACATCAGATGCTCGCCGCCCTGCTTCAGCTCAACGCTGCTGCCTGCCGGAATCTCCAGCCCGCCCTCGACCGGGCGCATCACCATGACATTGTCATTCATCGACATGGTGTGGATTTCGACCTTACCGGCAGCCGGCGAGGAAGCGCCGATGAGCTTGTCGGCGGCAGCACCCTTGTTGACGACTGTCAGATAGGCGCCGCCGGTCGGCTGGCCGGGCAGCATGGCGCGCGCCCATGCGCCGTCGATCTCCAGATCGCCGGCCTTGACGGGAGCCGCCATATCATGACCGGCATGGCCGCCATGCCCGCTCTCCGCGGCCAGGATGGTCACAGACGGAGCCGGATGTTCGAGCGAATGCGGGTCCTGCCCCTCGGCCGGCTCCTGGTCCCAGGTCACCTGGCCCTTGTCGCAGGTCTGCTTGGCCTTGAAGAACAGCGTCTGCCCTTCCTCGACGCCGGCCAGCGTGCCGCTGACGACGAACTCGTCGTAATACTCATCCGGCAGGAAACCGCCGCTCCAGGTCACGGATTTGACGCCGGATTTCACCTCCTGGCCGTGAAGCTTGTAGGTCTTGGCGAAATCACCCTTCTCGGTGGCGAGCGTCCAGTTCGCCTTCGGCATGGGCTTGGCGTCTATAAAACCTTCCGGGATGTCGATGCGCACGGTGGTGGTGGCCTGCCCGTCGCAGCCATGCGGGATTTTCAGCACGGCCTTGTAGGAACCGGGCGCGGCCTCGCTCTTTTCGAGCGACGCATGAGCGTGGGCGGTGATGATCGAAGCGGCCGTCAGCGCGCAGGCTGCGGCAAATGGCAAGATAAGTCGGCGCATTGGGTTTTCCTCTCGCGTCCAAAAACAGTTTCTCCCGCATTCTGCGGAAGCAGGCTTGTTTCAGGGGAGGATGGATGGCGGCGCGCGGATTGCCGGCGGCGGCTCATTCAGCCGGTCCGGCGGAATTTTCGCTTCGACCGAAGCAAACAACTGGCCGCGATTTTCGACCAGCGCCGGAAACGCCGCCTCAAAGGACGGCTCGATCTTGAGCGGTGCGGCCATGCCGGCGCATGGCCCGCCGATGCAGGTCGGGCAGTCGTCGGCAGCACCAGGCGGCGGCAACTGCTTGCCGTCGGGCGTCGCCGCCTGCATTCCGAAGGTGGTGCAGATGATCCAGGCGTTAGCGGTATTGGCAGCCCTCGCCTCGGCGAGCGGCTGGAACACATGCGCGATCAGCACCAGCGTCGCGGCAAGCGCAAACAGCCGGCGGTCGCGCCGAAGCGCGGCAAACCATCCCGTCGATGCTTGCTTCAATCCCATGACGAAAATCTCTAGCCGAACGGGCAGGCGCTTTCCAGCGTTTCGCGATGCGGCATCGCCGCGCGGCCAGTTTCGGGAGGCTGCGCTTGGCTGAAATTGCCCTCTTGCCGGGTAGGTATTAGCGTTTGAACTACCCCCACCCCTAACCCCTCCCCACAAGGGGGAGGGGAACTTTGCTGGATGCTCGCCCAGCCCAATCTTCAACGTTTCTGGTGGCAAAGGCGATGAAATCGTCCCCCTCCCCCTTGTGGGGAGGGGTTAGGGGTGGGGGTGGCTCCGGTCAGTCCCCTCAGACCGACAACGCCCCTACAGCTTGTAAAACTCGGCGATAATCTCCCACGCCTCGTCGGCGGTATCAACGAAGTCGATGATGTCCTGGTCGCCGGGCGAGATCGTGCCCTGCTCGGCGAGGTAATCGAGATCGATGGCGCGCGACCAGAACTCCTTGCCGAACAGGATGATCGGCACACGCTCCATGCGGCCGGTCTGGATCAGCGTCAGCGTCTCGAAGAATTCGTCCATGGTGCCGAAGCCGCCGGGGAACACCGCCACTGCCTTGGCGCGCATGACGAAATGCATCTTGCGGATGGCAAAATAGTGGAAGTTGAAGCACAGCTCCGGCGTGACGTAGATGTTGGGCGCCTGCTCATGCGGCAGCACGATGTTGAGGCCGATCGACGGTGCGCCGACGTCGGCCGCGCCACGGTTGCCGGCTTCCATGACGCCCGGCCCGCCGCCGGTCACCACGACATATTCGCGGTAATGGGATGCCTCCGAATGGCGCGAACATATCTGCGCGAATTTGCGCGCTTCATCGTAATATTTGCTGTTCTTTTCGAGATTCTTCTTCTGCGTCTCGTCCTTGGCAGCCCAGGCCTCGCCGCCCGGCTCGGGAATGCGCGCGCCGCCAAACAGGATCACCGTCGAGCGGATGCCGCGTTCGGCCAGGATCATTTCCGGCTTGAGCAGTTCGAGCTGCAGGCGCACGGCGCGAAGCTCGCGGCGCGTCATGAACTCCTCGTCGTTCCAGGCAAGACGATAGGTCGCGGCGCGCGTCTGCGGCGTATCGGGAACCGCCTTTGACCGCTCCAGATCCTCGTCTGAATGCGGAAGCGGTGTCCATCCCGCCTTTTCCATAGGATTCATATGCTTTTTCCGTCCAATTCCTGCTTAAGGAGCGACCCCCGCGACAATGCGATGATTGACCCTTTGTAAGCCCTGACATAGGGTCCGCGCGACCTTAAAAACAGTCTAACGGCCTGCGCCTTAACAGCACGTATCACGGAGCCTTTCATGCCGAAAACCGACCTTGCCAGCCTCGAAGCGACAATCGAAAAGGCGTTCGAGGAACGCGAGGCGATCACCACCGCCACGCGCGGCGAAGTGCGCGAGGCGATCGAGAGCGCACTGGATCTTCTCGACCGGGGTGCTGCCCGTGTTGCCGAGCGTCAGGATGACGGCGCATGGAAAGTCAATCAATGGCTGAAAAAGGCGGTGCTTTTATCCTTCCGCCTTAATCCGATGGAGGTCGTCAAGGGCGGCCCGGCCGATTCGGTCTGGTGGGACAAGGTTCCGTCGAAGTTCTCCGGCTGGGGCGCGATCGATTTCGAGAAGGCCGGCTTCCGCGCCGTGCCCAACTGCGTCGTTCGCCGCTCGGCCTATATCGCGCCGAACGCCATCCTGATGCCGTCCTTCGTCAATCTCGGCGCCTATGTCGATTCCGGCACCATGGTCGACACCTGGGCCTCGGTCGGTTCCTGCGCGCAGATCGGCAAGAACGTGCATCTTTCGGGCGGCGTCGGCATCGGCGGTGTGCTGGAACCCATGCAGGCAGGCCCGACGATCATCGAGGACAACTGTTTCATCGGCGCGCGCTCCGAGGTCGTCGAAGGCTGCATCGTGCGCGAAGGCTCGGTGCTCGGCATGGGCGTCTTCATCGGCAAGTCGACCAAGATCGTCGACCGCGCCACCGGCGAGATCACTTATGGCGAAGTGCCGGCCAATTCCGTCGTCGTCGCCGGCTCGCTGCCGGGCAAGCCGTTCCCGAACGGAGAGCCGGGACCGGGCCTCTACTGCGCCGTCATCGTCAAGCGCGTCGACGCCCAGACCCGTTCCAAAACCTCGATCAACGAGCTGTTGCGCGATTGAGCGGGGTATAAGGGTGGGCCGCCAGCAGTTTCTCTGGGTCTTCTTCGGCTTTTCCGGCCGAATCAGCCGGCAGGCCTTCGCGCTTGCCGGGCTGCTTCTCTATGTGATCAGGCTCTATCCGGTCTATCGCATGGTCGCGGCGGAGGGGGACGAAGCGGTGATAAGCCACTGGGCCAGCGTGTTCGTTGCGATGTTCGCCGTGCTGATCGTTTCCCATATGGCGCTCGCCGTGAAGCGGCTGCATGATATCGATCGATCCGGCTGGTGGAGCCTGCTCTTCCCCATCGGAGACATCATCGCCTTCATTCTCCTTTGCATTCCGCCGGGAACCGCTGGAGCAAACCGCTATGGACAACGCACCGACTCGGCGAATTAGAGCCAATCTGCATTCATCCATCGGGCACAGCGCATGACTGGCTACCGCACGCTCGATCCGGCCAAGATCATCGCCACGGCAGAGGCGCTGGAACTGCGTGTCGCCGAGCGTTTCCCGGATTCGGGGCTGCGAAAAGTCGCCGCCGAACTCGTTTCGCTGTCGCGTGACCTGACCGCTACCGCCAAGGCGCTCGAAGCGCCGATCTGGTGGCTGCGGGCGCTGATCGGCCTTGCCATCCTCGCCGGCGGCTCGGTCTTCCTGTTCGTCGGAACCTTCCTGTCCTTCGACCGCATCTCGACCGGCGCATTCGATTTCGTGCAAGGCATCGAGGCGTCGCTCAACACGCTCATTCTCGCAGCCCTCGGCTTCCTGGCGCTCGTGCGCGCGGAGGAGCGTATCAAGCGCAAGCGCGTCTTTCGTGCCCTGCATGGCCTGCGCTCGCTGATCCATGTCATCGACATGCACCAGTTGACCAAGGACCCGGTCGTGTTGTCGGCCAATTTCAAGCCGACGGCAAACTCGCCGGCGCGCATCACCAACAAGGCCGATCTCGCCCGCTATCTCGACTACTGCTCGGAAATGCTGTCGATCACCGGCAAGCTGGCAGCACTGTTTGCGCAGTCGGTCAATGACGACGTGGTTGTAGATGCCGTCAACGACATCGAGGGGCTGGGCTCGAACCTGTCGCGAAAAATCTGGCAGAAGATCACGATGATCGAGGAAACGGGCAGGACAAAAGCCGGCTAATCAGCAGGCTTTCAGGTCGTCGATTAGCCCTGCGAGCTCTCCAAGGTGCTCCAGCCGCCGGAACCGCGGCGCATCGGTCGGCTCGTCGACATGTTCCAGTACCCAGGTCAGGTCGTGCGGGACATAAACGCCCCAGCTTCCGGCCTCGATCGCCGGAACGACATCGGATTTCAGCGAATTGCCGATCATCATCGCACGGTCCGGCCCGTCGCCATGGCGGCTGAAAATGCGCTCATAGGTCGAGGCGGTCTTGTCGCTGACGATCTCGACGGCATCGAACAATTCGCCAAGCCCCGACTGCGCCAGCTTGCGCTCCTGATCGAACAGATCGCCCTTGGTGATCAGGATCAGGCGATAGGTTCCCGCCAGTTCCTCCAGCGTCTCGCGCACATTGGGCAAGGTCTCGACCGGATGGCTCAGCATGTCCCGGCCGGCGGCCAGGATCTCGCGGATGACGCTGGCCGGCACCCGGCCCTCGCTGATCTCCACGGCCGTTTCGATCATCGACAGCGTAAAGCCCTTTATGCCGAAACCGTAGAGGGCGAGGTTGCGCTTTTCCGCCTCGAGAAGCCTTGCATGGATGTCATGCCCCTCGGCATGCTCGGCCAGAAGCGAAGCGAAATGCTGCTCGGTCGTGCGAAAGAACTGTTCGTTCTGCCACAGAGTGTCGTCGGCATCGAAACCGATTGTGGTCAGCGGTTGTTTGGATGGCAGAATCGTCATCGGCGCAACATATGTTTGCCGTCGCCCCGGCGCCAGTGGCAGTCGCCATGCAACGCCCTGCAGCCGGCATGAAGGCGCAAAGCCCTACCCGCCGGAAACGACTTCCGGCGACAGCCCCGGCGAGCCGGCCTTTTTTGCTTCCGCGTCGCGAATGAGATCGGCCACCCGCGCATTGACCGGCGCAGGCGTTCCGGTGTTGCGCGCCAGCGCCAGCACCTTGCCTTGCAGGTGATCGATCTCGGTCGGCCGTCCTCGCGTCAGGTCTTCCCACATGGAGGAGCGCGCGGTCGGGTCTATCGCCAGCATCCGCCGCGCCAGCCGCAGGAACAGCCAGTTCGGCAGCCGCAGCAGCCTGGGCATCAGCGCCGGGGGCGGGCCGGCGATGCGCCCCGGCTTTATGCCGGCGGCGCGCATCGCCGCGAGGCCCTCCTCCATCTGCGCCGCCAGCAGCAACCGCCAGCGCCGGTCGGCAAGCAAGGCCGCGACCGGAAGATCCGATAAAGCGACGAGCGCGTTGATCAGGTTCAGCAGCAGCTTGCCCCATTGCACGGCCTTGATGTCGTCATGCCCGGCGACGGCGAAGCCTTCGACATTCAGCAAGTCGGCCAGGCCGGCAGCACCCGGCTCGATCAGCACCGTTCCGGAGGTTGCGCGGTGAAAGCGGATGGGCCTTTCGTTCTCGTCCGACTGGACCACGTTGAAAGGCACCATGCCGGCCAGTACCTTGTGTCCCGTGAGCAAGCTTCGCAGCCTGCCGGCATTGTCGACGCCGTTCTGCAGGCTCACCACCACCGCCGTTTCGGGCGCATGGGCCGCGATCAACCCGGCCATCTCGTCGGTCGCCCCGCTTTTCACCGTCACCAGCACGACATCGGCGCCGGCCAGCGCCGCCTTCGGATCGGCCGTGACACTAAAACCATCGGCCGCGAGAAGCCTGTCCAGCCCGTCGAGATCGGTGACGCGCAGGCCACCGTCCTGTATTGCCGAAACGATTCGCGATCGCGCCAGCAGCGTGACCTTGCGCCCACTTAACGCCAGACAGGCGCCGGCATGGCAACCAATGCTGCCGGCACCGGCAATGACGATGGAAGCACGCTTTGAGGCCATCGAAAAATCCCCGTTGAGCCAAAGACTATACGGCGCGAAAACCATAATGTCGGCACTTGTCTGCGCCCGGCACTCGGACGGTGACAGCCCCGGAACTTTCGACTATCCCTCTCGTCATGATGCTGCCAAAGAATCCCGCTGAAAACCTTGCCGCCTTGATCCGCTGTCCGTCAGTGACGCCCGCTGAGGGCGGTGCGCTGAGTGCGCTCGAAACCATGCTGAAGCCGCTCGGCTTTACGGTCGAGCGGCCGACATTTTCCGAGGACGGCACGCCCGACATCGAAAACCTCTACGCCCGGCTTTCCGGCAATGGCCCGCATCTGATGTTTGCCGGCCATACCGACGTCGTGCCAGTCGGCGACGAGGCCGCCTGGATGCATCCACCGTTCTCCGCCGATATCCACAATGGCGAGATGTATGGGCGCGGCGCGGTCGACATGAAGGGCGGCATAGCCTGCTTCGTTGCAGCCCTTGCCCGCCATGTCGAGAAGCACGGCAATCCCAAGGGCTCGGTGTCGCTGCTGATCACCGGCGACGAGGAAGGTCCGGCGATCAACGGCACGATCAAGCTACTCGACTGGGCCGCCGGCAAGGGCGAGCAGTGGGACGCGGCGATCGTCGGTGAGCCGACCAACCCCGACAAGCTCGGCGACATGATCAAGATCGGCCGGCGCGGCTCGATCTCCGGCATCGTCACCGTGAATGGACGCCAGGGCCATGTCGCCTATCCGCATCTTGCCGACAATCCGGTGCGCGGGCTGATGACGCTGGTCGATGCGCTGACCAATCCGGCCTTCGACAAAGGCACCAAGGATTTCCAGCCGACCAATCTCGAAATAACCTCGATCGACGTCGGCAACCCCGCCGCCAATGTCATTGCAGCGAAGGCCACGGCGGCGTTCAACATCCGTTTCAACGACACATGGACGGCCGAGACGCTGCAGGCCGAAATCCACAACCGGCTCGATGTCGCCAGCGGCCGCAAGAAATACCGCAAGGGGCGCAAGGAGCCGATCGAGTTCGACATCACCTGGCGCGACCGGCCAAGCCACGTCTTCCTGACGCGCGACGACAAGCTGATCGAAACGCTGAGCGGTTCGGTTCATGCCGTGACCGGAGCCAAGCCGACGCTTTCCGCGTCCGGCGGAACCTCCGATGCGCGCTTCATCAAGGATTACTGCCCGGTCGTCGAGTTCGGCCTTGTCGGCAAGACCATGCATATGGTGGACGAGCGCGTACCGCTTGCCGATCTCGAAACCCTGACCGAGATATATGGCAGGTTCATTCAAGACTGGTTCGAACGGGGCTGACGCGATGCCGCCCGGTGACGACATCCAGCGATATCTGGCCGGTGCCTGGCGGCTGATGATGGGCAAGCGCGACGGCGTCGCCCTGCTCGACCTTTCGGCCGACGGCTTCTGGAACTCGTTCTTCGCCATCGTCATTGCGCTGCCGCCGCTTTTCGTCGGCTGGGCCGGCACCGCAAGCGAGCTCGGCGCCGATCCCATGGCGTCGTCGAGCCGGTTTTCCTTTTTCCTGCGTCTGGCTGCGGTCGATCTGGGCGCCTGGGTTCTGCCGCTGGTAGCACTCGCCTTCATCGCGCCGATGGCCGGCATTCGCGACCGCTTCGTGCATTACGTGGTGGCCACCAATTGGGCCTCGGTGATCCTGTCCTGGCTGGTGCTGCCGGCGGCACTGCTGCGGCTGTTCACGGTATCGGACTCGCAGCCGGTCGTCGCGGCGTCCTTTGCCGTCTTCGCGCTTTCGATGGTGCTGACCTGGCGGCTAACCAATGCCATCATCGCCAAGGGACCGGCTGTCGGCAGCGCTGTCTTCGCCGGCATGTTCGTCGCATCGGTGGTCGTGCTCATCGCACTGCAATCGCTGCTCGGAATTTCGTTTCCTCAGTAATCGACCTTGGTCAGATATAGCCCATAGGGCGGTGCCACCGAACCGCAGGCGGCGCGATCCTTCGCCTCGAGTGCGGCCTTCACGTCGGCAGCCGTCCACGCGCCCTCGCCGACCCGCTTGATGGTGCCGACCATCGACCGTACCTGATTGTGCAGGAAGGAACGCGCAGCCGCGTGGATCTCGATCTCGTCGCCCTTGCGCACGACATCGAAGCGTTCCAGCGTGCGCAGCGGGCTTGATGCCTGGCACTGCAGCGAGCGAAACGTCGTGAAATCGTGCCGCCCGACCAGCACCTGAGCTGCCTCATGCATGGCATCGGCGTCGATCTTCTTCTGCACCACCCAGACCCGGTTGCGCTCAAGCGCTGCCGGCGCACGGCGGTTCAGGATGCGGTAGAGATACTGCCGGCCCGTCGCCGAAAAACGCGCATCGAAATCGTCGGGCACGGTGGATGCCGCCAGAATCGCCACCGCCGCACCCGCCATTTGCAGATGCGCGTTGATCGCATCGCGCACCGTGTCGTCGCGCCATGCCTTGGCGAGATCGACATGGCCGACCTGCCCGGTCGCATGAACGCCGGCGTCGGTGCGGCCCGCACCGCGCAGCGTCACCTCTTCGCCGCAAAACCCCTTGATCGCCTGCTCGATCGCGCCTTGCACGGTGGCCGGCCCGTCCTGTCGCTGCCAGCCGGCATAGGCGGTGCCATCATATTCGATGTCGAGGCGGTAGCGCGGCATGGCCTTCGCTTACAAGGCGCGGAAGGCAGGCGCATAGACCAGCCTGCCGGTCGATGGAGCGTCGCTCCAGGCAAGCGACTGCAACGCATAGCACTGATAGTCGCTTTCGAATTTCTCGGCGTTGGAGCGGTGATAACCGAACCGGCCGTAGTAATCCGGATCGCCAAGCACGATCGAAAGCTTTTCGCCGGCCAACTTCAGCCGTTCATGTGCTTCGCGAACCAGCGCGCCGCCGATGCCCTGGCCGTGCAGGTCGGGATCGACGGCAAGCGGTGCCAGCGCCACGGCGGCAAAATCCTTGCCGTTTTCTTCCACCATCAGCCGGGAGAAAAAGACGTGACCGACGATGCGGCCTTCCTTTTCGGCAACCAGTTCCAGCACCACGTCGCCATCGGCCACCAGCCGATCGACCAGCATCGCCTCGCCCGCCTGGCCGAAGGCGCGCTCCTCGACCTCGTGGATACCCGCGCGGTCGCGTTCTTCAGCCGGCCTGATCGTAAAATCGTTCATAGGAGCCTCCCGCCCTTGCCAAGTTTTGCGCCGCGCAGGAACTCGTCCACGCTGACCGCCTTGCCGCCCGCGCGCTGCACCTCCAGCAGTCGCACGGCACCGCCTCCGCAGGCAATGGCCAGTCGGTCATCCAGGACTTCGCCCGGCGCGCCTGAGCCATCCGCCAGCGTCGAGCGCAACAGCTTCAGCCGCTCGACCTTGCCGCCGGTTTCCATCTCGCACCACGCGCCCGGAAAGGGCGACAGGCCGCGAATGCCATTGTGCACATCACGCGCCGGCTGACCCCAGTCGATGCGCGTTTCGGCCTTGTCGATCTTTTTCGCGTAGACGACGCCATCTTCGGCCTGCGGGGTGAGCGGCAGCTTGCCCTGTTCCAGCCTGCCCAGCGCCGCGACCATCAATTCAGCACCGACACCCATCAACCGATCATGCAGTTCGCCCGCCGTCATACCCGGGCCGATCGTCACGCGTTCGGTCATCGCCACCGGCCCCGTGTCGAGGCCGACATCCATCTTCATGACCATCATGCCGGTCTCTGCATCGCCCGCCATGATGGCGCGCTGGATGGGTGCAGCGCCGCGCCAGCGCGGCAGAAGCGAGGCGTGGCCATTGTAGCAGCCGAGCCTCGTCCCCTCGAGGATCGGCTTCGGCAAAAGCAGCCCGTAGGCGACGACGACGGCGACATCGGCATTCAGCGCCCTGAACGCAGCCTGCTCGGCCTCGCCCTTCAGCGACACCGGCGAGCGCACCTCCACGCCCAGCCTTTCCGCCTCGCGCTGCACCGGCGACGGCGTCAGTTCCAATCCGCGCCGGCCCGCCGGACGCGGCGGCTGCGTGTAGACGCAGACGATCTCGTGCCCAGCTTCAGCGATGGCGCGAAGTGTGGGCACGGAAAAGTCCGGCGTTCCCATGAAGATGACACGAAGGGGCATCGTCAGCTTTGCAAGCCGGGAGATGTGTGCGGATGCGACAGGTTCCCTTCGGCCTGAGCAACGTTGGCCAGACCAAGTTCGATCAATCGGATAGCCTCTTCATCGACTGTGGTGCCGCGCATGCGCGCGTTTCTCTCGATCGCGCGAACGAGATCGTCATCGATGTTCTCTATCAATAAGTCAGCCACTTCGAGCACCCTTTGGGTTCACGTTCACAGGACCGCCGCCCAAAATAGCTTCGCCCCTCACCCCACCATGCGGCTCGGCGGGCGGTCCTTGGCGAGTTTCTTGAACTTCTTCACCACCATGTCGCGCTTGAGCTTGGAGATGTGGTCGATGAAGAGCACGCCGTTGAGATGGTCGATCTCGTGCTGCAGGCAGGTGGCCAGCAGCCCATCGGCGGTGATTTCCTGTTCCTTGCCGTCGCGGTCGAGGAATTTCACCCGCACCGAAGCCGGACGCTCGACCTCAGCATAGTAATCGGGGATCGAAAGGCAGCCTTCCTCATAGACGGAGCGCTCCTCAGAGCTTTCGAGGACTTCCGGGTTGATGAACACTTGCGGCGCCGGCTTCTCGTCTTCCTTGGCGAGATCGATCACCAGCATGCGCAGCGGCTCGCCGATCTGGATCGCGGCCAGTCCGATGCCCGGCGCGTCGTACATCGTTTCCAGCATATCGTCGGCCAGCTTGCGCAACGGGTCGTCGACGCGCTCCAGCGGCTTGGAAAGCTGGCGCAACAGGGGATCGGGAAGGATGATCAGCGGCTTTATCGTCATGTCGCCTCACCTAAGACGTCGCAAGAAAAGCGTCAACTGTTTGCCTTTCATGATGTTCTCGTTTTGATCTGGTTTCTACAAACGAATCGCGTATCCTGCGGCAATGACAGACCTGCTATCCGAGCCGATACTGCGTCTTGGCGCCAGCGTGTTCACGCTCGGCCAGTTGCTTGCCTTTGGCGGAGCGTTGTTGCTGGCACTGTTTCTTGTGCTTGTCGCAGCGCTCTGGCGCTCGGCAAAAGCACGGGCTGAGGCAGCTCTTGAAGCAGCTAACCGCGCCGGCGAGGCAGATGCTCGGATGACCGCGATCCTGCAATCGCAGGCCGAGATGCAGGGGCGCATGGGCGCAATGGCCGAAGTGTTCGGCTCGCGGCAGGCCGAACTCACCCAGTCGCTCAGTCAGCGCCTCGACGCCATGACCGGTCGGCTCGGCCAGACCATGACCGAACAGACCAAGTCGACGCATGAAAGCCTCGCCAAGCTGCAGGAGCGGCTGGCCGTCATCGATACCGCGCAGGGCAACATCCAGTCGCTCGCCGGGCAGGTGGTGCAATTGCAGGCGATCCTGTCCAACAAGCAGACGCGCGGTGCCTTTGGCCAGTCGCGCATGGAAGCGATCGTCGCTGACGGCCTGCCGCACGGCGCTTACGAATTCCAGGCCACGCTTTCCAACGGCAACCGGCCGGACTGCCTGGTGAAGATGCCGAACGGCTCGCCGTCACTGGTCATCGATGCGAAGTTCCCGCTGGAAGCGTGGAACGCCATTCGTGCCGCGGAAGGCACTGAGGCGAGCAAGCTTGCGGCACAGGCCTTCCGTCGCGACGTTGAAATCCACATCAGGGATATTTCGGAAAAATACCTGATCAACGGCGAAACGCAGGACACGGCCTTCATGTTCGTGCCGTCGGAATCGGTGTTCAGCGAAATCCATGAGAATTTCGAGGCGCTGGTCCACCGCGCGCATCGCGCCCGCGTCGTCATCGTCTCGCCTTCGCTTTTGATGCTGTCGATCCAGGTCATCCAGGCGATTCTGAAGGATGCGCGCATGCGTGAGCAGGCCCATCTCATCCAGGGTGAGGTCATCCGCCTGATGGAGGACGTTTCGCGCCTGGACGAGCGCGTGCGCAAGCTTCAGGTCCATTTCGGCCAGACGGCGAGGGACATCGACGATATTCTCGTTTCGTCGAACAAGGTCACCCGACGCGGCCAGAAGATCGAGGCGCTGGAGTTCGGCGACGGCCATGCCGACGAAACACCCGCAGCACCGCCTCCGCTGCCCGCACGCACCGCCGAATCCAAGACCGGGCAGCTGCGGCTGCGCGTCGTTGAAGAGCGGGAATGAATTTTTTGACGTAGAGCTGTTGAAGACGGCAGTGACATGCAAGAAACAATTCCAGTATATGAATTGCATCGCATACAAATTCTCTGCACGAATCCAGTAACGACCTGACAATACTCGTTTCCGCATTTCGTCCCTCTGGAGGGAAGCGACGCAGTGAGCAGCAGCGAATCGGGCAAAGGCAGCAAACCGGGCAAGATCGAGATGCCCGAAGGGCCGGGCATTGCCGCCTACCATGCCGAACATCCGGACAATTGGTGGGGCGAGAAGAACCGGATGCGCACCGACCGCCAATCCATCCTCCAATACGAACAGCAGATCATTCGCCGGCGGCGCGCCAAGCACAAGAATGGCAGCTCTTCCGCTGCCCCGACTGAGGGATCGCAGCCGAAGCCCGTGGTCCAGAGCCCCGTGGGCGCCAAGCCGACAGAAGACCAGCCGGGCGAAGAGCGCAAATTGCTCGACGATCTCACCGGGCTTGCGCTGTCGGGCGGCGGCATCAGGGCCGCGACCTTTTCGCTCGGCGTCCTCCAGGCGCTGGACCGCTACGGCATCATCAACCGGCTCGACTATCTGTCGACTGTCTCGGGCGGCGGCTATATCGGCAGTTCGCTCAGCGCGACATTGGTCAAGGGGAATGGCGAGTTCGCCTTCGGTTCTTCACCGCAAGGCACCTCGCTCGGCGCCAAGCCCTCCAAGATGCTCAGCGCATCCGAGCTTGCCGACAGCGACGCCGTCGGGCATCTGCGCAATTATTCGAACTTTCTCATTCCAAAAGGCCTCAGCGACGTGCTGACAGCGGCGGCGGTCGTGGTGCGCGGCCTTACCGCCAATGCAGCGCTGATCCTGTGGATTCCGCTTTTGCTTGCGGCCCTGACCGTCTTTTCCAATCCGACGCGCGCCGATCTCGTCAAGTCCGACCTGTTCGGCTTCACGCTCTACTGGCCTCCCGTCCAGCATTTTGCGGTCACGCTGGTCTTCCTCGCCAGCGCCTTCATCTATTTCTTCGTCTGGGCGCTGCTGCGCTCGGCCGTGCGGGCGCAGATGCTCGCCGACGCCGTCGGGCGCGCGCCGTTTTATGGTGCGCTGGTGCTGATCGCAGTGGCGCTGGTGGCTTTCATCGAATTCCAGCCGCTGGCGGTCAATGTGCTGTTCGACGCCATGGCGCCACCCAAACCCATGCCCGGCGCGCCTGTAACAGAAGGCGGCAGGAGCTTTCTCACCTGGCTCGGGCTGATGCTTGCGCCGATAACGGCCGTCATCACCTTCTTTCGCCAGACGCTGAAGTCCTATCTGGCCGATACCTATTACAGCAAGACCTATGCGGCATTGCTGGCGCGGGGAACGGCCACCCTGATCCTGTGGATCGGCGCGCTGGCGCTGCCTCTGCTGATCTGGATCTTCTATCTGCATCTCAGCTACTGGGCGATCGCCGACGGCGACGACCCCGCCACGCGCTTCGCGCACAGTCCCAACTGGTTCCTGTGGCTCAAGGAGTATCTCGGCGGAATCGCCTGGGTGCCTTATCTCGTGCTGGGCCTGCTGTTGTTCTTCTTTTCGTTCTGGCTGAAGTCGAACGCCAATTCGCTGCACCATCTCTACCGCGACCGGTTGTCGCGCGCCTTCCATTTCGACCCGCAGTCGTTTCGTCCCGGCAAGCCGGACCCCGACGGCTACATCCCGCAACTGACGGAACTGGCATCGGAAGACACGCCCTATCACCTCATAAACACCGCCATAAATGTGCAGTCGTCGGCGGAGGCCAACCGGCGTGGGCGCAATGCCGATTTCTTCCTGTTCTCGCCGCTTTTCGTCGGCAGCCGCGTCACCGGTTATATCCCGACGCGGGCCTATGCGCACAAGAAGATCGACAACCCGCTCGACGTGGCGACCGCGGTGGCCATTTCGGGTGCCTCGGCATCGTCCAACATGGGATCGCAGACGATAAGGGCGCTGTCGCCGACGCTTGCCATGCTCAATGTGCGGCTCGGCTACTGGCTGCGCAACCCGAGCAGCGTGTTGAAGCTTATCGGCGGCGAGCCGCTGGAAGAAACGGTCCCGATGTCGGACATGGCCCGCAAAAGCCGGTCATTCTTGCGAAAGGTCAAGGAAATCCTTGGCGCCAATGGCCATTTCTTCCTGTTCTTCGAGATGTTCGGCTTCCTCGACGAGGAGAGCAACTACGTCTATCTCACCGATGGCGGCCATATCGAGAATCTCGGCATCTACGAACTCCTGCGCCGGCGCTGCAAGGTCATCGTCGTCGTCGACGCCGAGACCGATCCGCAGATGCGTTTCGGTTCCTTCATCGCCTTGCAGATTCATTCGCGGATCGACCTCGGCGTGCGCATCGACCTGCCCATGGAAGCGATCCGCAAGGCGACGCTGGACACGCAGAAGACTATCTCCGCTGACGCAGCGGGCACCGCTCCCGCACCCCTGACGCCGGAAAAGGCCGCAGAAAACGGGCACGCCAAACCGTTGATGCCGCATATCGCGATCGGCCAGATCCACTACGGCAAGAACCAGTCCGGCACGCTCGTCTACATCAAGGCATCTTTGACTGGCGACGAGAATGACTATCTGCTGGACTATGCGCGGCGCAACCCGACTTTCCCGCATGAATCGACCGGCGACCAGTTCTTCACCGAAGAGCAGTTCGAGGTCTATCGCGCGCTTGGCTTCCACATCACCGACCGGTTCTTCGGTGCGAAGGACGATGCCATTGCCATGACGGCCGACAAATGCGCTGCCCGCAAGGTCAAGGACACGATGGACCCTCGCATCGCCGACATCCACAACTGCCTGCTGCCCTAAGGCATCGCCAACGAAGCGCAGAGGGCAGGCCCCGGGAAACCTACTGCGTCTCCACGGTCTCCATGGCCTCGAATTCCGGCAGCCAGTGCAGAGCCGAGCGGTGCCAGAACTGCCTTCTTGGCACCAGCTCCTCACGCTGCCTCACCGTGCCCACCCTTATTCCGTAGACCTTCGGCCCCTCGTCCGCCGACGTGGCGAAGAGATGCGAGCCGCAGTTTTCGCAAAACCCCTGCGCGCGCCGGGCGCCGTTGGCGCCGATCTTGACGTATATCTTCGGCGTTCCCTTGGTGATCTCGTACTTGTCTTCCGGTGCCCGCACGCTGACCCGAAAGGCCGTGCCGGTGAGCTGCTGACAATCCGTGCAATGGCAGATCGTCGTCTTCTCAGGATCGACCTCGGCCTGGTATGTAATAGCGCCGCAATGGCATCCGCCGTCAATCTTCATCGTTGCTCCTCCTTGGATTGGCTCGCGTGGCTATTCCTTCGCCTCGTCGACAATCGCCTTGCGTCGGCGCTCCCAGGTTCCCTTGGTCTGCGGCTTGACGAATAGGGCGGTAATCTGGGGCATCTCCTTGTGCAGCTTGGCCTCCAGGCGCTCGACGCAGGTCTCGATCTCGGGCGCCGTCATATGATCCTCGAATTCGAGGCTGAGGGCGGCGACGATCTCTTCCGGCCCGAGGTGAACGGTCAGGATGCCGTTGGCGCGCTGCACGGCGGGGTCGGCCTGCGCCAGCGCCAGCACCGCCTTCTGGACTTCCGGCAAGGCCGGTTCGCCCATCAGCAGGCCCTTGCTCTCTCGAGCGAGGAAGATCGCCGTCGAGGCGAGTATGATGCTGATGCCGATGGAGGCGACGCCGTCGAGTTCGGGCATGGCGAATATCTGCGCGCAGAAAATACCGACGAAAGCGACGATCAGCCCGAGCAAGGCGGCGCTGTCCTCGAACAGCACCGTGAACACGCTCGGGTCCTTGCTCTGGCGAACCGCGTCGAGATAGCCGAGCCGGCCCTTGGCCTGACGGAACTCCTTCAGCGCCACCCACCACGAACCACCCTCGAACAGGAAGGACAGGCCAAGCACGACATAGTTGACGGTCGGGTTGCGCACGGGCTCCGGGTCGAGGATGTGGATGACGCCCTCGTAGAAGGAGACGCCGGCGCCGAGCGCGAAGACCAGCAGCGCAACGATGAAACTCCAGAAATAGAGCTCCCGGCCGTGGCCGAGCGGGTGGGTTGCATCCGGCGGCCGGTTAGCGCGGCTCAGCCCGTAGAGCAGTAGACCGCCATTGCCGGTATCGACTAGTGAATGCACGCCTTCCGACAGCATCGCCGAACTGCCGGTGAAAAAGGCAGCTATGAACTTGGTGACCGCGATGGCGAGATTGCCGGCGAGTGCGGCGTAGATGACCTTCTTGGAGCCGGAATGCGCAGCCATGGCCTGTCCCTCGTTTCACGAGAGAGTAGCGCATGCACAGCTTTGCTCAAGATGTGGCTATCGGAACCCCTTGCCCTCGCCACGATCTGTTGTTTCACTCTGTCACCCGACAACAGGAGGAGCGAATCATGGCCAAGGGTCAAATGCGCAGCAACAAGGAAGCTCGCAAACCGAAAAAGGATGCGAAGAAGCCCGTAGCCGAGCCGGCGCTGAAGGCGGCACCGGTTCAAGCGATAAGGCTGAAAGAGAAGAAATAATAGATACGCGCACGAAAGCAGCGCGGCGGCTTAGCCGTCGCGCTGTAGCCCGACATGACGTCAGGGCTGGATCAGGTTTGCCTTACGCCCTTGGCGGCAGCGGCATGCGGCCGCCGCGTGCCTTGCGCGCAGCATAGCGCGCGTCGCGCTTGGCCTTGCGTTCGGCTTCGTCGGCCAGCACCCGCGTGATGCGGTCGGTCTCTTCCGCTTCGCGGATTTTCGCTTCCGCAGCCGCGGCTTCTTCCGCAGCGATACGGGCAGCTTCAGCCGCCGCTTCGCGCTCGGCCTTTTCGATCGCCTCGCGAGCCAGTCGCTCCTGCTTCAGCTTTTCCTTTTCGGCATTGCGCTTTTCGCGCGCCTCGAGGATCGCCTGACGCTCAGCCTTGCGAGCCAGAACTTCCGGATCGTCTTCAGCCGGACGCGCCTTGAAGCGGTTCAGCAGGGCTTTTCTTGCTTCGTTTGCGGCATTGCGCCGCTCGGAGAAATCTTGTTCCTTGTAGATAGCCAATTTTCGCCTTCAATTTTTTCTTTTCGTACGCGCCGCTTACATACGCACGACAGCCAAGAGTTCAAGCGCCAAATGGACATGCCTGCCATGTAATCGGTAGCTGTTGCCCTGAGGGAACGGTTCGAAGCGTCGAATCCGAGATTGACTGTTCACAGCCCGGCCACTGGCGAGCGAGCCGGGGCGTCGCTACCTGTAGGCCAACAATCCCCATTTTCGAGGACAGATCATGGAACTCGGCCTTTACACTTTCGCGGATGTCAGCCTGAAACCCGGCCCCGACGCCATCTCACCGCATCAGCGCCTGCGCAACCTCATCGAGGAAATCGAACTTGCCGATCAGGTCGGGCTCGACGTGTTCGGCCTGGGCGAGCATCACCGCCCGGACTACGCGGCTTCCGCGCCCGTCGTAGCGCTGGCGGCGGCTGCCGAGCGCACCAGGCGCATAAAACTCACAAGTGCGGTCACCGTGCTTTCGTCGGACGACCCGGTGCGGGTCTTCCAGCAGTTCTCGACGCTCGACCTGCTCTCGGGTGGGCGCGCCGAGATCATGGCGGGGCGCGGCTCCTTCATCGAATCCTTCCCGCTGTTCGGCTACAATCTCGAAGACTACGACCAGCTCTTCGCTGAAAAGCTCGACCTGCTGCTGGCGCTGCGCGACAGCGAGCGCGTGACCTGGACGGGCGAGATGCGCCCGCCGATCAACGATCGCGGCGTCTATCCCCGCCCCTTCCAGGAAAAGCTGCCGATCTGGATCGCGGTTGGTGGCACGCCGACTTCCGTGGCCCGCGCCGGAGCACTCGGCCTGCCGTTGGCGCTTGCGATCATCGGCGGCGAGCCGGCGCGTTTCGCACCGCTGTTCGACCTCTACCGTCAGGCGGCGTCGCGCGCCGGACACGACCCGGCAACGCTTGCCACCAGCGTCAATGTCCACGGCTTCGTCGGCGAGACGACCCAGCAGGCGGCGGACGACTTCTACGAGCCGCAGGCCGAGGTGATGAACCGCATCGGCGGCGAGCGCGGCTGGGGTCCGACGTCGCGGGCGCATTACGACCAGTCGCGATCCCCGAGCGGCGCGCTGTTCGTCGGCAATCCCGAGCAGGTCGCCGAAAAGATCGTCGCGAATCACAAGCTGTTCAAGAACGACCGCTTCCTGCTGCAGATGGCCATCGGCATCATGCCGCATGCCAAGATCATGAAGGCGATCGAGCTGTTCGGCACCAAGGTCGCCCCGATCGTGCGGCGCGAGACGGCGGTGAAAGAGCTTTCCCTGACCGGAAGCTGAGCCTCATACATTAGAGACTGCGGAACTTTCCGACTTCAGGCGCATTGTTGCGCCTGAAGGGATTTTCGCGTCGCCAGATCGTTCCGGCGTCCGCGAAGATCGGGGATCGACAATGAAAAATGAAACGGCCAGCCCTGCCGCCGATCCGTCGGCAGCAGCACGAACAGCGTCGGACACAAGGCTCATGCGCTCGCTGCTCATCGGTATCTTCATATTCATGGCAATCTACGCGCTCTATTTCGGGCGCGATTTTTTCATGCCGGTCATTCTGGCCTGCCTGCTGGCGCTGATGCTGACGCCGATCGTGCGTTTCCTGCGCAAGCGCGGCATGCCCGAAGCCGTGTCGGCCACAATACTGGTCGTCGTTTCCGTGCTCGGGATCGGCCTGGCGGGCTATCTGCTCAGCGGTCCTGTCATCGCGCTGGTCAATGATGCGCCGGCGATCGGCCGCCAGTTGACCGAGCGCCTCGCCCATCTGCGCCACCCCTTCGAGCAGATGATAAGCATTTCCCATCAGGTCGAGCGCGTCACCGACACCGCGCAGGAGCCGGGTGTGCAGAAGGTGGTCGTCGCGCAGCCCGGCATCATCTCACAGGCAGCCGGCAACCTGCTGTCGGCCGGCACGACGACGGCGATCACCTTCGTGCTGTCGCTGTTCCTGCTCGCCTCGGGCACGATGTTCTATGAGAAGATCATCCAGTCCTTCACCCGCCTCAGTGAGAAGAAGCGGGCGCTGCGCGTCGTCTACGATGTCGAGCGCGAGATTTCGCGCTACCTGCTCACCGTCGCGCTCATCAATCTTGGCCTCGGCGTCGCCATCGGGCTTGGCCTATGGGCCATCGGCATGCCGAACCCGTTCGTCTGGGGCGTCGCAGCCACACTGTTGAACTTCCTGCCCTATATCGGCGCGCTGATCACCATCCTGCTTGTCGCGATCATCGCCATCGTCAGCTTCGACAGCCTGTCCTACGCGATGGTCGCGCCGCTCTTCGTGGTTTGCTGCAACGTCATCGAAGGCCAGTTCATAACGCCGCTCGTCGTCGGCCGCCGGCTGGAGATCAACGCGGTGGCGATCTTCGTCGCCGTCGCCTTCTGGTCATGGCTCTGGGGCTTCGTCGGGGCGCTGATCGCTGTGCCGTTGCTCGTCATCGTCAAGGTCTTCTGCGATCATTTCGACAGCCTGCATCACGTCGGCAATTTCCTGGCCGCGCAGCAAACCGCCGAGCCGGAGGAAGAAGAAGCAGAGGAACCGGCAAAAGCGGCCTGATGCCCTTTGCGAAGCAGGCCGGGCGTTCCTATATCCGGGCTTCCTGCCCGCCCGGAGACCTGCCCCGTGATTCCACTTTCCGTTCTAGACCTGTCGCCGATCACCGAGGGCAGCACCGCCTCGCAATCGCTGGCCAACACGCTCGATCTGGCTCGCCACGCCGAGCGCCTCGGCTATAACCGCTACTGGCTGGCCGAGCATCACAACATGGCGGGCATCGCCAGCGCGGCTACCTCGGTCGTGATCGCCCATGTCGCCGGCGGCACCAAGACGATCCGCGTCGGCGCGGGCGGCATCATGCTGCCCAACCACGCACCGCTGGTGATCGCTGAGCAGTTCGGCACGCTGGCCGCCCTTCATCCCGGCCGCATCGATCTCGGTCTTGGCCGTGCGCCGGGCACCGACATGAACACGGCCCGCGCGCTGCGCCGCAATCTCGAAGCCGGCGTCGACAATTTTCCGCAGGACGTGGTTGAGCTCATCAACTATTTCGCGCCCGCCGAACCCGGCCAGCGCGTGCGCGCCGTGCCCGGAGAAGGCCAGAAGGTGCCGGTGTGGATACTCGGCTCGTCGACCTATGGCGCGCAGCTCGCCGCCATGCTCGGCCTGCCCTACGCGTTTGCCTCGCATTTCGCGCCGGCCGACCTGGAACAGGCGCTCGATGTCTATCGCTCGCGCTTCCAGCCGTCGCAATTCCTGGACAAGCCTTATGTCATGCTCGGGCTGAACGTCTTCGCCGCCGAGACCGACGCGGAGGCAAAATTCCTGTTCACCTCGCTGCAGCAGGCCTTCGTCAATTTGCGCACCGGCCGGCCCGGCCCGCTGCCGGCACCTGTCGAAAATTACGACGCCGATCTCGACCCGATGGCCAAGGCCATGCTGGCGCAGGCGCTCTCCTGCGCCATTGTGGGTTCGCCGCAGACCGTGCGTGCCGGCTTGGAGGCCTTCATCCGCCGCACCGGTGCTGACGAGCTGATGGTGACGGCGCAGATGTTCGATCATGCATCGCGAATCAGGTCCTTCGAGATACTTGCGGAAGCGCATAAGGAATTGTCGGAAGCGGCTTGAGCGCCGGCGCCCTTTCCCTCTCCCCGTTTACGGCGAGGGCAATCGTATAAGGCGCAGCCGACCCCCACTCCGTCTCGGCTTCGCCGAGCCACCTCTCCCCCTCAAAAG
>NZ_JAAKZG010000026.1 GCF_011045115.1 Mesorhizobium zhangyense
GGGAAACGGACAAGTTCATCCACTGGTGGCCGAACATGGAGGTATTCTTCCGCGGTCTTTATCTCCAACGCCGGATTATATGATCCAGTATTGATGGGTTTTCGGACGGTCTGCCTGGCATTTACGCTGGAAACCGATCTGGTCGAAATTGCCGGCGTCAGCGAGTCCATGTGTGGAACGAGTATGTCGTTGCGGCGGGCAAAGGCGACAAAGATCGATCGCACGGTCTCCGGATCGATCTCGCCGGCAATGCCTGCCTTGCAGGCGCTAAGGGCGATGGCATGTGTGCCGTTGCGGCAGGCGATGGGCCAATCCTGCAGCAAGGCGTATGCTTCCATCACAGTCTCGATCCGGACGGGTAAGCCCATTCCGACAAGGACGATGACAGATTTCTCAAAGCGGGTGCTGTTCATGGTCCGAAGCTCCCTTTCGTTGTCTTGGCATCGGCATAGGGCGAGTGTCCACAGCGGCACTGAATCGGACAGTGCGGTGCGGGTAAGGAAACTGCGCCGCGATTCCGTCCAGTGCTGGATACTTGCCTGCACGTTTGGCGACCTCGACGTCGGGAAGTTTGATCGGCCTGGTATCCGATGTGACGTCCACTCGACCCAAGCTCGGCGGCGGCAATGCCTTGTGCGCCTTGACCAATGCCTCGAGCCACGCTGCGGCGGCAATGGGCGCACGCTCCCGTCCGTCAAGCCAGGCCATGCCCTCGTTTTCAGGGCGGCGTAGCTGTTCGGCGAGGTCTGTCGACTTCCACCTGAGAATCTTAAGACATTCACGCAATCGTCCCGGAATCATGTCGAACTTCCTTTACGGTTTGGTGGAGCTCGCGCGAGCCTCTACCATCCTCAAATGCAGAAGACCTCGCCCGGAGGCGAGGTCCGCGGTTCACGTTCCGCTGCTGGTCGATGGCCCGGCTGAGACCGACACGTGCTGCGCGGCAAGGAATATCAGCGTTGAAGCAACCGTGCGGCGGCTCCAGCCGACGGATTCGGCCATGTCGATCAGGCCGTCCAGCAGCGGTTTCAGTGCGCTCCTGCATTCTGTTTCGTGGGCCAGAAACTCATTCGCCGAATGTGTCGGAGACGGAACAGCCCCAACGCTCGTCGTCATATTCATGGCATCCTTCGAAGTCAGTCTGACATGAGCCCGCTCCCGATCGGGAGCGGGCAGCTTCATCGGGACCTCAGAAGTCCATTCCGCCAGCGCCCGGCATCGCGGGCACCGGCGCTTCCTTCTTCGGCTTCTCGGCCACCATCGCCTCGGTGGTGACGAGCAGACCGGCAACGGAGGCGGCATCTTGCAACGCGGTACGTACGACCTTGGCGGGGTCGATTACACCCTGTATGTAGAGATCATCGAATTCGTTGGTCTGGGCATTCCAGCCCCAGCCGAACTCGGTCTTCTCGCGCAGCTTGCCGACGATGATCGAGCCTTCCGCTCCGGCGTTCTCGGCAATCTGGCGTACCGGCGCCTCGATGGCGCGACGCACGATCTCGACGCCATATTTCTGGTCGGCATTATCGGTGACGACGGTATCGAGAGCCTTGGCCGCACGCAGCAGGGCAACACCGCCACCGGGCAGAACCCCTTCCTCAACCGCGGCGCGGGTGGCATGCAGCGCATCGTCGACGCGGTCCTTCTTCTCCTTGACCTCGACCTCGGTCGAGCCGCCGACACGGATCACCGCGACACCGCCGGCGAGCTTGGCCAGTCGTTCCTGCAGCTTCTCGCGGTCGTAGTCGGAAGTGGTCTCCTCGATTTGGGCCTTGATCTGCGCGACGCGGCCTTGGATTTCTTCCTTCTTGCCGGCACCGTCGACGACCGTGGTGTTCTCCTTCTCGATCACGACCTTCTTGGCGCGGCCCAGCATCTGCAGCGTCACGTTCTCAAGCTTGATGCCGAGATCCTCGGAGATCGCGCTGCCGCCGGTGAGGATGGCGATGTCCTCAAGCATGGCCTTGCGCCGGTCTCCGAAGCCCGGCGCCTTGACGGCGGCGACCTTCAGCCCACCGCGCAGCTTGTTGACGACCAGCGTGGCAAGCGCTTCGCCCTCGACGTCCTCGGCGATGATCAGCAGCGGCTTGCCCGACTGAACCACAGCTTCAAGAACCGGCAGCATCGCTTGCAGGTTGGAGAGCTTCTTCTCATGGATGAGCACATAAGGCTCTTCCAGTTCGACCCGCATCTTGTCCTGGTTGGTGATGAAGTAGGGGCTGAGATAGCCGCGGTCGAACTGCATACCTTCGACGACTTCCAGCTCGGTCTCGGCGGTCTTGGCTTCTTCGACGGTGATGACACCCTCGTTGCCGACCTTCTGCATGGCCTCGGCGAGGAAGCGGCCGATCTCCGCGTCGCCATTGGCCGAGATCGTGCCGACCTGGGCGATCTCGTCGTTCTTGGTCACCTTGCGGGCATTTGCCTTCAGTTCAGCGACCACGGCGTCCACCGCCTTGTCGATGCCGCGCTTCAGGTCCATCGGGTTCATGCCAGAAGCGACAGCCTTGGCACCCTCACGGACGATCGCCTGAGCTAGAACAGTCGCAGTCGTGGTGCCGTCACCGGCAAGATCGTTGGTCTTGGATGCGACCTCACGCACCATTTGCGCGCCCATGTTCTCGAACTTGTCCTCAAGCTCGACCTCTTTGGCGACTGTCACGCCATCCTTGGTGATGCGCGGTGCGCCGAACGACTTGTCGATGACGACGTTACGCCCCTTGGGGCCAAGCGTGACCTTCACCGCGTCGGCCAGGATATTGACGCCGCGCAGCATACGCTCGCGAGCCTCGGTGTTGAATTTGACTTCTTTGGCAGCCATTGGATCACTCCTTCAAATCTAGGCAGCTTTCGTTGACTGGTTGACCGTCTAAGACGCCTTCAGGCGGCCTTCTTCAGCGTGGCGCTCTGTTCGATCACGCCCATCACGTCGCTTTCCTTCATGATGATAAGGTCTTCACCGTTGAGTTTGATCTCGGTGCCGGACCATTTGCCGAACAGGATGCGGTCGCCGACCTTGACGTCGAGCGCGAGGAGCTTGCCGCTTTCTTCGCGGGCACCTGGACCGACAGCGATGACTTCGCCTTCGCTTGGTTTTTCCTTCGCGGTATCGGGGATGATGATGCCGCCGGCGGTCTTTTCGTCGGCCTCGATGCGGCGGACCAGGATACGGTCATGCAATGGACGGAACGTCATATCGTTCTCCTTCAGGACAAACAGATTGTGAGAGGTCCCTCCGCTCCGGACCGGCTGGTCCGGAGCGGGGCTCGCGCAACCCTTTCGGCATCGCGCGCACATCGAGGTAGTTTTGCGATTTTCCGGTTTCAAGAGGCGACGTAAAATTTTTTTTGGCACTCGCACCGCACGATTGCTAGCGCCATGAAAATGCAGACCTAATTCCCTTCCGGCACCGAAAATTCGCGCTTGAATTTTCGAAATCGTCGAACAAAATTATCTGAACCCTCGCACTGCCGGGAACACTGAACCGAAGCCTTTGCAAAGGAGACTTTTGAAGAAGGAAGACCAAGATGGACCGACAGAAGCTATCGCCGATCATTTCCTCTCTTGCTCCCGAAACATCCGACCTCGCGCTCGACCGCCTGCTTTCGCCGTCGCGCTTTTTCAAGCATCCCGACGAGGTGCTGGGCGACGACACGTTCGATCTTCAGGAAAAGCGCGCAATCCTCTCATCCTGGGCGTCAGACGCCTGCGCCGTGGAATCGATGCCGGCGCTGCGTCAGCCGCCCGGCTCATCGCAGCCGATTTCTTTCGACGAGATTATGGAGGCGCTGCGTCGGCTCGATCGCGATGCATCAGCGCGCCCGCCGGTATCAGGTGAGTCGTGCCACAGTTTCGACAGATTGGATGCCTGAAGGGTCGCGAAAGGAGCAACGCATGGTAACTACGGTCAGCAGGGAATTCCGCCTGCAGATGGAGGGGTACGGCCTGACCACCGCCGAGATCCACTATCATCTTCCCGATCATCCCAGCCTTCTGCAACTCTATGTCTGGCAGGAATATGATCTCGCGCCTGAGTTTCCCGAGTTGAGGGGCTTTCTGGACTATTGGAGGCAGGAGTTGGACGGCGCGCTGCATTCCGTGCGCGCCGCCCATCATCGCCTGATCAAGCCATCGGAGTGGCGCGCCGTCGATGGCGTCATTGCCATCCATTGACGATCATTTCGGGCCGCAGACCATTGATCACCAGCACCGAGCGAGGCTTGCGGTGAGCGCGCACCGCTGACGGGACCAGCCCGGCCCGCCTGGCTGCCCTGAGGAATGCCTTGTGCGCATCGTGCGCGCTCCGCCAGCCGTCCAACGCATCGCGACAGGCGCGCGCGGCAGCACGCCAGCTTCTCCCACGTGCCCAGTCGGGCCATTGCTGATCCAGGCATTCCAAGGCCTCGAAGCTGCTGGCGACATTGCGCAAAGCGGTGTGGAACTTGAGGGTAACAGGTTCAGGGAACTGAACATCGTTCATCACTTCCTCCGTTCTTAGAGTCTTTTACGAGCAAGCAATCGAATGGCACCTTCATCGGCGCACATCCGTTGATGGAGATGGCGACGGTCAGCGGAACGTCAAGGCTGCGGCCGCGCGCTATAATTTCGCATAGCGATCACCTAACCACACGAAATATTCCAATTGTCTTCCAGGCCGGCATCCAGCAGATCAATGAGATCCGCAATACGCGTTCCCGGCAGAGGCCGGCCTTCACCCATCAAGGCCTCATCCTCGTTGAGCCAAGCCCACGCCTCCCGCAATTCATCGGCGGAGGCGCCAGTCGCGACGATCTCCGCGACCATGGCCTCATCGACCGGGGCCGAGCACCGAAACCACCTCGTCGCGCGTCATCGTTATCACCCGTCATCGAATCTGTCTGAGGGTCTGTTGAACGCTGCGAATGGCATGCCGTTCCATGAACAAACAGCTCTTGACGCGCCAAACGACAATTCCCAAATCGATACCGTCGACGCCCCATGGGGTCGGCAAAGTCAGGGGGCACTGCTTCCTTGGCGCCTTTCGTATCTATGTTGCTCAATGGAGGATGTAGCTATGAGAACCGTATTTGACTTTTCTCCCCTCTACCGGTCGAGCATCGGCTTCGACCGCATCGTCGACCTGCTTGAGAATGCGAGCCGCGTGACGACCATCGACAACTGGCCGCCCTACGACATCGCCAAGACCGGCGAGGATGCCTACCGCATCGCCATGGCGGTCGCCGGCTTTTCCCAGGCCGAACTCTCGGTGACGCACGAGCCAAACATTCTCGTGGTCTCGGGCGAGAAGGCCAGCGAGGACAACGGCGACTACCTGCATCGCGGCATCGCCGGGCGACCTTTCCAGCGCCGTTTCGAACTGGCCGATCACGTGAAAGTCGTTGGGGCCAATCTCGCCAGCGGCTTGCTGACCATCGACCTCAAGCGTGAGATCCCCGAGGAGATGAAGCCACGCCGGATCGAAATCGGCAATGCCACGCAGGCGCCGCGGATCGAGGCTGCGAAGACCAGGATCGCGCCGGAAAAGCAGGTCGCCTGATTGGCAATGTTCGAAGTTCCGGCGGCGCCGGCTTTCTGCCAGACGCCGCTGGAAAGCACTTTCAAGAGGAGTGAAGACTATGAGCGTACGTGATCTTATCCCCTGGGGCCGGGACCGCAGCCAGCTTCCGAGCCTCTTCCGTGATGACGACCGGGATCCATTCCTGTCCCTGCATCGTGAAGTGAACCGTCTCTTTGATAACGCCTTCCGCGGCTTCGGCGAGGGATTGCCGTCGCTTGGTCGGTTCTCGTCAAACGGGGGCCCCTGGCCGAACGTAGAAATCTCCGATGGCGAAAAGGAGATCAAGCTGACCGCCGAGGTGCCTGGTCTGGAGGAAAGGGACATCGAGCTTCTGTTCGACGATGGCGTGCTGACGCTGAGGGGCGAAAAGCGCTCCGAGACCGAAGACAAGGATCGTCAGTTTTCCGAGCGGTTCTACGGTCGCTTCGAGCGCCGCATCCCACTCGGCTATGAGATCGACGAGGACAAGATCGACGCGCGTTTCCGGAACGGCGTGCTGACCGTGACCTTGCCGAAGACCGCCAGAGCACAGTCGCAGGCCAGGCGTATCGCCATCAAGAGCTGACGTATGGCAGCGCGGGAGATCGGCAAGTTTGGCCGCCTCCCGCTTGTCGAAACGGTGCCCGCGATGACTGGCGACTGGTGAGGTTGTGGAATTTCTCGCAGGACCCACGGGCGGTTGAGTTGCGACAGAATATTTCGACATCGATGTGCATGCATATGACGAGCCGGACTATGGCAATGATTGATTGCCGCTGTGGCGCGGCCACAGTTCTATTAGCGCCAGCGATGTCCGCTTCTGTCGGACGAGGTGCGCCGGCGGAATGATCGACATGACAGCGCAAACCCGCCTTTCTCTGGTCATTGCCGCCCCGTTCGTAGTGCGCACAGACTTCCCCCTACGACCACGCGCGAGTTTGCAAAAACTTATTGCGCTCGCAGATAGCGACCGCGGCATACGCAGTTCAACCGAAAAGTCAGTTCACCGGAATTTTCCAAAATGCATTCCAAAAATGGAACGCATTTCCTATCAAATGGTTGTTCTCTGCTTACTCTGAACGCTGTAGACGTCGGCATCCCGATCGTCCCCATCGCGGCGTTTCCGCTCCCGGTGAACACCGTCGACGGCGTCGTGCGCAAGGAAAGCGGCATTACCGATGCCGCAAGCCTGCGCGGCAAAAAGGTCGCTTACCAGCGGGGTACCACCGGGCACTTCAGCCTGCTCAAATATCTGGAAGCGGCCAACGTGGACTTCAGCGAGATTCAGGGTGTAAGCCTTTCAGGTGCAGACGGGTTCACAGCACTCTCCCAAGGAGAGGTGGACGCATGGTTTCATTGGCAACCTGCGGCGACGATAGGACTCGCAAGGCTGGCAGATCAGGTCATCAGGCTCGAGAACGTGCCAACCTACGACTACGCGTTCTATGTCGCGCGGGAAGGGTTCTACGAAGAACAACCGGAGATCGCCGTGAAGCTCGCAGTCGCGGTACGCGAGGTCCAGAAGCGCATCAATGACAATCCGGCAGGCACGGTCGCGCTCTGGGCTGCCAATGGCGGGTTCGAGGCCGGCAGCGTTGAGGCGAAGGCGTTCGAGCAGTTGTTGACGGAGAAGCGCGTCTCGGAATCGACGGCCGTCGATCTGCATCCAGCCGACAAGCGTGCTGCGGATGCCACGCAGGTACTTGCGACGAGCTTTTATAAGCACGGCGTGCTGCCGCGCGAAGTTGACCTGTCGGCATTTATCCTCAACCCGAAGTTCGATGCCGTGCGCGAGGCGGTGGCCGGTGCGCTGGCGGCCTGACCATGACTGCATCGGATCGTAACGAGCAGCTCCATTTGGGCGCATTCGTCATTGCCGGACCGGGTCGGCCGGGCGGCTGGCGATATCCCCAATCCGAAGACGGCTGGCTGGACATCGATTACTACCGTCGCATTGCCGAGGTGCTTGAACGCGGGCGGTTCGATCTGGCCTTCTTCGCAGACATCCTTGCGGTCCCGAACCGCTACGGGAATTCGCACGACAGCCAATTGCGCTACGGCGCGCTCGGATCCCTTCGGCTCGAACCCTTGCAGGTTCTCGCAGCCATGGCAGGGGCGACGAAGCACCTCGGCCTGGCGGCGACCAAATCGACCTCCTACTACGAGCCGTTCGATATCGCGCGCGGCATCGCGACGCTGGATCACCTAAGTGGCGGTCGGGCTGCCTGGAACATCGTGACATCGTTCCAGGACGCCGAGGCGCGCAACTTCTCGCGCGAAGAGCACATCCCGCGCGAGAAGCGTTACGATCGCGCCGATGAATTTCTGGAGGTGACACACAAGCTCTGGGACAGTTGGGCCGACGATGCGCTCGTCTCTGATCGCTCGACACCGCTCTTCGTGGACCCTGACAAGGTGACGCCCGTGCTTCACAAGGGCGAGTGGTTCAACGTCGACGGCCCGCTGAACGTACCCCGCCCTCCGCAGGGATATCCTGTCCTCATTCAGGCTGGCGCGTCAGATCGAGGTCGGGAGTTTGCCGCCCGCTGGTCGGACCTGATCTTCGTCACGCACTATTCAATGGAGAGTGCCGTCGCCTTCTCGAAGGAGATGAAGGAACGTGCGGCGCGTCATGGGCGCAATCCGAAGGACTTGAAGATCCTGCCCGGCATCACCCCCTTGGTCGGCGAGACGGACGCTATCGTCGCCGAGAAGCGGCGGGTCCTCGGAGACCTGATCGAGCCTGTCTCCGGTCTGACGACATTGTCTTACCACCTCGATGTCGACCTCTCCGTCTATCCGCTCGATGAACCACTTCCACATCTGAAAGTCCCTGGCGTGACCGGACATTACGACGAGATGCGCGAAGCCTCCGACAAAGGCGGACTTCCGCTCGCCGAGGTCGGACGCATGTATGCCAACCGCTACGAAGGTGATTTCCTGGGCACAGCGGAGCAAATCGCCGACAAGATGCAGGAATGGTTCGAAGCGGGCGCCTGCGACGGCTTCATGGTAGCCGCGCATTGGCAACCTGGAGCTTTCGACGAATTTGTCCGACTGGTCGTTCCCGAATTACAGCGGCGAAAACTCTTCCGCACCGATTACTCCGGCGGCACTCTGCGCGATCACCTCGGACTGACGCGTCCCGCCGTCGGTGACTGGCGACGCTTACAAGACGAGCAAAAGGATTCAGAATGACCCAGGAAGCTCTCGATCCGGATGTTGGTTCACGGGCAAGCGGCCGCACCGAAGAGACCTATGGACGCTTCATCCTGTCCTCCCGGCACAATCACTTCGTATCGGACGGCCGGGCATCGCAAGGCGCACCTGGTGAAGCGATCTTCGCCGGTGAACTGCTGCTGGCCTCGCTCGTCTCGTGCGGGCTGGGGTTGGTTCATGCAAGCGCGCGGGAACGGGGCGAGCCGAAGCCGGACGTCAAGCTGACGGCACAATTCCTGCGCGACATCAATGATCCGACGCGCTTCGCCTCGTTGACACTGACATACGAGTTCAGCGCCACCGCACGTGAACTGGCTGACATCTATGTCAATCATTTCACGTCGAAATGCCCGATCTACAACACTCTCAAGCGTGGAGGCCCCATCGAAGTCATCGTGCAGGCCGGCTGAGCCGACACTGAGCACCATTCTTGGGTTTGAGATTGCGCCTATAAATATTCTGGTCTCGGAGTGTCCCAAGGGGATAATGATCGCTTCCGGCAAGGACGATATTTGCTCGAATGTCCGTAGCGACAGCGCGTTCCGGTCCAGCAGCTTCAGGCGGATGGCGGACTTGTTCCCGACCGGCTGCGGCTTACTTTTGCCTACCCTCTGTGGGCTTTCCAAGCATGCTGAAGAGCCATGACAGTCCCGTATCCAGCATTGCAACCTTGGGCGCGACGGCGTGGAGCCGGAAGTCCGGAAGCGGAATTGGGGCATTGAGGCTCCGGACCCTGAAGCGCGCCGCATACATGGCGACGAACCGCTTCGGCAGAGCCGCGATGAGGTCGGTTTCGGCGATGATCGCCAGGGCGAACATGAAATTGGGGACGGTCAGCGCTATCCGCCGCGTCCGACCTTGCCTCGCAAGCTGCTCGTCGACGAATCCGTAAGGATCGCCGCTTTCCGAGACCACCACATGCTGCATCTCGCAGTATCGATCGAGGCTCGGATCATCCGCAAACGGATGTCCTGCCCGCATGGCGACGACGAAAGTCTCTTCATAGACAAGACGCTTCTCGAAGCGCAGCGGAACATCGTCGACGGGGACAATCGCGATGTCCATCGCGCGCGCCTCGAGGTCGGCGATTGCGGAGTGCCAGACGCGGGCCGGCGACGGCAGTATCTGGCATATGCCGATGTCAATCCGCGGCGCGATCCGTGCAAGCTCGGTGAGAAGCGGGTGCAGGACGACAGCCGAGACGCCGTCCGGCGCGCCAATCGTGAAGCGGCGCGCAGACGTCGCAGGATTGAAACGCTCGGCAGTGGATATGACGCTCCTTACCCGGGCGAGAATGTCGGCCACGGGCTCAGTGAGTTCGACAGCCCGCGCGGTCGGCACGACACCTTTCGGCGTCCTCAGGAACAGCGGGTCGTTGAGAAGTTGCCGCAGCCTGCCCAGGCCATGGCTGACGGCGGAAGGCGACAGGTTCAGCCGCGCGGCTGCGCGGCCGACATGACATTCCTCCAGCACGACCTGAAACAGGACCAAGAGGTTGAGGTCGGCGCGCGATAGATCGATTTCATTCAGCATATTGCTGAAATCATACCATTGGATTCATCAGGCACAAAATGCAATCCATGGAACGCGTGCGGCGAGCATTCCAACGAATGCGAAGCTTCCCTTGGAGACAGAAATGTCCGTGATGATGATTTCAGAGATCAGCGGTCAGCAGCCGCAAGGCTATGACGCCATGCTCGCCTTCGTGGGCGATGCGCTGCGGCAGGCGCCGGGCTTTGTCATGCACATGTCGCATCCGGTGGAAACCGGCTGGCGTGTCATGGAAATCTGGAACTCCCGCGAAGATGCGGCTCGGTTCTTTGCCGCCCATATCGCCCCGAACCTGCCGGAGGGCATACGACCGAAGCTGACGTTCCAGCCGCTGCACAGCCTTTTGCAGGCATGAACGAAACGCCAGCTCCGCCCTTTGAGATGACGACAGGAACAAGACCAATGCCAGCCTCACAACACTCACTCCTCGCCACAGCCGGCGCTGCGGGCATCACATCGCTTTCTACCAGCGCTCCGGCCGGGCCGCCCAAGGATCCCGCCGTCGACCATACGGTCGCCGAACTCGTTCGCCTGTCCGAGGAGGCGAACAACGCGCTGATGCAAGGCGACGTCGACCGATATCGCGCCCTGGTTCCGCTCAGTGACGACTTCACGCTGATGTCACCGTTTGGCGGCACGCCATCACGCAGCGCGCGGCTCACGGACGAGGAATGGGCAGCGATCGGGCGGTTCTTCCGGAACGGCATGCTGAAGCAGGAACTGGTCCAGGCCTATGGCTCGGCCGACATGGTCGTCCTGGTGGTCATGGAACACGCGCGGCATGTCGAGGTCGGCGGTCTGCCGGCGCAGGACTGGTCTTTGCGCGTCACCCTGGTTTATCGCCGCGAGGGCACTAAATGGCGGCTGACCCATCGCCACGCCGATTCCCTCGCCAGAGGCATCACCCTCGAACAGGCGGCTGCGCTCGCCCGAGGCTGAATGCCCGCGCATTGCATCAGGTTTCGTTCGCCTTTGCTTCGTGGTGGCAGCGACGACCCGACGCTCGATCTGGTCGTCCCCGAGCCCGGCATGCTTCAGCGCACGCTTTACGGGGCGGTCTTGTTCTGTCCCTTCTAGCAATGGGTCAACGAACTCATCGAGGTGCCTGAAGGATTAGTCGGCATGGTTGCCCGGCATCGCGGCACGGCCACCGAATATGCCCGCTTACCCCGCCCAGCCGGTGCGAACAGTACGTGGGGCAAAACCGGTGGCAGCGTTTCGGTGAGCGAGCATGGAAGTGTGTATAACCCGGCGGTTTGAGAACTGATTGATAGCGTGGGGATTCTCCTGCCGGGCCAAATCATGATTCGATTCTGTCATGACGAGACGGCTCCCCTCCCCCCGAGCATGCCGACACGCTGTCGCTGAATGCGTTGCGCAGTCTTGTGTCCGGTCCGTTGGAGCGGTCGCAGCAGGCGGAAGCCCGGCTCGCGAAGCTTGAGGCCGGCAACATCCAGCTGCGCTAGGAAACCGCCGCCCTTCGGCTCTCCTGCCTGCGTTGCACACGGCCATTGCACTTGCTACCGAGCAGACGCTGGCGGGCCTTCAGTCGCGCGCCAATGCTTCGATCGGTTCTAGGTTGGCCGCGTTGCGCGCGGGCAGGAAGCCGAACGCGACACCGATCAGGGTCGAACATGCGAAAGCGATGATGATCGATCCCGAGGAGAAGATCATTTTGAAGTCGGGGCTCAACAGGTTGAACAGAGCGCCGATGCCGAGAGCGAGCATGACCCCCATCAAACCGCCGACGAGACAAACCAGAACAGCCTCGATCAGGAATTGCGAGAGGATGTCGCTGCGTCGCGCGCCGACGGCCACACGGACGCCGATTTCCTTGGTTCGTTCGGTAACTGACACCAGCATGATATTCATGACGCCGATTCCGCCGACAATCAGCGAGATTACCGCGACTGACGAAATCAATAGCGTCAAGGTTTGCGTGGTGGTCTCGATGGTCTCGCGGATGGTCGCCGAGTTGGTGAGGAAGAAGTCCTTCGCGCCGTGGCGACGCTCGATAAGGCGGGAAACCGCAGCCTCGACATTGCCCGGGTCGACATCGTCGCTGATGCGGACGGTGATGCCATCGACGTTCGGGCGACCCAGCATGCGACCCATGACGGTCGTGTAAGGCGCATAGACTGTCAGGGTATCCGCCGCCGGTCCGAAGGAGTTCTCCGGTTTGGTCACCCCCACAACCCTCGCCGGCATTGTGCCCAGAAGGATCATCTGCCCCACGGGATCGACCCTGTCAGGGAACAGGTCGCGTGCGGCGTTCGCGTCGATCACCACATTCTGGCTGTAGCCGGTAACGTCCCGGGCGTTGAACAATTGTCCCTGCGCCAATTCAAGGCCCCTTGCGCGAAAGAAGTCGGCGCCGACCCCGGTGACCGCCGCATTGACGGCCACGGTGGCGCGCTTGACGGTCACACTGGTCGAGACGGTTGGCGTTACGCTGTCGATATAGGGCTGGCGCGCCAGCGCGTCGGCGTCGGCGGGCACCAGGGTCCGTATTCGCCCCGCTTCGAGATCGCCGAAGCCCTTTCCCGCCCGCACCTCGATCGTATTGGTGCCGAGCGAGCTGATACTGTTCAGGATCTGTTGCTGCGAGCCAGTTCCCAGGGCCGAGATAGCCGCCACCGAGGCGATACCGATGATGATGCCGAGCATGGTCAGAAGCGAGCGCATCTTGTGCGCCCAGATCGCAGCCCCCGCCATACGGAAGGCTTCGGTCATCCGATCGATTGCGCCGCGCCAGCCAGCGTCGGGTGCGTGCTCGCCGATGGGACGCGCCGTCGCGGCGGACTTGGAGATGTTGCGCACATCGGAAATGATGACGCCGTCGCTGATTTCCACAACGCGATCCGCGTGGTCGGCGATCTTCTTGTCATGCGTGACCAGGATGACGGTGTGGCCTTCGGCGTGAAGCTCACGCAGGATCGTCATGACCTCCGCGCCACTGTGCGTATCCAGCGCTCCGGTCGGTTCGTCGGCCAGAATGATCTCGCCGCCATTCATAAGGGCGCGGGCGATCGACACCCGCTGCTGTTGGCCGCCCGACAGTTTGCCGGGGATATTGCCCGTCCGCTCCGCCAGGCCCAGTCGGGTCAACAGAGAGATGGCTCGCTTGTGCCGGTCGGATCGACTGCGTCCGGCATAGATGGCCGGCACCTCGACATTGCCGGCGGCGCTGAGATCGCCAAGCAGATGATAGCGCTGGAAGATGAAGCCGAACCGCTGACGGCGTAACGCCGCCAGCTCGTCCACATCCATCTTCGACGTCTCGCACCCTTCGATCCAATAATTGCCTGTCGTCGGTCGATCGAGACATCCAAGGATGTTCATCAGGGTCGACTTGCCGGAGCCGGAGGCGCCGATGATGGCCATCATCTCACCGGCCTCGATATCGAGGTCGACATCCTTCAGTACCCGCACCATCTCGTCACCTGCGGGGAAAGCGCGGGATACCCCACGTACGCGGATCAGTGGCTCGGTCATGGCGCGCCCTACCGCTGGGACTCGGCGAGTTGAAACTGGCCGTCTGCACGTTCGTCTGTAGATGCTCCCAAGACGATGATATCGCCGGCCTGAAGACCGCTGAGAATCTGGATGTCCGCGCCGTTGTCGATGCCGACCTGCACGTCCCGCATCTGCACCTCGCCCTTCGTGTCGAGCACCCGGACACGCGCCGTATCGCCGGCCCGGAGCGCGCCTTCCACTGCGCTCAGCGGAACCAGCACAGCGCCGCTGACCCGACTGAGCACGATGGACACCTGCGCCGTCATAGAGGGGCGCAGGACCCCGTCCGCGTTGGCGACGTCGATCAACCCGGTGTAATAGATAGCGCCTTTGGTTGAGCCAATCCCGCTCGCGGTGGCGCTGCCCTCGTTGGCGATGGAGGCTGGGGCTGGTTCCACCTGGCGTAACTCCCCATCGAAACGGCGCTTCGGGTCGCCGAGAATGCTGAACCAGACCGGCATGCCCTTGCGTACACGCACGACGTCTGCCTCGGAGATATCCGCGCGTACCGTCATTGTGTTCAATTGCGCGATCATGACGATGGTCGGCGCGGTCTGCAGGGCATTCACGGTTTGACCTTCGTCGGTGACGATCGCTACCACGGTGCCGGCGATTGGGGCGGTGATGCGGGTATAGCCCAGCTCTATACCTGCGGACTCCAACGCGACCTGCGCCTGGCTGACCTGAGCGCCCAGCGCCCGGACCTCCGCCCGTGCAATGTCTAGTGTGGCGACAGCCGCGTCATACTGGGCGCGTGGCGCTGAGCCACCTGCCAACAGCTCACGCTGGCGCTCGTAATCCATCTCGGCTTTAACCAGACCGGCCATACGCGCGGCGTGAACGGCGCGGATGTTGGCAAGGGCAGCCTCGCGGTCCCGCAAGGTGTTGCGCCGGGTCTGGGAATCGATCTCGGCCACCAATTGGCCAGCCTCGACGACGTCACCGATCTCGACCGCCAGACGCTCAACGCGACCCGAGGCTTGGGCGCCGACGCGCACCAACTCGAGCGGTTCGAGAACCCCGGTCGCCAGCACGACCTCTTCAATGTCGCCAGTGCGCGCCGGTGCGGTGACCAGTTCAGGCTTCGCCGGTGGACGCAGAAACAGGAACCAGATGACCAGCAGACTGACAAGGGTCGCCGCCGCCAGGATCAGACGCTTGCGGGTAATGTGTCGTGTCATTAAGTCGTCGTCCGCGCTATTGAAAATCGCGGGCGTTGTCTCTCACGAAAATTGCCCCAAAATTACGGAGCGGTTTGCCTGACGGACCAACTCTCTACGGCTGGTGTAAAATGCGTCCGTCGCGCCAGCGCACCGCAAAGGTGCTGCCCTTGCCTGGCGCGGAAGAAAGCTCGACGTAACCGCCATGTCGGGTCACGATCTCGTTGACCATGCTGAGCCCCAGGCCCGCACCTGAGCCGTGAGGGCTGACCCGGTAGAACGGCTCGAATATGCGCGATTGCTTATCGCCGGCAATTCCACGGCCCTGATCGGTCACGGTTACACTGCCGTCAGCCTCAATACCGACCGATATCTGTCCTCTTCCACCTCCGTACTGGACCGCATTACGTACCAGATTGGCGAATGCGCGCTCCAAAGCTTCAGCATCGCCAGGAACGAACACGTCTTCCGCGTCACTGTCGAACGAAATCTCGTAGCCTTCGGCGATGGCCAAGGGAGCAAGGTCGGCGACCACCTTCGACACAACGCCGTTAAGATCGACAGGTGCATCCTGCTGAGGCTTCTGCCGGTACTTCTCGGTGTCGAGAAGCTGGTTCGCGATCGCTGTAAGTCGCTTGATGGCCGTCTGCAGGTGCGTCTTGTCCTCACTTGGTGAAAGGGTATCGATTCTCACCTGCAGGACAGCGATCGGCGTTCGAAGTTCATGCGCGGCGTTGACGAAGAAGCGCTCCGTCGCCTCGAAGCCATTATCGAGACGACGCAGCGCCCTGTTGATGTCGCGCACCAGTCGAAGCACCTCATTGGGCAAGCCACGCTCTTCCACCAGGGCGCCACGTGTGTCGAGATCAATCCTGTCGAGGCGCTCCTTCAGATTGCTGAAAGACCGCAACGCCCAGCGCGTGACGAACGGCACGCCGATCAAGGAGATGGCGATGAGGATCAGCGCCGGAACGCCGACGGCAAGATGCCCAAGCAGGACGGTCAGACCGTATTGGGACATGGGAGCACCGCCGGCAAAAATTGTTGCCTCGCCGGCCGGGGTCTCGAACCGCTCCATTCGGGCGACACTCAACGGATCGTCAAGATAACCGTGCAGTTCGACGCTTCTGAATGTCTTCAGAAATGGCGTATTGCTGGCTATGTCCTCGGGAGTTGCGCCGTGTGAAAGGACACCACCATTGCCCAGGTCCGCCACGAACCACAGGTCAGGCGCGTCCTCCATCATCTCTGTCAGTTCGGCCGTCGGCTCCAGACGGGCCCGACCATCCGGCCCAAGATCGATCGAATCGGCGATTTCCTGAGACAGCCAGACGGACGTTATCGCCACATCTGTTTTGATGCCGGATAACAGATAGAAAACCAGGCCGAGCGAGGCGATGACCGCGCATACCTGCAGAACGATGAAGCCAACTGTGAACCGCCAGCGGAGAGATGAGCTTCTCATCCTATTTCTGCTCATGAAGGTAATAGCCGATGCCACGAATGTTTTTGATGACAATGTCGGCCTGTGCATCGCCAAGCTTCCGGCGCAGACGAGACATATTGGCCTCCAGCGAGTTCGACTGGATCTCATCGTCAAAGGAATAGACCTGACCCTCCAGCGAGGAGCGCAATACAGTACGACCACGGTTTCTCAGAAGCGTCTCGATGATGAGCAGTTCCCGGCGGGTGAGCGAAAGCCGCACGCCGTTCACATGCACGTCGCATGCCGTGCGATCATAGATGACATTGCCGGCGGTCAGGACCGATGGTCCGGGTGTCGGAGCCCGTCTCAGCACGGCGCTCATTCTGGCGATCAATTCGGGGATTTCGAACGGCTTTGGCAAATAATCATCAGCGCCATCATTCAGACCGGAAATCCGCTCGTCGGTCGACGTCAGAGCGGAGATGATGATCGAACGGGTACCTGCTCCCGCACGACGCAAATCTGCGAGAAACGTGCTGCCGTCGCCATCCGGCAGTTGCCTGTCGATAAGGACGATGTCGTAGTTGGCCACCGCAATCGCTTCCCGTGCCGTAGCCAGATCCCCTACCGCGTCGAGAACAATGCCGTGCTGGGAGAGAGCGGCCCTCAGCGCGTTAGTCATTTCCGGGTCGTCTTCGATAAGCAGAAGTTTCATCGTGACCTGATCGGTTAATTTCCGGACAGTCGCTCCCTAGCAGTCTTTACAGCAAAACCGCGCCTCGGACTTGGATGACCCCGACTCACCTGCGATGCTGGTCGTACGGTTATTGGACGCCAGGAACCTGGAGTAAATGTCGATACCGGACAAACCAAAGTTGGCCCGGCATCCATCTTGTTTTTGATCGTGCGCCGACAAGTCAGTACTCCTTATCGGCAGCGACCGAATTGATCCTGGTACCTGCAACCTGAGTAGCGGCGGTCACGTTGTTCCCAGCGCTCACGGCGGTTCCTGTCGTTACGCTCGCTGACATTGCCAACGACTGCGCCTCCCACACCCCCGGCCGCAGCACCTACCGCAGCACCTTCCCATGTGCCGCTTGCCAGCCCACCGATGATTGCGCCGCTTGCCGCACCAATGCCGGCACCTTTTTCCGTCTGGCTGCACGCTGTCAGCGTCAGACAAACGAGTACGCCCGAAATGATCTTCTTCATGCCCGTCCTTTCGATCCATCTCGCGCTCCGGCCATCCATCGACCGTTGAGCCACACCAAGATGGAGGCATATGTCCACCGGGGATTACGTGGAAGTTACGCAGGGCCGAGGTCATCGATATCGGTCGCAAGCGCAAATGCGTGCACGAAAAACGTGTTCCTTCACGAACACTTTTCAAGGCTTCGACGACACAGGGACTTGGAGCCACTCCATTTTGGCGTTGGTGCGTAGTGTCGGCAATTTAAGTACGCCTTCTGCAAAGACGGTATGGGCACGTGTCTTCAGGTCATCGACGGACTGAGCGCCAGACTGATTTGCTGGGGCCTCTTCCAGAATCTTGTCACAGAATCGGGCGCGAGAGTTTCGCACCCCACAAAATTCCGCCTGGAAATTTCCATCATGCGCAGTGTGGGTTGCAGACGGTCGGCTATAAGACGCAATTACACTATCGAGGGCGGAGACGTGTCCCTAGCTAGGCTGATATTCGCAAGGCTTCACCAAGCGACCTGCGCCCATTGCCAGCAAGCCAGGACCCGAAGGTGAGCAGGTCGGGGTTTATTTCGCGCATAAGTTTCAGGTCGACCTGCTCGGCAAGCGGCCCGTCTTCCAGGCTCTTAGCCATATGCGCGAGATCCGTGTTTGCAGCGAGAACGTCATCGGGAAAACGTTCATAGGTTATCGGGCGGCCGGCTGCTTCGCTGAAGGCGATCTCAAGCTCGCGTCCCGTAAGGCGGTCGCTGGCGATCTTAAGCGTCCCGCCGCCAAAGCGTGGCCTGTCGGCAAGCACGGCGGCAACAAACCTGCCAATGTCTTCCACGGCGGTAAGCTGAATAGAATGCTCCGGCCTGATGAGGGACACCAACCGGCCCTCATCCAGACCGTAGCCGGGCCGCACAAGCATCTCCATGAAAATCATCGGCCGGATGATCGTCGTCGTCATGGCGAGTTCTCGAATATGCGCTTCGATACGAGGTTTGGCGTCGAAACGCGGAACGCCTGTCAGCTCATTCCCCGCGCTGGCACCGGATGAATAGACAAAATGGTTGATGCCGGTTTCGGCTGCGATATCGGCAATCGAAATGCCGTATCTGACTTCATCATCGGCAGCCAGGTTTGCTGGCAATACGCTAAAGACGCCGTAGGTGTCTTTCATGGCTGAGCGGATCACATCTGTCTCTTCGAAAGAACCCTGCACAAGCTCGATGCCTGAATTCCACAATTCCAGGGACGCAGCTTTGGTGGAATCCAGAACGAGTGCGCGAACGGACCATCCCGCCTTCAACAAGGCTTTGGCGACAGATCCTCCCTGTCTTCCGGTTGCGCCGAAAACCAGAATAAGGTGCTTGCTATTGGTCACTTGAAATCCTCGCGTTAAACAAGGGTCATCCATATATACCAATGCAGTTCTGTCGGAAGACGGCACATTTTTCAGCATCAGGCACAAGGATGATACTCTTGGACGAACAGATCGATACCAGCACACTGCGCTCGTCAGAGAACGACAGGCTATTCAGACCCATCCCGTCAAACGGGGTCTGCAGCCTGCTGAACGACAAGTGGACTGTGCCGGTTCTTTGGCGTCTTTCTCTCGCGGAGGATCATCGGCTCCGTTTTTCAGCCTTGAGAAAGGAGGTCGGCGAAATTACCCAGCGTATGCTGACCCTCACGCTCCGCAATCTCGAGCGAGATGGGTTTGTTGCACGTCACTATTTCCCTGAAATCCCACCGCGGGTAGAATATGTGCTGACAGATATCGGTGACGGAGCGTTACTCTCTCTCGAGAAGTTTAACTTCTGGGTCCACGACAATCTGAACGCCATCAAGGCGCACCGCCGCGCGTACGACCAAGCGTAGTTGTAGATCCAAATCGCCGAACCGAGCTAAGAAGCCTAAATGCCGGCCTAGGTTTGCAATGCTTGTCCACGCCCGCTTTCACCATTGCCGCTTGCTGCCCTGGACGGCAGACATTGAAGTCGAAAGCTGCCGCGCTCCCATGCTGAGCACGCAATTATCGTACAATGGCGTGGAATCGGCGGTTCCCTATACCGCACGGTGGTGTGTAGCGATCGGCGGGAATATATAGGGCCATGGAGGGCAATCGGCGGTGCTGGGCGCGTGGGATTCGAACATATACGCCGAAGTAATCGGCTGGCGCGAAGCCAATCCATAGCTAACGTCGGCTTTTGGAAAGCCTCAAATGTCAGTCGACCGGCCGAAATGGCGGCGCGAAGCGGTCATTTGTTTTGCGCAAAATGGAAACCGCTACCGGTTCAGCCAGTAACAGGGGCAGATTTGCTGGCTGGGTTTCAAGGTGCTGTGTGTTTCAGACTTGGAATCAGAAACATTTAGATATGTGTTTGGGGAGATCGCTAACTTTTCCGGAGTTAGACAGCGCGCAGAAGAGGCGGTTTCAGGCAATCTGCGGCGCAGCTGAGGCGCTATTAGCGTCGCACTACCGGTTCTCACGTCTTGCAAGGAGGGTGCGAAGGGACTTCAACTTCGCCAGCAGCTCGTCGAATGTGATAATCGAAATGCCGCCCAGCGCATTGCGATAAAGCTCGAACGAGCGCTTGCGCTCTGCCTCGGGAATGAGGCCAGCGACCAAGACACCACGCACGCCGAAGGATTCCATGCGATGGTCGGGATTGAACGCTTTCAGGCGAAAGATATCGCTCTGCAGATGGTTTACCTGATCGAGTAGCTGAGTGACGGCCGAAACCAGCTCCGGCGAGGGACCGTAGACACCGCCGCGGTATTCCCTGGCCGATAGCAGGGTAGTCGCCGGAGTCTTGATCTCAAGGATGGCCAGATTGTCGGTGAGCTGGTTCGCGAACAGGAAGTCCGTGATCTTTTCACCGCCGCCGCTGAGCTTCTTCCCGCCGACATGCGCCTGCCCTTGGAGCAGGAGCACGGGCACGTTGAAGGCCATGTCGAGAATGAACGGGTTCGCCTCGAACAGCGCCTGCCACTGAAGCTCGGTCGTTTTCACTGCGAGTTTCGCTTCTATATGGGCGATGAGTTCATCGAGCGAGGCAAGTTCAATCTCGTTGTGGAGCTTGATGACCGACTCGCGTTGCGTGTTCAGAGTGCTACGAACCGTCGCCTTTGCCAGCCCGATGACCGCGGCTCGGTCTTTCTCGGATAGTTTGGCATCGACGATCGTACGGCCGATCGTTTCCGCTATATCGTCCGGCTCGCGCTCGAACAGTTTAAGGGGGAAGGTGTCCTTGTCGATCTTGTGCAGCAGGTTCGAATAGGCGAGCTGCGTTTTCTTCTTGCGGCTGGACGCGCGTGCCTTGTCGTCGAAGCGATCCGCGCCGCGGCGCAGTTCATCGAACAGCTGGAACCCCATTTCAAAGGTCTGGCCGTCATCAACGCGCGACACATCGAACGTCTTTGCGTCGGTAAGGCGCAGATGCTCGACCCCGTCGATTTTCGCCAGCGCCTGGATGATGAAGGAGAGGGTGCGGTCGAGTCCAAGTCCGAAATTCGGGTCCTTCGTAAAGCCGGAGGGCATGCATTCGTTCAGGTACATCTGAACGTCCTCTAGGGTTTTTGGCATCACAAAATGCTCACTATCGTCGAAATCATCGATGATGGTGGCCAGGCTATGTTCTTGCACGAGCGCGATGGAGATTATGGGATCGTGCTTCGGCTGCAGGAACCTTGCCGACGTGGGCATCGTGTTGACGGGAAAGATCGTCGTCGTTTCGGCCTTCGCATCGAAGCGCAGCAGGAGTACCCGCGCGGATGCATCACCTACCCGCCCCGCAGCACGCAAGCGCGCCTCGGATGGAGTAAAGTACACGTCCACTAGTCCGGGCGTAGCCAGCGAGAGCTCAAGCCGGCCCTGGTCGTCATCGCTAAATTGTGGGCCGAACGTTGCCATGATCCGCGATCAACGCCCCTTTCCCGTTCCGGTGCAAGTGAAACATCGATTCTGATCTACGCTTTATCTTACGCATCAGTGAATAGATTCGTTGTTGTTTAAACGGACGCCGACCACTATCCAAGATAGTACGTCACGGCAGCTCCTTGGGGGAAGGACATGCGCATACAGAAAGTCAGGGTCGAGGGGTTTCGGCTTCTCCAGGATGTCGAGATCATGCTGGAGACCGGCTCGACGGTCATCGTTGGCCGCAATAACAGCGGCAAGACGTCGCTTACGGATGTGTTCGAGCGCTTTGCAGGCGATGGCGGCGCGAAGTTCAGGCTGGAGGATTTCTCTGCCGGCACGCGGAAGAAATTCTTCGAAGCCAGGGAGCTGCGGGAAAAGGGGGAGGATCCGGGAAAGGTCCTAGCCGCTATCCCGAAGATCACCATCACCCTGACATTCGTGTACGACAGCGCCGCCCCCTCCCTGGGGCCGCTCTCCGCCTTCATTATCGACCTGGATATGAATTCAACGGCAGCGATCGCGAAGGTGGAGTATGCGCCGACGCTCCCCACCCTCCAGCAGCTTCTGGAGGTGTCTGATCCACCCGAGGGGGTGGAAACGAATGCGCATTTCATGCGGCACCTAAAGGAGGCGATACCCAAGACCTACAGCGTTCAGGTCTGCGCGATCGATCCGACGGACCCGGGGAATGTGCGGCACTTCGAAGGGACCACGCACCTGGCCGCCTTGCTCCAATGCAATCTGGTGCGCGCCCAGCGTACGCTCGATCACGCGAGGCATGGCGACGCCGATGTCATCGGGAAGCTGCTGAGCACCTTATTCAAAACCGCATCCACGCCAACCGCGGCCGCTGCGGACCAGCAGCTCGCCGCCCAACTGAAAAGTTCGGTCGAGGGCATCGAGCGTGAAATGCAGTCGGAATTCGACACGATGCTGAAAGCGCTTCTCCCGGCGATGAACGTCCTGGGTTTTCCGAGCATGAACGACACGGAATTGCAGCCGGAGACGTCGCTCAATGTCGATGCGTTGCTCTCGGACCACACCAGGGTCGTCTATGCCGGTACCGACGGTGTGCATCTGCCCGAGGGCTATAACGGCCTCGGTACTCGCAATCTCATTTATATGCTCCTCCAGCTGGAGAGCTACCACAAGCTCTACCGTGCGAGACCGACGCGTCCGACGACGCATCTCATCTTCATTGAGGAACCTGAAGCCCATTTGCATCCGCAGATGCAGGAGGTTTTCATAAGCCAGCTGAACGCTGCGGTAGGAAAGCTGTCGGCGAAATATCCTGACGAGCCTGCGTGGCAGGTGCAATTCGTCATCACGACGCATTCATCGCATGTGGCCAACGCGGCGCCATTCGAAGCGATACGCTATTTCCTGAACCAGCAGCCAGTGCCGGCGTCTGGGCGCCAGACCAAGGTGAAGGATTTCAAGAAAGGTATGGCGGCGATCCCGGCTGACGATAAGGAATTCCTGCACCAGTACATGACCTTGACCAAATGCGACCTGTATTTTGCCGACAAAGCGATAATGGTCGAAGGGACCACCGAACGGGTGCTAATGCCGCGGTTGTGTGAGATCGTCGATAAAGCGCTCGACGAGGAACATAAGCTTTCGAAACAATATATCACGACGGTCGAAGCCAGCGGTGCGCACGCCCACCTGTTCTATCCGTTGCTCAACTTCCTTGAGTTAAAGACCCTCGTGATAACCGACCTCGATGCCGTCAGATCCGCTGTTAGAAAGAACAAGAAGGGCAACGATATCAATGTATGGGAGAAGTGTCCGGTCGCTGACGGCGACAGGACCTCGAATACCGCGATCCGCGAATGGTTTAGGCCTGAAGCAGAAAAGAATCAGGAGGGATGGCAGGACAAGCCAGCGCCGCTGATCGACCTGCCGACGCTGCTCGCAAAAACGGATGCGGAAAAGTTATCGGGATACCGCCGCATCGCCTATCAGATCCCCGAGATTCCCAATTCCACTGTGTGCGCGCGGAGCTATGAGGACGCGCTTGTGCTGGCGAATCCGGACAGGTTCGGGCTCGTCGTTGACGACGATCAGGCGGATAATGCGTGGGAGATTGCACAAGACCTCCCCAAATCCGAGACCGCGCTACGGTTCGCTATCCGAGAGAAGGACTGGAAAGTACCGCGCTACATCGGTGAGGGCTTGAAGTGGCTTTCTGAACCGCCGCCGGCGGCGGAAAACCCGCCGATCGTACCGCCGCATCCGGCGGGGGCGGGGGAGTTGCCGGCATGAACGGAGTAGCCGACAATCCGGCTCTCGTCGCCGCCAAGCAAGCGCAGGCGAAAGTTGGAAAGTGCCTTGAAGAGGGGCGTAGTTTCCGCCTGGAAGCAGGGGCGGGGGCGGGCAAGACCTATTCCCTCGTCGCCGCGCTCAAGCAGATGATCTCCGATCGCGGCGCCGAACTGATGCAAAGCGGGCGTAAGATCGCCTGCATCACCTATACCGAGGTCGCTCGCGACGAGATCGCGCGGGAAGTCGAACGGCATCCCGCCATCCTTGTCGAGACGATCCATGCATTCTCATGGACCTTCCTGCGGCAATATCAGAAAGCACTTCGCGAACTCGTGGCCGGGTCGGAGAATCGGAAGGACAAGCTCGAGGAGGCAGGCGGCGTCGGATCAAAGGTCGTGGAGTACGAGCTCGGCTTTTTCGGCGTGGACGACAAACGCATCACTCTAGGCCATGACGATATCCCGCTGTACATGGCTAAGCTTCTCGCGAAGCCCAAGTTCCAGCTGCTGTTCCAGCAGCAATTCCCGGTAGTCTTCATCGATGAGTACCAGGACACCGACCGCGACTTCATGGCGGCGATCACCGAGCATTATTTCACCCCAAAGAAGGGCCCGCTCATCGGGCTGTTCGGCGATCATTGGCAGACCATTTACAACAGTGAGTACGAGCTCGCGGCTTATCCCGTCGAGGCGATCGACAAGGGTTCGAACTTCCGCTCGGCGCCCGCCATCGTCGACGTGCTCAACCGCCTCCGGCCGGAATTGACCCAAGCCGTCGCCAATCCGCAAGCTGCGGGAGAAGCGCGGTTCTTCCACACCAACCTGTTTATGGGAGCGAGGACGAACACTGCGCATTCAAAGGCCGATCTGTTTCCCGAACTCGCCCGGGCTGTGCGGGAGTCGCTCATGCAGCGCCTTGCTGGGGAAGGCTGGGACCTGACAAAGACCAAGATACTCATGCTGACTCACAACGTCCTTGCTGCGGAACAGGGCTATCCTTCCATCGCCAAGGTATTTTCCGGGCGCAATGATGCGTTCGCGCGCAAAGAAGACCCCTCCATCAAATTCTTCGCCGAGACCCTCGAGCCGATGGCTGAGGCGTACCAGGCGTCGAACTACGGCGAACTCTTCCGCCTCTATGGCGGACGGCCTGCCATTTATACGCAGGCGGACAAGCAGGCGTGGCGCAACGACATGGACGCATTGATGAAGCTGAGGAGCGAAGGGACTGTAGGTTGCGTACTTGATCACCTGCAGGCCACGAAACGACCCGTGCTTCCCGACCGCGTGCTACGCCGTGAGGAGGATCTCAGGCAGTTGGATGGCGAGCCCGTGCCCGCGGAGGCGACGAGCCTATTGCGCCACCAGGCGCTGCGTGACGTCTCTTATTCAGAGATGACTGCGTTGGTCAGGTTCGTCGAAAAGCAAACACCCTTTGCTACCCAGCATAGCGTCAAAGGAGCTGAATTCGAGAACGTGCTGGTCGTGCTCGGAGGCGGCTGGAACCATTACAACTGGCCCCTTCTGCTGGAACTGATCGAGACGAAGGCCCTCACCGCTGCGAATACAAAAGGGTATTACCGCGCACGCAATCTGTTTTACGTATCGATCTCAAGGCCGATGAAGCGTCTTGCGGTCCTTGCGACACAGACCTTGTCCGGCACCGCGTTGACCACGGCGACCAAGCTATTCGGCCAAGCCGACGTCGAGGCGCTTGCGGTGCTCGAACACTGACTGCGCTATGCAGAAATGCGCGCGATGGGCGTAGCAAGAAAATTGCGTTCCTTCAGCACGTTATTGGCTCTAGGATGCTCCCGCCCAAGCCGGTCATAGACGACGCATCATTATTGGGCGAGTCAATGAGAAGGGTAGATGAGTGCAGCGGAACCTGCCCCCGGGAGAATTCGATGACTGATGAAGGAGATAAAAAGAAGCCGATCCTGGTCCCGTCGAAAGACCATCCCGGCGATAGGCTCAGAGCTGTTGCGACCGGGATTGCCGGATTGGCTCCGGGCGGCGGCCTTGTCACCGCACTAATTGACGATCTCGTGCCGACCGGCGAGGAAAGGGCCCGCGCGGACTGGGAGACCTCGATCTCGGAAAGGACAAACGTGCATGGAGTGACGCTCGATGAGCACGATGCGCAGCTCAACCCAAAAGAGACGATCGACGGCGTTGTTGCCGCGCTTGCGGCTGCATTGGCGCTGGCTTGCCCGGACGGATTGGGTCATGAGGTGTACGAACCGGACGAGATCTACACCCTTGTCCGGGATATGCCGCAATCAGAGGTCGAGGACGCCGTTTGGGAACTGGACGCTTTGGGTCTGATATCGGTAACCCATCTCATGGGGCCAATTGCATGGCGTTTGCGTCTTGAGCCGGTTTTCTATGAGCAGCTCGATCATCAGGTGATGGGGTGGGCAACCGCGCAGGACGCCGCGCAGTTAGCGCAGATCATTCTGGATACCGATGAGACTCGTGCTGAGGCCCTCCATGAAAATACCGGTTGGTCAAAGCGGCGCTTCAACCCGGCCTTCCGAATGGTGCTTGAGGAGATTGGAGAGGGCCGTATTTCGCGAGAGGTGCAGCCAGATTATGTAGCAAGGTATTTTGCTTTGATGCAAGAGGACCGCGTCAGGCTGAAGCGGATGATCAGAAGTCATCAAAGCCAATAGACGGCCTGATAGGCACCTATACCAAACCAAACGACGTAATCCTCGGCTTTTGCAGATTTCGCGGTACAACAAGCGCTGAGCGTCGAAGCCAGGCGAGTGCGGAGGGGTGAATGCTAGCGGCGGCTAAGGGTCAATAGCCTCTGAAACCGAATATCCTTCTCTAGCCTCGGAGCAACCTTGGCAATATGAAGGAGAGCGCCTTCCAGCCCATTTGGAACAATCGCGTCCCCCTCGCTGCCGACTGTCTTGTCCAAGATTGCGAGGAAAGCTGCGGCTTTCGTTCGATCATCGATCACAGCGTATTTGTCGTCCATCGAATTGCTGTCCAAAACGCCGTAATCGAACATTGACCAGCAATCGAAGGGCGTCAAATATGGAAGCACGAGCTCTGCTGCTTCGGCATAATATGGTCCGGCTGCAGCAGGCAACTCTACCAATCCTTCAGAAACCTGGCGAGAGCTGAGCGTGAGTTCCTTCGGCCAGACGTCACGGAAAGTCGATGCTACCAAATCGAAGCGCGTGGCAATCTCCGCGTCATCACCGTTTTCAAGAAATTCATGCATTGCCCTGATTGCTTCGCGACGAACAGTGTCGCCACCCATTCTGAGCACCTGCTGAGCAAGATTGATAGAGATGGGAGGCTGCTGCTGATCGCGAGCGCTCATGAGAACGGAAAGGATGACCTGTTGTGTGAGTTCGCCCCTCACCTGTGCCGGCAGTTCACTGGAGATTGCGGCAGCAACCAGCGGCTCGGCAAGTTCGGTGAGGACTTCCGGTCCCGGCAGACCTCCAGACCCGAACGCGCCCCACAATTCCAACGCCCCCTCGTCATCGGGCTCGGCCATCTTCAAGGGCTCGACGAGGTTCATCCTCGTCCAGGCCGGATCAGCGGTATAGAAGTATCCGATGTCTCGGGTCAGAAAAAATTGCGCGTCGAGGCGAGCTTCGCCAGTCGCCTCAGCGATAGCAGACAGGATCTGCGGCCATGGTCCGGCAGCCAAGGCCTGTTTACCCGCCCGTACGGTAGGCCAACCGCTCAACGCGAATAAAAGTTGGCCGACCGGCGATGCATAGGCCCGGTCGGCGAGCGGCTGGCTGACGTCGGCATTCTCGTTCGTCGCAGTCACGGCGATCGGCCAGAGTGTCAGCCACGCGGCAATGAATTCGTCCCGGCGCTGAAGCAGTTTATCCCAGCCATTCGTGAACGATGCCAGCCCATCGATCGCCCGTTTGAGTACGACAGGTCCCAAATTGACGATCGCCTGGCAGGCTCGCACGGCAATCGGAATTTTTGCTTGGTCTTCTGAGGAGGCCGTGTCCGGGCCCCTATCGAGATCGGAGGGCCTGAAGCCATAGCCGAAAGCCTGCCAGACCTTAGCCGAAACCACGGAATCCGGTGCCTTTTCGAGCAGGGCGAGAATGTCGCTCGGATGTTGAGCGATGTAGTCTGACGCCTGCTGGGTCCGGTCGTCCCAGCCGCCATCCCCGATCATACCGGCAAGCTCGTCAAGCAACTTCGGGCTTGGAACGGCGTCAAAGGACGGCTGAATGCTCCGTTCGCCGCGCAATATGCGCACGCCCTCACTAAATCCGAAAGTGAGGGTGACTTCTGGCCCCTCTCCCTCCTGTTGAGTTGCCTTGTCCAACCAGTCGATCGCCTTTTTCGATAGCTGTCCTCCAGCCGCCTGAATACGTTGCAGCTCAATGCGTATACGGTGCCGCCGAAAGCCTACTCTGTCTGCCTTGTCGACCGACTTCGGAATGAGCTTTAGCGGTTCCCCCTTCAACAGGCGCTGCTCCAGACGCGCTGCGCTCGCCGCAGAAAAGTCGCCCCAACGTACTGCGCGGACCTCGGCGATCTCGGGAAAGGTCCCCGGTCGCCAGAATTCCACGTCTTCGACCGTCTCAAGGAACGTGGATACATCGTCGGCCGAAGTGAGGTCCGGGTTGCGCGCAGCCGCCGCCCAGAGGCGCCTGTAGAGCCTCCATTCACTGGTATCCCAGGATGACACGATGCGTCGCGCAGCTGCCGCATCGATAGACGCAAGCTTTTCCATGACTGCGAACATCAGCTTTGTCACGGGCGCAAAACCATCGCGGTGTCTGTCAGGCTCACCGCCACCGACAACATACTGTGCGGGCGGAACATAATAGACGCGTTGAACCTGCCAGTTCGTAATGTCCATACTTTCCGAAATCGAGCCGATCATGCGTCCAACATTAAGACCCGAAAGCAGGGCGGCGTTGAGTGCCACGGCCAGTTCGAAGAGAAAGTTGCGATCGGAGATCCGCTCGAGACCGATATCGTTCGATGTCAGGTGGTCGCCGCTAGAAATCGATGCCCAGATGAGGTGCCTGAGAAGCGTCGGCTTTTCGGGCGGTTTCTCGCCGGAAAGGGCGTGGTATCGCTTGGATGTCTCGATTTTGAGCGAGGGTCTGATGGCTTCGACGATGAGCTGGATGATCTCCCGCTGCGTCCCGCCCTGCTTGAGCTCGCGCTTGATCAGATATTTCTCGTCATTGTTGTCAGCATCAGGCCTTTGCCAGTATTCGAACACGCAACGCCATGCGAGAGCATAGGGTTCGGCAACATCTTTCACTCGGTGATCGAAGAGATCACGCAGCGAGCTTCGTTCCGCCTCATGGTTAGTCGACAAGCTGGCCGCCCATTCAAGAACGGCTAAGTCCTCCAGGCGGCCATCCGCGAAGGCCCATGTGGATTGGCGGACACGATTTCCAGTGTCGGATATCCTCGGTCTGCGCATGTCAGTGTGCCTTCCCAGTTTCCCGGATTGTCTCGTTCAACAATGCAAGCCACCTTGGCGAGCACCCGTTCTTCGAAAGGAGCTTTGCCAAATCGGTTTGTTCACTCGGCGTTGAGCGCCGCACGTAATATTTCAGGAATGATTGCCCGGCGGTCCCGTCTAGCGACTCGGGATCGAGCAGGGAGAGCTCCTTTAGATAGGCGCTTGCCGATACCCGACTGCGCTTTCCCGGCACGATGTCAGCCCATCGCACGAGCAGATCCCCGAGCGCTTTATGGCCGTTGGCGCGATCATAAGGAATCGGCGTTATTCCGCGCGCCCGCCATTCCGTCGGTGTTCGCGCGTCTGAGGGTTCACATCCGACAAAGGCATAGCGAGGCTTTAGGTCATTAAAATGCCGTTCGTCGCCGGCGATGGCATTGAGGAGATATCGGACCGGCGAGTCATTCGCGCTGTAACCGACCAGAACCAGATGAAAGATTCGTGCCGCGTCATAGAGGAAGGACGTAATCTGGTGCCGCCGCAGGTAGAAATCCCCGAAGTCCTGGTCAGTCAGTAAGAGTGCTGACCCTTTCTCGCTCTTCCATCGAAGTTTTCCATGGATATGCAGGATGCCGCCGAAGTCCGTCCTCCGGCTTGGATTGGGAATTTCACCGAGCGCGAACGACGTGGCGGTCACCCGCTCACTTTTGGCAGCCTCCGACAAGAGGCGATCGAAGTTGGTCGTCGCCAGAAGTGTTTGACCGAACCGTTGCCCCAGGTGAACGAGTGCGTTGTGGATCGGGTTCGGTGCGGTCGTACGCGCCAGCACCTCGCGCGCAGCCCGCCGCATCGTGCTTTCCTCGCTCGAATCGCCGTCAAGACGTCGCTCCAGCATTCCCAGAACAACGTCGTATTCGCGTTGGCAAAAGAACTTCAATTCGGTGCGTTGTGCGTCTGAAAGAATACCGGGAACGTTTTCCCAAGTCGCATCCTTTACTGTCGATACCGTCTCGATGGCCGCTGCGACTGTCGGATCGACCTTCCGATAGATGTCAGCAACGAGACCTCCGAAATCAGGCAGGGAGGACGGGGCGGGATACGACGCACCGGCGCCGACGATGAACAGGACGTCGCCGCGGTCTCGTGCCAGAAGCAGATCTTCCGGCAAGCCTGGAAGACCGTTCCCAAGGTACACCTCTCCCGACATGTTTCCCCCAATCCGCCCGACCTTTGAACGCCTCTAATACATCGAGGAACATGCGACAACTGCATTGAACTTGGATATTCTTGAAGGGAGCAAAGAAGGGCAGGCCAACGACGGACTGCCATTTCACATGCCGCGGCTGAGCTTTATAAATCAACCGAGATGGTGGGGAGACAGTCCCGCCGCGGTTCTGCCTTGGGGCGCCTCCAAGCCTTCACAAGATGCCCCACGCCCGAAACCTCCCCCTCCCCGTCATCTCTCTCAAGCCCAACTCGCCAACAATGCGCCGCGCCGCCTGCGGCGTGACGTCGAGCGTTTTGGCGACCATACCGGCCGATACCAGCGGTTTTGCCATGACCAGCTCGACGAGCTCCGGCAGCTTTGACGAGGCGCGGCGCCCCTCCAGCTTCCGCTCCATCATTTTTTGCGCGAGCGCCAGCCGGTCATGTTCCTTCAGTCCTATCTCGGCGGCCGCGATCAGACCATGCGCGATAGCGAGAAGCCGCGTTTCGCGATCGCGATGCCGACGGCGATCGACAGGCACGGTTTTGAGGCCGAGATTGAGGGCGGCAAGATGCGCCGCGGTGGTGACCCCGGCCTGGCGCAGGATCGAGGCGCAAAGCAGCCGGCCGAGCCAGGACGCGTGCTGCAGGACGCTCAAAAAATTCCAAGCATCGAGAGCGACGATGGCCTGCAGCACCGCCGGCAGGTCCTTTGTCTCGCGCAACACGCCGCGCCATTCGTCCAGCCGCTCGTCCTCGTCCCAATCGAGATCGTAGACCAGCGGGTCTTTTTCACGGTCACCGGCGTGACCCGGCGTTTTTGCTGCTTCGATGGCGGCATTCGATCGCGCCAGCAGGGCATCGATGGCGGCGTAGTCAACGCCCGGGAGACTGGCACCGTCATCGCGGTTTTCCCCCTCCCCTCCTCCGGCCGCCGTGTTATCCGACTCAGCGTCACCGGTCACAGCGGCATCATGGACAGAGCCAACCGTACCACCCGCGATCCCTGCGCCGCACAGACTGCGGAGACCTTCTGCGGAAATCGCCCAACTGGATAGCTGCCCGGCAATGCGCCGACGGGTGCGCAATACGTCGTGGGCGATGGTCAATTCGTGGGTCGGGGTGCGGATGTCGCGGGTGGCGTCGTGGAGGACGAGATCTTCGAGATGGACAAGCTCGCCGTCGAGCCACAGTGAGGCGCAGGCATCGGCGAAATGGGATCGTTCGACCCAGCCCGGCCCTACTGCTGAGCGGGCGACACGCTCGTCAAGACGCGCCAGCGCGACGCCGGCATCCGATATGGGCCGCAACAGGGTCTGGCTGGGCAGTTTGGCAAGATCGTAACGCATTGAAATCATGATAGATGATTTGCCAAAGGAACTCTATTGCGAAAATAAAGTTCGCTACTGCCGAGACACAGAAGTTGGAAGTATCACTATCGATAAGTATCTCTTATCGATAGTGATTGTTTTCTGCCCGCAAATCAGCGAGCCTGGCCTTTCTCACAGGCCCGCCGGCGACATTTTTTTGGGCCTGCCAGCGACCGGAGCGCCTTCTTTTCCACCCATGGCCCAGATGAAAAAACAAAAGACCCCTGCCCTGTCAGACGGCGACCAGCCCGAGCGCATCGCGCGCAGCGACCGTGTCGCCTGGCGCGCCACCGCCCTCGACACCCTCGATTCCATTCTCCCCTTCGATCGCCGCGATGTTCTGGCCGACGCTGACCAAATGGCGCGGCCTTGTGGGGCATTTCAATGCCCCTGGCCTGCACAGCGCGCTAAAACTCGCCGTGCGCGCCAGCGCCCGGCCGCGCGGCCGCAAAAGCCAGAAGGCAATAACCGCCGACATCCTCGCCGTTCTTCTCAAAGCCTGCGACGGCGAAAAGCTGGTCGACCTGCGCGATCGCGCGCTTCTGCTCACGGCCTTTGCCTCCAGCGGTCGCCGCCGCAGCGAAATTTCTGCCTTGCGCCTGGAGCAACTCGTCGACCAGGCCCCCGGTGCCGGCCGACCCAAAAGATCCTGGTGGCGAAAAAAACTGCCCTGCCTGGCGATCAAACTCGGCCGCACCAAGACAACACAAGCCGATGCCGATGCTTTTGTCCTGCTGGTCGGCCGGCCGGTGCTGGCGCTCAAAGAATGGAACGAACGCGCCGGCATCGTCGACGGTGCCGTGTTCAAAAAAATCGATCGATGGGGCCATCTCGAGCGCCGTGCGCTCACGCCGCAGGCCGTCAATCTGATTTTAAAACGCCGTGTTGCCCAGGCCGGGCTCGATCCGGCGGTGTTTTCGGCGCACGGCCTGCGCTCCGGCTATCTCACCGAAACCGCGCGGCGTGGAATTTCGCTTCCCGAAGCCATGCAACAATCGCAGCACCGCTCCGTCCAGCAGGCCGCGCGCTATTACAACGACGCCGAACGCCAGCTCGGCCGGGCGGCGCGGGTGATCATCTAGCCAGCGAGGTTGTCCGCCGTCGCGGTCGTCGGGAATTTCATGTAGACAGAAGCGAGCTGTTTTCAGGCGAAGCGCGGTAAAAGGCCCCTTCCCTCTGCGTAGGCGTCGCATCTTTGCACAACAGCGTTTTCGCCCGGTGAGTTATCCTCGCAAATCTGGAGTAGCATTCCATAATTGCAAGGATGATCACGCGCCGTATGACTCCTGAATTCAACGAATTGCTCGATAGCAGCCCAGCAGTTGCTCTGATTGGGCCAAGACAAGTCGGCAAGACAGCGCTCGCCCTTGCATCGGCAACGAGCGTCTATCCTTGAAAAAGTTCATCCCCCGCCAAATCTGTTTCAAAATCTGCGTGGTCTGATCGATCGCGGTCGCCGCAACGGGAAGGTAACCGGCAGCTTCTTAGTTCTCGGTTCCGCCTCAATCGATCTCCTGAAACAATCCGGCGAAACCCTTGCGGGCCGCATTGCCTATCTCGAAATGCATCCAATCGATGGTCTGGAAGTTCCGCAAGACGACTTACCGGCCCTCTGGGTGCGTGGTGGATTTCCGAACAGTTTTCTGGCGACAAGCGACCGTGTCAGTCAGCGCTGGCGCCAGGACTTTATTCGCAGCTACCTGGAGCGCGACATTCCTCAATTGGGTCCGCGCATTCCGGCCGAAACGCTGCGTCGGTTCTGGACCATGCTCGCGCATCACCAATCCAGCCTTCTCAATGCCGCCGAATTTGCTCGTGCTCTCGGCGTGGACGGCAAAACCATTGCCTCTTATCTCGATCTCCTGGTCGACCTTCTATTGGTGCGGCGACTCGAGCCCTGGCATGCCAACGTTGGGAAGCGCTTGGTCAAATCACCGCGTATCTATGTTCGTGATAGCGGTATTGTCCACACGCTCCTCGGTCTGACCACGCAGGAAGATGTTCTAGGTCATCCGATCACTGGCGCGAGTTGGGAAGGCTTCGTGATTGAAACGCTCATAGCTGCCGCGCCAAGCGGCACGCAAAGCAACTTCTATAGGACTGCCGCGGGCGCCGAAATCGACCTCTTGCTTACCCTCCCCGGGCGACGTCCCTGGGCGATCGAAATCAAGCGAAGCCTGACGCCAAAGATAGAAAAAGGATTTTATCAGGCCTGCGCCGATCTCAATCCGGAACGACGTTTCGTGGTATATCCTGGCGTCGAGTCTTTCCCGTTAAAGGATGATGTGGAGGCGATTTCGTTGCCCGCATTGGGCCGGATGCTCATTGAACTGGCCTAAGTTCAGAAGCGTCTGAGATGGCTATAGCTCATCGACTTACTATTTGCGTTCGGTTTCGATGATGGGCTGGCTACTCCCCGCCCTAGCCCGTCAGATATGTCAGACGTTAAAGGCGGTTGGGCCGGGTTCCTCTCAACTGCAGCGAGGCTCGGACGGAAAGCATACCGGAGGTGTCTTTGGCCTGTACCATTAATAGAAGGCTTCGACGCGGCCACTGAAGAGCATTCGGCAGTCGAAGGCTGGCGCTTTTCCTGATATCGGGGCACCGGCGATGGTGGTCACGGCAAAATGTAGGCGGCGGCTGTTCGGCCGGCTTTTGATTGATGTCAGGATTGAGATTCTTGGTCGGCAGCATGCT
>NZ_JAAKZG010000027.1 GCF_011045115.1 Mesorhizobium zhangyense
CTGATTTTTCATTGCAAATATCGCGGACTGAAATCACGCTGAAGTTCGCCTGGCAAATGTCGGTCGCAAAAGTCCGCCTAAAGCGGTTACAGAATTGCCATGGCCCGCATCGGATACGCTCGCGTCAGCACCATAGATCAGGACCTCGATATTCAGAACGAGCGTCTGAAGGCCGCAGGTTGTGAAATCATCCGATCAGAAACCGGATCAGGATCGTCCCGGAAAGGACGGTCCGAGCTGGAGACCATCATGCAGTTTTTGCATACGGGCGACGAACTGGTGGTTCTACGGCTTGACCGGCTCGGGCGATCCACACGCGACGTTCTCAATCTCGTTCATGAGCTTGACGAAAAGGGCGCGTCACTCCGCATTCTTGAGCCCGAAGTCACGACAGCCGGAAGCATGGGTCGAATGGTTATCACCATTCTCGGCATGGTCGCCGATATGGAACTCAAGTTCATCAAAGACAGGCAACGAGCGGGCATCGACGCGGCAAAAGCTGACGGCATCTACAAGGGCAGGAAAAAGAATGTCGATGACGCGGAAATCCGCAGACGGGTCGCGGCTGGCGCAACGAAAACCGCCGTTGCTCGTGAGCTGAACATTTCCAGGATGACTGTCTACCGCGCCTTGGAAGGTCAAGGTTCGCAGTAAGCTTCAGCGTGATTGCACGTTCGCCATCTGTCTTTGAGTTGGCCAAAATCGCAGCTTCGGGCCGACTGGGCCTTGAAGGCTTGCGCAGCCTGCGCGGCCGCGGTGACGTAGTCACCGGTCCTTTCGGTGACATAATCACGGTCACAACCACCGGCAGCGACGTTGTCAGCGATGTTGCCGCCGGCGACAGGACGCAACCGGGCGAAAACCCGCCGTCTGGTGAGGAGACAAAAAATCCGATTGGGAGAGGGCAGGGGGATGAGGACAAAAATCCCCTGGCCGCGGAAATGGCGGCGATCGATGCGCTGCTGGCGCGCTCGGAGGCCGCACTCGCGGCAGCAAAATCGCCCATGCCCAAAACGGCCCCGGACAGAAATGCGCTGGTCTACGATCTCGACTGGGACGAGGACGCGCGGCTGCAGGAGTGGCGCGCGGTCTTGGGCGAGACGAATAATTTGCCGCCGGTGTTGCGGGCGGCGCTCGCCCTCGACGCCTGGAATGTTCTGGAGGTCCTGCAGCATGCGCCCTGGCTCGGCCGGCTGTTTTGCGCCTCGATCCTGCGCCAGGCCGGCCTCACCACGGCGGCGCATCTGGCAGCGCTCAATCTTGGCCTAAAATCCATTCCCGTCGAGCGCCGCCGGCACCGCGACCGCGAAACCCGCTTGCTGGCGCTTCTCACCGGCATCACCGCGGCGGCCGAGGCCGGGCTGAAGGAGCACGATCGGCTGATGCTTGCCCGCCAGACAATGACGCGCAAACTTTTAGGCCGGCGGGCGTCGTCGAAACTGCCGCAACTGATCGAACTCGTGCTCTCCCGGCCGCTCGTCACCGCCGGAACAGTCGCCAGGCGATCGGCGTGACGCCGCAGGGGGCGGTCCGGATCATCGAGGAGCTGAAGTTGCGCGAGATGACGGGGAGGGGGAGGTTTCGAGCCTGGGGGGTGATTTGAGCAGAGTATTGTAATCCGAGAGGGGTTCAAATCCTGCCCCAACCACTTTCATCATAAAGCCGTTCCGATCTGACCATGGGCTGATTTGCGGACTTTCATAAAAGGGAACTGTTTCGACGAAAAAGTTCGAATCACATGGGGCGCGCCAAATACCGACGGTTGCCCTCCGCAATACGCTAAATTCGCCGAGCGTACATCCTTGCATCTTCCAGAAGATGGCCCCGCGCAGAAAAGCGTAGAAACGGCGGCGTTCGGCGGTGAAATAGTTCGAATCGCGTCCGGTCGACTGCTTATCGCTCGCCCCAAGGCACAGGGTCGAGCAGCCAGTCCACATCTGAATCGCTGTTGAGATAGCACTTCGGCGGGCGGTAGGCCTTCCGTTTGATGAGGCGCACTACCGACGCGCCGCCCAGTAGCGTTGGGGGGGGGCAGGTCACGCATTCTCACATTAACTGCCGTGTCTCGAATCGAGTGTCGAGGTATCCTATTGAAATAGTTACAGATATAATCTCATGATTAAATGCAAAACGGCATGAATATAAGATTTAATTATTCAGTCTTGAGAAGCGCTCTTATCTCACTTGCAACAACTTGATTGCTTGAAAGGACAGGTATTTTGATTTCTGCCTGCAGGTGGGGGATGATAAATGCCGTGCGTAGAGCGGTGCAAGAGATGAACAAACCATCTATATCACTACCCTCAGAGAGGATTCTGCAAGAATTAATATAGTCTAAAATTGTTGGCTGCTGGTATCTATCGCTATGGTCTAACTCAAATCGTTGATCTCTCAGCACCTGAAAACCTGATTGGGAAAGAAAATCACGAACGGCTCCATGTAATTTTATAGAGTACGGCGAAATTAGTCCTATTCTCTCTATTCCAGCTCTCCTCAATGCCGAAACACACGCCGACGCTGGATCGATTACAGGAACATTGGGCCGAATTTTGCTTATTATCGCTCTCACAGTTTCGGTGCCTAAAGCCATGGCCGCGGATGTGCACCCAAAGACAATCGCGTCCATTTCGCTTGTCGGCAATAAGCCCTTCACTGCAAGTTCAATGCTGGTACTCATGTCCCTGTATGGATCGTCAGGGCTTCGCGTTTCTCGTACCATTCGGTTCGTTGAGATTTCGATGTTTTCTCCTACGAGATGATTCCGCAAGTCGGTTTCGATCGTAGGGTCAATGTCGAGAGCAAGAAGGCCCACGATCGACTGGTGAGTGAAGTTTATAGGTCGCATAGTGCATTCTCTTCGACTGCATTCTCAATGGTGTTCATAGCGTTCGGCCATTGGCTGACGGTAAAGCTTGCTTGCCCTAGCGCTGTTGGATTGGTTAGTTGAGGATGAGTTCAGCCGGCGCGCTTGTAAGCTTCTCGACGCCGTTTTTCAGAACTCGTGCGGTCTCTCCTGACGAAACACGCAAACCGCTTTCGGTATCAGTCAAGGAGGGATGGATGAAGATGGTCATGTTCTCTTCAATCACCTCTTCCGAGCCGGATATAACCATGGGTGCAGCAACCCAGGTCGGCGGATAGCAAATTCCCATCTGGTATCCGTAAGATTTCCGCAAATAAGCATCGAGACCGTACTTGCGGTAGGTGTCGCTTATGGCAGTGTGGATCGCACCGACGGTGTTGCCCGGCCTCATCTGAGCCATCCCGGCTTCGCGGGCTTCTTCCACCTTCTTCAAAAGGTCTGACAGACGTTGCTTTGGAACGTCTCCTGTCAGGACATGGAAATAGACGGCCGTATGATAATGGCGGTAGCCGCAGCCGATCTCGAACATAAATTGGTCGGTATCGGCAACGTAGTTCCGCCCAGAGGTGTAGCGCCCGAGCTTTGACGCTGGACCGCAGCCAATGGGATATCTCAGCGCGCAAGGGTCTCCATCGTTTTCATAGATCGCCTGAGCCAGCGCACTGAAAATCTTGCCCTCGAAGACGCCTGCCCTGGTCTCGCGGATTGCGGCGTCCGTCATCAGATGCACGATATTGGCGGACTGGCGCATCTTCTCGATCTCGGCCTCTGACTTCACCAGCCGCCAACGGTCGATCATCGCCGAAGCATCATCGAATGTGCAGAAGTCGGTCAGCGATGATACAATCTCGACATAGAGATCGGCTCGATGTCCCATGGTGTTGTACTGGATGCCGACGCGCTTGCCTGCCAAACCTCGGTCGCTCAGCAACGTCTTGATCGCGGCACCCCGGCTGGAACCCGCCAACTCGTCGAAGGTGCGGTGATCCCCAATGATCGAACTGTAGAGAACGTTGTTGTAGTCCGCCTGTCGGCCGAGGTAGGTAACCCCGCCATCTGCGGTCACCAGCATCGTATGGAAGACGTAGTATCCATCTGTGTCGAGGCCGGTCAGCCAATACATGTCCTCGCTCTTGAAGAGGAGAACGGCGTCGTATCTGCTTTTCCGGATGGCCTGTTTCGCCTTATCAAGACGAGCGGCATATTCGGCACGGGAAAAGTGAAGCCGAGGAAGGTCGGTCATGAAATTCACTCCGGTTCTGGTAGAGCAGCCAACGGCGGCTACAGGATTTTTGACAGGAAGCTCCGAAGCCTCTCGTCTTCGACATGCTCGAAGAACTGGCTTGGGGAAGCATCCACCAGGAGCTGACCGTCGGCCATGAACACGATCCGGTCCGCCACTTCGCGGGCAAAGCCCATCTCGTGCGTGACGACGATCATGGTGATGCCGGAACTTGCGAGTTCCTTCATGACGTTCAGCACTTCGTTGACGTTTTCAGGGTCCAGTGCCGACGTAGGTTCGTCGAACAGCAGTATCTGAGGCTCCATGGCCAGAGCACGGGCAATGGCCACACGCTGCTGCTGCCCTCCTGACAACTGGCTTGGATATTTTGAGGACTGCTCGGAAATTCCAACCCGCTTCAGCAGTTCCCGGGCCTTGTTTTCGGCCCCGGAACGGTTCATGCGACCGGTTCTCCGTGGGCTGAGCGTCAGATTCTCCAAGACTGTCAGGTGCGGGAAAAGATTAAAGTTCTGGAACACCATGCCGACGTTGCGGCGAACCGAAAGCAATTCCTTCGGAGCGCCGGGCAGCGTGGTTTCGCCGACCTCGATCTGTCCGCCGTCGATATCCTCCAGTCCGTTGATGAGACGAAGGAACGTGGATTTTCCGCTGCCGGAAGGTCCGACTATGCAGACCACTTCGCCAGCGTTGACTTTGAGATCGACGTTTTTCAGGACATGTGCCGTGTTGAAGCTCTTGTTGATGCCGCGTGCATCAACAATCGGTTTGCCAATAGGTGACATGAATTCTATCCAATCTGCTGGCGCATGTGCGCCTCTATGAATCGCGAGGCCATGCTGAACGGGAAGATCAGGATGAAGTAGAGGACAGCGACCGCCGTGAAGAATTCGAAATAGCGAAAGCTTAGCGATCCCAGCGTCTGTGCCTGATAGATCAGCTCCGTGACGCCGATAGCCGATACGAGGCCCGACATCTTTACCAACTGAGTGACGAGCAGAGCCGACGAAGGCAGCATAGCGCGTACGGCCTGAGGAATGATCACGTCGATCCAGACCCAGAATTCCGACAATCCGACGGCGCGAGCAGCCTCCCACTGTCCACGGCTTACCGACTGAATTCCTGCCCTAGCGATCTCGGCAAAGTAGGCACCGGCCACCAGTGACATTGAAATTACGCCAGTCTGCCAAGCACTCGGGGCTGCCGTGAAAATGAACGGGCCGCAGAAGTAAATCCAGAAGACAAGAACCGTTTCTGGCAAGGCTCGGAAGGTGTTGATATAGAAGGTAGAAAGCCAGTAGAGCGGACCGGTTCGCATAAGTTTGCCGCAGCAGGCGAGGGCGCCAACGATGTAGCCCGACACGAGCGCCAGGCCGACCAAGGCTATGGTCGTCCAGAGGCCGCCGAGGATTTCGTAACGATACTGGTAGAGAATGCTCCAGTCGGAATTCATCGGCGTGCCCTCTGATCCGATCCAAGTATATCCTCCAGCTTGTATGCTAGACTGCCAAATGAGTAACCCAGGGCCCAGTAGACCAGACCGACGAACGTCATCACCTCGATGGGCTTGTGGGTATAGGTCGCAATATTCTTTGTCTGGGTCATCAGTTCGCCCACAGACAGAAGGGATAGTATGGCGCTCGCCTTGAAGAAACCGACCGCGATGGTGGCCAGCGGAGGAATGACGATCCTCAGGGCTTGCGGAAGGATGATATCCACCCACTTCGACCAAGTAGGCAAGCCGAGCGCCTCAGCAGCCTCATATTGCCCTTTCGGAACTGCAAGTATGCCCGTGCGGGCGATATCGGTGAGGTAAGCAGCGGACTGCATCGTCATCGCGATCAGGCCACTCTGCAGTGCTGTTGTGTTTACCCCGGTGACCACTGGCATGGCGAAATGTACCCAGAACAGCTGAACGATCAGCGGGGTGTTCCGCCAAATCTCGACATACGCTGTGACGACCATCCTGACAGGTCGCGGCCCCTGAATGATCAGAACCGCCAGGACGATCCCCACGATCAGCCCGATAACGATCGCAGTCGATGTGATCCCCAACGTCGTGCCAATCGCCCACAGAAACGTGTAGCGATACTGGTAGACGACCGTGAAATCCAAGGCAGCAATTGCCTTGAAATTCACGAAGTTGAGGACCGTCGCGATGACCGCCAACGCGATGACGGTCGAAATGATGTAGGACCACGGGAGGCTTTGCCTGAGAGCTTTTTTCGATGCCAGCAAGCTTCCTCCGGAAACTGCTTGATAGCTCATTTCTTGATCTCGTTGATTTCCAGCGCACCGAGCCACTTCTTGTTCAGCGCAGGCAGAACACCGTTTTGCTCCAGGCGGGAAAGCGCAACGTTCAGGTACTGCTGGAAGTGATATTCTCCCTTCGGCACCATGAATGCGAAAGGCGTCGGCAGGATAGGATCTTTCGTCAGTAGCTTGTAGCTGAGCTGTGGATTGTTCTTGATGAACGCAATGTTCCCTGCGCGGGTGGTCACCGCAGCAGTGACCCTTTTCGCAGATACTTCCAGGAGCGATGCATTAGACGTATCTCCAAGGAGAGCCTTCAATTCGGCCTTCTTGAAAGTATCCCTCGACCACCGATCCTCAGCCGTTCCAGCGACGAAAGCGATAGTATTTCCCGGCCGATCCAGGTCATCGAGCGTGTTGATAGGAGAATCTGACGCCACGAAAACTGCGCTGGAATCGTATGAAAATGGTTGCGTAAAAAGCACCTGCTCTGCACGAGCAGGAAGAACAAAACTAGGCGCGAAAGAAACATCACATTTTCCTGTTGTTATGCTTTGCATAATTACGGGCCAAGGTGTGTCGGCAATTTCAATTTTTACATTCAACAGCTTCGCAATCTCGGCTCCGATGTCGAGATCCAGTCCCTCCCACTCGTTGGTAGCGGGGTTTTTGACCGCGTAAGGGAAATAATTCGCCATGCATACGGTCATCACCCCCTTAGCCTTGATCTTCGCGAGCATATCGTCTGCTGCTCGGGCGACGGATGTCGTCATGCCAAAGGCGGCGGTCATTAATCCGATAACCAGCAGTTTCTTGGTGAGCATCATTTCGTTCCCCTGTTATCGCCATTCGAGGCTTTGTTTATGCACTGTGTATTTTTGATCTATACGACACCTCATTTCGTCGCAAGTAAAAATTCCGAATGCGACAAATAATTCCGACAGTTAGGACGCAACAATACAAGAAAAACGCGATATAGACTGCGCGTCGAAATATCGATGCACATCGGAATTCCGCTATACTTACATGGACGAGTTACGCTGCAGCGTACCCAGTCTTAATCGCCGTTGCCCAATCCGAGCGCCCAAGACTCTCCGCATCTTGGGCCGCCGATTTCCAGTCGTAGTCCACCAGATGGAACTCGACGGACCAGCGTCCCTCCCGTTTGTTGATAATCGCATATCGGGCGTGGATCGAACCGGCATCCATCCTGTGGAAATTGGCTGGATTGCGATCAGCCCAAGCAGGCAGGCCAACGCTTCCAGGATTGACAATCAGTTGGCCGTTATCGAGTTGCGTCGAACGTTGGATATGCGTGTGGCCGCACAGCATGAGCGTCACATCGGGATCAATATCAGCCGCCAAAGCAGCCACCTCATCTTTCCGACGGGCAACCGGTCGACCATCGACGATATCCTCCAGGAAATACTCAAGGTCCGACCGAGGAGAGCCGTGAAGGAGAAGAACGTCTTCAATGCGTCTCGATGCGGGTTTCTCCTTGAACGACGCCACTCGTTCTCTGCCGAGACATTTGAGAGCGTAAGCATCGCTTGTGTTGAGATCGGAATCAGCCAGCGTCAGGAGCTGACGCTCATGATTTCCGGCGATTGATACCGGCTTCAGAGCAGCAATACGGTCGAAGGTTTCGAGCGGTCGTAAAGGTCCTGAAACCGTGTCCCCTAGATCGAAGAACAAATCGCAGCCTCGCGCCCGGGCATGCGTTTCGACAGCCTCCAAAGCGATAGCGTTGCCATGTATGTCGGACAGAACTGCAATGCGCATGTTTGAACTCCGCTTCAGTTACACGGAATGGACGAAAATCGGCTGCTGGCAGTAGGCGCACGCGGAAATCTCCGCTCCACAAACCTCTGGTAGCTTGATCGGATGCTTGCCTGATCGATGCTGTGGACAATGAAGACCAGATGGCAGTCATCCGGCCTAGCTTCCTTTTCGGGCATGTGTGTTGGCGGATGCATGGTGCGTTGGACACCATGGATTGCCAGCAGTCCTCGAGAGGCGTCTGTTTTCAGCAGGCCCTTCACGCGGACAATCCGGTCGCCGTGAGCAAAGAGAAGAGCCGAAAGCCACAAAGTGAAAAGCGGCCAATCGACGGTTTCGGTTATGGGCAGGACGAAAGATTGGAAGTCTGATGTCTCGCCGCTTGCGGATGGTTCCTGAATGGCCGGACGAGGAAATGTTCTCGAATCCTCGGCAAACAGCTCTTCCTCCCTGAATTCCGGCGACTGAGCATCGACAAGCTCAAGGTCGGGTACCAGCGTTCGGAGCTTGAGCTGCACGGCATCAAAATCCACGGCCGCCCTCAAATCGGACTTCGTGAGGATCGCTAGATCGCTGACGGCGATTTGTTGCCGGGTCTCTGAATAGGTGTCGATACTGCCTATCCCGGCGACGGCATCGACGGCGGAAACAACCCGGACCAGCCTTAAGTTGGCCTTCAACCACGCATCTTCGGCCAGGACCGCAATGACCGGCGTCGGATCGGCAAGACCGGAGGTCTCGAAGATGACCCTCTTCATCTTCGCTTTGTCGGCCTTTGCGCGCTTTACGATATTGTAGAAGGCACGACTGATATCTTCCTTCCGTGCCAGTCCATTTGAAATGATCTCTGCATCATCAGGCATTCCGACATACAGACGATTATCGACCGCGACCTCGCCGAACTCATTGACGATAACGCCCGTTTCTTCACCGCCGATCCGCTGAAGGAGCCTTTGAACCAGCGTCGTTTTCCCCGAGCCCAGAAAGCCGGTCACGATCAGAACCGGAAGACGATCATCCATCGGCAACCTCCACCCTGTCCTCTGCGAGGGGATCGAAGGCTGTTCCGGACATCTTTTGAACCAGCGGCCAGACATCGGACAGTGTCGGCGCAACAGCGAAGCGGCCTGCGTGGTCATGAAGCGAGAGCGCTTCGCCATCCCAGTCGGCACATCGAAGCTCGCGGGATACGAGAACCGAGTTCAGTATTTCAAGCCGACGCGCCCGCTCCCGTCGGTAGTGCATGATGTCATCGAACGGATAGCGTTCGTTTCGCAAGCGACTGAAGTCGCTCCAATGTTCACCCGCCCCAAATATCGCGCAGACCTCGCACATCTCAGAAAACAACCTCCCGCTTGCCGCCAAGGTTGACTTCCATCTTTTCCGTCAGGCTTTGGATCAGCGTTTCGGATACCCGCTTCCTGGCGAGATTCGCATGGGACCGGGCAAGCTCTTCGGCACGATCCGGATCAGACCGCTCGATGGCCTCGACCATCTCATCGTGCTCACGAAGAATGTTACCGACATGCGCCAGATAGGCCTCCTCCGAAGAATAGGCCTTGTAGGTCATCGCCAATCTGGAAATTCTGAGGTTGCCGGTGAGAAGCTGAAGGTAGAAATCGGCTACAACCCGGTTGTTGCAGCATTGCGCGATTGCGGCGTGAAAATTCCAGTTTAGGTCGAGCATCTCATCGGCAAGCCGATGGCCTGCAGCGCGCTTGAAGGCATCGCACTCCCGCTTCACCACTTCGATCTGGGAATCTTCTCGCCGGATTGCCGCCCAGCGCGTGACGAGCCGCTGCGCGACGTCGAAAGCTTCGAGATGTTCGCGAATATCATTCCAGCCCATCGGGGCAACCCGGGCACCACGATTGGGCAATAGCTGGACAAGGCCCTCCCCAGCCAGCCTGACCAAAGCCTCACGCACCGGAGTGCGGGAAAGCCCCAGCTTTGCGACAATGACAGCTTCCTCAAGGTCGGACCCCGGCTCAAGCGCCAGGGACACGATTGCATCCCGGAGGGCACGATAGGCGAACTCGCTACTGCCTCCCTTGGTGATTTTCTGGACCGCCTTTTCCCCGGCGGCTTCCGCTCCCTTTTTGACGCGCGGCATTCTCAAGTGTCCTTTTTATCGATTGTGCGTTGACTGTGTATAGACCGTGTATTTATGAATGGCAACCACAAAGCAGCGAGCGGCGACACCGCCGTCAATTTTTCAGAAGAGGATTTCATGATGTCAGAGCTGGTCTACGATCTGATCATAAGTGGCGGAACTTATTGGACTTCCAGCGGCAGCTGCAAGGCGGACATTGCGGTTTTGGGCGACAAGATCGTGGCAATCGGCACCGCATTTCCTCATGCGAAGAAACGGATTGACGCCAGGGGGTTGGACATCCTACCGGGCATTTGGCACGTTCATTGCCACTTCCGTGAACCTGGTCACAGCTACAAGGAAGATTTCGAAAGCGGGACGCGCGCAGCCGCCGCAGGTGGTGTGGCCGTCTGCATCGACATGACCAACAACACTCCACACCCGACGACACTTGAAGACTTCGAGGCGAAGAAGGCGCTCGTCGCACCCAAAGCCCACATCGATTATGCGCTCTATGGCGGAGGCCTGTACCCGCAGACCGTCGATCAATTGGCCAAAGCCGGTGCGATCGGGATCAAGATTTTCAACACGCGGCATATCAAGGAGGTGTACCCGTACATCTCAGAGCTTGGCGTTCTGGATCACGGTATCCTCTATGAACTTTATGAGGCCACTCGCGATACTGGCTTGCGAGCATCCGTGCACCACGACGACCCGGAATGGTGCAAGCGAATGACGTTCCGCGACTACATTGAGAAGGGGCGCACAGACGCTGTCTCCTACCATGAGAGCTTCGCCAAGGGATACATGTACGGCCATGGCATGGTCGCAGGGCTGGCATCCTCGCTCTATTATGCACGCGTCGCAGGTGTGAAACTGCATGTTCTGCATTTGGGCGTCATGCCGGTCGGAGCATACGAGATGATCCGCCACGCGAAATTCGACCTGGGCCAGGAGGTTACTGCGGAACTGGAACTGGGCTCGATGTTCATGACACGCGAGCAGATGAGAAAGGTCGGGCCGAATTCCTACAACTGGGCGCACAGCCCTGAAGATGGATGGAACAGCATCGAGTCTGGCGTAGCGGACGTAATCGTTCTGGAGCACGCGCCTCATACTTTCGAGGAAACCAAGCCCGGCTGGGAGGACATGTTCTCCATCCCTCTCGGCATGACGGGCGCGCAGGAATTCGTGCCGATGATGCTTAACGCCGTACACAATGGAAAACTGACGCTCTCGAAGATCGCCACATTGGCAGCCGAACGTCCGGCACAGCTTTACGGGCAATACCCCAAAAAGGGCGTTATCCAGGTCGGGTCTGATGCCGATTTCACCATTGTCGACATGAACGCGGAGATCGTTTTCCGCAAGGAAGACATGTTCTCCAAGGCCGGTCACACGAGTTGGGAAGGTATGAAGGCGAAAGGCGTCCCACAGCACACAATCGTGCGGGGGCAGTCCGTGATGGAGCATGGCAGGGTTATCGGATCGCCGGGTTACGGAATGTTCATTACGGGAAAAGCCGCTACGCAACGCTAATTCGTTGGGACATAGCAATGACAATCGACGCACTTACAGATTGCATCACCTATGCGTATATCGATGAGCCGCCTTTCGGTTACTTGGGGCCGGCAGGCGAAGCAGAGGGCTACGACATCGATATCGCGCGTTACGTCGCTAGTGAGATGGGGTTCGACGCTTTCAAAGCGCAAATGGTGTCTTTTGGTGAGCTAGCTGAAGGGGTGAGTGCCAATCGTTGGATGATAAACACAGCAATGTTTACAACAGCGGAGCGCTCAAAAGTCGTTTCCTTTAGTCGCCCTATATGGCGTCTGAAGGATGGTTTTGCCATGCGTAGAGAGGATGGCCTCGATATCGAGAATTATGAGGATTTAGCCCTTAGAAAAAACCTCAGAGTTGGGGCGGTTCGAGGAAATGTTCAGGTCCAACTAGCGTTAGAAGCAGGCCTGAATCCGGCAAATCTGACGCTGTTTAAAACTCAAGCCGAGGTATTCGATCAAATTATGAACAATAATATTGATGTTTATCCCGGAGCGGCCTTAGCGCACCGCCGTTTCATTTCCAGAGCGGGCCTCACTGGGCTGGAGAATAGGAGTGTTGCAAGGGATGAGCTTCCTGGAGGGCAGGCGTTTGGGGCTTTTTCATTTAATAAGGAAGCCGTTGGCTTTGCATCAGCTTTTGACGATAAACTTGATGCCTTTCTTGGCAGCAAAGAGCATAGAGCCATTGCTGGCAGACATGGCTTGGATGACTGGGAGGCTCTGCTGGCCCCAGCATAATTGCAAATACTACCAAACAGGTGTCTAGGCCCTGTTGATATAAGTGGGCATCCATAGTTTTGCGGCGGCGATTGCCAAGAAGCCAAGGAACGAGACGGCGGTTTTGGATGGGAGCACATCAATCTCACCGGAGAGTATCGCTGGCCAAAGCCCTAGCGTAGGATTCCGCCCCCTCCCGCGAATGACCCCAGATAGGACCGCCTCGACTGCCGGCCGACACACCTAGACCGATTCCTCCTGTTATTTCAGTAGTTTACTATCGATCTTCCAGCCCTCATTTTAGAGGGCTATAGCGTAGACGTAGTTCTCATCATCGCCCGGCGCGGCGCGCCAAATACCGTCGATTGCCCTCCACAATACGCTGTAGCCGCCGAACGTACGCCTATGCATAGAACGAAGGACAGTCGGTGCGCGAGAAGGCGTAGAAACGACGGCGTTCGGCGGTGAACAAGTTCGAATCGCTTACGGTCGAACTACGCATTTGGCTGTCCCTGACGTCGGAAATCTATGTGGCATCGCCCCATCAGCACGCTGTCTGAGGTAGCTAAATGAGTGAACGGGGCGGATCCAGGCGCCGACACCAATTCGCCGCTCGTGTAATTATCAATATTCGTCGAGTGCCTCCAGCACGAGTTCCGCCGTAAGCGCGCTGCTGTACTGCTGCTGGCCGGTGATAAGACGTCCGTCGCGAATGGCGAACGGTTCGTTGGCACCATGGCACAGGAAGCTGGTGCCCTTGATGCCAGCGGCCTCGCTCTGGATGGTGTATTCGTTGAGCGTCATGCCGAAGGCGGCGTTGACCTCCTCTTCCTCCTCGTCGGTGAAGCCGGTCCATTTCTTGCCGTCGGCGAGCAGCTTCCCGTTGGACAGATGGGTCCACAATAGGAGGCCGGACCCGTGGCAGATCAGAGCGACGATCTTGTCTTTCTCATAGAAGGACGCGATCAGATCATGCAGTGCTGTGCCATCCTTGAAGGTCAGCAGCGGCCCGCCGCCACCGGCCACCCAGACCGCGTCGTAGCCTCCACCGACACGGCGCTGATCGGGATGGTGTTCTTCAGCATCGCACCGAATTTCGTGTGGTGTGCGAAGCCCAGGCTGATGAGGTCGTCGGCATAGGCGCCACCGGGCGTGCGGGGATCGCTATGGGTTCGAACATCACCTCGCCGCCTTTCGGCGAGGCGAGATCGACCTGATGTCCAGCTTCGGTGAACATCAGGAAGGCGCGCGTCATTTCCTCGGCGAAGAAGCCAACCGGAAAGCCCTTGAGCGTGGTCGTGTTGGAAACAATCGACAGGATGCTGCGTGGCTTGCGCTTTGCGCCGATGCGGGTTTCGATTTTCAGGTCTGATGCAGGCATTGAAAGGCCTTTTCTTATCTCGTTTTGCAGGATGGCTGGCGCCAGGGCTGTCGATTGCAGCGGCATCAATCTCCTGAGGCGGCGAAGCGTCAGGGGCGGCGGAGAACGCCGCTGCAAAATGCCCGGAAGCTATTTGTCGCCGAAACTACTCCAGCGTGAACGTGTCGGCACTGCACGCGCCCAACACGTCCGGCGTGTATTTGCGCCAGTCATCGATGCTGAGCATCCCGATGCGAACAGCGCCATCCCCGAGCTGATGGCTCATGTCCATGACGGTAAGCCATCGCACCGGCTCATCGCAAAAGCCGTTCTTGCCCTTGTTTTGCGAGAAGAACGCGTCAGCATTGAGGACCTTGTATACGTTTCCGCCGTAGTCCGCATCGCTGCCGTTGTTCCAGACGTCGGCGTACTGGAGCTTCAGTTCCCCTTTGAGCTTGGAGAAACTCGCCGACGTGCGACTGAGCTTCATTGTGTTTCCCAAGGTCGAAGACGTGCCATCGGACAGGGCAGAATAGGAGCGCGCATTGTCGGTCGGCATGGGGTCGATTTTTGATTTCGCGGCGGCGCCGAAGGCAAACAGCAAGCCAACGGGAGCTGCGACTAGTAGGCCGGTCAACGTCCTGCGTCTGGATTTTGTCATGGATTTTCCTCTCTCTATCTATCCCTGAAAGCCGCCTGCTTCGAGAAACCCAGCTTCCTGCGCAGTTGCGGCGCGGCCCAACATGAAATTGCGGTGCGGAAAGCGTCCAAAACGGCGGATGATGTCGCGGTGGCCTTCAGCGTGATCGAGCCATGGCTGCCCCAATCGAGCATTGAGTTTCACCGATAGGTCCTGGTCGGCGATATCTTCCGAATGCGCGAAGGGCAGGCAGAAGAACAGCCGCAGATCCGGCTCGACCTGCTCCATGTGCCCGGCATCGAGCGCCAGACGGGCGTAGTGCCGCGCCAATGGGTCGGTCGCATACATGTGCGCTGTCCCGCGAAACGCATTGCGCGGGAACTGGTCGGTCAGGATCAGCAAGGCGAGAGCGCCTTTCGGGTTTTCGATCCAGCCGTCATGTCGCCGCGCCGCGACCGCCATGTGAAGATCGAAGTAGCGGTCCCGGAAGATGCGATCGAAACCCTCATCCTTGTCGAACCACCGACCTAGCGCCCCAGCGTCCTTCCAGAAGCCGACGACCTCCGAAATCAGCTCCTCGTCTCCTCGGGGTCGCATCCTGAGCGCGGCGATCATGATGAAGCCTCCCGCTCCGTAGGCTGGCCCTTACCTGGAGCATTGCCATGGATCAGGTCGCGGCCGGCATAGATGCCGTCGGCGGTCTCAAGGGCGAAGCGCTCGGAATCGCGTCGGCGAACGTCCTCCATCACGCGCACGCGTTCCTCCTCGTCCACATCCATCATTTCAAGCGCCTTCTGGCCGAGTGCCAGCGCCGATTCGAAGGTCTCACGGATCTGATAGTCGACGCCTGCATGGATCAGTTCAATGGCATGCTCGCGATCGAAGGAGCGCGCCAGCACCGGCACCAGCGGGAACTCTGCCTTGACTAGTTCCGCGATCTTCAGACTCGCCTCGCGGTCATTGACGGCGATGACGACGAGGCGGGCGTCAGGGGCGCCGGCAGCATGAAGGATGTCGAGGCGCGCTCCGTCGCCAAAATAGACCTTGAACCCGAAATCCTGCGCATCGCGGATGGCGTCCGTGTCGGTCTCGATGATGGAGATCGAGCAACCATTCGCCAGCAGCGGCTGACTGACGATCTGGCCGAAGCGACCGAAGCCGATCAGGAGAGCGCTGGCTGATAAGCCGTCGGCGGCCTCGACCCCGTCCATCGATGGCGCAGGCTTCGGCATCAACCGGTCGTGCAGGATGATCATCAGCGGGGTGAGCGCCATCGAGACGATGATGGTCGCCGTCAGGATGGCGTTGGCCTCGCCGTCGATGATGCCGACCGATGCGGCCGCAGCGTAGAGGACGAAGGCGAATTCGCCGCCCTGCGCCATCAGCACGGCGCGTTCGATCGCTTCCCGGTTGCCAGCCCGGAACAGGCGGGCGACCGCATAGATGCCAATGGTCTTCAGCATCATGTAGGCGATGACGGCGACGAGGATGAGACGCCAGTTGGCGGCGATCACCGCAAGATCGAGCGACATGCCGACGCCGAGGAAGAACAGGCCGAGCAGGATGCCGCGGAACGGCTCGACATCGGCCTCGAGCTGGTGGCGGAAGGAAGATTCCGACAGCAGCACGCCGGCCAGGAAGGCCCCCATCGCCATCGACAGGCCGCCCAGTTGCATGGCGAGCGCAGCGCCGAGCACGACGAAGAGCGCCGCTGCCGTCATCACCTCGCGCGCCCTGGCCTTGCCGAGAATACGAAACAGCGGGTCGAGCAGATAGCGGCCGGCAACGATCAAGCCAAAGATCGACGCGAGGCCGATGGCGACGCCAGTCAGCCGACTGGCGAGCGTGGCGTTCTCGCCGCCGGGCGCCAGAAAAGCGACAAGCGCCAGCAGCGGCACGATGGCCAGGTCCTCGAGCAGCAGGATCGCGACGATCCGCCGGCCTTTCGGCAGCCCCATCGCACGGCGCTCCTCGAGCATCTGCATGACGATAGCAGTCGAGGTCAGCACGAAGCCCGTGCCCGCGACGAAGCCCTGAGGCACCGAATAGCCGAGCGTCAGGCCGACACAGGTGAGCAGCCCGATGCACAACGCGACCTGGAGAAGGCCAAGACCGAAGATCTCACCCCGCATCGACCACAGCCGCGAGGGCTGCATCTCCAGCCCGATGATGAACAGGAACATGACGACGCCGAGCTCGGCGACGTGCAGGATTGATTGCGTATCGGAGAACAGGCCGACGCCGAACGGTCCGATCACTAATCCCGCGGCAAGATAACCGAGCACGGAACCGAGGCCGAGCCGCTTGAATAGCGGCACAGCGACGACCGCCGCGCCGAGCAACACGACGACCGGAATGAGATCGAAGCCGCCATGTGAGGCGGCCTCAGCAGCATGCGAAACAGTATTCGCGGCCATCGGTCAGCCCCTCGCCACTTGCCAGGCGACGAGCGCGGCGATGACAGCCGGCACGGCGAAGACGACGAGGAGGATCGGCAGTTCCTGCGCCACGGTGTAGCCAGCCTTGTTGAGGCCGACCCACATGTTGACGAGCGCCACGACCAGCCAGACAGGCACAAACACTTTCGCCGCCGCAGCGACCCCGGCGACATCTCCGCCCCAGAGCTTCCCGAACAGGGCGAACACGCCGAGCAGAAGGACGCCTCCGGTGATGACAAGCAGCATGTGCATGTATGGTCCTTCCCCTCGTAATGGCAAAAGATCGGCCTGGCTTTATGGACAGGCCGCCCCGAACTTGCTTGCCCGAGACCCTACTTGGTCGTGTAACCGCCATTGACGAGAATGGACTGGCCGGTCATCCACCAGCCCTCCGAGACCATGAAGCGGATATAGGGCACGATGTCCTCGATATCGGTCAACCCGGTCCTGGAGAAGTTGGACAGCGCCGCTGCGGTCTTGTGATAGGCGACCGCGTCCTCGCCCTCGGCCGGATAGAAGAAGGGCGTGTCCATCGGGCCGGGGCCGATCGCCGTCACCGAGATGCCGCGTTCACCGAACTCCTTGGACGCTGCCCGCGTGAAATGCTCGACCGGCGCCTTGGTGCCGGCATAGGCGGCGTAAAAGGGCGTGTAGGCGCCGAGCAGCGACGTGACCAGCGTGCAGACCTTGCCGTTGTCGTTGAGATGCTTGCCGGCTTCCTTGAGGAAGAAGAAGGCGGTCTTGGAATTCACCGCTGTCATCTCATCGTATTCCGCTTCCGAGATCTCGACGATCGGCTTCTTCAGAACCTTGCCGACGGTGTTGATGGCGATGTCCGGTTTGCCGATGGCGGCGACCGCGTCGGCAAAGAGTTTCTCCATCGCGCCGGCCGTGGTGAGGTCGGCCTGGAATGCGACGGCCTCGGCGCCGGCGGCCTTGACGGCGGCCACGGTCGCGTCGGCATCCGCCTTGGTCGAGGCGCTGTTGTAGTGGATGGCGATCGCCTTGGCGCCATGGGCGGCGAGATCGCGTGCAATCAGCCCGCCGAGGTTCTTCGCGCCGCCGGCGATGACGACGGTTTTGCCCTTGATGCTGTGGTCGGTCATGGGATGGCCTCCTTTGCCAATACGGCGACCACATCGGCGGCCGCTTTCGTTGGGAAAACATATCGTCTAGGATTGGCTGATAAAGATGGTCATTCTGACATCACCTGTCAGAATATCGGCACAATGAAGGACCGCTCTCACATTGGATCGTATCGACCTATTCCGCGTCTTCACCCGCGTCGTCGAATGTTCGAGTTTCACTCGCGCCGCCGACACGCTCGGGATCCCGCGCTCATCGGTGTCGGCGGCCGTGCAGGAGCTGGAGAGTCGCGTCGGCGCGCGCCTGCTTCATCGCACCACCCGCAAGGTCTCGCCGACGCAGGACGGCACGGCCTTCTACGATCGCTGCCTGCGTGTCATCGCCGATGTTGAGGATACGGAAAACCTGTTTCGGCAGACTGCGGCCCAGCCGTCAGGCAAGCTTCGGATCGATGTCCCGGGCCGCATTGGACGTCTCATCATTGCGCCGACGCTGCCGGAATTTCTCGATCTCTATCCGCAGATCGATATCGACCTTGGCGTCACCGATCGCGCGGTGAACCTGGTCGAGGACAGCGTCGATTGCGTGCTGCGCGTCGGGCCGCTCGACGATTCGGGACTGATCGCAAGGCCGATCGGCAGGCTGCTGCTCATCAATGTCGCCAGCCCCGCCTATCTGAAGCGCCATGGCAACCCTGAAAGCCCTGACGATCTCGGCGACCATTGGGCTGTCAACTACGCTTCGCCCTCCAATGGCAGAGTCGAGGACTGGGAATGGGTAGAGCATGACGCGCTGCGTACTATGCCGATGCGTGGCCGGGTCACCGTCAACAGCGCCGAGGCGTACATCGCCTGCTGCCTTGCGGGCCTCGGCTTGATCCAAATCCCGGCTTATGACGTTCGCATCCATCTGGACGCGGGTGAACTGGTTGAAGTCATGCCGAGTCACCGGGCCGAGGCCATGCCCATGACATTACTCTATCCACACAGGCAGCATCTTTCGCGACGAGTGCAGGTCTTCGCCGATTGGCTTGAGGCGCTGCTCAAACGGCAGCTCTTGAAATAGGCGGCCCGCTACGTGCAGTCCGATCACTGTCGACTACATTCGTGTGACAATAAAGGATGTTGGCGGGAAGGCATTTCTTGAAAATGGCGAAGTCAGCCAAAGTGGCGGGCCACGCCCGATGAAGATGAGAAATACGTCTACTCTATAGCCCTCTAACGCCGCCTTTTTTCGAGCCGGTCAGGTGGGTGGCATCAACGCCTCGACGAGCGCATCCACGACCACGCGCACCTTGGGAGCCAGATCACGCGAGCGCGGCCAAAGCGCGGAAATGGGGCCATCTTCCGTGGGGGTGGGAATTGGCACCACCTCAAGCCGCCCGCTGCGGAGATCGTCCGCCGCAAGCCAGGTCGAGAGATAGGCTAGCCCCAGTCCGTTCACGGTTGCGTCCCGTAGAGCCTCGCCATGGCTGATCGTGTGGCGCGGCTGGATGACGAACGAGCGGACGTTTCCATCCGGGCCGGAAACCGCCCATGGCAGAGGGCGGCCATCCTTGGCGAAGGCGAGACAGTCGTGATCGACGAGTTCCTCCAAGGAGGTCGGACGCCCCCGACGGTCAAGATAGGTCGGCGCGGCGCAGATGATTGAGCATTGCGTACCAATGCGCCGCCCGATCAGGCTGGCATAATCTCCAGGGTCGCCAAGCCGGACCACAAGGTCGATGCTTTCCTCGACGAGATCAACTTGGCGGTCCGTGAATGAGATATCGAGATTGAGATCGGGGTTCCTGTCCGCGACCTCCTTGAGCACGGGCATAACGCACAACCGGCCGAACGAGATCGGCAGATTGATCCGCAAGGTTCCCGAGACGACGCGCGTTCGCGAGGCCAGCAGTGTCTCCGCTGCATTCAGTTCCTCCAGCACCTTGAGGCAGCTCTGGTAATAGGCCTGCCCCTCGGCCGTTAGGTTCAGACTGCGCGTGGTGCGGTCCAGCAGCCGGATGCCGAGACGCTCTTCGAGACGCGCCACACTCTTGCCGGTCGCGGATTTCGACACGCCCATGCGTGCGGCGGCGGCCGTGAAACTGCCCGCTTCCACCGCATGCACGAAGGCGGAAATGCCTTGAAGGTGGGAATGAATGTTCAGGCTCATCGGATTGGCGATCATATGGAGGAAGTGTTCGCAAAATACATCGCAACCACATCCATGTGATTGTCAATAAGGTCCTCGCTTAACATGTGAAAGGACCGACCATGAGCGAGACAATGAAACGATGGCAGTTGCCGTCATTCGGACTGAAGAACCTGGAATTGGCCGAGGCGCCAGTGCCTGGGCCGGGCAGCAACGAACTCCTGATCCGGGTTGCGGCGGTCTCCCTCAACTATCGTGACAAACTGGTGGTCGAAGGCGAGTTGCTGCCCGACAGGCCAACCATGCCGTTCGTTCCGGTATCGGACATGGCGGGAGAGGTCGTGGCAACCGGCGCTGACGTATCGCGATTCAAGGTCGGCGATCGGGTGCTCGGAAACTTCTGGACGCAATGGATCGACGGTGAGCCGCCACGGGAGATGGCCCGGCATGGCCTGTCGCTCGGCGGACCGCTGCCAGGCATGTTGGCTGAATATGTGACGCTACACGAGGGCGTCGCCGTCAAGGCGCCCGCGTCGTTGACGGACGAGGAAGCCTCCACCTTGCCGGTTGCGGCGTTGACGGCATGGTCCGCCCTGATCGAGACAGGTCATCTGAAAGCGGGCCAGACGGTTCTGGTGCAGGGCACCGGCGGCGTTGCTCTGTTCGGACTTCAGTTTGCGCAGGCCTTCGGAGCCCGTGTGATCGTCACCTCGCAGAGCACGGAGAAGCTGGGGCACGCGAAGGCGCTCGGCGCTTTCGGCGTGATCGATACGCGTGCCAACCCAGACTGGTCGGCTGCAGCGCTGGACCTGACCGACGGGCGTGGTGTCGATCATGTGCTCGAACTGATCGGCGGCGACAATATCAGCCGGTCGGCGGCCGCCCTGGCGAGCGGCGGGCGTATCGCCCAGATCGGCTTCATGAAGGGAGCGGAGATCGTGCTGTCAGCGGTTCCCATGATGCTCAAAAGGGCCATCATCCAGGGCATTTCGGTCGGGCATAGACGGGCTTTCGAGGTCATGAACCGCGCCATTGATGAACACGGCATCAAGCCGGTGATCGACAAGGTCTACGCCTTTGAGGATGCACGAGCGGCGTTCGATCATCTCGAACGCGGGCCGTTCGGTAAGGTGGTCGTTCGGTTCAAGAGTGAAGTTGAAAGCTGATTTTCAAATCCGCCCTGTCATGGCGTGCGGTGTTCGGCGGGGTTTGCGTAGCTATGGCGCAGGGTATCGCGCCATGGCGTAGAATCGGCGGGGCTGGCGGAACGGGAGGGATTCGAACTTAGAGGTTTTCTCCTCGTTTGACTTGAGAGCGAAATGCCAAGGTCAGTAAGTCGGATCCAGGGCCACAAACCTAAGCCGTCCAGCTAAAGCGGGCCCTAGCAGGCTGTTGAAGAAGTCAGTCGCGTTCGCAGACGAAGCCTGAATCGTCGCCGTTGTGAATGTAGAAGTGCCCGACGAGGCGGCCGGCGGTGCCCATTGCGGCCCATCCTCGACCGCAGACGGGGTCGTTGTCGTCTTGTCCTTCCCACGAGAACTCCGCGCAGGCCGATCCGTCGCGCGCGCCGTAGCGGACGTCGAGGAAGCCCTTGAGCGCGCCGAAGGCGATTTCGCCGTCCGTGGCGCCTTTGAAGCTGAGATGCGCCTCCTCGACCAGGCCGAGGAAGTCATTGTCCCAGTTGTCCATCTCGACAATGCGCCAGCGGCCGGCAAAGGCCTTGGCGAAGGCCGGAACCTTTGCCATCAGGCGGTCTCCGTCATGAGCTTGGGCAGCCGCACCAGATTGTAGGCGGCTGCCGCGAAGGTGAAGGCCCATCCGACACGGTCGCGACCGCGGAACTTCGTCTTGTCCTGCCCCGCGACCGTCTTGATCCAGCCGAACGCCTCCTCGATGCGCTTCCTGATGCGCTGGCTGGCGGCATAGCCGCCGTGGCGGGTCGTGCGGCCGTCGATCGCCGAACGTCGGCCGCTGGTGTTCCGCGCCACGTGCGGCGTCACCTTCATCGAGCGCAACTCGTTGACGAGGTCCTCCGTGTCGTAAGCCTTGTCGGCGCCGAGCGTGATCCGCGTGGCCGATCGGCCAGGGGCTCGATCATATGCAGCGCCGCCACCCACTCGGCATGCCCGTCGGCGAAGGTCAGGCAGGCGTCGACCAGAAGACCGTGGCGGTTCTCCATCAGGCCATGCCCCATGAAGCACAGCTTCGCCTCCTTGCCCTTGCCCTTCTTGTAGAGTCTGGCCTCCGGGTCGGTGGTCGAGCCATGGGTGTCGTTGGCCCGCTTCTGCCCGTGGAAATCCGCTTCGGCATTGCGCCCACCGCCTTGAACCGGCGGCTCACCGGAGCCATCCCTCGGCTTGACGCTCTTCATCGACGCCCAGGCCTCGATCAGCGTGCCGTCGACCGAGAAGTGATCGCTCGACAGAAGCCGCTTGACCCTGGGCTGCGCCAGCACCGCCGCCAGGAACTTCGCCGCGATGTCGCCTTCCAGCAGCCGGTCGCGGTTCTTTGAGAATGTCGAGTGGTTCCACGCCGCGTCATCAACCCCGATGCCGACGAACCAGCGGAACAGAAGATCGTATTCCAGCCGCTCCATCAGGAGCCGTTCCGAGCGGATCGAGTAGAACGCCTGAAGGAGCATCGCCCGCAGCAGCTTCTCCGGCGGGATCGACGGCCGCCCGATCGGAGAATAGAGCGCCGCAAACTCCCCTTTCAACGCGTCGAGCGCCTCGTTCACGATCATCCGGATCGCTCGCAGCGGATGGTCGCGCCGAACCCGAGCCTCCAGATCCACGTAGCTGAAAAGCTCGCCCGTCCGCTTGTCCTCACCGCGCATGCATCGGTCTCCGAATCCCTTCGAAGACAATGAATCACGGCGAACGCCCTGCGGCGAGCGGCTTTTTCAACAGCCTGCTAGAGGGCAATAGAGTAGACGTAGTTATCATCATCACCCGGCGCAGCGCGCCAGATTCTACAACAAATTCAAATTGTTACTTTTCGTACGATTCTCATTGCCGCTTGGGCTAGGGAAATTGCAACCACATTGCAACGAAGGCGATGGAAGCTGAACTCGGGTCGCAACATCGTCTCACAACGGAGAACGTGTGGGCGAAGCTATTGCCGCTCGATCACGCCCATCGGACGACGACATCGCCAGCAGCGTCTTGTGGATATTGTGCGCCGGGACGGGATACCATGTGATGGACTAACTCGATGCACATCAAGCAGCTAACCAATATAATTTCGCAGCTGGCTGACCATTGATCGGTAGTCTTCGTCGCGCAGCACAATTCTACCCGCGTTCTGGAATATCCGTGCGTGTCCCGGTCGGTCTCCCAAAAAACGCGGCTTTATGTGGCAGTGCAAATGCGGGACGACATTGCCCTGGATTTCAAGATTGATTTTGATGGGCGAGAGAACGCGTTGAAGCGCCTGGCTTGCATCAGCGATATCATCGACGAATCTGCTACGAACTTCCTTCTCCAATTCGAACAGCTCGACCGCATGGCTGCTCAGGACAAGAATGCTATAGCCTCTGATATACTGATTTTGGCCCAATATCCACCGTGAAACCCTGAGATCGGCGACCTTGTGCCCTTCCGAACTTACGGCCGTGTCGGCCTCAAGCAGACTGCATAGTTCACACGCTGTGCCTGTAATGCGGTTTTGCCATTTCTGGTCGAGTTTCCATTCTGCCTCTCTGTCATCGTTCATTTTGGTTCAATGCCCATGTCGGCGGCGGATCGCCTCAGCCAATGTCCCTACAGATGCAGTGACAAAGTAGTCGATAAAAATTTCCTTGTCCCTTCATCAGAGAAGCCGACAGACTGACCGCGCTTCACATGCACCACTTGTCGAACAACAAGTTTATTTTCATGGCCTTGCGACCGGCAGCAGGGAGATTGTCATGGGACTGTCAAGCAGATTGCACAAGGAGGGTGCGCTTGACAGATCAGCAAGGGAGAGATGACATGATCAATCGACGTAATATGCTTTTGGCGACTGCCGCTGTTTTTGGAACGGCGCAACTGACTGCACCCCGCCAAACTTTCGCTCAGGATTCGGTGTTTGACCGATTCAGCCTGTTTGTGCCGTCTGGTGTCGGTGGAGGCTGGGACGGTGTGGCTCGAGCAATCGACCAAGTTGGGCGTAAAGCGGGACTGCTCTCGCAAGTCACCATTGACAATGTTCCGGGTGCGGGCGGAACGGTCGGCCTGCCGCTGTTCATAAATCAACATCGGGGCCGCGATAGCTCCCTGATGATTGCCGGCAACGTTATGATGGCAGCCATCATCACGAATAAGACCCCCTACGGCTTGCAGGATGTTACTCCTGTCGCCAGGTTAACGCAGGAAGCCAGTGTAATTGCGGTCGGTGCTTCCAGCCCCTACCAGACAATCGACGACCTAGTTGACGCGCTAAAGAAGAACCCGGGTCTTCCTATTGGCGGAGGGTCAGCTGGTGGAATCGACCACATTATCCTTGGCTTAACTCTGAAGGCGATCGGCGCCGACGTGACCAAGGCCAATTACGTCGCTTTCTCGGAAAAGGCCCAAGCTATGGCCTCGATGATGGAGAACCAAGTTCATGCCGCTTTGAGCGGTTACTCTGAGTATGCCGAACAAATCAGGGCTGGTAATCTGCGCGCGCTGGCAACAACTGGAGAGCTTCCGTTGGAAGGGGCAGGCGTTCCAACGCTCAAGCAGATCGGTATTGACGTTGCACTGACAAGTTGGCGCGGCGTATTTGCTCCCCCGGAAGTTTCAGAAGAACAAGTTGCAAGGTTGGTGGGGCTCATAACGGCGGTTCACGACCAGCCGGATTGGAAGCAAATACTCAAAGACCGGCAATGGGACGATGCGTTTGCGACGGGTCCCGATCTCAAGGCAGCCATCGCCAATGATCGTGCGGCTATACAAACGGCCTTAAAGGCAATCGGTCTAGCCTAACATGACGAAATTTGCACGACTTCGGCGTTCAGGGGCATTACCTGACGTCATCATCGGCGTTGCCATGGTGCTACTAGCAGTGGCCATGGCGATGGCGATCGCGACGATTAAGACATCCCCAGGATATGCCTACGTTGGCCCCAGGGTGTTTCCGTTCGCGGTAGCCTTGTTCCTGGGCCTCGTGGGCATGGGTCTCGCGATCTCGGCATTTCTTGGCGTAGACGGGAGCGGCTCTGCTGATTTTCCCGACACGTCTCCTGGAAAGCCAAGCCCAACCATGGCGTGGGTCGTTGGTGGCTTAGTCGCCAATTTGGTTGGACTTGCTTTGCTTGGATTCGTGTTTGCGGCGATCATCCAATACGTCATGACCGCTCGCGGTTTTGGAAGTCGCAGATGGAGGCTCGACGCCGTCTGTGGGCTCGCTCTCGCTTCTTGCGCCTACTTACTGTTTTCGGAGGTCCTCAAGGTAAACATACCTGCCGGTCCCGTACTGGAGCTAATACATAAATGGATAATCTAGTTTCGCTTGCATATGGCTTCAGCCAAGCAATGACGCCGATAAACATCGCGTGGGCGTTCCTGGGCTGCTTCGTGGGTACAGCGATCGGGGTTCTCCCTGGCATTGGACCCGCATTAACGATAGCAGTTCTATTGCCTATTACGGCGCAGGTACCGGCTAGTGCCGCGTTTATTTTTTTTGCGGGCATTTACTACGGTGCTGGCTACGGCGGCTCGACAACATCGATTCTGCTGAACATCCCGGGCGAAAGCTCAACGGTCATAACGGCAATTGAGGGCCACCAGATGGCGCTCAACGGACGCGCTGGGCCTGCTTTGGCCACTGCCGCGATAGGGAGCTTCGTTGCCGGCACAATTGGAACTGTTGCCCTCACGGTGTTTGGTCCGCTCGTGGCCCAGATAGGCCTTAAGTTCGGCCCGACCGAAATGTTTGCTATCATGATTTTCGCATTCATGACATCGGCCGCGGTTCTCGGTAATTCGATGCTCCGAGGGCTCGCATCACTTGGCATTGGCTTGAGTTTGGGCATCGTGGGGGTGGATTTGCAGACAGGACAATCCCGCCTAACCTTCGGTGTTCCAGAGCTTCTCGACGGTATTGACGTAATCATGGTTGCTGTCGCCCTGTTTGCAGTCGCCGAAACACTACACACGGCGCTGTTGTGGCGACCAGACGGAGTAACCGTGATCAAGCCTCAGGGGGCAATGTGGCTAACTCGACGGGACTGGCAGCGGAGTTGGAAGCCTTGGTTGCGTGGAGCTGCGGTTGGCTTCCCGCTGGGCGCACTACCACTGGGCGGCGGAGAAATCCCCACCTTTGTATCCTACGCTCTGGAGAAGCGGTTATCCAAGCGGCCAGACAAATTTGGCCGTGGGGCCATCGAAGGTGTGGCTGGGCCTGAAGCCGCCAACAATGCTGCCGGTGCAGGTGTTTTGGTGCCGATGCTCACTCTGGGTCTGCCGACATCAACGACGGCGGCGCTTTTGCTGACGGCCTTTCAGAACTACGGGATTCAGCCTGGACCATTCCTATTTGCCACCCAAGGACCGTTAATCTGGACCTTGATTGCGAGTCTCTATATCGGCAACGTCATTTTGCTGGTGCTGAATCTACCCCTGATCAGCTTATGGGTACGAATTTTGCGTATTCCCCCGCATCACTTCTTTGCTGGGGTCCTGATCTTCGTCACAATCGGCGTTTACGGGATCAGCGGTTCGATATTCGACGTTGCGCTTCTTTATCTTATCGGCGGAATCGGTCTTGTCATGCGCAGATACGGATTTCCACCTGCGCCTGTCATTATCGGTTTGGTTCTGGGGCCGTTGCTGGAGCAATCCTTCAGACAATCAATTGCGATAGGCCAAGGTGATCCGGGGGTGTTCCTCTCTCGTCCGATCGCTTGCGCTTTGCTGGTGGTCGCTCTGATTATTCCTATTCTGATCGGTATCATGTCGCTCATTAATTGGATCAAGCAACCGCCGGTCGGCGTAGACTCGGGGTCGTGAATGCTGAAAAAGGACGCGCGGCTGAGAGCATTCCACACCGTTGTTACGCTCGGCAGCTTTACAAGAGCAGCAGACGCACTTTCGCTGAGTCAGCAAGCAGTGTCGTTCCAAGTCAAATCCCTTGAGGACGAACTTGGAACGCGGCTACTGCAAAGGCAGGGGAAGAACATTGGCCTAACCGAAACCGGCGAGATATTGTTTCGCTACGCCAAACAGATTCTCGATCTATACTCGGCGGCCGAAGACGCCTTGGCCAAAAAAACTGGATCGATGGGAGGATCGTTGAGCATCGGGGCGACCGGGAGTATCGCCAAATACTGTCTGCCAAGAGCGATTGGAGAGTTCCGCAAGGCTCATCAATCGGTGACAGTTGCAGTCTCGGTGGCCAACTCAGAGCGAGTCGCCGAGCTTCTATCTCAGGAGGCTGTTGACTTAGGGATCATCAGCGGCGGCTCAGTAGAGCTCAGTCGTTTCATAGTCGAACCGTTCTTCGAGGATGAGCTAGTTTTCATTGCGGCCAGCAAAAATCCCCTGACTTCAAGAAAATCGTTGTCGTTGCGTGAACTTTTGGCTTCCCAGTTTATCATCCGCGAAAAAGGCTCGGGTACCAGAGACCTCATGGAAGGATATTTTCGCGATCGCGGCATCGATGGATCTGCACTTTCCGTGTCGACGATGATGGGCAGCACGGATGCTGTCAAAGCGTCTGTGGCGTCTTCAGACGGAATCGCGATGGTTTCCAAGCTATCTCTAGGGGGGCCCGGAAACGAGGATTTAACGATATTGGATGTCGAGACCGATCCCCTCGTTCGCAGTTTCTACATCGTGCGGCTGCGTGACAGCTACTTGCGTCGTGTTCTAGATCACTTCGTTAGAGCATTGCGCACCAGCAATTCGTTCCGGTCCCCGGGACATTAGCGCGGCCAATCCAGCAATAAAGCAGAGTCATCGCGGTCCGTCGATATTCACGGATGATGCATTCCCACAATTTACTAGACTGGCCACAAAGACGATCTGTTAGATTTCGTCACCCTGCTCCGCCATTGTTCCTACCATCAAACAGGAGGAGCGTGTGCAGAAAGCAGCACTAGCAGGAATAAGAGTTCTCGATCTATCGAGACTCGTTGCGGGGAACATGGCAACCCTGCAGCTCGCCGACTTTGGCGCAGATGTTATTAAGATTGAGCAGCCTGGAACTGGCGATCCACTTCGCCAGTGGCGGAAAAGCAATCTTGACCTGTGGTGGCGGGAATATGGCCGAAACAAGCGCAGCCTATCCTTGAATCTTAAGTCACCGCGTGGCCGGGCGATTCTGCTCAAGCTCGTTGCCCAGTCGGACGTGCTCGTCGAAAACTTCATTCCTGGAAAGCTTATAGAGATCGGTCTCTCCTACGATATTCTTCTGGAGACCAATCCCAAACTCGTGATCCTCAGCATAACCGCCTGGGGACACGATGGTCCCTACCGAGACAAGCCTGGGTTCGGTACTCTCGTCGAGGCGATGAGCGGTTTTGCTTCCATGCTCGGCTTTGCAGACCGCCCACCAACCCTGCCACCCATCCCAATCGCGGATATGATCACCGGCCTTTATGGGGCGCTGGCTTGCATGATGGCCCTTCGCCACCGCGACGCGACAGGCGCGGGGCAAGTCATTGACCTGTCACTGTTAGAAGCAATGTATTCTGTGTTGGGCCCGGTTGCGGCAGAGTACGAGAGAACAGGCAAGTTTCCAAAAAGGAATGGAAACCGTTCGCCAAATTCGGCGCCGCGCAACAGTTACAAGACATTGGACGACAAATGGATCGCACTTTCGGCTTCTACGCCGCTGATGGCTGAGAAACTGTTCAAATCCGTCGGGTTGGAGGACGTGCTGCAGGACGAGCGCTTTAGCACTAATGAGGCGCGGGTCCGAAATGGAGATGAGACCGACACGATCGTGGCTAATGCGATACGAAAGTTCACTTTGTCCGACCTGATGGCGCTCTTCGACGAAACTGGAGTTGCAGGAGCACCAATTTACGACGTTCCGCAATTCGTGGAGGATCCGCATGTTAAGGAGCGCGGTATCTTAATCGAGGTGAATGATCCGAAGCTGGGATCATATAGGATGCATGCTCCACTACCTCGCTTCAGCAGTTCGCCCGGCGCAATTCGCTTCCCCGGCGCTAGGCTCGGCCAGCACAATCAAGAGATATTGTCTTCCCTACTGAATCTGGAGGAGGCCGATATCAACGAGTTGCAGGCCGCCGGAGTTATCGGATCATGAGCCGATCTCCGTTTGCATCCCCTGAGCTTTGGCCAACGGCCATCACGACTTTCGACCATGATGACATCGTCATCCGTGGTAAAAAGGTCGAAGACTTAATGGGACATGGTAATTTCGGTGACATTGCCTTCCTGCTTCTAAGCGGCCGTATGCCGTCTCCCGCCGAATCAATGGTCTGGAACGCAGTGATGATCGCGTCGTGTGATCACGGACCCACCTCGCCCTCGACTTTCGCGGCAAGGGTCGTGGCAAGCGGTAATCGCCGGGCGCCGGAGGCTGGCGTCGCTGCCGGAATTCTCGCTATCGGTGATGCTCATGGTGGCGCTGGTGAGGAGGCCATGACTTACATTCGCGAGGCGTTGACGGTCAAGGCGATCGAAGGTCTATCCAGCGCGGCCGCCGCCGAGAAAATAGTGGATCGATACCGGCAGGCGGGGCTACGTCTTCCTGGCATGGGACATCGATTTCACGCCGTTGATCCTCGAACCAAGCGTCTTTGGGACCTTGCCCAACAGTGGGGCGTAGCGAGCGGGGGAGTCGCCATGATGGCTAAAATACAAATGGCGCTCTCAGCCTCAGTCGGTCGCGAGATGCCCGTAAACGTGGACGGGGCAATTGCGGCTGCCCTTGTAGACCTAGGTTTCGACCCTCCAATTGGACGCATGGCTTTTATTCTTGGAAGAGCCGCGGGCATTGCGTCGCACGTCCTTGAAGAACTGGCCCGAGAAAAACCGATGCGCTTCCGCTTCGACTTTTCCTATGACGGCCCTCAGCAATAGGTAGTGAACTGCAAATGGCAAAACTTTCCGATTTGCGTGATGCAATCGATCAAAAGCTGCTCGTAAGAGCAATGGCAGCCCACTCACCGCTCTCCGCATTGCTGGCAGAAGAGGCTGGCTTCGATGCACTTTGGGCCTCCGGCTTCGAGCTCTCGGCGCTCTACGGTCTAGCCGATGTCAGCCTGATATCGATGACACAGCATCTCGATATGGTGCGGGCGATGGGTGAGCAATCGTCGCTGCCGATCATCGCCGATATCGATACCGGTTTCGGCAACGCGATTAACGTAATCTACGCCATCGAGCAGTATGAACGTGCCGGTGCTGCTGCCGTCGTCATCGAGGACAAGACCTTTCCGAAGGTGACTAGTCTCGTAGCCGACGGCCGGCAAGATTTGCTGAGGCTTGAGGAATTCCAGGGCAAGATTCGCGCAGCGATTGCGACTCGGTCTGATCCTAACTTTCTGATCATCGCTCGCACAGAAGCGCTGATCGCAGGACTCGGCGAGGAAGAAGCACTAAAGCGCGCCGCGGCCTATGAGGCGGCGGGCGCCGACATGATCCTTGTCCACTCCAAGCAGAAGACCCCAGACGAGGTTGAGAGCTTCGTCCGCGCCTGGAGTGGGAAGGCGCCGGTCGCAATCGTTCCCACGGCCTACCCGGAAATGAACGAGGAACGCATCAAAACACTCGGTAAGATCGCCATCGTGATCTACGGCAACCATGCCATCCGCGCATCAGTGACAGCGATGAAGGATGTTTTCGCACGCATCCTCAAGGACGGCGGCATCCACAACGTCAACCGGGACATCGTCTCGGTAGAGGAGGTGTTCCGTTTGCAGAAGATGGATCAGGTCAAGGCCGACGAGAAGCGCTTCCTCGCCTGACACTGTCTGCGCCGGACTGAAGTCTTGAGGACCCCGCATTCGCTGCGTTCGCGTTGATGGCGCCGAGCCAGGGCGTTCGTCAAATCCGGTTCATATTAGGGACGTCCCAATGCTTGACCTGATTGGCGCTGTCGCACTGCTACTATGGGGTCTTCGGATGGTGAAGACCGGCGTGAGGCGGGCGTTTGGCGCCCGTCTGCGCCGCTGGATAGCGGCCGGCACACGTAACCGGCCGATGGCTTTCGGCGTCGGCCTTGCCGCCACTATGGCGCTGCAGAGCAGCACGGCTACTGCATTGATGACAGCCTCATTCGCTGGCAGTGGCTTTATGAACTCGGCCATGGCCCAGGCCATCATGCTTGGCGCCAACGTTGGCACCAGCCTGGTCACGCGGATTTTAGCCTTCGACATCCACTGGCTGGCGCCTCTGTTGGTCGCCGTCGGTGTCGGTATGTTTACCATCAGCGAAGCCAAGCCACACAAGGGGATCGCGCGGGCCGTGCTTGGCCTTGGTCTAATGCTACTGTCCCTCCACCTTCTCGGACAATCGACCGAACCGATGCGGCAGTCTGAAGTAGTGCGCGCTCTGATGGCATCACTTGATACGGTGCCGATGTTGGCCGTTATTGTCGCCGCCGTGCTGGCAATCAGCTCTTCATCGAGCCTCGCCATCGTCCTGCTCGTTATGTCGTTGGCTGCCAGCGGAACAGTCGGACCCAGTCTCGGCGTTACCCTGATTCTTGGCGCCAATCTCGGCGGCGCTATTCCTCCAGTGTTGGCTACGCTTGGTGATGGGCCGCCGGCGCGACGGGTGACAGTTGGCAATCTCGCCGTCCGGATGCTCGGCTGCGTGGTCATGTTGACCTTCGTCGATCAGGCGGCTTCGGCTCTCTCAGGCTTCGCCTCGGACCCAGCGCAACTCGTTGTTTACGCGCACATCGCATTCAATTTGCTGCTCGCCGCGATCATGATGCCGCTGCTCGATGCCTTTTCGTGGGCGATGCGCCGGCTGCTGCCGGAAACTCCGATGCAGGGCGACGGTTCTCGCCATCTCAATCAGGCAAGTCTCAGCAATCCGGCAATGGCGCTTGCCGGTGCAGTCCGAGAGACGCTGCATATCGGCGACAGCGTGATCAGCATGTTGCAAAAGAATCTGGAAGCGTTGCGCCGGAACGATACCAAGCTCTGCTCCGATATTGCTGCGATGGACGACGAGGTCGATCGCCTGAACGAACAGGTCAAGGTCTATCTCTCCAATCTGAACCGGACCATCCTCGAGGAGGATAATGCCCAACGTTCGGCCGAGATCGTTTCCTACGCCATCAATCTCGAACATATCGGCGACATCATCGATAAGAACCTGCGCGATCTGGTCGAGAAGAAGATCAGGAACCAGCTCAGCTTCTCAGCCGAAGGCGCCGCTGAAATCGAGGACTTCTATATGCGCACGCTGGAGAACCTGCGCATAGCGCAGAGCGTCTTCGTCGCCCGTGATGTCGGCCTTGCTCGGCAGCTCGTCGGCATGAAGGTCGATGTTCGGCATTACGAGCAGCAATCAGCGGCGAACCATCTCCATCGCCTGCGCGACGGCAGGATAGAGAGCGTCCAGACCAGTGCGCTGCACCTCGACATCCTGCGCGACCTCAAGCGCATCAATGCCCACGTCACTTCCATCGCCTATCCCATTTTGAAGGAAGCGGGTGAGCTGCGTGATTCGCGTCTGATAGAGGCGAAAGGTCCGGCATAGATCCGACCAAGAATTTGGGTTCGGCAAGGGAAGGGATCAAATGAGCGCTTCGGGGAGCCAGATGTCTTGTGGGGCGCCGACAGCGTACCGACCAGGAGGAAACAGTTGGACATGCGTCATCTTCGACACTTCGTGGCGGTTGCCGAGGAATTGCACTTCACGCGGGCGGCTGCGCGCCTCGCCATCGAGCAATCCCCCCGGTTCTGTTGCAACG
>NZ_JAAKZG010000028.1 GCF_011045115.1 Mesorhizobium zhangyense
TTAAAGCCCATTTGCAGGTAATCACACATGGCGCTGACCGACAAGCGCCCGCACCACCGCACGGCCGCAGCGCAAGCCTACCGGCCGTGGTATGGCCTGAAGATCTGGAAGAATGCACGTCAAACGCAACTGGCTCTCCAGCCGTTATGCGAACGCTGCCTCCAATCCGAGACTGTCACCGAGGCCACAGTCGTTAATCATCGTCAGCCTCACAAAGGCGACTGGTCGCTTTTTATCGATCCCGATAACCACGAAAGCCTATGCGCTCCACACCATGACGCGTTGGTCCAGAAGGAAGAGGCGCGAGGCTATGCGATCGGGGCGGACATCGATGGGCGTCCTATTGACCCGCTGCATCCGTGGAGCCGATCATGATAGCGTCCTCCACCACGGGAGATAGTCATGGACGAGACGGTTGAACGCGCAGCACGAGCAATAGCTCGAAAGGACAACCCTCGAATACTCGACGGGTCAGAGAATGGTAGTCAACTCTGGGAACGCAGCAGGCTCCATTATCGTGACCTCGCACTGGCTGCTATCGGAGCGATAATCGACAACGCTTTGGGCGAGGGCGAAAAGATGGATAGCTCGCAGAGCCCTAGCGTTCGCAAGCATAACGCATGACCGAACGGGAGGGGTGGCTCGAGGGTCTAGGACGGCCAGATCGCGCACCCGTGGCCCCCCTGCGTTCGCACTGCGATGAAAATTGAGATGGGGGGATGATCATGTCAAACGAGCAAATCACCGCCCCGGACTGGACCGCGATCTTCCCGGAAAGCACTGACGTTGCCGAGGCCGAGGATCAATGGCGCGCTGTCATGGCTGACCTTCAAGCGGCCGGAACTCTTGCAGATGCGAACGCTCATACAGTTATCCGGCTCGTGGAATTTCGAGTTCAATACCGGAAGGCGGCGCGGCATGTGGCAGAACACGGCGCTATACTCTCGAACAAACGCGCCAAAGTCGGGCAATGGAACCCCTATTGGTCGGCGATGCAGCAGGCCGACGCGCGGATCGTTGTGCTCGAATCCAAGCTTGGGCTGGACCCAGTAAGCCGCGGAAAGACAACTAAGGTGCAGCGTGGCAAAACCAAAACCCGCGCGGCGGACGCCTACCTCAAGGCAGCAGACTGACCCAGTTACGGATTACGCGACTAGCGTTGTCGCGGGAAAGATCATTGCCGGCGACCATCACATCGCTGCCGCGGAACGTCATCTTCGGGATTTAAAAGACGGTCAGGCGAGGGGACTTCATTGGCGCCCCGAATTCGCAGCTCGCGCAATCGGCTTCCCACCGGCAGTTCTCTCCATCACGGCCGGTACTGCGGAAGGCAAGCCGTTCAACTTGCTGCCATGGCAGTTTTTCTGCACGGGCAGCTTGTTCGGCTGGCGCAAAGACAGCGGGCGAATGCGTTTCCGGTCTGCCTGGGTTGAGACCGGCAAGGGACAGGCTAAGTCGCCATGGATGGCCGCCACCGGCCTATACATGGGTGGCTTCTACGGCGTAAAACGCGCCGAGGTTTACTCCATCGGTCAGGATCGTGCGACAGCGAACGTCCTATTTAAGGACGCCGTTGCGATGTGCCGGGCTCCAATCCCTGGCGGCGAGGAAGATGCTGAAGATACCCTAGTCTCTCGTGGCGACGTGATCATCCGTGGTGAAGGCGACAACGCGTGGAAAATTGAATTCCCGGAAGTCGGGAGCAAGTTCCAGTCCCTGGCCAACGGACAGGCGATCAGCGGTCCGCGTCCCATTATGGTTGCAGCCGACGAGATCCACGAGTTCCGCGACAACTCATCGATCGAGACGTGGAAGCGCGCCATTGCGAAGATGCCTGGTGATGCTTTGATGCTGCTCGGCACCAACACTCCTGCATCAACGCAGATTGTCGGGACGGAGTATTCGGAATTCTATCAGAAGGTCGTGCTCGGCGAGATCGACGACGATGAGGCATTTGCATTCATCGCGCGGGTCGACAAGGCGGACCGTGAAACCGTCTTCGACAATGAGCAGGTCTGGCAGAAATCCCTGCCAGCCCTTGGCGTGACATTTCCGATCGAGAACATCCGTGGCGAGGTCAATACAGCGCGCGTGCTGCTATCAACCGCATTTTCGGTGAAGCGCCTATACTTCGGAATTCCAATCGGCGCCGCTGATTTCTGGATTGCGGAAGAAGCTTGGTCTGCCGTTCAGGGCAAAGTGGACGTCATTAAAATGAAGGGCCGGCGTTGCTGGCTCTCGCTGGACTTATCAGACAAAAACGACCTTACAGCGTTAACGGCCATCTGGCGGGATGAAGCTGGACACCTTTACGCCAAGACGTACTACTGGACCACGCAGAGCGGGTTGAAGGAACGCGCACTCGCCGACAACGCCAAATATGTCGAGTGGGCGGCTGATCCATTGGTGGACTTCACTGCCGTATCTGGCGCCGTAATCGACAAGACCTTCGTTGCTGAACAGGTGAAAAAGCTATGTTCAGAGCACGAGGTTGAGTTCCTTGCTTTCGACAGTGCGGGCATGGCTGATTTCATTGCTGCATGCGAACAGATCGGTTTCCCGGTGTGGAAATTCGAAGGCACCGACAAGCCGGAAGGTACTGGCTTGAAGCTTGTAGCCCACGGACAGGGTAAGCGCATCGTGTTCGAAGATCGGGCGCTCTGCATGCCTAGATCAGTCGAGAAGCTTGAAGATCGCGTTCTAGCGAAGACAATCACCATCGACGCGTCGCCGGTCAGTTATATGTGCGCTGGCAATGCATTCTTGGATGCGGATGGCCAGGGCAACAGAGCTTTCGACAAGAAGCGATCCCGTGGTCGAATTGATGGAATGGTCACGATCGCAATGGCGACAGGCGCAGCGGAATATGAATTCGACGCTGTACAGGCAACATCCCCTTGGGATGATCCCGAATTCTCATTGGCAGCATAAATTGGAGGCCCTCAATGTGGCCATTTAGCCGCCAAGAGCGGTCAGAGTTCGTGGCTGACGCTACGGAATCGCGGAATACTATCGAAAATCCGACCGTACCCGTGAGCGCCGAGAATTTCTTGGCATTCTTCGGCGTACAGTCGGCAAATCTACCTAACGTCACAATCGATCGGGCGTTGACAGTGCCTGCGGTCTGGGCGGCCGTCGCATTCCTGTCGCGCACGCTGGCAGCACTCCCGCTCCACGCGTACCGCACGACAAAAGACGGACCGCAGAAGATTAGCGGTAAGCTCGAATCCGTTGTCCACGATGCGCCAAACGATGGCCAGGACAGTTTTAAGTTCCGGCAATATTTCTGGCAGCAGGTCTTTACCGGCGGCCGTGGCTTGGCTTGGATTGAGCGCACTCCCCAAGGCATCGAAGCCTTGTGGCCCATGGACCCGACAAAGACTGTCGTGAAGCGACACGGCGGCAAAGTCGTCTACCAGTTCGAGAACAAGGAATATCCTGCGGCAGACGTTATCGACGTCCCATTTATGCTGAAAGCGGACGGACTGAAACACTACGGCCCGATCGCCATGTCGGCGAAAGCGATCCAACTTGCTCTGGCGATGAACGATTATGGGTCGAACTTCTTTGCCGGTGGCGGTGTTCCGCCTCTTGCTCTTGAAGGCCCGCTCCCTGCAGGGGCGGACGCGGTTAAGCGTGCACAGGCGGACATCAAACGTGCTGTTGACGGTGCAAAGAATGCCAACGAACCGATCTTCCCGATTCCGGCTGGATACAAACTAAACGCTGTCGGTCTGGACCCTGCGAAGGGCCAGATGATTGAGGCGCGCCGGTTCCAAGTTGAAGAGATTGCGCGCGGTTATCAGCTACCGCCGATATTCCTGCAAGACCTCTCGAGGGCGACCTTTACGAATGCAGAGCAGCAGGACTTACACCTAGTGAAGCATCTGATCGGCCAATGGGCTGAGGCGCTTGAAGGCGAGTTGAATTTGAAACTGTTCGGCCGTGGAAACAACAGCCGCTACGTCGAACACAATCTGGATGGCCTGTTGCGCGGTGACTTTAAGACCCGAATGGATGGCCTAGCGCGCGGTATCCAAACCGCGATCATCACGCCCAATGAGGCGAGGGCGCTTGAAAACAGGCCAGCCCATAGGAGCGGGAACGATCTGCTGATTCAAGGCGCCACTGTTCCGTTAGGCAAACAACCGGCGTCGACAACTACCGTGCCGGCGAATGACAACATTGAACCAGACGACGAGGCAGAGGCCGCATGAGCGACATAGAAAAACGCGGTGGAAGCCTCGGCGTCGAGACGCGCGACGCTGACGGTAAGCGCACACTGATCGGATACGCAGCCGTTTGGAATAGCGACACCACCATTGGTGACTATTTCGTTGAGCGCATTGCACCAGGCGCATTTAGCAAGGCTATCGGCGGCGACATTCTGGCGCTTTACGACCATGATATGGGTCGCGTGCTCGGCCGTACGAGATCTAAAACGTTGCGTCTGTCGGAAGACAATCACGGCCTCAGAGTTGAGATTGATGTTCCCGAGACGTCGGATGGTAACGACCTGTGGACGCTCGTTGCTCGCGGAGATGTCGCCGGAATGAGTTTTGCTTTCCGCGCCACTAAGCAGGAGTGGGACGACACTGGCGACATTCCGCATAGGACGGTCATCGAGGCCGAACTGTACGAAGTGACCGCTACAGCCAACCCTGCCTATCCTGACACTTCGCTGGCCGCGCGTTCCCTAGAGTCTGCTCGTGCAGAACTCGATGCCGTCCGCGATGAAGCTAAGCGCAAGGAAGAGAATGCTGCGGCCGCACGACGGCGCATAGCCGAGCGGGCGGCGCAGCAAGAACAGAGAATTCGGGGCATCCGGCAGGACGCTTCGTAGTCACCCGGCCTAGCCGGAGGGCACGGACGAACAGTCCTGCCATTTCATCACATGTGGCTCGCTTCGGCGGGCCTTTTTTGTTCCCGAAAGGAAGACCCATGAATCTTAAAGAGTTGAATGAAAAGCGCGGCACTCTCGTCGCTCAGGCTCGTGAAGCGCTTGCGGAAATCAAAAAGAATACCGACGAAGCCCGTGCCGCTGAACTTGATGCACGTCACGACGCAATCATGGCTGACTTCGACAAGGTCGAGAATACCATTGAGCGTGAGCAGCGGATGGCTGCGGCTGAAGCCCGCATTAACGCTGCGGCTGAAGAAGAGCGCAAGCGACAGCGCCCGAACTCCGGAGATTCAGAGCAGCGCGGCCAGGACGAAGGCGAAAAGAAGGAGTACCGCGAGGTATTCTACAAGTTCCTCGCTGGTGGCGCTTCGTTGGACGAACTCGACGCTGAAGAGCGTACGATTCTGAAGGCCGGCGTGCAGTCTGCCAAGGAATTCCGCGCCCAGAACACCGGAACCGCCTCTGCCGGCGGCTATACCGTGCCAGTCGAACTCGCAGACTTCATCATCCGTTCGATGAAGGACTGGGGTCCGATGTACAATGAAGACATTGCCACGGTCATTACGACCTCGGGCGGTAATGTCATCAACATACCGACCATCGACGACACGTCCAAGACCGGCGCCAAGCATACTGAAGGCGCTGCGATTGCGGATGATGGTTCGCAGGACGCTGTCTTCGGTAACAAGGAACTGGCCGCCTACGTCTACGACACCGAGTTCGTGAAGTTCTCGATGGAACTGGCCGCTGACTCGATCTTCAATATGGAGTCGCTTCTCGGCAGCCTGCTCGGCGAACGTCTTGGCCGTATCGCGAACCGCGAGTTGACGATCGGTGATGGCACTGGCGACCCGAATGGTGTCGTGACCGCGTCCTCGCTCGGCAAGACCGCAGCCGCATCCGCAGCACTGACCACGGATGAGCTCATCGACCTGCTGCACTCGGTCAACGCGGCTTACCGTCGTTCGCCGAAGACCCGTTGGCAGTTCGCTGACCTAACGCTCGCTGCCATCCGCAAGCTGAAGGACGCTGAAGGCCGCTACATCTGGTCGGCCGGCGACATCCAGAAGGGCGAGCCTGGCACGCTGCTTGGTTTCCGCTACGAGATCAACGACGACGTTCCGCTCATCGCCGCGTCTGCGAAGCCGGTGATCTTCGGTGACTTTTCGAAGTATTTCGTCCGCAAGGTCGGCTCGCCGGTCATCGGCGTCCTTCGCGAGCGCTTCTGGCCGGATCTCGGCATCGCTGGCTTGATCCGATTCGACGGTGAGCTCGGCGATACCGCTGCGGTCAAGCACCTCGTAATGGCTGCTGCCTAATCTTGGATGGCGGGCTTCGGCCCGCCTCCTTCCAAGGAGAGACCATGAAAATCAAGATGTTGATCGGCCTATCTGGCAATGAATATTCGCTCGCGCCCGGCGACGAGCGCGACTTTCCGCAGGATGAGGCAATCCGGTTAATCCAAGCCGGGTACGCGATCCTTGCCGCCGACGTAACGATCGAGCGCGCTGTTTCGACGCCCGTCATCGAAAAGCGAAAGAAGGGCAAACCCGATGTGGTATCCACCGAAGGTGACGACAGCGCCGTCGGCGGAGCCGATATCGCTGGCCGAGGCGAAGCGGCATCTTAACCTCTTCCATGACGACGACGATGTGCTGATTGGTGGCATCATTGCCGCTGCACGCGACCACGTCGAGAAATACTGCGGCGCGCGTTTTGCGTCTCAGGTTATCGAGGCTAAGGCGACATGCTGGGCCGACATGGCGCGCTTGCCGGTCACACCAGTGACCGACGCTGACATCGAGTATGTCGATACGGCCGGTGTTGTGACGGCGTTGCCAGACACGGTTTTCGAGTTACGTGGCGACGGCCTCGTTCTGAAGTACGGCCAGTCTTGGCCGGCTACACAGCCCGGTTCGCTCATTACCCTTACGGCCGTTGCTGGATTCACCAATTGCCCACCCGCCGTGAAACACGCAATGCTTTTACGCATCGAGGATCTCTACGAGAACCGCGGCAGTGTCGATGATGCTGACTGGTCGGCTTTCGATAGCCTTCTCTCGAACTACAGGTTTTACACCTAATGCCCTGGCTCCGCTTTACGGCCGACCACGACTTTCGCCTTCCCGGAAGCACGATCGCCTATAAGGCCGGCTGGACTGGCAATGTCACGCGCGCGGCGGGGGATGCCGCCGTTGCTGCGGGCAAGGCCGTGCGGTTGAAGACACCACGTAAGGGCGAGAAGCCGGAGGACGCCGATGATAAAACGTAGTGGCGCCGGCTCACTGTCGGAGCGCATTACCTTTCAGGTTCGCGGCGTTGTGCCGGATGGGTATGGAAACGATGTCACGGGTCCATTCGCGGACCAGTTCATCGAACCGGCCCGCCTCGCACCTAGGCTTGGCAGCGAGCCAGTCATTGCGGCCCGCCTAACCGGCGTACAGCCGTTTCTCTTGACCGTTCGCAGTTCCACCCGCACGCGGCAAATAACGCCTGCGTGGAGGGCGGTAAATGCGAGAACCGGCGTGACGTACAATATCAAGGCGATCGTGAATCCGGATGAGCGGAACCAGTACTTGGAACTCCTTGTGGTCCAAGGTGAGCCATCGTGACGGTCCTCGGCCTTAGTCGGCTGAACCGCAAGCTCAAGAAGTTGCCGGCCGCGGCTGAAGTGGCAATCAAAACAGCGATGGAGCAGGGCGCCAACGAAATCGTCGCGATGATGAAGTCGCTGGTTGCCGTCGATAGCGGTGAGCTTCGCGATAGCATCGGCTGGACCTGGGGCGACGCGCCAAAATACAGCCAGCGCATTGCTTCGGTAAAGTCGGCAAGCGGCAAGCTTACACTAACGATTTACGCCGGCAATTCGAGGGTGCGCTACGCGCATCTGGTCGAGTTCGCCACCAAGGCGCACGAGAACGGCGGCCTTTATGCTGGCACGCAACATCCGGGAACTTCGGCGCAGCCATTTTTCTTCGTCAGCTATCGCGCGCTCCGGCGCCGCACCAAATCGCGCATCACTCGCGCCATTACAAAATCTGCGAAGGCGGTAGCGGCGGGAGGCAGCTAGATGGACCCGGTACTTGAGTTGCAGGGCGTTATAATTCAGCGTCTTCGGTCTTTTGCTACTGTTACGGCGCTGGTCGGATCGAAATCATACGACCAGCCGCCGCTTGACCAAAATGGCAATGTGCAGGCCACGACTTATCCATACATCAGCATCGGCCCGTCCAATTTTCAGTCGGAAGATGCCGATTGTATCGATGGCGGCGAGGTGATGATCCAGATCGACGCATGGTCGATCGAGCCTGGCCACCCGCAAGTGCGTAACATTGCTGACGCCATCCGCAAGGCATTCCGCGGCTACGACATCACGCTGGCGCAGAACGCCTTAGCTTCGTTCGAACATTGGCGCACCGACTACATCGCCAACGGAACGCTGAAACAGGCCTCGGTTCGCTTCACTGCGATCATCGAGCAGCCGTAGCACTCTCAGCACCAAATCCCCACCACATCGGCCGCCAAGAGCGGCCTTTTTCATATCCGAAAGGTCGCTTTTATGGCGCAGCCGACTACTTCCAAATTCGGTAAATTCCGCATTTTGCTAGGGAACGGAGCCGAACCTGAAGTGTTCACCGCACCCTGCGGTTTCACCTCGAAAGCGTTCACGCTTTCTAAGAACCTCACCGAAATCACCATTCCGGATTGCGACGACCCCGACGCTCCGTTCTGGATCGCTCGCGATACGGAAAGCCTTTCGGCCTCCATTACTGGCGAAGGTCTTGCAGCAGCGGAGTCCATTCAGGATTGGACGGACGCGGCGTACAGTACCGATCCTGTCAATGCCAAGGTCGAGATTGAGTTCGCGACGGGCGTCCTGTCGTTTACCGGTCCGTTCCACATCGACAGCTTCAACCCGTCGGCAGAGCAGGGCGGTCGCGTACAGCTTTCCGTCTCCATGCAGTCGGATGGGCAGGTGACGAAACTCTGGACGGCAACCCCGTAATGAGTCGCGACGCACGCATTGAACTAGACTGGGCGGATGGCACGTATGCCTTCCGCCTTGGATGGGGCCAACTTGGAGAGCTCCAGGAAAAGACCGACGCCGGACCGTATGTCGTGCTCAATCGACTGCATTCCGGACAGTGGCGCGTGGAAGACGTGTCTAACGTCATTCGCCTTGGACTGATAGGCGGGGGACTGGCGCCGGCTGAGGCCTTGAAGATAGTTCGCACCTACGTCGAAGCCCGTCCTCCGATGGAGAATGTTCCGATTGCACAGGCGGTGTTGGCCGCAGGGCTTATTGGCGCGCCGGAGGAAAAATTGGGGGAAGCCGAGGGGGAGGCGGAGAGCGACTCGACGACCTCCCCAACGGAAAGCTCCGAATAGCGGCTATTTACGGCAACGGCGCAGCCATGGGTTTTTCACCACAGCAAATCAACGAGATGAGCGTGTGGCAGTTTATGGCTGCTCTCGAAGGGTACGTTAAGGCGAATTCACCAGACGACGGCAAGCTTGGAAGCAAGGAGGCCGACGAGCTCTGGGAATGGATGCAGAGCAAAGGTTAGTTCGAGAATAAGCTTTCCGGTAGGCATGTTACTGAACCGCCGACACCCAAGGCGCTTACGATCTTCTTTCGTTCGCTTTTTTGCGCATCACAGTCGCTCTTGTTCAGTCCTTCGGCGACGACCTTCTCGTCGTTCCCGATAGCGTGGACAAGGCGGTATGCATCCTGAACGGCGGGCGCGGCAAGCCGGCTGACGGAAGCGCTCTCAGCCTCCTCCGGACCCTTCAGGAAATACCCGCCGACAAGCATCCCAGCCAAAGTCAGCAGTAAAAACTTCCTCATAGCTCCCCCCAAGCGAGACCTAGATGGCAACTGACATCGAGCGACTGGTAGTGCAACTATCGGCGGATTTCAAGCAGTTTCAGAATGCAATGAACAAAGCTCAGCGCGATGCTAATAGAGGCGCGCGCGGTATTGAGCGCCGCTTTCAGCAGATGAACCGCAATATTTCGAGCCAGTTTACTTCTGTGGGCGCTGGACTCACCAAGGCTTTCGCGGTTGCAGGTGGCGTTCGAGGAATACAGTCTCTTCTGGATTCGGCAACCCGTATTGATAATGCCCTGAAGGTCGCCGGGCTTTCTGGCGCTGAACTGGAGAAAGTATACGCTCGGCTGCGTGATAGCGCAGTTGCAAACGCGGCGCCGATTGAGGACCTGGTTACGCTCTACAGCCGGGCGTCCATGTCGGCCAAGGATCTTGGCGTATCTCAAGACGAACTGCTTAAGTTTACCGACAACGTCGCGCTTTCACTGCGCGTTAGTGGCAAGTCGGCGCAGGAGGCTTCTGGCGCGCTGCTTCAGCTCAGCCAGGCTCTGGGCAACGGCGTTGTTCAGGCCGAAGAATACAATTCCCTCATCGATGGGGCTCAGCCATTACTGCAGGCAGTTGCGGCCGGTCTGAAGGAGACGGGTGGCTCAGTCTCGGCACTAACACGGCTCGTTAAAGATGGGCAAATAACGTCCGAGGTTTTCTTCCGTGCATTTGAAGCTGGTGCATCTATCCTTCAGGATAAGGTTGCCAATTCCGTTCTGACAACTTCGCATGCGTTGGAAAACGTCAAAACGGCGATGATTGACGGAATGCGGGAATTTGCGAAGGGGAGTTTGGCCGCAACTGATTTGGCCGACGCCTTCCAAAAGATGGCTGACCACATCAACAGCATTAACTTCGAGTCATTTGGCGAAGAGGTTCGAAAGCTTATTGGCTGGCTCCAGTCTGGAGCTGAGTTCCTGAATGGTTTTTCCAATGCACTAAACAACTTGGCTTCGGCCGCTGGCAGGCAAGTTGGCGCAGACAAGATTGGCGAGTGGGCTGCTGGGACGAGTGTCGGTCAGGCAATCGGCATGCAATCGAACCGCACGATGAACGATCGCTTCGGCGGCGGCTCTGGTGCTGTTTCGGATACTTCGAAAGCTGCCGTCGACGCGTACGTAAATAGAGTTTACGGGTCTGTTATTGAGCGCTCGATTGATAGCGCATCAAAGACCGGGCGCCTTCCTGCCGCAAGCGGAGGCGTCACGCCCGTCTCAATGGCGGACTTTGACGCGGCGCCCAAAAAGGGCGGCAAAGGCAAAGGTGGTAAGGGCGCTAAAGAACGAGCCGACGAGTATGAGCGTCTGGCCGAGCGTATAACGGACAGCACCGCGGCGACAATTGCTGAGACAGAGGCACAGCGCCAACTCAATCCGTTGATTGATGACTATGGTTATGCGGTCGAGAAGGCACGCGCCGAACAAGAACTACTGAACGCGGCCAAGGAAGCTGGCAAGAAGGTTACGCCCCAGTTGCGGGCAGAGATTGCGGCACTGGCCAACCAGTACGCCCTTGCCACCGTTGAGGCTGCCAAGCTGGGGGAGAGCCAAGACAAGATCCGAGAGCGCGCTGAAGACATGCGCGATTTTCAAAAGGATCTGACGCGAGGCATCGTTGACGGTTTTATCGAAGGCAAGAAGGCGGCCGACATCTTCGCCGATGCGCTCTCGAAAATCGGAAACAAACTTCTCGACATAGCGTTTGATACCGCGTTTGGCGGCGGTAGCGAAAAAGGCTTCGGCTTTGTTGGTAAGCTGTTTGGCTTCGCATCGGGCGGTTACACCGGCTCCGGCGGAAGGTATCAGCCAGCCGGTATCGTCCACAAGGGCGAGTATGTGGTTCCAAAAAGCACCGTCGACAAGGTTGGTGTTTCTGGCATCGAAAGAATGTTGGCCGGCTACGCCAACGGCGGCCTTGTAGGCGCTCCAAGCATGCCGCGCATTCATGCGCCTGCCAATCAGAACAACGGCCCAAGCATGACATTCGCACCCGTCATCGACGCGCGCGGAGCAGATGTTGCGGCCGTCGATCGGCTTGAGCGGGTGGTTGCCAAGCAGCAGCAAGAATTTGAGGCGCGAGTGGTCAACACCGTTCGGCGAGCCCAGAAGACGCGGAACCTGTAATGGCCATCACCTACCCATACAACTTCCTAGACTTGTTCCCTGGCTGGGCCACGGAATTCGACGTCTTGTATAGACAAGAGCAAAGCCGAACGGCGGGCGGTCGAACGATCGTAAAGGATCTCGGCTCCCCGCTGTGGACGGCTACATTCCAGTCACGGTCGATGCAGCCGAACGAGCTTGACGAGTGGCGGGCCAGGATGAAGGCGCTTGAGGGTGGAACCCAAGAGTTCCGCGCTTGGCCGACTAGCCGCTGCTATCCGATCGCCTATCCCAACGGCGTCGGCATGGGCACAGTCAGCGGCGCTCAAGTCAACAGTATTGCGGCCAACCGAAAGACTATTTCTCTGAAGGGCCTTCCCGTCGGATACACAGATCGCATCGGCGATTACATTCAGATTGGAACATCCAACCTGCATCAAGTTCTAGAGGCCGCAACGGCCAATGGGAGCGGGGTTACAGGCACGTTTGAGGTGAGGCCGCACCTGTGGCCCCTTTCGGCGGTGAACGACGCTGTGACGGTTGTAAAGCCTTCCTGCCTCATGACGCAGGTGCCCGGCTCCCTGTCGACCACCGCAGAACTTCAGACGGGGCGCGGAACGATAACGTTCCAGGCAGTCGAGAGCCGTTAGCACCAAACAACCGAGCTGCCTCTCAACGATGCGCATCTGCTGACCTGAACTAACAGGTATCGCCGCCGAGACGTTGGCGGAATCGGCCATCTATTTCCCCACTCCCAGCGAGACAACATGCGCAACATTTCGGCTGCCAATCTGGCGGCATTGCAGGCGCGCGCCTTGGTTGCCCGCGACTTCCTCTGGATTACGGCACGTGACAGAGATACCGGCGCGACGTTTCCGTACGGTTTCTGGTCTGACGTTGGCGACGTTTCGGCGCCTGTCTTGAATCCAAACACAGGCCTTTCGGTGACTCGGAACTTCGAAGGTTCCGGAACGCTGATTCAGATCAGCGATATTCCGCTAGTCTCCAATCTGACGATCCAGAACGTGACTATCCAAATGTCGCAACTGGATCCTGCTGTTGAGAACATCGTTCGCGGCTACGACCTGAAGCAGGCCGGCGTGGAAATTTATCGCGGCCTATTGAGCCTCGAAACACGCCAGATAGTGGCACCAGCCTTTTGCCGGTTCGTCGGCTTTGTCGACACGGTGGAAATCACCACTCCTAAAGAAAACGACGTAGGCTCGATCGTCTTGACGTGTGCTTCACACACTCAGGAAATGACGCGCGGCAATCCGGATACACGTTCTAACGATAGCCAAAAGCTTCGTGGTGCGACGGACGACTTCTTCGCCGATGTAACGGTTGTCGGGGAGCAAGAGCATTTCTGGGGTCGCCAGAAGGGCAAGATTTCTGCCAGCGCACCGACACGCAAGATGACGGGCGTTGTCCTGTCCGGCGTGCCGAATTGATCCGGCACGCCGTGGCTGGGGACAAGATGCGTGCGCTAATGATGGCGCGGTCGTTTCACGCTGCGGCAGGAATGCCATTCGCATTCCAAGCCGCGCATGCCTCTCTCGTGTTTGACACCTGCCTGACAGATGTCGACCGTGTTTGCATCATCTATGACGTCGACTGCACTGCCCAAGGCGTATTGGCGGCGCAGGCTGGAGCGCATCCTTTCGGCCCGTTCAAGGTCGCTACCGAAATCATGTGGTGGATCGAACCAGCCCACCGCGGGCGTGCCGCATTGCGCATGATTGGCGCCTACGAAGATTGGGCGCGCGCGCAAGGTTGTGCGTTTGCCAACCTTGTTGGCCTTGGCTCCGAACCGGTCACGACCAATCTTTACGAGCGCTGCGGATACGCGGCGGCTGAGCGCCATTTCATGAAGCCGCTCGCCGCCCGCTGACAGCCGCCCCTAGCGCACATTTCAGGATACATCGATGGCCTTTTTTACCGGACTCGCGTCCGCCATTGGCGGTGCGATTGCGTCCATTTCCAGCTTTATCGGCGGCCTTGGTGCGATCGGAACTTTCCTCCTCAAGACAGCCGTCGGCATTGGTCTAAATCTCCTCGCCAAAGCAATCGCCGGTCAACCCGACGAACCGCAATTCAGTGTGCAGGGCACGCTTCAGGCGGGCGGCGACGTGCCGCGTTCGTTCATCTTCGGTCGCACCGTTACGGCCGGCTCATTGGTCTATGCCAACACACATGGATCTGCTGGCAAAACGCCGAACGCCTATTTCACGCAGGTTATTGCGCTTTCCGATATTCCGATAGCCGGCATCGCCAATCTTTGGGTGAACGGCGAGCTAGTAACGCTTCCCGATTTCAACACCCCGCCTATCGGGCCTTCGGGTTGGGCCATTCCGGAATACGAGAAGGAGGGTGGAGACAATAACCTCTGGATCAAATTCTGTGACGGCACTCAAACGGTCGCCGACTCGTATCTGGTTGGCCAAGTTTCAAGCGCAGATCGCCCTTACTCGAATACCCGAGTTGGCCGGGGTGTGGCTTATGCCATCATCACGGCGCAGGTTAAAGAAGACCTCTTTACTGGCTTCCCGCAGTTCAAGTTCGAACTTCAGGGAGCACGGCTTTACGACATCACCAAGGACTCCACGGAAGGCGGTTCTGGCTCGCATCGCTGGTCCGATCCCGCAACGTGGGGCGGTGATGGTGATGATCTTCCTGCGGTTCAAATTTACAACCTGCTTCGCGGCATCACCTATGGCGGGGCATGGCTGTATGGCCTGCAGAACTTGCCTGGCGTCCGACTCCCCAACGCAGACTGGATAGCCCAGATAAACAAGTGTCGAGCGCTTGTTTTAACAACGTCGGGCACAGAAAAGCAGTATCTGACTGGCGGCGAAATCCATGTCGGAGCCCAGATCGCCGATGCTGTCGACGCCATTCTGACGGGCTGCCAAGGCAGACTTTCGGAAAGCGGCGGCATCTACAAGATTTACGTCGGCGAGCCAGACGCTCCGGTCTTTGCCTTTTCGGACGACGACATCCTGTCAACGGAAGAGCAGAGCTTCACGCCGTTCTTTGGTCTGGCCGATACAATCAACGGTATCAATGCGTCGTATCCAGAGCCTGCAGAGGCATGGAATACGAAGGTCGCTCCGGCTCTCTTCAACACGACGTTTGAGGCTGAGGACGGCAATCGCCGCCTGATGGCCGACGTCCAGTTGGACATGGTCTATCGCTCGACACAGGTCCAGCGATTGATGAAATCTGCGCTGGCTGAGGGCAGGCGTGCCCGCCGGCATACGTTGGTGCTTTCGCCCGCTGCATGGATTCTTGAGCCGGGTGACATTGTCTCTTGGACTTCCAACCGCAATGGCTACGAAGCCAAGCTGTTCCGCGTCGACGGCGTTGCGGATCGCGCAAATCTAGACGTGATGATTGACCTCACCGAGGTTGATCCTAGCGATTACGATTGGAACCCGTCGACAGACTATAAGCCCCCTGTTTTCGGGCCGCTTGGTCCTAATCGGCCTAGCCCGCAACCAATCGTTGATTGGTCCGCAACGGCATCGACTATTCCGGACAATAGCGGGTCTGGGCGTCGTCCAGCAATTCTGTTGGCATGGGACGGAGATCAGGTAGATGTCGACGCGGTAGCGTTCGAAGTCCGCCTAGCAACTAGTGGAACCGTGATCTATCGCGGCCGAACTGATAACGTAGCTGCTGCATCAATCCTGATTTCACAATCACTGCTCCCGCTTACCGCCTATCAGGTGCGTGGCCGGTATGTGCCTCGTTCAGACCGAGAAACCCTTTGGTCTGGCTGGCTGGCCGTCACGACGCTGAACATTCTGCTCGGCGACCAGGACGTCTACCTGCCTGGCATGATCGAGGACATCGAGGAGTTCGTCGGCGGCGCCACGGAGTGGTTGCGTGAAGGCTCTCGTGAACTGATCTGGGAGGCGCAGCAATTCGCGCTCCGGACCGTAGATCAAGACGCGGCCAACTATCGCGACAAGCAACAACTCCGAACCGAGCTTGTCTCAACGACCGAGACGGCGTTTGGCAAGGTCACAGCGGCCTACCTCGATGCGATAACTGTCGCCACCGGGCCAATGTCGGCTATCGGACAACGCCTCACCACCATTGAGGCAACTGTGCCGACACTGGCTTCGGCGTCTGCCGTCAGCCTTTTGAGCGCTCAGGTTTCCGGCGTCGGCGGGCAGGTCGCTGCGCAGGCCGATTCCATCACAGCGCTTTTCGTGGCGATGGGAGGTGATTCCGCTGCGGTCAATGTCCGCATGTCGGCGTCGGCCGGTCCTTCTGGCTACGCGGCTCGCTACGGCATCGAGGCTCGTACGGGAGGCGCCGGCACATACCGGTCTGCGTCGATGTTCATTGACGTGCCCACCTCGACCAGCTCGCCGACGCGTGTGGCATTCGTTGCCGACCAATTCATAATCACCGACGGCACCAACAATGCGCAGCCTTTCGTCTTCCAGGGCAGCACTGCCTACATGGAAAACGCGCGCATCGGCACGGTCATCTTCAACCAACTCTCTTCGGCGAACGGCAAGCTTGTCCTGAAGGGCAGCGGGTCGAATGCCTCGATCGAGATATTCACCTGATGGCGCGCTTTTTCGCTGGACGAAAGACCTCTGGCGGCGGTGGCGCAGTCAAGGTCATGAAGGACAATGCCGACAATCCGAACACCACGCCGAACACTGACTTTGGCAAGTTCCTGTTCAACTCGGAAACGCAGGACATCGGCTACATCACGGGGCTGTGGTCTATTCCGTTTTCTGCGTTTCAGTCGTCGGGTTCGACGCCAGTATACGGGCCGGCGGGGTCGACTTCCGCCAACGCGCTCTATTACACCCGTTTCTTAGGTAATCGTAACGGCTGGTTTAGCGTAAACCGCATCTTCGGCGCTCCACCGTACTCTTTCAATCCCATGATCGAGATACGATTGCGGCAATCAAACGGTCGCTATTCTGCGGGCGCGAGCAGGTACACGACATATGATACGGGCAGCAACAGCGGCGTGCATGTCACGGCGCCGGGGTATGTTTCGAGAGGCGGCGTAACAGAAGCGGAGAACGGATGGACGCCGGGTGGATGGGTTTACTACAACACCGCCCCTGCCGCCGATAGCGGTGGAACATACGTTCACACTGTTTGGGAGTTGCCTTGCGACAACGTTGCGGTTGGCAGCCCGACGGCGACGCCCGTCGTCGGTCAGTGCAATGTTCGAATCAATCCAACGACGACAAAGGTCTCCAGGCCGGGCTTTGATGTTGGCTCCGCAACTGGCCGGCAGCTTATCCTCGATAGCGATCGAGTTTACGCCAAGGTTCTGAAGGCGGATGAGATTACTATCGCTGCGGGTGGAACGGCCACCATTACCTCGCCTGTGCCGATCCCGGCGACGGCCTATCTGGATTGGAACTGGTACTTCACTGGCGGTTCGGTAATCTGGCCCCCGGCGACAACCGGCCAGGTCGCTGCAAACACCGAAAACGGGCTGGAATATTCGATCTCGGGCTCGACAGTCACGGTCTACAACACAGGCGGCGAATCTATCACGGTTCGCTATATGCTTTGCGCGGACAGCGACGACACGGTGCCGTCGATTGGTGGCTCCGAGGTGTATCGCATGATTGGCAATGACGTGCAGATCAAAGTGCCGGGGTCTTCCGATTCATCGCCCAAGCTGCGCGATATCCTGCTCGATACTCGGTTTTCCTACATTCCGATCATCGCGGAGGGGTGGATTACCCCATCCGATTGCACCGAGAGCGCGACCAGCACGCGCTTTGGCAACAAGGCCAAGACGATCAGCTTCACCAACACAGGCTTCACTCCCTTTGTGAAGATGATCGTGAAGCAGAATTCCAGCAATACGGGGCTTCAATATCGCGAGCCTAGATCCCGAATGCTCGTCTTCTACGGCAGTTCCGGTCTGAACTGGACGCAAGGAGCGGAGGGCACTGTGGCGCAAATCACCAACAGTTCGGTGAAGTTCCACATGGCAACCGGCGCGCCTACTTGGATCAACCCGACAAGCCCGAACAGCGGCATCTACGATTCATCCGACGATCCGCTTGGCATCCGATACTACATCTTCGGCATTCCGACCTCGCTCTAAGTCACCCCTTCGAACGCCGTCCGTCACCGCCCTTTCACGGCGGTTTCCAGCCATGGAGTTTTCATGTCCGACACCCAGAAGGTGCAGATCGCGCCGCAGGCCGCCTATGTCGAGGCGCAGGCGCTCATTGAATTCTATCGCAATCGCAATCTGCTCCTAGCGCAGCAGGCTTTCGAGTTGGCCGGGACCGTCGAGGCGCAGGCTGCGGAGATTGAGCGGCTGTCTACTCCGGGCGACGCCGAGAAGGAGGCCTAAGTGCCAACTCCCAGCTTTTACAACACCGGTACGGCTACGGTTGCGGCGCTTGGCACGGCAGTAACCGGGCAAGGCACCGCATGGCTGAACTCGATCAGGCCTGGCGATCTGTTCGGCACGCATAAGGGCGCTGGCATCCGTGTTCTGACCGTCAACAGCAACACGTCGCTGACGCTGGCTTACGCTTGGACGGGCGGCGCTCAGACTACGGCTGCTTACGAGATCGCCATCACGCCTGACAGCGCCCGTATGCAGGAAACGACGCGGCAACTGCTGGAGCTGCTGACCAACGGAACCCTGTCATCGTTCGCCGGCCTCGATGGTACGGGTGGTGACAAGGGAGTAATGCTCTCCGGCGCGGGAGTCGCTGCAACGTTTCCCCTGACCGCTTACGCCCGCACCCTGCTCGACGACGCCAACAATACCGATGCGCGAGCCACATTGCTTGCAACCGGCAACCTTCATCGCGTGACGGCGATCACGGCCTCAACTACACATTCTTTCGCTACGGCATCGAAATCATGCCTGATCGAAGTGCTTGGAGGCGGTGGAGGTGGGGCCGGCGCAAACCCTACAGGCGCAACAACCGCAAGCGCCGGGGCGGGTGGTGGCGCTGGTGGATACGCACGCGGCTTCTATGCCATAGCCGCAAGCACGACCATTGCCAATGTCACCGTTGGCGCGGCGGGCTCCGGGGGATCAGCCGGTACAAATGGCGGTGCGGGAGGGTCTTCTTCGTGTTCGGCGGGGGGCATATCTGCACTCACCGGAGGAGGCGGCGGTGGTGGCGTGGTGCCACAGGCATCGGCCGTAACCATGGTTCGCAGTGGCGGAACAGGTGGAACGGCGAGCGGTGGCGCAGATGTCAATGCGCCTGGTCAATCTGGAGGCTCATCCTACAGCCACGGTTCGACAATCAACTCCACGATGAACGCGCTCTCCGGGCAAGGCGCAGCATCAATCTATGGCTCTGGTGGCGACGCCGTGACGGCCCGCGGTTCTTCTGCTGCCGGCTCGGCTGGCGGCGCGGCTTCTGGCTATGGGGCGGGCGGCGGAGGCGCGTCGCGCGTCGGAGACGCCAATACCAATTCGGGCGGCAATGGTGCTCCGGGCCTCGTCATTATCTGGGAGTTCCGCTGATGTTTCGGGCAATCGTAGAAAACGGGATTGTCGTCAATCGCATCATTGCAGCGCTTGGCTTCGAAGAGGGCGTCCTATGCGGTGCGGAAGTCCAGATCGGCTGGAGCTATTCGGATGGCAGTTTCTCGCCGCCGCCGCAGGAGCCTGAGCCGTTGCCTACTGTTGAGGATTACCGTGTCGCCATTCAGGCGCTTATCGACAGCGCGGCGCGCTCCCGCAACTACAATGATGGAACCGCGCTTGCCGGCTACAAGGACTGCACGGTGCCGCAATGGTCTACCGAGGCCATCGCGTTCACCGCCTGGCGCGACGCTGTCTGGGTCTATGCCTACGGTGAACTCGACAAGGTGACGGACGGCGAGCGCACTCAGCCGACCGTCGATGATTTCCTCGCCGAGCTGCCGGCTATCGACTGGCCGGGCTAGAAGCGGATGCCAGAAAACAGGTACAGCACTGCGAATTGCTACACCGTGACCCCGAGCGGCAGCCGCACTTCATCAAGCGGTGCATCATAGGTACCGATCTGGTTCAGAAGCGCCATTGTATCGATGCCCCTTCCTGTGCTCGGAAGATCGGCAGGCGCATCGTAGCCAACTGGTTTCGTTGTCGCGTGGTCTAGAACGGACCAATCAATCAGATCCATATAATCGCGCGCTTCGAAAGTCCGCTGGACCCATTTGTCTTCAGGCTTCGCCGGATAGTCGGCAGTTGCCCTGAATGCGATGGCAAACCGAAGCGACTTCGTCTCGTTCTCGGTGATGGGGCCAAATACTGCATCGATTGGCTCAAGGCGAAGCATACGACCGTAGTATTCCATCATTTTGATCGTGACGTACCAGAACGTAGTGGGATCTGTCGGGCTCATTCGTCCTGCCGCATTGAAGAACTCGGCATATGTGTTCAGCGACGACCCTGCAGTCTCGACTATCATTATGCCATCTGTCCGCACGAGCGACCGCGACAGACACATCGTCCCGAGCGTGTTGAAGACATGGTAGAGCAGGCCGGAATTCACCACCACGTCGAAGCCCAGGCGCTCGGATTTGTTCGATAGATCAACAATCTGCTGTTGGGTGACGAGCGGGTTGTATTCCATCTCAAGGCCGAGGCGAGCCTTAAGTTGCCGTATCTTCATCCCAAAATCGTTGCGGTCGCAGCCGACGACGTGGCGCGCACCACGCCGATGCATGAGCGTAGGTATCAGCCCGTCAGCACAGGCCACATCAAGACAGTCCAGCCCTTGGATATCGCACCGCGACAGGAGTTTCCGGGTAAGCGCGATGTTTTTGTAGTTACCGCCTGGCGTGTAGAAACCGGGTTTTAGTTCAATCGAGTAATACCAGCGGTCTTTGTCGAACCGTTTGGCAAATTTGTCTTCAAGAATCTTTTCGTAAGCTCTCGGGTCCACGAACGTGTCCTTTGGTTGGCGGAAAAGAATTCAATTTTGTCATAGCCGAATAAACCCAGCCTGCACATAACTTCCTGACATTTGCGGGCCGCCTCCAGGCGGCTTTCTTCTAAAACTGAAAACGCGTCGGTCTACTGGCGGGAAGCCATCACCAGTTCAGAAGTACCCAGACCATCAGACCGGCGCTCAGCACGAACATGGCGATATAGACCAGCAGCCTGAAGCGAGACCGGTGGGTGTCAGGGAATCTCTCGTGCCTCATGGCAACGCTCCCTGTCTGGAAGCGATCGTATCTCAACCCGCTCCGTTCTTACAATCACGCCTCACGGCGCTCTTTTATTTCCCAGGACATCGTCATGAACAACACAACGTTCTTCGCGTATGCGAGGCGCGCGCCTTTTGGGGGCCGTCTTTCGACGAGCCAGGTGGCTGGAATGGAGGCGATTCTCGCTGAAGCGTCCAAGCGCGGCACGCCCGACCAGCATTTGGCCTACATGCTCGCGACGGCATTCCACGAGACGGGCGGCAAGATGCAGCCGGTTCGCGAGAATCTGACTTACTCGTCTGCCGCCCAAATCCGGAAGACTTGGCCAAGCCGGTTTCCGACCGTTGCAAGCGCACAGCCGTATGTGCGCACCCCGCAGAAACTCGCGAACAAGGTCTACGGCGGAAGGCTCGGCAATGTCGGCCCAGACGACGGCTGGATCTATCGCGGCGACGGTCTGCCGCAGCTTACCGGCAAGACCAACTTCGACAAGTTCGGCGTGAAGCCTGGAATGGACCTGAAGACGGCCATCCGCGTCATGTTCGACGGCATGGCGAAGGGCATGTTCACCGGAGCCAAGCTGGAGCGGTACTTCGGCGACGGCAAGGAAGACCCGGTTGGCGCCCGCGCCATTGTCAACGGCACGGACAAGGCGGCGCTGATTGCCGGGTACTACAAGAACTTCCTCGATAGCATCGTTGCGGCTCGAGACGTCAAGACCAAGGACGTCGTGGCCGAGGCTGCAAAGCCTGACGATGTGCCAGCGGGCGAGAGCAAGTCGCTCATGGCGATCGGGTCCGGCCTTATCACCAGTGGCGGTCTTGCGGCCTTCACTGGCGGGCCGTGGGGCTTCGCGGCATTGGCCTTGCTGCTCGCCGTCGGCGTGCTCGGCCTGTGGCTCGTTATGTCTGGTCGTGTCGAGATCAAGCGCATCAAGGACGCGCTGTGATGGCTGGCAAGATAGAAGTAATGAAGCTGCCTCGCGGTGAGTACACGAAAGATGGCGCCTATTATGCAACGGTAGACGGTCGAAACATCGGCATGCCCGGTCGCGCATTTTGGGAGACTCGCGAGCAGGCCAATGCATGCGGCGTTATCTTTGTCGCCATGCGAGAAGCGTTGTGATGATCGCCACCCTATGGTCTGCGCTCTGGTCGCGGTTCGCAGGATGGATCGCCGCAGCCGGTGTCGCCCTGGCAATTCTTGCTGCCGCCTATAGCCGCGGCAAGACCGATGCGGCGGCCAAACAGACGCGACAGCGGCTGGAAACAATCAACAAAGCACGGAAAGTCGAAGATGAAGTGGATCGCCTTGGCGACGCTGATGTCCGTATCGGCCTTGATAGGTGGATGCGTGACGGCAAGCGGTAATTATTGCGACGTAGCCAAGGCAGTGCGCCCGTCTGTTGACGACCGGCTTACCGACGGCACGGCGCGGCAAATCCTCACCGAGAACGAAAAGCTGGCCAAACTGTGTGGGTGAAACCATGAAGTATGCAAAAACTGCATATTGCCGCGCTTGGCTTGCCGTCTTGTCGTTCTCGGTCGGTGTGCGAGGTCTGGTAGGATGACGGTCGAAGTAGGAATCGCCCTAGCGATCTTCGTCGCGCTGTCTGGTGTGTTCTGGAAAATGTACGACATGATCCAGAAGGCCGGAGAGAAGGGCGAAAAAGCCCAAGCCGATCTGGCCGCGCATAAGGTTCACGCCGCTGAGGTGTTCGCGACCAAGCAAGGCATGCAGGAGCAAACCGCTCAGCTGCTACGCGCGATCGAGGGCATCGGCAACCGCATTGACTCTATCAGTGAGCGCATCGATCGCGCCTTTGAGCGCCAGCCAGCACGTCGCTCGAGCCAACCATAAGCCCCGTTGCCGCAAGGTGGCGGGGCTTATGGTTGGCTCTACCAACTGTTTCATTTCCTGGCTCTTTCCGTCAAGTTATACCGGTGGGGGCTGTTGCAATTACGATGGAGGAGCGATTTGCAACGGCGATATGCGCGAGTGATTGATGAAAAGAGCTCGTTCTTGCGTGATGTCTGCAAGAGGCTGCGACGCGAATTCGGCCATCCAACCGGTAGTAAGCAGGGGATGGAAATTGCCAACGATATTCTTGCATTGTTCGAATCCGGAATAACGGATGAAGAAGCGCTGTTGAGCGCCTATCGGGAAAGCCATGCGAAACACCGCCCTAATTCGGAAGGTGAGGCATAGCTCGAAACGGCTACTCCGCATAGTTCCAGGCCCAATCTCTCAGGCCCGTCTCGAGAGTGGGCGATGCGTATCAGTTGTTCGATAAAGAAGGCGTGCCACGACAAACTTAGTGGTATTCTCGGCATGTCGAACAGCTCAGTGGGATCAAGGTCGAAGGGCATAAAGCCTATGACGCGGTGATCATGGTGGGCAACGCTAACCGGTTGGAAACGGGAACTGGGCATGGGCTTGGATTCGATGTTCGGCGGCGGCCATATTTTGATCGTCATGCTGGGGCTGCTCGGCGCGTTGCTGCTGATCGTGTCGGTCTTCATAAATAACCAGGTCGCTCATTACACACAGCGTGACGAGCGTCATAAGGAAAAGCAGCTCGAATATTATCGCAATACATTTTCGCAGCTTGGCGTGATCCTTCTGGGTATCGCCGTTTCGCTGTTCATATTCTTTTTTCAGCAGAGCTACCTGGAACGTCAAAGACACGAAACACAAATGCAAGAACTGTTGGCGAAGCTAAGCGTAAGGCTGAGCCGGGCGGCACCGCTGCTTGAATTCGTCGCCGAGATCGACCCAGTGCTCGACGATGGCGGTGCTTATATCGACCCCGCGGACGGTGGGTCGAACCGAGCCGTATCGGCAACCGGGCCAGATTTCGCTAGGCAGGTCCAGGCTATCGAGCTGCTTCAGCGCGAGATTGATCTCGAGGATTTTGGTGCGATGCAGTTCTCAGGCGATTTCCAATCGTCGCCGTTAGTGAACCAAATCGATCCCAGTCTCTGGTTCGGCATGGTCAAGGATGAGGCGGATCTGGCGTACGCGGCGGAGCAGCTTCGCCAGGATTACGGCGATCTGCGGGCGGTGCTCGGGGCTCGCAAGCCGGGCGAGGGCGTATCCGACCCGGATGTTGCCGGGAGCCTCAAGCGTGAAGTGTTGGATGTGCTGTGGGATTACGCCTGGCTCCGCGACCGGAGTCGGCGTCTCGTCGGGCGCGCCTGCTGGTTCTTAAGCGAGGGCCCGAAATTCCTGTCGCTAAAGCCGATTGGTGCGGTCGAAGTCAGGTACGACTCGCACCGCGAATGGCTTGTGGAGGCGCGAAAGGCCTATGAACCAGTCTCGGCCGGCGGCGAGAATTGCTACGCCATGCTCAGGGTTGCCGAGCAATCTTAACGCGGCGCGGCGCAAGTTTGACCGAATTTCCTGCCGGGTCAGCGATTTTGATTGGAATAGTCGCAATCCGAAGTGTTAACTCTGGGTCGCTCCATGGCGGCAACCTGCCGGCGCCCCTGCTCCCGCGGCAGCACAGAACCCGGCCCTCTCTGGCTTCGCGACAGCGGGCTTCTTATTGCGATTTTCGCTTCAACCGAAGCGATCACCGTGGACCTGATCTAGCTCACCGTTTCATGCCATTCAACGTCTCATGGTGGCTTGACAAATAGTGCGATCTGCGATCGCATATTAAACGGTGCCGGATCGACGAAAATACTGTTGTTCAAACAGTCAATACCTGCACCGGGGAACAGCCGGATGGTGCGTGTCATGCCCATCGATGGGAGACGGTAGAATGAGACAAATCAAAAGCTTCGCACTTGCCGCCTTTACGGCATTCAGCCTTTCCAGTGCTCTTGTTGCGCTGCCGGCCGCCGCCGAATCGGTGATCCGCATCGCTTCCGTTTATCCAGCAACGACGCTCGACCCGTCGCGGTCGGGCGCGGCGGGCAATATCGAGCCTTTCGGCCAGCTTTACTCGCGCTTGCTGAGGCGGAGTTTCGAGACCGGCGAACTGGAAGGCGGTCTGGCGGAAAAGTGGGATGTCTCGGCAGACGGCCTCGTCTACACGCTGCATTTGCGTGACGCGCAGTTTTCCGACGGTTCGCCGATCACGGCGGCTGATGCAGCTTTCAGCCTGGAGCGCGTCCGCAGTGACAAGGAATCGGCGCTGCCGTCGCCGCTCTCCGCCGTCGAATCCATCACGGCGGCCGATCCCAAGACGGTGGTCATCAAACTGAAGCATGCGCTTGCGCCGATGCTGGCCAATCTCGAGCTGTGGAATGTCGGCATCGTTTCCAAGGCCGATGTCGATAAACGTGGCGTCGACGGTGCGTTCGCGACTGACCCGGTGACCTCGGGCCCTTATATGGTCAAGGAATGGCGCCCCGGCGAGAAGCTGGTACTGGCACCCAACCCGCATTACTGGCGCAAGGGCTATCCAAAGTCGGACGCGACGGTGGAATTGCTGGAAGTGGCGGAACCAGAGACGGCCGCTGCCATGCTGAAGGCCGGTGAAATCGACGTCATGCGTGGCGTCAACTGGGCGCAGGTCGAAGACCTCAAGAGCACCGATGGCATAGACATGCGCATGGAGCCGTCGAATGTCGTCTTCATCGTGCTTCTCAACCACAGCCGCGAGCCGTTCTCCAACCTGAAGGCGCGCCAGGCCGCGGCTTATGCCCTCGACAACAAGGTGCTGACCCAGGCCATCACGAATGGCTATGCCAAGCCGGCCAATACGCCGCTTCCGGGTTCGCTCGATTTTCACGACGACGCCTATCCGGGCCTCGTTGCCGATATGGACAAGGCCAAGAAGCTGCTGGAAGAATCCGGCATGGCCGGCAAGGAAGTGAAGATCATCCTCGGCGCCGGTTCGACCAACCAGCAGACGGGTCTCCTGATGCAGGCGCAGTGGCAGGCGATTGGCCTCAAGCCGGTGCTGGTGAATGTGGATACCCCGGCATGGTGGGAGTCGACCGGGAAGGGTGAATACGATGCCACGCCGACCTGGTGGATGAACGAACTGACCGACCCGGATCTCGCTGTGCGCTGGGCACTGTGCGGCAGCTGCGACTCGCACGCCTTCAACACTTTCTACGACAACAAGAAGGTCAACGAACTCACCGAGCAGGGCTCGCGCGAGCAGGACCCCAAGAAGCGTGCGGAAATCTACCAGGAGATTTCCCGGATCGCGACCGAGGAAGTTTCTCAGATACCGCTCTACTATTCGCCGTTCCCGATCGCCTATTCCAAGCGTCTCAAGGACCTCAAGATGACGCCGGCGATGCAGTGGACCCTGGAAGAAACGACGGTCACCGAGTAGCCGCTCCGATATACGGCACGGCGCGATAGTCGCGTCGTGTCGTCGTGTTTGATCACAGCCACGGTGGCGAATTGCAGATAGTTCTCAAGCGTATCCTTCAACTGGTCTTCGTGCTCTTGGGCATCTGCGTGGTGACCTTCCTGCTCGTCCACATGGTGCCGGGCGATCCGGCGCGCGTCATTGCGGGCGATCGCGCCAATCCCGAAACCATCGAGGCGATCCGCAAGAGCTTCGGCCTCGACCAGCCTCTGTGGCAGCAGTTCGTCACCTATGCCGGCAATCTCCTGTCGGGCGATATCGGCCAGTCGATGCGCTACAAGCGGCCGGTCACGGCGCTGATCGGCCAATTCATCTGGCCGACGCTGTTTCTCACCGGTTACGTGATCTGCCTCGCCGTGCCGCCGGCGCTCGCGCTCGCCATCGCCAGCGCGCGTAAGCCGGGTGGCCTCGCCGATCAGATCATCCGCATTGTCGGGATTGCCGGAATGGCAATCCCGGTGTTCTGGCTCGGCATCATGATGTCGCGCTTTTTCGGCGTTGCGCTGGGCTGGTTTCCCGTCTCGGGCTACGGCAAGACGTTCGTCGACCATCTCCATCATCTGTTTCTGCCGGCGCTGTCGACCGCCATCTGGATGGTGCCGGTGCTGATCCAGAGCCTGCGCGCAGCGCTTATCGAGAAGGCGGGCGCGGATTTCGTCACCGCGGCAAGGGCGCAAGGTGCCGGCGAGCGCGAAATATTTTGGCGCACCATCCTGCCCAATGCGGTTCTCCCGACGCTCAACCTGTTCGGCGTCATCATCGCCTTCCTGATCGGCGGCACGATTATCGTCGAGACCGTCTATGCCGTGCCGGGTCTCGGCTCGCTGATGATCAACGCGCTGCTGGCGCGTGACTATCACGTCGTGCAGGGGCTGACGCTGATGTTTGCCGTGACGACCGTCGGCGTCACCTTCGTGGTCGATCTTCTCTCGGCCCTTATCGATCCGAGGGCGCGCCTATGAGCATCGTCACCCAACCGCAGGCAACGGAGGCGCCAGCACGCGGCCGGCTGAACTGGACGATTTTGGTGGCGGGTGTCATCGTTGGAGGCTGGATCGTGCTCGCCGTCTTTGCGCCCTGGATCGCGCCCTACGATCCCAATGCGGTCGACATTCTGCATGCACTTGCCGCACCCAGCGCGGATCACTGGTTCGGCACCGATCAGGTCGGCCGCGACGTGCTTTCGCGGGTCATCCATGCGGCACGCATCGATCTGGTGATGTGCATCGCCGGCGTCCTGCCGCCGCTGCTGATCGGCACCACGGTCGGCCTGCTCAGCGGCTATTATGGCGGCGTCGTCGATACGCTGCTGATGCGCCTTTACGACCTGACGGCGGCCTTCCCGTTCTTCGTGCTGGTCCTGGCGATCGTCGGCATCCTCGGGCCGGGCCTCTTGAACTTCTTCATCGCGCTGGCTCTGGTCGGCTGGGTCACCTATGCGCGGCTCGTCCGCGCCGAAGTCATGAGCATCCGCGACAGCGAATATATCCAGGCGGCGCAATGCCTGGGTTATTCGGACCGGGTGATCCTCACGCGCCATGTCATGCCGAACGCCTTCGGTCCAGTACTTGCCTATGCCGTCAGCGATTCCGTACTGGTCATGCTGGCCGGCGCCAGCTTCGGCTTCCTCGGCATGGGCGCGCAGCCCCCGACGGCCGAATGGGGTGTGATGATCTCGGACGGCAGTGCCTTCATCCGCCAGGCATGGTGGATCTGCATGTTCCCCGGTCTTGCGACGATTTCGCTTGGCCTTGGCCTTGCCTTCCTCGGTGACGGGCTCGGCCAGTTGCGCCGGCGACAGGTGTCGGCATGAACAGCGCGGTCAAGGCTCTCGTGCCGGCGACCGGGCCGTTGCTTCAAATCGACGGCGTATCCGTGTCGTTCGGCAGCGCCCAGGTGCTGAAGGATGTGTCATTCCAGATCGCAGCAGGTGAGATCGTCGGCATTGCCGGCGAAAGCGGCTCGGGCAAGTCTACCATATGCCGGAGCGCGATGGGCCTGCTGCCGTCAACCGCCGAAGTGAGCGGCAGCATACGGCTTGGTGAGCGTTCGTTGCTGACGCTGGGAGAGGCTGAGTGGTCCGGCATCCGGGGCAGGGAGATGGGAATGATCTTCCAGAACCCGGCCTCGCATCTCGACCCGCTGCGGCGCGTGGGTTCGCAGATCGCCCAGCCGATGATCCGCCATCTCGGCCTTTCGCGCAAAGAGGCGATGGAACGCGCGGTCGCGCTGCTCGACGATGTCGGCATCCGTGAACCTGCGATGCGGGCGAAATCCTATCCGCATGAGCTTTCCGGCGGCATGAAGCAGCGCGTGATGATCGCAGCCGCAATCAGCTGTGCGCCGAAACTGCTGATCGCCGACGAGCCGACGACTGCGCTCGACGTGACAGTCCAGGCAAAAATCCTTGAGCTGCTGAAAGACCTGAACGCCCGTCGCGGCCTTGGCATCGTGCTGATCTCGCATGATCTCGGTGTGCTGGCCGATATCTGCTCGCGCATCGTCATCATGCGCCAGGGCGAGATCGTGGAGCAGGGCCAGACGGCGCAAATCGTCGAGGACCCCCGGCACCCCTATACGCAGCTGCTGGTGAACTCGCAGCCGGGCCGCAAGAAATTGCGAAGCGGCTGGGGCAAGCCGGGTGTGCAGGAGCCGCTTCTTCAGGTCGATGGCCTGACCGTCAGCTTTCCGGTCAAACGCAACATTCTCGATATGCTGAGGAACAGGACGCCGGGCCGCTTCAAGGCGCTCGACGGCATAGGTCTCGCCGTGCAGGCCGGCGAAACCGTCGGCATCGTCGGCGAAAGCGGCTCGGGCAAGAGCACGCTGGCCCGCACCATCATCCGCCAGAACACGCCTGCCGCGGGGACGGTCAGGCTGGATGGGCGAGACATCGGCGGATTGTCGGGCGCTGAGCTGTCCGCCTACCGCCGTAACGTCCAGATGGTTTTCCAGAATCCATATGACTCGCTCAACCCGCGCATGACGGCCATCGAGACGATTGCCGAGCCGATCTGGCGGCACGGCCTTGCCGATCGGCGCACAGCAGGCGAGGAAGCGGCCAGGCTTCTCGACATGGTCGAACTGCCGCGCGCGCTGGGCGAGCGCAAGCCGCGACAGCTTTCCGGCGGCCAGTGCCAGCGCGTCGGCATTGCCCGGGCTCTGGCGCTGAAGCCCCGGCTGCTGATCGCCGACGAAATCACCTCGGCGCTCGACGTGACGACGCAGGCGCAGATCCTCGAGCTTCTGGCACGGCTTCAGCGCGAGCGAGAACTGACGCTTCTCTACATTTCACACGATCTGTCGGTGGTGAGCTCGTTCTGCCAGCGTGTTTACGTGTTCCGCAATGGCCGGATCGTCGAGACGGGAGCAGCGCAAGAGGTGCTGACGCGACCGCGCGAGGCCTACACACAGGAGCTGGTAGCTTCGCTCCACCGCCTGCCGGGCGGATCTGCCGCTATGGCCGAAACGCAAGCCGGCGCCTGAAGAATCACGGAAGGAAGACAGACGATGAATGCCAATAGTGCGCCGCACCCCCGCGATCCGCTCAACCCCGGCGCGCCGATCCTTCCACGCGGAGAATGGGATTATCCACCGCATCACCGCTGGACCTTCCAGCACATTCGCGAGATGACGGCCACCGCTCAGGTCTGGCGCGGGCCGGGGCCGGTGCTGTCCTTGCCGACGCAGCTTCAGGACATTGACGGCATCGAGTTCGAGGCGGGCGGGCGGCGCAGGACGGTGCGCGATTTCCTTGATGAGAGTTTCACCGACGGTTTCCTTGTTCTCTCGTGCGGTAAAGTGATTGCCGAGCGCTACATGAACGGCATGAAGCCGCACGGCCAGCATCTGGCCATGTCGGTAACCAAGTCGATCGTGGCAACGGTCGCCGGGATTCTGGTCGACAGGGGCGTGATCGATCTCGATACCCCGGTGACGAAATACCTGCCCGAGCTGGAAGCCACGGCCTATCGCGGCGCGACAGTCCAGCAGGTTCTGGACATGACCACCGGAGTGCTGTTCGACGAGTCCTACACGACGCCCGGCTCGCATATGCAGAAGCTCGACCAGGCCTGCGGCTGGAAGCCGATGACGCGGCCCGACTGGCCGCAGACCATGTGGCAACTGATCCTGACCCTGACGGAGCAGGAGCGGCCGCATGGCGAACTGTTCCGCTACCGGTCGATCGAGACGGATGTGCTTGGCCTCGTCATGGAGCGCGCCTCCGGTCTGTCGCTTGCCGAGCTGATCAGCAGCGAGCTGTGGGTACCGATGGGGGCGGAGGAAGACGCCTATATCACCGTTGACCATGCCGGCTATGCGCTGGCCGACGGCGGCTTCAACGCGACCCTGCGCGATTATGCGCGCTTTGCGCTGCTTCATCTGCGTGGCGGCAAGGTGAATGGACGTCAGATCGTACCGTCTGCCTGGATCGAGGCAACGCGTAATGGCAATCACGCTCTCTTCCAGGGCGTCTACCGCGAGGTACTGCCGCGCGGCGCATACCATAATCAGTTCTGGATCGAGGACCCGGATCGCCGTGCCTATATGGCGCGCGGCATTTTCGGCCAGTACATCTACATCGATCCAGAAGCCGACTTTGCTGTCGTCAAACTGTCGACATGGCCGGAGTTCGTGAGTGCAGAGCGGTCGATCGAGGCGCTGGCAGCGTTTCACGCAATCCGTGAGCACTGCAAGGCTGATTGAGCGGCAGTTTCGAGCGCTGAACGCCGATTTAGCTGCGTTGCTTAGAGCGTCGCCAGTCGCGAATTCGGCATGGCATCTCCATAGGCTTGTCGCAGCGTCCACTTCTCCTCCATGGAAGCGATGACGCTTGTGGCAAAATCCGTCTTGTGCATGACGGAGAGCCGTGTCAGCCCTCCTGGCGTGAAGACGTTGATTTCCAGAAGTTTGTCGCCGACGATATCGAGTCCAACCAGGAACATTCCGTCGCTGATCAACTTGGGGCGCACCATATCGGCAATGCCCAACATCGTGGCCGTCACCTTGACTTTGCGGGCAGTTCCTGCCGCATGGATATTGGACCGGACATCGCCTTTGGCCGGAACGCGGCGAAAGGCTGCATAGTTACCATCGCGCGCAAGCGGCAAGCCGTTCATCAGGAAAAGACGCACATCACCGGCTTTTGCCTCTGGAATGTAGGCC
>NZ_JAAKZG010000029.1 GCF_011045115.1 Mesorhizobium zhangyense
GCAGAACCCCCGGCAGAGCTGCTCTTCTCCGCGGCGGCACTGGTCGCAGTGCTGGCAAGAGTCGACCAGACAGCCGACGGCGACATGATCACCGACCTTATGACGTTTGACGTCCTTGCCGACAGCAACCACACGGCCGACAATTTCGTAGCCAGGCTCAATGACCGTGACATGAATGCCCAGAGGCTCGAGCTCTGCGTGGAGGGACTCGCTCAGGCCTTCCACCGCAAATTTGGTGGATAAATAGACACCGAAACCTGGCCCCGCTCTGTACCCGCCGATCGAAGAGATGTTGAGGACCCGGCCCGCCCGGGCCTTGCGCATGTAAGGCAGGACAGCGCGCGTGACGTTCAATAGTCCGAATACGTTGGTCCGGTAGACGGCCTCAATTTCCGCAGCGCTTGCTTCCTCGACGCACCCATGACACCAAAGCCGGCATTATTGAGCAGGACGTCGATCCTGCCAAAGCGGTCCATTGCTGCCTTGGCAGCAGCGGCCGCTTGGTTCTCGTCTGTCACGTCCAGCGGTAGTGCTAGCAAGTTGTCGTGCGCGCCGAACCGGTCGATCATGGTGTTGGGATTGCGTGCGGTCGCGATCACCGCGTCGCCTTTAGCGAGCGCGCGCTCAGCGACAAGAGCGCCGAAGCCACGCGATGCGCCAGTGACGAACCAGGTTTTCATAAGTCCTACTTTCTATAAATTGTACGGTGCGGTCAGCGCGATGAGACCATGGTGCAGAATGACAGTTCCATCTCAACCGCGAGAAGCTCAGGGAACATGCCCAGAGCGGCCTTGGTGTACGGCTGCTCGAAATGCGCATCGAGATCGGCACCGCCAGTTCTCGTAAATGATCCAGACATTGGGATCGTCGTTGTTGCGATGGACATGGTAGTCGATCGACCCCTCCTCGAGGCGGGTCGGACCAACTAGTCCTTGAAGCGTCCGTCCAAGCGTGTCCGCGTACTCAGGTTTTGCGGTCAGCTTGGCAATGAGTGTGAGTTGGGAATGCATAGGCAAACTCTCCTTATAGGGTGGGTTTAGAGGCCGGCCACTGACATCTTGATGTTCTGGCCACCATCGACGGTGATGATCTGGCCGGTCACGTAACTGGACTGATCCGAGGTCAGCCACAGCATGGCATCGGCGACCTCTCCGGCCTGGCCTATCCGTTGCAGCGGCACATTGGCGTCCCAGTAGGCCTGCATGTCGCGCCCCTCTGTGAAACGATCCGACATCTCGGTCTTAATGAAACCCGGAGCGACGCAGTTCACGCGAATCCCTTCCGCGCCCAGCTCGACCGCCAGCGCGCGGGTCAAGGATTCGGATGCGCCCTTCGTCGCCGAGTAGACCGCCAGCAGCGCACCGCCCTGCCGTCCCCACAAGGACGAAACCATGATGATCGAGGCTCCCGGTCGGCGCAGATGCGGGATCGCATAGTGCGCGGTGAGCAAGGTGCCACGGATGTTCGTCTCGAGCACCGCGTCAATGTCCTCGACGCTCAGTTCCGACAACGGCAGGACATGCGGAGGCTCGATGCCGGCATTCGTGATCACCGCGTCGAGAGCGCCAAACTCTGTAGCGGCGCCGTCGATGAACGCCTGAACCTGACCCGCATCACGGACATCGGTGGCCTTGAACCAGGCCTTGCCGCCTAGGTTACGGATCTCTGCTGCCGCCACCTCACCGCGATCAGCGCGGCGACCCGAGATGGCGACGTTGGCTCCCAGCTTCGCAAAGGCGAGAGCCGAAGCGTAGCCGATACCGGATGTTGCCCCTGTGATCATAATAGTCTTTGCCATCGTAAACCTCCTCTTCGTTGAGATCAGTTGGCGGGATAGACGGCTTCCCAGCCGGCTTCCGGCCGCGTGGCCAGATCCCAGAATGTGTTCGCCGCACCGCGCGCTTCCGCTGAGCCGGGACTGACGAGCGTGGAAACCGTCGCGATAGCGATGCGGATGTTGCGTTTGGCCAAAGGCTCAGTGACCGCCTGCACGATGTTGCGCAGCGCCGCCTTGCCCAGCCCGATGCTTGCCCAGTCCGCGTGTGGCGTTACTGCAAGGCCGCCGCCCGTAATGAGGATGATGCCTCCCCTGACGCCGAACTGGCCGGCAGCCGCGCGAATGGTGTGAAGACCGCCCGCGACATTGATCGCGAGGTCACTCACCACCTCATCGTCAGTCATGCTGAACAGGTCTTGCTGACGCACGAGCGCGGCGTTGAAGTGAATTGCCGTGAGTCCGCCTGTTAGGCGGTCGGCTTCGGCGATCGCGTTGCGCAAAGCGGTAGGGTCGGTCGCATCCGCTGGCACGACACGGACGGCAATTTTCTCTGACATCAACTCTGCGGAGAGGACGGCGAGCCGCGACCTGTTTCGGCCGGTGAGCACGATGGTCCAGCCTTCGCGGCCGAACTTCTGAGCGACAGCCTGTCCAATGCCCGGACCGGCGCCGATGATCATAATGGATTTCGACATAATGGAATCCTTTCCAGATTGGACCGGCGCGCCGTTCGTTCAGGGCGTGCGGGCCTAGGCATGCGGGTTAGTCAAGCACCTCGGCCAATTCGATGAGGTTGCCGAACGGATCGGCGAAGAATGCGAGGCGTCTGCTGATGGCGGCGAGCTCGAACGGCTCGGTGACAATGGTGACGCCGCGGGCGCGCAGCTTCTCGACCGTCTCATTGACGCTGGTAACGTTCAGACAAAAATGGTGGTAGCCGCGGTATTTCAGGCTGTCGCCCAGATCGGAGTAGGGACGAACCTCCTGCGGACCCGGCTCACCTCCGCCCAGGATCTCAATGTAGAAGTGATCGTCGGTCGGCGGTGCGATGTAGGCGAGTTTCTCGTCGGCGTAATCCCACAGAGCCACGATACGGAAGTCGAGCTTATCGACATACCAGCGCAGTGCGGTGTCGAGGTCGGGTGTGCGTACCGCGACGTGATGTCCACGCATATCCGCAAAGTCGGATGAGGTGTTGTGAGCCGGGGGGATGAAGTCAGCCATGGTCTTGTCTCCTAGTTGGTTCGGCATCAGCGCCGTCCTGTGAAAAAACCTAGACGAATTCGATTGGGACGATTAGCGTTGTAATTTCCTATTAGACATGAGCGAGATTCAGTAATGAGGAGTACCGATTTGTCTGAGCTGGCGGCGTTTGATGCCGTGGCCCGTCATCGCAGCTTTCGCAAAGCGAGCGAGGAGCGAGGCGTCACGGCATCGGCGATCAGCCATGCTGTCACCAATCTCGAAAGCAGGGTGGGTATCAGGCTGCTGAACCGCACGACCCGCAGCGTGTCGCTCACGGACGCCGGCGCGATGCTGCTCTCTCAGCTCTCGCCTGCCTTCGGCGATATTGGTTCGGCGCTGGACGCACTTAACCAGTATCGCGACACGCCGTTCGGGAAGGTCCGAATCAATGCGCCAAATTCGATCGCGCCGTTCGTGTTCGGCCCTGTGATGGGCGCACTGGTCCTCCAGAACCCTAAGCTCGAGCTGGAAATTGTCGCGACCGACCGGCTCGTCGATATCGTCGATGAAGGCTTTGATGCAGGTATCCGGCTTGGCGAAAGTCTTCGCGAAGGCATGACCGCGGTGCGCATTAAGCCGCGCCTCCGCTTCGCCGTTGTCGGCTCGCCTGCTTACTTCGAGACGCACGCTGTGCCGAAGACGCCCGCGGATCTGCAGGGCCATAGCTGCGTGCGCAATATCTACCCCAGCGGTGCGGCATACGCCTGGTCGTTCAGCCATTTCGACAAGTCGATTGATTTCGAGCCGACCGGCCCGATCTCCCTCGATGACCACGAACTCATGGTCGAAGTAGCATTGGCAGGCGTGGCGCTCTCTTATGTCTGGGAAGGACGCGCCAAACCCTATATCGAGAATGGCCGCCTCATTCAGTGCCTTGCGTCGTGGTGCCCGCCAGAGGATTGGCTCTACCTGTACTATCCGACGCGCAGGCATATCTCCGCCAGCCTGCGTGCGGTGATCTCCGCATTGCGGGTGTAAGCAGACATGGACGGAGGGCTTAGCCTTCCGGGCAGGCAGCACCGGTCGCTATCCATTCGCCGACGAGAATGCCGAACGCTTCCTGTGAACCTGGTGCGGGTTCGCGACCGTCGCCGGGATTCCATGCCCATCCAACCAGGCTATCTTTAGCCATATGCTCGTGGATCTGCTCGAGTGTCCTGCCGCCGTTGCGCGTGAGGTCCTTGATTTGACGGCAGATTTCGCCAGGCGTTTTTCCTTGCCATGACATCGATGCGGGAGCGAGCATCCAGTGCGGGTGGCCGGGGATGGATGCGATATCGATACCTATGGTGCTGACGTTCTCGCTGCCATGGCAAGTGTTGCAATTAAGGCCTAGCGGCCCATGGCCTTCAGATCCTGCATCGATCGGCGGTGTATGGAGGCGCATCGCCTCGCCTTGTGTGGGCGAGCGCGTGGCCGGGTGACAATTCATGCAGCGCGGGCTTTCGATGACCCGCGCTGCGTCGAGAAAGAGTGCCACCGAACGCTCATGCGCCGGCTGCTGCACATCGGTAGCGGCCGTTTGATCGGCGGTCGAGCTTACGACATTGAGCGCGATGACGCCCGGGACTACCGTGCACAGCACTGCCAGGGAAGCCACCGCATGTAGGAAGTCCCGGGTCATGCTCAGACTCCGCGGAGGTCGGAAGGATTGAGCGGGAGTGTCAGCGCCCGAAACCCAGTTGCTGCAAAGACCGCGTTGGCCACTGCGGCGATGGCACCGGCCGTGCCAGGCTCGCCGACGCCGCCAGGCTCCTCGTCGCTATCGATTATGTGCACTTCTATGCGGGGAGCTTCGCGCATCCTGAGGACCGGATACGTGTCAAAGTTGGACTGCTCGACCTGGCCGCCCGCGATCGTCACCTGCCCATAGAGCACCGCAGACAGCCCGAAGATGATGCCGCCTTCGATCTGCGCACGGACGATGTCGGGATTCACGACATAGCCCGCATCGATGGCACAGATCACTTTCTGAACGGACACACGTCCGTTTATGTCGACTGCTACCTCGGCCACCATGCCGACATGGCTGTCGAAGCCACTGAACACCGCGGCCCCGCGACCATGGCGTGCCGGAAGGGTCTCATCCCACCCGGCATGTTGCACAGCGAGTTCGAGCGCCGCCCTCGGCCGCGCCGTATCGGCTGAGTTCATCATCGCCCGCCGGTACTCGACCGGGTCACGGCCGGCGCGGTGCGCGAGATCGTCGACGACACTTTCGACAATGAAGACGTTGCGGGTCGGTCCGACCCCTCGCCAGTTGCCGGTATGCAGGCCTTCTGGCGCCTCGTTGCGCGAGTATTCAATCAGGATGTTGGGAATGTCGTAAGGCCCGCTTGCGGCATTGACGACATCCAGATCCACGCCGTCTTTCTGATAGACCGGCAGAAAGCGCGACATGATATTCGGCCCGACGACCTTGTGTCGCCAGCTGGCAGGAGCGCCGCCGTCCCCCAATGCTACCGTCACCCGGCTGTGATTGTGATAGCGGAAGACTTCCTGCCGGATGTCCTCTTCACGGCTCCAGGTCACTTTCACCGGGCCGCTTACATGACGCGCCACCTGCACCGCCTGCGTGACGTAGTCGGTCTCGAGCCGTCGGCCGAAGCCACCGCCGAGGAACAGATTATGTATCGCGACGCGCTCGAGGGGCAGCCCAGCAGCATCGGCGGCCGCCTTCTGGGCCCTACCGACTACCTGACTGCCAACCCACACCTCACAGCGATCAGGTCGAAGATCGACGGTGCAGTTGAGCGGCTCCATGGCCGCATGCGCCAGCAGCGGAAGGCGAACTACGGCCTCGTAGCGATCCGTCGCCGTCATTTCTGTTTGGTCGACATCGCCAACGACGGTCGACACGATCCCAGACCTGCCGAGGGCCGCGTCGGCCGCATCCACCATTTGCTGCGTTGTCAGCGATGCATTCGCCCCTGCGTCCCACTCCATATTCAGGACCTCAAGGCCCTTCCATGCTGCCCAGGTGTTGGTCGCCACCACCGCGACGGCACGTTCAAGCCGCACAACCTGCTTTACGCCCGGCATCATCAGCGCGGCCGACGTGTCGACGCTCTTCATTTTACCGCCCAGGACCGGGCATGACGCCACTACAGCATACTGAACGCCCGGTGGTCGAGCATCGATTCCGAACTTGGCCGTGCCGTCGATTTTTGCCGGCGTGTCGAGGCGTCTCAGCGATTGGCCCACTACCCTGTAGTTTGAGCGTTGCTTGACTACCGGTGCGTCAGGCACGGGCAGCAGGGCGGCCTCTGCCGCCACTTCTCCGTAAGTCAGCGTGCGGCCGCTCGCATGGATGATCTGGCCGTTTTCAACTCGGCAGCTCTCGGACGAAACGCTCCACCGCTGCGCTGCCGCCGTGACGAGCATTTCCCGCGCAGCGGCACCGGCCGCCCGCAAGGTCCGCCACGCCCCTCGCAGCGACCCTGAGCCCCCGGTGATCTGGCCTCCGAACAATGGGCTCGCATATCGTCCCTCATCCGGTGGCGCCGCTTCATAAAGAACTCGGGCCGGATCAAGCTCGAGCTCTTCGGCGAGCAGCTGGACCTGCGAGGTATAGGCGCCTTGCCCCATCTCAACGTATGGCAGGACGAGGGTGACTGTGTTGTCAGCGCCTACACGAATGAAGGCGTTGAGATCGGAAGCGACGCCCTGCGACGCAGCTTGTCCAGAAAGCGGAAACCCCAAGAGGAGACCGCCCCCCAAGGCAGCGCTCGCCGTCAGGAATGCGCGTCGGCTTATGCCGTGGGATAGGATCGCGGTCACTTCGCCACCTCGCCCGCACTGGCGAGAATCTGCGCCGCTCGCTTGATGCCCGCCCTTATGCGCCCGTACGTCCCGCAGCGACAGATATTACCCGACATGACCGCGTCGATGTCAGCGTCTGTTGGTTGTACGTTGGCGGCGAGCAGGGCCGCCGCCGACATTAACTGTCCAGGCTGGCAGTATCCGCATTGGACGACGTCCAGTTCGCGCCAGGCTTGCTGAAGAGCGGACCCGACCTTGCCCTCGCCCAGCGTCTCGATCGTCCTTATCTCGGCTCCACCGACAAAGTCGATTGGCGTAACGCAGGAGCGCCGCGCTTCACCGTCGACATGCACAGTGCACGCGCCACACATGGCAATCCCGCACCCGAACTTGGTACCTGTGAGACCGAGGATGTCGCGCAACACCCACAGGACGGGCGTGCCTCCATCGACGTCGGCCTGATGTACCGCACCGTTCACTTGGAGATTATAGAGCACCCTTCACCTCCGTCGCTGGTTGATACGACGTTAGACGTGGGCCTCTGCTCGTGCTGTCGCGAGATTTCGAAAATTGTCGCGATCGTACAAAAAAGTGCGTATCGGTGCTATGAGGCACGTCTGTACTCGGAGGGCGTCATTCCCGTATGTCGCCGAAAGGCAGCAGAGAACGCTGAGCACGTCTGGTAGCCGACAGCCATGCTAACTTCCGTCACCGGCGCGGATGTTCCACTCAGTAGCGATTGCGCGTGCGCGATACGCTCGCGTGAAAGCCACTCGTTTGGCGTACAATCCATTGACAGGCGAAACGCTGTGCAAAAATATGATCGGCTTAGGGACACCAGATTTGCAAGCTCCTGCAGGCTAACGCGGCGATCAATGTTTTCCGCAATATGGCTTGTAAGATGGCGAAGCTGACGCTGGGATAAGCCACGACGTAGAGCGCTGCCATTCGTTTTGCTAAAGCTGTCAACGTTTTCCAGCACAGCCGATCTGCTCCTAAAACTAAGAGCAAAGGCGCGTGGCTCGGCATCCAATACGTCTGTTGTCGGCTTGACCTATGCTCGTGTCTCACTGCAGATACCTCAAGCCATAATATGCAATAAGTGCAGTTATGCTCTCTACAGTGATGAACCTAATTCAGCAGTCAAAGTGAACGCGCCGCCCGAAAGTCCGCTCGAAACTCAAGGAGTGGCGCGGTGTCCATGTTTGGTGGCGGCCAGATAATACGTCGGCCTAACCCTGCGCGCGCTAAATGAGCAAGGCTCCTAGGCTAACAAAGCATTGGTCGTTCGAGGCATATCTTAGGTCGCTGGCAGCTTGTCTGCTTTAGCTTGCACTGGAATGTTTCTGAAGGCAGGAATGAGGGCGCGTTGCTATCGCGTTGCAGCGGCGAGTCGAACGACCGCTTTCCCTGCACCGTCACCCAGAAGCTGTCGTTCTGCTCTCCACCCACCAGCCCGATCTTACGCGCGAACAGGGCCATCGTGCGAAGAGGTCATCCGCAGTACTCGGATGACCTCTTCAACTTCAGATTTCAGTTCGCTCTGCCAGGAGCAGCGCGTCCTCGATATCGACACCGAGGTACCGCACCGTATTCTCGATCTTGGTATGCCCGAGCAGAATCTGGATGGCGCGCAGGTTGCCCGTCGCCTTGTAGATCATTGCAGCCTTTGTCCTGCGCAGGGAGTGCGTGCCATAGTCCGATGCTCGAAGGCCAATCGCTGTGACCCATTCATCGACCAGACGGGCATATTGCCGTGTGCTCATATGGTGTGCATGATTGATCCGGCTTGGGAACGCGTGGTCATTCACTGTGCCGCCGCGCCGCTCCAGCCACGCCAGCAGGCTGGCACGCACATCGCTGGTCAGTTCGAATTGTACAGGACGTCCTGTCTTCTGTTGAACGACCATCGCCCTGCCTGAAGGTCTGGCTGGAAAGCCGCCGCCGCTTCCTGAAACCGTCGCAGTCCGGCGAGCCGACGGCACCGGCATCCGGCGTCGATCGGACGGTGAAGCCATGAACTCTGGCATCATCGACCGCTTCCTGGAGACCTTCACCTCCTACATCGATTCCGGCTTCGGCCTGCTCGGCACCGAGGTCGCGTTCCTGTCCTCGACGCTGATCGCGATCGACATCATGCTCGCCGGTCTCTTCTGGGCCTGGGGCGCCGACGAAGATGTTATCCAGCGCCTCGTCAGGAAGACGCTCTATATCGGCTTCTTCGCCTACATCGTCGGCAACTTCAACAGCCTGGCCCGGATCGTCTTCGAAAGCTTCTCCGGCCTCGGTCTCAAGGCCGCCGGATCCTCGCTCTCCAGCACCGAACTGCTGCACCCCGGCAGGGTGGCGCAGGTCGGCATCGATGCCGGCAATCCGATCCTGCAGGCCGCCGGCGACCTGATGGGCTATGTCAGTTTCTTCGAGAACTTCGTGCAGATCTTCGTGCTGATGACCGCGTGGGTGATCGTGCTGGTCGCCTTCTTCATCCTGGCGATCCAGATCTTCGTCACGCTGATCGAGTTCAAGCTGACGACGCTTGCCGGTTTCGTGCTGATCCCCTTTGCCTTCTTCAACAAGACCGCCTTCCTCGCCGAAAAGGTGCTCGGCAACATCGTCGCCTCCGGCGTTAAGATCCTGGTGCTTGCCGTCATCGTCGGCATCGGCTCGGGACTCTTCAGTGAGTTCACCGCCGGCTTCTCCGAACAGCCGACCATTTCCGAAGCGCTGTCGCTCGTGCTCGGTGCGCTTGCGCTGATGGGTCTCTCGATCTTCGGTCCCGGGATTGCGACCGGCCTTGTATCCGGCGCGCCCCAGCTTGGCGCAGGTGCGGCCGTCGGAACGGGTCTTGCGGCCGCCGGCCTTGGCGCTGCCGGCTATGTCGGCGCGCGAACCGGCATGGGTGCTGCGGCCAGCATGGTCGGCGGCGCGATGCGAGGAGGGGCGGTTGCTGCCGGTGGTGCCAGCACCGCCTATGGGCTGGCCAGTGCATCCTCCGATGTGGGCAGCGCCGGGCGCGCCGCGGCGGGTATCGCCGGCATGGCCAGGGCCGGCGCCGGCTTTGTCATGAGCAAGGCGAAGGAAGCCGCAGGCCGCTCCAACGAGACGCTGCGCGCCAGCTACGAGGCAGGGCAGGCGGCTGGCTGGAAGGCGACGGGCGGCAGCAATGACGTCGGCGGCGGTGCGTCGGCAAGCGCCGGTGACCCCGAGGGCGGAGCCGCGCAATCCTCTTCGCCGCCGCCCTGGGCCGAGCGCATGCAGCGCAAGCAAGCCTTCCAACATGGCGTCAGCACCGCCGCCCATTCCGTCCGTTCTGGCGATCACGGCGGCGGCTCGCTTTCCGTTTCTCTCAATCAGGATGACCATCGATGAACCCGTTCAAACGCGCCTCCGTGCGCTATGCCCGTACGCCAGAGCCCGAAACTCCCTATCTGAAGGCCGCCCAGGTCTGGGACGAGCGGATTGGCTCCGCCCGCGTCCAGGCCCGAAACTGGAGGCTGATGGCCTTCGGGTCGCTTCTTCTCGCCGGTGGCTTTGCCGCCGCCCTGATCTGGCAATCAACCCAAGGCACCGTGGTGCCCTGGGTGGTGCAGATCGACAAGCTTGGCGAAGCGCAGGCGGTGGCACCTGCGACAGCCGACTACGGGCCGACCGATCCGCAGATCGCCTGGCATCTCGCCCGCTTCATCGAAAACGTCCGAGCGATCCCGGCCGACGCGGTGATCGTGCGCCAGAACTGGCTGCGCGCCTACGAGTTCACGACGGATCGCGGCGCGGTGGCGCTCAACGACTACGCCCGCGCCAATGACCCGTTCACCAAGGTCGGCAAGATCCAGGTCGCCGTCGACGTCTCCTCCGTCATCCGCGCCTCGCCGGAGAGCTTCCGCGTCGCCTGGAGCGAGCGCCGTTACGAAAACGGGCAACTCGCATCCACCGAGCGCTGGACCGCCATCCTCACCGTCGTGATCGAACAGCCGCGCACGCCCGACAAGCTGCGCGCCAACCCGCTCGGGGTCTTTGTCAACGCCATCAACTGGTCAAAGGAGCTTTCGCAATGAAGGGGGCAACAGGAATATCCATGAACAGAATCCGATCGGGCAGGGGCGCCGCGCTGGTAACGGCGCTGCTGGCAGCGACGGCGCTCGCCGGCTGCGCAAAGAAGTACATTCCGCCGGAGATTGACTATGACGATGCGGCACCCGCCGTGAAGCTCGCCGATCCGGTCCGGCCGGTGAAGGTCGTCGAACTGCCGAAGCCGCTGCCGCTCCCGGGCCAGCTAAAACCGATCGACGAGGGCAAGAAGAAGCAGGACAATCTCGATCCGAAGGCGCGGATCGCTGCCGCCAACGAGGCAGCCCGCATGCAGCCAGTCCGCGACGGCTTCATCAATGCTGTGCAGGTCTATCCCTTCGCGATCGGCGCGCTCTATCAGGTCTATGCCGCACCCGGCCAGGTGACCGACATCGCGCTGCAGCCGGGCGAGCAACTGGTCGGCGCCGGTCCCGTCGCCGCCGGCGATACGGTGCGCTGGATCATAGGCGATACCGAAAGCGGCTCGGGTGCTGCCAAGCAGGTCCATATCCTGGTCAAGCCGACGCGATCCGATCTTCAGACCAATCTCATCATCAACACCAACCTGCGCACCTATCATCTCGAACTGCGCTCGACCGAAATGACCTATATGGCCTCGGTCTCCTGGCAGTATCCGGCCGACCAACTGATCGCGCTGAGGCGTCAGAACACGCGCGCGGCCGAGACCCAGGCTGCGGCGAGCGGCGTCGATCTGCATAGCCTCAATTTCCGCTACCGGATCGAGGGCGACAGCGCCCCTTGGCGGCCGCTGCGCGCCTTCGACGATGGGTCGAAGGTCTATATCGAATTCCCCTCCGGCATCGCTCAGGGAGAAATGCCGCCGCTCTTCGTCGTTGGCCCTTCCGGCAATTCCGAGCTCGTGAACTACCGCGCCCGGCAGAACTACTATGTCGTCGATCGGCTGTTCGCAGCCGCTGAACTCCGTCTTGGCGACAAGGACAGCCAGCGGCGCGTGCGCATCGTCCGCACCGACGGGCGCCGCCTCGGAAACCGCACGGCTCTATTCTCCTCGGAGAGAAGCCGATGACAGGTCCCTCCGATCTCAAGGCGGAGTTTCGGCTGAGGCCGGAGCCGCCACGCGTCACCCGGCTGTCACGCAAGGTGCTGATCGGTCTCGGCGGCGTATCGGGGCTTGCGATCGCTGCAGCGCTGTTCTTCGCGCTCGACACCACCAGGCAACAAGGGCAGGCGCCGTCCGAGCTCTACAACACCGAAAACCGCACCCCGGCCGAAGGCCTCGCCAACCTGCCGAAGGACTATACTGGTATCCCGAAACTTGGGCCCGCGCTTCCAGGTGACCTCGGCAAGCCGATCCTCAAGGCCCAAGAGGAGGGCAAGCCGGTCGTGCTCCCCTCGATCCAGACGCCACGCGCCGATCCGGGAGAGCAGCGCCGTCTAGCCGAAATCGAGGCTGCGCGCGTCGCCAAGCTTTTTACAGACAGCCGCGGCGAGCGCACCGACACCAATCAGCCCGTGACCACGCGGACGACCACGGCTGATCCAAATGCGCTGACGCAACCGGATACTCTCCCGCCGCTCGATGCTGGTGCTTCACAAAACATGCAGGATCGCAAGCTTGCATTCGTCAATGCCGAGGCCGACCGGCGCACCGTGAGCTCAGATCGCGTCGAGGAGAAGGTCTCGCCCTATGTCTTGCAGGCTGGGTCCGTGATCGCCGCAGCCCTCATCACCGGCATCAAGTCCGATCTGCCCGGCTCGATCACCGCGCAGGTGACGGAGAATGTCTATGACAGCCCGAGTGGCGCGCATCTCCTCATTCCGCAGGGTGCCCGTCTCATCGGCCAGTATGACAGTCAGGTCGCCTTCGGACAGTCGCGCGTGCTGCTTGTCTGGAACCGCGTCGTCATGCCTGATGGTACCTCCATCGTGCTCGAACGCCTTCAGGGCACCGATCCCCAAGGCTTCTCCGGCCTCGAGGACGAGGTCGACTATCACTGGGGACAGCTGTTCAAGGCGGCTGCACTCTCGACACTGCTTGGGGTCGGCACGCAGATCGGCAGCGACGACGAGGAAAGCGAGATCGCCCAGGCGATACGCGAAAGCGCGCAGGGCACGGCGTCGAATGTCGGCCAGCAGATCGTCAGCCGGCAGCTCAACATCCAGCCGACTCTCACCATTCGACCTGGGTTCCCCGTTCGCGTGATTGTCAATCGTGATCTTCTCATGCAGGCCTATGGCGCTGCGAAGGAGCCGACATGACCAAACTGAAACTCTCCACCATTGCGGATGATAAACCAGTGAAGGTCGCCATCGAACTGCCGGCGGCGGTGTTTCGGGATCTGCAGGCTTATGCGGCGATATTGGCGAAGGCGAATGGGGAGGCGTCGCCAGCAGAACCCGCGAGGCTTATAGCTCCGATGATCTCCAAATTTATGGAGACGGATCGGGAGTTCAGAAAAGAAAAGAAGGCAAGGCAATGACGACGTCGCACCGCGGCCTTTTCAGATCACACGGCGATCTCGAACGGCCAGCCATGGTAACTCGAAAGCGCTCCGTCCTCGCCTCGTTTGACGGTTAACCTGTAACGCATTCCAACAGCGCTTTCTCGAACGTCTTTTGGGCACGACTTGATCGGCATTGCTATGTCGTAGCCTTGTCCATCGACTGCTCGTACCTCAGTCTTCCCGTTGTCGACCGCTACGATCTCGACGACTATCTGCTCATGCTTGGGGTGGCCGTGCTTCTTGGGACTTTGATCCTCAATGAACATAAGAGCCGACGGTATTTTTCGGACATCGAGCTGCTGCATATTGCGCATCAGGCTAATCTTTGAAAACAGCGGCAGGTTGTCCGATCTATCTTCCTTGCTCTTGTGAGTGATGATCCCGAAAATGACCTTGAAGTCGAAGGAATCGAGAGGCGCGAGAAATATCGCGGAGTCGTTTCCGTTTAGTTTTCCCGTCACCAGCGCCTTCATTTTTTCGCGAGATGCCGTCTCGAGCTGAATAAGGTCCGCCGAATTGACGCCTTGGTTAAATAGATGGCTCAGGTGAGAGGAGCGGGTAGAGATTTTCAGATGGTACAAGAACGCTCGGTGGCCGCAGGACGCCCTGGCGTCGGTGGTGACGGTATAAATGTCGCACGGCTCGATTTCTGTGCTGCCCGCTGGGCTGATGTCGGTCTGGTCGAGACAGATGAAGGCATTGTTCCAATGGGGAATGGCAGCGTTGTAGCCCCCCTCGCTGTAAACCGCCTTGCCGTCCTTTTCGGCATCATGATTGTAAGGTGGCAAATCGGAGTCAACGCATTTAGCGTCCAGATAATTCTTCAGCCGCTCGATGTAGCTTTTCTCGACGCGATACCATTTTCCCTCGCACAAGTGGTAGACAATGCCTTCTCCGAGAGGCTCTCCGTCATAGATCAGAGATCGATAGACGCTGTAGCTCCGACCGGGCGCGCCATCGACGTCGGTTAACATCATCCGGAAGGTCCTGAAGGCCTCGATGGTCATCCCAGCGAGGTTGTAGTCATCCCCAAGAAATTCGTAGAACTCTTCGATCGAAATGTCCGGAAAGACGTGGCTCGCCCGTCCGTCGCCCTGAAAGATGCAGCACGTGTTGTCCCGATAATCAATGATGTCGGGGATCGTCAGCGTCGCTTTGCCGTCCTTGGCCTTTAGGGAGGACAGCAGCAACTCATCGAGTTCGGCAATTTTTGAAGGATCGTTGACCGGCGATATATTCTGTATGTTGGGAAACGAGGCCTTATAGTCTTCTGCGTCGTAGAGGGTGAGCAAGGTTTCGCAAATGCCTGGCAACTCGCCGGGCTCGAGATTAAGGCTCACCTTAAGCGATGCAGAGCCAGTCGCATTCCTGAACAGTTCTTCGTACTCCTTCTTAACCCTGCCGGTTAGACTTTTGATGATCTCGCTGTTGCCGTCGAAATCAAGATAGGTCAGCTCGGTCGAGACCGGCACCTGCGTTCTCTTGCGGCGCGCGACGCCGGGCGCGACCATGTCCGCACTCTTCAATTCGTTTGGATCGACGCTATTCAGTGTTACCCGCAAGCCGAAATCGTATTCATAGGCGGCGTCGTTCAGATGATGAAACACCTGCCCGAAGGATAGAGCAAACCACCGGTCGCCGACGGGAAGGAAGACGAGCGCCCCCTTGAATTGCTGCAGGAGTGTTTCGGTGACGCCGAAATAGCTTCTCCACCATGGAGGTTTCGGATCGGAGTCGAGGATATAAAGAACTGCGCCTTCCGGCAGGTCAGTTGCTTCCGCCGCGTCAAGATCGTGATCTTCTCTCAAAGAATTTGTTGCGTCGTATTCTTCTTTTAGAAGATAAATAGAAAACGGTCGTGCTCTACTCATTGTGATCCCCAAGCCCGCCGAACTCTACCAAAAGTTGGCGCAAAAGAAAGCACATTCCCGTAATCGCACCACCCGAACTGTCGCAGATTCTGGCGCATTAGAACTCAGCACTGTTCCGGAGCGAGTTGCGATGCATTAAGCCGAGACATGGATTATTCGCGAGGTTGGTGCATAGCTCCGTCGGCCCTAAAAAGACGCAAACGCCGCTTTGACAACGCACTGCGTTTGCCAAGGGAGGCCCAGCCTTCAAGCGAGCTCTTACAAGATGCCCTGAAATGGACTGGCTTACCCTGTTCTCCTCTGTTATAGTTCCTGAAAACAGCGGGGGCGATCATGAAAGATGCACCTGACCAGGCCATGACTGTGCGGGACGTCGCCGGCTACCTGAATGTCGATGAGAAGACGGTTTACCGTCTCGCCAAGCGTGGCGACCTGCCAGGGTTCAAGGTGGCTGGAGCGTGGCGCTTCAAAAGATCGGACCTCGATAGCTGGATCGATTTGCAGAAAAAAGCTGCACAGAACAAGCATAAGGGGGCCGAGTGAGCGATCTGAACATCAGCAATTTCATCTGGAACATCGCCGATGACGTTCTACGCGATGTCTATGTTCGTGGCAAATACAGGGATGTCATCCTGCCGATGACTGTCATTCGCCGTCTCGATGCCGTGCTCGAACCCACTAAAAATGCGGTTCTGGCGATGAAAGCGCAGTTGGACAAAGCAGGAGTTGCCAATCAGCACGCTGCGCTCTGCCAAGCGTCGGGCGAAGCGTTCTACAACACATCCCAGTTCCGACTTCGCGACCTTGCTTCTCGCGCACGTCGCCAGCAGCTGAAATCAGACTTTGAAGCATATCTCGATGGCTTCTCGCCGAATGTTCAAGAGGTGCTCGACAAGTTCAAGTTCCGCAATCAGATCCCGACTCTTGTCGAAGCTGATGTGCTCGGGTTTCTGATCGAAAAATTCCTCGACCCTGGGGTCAATCTCAGCCCGAAGCCCGTACTGCACCAAGACGGCACCGAGCGTCTGCCGGGCCTCGATAACCACTCCATGGGCACGATTTTCGAGGAGCTGATTAGGCGGTTCAACGAAGAGAATAACGAGGAGGCAGGAGAGCACTTCACCCCGCGCGACGTAGTGGAACTCATGGCCTACCTGATCTTCATGCCTATCGCGGATCAAATTCAGTCAGGTACCTATCTCGTCTACGATGGTGCCTGCGGCACGGGAGGCATGCTGACGGTAGCGGAAGAGACGCTGATCAAGTTGGCGACCGACCACGGGAAAGAGGTGGCGGTCCACCTCTACGGGCAGGAGGTCAATCCCGAAACATTCGCCATCAGCAAGGCGGACCTCATCTTAAAAGGTGAAGGGGCCGAAGCTGAGAACATGAAGTATGGCTCGACGCTCTCCAGCGATGCATTCCCATCGAGTGAGTTCGACTTCATGCTTTCGAACCCGCCCTACGGCAAGAGCTGGAAATCCGATCTCGACCGGCTCGGCGGCAAGAAAGATATCACCGACCCCCGCTTCGTGATCGAGCACGATGGCGATCCCGAGTACAACCTGATCACGCGCTCCAGCGATGGCCAGATGGTGTTTCTAGCCAACATGCTGAGCAAGATGAAGAAGGCCACCAAGGTCGGCAGCCGAATCTCCGAGGTCCACAATGGCTCATCTCTATTCACGGGCGATGCAGGATCGGGTGAGAGCAATGTGCGGCGCTGGGTCATCGAGAATGATTGGCTTGAGGCCATCATCGCGCTGCCGCTGAACATCTTCTACAACACAGGTATCGCGACTTACATTTGGGTGCTCAGCAATCGCAAGGCAGAGTCCCGCAAGGGCAAGGTCCAGCTGATTGACGCGACGGCGTGGTTCAAACCTCTGCGGAAAAACCTCGGCAAGAAGAACTGCATTCTCGGACCGGATGACATCAAGCGCATTTGCGACAGCTTCCTCAATAGCGAGGAAAGCGAGCAGTCGAAGATATTCCCCAACGCGGCGTTCGGTTATTGGAAGGTGACGGTCGAGCGGCCATTGCGCTTGAAGATTGAACTGTCTGCGAGCGCGCAGCGGCGCTTCGCGAACACGTGCGCGGAGGCTGCTGAAGAGCCCCTCATGGGCGTTGTGGAAGCAGTAGCCGAGCGGCTTGGCGAAGGCCCCCATCTCGATTTCAACCGCTTCCTTGAAGAAGCCGAAGCTGTGGCGGACAAGCGCGGCGTCCGTATGACGACCAAGCGCCAGAAGCTCCTGATGGCAGGGTTGGGCATCAGGGATCCCGGGGCGGAACCCGTCATCAAGAAGGTGTCGAAGATCAAGCCGGGCGCCGATGCGGAATCTGATGCGCTGTACGGCAACTACCATCGGACCGTCGGTGGCAAACCAGCGAACGTCGAATTCGAGCCTGACACTGAGTTGAGGGACACCGAACAGGTGCCGTTTTTGGAAGACGGCGGTATCGAGGCGTTCTTCTGTCGCGAGGTTCTGCCTCATGCGGCCGACGCCTGGATCGATCCGTCCAAGACGGTCATCGGGTATGAAATCTCTTTCACGAGGCACTTCTACAAGCCACAGCCGCTGCGGACGCTTCAGGAGATTGAAGCAGACATCCGGGCGCTTGAGCTGGAAACTGAGGGCCTTCTTGAAGACGTGCTGACGGGAGGCCGCTGAGCATGGCCACCCAACGCTACTCCGTCACCCCGCATCCGATCGAAACCCTTCTCACCTGGGTGAAGTCCGGCGAGATCGCGATACCGGAAATCCAACGCCCTTTCGTCTGGGATGCGACCAAGGTCCGCAACCTTCTGGACTCACTTTATCAAGGTTACCCGGTTGGCTATCTGATCGCCTGGAGAAACCCTTCGGTCAGACTGAAAGACGGCTCCACATCCTCGGGCAAACGCATTCTGATTGACGGGCAGCAGCGCGTAACTGCACTAATGGCCGCGTTGCTAGGCCAGGAGGTTCTGACAAAGGATTACGAGACGGTACGCATTAGGATCGCGTTTCACCCGGTCGAGGAGCGCTTCGAGGTCTCGAACCCGGCCATCCAGAAGGACGCCTCGTGGATTCCTGACCTAGCGACGGTCTTCGCGCCTGACGCCAGCCTGACCAAGCTCACGCGTGAATACACAGCACGCAATCCAGACGCTGATCAGGACCAGATTTCTTTGGTGCTGGAGAAGGTTCGCAAGATTATCAACAACCAGGTCGGTATTATCGAGCTAGCCGAAGACCTCGACATCGAGACGGTTACTGAGATCTTTATCCGGGTGAATTCGGCGGGGGCATCGCTCAGCCAAGCGGATTTCGCCATGTCGAAAATCGCGGCGAACGAAACCTATGGCGGCAACATGCTGCGCAAGGCGATTGACTATTTCTGCCACCTCGCCGTCGCGCCGGAGTTCCTGTCACGCATCGAGAAGGGCGACAAGGCCTTCGCAGCATCCGAGTTCCTGCCGAAGATGCGCTGGCTGAAAGACGTGAACGACGACCTCTACGACCCGTCCTATACCGACATGCTGCGCGTGGCGTTCACGTCGGAGTTCCGCAGGGGTAAGCTTCAAGACCTCGTTGCACTGCTGTCGGGCCGAAATTTCGAGACGAAGCAGTACGAGGAGACAGTCGCCGAGGAGGCTTTCGCCCGCCTGAAGACTGGCGTCTTGAACTTCATCAATAAAACGCATTTCGATCGCCTGACGATGATCCTCCGCTCGGCAGGTTTCGTCACAGCCGGCCTGATCCGCAGCCAGAACGCGATCAACTTCGCCTATATTCTCTACCTTCGTGGCCGTACAGAGGGGATGCCGGCCGCTGACATTGAGCGCCTCGTCCGGCGCTGGTACGTCATGTCGCTTCTGCGCGGGCGGTATTCGGGCAGCCCTGAAACGGCCTTCGATTTCGACATTCGCCAGATCGAGTCCCGCGGCCTGGCTGCGTACACCGAAGCGGTGATCGATGCCGAGCTCCCTCAAAGCTTCTGGGACACATTGTTACCCCAAGAGATGGATACCTCTTCCGCCTCGAGCCCCAATTTCCTCGTCTACCAGGCAGCGCAGGTGAAGCTTGGCGACCTCGGGTTCCTGTCTAGAGACATCACCGTGCGTGACCTGCTCCTGAATCGCAGCGACGTGCACCATGTCTACCCACGCAATCACCTCAAGGGCCAGGGCCTCACGCGCGGCCGCTACAACCAGATCGCCAACTTCGTCCTTGCCCAGAGCGAGATCAACATTTGCATCGGTGACCGCGACCCGAAGACTTACTTCAGTGAGCTAGCGGACCAGTGCAACGGCGGCGTCAAGAAGTATGGTGGCATCACGACGATTGAGGAGATGCGGGCCAACTTTCGGATGAGTTGCTTGCCGGATTGCATGCTGGACGGAGAGATCCCGGCCTTCGATGACTTCCTGGAACAGCGACGCAAGCTGATGGCCCGGAAGATAAAAACCTATTTCGAGCGGCTCTGAATTGCCGTCGGGGAACGCAACGCAAGTGGAGGGGCAACACATGGCTGAACGGGACGACCTTCTCAGGTCAATAGCCGCGACGACTGCCGATTATCGTGAGGGTGATCTGGCGGCGCCGACACCGGAGCATGTCGAGCGCTGGATCAACCAGTTCGATGGCTTGGTGCAGCTTCCGATCCTGCGCGAGATGGATCACGTCCTCAAGAGGACCTACTTTTCGCGGAAAGGGACCAGAAACTTCCTTTCGGGGCTTTTCCAGACTGAGAAACTCGTCGGCTCGGATGCGTGCGCGTTCTGGAAAGGCGTGAAGTTCCTGGACATTCAAGGCCGTGGCGCCAGCCAAAAGGAGATGCTCGCACTTTTCAGCAAGATTCTGGAAAAGCAATGCGGCTTCGGTACTGACGACTGCGGAGCCGATCCAACCGCCTTCGTTTATCTCGATGATGCGATTTTTTCCGGCGGCCATATCAGGAATGACCTTACTAAGTGGATCGCAAACGACGCGCCAGATGGCACGATACTCCACGTGATAGTGATCGCCCTCCATACAAGCTCCTATTACAATAGGAACAAAGTAGCCGAAGCAATTAAGGCCTCCGGGAAATCGATCGATGTGAAATGGTGGCGAGCGACTGAACTTGAGGACCGCAAGGCCCATACAACGACCTCCGACGTCCTCCGGCCGGTCGCAATCCCTGACGATGAAGTCGTGAAAGCCTATGTCGCGGCGATGCGCTATCCGCCTAGCCTGCGTGCCGCAGGTAATGTCGGTGGGAATGGCATCTTCTCCAGCGACGCCGGACGCCAGCTTCTGGAAACGGAATTCCTGAAAGCGGGCGTGCGAATCCGGCAAATGTGCCCGAACCTGAACCAGTACCAGCGACCGCTCGGCAACATGATCCTTGAGACGTTGGGCTTCGGCTCGTTGATTGTCACCTTCCGGAACTGCGCGAACAACGCGCCGCTGGCGTTGTGGGCGGGCGATCCTTGGCACCCCCTGTTCCCGCGGACAACCAACAGCGACACGTCGATGAAGCGCTTCATGGCGATGCTGGCGAAGGACGTATTCTGATGTCCCAGGCTAGCCAGGTTCGCACATATGACCCCTCCGCCAGCGTCGTCTTCCTGAAGACGAACGAGCGGTTTGGTGGTCTGTCGAACATGGCGCCGGGCTTTCCACTACGGGTGAACGGCGTTCGCATCCGCACGTCGGAAGCCCTCTATCAGGCATGTCGCTTCCCGCACATGCCCGAGGTGCAGCAGCTCATCATCGGCGAAAATAGCCCGATGACGGCAAAAATGCGCAGCAAGCCGTATCGGCGGGTCTCCCGGCATGACTGGGACTTCGTGCGGGTCAAGATCATGCGGTGGTGTCTGCGTGTGAAGCTGGCGCAGAACTGGCGTGAGTTCGGCAGGCTGCTCCTGGCCACCGGGCACCGCCCCATCGTCGAGCAATCCAGGAAGGACGATTTCTGGGGCGCGAAGGTTGCCGATGACGGCACACTCGTCGGCATGAACGTGCTCGGGCGGCTGCTGATGGAGTTGCGCGAGCAGCTGAAGGGCGACGAGGCGGAGGGTCTGCGCTTCATCGAGCCGCCGGCGATATCCGAGTTCCTGCTGTTCGGTCAGCCCATCGAGGCGGTCCAGGCCGCGCCCAATGCCGAGATCCCGGGCTGGCCTCCTCAGCGGTCGTCCCAAGCCGATGCAGCCCCGCCGCCGCCAAGCGATCCCCAGCCTTCCCTGTTTGAGCAGCCAATGATCTCCAGTGAGCAAGCCATAGAGCGCCGTCAATCCACTGCGCCCGACCAATCGGGCGCAGAGCCCGGCCGCTACCCCGCCTACAAGCCGGCAAAAGTGCATTGGCTGGGGGAAATTCCGGCGCACTGGTCGGAAAAGCGCGGGAAGTACTTCTTCCGTGAGATCGACGAGCGTTCGCAGACCGGCGAGGAGGAGCTGCTTTCGGTCTCTCACACGACTGGCGTAACACCGCGCAGCCAGAAGACCGTGACGATGTTCAAAGCGGAGTCCTACGTCGGCCACAAGGTGGCGCGGCCGAACGATGTCGTCATCAACACGATGTGGGCATGGATGTCAGCGCTTGGCGTCTCGAAGAACGTAGGGATCGTAAGCCCGGCCTATGGGGTCTATCGACCGCTAAACCAGCAGGATTTCCTGCCCGAGTATGTCGGCTACCTCCTGCGCACTCCTTTGCTGAGGTGGGAGTACATCTGCCGCTCGACCGGCATCCGCTCTTCCCGGCTGCGGCTCTATCCCGACAAGTTCCTGGACATCGCGTTCCCGTGCCCGCCGCTTCCAGAGCAGGAACGTATGGTCGCCTTTCTTCGCGCCAAGGAAGTGCAGATTCGCCGCCTGATCCGCAACAAACGGCGGCTGATCGGGCTTTTGAACGAGCAGAAGCAGGCGATTATCAACCGGGCGGTCACGCGCGGCCTGAACCCAAACGCCCCGACGAAGCCCACCGGCATCGACTGGATGCCCGAGGTTCCGGCGCATTGGGACGTAAGGATGCTTTCCCGCCTCGCCGTAAAGCTCCAAACTGGACCGTTCGGCAGCCAGCTTCATCAAGCCGATTACGTCGAAGATGGCGTGCCTGTCATTAACCCCATGCACCTGATTGACGGATCAATTCGTCCCGATAGAGAGACGACGGTGAATGCCAAGACAGCGGAACGACTTACCCGCCATGCATTAACTCCCGGAGAAATTGTAATCGCACGAAGGGGTGAACTTGGACGCTGTGCGCTAGTTCGCGAGGTCGATGGGCCGATGCTTTGCGGCACTGGATGTATGACGCTTCGCTTAAGTGAAGGCGTGCCACGCTTTTTCTTCGAGTTTCTCAGTTCCGCCTCCGTACGCCGGTTTCTGGATGAAAGATCCATTGGTGCGACAATGCAGAACCTAAATCCGTCGATCATCGGTTCCATTCAAACCGTTGTTCCACCGGAGGACGAACAAGAAGCCATCATCCGTGAGATTGAGGATACCAACAGCACCTTTGCAACTCTCGAAGGCAAGGCACAGGATGAAATTCGGCTGGTTCGTGAATACCGCGAGCGCATGATTGCCGATGTCATCACCGGCAAGATGGACGTGCGCCATATCGAGATCGCCGCGCCTGCGGACGAGCCGATCGCCGAAGAGGACGACGCGCTGGAGGAGGAACTGGAAGGTGACGACGCCGAGGTGATGGAGGGGGCCGATGCCGACGAGTAGGCCCTCAATCCCCATCAAAATAAAGCGCGATGTGCTCTTCGAGGCTCGTCATCATTGCGCTGTCTGCTGCACGTCGCTGCCGCTTGAGTACGCGCACGTCATTCCATGGAGCAAGTCGCAAGACCATTCTCTTGAGAACCTGATTGCGCTGTGCGCCAACTGTCACGAGCGCGCGGACAACGAGAAATGGGGCGTGAGCTACCTCCAACGATATAAGAAGTCACCGTGCATCATTGCGCGCGGTGACCCGCTGCCGATGACGGCAGAGCAGAAAATGCTGGTCGATCTGATCGTGGCGCGTGATCCGGATGAGATGAACGACAAGGAGCGACAGCGCCTGGTATCAATGGTAGCTGCCTATGTCGGAGTTCCATTCGGCCAAATTGCGATTTCATCTGTAACTCGAGCCAACAGCTCCCGAGTTCGTTTGGAAATGCCGTCTGACGCGGCGCGACGCCTAGTTGCTGGTTTCGAGGCCAAAGACCCAATGCTCGAAGCGTTCCTGAGCGAAGCGGGCCTAATTCGGGTCGATGCCGGCCCCTCGGTTCAAGGAGGCCGCGAAATGCGCCAGCACACCGACACCAGCGAAAAGGGCCTCGAAACCCTCATCGTCCGCTCGCTGATCGACGAGGCGGGTTACGTCGCTGGCGCCTCGAAGGATTTCGACCGGGACCACGCCATCGACCTGGCCAAGCTTTTCGACTTTCTGAACGCCACACAGCCGGATGCTATCGAAGCCCTCGGTATCGCTGAAGATGGACCGAAGCGGCTGCAATTCCTTCATCGGCTGCAAGGCGAGATCGCCAAGCGCGGCGTCATCGACGTGCTGCGTAACGGCGTGAAGCACGGCCCCGGCTCGGTCGAGCTGTTCTTTGGTACGCCGACCCACGGCAATGCGAAGGCCGAGGAGCTGTTCGCCGCCAACATCTTCAGCGTCACCCGTCAGCTGCACTATTCCAAGGATGCGACCAAGCTGTCGCTCGATGTGGCGCTGTTCATCAACGGCCTGCCCATCGCCACCTTCGAGTTGAAGAACAGCCTGACCAAGCAGACGGTCGAGGACGCGATCGAGCAGTACAAGCGCGACCGCGATCCCAAGGAGCTGATGTTCCAGTTCGGCCGCTGCGTCGTCCACTTCGCCGTGGATGACCACGAGGTGCGGATGTGCAGCCATCTGAAGGGCAAGGCGTCCTGGTTCCTGCCCTTCAACAAGGGCTGGAATGATGGGGCTGGCAATCCGCCGAACCCACATGGCCTGAAGACCGATTACCTTTGGAAGCAGGTTCTTACGAAGCGCAACTTCACCGACATCCTGGAAAACTATGCGCAGGTGGTCGAGGAAACGGACGAACGCGGAAAGAAGAAGAAGCCGAAGCAGATTTTCCCGCGCTTTCACCAGCTCGACGTGGTGCGCAAGCTGCTGGCTGACGCCGAGGCCTCCGGCGCCGGGCGGCGGTACCTGATCCAGCACTCGGCGGGTTCGGGCAAAAGCAACTCGATTGCATGGCTCGGCCACCAACTGATCGGGCTGGAGACCGGCGGCAAGCCGACCTTCGACACCGTCATCGTTGTCACCGACAGGCGCAATCTCGACAAACAGATTCGCGACACGATCAAGCAGTTCGCACAGGTGTCTTCCATCGTCGGCGCGGTCACGGAAGGTTCGCAGCAGCTGCGGACTTTCCTGCAGCAGGGCAAGAAGATCATCATCACCACGGTGCAGAAGTTCCCGTTCATCCTGGACGAAATCGGGGACAGCCATCGCGGGCGAACCTTCGCCATCATCATCGACGAGGCGCATTCTAGCCAAGGTGGCCGGACCTCGGCAAAGATGAACATCGCGCTTGCCGCGAATGGTGCCGAGGAGGAAGACGAAACCGTCGAGGACACCATCAACCGCCTGATGGAGGCGCGGAAGGTGCTGCCGAACGCGAGCTACTTTGCCTTCACCGCCACGCCCAAGAACAAGACACTGGAGATTTTCGGCACGGCGGTCCCCGAGGGCGGGAAAGTCAGGCACGTTCCCTTCCACAATTACTCGATGAAGCAGGCCATCGAAGAGGGTTTCATCCTCGACGTGCTGAAGTACTACACGCCGGTCGAGAGCTACTACCGGCTCATGAAGACAGTAGAGGACGATCCGCAGTTCGACGCCAAGCGGGCGCAGAAGAAGCTTCGCCGCTATGTCGAATCCCACGACCATGCCATCCGCAAGAAAGCGGAGATCATGGTCGATCATTTCCACGACCAGGTGATGGCCCACCGTAAGATCGGCGGCGCGGCGCGCGCCATGGTGGTAACCAGCGGGATTCACCGCGCAATCCAGTATTTTCACGCGTTCGGGGAGTATCTGAAGGAGCGAAAGAGCCCATATCAGGCCATCGTCGCCTTCTCGGGCGAGCACGAATATGGCGGCCAGAAGGTGACCGAGGCGTCGCTCAATGGCTTTCCGAGCAACAGGATCGAGGAGACGATCCAGAAGGACCCATACCGGTTCCTCATCGTCGCCGACAAGTTTCAGACTGGCTACGATGAGCCGCTTCTGCACACTATGTACGTGGACAAGACGCTGTCGGGCATCAAGGCCGTGCAGACGCTGTCGCGCCTGAACCGTGCGCATCCGCAGAAGCACGACACCTTCGTGCTGGATTTCATGAACGACGTGGATGGCATCAAGGCGTCATTCGAGGACTATTACCGAACGACGATCCTGAGCGAAGAGACCGACCCGAACAAGTTGCACGATCTGAAGGCGGCTCTCGACGGTTATCAGGTTTATTCTTGGGAGCAGGTCGAAGACCTCGTGGCGCTGTATCTTGGGGGCGCCGATCGGGACAAGCTCGACCCGATCCTTGACACCTGCGTCGCGGTTTACAAGTCCGCTCTCGATGAAGATGGGCAGGTCGACTTCAAGGGAAAGGCGAAGGCATTCACGCGTACCTACGGGTTCTTGGCGGCCATCCTGCCCTATACGAACGCGGAGTGGGAAAAGCTCTCGATTTTCCTGAACTTCCTAGCGCCGAAACTTCCAGCGCCGGAGGAGCAGGACATGTCTAAGGGCATTCTGGAGGCTATCGACATGGACAGCTATCGGGTCGAGGCGCAGGCGACGATGTCGATTGCGCTTCCCGACACGGATGCGGAAATCGGACCGGTGCCCACCAGCGGTGGGGGTCGAAAGCCTGAGCCAGAGCTGGACCTGCTGAGCAACATCCTCAAGACATTCAATGAGATGTTCGGTAACATCGACTGGAGGGACGTCGACAAGATCGGGCAGGTGATCGCCGAGGAACTGCCAAACAAGGTTGCGGCCGACAAGGCCTACCAGAACGCGATGCAGAATTCAGACAAGCAGAACGCCCGTATTGAGCACGACAGGGCACTGGAGCGCGCAGTTATCGAACTTCTGTCAGACCATACCGAGCTATTCAAACAGTTCAGCGATAACCCGTCCTTCAAAAAATGGCTTTCGGAAACGATCTTCGCTGCGACGTATGCTGATCGGGCTGTGCCGATTACCCCGAACTCGCTCCCCGGCTGAAATAAGCCTCCGCTTAGGTTTGCATGGGCGCACCGTTGATGCGTGTCTTGCGGACGGAAATTTCCGATATGCCGGCTAGGACGGAATGATGGGTAAGTTGGCAGCTGATGAGCGCGATCAGCCATTGGACAACCTAAGCCGCTACTTTAGGAACAAACTCTTCAAATAATCGCAGGAATCGTCGGTTGCGAGCCCCCGCAACCAACTTCCAGCATAAATCAATCGCCGTCCCGATCTAATAAATCGGAGCGGCGTTTTGCGTTAGACCGTCTCGTGCCGCCGGCGGCCCTGGTGTGAGCCGCGGCGCGCATTCCCGACTAGTAACGACGGGCCGGCCGAAACAGAAGTGCTGAGCCAAAGGCGATTAGATGTCTTTCATGCAGCGAACGGCCGCAATGCGCCTTCAATCCGGTCGCAGAAACCAGCTTCGCCACTTCGCGGAAGCAGACATCGCTGGCTGTCTGAGACGGCTATGGTTGCCCCGCTTTCAGTTGCACTTGCTGGTCGGTGGGGCAGCCACATTGCGGCAGCAAGGATGCCCCAAATCTACAGCGTCGCATGTTTATGGAACTGGCATACTAGACTGTATAGCATCCAGGACCGTGCGCAGCTTCGGCGCCGCAAGGTCCAGGAACAGCCGCATTTTAAGGGGCAGCCGTCCACGTCCGGCATGAACGAGGTGGACCGGTGTCGGCG
>NZ_JAAKZG010000003.1 GCF_011045115.1 Mesorhizobium zhangyense
AAGGGATTATGCCGGAGGTGTCTTGGGGCGGGGATAAATCGAGGGTGGAAAAATATTTTATGTACAAGAAATCAATGGGTTGCGCCGAAATTGTGTGCATCTATCTCCCACAGTTTTCAGCGGTTTCACCTACGGCAGTTCTGTACCGCAGCGGCTTCATCGATGTTCCGGCATGGATCCCCGGGTTCCTCCGCCGAACTTCGTTCGGCTCCGGCCCCGAGGATGACGAGCTTGTTATTTGCTGCCGTCGCAAACCGTCAACGCCAAACCGTCAACGCCAAGCGGCCAACGCCTGAGATTGACGACAAGCCCTAAATGCAATTCGTCATTCTCGACCTCGTGAGCGAGGAACGAGCGGAGAGTGTCGGGAATCCATGCCGGAACTGAGACGAGCTTCAACGGTACAGAATGCGCGTCAATATCGGGGCCGGGCCGTGCTTGACGATGCTGCGACCAATAGATCCCGGAGAACCTCCGCTTCGCTGCGGTTTTCGGGATGACGAACTGCATGTACCGCCTGCACTGATCGTTACCGATGGTGTTCTGAGCATCTTGGCACTGGTGACGATTGGCCGGCGAAGACAAATCCGTCGGACAAGATGAACATCACTCTTCCCCCACCCTTACCGTCCGCGCGCCAACATGCAGCGCCCTGCCCGCACCCAGCCCCATGATTGCGGCACCAAGGCCAAGCGCCACAAAGAGAAACGCGGCAGCATGAAAGCTGCCAGTCCAGCTTCGGATAAGGCCGACGAGCAATGGGCCGATTGCTGCCAGCACGTAGCCGACGCCTTGCGCCATGCCGGAAAGATGCGCGGCGACATGGGAATCGGGCGAACGCAGCACGATGACCATCATCGCAGCCGCAATCAGCCCGCCCTGCCCGATGCCTTGCAGCACCGCCCAGAACAGCACGGTGGAGGGCGGCGCAAACAGAAAGCCGAGCAGTGCAACGACCGAGGCCGCGACCAGCACGACGTTGATTCCGCGCTGGTCCCGGAAGCGGACGGCCAGCGATGGCACCGCTAGACATGTGACGACCTGCATCATCACCGAAAGCGAAACAATGCCGCCGGCAGTCGCCGCATCGAAGCCGCGTTCGCGCAGCATCGGCGCGAGCCAGCCGAACACGCAATAGGCCAGCGCCGATTGCAGCCCCATGAACAACGTGACCTGCCAGGCGAGCCGGTCGCGCCACAAGCCGACGACACGAAAGCCTGAATGGCTGGCCTGCGCCTTCCGCGCCAGCGCCTGCGGCGCAAAGATCAGCATCACGACCAGCGCCGGCACCGCCCAAGCGGCGAGCGCGCCCGACCATGAGCCAACGACATGCTCGATGGGCAGCGTCAGCCCCGCTGCACCCGCGGCGCCGCCGCAGAGCGCCATGGTGTAGAGCCCGGTCATGATCGCCGCGTGGCTGGAAAAATCGCGCTTCACCAGCCCCGGCAGCAGCACATTGCTGACGGCAATTGCAGCCCCAGCCAGGAAAGTGCCAGCAAACAGGACCGGTACCGCTTCCAGCCCGCGCAGGGCCGTTCCGATCGCCAGCAACAGCAGTGCGCCGAGCAGCACGCGCTCTGCGCCGAAGCACTGAGCAAGCTTGGGCGCAAAGGGCGCAAAGACTCCCAGGCAGAGGACCGGCAGCGTCGTCAGGATACTGGCGCCGACGGTCGACAGGCCGGTTTCCTGGATGACTTCCGGCAGCAGCACCGACAGGCTGGAAAACAACGGCCGCAGATTGAAGGCAATCAACACGAGGCTCGCGCCGAGCATTATCTGCGCCGCGCGGCTGTGAAGCTGCGGCGGTAGCGGACGCGGAATGCTGTCTTCTTCGGCATCAATGAGCTGGCTGTCAGCGGCATCCATCGCGGCGGGCTTGTCCTGCGCCTGCGGCCGGGGAAAGTTCTGGTTCATTGCGAAAGCAGCCGATCGAGTTCGAGAAGAACGGGCGCCATAAAGGTGCGGACGGCGGCGGCGGCAATGTCGGGATCGCCCGAGGCGACGCCATCGACAATGGCCTCATGCGCCTTGGCATCGGGCTCGGACACATCGCCGGCGAGCGTCGACTGGATCGTCTCGATAATCGCCGCAGAGAAGAAATCGTAGATCTCGACCATCGCCCGGTTGCCTGACGCGGCAACGACCGCCTTGTGAAAGGCGATGTCGCGGCGGGCAAAGGCCTCGCGCCCACCATCGGCAGGCGTACCGCGCTGCGCCAGCAACCGGCGCATCAGTGCGATATCGGCGGGCGTGTGGCGGATGGCGGCAAGCCGCGCCGCTTCGATGTCGAGTGCTGCCCGCGCCTCCCACTGGTCGCGCAGGCCAGCTCGCTTTACCCGGCTCAGCGTACCGGCGGTGTCGACGGCGGAACGCACATAGGTGCCGGAGCCTTGCCGGGTTTCGAGAAATCCTTGCGATACCAGCGCCCGCACCGCCTCGCGCACCGTGCCGCGGCTGACGGAGAGCATTTCGGTCAGCGTGGCTTCGTTGGGGATGCGCTCGCCGATGGCCCAGCGGCCATTGACGATTTCGAGCCGCACGCTTTCGGCGGCACTTTCGGTGAGATTGGTGCGGACGGCTGGTTGCATGGCAAGTATTCATCAAGTCATCGGATGACTTGATGAATACGCCTCTGGCCACCAGCCGTCAACTCGAACGGATTCAGGCAGGATTTTCCGATGGATAGGCGGTCAAACTGAATCAGTTTGTGAGAAGCCACAGCAATCGTTCTGGCTGTTTACACGAACGTCTCCGCTTCAGCGCAGCGTTTCGGCGAAGAATGTGGTCAGGTGTTGCCAATGACGCTCGGCACCCTTTTCGTTGTAAGCACCATTGTCGGGAACGCACCATCCATGGTCCGCGCCGATATAGTTTTCGATGATGTGATCGACGCCGGCCGTGCGCAGCGCCTCGGCAAGGCGGCCGGACTGCTCCGGCGGAAAGCTGCCATCGACGCCGGCGGTACCGACATAGACGCGTGCCTTGATACTGGCTGCATTGTTGTGCGGGCTATCGGGAGCGTCGCTTGCGAGCCGTCCGCCGTGAAAACTGGCTGCGGCGACAATGCGGCCGGGATAGGCTGCGGCGGCATTCAGCGCGCGGCCGCCGCCCATGCAGTAGCCGACGGCGCCGATCGGCCCGGTCGCGCCATTTTCCGACAAGGCTTCGAGAAACGCCGCCGTGTCGCGCTGCGTCATCTCCTGCGTGGTACCGCCGACCATGCCCATGAGTTCGGCGCGCAGTTTCTCGTCGCTGAAGGCTGTCCTGGCATCATAGGGACCGTAAGCGCCGAAACGGTAGAAGAGATCGGGTACCAGAACCGCATAGCCCTCGCCCGCTAGGCGCTCGGCCATTTCGTAAAGTGCTGCGCGCGGCCCGAAAGCGTCCATATAGAGGATGACGCCGGCCTTCGAAGTCGCTGAGGGCAGGATCAGAGCCGCCTTGGCGGTGCCGTCTTCGGTCTTGATCTCGATGTCGCGCATGGTCATTGGCTGCTCCTTTGCTCCGGTTCGATACATAGCCGTCTGCCCCCATAGGGCCAAGGCAGCGCCGGATTGCATCGTTCAATAATTCGTGCGGGGAGAAGGCGCCGCTCGCCTTGTATAGCCGCCCCATCTCTGGAACATGGCACGGCAAGATGAGGTCACACATGAAAAATCGACTGCTGCCGGCGCTGTTTTGCCCGGTAATCTCCGCCATTTTTCTTGCCGGCTGCACATCCTCCGAACCGCAGGATCTCGGCTATTCGCCTGCGGCTGCTTCGACATCGCAGATAAACGCCGCTTCCGAAAACCTCCCGGCTCCCAGCCTCGCGGCACCGTCACCCGCAAACGCGATGCCTGCGCCAGCAGCCGCACAGCCAGAAGATGCCAATTCGGTTGTCGGGTTTCCCAGCCCGCCGCCTTGCCCGGACCCGGACGGTTGCGCGCCGAAGCCCGTCGCCAGCGCCTGCCGCACGGTCGGCAATGTGACAACCTGCGACGCCCCTCGCGACCCCTCGGCCGACGACACGCGCTACACCAACTGACCGCGCGCCTCGCTCGGCTACAATCCGGCAAAAGCCTTCATGTGAAAGGCCTGCACCTCAGCCGCATAGCGATATTCCGTCCCATAGGGACAGGCGTTGCGGGCGATGCAGCCGGTATCGCGGCAAGGTGCGCCATTCGGCCCGCGCACATGCGACAGACATGTCTCATAGGCAAATCCATCGGCGGAATATGCTCCGACCGGACAGGAATTCAGGCAAGGTTTTCCGATACATGCGTCGCAAAGATGAATCGGATTCTCAGGCGCTTGAATCGGAATCTGATGATCGAACAGAAGCGCCCCGCGATAGGCGTGCCAGAGGCCGTATTCGGGATGCATGAGAATACCGAGCGGCGACGGTTTTAGTCCCTCAACCCGCATCGCCCATTGCTGGAACGGCAGAAACGGCCGGTCTGACGGCGAGACGGCCCGCGCGCCGAATTCCTCCGCCACCGCGCCGATGACCTCGCGCGACCATGTGTCGAGCGGGTTTTTCAGGTGGCGTGGTTGTTTCTCGTGCCAGCGCAGAAAATGCGGCCAGGGTGCTGAGCCTGCCTGCCCGATGAGGAGGACGGATTTCGCGGGGACATTCGAGAGACCGGTGGGCGCTTCCTCGCCAGCGCTGAAGTTGAAGCCGCCGCGCGGGATAAGGCCATGGGCAGTCAGGGCGGTGGAAATATCGGCAAGAGGGTTGCTCATGGCCACAGTCTAATCGGCGAATTTGGACCGCCTGCGCGAGCTTCAACGTTCAGGCATGGATCCCCGGGTTCTCCGATCTTCGCTTCGCTCAATCTCCGACCCGAGGATGACGAATTCCTTGACGTTCGCCGCAAATCGCAAACGCTGGTGACTAGCCGAAACGGTTCTCCCGTCGTCATCCTCGGGTCGCAGCACGAGCAAAGCGACGTGCGGAGAACCCGGGGATCCATGCCTGAGAATTGCGGCCGAATGAGACGGTCCAGAAAACAGCCGTCTAAAAGCACAAGCCTCACCCCTTGTCCGGTTCGGAGAAAGCGCTCCGCCAGACTTCCTTGTGAATGATGTTGGCGACTTTAGCCCCGCCTGAATCGGGCTCCTTTCAAGTGAAGGCGTCGGGCATCGATTCCTTCTTCTTGGCAATGAAATCGATCAGCCCGTCGTCGATGCCCTGGTCGAGCGCCGGCGCTTCGTAGGTTTCGAGCCAGCGCCGCGCGAGGTCGTTGGCGCGCTGCGGCGCGGTCTTCTGGCCCTCGGCCAGCCACTGCTCGTAGGAATTGTTGTCGGCGATCGAGGAACGGTAGAACGCCGTCTGGAAATTCGCCTGGGTATGGTCGCAGCCGAGATAATGGCTGCCCGGACCAACCTGGCGGATCGCATCCATCGCCTGGCCGTTTTCCGACAGATCGACGCCGTCGGCGAATTTTTGGCTCATGCCGAGCTGGTCGATGTCCATCATGAACTTCTCGTAGCAGGAGGCGAGACCGCCTTCGAGCCAGCCGGCCGCATGCAGGACGAAATTGGTGCCGGCAAGCAGCGTCGAGTTCAGCGTGTTGGCGCTTTCATAGGCCGCCTGTGCATCGGGAACCTTGGAGGCGCAGAGCGAGCCGCCGGTGCGGAACGGCAGGCCGAGACGGCGGGCGAGCTGTGCTGCGCCATAAGACACCAGTGACGGCTCCGGCGTGCCAAAGGTCGGCGCGCCCGACTGCATCGAGATGGACGAGGCAAAGGTGCCGAACAGCACCGGCGCGCCGGGGCGGATAAGCTGGGTAAACGATGCGCCAGCCAGTACCTCGGCCAGAACCTGCGTCAGTGTGCCGGCCACCGTCACCGGGCTCATCGCGCCAGCGAGAATGAACGGCGTGACGATGCAGGCCTGGTTGTTGCGGGCATAGACTTTTAGCGCGCCGAGCATGGTTTCGTCGAAGACCATCGGCGAATTGGCGTTGATCAGGCTGGTCAGCACCGTGTTCTGGTCGACGAAATCGTCGCCGAAAACGATCTTGGCCATCGCGATCGTGTCTTCGGCGCGCTCCGGCGCGGTGACAGAGCCCATGAATGGCTTGTCGGAATATTTGATGTGGCTGTAGATCATGTCGAGATGGCGCTTGTTGACCGGCACATCGACCGGCTCGCACACCGTGCCGCCTGAATGGTGGATCGATGGCGCCATATAGGCGAGTTTCACGAAATTGCGGAAATCCTCGATCGTCGCATAGCGCCGGTTGCCATCGAGGTCGCGCACGAAGGGCGGACCGTAGACCGGCGCGAAGACTGTCGCATTGCCACCGATCTGCACGGAACGTGCCGAATTGCGCGCATGCTGCGTGTACATCGAAGGCGCGGTCTTGAGCAGCGAACGCGGCAGGCCCTTGGGAAAGTGCACGCGTTCGCCTTTTACGTCCGCGCCGGCTTCCTTCCACAGCGCCAGCGCCTCGGCGTCGTCGCGGAATTCAATGCCGATTTCTTCCAGAACGGTGTCGGCATTCTTCTCGATCAGCGCGAGGCCCTCTTCATCAAGCACCTCGTAAACCTTGATCTTGCGGTTGATATAGGTCTGCTGCACGCCGGGGCCGCCGCCCGAACGCGCCGCGCGCCGCGCTGCCGCTCCGCCGCTGGCGCCGCGTCCGCGCCGTGCGTTGGAGGCTTCCTGCTCGGACAAGAGGTTATCTTCCATCGAAGTCATCCCTAGAAATCTGACATGGAGCGCTTTTTGCACCCTTGCTCCGGATCGTAGCCATGCCCCCTTAGCGAAACGGCCCGCCAGCGCCAAGACCTGTCGCAAAATCGACAAGAAAACCGATAAGTTGGCGGTCGCTTTCCTTTTGCAGGAAGTCGCAAATCAGCTATGGATTTGTACTGCTTGCGGGATAGGTATTGAAGCGAAATTGCGCGCCGCGCTGGATGGGTGCCTGCGGCCACGAGGAGCCTGAAAATGTCCGACGACGAAATCATCCTGTCCGAGCTTTCCGACGACGAACTCGTGCAGCAGATGCATGACGACCTTTACGATGGCCTCAAGGAGGAAATCGAGGAAGGCACCAACATCCTGCTCGAACGCGGCTGGGTGCCCTACAGGGTTCTGACCGAAGCGCTGGTCGAAGGCATGCGCATCGTCGGCGAAGATTTCCGCGACGGCATCCTGTTCGTGCCGGAAGTGCTTTTGTCGGCAAATGCCATGAAGGCCGGCATGTTCATCCTGCGCCCGCTTCTGGCCGCCACCGGCGCGCCCAAGCAGGGCAAGATGGTCATCGGCACGGTCAAGGGCGACATCCACGACATCGGCAAGAACCTGGTCGGCATGATGATGGAAGGCGCTGGCTTCGACGTGATCGACCTCGGCATCAACAATCCGGTCGAAAAGTATCTCGCGGCGATCGAAGAACATCAACCCGACATCATTGGCATGTCGGCCCTGCTGACCACGACCATGCCCTATATGAAGGTCGTGATCGACACGATGAAGGAAAAGGGCATCCGCGACGACTATGTCGTGCTCGTCGGCGGCGCACCGCTCAACGAGGAATTTGGCAAAGCCGTCGGCGCCGACGCCTATTGCCGCGATGCGGCTGTGGCGGTCGAAACTGCCAAGGATTACATGAAGCGCAAGCACAACATCCGCGCTTCGGCCTAAATGAAAAAGGCCGCACTCAAAGGTGCGGCCATTTCCCTGCGACGGAAATCCGGATCGAGGATTATTCGACGGTATCCTCGACGGCATTTGCCGTTGACTTGACGTCCTTGCCGACGCCGCGAACTGTGTTGGCGCAGGCCGATACCGCCAGGGCGCAGGCCAGAATGGCCGCGAGCGATGCAATACGTGACAGTTTCATGGACTGTGTCTCCCTCGTTGACTAAATAAATAGCGTTCAGACGTTAGTACGCGATCGGAAACGGGTTTGAGCCTAAGTGGTTCCATGGCGACCGCATCGAAGCACGCAAAAACGCAAGACGGCAAGCTGCTGGTGATCGGCTGCGGCATGCTTGCGCGCGAAATACTCGCCGTAAAAGAGCAGCTTGGGCTCGACCATCTCGACCTGACATGCCTGCCCGCCGAATTCCACTACTATCCCGACCGGATTGCGCCGGCGCTCGACAAGGCGATCGTCAAGGCAAAGGCGGACGGCTACGGCCAGATCTTTGTCGGCTATGCCGATTGCGGCAGCGGCGGCATGGTCGACCGCATTTGCGAGAAGCATGGCGTCGAGCGCATGGACGGACCGCACTGTTTTGCTTTCTATCAGGGCATGGAGGCGTTTCGGGCGATCGAAGACGGCGACATGATGTCCTTCTACATGACCGACTTCCTGTGTCGGCAGTTCGATGCTTTCTTCATCAAGCCGCTCGGGCTGGACCGGCATCCGGAACTGATCGCCGACTATTTCGGCAATTACGAGAAGGTCGTCTATCTCGCCCAGACCAACGATCCTGCCTTGGACAAGGTGGCGGAGGATGCCGCCAAGCTGCTCGGTCTCGCCTATGAGCGCCGCTTCACCGGCTATGGCGACCTCTCATCCTCCCTTGCCAAGGCGGCTTTAATCACGGCTTGATCACGATGCTGCCGGAATCACCGGCTCCCTTCGGAAACAAGGAGCCGACGATGGCATTTCGCAAAGCGCTTTTTTCTCTCCTGCTGGTCCTGCCCGCCTCGCAGGCGCTTGCAACCGGCGAGATCGAAAGCCTGATCACTCCAGCTGACCGCGCCCGGTTGGAAAAATACGATGCCACCCGCACGGAAGCGATCGACGAGGCCAAGAAGGGTGGCGCAGCCGCAGATGTGGCGACGCTCGACGCAATCCTTGCCAAGCAGCCCGTTTCCTTCACCGATTTCGACATGACCGGCAACTGGCAGTGCCGCACCATCAAGGTCGGCGGCAACCTGCCGCTGGTCGTCTATGGCTGGTTCAAATGCCGCGTCACCGACGACGGCTCGGGCTGGACGCTGGAGAAGCTGAGCGGCTCGCAGCGCACCAAGGGCCGCTTCTTCACCGACAGCGACACCCGCCTCACCTATCTCGGCTCGTTCTTCGTCGCCGGCGACACGCCCAAGCGCTACCCGGCCAATCCCGACAGCGACCAGGCCGGCTATACATTCCGCACGGGACCGAGCGAATGGCGTATCGAATTTCCGGCACCACGCTTCGAATCCAAACTCGACATCCTCGAATTCAAGCGCTGAACTGCGGTTCACGGCGGCAAATTTGTCACTCCGGTTAAGCCGGCGGTAAGCTGACCGTGCGATTGTCCCGCGGGCCTTTGCCGCCTTGGCATGGGCCTGCAGAAATCACCGTGACCGAATAGAATGACAGCCCAGGCAGACAACAAATCGATCGTCATGGTGACCGAGGGTGGTCCTCACATCTGGGCGATCATCAATGCCGTGGCGAACGCCTTCGGGCCCATCACGGTCATTCTCGAAACACCGGAATCGAAGGCCGCACTCCTCAAGCGCCGGGCGCGCAAGCAGGGCTGGATTTCGGTCGGCGGCCAGGTCGCGACGATGATCGTCAATCGGCTGGGCAAGCGTTTCTTTTCCGGACATGCCGATCGCCTGATTGCCGACGCAAAGCTCGAAACCGAGCCCCGCCCAGGGCAGAAGATCATCCATGTTCCGTCGGCCAATTCGCCGGAATTTCTCGCCGCGATCGCGGAAATCGAGCCGGCCGTGGTTTTCCTCGCCGGCTGCCGGCTTCTGTCGAAGAAGACGCTCGCTGCGATAAAATGCCCGGTGCTGAACTACCATGCAGCGATCAACCCGAAATATCGCGGCATGAACGGCGCCTATTGGGCGCTGGCCACGGGTGACGGAGAAAATTTCGGCTCCACGGTGCATATTGTCGACGAAGGCGTCGACACCGGCGACGTGCTGTATCAAGTGCGCGGCAAGCCCGGCCCCGGCGACAATCTAATGTCCTATGCGCTGCGGCTCGCCTCGCTTTCGCGCGAAATCTGCGTGCAGGCGGTCGGCGATGCGCTCGCTGGGCGTCTGAAACCGGTCGATACCGGCCTGCCTTCGATGCAGTGGTATCATCCGCCGATCTGGACTTATCTCTGGAACGGCATCCGGCGCGGCGTCTGGTAATCGTCGCCCCTTATATCTCCTTTTCGCTCTGTTTCTTTGCGACATCGCTATGCGTCGCTTTTGAATGCGCGCGCGTCGTCCCATAACAAGCAGCACCCCAACGGTTGCGGCAATGCTGAATGCCAAGAGGAAAGCGAGATTTCAATGGCCGATTTGATTATCGTCTACTGGCGCGACATCCCCGCCCAGGTCATCGTCAAGAAGGGTCGCACCAACGCAAAGCGCGAATTGCCATTGCGTTTCACCGAGGCCATCGACATGGCCGCGATGCGGTCGGGTGCTGCCGAAACCGACGCCTATCTCGCCGAATGGCGCAAGGCGGACCCTCTGCCGGTCGGCGACGATCTTGAAGCCGAGGCGGACAAGGCCGTTGCCACGATTGACAGCGACTACACCCGCGAGCGGCTCGTAGCTTTGGCGAAAGCAGGCGGGACAGAAGAAAATGTCTGAAAACCAGCCGGCGGTTACCCAGGCCACATTGGTCAAGAAGGCAGCGCCGAAAAGCGACTACAAGCCCGCCGACGTGTCGCCACAGCGGCGCGTCCAGCGCTCCTATGCGATAAGGCTGTGGTCGATCCGCCATTCGCGGCTGCTCGAATGGTTTTATGCCCGCTTCGCCGACACGTTCCTGCTGCTCCATCCCCTGTGGAAGGGCATCGGCTACGGCCGCGTCGAAGCGCCGGTGAAGTTCATCGAGAAGCGCGCGAAAGGCTTCATGTTCGACTGCCGCATGTGCGGCCAGTGCATCCTGTCCTCCACCGGCATGTCGTGCCCGATGAACTGCCCCAAGCAGTTGCGCAACGGCCCCTGCGGCGGTGTGCGCGCCAACGGCAATTGCGAGGTCGAGCCGGACATGCCCTGCGTCTGGGTCAAGGCCTGGGAAGGCTCGCGCAACATGGTCAATGGGGATGCCATCCTGAACGTGCAGAAGCCGGTCGACCAGTCGCTTCGCGAAACCTCGGCCTGGCTGCGCGTTACCGCTCAGGCCGCCATGGCGCGCGAAGCGGCCAAGACCCCGGGAGCCTCGGCATGAACCCGCCGCGCCCGCCACAAATCGACGAGAACCCGGCCGGCATCGACCTGCCGCTCGACCGCCTGCCCGGCCATTCCTCGCGTGGCCGGCTGGAACGCGTGCTGCGCCGCGGCGAGTTCGCGGTAACGACCGAACTCAACCCCCCTGACAGCGCCGACCCGGAAGACGTCTACAACCGCGCGAAGATTTTCGACGGCTGGGTCGACGCCATCAATGCCGTCGATGCTTCGGGCGCCAACTGCCATATGTCGTCGGTCGGCATCTGCGCGCTGCTGACGCGCATGGGCTATGCCCCGATCATGCAGATCGCCTGCCGCGACAAGAACCGCATCGCCATTCAGGGCGATGTGCTCGGCGGAGCCGCCATGGGCGTCGCCAACATGCTCTGCCTCACTGGCGACGGCGTGCAGGCCGGCGACCAGCCGGGCGCCAAGCCCGTCTTCGACCTCGACTCGATGTCGCTGCTGGAAACCATCCGCATCATGCGCGACAACGGAAAATTCCTGTCGGGCCGCAAGCTGTCCACGCCGCCGCAGCTTTTCCTGGGTGCTGCGGTCAATCCCTTCGCGCCGCCTTTCGATTTCCGGCCAATCCACCTCGGCAAGAAGATCGCCGCCGGCGCGCAGTTCGTGCAGACGCAATATTGCTTCGACGTGCCGATGTTCCGAACCTTCATGGAGCGCGCCCGCGATCTTGGCCTGACCGACAAGGTTTTCGTCCTGTGCGGCGTCGGGCCGCTGGCCTCAGCCAAGACCGCCAAGTGGATCCGCTCCAACGTGCCGGGCATCCATATTCCTGATTCCATCATTGCGCGGCTGGAAGGCGCGCAGGACCAGAAGAAGGAAGGCAAGCAGCTTGCCATCGATATCATCAACGAGGTGAAGGAAATCCCCGGCGTTTCAGGCATCCATGTGATGGCCTATCGCCAGGAGGAATATGTCGCCGAGATCGTCGACGAATCGGGCGTGCTGAAGGGCCGCCAGCCGTGGAAGCGCGAAGTGCGCCGCGACGACCAGCTTGTCGCCGATCGGCTCGACCACCTGCTGCATGACAACGTGACCGAAACCCAGGTGGACATGGTAAAGACCGCCCACTGAGCGCCTGCTTGATCGAAACGAGAAACGATATAAAGAAGTCTTTATATCCTTACGGAGAAGTTCATGACCCGCACGATCGTCGCCTCGGCGACCCGAGAAATCATCATCGGCTTCGACCAGCCCTTCTGCGTGATCGGCGAACGCATCAACCCGACCGGCCGCAAGAAATTGGCCGCCGAGATGATCGCCGGCAATTTCGAGACGGTGATCAAGGATGCGCTCGAACAGGCCGCCTGCGGTGCCACCATGCTCGACGTCAATGCCGGCGTGACAGCGGTTGACCCGAACGCGACGGAGCCGGCACTGTTGGTGCAGACGCTGGAGATCGTGCAGGGCCTGGTCGACCTGCCGCTTTCCATCGACAGCTCGGTTTCGGCTGCGATCGAGGCCGCGCTGAAGGTCGCCAAGGGCCGCCCGCTGGTCAATTCCGTCACCGGTGAGGAAGAAAAGCTCGAAGCGATCCTGCCACTGATCAAGAAATACAATGTCCCGGTCGTCGCCATCTCCAACGACGAGACCGGCATCTCCATGGACCCCGACGTGCGTTTCGCCGTTGCCAAGAAGATCGTCGAGCGCTGCGCTGATTTCGGCATTCCGGCACATGACGTGGTGGTCGACCCGCTGGTCATGCCGATCGGCGCGCTGGGCGATGCCGGCCGCCAGGTTTTTGCGCTGCTGCGCCGCCTGCGTGAGGAACTCAAGGTCAACACCACCTGCGGCCTTTCCAACATCTCCTTCGGCCTGCCGCACCGCCACGGCATCAATGCCGGCTTCATCCCGATGGTCATCGGCGCCGGCATGACCAGCGCCATCATGAACCCGGTGCGGCCGCAGGAAATGGAAGCCGTGCGCGCCGCCAACGTGCTCAACGGCACCGACGCCAACTGCACCAACTGGATCAAGACATACAAGGACTACAAGCCGGCCGAGGGCGGCCAAGCGGTTGCGGCTCCGACAGCAGTCAACGCGCCGGGCGAAGGCACCGCCAATGGCGGGCGGCGGCGCGGCGGGCGTGAAGCTCGGATGGCGCGGGGTTAGAGTAGAAATAGACGAACGCGGTCAGCAAGGGCTGGCCGGAAAGCAGCATACCATGAACTCTCCCGCCAACATCACCGATCCGCTCGTGCTGTTCATGCCGTCGGGCAAGCGCGGGCGGTTTCCGGTCGGCACGCCGATCCTTGATGCCGCGCGCACGCTCGGCGTCTATGTCGAGAGCGTGTGCGGCGGGCGGGCGACGTGCGGGCGCTGCCAGATCGAGGTGCAGGAAGGCAATTTCGCCAAGCATAAGATCGTCTCATCCAACGACCACATCTCGCCCAAGGGCGCCAAGGAGCAGCGCTATGAAAAGGTGCGCGGCCTTCCCGAAGGCCGCCGCCTCTCCTGCTCGGCCACCGTCCAGGGCGATCTCGTCATCGACGTACCGCAGGACACCGTCATCAACGCGCAGGTGGTGCGCAAGGCTGCCAGCGACCGCGTCATCGAGCGCAATGCGGCGGTGCAGATGTGCTATGTCGAGGTCGACGAGCCCGACATGCACAAGCCGCTTGGCGACCTCGACCGGCTGAAGGTGATGCTGGAAAAGGACTGGGGCTGGAAGGATCTGCTGATCGCCCCTCATTTGATCCCGCAGGTTCAGGGCATTTTGCGCAAGGGCAATTGGGGCGTCACCGCTGCCATCCACCGCGATATGGATTCGTCGCGGCCCTTTATCATCGGGCTTTTCCCCGGCCTGAAGAACGAGGCCTATGGCATCGCCTGCGACATCGGCTCGACCACCATCGCCATGCATTTGGTGTCGCTGCTGTCGGGCCGCATCGTCGCGTCCTCCGGCACGTCGAACCCGCAGATCCGCTTCGGCGAAGATCTGATGAGCCGTGTTTCCTATGTGATGATGAACCCGGACGGGCGCGAGGCGATGACCAAGGCCGTACGCGAGGCCGTCAACACGCTGATCGGCAAGGTCTGCGAGGAAGGCGGCGTCGACCGTCACGACATCTTCGACTGCGTCTTCGTCGCCAACCCGATCATGCACCATCTGTTCCTCGGCATCGACCCGACCGAACTCGGCCAGGCGCCGTTCGCGCTCGCCGTGTCGGGCGCGCTGCAATTCTGGGCGCATGAGATCGACATCGACGTCAATCGCGGCGCGCGGCTCTACACGCTGCCTTGCATCGCCGGCCATGTCGGCGCAGATGCTGCCGGCGCGACACTGTCGGAAGGCCCGTACCGCCAGGACAAGATGATGCTGCTGGTCGATGTCGGCACCAATGCCGAGATCATCCTTGGCAACCGTCAGCGCGTGGTTGCCGCCTCCTCGCCGACCGGCCCGGCCTTCGAAGGTGCGGAGATTTCGTCCGGCCAGCGCGCCGCCCCCGGCGCGATCGAGCGCGTGCGCATAGACCCGCTGACGCTGGAGCCGAAATACCGCGTCATCGGTGTCGAACAATGGTCCGACGAAGAAGGCTTCGAGGAAGCCTCCTGGGCAACCGGTGTGACGGGCATCTGCGGCTCGGCGATCATCGAGGTCGTCGCCGAAATGTACCTGGCGGGCATCATCTCGGAAGACGGCGTGGTCGACGGCTCGCTCGCCGCGACCTCCCCGCGTATCATCCAGAACGGCCGCACCTTCTCCTATCTGCTGCGCGAAGGCCGTCAGGGCGAACCGCGCCTGACGGTAACGCAGAATGACGTCCGCGCTATCCAGCTTGCCAAGGCTGCTCTCTATGCCGGCGTGAAGCTCTTGATGGAAAAACAGGGCGTGGAAACCGTCGACACGATCCGCTTCGCCGGCGCCTTCGGCTCCTTCATCGACCCGAAATACGCGATGGTGCTCGGCCTGATCCCCGATTGCGACCTCGACGAAGTGAAGGCGGTCGGCAACGCAGCCGGCACCGGCGCGCTGATGGCGCTGCTCAACCGCAACCACCGCCGCGAGATCGAAAAGGAAGTAGGCCTGATCGAGAAGATCGAAACAGCGCTGGAACCGAATTTCCAGCAGCTTTTCATCGACGCGATGGCGCTGCCCAACAAGGTCGATCCGTTTCCGAAACTGTCGGCCGCAGTCAAACTGCCGCCACGCAAGACGGTGAGCGAGGATGGTATCGCGGGTGACACAACCCCGCGCCGACGCTCACGCGAAGAACGTGCGGCGCGGCGCAACCGGGATTAGCTGTTAGAGACTGTTTTGATAACTCGCCCTGCCGAGGCAAATGGCGTGGTTTTCGAGAACCGGAGCGGAGCGTACTTAAAGTACGTGAGCACCGGAAGCGCAGAAAACTGCGTCAGATGACCGGCAGGGTAGAGTTAGCGAGCAGTCTCTCAGAACTTGCCGGTTTCGCGGAATAGTTCAAAGGCGGAGCGGATATGGTCGGCGACGGCGCGCACTGGTGCGCTGGCATCAGATGCCACCACCATAGCCAGGCTGTAGGTGCCGATATCCGGCATGCCGTCCTTTGAGCTGAGTTCCATCAGATCGCCGCCTATGAAGGAGCGCGGCAGCGGTGCCACGGCCAGATCGGCGAGGATCGCAGCGCGCTGGCCCGCCGTATGGGCGCTCATATAGGCGACGCGGTAGTTGCGCCCTTCCCGGCCAAGCGCTTCAACCGCGCCTGCCCGCCAGGCACAGCCTTCTTCCCACAATGATACCGGCAATGGCTCGCGCAGATGCGCACATCCGCCCTTTGCGCCAGCCCAGACGATCGGCTCGGTCAAAAGCACTTCGGCGCCAGCCATGTTCGTTTTGTAGGAATTAGTGATGAGCGTGATGTCGAGGGTGCGGTCATCCATGCGCCGCCACAAATGCTTGCTTTGGTCGATCGTCACGTCGACAGCGATCGACGGATGCGACTGGGCAAAGCGCTTCAGCACATGCGGCAGGATGCGTTCGCCGTAGTCGTCCGGTGAACCGAGGCGCACGACACCGACGATATCGGGAATGATGAACTTCGACACCGCCTCGCGGTTGATCGACAGGAGCCGCCGCGCATAGCCGAGCAGGACTTCGCCGTCATTGGTCAATGTCACCGACCGCGCGTCGCGCGAGAAAACCGAGCGCCCGAGCACGTCTTCAAGCTTCTTGATCTGCATCGAAACGGCAGAAGGCGTGCGGAAGACGGCATTGGCCGCGGTGGTGAAACTGCCCGTCTCGGCAATCGCCACGAATGTGCGCAACACATCAAGATCAAGCACCGGCAGCGGATGATTGAGTGGGGCTGTCATCGCTCTAACCCTTCAATTTTTCTGATCCAAGGCATCATTTCATTTCGTTTGATTGAACATCACAACAGGAGGATAGTCAAGACCGTGAAGAGAGGCCGACGGGTACAGACACCAGGATCGACCTCGAGATGCGAAGGCCCACAGCGATATCTTTTCCGTGGTGCAACCGAGAGGAGAATGAAATGTCTATTTTGTCGTCGATCGGCCGCTTTGCCGCCGAATACTCTGCCGCCCGCAACCGCTATCTGACGGAGCGCCAGGTTCGCTCGCTTCCTTTCGAAATCCAGAAGGATATCGGCTGGCCGGATAGTTACACGCGGCGCGACGTTACTCGCTCGTCACTTGGGGCGTGGGCCGGAAGCAAGTAATCATGCATAGCCAGAACATGGCCTGCCGGACCCTCTTAAAGAAGACCGGCAGGCTTTTTCTTTGCCTTGGGCTTGCCACAAAGTAGACATGGCAGCCATGCGCCGCACGCATGACGCATATGAAGCAGTCGCATAGCCGGTTAATTTCATAGTTAAATACCTGTATTTGCTTATTTTATCGGCATCCCACGCACAAAAACGTCGCAAATGATGTCGCTTTTCGCATCAAGTAGTTCGTTTTCTCCACTTAACTTCCGCAACAGACCATCTATATGAGCGGCATCAAACGAGCTGCCCCACTCCATCAAGCGAAGGCACCCCGTGTAACCACTACGCATGGAGAAGTGTCATGAAGTTTTTTTCCCGTTTCCTGAAGGGCAGCCGCCGCGAAATGAACCTGACGACTGCGCTTGAGCGCCAGCGTCTCGACAGGACGATGCCTGGCCAGTCCGGCGCCGTTGCCGCCGCCCGCCTCGGCTTCCTGATCCGCTAATTAGAATATCTCTGGCTCTGGATACAGGGCCCGACTTCCAGCAGCCGCGCCGGCCAAAACAGGCCGCGCGGCTTTTTCTTTGGAAGCATCAGCCTTACGTAAGGTGATGCAAACAAGTCGATGTCGCAAATTTAGTTTTCGGCGAGCCCTCTACCCCATTGACAGCAATGGTTTTTCCTGATGACGCTTTGCTGTTCGCGACATCAGGTTCGTGCCATCTTCGGTCTGCGTGAGGGTTCCTTGAACGCCGTAAAACATCCGATCAAACGGTCGCTTGTCTTCTTCCTCGTGCCTGATTTCACGATGATTGCCTTCGCGACAGCGCTCGATCCGCTACGCTCGGCCAACCGTATGCTCGGCTACGAGGCCTATAAGTGGCGGCTTGCCAGCATCGACGGAAAGCCCGTCAGCGCCTCGAACGGCGTGCAGTGCGCGGTCAACACCTCGCTGGAGGAAGAGCGCAAGAAGATGGCCGGCCCCGACCGCCCCTCCATGGTGGTGGTGTGCAGCGGCATCAATGTCGAAAGATACCAGAACAAGTCGGCCTTCGCCTGGCTGCGCGAGGAGTACAATCGCGGCGTCGCCATCGGCGGCCTGTGCACCGGCGCGCATGTGTTGGCGGCGGCGGGGCTGTTGTCCAACAAGCGCTGCGCAATTCACTGGGAAAACCTGCCCGGCTTTTCGGAAGCCTTCCCCAAGGCCAATGTCTTTGCCGACCTTTTTGAGGTCGATCAGAACATCTACACCTGCGCCGGCGGCACTGCCGCGCTCGACATGATGCTGAAGCTGATCGGCGACGATTTCGACGACAATCTCGTCAACCGCGTCTGCGAGCAGGTGCTGACCGACCGCGTGCGCAGCCCGACGGACCGCCAGCGCCTTCCGCTGCGCGCGCGCCTCGGCGTCCAGAACTCCAAGGTGCTGACCATCATCGAGCTGATGGAGGCCAACCTTGCCGAGCCGCTGTCGCTGATCGAGATCGCCGATCATGTCGGCCTGTCACGCCGCCAGATCGAGCGCCTTTTCCGCACCGAAATGGGCCGCTCGCCGGCGCGCTACTATCTCGAGATCAGGCTCGACCGCGCGCGGCACCTGCTGATCCAGTCGTCGATGCCGGTGGTGGAAGTGGCGGTCGCCTGCGGCTTCGTCTCGGCCTCGCATTTTTCGAAATGCTACCGCGAGCTTTACGCGCGCTCGCCCCAGCAGGAACGCGTCGACCGTAAGCAGCTGCTGGCTGCCTGAGGTCGAACAGCGCCGCGCACTCGCTAACCGTCGCAGTAGCATTCGGCAGATGAGATCTCGTCGTTCCAGTCGCCAACATGGCGATCGTTGCGGCGGAACTCCTGCGACCTGCCGCCCATGCGGGTATCTTCGTACACCACCAGCGAACAGCCGCGCGCGACGCGAATCGACGAAACGCGGTCGTTCCAGAATTGGCCGCTGCGAAAGCTGACCGCCTGATCCGGCTGCATCCGCAACGCGCGCCCGCTATAATTGCTGTCCTCATACATCACGCATGCGACGTCGCGATATTCGTTATAGTACTGGGCGCTGGCACTGCCGACCATCACCACCGAGGCGAACGCCGCAATAGCTGCAACACGTTTCATGATTCTCATTTCCCTCTCAGGCTGTGTCCCCAAAACTTAGAGATGCGATCCTCGTGGCCAAACTTTGGCAGCGAGTCGCGGAGGATGAACACCGCCAGTCTACCGGCTTTCCCACATCCAGGAACGGTCGCGCCACAGCTTTTCGCCGACCATGCAGTCATACGGTGCTGTGGCCTGCGCCAGCACGACCGGAAGCCCCTGCTCCACCTCGGCGCGCCATGGCTGAGACCACGGGCCGGCCAATTCCAGCACCAGCTTGCGGCGGATCGCTTCCGGGAACTGTTCCCAGTCATTGACCGGGATCATGAAGGCCCCCGGCCCGCCAATGACGCAGTCACTGTAGTATTTGTCGAGTTCGGCGACGTCATAGGCGCTGGCGAGCCCGCCATTGGTCATCAAGGGCAGGCCGTTGATGGTTATGCCCTGCCGGACAAGCGCATCGCGAATGCCCTGCACGGGCGCGCCCTGGTTGTTCGGCCCGTCGCCGGAAACGTCGATGACGCGTTTCATGCTGGTAAAACCGCTTTCTGCGAAAAGGTCGCCACCGAATTCCAGCGCACCCGAAATAGAGGTTCTGCGGGCGCTGTTGGGTGGACTGGCCGAAAGCTGTGCAGCGACCCGTTCGGCATCCTCGCGGCTTGCGATGACAGTCCACGGTACGATGACATGCTGGGTCGTAGCGCCTGCCCATTCGAAAAAGGTCACCGCGATCTTGCCATGAACGCCATCGGCAATCGCCTGCAGCACATCGTTGTGGGTAAGTGCCGCGGCATAGCCGTGGCGCTGGATTTCAAGCTCGTCGGGCGACATCGACAGCGAGACATCGACCGCGAGCACCAGTTCGATATCGACCTGTTCGGCGGCAAAACCCTGTGGCGCGAAGAGAAGTGTCAGCGCAAGGGCTGCGCCGCCTGCAAGAACATGTCTGATGCGAAGCAAACGAGACATGCATCGAAGGTACGCGAAAATCTGCGGTTGAAAAGAAAGCCCGGTTTTTTGCCGGGCCTTTTCCATTCACATTTTCGCGATTGCTTGAATCGAATTTCGCAAGAAGCCGCCTGCTTAAGGATCGTACATCCGTTGCCGCCCGCGGTCTCCCTGCCAGAGTTTTTCGCCGATCAGGCAGTCATATGGCGGCTTGGCTTGCGCAAGTATGACAGGCACTTTCTCCTCGTGCGACCGTGGCGGTCGACTGGCCAGCTCCAGCAGAAGTTTGCGGCGGATTGCCTCCGGAAACTGCTCCCAGCCATTGACCGGCATGACGAATGAGCCAGGCCCGCCAATCACGCACTCGCTGTAATAAGTGTCGAGTTCCTCGACCTCATAGGGTAGCAATTCCGTTCCTGCCGCCATCACCGGCAGGCCATTGATGGCGATCTTCTGCTGAACGACGGCATCCCGCGCCGCATCCGCCGGGCGTCCCTCATTGTTCGGCCCGTCGCCGGAAATGTCGATGACGCGCTTGAAGCTCTGGAAGCCGCTCTCGGCAAACAGATCGGCGGCGAAATGCAGCGCGCCCGAAATCGAGGTTCGCCGCGACTGGCGTGGCGGCACGGCGGAAATGCGCTGCGCGACCCGTTCGGCGTCCTCGCGGCTGGCGATCACAGTCCAGGGCACGATGACATGCTGCGAAGTGCTGCCCGCCCACTCGAAATAGGTGAGCGCGATTTTGCCATGCGCGCCGTCGGCAATCGCCTCCAGAACGCGCGGGTCCGTCAGCGCCGTCGCATAGCCACGACGCTGGATCTCCATCTCGTCGGGCGACATCGACAGCGACACGTCAACGGCCAGCACCAGCTCGATATCAACCTGTTCGGCGGCCAAACCTTGTGGCGCGCAAAGAAACGTCAGCGCAACAGCTGCACTGGCTGCAAGGACATGTCTGATGCGTGGCAAACGAGACATGAATTGCAAGGTACATGAAAACCAACGGTTGAGAAGACCGGAGGATGTTCGTCTTAGTAATGAGAGTCGGCGCTGCCCCTCACCCTTACCCTCTCCCCGTGAAGAACGGGGAGAGGGAGGCGTCATCGTTGGAGCTTCCTCCTTCTCCCCGTCACTATACGGGGAGAAGGTCGCGGCAGCGGGATGAGGGGCAGCACCAACCTATACCGGTCAGCGCCCTACTCTCGCGATACCACCAAGCACCCTCAGCTCCGCGGCTTGAGGTTCTCCGGGTCATACAGCGGCTTGTAGCCAACGGCGGCCACTTCGACCGGATAGGTCTCGCCAAAGTATTCGACAGCGAGCTTGCGGCCTTCCTGGCAATAGGCGTGCGGCAGGTAGGCGAGCGCGATGTTCTTGCCGATGGTGGGGCCGTAAGCGATGGAAGTCGTGTAGGAGCGGCGGCCGAGGTCGTCGACCAGCACTGCGCCGGTGTCCGCATCCATGACCGGCATGCTGCCGACGGGATAGCGCTTCACGCCCTTGCTGTCGGTGTTCTCCGTCATGACGAGCGTGCACAGCATGGCGGGCTGGTGCTCGCGCGCCTTGTATTCCAGATGCTTGGCCTTGCCGCGGAAATCCGCTTCCTTGACCTTCGGGCGGGCAAGATCGGCCTCGATCAGGTTGTACTGGGTCAGGAGATCGCCGTTCTGCAGGCGCAGGCTTTTTTCCATGCGGCGCGAATTCGCGTAAGTCTCGACGCCGAAGGCCATGACGCCCGTCGCGCGCAGTGCATCCCAGACAGCAAGGCCGTCCTCGTACTTCATGTGAAGTTCCCAGCCCTGCTCGCCGACATAGGAGATGCGGAAGGCGGTGACTGGCCTGCCGGCGATCTCGATCGGCTTGATCGCGGCGAAGGCGAAGTTTTCGATATCGAGCCCGGCAGGGTCGGCGACCACCTTTTTCAGCGTGTCGCGGGCATTCGGTCCCCAGATGCCGATGGTGATGAACTTTTCCGAGACGTCGGTGATGGTGACGTCGAGGCCACGATCTTCGGCAACGCGCTTCATGTAGTGGAAGTCGCGCGGGCCAGCATCCGCACCGTTGACGAGGCGGCAGCGGTCGGCCATGCGGAAGACGGTGAAGTCGGCGCGCACCATGCCCTCGTCGTCGAGGAAGTGGGTGTAGACGCCCTTGCCGATATTGCCGTCACCGCCGATCTTGGCGGCGCAGAGCCATTCGAGCAGCTCGACATGGTCCGGCCCTTCGATATCCACCATATGGAAGTGCGAGAGGTTGACGATGCCGCAATCCTCGCTCATCGCCAGATGCTCGGCGTTGGAAACCCGCCAGAAGTGGCGGTTGTCCCATTCGTTCTCGCGCACCGGCACGCGGTTGCCGTATTTTTCCAGAAGGTGCTCATTGGCCTTGTAGCCATGCGCACGTTCCCAGCCGCCGAGTTCCATGAAATAGCCGCCAAGCTCGACCTCGCGCTCGTAGAAGGGCGAACGCTTGACGTTGCGGCCGGTGCCGTAGGGCTCGCGGGTGTGCACGGCCGGGAAGTAAATCTTCTGGGCAGCCTCGTAGGTGCGACCCTCGATGAATTTTTCCTCGAGCTGGTGCGGATAGAAGCGCGCGTAGTCGATTGAGTTGTGGTCGATCTCGGTACGACCGTCCGTCATCCAGTCGGCGATCAGCTTGCCGTAGCCGGGACCGTCCTTCACCCAGATGGCGACGCAGTACCACAGGCCACGCACCTTCTGGCTCTCGCCGCAGGAGGCGCCGCCCGCGGCGGAAACCTGAAGCAAGCCGTTGAAGGAGTGGCTTTCATTGTAACCGAGTTCGCCGAGGATCGGCGTCAGTTCCATGGCCTTTTCGAGCGGCTCGAGGATCTGCTCCATGTCGAGGTCGCGCTGCGAGGGCGAAAGACGCGCCTGATGCTTCTCGAGAATGTCGCGCGGATGGCAAAGCCGTGGATTGGTGGTCTCGTAGTAGCCCCACTCGATCTGGCCGCCTTCGGTGGTCTTCGGGTCGCCGGTATCGCGCATATAGGCGGAGTTGCCCTGGTCGCGCAGCAGCGGATAGCCGATCTCCTTGCCCGTCCCTTCGAACTCGTTGTACGGACCAAAGAAGGTCAGCGGATGGTCGACCGGCATCACCGGCAGGTCCTCGCCGACCATTTCGGCGATCAGGCGACCCCAGATGCCGGCGCAGACGATAACATGATCCGCCATGATCGTGCCCCGGTGCGTGACGACGCCCTTGATGCGGCCATTCTCGACGAGGAGCGAGGTCGCCGGCGTGTTGCCGAATACCTTGAGCTTGCCGGATTTTTCGGCGGTATCAACCAGCTTGCCGGCAACCGTCTGCGAGCGTGGGATGACGAGGCCGGCATCGGGATCGAACATGCCGCCCATGACCTGATCTTCCTCGATCAGCGGGAACATCTTCTTGATTTCAGCCGGAGAAACATAGTGCGCGCGGGTGCCGAAAGCCTTGGCGGAGGAAAGCTTGCGCTTGATCTCTTCCATCCAGGTATCGTCGCCTGTGCGCGCGACTTCCAGGCCGCCGATGCGGGCGTAGTGGCCCATCTTCTCGTAGAAATCGATGGAATACTGCGTGGTCCAGACCGAAAGATAGTCGTGGCTGGTCGTGTAGCAGAAGTCGGAAGCATGCGCCGTTGAGCCGATGTCTGTCGGGATGCCGGACTTGTCGATGCCGACGATATCGTCCCATCCGCGCTCGATCAGGTGATGGGCGATCGAGGCGCCGACGATCCCGCCCAACCCGATGATGACGACCTTCGCCTTTGCCGGAAACCCTGCCATCGCCCGCGACTCCAAAGTGGTAATGCGGCGAGACTATAGGGCGATGCGGGCGCGTGATTGCAGCCTGTTTGCGACATTCCAAAAAAGCCGAGCGACGGGCAGCCTCCGCAACCTATTAAGCGAATGCCCAGACGTCCTCGGCGTAGATGCCGACGTGGTAGCCGGCGGTCTTGAGCTTGACGACGACATTGCCGATTTCTGCCGCCGGCAGCGCACCGATCTCCACCTTGATCATGCCCGGACGATAGCGCTCGAGGTCGAGCTGATCGAAGACGATCCAGTCGGCGCCCTCGCAATCGACGAGGAAAGCGTCGATATGCTCGACCTGATTGCGGTCGAGGACGGATTGCAGCGTGTCGGAGGGAACCTCAATGTCCCTCAGATAGGGCGCGAATTTCTTGAAATCGATATCCGCTTCGCCCCAGGCGTTCTTGCCCGACATCAGGTTGGTGTCGGTGATGGAGGAGCAGCCGATGAACTCGATCGGCAGCGTGCCGGCTTCCAGGGCTGCCGCATCGAAAGTCTTCACCGTTATCGAGCCGGGTTTTCGGGTGATTGCCAGCGGCTCGATCCTGAAGCGTTCCGTATCGGGATAGTTCTTGCGCAGGCGCTGCTGGTTGTAGGGGATCGGCTCGACAAGCACGGCACGAGCATTCGGAATGCGATGCAGCCACGGCGTCACGTCGTCGAACAACGCGCCGTCGCAGGCCCCGACATTGACCATCTGAAACGGGCGTCCGCGCCCGAAGCGGGCATTGAGTGCCGCCCATGCGAGAAACCGGGTGCCCCTGAGCGGGGCACCGCGATTGAGGATGCCGACAGGAACGCCCAGCGCCAAAACGACGCGAACGAATTCCATGAAGACCGAGGCTTCGGCTCCGTCCATGATCAGGCCTTTCCAGGTGCGATATCGAAACGCGGCTTCCACATGACGACGAGCAGCATCGCCATGCCTGCGAGGAATACGAAGTAAAAACGGTCGTCGGGCAGCGGGAAGCTGGCGAACTTGCCGAGCGTGCCGATGGCCAGCGCAAACATCAGCGCGTTCTCGCGGCCCGTTCCGGTCCTGCCCGCGCGCCACAGCAGCGCCCAGCCAGCCAGTATGGCCAGGAAAAGCGGCGGCCAGTCATTATCGATGAGCGCCACCGTCACCCCACGCGCATAGCCCCTGACGAAGGCGGCCAGCGAGAAATCCGGATGGAAATTCGCCATCGAGTTCTGGATCTCGACGCAGGAGAAATAGAAATGCGCCCACCAGCCCGGATGCCCGCCGAATTTCGCGATGAGCATGCAGGCTGCGAAGGAGGCAACGAAAGTGACCGCTATCGGCAGGATGCGCCAGCCGAAGGCTATCGCCGTCAGGAGCAGCGCGAAAATGAGGATGATGTTGTCGGGCCGTACGAACACAGACAGGAACAACAGCAGGCAGGCGGCTATGTCCTGTTTCCTGGCAAGCAGGTAGATGGCCCCCATCGAAACCACCGCCAGAAGCATGTCCGGCGTCACCGCCGTCGTCATGTGAAAGAGGTCGGCAACGACCAGCAGAGGTGCAAGGAAGATTGCACCTTGCAACGCGTTCTCCTGCCTGAGCCATAGCAGGCAGATGAGCCCGACGCCGAGCAGCGGCAGGACGGACGACAGGATGGCCGCCGTCACGATACCGGTGACCGGTCCCAGAACGCGCAATAGTTCGATGTAGCCTATCTTCACGCGGTACATGGAAAGCTGCGATTCGAAATCGGCAGGATTCTCCCACTGATGACGATTGTAGGGGTTGCCGTATTGCAGATTGTAGAGCTGCGACTCGCGCGCGCCTTCGCCGATCGCTTTCCAGGTTTCGGCGTGGAGTTGTTCGGGGCTTTCGGTGCGGTTTTCGAGCGCGGTCGCGACATAGGCAACCATGTCCCAGTTATAGTCGGGCCGCACCCAGGTATAGGCGCCGACGAACAGGAACGTGGCGAGAAAGAAGACAGCAGCAATCCGGTCGAGCAGCGTCCGGTTCGACGCTGCACGCCCGAGCGCTTCGGCAGCCCCGGTCCCCATCGCCCAATCAATGGCTGTGCCTTGCGACTGTGCCATGCCCTGCCCCTACCCTGATTGCGCTTATTTCATCTGCGATTTCACGAAGTCCTTCACGATCGACACGATGCCGCGTGACAGGAGATCGTCCATCGAATCCACGAGCTTATCGACATGCTCGCGCTGGCAGATCAGCGGCGGCAGCAGGCGGATGACGTTGCGGTTATATTCGGTGAACGCCACCAGCACGTCATAGTCCCGCAGCAGCAGCGCGCCGACGAAGCCCGACAGCGAGCCCTTGAGCTTTTCGTCGAGCACGCTGACGACCGGACGCAGCACCATCGGCAGCGTCTGCGAGAAGTCGTGGAATTCGAGGCCGACCATGAAACCCTTGCCGCGAACGTCCTTGATGATCTTCGGATATTTCGCCTGAAGCGCCTGGAGCCGTTCCAACAGGTAGTCACCGGTGACGGCGGCGTTCTCGATCAGACCTTCGTCATAGAGCACATTCAGCGTCTCGATTGCCGTGATCGAGGCCTCGCCGATGCCACCAAAAGTGGCCGCGGCATGGATCATCGCCGTCTTCGGCGTGCCGTAGGCCTTCATGTAGATGTCGCGCTTGGCGATCATCGCAGCCATCGCCGACTTGCCGCCGCCGAGCGACTTTGCCACCGCCGTCACATCCGGCACGACGCCATAATGCTCGAAGGCATAGAAGCGGCCGGAACGGCCGACGCCGCACTGGACCTCGTCGGCAACCCAGATGACGCCATGCTTGTCGCACAGCGCACGCAGCTTCTGCCAGAACTCCGCGGGCGCCTGCACGATGCCGCCACCGCCCTGAATGGTTTCAAGGATGATGACGCCGATTTCGGGATCGGACTTGAACGCCCGCTCGATCGCGTCGATATCGCCGAAGGGCACGCGCACGGTGTTGTCGACCAGCTTGAACTCGCCGCGATAAAGCTGGCCGTCAGTGATGGCCAGCACGCCCTTGGTCTTTCCATGGAAAGAGTTTTCAGCATAGACGACCTTGGACCGCTTCGGGCCGGCGGCACGCTCGGCGATCTTGATTGCCGCTTCCATCGCTTCGGAGCCGGAGGAGCCGAGGAAGACCATATCGAGGTCGCCCGGAGAAATCTGCGCCAGATTGTGCGCAAGGGCTGCCGCATATTGCGACATGAAGGCGATGGCGATTTCCTGGCGCTTCTCGTCCTGGAATTTCTTGCGCGCCTCGATTATGCGCGGGTGATTGTGACCCAGCGCCAGCGAGCCGAAACCACCGAAGAAATCGAGGATGCGCCGGCCGTTCTGGTCGACATAGTACATGCCTTCGGCGCTCTCGATCTTGATCTTGTGGAAGCCGAGCAGCTTCATGAAATGAAGCTGGCCGGGATTGAGATGCGCCTTGAACAGGTCGGTCATGCGGGCGACGTCCATCGCCTTGGCCTGTTCGACGCTGATGAGATCGGGCTTGGCGATCGTCACCGGCGAAAGGCTTGGCGCAGCTAAGACGGCACGGGCATCATTGGTGTTCGGCTTGGTCATGACGGTCATCGATATCCCCTATTCGGCCGGAACGTGTTTCGCGGCCACAACAGGACCGTCTTTCTTGGCGCGATATTCCTTGTAGGCGGCGATCAGCATGTCCTCGTCGCGATACTGCGGCACCCAGCCGAGCTGCCGTTCGCCTTTGGAAACGTCCAGAACGCATTCCTCGTCGGCGATCAGATACTGCTCCGGGTCCATGATCGGCATGTTCATCAGGTCGAGCAGGTCGAGCGTGCGCTTGACCGCCCAGCCTGGCGTCGGGATCAGGATCGACTTCGAACCGGCATGCTTGACCAGATCGCCGAGTAGCTTGCGCACCGGCGGCGGGTTGAGCGAGCCGAGATTATACGCCTCGTTCGGCACGCCGGCCTTCCAGGCGGCGCGCGCAGCTTCCGCGCAGTCGAACACCGAGATGAACTGATACGGGTTCTTGCCCGAGCCGATCATCGGCACCGGAAGGTTCCAGTCGATAAGCTTGAACAGCTTTTCGAGGATGCCGAGGCGGCCGGGGCCGATGATGAGGCGCGGGCGGAACAGCGAGATCGCCATGCCACGCTTGCGCCATTCGACGGCCAGTTCCTCGGTCTTCAGCTTGGACCAGCCATATTCGCCGAGCGGTGAAACCGGGTGTTCCTCGGTCATCGGATAGGTCACGGTGTGGCCGTAGATCATGTCGGTGGTGAAGTGCACAAGGCGAGAAGCCCCTGCCCTGTCCATCGCCTGCATGATGTGCTCGGTGCCGTGAAGGTTCACCGGAAAGAAGAAATCATGGCGCTTGGCCCGAACCTGGATCGGCGACAGCATCTTGGCCGACAGATTGTAGACCATGTCGTCGGCCTTGATGCCAACAGCGTCCACGGATGCCGGCTCGGTCACGTCGCACTGGACAAAGCCGGCGTTACGGTAGTGCGGCAGGTCGCTCTTGACGATGTCGGCGACGATGACTTCCTGTCCGTCGGCCAGAAGCTTTGGCGCAAGATGGCGGCCGACGAAGCCGTCGCCTCCAAAAATGATGTGTCTCATTGTGCAAGCTCGCTTGTCTGAACAGGTTTCGAAAGATCGCCCGCTTCTTCGTGTCCGCTGCCGCCCTGGGCAATCAGTATGGTGCCGACACAGATGAAGCCGATGCCGGCGATGCGCCACGCATTGAGGTCTTCACGGAAGACAAAATAGGCGAATACTGCGACCGCGACATAGGCCAGGCTGAGGAAAGGATAGGCGAAGGAAAGCTCTACCTTCGACAGCACGTAGAGATGCGAGGCCATGGAGATGACGAAAGTGGCGAGCCCGGCGAATACCCATGGGCTGAACACGATCTGAAGTATCTTCAGGATGGGATTGACCCCGGCAAAGGTGATCGGCCCAAGCGTCATCATGCCGTGCTTCAGCATCAACTGCGCCGCCGCATTGGTCATGACCGTGAAAAGTATGAATGCGATGTATTTCATGTCCTACCCACCCGTCACGCTCTATAAAACAAAACTCAAAACATTTCGTGAAACAGAAGAACGATTTGAAAAGTTCGATAATAATGAAACGTTTACTATGATTTGCTCACAATTTAATTATTCAGCGGCTTCGACATGCCCGCATTGACGGGCATGGAGCCGCCGCGCCGTGCGCTCCCAGAAGCTGGACGTGAAGGCCGGATCGCGCAGCACTTCCAGCCGCTGCCATTCCGGGAATGATGCCCCGAAAATATCGGCGCCCATGCGGGCATCCTTGTAGGGGTTCACGGCACCGCCTGCCTCAATGGTGATGTCGTCGAGTCGCTGGAGCAGCGACAGCGTCGACCGGCCGCGGTTGGGGAAATCCAGCGTCAGCGTGTAGCCCGGTCGCGGGAAAGACAGGATGCCCGGCGAGCGGATCGCTCCGAAACGCTTGAGCACGGTGAGGAAGGACCCCTGCCCGGCCTGCCGCGCAGCGGCAAGCATTGCCGGTATCGCTTCGCGCGCGACGGCCTCCGGCACCACGCTCTGGTGCTGGAACAGCCCGCGCGGGCCGTACAGGCGGTTCCAGTCGCGCACCCCGTCCAGCGGAAAGAAAAACCCTTGATAGGGCACGTGATGTTCGGCCGTGTTGCTGCCTTTGCGCCAGCGATAGGCAGCGTTGAAGGCTTTCAGGAACGGCCGGTTGAGCACGTTGAGCGGCGGCTGGAACGGCACGGACAGCCGGGAACTTGCTGGAGCCGAAACCCGTGCGCCATGCCTGGCATGGTTGCCTGTCATCAGCAGCCCGCGTCCGCTTCCCTTGCCGCCGGCAAGCTGGTCGATCCAGGCAACCGCATATTCGTTCGCCGCGTCGGCTTCCTCGGCGAGATCGAAATACTCAGTGAGATTGGCGAAGGGCGTGACCTGTTCCAGAATGTCGATCGAAGGCACGCGCATCAGCCTGATGGAGGCTGACAGGATGATGCCGGTCAGGCCCATGCCGCCGATGGTCGCCCAGAACAGGCGCGCGTTGCTGGTTTCGGAGCAGTTGTATGTCTTGCCGTCCGATCGCAGCAACTCGAAGGTCTCGACATGGCAGCCAAATGTGCCGCGCCGGTGGTGGTTCTTGCCATGAACATCGTTGGCGATCGCGCCACCGAGCGTGACGAACTGCGTGCCCGGAACAACAGCCGGAAAGAAGCCGTGCGGTGCTGCATAGGCGATAATATCCGAAAGCAGCGCACCCGCCTCCGCCTCGACAACGCCAGTCTCGGCATTGAAAGAGAGGATGCGCTTCATCGAGCGCATGTCGACGAGACTTCCGGTCTCGGTCTGGCAGCTGTCGCCATAGGAACGGCCATTGCCGAAGGCAAGGAGAGACGCCGGGTTGGCCGCGCCGCTCTTGAGCAGCGCGATACCCTCGGCAGCAGGCATCGCCCACCGCGCCGGCGCTGTCGTCCGGCCGAAACTGTTATAGGCAGCCGTCATCCGATCCACCCCGCCAGAAAGAGGAGGGCCGCGCCGGTAACCGCCACGACCTGGCTGCGCCAGTCGCGGATGATAAAGACGACGGGATCGTCGTGCATCTCGTCGCGGCGCGCCAGAATCCAGACGCGCATCGTCAGATAGAGCACCGTCGGGGCCAGCGGCCATACCATCCAGGGATGCGGATAGAGTTCGCGCACAGCGGCGCTGTCGATATAAAGCGCCAGAACGAGCGCTGCCGAGAAGGCCGAAGCCATGCCGGCCTGCGCGATGATTTCCTGATCCTCGGTGCGGTAGCCGCGGCCGGCGATGCGCTCGCCCGGCGAAAGCACAGAGGAACGCAGTTCCACGTAACGCTTCACCAGCGCCAGCGACAGGAAGAAGAAGATCGAGAAAGCCAGAAGCCAGAACGAGACGTCGACGCCGGTGGCGGCAGCACCCGCCAGAATGCGCACGGTGTAGAGCCCGGCGAGCATCAGAACGTCGATCAGCAGCATGCGCTTGACGGCAAGCGAATAGGCCGTCGTGGCAACCAGATAGAGCGCCAGGACGCCGGCAAACTCGATCGGCAGGAACACGGCCGCACCTAAACTGATCGCAAGCAGGATCGCGGCCGACGCAAGGCCGAACGGGATCGAAAGCAGGCCGCTGGCGAAAGGCCGATTGCGCTTGGTCGGATGACGTCGATCCAGCGCCAGATCGAAGAAATCATTGATGATATAGATGGCCGATGCCGCCGCACTGAACGAGATGAAGGCGAGCACGCAGGCGAGCAGCATATCCTCGTTGAAATACTCATGCGACAGCACCATCGGCACCGCGATCAGCGAATTCTTCAGCCACTGATGCACGCGCAGCATCTTCAGGATGGTTTTCAGCGTCGGCTTCGGCGTCTCGACGATCTCGCAGCCATGCGCTGCCTGCCAGCGCGCTGCGTGACGGTCCGGTGCGACGACGATCGCCTCGCGCGATGCGTCGAAAACCTTGAGGTCGTGCCGGCTGTTGCCGACATAGTCGAAGCCCGCATCGCCATAGGCCGCGACAAGTGCAGCGCGCTTGCGCCCCGAAGTCAGGTTTTCGAGGCCATCGGTCGCAAGCACGGCATCGAAGAGCCCTAGATGCGCCGCGACGGCGTCGGCGAACTTGCGCGGTGTGCCTGTCGCAAGAACGATCTTGCGCCCGTTCGCGCGTTCCTCGCGCAGACGTGAAACGAGCACGTCACGATAGGCAAGCGAAGCCGGATCGATGTCGATACGCGCCGCGATCGCCTGCTTCAGGCCGGCCGGTCCCTTGGACAGCCAGAACGGAATGCAGAAGAGATAGAGCGGGTTCTTGCGGATGAGGAGAAACAGCCCCTCCCAGAGCAGGTCACCGGCGATCAGCGTACCGTCGAGGTCGACTGCAAGCGGTATCGCATTGTTGTCCGATCGCGCATCCATTTTGCGTAGCCCGCCCGTTTCCGCATTACGCCATTTGTGGGCGTTTTGGGCGGGGTATAACTAGCATAGCGCTACGGAAGGTTAAACGGGCAGGTTTCAGGCCGCCAAAGGGCAGTGATTTCGCCTGTCATCGTTAAGATTGCGCTACCTCGGACGATAAAAGGCCGGGCAGATCGCCCGGCCTTCCGCCTTCGCCCTTTGAGGAGCGATTACTTGATGCGAGCGACTCCGCCCGAGATTTCGATCGTCTCGCTGCCGGTCAGCGCCTCGCGATCGCCATTCGGCATGGTGACGAAGCAGCCGCTCGAGCAGAATTCCACGGTCTCGCCGCCGGCAAGCGACAATTCGGACTTGCTGCCGCCTTCCGTCACGATCAGCGTGCGGGGCTCGGCATCCTTGTTGACGGCACTCGCGCCAAAGGCAGCGCTGCCCAAGCCAAGAAGCACCGTGGCCGCAAGAAGAGATTTCATCATTGCATTGTCGGTGTTTCCACCGCCCCTGTTGCCATTTGCAAGGCGCACCTGCCCCTTGCAGCAACCTTATAGGAATTCCAACCTGAACAGCAACTGAATGACACGTTCATGCCACAATTGGCCGCGCCGCAATCTCAATCCGGATCGGGCCGCTTGGGCCTGCGTTTGGTCGCCCGTTCGACCGCTGCCTTGGCCTTGACCTGTTCCTTTTCATAGTGCTCGGCCTCCAGCTTGTCGTCGTCGATCGGCCAGTTTTCCTCCGGTGGCGGCTCGATGAAGCGCGCCGTGGACGGAATGGGAATGCCTTCCTTGCCGAAGGCGTCAAGGATGGCGAAACGGATATCGTTCTGGACAATGCTGCCATTGTTGATATCGGCGAGGAAGGCACGGACCTCAAACTCGAGTGCGGCAGCGCCGAAATTGGCAAACAAAACGAAGGGTTCCGGGTTCTTGAGCACGAGCGGATGGTTGCGCGTGATCTCAAGCAGTATCTCATGCGCGCGCTTGGCATCGAAGCCATAGGCCACGCCGACCTTGATCTCGATGCGGCCGAGCTTGTTGCGATGCGTCCAGTTGCCGACCGCGCTGTTGATCAGCTCCGAATTGGGGAGAATGACGGTCTGGCGCTGGAACGTCTCGATCTCGGTGGCGCGCACGCTGATTTTCTTGACCGTGCCCGAAGTGGCGCCTGCGACGATCCAGTCACCGGCCTTGAACGGACGTTCGGCCAGAAGGATCAGACCCGAGACGAAATTCTGCACGATATTCTGCAGGCCAAAACCGATGCCGAGGGACAGACCGCCGGCGACAAGGGCAAAGCTGGAGAGATTGATGCCGGCTGCTGAGATGCCGATCAGTGCTGCAAGCGCCAGACCGGCATAGCCGACCACCGTGCGGATGGAGTTGCGCACGCCGGTGTCGACCTTGCCGCGCGCCATGACTGAATCGTCGAGCCAGCTCTGGAACCAGCGTGTGATGAAATAGCCGATCGCAAAGACGACTAGACCCGTAACGATGGCGAATGGCGAGAACGAGAAGGTGCCGATCTGAAAGCCGGTCGCCAACTTGTTGAGCCATGTCGCGATGTCGCCCGGCTGGAATCCCCACTGGAACAGAACCAGCGGCAGGAAAACGATGACGATCAGGATGTTAATGCAGACGCTGGCCGCAAGGCCGAGCTGGTCGAGTGTCGTGTCTTCGGTCTCGAAGCGAGCTTTGAGGCGCCTTCCGATGAAGGTGTTGCTGAAGCTGCCCTCTTCCGAAACCGCACGCGCGGCAAGGAAGCCTATATAGGCCGTCGCCAGCATCGCGCCGGTGACGACGATCTGCTGCGAGATGAACTGGGCGAAGCTGATATAGCCGAGCAGTGCGGCAACAACCGTGGCAGCGCCGAGAAAATAGAGCAGGAAACGCAAGGTCGCCGGCCAGCGCCGCCGCGCGCCCTGCACATCGACGAACGGCCTGACACTGCCGATGAGAACCAGTAGCACGCCGACGATCACGGCGGCGATAAGGCTTTTCAGGATGGTGACGGAAAGCGGCGAGCTGAGCGTTTCGCTGATAAGCCCCATGAAATAGTCGAGGCCGACGACGAGCGCCATCGCCGTCATCAGCCAGACCAGAACACGGGCAGGCCGCGATTCGATCGGGATAAGCCGCCAGTTGGGCATGTCCGGCGACAAGGCCGCATGGCTCAGGCGGTAGACGAAGAAGGTCAGGAAGATGACGCCGACAAGGCCGTTGAGATAACTACCGATATCGCCGCGCAAGACGTTGAAATAGTTGAACAGCCCTATCGTCGAACTTAGGAAAACCGAGAGCGCAACGCTCGGCAGCAGCGTCGACCAGAATGCGACCGTCAACCTCGCAAGATAGGAAGGATCCTCGATCGTCGGATCGCGGTCGATAACCCTTCTGACCAGCCGCTTGCCGACGAACTGCAACAAGGCGGCAGCCAGCAGCGCAAAGAAGGTCGCGCCGACCATTGCCTGAAATTTGAACTGGAAGGCGAAGCGCAGCCAGGACGAAATCGACCTGTTGAAGGACGAGAATTCGGTCTGAATCTCCTGACCGACCTCCCCGCTGAATGCCTGGCTAAGCTGGTAGCGCTTGGTCAGCATGTTGGCGAACAGGTCGCGGCGCATGGTCTGGATCTTGTTGGCCAGCCCGTTGACGCGAACCGACAGGTCTTCCGCCTTGCCGAGCAGGACGTTTATTTCGGCTTTCTCGTTTGTCAAAGCGCGGCGTTCGGTGGAAACCATTTCTGGTTCAGGCGGCTGGCCCTCGGCAGGCGGCGCGCCAAGCTGCTCGATGCGGGCATTGATTTCGCCAAGGCGCGGGCGAAAGGCCACGCCACTTTCGAGCAGAGCCTTGTCGACCGGCTCCAGTTCACTGCGGATTTCGACGAGACCAAGATCGTCGTCGGCGCTGGCATCGACCTTCTTTTCAAGATCGTCGACCTGCTTGGTGATTGTATCGATCTTCGCGCGCTGGCTGGCGACGATCCCGATCGCAGCCGGCACCGCATCGGCAACCGTGTCAGAGGGCTGCGCGACCGCGACAACGGGCCCGGCAGCCGTCAGAACGGCCAGCAGGATCAGGACGGCAAAGCGTCGCAAGAGTGCGGAAAAGAGATTGATCGGGCGACTCACTAGCTTCCAGAACCGGTTGTGAAAAGTCGCACAGTGATAAAGATGGCGCGACAGCGGGGCAAGCCGCCTTGATCCGGCAGGCCAAAGTCGGCCATACGAAAGCCCGTGGCGCAATATTGGCCTTGCAGGTCGCGCCTGCTCTATAGTCTGCGCCTTCCTAACTGGACGAATGACATAATGGCGGAATACTCAGCCTTTGCGCTGCTGAAAAATGCGCTCACCGGAAATCAGGACTGGAAGCCGGCCTGGCGCAAGCCGGAGCCGAAGCCTGCCTACGACGTGATCATCATCGGCGGCGGTGGCCATGGCCTTTCAACCGCCTATTATCTCGCCAAGGAATTCGGCATCACCAATGTCGCGGTGTTGGAAAAGGGCTATCTCGGCTCCGGCAATGTCGGCCGCAACACCACCGCCGTGCGCTCCAACTATCTCCTGCCGGAAAATGTCCGCTTCTACGAACACTCGATGAAGCTGTGGGAGAACCTCTCCCATGAACTCAATTACAACGTCATGTTCTCACAACGCGGCTGCCTCAACCTCGCCCACACGCCGGGCCAGCTCGACGACTATGCCCGTCGCGGCAATGCCATGCGCCACGAAGGTGTGGATGCCGAACTGATGACCCCGGCGCAGATCGCCAAGCTGGTGCCGGGGCTCGACGTCTCCGCCTCGGCGCGCTTTCCGATCATCGGTGGCCTTATGCAGCGGCGCGCCGGCACGGCCCGTCATGATGCTGTGGCGTGGGGCTATGCGCGCGGCGCGGACCGCCGCGGCGTCGATATTCTGGAGAATTGCGAAGTCACCGGTTTCATCAAGGACGGCGACCGGGTCGTTGGAGTGAATACAACGCGCGGCGAAATCCGCGCCGGAAAGGTGGCCGTCGCAGTCGCCGGACATACCGGCCACGTCATGCGCATGGCCGGCATCGACACGATGCCGATCGAAAGCCATGTGCTGCAGGCCTTCGTCTCGGAATCGCTGAAGCCCTTTCTCCACACCGTTCTCACCTTCGGCATGGGGCACTTCTATGCCTCGCAATCCGACAAGGGCGGTCTCGTCTATGGCGGCGACCTCGACGGCTACAACAGCTATGCCCAACGCGGAAACCTGCCGATCGTCGAGGAAGTGATGAGCGAGATGCTGGCACTGTTCCCGAGCCTTGCGCGGGTTCGCGTGCTGCGCTCCTGGGGTGGCGTCTGCGACATGTCGATGGACGGCTCGCCGATCATCACCACCGGCCCCCTACCCGGCATGTATCTGAACTGCGGCTGGTGCTATGGCGGCTTCAAGGCGACGCCCGCCTCCGGCTGGTGCTTTGCCCACACCATCGCCCGCGACGAGCCGCACGAATTCAACGCGCCGTTCACGCTCGACCGTTTCCAACGCGGCACCATCATCGACGACAAGGGCCAGGGCTCGACCCCGCGGCTGCATTAGAGAACCCAGATGCTGATCACCTGCCCCTATTGCGGCCCGCGCGACGTTTCCGAATACACCTATCAGGGTGACGGCAACCGAACCCGGCCGGATCCCGCCTCGACCGACCAGGAGGTCTGGAACGCCTATGTCTATGACCGGCTCAATCCGGCGGGCGAGCACCATGAGATCTGGCAGCATTCCGGCGGCTGCCGCGCGCATCTTGCCGTGACGCGCAACACTCTGACGCATGTCGTCAGCAGCGTTTCCTTCGCCCGCGACGCCGGCCACAAGAAATCCGACAGCCGCCGCAAGACCGGAGCCAAGGCATGAGCCCGCGCCGTGCCATTTCCGGCGGGCGGATCGACCGCCTGCGCACTATCCGCTTCACCTTCGACGGACGACCGTTCACCGGCCATGCCGGCGACACGCTTGCCTCGGCGCTACTTGCCAATGGCGTGACGCTGTTTGCCCGCTCGTTCAAATACCACCGCCCGCGCGGTGTTCTCACTGCCGGCATCGACGAGCCCAATGCGCTGGTGACGGTGCTGAGCGGCGCGGTGCGCGAGCCCAATATTCCGGCAACGATGCTCGAGATCTATGACGGGCTGAACGTCGCCAGCCAGAACCGCTTTCCCTCGCTCGCCTATGATGTCGGCGCGCTGAACCAGCTCGGCAGCAAGGTGCTGGGCGCGGGCTTCTACTACAAGACCTTCATGGGACCGGTGATCGGCCCGCTGAAAGGCACGCGCTTCTGGATGTTCTGCGAATGGTTCATCCGCCGCGCCGCCGGCCTCGGCAGCGCCGGGCTGGAAAAGGACCCGTCGCGCTACGAGCGCATGAACGCCTTCTGCGACGTGCTGGTGGTCGGCTCCGGCCCCGCCGGGCTGATAGCGGCGAAGGCGGCAAGCGACAGCGGCGCGCGCGTGATGCTTGCCGAACTTGATGCCACGCCCGGCGGCTCGGCAAACTGGTCCGGCGAAACGATCGACGGCCTGCCAGCCGCCGAATGGGCGGCAGAGACGCTACGCGACCTGAAGGCGCGCGAAAATGTACGTGTGCTGCCGCGCACCACCGTCTGGGGCTATTACGATGGCAACACGCTGTCGGCAGTCGAGCGCGTGGCCGACCACAGGAACACGCCGGCCAAGGGCGAGCCGCGTCACCGCCACTGGACCATCCGCACGCAATCAGTGGTGCTGGCGACCGGCGCTTTCGAGCGACCGCTGGTGTTTCCGGGCAACGACCGGCCGGGCGTGATGCTGGCGGGTGCGGCTCTTCGCTATGTCAACCAATATGGCGTGTTGCCGGGCCAGAAGATCGCGATCTTCACCAACAACGACAGCGCCTATCACACGGCTGAGGCCCTGAAAAAGGCCGGTGCCGAGATCGTCGCCATGGTGGATGTGCGTGACGACACGTCGGTCGCGGGTCGTGAGATCGCGCGCGAGGTCGGCGGCGAATATCTTGCCGGCCACGCCGTGGTCGCCACCGAAGGCGGCGCGCAGGTGTCAGGCATCAAGGTCCAGCGCATCAATGCCGCGACGGGCGCGCTATCCGGCGATCCGCGCAGCATCCATGCCGATTGCCTGCTGGTGTCGGGCGGCTGGTCCCCAACCATCCACCTCGCCAGCCAGGCCGGGCTCAAACCCGAATGGGACAATGATCTGCAGGCGTTCCTGCCGCCGAAACCGACGCAGAACTGGGTCGGCGCAGGCGCGTTCAACGGCAGCTTTTCAACTGAAAAAGCGATCTCCGAGGGCCATGCCGCTGGCCTCACGGCTGCCGGTGCCACCGATGGTAAGGCGGACGAGCTGCCTTCGGTCGACGCCGACGCCTTCGACCCCAACCCCGCGCCGGTCTTCGAGATCAAGGCCAAGGGCAAGGCCTTCGTCGATCTTCAGCACGATGTGACGGCCGACGACGTGCGCCTCGCTCATCGCGAGGGTTTCGTCTCGGTCGAGCATCTCAAGCGCTACACCACGCTTGGCATGGCGACCGACCAGGGCAAGACCTCGAACATTCCGGGCCTTGCCATCATGGCCGAAACGCTGGGCAAGCCGATCCCGGATGTCGGCACGACGCGCTTCCGCGCGCCTTTCGCGCCGGTGTCTGTCGGCTCGCTGGCCGGCGAACGCTATGGCGATATCCGGCCCGAGCGCCTGACGCCGATGTATGACTGGCACGTCGAGAACGGTGCCGAATTCTACGCCGCCGGCCTGTGGCATCGCCCGATGATCTACGGCCTGTCGGGCGAGAGCGTCGAGCAGGCCTATGTGCGCGAAACGAAAGCCGTGCGCGGCGGTGTCGGGCTGGTCGATGTCTCGACGCTCGGCAAGATCGCCGTGCAGGGACCCGACGCCGGCGCCTTTCTCGACCGCGTCTACACCAACATGTTTTCCACTCTTGCGATCGGCAAAGCGCGCTACGGCCTGATGCTGCGCGAGGACGGTTTTGTCCTCGACGACGGCACGACATGGCGGCTCGGCGAGCATGATTTCCTGATGACCACGACCACGGCCAATGCCGGCAAGGTGATGCAACATCTGGAATATCTGCTCGATGTCGTCTGGCCGGAGCTGAAGGTGCAACTCACTTCCGTGACAGACCAGTGGGCGGGTGCGGCAATCTCCGGGCCGAAATCGCGCGATGTGCTGGCGGCCTGCGTCACCGGCACCAAGGTCGACAACGACGCCCTGCCCTTCATGGGCATCGTCTACGGCGAGATCGACGGCGCGCCGGTGATGATCTGCCGCCTCTCCTTCTCCGGCGAACTGGCCTATGAGGTCTATAGCGGCGCAGGCCATGGCACCCATGTATGGCAAGCGCTGATTAAGGCCGGCGAGCCCTTCGCCATCGTGCCCTACGGGCTGGAAGCGCTGGGCACCATGCGCATCGAGAAGGGCCATGTCACCGGCGCAGAGATCGACGGCCGCACAACCGCGCGCGACCTGCATCTCGACTGGATGCTGTCGAAGAAGAAGCCATTCATCGGCTCGGCGATGATGGACCGCGAAGGGCTGGTCGCCGAGGATCGGCTGCAGCTTGTCGGCATCGTCTCGCTCGACAACCGCCCACTGAACGGCGGCGCGCATATCGTCGAGGAACTGGACGAGGCCAATCCGCACGGCTCGCTCGGCCATCTCACCGCCGCCTGCTATTCGCCGTCGCTCGGCAAATATATCGGCCTGGCGCTGGTCAAGGGCGGCAAGGCGCGGCAAGGCACCCGCGCCTTCATCTCCGATCCCTTGCGCAAGCGCTTCGGTCCGGTCGAGATCGTCAGCCACCATTTCTTCGATCCTGAAGGGAGCCGCATGCATGGTTGAGCAGGAATCACCGCTGAAGCCGGTGTGGAAACCGGGTACGCGCGGCAATTTTTCCGACGGTGTCGGCGTCTATCTGTCGGAGACCGCACCGGGCTCGATCGTTCAGCTTGCGGCATGGCATGGTGAGGAAAAGGCGATCATTGCGGCCATCAAGAAGGTCGCCGGCCTGACGCTGCCGGACGGCGCTGGCGGCGGGGCGGCAACCGGCACCAAGGCTGCTTTCGGCTTTGCACCCGGAAAATTCCTCGTCGTCGACGAGCAGGAAGGACTGGTCGCGGCCTTCGCGAAATCCGTCAAGACGGAGACGGGAACAGTCACCGACCTTTCGCATGGCCGCACCGCGATCCGCATCACAGGCCCGAAGGCGGAATGGGTGCTGGCAAAATTCTTCGCCATCGACTTTTCGCTGACGGCTTTTCCAGTCGGCGCCGGACGCTCGACCGTGCATCACGACATCTTCGCGCAGATCCAGCGCAGCGCGCCGACGCAGTTCGACGTCTATGTCTTCCGCTCTTTCGCGCGGTCGTTCTGGACGGCGCTGTGCCATGCCTCGGAAGAGGTCGGCTACGAGGTGAAGTAGCGCGGCTTGCGGCGAACGTGGCATGCGATATAAATCGCAAGCTATGCAGATGAAGTTTTCGCGCGAAAAATCAGCCGGCTATCTCACCAACTGGGCGGCGCGCCTGTTTGCGAAAGCCATCGACCGACGATTGAAGGAACTCGGCCTGTCATCCGGCCAGTTGCCCGTCTTCTTCGCCCTTGGCGATGGTGGCGCGCTATCGCAGAAGGCCCTGACCGAAATAGCCGCGATCGAGCAGCCGACCATGGCCGCAACGTTGTCGCGCATGGAACGCGATGGACTTGTCGCCCGCGCGCCCAATCCGGACGATGGCAGGAGCGCCCTCTACTCGCTGACGCCAAAAGCCATGGAAAAGATACCCGGCGTGCGCGAAGCGATCGCCGCGGTCAATGCGGCTGCGCTCAACGGCCTCGGGGAAAAAGACGCACAGGCATATCTGGCAATGCTGCGCGGCGTTACCGCAAATCTGGAAAAGGAATTGGGCGAGTAGCTATGACGCTCCGCTAGCCGTCCGTCACAGACGCGGCAGGATCACTCGCGAAACGTCACCCACTCTTCCTGTGGTGCACGGTCGGTGCGGAAGGTGCTTTCCGGCTTGGTCGTGTCCTCATGGCCGAGTGCCATGCCGCAGACGACGATTTCCTCATCCGGAATATCAAGAACCGGCCTGATCTGGTTGTGATAGGGCGCAAATGCTGCCTGCGGGCAGGTGTGCAAGCCCCTGCCTCGCGCCGCGATCATGATGTTCTGCAGGAACATGCCGTAGTCGATCCACGAGCCCTGGTTGAGCCGGCGGTCGATGGTGAAGATCATGCCGACCGGCGCGTCGAAGAAGACGAAGTTGCGGTCGTGCTGGGCGCGCATGCGCTCGACCTCGCGCCGGCCGATGCCAAGCACGCTGTAGAGGCCGAAGCCGTTGGCACGGCGGCGTGCCAGATAAGGCTCGAAGAACTGGTCGGGATAATATTTGTACTCGTCCCAGTTCGCCTTTTCCGCGCGAATGCCCGAGTTGAGGATGGCGTCGGTGATGCGCTGCTTGCTCTCGCCCTTGGTGACGTAGACCTTCCACGGCTGCATATTCGTGCCCGACGGCGCGCGCGCGGCGACATCCAGGATTTCCCGGATCACGGCGTCATCGACCGGCGTCGGCAGGAAAGCGCGCACCGAACGACGCGACACGATGGCCTCGTCGACGATTGCGGTTTCGTCCTTGGCGTTGGCTGCGGCCCCACGTGCCAGCATGAACAATTCCTTCTCGATGCGGCTGCGATCCAAAGAACGCTCGTCATCATCCTTTCGCGAAACCTGCATTTGCACCAGCCTCTTAACTCTCGCAAGCACTACCTGCGCCTCATGAAATTCTGCTTGAATTTTTCACGAAATGACATCTGATGAAATTTCTTGAGGAATTTTCATGTCACTTCAAAAATCCCGGCACATCGCGGCGGACAAACCCTTTCCAGATGGAGCAAATGCGCTGCTGGCGCGGGATCTGCGCGCGCTGCGAAAGGCGCGAGGCCTTACATTGTCCGAGATTGCGCTGAAACTTGGGCGTTCGGTCGGCTGGCTGAGCCAGGTCGAGCGCGGCCTGTCGACGCCTTCGATTGGTGACCTGCGCGCCTTCGCCGATCTGTTCGGCGTGCCGGTCAGCCTGTTCTTCGGCCACGACGTACCGGAAGAGGCCGAGCGCGGCGTGATCGTGCGCGCGGGCCGCCGCCGCTCGCTTGGCACAAGCGATTCCGGCCTGGTGGAAGAGCTTCTTTCGCCGGACCTTGGCGGAAGCTTCGAAATGCTGCGATCCGAATTCGCACCCGGCGCAGAATTGAAGACGCCGGCGCATCGGCCGACCGAGGAAGCCGGCTATCTCGTCTCAGGCCGCTTCGACATCGAGATCGACGGCAACTGGCACAGCCTCGCAGAAGGCGACAGTTTCAGGTTCGACGGCAAGCCGTTCCGATGGAAAAACTCAGGCGAAGAACCGGCGGTGGTCATATGGGTGATCTCGCCGCCGGTCTATTGAGGAATTGAGGAGGAGAAGGGTTCGATGGCTGATTTTCCAACGTCGGCGCGCGTGGTCATCATCGGTGGCGGGGCTGTCGGCGTCTCTGCGCTCTATCATCTGGCCAAGGCTGGCTGGACCGATTGCGTGCTGCTCGAAAAGAACGAGCTGACCTCCGGCTCGACCTGGCATGCGGCCGGCAACGTGCCGACCTTTTCCTCGTCATGGTCGCTGATGAACATGCAGCGCTATTCGACCGAGCTCTATCGGGGGCTGGCGGCGGAAGTCGATTACCCGATGAACTACCATGTCACCGGCTCGCTGCGGCTTGCCCACTCGAAGGAGCGCATGCAGGAATTCCAGCGCGCCCGGGGCATGGGCCGCTATCAGGGCATGGATATCGAGGTGGTCGGAACCGACGAGATCAAGGCGCGCTATCCCTTCATCGAAACGCATGAGCTGCAAGGCGCGCTCTACGATCCGAGCGATGGCGACATCGATCCGGCACAGCTTACCCAGGCACTGGCCAAGGGCGCGCGCGACATGGGCGCGAAGATCGTCCGCTTCTGCCCGGTCAGCGGCGTGCGCCGCGAGAAGGGTGAGTGGATCGTCTCGACGCCGCAAGGCGAAATCCGCTGCGAATATGTCGTCAACGCCGCCGGCTACCGCGCGCAGGAGGTTGGAAAGATGTTCGGCCGCGATGTGCCGATGATGGTGATGAGCCATCAATATATCCTGTTCGAGGAAATCCCCGAACTCGCCGCATGGTCGAGGGAGGCCGGACACAAGCTGCCACTGCTGCGCGACGTCGACAGCTCGTATTACCTGCGGCAGGAAAAGAACGGCATGAATCTCGGCCCCTATGAGCGCAACTGCCGTGCCCACTGGGCAACCGCCGATGATCCGATGCCCGACGATTTTTCCTTCCAGCTCTATCCCGACGATCTGGAGCGGCTGGAATGGTATCTCAATGATGCCATCGCCCGCGTGCCGATCCTCGGCACTGCCGGGCTTTCCAAGGTCATCAACGGCCCCATCCCCTATGCGCCTGACGGCAACCCGCTGATCGGCCCGATGCCGGGCGTGCCCAACGCCTTCGAGGCCTGCGTCTTCACCTTCGGCATCGCCCAGGCCGGCGGGGCTGGCAAAGTGCTGGCCGAATGGGTGACGCAAGGCCAGACCGAATGGGACATGTGGTCCTGCGACCCGCGCCGCTTCACCTCATACGCCGCCAACCATGACTATGCCGTGGCCAAGGGCATGGAAATCTACGGCCACGAATATGCCATCCATTTCCCCCGCCATGCATGGCCGTCTGGCCGTGGACAAAAACTGTCGCCGATCCACGACCGCATCGCCGCCCTCGGCGCGCAGTTCAACGCCTATAATGGCTGGGAGCGCGCGACTTGGTTCGCACAGGCCGGCGACGATACATCGGAGGAATCCACCCAGACTTTCGCCCGCACCGGCCCGTGGGAGAAACGCATTCGCGAGGAATGCCTTGCCGTGCGCGACACAGCCGGCATTCTCGACCTGCCCGGCTTCTCGCGCTTCCGCGTCGAAGGCGCCGGCGCGCGCGACTGGTTGTCGTCGCTGATCACCGGCGTGGTGCCGAAACCGGGGCGCATCGGGCTCGCCTATTTCGCCGACGACAAGGGCCGCATCGTCACCGAGATGTCGATCATGGCGCTTGGGGAGGACTTTTTCTTCCTGATCACGGCTGCCGTTGCCGAATGGCACGATTTCGAGTGGCTTCAGAAGCATCTGCCGCAAGCGACTCAAATCTCACTCAAAAACATGACCGACGCTTTTTCGTGCCAGATTCTTTCCGGGCCGAACGCGCGAAAAATACTGGCCAGCGTGACGGACGCAGACCTGTCACTGCCATGGCTGTCGCATCAGTCCGTGCAGATCGCCGGCCATTGGTGCCAGCTCGTGCGCGTTTCCTTTGCCGGAGAACTCGGCTGGGAAATCCACAGCAAGGTGGAGGACACGGCGGCGATCTTCGACGCCGTCTGGACTGCCGGGCAAAAGCACGGCCTGAAACCCTTCGGCATGTTCGCACTGGATTCGCTGCGTCTGGAAAAGGGCTACCGCGCCTGGAAGGGCGATCTCTCCACCGACTACACCGTTCTGCAAGGCGGGCTCGAGCGCTTCGTCAAATGGGACAAGCCGGATTTCAAGGGCAAGGCCGCACTTCTGAGCGAGCGGCAGCAGGGCGTGAAGAAGCGCTTCGTCACGCTGGTGGTCGAGGCCGGCGACCACGATGCGCCCTACATGTCGACCGTCCTCTATGAAGGCAGGATCGTCGGCGAAACCACCTCCGGCGGCTGGGGCTACCGCGTCGGCAAGTCGATAGCGCTCGGCACGATCCGCGCCGATCTGGCAGTGCCCGGCACGAAAGTGCAGGTGGAGATCTTTGGCGAGAATTTCCCCGCGGTGGTGCAGGAAGACCAGCCCCTGTGGGACCCGAAGAACGAGAGATTGAGAGCGTAAGATGCCCAAACCCTCATCCCGCATTTCCGGTATCACGCCGTCCGGCAAGGACGGCTGGGAAGTCCATTTCGCCGCCATGAACCGCAAGGAGGCAGGCGAAGACATCATCATGCTTTCGGTCGGCGACCACGATTTCGACACGCCCGCCGAAACGGTCGAAGCCTGCGTCACCGCCGTGCGCGCCGGCTATCACCATTATACGCAGCTTCCCGGCATACCGCGCCTGCGCGCGGCCATGGCGAAACTCTCCACGCAATGCACCGGCGTGCCCACCACCGCCGACGAGGTGATTGCCACACCCGGCGGGCAGCTCGCGCTATTTGCCGCCGCTCAAGCCGCACTTGATCCAGGCGACCACGCCATCGTCGTTGCGCCCTACTATGCCACCTACCCGCCAACTTTCCGGGCGGCAGGCGCTGAATTCACCATCGTCGAGACCCGGGCCGAGGACGGTTTCCAGCCCCGCGCCGAGGATATCGCCGCAGCTTTGCAGCCGCGCACCAAGGCCATCCTCATCAACACGCCCAACAATCCGACGGGTGCGGTCTACTCCCGCAAAAGCCTGGAAGGCATCGCGGAAATCTGCCGCAAGCACGATCTTTGGCTGTTTTCCGACGAGGTCTACTGGACGCTGGGCGGCGGCGAGCATGTCTCGCCGCGCTCGCTGCCCGGCATGGCCGAACGGACGCTGGTCATCAATTCCATGTCGAAAAGCCACGGCATGACCGGCTGGCGCATCGGCTGGCTGACTGCTCCGAAGGAACTGGTCAGCCTGCTCATCAGCCTCAATCTCGTCACCACCTACGGGCTGACCGATTTCGTCAGCCGCGCAGCGGTCGAGGCGATGGAAAACGCCTATGGCGTCAAGGAGATCGCCGAACGCTATACGGCACGACGCGCCGTTTTCCTCGACGCGGTGCGCGGGCTGAACAATGTCACCGTGCGCGGTTCCGAAGGCGGCATGTATGTCATGCTCGACATCAGCGCCATCGAGCCGGATTGCGAAAGCTTCGCCTGGGCGTTCCTCAACGCCGAAAAGGTCGCCGTCATGCCGGGCGTCAGCTTCGGCGACGCCGCCGCCGGCCATATCCGCATCAGCCTCTGCCAGCCGGAGGAAATTCTTCTTGAAGCAGCAGCGCGCCTGAAGCGCTTCGCTACCACCTACAGCCCATCCAAGGAAAGCAAGCAAGCATGAGTTCTCTGCCGCAAAAAGCCCGCGCCGTCATCATCGGCGGCGGCGTATCCGGCTGTTCGGTTGCCTATCACCTCGCCAAGCTCGGCTGGACCGACATCGTGCTTCTGGAGCGCAAGCAGCTCACCTCCGGCACGACTTGGCATGCCGCGGGGCTTATCGGCCAGTTGCGCGCTTCGCAGAACATGACGCGGCTCGCCAAATACTCCGCCGACCTCTACGTCAAGCTGGAAGAAGAAACCGAAGTCGCCACCGGCATGCGCCAGGTCGGCTCCATCACCGTCGCACTAACAGAGGAGCGCAAGCACGAAATCTACCGCCAGGCCTCGCTTGCCCGCGCCTTCGATGTCGATGTCCGCGAGATTTCACCCAACGAAGTCAAGGAGATGTACCCGCATCTCAACGTGTCGGACGTGGTCGGCGCGGTGCACCTGCCGCTCGACGGCCAATGCGATCCCGCCAACATCGCCATGGCACTGGCCAAGGGCGCACGCCAGCGCGGCGCCAAGATCGTCGAGGGGGTAAAAGTCACCGCCGTGCACCAGAAGAACGGCCGCGTCACCGGCGTTTCATGGGCCAAGGGCGACGAGCAAGGCACGATCGAGAGCGACGTGGTGATAAACTGCGCCGGCATGTGGGCGCGCGAGCTTGGCGCCATGTCGGGCGTGACCGTGCCGCTGCACGCCTGCGAGCATTTTTACCTCGTCACCGAAGCCATCCAGGGCCTCGGCCGCCTCCCCGTCCTGCGCGTGCCGGACGAATGCGCCTACTACAAGGAAGACGCCGGCAAGATGATGCTCGGCGCCTTCGAGCCGGTCGCCAAGCCCTGGGGCATGAACGGCATTTCGGAGGATTTCTGCTTCGACCAGTTGCCGGAGGATTTCGAGCATTTCGAGCCAATCCTCGAAATGGGCGTGAACCGCATGCCGATGCTCGGCACCGCCGGCATCCACACCTTCTTCAACGGGCCGGAAAGTTTTACGCCCGACGACCGCTACTATCTCGGCGAAGCGCCCGAACTCGGCGGCTATTGGGTGGCGGCAGGCTACAATTCCATCGGTATCGTCTCGTCCGGCGGTGCCGGCATGGCGCTGGCGCAATGGATCAATGACGGCGAAGCGCCCTTCGACCTGTGGGAAGTCGACATCCGCCGCGCCCAGCCATTCCAGAAGAACCGCGCCTATCTCAAGGAGCGCGTGTCCGAGACGCTCGGCCTGCTCTATGCGGACCATTTCCCCTACCGCCAGATGGCGACCTCGCGCGGCGTGCGCCGCTCGCCGATCCACGAGCATCTCAAGGCGCGCGGCGCTGTGTTCGGCGAAGTCGCCGGCTGGGAACGCCCCAACTGGTTCGCCCGCGAGGGTCAGGAGCGCGAATACAAATATTCCTGGAAACGGCAGAACTGGTTCGACAACCAGCGCGACGAGCACCTTGCCGTGCGCAGCAATGTCGGCCTGTTCGACATGACCTCCTTCGGCAAGATCAGGATCGAGGGCCGCGATGCGCTGGCCTTCCTGCAGCGCATGTGCGCCAACGACCTCGACGTCGCTCCCGGCAAGATCGTCTACACGCAGATGCTGAACAATCGCGGCGGCATCGAGAGCGATCTCACCGTCTCGCGGCTTTCCGAGACGGCCTTCTTCGCAGTCGTGCCCGGCGCGACCTTGCAGCGCGATCTGGCATGGTTGCGCAAGCATCTGCGCGACGAGTTCGTCGTCATCACCGATGTGACGGCCTCGGAAAGCGTGCTCTGCCTGATGGGCCCGCGCTCGCGCGAGTTGATCCAGAAAATCAGCCCCAACGATTTCTCCAATGAGACCAACCCGTTCGGCACCTTCCGGGAAATCGAGATCGGCATGGGGCTGGCGCGCGCCCACCGCGTCACCTATGTCGGCGAACTCGGCTGGGAACTCTATGTCTCGACCGACCAGACAGCCCATGTCTTCGAGGCGCTGGAGGAAGCCGGTCGGGAGTTCGACCTGAAACTCTGCGGCCTGCACACGCTGGATTCCTGCCGCATCGAAAAAGCCTTCCGCCATTTCGGCCATGACATCACCGACGAGGACCACGTGCTGGAAGCCGGCCTCGGCTTTGCCGTGAAGACCGGCAAGGGCGAATTCATCGGCCGCGACGCAGTGCTGGCAAAGAAGGATGCCGGCCTGTCGCGCCGGCTGGTCCAATTCCGCCTCACCGACCCGGAGCCGTTGCTGTTCCACAACGAGGCGATCGTGCGCGACGGCAAGATCGTCGGCCCCATCACCTCAGGCGGTTACGGCCATCATCTCGGCGGCGCCATCGGGCTCGGCTATGTACCGGCGAAAGGCGAGAGCGAGGCCGATGTGCTTGGCTCATCCTACGAGATCGAAATCGCGGGCGAACGCTTCAAGGCGGAGATGTCGCTGAAGCCGATGTATGATCCGAAATCGGAACGGGTCAGGATGTAGCGCCTCTTCCTTCTCCCCGACTCTATACGGGGAGAAGGTGGCCCGAAGGGTCGGATGAGGGCAGCGCCAAAGTTTGCAAAGCTGGCTCCGCCCCTCATCTGCCTGCCGGCATCTTCTCCCCGTATAGAGACGGGGAGAAGAAGGACTGCCGCAACGTCCACTCTCAAAAAGCCGCCAGCTTGCGCCTCACCTGCCCCAGAAACGCATCGCGGCTTTTCGGCGTCGAGGTGTCCATCATGTAATGCGCCAGGAACATCGTGCGGCAGCGCCGGGCGCAGAGCGCGCGGATGCCGCGCAAGATGGTCTTGCGGCCGGGATGGCCGACGACATGCGACCACCAGCGCGGCGCACCGCAGGTGGTGATGACGGCGATCTTCGACACATGCGTCATCAGCGGCCTGATCGCGCCCTTGCCCTTGGGCAGTTCGAAAGCGACCTCGGTCGCCCACACCCGGTCGAGCCAGCCTTTCAGCATGGCCGGCAGGCCATACCACCATGTCGGGTAGATGAAGACGATTGCCTGCGCCCATTTCAGGTGCTCGATATGCGCCTCAAGTGCTGGGTCCACCGGCCGGCGGTCATTGTAGAATCGCCGCTCGTCGTCGCGCATGACGGGGTCGAAGTTTTCCGCATAGAGATCGACGAGGCGCGCTTCGCAGCCCTTGGCGTTGATCGCCTCGATTGCCGCGTCGCGCACCGCCGCGCAGAAGCTTTCAGGCACGGGATGGCAATAGACAACCAGCACCCGCATCAGAACGAGTCCATCTGCGCCGTGACCTTCGCCATGAATTTTTCGCGCGAGGCGGGTGTCGAAAGGTTCATGGAATAGTGCGCCAGATAGGAAACCGGCGCTCCCGGTTTCACCGTCGCGCGCAACACCCGCGTGATGATCTTTCGCGGCGGATCGCCAACCAGCAACGCAGCGAGCCGGCTGCCGCCATAGGTGGTGACGGCCGCGACCTTTTTGACATTGTGAAGCGTCGGCACCGTGCGGCCAGCGACCAGCTTGAACGACACGCCGGGCAAGAAGACGCGATCGAAAAAGCCTTTCAGGATAGCGGGATAGCCATAGTTCCACACAGGAAAGGAAAGCACCAGCGCGTCCGCGCGCTGTAGCCGCTCGACATAGCTGCGCACGCTTTCGATATTGGCGGGACTATCGTGATAGCCGATGCGCTCGGCGCGCGTGAGGCGCGGATCGAAGTCTTCGGCATAGAGGTCGCAGTCGTCGACGCTATGGCCCTTCGTCCTCAACCGTTCGACGATCAGGCTGTGAACTGCCGCGCCGAAGCTTGTCTCCACCGGATTGGCGTAGAGGACGAGGATGTTCATGCCTGCTCCCGTCAACCCGCCCGCTGCAAACCCTTGAATAGGAACGTCTTGCCCGACCGGTAGTCGTAGTCGGGATTTTCCCAGGCGATCATCTTGCCGGGATTGAGCAGGCCTTGGGGGTCGGCCTCTCGCTTGAAGGCCAACTGAATATCGTCCGTCTGCTTCATGCCGCCCTCCTCCAGCGTGTAGCGGTGCGGGTTGAAGATCGGACAGCCATTCTCCTCATGCAAGCGAATGATCTCATCGAGCCGCTCTTCGGTGGTGAATTTCACCAACGGCAGGCCGAAACAGGTGATGTTGCCGTCGAAGCGCACGAATTCGAGATGGGAAAACACCTCGCCCGGAAACATCGCGTCCATCTTCTCGACCAGAGCCAACTGGTTCGGGAATGGGTATAGCGATTGGAGATAGGTCATCGCGGGATCGACGCGCAGCGCCCGCAAGGTCGTATGGTTCCAGGCAAGCTCGAAGGTCGGCGGCAGGCCCTTTTTCTCCTCCTCGGACATGCTGGCAGCGTTCATCACGACTTCGCCGCCCTCGCGACGCGTGAAAGCAAGAAATGCGTCGAGCGAATGCGGCGCGACCATCACCAGGCAGATGCTCTGCCCCGACCGGAAAAAACGCTGGTGGCGCTTGAAATAATCCTGCGGCACAGGTGCCGCGATCGGCGTGATGAGCTTGGTCAGCAACCCGTCCTGGCAGCCAAGCGCATTGCCGTAGCGCGCCGCGCCCATGAAACTGTCGAAGCCGACGATCACGTCGATCCAATCGTAGGACGCCGTCAACGGCATCTCGACTTCGACGATGATGCCGTTGGTGCCGTAGGCGTGGGTGACCTTGTGCAGGTCCTCACCGGTGAGGTCCAGAACCTTAGGCTCGGCCTCCATGGTGACGACGCGCAGGCGAATGACGTTGCCGAAATCGCGCAAACCCCCGAAATTGATCGAGCCGACGCCGCCCGACCCGCCGGCAATAAAACCGCCGATGGAAGCGGTGTTGTAGGTGGAAGGGTGCAGGCGCAGTTCCTGGCCTGAATGCGTGCGCGTCGCCCGGTCGATATCGGCAAGGATGGCGCCCGGCCCACAAATGACGCGCCCCGACGCGATCGTGGTGATCTCGCTCATCTCGGCTAGCGACAGCACCACACCGCCCGACAATGGCATGGCTTGACCATAATTGCCGGTGCCGGCGCCGCGCGGCGTTACCGGAATGCCGAGGCGGTGACAGGCGGCGAGCACGCGCACGACCTCGGCCTGGTTCTTGGGCGAGACAACGAGATCGGCGGTGACGTTTTCGAGCTGGCGCTTGAGGACAGGGCTGTACCAGTAGAAATCGCGGCTCTTCTGCTGCGCAATCGCCGGATTGTCTTCGATCTTCATGCCGTCGAGTTCGCGCTTAAGCGCCGAAATGTTCATCATTTCACCATAAGGTCGTCGAGTTCGGCATAGTCGGGCAGTTCGCGCGCAATCGCCTTGCCATCGCGGACGACGATGCGATCCGATTCCGGCCGCGACAGAAGCTCGGTCCAGCTCCGACCCTTGAAAATGACGAAGTCGGCGGCGTCGCCGGCGCTTATGCTGTCCGCTCCGTCGAGCCGCATCACCTCCGCCGGCGACGACGCAACCGACTTCGGCCAGTCGCTCACCGGGTGATCTAAATGCAGGATGCGTGTCGCCATGCGATAGACTTCCAGCATGTCGAGATCGCCATAGGCATAAAACGGGTCGCGGGTGTTGTCGGAGGCGACCGAAACCGGAATGCCGCGCGCCTTCATCTCATGCAGCAGCGTCACGCCACGCCAGCGCGGCGTGGTGCCGTCATGGCGCCGGTCCTGAAGGTAGAGATTGCACATCGGCAGCGACACCACCGCAATGCCAGCACGCGCGACCTTGTCGAGCGTATCCAGCACGTCAGCATCCGGCTGGCGCGCCAGCGAGCAGCAATGGCCAACGAGGATTTTTCCCGCGAAGCTATGACGCAAGGCGGCTTCGGCGATTTTCCTCAGACCGACTGCGGAGATATCGGCAGTTTCATCGGCATGGAAATCGAGGTCGAGGCCGTGATCAATCGCGGTGCGGAACATGCGGTCGAGCAGTTCGTCGAGGTCGGGCACCATATAGGCGACAGCGCCGAGCACGCCATTGGCAGCCGCCACCTGCTTCGCCAACCGTTCAAACCATGCCGCATCGCGCACGCCATCAATGCCGAGCAGGCAGGCCCCCTGCAACTCGATGCGGCCACGCCAGCGCTCGCGCATTTCCTCAAAAACCGGCCAGGAGATTTCTTCCTGCGGCGGCACGCTGTCGATATGGGTGCGCAGCGCCTTGGTGCCGTGCGCATAGGCCGAGCGCAGGGAGAAATCCATGCGCCGGGCGACATCCTCGGCAGTCCAGCGCGCGGCGCGGTCGTTTCCTGTCGCGATGAGCGCACCGGGAAAGGAACCGTCCGGGTTCGGCGTTCGCGGCCAGATATGGCCCTTGTCGATGTGGGTGTGGCAATCGACGAAACACGGCAGGATGATGCGGCCTTTGAGGTCGATGGCGTTGGCGGCTGGTGAAGCGGGCGCAATGCTCGAAATCCTGCCGGCCGCGACAGTGACGTTGGCGAGCGCGAAGCCATCAGTGTCGAAGGAGGCGGCAAGGCCGGGTGTCAGCGAGGAATGCACGCGGGTGTTGGTGAGGGTGTAGTTGCCGGATGTGGGGAACTGGATCGCCGTCATTGCACCGCCCACCTCGGCGAATGAGCAGCAACGCCTCGTTCCTTCGCACCCCCCTCTGGCCTGCCGGCCATCTCCCCCTCAAGGGGGGAGATTAGCAGTATCAACGCTGCCGCCTGCTCAACAGCTATGAAGATTGGCGAAAGCAGTTGTGAAAGCTGATCTCCCCCCTTGAGGGGGAGATGGCCGGCAGGCCAGAGGGGGGCAACGTAGCGCGCAGACAGTCCCATTCTTTCTGCAACCCGCACAGCCACCCTCACCGCTCCTGCTTCAGCGCGCTTTCGTGCCAGCGCCGCAGGATGAGATGCGACACGAGCGAAAGCACGAGGAAGATGACGATGCCGGCAAGCGAGATCAGGATCAGCGCCGCAAACAGCCTCGGTGCGTTTAGCCGGTAGCCCGCCTCGATGATGCGCGAGGCGAGCCCCGACGATTGCCCGGAAGCACCCGCGACGAACTCGGCAACCACCGCGCCGATGAGCGACAGGCCGCCGGCGATTTTCAAGCCACCGAGGAAATAGGGCATCGCCGCCGGCAGGCGCAGATGCCAGAGCTCCTGCCAGCGCGTCGCGCCATTGAGGCGGAACAGGTCGCGCAAATTGCGGTCTACCGAGTTCAGCCCGAGCGTCGTGTTGGACAAGATCGGGAAGAAGGCGACGATCCAGGCGCAGAGCAGGAGCTTGGCCGTCTGGTTGTCGACATAGATGTTGATCAGCGGAAAGATCGCGACGATCGGCGTGACCTGCAGCACGATGGCGAATGGAAAGAACGACATCTCCACCCATTTCGACTGCGCGAACAGCACGGCGAGCCCTACGCCGCCGACGACCGCCAGGAGCAGGCCGAGAAAGGTGATGCGCAGCGTCACCAGCAGCGAGCCGAACAGCAGGGCGGCGTCGTTATACAGCGTCTGCAGCACCACGCCGGGACGCGGCAGGATATATTGCGGGATCTCGTTCCAGACGCAGATGCGGTCCCACAGCCAGATCGCCAGCACCATGATCGCCAGCGGCAGCACCCAGCTGCCGATGCGCTCCAGCCGTTCCCGCCGCAGGCGCCGCGCTTCCTCGGGATCGAGCGTTGCCACGGAGCTTTCGACAGCGGTCATGCCGCCGCTCCGTGTGTGGAGTTGATGGCGCTCACCAGCACGTCCGAGGCCTGCCGGCACAAGGCGGCATAAGCGGGCGATGTGCGGAACGCCTCGTCGCGCGGATAGGGCGCGTCAACCTCGACCTCCTGAAACACCCTGCCCGGCCGTGCCGCCATGACGACGATGCGGTTGGAGAGAAAGACGCTTTCGAAGACGCTGTGCGTGACGAAGACGACGGTGAAGCGCTCATCCTGCCAGAGCTCCAGCAGGTCGTTGTTGAGCTTGAAGCGCGTGATTTCGTCGAGCGCCGCAAACGGCTCGTCCATGAGCAGCACGCGCGGCTTGGTCACCAGCGCACGCGCGATCGACACGCGCATCTTCATGCCGCCGGAAAGCTCGCGCGGCACCGCGTTTTCGAAGCCGGAGAGGTGGACGCGCTCAAGAAGCTGCGAAACCGCCGGTGCAGCATCGCTTCGTGAAACGCCCTTCAGCCGCAGCGGCAGCCACACATTATCGAACACGCTGGCCCAGGGCAGCAGCGTCGGCTCCTGAAAGACGAAACCGACGGAACTCTCCTCGCCGGGCTTGCGCGACCAGTCCAGCGTGCCGGTGGTCGGCGCCGTCAGGCCGGCGATGATGCGCAGCGCCGTCGACTTGCCACAGCCTGACGGGCCGAGCAGGCTGAGGAAATCGCCCTCCCGGATCGTCATGTCGACATTGCTGAGCGCGGTCACGCCGTTGGAAAAGGTCTTTCCGACGGCGCGCAGCGAAAGCAGCGGTTTTCCGCTGCCTTCCATGCCCGGTACTGTTGTCGATGGAACCATTACGTCGGAGCCGGACTCACTTCTTCAGGTCGAGCCCCACGCCCTTGTTGACGAAATCAAGCGTGTAGGCCTTCTTGATATCGAGGCCCTCTGGAATGACCTTGGCCTTGACCATCTTGTCGTAGAACCCTGCGATATGCTCGTCGGTCATGGCACCGATGCCGAGCTTTTCCGCATCGCCTGAATCAACGATGCCGAACTTCTTCATCTGCTCGATCGAAAAGGCGATCTGCTCGTCGGTGATGTCGGGATTGTCCTTCTTGATCGCCTCGTTGGCGGCCTTGTTGTCGCCGTAGAGATAATTGTACCAGCCCTTGGCCGAGCCATCGACGAAGCATTTTACCACTTCCGGCCGCTTGTCGATCGTCTCCTGCATCGCCTCGATCGTGGTCGCGTAGGTGCTGAAACCGTAATCAGCCAGCAGGAAAGTGTTGGGCTTGAAGCCGCCTTCCTTCTCGACTGCGAAAGGTTCCGAGGTGACATAACCCTGCTGGATGGACTTTGCGTTGGCAATGAAGGGTGCCGCATTGAAGGTGTAGGGCACGCGTTTTGCGGGATCGAAACCGAATTCGGTGATCATCCACTGGAAGAAGCTCTGCGCGCCCTCGTCACCCAGGATGTACTGGTCAGCGTTCTTCAGGTCTTCCCATTTGTCGAGGCCCTGCCCCGGATGGGACATCACCACCTGCGGCTCCTTCTGGAAGGAAGCGGCAACGATGCGCAGCGGAATGTTCTGCTGCACGGCATCGAACGCCTGCAACAGGTTGCCGCCCATGTAGAAATCGATCTTGCCGGCCAGAAGCAGCGGCCGGCCGCTGACCTGCGGGCCACCCTGCTGGATGGTGACGTCCAGCCCGCAGGCGGCATAGGTGCCGTCGGCCACGGCCTGATAGTAGCCGCCATGCTCGGCCTGGGCCAACCAGTTGGTCATGTAGGTGATCTTTTCGGCTGCCAGTGCGGTCGATGCGGAAGCGCCAAGAAGCGCGATCACGCCGACGGAGAAGCAGAATTTCCTGTTCATCGACAACACCCCTGTTTCGGCCCGCGCGATTGTCGCCGGGCAATAAAGACTTCAAGCAAGACGTATGCCATTGGCTGTTTGCAGGGATGATGACGCCATCGTGCAATTCCAGCGGCGCGCTTGTGCTGTTTCACCCGGCATCGTGCCCATTTTCTGGGCGTCTGTCCATCATGGTTGGAAAGCATGCACAACGGCTTGAAGCGGGATGCTCAACCGATCTAGGGTCACGGCAACCCGGAGATTTTCATGCTCAGATTCCTCACCCCCAAAACGATAAAACCACCCTTCGCGCGCTACAGCCACGGCGTGGAAGTTCCGGCTGGCAGGCGCCTCGTTCTGTGCTCCGGCCAGCTCGGCATTGGGCCGGATGACACTATCCCCGAGGATGCCGGCGCGCAGGCCGAACTCTGCTTCGCCAACATCGCGGCAATCCTCGGCGAAGCGGGCTTGACGCTGAGGGATATCGTGCGCATCAACGCCTTCGTCACCGACCGAGCCTATCTGCGACCCTATATGGACGTACGCGACCGCCTGTTTTCCGATCCTGCACCCGCTTCGACGCTGATGATCGTTTCCGGATTTGCCCGCCCGGAGTTCAAGGTCGAGATCGAGGTAGTTGCGGCTGGATAAGTCGACAGCGCTTCGCACTGTCGTTAAATGATCCAGAGATTGGCGCTGCCCCTCATCCGCCTGCCGGCACCTTCTCCCCGTATAGTGACGGGGAGAAGGAGGAAGCTCCAGCGCCGGCGACCCCCTCTCCCCGTCCTTACGGGGAGAGGGTAAGGGTGAGGGGCAGCGCAAACCATTATCAAGTTCTTCGGAGTGCCCAGTGGCCCAAGCAAAAAGACGCGTCTGGTGGGGCGACTACAAGACCACCGAATATGCTTCGATCGATCCCGAAGCGACGATCGCCGTGCTGCCGGTCGCAGCAATCGAGCAGCATGGGCCACACCTGCCGGTTTCCACCGACACCACCATCATGAACGGCATGCTCGACGCCGTCATCGCGCGCCTGCCCGACGATCTCGACGTCCGCATCCTGCCGGTGCAGGCGGTCGGCAAATCCAACGAGCATCTCTATGCGCCCGGCACGCTGACCTTGCCGGCGACAACGCTGATCGAAGCCTGGACCGAACTCGGCGTCTCCATCGCGCGGGCTGGCGTGCGCAAGCTGGTCGTCGTCAATTCGCATGGCGGCAACGAGGAGATCATGGGCATCGTCACGCGCGAGCTGCGCGTGCGCTTCGACATGCTGGCGGTGAAGACGAGCTGGCAGCGCTTTGGCCGGCCCGAGGGCATGTACCCGGAACTGGAAGACCGCCAAGGCATCCATGGCGGCGATGTCGAGACTTCGCTGATGCTGCATTTCCGGCCCGATCTGGTCGATATGGGCAAGGCCGAGAATTTCGTCTCCAATGTCGCCAATGCCGAACAGCAATTCGACCTTCTACGCCAGACCGGCACGCATGCCTTCGCCTGGGTTGCGACCGACCTCAACAAGCATGGTGTCGTCGGCAATGCCGCAATTGCAACGGCTGAGAAGGGAAAGCTGACGGCGGAACATCAAGCCGAAGGCTTCATCAGGCTATTGAAAGACGTGCGTAAAGCGAAACTGGCCGACTGGCTGCCCTGATCAGAGGCTCAGTCCGAACGGCGTTCCCTCGAAAGCATCGGCGCCGCGCCCGATCGCCCGGATCGCATCGACCATACGCCCGCCACGCCCGAGAATATCATCAGCCACCGCGATCAGCCGTGGGTTGGGCGTTGCCGAGGGCGAAGCCTGCCTCAGCGTATTCGCCAGTTCGACCTCGTCGCGATGCGGCGAGAGCGCAGAAGCGACGATATAGGCCGACGCCGTCGAACGGCTGATGCCGGCAAAGCAGTGGATGAGCAGCGGCTGCGCGCGATCCCATGTGCCGGCAAAATCGAGCAGGTTGCGCACATGGTCCTCGCCCGGCAAGGTCATGCCTTCCTGCGCCTCGGCGATATCGTTCATGAGCAACAGCAGATGGTTTTCCGGCGCGATCACGGCAGGCCGCGTCAGCGCCGTGCCGGTGTTGAGCAGCGAAACCATCCGGCTCGCGCCGATGCGCGTCACCGTTTCATCGATCTTCGACAGCGGGCAGACATAGATCATGAACGAACCTCGGTGAGATTGCCGGCATGCCGGGCCGCCCATCCTGCGAGGGCTTGTTCCAGACGCTGCCAATCGGCTTCGCTTCCCGGCAGGCCGATGCGGAGCGCGTTCGCATCCCAGCTGAAATTGCGCAGCAGGATACCCTTTTCGCCGAGCGCGATGAACAGGCTGGCCGCGTGAGGCGTTTTCACGAACCGGAACAGGCTGGTGCCGCCGGAGACGATCACGCCATGCCTGGCCAGCAGCGCATCGAGCTGCGCCGCCTCTTCTTGAAGCCGCGCACGCATGGCGTCCTGCCACGATATGTCGGCGAGTGCCTTGATGCCATATTCCAGCGCCTGGCCGGCAACCGCCCAAGGCCCGAGTTCTGCGTCGAGCCGTTCGGTTAGCGGCTTTTCCGCAATGGCAAAGCCCAACCGAACACCGGCAAGGCCAAAAAACTTTCCGAAGGAGCGCAGCACGACGAGACCGCCCTGCCCGGCATCACCGTCGACGCGCTCGGATTGCGGCCCGACATCCATGAAGGCTTCATCGACCACCAACAGTCCGCCTTTAACGTGCAACGCGGCGGCGAGATGAAGAAGCTTCTTGCGCGCAATCACGCGCCCGTCAGGATTGTTTGGGTTGACGACGATGGCCAGATCCGAATCGTAAAGCGCCTCGAAATCGCGAACTTCCGACACCGTATGACCGGCAATCGCGCAGGCCCGCGCGTGCTCGGCATAGGTCGGTCCCAGCACCAGCGCCCTGCCCGGTTTCACCAGCGAGGCGACGCGTGGCAGCAATATCTGCGTGCCCGGCGCGGATACGACATTGGCGGCAGAAGCCGCGCCATAGGCGCTTGCCGCAATCGCTGCCAATTCGCGCGCACGGCCCGGCTCCGGCAGCCGCGACAAGGCTGTGGCAGGGAGATCGAAAAGCGGATAGGAGTGCGGATTGATCCCGGTCGACAGGTCGATCCAGGGCAGCGGCGCATGCGGAAACAGCGCTGCCGCCCGGCCGAGGCTGCCGCCGTGATCGGCCACCGCCGTCACCGAACTCCTGTTTTCCAGCGCCATGTTCGTCCTGCTCGCCTTCCTGTCGCTTCTCGTCGAACTGGGTCTCGGTTACCCGGATCGGCTGGTGCGCGCAATCGGCCATCCGGTGATCTGGATCGGCCAGCTCATTTCTTTCCTCGACACGACCCTCAACCGCGCCACCCAATCCGACGCATCACGCCGCATTTGCGGCGTGGTGGCGCTGATCGTGCTGATTGCCATCCCGGCGGGCATCGCATTTTTCCTTGAAACGCTGTTTTCGCTTTCGGCTCTTGGCATCGTGGCGTCAGCCCTTCTCGGCAGCACATTGCTTGCGCAGCGCAGCCTTGCGAGCCATGTGAAAGCGGTCGCCGATGCACTGGATCGCGGCGGCTTGCAGGCCGGCAGGCGCGCCGTGTCGCAGATCGTCGGCCGCGATCCCGAACGGCTCGACGAGGCAGGCGTCAGTCGTGCCGCGATCGAAAGCCTCGCCGAGAATTTCTCCGATGGCATCGTCGCACCCGCCTTCTGGCTCGGCATCGGCGGGCTGGCCGGCGGCGTCGCCTACAAGGCTGCAAACACCGCCGATTCGATGATCGGCCACCGCACGCCGCGCCACGAAGCCTTCGGCTGGGCGGCTGCCCGCTTTGACGATCTGATCAACCTGCCCGCATCGCGGCTCACAGCGCTGTTGCTGGTCGTTGCCGCGATGATTGTGCCGGGAGCGAGCGCGGCCAATGCATGGCGCAGCGTCTGGCGCGATGCCTCCAAACACCGCTCGCCCAATGCCGGTTGGCCGGAGGCTGCAATGGCCGGCGCGCTCGGTCTGTCGCTGGCCGGCCCGCGCGTCTATGGCGGCGTCATGGTCGAGGATGCGACGATGGGCGACGGGCGGCGCGAGGCGAACGCCGCGGATATCAGGCGGGCGCTGCGGCTTTATTGGACGGCGGATGGGTTGATGGTGGTGGGGTTTGGAGTGTTGGCAGGTTTGGGTTACGTGCTTGGATAAAGAGGCACCCCTACCGGCACGCTTGTATTCCTTCGCGCCCCCCTCTGGCCTGCCGGCCATCTCCCCCACAGGTGGGGAGATCAGCTGTCATCACGACTTTCGCCAATCAGAAACGCCGCAAGGTGAGCGGGGCAACGAAGCTGCTGATCTCCCCACCTGTGGGGGAGATGGCCGGCAGGCCAGAGGGGGGCGCCGTAGAGTGCTACCTATGCGAAGAAGGGAAACGGAACAGCGCCCCTAAAACTCAATCCCCTGCTGCGCCTTCACCCCGGCCGAAAAATGGTGCTTCACCGAGCCCATTTCGGTCACAAGATCAGCAGCCTCAATCAGCGCCGGCTTGGCATTGCGGCCGGTGACGACGACATGCAGGCCCTCCCGCCGGTTCTTCAAAGTCGCAACCACGCTGTCGAGGTCGAGATAGTCATAGCGCAGCGCGATGTTGAGTTCATCCAGCACGACGAGGCTGATCGACGGATCGGAAATCAGCTCCACCGCCTTGGCCCATGCGGCTTCGGCAGCAGTGATGTCGCGCTTGATGTCCTGCGTCTCCCACGTAAAGCCCTCGCCCATCGTATGCCAGACCATGCGGTCGCCGAAGGTGGCGAAGGCATCCTTCTCGCCGGTGTGCCAGGCGCCTTTGACGAACTGCACGACGCCGACGCGCTTGCCGTAGCCGAGCATGCGCAAAGCAAGCCCGAAGGCGGCCGTCGTCTTGCCTTTGCCGGGGCCGGTGTTGACGATGAGCAGCCCCTTCTCGGTGACCGTCTTTTCGGCCACCTCGGCGTCCTGCACCGCCTTGCGCTTGGCCATCTTGGCCTTATGGCGCTCGGCTTCCTTTTCGTCGATTTCTTTCATCTCATTTCACCTGCATCGGCAGACCCGCGACCATGAACAACACGCGGTCGGCGCGGGCAGCGATCCTCTGATTGAGCCGGCCGGCGGCATCGCGGAATTTCCGCGCCAGGGCGTTGTCCGGCACGATGCCGAGCCCGACCTCGTTGGCGACGACGAACCACGGACCGCGCGGCTTGGCCAGAACCGCCTCCAGCCGTTCGCTTTCGCGTTCCAGATCATGATCGACCAGCAAATGATTGGAAAGCCAGAGCGTCAGGCAATCGACCAGCAAGGGCTGCCCATCCGGAACCCCGGTTATGGCGTCGGCAAGATCGAGCGGCGCATCAATCGTCTGCCAGCCCTCGGCGCGGCGGTCGCGGTGCAGCGCAATGCGCTCGACCATCTCGTCGTCGAAAGCCTGCGCCGTGGCGATGTAGGTCCAGGGCGCAGGGAATGCGGTGGCCAGCCGCTCGGCATGCGCGCTCTTTCCGGAGCGCGCACCGCCGAGCAGGAAGGTCAGCGAAGTGGCGTCAGGCAAAGCTGTCGCGCAGGCTGGTCGCCGTTCCGGTGAAGCGTCCGCGAATGACGCCTACGGCAGCACCCAGTACGACCCAGAAGATCAGGTTCGTGACCGTTACGGCGACCACGAACTGGTGATGCAGATCCGGCGGGATCGGCGATTCATGGCTGGCCGGCTGCGGCGCGCCGAGGAGATGCGGCGCGACCATCAGCGCAACGCCAACCAGCGAAAACGCCAGCGACGAGCGGAAGGCGATCAGGCCGAGGCCGGCAGCGGTCGCAACCACCGTGCCGATCCACCAGACCTGACGCGCGGCAAGATCGGCCGCAGGCATAGCCGGCAGTTCCGGCGGCAGGCCGAGGCCCGGCGCCAGCGTGAATACGGCAAAGCCGGCAAAACCCCAGAAGATGCCCTGGCGCCAGTTGGCGATGCCGCCGGCGAGTTCCGAAACGGCGACCAGAACCAGCGCGAAGCCGATACCGGTGACGATATTGGCGAGTGCCGTGAAGGCAAAGCGCTCGAAGCCGTCTGCCGGCGCCCAGCCTTCTTCCTCATGCTCGTGCGCGGGTGCTGCAACCTCAGCCGCCGGAACGGCGGTTTGTGCACTATCGGTTGCCGGCGCAGCATGCTCGTGGCCACCGCCTTCGGCGTTCTCGAAGGTTTCCGCCTTGAGGATCAGCGGAACGGTCGCATAGGTCTGCATGGCCGTCATGACGATGCCGGACAATAGCCCTGCGATCGCCGCGATGAACACGACGTTACGAAACAATGTCATGGGAGCGGTCCTTCGTTAGTGGCAGGGAAACGCCATCGAGTGGCGATAGTCGTGGCCGGCATTGTGGACGACTTCCATATGCGAGAAGCCGACGAAGCCGATAACGAAGAGGCCGAGCAGACCGGCCATTGCCAACTGCATCGAGCGCGCGACTGAGCCTGCCGATGCGCCGAGCGACGAAGAAACCGTGTTCATTTCCAAATTCCTTTCACCCTCCACCCGAGGGCACCTAGAGTTTCCGACGTCGCCGGCAGGTCTCCTGGCTTGCGGGTCGACACCCTTCCCCGCCTTCCCGAGAAAAATCTCAGTGGCATCTGGGGAGAGTTCGCCGCGCACAGTTGCGGGGGCAGCCGCGGCTTTGGGCAAAAATTGCCCGCACCGCATTCCCTATTGATTCCTCACGGAACCGACGACATCGGCGACTATAAGGATAAACCCGCCGCCCGGCAAACCAATTTCCCGCCACTTGTGCGCCGGAAAAGTCGCAAACGCCCAAGTGGCGGCTGCTCCCGGAATTGACAATTATTTCGCACAGGTATCCGCTGCTCCGGTCTGGAGGGATCGCGCCATGACGGCGGGCACGGCGGAAGGCAACGCCTATAACGGCCTTCGAATGGCGGAGGTGACGCTTCCGTCCCGCGCCTATTGGAGCGACGCCGAATACCAGCGCGATCTCGACGCGATCTGGTATCGAAACTGGATCATGGCCTGCCGTGTGGCCGATCTAGACCAACCGCTAGCCTATCGCGTCTTCAAACTCGGCACGCAGGAAATCCTGATCATTCGCGACGAGACCGGCGTGCTGCGCGCTTTCCACAACACATGTCGCCATCGCGGCTCGCAGCTTTGCAGTGAAAGCGAAGGCAGGCTGAAAGCCCGACTGCTGACCTGCCCGTATCATGCATGGTCCTATTCGCTGCGCGGCGAGCTCGTGCGCGTACCGTCGAAATCGCTGCCCGAAGGTTTCGACAAGGCCGATTACCCGCTCTATCCGGTGGCGCTGTCGGTCTGGCGCGGTTTCGTCTTCGTGAACCTGGCGGAAAATGCGCAAGGCTCGGCTGCAGATGTCTTCGACAGCGGCTCGGCCGACCTGAGCAACTGGCCGCTGGAAAACCTCGTCACCGGGCATGCCTTTCGCAAGGTTATGAACTGCAACTGGAAAATTTTTTGGGAAAACTTCAACGAATGCCTGCATTGCCCGGGCGTCCATAAATCCCTGTCGCACCTCGTGCCGATCTATGGTCGCGGCCTGATGGCGCGGCATGACGATCCGGAATGGGCGCTTCATGCCGACAATGATGCGCCCGAATATTCGGGCGGCCTGCGCGCCGGCGCCGAGACGTGGTCTGAGGACGGGTGCGTTCATGGCCCGGTCTTTCCCGGCCTGACAGAGGCCGAGCGTGCCACCGGCCAGACCTATGCTTCACACCTGCCGTCGATGTTCATCGTCGGCCATGTCGATTACGTCCGCACCGTGCGGCTGGTTCCGCTTGGGCCGGAGCAAACGGAGCTTGTTGCCAAATGGCTCTTCCTGCCGGAAGCGCTCACCGCAAGTGGTACCGACCTCGAAAACATCGTCAAGTTCGGCATCCAGGTGCTGGAGGAGGACGCGGCCATCTGCGAGATCAACCAGAAGGGCCTGCATTCGCTTCGTCACGAGACCGGCGTCCTGATGCCGGAGGAATATGAGCTTCAGCGCTTCCACCAATGGGTGCGCGTCCAGCACGCACATATGCTCACATCGACTTCGGCAGATAGCGCCAGGTGATGAAGCCGCAGATGGCCGTGAAAGCGCCGAGCGTGACGAACACCGCGCCGAGCCCGAAGAAGGCAAGTACCACCGAATAGACCAGCGGCGGCAACAGCTCCGAAAGGTCGAGATAGGTGCGATAGACAGCTGTCATTTGCGGCCGCTCATGGATGCGCACCGCGCGCATGAAGGCCGTGGAGCCGAGCGCATCGAGCGCCACCGCAAACAGCGCGCCGAAAAGCAGGAAGACGCCAGTGACAAGCGGCAATCGCTCGCCGTCAAGTCCGGCCAGCAACAGTGCCGCGCTCATGCCGACGAAGGCAAACGCCATGATGTTTCGCGCGCCGAAGCGCCGGCCGGCCTTGCCCCAATAGATGGCGGCAAACAGAAGGGCGTTTCCTGCCGAAACCAGAAGGCCACCGGCCAGTTCGCCCTGCCCCGTCACCACCATCAGGATCGGGCCGTAGACGAAGAACGTCGTCCAGAAGCAGGAGCGCCCGAAGGCGATCACCCAGGCCAGCCGCAGCCGTGGCTGGGCGACGAAGCGGCCGATATTCCTGAGCGGATTGGCCGGCCGCGTCTTGCCGGGACGGATCATGGCGTTGTCGCCGAGGCGGAAGTACCAGAAGGTGATCAGCAGCGCGATCGCAAAGGCGACCACCACGCCATGCGTCACGAAGATGCCGTAGCGGGTGTAGAGGAACACGCCCAGCGTCGGACCGCCTGTCCAGGCGATCATCGATGTGGCCATGCGCAGCGATTCGGCCTGCATGATGTCGGTCTTGCGGATATGGTCCATGATGTAGAGGTTGAGCGTGATCGCCAGCGCGCTCGCCCCCATGACGCGGGCCAGCATCCCGAACATCTGCCCCGGCAGCGAATGCGTCATGAACAGCAGCGAACCGACGGCAAGCAGCGCAACGCCGGTTGTGTAGATCCAGCGCCGCGAGAAGCGGTCGATCAACATCGGCATGAACAGCGTTGCCGAAAGGCCGATGAAGGCAACGAGTGTGTAGAGCAGAGAGACGGTCTGCTTGTTCTGCAGGAGTTCGTAGGCCTGGATCGGAACGACGCTGGCGATCGAGGCGCGCGCAAAAGATTCCAGCGCATAGAGCGTGGCAAATGTGCGCGCGCCCGCCGGCTTTACGGCGGGAAGCCAGATCGGATGCCTTACCTGCGTGACCATTCCTGCCCCGGATCATTTGCCGGCAGATTTGCAGGCCCGATCACACCGCCGATAGCAGGAAACCGACCTGCCATCGTCGCAAAAGCCGGCTGGATATCGTCTTTCCGGCTGTGGCCTAAGACTCGGCTGCGCATTGAAATCGCAAGTAGGCCGCGTTCCTTCGCGCCCCTCTGGCCTGCCGGCCATCTCCCCCGCAAGTGGGGAGATTAGCAGCTTCACTTGTGCGCCCTACCTGCAACGCTGAAGATTGTCGAAAGAGGACATGACGGCTGATCTCCCCACCCGCGGGGGAGATGGCCGGCAGGCCAGAGGGGGGCAACGTAGGGCGAAACCCGAGGCGAGCTACACCCGGTCCCACTCCGGCGAGAACCCGAAATCGCAAAGACGCGAATTGCGGCCGGTGAGAGCAGAGATCGCCACCATCTCTTCGGTCGACAGGGCAAAGTCGAAGATGGCGATGTTTTCCGATAGCCGCGCGATTTTCGTCGTGCGCGGAATGGCGACCACGCCTTCCTGCTGCACGTGCCAGCGCAGCACGATCTGGCCCGGCGTCTTGCCGTGACGGGCGGCAGCATCGCGGATCGCGTTTTCCGAAAACAGGTCGCCACCGCGATAGAGCGGGCAATAGGAAACCAGCGCCATACCGTTGTCGCGGCACAGGCGATAGACCTTCCGCTGGTCGAGATAGGGGTGGTTCTCGACCTGATTGGCAACCAGCGGTTCCTCCGACAGCGCAATCGCCTGCGAAAGCAGTGCTGTCGGGAAATTCGAGACACCGATATGGCGCGCAAGGCCGCTGCGCTTCACAGCGTTCAGCGCCTTGATAGAGCCCGCCAGCGGAATTTTCGGGTTCGGCCAGTGGATCAGCAGCAGGTCGACCTGATCGAGGCCGAGATGCTTCAGGCTGGCCTCGGTCGAGCGCTCCAGATCTCCCGGCGCGATGTCCGTCCACCACACCTTCGTCGTCACGAAAACATCGTCGCGCGCAACGTCCGAAGCACGAAGGCCGACGCCGACATCCTTCTCGTTGCCGTAAGCGGCTGCCGTGTCGATGTGGCGATAGCCGACCGACAGCGCGCGCAGCACGAGCTCGGCACAGTCGTCGCCTGAAAGCGTCCATGTTCCGAGACCGAGCGCGGGAATTTGCGCGCCATTGGCGTTTACGCTGTGCATGGCATTCTCCAATTCCATTCTTTCGTCGTTATGATCCGTGCTAACGGTTGAACGATAATCAAACGAACCGCAACATCACGCATGCTTCCAGACTCAGAACCACTTCAGCAACCAAAATCACGCCGTATAGATGCGCTCGACCTGGCGCGCGGCCTCGCCCTGATCGCCATGGCGATCTACCACTTCACCTGGGATCTCGGATTCTTCGGCTACACCGAGCCCGGCCTGACGGCCTTTGGCGGCTGGAAGCTGTTTGCGCGCTGCATCGCCTCGAGCTTCCTGTTCCTCGTCGGCGTCAGCCTTTTCCTGGCGCATGGCAAGGGCATTCGCTGGAAAGGGTTCTGGCGCCGCTTCGCCATGGTGGCGGGCGCGGCTGCCGCCATCTCCGTCATCACCTACTTTGCCGTGCCGGACGACCTGATTTTCTTCGGCATATTGCACCAGATCGCGCTGGCAAGCCTGCTTGGACTTCTGTTCCTGCGGCTGCCGACGCTGCTCACTTTGGTCGTGGCGGTAGCGGTGATCGCCGCACCGAACTTCCTGCGAACCCCCTTCTTCGATCATCCGGCGTGGTGGTGGGTCGGCCTGTCGTCCGTCAATCCGCGCTCGAACGACTACGTCCCGCTGTTTCCGTGGTTCGGCGCGGTCCTGCTCGGCATCGTCGCGGCCAGGCTCGCCACATCCTCCGGGCTGTTTGCGCGATTGGCAGGAATTTCTCTCGGATCGTGGTCGAAGCCGCTGACCTTCGCCGGCCGGCACAGCCTCGCCTTCTACCTCATCCACCAGCCGGTGCTGATCGCCTGCATCTGGCTGTTTTCACAGGTCATGCCGGCTGACATTCCCACCAAGGAGGTGCAGTTCCGCACCTCCTGCGAACGAACCTGCCAGGAGACGCGCGACGCCGAATTCTGCACGCGCTATTGCGCCTGCATGCTCGATACGCTGGAAAAGGACACACTGGACGCGCTCTTCGCCGGAAAACAGACGCAGGAACTGCGCGACAAGGTGAATGACAGCGCCGGCTACTGCACGGCAGAGACCGAAAACGCGAGCCCTTAGAGCAGTTCAGCTTCAACAGAACGCCGAACTGCTCTAAGTATTTGTTTTTACGCAATTCCGGCCGGAAAACCGTTACACACTTTTCCTGGAATTGCTCTAGGGAGGAGGAACGCAATGACGGACATCCACACGGCGCCGAACCGCATACCATGGCCGCCGATCATCTATCTCGTGGCCATCGCCATCAGCATCGCGCTGGGTTTGCTCTATCCGCTGCCGTGGCTGCCGTCCGGCATACTCCCCGACATATTGTTCGCGCTCGGATGGCTTGCCGTCGCCGGCACGATTGCTCTCTACATTTCGGCCATGCGTGCATTGAAGCAGGGCAACACGACGATCAAGCCTCACAAGGGCGCAGATCACCTTGTGACGGGTGGTGCCTTCTCTTTCACCCGCAACCCGATCTATCTCGGCAACACGCTGCTGATGATCGGCGTTGGCCTGATAACCGGCATCGTCTGGTTTTTCCTGCTGGCGCTGGTGGCTGCCTTCACCACCCAGAAACTCGCCATAGAGCGCGAGGAAAAGCACCTGATGGCGCGCTTCGGCAAGAAGTACCGCGATTATGCCAAGCGCATCCGGCGCTGGATTTGAAGGAACGGTAGGTAGAGGCTTCGACTCGCCTTTAAGTCGTCACACCCAATTCGACCAGGCGCTCCACGCATGCTTCCTCGGCATGGTCGAGTTCGGCAAGCGTCTCTTCGAGGTCGCGGCGTTTCTGACGCAGGTCCTCGCGCTTTTCCTCGATTCGCTTGATCATCAGGTTGAGCTGGCCGACTTCGCCGGGCGGCTCCTTGTACATCTGGATGATTTCGCGGATTTCGTTGATTGAGAACCCAAGCCGCTTTCCCCGCATGATCTGCTTGACCAGATGGCGGTCGGTCGGGCGGAACAGGCGCGTACGCCCACGCCGGACGGGCTGGATAAGCCCTTCATCCTCGTAGAACCGCAAGGTGCGCGTCGAAATATCGAACTCGCGGGTCAGTTCGGTGATCGAATAATATTCCCGCATGGCAGTTCCATTCTCGCCAGAGCATCGGCCCGAAAAAGTGGATAGCGGTTTTCGAAGAAATCCGATGCTCCACAAGCGCGACTCCAAGCTGGAATCTTGGCACGGCATTTACGTAAAAGTCAATCGATCACGGGGGCGTGATCGAAATGATCTTCAGGTCACGCCGAACCACCAGGTCGCCAACCCGAGAAAGGCAAAGAAGCCGACGACATCGGTAACGGTCGTAACGAACACGGCGGAAGCCACGGCCGGATCGGCACCGAAGCGATCCAGCAACAGCGGGATCAGAATTCCGGCAAGGGCTGCCACGAACATGTTGATGACCATGGCCGCGGCAATGATGCCGCCAAGGTTCGGGTCCTGGAACCAGGTGGCGGCTACGATGCCGATGAGGACAGCGAAGATGATGCCGTTGATGAAACCGACGCCCATCTCGCGACGGATGATGCGGCCGGCATTGTAGATATCGAGATCGCGCGTCGCCAATGCACGCACCGTCACGGTCATCGTCTGCGAGCCGGCATTGCCGCCCATCCCCGCCACGATAGGCATCAGCACGGCGAGCGCCACGATGCGCTCGATCGTATGGTCGAACAGGCCGATGACCGACGCTGCCAGAAAAGCCGTGAACAGGTTGACGAGAAGCCAGGGCACGCGCGAGCGCGAAGCGGTGAGCACGCTGTCGGAAAGCTCTTCGTCACCGACACCGCCCATGCGCAGCAGATCTTCCTCGGCTTCCTGCTGGATCACGTCGACGACGTCGTCGATGGTCAGCACGCCGACGAGCCGCTCATTTTCGTCAACGACGGCAGCAGACAGAAGATCGTACTGTTCGAACTCGTGCGCGGCCTCTTCCTGGTCCATGCTGGCCGGAATGGCGTGGCGCGTCTCGTGCATGACGTCTTCGATCTTGACCGAGCGCTTGGAACGCAGGATCTGGTCGAGATCGAGCGCGCCGAGGAGCTTGAAGGTCGGATCGATGACGAATATCTGGCTGAACCTGTCGGGCAGGTTCTTGTCGTCGCGCATATAGTCGATCGTCTGGCCAACGGTCCAGAACGGCGGCACCGCGACGAATTCCGTCTGCATGCGCCGGCCGGCCGATTCTTCCGGATAGTCGAGCGAGCGGCGCAGCCTGATCCGTTCGGTGAACGGCAGTTGCGCCAGAATCTCGTCCTGATCCTCCTGGTCGAGATCTTCCAGAATATAGACGGCATCGTCCGAATCGAGTTCCTGGACGGCCTGGGCAATCTGCGCGTTGGGCAGATTGTCGACGATGTCGAGACGAATCGCTTCGTCGACCTCGGTAAGCGACGAAAAATCGAAATCGCTGCCCATGAGATCGACCAGTGCGCGCCGCTGCTCCGGCAGCAGCGCCTCGAGAAGATCACCAAGTTCGGACTGATGGAGGCTTCCGACATCCTCCTTGAGCGCCAGCGTATCGCGATCGGCAATCGCCGCGCCGACATGGGCAAGGAACGACGCACGGACAACGCCGTCCTCGCCGTAGATATCGGCGTGGTCATGGGGCTGCGCGGTAGCGCCTGACGTGTGTTCGTCCTGGCCTTCCAAACCTGCCCCTTGCTCTGTGATTTCGGGAAATCGTCTATGGCAGGTCTAAAGCAGAACGCGCTGGAATATCAAACGAAATGCGCCCTTCCCTGCCGCAAGACAGAAGGAACCGACAATCTTGGCAATGTCAGGGAGAGAGTGATGGTGCGGTCGAGAAGACTCGAACTTCCACGGGTTGCCCCACAGCGACCTCAACGCTGCGCGTCTACCAATTCCGCCACGACCGCACGTCACGAAGGAGCCGGTCGGAACCGGCCAGCGGCATGTAGCAAATCGTTTCCGGCGAAACAAGTGCACTCAACCGATTATTCGACGCTTGTTTGACACTTCGATGAAAGAGCGGGATTCTGGGCGAATCCGCCCCCTTTCCTGCCCCTGCGTCATGTGGAGAACCGCATCTTTGCCGCCAATGGCGGCTACAAAGGAAACTGGACCTTTTGCCCGCCAGCCGCCATATGATGGTGACCCGCAGCAAGGCCAACCGACCCAGCCATGACGCAACGCAGCCAGATCGAAACTTCGTTCAAAGCCACACCCAATTCGCCGCCCGTCGAATGGCGAATCGAACCCGGCCTGACGGCTTACGAAGACGCCCTCACCTTCATGGAGGCGCGCGCCGCAGCGATTCGCGATGGCTCCGCCGGCGAGATGGTCTGGCTGGTGGAACATCCCCCGCTCTACACGGCCGGCACCAGCGCGCAGGCAAGCGATCTCGTCGAGCCGGACCGCTTTCCGGTCTTCAATGCAGGCCGCGGGGGCGAATACACCTATCACGGCCCTGGCCAGCGCGTGGCCTATGTCATGCTGGACCTGAAGCGCCGGCGCGAAGACGTTCGCGCCTTTGTGGCAGCGCTCGAGGAATGGATCATCGGCACGCTGGATCGCTTCAATGTCCGCGGCGAACGGCGCGAGGATCGCGTCGGCGTCTGGGTGGTGCGACCGGATCGCCCGGCGATGCCGGACGGCTCACCTGCCGAAGACAAGATCGCTGCAATCGGCATCCGTCTCAGACGATGGGTCAGCTTTCATGGCATCGCCATAAATGTCGAGCCGGACCTGAACCATTTCAGCGGTATCGTGCCGTGCGGCGTCTCGGATCACGGCGTGACCAGCCTGGTCGATCTCGGCCTGCCGGTTACGATGGCAGACCTCGACGTAGCACTCAAATCGGCTTTCGAGACGGTATTCGGTCCGGCGGCGATTGCCGCCGAAGGTCTTCGCAAGGCCGGCTGAATTGCGGAATTGCCGGCCGCGGCAGCGCAATCAAAGTGCGCCTATCCACATCGCCATGGAAATAAGAAACGTGCTCATGCAAACCAGTGAGACGACATCCTGAACCAGATCAGTCATAACATTCTCCTGTTTTCTTTATGTTCTTAATTTGTTCCTTTTTCGTTCATAAGTCAATAATCTTTCCTCTCCCGCGATAAGTCACGAGAGCCGGAAAAGTTCCGAGGGTTAACAAAGGGTTACGGCAATTGCCTGCCGACTGGCCGTCAACAGGTTTTCAGAAAGGTATGACCTTGCCGTCCGAAAGCGTCACGCGCCGATCCATGCGCGCGGCCAGTTCGTGGTTGTGGGTGGCAATCAGCGCGGCAAGTCCCGATTGCTTGACCAGCGCCGACAGTGCATCGAAGACATAGCCTGCCGTTACCGGATCGAGATTGCCGGTCGGCTCGTCGGCCATCAGCACGAGCGGCGCGTTGGCGACGGCGCGGGCGATGGCGACGCGCTGCTGTTCACCACCGGAGAGCTCGGACGGCCTGTGGTGGCCGCGCTTGCCGATCTGCATGTAGTCAAGAAGTTGGGCCGCGCGGGCGCTCGCCTCGGCCTTGGGCAGGCCCTTCACCAGCTGCGGCATCATGATGTTTTCGAGCGCCGAGAATTCCGGCAGCAGATGGTGGAACTGATAGACGAAGCCGATGTCATTGCGGCGTATGGCGGTGCGCTCGTCGTCAGAGAGACGGCCGCAGGCACGTCCGCTGAGGATCACGTCACCAGCGTCCGGCCGCTCCAGCAGGCCCGCCGTATGCAGGAGAGTAGACTTGCCCGCACCCGACGGCGCCACCAGCGCGACCATCTCGCCGCGCTTCAGCGAGAAATCCACGCCGTTGAGGATGGTCAGCTTGCGCGAGCCCTGCACATAGTGGCGCTCGACGCCCTTCAATTCGATAATCACGTTGGCTGCCATTGTCATTCGTACCGCAGCGCCTCGACCGGATCGAGCTTGGCCGCTCGCCATGCCGGAAACAGCGTTGCCAGGAAGGACAGCACCAACGCCATCACCACGACCGTCGCCGTCTCGTCAAAATTCATCTTGGCCGGCAGCTTGCTGAGGAAATAGAGCTCCGGATTGAACAGCACCGTGCCGGAAATCCACGAGAAGAACTGGCGGATCGATTCGACGTTGAGGCAGACGACAATGCCAAGAATGACGCCTGCAATCGTGCCCGTGACACCGATCGCCGCCCCTGTCATCAGGAAGATGCGCATGACCGCGCCGCGCGTTGCGCCCATGGTGCGCAATATGGCGATGTCGCGGCCCTTGTCCTTCACCAGCATGATCAGGCCGGAAATGATGTTGAGCGCGGCCACCAGCACTATCAGTGTCAGGATCATGAACATGACGTTGCGCTCGACCTGAAGTGCCGAAAAGAACGTCTCATTGCGCTGGCGCCAGTCGGAAATGAAGACAGGCCGCTGCGCCGCCTCTTCCACCGCCGGTTTCAAGGTGTCGACGGCGTCGGGATTGTCGACGAAGACCTCGATTGTCTGGGCCCGGTTTTCGAGATTGAAATAGAGCTGCGCTTCGGAAAGCGGCATATAGACGATCGACGTGTCATATTCCGACATGCCGACCTCGAAGATCGCGACGATCGGATATGCCTTGGTGCGCGGTGTCGTTCCCATCGGCGTGATGTCGCCGTCGGGAGAGATAAGCGTAATGGAATCGCCGAGCGCCAGCCCCATATTGTCGGCCATGCGCTGGCCGATCGCCACGCCCTCGCTGGTGTCGAAACCGACCAGCGAGCCTTGCTTGATGTTGTTGGCGACCAGCGGAATCTTGCCGAGATCCTCGCCGCGTATGCCGCGCACCAGAGCGCCTGTTCCGGCACCGACCTCACCTTGCGCCAGGACCTGGCCGTCGATCAGCGGGATGGCGTATTTCACCCCGGCAACACCGTTGATGCGGCCGGCGACCGCGGCATAGTCGTCCAGCGGCGTATCGATCGGCTGGACGATGAGATGGCCGTTTATGCCAAGAATGCGGCTGAGCAGTTCGGCGCGGAAGCCGTTCATCACCGCCATGACGACGATGAGCGTCGCGACGCCCAGCATGATGCCGAAGAACGAGATCGAGGCGATGACCGAGATCACCGTCTCCTTGCGGCGCGAGCGCAGGTAGCGCCACGCGACCATGCGTTCGAAGACCGAGAAAGGCCCGGCGCCCGCCGGCTTGGCCGCGACTTTGCTCATCCGGCGATCCCGAAGCGTTTCGTGGCCTCTGCGATCGGCAGCGTCTCACGCTCGCCGGTGCGGCGGTTCTTGATCTCGACCTCGCCGGCGGCAACGCCGCGCGGACCGACAATCAGCTGCCACGGCAGGCCGATCAGGTCGGCGGTGGCGAACTTGCCGCCCGGCCGCTGGTCGGTATCGTCGTAGAGCACGTCCTTGCCCGCCGCCGTGAGAGCCGCATAGAGCTCCTCGGAAACACGGTCGCATTCGGCGTCGCCGACCTTCATGTTGATCAGGCCGATATCGAAGGGCGCGACCGATTCCGGCCAGATGATGCCGGCCTCATCATGCGAAGCCTCGATGATCGCCGCGATCAGGCGGCTCGGGCCGATGCCGTATGAACCCATCGAAACGAAATGGTCCTTGCCATCGGGCCCGGTGACCTTGGCGCCCATCGGTTTCGAATATTTCTCGCCGAAGTGGAAGATGTGGCCAACCTCGATGCCACGCGCCGAAAGCCGCTCACCCTCGCCGATCGCATCCCACGCGGCCTCGTCGTGCATTTCGTCGGTCGCCGCATAGGGCGTCGTCCACTGCTTGACGATGCCGCCGATCTCGCCGTCATTGGTGAAATCGGTGTCCTCGCCGGGCACCGGCAACTCAAGGAAGTCGCGATGGCAATAGACCTGGCTTTCGCCAGTGTCGGCCAGGATGATGAATTCGTGTGAGAGATCGCCGCCGATCGGACCGGTATCGGCGCGCATCGGAATGGCTTTCAGGCCCAGGCGCGTGAAGGTGCGCAGGTAGGAAACGAACATGCGGTTGTAGGCAGCCTTCGCGCCCTCGAAATCGAGGTCGAAGGAATAGGCGTCCTTCATCAGGAATTCTCGGCTACGCATGACGCCGAAGCGCGGGCGCCGCTCGTCGCGGAACTTCCACTGGATGTGGTAGAGGTTCAGCGGCAGGTCCTTGTAGGTCCTGACATAGGACCGGAAAATCTCGGTGACCATTTCCTCGTTGGTCGGACCGAACAGCATGTCGCGCTTGTTGCGGTCCTTGATGCGCAGCATCTCGTCGCCATAGTCGTCATAGCGGCCGCTTTCGCGCCACAGGTCGGCCGACTGGATGGTCGGCATCAGGATTTCCAGCGCCCCGGCGCGGTTCTGTTCTTCGCGGATGATGCGGCAGATCTTGTCGAGAACCAGCTTGCCCAATGGCAGCCAGGAAAAGCTGCCCGCAGCCTGCTGGCGGATCATGCCGGCACGCAGCATCAGCCGGTGCGAGACGATTTCGGCCTCGCGGGGATTCTCTTTAAGGATGGGCAGGAAATAGCGCGATAGCCGCATGTAGAAGTCCATAAAAGAAAGAGAAGCAGATCAATGCCGGAATCGGCACCGACGCAGTGTTGCCTGCCTGCGCTTCATAGCCATTTCATGGCGGAATTGAAACCCGGACCTCCCGCCGCACCCTCGCAAAACCGGCCTGACGGCTTTTCGAGCAAAGACTGCGCGTTTATTGTGCAGTGCAGCACATGTAGTGGGCTATTTACGCAAAATTGTTAGTGACAATTCATCGCAGCTTGGTCTAGTGTGCCTCGATAACTGAGAGGGCGGAGCAAAATCTGCCCTCCTACGCGGTCAAAGTCTTGGGAGGATGCGATCTAGGCGCGATAATACGCAGCCGCCGGTGACGGAAAGCAGATCGGACGCGTTTAATTTGCAAGGCCTTGTGCCTTGCATTTTTTTTGTGCAGTCAACAACTTAGCCGACTTCCTTCAGACCCGTCAGGCGCGAAGGATTGCTGCAGCTTAACTGCCGTTTATCTTAAATACTAGACTGAAATTGTCATATATTCGAGTAATGGCTGGGCCGCCGCAATGGCAGCAACCATCGGACGATGGGGTTAACCCGCCTTCAGGATAGATTCCGGCACCAGGCTCGGAATATCGTCGAATCCAAGGCCCATGACCTTGGTGACGTAATAGAAAATACCGAAGATGATGAGCGAGACGATCGTCGTGCGAATGACGGTCTTCCGCATGTGCGGACGTCCGGGCGCACTTGGCACTGTTCCGAGCGTGACATTATCGCTCTCGTCCTGCGTCTTCACGCCGAAGGGCAAGGTGGCGAAAAGCACCGTCCACCAGATGATGAAGTAAATAGCGGCGACTGAAATCCAGCTCATGGCTTATACCTGCTCCAACTCGACCAGCGTGCCGAGGAAATCCTTGGGATGCAGAAAGAGCACCGGCTTGCCATGCGCGCCGATCTTGGGATTGCCATCGCCCAACACGCGCGCACCGGCAGCTTTCAGGCGGTCACGCGCGGCGAGGATGTCATCGACCTCGTAGCAGATGTGATGCATGCCGCCAGACGGGTTCTTTTCCAGGAAGGCGGCGATCGGCGACCCCTGCCCCAGCGGCTCCAGCAATTCGATCTTGGTGTTGCCGGTGTTGATGAACACGACCGTCACGCCATGCTCCGGCAGCGCCTGAGGCTCGGTCAGCGTCGCACCCAGCGTGTCACGATAAACGGCACTTGCAGCGGCGAGATCCGGCACCGCGATGGCGACATGGTTCAAACGTCCCAGCATTGGGTGCTCCGATCAGTAGGGGAATAGGGGAGTAAGGCAGTAGGGGAATAGGGCATTTGTTCTTTTCCTACTCCCCTATTCCCGTACTCCCCTACTCCCTTAATTCCTCACCTCGTGACGAACACCGTCACCAGCGGTTTCTTGCCCCAGGCTTCGTTGGCGGCCGAGCGAACGGCGCGGCGCACCGCTTCCTGGACAAGGTCGAGGTCTTTTCGGCGCTGACGGGGTATGGAGTCGACCGCGCCGATTGCCGCATCCAGCATCAGGTCTTCGATGTCTTCGCCCCGCTGGTCGGTTCGGGCCACGCCGATCGCGACGATATCGGGATCGCCGGAGAGTTCGTACTTGTCGTCGAGCACGACATTGACGGCGACGTGACCGGCAAAGGACAGTTTGCGACGATCACGAATACCGACCGTCTCGTCGTCGCCGATCAGCTTGCCGTCCTTGTAAACGCGGCCGAACGGCACCTGGTCGATGATTTCGGCAGCACCGGGCGCGAGCCTCAGCATGTCGCCGTCGCGCACCTGCGCGACTTCCGGCACGCCGCAGGCAGAGGCGAGCGAACCATGCGCCACGAGGTGCGCTGCTTCGCCATGGACCGGCACGGCAATGCGCGGACGCGTCCACTCATACATGCGGCGCAATTCGCTGCGCCGCGGATGGCCCGACACATGCACCAGCGCGTCGCTATCCTCGATGATCTTCATGCCCTGGTCGATGAGCTGGTTCTTGATCTCGAGAATGGCCTTTTCGTTGCCCGGAATGGTGCGCGAGGAAAAGATGACGATGTCGCCCGGCGATAGCGCCACGGTCTTCATCTCGTCGCGCGCCAGCTTGGCAAGGGCTGCGCGCGATTCGCCCTGGCTGCCGGTGCAGATGACGACGAGGTTTTCGCGCGGAATGTAGCCGTAATCTTCCTCGGAGACGAATTCCGGCAGGCCGTCCATATAGCCAAGCTCCGAGGCGACATCGACGACGCGCTTCAGCGAACGACCAAGCAGCAGAACCTGTCGGCCGGTGTCCCGCGCGGCCTCGGCGATGGAACGGATGCGGCCGACATTGGACGAGAAGGTGGTGACCGCGACACGCCCCGGCGCCTGCTCGATAACGCCGCGAATGCCCTCGCCCACAGCCTGCTCGGACGGCGAGTCGCCCTCGCGCAGCGCGTTGGTGGAATCGCAGATCAGCGCCAGCACGCCCTTGTCGCCGAGCGCACGGAACCGCGCCTCGTCGGTCTTTGGGCCGATCTCCGGAGCGGGATCAATCTTCCAGTCGCCGGTGTGGATGACAGTGCCGAGCGGCGTGGTGATCGCCAGCGAGACCGGCTCGGGAATGGAGTGGCTGACCGGGATGGCCTCGACCGTGAACGGTCCGACAGTGAAAGTCTCGCCGGCTCGGTAGATCGTCACCGGCACCTTCGGCGCGCCGCTTTCGGATTGCCGCTTGGCTTCCAGCAGGCCGGCAGAAAACGGCGTCATCCAGACAGGCGCCTTCAGGCGCGGCCAGAGATCGAGCAGCGCGCCGTAGTGATCTTCATGCGCGTGCGTGATGACGATGCCGCGCAGGTTATGCAACTCGCCTTCGATGAAACGCGTGTCGGGCAGCACCAGATCGACGCCGGGAAGAGTCGCATCCGGGAATGTCACGCCGACATCGACGATGAGCCACTCGCGCTTGTCGACAGGCCCGAAGCCATAAAGCGCGAAGTTCATGCCGATCTCGCCCACGCCGCCCAGCGGCGCGAATACGAGTTCGGCTTCTCGCGATTTCGCCATTCTCTTTCCTCTCAGGCCGTTCAGGCCGCGCCGGCCGACGCAACCGCACCGAAATGCACATCGCCGGCAGCAATTTTCTGGATCGCGCCGCTGTCGTCGCGAATGACGAAGCGGCAGTCCTCGTCGATGGTTTCGAATACACCACGCACCACGTTGCCGTCGACCCGCACCGCAACCTGCCCGCCGAGGCCGGCGGCACGCGAAAGCCAGCGCTGGCGTATCTGATCCAGTCCGCGCCCCTCGTTCCACAGCCGCATATTGTCGCTCCAGGCGTCCGACAGGGCCAGGAACAAGGTCTCCGCATCGCAGGTCGCACCCAGCGCCTTCAACGATGTCGCGGGATAGGGAACGTCTTGCGGGTAAGCGACGACATTGACGCCGATGCCGATGGCAAGGGCGGCGCGCTCATTGTCGAGCATGGAGGACTCAAGCAGGATGCCGGAGAGCTTGGCGCCATCGGCCAGCACGTCGTTAGGCCATTTCAATTCGAAACGGTTGCTGCACTCGCCGCTGGCGCCATCAGGCGCGATGGCAATGCGCGCATTCGGCACGACGGCATTCAGTGCATCAGCAAGGGCCAGGCCGGCAACGAAGCCAAGTGTAGCTGCCGTCTTCAGGTCGCGCCCGACGATCAACAGCAGCGTCGCGGCGAGATTGCCCTCGGGCGTTACCCAGACGCGACCGCGACGGCCCCGTCCGCTTTCCTGTCGCTTGGAGACGATCCAGAGCTTGCCCTGGTCCCCTTCCCGCGCTCGCTCCAAGGCGATGATGTTGGTCGAGCTGACAGTGTCGTGCGCTTCGAGGCGAAAGCCTTCGGCTGCTGCGGTCGGAGCGAGCTGGAACCCCATGCCGTCAGAAGAACGTCTTGGCTGCGGCTTCCGCCACGCGCCCGACAGGCCCGCCGAAGAAGACGTAGAACAGGACGAACGCGCCGGAAGCGCCGAGCACCAGCCGCAACTCGCCGGCCATCGGCAGGAAGCCGCCGACCGGCTCATCGAACCACATGATCTTGATGATGCGCAGATAGTAATATGCGCCCACCACGGAGGCCAGCACGCCGATGATCGCGAGCGCATAGAGGTTGGCGTTGATGGCGGCGAGGAACACGTACCACTTGGCCCAGAAGCCCGCGAGCGGCGGAATGCCGGCCAGCGAGAACATCAGTATGGTCAGGATGGTCGCCATCATCGGGTTGGTCGTGGACAGGCCGGCGAGATCGCTGATCTGCTCTACATTGCCATCCTTGCGGCGCATGGCGAGGATGAAGGCGAAGGTGCCAAGCGTCATCACCAGATAGATCAGCATATAGATGGCAACGCCGCGCACGCCGGTCTCGGTGTTGGCGGCAAGGCCGACCAGCGCGAACCCGACATGGCCGATCGACGAATAGGCCATCAGCCGCTTGATGTTCTTCTGGCCGATGGCGGCAAACGAACCCAGCACCATCGAAGCGATGGAGATGAAAACAACGATCTGCTGCCAGTCGGCGGCGATCGGCTCGAAAGCGGTCATGGTGATGCGCACCATCAGCGCCATCGCCGCCATCTTCGGCGCAGACGCAAAGAAGGCCGTCACCGGCGTCGGCGCGCCCTCATAGACGTCCGGCGTCCACATATGGAATGGCACGGCGGAAATCTTGAAGGCAACGCCGGCAAGCACGAACACCAGGCCGAAGACCAGGCCAAGCTGGCGGTCGGCGCCCGACAGTGTTGCGGCGATCGCGTCGAAGCCGGTGTGGCCGGTGTAGCCGTAGACCAGCGAGATGCCGTAGAGCAGCATGCCCGACGACAGCGCGCCGAGGACGAAATACTTCAGGCCGGCTTCGGTCGAGCGCACGCTGTCGCGGTTGATCGCAGCGACGACATAAAGCGCCAGCGACTGCAATTCGAGACCGAGATAGAGCGTGATCATGTCGTTGGCCGAGATCATCAGCATCATGCCGACGGTCGAGAGCAGGATCAGTACCGGATATTCGAACTTGTCGAATTTCTCAGCCTTGGCAAAGCCGACCGACATGACCAGCGTCACGGCAGAGCCGATCAGCATCAAGACCTTCATGAATACCGCGAACGGGTCGCTGACGAAGACATTGCCGAACGCCTTGCCCGTACCGCCGAACAGCAGCATCCACGCGCCCGCGCCGATCAGGATCGCAACGGCGAGCCCGGTCACCGTGCTGTTGGCCCGCTCGCCCGAATAGACGCCGATCATAAGCAGCACCAGCGCGCCGCCAGCGATGATCAGTTCCGGCAGGGCCAGCGAGAGGCTCGAGTATAGTTCCGGCGTCATGTGCCCGTCCCTGTCAGTTCGCAGCCGCGGTTTTCGCGGCGTCGAGCGATACGGTAATGTTGTTGACCAGCGCCTGTACCGAGGCAGCGGTCGCGTCGAGGACCGGAGCCGGGTAGACGCCGAAGAAGATGGTGAGCACGACCAGCGGATAGATGATCACCTTTTCGCGCGTCGAAAGGTCGAGCAGGCTCTTGAGGCTTTCCTTCGACAGCGCGCCGAAGATCACCTTGCGGTAGAGCCACAGCGCATAGCCTGCCGACAGGATCACGCCCAACGCGGCAAACAGCGCCACCCAGGTGTTGGCCTTGTAGGCGCCCAGCAGCGTCAGGAATTCGCCGACGAAGCCGCTGGTGCCCGGCAGGCCGACATTGGCCATGGTGAAGATAAGGAACACCACCGCATATTTCGGCATGTTGTTGACGAGGCCGCCATAGGCCGCGATCTCGCGGGTGTGCATGCGGTCATAGACGACGCCGACGCAAAGGAAGAGCGCGCCCGAAACGAGACCGTGCGACAGCATCTGGAAGATCGAACCCTGGATGCCTTCCTGGTTGAGCGCAAAGATGCCCATGGTCACGTAGCCCATGTGGGCGACCGACGAATAGGCGATCAGCTTCTTCATGTCCTCCTGCATCAACGCCACCAGCGAGGTGTAGATGATGGCGATGACGGAAAGCGCGAAGACCAGCGGCTGGAAATAGAGCGACGCCTCCGGGAACATCGGCAGCGAGAAGCGCAGGAAGCCGTAACCGCCCATCTTCAGAAGAATACCGGCCAGAATGACCGAGCCCGCCGTCGGCGCCTCGACATGCGCGTCGGGCAACCATGTGTGCACCGGCCACATCGGCATCTTCACCGCGAAGGAGGCGAAGAAGGCCAGCCATAGCCATGTCTGCATATGAGCAGGGAAGTTGTGCGTCAGCAGCGTTGGGATATCGGTCGTGCCGGCCTGCCAGAACATCGCCATGATGGCGAGCAGCATCAGCACCGAACCGAGCAGCGTGTAGAGGAAGAACTTGAAGCTGGCATAGACGCGGCGCTTGCCGCCCCACACGCCGATGATGATGAACATCGGGATCAGGCCGGCTTCGAAGAACACGTAGAACAACACGATATCCAGCGCGCAGAACACGCCGATCATCAGCGTTTCCAGGATCAGGAACGCGATCATGTATTCCTTGACGCGATGCTCGATCGAACGCCAGCTCGCCAGGATACAGAGCGGCATCAGGAACGTCGTCAGGATGACGAACAGCATCGAAATGCCATCGACGCCCATGTGGTAGGAAATGCCCGAATCCAGCCATGCCGACTTCTCGACCATCTGGAAACCCGGATTGGCATTGTCGAAGCCGGCCCAGATGAAGATCGAAAGCAGGAAGGTGAACACCGTCGTCAAAAGCGCGACGTTGCGGATATTGCGCCGCGCGCCTTCGTTGTCATCCCGGATCAGCAGGATCAGGAATGCGCCGACCAGCGGCAGGAACGTGACCGTAGAAAGAATTGGCCAATCGGTCATCAGAAAGTGCTCCCGAGCATCATCCAGGTGACGAGGGCGGCGACGCCGATCAGCATGACGAATGCGTAGTGATAGAGATATCCGGTCTGAAGCTTGACGACGCGGTTGGTGACGTCGACCACGCGGGCCGAGATGCCGTCAGGGCCGAGACCGTCGATGACTGCACCGTCGCCCGTCTTCCATAGGAAGGTGCCGAGCCGCTTGGCCGGGCGCACGAACAGGAAGTCGTAAAGCTCGTCGAAATACCACTTGTTCAGCAGGAACGCATAGAGGCCGCGATGCTGGCTGGCGAGGTACTTCGGCGTCTCCGGCGAGCGGATGTAGAACTGATAGGCGACGCCGAAGCCGAGGATCATGGCTGCGAAAGGCGCCAGCTTTACCCACACCGGCACGCCATGGAAGTCATGCAGGATGTGGTTTTCCGGCAGGATGTAGAGTGCGGCCTTCCAGAACTCGGAATAGCCCTCGCCGATGAAGGCGTCGTGGAAGATGACGCCGGCAAAGAGCGCGCCGACAGCGAGTATGAACAGCGGCACCAGCATGACCGGCGGCGATTCATGAACGTGATGCATGACATCGGCGGTAGCGCGCGGCTTGCCGTGGAAGGTCATGAAGATCAGGCGCCATGAATAGAAGCTGGTGAACACGGCAGCGATGACCAGGGCGATGAAGGCAAAGCCGGCAGCCGGGTTATGGCCGACGAAGGAACCTTCGATGATCGCGTCCTTGGAGAAGAAGCCGGCCGTGCCGATGATCGTCGCCGGGATGCCGACGCCGGTCAGCGCCAGCGTGCCGATGACCATCATCCAGTAAGTGGTCGGGATCAGCTTGCGCAGGCCACCCATCTTGCGCATGTCCTGCTCGTCGGAAACGGCATGGATGACCGAGCCCGAGCCGAGGAACAGCAGCGCCTTGAAGAAGGCATGCGTGAACAGGTGGAAGATCGCCGCCGAGTAGAAGCCCATGCCGAGCGCGACGAACATGTAGCCGAGCTGCGAGCAGGTCGAATAGGCGATGACCCGCTTGATGTCATTCTGCACCAGGCCGACGGTCGCCGCGAAGAAGGCAGTCAGCGCGCCGATGAAGGTCACAACGGTGAGTGCGGTGTGCGACAGCTCGAAGATCGGCGACAGGCGCGCCAGCATGAAGACGCCGGCGGTGACCATGGTCGCGGCATGGATGAGCGCCGACACAGGGGTCGGGCCTTCCATCGCGTCCGGCAGCCAGGTGTGCAGCGGCACCTGCGCCGACTTGCCCATGGCGCCCATGAACAGCAGCAGGCAGATGACGGTGAGCGCCGCACCGCGATCAAGCTCGTAGCCGAGGAAGTTGAACACGGCAGCGGTCGCCTCATGCGCGCCTTCAACCGGCGCATAGGAAGCGGCCGTTGCGAAGATCGCATCGAAGCTGACCGAGCCGAACAGCACGAACACGCCGAAGATGCCGAGGATGAAGCCAAAGTCGCCGACGCGGTTGACGACGAAGGCCTTGATGGCAGCGGCGTTGGCCGACGGCTTCTTGTACCAGAAGCCGATCAGCAGATAGGAGGCAAGGCCCACCCCTTCCCAGCCGAAGAACATCTGCACGAGATTGTCCGCCGTAACCAGCATCAGCATGGCGAAGGTGAACAGTGACAGATAGGCAAAGAAGCGCGGCCGATGCGGGTCGTGATGCATGTAGCCGATCGAATAGATATGAACGAGCGCCGAAACGGTGTTGACGACGACGAGCATGACCACCGTCAGCGTGTCGATGCGCAGCGCCCAATCGGCCTGCAGCGAGCCTGAGTCGATGAAGCGCAGCACCGGCACGGTGAACACTTCGCTCTCGCCGAAGCCGACCTGAAAGAACGCGACCCACGACAGAATGGCCGCGATCACCAGGAAGCCCGAGGTGATGTACTCGGATGCCTTTGCGCCCAGCGACGTGCCGAAAAGGCCGACGATCAGGAAGCCCAGAAGCGGAAGGAAGACGATTGCCTGGTACATGGTTGTGTCCCGTCAACCCTTCATCATGTTGACGTCTTCGACCGCGATCGAACCGCGGTTGCGGAAGAAGACGACGAGAATAGCAAGGCCGATGGCCGCTTCGGCGGCGGCGACCGTCAGCACGAACAGTGCGAAGACCTGGCCGACCATGTCGCCGAGCGCTGCCGAAAAGGCCACGAAATTGATGTTGACCGCGAGCAGGATGAGCTCGATCGACATCAGGATGACGATGACGTTCTTGCGGTTCAGGAAGATGCCGAACACGCCCAGCGTGAACAGGATCGCCGAAAGGGTCAGATAGTGTGCGATGCCGACTTCCATCGTCAGATTCCCTTGCCCGTCTCGACTTTTTTGATTTCCATTCCGGTCTCAGGCGTGCGGGCGACCTGCGCCGAAATGCTCTGGCGCTTGACGCCTTCCTTGTGCCGCAGTGTCAGCACGATCGCACCGATCATGGCGACCAGCAGGATCAGGCCGGCCACCTGGAAGTAGAAAATGTAATCCGTGTAGAGGATGTCGCCGAGCGCAGCCGTATTGGTGCGCGTCGCGATATCGGGCGTCGGCTTGGCGACCGCGGTCGCAAGCTGCGGCGCAAAGGCATAACCGCCGGTGACGACGATAAGCTCTGCTGCAAGGATCAACCCTACCAGCGCGCCGATCGGCGCATATTGCAGCGCGCCCGACTTAAGCTCGGCAAAGTCGACGTCCAGCATCATGACAACGAACAGGAACAGAACCGCCACCGCGCCGACATAGACGACGAGCAGGATCATCGCCAGGAATTCGGCGCCCGTCAGCAGGAACAGACCTGCCGCGTTGAAGAACGTCAGGATCAGATAGAGAACCGAATGCACAGGATTGCGCGCGGAGATGACCATGAAGGCCGACGCCACGGCAATAAAGGCAAAGAGGTAGAAAAAGGCCGCCTCTAGTCCATTCAGCATTGGGTTCCCCCAGTTTCCTTCTCGAGCCCCGGCATTGCACCAGGCTCGCTTCGGTTCGCCACCGCCTCCGGTCGGCAAAACCGCGTGTTCCTTAGACGAGCAATCCCGGCTCGTCCATGATTCTCGTCTCAGCGGTAGGGCGCATCCAAAGAGATGTTGCGCGCGAGCTCGCGCTCCCACCTGTCGCCATTCGCCAGAAGCTTGTCCTTGTCGTAGTAGAGCTCCTCGCGCGTTTCCGTCGCGAATTCGAAATTCGGTCCCTCGACGATCGCATCCACTGGGCATGCTTCCTGGCAGAAGCCGCAATAGATGCACTTCACCATGTCGATGTCGTAACGCACCGTGCGGCGCGTGCCGTCGTTGCGGCGTGGGCCGGCCTCGATGGTGATGGCCTGCGCCGGGCAGATCGCCTCGCACAGCTTGCACGCGATGCAGCGTTCCTCGCCGTTCGGATAGCGGCGCAGCGCATGCTCGCCACGGAAGCGCGGGCTGACCGGACCCTTTTCATGCGGGTAGTTCAGCGTCGGCTTGGGCGAAAAGAACATCCGCATCGACAGGAAGAAGGCGCCGACGAACTCCTTGAGGAGCAGCGATTTGGCCGCCTGGGCTAGAGCTGACATCGTCAATCTCCGATTACGTATGGGGCTACGAAGTAGCCGATGATAGGCAGGAGCACGAATTGGCTCAGGCCGGTAATGTTAAGCACGCGCTTGGTCTCGGGCAGGTCGACGCGGCCGGCCAGCATGCGCAGCAGCAGGAAATCCACTGCTGCGATCACCAGCCCGACCAGTATGCCGATCACGCCCGCGCTCATCACGCCAGTCCCGTGATCTTCAGGAACGCAGCGGTTGCCACGACCATGAACAGCGAGATCGGCAGGAACACCTTCCAGCCAAGGCGCATCAGCTGGTCGTAGCGGTAGCGTGGCACAAAGGCCTTCACCATGGCGAACATGAAGAAGACGAAGCAGACCTTCAGCACGAACCAGATGACGCCCGGCACCCAGGTGAACGGCGCGAAATCGAACGGCGGCAGCCAGCCACCCAGGAACAGGATGGTGGTGAGCGCGCACATCAAGACGATCGCGACATACTCGCCGAGGAAGAACAGCAGGAACGGCGTCGACGAGTATTCGATCATGTGGCCGGCGACGAGTTCGGACTCCGCTTCCACCAGATCGAAAGGCGGCCGGTTCGTCTCGGCCAGCGCCGAGATGAAGAAGATGACGAACATCGGGAACAGCGCCAGCCAGTGCCAGTCGAGGAAGGTGTTGGGCAGGCCGAGCATTGTGCCGACACCGTCGCGCTGCGACAGCACGATGTCGGTGAGGTTCAGAGAGCCGACGCACAGCAGCACCGTGACGATGACGAAACCGATCGAGACTTCGTAAGACACCATCTGCGCCGCCGAGCGCAGCGCGCCGAGGAACGGGTATTTCGAGTTCGAGGCCCAGCCACCCATGATGACGCCATAAACCTCGAGCGAGGAGATGGCGAAGACATAGAGGATGCCGACATTGATGTTGGCGACAGCCCAGCCCTCATTGACCGGGATGACCGCCCATGCGGCCAGCGCCAGGACGGCTGACACCAGCGGCGCCAGCAGGAACACGCCCTTGTTGGCGCCCGACGGAATGACCGGCTCCTTGAAGACGAACTTGAACAGATCGGCGAAGGACTGCAGTAGGCCGAACGGTCCAACGACGTTGGGCCCGCGGCGCAGCTGGACGGCAGCCCAGATCTTGCGATCAGCGTACAGGATGTAGGCGACGAAGATCAGCAGCACGACGATCAGCACCACCGACTTCAGCAGCATGATCAGTCCGGGCAGGACATATATCGAGAAGAAAGTTTCCATGTTCGTCCTACTCGGCTGCCTGCTTGAAGCCGCCCTTCGCCAAAGCCGAACACTCGGCCATGACGGCGGAAGCCCGCGCGATCGGGTTGGTCAGGTAGAAATCCGCAACCGGCGACACGAAAGCCGCCTTGCCGATCTTGCCGCCGAGCTTCGCCACATTGGCAATATCAGCTGCGTTGCCGGCGGCGATCTCGTCGATCTCGGCCAGATGCGGATGCGCTTCATAGAGCTTGGCGCGAAGCTGCGGCAGTGAATCGAACGGCAGCTTGTGGCCGAGCACGTCCGAAAGCGCGCGCAGGATCGCCCAGTCTTCCTTGGCGTCGCCCGGCGCGAAACCGGCGCGGTTGGTCTGCTGGACGCGGCCCTCGGTGTTCACATAGGTGCCGGACTTTTCCGTATAGGCAGCACCCGGCAGGATGACATCGGCGCGGTGCGCTCCTGTATCGCCATGGGTGCCGATATAGACGACGAAGGCATCGCCGGCAGCCTTCAGGTCGAGCTCGTCGGCGCCGAGCAGGAACAGCACATCCGTGCCGCCCAGCATCTGCGCGACGTTCTTGCCGCCCTCGCCCGGCACGAAGCCGACATCGAGTGCGCCGACGCGCGCAGCAGCCGTATGCAGCACGGCAAAGCCGTTCCACTCGTCGCTGACCGCTTCGACAGAGCCGGCTAACTTGGCCGCAAGGCCGAGCACTGCCGCACCGTCTTCGCGCGCCAGAGCGCCCTGCCCGACGATGATCAGAGCACGCGTGGCCTTCTTCAGAACGGAGAAGAATTTGCCCTTGCCGTCCGCAAGCTCCTTGAGCGATTCCGGACCGGCGCCGAGCGTCTCATAGTCGTAGCGCAAGTCGCCCACATCGCCGATGACGCCGACCGGCAGGTTGCCAATGCGCCAGCGCTTGCGAATGCGGGCATTGAGCACCGAAGCTTCGAAGCGCGGGTTGGCGCCGATGATAAGCACGGCGTCGGCCTGCTCGATGCCTTCGATGGTCGGGTTGAAGATGTAGCTGGCGCGGCCGAGCGCCGGATCGAGCGCTGCACCATCCTGCCGGCTGTCGATATTGGCCGAGCCGAGCGAGGCCATGAGCTGCTTCAGTGCATAGATTTCCTCGACGGCTGCGAGGTCGCCGGCGATCGCGCCGATCCTCTCGCCGGAGGTCTTCGATACCGCGCCCTTGATGGCTGCAAAGGCTTCCGCCCAGCTTGCCGGCTGGAGCTTGCCGTCGCGGCGCACATAGGGCCGGTCGAGGCGCTGCGTGCGCAGTCCGTCCCAGATGAAGCGGGTCTTGTCGGAGATCCACTCCTCGTTCACCTGCTCGTTGATGCGCGGCATAACGCGCATCACTTCGCGACCGCGCGAATCCACGCGGATTGCCGAGCCGACGGCGTCCATGACGTCGATGGATTCGGTCTTGGTCAGCTCCCAAGGACGGGCCTGGAAGGCGTAGGGCTTGGACGTCAGCGCGCCGACCGGGCAAAGATCGATGACATTGCCCTGCAGCTCGGAGGTCATTGCCTCTTCGAGATAGGTGGTGATTTCGGCATCCTCGCCGCGGCCGATCAGGCCGAGTTCCGAAATGCCCGCGACTTCCGTGGTGAAACGGACGCAGCGCGTGCAATGAATGCAGCGGTTCATGATCGTCTTGACGAGCGGGCCGATATATTTGTCTTCGACGGCGCGCTTGTTTTCCTTGTAGCGCGACGAGTCGACGCCGAACGCCATGGCCTGGTCCTGCAGGTCGCATTCGCCGCCCTGATCGCAGATCGGGCAATCGAGCGGATGGTTGATCAGCAGGAACTCCATCACGCCTTCACGGGCCTTCTTGACCATCGGCGTGTTGGTGAAGATTTCGGGCGTCTCGCCATTCGGGCCGGGGCGCAGGTCGCGCACGCCCATGGCGCAGGATGCCGCCGGCTTGGGCGGTCCGCCCTTCACCTCGATAAGGCACATGCGGCAGTTGCCGGCGATCGAAAGACGCTCGTGGAAGCAGAAGCGCGGCACTTCCGCACCCGCCTCTTCCGCCGCCTGCAAGAGCGTGTAGTGATCGGGAACTTCGATCTCTGTGCCGTCGACCTTGAGTTTAGCCATCACTTGCCCCCGGCGGCCTGCGCCGCTTCGTAGTCTTTCAGAAGTTGATCGACGGCGATGCCGTTGATCGTCATCCCGGCGATATTCGCTTTCTCGATCTTCACATTCGTCAGGTCGATGTCGGAGAAATACGCGTTCGACATGCTGGCATCGACAATGCGCGAATTGCACAACAGCACGTCGACGAATGCCGTATTCGACAAATTCGTGTTGTGGAACTGCGTGTTGGACAGGTTCGTGTTATCGAAACGCGAGTTTGCCACCGTGGCGTCACGCACGTCGAGAACATCGCGTTTGTCGTGTATCTCCATCGCCATAGTCTCGGCCCTGCCCGCCTCAGCTCTTCGCCTTGGCGTCGCGCGCCAATTTCTCTGCCTGGCCAATCCAGTCGTCACGTCCGATACGTCCCTTGAACGAAAGATAATCCTCAACCCAGCCGATCTCGGCGGCTTCCAATTTCGCGATCTGCCCGTAGGTCCAGATGCCGAGACCGTTCAGAACCTGCTCGAGCTTCGGCCCGATGCCGGAAATCTGCTTCAGGTCGTCCGGTGTCTGCGGGCGCTCAAGCGCCTTGGGCTGGCGCGGTTCGGACAAGGCTGCACCGGTCTCTACGGGCGCGGCCTTCGCAACCGGCTTTGCCGCTTCCGTCGGCTCGTCTGCCAACTTTTCCGTCGTATCGCTCAGCTCCTTGGCGATCGAGCGCGCATCGGCAATCAGCGTCCTGGCGGTAGCGCGGGCCTTGGTCGCGGCCGGCTTTTCCTTCGGCGTGAAGGCTGCGGCCTCTTCGATATCATCAGTCAGCGACCCGAAGAACTGCTGCGATGCCTGCATGGCGCCAGCCACAGTGCCCATCCAGATGCCGAAAGCCTGGCTGGCAAGACCGAAACCGAGTGCCGAAAACGCAGACGCGCCCGCCACCGGATGCGCCATCAGATTGATGGCGCCGGCAAATTCCGTCGGCAGCAGCGCGTTGATTTCCTTGTTCATCTCTTCGAACTGTTTCACGTCAGGTATCAAGTGATCGGGTATGGAAAACATCGACATGGCTTGCTCCTAAGCCGGTTTCCGTTGGTCCCTGTCCTGCTCGTTTCCCTTTTGAACTTTAAGTCTGCGTCTTTTGTTTATTCGGCCGCCACCAGCGCCGGCTCGGCGCGATGGGCGTTGCGGGTGAACTCGTCGATACGGCGCTCGATCTCCGGGCGGAAATGCCGGATCAGGCCCTGGATCGGCCATGCGGCAGCATCGCCCAGCGCGCAGATCGTGTGGCCTTCCACCTGCTTGGTCACGTCGAGCAGCATATCGATTTCGCGCTTCTGCGCTTCACCGCGCACCAGTCGCTCCATCACGCGCCACATCCAGCCCGTACCTTCACGGCATGGCGTGCACTGGCCGCAGCTTTCGTGCTTGTAGAAGTAGGACAGGCGCGCGATCGCCTTCACGACGTCGGTCGACTTGTCCATGACGATGACGGCAGCCGTGCCGAGACCCGACTTCAGGTCGCGTAGCGCGTCGAAATCCATCGGCACGTCGATGATCTGTTCAGCCGGCACCAGCGGCACAGACGCGCCGCCCGGAATGACCGCCAGAAGATTGTCCCAGCCGCCGCGAATGCCGCCGCAATGCTTTTCGATCAGCTCGCGGAACGGGATCGACATCGCCTCTTCGACGGTGCACGGATTGTTGACGTGGCCGGAAATGCAGAAAAGCTTGGTGCCGACATTGTTCGGGCGACCGAACGACGAGAACCAAGCAGCACCCCGGCGCAGGATGGTCGGCGCGACCGCGATCGACTCGACATTGTTGACCGTCGTCGGGCATCCATAGAGGCCGACATTGGCCGGGAACGGCGGCTTCAGGCGCGGTTGGCCTTTCTTGCCTTCAAGGCTTTCGAGCAGCGCCGTCTCTTCGCCGCAGATATAGGCACCGGCGCCGTGATGAACGTAGATGTCGAAGTCGTAGCCGTTCTTGTTGCCCTTGCCGATCAGGCCGGCATCATAGGCCTCGTCGACCGCGCGCTGCAGCGCCTCGCGCTCGCGGATGAACTCACCGCGCACATAGATGTAAGCCGCAATCGCGCCCATGGCGAAACCGGCGATCAGGCAGCCTTCGACCAGCGTATGCGGATCATGGCGCAGGATTTCACGGTCCTTGCAGGTGCCCGGCTCGGACTCGTCGGCATTGACCACCAGATAGGAAGGCCGGCCATCGGTGCTCTGCTTGGGCATGAACGACCATTTCAGCCCGGTTGGGAAGCCGGCGCCGCCACGACCACGCAAGCCCGAAGCCTTCATTTCGTTGACGATCCAGTCGCGGCCCTTGGCGATGAGGCCAGCGGTGTTATCCCAGGCGCCGCGCGACATCGCGCCCTTCAACGACTTGTCGAAGCGGCCGTAGATATTGGTAAAGATACGGTCTTTGTCCTGAAGCATTTTTCGTCCCTCAGACCGGCTTCTTGCCGAAGACACGGATATATTCGGCGACACCACCCTTGGCGAGGGCCTTGGCCTGCTTGACCCAGTCCTCGCGCTCGATGCGGCCGTGGAAGCTCAGATAGCCGTCGACCCACTCGCGCTCGGCCTTCTTCCACGAAGCGACCTGCGCAAAGGTGTAGATGCCGAGCGAATGCAGGATGCCCTCGATCTTCGGGCCGACGCCCGAAATCAGCTTGAGATCGTCGACCGCGGCCGGCTTTTCGATGCCGACGGGACGGTCCTTGTGGTCAAGCGACGGCTTGGCCGCAGCAGCCTTCTTGGCCGCAGGCTTTGCAAGCTCGGGCGACTTAAAGGCGGAAGCCGGCTCGGCTTTTGCGGAAGCGCCCTTGCGCTGCTTGGAAACGCCTTCGACAGAGGGCGCGGTCTTGTTTGCCGCGGCCTGATTGACAGCTGGCGCCGCAACACTCGCCTTTTCCTCGGCTTTTGAGCTCGCCTTGACCGGCGACGGTGACTTTACCGCGCCGTTGGTTTCGGCAGCGGCGGTCTTCGGCTTGGCGGCCTGCGACGGGGGAACGGTTGCACCTGCGTCGGCGGGCGCTGTCTTGGCTTCCGCTTTGGCTTCCTTGTCGCGCGTGGATTTCAGAACGACCTTTTCGTCCTGAAGCGAGGTCAGGCCGGGCTGCGGACCGGAATAGATGCGGTCGATCTGCGGGCCAGGCGTCACCGAAGCGCCCTTGCCCTCCTCGAACAGGTCGATGATCTCGGCAAGCCGTTCCGGGGTCAGGTCCTCATAGGTGTCCTTGAACACCATGATCATCGGCGCATTGACGCAGGCGCCGAGGCACTCGACCTCTTCCCACGACAGCGTGCCGGAATCATTGAGATGGAACTGGTCGTGATGGATTTTCGAGCGGCAGACGTCCATCAGCGCTTCCGAACCGCGCAGCATGCAGGGCGTGGTGCCGCAAACCTGGATATGAGCGCGTGTGCCGACCGGCTTGAGCTGGAACTGCGTGTAGAAGGTCGCGACCTCGAGCACGCGGATCAGCGGCATCTCGAGCGTCTCGGCGATATGCTCGATCGCGGCGCGCGTGACCCAGCCTTCCTGCTCCTGCGCAAGCATCAGCAGCGGGATGACGGCCGACTGCTCGCGGCCCTTGGGGTACTTCTTGATCCAGTTCTTCGCCTGCGCGGCAAGAGCGCGATTGAACGCGAACGACGCGGGCTGGACTGAAGCTTCTGCGAGACGGCGAACGGACATTTAGCGATCGACCTCACCAAACACGATGTCGAGGGAGCCGAGAACGGCGGTGACGTCGGCCAGCATGTGGCCGCGGCAGAGGAAATCCATCGCCTGGAGATGCGCGAAACCGGGCGCGCGCAGCTTGCAGCGATAGGGCTTGTTGGTGCCGTCGGAGACGAGATAAACGCCGAACTCGCCCTTCGGCGCTTCGACGGCGGCATAAACCTCGCCGGCCGGCACGTGATAGCCTTCGGTGTAGAGCTTGAAGTGATGGATCAGCGCTTCCATCGACCGCTTCATGGCGTCGCGCTTGGGCGGAACCACCTTGCCGTCGAGGTTCGACACCGGCCCGGAGCCTTCCTTGCCGAGCAGGAGATCGACGCACTGGCGCATGATCCTGGCCGACTGGCGCATCTCTTCCATGCGCAGCAGGTAGCGGTCGTAGCAGTCGCCGTTCTTGCCGATCGGAATGTCGAATTCCAGCTCCGAGTAGCATTCATAAGGCTGCGACTTGCGCAGGTCCCAGGCAGCGCCCGAACCGCGCACCATGACGCCCGAAAAGCCCCAGGCCCAGGCGTCTTCCAGCGAAACCACGCCGATATCGACGTTGCGCTGCTTGAAGATGCGATTGCCGGTGAGCAGGCTGTCGAGATTCTTCACCGTCTGCAGGAACGGATCGATCCACTTGCCGATGTCCTCGACCAGCTTCTGCGGCAGGTCCTGATGGACGCCACCCGGACGGAAATAGGCTGCGTGCATGCGCGCGCCGCAGGCACGCTCATAAAACACCATCAGCTTTTCGCGTTCCTCGAACCCCCAGAGCGGCGGCGTCAGCGCACCGACGTCCAGAGCCTGCGTCGTGATGTTGAGCAGGTGGTTCATGATGCGGCCGATTTCGGAATAGAGCACGCGGATCAGCTGGCCGCGCTTGGGCACATCGATGCCGAGAAGCCGCTCGATCGCCAGCGAAAACGCATGCTCCTGGTTCATCGGCGCGACATAATCGAGCCGGTCGAAATAAGGGATCGCCTGCAGATAGGTCTTGTGCTCGATCAGCTTCTCGGTGCCGCGATGCAGCAGGCCGATATGCGGATCGACACGATCCACGACTTCGCCGTCGAGTTCCAGCACGAGGCGCAAAACGCCGTGCGCGGCCGGATGCTGCGGGCCGAAGTTGATGTTAAAATTGCGAACGGAGGTTTCAGCCATTTACTGCTTCGCCTTTTCATCGCCCGGCAGGACGTAGTCCGTCCCTTCCCATGGCGACAGGAAGTCAAAATTGCGGAATTCCTGCTTGAGCTCGACAGGCTCGTACACGACGCGCTTGGCTTCGTCGTCGTAGCGGACTTCCACGAACCCCGTCAGCGGAAAATCCTTGCGCAGCGGATGGCCTTCGAAGCCATAGTCGGTCAGCAGGCGGCGCAGATCCGGATGGCCGGAAAACAGGATGCCGTACATATCGTAGGCTTCGCGCTCGAACCAGTCGGCACCGGGATAGACGCCCGTCAGCGAAGGAACCGGCGTATCCTCGTCGGTCATCACCTTTAGGCGGATGCGCAGGTTCTGGCGCGGCGAGAGAAGGTGATAGACGACGTCGAAACGCTTCAGGCGCGCCGGATAATCAGCACCGCAGACGTCGATAATCGAGATGAACTGGCACTGCACGTCGTTGCGCAGAAAGCTCGCGACGCTGACGATATCGCCGGCTTCGAGGGAAAGCGTCAGTTCGCCATAGGCGATAACGGATTCACCGATCTTTCCGTCCAGCTTTTCGGCCAGATAGGCCGAGAGGTCCTTGAGGGCTTCACTCATCGGAAATCACCGTTCAATCGTGCCGGTGCGGCGAATCTTCTTCTGGAGGAGAAGAACGCCGTAGAGCAGCGCTTCCGCCGTCGGCGGGCAGCCGGGTATATAGATGTCCACCGGCACCACGCGGTCGCAGCCGCGCACGACGGAATAGGAATAGTGGTAATAGCCGCCGCCATTGGCACAGGAGCCCATGGAGATGACATAGCGCGGCTCCGGCATCTGGTCGTAGACCTTGCGCAGCGCGGGAGCCATCTTGTTGGTCAGCGTGCCAGCAACGATCATCACGTCCGACTGGCGCGGAGAAGCTCGCGGCGCGAAACCGAAGCGCTCGGCGTCATAGCGCGGCATGGAGAGGTGGATCATCTCAACCGCGCAACAGGCGAGGCCGAAGGTCATCCACATCAGCGAGCCGGTGCGCGCCCAGGTGATCAGCGCTTCCGACGAAGTGACGACAAAGCCCTTGTCGGAAAGCTCGTTGTTGATGTCCATCACGAACGGATCATCGGCGCCGATCGGCTTGCCGGTGTTCGGATCGAGAATGCCCTTGGGCTTGGCAGCGACCATTGTGGGAGACATGTCGTTCAATCCCATTCCAGCGCTCCTTTTTTCCATTCGTAGATGAAGCCGATGGTGAGCACCGCCAGGAAGACCATCATCGACCAGAAGCCGAGCATGCCGATCTCGCCGAAGGAAACCGCCCACGGAAACAGGAAGGCCACTTCAAGGTCGAAGATGATGAAGAGAATGGAAACCAGATAAAAGCGGATGTCGAACTTCATGCGCGCATCGTCGAACGAATTGAAGCCGCACTCATAGGCCGACAGCTTTTCCGGGTCCGGATTGCGGTAGGCCACGAGGAAAGGCGCTGCAATCAGCGCCAGCCCGACCACGAGGGCCACGCCGATGAAAATGACGATGGGAAGATATGAACTTAAGAGCGCGCTCATGCTCCGACTTTCCATTGATGGCCGATCGGCCTGAATTATAGCATTGAGTCGAACCGCCATACCGCGACAGATTGCCTATGAAGGCCGCGGCAAGACACTATGCTGCAACGCGGCGAGGGTTAGCGCAGGCAATCGGGGGAAGCAAGTCAAACCTTGGCGAAAGCACGGCTGCGCCAATCGCTTTCCAGCGATTTGCGGTGCACAAGGCGCATTTGATTTCCTTACCTTTTTACTCCACTTTTTATCCTGACACAATTCCCGTCGCAGTCCTGCTAGGCTGAAGTCCACATTTCGATTCCGGCTGATGCGGAGAGACCTTGATAGATGAACGCCCGGGCCATCGAAGAATGAAGGAAACGATCCCGCTTTCCATGGCGCGGCGCATAGCGCTTGCCGCGCAGGGCTTTGCCGATCCGCGACCGACGGGCGCCATCGACCGGCGACATCTCAACAAGGTGCTTTCGCGCATCGGTCTGCTGCAGATCGATTCCGTCAGTGCGGTGGTGCGGGCGCATTACATGCCGCTGTTTTCGCGGCTTGGCCCCTACCCCCGCGCGTTACTCGACAACGCTGCCACATCACGAAAACGTGCGCTCTTTGAATACTGGGCGCATGAAGCGTCGTTCCTGCCGGTCGAAACCTATCCCCTCATGCGCTGGCGCATGGAACGCGCCGGCCAGCACGAGGAAATGTACACCGGGCTGGCAAAATGGGCGCGGCAGAACGAAGGCCTGATCAACGAGATTTATCAGGAAGTCAGTAACCGCGGCCCGATCGCGGCTTCCGACATCGATGGCGCCAAGGGCTCCGGCGGCTGGTGGGGCTGGAGCGACGAGAAGCACGCCTTCGAATGGCTGTTCTGGGCGGGCCGGATCACAACATCTTCGCGCCGCGGCTTCGAGCGTCTTTATGATCTGCCGGAGCGTGTTTTGCCCGCCTCCATATATAATGCCCCGGTTCCCTCGGCTCCCGACGCGCATCGCGATTTGCTGCGCATTTCGGCCCGCGCACTTGGCATCGCCACCTACAGCGACCTGCGCGACTATTTCCGCCTCTCGCCCGCCGACATGAAGGGCCGCATCGAGGAACTCGTCGAATCGGGTGAGCTTCTGCCGTTTCGCGTCAAAGGCTGGACCCACCAGGCATGGCTTCACGCCGACGCCCGCATCCCGCGCAAGGTCGACGCCCGCGCCCTCCTCGCCCCCTTCGACCCATTGGTCTGGGAACGCGCCCGCACGGAGCGTCTGTTCAACTTCCGCTACCGCATCGAGATCTACACGCCGGCCGAAAAGCGGCAATATGGCTACTACGTCCTGCCCTTCCTGCTCGGCGACGCGATTGTGGCGCGCATCGACGTGAAGGCGGACCGACCGGCCCGCGTTTTGCGCGTGCTCGCTGCCTATGCCGAACCGGGCGCGCCAAACCACACTGCCGCGGCCCTCATCGAAGAACTCCGCCTGATGATGTCCTGGCTCGAACTCGATCGCATCGAGATTTCGCCCGCCGGCGATCTCGCACCGGCGTTGGCCGACATAATCGCGTCGTAACCACGCGTTGACAGCGCAAGGCACCACCGCCTAAATTCGCCCGCGACGGTCCCCTCTCCGCAAAGGGAGGGGCTAAGAGGGAATGCGGTGCCGGGCCAAGAGCCCAACTCCGCAGCTGTCCCCGCAACTGTAAGCGGATAGCCGAAGGCCGACAGCCACTGGGATTTTTCCCGGGAAGGCGGCATGAAGCGACGACCCGCGAGCCAGGAGACCTGCCGTCAGACGAAAAATCCGACCGCCTGGCGGGTGTCCCGGGCAAGGAGCGTGATTCTGGTGAAAGCCGACGGCAATCAAACTGAGCTGGCCGAGGACGCCCATGATTTGGGCGCGCCCGGCGTAACGATTCTCGTCTGCTCATCCTGTCGCGACGAGACGGGCTCCGACGCGCGGCCGCGCGCCGGCGAGCATCTGGCGCAAGGCGCGATTCGCGCCGCAGCACCTGAGAACATCACGGTCAGGCAGGTCGAATGCCTCGGAAACTGCAAGCGTCGCTTGAGCGCTGCCCTGCTGCGCGACGGTTCGTGGAGCTACGTCTTCGGCGACCTCACGACCGAAAGCGGGCCTGACCTGATCACCGGCGCAAAGCTTTTCGCGACCTCGACCGACGGCATCCTGCCGTGGCGGGGCCGTCCCGACAGCCTCAAGCGCGGCCTCGTCGCGCGCATCCCTCCCCTCGATTTCCTGAAGGACAATTCATGACTGCCTCCGCCACCCGCGTCCCCTGCACCGTCGTCACCGGCTTTCTCGGCGCCGGCAAGACCACGCTGATCCGCCATATCCTGGAAAACGCCAACGGCCGCCGGCTGGCCCTTATCGTCAACGAATTTGGCGATATCGGCATCGACGGCGAGATCCTGAAAGGCTGCGGCGTCGATGCCTGCCCGGAGGAAAACATCGTCGAACTGGCCAATGGCTGCCTCTGTTGCACCGTCGCCGACGATTTCGTGCCGGCGCTTGACCAGATCCTGGCGCTGGAGCCGAAGGTCGATCATATCATCATCGAGACCTCCGGCCTCGCGCTGCCCAAGCCGCTGGTGCAGGCCTTCCAGTGGCCGAGCGTGAAGAGCCGCGTGACCGTGGACGGCGTCGTTGCCGTGGTGGATGGCCCGGCGCTGGCCGCGGGCAAGGTCGCTTCCGACCTCGACGCACTGCAGGCGCAGCGTCAGGAAGACGATTCGCTCGACCATGACGACCCGGTCGAGGAAGTGTTCGAGGATCAGGTCGCCTGCGCCGATCTCATTATTCTCTCCAAGAGCGATCTGCTCGACGCAGCCGGCAGCGCCCGCGCCAACGCCATCATCAGCGAGCATCTGTCGCGCGCCGTGAAAATCGTCCCGACCGCGCAGGGCAAGGTCGATCCCTCGGTGCTGCTCGGCCTTGGCCTCGCCGTCGAGGACGACATCGAAAATCGAAAGACCCATCACGACGGCGAACTCGACCACGAGCATGACGATTTTGACTCCTTCATCATCGAGCTTCCGGCGATCTCCGATCCCGACGCACTGGCCAAGCGGGTTGCTGCTGCGGCAGAAGAAGAAAACGTGCTCCGCGTAAAAGGTTTCGTCGATGTCGGCGGCAAGCCGATGCGGCTTCTGGTCCAGGCCGTCGGCCCGCGCGTCAACCACTATTACGACCGCGCCTGGACGGCGGCCGACGACCGCCGCTCGCGTCTTGTCGTCATCGGCCTGAAGGGGCTGAATCGCGACGCGATCGAGCGCATACTGGTCAGCTGACCAACAGCGTGCCGCCATGCACATACTGACCACGACATCCGCCTCGCTCGATGATCTAGTCGAGCCGGTCGATCTGCGGCAAGCGCCGGCGGATATCGTGGCGCTGTCCTTCACCGACAGCGACTTGGCCGGGCTGGCGACGGCATGGAAACAGGACGCCGAAACGCTGCCGTCGATGCGGCTGGCAGCCCTGCGCGACCTGCGCCATCCGATGTCGGTCGATCTGTGGATCGACAGCACCGCCAGCCGGGCCAAAGTCATTCTGGTACGCATTCTCGGCGGCTACGACTGGTGGCGCTATGGCTGCGACCGGCTCGCCACAATGTGCCGCGAGAACAACATCCATCTCGCGCTCCTGCCCGGCGAGAGCCACGACGAAGACCTCCGGCTGATTGAATGCTCGACCCTGCCGCGCGAGCAGCTGGACGGGCTGCTCGCCTATTTCCGCGAGGGCGGGCCGGAAAACATGCGCGGGCTGGTGCGGCGGCTGGCGGTGCTGGCGGGCGGGCAAGGCGCGGCGGCGCAGCCGGTTGCGGTGCCGAAGTCTGGGTTTTACGAGCCGAAAAAGGGTGTCGTCGAGCGCGACGTCCCCCTCCCCCTTGAGGGGAGGGTCCGGCCGCAGGCCGGGGGTGGGGTCGCCGCGGCCGCACGCCAACGCCAAGGAACGTCGAGCACTGCCGTAATACCCCCCTCCGCCGCCTTTGGCGGCACCTCCCCCTCAAGGGGGGACGAAACGCGCCCCACCATCCCCATCCTGTTCTACCGTTCCATGCTGCTCGCCGCCGATGTCGCGCCCATCGACGCGCTGGTCGAGGCACTGCGCCAGCGCGGCATGGCGCCGGTCCCGATCTTCGTTTCCAGCCTGAAAGACAAAGCCTCCCTCGCCTTCGTCGAGAATGCGCTGGCCGATCTGAAACCCGCCGCGATCATCACAGCAACCGCCTTCGCCTCTGGTGCCGAGCCGGGCGTCGAAACCCTGTTCGATCGTGCCGGCGTGCCGGTGTTCCAGGTCATAGTCGCAACCACGCGCCGCGACGCCTGGGCCACCAACCAGCGTGGATTAGCCCCCGCCGACCTCGCCATGCATGTGGTCATGCCGGAGCTCGACGGCCGCATCCTCGCCGGCGCGATTTCGTTCAAGGCAGAAATCGAAGCCGACGCGGCCCTCGCCTTCAAGGGTCTCGCAAATCGTCCGGAGCAAGACCGGGTCGAGCAGGTTGCCGACAGGCTGGCAGCCTTCGTGCGTCTCCAGCGCGAACCGCGCGCAACCCGCAAACTGGCGATCCTCATTCCCGACTATCCCAGCGCGCCCGGCCGCACCGGCTATGCCGTCGGCCTCGACGTGCCCTCCAGCGTGCTCGCCATGCTGCATGACCTGAAGCAACATGGCTATGCCGTTGAAGGGATTCCCGAATCGCCGCGGGAACTATTGGGCTTGCTGGAGCACGGCGATAATGGGCTGAGCTTAGAAGATTATCTTGCCCTCGCGAACGACCTGCCTGAGGAGGCGCGGGCGACGGTGGAGGCCGCGTGGGGCAAGCCAGATGCCGAGACGGTTTCGACCAGGAAACTGCAGCGCTCTACGTTGCCCCCCTCTGTCCTGCCGGACATCTCCCCCACAGGTGGGGAGATTAGCAGTGGCAATGCCGGTCCACTCCCTGCAACGTCGACGATTGGCGAAAGTTTTGATGACAGCCTGATCTCCCCACCTGTGGGGGAGATGTCCGGCAGGACAGAGGGGGGCAACGTCGAGCAAAATCGTTCCCGTCCCTCAAACAACCACTTCCCCTTCCCCGCCGCCACCTTCGGCAACATCACCGTAGCACTTGCCCCCGATCGCGGGCGTTCGGCGGATCGCCGCGCCGATTACCACGACCCAACGCTGCCGCCCCGCCACGAGTTGATCGCTTTCGGTCTGTGGCTGCGCAAGAAACTCGACTGCCACGCACTAATCCATGTCGGCGCCCATGGCACGCTCGAATGGCTGCCCGGCAAGACGGTGGCGCTGAGCAGTGCCTGCTTCCCCGAAATCGTCACCGGCGGCCTGCCCGTCATCTATCCCTTCATCGTCAGCAACCCCGGTGAGGCAGCCCAAGCCAAGCGGCGCATTTCCGCCGTCACGCTCGGTCACCTGCCGCCGCCGCTCGCGCACGCCGGGCTCGATGAAAACCAGCAGATGCTGGAGCGGCTGGTCGACGAATATGCACAGGCCGACGGCCTCGACCGCCGCCGCCGCGATCGGCTGGCGAAACTCATCGTAGAAACCGCCGCCAAGACCGGCCTCGCCCATGAAGCCGGCGTCGCAAAGACCGACGCTCCCGACGAAGCGCTGCGCCGCATCGACGCCTGGCTCTGCGATCTGAAGGATTTCGCCGTCAAGGACGGCCTGCACATCTATGGCCGCGCGGCGGACGATGAGACCGATGCCATGCGCCTGCGCAGCGCTGAAACCGAGCGCAACGCGCTGATTGCAGCACTCGACGGCCGCCACATCGCCGCCGGCCCAGCAGGCGCGCCGGCGCGTGGCCGCACCGACGTGCTGCCGACCGGACGCAACCTCTTCACCGCCGATCCGCGCACCATGCCGACGCCTACCGCCTTCGACCTCGGCCGCGCCGGAGCGCAGGAAGTGCTGACGCGTTACTTGCAGGATCACGGCGACTGGCCGCGCTCGCTGGTCATCGACCTCTGGGGCAGCGCCTCGCTGCGCACCGGCGGCGAGGAGATCGCCCAAGGTCTGTTCCTGATGGGCTGTCGCCCGCAATGGGATGCCGCCACCGGCCGCGTCACCGGTATCGAAGTCCTGCCGCCGGCAACGGTCGGGCGACCGCGCGTCGATGTCACATGGCGCATTTCCGGCCTGTTCCGCGACATGTTCCCGACCCAGATCGCGCTGGTCGATGCCGCTGCCGCTGCCGTCGCCGCGCGCGACGAGGACGCTTCCGAAAACCCCCTTGCCGCCGAAGCGCGCACGCTCGGCAAGGCCCCCGCCCGAATCTTCGGCTCCTCGCCCGGCACCTATGGCGCTGGCCTGGAAGACCTTTTGTCCAGCGGCCAATGGACAAGCCGCGAGGAACTCGGCCGCGCCTATCTCGACGCCACCTCGCATGCCTATGGCGGCGCCGAAGGCGAAGGCGTCTCTGCGCCCGGCGCTTTCGCGACACGCATCGCCGGGGCCGATCTTCTCGTCCACAGCGGCGACGACCCCGGCCGCGACATTCTTGAAGGCTCCGCCGATGTCGCCTTCATCGGCGGTTTTTCGGCAGCCCTTGCAGCACTCGGCAACAATGCCGATGTGATCATCCTCGACACCACCGACCCGGCACGCCCGCGCCCGCGCTCGATCACCGAAGCAGTGGCGCGCGTGGTGCGGGCGCGTGCCGTCAACCCGCGCTTCATCGAAGGACAGATGCGGCATGGTCCCCGCGGCGCGTCCGAATTTGCCGAGACGGTCGACCGGCTCGTGGGCTTCGCCGAGACCACGCATGCCATCCCCGGCGCACTGATCGAGGCCGTGCATGATGCCTATCTCGGCGACGAGGTGGTGCGCGCCTTCCTGTTGCGCGAGAACCCGGCGGCGACAAAAGTCATCGCCGAGCGCTTCGCCGCGGCGCGCCGGCGCGGACTGTGGCACCCGCTGCGCAACTCCATCGACGACGATCTGGCCAGCCTGATCGTCGAGGCCGAGGCGCTGGAGGTGGCGGCATGAACGCCTTCTCGCGGCGCGGCGCCTGCCCGGCACTCTCGGCGCCGATGCAGACCGGCGACGGCTTGCTGGTGCGGCTCAACCCCGTTGCTGGAGGACTTGCCCCCAAGGCCTTGATCGGACTCTGCGAATCCGCCTCGCGGCACGGCAATGGCGTTATGGAGGTGACGGCACGCGGCAGCCTGCAGATACGCGGTTTGACGGCGGAAAGCGCAGTGGCGCTTGCGGGAGAAGTTAATACGCTCGGCATAGCTGTGCGCACCGGCGTGCCGGTGGAGACGGGGCCTCTGGCGGGGCTGGACCCGCAGGAAATTGCCAATCCGTCTCCGCTTGCCAATCGTATTCGCGAAGCCATCGACGCATCGAACCTCGGAGGTCGTCTCGGCTCGAAAGTGTCGGTCTTAGTCGATGGTGGCGGGCGACTGAATATGGATAGGGTGCAGGCCGATGTGCGGTTGACTGCGGTTTCGGCGAATGTCTGGCAGCTTGCCGTCGCGGGCGATGCCAAAAGCGCAACGGTGCTGGGTGAGATCAGTGGGCGAGAGGCCTGCGATGCTGCTCTCATCATATTGCGAATGATTGCTGCCGGCGGACGTGAAGCCCGAGCGCGGGATCTGAACGGCGAGCAACTAAAATGTATAATCCCCTCGATAGGTCTGCACCCTACGTTGCCCCCCTCTGTCCTGCCGGACATCTCCCCCACAGGTGGGGAGATCAGCAGTGGAGATGCCGGCTCATCTCCTTCTTCGTTAGAAATTGGCGAAAGTTTTGATGCAGGCCCAATCTCCCCACCTGTGGGGGAGATGTCCGGCAGGACAGAGGGGGGCAACGTCGAGCGTCTTCCTGGCCTCATTAGCATGCGACAGGAGCCGGATAGCCCAATCGGCGTCCTCCCCCTCCGCAACACCATAGCACTCGGCCTCGGCCTGCCCTTCGGCCACATGCGGGCTGAAAGCCTGATCGCGCTTTGCCACGAAGCCGAATCCCTCGGCGTGACCGAAATCCGCCTCGCACAGCAGCGAGCGCTCCTGCTCCTCGGCCTCTCGCAATCCGCCTGCATCACCCTGCAGGACCACGCCAAATCCCTCGGCTTCATCACCGACCCGCTTGACCCGCGCCGCTTCATCGCCGCCTGCCCCGGCACGCCGGCCTGCGCCTCCGGCCTTCTCCACACCCGCGATATCGCCAGCCAGCTAGCCGAAGCATCCGCCGACCTGCTCGACGGTTCGTTCGAACTCCACGTTTCCGGCTGCGCCAAGGGCTGCGCGCACCCGGCTCCGGCAGCGCTGACGCTGGTCGGCGGCGAAAAAGGAGCCGGACTTGTCGTGGACGGGACGGCAAAGGACCTTCCCGCCGGGTACACGTCCGGCTATGAAGCCGCACGCGCGCTTGGCCGCGTGGCAAGACTGGTACGTGCCAGCCGCAAGAATAAGGAGACCACCGCCTCCTGCCTTTCGCGGTTGGGTGCGGCCCGGATCGCCGAGGCGTTTGAACAGGGATGAGCATGACGGCTTACGACTACATCCACGACGGCAACGCGATCTATGAGCGCTCCTTCGCCATCATCCGCGCTGAGGCCGATCTGTCGCGCTTTTCGGAAGCCGAGGCCGATGTCGCCGTGCGCATGATCCACGCCTGCGGGTTGGTCGAAGCGGCGGAAAAATTCGAGTTCGGCGAAGGTTTCGTCGAAGCGGCAAGCACAGCCTTGAAAGCCGGCGCACCGATCTTCTGCGACGCCGAGATGGTGGTACGCGGCGTCACCCGCGCCCGCCTGCCCGCAAACAACGAGGTGATCTGCACATTGCGTGACGATCATACGCCCGCGCTGGCAAAAGAGCTCGGCAACACGCGCTCGGCAGCCGCGATAAAGCTGTGGGGCGAGCGCATGGCCGGCTCGGTCGTCGCCATCGGCAATGCACCGACCGCCCTTTTCTACCTGCTGGAACTGCTGCGCGACGGCGCACCGAAGCCGGCGGCGATCATCGGCATGCCGGTGGGTTTTGTCGGCGCTGCCGAATCCAAGGATGCGCTGGCCGAAAACTCCTATGGCGTGCCCTATGCCATCGTGCGCGGCCGCCTCGGCGGCAGCGCCATGACGGCAGCCGCCCTCAACGCATTGGCGAGGCCCGGCCTGTGACCGTGCAACCCAAAGGCCGCCTCATCGGCGTCGGCACCGGTCCCGGCGACCCCGAGCTGCTGACGCTGAAAGCCGTGCGTGCGCTCGGCGAGGCCGACGTGCTTGCCCATTTCGCCAAGCGCGGCAACAACGGTAACGCCCGCGCCATCATTTCCGAGCATCTGAAGCCCGAAATCATCGAACTGCCGCTGCTCTATCCGGTAACGACCGAGATCGACAAGGAACATGCCGACTACAAATCGGCGATTACCGGTTTCTACGAGGAGTCGGCGCGCGCGGTGGCGGAGCATCTCGAAGCCGGCCGCACCGTCGCCGTGCTGAGCGAGGGCGACCCGCTGTTCTACGGCTCCTACATGCACCTGCATATCCGCCTGTCGCATCGCTATCCGACCGAGGTCATCCCCGGCGTCACCGCCATGTCGGGCTGCTGGTCGCAGACCGGGCTGCCCATCGTGCAGGGCGACGACGTGCTGAGCGTTCTTCCGGGCACGATGAGCGAATTCGAGCTGACACGCCGGCTGGCCGATACCGACGCTGCCGTCATCATGAAGGTCGGGCGCAACCTGCCCAAAATCCGCCGCGCGCTGGAAGCCAGCGGCAAGCTGGAGCGCGCCATGTATGTCGAGCGCGGCACCATGGCCAACACGGCTTCCGTAAAGCTCAGCGAAAAGGCTGACGACATCGCCCCCTATTTTGCCATCGTGCTGGTTCCCGGCTGGGCGGGGCGGCCATGAGCGGGCGGCTTTTCGTCATCGGCCTCGGCCCCGGCAATCCCGGTCAGATCACACCCGAAGCAAGTGCAGCGGCGACGGAAGCCGAGTTCTTCTTCGGCTACGGCCCCTATGTCGACCGACTGAACCTCAGGCCCGACCAAACCCGCATCGCTTCCGACAATCGCGAGGAGATTTCGCGTGCCAATGCAGCTCTTGAGAAGGCGGCCGAGGGCGCGAGTGTCGCCGTGGTTTCGGGCGGCGATCCTGGCGTCTTCGCGATGGCAGCAGCCGTCTGCGAGGCGATCGAAGCCGGGCCTGCCGAATGGCGCGACATCGAATTGACGGTCATACCCGGCGTCACGGCCATGCTTGCGGTCGCCGCCCGCATCGGCGCGCCGCTCGGCCATGATTTCTGCGCCATCTCGCTATCGGACAATCTCAAGCCATGGAATCTCATCGTAAAGCGACTGGAAGCAGCAGCGAGCGCCGGCTTCGTCATCGCGCTTTACAATCCGATCAGCAAATCCCGCCCCTGGCAGCTCGGCAAAGCCTTCGAAACACTGCGCGCCATCCTGCCCGGCACGACGCCTGTGATCTTCGGCCGCGCCGCCGGCAGGCCCGACGAGCGCATCGAGATCACGCCGCTGGCGGCGGCTCGCGCCGAACAGGCCGACATGGCCACCTGCGTGATGATCGGCTCGCCCGAAACCCGCATCATCGAGCGCGACGGCCAACGCCCGCTGGTCTATACGCCGCGCTTTTCGGCGGAGGCAGCCCAATGATCGATCATGGCAAGCAGCTCGCCGACGCTGGCAGCGGATGGCACATCCGGCAGGTCCGTCCTGCGGAACAGGATGACTTCGATACCGAGTTCGCGCGCGGCAGCGATCTTGCCATAGGTGGCGCTGCCGCCGCTGTTTTTGGCAACAATGGCGTCGATGCGGTGGCCGGCCAGAAGCTCACGCTCATCCGTCTCGGCAAAGGGCCCGCGCGCAAGAATGTAAGTCGCATCCGGCACGGCGAGCGGCGGCTCGATGGGATCGACGCTGCGGATCACGTAAGCGTGCTGCGGCGCGCGCGCAAAGTCGGCAATTTCCTGCCGTCCGAGCGCGAGGAACACCCGACGCGGACGTTCGCCCAACGCGGCCACGGCTTCCCTGCCGTTCTCGACCAGCGTCCAATGATCGCCCTCGACAGCCTCCCAGGCCGGGCGACGCAGCGTCAGGATCGGAACGCCGGCCAGCGTCGCGGCTTCAGCCGCATTGCGCGAAATGTTGGCCGCATAAGGGTGAGTGGCGTCAATCAGCAGGCCGACTTGCTCGTCGCACAGATAATTCGCCAGCCCTTGCGCACCGCCAAGGCCACCGCTGCGCACCGGCACAGGCTGCGCGACAGGATCGACCGTGCGGCCGGCCAGCGACAAAACAACCGACAGGTCGGCGCGATCCGCCAGTTTGCCGGCAAGCTGCCTTGCTTCCGTGGTGCCGCCGAGTATCAGAATGCGGTGGGTCATCATGCCTGCTGAGCGAAAGAAACCGGCCGCCGCACAACGCTGGCTCACCATCGTCGGCATCGGCGAGGATGGTGTAGAAGGTCTTGGCGACGAGGCCAAGCGCCACATCGCGCAAGCCGAGGCGGTTTTCGGCGGCAAGCGCCATCTCGCGCTGGTGGAAGGGCTGATCGCGGGCAACGCGCTGCCATGGCCAACCCCGTTCGATGCCGGCATGAAAGCGGTGCTGGCGCTGTCCGGCCGCCGCGTCTGCGTGCTCGCCTCCGGCGATCCCTTTTGTCATGGCGTCGGCTCCACCCTCGCCCGCCACGTATCGGCGGACGAGATGAACGTGCTACCTGCCCCTTCTGCCTTCAGCCTCGCCGCCGCACGCCTCGGCTGGCCGCTGCCCGAAACGCAGACGATCTCCCTGCATGGCAAGCCGATCGACCTGATCCGCCCGCTGCTGCACCCCAAGGCGCGCATCCTTGCGCTGACCTCGGATGGCGATAGCCCGGCCGCAATCGCGCGCCTGCTTTCCGAACTGGGTTTTGGCCCGTCGCGCATGACGATACTGGAAGCGCTGGGCGGCCCGTCCGAACGCCTGACCGCGATGCGGGCCGTGACCTTCGCCGCCAAAAACATCAATCCGCTCAATGTTCTGGCCATCGAAGTGGAATCGACTTCTGAAGCGCGCGTCCAACCGCTGACGCCCGGCATGGCGGACGAATTGTTCGAGCATGACGGCCAGATCACCAAGCGCGAAATCCGCGCCGTTACACTGTCGAGCCTCGCGCCCAAACGTGGCGAGCTTCTGTGGGATATCGGCGGTGGCTCCGGTTCGATCTCCATCGAATGGATGCTGGCCGACCCGTCGATGCGCGCCATCGCCGTCGAGGCATCACCCGAGCGCGCAGCGCGTATCGGCCGCAATGCCGTCGCCTGCGGCGTACCCGGTCTCATTGTCGTCGAAGGCAAGGCGCCTGCGGCACTCGCCGGCCTTGAAACGCCGGACGCGATTTTCGTCGGCGGCGGCGGCACTGAGCCCGGCGTCATGGATGCGGCGATCGACGCCCTGCCCTCTGCTGGCAGGCTCGTCGCCAATGCGGTGACGCTGGAAATGGAAGTGCTGCTGCTGGCGCTGCATGCGCGGCTCGGCGGCGAACTGATCCGCCTCGCCGTCTCCCGCACCGTGCCCGTGGGTTCGATGCAAGGCTGGCGGCCGGCAATGCCCGTCACGCAATGGTCATGGGTGAAGCCATGATCGTCGCGGGCATAGGCAGCCGCAAGGGCGTCAGCGAACAGCAGGTGCTGGACGCCATCAGCGCAACCCTGGCTGAACACAAGATCGAAGCATCGCAGCTTGATGCCATCGCGACTGCGCAGTTGAAGCAGCATGAAGAGGCCATCTTTTCCGCCGGGCGCAAACTGGGGCTCGAAGTCTTGATCGTTGGCGACGCGGAACTCGCAGAGGCCGGGAAAAGCACTTCCAGCCATTCCGAACTGTCGCTGACTTTGACCGGCGCGCCCTCCGTCTCGGAAGCGGCAGCCCTTGCAGCTGCGGGCGAGAATGCACGGTTGCTCGGGCCGAGGCATGTTCTCGCCTCAGTGACCTGTGCGCTGGCGCAAAGCGGAGATGCGTCATGACGGTTCATTTCATCGGCGCCGGCCCCGGTGCCGCCGATCTCATCACCGTTCGCGGCCGCGACCTGCTGGCGCGCTGCCCGGTCTGCCTCTATGCCGGCTCGATCGTACCGAAGGAAATGCTGGCTTACTGCGGGCCAGACACGAAGCTCGTAAACACCGCCCCGATGTCGCTGGATGAGATCGAGGCCGAATACGCCGCGGCCCACCAGGCCGGGCAGGATGTCGCGCGGCTGCATTCCGGCGATCTGTCCGTCTGGAGCGCTGTCGCCGAGCAGATACGCCGGCTCGAAAAGCTCGGCATTCCCTACACGCTGACGCCGGGCGTGCCATCCTTCGCCGCCGCAGCGGCAGCGCTGGGCCGTGAATTGACGATCCCGGAAGTCGCGCAATCGCTGGTACTGACCCGTATTTCCGGTCGCGCCTCGCCGATGCCCGAGAAAGAAAAACTCGCGGCCTTCGGCGCAACAGGCACCACGCTCGCCATCCACCTCGCCATCCACGCCATCGACCGCGTGGTGGAAGAACTGACGCCGCTCTACGGCGAAGATTGCCCGGTCGCCATCGTCTTCCACGCCTCGTGGCCGGATGAGCGCATCGTGCGCGGAACGCTTGCAACCATCGCCGGCCAACTCGCCGCAGATCCGATCGAGCGCACGGCGATCATCTTCGTCGGCCCCTCGCTGGCGGAAGAGGAGTTCCGCGAAAGCTCGCTTTACGATGCCTATTATCAGCGCCGCTTCAGGGGGCGGGATTCGCTATGAGTGGGCGCGAAGGGCGCATGCCCCCTCAATTCGCCGTCGCGGTTGAAAACCAGGATTTCGAGCTCGATATCCGCGCTCTTCAAAACCGGAGCGGCGGTGCGCCACGCACTGGCGGCAATCGCGTCGCCAATCACCACGCCCTCAGCTACAGCAAGCGCGAACGCCTCGGCGACCGTATTGGCGCCACGAATGCGCGCCGCCAGCTCCTCGCCCGCCCCTGCTTCAATAGCCACCGTTGCCAACCCATCGAGATCGGCCGCACCTCGGTTCGAATGCACGTCGAGCATGCCTTGCGCCAGCTTGGTCATCTTGGCGACCCCGCCGGCAATCGTCACGCGTGGCACCGGATGCGCGCGGATATATTTCAGCATGCCGCCGACGAAATCGCCCATGTCGATCAACTGCACTTCATGCAGGCCATGGAATTTCTGGACCGCCATTTCGGAAGCATTGCCCGTCGAGCCGGCAACATGGGTAAAGCCCATGGCACGCGCCACATCGACGCCGCGATGGATGGAATGAATCCAGGCCGAGCAGGAATAGGGAATGACGATGCCGGTCGTTCCCAGGATGGAAATGCCGCCAAGGATGCCGAGGCGCGGATTCAACGTGCGCTGCGCCATCTCTTCACCGCCGACCACGGAAATCTCGACCTCGAAATCCGCCTTGTCGCCTGCGACCTGATGCACGGCCTCGGCAATCATCTTGCGTGGCACGGGATTGATCGCCGGCTCGCCCGGCGGGATCGGCAGGCCCGGTCTTGTCACCGTGCCGACGCCCGATCCAGCGCGAAAGGTCACGCCGGACCCTGGCACGCCGGCGCGCACGGTGCTTTTCACCAGCGCGCCATGCGTCACGTCGGGGTCGTCGCCGGCATCCTTGACGATGCCGACCGTCGCCCGGCCGTCGCCGATTTCATGGTTGGCCAGCGCGAAACCGACGACATTGCCACCGGGCAGCGTGATCTCCACAGGGTCGGGAAAACTGCCCGTCAGCAACGCCGAACACGCTGCCTTGGTGGCAGCGGTGGCGCAGGCGCCCGTGGTCCAGCCACGGCGCAGTGGCATTTCGGCTTCTTTCATGCCTTCGCTCATGCCGGCCTATATACGCAGGCTGTCTTTGCGCGTCATCCGGGAAAGCACCTTCTGTGAGCATCGACCATCTCTTTTCCCGCCTTCTCGCCGGCAAGCAGCCGCTACAGCCCGGCCATGTCTGGCTGGCCGGCGCCGGGCCCGGCGATCCTGCCCTGCTCACCCTCGACGTGCTCTCCGCACTGACCCAGGCCGACGCGCTGGTGCATGACGCGCTGGTGTCGCCGGAAATCGTCGCCGTTGCCGAGCAAGCGGAAAAATTCTTCGTCGGCAAGCGCGGCGGCAGGCTCTCGATCCCGCAAGACGAAATCAACGCACTGCTGGTCCGGTTGGCGCGGGAAGGCCGCAAAGTCGTGCGGCTGAAGGGCGGGCACCCCTTCGTCTTCGCCCGCGGCGCGGAGGAAGCGCTGGTGCTGGCGCGCGAAAACATTCCCTGGCGTGCGCTTTCCGGCGTCACCTCGGCCTTCGGCGGCCTGACCTCGGCGGGCATCCCGGCGACTGTGCGCGGCGTCAACGGCGCGATCATCCTCGCCACCGGCTTTGCCGCAGCCACTGACGACCGGCCTGATTGGGCAGCACTCGCCCGCACCGGCCAGCCGATCGTCATCTATATGGGCCTGACCCATATGGCGGCCACGGTGGCGGAGCTTTTGGCGGCAGGGCTGCCCGGCGACACACCGGCTGCGTTGGTCGAGAACGCCTCCATGCCCGAGGAGCGCACCGTCACCGTACCGCTGGGCATGCTGGTGGAGACAGCAGCGCGCGAAAATATCGTCTCGCCGGCGCTGATCGTCATCGGCGGCATCGTCGCGATGCGCAACGAACTGATGGGTGGCCGGTGACGGCGCGCGGCCTGATCATCGGCGCCCCGCGCTCAGGCTCGGGCAAGACCAGCGTCACCATCGGCATTCTGCGCGCGCTCGCGCGGCGAGGCATAAGCGTCGGCGGCGCGAAATCCGGCCCGGACTATATAGACCCGGGCTTTCATCACGCTGCCACCGGCCGGCCCGGCGTCAATCTCGACAGTTGGGCCATGTCGCCGCCACTGCTCAACGCACTGGCGGCAAATGCCGCCTCGCAAGCGGACCTGCTGTTCATCGAAAGCGCCATGGGCCTGTTCGACGGCATTCCCGCCGCACCCGGCCGCTCGGGCTCGGCTGCCGATCTGGCAAGGCTCTACGGCCTGCCGGTGCTGCTGGTGCTCGACGTTTCCGGCCAGTCGCAAACGGCAGCGGCCATCGCCAAGGGCTTTGCAACCTACGATCCATCCGTGCGCATCGCCGGCGTCGTGCTCAACCGGCTCGGCAGCGAGCGTCACCGCCGATTGGCCGGCGATGCGGTCGAGGCACTCGGCCTGCCGGTCGTCGGCGCGATCCTGCGCGACCCGACGCTTTCCCTGCCCGAACGTCATCTTGGCCTCGTCCAGGCCAGCGAACATGCCGACCTGATCGCCCATCTCGATCGCCTCGCCGACATGGCCGAACACTCGCTCGACCTCGACGCCATCATCGCGCTGATGACGCCGCTTGAGCCGAAAGGCGCTGATTTCTCCGATGCCCTGCCCCCGCCCGGCCAGCGCATCGCGCTGGCGCAGGATGCCGCCTTCACCTTCGTCTATCCGCATGTCGCGGCGCATTGGCGCGAGGCCGGCGCGGAAATCGTTCCGTTCTCGCCGCAGGCAGACGAAGCCCCTTCCGGGGATTGCGATGTCTGCTGGCTGCCGGGCGGTTACCCCGAACTCCACGCCGGCAAGCTCGCCGCTGCCGAAAATTTTCGCGCCGGCATGGCAAGATTTGCCGAGGCAAAGCCGATCCATGGCGAGTGCGGCGGCTTCATGACTCTGGGCGAAGCGCTGGAGGATGCCGAAGGCGTAACCCACCGCATGCTCGGCCTGCTCGGCCATTCGACCAGCTTCGCCAGGCGCAAGATGAATCTCGGCTATCGCCAGGCGACTTTGCTATCCGACTGCCCGCTCGGACAGGCCGGCTCGACCGTGCGTGGTCATGAATTCCACTACGCGCAGACGGTCACGCCGGGAAGCGACGAAAAGCTCGCTGACCTCGCCGACGGTCAAGGCAACCCGCTCGGCGCTTTCGGCGGTCGGCGCGGCCATGTCACCGGCACCTTCTTTCACGCGATTGCGCGGGGCTGAGGCATGAACAGCACGCCGCGCAACAGGATTTTCAGCGACATTGCGCTGTCGCTCGTCTTCCTGACGCGCCTGCCGCTGCCGCACATGGATTTTTCCGGCCGCAGCCTTTCGGCTGCCCTTTGGGCGGCACCTGTCGTCGGCGTGGTCGTTGCCCTGATCGGCGGCATCGTCTTCGCCATCACGACGTGGCTCGGCCTCTCGACGGGACCAGCCGCAGCACTGGCGCTAGCCGCAACGATGCTGACGACCTTCTGCCTGCACGAGGATGGTCTTGGCGACACCGCCGACGGTTTTGGCGGCGGCGCGACGCGCGAGAAAAAGCTCGAAATCATGCGCGACAGCCGCATCGGCACCTATGGCGCGGCAGCGCTAGGGCTCTCGATCCTGCTGCGCTGGGCCGCACTTGCCGATCTCACCAGCGTCTCGCAGGTCTTTTGCGCACTGATCGCAGCGCATGCCGTATCGCGCGGGCTGATTCCCGCCTTCATGCATCTGCTGCCCTCGGCGCGTGTTGAAGGGTTGGCCGCCAATGCCGGCTCGCCTTCATCAGAAACGGCGGTAGTCGGTGCGGTTCTCGGCGCTGTCGCGCTGCTTCTGCTCGGCCTGCCCGGCGCGCTGGCAACCGCTGTCATTCTCGGCCTCTGGTTTTTCGCGTTCCGAAAGCTCTGCCTTGCCCAGATCGGCGGGCAGACCGGCGACACCATCGGCGCGCTCCAGCAGGGTGCTGAAATCATCGTGCTGCTGGCAGCCAGCGCCATATTCATCTGATTTTTCAGGAGCTTTCCTCATGGCCTTCAAGTCGTTTGATGAACTGCGTGCCGCCTGCCAGAACCTGCCGGCCGGCAGCGAGGCGTCAGCACAGGCCGTGGCACGGCGGCAGGACACGCTGACCAAGCCGCAAGGCAGCCTCGGCCGGCTCGAAACCATCGTCGCCTGGCTGGCGCGCTGGCAAGGCCGCGACACGCCGAAGCTCGACCACGTCAAGGTCATCGTCTTTGCCGGCTCGCATGGCGTCACCGCGCAGGGCGTCTCGGCCTTCCCGTCGGAAGTGACCGTGCAGATGGTGGCGAATTTTGCCGGCGGTGGCGCTGCGATCAACCAGCTCGCCCGCGTCGCCGGCGCTGAACTCGATGTCATCCCGCTCGAAATTTACCGCCAGACCGACGATTTCACCCAAAGCGTCGCGATGAGCGAGGCCGAATTCCTGACCGCCGTGTCGACCGGTTTTGACGCCGTCACCAAGGATACCGATCTCATCTGCTTCGGCGAGATGGGCATCGGCAACACCACGCCGGCAGCCGCCATTGCAGCTGCCCTGTTCGGTGGTGGTGCTGAAAAATGGACCGGGCGTGGCACCGGCGTCGACGATGCCGGCCTGAAGCGCAAGATCGTCGCCATCGACAAGGGCCTTGCCCTGCATGCAGATGCGATCGCCGATCCACTGAAGATCGCTGCTGCGCTTGGCGGGCGCGAACTCGCCGCGATCCTCGGTGCAACACTTGCCGCGCGCCAGCTTGGCATTCCGGTGCTGCTCGACGGTTTTGTCTGCACTGCCGCCGTGGCTCCTCTCGCGAAACTTGATTCGGCCGGGGTCGCCCATACGCTCGCGGCCCATGTCTCTGCCGAAGCCGGGCATCGCGCGCTGCTCCAAGCTTTGAATCTTGATCCCCTGCTCGATCTCGGCATGCGCCTGGGCGAAGGTTCGGGCGCGTGTCTTGCCGTCAACCTCGTCCGCTCGGCGCTGGAATGCCACACCGGCATGGCGAGCTTCGCCGAGGCTGGCGTCTCGGAGAAATAGCAGCCGCCGGCCAGAAAGCCTCTCTCTTTGAGGTGGAACCAAAGCTGGCAGCAGCCGTTTTGGTCCCATCAGACGAATTGAGGATTTTTCGACATGGCTTCTGTATTTTCAAAATTTCGCGACGACGTAGAAGACGATCTGGAGGATCAGATCGTGAAGCTGCGCCGCGAAGTGTCATCGCTCAAGAAGTCGCTGTCGAAACGCGGTGCCGCCACCTATGAAGACGCGCGCGACGGTGCATCGGATATCTACGAAGATCTCATGGCCCGCGTCAGCGATGCTATCCCGCATATATCGAAACAGTCCCGCGTCGTGAAACAGGCCGCGCGCGACAATCCGGTGGCCGCAACGGTCGTCGGCGTGGCTGTCGTCGGTCTGCTGATCGGCCTTATGGCGCGCGGACGCTAGCGCGTTGTTTTTACGCAATTCCGAACGCAAAACCGCTACGCACTTTTGCTGGAATTGCTTAGATCAGAGATAACACTGAACATTCCGGCGGCTGCGGCGGCTATAGGCACTGTGGTCGCCGCACTGTTTGCCGTTGATCATCAGATCATAGGGACACTGGCAATCGCCTTCCTGCGGCGCGCGTATCGGTGTGCGTCCGCCGAACAGGGCTTTGGCCTTGGAAAACAGGTTTGTCGATTCGGATCTGGGAGCGACGTAGCCCTGAGGACGGATGGCGCGAGGGGTATCGGGCTTCGCGCTGACATTGGTAGCCTTGCCTGGTACCGACAGGCTTGGTCGCGGCGCATCCGAGCCGGCAGGGCGCAAATAGTCGCCATGAATCCAGCCCTTGCGCCCTCGCACCGAGACGAGCTGCCATTTTCCGTCGCGAATGATCACCTTGACCGCCTCACCCGGCCCCAGCGTCGCCACGACAGAGGCCGAAAGGTTTGCCGTCGCCCGCATATTCACGCGCGAGGTCGTGTAGAGCGAATCATCTGAGCGGACCGCCTTGTCCGGCACGGGACGATCCGGCCGCGCGATGGAACTGGTGATCACCTGCGAAGGACGCGGCACCGGCGGCGTGATCTTCGTCGGCGTATCGGGCAGGTCAGCTTTCTTCGGCGTGTCAGGCAATTCAGCCTTGCGTTCCACAGGCTTGGACGGCCGTTGCTGGGCATGGAATTTGGACGGCGGCTCTTGCGTCATCGCCCACATGCCGGCGCCTGCGGCACCGATCACCAGCCATCTCAGTTTTGGAAGCGCGAAACCAACCATGGCTGCATCATGGCGCGAAAGGTTTTAAGAGGCGGTTGACGAAAAGCAGATCGGCAGCCGATCAGGCTCTAGCTGGCTGCGCAATGCGTGATCGCCACAGCAAGAGCGCCATGACAACGAGGTTGAGCAGGTTCCAGGCAATACCGTTGAGGAACGCAGCCGCATAGGACCCGGTCAGATCGTAGATCCAGCCCGACATCCAGCCGCCGATCGCCATGCCGACGATCGTCGCCATGATGACGACGCCGACGCGCTGGCCGGCTTCCGCCGCCGGCATGTATTCGCGCACGATGATCGCATAGCACGGCACGATACCGCCTTGCGAAAGGCCGAAGATCAGCGACACGACGTAGAGCGAAGCCAGTCCATCAAACGGAATGTAGAAAAACAGCGAGACGCACTGCAGGACGGACCCTATGATAACCGTCCTGATGCCGCCTATCCTGTCGGCCAGAAAACCGGACCCGATGCGGCTGACGATCCCGCCTGCCAGCATCAGCGCGAGCATTTCGGTTCCTCGCGCCACGCCGTAGCCGAGATCCATGCAATAGGCGACGATGTGAACCTGCGGCATGGACATCGCCACGCAGCACCCGAGGCCGGCAACGATCAGCAGGCCTTGCAAGACGGCCGGCGATACGCCGATCGCCTGCACCGGCCGCATCGAACCGGCGCTCGAAAAGCCGTGTGCTTCGACAGGCACCTTGCGCTTCAAAAACAGCAGCAGCGGTATCATCGTCACAAGGCAGATGACGCCGATGCCGATATAGGTCGCGCGCCAGCCATAGAACGGAATGAAATCCTGCATGCCCAACGGCCACAAGGCACCAGCCAGATAGTTGCCGCAGGCGGCCGCCGCGACCGCCACGCCACGGCGGCGATCGAACCAGTGCGAAATATCGGCGATCAAGGGGCCGAAGGTCGTAGAAGCGCCGACCCCGATCAGAAGCGCCTGAATGACGGCGAATTGAAAAACCGACGTGGTCAAGGCAGCAAGAATGAAACCAGCGCCAAGCATCGCTGCCGCAACGAGCGCCGGGAACATAAAGCCCATCCGGTCGATGAAGCGGCCGATCACAACATTGCCGACGGCAAAACCGAGCATCGTCATCGTGTAAGGCAGCGAGGCATCGGCGCGGTCGATGCCGAATTCGCTCTGCACGTCCGGCAGCACGACCACCACCGACCACAAGCCCACGCCGCCGATCGTCGCGACAAACACCGAAACCGCAAGCCGGGTCCAGGAATACGTACTGTCGAGATAGGGAGCGTGGCGCGAGTCGTGGATAACGGTCGGGTTCATTGATGGGCGCATCCTGACGGCACACCGCGAACGACCGGCTTGCCTGAACCCTTTTCGCTTATTCGCCGGCCAGGAAGCAGCGCCACAGCCATTTTTCCGGCGCACCAGCGGGGGGTGACGAAAATGGTTTCCTAAACGCCCACCACCGCCGCGATTTCCTCAAGCAGTCGCGTGTCGTCGCCGGCCATGCCGTCCATCGACATCATCCGGGCGATGACGGTAGCACCGATGCGCTCCTCCACCGTGCCTTCGGCATAGGCGTAGTAGATGATGGCGCGCTTGCCGTCGCGATGGCAGCGGCCTTCGATCTGCTGAAGCTGGATGGCGCTGTGGCGCATATCATGCACCACCAGCGAACGCTCGCGCTCGCCGCCCGGCATCTCGCCCTGATGCAGCGAAATCGATTCGGTAACGGTGAAGATGACGGCGTCGAGCTTGCCGGTCTGGAAGGCGACACGCGTCCGCTCATTGGCATCGCCCGACTGTTCGCCGTTGATTTCACCGACCGTCCAGCCGCGCCCGGAAAGCTTTTCGGCCAGCATGGAGCTGGTTTCAAGGAACGCCACCGAGATCGCCACCTGCTGGCCGTTGGCAAGAAGATCGTCGGCGAATTCAGCCGTACCGGTCGTCCGGATCAGGCTGGCTTTCTGGCGAAAGCGCAGATCGGCGGCCCAGCCGGCGGCACGACGCGTGCTGCCGCCCAGAAGCCCGAGTTCGCGGCGGAATTCGCGCCATGTCGAATCGTAGAGCCGCTGGCCGGCGGCATCGAGCGCCGTCGGCGCCAGTTCGCGCTGAACTTCCGGCCAGCCGGCGATGTCTTCGGGGCGGCGGCGCATGCCGATGGCGTTCTCGCCGCGGTAGAGAAGGTCCGACATCGTCTTTCGGTCGGTCTCGTTCGGCTCCCACGACCAGTTCTTCCAACGCCCCTTGGCGCGGCCGATGCCCAGCCGCTTCATCAGCTTGCGGAAATCGTCGATCTCGCCGCTTGCGCCGCCGGTCGCATAGGCCAGCAACTTGCCGAGATAAGACAGTTCGTGCGGCGACTGGCCGGCGGTGGCACTCATATAGATGGTGAAATTGGCCGCCGCCGCCATCTGCCGGCACACCAGCCCCTGCTGCGCGCCCGGATTGCGGATGCGGTGGCTCTCGTCGATGATGACGATCGGCCAGATGCGCTTAGGCGCGCCATGGCGGGCAAGCTCGTTGTTCTTCGCCCGCGTCGAGCGCTTGGTGCTGACGGCAGGCGGCGCCAGCAGCGATTTTGTCCGCTCGAAATTCATGATGGTGACACGCTTTCCGGCATCCGGGGACCGGGCGATGGTGCGTCGCCACTGCGGAATGGCGCCCTTGGGGCAAATGACCAGTATGTCCGCCCCCGGCATCGCCGAGACGGCCAGCCACGCCGACAGCGTCTTGCCGAGGCCGGTCAGATCGCCGAGCAGGAAGCCCGGACGCCCCTTTTCGCGCGCAGCCAGAATGGCATCCCGCGCGACGAGCTGATGCGGGCGTGGGACGAAATCAGTGTCATCCGGCAAGACCCCGTCCATGACGATGCTCATGCCGCCTGCCCCGCGCACCAGCCGGACGACCACGCCCATTGGAAATTATAGCCGCCGAGCCAACCGGTTACGTCGACAACCTCGCCGATGAAATAAAGCCCCGGTACCGCTTTCGCCGCCATCGTCTTGGAATCGAGATCGCGGGTGTCGATGCCCCCAAGCGTCACCTCGGCCGTGCGGTAGCCCTCCGAGCCGGCCGGCTTGATGCGCCAGCCGTTCACCCTGCTTTCGGCAACCCGAAACTGCTTGTCGGAAAGATCGGCAAGATGGCTCGTCATGCCGAGCTCTTCGGCGATCGTCTGCGCCAGCTTCTTCGGCAGATGCACAGACAAGGCCGTCTGCAGCGCCTGTTTGCCGTTCTGCGCGCGCGCAGTGCGCAGGGTTTCGAAGATGTTGGTTCCCGGCGCCATCGAAATGGCGATCTCGTCGCCCTCGCGCCAATAGGATGAAATCTGCAGGATCGAAGGCCCGCTGACGCCGCGATGGGTGAACAGCATGGCTTCGGAGAATTTCGTCTTGCCGCAGGACACGACAGCGTCCACCGCATTGCCGGACAGCGGCTTCAGCCGTTCCAGCGTGTTCTGGTCGAAGGTCAGCGGCACCAGCGCCGGGCGCGTTTCCACCACCCGTACCCCGAATTGGGCCGCCACTTCATAACCAAATCCGGTCGCGCCCATTTTCGGGATCGACTTGCCGCCGCTCGCCACCACCAGCGATTGGCAACGAACTGCGCCGTCCGTCAGCTTGACCGCAAAGCCGCCGTCGACCCTGTCGATCCGCTCGGCGCGCGTCGCCAGCCTCAGCGCCGCACCATGCTTTTTCATCTCGGAGAGGAGCATGTCGATGATCTGCGTGGAGGAGCCATCGCAAAAGAGCTGGCCGAGCGTCTTTTCGTGATAGGCAATGCCGTATCGCTCGACCAGCGCGATGAAATCCCGCTGCATATAGCGGCTGAGCGCCGAAATGCAGAAATGCGGGTTCTGCGAGATGAAATTCTTCGGGCTGGCGTGGATATTGGTGAAGTTGCAGCGCCCGCCGCCGGAAATGCGTATCTTCTCGCCCGGCTTGGAAGCGTGATCGATGACGAGCACCGAGCGGCCGCGTTTGCCCGCCTCGATGGCGCACATCATGCCGGCTGCGCCCGCCCCTATCACCAGAACATCGACTGAATTCAAAACGCCGCTCCGCTTGCAAGCGCTCAACTACACCAGGAAGCACGCGATGTGGAGTGCCGTGGTCCATGCGAATGATCTATCGTAGTGGTTGCAGCCACCGTGAAACCTGCCGCATAAGTCGGCAATGATCGCGCCCCAATCCAATCTCAAGGCAGCCCTGTGGATGGCCGGTTCGCTTGCCTGCATGCTCGCCATGACCATCGCCGGGCGCGAAACAACCAGGGAACTGAACGTTTTTCAGGTGATGGAAATGCGCTCCGTGATCGGCTTGGTAATGCTTTACCCGCTGGTGCTGCGCAGCGGCGGCATCAGGGCGATGAGGACGACGCTGCCCTTGCAGCATCTATCCCGCAACATCGCCCACTATGCCGGCCAGGCCCTCTGGCTCTTCGCGCTGACGCTTATCCCGCTTGCCCAACTCATCGCCATCGAGTTCACGGCGCCGATCTGGACCGCCCTGCTCGCCATGGCCTTCCTTGGCGAGCGCATGAATATCTGGAAGACGGGCGCGATCGTGTTCGGGCTGATCGGCGTCACCGTCATCGTCCGGCCGGGCATTGCCGAGGTCAATGCCGGCCAGCTTGTCGTGCTCGCCGCTGCGGTCTGCTTCGCCATTTCCTTCGTGCTGGTGAAGGCGCTGACGCGGAAGGACAGCGCGGTAAAGATCATCTTCTGGATGCTGGTCATCCAGTCGGTCATCGGCCTGATCCCGGCGCTGCATGAGTGGAATTGGCCTTCTGCTCATGTCTGGCCGTGGATTTTCGTCATCGCCTTCGCCGGTTCCTACGCGCACTACTGCATGGCGCGTGCGGTGGCTCACGCTGACGCGACGGTCGTAATGCCTATGGATTTCGTACGCGTTCCGGCAACCGCGCTTCTCGGCTGGCTGGTCTATTCAGAGCGCATCGACATGTTCACCGCCCTGGGGGCTGCCCTCATTCTCGGCGGCAACCTGCTCAATCTCATGGCACGCGGCCGACGAGTCGCGCCGGCCTGACGTCGCTGGCCTTAAATCGGTGCGTTCTCGGTAGATCGCTGCCGATATGCGCGCCCCTGTCATACCGCCGATACACACCCAAAACTAAGCTGCGCTGGTACCTGGACACCAACGGAGACGACCATGTCCGACGATCAGACTGCCAAGGTGACGGCCCATCAGAAGAACGATGACGACAAGTGGTACTACTCGATCAGCGGCGATGACGAACGGGTCGGTCCATACGACTCCGAAGAGGAGGCGCTTGTAGCCGGCGAAGAGGTGCTCGACGAAATGGCGGGCGACGAAGAGGACGAAGATGAAGACGGCGACGAAGTCGTAGCCGAAGACGACAGCGACGAGGAAAAAGCCACGGCTTGAGCTGAACCGCTCAACGGCTTGCGATTGCCTGACCTTGTGAGGCGTCCACGCTCGTTGTCACTTGTCTCCATTGCCTGCAACGGTCCGATCCCGTGCGGGCAAGACTGAAATCGCCGCCAGCTTGCGGCTCGAACCTCAGTTGCCCGACAGGCCGCCGCCGCGATCCGTCCGCTTCTTCAACGGCGTCATCGTTTCCTCGCGCTTGCTCCAGCTCGCATAGCCGTCGTCTGAAGCGCAGCCCGTAAGCAGGCCGCCGGACAGAACCGTCAAAGCTGTCAGCACAAGCAGAATTCTCGCCATGTCGTCCTCCGTTCGGCCCGATGCATTTGCCTGACCACACTGCTTCAAGTCAACTGTTCCAGCACGAACCGGATGCGGCATCCACTGCAGGAAAACCGAAGAAGGATTCAAATTTCGATTATGCCGTTATTGTTAGACTTATTTGGCTTCTGTCTGCGAGCGGTTTGCCCCAGATAGAATTCAATTCCAGATTATGCCGAACGGGTGTGAAAACCTGCCGCGACTGCTATCTGTAACATGACACCCGCCCGGCACCGCGGGTCGAACCGGGCCAGAGCGGCCGAAGCCGCCGTATGCGAGAATCGGAGGAACGATGACACGTCTGCGCAAGCCCTATTCCTCGGTGCTCGACCTGATCGGCGAGACGCCGGTGGTCGAGCTGACGAAATTCGACACCGGCAAGTGCCGGCTCTTCATCAAGCTCGAGAGCCAGAACCCCGGCGGCTCGATCAAGGACCGCATCGCGCTTTCCATGATCGCCGATGCAGAACGCTACGGACGCCTGGCGCCCGGCGGCACGATCGTCGAGGCAACGGCAGGCAACACCGGCCTTGGCCTTGCGCAAGTCGGCATTCCCAAGGGCTACCGCATCATCCTCGTCGTGCCCGACAAGATGTCGCGCGAAAAGATCCAGCATCTGCGCGCATTGGGCGCCGACGTACGGCTCACCCGCTCGGATGTCGGCAAGGGCCACCCGGAATATTATCAGGACATGGCCGAGAAGATCGCAGCCGGCATTCCCGGCGCCTTCTACGTCAACCAGTTCGCCAATCCGGCCAATCCGCTGGCCCACGAAACCACGACCGGGCCGGAAATCTGGGAACAGCTCGAGCACAAGGTCGATGCCGTAGTCGTTGGCGTCGGGTCCGGCGGCACCCTCACCGGCCTCGGCCGCTTCTTCAGCCGAGTCTCGCCGCAGACCGAGATGGTGCTGGCCGACCCCGTCGGCTCGGTGCTGGCGCCGTTGATCAAGACCGGCAAGATGGAAGAGGCCGGCAGCTGGACCGTGGAAGGCATCGGCGAGGACTTCGTGCCGCCCAACGCCGACCTGTCGCTGGTCTCCAAGGCCTATTCGATCCCCGACAAGGCCAGCATGCTGGCCGTGCGCGACCTGCTGTCCCGGGAAGGTATTCTCGCCGGCTCCTCCTCCGGTACGCTTTTGTCGGCCGCACTGCGCTATTGCCGCGAACAGACGACCCCGAAGCGGGTCGTGACCTTCGTCTGCGACAGCGGCAACAAATATCTCTCCAAGGTGTTCGACGATTTCTGGCTGGCCGAACAGGGCCTCTCCGAGCGCGACAACCATGGCGATCTGCGCGATCTGGTCGCCCGCTCGCACCGCGAGGGTGGCACCGTCTTCGCCGGCCCCGGCGACAGCCTGCTGACAGCCTACGGCCGCATGCGCCGTGCCGACGTTTCGCAACTGCCGGTGCTCGACGACGGTAAACTCGTCGGCATCATCGATGAGAGCGACGTGCTGGCCGTGGTCGATGGCCCCTATGACAGCCGCTGGGATCGTTTCAACGCCCCGGTCAACTCGGCCATGAGTTCGGAACTCCACACGCTCCAGGCTAGCCAGACACTGGATTCTCTGCTGCCCGTCTTCGACCGCAACGAGGTCGCCATCATCTTCGACGGTGACGAATTCGTCGGTCTCATCACCCGCATCGACCTGATCAACCATTTGAGGCGCGCACGATGACCACTTCGCCGAAGAACCGCCTGGCTTTCGCCACCCGCACAATTCATGGCGGCCAGAGCCACGACCCGACCACCGGCGCGGTGATGGTGCCGATCTACGCCACCTCGACCTATGCCCAGCAGAGCCCCGGCGTGCACAAGGGTTTTGAATATGCGCGCAGCCAGAACCCGACGCGGTTCGCCTTCGAGCGCGCCATCGCCGACCTCGAAAGCGGCTCGGCCGGCTTTGCCTTCGCCTCGGGCCTAGCCGCAATCGCCACCGTGCTGGAACTGCTCGATGCCGGCGCGCACATCGTCGCCACCGACGACATTTATGGCGGGACGTTCCGGCTGCTCCAGAGGGTGCGCAAACGCACGGCCAATCTCGACATCACCTTTGTCGACTTCACCGACCTCGCCAAAGTCGAGGCCGCAATCCGGCCGGAGACGAAGATGCTCTGGGTGGAGACGCCGACCAACCCGCTGCTGCGCATCGTCGATCTTGAAGGCGTGGCTGCCCTTGCGCGCCGCAAGGGCTTGATCTCAGTCGCCGACAACACCTTCGCCAGCCCCTACATCCAGCGGCCGCTGGAACTCGGCATCGACATCGTCGTCCACTCGACCACCAAATATCTCAACGGCCATTCCGACATGGTCGGCGGCTGCGCGGTGGTCGGCGAAAACAAGGAAATCTTCGACCAACTGAAATTCCTGCAAAACGCCATCGGCGCGATTTCAGGACCGTTCGACAGCTTTCTGGCTCTGCGCGGCCTGAAGACGCTGGCGTTGCGGGTTGAAAGGCATTCGCAGAACGGCACGAAGATCGCAAAATGGCTGGAAAGCCGTTCCGATGTCCGTCGCGTCATCTACCCAGGCCTCGAAAGCCACCCCCAGCGCACAATCGCCAAGGCGCAGATGCACGCCTTCGGCGGCATGATCACGGTCGAATTCGACCGCGACCTCGCCGCGACGAAACGCTTTCTGGAACGCACGCAGCTTTTCGCGCTGGCCGAAAGCCTGGGCGGCGTCGAAAGCCTGATCGAGCACCCTGCCTTGATGACCCACGGCAGCATTCCTGCAGAACAACGTGCAGCGCTCGGCATCTCCGATTCGCTGGTGCGCATTTCGGCGGGCATCGAGGACGGCGACGACCTGATCGCGGATTTGGACCAGGCGCTGGCGGGATAGAAGCGATTTTTCTCAAAGCGCTCCGAGACGGCCAATGCACAACTGGCCGTCGGGAATTTGCGCCTAGACGATAAAAAAGTCGCCTGCGGTGAGCGATGTGCCGTGGCTCACAGCGGCGAATTTGACTGCTGCCGCGCCGCCGGCGCCGTCCGCATCGTACAGCAGATTGCCGGAGGCCTTGTTGTAGATGATGCGGTCGTTTTCATCGACGGCGGATTTGCCGATCACCAAGGCCCCGGCATCCAGCGCACCGGCTGCAAGCCCTGCAAAGACGGTGCTGTCGAGCTGAATAATGTCGTCGGCGGAGCTGAAGTCGAGGATCCTGTCGTGATTCGCTGAACCGGGCGCGGTATCGAAGACGAAGGTATCATTGCCCGCCCCACCCGACAGCCGGTCATGGCCGGCACCACCATTGAGAATGTCGTTGCCAGCGCCGCCGCGAAGCCGGTCATTGCCCGCGCCGCCAGTGATTTCATCATTGCCCGCACCGCCCCGCAGACGATCATTGCCTGCACCGCCGTCGAGGGAATCGTTGAACTTGCTGCCAGTGATGCGGTCGTTGCCGCCATTGGCGGCGACCAGCACGGCGTGATCGTAGTTCTTGTAGCTGACAACGTCTTTCGCGTCGGTCAGTGTGATCGATTCGGGTGGCGGAGCGACCGTGATGGTAATGGTCGCGACATTGCTATTGCCTTGGCCGTCAGTGGCATAGACGGTGAACGTATCGGTGCCGATAAAGCCTGCCTCGGGCGCATAATCGAACAGGTTCCCGTTCAGATAATCCGCGTGATAGTGCAGGCTGTCGAAATAATGGCCCTGGTGAAACGGGTAATAACCGGCCTCGTATTTCGTTTCCTGCTGCAGCGTGCCGTGGTCCGGCCCGTCGACAACGACGAAGCTGAGCAGATCGTAATCGGCATCCGCCGCGCTGAACTTGATGTCGTCGAGAGATTGCCCCGGCGCAAGCGTGAAGCTCAGATTGCTGACCGTGGGCGCGTGATTGATGAAGGTGTCGGGCTGCAGTGTGCCGCCATCCAGGATGATCTGATGCTGGCCATACTGGGTGTTTTCGCCGCCATAATATTCGTTGGCACCCGTCCATGTCACGGTGATGTCGTTCGGGCTGTCGGCGCTGACGGAGACGATCTGGGTGGACAGATAGGCGGCCTGATCGGACAGCGTGCGGATATAGTTGCCGTCATTGTCGAAGACGGCCGTTTCTATCGTCGTGAAGAGCTCGGTCCTGCCGTCATTGGTGAAGGTGGAGACGGTGAAGAAGCCGTCGAAAACATCCACTGAAGCCACATCGACCCAGCCGAACGGAAAATCCGTGTGCGCCCCTGTCGGCCCGAGAACGTCGCCGTCGGTTTCCGTTATGGAAAACAGAACCGCGTCGGGGCTCTCATTGTTGACGTCTTCCCAGACGTTCAGCTCACTGCCATTGCTTAAGGTCGGCATCGTGTTCTTCCCTTCGTTATCCGGCGAGACAGGGCTGCGAACGCCATTCACCGGGTAACATAGGCCGGCAATGAAGACCATTGCACGACAAAGTTCTTCGATACGACACATGCCGCCGTATTACGAACTTCGCCAAGGCGAGCCGCACAGCAGTTGCATAAAGCCGGTGCGACTGAAGCGCCTCGGCGCGGATCGAACCGCATCAAGCCGAAGCAAGCTATTGATGTTAAAGGAAGAAAGTGGTGGGTGCGACAGGGATCGAACCTGTGACCCGCTGATTAAGAGTCAGCTGCTCTACCAACTGAGCTACGCACCCACTCCACCGGCGAACCGGTGTTGGCGCGGGATATAGCCATACCTTTCCGGCCTGTCCAGCCCCCTAAATCAATCATTCGTTGTCAAAGTTCATTTTCGCCTGCGTCATTTATGCAAACAGCATTCCCTCGGCGATCTTGACGGCATTGCCACCTATGCGCGCGGCGGTCAGTTTGCCGCCCTCCACGTCGATTTCCAGCCGGATGCGCGATGGTCGCCCCATTTCCATGCCTTGCTCGATCCAGAATCGCGCAGGACCGTCGCTCGGCGCATCGAAATGCGTGATCGCACCGGAAAAGGCCGCCGCAGCCGATCCGGTCGCCGGATCCTCATAAGATGGACTGCCAGCCACGAACATGCGCGCATGAAAACTGCTGTCGTGATGGACCGTGTCGCGCGTGTAGACATAGGCGCTGGCCGGCTTGCCGTCGGTGCGTCTCGGTGTGAACTCCAGCCAGGCCGGGCTGTCGAGTCTCGCCCGCTTGGCGACATCGAGATTCGCCACCGGCACAGTCAGATAAGGCACGCCGGCCGACCACAGGCCGACGCGGTGATTCTCGAAGCCGATCTCGTGCGGGTCGAGGCCAAGGGCCGCACCGATCACTTCGGGCTCCACCGTCAGTTCCGATTGCTTTGACAACTCGGGAATGTCGAACTCCGCAAAGATGCCTGTTTCGCTACGCGAGATCGCGCAGCGAAACAGCCCGATATTCTCCTCCAGCACGAAAATCTCGTCCGTGCGGCTGCTGTCCAGTTCTGCCAGCGCGATCGCCGTGCCAACGGTCGGATGACCGGCAAAGGGCATCTCATAGACCGGCGTGAAGATACGCACCCTTGCCTTGTGCTTGGGGTTTTCCGGCGGCAGCACGAACGACGTTTCCGACAGGTTGAACTCGCGCGCTATGCGCTGCATCCCCTCCGTATCAAGGCCATCGCAATCGAGCACGACGGCGAGCGGATTGCCGGCCAGCCTTTCGCCCGTGAACACGTCATAGACGAGGTATTTCCTGCCCTTCATCGGCTTTCTTCCTGTTTCTCGCCCCAAACATGAGCGAAATTTAACTTGTAATCCTCGGCTCTAACCACGAGTTGTCGAGATATAGGGATTTTCGCATGCATAGGGGGCCGGCATGGACCAGATTGTCAATCGGCCAGTGACGGAAACTCCAGCGACGGTCGAAGCCGCTCTTGGCCTCGACAACAAGGGACGCGGACGCAAGCGTCGGCGCGGCTGGATTTATGCGCTCGTCGGTCTCGCGCTCGTCGCCGGCGGCGGATATTACCTGTTCTCCGAGCCGTCATCCGCCAAGATAAGCTACACCACCGTTCCTGCCGAAACCGGCAATCTCGTCGTTGAAGTCTCGGCAACCGGGACATTGCAGCCGCTGACCCAGGTCGATATTTCCAGCGAGCTCTCCGGCGTCGTCCGCTCGGTTTCCGCCGAGGAAAATCAGGAAGTGCGAAAGGGCGACGTGCTTGCCGCGCTCGACACCACCCGGCTGCTCGCCCAGATCGAACGCGCCGAGGCTTCCGTCAAGGCTGCCGAGGCAAAGGTTCTGGATGCCAAGACCACGCTGAAGGAAACCGGGCAGACGCTGGCCCGTTCGCGCCAGCTTTCCGCACGCGGCATGGTCGCCGATCAGATCCTCGACACGGCGCAGGCCGCGCGCGACCGCGCCGAGAGCGCAGTGGCAAGTGCCGAGGCCAATCTGGCAATCGCGGCTGCCGATCTGAAGCTGCAACAGGCCGACCTCGCCAAGAGCACCATCTATGCGCCGATCGACGGCGTCATCCTGACCCGTTCGGTCGATCCCGGCCAGACGGTCGCCTCCTCATTGCAGGCGCCGGTCCTGTTCGTCATTGCCGCCGATCTCAAGCAGATGGAACTCCAGGCTGCCGTCGACGAGGCCGACATAGGCTCGGTTGCGCGCGGCCAGAAGGCGCGCTTCACCGTCGATGCCTTCCCTGATCGCCGCTTCGACGCCGACATCCGAGACATCTCCTATGCCTCGACCACCACGGAAGGCGTGGTGACCTACAATGCCCGCCTGGCTGTCGACAACGCCGAACTGCTCCTGCGGCCCGGCATGACCGCCACGGTCACCGTCATCACGCGCGAGGCCAACGATATCCTCACCGTGCCGAGCGCTGCCTTCCGCTTTCGCCCGCCTGCGGCCGATACGAGGCGTGGCTGGAGCCTGCAGAACCTGTTCATGCCGCGCATGGGCAGGCCCGGCGGCGGCCAGCGCCAGCGTCAAGCCGCGGCATCCGACGGCACGCGCACGCTTTATGTGCTGAAGGATGGCCAGCCGGAGGCGGTCAAGGTCAAGACCGGCTCGACGAATGGCGAGGATACCGAGATCGTTTCCGGCGTCTCGGCCGGCGATCTCATCATCACCGGCAGCCAGACGCGGGGCTGAACGCCATGACAGAAAAGCCGCTCATAACATTCGATCAGGTGTGGAAGACCTACGGCGAAGGCGAAGCCAGCGTTCATGCCCTGGCGGGCGTCGACCTGTCGATCCGGCGCGGCGAGTTCGTCGCGATCATGGGTCCGTCAGGTTCCGGCAAATCGACCGCCATGAACATCATCGGCTGCCTGGATACGCCGACCTCCGGGCGCTATGGCTTTCTAGGCGTCGATGCCGGACGGCTCGACCGCAACCGGCGCGCTGTGCTGCGCAATCTCTATGTCGGCTTCGTCTTTCAGGGCTACAATTTGCTGCCGCGCACGACGGCCGCCGAAAACGTCGAACTGCCGCTGATCTACCGCGGCGCGCCGGCCAGCGAGCGGCACAAGCTGGCAGCCGAAGCGCTGGAACAGGTCGGCCTGCTCGGCCGGCAGGGCCACACACCCGCCGAGCTTTCCGGCGGCCAGCAACAGCGCGTGGCAATCGCCCGCGCCATCGTTACCAAGCCGACGCTTCTGGTGGCCGACGAGCCAACCGGCAATCTCGACACCGCGCGCAGCCATGAGATCATGGAACTGCTGACGCGTCTCAATCAGGATCTTGGCCTGACCGTCGTCATGGTCACGCATGAGGCCGATATCGCCGCCTACGCCCAGCGCACGATCGGCTTCCTCGACGGCCACATCGCCTCCGACCAATTGAACCGGAAGGCTGCCTGATGCTCTGGGAAACCATCCGCCTCGCTCTGCTTTCTGTCCGCCGCAACGTGCTGCGCTCGTTCCTGACGCTGCTCGGCATCGTCATCGGCGTTGCCGCCGTCATCGCCATGATCACGATTGGCTCGGGCACGACGGAAAAGGTCAAGAACGACATTTCCAAGCTCGGCAGCAACCTGCTCGTCGTGCGCGCCGCCCGGCCCGAGCGCGGCGGCTCGACCTCCTTCACGCCGCGACGGCTGGAAGAGCGGGACCTGATCGGCCTGCGCAAGGGGCTGACCAACGCCAAGGCGGTTTCGGCCGCATCTCAAAGCACCGTACGCGTCGTCTATGGCGCGGAAAACATCGCCGCCCAAGTGACGGGCACAGATACGGATTTCTTCATCGCGCGCGACTGGGATGTCTCGAGCGGCCGCATCTTTTCCGAATCGGAGGTACGCAGCGGCGCCGGCGTCTGCATCCTCGGCGAAACGGTGCGCCAGCAGTTTTTCGGCGCCGGCGATCCCGACGGCATGTCGGTGCGCGTCAACAAGACGAGCTGCAAGGTCATCGGCGTGCTGCAGGCCAAGGGCACATCCGGTTTCGGGCAGGACCAGGACGCCGTCGTGATGATGCCGCTCGGAGCATTCCAGCGACGCATCGCCGGCAACCGCAACATCGACGCGGTCTACATCGCCGCGCAGGACGGCGTCGCCACCTCGGCGGTGCAGGAAAGCATCGAAGGCATCATGCGCGACACGCGGCGCCTCGCACCCGACGCCGACGACAATTTCGAAGTCCGCGACATGACCCAGATCGCCGACGCCATGACCAGCGCCACCACCACCATGACCGGCATGCTGGGCGCTGTCGCCGGCGTCAGCCTGCTTGTCGGCGGCATCGGCATCATGAACATCATGCTGGTTTCGGTGACGGAGCGCACGCGCGAGATCGGCATCAGGCTGGCCATCGGCGCGCATGAAAAGCACATCCTCATCCAGTTCCTGGTCGAAGCAACGGTGCTGTCGCTGCTCGGCGGCCTCATCGGCATTGCCATCGGCCTGGCGCTTGCGGGAGCGGCTTCGCTGACGCTATCCATCCCCTTTGCGCCGAGCATTCCAATCATCCTACTTGCGGTCGGCTTCTCGGCACTGATCGGGATGGTGTTCGGCTTCTTCCCGGCCCTCCGTGGGGCAAGACTGGATCCGATCGACGCGCTACGGCACGAGTAGGCGTAGCGCTATTCCGTTACCGAAAAATGCCACTCGATCAGCGGCACCATGTGAGGCATCAACCCTTCAGGCCGGTCATCCGGGCCGCGGATGATGACCGGAGCTTCGATCTCCGGTTCAGGATCGGCGGCTACGAACTCGCGAATGGCTTCGGCAATGACGTCGGCGTTCTCGTCGATATAGTAGCGGCGGAAGATCACGGTGCCTGCCTCGGTCGAGTAGGCGTGATAGCGCTTGCCGCGCACGAGATGGCTGATGTTGATGCCGGTTTCCTCGTCCACTTCCCTAACCATGTTGAAATGGAGGTCGGCGATGCCATCGACGAAATCGATCGGCTCGAACGAACCGGCTGCGAAATAGACGCGTCCGGCATTGACCGTATGCGCGCCCATGCGGATGGCAATCAGCGCATCGTCGCGCGACACCAGCATGGCATGCGCATAGGCGTGCTCGCCGCCTGAGACCGCACGATGCTTGCGCCAATGCATGAAGGTGGCGAAGCGCACCGCATGGCAAACCCCTTCCAGCCTTCCAGCCTTGTAGGAAAGCCCGGAGAGCAGCACCACCGTGCCGTCGAACAATGCCGGATTGGCGGCTTTTTCCGCCAGCCAGTTTTCCTCGATCGCCGCCGCGTTGGCCAGTTCGAAGGGATGCGGCGAGGCATCGAGCCGGACTTCTATGCCGTCCACCGGCAGGATGGTGTTGCGTGGAATCTCGAAATCCATCGAATTACCTGATGTTCAGCGTCACCGCGACGGGGCAGTGATCGGAGGCTTTCGGTCGGTCCCAGCCGGCGCGCGGGTATCGCTCGACTTCCTGGCCGGGCGGGAAGATCGTGCGCCAGGGCTGCCCCTTGCGGACGATATCCGGCACCGCGCCGGCATTTTCCCGCGCAAGCGACGGCGACACGAGGATATAGTCGAGCTGGCACAGATGCCGTTCCTCCGGTCCCCGCGTATGGTAGAGCGTCCAGCGGTCGATTTCGGGGCGTCTTTCGACGAGGTTTTCGGCAAAGCCGTCGGCAAGCAGCACGTTGAGGCACGACTGCGTTTCATTGACCACGGTGAAATCATATCCGGCATGCGAGCCGCCGCCGATGACCACGCGCTGGCGATAGTCGTTGAAGTCGCCGCAGATCACCCAGCGCTTGCCGGCAGTCTGATCCTTGCCGAACCGATCCTCGATGATGCGGCGCACCGCCTTGGCCTCGGCTTCGCGGATCGGCATGGAGGCATCGCGGCCCGGCACGCCATTTCGCGGACTGCCCATGGATTTGAAATGGACGGAGTAGATGGTGAGTGGCCGCCCGCCGATCTTGACGTCGATCTCCAAACAGTCGCGCCGGAAAATCCGCTCAAACGGCTCGTTACCGGTTGCGGTGAGCTCCGGCGACTGGAGCCCGAATTCCTCGTAGGTCACATGGGCGTGGCTGGTCATCCGCACGAATTCGATCGGCTCGCCATCCGCCGTTTCAGTTCGCATCATCACGGCAACATCGATGCCGCGCGTATCGTTGCCGGAGGTCGTGTATTTCTGGCGATAACCCTGCCCGACCATCTTGAACAGATAGCCATACTCGAAGGCACGCAGCGCCTCGATATTGTCGACCTCCTGCATGCAGATGATGTCGGCGCGCGTCTCGGCGATCGCCAGCGCCGTGAGCTGGCGCATGTCGTCGGTGTGGGCGATGGCGCGGGCCTGTTCGAGAAGCCGGTACTCCGCTTCGTCCTTGATCTCGAACAGGGCCAGCGTCCGGTCCTGATTGAGCTGGTTGCGGTAACCGGAATAGTCGAACCTGTTCATGAGGTTTTCGACATTGAAGGTGGCGAGGCGCAGCGACATGGGCGCGAGCTTTGCCCGCAAGCACGGTCAAAAACAAGGGCCGGTTGCAGTTTCAGGAATCGGAAACGTCCGTTCATCGACCGTTCAGGGTCAAAGTTCGATCATGATCGCAGTTGGGCAATGGCTTGCAGAAGTTGTTCCTCTGGAGATTTCAATGAAACCGAACCTTTCGTCATTGGTGCGCTCGGGGCTGATCGCCCTCGGCGTTCTGGCTGGCGTTTCTGCGCCGGCACTCGCTCTTCCCGCCACGGCCCCATTGCAGGGCATGGCGCCGGCCACGGACAACGCTCTGCCGCTCATAAGGGTCGGCAGCGGCGAATGGGAGCCGGGCTGCCCGCCGGGCTCATCATGCTTCCGTCGCGGCGGCGGTGGCGGCGGAGTTGTCATCCGTCAGCGTGACCGCGAATACCGGCAGGGATGGAACCGTCCGGGCAATTGGGAGAGGCCGCGCCGCAACTGGGATCGCCCGCGCTGGCGCAACAACGAAAACTGGCGCTATCGTCACCACCGTCCGCGTCCCTACTACGGCGGCTATGGTGGCTACGGCGGCTATGACGGGTACTACGGCGGCTCCGGCATCTATTTCAATTTCTCGGCTCCGACCTACCGCTATGTCGAACCTCAATATCGCTACGTTCAGCCACGCCGCTATCAGCGTGCCCGGCTTTCTCGCGCGCATGTGAACTGGTGCTACAACCGCTACCGGTCTTATCGCGCCTATGACAACACGTTCCAGCCCTATGGCGGGCCGCGGCAGCAGTGCTGGTCGCCTTACAGCTGACGGTTGGTCTTCCACTGCATTGAGAAACGGCGCCGTCCCCGACGGCGCCGTTTTTGCGTCCGCCGCAGGGCATTTAAGCGATGGCTTAAGGATTTCTTGAGCGTCGGAACATATGATTTTGGCAGACCGTCAAATCACACCGCGCAAGCGTTTTGGGGAGCTCCGCGTGGCTGAGCCTGAAGATGCCGAGAACAGACGCCAACACCGCCAGCGTGTGCTGAAGGGTGCATCGATCCTGAGCGGTATCACCAATTCCGAGGTCAAATGCACCATCCGCAACATGCACAAGGATGGCGCGGAGCTTAAGATCTCGATCTATTCGCAGGTTCCACCGGAGTTCCTGCTTTATGTACCGGTCGACGGCATCGCCTACAGGTCCGTCGTGCGCTGGCGCAAGGATGATCGCATTGGCGTCCAGTTCACCGGCACCGAACCCAAGCCCAGCTGGCACTACGGCTGACGCGGAAAAGCCGGCGGATTGCTCCGCCGGCTTCGCTAAACCTGATGCTGAGTCAGCTTAGTTCTTCGCCTTGTCGACCAGCTGGTTCTTGGCGATCCACGGCATCATGGCGCGCAGCTTCGAACCGACTTCCTCGATCTGGTGGCTGTCGTTCATGCGGCGGATGCCCTTGAAGCGGGCAGCGCCCGAACGATATTCCTGCATCCAGTCGGAGGTGAACTTGCCGGTCTGGATGTCCTTCAGCACGCGCTTCATCTCGGCCTTGGTCTCGGCGGTGATGATGCGCGGGCCCGAAACATATTCGCCCCACTCGGCAGTGTTGGAGATCGAGTAGTTCATGTTGGCGATGCCGCCTTCATAGATCAGGTCGACGATCAGCTTCACTTCGTGCAGGCACTCGAAATAGGCCATTTCAGGCGCGTAGCCACCTTCGACCAGCGTCTCGAAACCGGCGCGGATCAGTTCGACCAGACCGCCGCAGAGAACGACCTGCTCACCGAACAGATCGGTTTCGCACTCTTCCTTGAAGTTGGTTTCGATGATGCCCGAACGGCCGCCGCCAACGCCGCAGGCATAGGACAGACCGAGGTCGAGCGCGTTGCCGGAAGCGTCGTGATGGACGGCAACGAGGCAAGGCACGCCGCCGCCCTTCTGGTATTCACCGCGCACCGTGTGGCCCGGGCCCTTCGGCGCGACCATCAGAACGTCGACGGTCTTCTTCGGCTCGATCAGGCCGAAATGCACGTTGAGGCCGTGCGCGAAGGCGATTGCGGCACCGTCGCGGATGTTCGGCGCGATCTCGTCGCGATAGATGTCGGCCTGCAGTTCGTCAGGCGTCGCCATCATCATCAGGTCGGCCCACTTGGCGGCTTCTGCGACGGTCATGACCTTGAGGCCATCTGCCTCGACCTTCTTGGCGGTTGCCGAGCCGGCCTTCAGGGCGACGGCAAGTTCCTTGGCGCCGGAATCCTTGAGGTTGAGCGCATGGGCGCGGCCCTGCGAGCCATAGCCGATGATGGCGACCTTCTTGCCCTTGATCAGATTGAGATCGGCATCACTATCGTAATAAACGCGCATTTTGTCTTCCTTCCCTTCGGGGTGTTTCAGGGGCCGGCTCAGGCCGCCCCGGTTTTTGCTCTGTAGAGAGCCAGAAACTGCCGCGTCGCATCGGCCGCATCCTGGCCGATCTCCGCGTCAGTCAATTCGAGACGGTCGCCGAGCAGCAACCGGATTTGCACGTCGCGGCCGACCAGGCCGAAAAAAGTCCGGAAAGCCGTTTCGGTGTCGCTGAAGTCGAGCAGGCCCGCATCGCGGCCAGCCTCCAGCAGCGGCTTCAGCCGCTCGCCGATCGCGATGCGCCCATTGGCGAGCACGATGGCGCCCAGATTATCCTCACCCGAGCCGGCATGCGAGATCGCAACCCGGTTCAGCGCAATCGAGGTCCTCGACGAAATCACCGAAAGCCAGTTGGCGGCAAAACCCTCGAGGCTGGCGCGCAGCGCTGTCGCGTCGAGATGCTGGCGATCGTAATTGCCGGCCCGCACTTTTGAGGCCTGCCACCGCACTGTCGCGGTCAAAAGCCCGTCGCGGTCGCCGAACCATTTGTAGAGCGTTTCCTTGGAGCAGCTTGCCCGCCGCGCTACGGCGGTCATGGTCAGGCGATCGCCCTCCTCGACCAGAAGGCGCAGAACAGCGTTCAGGACGTCTTTTTGACGTTCCGTCAGCTCTTCGCCGTCATTGGTCTCAATGGCCGCTTCCACCAGTCCGCTTCCTGAAATCCTGTTCAACGAAACAAAGCCGTACCGTACGTTACGGTTCGCACCTTATGCCGAAATACTGATATCATGGCAAGCGTCTTTCTGGGCCCAAATGGATTCGGAGATTCCAATAGGCCCGAAAGGGTCGACCACCGTACCCGAAACCATGGCCGCCAGAAGCTTTGGCGCTGGTGGGATGCGTGCCAAAATTGGTACGAGACGATCTCGTACAAGTGGCAAAAGCACGGAATTCGACTGATAGAAGGGCGTGAAGCACATGGACAGGGCCTGGAAAACCCTGACGTGAAGGCGGCGCGCCCGCGCATAGGCCTCAAGCGCGGAGGGAACGTCATCCGAGCGCTCGATCGCATAAGCAAGTGCTGCAGCATCGAGAAGAGCCATATTGGCCCCCTGTCCCAGTTGGGGACTGGTCGAATGCGCAGCGTCTCCGATGATTGCAAAACCGCGTCCAACGGGCGGCAGCAGCGTGTGATGCGCGTAGTGGGCGTGGGTGAGCTGGCCAAAATCATGGATCTGGTCGAGATAGGGCTGGCAGTCCGGCCAAAGTGCCGCGACCTGTTCCTTCCACGCGGCAAGGCCCTTCTCGCGCACGCGAGCAACGTCAGCGCTCTCAATGCTCCAGAAGAAGGCAGCCATTTTGCCGCCATCGGGTTCGGCGCGTCCAATCGGCAGCACGCCGATCATCACGCTGGCGCGGTCATAACGCTGCAGGAGCGCATGTTCGTCGAAACCTTCCCCGCGCCAGGCGAGCGAAGCCCAAAGCGCTCCATATTTCAGCGGCCTGGCCTCCCGCGGCCTGCTCGCCATTTGCCGGAGCTTCGAACGTGATCCGCTTGCGTCGATGACCAGGTCGAACCTGCCAAGCACCGATCCGTTTGCGCCGGTCAGCGTATGCTTTTCGCCGCCCGCGACGACGGACTCGACGTCTGCTCCGGTATGAATGGCTATGTTTTGGCGCTGCACCGCCTTGTGCAGCACGCCGAACAAAGCTGCGCGATGAACGGCGATACCAAAGCGGTTGCCTGCTGCGACATTGTAGGAGACGTCGAGTACCGTCCGCCCAGACTTTGCATCGGCCCCGTAGAGCCTGTCGATGCGGGCGCCAAGCGCACTTATCTCGGCGAAAAGGCCAAGGTCACTCAATACGGAGAGGCCTGTTGGTTGCAGGATCAATCCAGAACCGACTGGTGCGGGCTTGTCGAAGCGCTCGAAGATGGTCACGCGATGACCAAAGCGCTTCAGATAGAGGGCCGCAGCCAACCCGGCCGGTCCAGCGCCCGCAATCGCGACCTCGAGTGATTTCCGCATGATGCCTTGCTGATGAAGTCAGATCGCCTGATCTGTTGCGGAAATCAAAGGGATTGGCAATGCGTCGCGTTGACCAAAATGGAATTGAAATCACAGATCATTTTCCCGAACAGGGTCTAATTCACAGACAGAATCTCGTCCATATCCAGTGACGCAATACGCACACTGGAGAGAACCATGTCCCCTGCAAGGAAAGTCGCGCTCGTCGTCGGCGCCAAAGGCGTCATTGGCGGCAACCTCATCGATCACCTCATAGAGCTTGGCGATTGGGACATCATCGGGTTGTCGCGGCGCGGCGGGGCGGCGACGGAGCGTCTGCATCACATATCGGTCGATCTTCTGGACAAGGAGGACGCGACGCAAAAGCTCGCCGGGTTGAGCGACGTCACCCACATTTTCTACGCGGCCTATCAGGATCGCCCGACTTGGGCCGAACTCGTTGCACCGAACCTGGCGATGCTGGTCAATGTCGTCGATGCCATCGAACCGGTGGCGCCGCACCTCGCCCATGTCAGCCTCATGCAGGGCTACAAGGTCTATGGCGCGCATCTTGGGCCTTTCAAGACGCCGGCGCGTGAGACCGACGCCAACCACATGCCGCCCGAGTTCAATATCGACCAGCAGGCGTTTCTTGAGCGACGCCAGCAGGGCAAGTCATGGAACTGGTCAGCGTTGCGCCCGTCCGTCGTCGTCGGCTTTGGGCTTGGCAATCCGATGAACCTCGCAATGGTCATCGCCATCTATGCCGCGATGTCGAAGGAACTTGGCCTGCCGCTGCGCTTTCCCGGCAAGCCGGGTTCCTATGACAGCCTGCTGGAAATGACGGATGCCGGCCTGCTGGCGCGGGCGACCGTCTGGGCAGCCACCGACCCACGGTGCGCCAACCAGGCCTTCAACATCAACAATGGCGACCTGTTCCGCTGGAGCGAGATGTGGCCGAAGATCGCGCGCTTCTTCGATCTCGAAGTCGCGCACCCTTTGCCGATGTCGCTCAACACCATCATGGCCGACAAGGAGCCGCTGTGGGACGCCATGGTGGAGAAGCACGGGCTTGCACCGCATGCCTACCAGGATGTCTCAGCATGGGGCTTCGGCGATTTCGTTTTCTCGTGGGATTACGACTTCTTCGCCGACGGCACCAAAGCGCGACGCCTCGGTTTTCACGAGTTCGTCGACACCGAAGCCATGTTCATGAACGTCTTCGAAGATTTCCGCCGGCGCAGGATCATCCCGTAACCGGAGGCGAAGCCACCTCGCCTCAGACAGCCACCTGCGTGCCGATTTCCACCACGCGGCCAGTCGGTATCTGGAAATACTCTGTCGCGTCGGCGGCACTGCGCGCCAGCCCGATGAACAGCCGGTCCTGCCACAGCGGCATGCCGGAATTGGGCGAAGCCTTCAGCGAGCGCCGCGACAGGAAGAACGACGTCTCCATGATGTCGAACTTCCAGCCCTGCTGGCGGCAGATGACCAGCGCCTTCGGGATGTTTGGGTGCTCCATATAGCCGAAGGTCAGCGACACGCGCATGAACAGGTCGTTGATCTTTTCCATCTTCACGCGCTCGCTTTTGGGCACGAAGGGTTGCGGAGCGGTCACGACTGACAGGATCACATTGTTTTCGTGCAGCACCTTGTAGTGCTTGAGGCTGTGCATCATCGCGGTCGGCGCGCTTTGCGGGTCGCTGGTCAGGAACACTGCCGTTCCAGGCACCAGCCTGGGCTGCTTTTTCGCAAGATTCTCCGCCAGGAAGTCCAGCGGCACCTCGTTCTTGCGTGTCTTTTCAAACAGCATGTTGCTGCCGCGCACCCAGGTGGACATGACCAGGATCACCACGAATGCAACCACGAGCGATGCCCAGCCGCCGTCGAAGACCTTGACGATGTTGGAAACGAAGAAGCCGACATCGATCAGCCCGAACAGCGCCGTCAGTGCAACCGCCAGGCCGAGCGGCCATTTCCAGATACGCTTCATCACCACGAACAGCAGCGTCGTCGTCACCAGCATATTGCCGGTGACGGAAATGCCGTAGGCGGCCGCCAGATCGCTCGATTGCTGGAACCCGACGACCAGCAGCATGACGCAGATCGCAAGGAAGGCGTTGACGCGCGGCATGTAGATCTGGCCCAGCTGCGTCTCGGACGTGTGCTGGATTTCGAGGCGCGGCAGCATGTTGAGCTGTACGGCCTGCCGTGTCAGCGAATATGCGCCGGAGATCACCGCCTGGCTGGCAATGACCGTGGCCGCCGTCGCCAGCACCACCATCGGCACCAGCGCCCAACCCGTATTCATCTCGAAGAACGGGTGGCCAATCCTGCCTTCATTGGCCAGAACATAGGCCCCTTGCCCGAAATAATTGAGCAGCAGGCAGGGAAACACGATCCAGAGCCAAGCCAGCACGATCGGCTTGCGGCCAAAATGGCCAAGATCGGCATAAAGTGCCTCGGCGCCCGTCACGGCAAGAAAGATCGCACCGATGGTGACGAAGGACACGCTCGGCGAATCCGCCAGGAAATCAACGATGTAGATGGGGTTCAGGGCGTAGAGGATCGTCGGCGCATCGGCAATATGGATCAGTCCGGAAATGCCGATGGCAACAAACCACAGCAGCGTGATCGGGCCGAACACCGTGGCCACGCGGCCTGTGCCGAAGCGCTGTACGGAGAATAATATGGCCAGGATCAGCAGCGTCAGCGGCACGACATAGGGGTCGAATGCCGGCGTGACCACCTCCATGCCTTCAACCGCCGAAAGAACCGAGATCGCCGGCGTTATCACCGCGTCGCCGAAGAACAGCGCCGCACCGGCCATGCCAAGAGCGAGAACGATCCTGGAGCGCTTCTTCAGCACAGCTTGCACCAATGCCATAAGCGAGAGCGTTCCGCCCTCGCCCCTGTTGTCGGCCCTGAGCACAAAAATGATGTATTTTATGGTGACGATGATCGTCAGCGCCCAGACGATGAGCGAGAGCACACCCAGAACCGCCTCTTCGGAAGCAATAGGCCCACGGCTGGCGGACGCGACCAGCGCCTCGCGAAACGCATAGATCGGGCTCGTCCCGATGTCGCCATAAACGACGCCAAGGGCGCCGAGCATGAGAATACCGGTATTCTGCGAGTGTTCGCTCGCGGGCGCTGCTTGTTGTATGGGCTCTGCCTCAGTACCAAGGTTGGTATGGGCCATGCATGACACTCCGATGAGGCGGCGGTCATCTACTCCTGCTGCAGCGCAATAGCAACAGTCGCACCGCGACAGCTCGCCGCAGCCAGGATTGCGAGCCTACCATCCGCAAGCTCGTAAAAATCGCCGCGTCGTCTCGGCCATACCATATTCCAAAGCATCCGCCGTCAAGCCGTGCCCGATCGATACCTCCGCCAAGCCAGGAATCCGTTTGGCAAGCGCCGGCAGATTGGCAACGACCAGATCATGCCCCGCATTGACGGCAAGCCCTGCAGCGATAGCTGCGTCGGCCGTTTTCCCGAGCTTTTCCAATTCCTTGCGCGCTTTTTCGGAATCGGAATGGCAACTACCATAGGGCCCCGTATAGAGCTCGATGCGATCGGCCCCGGTGTCGCGCGCGGCTGAAACCTGCGATGGTTCGGGATCGGAAAACAGCGAGACACGAAATCCGCCCTTCTTCAATCTCTTGACGATCGGTGTCAGAAATGTTGATCGCTCGGCGAAGTTCCAGCCGTGATCCGATGTCGCCTGCGCAGGGTCGTCAGGCACCAAAGTCACCTGTTCCGGCTGATGCTTTTCCACAAGAAGCAGGAAATCCTCGGTCGGATAACCTTCGATATTGAATTCCGCCTGCGGAAATTCATCGTCTATGAGCGCCCTGATCTCGGGCAGATCGGACAGCCGCGTATGGCGCTCGTCCGGCCGCGGATGCACCGTCAAGCCGTGCGCGCCGGCAGCAAGGGCGGCTCGCCCCAGCCCGGTCACGCTCGGCCACGGCAGGTCGCGGCGATTGCGCAGCATGGCAATGGCGTTGAGGTTGACGGAGAGTTTTGCGGGCATGTCGGCAGCCTTGTTCCTGAAGAGGGCAGCCGTTCTATAGCCTGTCTTTATGGAACAGACAGCGCCCTTTGTGTGTTCCAGTCTGACAAGATTGGAATGTTTGAAAGCAGGGGGCTCCACCCATGCTAAATCCATTGGATTCCATGCCGGCGGTTCGGCGCATCGAGACGAACCGGGACAACGCATATGCCTTTGAGATCACCGGGCATATTTCGGCAGCCGATGTCGAGAATTTCTACGGCCTTCTGGAAGGCGCCTATGCCCTGCATGATCGGATCGACCTGCTGGTGAAGATGGTGGACAATGATGGCGTAGACTGGAGCGAGATTTCGCCCGATACCACTTCGGAAGGCCGCGACATTGCCTCGAAACATATTCGTCGCTGCGCAACGGTCGGAAAATCCAGCGGCGCCAGGTATCTGGAGCGGTTTTTCAAGCCACCTTCCCCAGTCGAAACAAGGCATTTCGACACCGACGAAGAAATGGAAGCCTGGGCATGGCTGGGTGCGTCGCCGGCAGATACGGAGTGACGCCAGGCGGACGGTGGGTTAAGCAGCGCGGTCACATTCCCGTCACGGCCCCACGTCAAACAACCGCCATCATGCCGAACATTCGCATCATCGATTCGATCACCGATCCGGGCTCCCCTTCGCGCCCCAATGAAGACGCCGCCGGCGGCAACGCCTCATGCGCCTTCGTCATCGACGGCGCTACCGGTCTCGGCGGCAAGAGCATCGTCGGGCTGAATGGCTCCGACGCGGCGTGGCTTGCCCAGTTCGCGAAAAGCTCGTTCGAACAGACCGTGCGCAACGGTCGCCCGATGGCCGATATCGTGCAGGAGTTCAACGCCTGCGCGGCCAATGTCGTTCAGGAGGCAGCCAACGCCCTGCCGATCGAGCCATGGAACCTGCCGATCGCCGGCTTTCAGATGGTGCGCATAGAAGACGGCGCGGTCGTCACGCATGGGCTTGGCGACTGCCGCCTGTTCCTGCTGGGTGCGGATGGTGTGGAATTCGACACCAGCGCCATCAAGGGCGGCTTTGCCGACGAGCGCGACGGCGCGCGGCTGGCAATTGCTCACACCGGCGGATTTTCCGCGCATCAGGCATTGGCGGACGATCCGGTCGTGCGCGACGAATTGCGCAAGCACCGTGCCGCATACAACCAGTCGGACTCCGGCGTCTGGACCTTGGGGACGGAACCCGCGGCGGCAAAGCATCTTGCCACCGAACCGCTTCGAACCGCACTTCCCGCAATGGGTCTTCTCTGCAGCGACGGCTTCGCAGCGTTGTGCGACCAATATGGCCGCTATGGCGTCGGCGAGTTCGTGAAAGCCGCCCGCGATGCCGGCCTGTCGGCCCTGCTGGAAGAGTTGCGCCGGATCGAGCGTGTCGAAGATCCCGACGGTCACAAATTCCCGCGCTTCAAGATGAGCGACGACGCCACCGCGGTACTGTTCGAGATCGTTGCCTGATCGGCGTTGTGGCTATCGGACGATCGTCAGCCGTTCAGCCGCACGCGTGATCGCCGTGTAAAGCCAGCGCTGGCGCGTGTCCTTGAAGGCAAAGCTTTCGTCGAACAGCACGATATCGTTCCACTGCGAGCCCTGCGCCTTGTGAACGGTCAGCGCATAGCCATAGTCGAAATCGTCAAAACGCTTCTTCTGCTGCCAGGGAACGTCAGCGTCCGGGTCCTCGAACACCGCCTTCAGCAGCTTGATCTTGGCGACGCCGCGATCAGGATCGTCCTCTTCCGGCGACACCAGCAGATTGATGCCGGGCTTAACCGTCTCACGCGACGAGGTCATCACCTTCCACAGCGAACCGTTGAGCAGCCCCTTGGAAGGGTCGTTGCGCAGGCAGACGAGCTTGTCGCCGGCCTGCGGATAGCTGGCGGTAAACCCTTTCAGCTCGCGCAGGCGATGGTTGTAGCGCTTGCGCGTGCGGTTTGTGCCGACCAGCACCTGATCTGCCGCCAGTACCAGTTCCTGCGTCACCTGCTCCTTGCCGATGACCTGCGCGGTGCCATAGTCGCCGCGCATGAACTCACGGCCCTCGCGCACGTCGAGCGCCAGCCGCAGGATCGGGTTGTCGCGCGCCTGACGATGGATTTCGGTCAGCAGGAAATCGGGCTCATGCTCGGTGAAGAAGCCGCCACCCGAGATCGGCGGCAACTGGCCGGGATCGCCCAGAACCAGGATCGGCGTACCAAAGGAAAGCAGATCGCGGCCCAGTTCCTCGTCGACCATCGAGCATTCGTCGATGATGACCAGCTTGGCCTTGGAGATCGGGCTCTGGCGGTTGAGGGAGAAGGTCGGCGACATCGACGTCTTGCCGGTCGTCTCGTCCGACACCGCTTCCTCGCCTTTCGGGCGGTAGATCAGCGAGTGGATGGTGCGGGCATTGGTTGCCCCCTTCGAGCGCAGTACCTGCGCTGCCTTGCCGGTGAAGGCGGCGAACTGCACCTGGCCGTCGACATGCTCGGCGAAATAGCGCGCCAGTGTCGTCTTGCCGGTGCCGGCATAGCCGAACAGTCGAAAAACCTGCGGTTTTCCGGTCTTCAGCCATCGCGCCACCGCCTGCAGCGCATCATCCTGTTGCGGAGAGAATTCCATGATTTCGACAGACAGGATTCGCGCGCGAAGGGCAAGACGCAATCGGCGTTCCGGCTTTGATCACGCTGGCGCGCCGTCGGAAATCAATGCCGCAAACCGGCCGAGATCGACATTGCCGCCACTGATGATGACGCCGACCCGCATGCCCCTGACCAAGTCGGGCGCGTTGCGTGCAGCCGCAAAACCGAGGCAACCGGTCGGCTCCACCACCATCTTCATACGCTCGGCGAAAAACCGCATGCAGTCGACAAGCTGGGCATCCGAAGCCGTCAATATATCGGCCACATCGTGCCGGATGATGTCGAAGGTCAGTTTCCCGAGCGACGGGGTTTGCGCACCGTCCGCGATGGTCCTTGGCGTGCCGATACTGACGATGTGCCCGGCCCGGAAAGATTGCTGGCCGTCATTGCCCGCTTCCGGTTCGACGCCGTAGATTTTGCATTGAGGCGACAGTGCCTTGGCTGCAAGCGCGCTGCCAGCCAGCAGTCCGCCACCGCCGAGACAGACGAACAAAGCATCGAGTTCGCCGACTTCCTCGAAAAGCTCCTTCGCCGCCGTTCCCTGCCCGGCGATGATATCGGCATGATCGTAGGGTGGAATGAGCGTCGCTCCCGTCTCTTCCTGCAACCGGCGCCCGATTTCGTCGCGATCCTCGCTATAGCGGTCATAGGAGACGATCTTGCCGCCATATCCCTTCGTCGCGTCGCGCTTCGCGGCAGGCGCGTCTTCCGGCATGATGATGGTGGCGGCGATGCCAAGAAGCCTGGCTGACAGGGCAATGGCCTGCGCGTGGTTGCCGGACGAGAATGTCAGGACGCCCGCCTTCTTCTGCGCGTCGGTGAAACGCGATAGCGCATTGAACGCACCGCGGAACTTGAAGGCGCCCATGCGCTGCAGGTTCTCCGCCTTGAAAAACAGCTTCGCGCCGAGTTCGCTGTCGATGGTGCTGGAGGTAAGAACCGGTGTCTTGTGCGCCTGCCCTTCAATGCGGCGAGCCGCAGCGAGAACATCTTCATAGGTCGGGAGAGCTTGCATGGAGCGGTCTTTCTTGGCGGCAGATGATTAGTTGAAGCGCAGTAGGTCACCCGCCGTGCAGCGGGTCGTTCTCAAGCGCGATCGGTTTGCCATGCGGGGTCGCATGAGCCGCGCGCTGCCACGCCGCCGCAAGCTGGTCGACATCCCGCGATGGCGCAACGCCTTTTGCGGCAAGCAGCTTTTCCAGGGCGGCCAGCCAATGCGCATAATAATCATGGCCGTCTTCGGCAGCGCCGGGCTGCTTCACCTCCGCCGACAGCGCTTCGGCCCACTCGCTCCATGAAAACAGCCCGCGCTCGTGCAGTGCGACGACCATGGCGAAGGCTTCCGCCTGCCACGGTTCGGCAAAAACCGGTGCATCGGCGGATAATCCGGGCAACGCCTCACGCCGGTTCAAGATAGCTCTCCCAGGCATCGATGCTGACCGTCAGCGTCGGATCAGCGCCCTCGCCCCAGATTTCGCGGCCATCGAAGACGACAGTGTAAACCCATTGCGGGTTCTCACCCTTGCCATGCGCATTGCTGTCGGGAAAGACGAAGCCATCGCGTACCGCCTCGACCGTTCCGAGCTTTCCGCGAGCATAGCGCGGCAGCCGCGTATGGCCTTGCGGGTTGAAAGTCTTCGTCCGCACCTTGTCACCGGCAACAAAGCGCGGCTCGGTCGGCACCGGTCTGTCGCAAGGCCCACCCTTGGCCAGCGCGGCAGGAGTGTTTTCCGCCTTCAGCACCCGCTTCGGCGTGGTTCCATCGCTCAGGGCCTTGCCCTGTGCAAGTTCGTCTACCGTCACGAAACCATGACGCTCAAGCAACACCTCCAGCGCCTTGGTCCAGATTTCGTAATAGCTCGAGGAATAATAATCAGCCGGATGCAGGCTTTCGCGCGCATGCCGGCTTTCGTCAATGTTCCAGTGACCCATCGCCCCGGCCGTCAGCGTCACGCCCAGCGCCCGCTTTTCCCATTCGGCGTGGAAGAGCGGCTCGTCCTTTTCGGGCGCGACCGGCCCAAAACCCATCTGTCCACCAAGGTCCTGCGGCCCGTTCATGCCGCCTCCCTGGCAAGCCCGGTGCCGATCATCGAATCCCGCGTCACCAGCTCAGCGAGCTGTTCCTCGCTCCAGCCGTCAGTGCCCGCAGGCCGTGCCGGCACCACCAGGTAACGAAGCTCGGCGGTCGAATCCCAGACACGAATTTTCGTTTCCGCAGGCAGAGTTACGCCGAATTCCGCAAGCACGCCGCGCGGGTCGATCACCGCCTTCGAGCGATAAGGTGGCGCCTTGTACCAGACCGGCGGCAGGCCCAGCACTGACCACGGGTAGCAGGAACACAGCGTGCAGACGACGATGTTGTGCGTTTCAGGCGTGTTGAACACCGCCTGCATGTGCTCGCCCTGCCGGCCGGTAAAGCCGAGCGAGGCGATGGCAGCCGTCGCATCGCGTTTCAGCCAATCGGCAAAAGCCGGATCGCTCCACGCCTTCGCCACCACTTTCGCGCCGTTGCGCGGGCCGACTTTGGTTTCATAGGTCTCTACTATCACGTCGATTGCCGCCGGATCGATCAACCCTTTCTGGGTCAGGATCGTCTCTAGCGCCCGCACCCGCGCGGCCATTGGGTCGAGTTCGTTGTCGTGGTGGTGGTGATCGTGGTCATGTGACATGGGCGAAACCTAAGCCTGACCTGCGCGGTCGGCAAGCGTGTCGCCTTGGGCCAGCCGTTGTTTGTGCGTGACCCGGCCACCGGTTATCGTCGAGCCATGCGGGTCTTGATTCTAGGCGGCAGCGGCTTCATCGGTTCGGCAGTTGCGAAACTGCTGTCGGATCGCGGAAACTCCGTTACCGCTCTTGCCCGCGATGTCTCGCAGCCGAAACGTCGAATGCCGCAGATTGAGTGGATATCGGCCGACATCGCCAGGCTGCTCACTCCGGAAGCCTGGTTGCCGCTGCTGAAAGATATCGACGCAGTGGTGAACTGCGCCGGCGCCTTGCAGGACAGCGCACGCGACAATGTGGCAGCCGTTCAATACGATGCCATGCGGGCGCTCTACGAGGCTGCGGGCGGTTTGAACATCAAGCTCATAGTCCAGATTTCCGCACGGGCCTACGGCGCCGCTGCTGACCTTCCATTCCTGTCCACCAAACAAGCTGCCGATGACGCGCTGAAAGCCTCCGGCGTTCCCTTCGTCGTGTTGAAGCCGGCCGTGATTATCGGCAGAAACACCTATGGCGGCTCGGCACTGCTGAGGGCCTTGGCGGCATTTCCGCTTGCAACGCCGCTGGTTCACGCCGACGCTCAAATGCAGTTTGCATCGCTTGACGATGTGACTGCTGCCGTTGCGGATGCCGTGGAAGGCGAGATCGAGCCTTGCAGCGATCTCGACCTTGCCGCGCCGGAAACCCTTTCCCTCTCCGAGGCAGTTGCCATTCACCGCCAGTGGTTGGGATTGCCTCCGGCACCGTTCATCGCCGTACCCGCATTTGTCGCCCGGGCCGTCGCTTCGGTTGCCGATCTGCTTGGCGGGCTGGGCTGGCGATCACCCATGCGCTCCACCGCCCTCGATGTGGCTGCCGCCGGGGTGTCAGGGCATTTCGCCTCGCCTGACCGGCAGCTGAAATCCCTTTCCGAAACCCTTGCGGATATGCCGGCAGGCGTTCAGGAACTTTGGTTCGCCCGGCTCTATCTTCTCAAGCCGGTCATTTTCGGCACGCTCAGCCTGTTCTGGATATTGTCTGGTGCGATCGCGCTGCTTCGCTTCGGCGCCTCGACGCAGCATCTGGTCGAAGCTGGCGCGTCGTCTGCTGTTGCCGCGTTTCTGACTTTCATCACTAGCGTCGCCGATATCGCGCTCGGACTCGGCGTCATTGCTCGCCGCCACTCTAGCGTAGCGCTCAAAGGCATGATCGCCCTGTCGCTGGCCTATCTCGCGGCAGCCACGTTCCTGACGCCGGGGTTATGGGTCGACCCGCTCGGGCCTCTGGTCAAAGTGCTGCCATCCATCGCATTGGCGCTCGTGGCGCTCGCGATACTGGACGAGCGCTGAGCCATGGAAGAGCTTGTGCGCCTCATCCATGTCCTCGGCGCCACTGTCCTGTTCGGCACCGGCGCCGGCATCGCCTTCTTTATGGTCATGGCCCACCGCACCCGCAACCCGGCAATCATCGCTCATGTCGGCGGGACGGTTGTGCTGGCCGATACGGTCTTCACCGCAACCGCTGTCATCCTCCAGCCCATCACTGGCGCGTGGCTGGCGCATGAGATCGGCTGGTCGCTCGGTGAAGGCTGGATCGCGCTTTCGCTTGTGTTCTATGTCGTCACAGGGCTGTTCTGGTTGCCGGTCGTCTATATCCAGATACTGATGCGCAATCTGGCGCGGAAGGCAGCGTCCGACGGCACGGAGCTACCCGCACGCTATTTCCGCCTCTACCGGATCTGGTTCGCCTGCGGCTTTCCGGCGTTCTTCAGCGTTCTCGCCATCTTCTGGCTGATGCTGATCAAGCCGGCGATCGACTTGTTCTGACCGCTATTTCAGCATCGGCCACAGTGTCGCGGCCAGCAAAACGCCCATGGCGATGTTGAACCATTTTAGCCGCACCGGATCGGACAGGAAGCCGCGCAGCGCCATGCCGAACCCGGCCCAGGACGAAACGCTCGGCAGATTGACCAGCGCGAAAGCGACCGAAATCAGCAGCACAGACAGGAACGGCGCTGCGGGATTGGTGTAGACGGCCATGGCGGTGATCGCCATCACCCAGGCCTTGGGATTGACCCATTGAAACGCCGAGGCCTCAAAGAAGGTCATCGGCCGCGCCTTCGCCTCGCCGCTCTTGCCCATCGAGCGCGACATGGCGATCTTCCAGGCAAGGTAAAGCAGATAGGCACCGCCTGCGATCTTCAGCACGGTGTGCAGGGCCGGAAAGGCCGTCAACACAGCACCTAGCCCGAAACCGACGCCGAGCAGCAGGGAGAGAAAACCCATGCCGATGCCCAGCATATGCGGAATGGTGCGCACGAAGCCGAAATTCACGCCCGATGCCAGCAGCATGAAATTGTTCGGCCCCGGCGTGATCGAGGTTACGAAGGCATAGACGAGAAGGGCAAGAAAAGCTTCCGAGGACATCGTTCACCGAATATAAGTCAGCAACATTGACCTTCTTAACACGATCCATCTCATCGCATCCGGCCGATCTTTTGGCCCAGCCGAAGCCTTTTGAGGATGGCTTGCTTACATCCCCTGCGGGCCGCGGTTCATCGCCGCCACGCCGGTGCGGCAGACTTCCACCAGTCCGAGCGGCTTCATGATGGCGATGAACTGCTCGATCTTCGACACCTTGCCGGTGATCTCGAAGATGAAATGTTCGGTGTTGGCGTCGATCACATTGGCGCGGAAGGCTTCGGCCAGGCGCAATGCCTCGACGCGGTGGTCGCCCGTTCCCGCGACCTTGACCAGTGCGAGTTCACGCTCCATCGGCCGGTCCTGCCCCAGCTCGCCGGCCAGCACGGTAAGATCGACCACACGATGCACCGGCACGATACGCTCCAGCTGATGCTTGATCTGTTCGAGCACATGCGGCGTGCCGCGCGTCACGATGGTGATGCGCGACAGGTGCTTTTCATGCTCGGTCTCGGAGACCGTAAGGCTCTCGATATTGTAGCCGCGGCCCGAGAACAGGCCGATGACCCGGGCAAGAACGCCCGGTTCATTGTCGACCAGCACCGACAGCGTGTGGTTTTCCGGGCGCTCGGTCTCCTTGGCGATGAAATAGGCGGAGCCGGTCGGTTGTAGCTGTGCGTTCATGATTGAATCTCGTTCTCAAAATTCTTGGCTATTGCTTTGTTTACGCACGGCCTTTGCCGGGCGACGCCCAGATCACACCAATTCCCGGCCCTTCGCGTCGATGGCATTGGCGACTGCCTCGTCCGTTGCCTCGTCCGGCAGGAGCATTTCGTTATGCGCCTTGCCCGACGGGATCATCGGGAAGCAGTTGGCAAGTGCGGCGACACGGCAATCGAAGATCACCGGCTTCTTCACCGAGATCATCTCCTTGATCGCGTCGTCGAGATCGCCCGGCTTTTCACAGCGAATGCCGTGGCCGCCATAGGCCTCCGCCAGCTTGACGAAGTCCGGCATCGCCTCGGTGTAGGAATGCGACAGGCGGTTGCCGTGCAGCAGCTGCTGCCACTGCCTTACCATGCCCATATACTGGTTATTCAGGATGAAGATCTTGATCGGCGCCTCATACTGAACCGCCGTGCTCATCTCCTGCATCGTCATCTGCACGGAAGCGTCGCCGGCAATGTCGATGACCAGCGAATCCCGATGCGCGATCTGCACGCCGAGCGCTGCCGGCAGGCCGTAGCCCATCGTGCCGAGGCCACCGGAGGTCATCCAGTGGTTCGGCTTGTCGAAATGGAAATGCTGCGCCGCCCACATCTGGTGCTGGCCGACCTCGGTGGTGATGTAGGTGTCGAGATGCTTGGTCAGCTCATACAGGCGCTGGATCGCATGTTGCGGCATGATGACGTCGTTGTTCGGCTTGAAGGCCAGGGAATCGCGCGCGCGCCATTTGGCGATCTGCTCCCACCATGGATAGAGCGCCTTCTTGTCGGTCTTGGCGGTCGCCCGCCACAACCGGACCATATCCTCCAGCACACGGCCGACATCGCCGATGATCGGCACATCGGCGCGCACATTCTTGTTGATCGACGACGGGTCGATGTCGATGTGGATCTTCTTCGAGTTTGGCGAGAACGCATTCAGCCGCCCGGTGATGCGGTCGTCGAAGCGCGCGCCGATGCAGATCATGACGTCGCAATCATGCATCGCCATGTTGGATTCGTAGCTGCCGTGCATGCCGAGCATGCCCAGCCAGTTCTTGCCCGAGGCCGGATAGGCGCCGAGGCCCATCAGCGTCGAGGTGATCGGGAAGCCGGTCAGGTCGACCAACTCGCGCAGCAAATGGCTCGCCTCGGGGCCTGAATTGATGACGCCGCCGCCGGAATAGATGATCGGCTTCTTGGCCTCCGCCATCAGCGCGACGGCAGCCTTGATCTTCTCGAGATCGCCCTGAACCTTGGGCTGGTAGCTGGTGCGCGGCGCGGTCTGCGGCGGCGTGTAGATGCCCTTGGCGAACTGGACGTCTTTCGGCACGTCGACGACGACCGGGCCGGGCCGGCCGGTGGTCGCGACGTGAAAAGCCTCGTGCAGAATGCGAGCCAGATCGTTGACGTCCTTCACCAGCCAGTTGTGCTTGGTGCAGGGCCGCGTGATGCCGACTGTGTCGCATTCCTGGAAGGCGTCGGTGCCGATCAGCATTGTCGGCGCCTGGCCGGTGATACACACCAGCGGGATCGAATCCGACAGCGCGTCCTGCAGCGGCGTCACCATGTTGGTCGCACCGGGACCGGAGGTGACGAGGACCACGCCGGCCTTGCCAGTGGAACGGGCATAGCCCTCCGCCGCGTGGCCTGCGCCCTGCTCGTGGCGGACCAGAATGTGCTCGACATCGTCCTGCTGGAACAGCTCGTCGTAAATCGGAAGAACCGCACCGCCGGGATAGCCGAAGAGATGCTTGACGCCATTGTCCTTCAGCGCCTGTACCACCATTTCGGCGCCGCTCATTTCACGCCGTCCGGTCTCGTTCTGTCCGTTGCTCATCGGTCTGGTTCCGTCTCTTCCGCTTTTTGCGTTTGCTGGTCGTATCGGTATTTTTGGCAATAAAAAAGGCCCCCGAGGGAGCCTGTGTCTTGCGCATGGGGGGATTTCGCCCGGCGGTTACACCGCCTTGCCCACGCGCCTTCCTACTACGAGAATGAGTGCTGTCTTCATGGTCGCGAACCATAGTTGCGCTCCGAAAGCGCGTCAACGGGAAAAATACGCAGCGTAAGGAGAATTCGGCAGCGCCAATCTGGTCAGCCGAGCCGGCTGATCAGGACGGCAAGTTCCGCCTGCCGGCGCGTGCCCGTCTTGTCGAAGATGAGTTTCAGCCGCGTGCGGGCGGTCTCGAACGAGACGCCCTCCCCGGTAGCAGCCGCGCGCAGCATTTCTCCCCGCCCGATCCGCACGGCAAGACGCACTTCCGCGGCCGTCAGCCCGAAAGCGTCGCGCAGGCTCTCATGCACCGCCGTCGACCGGGGCCTTTCGAGATCGTCGACTGTCATGATCATGCGTGCCAGGCCAAAGAAGTCGCGTGCAGCCCCCGCGATAGGCAAACAGCGCACGACGAGCGGCCGGCCTGTCGCCCGCCGCAGGAACACGCTGTTCGAAGGCTCGCTTGCAAGCGACGGCCTGTCTGCGGCCCGCGCGATCAGCTCCTGCAAACGAACATCATCGCCGGCCTCGACCGCATGAACATGGCTGTTTCGAACCGTCAGGCGATCGTTCAGCAATGTCTCGAAAGCCGCTGTGGAGTGGAGAATGCGGCCGGCGGGCGAAAGGAGCGCCAATGCCTCGCCGCGCGCACCCAGCGCATCGAGCATATTGGCCGCCTGCTCCAGCTTGGCACGAAGCGCGAATGAGCAAGCCGCCGCAACGTTGTCGACAAAATGGTTCATGGTCTTCAGTTCGTCGTCTTCGAACGATCCCGCGCGCAATCCGCGCTGGACCGTCAGCACGAAGTGAGAACCGGCATGAGAGGCGACGACCGTGCCGGCTTCCGACGTGATGTCGTATCGGGGCGCGAATTCCTGTTCGAACGGCAGACGCGCCCGCTCCTCCGCCGTAAACATCTGCCGCTCGGTGACCAGACCGCGAAAGCCGGCTTGCGTGATCGCCAACCCCCGCATCATGCGCGGGTTGTTCTCGTGCCAGCCGCCATCGACATAGTCGCGCAACAGGCCTTCGCTGCCGCGGCTCGCGATCGCGTTGTAGCCGTCCTTGCCGACCAGTTGGCCGAGCGCCAGCGAGGCGTTGCAGGCCGCTGAAATCATCTGCATCGCGTCGGGCCATGTCTCCGGCATCAGAGCGGCCTCATAGACCGCCTTCAATGCCTTATCCGCAACGTCCTGCCTCATCGGCGTCCACGGCAGGTCGAAGGCGTTGCCACATGCGGGGCAAACCCGGGATCATTCACCGGAAATGATACTCTCAAGACATTTCCCATGTTCTTGGGCGCAAATGCACCCAACCCAACTCCGTCATAAAGCTATCATTTTCAGCCAATGCCGTCGACAGGAACGTGAAAATCGAGCCAGCCTGCGGCCAGACGGAACCGGCCCCGTCAAACGGCGGGTCCGGACATATTTTCGTCGATCAACCGGGACGCTTGCAGCGCGGATCGTGCGGATCGCACTTGGCGACGCGCCTTGCCTGCGCCGGCGCCATTCCATGCCCGGCCATGGCCTGCGCCTGCGCGTGAACCATCGGCCGCTCATGCATCGCCATTGTTTGCTGATGCTTCGCCGCCTGGCGTGCCTGCTGTTGCGCCGATGCAACCTTGCGCTGCTGCTGCAAGGCGGCGCGGCGCTGCATAAGCAACTGTTGCGGGGTGACGCCGGCGGTGGTGACGTGTCTATTCACGGCAGCTGGTTTCAACGCCGCCGCGTTCACCACTTTGACCGGATGCTGCGGGGTTTTCAGTACCGAAGGCCCAGCCGGAACGCCGGCAACCGCCGCAGGCTTCGTCGTTACCGTTGGAAGCTTCTTCCCGTTTTGAGCAGAAACCGTCGCGCCAACGGGCTTCTTCGGGCCTGCCGAGGAGTTGGCGGGCTGTTGCGCGGCAGTCGACGAGGCTGGCACCGAAGCGCTGTTCGATTTCGCCAAAACGGGAGGCTGCGCGCCAGGGTTCAACTTGGCCGCCGACGTCTTGATCACCGCACCCTTTGAGGGATCGAGATGGGCGGCAGCGATCGAACCGCTGGACGGCGGCACCACTTTCGCCGCCCTCACCGATTTGACGACGTTGCCCGGCAATCGGCTAAGCGGCGGCCCGGCATTGACCGGCACGACGGCATTGCCGACGCGAACCGTGCCGGCGCGGCGGTAGTTGTTCACCGTGATGTTTTCGTTGATGATCGTGGTGTTGCGGACGAACGCAACGTTGTCGCTGACTGGCCGAAGCACAGGCAGGATCGCAACCGCACCGATCGCCGCTACCGGCACGAACGACCACCAGTCATCCTCGACCACGACCGTGGGCGGCGGTGCCGGCACCCAGCCGACATCCTCATCGCTCTCGCGCCAGACAACCCAGGCCGGCGCCCAGTCATTGCCGGAGACCCATACCCAGCCCAAATCCCGATCGAACGCCCAGCGCCCGTAGTGGAAGACGACCCAACCGAAAGGCTCGTCGGACTGCCAGTACCAGCCATCATCTGTCCAGACCCAGTGGCCGACCGTATAAGGCCGCCACCCGGACTGCACGGTTGGAACCCATACCTGCCCGAAACGCGACGACGTTCGCCACTCACCGTAGCGGGAAAGCCTTTCATGCGTTGAAACCGAGAATGCCGCAGCCTGCACTGCCTGGTTGCCAGGCGAGGCCAGCGGAGCGGCCGACATTCCACTCAGCGCCACGATCAGCGCCAAGGCGGTCAAACCGCCTTTCCTACCGAAAATTTTAGACAAAGACGCACGCATGGCGCCCTCCAGGATTGCTGCCGCAAAGCCTCTTTTTAAAGGCGATGGGGCAAAGATTTCGCCCGTCGATGCTCATCCCGGCCTGCGACCGATTTGCGGCTTCTGAAATCACGATTGCGCGAGTTTGATTAACGTCCATTAACCTATGCTCAACCATGCCCCGACACCCGGCCTTAACCCAATGTGGATAGACTTTTCGCAAATAGAACACTTCCGAGAGGCGCAGCCATTTCCATGTATGTCGACGGGCATAAATCCGGCGGAGAACCAACTTCGCAGGAACGTCGCGACAACGCGCAACCCGACGCGCGCGTCCTTGGCCACGTGGTTCATTGCGACGGCGCCCGCGCCACCATCGCAGCCTTCGCCGACGCGAGCGATGGTTCGGTAACCGGCCAGTGGACGGTCGGGCGCATGATCTCCATCAATCTCGGCGCCTGCCGTACCGTCGGCCTGGTCTATGCCATCGGCAAATCCGACCGCGTCTGGAACAACGATGGCCGCAACGCCATCGAGGTCAGCATCGAGCTCATCGGCGAGGTCCGCGATCTCCCTGCGCCGGCAAAGCCGGCGTTCGATCGTGGCATCACCGTCTATCCGCATATCGGCGCGGTCGCTCACCGCATCCGCGCTCGCGACCTTCAGGCGGTCTACGACCTTGCCGGCCGCAAGGCCGTCACCATCGGGCAGTTGTCGCAGGACGAGACTATCGACGCCTGCATCGCCATCGAAGACACGCTGACCCGCCATTTCGCCGTGGTCGGCACCACCGGCGTCGGCAAATCGACCGCCGTGTCGCTGCTTCTGCGCAAGACGATCCAGGCCAAGCCCGATCTGCGCGTGCTGATCCTTGATCCGCACAATGAATTCGCCGACGCCCTGCCCGAACTCAGCGTCAAGGTCGACACGTCGTCGCTCGACCTGCCCTTCTGGCTGTTTCGGCTGGAGGAGTTCGCAGAGGTGCTGTTTCGCGGGCGAGAGATCGTTCCCGAGGAACTCGATGTTCTGCGCGACCTGATCCCGCACGCCAAGAACCTTTATCGCAATCCCAACGCCGGCACCTTCATACGTCGCGGCGGCGATGCGCTTACCGCCGACACGCCGGTGCCCTATCGCATGGCCGACCTGATCAAGCAGATCGACGAGCGTATGGGCCTTCTGGAAAGCAAGAACGACCGCCCGGTCTATCGCGCGCTGAAGACGCGCATCGAGTCGGCTGTCGCCGATCCGCGCTACCGCTTCATGTTCGCCTCCAGGCTGATCGAGGACACGATCCACCAGACCATCGGCAACATCTTCCGCATTCCGCATGGAGGCCGGCCGATCACCTGTTTTGAGATGGCCGGCATGCCTTCGGAAGTGGTGAATTCGGTCTGCTCCGTTCTCGCCCGTCTCGCCTTCGACTTGGCATTGTGGAGCGAGGGGCGGCTGAAGCTGCTGGTGCTATGCGAGGAAGCCCATCGTTACATGCCTTCCGACCCAAGGCTGGGCTTCGCGCCGACCCGCCACGCCATGTCGCGCATCGCCAAGGAAGGCCGCAAATATGGCTGTTATCTCGGCGTGGTAACGCAACGGCCGGGCGATCTCGATCCGACGATCCTGTCGCAGTGCTCGACGGTGTTCGCCATGCGGCTCGCCAACGACCAGGACCAGAAGATCATCCGCTCGGCGATCGCCGACTCTTCGGCCTCTACCCTGTCCTTCCTGTCTTCCATGGGCCAGCGCGAGGCCATCGCCTTCGGCGAAGGTGTCGCGACCACCATGCGCCTGAAATTCGAACGCCTGCCGGCAAATCTGATACCCGGTGCGGGAAAACGTCATGCCTCGGATGCAACCAGCACGGACGATGCGGATGTCGATCTCGCCGCGATCGTCGAGCGGCTGCGCAACGTGCCCCGTCCGCAGCAGAATCTCGGCTTCTCCGAAGCCGTTGATGTGCAGCGCCAGGCCGGCGATCCTGGCTATCGCAAGACGGCAACTGCAATCCCGGCAGCCGATGACCTCGACGTCAGCTTCGGCCTCAAGACGACAACCTTTGGGCTCCGCCCGCGCTCGGATTGAAGCCAAAACCGACCATCATCAGCAGCACCAATTGCGACGCCGGCTGGCTTGGGAAGAATTCCCGCAGGAATTCGTCAGGCTGAGTCTTATGGCGCTGGTTTTCGAGAACCGGAGCGGAGCGTACATTTTAGTACGTGAGCACCGGAAGCGCAGAAAACCGGTGTCAGAAGGCCAGCATCACGAATTCATGTGGAATTCTCAGGCGCTGACGCGATTGCGGCCCTGTCTCTTGGCCTCGTAGAGCTGCTTGTCGGCGCGGCGGAAGAACTCTTCGGCCGTTTCCTTGCGATCCCAGACGGCAAGGCCGACGCTGGTGGTGATCTTCAGACGTATGTTGCCGTTGAACACCGTGGTGGCGGCGATCGCCTTGCGTATGCGCTCGGCGAGCCGGGTCAGCATGTCGGCGTCCATGTTGGGTGCCACCACCGCGAATTCCTCGCCGCCGAGACGTGCGACGACATCGTGGTAGCGGGTCATGTCCTTCAGGCAACTGGCGACGGCGCGCAGCACATCGTCGCCGATATCGTGTCCGTGCGTGTCGTTGACCTGCTTGAAATGATCGAGATCGAGGATCATCAGGCCGACAGGCTTGTCTATCTTGCGAAACTCCTCGAGATATTCCCGCAGCGCATCGTCGAAATAGCGCCGGTTCTGCATGCCGGTCAGCGCGTCGGTGAGCGCGGCCTGTTCCAGTGTTACTGAGCGGGCGCTGAGAGAGGCCGTCATGGCGCGCAGCTTGCCCTGCTCTTTCACCTGCGTGCGGATCTGCGGATAGATGAAGAAGATGCCGAAGAACAGCGCAGTTGCGAGAAGAACACCCGTCGCGAAAAGCAATTTGGAAAGATAGGCGACGCCCTCCATCCGCTCCGGCTGGTAAAGCGTCTCGGTCGACGTGTGAAGAACGCCGTAGGCATGCACGATCACCGCTCCGGCCGCGAGAATAACGGTAATCAATACAAAAAAGGCCGATTCCGACTGGTGGAAGCGCATATTCTTTCCGTTGACGAGCTGTCGTGAATTGTTATGCCACCTTGGACCTTACGGAGGGTTAACCCCGGCAACCGCAAGGCGAGAACAGCGCAGCCATTTGCGCCGCGCAAGCTGTATTGAAATCCCCCCTACCCTTTCGCTTCCAAAGCAACCGAAGCGTCGATGCGCTGCCACTCGGGCCCAAGCTGATTGCGGAACCATGTTCCTTGTCGCTTGGAATATTGTCGCGTTGCAATCTTTGCGCGTATAGTTGCCTCGGAAAACTTAATTTTTCCTGAATCCGCGGCCTGAAGCTCCCGAACGCCGATCGCCTTCATGGCAGGCAAGGCCGGATCGAGCTCCAATGCGCTCAGCGCTCTCACCTCTTCCAGCGCGCCTGCCTCAAGCATATGATCAAACCGCTGGTCTATGCGATGCACAAGCGCAGCACGCTCTGGTTCGATCACAAAGAAGTGAGCGCTTTCCCGGTCTATCAGCGGATGCCCGCTATCAGCCTGCCAGTGCAGGATGGAACGGCCCGATGCCTCCAGCACCTCCAGCGCCCGAACGATGCGCTGCCCGTCGGTGGGGCGCAGGCTCTGGGCGGTTTCGGGATCCTCCTGCCGCAGGATGCGGTGCAGACGGTCGGGTCCGTCCTCGAGCAGGCGGTAGCGCCACCGGTCGCGGATCGCCGGCGGGATTTCCGGCATCTCGGAAATGCCTTCCGCCAGCGCCCGGAAATAGAGCCCGGTGCCGCCAACGAAAATTGGCGTCCTGCCCTCGAACACCCCCTCGCCCATCAACCTCATCACGTCGCGCAGCCAGGCGCCGGTCGAATAGGCGGTTCTCGGCGAAACGTGGCCGTAAAGGTGATGCGGCGCGCGCGCCAGGTCTTCCGGGCCGGGCCGCGCCGTCAGCACGTTCAGCACGGCATAGCCTTGCATGGAATCCGTGTTGACGATCACGCCGTTTTTCTTCTCGGCAAGGTCGAGCGCGAGCGCCGACTTGCCGCTGGCGGTCGGCCCGGCTATCAGGATCGCGTTCCTGATGCTTCCGCCACCCTCAGCCTTGCCGGATTTCTCCATGTCGCTTGTCGCCACGCTCATTTCCCATCCGGCCCAGAGCCGACTTTCGCAATCGCTGGCGAATATGGCCTCGCAGGCGGTCGGCGCAAGCTCTGTTCGCTGGCTTTCCGAGAAAATCGCCTGCGATATCGCTTTGCCGAATTCCATTTCGGCGGACGAAGCTCAGTCGAAGTTGCGTGCAGCGCTGGACGGCGAACCCATCGACATCGTCGTCCAGGAAAGCGAAACGCGCCGGAAAAAGATCCTGATTGCCGACATGGATTCGACCATGATCGACCAGGAATGCATCGACGAACTGGCCGACGAGATTGGCGTCAAGGCGCATGTCGCGGCCATCACCGCGCGCTCGATGAATGGCGAGATCGCCTTCGAACCGGCGCTGCGCGAACGCGTGGCACTCTTGAAAGGGCTCGACGCCGCCGTCATCGACCGCATCATCGCCAATCGCCTGACACTGGCTTCCGGCGGACTGCAGCTGGTCGCGACGATGCGCGCCAACGGCGCCTACGCGGCATTGGTTTCCGGCGGCTTCGATGTCTTCACCTCGTGCATCGCCGCCATGCTTGGCTTCGACGAGAACCGCGCCAACCGTCTCATCGAGGTGAATGGCCATCTCACCGGCGAGGTTGCCGAGCCGATCCTCGGCCGCGCCGCCAAGGCTGACGCGCTGAACGAAATCTCCGCACGCCTCGGGCTCTCGCCGGCGGACGCGATTGCCGTTGGCGACGGCGCCAACGATCTCGACATGATCCATCTTGCCGGCACTGGCGTCGCGCTCCACGCCAAGCCATCGGTCGCAGCCGAGGCAAAGGTGCGCATCGACCATGGTGATCTCACCGCCCTGCTCTACCTTCAGGGCTACAGCGAGAAGGAGTTTGTTGCATGAAGCCTATTCGCACAGAACGCCTTATCCTGCGCAACTGGGAAGAGCGCGACCGCGACCTGTTCTTCCGCATCAACTCCGACGAAACGGTGATGGAGTTCTTCCCCTTCCGCCGCGACCGCGCCCATGCCGACGCCAAGATGGACGCGATACGCGCCGAGAACACTGAAAACGGCTATGGCTGGATGGCGGCAGAAATAGCCACGACGGGTCAATGCATAGGCTTCATTGGCCTCCACGACGCCGAGATCGAGCCGGCTGCGCCCTCCGGCACGATCGAGATCGGCTGGCGGCTGGCGCCGGAATTCTGGGGCAAGGGCTATGTCACGGAGGGTGCTGCCGCACTGCTCGATTTCGGCTTCGACACCCTTGGCAAGCCGGAAATCATTTCCTTCGCCGTCGAGAAGAATCACCGCTCGACAGCCGTCATGGAACGTCTCGGCATGCGCCGCGAACCATCAGGCGACTTCGATCATCCTGAAGTGCCCGACACGCATCCGGAACTGAAGCGGCATGCGCTGTACCGGCTGTCGCGGGAAGACTGGCGGGCAAGGAAGTAAGCCCGACTTTCGGACGCAGGGGACATTCTTCGAGGCGAGCCGTTTCCTTCTTCCCGTTCGCGGGGTGAGAAGCGGCCGCCGATGGCGACGAAAAGCCAACGATTTGGCTTTTAGCCCGAAGCCATAGCGAAGGGCTGGTGGCTCGAAGGCCGTATGAGGGCTGCCCAACGTCGGCGCTGCCCCCTCACGGTCGCGCCGCCTGCTACCCCATACCTATGTCATACCTACCGGAGCGAGAAGCGCCGTTAGACAAGGTCAGATGGGCCAAGGTCCAACTATCACGCTCCCAACGGTTTGATTATCTCCAATCTGATCTCGGATCATACGCTCGGTTTTATCCGGCGGTTCCAGGGTGCATTACTCATCAGCAAAACCGGTCTCAACGCCGATTGAAGGAGAGGCACAGATGCAAAAGAATTGGCTCGTAACCATCTCGGCCGTTGCAATCCTCGCCGTCAGCGTTGTCCACCCGGCCCTCGCTCAAGAGCAAGCATCGCCCATCCCGACGAGCCGTCCGGCGCAAACCGAAGCGCTTTCGGAGCAGGAGGCCCGCACTATCGCGAAGGACGCTTATGTCTACGCCTACCCCATGATGCTGACGCATGCCACGTTACGGAAGCTGAGCAATTTCGCGGAGGCGCCGCCCGGAGACGCCTTCGGTCCGCCAAACCAGTTTCATCACGCTCGCGCCTTTCCGAAGGCTGAAGACAGGATCGTCATTCGCACGAACGTCGACACCCTCTACTCGGCCGCCACCCTCGACTTGAAAGCGGAGCCGATTGTCCTTTCGGTGCCTGCAGCCGATCGCTATTTCATGCTGCCGATGCTCAGCCTTTGGACGGACGTGTTCGCCGTGCCTGGCACGCGCACTACCGGCAAGAACATTGCGCGAGATTTCCTTGTGGTTGGGCCGCAGTGGCAGGGCGATGCGCCTGAGGGTCTGGAGGTCATTAGAAGCCCCACCCGGTATGTCTGGATCATCGGCCGGACGCAAACCAATGGCGCCGCAGACTACGAGAACGTGCATAAGGTACAGGACAGCATGAAGCTCACGCCCCTCTCGGCTTGGGGCAAGGACGCGCATGTTGCGCCAAAGGGTGTGGTTGATCCGAGTATCGATATGAGAGCTGATCCGCCTGCTGTGGTGGAGAAGATGGATGCCGCGACCTTCTTCTGGAGTTTTGCCGAACTGCTGAAAGACAATCCGCCGAACGCGGTCGATTATCCGATTGTTCATCGGCTCGAACGTGCGGGCTTCAAGATTGGAGAGAGTTTCGATTTCACGAAAGTACCGGCAACTGTCCGGCAGGCATTCGAGAGCGGCTATGCCGATGGCAAGGCGCTGGTGCTGGCTGAAGGCAAGAAGGCAGCCGGCATCGGCGGCAAGGGCTGGATATACACGACCCGCAGCGGCACCTATGGCACGGACTATCTCTACCGCGCGGCCATTGCCCAATGTTGCGTCGGCGAGAACCTGCCGCAGGACGCGGTCTATCCTTCACTGTCCAGCGACATTGAGGGCCGCGCGCTGGATGGCAGCAACAACTACGTGCTGCATTTCGACAGGGGCAATCTGCCGCCGGTAGACGCGTTCTGGTCGGTGACGGCCTATGACATCGAAGGCTACTTCATCCCCAACACGCTTAAACGTCAGGCGATCGGCGACCGCGACAAGCTCACTGCCAACGCCGATGGCTCTGTCGATCTCTATATCCAGTCCGCCTCCCCGGGATCGGATAAAGAGGCCAACTGGCTCCCGGTAGGCAAGGCACCGTTCAACCTGCTGATGCGCCTCTACTCCCCGCGCGAGGAATTTCTAGAGGGGGCGTGGGCACCGCCACCTGTCAAAAAGGTTGACTGACGCAAAGGCTGCAACGGTTGAAAACCGATTCTCGAACGCAAAGAAAAAGGGCGGTCACTCGACCGCCCTTTCCCAAAAAAAATCAAACACTTGCGACCGTTTCCGGACTCAGTCCATCCGCACGGTCACGAAGCGCAGTTCGCCGCTCTTGGAGGCCAGCATGAGCAGGGCGTTCTTGCGGCCCTGTTCCTTCAGCGCGCCGATGCGGTCCATCACGTCCTTCGGCGACGAGACCGATTCCTGAGCGATCTCGGTGATCACTTCGCCGGCGAGGATGCCACGCGCGGAAGCTGCAGAATTCGGCGCGACTTCGGTGACGACGACGCCCGAAACCTCGGCGCCGATCTCGAACTTCTTGCGCGCTTCGTCGTTCAACTCGCCGATGGTCATGCCGAGAACGGAAGCGGTCGCGACCGCGCCGCTGTCGCCTTCGCCTTGTGCCGGCTTGTCCTCTTCGTCCTGGCTAAGCTTTTCGCCATCTTCCAGACGGCCGAGCGTGACCTTGACGGTCTGCTCGACGCCCTTGCGCACGATCAGCACGTCCACGGCCTTGCCCACCGGGCTTTCGGCCACGACACGCGGCAGGTCGCGCATCTCGTGAACGTCCTTGCCGTCGAATTTGGTAATCACGTCACCCGGCTGGATCGAGCCGTTGTCGACCGGCCCGCCCTTGATGACACCGGCGACCAGTGCGCCCTTGGCGCTCTTCATGCCGAGGCTTTCGGCGATCTCGTCGGTGACCGGCTGGATGCGCACACCGAGCCAGCCGCGGCGCGTCTCGCCGAATTCGCTGAGCTGGGCAACGACGCCGGCAGCCAACTCGGAGGGGATCGAGAAGCCGATGCCGATCGAGCCGCCCGAGGGCGAGATGATGGCCGTGTTGATACCGACGACTTCACCTTCCATATTGAACAGCGGACCGCCGGAATTGCCCCGGTTGATCGCCGCATCCGTCTGGATGAAGTCGTCATAGGGGCCGGAATTGATATCGCGGTTACGCGCCGAGATGATGCCTACCGTGACGGTGCCGCCAAGACCGAACGGGTTGCCGACGGCCATCACCCAGTCGCCGATGCGCATCTTGTTGGAATCGCCGAAATTCACAGCCGTCAGCTTCTTGCCCTTGGGATCGACCTGCAGCACGGCGATATCGGTCTTGGTGTCGGTGCCCTTGAGCGTCGCCTTGAGCTTGGAGCCGTCGGAGAAGTTCACCTCGATCTCGTCTGCATCGGCAATGACGTGGTTGTTGGTGACGATGATGCCCTTTTCGGCATCGACCACGAAGCCGGAACCGAGCGACTGGACCTTCTGCGATCCACCGCCACCACCGCCGCCGCCTTCACCGTCCTTGTTGCCCTGGCGGTTCTTGAAGAAATCGTCGAAGAAATCCTGGAATGGCGAGCCTTCCGGCAGTTGCGGCATCGGCACAGCGCCCGGACCTTCGCCACCCTTCACCGTCTGCGACGTCGAAATGTTGACGACAGCACCTAGCAGCCCCTCGGCCAGATCGGCAACCGAAGCCGGACCTTGCGGCGCGAGTCTCGGTGGCTGAACCGGCGTCTGTGCTTGCGGCGCGATCTTCGGCTTATCCTGCGCCAGCGCGGGGACGGCGACGTAAGGCGCGGCGACCGCGCCGGCCAGCAGCGCCATGGTCGCGGCCACGAAGGTTCTTCTTACCGCAGGCGGTACGAGTGTGAACGTCATAAGCAGGTGGCCTCCGGTTCAGATAAAGAAATAGCGTGGCAGCCCTAGGGGCGCATTACCATGTGGCAGGTAAAATACGGCGTGTTTGCGGCCTTGCATACTGCCCGGGGCGGGATGGCCGACAATCTTGTGTGAATTACCCGCGGGCAATCCAGACGATGCCGACGCCGATGGCGATCGCCGCAAGCCCGGCAACGCGCAGGGCGTTTTCAGGCACCAGAAGCACCTCCGCCGCCAGCTTCTTGGCGAGCAACGGAAAACCGCCGTAGATCAGGCCCTCTATGACGAGGACCAGACCCACGGCGGCGATAAAGTCGGACACCGGCGATTACTGGCCGGTGGCTGGCTGTGCTGCACCCGCAGCCGGAGCGGCAGGCGCTGCCCCCGAGGCCGTACCGTTCGGATTGCGGAAGAAGCGGAAGAACTCCGAATCCGGCGACAGCACCATCGTCGTGCCGGAATTATCCAGCGCCGAGCTGTAGGCGCTCATCGAGCGGTAGAACTCGAAGAACTCAGGATCGCGCTGGAACGCGCCGGCGAAGGCAGCGTTACGAGCGGCTTCGCCCTCACCGCGCAGGATTTCCGATTCCTTGCGCGCTTCGGCAACCGTCTCGATGACTTCGCGGTCGGCGCGGGCGCGGATACGCTGTGCTGCTTCACGGCCGCGTGCCCTGAGCCTCTCGGCCTCGGCCAGACGCTCGGCCTTCATGCGCTCGAAGGTCTGCGCCGAAACGTCCTGCGTCAGGTCGGTGCGGCGGATGCGGACATCCTCGATCTCCAGCCCGAGCGAGGTTGCGTCGGGACGGAGCTGGTCGCGCACCTCACGCATCATCGAGGCACGTTCTTCCGACAGCGCCGACTCGAAACCGCGCAGACCGTAGACCCGGCGCAAGGCCGCGTCGAAACGCGTCTTGAGGCGGGCTTCGGCAAGCGAGATGTTACCCGAAACGGCCTGACGGAAACGACGTGGGTCCGAGATGCGATAGGCCATGAAAGCATCGACATCGTAGAACTTGCCGCCCGAAACCTGCACGCGGATGTCGTCGAGGTCGAAGCGCAGGACGCGGTTCTCGACCATCTGGACATTGTCTGCTTCGAAGATGCCGAACGGCGCCTTGAAGTAGATGCCGGGCTGCGTCTTCACGTCGACGATTTCACCAAAGCGCAGGATGATCGCCTGCTGCTTGGCGTTCACCACGAACACCGACGAATAGAGGATGAAGAGAAGGACGACGGCGATGAGGCCGATGATTGGAAGTCGGTTGCTCATCAGTTGCCTCCTTCGGCGGGAGCGGCAGGTGCGCGCTTCTGGAGTTCAGGCAACGGCAGATAGGGCACGACGCCCTGGCCGCTACCTTGTTCGACGATGACCTTGTTGGAGCCCTTGAGCACCTTTTCCATCGTTTCGATGAACAGGCGCTGGCGCGTCACATCGGGTGCCTTGGCATATTCGTCGTAGACGGAGATGAAGCGCTGCGCCTCACCTTCGGCTTCCTGCACGACACGGTTCTTGTAACCAGCCGCTTCTTCGCGAACCTGAGCCGCCTCACCGCGAGCCTGACCGAGCTTCTGGTTGGAGTACTGGTTGGATTCCTCGACGAAACGGTCCTCGTCCTGCTCGGCGCGCTGCACCTCACTGAACGCATCCGCCACTTCGCGCGGCGGCGAAGCGTCCTCGATCGAGATGGCGTTGACCGCGAGGCCCGAGCCATATTCCTCGAGCGAGGTCTGGATGATGCCGCGCACGGCATCCGCAATGCCCTGACGATCGTCGCGGAAAATGTCCTGCGCCGGGCGGCGGCCCACGGCCTCACGCATTGCGCTTTCGGCGACCTGCCGCAGCATGTCGTCCGGGTTGGACACGTTGAAAAGATAATCGCGCGGATTGTTGACCTGATAGGCCACCGAGAACTGCACGTTGACGATGTTCTGGTCGCCCGACAGCATCAGGCCCGAGCTGGCGCGGTCCGAACCGCCGCCGATATTGATCAGCTTTTCAGCCGTGTTGGCCTTCTCGACCGTTTCGATCGGCCACCAATGGAAATGCAGGCCCGGCTCCGAGAGCTGGTCCTTCGGCTTGCCGAAGCGCAGTTCGACAGCCACTTCGTCCGGCTGCACGGTGTAGACGGCCTGGAAGGCCCAGAACACCAGAAGTGCTATGGCGATGAGGCCGAAAAGGGCCGGGTTGCCGGCGCCGCCGCCGGGAAGAACGTTCTTCAGCCTGTCCTGGCCGCGGCGGATGATATCCTCGAGATCCGGGGGAGAACCCTGCGGTCCGCTCGGACGAGGGCCCTGCCCCCATGGTCCGCCGCTATTGCCGCCGCCGCCGCCCCATGGGCCACCGCCGCCGCCTCCTCCACTCTGATTGTTCCAGGGCATGAATGTCCTTTCGCTTCAAAAACTTCCGCGCCTGCTGCGACAGGCCCAAATTCCTTATCTTCCTTCTATAGGGACGCCATCACGCGCTTTCAACGCAACCGCCGTCTGCGCCGCACCTTTTCAGATGCGACACGTTCCCCAAGCACGCCTTCAATGCACGTCCGCACGGCGTTCGTAAACCGTATAGCGTGTCGCATGGCTGTCCTTTTCGCCGGCTGGCAGCTCCTCCGCGCGGACAATACGCCAAATCCGAGGGTCGATCGCCGGAAAACGAGTGTCGCCGTCGATTTCGCCCAGCACATGCGTCACATGTAGCCGGTCCGCCATCGGCAAGGCCTGCCGGTAGATCTCGCCGCCGCCGATGATGCAGATTTCGTCCGCGCCATCCATGCAGCGGCCGCGCACGGTGGCAAGCGTGATCGCATCCTCCAGCGAGCCGACGATCTCGGCGCCTTCGACGGAAAAACTCCGGTCGCGGGTCACCACGATGTTCAGCCGCCCCGGCAGCGGACGCTTGGGAAAACTCTCCCAAGTCTTGCGGCCCATGACGATCGGCTTGCCCATCGTCCCGGCCTTGAAGCGCTTGAGGTCGTTCGAAAGCCGCCACGGCAACCCGCCCTCGCGGCCGATCACGCCGTTTTCGGCGATGGCGACATAGATCGCGATATGCATCAGTTACCGCTCCCGCTCTGGCTTGGAGTGAGGATCAATATGTTGAGATCGCGCTCGGGATAAAAATCGTTCGCCGTCATGCGGAAGGTCGTCGGCCCGACCTTTTCGACACCGTTGCCACAAAAGGAGATGATGTTCTTCGGATCGCCCTTGTCGATGGTCAGCGCGAACTTACCGATAGTGCCGGTGGCCCAGTTGCCGCCCGTGGTCAGCACATAGGCGATGCGGCTCTCGCTGAGCGAGGGATAGCCGTCGGCATTTTCCTTCGCCGATTTGGCAACGGCGCGTTCGAAAGCGGCATCCATGCAATAGCGCTGCTTGTAGTCGGCATAGCCGTCGCCCTGGAATTTTCCGTCATTGAAGAAGTTCAGCCCCACCGAGGCGCCAACACTGGGCTGATAGCTGTGGGCGACCTTCACCGTCTTTCCCGCCGGAAATTTCGCACGCCACCAATAGGTCGAGCGCAACTGCCAATAGGGCGTGCGCACGCTCTTCATGCCCGAGCCATCATCAAACTCGTCGATGACGATGATGCCGCGATCAAGCCAGTCGTCGGCGACATCCTGCGGCAGCGCCTCCAGCGCCTTCACCGCGGTATCGCCGAACGGATAGAACGGTACGTTCTGCGCCTTCAACTCGTCGGATACATCGATGCCGACGGCGACCGCCTTGTGCTCCAGTTCCGGCTTGATCGCCTGGCCGTCGGCCGAAACCTCGAAGCCGAGGAAATTGTCGACATCGTTTTTGGGTATCGCCGGCATCTCATAAGGGCTGCCGGCAATATCCGGCATCGGAAAGGCGACGATGGTGTCGACATCCTTGTCCGTCTGGTTGCGGAACACGTAGTCGACCGTGACCTTCTCCTGCGAGATGAACAGGTCTTCGCTTTCCATGGCGATCGCGTCGGTGCGCGACAGAATCAGCCCGCCGGTGCCGAGTTCGGCCACAGAGTCATTGGCCAGCGCCGGCGCCGACACGGTGACGAGGCTGGCGAGCAGGACGTGGCGAAGCATGAAAAATCCCCCGGCGTTGCGCTGATCGGCATGGTTTTGCCGAGTCAGTCAGGCATGGGCATCTAACCTGCCTGGGGAGGTGTGATCAAAGCAAATTCGATGGCCGGAATTGCCCCTTACCCGTACCCTCTCCCCGTAAGGGCGGGGAGAGGGAGGCGTCAGCGTCGCGGCCAGCCACCTTCTCCCCGTACTATACGGGGAGAAGGTGGCGGCAGGCGGATGAGGGGCGGCACCGTCGTCGAAGTAGGAAAAGCCAGCAGATGACTGTCAGGGCAGAGTCGGCAAGCAGCCTCAAGCCTTCAGCAGCCACTCATGCTCGGTGGCATTGTGGAACTTCCACGTCCGCTTCGGCCCAGCCATGACGTTGAGATACCAGAGATCGTAACCATGGCAGGCAGCGCAGGGATGATACCCCTTGGGCACCATCACCACGTCGCCGTCTTCCACCGCCATCGTCTCATCCAGCGAACGGTCGTCGGTGTAGACGCGCTGGAAAGCAAAACCCTGGGGCGGGTTGAGGCGGTGGTAATAGGTTTCTTCCAAGTAGGACTCAGCAGGCAGATTGTCCTGGTCGTGCTTGTGCGGCGGGTAGCTCGATGTGTGGCCGCCGGGTGTGATCACTTCGACCACCAGCAGCGAATCCGCCGGCTCGCCTTCCGGCAATATGTTGGTAACGTAGCGCGTGTTAGTGCCCTTGCCGCGCAATTCCTCGTGAAGATCCTTCGGCGCGATCACCCGCACCGGCAGCCCGCCGCCGAGGCCGGGTGCGGAACAGACGGCGAGTTCCAGATCGGTGCCGGCTTCCACCGACCATTCGGTGTCCTGCGGCACATAGACCGACCATGGCTTGCCCTCGAAGGGCGACATGCGCTCGCCGAGAACGCCGAGATCCTGCCCGCCGGCATGGACCCTGCCCTTGCCCGAAACGAAAACGAGGCAGACCTCGCGCGAACCACTGCTCTCCGCCACCGTCTCGCCGGGCGTCAGGCGATGCAGGTCGAAACCGACGTAACCCCAGCCGGCACTTTGCGGCGTCACATGGGCGACGCGGCCGCCGCCATCCTTGGCCTTCACCAAAAGCTTCGACATGGCTTTAATCCTTCTTGTCGGCATCCACAGGCGGCGGCGCATAGCTGAAGAGATACTGCCACGCAGCGTAGGCGGAAAATCCCAGCATGATCATTCCCCATGTCGGCGAATCCATCGCGAACTCGATGCCCGCCCAGACAAGGCAGAATGCAACCAGCGCGATACGCCGCCACAGCGGGTGGAAGAAGGGATGTTCGTTATCCTTGGTCAAATGAAACGGCTCCAATCGGAAATCAGGTCAGCTCTTGCGCCCAAGCTTGGCACAGTCCGGCAGGGATGTGCCAGCACGATCAGACATTGGGGAAGCCCTGCGTCTCGACAGTGTAGCCGGCAGCATTCATCACCCGCATCAATTCCTTGTGGCCGACCTGAGCCATTTTCAGCGGCGGGTTCTTCTTCGGGTCCTGCTCGGCCTCGACCACGAACCAGCCTTCATAGCCATGATCCGCGAAGCGCTGCACGATAGCGGCGAAATCCAGCGAGCCGTCTCCCGGCACCGTGAAGGCGCCCAGCGCCACCGCGTCGAGGAACGACTGCCTCTTCCGGTCCAGGCCGTCGATCACGCCACGGCGGATATCCTTCACGTGCACATGGCTGATGCGCTTGTGGTGATTGTCGATGGCGCGCAACACGTCACCGCCAGCGAAAGCGAGGTGACCGGCATCGAGCAGCAGCGGAATGCCCTCGCCGGAATGGTTCATGAAGGCATCCAGCTCGTGCTCGAACTGCACGACGGCAGCCATATGATGATGATAGGAAAGCGGCATGCCCTGCCCGGCGCACCATTCGCCGAATTCGGTGACCTTACGCGCGTATACCTTCATCTCGTCGTCGGAGAGCACCGCCTTCGTCGCCAGCGGCTTCGAGCGGTCGCCCTGGATCGAGCGGCCGACCTCGCCATAGACGATGCAGGGCGCGTTGACGGCCTTGAACAGGTCGATCATCGGCTGGATGCGGCGCTTGTTGGCCGACAGGTCCTCATCGACCAGCGTGCCCGAAAACCAGCCGCCGCAAAGGGTGACGTCCGCAGCCTTCAGGATCGGCAGCATGACCTCCGGATCGTCGGGAAAACGCCGGCCCTTCTCCATGCCGGTGAAACCCGCCGAGCGCGACTGGCGAAGACATTCCTCCAGCGAGACATCATCGCTCAGTTCCACAAGATCGTCGTTCCACCACGCGATGGGTGACATGCCCAGTTTGGCTTTCAAGTCGTTGCTCCGGTTTCAGATCGTTGGGATCGTTCTGTTGTAATTTGGGAGGTTGGCGCTGCCCCTCACCCTTACCCTCTCCCCGTGAACGGGGAGAGGGAGGCGCCAGCGTTGGAGCTTCCTCCTTCTCCCCGTCCCTATACGGGGAGAAGGTGCCGGCAGGCGGATGAGGGGCAGCGCCGACCTCAATCCCCTACCCGCTGCAATTTCACCGCCTCTTCATAAGCCTTCCGCGCAGCGACAACTTCCTTACGCGCGCTCACCTCCGGCACCGCCACATCCCACCAATGCCCGCCGGCGTCGGTCGAAATCAGCGGATCGGTATCAATGACCACCACGGTCGTGCGCGGGTTCTGCTTGGCGCGACCCAACGCCGTCTCCAGCTCCGCCACCGACGACACCTTTTCCGAGATCGCGCCGAGGCTTGCGGCATGGGCGGCGAAGTCGATATCGGGCAAGGTCTGGTGGCGCGAGTCCTTCAGCAGATTGTTGAAGTTGGCCCCGCCGGTGCCCATCTGCAGCCGGTTGATGCAGCCATAGCCGCGATTGTCGAGCAGCACGATGGTCAGCCGCAGGCCGAGCATCACCGAAGTGGCGATCTCCGAATTCAGCATCAGGTAGGAGCCGTCGCCGACCATGACGACGACTTCCTCGTCGGGCTTCGCCATCTTGACGCCGAGCCCGCCGGCAATCTCGTAACCCATGCAGGAATAGCCGTATTCGGCATGGTAGGAACCCGGCGCGCCGGCTTGCCACAGCTTGTGCAATTCGCCGGGCAGCCCGCCCGCCGCATGAAGCACCGTGACGCCCGAACCCATCGCCCGCTGCACCGCGCCGATCACCTGCGCATCCGAAGGCAGCGCGGCATTGGTCGAAGCGGTGACCTTGGCAGCCGCCGCCTGCCATTCGGCCTTGCCCGCCTTGGCGTTTTGCGTCCACGCTGCCGGCGCTTTGTAGCCCTTCAGCCCTGCGCCCAGTTCCGCCAACCCTTCCGCAGCATCCGCCACCAGCGGCAGCGCGCGATGTTTTCCCGCATCGAACGCCTGCACATTCAACCCGACAAAAGTCTTTTCCGAATTCCGGAACAGCGCCCAGGAGCCGGTGGTGAAATCCTGCAAACGCGTGCCGACCGCCAGGATCACATCGGCCTCCTCCGCCAGCCGGTTGGCAGCCGAAGTGCCGGTGACACCGACCGCGGCCATGTTGAGCGGATGATCGTCCGGCAGCGAGGATTTGCCGCCTTGCGTCTCGCAGACCGGAATGCCGGTCGCCTCGACCAGCCGGGCGAGATCGCCGGATGCCTGCGAATAGAGCACGCCACCGCCTGCGATGATCAGCGGCTTCTTCGCGTCCTTAAGTGCTGCCACCGCCGCCGCCAGTTCGGTGCGGTCCGGGCGTGGCCGGCGCTGCGTCCACAGCCGCTCCTCGAAGAAGCTCTCGGGATAATCGTAAGCCTCGGCCTGCACATCCTGGCATAGCGAAAGTGTCACAGGCCCGCATTCGGCCGGATCGGTGAGCACTTGCATGGCCCGCGCCAAAGCCGGGATGATCTGCTCGGGCCGCGTGATGCGGTCGAAATAGCGCGATACCGGGCGGAAACAGTCATTGGCCGAAACGGTGCCGTCACCAAAACTCTCCACCTGCTGCAAAACCGGGTCGGGAATGCGGTTAGCGAAGACATCGCCCGGCAAAAGCAGCAGCGGCAGCCGGTTGACATGGGCCAGCGCGCAGGCCGTGACCAGATTGGTGGCACCGGGGCCGATCGAGGAGGTCACCGCCATGATGCGGCGGCGGAAATGCGCCTTGCCATAGGCAATCGCCGCATGGGCCATCGCCTGCTCGTTATGGGCGCGGAAAGTCGGCAGGTCCTCGCGGACCTGGTAGAGCGCCTCGCCCATGCCGGCGACATTGCCATGCCCGAAGATCGCCCAGACACCGCCGAACAACGGCAGTTTCTCGCCGTCAATCTCGGTCATCTGGCGGGCGAGAAAGCGCGTCAGCGCCTGCGCCATGGTCAGGCGGATTGTCTTTGTCATCGCTTATTCCTCCCAGCCCTTTATGCCGCCTTGCGTCCGCGCGCGGCAAGCCACGCTTCGGTGAGCTTTTCGAAACGCGACGCCATGTCGGCGATCGCCTCCTCGTCCGAGATTTTCCCGGCCAGCCACTTTTCGGCGGCGTCCACGAATATGGTGCGGCCGACGGCAAAGCCTTTCACCACCGGCGCATCGGCGGTCGCGGCGAAAGCGGCCTCCAGTTCGGCTTGCGGCGCTTCCAGGCCGAGCAGCACGACGCCGCGGCACCACGGATCGTTCTTCGAAATCACCGCCTCGACTTTGCGCCACGCCTCCGCCGAGGCCTGCGGCTCCAGCTTCCACCAGTCCGGTTTGATGCCGAGATCGTAAAGCTCCTGCAAGGCGCGCGGGATCGTCTCGTCATCGAGCTTGCCATGCTTGCCGGCGATGATCTCGACCAGCAACTCGCGCCCCACCCGCCGCGATGCCTCGAACAGTGCGCGCAGCTTCTGCTGCTGTTCTTCCTTCAGGGCAGCCGGATCGTCGGGGTGGTAAAAGCTCAGGCATTTGATGCAGTGGTCGACCGGCCAATCGACAAGCTGCGAGCCGATGTCCTGCGAGAACTCGAAACGCAGCGGCCGCGAACCCGGAAGCTCGACCGGCCGCCCCAGCCATGCAAACGGATGGCGGGCGAATTCGAACATGGCGTCGCGGCCATGCTTTTCGTCCAGCAGCATGCCGTAGCCTTCGCGGCCGTTCGCAACTCGCGCTGCAGCCTTCACCGCCAGCACCTTGAAATCGCCGATCCGCGCCGCATCGACGCCGAGCCTTGCCGCAACATCCTCGAGTTGCGAGCGATGGTCGATCGCCAACGCCATCAGCGACGGGATTTCGCGCCGGCGGTTGGTTGCCCAATGGATGTGGTTGATCGCCTCGTCCTTGCGGAGTGCATGCTGCTTGCTGCCGTTCTTCAGGAAGAACTGCAGCTCTTCCCACGTCGGATATTCCGGCGCGCAGAGCAGGCGCGAGACGGCGAATGCGCCGCAGGCATTGGCCCAGGTGGCAGTGGTCTGCCAATCCTCTCCACCGAGCCAGCCGCGCAGCAGGCCCGACAGGAAGGCATCGCCTGCGCCGAGCACATTGTAGACCTCGATGGGGAAACCCTTGCCGACGATGCCGTCTTCAAGATCGTCGCTGATCTCGCCATCATAGACGATGCAGCCCATCGCGCCGCGCTTGAGCACGATCGTGGCGCTTGAGACCGCACGGGTCGCCCTCAGCGCGCCGAGCACATCGTCCGCGCCCGATGCGATCATGATCTCTTCCTCGGTACCGACGATCAGGTCGCAATCCGGCAGCACGGCCTTCAACTGCGCCGAGACGCGGTCGGATTTCACGTAGCGCCCAAAGCCCTCGGCATGGCCGGCAAGGCCCCAGAGGTTGGGGCGATAGTCAATGTCGAACGCGACCTTGCCGCCATTCTGCTTGGCGATGCGGATTGCCTTACGCTGCGCGGCGGCGCTGTTTTCGCGCGAAAAATGCGTGCCGGTGACCACGATGGCGCTTGCCGAAGCGATGAAAGCTTCGTCGATATCGCCTTCCGAAAGCGCCATGTCGGCGCAGTCGGAGCGATAGAAGATCATCGGCGAAACGCCCTCTTCCTCCACCGCCAGCAGCACCAGCGCAGTCAGCCGCTCGGGATCGGTGGCGATGCCGTCTATGGCAACGCCCTCGCGCTGCAACTGTTCGCGAATGAAGCGGCCCATCTGCTCGTCGCCGACGCGGGTGACCAGCGCCGATTTCAGGCCCAGCCGCGCCGTGCCGACGGCGATGTTGGTCGGGCAGCCGCCCACCGATTTGGCGAAGGAGGCGATATCCTCCAGCCGCGAACCGATCTGCTGGCCATAGAGATCGACCGATGCGCGGCCGATGGTGATGACGTCGAGCAGCACTTTTTCGGCGCCACGAGACCCTGCCATGGCTTCCTCCCGAAACCGGAGCATCGAACCGAAAACCGAAATCCGGCTTTCGGACCATTTCGATGCTCATTCAAAAATGTCAGATCGACCTTTGCGCACGCAAGCGCGACGCATGGCGATCCAGGGATTGCTTGTTCAGCGCATTCTGGTCAACAGCCGCTGATAAAAATACGAAATATTAATTCCACACTCTAGTCAATATGGAATGTATATTCTTCCCGTGGAATGACCGTATTCCATCAGTCACGGCGCTTTTCGGCCACCGCCACCGTCAGCGTCATGGCCAGCGCCATTGTCGCCGACATGGAGCGGAAGCCGGCGCAATCCGATTCGGCGACCTCGAACCACTCAGCAGCCGACTGCGCCAGCGGCGAGAACGCGCTGTCGGTGATGGCCACCACCGGCACACCCTGCTCGAAAAGCAGCCTGGCCTGATCTACGGTCGCAGACGCGTAGGGCGAGAAGCTGACCGCCAGAACGGCATCCTTCGGGCCGGCAAAGGATATGATCTCGGGATCGAGCCCGGCAGCCGATTCGATCAGCTGGCTGCGGATTTTCAGCTTGCCGAAGGCGTAAGCCATATAGCTGGCGATCGGATAGGAGCGACGCCGGGCGAGCAGGTAGATCGTCTCGGCCCTCGCAAGAATGGTCACAGCCCGCTCAAGCACGCCATCGTCGATGGAGCGCGATATTTGATCCAGCGAATTGCTCGCCGCAGCAACAAACCCATCGAAAATCGCCCGGTTCCTGCCCCCTTCTGGCGCCGAGCCGCGCAGCGTCGTCAGCCGGTCTTCATAAGAGGTCGTACGCTCGCGCAGCCGCTCGCGAAACACCGATTGAAGGCTGGTGAAACCGTCGAAGCCGAGATGCTGGGAAAAGCGGATCAGCGTCGAGGGCTGCACGCCTGCGGAAGCGGCGATGCTGGCCGCCGTACCGAAAGCGATCTCGTCGGGATTGTCGAGCGAATAGGCGGCGACCTGCGCGATGCGCTTGGGCAGCGATTGCCTCTGGTCGAGGATTTTTGCCCTCAGTGTTTCATAGTCGCGCGGCAGGTCTGGTTCGATGTTCATGCGTTTCACACTGCTTGGTCCCCGTCCCTCTCGCAAGAGCATAATGGAGCCGGCGAAGAAAGTCATAAAAAATGGATCATCCATTCCACTGCGGGAAAATTTAGATTAATCCATACGCCACAAGCACACAAAGGGAGGAAAGCGCGATCATGACAGGCGTCGGTCTTATCGGAACGGGCTTCATGGGCAAATGCCACGCGATCGCCTGGAACTCGGTGCGCACGGTGTTCGGCGATGTCGCACCCGTGCGGCTCGTCCATCTCGGCGAGGCCAATGCCGAACTTGCCACGCGCCGCGCCGATGAGTTCGGCTTCGAAAAAGGCTCGGGCGACTGGCGTGCCGTCATCGCGGACCCTGAGGTGGAGGTCGTTTCACTGGCCACGCCCAACCAATTCCACCCGGAAATGGCGATCGCCGCACTTGAAGCCGGCAAGCACCTGTGGTGCGAAAAGCCGATGGCGCCATCCTTCGCGGAAGCCGAAGCGATGCTTGCCGCCGCGCGCAAATCCGGCAAGGTTGCAGTGCTCGGCTACAACTACATCCAGAGCCCAGCGATACGCCAGATCCGCACGCTGCTCTCCGAAAACACCATCGGCGCGGTCAACCATCTGCGTATCGAAATGGACGAGGATTTCATGGCCGACGCCGACACGGCCTTCGGCTGGAAGCACGCCGCGACCTCCGGCTATGGCGCGCTCGACGATTTCGCCGTCCATCCGCTGTCGCTGGTCCAGACCCTGTTCGGGCGCGTCAGCCGAGTCATGTGCGACATGGCAAAACCCTATGCCGAGCGGCGCGTCGAAGGTGGTGGAAGTCGCGCGGTCGAGACCTACGACATAGCCAGTGCCTTGATGCATCTCGAAAACGGCGTATCTGGCACCTTGCTGGTCAACCGTTCGGCCTGGGGCCGCAAGGGCCGCATCGCCGTGCAGATTTTCGGCTCAAAAGGTTCGATCCTGTTCGACCAGGAGCGCTTCAACGAATTCCAGCTTTATGTGACCTCGGATCGTCCGACTGAACAAGGCTACCGCACCATCCTCGCCGCACCCGTTCACTCACCCTACGACCGCTTCGTGCCCGCCCCCGGTCATGGGCTGGGCTTCAACGATCTCAAGATCATCGAATGCCACGAGCTTATTGCTCGCATTGGCGGCAGGCCGGCCAATATCATCGAGTTTGACGAGGGGCTGGAGATCGAGCGCACCGTGCATGCCATGGCGCGATCCTTCGAGGAAGGTCGATGGGTGGCGGTGCGGTAGTTAGAGCCCCTCTCCGTCTCGGCTTCGCCGAGCCACCTCTCCCCGCAAGCGGGGCGAGGAACCGCTACCCGCCGATGTCGCGACACTTCCTAGGTCGACGCATAGCAGAACCTGGGTTCCTCGCCCCCGCAAAGCGGGGGAGAGGTGGCGCGCGAAGCGCGACGGAGAGGGGGAATCTCTCGCGTGTGCTTGAAGGAGAATATTAAACCCCGATCACGCTGCTCCCGAACGCATGGCTATCATATCGCCCCGCACCTGCCGGCGCTGCTCGACGGCGTCAGCCAGACCACGCAGAACCGTTTCCGTCGTTTCCCAGTCGATGCAGCCGTCGGTGATGCTCTGCCCATAGACAAGCGGCTTGCCCTCGACCACATCCTGGCGGCCAGCGACCAGATTGCTCTCGATCATCAGCCCGATGATGCGATCGTCGCCGGCGGCGACCTGGGCCGCCACGTCGGCTGCGACCTTCGGCTGGTTTTCCGGCTTCTTGCCGCTGTTGGCGTGGCTGACATCGATCATCAGCTTCGGCGCAACGCCGATGCGCGAGAGTTCCACGCTGGCAGCCTCGACGCTGGCCGCATCATAGTTGGGTGCAAGCCCGCCGCGCAGGATGACATGGCAGTCCTCATTGCCGGTGGTCGCGGCAATGGCACTGCGCCCGCCCTTGGTCACCGCCATGAAATGATGCGGCTGGGCTGCCGATTTGACGGCTTCGGCGGCGATCCGCAGATTGCCGTCGGTGCCGTTCTTGAAGCCGACGGGGCAGGAAAGTCCGGACGCCAGCTCGCGATGTATCTGGCTTTCGGTCGTGCGCGCGCCGATCGCGCCCCAGGAGACGAGGTCGGCGATATATTGCGGCGTCGTCATGTCGAGGAATTCGGTGGCTGCCGGAAGGCCGAGATTATTAACGGCGGCCAACACGTTGCGCGCCAGCCTCAGCCCCTTGTCGATCTGAAAACTGCCGTCGAGATCGGGATCGTTGATCAGACCCTTCCAGCCGACCGTCGTGCGCGGCTTCTCGAAATAGACCCGCATCACGATCTCGAGCCGGTCTGACAATTCCTCGCGCAGCGCCACTAGGCGACTGGCATAATCGACCGCAGCAACCGGGTCGTGGATCGAGCACGGACCGACGACCACGACGAGCCTATCGTCAGTGCCCGTCAGCGCGGCATGGATGGCATTGCGCGACGCGGTGACGGTCTTCGTCGCCGTCAACGTGCGCGGTATCTCCTGCATCACCTCGTCTGGTGTGCTCAGTTCCTTGATTTCCTTGACCCGGAGGTCGTCTGTGGTGGTCAACACGGCTTTCTGCTCCTGATTTTAGGAGACCTGCCGGCAAAAACAAAAAAGCCGCCAGGTCTGGCGGCTGTTCGGATTTTGATGCTGCAATCTTAGATCGAGCGCAATCCTCCCGCCGCCAGCGAGCTGCAGTAGCTAAAGTACCAAAACGAGGCGGCCAGGTGGATCATGCGCGCTATTTAACCGAAGCCGCGGGATTTGTCACGCACGATGATTACTCGCCGATAATACCCGGCACATTCTGGTCGTAGTCGACCAAAGCGCCGGTCATGACGCCGGATTGAGGCGACAGCATATAGGTGATCAGGCCGGCCATCTCATGCGTCTTGACGAGCTGGCCCATTGGCGCGGCAGCCTCGGCTTTCGCCAGCCAGTCCGGCGCCGCATCGTGAAACTTCGCCTGCGTCATCGCCTCGCCCGGCGTGTCCATCCAGCCCGGCATCACCGCGTTGCAGCGGATGCGGTTGCGGCGATAGGCGTTGGCGACGTTCTTGGTCAGCGTCGCCAGCGCGCCCTTGCTGGCGGAGTAAGACGACAGGAACGACTGGCCGCCATGCACATTCACTGACAAGACATTGACCATCGAGCCGGGCTGGCTGGTTTCGAGAAGATGTTTGACCAAACCCTGCATCAGGAAGAAAGGGCCGCGCACATTGATGGCGAACATCTCGTCGAACATTGCCGGCGTGGTTTCGACCAGCGAACCGCGCGCCGCCGAGGCGGCCGCATTGACCAGCGCGTTGAGGCTGCCGAACCGCTTCACGCCGGTCTCGACGGCGGCCAGGCAGGCAGCCGGATCGGCAAGATCGGCGCTGACGAAGATCGCTTCCGCGCCGCGCTTTTCAAGTTCGGCAACTGCCACCCTGCCCTTGTCTTCGGAGCGGCCAAGCAGCACGAGCGCCTTGCAGCCCTCCTCCACCAGTTGCCGCGCCACCGCCAGCCCGACGCCCTGCGCGCCGCCGGTGATCAGGGCGTTCGTGCCGGCATTACGCATTGTCAGGTCGGACATCACGGTTCCCTTCAATCCTTGCTTTTCAGGCGGATCATCTTGCCTTCCTTGGCCGATTTCAGCGCCGCATCGGCCAGCGACAGTGCGATCAACCCGTCGCGGCCGCTGGGCGAAGCCTTCTTGCCCTTGCTCATCGCCTCGATGAAGGCGGTGATCTCATTGGCATAGGCTTCGGTGTAGCGGGTCATGAAGAAGTCATGCAGCGGCGGGCGCGTATAGCCCTTGCCATTGGCGATCTCGATGGAAACGGGCCGCTGGTTTTCCGCCGCCACCATGCCCTTCGAGCCATGCACTTCGATGCGCTGGTCGTAGCCATAGGTTGCGCGGCGCGAATTGGAGATGACGGCTTGCTTGCCAGAGGCGGTTTCGAGGATGACGCTGACGCTGTCGAAATCGCCGGCCTCGCCAATCTTCTTGTCGACCAGCACCGAGGCATGGGCGCTGACCGAAACAGGCTCCTCACCGAGCAGAAAACGCGCCATGTCGAAATCATGAATAGTCATGTCGCGAAAAATACCGCCGGAGCGCTTGATGTAATCGACCGGCGGCGCGCCGGGATCGCGCGAGGTGATCGTCACCATCTCGACATCGCCGATTGCGCCGTCGTCGATCGCCTTGCGCACGGCGGCGAAATGCGGATCGAAGCGGCGGTTGAAGCCGACCATCAGGGTAGCGCCAGTCTTTTCGACCACGGCCAGGCATTTTTCCACGCGCTTGACGTCGAGGTCGATCGGCTTTTCGCAGAAGATCGCCTTGCCGGCCTTGGCGAAGCGCTCGATCAGGTCGGCATGGGTGTCCGTCGGCGTGCAGATGATGACGGCGTCGATATCGTCGGCTTTCTCGATCTCGTCGATCGTACGGATGGCGCAGCCATAAGCGCCGGCGAGTTCCTTCGCCGCCTTTTCAAAAGCGTCGGCAACGGCAACCAGCTGCGCCTGCGGGTTGGAAGCCACGGCCTTGGCGTGAACCTTGCCGATACGGCCCGCACCGAGCAGGCCAAAGCGAACTGTCATGATAACGCCTCATCTTGAAGTGCGGCCCGGATCATCCGGGCCGTAGGAAATGGAAAGAGCCGCATGGTTCCTCACATGGCATCACGCGGTCAATGATCGGGATGGTCGCGCCCTATGCTTCTCCCTGGCGGCGGCTTACGCTCAAGAGCGGAACGTAAAGACCATTCATGATCATCATTGAAATTTTTATTCCATGTTCGTCCATGTCCGTCAAGCTGTTCCAGATCGCCATGCACACCCGGTTCGACGCCGCGTCCTTGGCCTTCCCAAAGTGCAGTCGAAAGTATTTCCGGCGGAATTATTGACAACCGACGGCGCCTTCAACGTGATTTAACTATCAGCTTTAGGTGATTTACCTCCTGTTGCAGGCCAATTCCGCTTGCATTACTCTGATATTTCCGCGCGGCTCATTCAATCCACCGCGCGACGGAAGATCAGCAGAAATTCCTTGAATTCTTGGCGTTCTCACTCGTCGAAAATCACCTCAGTTCTTTAAGGAGTGACGGCAATGTTTCGTGTCCTTTTTGCAATTTCTGTTTTGCTGACTTTAGCCTGTTCGGCCAAGGCCGAGATCCAGCCCTTCCCGGCCAACTTCAAGATCGAGGAGATCGCAACGAACGGCGCGACCATTCATGTCCGTGTCGGCGGAAGCGGCCCTGCGGTCGTGCTGCTGCATGGCTACGGCGAGACCGGCGACATGTGGGCTCCGCTGGCTGCCGTTCTGGCGCGCGATCACACGGTGGTCGTGCCCGACCTGAGAGGGCTCGGCCTGTCGTCCAAGCCTGCCGGAGGATATGACAAGAAGACGCAAGGCACCGACGTCGCCGGCGTGCTCGACGCCCTGCACATCGACAAGGCCGACGTGGTCACGCACGACATCGGCAACATGGTCGGTTACGCCTTCGCCGCCGAGAACCCGCAGCGGGTGACGCGGTTCGTGCTGATCGACGCGCCCCTGCCCGGCATCGGCCCGTGGGAGGAAGTTCTCAAAAATCCGCTCCTTTGGCATTTCCGCTTCGGCGGCCCGGACATGGAACGGCTGGTTGCCGGGCGCGAGCGCATCTATCTCGACCGGTTCTGGAACGAATTTTCCGCCGACCCTGCCAAATTCGATGAAGCGTCGCGCGTTCACTATGCCGAACTTTACGCGCTGCCGGGCGCGATGCATGCCGGCTTCTCGCAATTCGCTGCCTTCGATCAGGACGCCATCGACGACAAGGCGTTTCTTGAAAAGGGCGGCAAGCTGAGCATGCCCGTGCTGGCGATCGGCGGCGAGAAATCCTTCGGCCCGATGATGGCGACGATAATGCGTTTCGCCGCGAGCGACGTAACGGAGGGCATTATCCCGAACTCGGGACACTGGATCATGGAAGAAAACCCGGACGCCACCATCGAGATGGTGACGGCCTTCCTGTCAAAGAAACAATGACCCGAAGCCCCTCGGCTCAAACCGCGATCGGCGCGCGAATGCTCGCGTCGGCGACGTAATTCTCAAGCCGGAAATCCTCGAAGCGGAAGGCAAACAGGTCGGTCACGTCCGGGTTGATCCACATCGTCGGCAGCGCCTTGGGCGTGCGTGCCAACTGCTCGCGCGCCTGCTCGAAATGGTTGGAATAGAGATGCGCGTCACCCAGCGTGTGGACAAAGTCGCCGGGCTTCAGCCCGGTCACCTGCGCCACCATCAGCGTCAGCAGTGCGTAGGAGGCTATGTTGAACGGCACACCGAGAAAGATGTCGGCCGAGCGCTGGTAGAGCTGGCAGGAAAGCTTGCCCTCCGAGACATAGAACTGAAACAGGCAGTGGCACGGCGGCAGCGCCATGGCGTCCACCTCGGCCGGGTTCCAGGCCGAAACGATCAACCGGCGTGAATTGGGATTCTTGCGTATCTGGGTCAAGAGATTGGCGATCTGGTCGATATGTTCGCCATTCGGCGCCGGCCATGACCGCCACTGCGCGCCATAGACCGGACCAAGATCGCCGTTCTCGTCGGCCCATTCGTCCCAGATCGAAACGCCGTTATCGGTCAGATACTTGGTGTTCGTGTCGCCGGCCAGGAACCACAGAAGCTCGTGGATGATCGACTTCAGATGCAGCTTTTTCGTCGTGGTGACGGGAAAGCCCTTCGCCAGGTCGAAACGCATCTGGTAGCCGAACACCGAACGCGTGCCGGTGCCGGTGCGGTCGCCACGGTCCACGCCGGTTTCGAGAACATGCTTCAGGAGATCAAGATACTGGCGCATCGCTTCCGCATCGATTCGGGACTTTTCCCGATCATAGCGCAAGCCCGGTTATGCGAGAACGCAAAAGCACTAGGCATTTTCGCTTATGCAGCAAAAACGCATCGAAAGAAAAAACAACGCTGTTTCGATGGGATATCGCGAGCTTCGCAGCTAGGTGCTGCCCCTCATCTGCCTGCCGGCATCTTCTCCCCGTAAACGGGGAGAAGAAAGAAGCTCGGCCTTAAAGAGAGCCGAGCTTTCCGAGATCCTTGGCGGCGAGGTAGTAAAAGGTCACGCGGCTCTTGGTGTTGTCGGCGGACATCGCCTTGCAGACCTTTTCCACGGCAGCGCTTGCCTTGGCATCGTCGGTTACACCGAGCTTCTTGGCGATCCAGTTCGCCTTGACGCGGTCCAGTTCCTTGGGGTCGGTGCACGACACCAGCGACGAATCGCGGTTTCGAAGCGCAATGCCCAGATGCTTCACGATCTTTTCGACCACGGCGGCATCGGCGCCGGCATCATACTTCTTCACGTCTGCAAGGTAATCGGCCATGAAATATTCCCCTCGTCGAACAACAGGACTTCGCTCGATGAGGTCGCAGAATCACAACCTTGCGTTTCCGGCACTTTCCTCACCGTCGAAAAGCTTGGTTTTAACGCGCGCGCCTGTCAAGCACTTTGAATGTAAGTGGATTCCGGCGAATGCGGCCTTCCCTTTGCCGCGATCCCTCCCTATATTCGGCCCGTCAGCTTGACTGACTATGGTGATAAACAGGCGATGCAATAAGCCGTTCGGACCCGGGGGCGGTACCCGGCGCCTCCACCAAAAACCGCTGCTCAGATAGGAGCGGTTTTTGCTGGGGGCGAAATAGGATCGACGAAGGTGTAAAGATCGTACTTTTGCCCGGCATTGTACCACCGTTATCGGGCTAAACTTGTAGTTGCAAACGACAACTATGCGGAAGCACGTCTCGCTGCGTAAGCAGTGCGATAGCTTCAAATTAAGCCCTAGAGGTTCGCACTTCTAGGCGGGGTCCGGAGGCACCTGGCAACAGAAGCCTCCACTTCTCCCCCTTTTTCAAACATCCCTCGCCTGCCCGGCTCGTCGTCGCATGCACTCGCCCTTTGCATCGCCACGCTGTGCGGGCATTCCCCTTTGCAAAAGAGAGTTTCGACCATGCAGACAGATTGCGACCGCTTTTTCGTCCTCACCGGCGGACCCGGCTCGGGCAAGACGACGCTCATCGAAGCGCTGCGCGCAGCCGGTTATCGATCCTCCGTCGAGGCCGGGCGCGTCATCATCCAGGACCATATGGCGATTTCCGGGCCTGGCCTACCGTGGAACGATCCCGCCCTTTTCGCCGAACTGATGCTGTCCTGGGAAATGCGCTCCCATGCCATCGCCATGCAGGAAACCGGCCCGGTCTTCTTCGACCGCGGCGTACCGGACGTCATCGGCTATCTCCGGCTCACCGGACTGCCGGTGCCGGCCCATATCGAAAAGGCGGCGGAAGCCTTCCGCTACAACCGCAAGGTTTTTGTTCTCCCGCCCTGGCCGGAGATTTTCCATCAGGATGCGGAGCGCAAGCAGGATCTGGATGAGGCGCGGCGCACCTATGAAGCGATGGTCGAGACCTATGCCGAATACGGCTATGAACTGATCACCGTACCGCCGGCGCCGGTTCAGGAGCGGCTAAGCTTCGTGCTCGCTAAAGCTGGATTTTGACCAGCAACGGCTCGCCGGGCGATCGCAGGCCCAAAGCCTCAGCTCCTTTGCAGAGCGAGATGCGCGCCAAGTCCGACGAGCAATGCACCGCCCGCGCGCTGCATGAGGCGCTGCGCACGGCTCGAGCGCCTTAGCCGCGTTATCGCCGCGCCCGCCAGAAGCACGCACATGACATCAGCCGACGAAAACATCACATTGACGATCGTGCCGAGAAGAATGAACTGCACCCAGATGGGGAACGCGGCTGAAGCATCGATGAACTGCGGCAGGAACGCCAGGAAGAAGAGCGCTGTCTTGGGATTGAGAACCTCGACGGCAATGCTCTCCATAAAGGCGCGCCGCCCGGATTTCGGTTCGATGCCGGGCATAGCGGCCTCGTCTTGCGACTTGGCGCGGAACAGCGATATGCCGAGCCAGACCAGATAGGCGGCGCCGGTGAATTTGACCGCCAAATAAAGCACCGGGACGGCGTGGAAGAGAACGGACAGCCCGGCAGCGGCCGCAATGACATGGATGTAGCCGCCAAGGTGGATGCCGAAAGCAGCCATCAGGCCCGCCCATCGGCCGCGTGCCAATGTCTGCGCCGCGGCATAGAGCATAGCCGGACCGGGTATGTAGGCGAAGATCGCCGTGGTCACAAAGAAAGCGATCAGCAGTTCGGTCGATGGCATTTTCCTGCTCCCGGCTGCCAGGTCACGACGGTAGGCGCTGACTATAGGTAACGCTTTGACGCGTATTGCGGCAAAAGTCGATGGTCACGGACATCGGCACTCTTACGCGACATGAAAAAGGCCGGGAACAATCCCGGCCTTTTTCTTTGCTCGTATGTGATCCGAACTATTCCGCCGGCGCTTCCGCCACCGTCCGGCCACGGCCGAGCGTCAGTTGGGTCAGGCCGAGCGCTATCACCGCGCAGATGGCGATACCGAAAACCATCGGCAAAGGCGTGCCGTCGAAGAAGAGGCCGGCAACCCCCATGGCGGCTGCACCGATGGCGAAGTGAAGCGTGCCCATCAGGGCCGAGGCCGTGCCGGCGATCGTGCCATGCTCTTCCATGGCCAGCACCGAAGTACTCGGGATGACCAGGCCGACGAAGCCGTAACCGACGAACAGGAGTGCTGCCATCACGTCGAGACGGTCGACGCCGGTCGACATGATCGCCAGCAGAACGACCATGGTCGTAGCGTAGCCGGTCACCGCGACACGCACCACACGCCGCAGCCCGAACCGCTCCGACAGGATTCCCGTCAGCTGCGACATGCCGATGAAAGCGACCGCGTTGATCGAGAAGAACAGGCTGTAGACCGACGGCGACAGCCCGTAATGGTCGATTAGGATGAAGGACGAGCTCGACAGATAGACGAAGAAGCTCGATATCGCGAAACCGGCAATCGCCGTCAGCCCAAGGAAATTGCGCTCGCCCATCAGGAACCGATAGGCCGAAAGCGCCGTGCCGAAGGAACTGCCGGCGCGCTCTTCTGCCGGCCGGGTCTCCGTGAGCGAGGTTGCCAGAAGCACCATTGCCAGCACTGCGGCACCTGTCACCGTCCAGAACACGGCGCGCCAGCCAAGGCTTTCTATCACGAGGCTGCCGGTCAGCGGCGCCAGGATAGGTGATACCGAAAACACCAGCATCAGCAGCGACATCAGCTTGGCCGCTTCGGTGCCGGTGTACAGATCGCGCACGATGGCGCGTGGTACCGCCATGCCGGCGCTGGCGCCGAGGCCCTGCAGGAAACGGAAAGCGATCAGCCATTCTATGCTGGGGGCGAGTGCGGAACCGACGCCGCCGATTATGAATAGCACGAGGCCGCCATAGAGCGGCAGCTTGCGGCCGACCATGTCGGATATCGGGCCGACGATGAGCTGGCCGAAGCCCATGGAGAGAAAGAAGATCAGCAGGCTCATCTGCACCGCACTGGTGCCGGCGTTCAGATCCGCGCCGATGGAGGGCAGAGCGGGAAGATACATGTCGATCGCGAAAGGGCCGATCGCTGACAAAAGTCCGAGCACGACCGCGAGGCGGAGGAATTTGGGTGTCATCTGCTTGCTGCTTTCGGAGTGTAGGCATCGGATGATCCGGCGCCGTCTCATCCCGCCAATCACGCCGCCACTCCTCCCATGGAACGGCGTTGACGGTATCTGTCCATAAATTTAGACACGCTTGTCTAATTCGTCAACCACACCTATATTCTTTTTTCAATGAAAGAGAACCCGTTTCCCCATTTCCCCGCCGCGCGCGGCCACTCCGCCAAGCGGACATCCATATTGGAAGCTGCAGCACGTGTTTTTTGCCGGGAGGGTTTTACGGGTGCCAATATCGACCTGATCGCGGCAGAAGCCGGCGTATCGCGCCAGACGGTCTATAATCATCACGGCGACAAGGAAAATTTGCTGCTCGCCGTCATCAAGGACATCACCGACCGGTCCAATGCCGGGCTTTTCGCGACACTGGCGACCTTTCCCGACCAGCCCAAGGATCTGGAAGCGGAGCTGATCGCCTTTGCCGTGCGGCTGAACCAGAACTGCATCTGCAGCAAGGACGGAAAATTCCTGCGCAAGCTGATCGAGAGCGAAGGCGAGCGCAATCCCGAACTGTTTGCCGGCTGGCGCGACGAAGGCCCGCTGAAAACCTGGTCGGCCCTTGCCGCCCGCTTTGCCCGGCTGGCTTACTCCGGCCATCTCGAGATCGACGATCCCGATGTCGCCGCCCGCCAGTTTCTCGCCCTCATCAACGCCGATCTGCAGCTGCAGGCCATGTTCGGCGAAATCGCGACCGACGAGCAGATCCGCAGTGCCGCCACCAATGCGGTGCGGACTTTCCTGCGCGCTTATCGTCCACGGGTAGAAAAGCCTGCGCCGGCACACGTTTCAGCATAGATTCCACAGTCGCAACTTCGGCTGGCCCAGATAGATCGGCGCTATATGCGGTTTACGACAGCCGCAAGCTTGATTACAGCTATGCAGTCGATTCACCGGAACTGCATTTGCACATGGCCGAAGACCACATCCGCTATGATATTCTCGCCCAGGAGGCATTGCGCGGCGTCATGCGCAAGGTTCTGGCGGAAGTCGCGCGCACCGGTCTGCCGGGCAGCCACCACTTTTTCATCACCTTCCTGACCGGCGCGCCGGGCGTTCGCATTTCGAGCCGCCTGCGCGAACGCTATCCCGAACAGATGACGATCGTGGTGCAGTTCCAGTATTGGGACCTTAAAGTCACCGACACCGGTTTTGAGATCGGCCTCTCCTTCTCCGACGTGCCGGAAAAGCTGGAGATTCCCTTCTCCGCCGTGCGCGGCTTCTATGACCCGTCCGTCAATTTCGAGCTTGAATTCGACGTCAAGACCGACGGTCTGGCCGAAATCGCCGAAGAAGAGCCCGCTCCGGTCGAGAAAAAGGCCCCTGCCCGGCTTCAGCCTGCCGCTTCCGCAAAAAGCGAAGGCAAGAAGAAGGATAAGGAAAAGGAAGTCACGGAGCCCGCCGACGCCGATTCCGCGCCCGGCAAGGGCGCCGAGGTCGTTTCGCTCGACGCCTTCCGCAAGAAATAACGCCGCGGGTTTTAAATGGCGGAAATCGTTAATCTTCGCCAGGCCCGCAAACACAAGGCGCGCGCCGACAAGGAACGCGCGGCTGAACAGAACCGCGTGTTGCATGGCCGCACCAAGTCCGAGAAGACCGAGGCAAAGCAGTCGTCCGAAAAGGCGGTACGCTTCATTGATGGCCACAAGCGCGAGCGCCCCGACGGGAACAGCGGCAAGTGAGTCTTGTCGAGAAGCGCTCCGTGACCATACGCGGTCACCGCACCAGCTATTCGCTCGAAAAGCCTTTCTATGACGACCTGCTGACGATCGCCACGGAGCGCGGCATCGCACTCGCCGCCCTTGTTGCGGAAGTAGACGAAAGCCGTCCACGCGAAGCAAATTTGTCGTCGGCACTCAGGCTTCATGTGCTGGAATGGGCCAAGCAGCGGACGAAAAGCCGAGGAGGACAAGCCATGTACGGATTGATCGGCCGGATGACCGCGCAGCCCGGAAAACGCGACGAACTGCTATCCATCCTGACGGAAAGCAGCGATGCAATGCCCGGCTGCCTGAGCTACATCATCGCCCTCGACCCCGCCAATGACGATGCGATCTGGATCACCGAGGTGTGGGACAGCGAGGCCAGCCACAAGGCGTCGCTGTCCCTGCCCGCCGTCCAGGCCGCGATCGGCAAGGCACGCCCGCTCATCGCCGGCTTCGACAATCGGACGGAGACGAAGCCGGTTTCGGGATACGGCCTCGCCGGCAAGCGCTGATTGAAGGCGCACATGCGCGAACGCTCGCTTGGCCATTTCTATCCCTGATTGACAGATATCATCCCGGCAGGCACCCTTCCCTAGGGCAATCTGGGGGCTAAGCGTGTTTTCCGAGCAGCAAGAGCGGGCGATAGACGCGTGTTATGCCGCCGTCGCCACGCCTGAGCTTTGGCCTGAGGCGCTGGACGAGCTGGCCTCGTCGCTGGGTGCGACAGCCGCCATGTTCTACCCGAAGGACTTCAATCAGGATTTGATCAGGATTCCTTCGTCGACCCGGAACAACCGCCTACTTGAAGAATACGTAGGCGGTCAGTGGTACGAAAATGACTACCGGGCCATGAGAGGCTGGCCGCTGCTGTCGAAACAAAAGGTAATTATCGAGCACGATCTTGCGACTGACGATGAGCGCAGGAAACTTCCAGACTATAACGACCTGTATCTTAAATGGGGTTTCCCGGGATATGCGGCGATCGGCTTCTCTGTCGATGGCGCCTCATGGTGTCTGCCGCTCCTGAGGGCCAAAAAGGAAGGGTTTTTCACGAGGGAGGAAGCCGTGTCCCTCTCCGCATTGAGCCCCCACCTGAGACGCATGGTGAAGCTATCGTCCCAGTTCGGCCTTTCGCGCGGCCGCTCCAGCCTGGAAGCTTTCGACCGAACCGGCCAGGCTGCCGTCCTCATCAGTCCCAACAGGCAGGTCGGCCAGATGAATGCGAAGGCGGAAGCGCTGCTGGAGCGAAACACCGAGGCTCTCTTCGTGCGAAAAGGCTATCTGTGCGCCCATCACCCGCGCAGCAACAATGCCCTGCAAGTACTGATCGCGTCGGCGACCAGCCGCAGGCTTTCAAACGCCGAAAGCGTGGAAGCCTTGCCGGTCTATGTCGCAAGGCTGGATCGGCACCCGATCGTCGTTGAAGCAGCTTCCCTGCCCAGTCTCGTAAGAACGATGTCATCGACGGCGCAGGCCGTTCTTCTTCTCACCGACCCGGAAGACCGGGGCAAACCGAAACTCGACCATTTGGCCGCCGGCTTCGGCCTCACCCCGGCGGAAGTCAAACTCTGCAAGGAGCTTGAAAGCGGTGCTTCGCTCTTCGAGGCAGCCGATGCACTGGGCATCGTGCGCGAAACAGCCCGCCATCGCCTGAAGTCGATCTTCGCCAAGACCGACACGCATCGCCAAAGCGAATTGATGCTTCTGCTGTCCAGATTATCGTAGATTTTTAGCCATCCCGGATGGTTCGGGATGGCCTCGGTATTCCGTGCGTCACGATTAAATCGGGTCGCAACAACGTACCCTTGCGGGTCAGATCTTCTTCACCAGCGCCTCAAGCTGGTCGGCGCATTGCCCCCAGCCCTCATGAAAACCCATCTTCTCGTGGGCGTCGCGGTCTTCCTTCGTCCAGTGGCGAGCGCGGGCCGTGTAGCGCGTCTTGCCGCCCTCGTCCTCGAAGGTCAGGACGCCGGTGAAAAACGGCTTTTCCGAAGGCAGCCAGGCCTCGGTGAAAGCGTCGGTGAACACCAGCTTCTCGCTCTCGACGACTTCGAGATAGACGCCCTTGTTCGGATAATCATTGCCGTCCGGGTCGCGCATGACGAACATGCTGGAGCCGCCCGGCCGGACATCGACCTCGACGGCTGGCGTCGTCCAGGGCAGTGGCGCGAACCATTGCTTGAGCAGTTCGGCGTCGGTCCAGGCCTTGAACACCTTCTCGCGTGGCGCATCGATCAGGCGCGTCAGCACCAGTTCGCGGTCGTTGGCCGGGGTGGCGTCGGTTTTGGCAGTCATTCGTCTTCTCCTATTCAATCAGTTCCGATTCAAGGACGAACGAAGCCGCAGCAATCCGACATGGCCGGGGATTTTTTGATCGATATAGGCGCGAAAACGAAGCCTACTCGGGCTTATTGTCCAACGAGTTCAGGAAATCGCGGATCGACTGCTCGAAATTCTGGGTCGAACCCGTCGAGCCTTCAGATGGAGCCGGCGGCAGCGGCGCGCGCTGGATCTCCGGCGCCGGTGGCTGCGCCTTCTTCTCGGCCTCCTGCCGTGCTCTTTCAGCCTCGGCAGCCTGTTCAGCTTCGCGCGCCGATTGCCTTGCCGCTTCCTGCAATCTGAGTGCGGCTTCGTCGGCCGCCTGCCTGGCTTGCTCGTTGGCCTTGGCCTGCGCGGCGGCCTCTTCCAGCGCCTTTGCCGCGGCGGCCGCTTCCTCGCGCGCCTTGGCTTCCGCTGCCAGCCGTGCTTCTTCCTCGGCCTTGGCCCGCGCCTCTTCTTCCTGCTTGCGCCGAAGCTCCTCGGCGGCGCGCTCGCGCTCCTGCTGCAGGGCGGCGTAGTAGCGGACCTCGCGGCGCAGGCGCTGCTTTTCCAGCACCGCCGCCTGCATTGCCTCCACCCGCGCCTGCTCGCGCTCCAGCGCGCGCTGGGTCAGGAATTGCGCCAGCGGGTCGCTGTCGAGCGTCCGCTCGGGTGCTGCAGGCGAGCCGGACAGGCTGAAGCGCAGGCTCGGCTCGGAGCCGACAAGCGCCTCGTCGCCCGGCGCATAGGCAATCGTGCCGTCGGCGGCGATGGTATCGGCATTGAGGTCGGCGCGCAGGTCGCTTGTGACCGTCACAGCAGACGTCACGAAACTGACCGGCGGAGCGCGCAGCACGCCGCCGGCAACGGTGAAGGCGATATCGGCATTGCCGGCTGAAAGCGCGCCGGCATTGACGATCTCAGGTGCGAATTGGCCCGTCCGCGCCGCATCGATGTCGCGCCCGACCGCATCGGCCTTGGCCAGAAGCGGGCCGAGCGCGCTGGGATTGATCCCCGGGATGACGACGCCGTTCAGCGTCGCCGTGCCGGAACCGGAAAGTGCTGCAACAAGGCCACCGACCGACTTGCCGCTGGCCGTAATCGCGGTCGAAAAATCGGTTCTGCCGGTCAGGCCGGCTCCCGGAAGAGCCGTGGCAAGATCGGCTCCCTCAAGCTTTGCCTGGCCTGAGACCAAACCGCTTCCGCCGTCGTTCTTAAGCTCCAGCAGGCCGGAGAAGGCCCCGCCGAACAGCTTTGCCTTGATGTCGGAGAGGCGCATTCCCTCCCCGTCGAGTTTGAGCGCCATGGTCGCATCATAGGCGCTGGTCGCCGAGCCGATCGAAACGGTCGCCGCCGAAATATCGAGATCGGCGGCAAAGGGTGCCGTCACCTTCGGCTGGAACGGCACTGACGACCAGCCGCTTTCCGCGGGTGCTGCGGCCTGTTCGCCGAGAACCATCGCAACCGCCGGGTCAAGGCTCATCTCGTCGAGCGACAATGCGCCAGTTAGGTAAGGAAGGCCATCCTTGATCTCGACATTGATGCCGCCGGAAACCGCGCCTTCGTTGATCGTGCCGTCGAGATTGTCGAGCACAAGCAGGCTGTTTTCGTAGTCGCCATCGGCGGCAAGGGCCAGCGGCGTGCCCATGCCCAATCCGGGCAGGTGCACGGCTGTGGTCATCAGCCAGGGCTCGATATCCGCGGCCTCCAGGCTGATCTTGCCCTTTGCGGTCGGCCCCTGTTCGCCAAGACCCGTCGTGCCGTCGAACTTCGCCGCGAAACCCTCGCCGGTCAAAGCGAAGGCCGTCTCCAGCCCGCTCGCGACCGCGCCCTTGGCCGACAAGGTAAGTTCGCCGCCCCCGGTGACGCCGAGCGGCAGCGCCGGCAAACCGGTTAGCGCCAAAAGTGTGGTGGCATCGTCGTTGCGTGCTGAAAACGACAGTTCCAGCGGGGAGTCACTCAGGGCGTCGAGCTTGCCCTTGCCCGAAAGGCTTGCCGAAACCGCCGATCCGCCGGCCTCCCCCTTCGCGCTCAACGAGAGGTCGGTCGTGCCGTCGTCATTGGCGGCGGCATTCGCCAGGAAGTCGATCTGCGCGTCCTGCAGCAGGTTCGGATAGTCCATCGCCCGCTCGTTCAGCCCTTTGAGGAAAGCGCTGTTCGGGTAGCGCGCGGCCGCGAGCTTCACCAGAGGCGCGAGATCGACGGCAACGACCGACGCATCGAGCTTGCCGGTCGGGCTCTGCGGAAAATCCTTGATGGTGCCGGTCGCGCTCAGCGAAGCGCCCTCCAGTCCGCCTATCGACAGCCTGTCGATCTCCAGCAGCCCGTTGCGCAGGCGAAGTGCGGTGTCGATCGTCTCGGCAGTCAGACCGGCCGCCGAAACCGGCCCGGCCTTGATCTGGAAATCGAGATCGCGATCGGCGAAGCGATTAGCGCCCTTGTCGCTGACGAACAGCGAGGCAAAGGCCGCAAGCCCGTCGACATCCAGCGCTTCGCCGTTGAGCTTAAGCAACATTGACGGGCGAACATCAGCCGGTTGCTGGCTGTCGATTTCGCCCGAAAACTTCGCGTTGCCCAGTATGAGTTCGAGGTTCTTGAAGGTCTGGCGCTGCTCGGTCATGTCGATGCTGGCTTTGAAGCCGGCCGCCGGCAACCGCCTGATCGCTTCGTCGACATCCGACGACACCCAGGCTGCAAAGCCGGAAGGTTGCGCCACGGCCAACAGCAGCGATCCCGTAAACCCGAAATCATTGTCCGTGCGCAGGAACCCATCCGCTTCCAGCGTGGTGCGGCCGGGAAGCGTTGCGGCAAGCGATTTCACCGCCCAGCCGCCCTCGGCAGGTTCGGCCGAAAGCCGCACGTCGCGCACCGTCGTGTCGCCAGCCACCACCGCAGGCAGATCGACCTCGACACTGCCAGGAATGGTCGGCTTGGGCAGGCTGGCAAGCGCCTTTTCCAGCGCCGAGATGCGGTTGGCGAGCGTCAGCCCGGTGCTCGTTTCGCCGGCAATCGCCTCGTCGAAGCGCACCTGCGCGCCCTTGGCCTCGATGGAAAAGCGCGGCGTTTCGCCCAGTTCGATGAAGGCGGTGCCGTCTGCCGTGTAGGGATTGTCCAGCGGGCCGGTCTCGAAGCGGAAATTGTCGATGGAAAGCTTTTTATGGTCGAGGGCGAACTCGCCATTCACGCGGTTGCCCGGCTCAGGCTTCAACGCCTCCGCCTTGACCGTCTCACCGTCGCCTCCGCGCAGTTTCTCGGCCGGCTTTTCATTGCCGATGATCTTGAACTGTCCGGCGTAGAGTGCGGCGCCATTTTCGATGCGCGCATTTCCGTCCGCCTCGATCACCAGCGGATAGGCTTCCGGATTGACCTTCACCCGCAGCCGCATCTGGCCGTTTTCGTCGGCGGTGCCGGTCGATGCCGCAAGCGTCGTTTTCATGCCGTCGACGCGCAAAGTGCCGTTCGCCCGCCATGGCCCGGCCAGCGATTTGGCCGAGATCTCGGTGTTGATCTCCGACAGGACATGCTGACGACCGCCCACGGCGTGGCGGATCGTGATCTGTCCTTCGGTAACGGTCAGTTTTTCGAGCGCGATGCGCCGCGGATCGAAGGGCGAGGACGGCCGCATGGCCCAGTCCACAGTGCCGTCTTCCGCGACATCGATCGTCGCCTTGGGGCGCACGATGCGCATGTCGAAGATAAGCAATTCGCCGCGCATGAAAGGCGCGAGTTCGGCATCCATGGAGAAATTCTCCACCGTCATCGCCGGCTGGCCGCCATTGCCGCCGCCTACGGCAACGTCAGAGAACGTCACGGAAGGGAACGGCAGCAGCCGCGCCGTCGCCGACCCCTGCACCGTGACCTTGCGTCCGAGGATTGCGCTTGCCTCGCGCTCGAAATCGGCGCGGTAGCCTGTCCAGTCGATAAAATAGGGAACCACCAGCGCCGCGGTCAGCGCCAGTACGATCATTCCACCGATGATTACAAAAAGCCGCGCCAGCATCTCACTTCAGCAAACCGCCCCAGACGAGACTCACTGTACCCGCATCGGCGTGTTGATAAAATGGCAATTGGAATTAACTGCCTGATTGCGCTTCGATAGATGCCGATCCCGGCCTGCTTGCACGCTGCCACCTCCATACGGACTAGGCCAACTCCTCTCATATGTAATTTTGAGGAGCGGCGCGTCGTGGTAGAATGCTTGATCCTGCCTGCTGCAGACTTTGCGGCACTCCGGACAATCCATGGAGGAAACTATGGCATTGGCTGATTGGAGACTGGAAGGCGAGTGGATCAAGAACTGCAGTTGCGCCTTCGGCTGCCCCTGCGACTTCAACGCAAGGCCGACCCAGGGCTACTGCGAAGGCCTCGTGGCGATGCACATCACCAAGGGTCACTACAAGGACGTGAAACTCGACGGCCTAAGTTTCTGCGTGACCGTTCATTTCCCCGGCGCGCTTCACGAGGGCAACGGACAGGCCCAGCCTATCCTCGACGAGCGGGCAAGCCCTGAGCAGCGCGACGCATTGGGAGCCATCCTGTCGGGCCAGGACTCGGCGGAGGGAACGCTGTTTCACATCGTGAGCCTGATCGTCACCACTTTCCACGACCCGATACTTGCGTCGTTCGAATTCAGCTTCGACCGCGACGCCCGCACCGCGCGGATGGTCATTCCAGGTGTACTGGAGACAGAGGTGGAGCCGATCAAAAACCCGGTGACCGGCGAGCCGCACCGGGTTCAAGTCGTCATGCCCGAAGGCTTCGAACACCGGATGGCAGAGATCGCCTCATCCAACATTCGCAGCCTGGCCGCGATAAAATTCGAAACGAAGGGCATGCACAGCTCACTTGCGCATGTGGTGCATACCCCCATGGGCGTCGCCGCCTGACGCCGACACGACGAACCGCGCGCCTGTGTGCGGTTCGGACCTGGCTGACCAAACCGGTGATGAACCATGACGCTGTTGGTGAATCTCCACCGGCATGACCGGGAAGCCGTCATAGCCATTGTCCTCGGGGTCGTCCTGATCTCCTGGGGCTACCTTCTGTTCGGCGTGGAAATGCCGATGCCGGCGATGGAAGGCATGGCGATGCCGATGGTGGCTCCCGACTGGACGGTCGGCTATGCCGCACTCACCATCGCCATGTGGTCGGCCATGATGGCGGCGATGATGCTGCCCAGCGCAGTCCCCATGCTTCTCTTCTACGACTCGATCGCCAGGAAGCGCAGCTCCGGCAATGCAGCTGTCGGTTCGACGAGCCTTTTCGGGCTCGGCTATCTGGCGGTCTGGCTCGGCTTCAGCGTTGCTGCGGTGGCGCTCCAGTTTGCGCTGGATCGGGCCAGCCTGCTGTCACCGATGCTGGAAACGACCAGCATCGCGCTCGCCGGCGCGCTTCTGGTCGCCACCGGCATCTATCAATGGACGCCGCTCAAGCAGGCCTGCCTGCGCAATTGCCGCTCGCCCTTGTCCTTCGTGCTGGCCTATTGGCGCAACGGCAAGAGCGGCGCTTTCGCCATGGGGCTTCGCCACGGCGTCTTCTGTGTCGGCTGCTGCTGGATGCTGATGCTGCTCCTGTTCGTCGGCGGCGTGATGAATTTCGCCTGGATCGCAGCACTTGCCGTGTTCGTATTGGTCGAGAAACTGGCGCCCGCCGGTCATTGGATCGGCAAGATCGCTGGCGTGGCGTTCATGGCATGGGGCGGCTTCGTGCTGACGTCGCTTGCTGCCGCTTCATAGCAGCGCCTTAGAGTCACCCGCGATAATCGCAGGTGATGGTAAAATCAGCGTGCGTCGCGTTTGGCCTGAGCCACCTTTGCCGCCTGTCTTTGCCGGCCAAGCTCCATCGGCCGCACCAGATTTTGCGCGCGCTGGTTTGCCACCGCGCGCATGCCCTTGTGGGCATGGCGTGTGTTGAAATCCGCGCCCTTGGCCTTCGCCGCCTGTTTCATCTCCAACGCTCTGTGGGCATTCGCGACCTGCGACAGATCCGCTTCCAAACGCCGGCGGCGCTCGACCTCGCCGTTTAGCCGCCGCATCGTCATTGCCAGAACGGCGAGTTTTCGTTGCGAACCAGCATCGGCCTTCGAAGGAGACGCGCCCTTGGCAGCGCCCTTGCCACGGATCTCGCGGCGGCGGCGATGCGCCTCGGTCTGTGCCTTGTCGCGCCGTTCGCGCAAGAGTTTGACCAGACCGGCAAGCTCGGTGTCGGACAGCTCCTGCACGGCAGGATGGTGAGATTTTTCCACCAGCTCATGCTCGTCAGCGCTGAGTGCGCGAGCTTCTTCCTTGCGCGAAATCGCCATGATGAATTCTCCTCCGGCTACAACAGCAGCTGACGAGCCTCCGACCAAAGGGTGGCAGGGTCAAGGCCGACGGAATTGCACGGCAATTCAATGCGCCGCGGGCAGCACCTTCCCCGGATTGAGGATGTTCTGCGGGTCGAGCGCAGTCTTGATCGTGCGCATGAAGTCCACCGCATCGCCCAGTTCGCGCTCGAGAAAACCCATCTTGCCCTGGCCGATGCCATGCTCGCCGGTACAGGTGCCGTCCATGCCGATTGCCCGCATGTTGAGACGGCCGACGAACTTTTCCGCCCGCTCGATTTCGGCCGGGTCATTCACGTCCATCAGCACCAGCACATGGAAATTGCCGTCGCCGACATGGCCGACGATGGGCGCGATCAGCCCGGATTGCGCGATATCGGCCTCGGTTTCGGCAATGCATTCGGCAAGCCGCGAGATCGGCACGCAGACATCGGTCGAAAGCGCCTTGGCGCCCGGGCGCAAGGTTAGCGAGGCCCAATAGGCGTCGTGCCGCGCCTTCCACAGCTTGGCGCGCTCTTCGGCGACCGCAGTCCACAGGAATGGTCCGCCGCCATATTCGGTGGCGATCTCGCCAAAGGTCTCGGCCTGCTCGGCCACCCCTGCATCACTGCCGTGGAATTCGACGAACAGGCACGGGGTCTCGGCATAGTCGAGATTGGAATAGTTCTTCAGCGCCCGCATCTGCAGCGCGTTGACCAGTTCGATGCGTGCCACCGGAATGCCCATCTGGATCGTCGCGATCGTTGCCTGGCAGGCCGCCTCGACGCTCGGAAACGGGCAGACACCGCCCGAAATCGCCTGCGGAATGCCCTGCAGCTTGAGCGTCAGCGCGGTGATGATGCCGAGCGTGCCTTCCGAACCGACCAGAAGCCGCGTCAGGTCGTAACCGGCCGAGCTTTTCTTGGCGCGCTTGGCCGTTGTTATCGCGCGGCCGTCGGCCATCACTGCCGTCAGAGCCAGCACGTTTTCGCGCATCGTGCCATAGCGCACGGCATTGGTGCCGGAAGCGCGCGTCGCTGCCATGCCGCCGAGGCTGGCATTGGCGCCGGGATCGATCGGGAAAAACAGGCCGGTGTCGCGCAGATAGGCGTTCAGGTCTTCGCGCGTGATGCCCGGCTCGATGGTGACATCCAGGTCCTCGGCATTGACCGCAAGCACCCGGTTCATCCGCGACGTATCCAACGAAATGCCGCCGCCCGGCGCATTGACATGACCTTCAAGCGACGTGCCCGTGCCAAAGGCGATGACCGGGACGCGATGCTCGGCGCAGGCCTTCACGATCTCCTGTACTTCCGCCGTCGATTCGGGGAAGACGACGCCGTCCGGCGCCTGATTCGGGATGTAGGTGGTGGTGTGCCCATGCTGCTCGCGAAGCGACTGACCGGTCTGGAACCGCTCGCCAAAGCGCTGTTTCAGTATGCCCAGCACCGTCGCGATGCCCGCCTCGTTGCGTTCGACCTTTGCGACGTCGCTAAGAGCCATGAAATCCTCCGCAATTGGACCATGAGCGGCCCTCGTGTAGCATTTAAGAGTGGGTACCGTGCAAACCGCCAAATGAGGACGCTGTCAATGACCATTCCGGCCCCTTTCGTCTCGCGCATCATGGAGGTCGAGAAAGACTGGATCGACTACAACGGCCATCTCAACATGGCCTATTACAATGTCATCTTCGACCGCTGCTCCGACGAAGCCTTTGAAATCATGGGCATGGGGGCGGATTATGTGCGCGACCGGAAGCTGACGATCTATACGGCCGAGGTTCACCTCTGCTACGTCCGCGAGCTCCACCTTGCCGACAAGGTCAAAGTCACCTTCCAGCTCATCGATCATGACGATAAGCGCATCCGCGCCTATCAGGAAATCCACCATGTCGAAGGCTGGCTTGCCGCCACTTCGGAAACGCTGTCGCTGCATATCGACATGTCCGGGCCGAAGGTCTCAGCCTTCCCCGAGGATATCATGGCAAAGGTGGATGCCATGCGTGCCGCCCATGGCGGATTGCCGATGCCGGAGCGCGCCGGACGGTCTATCGGCATCAAACGAAAGGCCGTGTGACCTCTCCCGAAGGCCGAATTGAAACTTACCTCCCCCGGTCGAATGATGGGGGCGTGGTGAGACCCACGCTCACAAAGCGTCGCACGGCGATCGCCGGGCGAGGGTTTTGCGGAAGTCGTTAAAATTTTAATGGTGAATGAAGCATTAACCTTAAGGGTTTTTGCACAGTTTGATCTGTTGCGGCGGGTTGATCCAGCCTGCCACTGGGTGAAAATCGATGCTGGAGCGACTCACGATCGGAATGGTGACGGGCGGCGCCGTTCGGGAGACTGGCATGAAGATAGATGTTGCGCAGATGTCGAGCCGCCTCGCATCCGATAACACGATAAGTGATTATGACTTCTGGCGCGCGCTGAAGACAATAAACAACGAGCTTTACCGCATCGAACGTCTTCATTTACCTATCCCGATGAAGATGATCTACGCTCGCGAGATTCTGAAGACTGCAAGGCGCAAGCGACGACCCGGAAGAGCTTGATTTTTTACTTGGAACATACCGGCGGCAGCGGCCCTGAAAGGGCGCTTGACGCCGGTCTTGACGGCTTGCGAACCCACTCTCGCACAAGTCTAAAACGGCTTCCGGAAGCCGGTGTAGATGCTTGAATTTTAACCGCTTTCGTTAACCAGCTTTAACCCGAAAATGCCACGGTGTGCTCAACGCTCACGCTTTCCCGGGCGCGGCCGGAAGCGTGAGCGCACTCCTGGCCGCGACTGATTCCCCGCAGGACGGGTTGCCGCTAGGACAGCTTCTGCTTGAAGAAGGCGATAGTCCTGCCCCAGGCAAGATCCGCCGCTTCCTTGTTGTAGCGGGCTTCGGACGTGTCGTTGTTGAAGGCGTGCTGGACGCCGTCATAGACATAGACGGTGTATTCCTTGCCGTCCGCCTTGAGTGCCTTCTCGTAGGCTTCGATGCCTGCATTGATGCGCTCGTCCTGCCCCGCATATTGAAGCAGCAGCGGCGCCTTTATCTTGGCGACGTCTTCCGCCTTCGGCTGGCGCCCGTAATAGGCGACGCCGGCATCGAGGTCGGGCGCATTGACCGCCAGATCGTTGACCGCGCCACCGCCCCAGCAGAAGCCGACAGCACCGGTCTTGCCGTTGCTCTCTTCATGCTTTTTCAGGAACGCCACCGTCGCCACACCGTCGCTGATGGTCTGTTCGGGCGAAAGCTGTCCGAACATTTCTCGCGCCTTTTCCTCGTCGGCCGGCGTGCCGCCCAGCAGAGACAGGAAATCCGGCGCCAGCGCAACGAAGCCTTCGAGTGCAACGCGGCGTGCGACATCCTGGATATGCGCGTTGAGGCCACGGTTCTCATGGATGACGATGACCGTGCCAAGCTTGCCACTTTGAGCGGCCGGGCGAACGAGATAGCCCCTCATGTCGCCTTTCGAGCCGGGATAGGTGATGTCTTCGGCTTTCAGCCGCTCGTCATTTTCGGGAATCACGGCGGCCTGCGCTGAGTTGGCGGCAAGCATAGGCGCTATTGCTGCCGCTGCCGCCCCCGAGCCGGCAAGTTTGGTCAGCTTCTCCATGAAGCTGCGCCGATCCAATGTCAGATGCGTGTATTCGTCATAGGCGTCGATCATCGCCTGCGTGATGGCCGGCTTGGTCATGACTCTCTCCCCTGCATCGATTGAAGTGATAAAACCAAGATAGGCGGCAGGCGAAGCCGGTCCAGTAACGCATCGGTGAAGTGGGCGTGATGAGGGCCGGAGGTCTGCGTCTCTTCAGTCGATCCGTCCAGGTCACGCCGCAGCTTGCATTAAACAGCATACTATGCAATATTACATAGCTTGCTATGTTCATGGAGAACTATCATGCCTCTTCACCGACTGCATGCCGCCGCCGGCATCCTCGCCTTCATCCTGATCGCCAGCTTCTGGCTGTCTACCGCAATCAGCGAACTTTTCGGCACGCCGGCCGCAATCGCTTCCGTCAAGCAGGCGATCGTCTGGGCCATGCTCGTGCTTGTACCGGCGCTCGCCGCAACCGGCGCCACCGGCTTTCGCCTCGACAAGGGCATGAGGCTGCCGATGGTTGCAGCCAAGAAGAAGCGCATGCCCTTCATTGCACTCAACGGCATGCTGGTGCTCCTGCCCTCGGCGCTGTTCCTCAACGCCGAGGCAGCAGCCGGCGACTTCGGCACCGCCTTCATGACGGTACAGGCAATCGAACTCGCCGCGGGATTGATCAACCTTACCATGATGGGCTTCAACATCCGCGACGGTCTTGCCTTATCGGCAAGACGGCAAACGCTTCCTGCCGTCCAGTAAGCCGTTCGAACGCGCCGCCCAAATCAAGCGGTGCTCTGCGCTTCCATGAAGCGGATGCGGTTGTTGAACGGATCGATCACCTGCATCTCCAGGCCCCACTCCTCGTTCTCCAGCCCCGGCCGCAGATAACGGTAGTTCTTGGCGATCAGTTCCTTGTGAAAGGCTTCGATGCCCTTCGTGTAAACGACCATATTGCCGCCGGGCGTCGCATCACCCGCATGTTCCGAGAGATGCAGCCGCAAACCGTCCCGCGAGACCTGCTCGTAGAGCGGAGAGTTCTCGCCGAAGCGATGTTCCCAATCGACCTTGAAGCCAAGGAAATCGAGATAGAATTCGTGCGCCTTGGCTATGTCGAAGATACGCACGATCGGCACGGCCTGCTCGAAGGCGATGGCGTTTGCCGACGGCTCGCGGCCAGCTTCACCTGCCTCTATCTTTGCTGACAGGATATTCCAGTTGTCGAGGCCGAACTGGTGGGCAACGATCTCCAGCGCCTCGCTGTGGGAAATCGTCAGGCCCTTGGCAGCAAGGGTTTCGCGCATGGCTTTCGCCATCGCCTTTGCATCGTGAAAACTTCGCATGGTCTTCCGATCCTTCCAAAACGGTGAGGAAGCTCATCAGTGCCCGCATTGCTGACGCTCTCACCGTCCGTGGGATCAGGTGAAAAAATCTCGGGATGCGTTCGCCATGCTCATTGCCGAGCGCGGGCTGCCGGCCGCATCCGGCCGACAGGAAAGCTATTCAAGCCCTTCTCGGACGTCAAGAACGGCGCGGCCCTGGCAGGGTTACACAAAAAGCCCTGTGGCGACGTAGCAGAGCGCGGAAATCGCAGCCGTGATCGGGATCGTGATGATCCAGGCAACGACGATATTGCCGGCAATGCCCCACCGCACCGCAGACACACGGCGCGCAGCCCCTACGCCGATGATCGCGCCGGTGATGGTATGCGTGGTCGAAACCGGAATGCCGAGCCAAGTTGCGGCAAACAGCGTGATCGCGCCGCCGGTTTCGGCACAGAAGCCCTGCATCGGGTTAAGCCGCGTGATCTTCGACCCCATCGTGTGCACGATGCGCCAGCCACCGAACAGCGTGCCCAGCGCCAGCACGAGCTGACAGGAAATCACCACCCAGAACGGCACGTAAAAGTCCGGCCCGAGCATGCCCTGCGAATAAAGCAGCACCGCGATGATGCCCATCGTCTTCTGGGCATCGTTGCCGCCATGGCCGAGCGAATAGAGCGAGGCGGAAATGAACTGCATGATGCGGAAGGTGCGATCGACCGCGAAAGGCGTGCTGCGCACGAAGATCCACGACACCGCGAGCACCAGCATCAGCGCCAGGATGAAGCCTGTAGCCGGCGAAAGAACGATGGCCGCAGTCGTCTTCGCCAGCCCGGTCCAGACGATCGCGCCGCCGCCGGCCTTCGCCACGCCCGCCCCGACCAGGCCGCCGACAAGCGCGTGCGAGCTGCTGGACGGAATACCGAAGGCCCAGGTCAGCAGGTTCCAGGCGATCGCGCCCATCAGGGCCGAGAACACCACGCGCGGATCGACGACATCGGCGCTGATGATGCCGGTTCCCAGCGTCTCAGCGACATGCAGCCCGAAGAACAGGAAGGCGATGAAGTTGAAGAACGCTGCCCACAGCACCGCATATTGCGGACGCAGCACGCGCGTCGAAACGATAGTCGCGATGGAGTTCGCGGCATCATGAAGACCGTTGAGGAAATCAAAAAATAGGGCGACGCCGATCAGACCGACCAGCAGCGGAAACGCAAGGGTGGCGTCCATCGATTTTCCTAGACGTTCTCGATGACGATGCCGCTGATCTCATTGGCAACATCCTCGAAGCGGTCGACCACCTTTTCCAGCTCGGAATAGATCTCGCTGCCGATCATGTAAGCCATAGGATCGGAGCGGCCATATCGCTTGAAAAGCTCCTTGAGCCCGCGGTCGTGCAGCTCGTCCGACTGTTCCTCGACACGTACCACCTGTTCGGTCAGCTCGTTGAGACGGGCGGCGTTGGCGTTGACGCGGTCGAGCAGCGGAACGGCCTGCGCGATGAGATTTGCCGCTTCCACGCAGAGCGTGCCCATCTGCTGCATCAGCGGATCGAACTCGCGCTGTTCGAACAGCGTCACGGTCTTTACCGTCTTGCGCATCATGTCGATGGCGTCGTCCATGGACTGGATGAGATCCTTGATGTCGCCACGATCGAACGGCGTGATGAAGCTCTTGCGCACGGCCAGAAGCACCTCGCCGGTGATGGCGTCGGCGCGGTCTTCCAGCGCGATGATCTCCTTGCCACGCGCCTCGATGTCGTCGCCAGCCAAAAGCCGCTCAAGCGCCTTCGCGCCGAGAACCAGCGTTTCGGAATGCCTTGCGAACAGATCAAAGAAACGATCCTCGCGCGGGAGAAGCTTGCGGAACCATCCCATCATCGCGTGCCGTGCTCCGGTTTTCTTGCCGTGATTGCGCCAGGCCTTAAAATGCCGAGGTCGCGATGCAGGCAGGAAACCCCTGCCCGTTCAGAAGGCACCCTTATCAGCGGGAAAGCTGTGGCGCTACCCGTTTAGCCGGCTTGAAAATACGCTTTCCACTGCAACTGGACAGGCGCAGCTCCATGAAAGGCGGAATAAGGAGCCCGGCCGGCGCCTATGGCCTCCTCGCAGACTGTTCGCCTGGGAGGTCACGCTGATCATCCAGCATAATGCCGACGACATCGCCAAGCTGCCGGTATTTCCAAGGAGTGCCGCCTGAAGAAATAGATTATCTCGGAAGGGATGAGGGTCGCTGCCGGATGCGAGCAACCCTCGCATCCGCTATCCTACTCGCCTGATCGCAAGGTCTCGTGCCCTGACATCCGGTATTCCCTCGTATGGGAATCCAGAACGGCGTTGAAAACCGCGTCGGGGTTCTTTCTCCAGACCTTGATGGCTCGCTGATCAACGCGCACCCTGTGGCCGTCGATCATGACAAGTCTTGCCGTTTTCGTGCGCCTGACGTCGTCGTAAGAGACTTTCATCGTGCTGTCCCCTGTCTTTGAAGCGCTTGTTATTCCGCGCCTTGATTTCCGCAATTGACCGCGCCGAGTACGGCTTTTTTGCGTGTATGGAGGAACACTGAGACAGAAAGCCGATCGCGGCAGCAGGGCTTCGGTATCGCTGAGAGCGGGACGAGCTACCTTTCCCGCTCTCATCCAGCTCTCCTGCGTCTATTTCGGCAGTGTGTAGGCCATCACGTAATCGCCCGGCTTGGTACCGACCGAACCATGCCCGCCGGCGACGATCACCACGAACTGCCGTCCATCGGCAACCGTATAGGTCATCGGCGTCGACTGGCCGCCTGCCGGGAGCCGCGTCTCCCAAAGCTGTCGGCCCGTCGTCACGTCATAGGCGCGCAGATAGTCGTCGACCGCAGCACCCAGGAAAGCAACGCCGCCGGCAGTGATCATCGGCCCGCCGATGCCCGGCACGCCGACCTTGAAGGGCAGCGGCAGCGGCGTCATGTCGTAGACCGTGCCATTCCTGTGCTTGTAGGCGATCTTGCCGGTTCTGAGATCGGCGCCGGCGACATAACCCCATGGCGGCGACTGGCAGGGAATGCCGAGCGGCGACAGGAAAGGCCCCATCACCACCGCATAGGGTGCGCCCTCGTTGCGGTTCAGGCCCTGCTCGCTGCCCCTGCCGCCATCTGGCGGCGGCACCTGGTCGCGCGGCACCAGCGTCGACTTGAAGGCGAGATAGGTCGGCATGCCGAACATCACCTGCCGCACGGGGTCGACAGCGACACCGCCCCAGTTGAACGTGCCGAAGTTGCCCGGATAGATGAGCGATCCCTGCAGGGAAGGTGGCGTATAACGGCCCTCGTAGCGCAGGTTCTGGAACTCGATGCGGCAGGCAAGCTGGTCGAACATGGTGATGCCCCACATGCTCTTGCCGGTCAGCGGCGGTGGCATGAAGGTCAGCCCCGAGACCGGCTGCGTCGGCGACGTATGATCGCCTTCGATCGCCCCACCCGGAGCCGGAACCTCGGTGACCGGGATGATCGGCTCGCCGGTGCGGCGGTCGAGCACATAGATGTCGCCCTGCTTGGTCGGACCGACGAGCCCCGGCACCACGCCCTTATCGGTGGTAATGTCGACGAGGCTCGGCTGTGCCGGCACGTCCATGTCCCACAAATCGTGATGCACCGTCTGGCGCACCCAGCGCATCTGCCCGGTATTGAGGTCCAGCGCGGTTATCGACGACGAGAACTTTTCGACATTCTCGCTGCGGCCTGCGCCAAGCTGGTCGGGCGTCTGGTTGCCGAGCGGCACATAGACGAGGCCGAGCTTCTCATCGGCACTGGCCGTCGACCACATGTTGGGTGAGTTGTGCGTATATTCTTCACCCGGCCCGATCGGCGTCGTGGAATCCGGATTGCCCGAATCCCAGTTCCAGACCAGCGCGCCGGTGTCGGCATCATAGGCCCGGATGACGCCGGACGGTTCCTCGGTCGAGTAATTGTCGTTGACCGCGCCACCGACGATGATTTTGCCGCCGGCGATCAGGGGCGCCGAGGTCGAATAATAGTAGCCGGATTTCGGATAAGGCATATTGGTCATCAGGTTCAGCGTGCCGCCTTCGGCGAAGCCCGGGCAAACCTGCCCGTTGGCCGCATCGAGCGCGATCAGCCGTGCATCCGAGGTCGGCAGGTAGATGCGCAGCGCGCAGGGCTGTCCGGCGGCGACCTTTGTGTCGTTGTAGTAGGACACGCCCCGGCAGGTCTGGTGCTGGCGATCGCTATCCTCGGCGATCTTGGGATCGAAGCGCCACTTTTCCTTGCCGGTCGCCGCGTCGATGGCTATCGCCCAATTGTGCGGGGTGCAGATATAAAGCGTGTCGCCAATCTTCAGCGGTGTCACCTGATAAGTCGTCTCCGGCACGTCCGCCGATGTGCGCACGTCGCCGGTCTGGAAGGTCCATGCCGGCGTGAGCTTCGCGACATTCTCAGGCGTTATCTGGTCAAGCGGCGAATAGCGCTGGCCATATTGTGTGCGGCCATAGAAGTGCCATTCGCCCGCCGGCACGTCGCCGCCGCCGAGATCCGGTGTAGCGGCAACCTTGTCGGTGGGCAGCTCGCCGGCGATGTCCAGCGGATCGATCGTCATCGACGCGCCCGCCGCAATCAGCGCGGCAAGAACACCGGCTGCCAGTGGAATCACGCCGCCCGAAGCGCTCAGGCGGCGCCGCACCCAAGGCGTCAGCAGCCACAGCGCCAAAAGCACGACAACACCACCGCGCGGGCCGAGCTGCCACCAGTCGAGCCCGACCTCCCAGATCGCCCAGGCCAGCGTTCCGATCAGCACCAGCGCGAAGACCCAAAGTGCTGCGCCTGAGCGCCTGAACAGCAGCCATGCCGTCAGCAGGAAGCCGAGGCCTACAATGACGTAGTAGAAACTGCCGCCGATCGCCGCGAGCCATATGCCGCCGCCGGCGAGGAAAAGTCCGAGAATGAGGAAGACGAGCGCCGTGAGAACCGTTGCCAAGATCGTTGCCCCTGTGATTTCGGGGACCGTTGAGGCGAAATGAGCCTCGACAGCCGAGCGTTGAGTCGTCAGGCGCCAAGTTTTCCGCCGAACCGCAAACACTGTCAAATGACGGATATGGGAGCATCGCAGATCGCAACGGCTTCCTGTCCACAACCGCCGCAAGCTGCTGAAATAGACGCCTTATGCGCCGAATACAGGGGATAAGGGCTGTTCGCGCTTTGTTTTAGCGCTTCTTCTGGCCTTTCTGGTCCGAATCACTACATTCGGTGCAAATGTCAGACTTTCCAGACGACATGCCCTTCTTCGACGAGGCCCCCTCGCCTCGCGCCACCCCTGCGCGCGCGCCGGCGCAAGGCGGCGGCATTGCCGCGCGCGCCATGGCGGCCCGCCAGGGCTCGGCTCCCGATTACCTGAAAGGCCTCAACGAAGAGCAGCGGCTGGCGGTGGAAACCATCGACGGCCCGGTGCTTGTGCTGGCCGGCGCCGGCACTGGCAAGACGCGCGTGCTGACCACCCGCATCGCCCACATTCTCAGCCTCGGCCGCGCCTTCCCCTCGCAGATTCTCGCCGTGACCTTCACCAACAAGGCCGCGCGCGAAATGAAGCAGCGCGTCGGCCTGCTGGTCGGCGAAGCCGTCGAAGGCATGCCGTGGCTCGGCACCTTCCACTCCATCGGCGTGAAAATGCTGCGCCGCCATGCCGAGCTGGCCGGCCTGCGCTCCGACTTCACCATTTTGGACACCGACGACGTCATCCGCCTGATCAAGCAGCTCATCCAGGCCGAGGGGCTGGACGACAAGCGCTGGCCGGCGCGCCAGTTCGCCATGATGATCGACGGCTGGAAGAACAAGGGCCTCGGCCCCTCCGAAATTCCCGAGGGCGATGCCCGCGCCTTCGCCAACGGCAAGGGCCGCCAGCTCTATCAGGCCTATCAGGACCGGCTGAAGACGCTGAACGCCTGCGACTTCGGCGACCTGCTCTGCCATCCCATCCGCATTTTTCGCGGCAACCCGGATGTCCTGAAGGAATATCACAAGCGCTTCAAATACATTCTCGTCGACGAGTATCAGGACACCAACACCGCCCAATATATGTGGCTGCGGCTGCTGGCGCAGGAAACCGGCGCGCCCGGCCAGAAGAATGTCTGCTGCGTCGGCGACGACGACCAGTCGATCTACGGCTGGCGCGGTGCCGAGGTCGACAACATCCTGCGCTTCGACAAGGATTTTCCCGGCGCCGTAGTGATACGGCTGGAGCGCAACTACCGCTCCACGGCCCATATCCTCGGCGCCGCCTCCCACCTCATCGCCCACAATGAGGGTCGGTTGGGCAAGACGCTGTTCACCGAAAAGGTCGAGGACGACGACTCCCGGGTCAATGTCCACGCCGCCTGGGATTCTGAAGAAGAAGCCCGCGCCGTCGGCGAGGAGATCGAAACCGCCCAGCGCAAGGGCCACAAGCTCAACGACATGGCGATCCTTGTGCGCGCCTCCTTCCAGATGCGCGAGTTCGAAGACCGCTTCGTTACCCTCGGCCTGAATTACCGCGTCATCGGCGGCCCGCGCTTTTATGAGCGCCAGGAAATCCGCGATGCCATGGCCTATTTCCGCGTCGTCGCCCAGCCCGCCGACGACCTAGCCTTCGAGCGCATCGTCAACGTGCCCAAGCGCGGTCTTGGCGAGGCTGCCGTAAGACAGGTCCACGACACCGCGCGCGCGCTGCGCATCCCGATGCTGGAGGCCGCCAGCAACCTCGCCGAAAGCGACGAGCTGAAACCCAAGCCGCGCGCCGCCTTGCGCGAGGTCGCGGCCAATTTCGAGCGCTGGCAGAAAGCGCTCGACAACACGCCGCACACTGAGCTTGCCGAGACGATCCTCGAGGAGTCCGGCTACACCGACATGTGGAAGAACGACCGCTCGGCCGAAGCCCCGGGCCGGCTCGAAAACCTCAAGGAGCTGATCCGCTCCATGGAGGAATATGAGTCGCTGCGCTCTTTCCTCGAGCACGTCGCCCTTGTCATGGACAGCGAGAAGAACGAAGACCTCGACGCCGTCAACATCATGACGCTGCATTCGGCCAAGGGGCTGGAATTCGAGACTGTCTTTCTCCCCGGCTGGGAGGAAGGGCTGTTCCCGCACCAGCGCTCGCTCGACGAAGGCGGCCGATCGGGGCTGGAGGAAGAGCGCCGGCTTGCCTATGTCGGCGTCACCCGCGCCAAGAAGAACCTGCATATCTGGTTCGTTTCCAATCGCCGCATCCACGGCCTGTGGCAATCGACCATCCCGTCGCGCTTTCTCGACGAACTGCCCGAGGCTCATGTCGAAGTGGCTGAGGCCGGCAACAGCTATGGCGGCTATGGCGGCGGCTCCTTCGCCGGCGGCCGTGGCGGGCGGCAGAACCCCTATGGCGCATCGCGCTTCGACAATGTCGGCCAGGACTCCGGCTCGTTCTCCAACACCTATGCGACGCCGGGCTGGCAGCGCGCGCAGGCGAACCGCAACGAGGCAACCGACCGCAACTGGGGCTCGCGCAGCGGCCACGCGGTAGAACGCATCGGCTATGGCGAGACCGATTCAGGCTATGGCGCCGGCCGCGGCTCGGTCAAAAGCCGCACGATAGAAGGCGAACTCGTCGCCAAATCCGTCTCCGACACCCCCTCGCCCTTCAAGGTCGGCGACCGCGTCTTCCACCAGAAATTCGGCAACGGCAATGTCTCGGTCGTCGATGGCAACAAGCTGACGATCGATTTCGACAAGGCCGGGCAGAAGCGGGTGCTGGACGGGTTTGTGACGGGGATTTGAGGAGCGCCATTCCTTCTCCCCTTGTGGGAGAAGGTGGATTGGCGCGCAGCGCCAAGACGGATGCGGGGTGCTGGAAGAAACTCCAGCGTCTGCATCCCGTCCAACACCCCTCATCCGACCTCCCCCGGAACAAGTCCGGGCTCGGCCACCTTCTCCCACAAGGGGAGAAGGAGAGGTGTCTAGCCTACCCCCGCATCGCCCTCAACTTCTCCGCCGCTTCCGCTGCGAGGTCGACATAGCGTTCTTCCAGCGTCTCGGCGGCTTTGATGATATCGAAATCGTAGCCGTATTTTTCGAGGATCTTGGTCAGTTTCTCGACGAACTGGGCCTGCTCCTCCAGCGCATGGAACAGTGAACCGACCTGTTCGGCGCTGATTTCGGGGTCGGAGAGCATTTTCGGCACTTCCTTGCCCATACGGGCGCCCGCCTCGGTCTGCTCTTTCAGTATCTCAAGCCAGTCGGTCAAATCATCTCTCCGTTCGCGGGCACCATGCCCGCCCGCTTCCCGCGCCGTCAACTCGCAAGGGCGGTCGGGCAAACCACAACCCGCCACAACCACAGGATACATACAACCATAACGCGAAGTTTGCCGAATGCATGCAAATGTTTCGGGGCGGGCAAGAGCCCGTACCCTCCGCTTCCCGGCGGGGTACTCCAGCCCCTTCCGCCTCGACACCCCCGCAGGCGGAAGGGGTTTTTCGAAGCCGAACCCGGAGCGCGCCGTGCGGGTCAAACGTGCCTCTCTCATGCTGGCTCTTCTGGCAACGCCATCGGCGGCAGCCGATCTTGCGCCGGCTGCACCAACTGCCCCACCAGCACCAAAGATTGTCACCAGCGTCGAGCGCCACTGGACCAGCAATGCGCTCGACAGCGAATTTGCCATTCCCGACTGGTATTCGCTGATCCGCGGCTCGCTGCAGCACGAATGGCAGATCGACGACGGGACGGTGAAATTCGGCGCGGAAATCCAGGCGACCCGCTACGACACGGTCAAGATCGAGGACGACCGCGCCGGCGCGCTTCTGCTCGACGTGACCAAGCGCGTCAGCCCCGCGCTGGAACTGCGCGGCACCCTCACCTACCGGCTTTCGACGGAAGGCGACGATTTTACCATTGGCCCCTTCATCATAGGCACGCGCGCGCCCAAGCAGGTGTTCGGCGCACAGGGACAGGCCGGCATCGATCTCGGCGGCGGCACAGCCCTCATCCTCGAACTGGCCAACGCTTATGAACTGCTCGGCGAATCCCGCTTCCAGGACGATGTGCTGCCGCGCACGAAACTCGATCCCGACAAGAACCGCACGCAGGTCGGCGCAAAACTCATGCGCACGGTCGGTCAGGCAGCCTACGGCGTTTCGTCTTCGGCGCAATTCGTCTCGGTGGAAAAGCTCGGCTCGCCGCCCGTCGGCCTGTCGCTCGCCGAATACACGCTGCAGGCCGAGGCCGGCTACAAGCGCCAGACCGGAGCCAGCATCACCGGCGCGCTCGGCGTCCAGATGCTACGCGGCGCACAGGACATCTATCAGAGCGTGCGCCCGACGTGGCGGGTAGCCGTCGCGCAGCCCCTGCCGCATGGCTTCGAATTGCGCGGCGCCTATTTCGGCCGCTTCGAGACCATCGACAGCGACGACCCGCTGGCCTCATGGCTGCAGCGCGGCGAGATCGAGGCGCGGTTTCTGCTCAATGAACGCCTGGCGCTTGCCTCCGGTGCCTTCGCTGAACTGAAGGAAAACCTGCTCTACGAAAACAAGGAACGCGCCCACGGCCTCTATGGCGAAGCCAGCTTCCAGGCGACCAAGGCTGTCTCGCTGGTCGTCCGTGTCGACTACACGCAGCGCTTCCTGACGGTGATCGATGTCGAGAAGAAGACCGTCGATGCCTTCATCGGCATCCGGACGAAGATCTGAAGCTGCCGGTCCAAAACCTGTTCAGAAACTCGCTCCGGCGAGTCAGATGGTGGCGGTTTCGAGAACCGGAACGGAGCGTACGTTTGGGTACGTGAGCACCGGAAGCGCAGAAAACGCCGGCAGATGGCCGCCGGAGTAGAGGTTATGAGCAGGTTTTCAGGCAGGAGGGGCGCAACTCCCTCCTGCCCTGCATGCATGCTCATGATTGCTGGCCGGGAATTACTTCTTCAGCTTGTAGCTGTTGCCGCCCAGGAGATTGATACCGACGCCATTGAGGACGCCGTTCAGCACGCCGACGGTGTTCCCGTTCAGGATGCCGGTGCTGTTGCCGCTGAGGATGTTGTTTCCGCTGAGGATCGGCGAGCCGTTCAGCAGGTTGACGCCAAGGCCGATATTGCCGAGGCCGATCGACGGCGACACGTTGATGAGGCCGCTCGACTGGCTGAAGTTGCCGGTGTTGGAGCCCCAGCCGCCGGCATGTGCCGAAACAGCCGAGAAGGAAACAATAGTAGCAGTAAGTGCATAGATGATCGTCTTCATGATGTACTCTCCTTTGTTGCTTACAGTGTTTCCCTCTGCTTCCCGTCTTGTTCTCCGAGTTTGATTATTCACACGCAATCAAATCATGCAATCTTGAATTGTAGTATTTCATTAATACAACCTGTTTTCCATTTTTTAACTTTAATCTTTTACCTTAAGGAAAATGGTTACCGTCGCAGCCTGAAAGCCGCATCAGATCATCTTGGAGCGGATGATAACCCTGGAAAACTCAGGGTTTGCGCGCTTCCCAGCGATCGAGAAAAGCTTCGATCGGCATCGACTGCATGTCGGGGATGGCGTCGGCAAGATGCCCGAGCGGCCAGTCCCACCAGGCCAGCGCCTCGATGCGACTGGCAATCTCGATGGGAAAACGGCGGCGCAGCGGCTTTGCCGGCACGCCGGTGACGATCTCATAGGCGCCGACATCGCGCGTCACCACCGCATTGGCGCCTATCACCGCGCCATTGCCGATGCTGACACCCGGCATGATGACCGCGCCATGGCCGATCCAGACATCATGGCCGATGGTCACGGCCTTGCCCTGCCGGCGCGCCTTGAAGTCGCCATCGACGCCGAGATAGCGGAAATATTCGTTCGGCCGGTAGCTCACCTTGTGCGTGGTGAGGCGCTCAATGGGATGTTCAAGCGCATTGATGCGGGTGTTGGCAGCGATGGAGCAGAACTTGCCGATCGTCGTGTAGATCGCTTCGGCATGCCGCTCGAAATAGGAAAAGTCGCCGACCGTCACCTCGCGCAGGATGACGCGCTCGCCGATCGCGGCATAGCGGCCGAGCTTGGAGCTTTTCAGCTCGGCTGTCGGATGGATGCGCGGCTCGGCATCCTTGAAGCGCAGGGCGGGGTTCGGGTCCATGCTGGCGCTTTACGCCGCCTCGCTTTGCCCCGCAAGCCGGTCGAATTGGCTTACTGCGGCTTGCCGTCGGACCAGACGACGTTCTGGTCGTAGAGCGGGACCGTTGTCACCGCCATCTTCGCCGAACCGTCCTGCACCTGGCGGGAATGGGAGAGATAGATCAGCGTATCGTTCTTCTTGTCGTAGATACGGTTCACCACCTGCTTCTTCCAGATCAGGCTGATGCCCTGCTTGAACACCTCCTCGCCTTCCTCGCTCATGTCGATCTTGCCGATGGTGATCGGCCCGGTCTGGCGGCAGGAGATGGAGGAATCGGACGGGTTTTCGAACCAGTTGCCCTTCTGCAGCCGGTCGACGACGCCGCGGTCGAAATAGGAGATGTGGCAGGTCACGCCTTCGACTGCGGGGTCCTTCACCGCCTCGACGATGATGTCGTTGCCGAGCCAGTCGACGCCGACCCTGCCGACCTCCTGCGCGGACGCTGGCGCGACCGCGCCAACGAGAAGAGCAACAGCACCGTACAAAGCCAGACGCATGAAAACCTCCTGCAAGGAAAAATTCCGTTCGCAACAATTGGGGCAGCGCAAGCCAGCTTGCAAGCCCAAGGCCGAAAGTGCCGGCCTCTGCGCCCACCGCCAGCGGCATCATGGCCTCTTTTTCGAGCTCGCCACAAAGACTATGTTACCGCCAATGAGACAGCGCCTTTCGGCTCCGGTGGCGACGACCGCAAAGATCATCCTCGGCACGGCGGCTTTTGCCGCTCTGGCTGGCGTGGCCTTTGCCGCGTGGATGGAGAACGGGGCAGCGATCTTCATGGCCACGGTGGAAGCCGGGCTTGCCTGGTGTTTCTAGATCGCGCCCCGGGAAAGATCGCAGTCGAACAAAAAAACGATAGATTCAGGTTTACGGGCGGAAATTCCATATCATGATGCGTGCAATCCTCGTTGGCATACTGGTTCTCATGGCTGCCGGCATCGGCTGGCTCACCTTCGACTGGTACCAGACCCGCCACGGCGGCGAGCCCTATGGCGCGCCGTTCACGCTTACCGACCAGAAGGGCCAGCCGATTACCGAGGCGGCGTTCCGCGGCCAGCCGACGGCGCTGTTCTTCGGCTTCACGCATTGCCCGGAGGTCTGCCCGACGACACTGTTCGAAATGGACGGCTGGCTGAAGAAGATCGGCAACGAAGGCAAGGACATCAAGGTCTACTTCATCTCCATCGATCCGGAGCGCGATACACCCGAAATCATGAATTCCTATGTCAGCAACGTCTCCGACCGCGTAACCGGCATCACCGGCGCGCCGGACAAGGTTGCGGCCATGGCCAAGGCATTCGGCATCTACTCGAAAAAAGTGCCGCTCGAAGGCAGCGACTACACGATGGATCATACCGCTTCCGTGCTGCTGCTCGACGGCAAGGGCGACTTCTTCGGCACAATCGCTTACGGGGAAAGCGGCGACACGGCTGTAGCCAAGCTGAAACGGCTTGCGGGCAAGGGCTGAAACGTTCAAAAGCGGGCGACGCTTCCTCTCTTCCGATCGCGAAATTCCATGACCCAGACACGCCTCCATCTGACGGCCGGGCGCGCCGAAGCCAACCGCATCTTCGTTGCTTTCGAAACCGAGTTCGAGGAGGACGGCTTCCCGATCGCCGTGCTGGAACAGGACGAGGAGCGCGACATTCAGGAAGTGTCGATCTACGCCGATGGCGATATCGATGATGCCGAGCGCCGCATGCGCCAGGTGCTCGAGGGCCTGTCGCTGCAAAAGACGATCGAGCGCGAAATCCTGCCCGATACGGACTGGGTTGCGCTGTCACTCGAAGGCTTGAAACCGGTTCGCGCCGGACGCTTTTTCGTCCACGGCGCGCATGACCGAGACAAGCAGCGGCCCGGCGAACTGTCGATTGAAATCGAGGCCGGGCTTGCCTTCGGCACCGGCCATCACGGCACGACATCCGGCTGTCTGGACGTTCTGGAGACCGTGGCGCGGCGCGAGCGGCCAAGGAATGCGCTCGACCTCGGCACCGGCAGCGCAGTTCTCGCTATTGGCTTGGCGAAATTCGCACATATTCCGGTGCTGGCGACAGACATCGATCCGATTGCGACAAAAGTCGCGGCGGACAATGCGCGGCTGAATGGTGTCTCGGCCTATGTCGAAGCGTACACCGCGCCGGGCTTTCACCACCCGATCTTCGCCGCGCGCGGCCCCTTCGACCTGATCGTCGCCAATATCCTGGCGCGGCCACTGATGAAGCTCGCGCCGCAGATGGCGCATCACCTCGTTCCCGGCGGTTCGATCGTCCTTTCAGGCATTCTGGAGCGGCAGCGCAATGCAGTTCTGGCCGCTTACATCGGCCAGAACTTTCGCCATGTGCGCACCCTGGCCCGCGAAGGCTGGGTGACGCTTCACCTGAAGCGGTGAGTTACACGAACGAGTAGGAGCTGCCGCGCTTCTTCAGGTCTTCGCGGGTAAAGCCATTAGCCTTCAGCGTATCGTCGTCAAGCGACAGAAGCGCGCCATTGACATAGCGCGCAGCTTCGCGCTGGCGCGCTTCCATCAAGGCGTTGATTGCAGCTTTGAAAAATCCGGACATCTTATTCCCCTGGTTGAAACATCAACCTCCCGACAACCAAGGTAGGACTGGTCGCGGCTGACTTACAGACACGATTTTGCATTGCACCCATACATTTTTGCATGTGCGAACAGAATTGTGCATCGCACCATTCCGGCAAGCCCCGGATCAAACCGGACGCGTTGCAAGCATCAACCCACCCGGATAGGTTTGCGCGACGCGAAGCATTGAGCACCGGAAGGCACGAAAGTCATGTTCCAGACGTTTGAGACCGCCGGAGATCCGACCAGCGCGCCCGCGCGCGTGGCGAAATTGCGCGAATGGCTCGCGAGCCACGATCTCGACGGCTTTCTGGTGCCCCGCGCCGACGAACATCAGGGCGAATATGTTGCCGTTCGCTCGGAGAGGCTGCGCTGGCTGACTGGCTTCAGCGGCTCCGCCGGAGTAGCGCTGATTCTTAAGGATCGCGCCTTCATCTTCGTCGATGGACGCTATCAGTTGCAGGTGCGCGAACAGGTCGATCTCGGCATCTTCGCCATCGAAAGCCTGATCGACAATCCGCCCGCCGCCTGGATCAAGGACAATCTCGGCAAGGGCGCGCGGCTGGGCTTCGACCCATGGCTGCACACCGTCGGCGAGGTTCAGGCGCTCAAGAAAGCTGCCGAGAAAAACGGCGCAACCCTTGTGGCGCTCGACGTCAATCCAATCGACGAAATCTGGGCGGACCAGCCCGAGCAGCCCATGGCGGCGGTCGACATTCACCCCATCGAATTCGCGGGTGAACTGGCCAAGGAAAAGCTCGCCCGCCTCGCCGAAGCCCTTTCAAAACAGGGCGCCACCCACTGCGTGCTGACCGACCCTTCGTCGATTGCCTGGGCCTTCAACATTCGCGGCAATGACGTGCCGCACACGCCGCTGGTGCTGGGCTTCGCCATTCTGGCGGCGGACGGCAAGCACCTGCTCTTCATCGACAAGCGCAAGTTGCCGCGGAAGGTGCAGGCCTATCTGACCCAGCTTTGCGACCTCCGCGCCCCCGACGCACTCACGGGCGACCTCGCCAAACTCGCGAAATCCGGCGCGAAAATCGCTCTCGATCCCGCTTTGGCCGCCGAAAAGCTGCGTGCGATCATCGAGGAGAATGGCGGCACCGTCGTCTCGGAAGCCGATCCCGCCCGCCTGCCCCGCGCCACCAAGAACCAGGCCGAACTGCAGGGCGCGCGCGCAGCGCACCGCCGCGACGGGGCCGCTGTGGCAAAACTGCTCTGCTGGCTCGATGCGCAAAAGCCCGGCACGATGGATGAGATCAAGCTGGTCACCCAGCTTGAGGAAGCCAGGCGGACAGTCGGCGAGGAAACGCAGATGCCGCTTCGCGACGTGTCATTCGACACGATCTCGGGCGCCGGTCCGAACGGCGCCATCATGCACTACCGCGTTTCGAAAGCGACCAACCGCAAGCTTGGCGACGGCGAACTTTTCCTGCTCGATTCAGGCGCGCAATATCAGGACGGCACCACCGACATCACCCGCACCGTGGCCATCGGCCAGTCGACCGACGAGATGCGCGAACGCTTCACCCTCGTCCTGAAGGGTATGATCGGCATTTCGACTTTGCGCTTTCCGGTCGGGACTCGCGGTTCGGAAATCGACGCGGTGGCACGCATGGCGCTGTGGAAGCACGGCCTTGATTATGCCCATGGCACCGGTCACGGCGTCGGCTCTTATCTGGCCGTCCATGAGGGGCCGCAGCGCATTTCGCGAACCGGCACGGAAAAGTTCCTGGAAGGCATGATCCTGTCCAACGAGCCCGGCTACTACAAGGAAGGCCACTACGGCATCCGCATCGAGAATCTTATTCTCGTGACCGCCGCCAAACCGGTCGAAGGTGGTGACCTGCCGGTGCATGAATTCGAGACGCTGACGCTCGCCCCGATCGACCGCCGGCTGGTCAGGCCTGACCTGCTGGCGCACGAGGAGCTTGTCTGGCTGAACGCCTATCACGCCCGCGTGCTGGCCGAGATCGGACCGATGGTGGATGGCGAAACGCTGAAATGGCTGGAACAGGCGACCGCGCCGATTTCATAGGCGCGATCATCAAAAACAAATAGCGCTTCAGCCCATGAAATGGCGCAGCGCGATCAGAACCGCAGCACCCGCCAGGAACATCGGCATCAGCCCGCTCCGCAGCGAAACGATGCCTGCGACCAAAAGTGCTGCCAGTTCCGCCGGCCCTGCCGAAATGGCGGCAGGCGCCACCAGCGTCGTCAACACAGCAGCAGGCACGGCATCCAACCCGGCCTCGATGCGCGGATGGACGCGTTCGAAGCGCGACAGAACGAGGTGGCCGCCAATGCGCGTGAGATAGGTCATCGCAGCACCGGCAAGGATGATCCAGACTGTCGTGCTCACAGGGTTTCACTCCGCTCGGAGGTTTCGGACTGATCGGATTTCTTGATCGGCATCACCGCGGCAAGCAGGATGCCGGCAACCGCGCCGATAGAGACATGCCAGGGCGACCCGACCGTCTTGTAGGCAATGATCGAAACGATCGCGCTGGTAATGACGATCGGCAGCCACAAGGGCCGCTTGCGAAAGCCCATGACAAGGCCGAGGAAATAAATCGGCAGCAGGAAATCGAGCCCGAAGGCGTGCGTGTCGGGTATCAGCTTGCCGAACTGCGCGCCGAGCGCTGCTTCCGCAACCCAGCAAACATAGACCGGCAATGCCATGCCCATATACCAGGCGAAGGAAACGTCTTCGCCACGTTCGCCCTTCGCTTCCGCGCCGGCATATTGCGGATCGGTGAGAAAGAAAAAGCCGATCGCCTTCTGGGCGAGTGGCCAATGGCGAATGCGCCGCCCGAGTGCTGCCGAATAAAGCACATGACGGAAGTTCACCGCAAAGATCGAAAACACGATGAGAGCCGGCGCCAGCTTCTGGCCGAAAAGCTCGATACCGACCATCTGGCTCGCGCCGGCATAGACGGTCGCGCTCATCAGCACGGCTTCGAAGACGCTGAAACCCTGTTCGGCGGCAAGCGCCCCGAAAAGAAGGCCGAACGGCGCAGAAGCCACCACAATGGGAACGCCCATTTGAAAACCGCGCCAAAACCCGCTCGCACGAGCGCCCTCGGAAATGGCTTCGCTGGACATGGCTACTCCCTAAAGCATCGGACCGAAAAGTGGGTACCCGTTTTCGGAATATTCGGATGCTCATTCAAAGTGTCAGATCGTCCTTTGTGCGTCCGAAGGGGCGCACGGCGATCTAGGAAAGAAAGTCTATTTAGGTCGGCAGGACCCGCAAGTCATATGAATTCGCTTGAGCCAGCGATCAGGGAAAATGATGCTCCTGCCGGCGAGGATTAGTTAATTCGAACGGGTTAGGGCCGCTGCCCTACCCTTTCGAACCACCCATCCTCGTCGATAACCTCAATGCCGAACTCGGTCGCCTGCTTCAGTTTCGACCCCGCGCCCGGCCCGGCAACGACCAGATCGGTCTTCTTCGAAACGGAGCCCGAGACCTTCGCGCCGAGCCTTTCGGCCATCGCCTTGGCCTCGTCGCGCGACATCTTTTCGAGCGAGCCGGTGAAGACGACCGTCTTGCCGGCGACGGGACTGGAACTCGCCACCGGCGCTTCCATGGCCTGCGGCGTCACTTCCTTCAGCAGCCTGTCGATAACCTCGACATTGCGCGGCTCCTTGAAGAACTCGACGAGCGCGCGCGCCACGACCTCGCCGATACCCTCGATGTTGTTGAGGTCTTCCCAGGCATCCCCCGAGAGGGCAGCGGCCTGCTTCATCGCCGCCTCGAAGGCTTCGTAGGTGCCGTAAGCGCGGGCGAGCAGCTTCGCGTTCGTCTCGCCGATATGGCGGATGCCGAGCGCGTAGATGAAGCGGTTGAGCGCAATGCTCCGCCGCTCGTCGATGGCGTCGAACAGCTTTTTGACGCTCACCTTGCCGAAACCATCGATGTTCTCGAGCTTGGTGAGCTGCGACGTTTCCTGCCGCTGCTTCAGCGTGAAAATGTCGGGCGCAGTGCGCACCTTCAGCGCCTCGTCCTCGCTTTCGAAAAAGAAGTCGATCTGCTTCGCGCCAAGCCCCTCGATATCGTAGGCCGCGCGCGAGACGAAATGCTTCAGATGCTCGACCGCCTGCGCGCGGCAGACGAAACCGCCGGTGCAGCGGGTGACGGAGTCCAGCTTGCCGGTTTTCTCGTTCTTCTCGCGCACCGCATGGCTGCCGCAGATCGGGCATTTCTTCGGGAATTCATAGGGCACGGCATCCGCCGGGCGCTTCTCCATGATGACGTCGAGCACCTGCGGAATGACGTCGCCGGCCCGCTGGACGATCACCGTGTCGCCGATGCGGATATCGTGCTCCTCCTCGCGGATGCGCTCGCCCGAATTGCCGATACCCCTGATGTAGTCCTCATTGTGCAGCGTCGCATTGGTAACGACGACGCCGCCGACCGTGACCGGCGTCAGCCGCGCCACCGGCGTCAACGCGCCGGTGCGGCCGACCTGGATGTCGATCTTCTCCACATGGGTAAAAGCCTGCTCGGCGGGGAATTTATGCGCCGTCGCCCAGCGTGGCGAACGCGAGCGAAAGCCGAGACGCTCCTGCAGGTCCAGCCTGTCGACCTTGTAGACGACGCCATCGATCTCATAGTCGAGATCCGGGCGCTGGAGACCGATCTCGTTATAGTGGGCAATGATGTCTTCGACCGCATTCAGCCGCTTCATCAGCGGATTGACCGGAAAGCCCCATTCCCTGAACTTTTCCACCATGCCCATCTGGGTGTCGGCGGGCATTTCGGACATCTCCCCCCAGGCATAGGCGAAGAATTTCAGGTTGCGGCTGGCCGTCACCTTGGCGTCGAGCTGGCGCAGCGATCCCGCCGCCGTGTTGCGCGGGTTCACATAGGTCTGCTTGCCTTCCGCTTCCATCTGCGCGTTGAGCGCGAGAAAATCGCTCTTGCGCATATAGACCTCGCCGCGCACCTCGACGACATCGGGGGCGCCGGCCGGCAAGCGGTTCGGGATTTCCTGGATGGTCTTGATGTTTTCGGTGACGTTCTCGCCGGTCGTCCCGTCGCCACGGGTCGCGGCATTCACCAACCGGCCCCGTTCATAGCGGATCGACATCGAAAGGCCGTCGATCTTCGGTTCGGCGGTGAAGGCGATCGACCCGTCTGGCAACTGGCCGAGGAAACGGTAGACGGAGCCGACGAAATCACGCACGTCCTCATCGGAAAAGGCGTTGTCGAGAGACAGCATCGGCCGCGAATGGGTAATCGACGCAAAGGTCGGAAGCGGCGCCGCGCCGACCCGGATCGACGGGCTGTCGGCGCGGATAAACTGCGGAAACAGCTTCTCGATCGCGTCGTTGCGCCGCTTCAATGCGTCGTAGGCGGCATCGGAGATTTCCGGCTCGTCGTGACCGTGATAGCGCTCGTCATGGTGGGCGACCTCTGCCGCAAGCCGGGCAAGCTCGGCCTCGGCTTCGGCTTCGGTCAAATCCTCGACGGGCTTGGCGGTCACTGACATGGCTTGAGAATCCGGCTGATATTGCGGTGGCTACACTAGCCGAAGAGACAAAGGGACGGCAGTCTTTTTAGCAAAAGATCGTGCCGAAACAGCAACCTGCTGACATCGCCGGAATCAGTTCGTGAAGGGCCTCAGGATGCGGCGGCCGTATTTTCCCGCAACAGACGCTCGGCGGCGGCCCGCGCTTCGTCGGTGATCGTCGCCCCAGCCAGCATACGCGCGATCTCTTCCTGCCGCGAGCCGCGATCCATCTCGGCGATGCTGGTCGAGACCTGCTCTTTGCCGCCGGACTTGGCGATAAGGAAATGCGTGCCGGCGCGCGCGGCAACCTGCGGCGCATGGGTGACCGACAGAACCTGGACCCGATTGGCCAGCCGCGACAGGCGTTGCCCGATCGCATCGGCCACGGCACCGCCCACGCCCGTGTCGATTTCGTCGAACACCAGCGTCGGTGCAGAGCCGCGATCGGCAAGCGCCACCTTCAGCGCCAGCAGGAAGCGGGAAAGCTCGCCGCCCGACGCTATCTTCATCATCGGGCCGGGCTTGGTGCCGGGGTTGGTGCGCACCCAGAACTCGATCAGGTCGATGCCCTCCTCCAGCCGATTGCCGGCCTCGGTGCTCATCTCGACGATGAACTCGGCACGCTCGAGCTTCAGCGCCGGCAATTCGGCCATCACCGCGTTGCGCAGACCGATCGCCGCCGTCTTGCGCAACTCCGAAAGATTTGCCGCCACAGCGTCGTAGGCATCGCGCGCGGCCACAGCCTGCTTTTCAAGCACATGCAGGCGCTCTTCGCCGGCATCGAGATCGGCGAGATCGGCCGACATCGTATCGCGCAGGCGCGCCAGATCGTCGACCGGCACATTGTGCTTGCGCGACGCGGCGCGCAGCGCAAACAGTCGCTCTTCCGCATTCTCCAGACGCTTCGGATCATATTCTGTGGCGCGCAAGGCGGCATCGACGCCCGACTGCGCGGCGTCCAGCGACAGCATAGCTTCGTCCAGAGATTTCACGACATCATCGAGCAGGCCGGGGACTTCCGATGCCTTGCGCTGCAAGCGCCTGAGCAAACTTGCCAATTGCGGCAACGGCGAGTTCTGGCCGGAAAGCACATCCTGCGCGTCCTGGATTTCGCCGGCGATCTTTTCAGCCCGCATCATCGTCGTGCGGATCTCTGCCAGCTCGGTTTCCTCGCCCGGTTGCGGGTCGAGTTGGGAGAGTTCGGCGACGGCTGCACGCAGATAATCAGCCTCGCGCGCGGCAGCCTCGACGCGCGCGCGATGCCGCGCCAGCTCCTGTTCGCAGTCACGCCAGCGCCGCCAGGTCTCGCCACAGGCACGCGCCTCGCCGATATGGCCGCCAAAGGAATCGAGCAGTTCGCGATGAGCGCTCGCGTCTACAAGGGCGCGCTCGTCATGCTGGCCGTGGATCTCGACCAGCGCGCGGCCGATATCGCGCATCAAGGTGACGCTGGATGGCTGGTCGTTGACGAAGACGCGCGTGCGCCCGTCCGCCGTCTGCACCCGGCGCAGGATGATGTCGCCGTCGTCGTCCAGCGCGTTGTCGATCAGAATCTGCCGGGCAGGATGATTGCGCGGCACGTCGAACACAGCCGACACCTGCCCCTGCGCCGCACCATGGCGGACGAGCGATGCGTCGCCGCGGGCACCCAGTGCCAGCGACAGCGCGTCGAGAAGAATGGATTTGCCTGCGCCCGTCTCGCCGGTGAGCACGGAAAGGCCCGGCGAGAAATCAATGTCCAGCCGCTCGATCAGCACGATATCGCGGATAGACAGTCTGGAAAGCATCGACGCCCGCTTTGATCAGGCGCCGGTTATAAGCTTTCCGGCCTTGGAAATCCACGAGCCGGCGTTTTCACGTGGCTCCAGACCATTGGTCTGCAGCAGCTTGTAGGAATCGCGATACCACGGGCTGTCCGGGTAGTTCTGCCCAAGAACGGCGGCTGCTGTCTGCGCTTCCGAGGTCAGGCCCATCGCGTAATAGGCTTCGGTCAGACGCGCGAGCGCTTCTTCGGCCTGACGGGTATTGGAGTAATTCTCGACCACGTAGCGGAAGCGCTTCACCGCAGCGATATATTCGCGGCGTTCGAGATAATAGCGGCCGACCTGCATCTCCTTGCCGGCGAGCTGGTCGCGCGCAAAGCGCACCTTTTCCTTGGCGTCGTCGACATATTCCGAATCAGGCCAGCGGGTAACCACTTCCTGCATCGCCTCGATGGCGCGGCGCGATTCCTTCTGGTCCTGCGTCACGTCCTTGATCTGGCGGAAATAGCACAGACCGATGATGTACTGGGCATAGGCCGCGTCGGGCGTCGACGGGTAGAGCGCGAGATAGCGCTTCGCCGAATTGATCGAGTCGTCATAATTGCCCTGGCGGTAATTGGCGAAAGCGCCCATCACCATCGATTTACGGGCATATTCCGAATAGGGATGCTGACGGTCGACCGCATCGAACTTGCGGCTTGCTTCTTTCAGGCGGCCGGAATTCAGATTGGCCAGGCCCTGATTGTAGAGAACATCGGCTGGTTCGGTCTGCTCGACATAGGTCGACAGATCGAGGTCCTTTTCGGAAGACATGCAGGCCGAAAGGAGAAGCGGCGCGGAAAGCACCGAAAGCGCCAGGAAGGCAGCGCGCGCCGGCTGATTCGACTGTGCAGCTCGCTGGAAAAACATGATCGGATTCGGCCCTCTCGCCATGATTATACTCATCGCCCCGCAGTCATAGACCACAACTGCCCTTGAACGGCAACGCTATCGTCCGGCAATGGTGCATTTTTGTGGCAGGCTCAGGCTTTCGCCATAATCAGCCTGTGGACGATGCGTTATCGTCACACAAGTCCTGCTTTTCAGGCCTCGGGGCTAGCCCCCGGCGTGCCTCAAAGCACCCAGGGCGCGTAGACTGGAGCGTTTACGGCGATCATTTCTGCCGAACGGCCACGTTCGCGGCGAGTCGTCTCGACGATCTCGAAGGCCGAACGATCCGACAGCAGGCGGCGAAGCGCAGCTGCATTCATCCGGTGACCGCCGCGATAGGAACGGAAGCAGCCGATGAAGCGCGCGCCGGCAAGCGACAGGTCGCCCATGGCGTCCAGCGTCTTGTGCCGCACGAATTCGTTGGGATAGCGCAGACCTTCGACGTTGATGATGCGGCTGTCGTCGCCGATCACCACGGAATTTTCCAGCGAAGAGCCGAGCGCATAGCCGGCAGCCCACAGGCGCTCGACATCCTTCATGAAACCGAAGGTGCGCGCGCGTGCGATCTCGGTGCGGAACATGTCCGGATTGACGTCCGCCGCGAAGGACTGGCGGCCGATGGCCGGGTTTTCGAAATCGATCTCGACCTCGAAGCGCGTTCCGGCATAGGGGCGGAATTCGGCCCAGGAGGCCCCCGCCTCGATGCGAACAGGCTTCAGGATGCGAACGTAGCGGCGCTTGGCAGAAAGCGTCTCGATGCCGGCCTGATCGATGGCTTCGACGAAACGGATGGCGCTGCCGTCGAGGATCGGCACTTCATTGCCGTCGATCTCGATGATGAGATTGTCGATGCCCAGACCGAACAGCGCGCCCATGACGTGCTCGACGGTGGCGACATGATAGCCGGCGGGATCGCCGAGCATGGTGCATAGATCGGTGCTGCCGACTTCGGAAACGAGCGCGCGCAGGTCGCGCGTGGCTTCGCCCTCACCGACATGGTGGAACACGATACCCGTGTCCGCATCGGCAGGCAGAAAGTGCAGAGTGACCGGTTTACCGCTGTGGACGCCAACCCCGGAAAGCGTCGCGCGCGATTTCAATGTCGTCTGATAGTCGTGCAAGTGAATCCCCATGTGCCCGTTTAGCGCGTGTCTGTCACGCCAGTCCAGAGGGGCGTTGCTCTCGTGTCTGTCGGCATACGGGAACAGTTCCCCGCAGATTCGCGCACACCGACTCCATTCGAGACGGAAGATAGTGACGCGCGGGGAAGACTCCAAATCACGGTTTTTTACCCCGTGTTACGGCGAATTAAGAGGCCCTTAACACACCAAGCATTTGTTTTCATTCAATTTAAAAAGTTAACGGGCAGGCGCTCACGCGCCTGCCCGTTAATATCTGTTACATTCCGTTAACGGTTCAGTTGGCTTGCCGGCGCAGGAATGCCGGAATCTCCAACTGATCGTCTTCCTGCACGGCCCGCTGCTGCGGCGCGAGGCGGCCATGTTCGTCAAGCTGGCCACGGCGCGGCGCGTAGAGCGACGGGTCCTGGCTGGCCGCGCGGCGCAGCTCCGGAGCCTGCTGGCGCAGCTTCGGTTCGCGCGGCTGTGCCGGCTGCAGGCGTGCGGGCTCTTCCTCGCGGCGGGTCAGGCCGTTGGTCAGGCGCTTCAAGAGGCTCATCGGGCCGCTTTCGTGATGCTGCTCGGGAGCACGGGCCTTGGCTTCCACTTCGGCTTTCACCAGCGGCGGAAAGTCTTCGACACGCGGCATCCGGGGCTGAGCGGCGGCCACCGGCTGCTGAGGCAGTTCACGCAGCTGCACAGGAGCTGCCATCGGCTGCTGCTGGACCGGCTGCGGCTGGGGAGCGGCAGGCGGCGGAGCCTGGAACAGCTTGCTCTGCGGGCGGAAATCGTCCTGAACGGCGACCGGGCGGGGTGCTGCCATTGCGGCGGCATTCGCTTCGGCCATGCGGATCGCATCGGCCACCGGATCGGCAGCGCGCGGCGCTTCCTGGACGACCTGCTGCACGGGGGCCGCTGGACGCTGCTCGACAATTGCCGCCGGACGCGGCGCCGGCTTCATCGGCGGGCGGATGGCGATCGGGGCGGCTGCGATTTCGGCAGCCGTCTTGTCGATGCCGGTCGCCACGACCGAGACGCGGATGACGCCTTCGAGTTCCTCGTCGAAGGTCGCACCAAGGATGATGTTGGCATCCTGGTCGACTTCCTCGCGGATACGGGTTGCCGCTTCGTCGACTTCGAACAGGGTGAGGTCGCGGCCGCCGGTGATCGAGATCAGCAGGCCCTTCGCACCCTTCATCGAGGTCTCGTCGAGCAGCGGGTTGGCGATCGCAGCCTCGGCAGCGGCCATCGCGCGGCCCTCGCCCGAAGCTTCGCCGGTGCCCATCATCGCCTTGCCCATCTCGCGCATCACCGAACGGACGTCGGCGAAGTCGAGGTTGATCAGGCCTTCCTTGACCATCAGGTCGGTGATGCAGGCAACGCCCGAATAGAGCACCTGGTCGGCCATGGCGAAGGCGTCGGCGAATGTCGTCTTGTCATTGGCGAGCCGGAACAGGTTCTGGTTCGGAATGACGATCAGGGTATCGACGCACTTCTGCAGTTCCTCGATGCCCATATCCGCCGTCTTCATGCGGCGCTGGCCTTCGAAATGGAACGGCTTGGTGACGACGCCGACGGTGAGGATGCCCTTTTCGCGCGCTGCGCGGGCAACGACAGGAGCAGCACCCGTACCAGTGCCACCGCCCATGCCGGCGGTGACGAAGCACATATGGGTGTTCGTCAGATGATCGATGATCTCGTCGATGCACTCTTCGGCGGCGGCGCGACCGACCTCAGGCTGGGAACCCGCGCCGAGACCCTCGGTAACGTGGGCGCCAAGCTGGATCAGGCGATCGGCCTTCGACATCGTAAGCGCCTGGGCATCGGTGTTGGCCACGACGAATTCGACGCCGCGAAGTCCTGCGGTGATCATGTTGTTGACTGCGTTGCCGCCGCCGCCGCCGACACCGAAAACGGTGATGCGCGGCTTCAGCTCGGTTATGTCCGGCTTTTGCAGATTGATCGTCATTGTCCTTGTCCTTTTCGCCTTTCCCGCCGCTTCGCCGCCGCGGCCGTTATGGGGCAATCCCCGTCAAACTCTAGAAACTGTCTCTCAACCACTGACTCATGCGATGCAGTTTTCCGCCCGTCCCGGTCATGCGTAGTCCAGAAATCCCACTCGTCTTATTGATCTCGAAGCCCGCCACTTGCGGGTAGATCAGAAGGCCCACCGCCGTTGCGAACGCCGGTCCTTTTGCCGCCTCCGGCAACCCGGCCACGCCGAGCGGCCGGCCGATGCGCACATTGCGGCCCAGAATGCGGCGCGCCGCTTCCGGCAGACCGGCAAGCTGGCTTGCGCCACCCGTCAGCACGACTCGCTTGCCGGCGGCATTGCCGTAGCCTGATTTGTTCAGCCGGTCGCGCAGTATTTCCAGCGTCTCTTCGATGCGGGCACGGATGATGCGCGTCATCACCGAGCGCGGCACCTGAAGCGGCACTTCGGTATCATCGGCGCCGATCGGCTGGACGGTGACCAGATCGCGATCGTCAGCGCTGCCGGGCAGCGCCGAACCATGCATCACCTTCAGCCGCTCGGCATCGTCAAGGCGCGTCGAGAGGCCCTTGGCCATATCCATGGTGACGTGGCTGCCGCCGACCGGGATGGCGTCGGCGTAAACGAACTTGCCATCGGCAAAGAGCGAGATGGTGGTCGTGCCGCCGCCCATGTCGATGCAGGCCGCACCCATTTCGAGCTCGTCATCGACGAGTGCGGCAAGCCCGCTTGCATAGGGCGTTGCAACCATACGCTCGACCGAAAGATGCGAGCGGTTGATGCAAAGCTCGAGATTGCGCAGCGGCGCGGAATCGCCGGTCAACACATGCATATCGACGCCGAGCGTGTCGCCGACCATGCCGCGCGGATCGCGCACGCCGCGTTCGGCATCGAGCGAAAATGCCACCGGTAGCGAATGAACGACCTCGCGCTCGGCCTTCAGCGCCTGCTTTGCGCCGGCTGCCAGAACGCGCTTGATGTCGCCGGCCGAAGCTTCGTGTCCGCCGAGATTGATCGTTGCCGAAAAGGTTTCGCTCTTCAGCCGGCCTGCGGTGAGATTGACGATGAGCGAGTCGACGGTAAGTCCAGCCATGCGCTCGGCAGCATCGACCGCCAGCCGCACGGCATGCTCAGCGCGATCCAGATCGACGACCACGCCAGACTTCACGCCCTGCGATTTCTGATGGCCGATGCCGATGACCTTGGCCTGGTGGGTGCGGCCGCGCAGCAACTGGCTTTCGGGCGCAGGCTTGAGCTTGGCGACCACACAGCAGACCTTGCTGGAGCCGACATCGAGCACGGTGACGATACCGGAGCGGTGGGCAGAGCCGTCTTTTGGACCGCCGAGCAAGCTCATATTCTTTTCTCCAGCTTGCTCTTGGGTGATTTCAGAAGCTCTTTGAGCGCAGCTTCGCGGCGCTCGACCGCCTCGGGCGTGAGCTGCACGACCAGCCGGTCGGAGAGGCGCATGTCGACGCCGGCTATGTCGCGGGACAGCAGGCCGGTGTCGTGGTCCATCTTGACGAGATCGGCGAGCGCGGTGTCTTCGCCATATTCCGGCAGCTTGACGGTGATGCCGTTTTCAAGCCGCAGATCCCAGCGACGCTCGGAAACCCGGACATAACCCTTTACCCGCGAGGCCAGCTCCGGAAACTGCTTGATCTTGGCGATAAAGCCGGAAGCGCACTCGGCCGCACCATAACCGACGACCAGCGGCAGCGCGACATGGCGACCACCCGAGAACGGCGCAATCACATTGCCGTTTTCCTCGACGATCGAAAGCTGGCTGCCATGCTGCCAGATGGCGAAGGCCTTGCGCTCCTCGATCTTCACTTCAAGCGTGTTGGGATAGATCTTGCGGACCGAAGCAACCTCGACCCAGGGCAGCTTGGCAATGCGCTCACGCGCTTCATCGGCATCGAAGCCGATCAGCGACGTCCAGCCGTCAAGCTCCAGCTTGTCGAGGACATCGATCTCCGAAGTCTCGCGATGGCCGACCACCTTGATCTGATCGACGGCAAAGCCGCTGCGCGCGGTGATGCCCTGCACGAGAGCCGGCATATGCCCGCCAACATAGGCGCCATAGAGGCCGCTCGCTGAAAGAAAGATCGCCGAGGCAATCGTCGCGGAAAACGGCGGCGGCGTGAAATCGCCCTGACCCAGCCGCGCGAACAGGCGCACCGGCCGGCGCAGCAAGCGCGGAAGCACGAAGCCGTCGATAGAGAAGGACATGCCAAACAGGCCCGGCTTTGCCGAACCCATCCTTCTCACCTGCCCCGACCTCAACGCGAACACGAAGCGTCCTCCACCATCCAACTCAACAACTCACCGAACGAATGCCCGGCCTGGGCAGCAATCTCGGGCACCAGCGACGTCGGCGTCATACCCGGCTGGGTATTCACTTCGAGCCAGATAAGCTCGCCATTTTCGGAATGGCGATCGTCGTAGCGGAAGTCCGACCGGGAGACGCCCCGGCACCCGATTGCTTGGTGAGCCTTAAGCGCCAGTGTCTGTATTTTTTGGTAAATATTTAGTGAAATTTTAGCGGGAACCTCGTGTTTTGACCCACCCGCAACGTATTTTGAATCATAATCATAGAAGGAATGGCCGGTCGGGACGATCTCGCAGACCCCCAGAGCCACATCGCCCATGACAGCACAGGTCAGCTCGCGACCATGCACGTAGCGCTCGACCATGACCGTGCCGCCAAATTTCCATTCGGGCGAACCAATGATCTGCGGCGGATGCGACTGATCCTCCTTGACGATCACGACGCCGAAGCTCGATCCTTCGCTGACCGGCTTGACCACATAAGGCGTACTCATCGGGTGTTTGTTGCCGATCGAAAAACGATCCACGATCTTCGATTCCGCGACCGGAATGCCGACAGCCTTCGCCACCCGCTTGGCCTGCTCCTTGTTCATGGCAAGAGCTGAAGCAAGCACGCCGGAATGCGTGTAGGGAATGGCGAGATATTCGAGAATGCCCTGGATCGTACCGTCTTCGCCGAACGGGCCATGCAGCGCATTGAAGACGACATCCGGCTTCAGTTCAGCAAGGACAGAACATACGTCACGCCCGACATCGACCCGCGTGACGCGGTAGCCGACAGCCTCAAGCTCATCCGCGCATGAATTTCCGGAAGACAAGGAAACGGGCCGTTCGGACGAGAACCCTCCCAACAATACGGCCACGTGTTTAGGCGTCATAGTTTCTGCAATCCCCTCACCGAACCCGACTTCGGCTTAAGCCTTTTCCGAATTGAATCCGCCCACTCCGGCAGGTTACCCCCCAGACGGAAACGCGTCGAACGCGCGGGAACGACTCAAATCAGGAAACGCTTTTGTCCAAAGAATCAGAGAGTTGACTCTGTGGCAAGCCCCAAGGATTCGAGTTGATTCAATTTATGTAAATTTAGGTCGATTGTGATCACGCTGCACGTTTTTGGAGCAGGCAAATCACGCCTTGCTAAAGTAGCTGCCCCAGGAATTCCTGCACCTCGTGATCGGGCTTGAAATTGCCGATGCGCTTGATCTCCCAGTGCAGGCGAATGCCGGAGTTCTCAAGCACGCGCGCCCGAACCGTCTCGCCGAGATATTCGAGATCGTAACCGGTGGCATGGCCGGTGTTGATCATGAAGTTGCAATGCATCGGCGACATCTGCGCACCGCCGATCATCAAGCCACGGCAGCCGGCCTTGTCGATCTCCTTCCAGGCCGATGTGCCTTCCGGATTCTTGAAGGTCGATCCACCGGTCTTCTCGCGGATCGGCTGGACGGTCTCGCGATGATGCTGGACGGCATCCATCGCAGCGCGGATAGTTTCGCGATCCTCCTTGTAGCCCTCGAAAAGCGCCGAGGTGAAAATCAGGCCCGCGGCTGCCGAGGAGTGCCGGTAGGCGTAGCCCATCTCCTCGTTCGACAGCGTGTGAAGATTGCCTTGCCGGTCGAGCGCGCGAACCTCGACGACACGCTCACGTGTCTCGACGCCGTTGGCGCCGGCATTCATGCGCAACGCCCCACCGATCGCCCCGGGGATGCCATGGTAGAAATGGAAGCCGCCAATGCCGGCCTCCAGCGCCACGGCCGCCACGCGCTTGTCAGGCGTGGACGCGCCCGCTTTTATGCGTGTTTCAGAAATGACCTCGGCCTCGCCGAACCCCTTTGCCGAAAGCCGCACGACAAAACCCGTTATGCCGCCTTCTCGCACAAGAAGGTTCGAGCCGATGCCGACGATCGTCAGCGGGATATCTTCAGGCACCGCCTTCAGGAAAGCCGCGAGATCGTCTTCGTCGGCGGGCTGGAACAGGGCGTCCGCAGGTCCACCGGCGCGGAACCAGGTGATCTTGTCCATTTCAGCGTCAGGCGTGATGCGGCCCCGCAAACCGGCAAGCCGGTCGCCAAGCCTGGCAAGAAGCGCTGCGCCTTTCGTCATGCCGTATCCCCGCCGAGTTCCTTCGGCAACGCATAAGCCCATTGCGTGATGTTGCCCGCACCCAGAAAGATGACGAAATCACCCGGCTTTGCAAGTTCACGCACGATCGGCGCGATGGCAGTGGGACCTTCGATGTGACGTGCGTCGCGATGGCCGCCGGCGCGAATGCGCGAAACCAGCGTTTCCGAATTGGCACCCTCGATCGGGTCTTCGCCCGCAGCATAGACCGGGGCGACCATCACCGTATCCGCATCGTTGAAGCAGGCGGAGAAATCGTCGAACAGGTCGTGCAGGCGCGTGAAGCGATGCGGCTGGGCAATGGCGATGACCCGGCCGCTCGTCGCATCCCGCGCCGCCCGCAGCACGGCCTTGATCTCGACCGGATGGTGGCCGTAATCGTCGAATATCTGCACGCCGTTCCAGCTTCCCGTCGGCGTGAAGCGGCGCTTGACGCCGCCGAAGGACGACAGGCCCTTCTTGATGTCTTCAGGCGTCAGGCCGAGTTCGTGGGCAACGGCGATGGCTGCGGTGGCATTGGAAACATTGTGCCGGCCTGGCATCGGCAGGCGCAGGTCGGAGATGATTGTTTGTTCGGCGGTCTTGCGGTCGCGGATGACCACGTCGAACAAGGAAGCCGCGCCATCCATGCGGTGGCGCGTGAAGCGCACATCGGCCTGCGTGTTCTCGCCATAGGTGATGACACGGCGGTCCTCGATGCGCGACACCAGCGCCTGCACTTCCGGATGGTCAGTGCACATCACGCCGAAGCCGTAGAACGGAACGTTCTCCACGAACTGCCGGAACGCCTCGCGCACCTTGTCGAAGGAGCCGTAGTGATCGAGATGCTCGGGATCAATATTGGTGACCACGGCAATGTCGGCCGGCAGCTTCAGGAAGGTGCCGTCGCTTTCGTCGGCCTCCACCACCATCCACTCGCCCTCGCCCATGCGGGCGTTCGTGCCATAGGCGTTGATGATGCCGCCATTGATGACCGTCGGATCGAGCCCGCCCGCGTCGAGCAGCGTGGCGACCATCGAGGTCGTCGTCGTCTTGCCGTGCGTGCCGCCGATGGCGACCGATTGCCGGAAGCGCATCAGCTCGGCCAGCATCTCGGCACGGCGAACGATCGGCAGCAGCTTTTCGCGCGCCGCGACCAGTTCGGGATTGGTTTTCTTGATTGCCGTCGAAACGACGACGACCTCGGCATCGCCGAGGTTTTCGGCCTTGTGACCGACGAAGCACTCGATGCCCTTGTCGCGCAGGCGCTGGACGTTAGCGCTGTCGGACTGGTCGGAGCCCTGCACCTTGTAGCCGAGATTGTGCAGCACCTCGGCAATACCGCTCATGCCGATGCCGCCAATGCCGATGAAATGCACAAGGCCGATCGTCTGCCGCATCTTCATGGCCGCATCCCTTCTTTTATGTCTTCAATCCGTTTCCTCGCCGCAATAGCCTCTGTGAGGTCGGCAAGCAACCGCACCGCGTCCGGTTTGCCGGCTGACTTCGCAGCCGTGGCCATCGCCACCAGGCGGTCAGGCTCCGTCATCAGCCCGGCGATCAGGCCGGAGAGGACTTCGGTCGTCAGCGTCGCCTGCTGGTGCACCTCCGCCCCGCCCAAGGCAGAGAGCGTCGCGGCATTCGCAGCCTGATCGTGGTCGAGCGCATAGGGAAACGGCACCAGCAAGGACGGGCGGCCGATGACAGCGATCTCGGAAACCGTCGAAGCGCCGGAACGGGCAATCACCAGATGCGACGACGCCATTCGCGCCGCCATGTCGGTGAAGAACGGCAGCACATTCGCTTCGATGCCGAGCTCGGCATAAGCAGCGGTAACGCGAGCGACATCCTCGGCACGGGCCTGTTGCGTGATGACCAGCCGCTTGCGCAAAGCCTCAGGAAGAGCAGCTATCGCCGGCGGGACCGCATCGGAAAAGAACAGCGCGCCCTGGCTGCCGCCGAAAACCAGCAGGCGGAAAGGCTCGCCCTCAAGCGGAGTCGCATAAGCGGTGCGCGCAGCTTCCAGCACGGCCGGGCGGACGGGATTGCCGGTAATGACGGTCTTGTCGCCGAAACTGCTGGCAGCCTCATCCAGGAAGCCGCCGGCTATTGCCGTCGCATTTGCCGCCAGCGCGCGATTGGCGCGCCCCATCACCGCGTTCTGCTCGTGGATTATCGTCCTCACGCGACGGCGCGTCGCGGCATAGACCGGAGGCAAGGTCGGATAGCCGCCGAAGCCGATGACCACTTCCGGTTTCAGCCTTCGGATCAGTGCCGATGATTGCCTGAAGCCACGCCAGATCGTCCAGAAAGACGCCAGCACCTTGAACGGGTTGCGCGAACCGATCGTTGCCGACGCAATGGGATGAACAGCCTTGGCCGGAAAATTGCCGGCATAGCGTCCCGCGCGGTCGTCGGTGGCAAGATGCACATCCCAGCCCCGCGCCTTCAGTTCATGCGACAAGGCCTCAGCCGGAAAGAGATGGCCGCCGGTACCGCCGGCGGCAAGAAGTATTGTCCCCCTCGCCATGTCATTCCGCCGGCATGGCGTGCTGGGAAAGCCCGGAGAAGCCGACCTGCTTGCGCTTTTCCGGCCGTTTTCGCGTCAGGGCCAGCACCATGCCCATGGAGATGGCGATCGCGATCAGCGAGGAACCGCCATAGGAGATGAAGGGCAAGGTCATGCCCTTGGCAGGCATAAGCTGCAGGTTGACGCCCATATTGATGACCGACTGAAAGCCGAACACGACGACCAGGCCGGCCACCGCGTAGCGGGTGAAATCGTCCTGCTCCTTCAGCGCCGTGTTCAGCCCGCGCAGCACGATGAAGGCGAACAGGAACATGATGGCAAAGCACAGCACGATGCCGAATTCCTCACCGGCAACGGCAAAGACGAAGTCGGCATGGCTATCCGGGATGATCCGCTTGACGGTGCCCTCGCCCGGTCCGACGCCGAACCAGCCGCCATTGATGACCGCCTCGCGGCCCATGTCGACCTGGAACGTGTCGCCCTCGCCGGTGACGAAACGGTCGATACGGCCGGCGACGTGCGGGAAGATCGTATAGGCTGCGACCGCCCCGCCGGCACCGAGTGCGCCGAGCACGACGATCCACAGCCATGGCATGCCGGCCATGAAGAACATCACGCCCCATGTGCCGAGCGCCAGCATCGTCTGGCCAAGGTCCGGCTGCGCCACCAAAAGGGTCACGACGACGCCGAGCAGGATCATGGCGAAGAGGTTACCCGGAATGTCGGGCTGGCGCGCGTGCTCGGCGAAAAGCCAGGCGCAGACGATGACGAAGGCCGGCTTCAAAAACTCCGAAGGCTGGATCGAAACGCCGGCAAAGGACACCCAGCGCCGCGCACCCTTGACCTCGACGCCGATGTAGAGAACCGCCACCATCAGCACCAGCGAGATGCACAGCATGATCAGCGCCATGCGCCTCACCTCGCGCGCTTCAAGGAAGGACACCGCGAGCATCACCGCCAGTGCCGGCAGCGTGAAGAAAATCTGCCTTGTGGCGAAGTGGAAACTGCCGAGCCCGATGCGCTCGGCCACCGCCGGGCTAGCCGCAAATGACAGGATGATGCCGAGGCCCATCAAGGACAGGAAGGCAGCGAGAAACCAGCGATCGATCGTTCGCCACCAGATTGCGACCGGGCTTTTGTCCAGACGGCTTGCCATCAGCGTGTCCCTCCAATGGGCTTTATTCTCTCGAGCGCGCCGACGGCCTCCTTGAAGGCTGCGCCGCGTATTTCGAAATTCTTGAACTGGTCGAAGCTCGCACAGGCCGGCGACAACAGGACGACCGCCTCACCGGCATCGTCGAGTGCTGCGTCGCGTGCGGCATGCTCCACCGCCGAAGCAAGCGTCCCGGCAATCTCATAAGGCACCGCCTCGCCCAGCGTCGCGGAAAAGGCGGGCGCCGCCTCGCCGATCAGATAGGCCTTGGCGATGCGCGGAAAGAAGCTGCGCAGCGGCTCGATGCCGCCTTCCTTCTGCAGGCCGCCGGCAATCCAGTAGATGCGTGAAAAGCTCGACAGCGCAGGCGCTGCCGCATCGGCATTAGTCGCCTTGGAATCGTTGATGAACAGAACATGGTCGCGGCGGGCCACCTGCTCCATGCGATGGGCAAGGCCCGGAAAGCTTTCGAGGCCGGATTGTATCTCGCCGAGATCGAGGCCGATCTTCATGCAGGCGACGACTGCCGCAAGCGCGTTCTGCGCATTGTGCTGCCCGCGCAGCGAGCCGATGCCTTCAAGGAAGCCAATGCGGCTGAACCGGCCGTGTTTGGCTTCCATCAGATTGGTGCCATCGGCGAAATAGCCGTCGGTCAGCGGCAAGCGCTTGGAGATGCGCACGACGTCCTTGCCGGCCTTTTCCAGGCGGTCGGCGATCTGGGCGCAATATATGTCATCGACGCCGATTATGGCGGTCTCGCTACCGGCGACCAGCCGCTCCTTGATCGAAGCATAATGCTGCATCGTGCCGTGACGATCGAGATGATCGGGCGTCAGATTGAGCAGGATGCCCGCAGTCGGGTTGATCGAAGGTGCCAGATCGATCTGATAGGACGAACACTCGACCACGTAGTTGCGGTCGCTCTTCGGCGGGTCGAGCGTCATGACGGCGCGGCCGATATTGCCGCCCATCTGCGTATCGCGGCCGGACGCCTGGATGATATGGGCGGTCAGTGCCGTGGTCGTCGATTTCCCATTGGTGCCGGTGATCGCGATGAAGGGCGAATCGGGCGCGCGCGCCATGCGCTCGCGAGCGAACAGTTCGATGTCGCCGATGACCTCGACGCTAGCGCCACGCGCCAGTTCCACCGTCCAGTGCGGTTTTGGATGCGTCAGCGGAACGCCGGGCGACAGGACGAAGGAGGAAAAGCCGGCCCATCCGGCCTGACGCAGGTCGCCGGTGTTGATTCCGCTGGCGGCAGCGTTGGCGACACTTTCGGGGTTGTCGTCCCAGGCGAGCACATCCGCTCCACCTTCGATAAGCGCGCGCGCCGTCGCGATCCCCGAGCCGCCAAGCCCGAAGAGCGCTACACGCTTGCCGCCGAACGAGCGCGCTGGAATCATGAAACCCTCTACCGCAACTTTAGGGTCGACAAGCCGACCAGCGCAAGAATGACCGCGATGATCCAGAAACGGATCACGACCTGGCTTTCCGTCCAGCCAAGCTTCTCGAAATGATGGTGGATCGGCGCCATCAGGAACACGCGCTTTCCGGTCATCTTGAAGAAGCCGACCTGGATGATCACCGACAGCGCCTCCATGACGAACAGGCCGCCGATGATGGCCAGCACGATCTCGTGCTTGGTCGCCACCGCAATCGTGCCGATGAGCCCGCCCATTGCCAGTGAGCCGGTGTCGCCCATGAAAATTGCGGCCGGCGGTGCGTTGAACCAGAGGAAGCCGAGACCCGCGCCAATGACTGCGCCGAGGATCACCGCGAGTTCGCCGGTACCGGGCACGAAATGGATCTGCAGGTATTCGGCGAATACCGCGTTACCGGAGAGATAGGCGATGACGCCGAAGGAAGCCGCCGCAATCATGATCGGCACGATGGCCAGCCCGTCCAGCCCGTCAGTGAGATTGACCGCGTTACCCGCCCCCACAATCACGATGCAGGCGAAAGGAATGAAGAACCAGCCGAGATTGATCAGCAAATCCTTGATGAAGGGGAATGTCAGCGAGGACGAGAATGGCTCCTGCCCCGCATGCATGATCGCCCAGCCGGCGATTGCCGCGATGACGAATTCGATTGCCAGCCGCGCCTTGCCGGAAAAGCCTAGATGCGATTGCTTCGTCACCTTCAGATAGTCGTCGTAGAAGCCGATCGCGCCGAAGCCCAGCGTCACCAGAAGCACGATCCAGACATAGGCGCTGGTGATGTTGGCCCATAGCAGCGACGAACCGACGATGCCCGAGATGATCATCAGGCCGCCCATGGTCGGCGTGCCGGCCTTCTTGAAATGGGTCTGCGGCCCGTCGGCGCGGATCGGCTGGCCCTTGCCCTGCCTGACCCTCAGAGAATTGATGATCATCGGCCCGAAGATGAAGACGATCAGCGCCGAGGTGATCAGCGCGCCGCCGGTACGGAACGTGATATAGCGAAAGACGTTGAAGGCCGAAAAATGGTCCGCAAAATCAACCAGTAAAGTAAGCATCTAAGGCCTTTCCCCGGACCGCGATCAGCTGTTTGCAGTGCTTCCGGCCTGCGCCGGGAACTTTTCGAGAAGCGCATCGACCAGTTTCGAAAACCCGATGCCCTTCGATGATTTGATCATGATGACGTCGCCCGGACGGATCGCCTTGATCAGAACCGGCTTGAGGTCCTGCGCGCTTGCCCGGTACTCCGTGTGAAAATCGCTCGGCAGAACTTCCGCCAGCGCCTTGATCTCCGGCCCGGCGAGAAAGACGCGATTGGTCTTGCCTTCGGTGACAAGCTCGGCCAACGCCGCGTGCAGCTTCGCCGAATGCTCGCCAAGCTCCAGCATATCGCCCAGAACCGCGACGCGCCGTCCCTCTCCCGAAACCGGCGTCGCCTCCAGCAGAGCCATCGCGGCTTTCATGGATGCCGGATTGGCGTTGTAGCTCTCATCGATCAGCGTGAATGGTCCCTCGCGGTGACGCAGCACATGGCGTTGGCCGCGACCGCGCTCCGGCACCAGATCTTCGAGCGCCAAAGCCACCTTGGTCACGTCTGCGCCGGCAAGTTGCGCGGCACCGAGAACCGCCAGAACGTTCTGGACGATGTGGCGGCCGGGCGCGCCGATCTTGGCTGCGACCTCCTGGCCCATCACCTTCGCCGTCATGATCGAATGGTCGGCATGAAGCACGAAATTGGTGAGTTTTACCTGCGCCCGCACATGCTCGCCGAAACCGACGACATTTTCGACGCCCGCCGTATGCGCCAGCTTTTCCAGCAGCTTGAAGCGGGCATCGTCACGGTTGATGAGTGCCGTGCCATGCGGCTCGATGCCTTCGAAAATCTCCGCCTTGGCCTTGGCGATATCGTCGAGGCTCTTGAAATGACCGAGATGCGCCGCCGCGATGGCGGTGATGATCGCGATATGCGGCCTCACCATCTTCACCAGCGGGCGGATTTCATTTTCGTGGTTCATGCCGATCTCGAAGATGGCGTAGTCGCAATCTTCCGGCATGCGGGCGAGCGTCAGCGGCACGCCCCAATGGTTGTTGAAGGACGCGGCCGAGGCATGCACCTTGCCCACAGCCGAAAGCCCGTGACGCAGCGCTTCCTTGGTGCTGGTCTTGCCGACCGAGCCGGTCACCGCGATGATTTTGGCCTGCGCGCGGGCGCGTGCTGCGATGCCGGCCTTTTCGAGCGCAACCAGCACGTCCGGCACGACGATCATCGGCGCGGTCAGCCGGCCGAGCGCCGGCAGCTTGCCTTCGGCTACGACCAGCAGGCCGGCACCTGCCTTGACCGCAGCGGTTGCGAAATCATGGCCGTCCATGGCCTCGCCCTTGATGGCAAAGAACGCCTCTCCCGGCTTCAGGCTGCGGCTGTCGATGGAAATGCCGGTTATGCCGTCAGGCATATGCCCGAGCGGGCGACCGTCCATTGCAGCAACCAGCGCATCAGAGGTCCAGAGCAAGCTCATGCCGCGAGCTCCCGGAGAGCCTGCCGCACTTCTTCATGATCCGAGAACGGGAAGGTTTCGGCGCCGATGGTCTGGCCCTCTTCATGGCCTTTTCCGGCGACAATCAGCGTATCGCCGGCGTGAAGCATGGAAATCGCTTCACGGATAGCGGCGCGGCGGTCTGCGATTTCGACGGCATCGGGAGCGGCGGCCAGAATGGCGGCGCGGATCGTCTCGGGCACTTCCGAGCGTGGATTGTCGTCGGTGACGATGGTGACATCGGCGAGACGTGTCGCGATCTCGCCCATGATCGGACGCTTGCCGCGGTCGCGGTCGCCGCCGCAACCGAACACCACGACGACACGGCCAGTCGTGAAAGGCCGCACCGATGCCAGCACATTCTCCAGCGCATCAGGCTTGTGCGCATAGTCGACATAGATCGGCGCGCCCTCAGTGGTGGTGCCGACGAGATCCAGCCTGCCGGGAGCGCCCTTGAGCTTTTCGAGTGCACCAAGCGCTTTTGCAGCATCCGTGCCCGTAGCAATGGCAAGACCGGCAGCGACCAGCGCATTGTAAATCTGAAAATCGCCGGCCAGCGGCAGGTCGATTTCGTGAATAATGCCGCCGGCTTCGATCTCCGCACGCTGGCGATAGCGCTCATGCTCGACGCGCTTCAGGCGCAGGAAGTCGCCATGGCGGCCGACGGTCAGCACTTCGAGCCCTGCCGCCCCGGCGGCATCGATGGTCGGCTGCGACCACGGATCGTCGGCAAAGATCACCGCCGGCGCGCCTTTCGGCAGCAACGTGTCGAACAGGCGAAGCTTTGCCTGATGATATTCCTCGACCGTCGGATGGTAATCCATATGGTCGCGGCCGAGATTGGTGAAGCCGCCGGCGGCAAGCTTGACGCCATCAAGCCGGCGCTGGTCCAGGCCATGGCTGGAAGCTTCCATCGAGGCATGGGTCACGCCGGCCTTGGCCAATTCCGACAGTAGGCGATGCAGTTCGACCGGATCGGGCGTCGTCAGCGAGCCATATTCGTTGCGGCCAGGAGCGACGACGCCGGTGGTGCCGATGCTGGCGGCTGCGAAGCCCGCCCGCTCCCAAATCTGCCGGGTGAATGCCGCCACGGAAGTCTTGCCGCTGGTGCCGGTGACGGCGACCATGGTTTCGGGCTGGCCGCTGAACAGGCGCGCCGCAAGCAGCGCCAGCGCACGCCTCGGGTCGTCCACCGAAAGCACCGGGATAGAGGGAGAACCCAACCGCGCGCCCTTGGCGGCGACGATCACTGCCGCACCACGCTTTTCGGCGTCAGCGGCATAAACCGCGCCGTCGGCCTTGGTGCCGGCCACGGCCACGAAGATGTCGCCAGTCTGTATCGTGCGGGAGTCCGAAGAAACGCCGCCCGTCTCCAGATCGCCTGGAAATGTCCCTTCAACAGGCAGGATACCGGCAAGTTCTTTCAGCTTCATCGAAGTCCGTTCGTCATAAACAAATGGCGCGCTTTGCCGGCGCGCCTCGAGAATCATTGGTACGAAACCAGCTTAGCTTCAGTTTCATGGCCGAAATCTGGCTGTACGCCAAGAAAGGAAGCAGAACGCCTGATGATATTCGACACGATAGGTGCCGCATTGAACCCCGCCGTCGCGCCCGCGCCGGGCTTTTCGGGCTTCGGTTCATCGATAATGCTGAGCACGATGTATTGCGGGTCTTCCATCGGGAAGGCCGCGACGAAAGCGTTGAACCGGACAGTCGAAGAGTAACGGCCGTTCACGACCTTTTCGGCGGTGCCGGTCTTGCCGCCGACGCGATAGCCGGGGACTGCAGCGCGCTTGCCGGAGCCGCCGGGCGCGGTCGCGTTCAAACGGTAGAGATAGCGCATATCCTCGCCGGTCTTCTCCTTTATCACCCGCGTGGCCACGGCGTCGGCCTGCGCCTGCGTGCGTGGCAGGAATGTCGGCTCGAACAGCAGGCCGCCATTCATTAGTGCAGCGGCGCCGACAGCCGTCTGCAACGGGGTCGTCGACATGCCGTGGCCGAAGGCGATGGTGATCGAATGCACCTTCTTCCAGACTTTCGGCTCGGACGGGCGCGCCACTTCCGGAAGTTCGGTTTTCATGCGGTCGAGAAGGCCGATGCGCTTCAGGAACTCACGGTGTCCCTCGATGCCGACCACGTCAGCCTCGCGGGCCGAGCCGATGTTCGACGAATAGATGAACACTTCCGGCACGGTCAGAATGCGGCCCTTGCCATGAAAATCGCGGATCGTCTGGCGGCCGATGGTGATCGGCCGGCGCGCGTCGAAGGTGCTGTTGAGCGTCACCTTGCCCGAATCCAGCGCCATCGCGGTAGTGAAGCTCTTGATGGTCGAGCCCATCTCGTAAGTGCCTGCCGACATGCGGTTCAGGTGATCCTTGTCGAGCGCGTTGTAGGGATTGTTCGGGTCGAAGTCGGGCACGGACGCCATGGCCAGAACTTCGCCGGTCTTGGCGTTGAGAACGACCGCACCAGCCGCAATGGCGTGAAATTTTTCCATCGCGCGGGAGACCTCGTCGCGCACGATATGCTGCACACGAAGATCGATCGAAAGCCGCACCGGCTTCAGGTCCTTCGGGACTGCCAGACCCGAGGCCTGCAAGTCGGCAAGGCCCTGATCGTCGATATACTTCTCCATTCCGGCGATGCCCTGATTATCGATATTGGTCAGGCCAAGAATGTGCGAGGCGGTCGGGCCGCCCGGATAGAAGCGCCGCTTTTCCGTGCGGAAACCGATGCCCGGCAAGCCGAGCTGCATGATGTCGTTCTGCTGCTTGGGCGAAAGCTGGCGCTTCAGCCAGACAAAGCCGGTGCCGCTCTTCAGCTTGTTGTAGGTCTGCTCGACCTCGATGTCGGGCAACACGGTCTGGAGCTTCTCGATCACCTCGTCGGCATCGACGATGCGGCGGGGTTCGGCAAACAGCGAAGCCGTCTTGATGTCGGTGGCGAGAATTTCGCCGTTGCGGTCGACGATATCGGGCCGCGACGCGGTGACCCGCGAGACGGGACCACCCGAAGCTTCCGGGTCCTGGAAGCCGAGATAGACGAGCCGTCCGGCGATGGTTGCGTATATGCCCAGGAACACCGCCATGGTCATGACCACGCGGTTTTTCGACCGTCCGCCTGTCGCCTTGCGCGCGCCGTCGACGACGATCGACGCCGTTGAGGATTCAGCCTTCGAGATACGCTTGCGCCAGAACTTCTTCATTGAGTCACCGCCCCCGTCACGGTCTTGTCGGTTCCGCTGTCGGCCATGCCGCCGAGCCGCTGCGTCGAGAAATCCGGTATGTCGACGGGACGCGCCGGCAGATCGTCCAGGCTGACGATCTGACGACCTTCCACCGGCTGAAGCTGAAGCTGGGACTGGTACAATTCCGACAGCTTCTGCAGGCGGGCGGGCTGGGTCAGCAGGCTCCAGTCGGCCTTCAGCAGATCGATGGAGTCTTCCTCGAAGCGTATCTGCTGCTCGATCTTGCGCGCGGCGTCGAGCTGGGTTTCCGCATCATGCTTGGTCTTGTAGGTGAAGGCGGCTGCCGAAACCATGACCGCGATGAGAACGATGTCGCTTGTGCGGAACATGATACTCTTACCTCTCAAGCCGGATTTCTGGGAGTTTGGGCAGGCCGAAGATCGAAAGATCGTCGGAACGCGCCGGCGCTTCCGTGCGGATCGCGGCACGCAGCTTGGCGGAACGTGCGCGGGGATTTGCTTCAATCTCGGCTTCGGAAGGTCCAACCGCACCACCCGATTTTTCGAAGGTAGCGACCTTGACCTGCGTTTCAGGCATGTAACGCGAGCCGGCAGCGCTGCCGGAACGATTGACGATGAAGCGCTTGACGATGCGATCCTCAAGCGAATGGAAAGTCACGACGACCAGCCGACCGCCGGGCTTCAGCGCCCGCTCGGCGGCAAACAGCGCGCGCGCCAGTTCGCCAAGCTCGTCATTGACGTAAATGCGCAGCGCCTGGAAGACGCGCGTCGCCGGATGGATCTTGTCCTTCGGATTGCGCCCGACATGATCGGCGATCGACTCGGCCAGATCGCGCGTGCGCTCAAAAAAGCGTACGGCACGACGCTTCTCGATCATGCGCGCGATGCGTCCCGCATGACGCTCCTCGCCGAGAAAGCCAAAGATGCGGGCAAGATCGCCCGACTTGAAGCGGTTGACGACATCGGCAGCACTGAGACCGGCCTGCGCCATGCGCATGTCGAGCGGCCCGTCGAAGCGGAAGGAAAAGCCGCGCTCGGCCTGGTCGAGCTGCATCGAGGAAACGCCGATATCGAGCACGACGCCATCAACGCCCTGCGCATAATCGTCAAGCTGCGAGAACGGCCCGTGCACCAGTTGCAGGCGGCCGCCCGATTGCGCTTCCAGCTCCCGCCCGGCGGCAATCGCATCAGGATCGCGATCCACCGCGACGACATTCGCACCCTGCGCCAGAATTGCCTTCGTATAACCACCGGCGCCGAAAGTGCCATCGACGACCCTGTCGCCGGCCTTCAGAGCCAGTGCTGCGATCACCTCATCGAGCAGAACCGGAATGTGGGGAGCCGATCCGCCAACGGCATGATCGTCATCACCATCGCTCGTCATCATTCCGTCTCCTCCACCGGCTTTGCGCCCGCCCCCTGCCGAAGCTTCAAGAGCCGCGCCCGCACTTCCGCGCCATAGGCGCGCAGGCGTTCCGGTTCCCACATCTGGAAGAAATTGCCACGACCCACGAACACCACCTCCGAGGAGATGCCGGTGTGCTCGCGCATGAAATCCGAGACCGTTATGCGGCCGTCCTGATCCAGTTTCAGGAACATCCCGTCGCCATGACAGAAGAAGGACATGTCGTCCGCAGTTTGAAGGAATGGGTCTTCCTGCGCGATGCGCTGCTCGTAGCGATCCAGAAGATCGAGCCCGCCGACATCCAGCGCCGGAATATCCAGTGCACGCAGGGCATAGAGTTCCGAGTAACCGCGCTTCTGCACGACCGAACGGAAGTGCGCCGGAACCGAGACCCGGCCCTTGGCATCGATCCTGTTCACCGCATTGGACAGAAACCGGTCCATCAATTGATACAGCCGCCCCCGTCGCGTCGCTTGCCATCTTGTCCCCCGCGTTGTCGCAACGCGGTGCCTTCGCACCCGGATCCCTGCTTTCGAATGCTAAAAGATCGCCCCGCGCGACCGCCGCGACTGCTCGCTTGGGGAACGCTTCACTCGGGACTGGAACGAAGTCTTGATTGTCCGAATGGGATAGCATGGGCCAATATGGGCGTCAACGGGAGCGGGCTACACAACGACTGCCACGCCGCCGCTTTCGGCGGCTTTGACGGCATTGCCACCTTTATCGTCCATTAAGCCTAACGAACCGTTTAGAAGTGTCTGGCCCAGCACCACTCACCTTGCCCGCGCCAAGCGATCGACATAGCGTTGCGACGAACCGCAAAACTCTGGAAAGCGCAGCAAAAACATGTCCGAAAACAGCCAATCGCGCGCCGCAACACTTGCCCATCTGCGCGGCAGAAAGCTCGAACGCGGCGAGCCGGTCCCCCTGCCGCTGACGATGTCGGCAACGTTTCATGCGCCCGGTGATTCGACCGGCTTTCATCAATATGGCCGCTTTTCCAATCCGACCTGGGATGCAGTCGAGGAACTACTTACCCATCTGGAAGACGCGCCCAGCGTCGCCTTCCCCTCCGGCATGGCAGCGATCGCAGCAGTATTCTTTGCGTTGCTCAAATCCGGCGACCGCATTCTCCTGCCTGCCGACGGCTATCACACAACCCGCATTCTTGCCGACAGGTTCCTCGGCAAGCTCGGCGTCGAACTGGATGTCCGGTCCACCGCGACCTTCCTCGATGGCGGATTTGCAGGCTATCGGCTGGTCTTCGTCGAGACGCCATCAAACCCGACACTCGACATCTGCGATATCACCGCGGTTGCAGAAGCCGTTCACGCGGCCGGCGCGATCCTCGTCGCCGACAACACCACCATGACGCCCTACGGCCAGCGCCCGCTCGACCTCGGCGCGGATATCGTCGTGGCAGCCGACACCAAGGCGCCGAACGGCCATTCCGACGCCCTGTTCGGCCATGTCGCCAGCCGCGACGCCGATATCATCACCGCCATCAAGGACTGGCGCCAGACCTCCGGCAGCATTCCGAGCCCGTTCGATGCGTGGCTGGTGCATCGCGGCCTCGAAACGCTGGAAGTGCGGTTCGACCGCATGTGCTCGTCCGCCGAGCTGATTGCGCGACGCCTGAAGGCGCATCCGGCAGTAAAACTCGTGCGCTTTCCGGGGCTGGAAGGCGATGCTTCGCACAATCTCGCCCGCGCCCAGATGGAACGCTTCGGCTTTCTGGTCAGCATCGTGCTTGCTTCGGAGGATCAGGCCGAGGATTTCATCAATGGCTGCACTCTGATGCAGGCGGCCACCTCCTTCGGCAGCGTCCATACCTCGGCCGAACGCCGCAACAAGCGCGGCGACGCGGTGCCACCGGGCTTTGTGCGCATTGCGATAGGCTGCGAGCCGGTGGAGGAGCTTTGGATGGCGATCAAGGCTTCGCTGGATAAAGTGAGCGGCTGAAAATCGGCTAGGCTTCAAGATCGTCGGCGGTGATATCGCGTTTGCCGTGGAGAATGCGGAGGATCAACACATGGCCGTCGTCAACACGATAAAATGCGATGTACGTACCCATGACCAAGTGCCGGATACCCGGCAGGACGTCTTCTCGACCGGCACCTGAATAAGGCTGCGTTGCAAGAAGTTCCCATTGATCTACGAAACGCCTGAGCAGCTTGACTGCAGCCTGAGGATTCAGCTCGCCGATATAGTTGGCGATCGCTTCAATATCTGCCTGGGCTTCTGGCGCAAGACGATAACTCATCAGGACTTATCGCCGCCTGCAGTCCTCTCATGCTTTGAGATGAGATCATTCATGAAGGAAGGTCCGTCAATTCCCGGCCCGCTATCAATCCCCTCCTGGATTAACGCCCGCAACTCTTCGATCGAATAACCGAACAGGTCACGACGCTCCTTCCACTGGCGCAGTGCATCGCGGATGACTTCGCTGGCTGACGCGTATTCGCCCGCCGCAACGGCGTCATCGACACTCGCCGCGAGTTCCGGCGAGAGCGTGATGCTACGCTTGTCGACATGTCCCATGGCGCATCTCCTTTGACCAAAATGGTACGATTAAATCGTACCATTTTCAAGAAGTACCATCAGCAAGACAAACCGATTCATCGCGCGAACTCGATGAATCGACGCACCTAAAAAATCTCGCAAGCCGCTGAAACGGAAGAGTTTAAGTTAAAATGCCAGCCGGCCTATAAGCCGGGTTTTGTATGGCCCTTGTGCCTTGCGGCGCAAAAACGTGGCGACCATTCGTCTTGGACGCATGTTGCCATGCGCCTCATGCAACCTACCCGGATGGCGGGGCCGGAAACAGCCCTGAGAGGTTTCCCCCTCATACCATCCCTATTCGGTTTTGCTCCCGGTGGGGTTTACCTTGCCGCTCCTGTTGCCAGTCGCGCGGTGGGCTCTTACCCCACCCTTTCACCCTTACCGCGCAAAGCGCGGCGGTTTGCTTTCTGTGGCACTTTCCCTGGGGTCGCCCCCGCCGGTCGTTATCCGGCACCGTGTTTCCATGGAGCCCGGACTTTCCTCACCCGCAGCCTTTCGGCTCTCGCTGGTGCGGCCGCCCGGCCGGCTGGCAATGCGTATAAAGGGGTTCGCGCCCGAAAAGGCAAATGAAAAAGCCTGCTTTTTCAAGCAGGCTTCATGCATTCCACCGCAATGGTGCTCAGAGGTCGTTTGATAACTCGCCCTGCCGCGTCAGATGACCGTCAGGGTAGAGTTAGCAGGCGGCCTCTCAGTTCATGGCCAGCTGCTGCTTCACCTTGCTGCAATAGGCCGACGAAACGGGGTTCATGCGGGTGGCGGCATGGCCGGCATTGTACTTCAGAACCGTGCCGCAGGTGGTGCCGCCGCCCAGCGAATGGGCCATGGCCAGATACTTCATGCCGAACTTGATGTTGGTCTCGGGATTGAACAATCCGGCAGTGCCGCCGCTGTAGCCCATCATGCGGGCCGTCGAGGGCTTGATCTGCATCAGCCCGATTTCGCCGGCGCTGCCGCGCGCATTCGGGTTGTAATTGCTTTCGACGCGGATGACGGCGTGGGCGAGCGACACCGGCACGCCATAGGTTGCGGCGTAACGGGCAACGATGCTGCTATACTGCGTGCCGGCGTATTTCTGGGTGCTCGCGCCCTTCTTGCCGATCGAAGCGGTCTGCGTCATGTCGATCTCGGTCTTCTTGCCGCTCTTGCGGCTCTTCATGACCACCTGCCTGACCTTCGAACCACTCTTGTGAGCCTTGGCCTTCTTCACGCCAGTCGTCTTCTTAACGCTCGTAGTCTTCTTCACGTCGGGCTTCGAGACTTTCGCGTCCGCGACCTTGACGTTCGCCTTTCCCTTGACCGAAGGCACGACGACGACATTTTCATCTTTTCTTGTGGAAGCGGCCTCCGCATTCGCGGCAAAGCCTATCAAGCCGGCAGCAAAAGCTGCCGTGAGAACGGTCAGTTTCTTCATGATTACCTAATCTGTTTATTGGCCGCGCGAAGAAATCACGCAGCAAACCCTTACTCAACGGCAAGCTATCTTGGGGACATCTTCACCATCTGCACGGCGATGGGTTTGCCGGTCGATTTGGCGGCAATGAAGGCCGGCAAAGTAACTTTAGGTTACACTTTGTAACGCCAGCTCTATCGCCGGTATACTTCAGGTGGAACGGGCCGGCAGTTTGGACAGCAGGCGGCGCAGTGTTTCAACGGTGGCCGGGTCGGCAACGCCATCTACCCTGCTGACGCGAAAGTGGCGCTGGAACGCAGCGACCACTATTTCCGTCGAAAGGTCGAAAATTCCAGTGATTTCAATCCCATAGCCAAATAGCGCGAGCATCGATTGCAGCTGCTCGACAGCAACACCCTCATCCCCGGACTTCAGGCTCAAGCCCTTGCGCGTGCGGGCGGGCTCTACGAAATGACCAACGCCTGACTGTGCCAGAATTCGCCACGGAAATTTTTCGCCGGGGTCCACCTTGCGACCCGGTGCCACATCAGAATGCGCTAAAATTCTTTCCGGCACGATGCCGTGGCGCCCGGAAATTCCACCACAAAGCCCGATAACCGCCTCAATCTGCCTCTTCGGAAACGCTTTGTAGCCGAGCGTGTGGCCAGGATTGACGATCTCGATTCCGACCGACCAGGAGTTGATATCGGTCTCGCCGCGCCAGGAACTCTTGCCGGCGTGCCAGGCGCGATCGCTTTCGCGCACCATCTGAACGATGCGACCATCCTCGTGCACCAGATAATGCGACGACACCTCGCTGGCTGGATCGCACAGCCAGGCCTCGGCCGCCTCGCCCGTCGCCATCCCGGTGTAGTGGAGAATGATCATGTCCGGCCGGTTGGTGCCACGGCGCGGCGTGAAATTCGGTGATACGCGGATCTCGGCGCCGGGATGATCGGGCGGAAATCCGCTCATGCGGCGCGCGCTCCACGCTCGATCATATCGTAGGCGGCGTTTATCGCAGCGACGCGCGTCGTGGCGATCTTGATAAACTCCTCGGGCAAACCACGGCCGATCAGCTTGTCCGGATGGTTGTTGGCGACCAGCGTGAGATAATGCTTGCGCACATCCTTGAAAGGCTTTCCGCGCTCGATGCCGAGGACGACGTAAGGGTCGGCATCACCGAGATCGAGATGCCGCGACAGGATGGTTTGATAATGCGCCTCCTCGATTCGGAAAATCTCCGAAACGCGCTTCAGAAACAGGCTCTCGCGCTCATGCAGCAGACCGTCCGACTTGGCTATGTGGAACAATCCATCGAGGATATCTTCCAGCATTGCGCAGTTCTGATGGCCCGAGCCACAAAGCCCGGCCATGCGCTGGGCATAGACCTCAAAACCTGCGACATCCTGCTTGGCGAGATCGTAAAGCCGCGCGACATTGTGCGCTTCCTTCGGCGGAATCTCGAAAATCTCGCGAAAGGCGCGGATTTCGTCCTGCGTCACCACGCCGTCGGCTTTCGCCATCTTGGCCGATAGCGCGATCATCGCCACCGAAAAAGATACGCGGCGGCGCAGTTCGGCATCGCCCTCGAACACCGTACGCACCGCCTCGACCACATCGGCGATGCCGGATGCTGCGGAAGCGGAAACGCGGTTGATGAAGTCGCCTATGCTGGCCCAAATCGACATAAGCCGCTTCTTAAGGTGAAACGGCTTTCTTGGCGAGGCAGAATCCGAAGGTTGCGACAAAAGGAAAGGCCGGGTTTCCCCGGCCTTTCACAGCAGCCTGAGCCGCCCTACTCTGATTTACGCGTACTCAGTTGGTTACTGCGCAGGCGCGGCAGGCGGAGTGGTCGTACCGCTCGTACCCGTGCCCGCATCAGGTGCGGGAGCCGCTGCCGGCGGCGTTGCCGGTTCGGTCGTGGCGGGCGGTGTGGTGCTCTGCGTCGTCGTGCTGTCGGAGCTGTCGCTGCACGCGGCAATACCGAAAAGCGCGACGGCGGAAACTGACGCAAGAATAAGCTTCTTCATAATATCTCTCCTTCACAAACAACGCCTGATTTATCAGACGGTCGTGTTCAAAATGTGCAAACTATTGTTTGGGTTGCGTCACTTACGCTGACACGAAGAAACATTTCGTCAATTGCCGGAACACTTTAGCACTTCGGCAAATAGACTTTCCGTGCCTACAGACTCGCCGCACCCCGCGCCGCCTGATCGTATTGCCCGGATAATGCGCGCATGAGCGCTGCAATGCCGCTGACTTCAGCGTCATCGAATTTCAGCCCTTTAATGCTCGAAACCAGCAGCGCCTCGCGCACTTCGCGATAGCGCTGACATGCGGCAGCGCCCTCTTCCGTCACCTTGACGGTCTTTTCCTTGCCGCGCCGCCCGGTCTCGATCAGCCCGAACCCTTCCAGCTTCTTCAGCGCATAGGCCACCACATGAGTATCTTCGATGTTGTACATCATGCAGATGTCGGCCAGCGTCTTTTCGCGGCCCCGGTGGTTGGTGGCATGCAAAATGAGCACATCGAGCGGCGCGAGGCCCTGCAGTCCGGCCGCCCCCATGCAGCGCACCATCCAGCGCTGGAAGCCGTTGCCTAGCACCGTCAGCGCAAATTCCATCTCCGAAAGCGCCGGCATACCGCCATCAGCCAGATGCGCAGCCGCCACGATCGGACCGACGAGAGGTTTCGTTTCAGTCATCAGCGCATAACCTCATTTACATTTTATCGACAAAACATTGACGAAATGGCTTCGTTCTGCTGTATAGCAGTCATGGCCCTGATATCCAAGATCGCTTGCCGGGAGATGCTCGAATGAACGCCAAGACGTGGGATTTCTGGATCGATCGCGGCGGCACATTCACCGATGTCATCGGCCGCGACCCGGAAGGCGGGCTGCATCCGCGCAAGCTCCTCTCCGAAAATCCCGAAGCCTATAGCGACGCCGCCATCCAGGGCATTCGCGATCTTCTTGACGTCAAGTCCGGCGAGCCGGTTCCGTCGGATCGCATCGGCGACATCAAGATGGGCACGACGGTCGCCACCAATGCGCTGCTGGAACGCAAGGGCGACCGCGTCCTGCTGCTCATCACCAAGGGTTTTCGCGATGCGCTGCGCATTGCCTATCAGGCCCGCCCCGACATCTTCGCCAAGGAGATTATTCTCCCCGAACAACTCTATGAGCGCGTCATCGAAGTCGAGGAGCGTGTCCGCGCCGACGGCACAGTGGAGCGGCTGCTCGACATTGCGGAGGTCAAACCCTTGATCGAGCAGGCGAAGGCCGACGGCATCGACGCCGTCGCCATCGTTTTCATGCATGCCTGGAAATTCCTCGAGCACGAGCAAGTCGTGGCAAAGGTCTGCCGCAAGATCGGCTTCAGCCAGGTCTCCGTCAGCCACGAGGTTTCGCCACTGGTGAAGCTGGTTGGGCGGGGTGATACGACAGTGGTGGACGCTTATCTGTCGCCGATCCTGTCACGTTATGTCAGCCGGGTGGCGGGGGAGTTGGGGATCAGCACCGCGCCAATCTCCCCCCTTGAGGGGGAGATGTCGCCAAAGGCGACAGAGGGGGTTGGTCAAGGCAGCGCTCGGCTCAAAGTAACGTCGAGCACTGCCGCGACGACCCCACCCGGCGACTTCGTCGCCACCCTCCCCTCGAGGGGGAGGGAAACGCCCCGCCTGATGTTCATGATGTCCTCCGGCGGGCTCACCGCCGCAAACATGTTCCAGGGCAAGGACGCGCTTTTGTCCGGTCCAGCCGGCGGCGTGGTCGGCATGGTCGAGACGGCAAAAATCGCCGGCTTCGAAAAAGTCATCGGCTTCGACATGGGCGGCACCTCGACCGATGTCGCACATTACGACGGCGAGTATGAGCGCGCTTTCGACACCGAGGTTGCCGGCGTGCGCGTGCGCGCGCCGATGATGCGCATTCACACAGTTGCTGCCGGCGGCGGATCGATCCTGCATTTCGAGGCAGGCCGCTTCCGTGCCGGTCCGGATTCGGCTGGCGCCAATCCCGGGCCTGCCTGTTATCGCCGTGGCGGGCCGCTCGCCGTCACCGACGCCAATGTCATGCTCGGCAAGCTGCAGCCCGATTTCTTCCCGGCGATCTTCGGGCGCGATCAGGACCAGCCGCTGGATACCGACGTGGTCCGCCAGAAATTCGGGGCGCTTGCCGCCGAGATCGGCGACGGCCGCAGCCCGGAAGCGGTTGCCGAAGGCTTCGTCACCATCGCCGTCGAGAACATGGCCAACGCCATCAAGAAGATTTCCGTCCAGCGCGGCTATGACGTGACCGAATATCTGCTCAACTGCTTCGGCGGCGCCGGCGGCCAGCATGCCTGCCTGGTGGCCGATGCGCTGGGCATGGAGGCGGTGCTGATCCACCCCTTCTCCGGCCTGCTTTCGGCCTATGGCATCGGCCTGTCCTCGGTCTTCGCCTCGCGCCAGCAGGCGCTGTTGAAGCCGCTCACCGAAGAGTCACTCGGCTCGATCAATGAGATGATCGCGGCCCTGCGTAAGGACACGCTTGCCGAACTCGCCAATCAGGGCATCACTGAGAAAAACGTCGCGTGGCGGCCCGTGCTGCATGTCCGTTACGACGGCACCGATACCGCCCTGCCGGTCAATTTCGAAGCTGGTTCGGTGGCGCAAGCTGTCAGCGACTTTGAGGCTGCGCACAAGGCGCAGTTCGGCTTCGTCTACGAAAATAAGCCGATGATCGTTGAGGCCGTCGGCGTCGAGGGCACCGACACCGCCCGACAAGGCATGGCGGAAGCCTATGCGCCTGCAGGGCTTACCAAGGTAGAGGCCAAATCCTCGGAGAGCCGCCGCCTCTACACCGAAGGCCAATGGCACGAGGCGGGCATCTACCGCCGCGAAGACTTGCGCCCTTCGAACCTGGTTGCCGGCCCGGCGCTGATCATCGAAAGCCATCAGACCATCGTCGTCGAACCGGGCTGGCGGGCGGAAATCACCAACCAGAACCACGTCGTGATACGCCGCACGAGCAAAAAGCGCCGGCAAGCGGCCCTCGGCACGGAGGCGGATCCGGTGATGCTGGAGGTGTTCAACAACCTCTTCATGTCGATCGCCGAGCAGATGGGCGTCACGCTGCAGAACACCGCCTATTCGGTCAACATCAAGGAGCGGCTGGATTTCTCCTGCGCCGTCTTCGACCGCACCGGCGCGCTGGTCGCCAACGCGCCGCATATGCCGGTGCATCTCGGCTCGATGGACCGCTCGGTCGAGACGATCATCCGCCTCAACGAGGGTGACATCCACCCCGGCGACGTGTTCGCGCTGAACGCTCCTTATAATGGCGGCACGCATCTGCCGGATATCACGGTGGTGACGCCGGTGTTTGACGACGCCGGCAAGGAAATTCTTTTCTATTCCGCCTCGCGCGGCCATCACGCCGATGTTGGCGGCACGGCGCCCGGCTCGATGACGCCGCTGGCAACAACGGTCGACGAAGAAGGCATTCTGATCGACAATTTCCGGCTCGTCGAACGCGGCAGATTCCGCGAGGCCGAACTGGAGCATCTGCTGACCGACCACCCCTATCCGGCCCGCAATCCGCACCAGAATATCGCCGACCTGAAGGCGCAGATTGCCGCCAACGAGAAGGGCGTGGCCGAGTTGCGCAAGATGGTCGCGCATTTCGGGCTCGACGTGGTCGAAGCCTATATGGGCCATGTCCAGGACAACGCCGCTGAAAGCGTGCGCCGCGTGCTGGAGCGCCTGCCGGACAGTTCGGAATATGAATATCCGACCGACACCGGCCAGGTCATCAAGGTGAAAATCACCGTGGACCGCGACAAGCGCGAGGCGACCGTCGACTTCACCGGCACCTCACCGGTGATGAAGAACAATTTCAATGCGCCGGAACCCGTGGCGCGGGCTGCCGTGCTTTATGCCTTCCGCGTCATGGTCGAGGACATGATCCCGATGAATGCCGGCTGCCTGCGGCCCATCAACATCATCATTCCCGATGGCTGCATGCTGCGCCCGAGTTATCCGGCCGCCGTCGTGGCCGGCAATGTCGAGACCTCGCAACACGTCACCAACGCGATTTTCGGCGCCATGGGCGCGCTGGCCAACGCGCAGGGCACGATGAACAACCTGACCTATGGCAACAAGAAGTACCAATATTACGAGACGATCTGCTCCGGCTCGCCGGCCGGCCAGATGAACAATGGCCGCGGGTTTGCCGGCACGTCAGGCGTCCACACCCATATGACCAATTCGCGGCTGACCGACCCCGAAATCCTCGAACTGCGCTTCCCGGTTCTGCTCGAGGATTTTCATATTCGCGAAGGCACCGGCGGCAAGGGCAAGTGGAACGCAGGCGACGGCACCAAACGCACCATCCGCTTCCTCGAAAAGATGGAATGCGCGATCCTGTCGAGCCATCGCGCCGCACCACCGCGCGGCGTGAATGGCGGCGGCGACGGCCAGGTCGGCTCCACCAAGGTGCGCCGCAATGATGGAACGGTCGAGATGCTGAAGGCCTGCGACCAGACGGTGCTCGAGCCCGGCGAAGCCGTCATCGTGACCACGCCGACGCCGGGAGGGTTTGGGACGGTGTGAGGCGGGCGCGACGTCCACCTCCCCCTTGAGGGGAGGTCGCCGCGTAGCGGCGGGTGGGGTCGCCGCGGCAGTGCTCGACGTTCTTTTGCGCCGAGTTCGGCATGAACCGACCCCACCCGCCTCGCTACGCTCGCCGACCTCCCCTCAAGGGGGAGGTGAGCGCTGGCGCCTTCCCCTCCTTCGCCGTCAAACTGTCACCGGCCTGTCATGACGCTGCGCTACCCGCTTGCAGCAACGCAAACGGGGAATCGCCTTGCCATGACCGACGTCTCTTCGGAAATCGGTTTCGCCCGCAACAAGCGCCTTGGAAAAGCGGTCTACCAGAACCGCGCTTTGTCGAAGGAAGGGCTTTCCGAGCGCCTGTTCACCCTGCTCTTTTCCGGTCTCGTCTATCCGCAAATCTGGGAAGACCCGGATGTCGACATGGAGGCGATGGAACTGGGGCAAGGCCACAGCATCGTCACCATCGCTTCGGGCGGCTGCAATGTGCTGGCCTACCTCACCCGCTCGCCGGCAAGGATCGATGCCGTCGATCTCAACACCGCCCATATCTCGCTGAACCGCATGAAACATGCGGCGGTGCGCCACCTGCCTTCGCATGCCGACCTGTTCCGCTTCTTCGGCAGCGCCGGCAATAGCCACAATTCGGTTGCCTACGACCAGTTCGTCGCACCCAATCTCGACCGCACCAGCCGGACCTATTGGGAAAAGCGCAACTGGCGCGGCAAACGCCGCATCGCCGCCTTCGATGGCAATTTTTATCAGAAGGGTCTGCTCGGCCTGTTCATCGCCGCCGGCCATCGCGTCGGCCGCCTCTACGGCGTCGATGTCAGCCGCATCATGTCGGCAAGCACGATGGAAGAACAGCGCCGCTTCTTCGACGAGAAGATCGCTCCGGTCTTTCAGAAGCGCATGCTGCGCTGGGCGACCGCGCGAAAGTCCTCGCTGTTCGGCCTCGGCATCCCGCCGGCACAATATGATTCGCTGATCACCTCCGGCGACGGCACCATGGCCAGCGTGCTGCATGAGCGGCTGGAAAAGCTCGCCTGCCATTTCCCGCTGAAGGACAATTATTTCGCCTGGCAGGCCTTTGCCCGCCGCTATCCCGAGCCGGGCGAGGCTGCCCTGCCCGCATATCTCGAAGCGGAAAACTACGAGACGATCCGCAGCAATCTCGATCGCGTGTCGATCCACCACGCCAATTTCACCGAGCTTCTGGCAGAAAAATCGGCTGGTTCCGTCGATCGCTTCGTGCTTCTCGACGCGCAGGACTGGATGAGCGACGACCAGCTCAACGCGCTGTGGACCGAGATCACCCGCACCGCCGCACCCGGCGCGCGCGTCATCTTCCGCACCGCCGCCGAGCCGAGCCTGCTGCCGGGCCGGGTCTCGACCGCTTTGCTCGACCAGTGGCGCTACGACGAAGCCCGCTCGCAGGATTTCTCGGCTCGCGACCGCTCGGCCATTTATGGCGGCTTCCATCTCTATGTGAAGAACTGATGAGCGCGACCGACACCGCCAGCCATTCGAGCCTGATGAACGGCGTCTACCGCCATCAGCGCCATATCTACGACCTGACGCGCAAATACTATTTGCTGGGCCGCGACCGGCTTATCGACGGGCTGGATGTGCCGGCGGGCGGCACGGTGCTGGAACTCGGCTGCGGCACCGGTCGCAACATCGTTCTGGCTGCTCGACGCTACCGCGATGCAAAATTCTTCGGCCTCGATATTTCGAATGAAATGCTGGAGACGGCGAAGATATCGGTCGCCCGCGAAAGCATTGAAGGTCGCGTGGCGCTTGCGCAAGGTGACGCCACCGCCTTCGACACCAAGGTGCTGTTCGGCGAAACAGGTTTCGACCGCATCTTCATTTCCTATTCGCTGTCGATGATCCCTGGCTGGGAAAAGGCCGTGGGTGCGGCACTTGCGGGCCTGAAACCCGGCGGTTCGCTGCACATCGTCGATTTCGGCCAGCAGGAGCAACTGCCGCAGTGGTTCCGCGCAGCGCTGCATGCGTGGCTAGCCAAATTCCATGTCGAACCGCGCGCATCGCTGCTGCAGGTACTGGAATCGGAATGCGAGAAACGGGCCGCAAGCCTTTCATTTGAAACGCTTTATCGCGGGTATAGCTGGCTTGGCGTTGCCAAGCTGGCGGAATAACATCCGGCACCGGCGCACTCCGTCCAACACCCCCCTCTGGCCTGCCGGCCATCTCCCCCACAGGTGGGGAGATTAGCCTTCATGACGACTTCCGCCAATCTTCAACTTCACAACTTCGCTAACCTTCAACATCGCAGAACATGCGATGCGAGTGAAACTGCTGATCTCCCCACCTGTGGGGAGATGTCCGGCAGGACAGAGGGGGGCGCGAAGGAACTGGATCTTTCAGAATCTCAATCCGCCCCCTACTCCAGCGCCTTCGCCAGCGCTGCAACCATCGCCTGCGGCTTGTAGCCGAGCTTGGCCGGCGTCAGTCCCAGCCGCACCACGATGAGCTTCTGCGACGGGATGATCGCCACCGACTGGCCGTCATGACCCTGCATCCAGAAAGTGTCGGCCGGCAATTCGATGCCGACATCTGGATCGTCCTGAACCGACCCCGAACCCTCCGGCCCCTGCAGCCAGAGCTGGCCGCGGCCATATTCGCCTTCCGAGGCCGGCGCTTCCTCGCGCATCCATGAGACGAAGCCGGTGGGCAGGATCTGCGCGCCGTTCCAGACACCGTCGTCCGCGAGAAACTGGCCGAAACGGGCCCAGTCATGCGCGGTGGCATAGAGATAGGACGAGCCGACGAAGGTGCCGCGTGCGTCGGTTTCCAGCACGGCGGTGTTCATGCCGAGCGGGTCGAACAGTGCCTTGCGCGGCCAGGCCAGCGCCTGCGCCTTGTCGCCGACCGCATTCTGCCAGAGTTTCGACAGCATCACCGTCGTGCCTGACGAATAGCTCCACACCTTGCCGACCTCGCCGACCAGCGGCTTGGCCGAGGCGAAGGCCGACATGTCGGGTTCGAGGTAGAGCATCTTCGTGACATCGGTGACGTCGCCATAATCCTCGTTGAACTCAAGGCCGGACGACATCGCCATCATGTCGGCAAGGCTGATTTTTGCCCGCCCGTCGGCCTTCCACGGTTCGAACAGGCCGGTGGCGTCGGTCGTCATCTTGCCGTCCTTGACCACCGTGCCGATGATCGCGGCGGTCACCGTCTTGGTCATCGACCAGCCGAGCAGCGGCGTCGAAGCCGAAAAGCCCTCGCCATAGCGTTCGCCGACGACGCGGCCGTTCTTGACCACCACCACCGCGCGCATGCCGGGGCCAGTCGCGCCGGCATCGTCGAGAATCGCGGTAACGGCGGGGTTCTGCGACGGCTCGACGCGCTCGCCCTGCGGCCACAGCGCATCGGTCTGCGTAACTTCCGCCGGCGGCTCAAGCGCGAAAGCCTTGGCTGCAGCGATATCGCCGTCAGGCGCGGCAGCGCAGCCGCCATTGTCGCGCGCGACCGAAAGCGACTTGCCGAATATGCCGAACAGCCCGGCCGAGACGGTTCCCGCCTCCGTGTCCACGCTGACCGACATCAGCCGCAGAAGCGGGTGGCCGGGCGCCTGCACATCGACCTTCAGCACCTCATTGGCGTCGCGGCCGGCGACGAAAACGTTGGAGCAGACCATTTTTGCGGCATAGCCCGAGCCGACGCGGATGAGCTCCGGCGGCGCGAAATAGAGCCAGCCCGCCAGCGCCGCGACCGCCAACACGATAAGGCTCAGCAGCCACTTCACGATTCTCAGGAAAATCCGCATCCGTCGCCTCCTCGCAACGGCCACAAGGTCATGGATTTATCGCCATTCGTCACGCAAATTTTATGAGGCACCAAGCGCCGTCAACCGAAAATCAACCATGATGGCCCATGACCGGTGCTTAACATCCCGTCGCGTGGGGCGGCAGGATCAGGCAATATGATTCGCGTGGGTCACGGGGCGCACGCTCAACTGAAATGCATGGCCGGTTTTTGATCGGCCCAAGGAGACGCGATGCGCCATCTTGCGGCTATCATCCTGCTTGCAGCACTCGCCGGCTGCACGACGGTCGACGATCTGGCGCCGGTCAGTTCGCGCACGGTCGGCAGCAGTGCCGGCGGCACGCAGGCTGAAGTGATGGTGCGCTATCCGCGCTTCGGCGACAACGATCCGCATGACTGGACCGGCCGCAACCCGTGGCAGCACGCCGTGCACGGCACCGACGTGTCGAAATACCAGACGTCCATCGACTGGCAGAAGGCGCGCAGCAGCGGCATTTCCTTCGCCTTCATCAAGGCGACCGAGGGCGGTGATCGCGTCGACGACTATTTCGAAGAGCATTGGCGCAACACCAGGGCAGCCGGCATGCCCCGCAGCGCCTACCATTTCTACTATTTCTGCCGGCCTGCTGCAGAGCAGGCGGCGTGGTTCATCCGCAACGTGCCGCGTGATCGCTCGGCCCTGCCGCCGGTGCTCGACATGGAGTGGAACCCGCAGTCGCCGACCTGCAAGCTGCGCCCGCCACCCGCTACCGTGCGCAGTGAAATGAAGACATTTCTCGACATCATCGAAAAGCACTACGGCAAGAAGCCGATCATCTACACCTCGATCGATTTCTTCGACGACAACCAGCTCGCCGGCTTTCTGGGCTACCCCTACTGGCTGCGCTCGGTCGCCGGGCATCCGGCCGAGCGCTACGGCAGCCACCCCTTTACCTTCTGGCAATACACCGGCACCGGCGTCGTGCCCGGCATCAAGGGCAATGCCGACATCAACGTCTTCAACGGCAGCGAAGCCCAGTGGAAGAAGTGGCTGAAGGAAAATACCCGGTAAGCCTGCCTGCATTTCCGTGAATGACCAGATAATCGCATCCGGCACGGCTCACCCCCACTCCGTCTCGGCTTCGCCGAGCCACCTCTCCCCCTCAAAAGGGGAGAGGAAAGGTGCCAGCCTCACGGCCGTGCGTTTCCTCTCCCCCGTCGACCGGGGGAGAGGTGGCTCGGCGAAGCCGAGACGGAGTGGGGGTCGAATTCATACGCGATAGCCCGCAAACCGACCATTCTCACTTAAGCGTGAGAAAATCCGGCTTCCATCCGGCCGGATATGCGGCTAATTCGCGCCGTTGCCCGTTTTTTGCCATGTCCATTAGGCAAAGGTGATATCGAGGGCATCAAGGCTTGGAGTTGTATTTATGGTAGCACGCTTTACGGCGCTGGCGGCGCTTTTCGTGTCGTTTGTGGCAACACCTGTGATGGCACAGGAATGCGGCGGTGATTTTGCTGCCTGGAAGAAAGCGTTGCATGCCGAAGCGCAGGCCGCCGGCGTCGGCGAAAAAGGCCTGACTGCCCTCGACAACTCCGATATCGACCCGAAAGTGCTGCAGCGCGACCGTGCCCAGGGCGTGTTCAGCCAGACCTTCGCCGAATTTTCCGGCCGCATGATTTCCGACTACCGCCTCAAGCAGGGCGCGGCCAATCTCAAGAAATATGCCGATGTGTTTGCCCGCGCCGAAAAGGAATTCGGTGTGCCGGGACCGGTGATCGCAGCCTTCTGGGCGCTTGAGACCGATTTTGGCGCCGTTCAGGGCGATTTCCACACGCTGAGCGCACTTGTGACGCTGTCGCATGATTGCCGCCGGCCCCAGCTCTTCCGCCCGCAGATCATACCGCTGCTGACGCTGATCGACCGCGGCATCCTGCCTGCGGATGTTACCGGCGCATGGGCCGGCGAGATCGGCCAGACGCAGATCCTGCCCTCCGACTATCTGCTGCGCGGCGTCGACGGCGACGGCGACGGCATCGTCGACCTGCGCAACAGCGCGCCCGACGTCATCATGACCACCGGCAACAAGATCCTGTCGCGCGGCTGGAAGCGCGGCGAGCCATGGTTGATCGAAGTGCGCGTTCCCGACACCATGCCGTGGGAGCAGACGGGGCGCACCAACAAGCTGCCGATGTCGCGGCTCATCGCCTGGGGCATTACCGACCGCAACGGCAACCCGCTGAAGGACAATGGCCTCAAGGCCGGCGTCGTCCTGCCGATGGGCCACAAGGGTCCGGCCTTCCTGAGCTTCGATAACTACGACGTCTATCTCGAATGGAACCAGTCGATCACCTACACGCTGACCGCCGCGCATCTGGCGACACGGCTGGCCGGCGAGCCGCCCTTCGAGCGCCGCACGCCGGAAGCCGGCCTGACCGGCGACGCCATGAAGAGCCTGCAGCAGAAGCTGCATGACAAGGGCTACGATGTCGGCGGCATCGACGGTATCCTCGGCACCAACACCCGCGAAGCGATCCGCCAGGAACAGATCAGGCTCGGCCTGCCTGTAGACGGCTGGCCGACGCCGGCGCTGCTGGCGAATTTGTAGGTTTAGGGGAGTAAGGGAATAGGGCAGTAGGGGAATATGTGGTCTGGGATCGGTTCGCCGAGCTAGTACCTATCCACTCCCCTCCTCAATCCGCCATTGTCTCCAAACTCGCAAAGCCCTGCGGCGCGTCGCCCTCGTCGAAGGGCGTCGTCACCTCGACGAAGGTGTCGGGATAAAAGCCGTTGAAGCGGGTGCGCAGCGACAGCGAATAGGCACCGATATGGCCGATCTCGATCCAGTCGCCGGTGTCGATGGTTTCCGGCAGCCAGAACGGCCGCGACAGGATATCGACGGAATCGCAGGTCGCGCCGCAGACCTTGAACGGCACGATCTTGCCTTCGTCGCCATTGCGCGAGCGGATCGCCGGATCGGGTATGAAACGCGCCGGCAGCGTGATCTTTCCGGTCCACGAATCCGACAGCGACGCCCAGATGCCGTCATTGATGTAGAGCCGCCTGCCCTTGCGCAGCAGCACGCGCACGATGAGCGAAAAGGCGCGCGCGACGATGACGCGGCCGGGCTCGGCCACCAGCGGTACGCCGTCGAACTGGTATTCCTTTATATCGCCGCGCAGCCGCGACATGATCTGCCCGAGCGAAGGCATCTCCTGTTTCTTGCGGTTGGGGTCGTGACCGTATTCGGCCGGGAAACCACCGCCGACATCCAGCCCGGCAATGTCGAAACTCAGCCGGTTGCGTATCCAGTCGGCCGACGCCAGCGCGCGCTCATAGGTGTCCGGGTCTTCGATCTGGCTGCCGACATGGAAGCAGATGCCGACCTTGTAGCCGGTCTTGTTCAGCCGCTCGGCCAGTTCGACCGCGTAGGCCGGCCCGGCGCCGAATTTCTTCGACAATTCGTAGGCCGCCGACCCTTTGGTCTGGATGCGCACGAAAACGGTGATCGCGCCCGGATCAATGTCGAGCGCCCGCACCACCCGTGTGACCTTGGTGATTTCGTCCTCATGGTCGATGGAAATGACGCGAATGCCGTATTTTTCCAGCGCCAGCCTGATGTCGGACTGCGCCTTGACCGGATGCATATAGAGCATCTCGGCATCGGCCGAGACGGCGCGCACGGCTGCAAACTCGCCGGGCGACGCGACATCGAAGGCGGTGACGCCGGCATCGACCAGCGTTTTCAGGACCAGATTTTCGCCGTTGGTTTTCACGGCATAAGCAGTCTTGCCGGGAAACATCTCCATGAACTGCCTGGTGTCCTTCTTCAGAACCTCCGGCCTGAAACAATAGACCGGATCGTCTGGACGAAGGGCAAGGGCTGCTGCTTTCGCATTGTCGAATCGCTGCATGCATCCTCCTCGAGGCAGTGAGCGCGAACTTAGAGCAAGCGGAAGACAAAGGGAATCCATTAGACCGCGAGGGCTAATTTCCATCATTCGCTTTTATCGATTAGTTTCTACGATATAATGCGTTGGATCGATTGATCGGAATGAGCGAGACCATGGCAATAGCAGATCGGACTTTTTGCCATGAATGCCCATTCCCCATTCGCCGCAACCACTTCCGTGGCGATTTCCTCCTCGCCCGTCGACATTGCACCGGTTCGGCAAAAGCGGACCATCTGGGCGCAAGTCATGGCGGTGGTGCCGGGGCTTGCCTTGACCGCGATCATCGCGGCGACGGGGTTTTTGCTGCGCGAAATTCCTGGCGTCTCTGTCTTCAGCCCGATGATCCTCGCCATCGTCATCGGCATCGCCTTCCACAATCTCTTCGGCACGCCGGCAATGGCGAAAGCCGGCGTCGTCTTCTCGTTGCGCCGGGTGCTGCGCCTCGCCATCATCCTGCTTGGCCTTCAATTGACCGCAGCGCAGATTGCCGAGGTCGGCGCTACCGGCATCGCCATCATCGCGCTGACGCTGGTGTCCACCTTCATCTTCACCGTGCGGCTTGGCCGGATGCTCGGCGTGGAGCGCAAACTGGCCGAACTGATCGCAGCCGGAACCTCGATCTGCGGCGCTTCTGCGGTGATCGCCACCAACACCGTGACCCGCGCGCCGGACGAGGATGTCGCCTATGCGGTGGCCTGCGTCACCGTGTTCGGCTCGATCGCCATGTTCACCTACCCGCTCTTGCCCGGCCTGCTCGGGCTGGATGCCCATGCCTATGGCCTTTGGGCCGGAGCCTCGATCCACGAAATCGCGCAGGTGGTGGCGGCAGCCTTTCAGGACGGACAGGCGGCGGGCGAGTTCGGCACGGTGGCAAAGCTCAGCCGTGTCATGCTGCTGGCACCCGTGGTCCTCTCGCTTGGGCTGATGGCAACACGGCGCGCAAGGCGCAAAGGCCAAGACCAGATGACGGCGAAGGCGCCGGTGCCCTGGTTCGTGCTCGGCTTCATCGCGATGGTCGCATTCAACAGCGCGGTGACGCTCCCTACAGAGGCGAAGGGGCTGATCGTGATGGCAACGACCTTCATGCTCAGCATGGCGCTGGCGGCCATGGGCCTGGAAACCGACATCGCCAAGTTGAAGGCGAAGGGTTTTCGGCCGTTGGTTCTCGGGCTGGCTGCGTTTTTGTTCATTGCGGCGTTCAGTTTGGTGATGATCAAGCTGGTGGGGTAGCTACCGCGCCAGTGACGGCGGGTCGCCACCTATGACCCTCGAACAGCTCCGCATCTTCATCGCGGTCGCCGAACGCGAGCATGTGACGCGCGCCGCCCGCGACCTCAACCTGACGCAATCGGCCACCAGTGCCGCCGTCGCTGCCCTCGAGGAACGGCACGCGACAAAGCTTTTCGATCGCGTCGGCCGCCGCATCGAACTGACCGAGGCCGGGCGGCTGTTTCTGGTCGAGGCGCGCGCCGTGCTGGCACGCGCGGCGTCAGCCGAGGCGGTACTTGCCGACCTTGCCGGGCTGAAGCGCGGCGCGCTGCATATCGCCGCCAGCCAGACCGTTTCCAACTACTGGCTGCCGCCGCTGATGCATCGCTACCAGGCGCATTTTCCCGGCATCGCCATGCGGCTCACCATCGGCAACACCGAGCAGGTCGCAGCCGCTGTGCATGAGGGGCTCGCCGATCTCGGCTTCGTCGAGGGCGAGATCGACGATCCGGCGCTGGAAATAACACCGGCAGCCGACGACGAACTCGTGCTGGTGGTCGGCACGTCCCACGCCTGGGCCGGCCGAAAGTCGATTGCGCCAAGCGACTTACGCAGTTCGCGCTGGGTGCTGCGCGAGCCGGGTTCCGGCACCCGTGCCATGTTCGAGGAAGCGTTGATAGCGCTCGGCATCCGGCCTGCCGAGCTCGACGTCGCGCTCGAGCTATCCTCCAACGAGGCGGTGCGCACGGCGGTCGAGGCCGGCGCAGGCGCGACCGTCATGTCCAGCCTCGTCACCAGCGCGGCAGTGGCGGCGGGCACGCTCGTCCAGATGCCGGTCACGCTGCCGAAGCGGCGCTTTCTCGCCATCCGCCACAAGGAACGCCATGCGACGCGTGCCGCCCGCGAGTTTCTGGCGCTTGCCGCGGAAAACGGTAAAGCTGGCTGAAATCGGGTGGCGTGAGTCGGGGGAGCCTCGTAAGGCTTGCGAACCACAGGCCGATCCGGGCCAACGGTTGGGAGATTCCATGGCCGTTACATCTACAGCAGCCGCAGTGCAGAAAACCATGAGCGCCAAGGATTGGGGCCAGCTACTGCTGCTCGGCGCCATCTGGGGCGGCTCGTTCTTCTTTGCACGCATCGCCGTCGGCGAGATCGAACCACTGGTGCTGGTGCTATTTCGCGTGGCGATCGCAGCACTTGCGCTGCATGTCTATCTCGCCGCGCGCGGGCCGTCCTTCCGGCTGGCCCTACCCTATGCCGGCAGCTTCTTCGTGCTGGCGCTGCTGAACAACGTCATCCCGTTTTCGCTGATCTTCCTCGGCCAGACGGAACTCGGCGCCGGCCTCGCATCCGTGCTCAACGCCACGACACCGTTCTGGACAGTGATGCTGGCAAACGCGATGACGGCAGACGAAAAACTGTCCTGGAACAAGATCGCCGGCGTGCTGCTGGGCATTGCCGGCACCGCGGTCATGATCGGACCCGGCGTCATCGCTGGTCTTGGCGGGCCGGTGTGGGCGAAATTCGCGCTGGTGGGCGCGTCGGTTTCCTATGCCTTCGCGCTGATCTTCGCCCGCCGCTTCAAAGGGCTGCCGCCGCCGGTAGTAGCGACCGGCCAGCTGACCGCCTCGACCATCATCATGATCCCCATCGTGCTTGCGCTCTACGGCTCAACCGGCCTGTTCGGCGCCAGCCTGCCGGTGTGGAGCGCGGTTCTGGCGCTGGCGCTTCTTTCGACCGCCTTCGCCTATATCCTCTATTTCAACCTGGTCGCTTCGTCCGGCGCGACCAATGCTTCGCTCGTCACGCTGATCGTGCCGGTGAGCGCCACGCTGCTCGGCATCGCCTTCCTGGGCGAGCACATGGACCTTGTCGAAGCCGTCGGCATGGCGCTGATCGCGCTCGGCCTCGTGACCATCGACGGCAGGCTGTTTCGCCGCCGATGACGCAAAATTGCCGACTTGTCGCCATAATTTATTCACAGGCGTAACTACGACTTTCGGCTAATGATTTCAAAAACTAAGCCCTCCAAAAGGGTCGGCTTTTTCACAATCCTGTCGCAATGCAGCACGTTTTCTGCTTGCCTGTTACCCAAAGTCCCCTAGACTCCGGCCCATAGCTCAATATTGGAGGCTACACATGGGACTTACTCGGCCAATCAATGCATTGATGATTTGTGCTGCGTTCGCTGTAATCGGCGCCCTGATCGTAGGGGTTCTTCCTTAAAGCCGCCGAGCTTGAAGACCAGCACTGACTGGTAGATAAATGAAAAGGCCGGGCCAAACGCCCGGCCTTTTCCGTTATAGATAGCGCTCAAGCAGCGGCCGAACCGGCCACATCAACGACGGTCTCTGCCGGCGCGCGGATGCCGATCATGTGGCAGATCGCGACCACGAGGTCCGAGCGGTTCATCGTGTAGAAATGGAAGTCGCCGACGCCGCGCTCGACAAGGTCGAGCACTTGCTCGGCAGCCACAGCGGCGGCAACCAGCGCATGGGTCTGCGGATCGCGGTCGAGGCCTTCGAAGCGCTCGGCCAGCCAGGCCGGCACATGCGCGCCGGCGCGCGAGGCGAAATTCGCCACCTGCTTGAAGCTGTGGACCGGCTGGATGCCCGGAACGATCGGGATATAGATGCCAGCCCGCCGCACGCGCTCGACGTAACGCTCATAGAGATCATTGTCGAAGAAGAACTGGGTGATGGCTCGCGTCGCGCCATTGTCGACCTTGCGCTTCAGCATTTCGATATCGGTGGCGAAATCCGGGCTTTCCGGGTGCTTTTCCGGATAGGCAGCAACCGAAATGTCGAAATCACCGAAGGATTTCAGCCCTGCGACCAGATCGGCACCGTTCTGGTAACCCTCGGAGTGAGGACGATAGGTGCCGCCAACGCCCGACGCCGGATCGCCGCGCAGCGCCACGAAACGCTTGATGCCGTAGGAGACGAATTCAGCGATGACCGCATTCACCTCGTCCTTGGACGCGCCGACGCAGGTCAGATGCGCGGCAGCCTGAATGTTGGTCTCGCCCTGAATGCGCTTGATGGTGCGGCCGGTGCGCTCGCGCGTCGAACCGCCCGCGCCATAGGTAACCGAGACAAAATTCGGCTGCAGCGGCTCAAGCCGCTTCACCGTATCCCAAAGCCGCACTTCCATCTCGTCGGTCTTGGGCGGAAAGAATTCGAACGACACACGGATCTTGTCGCCGATGTCGGACCGTCGGGAAAAACCGTAATTGCTCATCAGACAGTTTCCCTCGAGATGGCTGCGTTGGGTATGGGGTCGGCAATCAGCAGGCGACGGTCGCGGCCGAGCCAGAGTTTGACGGTGAGCTTGGCCTCCGAGCCGCCGCGCGGCTCGAAGTCCTGCGTTTCTTCGAGATCAAGGCCTGCTTCCGCGAACCATTCCTCGATCTGCCGGTCGGAGAAGCCGAGACGCATATGCGCATGCTCCTCGCGCAGGAATTCCAGCGTATGCGGCGCGAAATCGACGATCACCAGCCGACCGGCCGGACGCAGCAGCCGTGCCGCCTCGCGAATGGCCGATGCGGGATCGTCGAGATAATGCAGAACCTGATGCATGGTGACGAGGTCGAAGGAATCGCGCTCGACCGGCGGCGCAAAAATATCGCCCTGCCGCACCTGCGCGTTGGAAACGCCGGCCTTGTCGAGATTGGCTCGCGCCACCGTCAGCATCTCGCGCGACATGTCGATGCCGATGCCACGGCGATAGAGCGGCGCAAATATCTCCAGCAGCCTGCCCGTGCCGGTGCCGAGATCAAGCATCGACTGGAAGGGGCGCTTGCCAACGAGCTTCAGCAGTGCGGTCTCGACGGCACGGTCGGGCACGTGCAGCGAACGGATTTCATCCCAGCTCGCGGCGTTTTCGCTGAAATATTCGGTCGCACGCTCTTGCCGCTTGCGCTTCACCGACACCAGCCGCTCAAGATCGCGCTCGATCTGCGGGTCGCCGTCATGGACGCGCGCCACCAGACCATGCACGAAATCGCGCGCGACATCCGAATCCGAAACGCGGAAGAAGGCCCACGACCCTTCCTGATAACGGCCGATCAGCCCGGCTTCGAGCAACAGCTTCAAATGACGCGAAACGCGCGGCTGCGACTGGTTGAGGATTTCGGTGAGGTCCGACACGGTGAGGTCGCCGCGCGAAAGCAGCGCAAGAATGCGCAGCCGGCTGGATTCGGCAGCGGCCTTCAATGTATCTACCAGGGAATCTAAAGTTACCCGCATGGGTGACATCTCTCAAAAAAAGACATAAACATATCTTTATGTGACGACAGCGAGTTTTGCAATCACTAATGTCGCTGGCAGGCAAGAAAATGACGTTTCTCTCTTGGGCCGAATGAACATGTTCGAAAAGCGTGACGGCGAGCAGGTCCTGACCGACGATCCTGCAGCCATGCCGGCAGACGGCAGCGTCGTCTTCATCGGCCGCATCCGCTCGCCCTGGACGACACGCGAAACCTGCCCGAAGAACATGGGCGCCGCGCGCGAGACAGGCGAAGGCGCAACAATCGAGATTGACGCGTCCTACAGGCAAGGCCTGCAAGGGCTCGCCAACGCCAGTCACGCCATCGTCCTGACCTGGCTGCATCACGCGCCGCGGAATCTGATTGTGCAGAAACCACGCCATGCCACTGACGCCAAAGGCGTTTTCGCCTTGCGCTCCCCTGCCCGCCCCAACCCGGTCGGGCTGCATATCGCCAGGCTGCTTTCGCTCGACATAGAGACCGGCACGCTGACACTCGACGCCATCGACGTGCTCGACGGCACGCCGGTAATCGACCTGAAGCCCGATATTCCAACTGTCGACCTCATTGCCGATGCGGTCTTTGCCAGCAGCAAGGATGCGAAATGAAGGGTTCGACCGGCCGCCGCCGCGCCATCGCCAAGGCGCTGACAGCCCTCCTGCCGATGGCGCCTTACGCCGACACCGAGCAGATTCGCGCCGATGCCGGGGCCGTGCATATGAAAACGCTGCCGCCGGCAATTGCCGTCTGGCTGGCAACCGTCGCCCATGTCCGCCACCAGCATACCGACTACGAGAATCTGCTCGATGAAGGCTACGACCGGGATTCGGCGCGCTTCTTCGTGGTCGACCAGACCAACAAGGTGCTCACAGGCTGGCGCGCGACACGTCTTCTCGACCCGGATGATGAGGATGCTTAAAGAGCGACGTTGACGACCCCCTCTCCCCGTTCTTCACGGGGGTCCGAAGGACGGGCGAGACCAGTGGCTCGCCCCGGAATGGGTAAGGGTGAGGGGCTGTTTTATCTAAGCCCCGTAAATCCACTGCTCCGGCACGCGCACCGACACTTCCTCGCCCGCCTCGATCCGGCCCGGCTTTTCGACCCAGGCAACGAGACCGCGCAGCCGCTTGGCCACCTTCGGAAACAGCAGCGAACCGGCATCGTGGTCGGCCATGCCGGCGCGCTCGGCCACCCGCCTTCCGGCGATGCGGCACGGGCCGTTCTGCGCATCGATCTTCAGCGTCACGCCGCCCCTGAAGAACAGCATCGTGCCTGAAGGCAGCATGGAAAGATGTGGCACGCCATCGAGCAGCAGATTGGCGCCTATCCATTCCGGCCTGATTTCGGCAATGCCCATACGCTCGGCGACAAGCGCCAGTTCGTCAGGTGCCACGATCGAGACCTGACGCTCGTTGCGCATTTCGGTGCCGCGCGGATACCACGGCTCGCGCCCGCCGGAGCGGCGCGTGTAGCCGCCGTGGAAATCCCTCGGAATACCCTGGAACTCGAGTTGCAGGCTGTCGGTTGCCTGTGTCTCGAAATCTTCCCCCGGCGCGACATAGATGCCTGCGACGCGGGCCGACAGTTTCCTTGCGGGAAGGATTTCTGGCAGATTTTCGGTGTTGGGCAGGAAATCCAACATGCTTTTGGTCCTTGCTTGAAGTCGGCGGAATTTGCCGGACTTGCCGCGCCGGGTCCAGTTCAAAGCGATGATCGGGCCATGAAGACGGCTGATGAACGATCGCGTGAAGAAGCCCGCCATATTCCCGCCGCGCTGTCGCCCTTTCATGGCAGTTCGACAGGCACGGCTTGAGTATCGACATGTATCCGATAACTGCAATCGCGCTTCTATGGCTGGCGTGGGTCGCCTCATGGATTGCGGCGGCCGCCTGGGCCGACCGAACCGAGAAACGGGTGGGTGTTCGAGCCGAAATTCGCTACAGGATGCCACTTCTCCTCGGCACGATCCTCGTCTTCATTCCCTCACGCGGCCACGCCGCAGTTCCACGCTTGTGGGCTCCGACCGCAGCGGAAAGCTGGGCCTGTGTCGCGCTGGTGGCTGCAGGCATCGGGTTTTGCTGGTGGGCGCGGCTGCATCTGGGTCGGCTCTGGTCCGGTGAAGTCACGCGCAAGACCGGTCATCATGTCGTGGAGTCGGGCCCATATGCCCTGGTCAGGCACCCCATCTATTCCGGCCTGCTGCTCTCGATCTACGCCACCATGGCTGCCCGCGGTACGCTTTGGGTGGTAGCCGGTACGATCGCCTTGACTGTCGGCATATGGCTCAAAGCCCGGCTTGAGGAAAGATTCCTGCGCGAGGAACTGGGGGCCGCCTATGACGACTACGCCCGCCGCGTTCCGATGCTGGTGCCCTTCATGCCGCGCTGATCGCAGGCGACACCCCTGCCTCACATCATCCTGAGCAGCGCCCCGCCGATCGAGTACCCTGCACCGAATGCACAAAGCAGGCCGTATTCGCCCGCCTTCATATCCGCATGGTTTTCCTGAAGCGCGATGACGGCGCCGGCGCCGGCAGTGTTGCCGAGACGCTCCAGCACCATCGGCGCGCGGTCATGCCCGACCTCATGGCCGAAGGAGAGCTTCAGGATCATCGCATTCATGCGCGCATTGGCCTGATGCAGCCAGAAGCGGCGGATATCGTCCGGCGTCTGCCCATGCTCGGCCAGGAAATTGACGATGAAGCGGTGGCCGGCGACGGTGACTTCCTTGAACACCTTGTTGCCCACCTGCTTGATCATGTTGCCCTCCATGTTGATCATGTAGGGGTCGTCCTGCGCGGTGCGGGTGAGATAACCGAGATTGGTGCGGATGTTGCTCGAAAGCTGCGTCCAGGTGCGGGTATCGAGCACTTCGAAGCGGCCGGGCCGCGTCTCGCCCTCGCCGATCGCCTCGACGATCATCGAGGCCGAGGCGTCGCCGAAGATGAAATGCGTCTGCCGGTCGCGGAAATTGAGATGCCCGGTGATGATCTCCGGCGTCGTCACCAGCACGCGCTTCTGCGCGCCAGACCGCACCAGATTGACCGCGACATGCAGCCCGGCCGCAGCCGAAGAGCAGCCGAGCCCCATGTCGAAGCCTGCGCCCTGCGTGCCCATGGCGTGCTGCATCTCGACGGCGATAGCCGGATAGGGCCGCTGGTGATGCGAGGCCGAGCAGATGATCATGTCGATGTCGGCAGGCTGGAGCCCGGCATGCTCCAGCGCGCGCTCGGCCGAAGCGATGCCGAATTCGGCCTCCAGCGACAGCGCATCGTCCGGCCGGGCCGGTATGCGCGGCGCCATGCGGGCCGGATCGAGGATGCCCTCGCGCTCGATGACATGGCGGTTCTTCACGCCCGAAGCATAGACGATGAAATCGGAATCGGACTTCTGCAGCGGTTCCAGCCCCTGCGCGGCGCGGCGCGGATTTTCCGCATCGACCCAGGTGTTGAAGCTTGCGACAAGTTCTTCATTGGAGATCGAGGCTTCGGGGATTTTGATGCCGATGCCGCTGATGATGACGCGATGCATGCTATGCCTGTCCGGTGCGCTCACTTCTCACGATCTGCTCGCGCACGCTTTGCAGAAACGCGGTCTCCCGGGGATAGTGTCGCAGGACGGCAGTTTACGTCAGCTTAACCTGCGTGGCAAAGGCAGGCGCTTTACACCCGTTGCGCCACGATGAAAAGCCGCGGAAAGCGAAGAAGCACCTTGCCGTCCAACGCCGGCGGATAGGCAGACGCGATGCGCGCCGTGTATTCCTTCAGGAACAGCGCCCTCTCCCCGTCTTCAAGCGGATCGATGAAAGGCTTCAGCCCGGTCGATTTCACCCATTCGACGATCGCCTCGGCACTCGCCAGCGGATGGTTGTAGATGGTGTGCCAGATGTCGAGGCGGGCCGACTGCGGCGTCAAAAGGTCGTAGTAAGACGCAACCGGCGGCAGCGGCGCGCGCGACTTGGCGATCTTTGCGGCAAAGGGCACGGCAGCGGCCGTCTCGCGCATCTGCGCATGCGACTGTTCGCCGAGATTGTCCGGCATCTGCACGGCAAGCACGCCACCCGGCGCAAGCAGTCCGAGCAGCCTGGCCAGAACGGCCTGATGGTTGGGCAGCCACTGGAACACGGCATTGGCGAAAATCACGTCCACCGGCCCGTCCGGCGTCCAGCTGTCCGCATCGGCAAGCGTAAACTCCAGCGCCGGCAGGCGCCGCCTCGCCTCCTCGATCATCGCCGGCGAGGAGTCGACGCCGCTGACTTTTGCTTCCGGCCAGCGCGCCGCCAGCAGTTCGGTCGAATTGCCTGGCCCGCAGCCGATATCCACGACATGGCGCGGGTTTTCGAGCAGCACCTGCGCCAGCAGATCGCGCGACGGACGGGTGCGCTCATCCTCGAATTTGAGATATTGGGATGCGGACCAGTCTGCCATCGCTCGTGCTCGTTCAGGAGGTCGAATGCAAAAGCGCCCCGCTGGTAAGGCGAGGCGCTGGTGGAATTCGGTTATCGCGTCAGCCGCTTGTAGGTCATGCGGTGCGGGTTGACGGCATCGGGGCCGAGGCGGCGGATCTTGTCCTTCTCGTAGTCCTCGAAGTTGCCTTCGAACCACTCGACATGGCTGTCACCCTCGAAGGCCAGCATATGCGTCGCCATGCGGTCGAGGAACATACGATCGTGGGAGATGATGACGGCGCAGCCGGCGTAATTTTCCAGTGCGTCTTCCAGTGCCGCCAGAGTTTCGGTGTCGAGATCGTTGGTCGGTTCGTCGAGGAGGAGAACGTTGCCGCCGGTCTTCAGCATCTTGGCGAGGTGCACGCGGTTGCGCTGGCCGCCGGAGAGATTGCCGACCTTCTGCTGCTGGTCGCCGCCACGGAAATTGAACGACGAACAATAGGCGCGCGTGTTGGCCTCGAACTTGCCGAGCTTGACCACTTCGGCACCGCCGGAAATCTCTTCCCAGACCGTTTTGTTGGCATCGAGCGCGTCGCGGCTCTGGTCGACATAGCCGAGCTTCACCGTCTCGCCGACGCGGACAGAGCCGGAATCGGGCGTCTCCTGGCCGGTGATCATCTTGAACAGCGTGGTCTTGCCGGCGCCGTTCGGGCCGATGACACCGACGATGCCGCCGGGCGGCAGCTTGAAGGTCAGGTTCTCGATCAGCAGCTCTTCGCCAAAACCCTTATTCAGGTCGGCAACCTCGATGACGACATTGCCGAGGCGCTCGCCATGCGGAATGACGATCTGCGTGTCGCTGGGACGGCGCTTGTCGGCAGCCTCCAGAAGATTTTCGAAGGCCTGGATACGCGCCTTGGACTTGGTCTGGCGCGCCTTGGGGCTGGAAGAAATCCACTCGCGCTCGCGGTTGATGGCGCGCTGGCGCGCATCGTCCTCACGGCCTTCCTGCTTGAGGCGCTTGGCCTTGGCTTCGAGATAGGCGGTGTAGTTGCCCTCATAGGGAATGCCGCGGCCACGGTCGAGCTCGAGAATCCAGCCGGTGACGTTGTCGAGGAAATAGCGATCGTGGGTGATGAGCAGCACCGCACCCTTGTAGGCGCGCAGGTGCTTTTCCAGCCAGGCCGTGGTCTCGGCGTCGAGATGGTTGGTCGGTTCGTCGAGCAGCAGAAGGTCCGGCTCGCTGAGCAGCAGCTTGCACAGCGCCACGCGGCGGCGTTCGCCGCCCGAAAGCTTGGTCACTTCCGAGTCCTTGGGCGGGCAGGCCAGCGCTTCCATCGCCATCTCGACCTGCTGTTCCAGGTCCCAGAGGTTCAGCCGGTCCATATCATCCTGGAGACGCGCCGATTCGTCGGCGGTCTCGTCGGAATAGTTCATCATCAGCTCGTTGTAGCGCTCGATGATGGCCGTCTTCTTGACGACGCCTTCCATGATGTTTTCGAAGACCGTCTTGGTCGCGTCGAGCTGCGGCTCCTGCGCCAGATAGCCGACGGTCGCACCGTCGGCGAGCCAGGCTTCGCCGCTCCACTCCTTGTCGAGACCGGCCATGATCTTGAGCACGGTCGACTTGCCGGCGCCGTTCGGGCCGAGAATGCCGATCTTCGCGTCCGGATAGAAGGAGAGATGGAGGTTTTCGAGGACTTTCTTGGTGCCGTAGGCCTTGTTGAGCCCGGCCATGTGATAGATGAACTGGCGTGCCACGCTTGGCTAATCCCTGATCTGTTTGCGGAAGTTGCGCGCTATGTAGGCGATGCCGGGCGAAACGGCAAATGCTTTTGGGGTGGGGGCGGCAGAGCCGCGTTCCGAATTTATTGACGGGGTACATAGAATGTTGAGCAGGCTTTGGCATCTGCAAGGGTCGGTCAAGCCCGGTTCGTCGCTGTCCGAGGAGATGGTCCTCGAACGCATATCCAAAATGCTGGAGGACCAGCACAAGACCGTCAGCCTCAGAAACTCAGATTCTATCGAGTTCAATCATCCGCTTTGGAGTGGCGGCGACCGGCTCAAAGCGTTGGCTCTCTACGATAAAGGCCGCATCTGGATCGATTGCCGCAGCGGCGCCACCGTCCTGCGCTACGAACTGCGAAGTCTTCACGCTGTCGTTTTCACCGGCTTTGCTTCGATCATGTTTGTAGCCTTGTATGGAGTGGCCGAAGAAGAAGGGGCGATGCAATTCGGCGCCGGTGTTTTCGCGTGGTTATATGGCGTAAACGTCCTGATCGCTTTGTTTCGAGTGCCGCGTCTTTTTAAGCACGCGTTGAACCCGGCTGAGGCCACCTAAATTCAAGGTCACGTCTCGTCAACAGCTGGAAATTGCTCGACATTCCAGTCGAATAACCCTCGCCTCATGAGCACTTTATAAGCTCGCTCGGCTGCAAGCCTCATTCGTTCCCAAACTTCCGTTCCTATGAGTTCTTCCAGCGCAGGGAGGATTTGGGGTGTCTCATCAGCTATAGCAGCCAAGACCCTACGATATTCATCAAGCGCCGACTGCTCCTCCCTGGAGAAGACTGGCTCCATGTAATGCTGAAGGATCTCATCGGACGCAAAATCTTCCCACTGATTGAACGCTTCATGTGGCACATGAACCAAGGGGACTTTCTTCTGATAGTCGCGCTGCAGTTGGTAAGACGAAACCCACTCCAAATATTCGATAATGTGATTGCGATACCGCTGATTCAGTAGAATCGTCGAAATCGGTTTCGAGTTTTGGTCGAATTCATCCATATTTCTAGAAACTGCTGAGATGGGCGTGCTTGTTTGATCCCATAGGCTGCCACAGAACAAAGTACCGCTCCAGCACCTTTGCTATCTAAACCTTGATCCGCCACCCCGTCTTGAATATCCACCACACCGCAACCAGACACGCCGCGAGGAACGCCAGCGTCATGGCGAGGCTGATGCCGATATTCACGTCGGCCACGCCATAAAAGCTCCAGCGGAAGCCGCTGACCAGATAAAGCACCGGGTTGAACAGCGTCACCTTCTGCCAGAAGGGCGGCAGCATATCGATGGAATAGAAACTGCCGCCGAGGAAGGTCAGCGGCGTCACGATCAGCAGCGGCACCAGTTGCAGCTTCTCGAAACCGTCGGCCCAGATGCCGATGAGGAAGCCGAACAGGCTGAATGTCACCGCCGTCAGCACGAGGAACAGCATCATCCACAGCGGATGCTCGATGTGCAGTGGTACGAAGAGCGCCGCGGTCGCAAGGATGATCAGCCCGAGGATGATGGATTTCGTCGCGGCAGCACCGACATAGCTGACGACAATCTCCAGCGAAGACACCGGCGCGGACAGCAGCTCGTAGATCGTGCCGACGAACTTTGGAAAATAGATGCCGAAGGAGGCATTGGAGATACTTTGCGTCAAAAGCGAAAGCATGATCAGCCCCGGCACGATGAAGGAGCCATAGCTGACGCCGCCGATTTCCTTCATATGCGAGCCGATGGCCGAGCCGAAGACGACGAAATAGAGCGACGTCGAGATGACCGGCGAGACGATGCTTTGCAGCAGCGTGCGCCATGTGCGGGCCATTTCGAACAGATAGATCGCGCGGATGGCATAAAAATTCATGACCGCTGCTCCCGCACCAGGCTGACAAAGATTTCTTCCAGCGAATTCTGCTTGGTTTGCAAATCCCGGAAGCGGATGCCCGCTTCGTTGAGGTCGCGCAGCAGCGTGGTTATGCCGGTGCGCTCCTGCTGGGTGTCGTAGGTATAGGTCAGCTCGTCGCCGTCCTGCGACAGTTCCAGCCCGTGCTTTTCAAGCGCGCCGGGAATGGTTTCCAGCACGCCCTGCAACTGAAGCGTCAGCTGCTTCTTGCCGAGCTTGCGCATCAGTTCGGCCTTTTCCTCGACCAGGATGATTTCGCCCTGGTTGATAACGCCGATGCGGTCGGCCATCTGCTCCGCCTCTTCGATGTAATGCGTGGTGAGGATGATGGTGACGCCGGTGTCGCGCAGCGAGCGCACGACCTCCCACATGTCACGCCTGAGTTCGACATCGACGCCGGCGGTCGGCTCGTCGAGGAACAGGATTTGCGGCTCGTGCGACAGCGCCTTGGCGATCATCACCCGGCGCTTCATGCCGCCGGAAAGGGTGATGATCTTGCTGTCCTTCTTGTCCCACAGCGAAAGCTCGCGCAGCACCTTCTCGATATGGACCGGGTTCTTCGGCTTGCCGAACAGGCCCCGGCTGAAGCTGACCGTTGCCCACACCGTCTCGAAGGCGTCGGTCGTCAGTTCCTGCGGCACCAGCCCGATCCGCGAGCGTGCGGCGCGGTAATCCTTGATGATATCGTGGCCGTCGGCCACCACCGACCCTTCGCTCGGATTGACGATGCCGCAGATGATGCTGATCAGCGTCGTCTTGCCCGCCCCGTTGGGACCGAGCAGCGCGAAGATTTCTCCCTTGCGAATATCGAGATTGATGTCCTTCAGCGCCTTGAAACCCGTGGCGTATGTCTTGGACAGATGGGAAACGGAAATGATCGGCTGCATGAAGGTGCCTGTCGATGGCCGCATTTGCGGTTGCTGTGGAGAATGCGGCGGAGAAGCCCGGGGCCCGAGTTGGGAAGCGAATGGAATATATGGTTCGCATTTCGATGCACAAGGGCAATCGGAGCCCCTCCTGACATCATCAGTGAAGAAAAAACATCCAAAGTTTCGTCATGAAATCCAAGGTCGGTGGATGGCAGCGCACGCTCCCTTGACGCGCCCATCGCCGTGGCCAACAGTCCGCAGTCGAGGGAGAAATCATGCCATTCGACAGCCAAAGGCTTCATGAGTCGCCAACCGGCGCAAAGCTCAACCTTTATATGAAGCGCGCCAAGGGTGCGCCGCGCGGCGTGATCCAGATCAATCACGGCCTGGCCGAACATGCCGCCCGTTACGCGCGCTTTGCCGACTTCATGGCCGCGCGCGGCTTTCACACCTACGCGCACGACCATCGCGGCCACGGCTACACCAAGGCGCCGGATGCGCCGCAGGGCATGTTCGGGATCACCGGCGGCGGCGATAAGGTCATCGCCGACATCGCCTCTATCCACGAGTTGATCCGCAAGGAGCAGCCATGGCTGCCGGTGATCATTTTCGGCCATTCGATGGGCGGCATGATCACCCTCAACTATGCCATGCGCCATCCCGAAGGGCTGCGCGGCGCAGCCATCTGGAACGCCAGTTTTTCTGCCGGGCTGCTCGGCCGTGTGGCGCAGGCGGTCCTCGCCTACGAGCGCTTCCGCCGCGGCTCCGACGTGCCGTCGCGCATATTGCCGAGGCTGACCTTTCAGGCCTGGGCGAAGAAAATACCCAACCACCGCACCGGGTTCGACTGGCTGTCGCGCGACCCGGTGGAGGTCGACAAATATGTCGCCGACCCGCTCTGCGGCTGGGATGCCAGCGTATCGCTATGGCAGGACCTGTTCGGCTTTGTCTTCAATGGCGCCGACGACGCCAGTTTTGCAAACGTGCCGAAGGACCTGCCGTTCAATATTGTCGGCGGCGAGAAGGACCCGGCAACCGATGGCGGCAAGGCCATAACCGACCTTGCCGGCCGTATGGAACGAATGGGCTTTTCGAATCTGGTTTCAAAGGTTTACGGGCAAACCCGCCACGAAAGCCTGAACGAGGTGAATCGCGATCTCGTCATGGAAGAGTTCGCCGCCTGGGCCGAACAGGTGGTGCGGAAATAAGGCCGCCACACGCTGGCACAGCGCACGAGTCGTGACAGGCTGGCGCAAGATTGTTACAGCGGACCAACGTCTGCAATTTTCAGGTCCTTCATGGCTCAACCTCCCCTTCACGGCATCCGCGTCATCGAACTTGCCCGCATTCTTGCCGGCCCATGGGCGGGCCAGTTGCTGGCCGATCTCGGCGCTGATGTCATCAAGGTCGAGAGCCCGGACGGCGGCGACGACACCCGCAAATGGGGGCCACCTTTCGTCGAGGGCCATGACGGCGAGAACCTTTCGGCCGCCTACTACCATTCCTGCAATCGCGGCAAGCGCTCGATCGCCGTGGATTTCTCGACGCCGGAAGGTGCCGAGACGGTCAAAAAGCTCGTCGCCACTGCCGACGTGCTGATCGAGAATTTCAAGCTCGGCGGGCTCAAGAAATACGGCCTCGACTATGAGAGCCTGAAGGCGATCAACCCGCGCCTCGTCTATTGCTCGATCACCGGCTTCGGCCAGGACGGCCCTTATGCGCCCCGCGCCGGCTACGATTTCATCGTGCAGGGCATGTCGGGCCTGATGTCGATCACCGGGCCGGCCGGCGGCGAGCCGCAGAAGGTGGGTGTGGCCGTCACCGACATTTTCACCGGCCTCTATTCGGTCGTCGCCATTCAGGCGGCCTTGCGTCACGCGGAAGCCACCGGCCAGGGCCAGCAGATCGACATGGCGCTGTTCGACGCGCAGATGTCGGTGCTTGCCAACCAGAACCTGAACTATCTCGTCTCGGGCGTCCCGCCGAAGCAGATGGGCAATGCCCATCCCAACATCGCGCCTTATGAAGTGCTGCCGGTGAAGGACGGGCATTTCATCCTCGCCGTCGGCAATGACGGACAGTTCCGCAAATTCTGCGCCGTTGTCGGGCTGGATGCTATGGGCACCGACCCGCTTTATGCGACCAATGCCGCGCGCGTGGCGAACCGCGTCCCGCTACGCGAAGCCATGGTTGCCGCCCTGGCAAAGTTCGAGCGCGAGGCGCTGCTGGCGGAACTGGAAAAAGCAGGCGTGCCGGCAAGCCCGATCAACACCATCGGCGAGGCATTCGCCGACCCACAGGCAATCGCGCGCGGCATGCGGCTCGATCTCGATGACGGCCACGGCAACAAGCTGCCATCGGTGCGCGCGCCGATGGTGATGAGCGCGACACCGCTGGTCTATGAGCGGCCCTCGCCGCGGCTTGGCGAGCACACGGCGGAAATTCTGGCGGAACTGGAGAAGGCAGGCGGATGAAGACTGGCGGAAAACTGATCGTCGAAGCCCTCGAAGCCAATGGCGTCGACCGCATGTATTGCGTGCCCGGCGAATCCTATCTCGCAGTGCTCGACGCGCTCTACGATTCCTCCATCAAGAGCGTCGTCTGCCGCCAGGAAGGCGGCGCTGCGATGATGGCCGATTGCCACGGCAGGCTGACCGGCAAACCCGGCATCTGCTTCGTCACCCGCGGCCCCGGCGCGACCAACGCCTCGGCCGGCATTCACATCGCCATGCAGGATTCCATCCCGCTCATCATGTTCATTGGCCAGGTCGCAAGCCACGCCCGCGAGCGCGAGGCGTTTCAGGAAGTCGACTACCGCGCCTTCTTCGGCCCGATCGCCAAATGGGCGACCGAGATCGATGATGCGTCGCGCATCCCCGAAATCCTCACGCGCGCCTTCTCCATCGCGACATCCGGCCGCCCCGGCCCAGTCGTGATCGCGCTGCCGGAAGACATGCTGACGAGCGAGGTTGAAGCGCCTGCCGCCCTGCCCTTCACGCCGGTCGAAACCCGGCCCGGAGAGGCGGAACTGGCCGAACTGGAACGACTGCTCACCGGCGCCAAGCGCCCCTTCGCCATTCTTGGCGGCTCGGGCTGGAACGAAGGGGCCGTCGCCGGTTTCCAGGAGATTTCCGAAAACTGGTCGCTGCCTGTCGGCGTTTCCTTCCGCCGCCAGATGCTGTTCGACCATCTGCACCCGAACTATGCCGGCGATGTCGGCATCGGCATCAACCCGAAGCTCGCCGCCCGCGTCAAGGAAGCCGACCTGATCCTGCTGGTTGGCGGACGCTTCGGCGAAATGCCGTCGTCCGACTACACGCTGATGAAAAGCCCCTACCCGGACCAGACCCTTGTGCATGTCCACCCGGACACCAGCGAGCTTGGCCGCGTCTATCGCCCGACGCTCGCCATCAATGCCTCGCCGACCGCGTTCACGCAGGCTTTCGCCAAGAGAAAAGGGCCGTCATCTCCGGGCTGGGCAGAGGCGACCGCTGCGGCACACTCAGATTATCTCGCATGGTCGACGCCGCCTGAAACCGGCCCCGGTGCCGTGCAGATGGGGCCGATCATGACCTATCTGGAAAAGGTGCTGCCGGAAGACGCGATCCTGACCAACGGCGCCGGCAACTACGCCACCTGGGTGCACCGCTTCCATCGCTTCCGCCGCTTCGCCACGCAGGGCGCGCCGACTTCCGGCTCGATGGGCTATGGCACACCGGCGGCGGTCGCGGCCAAGGGGCTGTTTCCCGACCGCGAGGTGGTCTGCTTTGCCGGCGACGGCTGCTTCCTGATGAACGGCCAAGAGTTCGCAACGGCTGTGCAGTATGATCTGCCGATCATCGTCATCGTCGTCAACAACGGCATCTACGGCACCATCCGCATGCATCAGGAGCGCGAGTATCCCGGCCGTGTCGAGGCAACCGACCTGAAGAACCCGGATTTCGCAGCACTTGCGCGCGCCTATGGCGGCCATGGTGAGACGGTTGAACAGACCGCCGATTTTGCTCCGGCCTTCGAGCGCGCTCGGGCGAGCGGGAGGCCATCGATCATCGAAATCAAGCTCGACCCGGAAGCGATCACGCCGACGCGGACGATGACGGATATTCGCGAGAAGCGGTAGGGTTTAGCGAAGAGCCCCTCAGCAAGAGCCCCCTCTCCGTCTCGGCTTCGCCGAGCCACCTCTCCCCCATTTCATGGGGGCGAGGAACCGGCACCAGCCGAGGGTCGCGGAAGTTCGGAGCGTTTCAGGACTTGGGTTCTTCGCCCCTGCGAAGCGGGGGAGAGGTGGCGCGCGAAGCGCGACGGAGAGGGGGATTTTCCGCAGCGCCGAAAACAACCGAGTAAATCCCCTCTAAACTTCAAACATCAATATCCACCCACACCGCCGCATGATCCGATCCCGCATCATGCGGCTTGGTTAGCTCAGCGTAGCAATCCCATCGCCGTGGCCGCGAGCCCGGCCACATGCCCGTCCGAAACACCCCTCCCACTTCCACCTTCTCGAACAGTTTCGGCGACAGCAGGATATAGTCGATCTTGTTACCGGCGTTGCACAGGCCGAACGTGCCGGGAAAGCCGCCATTGTCAAAACCCGGATGCGTAAAGACATCCCTCAGGTTCGTGCCATCGATCAGCGGCTTCAGCGGGGCGCTGCCCGGCGTATCGTTGAGGTCGCCCAGCACGACGACCAGCTCGTTGCCTGCCGCCACCAGCCCCTCATAGATCGCCTTGACGCGCTCCGCCTGCGAACGCCGCTTGGCGTTGGAAGTAGCAGGCGAGCCGAACCCCTTGCTCTTGAAATGGTTGACCATGACGATGAGCGTCTTGCCGGACGGCAGCGTTACGTGGAATTCGGGGCAGTCGCGCGAAAAGATCCGCTCGCCGTTCGGCGCGAGATCATCGACGTGGCTGCGCATAAGGCCGATGACATGATCCGGCTTGGTCACCAGCCCGACATCGATGCCGCGCTCGTCATTGCCGTCGATGACCATCACCTGCCGGAACGCGGTGCCACCGATCGCCGGCAGGATCGTGTCGTTGAAGGCGGCAAGCACCGGGCGGCTCTCGGCCTCCACGACCGCGAGGATATCGGCCTCGACATCGATCATGACGCGGGCGGTGTTGCGCATGGAATGTTCGTTCACCGGCTCGTCGCGCAGTTCGAGCGAGCCGACCCAGTCGGCGCGGCCGTCTGCCAGAATCTCGATGCCACCGGCCGTCGGCCTCTTCAGCAGTCCGCCACGGTTGCGGCGCAGGATGACGAAGGGGCCGGTGTCTGATTTTTCAAGGCCGAGCTTGATCATCAGCTCGACCATCTTTGTCTTCATCGCCGGCGTGTAGGTGATTTCGCCCAGAAGCGCATTGAGCGCGGCGAAGGCCTCCAGAACCGGACGGCCCTCCTCCCAACTGTCGAGGTTCATCGCCTTGGCGCGATCGAACAGGTTTTCGACATTGTAGCTTGCGATCCGCATGGCTTGGTCCTCGAACAAGAATGCAGGAGCACCAATCGTCTCACGGCCCGGTTGCGGTGTCATGACACCAAAAAGGGGCGGTCGCCCGCCCCTTTACTGTCTTGCGCTTTGGAAAGCGGATTTTACTTGATCGCCTTGTCGGTGATCACCGTCGTGAAGGCGCCTTCAGGCTCCTTGGTGATGATCTTCTGTGCCAGCAGGGCGGCTGCCGTGCGCTCGTAAGCGGCCGGGATCAGCTTGCCGTCGGCATTGTCGATCAGCTTGGCGACTTCGCCCATCATGCGCTTCTGGTGGTTCTCGTCCTGGCCGCCGTTTTCCACGACGATGCCGGCAGCCTCATCCGGGTTCTCTGTGGCGTATTTCCAGCCCTTCATCGAGGCACGCACGAACTTGACCATCTTTTCCTCGAAGGCCGGGTCCTTGAGCTTGTCGCCAAGCGCATAGAGGCCGTCTTCCAGAAGGTCGTTACCCATCTCGGTGTAGTTGAAGACAGTGAGGTCCTCAGGCTTGAAGCCGGCATCGATCAGCTGCCAGTATTCGTTATATGTCATGACCGAGATGCAGTCGGCCTGCTTCTGGATCAGCGGCTGCACGTCGAAGCTCTGCTTGAGAACGGTCACGCCGTCCTTGCCGCCTTCGGTCGGCAGGCCGAGCTTGTTCATCCAGGCGTAGAACGGATATTCGTTGCCGAAGAACCAGACGCCGAGCGTGTGGCCCTTGAAGTCGGCTTCGGTCTTGATCGGGCCGTCTTTCGGGCAGACCAGTTCCATGCCGGCCTTCTTGAAAGGCTGGGCGATGTTGACCAGCGGAACGCCCTTTTCGCGGGCAGCCAGCGCACCGCCCATCCAGTCGACGATCACGTCCGCGCCGCCGCCGGCGATCACCTGCTCGGGCGCGATATCGGGACCGCCCGGCTTGATGTCGACGTCGAGGCCTTCCTCTTCATAAAAGCCCTTGTCCTTGGCGACGTAGTAGCCGGCAAACTGCGACTGCGTCACCCATTTGAGCTGCAACGTCACCTTGTCGGCCGCCCAAGCCTGGACAGCCGCCAGCGACATCGCGCCGGCCAGCATGGAAACCATCAGTTTTTTCATTTTTTTCACCCTCTGAAGTGCGCCTACCCACCACGGACAGACGGATGCCAAAACGTAACGGCCCTTTCGACAAGGGCTATCGCGCCATAGAAGACCGAACCCGCAAGTGCTGCAACCGCGATTTCAGCCCAGACCATATCGATATTCATGCGGCCGACCTCCGTCGAAATGCGGAAGCCCATACCGACGACGGGGGTGCCGAAGAACTCCGCGACGATGGCGCCGATCATCGCCAGCGTGGAATTGATCTTCAGCGCGTTGAAGATGAACGGGGCAGCGGCCGGCAGCCTGAGCTTGAACAGTGTCTGCCAGTAGCTGGAGGCGTAAGTGCGCATCAGGTCGCGCTCCATGTGCCCGGAGGCGGCAAGGCCGGCGACCGTGTTCACCAGCATCGGGAAGAAGGTCATGACGACGACGACGGCAGCCTTGGAAGGCCAGTCGAAGCCGAACCACATCACCAGAATGGGCGCCACGCCGATGATCGGCAGAGCAGAGACCATGTTGCCGATGGGCAGCAGCCCGCGCCGCAGGAACGGCACGCGGTCGGCAAGGATGGCCGTGGCAAAGCCCGCGCCGCAGCCGAGGATGTAGCCTGCGACCACCGACTTGAAGATCGTCTGGTTCACATCCGCCCACAGGATTGGCAGGGAATTCGCAAGCCGCACGCCGATAGCGCTGGGCGGCGGCAGGAGCACGAAGGGAATGCCGGCGCCGCGCGTGATCGCTTCCCACAGGATCAGGATCCACGCGCCGAAGATGACGGGGATCAGTAGGCGCAGCAGCGTATTCGCCAAGCGATCCACCGGGCGTAGCACCGACAGCACGGTCACGCAGCGCCAGGCCAGCAGCCACCCCGCTATTATCAGCAGGAAGAACGAGGTTCGCGCCGTCCCCTCATTGCCGGTGATTCCGGCAATGAGCAGCCAGGCCGCGCCATGCGCGCCGACGAACAGAATGGCGGCGGAAATCAAGTTCGGCACGGGAAGTGCAGACGCCAACGCGGCACCGGCGACAAGGACAAAGATCAGCGCGGTCGTGCCGCCGCTATAGGGAGCAGCCGCACCCGCCAGCGGCAGCATGATGGCCGCAGCCACGCAGAAAAGCAGCGCCAGCCCCGCCTGCCATGAAAGCTTCAGCCCGCTCATGCCGGCCTCCCGCCCATGGAGCGCTCGACGATGTTGCCGACGATGCCGACGACAGTAACCAGCAGGATCGCCACGACCGAGCCCGCGACGAGGGCCGCCCATATGTCGATGGTCTGGCTGTAATAGGAGCCGGAGAGCAGCTTTGCGCCGATGCCGGCAACAGCACCCGTCGGCAGTTCGGCAACGATCGCGCCGACGAGGCTTGCCGCCACCGCAACCTTCATCGAGGCAAACAGAAACGGCACGGAGGCCGGCACGCGCAGCTTCCAGAACGTCTGCGAGGCGCTGGCATTATAGGTGTGCATCAGGTCGAGATGCATCAGTTCGGGCGAGCGCAGGCCCTTCACCATGCCGACCGCGACGGGGAAGAACGACAGATAGGTCGAGATCAGCGCCTTGGGGATGACGCCAGTGATACCAATCGCGGCAAAAACGACCACCACCATCGGCGCAATCGCCAGGATGGGAATGGTCTGCGAGGCGATGATCCACGGCATCAGGCTGCGGTCGAGCGAGGTGAAATGCACGATGCCGACAGCAATCAGAATGCCGAGCGCCGTGCCAAAGGCAAAGCCCAGCAGCGTCGACGAAAGCGTCACCCAGGCATGGTAGACGAGGCTGCGGTTGCTGGTGACTTTTCGCAGGAAGGTGTTTTCAAAGAAATTCGCCGCCACCTGATGCGGCGCCGGCAGCGTCGGCTTGGGCTGCGACCACGTCTTGCCGACGAACTCGACAAAGCCCGGCGTCTCGCCAGCGCGCCGATCGAGATCGCGCTGGAACGGCCCGTTTAGGATGACGGCGAAGACATACCAGACGATGACCAGCCCGGCGAGGATGGAGACGACCGGAAACACACTGCCGGCAGCGATGCGGGAGAAGAGACCTGCTGAGGCGGCCTGAGGATGCGCCAGGTTTGTAGCGGCCTCAGTCATAACTATGCCCCGCCCTCAGACCGTCCCGCACCCGCGCGGCAATGGCCAGGAATTCCGGTGACTCGCGAATGTCCAGCGGGCGCTCGTGCGGCAGCGTCGATTCGATGACGTCGGTGACACGGCCGGGGCGCGGCGACATGACGACGATGCGCGTCGAGAGATAGACCGCTTCCGGAATCGAATGGGTGACGAAGCAGATCGTCTTGTTGGTGCGCTTCCAAAGTTCGAGAAGCTGCTCGTTGAGGTGGTCGCGCACGATCTCGTCAAGCGCGCCGAAGGGCTCGTCCATCAGCAGAAGGTCGGCATCGAAGGCCAGCGCACGCGCGATCGAGGCGCGCTGCTGCATGCCGCCGGACAGCTGCCAGGGAAATTTCTTTTCGAAGCCCGACAGGTTGACCAGTTCCATGGTGCGCTTGATGCGCGCTTTCTGGTCGACCCCGGAAATGCCCATGATCTCCAGCGGCAGCGCGATGTTGCGCTCGATGGTGCGCCATGGATAGAGCGCGGCAGCCTGGAAGACATAGCCATAGGCGCGCGCCTGCCGTGCCTGCTCCGGTGTCATGCCATTGATGGAAATGGTGCCGGAGGTCGGCTTTTCCAGATCGGCGATAACGCGCAGGAACGTCGTCTTGCCGCAACCGGACGGGCCGATGAAGGAAACGAATTCGCCCTTCTTGATGGTCAGGTCGACATCGGACAGCGCCTGCACGGGGCCGTCTCCGGTCTGGAAGGTGAGACCGAGTTTCCTGGCTTCGACGACAGTTTGTTGTGCTGGCTGCAAGCTGGCTCTTTCCAAAAATTCCATCGCTCTATTAGAGCAGTTTTCCGACGATGGGGACACTGGCGGATAGGGGGAAGATTCGCGAAAACAACAACATAATCGCCGACCTTGATTCAGTTTGAATCAGGCCGGCCTGCTGTCGACAAGACACGGCAACTGCCGTCCGCCAACGCCCGGTAGCGTTGCGGCCCCCATGCCAAAATCCCGCCCTGCACAAAGATGCAGCCGGTCATGGCGCGCCATTCTCGATTTTTCCGATCATACTCCCAGTTCCCCTTTTTGGACCGCGCGCTTCTGTCGAGCGCGTCGGGCCAGTCAAAAAATGCAGGTAGTTACTCCACGATCACCGCCGTTTCGACAACCGCGTGGAACAGCACGTCGCAGCCGCCGGCGGCCCATTCCGGGAAGATTTCCTCGGCCTCGTTGTGGCTGAGCCCGTCGACGCAGGGGCAGAAGACCATGGCCGTCGGCGCGACACGATTGATCCAGCAGGCATCGTGGCCGGCGCCAGAAACGATGTCGCGGTGCGAGTAGCCAAGGCGAACGGCCGCATCGCGGATCGCCTTGACGCAGCCTTCGTCAAAAGTCACCGGGTCGAAATGGCCGACCTGCTCGATCTCGAAGGAAATATCGAGCGCCTCGCAGATGGTCGAAATGCCGTCGCGGATGCGCTCGTCCATCTCGTCCAGCACTTCCTTGTTAGGCGAGCGGATGTCGATGGTGAAGACGGTGCGGCCGGCGATGATGTTGCGCGAGTTCGGATAGACTTCCATGTGGCCGATCGCGCCGACGGCGTCTGGCTGGTAGTCCATGGCGATCTCGTGCACCAGTTCCGTCACGCGTGCCATGCCCAGCCCGGCATTGCGGCGCTTGGGCATCGGCGTCGAGCCGGTATGCGCCTCCCTGCCGGTCAGCGTCACCTGCAGCCATTTCAGGCCCTGGCCATGAGTGACGACGCCGATATCGATCAGCTCGTCCTCCAGGATCGGTCCCTGCTCGATGTGAAGCTCGAAGAACGCCTTCATCTTGCGTGCGCCGACCTTCTCCTCGCCTTTCCAGCCGATGCGCTCCAGCTCATCGCCGAAAAACTTGCCCTCGGCGTCCTTGCGGTCGTAGGCCCAGTCCTGCTTGTGGACGCCGGCAAAGACGCCGGAAGCGAGCATTGCCGGGGCAAAGCGGGTGCCCTCCTCGTTCGTCCAGTTGGTGACGACGATCGGGTGTTTGGTCTTGATACCGAGATCGTTGAGCGAGCGGATGACCTCGAGCCCGCCGAGCACGCCCAGCACGCCGTCAAACTTGCCGCCGGTCGGCTGCGTATCGAGATGGGAGCCGACATAGACCGGCAGCGCGTCCGGGTCGGTCCCTTCGCGGCGGGCAAACATCGTGCCCATCTGGTCGACGCCCATTTCGAGCCCGGCCTCGTCGCACCACTTCTTGAAGAGGTTACGCCCCTCGCCATCGAAGTCGGTCAGCGTCTGGCGATTGTTGCCGCCGGCGATGCCGGGCCCGATCTTCGCCATCTCCATCAGCGAATCCCACAAACGATCTGAATTGATTCGCAAATTTTCGCCGGGGGCGGCCATGCTCGTCCTACTCTAAAAAACTCTTGCAATATGAAACGCCGGGAAGCCTTTCGGCATCCCGGCGTTACTGTGTTAGTCGATCAGATTCAACACTTCACGCACATGATCGATCAGTTCGTCGATCTGGCCCTTGGTGATGATCAGCGGCGGCGACAGCGCGATGATGTCGCCGGTGGTGCGGATCAGCGCGCCGCGCTCGAAGGCTTTCACGAAGGCCGAAAAGGCGCGCTTGGTCGGCTCGCCGGCAATCGGCTGAAGCTCGATCGCGCCGATCAGGCCGATGTTGCGGATGTCGATGACGTTCGGCTCGCCCTTGAGCGAGTGCAGCGCGTCTTCCCAGTAGGGAGCAAGTTCGGCACCGCGTGTCAGCAGCCCCTCTTCCTTGTAGGTGTCGAGCGTGCCGAGAGCGGCTGCCGAGGCGATCGGATTTCCCGAATAGGTGTAGCCGTGGAAAAACTCGATCATGTGTTCCGGGCCGGTCATGAAGGCGTCGTGGATTTCCTTCGTGACGAACACCGCGCCCATTGGGATGACGCCGTTGGAGACGCCCTTGGCGGTCGTGATGATGTCCGGCGTGACGCCGAAATAATCCGCCGCGAACGGCGTGCCGAGGCGACCGAAACCGGTGATGACCTCGTCGAAGATCAACAGGATGCCGTGCTTGGTGCAGATGTCGCGCAGCTTCTGCAGATAGCCCTTCGGCGGAATGAGAACGCCGGTGGAACCTGCAACCGGCTCGACGATGACAGCAGCGATGGTCGAAGCGTCATGCAGCGCGACGATCCGCTCCAGTTCGCTGGCGATATCGGCGCCATGTTCCGGCTCGCCGCGGCTGAAGGCGTTCTTTTCCGGCAGATGGGTGTGCGGCATGTGGTCGACGCCGGTCAAAAGCGTGCCGAACATCTTGCGGTTGGTGACGATGCCGCCGACGGAAATGCCGCCGAAATTGACGCCGTGATAGCCGCGCTCGCGGCCGATGAGGCGGGTGCGCGAGCCCTGGCCCTTCACGCGCTGATAGGCGAGCGCGATCTTCAGCGCGGTATCGACCGATTCCGAACCGGAATTGGTGAAGAACACATGGTCCATGCCCTTGGGCGCGATGTCGACCAGGCGGTTCGCCAGCTCGAACACGATGGGATGGCCCATCTGGAAAGCCGGCGCATAGTCGAGCACAGCGGCCTGGTTCTGGATCGCCTCGGTGATTTTCGGACGGCAGTGGCCGGCATTCACGCACCACAGGCCGGCGGTGCCGTCGAGGATCTTGCGGCCGTCGCTTGCGGTGTAATGCATGTCCTTGGCCGCGACCATCATGCGCGGCGCCTGCTTGAACTGCCGGTTCGAGGTGAACGGCATCCAGAATGCGCTGAGATCGTTCGGCGCGATATTTTTTCTATTCGACATGACCAAGCTTTTCCCTTGTGTCCCCTGTTTCGATACGGCCAACGCTTGGTCTTTGCTTCGCTTCTGTGCTACGCAAATTTTGACCGATTGGACAAACGTTAGCACCGCCAGATGGGCGGTCAAGGGAATAGTAGCCCAGATGCGCGGGCAAAATCGCGTTCCACACAACGAGAGAAACTGGTCCAGCGGATTGGGCCACAGCCGGTACTCTCCCGGCTTCGCGAAGAGGCCGCAATGACCATGGAAGGCTCAACCGCTCCGCGTCGCACCCGCATCCAGCAGGAGAAGCGCGAGCTCATTCTGGAAGCAGCACTTGAGGTGTTTTCCGTCAACGGCTTTCGCGGTTCGACCATCGACCAGATCGCGGAAGCTGCGGGCATGTCGAAGCCGAACCTGCTCTACTATTTCCGCCGCAAGGAGGACATCCACGAAACGCTGATGGAGCGCCTGCTGGAAACCTGGCTGGCGCCGCTGCGCGAACTGGACGACATCGGCGACCCGATGACGGAACTCAGAAGCTATATCCGCCGCAAGCTGGAAATGGCGCGCGACTTTCCGCGCGAAAGCCGGCTCTTCGCCAACGAGATCATCCAGGGGGCGCCGCGCATCATGCCGCTTCTGGAAGGCGAGCTGAAAACGCTGGTGGACGAGAAGGCCGCCGTGATCCGCGGCTGGATGCGCAGCGGCAAGATCGCCAAGACCGACCCCTATCACCTGATTTTCTCTATCTGGGCGACGACCCAGCATTATGCCGATTTCGATGTGCAGGTTCGCGCCGTTCTAGGCTCCGACCGCGGCGGCGAAGGCCGCTTCGAAGACGCCGCGCGCTTCCTCGAAAACCTGTTTATTCAGGGCCTTCTGCCCAAGCGCGACTGATCCATCGGATGCACGAATAGGGGACTTTGGTCCGGGTTCTCAACATTCCGGCGATAGTTCATCGTGCCTTCGCTTTCAGCGGAGGAGACGTCGATGGCTAAGCTCATAGCAATGTACAAGACACCGAAGGATGCGGCCGCTTTCGACCGCTATTATTTCGCCACCCATGTGCCGCTCGCCAAGAAGATACCCGGCTTGCGCAAATATGACGTCAGCACCGGCACGGTCGAGACGCCCGGTGGCCCTGCCGGCTATCATCTCGTGGCTACGCTTCAGTTCGATTCGCTTGCAGCCTTAAAGACCGCGCTTGGTTCGCCCGAGGGACAGGCGGCCGCCGGCGATATCCCCAAATTTGCCGATGGCGGCGCGGATCTGTTTTTCTTCGACACCAAGGACGTTTAGCCGGCGACGGCCTATGCCGAAGCCGCCATGGCAAGGATGAAACCGCCTGTCAGCGCGATATTGGCAACGACGCCATTGATGCGGGCGGCGCGCTCGGCACCTTGATGGTCCCAGAAATTGTGGAACATCAGGGTGGCGACGATCAGGAACCCGATCAGCCCCGCCGCCGCCAGCGCCGTCCAAAGACCGGCGATCAGCAAAGCGCCGCCGACAATCTGCACGATGATGCCAGCCCATAGCAGCAAGCCAGCCTGCGGCACACCGCGCGCGGTCATGATGCTCGTCAGCAAAGGCCTGTTTGCGATGTTGCGGATGCCGGCGAAAACAAAGGCACCGCCGAGCAGAAGGCGGCCGGCAAAGGCGAGTGCGGGAAGCGTGTCTTCGAACATGATTATCTCCTTGCGAGGGCGGCCCGACGGCCGCCCTTCTGGCAATTGATTGAAAGGTCAGGCCGCCTTGGCTCTCTCTACCGGATGAATGGCGTGGAAGGGTACGCACAGACGGTTCCAGACATTGATCATGCCGACAGCGACAGAGAGCTTCACGAGTTCCTGCTCGCTGAAATGCTCCAGCATCTCCGTATAGAGGCTGTCCGTCACCGGCTTGTCGGCGAGCCACGTCAGCGTTTCCGTCCATTCGAAGGCGGCGCGTTCGCGGTCGGAATAGAGCGGCGATTCCCGCCAGGCGGAGACGAGATAGACACGCTGCTCGCTCTCGCCGTCAGCGCGTGCTTCGCGCGTGTGCATGTCGACGCAATATGAGCAGCCATTGATCTGCGATGCCCGAAGCTTGATCAGATGCAGCAGGCTCTTTTCGAGGCCGCACTGATCAACCTTTGCGTTGAGGGTTTGCACGGCTTTCAGCAGTTCCGGATCGGCTTTGAAGAATTCGAGACGTGGTTTCATTGTCTTTTCCTTTCCTTAGGGTGATTGATGAGGTTCAGGCCTGTGGCCGCTGGTTGCGGGCGAGATACCCGCAGGCGAATGTGATGGCGCGCGGATCGGCATCGGCCTGATAGCCGGCGATGATGTCCGAAAGTTTGGTTTCGGCCAGAACCGCGCGATAAGCCCGCTCGGCCCGCAACATGGCGGCATTGATGCCGCAGGGTTTGGTGTAGGCAGCCGGCTCCAGCTTGCCCGGGCCACGCTGCCGGATTTCAGCGCAGCGGAATGCAGGCTCCCTGCCCTCGACCGCCAGCACGATATCGAGAAGGCTGATGCGGTCGGGCGTGCGCGCAAGACGATAGCCGCCATGCGGTCCGGACACGGATTCGAAAACCCTCGCCGCCACCAGTTCCTTCAGATGCTTGAGCAGATAGCTCGGCGACACGCCGTGATACTCGGCCAATGCGCTCGCCGGCAGCGTGCGCCCCTCTTCGAGGCCTGCCAGCATATTCGCGCAGTGGATTGCCGCTTCGACCCCATCACCCAGCTTCATCGTTCATCTCCGATTATGGACAATTTATATCATGGATATTTTTTATCTACAATAAGAAAACAAAAAACCGCAGCACGAAACATGCCGCGCGGTTTGCTACGCCATCTTCCAGATAGTCCCCTGCGCAGCAGCGCAGAGTTTTTCAGTTCCACCATCAACGGCGAGGATATCGCAGGCGCAGACCGCCTGGTTCGCGCCGCTGCCGATCACCCTGGCGCGGGCTATCAACCGAGCGCCCTTGGCCGGGCGCAGGTAGTTTATCTTGAACTCCAGCGTCAGCACCTTGATGCCAAGGACGGAGCCGCCGGCGAAGGTAAGCGCGTTGTCGGCCAGATAGCTCAGTATGCCGCCATGGGCGAAGCCATTCTGCTGCAGGTGCTCCGGCTTCAAATCCAGCGCGAGCTCCGCCGCGCCTTGCTCGAAAACCAGAAGCTCGGTTCCCAGCAAGGCGCTGAAGGGTTGTGCGGCAAGTACTTTCCGTCCGGTTTCCAGCATGCGGCTTTACTCGGCCGCCACCTTGGCCATCGGATTGTTGGGATGCTGCGTCCAGTTTGCATAGACCGGCGAGACCGGCTGGCCCGTCCGCTGGTCCATTACGCCTGCGGCCAGCGGCTCCATGGTGATGCAGTTCTCCACCGGGCAGACATTGACGCAGAGATTGCAGCCGACGCATTCAGCCTCGATCACCTCGAAGTGGCGCACGCCATCGACCATGTTGGTGATCGCCTGATGCGAGGTGTCCTCGCAGGCGATGTGGCACCGGCCGCACTTGATGCAGGCATCCTGGTCGATATGCGCCTTGGCGACATAGTTGAGGTTGAGATACTGCCAGTCGGTGACATTGGGCGTAGCGCGGCCGATGACGTCGTCGAGCGAGGCATGGCCCTTCTCGTCCATCCAGTTCTTCAGCCCCTCGATCATCTCCTGGACGATCTTGAAGCCATAAGTCATCGCCGCCGTGCACACCTGCACATTACCCGCACCCAGCGCCATGAACTCGGCCGCATCGCGCCAAGTGGTGATGCCACCAATGCCAGAGATCGGCAGGCCACGCGTTTCGGGATCGCGCGCGATCTCGGCCACCATGTTAAGTGCGATCGGCTTGACCGCCGGGCCGCAATAGCCGCCATGGCTGCCCTTGCCGCCGATGGAAGGCTCGGGCGAGAACGTGTCGAGATTGACTGCTGTGATCGAGTTGATCGTGTTGATCAGCGACACGGCATCCGTGCCGCCGGCATGCGCGGCGCGCGCCGGCTTGCGGATGTCGGCGATGTTGGGCGTCAGCTTGGTGATAACCGGCATGCGCGTGTACTGCTTGCACCAGCGCACGACCATTTCGATATATTCCGGCACCTGGCCGACGGCGGCACCCATGCCGCGCTCCGACATGCCGTGCGGGCAGCCGAAATTGAGCTCGATGCCGTCAGCCCCCGTCTCTTCGACCACCGGCAGGATCGCCTTCCAGGCATTCTCCTCGCAAGGCACCATGATGGAGGCGATCAGCGCCCGGTCGGGCCAGTCGCGCTTGACCTGCTTCATCTCCTGCAGATTGATCTGAAGCTGCCGATCGGTAATCAGCTCGATGTTGTTGAGGCCCAGCAACCGACGGTCGGCACCCCAGATCGCGCCGTAGCGCGGGCCGTTGACATTGACGACCGGCGGACCTTCTTCGCCCAGCGTCTTCCAGACCACGCCGCCCCAGCCGGCCTGAAAGGCGCGGATGACGTTGTAGGCCTTGTCGGTCGGGGGCGCGGACGCCAGCCAGAACGGGTTCGGCGACTTGATGCCAACGAAATTGTTGCGGATATCTGCCATGCTCATGCCCTCCCGTTAGAGGTGAGTGCCCGGTGGATGCTCTCTGCCGCGTCACGCCCTTGCGCGACCGCCGAAACCGTCAAATCGTCGCCGCCCAGAATGCAGTCGCCGCCGGCCCATACCTTGGCAAGCGAAGTACGGCCCTCGGCATCGACGACGATCCTGCCGCCTTCCATGGTGATCGACGCGCCGCTGCCATTGAGCGCTGCCGGCTCGAACGCCTGGCCGATCGCCTTGAACACCTGGTCGGCAACCAGCCGGACCGTCTCGCCGGTGCCCGAAAGCTTATCACCTTTCAGCGCGGTGTATTCGAGCTCGATGGCCGAGACCTTGCCGTTTTCGGCAATGACCTGTTTAGGCTGGAGCCAGTGGCGGATGATAACACCGTTGGCGGTGGCGAGATCCTGCTCGAACTCGGAAGCGTTCATATGCTCCTGGCCGCGCCTGTAGCAGATCGTCACCTCTTCCGCGCCGAGCAGCTTCGACTGCACGGCAGCATCGATGGCCGTCATGCCGCCGCCGATGACGACGACGCGCCGTCCGACCGGCAGCTTGCCGAGATCGCTGGACTGGCGAAGATCTGCGATGAATTCGACGGCGTTCTCGACGCCCGCCGCATCCTCGCCTTCGGCGCGCAACGCGTTGATGCCGCCGAGGCCGAGGCCAAGGAACACCGCGTCGTAGCTCTTGGTGAGTTCGGACAGCGAATAGTCGCGGCCGAGCGCCTTGCCATTCTCGATGGCGATGCCACCGATGGCGGTCACGTAATCGACCTCGGCCTGCGCGAAATCGTCGGTGCTCTTATAGGCGGCAATACCATATTCGTTGAGACCGCCGGCTTTCGGCTTGGCTTCAAGAACGGTCACTTCATGGCCGTGGCGAGCGAGGCGATGCGCGGCGGCAAGCCCGGACGGGCCTGCACCAACCACGGCGATCTTCTTGTTGGTCGGCAGCGCGCGCTCGTAGAACTGCTTGTTCTGTTCCATCGCGATGTCGGTGGCATAGCGCTGGAGCCGGCCGATCTGCACCGGCTTGCCCTCTGCAACCTCACGCACGCAGACCTCTTCGCACAACGTTTCGGTCGGACAGACGCGGGCGCACATGCCGCCAAGGATGTTCTGGTCGAAGATCGTCTTGGCCGAACCGACCGGGTTTCCGGTCGATATCTGGCGAATGAACATCGGGATATCGATCGACGTCGGGCACGCCTGCATGCACGGCGCATCGTAGCAAAAATAGCAGCGATCGGATTCGACCAGCGCCTCATGATGATCGAGCGGCGGATGCAGATCCGAAAAATTCTCGGCATACTGCGCCGGCGCGAGACGCCCTCCGGCTATGCCTTCCTTGAATTGACCTTCGGCCATTCCAGTTCCCCATTATTGTGGTTTTGAGGAGAGGCTAGCACGTTTTATTTTTTTATCAATTGGTCAATTTTCTGGATAAGCAATTGAATTGGCAGGATAAAAATATGATCAAGTTAGTCATGTTTTATCCGGTATGATATTTTCATACTTCACGCTACACTGCGCTGAGAGGAACAGCACATGTCCAGCATTGAAAAACGCACGATCAGCCTCCCGGCAGAGCACGCCGCCTTTGTAGACGCCAAGGTGGCGGCTGGTGACTATGCCTCGGTAAGCGAGGTCGTACGCGCCGGATTGAGAGCGCTGCAAGAACGGGACGCTGCTGTAGAACGCTGGCTGCGGGAAGACGTGGCACAGGCTTACGATGCCATGCAAACAGATCCTCAGCGCGGTATCGAAGCGAAAACGGTTTTCGATGAAATCCGCGCCCATCATGCAGCGAAGATGAAAGGCAGGGCGTGAAGCGCCGAAACGTCATCTTCGCACCCGAAGCGCGCCACGATCTTTTTCAAATCTACGAATGGGTTGCCGTTGCCACCAGTCCTATCGTGGCACTCGACTACATCGAACGAATCGAATCGTGGTGCCTTGCCTTTGATCTTGCCGGGGAACGTGGCCGCAAACGCGACGATATAAGACCCGGTATACGCATTACCGGCTTCGAGCGGCGGATGACGATTGCGTTCACTGTTACCAGCGAGCAAGTGACGATCTTGCGCTTGTTTTATGGTGGGCAAGACTGGGAATCGGAGTTCGTCTAAACGCCGGTTGCCAACTCAGCGGCATGAGCCGGAATAAGACCCCGACCCGATAGGCGGGCACCCCGGCTTCATGACGGGCACCTGCGGTTGCTGCTGCGGCACGATCCGGCGATCCTGCTCGCGGTTGAACTGCTGCTGCAGTTGGAAGATCTCGCGCTGCTGGATGCCCTGCTGGATAGCCTGATTCTGAATGTTGATCTGGGCCGCCCTCGCCTGCGCGGCTGCCTGTTCGGAAGCAGTCTGGGCAGATGCACCAGGAATGCCCGCGCCAAGCGCCATCGCTATCGTGAGAACGCCGAGCGCCGATTTTATCGCAGGATACGAACGCATGACCGTCGCCTTCATCAAGTCTGGAACCACACAGCCTAAATGTAGGGCGTTATTGCTCCGATTCCATGATGAATCTGTCCAGCGCGCGCAAATGTGAATTGCGCCGCCATCCATCCATCTCGGCAAACTACCCCCGCATCCGGCCCTGATTGGCATCGAACAGCGGTGCGGCCTGCATCCGCGCCGAATGCCGCTTGCCGAGCAGTTCGATCTCAAAACCGTCCGTCTCCTCGGCAATCTCCTTCGGCACATAGCCCATGGCGATGGAAACTTTCGCACCATGCGCATAGCCGCCGGAAGTTACCCAGCCCCTCACCTCATCCTTGAACCAGATCGGTTCGTCGCCGATAACGTCGGCATCCGTTGCGTCCATCACGAAGGTGCGCAGGCGCAGCTTGCCGCCTTCCTTGCGCTCGGCAATTGCTGCCGCCTTGCCGATGAAATCCGCATCCTTGCCGTAGGCTACGAAACGGTCGAGGCCGGCTTCCAGCGGCCCATAGATCGGCCGGTATTCGCGCGCCCAGGAGCCATAGTTCTTTTCCAGCCGCAGCGCATTCAGCGCCCTAGACCCGAACAGGCCGAGCGAAAACTCCTCACCGGCATCCATCAGCACCTGAAAAACGTGGCGCTGGTATTCCGGTTCGATCCAGATCTCGTAGCCAAGATCGCCGGTGTAGCTGACGCGCCCGACCAGGCATGGCGCCATGCCGATATCGAGCGTTCTGATATCCATGAACTTGAAAGCATCCGCCGAAACATCGGCGCGCGTCACCTTGCTCAAAAGCTCGCGCGCCTTCGGACCGGCGATGGAAAGTCCGGTGAGTTTCTGGCCGGCCGCCTCGAGGCTTATAGAGCCGTCCGCCGGAAGATGCTTTTCGAACCAACGCATATGATACTGCTCGGCGATGCCGGAGCCGGCGACGAACCATTCGCCATTGCCGAGATTGGCCAGCGAAAAGTCGCCGATCAGCTTGCCGTCTTCCTTCAGCATCGGGGCAAGCGTCATGCGGCCGGGCTTCGGCAGTTTGCAGGCGAGCAGCCGGTCGAGCCAGGCTTCAGCGCCCTGCCCCTTCAGGCGATATTTGGCGAAGCTCGAAATCTCCGACAGGCCGACGCCCTCGCGAACAGTCTTCACCTCATTCGCGACATGCTCGAAATCGCTGGAGCGCCGCCATGAGAACTCGTCCTTGACGCCTTCCGGCGCATACCACAGCGGCACTTCCAGCCCATAGGCCACGCCCCATTGCGCGCCCTTGGCCGAAAGCAGGTCGTAGATCGGCGTCGTCTTCAGCCCACGGCCGGCCGGCAGTTCCTCATTGGGAAAGCGGATGGAGAACCGCCGCGAATAGTTTTCGCGCACCTTGGCATTGGTGTAGCGCATAGAGGCCCAGTCGCCGTAGCGCGAAATATCCATCGCCCAGATATCGGCGCCCGGATCGCCATGGATCATCCAGTTCGCAAGCGCCAGCCCGACGCCACCGCCTTGGCTGAACCCGGCCATGACACCGCAGGCCGACCAGAAGCCTGGCAGTCCACGCACCGGCCCGACCAGCGGGTTGCCGTCCGGCGCGAAGGTGAAGGGGCCGTTGATGATCTGCTTGATGCCGGTGTTCTGGAAAGCCGGGAAATGGCGGAACCCAACCTCCAGCGACGGCGCAATGCGATCGATGTCCGGCTCCAGCAATTCGTGGCCAAAGTTCCACGGCGTGGAAAATTCGGACCACGGCTTGTTGGCTTTCTCATAGGTGCCCATGAGCATGCCGCCGCGCTCCTGGCGCAGGTAGAGCTCGCCGTCGAAATCGACGGCGTGGATGATCTCGGTGCCGGTCTTGTCGTTCCACGCCTTCACATCGGGCATGTCCTCGGTGATGAGGTACATGTGCTCCATGGCGAGCACCGGCAGTTCCAGCCCGACCATGCGGCCGACTTCGCGCGCCCACAACCCGCCGGCATTGACGACATGTTCGGTGATGATCTCGCCCTTGTTGGTGATGACGCGCCACAGGCCGTCCACACGACGCACGATGTCCTCGACCTTGGTGAAGCGCTCGACCTCGGCGCCAAGCTTGCGCGCCGCCTTGGCGTAAGCATGGGTGACGCCGGAAGGATCGAGGTGCCCGTCCTCCGAATTGCGAACCGCACCGACGAATTGTTTCGGATCGAGCAGCGGCATAAGCTCCGCCGCCTCCTTCGCCGATATCTCCTCGAGATCGAGGCCGAGATAGCGTCCCTTGGCGACGACGCCGCGCAGCCAGTCCATGCGCGCCTCGGTCGCGGCCAGAAGCACGCCGCCGGTGACATGCACGCCGGTCGCCTGGCCGGAAAGCTCCTCGATCTCCTTGTAGAGGCTGATCGTGTATTTCTGCAGTTTGGCGACGTTCGGGTCGCCATTGATCGTGTGCATGCCGCCGGCCGCATGCCATGTCGAGCCGGAGGTCAGCTCGTCGCGCTCCAGAAGCACGACATCGGTCCAGCCGTGCCGCGCCAGATGAAACAGCACGGAGCACCCAACGACGCCTCCACCTATGACCACGACCTGCGCATGCGATTTCATGATTTTGCTCTGTTTTCAGTGAGTTAGGTTGGTTTTGGGATTCTGGATGGGAAGTGGTTGAATCGAAGCCTCAGTTCGGGACCGATTTTGACATCATGAACGTCACGGCATGAATCCCCGGGTCTGCACTCCGCTTCGCGTCGCTTGCCCGAGGATGACGAACGCGTTTGTCTCTGCGGCCAATCGCCAGCGTTGACGATTGGTGGAAACGCTTCTCACTTCGTCATCCTCGGGCGAAGTGCGAAGTGAAACGAGCGCGCAGACCCGGGGATCCATGCCGGAACCTGCACGCCTCGGCAGCGGCTCAGAACGATCCCTCACGGTTCCTCCACCCCGATTTCTTCTTTCCGCTTCGCCACATAAGCCTCCAGCGCCTCGCGCACGGAGACATCCATCTCCGGCTCGACATATTCCTCCAGCGCCTTCTTCCACAGCCGGGTCGCCCGCGCCGTGGCGTCCAGCCCGCCAGCTTCCTGCCAGGCTTCATAATTCTGCCAGTTGGACAGCATCGGCTGGTAGAAGGCGGTGGAATAGCGCTCCAGCGTGTGCGGCTCGCCGAAGAAATGGCCGCCGGTCGGGACGCGACCGAGCGCGTCGAGCGCAAGTTCGCCTTCGTTCACCTCGATGGGCGTCAGGAATTCCATCATATGCTGGATCATCTCGACATCGATGATCAGCTTCTCGAAACTCGCCGTCAGCCCGCCCTCCTGCCAGCCTGCCGCGTGATAGACGAGATTGCCGTGGCCGAGCACCGCCCCCCACAGCGCCATCATCGTCTCGTAGGTGCCTTGCGCGTCCGCCGCGTTGGAGGCCGAACCGGGCGTCGTGCGATAGGGCAGAGAATAGCGCCGCGCGAGCTGGCCGGAGGCGATGTTGGCCTTGGTGTTTTCCGGCGTGCCAAAAGCGGGCGCGCCCGAGCGCATATCGACATTCGACGTAAACGCGCCATACATGACCGGCGCGCCGGGCCGCACGAGCTGCGTCAGCACCACGCCAAACAGCGCTTCGGCGTTTTGCTGGGCAAGCGCACCGGCAAGCGTCACCGGGCTCATCGCCCCCATCAACGTGAAGGGCGTGACGGCCACAGACTGGCCGAACTCGGCCATCGTCATCAGTCCTTCCGCCATCATGTCGTCGAAACGGCGCGGCGAGTTGACCGAGATGATGGTGGTGACACCGGGATCGTCGCGCATCTGGTCGAGCGTCAGCCCGCGCGAAATCGCCATCATGGCAATGCCGTCCAGCGCCCTGCCGCGGCCGATTGCCGAGACGTGAAAGCTCTTGTCGGTCAGCGTAACGTTGGCGAAATAGGTGTCGAGGTGGCGGGAATTGGCCGGCATCTCGACCGGCGCACAGACCTGGTTACCGATCATATGGATGCAGTTGAAATGCTGCGCCAGCCGCACGAGATCGCAATAGTCGGCATAGTTGCCGGCGCGGCGTCCGCGCTCCATGTCGTGGACATTGGGCGGGCCGGCGACGAGCGTGAAGTTTATGTCGTTGCCGCCGAGATTGATTTTACGCGCTAGATTGCGCGGCGTCAGCGTGTAGCTGGATTGCGTCGTCTTCAGCGCATCCGCCACCATCCCACGGTCAAGCCAGACGGTCTGAGTCGCGTGATCAACCTTGGCGCCGGCCTTTTCAAACAGCGACAGCGCTCGCGGGCTCATCACCTCAATGCCGAAATTTTCGAGGATGTGCATGGAGGCTTCGTGGATGGCTTCGATCTGGTCGGCAGACAGAAGTGCCATCGGCGGATAGGGGTTTTGCACGCGGCGAAGCGGCAGTTGCGGTATGGCCGCGGTTCCCCTGCCCTGAGATCGTTCGCTGCTGCGTCGGCGTCTTTCCGTGCTCATGACAAGCATTGATAGGCCGCAAATCCGTCCGCTCTGTCAGAAAAGCGTCACCGGCGGACGGGTTTTTAACCCGAGCGTCACTTTGGACTTTCTCCTAAGAAAATAGCGGCACCCAGTGCCGCTATTTTTAAACACCACCACGTGAGGTTTGCGGCTATCTCGGCTTCTTGCCGAACACCTTGATGTATTCGGCCTCACCGCCCTGCGCGAGTGCCTTGGCCTGCCTGACCCAATCCTCGCGCTCGATGCGCCCGTGGAAGCTCAGATGGTCGTCGACCCATTCGCGTTCCGCCTTTTTCCAGGCGGCAACCTGCGCAAATGTATAAACGCCGAGTTCATGCAGGATGCCCTCGATCTTCGGTCCGACACCCGAAATCATCTTGAGGTCGTCGGGCGCGGCCGGGCGAGCGATGCCTTGCGGCCTGCCTTTTTCAGCTGGCGCGGAAGGCTTGGCCGTCTTCGTCAGCGTGGGCGCGACGGGCTTGGCGCGCGCCGGTGTCTTGGCAGGTTTTGCACCGATGGCGGCACGTGCGGCGGCTGGAGACGACGCGGTCTTCACCGCGCGAGGCTTCTGCCCGATCTTGCCCTCGGCGCTCGCAGCCTCCTTCGCGGTAGCAGCCGTTGCAGGCTTGACCTCGCCGCTGACAGCCTGACGTCCCTCACCTGTTTCGGTCAGGGACTTTTCGGGAGCCGATTCACCGGGCCGCGCGGACACCGCTTTTGAGGACGCCACTTTGGGCTGCGCCTTTAACTTCACCGCTTCGGCAGGCGTTTTCGGCGCTTCCAGATTGGCAAGGCCCACCGTTGGTGCAGCATGCGTCGCCAGGCGCGGCGCATCCGAAGCCGGAGGAGCCACTGCCGGATCCGGCTTTTTCTGGTCCTTGGCGAAACTGATCACCGGCTCCATGCCGGCCAGCACGTCATCCGGCAACCAGCACAGGCTCTTGTGTCCGTCGCCAAGATCCTTGAGCGGGGGCACTCGTGTTTCGCACAGATTATCGGGCACAAGGCTCTTGTAGCGGCAGCGCGTCTGGAACGGGCAGCCGGACGGCGGGTTCATCGCCGAGGGGATATCGCCCTCCAGCACGATATGCTTCTTGATGACGCTGGTATCCGCGATCGGGATCGCGGAAAGCAGCGCCTCCGTATAGGGGTGATAGGGCGGCGAGAATATCTGGTCGGTCGTGCCCTGCTCTACGATGTGGCCGAGATACATGACCACGACGCGATCGGCGATATAGCGCACCACCGAAAGATCGTGGCTGATGAACAGCATGGTCGTCTTCGACTCGCGCTGGATATCCATCAGCAGCTCGGTCACCGCCGCCTGCACCGACACGTCCAGCGCCGAAACCGGCTCATCCGCCACCACCACGCGGGCACGGCCGGCGAAGGCGCGGGCGACACCGATGCGCTGTTTCTGGCCGCCCGACAGCTGGCGCGGCATGCGTTCGGCGAAAGCCCGCGGCAGCTTCACCAGATCGAGCAGTTCCAGCATCTTCTTGCGGCGCTCACCGGCATTGTTGCCGATCTTGAATTTCTCCAGCGTCCGGATGATCTGCGAACCGACCGAATGGCTTGGATTGAGCGTGTCGAACGGATTCTGGAACACCATCTGGATCGAGGAGACGGTCTCGACATCACGGTTTTCGATAGCGACGGACTGGATATCGCGATTGCCCAGCGAAATCGTTCCGGAGCTCGCCGTCTCCAGCCCGAGCAGCACCTTGGCGAGCGTCGACTTCCCGCAGCCGGATTCACCGACAATGGCCACCGTCTCGGATTCGCGCGCTTCGAAGCTGATGCTTTCATTGGCCTTGACGACGCGGCCCTCACTGCCGCCGAACACTTCGTTGGCCGAAACCTTGTAGTATTTCTTGAGGTTGTCGATCTTCAGCACCGGCGCGCCGGGGGTGATCGGCGGCTTGCTCGTCTTGGCTCCCTCGGGCAGCGCCGTCCAGTCGATCTCGTCAAAACGGACGCAGCGGCTGTGGTGGTTGTCGTGCCCCTCGACCGGGATCATCGGGATTTCGGCGGCGTTGCAGACACCTTCAACGAAATGCTGGCAGCGCGGTCCGAAATTGCAGCCCGTGGGCCTTTCGTGCGGCAGCGGCAACTGGCCGGGAATGGCGATCAGCGGCCGCGAATTCTTGTCGGCGCCCGGCAGCGGGATGGAGCGGAACAGCCCCTGCGTATAGGGATGGCGCATGCGGTCGAAGACGTCTTCGACCTTGCCGGTCTCCACCGCCTCGCCCGAATACATGACGGTGATGCGGTCGCAGGTTTCCAGGATCAGGCCGAGATTGTGCGACACGAAGATCATCGACGTGCCGAATTCCTTGCCGAGCCCCTTCACCAGTTCGACGATGCCGGCCTCGACCGTCACGTCGAGCGCGGTCGTCGGCTCGTCGAGCAACAACAGCGCCGGCTTCGACAAAAGCGCCATGGCAATGACGATGCGCTGCTGCTGGCCGCCCGAAAGCTGGTGCGGATAGGATTTCATCATCCGCTCGGGGTCCGGCAGCCGCACCGACTTCAGCATGGCTAGCGAGCGGCTGTAGGCCTCCTCCTTCGACACCTTGTCGTGGATGAGCGGCACTTCCATCAATTGCTGGCCGACCTTCATCGCCGGATTGAGGCTGGCCATCGGCTCCTGGTAGATCATGGCGATCTTGTTGCCGCGAATGGCGCGCAGTTCCTCGTCGGACATGTCGCCCATGTCCTTGCCCTGGAACTTGATGCGGCCGCCGACGATCTTTCCGACATTGGAGAGGTCACGCATGATGCCGAGCGACACGGTCGACTTGCCGCAGCCGGACTCGCCGACGATTCCCATCGCCTCACCCGGCATGACGGTGCAGGAAAAATCCATCACCGCTGGAATTTCCCCTCGCCGGGTGAAGAAGGAGATGGAGAGGTTCTCGATTTCGAGGATCGGCTTGGCGGGATTTCGAACTGCCTCATTCATGGTCGTTCCAATCCTTGATCAGTCTTTGTTGGCGGGCGACATGCACTATGCGTCATCCCGGAATGCCGCAGGGCGAAGCCCAAGGCGTATCCGGGACCCATTCCGTTACTTCGACATTCCGGAATGGGTCCCGGGTCTTCCCTTCGCTACGCTCCGGTTGCCCGGGATGACGAAAGCAATGCATGTCAGTCTTTCATCGATTGTTCGCGCAGCGCGTCGGCCAGAAGATTGAGGCCGAGCACGAAGGTCATCAGCGCGATTGTCGGCGGGAGTGCCGGGTGGATGAAGGAGCGCAGCAGCCGGCTGGCATCCTTGATAGCCGTGCCCCAATCCGGGCTTTCGGGTGCAAGGCCAAGGCCGAAATAGCCGAGCGTGCCGAGCAGGATGGTGGTGTAGCCGATGCGCAGGCACGCATCGACGATCAGCGGTCCACGCGCATTGGGCAGGATTTCCCAAAGCATGATGTACCAGGGACTTTCGCCGCGCGTTTGCGCCGCCGCCACATAGTCGCGCGTCTTGATATCCATCACCAGGCCGCGGACGATGCGGAACACGCCCGGACTGGATGCGAACACCACCGCCACGAAGATGTTGAGCTCGTTCGGGTCCATCTTGACGATGCCGAACGGGTCGGCGTTGAAGACAAGCCCGATATAAACCCAGCCGCCAAACAGGAGGGTGAGGCCGAGGAGCAGATAGAGACGCTCCGGCCGGTTCTTGAAGCGCGTATAGAACAGCGTGCAGAAGAAGATGATCGGGAACAGGAAGAACAACCCCGCCATCGCAAACGGGATGGGCGTGTCCATGATGCCCGGCGTCACCAGCAGGTAGAACAGCAGGATAACAGGGAAGGCCAGCACCAGATTGGCGAGGAAGGACAGGAACGAGTCGATCTTTCCCCCGTAATAGCCCGCCGGCAGGCCGAGCGTGATGCCGACCATCAGGGCGAAGCCGGTCGCCAATGGCGCGATCGCCAGCACGATTCGGCTGCCATAGATCATGCGGCTGAAGACGTCGCGGGCGAGCTTGTCGCCGCCGAACAGATAGGCAAGGCCCGAATTGGCGTCGATGGCGCCAGGCAGCGCATCCTTCATGACCGGTATCTGCCCGAGCGGATCGAACGGCGCGACCCTGTTGGCGAAGATCGCCGTGAACAGCCAGAAGAAGCAGATGACCACGCCGGCGATGCCGACGCCGCTGTCGAAAAGCTGGCCATAGAGGCCGAGCTTCTTCTTGAACCAGAAGCTGGCGCCCAGCACGATCGCCATCGCCACCCAGACGGGCCAGAAGCGCGCAAGCACCGCAAGCACGATCTGGGTTGCGGACAGGAATTCCATCGTACCCATCTTACTGCACCCTGATGCGTGGATTGAGGTAGGCGTAACCCAGGTCCGAGATGAGCTGGGTGAACAGAACGACGAAGACCGAGACCAGCGAGCAGCCGAGCAGGAGATCGATGTCGTTGTTGCCGGCAGCTTCCACCAGCGTGTAGCCGAAGCCCTGATAGCGGAACATCACTTCGACGATGACCACGCCGGTGAGCAGCCACGGGAACTGCAGCATGATGACGGTGAACGGCGCGATCAGCGCGTTGCGCAACGCGTGCTTGATGACGACGCTGGAGAAGCTCAGCCCCTTCAGCCGCGCGGTGCGGATATATTGCTGCGTCATCACCTCGACCATCGAGGCCCGGGTCATGCGGGCAATATAGCCGATGCCATAGATGGCCATGGTCATCACCGGCAGGGTGAAATTGTAGAAGGTGATGCCTTGCGCCGTCGCGGTCGCGGCGGAACCGTTCAGCCAGCCGAGCCACGAAGCGAAAATGACGGTGAAGATGATCCCGGAAACATATTCGGGCGTCGCTGTCGTCGCAATCGAGGCGACCGACAGGGTTCTATCTGTTCGCGTGCCCTCGCGCATGCCGGCCAATATGCCGATGAGCAGCGCGATCGGCACCATCGTCACCATAACCCAGAACATCAATATGCCGGTGGCGCCCAATGCCGGGAAAAGCTTGTTGGCGACCTTGGTCTTGAACTTGGTCGAGCAGCCGAAATCGCCTTCCAGCACCCCGCCATAGTAAGGTTCTGTCGGTTCGTTGCAGAAGGAGAACCGCGGTATGGCCTTGCCGGTGGCGTCGATGTTGGGCTGCTTCTTCACCACGCCGATCCACTGGCCGTAGCGCACGAAGAAGTTCTGCCGGTAGCCGTTCTTGACCAGCCAGCTTTCGATCTGGTCGGCCGGACTGCGCATGTCGAGCTGGCTGATTGCCAGCTTCTTCAGGTTCGGTTCCAGATTCACCATGAAGAAGACGACCATCGTCAGGCACAGCATGGTCAGAACCATGGTCCCGAGACGGCGTATAATGAAAGCAAACATGGTCAGCCCCTGCCGTTGGGTTGGGGTCAGATGCGGTCAACCCGTTGGAATCGGGAGAGGGACACGGATGCCCCTCTCCGACGGTTGAAGCAGTTTCATGCCTCGGCGAGCCAAACCTTGCCGAAGTCGTGTTCGAAGGTCGGATGCATGCCGTGGTTCTTCACGGTCTGCGCCGAGTGATTGTAGAGCTTGCGCCAGTAAGGCTGGATGATGATGCCGGAATCCTGGAGGATCTTTTCGATATCGGCCATCACAGTCTTGCGCTTTTCGGCATCGGCGATCGACAGGGCCTCGTTGACCTTGGCGTCAAAATCCGGGTTCGCATAGGCGGATTCGTTCCATGCCTCGCCGCTGCGGTAGCCGATGGCGATGACCTGGATGCCGAGCGGACGCATATTCCAGTTGGTCATGGAATAAGGATACTTCGTCCAGTCGTTCCAGAAGGTCGAGCCCGGCAGAACCGTACGCTTGACCTTGATGCCGGCCTCGCGAAGCTGGGCTGCGATCGCATCGCCCGTGTTCTTGTGCCAGTCCTCGTCCACCGTGATCAGGTCGTGCTCGAAATCGGCCTGTCCGGCTTCCGCCATCAGCGCCTTTGCCTTGGCCGGATCGCGCGCCACCTTCGGCAGCTCCGCATATTCCGGATGGATCTGGCAGACGTGATGGTTTTCAGCAGGCACGCCGGCATTGCCATAGCCGAGCTGGAGCACCACTGCGTTGTCGACGGCGAGCTGGAGCGCGTTGCGCACCTTCTGGTCGTCGTAAGGCTTGTTTGCGACGTTGGTGCGCGCGACGATGGTCGAGGCGGTCACCACTTCGGACTTCACCAGGTCCAGACCGTCGAGGATGGTGACATAGTCGGCCGTCGTCTCGTGATTTGACTGGACTTCGCCAGCCTCGAAAGCGCTGACCATGGCCGCCGGATCGGTGCCGTAGTCGATGAATTCGACGCCGTCGAGATAGACTTCGCCGTTCCACCACTTACCGTCCTCGCGGCGCTTGTAGACGACCTTGCTGCCGACATCGTAGGAGACGAGCTCGAACGGGCCGGTGCCGATGGGCGTTGCGACGAAATTCGCGCCCTTCTCGTCGAAGCTGCGATGCACCACCAGACCCGGATAGTCGGTCAGGTTCGGGATGAGCGCGATATCGGACTTGCTGAGCGTCAGCTTGACGGTGTTGTCGTCGACCTTGGTGATCGCGCCTTCGCGCAGCTTTTTCGTAGCGTCGTCGACCAGGCTGCCCATGCGGCCCGGCATGGAATTGCCTTCGACCGTCTTGTCGCACCAGCGGGTGAAATTGAAGATCACATCGTCGGCGTTGAAGACGTCGCCATTGTTCCAGGTCGCGCCCTGACGGACCTTCAGGACATATTCCGTAGCGTCGTCATTCACTTCCCAGCTTTCGAGAAGGTAAGGCTCGAAGGTGAACTCGCGGGTGTATTTCACCAAGGGTTCGAGCGTCTGGCGCTCGGCATTGGCGATTTCGGACCAGTCGGCGGTGCGTGGATCCTTCGGGTCCTTGATGGACATCGCCACCTTGAGAACGCCGCCCTTCTTGGGTTCTTCCTGCGCCATTGCAGGGGTGGGCGCGGCAAGACCGATCATGCCATACGCCATTGCGGTGGAAGCGCCGAACACGCTCGCCAGTGCGAGGAACTCGCGGCGGTCCATGCCACCGGCCTTCACGCTCTTGGCCATTTCAACGATATGGTCTGGAACGCTATCCCCGTTGTTCTTGTAGAATGTCATCTTAGAACTCCCATTGTTGGCTTTCCGCCGATTAGCATTCCGCATCCGGCCTTCGATGTCAAAAGGAACGGACGACAGAACTCGGGAGTAAATGTGCAACTTTGAATGGCTGGCAGTTCGCGCGAATACGACAAACTTGGCGCAAAATTGCTATTGCGCGGGCGGATTCGGCGGAATCTTCTGCGGACAATAAAACTGATACATTTGGAGCGAGCCGCCCAGCGCCAGACAGGTCATTCCTTGAGGCCAGGCAAGGGCTCGCGGGGCATCACACACAGCCCTGACGTGTGGCTGCCACTAAAAATTGTGGAAACATGTATAGGCATATCTTTTGGTCGATGCCTCGGTCCCATATTCAGCACCTGACCGAATTCCCGATCAGGCTACATCCAAAAGACATGGGTGGAGATTAAAACTGCCGGGGCATCCATGTTGACAAGCGCCGGCCAAGCCGGATTCATGGGTCTCGAAACGACAGCGGTGTGGAGGAGACAATGTCTATGCGCGCGGCACGTGGTTTGTCGGTTTTCGTCTTTCTTTTATCCCTGCTGTTTGCTGGTGCCGGTGCGGCACTAGCCATCGATGCGCGAACGATCGCCACCAGCGAGAATGGCGACTATTTCGGCTTCGACCTCAGGTCAGAGCAGAACGTCACGCTCGACCAGTGCAAGTCGACCTGCCTCGGCGATTCTTCCTGCCGCGCCTTCACCTACAACACCAAGGCCAAATGGTGTTTCCTCAAATCCGATTTCGCCACGCTGAAGCCTTTCCCGGGCGCGGTTGCCGGCAAAGTCGTGACGCTGAACAGCGACCCCGATATCGGCGCACCGCCGGAACTCTCTTTCTTCTCTGCCGGCATGATCGACGAGGCCCGCCAGCTCCGCGCCAAGCTGACCGACGGCTCGGTGACGGTCGGTCAGGAAGGCTTGGCCGCACTTACCGAAACAGCCGGCCAGGCACTGCAGAATGGCGACCCGCGCACGGCAATGCAGAAATTCACCACCGCCGTCGCGACCTCACCCAATGACGGCACGCTTTGGCTCGGCCTCGCCCGCGCCATCGTCGGCGTCGCGCCCGCCAACGGTGAAGAGACCACAAAACTCCAGCGTGACGGAACCTCAGCCGCCTGGAACGCCTACCAGCTTCTGCGCACCACGCAGACACGCGCCGATGTGTTGGCCGTGATGGCGGTCGCACTCGACAAGCGCGAGATGTTTCGCCCTGCCCTTCAGTCCTATGAGGCGAGCCTTGCGCTGGTCAATTCGGCAACCATCCGCGCCGAATATGAAGACCTGAAGGCCCGCAAGGGATTCCGCGTCATCGACCATTCCGTCGACAATGACAGCGCAGCCCCGCGCATCTGCGCGCAATTCTCGGAGGAACTGGTCAAGAACGGCGTCGACTACGCGCCTTTCGTCACCGTCGACGGCGCAGCGCCCAAGGCCATCGAGGCCAAGGACAAGCAGATCTGCGTCGAGGGCCTCGAGCATGGCCGCCACTACAACGTTACCTTCCGCGCTGGCTTGCCTGCGGCGGTCGGCGAAGTCATCGCCGCACCGGTCGTACTCTCCATCTATGTGCAGGATCGCACCGCCTCCGCGCGCTTCACCGGCGACAGCTTCGTGCTGCCGGCGACAGCCCGGCGCGGCATTCCGCTCGTCACCGTCAATCTGGCGGCAGCCGACGTGAAGCTCTTCCGCATCGGCGACCGCTCGCTTGCCCAGTTGCTCACCGGCTACCAGTTCCTGCGCCAGCTCGACAGCTACGACATTTCCAACATCTCCGACCAGATGGGCGAGCCGATCTGGGAAGGCCAGATAGAGATCGCCAACGAGCTCAACAAGGAAGTGACGACCAGCTTCCCGGTTGACGAGGCGCTGCCGCAGCGCAAGCCCGGCGTCTATGTGCTGACGGCGCAGCCGGTCAACGACCGCAGCGAGGACTATTCTTCCCGCGCCACGCAGTGGTTCGTCGTTTCCGACATCGGCCTCTCCACCTATACCGGCCAGGACGGCCTGAACGTCTTCGCCCGCTCGCTCGGCTCGGCCAAGCCGATCGCCGACATCGAGCTGACGCTGCTTGCCCGCAACAATGAAGTCCTCGGCACGGCAAAGACAGACACTGAGGGCCGCGCCACCTTCACCCCCGGCTTGACGCGCGGCTCCGGCAGCATGGTGCCGGCGGTGTTGATGGCAGGCCAGGGCGACAGCGATTTTGTTTTCCTCGACATGACGCGCGCCGGCTTCGATCTCTCCGACCGCGGCGTGACGGGACGAACCGCGCCCGGCGCGCTCGACGTCTATGCCTGGACAGAGCGCGGCATCTACCGCGTCGGCGAGGAAGTGCATGTCGCAGCGCTTGCCCGCGACGACGCGGCCAAAGCGGTTGAGAACCTGCCGCTGACCTTCATCTTCACGCGGCCCGACGGCGTCGAGGATCGCCGCATCATTTCCGACGGCGCCAATGCCGGCGGCCACGCCGTCGACCTGACGCTGGCAAACAACGCCATGCGCGGCACCTGGACGGTCTCGATCTACACCGACCCCAAGCAGGCAGCCGTCGCCAGCCAGATGTTCCTGGTCGAGGATTTCGTGCCCGACCGCATCGAATTCGACCTGACCAGCGACAAGCCCGAGATCGCCGCCGGCGAAGCAGCCAATGTCACCGTCGATGGCCGCTTCCTCTATGGCGCCCCGGCTGCCGGTCTGGCACTCGAAGGCGAAGTGACGCTTTCGACCACGCAGGAATGGGAAAGCTTCCCCGGCTACTCCTTCGGCCTTGCCGATGAGCAGGAAGGCGAAGCGACGCGCATTCCGCTGGCCGACCTGCCCGTCGTCGGCGACGACGGCAAGTCGACCTTCCCCGTGGCGATAGAGCAACTGCCCTCGACCACCCGCCTGCTGAACGCCGCCGTAACCGTGCGCATGCGCGAAAGCGGCGGCCGCGCCGTCGAGCGCGCGCTGGACATAGGCATCCGCCCGCAAGGCCGGATGATCGGCATCCGTCCGGATTTTTCGGGCGGCGAGGTGCCGCAAGGCGGAACCGCCAAGTTCAGCTTCATCGCCGTCGACCCACAGGGAAAGCGCGAGGCGCTGCAAGGCGCACAATGGTCGCTTGTGAAGGTCGAGCGCAATTACCAATGGTATCGCAGCGGCAATGCCTGGAACTACGAGCCGGTGACCTTCACCAAGGCCGTCGCCAACGGCCAGATCGATCTTACCACTGATAAGGAAGCGTCGATCAGCGCCCCCGTCGACTGGGGCCGCTACCGCCTCGAAGTCGAGACGGCTGATCCGGTAGGCCCTGCCACCAGCTTCGAATTCGATGCCGGCTGGTATGTCGCTGCGACCTCCACCGAGACGCCCGACGGGCTCGAAATCGCCCTCGACAAGGACCACTACGCAGCCGGCGAAGTCGCCAAGCTGCAGGTCTCGCCGCGCTTTGCCGGCGAGCTGCTGGTGACGGTAGGCGCCGACAAGCTGCTGAAAACGATCACCGCAAGCGTGCCGGAAGGCGGCGCAACCATCGACGTGCCTGTCGGCGACGACTGGGGCGCCGGCGCCTATGTCACCGCCACGCTCTACCGCCCCGGCGAAGCGCAGGAATCGCGCATGCCGGCGCGCGCCATCGGCGTGAAATGGCTGAAGGTCGATCCGGGCGCGAAACAGCTTGGCGTCACGCTCTCGCCGCCTGAAAAGACTGCACCGCGCCAGACCCTGTCGATACCGGTTGCGGTGGCGGGTGCCGCACCCGCCAGCGACGCCTATGTCATGGTCGCAGCGGTCGATGTCGGCATCCTCAACCTGACGCAATACAAGGCACCGGACCCGGAAAACTGGTTCTTCGGCCAGCGCCAGCTCGGCCTCGAACTGCGCGACCTCTACGGCCGCCTGATCGACGGCTCGCTCGGCACCACGGGCAAGCTGCGCACCGGTGGCGACGGCGCCAACATGGCCTCCGAAGGCAGCCCGCCGACCGAAAGACTGGTCGCCTTCTTCTCTGGTCCGGTGAAACTCGACACTGAGGGCAAGGCGACGGTCGATTTCGACATTCCGCAGTTCAACGGCACCGTGCGCATCATGGCGGTGGCGTGGACCAAGGAGGCGGTCGGCCACGCGACAAGCGACGTCATCGTGCGTGATCCCGTGGTGATCACCGCCGGCCTGCCACGCTTCATGGCCCCGGGCGACGATGCGCTGATGCGGCTCGACATCGCCAACACCGATGCCCCGGACGGCGACTATTCGCTGGCTATCGACACCAACGGCGATCTTTCAACCGGCACGGTTCCCGAGACAGTCACGCTGACCGCCGGCAAGCGCCAGACGCTGACGGTCCCGCTCACCGCGCAATCGAGCGGCGATGCCGGGCTGACCATTCGGCTCGCCAATGCCGAGGGTCTGAGCATCGAGCAGAACCTGACCATCCCGGTGCGGCCGGCCGAACTGCCGGTGACGACGCGCACCGTAGTCGACCTCAAGCCCAACGCCAGCCTGCGCATCGACAAGGAACTGCTGGCGGCAAGCCTGCTCGACGGCGCCTCCGTCAGCGTCGGCGTATCGCGGGCATCGGCCTTCGACGTGCCGTCGCTGCTGATGACGCTCGACCGCTACCCCTATGGTTGCGCCGAGCAGACGACCAGCCGCGCGCTGCCGCTGCTCTATGTCAGCGAACTGGCGGCCAGCTCCGGTATGGCCGAAGACACCACCCTGCACGACCGCATCCAGCAGGCTATCTACCGCGTGCTGAACTATCAGGCGTCGTCGGGCAGCTTCGGCCTGTGGGGACCGGGTTCGGGTGACCTCTGGCTCGACGCCTATGTCACCGACTTCCTGACCCGGGCGCGCGAAAAGAACTACGAGGTGCCGAGCGAGGCGATGCTTTCCGCACTCCAGAACCTGCAGAACGCAATCTCTTACGACATCGACCTGCAGGATCGCGGCAGCGAGATCGCCTATGCGCTCTATGTGCTCGCCCGCAACAAGAAGGCGTCGATCGGCGATTTGCGCTATTACTCCGACACGCAGCTCGAAGCCTTTTCGAGCCCGATGGCGGTGGCCCAGCTTGCCGCCAGCCTCGCGCTCTATGGTGATCAGCAGCGCTCGGAAAACACCTTCCAGGCAGCCCTGACACTGGCCAAGACCAACACCGAGCATGACTATTCGCGCTCGGATTACGGCTCGCGCCTGCGCGACGGCGCCGCCATGCTGGCGCTTGCCGCCGAAAGCCGCCCTGCATCGAAGATCGTGCCGGAACTGATCAAGCTCGTCACCGCCGAGCGCAAGGCTGCGAACTACACCAGCACGCAGGACCAGGCCTGGATGCTGCTGGCGGCGCGCGCCATGCGGGCCAACAGCGATACCATCCAGCTCACCGTCAATGGCGAGCAGCATGGCGGCGCCTATTCGCAGCAGGTGTCCGGCAACGACCTTGCCGACAACCCGCTGGTCATCGCCAACACCGGCAAGGATGCCTTGCAGGCCGTGGTGACCGCGGTTGCCGCACCCGCCCAGCCGCTGCCATCCGGCGGGGACGGTTTTCAGATCGCGCGCACCTACTACGGCCTCGACGGCTCCGAGGCCAATGTCACCAGCGTCTCGCAGAACGAGCGCTTCGTGGTGGTGCTGAAGATCGACGAGGTCAACGACTGGCCCTCGCGCGTGCTGGTCAGCGACCTGCTGCCTGCCGGCTTCGAGATCGACAATCCGGGACTGGTCTCCAGCGCCGACCTCGGCAACTTCCCCTGGCTTGCCCGCACCGAAGCCGCGCATCTCGAATTCCGCGACGACCGTTTCGTCGCCGCCTTCGACCGCACGTCCGGCGACAACGGCCAGATCACGCTGGCCTATGTCGTGCGCGCCGTGACGCCCGGCATCTATGCGCATCCGGCGGCAAGCGTGGAGGACATGTACCGGCCGCAATATTCGGCCCGCACGGCGAGCGGGATGATGGAGGTGAGGACGCCGTAGTCATGAAAGCGCTTGGCTACATGTCATCGACAGCGACTTACAATTCAGCGTCGAGCCGCCCCTCACCCTTACCCTCTCCCCGTAAACGGGGAGAGGGGGGCGTCAGCGTTGCGGCCGGCCTTCTTCTCCCTGTGCACGAGGAGAAGGCTGAAGCGTCAACGTTGCGGCCAGCCTTCTTCTCCCCGTCACTATACGGGGAGAAGGTGCCGGCAGGCGGATGAGGGGCGGCTATGCGCGTCCCAGTCAGAGTGCTGCGAAAATTGGCGGCTTACGCCACAGCCGGTGCAGCGGCCGTCGCAGTAACGATTGGCGCTCTCTACACCCTCGACCGCGCCTACCCCCCGCCCCTGCCCGCCCAACTCACCGTCTCCTCGGAAGTGCTAGACCGCGACGGCGCGCTTCTCCGCGCCTACGCAACGCCCGACGGCTACTGGCGTCTCGGAACCTCTCTCGACCAGGTCGATCCGCAATTCGTAAAAATGCTGATCGCCTACGAGGACAAACGCTTCTTCGACCACGACGGCGTCGACGTGCTCGCCCTATTGCGCGCGGCAAAGCAGTTCGCGGGAAACCGCCGCATCGTTTCGGGCGGCTCGACACTGTCGATGCAGCTTGCCCGGCTGATCGAGCCCCGCGAAAACCGCAGTTTTGGTTCGAAATTCCGGCAGATCCTGCGCGCCGTCCAGATCGAGCGGCGGCTTTCCAAGCGCGACATCCTCGAGCGCTACCTGACGCTGGCACCTTATGGTGGCAATCTCGAAGGCGTGCGTGCCGCCTCGCTCGCCTATTTCGGCAAGGAGCCGCGCCGGCTAACCGTCTCGGAAGCAGCCCTGCTCGTCGCCCTGCCGCAACTGCCGGAGCGCCGCCGCCCCGATCGCAACCTGAAGACCGCGCAGGCCGCGCGTGACCGGGTGCTGGAACGCATGGTGACGGCGGATATTCTGGGTGAGCGCGAGGCCGCGCGCGCCGCAAACGACGCCGTTTCCGAGGTGCGCTTCGCCCTGCCCGCGTTGGCCGCCCATGTTGCCGATGCAGCGCTGCGCAAGGCGCCATCGCAAAGCCGGCATCAGGTCACGCTGCGCAAGCGCGTTCAGGAAGGGCTGGAAGCCGTCGCGAAAAGTGCCGCAGCCAAGCTCGGCCCGCGCATTTCGGTGGCCATGGTCCTGGCCGATGCCCGCACCGGCGAAATCCTTGGCGAGGTTGGTTCGGCGAACTATTTCGACGCCAGCCGCTCGGGCTGGATCGACATGACGAAGGTATCGCGCTCGCCCGGCTCGACCTTAAAACCCTTCATCTACGGGCTGGCGATGGAACAGGGCCTCGTCGCGCAGGAAACGCTGATCGAGGACCGCCCGGCAGATTTCGCCGGCTACCGCCCGCGCAATTTCGACATGAGCTACCAAGGCGATGTCAGCGTGCGCCAGGCGCTGCAACTGTCGCTCAACGTTCCGGCCGTGCGCCTGCTCGATGCTGTCGGCCCGGCGCGGCTGACGGCACGGTTCCGGCAGGCCGGCGTGACCCCTGCCTTGCCGAAGGACGAGCCACCGGGCCTCGCCATCGGCCTTGGCGGCGTCGGGCTGTCGCTGCGCGATCTCGTCCAGCTCTATACCGGCCTCGCCAACAGCGGAAAGGCGCGCATCCTGCGCGACGGCACCGAGGCGGTCGAGCCCGTGCAAGGCGGCGGCACGATCCTCGACGAGCGGGCAACGTGGCAGATCGCCGATATTCTGTCCGGCGTGAAGCCGCCGGAAGGGGCGAGCCATCGCGGCATCGCCTACAAGACCGGCACGTCCTACGGCTACCGCGACGCATGGTCGGTCGGTTTCGATGGCCGCTATGTGCTGGGCGTGTGGGTCGGGCGCGCAGATTCCGGCTCGGTGCCCGGCCTATCGGGCTATGTCTCGGCAGCCCCCATCCTGTTCGAGGGCTTTGCCCGGTCCGGTCTTGCCGCGGTGTCGCTTGCACGCGCGCCGGCTGGAGCGTTGCGCACGGCGCGCGCCGACCTGCCGGTGACGCAGACGCGTTTCACCTCCGGTTCGGATGGGCTGATCGCGATAGCCGCTCCGACCGAACCCCCGCCGCAGATTGTCTTTCCCCCTGATGGGGCGAGGGTCGATCTCGGAACAATCTCAAGCGCCGCCTCGCCGCTGGTGCTGAAATTGCAAGGCGGCCGCGCGCCGTTCCGCTGGCTCGCCAACGGCAAGCCGCTTGCCGAACTCGACCGCCGCCGCACCGCGACATGGCTGCCCGACGGCACCGGCTATTCGACGCTGACCGTCATCGACGCCGCCGGTAGAGCGGCGAGCGTGAAGGTGTTCGTGGAGTGATGGTTCGACGGGTTCGTTGCAGAGATGAACTCGTGAAAGTCCAGTTCCTTAGCACCCCCCTCTGGCCTGCCGGCCATCTCCCCCTCAGGTGGGGAGATTAGCAGCTCCGCCGCATCGCCTATCCTGCAACGTTCGTGATTAGCGAAAGTCGCAATGAAGGCTGATCTCCCTCCTTGCGGGGGAGATGGCCGGCAGGCCAGAGGGGGCGCGAAGGAACTCGGCCTATCCAAAGGCCCAGAACATCCCGTGGCTGTGTCTCTAACCACAGCCTCCCGCCACACCCGGCTTCGCCCAACACACCCTGTTCAGTTAACGGGGCTCGCACCCCATTAGAAAAATATTTTCCTCCCTCACCCCCTCCAAAGCGAGGAAAATTGCTCACGCTCCCCTAAATTAGCATGTTTGGGTGCGTCTAATTTCTATCAAATCGATAGAGTACCCTTCGCGAACAACGGAGGCAGACATGACTCATTATCGACCTCGTTTCCTTATTGCCGGCCTCCTTGCCGGAGCACTGCAACTCGGGTCTCTCGGCTTGGCTGCGGCCGATACGACGATCCTCAACGTGTCCTACGACCCAACCCGCGAACTCTACAAGGACTACAACGAAGCCTTCGCCAAGCATTGGAAAGCCGAGACCGGCGAGACGGTGACCATCCAGAATTCGCATGGCGGCTCGGGCAAGCAGGCCCGCGCGGTGATCGACGGGCTCGACGCCGATGTCGTGACGCTGGCGCTCGAAAGCGACATCAACGCGATTGCCGAAAAGACCAAGAAGATCGCGCCGGACTGGCGCGGCAAGCTGCCGAACAACTCCTCGCCCTACACGTCGACCATCATCTTCCTCGTCCGCAAGGGCAACCCCAAGGCGATCAACGACTGGGGCGACCTGGTGAAGGATGACGTGCAGGTCATCACGCCGAACCCGAAGACGTCCGGCGGCGCGCGGTGGAACTATCTGGCCGCCTGGGCATGGGCCGACAAGGAGTTTGGCGGCGATCAGGCCAAGATCAAGGAATACATCGCCACCCTCTTCAGCAAGCACGTTCCGGTTCTGGACACCGGTGCGCGCGGCTCGACGGTGACATTTGCCGAGCGTGACCAGGGCGACGTGCTGCTCGCATGGGAAAACGAAGCCTATCTGGCGCTCGACGAATTCGGCGCCGACAAGTTCGACATCGTCTTCCCGCCCTCTTCCATCCTGGCCGAACCGCCGGTCGCAGTGGTCGACGGCAATGTCGATGCCAAGGGCACCCGCAAGGTCGCGCAGGCCTATCTCGAATATCTCTATTCCGAGGAAGGCCAGCGCATCGCCGCCAAGCATCATTACCGCCCGTCCAAGCCTGATCTTGTTCCGGCCGACGAGTTGCAGAAGCTGCCCGAACTGAAGCTCGTGACCATCGATGACCCGATCTTCGGCGGCTGGAAAAAGGCGCAGCCCGAGCATTTCGGCGACGGCGGCATTTTCGACCAGCTTTACAAGCCGGCCCAGTAATTCGGACTGTCTACTGACCAAGCCCTGCCGGGGCGTTTGACGCGACTTTTTTTTAAAAAGCCACGCCATTCGCCCCGGCAGAGCATGTTATTACTAGCTGCGCAGCGATAAGGGACGACATGACCACAGAACCCGCCCAGGCGGGGTGGCGATTCAAGGCGCCGAGCGTCATTCCGGGTTTCGGATTGACGCTCGGCTTCTCGCTTGCCTACCTCACGCTCATCATCCTCATCCCGCTGACGGGTCTCGTCTGGCGTTCGGCGTCACTTGGCTGGACCGATTTCTGGGCAATCGCCACCGACCGCCGCACGGTCAAGGCACTGGAGATCAGCTTCGGCACGGCGCTGATCGCGGCTGCCGTCAATGTCGTCTTCGGCACCATCGTCGCTTGGGTTCTGGTGCGCTACCGCTTTCCCGGCCGCCGCGTCATCGACGCCATGGTCGACCTGCCTTTCGCCCTGCCGACGGCGGTAGCAGGCATCGCGCTGACCACGCTCTATGCGTCCAAGGGCTGGATCGGCAGCCTTCTGGCGCCGCTCGGCATCAAGGTCGCCTATACGCCGCTCGGCATCGTTATCGCCCTGATCTTCATCGGCCTGCCCTTCGTCGTGCGCACGGTGCAGCCGATCATCGAAGAGATCGACAAGGAGGTCGAGGAAGCCGCCGCCACGCTTGGCGCCAGCCGCTTCCAGACCATCACGCGCATCCTGTTTCCCGGCCTTGCACCGGCCATCGTCACCGGCTTCGCCCTGGCCTTCGCCCGCGGCGTCGGCGAATACGGCTCGGTCATCTTCATCGCCGGCAACATGCCTTACGTCTCGGAAATCGCGCCGCTGCTGATCGTCATCAAACTTGAGGAATACAACTACGCCGCAGCGACGGCCATCGCCACGATCATGCTCGTCATCTCCTTCGTCATGCTTCTGGTCATTAACCTCCTCCAGTCGTGGAGCCGCAAACGCTATGGCTGAGATCATCGAAACCTCGTCCAGCCGCGCCCGCGAGAACCGCGCCTCGGCCATAAACGAAAGCCGCGCGACGCGCTGGGTGCTGATGGCGCTGGCCTTCGGCTTTCTGGCGATCTTCCTGCTGTCGCCGCTGGTGCTCGTCTTCGCCGAAGCGTTCAAGCGCGGCATCGAGCCTTACACCGAAGCTCTGGTTGACCGCGACACGGTCGCGGCGATCCGCCTGACCTTGCTGGTGGCGGCGATCTCCGTACCGCTGAACCTCGTCTTCGGCGTGGCGGCCGCCTGGGCGATCGCCAAGTTCGAGTTCAAGGGCAAGGCATTCCTGATTACCCTGATCGATCTGCCCTTCTCGGTGTCGCCGGTCATTTCCGGTCTGGTCTATGTGCTTCTGTTCGGCGCCAGCAGCGTGCTCGGGCCATGGCTGAAAAGCTACGGCATCGAAATCCTGTTCGCCGTGCCCGGCATCGTGCTTGCAACGGTGTTCGTGACCTTCCCCTTCGTCGCGCGCGAATTGATACCGCTGATGCAGGAACAGGGCACCGGCGATGAGGAAGCAGCCCTTTCGCTCGGCGCCAATGGCTGGCAGGCCTTCTGGTATGTGACGCTGCCCAACATCAAATGGGGCCTGCTCTACGGCGTTCTGCTGTGCAACGCCCGCGCCATGGGCGAGTTCGGCGCGGTTTCGGTCGTGTCGGGTCACATTCGCGGCCTGACCAACACCATGCCGCTGCATGTCGAAATCCTCTACAATGAGTACAACGCTGTCGGCGCTTTCGCCGTCGCCTCGCTGCTGGCGGGCCTGGCGCTGGTCACGCTCGTTTTGAAGACCATTCTGGAAATCCGCTTCGGCCACGCCATCGCCGGCAGCCGCGGACACTGACAAGAAGAATTCGGGGAACAAGGGTAGTTTTATGGAAGTTCGCGTCGCCAATGTGCGCAAGGAGTTCGACCGGTTTCCGGCACTTCACGATGTCTCGCTCGACATCAAGTCCGGAGAGCTGATTGCGCTGCTGGGCCCTTCCGGTTCGGGCAAGACGACGCTGCTGCGCCTGATCGCCGGGCTGGAGAAACCGACCAAGGGCGCGATCTATTTCGGCGAGGAGGACGCATCGCATCGCACCATCCAGGAGCGCAATGTCGGCTTCGTCTTCCAGCATTATGCGCTGTTCCGGCACATGACGGTGGCCGACAATGTCGGCTTCGGCCTGAAAGTTCGTCCGGGCGCAACCCGCCCTGCCGCAGCCGAAATCCGCCGCCGCGCCTCCGAACTCCTCGATCTCGTCCAGCTCTCGGGCCTCGAAAAGCGCTACCCGGCGCAGCTTTCCGGCGGCCAGCGCCAGCGCGTGGCGCTTGCCCGCGCCATGGCGATCGAACCCAAGGTTCTGCTGCTCGACGAACCCTTCGGCGCGCTCGACGCGCAGGTGCGCCGCGAACTGCGCCGCTGGCTGCGCGAGATCCACGATGCTACGGGGCACACGACCGTCTTCGTCACGCACGATCAGGAGGAAGCGCTGGAGCTTGCCGACCGCGTCGTCGTCATGAGCCAGGGCCGCATCGAACAGGTCGGCACCGCCGACGAGGTCTACGACACGCCGAACTCGCCCTTCGTCTACGGCTTCATCGGCGAATCCAGTTCCCTGCCGGTTAAGGTCGAGGACGGCCAATTGTGGGTCGCCGACCGCCCCATCGGGCTTTCCGTGCCGGACGCGCCGAACGGCAAGGCTGAACTCTATTTTCGTCCGCACGACGTCGAGCTGCTGGAGGAATGCAATGGCTGCATCGCCGGCACGGTGGTGGCCAGCCGGCGCGTCGCCGGCACGCGACGCGTCGAACTGGAGATCGGCGGCGAGAGGCAGCGCGTCGAGATCGAACTGCCGATCGAGCACCCTGCTGCGCAGAAAAGCCGCGTCGCCTTCAGGCCGCGCCGCTGGAAGGTTTTTCTGGCTGAGGGTTGAGAGACACATCCTACTCGGCGAAGCTTTCGCTCGACGTCGCCCCCCTCTGGCCTGCCGGCCATCTCCCCCACAGGTGGGGAGATCAGCCTTCATTTTTGATTTCGCCAATCGTCAACGTTGCAGGATAGGCAGAGCGGGAGACGCTGCTAATCTCCCCACCCGTGGGGGAGATGGCCGGCAGGCCAGAGGGGGGGCGCCGTAGAGCACAAACGACCGAAGTCAGGCCTCAAGCCGCCCGCGATGCCACCTCGACCCGCGCAAACTTGAAGCACGAAGCCAGCGCGTAGCCATCCTCCCAGCGGCCGAAGCCGCTGGCGACGTTGATGTGCCCGGCATCGCCAATATCGACCAGCCCGCTACCCCAGATGCCGGCATATTCCTGCGCGATATCGAAATCCATGTACGTGTCGTTGCGGCTGGCGACGAAAATCGTCGGAAACGGCAGCCGCCGGCGCGGCATGGCGCCGAAGTCGATCAGTCCCGGATGTTTCGCATTGGTCACGTCGATATCGCAAGGCGCGACCAGAACCGCACCGGCGACATGCTCGGCAGCCGGCCGGCCGGCGAGTTTCGCCGCAAGGATGCAGCCGAGGCTATGCGCAACGAGAACGGCGCCGGGATGCGCGACGAGTTCGCTTTCCAGCGTATGCAGCCAGTCTTCCAGCACCGGTTTGTCCCAATGTTCCTGGGCGACGAGGATCGCATCGCCATGGTCCGCCAGCCAGTGGCGCTGCCAATGGTCCTCGCCGGAGCCGTTCAGGCCGGGAAGTATCAATGTGGTCATGCTGCACTCCTCTGGAAGCCCCAGCCGGATTTGCGGCGTCTCGCCGCCGATTCATGCCCTTATTTTAAAGGCGAGGCACGGTGGACAGAGGATCGCGTTTTGCGAATTTCCGCCGACATCGAAAACACTATTCCGGTCCACCGTGGCCGCCGCCGGAATTCGATTCTCGCTGAGAAGATTTTTCTCGAAAAGACGAGAATATTGCCTACCGAAGAAGAACAGACGGCATCGCTGAAATGAAATTCTAATGTGACCCCATCATTAGAATCCCGTTCTCACGACGCGCGATCATGAGGCAGCCGCTTCCTCGCCGCGTAGCACAGGCTTCGGATAGGTTCAGTCTCAAAGACAAAACAACTTTGGGATCATGGAGTTATTCGAATGAGACGTTTCCTGCTCGTTGGCGCGGCCCTTGCCGGTCTGCTCGCCGCCCCTGCATCGGCATTCGCCGCCGACAAGCTGCTGAACGCCTCCTATGACGTTGCGCGCGAATTGTTCGTCGCCGTCAACAAGGCCTATGTCGCCGCCCACCCCGGCGTGACCATCGACCAGTCGCATGCCGGCACCTCCAAGCAGGCGCGCGCCATCGTCGAGGGGCTGGAGGCCGACGTGGTGACCTTCAACCAGGTGACCGACATCGATTTCCTCGCCAAGAACGGCTTCGTCTCGGACGACTGGAAGAGCGATTTCCCCAACCAGTCTTCGCCCTTCTATTCGCTGCCTTCCTTCCTCGTGCGCGCCGGCAACCCCAAGAACATCAAGGACTGGAACGATCTCGCCCGTGATGATGTGAAGGTGATCTTCCCGAACCCCAAGACCTCGGGCAACGCCCGCTACACCTATCTCGCTGCTACCGCCTACGCCAAGGAAGCCTTCAAGGGCGACGAGACCAAGGTGAAGGAATTCATCACCAAAATCTTCGACAACGTCCCGGTCTTCGACACCGGCGGCCGCGCCGCCACCACGACTTTCGTCGAGCGCGGCATTGGCGACGTGCTGATCACCTTCGAATCCGAGACGACCGGCATCCGCAAGGAATTCGGCGAGGACAAGTATGAAGCCGTCGTGCCCTCGGTCAGCCTGCTTGCCGAGTTCCCGGTGGCGATCGTCGACAAGGTCGTAGAAAAGCGCGGCTCGCGCGACCTCGCCAAGAACTATCTCGACTTCCTCTACACGCCTGAAGGCCAGACCATCCTCGCCGAAAATGGCAACCGCGTCCGCGACGAAAAAGTTGCCGGCGCGTTCAAGGACAAATTCCCTGAAGTCCGCCTCGTCACGGTCGAGGACGTCTTCGGCGGCTGGGACAAGGTGCAGGCCGAGCATTTCGCTTCCGGCGCGCTTCTCGACCAGATCTACGGCGAGCGTTGACCCTTTAGCTCGATTGCTGTTCAAGGGCGGGAAGCCGGTCATGCCGGCTTTCCGCTTTTTTGAGTTTCGATTTTCCGGAAGGCTTTGTCCGTGGCTCGTCGCGTCCTGCCGGGTTTGCCCCTGGCGCTCGGAATAACTCTGGTCTACGTCTCGATCATCGTCGTGCTGCCGCTCAGTGCGCTGGTCTACAAGGCGGCGAGCCTCGGCTTCGAAGATTATTGGCGCATCGTCTCTTCGGGACGCGCGCTGGCGAGTTACCGCGTCACCGCGCTTTCCGCCCTTGCCGCCACCGCCTTCAATCTTGTCTTCGGTTTCGCGCTGGCCTGGGTTCTGGTGCGCTATCGCTTTCCCGGCCGCCGCTTCATCGACGCACTGGTCGACCTGCCCTTCGCCCTGCCGACCGCGGTCGCCGGCATAGCGCTGACGGCACTTTTCGCGCCCAACGGCTGGTTCGGCTCGATCCTCGGCGAAGCCGGCATCACGGTCGCCTACACGCCGCTCGGCATCATGATCGCCATGGCCTTCACCAGCCTGCCCTTCATCGTGCGCACCATCCAGCCGGTGCTTGAAGACCTTGATCCCGCACTTGAGGAAGCCGCCCAGTCGCTCGGCGGCTCCGACGCTTCGATCTTTGCGCGCGTCATCCTGCCATTGCTGACGCCCGCGATCCTTGCCGGCGTATCGCTTGCCTTCGCCCGCAGCCTCGGCGAATTCGGCGCCATCATCTTCATCGCCGGCAACCAGCCGTTCTCGACCGAGATCACAGCACTTCTGGCCTTCATCCGGCTCGAGGAGTACGATTATCAGGCCGCAGCCGCGATAGCCTCGGTGCTGCTGATCACAGCCTTCCTGATGCTCGCCGTCACCAACATTTTGCAGGCCCGCGCCCTGCGCTACACGGCGAGGGGCTGAGGCATGGCGAGCAAAAACAGAAAACCGCCGCGCGTCGGCGACCAGCCGGGCTTCCGCCGTGCCTTGATCGCCGCCGTGCTGGTGGTGACCGCTATCTTCATCGTCGCGCCGCTGGTCGTCATCGGCGTGCAGGCGTTTTCGCAAGGCTGGGCGGTCTATGCCACAGCCATTGCCGATCCCGACACGCTCCACGCCATTCTACTGACCGTGACAACGGCATTGATCGCCGTGCCGATCAACACCGCCTTCGGCGTTGCCGCCGCCTGGGCGATCACCAAATTCGACTTTTGGGGCCGCCGCTTCCTGCTGGTGGTCATCGAGATACCTTTCTCGATCTCGCCCATCGTCGCCGGCGTTGCCTATCTCTTCGTCTACGGCTTGCAGGGCCTGTTCGGCCCCGCCCTGCAATCGGCCGACATCAAGATCCTGTTTGCGCTCCCCGGCATCGTGCTGGCCTCTATGTTCGTCACCGCCCCCTTCGTCGCCCGCGAGCTGATCCCGCTGATGCAGGCGCAAGGGCGCGATCTGGAAGAAGCCGCGACCTCGCTCGGCGCATCCGGCTGGCGCACTTTCTTCTCGGTGACGCTGCCCAATATCCGCTGGGCGCTTCTTTACGGCGTGGTGCTGTGCAACGCCCGCGTCATGGGCGAGTTCGGCGCGGTATCGGTCGTTTCCGGCAATATACGCGGCCAGACCAACACGCTGCCGCTGCATATCGAACTGCTCTACCACGACTACCAGACCGCCGGCGCTTTCGCCGCCGCCTCCATCCTCGCCGTGCTGGCCGTGGTAACGCTGGTCGCCAAGGTGTTGCTGGAGCGCCGGGGAGCCGGTCGTGGCGGCCGCCCGACACTGGCCGCAAACCAAACCGTTCCGGAGACAACGACGTGAAAATCCGCCTCGACACCGTCGTAAAAACCTTCGACACCTTCCGCGCCGTCCACGGCGTTTCGCTGGAAATCGAAAGTGGCGAGCTGGTAGCACTGCTCGGGCCGTCGGGCTCGGGCAAGACGACCATCCTGCGCATGGTCGCCGGCCTTGAATATGCCGATGGCGGCAAGATCTATTTCGGCGACGAGGATGCAACCGACATTCCGGTGCGCGACCGTGGCGTCGGTTTCGTCTTCCAGCACTACGCGCTGTTCCCGCATATGACGGTGGCCGAAAACATCGCCTTCGGCATGAAGGTTTCCAAGGTCAAGCGTTCCAAGGCCGAGATTGCCGCCCGCGTCGCCGATCTCCTGCGGCTGGTGAAGCTCGACGGCCTCGGCGAGCGCTTTCCCGGCCAGATTTCCGGCGGCCAGCGCCAGCGCGTCGCGCTCGCCCGCGCACTCGCCGTCGACCCGAAAGTGCTGCTGCTCGACGAGCCCTTCGGCGCGCTCGACGCCAATGTGCGCCGCGACCTGCGCCGCTGGCTGCGCGAAATCCACGAGGAACTCGCCATCACCACCCTGTTCGTCACCCACGATCAGGAAGAGGCGCTCGACCTCGCCGACCGCGTCGTCATCCTCAAGGACGGCAAGATCGTCCAGCAGGGCACGCCGGAGGAAGTCTGCCGCGAACCCAATTCGCCCTTCGTCATGGGTTTTCTCGGTGACACCAACCGCCTGCCGGCAAATGTGTCGGGTGGACGCGCAGTGGTCGGAAATGCCGCCCTGCCCGCGCCCGGCGTGGCCGACGGCAAGGCAGAGATTTTCGTGCGCCCCAGCGACCTCGACTGGACCGAGCACGGCGACGGCGTGCCGGCAAAAATCCTGCGCGTTATCGACCGGCCCGACGGCAGGCGTCTGCTGGCCGCGACCGACCAGGGCGAGACGCTGGAACTCGACGTTGCGCCCGAAATCCAGGCTAAGGCGGGCGATGAAGGCTTCGTCACGGTCCGGCGCGGGCGCATTTTCGCTGCGGGTTAAGGCACAGGATCGCATCTTTCGGCGGTTTGCGCGATCAGCGGTCAATATTCCTGACTTGCCTTGGTTCTTGGCAAATTCATGCTGATGATAAGTTTGGAGCGCAATGTCGTTCCAAGCCAAACAGCTGAATGTCTACTACTCTTGTAGAATTATCTTCGAGGAGTGGCCGCCGTGACGAAACATTTCTCCCTGCATTCGGTCGATTCGGCTTCGCTGGTCGGGATCGAGCTCGCAGCCCGGCAACTTGCCATCCTTTTGGCCGCAATGCGGGCCGGCGGGGCTAAACACGGCGAAAATTGCATCAAATCGGCCACAGCAGCCTGAAAAGTCACCAAAAATCAACGAGTCTGAGCTTGTTTATCATGTCGCTCGATTTTAAGTCTGGGTGGTGCAGCGATGCGGGGGCTATCCGCCATGATTTGCACACAAACGATCGCCACAGGCTTAGGCGAACTTCTGATGAAATGTTGCGGGCATGCTCACTAAAAAAGGCAAATACGGCCTCAAGGCTCTCGTTCATCTTTCAGGCATGCCTGTCGGCCAGCTGGCGTTCGTCAACGACATCGCGGTTGCCAACAACATCCCGAAGAAATTCCTCGACGCCATCCTCGGCGAATTGCGCAATGCCGGCTTCGTCCAGAGCCGCAAGGGCAAGGACGGCGGCTATCGCCTCGCCCGCCCGGCTGCCGAGATCAAGATCGGCCATGTCGTGCGTGTTCTCGACGGCCCACTGGCACCGATCCCCTGCGCCAGCCGCACCCAGTATCAGCGCTGCGAAGATTGCGACGAGGCGACATGCCAAGTCCGGCACATGATGCTCGAGGTACGTCAGGCGGTTGCCGACGTGCTGGACAATCGCAGCCTGGCTGCCATGCGCGACGCCGACAACGACGACGTGCTGCAGGACATCAAGTACCACATCTGACATGCCCTGATATTCTGACGGGGCGGAGGCCATCTCATGGCTGAGCGCGCAACCGGCAGGCAATCGATCCTCATAATCGGCGGCGGCGCCAGCGGCGTCGTGCTCGCTGCGCATCTGTTGCGCGACCCCGATGCCGACATCCGCGTCACGCTGATCGAGAAGCGGGAGGCCTTCGGCCAGGGCGTCGCCTATTCCACCAACCTGCCCGACCATGTGCTGAACGTCAGTGCGTTCGGCATGAGCGCCTATGCCGACGATCCGGAGCACTTCTTCCGCTGGCTGGTCGAGCGCGGGCTTGCCGAACCGGACAATCCGCAGATCTACGTGCCGCGCAGCCTCTACGGCGAATATCTTCGCGAGATTCTCGATCGCCTCAACGAGCAGGAAAAAGGCACCGGAAGGCTGCACACGCTGAACGAGGCCTGCCAGTCGGTGGCGACGACGCCTTCCGGCGTCGAGGTCAAGCTTGCCAATGGAACAAGCCTTGTCGGCCACATCGCTGTCCTTGCCGTCGGACATGAGGAGCAGGCGCCGCCAGATCATCGCGGCGCCATCCGGCCCGGATCGACCGAAGACACGCCACTGCCCGCCGACGCGTCCGTTCTGGTTCTGGGAACGGGCTTGAGCATGATCGATCTCTGGCTGTCGCTGGAAAACCGTGGACACAGCGGCAAGATCGTCGCGCTGTCGCGGCGCGGCCTGCTGCCGGCCATTCACCGCCGCGGCAAACCGATCCGCCTCGACGCCGCAGACGTTCCGCTCGGCACGGACCTGTCCTATTTCATACGCTGGTTCCGCCGGCTCGTGCGCGAAACCGAAGACGCCGGCGGCAACTGGCGCGATGTCGTCGACGGTATCAGGCCGTTCAACCAGCGCATCTGGCAAAGCTGGCCATCGGGTGCGAAGCGGCGCTTCATCGAACACACCCGCGCCTGGTGGGACATCCACCGCCACCGCATGCCGCCTGTCCTGCATGAGCGGGTTTCGCGCGCGCTGGCGGCAGGCGAGTTGGAACTGCTCCCCGGCAAACTGGAGAGTGCGCGCAAGGACGGCGACGGTTTCACCGCCACCATTCGCCCGCGCCACAAGCAGGAAGCCGTGACGCTGAAAGTGGCGCGCATTTACGATTGCACCGGCATCACCACAGACCTGTCGACGGGATCGAACCCGATCGTGCGTTCGCTGATCGAGCGCGGCCTTGCCCGGCCCGACCCGCTGCGCATCGGCCTCGACGTCACGCCGGGCTGCGCCATCGTCAACGCGGAAGGCGCTGCTTCCACCCGCCTGTTCGCCATCGGCCCGCTGACGCGCGGAACCTTCTTCGAGATCGAGGCGATCCCCGACATACGCACCCAGTGTTCGGCACTGGCCAGACGCCTGACGGAGAAGGTTGCCTGAATTTCCGTACCCTCTCGAACGTGATCGAGCCGGGATGGACACGCCGGAAAATCCCGTCCAGTTTCTGTTTGAAACGGCGGAGGAAACCGGCTCATGCGTGAAGGCTGGCCTGAAATACCCTACCTTCCGTGGCGCGACACATGCTCCGCGCTTCACCTCTACACCCAGATCGTCGGCAAGTACCGGCTCGCCCGAACGCCGTGGGTCAACCATTCATGGCACGCCACCCTTTATCCGAATGCCCGCGGCCTCACCACCGGGCTGGTGCCTGACCGATCCGGAGGCATCGAGGTGAGCTTCGATCTCATCGACCACCAGCTGGTCGGAGCATGCACCGACGGGCGCAAGACGAGTTTCGCGCTCGGGCCGATGTCCGTCGCAGCGTTCCATTCACAATTCCTGGAGCTTATTCGCGCAATAGGCGGGACACCGGAACTGGACGGCTCGCCCAACGAAATCCCCGACGGCGTTCCCTTCGCTGAGGACCGGGTCGAGCGCCCCTATGATGCGGATGCGGTAAACCGCTTTTTCCGAGCCTTGGTATCGATATCCGGCGTGTTCCAGACATTTCGCACTGCCTATCTCGGCAAGGTCAGCCCGGTTCATCTCTTCTGGGGAAGTTTCGACCTCGCCGTGACGCGCTTTTCGGGACGGCGTGCGCCGCTGCATCCCGGCGGCATACCTTCATTGCCCGACGACGTTACCCGCGAAGCCTACAGTCACGAAGTTTCATCCGCCGGCTTCTGGCCGGGCGGCGGGAGCGTCGATTTTCCGGCGTTCTATTCCTATGCCTATCCGGCACCGGCAGGATTTGGCGATGCACAGGTGGCCCCCGAAGCCGCCTATTTCGACAAAACGCTAGGTGAATTCCTGCTGCCCTACGATGCGGTCCGCCAAACGGCCGATCCCGAGGCCGCCCTTCTGGCTTTCCTGGAAAGCACATACCGCGCCGCGGCGCAGTCGGCTGGATGGGACGTAGCTGCTCTCGAATGTTCCATCGGCGAGCCACGCAGGCCCCGACCCTTGTAAGGGCCAGAGCCATGCTCTCGAACTCGCTTAGAGACCTTTTCGAAATTCGCTCCGGCGAGTCATATGGTGGCGATTTCGAGAACCGGAGCGCAGCGGACATTGGGTCCGTGAGCACCGGAAGCGCAGAAAACGCCATCAGATGGCCGCCAGAGTAGAATTTCCAAACGGTCTCTTACGAAGCGCGGCTACGGAATGGGAGGTAGATCGCCTCGCCGAATTCCGGCTGAGGCGCTTCGGACTCCTGGCGCGCCACCGAACGCTTGACGATCGCGGCCACGTCCCTGCCGAAGGTCGCAAGGTCGTGCGGTTGGTCGAGGCCGTGCAGGACGAACTCGCGAACGCCGAGATCGCAATAGGAAAGCAGGGCCAGCGCCACCTGCTCCGCGGTTCCGACAAGCCGGATCGCTTCGCCGTCATGGCCGAGCCTGTCGGCCTTGGCCCAGGCTTCGGCGCGCGTGCCGGCAATCACCGGCCGAACGGGCACGGAGAAGCGTATCTTGTCCGACCGCCCATGACAGCCGGCAGCGGCGCGCACGCGCGAGATGGTCTGCCGCGCCTCGGCAACAGTGCCGGCCGGCAGCTCGAACAAATCGGCATGCTTGGCCGCGATCTTGATGGCCGTGCCGGACAACCCGCCAAGGATAAACGGTATCTGCGCGCGGCCGAACGGCTTGGAGCCGGCGAAGGCCTGCTTCAGGCTGTAATGCGGCCCTTCATGGTCGAAAGGCTTGTCGTTTGCCCACAAGCGCTTGAGCAGCACGAGGTACTCGTCGGTGCGGGCAAGGCTCGCCTCATGATCGAGCCCGGCGTCGCCGGCAACGATGCGGATGGACAGCCGCCCGCCGCTCAACTGGTCGAGCGTGGCGAATTGCTGGGCTGCTACCTGCGGCGCCAGAACACCCGCGCTGTGAGACACGACAACGCCGAGGTTGAAAGTGTTGTGCAGAACGAAAGAGGCAAGCTGGCCGTTGTCGGCAAGACCCTGACTGTCTGCGATGAGCAGTCGGTCAAGCCCGGCGCCTTCGACCGCGCGGGCAAGGCGATGCGCCTGGCTCTGGCGGGCGAGCAGATCGGATGAACGGGCAGCTTCAGCCTCGGTCCATCTTTCGGTACGGCTGGTGAATTCGACATGCATGGCATTCTCCTCCATCATGTTCCCGGCAGCGCTGTTCAGCGCAAAACCTGATTTTCAGTTTTGTAAGGCTTGTTTTTTACGTCCACGCCCCCGCGCAGACGGCCTCTTTTGTCTCGTTCCCGTCAGGGAATCAGCCCAAGCACGACGGCAACGGTGAAGCCGAACGCGAGCGCAAAAATCAACGTTTCAAGACCGACACGAATGCCGGCCGGGCGGGACGTCACGGAGTCACGAAGCGAAAGCCGCTTGGTTCCAGACTGCTGTATTAAAGACATCACGACCTCCGTAATTACAGATAGTCTATGAGTTTTGTAGACATTGTCGAGTGCGAAATTTACGCCGAAACGAGGAACACGTTTCTATCAAACATTAGTTTCGCGAACGAAATTCTACAAAATCAGGGAAATGCGAAACGGGCGGAATCGCCCGTCAGTTTCTGAGTCTGTCCACGCAGAGTGCCCGAAGCAACAGTGCGGCATGCGCATAGGTGATCTGGTCGCTGGCTAGTTCCTGCGCAGCTTTGGCGCCAACCACGTCGCGAACGGCATCGAGCGTGCGGATCGGCAGGATATCGGTGCAGGTCCGCATCCGGCCGAACACGGCACTTATGGCGACATTGTTGCGGTCGAATTCGACAAAGGGTTCGGGCGCATCGAGCGCCCAGTCCTCGTAAGCATCCAGCGCGTCGTGGAAAGCCTGATGAAGAACGAATGGGGCATGGCCTTCATGAAGCGGGGGCAGCAAAGTTGGCATATCTGTTTCCTCACTTTTTCGGTCGTTGCGACAGTCTTCTTCTGAACTCATCCTCTTTGGGGGAACGCGAGTGGACACGGGTTACAGGCGGGCATGAAACCCGCTGAGGGGGTGTTGCGCTGAACCGGCCCTGGCTCGCAAAATGGCTCGGGCCTGAAGCAATCCTAGCACCAGTTTTCGGTTTTACCAAAGCCCGGGATACTGCCAGGCCCAATAAAAACCCTCCTCGCGCTCGGGAAGCCGGTTCTTCTCCGCCTCCTCCTTTGAAACCACTTGGCTTTTCCGTTTTTCCACAGGACGGCATAAAGCATCGGTCCTGCCTGCCCGCAAAAGATCGGCCAAAGCGCGAAACATCACAGTGTCTGTATGTGCCATCGAAGGCCTCCTGATATTCATCCAGAAGGCAAGCCTCGCTAATTCTACAAATATTGTAGAGTTAAAAAATTTCAAGTTTGGCCGAAATGGCGCAAAAATTCTGCGGCTGGATGAGAGCCCATTCATCCAGCCGCTATTTGCCGGACTTCAGTTTCCTCACGTCGATGGTGCGCCTGTCGGCCCAAACCGTGATCTCGAAATGGTCGGCCTGCACGACGTCTTCGATCTTTGACGGCCTGTAGGCAGCAACGCAGATACCGCCACGCAATCTGACCGAGTCATAGAGAATGCCGTCATTCCTCGATGCCCTTACGCCCTCTCCATAAGGCTGGGATTCGGCATAGCTGTCGGGCGCATAAAGCGCTGGCAACGATGCTTGCAGCCCTCTTATGTCGACATATTCGCCTTCCAGCCGGGCCGTGTAGGCGCGGTATTTCCGCTTCAGTTCCGTTAGTCCCCGCGCGACCGCCTCGCGGCGCAGATGGTGGCCGACCTCAGTGGCGGCTGTGGTCAGGTCGGCCGCCGCATACCATGCGCCCAACTCGGCTCCATTGAACCTCGCGCCGGTGGGCGGGACATGCAGGAAAGCCGCCATGACGATGCTGGCGTTGGGCCGGCCATAGACCCACTCGCTTTGCGACAGGCGGTCTATACGATCGGCCACCAGCCGATCATTCGTCCAGCCGACGAGGTCCATGACCGCCGTCAGGTCGGCCGCCGTTGCCACGGTGTCGAACAGGCCGATGGGCGGGAATTGCGAGGGGATGAGGCGATGCGCCGGCCGCGGCGCGGGCGAAAGCGTCTCCGTCACCGGAAAACGACATCCGTTTCTTCATAGGGCTGGAAGGCCGCATCGACCGCGTTCGGTTCCATATAGATGCCGCCGCGCGCGCCATCGAGAAAACGGCGAACCGTCAGAAGCGCATCCTGCGAGCCGCTGGTGACCAGCGCCAGCGGCGGCCGCCCATTGAAGATGGTTCCGTCATGCGGCCCGCGCAGCCACGCCACCCCTTCCCTGTCGCCGCCATAGAGAATGCCGAGCGCCTGATGAATGCCGAGCACGGCCGATATGCGCGTCAGCGTATCCACATCCAGCGTGAACTCGCGATGCTCGCGGGCAAGCTTCGTCCAGTTCTGATAGGTCGAGCGCGATGGATAGCCGAGGATCAGCCGGCGCTCCTCCTCGTTGAGGCCCCACAGATCGGCGATCGAGACGAAGGTGCGCAAGGCCGGCGCGCTGAGCCGACGCCTGTTGGCCGGCGCAAAGCGCGCGCTATCGAGCCGCTGCGGCTCCGGTGCGAGGATTTGTGCATGTTTGCGAAGAGCCTGGCTCACGATCGCCTCCTTGTCCATGAATGGATATAGTCCATATCTGGACAAAAGACAATATCAGCCGGCCTTCCCTGCAGGATAACGGATTTATGTCATGACGCGTTGCAGCATTAGATGTTGCATTGCACAATTTGCAATGCTGCCATGCACTATTGTGGGTTGCGAAAAGGGGGAAATAAACCGATTTTATACGAGTGATTTCGGCGGCGCCTACCTCCTCCCAGGCAATGCCGAATACGGTCGACCTTCACCTCCTCCCGATCGTCGACCGAACCATAGAACACCCGCCGAACCTCCTCCCTCGGCGGGTGTTTTCTTTTTTGGATGATCCTCACAGCAGCCTACGCGGCCTCAGCGACATACTCAGCGCTGACGACTTGCGATAAACGCACCGCCTTCGTCATTCCGGGCGACCGGAGCGAAGCGGAGGAAAGACCCGGAACCCATGGTCTGAAAAACATAGAGCACGGCCCGGTTCTCACCCTGGCGTGATCGCTTCGCATTGGCGCGGCTCACCACGCTTCCGTCACCGGCCGTGCTGCTCAATAGATTCGGCTCGCAGTCGCTTCGCTCCCTTGGCCGGGATGACGATGGAAACTCTTCACCGCCGCGCGGATAAACCTCAGCTCCCGTACCCCACAATCCCCTTGATCTCCAGGAAATCGTGGATGGCCCAGTCGGCATATTCGCGGCCGTTGCCGGACTGCTTGTAGCCGCCGAAGGGGGCGTGCGTGTCCCAGGCCGGATAGTTGAGATAGACCGAGCCGGCGCGCATTTTTCCCGCGACGCGGCGGGCGCGTTCGAGGTTTTCCGACTGGATATAGGCGGCAAGGCCATAGACCGTGTCGTTGGCGATGCGCACGGCCTCATCCTCGTCCTCATAGGAGATGACGGAGAGAACCGGCCCAAAAATTTCCTCGCGCGCGATCGTCATGTCGGGCGTGACATGGCCGAAGACCGTCGGGCGAATGTAATAACCGCGATTGAGCCCTTCCGGCCGGCCGGGCCCGCCGGTGACCAGCGTGGCACCCTCGGAAATGCCGGTTTCGATCAGCCGCTGGATCTTGTCGTACTGAAGCTGGCTGACGACCGGTCCGAGTTGCGTATCCTCGGAGGTCGGATTGCCGACCCGGTGCGCTTCCGCGGCTTCCTTGGCCACCGCCAGCGCCTCGTCATGGCGATCGACCGGCACCAGCATGCGCGTCGGCGCATCGCAGGACTGACCGCTATTGCCGAAGCAACCATTGACGCCTTCGCGCACGGCATGGGCGAAATCGGCGTCCGGCAGGATGATGTTGGCGCTCTTGCCGCCGAGCTCCTGCGCCACGCGCTTGACCGTGTCGGCCGCAGCCTTCGCAACGATGATGCCGGCGCGTGTCGAGCCGGTGAAGGAAACCATGTCGACGTCGGGATGCTCGGCCATCACCTGTCCGACATCCGGCCCGGTGCCGTTCACGAGGTTGAACACGCCCTTCGGCACGCCGGCCTCGTCCATGATCTCGGCGAATACGATGCCGCTGATCGGCGCGATCTCGGATGGCTTGAGCACCACGGTGCAGCCCGCCGCGATTGCCGGCGCGACCTTGCAGACGATCTGGTTGAGCGGCCAGTTCCACGGCGTGATCAGCGCGCAGACGCCGATCGGCTCCTTCACCACCATGGTCGAGCCACGCAGATGGCCGAATTCGTAGTCTTCCAGCGCCTTGATGGTCGATTCCATATGGGCCTGGCCGGCAGCCGCCTGCGCCTCGCGCGCCCAGGTGATCGGCGCGCCCATCTCCTGCGAGATCGCCTGCGCCACGTCCTCATAGCGCCTGTTGTAGACTTCGAGAATTTTGTTCAGCAGCGCCAGACGCTCTTTCTGCGTCGTTTGCGAAAAGCTGACGAAGGCTGCCCGCGCGGCGGCAACCGCCTTGTCCACATCGGCCTTCGCACCAAGGGAGATCGCCGTATAGGCCTCTTCGGTCGAGGGGTCGATCACGTCCAGCGTGGCCGGGACCACCGGCGAAACCCACTTGCCGTCGATGTAGAAATTCAGGTGATTGCTCATGCTCTCTGCTCCGAACTTGGGAATGGGGTTTCGCGAATGATGAGAGGCGGGCGACCGCCCGCCTCTCAAAGGATGTCAGGCATTGTCGAAGCCGGTTAGCACGCCAACGGCATTGATGCCGATTTCCTCGACAGCATAGCCGCCTTCCATGACGAACAGCGTCGGCAGGCCGAGCTTGGCGATGCGCTCGCCCATCCTGGGATAGTCCGAGCTCTTCAGTTTGAACTGGCTGATCGGGTCCTTCTCGAACGTATCGACGCCGAGCGACACCACGACGACATCCGGCGCGTAAGCCGCGACCTTGGCGCAGGCGTCTTCAAGTGCTGCACTCCATTTGTCCCACGCCGTACCGGGCTGCATCGGATAGTTGTGGTTGAAGCCCTCGCCCTTGCCCGCGCCGCGCTCGTCGGCATGGCCGAGGAAGAACGGATACTCGGTCATCGGGTCGCCATGCAGGTTGATCATCAGCACGTCGTCGCGCTCGTAGAAGATTTCCTGCGTGCCGTTGCCGTGATGATAGTCGACATCGAGGATGGCAACGCGCGCCGCACCCTGGTCGCGGTACCACTGGGCGACCACTGCGGCGTTGTTGATGAAGCAGTAGCCACCCATGAAGGCAGCACCAGCATGGTGCCCCGGCGGACGGCACAGCGCGAAAGCGGCACGTTCACCAGCCTTGACCAGTTCGGCCGCTGTCAGGCCGACATCATAGGAAGACTTGATCGCATCCCATGTGCCTTTGACGAAGGTCGCGCCGGCGTCGAAGGAATAGTAGCCGAGGAGTGCGTCGATCCGCTTCGGCGGAACATCGCCGCGCAGGCCGCGCGTCGGCCAGGTGAAGGCCATGGCAGAACCAGGAAAGCCGGCATTCTGCCATTCCGGCCAAACCGTCGGCAGGAAATCGATGTAGTCGCTGGCGTGCACGCGCTTGGCTGCGTCCAGCGAATGTTCTTTCGGCGCAAGGATGGGCCCGAGCTTCTCGGATTCGACCCGCGCCTTGATGAATTCCGCCCGCGAAGGCTTTTCGAAACCGGGCACGATCTGGCCCGAAACCAGTTCCATCTGGCCGCCATGCCCGGCGTGGAGTGGAGAAAAAATCGTCTTCATTTTATCGTTCGGCTCACTCTTGCTGCTCCCCGGAATATTTACCGACTGCTTTGTGACAGAGAGTTTTCATGCCGCCAAGAGGCAATAGCGAATTGCTGCAAGACAACACCGAGACGGCTTGCCAGATGCCAATACTCTGCTAGCCTGAGCAAAACTGGGTGAACAGAATGCCGCAAAAGGCCGATCTTATCGTTGTGAATGCAAGTATTCTCACGATGGATCCAGATACCCCCCGCGCCGCAGCGATTGCCATCGAAGGCGGCGAAATCATTGCGATCGCAGATCGCGATACGATTCTGCAACTGAAAGGCCCGGACACCCGTATCATCGACGCGCAGGGCAATTCCGTACTGCCCGGCTTCGTCGAAGCGCACATGCATCTGTTCGCCGGCGCTGCCGAACTCGATCACCTTCAGCTGATGGGCGTCCACGGGTTTGATGCGCTTTCGCAGGCGGTGCGGTCTTATGCCGCAGAGCGGCCCAACCAGACCATCCTGCAGGCCCAGGGAGCGGACTACACCATTCTCTCAGCCGCTGAACGGGTCACCCGCCACCATCTCGATCGCATCCTGCCCGACAGGCCCTTCGTTATGGCGGCTCCCGACCATCATACGATGTGGGCCAACACCAAGGCGCTTGAGATGGCCGGCCTGCTGCACGGCAAAAAGCTCGGGCCGGGCAACGAGATCGTCATGGGCGAAGACGGGCTTGCCGAAGGCGAATTGCGCGAGGGCGAGGCTTTCGGCCCGTTGCTTGCGCTTGCAGGAGAGGGTCGCGTGCGGCTCGGCCTCGCGACTGGCGGCGAGCCGGATCCGAAGCCTACGGCGGCAGAACAGGCATCCGACCGCGAGATCATGAAGCGCGGCCTCGAATGGTGCGCCAGGCACGGCATCACCTCGATCCAGAACATGGACGGCAATCTGCACCAACTCGAACTCCTTTCGGAGATCGAAGCCGAGGGCGGCCTGCTCTGCCGCGTGCAGATACCGTTCCACTACAAGAACTTCATGACCGTCGATGCGCTCGAAAAAGCCTCGCTGATGGCCGAGCGCTACAAGTCCGAATGGATATCTTCGGGCATGGTCAAGGTGTTCATGGACGGCGTCCTGGACAGCTGGACCGCCGTCATGGTCGAGCCTTATGCCGACCGCACGGACTGGGTGGGCGAGCCGCTGTTTACGCAGGAACAGTTCAACGCGGTTGCCACCGAGGCCGACCGCCGCGGCCTGCAGATCGCGGTGCATGCCATCGGCGACGGCGCGGTGCGCTCCGTACTAGATGGTTATGAGACCGCCCAGAAAGCCAACGGCAAACGCGACAGCCGCCACCGCATCGAGCATATCGAGGTGACCACGGAGGCGGACATTCCACGTTTCGCCGATCTCGGCGTGCTGGCGTCCATGCAGCCTCCCCACCCACCCGGTGCGATGGGCCTGCCGCTGGAGCCGACCGTCTCGCGTATCGGCAAGGAACGCTGGCCGCTCTCCTACGCATGGCGGACACTGAAGAACGCCGGCGCGCGCGTCGTCTTTGCGTCCGACTGGCCGGTGTCGCCGATTGATCCGATAGCGGGCATTCAGGCGGCGGTCGTGCGCAAACCTTGGGCAGACGGCGATCCGGACCAGAGCTTCAGCCTGCATGAGGCCATCGCCGGCTATACGGTCGAGGGCGCCTATGCGGAATTCATGGAGAACCGCAAGGGTACACTGAAACCCGGCTATGTAGCCGATCTGGTGATCCTCTCGGGCGATCTAGAAGCTGTCGACCCGCATAATCTCCATACCATCCGCCCGGTGACTACGATCTGCGGCGGCAAGGTCACGTATCAGGCGTAAGCCTGGCACGGCGATTGCTAGACTGAATGCGATAATTGAACCGTGATTCAATTGCCGGGTTGCCAATGTCCCGGCCGTGTGGTCACAATAAATTGGGGACGTACTCCGCCGACAAGAGCGGGGCCAACAGTGAGGCGTAATCGTGCCGGACAAACCGGATAGGAATGCGATTGAAGTTATTGGGGTCAGTAAAATTTTCGGAACGGGTGAGGCGCGGGTAGCCGCGCTGGACAACGTTTCGGTACCGATCCGCGAAAATGAGTTTTTCACCCTCCTCGGCCCATCCGGATGCGGCAAGACCACGCTGCTCCGGCTGATTGCCGGTTTCGATTTCCCGACCGACGGGCAAATCCTGCTTTATGGCAACGACATCGCGCCGCTGCCGCCCTTCAAGCGACCGGTCAACACCGTCTTCCAGAACTACGCCCTGTTTCCACATATGACGGTCGCCGAGAATATCGGCTTCGGCCTCCAGATGCTGGGCAAGCCGAAAGCCGAGATCGAGGCCCGCGTCAGCCAGATGCTCAAGCTGGTCAAGATGGAGGCACTGGCCAAGCGGCGCACCAGCCAGATTTCCGGCGGCCAGCAACAGCGCGTTGCCCTGGCCCGCGCGCTGGCCCCGCAACCCAAGGTGCTCCTGCTCGACGAGCCGCTTTCGGCGCTGGACTACAAGCTGCGCAAGGAAATGCAGATCGAGCTTAAGCGCCTTCAGAACGAAACCGGCATTACCTTCATCTTCGTCACGCACGACCAGGAAGAAGCGCTGACCATGTCCGACCGCATCGCCGTGATGTCGGCGGGCAAGATCCTGCAGGTCGGCACGCCCTGGGACATCTACGACAAACCGGCGGAGCGTTTCGTCGCCGACTTCATCGGCGAGACCAATTTCCTTACCGCGAAGATCGACAACGTCGCCAACGGCAAGGCAAAGGCCACTCTGAAATCGGGCAAGACGATCCCCGCGACTGTCGCCGAAGGCTTTACGCCCAAGGGAGAAGCCACGATCGTCGTGCGGCCCGAGCATGCCAAGGCGGTCAAAGGCCCGGGCGAGCTTTCGGGAACGGTGGAAAACATCGTCTATTTCGGCACCGACACGCATATCCTTGTCCGGCTCGACGATGGCGACCTCTTTACCGTGCGCCAGCAAAACAGCCGCAGCGCATCCTGCGGTTTCGAAGAAGGCGAGCGCATCGGTGTGTCGATCTCGGACGACGCGGCCCAGGTTTTGAAAGACTGAACCATGGCAACCGCACAAGAGACTGCCGAAAAGGCCGAAAGCGACGACATCCGAACGCGCTGGCTGTTGTCTGCTCCCGCGTTGCTGATCATCTTCTTTGCCGCGATCGGGCCGCTGTTCATCGTGCTCGTCTATTCCTTTCTCGCGCCGGGCAATTACGGCGACGTGAAATGGCAATTTTCGACCGATGCCTGGATGAATGTGCTGTTCGAGCGCGACATTTTTGACGACACGCTTTCATTCGCAAAGGCGAACCTGTCGATCTTCACGCGTTCGATATCGCTGTCGCTGCTGACGACGATATTGACCCTGATCTTCGGCTTTCCGACCGCCTATTTCATCGCCACCCGCCCCGAGGGACGACGCGAAATCTGGCTGTTCCTCATCACCATTCCCTTCTGGACGAACCTTCTGATCCGCACCTTCGCGATGATGGAAGTGCTGCGAAACGAAGGCCTGATCAACTCGCTGCTGCGGTTTCTAGGCCTCACCACCGCACCAATCCAATTCATGTATACCGACTTCGCCGTGCTGGTCGGCATGACCTATGTCTATCTGCCGCTGATGGTGCTGCCGCTTTACGCCAGCATGGAAAAGATCGACTTCCGGCTCGTCGAGGCCGGCTACGATCTCTATGCGAGCCGCATGCAGGTGCTGCGCCGCATCATCGTGCCGCTGGTCAAGCCGGGCATCATCGCCGGCTCGATCCTCGTCTTCATCCCCTCGCTCGGCGCCTATGTCACGCCGCGCGTCATGGGCGGAGGCACCAATCTGATGATCGGCAACCTCATCGAACTTCAGTTCGGCCAGGGCCGTAACTGGCCGCTGGGCGCATCGCTGTCCATCACGCTCATGGCGATCGTCATGGTCACGCTGATGTTCTATGTCCGCAACGCCAGCAAGACGGGGGCCGGACATGGCTAAACGAGCAACGTTCGATATCCGCCAGCAGACCGGCTTCACCACTGTGGCGATGATCTGCTTCTTCCTGCTCTATCTGCCGATCGTCACGCTGGTGGCCTACGCCTTCAACGACAATGACTCGGTCGCCATCTGGAAAGGCTTTTCGCTGCGCTGGTTCTATTCGGCGTGGAACAACACCCAGGTCATCGACGCCTCGATCCGCTCGTTCCAGATCGCCATCGCGGCTGCCCTGATCGCGACCGTCGCCGCCACCATGGCAGCGCTCGCCACCACCAGAACCAAGCCCTACAAGGGCTTGACCTTCAAATATGCCTTCATCAATCAGCCGCTGATGGTGCCGGAAATCGTCACTGCCGTGGCCTTGCTGGTGTTCTTCTCGCGCATCAAGATCTGGACCGGCTATTCCGGTCTCGGCTACCTGATCGCAGCACACACCGCCTTCTGCATTCCCTTCGCCTATCTTCCGATCCGCGCCCGCCTGGAGAACATGGACCTGTCGCTGGAAACCGCGGCAGCCGATCTCTACGCCACGGGATGGAAAACCTTCCGCTATGTCACATTGCCGCTACTGTGGCCGGGCATTCTCGCCGGGCTGATGCTGGCTTTCGTCGTATCGCTCGATGATGTCGTCATCACGGAATTCGTCAAGTCCGGCGGACAGGACACGCTGCCGACCTACATGCTCGGCCAGCTCCGGCGCATCGTGACGCCGGAAATCAATGCGATCTCGACAGTCTTCCTGCTGCTGTCGGTAGCTATCGTCACAATCTTCTTCATCATCAGCAGGAAGCGGACCTGAAGCCGCAGAACGGCCGGTCCCAACAATGGGAGTAAGACGCATGAACTGGAAATTGACTGCGACGGCCATAGGGCTGTCGTTGATGGCCTCGGCGGGCATGGCGCGCGCCGAAGGCGAACTCAACATCTACAATTGGGGCAACTACACCAGCCCCGAGCTGATCAAGAAGTTCGAAGAGCAATTCAAGGTCAAGGTTACCGTCACCGACTATGATTCCAACGACACCGCGCTGGCCAAGATCCGCCAGGGCGGCCATGGCTTCGACATCGTCGTGCCTTCAGCTTCGGTGATGAACGTCTGGATCGACGAGGGCCTGCTGCTCGAAAGCCGTCCCGACCAGATGGAGAATTTCAAGAACATGGACCCGAAATGGGTCGACGTGCCGTTCGATCCGGGCCGTCATTACTCGGTGCCGTGGCAGTGGGGCACGACTGGCGTCACGGTCAACACCTCGGTCTATTCGGGTGACCCGAACACGTCGGCGATCTTCATGGACCCGCCCGCCGAACTGGTCGGCAAGGTCAATGTCGTGCCCGAGATGAGCGACGTGATGGCACTCGCCATCCACTATGTCGGCGGCAAGCAGTGCACCGGCGACAAGGAAGTGCTGAAGAAGGTTCGCGACACGCTGGTCGCGGCCAAGCCGAAATGGCTGTCGATGGACTACGGAAACGTCGACCGCTACGGCAAGGGCGATATTTCGGCCGGCGTCAACTGGAACGGCGCTTCCTTCCGCGCACGCCTGCAGAACGACAAGATCGTCTACGGCTACCCGAAGGAAGGCTATCCGATCTGGATGGACAACGTCGCCATTCTCAAGGACGCCAAGAACACCGAAAATGCCAAGCTGTTCGTGAACTTCATCATGGACCCCGAGAATGCAGCCATGATCTCGGCCTTTGCGCGCTATGCCAACGGCATCAAGGGCTCCGAAGCTTTCATGCCGGAAGACATGAAGACCGCACCCGAGGTGAACATCCCGGCCGAATTCGCCGAGAAGGGCGAGTTCAATATCGCCTGCCCGCCGGACGTGCAGACGATGTACACCAAGATCTGGACCGATCTTCTGAAGTAGGTGCGATCAAGGCCCTGGCGGCAAGCCGCCGGGGCCTGTTTTGAACAATCAAAGAGATTTCGATACCAGCCCGCGTCCGGACATCGTCCGGCGAGCAATGGGGCGTGGACACGAAGGAGGTGTGTCTATCATGAGCGATCTCGACCTTTGCTACATGCCGGCAAGCGAAGCCCTGAAGCGCTTCAAGGCCAAAAAGCTTTCGCCCGTCGAGCTGATGGAAGCGGTGATCAAGCGCGCCGAGGCGACCAAGGACAAAGTCAACGCCTTCACCAACACGCATTTCGATGAAGCGATGGATCTGGCCAAAAAGGCGGAAGCCAAATACGCCAAGGGCAAGAAGACCGGGGCACTGGAAGGCCTGCCCATCGGCATCAAGGACGAGAGCTACATCAAGGGCAAGCCGACCACCGGCGGCTCGCTGATCATGAAGGATTTCGTCGCCGACTCCTCCTCGACCATGAACGAGCGCGTCATCAAGGCCGGCGGCATCGTCCATGCGCGCACGGCAACGCCCGAATTCTCCTGCGCGGCCTATACGTGGTCGCGGCTGTGGGGCATCACCCGCAATCCGTGGAACACCAAATTCACGCCGGGCGGCTCGTCGGGCGGTGCCGGCGCTTCGCTCGCCTCGGGCACGTCGTCGATCGCCACCGGCTCCGACATCGGCGGCTCGATCCGTATCCCGGCCTCGACCTGCGGTGTCGTCGGCTACAAGCCGCCCTATGGCCGCAACCCGGACGATCCGCCCTTCAACCTCGACTTCTACTGCCACACCGGCCCGCTGGCGCGCACGGTGGAAGACGCGATCCTGCTGCAGAACGTCATGACCGGCCCGAGCCCGCTCGACATTGCGTCGCTACGACCGAAGCTGACGCTGCCGACCAAATTCAAGCCGATAAAAGGCTGGAAGATCGGTTATTCGATGAATCTCGGCGGCTTCGAGGTCGATCCTGAAGTCGTAAAGAACACCAAGAAGGCGCTCGACGTGTTCCGCTCGCTCGGCGCAGAGGTCGAGGAAGTCGATCTAGGCTGGGGGCCGGAGGTGCTGGAAGCCGGGATGGCCTATCTGAACCATCTGTTCGGCGCGTTCCTGTCGAAGCTCCTGCCCGAGCATGCCGACGAGATGACCACCTATGCCCGCAAATTTGCCGAGGACGGCGCGGGTTCCAAGGCGACCGATTTCGTCAACAGCCTCGAAGTGGCCGGCCGCATGTATATGACGCTCGGGCCGCTGCTCGAAAAATACAATGTGCTGATCTGCCCGACCACGGCGCTGCCCTCGGTTCCGGCCGACCACGATCAGTCGAAGGACGAGGTCAGGATCAACGGCAAACTGGTCAATCCCTCGCTCGGCTGGGTGATGACCACGCCGTTCAACACGATGAGCCGCTGCCCGGTTCTGTCCTTGCCGTCGGGCCATGCCAAGAACGGCGTGCCGACCGGCATCCAGATCGTCGGCCGCACCTATTGCGACGAGGACGTGTTCCGCGCCGGCATGGCCTATGAAAAAGCGGTCGGTGGCTGGTACGGCGAAAAGGCCAAACGGCCGAAGCTGTAACCATCGGAACACCCAAGCTGGAAAGGCCCCGCAAGAATGCTGCGGGGTTGCATTTCCGTGGAGCATTGAATGACCTCCTATCGCAACAGCGACCCCGCCCCTGCCATCATGCAGGGTTCGCCGCCGCAGATGGTGCCGCCAAGGCTCGACTGGGACCGCCCGCCATGGAACCGCTGGGCGTTCCAGCACATCCGCGAGATCCTGCCGACGGTCGAAGTCTGGCGCGGCGATGGGCCGGTGCGCGAGCTTGCGCGCAATGAGGTCGAGCTTGACGATGTGCCGACAGTGGACAGCACAGGTGCGCCAACCACCCTCGCCGGCCATCTCGACGAGACCTATACGGACGGGTTTCTGGTGCTCAAGGGCGGCGCGATCGCCTATGAGCGTTATTTCAACGGCATGACGCCGCGCACGCTGCATCTGTCGCAGTCGATGGCAAAGTCGGTCACGGCGATGGTTTTCGGCATTCTCGTCGGGCGTGGCCTGATCGACCCGGCGGCACCGGTGACCCATTATCTACCGGAGCTCGAGAACACCGGCTGGCGTGGCGCGACGCTGCAGCATGTGCTCGATATGACGACCGGTGTTCGCTACAGCGAGGAATACACCGACCGCTACTCGGACATGGGCCAGACCGACGTCGCGGCAGGCTGGAAGCCGATCCCGCCGGGCAGCGATCCTGCCTTCAAATGGCCGACGCATATCTGGGAGCAGATTCTCGGGCTCAAGGAGACCGAGCGTCCGCACGGCGAAAAGTTCGTCTACCGCTCGATCGAGACTGACGTGCTTGCCTTCACCATGGAGCGTGTCACCGGCAAGCGCCTGGCGCAGCTGGTGTCGGAAGAGCTGTGGCAGAAGATCGGCGCTGAAGAGAGCGCCTGCTTCACCGTCGATCGCGCCGGCTACGCGCTGGCCGATGGCGGCTTCAATGCGACGCTGAGGGATTTTGGCCGCTTCGGTCAAACGATCCTCGAGAATGGCGGCGGCATCGTCCCGCCCGCCTGGATCGAGGCGACCAGAAACGCCCGGCATGGCCCGCAGTTCAACGAAAGCCTTCCCGACGGCTCCTACAAGAACCAGTTCTGGCTGGAGGATCCGAAATCGCGCACGCTGATGTGCCGGGGCGTCTTCGGACAGCTCATCTACATCAACTGGGATTACGACATGGTCGTCGTCAAACTGTCGACCTACCCGGATTTCGGCAACAGCGCCTATTCAGTTGCAACGCTGAAGGCCATCCACGCCATCGCCGCCGCGCTCGCCTGAGCAAGACAAAAGAACAGGACTATCATGACTGCCCCGACAGCATTCGAAACCAAATACGGCTTTCGCCGCCCCGATGTGACACTGGAGAACTGGCGCACCGAGCCGTACAATCGCTGGTCGTTCCAGAATGCCGGCGAACTGGTGCCGAGCGCTGAGATCGAAGTCGGGGAAGCTACTCCGGAAGCCCCCATCGGCGACCTAGAGGATTTGCTGGCCAAGAAAGTCACGCTCGACAGCGAGCCAGAAACCATCGCCGCTTTCCTCAAGCGCTCGCATACCGACGCCTTCCTGGTCATGAAGGGCGGCAAATTCGTCGGCGAATACAACGCTCCGCATATGAAGCCGGCAGGCCGACACATCGTCTTCTCGATCAGCAAATCGCTGACCGCCATCCTCGCCGGAGTGGTGCAGGACGACGGCCTGCTCGATCCTTCGGCTCCGGTCACGACTTACATCCCCGAAGCCAAGGGTTCGGCCTTCGGCGATGCGACCGTCCAGCACGTGCTCGACATGACGGTGGCGCTCGATTTCGAGGAACTCTACCTCGACCCGGAAAGCGCCTTTGCCCGCTATCGCCGTGCCATGCTGTGGAACCCCGCACGGCCGGGCGCTCAGGAGACACTGCCGGCTTTCCTGTTCAGCCTCCCCAAACTCGCCGGCAAGGAGCATGGCGAAGTCTTCCGCTACCGCTCGCCCTGTTCCGATTTCCTCGGCATCATCGTCGAGCGCGCTTCGGGCCGGCGCTATACCGATCTGATGAGCGATCGCCTGTGGGCGCCGCTCGGCGCTAAGCTCAGCGGGCAGATCACGGTCGATGCCGAAGGCACCGCCCGCGCGGCAGGCGGCGTCTCCGTTTCGGCACGCGACCTTGCCCGAGTCGGCGAAATGATGCGCTGCGGCGGCTCATTCGAAGGCCGGCGCATCCTGCCCGAAAGCTGGGTCGAGGACACGACCACCGGCGGCGACCGCGAAGCCTGGCGCAAGGGCGATTTCGCGTTCCTGCTTCCCAATGGCGGCTACCGCAACAAATGGTACCAGACCGGCTACGACAACGGCGCCTTCTGCGGCATCGGCATTCATGGACAGTGGCTCTATGTCGACCCGGCGACCGAGACCGTTCTGGTCAAGATGTCGTCGCAGCCATTCCCGGTCGATGACGCGCTGGACAAGCAGGCGCTGGCGTTGTTCCAGGCGGTCTCAGTCATGCTTTGAGACGGCTCATTCACCGGCCTTCAAGGAAATTCAGCCGGAACGCGTTATCTGTGCGGTTAAAACGGGCGGGGTTGGTAGTTTTGCCGCAATGGTGTAGGAGCAGGCGCCGTCGGATGATACAATTTGCCGGCGCAGACACCGAAGAATGACGTTGCACGATGACCTCTAGCAAGCCCGGCAGAACGCCAAGGCGCGGATTTTCTTCCGCCGCCTTGCTGTGGCTTGTCGTAGCGCTCGCGGCAGCACACGGTTTTCTCGGTGCAAATTCGCCGGTGCGTGCGGCACGGTTGCTTGCCGACGGCATGGCAGCATCCGGCCAGGGTGCCGGCACGCCGAGCGGTGACCGCTCCGGCGCAGCCAATCCGCAGCGCATGGTCGCCATCGCCGACTGGCGCGGCCTCGCGCTGAAATCCTTCCTCGCCGGCACCGACACCGGCCCGGCCATATTGCCTGCCATGCAATGGCAGGTCACTGCCAGCCTGCATACTGGCCTCCTGGATCGCATCCCGGAGAGTTTTCGCGGGACTGCCACGACAGTCCTTCGCGCGCGAGCGCCACCGCAGGCCGCGTAAGGCATACGCCTTCCGCTCCGAAACGAATTTCCGAACGCGATCGCGTTTTGCCCGGTCAATCCAACGCCGGCATTGCGCGCAGACAGGACCAGAACAATGAGAACATCAAAATGGGTGATAGGGGCGTATACCTTTATCGTCCTCATCGGCGTCATCGCCGCCCTTCCAAACATGTTTACGCCGGCGCAACTCGCCAAGCTGCCGAACTGGCTGCCCAAGCAGCAGATCACCCTCGGCCTTGATCTTCAGGGCGGCTCCCACCTCGTTCTCGAAGTGGACGCCAACGCGCTGAAGACCGATCGGCTACGCTCCCTGCTCGATGATGCCCGCGGCGCGCTGCGCAATGAGCGCATCGCCACGCAGTCGGCCCGCGTTGCCGGCGACGCAGTCGTTCTCACCATCACCGACGACACGCAGCGTGCCAAGGCGCTGGAAGTACTGCAGAAGCTTGCGGTGCCGGTCAGCGCGACCGGTTTCGGCGGTGGCACGGCCGACATCGACGTAGCTTCTGCGCAGAACCAGATCACGATGAAGCTCACGGAAGCCGGTCTGCGCGATCGCCTTGACGCCGCACTCCAGCAGAGCCTGGAAATCGTGCGCCAGCGCGTCGACCAGGTCGGCGTTGCCGAGCCTACCATCCAGCGCGTCGGCTCCGACCGCATGCTCGTGCAGCTTCCGGGCCTTCAGGACCCGACACGCCTGCGCGAACTGCTGGGCAGCACGGCCAAGATGGAATTCCACATGGTCGCCAACAATGTCGAGCAGGGCCAGCCCCTGCCTCCCGGCGTGACCATGCTGCCGGACGCCAAGACCAGCCAGCAATATCCGATCGAAGACCGCGTCGCCCTCAGCGGCGAGCGCCTGACGGATGCCCGCGCCGGCTTCGACCAGCGCACGCAGGAGCCGATCGTCTCCTTCCGCTTCGACAGCGTCGGCGCGCGCCAGTTCGCCGAAATAACCACCGCCAACGTCAACCGCCCCTTCGCCATCGTGCTCGACGGCAAGGTGCTCAGCGCACCGGTCATCCGTGAGCCGATCACCGGCGGTTCGGGCCAGATCAGCGGCAGCTTCACCGTGGAAGACACGACGGTGCTCTCCGCCCTGCTGCGCGCCGGTGCCCTGCCCGCACCGCTCACCGTCATCGAGGAACGCACAGTCGGTCCCGATCTCGGCGGCGACATCATCCGCATGGGCGTCTACACCGGCATCGCCGGCTTCCTGCTGGTCGTGATCTTCATCGTCGCGCTCTACGGAGCGTGGGGCATGATCGCCAATTTCGCCCTGCTCCTGCACCTCGTCCTGACCATCGGCGCCCTCGCCATGATCGGCGCGACGCTGACCTTGCCCGGCATCGCCGGCATCATCCTCGGCATCGGCTTCGGCGTGGATGCCAACATTCTCATCAACGAGCGAATAAGGGAAGAAACCAAGAAAGGCATGAGCGCCTTCGCGGCTCTCGACCACGGCTTCAAGCGGGCCTACTCGACCATCGTCGACGCCAACGTCACGTCGCTGATCGCCACCAGCCTGCTGTTCATGTTCGGCTCGGGCCCGGTGCGCGGCTTTGCCATCACCATGATGCTCGGCACCTGTATCTCGATGTTCACCGCCGTGGCCATCGTGCGCGTCATCATGGCGTCGGTGGTACGCCGCCGCAAAATGAAGACGATCACCATCGAACCGCTTATCCGCTTCTTCCCGGACAAGACCTCGATCAACTTCATGAACGCCCGCTATTTTGGCATCCTGGTTTCGGTGCTGCTGTCGCTGGCTTCCATCGGACTGTTCTTCAAGCCGGGCCTGAATTACGGCATCGATTTCAAGGGCGGCATCCAGGTCGAAATCACGACCTCGCAGCCGGCCGATCTCGCCCAGCTCAGAAGCACGCTCAGCGACCTCAACCTCGGCGAAATCGCACTCCAGAACATCGGCGGCGAGAACAACGTGCTGATCCGCGTCCAGCGTCAGGAAGGCGGCGAGACGGCCCAGACGGCCGCCGTCAACGAGGTTAAGGCCGCGGTGCAAAAGCTCGATCCGGGCGTGAAGTTCGAACGTACGGAAGTCGTCGGACCCAAGGTCAGCGGCGAGTTGGCGCGCTCCGGCGTGCTCGCCGTGGTTCTGGCCGCGATCGCCATGCTCGCCTATATCTGGTGGCGGTTCGAATGGAACTTCGCCATCGGCGCGATTGCGACACTTATCCTCGACACGACCAAGACCATCGGCTTCTTCGCGCTGCTGGGGCTCGATTTCAACCTGACCGCCATCGCCGCGCTCCTGACGATCATCGGCTATTCGGTGAACGACAAGGTCGTGGTCTATGACCGCATGCGTGAAAACCTGCGCCTCTACAAGAAGATGCCGCTGCGCGAAATCATCGACATGAGCATCAACCAGGTGTTCGCGCGCTGTATCTACACCTCGGTCGCGATCCTGCTCTCGATGCTGCCAATGGCGATCTGGGGCGGCAGTGCGGTCGAGAACTTCGCCATTCCGATGGTGTTCGGCGTTATCGTGGCGACAACCTCGTCGATCTTCATCGCAGCCCCGATCCTGCTGTTCCTCGGCGACTGGTGGAAGCGGACGCATCCGGATCGGGAGCTTACAGCATCGAAGGCTGTTGCCGCCAAGGGCTGAAAAACTCCCTGACGACAAAAACGAACGGCGCCTTCGGGCGCCGTTTTCATTTCAGCGGCCAGACCAGCATCAGCGCCGGCACCGCCGCAAGAATGACGATGAAGGACAGCGGCAATCCCAATCGTGGGTAATCGCTGAACCTGTAGCCGCCCGGCCCCATGACCAGCGTGTTGCACTGGTGGCCGATCGGCGTCAGGAAATCGCAGCCGGCCCCGATGGCAACCGCCATCAGGAACGCTTCCGGCCGATAGCTGAGGCTTGCTGCAAACCCCGCCGCGATCGGCGCCATGACGAGCACTGTCGCGGCATTGTTGAGGAATGGCGTTATCGCCATTGCCGTAACGAGAATGAGCGCAAGCGCGCCATAGGGCGGCAGCGTGGCTCCAAGCTGCGCCAGCCAGCCCGCGATGACGTCCGTGGCGCCTGTGCGCCTCAACGAGTCGCTTACCGGGATGAGCGCCGCCAGCATCACCAGTATCGGTCCGTCGATCGCCGAATAGACTTCGCGGACAGGAATGACCTTGAACAGCACCATCGCAACGGCAGCCGCAAAGAACGCGATCGCCACCGGCAGCAGCCCAACAGCCGTCGCGCCCATAGCGGCGAGCAGGATCAGGACCGGAACCACGCCGCGCCTGACGCTGCCAAGCAGGATCGGCCGCTCGGCCAACGGCAGAAGGCCGAACTCGCGCAGGATTTCCGGGAACGCCTGGCGATTGCCGCGCAGCAGGATGACGTCTCCAAGCCGCAGTGTGATGGCGCCGAGGCGCTGGGTCAGCCGCTCGCCCTTGCGGCTGACCGCCAGCAGATTGACGTTGAACCGATCGTAGAGGCCGAGGCGCTGCGCCGACCAGCCGATCAGCATGGAGTTTTCGCCGATGACGGCTTCCACCGCGTCGATCTCACCGCTGCCGGCATCGCCGTCGTCGCGGCCCCCGGTCACGCTGAGCCTGGCCTGCGCCACCAGCCGGTCGAGCGCCTCGGGATCACCCTCCATCAGCACGATGTCGCCTTCCCTCAGCAGCGCGTCGGGAAGCGGCGTGATGCGCACGCCGCGCGAGCGGATGATAGAGGTGACATCGACATCGCCCTCGGCCAGCTTCATCAGGTCGGAAACCGGCTTGCCGAGAACGGACGAGCCGCTGACCACGACGGCTTCCGAGACATAGTTCTTGATGTCGATCGCTTCATGCAGCGAGGAACTGGAACGAATGCGTTCAGGCAACAGCTTGTAGAACAGCACGAGAAAGATGATGCCGGCGAGCGCCAGCACCGCTCCCACCGGCGTGAAGTCGAACATGCTGAAGGACGTGCCGGTGAGTTCCTCCCGAACGCGCGACACGACGATGTTGGGCGATGTGCCGATCTGCGTCATCAGCCCGCCCAGCAGCGAACCGAAAGCCATCGGCATCAGGAACACCGAGGGCGATACATTGGAGCGGCGGGCGAACTGGATGGCGATGGGGATCATGATCGCCAGCGCGCCGATGTTCTTCACGAAGGCCGAAAGCACGGTGACAGTCGCGACCAGTAGGAACATCTGCGCCCGCACCGACGACACGTCGGGCAGGTAGCGCTTGATCGCATATTCCATGATGCCGGATCGCGCCACGCCGGCGCTGACCAGAAGCGCACTGCCGACGATGATGACGATATCGTCGCTGAAACCGCTGAATGCGGCATCATAAGGCACCACGCCGACAGCCAACGCCGCAAGCAGCGATCCCGCCGCGACCAGATCGTAGCGGAACCGCCCACACACGAAAGCGGCCATCATCAGGGCGATGACGACGAATGCCAGGATCTGTTCGAAGGTCATGCTGGTATCGTCCCCGTCCGCGAGACGCGGTGACAGGAAACGCACGGCACGCGAAATTGTTTCGCTCAAACGTGCCCCGGAACGATGGCGATGAAAAGAATATTCTCATCGCCATCGGCAAGTCTGGAATATTTGCGCTACGCGGCTGTGGCGCGCATTTCCTTCGTCGACGGCAGCAAGACCGTCAGAAGGCCGAGCAGCGGCAGGAACGAGCAGATCATATAGACGTAGTCGATGCCCTTGATGTCGGCGACGACACCGAGCACGGCAGCCGCCAATCCACCCATGCCGAAGGCGAAGCCGAAGAAGACGCCGGCGATCATGCCGACGCGGCCCGGCACCAGTTCCTGCGCGAAGACGACGATGGCCGAGAAGGCCGACGCCAGCACAAGGCCGATGATCACGGTCAGGATGCGCGTCCAGAAAAGGTCCGCATAGGGCAATGCCAGCGTGAACGGCAGCACGCCAAGGATCGAGAACCAGATGACGAATTTGCGCCCAAAGCGGTCGCCGATCGGCCCGCCCGCCAGCGTGCCCGCAGCCACCGCACCGAGGAAGATGAAGAGCAATATCTGCGCTTCCTGCACCGACACGCCGAACTTATGAATGACGTAGAAGGTGTAGTAGCTCGACAGGCTGGCCATGTAGATGTTCTTGGTGCAGACCAGCGTCGCCAGCACGATCAGCGCAATGACGACCTTGCGGCGCGGCAGCGAAATGGCCTGGGAATGCACAGGGCGCTTGGCATTGGCGATACGGTAGCGGCCGTACCAGCCGCTGACCTGCCGCAGCACGATGATACCGATGAGAGCAGCGATGGCGAACCAGGCTACACTATGCTGTCCCCTCGGCACGACGATGAAGGCAGCCAGCAACGGCCCAAGCGCGGTGCCGAAATTGCCGCCGACCTGGAACAGCGACTGCGCAAGCCCGTAGCGTCCACCGGAAGCCATGCGTGCGACGCGCGAAGACTCGGGGTGAAAGACCGACGAACCGATGCCCACCAGCGCCGCGCCAACCAGCAGCACGCCGTAATTGCCGGCATAGGCCAGCACGATGAGGCCGATCATGGTCGAGGTCATGCCCATCGGCAGCGAATAAGGCATCGGCCGCTTGTCCGTATACATGCCGACGAGTGGCTGGAGCAGCGAGGCGGTGACCTGGAACGTGAAAGTCAGGAGGCCGATCTGCCAGAAATCGAGGCCATAGCTTTCCTTCAGCATCGGGTACAGGGCGGCGAGAAGCGACTGCATCACATCGTTGAGCATGTGGCAGAAGCTCACGGCCAGAAGGATGGCGTAAACGGTGTTGTCTGCTTGGATGCGGCCTGCGGTCGCTGAAGTATCAGTCACGATAGTGATCCTGCATTTGGCCAGCCGAGTACAGCCGGCGCTTGCAGGCGCAGCGCCTGCAAGCGTCTCATAAACCCGGTTGTGGGTTGCGTCTTAGGTCAGACGGTGATCTTCCCATGGGGCAGATCGCCGGCCATATTCTTCGTTCAGCTTTCGCCGAGGTCGCGCACTGCGCCACGATCGGCAGAGGTTGCGAAGGCCGCATAGGCTTTGAGTGCGGTAGTCACCTTGCGCTTGCGCTGCTCGGTCGGCTTCCAGCCTTTGGCGTCCTGCTCGGCGCGGCGGGCGGCGATTTCGGCCTCGTCGACGCGCAGCGAGATGGTGCGGTTCGGGATGTCGATGTCGATCATGTCGCCTTCGCGCACGATGCCGATAAGGCCGCCATTGGCGGCTTCCGGCGAGACGTGGCCGATGGAGAGGCCCGACGTGCCGCCGGAGAAGCGGCCATCGGTGATCAAAGCGCAGGCCTTGCCGAGGCCCTTCGACTTCAGATAGCTGGTCGGATAGAGCATTTCCTGCATGCCCGGTCCGCCCTTCGGGCCTTCATAGCGAATGACGACGACGTCGCCGGCCTTGACCTCATTGGCCAGGATCGCCTTGACGGACGAATCCTGACTTTCGAAAACGCGCGCCGGGCCGGAGAACTTCAGGATCGATTCATCGACGCCCGCCGTCTTCACGATGCAGCCGTTGAGCGCGATGTTTCCCTTTAGAACCGCAAGCCCGCCATCCCTAGAGAACGGATGCTGCGCATCGCGGATGACGCCGTTTTCGCGGTCGATGTCCAGTTCCTTCCAGCGCGCGCTCTGGCTGAACGCGACCTGCGTCGGCACGCCGCCGGGAGCCGCACTGAAGAGCTCGAGCGCTGCCGGATTGTCGGTGACGGCGATGTCCCATTTCGACAAGGCATCGCCCAGCGTCTTTTCATGCACAGTCGGCAGATCGGCATTGAGCAGACCGGCGCGGTTCAGTTCGCCGAGGATAGCCATGATGCCGCCTGCCCGGTGCACATCTTCCATGTGAACGTCGGACTTTGCCGGAGCGACCTTGGAAAGACACGGAACCTTGCGCGACAGACGATCGATGTCGTCCATCGTGAAATCGACTTCGCCTTCATGTGCTGCGGCGAGAATGTGCAGAACCGTGTTGGTCGAACCACCCATGGCAATGTCGAGCGCCATGGCGTTCTCGAAGGCACCCTTTGAGGCAATGGTGCGCGGCAGCGCGGTCTCATCGTCGCCCTCGTAATAGCGCTTTGCCAGAGCGACGATCCTGCGGCCCGCCTCAAGGAACAGCTTTTCACGATCCGAGTGGGTTGCCAGCGTCGAGCCGTTGCCGGGCAGCGACAGACCGAGCGCTTCGGTCAGGCAGTTCATCGAGTTTGCGGTGAACATGCCGGAGCACGAACCGCAGGTCGGGCAAGCCGAACGCTCGATGGTCTGGACGTCTTCGTCGGACATCTTGTCGTCGGCGGCAGCGACCATCGCATCGACCAGATCGAGCGCGTGGATCTTGCCATCGGAAAGCATGACCTTGCCGGCTTCCATCGGCCCGCCGGAAACGAACACGGTCGGGATGTTGAGGCGCAGCGAGGCCATCAGCATGCCGGGCGTGATCTTGTCGCAATTGGAGATGCAGACCATGGCGTCGGCGCAGTGCGCATTGACCATGTATTCGACCGAGTCAGCGATCAGCTCGCGCGACGGCAGCGAATAGAGCATGCCGTCATGGCCCATGGCGATACCGTCATCGACGGCAATGGTGTTGAATTCCTTGGCAACGCCGCCCGCCTTCTCGATCTCGCGCGCCACGAGCTGGCCGAGGTCCTTTAGATGCACATGCCCCGGCACGAACTGCGTAAACGAGTTCACCACCGCGATAATCGGCTTGCCGAAATCCGAGTCCTTCATGCCTGTGGCGCGCCACAGGCCGCGAGCGCCTGCCATGTTACGGCCATGGGTGGTTGTGCGGGAACGATAAGCGGGCATCGGATTTTTCCTAAGCTAAGCCAGTGATCCCTGATTTTTCAGCCGGGATCGCGCGATAAAACAAACACTTGCAGGATACAGCCGATTCATTTTGTGAACAGCCGCTGCCTCACCCGCAGGCAATGTTTCGATAGCGAGATGTGGCAAATTCCAGCTTCTCGCACAACAACCGTACCCGCGGGTACGGTTGTAATAGCGCAAAGCTACGGCCACGTCACTAGGCTGGCACGAGATTTTGGCGGACCTGGTTCAGTCGGAGGAAAGTCGGCGCGGCTATTCGGCAGCCGCGTTCTTCGAGGCGTTGGCGTCACGCATGAAATCGTCGAGTGCCTGGCGCTGCGCCTCGTTCATGTGCAGGCCGCGCTTGGTGCGCCGCCACAGCACGTCCTCGGCCGTCACCGCCCACTCATGCGCCATGAGGTAGCGCACTTCCGCCTCATAGAGATCGGCGCCGAAATTCCGGCCGAGATCGCCGGGCGAAATCGCAGAACCGAGAAGCTTCGACGCCAGCGTGCCGTAAAGCCGTGTCAGCCGACGGGCGTGGCCCGCATCGAGGAAGGGATAGGCCGCCATCAGTTTCCTGACCTGCGCGTCAAAACCCGTGGCAAAGAAATCGCCACCCGGCAGCGGCGCGCCCGCCGTCCAGGGCGCACCGCGCTTGCCGAGATGCGCCTCGATCTTTTCCAGCATCGACTGGGCAAGCCGACGATAGGTGGTGATCTTGCCGCCGAACACGTTGACCAGCGGCGGACCATCGCTGGTGTCGGATTTCAGCACGTAGTCGCGCGTCGCCTCCTGCGCTTTCGAGGCTCCATCGTCGTAAAGCGGCCGCACCGCCGAATAGGTCCAGACGATATCCTCGCGCCTGACGGGAGCGGCGAAATACTCGCTTGCAGCACTGCAGAGATAATCGGTTTCGGCTTCGCTGATCTTCACATCGTGCGGGTCGCCGTCGAAATCCTGGTCGGTAGTGCCGATGAGGGTGAAATCATCCTCATAGGGAATGGCGAAGATGATGCGCCCGTCCTTGTTCTGGAAGAAATAGGCGCGCGGATCGTCGAACTTCTTGCGGACGACGATATGGCTGCCCTGCACCAGCCGCACATTGTGGACATCGTTACGCCCTACCGCACCCGCGAGCACGGCATCGACCCAGGGGCCGCCGGCATTGACGATCAGCCCCGCCCTCACCTCCTGCGTTTCGCCCGTCCGCTGGTTCTCAAGGTTGATGACCCAGTGCTCGCCCTCGCGCCGCGCACTGACGACCTTTGTCCGGGTGCGGATATCGGCGCCGCGATCGGCAGCGTCGCGTGCATTGAGCACGACGAGTCGCGCATCGTTGACCCAGCCGTCGGAATATTCGAATGCCTTGGAAAACAATGGCTTCAGCGGTTTGCCTGCCGGATCGTTACGCATATCCAGCGTCTTGGTCGCCGGCAGCAGCTTGCGTCCGCCAATATGGTCATAGAGGAACAGGCCGAGCCGGATCAGCCATGCCGGGCGCAGGCCCTTGGCATAAGGCAGCACGAAACGCATCGGCCAGATGATGTGCGGCGCCATCTTCCACAGCACCTCGCGCTCCATCAGCGATTCCCGCACCAGCCGGAACTCATAATGTTCGAGATAGCGCAGGCCGCCGTGGATAAGCTTGGTCGAACCCGACGACGTGCCGCTGGCAAGGTCGTTCATCTCGGCAAGGCACACCGAATAGCCGCGACCGACCGCGTCGCGGGCGATTCCGCACCCGTTGATGCCGCCGCCGATGATGAAGATGTCGTAGGTCGAGGGTTCGGTCACGATTTTCTCCGGCTGGTCGCCGCATTCTCTTCAGTTCCCCACTACCCAATTTTGAACTTTTTCGCAATCGAAACGAGCGCAAAACGAAAACACTCCGCAAGAAAAAACACATGGCTGAAAATGCCTGACCCCGCCATCCGGCGGATTGACGACCACAGGGATTTCGCGCCATACAGATTGCGTTAAGTTCTCAGGGCGGGGTGCAACTCCCCACCGGCGGTAAGAGTGAAAACTTGAGCCCGCGAGCGCTTTCCGGATTTTCCGGAAAGGTCAGCAGATCCGGTTTAATTCCGGAGCCGACGGTCATAGTCCGGATGGAAGAGAACGAACGGGATCATGCCGCTTAACTGCGGACGAAGTCCTGTCTCGTGCGTCCTGATTCTGGTCATTGAACGGAGTAAGGACCCATGAATCAGATACCCCCTCGTGAATTCGAAACCCGCCGCGTCGCCGTCATCCGTGCGCGCTGGCATTCGGAAATCGTCGATCAATGCGTCGAGTCTTTCGTCAGCGCTACGCAGGCGCTTTCAAATGGCAAGACGGTCGTTGAGGTCTTCGACGTACCCGGCGCGCTGGAGATCCCGCTTCACGCCAAGCTGCTTGCCGAAACCGGCCGGTTCGATGCCATTCTCGGCACTGCTTTCGTGGTCGATGGCGGCATCTACCGGCACGACTTCGTGGCAGGCGCGGTGCTCGACGGAATGATGAACGTCCAGCTTGCTACCAACGTCCCTGTCCTGTCGGCGGTGCTCACGCCCCACCACTTCCACGACAGCGAAGAACATCGCAAATTCTTCTTCGACCACTTCAAGGTGAAAGGAAATGAGGCCGCCAACGCCTGTTTCCACATCCTCAATGCGCGCGCGACGATCGCCGCCTAAATATTCAGAATATCAGGAAAAAATGAACCGGCGCGAGCGAAGGAGCCGCTTGCGCCGGTTCGCTTTTCTGGCCTGTTTAACAAGGATTTTTCGCCGGCATACGAATCCCGCTTGCCATCCAGAGATTCACTTAATAGCTTGTAAAGTGAACCATGGGGAGACGGATGAAGCTGATCGATGATCAAAGCCCGGCAGATGGTGCCACGTCCAGGACGGAGGCTCGCCGCTCGACAATGCTCGGGGATCGCGTCAAGGCATTCCGCACCGCACGCCGCCTGACCTTGCGCCAACTCGGCGACCTGACCAGCACCACGGCAAGCTTTCTCAGCCAGCTCGAACGCGGTCTCTCCGGCGCCAACACGTCGACGCTGATGTCGATCGCCAACGCATTGGGCATCAGCGTTGCAGATCTTTTCGAAGACTCCGAGGTATCGACGCACAAGGTGCTGACGCGCGCCGAGCGCCCGGCGCTGCCGGTCAGCGAAGGTTATCGCAAGACGCTGCTTTCGCGCCGTCCAATCCACGATGTGGAAGTCTATTCGGGCGAGTTCGCCGTCGGCGGCTCGACCGGCGACCTGCCCTACACCCACGGCAACGCGCATGAGATGTTCCTCGTCCTGCGCGGCAAGCTGCAACTGACGCTCGGCGACGAAACCTTCATCCTCGAAGAAGGCGACAGCATCGAATACGCGACCTCGACCCCGCACAAGACGGTCAATGTCGGCAATGTGCCGGCCGAGGTTCTGTGGATCATCGCGCCCCCGACAAGCGGCGCAGTCGAGCTCGATGAATATGTGCCCCGGAAAAAGCTCGCACCCGGGACGCCAAAACCAAATAGCGGGTCATCGGAGACTGAATAAAATGGGATATAGATCGACATTTGCCGGCATCGCCGGAGCGACGACGCTTGCCGTCATTGCCGCCGTCGCTCATGCACAGGAAGCGCCAGCCGCGGGCACCATCGTGGACGGCTCGCTCAAGGGCAAGACGCTCACCTTCGTTTCCTACGGCGGCATTTATCAGGACGGCCAGGTAGCGGCGCTGAAGGAATTCGTCGACAAGTCCGGCGTCACGCTGCTCAATGACGGTCCGACCGAGATCGCCAAGCTGCAGGCGCAGGTCGAATCCGGCAACGTCACCTGGGACGTCGTCGACACCGCCGACCTGCCGCCCTACGTGCATTGCGGCAAGCTGTTCCAGAAGCTCGACCTGACCAAGATCGACGTCTCGCACATCCCGGCCGGCCAGGTCGGCGAATGCAGCGTTCCGGCGATGAACTACGGCATGGTCCTGATGTACAAGAACGATGCCTACAAGGATAACCCGCCGAAAAGCTGGAAGGACTTCTTCGACACCGAGAAATTCCCCGGCATCCGCGCCATCGACGGCAGCGGCGACCCGATCGGCGCGCTGATCGAGCAGGGCATCATCGCCGATGGCGGCTCCGTCGAAAACATGACCCCGGCCGACATCGACAAAGGCATCGCCAAGATCAAGGCGCTCGGCCCGGACACGATCTTCTGGAAGACCGGTGCTGAATCGCAGCAGCTCGCCGAGTCCGGTGAGGCAGACATGGTCATGATGTGGACCGGCCGCGCCATGACCGCAGTCAAGAACGGCGCAGCCTACACGCCGGTCTGGCAGGATTGGATGGTCGTGATGGACCAGCTCACCATTCCGGTCGGCGTCAAGGACACGGATGCCGCCTACGCGTTGATCAACGCCTATCTCGGCAAGCAGGCGCAGGAGATCCTCACCGAGCAGACCTCCTACTCGCCGATCCACAACGAGGCGCAGCCGAAGGTCGATGCTTCCGTGGCCGCGTTCCTCACCAACACGCCGGATCGCGTCAAGCAGGGCTATCAGCAGAACATCAAGTTCTGGGTCGCCAACTTCGACGCAGCTTCGGAAAAGTGGACCGCACTCATGGCCGGCAACTAAACCAGCCCATGCAAGCCTGGAACAGTAAAGCGTGAACCAGACAATCGACACGACAACGGCCGGGGGTTCAGATCCCCGGCCAGCCGGCCGCGCAGCATCCGAGCCGCGCCGCTGGCGGCTGGCGGACTATCCGTCGCTGCTGACGGTTCCGGCCATCCTGCTGCTCATCGCGGCAATGGCTTATCCCTTGCTGACGATCGTGCTCCGCAGCTTTTCCGAGCCCGAATGGAGCCTGCAGAACTACGTCTGGTTCTTCTCCACGCCCGTCAATCTCACCGTTCTTGCCCGCACCTTCTCCATATCTGCCTGGGTCACTATCGTCTGCGTGATCGCGGCCTACCCCTACGCTTACCTGATGACGACGGTCGGCCCGCGCATGCGCCTCGTCCTCATCATGTGCGTGCTGGTGCCTTTCTGGGTCAGCGGCGTGGTGCGCACGCTCGCCTGGGTGATCCTGCTGCAGGATTCCGGCGTCATCAATTCAACGCTGAAAGCAATCGGCTTCAGCTCGATCAGGCTTATCCGCACCCAGACCGGCGTCGTCATCGGCATGGCGCAGGTGCTTCTGCCGTTCATGATCCTGCCGCTCTATTCGGTCATGCGCGGCATCGACCTGCGGCTGGTGCAGGCGGCGCGCAGCCTCGGCGCACGCCCTGCCCTTGCCTTCCTGCAGGTCTATCTGCCGCTGTCGCTGCCGGGCGTGTTCGCCGGCGCGATCATCGTCTTCATCCTGTCGCTCGGCTTCTACATCACGCCTGCCCTGCTCGGCGGCCCGCGCAGCACCATGCTGTCGACGCTGGTGCAAAGCCAGGTGCTGAGCCTGCTCAACTGGGGCCGCGGCGGCACCATGGGCGTCGTGCTGCTGGTCTCGACCTTCGTGCTTCTGGCGGTCGCCGCGCCCTTGATGCGCCAACGCCATAAGCAGGCATCGAGGAGCTGACGATGAAACCATTCCGCATCATCCTCGGCCTGTTCTGCCTGCTGGTCGCCGTCTGGCTCATCATGCCGACGCTCGTCGTCATCCCGATGTCGTTCAACGACAAGAAGTCGCTGGCCTTCCCGCCGTCCGGCTTCTCCTGGCAGTGGTACGCCAACTTCTTCACCAATCCTGAATGGTCGAACAGCCTTCTCAACTCGCTGAAGGTCGCAAGCATCGTCGCGGTCGTCGCCACCTTCATCGGCACGCTGGCCGCGTTGGGCCTCAGCCGCATGAAGCATTCCGGCGCCGGCATATTGCGCGCCATCCTCATCACGCCGATGGTCGTGCCGGGCGTCGTGCTGGCGATCGGCATCTATGCCGTCTATCTCAACTACCAGCTCGTCGGCACCACATTTGGCTTCGTTCTGGCCCATACGATGCTGGCGATCCCTTTCGTCATCATCGCGGTCTCGGCCAGCCTCGAAGTGTTCGACGTGCGGCTGGAAACGGCTGCAGCGAGCCTCGGCGCTAACCGCTTCACCGCATTCCGCACCATCACGCTGCCGCTGATCGCGCCCGGAATGTTGTCCGGCCTGCTGTTTGCCTTCGTGACATCCTTCGACGAGATCATCGTCGCGTTGTTCATCACCAGCCCCTATCTGAAGACACTGCCAGTGCAGATCTTCACCAGCATCACCCGCGACGCCGACCCGACTGTCGCTGCCGTCGGAACCATCATCTTCTTCGCCACTTCACTCGTGATCGCCGCAGGGCTGATCATCGGCTCGAAATCCAAAAGGAGCTGACATGTCCACGTCCAAGACCAGAGAACGCGGCGCAGCGATCGATATCCGGGATGCCACGAAGCGCTACGGCAAGTTCACCGCGCTCGACAATGTCAGCCTGCATATCGAGCCGGGCGAGTTCATGACGCTGCTCGGGCCCTCCGGTTCGGGCAAGACGACGACGCTGAATGTGGTCGCCGGCTTCACCGACCTCACCGCTGGAGACCTTTCGGTCGGCGGCGAAAGCATCGTCGGCGTGCCGGCCCACAAGCGCAATATCGGCGTCGTGTTCCAGCACTACGCGCTGTTCCCGCACATGACGGTCGGCAAGAACGTCGCCTACCCGCTGACGCTGCGCGGCGTCGAAAAGGGCGAGCGCGAGCGCCGCGTCAAGGCAGCGCTCGACATGGTCAAGATGGCCGACTTCGCCCATCGCTACCCGAGCGAGCTTTCCGGCGGCCAGCAGCAGCGCGTGGCGCTTGCCCGCGCCATCGTCTTCGACCCGCCTCTGCTCCTGATGGACGAGCCGCTCGGCGCGCTCGACAAGAAGCTGCGCGAATGGCTGCAGCTTGAGATCAAGCGCATCCACCGCGAACTCGGCACCACCTTCGTCTATGTCACGCATGACCAGGAAGAAGCCCTGGTGCTGTCCGACCGCATCGCTGTGTTCAACCAGGGCCGCATCGAGCAGATCGGCACCGGCCGCCAACTCTATGACGAACCGGCAACGCTGTTCGTCGGCAAGTTCATCGGCGAATCCACGACCTTGCGCGGCAAGGCCGAAACATCAGGCGATGAGACCGGCCTGACCATTGCCGGCCAGAAGATCGTGGCAAAGGAAAAACTCGCCGGCGGCGAGACGCCGGTGATCCTGCTACGCCCTGAAAAACTGTCGCTCGCAGCCGCAAAGGCGCCCATCACCAACGGGCAGAACAGCCTTGCCGGACAGGTCAGCGAGGCGATCTATCTCGGCTCCGGCTCGAAATACCAGGTCGTGCTGCGCGACGGCTCGATTGCGGTCGTGCGCTCTTCGCTGGAGGCGAAGCCCTTCACCATCGGCGACGAGGTCGACCTGCGCTGGTCGGTCGAGGATTCCAAGCTGCTCGCCGACGACGACCGCGCCGACATGACGCTGACCTGACCCCTCATTCCGCTAGATCGCCGTGCGTCCATTCGGACGCACAAAGGACGATCTAACACTTAGAATGAGCATCGGAATATTCCGAAAACCGGTACCCACTTTTCGGTCCGATGCTCTAGCAGGATTTTTAGACATGGACGCCAAAGTCAACGGCAACGTCTCTTTCTGGTATGCCGATATCGGCCTGCCGGCCTTTCGCGCACCGCTTCCCGGCGATCTCGAAGCCGACGTCTGCATCGTCGGCGCGGGCTACACCGGCCTGTGGACGGCCTACTATCTGAAAAAGGCCGACCCCTCGATCCGCATCGCCATCGTGGAAAAGGAATTCGCCGGCTTCGGCGCCTCCGGCCGCAATGGCGGCTGGCTGTCCGGCGGCTTCGGCTGGTCGCGCGAAAAATACCTGAAGACCTCGACGCGCGGCGCCGTCATCGACATGCAGCGCGCCATGTACGGCACGGTCGAGGAAGTGATTGCGGTCACTGAGGCCGAAGGCATCGACGCCGATATCCTGCGCACGGACAACATCACCGTCGCCACCAACAAGCCGCAGCTCGACCGCGCCCGCGCCGAATATGAAGAGGCCAAGGCCTGGGAAATGCCGGCCGACCGCATCGAATTCCTGAGCGCCGCTGATGCCCGCGCCCGCATCGCCATCCACAATGTGCAGGGCGCCTATGTGCTGCGCGGCATGGCGCGCGTGCAGCCGGCAAAGCTGGTTCGTGGCCTCTCCGACGCCGTCGAGCGCCTCGGTGTGCCGATCTATGAGCAGACGACCGTGACCGGTATCGAAAAGGGCAAGGTCACCACCAATCGCGGCACGGTGCGCGCGCCCATCATTATCCGCGCCACGGAAGGTTTTACTGCCGGCATTCCCGGCAATGAAAGGCTCTGGCTGCCGCTCAACAGCGCGCAGATCATCACCGAGCCGGTGTCGGACGCCCTATGGGACGAGATCGGCTGGAAGGGCCATGAACTACTGGGTGACGCAGCGCACGCCTATTGCTACGCCCAGCGCACCCGCGAGGGACGCATCACCATGGGCGGCCGCGGCGTGCCCTATCGCTACGGCTCGCAGACCGACGTGCGCGGCCAGACCCAGCAGCTGACGATCGAAAAACTCCACGCCATCCTCGTCCGCCTTCTGCCGCAGACCAAGAACCTGCGCATCGACCACGCCTGGTGCGGTGTGCTCGGCGTGCCGCGCGACTGGTGCACGACTGCCGGCCTCGACCCGGAAACCGGCATCGGCTGGGCCGGCGGCTATGTCGGGCTTGGCGTATCGAGCTCGAACCTCTCGGGCCGCACGCTGCGCGACCTCATCCTACGCCGCGACACCGAACTGACCCGCCTGCCCTGGGTCAATCGCCAGGTCAGCAAGTGGGAGCCCGAACCGATGCGCTGGCTGGGCGTGCATTCGATGTATCAGCTCTACCGCATGGCCGACGAACGCGAGGAAGCCGGCCTCGATCACACTTCGAAGCTGGCAGCCATCGCCGATCGCATCACCGGTCACTGAGGAAACTCGGACCCCGTCGAATCGCAATCATGCGCCGTCAGTTCGGCGCGTGACCTCACCGAAACGCCAGCAGAGCCTGATCTCGCATAACTTTGGATAACATAATGACCGACTTCCAGACCTTCGCCCACCTCGCCTCCATCGATCTCGGCGAACCCGCGCCCAAGCCGACCTCGCTCGAGGGCGATCAGGTCGAGGCCGCAAAGACGCTGTGGTCTTCGCCGGACGGAAAACTGGAAGTGGGTGTGTGGGAATGCACGCCGGGACGCTTCACAGCAGCGCGCGATACCAATTCGGAAACCTGCCACATCGTTTCCGGCCGTGTCTCGCTGCATGGCCCGGATGGCCGCAGCCAGGAAGTTAACGCCGGTGAAATGCTGGTTCTGCCGAAGGGCTGGCACGGCGAATGGACGATCCACGAAAAGACGCGGAAGCTCTACATCATTCATCAGGAAGCGTAATAGCCACCGGTTAGCCCAAGGCTTGCACAGCCCGGTAATTGCCGGAGGCAGTCGCCTGCTATCAGGCCTTGGAGCCGCCGGCCTTGCGCTTCGGCGCGACCGGGTTGGCGGCAGCGCGGGCCAGATCTTCAGCCTCCTTCTGCAAACGCAGTTCACGCAGCCTGGCGGTCTTGGCTTCGCGTTCGTTGCCGATCGCATCATGCTCGTCGACAATGCGATTGCGGGCAAGCGATTGGGTTTGCGCCTTGCTGAAGGCAAGCTCAGCCTGCTCGCGGGTCTTCTGGGAATTGTCGGCCATGGTTTGCCTCCTGGAGCAACCAAGCATCGCTTCGAAGCGGGATCGGCCTTCGAAGAATGCGAAAACAAAAATTACACAGCACTGAAACGTGTCACCCACCGCGCGGCTGTGATCGCGGCTGGCGCTGAAACAAAAAAGGCCAGGCAATTGCCTGACCCTTCCTTGTCATTCGTCCTGCCAACGGTGCCAGTACATCCGTGGTCACCGGCTGGACGAATGGTGTTTATGCAGCCTGAAGCTGGTCAGCCGACATCTTGCCGGACTTGTTGTCCCGCACCATCTCGTAGCTGATCTTCTGGCCTTCGACGATGTCACGCATACCAGCGCGCTCGACGGCGGAGATATGGACGAAAACGTCCTGGCCGCCATCGTCAGGCTGGATGAAACCGAAGCCTTTAGTCGAATTAAACCACTTTACTGTTCCGGTGCTCATAACGAACCCTTTCTACGGAAAATATTAGTCATTCACCGCACGACTGCGCGATGATTTTCACATCTCGATTTTGAAGGGAAGTTCGTCAGGAGCGCGCTAAGCGTGCGCAAAACCAAAATTCGATCTAACAAATATCGATAAAGACCTTCTAAACTTCTTCAACCGAATAGTCAAATTATTTATTTTTATTGAGGTTTTTCAGTAGAAATACCTCGTTGTCAATTTTACTTGTCAGGCAAAATTCCTGGTAGCATCGTCTTCGCACCTCGATCCCTATCGCCGGAAATTGAAAGACGCAGCATGACGGAAGCAGGCATCAGGCAGAGCGGCATCGCCTTTCGCGCGCGCCAAAACGGCAAGGCAACGATAATCGACGCCGATCAAATCGAAGTCGCACTTCCCAACGGCGTGACATTCCTGATCTCGGCTCCCGAGCGGCCGCAAGGCGGCATCACCCTGCACATCCCGGCCAATGGCCCGGACGATCCACAGTTCGGCGTCTTCTCGATCGAACCGGGCGCTGCCAACACCATCTTCGTCCGCGCCACGCTCTACGACCGCGACACGGACGACGGCCTGCGACCGGAAGACCTGAACGCTTCAAACGACGATTGAATCCGGCAGTGGACGCAGCGGTGCGTTCCAAACCTTCCAGGGCTGGCTTGAAGCTCCAGCCTCCTGATCGTCCCGAAACAAGACCAAGCCGGAAACGGGTGACGCGGCCTTCGAAAAGATAACCTCGCCATAGCCGGCAGCAGTGCCGGCTTCGTCCGGAAACAGGTCTTCCCGTGAGACGGCGATCGTCAGATCAAGGCCATCGGCAAGCATCTGGAACGCCCGCACCGGAATCGGCTCGATGAAATCGAGATCAACGGAAAGCTTCCAAAGGTCGGGCTGTGAAATGGAATGAACCAAAGCCAGGTTTCTCTTGCCGATCGAATTGTAAAAACCGTCCGCACCATCCGGTTGAGTTGAACTGAAGACATCCTTGTCGCTCAAGGCAAAAAAGCCGGAAAGCACCGAGGCGAGCCGGTCTTCTTCGACGTTTCCCATCACAACCATGCCTGAGCAAATTCGGTTCATGCTTTGACTACGCCGGCGCCAGCAGCAGGCTCGTTTCCGTCCGCGAAATGCCATCGATCATGCGCACGTCATAGAGAACCCTGTCGAAATCGAGCAGCGTCGCAACCTCGATCTCGGCAACAAGATCGAACGCGCCATTGGTGCTGTAGAGTGTCTTGATGCCGGGCATCGCCTTGAGGGACTGCACCACGCGGCGCGTATTCTTGCCTTCCACCTCGATCATCATCACCGCCGAAACCCGGTCGCCGGAAAGATCCGAGCGAACCCGAACGGTGAAGCCGGCGATCTCCTTGGTCTCGACCAACCGGTCGAGCCTGTTCTGTACCGTGCCGCGCGAAACGCCGAGCATGGTCGCCAGTTTTGAAAGCGGCGCACGCCCATCTATGCGCAAGGCGGAAATCAGGCGTCGATCAAGGTCGTCCATATTCGTCTCGATGATGGTTTGAACAAAGCATTTGGCGTTTTGCTCAAATGCCTATGCAAATATACACATGTCTAGCATATTCTTTGATATCGCCTGACCGTAATTTCACCAAACCGGGTCGTTGAGCCAGAATAACAAAAGCTTCCCCGGCTTGGGATTTCGATCATGCTTCATCAGCCAAAAGACCTTTCCATCGTGCAATCCGGCGCATTGCAGATGCTCGACAGATTGCCCCGGAATATCGCCCTGTTCGGCGCGCCCGTCCAGGAAGGCGCGGGAAAGCTTGGCTGCAAGATGGGCCCGGATGCGCTGCGCGTCGCCGACCTGCCCAAGGAACTGGCGAGCCTCGGCCACGCCGTGACGGATCATGGCGATCTCACGCCGGAACCGGCCACCGGCCTGACGATCCCCGGCGCCGCGCTCAACGCCGAAATCATAACCGGCTGGACGCGCACGCTCGACAAGGCCGCCTATGGCGCGCTCGCGGCGGGGCAGTTGCCGATTTTCCTCGGCGGCGACCACAGCCTGTCGATGGGCTCGGTGTCAGGTGCCGCCCGCTTCGCTGCGGAAGCAGGCCGGCCGCTTCATGTTTTGTGGCTCGATGCCCACTCCGATTTCAACACGCCGCTGACCTCTCCGTCCGGCAACATGCACGGCATGCCGGTTGCCTTTTTCTGCGGCCGTCCCGGCATGGACGGCATTCTTCCGAATGACCGGCCGCTGGTCAGGCCGCAGGATGTTTCGATCTACGGTGCGCGATCGATCGATCACGACGAACGAAGGGCGCTGCGCGAAGCCGGCGTCAATGTCTTCGACATGCGCGTCATCGACGAGCGCGGCACCGGCAGCATCATGCGCGACATTCTCGACCGGGTCGAAGCCGAAAACGCCATGTTGCATGTCAGCTTCGACGTCGATTTCCTCGATCCGGACCTCGCGCCCGGCGTCGGCACCGCCGTGCGCGGCGGCGTCACCTATCGCGAGGCCCATCTGGTCATGGAGATGCTGGCCGATCGTGGCGTGACGACCTCGCTCGACCTTGTCGAACTCAACCCCTTCCTCGACGACCGCGGCAAGAGCGCGCTGCTCGTGGTCGAGCTGATCGCCAGCTTGTTCGGCCGGCAGGTCTTCGAGCGTTAAACCGGCGGCGTCCGCGCTTACGCGACCCGCCTTGCCTGCGGCCGCGCCTCGGCAACGATCGCTCGCGCCATGGCGTCGGCTACGAAGTTCGGGCCTTCGCCACTCGCCTCTGCGGCATCGAGAACGGCAGCCAGCCGCTCGGGAATGCGGCGCACGCGCTCATCGACCGCAGCACTTGCCTCGCCCATCTTCTCGGCCACCACATTGATGATGCCACCGGCATTCACCAGATAGTCCGGCGCATAGAGAATGCCACGCGCAGCCAGCCGCCTGCCATCTTCCGGCACTGCAAGCTGGTTGTTGGCTGCGCCGCAGACCACCTTGGCCTTCAGGCTTTCGATGGAACGCTCGTTGAGCACAGCGCCAAGTGCGCAAGGCGCGACGACATCGACATCTGCTGAAAGCAGTTCGTCCGGCGCAACGACCACCGCCCCATAAAGATGCGCAGCCTTGGCTGCACGCTCCGCCGAGCCATCGGCCACGACGAGTTGCGCGCCGTCCTGATGCAGCAGGCGGCAAAGCTCCATCCCCACATTGCCGACGCCCTGAACGGCCACCGTCCTGCCGGCGAGCTTTCCACCCAACCGGCGCTCGACCGCATGGCGCAGCGAAAGAAACACGCCGAGCGCCGTCCACGGCGAAGGATCGCCGCCGGCATGGCTGCCATCCGACGGCAGGCCGGCGACATGGCGGGTGACGCTGCGCACCGCCTGCATGTCCGAGACATGCGTGCCGACATCCTCGGCCGTGATGTAGTTTCCGCTAAGGCTATCCACCGCCCTGCCGAATGCCTTGAAGAGAGCTTCCCGATCGAATTCGCCTTCTGGACGCATGATGACAGCCTTGCCGCCGCCGAACGGCAGACCGGCCAGCGCGTTCTTGTAAGTCATCCCTTCGGCCAGTCGAAGCGCGTCCGCTACCGCATCATCCTTCTGTGCATAGGACCAGAACCGGCAGCCGCCAGCGGCGGGCCCGAGTGCGGTCGAATGAATGACGATGATGGCGCGCAATCCGGTTGCCGGATCGTCGAAGAAGCTGACCTTTTCGGCCGGCGCGTTGCCTGTGGTGAAAGTCTCGGTCATTTGAATCTCCCAATTCCCATTAGGAGAATAGTAGCTGCGCAGTTAGGAAATTTTCTGCCTAATATATTGCTATTATCAAAAATCGTGACATTAATAATGCTCAACAAGCCTCGACATACGGTGATCTATGCCGAATGACCTCGACCCGCTCGACCGTCGCATCCTGCTGCTGATGCAGGAGGACGCCTCGCGTTCCACGGCCGAGATCGCCGACATGGTCGGCATGTCGCAGTCGCCGTGCTGGCGGCGTATCCAGCGGCTGAAGGACGAGGGCTATATCACCCGGCAGGTTGCCATCATCGACCGCCGCAAGGTCGGGCTGAATGCTCAGATCTTCGCGCTGGTGAAGCTGACCATGCACGGCCGGCAGAACCTCGAGGATTTCGCCAACGCCATCCGCTCCTATGACGAGGTACTGGAATGCCACGTGCTGATGGGCACGTTCGATTTCCTGATCCGCGTCGTCGCCGCCGACAATGACGCCTATCAGACTTTCTTCTTCGAAAAACTCAGCAGCCTGCCCGGCATCCAGGAAGTGAACTCCATCGTTTCGCTTTCCGAGATCAAGTCGACGACGGCGCTGCCGCTATGACGCAACCGAGCCACGGCATGTTCGCGAACTTGACCATGGCTACCGAATGTAATTGGCTTCGGATCGAAGCCGGGAGGAAAGCATGACCGAAGGCAGCCCGCTTAGCCTGCATGTGCCCGAGCCGGAAGTACGCCCCGGCGGCACGCCGGACTTCTCCAATGTGCCGATACCCAAGGCCGGCTCGGTGCCGCGCCCGGAGGTGGATGCCGATCCGAAATCGATCCGCGACCTTGCCTATTCGATCATCCGCGTGCTCAACCGCGAGGGTGAAGCCGTCGGGCCATGGGCCGGCACGCTGACCGACGAGGAACTTGCCGAAGGCCTGCGCCACATGATGACGCTGCGCGCCTTCGATACCCGCATGCAGATGGCGCAGCGGCAAGGCAAGACCTCCTTCTACATGCAGCATATGGGCGAGGAGGCGGTGAGCTGTGCCTTCCGCAAGGCGCTCAACCAGGGCGACATGAATTTCCCGACCTATCGCCAGGCCGGCCTGCTGATTGCCGGTGGCTATCCCATGGTCGACATGATGAACCAGATCTACTCCAACGAGCGCGACCCACTGAAGGGCCGGCAGCTGCCGGTCATGTATGCGTCGAAGGAGCATGGTTTCTTCTCGATCTCCGGCAATCTGACGACGCAGTACATTCAGGCAGTCGGCTGGGCGATGGCCTCGGCCATCAAGAATGACACCAAGATCGCTGCCGCATGGGTCGGCGACGGCGCCACCGCCGAAAGCGACTTCCACGCCGCCCTCGTCTTTGCCTCGACCTACAAGGCGCCGGTCGTGCTCAACATCGTCAACAACCAGTGGGCGATCTCGACCTTTCAGGGCATTGCCCGCGGCGGTTCCGGCACATTCGCCGCCCGCGGCCTCGGCTTCGGCATTCCAGCACTTCGCGTCGACGGCAACGACTATCTCGCCGTCCATGCAGTCGCCAAATGGGCGACCGAACGCGCCCGCCGCAACCTCGGCCCGACGCTGGTCGAATATGTCACCTACCGCGTCGGCGCGCATTCAACGTCCGACGATCCTTCCGCCTACCGGCCCAAGACCGAGTCCGACGCATGGCCGCTCGGCGACCCGGTGATAAGGCTGAAGAACCATCTCATCCTGCGCGGAGTATGGTCGGACGAGCGCCACAAGCAGGCCGAGGCCGAAATTCTCGACACTGTCATCACCGCGCAGAAGGAAGCCGAAAGCCACGGCACGCTCCATGCTGGCGGCAAGCCTTCAACGCGCGACATGTTCGAGGGCGTCTATGCCGAGATGCCGCCGCATCTCAGGCGCCAGCGCCAGCAGGCGGGGGTCTGATCATGCCCAGAATGACCATGATCGAGGCGATCCGCGGCGCCATGGATGTGTCGATGGACAAGGACGACGATGTCGTCGTCTTCGGCGAGGATGTCGGCTATTTCGGCGGCGTCTTCCGCTGCACGCAGGGCCTCCAGCAGAAATACGGCCGCACCCGCTGCTTCGACGCGCCGATCAGCGAACTCGGCATCGTCGGCGCGGCCATCGGCATGGCCGCCTACGGCCTGAAACCCTGTGTCGAAGTGCAGTTCGCCGACTATGTCTATCCGGCCTATGACCAGATCGTCTCCGAGGCGGCGCGCCTGCGCTATCGCTCCAACGGCGAGTTCACCTGTCCTATCGTCATCCGCATGCCCACCGGCGGCGGCATTTTCGGCGGCCAGACCCACAGCCAGAGCCCCGAGGCCCTTTTCACCCACGTCTCCGGCCTGAAAGTCGTGGTGCCGTCGAACCCGCACGACGCCAAGGGGCTGCTCATCGCTTCCATCGAAGACCCGGACCCGGTCATCTTCCTGGAACCGAAGCGCCTCTACAACGGCCCCTTCGACGGCCATCACGAGCGCCCGGTGACGCCATGGTCAAAACACCCGCTCGGCGAAGTGCCGGAAGGCCATTTCACCGTGCCGCTCGGCAAGGCTTCCATCCTACGCGAAGGCTCTGCGGTGACGATCCTCGCCTACGGCACCATGGTTTATGTCGCCGAAGCCGCAGCCGAGGAAACCGGCATCGATGCCGAGATCATCGACCTGCGCACACTCTTGCCACTCGATCTCGACACGATTGTCGCTTCGGTGAAGAAGACCGGCCGCTGCGTCGTCGTGCATGAGGCGACACTGACCTCCGGTTTCGGCGCGGAGCTGGCAGCCCTCGTCCAGCAGCATTGTTTCTACCATCTCGAAGCGCCTGTCGCCCGCGTCACCGGCTGGGATACGCCCTACCCGCATGCGCAGGAATGGGACTATTTCCCCGGCCCCGCCCGTCTCGGGCTGGCCCTTCGCGAAACCATGGAGGCGTGATCATGGGTGAACATGTCATCAAGCTTCCCGATGTCGGCGAAGGCGTGGCAGAGGCCGAGCTTGTCGAATGGCACGTCAAGATCGGCGACCTCGTGCGCGAGGACACGCTGCTCGCCGCCGTCATGACCGACAAGGCAACTGTCGAAATCCCCTCGCCCGTCGATGGCGAGATCATCTGGCTGGGTGCCGAAATCGGCGATGTCGTCGCGGTTGGATCACCGCTGATCCGGCTGAAGGTCGAAGGCGGTGCAGACAAGGCCGAAGATGCTGCGGACACCGCCGCCAAGCCTGAGGAAAAGCAACCCGAGCCCGTTTCGGTGGATGCATCAAAAGCTGAAAAGCCGGTGGAAAAGGCCGCGAGCGCGCCTGCAAAGCCGGCTGCTTCCGCCCCACCCGCCAAAGCTGCGGCTCCCTCCCCCGCTCGACCAATGACCTCCGGCGCCCCACGCGCCGAAGGCGAAAGAACTATCGCCTCACCCGCCGTACGGCTGCGCGCCAGGGAAGCCGGACTCGATCTGCGCCAGATATCCGGCACCGGCCCCGCCGGGCGCATCAGCCACGAGGATATCGACGCCTTCATCGCGCGCGGGCTGCAAGCCGCCCCTGTGGGAACAAAGGGACTTACGCAGAACACCGCCGTCGAGGACATCAAGATCGTCGGCCTGCGCAGAAAAATCGCGGAGAAGATGTCGGTCTCCAAATCGCGCATCCCGCATATCACCTATGTCGAGGAGATCGACGTTACCGCACTGGAAGATTTGCGCGCCGCTCTCAACAAGGCCAAGCGCCCCGACCAGCCCAAGCTGTCCCTGCTGCCCTTCCTGATGCGGGCGATGGTCAAGGCGATTGCCGACCAGCCCAACGTCAACGCCATCTTCGACGACGAGGCCGGCATCGTGCATCAATATGGCGGCGTCCATATCGGCATCGCCGCGCAGACGCCCGGCGGCCTGATGGTGCCGGTGGTGCGCCATGCCGAGGCGCGGGACATCTGGGATTGCGGCGCTGAGGTGAACCGCCTTGCCGACGCCGCCAAAACCGGCACGGCAACCCGCGAGGAGCTTTCCGGCTCCACCATCACCATCACCTCGCTCGGCGCCATGGGCGGCGTTGCCACCACGCCGGTCATCAACCACCCGGAAGTGGCCATCGTCGGTGTCAACAAGATCATGGTCCGCCCGATGTGGGACGGCACGCAGTTCCTGCCGCGCAAGATGATGAACCTTTCATCCAGCTTCGACCATCGCGTCGTCGATGGCTGGGACGCCGCCGTCTTCATCCAGCGCATCAAGACGCTGCTGGAGACGCCTGCCATGATCTTTATCGAAAGCTGAGCCGATGAAAGACATTTCCTGCAAGCTTCTGGTCATCGGCGCGGGTCCGGGCGGCTATGTCTGCGCCATCCGCGCCGGCCAGCTCGGCGTCGATACGGTCATCGTGGAAGCGGAAAAACCCGGCGGCACCTGCCTCAATGTCGGCTGCATCCCCTCCAAGGCGCTGATCCACGCCGCCGAGGAATTCGAGAAGGTCTCGCATATGGCGGGCGCCAAAAGCCCGCTCGGCATTTCGGTCGAAGCGCCAAAACTCGATCTCGCCAAGACCATCGCCTGGAAGAACGGCATCGTCGGCCGGCTGAATAGCGGCGTCACGGGCCTGTTGAAGAAGGCCAAGGTCAAGATCGTGCATGGCCGCGCGAAATTCCGCGACGGCAAGACGGTCGAGGTCGAGACCGAAACCGGCACGCAGATCATCCGCGCCGAGACGGTGGTGATCGCGACGGGTTCGGCCCCGGTCGAACTGCCGTTCCTGCCCTTCGGCGGCCCGGTCATTTCCTCCACCGACGCGCTCGCTCTGACCAAGCTGCCGGAAAGACTGGTCGTGGTCGGCGGCGGGTATATCGGGCTGGAGCTCGGCATTGCCTTCGCCAAGCTCGGCTCGAAGGTCACGGTGGTCGAGGCCGAAGCCCGCATCCTGCCGCAATATGATTCCGAGCTGACGCGCCCAGTTTCAAAACGCCTCGGCGAACTCGGCGTCACCGTGCTGACGGGCGCAAAGGCCAAGGGCCTTTCGTCAAAAGGCGATGCGCTCGTCATCGAGACTTCAGGCAGCGAGGAGCAGAAACTATCCGCCGACAAAATCCTCGTCACGGTCGGGCGCAAGCCGGTCATGGAAGGCTGGGGGCTGGAAGAAATCGACCTCGACCGCGCCGGCAAATTCCTGCGCATCGACGACCAGTGCCGCACCTCCATGCGAGGCGTCTATGCCATCGGCGACGTCACCGGCGAGCCGATGCTGGCGCATCGGGCCATGGCGCAGGGTGAAATGGTGGCCGAGATCGTCGCCGGCAACAAGCGCTCATGGGACAAGCGCTGCATTCCCGCCGTCTGCTTCACCGACCCCGAAATCGTCACCGCCGGCCTCTCGCCGGAGGAAGCGCGCGCGCAAGGCCGCGAGATCAAGATCGGCCAGTTCCCCTTCGCCGCCAACGGCCGCGCCATGACCATGCTCGGCGAGGAGGGCTTCGTCCGCGTCGTAGCCCGCGCCGACAATCATCTGGTGCTCGGCATCCAGGCAGTCGGGCACGGTGTATCCGAGCTATCGACTGCCTTCGGGCTGGCTATCGAAATGGGCGCGCGGCTGGAAGACATCGCCGGCACCATCCACGCCCACCCGACGCAGGGCGAAGGCTTTCAGGAAGCAGCGCTCAAGGCGCTCGGCCACGCACTGCATATTTGAAACGGGATGGCTCTGCGGCGATAGAACCGCAGAGCCTTTCTCAAACTACCCGAACAGCACCGCCGTCTTTTGCAGCGTGACCCACACGCCCCACAGGATCGGAATGCCGACCGCCAGCCAGGCCAATGCCGCCTTGGCGTCGAGGCCGCCCTTGCCGATACCGAAGGAGCCGGTCGGCCCCGCCTGCGCGGCGGCAGATTTCGCCTGCAACTTGGCCACCTCCGCTTCCGACATGAACCATTTGTCGGAAAGCGGCTTCACCAGCATGTTAGCGATCAGGCCGAGAACCAGCATGCCCGCCAGGATGTACATGGTGAAATTGTAGACCTGCTCGCGCGGGATGCCGGCGTTGATCTGGAACTCGCGGATATAGTTGACCACGACCGGGCCGATGATGCCCGCCGTCGCCCAGGCCGTCAGCAGGCGGCCATGGATCGCGCCGACGAACTGAGTTCCGAATATGTCGGCGAGATAGGCGGGAATGGTGGCGAAACCGCCGCCATACATGGACAGGATGATGCCGAACATCAGCACGAAGGCGACCTGGCTGCCCATATGCGCGGCGGTTGGCGCAAGCGCATAAAGCACGATGCCGATCAGGAAGAACGCATAATAGGTGTTCTTGCGGCCGATCTTGTCGGAGAGCGACGCCCAGAAGAACCGCCCGCCGATGTTGAACAGCGAAAGCAGACCCGCAAAGCCTGCCGCAATTGCCGCAATCGCCGTCTTCTGCGAGGGATCAAGCTGCGTGAAGCCCAGCTCCGGCTGGCCGAGCAGCCGGCCACCGAAGATTTCTTGCAGCATCGGCGAGGCCATGCCGAGCACGCCGATACCCGCCGAGACGTTGAGGCACAGCACCGCCCAGATCAGCCAGAACTGCTTGGTCTTGTGCGCATCGCGCAGATGAACGTGCCGCGTGGTGATCATGCCCGTCTGCGCTGCAGCCGGCGGCGTCCAGCCTTCCGGCCGCCAGCCCGCCGGCGGGATGCGATAGCCGAAAGCACCGCACATCATGAACACGAAGTAGATCGCGGCCATGACAAGGAAGGTCTGCCAGACACCAACGGAGGTGGAGGTCTTGAAGGTGTTCATCAGCATGTCGGCCAGCGGCGCGCCGATCATGGCGCCGCCGCCGAAGCCCATGATGGCCATGCCCGTCGCCATGCCGCGCCGGTCGGGGAACCATTTGATCAGCGTCGACACCGGCGAGATGTAACCCAGGCCGAGGCCGATACCGCCAATGACGCCGGCGCCGAGCCACATCACCCAAAGCTGGTGGGTCATGACGCCGAAGGCCGCGATCACCATGCCGCCGCACCAGCAGAGCGCCGAAACGACGCCCGCCTTGCGGGGGCCGGCCCGCTCCAGCCAGCCGCCCCAGATTGCCGCCGAGCAGCCGAGAAGCACGAAGAACAGCGTGTAGATCCAGCCGAGATCGGCGACGCGCCAGTCACAGCTTGTCGTGAACAGCGAAGAAACCAGCGTCAGGTCGGCGCAGGCCACAGGCTGATCGATGCCGATGGCGCGCGAAAGCGGCAGCCAGAACACGCTGAAGCCGTATGCCATGCCGATGCAAAGATGGATGGCGAGGGCCGCCGGCGGCACTAGCCACCGGTTGAAGCCGGGTTTTGCGACGATCCTCTCGCGATCGAGGATGCCGATCCCTCCCGGGCTGCCGGTAAATGTGTCTGTCGATGTGGACATGAAATCTCCTCCGTACCGCCAAATCCCCTTTGGCGGTCGTTCATTGCGTTTCTGCTTTGTTTTGGGTGCCGAGCGTTTTTACGGGCATGTGCACGGCCGACCTCCCCTTCGGTTGCGACAATAGTTAGGCAACACCCGTGCCAGTTGGCCGGGCGTTTGATTCCAAATACTTATCGATTGATCGGGAACTTCTATGGACAGCTTGTCCATGTTGTCAGGACAAAATGTCCGTCACTCGGCCTGGGGAAGCCAGATGCTGAACGTCGTCCCTTTTCCCGACGTGCTGACGACCGAAATCTTGCCGCCCTGTCGCGTGACCAGCGTCTGGCTGATCGGCAGGCCGAGCCCGGTTCCCTGCTGGCGCTTGGTGGTGAAGAACGGGTCGAACACCTTCTGCACCAGTTCAGGCGACATGCCGACGCCCGTATCCGCCACTTCGATTGTCAGCCCGGCCCTGCGATCGAAATCCTGGTCGAAACTGCGGATGGTCAGCTTTCCGCCGTCAGGCATGGCGTGGATCGCGTTGACGACGAGATTGACGATCACCTGCTGCAGCTCGGTGCGGTTCATCAGGACGAGACGCGTGGCGGCGTCATCCCTCACCACGGCGATATTCGCCTTGGCGAGCAGGTGCTGGACCAGCGGCAGGCAGTCGGAAATGACCGTCGCCGGCGCATGTCGCTCGACATAGCCGGCATATTCCTCGGGCTTGGCGAATTGCAGCAGCTTGGTCACGATCTGGCTGATGCGGTGCACCTGCTCGTCGATCAGCCGGAATTCGGTTCGCGCCGCTTCTGCCTTGTCGCCGACGATATTGCGGACCACTTCCAGATTGCCCTGGATGACGGCGATGGGGTTGTTGATCTCATGGGCGACGCCGGCGGTGATCTCGCCGATCGCCGCCAGCTTTTCCGACATGATCAGCTGCTTGGTCGTCGCTTCAAGCTGCTGGTTGGCGACGCGAAGCTCGCGCGTGCGCTCCTCGACGCGATTGTTCAATTCCTCGTTCCATTCGCGAAGCTCGCGCTCGCGCTGCTGTACCCGGTCGAGCAGATCGTCGAGATGCAGCGCGACATGCCCGATCTCGTCGTTTACGCCGGTTATGCCCGTTCGCGCGCCGAGGTCGCCGCCTTCCACCTCCGCAATCGTGTCGGTCATCCGCTCCAGCGGCTTGAAGATACCGCTGGCCCAGCGCAGGAAAATCGGCACGCTGGCCGCCGTTATCGCCAGAAAGGCCAGCACGATCGTGGCAAGTGTCTGGTATTTGGCGGCGGTGAACGGCTTTTCGAGGAAGCCAACATAGAGCATGCCGACGCGCTTGCCGAAGCTGTCGGTGATCGGCTCATAAGCGGAAATGTACCAGTCATTGACGACAAAGGCGCTGTCGAGCCAGGTTTGCCCGCGCCCCAGCACAGCCGAACGCACGGCGGCCGACACGCGCGTGCCGAGTGCCCGCTTGTTTTCGAACAGGCGGACATTGGTGCTGATGCGGACGTCGTCGAGAAACAGCGTGGCCGTGCCCTGACTGCCTTCGGGAAGGCTCGCCTCGCGATAGACGAGGTCGTTGATCGTATCGATGAAGACGAGGTTCTGGTTGAGCAGCGTGCCGCCGACAAGGGCTGCCGCACGACCGTCGCGCAACGCAACCGGGCTTGCCGAATGCACGACCATGCCCCGCGTCTCGGTGTTGCGCTCGGTGGGGACGGCGTTGGGCGTCGACACCAATTCCAGATTGGCCCGCTGGGCAAGCGCCGGCGAGATTGCCGCGAGATCCTCGTTCTGGAAGATATCGATCGCAGTGGAGTCCGCACCCGCCAGCGCCGCCTTCACGACCGGCCAATCCATTTTCAACGAAGCAGCGAGCGGCGGCGCGGAAGCGGAAACGTCGCTCGCGCCTTCGACAAGGAACAGAAAATCCAGCCCCAGCGCGGTTCGCTGCTCTTCGAGAAACTGCGACAGCGCCGTCCGGTCGTTCTCCCCGGCGATATCGCGAAACCGCGCAGAGGCACCCAGCGCATGAATTTGTTCGCCGGTATTTTCCAGGATGCGCGACAGATATTGATGGGCGATGGTCAGGTCGCCATTGACCTTGGAGATCAGCAGCGCATCGAACTTCGCGTTCCAACGAATGATGGTGACGCCAAGCAGCAGCGGCAAGATGACCAGCGTCGGCAGAAGTGCGATCGCCAAAAGCCGGAAGCGGACCGAACGCCCCGGCCGCAACCTTGCGAAGGCTCCTTCCGCCTCAGGCATTCCACAGCGCGCATTTGCGGTCGATGGTCTTGCGCGAGATGCCCAGCTTGCGCGCCGCCTCGTCGCGGTTGCCGCCGGTTTCCTCCAGCACGCCGAGGATATGACGCCGCTCGACCTCTTCCAGCGTCTCGTTCGATATTCCCGCATGGGCGCTTCGCTGGCCGCGGAAATCCTGCGGAAAGCTGCCAAGGATCAGCGAGCGCTCGATCAGGTTGCGCAACTCGCGCACGTTTCCCGGCCAATCGTAGCGCCCGAGTGCCGTTCGCACCGACGCATCGATCGGCACCGGCGGCATACCGAGTTGTTGCGAAAGCTTGCGCATGAACAGCGTCGCCAGATCCTGCACATCGTCGCCCCGGTCGCGCAGCGGCGGCAGATGCAGCTGCATCACATTGATGCGGTAGAACAGGTCGGGGCGGAAGCGGCCTTTCTCGACCTCTTTTTCAAGGTCGGCATTGGTCGCGAAGATGAAGCGCAGATCGACGGGCACCTCGCGCTCGGCGCCCACGGGGCGCACGCGGCGATCCTCGATCACGCGCAACAGCTTGCTTTGCGTGGCCAGCGGCATCTCGCCTATCTCATCGAGGAACAGCGTCCCGCCCTGCGCATGCATGAACAGGCCTTCGCGCGCCGTCTCCGCGCTGGTGAAGGCGCCCTTCAGGTGCCCGAACAGTTCGCTCTCGATCATATCCGGGGCAATGGCTGCGCAATTCACCGGCACGAAAGGCTTGTCGGCCCGGTCGGAGAGCGAATGCAGCGAGCGCGCCGCAACCTCCTTGCCGGTGCCGGACTGGCCGGTGAGCAGCACGGAGGTCGGCAGCGGCGCGACGCGGGCGATGGTGTCGCGCACCCGCGCGATTGCCGGCGACTCGCCGATCAGCTTGTCGCGCAGCAGCATGTGGTCGGAAGCCGAGCGCAGCTCATAGCGCAGCACGTTGTTTTCGCGCTGCAGCCGCACCCGGTCGAGGCAGCGCGCCACCGCATTGAGTATCTGGTTCGAGCGGAACGGCTTCAGCACGAAATCCACCGCGCCTGCCCGCAGCGCCTGGATAGCGGTTTCGAGATCGGCGAAGGCCGTCATCAGGATCGCATCGGCGAAGAAGCCGATAGCGCGTTGCTCGGCCAGCCAGTCGACGCCGTTCTTGCCCGGCATGATGTTGTCGAGGATGACGACATCGAAATGATGCGCGTCGAGCTTTTTCGACGCCTCGTCAGTGTTGGCCGCCTCTTCCAGGCGCTTGCAGCGGGGGCCGATGGTGCGGGCCAGAAAGTTGCGCATGCCCGGCTCGTCATCGACGATCAGGATCGACGCCTGCGCCAGCCACGGCCCGAACTCCGGGTCGCGCTTCACATCCGACAGTTTTCGCGTTGCCTCTACGCTCACCGTTCACCTCCCGCAGGCATCCGCTGGAACGCCTGACGGAATGAATAGCTGACGAAGAGAGGAAAACAAACCTCTGCCCGCGCCTGTGGGCAACATTGGCCCTAGGGGTGCGAAATCAATATGCTCGACGAGAATCGCGGATTGGAACCGGCGCGCGCCCGAGCGCGGTCAGCCGGCCTCGATTTCAGCTTGCAGGGCGACCATATGCTGCTGGGCGGCAGCGGTTGCGGCGCGCTCGATGGCGCGGAAGCGGCTCACCACTGCAAGCCCGACAGGTGTCAGTTGCGCACCGCCGCCGCGTTTTCCGCCGGTCTGCGCCGAGACGACCGGCTTGCCGAACAGCTTGTTCATCTCCTCGACCAGATCCCAGGCGTGCTTGTAGGACATCTTCATGCCGCGCGCGGCTGCCGAGATCGATCCGAAGGCGGCGATCTGTTCCAGCAGTTCGATCTTGCCGGGTCCGATACGGCCGTCGGGATCAAGGTTTATCCGCAGGCTGAGCGATGGCATGGTCTTCGTTCCTGATGCTCACGCGCGTCGCGCGCCGTCACTTGCAATGTTCTAGCCTGCCCGTATCGCTATGTCATTGCGAACATAGCCGATTCCCAGAATTTCACCCGGGCTTGACACCGGACATCGTATTCGCCCGATCGAAACTGACCGTTTTCACCACGGCAAAGACCGGCTTGCCAGGCTCAAGCGCCAGAGCGTGACACGACTGCCGGGTGATGCGCGCCAGAATGATCTGGCCGCTGCAATCGATCAGCACATCCGCCAGCGTGCCGTTGCCCGAGCTTATACTGGCGATCTTGCCCGACAGGATGTTCAACGCGCTGAGACCGCGAGGCCGCTCGGTCGCGATGATCACGTCTCGCGCCCTTATCCGAACCCGAACCGACGCGCCGACGGGCGTCCCGAGCCCCGAAACGCGAACCTCGCCCGCAGCCGAATGCAGCACCGACATGCCGAAGCTTTCATCATGGGCAGACACGGTCATATCGACCACAGAGCCGCCCTCGCCGATCTCTTCCTCCGACAGCAGGTCGAGACGCTGCATGATTTCCGCAGTAGGACCGTGCGCTGCCACCTTGCCGCCTGCCATGACGACGACATCGCTTGCCAGCCGTGCCACCTCGGCAATCGAGTGGGTAACATAGACGATCGGCGTTTTCGTCTCGTCGCGCAGCCGCTCGATATAGGGCATGATCTCGGCCTTGCGCGCGTCGTCGAGGGCGGCCAGCGGCTCGTCCATCAAAAGCAGCCTGGGGCTTGCCAGCAGCGCCCGTCCGATTGCAACGCGCTGCTTCTCGCCGCCCGAAAGATGGCTCGGTCGCCGGTCGAGCAGATGCCCGATGCCGAGCAATTCCACCACGCGGCCCATATCATCATGCCGCTCGCCCTTTGGCGTGAACCAGCGGCCATAGGACAAATTGCTGCGTACATTGAGATGCGGAAAAAGCCGCGGCTCCTGAAAGACATAGCCGATGCGCCGCTTGTGCTTGGGCACGAACACGCCCGCCTGCGTATCGACGAAAACCCTCCCCTCGGCCGCAATGCGCCCCTGGTCGGGACGCAAAAGCCCGCCGATCAGGTTCACGAGAGAGGTCTTGCCGGAGCCCGACGGTCCGAACAGCGCCGTCAATCGCCCGGCACTTTCGAAGCGCGCTTCCAGCGAGAAATCGCCAAGGCGATTCTTGATGTCGACCGCGACCGTCATTCGAGGTCCATCCTGCGGCCAAGCCGGCGCGACAACGCTTCGGAAGCGATCAGCGCGGCCATGGAGATAACGATGGAAACCAGCGTCAGGCGCAGCGCGCCGGCATCGCCGCCAGGAACCTGTGTGAAGGTGTAGATTGCGGAAGGCAGCGTTTGCGTCTCGCCGGGAATGTTGGAGACAAAGGTAATCGTCGCGCCGAACTCGCCCATTGCCTTGGCGAAGGAGAGGATCATGCCGGCGATAACCCCCGGCAGCGTCAACGGCAGCGTGATCGTCAGGAAAACCCAGATTGGATTTGCGCCCAGCGTACCCGCCGCCGCCTCGAGCCTGCGATCGACCGCCTCGATCGAAAGACGAATGGCACGCACCATCAGCGGAAAGCCCATGATGGCGCAGGCAAGTGCCGCACCTGTCCAGCGGAAGGAAAAGACGATGCCGAAATGCTCGGCCAGAAAGGCGCCAGCCGGGCCGCGGCGCCCGAAGGTCAAAAGCAGCAAATAGCCCGTGACCACCGGCGGCAGGATCAACGGCAGATGGACGATGCCGTTGACGATCGACTTGCCCCAGAATTTACCGCGCGCCAGAAGCAGCGCGATCAGGAGCCCGGGTGGCAGGCTCGCCACCATGGCCCAGGTGGCGACCTTGATGGACAGCCGGACCGCATTCCATTCTTCGGGACTGAGGTCCAGCCATTCCATGCTTTACGAAGAGCCCTTTAGTTCGATGCGACCGGTGCGAGGAAGGTAAAACCCTGCGCTTCGAACAGCTCCTTGGCCTTGGCCGACTGGAGATATTTCACGAAGCCCTCGGCGTCCGCATTCTTCGATTCCGCTATCAGCCCAACGGGATAGACGATCGGCGCGTGCGAGTCTTCCGGGAATGTTCCGACGACCTTCACGTCAGGCTCGGCAACGGCATCCGTTGCGTAGACGATGCCGAGTGCGGCCTCGCCGGTCGAGACCAGCTTGAGCGCTGCGCGCACATTTTCCGCCTGCGCGACCTTGCCTTCGACCGAGGCCCAGACGTCAAGCTTTTCAAGTGCGGCCTTGCCGTATTTGCCGGCAGGAACGGCCTTCACATCGCCCATGGCGAGCTTGCTATCGCCGAGGAGTGCGGCGAGATCGAAGTTCGGAGCGATGGTTGCCTCGGCAGTGGAATCTTTAGGCGCGACCAGCACGATGCGGTTGCCGAGCAGTTTCAGCTCGGTGTCGGGCTTGGTCAGTTTCTTGTCGGAGAGATATTTCATCCAGTCGAGGTCGGCTGAGATGAACACATCAGCCGGCGCGCCTTCCTCGATCTGCTTGGCCAGCGCCGAGCTCGATGCATAAGAAATGGTCGCCTGCTTGCCGGCATCAGCCTGCCAGGCGGTGTTGATGTTGTCGAGCGCGTTCTTGAGGCTCGCCGCGGCGAAAACCGTAACGTTGTCTGCAGCCTGCGCAGCGGGCGCCGCCGCGAAGAACATGGCGGCAAGGCCGCTGACGGCAAGCGCCAGTCCAAAACGTCTGCGTGTGAACATGATCTCTACTCCCGGTTCGGATTTGAATTCTATCATATCGCGGATGGCCGAACGGTCACCCAATCGATATATCCACGCGGATATAACAATGAATCGATAGCGAAAGTAAACCGCCCTCACGAGCTATTACCGGCTGTAAGAGAGATTATTTCGCCGGCGAGATCGTTGTTCCAGAAGGGAATAACGACCCCGGCAGATCAGTTGCCCGATGCACATAGAGAAACACCTCGACAATCGCCGTTGGTTCGTAGCGCGGGGGCGCTCATAGAGCGCCGTGCGCCGGAAGAAAATGAGCAACCCCAAATCGCGATCCGGGTACCAGGTCAAATCCGGTCGTTTCGACAAAACGGCCCCGTTACATCTAAAAGATAGTCTATTGACATATAGCCTTCCTCTGCATAGCTTGCCGCCGAGCTAAGACCGGTCGGCAAAGTTGAGGACACGCTGATGGTAGTTGCCGGCTGAAACAGCGGCGCAGCCGGCCTGGCTTGTTTGACCCAGTGGAGGAACCCCATGAAATCCTTGCGCCTCGCGATCTCCGCGGCGGTATCAACCCTTGCCCTAGGCATCGGTACAGTTGCCGCAGAGCCCGTGAAAATAGCCTTTCTGACGCCGAAGACCGGGCCGCTGGCCTTTATCGGCGCCATGTACGATCCCACGATCAATTTCGTGCAGCAGCCCTTCAATGAAGCTGCCGGCGAGACCGGAAACAAGATCGACATCACCGTTTACGACGATTCCGGAACCACGCAAGGTGCGGCGGACCGGTTCAAGCAGGCTATTGCAGACGGCGCGCGCGTTTTCGTCGGCGCCGGCACCTCGCCGCTTGCGGCGCAGAACCTTGCCGACATCCAGCGCTGGAACCAGCGCAACGCCGAAGACCCGGCAATGCTTCTGATCGTTGGCGCCGAAGGCTCCAACTTCATCGGAGCCGATTGCAGCTTCTACTCCTTCCATTTCACGACCACGCCCTTCATCCGCCAGAACGCGCTGGCGAAAGTCATGAAGGAGGATGGCTCGCTGGGCGAAAAGGTCTACTCGCTCCAGCCCGACTATACGATGGGCCGCGAGATGGAAGCAGCCACCACCCACAATGCCGAGACCTACGGCTACAAGGTGGCCGGCACCACGCGACACGACGTCTTCAAGATCAAGGACTTCTCGCCCTTCATCGAGAAGGCCCGCTCCGAGGCTCCCAACACCATCTTCACCGCCAGCAGCGGCAGCGATCTCCAGCTTATTCTCCAGGCGGCATCGTCGTCGGGCCTGAAGGCGCGTTTTGCCGGCATGTTCCTCGACGAGCCGGGCAATCTTGCAGCCGCTGGTGAAGCCGCCCTTCACAATTACGACGCCCAGATATTCAACGCCGAAGCAGGCGGAGAGGCTGGTGAAAAATACCGCGCAGCCTTCAATGCCGCAGCCGGCCGTGACCCCGTTGCCTTCATGAACAACAGCGTTCTGACGCTGAACATGCTGGGCGCAGCCGTCGCAGCACTGCCCAAGGCTGACAAGGTCGCTGTCAACGATCTGGTCAAGTCGCTCGAGACCGTAAAGGTCGACTGGCCGCTCGGCACGCTCTCGATGCGCGCAGACGACCATCAGGTCCAGCTACCACTGGTCATCTCCATGGTGTCCAAGGATGCCAAGGACAAGATCGACGGGACGGATATGGGCTTCAAGCCGGTCAAGGTGCTGAGCGCCGAGGAAACCTCGGTTCCCGTCAGCGCCGAGTGCAAGATGAAGCGGCCCTGATCCATCGCAAGAACCTGCGGATGGGAGCTCTCGTTCCCGTCCGCTTTGCGCTATAGGCACCCGTACGGGGCCTGAGCCCCTCTTATTTCACCCCGGACCATATCCATGGAAACGCTCCTTGTAGCCCTGCTGAACGGGCTGATCTACGGGCTCCTGCTCTTCATGATCAGCTCGGGCCTGACGCTCATCTTCGGCATGATGGGCATTCTGAACTTCGCCCATGCCTCTTTCTACATGCTCGGCGCCTATCTGGCGTTCACGGCCATCCATATGTTCGGCTTCTGGGGCGGCGTAGTCTTCGGCACGCTCGGCGTGGCGCTGATCGGCTTCGTTTGTGAACGTTACCTGCTTCGTCATGTCAGGCGCTTCGGCCATGTCCAGGAACTGTTGCTCACGTTCGGCCTGTTCTTCGCTTTCGAGGAAGTCGTCAAGCTGTTCTACGGACCTTATGCAGTGGCCTATTCCGTACCCGAGTCATTGCGTTTCACCGCCTTCCACATCGGCGAGGTGTCTTATCCGTTCTTCCGCGTCCTGATCGGCCTGACGGCCATCGTCATGTTCGCCGCCATTTTCTGCCTGCTCCGCTTCACCCGGATCGGGCTGGTGGTGCGTGCAGCCGTGCTCAATCCGACGATGGTGCAGGCGCTGGGCTACAACGTATCCGTCATCTTCTCGGCCATGTTCGCTGTTGGCGCCGGACTAGCAGGCCTCGCCGGCGCCATGGGCGGTGCCTACTACACGACAAATCCAAACATGGCGACGGAGCTGGGCGTGATCGTCTTTGTCGTCGTCGTTGTCGGTGGGTTGGGCTCGCTCGGCGGCGCGCTGATCGCCTCCCTGCTCATCGGAGTACTCGTCAGCGCCATCGTCTATGTCGACGTCACTTTCGGGCAAATTCTGTCCGCAGTGGGTCTCGTCTCCGACGAGGTCGCGCGATCGACGCTCGATGTGCCGCTGTCCAGCGCCGCGGGCGTGCTGCCGTTCCTGCTCATGCTTCTTGTGCTGATGTTCCGTCCCCAGGGTATCGCCGGCGACGAAAGGGCCTGATCGATGAAAACCGTTCTTTACATCGGCGCCGCCATTGCCGCTGCAGCCCTGCTGGCGCTGCCTATCTTCGGCGATCTCGGCACCATGAACCTGGTGATCAAGATCATGATCGCTGCGATTTTCGCGCTCGGCTTCAACCTGCTATGGGGCCAGGCCGGCCTGCCGTCCTTCGGCCATGCCGCCTATTACGGCATCGGCACTTTTGCGACGATCTACATGATGAACGCCATCGACCGTGGCGGCTGGTTTCCCACGCCGCTGCTGCCACTGGTTGGCGCCGGCGCCGGCTTCGCCTTCGGACTGGTCGCGGGCTGGTTCGCCACGATCCGCTCGGGCGTCTATTTCGCGATGATCACGGTGGCGCTCGCCGAACTCGTCTCGGCCATCGCGCTGAAGTGGGAAGGATTGTTCGGCGGCGAGGCCGGCATTCGTTCGATCCGCACCGACTGGGGACCATTCAGCTTCCAGTCCACGACCTCCGTCTACTGGCTGACGCTTATCTGGATGCTTCTGGTCATGGCCTTCCTGTTCGGCCTGCAGCGCAGCCCCTTCGGGCTGGTGGTGCGCGGCATCCGCGAGCGCGAGTTGCGCGTGCGGTTTCTAGGCTACGATACCCATCGCGTGAAAACGCTCGTCTTTGCGATTTCCGCAGCCGTTTCCGGGCTTGCCGGCGGCCTTCTGGCAATCTCCGACGAATCCGCCTCGATGGTACTGTTCCAGGGTTCCGGATCGGCATTCGTGGTGCTCAACACCGTGATCGGCGGTGCTGGCGTATTTCTCGGTCCGGTCATTGGTGCTGCACTCACAACCAGCTTCGCCTATTTCGGCGCAAACCTTTCCCATTTTTGGATGCTCTATCTCGGCATCGCCTTCGTGGTGACCGTCATGTACGCGCCACAGGGAATCGGCGGCGCGATCGCACAGCGCGCGCGCGCGGTGAAGGCTGGCGAGAAGGCAGCTTTCGGCACAGGCGACCTGATAGGAATCGTTGCTTTCGCCCTCACCTTCCTCGGCCTGATATTCCTGATCGAGATCACGGGAACGATCTGCTCGGAGCAGTATCGCGCCAGCATCGCGTCTGCGAAGGGCGTATGGCCGCCGGTCAGGCTGCTTGGTTACGATTTCAATCCGCTTTCGCCGCTGCCCTGGCTCATAGGCCTCCTGTCTCTCGGCGCAGGCATCGCGATCGTTGTTGCCCAACCGCATCTTAGACGCCCGCGGCTTCTCGATCTCGTCACTACAAAAGCCGAGGCAGGAAAATGAGCGCGACCACTCTCAGCCTTTCGTCCGTCCAGAAAAGCTTCGCCATGGTCCGCGTGCTTGAGGCGATCGACCTCGACATCGCCAAGGGCGAGCGGCATGCGCTGATCGGTCCGAACGGCGCGGGCAAATCGACCCTGTTCAACCTGATCTCGGGAGCTTTCGCACCAACCTCCGGCAGCATCCAGCTGAATGGCGCCTCTGTTGCCGGGCTGGTTCCGCACAAGCTCAACCGTGCGGGCCTTGGCCGCTCCTTCCAGATCACGCATGTGTTCGACAAGCTGACCGTACGCGAGAACATACGGCTCGCGGTCATGGGCCGCTTCGGCAAGCGCTGGAGCTTCCTGCGCCGCGGAGCTGTATGGGACGAGATCGATCGCGAGACGGACGCGCTGATCGCCGGCGCCAATCTGTCGCCGCAGTCGGAAACCAACGCCGGCGACCTGGCATATTCCGAGCAGCGGGCCGTAGAAATCTGCATGACCGTCGGCACCGGTGCCGAGGTGATCCTGCTCGACGAGCCGACCGCCGGCATGTCCCGCGAGGAGACCGCGCACATCATCACCTTCATCCGCAGGATTACCGAAGGCCGCACGCTGGTGATGGTCGAGCATGACATGGATGTCGTCTTCAACCTGGCCGACCGGGTTTCTGTTCTGGTCAACGGCCGCATCCTGGTCACGGGCACGCCTTCCGAAATCCGCTCCGACGCTCGCGTGCGTGAAGCCTATCTCGGTGACGGAGAGCACTGATGCTGAATGTTACGGATCTGCACGCCGCCTACGGCAACATCAAGGTTCTGAACGGGGTGACGCTCTCCGTTCCCGGCGGTTCGATCGCCACGATCCTCGGTCGCAACGGCTCGGGACGCTCTTCCACCTGCAAGGCTGTGATGGGCTTGCTGCCGCCGATGAGAGGACAGGTAACCCTGAAGGGCAAGGAACTCGCAGGCCTGCCGGCGCACGAGATTTCGCGCGCCGGCATCGGCTATGTCCCGGAAGACCGGCAGGTGTTCAAGAACCTCAGCGTCGAGGAAAATTTCAAGATCGGCATTCAGCCGGCAAAGGCTGGCCGCGCCGCCTGGACCGTGGACGAACTGCTCGACGTTTTTCCGCGCCTGCGCGAGCGGCGCCATATCAAGGCTGGCTTCCTTTCCGGCGGCGAGCAGCAGATGCTCACCTTGTTCCGCACCTTGCTGACCAATCCCGACGTGATGCTCATCGACGAGCCGACGGAAGGTCTTGCTCCGAAAGTGGTGGAAGCGCTCGCCGAAGTCATTCTCGAAATGAAGCGGCGCGGACTGGCCCTGCTGCTGCTTGAGCAGAAACTGGCAATGGTCATGCGCCTGACCGACCGTGTCTTTGTGATGGGGCGCGGCGAGATCGTGTTTTCCGGCAGCGTTGCCGACTTCCAGGCCGACGACGCGGTGCGCCGGACATGGCTGGAAGTCAGCTGAACGGCGTGGCGGCGATGTCAGCCCCCAGCCTTGAGACCGCCCCACCAGCGCGCGATTGTCGCGGCGGCCTCGCGTGGCTTTTCCGCCGGCATAGCATGGCTGGCATTGGGAATGGCTTCAGCCGTCACCCGGCCTGCGAACTCGCGAACGAGTTCGTCCTCGCTCCCAGTCGGCCGGAACGGGTCAGCGCCGCCCATCAAATCCAGGATGGGCGCAGTTCCGGTTTCCCACCAGTCCGATTGCGGCGTAAGCGCGCGCGCAGCACGCTGGCTCGCCACCACTTCAGGATGCCAGCCGCTAAGCCATTCGCCGGCATCGTTACCTTCGGCGAAGAAGCCCAGACGCAGGGCAGCGAGACGCTCGGCATCCGAGGTCTCCGCCGCATTGATGGCGGTGATCGCCGCACTCAGATGCTGCGGCCATTGCTTCGCGCCCGACGCAAGCAGAACGACGCCGGCGACGATATCCGGATGGTCCGCAGCAACCGTGCGAGCAACCCAGGTGCCATAGGCATGGCCGGCCACGATAGCGCGTTCGCCCTCTCCGAGTTCGGCGGAAAGCACAGTCACGAAATCCGTCGCGAAATCATGGAAGCTCACGTCCCGCATGGGTCCGCGGGACGGCAGAATGCCGCGCGGTTCGACGCGCGCGACGCGGAAACCATGCCCTTGCAGGGCTTTGGCCAATGGCCACAGTTCCGCGCAGCAGCGGCCAGTGGATGCGATCAGCAGCACCAGCGGCCCCTCACCGCCGATCCTGTAGCCGACCTGCCCATCGCGGGTCGGCAGGATTCGCAGGTCGTCGGTGTCGGCGTCGTCGGTCATGGCTGTTCCTCTGCAAAGCCATTCCGCCCAGCGATTGACAGGCGGAACATCAGTAAAATATATAAAACTAGCTTTTTAGCATAACAAGAGAATTATCGTGATCGGTTGGGCCAGACATGCGGATATAGCGGTTGTCACCATAGACAACCCGCCGGTCAATGCCGGTTCGCATGCCGTGCGCTCCGGCCTCGTGGCCGCACTGGCCGAGATTGCCACCCAACCCGAAATTAAAGGCGTGATTCTCATCGGCGCCGGCAAGACCTTTATCGGCGGGTCGGACATTCGCGAATTCGGCCAGCCGCTCGCCGATCCGCAACTTCCGGCGGTGATCGACGCCATTGAAGCACTGCCCATACCTGTCGCCGCAGCCATTCGCGGCGCGGCCCTCGGCGGCGGTTATGAACTTGCGCTCGGGTGCGACCTGCGCGTGGCCGACGAGAAAGCGGTGGTGGGGCTTCCCGAAGTCAGCCTCGGGCTCGTTCCCGGCGCCGGCGGTACACAAAGGCTGCCGCGCCTGACGGGCGTGCCGGTAGCCATCGATCTCATCCTTTCCGCACGGCGGATTTCCGCCCCGGAAGCGCAGTCGCTCAGCATGATCGATGTGGTAAGCACGGACGATCTGCTGGAAGACACGATATCAGCGCTTCGCCGACTAGCCGGCAAGCGCCGCATTGCCGACATGCCGGTTCCAGCTTTCGATCCCGCAGAAGCGAAAGCGGCGTATGACAAGGCCATTGCCCGCGCAAAAGGCCGACCCGCCGCGCAGCAGGCGGCACAATTAATCCTCAGCGCTTCCGAAAAGCCTTTCCGCGAAGCGCTGGCCGAGGAACGCGCCGTCTTCCAGGCGATCCGCATCTCGCCCGAGGCCTTCGCCTATCGCCATCTCTTCTTTGCCGAGCGCGACGCGGCGCGGCTGGACACTGCCGCGGCGAGCGGCTCGAAAATTTCGCGTATCGCGGTGATCGGCGCAGGCACGATGGGTGCCGGCATCGCGCATGCGTTTTTGTCTTCCGGCTACCATGTGATCCTGATCGAAAGGGATGAACCGTCGCTGACAGCCGGAGAAGCGCGCATCGCCGGCTTGCGCGAACAGGATTTCAAGCGCGGCCGCATCTCCGAAGCCGCCAGGCAGGCGCAGGCGCACGCCTTGACAGCAATCGCCGCTCTCGATGCGGCCAAGGACGCCGATCTGGTCATCGAGGCGGTATTCGAAGACATGGCCGTCAAACGCGATCTGCTCGCGCGCCTCGGCTCCATCGTCAGCCGCGAAACCATCGTTGCGACCAACACCTCCTATCTCGATATCGACGCGATGGCCGAAGGTTTCCCGCAGCTCAAGCGGTTGCTCGGACTGCACTTTTTCTCGCCCGCCCATGTGATGAAGCTTCTGGAGATCGTGCGCGCCTCGGCAACCAGTGATGAGACATTGGCGACAGCCCTTTCGGTGGCAAAGCGGCTCGGCAAGCAGCCGGTGGTGGCCAAGAACGCCTACGGCTTCATCGGCAACCGCATCTACGCCGCCTACCGCCGTCACGCGGAGTTCCTGATTCAGGACGGCGCGACGCCCGAAGCCGTCGACCGCGCGATGACCGGTTTTGGCATGGCCATGGGACCGTTTGCGGTTGCCGACCTTTCAGCACTCGATATTGCATGGCGTATGCGCAAGGCGCAGGCCGCAACGCGTGATCCCTCGGCACGCTATGTCGACATTCCCGACCGCCTCTGCGAGGCAGGACGGCTCGGACGCAAGACAGGGGCCGGCTATTACGACTATTCCTCGGGGAAGGCTCAGGCCGATCCCGCTGTGGGAGCCTTCATCGCAGCATCGCGGCAGGCGGCAGGCATCACACCACGAACCATCGGCGATGAAGAGATTTGCGCACGCTGTCTGGGCGCCATGGTCAACGAAGTAGCCCTCCTGTTCGCGGAAGGCGTGGCCCGCAAGCCATCCGACATCGATGTTGCCATGGTGCACGGCTACGGCTTCCCGCGCTGGACCGGCGGACCGGTCTGGTGGTCCGCGAATCTTCCCGATGACGATCTCAAGAGCGTTCTGGCGCAGGTCGCTGCCGCCGAAGGCCCGCTATTCCGCGCCGGAGACGTCGACGCCCTGATCTCCGCTCTCAAGCAATAACAACGCACGCCGAAACGAGGAACGCAGCCATGGCAATCATCATCGAAAAGGCCGACATGATCGCGACGATCTCCATCGATTGTCCGCCGGTCAACGCGATTTCGATCGCCGACTATGCCGAGATTGCCGACACCTTCGAGGCGGCGAAGGACTGGGCCGACATCAACTGCATCATCTTCACCGCCACGGGCAGCAAGGCGTTTTGCGCCGGGCTGGACCTCAACGAATTCCTCGCGGCTACACTGGACCAGGACCCCGCCCGGGCAAGGATCGTGCGCCGTTGCTTCGCCGCCGTGCGCCATGCCGCCGTCCCCGTCATCGGCGCCATCAACGGCCCGGCGCTCGGTGCAGGAACGGTGCTGGCCTCGGTCTGCGATATCCGCATCGCATCGGAAAACGCACGGTTCGGCATGCCCGAGATCAATGTCGGTCGCTGCGGCGGTGCTGCACACATGATGCGCCACCTGCCGCAAGGCCTGCTGCGTCAGATGTATTTCACCGGTCAGCCGATCAGCGCCGCCGAAGCGCTTCAGTGCGGTTTCATCCAGAAGGTCGTGCCCTTCGAAGACCTCGCCAAGTCCGCTCGCTCACTCGCCGAGGTCATCGCCGCCAAGGCGCCGATCGGCCTGCGCATGGCGAAAGAAGCCCTCAACAAGGTCGAATTCATGCAGACCGAGGACGGCTATCAGCTCGAACAGAGCTATTCCACCACATTGATGGCGACCGAAGACGCGCGCGAAGCCACGCGCGCCGTGGTCGAGAAGCGTCCGCCAGTATGGGTGGGCCGCTGATCATGGAAGGCACCTTCGTCCGCGACGGCGTGGCGCTGAACTACCGGATCGACAAGGCCGATCCGGCGGCGCCCTGGCTCGTGTTCGGCAACTCGCTGATGACCGACCTGTCGATCTGGGACGAACAAGTGGCGGCGCTTGCGAGCGCATGGAACATCCTGCGTTACGACCAGCGCGGGCATGGCCAATCCGGCGTGCCGGTGGCGGCTCTCGATATCCCGACGCTGGCCGAGGATCTGCTGGCGCTGATCGACTTCGTCGGCATCGAGCGCTGCACCTATGTCGGACTCTCCATGGGCGTTCCGACCGGGCTTGCCGCCTTCGGTACGCGCCCCGAGCTTTTCGAACGCCTCGTTCTCGTCGACGGCCAGGCCCGCAGCGCGGCCACCGGACTCGCTTTCTGGGAAGAGCGGATCGCCTTTGCGCGCGAGCACGGCATGGCGGCACTTGCCGAGCAGACAATGAAGCGCTGGCTGCGGCCGAAGCGTTACGACTCGCAGCAGGCTGAACGGCTCCAGGACATGATCGCCGCCACCCAGCTCGAAGGTTTTGTGGCCTGCGCCTCCGCCCTGCGGGAGTACGACCAGTCTGCGGTGTTGCCGCAGCTCGACATTCCCGTTCGGCTGATTGCCGGTGCCGAGGATGGCGCCATGCCGGCAACGATGAAAGCAATAGCCGGGCAGATTGCAGACGCTGCGTTCGAAGCCCTACCGGATGCCGGCCACGTGCCCAATTTCGAGAAGCCGGCGGAGTTCAACGCCGCGCTCGCAGCGGCGCTGCGATGAGGACGCCCGCATGAAGCTTCTCTGGTCGCCGAAATCACCTTTCGTCCGCAAGGTCATGATCGTCATCCACGAACTCGGGCTGGCGGACAGGATCGAGCTGGTGCGCGCTGTCGCGGTGCCGCGCGGCGAGCCAAATCCCGTCATCCTGAAAGAAAATCCGCTCGGGAAGATTCCAACGCTTCTGGTGCCGGGCCTACCGCCGATCTTCGATTCCGCGGTCATCTGTGATTGGCTCTCGAATCTTTCCGCCGATGGCGAAAGCCTGATCCCGCGCGCGGGCAAACCGAGGCTCAGGCAACTGCGCTGGCAGGCACTGGGCGACGGTCTGACCGAAAACCTGCTGCTCTGGCGTATCGAATGCCTGGGAGCCGACGGCGGCGATGCAGAAGTGATCGCATCCTATCGCGCCAAGGTGCGGGCAGCGCTTGCCGGGCTCGAAGATGAAGCCGGCGAGCTCGCCTCCGCGCCATTCGGCATCGGCCAGATCGCCATCCTCTGCGCGCTCGGCCAGCTCGACTTCCGCTTTTCGCAGAGTGAGTGGCGACGCGCTCATCCCAAACTCACCGCGTGGAGCGAGTTGCAAGCCGACCGCCCGTCGGTCGCCGCCACCGTCATCGTCAACGACCAGGGGCCGGACGAAGGCCCAATCATGAATCTTACTTTCGGAGAGGACTGACCTTTGGCCGGACCACTTTCACACATCCGCGTGCTCGATTTGAGCCGCATCATGGCAGGGCCCTGGTCTGGTCAGATCCTGGCCGACCTGGGTGCTGACGTCATCAAGGTGGAACGCACCGGCGAGGGCGACGACACCCGCAAATGGGGCCCGCCCTATCTGACCGGCAGCGATGGAAAGCCGACGAAGGAGTCGGGCTATTACCTGTCCGTCAATCGCGGCAAGCGCTCGGTCGAAGTGGATATCTCGACCGAACGGGGTCAGGCGGTCATCCGCGAAATCGCCAAGACCTCCGACATCGTCCTGGAGAATTTCAAGTCGGGCACGCTCGACCGCTACGGTCTGGGCCACGAGCATCTCAAGGCAGAGAACCCGCGCGTCATCTATGCCTCCATCACCGGTTTCGGCACGACCGGACCCAAGCGTGAGGACGTAGCCTACGACTTCATGATCCAGGCCATGGGCGGGTTGATGAGCGTGACCGGCGAGCGCGACGACCTGCCGGGCGGCGGCCCACAGAAGGTCGGCATCCCGATCATCGACATCATGACCGGCATGTACACGACGATCGCCGTCCTGGCGGCACTCGCCAATCGCGACCAGACCGGCAAAGGTGACTATATCGACGTTTCCATGCTGGACGTCTCGGTGGCGATGCTGGCCAACCAGGCGATGAACTTCCTGGTTTCGGGCAAGACGCCAAAGCGCGGCGGAAACCGTCACCCCAACATCCAGCCGCAGGACGTCTTTGCGGTGGCCGACGGCCACATCGTGCTTGCGGTCGGCAATGACGAACAGTTCCGCCGCTTCGCCACCGTCCTTGGCGCACCTGAATGGGCCGACGACGAACGCTTCTCGACTAACGCCGCCCGCGTGACCAACCTGTCGACCTTGCATCCGATGATCTGCGAGCGCTTCGCGCAGAAACCCCTGCAACACTGGCTGGCCGAGCTTGGCGCGGCGAAGGTTCCTTGTGGCCCCATCAACACCATCCCGATGGTTTTCGACGAGCCCCAGGTGCAGCACCGCGAAATGCTGAGGGAATTGCCCCACCCGCTGGCGGGCTCCGTCAAGCAGGTGGTGAGCCCGATGCGCTTCACCGAAGCACCCCTTTCCTTCGATCTGCCGCCCCCGCTTCTGGGGCAGCATACCGACGAAATCCTTGCCTCTTTGGGCCTGACCGACGGAGCAACGACCTGATGTCCCAGCATACCCAGAACACATCGGGCGCACGGATTTCCCTTCCCGACACCGACGGCATGACACCGGAGCAGCGCCGCGTCTTCGACGGCATCGTAACCGGACGCCGCGGCGAACTCGTGGGGCCCTTGCGCGCGGCACTCCACAATCCGGAGCTTGCCGAACGGTGGAGCAAGCTGGGCGAAACACTACGCTATTGCACGCGCCTCCCGCCTCGCCTCTCCGAATTGGCGGTGCTGGTCACTGCACGCGTCTGGAACAGCGAACTCGAATGGACGATCCATCGCCGTGCGGCAGAGGCGGCCGGACTGGAAGCCGACATCATCGACGCCATACGCGACGGCAAGGCTCCGCGCCTGATCAAGGAAGAAGACCGCGAAGTCTATCGCTTCGCCGCGGACATGCTCACGACAGGCACCGTCTCCGACCGAGTCTATGAGGCGGTTCTGGCGCGTTGGGACGAGGCCGGCACGGTCGAGCTTACCGCATTGGTGGGCTACTATTGCATGGTGGCGCTGACGCTCAACGTGCACCGCATCCCTCTTCCCGCGTCGATACGGCCTGACCTGCTTGGCGGAGGCACCCCGCCCGACGGCCTAAGCCCGATCCCACAACTCGTGGATGCATGAGGCTGAGCACTTGGAAACGCGGACAAAAACAGACATATGCTAGCATATAGCATTTTCACTCGGGCCAGATCGCCCAGCGAAGGAGAGCATCTTTGTCCGTTTCGACCCAGGGGAACACAGCTGAAGCGCTGAAAAAGAGTGCGATTTCGCGGTATATCCAGCTCGCTTCCCTGTTCAAGCGGCGTATCGAAACGGGTGAGTGGGCGGTTGGCGGGCAAATTCCAACCGTCGAGATGCTGGCAAAGGAGTGCGGCGTTGCCGCCATGACGATCCGCCATGCGCTCAATATCCTCGAAGCTGACGGGATGATCGAGCGATATCGTGCCAAGGGCACGTTCGTGAAGCAGCGCCCCGTCAACGACATGTGGTGCCAGGTCCAGACCGACTGGAGCGGCATGCTGCTTGCGCGCGAAAACGCCCGGATCGAAGTGCTGTCCGACGAGCGCGACGTTTCGCTGCCGGCGCGCAGTTTCAAGATCGGCAAGCCGGCGCCTGCCTACCGGCATCTCCAGCGTCGCCACACGCGCGACGGCGAGGCCTTCCTGCTCGCCGATGTCTATGTCGCCGAGCGCATTGCATCCCAGATTCCCGAAGACGACTACAGCATCAAGACAGCCCTAAGGCTCGTTGCCGATGTGCCCGGGCTGGTCATCACCGACGCAACCCAGACGCTCACCATCGACAGTGCGGATCTCTATATCTCCGAGAAGCTCGACATCCCCATCAGCAACCCGGTGGCACGGGTGGAGCGCTGTGCAGTGGACAGCAACGGGGAGCTGGTGCTCGTCGCCGACGGCACCTATCGAGGCGACCGGGTGCGCATCGATTTCAAGCTTCGGTGATGTAAAGTATAAAAACATATATTATTGACTTATAGGGTTTCGCATGCGATGCCGTCGTCGCCTGCGTATGGCCGGCGGGAGGAGAAGAGCTTGCAATACGTTCAGTTGGGCCGCACCGGTACGCGCGTCTCGAACATCTGCTTCGGCACGATGTCGTTCGGCTCCTACAGCGACGCATCCACAGCCAGGGCGATGTACGACCACTGCCGGGAACTCGGCATCAACTTCTTCGATTGCGCTAATTCCTATGCCGGAGGCGGCAAGGCAGAAGCCATTCTCGGCGACCTGCTAGGCTCCGATCGCGACCGCGTGGTCATCACCACCAAGGTCTGCCGGCCAATGTCGCAGGACACCAACGGGTCCGGCCTGTCGCGGCGTCACATCATGCAGGAGGTCGAAAACAGCCTGCGCCGCCTGAAGACCGACCGCATCGACGTCTATTTCGCTCATCACTATGACCCTTACACACCGCCCGAAGAGACCCTGCGCGCCTTCGACGACCTGCAGCGCCAGGGCAAGATCATTTATGCCGGCGTTTCCAATTGGGCCGCCTGGCGCATAGCCGACGCCATCGGCATCTCCCGGCGCGAGGCGCTGGCGCGGTTCGACGTCGTGCAGCCGATGTACAATCTGGTGAAGCGCCAGGCCGAGTTCGAGCTGTTTCCGCTCGCCCAGGTCATGGGCCTCTCCGTCATGGTGTTCTCGCCCCTCGCCTCCGGCCTTCTGACCCGCGCGAACGCCAATACATCCGGCCAGCGCAGCGGCCGGCTTGCCGAAGCCCGCTATCTCAAGCGCTACGAGGACCAGCGCAATTTCGAGATCGCCGCCGAATTCTGCGCGATCGCGGATGAGGTGGGGGTCGATCCCGCCATGCTGGCGGTCGCCTGGGCTGCCTCGCACCCGGCCGTCACCGTTCCCATTATCGGCGCCGAAAGCGTCGAGCAGGTCGGCAACTATGTCGAGGCGGTGAATTTTGCCATGACCCCGGAACTGCGGCAGAGGATTTCCGACCTCTCCCCGCTCCCGACCTACGAAATCGAACGCACCATCGACTGATGGCGAAGGACGAGACGACCATGCAGACTTCCTCCCCAATCACCCTCGACCACCTGATCGGCAACAAGGATGTGACCTCGTCCTCCTATGCCGAACTGCGCGACCCGGGACGGCTCACCGATATCGTCGGCCTGATCGCGCAGGGGGATGCGGCGACCGTCGACGCAGCCGTTCGCGCCGCGCACGAGGCCTTCCAGAGCTGGAAGAAGACGAGCTATGAGGAACGCGCCGCACTTCTGCGCGCCGCCGCCGACCTGCTTGAGGTAGAGGCTAACGCGGTCGTCGAGATCATGGCGCGCGAGTCCGGCATGCTGGTCGGCACCAACAAGGCCGAGATCGGCATGGCGGCGAATATCGTGCGCGACAATGCCGAGGCGGGTGAAGAATTTCTCAAGCCGATGGAAGTGTCGGACGCCGAAAGCTGGGTCAGCGTCGAGAAGCGTCCCATCGGCGTGATCGCCGACATCGTTCCCTGGAATGCACCGATCATCCTGACCATGCGCAAGGTTGCGCCGGCACTGGTCTGCGGCAACACGGTCGTGGTCAAGCCCGCGCCGACGGCTCCCATCGGCCTGACCCTGCTGCTCAAGAAAATGGCCGCGCTCTTCCCTGCCGGCGTGATCAACGTCGTGCATGGCGGCGGCGATGTCGGGCACGCGTTATCGGTCCATCCGCTGGTGCGCAAGGTTTCCTTCACCGGAGGTGGAACGGTCGCACGGCAGATCATGAAAGCGGCTGCCGATGGCCTCAAGGGCGTGCAGTTCGAGCTGGGAGGCAACGATCCGTCCATCCTGCTGCCGGACGCAAATTTCGACGACGCCATTCCAAAGATCCTCGGCGGGGCATTCCGTCGTTCGGGACAGTTCTGCTTCGCAGTGAAGCGCGTCTACGTTCCTTCGGAGGCCTATGCCGATGTCGTCGCGCGCCTTGAGGCCGAAGCTGACAAGTTCCGTATTGGCCATCCGCTCGACAAGGGCGTGACCTTCGGCCCGATCAACAATCGCGGCCAGTTCGAATTCCTCAAGGGCCTGCTCGAACGCACGCGCGCCAGCGGCGCAACGGTTCGGGAACTCGGCACCGTTGCCGAGCCAGATGGCTGGGACAACGGCTATTACATGCGACCAGTGATCGTCTCCGACATCGCCATGGATGCGGAACTGGTTCAGATCGAGCAGTTCGGTCCGATCCTGCCAGTGGTGAAATACGATTCCCTCGACGAGGTCATCGAAAGCGTGAACGCAGGCGAACTGGGTCTCGGCTCCAGCCTGTGGACCAGCAATTTCGATGAAGCGCTGAAAATCGCACGCCGCATCGAAGCCGGCATGACCTTCATCAACAATGTCGGGACATCGCGGCTCGGCCAGAAGAACATCCCCTTCGGCGGCGTGAAGCAGAGTGGCATCGGACGCGAAAGCTCGCCCATCGGGCTTCGCGAATATGTCGAATACCACGCCCTCAACTACCACAAGTGAGGACTCTGAGATGACCTCTACGACCCCCCTCACCATAGACAACTTCATTGCCGGCAAATGGGAAGGCAGTGCCGAGCGCTTCGATGTCCGCGATCCGGGCCGCACCGCCGACATCGTGGCAACCGTTGCCGTTGCCGACGTAGGCGCGGTCGACCGTGCGGTGAACGCCGCACATGCCGCCCTCAAGCCTTGGTCCAACATTCCTGTCGCAGAGCGCGCGGAAGCCGTGCTGCGCGCCGCCGACCTGATCGAGTCCGAGGCCGACAAAGGCCTCGACGGTCTCGTTGGCGTCGTGGTGCGCGAAACCGGCATGCTGCCGGCAGAGATCGCGATGGAGTTCCGTGGCGCCGCTTTCGCATCCCGCGACAATGTCGAGGCCGCCAGGATCGCGCTCGAGCCCAGGATCATCGAGGACGAAGCCTCGATCGTGCGCATCGAGCACAAGCCCATCGGCGTGGTGGCTGCGATCGTGCCGTGGAATGCGCCGATCGTGCTGCTGATCCGCAAATTCGCGCCCGCATTGGTTGCCGGTGACACGCTGGTCATCAAGACGCCGCCGACCGCGCCAGCGGGCATCGCGCTGCTGATGGAAAAGCTCGCACCGCTCTTCCCCGAGGGTGTCATCAACGTGGTGCATGGTGGCGCGGAAACGGGTGCGGCACTGGCCGCCCATCCAAAGGTTCGCCTGGTGTCCTTCACCGGTGGCGGCGTGGCTGCCAAGGCCATCATGAAGACCGCGGCCGAGACGCTGAAGAACGTGCAGTTCGAACTGGGCGGCAACGACGCGGCAATCGTGCTCGACGATTTCGACCTGGACGGACAGATCCCGACGCTCGCCGCCGGCGCATTCCACCGGTCGGGCCAGTTCTGCTTCGCGATCAAGCGGCTTTATGTGCCGGCTTCGATCTATGACGCGTTCTTCGACAAGCTCGCCGCTCATCTCGACAAGGTGCGCATCGGTCACCCGTTGCATCCCGAGACGACCTTCGGCCCGATCAACAATGGGGCTCAACTGAGCTACCTCAAGGGCCTCATCCAAAAGACGCGGGACGCGGGCGGCGAACTGATCGAGCTTGGCACGCCCGTCTCTCGTGAGACCTGGGACGAAGGCAACTATTTGCGTCCGGTGCTGGTCAAGGACCCCGGCCCCGATTTCGACATCGTTACCTGCGAGCAGTTCGGACCTGTCCTGCCGGTTATGCGCTACACGGACGAGGACGCCGTGGTGGAACTGGCCAATGGCACCGACTACGGCCTCGGTTCTTCGGTGTGGACATCGAATTTCGAGCGCGGCGTCGCTTTTGGGCGGCGGCTTGAGGCCGGCATGACCTTCATCAACAAGAACGCTCAATCACGCCTCGGTCGTCGGCATATGCCGTTCGGCGGCATCAAGCAGAGCGGCATCGGTACCGAGAACTCGGAACTCGGCCTGGCCGAATTCACCGAGATCCATGCGATGAATTTTCACAAGGTGTGACGATGGCTCTGCCTGATTTTCCGACCAACCTGACTCCATCCCTTCTCGCCGGCAAGACTGCCCTGGTCACCGGCGGAGTCTCCGGCATCGGCCAGGCCATCGGGTCGCTGTTTGCGGCAAGCGGCGCGAAGGTCATCATTGCTGATCTCTCCCTGCCCGAGCGCGAAGCGCCCGCCGATTGCGGAGTGGGTCCGGGCTGGCGCTGCGACGTCTCTGATGAAGCAAGCGTGGCGGTGCTGGCCGAGCGCATTGCGCGCGTGGAAAAGAAGCTCGACCTGCTGGTCAATTGCGCCGGCGTTCCGCAGTCAGCGACCCCGATCGACACGATGACGGTCGACGGCTGGGATCGCATCATGAACGTCAATGTGCGTTCGCTTTTCCTCACCACGAAACATTTCCTGCCCTTGCTCAAGACGGGCGGAAACGCGGCGATCGTCAACATCTGCTCGGTCGTCGGCGTGCGGCCGAAGGCTGGCCTCGCGGCCTACAGCGCCTCGAAGGCCGCAGCCATCGCGACCACCCAGTCGCTTGCGCTCGAACTGGCCAAGGACGGCATCCGTGTGAACGGCATCAATCCCGGCGCCACCGAAACGCCGATGCTTTCGGGTTTCACCCATGGGCAGCAGGTGCATGAGGTCGTCGGCAGCTTCGCCAACCAGATCCCGATGGGCGAGATCATCCGGCCGAACGATGTGGCTGGTGCGGCACTCTACCTGGCATCGGACCTCGCCAGGCTCGTCACGGGTGCGGTCATTAACGTCGATGGCGGCCGCTGCGTTTAACTGCCACGGCAACCACCCGCCGGCGCTGACCCTTGCGCAAAAAGCCCCGCCACCCTTTCGGCGTAGACGGCTGATCGATCAGGCTATGAGATCGGGCCTGTTGCGCGACTTTCCGCTACGGTATCCTTGGAGGATGAAACTCAGCCAGAGCATACGGTTCTGCACCTCCGTCGACGGCACTCGGATTGCCGTCGCATCGTGCGGAGAGGGACCGGTGATCCTGCGGGCGGCGCACTGGCTGAGCCATGTCGATTACGACCTTGAAAGCCCGGTGTGGCGGCCATGGCTTCAGGCGCTTTCGGCCCGCAACCGGTTTGTGCGTTACGATCCACGCGGCTGCGGCCTGTCGGACAGGCATGTCGCCGATCTGACGCTTGCGGCCTGGCATGCGGACCTGGACTGCGTCGCGGCGTCGATCGAAGAGCCACGTTTTGTCCTCCTCGGTCTTTCGCAGGGCGGCGCCCTCGGCATCGCATATGCACTCAGGCATCCCGAGCGCGTGTCGCATCTGGTGCTGCTGAACGCCTACGGTCAGGGCGGGCGGGTTCGCGCGCAGACGGAAGCCGAGCGGCTGGAGGCCGAGACGCTTGTCAACTTCATTCGCATCGGCTGGGGGCGCGACAGTCCAGCGTTCTGCCAGTTCTTCACCAACCTCTTCATACCTGACGGGACGCCCGAACAGCATCGCTGGTGGGGCGATCTCGAGCGTGTAACGGCAACGGCCGATGTCGCCGCGCAACTGCTTTCGCAGATGCAGGGGATCGACGTGCTCGACCTTGCGAAGAAGATACGCGTCCCGACATTGATCGCGCATAGCCGCGGCGACATGCGCGTGCCGTTCGACGAAGGTTGCAAGCTGGCTGCCGCGATCCCGGGCGCACGTTTCGTGCCGCTTGAGAGCAAGAACCATGTGCTCTTGCCGGACGAGCCGGCCTGGGCTGTGTTCCAAACCGAACTCGCGGCCTTCCTCGGCCAGGATCAGCCCAGGCAGCCGCGCGCAATCCGCGAGGCTGGTCTCACTCCCGCCGAAGCGGCACTTCTGGACCTTGTTGCAGAGGGGCTCGACAACCGTGCGATCGCAGAACGTCTCGGCAAGAGCGTGAAGACCGTGCGCAACCAGTTGTCGGTGATCTTCAGCAAACTTGGCGTGCACAGCCGCTCGCAAGCGATCGTCATGACGCTTTCCAAGTAGCCACACACGTCGCGACGGGCGGTTTACCGCCCCTGCCAGCGCTGATCGGGACATCTGCCCCTGATAAGGCCTGATTTCCTTGCCTGGGCGGGACGGTCGCCTCATGTCCATCGGCACGACTGGTCTCATCCTTGTGTCGACGGAATGGCAACATGCCGTCCGAAGGAGGAACCATGACACAACTCAACGAAACCACCCTCAATGAACTCGTGGGCCGCGTCCTTGGCGACCTTGGCGGCGCGGTCAGCGTGCCGCTGGTGAGAATCGGAGACGCGCTCGACCTGTACAAGACCCTCAAGGAGATCGGTCCGGCCAATGCTGACGAGCTTGCAGATGCCGCGGGATGTGCGGCCCGCTACGTGCGCGAGTGGCTGGCAGCGCAGGCGGCCTCGGGCTATGTGCATTACGAGAACGGACGGTTCTCGCTGACGCCCGAGCAGTCGTTCGTGTTTGCAGAGCCCGACAGCCCGGTCAATCTTATCGGCGCCTTCGATACCGCTGCTGCGATGGTCGAGAACCAGCGGAAGGTGCAGGCGGCCTTCAAGACCGGCCGCGGTATTGCCTGGGGTGATCAGGCCGGCTGCATGTTCTGCGCCGTGGCGCGGCTGTTCCGGCCCGGCTACGTGAATGCCCTGGTGCAGGAATGGCTGCCGGCGCTCGATGGAGTGATCGACAAGTTGAAGGCCGGTGCCACGGTGGCCGACGTAGGGTGTGGCCACGGACTGTCGACGGTCCTGATGGCGCAGGCGTTCCCAAATTCCCGGTTTACCGGCTACGACTTCCATCCGGCGTCTATTGCCGCCGCGACCGCGCACGCCCGAGCGCACGGCATGACGAACCTGCACTTCGAGGTTGGCCGGGCGCAGGACTTCGCAGGGCGTGACTTCGATCTGATCACCTGCTTCGACTGCCTGCACGACATGGGCGATCCCAAGACCGCGGCAGCGCACATCAGAAAGGCGTTGAAACAGGGCGGCACGTGGATGGTGGTCGAGCCCATGGCCGGCGATACACTGGAAGACAACATCAATCCGGTTGGAAGGCTCTATTACTCGGCATCCACGATGATCTGTGTTCCCACCTCGCTGGCACAGGAGACGGGGCTCGCGCTTGGCGCGCAAGCGGGCGAAAAACGGCTGGCCGAGGTGATCCGTTCCGGTGGCTTCACGCATGTCCGGCGGGCGGCCCAGACCCCGCTCAACATGGTACTGGAAGCGACCTGACGGCAAATGGCGGCGCCCGTGCTCGACACGCGAGCGCCGCTATTTGACCGGATAGAAGCAATCGAATTTCGCGGCCTTGCATTGCAGGCTGTAACAAAGGTTGAGTGCCAAGGTCGCGGCACAGGACCGCACTTTAACCTTCGATTGACTCTTGGCCTTCATATCTCGTTCATGGATGACGAGCAGAAAACAGCCTCTGACTGGCGCGCGACGATACTATGTCTGGTTCACGTCGCAATTTTGTTCGCTCCCATCGCGATCGCGCTGGGCGTTCTGGTGGGGCTGTCTACCAGCCAAGAGCGATTTGCCGGCAAACCGGACCCGATCGTCACGAGCACAATTCGGCAAAGATAGAGTCCACCCATCTGGGAGTTTCCGCGTCCAGAAGCAGGTACTAATATCGTGAGATGCTGCGCCCTGACCAAGTGAGCTGAAACCTTCAGGAGGAAGTCCGTGGACAAAACCTCTCTAATCGCCGAGTTGAGCTGGCTGGCAGCACTTCCGTTTCTGGTGATCGCAATCCGGCTTCACGAGTTGCTGGCCAGGACGGCCACTCCATCGCCGGTAATTCGCCGATAAAGCCACTCCATGAAAAAGGCGGCTCCTCAGAACCGCCCTTTGCTCGATTGACCTGCCGTCCGGTGTTAGCGGCCGGCGGCGATGCCTGCGATGATACCGGTCGCCATTGAGATCAGCAGATAGTCGTTGTCGACCTTCACCCACTGCTGACCCCTGCCAGGACGCTTCAGTCCGTAGCGGTGATAATCGCGAACATGCTGCTTTCGCTTCCAGTCGCTCATTCGGCTGCCTTTCGACCACCGATGGTCCTTCGCGAACGGCCTGCGCGCCTCATGCTTCTTGTTGAAATGCGACGGTCCGCTTTGCTGCTGCATGCCCTGCGGAGGCCGATGGTACTGCTGTGCTTGAGCCATCGGAACTGCAAGCATGGAAAGTGCCACTGCTGCGAGAACAATTCGTTTCATTGGGAGGGTCCTTCTCATTCACGCCTGACTTCTACGTGTCGAAGGGTGAACCGGATATGAACACCAGCATTAACAATCCGTAATGTTTTCAAATACTTGTCATATGATTTTAATACGTGCTCACTACAATTCAGCGGTGGCGCACGCTTTCCTCTCCGCAGTGAGTGCCGCCGCAGATATCGCCGGGCCCCGCGGCGGTTGCAGCGTCGTGAATTTGCATGACGGCGTTTCGGCGGTTACCTTGCCGCCCTCACGGAGTGAAGCATGGATTATCGAACAGCCACTACCGCCGACCTTACCGCGATCTTTCGAGACCTGGCCAATCGAATGGCTGACCAGTATGCGACGGCCGGCCTGAATATCGACGAGGTGAAGGACGAATTCATGATGGCCCTGAGAGAGGGCCGCGGCCATACCTTGATCGAGGACGGGAAACCAGTCGCAATAATCGCATGGCGGGAGATCAATCACGCAGCTCAAACGGCTTTTGCAGCCCATGAGAGCTTCTTTTCCCGGTCTTCAGTCCGCTTCTGCAAGAAACACATCAGGCGCATCCAGGCTCTCTGCGGGAACCTTCCAATCCATTCCTACAGCTGGTCGCACCGGCCGGAAGTCGCGAAGTGGTTCCGCATTCTCGGCTTCAAGGAAGTGGAGCGCGGGAAAGGCTTCGTTATCTTCGAACTCGACCCTGAATGATCGTTCTACGTCTCAGATCACCTACGCGCAACGCGAAGGAGATGCCCCAGATCATGCCGCCGAACTACTGGCTGCGCACGAGCCGGGGATTGATGATGCTCTAGCTATCTCACCAGAGGCTCGAGCGGAGCAATCGAGCGTGCGGATCGGCATCCGCCAGATTCCACCGCCTTAATCGCACAAAATTGCCTGACGGTTTGCTCGGAAGAACTCGATTGGCAGCCAGAAACAAAGAAGCCAATTGCGAGCGTTGTGCAGATCGAAAGCCATTGCATTTGCGATACTCCACGTATGTTCTGCGCGAAGTCTATCACCGAGTGCCGGCAAGTCTAGAAAACAACCTGTGATCGGCGCTCTCATCTTGTCGGTATTGGCTGTGGATCTGGCCCCGGATCGGGCATTGGTCCCGGTGGCGTAGGGGGCATCGGGTCAGGCACTGGCCGCGGCGGTGTTGCTGCTTGTCTCGGTGGCACCCTCACCTCGTCGGGATTCGGTAGCGGCTCCTCGTCGGGCAACCTGTCTGGCTCCGGCTCCTCTATCGGGGGCTGTGCCGGCATCGGGTTCGGCAATTCTTCGTCGTCGTTTGGCCGTTTCGGTCCTGCCATGGTTTTCTCCATTCATGTCGAAGGACAACCCGGCTGCAGGCGGCATTGTTCCATACGAGAGAACAGGAGTTCCGTGAAGTTCGGTCACTGATCGGGCGCGCGATGATCGACCGCCGATCTGGCGGGCGTGAGGTCGGCTTAAGCCGACGGGGCTGCAATCTGGCCGTAAAGCAGGCCGCCGGCATCCCTCGCCGCATGCTGAAGCCGCGCAAGCGCCAACTGCGTGATTTCGTCGGTCATGCGCGACGCCGGGCCGAAAACCGACAGCCCTGCGATCATGCGGCCACCCCGCGCCAGAATAGGCACTGCGACGGCGCGGATACCATCTTCGCGCTCACTGTCATTAAAGGCATGGCCAAGTTCGCGGACTTCCGCGATCTGGCGCTCCAGCGTGGCACGCTCGACAACGGTATTGCGCGTGAAACGGAGACGTTCCACCGTATCAAGATAATGCGCACGCTGGCGCTCGGACATGAATGCGAGCCAGGTCTTGCCATGGGCAGTGCAATAGGCTTCGAGCCTGCTGCCTACGCGAATATCCACCGACAATTGCCGGCGAGAGACCGCGCGGGCGATACATACGACCATGTCCGACTGGAAGACCGTCGCCATCGCGGCTTCCTGGAGGTCGGCGGTGATGGCATTGAGAAGCGGCTGCAAGGTCTGCCCAAGCAGGTCGCCGCCGGTGACCCGATCGCCAAGATCGACGAACACGTAGCTCAGCCGGTAACGGCCCTTCGCCACGGCAACCAGTGCGCCGACATGTTCCAGCGTCCGCAGGAAGCGATGCGCGGTGACGAAGTTCAGATCGAGCTCGGTCGCCACATCCGTCGTGGTGACCTCATTCCGGTCTTCGTCGAAGAGTTTCAGGATGTCGAAGGCCTTGACCACGGAGCCGTTGATCTGGGTGACCATAGCTTGAGCCTCGCATAGGTGGAAAAGCTTGACCGTCTGCCCGGACATTGCCAAACTTTATTCGGAATAGATATTTCAAATATAGCAATATATATCGAGGCTGTCGATGCAAACCGTCCAGCAAAGCCGATGAACAAGCGCGAAACAGTCAAGACCGGAACGATGACAGCCGGCGGAGCCTTGCTGGCGCGGCTGAAAGCGGTCGGCGTGGACTACATCTTCGCCAATTCGGGCACGGATTTTCCGCCGATTATCGAGGGTCTGGCCGAGGCGGAGGCACGCGGCATTCCGCTACCGCAGGCGCTGGTCATGCCGCATGAATCTGCGGCGATGGGAATGGCGCATGGCTATTATTTGGCGACGGGCCGGCCGCAGGCTGTGATGGCGCATACAAATGTCGGTCTGGCGAATTGCGCCATCGGCGCGATCAACGCCGCCACCGAGCATATTCCAATGCTGCTGTTTTCCGGCCGCACGCCGACCACTGAGAAGGGTCATCTTGGATCCCGGACCGTGCCGATCGGCTGGGGCCAAGAAATGCGGGACCAGGCGGCACTGGTCCGCGAGGCCTGCAAATGGGACTATGAGCTGCGCTTTCCCGAACAGGTGCCCGAGATTGTCGACCGCGCCTATGCCATCGCCAGTTCGGAGCCGCGCGGGCCGGTCTATGTCAGCCTGCCGCGCGAGGTGCTGTGCGAGACCTGCCCGACGGAAGGGCTGGACAAACCGGCAACGATGGCGCCGGCGCGAGCAGGCGCCCGCCCCGCCGACATTGAGGCAGCGGCAGCCATTCTGGCTGCGGCGCGACACCCGGTCATCTTCGCGCAGCGCGGCGCTGGCGATGACGCCGGCTTCGAGGCGCTAAGCGCGCTGGCGCAAGAATGGGCTATTCCCGTTTGCCAATACTGGGCGGTGCAGCTTGCCATACCGACCGACCACCCAATGACTGCCGGTCCCGACCCCAAGCCGCTTCTCGAACAGGCCGACGCGATCCTGGTTATCGATGCGCTGGCGCCATGGTCGCCTGACATCCATCGACCAAGGGACGATTGCCGTATCATCCATCTCGGCCAGGACCCGCTCTACAGCCGCTTTCCCGTCCGTAGCTTTCGCTCCGACATCAGCCTTGCCTGTGACGTTAGCGAAGGCATCCAGGCCCTGCGCGTGGCGATGGAGCCGTTGCGCGCCGAGGCAATCGCCGCCCGCCGCGATCTGATTGCAGGCGCAAATGCCCACACACGTGCCGCTGCAATAGCGACGGCCGAGCGCGGCAACGGCGCGCCGATGAGCAAGGATTGGGTCAGCCTCTGCCTATCGCGCGCAATCGAAGGACGAGAGGCGACAGTGCTTTCCGAACTCGGCTGCCCGATGGGGCCAATGACGCTCAAGCATCGCCGCGCCTGGTATCAGGAGCCGCATTCGGGCGGGCTCGGCTGGTCGTTTCCCGCTGGGCTCGGCATGCAGCTTGCCGACCGCGAGCGCCTTGTCATCGCGACGATGGGTGATGGCTCCTACATCTTTTCCAACCCGGTCGCCTGCCACCAGATCGCCGAGGCGCTGGAACTGCCGCTGCTGGTGATCATCGTCAACAACGCCGAATGGGGAGCGGTGCGCCAGTCGGTGCTCGGCATCTATCCCGACGGCCATGCCGCGCGCACCAACCGCATGCCGTTGACCGGGCTTTCGCCCATACCGGATTTCACCAAGGTCGCCGCCGCAAGCCGCGCCTGGGCGCGAACGGTGACCGACGGCGCTGTGCTGGAGGAAGCGCTGTCGGATGCGATCCGTCACATCGAAACGCATAGGACGCTCGCCTTGCTGGACGTCCATGTGAGGCCGTGAACGCTTTTGCATGAACCTGAGGAGGAACCCACATGCCCGAACTCGCCCGCTCCGAATTCTGGAAAGACCTGAAGCCAATCACCAAGGTGTTCCAGCCGGACGCGCTGCCGGAGGTCTACACCGAAAACGCAGCGACGGACGACGAGCGCTACTATGTACCCTTCACCGACCGTGTCCTCCCGGCCGCTGTGGATCTCGCCGTCACAGAACAAATGGTGCGACATACTCATGGCCAAGGGCGCGGGGTTGGTGAACCGGCATTATCACCCGCACGAGGTTTTCGCCTACACGATCTCCGGCAAATGGGGCTATCTCGAGCACGACTGGACAGCGACCGCCGGCGATTTCGTCTATGAGACCCCGGGCGAGGGTCACACGCTGGTCGCTTATGAGCACAAAGACCCGATGAAGGTGTTCTTCCAAGTCAAGGGGCCGCTGATCTGGCTCAAGGAGGACGGCGAACCGGATGGCTATTTCGACGTGCACAATTACATCGCGCTCTGCCGCGACCACTACGAGAAGGTTGGTTTGGGCCGCGACTACATCGACAAGCTGTTCCGGTGGAGCCGGCTAAATATTCATGCCGCCGTCGACCATCAGCGTCGTGCCGGTGGTGAAGCTGCTTTGGTCGGACGCCAGATAGAGCACCGAGCGGGCAATCTCATCGGCCGTGCCATGACGGCCGAGCGGGATCATCCCGTTGAAGAAGGCCGCACCATCCACGCCTAGGGCCTGACCAAGCCCGCCTTCCACCGCATGCTGAAAACCGTTGTCAATCGGCCCGGGATGGATGGTGTTGACCCGGATGCGGCGCGGCGCAAGTTCCTTGGCGAGGCATCGCATCAGGCCGATCTGGGCGTGCTTGGCGGTGATATAGGCATAGACGCCGGGATCGCCGCGCATGCCGGCAACGCTCGAGGTGATGATGATGCTGCCACCATCGCGCATTTTCGGCACGGCATATTTTGCCGCCAGGAACGCGCCCCGAACATGCACCGCCTGGACGGCATCGAAAACATCCTCGGGATAGGTTTCGATCGGGGCGACGACGCCGAAGTTGCCTGCATTTGAGAACAGCACGTCGATCGGGCCGAAGCGCTTCACTGCGTTTCCGACATAGCGGCGGGTGCCTGCCGCATTGGATACGTCGGCGAGAACCGTCTCGACGCGCGCTGCAGGGAGACCGGTGGCTGCCTTTTCCAGCGCGGCCTGTTCCCGGTCGACGAGCACGACGTTGGCGCCCTCCCTAAGAAACAGGCGCGCTGCCGCTAGCCCCAGGCTGCCTGCACCTCCGGTAATGATGCAGTTCTTGCCTCCAAGCAGCGCGCCCATTCCTCCCCCCGGATTCAAATCGGATAATGCAGTGGGCCGTCCTGGATCGTGATCCAGCGCAGCTCGGTGAATTCGGCGATGCCCGCCTTGCCGCCGAAGCGGCCATAGCCGGAATCCTTGACGCCGCCGAAGGGCATCTGCGCCTCGTCGTGAACGGTCGGGCCGTTGATATGGCAGATACCGGATTCAATGCGTCGCGCGACCGCCATGGCACGGTTGATGTCGCGTCCGAAGACCGCCGCTGACAGGCCATATTCAGTGTCGTTGGCGACACGCACCGCCTCATCGACGCTGCCGACACGCACGACGGTGACGACCGGGCCGAAGCTTTCCTCGCCATAGATGCGCATCGAGGGCGTTACCCGGTCGAGCAGCGTTGCCTGCACGATCGTGCGATCGATGCCGCCGCCGGCCGACAGAACCGCGCCTTTGGAAACGGCGTCGCGTATCAATTGGTCGATCCGGTTTGCCGCCCCGGCATCGACGACCGAGCCAAGCGGCGTGTTGCCCTTGCGCGGATCGCCGGCCTCGAGCGAACGCGCCTTGGCGGCAAGTGCCGTCACGAACCGGTCGGCGACTTTCTCGTCGACGACGATGCGCTCGGTCGACATGCAGATCTGGCCCTGGTTCATATAGGCGCCGAAGGCTGCAGCTGCGACCGCTTCATCGATGTCGGCATCGTCCAGCACGACGAAAGGCGCCTTGCCGCCAAGTTCGAGCAGAACCGGCTTGAGATAGCGTCCCGCTGTCTCGGCGATGAGGCGGCCGACGCGCGTCGAGCCGGTAAAATTGACGCGGCGTACGGCTGGATGCGCAATCAGCGCCTCGACAATTTCAGAGGCATCATCGGGCGCATTGGAGATGGCGTTCAACACACCTTCCGGCAGACCGGCCTCATGCAGCGCATCGACGATCAGGCGATGGGTGCGCGGGCAGATTTCCGAGGTCTTCATAACCACCGTGTTGCCGCAGGCAAGGGGGGCGGCCAGCGAGCGCACGCCAAGGATGACCGGTGCGTTCCACGGTGCGATCGAAAGCACGACGCCTGCGGCCTGGCGGATGCCCATGGCAAGGCTGCCCGGACGGTTCGACGGGATGATCTCGCCGGCAATCTGCGTGGTCAGCGATGCGGCCTCGCGCAGCATGTCGGCGGCGAGCCCGACATTGAACATCGCCCAGCCGGCGGTAGCACCAGTCTCGGCGGCCATCGCGGCGACGAACTCCGGCGCCTTGGCCTGAAGCTTGTCGGCTGCCGCCAGCAGAATCTTGCGCCGCGCTCCCGGCCCCGTTGCCGACCATGCGGGAAAGGCCTTGGCCGCGCGGTTGGCGGCGCGGCGCGCATCCTCGACGGTCGCAGCGGCAACCCGCGTGGCGACTTCGCCCGAAATCGGATTGGCGCGCTCGAAGGTGCGGCCGTCAGAGGCGTCCTGGTCTTCGTTTCCGATCGACAGTCCCAGCACTTCCATTTCTTGTCCTCACTTACTCGTTTCGGTGTTCATTCCGAGAAAGGCACGCTGCACGGCGGGATCGCGCAGCAGCGCCTCGGCAGTGTCCTCGCCAACGATGCGGCCTGCCTCCATCAGGTAGCCGCGATCGGCGATCGACAGGCTGACCTTGACGTTCTGCTCCACGATGATCAGCCCGACACCGGTTTCCCTGACGCGCCGCAACGTTGCAAAGAGTTCCGTCACGACGACAGGCGCGAGGCCGAGGCTCGGTTCGTCCAGCATCAGGAAATCCGGGGCCGACATCAGCGCGCGGCCTATCGCCACCATCTGCTGCTCGCCACCGGACATGGTGTTGGCATATTGCGCGCGGCGCTGGGCGAGCTTCGGGAAAAGCTCGTAGACGAAGGCGCGGCGCGAGGATTCACCGTTGCGGGCACGCTTGGCATAAGCGCCGAGCAGCAGGTTTTCCTCGACCGTCAGATCGCCGAAGATGCCCCTGCCCTCCGGCACCAGCGCGACGCCCATTTCCACGATCTCATGCGCCGGACGCCCTGTCAGCACCCGACCTTCCAGCGCGATCGAGGAACCGGCGACCGGCTTGACCATGCCGGCAATCGACTTCAGCAGCGAGGATTTTCCGGCGCCATTGGCCCCGAGAATGACGACCGTCTCGCCCTTGGCTGCGCGCAGGTTCACCTGGTCCAGCGCCAGATGCTGGCCGTAGCGTAGGGAAAGATCGCCGATCTCAAGCATGTTCGGCTCCAAGATAGGCGCGCACCACTTCCGCGTCGGCCAGCACATCGGCGGTACGGCCGTCGGCGATGGTTTTTCCCGCATTCATGACGACGCAGCGTCCGCACAGCGCGCGCACGGCGTCCATGACGTGCTCGACCAGAAGCACGGTGACGCCGCGCTCGCCCAGCGATGCGACCAGATCGATGCCGATGCGAAGCTCGGTCGGGTTCAAGCCCGCCAGCCACTCGTCAAGCAGCAGCACAGCCGGATCGGCGGCGAGCGCACGCGCCAGTTCCATGCGCTTCTGGTCGATATAGGTCAGGCGCTCGGCGGTTTCGTCGGCGCGATCGGCAAGCCCGACCTGTTCGAGACGAGCCAGCGCCTCGTCCCGGGCCACCGTGCCCCATAGCCGGCGACGCCCAAAAGCCAAAGCGGCGACGACGTTTTCCAGAACACTCAGCGACGGCAGGATGCGGACGAGCTGGAAGGTTCGCGCAACGCCTTTCAAGGCGATGCGATTGGGCGAAAGACCGGTCAGCGTCTCGCCATTCAGCATGACCGTGCCGCGCGTTGGCGGCAGCAGGCCGGAGACCATGTTTAGCACCGTGGTCTTGCCCGAACCGTTGGGGCCGAGAAGGCCGACGACCTCGCCCTTGTCCATCGAGAAGGTGACGCCATCAACCGCCGTCAGGCCGCCGAACTGCTTGGTAAGGCCGGAAATCTCTAGAAGCGTCGTCATCGCGCACGCCCCCGCTTCCAGAGCTTTTCTGTGAACGCCAGAACGCCTTTGGGCAACACGAATACAATGGCGATGAACAAAAGACCGAGAATGATCGAATAGTGATTAGGGAAATTGGCCGACAGCCATTCGAACAGTAGGAACAGCGGCACCGCACCCAGCAGCGGGCCCCACAGCCGGTTCGCACCACCGAGCAGCGCCATGATCAGCGTCAGGAACGAGATGGTCGGGTTGAAGACGATGGCCGGCTCAACATAGGTCCAGCGCGGCGCCTGGATGGCACCGACGAGTGTTATGATGACAGCGCTGAGCGCAAACAGCGCCAGCTTCACCCGGGCGATGTCGATGCCGCAATGCGCCGCAACCACCTCATCGTCGCCGATGACCTTCAGCGCCAGACCGATGCGGCTGCGGCCGATCCACCAGGCGAGCAGAAGGGTGACGGCTGCGAGCGCCAGAAGCTGCCAGTAGATATCTTCCGGCCCGAGATCGAGAAAGATGTAGCGGCCGAGCGTGCCGGTGACATTGACCTCGTACCAGGTGACGAGCTGGCGGATCAGTTCGGCCAGGCCGAAGGTGAAGATCACGAAATAGACACCCGCCAACCGAAGCGTCGACAGTCCGACCACCAGTGCGACGACCAGGCCGATCGCGGCTGCCGCTAGCAGAACCAGCGGATAGGGCAAGCTTTCGCTCAGCACCGCGACCGTATAGGCGCCGATGCCGAAGAAGGCGACGGTTGCCAGCGAAACATAGCGCGTCGGACCCGAAAACAGCGCCCATGCAGTCGCCAGCGTGACATAGCCGGCGATGCCGATCATCAGGCCGATGCCATAGGGGCCGAGATAGGACGGAGCGAAGGCCAGCGCGACAAGCACGGCGGCGGCAATCCCCCAGGCGGCAATTGCTTTTGCATTCATCGCGCGCTCCTGCCGAACAGGCCGGAGGGACGCCACAGCAGGATGACGAGGAAGATGAGATAGGTGGCTGCCAGCGTCAGGCCGGGGTCGAGATAGGTGGCGACGAAGGTCTCGACCAGCCCGAGGATCAGCCCGGCGCTGAGCGCGCCGAGCACATTGCCGACACCGCCCATGATGACGACGATGAGCGCCTTCATGGTGAAGACGACGCCGGATGCAGCGGTGAAGGTCTGGTACATCGAAATTACCACGCCGCCGCAGGCCGCAAGCGCGCCGCCAAGCGCAAAGGCAAAGCGCGCCTGACGGTCGACATCTATCCCGACAAGAGCGGCGGAAGACGGCGACACGGCAACGGCGCGCAGCGCCGTGCCCCAGCGCGTGCGGGTCAAGGCGAGATAGAGCAGGCCTCCGATGACCACGGCCAGCACGAAGGCGAGCAGCCGGTTGGCGGCGATGTTGGTGCCGAGAATGGTCACCGGCACGTTGAGATAGGAATAGCTGGTGTAGTTACCGCCGAAGATGACGAAGAGCACGCCCTGTATGACGAACAGGAGGCCGAAGGTGGCAAGGATGGAATCGGTTTCCAGGCTGACCCTGTCCTTCGCCCGCGCCACCAGCGGATGCATCATCAAGGCATAGACGGCATAGCCGAGGATGAACCCGGCAGGCGCCGCGATCGCCAGGCCAATGAGCGGGTTGATGCCCGCGCCGCTATAAAGCGCGAAGGCGAGGAAGGCGGCGGTGATGATCATGTCGCCATAGGCGAGGTTCATGATGCGCGCGATGCCATATTGCAGCGTCAGTCCCATGGCGATGAGCGCATATGTGCCGCCGAGCACGAGCCCGGCCAGAATGGCCGTGACGATCATTCGCCGCCTTCCCTAATTGTTACTGCGCTTTCCACGGCTGCCGGGGCAACACGACCTTGCTGGCGCCTGGCCGATTCGCAGGCGCCACGCCCACGAACTGTCCGTTCTGCCATTGGCCGGTCCACCACAGCTGGCGCAACTGGTTGTCCTCCAGCTTTGTCTCGCCGAGCACGGTGTTGAACGTGCCGGTCGAAAGCTCCTCGGATACGGCTTCGCGGTCGAGACCCTTGCGCTTGATCGCCTCCTGCAGCATCTGCAGGCTGGCATAGGTGATGACGCTGCCCCAATAGTCAGGGCCCTGCCCCGTCACTTCCTCGTGCCGCTTGCGATAGGCGGCGTTTTCCTGATTGTTCGGATCGATACCGCCCAGGCTCATGATGCCGGTGGCGTTTTCGCCATTGTTCTTGAAGTAGACGGGAAAACCGGTGCCGACGCCGAGATAGAGGACCTTCGGATTGAAGGCCGTAACCTGCGACTGCTGTGTCAGCGCGAAGGTGTCGGGCGGATAGGAGAAGGCAACGAAGGTGTCTGCGCCGCTCGCCTTGGCTTCGTTGATGAGCGGGGTGAAATCCGAGGTGCCGATCGGATAGGTCTTGTCATAGGCGACTTCCAGCCCCGCTTCCTTGAAAGCCGGACGCGCGGCGGTGACAAGATCGATGCCGAAGCCGTCGGCGATCGAGATCATCGCCACTTTGTTGTTGATCGTGCCGGCCTTGTTGGCTTCAACCAACACGGCGGCCAGTGCCCTGGCATAGTCATGCCCACCGCCGAGCAGCCAGAAACTCTTCTTCCAGCGCTTGACGAATTCCGGTGCCTTGTCGGTCACGGCGGAGACGGCAAGCTGAGGATAACCGAAACGGTCGAACAACGGTGCGACGGCGAGGTTGAAGCCGGTGCCCCAGGGCACGAGCATGAAATCGACCTTGTCCTGCGTCGCAAGGCGCTCGACGGCGCGCACGACCTCTTCGGCCGACGAGCGATCGTCATACTCGACGACCTCGATCGGCAGCTTGCTGCCATCGGGCAGTTCGAGGCCGCCGGCGTCGTTCACGTCCTTTACCCAAAGCACGTAGTTCGGAATGGTGGTGATGCCGGCGCCGCCGGCATTGGGGCCGGTCTTGGAAACGGCGTAGCCGATGCGGACGGACTTTCGATCCTCGGCCGATGCGACCGTGAGACCGCAGGCAGCCAGCGTCGCGAGACCAAGCCCGAGCGTTTGCAGGACATGCCTGCGCTTGAAAAGCGTCATGAACTTTCCTCCTCCCAAATAGCGCCCGCGACGGGCGCCTACTCCGGCCGGTGCCAAGCGTGTTCCGTTCTCCTCCGAACACGCTTCTCCGACCGAATTCGATGAGGTTACGACCGGGTCGAAACGATAGAAATAGACTTTTTCAAGAGAAAATTGCACTTTACACGGCGAGGAGTATTGGATGAAAGACCAACCGCAGGATACGGGTCGGATTCAGCCAGTTTCGGCATCGATCCCGATCATGCCGGACACCGAAGCACGCATGTTCAAGGCTGCCCTGACCGCGTCCGAATGGATCCTGCACGGCCGTCGCCATCGGGCCTTCGTGCTGCTCTCCGGCAGCGGCCGCATAGTGCTGGAAAGAACCCACGCGCCGCTGGTGGGGCCGTGCATCGTCTGGTTGCCGGTGGGCAACTTGGCGACGCTGAAGCTCGACGCGGGGTCCGAGGGTGCTTCGCTCACCGTTTCGGAACTCTCGCTCGGCCGCGCCATTCCGGCCGGCCCAGTCGGGGCCCAGATCCGCGAAGCGATGCTCGACCCCGCGCTCGGCACACGGGTCGCGCTTGAGACCGCGCGCAAACTTGGCGGCATGATCGAGGCCATCGAAATCGAGCTTCGGGAAGATGCACCGGGCGCGCATGACGCAGTGCGCCAGCATATCGCGCTTCTGCTCATCGCGCTGTGGCGCCTGTCGAGCCCAAGCGCTGCAAAGCCGCAGCCCTCCCCCCGCGCCACCGTTCACGGTTTTCTGCATCTCGTGGAAATCCATGTCCGCGACCACTGGACCGTGGCCGATTATGCACGTCTGCTCGGCGTCACCGCCGACCGGCTGAATTCTGCCATCCGCCGCGCGACGGGACGCTCGCCGCTGGCGCTGATCCATGCGCGGCTGATCACCGAGGCGGAAATCCTGCTCGACAGTTCGACGCTGCAGGTCTCGGAAGTGGCCGAGGCGCTCGGCTTTCGTGATCCCGCCTATTTCAACCGCTTCTTCAAGCGTCTCACCGGCATCGCGCCGGGGCGGCGGCGCTTCCAGCCATTCCAGAAAATACCACGAGCTGACCAATCCTTCGCAGCATGGCCATGATTGCCGGGAAAACGATCAAGAACGAATTGAATTCATTCAGCTATCGGAGAATGCATGCGGCGACGCGCGGAAGCTCGTGCAAATTCTGGCCACGCTACCAAAGCGCCTGGATTGCTCTCACCCTGAAACGATCACATCGATACCGGCAGCGGAAAGAGCAGCCTGTATCGTCTCGCCTGGAGGCACATCAGTCACGAGAGTGTCTATGCGGGCAAGCGGCACGACCTCGAAGACTGCGCGGCGATCGAACTTGCTGTGGTCGGCAAGCACCGTCACACGGTCGGCCCGCTCGATCATGGCTTTTGCCACTTCGGCCTCCTGAAGGTCGAAATCCATGACGCAGTTTGCGTCGATCGCGCCGATCGTGATGACTGCATGGCGGACACGGAACTTGCCGATCTGCTCAAGGGCGAGAGGGCCGAGACTTTCGCCGGCATCCGAACCATAGGCGCCGCCGATCAGAAAGACCTTATGGCTGGGATTGCTTGCCACCGTCGCCGCGATCCGCGGTGAATTTGTGATGATGACGAGCGCCTCGAGCCCCACCAGCGCCTCGGCCATCGCAACCGTGGTGCTGCCCGTGTCGATAAAGAGCGAGTCATCCGCCTGGAAGAGACGGGCTGCTGCCTGAGCGATCTTTCTCTTGGCTTCGGCATTCTGCGCCAGCCGCAGCGCGTATGGCCCCTCCATTTCCATGGCAGATGTGGATATGGTCATCACGCGCGCGCCGCCGTGAAATTTTCGGACCTTACCCCGTGCGTCGAGACGGGTAAGGTCGCGGCGGATCGTCTCCCGCGAAACCGCCAGCGCCTCCGCCAGTTCGTCCACCGTCATTTCACTTGCACGGCCAAGCATCGCAACGATTTGATCCTGGCGTTCGGATGGCTGCATTTTGGTGCCCTCTGTCAGCGCGAATCGAGGCGAAGCGCAATCTGCCATACAAACGCCGATATAGCGAAGAGACCGTTCGGTCAATATTTCCGACACAACGTGACTGTTCGGTCAAATTTGGAAGAAAATATCGATCGTTCGGTCATATTTTTGAAAGTTTGGTCTTCACTTCCCTCAAAAACCGGCTAGAGTGCTCGCAGATGCGAGAAAGAGGCAAACTCGCGCGCATCTGTCGTTGAGGGCGATACAAGGGGAACAACAATGACTGCTTTTCAGAAACGCTTCGTATTGCCGTAGCGGCGCTTAGCCGGCGGGATACTGCATCGCACCCAAGTGCGGCTGCACGTTTGTCGGCAATCCATCGGTGAATTGAACGGACTCGGCATGGCCGGCTCCGAACGATTTTTTGCGCCCAGATCGATGGCTGGCTTCCGCCGATAGGGCCATTGGCAAAGCCGACGGGGCAGCGTTCGCAAAGTGGGGAACGGAGTGGACATGAAACCAAAGAATATGAAACAGCCGATGGGAGAACGCCATTGCATCCGCTGATTGCCGGTTATGTCCGCTGGACGGATCGGATATCCGATTATGTCGGCTACCTCGCCGCGTCGCTCATCTTTTTCATGGGCGGCACGCTGATCTTCGATGCGATCACCCGCAATCTCCTCAAGATGCCCGTTCACTGGGCGGTAGAACTCACGCAGTTCACCCTGGCTGCCTATTATTTCATGGGCGGCCCGCTCACGCTCAAGAACAACGATCACGTCCGCATGGACCTCTGGTATTCGGGGCTCTCCGAACGCGGCAAGGCCAAGGTCGATCTCGCCACCATCGGCTGCATGATCTTCTATCTCGGCGTGTTGCTCGCGGGCTCCATCTCCAGCCTGCAATACGCGCTAACCACCAATGAACGGCGCTTCTCGATCTGGAATCCTTCGGTAATTCCCATCAAGTCGCTGATGGTGGCCTGTCTGGTCCTGATGCTGATGCAGGCGGTATCGCTCGTCTTCAAGCATATAGCCACCCTGCGCGGAGATCATCTGCGATGAGCTACGAGATGATCGCACTTCTCATGTTCGCTTCGATGGTGATCCTGCTCGTATCCGGGCAGCGTGTCTTTGCCGCCATCGGTTTCGTGGCGGCTGGCGCGGCGTTGCTGCTTTATGGTCCAGGTGCTGCCGACCTGCCGTTCAACCAGGTGTTCAAGCTGTTCAACTGGTACGCGATGCTGACGCTGCCCATGTTCATCTACATGGGCTACATCCTGTCGGAGTCCGGCATCGCCGAAGACCTCTACAAGATGCTGCACGTCTGGTTCGGGCGCTTGCGCGGCGGCTTGGCCATCGGCACGATCTTCCTGATGGTGATCATCTCGGCGATGAACGGGCTCTCGGTCGCCGGCATGGCAATCGGCGCCACGATCGCGCTGCCGGAGATGTTGCGGCGCGGCTACGACAAGGTGCTGATTTCCGGCGTCATACAGGGTGGGTCGTCCCTCGGCATCCTGATCCCGCCATCGGTCGTGATGGTGCTTTACGGCATGATCGCCCGTCAGCCGGTGTCGAAGCTATGGTTCGCCGGGCTTATCCCGGGCCTGCTCATGGCCGGTCTTTTCGTTCTTTATGTTGTCATTCGCGCCAGGCTCAACCCGAAGCTTGCACCGACAGTCGCCGACGAAGAGCTGAACATGCCGCTTGGCGAGAAGCTCAAGCTGGCGCGGGCGGGCATCGTGCCCTTTGCCATCTTCTTCTTCATGACCGGGCTGTTCGTGTTCGGCTACACCAGCCTGGTCGAAAGCTCCGCGGTCGGCGCGTCGGCGGCCACGCTGGCGGCCATTCTCAAAGGCCGGTTCACCTGGCGGCTGGTGCGCGAGACGTCTATGAAGACCCTCGCCGTCTCCTGCATGTTCCTGTGGCTCATCCTCGCCGCCCTCGCCTTCGGCGCGGTGTTCGACGGTCTGGGCGCGGTGAAGGCGATCGAAAGCGTCTTCATTCACCAGTGGGACCTCAATCCCTGGACCATCATCATCATGATGCAGGTCAGCTTCATCATCATGGGGATGTTCCTCGACGACACAGCCATGCTGGTCATCGTGGCACCCCTCTATATCCCGCTGGTAAAGCTGCTCGACCTCGGCTTCGACAACCAGCTGATCTGGTTCGGCGTGCTTTACACGATCACCTGCCAGATCGCCTACATCACCCCGCCCTTCGGGTACAATCTGTTCCTGATGCGCTCGCTGGCGCCGAAGGAAATCACCCTGATCGACATCTACAAGTCCATCTGGCCCTTCGCCCTGATCATGATGCTCACCATCGCACTGGTGATGATCTTCCCCGGTCTCGCGCTATGGCTTCCGGAACAAATGAGAGTGAAAGGCTGATCGCCAGATCGGCCAGGAGTGTCCTTAAAAACCAGAGGAGAACAAAGTGACCGAAGAAACGAAAAAACAAAGTGCTTCCCAGAAGATACTTTCCACGCGCCGTCATTTCCTGACCAACGCAGGGCTGGGCGTAGGCGCTGCGGTGGCGGGCTCGACGCTTGCCGCGCCTTATGTCAACGCCCAGAGCGGTCCGATCAAGTGGCGGCTGCAAACCTATTCGGGAGCGCCGCTCGGCGCGCATGTTATCAAGCCGCAAATCGATGCCTTCAACAAGGCGGCCAACGGCGAGATGGAAATCGAACTCTATTACGCCGATCAGCTCGTTCCTACCTCCGACCTCTTCCGCGCCCTTCAGAGCGGGACGATCGACGCCGTGCAATCGGACGAGGCCACAATGGCCTCGCCGGTCGATATCGCCGTGTTCGGCGGCTACTTCCCCTTCGCCACGCGCTACAGTCTCGATGTGCCGGCCCTGTTCCGCTACTACGGCCTGAAGGAGATCTGGGAAGAAGCCTATGCGGAAGTTCCCAACGTCACCTGGCTTTCCGCCGGCGCCTGGGATCCGCTGCAGATCTTTACCGTGGACAAGCCGATCCGCAGCCTGGCCGACATGCAGGGCCTGCGCGTGTTCGGGGTGCCGACCGCCGGCAAGTTCCTCTCCCGTTACGGCCTCGTGCCGGTCACCATTCCGTGGGACAATGTCGAGGTGTCGCTGCAAACAGGCGAGCTCGACGGTGTCGCATGGTGCGGCTTTACCGAAGCCTACGAGGTGGGCTGGGCCGATGTCTGCAAATACGCGCTCACCAACTCCCTCACCGGCGCGTGGTTCGGCAGCTATTTCGCCAATACGGCAAGCTGGGAAAAGGTGCCGCCGCATCTGCAGGAACTCTTCCGCATCACCATCGACCAGTCGCACTATTACCGCGACGTCTGGTACTGGGGCGGCGAGGCGAAACTGCGCGTCGAGGGCGAAAAGATGGAACTGACCTCGCTGCCTGTCGACGAATGGAACCAGGTGGCCAAGGACGCGGAAAGCTTCTGGGACGAAACCGCCTCATCCAGCCCGCGCGCCGGCAAGGTCGTCGCGGCTTTCAAGAAGTACAGCGAGACAATGCAGAAGGCCGGGTACCCGTACCGCTGATCGTCGCATCGTAGAACCCAGAACGCTCCGCCCTCAAAGGGGCGGAGCAGGTGGTCGCGGGTGCCAGCGCATCGCCCTCCAATTTGGGCGATCTCCCCTGCTACGCGCCGTTCCGGCCTCCAGACATGACGCATGAAAGGGAGCCGCCGATGCTCCAAACCCCACACCCGGAATTGTACGACGTCGCCATCATTGGCGCAGGCGTCGTCGGTTGTGCTGTTGCACGGCGCTTCGCGCTCGCCGGAGCGAAAGTGGTGCTGATCGAAAAAGGTGCGGACATACTGTCCGGCGCGTCCAAGGCCAACAGCGCCATTCTTCACACCGGTTTCGATGCGCCGCCGGACAGCCTCGAACTCGAACTCATCCGGGCGGGTCGCGAGGAATATCTTGAGATACACGAAAGCCTGAACCTCGCACTGATGAAAACCGGTGCACTCATCTGCGCCTGGAGCGGCGAAGACGCGGAAAAGCTTGAAGAAATCGAGAAGCAAGGCCGGGCGAACGGCGTGGCCGAACTCCGGCTGCTTTCCGCATCCTCGGCGCGCGAGACCATGCCGGGACTGGCCGGCCGGCTCGTCGCCGCGCTGGAGGTGGAGGGAGAGCACATCATCGACCCATGGTCCGCCCCGCTCGCCTATCTTACCCAGGCCGTGGCCCTGGGTGCGCGTTTTCTGCGAGGAGCGGAACTTCTCAACGGCACGTTCGGTGGCGGCTGGACGCTCCAGACAACGAATGGCGCGGTCCGTGCCTCGGCCGTCGTCAACGCCGCCGGACTTTACGGGGACGTGGTGGATCAGCGCCTTGGCTTTACGGCCGAATTCCGGATCAAACCCCGGAAAGGTCAGTTCGTCGTGCTCGACAAGGCTGCCTGCCGCCATGTCCCACGCATCGTTCTGCCCGTTCCCACCGCAACCACCAAGGGCATCGTTGTCTGCCCCACGGCATTCGGCAACGTGCTGATCGGCCCTACGGCGGAGGAACAGGAGGACCGGGTTCGCGCGACCGTAGAAACCGGAACCTTACGGACCCTGCTGCAGCGAGGCGCGGAAATCGTACCCGCACTTGCCGATATTCCTGTGACGGCCGTCTATGCCGGCCTGCGGCCAGCGACGGAAGAGAAGGCATATCGCATTTTTGCCAGGCCAGAAAAACGCGCCATCACGCTGGGCGGCATCCGCTCCACGGGTCTTAGCGCAGCGCTCGGACTTGCCCAGCACGCGATGAAACTCCATGCAGCCTTCGGTGAAAAGTTCGATGCGCCGCCATTGATCCCGAAAGTATCCGTACCCAACCTTACGGAAACCCTGGAGCGCGACTGGCAGCGCCCAGACCATGGCGAAATCGTCTGTCATTGCGAACTGGTCACCAGGCGCGAGATCGAAGCAGCGATGGCGAGCCCGGTTCCACCCGGCGATTTCGGCGGCCTGCGGCGGCGTACACGTGCCGGAATGGGCCATTGCCAGGGCTTCTACTGCAATGCGCGTCTTGCGGCCATGACTAAAGGGCAGCTCGCGACCTCCCTGGCCGCTGGGGAGCAGGGCAAACAATGAGCACCGTCGCGGATGTGATCGTTGTCGGCGGCGGGCCGGCGGGCGTTGCCGCAGCCGTCGAATTGCGCCGGCGTGGCGTGAAGCATGTCACCATTGTCGACCGGGAACCGCATCTCGGCGGGGCAACACGGCATTGCAGCCATTCGCCCTTCGGCATGCGGGAATTCGGACGCCTCTATTTCGGCGCCGCCTATGGCCGCCGGCTTGAAAGAGCGGCCGCTGCGGCGGGTGTCGAAGTGTTGACGGGACATTCGGTCGTCTCCCTTGGAGAGCAAGGCGCGTTGACGGTCACCTCCCCGCGCGGCGTTGACATGATGAGCGCCAAGCGCGTGGTGATCGCCACCGGCGCGCGGGAAACGCCGCGTTCGGCCCGTTTCATCTCCGGCGACCGCCCGGTCGGGGTTATCACGACAGGAACGCTGCAATCCTATGCGGCTTTCCATGGCCTCATGCCTTTCCGCCGCCCGCTGATCGTCGGCTCGGAGCTCGTCTCCTACTCGGCGCTCCTCACCTGCCTTGCGCATGGGGCAAGGCCGGTAGCGATGGTCGAGCCCAATCCTTACGCGCTGGCGCGGGCACCCTTCACCTGGCTTCCGCGTCTTGCGGGTATCCCGTTTCATTGCGGCGCAGAGCTGATCGATATCGTGGGCCAGAACCGTGTCGAGGCAGCAAAGATCAGGCTCGAAAACGGCACAGTGCAAACCCTTGCCTGCGACGGGGTCCTGCTGACCGGATGCTTTACGCCTGAATCGGCGCTCTTGCTGCGCTCTCTGCAGGGTGTCGCTCCAGGGAGCGCAGGACCAGCCATCGATCAGGACGGACGGATGCAGAACCCGGCCTACTTTGCCGGCGGCAATGTGCTGCGCGCCGTGGAGACGGCCGGCTGGTCTTTCCGCGAGGGGCGCAGGGTCGGCGCAGCTGTCGCAGAAGATCTCGCGCGCGGCACCGCTGGAGAAGCACCCGTGACGGTAGGCTTCGACAGCCCCATAAAACTGGTGGTTCCGGGCCTTCTGCGCCGGAATGGACTTGCCACCCCCGCTTTCCAGGATTTCCAGCTGCGTTTCGAACGCCGTGTCCGCGGTTGTCTTTCGCTCGAACTCAACGGACGGGAAGTGTGGAGCCGTAAAGCGCTCTGGTTGCCGGAACGGCGCATTCTCGTGCCGATCCCGCCCGCGGCATTCAAGGCGGGAAGCGTCCATTTCCGTTTCACGGAGGAAAGCTGATGCGCGTCGCCGCCGTCGATCAAGGAACGACCTCAACCCGCTGTCTGGTGGTCGAGGACGGCGGAAAGGCACGGGTCGCTGCAAGCATCCGCCATGCGCAGCATCACCCCGCACCGGGCCGGGTGGAGCACGATCCCGAAGAGCTTTTGCAAAATATCCGCTCCGTGCTCGATGCTGGCGGCCCGGTGGAGGCCATCGCCATTGCAAACCAGGGCGAAAGCTGCCTTGCCTGGGACGCCAAGACCGGCAAGGCGCTGCATCCGGTCATCGTCTGGCAGGATGCGCGCACGGCCAGGGAACTCGAGGCCCTTGGAGCGGCAGCCGAGGCACGCTCGAAAGCGGTTTGCGGGTTGCCGCTCGATCCTTATTTCTCCGCGAGCAAGATGGCATGGCTGCTGAAGAATGTGCCCGCCGTATCGGAGGCACACAGCCAGGGCCGCCTGCGTCTCGGAACGACCGACGCCTTCTTCCTCGACCGCCTGTGCGGCTCGTTCAGAACCGATCTCGCGACCGCATCGCGCACCGGCCTGCTCGATCTCGCAAAGGGAAGCTGGAGCACGGAGATGTGCGAGCTTCACGGCGTGCCGCTCGAATGCCTGCCGGAAATCGCTGCGGTCGATGGTGGGTTCGGCATGCTCGGCGGCGCGCCGGTCAAGGTTTCCATCGTCGACCAGCAGGCCGCTCTCTACGGCCACGGTTGCCGTATGCCCGGCGACTGCAAGATCACCTTCGGCACAGGCGCCTTCCTGCTGGCCGTGAGCGGCAATGAGCGACCGGCGATCGAAGGCCTCCTGCCCACGATCGCCTGGAAAGAGCAAGGAAAGCCGGCAGTTTTTGCGATCGAGGGCGGGGTTTACGACGCGGGAGCTGCACTTGAATGGGCGCGGTCAGCCGGCTTTTTCGCAGATGTCGGCGAGCTCGACGCCTTTGACGGGCCTTCCGCGCTCAGCCGGGGTATCGTCTTCGTGCCCGCGCTCTCCGGGCTCGCCGCTCCCTATTGGGACCGCGAGGCAGCGCCACTTCTCATCGGGATGGATCACGCAACGAGCAGGCGTGATCTCGCGCGAGCGGTGCTCGAAGGCATCGCAATGCTGACGGTCGGCCTTATCGACGAAGCCGCCCGGTCGGCTGGCGTCGGCAAAACCATCTCCATTGACGGCGGCATTTCGCAAAGCGCCTATTTCGCCCAGTTTCTGGCCTCGGCCAGCCGGCGCACCATCGTCGTGCCTGCAATGTTTGAACTCACCGCACTGGGCCTTGCCGAACTGGCCGGCGTCGACTGCGCCGCCGGCCGCGCCATCGCCAGGACTTTTCAGCCCGACAATAGCGTTTCCGACGCAGACCGCCGCCGTTTCACAAGGGCGGTCGAACGCGCACGCGGCTGGCGAGAATGAGTTGTTGGGGACTGGCCGCGCTCAAAAGCGAAACCTTTCTTTCGAAATTTTGCGCACCACTCATAAGGGTCTGATTTTTACCCTTCTCTTCGTCTGATCCACCATTGGCAGGGTTTTGCCGATTGTGCACGACGGAGGGAGTTCGAGTCCTAATTTTGGACTCGATACGAAAAACCAAATAAAATCAAATTGTTATATATATTCTGGTGGGCCCGGAGGGACTCGAACCCCCAACCAAGCGGTTATGAGCCGCCGGCTCTAACCATTGAGCTACAGGCCCCACGCGGGCTGGATAGTGTCTTTTTCACGCTGGCACAAGGCTTTCTCGGCAAACTCAACAAGGATGCCGCAATCAACTCATAATTGCGGCATAATCCGACTCGTCTAGGGACGACCGACATTGGAGATTTTTGAATGACGAAAGCCTATCTACCCTTGGCGCTTGCCGCTGCCCTTGCCGTTCCTGCCGCTGCCGCATCCGCACAGTCCATGCCGCCGGCACCCCCGCGCATCATCGTGACCGGCGAAGGCGAAAAGGCTGTCGCGCCGGATCTGGCGCTGCTTTCGTTGAGCGTCATGCGCGAAGCAAAGACGGCGCGCGAGGCGCTCAGCGCCAACAACGACGCCATGGCCGCCGTGATTTCGGCAATGAAGGCCGCCGGTATCGAGGAGCGCGATCTCCAGACTTCCGGCATCCAGATTTCGCCGCGCTACAACTACACCAACAAGCCGGATGGCAGCCAGGACGCCGAACTCGTCGCCTATCAGGTCACCAACACACTGTCGGTTCGCATCCGCGACCTCGACAAGGCCGGCGACATTCTCGACAAGTCGGTTTCGCTCGGCGTCAACCAGGGCGGCGGCATCACCTTCTCCAACAATGATTCGTCGGCCGCCCTCACCGAGGCGCGCAAGCTGGCGGTCAAGGATGCCATCGCCAAGGCCAAGGTGCTGAGCGAGGCAGCCGGCGTGCAGCTTGGCCGCGTGATTGAGATCGCCGACCAGAATTTTGCGCCGCCGCCGATGCCGATGGGCAAGGCGATGTCATTTGATCGCGCCGAAGCGGTGCCGGTGCAGGCCGGCGAGAACTCATACCGCGTGCAGGTCAGCGTCACTTTCGAGATCAAGTAACGGCTCTCGCGCAAAAGAAGGCGCCTGCAGAAAAACCAGGCGCCTTCTTTTCAGAACGCGGCCGCTTGAATGGGCCGCGCTTCGACAAAAGAAAAAGCACCGGAGGACCACCCCTCCGGTGCTTTTTCATTCATGCACTGCGATCAGCGCAGAACCGGGCAACTCGGCGAGCGGCCGAAGGTGATAGCCATGCGCTCACCCCACTTGCGGCCACCGACTGTGATCGTGCGGCGGCTGACATCGACGACGCGGGCGCGGTGCAGGCCCATGCGCTCCGCCTTGTTTACGGCGCGATCCGGCGAGCAGGACGGGCGATCCCAACGGTCACGGCGATCCCAGCGATCGCGGCGTTCTTCACGGCGGTCCCAGCGGTCACGATGATGACGGCGGTATTCACCGTCGCGGACATAGACGCCGACCCGGCCGTCATCGCCGCCGCCGAAATTGAGATAGAGGCCATCGGCATGCGCCGCAGCCGGCATTGCAGAAATCGCGCCCAGCCCGATGAAGGCCGAAAGGGCGGCTGTCTTGAAAATGTTCAACATCGTTTTCTCCTCGTAGGCTGAACTGTTCGCCTCTTGCTGAAGCGATATGGCGACAATGCGCCGTCGAGCCTGAACCGATGTCGAACCGGCCATTCATTTCCGGTTCATGCGATAAATCATTGATATGGCTTGAAATAATCCGTGCTTACGAACTACCGACGTGGCCGCTCACGGCTCTTCCTCGAGCATGTAGTCGAAGTAGTCTTCAGGCTCCGAAAGGTCGCTTTCAAGAACCGGCACGCGCCCGCGCATGGAAATGCCCGCTTCGTGAACCGTCTCGGCGGAGCCGGAAAGCAGCGGATGCCACCAATAGAGATCATGGCCCTCGGCAACCAGCCGGTAGGCGCAGGTTTGCGGCAGCCAGGAAATGGTTCGCACATTCTGCGGCGTCAAGCCGACGCAGTCGGAGACCCGGGCGAGTCGGTTTGCATAGTCCGAGCAGCGGCACGTCTTGGCGTCGAACAGCCGGCAACCGACATTTGTCCAGTAGATTTCGCCAGTATCCTCGTCCTCGAGCTTCGACAGGCAGCATTTGCCGCAGCCGTCGCAAAGCGATTCCCACTGGGTGGAGGTCATGTCCTCCAGCGCCGTGGTTTTCCAGAAAGCCTTTTCCATAAAGTGCATGTGGCCCGCCTCGCCCGGAAGGTCAAGCAGGCCGGCAAATCCGGCGCAAATCACGAGAAAGCCGCGTTCTCGCCCGAAAGCTGACAGGCAATTGCCACTGCCCAGCCCAGTTGCAGGCCAGAGCGGAACAAATTCCCGTGATTGATGTTGGGGTCGGGACGGGACACAGTACAGGAGAATTCGAAGATGAAACGCCAGTCACGGATTTTGGCGGGGACTGCCCTTGGCATATTGATGGCGTCCGCACCGTTGAGCGCGTTTGCGTTCCAGATGGATGCCGGTACCCAGCTTGATCCTCGCCCTCAGTCGCCTGCGATCGTGCAAGCTCCGGTCATTCTCGCGCAGGGAGAAGGCCAGCAGTCGGGCGAAGAACCGCAGGTCGTACCCAAGAAGCGCAAGCAGGCTCAGGAACAGCAGGCACCGGATGAACAGGCCGCACCCGAAAAGCCGCAACGGCAAAAGCCCGAACGCGCCCAGAAGCGCCAGGCAGAGCCGGAACCGCAGGCTGAGGGCGGGGCCGCTTCCGGTGACGAGCCGGTGCGCAAGGTTCAGCGTAAGCAGCGCGAAGTCCAGGAGCAATCGGCCGAGCCTGCCCCCATGCAGGAGGAACAGCCACAGCGGCCGAAGAAATTGAAGAGGGCTTCGCAAGAGGCACCTATGCAAGCCGAGGAGCCGCAGGCTGAACAGCCGACCAGGCCGAAAAAGCAGAGGAAAGCTTCCGAGGAAGCGCCGGTTCAGGCCGAGCAGCCGGCAGCCTCCGAGCCGCAGGCAGAGCAGCCGGCCAGACCGAAAAAGCTGAAGAAAGCCAGCGAAGAAGCTCCTGCACAGGCCGAGGAGCCAACGGCAAGGCCGCAACCCAAACCGGCACAGTCCGATAATGCGCCGGTCAAAAAGGCCTCCGAGCCGGAGACTGAGGCACCGAAGAAAAGGGCGAAGACGGAAGCGCCTGCCTCCGGTGAAGCAGCACAGCCTTCAGGCGAGGCAGCCGCTCCCTCGGCTGAACCGCAGCCGGCCCAGCCCGACGGCAAGCCGGTGCAGGTGAAGCGGCCCGACAAGAAAGGCTCTGGCGAGACCGCGCCCGTCGAAGCACAGCAACCCGTCGCGCCCGGCGAGCCCGCCCCTTCGGGCGAAACCCAGGCGGAGGGCGCAAAGCCCGCACCGGGCAAGCGTCCCGTCGTGAACGACGGCAGCGCAGCCCCCGTGCTCGACAGCCAGAAGCAGAACCCGCAGGCCGCGACCGGAACAGACGGCCAGCGTCCGCGCAAGCGCCCGCAGGGTTCGTCGGACCAGCCGCAGCAGGGCGAGCAGCAGCAAGGCGAGCAGACACAGGGTCAGGCTCGGCCACGGCCGGCGCCGGTTGACGCTGGCCCCCCGCCCGCAGACGACCAGGCAGCCCAGCAGGACTTCCAGCGTGAAGACATCCAGCCGGTGCGGGAAGAAAAGGGCGTGCGCGTCAAGGAGCGCAAGTTCGACATTGCCAAGCGCGAGCGCCCGGAAGGATCGCAGATCGTCAAGCAGTTCGGCGACCGCATCATCCTGCAGTTCAACAACCAGACCATGGTGGAAAGCAACGAGCGGCCGCGCATGCGCCAGGGTGCTCGCGACGTCTACTACGAGGATCTTCCCCGCGGACGTACCCGCGAGACGATTGAACGGGACGACGGCACGCAGGTCGTAACCATCCGCAACTCCTATGGCGATGTCATTCGCCGCTCCCGCGTCATGCCGGACGGTCAGGAATATGTGCTGACCTATGTCGACGAGCAGAATTACGATCGTGTTCGCGACTGGCGCGATCCGGGCGACGACCTGCCGCCTATGCAGCTGGATATACCCGAGGACGAGTACATCATGACCTCCGACCAGGTCGAGGATCCTGATGCCTACTACACCTTCCTCGACCAGCCGCCGGTGGAACGCGTCGAGCGCCTCTACTCTATCGATGAGGTGAAGCGTTCGGCCCGTATCCGCGACAAGACCCGCCGCATCGATCTCGATACGATCACCTTCGAGTTCGGCGCGGACTCCATCGCCGAAAGCGAAGTCCCGCGTCTCGACGGCGTGGCCAAGGCAATGGAGCGCATCCTGAAGGACAATCCGGCCGAAACCTTCCTGATCGAGGGCCACACCGACGCGGTCGGCTCCGACCTCGCCAATCTGGCACTGTCGGACAAGCGTGCCGAGGCGGTCGCCGAAGCTCTCACCAACGTCTTCGGCATACCGCCGGAGAACCTGACGACTCAAGGCTATGGCGAGCAATATCTGAAGGTGAACACCGAAGCGCCCGAGCGCCAGAACCGCCGCGTCGCCATCCGCCGCATCACGCCGCTGGTGGCCCCGGTGGCAAGCGCCAACTAGCTTCGGAAAGGATGACCCGTTTTGGACAAAATCTTGGACGATAATGGGTAATAATCACGGTTTCGCGAGTTTTACGCGCTTCCATTGACTCGCGAAGCCGCCCTCACCAGTTCTTTATGGTGAATGGTTCCCTGCCCCATCCCCCTTAGCCGGTGGACTGTGGCGAAAGCCCGGCCGGTCCCCCTCCCCGGCCGGGCTTTTCATTGCGTCTCAAGGCTTGATGCTGCGGCGCAAAATTTCCCCTTGCAAACCAAACCTGCCTCGTTGAAAAACAGCCTCCCATCGACCGGAACCACCTGATGAAACGCCTCGAACACGCCATCGAATCCATCATTCTCGCCTCGCGCTGGCTGCTGGTCATTTTCTATCTCGGATTGGCCATAGCACTGGCGATCTATGCCTTCTCCTTCGGCAAGAAGCTGTTCGAGTTCGTCTCCATGGTCATGGTGCTGGACGACACCGACACGATCCTGAAAATCCTCGGCCTGATCGACGCCGCCCTCGTGGCGAGCCTAGTCGTCATGGTCATCATCTCGGGCTACGAGAACTTCGTCAGCCGCTTCGACAATCATGACGGCGAAGTGCATTGGCTCGGCACGATCGATGTCGGCTCGCTGAAGATCAAGGTCGCCTCGACCATCGTCGCGATCTCCTCGATCCATCTGCTGCAGATCTTCCTCAACCATTCGACCTACACGGCAGAACAGCTGATGTGGCTGACCATCATGCACCTCGCCTTCGTCGTTTCGGCACTGATCCTCGCCTATATCGACCGCCTCACCGGCCTGACCAAGCTCGGCAAGAAGGGCGACGAGGCGGAAGGGCCGAGCCTGTAATCCTCCAAGCAGCCCTATCCGCAACATCGCTAATTTGACAGTCCGGCCAGCCGTTAATACTCCTACGCATGGGGGTGGCTTTCCTGGAGGCCATTGCGATGACTGACATTTCCACCAGTACAACTCACGGCTCGCCTCCGGTCGAGCCCAGTCTCCACCGCGTGATGGGCCCCTGGCTCCTTCTTCTCTTCATCGTCGGCGATATTCTCGGCACCGGCATCTATGCGCTGACCGGTCAGGTCGCCAAGCAGGTCGGCGGCGTTGTCTGGCTGCCCTTCCTGGTGGCCTTCGTCATCGCCGTGGTCACGGCCTTCAGCTATCTGGAGCTGGTGACGAAATATCCGAAAGCAGCCGGTGCCGCGCTCTACGCGCACAAGGCCTTCGGCATCCACTTCATCACCTTCATCGTCGCCTTCGCCGTCATGTGCTCGGGCATCACCTCGGCCTCGACCGCCTCGCGGGCCTTCGCCGCAAACATGTCGCATGCCTTCAATCTCGGCCTGGAAAGCGGCATGGGTATCACGCTGATCGGCCTCGCCTTCATGGCGATTGTCGCCGTGGTCAATTTCCGTGGCGTCGGCGAAAGCGTGAAGGCCAATGTCGTGCTTACCTGCGTCGAGTTGACTGGCCTGCTCATCATCATCTTCATCGGCCTGTGGGCGATCGGCGCTGGCGAAGGCGATGTTTCGCGCATCACCCAGTTCAGCACGGCACCGGATCGCACCGCCTTCTGGGCGGTGATCGGGGCGACCACGCTGGCCTTCTTCGCCATGGTCGGCTTCGAGGACTCCGTGAACATGGCGGAGGAAACCCAGGATCCGACTCGCATTTTTCCAAAAATCCTGCTGCTCGGCCTGCTCATCACCGGCGTGATCTATGTGCTGGTGTCGATCTCGGCGATCACCCTTGTGCCGCCGGAACAGCTTGGCGAAGGCGAGACGCCACTGCTCAAGGTGGTGCAGGCCGGCGCGCCGAACTTCCCGCTCGAAATCTTCGGCTTCATCACAATGTTTGCTGTCGCCAACAGCGCGCTCATCAACATGCTGATGGCGAGCCGGCTGGTCTACGGCATGAGCCGCGAGCATGTGCTGCCCGCAGCGCTCGGCAAAGTCCACCACTCGCGCCGCACGCCCTATATCGCAATCGGCTTCACCACGCTGCTCGCCTTCGCGCTGATCACCTTCGTCGGTGAAGTGCCGGCTCTCGGCGGCACGACCGCGCTGCTGCTGCTCTGCGTCTTCACGGTAGTGAACATCGCCGTGCTGGTGCTGCGCAAGGATCCCGTCAAGCACGAGCATTTCCGCACGCCGACCTTCCTGCCTGTGGTCGGCGCACTCGCCTGCGCCTTCTTCGCCGGCCCATGGACCGGCCGCGACCCCATCCAGTATACGATCGCGGGCGTTTTGATCGGCGTCGGCGTGTTGCTGTGGTTCGTGACCGTCGCCGTCAACCGCGCCACCGGCGTAAGGCCGGCAGAGCCGACGATGGAAGATCTCGGCGGTAGCGGTCCGGTTAACTAGGCGGAAGCTACCCGCCCAGCCCCACCACCTTCGTGTCGGTCTGCGCAAACACCGCGTCCGGCACGAAGAAATCGCCGGCCAGCGGACCTTTCGCTCCGGGCGCGTATTTGGAAAAGTCGCTCACGCCTGCCTCGCGCAGCAGAAGCTCGTCGATGAAAAAATTGCCGGTCGTCTCGCGCGACGGCCGGGTCAGGATGGCATGTGCTGCATCGGCCATGATCTCGGGCGATCGGCTCATCGATGCGACCGCCTCGCCGCCGAGCAGATTGCGGATGGCCGCGGTGTCGATCGCCGTCAGCGGCCACAGCGAATTGACGGCAATGCCGTCTTTGGCGAACTCCGCGCTCATGCCCAGCGTGCACATCGACATGCCGAACTTCGCCATCGTGTAGGCGACATGGTTCTTGAACCATTTTGCTTCCATGTCGAGCGGCGGCGCCAGATTCAGAATGTGAGGGTTTTGTGCTAACTTCAGGTACGGAATGCACATTTTCGAAACCAGAAACGTGCCGCGCGTATTGATCTGGTGCATCAGGTCGTAGCGCTTCATGTCCGTTTCGAGCGTGCCGGTTAGCTGGATCGCGCTGGCATTGTTGATGCAGATGTCGATGCCGCCGAATTTTTCGACGGTCTTTGCAACGGCTTCCGCCACCTGCGCCTCCTCGCGGATATCGCAGATCACCGGCAGCGCCTTGCCGCCCGCCTTCTCAATCTCTTCGGCCGAGGTGTAGATCGTGCCGGGCAGCTTTGGATGCGGCTCTGCGGTCTTGGCCGCGATGGTGACATTAGCGCCGTCGCGCGCAGCCCTCAGCGCAATCGCCAGCCCGATCCCGCGCGATCCACCCGAAATGAAAATCGTCTTGTTCTTCAGCGACATTTTTATCCCTCCCCTTATGCCTGCATGCCTAGTTGGTCGTCACGACGGTATCGGTCGACCCCGCCGTAACGCCGGACGTTCCCACGCCCACCGACCCGGTCTTGACCCGTGTCGTCGCAGTGCCGTCGGCGATCGTCGTGCCGAAGACCCCGCCGCCCATCGCGCAGCCCGACAGGACTATCGCCGTAAGGGCACAAGACAAAGCATTTCGAACCCAGCGCATGACATCACCTCTCTACCATTCTTTTTTCGAAACGGCAGAAGGGATCAAGAATTCGTCGTTTTCGCGGATTTTACCGATCGACCCGATCTCAACCAACAGCACCCTCCAGATACTGCGCAGCGAATTCCTCGCTCGGCGGGATCGGCTTGATCACATCGATCAACACGCCGTTCGGATCGGCGATGATGAAGTGGCGCTGGCCGAAAGGCTCATCCCGCAGCGTCCGCAGGATCGGCAGGCCGGCCGCCTGGATGCGCTCATAGATCGCGTCCGGGTCCTTCACCTCGAAATTGATCAGCAGGCCGGCAGCGCTCCGGCCCCGCGCTGGCTCGGGGATAGTCTCGTGATCGGCCTCGACGATGCCGAGATTGACGCGCTTGTCCTCGGATGACTGGAGATGGACATACCAGTCGCTCTCGAACAGCGGCGCAAAACGCAGATGTGTCGTATAGAAAGCGGCGGTGCCGGCGACATCGTCCGTCATGATGACTGGATAATAGCTGGTGGTTTTCATGGGCTTCCAATCTCCTCTGAAAATACATACAGTCTGCATGTAACTTTGAAATAACATACAGGCTGCATGTATGCAACAAGAAACCGGCCGCCGCTCCAACCGCGAGCGCACCGAGGCAACGCGTGCGGACCTGCTCGCCGCCGCGCGCAAGCTTTTCATCGAAAAATCCTACGCCGAGACCGGAACGCCGGAGATCGTCGCCGCCGCCGGCGTCACGCGCGGCGCGCTCTATCATCATTTCTCCGACAAGCAGGCGCTGTTCCGGGCCGTGGTGGAACAGGAGGCGCAAGCTGTGGCCGAAGAAATAGAGCGCGCCTCCCCCGAAACACTGTCCGCCCGCGAAGCCCTGGTAAAGGGCGGCGAGGCCTTTCTGGTCGCCATGAGTGCACCCGGCCGAACGCGACTGCTGCTACTCGACGGGCCGGCCGTGCTTGGCCGTGCAGCCATGAACGCCATCGACGGCGAGAACGGCACCCGCACCCTGCGCGCCGGCCTTGCGATCGCCATGCGCGAGGGTGCGATGAGGAAACTTCCGCTCGACGCCATAACCTCGCTGCTATCGGCAGCCTTCGATCGCGCAGCCCTCGCCATCGAGACCGGCGCATCGAGGCAGGATCACACGGTCGCCCTTGCCGCAATGATCGATGGCCTTATGACCGACGGCTTCACGCCACGAAACACGTGAACTGGACGCAACTGGTGGTTTTGTTCGCGCCTTGCGGCATGTACAAAGAACAAGCACGTGCGTTCGGGAATCGGACGAGAATGACCGGAGAATGAAATGGCCCGCGAAGCGCTGAATACGCCTGCCGAAATCCCTGCCGAACTCGATCGCTGGAACTGGGGCGCGTTTTTCCTCAACTGGATCTGGGGCATCGGCAACAGCACCTTCATTGCGCTGCTCGCCCTGATCCCGGGGGTCAACATCGTCATGATCATCGTGCTCGGGCTGCGGGGCAGCCGCTGGGCCTGGCGCAACCGCTATTGGCGCGACGCCGAGCATTTCCGCAGCACCCAGCGCAAATGGGCGATCGCCGGCCTGATCATCTGGGTACTCGGCATCCTCGCCGCAGCAGCCATGATCGTCGCAGTTCCCATGACGATGAAGAACAGCGACGCCTATCGCATCAGCATGGATGCCGTGCGCGCCAACCCCGAGGTCCAGAATGCACTCGGCAACAACATCACGGGCACGTTCTGGACAAGCGGCAGCATCGACATCCAGGCCGGCGGAACCGGATCGGCCCAGCTGAGCATTCCCGTTCAGGGCGACAAAAACACCGGCACGGTAATCTCAAAGGCCATTCGCACCGGCGGCCAGTGGGACGTTCGCCTTCTGGTCGTGATGACCGAGGGCGCCGATGGCCCAATCGTCCTGATCAACAAGGACAACCAGTCCATCCCGAAAACAACGATCGGGATTTAGAGCCTTACCCGAAGATCTTGTCGCCCTGCTCCTCGATCAGCTGCTTGCCCTTCTTGAAGGCGACGTCGATGGCATCGTCCAGAGACGCAAAACGGTCCGCACGAATGAAGCGGTGTTCCTTGACGACGCCGTCGATCTCCTTGGAGACGACGCCGCAGGTCTGGAACTGCCCGCCTTCCTTGAAAGGCGTTGCCTGGATACGAAATCCGTTGTGCTCGATCTCCTTGCCGGCGACCGGCGCCGCTTGACCGGTCTCACCACCGCCACCACCGAAAAGACGCTTCAGAAAAGACATGCACACCTCGTTTCTTGCCTGGCGGTCAGGTTAACCCGTTCGGGCAAAGCAGTCGAGACGGTGAAGCGATGCTCCTATCCCAGCGAGGCGATGATCTCGCGATAGGCAGCTTCCGGAAACGCCTTGAGCGTGCAGCTGCGCACATTGCCGCCCATGCCGAGCTGCAACGCGAAACGCGCCGCGACCGCATCATCGGGTGCCTCGCAGACCGCAACCATGTCGTGCTCGCCCATGGTCATGTAGAATGCCTTGAAGGAGCCGCCCATGTCGGCGAGCTGCTTTCTTGCGGCATCGAGCCGACGTGGCGATTCGCGCACGTTCTTCACGCCCGTTTCCGTCCAGTTCAGAAGCATTATGTAGGTCGTCACGGTACACCTCCCTCCGGTGCCGTGACTCGGGTCAACGCCGTGTCAGGCGGCCGGGTTTACAGCCCTCCGCTTCTGCCACCCATATTATGAGCCGATGCTAAAATACGGCAAGCTAGCTCAACGGTGGATGCCAACGAAAAAGGGCGGCCTGAGCCGCCCTTTTCATGTCGTACATTATTGCGCGATTTAGCTGTCGAGGAAGCTGCGCAGCTTGCGCGAGCGGCTCGGGTGCTTGAGCTTGCGCAGCGCCTTGGCTTCGATCTGGCGGATACGCTCGCGCGTGACCGAGAACTGCTGGCCGACTTCTTCCAGCGTATGGTCGGTGTTCATGCCGATGCCGAAGCGCATGCGCAACACGCGTTCCTCACGAGGCGTGAGCGAGGCCAGGACGCGCGTCGTCGTCTCGCGCAGATTTGCCTGGATCGCCGCGTCGATCGGCAGGATCGCCATCTTGTCCTCGATGAAGTCGCCGAGGTGCGAATCCTCCTCGTCGCCGACCGGCGTTTCGAGCGAGATCGGCTCCTTGGCGATCTTGAGAACCTTGCGCACCTTCTCCAGCGGCATGGCGAGCTTTTCGGCCAGTTCTTCCGGCGTCGGCTCGCGGCCGATCTCGTGCAGCATCTGGCGCGAGGTGCGCACGATCTTGTTGATCGTCTCGATCATGTGCACCGGAATGCGGATGGTGCGGGCCTGATCGGCGATCGAACGCGTGATCGCCTGCCTGATCCACCAAGTCGCGTAGGTCGAGAACTTGTAGCCGCGACGGTATTCGAACTTGTCGACCGCCTTCATCAGGCCAATGTTGCCTTCCTGGATGAGATCGAGGAACTGCAGGCCGCGGTTGGTGTATTTCTTGGCGATGGAAATCACGAGACGCAGATTGGCCTCGACCATTTCCTTCTTGGCGATCGCGGCTTCGCGTTCGCCCTTCTGCACCTGGTTCACGATCTTGCGGAATTCCGCGATCGAGATGGCGGTTTCGGTGGCGAGATTCTGGATCTCGGCGCGAAGGTCGCGGATCGTATCCTTCTCGCGCGTGGTGAATTCCTTCCACCCGCGCGACGTGAGATTGGAGATCGAGCGCGTCCAGTTCGGATCGAGCTCCGAGCCGTGATATTCCTTCAGGAACTCCTCGCGGCGCACGCCAAAGCTTTCGGCGAGCCGAAGCAGCTTGCCTTCGTTCTGCACCAGCCGCTTATTGATGTCGTAGAGCTGCTCGACTAGCGCCTCGATGCGGGCGTTGTTGAGCGACAGCGACTTCACGGCCGTGATGAGCTGATCCTTCAGCTCCTTCAGGCGGCGGTCCTGGCTGGGCGACAGGGTGCCCTGCGCTGCAAGGCGGTTTTCCACCTGCTGATCCTGAAGCTTGCGCAGCTTCTTGTAGGTGTCGGCGATGACGTCGAGCGTCTCCATGACCTGCGGGCGAAGCTCCGCTTCCATGGCTGCCAGCGACAGGCTGGCCTCGTCCTCGTCCTCGTCTTCTTCTTCCGACCGGTTTTCGCCGCCGACATTGGTGATGTCGTCATCGTCGCGCGAACGGCGCGGCGGGTTGCGGTCCTCGGGTGTCTTCGGGCGTTCCAGCTCTTCCTGGCGCTCCAGCGTCGGCGCCTGCCTGGCTTCGGGGCCGGCATAGGTCGCTTCGAGATCGATGATCTCGCGCAGCAGTATCTTGGCTTCGTTGAGCTCGTCACGCCAGATGATGATGGCCTGGAAGGTCAGCGGGCTTTCGCACAGACCTGCAATCATCGTCTCGCGGCCGGCCTCAATGCGCTTGGCGATGGCGATTTCGCCTTCGCGCGACAGAAGCTCCACCGAGCCCATCTCGCGCAGATACATGCGGACGGGATCGTCGGTGCGGTCGGTCGGTTCTTTCTTTGTCGTGGTGGCGGCAACGGCCGTGCCGGTCTGCTCGGCAAGCTCGTTGGCGTCCTCCTCGGCGTCGGCAGCATTATTGCTTTCGCCTTCGGCCTCTTCGCCGGCCTCGTCATCCTCGACGACATTGATGCCCATGTCCGAAAGCATGGCCATGGTGTCCTCAATCTGCTCGGAGGTCACTTCCTCCGAGGGCAGCACCGAGTTCAGCTCATCCATGGTCACATAGCCGCGCTTCTTCGCGACCTTGATCATCTTTTTGACAGCATCATCGGAAAGGTCGAGCAGAGGGCCATCGGTGGCGCCTTCGCGTTCGGTCTCGACCTCTTCCTTTTCCTTTGTCGCCATTCTTTTGCTTTCTCCAAGCCGGATGTTGCGAAGCCTTCGAGACTCCGATAACCCGGGCAAATCAACACACGCTTTACTGCGATTCACGAGCCAGTAGCAGCGCGTGTCTTAAGTCCTGATTAACCCTGATAACTGGGGCGGGTTGCCTGCGCCGTCCAGATCAGTACTTCGTTTTGTCATGTTTGGGTGCGGACGTGCCCGCGCATTAACGTTTCGAATCGTTCTGATTCCGCCAATCCGACGGAAGGTCAAGCGCCTGTCGCATGATTCGCGTTAAAAAAGCGAATCAATTGAAGGATTGCGACCTTCCTGCCTCACCGGCTTCCACACAGCTTTGCCAACCACGCCGGCAAAATAGTGCATCAAACCAATTCATCAAGCACGGCCGGCACGACCCGACGATATACCAAAGCCTTCGATCAGCGCTTCGGTCGCCTGCACGTCACGAAATTGCGCCTGGATTTCCACCAGGTGGCGGTAGTTTTCGTCTGTGGGGTCAGTCGCGAGAGCCGTCTCAGCTACTTTCAGCTCCTTATGTAGAGTGCGCGCGCTGCGGTGCAAGTGCAGCACCTGGACAAAGGCGTCGCGGGCATCCTCGATCGCGGCGTCTTCCAGCGCCGGCCATTGCCTCGCGCGCTTGGTAAGCGTCACCGCACGCTCCCACACATCGATGCACCCGGCGCGGCCGATCGTCTCGATCACCGCGTCCCTGCTATTGCCCGCGCCATGCGCCAGCGCGTCGATCAGCGCGGTATGGACTTTGCGCAGGTCGGCATTGGCAAGATCGAGCCGCTCGACATGATCGAAATGCTCCTCGACCAGTGCGGGGTGGTTGACCAGCGCCACGATCAGCACCGCCTCGCGAACCGACATCACCTCGCCTGCCCGCTTGACCAGGGACGACCGGCCCAGGCTCTCCGAAATCGCGGTGCGCCCGTTGACGGCGGCACCACCGCGCGACCATTGGCCGCCCTGGCCGCCGCCGAAGCGCCCCTTGTCGCGGTCGCCCGGTCGCTGCTGTCTGTTGCCGCGCTGCGAGCCGAAGAAACTCAGCACGCGCTCGCGCATGTTCTGCGCATAGTGGTAACGCACGCTCTCGTCCTGAATACGCGACGTCAGCTCCCGCAGCGTCTTTTCAAGATCGGCGCGGCGCTCGGGCGTGTCGAAGACGCCGCCCGAGGTCTCGCGCATCCACAAAAGCTCTGCCAGCGGGCGCGCCTCCGACAGCACCGCCTTGAACGCCTCCGGCCCCTCGGCCTTGACCAGATCGTCGGGATCCTTGCCTTCCGGCAGAAGCGCGAACCGCGCGGTGCGCCCCGCCTGCACCATGGGCAGCACCATGTCGGCGGCGCGCCAGGCAGCGCGCAGGCCGGCCTGGTCGCCGTCGAAGCACAGCACCGGCTCGCCGGTCATGCGCCAAAGCAGATCGAGCTGGTTTTCGGTCAGCGCCGTGCCGAGCGGTGCCACCGCATTCTCGAAACCGGCCTGCGCCAGCGCGATCACGTCCATATAGCCTTCGACGGCGATCACCGTGCCGTCCTTGCCCATCGCCTTGCGGGCACGGGCGAAATTGTAGAGCACGTTGCCCTTGTGGAAGAGCTCGGTGTCGGGCGAGTTCATGTATTTGGCGAGTGCATCAGGCGCCAGCGCCCGGCCGCCAAAGGCGATGATACGGCCCCGCGAGTCCGCGATTGGAAACATGATGCGGTCGCGGAACCAGTCATAGGAGACGGGAATATCGTCGCCGTGCCGGACAAGGCCGCAGGCCTCGATCTGCGCCTTCTCGACGCCCTTGCTGGCCAGATGCTCCTTCAGCGCGTTGCGGCTGTCCGGCGCAAAGCCCAGCCGGAAAGCCTGCTGCGTCGCCGGCGTCAGGCCGCGGTCGCGCAGATAGGCTCGCGCCTTGGCGCCATCGGCGCTTTGCAGCCGCTCCTCGAAAAACTTCGTCGCCATTTCCATGACGTCGTGCAACGACGCCCGCTCGCGCTCGCGCCGCTCCTCATTGGCGTCGCGCGCCGGCATCGGCACACCGGCCATGTCGGCGATGCGCTCGACGGCCTCGGGAAAGCTCATGCCGTCGAGTTCGGTCAGGAACTTGAAATGATCGCCCGAAACGCCGCAGCCGAAACAGTGATAGCGGCCCTTCTTGTCCTCGCAGTGGAAGCTCGGCGACTTTTCGCCATGGAACGGACAGCAGGCCCAGAAATCGCCGCGCGACGCGTTGGTCTTCTTCCTCTCCCACGACACGCGCATACCGATCACGGACGAAATCGGCACGCGATCGCGTATCTCGTCAAGGAATGAGGGCGGGAAGCGCATGGTTCTGGCTCACTTTCCATTTCATATAACCATGAGCGCGGCGCGATGCGACTGCCGACTTGACCAATACCCGCTTTTCACAGGGCAAATCAGGCCGATCGGTTCATTTCCGACACTTTGCGTCGGCAGGGAACGGCCCATGACCATGGACGAAAAATATTATCCGGCTAAACTAATGCCGGACAGATCATGACTACGATTCGTATCACAGACGACCCTCCAAGGCGCCTCGCGAAGGCGCCGGTAGCCGCTTGCGTTGAAAGTGCGCGCCCATGAGCGGATCGGTCGTCCTTCTCCACCTTGCCGGCGCGGTTGCGCTGATGCTGTTTGCCACCCGCATGGTGAAAACCGGCGTCGAGCGCGCCTATGGCGACGTCCTGCGCCATCGCCTGCGCGCCACCATGCGCAATCCCTTCCTGGCCGTTCTGGCCGGCACCGGGCTGGCGATTGCCTTTCAAAGCTCGACGGCTGTCACCCTGCTGGTCAGTTCTTTCGCCGGATCCGGCATCGTCTCGGGTGCCGCCGGCCAGCTTGCCGTGCGCGGTGCCGAGATCGGTTCGGCGCTGGTGGTCAAGCTGCTGACATTCGACCTGACGCTGCTGGTGCCGCTGTGCCTTGTCTCGGGAACCGTCATGTTCATGGCGACCGAGCGGCGCGACTGGCGTCAGATCGGCCGCATACTGGTCGGCATCGGCCTTTTGATCCTGTCGCTGGAGATGATCGGCCAGGCCTCCGAGCCGCTGCGCGAAAGCCGGCTCATGCCGGTCATCATCAACTATTTCTCCACCGACCTGATCACGGCATTTCTTCTCGCCGGGCTCGTCACCTGGCTGTTCCAGTCCAGCATCGCCGCCGTGCTTTTGATGGCGACGCTGGCCGGCCGCGGCTTCATCACGCCCGAGCTCGGCATCGCGCTGGTGCTGGGCGTCAACCTCGGCTCCTCGCTCATCGCACCGCTGCTCACCCGCACGGCCGAGCCCGCTGTTCGCGTCGTGCCAATCGGCAACCTTTTGATGCGCGGCATGGGCTCGGTGGTCATGCTGATCCTGTTCATGACGTTCAAGCCGACTGTCGCTTTCCTCGGAGCCACGGCGCCAGACCAGATCGTCAACGCGCATATCCTGTTCAACGTCATCATCCTGATTGCCGGCATTCCACTCGCTGGCCTCGTCTACAAGGCTTCGGAGCGTATCGTCGCGCTCGGCACGCCGCCGGAATCGGCCGAATCGCTTGCCACAGTAGAGCTCAGCGCCCTCAACGAGGCCGCACTCGACATGCCGAGCCAGGCGCTCGCCAATGCCACACGCGAGGTCGTGCGCGTTTGCGAGACCGTCGAGATCATGCTGAAGCGCATCATCGAGCTCTACGAAAAGGCCGACCCGGAAAAAATCAGGGCGTTAGCCGCATTGGACGACCGTGTCGACCGCAAGCACGCCGCGATAAAGCTCTACCTCGCCAAGGCGACAGCCCGGCCGATGACCGAGGATGAAGCGCTACGCTGCCAGGAATTGATCGGCGCCTGCGTCAAGCTCGAGCAGGTCGGCGACATCATCGTGCGCAACATGCTCGTCCATGTGCAGAAGAAGTTCGACCGCGGGCTGGAGTTCACCGACGAAGGCTGGCGCGAACTAACCGCCTTCCACGCCTCGGTGCTGGCCAATGCCCGGCTCGCCTTCAACGTGCTGATATCGCGCGACGCCACCACCGCGCGCCAACTCGTGCAGGAAAAGGACCGGCTGCGCGACTTCGAGAAGGAAACCAGCAACAGCCATTTCGTGCGCCTGCGCGACGGCACCGCCAAAAGCGTCGAGACAAGCTCCATCCACCTCGACACCATCCGCGACCTCAAGCAGATCAACTCGCTGCTGGCGTCGATGGTCTACCCGGTTCTGGAGGAACAGGGCTTGCTGAGCGGTTCGCGGCTGAAGACTGGGTGATATGCGCTGCCTCTTCCTTCTCCCCTTGTGGGAGAAGGTGGCCGAGCGAAGCGAGGTCGGATGAGGGGTGTTGGACGGATCGCAGACGCTAGAGTTTCTTCCAGCACCCCTCATCCGTCTTGGCGCTACGCGCCAATCCACCTTCTCCCACAAGGGGAGAAGGAAGGGCGTTTTCACAACACGATCCGGAACCGCAAACTTTCCTCGCCGCCATAGGCGGCATCCTCGAAGAAGCGCTCCACCAGCACGCCGCCATTGGCGGTGATCACCTTCTGCGAAGGCAGATTGTCCGGCTTGGCCGTGATCTCGACATAATCGAGCCCCAGCGCCCGCGCTTCAGGCAGAAGCAGGGCCAAAGCCTGCGTGGCATAGCCGAGCTGCCGCCTCCACGGCACCACCGCATAGCCGATATGGCCAAGCACATGCGCCGGCAGCGCCGACGTGCCTTGCTGCCAGCGAAATCCGATGGAACCGGCCAGTTCGCCGTCCCAGATCCAGCGGCGATAACCCGGCAGGCGCGGCACGTGCTTGCCGTCAGGCAATGTGATCGGCCCGCCCTTGGCTTCGGGATCATCAAGGCTTTCGACAAAAGCGGCGGCATCCCGGTCGATCGCGTCCAGCTGCGCGCGGATGGTCTCGGCCGGGCGCACATTGTCCGGCGACCAGCCGCGCTCCAGCGCCTGCATATAGGTCGGCAGATATTCGAGCGACGGTTTTACCAGCTTTATAGTCAAGGAATGCGCTCAGTCAGAAAGCGGGAACGCGGCACGCATTATTTGCAGCAGGCTTCCGCAGAAACGTAAAGGCGCACCGTTCGCTTCCTCAGTGCGTGGTCTGCATCTGGCCCGGCGCAGGCTGCCCACGCATGTTCACGATGGGATCTACTTGTGCCGCCGGCGGCTCCAACCCCGTGGCCACGACGGACACCTTGAACTGGCCCTTGAGCGTTTCGTCGAAGATGGCGCCGACAATGATGTCGGCCTCGTCGCCTGCCTCTTCGCGAATGCGCGTCGCGGCTTCGTCCACCTCGAACAGCGTCATATCCAGGCCGCCCGAAATCGAGACCAGAACGCCCCTTGCGCCCTTCATCGAATTCTCGTCGAGCAGCGGGTTTGCGATGGAAGCTTCGGCAGCCTTTCTGGCGCGACCCTCGCCGGTGCCGACACCGGTGCCCATCATCGCGCGGCCCATGTCCTTCATGACGGTTTTCACGTCGGCGAAATCGAGATTGATCAGGCCTTCCTTGACGATGAGATTGGTGATGCAGCTCACGCCCGAATAAAGAACCCGGTCGGCGATGCCGAAGGCATCTTCGAAGCTGGTCTTTTCGGTGGCGATCCTGAAAAGGTTCTGGTTCGGAATGACGATGACCGTATCGGCAGCCTGGCGCAGCAGCTCGATGCCGCGCTCGGCCATCTGCATGCGGCGCTTGCCCTCGAAGGTGAACGGCTTGGTCACGACCGCCACCGTCAGGATGCCGGCGTCACGCGCAGCCTTGGCAATCACATGGGCCGCACCCGTTCCGGTGCCGCCGCCCATGCCGGCCGTGACGAAGCACATATGCGTGCCGGCAAGGTGGTCCATGATCTCGTCGATGGATTCTTCCGCCGCCGCCTGGCCGATCTCGGGCAGCGACCCGGCGCCCAAGCCTTCGGTCACCAGCGCCCCCAACTGGATCAGCCGCGGCGCCTTCGACATGGTCAGCGCCTGCGCGTCGGTGTTGGCGGCGATGAAGTCCGTGCCCTCCAGGCCCTCGGCAATCATGTTGTTGACGGCATTGCCACCGCCACCGCCGACGCCAATGACCGTCAGCTTCGGCCGCATTTCCGAGATTTCCGGTTTCTTGGAGGTGCTCATATTGTCATTTCCTCTGCAGCGCCCCTGCCCCGAATCGGATCAACAACAGGGAATCAGATACTAGGGGGTGGTGCAAGGCATTGAGCCGGAACGAGCCGCCTAACAGGCCTTTCTTCACAGGTCAGCCCGGCTCTTCAGGTTGAAGAGCCGGGCTGATATCGACTTTTACGGGAGTGCAGTCCCTGACTACCAGCTATTGCAACATCGTCTTGACGATGCCGCTGGCCTTGGAGAAGTCCATCTTGCCGGCATATTTGTCCTTCAGCGCATTCATGCAGCGGCCCATGTCGCGCAGGCCGTCAGCGCCGACCTCGTCGATCACCGCCTGGCATGCCTGCTTCACGTCCTCGTCGCCGAGCTGCTTGGGCATGAAGTCGCGAATGATCACGATCTCGTCGCGCTCCTGGGCGGCAAGCTCAAGCCGATTGCCTTCCTCGAAGGCCTTGGCCGACTCCTCGCGCTGCTTCACCATCTTGGCCAGGATCAGCATGATCTCTTCATCGCTCACCGGGTCCTTGCCGATGCCGCGATGGGCAATGTCGCGATCCTGGATCGCGGCATTGATCAGCCGCAGCGTCGAGGTGCGGCGCTTGTCCTGCGCTTTCAGCGCGGTCTTGAGGGCCTGGGCGATGATCTCGCGCATGGCGGTAACTCCTTCGTAGCGGCAGCGAACAATAGACCATGTTCCCGAAATGTGGGAACCGGTTTTCGACGGCCCGACGGCAGTTCGAGGCCGCATCCCGATTCCTTGGGAAGAACGCAGCCTCTAATGCCGTCGAGTAAACATTGCAAACCAAAGCATGCGGTCAACTCCCTGATATCGTTAGGGAAAATATTTAACCGCAATCGTTTGCGCGCTCATTGACCGCGTCAACACCTTCGCCTATTGTCCGCGCCTTGCATGGACTAGTTTTCGGGTTGTGCACGGGGGTTTGCGATTGTCGCGGCAGCCCGTGCTTTTCGTTGCGCCATATGGCCCCTGCCGGGCCATCTTGCAAGGGCGCGGCACTGCCTGCGCCCGCTGACGATGCCGACAGAGATGAACGTTTTACGGAGTAGCTGACATGGCCGCGACCACCGCCCCCTGGGCAACCGAAGTGCCGACCGCAGTGCTGGTTCTGGCCGACGGGACGGTCATCGAGGGCCGCGGCCTCGGCGCGACGGGTTCGGCGGTGGCTGAAGTCTGCTTCAACACCGCGCTGACCGGCTACCAGGAGATCCTCACCGACCCATCCTATGCCGGCCAGATCGTTACCTTCACCTTCCCGCATATCGGCAATATCGGCACCAACAACGAAGACATCGAAGACCTCAACCCGGCCGCGCGCAACGGCGCCGTCGGCGCGGTGTTCAAGGCCGACGTCACCAACCCGTCGAGCTACCGCGCAGCCGGTGATCTCGATGCGTGGCTGAAGAAGCGCGGCATCGTCGCCATGTCCGGCATCGACACCCGCGCGCTCACCGCGCTCATCCGCGAAAAGGGTTCGCCCAATGCGATCATCGCCCATGCGCCGGACGGCAAGTTCGACCTCCCCGACCTGAAGGCCCGTGCCGCAGCATGGTCCGGCCTCGTCGGCCTCGACCTCGCCAAGGAAGTCACCTCCGGCCAGTCCTCGGTCTGGCGCGAGACGCCCTGGGTCTGGAACGAAGGCTACGCCGAGCAGGATGCCCCGACCATGCACGTCGTCGCCATCGATTACGGCGTGAAGCGCAACATCCTGCGGCTGCTCGCCGGCCTCGGTGCGAAAGTCACCGTCGTGCCGGCCAAGACCGGCGCTGACGAAATCCTCGCCATGAAGCCGGACGGCATCTTCCTGTCCAACGGTCCCGGCGACCCCGCAGCCACCGGCGAATATTCCGTGCCGGTCATCAAGGACCTGCTCAAGAGCGAAATCCCGGTCTTCGGCATCTGCCTCGGCCACCAGATGCTGGCGCTGGCGCTCGGCGGCAAGACCGAGAAGATGCACCAGGGTCACCACGGCGCCAACCATCCGGTCAAGGACCACACCACCGGCAAGGTCGAGATCGTGTCGATGAACCACGGCTTCGCGGTCGACGCGAAATCGCTGCCGGAAGGCGTTGAAGAGACTCACGTTTCACTGTTCGACGGCTCAAACTGCGGCATCGCGCTCAAGGGCCGCCCGGTGTTCTCGGTCCAGCATCACCCGGAAGCCTCGCCCGGCCCGCAGGATTCGCACTATCTCTTCCGCCGCTTCGTCAACCTCATCCGTGAACGCAAGGGCGAACCGGCATTGGCGGAGCGCTGAGAATCGGCGATATTATCGCTTGCTGAATTGCGATAATATCGCTATATTACCTTCATGAAGACAATCGTGCTGACCGCCTCGGCGGCGCGAGATTTGGATAATCTTGCCGATGAGGCGCGCCGGCAGGTTTCGGACGGCCTGATCAACTACGCCGTAAATGGCCGTGGCGATGTAAAGCGCCTTGGCGGCCGGGATGGCTATCGGTTGAGAATTGGCCGCTACCGCGTCCTCTTCGACGAAGACCAGACGACCATCCTGGCGGTCTATATCGGCAAGCGCGAAACAACCACATACCGCCGGAACTGATGCAGGAGACGGCAAGATGAACGCACCTCAGATCATCAAGACCCCTGGCGGCGAAGAATTGGTCATCCTTCCCAAGGCTGACTATGACGCTCTTCTGCGCGCCGCCGACGAGGCAGCGGAAGATGCCGCCGACGCTGCGATCTACGACGCCCGCAAGGCGGAACTGGCCGGCACGGAGCCGTTTCCGGCCGAGCTTTCAATGGCGATATTGCGTGGCGATAGCCGTTTGAAGGCACTGCGCAAATGGCGCGGGCTGACCCAAAGCGATCTCGCCGACAAGGCCGACCTCACTCAAGGCTTTCTTTCCGACCTGGAGGGACGCCGCCGGACCGCATCAGCCGATACCGCGGCCAGACTAGCCGTCGCCCTCGCCGTGCCGGCAGCCTGGATCGAAGGGTAGCCTCCCGCGAAGTAGGCAGCTCTGGCCTTTTGCCGCAGGAAGCCTATGTCACAGGGGTAATCACGCAGGGCAGGCTTATATCTCAGGCAGATCATGAGGTCCGCCATGGAAAGCACCAGCTTTACCCCCACCACCAACCCGGCCAAGACGGGCATTCTCGGGCTTTGTCCACGCTGCCAGAAAGGCCATCTGTTTCAGGGCTTCGTAAAACTCGCGCCGCGATGCGAGGTCTGCGGCCTTGATTATTCCTTTGCCGACCCGGCCGACGGCCCGGCCTTCTTTTCCATGACGATCGTTGCGGTGCCCGCCCTACTCTTCGCGCTCTGGCTGCAGCTGACCTATGAGCCGCCGATCTTGGTTCATCTGCTGACCACGCTGCCGCTGACCCTTCTCGCCTGCACCGCGCTGTTGCGGCCGCTGAAAGGCTGGCTCGTCTGCTCGCAGTTCTTCCACAAGGCCGAGGAAGGATCGATCGATCGCGAATGGCACGCCAAGGCAGTGCGCGACCGCGACGCCGGCAAGGTCTGAAATCAAGAAGCCCGCCCCAGCTTGGCTGGAACGGGCTTCGTAAGAATCATAACGCTCCGTTCAGACAGGATTGTTGAACGTGTCGCAATCCGCCAGCTTGCCGCTCTGGAAGCCTCGGTTGAACCAGGTCACGCGCTGTGCCGAGGTGCCGTGGTTGAAGCTTTCCGGCACGACATAGCCCTGCGTCTTGCGTTGGAGCGTATCGTCGCCGATCTGCTGGGCGGCATTCAGCGCCTCTTCCAGATCGCCCTGCTCAAGCAGTCCCTTCTGGGCGGTGAAGTGGCCCCAGATTCCGGCGAAGCAGTCGGCCTGCAGTTCGACGCGTGTCGACATCTGGTTGGCCTGCGCCTCACCCATCTGTTGGCGCATCTGGTTGAATTTCGGCAGGATGCCGGTCAGGTTCTGGACATGGTGGCCGACCTCATGCGCCAGCACATAGGCCTGGGCGAAATCGCCCGAAGCGCCGAACTGCCGGTCGAGCTGGTCGTAGAAGGCGAGGTCGATATAGACCTTGCGGTCGCCGGGGCAATAGAACGGACCGGAAGCCGCAGAAGCGAAGCCGCAGGCCGAACGCGTCTGACCTGAAAACAGCACCATCGTCGGCTCTTCGTATTTCAAACCCTCGGCCTGGAATATGCCGCTCCAGACGTCTTCGGTTTCGGCAAGTACGGTCGAGACGAACTGCTTCATCTCGTCATTGGATTTCGGTTCGGTCTGGCTGATCTGGCCGCCACCGCCAGGCACCGAACCGTCGCCGCCGGCCAATATCGCCATCGGGTCAATGCCGCAGGCCCTCAGCGCGAAGAACAGCACCACCAGGATGATGATGCCTGAAAGCCCGCCACCGCCTGTCGCGCCGCCGATCGGAATGCGGAAGCCGCCGCCGCGTCCAAGCCCGCCACCACCGAAGCCGCCGCCCTGGCCGCGCTCGTCCTCAACATTCTCACTCTGCCGACGACCTTTCCAAAGCATGCCAACCTCTTCCCTGTTTCGCCGCGCCCATGCATGCCCGCGTCTGCGAGCTGACCTAAACAGACAATTACTCCAACGGTTGCATCAAGTCACAAGAAATTTGGAACACAGGGGCAATCCCGATACGCACAACTCACAGCGATCTTCGTTTTCAAGCAGATGAAAAAGGAGTAGCTTCAATGCGATAAACCCAGCCGGCTTTCAGGCGAGGTCAAATATGACCACCGAGGAGGACGTTGCGAGGCACTACAGTCACGGCGCGCTTGAACGCGCGATCCTCGACGCGCTGAAGACAGCCGGGAAGGATGTTGACCGCCTCGACCCCGCAGACCTTTCCGGCGCCGACGAGTTCCATCTCGGCTGGCTCGCCGCCACCGTCGATCTGGCCAACGACCTTGCCATCTCCCCGGGCATGAAACTGCTCGATGTCGGCGCCGGCATCGGCGGACCGGCGCGTTATTTTGCCGAGCATCACGGCTGCACCGTCATCGGCGTCGACCTCACCGAGGAGTTTGTCAGCGTTGCAACCTCGCTAACCGGGCGCTGCGGGCTTGCGGACCTTGTCTCGTTCCGGCAGGCGAGCGCGCTTTCGCTGCCTTTCGAGGACGCCAGCTTCGACCGCGCCACGCTCATCCATGTCGGCATGAACGTCAGTGACAAGGCCGGCGCATTCCGCGAGGTGCATCGCATTCTCAAGAAGGGCGGCGTGTTCGGCGTCTACGACATCATGAATATCAGCGGCCAGGACCTACCCTACCCGATGCCCTGGGCCGACACGCTGGAAACCAGCTTCGTCGAAGCCCCTGCGACCTATCGCAAGCTGCTGACAAAAGCAGGCCTCATGATCGTCACGGAAAAGAACCGGCGCCAGATGGCGCTGACGCTCGGTCGCGAAATGCGTGAAAACGCCGCCAAAAACGGCGCACCCATGCTTAGCCTGCACACGCTGATGGGACCGGCAACGCCGCAGCGGCTGGGTAATGTCATGACTGCCCTTGCCGACGGCACGATCGCGCCGATCCAGATGCTGGCCCGCAAGTTATGATGAGATTAGTCTTCTCGTAGCGGCAGACGCGGAACCTCGCCGTCGCTTCAGCCGTTGCAGGTGATCGTTGTCAGGAGGAGTTGACCCAATGCCATATGTCGATGGTTTCATTCTTGCAGTGCCCACCGAGAAGATGGAGGACTACAAGAAAATGGCGCAGACGGCCGGCGAGATCTGGATAGATCACGGTGCGCTTTCCTTCGTCGAGACTGTGGCAGACGATGTGCCCTATGGCGAAGTCACATCCTTCCCGCGCGCCGTGCTGCAAAAGGAAGGCGAAACGGTCGTCTTCTCCTGGATCACCTATGAATCGCGCGAGGCCCGCGACGAAATCAACAAGAAGGTGATGGCCGACCCACGCCTCAAGATCGACGATCCGCACAGCATGCCCTTCGACGGCAAGCGCATGATCTATGGCGGGTTCAAGACACTGATAGAACTCTAGCGACCGGCAGGCGCCGCCGTCACAGGACCGGGCCCACTACTTCTGCTTCGTCCCCGCGCTCTTGCCGTCAGAACTGCGTGAGCGTTCCTCGAAGCGCTTTTCGCCCTTCTTTAAGTCTCTGCCTGTCTTCGCCTCCACCTTGCGTTCTTCCTTGGCAGTGGCCTGCTTGAGGCCCTTGGCGGCGGCCTTGCCTTTTGCAGTCGGTGCTTCCTTCACGCCCATGACGTTTCCTCCACGTTGAGGCCGGAACCTTCCGGCTAGCACCAACGCGCGATCCTCTCCGTCGTTCCGGGCAATTGCAGAACCTGCGGTAGCATTGCCCAGGCACGTTCTGCACCGCGCCAAAAATATTCCGCAGCGCACCACTTGCGCTCGTCAGGTTTTCACGCCATTTTGAGAATGATTTGCAATTGCAAGAATTCTCAGCCATAGAGCCAGGAATGGACTTCAAGCCCCGCACGATGGAAAACCTCACCGGCTGGCGTCAGCCGCGCGGCGAGGCATCCCTTTCAGATGTCCACGGTTCGATCGCAATCCGCACCAGCGGCCCCGGCTGGCGCAGGGCAATCTCCTTCGTCGGCCCCGGCTATCTCGTCGCCGTTGGCTACATGGACCCCGGCAACTGGGCGACCTCGCTCGCCGGCGGCTCGAAATTCGGCTATGCGCTGCTCACGGTCGCACTCGTCTCCAACATCATGGCGATCGTTCTGCAGGCGCTGTGCGCGCGGCTCGCCATCGGCTCTGGCCGCGATCTCGCCCAGGCCTGCCGCGACGCCTACGGCAAGCCGGTCGCCTATGTCCTGTGGTTCATGGCCGAGATCGCCATCGTCGCCACCGACATCGCCGAAGTCATCGGCACGGCCATCGGCCTCAACCTGATCTTCGGCATTCCGCTCGAGATCGGCGTGCTCATCACCGCACTCGACGTCTTCCTGATCCTTTATCTCCAAAAACTCGGCTTCCGCTGGGTCGAGGCGCTCATCATCACGCTGCTCGGCGTCATTGCCGCTTGTTTCGCGGTGCAAATCGCGCTGGCCGATCCTGACTGGGGCGGCGTCATCCGCGGCTTCGCGCCGACCACCGAGATCGTCACCAACCCGGAAATGCTCTATCTGGCGCTCGGCATTCTCGGTGCCACCGTGATGCCGCACAATCTCTATCTGCACTCCGGCATCGTGCAGACTCGCGCCTATGGCGACACCGTGCCGGAAAAGCGCCAGGCGCTGAAATACGCCACCATCGATTCCACGGTCGCGCTGATGTTCGCGCTGCTCATCAACGCCGCGATCCTGATCCTGGCGGCAGCGACCTTCAACAAGGCCGGCCAGACCGACATCGTCGAGATCGGCCAGGCGCACTCCCTGCTCGCACCGCTGCTGGGTCTGGCCATCGCACCGACCCTCTTCGGCATCGCGCTGATCTGCTGCGGCATCAATTCGACGGTCACCGCGACGCTCGCCGGCCAGATCGTCATGGAGGGTTTTCTCCACATCAAGCTGCCGCCATGGCTGCGCCGCCTGATCACACGCGCCATCGCCATCATTCCCGCCGCCGGCGTCACCATCTGGTACGGCGACAGCGGCACGGCCAAGCTCTTGATCCTCACCCAGGTCGTGCTCAGCCTGCAGCTTTCCTTTGCCGTGTTTCCGCTGGTTATGTTCACCGCAAACAAGGCTAAGATGGGCGCGCTAGTAGCACCGCGCTACCTCACCGCCTTTGCAATGCTGATCGCGATCGTCATCGCGCTGCTGAACATAAAGCTGCTGTTCGATTTCGTTCTCGCCTGAGCCGCTGACATTCCCGATTGCGGCGGCTAAAACATAGCCGGCATCTGGAGTCGGCTCATGAAAATAGCAGTCATCGCAGACATTCACGGCAACGTCGTTGCACTCGACGCCGTCCTCGCCGACCTTGAAAAACGTGGCGGTGCAGACCTGATCGTCAATCTCGGCGATTGCGTCGCCGGACCTCTCTGGCCGCGCGAGACTTTCGAGCGCCTCGAAAAGCTCGGCCTGCCCACCGTGCGCGGCAATCACGATCGCCGCGTCGCCGAGAAGGTCTCTGACGAAATGTGGCCCTCCGATCGCTTTGCCCATGAGCAGCTTACGCCGCAACAGCGCGATGCACTGGCCGCCCTGCCCCTCCAGTTGGAGATCGCGTCTTCGGTGCTCGCCTTCCACGCCCGGCCCGATCATGACGAGCGCTACCTTGCCGACGCCATCGTCGACGGCTATCTCGTACGCGCGCCGCTGGTGGCGATCGAGAAGAGGCTTGGCCAGCTCGATCCTGCTTACAGGCTGCTGCTCTGTGGCCACAGCCACCGCCCTGAACTTGTGCGGCTTTCGGACGGCCGGATGATCTTCAATCCCGGAAGCGTCGGCGAGCCCGCATATTTCGACGACACCGAACCGGCGCACGCTTCGCAACAAGGTTCGCCGCACGCGCGCTACGGCATGGTCGAGATCGACCCCGAGGGCGCGATGCACTTCGAGTTCTTCGCCATCACCTATGATTGGGAAAGTGCTGCGCGACAGGCCGAGCAAACAGGCCGGCCGGAATGGGCCCATGCTCTGCGCACAGGCTTCATGCCGGCCTGATGTAGTTCCCTATTCGGCAGGCGTCGCAGCCATGAAGCGGCGATGCGAGCGCAGGCCGGCATAAAGCACTGCAAGTGCCGCAACAGGGAACAAGGCAGCGACGAAGCCGAGATCGGCCGGCGCCGCATATTCCAGCACCCGCCCGCCGAGCGCGGTGCCTGCGGCAATGCCGAAATACATCGCCGAGGCATTGAGCGAGAGCGTCAGATGCGCAACCTCGGGTGCATAGCCGACAATGCGGCTTGCCTGTGCAGGCGGGAATGCCCAGCCGATGATGCCCCAGGGCAGCATGATGCCGATCAGCAGCGGCCCGGCAAGGTGATGCGGCAGGAGATGCAGGCCGAATGCGATGGCCAGCGCAATCGCCACCGAAGCCACGAGCGAACCCACGACCATCCGCGTCGCGCCGATTCGGTCGGCCAGGTAGCCGCTGGACAGATTGCCGATCACCGCACCGACGCCGAAGGCGAGCAGCAGGCCGGGCAAGGACAGCTTGGACAGCCCCGCCCCATCGATCGCCAGCGGCGCCAGATAGGAAATGATCATGAAACCGCCGGCAAGATACAGGAAGGTCACCACCAGCGACGGCGCAATGCCGGCACGGCCGATGATGCTGAAGCGCTCGCCAAGCGTCAGCTTCGTTCCCGACAGCCCGCGCGGCAGGCGGAACCACAGCACGGTCGCACAAGCCAGCGCCAGCAGCGAGATCGCACCGAATGTGCCGCGCCAGCCCCAGACTGCAGCAATCAGCGCACCCAGCGGCGCGCCGAGCGCCACCGCAAAGGTCGTACCGCCCACCACCACCGATATCGCCAAAGCGCGATGCTCGGGCCCAGCCAGCGAGACGGCGGTCGCCTGTGCGGTGGCGGCGAACAGGCCGCTCGCCATGCCCATGACGATCTGTGCAAGCAGCAATGTCGTGAACGATACACTGGTGGCGGCAATCGCGTTGCCGGCCACGAAGGTCAGCATCGCCGCCGTCAGCACCCGCCGCCTGTCGGCAGCGCCCGCAAGGGCGGAAAGCAGCGGCGCGCCGATGGCATAGGAAAGCGAGAAGACCGTGATGAGGTAGCCGGCCTTGGGTATGGTCGTGTGCGTGTCGGCGGCGATGAACGGCAGCAGGCTCGAAAACACGAAGCCGACCGTGCTCATGGTAAACGAGCCGACCGCCAGCCAGATAAGGCGCTTGTCCATGGGACCAATCCTTAGTTCAAATATTATTGAACTATTGAACTTGATTGCGCGCCATGTCAATGTAGTCGCACATGCTTCCTGTCAGCCTGATGTCAGGAAGACGCATTGAACCCGAACGCCTGCGCAGCTAGTTTTCAGCCATGACCTTGCCCCATCCCACCGCCGACCAGATTTCGCTGCCCAACGTGCTGGCCGTGCTTGGCGACCAGACGCGCCTCGCCATCATCGGCTATCTCGCGCTGCGCGAGGGCCAGCCGACGATGTGCATGCAGTTCACCGATTTCGGCTCCAAGACCAATATCAGCTACCACCTGGCCAAGCTGCGCGAGGCCGGCATCACCCGCACCGAGGCCGTCGGCACCATGCGGCTGATCACGCTGCGCCGCGACGACCTCAACGCCCGCTTCCCCGGCCTGCTCGATTCGATCATTACGGCGGCGGTCGACCTGCCGATGGTGCAGAAGATAGCTGAAGCGCAGGATGAGATGCTGGCGGTCGAGCAGGGTTGACCTGGCATTTCCACCCCGCATCACGGGTGGCTGGAAATGGCGGCGGTTTCCCAGTAACAGCGTGACATGAAAACTTTTCAGACTGGCTTAGTGGCCGCACTCGCATCTTCGTGTTTCATCAGCTTGGCTCACGCCTATACCGATGAGGATTCTTACGTGGCAGTGAGCGGCACCGCGATGAGCGTGACCGGCGACATTCAATTCGATGACTTCAGTATCACCTTTGAGAACGGAAAAACGCTGAACTTCTCAGGCCTCGTGGCCGACACTTTCATCGTTGACGGCCAGGAAGTTCCAGCATCTGTCTATCAAGTTAGTCACCCGGGCGACCCGGTACTCGAAAACGACAACCGCCTATGCGGGTCCGGCGCAGTCACCTACATCGCAAACTGGGACGATAACGGCCGCTCTCTCGTAGCTGTCTTCACCGGCGACGAAGCCCCGTCGAGCAATGAAGAAATGTGCGCCTCTTATACCTACGAGCAATGATGCCGCGCGGTGCACTTCCTGAATTGGTAAAGTGACCATCACCTGTCGATCTCCCGATGGTACAAAAGACCCCTCTCCGTCTCGGCTTCGCCGAGCCACCTCTCCCCATTTCATGGGGCGAGGAACCTAAATCCTGAAATGCAGCGGCCAAGCAAAGCTTGGGTTCCTCGCCCCCGCAAAGCGGGGGAGAGGTGGCTCGGCAAAGCCGAGACGGAGAGGGGTACGGCCTCGATCCAATCCCCCCAAATCCCTCCCGCATGGCTGCCTTGCCGAAACGCCGCAAGGATTCACACATTTTCGGGGTTACAACCGCCCAATCATTTGCCTATAAGGCGCCCTTAGCCTGACAACAGACTCTGATGCGCACCGGCCGGGCATTCCCGCGCCGGTATTTTGCGCAGAGCGACCACGAACGGACCGAGCCACCATGCCAAAACGCACCGACATCAAGTCCATCCTGATCATCGGCGCAGGTCCCATCGTCATCGGGCAGGCATGCGAGTTCGACTACTCCGGCACCCAGGCCTGCAAGGCGCTGAAGGAGGAAGGTTTTCGCGTCATTCTGGTCAACTCCAACCCGGCCACCATCATGACCGACCCGGAACTGGCCGACGCAACCTATATCGAGCCGATCACGCCGGAAGTCGTCGCCAAGATCATCGCCAAGGAGCGCCCCGACGCGCTGTTGCCGACCATGGGCGGCCAGACGGCGCTCAACACCGCACTGTCGCTGCGCCGCATGGGCGTGCTCGACCGCTACAATGTCGAGATGATCGGCGCCGATGCCCACGCCATCGACAAGGCCGAGGACCGCTCTTTGTTCCGCGAGGCGATGGCCAAGATCGGGCTGGAGACGCCGAAATCGATGCTGGCCAACGCTTCAGACGTCAAGGACGCCGACCGCAAGAAGCACGAGGCCGAGCGCGCTGCGCTGAAGGCCTCCGCGCCCGCCGATCTCGACGCCGCACTGGACGCGCTCGAAACCGCCTGGAACCTCGGCGAAGGCGATCGCAAGCAGCGCTACATCAACCATGCCATGGCAATCGCCGCCCAGGCGCTCGACCATGTCGGCCTGCCCGCCATCATCCGCCCCTCCTTCACCATGGGCGGCACCGGCGGCGGCATCGCCTACAACCGTACCGAATTCTTCGACATCATCGGCTCAGGCCTCGACGCCTCCCCCACCACCGAAGTCCTCGTCGAGGAATCGGTGCTCGGCTGGAAGGAATACGAGATGGAAGTGGTTCGCGACAAAGCGGACAACTGCATCATCATCTGCTCCATCGAGAACCTCGACCCGATGGGCGTCCACACCGGCGATTCGATCACCGTCGCGCCGGCGCTTACGCTCACCGACAAAGAATACCAGATCATGCGCAACGCCTCGATTGCAGTGCTGCGTGAGATCGGCGTCGAGACCGGCGGCTCCAACGTGCAGTTCGCAGTCAACCCGGCCGACGGCCGCCTCGTCGTCATCGAGATGAACCCGCGCGTCTCGCGCTCCTCCGCGCTGGCCTCGAAGGCCACCGGCTTCCCCATCGCCAAGATCGCGGCCAAGCTTGCCGTCGGCTACACGCTGGACGAGCTTGAGAACGACATCACCGGCGGCGCGACGCCGGCCTCCTTCGAGCCGTCCATCGACTACGTCGTCACCAAGATCCCGCGCTTCGCCTTCGAAAAATTCCCCGGCGCCGAGCCGACGCTGACCACCGCCATGAAGTCGGTCGGCGAGGTCATGGCCATCGGCCGCACCTTCCAGGAATCGCTGCAGAAGGCGCTCCGCGGCCTCGAAACCGGCCTCACCGGCCTCGACGAGATCGAAATCCCCGGTCTTGCCCATGGCGAAGACAAGAACGCAATCCGCGCCGCGCTGGGCACGCCGACGCCCGACCGCCTGCGCATGGTCGCCCAGGCGCTGCGCATGGGCACCTCGTTGGAAGACGTGCACGCCATGTGCAAGATCGACCCGTGGTTCCTCGAGCAGATCGCCGGTATCATCGACATGGAAGCGCGCATCCGCGAGCACGGCCTGCCGGAAGATGCCGCCAATCTGCGCATGCTGAAGTCGATGGGTTTTTCCGACGCCCGCCTCGCCTCGCTGGTGAAGAAAGAGGCGCAGGATGTCCAGAAGCAGCGCCAGAAGCTCGGCGTTCACCCGGTTTACAAGCGCATCGACACCTGCGCGGCCGAGTTCGCCTCGCCCACGGCCTACATGTACTCCACCTACGAAGTGCCCTTCGCCGGCGAGACGCGCTCCGAGGCCCAGGTCTCGACCGCCAAGAAGGTCGTCATCCTCGGCGGCGGACCCAACCGCATCGGCCAGGGCATCGAGTTCGACTATTGCTGCTGCCATGCCGCCTTCGCTCTGCGCGAAGCCGGCTATGAAGCGATCATGGTCAACTGCAACCCGGAAACCGTGTCGACCGACTACGACACCTCCGACCGGCTCTATTTCGAGCCGCTGACGGCCGAGGACGTGCTGGAGATCCTGCGCGCCGAACAGACCGCCGGCACGCTGCACGGCGTCATCGTCCAGTTCGGCGGCCAGACGCCGCTGAAGCTGGCGGAAGCGCTGGAAAAGGCCGGCATCCCGATCCTCGGCACTTCGCCCGACATGATCGACCTGGCCGAAGACCGCGACCGTTTCCAGAAGCTGTTGCAGAAGCTCGACCTCGCCCAGCCCAAGAACGGCATTGCCTATTCGGTCGAGCAGTCGCGCACCGTTGCAGGCGAGCTCGGCTTCCCGCTGGTCGTGCGCCCGTCCTACGTGCTTGGCGGCCGCGCCATGCAGATCATCCATGACGAGCAGATGCTGCAGACCTACCTGCTCGACACCGTGCCCGGCCTGGTGCCGGAAGACATCAAGCAGAAATACCCCAACGACAAGACCGGCCAGATCAACACGCTTCTGGGCAAAAACCCGCTGCTGTTCGACACCTACCTGACCGACGCCATCGAGGTCGATGTCGACTGCCTGTGCGACGGCAGCAACACCTTCGTCTCCGGCATCATGGAGCATATCGAGGAGGCCGGCATCCATTCGGGCGACAGTGCCTGCTCGCTGCCGGTCCACTCGCTATCGGACGAGACCGTCGACGAGCTGGAGCGCCAGACGGCGGCTCTCGCCAAGGCGCTGAAGGTCGGCGGCCTGATGAACGTGCAATTCGCCATCCAGGACGGCACCATCTATGTGCTGGAAGTGAACCCGCGCGCCTCGCGCACCGTGCCTTTTGTGGCAAAGACCATCGGCAAGCCGATCGCCAAGGTCGCCGCCCGCATCATGGCCGGCCAGACGCTGGACGACGCCTTCGCCGCCTATGGCGAAAAGCCGAACCCGCGCAACCCCGGCCACATCGCGGTCAAGGAAGCCGTTTTCCCGTTTGCCCGCTTCCCGGGCGTCGACATCCTGCTCGGGCCTGAAATGCGCTCGACCGGCGAGGTCATGGGCCTCGACCGCGACTATGCGCTGGCCTTCGCCAAGGCGCAGCTAGGCGCCGGCGTCGACCTGCCGCGCTCGGGCACGCTGTTCGTGTCGGTGCGCGACGAAGACAAGAAAGGCATCCTGCCCGCCGTCAAGCGCCTCGCCGAACAGGGTTTTAAAGTCCTCGCCACCGGCGGCACCCAGCGCTTCCTCGCCGAAAACGGCGTGGCCGCCGAAAAGATCAACAAGGTCCTCGAAGGCCGCCCCCACATCGAAGACGCCATCCGCAACCGCCAGGTGCAACTCGTCTTCAACACCACCGACGGCCAGAAAGCCGTCTCGGACTCCAAGTCACTGCGCCGCGCGACGCTGATGCAGAAGGTGCCGTACTATACGACGCTGGCCGGCATGGCTGCGGTGGCGGAGGCGATTGCAGCGTTGAGGGCTGGGAGCTTGGAGGTTCGGCCGTTGCAGGAGTATTTTTAGACCCTTCTGATCGACCCACAACGCACCGCCTGCAGTCCAGATATGGTATCCTCTGTAAAGAGAATTCGGTTTGCTATCTCGACCGGCAGACCATGTCACCGTCTCATCAGACTTACTCTGGCACTTTGGGACCCGCCCAGGTCGCCACAGCAAACATCGATGCGAACAGGATCGCCTGTATGATGAGCACGATGAATATCCAAGACGCACAGTCCCACCAAAAATTGAGAAGCTCCTGCGCAACTCGATCCAGCGGATATTGATATTTGAACCGTATCCAATAGCAAATGAACCCGGCAAGCAGGGCCAAGATCAGAAGCACTAGCGCGGTTGTTTTATGTGCTCTCGCGGACCAGCCCCGCGTTAGAAGAGCAAAAATTATCGTTAGCATACATGCAAACGCTATCCCAGTATTGGCTACTGAATTGGGGGCTCCAGGTCGCATTACTAGCGTATCTTTGAAAAGATCATACCAACTAGAAGCCCACGCAGAGACAAGCGACGGCGTTACAGCTGTAATCAATTCCAAGAAGCCTTTTATTGTCATTGTCCCTCATAAAGCATGAGCGGCATTGGAATGCGAGCGACCACATGGTTTTCTTTATCGATAAACTGGTAGTAAGCTTCGACAGTTCGCCACGAATTATTGCTTTCTCCAAAGAACTTAAAGTTTATGAGACCTTCTTTACTGAGCGCGTAAGTGTTTGCGTTAGCTTTTGTATAGGCAGCCACGAACTTATCTGCTGCCACTGGGAAATAGGGTTCTACGCGAATTTCTTCCACGACGCCCTTTTCACGACCTTGAAGCTGCTGCACGGAATACTGAAAGAAGCTACTGTACATACTTCCGTCAACGCTAAACCCAATCTTACCGGTCAGTTCCAACATGGTGTCGTATGGATTGGACGGATCGCTGGGGAAATAGACCTGCACTTCATCGGCGTAGCCAGAAGGTGGCAGCCCACCAATTGCTGTCCCAACATCGCGTACTTCGGCAGCTTGGTTCTTGCAATCTCCCTTTTTGTTTCTTTCTTCGTCGTCGGTCGTGCCCAGGAAATCGGCGGTAGTTAACTCACCAAGGCCACCATACTGAAGGCAACCAGAAACAGGACGAGTATTCAGATCATCTCTCAGGCGAATGCGAGTAATCACCCGAGAGGATGGTACATACTCCTTGTATGGTCCCGGAATAAACCAGTGGACGAGTAAATCGCTACCAACATCGAGGTTGGCAACGCACGAAACGTAGCGTCTCCTGCCGTCGATATTTTCTACCCATGAACTTGTGACAAAGTTAAAATTACCTAAGTGATGCTCCTGGTTCGTGTCGCCCTTACATTCTTGCTGTGCCGCATAAGAAGACATCACCCCACCAATAAAAGAGGCTGCTAGCACAAACCGTCGCAAAGCCATTGGTTAAACCCTCACATTCCTCACAACTCTGCACCACGAACAAACTTGGTGCAATCCGAAGGGATGGAACCTCACCACATCGTCGGCTACATCTCGACGTCACTCTGGACAGAACAGGTGGCAGGCACATGGAACCCCACGACCTCATCTCCCTCGTCCCTCCCCAACCCGTCGCCGACAACGCCGCCAAGGGCCTAGCCTTTCGTGCAAAATTCAAGCGGGGCGGAACGGAGATCGGCTACGGGCGGGCGCAGGAGCTGGTTGCGCGGCGCGCGCTGCAACCTTCCGTCATCAAGCGCATGGTGAGCTATTTCGCCCGTCACGAGGTCGACAAGCGCGCGAAGAATTTCGGCAATGAGGAAAACCCCTCGGCCGGCTACATCGCCTGGCTTCTATGGGGTGGCGACGAAGGCCGCGCCTGGGCGCTCGACCTCAAGACCCGCATCGGCAACGCGCCGGATATTTGAGGCCGCACCCTCACTCCAGCCGTCGCCGCCAGCGGCCCGAAACCGCAACGCCCTCGCAGCGAAGTTGGTCCGTACCGGAAAAATATCGACGATAATTGCCGAACTGCATATTGCGATGTTTGGGACACATTCCATTGGCTTTGTGCGGTTTGCACATAATGCAGCCAGCCCGCGCGCTTTTGGGGCGCTTGCGCTTGTGATGCATGAAAATAACCTCCGTTGACCGGTGCGCCCCTAGCGGCGCACGCGCATCTTCGGTCGGTCTGAGGTGTGCTTTCCTTGCATGCCGTATATTTGCCCTGTGAGCGGACGCCTGTCCAGCCGGGTCAGGCCATCACTTCCCCGTCCACTCCACATACTCCTTCATCAGCCCCTCATACGCCTCCATCGGCGGCAGGGCCTCGTAGCTGTGCGGGGCGCCGGTCTGCGCGAAGGGCAGCTTTTCGCTGGTCCATGTCTCGATGAAGGGCGCCATGCCGCCGGTGTCGTCCAGCAGGGGCGAGCGGAGGTTGACGAACCAGTCCATTCCTTCGGGCCGTGTGAACATCCAGCTCATGCAATGCGGGCAGAAATAGTGTTTTGAGGCGCCGTGCAGCCCGCCGATCACCGGCTCGCCCTGCGTCACTTCAAAACCCTCGGCGGGGATGGCGGCAGACAGCGAAAAGGCCGAGGAACTCATCTTCTGGCAGCCGGTGCAGTGGCAGGCCATGGTGACCAAAGGCGCGGCACTCACCTTGAAGCGCACCTGCCCGCAGCGGCATCCCCCTTCGCGTTTCCAGTCGGTCATAACTGCCTCCTTGCGTCGCAAATCACCTGGTGCAGCTAACGGCAGCCGGCGCGATCCTGCAACTGCCTGCCTTCGGATGTGCGAAAAGGCCGCTGGGCCGATATCGTCCGCATGGCCGCGTTATCCGCCATATTGGGGATGTCCGGCCAATCGACTTTTACGCCTTGCCGAACCAAGCTGGAGCGTGACAATCCCAAATGTCAGGCGGTGGGCGGCACAGGAGGGAGCATCCGAGCCATGCCCAATGAAATCCAGCAGCCCAAGCCGTTCGATCTCGTCGGCGATCCCGTCCTCATTGCCGGCATCGGCCAGGGCTTTGAGGCGACTCTGAACTGGCGCGTGCATGACGGCCATGACGAGCGCACCGGCTTCTTCAATGTCGGCGGTGGCACCGGCGAGCACGGCCAGTTCCAGATCGCGGCAGCCATCGGCAATGCTGCCTTCCAGCTCGACCGGCTGTTCGTGGAGGTGTTCGAGGAGAGCGCAGCCGATGGCTCCGAGATCAACAAGGTCATCGTGCCAGTCATCTATGGGCCGCGCATCGTCGCGAACTATATCGGATTCCGCATCTATGTTGTGAAGGCGGGCGACACGCTGTCGAAGATCGCGCGCGAACATTACGGCGATTCCGCCCTGTTCTCGCGCATCGTCCGCGCCAACCCGTTGGTGATCAACGATCCGAACCAGATATTCGTCGGCCAGCAACTGAAAGTGCCGATCGGCGCGTGAAGTTCAGCGGCGCTCCCTCAGGCCGCAGCGGCTTCGATGATGCCGCTTGCCAGCGCGTGGAGGTCGTCGCGGTAGCCGGTGCGGGCGGAAGGGTTGTCCTCGGCCGAGGTCATGACGATGGTGAGTTCCAGCGACGGCACGATGTAGAGCATCTGTCCGCCATAGCCCCAGGCATAGCTGACCGGCCGCCCGCCAAGCTCGCGCAGGAACCAGCCATAGCCGTAGCCATCGCCGTTGAAGCGCGAAGTGGTGCGTGGCTGCCAGGATTGCTCGACCCATGCCGCCGGCACGAGCTGCCGGCCTTCAGGCGTCTTGCCGCCGTTGCGGTAGAGCTCGCCGAAGGCGGCCAGCGAGCGGGCGCTCATCGCCATCTGGTTGCCGCCGACATAGATGCCTTGCGGGTCGCGGTCCCAGGCGGTGATGCGAAAGCCGTCGAGCGGCCCAAGCCAGTCGCGCGCCAGCGCCAGCGTCGACTTGCCGCCGACGCGCGTCAGGATCGCCGACAGCAGATGCGTCGAGCCGGTGGAATAGAGCATCGACCCGCCCGGCTCGTCGTCGAAGGGCATGGCAAGGGCGGTGCGCACCCAGTTGCGGCTCGAAACCCAGCGCCCGTAATTCGGCCCCGAGGTGCGCCCCAGCCCCGCCTGCATGGAGAGCAGATTGCCGACGGTGATGTCCTCAATGCGCGGATCGGGTTTGGCCGGAAGATCGGCGCGCAGCAGCGGCGCGATCTTCTGGTCCGGCCCTTGCAACAGCTTTTTGTCGATGGCGATGCCGACCAGCGCCGAGACAACCGATTTCGAGGCAGACTTGATGTTGGTGGGAGCCGTCAGCGAATTACCGCGATAGCCGCGCTCGGCAATCGTTTCACCGCCGCGCATCACCAGCACCGTCTTGAGCGAGGTCAGCCGCTCCGCCTCGTCGAGCAGGTCCGGCAGAGCGCGAGGCATTGCAGGCTCCGTCGGCGTCTGGGCGAAAGCCGGCCACGGCATCGCGGCGGAGGCTAGAAGGGCAAGTGCTGTGCGTCTGTCCATGGAAGCGAGGTAGGGAGCGTGCGCGGCAAAAGATAGGCGGAAGCCTTCCCGGCGTTCGCGCTTCACGCAGATGTTATGGCAAGCTTTGCCAGCAAACCCGCCAACACCTTGGCCTCCTCCGCATCGAGCTTCGCGCCCACCGCCGCCTCGATCGCCGGCGCATAGACGCCCCACATCTCGCAGCGAAGCTTCAAACCTTCGGGCGTAATCGCCAGCACCTGGCCGCGCTTGTCATTGGGACAGGCGCGGCGCACCACCAGCCCGGCCTTTTCCAGCCGGTCGATCAGCCGCGAAAGGTTGTACTGCTCGAACAGCAGCGCCCGCTCCAGCTCAAAAGGCCGAAGCCCCTCGCCGCCCGCACGTTCCAGTTCCCACAGCGCGTCATACCAGGCAAGCGGCGGAAAGCCCGCCGCCTTCAGCCGCGCCTCGATGCCGGCCGTCGCCACGCGCTGGGCACGCGAAAGGCCGATCCAGGCCGCGATGGTCGTGTCGTCCGGTTTCGTGCTCATTTCTCACACATAGTTGATTTCATGCATCTGCATCAAGATTGACAGAAAATATACGCTCGCCTACTTAGATGCAACTGCATCAAATTCACGGAGTGCCCGCCATGACGAACAATCTCACGCTGATCTCCTTCGACCTCTGCCCCTATGTGCAACGCGCCGCCATCGTGCTGGCCGAGAAGAACGTGCCCTTCGAGCGCGTCGATGTCGATCTCGAAAACAAGCCGGAATGGTTCCTGAAAATCTCGCCGCTCGGCAAGGTCCCGCTGCTGAAGGTCGGCGACGAGGTGCTGTTCGAAAGCGCCGCCATCGTCGAATATCTGGATGAAACCAACCTGCCAGCCCTGCACCCGGCCAACCCGGTGACGCGGGCGCGCCACCGCGCCTGGATGGAGTTCGGCTCGGCAGTTCTGGGCGACATCTGGACGCTGGAAGTGACCAGCGATCAGGCCGCCTTCGACGCATCCCGCGCGGCTCTGAAGGAAAAGCTCGCGCGCGTCGAAAGCGAGCTCGGCGACGGCCCCTATTTCGCCGGCAAGGATTTTTCCATCGTCGATGCCGTCTTCGCCCCGGCCTTCCGTTATTTCGAAATCATCGACCGCCTCGCCGATCTCGAGATTTTCGACGGCCTGCCCAAGGTGCAGAAATGGCGCGAGGCGCCGGCCGCACGCCCCTCGGTCAAAAATGCCGTCATGGCGGAATACAACGACCGGCTTCTGCGCTTCCTGCAGAAGAAAAACGGCATTTTGGGCCGTCTGCCTCTAGCCGCCTGAGCGGCGCAATCAGCCTTCGAGCGGAACGCGCCGCATGCCCATCCGCTCATAAAGCCGCACGGCATCGGGATTTTTAACGAGGTCGGTCTTGAGGTCGACATAGGCCGCACCGCGCGCCCGAAAAGTGCCGAAGACCTGGCATAGCAGCGCCTCGGCCAGCCCACGCCGGCGCGCCTCCGGGCGCACGGCAAGGTCCTTCAGATAGGCGCTGGTCCAGCACAGCGCTGCCGCGACGAGCCGCTCGTCGCCGTCGAACACCAGGAAGCACAGTGCCGGGTCGAACTCGGCATCGTTCGACACTTTCGGCCACCAAACATCGAAAGGGCCTTCCTCGCCATCGTCGAACACTTCGCTCAGCAGCGCATGCAGGCTTTGGGCATCGGTGGCTCTAAAAGTCCGCATCGAGAACCCAGCCGGCCATACTGGCGCTGGAAAATCGCCGTCGAGATCGCGGCGAAACCGCACCACCTGCTCGTCTGCCATAGTCTCAGCGCCCCAGCGTCACCGCACCGCCTCGTTTAACGGCTCGCTGATAAGCCGGGCGTGCATGGATGCGCTGGAGGAAGCCCGTCAAGTTCTGGAAGCGATGGTCGAGCCCGCCACGCGCCACCGCAGCTTCCAGCGGAAAGCTCATCTGGATGTCGGCGGCGGTAAAATCGTCGCCAGCGAAATAATCGCGGTTCTCAAGCTCGCCGTCGAGAAAGGTCAGGATCTCGGCGATCTGGCCATCGATGCGCGGCAGGACGGCGGCAGCGGCCTCGCCCATGCGCGAAAAATAGAGTTTCAAGAGCAGCGGCGGCATCGCCGAGCCTTCGGCGAAATGCATGAAGGTGAGATAGGGCACGCGCTCAGGGGTGCCCGGTGCAGGCCGCAGCGTGCCGTCGTCATGCCGGTCGAGCAGATATTCGATGATCGCGCCGGATTCGGCGACCGTCAGGTCTCCGTCCGTCAGCACCGGGGCCTTGCCGAGGGGGTGGACGTTTTTCAGCTCCGGCGGCGCCAGCATGGTTTTCGGGTCGCGCTGATAGAGAGCCAGGTCGTATTCGAGCCCGAGTTCTTCCAGCAGCCAGAGAATGCGGTGCGAGCGCGAATTGTTGAGATGGTGAAGCGTGAGCATGCGATCCCCTTGCATTCGGACCATGCCGACTTACCGCATCAGACCGGAAACGGAAATCGCGTCCGCCCAAAACGGATATGGAAACTGCGGAGAGGTCTCAGGCAGCCCCGGGCGCGGCGGCCGGGGTCGGAACCGGTGCGGCTGCAGGAATCTGCGTTGGCGCCGGCGGAAACACCGGGGCCGCCGCCGGAATAGCCGTCGGCGCAGTACCGGCAGCGCCGGGGATCGGCTCGGGCACAGGGCCTCCGGCCATCGGGTTCATCTCGGGTGCCGGTTCCGCGCGGCGCATGCGGCGGCGGTCCTTGCCCAGGCCCGTCTCTTCCAGTAGCCCCTTGCGCTTGGCGTCGTAATAATAGCCGGTCTGGTAGAGGCGGTCAGCGCGCCTATGGTCGCCGCCGGCCACCAGATAGGCCCCGCGCAAATATTTCACCGCATATTTCAGATTGGTCTCGGCATCGAGAAGGCCGTTCGCCGGGCCGTCATAGCCCATGCCGCGCGCGGTCGCGTGCTTGATCTGCATCAGGCCCCAATGGCCACGATTGTAGGCACGCGGATTGAAGGTGCTCTCGCGCTTGACCACGCTGCGCACCAGCGTTTCCGGCACTTCGTAGATCGCGGCGTATTTGGCGATGAGCTTGTCCACCACAGTGCCGTTTTGCGGCGCGAGCGGGCTAACGGGCGTATCCGGCGTGGCGAAGGCGTTGGCCGTGACAGCCTCGGCCGGTGAGGCCGCCTCGCGCGCCACAGTCTGCGTATAGGAACTCGGCAAAATCGAAACGGTGTCAGGCAGTGCCAGATCGACCGTCGGCGCCATGGCAAGGCTTGTCGACGTGTCTTCTCCGGTCGTCGCACAAGCTGCCAGCGCCAGGGGCGAAAGCAGCGCTGCAACGAGAGAAAATCTCAAATAAGAAGGCAAAGCCGCGCTCGTTGTCTGCAAATCAATTGTTAACGATTGGAAACCCCAATACATCAGCCGCGCCGTTTCGGCAACACGGCCCGGTTGCAAGTGTATCCCGCCACCCTGTCAGCAGGCTTTGCGCTGTCCACTGATAAGAGACTGTTCCCGCTTTGTACCGGGCAGCTTTTGTGGTAAAAAACCGCGTGGCTTTTCTGGATAAAGCGTGATGACCATACCCTATCATCTCTTCGAAACCGCCATCGGCTGGATCGGGATCGCCTGGAGCGAGCGGGGCCTGACGCGGGTGCAATTGCCCGAGCGCGACCGTGCAGCCACCGAAAGGCGGCTGCTGGCGACGATGTCCCGAATCTCACAGTCCGGCGAGCCGTCGCAACAGACGGCGAGAGAGCTGCCGGCGAACATCGTCGCCGCAGTCGATGAGATCACGCGCTATGCAGCGGGCGAGATAGTGGACTTTTCGGACATCAAGGTCGACCTCGCCGGCATCAACGACTTCCGGTTGGCGATCTACGACGCGGCGCGGAAGCTCGGCTTCGGCGAGACGACGACCTATGGCGAGTTAGCCCAGCGTGCCGGCCACACCGGGCTGGCGCGCGAAACAGGCCAGGCGCTGGGCTCCAACCCGGTGCCGATCGTGGTGCCCTGCCACCGCATTCTCGCGGCCGGCAACAAGATCGGCGGCTTTTCGGCTCCCGGCGGCTCTGCCACCAAGGAGAAGCTTCTGACCATGGAAGGCGTGCGGGTCGGCCCGCCACCGTCCGCACAGGCGTCTTTCGGCTTCTGAACCGCCTGGCTGCTTGGACAGGCTGCCTCACCTGAATATCAATAATATCAATGCGCCTCAGTCGCGCAAAATCAGGAAACGGTCGTCCGGGTCCACCCGCTCGCACCGGCGCACCGGACAGGACCGGTCGGCCGTCGGTACGAAGACGGTCTCGGCGCTCTCATCGCTTTTGCAGAATCGGCGATCCGCGACATAGCGGTCATAGCGCAGGATGGAAGGATTGCGCTCCGAACGATAACGCAGCAGCGCCGCACCATCGCGCCGGACGGTTGCCTGAACCTCGCCGCAACTCATGCTGGTAGAGGTATAGCGGGAAATCGCCTGCGCCTCGACCGCGATCAAAGACAGGCAAAGAACGAGCAAAACACGTTTCAAGGTCACCTCCCTGCGCATGCATCACCAAATGCTCCTATAGACAGGAACGAGCGGGATCGACGGAAGTGCTCATGCTGGCCGATCACATCCCGGTGAACGATCATCTTCTCTGGCTCTTGTGCTTGCGAGCAATACGCATTATATCAGCCCCGTTGATATTTCGGCCGATCGATATGGTAGTCCCGCGATTTATTCGCGTTTGCTGACGTCTATCTCCAAAATCTCGATACAAGGCGACCAAGTTCGCTTGGTTAAATAACGTTGCAAACGCAAGGAAATATAAAATGGCTACTGGCACCGTAAAGTGGTTCAACTCGACCAAGGGTTTCGGCTTCATCCAGCCTGACGCAGGCGGCGCGGACGTTTTCGTCCACATCTCCGCTGTTGAGCGCGCTGGTCTGTCGAACCTCGTCGAAGGTCAGAAGATCAACTTCGAGATCGAGCAGGACCGCCGCACCGGCAAGTCGTCTGCTGGTTCTCTTTCCAAGGCCGGCTGATTTTACGCGCGCCTCGGACTGAAAGGTTCGAAGCGCACGGCAAGTCACGGATGTACTGGCGGCCGCGCGACAAGCGCGCCGGAGGTCAAGGCCAGGAACTGAAGCGGCAGATAGCCGCCAGACCTGGTCGATGAATTCCAGATCAGCCTGTTTTGGGCGCGGAAGGCGGGGTAACTCCCCGCCTTTTTGTTGTCTGGAGTTTGCAGCGACGCCGGGCGCTCCTAAGTCGCCCGCAGCGCAATCAACAATTCAAGGCAGCCAGTCGATCGATACGTGCCCCGGGTCCGCCCTCACACGCTCCAGCCAGGCTGACACCGCCGGATAAGCACCGAGGTCGAAGCCGCCCTTGCCCGCATCGGCCGTATAGGCATAGAGCGCGATGTCGGCGACGCTCATGGCATCGCCGGCAAAGAACGCATTCTTGGCCAGATGTTTTTCCATGACACTGAGCGCCTTGTTGCCGCGTTCCAGCGTCAGGGCCAGCCGCTCCGGCGTTGCGTCCTTCGCCCGCTCGGGAAAGGTCAGCAGGGCCTTGCGCACGGCGATATAGGGCTCGTGGCTGTATTGTTCGAAGAACAGCCATTGATAGGCCTGCCCGCGCAGATAGCGGTCCGAAGGCAGAAACCGCGTGCCTTCGGCGAAATAGAGCAGGATCGCGTTCGATTCGGCCAGAAGCCGCCCGTCGTCGAGTTCGAGCAGCGGCACCATGCCGTTCGGGTTTTTCGCCAGATAGTCGGCCGAGCGTGTCGCACCGCTATGCGAACTCACCTCGACATGTTCGAAACTCTGGCCGAGCTTGGCCAGAAGCAGCCGCGGCTTGTAGCAATTGCCGCTGTCGACCATGCCGTAGATTCGCATCATCCATATCTCCTGTTTGCGCGCAGATTATCGCTGCCGCAAAATCCATCCAGTGATTTGTAATGACGGGTCTATCAGCGCGGCTGATGTGTTTATCCGAACAGCCGCACCACGTTGCGCCCGCCATCAAGCAGCCGCGCGATCGGCAGTGGCTTCTCGTCGAAAACCGTTCCGGCCAGCGCGGCAAGCGCCAGAAGGTCGCCTTGGAACAGATCGACATTTGCATCCAGCGCGACACGCAGCGACGCGGCGTCGGCTATGCCTTCGACAAGCACCTTCACGCCCTGGTCCTGCAAGGCCGAAACAATCGGCGCAAACAGCCGCGCGGTGGCGCTGTCCCGGCAGATCTCACCGAACCATGTCTCGTCCACGCGCACGACATCCGGGCGAATCAACTCGATCTCATCGTCGCCGGCCTGCCCGACGCCGTAGACGCGCAAACCTGTCCGAATGCCCTTCCAGCGCATTTGCTCGGCAAGTTGCAAAACATGCCCGGCTTCTAACTGCATGGCGTTGTCGAGTTCGCAAACCAGCATGTCCGGGCACAGCAGGGTATGTTCCGGTTCCCACGCGGCGGTCGGCAGGAAGCTCAAGAAGGTATCGAGATCGGCCGATCCCGGATCGAAATCGATGAACATGTCGACGTCGCCGAGCCCGATATTGCGATAGTTCCGCAGATGCAGCACCTGAAACAGCATCTCGGCAAATTCGGCCGACGGAGCTGCCGCACCGTCCCGAAACTCCTCGACCGTCAAAGACCGTCCATGCCGGAAGAAGGCCGGCACGGATTTGACGCCCACCGTCACCAGCACGTCATCCGAGCGCGAAAAAATCGGCTGGCAGGCGCTCTTAAGCCGAAGATCGCCCATGACGCCGATTTCGATACCCACTTCGTCGACGAAAACCGCCTCGTCGATGGCAGCCAAAAGGCCTGATGCGAATGTCATGAAGGCCTCCTCCGGCCGAATTTTCTGTCTGCGCGCCGGGCACTGTGGACGGGTTTCACTTGGGGTTGCGGCTCGACGGCCAGTTCTGCCGGCGGCGTTTCCGGCAAGGGTGACGCCACGGCCACCACCGTTTCCGGCCGAGCCAGCACGAAACCCTGCACCATGGAGGCGCCGGATCGTTCGGCGAGGTCCAGTTGCCAGCCCTCCTCGATACCCTCGAACACGGTCATGATGCCCTGTTCGGCAAAGTTCTCGACCATGGAGGTCAGCAGCGCGAAGCCGGCTCCCGTTTCCATCAGCCGGGCAATCCACTGCGCGTCGAATTTCACGATGTCGGGCCGCAATTCCCGGATGCGCGTGATGTCAGACTCGGCTGCGCCATAGTCGTCGATGGCGATCCTCAAGCCATTAGCCCGCAGCGCTTCGACGAAGGCGTAAAGCACCTCCTGCGAGGCGGCCTTCTGCTCCGTCACTTCGCAGATCACGCGATAGGGCTCGATGCCGGCCTCGTGCAGCACCAGGCGCAGGTCGCGCAGAGCGTTGTCGACAACCGATCGCTCGGTGAAGATGGAGGGGTCGAAATTGACGAAGATCGTGGCATCCGGGTCCAGCCAGATCGCCGCGTTCAGCAGATGCAGCGTGCGCGTCAGTGTCTCGACGGACAGCCGGTCGGCGGCGGCGATCTCGTTGAAGAAAGTCGTCGGCGCCACCTGAACGCCGTCGCGCGAAGGCCGCAGCAGGCCTTCATAGGCAACGATCTGCAGCTTGCCATCGCGGAAGGCAAAGATCGGCTGGAACGCCGTTTCCAGCGTGAATGCACCCCATACGCCTGTCGCGGTACCGTCATCGCCGCGGATGACGTGATTGAGGCCGACACTGCGCGACACGATGCTCGTTGCTCCGGAATTGACGCCGGAGATTGCCACGCAACGTTTTATTGCGCGTTAATAAATCCATGAATCGGCCCACACGGCGATTTGTCTTGGCAACGGCCAAGCAACACTTGCGATTCTCCGCACAATCCGACATGAGAAGCGCGGCTGAAAACTGGCCCATCCATGAACCGGAGATAAAACGTCATGGCCTTCCTTGCCGATGCCCTTTCACGCGTAAAGCCTTCTGCGACCATTGCGGTCACCCAGAAAGCGCGCGAGCTGAAAAATGCGGGCCGGGACGTGATCGGCCTTGGCGCGGGCGAGCCCGACTTCGACACGCCGGACAACATCAAGAATGCGGCCATCGACGCGATCCGTCGCGGCGAGACCAAGTATCCGCCGGTGTCCGGTATTGCGCCGCTGCGCGAGGCGATCGCCAATAAGTTCAAGCGCGAGAACAATCTCGACTACAAGCCAGAGCAGACCATCGTCGGCACTGGCGGCAAGCAGATTCTGTTCAACGCCTTCATGGCGACGCTGAACCCCGGCGACGAGGTCATCATCCCCCGTCCCTACTGGGTCAGCTATCCCGAGATGGTCGCGATCTGCGGCGGCACCTCGGTTTTTGCCGAGACCTCCATCGACAACGGCTTCAAGCTGACGGCAGCGGAGCTGGAAAAGGCGATCACGCCGAAGACCAAGTGGCTTCTGATGAACTCGCCGTCGAACCCGTCGGGCGCGGCCTACACCGAGGCCGAACTGCGGGCGCTCGCCGATGTCCTGCTCAAGCATCCGCATGTCTGGACGCTGACCGACGACATGTACGAGCACCTGACCTATGGCGATTTCGTCTTCAAGACGATCGCCGAGGTCGAGCCGAAACTCTACGACCGCACGCTGACCATGAACGGCGTCTCCAAAGCCTATGCCATGACCGGCTGGCGCATCGGCTATGCTGCCGGCCCGGTCCAGCTCATCAAGGCGATGGACATGATCCAGGGCCAGCAGACCTCGGGCGCCTGCACCATCGCACAGTGGGCCTCGGTCGAGGCGCTGAACGGCCCGCAGGACTTCATCGCCAAGAACAAGGCGGTGTTCCAGGCGCGCCGCGATCTCGTCGTGTCGATGCTCAACCAGGCGCGCGGCATCACCTGCCCGTCGCCGGAAGGCGCTTTCTATGTCTATCCGTCCTGCGCAGGGCTGATCGGCAAGAAGACGCAAGCCGGCACGGTCATCACCGACGACGCGGTCTTCACTTCCGAGCTTCTGGAAGCCGAAGGCGTGGCGGTGGTTCAGGGCTCGGCCTTCGGCCTCGGACCCAACTTCCGCATCTCCTACGCAACGTCAGAGGCGCTGCTGGAAGAAGCCTGCACCCGCATCCAGCGCTTTACCGCTTCGCTGACCTGATCGGCGCATAAATCGAAAACGGAAAACCCGGCCTCGCGCCGGGTTTTTTCTTGGAAGCATTTAATACGCCTTCCGGCGCCTCAGCCGCCATACTGCTCGTCAGACACCTTCTCCAGCCAGTCGGCGGTAACGCCGTCGAGCGCTTCCTGCATGGCAATGTGCGACATGGCCGTATTCGGGCCGGCGCCATGCCAGTGTTTTTCGCCGGGTGAAAAGAAGATCGTATCGCCGGCCCTGATTTCCTGGATCGGCCCGCCCCAGCTCTGGACGCGGCCTGCGCCGGAAACGACATGCAGCGTCTGCCCAAAGGGATGCGTATGCCACGCAGTCCGCGCGCCAGGCTCGAAACTTACCAGGACGGTTCGCAGTCTCGCCGGCTCTTCCGGCTCAGTCATCAGGGGCGTCTGGAAAACCCGTCCGGTGAAGTAGTTCTCCGGCGCGGATATCGTCGGCACACTGCCGCAGGCAACGATCTTCATGGTCGGGTACTCCTTCGGGTATGCGCGGATGAACAAACAAAACCGCCCGCTCCTTTTTGTGGAAGCGGCGGCACTGTTGCTCTTTATCATCCGGAGCGCAATGAACCATTGCCGGCCCTGACGTCCGCCGAACCGTCGTCATCCCGGGCGACCGTAGCGAAGCGAAGGGAAGACCCGGGATCCATTGACCAGCACGGCCGGGTACTGAGTTCGCGCTGCGGTATTGAAGCGCACCAAGGCAAGGACCGGGCCGTGCCTGACGATGCTGCGGCCAATAGATCCCGGATAGCCTCCGCTTCGCTCCGGTTTCCGGGATGACGACATCCTGTGCCGCCGCTCAATCAGCTCAGTAGATCGGCGGTGCACAACGCTGCGTTTTCCTCACGCGTTCAGCCAGCACTTGGTCAGCGCATGTCCACCCATCAGCTCGCCATTCGGATCGTCGACCCAGCCACCGACACTCTGGCTGGTCGCGTCGATGTAGTTGTTGAACATCGGCACGATCACCCCGCCCTCGTCGCGCAGGATCATGCCGGCATCGCGGTACATCTGCTTGCGCTTGGCCTGGTCGAGTTCGGCCCGCGCGCCGAGGATCAGCTTGTCGAAATCGTCGCGGAAGAAGCGCGTGTCGTTCCATTCGGCGTTCTTGAGATAGGCGATCGAGTAGACCTGGTCCTGCGTCGGCCGCCCCGTCCAGTAGGACATCGAGAAGGGCTGCTTGTTCCAGGTTTCCGACCAGTAACCGTCGCCCGGCTCGCGCTTGACCTCGAGGGTAATGCCGGCCTTGGCGGCACTCTGCTGGTAAAGCTGCGCAGCATCGACAGCTCCGGGAAACGCCACGTCGGAGGTGCGCAGCAGCACCGGCCCGTCATGGCCGGATTTCTTGAAGTGGAAGGCCGCCTTGTCGGGATCGTATTTGCGCTGCTCGATATCGTCGGAAAACAGCGCATAGGCCGCCGTCACCGGCATGTCGTTGCCGACCGAGCCGTAGCCGCCGAGGATCTTCTGCACCATCTCCTCGCGGTCGACGGCGTATTTGAGCGCCAGCCTGAGGTCGTTGTTGTCGAAGGGCGCGGTGTTGCAATGGGCGATAAAGACATAGTGGCCCTTGCCCGGCACGTTGCGGATTTCGACGCCCGGCACGCGCTTGACCAGTTCGACGATCTTGGGCTCGACGCGGTTGATCATATGCACCTGCCCGCCTTGCAGGGCGGAGGTGCGCGCGGTGGCGTCGTTGATCACGATGATCTCGATCTGGTCAGCATGGCCGCGCTTGTCCGAGCCCCAATAGCCCTTGTGAAGCTCGCCGACATGGCGCACGCCGGGTTCGTTGACGGCCACCTTGTAAGGGCCGGTGCCGATGCCTTCGGTCGGGTTGTCCTTGCCGCCATTGGGCTGGATCATCAGGTGATAATCGCCCACGACATAGGGCAGATCGGCATTCGGATCCTTCAGCGTGATGACGACGTTGTCGCCGTCAGCCTTTATGCTCTCGAAGCTCGAGACGAAGGCCAGTGCCGCCGATTTCGAATTGGCGTCGGCGTGGCGCTCCAGCGTCGCCACGATATCGGCCGGCGTCAGGTCCTTGCCATTGTGGAAGGTCACGCCCTTGCGGATCTTGAAGGTCCAGGTCTTGGCGTCATCGGAGGCGTGATATTCTTCCGCAAGCCGCGGCTCGATCTCGCCGGTCGGCGAGACCTCCAGCATCTGCTCACCCCAGCAGCGGCCGAACGTGTAAGGCACCTGGCTCGCCCAGGTCGCCGGGTCGAGGCTGTCGGTGGCAGCGCCGCCGACAAGACCGCCCTTCAGCTGGCCGCCCTTGACCGGACCTTCGGCGCGCGCAGCACCCGCCAGCAGCGAGTTGGCGAAAGTCGCGGTCACGCCGAGTGCGGCTGCCCGGCCGAGAAAATCGCGGCGCGACAGCCGCCCGAAAATGACATGACGGCTCAAGAATTTCAGTTCATCGGACATGGCAGAAAATTCCTCCAGCACCGTTTGACGGTTGTTGCATTCCCCAAGGGGATATTGGCCGGACGGCCAATCAGGCCACGGAGCCGGTTGCGACATTTGATGGCGCAATTGGCATGGCGGCTCGCCAATCCCCTTGCCCTTGGCCCGTCCTCATGTGACGATGGCCTTTCGACGGGACAAGCCTGTCCCGCCGCGCGACGGCCGGGAGGAGGCCGGCCGCCGCCTCGGTGTCAACACGTGAGGAGGAGGTCGTCAGACCATGGGAAATCGCGCCGGAGGAAGACGCACGGGACCGAAATGCATTGCCATCGTCGGTCCCTTTGCAAGCGGAAAAACAACCCTTCTTGAAGCCATACTTGCCCGAACGGGCACCATAGCCCGCCAGAACCCGGTCTCATCGGGAAACACCGTCTCAGATCATTCCGCCGAAGCGCGGGCGCATGCCATGAGCGTCGAGGCGACCTTCGCCACCACCGAGTTCATGGGCGACAGCCTGACCTTCGTCGATTGCCCCGGCTCGATCGAATTCGCCTTCGAGGCCGAACCGGTGCTCGCCGCCTGCGACCTCGCCGTCGTGGTCGCCGAAGCCGACGAGAAAAAGATACCCGCCCTGCAGCTCATCATGCGCAAGCTCGACGAACTCGGCGTGCCGCGCATCCTGTTTTTGAACAAGGTCGACAAGGCTATCGCCGGCGTGCGCGAAACCCTGAAGATGCTGCAGCCGGCAAGCACCGCGCCTCTGCTGCTGCGCCAGATACCGCTGCGCAAGGACAACATCGTCATCGGCTCGATCGACCTGGCGCTGGAGCGCGCCTACATCTACCGCGAACATGCCGAAAGCGAAGTTGCCGAGATTCCAGGCGACGAAAAGGCGCGCGAGATCGAGGCACGCTTCTCCATGCTCGAGACACTGGCCGACCATGACGACCAGTTGATGGAACAACTCCTCGAAGAGATCGAGCCGCCCAAGGATGCCGTCTTCGACGACCTGTCGGCCGATCTGCGCGACGGCTCCGTCACGCCTGTGCTGATCGGCACTGCCGAGAAGGGCAACGGCGTGCTGCGCCTGCTGAAGGCGATCCGCCACGATGCGCCCGACATTGAGGCGACGCGCAAGCGGCTCGACGCACCGGATGGTGCTGCAACCCTCGTCCAGGTGATGAAGACGGTTCACACGGCCCATGGCGGCAAGCTGTCCATCGCGCGCATCCTTTCCGGCAGCGTCGCCGACGGTACCGAACTGTTCGGGCAAGGCGGCGACAGCGCCAAGGTGTCCGGCATCTACCGCATGCTCGGTAAGGATCAGGCCAAGCAGGCGTCGGCCAAGGCCGGCGAGACGGTAGCCCTCGGCAAGCTCGACGGCGTGCGCACCGGCCAGACGCTGACCTCTGCCAAGGGCGGCATCGCGCCCCTCATCGCCCTGGAGGCACCACAGCCGGTCTATGCCTTCGCGCTGCGGCCCAAGGAGCGCAAGGACGAGGTCAAGATGTCGGCGGCAATCCAGCGGCTCGCTGAAGAAGACCCGTCGCTCGGCCTGCGCCACCAGCAGGATTCGAGCGAGACGGTGCTGTCCGGCCACGGCGAGATGCATCTACGCGTTACGGTCGAGCGGCTGGAGGGCAAGAACCAGATCGCCGTCGAAGGCCACACGCCGGCCGTGCCCTATCGCGAGACGATCCGCAAAGGCGTCCAGCAGCGCGGCCGCCACAAGAAGCAGTCGGGCGGCCATGGCCAGTTCGGCGATGTCGTGGTCGAGATCAAACCCCTGCCCCGCGGCTCGGGCTTCCAGTTCAGCGACACCATCACCGGTGGCGTGGTGCCCAAGACCTATATCCAGTCGGTCGAAACAGGCGTGCGCGATTATCTGAAAACCGGCCCGCTCGGCTTTCCGGTGGTCGATGTCGCGGTCAACCTGTCGGACGGCTCCTACCATGCGGTCGATTCCTCCGACATGGCATTCCAGATGGCCGCCAAGCTCGCCATGAAGGAAGGCATGGCGGCGTGCTCGCCGGTGCTGCTCGAACCCGTGATGAAGGTCGAAATCTTCACGCCTTCGGACGCGACGGCCAAGATCACCGGCATCGTGCCGCAGCGGCGCGGGCAGATCCTCGGCTATGACGCACGGCCAGGCTGGCCGGGCTGGGATGTCGTCGAGGCGACCATGCCGCAGGCCGAGATCGGCGATCTCATCATCGAGCTGCGCTCGGCCACCGCCGGCGTTGCCAGCTACCGCGCCGGTTTCGACCATATGGCCGAACTGACCGGCAGGCTGGCCGACGAAGCGATGAACGCTAACGGCAAGGCCGCATAAAGCAAACGGTGAAAAGCAAAACGGCGCCTGGACCAACATCCAGACGCCGTCTTTGCGGACCGTACCGCCCATGGGGAGTGGGTGGGGAGGAAAAGCGGCACGTCAGGTCCGCCGCAACACTTTCCGATACGACTGCGCCCCGAAACATGTGGCGCGAAACTGGCTGGACGCGACGGCTGCCTAAGCCCTGGTCCAGCCGAGTGATGCCCCCATCTCCCGGCGGCCCAACGCCGCGTCCTGAACGATGCCTAGCAAATTCGAAACCTGTGCGGCACGTTACCGGGGGTTACATGTCACTGTTACGTCGCCGGCCCTTTTCACAGCAAGGATACCGGGTGCCATGTTACGCGTCATATGCGCTTCCATACAGCGAAGGTAACGCAACGAGACAGCCTGCGCGTTCACAAACACGAGAGCGACGTTCTCGAAATCAGGAGAGTGGCCGTGCGTTCCCTTCAGTGCTGAAGGATGCGGCCTGCGGGAAACCGATGGCGCAATCACCCACCCCTCAAAGCAAATACCGCGGGCTGGCCGGCTGACGCCAGGCAACAAAAAAGCCGGATCTGAAAGACCCGGCTGAGTTTGATTGGAAGTGCCGATTAAGGCTAAACCTCCAGAGGGGAACACTCTCGGGCGCTAATGGGAGGAGGAACGCGCCCAGGAGATGACTGTTATATGCGCCTCTCCTGCCCAAGAAACAAGCAAAAACCTTGCAAGGCTGCCATGCAAAATGACGCAGGCTGTGGTCCAATCGCCGGGGCGATCGCATAGGACCAAGGGAATCCAAGGAGAAAGCAGGCTCGACCGTTCGTTTTCGAAATCCCGCAGGCTTGCAGTCTGATGAGGAACAGGCGAGACTTCTTGCCTATTTTATAGACACCGACGAAAAGGGGCTAAGTTTTACGCATGCGCAAGCCATCCGCGATTGCAGGCAGTGTACTCTTCCTGATCCTGGCTCCGGGTGTCGTGGCCGGGCTGCTGCCATGGCTGCTCACCGACCGCTATGGCCTGCCGTTCTCTTCCATGGCCGGCTTCGTCGCAGCGGGATCGCTGCTCGTCATTGCCGGACTGGCAGTGCTGCTCCACGCATTTACCCGCTTTGCACTCGAAGGATCAGGCACGCCTGCCCCCGTCGCGCCGACCGAGAAACTGGTTGTCGGCGGCATCTACCGTTATGTCCGAAACCCGATGTATGTAGCAGTGCTGTCGATCATCCTTGGACAGGCCCTGCTCTTCGCGCACTCGCCGGTCGCCCTGTATGCCTGTGTCGCCGGCGCCGCCATGTTCGCCTTCGTCAAAACCTACGAAGAGCCGACGCTGGCGCGCCGCTACGGCGCTTCATACCAAGTCTACCGCCGCGCGGTCCCCGGCTGGTGGCCGCGCCTCACGCCGTGGAAGGGCAAATAAGCAATTCCAGGAAAAGTGCGCGTCAGAACGACCAGCTTCGCGCCTTGGCAATCACGAAGTCGCGGAAGACATGCAGCTTGGCCTGGTTCTTCATCGCGTCGGGATAAGCCAGGTAGGTGTCGAAGGACGGCACCTCGGTCTGCGGCAACACCTGGACGAGTTCTGTGTCCTTGTTCACGAGATAATCCGGCAGCATGGCAATGCCCGCCCCCGTCTGCACGGCGCGCCTGATCGAAAGCAGGTCGTTGATCTGCAGATTGGCCACGCGCTGCCCACCCTCGAAATCGCCGACCGTCTCCAGCCAGTTCAGCTCGCTCAGATGCGACGGCACCGGCAGTCCGAACGTCACGATGCGATGCTTCTTCAACTCAGCCATCGTGTCGGGCTTGCCGTATTTGTTGATATAGGCCGGCGAGGCATAGAGGTGGAAATGCACGGTGAACAGCCGGCGCTGGATCAGGTCCGGCTGCTGCGGCTGCCTCAGCCTGATCGCGCAGTCAGCCTGCCGCATGGTCAGGTCCAGTTCCTCGTTGGCGAGGATCAGCTGCAGGTTGATTTCCGGATAGAGTTCAAGGAATTCCTGCACCCGTTCCGTCAGCCAGCCCGCACCCAGGCCGACCGTCGTCGTCACCTTGAGCACGCCGGATGGCCGGTCCTTCGCCTCGGTCAGCCGGGTCTTGATCGATTCCAGCTTCATCAGCACGTCATGCGCCGTGCGAAACAGCATCTCGCCCTGTTCGGTCAGCACCAGCCCGCGCGCATGGCGATGAAACAGCGGCACGCCGACATCATGCTCCAGCGCGCTCACCTGCCGCGAGATCGCCGATTGCGAAAGACGCAAAGTCTCGGCCGCATGTGTGAACGAACCCGCCTCCGCCGCAGCGTGAAACACGCGTAGCTTATCCCAATCCAGTGCCATGGTTCCCCTCGTTCCGCCGGCCCTTATTTATACTCCCGAAGTTGCAGGCTTTTGGACAAGAATGCGTCAAAACAACGATTTAGAGCGCAATCCTGATTCAATCCACAAACATTGGGGCCGGTCTGTTCCGCTTATTCCGCCGCTTCTCTGTGCACCTCGATGCCTGCCAGATACTTTTCCGCTTCCAGTGCTGCCATGCAGCCAAGCCCTGCGGCCGTCACCGCCTGGCGATAGACGTCGTCGGTCACGTCGCCCGCCGCAAACACGCCCGGCACGTCGGTGCGCGTCGAGTCGGGAGCGGTCCACAGATAGCCGTTCGGCTTCTGCTTGAGCTTGCCGACGAACAGCTCCACCGCCGGCGCATGGCCGATCGCCACGAACACGCCATCGACCTTGAGGTGGCTTTCCTCGCCGGTCACGGCGTTGCGAAGCTTCAACCCGTCGGCCGAAGGCGGCATCGGCGCCTTGCCCGGCTGGCCGGTGATCTCGTCGACGACCGTGTCCCAGATGACCTTGATGTTGTCCTTGGCAAACAGCCTCTCGCGCAGGATGCGTTCGGCGCGGAAATCATTGCGCCGGTGGATCACCGTCACGCTCTTGGCCAGGTTGGACAGATAGAGCGCTTCCTCGACCGCCGAATTGCCGCCGCCGATCACCGCGACGTCCTTGCCGCGATAGAAGAAACCGTCGCAGGTGGCGCAGGCCGAAACGCCGAAGCCCATATAGGTCTGCTCGCTCGGAATGCCGAGCCACTTGGCCTGCGCGCCGGTGGCGATGACCAGCGCATCGCAGGTGTATTCGGTGCCGGAATCGCTCTTCAGCCGGAACGGCCGCACGTCGAGATTGACCTCTGTAATCAGGTCGTTGACGATTTCGGTGCCGACATGCTCAGCCTGCTTCAGCATCTGCTCCATCAGCCACGGCCCCTGGATCGGATCGCCGAAGCCCGGATAGTTCTCGACATCGGTGGTGATCATCAACTGGCCGCCCTGCTGCATGCCGGCGACCAGCACCGGCTTGAGCATGGCGCGGGCGGCGTAGATCGCGGCCGTATATCCGGCCGGACCGGAACCGATGATGAGAACAGGCGCGTGTTTGGTCGTCATGGGACAGCCTTCGTAAACTGGAAACGGCAGAGCGATTTCAACGAAATAGTGCCATTAATCTAGGTGTTGCCGGGTGTGGCAGCAAGGCAACGAATCGATAGTCCCCGGAAAGCTTTGCCCCGCGCCCGTTCATGCCTGCCGTTTCGGCCTCGACCTGCCGGGAAAATTTCCTTCTTCCGGGGCCTGACGGAAGCAATCTTATAGTTTAATTACACGATCGCGACAGATTCTTGCGCCCAACGCACCGAAAGGACAATGATGCCTCTCAAGGCCGATCTCGACGCTATCGACTGGAAAATCCTGCGCGAACTGCAGGACGAGGGTCGCATGACCAATGTCGAATTGTCGCGGCGCGTCGGCATCTCCGCTCCGCCCTGCCTGCGGCGGGTCAAGCGGCTGGAAGATTCGGGCATCATCCGCGGCTATCGCGCTTTGCTCAACAGCCCGGCGCTGGGGCTCGATGTCGTCGCCTTCTGCCTTGTCGGCCTGCATCATCACGCCGAGGTCGAACTGAAAGCCTTCGCCGACCGCACGCGGCTCTGGCCCATCGTGCGTCAGGCCTGGATGGTGTCGGGCGATTCGGACTTCCTGCTCCATTGCGTCGCCAGCGACCTCGCCACGTTCCAGGCCTTCGTCATCGAGGATCTGACCTCGACGCCCAATGTCGACACCGTGCGCACCGCGCTCACCATCCGCCAGGTCAAGGACGAGGGCGTGGTGGCGATCGGCGATCGGGCCTAAGTGCCTCACATGCCGTCCGCTCCGTCAAAACGCATGATCCCAAAGCGCCTCTTAATCGTCGGCAACGGCCCGCTGTCGCGGGACTTTTCCGCCGAGGTCGATGCTGCCGATTTCGTCATCCGCTTCAACGAACCGAAAGCCTCCATCGGCATGAGCGGCGTCCGCACCGACCGCCTGATCATGGCCAATTCCGGCAAGCCGATGCAGCGCCGGCTCGAGGATCCCGCACTGCTCGAATCGCCGATCTTCCGCGCGACGAAGGAGCTGATGTTCGCCTATCACCCGCACATCATCGCGCGCTACTTCCGCCGGCCCAACATCCTGTCGCGCCTGAAAGGCCGCCGCACCGACTGGACCTTGCCCGCGATCGAGAAATTCGGCGGCGCCGGCAAGGAAATCCGCATCATGCCGCCGCAATTCTACATGGAGGGCTGCCGTCTCCTCGGCGTTCCCGCCGACAAGATGCACGAGGTATTTCCCAGCACCGGGTTTTTCGGCATCTGGCATGCGCTTGAGCATTATTCTGCCCAAGAGTGGCGTATAGAGGTCTGCGGCTTCTCATGGCAGGGATGGCAACGTCATGCCTGGGCCGACGAGCGGCGCTGGGTTGGCGAGCAGGTCGACCAGGGCCGCATTGTCCTCATCGACGAGGGCGTCAATTAGAGTTTTGTGGACGCAAATCTAAGTAGCCCCACATCGAGAAAGGAAACGGACATTCAGATGAGTGAAGCATTGAGAATCTTCATTGGCTGGGACTCCCGCGAGCCAATCGCCTACGAAGTCGCCAAGGCGACAGCCTTGAAAAATTCCTCCATCCCGCTCGATATCCAGCCGATCAAGCTCGACGATCTCGTCGCCAAGGGCCTGTATTCGCGCGATATAGACCCGCTGGCCTCCACCGAATTCACCTATTCCCGCTTCTTCACGCCGCATCTTGCCGGCTATGACGGCTGGGCGCTGTTCTGCGACTGCGATTTCCTGTTCTTCGGCGACCTCGCCGACCTCCGCAACTATCAGGACCCGTCAAAGGCCGTTCTGTGCGCCAAGCACGACTATCAACCCAAGGATGGCGTGAAGATGGATGGCAAGGTGCAGACCAGCTATCCGCGCAAGAACTGGTCGTCCTTCATGTTCTTCAACTGCGCGCATCCCTCCACGCGCCAGCTGACCCCGGAATTGATCAACAGCCAGACCGGTGCCTATCTGCACCGCATGCAGTGGGCCGCCGACGATGAGATCGGCGACCTGCCGATCGAATGGAACTGGCTCGAAGGCTGGAACGAAAAGCCGGCCAAGGGCCTGCCCAATGCCGTCCATTTCACGAGCGGCGGCCCATGGTTCAAGGACTGGCAGGACGTCGACTATGGCGACGAATGGCGCACTGAGGCGCTGAAGATCGACCCCGCTTTCAAGCCGATCTGATCGAACCCCGATTTCATGGCGGGTATCAAGAGATGCTCGCCATGAAGTCTTTCAAGCCGGGCGTTAAACTCATTCTTCGCCAGCCGAAGCGCTGACCGTGCCCCGAATTCGACCCTTGAGTGTCTTCCAACGCATCCGCAGGCTTCGCCGAAGCGCGGAAATCGGACGACGTGCCGCCCAGGGTGTCGCGGCCCGGTGGCGATCGTAGATCTGCTTTGCCGGCCAGACGAAATCGGAGTGGAACGGTTTCCTCTTGCCTTTGAAGTGAAGGACAGCGGTCGCCTCGCATTCTTCCAGCGACAGCCCTTTCACACCGCGATTCCACGTGCCGGGGATCGCGACCCAGTCGCCTCCGACAACATGGTTCAGGACGTCCTGATCGTGAAAATGGATGGGTCCCTTGCGGTTTGCCGCGTAATCCATGCAGCGCGGTCCCAGATCGCGGCGGCGCCATTCGTCGATATCGAACAGCAGCACGCCCGAGTTGAAATAAGGCGCGTCTGCCTGGCGCCCTATGCCGGCATTGATGGCCGCAAGCTTGTCCGGCGCAATGCTCGAACGCACCGCAGCAAGTGGCAGACCTTTCAGGTCGAACTCGCGCAGGAAGGCAAGGCTGTGGTTCACCACGACGTCGCAGTCGAGATAGAGCAGCCGTCCGATACGGTCGTTCAGGAGGTCAGGCATGAGCATGCGGACATAGGCGACGGCGGTGATGTAGCGCGTCGTGCGCAACCGCCGCAGAGCGGCGAGTTGCCGCCCATCAAGATCGAAAAAGGTGACCTTGATGCTTTGACCGGCGCTTTCGCGCAGCCACTTCTTGTCCCGGTTGTTAAGCCCTGCCCCGAACAGCACCACTTCGCTGCCCGCTGAATCACCATTTTTTGCAAGTGAAGCCAGCATGACGCCGGCCAATTCCGCATAATGATGATCGGTAGCACATGCGATAAGCATCATCCTCCCGTCCCGAGTCCGTTGCCAACCGTCAAAAACATAGCGCGCCTCGCAGCGCCGCAAAGGCCGAATAGCCAAAGAATTATTGCAGTGGTTTGAAGGTCTGCCGGCTATGCGCGGCGCGGACGGTTTCGATACGACACGGCACGCAAGGAGAGCCGGTAGGCTGCCCGCTTGATCTCGCGCGAAATCACCTCGCCAAGCGGCTTCGACTTCTTCTGCACCACCGTTCCGCCGAGCAGATGATCGATCTGGCGAATGCAGACAGGTGAAACCGAGAGAATGCGCGCCTTGGTCAGCCAGCGCATCTGGATGGTCGTATCGACCGGGCGATCGAATATCTCGGTCGCTTTCAGCAGTTCCGCTGCTGCATCCCGCCCGACAAGCTGCATCTGCATGCCCAGCCCGACATGATCCGGCTCGACCAGCATCGCGCCGGTCCAGCCCGCCACCTCCCGACCCTTGTCGGTATGGCTGCGATAGGGAAAGCGGATGTAGTCGCCGGGCTTGATCGTCTTCAGCGCCATCGTCAGCGCCTCGCGGAAACCCTCGCCCTCCGGCTGAACATCGTCTTCGACGATCAGCCCGGCATCGAGCCCGCGGTCGACGATCTCCTGCCATGCCTTGCGATGCGACAGGAAGCATCCAACCTCGGCAGCACGAAGCTCGAACGGGTAGCGCGGGCGATGCACGTTGCGGCGATAGACAGCGCCAATGTCGCTCTCGCTCAGCTTCAGGCCGTCGACCGCGTCGATAACGTTCACCGTCAACGGAAGCATCGCTTTCAGCGCCTCGACCTGTGGCCGACGCCCTTCTGCGCGCTGGAGATGGATAATGAAGGCTTCGGCGTTCATCGCATGGCCCAGACATGGTCGTAGACGCGCCGCACGCCCTCGGCCTCACGCTCGAGCGGAAACCGCGCCCGGACTTCGGCCAGCGCGTTGATGCCATGTGTTTCAGTCAAGGCCGCGTCGGCAAGATAGGGCCTGATCGCCTCGCGCAGCGCATTGCCGTCGCCCGCTGGCACGAGTGCGCCGGTCTCACCCTGCACGATCATCTCGGCGTAAGCGCCGGCGTCGCTTGCCACCACCGCCGTCTGCGAGGCCATCGCCTCCAGCGGCGTCAGCCCGAAACCTTCATTGCGCGACGGCGCGACATAGAGCGAGACGCGGCGATACCACGGCTTGATGTCGTCCACCTCGCCGAGAAACCGGATGCGGTCGGACAGACCGGCCTTGGCAATACGCGCCTTGAGTTCGTCCGCAAACGCCTTGTGTTCCGCCGTGACGCGGCCGGTTATCACGGCTGTCCATTCCGGATGCTGCGGCAGCAACGCGATCATCGCGTCGACGAACAGATCCGTCCCCTTCTGGTGCCGCACGCGCCCGAAGCAGCCGACGGCATATTTGCCGGGCAAGCCGGATGCCATAAACGCATCATCGTCGCCCGCTGGCGGATGGAACACGTCGAGATCGACGCCGTGCATGACCACGCTATGGGGCACTTTCAGGAAACTCGCCGACTTCTCGCCGGTGGCGATTACAGCATCCATCTGCCGGATCAGCCACTTTGTGAAAGGCCGGTGGTCGCGCTGCGCAGCCGAGGTGAAGACGAGTTTCAAAGGCGCACGGAAGATATCCCGCAGCACCAGCCCCGCGACCATTTCCGTATTGCGCCGTGCATGCCAGATGCGATCCCGGCCGGACTTCGGCCGCGTCCGCAGGCTGGGAAGCTGCCACCAGCGCATCTTGGGCAGGCTGTCGGGCAGGCCGGGACCGACCGTGACGATGCCCAGCGTGCGTGCCTGCACCGGCACAAGCTGGATGATCGTGCTGGTCACGCCGGAAAGGCGCTGCTTGAGATTGGGAGCGATGACCTCGACGGTCGACATGTCGGGCACAGCCGAGCGTCCGGCGGCAGCCGATGGGGCTGCCGCTGCACCCTTGGCGTTCATCCGGTTATCCTCAGATGAACTGGACTGCGACAACCTCATAGCCACGTGGCCCGCCGGGCGCGTTGACCTCGATGGTTTCGCCGACTTCCTTGCCGATCAGCGCCCGCGCGATCGGTGAAGAGATGGAGATGCGGCCGGACTTAACGTCAGCCTCCTGGTCGCCGACGATCTGATAGGTCTTTTCCTCTTCAGTGTCCTCGTCGACCAGCCTGACGGTGGCGCCGAACTTGATCTTGTCGCCGGACAGCTTGGAGATATCGATAACTTCGGCGCGCGCGATCAGATCCTCGAGTTCGTTGACCCGGCCTTCATTCAGGCTCTGCGACTCCTTGGCGGCATGATATTCGGCATTTTCCGAAAGGTCGCCATGCGAGCGCGCCTCGGAGATCGCCTCGATGATGCGCGGACGCTCGTCCTGTTGGCGCCACCGCAGCTCTTCCTTCAGCGTCGTGAATCCGGCGGCGGTCATCGGGACCTTATTCATTTCAATCGGCCTTTCCTCAAATTACCTGCCCGTCGGAATCCTTCCTGAAAAGACGCGGGCGAGCACAAAAAGAAAACGGTCCGGCAGCCTTGGCCACAGGAACCGTCCTTACAGTTCCAATTAATATAGCGATCTTCTCACGTTTTTCACGTCAAAAAACGAACCCGGCAAAATTCTTGTACCGGCAGCCACTCTTTTCGCGGTTCGCCGGGCACTCGCACTTCACGCACAACTCACCGGCTTGTGATCGGCAAGCCGCAATGTTTACCCCCTGCCGCTCAGCCACGTCTTGCCTCACATTTGTGTTCGCCTACCTTGCTTAGCATGAGCCCGACAAAAACCCTTGCCAGCTCCGCCGTCCTGCTTGGCCTCCTTGCAGGATCAACCATCACTCCGGCCCTCGCCCAGCAGACATTCGAAACGCAGAAGGCCAAAATACTGGCCGAAACCGTCGTGGATGGCCTCGAAAACCCTTGGGGTCTCGCTTTCCTGCCCGATGGCGAGGCAATCGTGACGGAACGCGATGGCCGCATTCGCATCATCGCCGACGGCAAGCTGTCCGAACCCGTAGCCGGAGTGCCGCAGGTCGCGGCAAGCGGACAGGGCGGCCTGCTCGATGTCGCACTGTCGCCCGACTTCGCCACCGACAATCTGATCTTTTTCTCCTATTCCGAGCCGGGCGAAGGCGGCCAGGGCACGGCAGTGGCGCGGGCGAAACTCGTCCGTGACGGCGCAAGCGCCAAGCTCGAAGACCTCACCACCATCTTCTCCATGGCGAAGAAGACCGGCACGTCGCATCATTTCGGCTCGCGGCTGGTTTTCCGGCCTGATGGCACCCTATTCATCACCACCGGCGATCGCGGCCAGGGCGATCGTGCCCAGGACATGCAGGACAGCGCCGGCGCGGTGATTCGCATCAATGCCGATGGCTTCGCCCCCGCCGACAATCCGTTTGCCGATGGCGGAAAAGGCCTGCCCATCCTCTGGTCGAAGGGCCATCGTAATCTGCAGGGCGCGACCTTCGATCCGGTCATAAATGCGCTGATCACTGTCGAGCACGGCGCAAAGGGCGGCGACGAGATCAACTATCCCGAAGCCGGCAAAAACTATGGCTGGCCCGTCATCACCTACGGCGTCGATTATTCCGGCGCCAAGATCGGCACCGGCACCGAGGCGGCTGGCTACGAACAACCGCAATTCTACTGGGACCCGTCCATCGCACCGTCCGGCCTCGCCAGCTATCAGGGCGACATGTTCCCCGAATGGAAGGGCGACCTGCTGGTCGGCTCGCTGAAATTCGGCCAGTTGTCGCGGCTTGAGCGCGACGATGCCGGCAAGATCACCGGCGAAGAACGCATGTTCGACGCAGATTTCGGCCGCATCCGCGACGTGAACGTCGCGCCCGACGGCTCGGTCTGGCTGCTGACCGACGAAAGCGACGGCGCTATCATCAGGCTGTCTGCCGGCTAGATGACAAAGAGCCCGATCGCTTTCGCGATCAAGCTCTCATCACACCCCGCTCAACCGCGTGGGATCAGGACTTCGTCTTCTCGAAGGCGTCGATCTGCTTCGACAGCTCGGCATATTCCTCGCAGCCCTTGCCGCAGCGCTTCTCGATCTCCGAAAGCTGCTGGCGGGCCGATGCGACATCGCCAAGTTGCAGATGCGCCTCGCCGAGATATTCGCGCACCAGCGTGTAGTTCGGATCGGCCTTCAGCGCCTCTTGGTAGTAACCGAGCCCGACAGTCACGCGGCCCATCTTCCGGTGCGAATAGCCGAGATAGTTCAGGATGCGCGGATCGGATTTGTTTTCAGCAAGGCTGAGCACGCTGATCGCCTCGCCATAACGGCCGGCCAGCGCGAGCTGGCGTCCGGTCAGGTAGAGGCTGTTGTCGTCGGTATAGCCGGCCTTCTGCTTGACACATTTTTTCTTCGCCTGATCCTAAACTTGCCCCTTGCTGCACGTCGGAACCGTCGGCGCATCGCCGCCCGCGGCAAACACTGGCACGGCAAAGAGCGGCGCTGCGACGATCAGCGAAGCCGCATAGATGGCAATCCGGGTTTGCATGGAAAGTCCTCCTGAAAAGATCCGTTTTCCATACTAACGCATCGCGCGCCCGCTTTCATCCCGACAATATGCGGTAGAGCCTTCCTGCCGGTTTGGCGGCGTTTTCCGCGAGCCGTGTGAAGCAGTTCATATTCGGCGCGCCGCAATGCCCCTAGGTTAGAAGCCTAGGCCTCCCAGGCTTCATTGCCCGCACCGGTTACCACCGGGACGGGCTTTTTTTTGCCGTCCGGGCGTCCGCCTCACTTCTTGCCGCCCGGTCAGGCTGAACCCCCCATTGTCCCCCGCGTGGCTCATGCGGCCGCGCCCGGCGATGCTAAGACACGCTGGCGATATTCTCCAGCCTTCTGTAAATGCGCGTGAAATGACAAGAATTCAGGCCAATCTCCTTCTGCTGCTTGCCGGTGCCATCTGGGGCATGGGCTTTGTCGCCCAGTCGACGGCCATGGAGGCGATCGGACCATTCCTGTTCACCGGCTTGCGCTTCGCGATGGCGACCCTGGCGATCCTGCCCTTCGCGCTGCGCGAATCCGGGCGCGCGGTCAGCCCGCTGACCACGCGCAACTGGCTCTCCTTCGGCTGGATCGGCCTGATGCTTTTCGGTGCCATCGTCTTCCAGCAGATCGGACTGCTCTCCACCACGGTCACCAATTCCGGCTTTCTCACCGGGCTCTACGTGGTGATAACGCCGATATTCGCGGTCATCCTGTTCCGCAACTGGCCGCATCCGATCATCTGGCCGGCCGCGATCACGGCAATGGCCGGCATCTGGTTCCTGTCGGGCGGCGGCGCGACCACCTTCAGCACCGGCGACTGGCTGACCGTGCTTGCTGCCGGCTTCTGCGCCCTCCAGCTCATCTTCATCGGCCGCGCGGCAGCGCCCACCGGCAGGCCCCTCACGCTGGCCGTCACGCAATCCGCTGTCGTTGCCGTGCTCGGCCTGGTGATCGCGCTGGCGGTCGAGCCTATCGAATGGCAGGCAATACGCCTTGCGCTTCCTGAAATCCTCTATGCCGGCATCTTTTCCGGCGGCCTCGCCTTCACGCTCCAGATCATCGGACAGCGCTACACCACGGCCTCGCAGGCGGCCATCTTCCTGTCGTCGGAAGCGGTTTTCGCCGGCCTGTTCGGCGCGCTATTCCTGGGCGAGCGCCTGCCGGCTACCGGTCTGCTCGGCTGCGGCCTGATCTTCGTCGCGATCATTGCGGTCGAGGTTCTGCCGCAGCTGTTTGCGAAAAAGCCTGCCGCCGAGACCATCTGAAGTCAGGTTCAGCCCTTGAAGATGAACGCCGCGCCCCCCGCGATCAGCGCGAAGCCGATGACGTGGTTTATGGTCAGCGCTTCCTTCAGGTAAAACACCGAGAACACGGCGAACACCGTCAGCGTCACCACCTCCTGGATGGTCTTCAGCTCGGCCGCCGAATAGACCGCGCTGCCGATGCGGTTGGCCGGCACTGCGAACCAGTATTCGAAGAAAGCGATCATCCAGCTGGCGATCACCGCGATGTAGATCGGCGAGGTCTTGTACTTCAGGTGCCCGTACCAGGCGAAGGTCATGAAGACGTTCGAGGCGACGAGCATCAGGATCGGCAGGATCTTGGGCGACAGCAGGGATGCCATGGGAGAAACCGTGTTGGAGGGAGCAGCCATTTCAATGGGAACCACGCCACTGTCAATGTCCGGCCGACGGCGGCGAAAGCCTTCAAATCCCTCAAAAACGGCAGGGGCGTGACGTAGCCTGCAAATCAGGTATCATCCGGCAAGGAGGTGGCCCGTGCAGCAACGGCTGGAAAGGGAATGGGAACTGACGATCGGTCCCGACACCGTGCGCCTTTTCATTGAAAAGGCCAACGCCATCAGTGCGGCCATCAAGGACGACTATGCCGACGGCAACGAGCATGAGGTCGAGCTGGACGGCGACACCCGCGACAACCACCACCATGACGGGTTGGCCGAAGAAAAGGCCGACAACCTGATGGCCGAGGAACTCTCGGAGCTGATCAACGACCTGAATGTCGACGAAGCCGCCGAACTTATCGCGCTGATGTGGATAGGCCGCGGCGACTACGACGCGTCGGAATGGGCCGAGGCGCTTGCCGAAGCGCGCCAGCGCGGCAACAAGCGCACCGCCAAATATCTGCTCGGCATGCCGATGCTGGGCGACTGGCTCGAAGAAGGCCTGGAGGCAGTCGGCGCGTAACGGCCCTGTCACGCAGAGTGATCGCCAGCGCGCAACCAAAAACCCGCTATTGCCGTTGCCTCCGCGATGAAGCTTTCACCGCGTGGCAATTTCCTGAAAACCCTGCCCTTGCTGGCAGTATCGCTGCTTTTCATCACCGCCGCCGACAACAAGCCGCCTGCGCTGCCGCGGGAAGTGCCGGTGCCCAAGGTGCACGAGCCTCCAGCCGGCAACATCCCGCCGCAAAAACTTGGCGACACACCCGTGCCCGAGCCGCGCCCCGATAAGAAAGGCGACGCGGCAGAGCCCGACGCCGACAACAAGACCGAGCCGGTAACGGCCCCGGCGACCGCGCCCTTGCCAACCGAAAACCCCGAACAGCCGGACGAAAAGACGCCTGCTGACAAGTCCGAATCCGAAAAGCAGGAAATCCCGGCAACGGCGCCAGTCCCGACGGAAAATCCGAAAGAATCCGACGAGCCTTCCAAAGACCAGAAGCCACTTCCGCCTGCCGAAGCGCCTAAACCGGACAAAGCGACTGACGACGCCAAACCGGGCGAAAAACCCACCGAACCGGAGGAAAAGCCAAAGCCCGGCGAAAAGCCGTCCGAGGAAAAATCCGAGCCGAAATACCTCCCCGATCCGCGCTCAAATGCCCCGCGCGCCGCCACCATGCCGGCAGAAGAACTGGCCTGCCGCGCGCGCCTTAGGGATCTCAGCGTCGAGTTCGAGGAGCATAAGCCGGAGAGCGACCCCGCCGGCTGCGCCATGCTCTGGCCGATCACCGTCAAATCGCTCGGCAAGACCATCGCGCTCGCGCCCGATGCGCTGATGAACTGCACCCTCGCAGAAACCTCGGCCAAATTCGCCAAGGATGTCATCTCGCCTGCCGCCAAGGCAGCCTATGGCGAGGAGCTGAAATCCATCTCGCAGGCCTCCGCCTATGTCTGCCGGCCGCGCAACGGCACCAAAAAACTGTCGGAACACGCCTTCGGCAACGCGCTCGACATCGCCCAGTTCACTCTCTCCAAGGACACGAAGATCGACGTCGAACCCGCACCCGACGAGAAGGCAGCGAAATTCCTCGCCGAAATCCGCAAGGCCGCCTGTGGCCCGTTCAAGACCGTGCTCGGCCCCGGAAGCGACGCCGATCATTCGCTGCATTTCCACTTCGACCTCGCCCCGCGCAAGCACGGCGGTACGTTCTGCCAGTGACTGCCTCATTCAAGTCACAGGCGTAAATTTGACCGCTGACCTTTCCTTTACCCTCGGCCGCTATCCTTGAAACTCAAGGGACAGGGAACCGGTCATGGCCCAGAAAACTCCTTCCGCGCTGGCGTGGGCGCGGCGGTTCGGCAGCGCGCGCTTGACGGCCACCGGCGGCGCGGTGCTGCTGGTGGCGATGGTCGCGTCCTGCACCACCGACAGCCTGATGTCGATGCGGCCGGAAGTCGATGTCGGCACGCAGACCGCCGCTGTCGCGCCACGGGTCATGCAGCCTGCCCCTGCCCTCGCTCCCGTCGAGCCCATGCTGGCGCCGGTCGAGCCGATGCTGGAGCCGGTCGAGCCAAACCTTGCGCCGGCAGTCGCACCAGTCGAACCGTCGTTCGGGGCGGCTGATACACCGATCGAGCCCGAATCCGCGGAAGCCACGATGGATTCGGAAGTCGACGAGCCTGCCCAGGCCACCATCCAGCCTTCCATCGAGCCCGTACAGCCGCAGCCGCAAATCGCCGCCGTCATTCCGCCCGCTTCGGTCAAGCCGAGAGGCCTGCAGACGCTGGTTCCTTCCAATCCGATGATGGTCGGCTATCCGCGCATGGACCCGCCGATGGCGCGGTCGACGGCCATGCCTGCCGACGAGGTAACCTGTCGCAACGACCTGAAACGCCTCGGCGTCACCTTCCAGAACCTAGCTCCCATCCACGACGGCAGCTGCGGCATCGATTTCCCGGTAAAAGTTTCCGCCATCGGCAGCGTCCAGATGAAGCCGGCAGCGACGCTGAGCTGCAGCATGGCGGCGACCTTCTCGCGCTGGACCCGCAAGGAGCTCGTGCCGTCCGCCCGCATGCGCTATTGGTCGGGCGTCAAGACGATCCACCAGGGATCGAGCTATTCCTGCCGCCGCATCGCCCGCTCCCGCACCATGTCCGAACACTCCAAGGGCAATGCGCTCGACGTGATGCGCATCGAGCTCAGCAACGGCAAGGATATCGACGTGCGCAAGCCCGGCTGGTTCGCCTTCCGCGAAAAGGGCTTTCTCAACACGGTGCGCGCCGATGGCTGCGATTATTTCACCACCGTGCTCGGCCCCGGCTACAATTACGACCACCGCAACCATTTCCATTTCGACATCAAGCCGCGCCGCAACGGCTACGTCGCCTGCCGGTGATGCGAAAGCACCATTCTTGCCAATTCGAACGCCGGGCATAATCTCTCTTTGAACTCAACGTCGACGCAGCACATGGCTGCGTCGCAGCCCGGTGTCTGCCGCATGCCACGACACAGATTGCCCCGGCGTGTCGCCAACTCTCTTGTGACGCTGGCGCTGGCCTATGGCCTCGTCGCTTATATGGCAGCACCCGAATTCTGGACGGTCAGGGAGCACGATAGCCGCAAGCTCCCCGAGGCGATGGTGACGACCACCCCGCAAGGCATTCCGGGCGATCCGATCAATGTCGGGCTCATCGGTTCCAAACCCGATCTCATGCACGCTTTTGCGGCGGCCGGATGGAACCCGGCCGACGCAATCACCTGGCGTTCCAGCCTTGAGATCGGCGAAAGCGTCCTCTTCGACCGCCCCTATGCCGACGCTCCGGTCAGCACGTTGCTGTTCGACGGGCGCAGGCAGGATGTGGTTTTTGAGAAATCGGTGGGCGCAAGCGCCGATCAACGCCACCATGTCCGCCTCTGGATGATCCCACCGCCCGACGGCGACGATCGACCGCTCTGGCTGGGATCGGCCAGTTTCGATCGCGATGTCGGCCTTAGCCATGACACCGGGCAGATCACCCACCATATCGGCCCCGACATCGACGCCGAGCGCAATCTGCTCATATCCGACCTCAAAGCTGCCGGCGCAATCGAGGACTGCCACAGCGTCGATGGAGTAGGGGCGACGCAGAACGGCCGCAACGGCGGCGGCGACCGCTATTTTACCGACGGCATGGCCACAATTTGCGATCTCAACCGAAAGCCCTGAAACAATACCGCACTGAAAAGTGCCGTTCCCTATTTTCTAGCGCCCCGCCTCAATGCTATTGAGCGTCGATGCTATACATCGAAGTCGCTATCGTCGTCGTCCTCATCTGCGTGAACGGCCTTCTGGCCATGTCGGAGCTGGCGATCGTTTCGTCCCGGCCGGCACGGCTCAAAGCCATGATCGACCGCAACGTCAAGGGCGCGGGCCGCGCGCTTGAACTTGGTTCCAATCCCGGCAAATTCCTGTCGTCGGTGCAGATCGGCATCACGCTGGTCGGTGTTGCGTCCGGCGCATTTTCGGGCGCCACGCTCGGCCAGCGCCTGACCCAGGTGCTGACGGCCAACGGCGTGCCGGACGGCATTGCCGATGCGCTCGGCGTCGGTATCGTCGTCGCAATCATCACCTATGGCTCGCTGATCATCGGCGAACTGGTGCCCAAGCAGATCGCGCTGCGCAATCCCGAAGGCGTCGCCGTCAGGGTCGCGCCGCTGATGCGCGTGATTGCCGTCGTCGGTGCACCGCTGGTCTGGCTGCTTGATATTTCAGGCCGCTCGGTGCTGTGGCTGCTCGGCCAGCGCGGCGAGAGCGAGGAAAAGGTCACCGACGAGGAGATCAAGATGCTGGTGGCCGAGGCCGAGCATCACGGCACCATCGAATCCGACGAGCGCCGCATGATCGCCGGCGTGATGCGACTCGGCGACCGCGCCGTCCGCGCGGTCATGACCCCGCGCACCGAGGTCGACTGGCTCAATCTCAATTCCGACGAGACAACGCTCAAGAAACTGCTGATGGAAACGCAGCATTCGCGCCTGCCCGCCGGCGAGGGCTCGGTCGATGCCATGGTCGGCGTCGTGCAGACGCGCGAAATCCTGGCGACCCTTCTGGCCGGCCGCGCCTTTGACGCGCGCAAGCACGTCCGCGCAGCCCCCATCGTCCACGACCAGGCCGACGCGCTCGACGTCTTGACCACGCTGAAGCAGTCGGATGTGCCGATGGCGCTGGTGCATGACGAATACGGCCATTTCGAAGGCATCGTCACCCCCGCCGACATCCTCGAGGCGATCACCGGCGTCTTCCGCGCCGATCTCGACGAGGACGAGTCGGAAGGCGCAGTCCAGCGCGAGGACGGCTCGTGGCTGCTGGCCGGCTACATGCAGGCCGACGAAATGGGCGACCAGCTCGGTATCGACCTGCCCGAAAACCGCGACTACGAAACCGTCGCCGGCTACGTGCTGTCGCACATGCACCACCTGCCCGCGACCGGCGAAAGCGTCGATGCGCAGGGCTGGCGCTTCGAAGTCGTAGATCTCGACGGCCGCCGCATCGACAAGGTTATTGCTTCGAAACTGCCGGGGTAGCCGGCGATCTGAACGAAGCGTTTTTGACCGCAAGAACAATGGCTTGCCGACGGCGTATGAATCAGAACCAGATCGTCTTCTGATAGGTCTGCGCTGCCCCTCATCCCGCTGCCGCGACCTTCTCCCCGTATAGTGACGGGGAGAAGGAAGGCTGGCCGCAACGCTTGCGACCCCCTCTCCCCGTTTTTCACGGGGAGAGGGTAAGGGTGAGGGGCAGCACAGCGTTCATCGATTGACCCACCCAGCCCAACAAAAAGGGCGGCGTTTCCGCCACCCTCTTTTCATCCCTTGGGAGGAATCTTTCAAACGTAATTACGCAGCTTCCGCTTCAGCGGCCTCGGCATCGGCCAGGCGGGCAGCCTTCAGCACCTTGGCCCACCACACCGTCTCTTCGATCAAACCATGCGCAGCCTGGTTGAGATGCTCGAGATCCTCGAGCTTCTTTTCGCCCTGCTTCACCGCAAGGAAATCGGCCCAGACGATGTGCACGGCAGCCTTGGTCGGCGCCATCTGCAGTTCGACAGCGTGAAGCCGAAGCTGTTCGACGGCACGCGCGCCGCCGACGCCGCCATAGCCGACGAAACCGGCAGGCTTCTTGTTCCACTCGGTCGCGGCATAATCGAGCGCGTTCTTCAGCACGGCCGTCGGGCCATGATTGTATTCGGCAGCGGTGAAGATGAAACCGTCGAGGCTGGCGATCTTCTTCTGCCAGCGCAGCGCGACTTCGTTCTGCGACGGCACCCAGGCGGACGAGGCCACTTCTTCGAAGAAGGGCAGCGGAAAATCGCGCAGGTCGATGACCTCGACGTCGATGTCGGTGCGGGCCTTGGCGATCTTGGCGAACCACTCGGTCGGAACGTCGGCGAAACGGGCCGCGCGCGTCGAACCGATAATGATTCCTATTTTCGGCTTGGACATGATAATTTTCCCTATGAAACACTTGGTATCCATTGGATACCCGCACTATATTGGTGACTGATCACCCAGTGCACAAGGAGGCACTTTTTTGAAACCTAGGCACATCCATCACACCGAGGACTGTCGCGCCGTCAGCGCCATCCTGCAGCGCATCGGCGACAAATGGACTGTTCTGGTCGTCAGCAAGCTGGGCAACGGGCCGATGCGCTTCAACGAACTGCGCCACATCATCGGCGGCATCTCGCAGAAGATGCTGACGACGACCCTGCGCGGGCTGGAGCGCGACGGCTTCGTCACCCGCACCATGTTCCCGACGATCCCGCCTCGCGTCGATTACGATTTGACCGAACTCGGCCACGAACTGCTCGTACCCGTCAACGCGCTGGGCGAATGGGCCAAGCAAAACACCAACCGCGTCAACGAAGCCCGCGCGAAGTTCGATGCCGCCTGCCCGGAACGGGCGAAGGTCAGGAAGGCAGCTTGAGAGTGAGCAGTGGATTTGAGCTGCTTCGCTCTCTAATCACTCAGCTGGCACCGCCTTCGGCTTGCCGTCCTTATCCAGCGCCACCATGATGAAATCGGCGTCGGTCACCTTCTCCATCAGATCCTGCAGATAGCGCTGCGCCCAGGCTTCGACCTTCAGCGTCATCGAGGTGCGCCCGACGCGGTTGACGTGCGTGTAGATGCACAGCGTGTCGCCGATCTTCATCGGCTTGGCGAAGGACATCTCCTTCACCGCCGCCGTCACGACACGCCCCTTGGCGCGCTCGGCGGCGCGTATGCCGCAGGCAAGATCCATCTGCGCCATCACCCAGCCGCCAAAGATATCGCCGGCGGCATTGGCATCCGACGGCATCGCCAGCGTGCGCAAGGTGAGTTCGCCCGTGGGTTGGCCGTCTGCGTAATGAACCATCGTGAATCTCCGTAAATGCCTAGCCGCATCGATGGCAGCTAACACAAACTACAGCAAGCACCGGTCGCTTTTTTCACAAGCCATGCCGGATGCCGGGGTGTTAGAGCCCGTCCGCGAACGCTAGGCTGAATCAATATCTGAGCCAGTTCACGGGCGGCCTTTCGTTTCACATGCAAAGCTATGATTTCATTGTCGTCGGCTCAGGCTCAGCGGGCTGCGTGGTGGCTGAGCGATTGTCGGCCAATGGCCGCTTCTCGGTGCTCGTGCTGGAAGCCGGCGGCACCGACCGCCGCTTCTTCGTGCAGATGCCGCTCGGCTACGGCAAGACCTTCTTCGACCCGGCGGTGAACTGGAATTACAAGACCGAACCGGATCCCGGCCTCAGCAACAATGTCGACCACTGGCCGCGGGGCAAGCTGCTCGGCGGCTCCAGCTCCATCAACGCCATGGTCTGGATCAGGGGCCAGCGCGAGGACTACGACGCATGGGCTGCCGCCGGAAATCCCGGCTGGGGCTTCGACGACCTCCTGCCCATCTTCAAGGCGATCGAGGACAACGAGGCCGGCGCCGATGAATGGCGCGGGCGCGGCGGCCCGGTCCACATCACCGACAATCGCACCCGCGTCCACCCCCTCACCCATCGCTTCCTCAAGGCCGGTGAGCAGGCCGGCCTCACCTTGAATCAGGATTTCAACGGCAAGAACCAGGAGGGCGTCGGCGTCTACCAGATCAACACCAGGAATGGCCGCCGCATGTCGGCGGCGCGCGCCTTCCTGCGCCCGGCGATGAAGCGCGCCAATGTGCGCGTCGAGACCAATGCGCTGGCGACCAAAATCCTGTTCGAGGGAACGCGCGCGGTCGGCATCGAATATCTGCGCGGCGGCCAGACGCTCACCGCCCGCGCCGGCCGCGAGGTGATCCTCAGCGCCGGCTCCATCAACACGCCGCAACTGTTGCAGCTTTCCGGCGTCGGCCCCGCCGCCCTCCTGAAAAATCTCGGCATACCGGTCGTCCACGCCAACGACCACGTCGGCGACAACCTGCAGGATCATCAGGGCATCAACTACACTTTTCGGGGCCGCCTCCCGACGCTGAACCAGATCCTTCGCCCGTGGTGGGGCAAGATGCTGGTCGGCATGCAATACATCCTGACGCGCGGCGGCCCGCTGGCGATGAGCATGAACCAGGGCGGCGGCTTCTTCCGCACCGACAGCGGCCAGACCCGGCCCAACATGCAGCTCTATTTCCAGGCCTTCTCGACCGTGCTGCCACGGGTCGGCGAGCGTCCCATCCTCACGCCAGACCCCTGGCCGGGTTTCTCCATCGGCCTGTCGAACTGCCGCCCGTCGAGCCGCGGTTCGATCATGATCCGCACGAAAAACCCACTCGACTACCCCAGAATCGCGCCCAACGCCTATTCCACCAACACCGATGTCACCGAAATGCTCGACGCGGTAAAATTCGTGCGCAAGATTGCTTCGATGCCGGCCATGGCCGAGATCATCGAGGAGGAAGTGCTGCCCGGCCCCAAATGCACGACCGACGAAGAACTGGTTGCCGATTTTCGCAAACGCAGCGGCACCGTCTATCACCCGGTCTCGACCTGCCGCATGGGCCCGGACGCGTCTCAGTCGGTCGTCGATCCGCGCTTGAAGGTGCACGGCCTCTCCGGCCTGCGCATCATCGACGCATCGATCTTCCCCGACAACATCAGCGGCAACACCAACGCCGCTTCCATCATGACCGGCGCCAAGGGTGCGGCGATGATATTGGAGGATCATGTTGGATAGACAGTCACCAACTTGGGCGCCGCCCCTCATCCGCCTGCCGGCACCTTCTCCCCGTATAGGGACGGGGAGAAGGAGGAAGCTCCAACGCTGACGCCCCCCTCTCCCCGTCCTTCACGGGGAGAGGGTAAGGGTGAGGGGCAGCGCCGACCTGACAAGCAAGACGCCACGACCGAGGAGAGACCCATGAAAATCACCGACGTTAAAACCTTCGTCGTCGGCAATCCGCCGCCGGGCATTGGCGGGCGCTATTTCATCTTCGTCAAGCTGACGACCGACTCGAATATCGTCGGCTATGGCGAGGCCTACAACGCCACCTTCGGCCCGCACGTCACCGCAAAAATGATCGAGGATCTGGCCGAGCGCTATCTCGTCGGCCGCGACCCGCACGACATTGAAACCTTCTTCCGCCGCGCTTATTCGTCCGGCTTTTCGCAGCGGCCGGACATTTCCGTCATGGGCTGCTTTTCAGCACTCGAAATCGCCTGCTGGGACATCATCGGCAAGGAAGCCAACAAGCCGATCTACAAGCTGCTCGGCGGCCAGGTGCACGAGGCCCTGCGCTCCTACACCTATCTCTATCCGCACACCGGCAGCGCCGTTCCGGCCGAAGCCGATAACCCGGACAGGAACGTCTACAACGATCCCGACCTCGCCGCCGAATGCGCGCTCGCCTATGTCGAGCAGGGGTTCAACGCGGTGAAGCTCGACCCTGCCGGCCCCTACACCGCCTTCGACGGCCACCAGCCGCGCCTGATCGACATCGAGCGCTCGGCGGCCATGGTCAAGGCGATCCGCGAGGCGGTCGGCAACCGCGCCGACATATTGTTCGGCACGCATGGCCAGTTCACCGCCTCGGGCGCGCTGCGCATGGCCCGCGCCATCGAGCCTTATGACCCACTGTGGTTCGAAGAGCCCGTACCGCCAGACATGCCCGAAGTGATGGCGCAGGTGGCGCGCGGCACCTCGATCCCGATTGCCACCGGCGAACGTCTGACGACCAAATTCGAATTCGCCCGCGTCATCGAAAACCGAGCCGCCACAATTCTCCAGCCCGACCTCGGCCGCTCCGGCGGCATTCTCGAAACCAAGAAGATCGCGGCCATGGCCGAGGCCTATCACATCCAGATCGCCCCGCACTGCTATTGCGGCCCGATCGTCGGCGCCGCCAACGTCCAGCTTTCCGCCACCCTGCCCAACTTCCTCATCTTGGAATCGCTGAAGCAGTGGGACGGCTTCCACGAGACCCTGCTGAAGAAGAAGATCGAGTGGCAGGACGGCAATGTCATCCCGTCGAAGGAACCCGGCCTCGGCGTCGAGCTCAACGAGGCCGTCTGCGAGGCCCATCCCTGGACCGGCAAGGACCTGCATCTCGACATGATGCAGGAGCCCCTGTTTCCCTGAGCCAAAAAACGATTCCGGATCAAGGCCTTGGCCGACGATCCGGAATCATTTCGCAAGGCGGTTGAATTGACCGTTTCGCTCCAGCGTAACTAGTCGACGCCAGGCTTGTTGGCGACAGCCTTCTGCGCCAGGGCAATCGCGAGTTCTTCGCTGAGTTTGCTTGTATCGATGGAAATCATATCGGTGCCGCTCAGTAACTGGATACCGATAAAGGCGGTCGGATTATCCGCAAGATTGACCAGATAGGCCCGCTCTCCCAAGCCCTCGACGTTTCTGATCTCGTTCGCCTGAAGCTCTTTTCGCTTGTTTTTCTCATAGATATCGAAGCCTTCCTGCGCCATCGCCGGCGTGGTGTTCGGCTCGGACGAGCGGACGAAATGGACCTGCACATAACCATCGACGTCGGGAACCTCCCAAAAGCAGTTCGACGCATCGCCGACCCCGTCGTTGGTTTCGTAGATCGCCGCAGGCTTCCCCACGATCTCGACGATATTTTCGGCCGTCAGCAATTGGCAGGCGGTGGTAGCCGGATTGATATCCTGAGCCAGCGCCGAAGTGGCCATGGTGCAGGCAAAGGCGGTTGCAAAACTGGTCAGGCGATAAAGCGGCACAGGATGCTCCGGCAAGAGATTCGTCGGCCGCAATATAGTGAAAGCTCGCCTGACGGCCACTGATTTCCGCCGATGTCTGGTATGTCGACATCTCAGCCAGCCTCCCCCGAAGACGGCCGATCCTGACTTCCCACAACCGCACATCGCGGCTGTGCTCTCCGTCATCCATCGATGCGGCAAGGACCGCCATCTCGTGAGAAAGCGATTCCGGATCAAGGCCTTGGCCGGCGATCCGGAATCATTTCGCAAGGCGGCTGAGTCAGTTTTTCATGCCGCGCGCTCCTGCCCAAGAGCTTCCGCCTCGCTCCGATGCGCAAACACCTCCTTGGCCGCGAACAGCCCGTTGAGGGCTGCCGGGAAGCCGGCATAGACCGCCATCTGCATGATCACTTCGGTGATCTCGTCGCGGGTCAGCCCAACATTCAACCCGGCCTCGATATGCACCTTGAGCTGCGGGATGGCATTGCCCAGCGCTGTCAGTGCGGCGATGGTTGCGATCTCGCGCTCGCGCAGACCCAGTCCTTCCCGGCAATAGATGTCGCCGAAGGGAAACTCGATGATGTAGCGAGCAAAATCGGGCGCGATATCGGCCAGCGCCGCAATGACCTTTTCGCCGCCTTCGCCGTCTATTTCAGCGAGCGCCCGCTTGCCGCGTTCGAATCTGCTGTCGTGGTTGTTCTGCGTCATGGGGTTTCGTCCTTTTTTCAGAGCCGGCATAGCCGGCGATCTTGGTATCGAGGACGAGAAGGCAGGCCTGAAGTTCAGCCACATGATTGCGCACGCGCTCGCGGTGCCGTTCCAGCAATTCGCGGCGCTGCCTGTCCGTATCGGCGCCCTGTTCCCGCAAAGCCGCATATTGCAGCATCTGCCGGATCGGCATCCCGGTCGTTTTCAGGCGACCGAGAAACTCGATCCATGTCAGGATCGAGGCGTCGTAGTCACGTTGGCTCGATTGGTCCCGGTCGGCATAGGGAAGCAGCCCGATCCGCTCATAGTAACGGATCGTGTAAGCCGACAGCCCCGACCGCTTTGCGAGTTCGCCAATCTTCATGATCTTGCCCTGTCTCGTCACGACGCTCACAAGGCTAGGGGTTGGAGTGCACTCTAAGTCAATAGGGTTTCTTGAGGAAAAATTGCGTAGGTAGATCCAGCCCTGCCCTCCTCCTTTTGTGAGACTTTGCGAGAGCCAAATCATGCGCCTAGTCTTCGCCCCAAGCCGGACTTCACCAACGGGAAAAACGCCATGGCATCCATGACTGTCGAATTGCGCAATGTCGAAGGCACTGAAGCCGCAATGGGCTGGGCCGGCTCGCACACCATCGTCGTCGACCGGCCGGAGGGAAAAGCCGGCGGCAAGGGCCTCGGCTTCAACGGCGGCCAGCTTCTGGCGCTGGCGCTCGGCGGCTGCTTCTGCAACGATTTGCGCTACGCCGCGCATGAACTGGGCGTCCGCCTCGGCAGCATCGCCGTCTCGGTCACGATCGATCTCGATGGCAGCCCGCTGCTGACGACCGCCGCAAAGCTCACTGTCTCCTGCGAAACGCTCGACGGTACCGACCCGCAGGCCGTCATCGACAAGGCCAGATCGATCTGCATGGTCGCCAACTCGCTGCAAAAGGGCGTGCCGGTGACGATCGAAGCGGCGGCTTAGCCTGCGGTCATCCCATCGCCCATATCTGTGGACATGGTCCGAACCTCACGCTTTGGTGAACGGAATCGGCTAAGCTGCATTGTCTTGAGATTCAGGTCAGGGTGAGCCGAAAACGGCGGATTTCGAGAATCGGAGCGGAGCGTACATTTGGGTACGTGAGCACCGGAAGCGCAGAAAGCCGTTGTTCGCAGGCCGCCCTCACCTGAATATCGGTAACGGGGACAACCATGACACTGATCCAGAAGCTGGCGATCTTCTACGCCGCCATGTTCTTTTTCGTTGTCGGCATTGGCTATGTGCCGGCCTTCAACGACGCCAATGGCTATCTGTTCGGGCTGTTCTCGCTGCAATGGTATGACGACCTTCTGCACGCTTTCTCCGGCGTCTGGGCGCTGATCGCCGCCTTCGTCTCGCATCGCCAGTCGGTGCTTTATTTCAAGCTGTTCGGCGCGATCTACCTGTTCGACGGCGTGCTCGGCCTCGTCACCGGTTCCGGCTGCCTGGATGGCGGCATCTTCATCGACGGCTTCCGCTCTTTCGGCGATGTCGAGTTCCCGACCCGCTTCTTCGCCAATGCGCCGCATCTGGCCATTGGCGGCTTTGCCGTCTTCGTCGGCTACTGGCTGTCGAAGCGCGTGCATGAAAAACTCGCGGCGGCCTGAGCGCATGTTTCTCGTCCGCCTGCTGAAGCGCCTCGTCAAGACGCTGCTCATCATTTTGATCGTCGTGCTGGCGATCCCGCTTCTCGGCCTCGCCTATGGTTTCCTGACCACCAGCAGCATCGACCAGACGCCGCTTGCCGGCATCGAGCAGGGCGCGCCGCCGCAGGCGCTTGCCGATCAAGCGCGCGCCGAAATCCCCGGCTACCAGCGCCCGGAGGAATCGACCTATCTCACCTACCCCGAGTGGTCGATCGTCTACGCCGCGCGCGAATATGCCGGCTTCGTCCGCAACGATCGCGAAAGCGGCTTTCCTTACTGGTCCACCATCGGCCGCTTCTGGCAGGACCATGCCATGGTCATCCGCGCCACCTCGGACAAGCCGTTCAACTTCGCCAACCACCAGATGCTCGCCGTCATCGGCACCAGCCACACCATCGAGCACCTGATCCAGTGGGCCTACGAAAACACCATCGGCCGCATCACCGAGGCGACCTCGGGCAGGCGCATCGCGGTCGACGTCTATCAGGCCCGGATCGCCACGGAATACGCCGCCTTTCTCGATCAGGTGCCGTGGTACCAGTTTCCCTACGCCGAAAAGCGCGCCGGCCTGATGGCGGTCGGCAACGCCGCCAACGAGGACCAGCTGCGCACCAGCGAGCGCAAGATCGCCTTCGGTCTCGCCTACACCATCAAGCAGGCCTATGCCGACCTCATCAAATCGGCACTGTCGGCCACCGCCGATCCGGCCTTCCTCGACATTCATGTCTGGGCCAAGGGCCCGGTCGAGGAAGCGATTGCCGGCGAACCCGACACGAAACTCGAAAAGGATTTCGGCCCGGACGGCGTAGTCTTCGTAACCAAACGCTATCAGGTCTTCACCGACATGATCCCGCGCCTGATCGAAAAGGGCGTCAGCTTCGTCGAAATCGGCGGCAACGACGAGATCCTCGTCACCGTGCTGTCCAACGGCGAAGTCGAAATTCCGGCCGGCGCACGCGAACTGTTTTCGTATCAGCTCCCGGCCGAGCCAAGCCGCCGCCGCACCGGCCTGACCGTCTCGGTTCGCTCACTGCACGCCGTGCTGCCGACGCTGATCGATGACGGCGCGAAGCTGGAACATGTTTATGATTATTGAGAGCTAAGCCGCTCAATAGTGATAGCGGCATTGGGCGATCATCAACTGATCGCCTTCCGCCCGGTAGACCAGCCTGTGTTCCTGCGTGATCCTTCGTGACCACCAGCCGCTCAGCGGCCCGCGCAAAGGCTCCGGCTTGCCGATGCCGGCAAAGGGCGCACGCGTGCACTCCCTGATCAGGGCGTTGATGCGTTCGAGCAGCTTGCGGTCATGTTCCTGCCAATAGAGATAGTCTTCCCATCCCTGTTCGCTGAACACGATCTTCATTCGGCAAGCGGCCGCTCGGTGCCTTTTCCCGCTTCCAGCTCATCGATAGCCGAAAGCAGCCGATCGGCATTTTTCGGGCTCTTCAGCAGATAGCGCGTCTCCTCGTAGGAGGCGAAGTCCTCTATCGACATCAGGACTGCGGCGGGTTTGCCGCGCTCGCGCGTGATGACGACCGGCTCGCGATCGGCAGTCACGCTGTCGAGTGCGGCGGCGAGGTTGCGGCGCAGTTCGCTGTAGGAGGTTGTTTTCATCGTGCTAATGTACGCATTTACGTACATATTTGCAATGACACGTCCGGCCGGAAACAACTACCAGAAATACCCTTTCCAATCAGAACGATAGCCCCGCAAGCGGAATCAACCCGGTAGGAGCCGACCCCGCATTTCCAGCAACATTCAGTTGCGCTTCACCACACTTATTCCGCGATTCAAGCCAAATCCCGCCGCGAACCGGGCGCATCTTCGGTCTGCTAGATATCCCTTCCGAGGACGCCATGATCAAGACCGCGCTTATCGCCATGACGATTGTCGGCTGCGACTGTGACGCGAAACTGTGCGAGTTCATCCGCGAGACGCCGCCGCAATACGCCTCCGTGGCCGATTGCGAGGCCGCGCTGAAAAAGCAGATCCTGCACGAGAAAACCGTTGATTATCCGCTGGTCTCCGGCATCTGCCGTTCGAACCAGCCCGACGATTTCAAGACGGCCTCCGTCCAGGCGACCGATCCGGCACCCGTGCCGCCAACCCTCGAGCCGAGCCGCAGCGCGCCCATCTACGCCGGACTGGTCGAAGACGGCCGCTCCGTGCTTTACCGCACCGCCGGCGGCTACACCGTCGTGCGCAAGGGCATCAGCCACGCCGCCGAAAGCACCGCCGACCTTGCCAGCTGGGCCACCGGCTGGATCGCCGCCAAGCTGCCGACGTTTTGAGGGGACGGGTTTAAGCCACCCCAACCGCCGTCTTCAGCGCTCGATAAAACGTCGACTGGAACAGCTCCCCCGGGTCGACCTCCCGCTTCTTCGCCAGAAACGCCGGCAGCTCCGGATAGGACGCCAGCAGCTGCGCTCGCGTAAAATGAAGCTGATACGGCAGGAAAAACCGGCCGCGATGTTTCAGCGTCAGGTCGATCATCGCCCGGGTCAGCGCCCGCATCTTGGCGTTGCCGGCGTCGTCCGCGCTCTGGTTAATGTAAAGCACCAGCGCGAAGGCCGGCTCCGGCGCATAGGTCAGCGCCACGTCCTCGCGGTGCACGATGCGCACCGAGGCGTTCAGCACCGGCAGATCCTGCCCGCGCAAAATCTCCCGCGCGCCGGCGATAAAGGCGTCGTACTCGCCGCGCGGCACGAAATATTCGTGAAGGATATCCGTCTCATAGGCGAGATCGTTGAACAGATAGGGTACGGAATCGTGCATCGGGTTGTTGCGCGTCACCAGGCACGCCTCGCCCTCGCCCATCGCCGCCGTGCGCGGCACCGTGCAGCTCTCGAATTTCGGCTCGAGGTTCTTTTCTGCATACCATTTCAGGCTCTGGAACGTATCGCCAAGCTTGGCGAGGTTCATGATCGCCCGCTTCATCCCGACACCGTCCGGCTCGCCAAGTGCCGGCATATCCGCCGGCGGCTGGTCCGCGACCTTGTCATAGCGATAGACGATCATGTCCTCGAGAAAGTTGCCGGGCGCCGTCGAAAGATGCCCGTAGAACAGCCCGATATTCCTGTCCTGCTCCAGATGCTCGGCAAAGAAGGCCGGGAAATCTTCGGAGCGGATGATCTCGCGTGAGGTCTGGTAGACGGCATTGTCGACGATATCGAGCTTGGCCTCCAGCACCACACCGAACAGGCCGTACCCACCCAGCACATGCCGGAACAGCTCTGCATTCTCGCCTCGCGAACAGGTCACGACCGAGCCGTCGGCCAGCATCACCCGCATCGACTGCACCGAGCCGGCCACCGAACCAGCCTGATGGTCCATGCCGTGGGCATTGACCGAGATCGAGCCGCCGACAGAAAAGATGTCGGTCGACTGCATCGCCTTCACGGCAAAGCGCGGATGCAGCATGTTCTGGATATCGTGCCATGTCGCGCCCGGCTGCACGGTCATGGTCTTCGCCTCGGCCTCTACAGTGACCTTGTTGAACTTGCGCATGTCCAGCACCAGCGCATTGTCGTCAAAAGCCTGCCCGCCCATCGAGTGGCGCACCGCGGCCATCGAGACCTTCAGCCCGTTTTGCCGCGCAAATGCCAAGGCCCGCGCGACATGATCCTCCTCGCTCACCGCGACCACGCCATAGACCGGCGTGCGCGAAAGCGCGCTGGCGTCGTTGATATTTCCGCCCTTGGAAAGCCAGGGTAGCGAGGGATCGTAGGCTGGTGGATTGGCGAGCGGTTCCAGTGGCAGCGACACGCCGTCGAAATCGGCAATTCGCCCGGCGTCCTTCGCCCCTGATGGGTCGCGCGCCAGCCGCGCCAGCGTCGTGCCGCCCCAGGCAGCGGCACCGCCGAGCACGGCGGCCCCCAGCAGCAGTCGCCGCGAAATGCCTAACCTCTTGCGCCCATCCGCCATGGTGATCTCCTCGCGGGATCACCGATAGCGCGGCCTTCCGATGAAAACCATAAGGCGCATCACATAACGGCAAGGCGCGCGCATGATTGCGTTCAAGCAGTCCCCCCTCTCCGTCTCGGCTTCGCCGAGCCACCTCTCCCCGCAAGCGGGGCAGGAACCCAAGTTCTGCAATGCCTCGACCGCGGAGTTACCGCGACTTCAGCGAGTGCCGGTTCCTCGCCCACGCAACGCGGGGGGTCCGAAGGACGGGCGAGACCCGTGGCTCGCCCCGGAATGGTGGCGCGCGAAGCGCGACGGAGAGGGGGACTTTGCAAGGCCTGGCATTCTAAGATTGGGCCAGCCTCACGATCCCGCTTCACAAGAATCGGGCTTTCTGGCATGAGTGTCGGGAAATCCTCCGCTCTTTTTCGAAAGTCGCTCCGTGCACCCCGTCGTCGAAATTCTCGGCTCGCTGGCCGCCGTCATCACCACGCTCGGCTGGCTGCCGCAGCTTTTGAAAATCCGCCGTGAAAAGAAGGCCGACGACATCTCGCTCGTCGCTATCGGCACCATCGCCACCGGCGTTTTGCTGTGGACGTTCTACGGCCTGTTCATCGGCTCGTGGCCGGTCATCATGGCCAACGCCGTGACGTTCCTATTCATCGTCGCGATTGTCGGCATGAAACTGCACTACGCCCGCGCCGTTCAGACCGGCGGATAGACGGCCCCAAGCCGCGCCGCGACCTTTTGCTTCAGCCGGCCCTCCAGCACTCCGACCGGCACGAGGCGCTCGCGGTCGCCCTCGCGCAGCCGCATGAACGGCACCGTCTCGTAGCCGGCAATCCGTCCGCGCCGCGCGCCCTTGGTGCCGATGTCGGCCACCAGCATGGCGCCGATCCTCCCCGGCCAGGTTTGCCGCGCCCATGCGGTTCCGAGACAATCGCCGACGCCATAGGCGACGAAAGTTTCGCCGATTTCCTCCAGCGGCTGCACGACGTGGGAGTGGTGCCCGGCGATCAGCCCTGCCCCGGCAGCCGCCAGTTTGCGCGCGAACGCCCGCGTCGTTCCTTGCGGAAAATGCCGGAACTCCAGATCCCAATGCGGCACGGCGCAGATGAGGTCGACGCCCGCTTTCGCCTCCGCGTCCCAGCCGCCAAAACCCTCCATCATCAGCACCCGGCCGGCGAAATCCTCGCGCCCCGCGTTGCGCCACTGCGTGAATGCCGAGAATCCTATGGTCAGCCCTGCGACTTCGAAAGGCTTCACCCAGCCATCCGCCGCGGTGCCGACGGTGCGGATGCCGAGACGCCCGAGATTCGCGACCGTCTCATCGAAACCGGCAATGCCTTGGTCGAGCACATGATTGTTGGCGAGCGACAGGACAAGCTTTTTTGGCGCGATGCTCAGCGCCGCCAAGGCGCTTTCGAGAAAGCCCGGCGTCATCGCGTGACGCAGTCCGAGCCTTGTCCCGAACGGCGCATGGGGCCTTTCAACCACCGGGCTCTCGCAATTCGCGACCACCAGATCGGCCGATGCAATGATCCTGCCGAGCGCCGGGTCGACCAGCGGCGCACGCCGGTTGGCAACCGCCGAAAGGTCGCCGAGAAAAACCAGCCGCACCAACCTGCCATTCGCCGGCGCCGGCCGCGACAAGGGTGCAAAGCCGGCTCGATCGCCACGGAGCGATGGTCGTAGGAAGCGCGGCAGCCATGACAGCTTGTAGGAAAGAGAAAAATTCGACACCGCGCCGCCCGTTGATTTGCGCGCGCACGCTACAGCAACGGATGCCCAGGTTAAATCCTTCCGCGCCTGAACGCGGAAGGATCGGTAGAGATTGCGTACGGTCCCCGGGGCCTTTCCGACTCAGGAAGAGCCACCCTTCATCCCGCTGCCGCGACCTTCTTCCCATATAGTGACGGGAAGAAGGAGGAAGCCCCGACGCTGACGCCCCCTCTCCCCGTACTTACGGGGAGAGGGTAAGGGTGAGGGGCAGTTTCCGCCGATACCCGAACGATCTAAGCAGCCACCCCCGCAGGCTTGGCTACCAGTGCCCCGGCGATCTTCTCCGACAGCCAGCCGAACAGCGCGCCGACGATCATCGAGACGATGATGTTGATCAGCGGATTGTCGACGACGGAAGTTGAAGTCAACGTCGCCATCTTGCCGGCGAGCAGCGCATAGGCGGCGACGCTGGCAAAGCCGTAGACTGCCGATGGTATCTGCGCCAGCAGCGGCGCATTCGCACCCATGATGAGCACGATGACGGTGACTGCTACCGATATGCCCGCCGCCAGTGGTACGCCGAGCGAGCCGGCAAGCAGCGATATGCCGTAAAGCGCGATCCAGCCGAGGATCGCGCCCCATATGTGGGCTGGAATGTTGGTCTTGAGCGAGCCTTCCTTGCCGCCCGAATGGTAATAGGCGCCCCAGGCAATGAAGGCCGCCCATATCTGCAGGCCAAGTCCGGCCAATGGTCCGACGAAAAGCCAGGTGGCTATGCCGCCGAGTATTCCAACGCTGAGTGCAAGTGCGGTGAGCAATGGCATGTGAATTCCCTCCCTATGGGATTCATCAGGACAGCCACATCGCGTGTGCGCTGTCCTATGCCGGTGCCCTGTTGCTCAAAAGATCAGCAAATTTACCTTACGTCAACCATAGCTTGTGCCCGTGCCTACGGATTGATCAGTCATCAACAGAAAGCCGCGCCCACGCCAGCGAAAGCCGCTGTTACCAGGTATAAAGCATAACCACGCTGCCATATTGGTGCGGCTGGGAATCGGCGCTAGGTTGTATCCGCTTCGAAATGCAATCCGCTCTGGAGGGACGGTCCATGAATTTTCGAAAACTGGTCACCGCCGCAGCCATGCTGGCCGGGATGGTGCTTTTGCCCGCGGCAGCTATTGCCGCCAACGCTTATGTCACCGGCAATGTGAACGTCCGCTCGGGCCCGGGCACCGGCTATGACCGCGTCGGAACGCTCAGCGCCGGCACCACGGTCAATGTGCGCGGCTGCGAAGCCAACTGGTGCAACATCCGCGGTGGCGGCCTGCGCGGCTGGGTCTCGGCGAATTATCTGTCGGGTGCAAGCTATCGCCCGCCGGTGGTCGTCGTTCCGCCGCCCATCATCGTGCGCCCACCGCATTACCGGCCGCCGCATTGGAACCGTCCTCCACACTGGAACCGCCCGCCGCACCGGCCAAGGCCGCCCAAGCCGCGCCCGCCGCGTCCAGGCAACCACTGCAAGATCGCGCCCGGCTTCCCCTGCCCGTGAAGGCAGTAGCCATCCAGGCAAACAACCCCGGCACGGCCTTGTCGCACCGGGGTTTTCGTGAGTAAGTTTCGAGCTATGAAAACCGTGCTGCCGCTTGTTTTTGCGCTGTTCCTATCCAGCCCGGCCCTTGCCGCCTGGGAAGAGATCGACGGCGGCATATCGTCGGTTCCCAAGGAAACCAACAGCACCATCCAGGCGGTCGTTCTCCATTGCGTCGACGGCGCGGCCATCGACGTCTATTCCGGCGGCGACGGCACGATAAAACCGGCGGCCGGCGGCGAGGTTGTGGACTATTTCTACAAGCCCGGCTTCATCCGCGCCGACATCGACGGCAGCACCTTCCCGATGGTCGCTGCCGGCTCGGGCGATGCCGTGGTCCTGTTTTCGGAGGGCAAGGAAGCCGAAAGTTACATGGCGCCGCTGGATGACGCATTGATCGGGGCGCTGACCGCCGGCAAGCTGCTGACGCTCGCTTTCGACCTCAACCCGACAACCGCAGCCGACGGCTCGACCTTCGAAACCTTCGCCTCCTTCGATCTCGACGGCCATGGCGAAACGATCCGCAAGGCCGTCGGTAACTGCGAGTGAGGCAGGCACCGAACCCGCCTCACCCCGCCGGCGTCAGGCCTGAATGAAGGCCAGAAGGTCCGGATTGACGATTTCCGGATGGGTCGTGCACATGCCGTGCGGCAGCCCCTTGTAGACCTTCAACTCGCCCTTCTTCAGCAGCTTGGCTGAAAGCGGCGCGGAGTCGGCAAACGGCACGATCTGGTCGTCGTCGCCATGCATCACCAGCACCGGCACGTCGATCTTCTTCAGGTCTTCGGTGAAGTCGGTTTCCGAAAACGCCTTGATGCAGTCGTAATGGGCCTTCGTTCCACCCATCATGCCCTGCCGCCACCAATTGTCGATGACGCCCTGCGAGACTTTTGCACCGTCGCGGTTGAAGCCGTAGAACGGGCCGGCGGGCACATCGATGTAGAATTGCGCCCGATTGGCAACCAAAGCGGAGCGAAAGCCGTCAAACACCTCGATCGGCAATCCGCCGGGGTTCTTGTCAGACTTGACCATGATCGGCGGCACAGCGCCGATCAGCACCGCCTTGGCGACACGACTGGTTCCGTGACGGCCAAGGTAGCGGGCAACTTCGCCACCGCCAGTCGAATGGCCGATATGGACTGCGTCCTTGAGGTCGAGCGCCGCGGTCAGCGCGGCAACGTCATCGGCATAGGTGTCCATTTCGTTGCCGGTCGCGGTCTGGCTCGAACGGCCATGGCCGCGCCGGTCATGGGCGATCACGCGAAAGCCCTTTTCGAGGAAAAACAGCATCTGGTTGTCCCAGTCGTCGCCGCTCAGCGGCCAGCCGTGGTGAAACACGATCGGCTGTCCCTTGCCCCAGTCCTTGTAGAAGATCTCGGTGCCGTCCTTGGTGGTAATCGTTCCCATGAGCCTGTCTCCTGTGGTTGCGGTTGCGGGTCATAATCTGCCGGAAGCCCTGCCGCCTGATTGCAACACTAGCGTCAATACGGCATGGTGCGGACTGGCAGAAATGACAAAGATCGAGGCGAAACTGACAAATGATGGATCGAGATGAAGCGATCGAAATCGGCCTCGTCCTCTATCCCGGCGTGCAGGCGGCGTCCGTCTATGGCCTCACCGATCTTTTCGCGGTGGCCAACCAGATGGCCGCCGCTCGGTCGCCTGATGCCGCGCATCTGCGCGTCAGCCACTGGCAGCGCTCCGGCGATGCGGTGACACGCGCCTTCGACAGCGAGCCCGGACCCGGCGACGGCCCTGTCGTGATCATCGTACCGCCGACGCTCGGAGACCCGATCGACCGGGAGGCGGCACAGCCCTACGCTGCCTGGCTCCGGGCCCGTCATGCGGCGGGCGCCACGCTGGGTTCGGTCTGCGCCGGCGCCTTCGTGCTCGCCGAATCCGGTCTCCTGTCCGGCCGCCCGGCCACGACGCACTGGGCCTATCAGGAGGCCCTGGCCACCCGCTTCCCCGACATAGCGCTCGATGCCGACAAGCTCGTCATCGACGATGGCGACATCATCACCGCCGGCGGTTACATGGCCTGGACCGACCTCGGGCTGAAGATCGTGGACAGAATTCTCGGCTCCGCAGTCATGATGGACACGGCGAGGTTCATGCTGGTCGATCCGCCGGGCCGGGAGCAGCGTTTCTATAACCCCTTCGCGCCGCGGCTGACCCATGGCGATGCCGCTATCCTCAAAGTGCAGCACTGGCTGCAGCAGGTCGGCGGGCGCAACGTCACGGCTGGTGCGATGGCGGAAAAAGCGGGGCTGGAAGAGCGCACCTTTCTACGCCGCTTCCACAAGGCCACCGGCCTGAAGCCCACCGAATATTGCCAGCACCTGCGCGTGAGCAAGGCGCGGGAATTGCTGGAATCGTCGACGCAGCCGATCGATCAGGTTGCCTGGGACGTCGGCTATGACGACCCGGGTTCGTTCAGAAAGGTCTTCATCAAGGTGACCGGTCTTGCGCCAAGCGACTACCGGCGTCGTTTCGGAGCAGAGCAGAACCGCTCGGCATTTCACGAGGAAATGCCGGCAATGGGTTGATCCGGCGACGCTGCCCGACGACCCGGAACCGCTTGCTTACCTTGCCTTGTCAGGCACCCATCTGTCCGCCGGGTTCTTGAAATATTTCCAGCCGCGGTCGCGCGCCCGGCCGAGTGCGGCGAAATAGATGTCCTCGATCTGCGGCAGCATCGCCTCAGGCGCCAGTTGCTCGGTGACCGTTTGCCTGTCCGCCGCACCAGCCTCAACCTGCCATTGCGGGTCGCGCGCAAAACGTTCCGCCGCTTTCGAAAGGCCGTCCACGTCACCGACCGTGAAAAGGCGGTCGGCCGGAAGCAGATCTTCCATATTGCCGACATCGGTGGAAATGGCGGGAATTGCCTGTGCCATCGCCTCCAGCGGCGCGATCGGCGCCTCCTCGGCTATCGACGTGCACAGGAAAAGATCCATCGCCGCCACCAGTTGCACGGCATCCTCGCGGGGGCCGACGAGATGGACCTTGCCCCGCAAGGCCGGATCGTCGAGCGCGCCCTGCCAGCCCGGCATCATCGCACTCTTGTCCACGCCCCCGACCAGCATCAGTTCCGCGTCGATGCCCTTCCCGAGCAGTCGCTTCAGGATCCGCAGCATGTCGATCTGGCGCTTGCGTGTCCCGATCAGGCCGACCGAGCCGAGAAGGAAAGTGTCCTGCCGGATGCCCAGCTTCTGGCGTGCAAGGCTTCTGGCCTCGGCCGAAACCGGCCGCAAGGCCGCGCTGTCGAACATGTTGGGCACGATGTGCATCCTGGCCGGCGAGACCAGCAGGCGCTTGATGTAGTAATCCGCCGTCTGCCGGCTGAGCCCGACAACGGCATGGGCGAAACGCCACGGAATCTGGAACTGCCGCGTATGCGCCGTCATCACCGCCGGCGCACCATCGGCAATGGTGAAGATCATCAGGAACTTGTTGGCCCGGCTGCCATGTGCATGAACCAGCGTGCGGCCCCAGTCGCGTATCGGATAGCCGGTGTTGCGCAGGTCGGTCGGATTGGTTCGAAAGCTGCTTTCCAGCATCTTCACCGGGCCAACGAATTTCTGCCGTTGTATCCAGCTCTTTCGCGGGTGGATCAGCATCACCTCGTGGCCAGCCTTGATCTGATTATCGATCAAGGTCTTGGTGCTCGTCGCGACACCATTCAGGGCATCGTGGCTTATGAGATGAGCGATCTTCATGAACGATCGGTTTTTCCGCTTGGCCTCAGCGGCCTCTGAGATTCCAATTCAGAAAAACCGCGTGGGGCGCGTCGATTTTTCCGCACCCCTCATATGGGGTTATTTGTCTTTGCGCAAAGCCGTTTGCGAGTCTTCGCAAAATTCAGCGGGATAGCGCAATCGGGCTACATCGGCCGCAGCTTGATTGTCGCGTCAAACCACTGCCGACTCCTGACACCCTACTGTCAGCAGCCGAACATTGCGCCTGCCTTTCATCTACCTTTCTCTTTTCATTTCTCCGGACTCCCACCATATTCCGGTCATGGCCAAATCTCCCGACAAGAAATCGCCGCGCGAAGCGGCTGCTCGTGACGACCGTCCGGCGAAGGGCGTGCGCCGCAGCGCGCTGACCGATTTCATGGACGCCGCCGAACCGCTGGAGCGCAAGGGCTTTGCCGAGGCACCACAAGCCGAGTTCACCGGCGCACCATTGAGCGGCTCGATTTCGGACTGGGCAGAGGAGATTTCGAAGGAAGCCGAAAAGGCCAAAGCCAAGCCCAAAAAAGTCCCCGAACGCTCCTCCGCCCCGACTAAATCGGCGCGCGGCACCTCCATGGGCGGCGCAGCCACCGCCCGTGAACGCTCGGCGGCCGGCCTCAACCCCGTTGCCGGCCTCGACATTTCGCTGGAAGACGCCGAGAAAATGTCTGCGTCGGGCGGCGTTACCGCCACGGTCGCGGCGCTCTCCGCCCTGATCGAATCCGGCAACCCGCTGCACAAGAATGGCGAGCTGTGGGTTCCCCACCGCCCTGCCCGCCCGGAAAAATCCGAAGGCGGCGTGGCGATCAAGATGGTGTCCGACTTCGAGCCCGCCGGCGACCAGCCGACCGCGATCAAGGATCTGGTCGAAGGTGTTGGCAATCATGACCGCACGCAGGTTCTGCTCGGCGTCACCGGCTCCGGAAAAACCTTCACCATGGCCAAGGTGATCGAGGAGACCCAGCGCCCTGCCTTGATCCTCGCGCCCAACAAGACGCTGGCCGCCCAGCTCTATTCGGAGTTCAAGAAGTTCTTCCCCGAAAACGCGGTGGAGTATTTCGTCTCCTATTACGATTACTACCAGCCCGAAGCCTACGTCCCGCGCACCGACACCTTCATCGAGAAGGAAAGCTCGATCAACGAGCAGATCGACCGCATGCGCCACTCGGCGACGCGTTCGCTGCTGGAGCGCGACGACGTCATCATCGTCGCCTCCGTCTCCTGCATCTACGGTATCGGCTCGGTCGAGACCTATACCGCCATGACCTTCCAGATGATGGTCGGCGACCGCCTCGACCAGCGCGCGCTGCTCGCCGACCTCGTCGCCCAGCAATACAAGCGGCAGGACATCAACTTCGTGCGCGGCTCGTTCCGCGTGCGCGGCGACACGATCGAAATCTTCCCGGCCCACCTGGAGGATTCCGCCTGGCGCATCTCGATGTTCGGCGACGAGATCGACAGCATCACCGAATTCGACCCGCTGACCGGCCACAAGACCGGCGACCTGAAAAGCGTAAAAATCTACGCCAATTCGCACTATGTCACGCCGCGCCCGACGCTCAACCAGGCGATCAAGTCGATCAAGGACGAGCTTAAGGGCCGCCTTGTCGAACTGGAAAAAGCCGGCCGCCTGCTGGAAGCCCAGCGGCTGGAGCAGCGCACCCGCTTCGACCTCGAAATGCTGGAGGCCACCGGCTCCTGCGCCGGCATCGAGAACTATTCGCGCTATCTCACCGGCCGCCGCCCCGGCGATCCGCCGCCGACTTTGTTCGAATACATCCCCGACAACGCGCTGGTCTTCGTCGACGAAAGCCACGTCACCATCCCGCAGATCGGCGGCATGTATCGCGGCGACTTTCGGCGCAAGGCGACGCTGGCGGAGTATGGTTTTCGTCTCCCCTCCTGCATGGACAACCGCCCGCTGCGTTTCGAGGAATGGGACGCCATGCGCCCGCTTTCGGTCGCCGTTTCGGCCACCCCAGGCGGCTGGGAGATGGAGGAAGCCGGCGGCGTCTTCGCCGAGCAAGTCATCCGCCCGACCGGCCTGATCGACCCGCCGGTGGAAATCCGCCCGGCCAAATCGCAGGTCGACGATGTCGTCGGCGAGATCCGCGAAACGACTAAGGCCGGCTACCGCACGCTTGTGACGGTGCTGACCAAGCGCATGGCCGAAGACCTCACCGAATATCTGCACGAAAATGGCATCCGCGTGCGCTACATGCACTCCGACATCGACACGCTGGAGCGCATCGAGATCCTGCGCGACCTGCGCCTCGGCGCCTTCGACGTGCTGGTCGGCATCAACCTGCTGCGCGAAGGCCTCGACATTCCCGAATGCGGCTTCGTCGCCATCCTCGACGCCGACAAGGAAGGTTTCCTGCGTTCCGAAACCTCGCTCATCCAGACCATCGGCCGCGCCGCGCGCAACGTCGACGGGAAAGTGATCCTCTATGCCGACAACGTGACGGGCTCGATGGAGCGCGCCATGGCCGAGACGGCGCGCCGCCGCGAGAAGCAGGTCGCGTGGAACGAGGCCAACGGCATAACTCCCGAAAGCGTCAAGTCGCGCATCTCCGACATTCTCGACTCGGTCTACGAAAAGGACCATGTCCGCGCCGACATTTCGGACTTCGCCGCCGACGGCAACATGGTCGGCAACAACCTCAAGGCCCATCTGGAAGCGCTGGACAAGCAGATGCGCAACGCCGCCGCCGATCTCGACTTCGAGAAGGCCGCCCGCCTGCGCGACGAGATCAAGCGCCTGCGCGAGATGGAACTCGCCGTCTCCGACGACCCGCTGGCCAAATATGCCGACATGGAAAGCCCGGTTTCCGGCCGCGAAAAGGGCAAGCACAACAAGGGCCGCGCCATCCACCGGGCGGTCGACGACAACGCGCTCTCCCCGCAGGAAGAGCGCACCAAACAGCGCGCCGCCTCGGGCCGGTCGCTCTTTGCCAAGCCCGAGCTGGACGAAATGGGTGCCGACGGCGCAAAGCCGCTTGGCAAGACCCCTCCATCCAAACCGCTCTTCGCAAAACCCTCGCTGGACGACATGGGACCCGGCACCGACGCGACGACACCCGCCGGCGCGGTGTCGCGCTCGCTGTTCAAGAAGCAGTCCGCCCACGAAGCCCACGGCGCCGACTACGGCTTGCCGGATGACGCCCACAAATCGTTGTTCAAGAAGAACTCGCTAGACGAAATGACCGTCCGCCGCACCGAAAAGCCGGTCGAAGGCGTCAAGCCGGCGAAGCCGTCTTCCTCTCCCCTTGTGGGAGAGGATAGCTCGCCCCGCGAGGCGAAGCCGAGCGGTTCGGCGAACTTGGTGAGGGGTGACGACGCCAAACCCATCAACCGCGAACGCGCCGGCATAGGCTCCTATGAAGACCCCACTGATGCCCGCCGCCAGAAGCGGCGTCCGGGCAAGACGGGTCGGCCGGGGCGGTAGCGCCTAACCGCGCTCGCCCTGTTCCAGCGCCATGAAGCTCTGGAACCCGCCAAAGATCATGCGTTTCCCGTCGAAGGGCATGTCGGTCATGAAGTCGTTCATGCGTGTGTCCGCCTGCACCTTCTTGTTGATCGCATCGCGGTCCTCGCGCGACGCATAGACGACCCATGCGAAGATGACGACCTCGTCGTCCTTCGCATGCACGGCGCGCGGAAAAGAGGTGAACTCGCCATAGGGCACATCGTCGCCGATGCATTCCACATAGGCCAGCGCGCCATGCTCCATCCACACGTCACCACCCACTTTTGCCATGGCCTTGTAGGCATCGATTTTGCTCTTCGGCACGGCAAGCACGAACCCGTCGACATAAGACATTACGATCTCCTCTGCGGTTTGACGTCCAAAGGACGTTTCATCGAGGCCGATTCCGACATTGCTTCTTCATTTTTCCGGTTCCTCGCCAGCGAGCGAGGCGAAGAAGAAACAGCGCGGTCTCAATCCTCCAAACTGATTGCTTTTCACAACCAGTACGGTAATGCCATAACCGATATTGTTTTGCAAGCAGTCTATTGTTTGAAAGAAACGAATTTGCGGTCTATGCCTGCACGAGCCACCGCTTGGCACAGAGTCTTCCGCACAGGAGCATACCGGCCGATGGCACCATTCAAGGTCGATCCGGACAAGGTTCACGCATTCGAGACTGCCGAGACGTTCTATCGCTGGCTCGAAAAACATCACGACAGCGAAGACGAGGTCTGGATCAAGATTCACAAGGTGAATTCGGGCCTGAAGTCCATCACGCCGGTCGAAGCCATCAATGTCGTGCTCTGCTGGGGCTGGATCGATGCGATCCGCAAGGGTTTTGACGAAAACAGCTTCCTGCAACGCTACACGCGGCGCGGCAAGAAGAGCATCTGGAGCCAGATCAATGTCGACAACGTCGCCCGCCTGATCGAGGAAGGCCGCATGACCGCGCACGGCCTGCGCGAAGTCGAAGCCGCCAAGGCCGACGGCCGCTGGGACCGCGCCTACAGCAGCAAGGACATGAAGATTCCCGACGATCTTCAGGCCGCGATCGACGCCGAACCGACGGCCAAAGCGATGCTCGCAAAACTCAGCGCACAAAACCGCTTCGCACTGGCCTTCCGCACCCACAACATGAAAACCGAAGCCGGCCGCAAGAAGAAGATCGCCACCTTCGTCGACATGCTCAAGCGCGGCGAAACGATCTACCCGCAGCGGGAGAAATAGCGGACCTTTGTCAGCCGGCCGTTGGCTTGTTCACCGCCAGCTGAGCATCGTAAGCGCGCTTGTATGCGGGCCGTGCTTCGCCGCGGGCAACATAGGCGGAAAGGTTCGGATATTCGTCCAGCAAGCCCGACGCTCTCAACCTGAGCAGCACCGACACCATCATCAGGTCGCCGGCGCTGAACGCGCCATCGAGCCATTCGGCATCGCCAAGGCGACGAGAAAGTTGGCCCAGCCGGTTGCGGACGCGATCCTCGACGAGAGGCATGCGTTGCGCGGACCAGGACTTGTCGCTCTCAAAAATCCTGGCGGTTACGAGTTCAAGGATCGGCGGCTCCACCGTGTTGAGCGCCGCGAACATCCATGTGATCGCGCACGCCCGGGCATTCGCATCGTCCGGCAGCAGGCCCGTATGGCGCTCCGCGATGTGGAACACGATCGCACCCGTCTCGAACAGGCCGAGATCGCGTTCTTCGTAGGTCGGAATCTGCCCGAAAGGGTGAAGCGCCAGATGTGCCGGTTCCTTCATCGCACCGAACGAAACAAGACGAACCTCATAAGGCTGACCCACTTCTTCCAGCGCCCAGCGAACGCGCGTATCACGCGCCAGTCCCTTGCCGCCATCGGGCGACCGCTCAAAGGCGGTAATCACAATAGTCATCGCCGTTCTCCATAGCTTGTCCGTCTTGAAGACGATTGGCCAGACGAGATGCCGACACCCCCTGCTCGATATACCTGTTGCCGACTTTAAAAAATTCCCCGCCCCTGTCGGTTTCCCTCCTCCCCGTTCGTCATAGTGTCAGCCCTCCGCGGCACAACCCGAACGACAGGAGCTTTTCATGTCCGAAGCAAGCGCACAGACCCTCGAACAGCCGGCCCCGAAAGTGCTTGGCGGCCTCATCGCCTATCTGCAGGTCGACGGCGCAATGAAGGTGGCCGAGTTCTACGCCAAGGCTCTCGACGCCAGGCAGGTCTTCGCCGTTCCGCCAGACGAGCAGGGCCGGACCATGCATGTCCATCTCTACATAAACGGCTCGTCGCTGATGCTGTGCGACGCCTATCCCGAGCATGGCCATCCGCATCAGGCGCCGCAGGGCTACACCATGCAGCTCATTCTGGAGAACGACACCATCGACAAATGGTGGGACCGCGCAGTCAAGGCCGGCATGGAAGTGATAACGCCGCTTCAGGTCATGTTCTGGGGCGACCGCTGGGGCCAGCTCCGCGACCCCTTCGGCATCAACTGGGCCATGAACGCACCTGTTAAACAGGCCTGAGCGCTTTCGCGGCCCTCGTCCTGAGCGCCTTTCTTCCCTCATCCTGAGCCTGTTGAAGGATGAGGGAAGAGCGAGATGGCGCTCGCAGCGGCGTCATCCCGCAAGGCGAGCGAAGCCTACGGTAACAACCCTGAAGTCGTCATCCCGGAAACCGGAGCGAAGCGGAGGTTATCCGGGACCTATTGGCCGCAGCATTGTCAGGCACGGCCCGGGCCGCGCAACGAGATGCTGGCGCTGCTGCATTCCATGGCGACCGATGCCGGCATTCCGGAAAAATGCGAAGACGCCGCCTGCCGTCGCAGCGGCATCTGCCGGGCCGAGACGCTCGGCGAGCAAGGTCCACCCTGCGGCGCGCATTGGCCGGACGCGCTGGTGCAAAGGTTCGAAGGCGCCTGCGAGGGTATGGCTCTGTCCTGGATACTGGAAGAACGCCGCGCCGACCGCGCCCGCAACGCTCTGGTGCCGCCGCAGCCCGCACAGCCCAGGGCCAGCAAGAAACGGCCTGTTTCCAAAGCGCGTTAACCTTACAGCGATGTTACGAAACGTGAGGAGAACACTCCGCTTAACACACCGTTAAACTGGGCCTGGCGCGTCATGCTTGCCGAAAGCCGATTCTGGCCTTCGGCAAGCATGAGACGCAGATTTGAGAACCTTCAGCGTGGCCTCGTCCAGATGAGCGTGCGGCGCTGTGACGAGATGTTCGGAGACGCTTTTTCATGACGAAATTTCCGCCCACCGCCTTTGCCCTCATCCTGTCGGCAGCAGCCGGCTTTGCCGCCACGAGCGCCGCCATGTCTCCGCCGCGGAGCATCGAAGACGAGAGCCAGGCAATTGCGGACGGCGGTTGCCATACCGACAATCGCACGCATCACGCCTCGGAACGGGAGCGCTCGGTGCGGCACTTTCATCGCGTTCCCGATTGCGCCGCGGTCGAGCGAGGGCTTCATCGCCATGGTCGGCAGGCGGAATGACATCGCGTCAACATCGCCTGATCACGATGACCAGAAAGGCCAACGATCGCACCCTGCCGGTCATGCCCGGCAGGGCAGTGTCAGGAAACCGTCCCTCAGCAGGGGCCGTTCTGGTCGACGATGCGGTAGTCGGCCGCGCGTGCCTCGCAGGCATTGCCAAAGGTGCGGGTGCTGCCGCGACGGGTGGCGCAGACCGGCCTGTAGTCCTGGGTGCAGAAGGCCTGCTCAGGGTCGGGGCGTGGCGGGCGCGTGCCCGGACCGGGGTATTCTGGACGCGGCGGGCGCGTGCCCAGGCCGGGATATTCTGGACGGGGCGGCCGTGGTCCCATGCCACCGCCACCATCGTCGCCACGACACTGGCCGTCGCGGATCACACGGTAGCCGGCGCGGTCGGCTTCGCAGGCGTTCGGGAAGGACTGGCGGTCACCACCCCTGCGAGCGCACACCGGCTGGTATTCGCGGGTGCAGAAGCGAGGACCCGGCTCCGGGCGCGGACCGGGATAAGGTCCCGGGCCGGGGCCAGGTCCCTCAACCACGGTACAGGCCGAAAGCATCGCCGCGCCGACGATCGCCGCGCCGCGGCGCGAAAACAATGTCGCAAAGAAATTCATGACCTCTCCCTTGGCCCCGTCCCCAAAGCAACGGCTGTCGCTGCTTTTCAATCCTCGCAACTTTGCCGCTAAATGCAATCCCCGGCGTTGCGGAATACCCTGCATGGGACTGATTTCGTTAGGCTTTGCAAAGCCCCTGTTTTTCGGCCCTTCGCCGGCGTCTTGCCAGCATCACGTTTCCGTGCAATAAATTTTGTGTTCGGGCGTTTGCTGACCCGGAGACTGGAACGTTTTGCACGAGCCCTTTCCCCGACACTGTGAATCTCTGACAGCCCCGTTCATTGGCGGGGGGTTTTGCCATGCGCCAATGCATGACCGCCAAGCAGCCACCAACCCGGCCTCCGGCGCCAGACGGAAGACCGGGACTGACCAACGAAACGGGTGAAGGAGTTCTCCCCAATGTCCCAGAGCGGAACCGTAAAATTCTTCAACGCAACCAAAGGTTTTGGTTTCATCACGCCTGACGGCGGCGCCAAGGACGTGTTCGTCCACATCTCCGCCATCGAAGCGTCCGGCCTGCGCACGCTGGTCGACGGCCAGAAGGTCACCTTCGACGTCGAGCCGGACCGCATGGGCAAGGGCCCCAAGGCGGTAAACCTCAGCGCGGCCTGAGCCCTTCTGCCATCCCGGCGATGGCATTCGAGCTTTTTTGAAAAAGGCGGGACCTCGCGGTCTCGCCTTTTTTGTCCGCAACTGTCACCGGACAAAATTCCGCCTGCGGTTAGAACTGCTGGCGGGCGCAAAAACTTTTGCTTGCCCCAACCGCTAAAATAATGGAGAAATTTCGGCTTCGGGCATTTGCCGGCCCGGAGACTGGAATGGCCTGCACCGGGGGGTTGCTGCAAGGTTCTCCCGGCTGGATCGCGAAACGAGAGGGCCTCGGCAGAGCCCCGGCGCGATAAACTGTTTCTTCTCCTCCCGTAAGCGTCCGACAGCATGGGATTCGTCCCGGCTGAACTGGACTATGAGGGGATAATAAGGAGTTTCCCATGCCGCAGACCGGCACAGTCAAATTCTTCAACCATGCCAAAGGCTTCGGCTTCATCACGCCGGACGATGGCGCGAAGGATGTCTTCGTCCACATCTCGGCGGTACAGGCCTCCGGCCTTCCCGGTCTCGAGGATGGGCAGAAGGTTTCATTCGACACCGAGCCGGACAAACGCGGCAAAGGTCCCAAGGCGGTCAATCTGACGGTCGGCTGAGGCCCGTCAGCCTGCCCCGGGCTTCCGGCCCTCGCAGGCGCCTGACGCCGACGGCATTGCCCGCACGGCGGCTCTACCAGGTTCGAATGTCCTGGCCACGCGGCCGGGACAATATGGCAAAGCGGCCCGTATTTGCCTGACATGGCGCATCCGCTGCCAGATTCACCGAAACTGGCAAATCCTTAACTAAGACATAAAAGCCGTTCAGCCTGCATTCAGGTGCGGTGCCCTATTTCTCGTCTCAACGCTTGGCCCGCCCCTTAAAATCGGGCTCGCGTGAAGGAGACCAAAATGAATCGCTTTCTCAAGACCGCCATCCTTGGCACCGCTGTGGTCGCAACCACGCTGACGGCCTTTTCGGCGGCAAATGCAGACGATCGCTGGCGTCATCATCGGCACCATGGCGGCGGTGGCGACGCTATCGCCGCCGGCGTTCTCGGTCTGGCGGTCGGCGCATTGGCCGTCGGCGCGCTGAATACACCGCCGCCCCCGCCGCGCGACCGCTATTATGAGCCGGACTACAGCTACGGCGAACCGGACTACACCTATGTCGAGCCGCGCCGCGTCTATCGCGAGCGTCCGCGCCGGGTTTACGTTCAGGAATACGCAGCTCCGCTGGAGCCGTGGTCGCCAGCCTGGTACCGCTACTGCGAGGGCCGCTACCGCACCTTCGACGCACGGTCGGGCACCTATGTCGGCTATGACGGCCAGGAGCACTTCTGCAACGCCGGCTAATCCAGCCGCAAACGGATAAAAAAACGGCTCCCCGTGCAATCGCATGGGGAGCCGTTGGTGTTTTGGGCTTCCGGTTCTTGTCAGAGAACCACGACAGCCGCGCCAACCGGCACCCGCTCATAGAGGTCGGCAACGTGGTCGTTGACGAGCCGAATGCAGCCGTTTGAAACAGCCGTCCCGATCGTCCAGGGCTCCGTCGTGCCATGAATGCGGTAATAGGTGTCACGGCCGTTTCGATAGAGATACAGCGCCCGCGCACCGAGCGGATTGCCGGGCCCGCCGGGGACACCGTTGGAATACTTGGCGTATTTGTCAGGCTGGCGCTTGATCATGTTGGCGGTCGGCGTCCAGCTCGGCCATTTCGCCTTCCGGGCAATTTCGGCCTTGCCCGACCACGCCAGCCCCGCCCGTCCGACCCCGACACCGTAGCGGCGCGCCACACCGAACCCCTCGACCAGATAGAGGAACCTGTTGCGTGGATCGACCACGACGGTGCCGATCGGATAGCCGCCCGGAAAATCGACCAGCTGCGGCATGAATTTGGGATCGATTGCGAATTGTTTTTTCGGCTTGGCAGCCTCGGCAACACCGGGCACCACCGCGCTGGCGGCGAGGCCGAGCATGAAAACACGACGATTGAACATTGTCTTACCCTTTGAAGACCTGAAACATGAATTGAGCTATCGTTTCAAAGGCTTCGAAGGTTGGGTGGCTTCTCGGAAACCGGCCAAACACCGGTCACGGGCTGCGGATCGCCGCGCCAGCCCATCCAGCGAGTCGGCGAGATGACGCCATGTAGCAGCGCATCTGCCATGATCGGCGTCATGTCGATCTTGCACAACGCCTTTCGTGGGGCCCGCTCGTCCTGCACATCGCCATCGGGCTGGTCGTCAGAAAGAAAGGCCTTCGCGTCCAGCTTCTGGGAACACGGCGTCGGCTTGCCGAAAGCGGGCGCAGCGATGTTTGCGACGCCATCTGCCGCGCCGGCATGCATCGTCATGACCAGCGCCACGACGAAACCCATAACGCATCGCAGCAGCATGTTACCCATGCCGCGCACTATCGGTGAAAACCCTGTCGGACTGGTTAGCGCTCGATCAAAAAGACGTGAATGGCAGTCAAATCAGCGGCTTGGCTGCCTCGCGGTCACTCCCCGGGATTGTGCGGATCGGCAAGTGCTGCATCGGGACGGCTGATCGGCACCAGCGTGCGCGACGTCTTTTTGGCAAGCTCCTTGGCGCCGTTGCGCTGCAGGATGGCCCGGAAGCTCGGATGCATGCCGCCATCCGAATAGGCATGAACGGCGACGGGTGTGCTGCTGGTCATCGCCGTCTCCATGGCGCGCATCTCCGCGTCACGCTTGGCGAGCAGAGCCGGCTCTTCCATCGTCGTCATCGGCGGGCAGGCAGCCAGCGGATCGGCAGGCTCGCCGCCTTCGAACTGCGCGTCGAAGACATAGCGGCGCCCGCAGGCGGAAATCGTCGGCTGGCGGCGCGACACTTCGAAAATGTCGTAGCCTTCCTTGAGGTTCTTCCAGAACTCGATGTTCGGATCGTTGCGGTATTTGGCCATGTTCTGCGCCGTCATGCGGAACGGGAAGGCCTGGACCTGGAAGGTCGTCTGCCCACCCTTCAGCGCCTCGCGGGCGACCGCGTAGATTTCGGCGACGCCATCGTCGGTCATGGCATAGCAGCCGGAAGACGAGCAGGCGCCATGCACCATCAGCGCCTCGCCGGTATAGCCAAGCGCGCTTTCAAGCCGGTTGGGGAAACCAAGGTTGAACGACAGGTAATATTGCGACTGCGGGTTCAGCATCGATGCCGAAACGGTGTAAAACCCTTCCGGCGCCTGGCGGTCGCCGTTGCGGACCTTCGGCCCGAGCTTACCGGACCAGCGGCACATCGGATAGGTCTTGAGCAATGCGTAGCGGCCGCTGCGATTGCGCTTCCAGATCTCCAGCTCGCTTTCCTGCTTGAAGATGCGCACCACGATCGGATCAGACGGCTTCATCTGCTTGGCATTCATCTGCCCCATCAGCTTGGCCGGTATCGGCTGGATCGCCCTCTTGTCGACGTCGAGCACGCTCGACACGCAGCCCGAAAGGACTGCCGAGAGTGTCACCATCGCAAAAAGAATCGCAAATCTACGCAGCAAATCCAACCCGATCCGTCCAAGGAAACCCGTCACCCAGCCTCGACCTGCCATAATTGTGTGGCAGAACTGCGGGCATGGCGGTTCATATCATCGCTGCTATTGTTGGTCAGCATGATTAACGAAGAGTTGACCGCAGTCAGCCCTGCATCCGCTTGTCTCCTGCGTTGAGCAGGCGCAGCGCGTTGCCGACGACCAGCAGCGAGGCGCCGACATCGGCAGCGATCGCGCCCCACATCGTGGCGATGCCAAGTGCCGTCAAGGCCACGAACAGCGCCTTGACGCCAAGCGCGAAGACAATGTTCTGGCGGATGATCGACATCGCCCGCCTGGAGTGTCGGATCAGCCACGGCACCTTGGAGAGATCGTCCGTCATCAGCGCGATATCAGCCGTCTCAATCGCGGCATCGCTGCCGATCGCGCCCATGGCGATGCCGAAATGCGCCCGCGCCATCGCCGGCGCATCGTTGACGCCGTCGCCGATCATCGCGACCATCGCATGCCGCTTGGTCAGCGCGTCGATGGCCTCGACCTTCTGCTCAGGCAGCAGTTCGGCTCGCACCGTGTCGATGCCGACAGCCTGCGCCACGGCATTGGCGGCAGCACGGTTGTCGCCGGTCAGCATGACGACTTCTTTCACGCCCTCCGCATGAAGCGCCGAGAGTATTGCTTTCGCCTCGGGCCGGATCGTGTCGGCGAGCGCGATGATGCCGCAAAGATGCTCGTCATTGCCGATGATGACCGTTGTCGCCCCCGCATTTTCCAGCTCGGCAATTTGCGCCGCCACCGCATCGTCCGCCTGACCGCGCTCCACCACATAGCGCCAGGAACCCAGCCAATAGGTCTTGCCGTTGAACGAGCCTTGCACGCCCTTGCCGGGAAGCAGCTTCACGTCCTCGGCCGCCACCGCCTTGACCTTCTTCGAGGCGAGATACTGCGTGACAGCCTGCGCCAGCGGATGAGAACTTCTGGCTTCCAGCGCTCCTGCCCTTTGCAGCAGTTCTTCCTCGGAATGGCCGGAAAGCGGAATGACGCGCGTCACCTGCGGCTCGCCCTTGGTCAGCGTGCCGGTCTTGTCCATGGCGAGTGCGGTGAGCTTGGCCGGCAGTTCGATGAAAGTGCCGCCCTTGATGAGCACGCCGTTGCGCGCGGCGGAAGCCAAAGCAGCGACGATGGAAACCGGCGTCGAGATGACCAGCGCGCAGGGGCAGGCAATGACCAGCAGCACCAGCGCATTGTAGAACCAGGCTTCCCATGTCCCGCCGAACAGCAGTGGCGGCACCACGAACACCAGCAGCGCCAGAACCATCACCGCCGGCGTGTAAACCCGCGCGAAACGCTCGACCCATTGCTCCACGGCGGCACGGCGGCTGTGGGCGTCCGACACCATGCGGATGATGCGCGCCAGCGTCGTGTCGGTCGCCGCCTTGGCGGATTCGACTTCGAGCAGGCCATCGCCATTGATGGTGCCGGCGAACACCTCGTCGCCGATCTCTTTCGAAACCGGGATGCTCTCGCCGGTAATCGGCGCCTGATTGACGGCGCTGGCACCCGACACGATGCGCCCGTCGAGCGCGATGCGGTCACCGCCGCGCACGATGAAGCGGCTGCCGACGGCAACCTCGGCCGCTTTCATTTCGCGCTCGCCATTGGCGTCCTTGACCCGCACCACCGGCGGCGCCAGATCAAGCAAGGTCGAGACGGCGTTGCGTGCTCGCCCGACGCTCCAGCTTTCGAGCAGCAGCGACAGCGCAAACAGGAAGGCAACGGTTGCCGCCTCGAACCACTCGCCGATGATCAGCGCGCCGGCAACCGCGACCATCATCAAAAGATTCATGTCCGGCGAGAGGCGCTTCAGCGAATACCACGCCTTGATGGCGACGAAACGCGCGCCGGTGATGACCGACAGCAGCAGCGCCGCCTGCTCGGCCAGCGGCGCACCGGCGGGATGATGAAAACCCATGATTTCCAGGAACGACTGCCCCGGCGAAGTCACGACATGCACGGCAAAACCGGCAAGGAGAAAGATGCCGCTGAGCGCGGTGAAAAGCTTCTGTTCGCCGAGCCGCGCATCCTTGGCCGGCGGCGCGCCCTCCTGCCACGGCTCAGCCTTCAGACCAGTCGCCGCGACCGCCGAGACGATAGCGGCATCACGCACCGAACCGGCGCTGTCGAGGATCGTCATGCGGCCGTTGAGTACGTCGAAGGCAAGGTGCCTGTCGCCACCGACAACCGGCCCGACCGCCGTCTTCAGCGTCGCGACTTCCTCTGCGCAGTCCATGCCGAAGACGCGGAAACTGCGCCCGGATGCTTTCTGCGCCGCCGTGGGCGCCTCCGGCAACGGACCATGATCGTGGCTATGATCATGCGCGTGGTCATGGCTATGGGAATGCCCATGGTCATCGTGCTTGTGCGAATGCTCGATGATTTTCGCATGCCCGGAATGGTCATGACCGCAGCAGGACGCGGGTTCAGCGGCGTGAGAGTGAGTAGTTTTCCGGGCAGACATGGTTCGGCTCCTGTTCATTCAGAAGCGGCGTAACATCTATAGCAACTAGAGCTACAAGAGCCTTTTTGCCGTTTTCTAACATTTTTCATCCTCGACCTGCGATCGCTCCTTGAAGCTTGACCTACGCCGAGAAAGGCCCCACATCTCCAGAGACTAGAGCTATTCAGGGAGTCAAAAATGCTGACCATCGGCGACCTGTCGCGCAGGACCGGCGTGAAAATTCCGACCATCCGCTACTATGAGCAGATGGGCTTGATCGCGGCGGCCGAGCGCTCCGAAGGCAACCAGCGTCGTTATACGCGCGAGGAACGAGACCGGCTGTCCTTCATCCGCCACGCCCGCGACCTCGGCCTGACCATCGAGGCGATCCGCGAGCTGATCGAGCTAAGCGCCCATCCCGAACAGCCCTGCGCCGAGGCCGACCGCATCGCCGCCGAGCAATTGCTGGCGGTGCGCGAGAAGATCGAGAAGCTGAAGCGGCTCGAAAGTGAACTTGAGCGCATCACGACCCATTGCCATGGCGATCAGGTCAAGGATTGCTATGTCATTCAGGCGCTGGCGAACCATGATCTTTGTGAGCATGAGCATTAGAAATTCGGGGGTATCTCTGGTCTGAGGTCAGTGCTCTACCGCCGAAACAAAATCTCGCCCGTACCAAACACAGCATTATCCCCGCCGAACTTACCCGGCGCCTTACCGAGCAGCGGCCGCTTCAGAATGCCATCAGCCACCAGATAGCGATCCATCACCGCCGCAAAACTGCTGTCCGGCGCGCCGCATTCGACGAAACTCGGCGACAACTCCTGCGGCGCGCGATCAAGCAGGATCGAGCCGCGCCGCATGAGATAGCCGGGCAATCGCCCGACGCCGCCAGTCACCACCAGCGTCCCGGCGATCATCCGCCCCCCGGCATACTCGCCGCATCCCTTCAGCACCGCCGCAACGCCGCGCCGCATCCGGTCGCCGGCAAAAGCACCCGCACGTCCACGCACGATCATCACGCCGCCATTCATGCCGGCGAGTTCGCCAGCCAGCGGCCCGCCGAGATGATCGCCGGCATTGCCCATAATTTCAAGGCGCCCGCCGCGCATGCATGAGCCCGCGTGAGGACCGGCATTGCCTTCGATGGTAATGAGGCCAGCGCGCATCTGGCGACCCGCCTGCGCACCGACATCACCGACCACGCGGATCGTGCCATCGACAAGCCCGGTTCCGACACGATCGAACCGCTCGCTGCCACCCTCGAAAACGATGGTCTTCAAATCGCTGCCTGAAACCTTGAACAGATCGCTCACAGTCAAACCGCGCTTCGACATGCCGAGCCGGATCTTGCCGATCTCTCGCTTGTCGACACTGGCGAGCTTTTCCGGTGTCAGCGGCGAGAGATCGAGCCGCTCCGGCGGCGTTTCGCGAAGGGTGAAGGTCAGCGCTTTCACGGCAGCAAATCCTTCAGATGATAGTGGAACTTGCCGAGCTTGCCGCCATAATTGCCGGCGCTGATGCGCGATGCACCCTTGGCCGGCCCGAGCTTGGTTACCGCACCCAGTCCCGCCTTCATCGCGGCAGCCACTGCATCGCTGGTTTGCCCGTCGATGACGATCTCCAGCGCCGCGTTGATGTCAGGGCCGAGCTCGCTCTTCACCACGCCGCGCAGCGTTGGTGCGAAAGCGTCGTTGGTCGAGGCCGTCATGCCCTTGTATTTGCCGCCGACCTTGGAGCCGGAGCGCACGACGCCACCGGGAAACGGCATGATCGCACCCGGCACCTTCTCGATCGCCGCGACCGCTGCTTCCGCAGCCGCCAGCGCCTGGGCATTGCTTTCGGCAAGCAGCAGCAGATTGCCGCCGCCGACTGCTTCCTTGGTCAGGCCGGTCGTCGCCTCGCACAGGAACTCGCCATCCATCACCGGCACGCGCCAGTAATGCCTGCCGCCGAATTTCTTCGACACCTGCCAGCCATCGCCGAAATAGCGCAGCGCCGAGCCGAGCTTGAGATCGGCAGTGCCCTTCAGGTCGGCAAAGCAGGCGCTGCCCGGCGAGGTCAGCACGCATTGGCCGAGCCGGTTCTGCAACTGCTTCTGCAATTCGTCGGTGCTGACGGCGAAGATCATCACCCGGCAGCCGGGCCGGCCGTCGGGCGTCTGCGAGGCGGGAAGCTCGACGTCGATCGCCGCCTCGCAGCCGCAGCCGATAACCGATGTGGCAAAACCGGTCATCGAAATCGCCGCCTGCCGCGCCCATTTGCGGTTTGGCCCTGTGATGATGATGGCGGTCGCGCGCATGCCGAAGGCTTCCGCGAAAGTGTCGTCGATCGCCACACCGTTGACCATCAAGCGTTGCATGACACCTCGCCGAATGGTTCATCGCGCCGGATGGCGGAATCGGGAAAATCGAACCAGTCGAGCGACAGGCCGTAGCGCTCCTGATAGTATGCCTCCAGCCGCCGCACCATCGCCTTGTCCGGCGGCGGGTTGAGCCGCAGCGCCCTGCCCCAGCGATAGTTCTTGATCGCGCCATCTTCGACCACCACGTCGCCGTTCTTGATCACGAAGGCTGCCTCGCGGAACATCTGCGCAATATCCTTGCCCTTGCGATAGACCGCGACGTCGGCCAGCGCGCCGGCGCCGAGATGGCCGCGATCCTTCAAGCCGAGCAGCTTCGCGGGTGCTGCCCGCGTCATGATCGCGATTTCCTCGAAGGTGTATTCGCGGTCGATCGAGCCGAGCGTCGAAAGCGCCAGCGCCTTTTGCGAAAGGTTTGCTGCCGCCGCATTACGGGCATCGCGGCTCATCAGCAGCGCAAAGAGATCGGGATAGGCCGTGAATGGCGCGCCATTGGGATGGTCTGTGGTGAAGAACACCCGCCATGGATCGTTGATCAGGAGAAAAAGCTCCAGCCCGATCGCCCATTGCACCGAGCCGTAGAAATCGTCGCGATAGCGATAGGGCACGATGCCGCCGCCATTGCCGTCGCCATCGAAAATCACCGTCTTCTTCGGGCTGGCCGTGCCCCGCGAGGTGAACTGCCGCATCACGTCCGACGAGATCGTCACCGTCTGGCCGAACATCACCTGGCCGATGTCGATGGTCACCTCCGGCGTCGAATTGACCAATTCGGCAAGCCGCGCGCCTTCCGAGGAGAAGCGGCGCTTGCCTTCGGTTCCGTAGCCATAGAATTGCAGATGCGCCAAATGCAGCGGCACGCCCTCTGCGGCGGCAATCGTTGCGGCAGCGGTGTCCGCGGCCCCCGGCGCACCAAGGTTGTTGCAGTGGACATGCAGCGGGTGCGGAATGCCAAGCGTCGTCACCGCCGCCTGCAGCGTTTTCACGATCTTGCGCGAGCTGACCCCGTAGGACGGCACGACATCGTCCAGCGAGAAGGTGCGCACATTCTCCTTGAAGGCCGCCGCCGCCCCGGCATTGATGACCTTGACGCCCAGCGCCCGGCTCGAGCCGACCGTCCAGGCGACATAGTCCTCGATCATCTGCGAGGAAGCCTTGTCGCGGATCATCGACAGCAGGAAATCGTCATTGCCGAGGATCGCCAGCGTCGCCTTGTCGATGATCGGGATATCGGCAAGCTCGAGATGCGTGTGCAGCGCGCTGCCGGGCGACATGGCCGGCTCGACGACGGTCGTAAAACCCATCTTGGCGTAGAGGCAGCCTGTCTGGAAGGTCGACCACCCGGCATTGGAAAGCGGCGTTTCCGCCGGTCGCTGCGCGTGCGCCGCGTGGTGCTCCGGCAGAAGCAAACGCGCCGTGTTCACATTGCCGCCGCCGATATGCGAGTGGATGTCGATGGCGCCAGCCATGACGACGCAGCCGGTGGCATCGATGGTCCGGTCGGCACGCCTGCCGGCTGGGGCCTCGACAATCGCTTCATCTTCGATCCACAGGTCGCCCTTGCCGAGCCGTCCGTTGACGGGATCGACGATCTCGCCGCCCTTTATCCGCGTCAGCATGGCAGCGCCTTTCCGTCAGGCAGGTGTTCGGCAATCAGCCGCAGGACCGAGGCAGCATCCGGCAGATCAGTCGCGGCCTGCGCCTTGACGGCGGCCAGCGTGCCGATCCGGCTCGACCAGGCGACGGCATCGCGGTCGACGCCCGGTTCGCCGATGGAAATAGTGACCGCCGCACCGGCCACAGGCTTTTTGCCCTTGGTCAGCGCGATCGTTGAAACGCCTTTCGCGACCGATACTGAAGTCTTCGCCGATACCCATAAATGAAGGTCGGCCTCGCCCGCCGCGAGCATCCGCGCAACGTCGAAGCGCCACGAGTCGAGCTCGGGCATCCCGCGCCCAAAACCGGTGCGCATCGGAAAGCCGGTCATCCAGGTCGAGGCGAGCGTGCTGCCCCAGCCGCTTTCGCTCGCCGGCAAATGGAGTGCCGAGGCGCGTGATTTGCGGTTGATATCGGCGATCAGCCCCTGCAGCATTTCCAGTCCGGGCAGGTCGAGCGACTGGCCGCAGAACAGGAAGACGGGGAACTTCGCCTCAGCCAGCGCCTTTGCGAAACGCTCGAAATTCGACACCGGCTCGGCCACCGCACGCCCGGCGCATTGTGCCCGAACTGCCGCCAGCGTGCCGCCGACGTCCGAACCCGTCACGGCAAGCCGTGTCGGCTTAACCTTGCTGAGATACGCAGCCCTGGTTTCGGCGCCGATCAGGAAAAACTGTCGCGAGGCACCACCGCCAAGATCGGGAATCGTGCTTGCAAGTTTCCCGACGAACTCATGGTGATGTGCAGGCAAACTGCCTGCAATGACGACGACATCGGCCCGCCGCCTCGTCTCGCCGGGTGCGATGAACATACCGCCTCTATCGGTGAACAGCGCTGTCTCCCGTGCCAGCGCCTCGCCGCCGATATGGTCATAGGCCGCACCGACGCGCTCGGCGAGCGCGATCGCCGCGCGCGTGCCATGCACATCCGTATCGAAACTGAAAACCGGGCTGAGACTGGACACCAAAAGCCCGGCGGCATGTTTTGCCGCCTGCGCTACAGGCACATCCCGGTCGCCGATCCACGCAACCGCCATGCTATGCTTTTACTTTCTGGTGCCGATCAGACTGTAGCCAAAAATAATTCGAGCGCAAACCCCACTCGAGACAACCGGGTGCGGACGTTTTGCCGCGCCGTCAATCGTATTTGACGTAAGCGAAGCGCTGGTCGGTGGCCGGCGTGCCTTCCAGCGCCCCGCCTTCCTTGGCCGGCTGCCACTGCACGACATCCTCGATCTTCCTGGCGAGTTCGAAATCCTTGTCGGTGATGCCCTTTGCCGCATGGTTCATCAGCTTCACCTCGACAAAGGCGTAAGATGCGGCGATATCGGGATGATGCCACGCCGCCTCGGCCAGATGGCCGACCGTGTTGATCACCATCAGCGTCGATTTCCAGCTGTGCGTCTTGTACTTTCGCCTGATCCAGCCGTTTTCGTAGCGCCAGTTCGGCAGGTCTTTCTTCAGCCGTTCGGTAACTTCGGCTTCGGAGTAAACCCGTTCTTTCGCAGCTTTTGTGTCATCGTCGCTCATTGCCGTCTCCGCCTGTTGCACAGAACGCCGTTGCTTCTGCATGCACGGAAAGAGCAGAGATATCCTCTTCCCCCGCTTGCTCCATCGATGAAAGCAGTTATCATGATGTCGGGCACCTAAACTTCTGTGATGCATGTATGATGCACCCACATGGGGGCAGATGTCTAATTCCGTAACGATAAAGGTGCCGGCGCGACTGCATCTCGGATTCCTCGATCTGAGTGGCGAAGCCGTACGGCGGTTCGGCAGCCTTGGGCTGCCCCTGAGCGAGCCGGAAATGGTGCTGACGCTTTCGCGCGCCGCCGAGACAGTCGTAGAGGGGCCGGACAGTGCTCGCGCCGCCGAGCATCTTGCGACACTCTCCAAGCATCTCGGCATACGCTCGCACCATCGGCTTTCGATCGAGCAGGCCATACCGCGCCATGCCGGCCTCGGCTCCGGCACCCAGATCGCCATCGCCGTGGCAGCGGCCTTGCGCACGCTGCACCGGCTGCCGCTGGAAACCGGAACCGACGCAATCCTTCTCGGCCGCGGCGAGCGTTCCGGCATCGGCATCGCCAGCTTTGAAAGCGGCGGCCTGATCATCGACGCCGGCAAGGATGACAGCGGCAAGCAGCCGCCGGTGATCGCCCGCCTGCCCTTCCCGGAAGACTGGCGCGTCCTGCTCATCCTCGATTCGCACCAGAACGGCATTCACGGTTCGGAAGAACTCGAGGCCTTTCGCGCGCTGCCCCCCTTCCCCACAACAAGCGCCGGCGAGATCTGCCGTCATGTGCTGATGGGCGTCATGCCGGCGATGATCGAGCACAATCTCGCAGCCTTCGGCACCGCCATAACCGCGATCCAATCCACCATCGGCGCTTATTTCGCGCCGGCCCAAGGCGGGGTTTTTACCAGCAAAAGGGTGGAAGTCGTCGCGAACAGGCTGGCGGAAGCCGGCGCCGTTGGCATCGGGCAGAGTTCGTGGGGGCCGACGGGTTTTGCCTTTGCCCCCTCGCAGGACGCCGCCGAAGCGATGGTCCGTGCCGCTGCCGGAACAGCCGAAACCGGCATGGAGATAAAGATTGTGCGCGGCCGCAATTCGGGCGCGGAGATCGCGCCGTCAGAACTCGACCTCGTTGGAAGCTGAGACGTCGAAGGGCACCACCCGAAACGTCGGAAAGACCACACATGGCCACCAAACACATTCTGCACATGCTCACGCCGCTCCGGCAGATGAGCCCCTTCGACGTCAACATGGCGGTGGATGCCGGCTTCGACGCGGTGGTGCCCTACACCGGCGTCACGCTCGCCGAAGTCACCGGCCTCGTTCAGGACGCCATCTTCTCGCGCCCGCCGGATGCGGGTGCCAATACCGGCATCTTCATTGCCGGCAAGGATGTCTCGCTGGCACTCGACATGTTCGACGCGGCAAAGCAGGCCATGGTGCCGCCCTTCGTGGTTTCGGTGTTCGCAGACCCGGCCGGTTCCTTCACCACGGCAGCCGCCATGGTCGCCAAGGTCGAGAAGGCGCTGGACAAGAAGTTTGACCGCAAGCTGAAGGACACGCGCATATCTGTTTTCGGCGCCACCGGTGTCGTCGGTTTCTGCACCGCCGTCATCGCTGCCAAGGAAGGTGCGCACGTCACGGTGGTCGGTCATGACGGGCTGGAGCGTGTCGGCAAGATCGCGGCGGAAATCAAGAGCCGGTTCGGCGTCGAGGTCCATGCCGAAGACGGCTCGTCCGAAGCCAGGAAGACGGCGATCCTGGAAGCCAGCGAGGTCGTGCTCGCCGCCGCCAAGGCCGGTGTTCAGGTTCTCTCGAAGTCACAGTTGAACGGGGCCGCAAAGCTGTTGCTGGCAGCCGATGTCAACGCCGTGCCGCCAGCCGGCATCGAAGGCCTTGCCGTCAACGCCAACAGCGATCCGATCGATGGCGCGAGCGCACTCGGCATCGGCGCGCTCGCCATCGGCAATGTCAAATACAAGACCGAGTTCGGTTTGTTTCAGAAGATGATCGATGCCAAGAAGCCGGTCACATTCGATTTTCAGGACGCATTTTCCCTTGCCCGCGAGATCGCAAAATAACTCCAAGGCCGTGGTCATCGCGGCAATTTCCGGCCGTGCGCTTGCAACGGCAGCACGGCGCGCCGGCTATCGCGCGCTGGTCGCCGACATGTTCTGCGATGCCGACACGATGGAACTGGCGGACCGCGCGATCAGGCTGCCGGGCAACCTGCACAGCGGCATCGACGGCACGCGCATGATCGATACGCTCACGGAACTCACGGAAGGCGAAGAGCCCCTCGCCATCGTTTGCGGCTCGGGCTTCGAGCGCCTGCCCGGCACGCTCGACAGGATCGCCAGGAATTTCCCGCTTGCCGGCAACAGCGGCGATGCTGTTCGCCGGGTAAAAGACCCTGAGACTTTCGCCGCCGATTGCGCCGCACTCGGCATTCCGCACCCGGAATTGCGGCGCGAGCCACCGGCCGATCCCGAGAATTGGCTGGTCAAGACCGCAGGCGCCGCCGGTGGAACGCATATTCACCGGGCCACTGGCGATGCGACGAAAGCCGGCCGCTATTTCCAGCGCTTCATTCCAGGCAAGAGCATCTCGGCGCTGTTTGTCGGCGACGGAAGCTCCGCGCGTATCGTCGGCTTCAGCCGCCAGTTTCTGTCACCAACCGCCAGCGCTCCCTACCGCTACGGCGGCGCGGTGCGGCTGCGCCGCTTCGACCGGAAGGATGCGGCAATGATTGGCAGCTGGCTGAATGCCCTCACCGCTCGAGCCGGCCTTGTCGGCCTGTGCAGCGCCGATTTCATTCGCAACGAGAACGGCTATCACCTGCTCGAAATCAATCCGCGCCCGGGCGCCACGCTGGACATCTTCGACACCGATGAGGCACCGCTGATGGAAGCTCATCTGCGCGCCTCGCGCGGCGAATCCCATCGCCTGCCTGGCTTTTCCGATTGCATGGCGTCGATGATCGCCTATGCCGAGAAACCGATCCCAAGTTTTCCGCAGATGGCGTGGCCCGAATGGGTGGCGGACCGCCAGTCAGCCGGGTCCCGCCTCGATGCCGGCGATCCGGTCTGCACCATCTTCGCAAACGGCCCCAGCGCACATGTCGCCCAACATGCCCTGAACCGCCGCGTGCGGGAATTGCAACGCCAATGGGCAGGAGACCCGTCATGAAGGACGGTTCCGCATATCTCAATGACAATGCGCAACGCATCGTTCAGGACATAATCCGCGATGCTGAACGCTTGCGTGTTTCCGTTTCGAAAGGCCCGCTCGGCGAATGCCTGATCGACGCCGGCGCGAAGGCGCAAGGCAGTGTCGAAGCAGGTCTACGCATGGCCGAGGCTGCCATGGGCGGGCTCGGTGTCATCGCCACCAATCTGGACCAGGGTTCGGACAGTTGGCCGCTCCATGTCGAAGTCCGCTCCTCGCAACCCGTCCTGGCCTGCCTCGCCAGCCAGTATGCCGGCTGGAATCTTTCCAACGGCGACTATTTCGCCATGGGTTCCGGCCCCGTTCGCGCGCTGGCACGGGTCGAGCCGTTGTTCTCCACGCTAAGCTATCGTGAGACGGCCAATGCTTCAGTGATCATTTTGGAAACAGCAAAACCGCCACCCGAAGCGGTGGTCGAAAAAGTGGCGAAGGCAACAAGCCTCGCCCCCGAAAAACTGACATTCATCTACGCGCCGACCCAGAGCATTGCCGGTGCCGTGCAGATCGTCAGCCGCGTGCTTGAGGTTGCCTTGCACAAGGCCAACGATCTCAAATTCCCGCTCGACAATATCGTCGACGGGATCGCCACCGCTCCCATTCCGGCGCCCCATCCGGATTTTCTCACGGCGATGGGCCGCACCAACGACGCGATAATATATGGTGGCGTAGCGCAGCTTTTCGTGCGCGGAACGGCGAAGGATGCGCAAGCACTTGCCGAGAAACTGCCGAGCAGCGCTTCGCGGGACCATGGCCGTCCCTTCGCCGACATCTTCAAGCATTTCAAAGGCGATTTTTATGCCATCGACCCGCTGCTGTTCAGCCCGGCGCAGGTACTGGTGACGGCGATCGAGACAGGCGACACGTTCCGAACCGGCGGCCGCGATCTCGGAATGCTGGAAAAAAGCCTTGGCTGACGCATGATGCCCTGTCGAAAGCCGGCGCGAAAAGTTGCAGACTGCGGCAACGAAGATCACGCGTCGAAACAACCACTTGGCGCCGGCAAGGGAATCATCGCGTGAAGGCCAGAATACTCGTCGTCAACGACAATGCCGGGCCGCAATCGAAACGGCTCCTCTCTGCCTTGCGTGAAAGAGGCTTTGACGTGACCACGGCCTCGCTGTCCGCCATCGCTTTCGACACGACGAGCCGCAGTGGCCTCGATATTCCCGGCTTCGACGCGGGCACGTTGCCCGATGCTGTCATCGTCCGCTCGATTTCGGCCGGGTCTTTCGAGGCGATCACACGCCGCCTCGGCATATTGCACGCGCTCGGCAAGCTTGGCGTTCCCGTCTGGAATTCGGCGCAGGCGATAGAGCGTTGCGTCGACAAATCGATGACAACCTTCTTGCTGAAGAACGCCGGCGTTCCGACACCAACGACCTTCGCCATTGAGGGACTGGAAGCCGCAACCGCGATCGCGGCGCGTGAATTGCCCCAGACACCGCTGGTGCTCAAGCCGCTGTTCGGGGCACAGGGCCGGGGCATAAGGCTGATACGCGAACTGTTGGACCTTCCCACCGAGGAGGAGATCCACGGCGTCTATTATCTCCAGCATTACGTGCCGCGAGCCGGCCCACCGTTTCGCGATTACCGTGTCTTCGTCTGCGCCGGCAAGGTACTGGCGATGATGGCGCGGCGCGGCGATGACTGGATCACCAACGTCAATCGCGGTGCGGCACCCGAAGCGATCTCAGGCAGGATCGAGACTGAACTCGCAAAACTGGCGCTTGCCGCGGCTGTCGCAGTCAGCGCTGACTTTGCCGGTGTCGATATCGTGCCAGCTTCGGACGGAAATCTCTTCGTGCTCGAAGTCAACAGCATGCCGGCCTGGTCGGGCTTGCAGTCGGTCGTGGCCGTCAACATCGCGGAGGCAATCGCGGGAGAACTGCTCGCCTTCCTCGACACGCGTGCTCAGACGCGTCCGCCGCTCCGGCTGGTAGAGCCATTCCCGATGGCCGTCGCGAAGTCGTAAGCCGATGCTTACCCACAGCGACATTCGTACAGCCTATGAAGATGCCTGCCGGCAGGAAATCGAAGCTTTCAAGCCCGGCAACGTCCACGTCTTCGCCGAGGGTCATGACATGACTGTTGGTCAATTCCTGACCAGCGCGAACGTCTCGTCCGAGCCGCTCACCGACCCGAAGCTATCGCTCGGAACACGCATCTTCGAGGCGGTGCGAGCCACGCGCAACGCGGTCGGCACCAACACCAATCTCGGCATCATCCTGCTGTGCGCGCCTCTCATGCTTGCAGCCGAAACGAACACTGGCGATCTGCGCAGCAATCTCGACGAAGCCCTGCGGGCCATGGATCTGGAAGACACCGCCGCAGTGTTCGAGGCGATCGTACTCGCCTCCCCCGGCGGGCTCGGATCGTCGTCGCAGCACGATGTCCGCGAAAAACCGACCGTGCATCTGCTTGAAGCCATGCGCGAGGCCTCGGCGCGCGACAGCATCGCCCGGCAATATGTAACGAGTTACCAGGATATTTTCGAAAGAGGGTTGCCGGCGCTGGAAGCCGCAACGGCCCGCGGCGAAAGCGCCATGTGGCCGACCGTGTTTGCTTACATGGAGTTCCTGAGCACTTTTCCGGATAGCCACGTGCTGCGAAAACATGGCGCGGAAATCGCCGAGGAAGTACGTCAGGAAGCTGCCATCGTGCGCGCCACAATCGGCCGCAATGGCGACCGGGAGGACCGTATTCGCATCCTCGCCGCATTCGATGGACGCCTCAAGCAGCGCGGCATCAACCCCGGCACGTCGGCCGATCTGACGGTAGCTTGTCTTTTAGTCCACAATCTCCGGCTTCGCCTTGCATAATCGAAACGTTGATGGTTGAATTTCCTTCGCGGAAGCAACGCTTTCGCGGCTATCTAGCCAACCGGTCCGGATTTCCCCGGGCGCTGCCAACAAGGATAGCTGTCCATCGAGCGCCCGCTCGGTCGCGGCATCTGTGGACACCATAATTGTGTCTTGGAGGAGAAATTGGCATGGCAAAAATTTCTAAAGTTATGGTCGGTGAATCGCTTGTCGGAGACGGCAACGAAGTTGCCCACATCGATCTTCTGATCGGCCCGAGAGGGAGTGCGGTCGAGACCGCGTTCTGCAACGCGCTCACCAACAACAAGGACGGCTTCACCTCGCTTCTCGCGGTGATCGCGCCCAATCTTCAGTGCAAGCCCAACACCGTGATGTTCAACAAGGTCACGATCAAGGGCGCCAAGCAGGCAGTGCAGATGTTCGGCCCGGCGCAGTTCGCCGTCGCCAAGGCCGTGCAGGACAGCGTTGCCGAAGGCATCATTCCCGCCGCCGAAGCCGATGACATTTTCATCTGCGTCGGCGTGTTCATCCATTGGGAAGCCAATGATGACGCCAAGATCCAGGAATACAACTACAAGGCAACCAAGGAAGCCATTCAGCGCGCTATCGCAGGCACGCCGACAGCCGCCGAAGCCACTGCCCAGCGGGACAAGGTCAAGCATCCGTTCGGCGCTTAGACAAGAGACAGCCCCGCACAGGTAAAACCCTCTGCAGAGCCGGATGGTCTGTTGCGCCGGCTGAAAAAGCTCTTGGGATTTTGATCTCCCATCCGAAGGATTGTTTCGATCCTTCGGATGACTGCTTATGCGACCAGCCTGCAAGCCTGCGGGATGAAGTTTGTTTGGGCTGAAGTCAGGACGATTTGTCAGCCAGCGCTTCGAGCTGGGCCGGCGTCAGCGTGCCGTCGTGAAGCGACGTCGCGACCAAAGCGGCGGCGATACAGAGCGAGGACAGTTCAAGCAAATCCGCCTCATTGCGCACGCCACCGGCGGCAATCACCATACGGTTTCCAGCCTTCGCCTTGATCTCTGTGAGCCGAGCGAAATCGGGACCGGCGGCAGAACCGACCTTGGCCAGTGTCATGACGATCACCCTTTGTGGCCAGATGTCCGGATTCTCGAGCAAGGCTTTGGGCCCGCGAAACCCGTCAGCGAAAAAATCGAGCGATAATATGAGATCGGGATGGCTCAAAAAGCGCTTAAGCAACGTGTCATCGGCCTGCGACTCCGATCCTAGCACAGGAGAAAGCGACGGCGTGCCGAGAGCGCTGGCGAACGCCTTCTCATCTGCGAGCCCGGCGTCTACCCACAGTTCGGGCGGCGGCGATATTCCTCTCAGCCGGGACAGCGCATCCTCATTCGGTGCGCGGCCTTCGATGGCGTCTAGATCGGCGATGTAGAAGGTCGAAAACGGATGCAAACCCCGCAAACCCTCGGCCACAGCCACCACATCGGCACTGGTGCTGAGCGGTGTGACGATCGGCCTGTAGCGGTCCCGCCTGCCCTGTTCGGCGCGGACGACTTGCCCGCCTTTCAGGTCGAGAACGGGGATGATACGCATGCGGCAAATTCCAGTTGAATCAATCCATGAAAGCCTGAAGCGTGACAAAAGAAAAGAACATCACTGTCGGCTGCGACATCGGCGGCGCGCATCTGAAAGTCGCGCGCGCGCAAGACGGCCGCATTGTCGAGGCGCTGACGCTGGCGACACCGATCTGGCTCGGCCTCGATCGCCTCACCACGGCAATCCGCGAGGCGTTGCCGCTCTTTTCGGGAAGCAGCCTCAACGCCTTCACCATGACCGGCGAACTCTCCGACATCTTCCCGTCGCGCGAGGCCGGCATTGCAACGCTGCTCCAGATGATCTCCGAACATTTCCCCGGCGAAGCACATATCTACGCCGGCCGCTCCGGCTTCGTTAGCCCTGACCGCGCAGTAGCGCTTGCCATGGACGTCGCTTCGGCCAACTGGCATGCGAGCGCTGCCCTCGTAGCAAAGCTCACCGGCGATGCACTGTTCGTCGACATGGGCTCGACCACCACCGACATCATCGTCACGCAAGGTGGTGTCGTTGCCAATGACGGTTACACCGATGCGGAAAGGCTGCTCGCCGGCGAACTGGTCTATACGGGCTTCACCCGCAGCGCCCTGATCGGCGTGGCTTCCAGCGCCCCGGTGCGCGGCCGGATGACGCCGCTGATGAACGAATATTTCGCATCCATCGCCGATGCGCATCGCATTCTCGGCGTGCTCGATGAAGCCGATGACAAGCAGTCTGCCGCCGATGGCCAGGCAAAGACGGTGGACGGTTCAATCGCGCGCATTGCCCGGATGGTCGGGCGCGATACGTCCGACCTGACCGCGCCGGAATGGCGCGAACTCGCTGGCTGGTTCAGTGAACAGCAGCTTCGCACGGTTCACGACGCTGCTTTTCGAGTGGCGGGAAAGCTCGCGGCCAAGCCAGACGCACCGCTGGTCGGCGCCGGTATTGGACGCCGGCAGTTGAAGCGGCTGGCAGATCGCCTGCAGCGCCGCTTCATCGATTTCGCCGATCTGATCCCAGCGACAGAGGAAAGCCGCAGCGAGGCAAGCAGCGCAGCACCCGCCGCAGCGCTTGCTATTCTGGCCTGCGATTTGCCGAGGAAGGGCTGATCGCCGCTTATACGGCCGATTTTACCTGCACATCCTCGCCCTTGGCATCGGTATCGGCGAAATGGCTGGCCACGCGCTCCATCAGCCAGCCCCAGGCTTCCCTTTCCTCGGGGCCGGCAGTCTTGTCGATGGAGATCGTCAGATAGGCGATTTCGGCCTCGATCTTGTCACGCGGCAACATGCCGAGGCGGCTGACCAGGATCGCCAATTCCAGCACCGCCGCCTTTGCGCGGTTGAAACCGGTGAACGGCGCGTGGGTTTCTTCCGAGGCGACGCGGCAGAAATGGCGCGGGCGCAGACCGTCGTCATCGACGCGAACGACTTCGAGCACCGAATGCGCCAGCGCGGCTTTGAGGCGCGGAACGGCATAGCCTTTCACGACAACCGTCGGCCAGTCCTTCCGGCCAGTCAGGCAACCGGCGAAGATGCGGGCATCGTCCGTGTAGTTGGCGATGGCAAAGGGGACCTGCGCCAGATTGTCGAGCGTGGTCGAAGGCCGAAACGGCGCGATGATCCAGCCGTCTTTCTCTGCGATGATACCGATAGGCGCAATGTGGACATTGCCGCTTTTGTCGGCCGTGGTGATGATCGTCTCGCGAATGTAAGGCATCACGAACCCTCTTTCTTCGCCCGCAGCGTGTGGCCCGCCTCGGCAAGGCGGGTGCGATCGGTTTCCGGCGCGGGAGCTGCCACGCCCCAGGCCAGCGGTTCGTCCTGCGCATAGCGCTTGCCAAGGCGCCAGGCGATTTCAGCCTTCATCAGTTCGGCGCCGAGATAAAACGCATGAGCGCCGTCCTTCTCAACGCCCAGACCGGAAAACAGTTCAAAAGCATCGGTGGCGACCGCATGGCCCTTGTTGTTGAAGATATGGATGCCGTCCTGCGCCGTCATGATGCGGAAATTGGCGTCGCGCACCGAACCGGCAAGGGCCTCTATGTCCTCGATGGTCGCCGCATAGGGTTTGCGGTCGTGCACCTGCAGCAGGCCGGCATGATAGCTTCGCGGCAGCGCGCCATCGTTGCGCGCGGCAAACAGAATGCGGCGGGCGACGTCGTGTTCCTCCACTGTCCGCACCGTATGCGGGCTGACATGGACAGTCAGCACATTGCGCACCGAAAGCTCCGAACACAGTCCAGCAAGCAGCGCCGTCACGCCCGAGCTGTCGGCGTCGGTCAGTTCGGTGAGATTGCCGGTGCCCATCAGCAACTCGATTTCCGGCCAGCGCCGGCGTGTTTCGATGAACCGGCCGATGGACTGAGCAAAACCGAAATGGATCGGATCGAGCACAGGATCGGCAATGAAAGCAATTCCCGCTTTCTGCGCAGCCTCGATGGCGCGCCCGAGCGAATCCAGGTCGCCAGGCACTGAGGGGATCAGCACCGGCGTCACAGGAAAATCGAGCACCAGCGGCAGGGTGTGCTCGGTGAGGCTGAGCAGGTAATCCGCCCCAGCCTGCGCACCGATTTTCAGCTCATCGAGGCTGGCCGAGTCGACGCTAACCGCAAACCCTTCGGCCTTCAGCGCGCGCACCGCCTCGCCCAGCAACGGAAAGGGCGTTTCAGGGAGGCAGCCAATGTCGATGACATCCGCGCCCGCCGTTCGAAGGACATTTGCGCGCGCCAGCAACCCGGCAACCGACAGCATCGGCGCATCGACGATCTCGGCAAAGATGCGCATGTCGTGGCGCGACAGGTCAGGCGGTTCGCCGGCGCGCCCGAGAAAGGCCGGCAGGTCGGCGATTTCATCGGGACCGCGCAGGAACGGCACGTTGAAATGCGCCGACAGACGTTCAAGCTCACCGCGATAGCGCCCCGGTAGAATGACGCGTCCGGCGCCTTCGGGCAGTGTCAGCCGCCGCTTGATGATTTCCTCGGTCATCAGGGCGGCGACCTTCACCCCGATATCGACGATCTCCCACTCGAATTCCGTATCGCCCAGACCGGCCAGCAGCTTTTCCAGCCGCGATCGCGCGAGATGGCCGGTGAGGAAAACGAGCCGCTCAGCCATGGCGTTCGAGTTCGGCCCGGCGCGCGGCCACCGCCGCCTGAAGATCGGCCAGCGACTCCACCACCTTGGTGCGTTCGAAGCTTTTCAGCCGCTCGGTATGTTCGAGATCGACCGGCCGCGGATAGACCTTGACCATGCCATCCGGCGCCATCGTTTCAAGCTCCGGTGCGGTATCGCAGGCAAAGACGATCGCCGGCACACGGCACTTTCCGGCCTGCGCAAAGACGTTGGTGGCGATGGTGTCGGAAATGCCGAGCACGCATTTGGCAACGGTGTTGGAGGTGGCCGGCGCGATCACCACGGTGTGGTAGACGCCGTGATAGAAGCCGCCGACCGGCACGGAGCTCGACGTCTTGTCGTGCAGAACGCGCATCGTGTCGGGGAAATCGAGCTTCAGCTTGTACATGCGCAGCACTTCGTTGGCCGCCTTGGTGACGAAGATATCGCAATGCTCCAACTCGTGGATCAGCGCAAAACTCTCGGTGAAGAAATGGCCGGAACCGGTCAGCACCCAGGCCCAGCGCGGCGTATGCAGCTTGGCCATGGCTATGCGGCTCCCCTGGCCAAGGATCTTTCAGCGCCAATCCTCACACCGGGCATCGCGCCTGCAGCAAAACGCTCCCTGGCGGCTGCTAGTGCATCAGGCCCGCCGACGAAAAAATCCGTTCCCAGTTTCAGCATCGCCGGCAGCAAGGGATCGACGATGCCGTTGGCAACCAGATTCAAAAGCTGAGAATTCTCATCGAAGGCATTGGTTTGCTTGATCAACAGCAGCGCCTCCGCACCCATTTTTCCGGCAAGCCATGCCGCGAGCGAATCCGAAGTCATGTCCCAGGATTGCGGAATCTCGGTCGCCGAAAAGCATACCTGCGAAGGCAACCAGACCGGAATTTCCCTCCGCTCCAGCGCCGCATCTATTTCTTCGAAGGTACGTGTCGGCACCAGCCGGTCGTGCATCTCGACGATCGCCAGCCCCATCTGGTCCATGGCAAGGATCGCCATGAAATGGGCGGCCTGGTCGGAAAAACGCATCTGCTTCTGCGCGTCGCGAACCTGATCGGCAAACGGTCCGCCGCCCGGCACGACGACCAACGGTAAGTCCGCTATTGCCAGGGCAAAAATCCATTCCCGCATTTCGGCATGATAGGCCGTGCTGCCGCCAAGCTTGACGACAGTGCGCTTCATGAAGAGGCGCCCTTCTTGTCCCGCCCGTGCAAGCCGCCGCCATGGGAAGGAGCCGGCGGGTGCAATGACGATGTCTGTTCCTTGGCGCGCTTGCGCTCGATCTCGACACCGACGCCGCCGGGTCCGAGTTCCAGCTTCTCAACCCGCACGACGACGCGCATCACGCGCGGGTCTTCGAGCACCAGCGCCGCGACCTGCTCGGCCAGCGCCTCGCTCAACTGCACATGGCCGCGCGCGACGATGGTGCGGATGCCGTCCATGATGATGTCGTAGGAAAAGACGTGGCGCATGTCTTCCGGCGCATTGGTCACCCGCAGCACGTCGGCAGTCACGTTGAAGCACACCTTCTGCGTATGCCCGTGCTCGAAGCTGTAAGCGCCGATCTGCACCGGCACGACGAAATCGCGCACGAATATCTTGTCGGTTCCAAGCGTCGGATCGGCCGCACCCGGCGAATAGCCGCGCGCCGCCAGCAGACGATAGTCGACGCTCGACGCGTTGCCGGCCGGCCGTTCCTCGGGAATGAGTTCGCGTATCTGCCTCACGGCCTCGATATCGATGGACGCTGTACGCTGCGACTGATCGCAGAGCGCGCCGCGAAAGCCGAGGAAATCCGGTCCGGAAGGCAGCAGGCGGGGGATGTCGGGCGTTTCCAGCGACCCTGCCAGCCCGTTGATCAAACCCGCTTCCCTGCAGCGATTGACGAAGCCCGGAATACGTTCCGGCGGCATGTGGTCGAGCAATCGTCCGCCCGCCTTGTCGGCCGTATCGATCATCGCGCCGTGAAAACCGTTCTTCGCCAGCACCGGCAAAAGGTCCAGATCCAGCTTGAGATCGGCAAACAAGACCGCGATCAGTTTCGTCCGCTTGGCCAGCGGTGCCAGCGCCTCTGCGCAAGCCGCAGCATCGCCGGATGGGAAGAAGCCGATCTTGACATAATCGACGCCGGCGTCTGCGATTTCCTCGGCCTTGGCGCGGATCGTTTCCGGCACCATCGGCAGGTCGCCGCACACCGCGCTGACGGGCCGTCGCCCCGCAACGGTCGCAACGGTCTGGCGGACGATCTCGATGGTGACCGCCCCTAGCGCTCCGGCCTTTGGATCCTTCAGGTCGATGATATCGGCACCGCCCGTGAGGGCGATCTCCGCCTCGTCGACCCCGTTTACGCTCGCCAGCATTTTTGTCATTTGGTCAGGTCCTCAAGGCGCGAAACCGGCATGTCACGATAGCGATAATCCATGCAGGGCACGAGCCGCAAATCGCCGCTTCTTGTTCTATTGGCCACCTTGCCAAAACCGGAGATTGGGCAAACATCGAAAGCTGCCCGAAAAAGTAGACTTACGGGGTTTGATAAATTTTTCTCGTGGGTTAAGCTCATCGCGGCACCGTATTTCTGCATCTCCCGGTTTAGATCGGGCGACGGCTTATGCAAGAAGAACGAGTATCTATGAAGAGTATGGTGCCTAACACTCTCGCAGTCTTCATCGCCCTTTTTTTGGCAAGCGTCAACGCTGGCCCAGCCACCTCTCAGGAGGTCGCACCTGCACCGAAGGCTCAGGCTGCAAAGCCCGAAAAGCAGCTTATCGAGATCAAGATCGGCTATCTGCGCGCCTATGAGCCGCAGCTTGCGCTTTCGGTTCTCGACATTGCGCCACGCGACGAAGGTGTCGCCGGCGCAAATGTGGCGCTCAATGACAACAACACGACCGGCTCCTTTCTCGGCCAGAAATTCGTCCTCGACGTCACCGAGGTGAAGCCGGATGCCGATGTCGTTGCCGTCTTCAACGAGATGGTCGCCAAGGGCGATCGCTATCTGCTTGCCGATATTTCGGCCCAGCAATTGCTGTCGATCGCCGATATTGCGCGCGATCACGGTGTTTTGATCTTTAATGTCGGGTCAACCGACGACATCCTTCGAGAAGAAGAATGCCGCGTCAACGTCTTCCACACGGCACCCACCCGAACCATGCTGGCCGACGGGCTGGCGCAGTACCTTATCTGGAAGCAATGGCCCAAATGGGCGCTGATCTATGGCTCGCACGAGAAGGACAAGCTCTTTGCCGAGGCGCTTCGCCGCGCTGCAACGCGTTTCGGCGGCCAGATCGTCGCGGAAAAGGAATTCAAGGATACCGGCACGGCGCGCCGGACGGATTCTGGCGTCGTGCAGATCCAGCGGCAGATGCCGGTCTTCACCCAGGATCTGCCCGACCATGATGTGCTGCTGGTGGCCGACGAGAGTGAGGTGTTCGGCACCTATGTTCCATTTCGCACATGGATACCGCGCCCTGTCGCCGGCACTGCGGGCCTGATCCCTTCCGGCTGGCATCCGGCCAGCGAGCAATGGGGCGGCTCGCAGATCCAGAACCGCTTTGCCAAATACGCCGGCCGGCGCATGCTGTCCAAGGATATGGCGGCATGGACGGCAGCGCGCATTCTCGGCGATGCCGCCACGCGCACGCAAGGTGCGGACCCGGCCAAGATCGAGGCCTTCATCCGCGCCGACGATTTTTCCATCGCCGCCTTCAAGGGCCAGAAGCTGACCTTCCGCAAATGGAACTGGCAGCTGCGCCAGCCGATTTTCCTCGGCGACGGGCGCTCTGTCGTCACCACATCGCCGCAGGAGGGTTTCCTGCATCAGGTTTCCGAACTCGACACGCTCGGGGTCGACCAGCCGGAGACCAAATGCCACTTTAAATAGAATAAACTGCAAGTCGGGAGGAGTTCTGAATGGGAAGACGATTGGCATTGCTGGCCGCGACGCTGGCCGCAGGTTGCGCGGCCTCGCCGGCCTGGGCCTATATGGTCTATGTCTCCAACGAGAAGGACAACACCATGAGCGTCGTCGATTCGACGACGATGGAAGTGGTCAAGACCGTCAATGTCGGCCAGCGCCCGCGTGGCATCACCATCTCGCATGACGGCAAGTTCGTCTATCTCTGCGCCAGCGACGACGACACGATCGAGGTCATCGACACGGCAACGCTCGAGATCGTCGACACGCTGCCGTCCGGTCCCGACCCGGAACTGTTCGTTTTGTCTCCAGACGGCAAGAAGCTCTACGTCGCCAATGAGGACGACAACCTCGTCACCGTCATCGACGTCGCCACCAAGAAGGTGCTGGCCGAAGTGCCGGTCGGCGTCGAGCCGGAAGGCATGGGCATCAGCCCCGACGGCAAGGTCATGGTCAACACGTCGGAAACGACCAACATGGCCCATTTCATCGACACCGAAAGCCATGAGATCGTCAACAACGTGCTGGTCGATTCGCGCCCGCGCTTTGCCGAGTTCAAGCCGGATGGCTCGGAGGTCTGGGTCAGCGCCGAGATCGGCGGCACGGTCTCCATCATCGACAATGCCAGCCGCGAGGTGACGCACAAGATCACCTTCGAAATTCCCGGCCTGCGCGCCGAATCGATCCAGCCGGTAGGCATCCGCATCACCGCCGACGGCAAGAAGGCCTATGTCGCGCTCGGGCCGGCCAACCGGGTGGCGGTGGTCAACGCCGAGACCTACGAGGTCGAGAAATATGTGCTGGTCGGCCAGCGTGTCTGGCAGCTCGCCTTCACGCCCGACCAGAAGACGATCATCAGCACCAACGGCATATCCAACGACATCACCTTCATCGATGTCGCCACCGACGAGCCGACCCAGTCGGTTACCGTCGGGGCGCTGCCATGGGGGGTGGTCGTGTCGCCGAACTGAGCGGCACAGAATTTACGCAGGCAACAAAAGGAGGAGACGTTAATGAGGAAATACCGCACGATCGCTTTCGCGGCACTGATGGGAGCGGCACTGTCGGCGTCGCATGGCTGGGCGCAGGACGCCGACGACGATGATGACGAGCAGCCGGCTGCTGCTGCCACCACCACAGAGCCGGCGAGCGGCGAAAAGGAGCAGGTGACGCGCGCCAGCAAGGATGTGCCCGAACTGATCCTCGGCACCAAGGAGGACCAGTTCACCGCCAACCAGAAGGATTTCGAACTGATCGCCGGCCAGGGTTACCGCTGGAAGATTTCGGCTGCTGGCGGGCTTGAATACAAGTTCGTGACCGACCTGTTCCGCAATGTCTGGATGAACCAGATCGTCATCAACGATCTCGAAGTTCATATGAACGGTGCGCCGGCTTGGCTGGAATATGACGCCGACGGCACCATCCAGGTGCAGTTCACCACGGTTCGGCCCGGCATCTACACATGGTCCGTGCCCGATCTCGCCGACAAGGGCCTGAAAGGCACGATTACCATCAAATAGTCCGATGGAGCGTGACAGACTTGCGGGCTATCCTGTGAGGCAGGGAAGGAGAAATCCGGCTTGCAGCACGTGAAGACCAATGGACATGGCAGCGTGGCGGCTCTCGACGTCGCCGCGCTCAGCTATTCCTATGGCTCGAAACGCGCTCTGTCCGACGTCTCTTTCTTCATCGCGCCGGCGAGCTTCACTGTCCTGCTCGGTTTGAACGGCGCCGGCAAGACGACGCTGTTCTCGCTCATCAGCCACCTCTACAACACACGCAACGGCGCCATCCGCATCTTCGGTCACGACATCGACCGCGCCTCGGGCGAGGCATTGCGGCGGCTCGGCATCGTTTTCCAGGCGCGCACGCTGGACCTCGATCTCAGCGTTTACCAAAACCTGTCCTACCACGCCTCGCTTCACGGCATCGGTACGCGCGATGCCCGCCAGCGCATCGATGCGCTGCTGGCATCCGTCGAATTGAGCGACCGCCTGCATGACAAGGCCCGCAGCCTTTCCGGCGGCCAGATGCGGCGCGTCGAGATCGCACGCGCACTGCTGCATCGCCCTTCCCTGCTGCTGCTGGACGAGGCCACCGTCGGCCTCGACATCCAGTCGCGCGCCAGCATTCTTGCCACCATAAGACGGCTCGTGGTGACCGAAGGCATTGGCGTGTTGTGGGCCACCCATCTCATCGACGAGGTTGATGACAACGACCATGTCGTGGTCCTGCGCGAGGGCAACCTTGTCGCCAAAGGCAGTGTCGCCGATGTGGTGAAATCGACCGGTAAGCAGACGATCCGCGAGGCGTTTTCGCAACTGAGCGGGCTCGATGCGCGCAAAGCAACGGGGGCGCAGACATGAGCACGACCCTGCCCGCAAATGCGACCGGCGCGGGCATCGTGCCCGTGCGCTCGAAACCCTACAGGCTGGTCAATTATCTCATCTGCCTGAAGGGTATCCTGCTGCGCGAGGGCCTGCGCTTCATCCACCAGCGCGAGCGCTTCATCTCGTCGCTGGTCCGCCCACTGCTGTGGCTTTTCATCTTCGCGGCGGGATTCCGCCAAGTGCTCGGCGTCTCGATCATCCCGCCCTACAAGACCTATGTGCTCTACGAGGTCTACATCACGCCTGGCCTGTGCGGCATGATCCTGCTGTTCAGCGGCATGCAGTCATCGCTGTCGATGGTCTACGACCGCGAGATGGGCAACATGCGCACGCTGCTGGTAAGCCCCTTCCCGCGCTGGTTCCTGCTGGTGTCGAAGCTGCTTGCCGGCGTCGCTGTCTCGATCGCCCAGGTCTATGCGTTTCTGGTTATCGCCTGGTTCTGGGGCGTGAAGGCCCCGCCGATCGGCTATGTCATGGTGCTGCCGGCGCTGTTCCTGTCCGGGCTGATGCTGTGCGCGCTCGGCATGCTGCTGTCTTCGATGATAAGGCAGCTCGAAAACTTCGCCGGCATCATGAATTTCGTGATCTTCCCGGCCTATTTCGCCTCGCCGGCGCTCTATCCGCTGTGGCGCATCCAGGAATCGAGCCCCCTGCTCTACAAGATCTGCCTCGCCAACCCCTTCACCTATGCCGTCGAACTGGTGCGCTTTGCCTTCTATGGCCAGATCGACTGGACATCGCTTGCGGTCGTGGTCGGATGCACGCTGCTGTTCCTTGGCGGAGCGATCATCGCCTACGACCCATCGCGCGGTCTCATGAACCGCAAACAGGATACGGGAGGAAATGCCTGATGAGACGAACCGGACCTGTTTTCGGCCTTACAGCCATTCTGCTGGCTGCCGGCTTTTCCAGTTCAGCGCTTGCTGCCGCCAACAACGATCCCGACTGGCCCTGCATCCAGCGCAAGGTGCCCGAACTCTCGCTTGGCCAGATATGGAACGGACCGGACCTGCCCGAGGCGGCGAAGGACTGGTCAAATAACGCCGATATCTCCGAACGTGTCGAAGAACTGGCGGCCCGACGCCTGCCGCTTCCGGACGCGCAGAAGGAGATCAAGGATTTTGCCGCCACCTTGCCGGCGGAAAAGCTGGAGCCGCAATTGACCATGCTGGTTCAGGGACTTTTCGACCACATGAACGCCGAGCGCTCGCATGTCATTTCCGGCATCGCCCGCTATGCGCACAAGCAGCTGGAAATGGCGACCGCGTTGCGGAAAGAGTCTTCCGACGTCGATGCATTGCGCAACAAGCCCGACGCCGACCAGAACGAGGTGACGAAGCGCACCGACCAGCTGACCTGGCAGACGCGGGTGTTCGAAGAACGCGTGCAGTCGCTGACCTATGTCTGCGAGGTGCCGACGCTTATCGAGCAGCGGCTGTATCAGTTAGCGAAAACGGTCGCGGAAACCCTTCCCAAGAAGTGATTTAGCTCAGCCGCGCTTCACTTCCGGGTCGGGATAGAGCTTTCCGAACAGCGGCAGATACATCGCGCCCTTGCGCATCAGGAAATCGTGGAAGGTCGCCATCGCCGGCGAGATCGCGTGATCGGTGCGCATGACAGCGAACCATTGCCGCCGGATCGGCATGCCGGCGACATCGAGAATGACCAGCCGACCGGCCTCCACCTCGAAGGCGATGGTGTGCGCGGAAATGAAGGCGATGCCGAGCCCCGCCATCACCGCCTGCTTGATCGTCTCGTTGGAATCCATCTCGATGCCGAGATCGTCGAGCCGGCCGGGCAGTTCACTCAGGAAAATCTCCAGTGAAATGCGCGTGCCGGAACCCGGCTCGCGGATCAGGAAGTTTTCGCGCGCGATGCGCTCCTTGGAAATGTCGCGCGCCTTCGCCAGCGGATGCTCCGGGGCCGCGATGATCACCAGCGGATGATCGCCGAAGGCCGAGGCCCGCACCGGCACGTCCTTCGCCGGCCGTCCCATCAGCGCGATATCGACCTCATGGTTCTTCAGGCGGGCGATAGTCTCTGCACGGTTGCCGATGGCAAGCCGCATATCGATATCGGGATAGTCCTTCATGAAGGCCGCCATCATCCGCGGCGCGAAATACTTGGCCGTCGAAACCACGCCGAGCCTGAGGCTGCCGGTGCGCACGCCCTTTATCGCGTCGATCTGGTCCGCCAGCAGGCGCATGCGTTCCTCGATTGCCTGAGCCGTGTCGACGAAGGCCAGACCTGCGGCAGTCGGACGCATACCCTCATTGGTGCGATCGAAGAGCTGGAGACCAAGCTCTTCCTCTATTTGCCGCAACTGGATGGTGACTGCCGGCGGCGAAAGCCCCAACACCTTGGCAGCATTGATGATTTTGCCGTGAGAGACGATGGCTTCGACGGCCCGGAACTGCTTGAGGGTCAGGTTGCGCATATAGCATAATAAGAGATTTTTACTGACTAGGTAAAGTTATTAAATTTTACTTATCGCATACACTTTGCTCTCATTCCCTGTGCCTGACCACTCCAACCGGAACAGGCGGAGGAGACGATAATGACTGTGGCAACGCTCGATGCGGTTCTGAATTCCTATGTCGGCAAGGAGCAAGACGATCTGCGCGCGGCGGTTGCCGCGACGGTCCGGCAACTCGCACAGGCCGCAGTCAAGATCCGCCACACCATCAATCAGGGCGTGCTCGGCAAGGCCTTCGCCGGAACGCGCGGCGGCTTCAATGCCGACGGCGACGCCCAGAAGGATCTCGACGTCTACGCCGACGACATCTTTCTCGACGCCATGCGCCACGCGCCCGTCGCCCTCTACGCTTCTGAAGAGCTGGAGCAGCCGGTGCTGCTCAACAAGGATGCGCCGATTGCCATCGCCATCGACCCGCTCGACGGCTCGTCCAACATCGACACCAACGTTTCCATCGGCACGATTTTCTCGCTCCTCCCTGCAACTGGCGCGCCGGACGGCAACCCGGCCGCCACTTTTTTGCAGCCCGGAGAAAAGCAGATCGGCGCCGGCTTCTTCATATACGGGCCGCAGCTGGCATTGGTGCTTTCGCTGGGCAGCGGCACGCATGTCTTCGTGCAGTCGACGCGGCTCGGCACCTTCGTCCAGGCTTATGAAAGCCGCATCGTGCCGACCCGCGCGCACGAATTCGCCATCAACGCCGCCAACTACCGCCATTGGGACGAGGCCGTTCGGCTCTATGTCGACGACTGCCTGAAGGGCAGCGAAGGCCCGCGCGAACGCGACTTCAATATGCGCTGGATCGCCTCGCTGGTCGCCGACTGCTACCGCATCCTGATGCGCGGCGGCGTCTTCCTCTACCCCGGCGACAAGCGCCGCGGCTACGGACAAGGCCGGCTGCGCCTCGTCTATGAGGCCAATCCGATCGCCTATCTCATCGAACAGGCAGGCGGTGCAGCCACTGACACGATCGGCCGCATCCTCGAGATCGAACCGAACAGCCTGCACCAGCGCGTGCCGGTCGTATTCGGCTCGGCCAAGGAGGTGGCGCGCATCACCCGCTACCACACGGACCCATCGAGCATCGGCGAACGCTCGCCACTGTTCGGCAATCGCGGCCTGTTTCGCGCCTGATCGGGAGAATTCAGCATGTCAGCCAAGCACCCGATCATTTCAATCACCGGCTCGTCAGGCGCGGGCACGACCTCGGTCAAGCGCATCTTCGAGCAGATTTTCCGGCGCGAAAACATCGACGCCGCCTTCATCGAGGGCGACGCATTCCATCGCTATGACCGCACCGCGATGAAGGAAAAGGTCGCCAAGGAGGAAAAGGGGGGAAATCCCAATTTCACCCACTTCAACGCCGAGGCCAACGAACTCGAAACCTTGCAATCGGTGTTCGAGGAATATGGCCGCCGTGGGTCCGGCAAGACCCGCACCTATGTCCATGACGACGAGGAAGCCAAGCTCTACGGCCAGCCTCCCGGTACCTTCACCCCGTGGCGGGACTTCGAGCCAAGCAAGCTGCTTTTCTACGAAGGGCTGCATGGCTGCGCGGTGACCGACAAGGTCGACCTGGCGAAGTTCGCCGACCTCAAGATCGGCGTCGTGCCGGTCATCAATCTCGAATGGATCCAGAAGATCCACCGCGACCGCACCACGCGCGGCTATTCGGCCGAGGCGGTGATGGACGTGATCCTGCGGCGTATGCCGGACTACATCCGCTACATCACGCCGCAATTCACGCTGACCGACATCAACTTCCAGCGCGTGCCGATCGTCGACACCTCGAACCCGTTCATCGCGCGCTGGATACCGACGCCGGACGAGTCGATGCTGGTCATCCGCTTCGCGAAGCCGCGAGGCATCGACTTCCCCTATTTGCTGTCGATGATCCACGACAGTTTCATGTCGCGGGCAAACTCGATCGTCGTGCCGGGCAACAAGCTCGACCTCGCCATGCAGCTAATCCTGACCCCGCTGATCCTGCAACTGATCGAACGCCAGAACCGGATGTCTTGAGGAGAGACGATGATGGCCAACCGCAGAACGCCCCCTCGCCTGATTTCATCTCGGCTTCGACGCATGCTCGAGACCCTCGCACGAGGGCTGACCGACCTTCTCTGTCCAGCGGTCGAGAGACCGATACCGGTGAAGATCCACTCACGGAACCGGAGGAACTTGTCATGAGCCAGACCGCCATCGGGACCGCCCCCGAAACCGCCGTTTCCGAACGTGACATGGCCAATGCCATCCGCGCGCTGGCGATGGACGCCGTGCAGAAGGCCAATTCCGGCCACCCCGGCATGCCGATGGGCATGGCCGATGTCGCGACCGTGCTTTTCAACCGCTTCATCGCCATCGATCCATCAAACCCCAGCTGGCCCGACCGCGACCGTTTCGTACTGTCGGCCGGACATGGCTCGATGCTGCAATATGCGCTGCATTACCTGCTTGGCTATGCCGACATGCCGATCGAGCAGTTGCAGAGCTTCCGCCAGCTCGGCAGCCGCACCGCCGGACACCCCGAATATGGCCACGCACTCGGCATCGAGACGACGACTGGCCCGCTCGGTCAGGGCATCTCCACCGCCGTCGGCATGGCATTGGCCGAACGCATGCTTGCCGCCCGCCACGGAGACGATCTCGTCGACCACCACACCTATGTCATTGCCGGCGACGGCTGCCTGCAGGAAGGCATCAGCCACGAGGCGATCGACCTCGCCGGTCATCTCATGCTCGACCGGTTGATCCTCTTCTGGGACGATAATTCCATCTCGATCGACGGCCCGACCTCGCTCTCGACCTCGATGAACCAGCCCGCACGGTTCGAAGCGGCCGGCTGGCATGTCCAGTCGATCGACGGCCACGATGCCGAAGCAATTGCCGAGGCCATCGAGAATGCCCGCCAGTCGGATCGCCCCTCGCTGATCGCCTGCAAGACCTTGATCGGCAAGGGCGCACCCAATCTCCAGGGGTCCGAAAAGACCCACGGCGCGCCGCTGGGTGACGCCGAAATCGCCGCCACGCGCGAAAACATCGGCTGGGCCTCTGCCCCGTTCGATGTGCCGGCAGACATCCTCGATGCCTGGCGTGGGATAGCCTCGCGCGGGCAAGCGAAGCGCCGCATTTGGGAACAGCGCCTCGCCGGCTCGCCGCAGCGCGAGGTCTTCGAGGCAGCCACCGCCGGCGAGCTGCCTGATGCTGTCTTCGAGGCGCTCAACGCCTTCCGCAAGGAGCATGTCGAGAAGGCGACCAAGGTCGCCACCCGCAAGGCCTCCGAAATGGCGCTGGGCGCGATCAATACTGCAACCGACCTGACCGTCGGCGGCTCCGCCGACCTGACCCATTCGAACCTGACCATCACCAAGGGCATGAACCGCGTCGCACCTAGCGACTATGCCGGCAGCTACATCCACTACGGCATCCGCGAGCACGGCATGGCCGCAGCGATGAACGGCATCGCCTTGCATGGCGGCTTCGTGCCCTATGGCGGCACGTTCCTCTGCTTTGCCGACTATGCACGCGGCGCGATGCGGCTTTCGGCGCTGATGGGCCAGCGCGTCATCTATGTCATGACGCATGACTCCATCGGGCTCGGCGAAGACGGCCCGACGCATCAGCCGGTCGAGCATCTGGCAATGCTGCGCGCCACCCCGAACCTCAACCTCTTCCGTCCCGCCGATATCATCGAGACGGCGGAGTGCTGGGAACTTGCGCTGAAGTCGAAGGACCGGCCGAGCGTTCTCGTGCTGTCGCGCCAGAACCTGCCGATGCTGCGCCACGCGCATAGCGACGAGAACCGCTCGGCGCGCGGTGCCTATGTGCTGCGCGAGACAGACGGTCCCCGCGCCGCAACGCTGATCGCCACCGGCTCGGAAGTCGAGATCGCGGTTGCAGCCGCTGAAAAGCTGCAGGCCGAACATGGGCTCGCCACTGCCGTCGTCTCGATGCCTTGCTGGGAACTCTTCGAGGAACAGGACGCGGATTATCGCAAGTCGGTTCTCGGCTCGGCCCCGCGCGTCGCGGTCGAAGCTGCTGCCCGTCTCGGCTGGGACCGCTGGATCGGCGACAACGGAGCCTTCGTCGGCATGACCGGCTTCGGCGCAAGTGCGCCGGCACCCGATCTCTATCGGCATTTCAACATCACGCCTGAAGCGGTCGCCGACGCGGCCCGGCGGCTCATCATCTGAACGGGAGGGGAAATTGGCAGTTCGCGTCGCAATCAACGGATTTGGCCGGATCGGCCGCAACATCCTGCGCGCCATCATCGAGTCCGGACGGACCGATATCGTGGTGGTCGCAGTGAACGATCTCGGCCCGGTCGAGACCAACGCCCATCTGCTGCGCTACGACTCCGTGCATGGCCGCTTCCCCGGCACCGTCACGGTCAAGGGCGACACGATCGAGGTCGATGACCTGCCACCGATCAAGGTCACGGCCATCCGCAACCCGGCCGAGCTGCCGCATGCCGAACTCGGTGTCGACATCGCTCTGGAATGCACCGGCATCTTCACGTCCAAGGAGAAGGCCTCCGCCCATCTAACCGCCGGCGCCACGCGCGTGCTGGTTTCCGCACCTGCCGACGGTGCCGATCTCACGGTTGTCTACGGCGTCAACGACGACAAGATCACCAAGGATCACATCGTCATTTCCAACGCCTCCTGCACCACCAACTGCCTCGGGCCGGTCGCCAAGGTGCTGAACGACGCCATCGGCATCGAGCGCGGCTTCATGACGACGATCCATTCCTACACCGGCGACCAGCCGACGTTGGATACGATGCACAAGGATCTCTACCGCGGCCGCGCCGCCGCCCTCTCCCAGATCCCGACCTCGACGGGCGCGGCCAAGGCTGTCGGCCTCGTACTGCCGGAACTCAACGGCAAGCTCGACGGCGTCTCGATCCGCGTGCCGACCCCGAATGTCTCGGTCATCGATTTCAAATTCGTGCCGAAGCGCCCGACCACCGTCGAGGAGGTCAACGCGGCGATGATCGCGGCGACCAAGGGTCGTCTGAAGCACATCCTCTCGGTCGTCGACGAGCCATTGGTCTCCATCGACTTCAACCACAACCCGGCCTCGTCGTCCTTCGCGCTCGACCAGACCAAGGTCATCGAGGGCACGCTGGTCCGCGTCATGTCCTGGTACGACAACGAATGGGGTTTTTCGAACCGCATGGCCGATACGGCGGTCGCCATCGGCCGCACGCTCGAACCCACCAAGCAAGACATCAGAACGAAAGAGGAGGCCTGATCCATGGCGCGCATTACGCTGAGGCAATTGCTCGACCACGCCGCCGAACATGGCTACGGCGTGCCGGCATTCAACATCAACAATATGGAACAGGGCCTCGCCATCATGGAGGCGGCCAAGGCCTGCGACGCGCCGGTCATCATCCAGGCGTCACGCGGCGCGCGCTCCTATGCCAACGACATCATGCTGGCCAAGATGATCGACGCGCTCGCCGAGATTTATCCGCAGATACCCGTCTGCATGCATCAGGACCACGGCAACAACGAAGCCACCTGCCTCACCGCCATCCGCCACGGCTTCACCTCGGTAATGATGGACGGCTCGCTTGAGGCAGACGCCAAGACGCCGGCGAGCTATGAATACAACGTGGCTATCACCGAGCGCGTCTCGCGCATGGCCCATTGGGTCGGCGCATCGGTGGAAGGCGAACTTGGCGTGCTCGGCTCGCTGGAAAGCGGCCATGGCGAGGCAGAGGACGGTCACGGCGCGGAAGGCATGCTGTCGCACGACCAGTTGCTGACCGATCCAGACCAGGCGGTCGATTTCGTCGCCCGCACCAAGGTCGACGCGCTGGCGATAGCCTGCGGCACCTCGCACGGCGCCTACAAGTTCACCCGCAAGCCGGACGGCGACATTCTGGCGATGCGGGTCATCGAGGAGATCCATCACAAGCTGCCGAACACCCATCTCGTCATGCACGGCTCCTCCTCGGTGCCGCAGGAACTGCAGGACGTCATCAACAAGTTCGGCGGCGAGATGCCCCAGACCTACGGCGTGCCGGTGGAGGAGATCGAGCGCGGCATCCGCCACGGCGTGCGCAAGGTCAACATCGACACCGATTGCCGCATGGCGATGACCGGACAGTTCCGCCGCATCGCCACCGAAAACCCGAATGAGTTCGACCCGCGCAAATTCCTGAAACCGGCGATGGACGCCATGCGCGATCTCTGCCGGGACCGGTTCGAGCGCTTCGGCACCGCCGGCAATGCCTCAAAGATCAAGGTCATCGCGCTCGACGAGATGGCCAAACGTTACGCCGCGGGAAAACTCGACCCGCATATCGCGGCTGCCAAGGCAGCCTGAAGCAACTAGAAGGAGATTTGTCATGAACAAGGTGGACATAAACACGACTGGAACCCTCAAGGAAGGCAAGGAGCGCTATCGCTCCGGTGTCCTCCCCTACAAGCAGATGGGTTACTGGGAGCCGGACTACCGGCCCAAGGACACCGACCTGATAGCGATGTTCCGCATCACCCCGCAGCCCGGTGTCGACCACGAGGAGGCAGCCGCCGCGGTCGCAGGCGAAAGCTCGACGGCGACCTGGACCGTCGTTTGGACCGATCGGCTGACCGCCTGCGAACTCTACCGCGCCAAGGCCTACCGTTCCGAACCCGTGCCCAACACCGGACCCGGCACCAAGACCGAGCAGCAGTACTTTGCCTACATCGCCTACGACCTCGATTTGTTCGAGCCCGGCTCGATCGCCAACCTCACGGCATCGATCATCGGCAACGTCTTCGGCTTCAAGGCGGTCAAGGCCTTGCGTCTGGAGGACATGCGCATCCCCGTCGCCTACCTGAAGACCTTCCAGGGCCCGGCGACCGGCATCGTGGTCGAGCGCGAGCGGCTGGACAAGTTCGGCCGGCCGCTGCTTGGCGCTACGACCAAGCCCAAGCTTGGCCTCTCCGGCCGCAACTATGGCCGCGTCGTCTATGAGGCGCTGAAGGGCGGGCTGGATTTCGTCAAGGACGACGAAAACATCAACTCGCAGCCCTTCATGCATTGGCGCGACCGCTTCCTCTACTGCATGGAGGCGGTGAACAAGGCGTCGGCCGCGACCGGTGAGGTCAAGGGCCACTATCTCAACGTCACCGCCGGCACCATGGAGGAGATGTATGAGCGCGCCGAATTCGCCAAGAACCTCGGCTCGGCAATCATCATGATCGACCTCGTCATCGGCTACACCGCGATCCAGTCGATGGCGAAGTGGGCGCGCAGGAACGATATGATCCTGCACCTGCACCGCGCCGGCAACTCGACCTATTCGCGCCAGAAGAACCACGGCATGAATTTCCGTGTCATCTGCAAGTGGATGCGCATGGCCGGCGTCGACCACATCCATGCCGGCACCGTCGTCGGCAAGCTCGAAGGTGACCCGCTGATGATCAAGGGCTTCTACGATACCTTGCGTGAGGAACGCACGCCGCAGAACCTCGAGACCGGGCTGTTCTTCGACCAGGAATGGGCCTCCCTCAACAAGGTGATGCCGGTGGCCTCTGGCGGCATCCATGCCGGACAGATGCACCAGCTCATCCATTACCTCGGCGAGGATGTGGTGCTGCAGTTTGGCGGCGGCACCATCGGCCATCCCGACGGCATCCAGGCCGGCGCGACGGCCAACCGCGTGGCGCTGGAAGCGATGATCCTCGCCCGCAACGAGGGCCGCGACTATCTGCGCGAAGGGCCGCAAATCCTCGAAAATGCGGCAAAATGGTGCTCGCCGCTGAAGGCTGCGCTGACGACCTGGAAGGACGTGACCTTCAACTACGAATCGACCGACACCGCCGATTTCGTGCCGACCGCGACCCCGAGCTTCTAAGGAAGGACCACAGCCATGATGACCAACCCCGGAAACAAGGTCACGCAGGGACAGTTCTCGTTCCTGCCCGACCTGACCGACGCGCAGATCTCGGCGCAGATCAAATATGCCCTGAAGAACCACTGGGCCGTAAGTGTCGAATATTCCGACGATCCGCATCCCCGCAATACCTATTGGGAGATGTACGGCAATCCGATGTTCGACCTGAAGGACCCCGCCGGAATCCTGATGGAAATCAACAATTGCCGAAAGGCGCTGCCCAATATGTACATCCGCGTCACCGCATTCGACTCGAGCAAGGGCTGGGAAGCGCCGCGGATGTCCTTCATCGTCAACCGGCCGCCGAACGAACCGGGCTTCCGCCTGCTGCGCCAGGAGCGCGACGGCCGCAGCCAGGGCTACTCCATCGTTCCCTACGCGACCGATCGGCCCGAAGGCGAGCGATCGTAGCAGCAGCGGCAACGCTGCTCCGACCTGGAGCAGCGTTGCCGGTTTTCCAGCAAACAGGAGGGCGCCATGCTGAATAGCCTGGGCCAGACGGTCGTCGGCGACGATGAAACGGTCGATCTGCAGGCGGAGTTCGAGGCATCGAGCATCGATGACGTGTTCGACAAGCTCGACCGTGACCTTGTCGGGCTGGTACCCGTCAAGACCCGCATTCGCGAGATCGCTGCACTCCTGCTCGTCGACCGCTTGCGCCGCAAGTTCGGCATTTCCGCCGAAACGCCGACCTTGCACATGAACTTCACCGGCAATCCCGGTACCGGCAAGACCACGGTGGCGCTGCGGATGGCAGAGATTCTGCACCGGCTGGGCTATGTGCGCGAAGGACATCTGGTTTCGGTCACCCGCGACGACCTTGTCGGGCAATATGTCGGCCACACCGCGCCCAAGACGCGTGAAGTGATCAAGCGCGCGATGGGCGGCGTGTTGTTCATCGACGAGGCCTATTATCTCTACAAGCCCGAAAACGAACGGGACTACGGCCAGGAGTCCATCGAAATCCTGCTGCAGTGCATGGAAAACAACCGCGACGATCTCGTCGTCATCCTTGCCGGCTACAAGGACAAGATGGACCGCTTCTTCAACAGCAATCCGGGCATGCGCTCGCGCGTTGCCCATCATCTCGATTTTCCTGACTATAGTTCCACCGAACTCAAATCGATTGCCGAGATCATGCTGGCCGGCCAGAATTACCGGTTGAGCGAAGGTGCGGCTGCGGCGCTGGAGGAATACATCCCCCTCAGAATGAAGCTGCCGCACTTTTCCAACGCTCGATCGATCCGCAACGCGCTCGACCGGGCACGCCTCCGGCAGGCCAACCGCCTGTTCGCCGGGCGGAGCGAAAAATTGACCAGGCTCGACCTGATCACCATAGAAGAGGCAGATATCCGCGGCAGCCGGGTTTTCGTGGAAGGAAAGCTCGACGGCGATCCGGTTGACGGCGCGGTTCCTTGAGACGTCGCAATCGGTAAGGCAATGTGACTGGCGCAAGCCGTGCAAATGAGGTGAGAACGAGACATGACCGCCAATACGATTATCGCCCCTTCGGTACTGTCCTCCGACTTTTCGCGCCTCGGCGACGAAGTTGAGGCCGTGGTTCGTGCCGGCGCCGACTGGATCCATCTCGACGTCATGGATGGCCATTTTGTGCCCAACATCACCTTCGGCCCGCCGATCATCAAGGCCATCCGCGACCGTACCGACAAGGTGTTCGACTGTCACCTGATGATCGCGCCAACCGACCAGTATCTGGCCGCCTTTGCGGACGCCGGCTGCGATATCATCACGGTCCATGCCGAGGCAGGCCCGCATCTCGACCGCTCGCTGCAGGCAATCAGAAACCTCGGCAAGAAGGCCGGCGTTTCGCTGAACCCGTCGACGCCTGAAAGCGTCATCGAATATGTGCTCGACCGGCTCGACCTCGTGCTTCTGATGACGGTCAATCCCGGCTTCGGCGGCCAGGCCTTTATTCCGGCGATGGTCGAGAAAGTGAAGCGCGTCAAGGCACTCATCGGCAACCGCCCGATCGACATCGAGATCGATGGCGGCGTGACCCCGGAAACCGCACCATTGGTCACCGCAGCGGGAGCCAACATCCTCGTCGCCGGCTCGGCTGTCTTCAAGGGCGGCACCGAAGCCGCCTACCGCGCCAACATCGCAGCCATTCGCGAGGCGGCGGATGGCGCCGCGCGCAAAGCGGCGTAAGATTGATCAGGAGGGCACCATGGCATCAACGCCGCCCGTTTGCGATTTCGGATGGCCGGCTGTCGATGCCCCGCTGCGCGGCACCGACGGCAAGTCCCATTCGCTGTTCGATCAGGCCGGCCCGAACGGGCTTGTCATTGCCTTCATCTGCAACCATTGCCCCTATGTGAAAGCCGTCATCCAGCGCATCGTGCGCGACGCCGCCGACCTGAAAAAGGAAGGCATCGGCTTCGTCGCCGTCAATTCCAACGATGCGGATGCCTATCCGGACGATTCCTTTGACAAGATGAAGCTCTTCGCCGCCGAGCACCGCTTCACCTTTCCTTATCTCCATGACGAAGATCAAAGCGTCGCCCGCGCCTATGGGGCGGCCTGCACGCCAGACTTCTTCGGTTTCAACAACGACCTGACGCTGCAATATCGCGGCCGGCTCGACGCCTCGCGCAAGGAAGCCGGGCCGCCCGGCCTCAGGCGCGATCTCTATGAGGCCATGAAGCAGGTCGCCCGCACCGGCGACGGCCCGGTTGAACAGATCACCTCGATAGGTTGCTCGATAAAATGGAAGGAGACCGCATGAGCGGCGAGACGGGAACTTCCCTTGCCTTTCCGAAGGCCATCATCTTCGATCTCGATGGGACGCTGGTCGATTCAGCACCCGATATAGGTGCTGCCGTCAACGAGCTTCTGGCGACACGTCACCTGCCGCCGCTTTCGCTGGCGCAAGCCAAATCGATGATCGGGCACGGCGTCAAAAAGCTGGTCGAGCGCGCCTTTTCAGCGTCGGGAATGCCGCTTTACGGCGGCGCACTCGAGCAGGCGAACCGCGACATGGCTCCGATCTATCGGCGGCATCTAACCAAGCTCACCACCTTGATGCCGGGCGCAAAGGAAGTCGTCGCGCATTTCCATGTTGCCGGCGTAGCCCTCGGCGTCGCCACCAACAAGCCGCAACTGGCGACCCGTGAGGTCCTGCTGCATTTCGGGTTTACGGACCAGCTTGGCGCGATCGTCGGCGGCGATGCCGTCAGCCACCAGAAGCCGGCGCCCGACTCGCTTTTCCTGGCCCTTGAGCGGCTTCGTGTCGAACCTGCCGACGCACTGATGGTCGGTGACAGTTCTGCAGACGTCGGGGCAGCCCGCGCTGCCGGCATGGCGGTCGTGCTCGTTCGCGGCGGCTATACGCAGGTTCCGGTGGAAGAACTCGGCGCTGACATGGTCTGCGACAGCCTGCTAGACTTGCCGACCGCCCTGCACGGGCTTCGAAGCGCCGCCTGACCCGCGCACATACAAGAACTACCGCCCCCGAGGGATGCCTCGGGAGCCGGCGCTCGTCAACCTTATGGTTACGGCGTGAATTGCTTCAGATATGCAATGACATTGGCGATATCGTCATCCGACTTCAGGCCGGGGAACGCCATCTTCGTGCCTGGAACTTTCGCCTTCGGATCATGCAGATAGTCCTTGAGATGGGCCTCGTCCCAGACGAGCCCACCCGTGCCCGCAGCGACCATAGCCGGCGAATATTTGAACCCTTCATGGGTTCCCGCCGTCCGGCCGATCAGGCCGTGCAGCGAAGGCCCGATCTTGTTCTTGTCCTCATCGGCGACGTGGCAGGCCTTGCATTTGGCAAAGACCTTCTCACCGGCGGCTGCGTCCTGCGCTTGGGCGTGGCTGACCAGCGCGCTGGCCGTGGCTAGAGCTGCGAAAAATACAATTGAGCGCATGGTATTTCCCCATTGATCGTCAGGGTGCCCTGAACGACGGGCGAATGCCGCTATTTTCCTCCCGCCGGCTCGCCCTTTTGATGCGGGTACGCGGAGTATCCGGCCATCCCTTGTTGGAATTGCGGCACTCGCGACAAGGGAAGCTAGTCGGTGAATGCCGGAAGTCAATCATACCAAGGTGCTGCCCTGCGAATTTGGCGCCCGGTGAAACAAGTTCCCTTCGGCCATCGTTATTGACGCAATTACGGTGAACGCGTAGCCTTTCCCAAGGTTTCCCAATGGCACCTTGGGGAAACACGGGCAACGGGCGATCGGAACCGGATGAGATATCCGCCGGGTCGATCATGGGCGAGCGCCAACAGTGGCGAAAGGTGCTGAAATGGATATGGTCGATCTCGTCCTGACGGTTTGCCTGGCCGCCAACCCAAGCCATTGCCGCGACGAACATCTCTATTTCGAGAGCCATGGCTCTCTCATGCAATGCATGGTCCTGGCCCCGGCCGAAATGGCAAAATGGTCAGGCGAACACCCGACGTTCAAGATCGTTCGCTGGAAATGCGCCTTCCCCGACAAGGGACGCGCGATCTGACTATAGACACCTGATCCATCGGCCTGTCTTTGGGAGGAGACGATTTGCTGATTTCACGACGCACCATCTTACGGCTGGCAGCTCTCGGGCTGACGGGCGTCTTTGCGTCGCGCTGCGGCTCCGGTTACGCCGCCGGCAAGGTTCGCATCGGCGTGCTGAAATTCGGCACCGTCAGCTGGGAACTGGACACGATAAAGCAGCATCAACTCGACACCGCCAACGGCATCGAACTGGACGTCGTCAATTTCGCCGGCGAGGACGCCACCAACGTCGCCCTGCTCGCAGGCGAAGTCGACATGATCGTGTCTGACTGGCTGTGGGTGTCGCGCCAGCGCTCGTCCGGCGAAGACCTCACGCTGGTCCCCTATTCGACCGCGGTCGGCGCGATCATGGTGAAGCAGGATTCGCCGATTAAAATCGTCTCCGACCTCAAGGAAAAGAAGATCGGCGTCGCCGGCGGGCCGATCGACAAGAGCTGGCTTCTCATCCAGGCCATGGCGAAGCGCGACTTCGAGGTCGATCTGCCTACCGAAAACGATGTCGTATTCGGCGCGCCGCCTCTGCTTGCCGAAAAGGCGATGGACGGCGAACTCGATGCAGTGCTGAACTTCTGGCATTTCTGCGCACGCCTCGAAGCCAATGGCTTTCGCCGGTTGGTCGGCGCGAATGAAGCAGCAAAGGCGCTGGGCGCAACCGGCCCGGTCTCGGCATTGGGCTACATCTTTCATGAAAAGTGGGCGCAGGAGAACCAGGCGGCCGCCATGGGCTTTGTAAAAGCATCCACCGCTGCCAAGCAATTGCTTTCCCAATCCGACGAGGAATGGCTTCGCCTCGCGCCGCTGATGCGCGCGGAAGGCAAGGAACTCGAAAAACTTCGCGACCGCTATCGCGAAGGCATTCCGACGCGACCGATAGCCGAAGAAGAGGCCGACGCGGCAAAACTGTATGCCGTGCTGGCCGCGGTCGGCGGCGAGAAGCTAGTCGGGGAAGCGCGCGAAATGGCGCCCGGCACTTACTGGTCAGGACTGACCAGATGACGCTGCGCGAAGTGAATTCCGAGAACCAGCAGAGCCAGTCGGGCCAGCCATCACATGACCGAAGCGCCCTAGCACAAGCCCTGACGCCCGCACTGACGGTCCTGATCTCGCTGGTCGGCCTCTTCCTGCTCTGGAGCCTCGCCGCGACGATGTGGCCGAGCCGGGCCTTCCCGAACCCCGGTCAGGTCTGGCAGGTACTGGTCAAAGATACCGTAAGCGGCGAGTTACCTTATCACCTCGGCGTAACGCTTGCCCGCGTCGCCGCCTCCTTCGTTCTTGCCATGACGATCGGCTCGGTCATCGGCATCGCGCTCGGCACCTATCGCCGCGCCGACCAGTTCTTCAACGCCTGGGTCATCCTGTTCCTGAACGTGCCGGCGCTGGTCATCATCGTGCTCGCCTATATCTGGTTCGGCCTCAATGAGGTCGCGGCCATCGGCGCCGTTGCGGTCAACAAGATACCCAATGTCGTCGTCACCATGCGCGAAGGCGCCCGCGCGCTTGATCCGCGCTATCGCGAGATGGCACAGGTCTATCGCTTCAGCGCGCTCGACCGTGTCCGCCACATCCTCCTGCCGCAGCTGCAACCCTATTTCGCTGCCGCATCCCGCTCCGGCATCGCCCTGATCTGGAAGATCGTGCTGGTGGTCGAACTGCTCGGCCGCTCGAACGGCGTCGGCTTCCAGATCTATCTCTATTTCCAGCTTTTCGACGTCGCCGCGATCCTTGCCTACACGCTGACTTTCGTCGCCATCATGCTTCTCATCGAACTTCTTCTGGTGCAGCCCTTTGAACGACATGCAACCCGTTGGCGCCGTCGCCCCGCTTAGGGTGGACATTGCCGAAAAGACCTTCCGCTCGGCGCAAGGCGTATCGGTCACGGCGCTGAAAGACCTGTCCTTCGAAGTCCGGCACGGCGAGTTCGCCTGCCTGCTCGGGCCGTCGGGCTGTGGCAAGACGACGACGCTGCGCATCCTGTTGGGGCTCGAGAAAGATTTCACCGGCTCGTTCCGATTGCCTGGAGGCGAACATAACCGCGTCGCCGCAGTCTTCCAAGAGCCGACCCTCCTGCCCTGGCGCACCGTTGAAGAAAACATCCGTTTGGCGCTACCGAAGAGCTTGAGGCAGACAGACCTCGACTCCCTGTTCCAGACCCTCGGCCTGTCGACGATGCGCTCGCTCTATCCATCCGAGCTTTCGCTCGGGCTTGCGCGCCGCGTGGCGCTGGCGCGCGCATTTGCCACCGAACCCGCTGTGCTTTTCCTCGATGAACCCTTCGTTTCGCTCGACGAGCAGACGGCGGAGCGGCTGCGGTATCTCCTCCTTTCCGTCTGGTCCGCCCGGCCGACGACGGCGCTGATGGTGACGCACAATGTGCGCGAGGCGCTGATGCTGTCGGACCGCATCATCGTCCTGTCGCCGCGTCCCGGCCATGTGCGCGGCGTCTTCGATGTCCGCTTGCCCCGACAATATCGCAACCCGCAGGTCATGAGCGATCTCGGACGTTCCTTTCGCGAAAAGTTCGCGGATGTGTTGTGATACCCGCAGGGACGAACAGGAAAGGCTGAGCCATGAGAACCGATCTTTTCAGGCGGCAAGTGGTCAAGGGATTTGCCTGTGTCAGCGCCGGCGCCTTCCTGCCGCCCTGTTGCCTGCCGGCGATCGCCGCCGGCCGCGATTTCGTGCTCAAGGACATCGGCGACGGTATCTACGCCTTCTCCGGTCTGAACGAGCTGATGACGGAGGCCAACCAGGGCGCGATCTGCAATCTCGGCGTCATCGTCGGCAAGGAAGCCGTTGCTGTCATCGACAGCGGCGGCAGCCTCATCGAGGCTGAAGCCTTCATCGCCGCGATCCGCAAGGTCACCGACAGGCCGATCAAATACCTGATCAGCACGCATATGCACCCCGACCATATCTTCGGCAACGCCGCTTTCCGCGACATCGGCGCGACGATCGTCGGTCATCACAACCTGCCACGCGCGCTGGAAGCACGAGGCGCGTTCTACCTGCAGAGCTATCGAAACCAGATCGGCGAAGACATCATGAAAGGCATCGAGATCGTGCCGCCGACAGTCGTCGTCACCGATCCGATGACGCTCGACCTCGGCGGACGCAGCATCGAGCTGCGCGCCTGGAAGCCCGCCCATACCGACAACGATCTCACCGTTTTCGACACCGCCACCAGGACATTCTTCACCGGCGATCTCGTCTTCAGGGGGCACCTGCCGACGCTCGACGGCTCCTTTCTCGGCTGGATAGACCAGATGGGCACGCTGTCGGATGTCAAAGCAGCGCGCGCAATTCCGGGCCATGGCCCGGTTCCATCGGACTGGCCGGACGCGCTTGTTCCCGAGCTTCGCTATTTCCAGGCACTGGCCATGGACCTGAGGGATGCGATTGCCAAAGGCACGCCGCTCAGCGAAGCGGTCAAGACCGCCGGTCTGAGCGAGAAGGACAACTGGTCGCTATTCGACGACTACCATGAGCGCAACGCGACGACCGCCTATGCCGAGCTGGAATGGGAATGACACTGCAACGTGAAACAGATCGATTTGCCAAGCGGTCGATCGGGGAATATGATTCCAATTAGCCTGGGCACCACCTCTCGATCTGGTGGAGGCATTGAAATGCACATTCTACGTCACGCGCGAATAGCGGCGGTAACGGCTTGCCTTGCTGGCATGGCCGGCAGCTTGCCGGGGGCAGCGTATGCAGAAACCGCTAGCCCGCCTGCCAGCAAGATATGGGACGGGTTGAAGCCCGACGTTTTCGGTGATCGCGCCATCAAGCTCGACACCGGCGTCATCAGGCTTGAAGCACCCAAGCGTGCGCAGGATGCAGCCCTTGTCCCGATCGATATCTATATCGACCCGGCAAAGGCGCCGGACGGGGTGAAAGCCATAACCGTCATCGTCGACGTCAATCCCGCCCCGGTCGCGGCGACGTTCCAGTTCGGCAAGGATTCCGGCATCACCCATCTGGCAACGCGTATGCGGGTCAACGACTATTCCTACATCCGCGCGATTGCCGAGACGCAGGACGGCGAACTCCATATGGTCCAGACCTACGTCAAGGCATCCGGCGGCTGCTCGGCGCCTGCGGTCAAGAACGCGGACGAGGCGAAGAAGACCATGGGCCAGATGAAACTGCGTCAGTTCGCAGAGGATGCCTCGAGCGGCGCCAAGGTCCCGGAACTGCAGCTGATGATTCGTCATCCGAACAATTCCGGACTGCAGAAGGACCCGGTGACCCAGTATTTCATCCCGCCGCATTTCGTCCAGAAGCTGCTGATTTCTCAAGGAAATCGCCAGATTCTGAGCATGGAGGGCGGGATTTCTATTTCCGAGGATCCGAACTTCCGCTTCGACTACAAGCCGGCCGGAAGTGACGAAATCCGCGTCGAGGCAACCGACACCGACGGCAACGTGTTCCGCAACCAGTGGCCGCTGGAGGCGACCGGACTATAAGCCGTTGAGAACTCACTCTGCCGCGTCAGATGACCGGCAGAGTAGAGCTAGCAGGCGGCCTATCAGAAGCAGCGGATATCGGCTTCCGCCTGCGCCCTCTTCAGTTCGGTGAGGGACGCCTTTGCCACCGCGCTTTCCTTGAACAGCCCGGACGCCTCGCCCGTTGTCAGGCCCATGCGCTTGAAAGTCTCGGCCGTGACGTAATGGTCATAGGGAATGACCGAGGCGATCACATCGATCGAGCATGAGCAGCGATCGAGCATATCGCGGGTCTCGCCGTTGGATTTCATGCAGCCATAGACGTAATCGGCCAGGGCCGAGGTCGGGTAGTCGCTCTCCGCATAAGACGGAACGACTCCTGCAAAGGTGATGGCCGTAGCCAGAAAGATCGGCAATCTCGAAAACATGGTCAAATCCTCCCGTGTTTTGCCAGTTGGCAATATGTGATCCGATCGGTCAACTTGCCATATAGGACCAAAGGAGGATGTGGCCACCGGTGGCCTGTCGGACGTTAAATCCGTCCAAAGGCCCTGTTTCGGCGGCATGTATCGCAACCATAAAAAATCAAAACCAAGCCATTGTTTCACCCACCAGCACTAGTTTGGCCCGCTCGATACACTTCATGCTTGCACGCGTGAAAACTCAAAATATACAAGAAGAAATACAGGATTAATTCTGTTTACAAGATCATTAAATGATAGAATTTAAGCCTACCAACGCAATCATAGAGACAATGGTTATCTAATATTCACTTCGCAAAAGTTCAGAATAATTTATATTGCAACGCGGCATATTATATATTGCACTGCAATATAAAACCGGGTGTTTCCGCTTGCCTTGGAAATTTTTATGACATAGCCTTTCCTTGTTTCCGGCTTCAAGGGCGTCACCGTCATTAGGGAGCGGCGACAGTCTTTCGTAGGCCAAGTGAGGTGGGCGGTAACGGTGCCCTCTGCTTATCTGGCTTAGGTCGTGACACGCTGCCGGAAATACTTCCCCCACATGAATCGCTTGGGCAAGCCCTCGTGGGCGAGACGGTCGATTCCTGATTGTGAACCCCGGGAGGATTTCGAATGCGTGTACTCAAGAAAGCTAAGTACGTTTCATTAGCCGCGGCGTTTCTGACCTGCACCACGGCTTATGGAGCACTGGCCAACGACGACTTGATAAAACTGGCGGACGACGCCAAGAACTGGGCGATGCCTACGGGCGACTACGCCAATACCCGCTTCTCCAAGCTTAAAGAGATCACTGCCGAGAATGTGAAGAACCTGCAGGTCAAGTGGACGTTCTCCACCGGCGTGCTGCGCGGCCATGAAGGCGGGCCGCTTGTGATAGGCGACGTGATGTATGTGCACACGCCTTTCCCGAACATCGTTTACGCACTCGACCTGAACAACGATGGCAAGATTCTCTGGAAGTATGAACCCAAGCAGGATCCGAACGTCATCCCGATCATGTGCTGCGACACGGTCAATCGCGGCGTAGCCTACGGTGACGGCAAGATCATCATCAACCAGGCGGACACGACGGTTACGGCGCTGGACGCCAAGACCGGCAAGGTCGCATGGTCGGTCAAGAACGGCGAAGCTGCCGACGGCAGCAAGGGCGAATCCGGCACGGCCGCACCAATGGTCGTCAAGGACAAGGTCATCATCGGTATCTCCGGCGGTGAATTCGGCGTTCGCGGCTGGACTGCCGCCTACAACCTGAAGGACGGCTCGGTTGCCTGGAAGGCCTACTCGATGGGCCCGGACAAGGACACGCTGATCGATCCTGAAAAGACCACGCAGCTCGGCAAGCCAGTTGGCCCGGATTCCGGCACCAACACCTGGGAAGGCGAGCAGTGGAAGACGGGCGGCGGCGCGACCTGGGGCTGGTATGCCTATGATCCGAAGCTGAACCTCGTCTACTACGGCACCGGCAACCCTTCGACCTGGAACCCTGTGCAGCGCCCCGGCGACAATCGCTGGTCGATGACCATCATGGCCCGCGATGCGGATACTGGTGTTGCCAAGTGGCTCTATCAGATGACCCCGCATGACGAGTGGGACTATGACGGCGTCAACGAGATGATCCTCGTCGACGGCATGGACGTGAACGGCGCAAAACACGACGTGCTCGTGCATTTCGACCGTAACGGCTTCGCCTACACGATGGATCGTGGATCCGGCGAACTTCTGGTCGCCAAGAAATACGACCCGAAGGTGAACTGGGCGACGGAAGTCATTATGGACCCCAAGAGCGACCAGTATGGCCGCCCGCAGGTCGTCGCCAAATACTCGACCCAGCAGAATGGCGAAGACACCAACTCGACGGGCATCTGCCCGGCGGCACTTGGCACGAAGGACCAGCAGCCGGCAGCCTATTCGCCGAAGACCGGTCTGTTCTATGTGCCGACCAACCACGTCTGCATGGACTATGAGCCCTACCGGGTAAGCTACACCGCCGGTCAGCCTTATGTCGGCGCCACGGTGTCTATGTATCCGGCACCTGACAGCCATGGCGGCATGGGCAACTTCATTGCCTGGGATGCAGCCAAGGGCGAGATCGTCTGGTCGAAGCCCGAGCTGTTCTCGGTCTGGTCAGGCGCGCTTGCAACGGAAGGCGACGTCGTCTTCTACGGCACGCTCGAAGGCTACATCAAGGCAGTCGATAAGGACGGCAAGGAGCTCTACAAGTTCAAGACCCCTTCCGGCATCATCGGCAACATCAACACCTTCGAACACAAGGGCAAACAGTACATTGCCGTTCTGTCGGGCGTTGGCGGCTGGGCCGGTATCGGTCTGGCTGGCGGACTGATGGCGCCTGAAAATGCCGCTGCTTGGCACGGTGCCGTCGACCAGGGCCGCGCCCAGGGCGATGAGGCTGCGGTGGTCGGCACGGCCGGTCTCGGCGCGGTCGGTGGCTACGCCGGATTGGCTGAATACACCACGCTTGGTGGTCAGCTGACCGTCTTCGGCCTTCCGGACTGATCGTCCGGCGCTGAACGACTGAGCCGCTTTGTGCATGCAAGGCATTAAGTAGAGAGAGCCCGGAACGAACCGACAATCCGTCCCGGGCTCTCAACTTCCCCAGCATAAGCACCTGCCGTTGCGTCCAGACTGCCGAAACGGTTTGTGCCGCGACGAGTTGAAACATGAGGTTTTGAATGTCTGTTCGCATCGTATTCTCCGCACTCGCCCTCTCCCTTCTTGCGGTCGCCGGCACTGGTCCGGCACAGGCACAAGATAGCAAGGAAAAGGCGGCGGCAGTCTCCGACGATGATGGGAAATATGCCGATGCGGACGGAACTCCGACATACAAGATTCAGGACGACGGCACTGTCGACTGGTACACATTCAGTGGTTATCGCCGTTTCAATTCCGACTGCCACGTCTGCCACGGCCCGGATGGCGTCGGTTCGAGCTACGCGCCTGCACTGGCCGATTCGCTCAAGACGATGGACTACGGAACCTTCCTTTCCATCGTTGCAGAGGGCCGCAAGAATGTCGGCGGCGGCAAGGAAAACGTGATGCCGGCCTTCGGCGACAACAAGAACGTCTATTGCTACATGGACGACCTCTACGTCTACCTGCGCGCCCGCGCCGTCGGTGATCTGCCGCGCGGACGTCCGGCCAAGAAAGCCGACAAGCCGCAGGCGGCAAAAGATCACGAAGCTTCATGCATGGGTGGATAATGGCATTCGGGCACAAATTTTCCCGTTTTCGGTGGGCCATAGCTGCCCTGGCGCTGACGATCGCCCTGCCCGGCTCCGCATTCGCCCAGGGTGCGGGCCTGGGTGCTGCGGGCGAACTGGTCGACCCGGATGTGCTGCGCGTTTGCGCCGACCCTTCCAACATGCCTTTCACCGACGAGAGCGGCCAGGGTTTTGAAAACAAGCTTGCCGAACTGGTCGCTTCCAAGCTCGGGCGCAAGTCGGTTTCCTACACATGGTTTCCGATGGCCACCGGCTTCGTGCGCAACACGCTCAGGGCCAATCGCTGCGACATCATCATGGGCTATGCGCAGGGTGACGAGCTGGTGCAGAACACCAACGCCTATTACCGCTCGACCTATGTGATGGTTTACAAGAAGGGCGGCGAGCTCGACGGCGTCGAGACGATCGAAGACCCGAAGCTTGCCGACAAGCGGCTCGGCATCGTCGGCGGCACGCCGCCATCGGCGAACATGGCCGCCGCCAAGCTGATGAAAAAAGCCAAGAACTATCCGCTGATGGTCGATACGCGGCTTGCCCCCTCCATGGCCGAGGTCATGATCAAGGACATGCTTGCAGGCGTCATCGATGTGGCAGTGCTGTGGGGACCGATGGCCGGCTATTATGCCAAGCAGGCGAATGCCGATCTCGCCGTCGTGCCGCTGGTCAAGGAAAAGACCGGCTCGCGCATGGTCTATCGCATCACCATGGGCGTGCGCCCTTCGGATCAGGAATGGAAACGCACGCTGAACAACTTCATCAAGGACAACCAGGGCGAGATCAACAAGCTCCTGCTCGAATACAATGTGCCGCTGCTCGATGAGCGCGACCAACCGATTACGGAATAGAGGCTGAAATCTGCCGGTCGCATGTGGCGCCGGCTTTTAAGGCGGAAATGCCGAAAGTGACGAAAAGAAAGGGAACGATCTTGCTGCTCGTTGCGGGCCTTTTGAGTTCGATGCATCTGCCGGCGGCCCTCGCCGGCGATGTCACCGAGCCGGACGGCTACCGCATGGACGAATATCGTGCCCCTACGCCTGAGACCCTGCACGGCGCTCAGGTGGTGACGACGGCCGAAGCCGAAGCCTTGTGGCGCGAGAAGAAGACAGTCTTCTTCGACGTCATGCCCAACACGCCCAAGCCTGCAAATTTGCCGGCCGGAACGATCTGGCGCGACAAGCCCCGCAACGACATTCCCGGCAGCGTGTGGCTTGCCAATGTCGGCTACGGCGCCTTGACGAAGGAGCAGGAAGCCTATTTCCGCGACGGCCTTTCGGCGCATACCGGCAACGACAAGGCTCGCGCGATCCTGTTTTATTGCATGACCGATTGCTGGATGTCCTGGAACGCTGCCCGGCGCGCGATCGAATGGGGCCACAGCTCGGTTATCTGGTATCCGGCCGGTGCTGATGGCTGGGAAAAAGCGGGATTTCCACTGGAGGACAAGAAGCCGCTGGCTGGCGGATAGTTTCGGAACGAATGTTCACATAAGTTTGTTTAGCTATTTAAGCACCTGCTGTTTCATTAGTCCATTTATGGACGGACCATTGCACATAGGTGCCAAGGCAATGGTTGACGATCGAAGGAATCGGCCTTTGGGGCCGGTACAAAGGAGGAAGACATGAAGAAGAGCTGGACGAAGCCTACAATGTGCCAGGTATCGGCGGGAATGGAAATTTCGCGGTATCTGCCTGCTGAAATCACTCCCAAGAAGTAGGCCACAAAGGCGCGTGCCCACTGCTTGCAGGGGCACGCGCCGTTCATGACCGCTTGGGCCGTATTGGTTTGAAATTTGACCTTGCAAGCATTGCGCTTGGCAGGGAAGAATGGTGGTTGACTGGAAATTTGCAAGACGGACTTCGCCATGCGCGTGAAGATCATCGGATCGGCGGCGGGCGGCGGATTCCCGCAATGGAACTGCAACTACCGGCTCAGCCGTGCGGCACGTGCGGGCAACGCAGGCGTGAGACCAAGGACGCAATCCAGTCTCGCCGCATCCGCCGACGGGCGGGGCTGGGTGCTTTTCAATGCGTCCCCCGATATCCGACAGCAGATTGCGGAAACGCCGGAACTGCAGCCTCAGCCCGGCGAGGCGTTGCGCTCCACCCCTATCCGCGCCGTGGTGCTGACGAATGCAGATGTCGACCATGTCGCGGGGCTGCTCAGCCTGCGTGAACGCCAGCCATTCGCGATCTATGCCACCGAGCAGGTGCTGTCGGCTCTGCGGGCGAACTCGATCTTCAATGTGCTCGATCCGTCCATTGTCCCGCGCCACAGGCTCATGGAAAATCAGGAGACCAGCATTCACGACGCCGAAGGAAACGAGACCGGTATGCGCATCGAGACTTTCGCCGTGCCGGGCAAGATCGCGCTCTATCTCGAGGATGCCAGCCGCCCCAATGACAATTTCGGCTCGGAGAGCGGCGATACCATCGCTGTTCGCCTCGCCGGTTCCAGGCCGGAAAGCTCGGCTTTCTACATTCCCGGCTGCGCGCGGATCGACCCGGATCTCCGCCAGCGGCTTTCCGGTGCCTCCTGCCTGCTCTTCGACGGCACGGTCTATACCGACGACGAGATGGTGACCGCAGGCGTCGGCACCAAGACGGGCACGCGCATGGGGCACCTTGCTATGTCAGGCGAAAGCGGTTCGATCGCCCGGCTGGCTGATGTGCCTATTTCCCGGCGCATCTTCGTCCATATCAACAACACCAATCCGGTCCTCGATGAGAATTCGCACGAGCATGCGGCCGTCCGGTCCGCTGGCTGGGAAGTCGCCCATGACGGCATGGAGATAGAATTGTGAGCGATTTCCACGACGCCGCCAAGAACGGGCTGAACCAACTGCAATTCGAAGCCGTGCTGCGGCAGGTCGGCGCCGAGCGCTACCACAACCTTCACCCGTTTCACCATCAGATGACGCAGGGCGCACTGACCAAGGGCCAGATGCAGGCCTGGGCGCTTAACCGCTACTGCTATCAGTCGGTTATTCCGCGCAAGGACGCGATGATCCTCGCACGCGCCGAAGACCCCGCCTTCCGCGCCGAATGGCGCAAGCGCATCGAGGATCACGACGGCGCAGACGGCTGGAACGGCGGCATCGCCCGCTGGCTCAAGCTAGCAACCGGCCTCGGCCTGCCGGCGCAGGACGTAATCGGCGAGCGGCTGGCGCTTCCGGCGACGCGCTTCGCGGTCGGCGCCTATCTCTCCTTCTGTACCAACCGCACGCTGCTGGAAGCCGTCGGCTCCTCGCTGACGGAATTGTTTTCGCCGGTCATCATTGCCGAGCGCGTGCCGGCGATGCTGGCAAAATATGACTACGTCACCGAAGACATCCTCGCCTATTTCAAGCCGCGCCCGGAACAGGCCTCGCGCGATTCCGATTTCGCGCTCGCCTATGTGCTGGCCCACGCCGACAACCCCGAGCGCCAGCAATCGGTAATCGATGCGCTGGTCTTCAAATGCGATATACTGTGGGCAATGCTCGATGCGCTGAAGCATGCCTATGGCGAGGCGGGCCATATCCCGCCAGGGGCCTTCCGGCCGGAGGAGCGCGGATGACACTGACCCGCGAACGAAGGATAGTCTCTAGCCAGGCAACGCCTTCCCTGCCGCGCCATGTCCGCATCCAGTTCGATCCGGTGCGGCAGGCCTGGTCGGTTCTATCGCCGGAGAAAGTGTTCTGGCCCAACGACATCAGCCTCGACATTCTGCGCCGCTGCAACGGCAGCACCACCATAGGCACCCTCATCTCGGATCTGGCCGCAGAATATGACGCCCCGGAAGAAGACGTCGCCGGCGACGTCACCGCCTTCCTCCAGGAATGGTCCGACAACCTGCTGGTGAAGCTATGAGCGAACTTCTCCTGCCCCCGATCGGCATGCTGGCGGAACTTACCCACCGCTGCCCGCTGCAATGCCCCTATTGTTCCAATCCGACGGAACTGATGAAGGCCAACCGTGAACTCGACACGCAGACCTGGCTATACCTGTTCCGCCAGGCTGCCGATCTCGGCGTTCTGCAGGTCCACCTTTCCGGCGGCGAGCCGACCCTGCGCCGCGATCTGGAACAACTGGTGGCCGGGCTCTCCTCGCGCGGCGTCTACACCAATCTCATCACCGCCGGCGTCGGCATTGCCGAAGGCCGCATCCGCGCGCTTGCCGAGGCCGGCCTCGACCATGTGCAATTGAGTTTCCAGGGCGCGCGCGCCGCGACCACCGAGCGCATCGGCAACAATCGCGGCAGCCACGAGAAGAAGCTGGAAACGGCGCGACGCGTAAAAGCGGCCGGCCTGCCGCTCACCGTCAACGCGCCGATCCACCGGCACAACATCGAGGAAGTGCCGGATTTCATCGAGCTTGCGCTGTCGCTCGGCGCCGAACGGCTGGAAATCGCCAATGTGCAATATTCGGGCTGGGCTCTGGTCAATCGCGATGCGCTGATGCCTGACCGGGCCTCGGTAGAACGGCAGGTCGAGATCGTCGAGGCGGCGCGCGAACGCCTGCGCGGCATCATGAACATCGATTTCGTCACGCCGGATTACTTCGCAACCTACCCCAAGCCCTGCATGGGCGGCTGGGCGCGGGACGCCTTCATGGTCGCGCCCGACGGCACGGTGCTGCCTTGCCACGCCGCGCATACGATCCGATCGCTGACCTTCGAACGCTTCGGCGACCGCTCGCTCGCCGAAATCTGGACCGACTCGCCGGCATTCAATGCCTTCCGTGGCACCGGCTGGATGCAGGAACCCTGCCGAAGCTGCGACCGCCGCGAGATCGACTGGGGCGGCTGCCGCTGCCAGGCGATGGCAATCGCCGGCGACCCGGCCGCCACCGACCCGGCCTGCGCGAAATCGCCGATCCATGCGCGTATGAGCATGCTGATCGAGGATGCGCTGGCCACCGCCCGCGCCGATGGCAGCAACGATGCGACCACCTTCGTCTATCGCCGCATCGCCGCCGTGCAGGAGCCGGTTTAGCGACTAGCTAGGGAGTGTTGATATTCAAGTGAGAAACGGGTTGCTGCGCCGTTCCTCGCCGAACTTCCCGCCCGGGCCGTGGCCGCAGATGAAGCCGATATCGTCACCCAGCGGCAGAAGCTTGTCCTTGATCGAGGAAATCAGCGCCTCGTGATCGCCACCCGGCAGGTCTGTGCGACCGACAGAGCCGCTAAACAGCACGTCGCCGACATGGGCGAACTTCGCATCGCGATTGTAATAAACGACGTGGCCTGGCGCGTGGCCCGGGCAATGCAGCACTTCAAAAACATGATCGCCGAAGGAAACGGTCTCGCCCTCGGTGAGATAGCGATCCGGCACGCAATTGCGCGCTTCGTCCTTCGCCAGACCAAAGCGCTCGGCCTGGGTCTCGATATTGTCGAGCAGGAACTGGTCGGCCTCATGCGGTCCTATGATGTCGACGCCTAGCTTTTCCTTGAGCTCCATCGCGCCACCCGCATGATCGATATGGCCATGGGTCAGCCAGATCGCCGTGATGGTAATGCCGTTGTCCTTCAGCGCCGCCAATATCCGGTCGATATCGCCGCCGGGATCGACCACGACGCCCGACTTGGTCTCGGTATCGAACAGGATCGTGCAGTTCTGCTGGAAGGCGGTGACCGGAATGATGCCCGCATTGAGCTGACCCATGATTTTCCTTTCGCTTTTTCAAGCGATATTTATGCAGGATCGTTCCCAGCGTCCACCGCATCGCCAAAACAAAACGGGCGGCCCGAAGACCGCCCGTGATCTGAAATTCGTAGCGCTCAGCGCTTGTTCATGGCGCCCATGACGGCACCGACGATCGCCGTCAGCACACCGCCGCCGACCACACCACCAACTGCGTTGCCGAGCGAACCCGACAGCGCGCCCGCAACATTGGGATCACTCAGAACATTCGTCAGAATCTGCCCGCCGGCCACACCGCCAACGGCACCCGAGATCACTTTTACCGCTGCACTCATCGCTGCCTGCTTGAGTGCCGCACCAATTCCGAGGCCGCCTACGGCACCGGTTACCAGCTGTATGATGATCGGAAGAAGCGCTTCCATATTACTATCCCTCCAACAGTAAAACCGACTCGCGCGAGTCGATGACCAACATGAGACGCCGATTTAGACGAAAGTCAAATGCTAAGCCGCTGAAATGACACGGGCCGCTCAAACGCCGCCCGTAAGAAAACTCTTCTTTGGTTGCGATAGACGCAGCCTTATTCGGCAGCAATCGCCTGCCTGGGCTGAACGGCAGCGTAGTAATCCTCCATCAGCGTCTTGGCGATTTCACCGACCTGGAAGCTATATGGGCCGACTTCGGACACCGGCGTAACTTCGGCCGCCGTGCCGGTCAGGAAGCATTGCTCGAAACCCTCAAGCTCTTCCGGCAGGATCGCACGTTCGATTACTTCGATCCCGCGATCTTTGGCCAACCCCATCACCGTGCGACGGGTGATGCCGTCGAGGAAGCAATCGGCCTTCGGCGTGTGGAGCTTGCCATCCCTCACGAAGAAGATGTTTGCGCCGGTCGCTTCCGCCACCTGGCCGCGCCAGTCGAGCATCATCGCATCGGCATAGCCCTTGGCTTCCGCCGCATGCTTGGACAGGGTGCAGATCATGTAGAGGCCGGCAGCCTTCGACTTCGACGGCGCCGTGAGCGGATCGGGCCGGCGATATTCGGCGAGGTCCAGGCGGATGCCCTTCAGCTTCTGCGCCGGGTCGAAATAGCTCGGCCACTGCCAGATGGCGATGGCACAGTTGATGCGGTTGCTCTGCGCCGCAACGCCCATCATCTCGCTGCCGCGCCAGGCGATCGGCCGCACATAGGCGTCCAGAAGACCTTGCTTCTTCAGGAGCACACGGCAGGCATCGTCGATCTCGGCGACCGAATAGGGAATTTTGAAGCCGAGAATACGAGCCGATTCATGCAGCCGCTCCGTGTGCTCCGTCAGCTTGAAAATTTCGCCGCCATAGGCGCGTTCCCCCTCGAATACAGCACTTGCATAGTGCAAACCGTGCGTGAGTACGTGAATCTTGGCATCGGCCCACTTTACGAACTCACCATTCATCCAGATGAAACCATCCAGCTGATCGAAGGGAACGGATGCCATGATATCCTCCAGCGGGTCCTCGCCCGCGCACGTTTCGGGGTCGAAATACACCAGCCACAATGTCGATTGATGGCTTGAAGCCCGGCCCGATATGACCGACAAGGCAAACTCACGAAGTTCCGGAAAAAACAGCTGAGGCTTGCCTTTTCGTTCGCAATTGGCCGAAAAGCTTGGCAAAAATTACCAGCGCCGCTAAAATATGTCAACAAGGCTGACATAAATTTGAGCGACCTCATCAGGAGACCCATGGCAGATCGTAACGGCAAGGATGCCAAACCAATCAGAACCGCACTCTCCAGCGAGGATGGCATCGATCTGGCCATCATCGAACTGCTCTTCTTCGCCTATCGAGATTTCACTTCCGACCCGGACCAGATTTTGGCAGAATACGGCTTCGGCCGCGCGCATCATCGCATCCTGCATTTCGTGAACCGGATGCCCGGATTGACGGTTGCCGAACTGCTCGACGTCTTGAAAATCACCAAGCAGAGCCTCGCGCGCGTCCTGAAGCAATTGATCGACACCGGCCATGTCATACAGATACAGGGGCCTCGCGATCGGCGTCAGCGTGAACTCTATCCAACCGAAAAGGGCCGCGCGCTGGCCCTGGACCTGGCCCGGCCACAGTCACGCCGCATCAGTGCGGCATTGAAAAGTGCACGAACGACCGAACGCGCGGGGATCGAACAATTCCTTAAAGCGATGGTCAACCCCGAATTAAGAGCGCAGATTGACAACCTGCCGGGAAATGCGCTGAGGGAGAGCCATGGAGATGAATGAGATAACCGACAATCCGACAGCGCCGGAAGACGATGCACCGCATCTCCTCGTCGTCGATGATGACACCCGCATCCGCAACCTGCTGAAGCAGTATCTCAGCGAGAACGGCTTTCGCATCACCGTCGCCGGCAATGCCGACGAGGCCCGACGCAAGCTCGCCGGACTCGATTTCGATCTGCTGATCCTCGATGTCATGATGCCGGGCGAAAACGGCGTCGACCTGACGAAATCGCTGCGCGCCGAAAAATCCGTACCGATCCTGATGCTGACGGCGCTGTCTGAGACCGACAGCCGCATCACCGGGCTGGAAGCCGGTGCAGACGATTATCTGCCCAAGCCGTTCGATCCGCGCGAACTCATCCTGCGCATCAACAATATTCTGCGCCGCGGCGGGCCGGCGGCCACGCCTAAGGTCGAGCAGCTGGTATTCGGCCCTTACACGTTCCAGATCGCCAAGCGCGAACTGAAGAAGGGCGGCGAACCGCTGAAACTCACCGACCGTGAGCAGGAGATACTGGCGATCTTTGCCGAGCGTGCCGGCGAGACCATTCCGCGCCATGAGCTCGTGGCAGGGGAATCCGATGTCGGCGAGCGCACGATCGACGTCCAGATCAACCGGCTTCGCCGCAAGATCGAGCGCGATCCGTCCAATCCGGTCTGGCTGCAGACGGTTCGTGGCATCGGCTACCGGCTGAGCGTCGAATAGGTGCCCGAAACGGTTGGGCGTCTTTATCGCACGCCCGCGTTTCCGATTGGGAATCGGCCCGAACTCCCTATATTGATCGGATCGGACCGGGTTCGATGTTGCGCTTTCGTCTTTCGAAATAACGCAATGAATTCAAACGGCGGGGCGCGTTTACCTGCGCGCCTAACCGTTTGATTTCTCTAGGCTCTTCTCGCCCGTCCGCATGTGGAATAGACTGATCTTTCCAATGGCTTTGCCCGCAGCGGGCCATTGCGGATGGAAACGGCAGATGGCGACTTCGGAACTGAACGGACCGGGAAACGAGAACCTTGTCGCGCGCGCCAGGCGCGCGGTTGCCGCCGTGCCGAAAAACTGGAAACGCTTCTGGCGGCTCGTTTCCCTCTACATGCCGAAGCGGCTTTATCCGCGCTCGCTGATCATCATCATCACGCCGATGATCCTGTTGCAGTCGGTGGTCGCCTTCAACTTCATGGAACGCCACTGGCAGACGGTAACGCTGCGCCTGTCGCAGGCCGTAACCCGCGATATCGCCGCGATCATCGACATGATCGAGACCTATCCGCATGATGACGATTACGCCAACGTCATCCGCATCGCGCAGGACAGGCTCTCGTTGAAAATCGATCTGCTGCCGCCCGACCCCCTGCCGCCGCCGGGGCCGAAGCCATTCTTTTCAATCCTCGACCAGATCCTGTCGTCGGAGATCACGCGGCAGATCAACCGGCCGTTCTGGATCGACACCGTCGGCAACTCCAACATCGTCGAAGTGCGCATCCAACTCGAAAACAAGGTGCTGCGCGTTTTCGTGCGCCGCAGCCAGGCCTATGCGTCGAACACCCACATCTTCCTGATCTGGATGGTCGGCACCTCGCTGGTGCTGCTGGTGATCGCCATTCCTTTCCTGCGCAACCAGATCAGGCCGATCCTGGCGCTCGCGGAAGCCGCCGAGAGCTTCGGCAAAGGCCGCCCGATGCCGCGCGATTTCCGCCCGCGCGGTGCCGAGGAAGTGCGCCGTGCCGGCTTCGCCTTCATCCAAATGCGCGAGCGCATCGAGCGCCAGATCGAGCAGCGCACGGCGATGCTGACCGGCGTCAGTCACGATCTGAGAACGATCCTCACGCGCTTCAGGCTGCAACTGGCGCTGTCCGGCAAGAAGCCGGACCTCGCAGCACTCAACCAGGACATCGACGACATGCAGTCGATGCTGGAAGGCTATCTCGAATTCGCCCGCGGCGAGGCCTCCGAAGACCCCGGCCGCTTCGATCTCGATGCCTATTTCCATCAGCTTGGCGAAGAGGCCAAGCTGCGCGAGCGCAAGCTGGCCACGTCGCTCGTCGGCGACCGCGATATCCATGTGCGCCCCAACGCGTTCAGCCGGCTTCTCGCCAACATCACCGGCAACGCTTTCCGCTATGCCAAGGAAGTTCGCGTCAACGCCACGCATACGCGCGGTTCGCTGACGGTCGTCGTCGACGACAACGGGCCGGGCATTCCCCCGGAAAAGCGTGAAGAGGTGTTCAAGCCGTTCGTGCGGCTCGACGAAGCCCGCAATCTGGACGCCAGCGGCACGGGCCTCGGCCTTGCTATTGCCCGCGACATCGCCCGCAGCCACGGCGGCGACATCACGCTGGACGACAGCCCGCTGGGCGGCCTGAGGGCGATCATCAAGGTGCCGGCCTGAGATTCGGCAAAACCGCGATAGGCCGTCGCTTCCCATAAGCATTTGAATCGCCTGCAAACTATCGTCGGGCGTGACGACCGTCGTGATCTTTGCCGATACTCCCGGCATTCGCTGTGAGACGGCCCGGAGGAGACAGGTACGTCGCAGCGATATTTCAGCACCGATGGGAGGATCATCCATGCTCGAAAAGGCACCGCAAAAGACACTTACCGACCTGCTCGACCGCTTCGGCAAGGCCCTGGCCGCCGGCGACATAGACACGGCAGTCGGCCTGTTTCAGGAAGACTGCTACTGGCGCGACCTCGTTACATTCACCTGGAACATCAAGACGATGGAGGCCCCCGATCAGGTCCGCCAGATGCTGGAAGAACAGCTGGCAAGTACCAAGCCCGAGAAGTGGGCGCTGGCCGAAGGCGAAGACGTTAGCGAAGCCGACGGCATCATCGATGGCTGGATCACTTTCGAGACGAATGTAGCGCGTGGCTACGGCCATATCCGCCTCAAGGACGGCCGTATTTGGACCTTGCTGACGACGATGAGCGAGTTGAAAGGCCATGAGGAGCCGCTGGGCTTTGCCCGCCCGATGGGCGCCAAGCACGGCTCCGGCAAGAACCGCAAGACGTGGAAGGAGGAACGCGAGGAGGAAGCCAGCGAACTCGGCTTCTCGCGCCAGCCCTATTGCGTCATCGTCGGCGGCGGCCAGGGCGGCATCGCGCTTGGCGCGCGGCTGCGTCAGCTCGGCGTATCGACCATCATCATCGAGCGCAACGAGCGCGCCGGCGACAGCTGGCGCAAGCGCTACAAGTCTCTCTGCCTGCACGACCCGGTCTGGTACGACCATCTACCCTATATCGACTTCCCCAAGAACTGGCCGGTCTTCGCGCCCAAGGACAAGATCGGCGACTGGCTGGAAATGTACACCAAGGTCATGGAGCTTAATTACTGGAGCTCGACCGAGTGCAAGAGCGCTTCCTATGACGAGAAGACCAAGGAATGGACGGTGGTCGTCGAGCGCGACGGCAAGGAGATCGCTCTGAAGCCCAAGCAGCTCGTTCTGGCCACCGGCATGTCCGGCAAGGCCAATATGCCGAAGATCAAGGGCATGGACATCTTCAAGGGCGACCAGCAGCACTCCTCGAAACACCCCGGCCCCGAAAAATACGCCGGCAAGAAAGTCGTCGTCGTCGGTTCCAACAATTCGGCGCATGACATCTGTGCGGCTCTTTGGGAAGCAGGTGCGGACGTCACCATGCTGCAGCGATCCTCGACCCATATCGTCAAGTCGGACTCGCTGATGGAGATCGGGCTTGGCTCGCTCTACTCGGAACAGGCGGTCGAAGCCGGCATGACGACAAGGAAGGCCGATCTGATCTTCGCCTCCCTGCCCTACAAGATCATGCATGAGTTCCAGATACCGGTTTACAACGCGATCCGCGAACGCGACGCCGATTTCTACAAGCGGCTTGAGAAAGCCGGTTTCATGCTCGACTTCGGCGACGACGAATCCGGCCTGTTCATGAAATACCTGCGGCGCGGCTCCGGCTACTACATCGATGTCGGCGCCTCCGAACTCGTCGCCAACGGCTCGATCAAGCTGAAGAGCGGCGTCGACGTGAAGGAACTGACGGAAAACTCGGTGATCCTGACCGACGGCACCGAACTCCCGGCCGATCTGATCGTCTATGCCACCGGCTACGGCTCGATGAATGGCTGGGCAGCCGACCTGATCTCCAGGGAAGTCGCCGACAAAGTCGGGAAATGCTGGGGTCTGGGTTCCAACACCACCAAGGACCCCGGCCCGTGGGAGGGCGAACAGCGCAACATGTGGAAACCGACGCAGCAGGAAGCGCTATGGTTCCATGGCGGCAACCTCCACCAGTCGCGTCATTATTCGCAGTATCTGTCGCTGCAGCTCAAGGCACGGCAGGAAGGCATCGCAACGCCAGTCTACGGGCTGCAAAAGGTCCATCATCTGTCTTGATGGATACGAAAAGGCGCGACGGTCCGTGCAACACTGACCGTCGCGCAGTTGCCTATGCGGTGACAGCCGTCACAGGCTTTCGCGAGCGTCCGAGATAGGTCATCGCGTAAGCAATGAGCGCACCCGCAACGATGGTGCCGATTGCCAGAAGCGGCCGGTAATAGAACCACGCCAGCGCTATCGTCGTGGTCCCGACGAGTGTTGCCAGGACGACGGCCAGTGTACCCGTTCCCAGCCGCACGATGCTGCCAAGGAAGGGGATGATGTCGGCCAGAACGCCGATCGGCCCCATGACCAGCCCAAAGCCGATAGCGAGAAACAGGAGGCCTACGACGCGGACGATCCAGGTGAGCACATTGTTTTCGCTGACCGCATCGGCAAACATCCTGTCGGCAGGCACCATGCCGCTTTGAACCATCAGCAAGGCATCCCCGGCCGCCGTCTGATAAGGCGCAAACGAGGCACCGGATTGCCGCGCGATGACGCTGATGTCGCCCAGCGGCACGAACTCGTAGCTGATGCGGTAATCGCCGACGGCCGGCGATGCCGGGCTGGACCCGAGATAGATGCCGCCATTGAAGACGCTAACCTTTTCCGAACCGGGATAAGCCGCCTGGATATCGGACGCCATGGCGGGCGTAATCGTCAGAGTCTGTTCGCCGCCGATCTGGTTCAGCACCGGCCTGTCGAGCGAGAAAGCGCCAAGCGTGCCCTTTGGTATCTGAAACGATTGGCCGCTCACTTCCATGGATGGATTGCCGTGACCGTCCGGGCGCTTGAACGATGACGAGTCAATCGCCTTGTCTTTCCAGGTTCTCGAATAGCTATAGGTCGTGACCGTCTCTTCGCCGCCGCCGAGTTTCTTCGTCGTTTCCGACTGCGATTCTTCGATCCATTGATACATCTCGACATTGCGCACCAGGCGAACACCCTGGATGCTTATGCCGAAGTCGACATCTTCAGGCGTCGAACTAGTCGTCAATTGGCCGCCGACATGCACCAGCTTGCCGTCATTGGCTGCATCGACGGCATCGCTTGATATCGCCACGACCGCGCTGGCGCCCTCAGCCAGAGAACGAGCCGTGGTCACCGCGCGGCCCTCGTTCCAGAAGAGCAGCGCCACCATGCCAACGATCAGCACGAAGCCGACAAGCATCCCCAGGAAGGATCGCCCGATACGTCCAAACCACGACACCGAAGTCGTTTCACGAAAAGAATCGCTCATTGCCGACGCCCCCAAACAGCAAGAAAGCCGGCAGCGCCGGCTCATTTTGTCCCCAGAGCCGTATCCGTCATTTTGGGTTGGGAAGCAATTCGGCGGCACAGGATTTTAGGTGCGAAAATGTGCTGGCAAGTCGCCGCTAGAAGAGGCGACCGCCATCCGGCACGCGCCGCTCGATGGCGCCGAGCACCACGTCGCCTTCTTCATCAGGAAAACCAAGCGTCAGCACTTCGGACATGAATTTTCCGATCTGGCGCGGCGGGAAGTTGACCACGGCAAAGACCTGCCGCCCGATGAGCGTGTCGATGGAATAGTATTTGGTGATCTGCGCCGACGATTTCTTGATGCCGATCTCCGGCCCAAAATCGATCTTCAGCTTGAATGCCGGCTTGCGCGCTTCCGGATATGGTTCCACCTCGACGATCGTGCCGGCACGGATGTCGACGCGATCGAAATCGGCGAAGGTGATCTCCGGCTTTCTTGTCGTGTCTGCGGTCATGGAAAAATTACGCGTTGCCGAATGTCTCGAAGAGAACGCCTGCCAGCGCATCCTTGGCGGACGTGCCCGACCAGACGACGAACTGGAACGCCTGGAAATAGCATTCGCAGGCTTCGAGCGCCGACGACAACAGAATCTCGACCTGCTGGCTGGTCGGTTCCACACCACCGGCAAGCAGCAAGGACTGGCGGAACATGATCGCGCCTTCCTGCTCCCAAAGGTCGAAGTGGCCGAACAGCATCTGCTCGTTGATCAGCGACAGCAGCCGCATGATTTCGAGGGTGCGTGTTTCCGGCACCTTGATGTCGAAGGCGCAGGCCAGATGCAGCGCCTCGAAATCCTCCATCCAGGAAAATGAGATGTGGTAGTCGGTCCAGGTGCCGACGACGGAGATGGCGATCTCGTCGTCGCCGGTGCGTTCGAACGACCATTCATTGTTGTGCGCGACCTGCTCGATGACATCCACCGGGTGGATTTCACGTGCGTATTCCAGCTCGACAAGTTCCATAAAATGCTTCCTGACGTTCTGGGAGCGCTATTCCCGCACTCCGCGGAAAGGCACACGCGAACAATCTTAATCTCGAACACGGTCGGCAGGATTTGGTCTGCTACGCACACTGGGACCGGGTCCCCACCACCCGGCGCATGACCCCGTTACGAATCATGCAACAAATTCAGTGTATTGATGCAGAGTCGCGTGAACAGCCCCTTTTTTGCGACAAGGGGCACAAGGGTGTGGAAAGCCGCTCGCACAAAGATTCATCGAAGACCGATAAGCGATTCAGCCGAAAGCGCTTTTTCGGATCGGGCTTTGTGGAAAAGGTTAACGAAATATTTTCAATTATTTTTTGGGAGCGGCCTTCGTGGACCGCTTTGCCGGCACTTCTTCGGCTGCTGCCTGGCTTTGACCCGGCGTCTTGGCGAATCTCGCTTCGAGCTCGGCGACTCGCCCGGTGAGCTTTTCATTCTCGGCGCGAAGCTTCAACGTCATCTCGCGCAGCGCCTCGAACTCCTCGCGCTGCACCACATCCATGGAATTGAGCATGCGCTCGGCCTGACCCTTGAAGGCGGTCTCGACCTCGCGGCGCACGCCCTGCGCAGCCCCTGCGGCGTCCGTCACCAGCTTGGCGAATTCGTCGAGAATGCGGTTCGGTCCGGTCGACATGGCAAAACCTCTTGGTTGACGATTTGACGTAGTGCCGCAACGCCCCGAATGCAAGATCGTTGCGCGGCTGCGACTTGATGCCGTCACTTCTGTAACTTGCCTCTACCCCCGCCTTGACCCGGCCAAAAGCCTGCATCATGGTCCGCGCCGAACCGCCGCCCGACCCGGGAGTTTTTCTTGAGCGACTACCTTGCCTTGCCTCTGGCTGCCCTGCCCTTCCCCAATATCGATCCGGTCATCGTCCAGATCGGGCCGCTGGCGATCCATTGGTATGGCGTTGCCTATATCGTCGGCATCCTGTTTGCGTGGTGGTATGGCAAGCGGCTGGTGACCACCCCGAACCTCTGGAACAATGGCAACCTGCCGATGAAGCCGGAAGACCTCGACGATTTCCTCGTCTGGGCGGCGGTCGGCGTCGTGCTGGGCGGCCGTGTCGGCTACATCCTGTTCTACGATCTGGCCCGCTACATCCAGAACCCGCTCGACATCTTCAAGGTCTGGCAGGGCGGCATGTCGTTCCATGGCGGCTTCACCGGCACGACGCTGGCGATGATCCTGTTTGCGCGCAAGCGCGGCATTCCGGTCTGGACCATGTTCGACGTGGTCGCGGCAGGCGTGCCGGTCGCACTCGGCCTGGTGCGCGTCACCAACTTCATCAATTCGGAGCTCTGGGGCAGGCTCACCAACGTGCCCTGGGCGTTCGAGTTTCCCACAGGCGGCCCCTTCACGCGCCATCCGAGCCAGCTCTATGAGGCGGGGCTCGAAGGTCTTGTGCTGTTCTGCGTGCTGCGCGTCCTCACCCATACGCTTTTCAAACTGAAACGGCCGGGCTTCGTCGCCGGCGCCTTCGTCGCCGGCTATGGGCTGTCGCGCATCATCGTCGAATTCTTCCGTCAACCGGACGCGCAGCTCGGCTATCTCTTCGGCGATTGGCTGACCATGGGCATGGTTCTTTCCGTGCCGATGGTCCTGCTCGGTGTCTGGGCGATGGTCACGGCCAAGCCTGCGCCTGAACCGAAAGCCGCATGACAAAGCTCAAGGAGCGCATCAAGCGGCTGATCGCGGCCAACGGGCCGATCTCGGTCGCCGACTATATGGCGCAGTGCCTGTTCGATCCCGAAGACGGCTACTACACCAACCGCGAACCCTTTGGCACGGCCGGCGATTTCACGACAGCGCCGGAAATCAGCCAGATGTTCGGCGAACTCGTCGCCGTCTGGCTGCAGAGCGCGTGGCAGGCGATCGGACGCCCTTTGCCCGTGACGATCGCCGAGATCGGGCCGGGCCGCGGCACGCTGATGAAGGACATGATGCGCACGCTGTCGAAGCTCGACCCTTCGCTCGTTGCGCAAGCCTCCTTCGCCATGATCGAAACCAGCCCACGGCTGGCCGGTATCCAGAAAGAAACTTTGGCCGGAACACAGGCCCGCATCGACTGGCATCAATCGATCGAGACCTTGCCGGAAAACCCGCTGATCATCGTCGGCAACGAGCTTTTCGACGCAGTTCCGATCCGCCAGTTCGTCCGCGCGAATGGGAAGTGGCAAGAGCGCATGGTCGGCCTCAACGACGCCGATGAGCTTCATTTTCTCGCCGGCGTGGCCTCACTTGATCCTACCTTGCTACCCGCCAATGCCGCCACCGCTTCGGACGGCGCCATCGCCGAGCTTGCGCCGGCGCGAACGGCACTGATGGACGAAATCTCCAACAGGATAGCCGCCTGTGGCGGCGCCGGTCTGTTCATCGACTACGGCCATCTCGAACCCGGTATCGGCGACACGCTGCAGGCGCTGCGAAAACATAAATATGAGGACGTTCTCGAAAGCCCCGGCCATGCCGACATCACGTCCCATGTCGATTTTTCAGCACTTGCCGCAACCGCGCGGGGGAAGCGGCTCGACGCCCATCTCATGACCCAAGGGCACTTCCTCCTAGAGATGGGCTTGCTGGAACGTGCCGGCCAGTTGGGGGCAGCTCAGGATGCCGCCGGCCAGGAAAAAATCCGGGGGCAAGTCGAGCGCCTCGCAGCCCCTTCCGCCATGGGCGACCTGTTCAAAGTGCTGGCGATTTTGCCTTCCGGAACAGCCGTTTCGCCCTTTTTCGATGCGGATTGACTCGGCCAATCCCCTGCCTCACTGTCCCGTCCGCACCATTGCAAGCAAGGCTTGTCCGGCGAAGTTTCGCCTTGACGGAATGGTTTTCGCGAAGAACAAGGCGGCATATGTCAGATCAAATCACGCTGAACCCGATCCGTTCCGCCCTGCTCGGCGAAGCCGAAACCAAAGGCATAAGGCACGGTTACTTCACCCGCGTCGGCGGCGTCTCCAACGGCATCTATGAAGGCCTCAACATCGGCTCGGGCTCCAATGATGATCAGTCGCTGGTGCGCGAGAACCGCCGCCGCGTGGCCGCGTGGATGGGCGTCGATGTCGATTCGCTCTTGAGCGCCCATCAGATCCATTCGCCCGACGTGATCGTGGCGCGCGAGCCGTTTTCCGGCGCGCGGCCGAAAGCTGACGCAATCGTTACCGACCGTGCGGGCATCGCCATCGGCGCGACCACCGCCGATTGCGGCCCGGTGCTATTTGCCGATGCCGACGCGAAGGTGATAGGTGCTGCCCACGCCGGCTGGAAAGGCGCTTTCACCGGCGTGCTCGAAAACACCATCACCGCCATGGAAGGACTGGGCGCGAAGCGCGAGCGCATCGTCGCCGTGCTCGGCCCCTCGATCGGCCCGGACAACTACGAGGTTGGCCCCGAATTCGTCGCGCGCTTCGTGGAAGTCGACGGCGAGAATGCGCGTTACTTCGCACCGTCGAAAACGCCTGCCCACGCTATGTTCGACCTCAATCTCTACACGGTCGATCGCTTGCTAAAGGCGGGGGTCAACGCCGAAAGGCTCGACCGCTGCACCTATGCCGAGGAAGGCCTGTTCTATTCCTATCGCCGCTCCACCCACCGCAAGGAAGCGGACTACGGCCGGCAGATATCGGCAATCATTCTGGAGGACATCTGATGGCGCTGCATTTCGAACGCTCCGAGTTTGACGCCCGCCGCGACCGGCTGGTCATCGAGATGGCCGAGAAGAAACTCGACGCAATCCTGATGTTCGCGCAGGAAAGCATGTACTGGCTGACCGGCTACGACACCTTCGGCTTCTGCTTCTTCCAATGCCTCGTCATGAAGGCCGACGGCTCGATGGTTCTGCTGACGCGCTCGGCGGATCTACGCCAGGCCAGACACACCTCGACCATCGAGAACATCGTCCTGTGGACCGACCGCGACGGCGCGAACCCGACGCTCGACCTGCGCAACCTGCTGAACGATCTCGACCTTCTCGGCGCCCGTATCGGCATCGAATACGACACGCATGGCCTCACCGCCTATAACGGCCGCCGGCTGGACGAACAACTCCAGACCTTCGGCCAGATCGTCGATGCCTCGGGCATCATTTCGCGGCTGCGCCTGTTCAAGAGTCCGGCCGAAATCAAGAAAGCGGAAAAAGCCGCTAATCTCGCCGACGACGCGCTCGATGCCGGCCTGAAGCTGATCAAGCAGGGGGCGGATGAAGGTGCGATCCTTGCCGCCATGCAGGGCGCGATCTTCGAAGGCGGCGGCGATTACCCTGCCAACGAATTCATCATCGGCTCAGGCGCCGACGCGCTGCTGTGCCGCTACAAAGCCGGGCGCCGCAAGCTCAACAAGAACGACCAGCTGACGCTGGAATGGGCCGGCGTCTTCCACCACTACCATGCCGCCATGATGCGCACGGTGCTGACCGGCAAGGTTTCCAAACGCCATCAGGAACTGTTCGACGCTTCCCGCGACGCGCTCATCGCAGTCGAGAAAGCGATGACGCCGGGCAATACCTTCGGCGATGTATTCGACGCCCATGCCCGCATCATGGAGGCGCATGGCCTGACCAAGCACCGGCTCAACGCCTGCGGCTATTCACTCGGCGCGCGCTTCACGCCGTCCTGGATGGATATGCCGATGTTCTATCAGGGCAATCCCGAACCCATCGCGCCGAATATGACGCTGTTTGCGCATATGATCATCATGGATTCCGAAACCGAAACCGCGATGACGCTGGGTCGTACCTACCTGACGACGGATTCCCAACCGAAGCCGCTTTCGCGCCATGATCTCGACTTGATCGTGAAGTGAATCCGCTGGTGAAGATGGTTGCGCGAAAGTCGCCGGGGAGTTCGATATCAATGAGGCGATCAGCGGCAAGCGCTCTGTCCCTGCTCGCAGCCGCCGCGCTGACCGCCTGCACCAGCACGCAGGATGTTCTCGAGCCGTCGGCAATAGCCCAGCAACAACAGCAGACGACTGCAGCAACCGCTGGCCAGCCTGCGCAGACCGGAACGACCACGCCTCAGCCGTCATCGCCGACGGCGCCGTCCCCTGCGCCATCAGGCACAACCGCGGCCATCACCACCAACGCCCGCATCCAGATCGCGCCGATCGTCGGCGCAAGCGTCGAGGCCGCGACCCCGCTGACCGAACGGCTGGCAAGCCGCGCCCGCCAGCGTGGCATCCGCCTTGCCGGAGGCACGGACGGCTCGGCGACCCACATCCTCAAGGGTTATTTCTCGGCCCTCACTGAGGGCAAGGAAACGACCGTGGTCTATGTCTGGGACGTATACGACCCCGCGGGCACGAGGCTGCATCGCATCAACGGCCAGCAGAAGGTTCAGGTGACGGGCGGCGACGGGTGGTCGTCGGTTCCGGCCACCGCCATGCAGGCCATCGCCGACACAACGGTCGATCAACTGGCCACGTGGCTGGCCGGCAGCGCAGGATGACCCTGTTGCGATGAAGCACCGTTTCTTTGGAATATCCCACGAAATAATCCGACGCCGCTTGCAATAGCGGCGCAGCCCGCTAAAAGCCCGATGAAATCCTTCACCAGGAACGGTGCATGAAACTCTTCGCAGGCAATTCCAATCGGGTCCTGGCTGAGGCGGTCGCTCGCTATTTGAACGTGCCGATCGGCAAGGCCACAGTGCGGCGCTTTGCCGATCAGGAAATCTTCGTCGAGATTCAGGAGAATGTGCGCGGCGAGGATGTCTTCATCCTGCAGTCGACCTCCTTCCCGACCAACGATCATCTGATGGAACTTCTCATCATGATCGACGCGTTCATGCGCTCCTCGGCGCGGCGCATCACGGCGGTTATTCCCTATTTCGGCTACGCACGGCAGGATCGCCGCGCATCGGGCCGCACGCCGATCTCGGCCAAGCTCGTCGCCAACATGATCGCTCGCGCCGGGGCAAACCGCGTGCTGACACTCGATCTTCATGCCGGCCAGATCCAGGGCTTCTTCGACATCCCGACCGACAACCTCTTCGCCGTGCCGGTCATGGCGCGCGACGTGAAGGCCAAATACAAGCAGCTCAACAACGTCATGGTCGTTTCGCCTGACGTCGGCGGCGTGGTTCGCGCCCGCGCGCTGGCCAAGCGCATCGACGCCCAGCTCGCCATCGTCGACAAGCGCCGCGAGCGCCCGGGCGAATCGGAAGTCATGAACGTCATCGGCGACGTGCGCGGCAAGGACTGCCTGCTGATCGACGACATCGTCGATTCGGGCGGCACGCTGTGCAACGCGGCCGACGCACTGCTCGCCAATGGCGCGACCAGTGTCACCGCCTACATCACCCACGGCGTGCTGTCGGGTGGGGCTGCTGCCCGCATCGCCGGATCGAAGCTTCAGGAACTGGTCATCACCGATTCCATCCAGCCGACCTCCACCATCGAAGCCGCACACAACATCCGCGTCATCTCGATCGGCGATCTCATCGGCGAAGCAATCTCGCGTACGGCAACGGAAGAATCGGTTTCCAGCCTGTTCGATTGAGTTTCTGACGCTCGCAGGATTGAACTCCCAGCTTCGAGCAATATATACTACGGTATATACGAACTGGGTCCATGTGATGTCCGAAACACGAAAAGCCAAGCTGTTCAAGAACGGCGCCAGCCAGGCTGTGCGCCTGCCCGCCGAATTTCGCTTTGAAGGCGACGAGATTTTCGTCACGCGTGACGACGTGACCGGTGATGTGCTGCTGTCCAGCCGGCCCGGAATGGGGGCGTGGGACGAATTCTTCAAGCTCATGAAGACCATCGACGTTCCGTCCGATTTCATGTCCGATCGCCCGATGAACACCTTGCCGCAGGATCGCGATATCTTCGGAGAGTCGGAGACGTGAGCCTCCTTCATATGCTGGACACGGACACGTCCAGCTACATCATCAAAGCGCATCCACCAGCGGTGGTGACCAGACTGGCAGAATTGCCTCCGTCTTCGGTGTGCATTTCCGTGATGACCCGGGCCGAGCTTCTCTACGGGCTAAAGAGACTGCCGGCCCATCACAAGCTCCATCTCGGCGTGCGCCAGTTCCTTCGCCTCGTTTCAGTGCTTCCCTGGGATGCCGACGCAGCCGACCACTACGCTGATATCCGCCATCAACTGGCCACGACAGGCCAGCCTATCGGCGAGCTCGACATGATGATCGCTGCCCATGCGCTGGCCGTCGGGGCAGTGCTCGTCACCAACAACACCAGACATTTCGCCCGCATCACCGCACCGCTGGTGATGGTTAACTGGGCGGAGCCGACCGAACAATAGTCTGTTCAACCCCCTACTTTACGAGCGTCCAGACCATTCCCGCCAGTGCCGCCGCAACCAGCACGGTTATCATGTTGGCGTGCCATCTGATCAGCGCAACGCCTGCGGCAATCGCAATGACGCCCGCCGCTATATCCAGCGACGAAAAATCCGGCACTGGCAGCGTGAACGGCCCAACCTTCCACTCGCCGACATGGCCGAACAGCACATGCAGCGAAAACCACACCGCCAGATTGGCGATGATGCCGACCACCGCTACGGTGACCGCACTGAGCGCGCCGGCAAGCCAGCGGATGTTGCGCACGGTTTCGACAAATGGCGCTCCGACGAAAATCCACAGGAAGCACGGCACGAAGGTGAACCACAGCGTGACCAACGCCCCGGCCAGCCCGCCGGTGAGCGGCTCCAGGCCCGACAGGCGCGCGCCGCCGAGAAAGCCGACGAACACCAGCACGAGGATGAGCGGCCCCGGCGTCGTCTCGGCAAGGCCAAGACCCGTCAGCATCTCGTCCGGCTTCAGCCAGCCATAGACCTCCACCGCCTGCTGCGCGACATAGGCCAGCACGGCATAGGCGCCGCCGAAGGTAACAGCGGCCATCTTCGAGAAGAACAATGACTCGGCTGCGAAGACATTCGCGCCGCCGAGCGTCATGTGCAGAACCGCCAGCGGCACGAACCAGATCGCCAGCCAGACGGTGAGTGTCGTCAGGAAACGTCGCCAGCTTGGCTGAGTCCACTCCGGCATGACGGTGATGGGTTGAGGCGCTTCTTCTGGCTCCGCGCCAATCGCCGGCCTCGACATCCAAAAATGCCCCGCCGCCCCGCATAGCGCGGCGACCGCGATAATCATTGGAAACGGCACCTTCAGGAAAGCGATGGTGACAAATGCCGCTACGGCCAGCGCGACCATAAAACCGTTCTTCAGCGCCCGCTTCGAGACCTTGATCAGCGCCTCCAGCACCACCGCGAGCACCGCAGCCTTCAACCCGAACAACAGCCCCTGAACCAGGGACGCATCGCCCAACAGCAAATAGATTGCCGACAGCAGCGTGATGACGACGGCTCCCGGCAGCACGAACAGCAGCCCGGCGACCAACCCGCCGCGAACCCCATGCAGCAGCCAGCCGGAATAGGTCGCAAGCTGCATTGCCTCCGGCCCCGGTAGGAGCATGCAGTAGTTCAGCGCATGCAGGAATCGCGGCTCGTCGAGCCAGCGCTTTTCGTCGACCAGTATTCGGTGCATCAACGCGATCTGCCCGGCCGGTCCGCCGAATGATAGCAGCCCGATCTTGGCGAACACCTTCGTCGCTTCGGCGAAGGTCGGCGCGGGCAACTCGAAACCCGGTTCCGACAGGATTGCATCGTCAGCCATCGTCATGCCGCCACCGGCCAGTTGTGACGCTCGGCGGTTGCATGCCTGCACCAGCCATACAATGCGTCGTAAATGATCATGCCTTTTTCCAATTGCCGCAGGTCATCCTGCTCGGTTGCCGAGAGTCCAAGCGATACAGCCAGAAGCCCCGCCGCCTGTGGTTCGATATCCAGCCGGGCGGTGTCCGCACCGCGCACTATCCGCGCCAGTTGCAGAAGCGCCGGATCGGAAAGGCCGAATTCCGCAATGAGCGTGTCGAATGTGCAGCCCTCCTCGCGATGTGAATAATGGACATCCTTGATGTCATAGGGAATCGCTCCGATCTCTTCGGCAACATCCTTCACCCATTCGGCTGCAACAAAATGAAAAACCGCGAATGGATCGATAAATCGCCGGATCAGCCACGGACAGGCGATGCGGTCGATCTTTGGCCGCTCCCTGGTCACCCAGACGCTAGGCGCGCCGGTCACGTCGACGCCGGTACCGGCGCGCGCAACCAGAACGCCCCCAGCCTCTTCATAAGCATCAATGCCACCCTCGAGCATCGCGACATCAGCCCCGGCATGGGCAAGCCCTGCAGCCGCGACCTCGCTGACATTGTGGCCGTGGGCGCAGTAGACGACGATCAGCTTTCCGTCGCGAAACTCAGGCCACCATTCCGCGGTCTTCATATGATCGCGCCATACCGCCGCGGCAATGCGCGTCGGCGCTTGCCTGAAAATGGCCTCGCGACGAACATCGACCACGTGTGGAAACCGGTCGGTTCCGGTCAAAGCAATAAGGTCCTGGGCTGAAATTCTTCGTGGCATGGTATCCTCCGCATGCAGCAGCGAAGGCGGAGCTTGGGCATTGCGCCTCAAACGGGGAGTCCACCATGCCCCCGGTAAATCGACATTATTCCCGCTTTGGCATCGCTTCAACCGGATAATCGTCTTTCGATCGATTGCATCCGCGACTTGCTGCTTTCGCCAAGAGGCTTTAGGGGAGGGTTCGAAAAAGATTTGCGAACCGCGCGGCCAGTCGTTGACCAGAAGCATTGTCACCGCCGCGCTTACGATGAAAGCCTGATTTTATGACCGACTTTGAACTGATGGCGCCCGCGCTGGCTGCCGCACTCGCATCGCGTGGATACGAGACCCTCACCCCAGTCCAGCGCGCCATGCTGACCCCGGAGGCCCGCGACGCCGACCTTCTGGTCTCGGCGCAGACCGGCTCGGGCAAGACGGTGGCCTTCGGCATCGCCATTGCCCCGACCATGCTCGATGGGCGCGAGCGCTTTGGCGCCGCCGGCCTGCCGCTTGCCCTGATCGTCGCGCCGACGCGCGAACTCGCCTTGCAGGTTCGCCGCGAGCTCGAGTGGCTCTATCGCGAAACGGGTGCCCGCATCGGCTCCTGCGTCGGCGGCATGGACATGCGCACCGAACGCCGCGCTTTAGCAGACGGCGCGCATATCGTCGTCGGAACGCCCGGCCGCCTGCGCGACCACATCACGCGCGGCTCGCTGGATATCTCCGAGCTTCGCGCCGTCGTGCTCGACGAGGCCGACGAAATGCTCGATCTCGGCTTCCGCGACGATCTCGAATTCATTCTTGCCGCAGCCCCTGCCGAACGCCGCACGCTTCTGTTTTCGGCAACCGTCCCGAACCAGATCGCGCAGCTTGCCAAGCGCTTCCAGCGCGATGCCCATCGCATCACGGCGCAAGGCGAGAGCGACCAGCACGCCGACATCGAATATCAGCAGATACTCGTCGCGCCGTCCGACCGCGAAAACGCCATCATCAACACGCTGCTGTTCTTCGATTCCCAGAACACCATCGTCTTCTGCCACACCCGCGAAGCCGTGAAGCATCTGACGAGCCGCCTTTCCAATCGCGGCTTTGCCGTGGTTTCGCTGTCGGGCGAACTCAGCCAGGCCGAGCGCACCAACGCATTGCAGTCGATGCGCGACGGCAGGGCACGCGTCTGCGTGGCGACCGATGTCGCGGCGCGCGGCATCGACCTGCCCAATCTCGGCCTAGTCATTCACGCCGACCTGCCGACCAACCCAGACACGCTCCTCCACCGCAGCGGCCGCACCGGGCGCGCCGGCCGCAAGGGCATCTGTACACTGATCGTGCCGCTGCACCGCCGCGGCACCGCCAGCCGCGTGCTGAAACTGGCGAAGTTGACGGCGCGCACCGTGCCCGCACCGACGGCCAGCGACATCGAGCGTCATAACCGCGAGCAAATCCTTGAAGATCCGGCACTGTCGGTTACGCCAACCGAGGACGAGGTCGCTTTCGTCGCAGAGCTCATGAAGGCTCATGGCGCCGAAAACATCGCCGCCGCCTATCTGAGGCTGCAGCTTGCGGCGCGCCCTGCCCCGGAAGAGCTGATGGACGCGCCGACGCACTTTGCCGAGCGCGCGCCGCGTGGCGAAGGCCGCGGCGATGCCGCCCCGCGCGACCGCAGCGATTTCGACAATGGCGTCTGGTTCCGCGTAACGGTCGGCCGCAAGCATCGCGCCGAACCGCGCTGGCTGCTGCCGATGATCTGCAAGGCCGGCCACATCACCAAGCGCGCGGTCGGCTCGATCAAGATCAACGACACCGACAGCCATTTCGAGATTTCCGGCGACAAGGCAAATAGCTTCTGGGCGGCGGTCAAGGAGACCGGCACCGGCGAAAAGGGCGTGACGATCCAGAAGATCGACGGCAAGGCCCCTACCCCCGAAGCTGCGGCCCCTTCCTGGAACAACGAGAAGAAGGGCAAGTTCAAGCCAAACAAGTCTAAGCCCAGGACCGAGGGTTTCACGGGCGAGCCGCCGCACAAGAAGCCGAAGAAGAAGTTCAACAAGGCAAAACCTGCCTGAGAACGGCGATTTCGCGCCAAACCTTGCGCTTAGATGTACCTTCGGCTATAGAGCCGCCACCCGCGTAGACACCCTTGGAGGCAACGCGGCGGAGAGCCGCCTCAACCGGCGGCTTTCGACGTTTGAGGACTGGGCATAAACCCGTCCCCGGGCGCTCCATAACACGAAAGGAAATGCCATGAGCCACGATACTTATGAGCTCAAGGCCGAAGCTCGCGAACAGGTCGGTAAGGGGTCCGCCCGTGCAGTTCGCCGCAACGGTAAAGTGCCTGCAGTTATTTACGGCGACAAGCAGCCTCCCCTGGCGATCGCCCTGTCCTACAAGGACATCTACTACAAGATCCACGGCGGCGGTTTCAAAACCACCATCGCGACGATCGATCTTGACGGCAAGAAGATCCAGGTCCTGCCGAAGGATTACCAGCTCGACCCGGTCCGCGATTTCCCCATGCATGTGGATTTCCTGCGCGTCGGCAAGAACACCGAAGTCAACGTCAACGTTCCGGTTCACTTCACCAATGAAGAGAAGTCGCCCGGCATCAAGCGCGGCGGCGTTCTCAACATCGTTCGCCATGACGTGGAATTCCACTGCCCGGCCAATGCGATCCCGGAATTCATCGAAGTCGACCTCACCGGTCTCGACATCGGCGATTCGGTTCACATCTCGGCCATCAAGCTGCCCAAGGACGTGAAGCCGGTCATCTCCGATCGCGACTTCACCATCGCGACAGTTGCCGCACCTGCCGGCCTCAAGAGCGAAGACAACGCAGCTGAAGCCGCGGCCGAGGCTGCAACCGAAGCGCCGGCCGAAACCGAAGAGTAATCTTCGAGGCTCCGGAGGGCCGCAACGATGCTGCTTTTTGCAGGTCTCGGCAATCCGGGTGCCAAATATGCCAACAACCGGCACAATGTCGGCTTCATGGCGGCGGAGGCAATCGCCCGCCGCCATGATTTTTCGCCCTGGTCAAAGAAGTTCCAGGGCCAGATCGCCGAAGGCAAGCTCGACGGCGAAAAAGTCATCCTCCTGAAGCCCCAGACCTTCATGAACCTTTCCGGCCAGTCGGTCGGCGAGGCCCTGCGCTTCTACAAGCTCCAGCCTTCTGATCTCACCGTCTTCTACGACGAGCTCGATCTTGTCTCCGGCAAGGTGCGTGTCAAGACCGGCGGTGGCGCTGGCGGCCACAACGGCATCCGCTCGATCGACCAGCACATCGCCAGGGATTATCGCCGCGTGCGCATCGGCATCGGCCATCCGGGCGTCAAGGAAATGGTGCACAACCATGTGCTCGGCGACTTCTCCAAGTCTGACAGCGAATGGCTGGAAGTCCTTCTGGACGCAATAGCAGACAATGCCGCCCTGCTGGCCAAGGGCGACGAAAGCGGCTTCATGAACCGCATCACGCTGGCGCTGCGCGACAAGCTGCAGCCGACCGGCGCCGACGACACCCCGCCACCCAAGCAGAAGGTCGCCAAGGCGCAGAGCCATGTCCGTCAAGCACGTCCTCAAGCTCCGGCAATCAAGATCCCCGAGAGCGGTCCCATGGCCGCAATGCTGAAGAAGCTGTTCGGCAACAAGGAGTGACTTTGCCCCGGCTACGACCGGCAGTCACTTCCGCATAGCGTTCAAAGGGCGCGATGGCCAGATTTCTTGAAGGAATCTCCTATTATCGCTATATTTCTCACGAACCTCGTGTTTTCGTGAGATTGAGCCATGAAAAACCTGACCATATCGCTGAAGGAAGAGCTGCTGCAGGACACCAGGGTGAACGCTGCAAAGGCCGGCAAAAGCATGTCGCAATATGTCGCCGACTTGCTGGAGCGGGAAGCTTCCCATGAAACCACCAGTGCAGACGACGAAATAAAGCGCCGGCTGGAAGCTTTGCAGCGTGTCTTCGACGGACCTAAGCTTCCTATTTCCGAAAATGGGCGCATGCCTACCGCGGAAGAGCGGAATGCCAGGCGCTAAGGTCTTCATAGACAGCAACACCTTTCTCTATACATTTGACGTCTATGAAGGAGAAAAGAGACCCGTAGCGCAGCATTGGTTGGAGTATCTGTCTAATCGCAATTGCGGTGTCACCAACCTTCAAGTGCTGAACGAAATTGCCAATGTTGCGATACGCAAGTCGGCCAAATTCGGAGACACCAACGTCTTTTTCAGGATCGACGCCTTCGCTGATTTCGGCTCACATCCTCTTCGGCTCGAAACGACAATCGCTGCACGCGCGATCCATCTTACGTCTCGCTACTCCTGGTGGGATTGCCTTCTCCTCGCTTCAGCGCTCGAACTGGGCTGCAAATACTTCCTTTCCGAGGATTTGCAGGACGGTCAGGTCATCGAAGGCTTGACGATCATCGACCCTTTCGCCCATAGCCCTGAGCAAATCTTCGCTTCTCGATAAGGCTTTATCATCATGGGTTTCAAATGCGGCATCGTCGGCCTGCCAAATGTAGGCAAATCGACGCTTTTCAACGCGCTCACGCGCACGGCTGCAGCACAGGCCGCCAACTACCCCTTCTGCACCATCGAGCCCAACACCGGCGAAGTGGCCGTGCCCGATCCGCGCCTGAAGAAGATCGCTGACGCCGCGAAGTCGAAGGAGATCATCCCGACCCGGATCTCCTTCGTCGACATCGCCGGCCTGGTGCGCGGCGCCTCCAAGGGCGAAGGCCTTGGCAACCAGTTCCTCGCCAACATCCGCGAGGTCGACGCCATCGTCCATGTGCTGCGCTGCTTCGAGGATGACGACATCACCCATGTCGAAGGCCGCATCGACCCGGTCGCCGACGCCGAGACCGTCGAAACCGAGCTGATGCTCGCCGACCTCGAAAGCCTCGAGCGCCGCATCGTCCAGTTCCGCAAGCGCGCCGGCAGCAAGGACAAGGAAGCATTGACCGTCCTGCCGATGATGGAACAGGCGCTTACACTGCTGCAGGAAGGCAAGCCCGCACGCATGCTGCTCAAGGGCATAGCGGCGGAAGATCTCGCCATCCTGCAGGGCCTCAACCTCCTGACCTCACACCCCGTTCTCTATGTCTGCAACGTCTCCGAGGCCGAAGCCGCGACCGGCAACGAGCACACGCAGGCCGTGGAGAAGATGGCAGCCGCGCAAGGTGCCGGCACCGTCGTCATCTCGGCGGCGATCGAAGCCGAAGTCGCCCAGCTTCCCGACGAGGAAGCGCAGGAATTCCTCGCCGATCTCGGCCTTGAGGAACCCGGCCTGGATAAGCTCATCCGCGCCGGCTACGACCTCCTGCACCTGATCACCTATTTCACCGCCGGCCCCAAGGAAACCCGCGCCTGGACCATCCAGAAGGGCACCAAGGCGCCACAGGCGGCAGGCGTGATCCACACGGATTTCGAACGCGGCTTCATCCGCGCCCAGACCATCGCCTACAATGATTTCGTCACCCTCGGCGGCGAAGTGCCGGCCAAGGAAGCCGGCAAGGCCCGCGACGAAGGCAAGGAATATGTCGTGCAGGACGGCGACGTGCTGATGTTCAAGTTCAATACATAAAGCTGCAACCTATACCCGCCAATACCCAATTCTTGACGCATTGAACGCCGAGGTCTACGGCGTTCAATGAACCGGCGTCGGTCTCTGACGCGCTTCCTCTCGGGAATACGGAGCACCAGCGATGATCAAGGCCTTTGTCCTCGACAATGACCGTCTGCGCCCGGTGGACGATCTCGAGGCGAACAAGGATGCGGTGATCTGGGCCGATCTCGTTATCCCCACCAAGGAAGAAGAAGCAGAAGTCGAGAAGTGGCTCGGCGTCGGCGTTCCGACGCGCGAGGAGATGGAGGAGATCGAGATTTCCTCGCGCCTCTACATCGAGAACGGCGCCTACTTCATGACCGCCACGCTGCCGGCGAAAACGGATGAAGATCATCCCATCATGTCGCCGGTGACCTTCGTGCTGTCGGGCAGCAGGCTCATCACCATTCGCTATCACGAGCCCCGCGCCTTCCAGACCTTTCCGCTGCGGGCCGAAAAAGTCACCATGGGCTGCACCAATGGCGAGACCATTCTTGTCAGCCTGCTCGAAGCGATCGTCGACCGCCTTGCCGATGTGCTGGAGCGTATCGGTCATGACATCGACACCATTTCCCACGGCATCTTCCAGTCCTCCGAAAAGAACGCCTCCAAGCGCGACCACGACTTCAAGAAGGTGCTACAGGCCATTGGCCGCAAGGAGGAGCTGACCTCCAACATCCGCGAGAGCCTGATGACGCTTCAACGCTTGTCTGGGTTTCTCGGCAACGTCACCATGCAGGCCAAGAGCAAGGATGCGCGCGCCCGCGTCAAGACGCTGTCGCGGGACGTCTCGTCACTCACCGATCACGCCTCGTTCCTGTCCAACAAGATCACCTTCCTGCTCGACGCCACGCTGGGCATGATCAACATCGAGCAGAACGGCATCATCAAGATTTTCTCGGTCGCCGCCGTGGTCTTCCTGCCACCGACGCTGGTCGCCTCCATCTACGGCATGAATTTCGACATCATGCCCGAGCTGAAATGGCTTCTCGGCTATCCCTTCGCGCTCTGCCTGATGGTCCTGTCGGCCATCCTGCCCTACCTCTATTTCAAGCGGCGCGGCTGGCTGTAACAACCGTAAGGCACCTGTGGCGCCACGCCCGGCCTTGCCGTTGAAGGCGACAATTGGCACTATGAAAGTTCAAGCCTGAACAGGATTGCGGCATGACCACCAAGAAATGGGCCTATGAGGATTTCCCCGAAGGCGGGTCGATCGACCTCGGCACGAAACTTGTCACCGCCGCCGAGATCATCGATTTCGCCAGCGAGTTCGATCCTCAGCCGATGCATCTCGACGAGGAAGCCGGCAAGGCGAGCATTCTGGGCGGGCTTTCCGCCTCCGGCTGGCACACCTGCGCGATGTTCATGCGCATGATGTGCGACGCCTTCCTGCTCGACTCCACCTCGCAAGGCGCGCCCGGCATCGAATATGCCCGCTGGAAGAAACCTGTACTGGCCGGGGACACTCTGACCGGCCGCAGCGCCGTCCTCGCCAAGCGCCTATCGAAATCGCGGCCGACGCTCGGCTTCGTCACCTGCCGCCACGAACTCTTCAACCAGAAGGGCGAAAGCGTGATCGAACTGGAAAACACCGGAATGTTCCTGACGCGTGAGGGCACGGCATGATGCTCGACGAATTCCTCGGCATCGGCACCACGGTCACGCTCGGCTCGCACAGATTCGAGCCGGAGGCCATCAAGGCCTTTGCCGCCAAATACGACCCGCAGCCTTTCCATATGGATGAGAAAAAGGCCGAGAACAGCGTGTTCGGCCGGCTCTGCGCCTCGGGCTGGCACACGACCGCGACCTGGATGCGCTACAATCTTGAGCAGCAGGCGCTGGCCGACGGCAAATGGGAAGGTCCCGGCCCGAAGCCGGAATTCGGCCCCTCGCCCGGCTTCAAGAACCTGAAATGGCTGAAACCGGTCTATGCTGGCGAAACAGTCACGTTCACCCGCACCGGCGTGAGCCACAGGCCCGTCGCCAGCCGCCCCGGATGGCGTCTCGTGACCATCCGTGCCGACGCCTTCGATTCGACCGGCGACAAGGTGCTGGAGTTCGAGAGCGCGGTTCTGGTGAAGGCGGACTGACAATCGGGCAGCTCGGTGCTGCCCCTCACCTGCCTGCCGGCATCCTCTCCCCGTATAGTGACGGGGAGAGGAAGACTGGCCGCAACGTTGACGCCCCCTCTCCCCGTTCTTCACGGGGAGAGGGTAAGGGTGAGGGGCAGCGCCGACCTCTCAGAAACTCAATGCCCCTCAAACGCCACCAGCGTCCTCACCGGCACATCCAGCGCCTCCAGCTTCGCCCTTCCGCCCAGCTCCGGCAGGTCGATAACGAAACAGGCGGCCACGATATCCGCCCCCATCTGGCGCAGCAGCTTCACGGCGCCCTCAGCCGTGCCGCCGGTGGCAATCAGGTCGTCGACCAGGATAACCTTCTCACCGGGCACGACCGCGTCCTTGTGCATCTCCATCTCGTCCAGCCCGTATTCCAGGCTGTAGGCGACGCGCACGGTTTCGTGCGGCAGCTTTCCCTTCTTTCGGATCGGAATGAAGCCAGATGAGAGTTGGTGCGCCATTGCCCCGCCAAGGATAAAGCCGCGCGCCTCGATGCCGGCGATCTTGTCTATCTTCGAGCCGGCATAGGGATGCACCAGTTCGTCGATAGCGCGCCGGTATGCCCGCGCATTGCCGAGCAGCGTGGTGATGTCGCGGAACATGATGCCCGGCTTGGGATAGTCGGGAATGTTGCGGATCGCAGAGATCAAGGTGTCTTCGAGGGAGGATTTCATGAGACCGTTCCGTTGAGGCTTACTTGTGCGACCGCGCGGACAAAAAGAAAAGGGCGCTTGCGCGCCCTTCCCAACATTCGACTTGCCGGCGGTTGCCGCTTTTAGTGGGCGACGCCCGACCAGACCTTGCGCTTGGTCAGGTAGACGAGCGCTCCGAACAGCAGCAGGAAGGCCATGACACGGAAGCCGGTCTGCTTGCGTGCTTCCAGATGCGGCTCGGCGGCCCACATCAGGAAGGCGGAAACGTCGCGGGAATACTGGTCGACCGTCTGCGGCGCGCCATCGTCATAGGTGACCTGGTCATCCGAGATCGGCTTGGCCATGGCCAGCGACTTGCCGGCGATGAAATACGGATTGTAGTGCGTACCCTCGGCGATCTGCATTCCCGCCGGCGGCTGCTCGTCGAAACCCGTCAGCAGCGCGTGAATATAGTCCGGACCGGCTTCGGCATACTGCGTGAAGATGTCGAAGATGAAGGTCGGGAACCCACGCTCCACGCCGCGCGCCTTGGCGATCAGCGAGAAGTCCGGGGGAGCAGCACCACCGTTTGCAGCGGCAGCCGCATTGTGGTTCGGGAACGGCGACGGGAAGTGATCGCTGGGGATCGCCTTGCGCGTGAACATCTCGCCATCGGCGTTGGGGCCATCCTGCACTTCGTATTCGGCAGCAAAAGCCTTCACCTGGGCCTCGGAATAGCCGAGGTCTGCCAGCGTGCGGAAAGCTACCAGCTCCATCGAATGACAGGCCGAGCAGACTTCCTTGTAGACCTTCAGGCCGCGCTGGAGCTGGGCCTTGTCGTAGGTACCGAACGGACCTGCGAAGGACCAGTTTTCCTGCTTCGGCTTGTGGATCGGGAAATGGGTCGGCTCAGCCTCGTTATGGCCTTCCTCGGCGGCGATGGCAGCGCCAAACGCGCCGACCACGACCAGTCCGAACACAGCCAATCCAGTGAGAATCTTTTTCATGCGAACATTCCTCTCAAGATTCTCGCTCAGCCCTTGGTTTCCGGCGATGCCGCAGCACCCGCAGGGTGACCCGAGCCGGACTTGTTCTTCTCGAGCACCGCTTCGGTGATCGAGTTCGGCAACCGCCGCGGCGTCTCGATCAGGCCGAGAACCGGCATGATGACGAGGAAGAACGCGAAGTAGTAAAGCGTCGAGGCCTGCGCCAGCGCCACATAGGTGCCTTCCGCCGGGCGCGAACCGAGCCAGCCGAGGAAGATGGCATTGGCAACGAAGAGCCAGAAGAACAGCTTGTACCACGGGCGATAGACGGCCGAGCGAACCTTCGACGTATCCAGCCACGGCACGAAGAACAGGACCGCGATGGCGCCGAACATGGCCAGCACGCCGCCGAGCTTCGAGTCGATCGGACCGATGTTGAAGGTGATGGCGCGCAGGATCGCGTAGAACGGCAGATAGTACCATTCAGGCACGATATGAGCCGGCGTCTTCAGCGAGTCGGCAACGATGTAGTTGTCCGGATGGCCGAGATAGTTCGGGATGTAGAAGACGAAGTAGGCGAACACGGCAAGGAACACGACCATGCCGAAGGCATCCTTGATGGTCGCATAGGGCGTGAAGGCCACGGTGTCGGTCTTCGACTTGATCTCGATGCCGGTCGGGTTGGTCTGGCCGACGACATGCAGCGCCCAGATATGAAGAATGACGACGCCGGCGATCATGAAGGGCAGCAGATAGTGCAGCGCAAAGAAGCGGTTCAGCGTCGGGTTGTCGACGGCGAAGCCACCAAGCAGAAGCTGCTGGACCCACTCGCCCACCAGCGGAATGGCGGTGAAGAAGCCGGTGATGACGGTGGCGCCCCAGAAGGACATCTGGCCCCAGGGCAGCACGTAGCCCATGAAACCGGTCGCCATCATCAGGAGGTAGATGATGCAGCCGAGAATCCAGAGCAGTTCACGCGGCGCCTTGTACGAGCCGTAGTAAAGGCCGCGCATGATGTGGATATAGACGGCAATGAAGAACATCGAAGCGCCGTTGGAATGCAGGTAGCGCAGCAGCCAGCCCGAATTCACGTCGCGCATGATCTTTTCGACCGACTGGAAGGCCAGGGTCGTGTCTGCCGCATAGTGCATGGCCAGCACGATGCCGGTCAGGATCTGCGCACCCAGCATCAGCGAAAGAATGCCGCCGAAGGTGTAGGCATAGTTCAGGTTACGCGGAACCGGAAAAGAGACGAACGAATCGTGGATGAGGCGCGGCAATGGCATGCGCGCGTCGAACCAGCGTTCGATGCCTGTTTTTGGCGAATAGGTCGAGTGTCCACCGCTCATGGATTAAGTTCCCTCTGCCTTAGCCGATCCGGATCGAAGTGTCGGAAATGAACGAGAATACCGGGATCGCCATGTTCTCAGGCGCCGGTCCTTTGCGAATGCGTCCGGCCGTATCATACGCCGAGCCGTGGCACGGGCAGAACCAGCCGCCATATTCACCCTGCTCGCCGAGCGGGATGCAGCCAAGATGGGTACAGACCTGAACCATCACCATCCAGGCTTCCTTGCCCGGCACGGTGCGGTTTGCGTCGGTCGCGGGCGCGTCGCTCGCCAGATTGGCATTGCGTGCAAGCGGATCCTTGAGATCGCTGAGGCTGACGGCCTCGGCTTCCTTCATCTCTTTTTCGGTGCGGTTGCGGATAGCAACCGGCTTGCCGCGCCACTTGACCGTCAGCGACATGCCCGGCGTCAGCGAGGAGACGTCAACCTCGACCGAGGAGGCTGCAAGCGTCGAAGCGTCGGGGCGCATCTGGTCGATGAACGGCCAGGCGACCGCACCAGCGCCAACGACGCCGGCCATGCCGGTCGCCACATAAAGAAAATCACGACGGGTTGGGTCGATCGTGTCGTTTGCGCTCACGAGATATGATCCTTTCGCCTTACCCACGCCGGCGGTGGAGCCATGTCCCCGCTCACTGTCGACGGCCCGCAACCGCATAGCGGACCAGGCTGACGAATTCCTCCGGCATTTGGCACTCGGTTTATGCGCGAAGCCGGCGCTTGTCCAGACGGGACAAGGGGTCAGGGCAGATTGTCGCGGGTGGCTGTGGAGAGTTTATCAACAGGGTGGAAAACCATGCGCCATGTAAAAATGTAGATACATATCTACATTATCGTTGATACGTGGCCATTTTTGTGGAAATCTATCTGTAGACGAACGAGGATCACCGTGACCATTACGACTCTGTCCAGCCGCACGTTCAATCAGGACACAAGCGGCGCTAAGAAAGCCGCGAATAATGGCCCGGTCTTTATTACCGACCGTGGCCGGCCGGCCCATGTCCTGCTGACGATCGAGGATTATGAGCGCCTTGCAGGCAAGACGATGAGCCTGGCCGAAGCCCTTGCACAGACCGATGGCGGCGATTTCGACTTCAATCCGCAACCCATCGGCAAAGGCCTGTTCAGGCCGGCCGATCTCGACTGATGTACCTGCTCGACACCAACGTCATCTCCGAACTCAGGCGCAGGGAACGGGCAAACCGTCAGGTTCTGGCGTGGGCGGACACCATGTCGCCGGTGCAGTTCTTCCTTTCGGCCATAACCGTGCTCGAACTGGAATATGGCGCCCTTCTTGTCGAGAGGCGAGACGCGCTGCAAGGCGCATCGCTACGCAACTGGATTTCAGGAACCATTTTGCCGCAATTTGAAGGCCGCATCCTTCCGGTCGACACCACGGTTGCTTTGCGCTGTGCAGCCTTGCACGTACCCGATCCTCGACCCGAGCGCGATTCGCTGATTGCGGCAACGGCGCTGGTGCACGGCCTGATCATCGTCACGCGCAACACAAGCGACTTCCAGCTGACCAGCGCGCCGCTTTTCAACCCGTGGCATGAGACTGGGGCCAAGGTCTGAGCCCCTCTCCTGCAACGACTCGAATGAGTCCCGCTCACATCGCTCCGAGCCTGACCAGAATTTCCTTCGGGATGGCGAGATCGCGGATCACGTCATCGTGGCGGCGCAGGCCGCAAAGTTCGCGCTGGATGAAATAGGCGTGCACGGCGCGAGCCGTCGCTTTCAGCAACCGTGTTCTCTCGTCGGCATCGCCTTGATGGCCGCGCAGCTGCGCCAGCGCCTCCTCGGCACGCTGTCCGGCACGGCCGAGCGAAACGGCCATTTCCGCCAGCATCTCGTGCTCCAGCACGTTGAAGCCGGTTTCCTGCGATGGATGCGAATACTTACCGGGCTGGCGAAGCGACATGACGCCTACTCCGCGGCGAGCCGATCGGCCAGGAAGCCGCCCGACTGGCGCTTCCAGAGCTGCGCATAAAGCCCGTCCCTGGCGATCAGCGCTTCATGCGTGCCTTCCTCGACGATCTTGCCATCATCCAGCACGATCAGCCGGTCCAATGCCGCGATGGTGGAAAGGCGGTGAGCGATGGCTATGACGGTCTTGCCCTCCATCATCCGGTAGAGATTGTCCTGGATCGCCGCCTCGACTTCCGAATCGAGCGCCGAGGTTGCCTCGTCGAGAATGAGGATCGGTGCATCCTTCAGCATCATGCGCGCGATCGCCACGCGCTGGCGCTGGCCGCCCGAAAGCTTCACGCCGCGCTCGCCGACATGGGCATCGTAGCCGCGCCTGTCCTTGGGATCGGACACATCGACGATGAACTCATGCGCCGCCGCCCGCTCGGCTGCCTCCTCAATCTCGGCTTGCGTCGCCCCTTCGCGGCCATAGCCGATATTGTCGCGGATCGAGCGATGCATCAGCATCGCCTCCTGGCTGACCACGCCGAATTGCGCGCGCAGCGACCCTTGCGTCACCGAGCGTAAATCATGCCCGTCGATAAGGATGCGGCCTTGCTCGACATCGAACAGCCGCAGCGCCAGGTTGACGATGGTCGTCTTGCCCGCCCCCGACGGGCCGATTAGCGCCACCCGCTCGCCCGGCCTGACATGCAGGTTCAGATTTTCTATGACGCCGCCGCCCTTGCCGTAATGGAACGAGACGTTCTCGAAGCGGATATCGCCCTTGGCGCGCGGCATGACGACCGCGTCGGCCGCATCACGTATCGCAGGCCGTACCGAGATCGTGCGGGTGGCATCCTGCACGGTGGCATAGTTGCGGATAAGGCCGCTGATGTTGAACATGATCCAGCCCGACATCTGGTTCAGCCGGAAGACAAGGCCGAGCGAGGCGGCGATGGCGCCGGTGGAAATGCCTCCGCCGGTCCATTTGTAGATGCAGATCGCCGCCACCGATCCCATCATGAACCCGTTGAGGATGGCGATCGCGCTGCGAACCAGCGTGACCGAGCGCGTCAGCCGCACCACCGCAACCAGAAACCGCTCCAGCCCGTCGCGAACATAGGCATGTTCGCGACGCCCGCTGTCGAACAGCTTTACCGCCATGATGTTGGTGAAGGCATCGACCAGCCGCCCGTTGAAGATCGAGCGTTCGTCTGCCACGGCGCGGCCGGCGCGGCGCATTTCGGGCAGCAGGAAGTAGACGATCGCGCCATAGAGGATGAACCAGACCGTCACAACCACGCCCATTAGCGGATCAACCGTGATCAGGATCGTCGTCGTCAGGATCATGAAGGTCAGGAATGCCCACATGGTCTGGAGCACGTTGACGATGAAATCGCCAACGGCCTCGCCGCCCTGCATGATCTTGGTGGCGATGCGCCCGGCGAAGTCGTTCTGGTAGAAATCATAGGGCTGCTCGATGACGCGGCGGAACGCCTGCCAGCGCACCATCGAGAAAAACCCTGGCACGACCATCTGCTGCTCGACGATCGCGCCGCCGATCATCACCACGCTGCGCACCACCAGAAGCAGCGCCATGAGCGCCACCAGTTCCGGCCAGTGATCGGCCAGCAATGCCTGCGGGCTGGTCTTGTCGAGAAGATCGATCAGCCAGCCCACCGACCAGTAGAGCGCGGCGTCGACCGCGCCGGAGAGGCCGCCGACAATCAGCAACAGGATGAACGGCCCCTTGGCCTGACTGGCGAAGTAAAGGATGAAGCGCCACGCATTGGCCGGCAGCACTTCGCGGTCGGTGTCCTGGAACGGATCGATCCAGCCTTCCAGCCTGCGCCACTGCCGATCTGAGAAGCTGCCCTCTTTCATTCGGCCGGCCTCGTCGCTTCGATCTGGTCTTCGTGGAACAGGAAGCCGCCGGACTGGCGCTTCCACAGCCGCGCATAAAGGCCGTCCTGCTCCACGAGTTCGTCATGCGTACCCTGCTCGACGATGCGCCCGTCATCCAGCACCACCAGCCGGTCGAGGGCTGCGATGGTCGAAAGGCGGTGCGCAATGGCGATGACGGTCTTGTTCTGCATCAGCGCATGGAGATTTTCCTGGATCGCCGCCTCGACATCCGAATCGAGCGCCGACGTCGCTTCATCCAGCACCAATATAGGCGCGTCTTTCAGGAAGACACGGGCAATGGCGATGCGCTGGCGCTGGCCGCCCGACAGCTTTACGCCGCGCTCGCCGACATAGGCGTCGTAGCCGGCGCGCTCCTTGTTGTCGCGCAGCCTGCCGATGAAATTATGGGCCTCGGCCTTGCGCGCCGCTGAAATAATCTCGGCATCGGTCGCGTCCGGCTTGCCGAGCTTGATGTTGTCGCGCAGCGAGCGATGGAACAGGGCGGTATCCTGGCTGACCACGCCGATATTGGCCCGCAGCGAATCCTGCGTCACGGTCGATACATCCTGGCCGTCGATCAGGATCCTGCCGCCTTCAAGGTCGTAGAGCCGCAGCATCAGGTTGACGAGCGTGGTCTTGCCTGCACCGGACGGCCCGACCAGCCCGACCTTCTCGCCCGGCTTGACGACAAGATCGATGCCGTCGAGCACGCCGCCGCCCTTGCCGTAGTGAAAGACGACATTCTCGGCGCGGATCTCGCCGCCCTTGACCACCAGTTCCTTCGCACCGGGCTTGTCGATCAGTCCGAGCGGCTGCGAGATCAGCGCCTTGGAGTTTTCGAGAACACCGAGATTTCTCAGGATGCCATTGAGCTGCATCATCAGCCGCAGCAGCAGCATGTTCAGCCGCAGCACGAGGCTGAGCGTGAAGGCGACGGCGCCGACTGTGATCGTGCCCTCGACCCAGAGAAACACGGCAAAGCATGCAATCGCCGTGATCATCACGCCTGACAGCGCGGTCATGGTGATGCGCAGGCCGGTCAGCTTGCGCATAAACGGCCGCTGGGTCTCGACATAAATGTCGAAGCCGTTGCGGATATAGCGGTCGTCGCCGTCGGCGGCGAACAGCTTCAGCGTCAGCACATTGGAATAGGAATCGACGATCCGGCCATTGATCATCGAGCCGGCCTCGGCAGTCGCCTCGGCATGCTTGCGGATCGACGGCAGGTAGTGGCGCGCGACGAAGCCGAAGGCGATAATCCACACCAGCACCAGCCCGGCCATCCTGAGATCGAGGCTGGCCACCAGCGCCAGCGTTGTGATCGTGTAGATGATCATGAACCACACGACCTCGATGAAGCTTTCCATCAGGTCGCCCGTCGCCTGCCCCGCCTGCCAGACCTTGGTGGCGATGCGGCCGGCGAAATCGTTCTGGAAGAAGGCATAGGACTGGCGCGAGACGTGGCGATGCGCCTGCCAGCGGACGAGATTGTAGAAGCCCGGCGTGATGGTCTGCTCATCGATCAGGTCGGACAGCGCCTCGACGATCGTCCGCAGCACCAGGACGGTGACAAGCATGAACAGCAGCTGCATGCCGGCAGCATCCCAAAGCCCCTGCCAGCTCCTGTTGCCGGAAGCCTGGTCGAGAATATCGACCAGATGCCCGACGAAATAAAAAAGCCCCGCTTCGACAAGCGGGGCGATGCCGCCGATGACCAGCATGGCGAAGAAGGCGAGCTTTGCCTGGCCGACATAGTGCCAGATAAAGCCCCACACCGTCTCGGGTGGCCGAAGGTTACCGGGCTCCCGAAACGGGTTCACCCAGCCTTCGAACACCTCGTAGACGGCGCGCATGCTCATTCGGCGGCGAGACCCTTTCCTATGGGTCCATTCTCAACCGATTCGTCACTGGGCAGGAAGCCACCGGATTGCCTATTCCAGAGCTGCGCATAAAGCCCGCCGCGTGCGACGAGTTCGTCATGCGAGCCTTCCTCGATGACCCGGCCCTGATCCATGACGACGAGCCGGTCCATCGCGGCGATGGTGGAAAGCCGGTGTGCGATCGCGATCACTGTCTTGCCCTCCATCAACCGGTAAAGGTTTTCCTGGATTGCCGCCTCGACCTCGGAATCGAGCGCAGACGTCGCCTCGTCGAGTATGAGGATCGGCGCGTCCTTCAGCATAACGCGGGCAATGGCGATGCGTTGCCTCTGGCCGCCCGACAATTTCACGCCACGCTCGCCGACATGGGCATCGTAGCCCTTGCGTCCCTTCGGATCGGAAAGCCCGGCGATGAATTCGGCAGCCGAGGCGCGCCGCGCCGCTTCCACCATCATGTCGTCGTCGGCGTCGGGACGGCCATAGAGGATATTGTCGCGCACCGAGCGATGCAGCAGCGACGTATCCTGCGTGACCATGCCGATCTCGGCGCGCAGCGAGTCCTGCGCCACTGCCGAGATATCCTGGCCATCGACAAGGATGCGTCCGCTTTCCAGATCGTAGAAGCGCAGCAAAAGGTTCACCAGCGTCGACTTGCCGGCACCCGAGCGCCCGACCAGTCCGACCTTCTCGCCCGGCCTGATCGTCAGCGAAAGATGCTCGATGATGCCTTTGCCCTTGCCATAGTGGAAGCCGATGTTCTCGAACGCGATCTCGCCCTTGCTGACGACGATCTCCTTCGCACCGGGCTTATCCTCGACAAGGCGCGGCATCGAGATCGAGCCGATGCCGTCTTGCACCGTGCCGATATTCTCGAACAGGCCCGACACTTCCCACATGATCCACTGCGACATGCCCCACAGCCGCAGCACCAGTCCGATGACGACGGCCACCGCGCCGATCGACACGGCCTCGCCGAGCCACAGCCAGATGGAGAGCGCTGTGACGGCAGTGAGCAGGACCGAATTGAGGACATAGAGAACGCCATAAAGCCCGGTGACCAGCCGCATCGAGCGGTAGACCGTCTCGAGGAAGCTCGACATGCCTTCGCGCGCGAACGATGCCTCACGCCGGCTGTGCGAAAACAGTTTTACCGTCTGGATGTTGGTGTAGCTGTCGACGACGCGCCCGGTCATCATCGAGCGCGCATCCGCCTGCTCTTCCGCCACCTTGCCGAGCCGCGGGATGAAGTAGCGCAGCAGGATGACATAGCAGACGAGCCAGATGGCAAGCGGCGCGGCCAGCCGCCAGTCGGCCGAACCGACAATAAACAGCATGCCGAGAAAATAGACGATGACGTAGTTCAGCACGTCGACCAGTTTGATGACGCATTCGCGCACGGCGAGCGCGGTCTGCATCAACTTGGTGGCGATGCGGCCGGCGAATTCGTCCTGATAGAAGGTCATCGACTGCTTGAGCAGGTAACGGTGCACCTGCCAACGGATGCGCATGGGGTAGTTGCCCATCAGCGTCTGCTGGTTGACCATCGAATTGATGAAAACTGTGCCCGGCAGCAGAAACAGCACGACGAACGCCATGGCCGCCAGCTTCCAGCCCTCCGTCTGGAGGAAGGTCTCGCGATTCTGCGCCGACAACCAGTCGACGATCGAGCCGAGGAAGCCGAACATCCACACTTCGGCCAGTGCGACCAGCGCCGTCAGAATAGCCGAAACGGCAATGAAGGGCCACGACCCCTTGGTGTAATGGAGGCAGAAGGCCACCAGCGTCTTTGGCGGCTCGACCGGCTCCGCGGCGGGAAACGGATCTAGTCTTTTTTCAAACCAGCGAAACATCGTTCATTCTCTGTTTGGTGCCTTTCCCGAAAAGCGGCGCGCCGTTCGGGCAAATCATTCGTAAAAACAACAAGTTGTAACATGACCCGGAATCAATCCGCGATCATGTTACAGCGTTGCGTCATGCAGCGCGGCGAACCGATTCACCGCTATCATATTCGGACGCCTCCTCACCGGCTTGATCGGGCTTGCCACCAAGGGCAGGCCCGACCTCCTCAATGTAGGGTGTCCGTGCCGATTCGCCGATATCTTCGGCGACCGCTCCTGCCACGGTCGTGGCAGGAGCCCGCCAGTCCCTGAGAGACCGCAATGCCGAAGCAATGCGATCGCTCAGCCTTTGCAACGGCGAGCGGTAGCCCGGATCGGGGCTTGCACCCGAAAAGTCGACATCAGGCAGACCGCCACGACGCCGTATCCGGCTTTCCGGATAATCGGACGGCAGGCGCACGCCCATGACCATCGCCCATGCCGACAGCTTGCGCTCGGACAGGCTCACGCGACCGTTCGGCTGCCGCGACAAAGGGGCTGGTTCTGGTGGGGATTTTCGCCCCTTGAATGAAAAAGACATCGTCGGATTCCTTTGAAAACGGAAAAGAATTCCGGCGGGAATCGAGTCCTGAAGCTTTGAAGTGTCAGAGTTAAAGCGCCAAACCCAGGCCGACATCACGCCCAAAGGCCGTGGATCGGGAACAAAGACACGCGCACGAATACGCGGAGATGGAGTTACTGGTGCTTTAGAATGTCAAAGGAAAGCTTCGAACCGAAAACCGCCGTCAGCGTCGTGCGGCATGGGCCGGGAGCAAGAACATATGAATAGTCATGACTGCCTCCGTCGGTTCGAGTTGACAATGACGGCTCTATAACCGCATTCGGCGCGCAAGACCACGCATAACTGCCAAATTGTCGCAACCTTGCAGCGCCTGTGGCGATCACGCAACACATTAGCGAGTGAAGATATTGGCCGACGGCATCCGCATCGCCCTCTACCAGCCCGACATCGCCGGCAACACCGGCACCATCCTGCGCATGGCCGCCTGCCTCGCCATCGCCGTCGACATCATCGAACCGGCCGGCTTCGACCTTTCGGACCGCAACCTGAGACGGGCCGGCATGGACTATCTCGAAATGGCCTCCCTGACGCGCCATATCGATTTCGCGGCGTTCGAAGCGTGGCGAAAGGCCGAGGCTCGCCGGCTCGTTCTGTTCTCGACCAAAGCCGCCCTGCCCTACACGCAGTTTAGCTACGCCGATGGCGACGTAATATTGTTTGGCCGCGAGTCGGCCGGCGTACCAGAAGACGTGCATGAGACCGCCGACGCGCGGCTCCTCATCCCGATGAAGGGCGGCGGACGCAGCCTCAATCTCGCGCTCAGTGCCTCGATGGCCGCGGGCGAAGCAATCCGGCAGCTCGGCTGAAACATCTTCCACCCCGGCCACGATCGCCCAGCTTGCGATCTTGCGTCCTCGGACCCTGACCGACCCGCCGATTCTCAGCCGTGTGAACATCATCTCATCCTTCGATTTGCATCCTGAAGGATCTCTTGCTACAACCTCAACATTAGTTGAGGTCAAGCGGAAAGTCGGACATGGGCAGGGAATTATCGGTCGGCGAGGTGGCGCATCGCAGCGGCATCGCGGTTTCAGCGCTTCATTTCTATGAGACGAAGGGCTTGATCCAAAGCCATCGCACAGGCGGCAATCAGCGGCGCTACGGGCAGGACGTGCTGCGCCGGGTGGCCGTCATCAAGGTCGCCCAAGAGGTCGGCATTTCGCTGGCGGATATCGCCGCTGCCCTTGCCGCACTGCCGGACGGCAGGACGCCGACGCGAGAGGACTGGCGGGTGCTTTCGGAAGGCTGGGCGGCCGATCTCGACCAGCGCATTCTTCAATTGCAGAAGCTGCGCAACGGGCTGACCAACTGCATCGGCTGCGGCTGCATGTCCATCGACCGCTGCCCCCTGCACAATGCCGACGACCATCTCAGTGAAGATGGCCCCGGCCCGCGCCTGCTTCTGACCGCATCACACCGAAAATCCAGCCGCGAATGCGGAAAGCTCTGAACTTGGCCGCCGCCCGCCCGAATCTCAACACAGTCTAGTCGGAAGTCGGCAGACGCCGGATGGTGAATTCGATGACATCGCCCGGTCGCTCGAACCAGCTTTCGATCGTTGTCCAATAGGCCTGCTTCGGCCAGCGTTCGAACCACTCCTGCGCCTTGGCGCGGGCATCCGGACGGGGCAGCACGAAAGTCTCGCGCAAAAAGCCGTCGCGCGGCGTGCGTTCACGCTCGGCCCGGCTCTGGTCGAGCCTTCTTTTCAGACCATCGAGCGGCGGTCTCGTCGGGGTACGCACGACTAACTCCTTGACCCTGATCAATTACAGATTAGGGATCGCGCGGGAAAAGACGAGTCATTTTCGCAGGCGCCAATCACCAGATGGCAGGCCTGCAAGGCAGTGAGTGGAGACGAGTGCCTATGGAGCGAGCTGAAATACCGGCGGGATTGCCTGCGGACATCGAAGGCAAGAAGGAATGGGCGCGCGCCTGGTTCGAGGAACTGCGCGACCGCATCTGCGCCGGCTTCGAGCAGATCGAGGACGACCTCACCGGCCCGCAGGCCTCATGGTCGCCGGGCCGTTTCGAGAAGACCCCATGGCAGCGTGAGGAAGGCAAGGGCGGTGGCGGCATCATGTCGATGATGCATGGCCGCGTCTTCGAAAAGGTCGGCGTCCATACCTCCACCGTCCACGGCGAATTCTCCCCCGAATTCCGCAAGCAGATGCCGGGCGCCGAGGAAGATCCCAGCTTCTGGGCAAGCGGCATCTCGTTGATTGCGCACCCCTGGAACCCCAACGTACCCGCCGTGCACATGAACACGCGCATGGTCGTGACCTCGCGCCAGTGGTTCGGCGGCGGCGCAGACCTGACGCCCGTGCTCGATCGGCGCCGCACGCAGGAAGACCCGGACACGCTCGCCTTCCACAAGACGATGCAGTTTGCCTGCGGCAAGCACGCGGCGATTGCCGACTATGATCGCTACAAGGCCTGGTGCGACGAGTATTTTTATCTCCCCCACCGCAACGAGGCACGCGGCGTCGGCGGCATCTTCTTCGACTATTTGCAGTCGCCGCAGGAAAAGGGCGGCTGGGAAGCCGATTTCCGCTTCGTGCAGGATGTCGGCCGCTCCTTCCTCGTCGTCTACCAGCATCTGGTGCGCAAGAACTTCGGCCTGAACTGGACCGATGGCGATCGCGAGGAGCAACTGATTCGTCGCGGCCGCTATGTCGAGTTCAACCTGCTCTACGACCGCGGCACCATCTTCGGCCTCAAGACCGGCGGCAACGTCAACTCGATCCTGTCGAGCATGCCGCCCGAGGTGAAGTGGCCGTGATCTCTCCTGTCTGATGTCGCTTATGGGCAATGTGACCTGAAAGCGACACTTATGCCGGATTGTTACCGCCTGTAAGATTGCGTGGTGACAAGAGGAAGCATTACGATTAGGACTTGGATGAAAGCTGACGCGAGCGCGAAAACGCGCCGCGCCGGCTAAGAATGACACATGAAATGCGGTGGGTTGGGCCTCCCGCGAAACGCGCTAAACCACGGTCGGCAGCCGGAATCCGGTTTCCGGAAAGATCGTGGCGAAACAAGACGATAGAGCACGATCCGGAATCTCTTGCGATGGATCAGGCTCTAGAATTTTAGTTAACTTTTAGCTGACAGTGTCCGTCCATGATCAAGCAGTCTCTCCTCGGCGCGATGGCGCTTACTCTTGTCCTCGGTTTTGCTGGCACAGCCGGCGCGCGCGATCTATCTGATTGCGAGCGCAACGGTTCGCAGGCAAAAATGGCGGCTTCCAACAGCAGCAAGGAAACACCAAAACCCGCAAGTGCTGCTGCCGCGCGCTGCCCCGACCTGTCGATCGATACGCCCGTGAAAAGCCTTAAAGCCGAGCCAGTCAAGGCCATGATCGAACAGGATTCGCCCGCTCCTGAATTCAACGTTGCCGTTCCGCCGGCGGCAGCCTCGTCGTCCATCATCCGCGCGAAAGACTTCACCGTCCTCGTCAAGCGGCCGGAAAAGGCCACTGCAGAAACGCTGGTGCTTCTCCACGGCTCGGGCGGCGACGAGACGACGATGATGGCCCTCGCCTCCCGCATCGCCCCGCGCTCGGTGCTGATGGGTGTGCGCGGCCGCGTCGTGCAGGACGGCAGCAAGCGCTGGTATGCGCGCCTGACGCCGACCAAATTCGACCAGCGCGACATCCGCTCCGAGGCAAACGCCTTTGCCGGCTTCCTGCAGGACGCCGTCAAAAAGAAGATACTCGATCTCGATCACACCACCTTCGTCGGCTATTCCAACGGCGCCAATCTGCTGGCAGCCCTGACCCTGCTTCACCCCGGCCTCGTCGAGCGCGCCGTGCTGCTGCGACCAATGTCGGTGCTGGAAAAAATCCCGGCGGTCGATCTTTCCAGCGTCCGCTATCTCGTCGTCGCTGGTCAGGCCGACGTGACCTATTCGCCCTTCGCTTCCGGCCTCGAAGCGATGCTGAAGGATCACGGCGCACGCATCGACGCCCACATGATCAAGGCCGACCATGGCCTCGGCGACGAAGACGCCAAGCTCGTCAGCGACTGGCTGGCCCGCTCGAATGCCGTTTCGTTGAACTGAAACAAGCCTCGATCAGAATGAGTTGATCCAGGCTCGCAGACGCAACTTATTGCTCCATTCCGTGTTATCATCCTGTCCGCCACCAAGAGCGAGGATAGGAGGAAAACCGATGAAGGAATTTCAATGCGGATCGCTTGTTCCCGGCTGCGACTGGCATACGAAGCATGAGGAAGAAGCTGAAGTGATGCGCCGCGCGGTCGAGCATATGCGCGAAACCCACGGCGAAACGATCATCCGCGAAACCATGATCGAAGCTATCCGCTCGCGGGTCGAAAAGGTTCGCGACGCGGCCTGATTGGAATCCGCTAACTTATTGTTTTCAAACTATCGGCGGCGCGCTCAACCAGCGCGTCGCGATCGAGCGCAAAGCCGGAATCGACCCATGCGGTTTCCAGTGCGCGCAGCGTGTCGCCCATCTTCGGCCCTTGCGTGGCACCCAAAGCGGTCAAATCCGCGCCCTTGACCGGAAAGACCGGCCTTTCCCACTTTTCCGCAAAAGCAAGCAGGCGCGAGAACCCGCCGGCTTCCATCAGCGCCTTGTCGTCCTCGACCGCACGGGCGCGCGCCGAAGCCAGCGCCAACCGCAGGCGGTCGACAAAGCCTTTCGGCTCGCCGCGATAGAGCATCTTTGCAAAAGCGCCCTCAGCCCAGGTCGATACCGGCGCGGGCATGCCCGCCCATTGCAACAGGCGTTCGCTCTCGGCCTTCGAAAATTTCAGCCGCTCGGCCAGCCCGGCCATGCGCGCGGCATCCGGCAGCACGATGGCCGCAAGCCGCAGCAACGGATCGGGCTCCCAGCCGAGATCGCGCTCGGTCTTCACCAGCCCGTGAATCGCGTCGATGCCCCATTTCTCACTTTCGGGCAGGATGCGCGTCAGCACACCGGCCTGCCGCATCCACAAAAGCGCGCGCGACGGGTCAGGCGCTGACAGGAGCTTCTTCAACTCGGCCCAGACCCGCTCGGCCGAAAGCTGGTCGAGCCCGTCCTTCAGCCGCGCGCTCGCCTTCACACCCTCGGCATCCGGCCGGCCCGAGCCGTACCAGGCGAAGAAACGATAAAACCGCAGGATGCGCAGATAGTCTTCGCGAATGCGCGCCTCCGCATCGCCGATGAAACGCAAGGTGCGGCTTTCAAGGTCGGCCAGTCCGCCGACCAGATCGATCACCGAACCGTCGGCTTCGGCGTAAAGCGCATTGATGGTGAAGTCGCGCCGTTCGGCGTCGCTCTTCCAGTCACGGCCGAACTGCACCTTGGCGCGGCGTCCGTCGGTCTCCACGTCGGCGCGCAGCGTCGTCACCTCGAACGGCTTGCCGCCGGCAATCACGGTGATCGTGCCATGCTCGGCCCCGGTCGGCACGGCCTTGAAGCCGGCGGCCTCGGCACGCCGCGTCGTCAGTTCAGGCACATTGGTCGTTGCGATGTCGATATCGGAAACGGGTTCGCCAAGCAGTGCGTTGCGCACAGCCCCGCCTGCGATGCGCGCTTCTTCGCCTTCCGCGGAAAGGGCCTCGAGAAGCCGCTGAAGATTAGCGTCCGCAAGCCATTCGGCGCGGCCGGCGATCGACGCCTTGTCGCTCATGCATAGAGCCTTTCATAAAGCGTGCGGATGATGCCGGCTGTGACGCCCCAGATGCGCTGGCCGCCATAAGGCATGTCGTAATAGACCCATTCCTTGTCATCCCACACACGGCTGCCCTGATGGTGGTTGGCAGGGTCCATCAGGAACCGCAGCGGCACTTCGAAGGCCGTATCCACTTCATGCGGATTGATCGTCAGATGAAAACCCGGTCGCACGACGGCGAGCACCGGCGCGATGCGATAGCCGCTGCCGGCGACATAGTCAGGCATGCGGCCAACGATCTCGATATAATCCTCGCCAAGCCCGATCTCCTCCACCGTCTCGCGAAGTGCCGCAAACTCCGGCGTCGGATCGGTCGGATCGATGCGGCCTCCGGGAAACGCCACCTGCCCCGAGTGATTGCGCAGTTTCTCGGTGCGCTTGGTCAGGATGACGCTTGCCTCATCGCCATGATCGACCACGGGGATCAGCACCGCCGCATCGCGCAGATTGTCGCGGCGGATCAGATGGCCAAGGCCCGGATTGAAGCGATGGTCGCCATAATCCTCGTCCAGAACAGGCTCGCGCTCCTGCTCCACCCGCCTGCGAAAATCGAGTGCCGAAAAATGCGTTGCGACTGCGTTGTCCATGGCTCAGGCGCTCAACCGCCGAAGTTTCTCGGCCGGCATGATCGGATAGACCTCGCCGCCGGAGCGCACCGCAAACATCAGCTCGCCGCCGATCTCGATTTCCTCGCCATGCTCGACCAGTTCATACATCACCGGCCGCGCCACCAGCGCCTCCAGCCTTCCGCGCACCAGCACATAGGGTTTTAGCCCGCCGGTCTCGTCCTCGTCGACGAAGCGCATCGAATGTTCCGGCCCTGCCTCGACGACATCGCCGACATTGGTGCGGAAGGTGATGACCTGCTCGTCACCCTTGCCCGAGACATTCATCTCGACGGCCACGAACGGCGCATCGACCACCCTGATGCCGACCTTTTCCACCGGCGTGACCAGATAGGTCTTGCCGTCCGCATCCTTGCGCAGCACCGTCGAGAACAGCTGCACTAGCGGCATGCGCCCGATCGGCGTGCCGAGATAGAACCACGTTCCGTCCGGCCGGATCTCCATGTCGAGATCGCCGCAGAAGTCGGGATTCCAGCGTTCGACCGGCGGCAGACCCTTGCCTGCACGGGCCGCACGTGAGATCAGCGCCGACAGTCCGGCGGTGTCTCCGGCCTCGGTCAGACTCTGTTCACGATGCTCTTCGACTTTGGTCATGGTCACGAAATAGTCACTGTTGTTCCGCTTGTCAGCCTAGATGAGTGATTTAAGTTCATTCAATAGCACCATAGGCGTGCGAATCGCGGCACTGGACGTTGCCGGCCGACGTTCCAGACAAACGAGGATCGAAGCGGCATGAGCATAATCGTCAAGGACCCATCGATCGGCGAAAAGGAAATGGTGGCGCAGGCCGAGACGGCTCTGGCCGACATTTCCAAGGTCCGCGACGGCGTCGGCAAGGTCATTTTCGGCCAGGAAAGCGTCGTCGAGCGCACGCTCGTCGCCCTTCTGGCCGGCGGCCACGCGCTTCTCGTCGGCGTTCCCGGCCTTGCCAAGACCAAGCTGGTCGAGACGCTGGGCATCGTGCTCGGCATGGATGCGCGCCGCGTCCAGTTCACGCCGGACCTGATGCCGTCCGACATTCTCGGCTCCGAGGTGATGGAGCAGGACGAAGCGGGAAAACGCTCCTTCCGCTTCATTCCCGGCCCGATCTTCGCGCAATTGCTGATGGCCGACGAAATCAACCGTGCCTCGCCGCGCACCCAGTCGGCGCTGCTGCAGTCGATGCAGGAATACCACGTCACAATCGCCGGCGCGCGCCACGACCTGCCCGCCCCCTTCCACGTTCTGGCGACCCAGAACCCGCTGGAGCAGGAAGGCACCTATCCCCTGCCGGAAGCCCAGCTCGACCGCTTCCTGATGCAGATCGACATTCTCTACCCGGACATCGAAGCAGAGCGCCGCATCCTCCTCGAAACCACAGGTGTCGAGGACGCAAAGGCGGCGAACGTGCTGACGCCGGCGCGGCTTCAGGAAATCCAGCAACTCATCCGCCGCATGCCGGTGCCCGAGAGCGTAGTCGAAGCGATCCTCGATCTCGTCCGCTCCGCCCGTCCGGGTCAGGGCAATGCCGAGACCGACAAGCATGTCGCCTGGGGCCCCGGCCCCCGCGCCAGCCAGGCGCTGACGCTCTGCGCCCGTGCCCGCGCGCTCTATGAAGGACGCCTTGCCCCCTCCATCGACGACGTCAAGGCATTGGCCGAACCCGTATTGCAGCACCGCATGGCGCTGACATTCGCCGCCCGCGCCGAAGGCATGAGCGTGCGCGATGTCGTCGCCCGGCTGGTGAAAGGGGTCTGATGGCACGCATCGGCGAGGCCTCCTCCCCGGTCGGCACGCGAGACGCCCTTGCCCGTGCAAGGATGCGCGCTTCGCTTGTGCCCGACCTGCTGATCGAGGCCCGCCGCGTCGTCAACACCGTCATCGGCGGCTGGCATGGCCGGCGCAAGCGCGGCATCGGCGAGAATTTCTGGCAGTTCCGCCCCTATGTCGACGGCGAGTCGCAATCCGCAATCGACTGGCGGCGTTCGGCACGCGACGACCACACCTATGTCCGCGACCGCGAATGGGAAGCAGCCCACACCGTCTGGCTTTGGGCCGACCCCTCGGCTTCCATGCTCTACAAATCGACCACAGCCAGCGTTTCCAAGGAATCGCGCGCATTGGTGATCACGCTGGCGCTGGCCGAACTCCTGTCGCGCAGCGGCGAGCGCATCGCATGGCCCGGCCTCACCGATCCATTCACGGCCCGCAACGGCGCCGAGCGCATTGCTGCGCACCTGTCCCACGCACCGGGCCTGCCCGCAAGGCCGGACCTCACCGCCATCCGCCGCTTTTCCGACATCGTTATCGCCAGCGACTTTCTTGATCCGGTCGAGGAAACCCAGGAATGGCTCGATGTGCTCGCCCGTCACGGCGTGCGCGCGCATCTGATCGAGATCGCTGACCCGGCCGAAGAGAGCTTTCCCTATGCCGGCCGCACCGAATTCACCGATCCCGAAACCGGCGACAAGCTGACCGCCGGCCGCGCCGAAATGCTGAGCGAGGACTATCAGCGCCTCTATTCGGCCCGCCGCCATGAGCTGGCCGCCTGGTGCAAGCGTCTCGGCTGGAGCTACACCGTCAACCACACCGACCGCCTCGCCTCCGACGCGCTGGTGCGCATCCACATGGCCCTGACCGCCGATGGCGGCTACGCCTCCGGGGTCCGCGCATGAGCTGGCTCCCGCTTTCCTTCGGTTTTCCGGCCATCCTCTGGGGCCTGCTGGCGTTGCCCGTCATCTGGTGGCTGCTGCGGCTGACACCGCCGAAACCGCAGACGGAAGTGTTTCCGCCGCTGAAGATTCTCGCCCGCGTCCTGAAACGCGAGGAAACCCCGCAAAAAAGTCCATGGTGGCTGACGCTGCTGCGCCTGCTGATGGCCGCAATTGTCGTTATGGCGCTGGCCGAGCCGGTGTTCAATCCGCGCGAAAAGCTGCCGACCAACGGCAGCGCGCTGGCGCTGGTCATCGATAATGACTGGGCAAGCGCTCCCGATTGGGACCGCCGCGTCGCCACCGCCGAGCGCCTGATCGGCGACGCCAATTCGACCGGCGTGCCGGTACTGCTCGCCTTCACCGCCGAAAAGCCGAACGCCGAGATCGGCCCCTTCGACGCCGAAGCCGCCCGCGACAAGCTGCGCGCCACCAAGCCGCGTCCGGTTCCCACCGACCGCCCGGCCGTCTATGCGCGGGTCGCTGCAGCACTTGAAGCGCTGCCCGGCGCCAGCGTCGCGATCCTTGCCGACGGGCTCGCTGCGCAGGGCGATGAAGCCGCCTTCAACACGCTGCTCGGCAAGAACCCCGCCGATGTCGTCTGGATCGTCCCGGACCGTCTCAACACGGTCGGGCTGAAGGCTGCCGAAAACCAGCTCGAAGGTTTTGCGCTGACCGCAATCCGTCCGCCCAGCGATGCCGGCCCGCGTCAGGTCACCGCCGGAGCCTTCGACGACAAGGGTCGCCGCATCGCCGATGCCGCGCTAACATTCGGCGCGGGCGAAACGACGGCAACCGGCCAGATGCAGGTGCCGTTCGAACTGCGCAACGATTTCGCAGCCATCGCCATCGACGGCGAAAACCAGGCAGGCGCCGTGCGCGTGCTGGATGAAAGCTCCAAGCGCCGCCGCGTCGGCCTGCTCTCCCAGTCCGAGGCCGATCAGGCCCAGCCACTGCTGTCGCCGCTCTACTACATCCGCCGCGCGCTTGAGCCTTTCGCCGATCTGGTCGAGCCGCGCAGCCCCGACCTTGCCGACGCCATCCCGCAGCTTCTCGACCAGAAGCCGGCGATGATCGTCATGGCCGATGTCGGCACCATCCCCGAAGCCGCGCGCCAGAAACTGATCGAATGGGTCGACAATGGCGGCACGCTGGTTCGCTTCGCCGGTTCTCGCCTCGCGGCAGCCGGCAATGACGAGGAGCTTCTGCCCGTGCGCCTGCGCCTCGGCGAACGTTCGCTCGGCGGCGCGCTGTCCTGGACCGAGCCGCAGGTCGTGGCCGAGTTTCCCGCCGGCCCGTTTGCCGACCTGACCCCGCCTTCCGAGGTCACCGTCAGCCGTCAGGTGCTGGCCGAACCCACTGCCGATATCGTCGAGCGCACCTGGGCAAGCCTTGCCGACGGCACGCCGCTGGTCACCGGGGCGAAACGCGAAAAAGGCACCATCGTGCTGTTCCACATCACGCCGGAAGCGACGTGGTCCAACCTGCCGATCTCGGGCAGCTTCGTCGAGATGCTGCGCCGTCTCGTCCAGCTTTCACGCAATCAGGGTTCCGCTGCCGCAAATGCCGAAGGCCAGATTGCCTCGCTCGCCCCTTACCGCATGATCGCCGCCAATGGCGCGCTCGTGCCGCCGACGCCTGACGCACGGCCGCTCACCGTCGGCCAAGGCCCTGCCTCGGTCACCATCGAAAACCCGCCCGGCCTCTATGGCAGCGAGGAAGGCGTTGTTGCCCACAACCTTCTGGGCTCGGACGCGAGTTTCACACCGCTCGTCCGCCCGCAGGTCGCAGCGCCGATCACCGAAATGCGCTATGCTTTCGACGAATCCCGGGATCTGAAAGGTCCGCTCGTGGCTGCTGCCCTGCTTTTGATGCTTCTCGACACGCTGGCCGTGTTCTGGATGGGCGGCATGTTCAACCGCCGCCGCAAGGCAGCACGCGCGGCAAGCTCTGCCGCCGTGATCCTGCTTGCCGCAGGCGTCATGTTCACGCTGTCCTCGCACGCGATGGCGCAGGACGCCAAGCCGGGCGATGCAGAGGCCATCGAAGCGGTCGCGACCACCCGCCTCGCCTATGTGCTGACCGGCGACGCCTCCATCGACGCCATCAGCCGCGCCGGCCTCGACGGCCTGTCGCGCTTCCTCATCGACAAGACCGCGCTCGAGCCCGGCAAGCCGGCTGGCGTCGACATTTCGAAGGACGAGCTTTCCTTCTATCCGATCATCTACTGGCCGATCGACCCGAACGCCGCCATGCCGACCGAGCAGGCCATCGCCCGCATCGACGCCTATATGCAGCAGGGCGGCACGGTGCTGTTCGACACGCGCGACCAGTATTCGACCGGCATCGACGCCGGCTCCGCCAGCCCCGCGACCGAGCGGCTGCGCGACATCCTCGGCAATCTCAACGTGCCGCCGCTGGAGCCGGTGCCGGCCGACCACGTCCTGACCAAGTCCTTCTTCATCCTTCCGGATTTCCCCGGCCGCTTCAACGGCAGCCCCCTCTGGGTCGAGGCCTCGGCCGAAGCAACCAATCCCGAGCATCGCCCCGTGCGCACCGGCGACGGTGTCACGCCGATCATGATCACCGCCAATGATTTTGCCGGCGCATGGGCCATCGACGCCAGTGGCGAGCCGATGCTGCCCACCGTTCCCGCCGACCCCATGCAGCGCATCTATGCCTACCGCGCCGGCGTCAACATCGTCATGTACATGCTGACCGGCAACTACAAATCCGATCAGGTCCACGTGCCGGTGCTGCTCGAAAGGCTGGGGCAGTAGCGTGAACAACTGGTCCCTCTCCTTCGAACCCCTGCTCGGATGGCCGCTCGTCGCCGCCATCATCGTGCCGCTGGCGCTTTTGGCCGTTCTCGGCCTGTGGTTCCGGCAGCGTGGCGGCTGGCTGCGGCTTGCAGCACTTGCCGCGTTGGCGGCTGCGCTCATCAATCCGGTGCTGCTCGACGAGGACCGCGAGCCCCTGCAAAGCGTGGTCGCGCTGATCGTCGACCGCAGCCAAAGCCAGGACATCGGCAACCGCACTGCCGAGACCGATCAGGCCGTGACCACGCTGCAGGAACGGCTTGCCCGCTTCAAGCAGTTCGAAGTGCGCGTGGTCGAGGCCGGCAAGGCCGATGCCGCCGACGAGCGCACGCAGACGCGGCTGTTCTCGGCCCTCGACGGTGCTTTCCGTGACGTCCCGCCCTCCCGCATCGGCGGCGCCATCATGGTAACCGACGGGCAAGTGCATGACGTGCCCGCCGCACCCAATTTCCACGCGCCGCTCCACGCTTTGATCACCGGCGAGGAAAACGAGCGCGACCGGCGCATCCGCTTTGAAAAGGCGCCGCGCTTCGGCATCGTCGGCAAGCCGCTGGCCATGACCTACCGCGTGCTGGACACCGGCGGTGCAACTGGCGAAGTCGATGTCCGCGTTTCGGTCAACGGCCAGCAGGTCTCGGTCGAGCGCGCGACGATCGGCCAGGAAATGCCGGTCGACATCACCATTCCGACTGCCGGCCGCAACATCGTCGAGCTTCAGATCGACCGCGTCGACGGCGAACTGACCGACACCAACAATCGCGCCATCGCGCTGGTCGACGGCATCCGCGAAAACCTGCGCGTGCTGCTGGTTTCGGGCGAGCCGCATGCCGGCGAGCGCACATGGCGCAACCTGCTCAAGTCGGACGCCTCGGTCGATCTCGTCCACTTCACCATTCTGCGGCCGCCGGAAAAGCAGGATGGCACGCCGATCAACGAATTGTCGCTCATCGCCTTCCCGACGCGTGAACTCTTCGTCGACAAGATCAACGATTTCGACCTGATCATCTTCGACCGCTACCAGCACCGCGACGTGCTGCCGATCCTCTATTACGACTACATCGCCGAATATGTCGAAAAGGGCGGCGCGCTGCTGATCGCCGCCGGTCCCGAATATGCCGGCGACCAGTCGATTGCGCGCACGCCGCTGATGTCGGCCCTGCCGGCCATGCCCAGCGGCGAGGTCGTCGATCAGGCTTTCTATCCGCGCCTGACGGATGTCGGCAAACGCCATCCTGTCACGCGCGGGCTCGAAGGCTCCGGCACCGAGCCGCCGAAATGGAGCCGCTGGTTCCGCCTTATCGGCATCGACCGGCCCGAGGGCGAAGTGGTGATGAAGGGCCCGGACGATCGCCCGCTGCTGCTGCTCGACCGCAAGGGCGAAGGCCGCGTCGGCATGTTCCTGTCCGATCAGGGCTGGCTGTGGGCGCGCGGCTTCGAGGGCGGCGGCCCACATGTCTCGCTCTATCGCCGCATCGCCCACTGGCTGATGAAGGAACCGGAACTCGAGGAAGAACGCCTGACCGCCAATGGCCGCGGCATGACGCTGGACGTGCGCCGCCAGACCATGAGCGACGATCCCGGTGCGGCCCAGGTCATCACCCCTTCGGGCAAGGCAATGACGGTGCCGCTCTCACAGTCCGAGCCCGGCATCTTCGCCGGCAGCGTCGAAACCAACGAGATCGGCCTCTATCAGGTCGCCAATGGCGATCTCACGGCACTTGCCCATATCGGCCCGATCAACGCACCGGAATTCGCCGACGTCATCTCGACGGAAAACATCGTGCGCCCAGCGATCGAGGCGAGCGGCGGCAGCGTGCGGCGGCTGGCGGGTCTCACCGGCATCAGCGTGCCGAGCGTCGTGCCGGTACGCGGCACGGCGGAAGCCTCCGGCCGCGACTGGATCGGCCTGCGCACCACCAATGACAGCGTGCTGAAATCGGTCAGCCGCGTGCCAATGTTTGGCGGCTTCTTTGGCCTCGGCCTGCTGCTCCTGGCGCTCGGCTCCATGTGGTATCGCGAGGGGCGGTAACGCTCACCTTGAAGGGGTAAGGCGTAAGCTCTCCCCCAATAGGAGTATGTTTTTCCTCCAAAGGTCGAAAATCCGCCTTGGTCGTTCTCCCAAAGACCTGATAGAGCCCGTTTCGGCCTCCAAAATCGCGCGGATTGCGCTATCGTGGGCGGCCAACCAACAGTGACGAACCAAGAGGAGCGAGCCATGGGCCTGCGCATCAACGAAACCGCCCCCGATTTCACCGCCGAGACCACCCAAGGCACGGTCAAGTTCCACGACTGGATCGGCGACGGCTGGGCCGTGCTGTTCTCGCATCCGAAGAATTTCACGCCCGTCTGCACGACGGAGCTCGGCACCATGGCCGGCCTCGAAGGCGAATTCCGCAAGCGCGGCGTCAAAATCATCGGCATCTCGGTCGATCCGGTCGAAAGCCACGCCAAGTGGAAGGACGACATCAAGACCGCGACCGGCTTCAGCGTCGACTACCCGCTGATCGGCGACAATAACCTCAAGATCGCCAAGCTCTACGACATGCTGCCGGAAGGCGCAGGCGACAGCTCCGAAGGCCGCACGCCCGCCGACAACGCCACGGTGCGCTCGGTCTACGTCATCGGCCCGGACAAGAAGATCAAGCTGATCCTCACCTACCCGATGACCACCGGCCGCAACTTCAACGAGATCCTGCGCGCCATCGATTCCATCCAGCTCACTGCCAAGCATCAAGTGGCGACGCCGGCCAACTGGCAGCAGGGCGAAGACGTTATCATCACCGCCGCCGTCTCCAACGAAGACGCCATCAAGCGCTTCGGCGCCTTCGAAACCATCCTGCCCTATCTGCGCAAGACCAAGCAGCCGGCTGGGTGAGATCAAGGGCTCGGCGTTCCCCTCCCCCTTGAGGGGAGGGTGGCCCGTAGGGCCGGGTGGGGTCGCCGCGGCAGTGCTCGACGTTCTTTTTACGCCACACTCGGCATGAACCGACCCCCTCTGTCGCTTCGCGACATCTCCCCCTCAAGGGGGGAGAAAACGCTGGCGCACTCCGCCGTCGCCCCTCATCATGAGGTGCGAGCGTAGCGAGACTCGAAGGGCTCACTCCTCCGGCTCGGTCGTAAACATCAGCGGATAACCCGCCGCCTTGCCAGCATCCGTCGCCCGCGTCGCCTTTGTCTCGGCCACATCCTTCGTAAACACCGCCACCACGCAAACACCGCGCTGATGCGCAGTGATCATCACGCGATGCGCCTGATCCTCGCTCATGCGGAATTCGGCCTTCAGCACCCGCACGACGAATTCACGCGGCGTGAAATCATCATTGATCAGGATGACCTTGTGCAGCTTCGGCCGCTCGGTCTTCGGCTTCGTTTTGGTGCGGGGAATGGTGATTGTGTCGGTCATCGGACGCGCGGATGATGGATGCGACGATCGCCAAGTTTCGCACAAACGGGCCGGATGGTCCATTCAGTTATCCGCGAGCGGCTTCAGCCCTACCGCCTCAGCACCGCGCTCAACACATCCCTGATACCGATCGCGCCGACAAACCGCGACTGCTCGTCGAACAGAGCCACCGGTGAAGTCTGGCTGCGGTGCATGGCGAGCATGACGGTTTTCAACGAAGTGCCGGGCTTTGCCCAGAACACCTGCGGCGCATCGTCGGGCAGGTTTTCGATGTCGTCGCACGACACCCACACCGCCGGCTGACCGTTTCGTTCGGCAGCCGCCACCATGCCGTCCTTGTCGATCTTGAAGCGCGTCGTCTGACGCCGGTCGAGCCAGAGCCAGCCGCCCCGGCCCGCCGATTCCAGATCGCGCCGGTCGCGCATGACGTTCCATGCGGTCAGCACCGACAGCGGGTTCACATTCGAGATGAACTCGCGGACATAGTCGTTCGCCGGGCGCAGCACGATGTCTTCCGGCGCGCCGGTCTGGACGATGCGCCCGCCCTCCATGATGGTGATGTGGCTGCCGATCTTCAGCGCCTCTTCCAGATCGTGGCTGACGAAGATGATTGTCTTCTTCAGCTTTTCCTGAAGCTGCAGAAGCTCGTCCTGCAGCTTGGTGCGGATCAGCGGGTCGAGCGCGGAAAACGGCTCGTCCATGAGCAGGATCGGCGCTTCGGTGGCAAAAGCACGCGCCAGGCCGACGCGCTGCTGCATGCCGCCCGAAAGCTCATGGGCGTATTTCTTCGCCCATGGCGTCAGGTTGACCAGCTCGAGCTGCTTGCCGACCTTCTGCTTGCGCTCCGCCTCCGGCATGCCGGCAAGCTCCAGCCCGAGGCCGACATTTTCCTCCACGGTGCGCCACGGCAGCAGGCCGAATTGCTGGAACACCATGGCCACCTGCTTCTGGCGCAGGCGGCGCAAGGTCGCCTCGTCGCAGGTCACGACATCGACGGTCTTGTCGCCATCCTTGACCAGCACTTGGCCCCGGGAGACGACGTTGAGCCGGTTGACGGCGCGCAGCAGCGTCGACTTGCCCGAGCCCGACAGGCCCATCAGCACCGAAATCTCGCCCTCGTGAACGGTGAGATTGGCCCCGGCGCAGCCCAGCACATTGCCGGTCTTTTCCAGGATTTCCGAACGGCTGGCACCCTTGTCGACCATGGCCAGCGCATCGGCCGTGTCGGGGCCGAAGATGATGTCGACATTCTTGAAGTCTACGGCGACGTTCATTTCTTGCCTCCGACGCCGATGCGCGTCATGCGGTCGAGTACGATGGCGAGCACGACGATTGCGAGACCCGCCTCAAGACCGAGGTCGATCCTGCGCGAGCCGAGTGCGCGGTTGATTTCGGTGCCGAGCCCGCCGGCGCCGATGAGGGCTGCGAACACCACCATCGACAGCGACAGCATGATGCACTGGGTCAGTCCGGCCATGATTGTCGGCAGGGCCGCCGGCAGTTCCACCTTCCACAGCAGTTGCCGCTTGGTCGCCCCGAAGGCTTCGCCGGCCTCGACGATCGCGGTCGGCACCGAGACGACACCCAGATGCGTGAGCCGCACGGCGGTCGGGATGACGAAGATGATGGTGACGATGAGACCCGGCGCATTGCCGAGGCCAAACAGGGTCAGCACCGGGATCAGGTAGACGAAGGTCGGCAGCGTCTGCATCAGGTCCAGCACCGGCAGCATGATGCGGTAGACCTTCGGCTTGTGCGCGGCCCAGATGCCGAGCGGCACGCCGATGGCCATCGAGGCAGCGGCAGCGGCCACCACCAGCACCAGCGTCTGCACGGTCTGCTTCCACAGGCCCTGATTGATGATGAACAGCAGCCCGAGTGCGACGCCGATCGCCAGCGGCCGCGAGCGCTGCAGGAAATAGGCGATACCCGCGATGATCAGAACCAGCAGCACCGGCGGCACCATCAGCAAACCATCGACGATGCCGTTGAGAAGGAAGTTGAGGCCGTTCGAAAAGCCGCGGAAGATCGCGTCGAAATTGTCGGTGAGGAAGGTGAAGAACGCCTTGCCCCAGGCACCGATCGGTATCTTGTAGCTGGCCAGGAATTGCGAAACCGGATCCATTGCGTCCCTCTCCCGCCGTCTCGACGGTCATGTGCTTTGGAACAAAACGGCGCAGCCGGCTTTCCGACGGCTGCGCCCTTGCATCACTTCATGCCTTTGCAGGCTGTTTCAGCTGCCAAGCGCGGTCTTCACCGCAGCGGCCGCGTCGCCGCCGTCGAAGGTGGTTACGCCGGCAATCCAGGGCGTCACGGCGTCCGGGTTCTTCTTCAGCCAGTCGGTCGCGACCGTGTTGGCATCGCTGCCCTTCAGGATCGCATCCATCATCTCGCCTTCCATGTCCAGGTTGAACTTGAGGTTGGCGATGAACTTGCCGGCATTCGGGCACTCGGTCAGGTAACCCTTGCGCACATTGGTGCTGACGGTGGCGGCACCAAAGCCCGAATCGCCCATGCCGTCGAGATAGGTGATCTTCATGGCGCCCATGACCGGATGCGGCGTCCAGCCGAGGAAAGCGATCCACTCGTTGTTCTTCATCGACTGTTCGGCCTGAGTAAGCATGCCGGCTTCGGACGATTCGACCAGCTCGAAACCTTCGAGATTGTCGGCCGGGTTCTTGATCATGTCGAGGATGATTCGGTTGCCGTCATTGCCGGCCTCGATGCCGTAGATCTTGCCGTCGAACTTGTCCTTGAACTTGCCGAGGTCGGTCAGCGTCTTGACGCCGGCTTCCGCGACATAGCTCGGCACGACGATGCCGTAGCCCGCGCCGGTCAGGTTTTCGCTGACGGTCTCGACCGAGCCGTCGGCGGTGTATTCCTTGATGTCGCTGGTCATCGACGGCATCCAATTGCCGAGGAAGACGTCGAGATCCTTGTTCTTCAGCGACGCATAGGTCACCGGCACCGAAAGCTGGATAACCTGCGGCTCATAGCCGAGCGCGGTCAGCAGCACGGAAGCGACGCCCGTGGTCGCCTGGATGTCGGTCCAGCCGACATCGGAGAGCCGCACGGTCTTGCAGCTTTCAGGATCGGCAGCGTATGCGACACCGGACGCCAAAAATGCCACCAGGCCAACGCCGGCGGCGAGTGCTTTCATATTCATGGAATTCTCCCATTGTGATTCTTGTGCGGCAGTAGCTACGATTTCTTGCCGTTCGTATCCTTAAGCCAAACACCATTTTGGTGTGGTTTCAAGCGGTAAGGCGGGGCGAGCCGCGCCGCTCACTTATCTGTGCGCGACACGGCAACCCTCCTAAATCTTATTCATGTGTTCTGCTTCGGGTTCTTGGCGAGATAATCGGCAATCAATTGTTCGTCCATAACGCCGCGGAAAGCCGGAGCAATAGACCGGACTTGACTCACCATATCCCAATCAAGCGGTCTTTCTTTTGGCGAGGACCACTTGCAATTATCTTTCTCGATCCAGTGCTGCCGTCGCTGCTCGTGAGCCTCATCGTCATATCCGAACTCAGCGCCGCAGCATCCGCATATAATGTAGGACGGATCCTTGCCGTTGGCTCCCCAAGGCATGTCCGGGTAATGATCCAGGCCACATACGCGACATTGGTATCGAGACCGATCATCGGCTTTTCCAGTTTCCCTCATCACAACAATCCCGATCATCCGACAGCGTAACCGACATCACACAAAGACATTTCAGACAAGCTCGACGGAAGAAATCCTTGAAGCACTTCGACTTTCCTGTCTTTCAATCGATACGGCCCAACCCTATATTGGCCCGACCTGAGCAGGCCACCCGGAGGGACAATATGGCGACCTTGCAGAATTTCGACGCCGAGATTGCGAAGACCAAACAGGTCGTCGATGACATGCGCACCAAGATCGACCAGTCCAGCACCGTGCTGGAAAAGCTCGCCACCTCCGACCAGAAGATCGGTTCTGCCGATTTCGATATCGAGAACGCCCGCATCGAGGACGTGCTGAAGCAGCAGAAGGTGATGGAAGGCAACATTGCCGACCTCATCATCGGGCTGGAAGACGCCACCAACGTCTTCGGCACCGAGTTCGAGAGCATGAAGAACTACACCGGCTGGGAAAGCTTTGTCGGCATCTTTTCGGCCCAGAAAAAGCAGCGCATGCGCACCGACCGCGTCCGCAACATGTCGCTGGCCGGCAATCTCCAGGAGCTTCTGGCCAAATCCGACACCATCGTCGGCATCCTGAAGGCCCAGAAACAGGTTCTGGACGCCCGCTACAAGACCTCGGAAGCCAGCCTCGCCCAGGTGATCGAGCGCCGCAAGGTGACGATGACCAATCTCGAAACGACCCAGAAGCGCATCGAGGAACTGAACCCGCTGCTGCTCGACATCGAGAACAAGATCGCGGCCTCCACCAGCCAGAAGGAGCGCACCCAGCTTGAGGGCGACCGCTCGAAGCTGGCGACCGAATACAACGAAAAACAGGCCAAGGAGCAGGAGCTGCTGGCCGAGAGCCAGACGCTGGAACGCTACACCTCGATGTTCCAGACCTTCGTCGATTCGCTCAACAACCAGATCGCGGCGCAGAACACGCTGATCAACAAGCTGACCATCGACACCGAACAGCGCATCGTTCTCTACAAGGCGCTTGAGGACTCATTGAAGACCGCCGCGCAGCAGGATGTCGCCCACAAGATCAACACGCTGGGCAGCCAGGTCGACAACACCGCCGAGGAAACCATGGCCGGCATCGGCGCCGCCGCGCAGAAGCACATCGGCGACCTCCTCGAAATGCACGAGAAGAACATGGTCGCGACCTCGGACATCCAGCGCCGCAAGAAGCTCGCCGACGACGCCTTCGCCCGCCGCTTCGAGGAAGTGCTGAAAAAGCACAACGCCTCGGACTATGTGCGGACCTAGGCCCGGCATACCCGCATGAGCGCCGAAACCGACGCTGCAACCCGCTATTTCGATGCCATTCGCGCCGCCCTCAGCGGCCTCGAAATCTTCATGCGCGACGATCGCTCACCGCTCTACCGGCATGGCATCGTCGCGAAAGTCGTGGCCGAATACATAGCGCGGCTGGAGAAGTCGTTCTCCTGCTGGCGTAATCGCCTCGGCTTCATGGAGACCTTCAAGATCTCGCGCGCCGAAAGCGGCTTTCCGGTCTTCCAGAACGTGCTCGAACTGGAAAACGACCGCCGCACGGCCACCGAGCGCCTCGCCGCCATCCCCTCGCCCAAAGAACTGCGCGGCGAGATGGCCGACTTCATCCTGCGCCACAAGGCATTTCCGCAGGCCCTCCAGCGCTCCATGGCCGAGCGGCTCTATCTGGAAGATGTCGAGGACGGCGCTGTCTTCGGGCCGTTTCTTCTGGCCCAGACTGCCAAGGTCTCGGTCAATCCCAAGACCGGACGGCCCTATTACCTCGTCCATTGGGCGTCGTTCGACGGCAGCGCCAACCTGCCGCTTATCTACATGGCGACGGTGGAAGACTCTTCCGACGGCATGGTCAGGCAGCTTGTCACCAGCGACGGCAAGCTCAACGAAAAGGTGAAGATTCCGCTTCCCGTCGACGGCCTGCTCAACCCCGAGCTCGCCCACCGCTTCGACGATTTCACTGAGAAGAACTCCGCCTACACGCTGTCGCCGGCAACCATCGCCAACAATCTCGACAAGGATTTCGAGACACTGCACCCCAAGCAATTGCGGCGCGTCGTGCTCGGTCCGTTCTATTCGGCCGGCATCACCGAGCACAATTCGTCCGTTGCCGAAGTGCTTTCCAAGGTGCGCAAGCCGGAAAACGCCTGGCTGCTGACCTGGACCATCCAGGAGGTCTATTCGAAAGGCGAAAAGCCCGGCCGTCGCGGCCTATGGTCGAGCGAGAAGGCGACGCAGGAATTCTTCATCAACACCGACGACCTCGAAGCCGCCCGCCAGGGCGTCAGCGACTACGAGAAACACGCGCTGATCCCGCACGAAGCCTATCAGGCGCTCTATGCCGCCGGCGAGACGGAAAAGATTTTTGGCGGCTACAAGGTGCATATCCTGTCGAACGGACAGGTGATTTCAGATGTTTAGCGTGAACTTGTCGGAAGTTAGTGCAGCCCCTCACCCTTACCCTCTCCCCGTAAGAACGGGGAGAGGGGGGCGTCGGCGTTGCGGCCAATCTCCTTCCTACAATTTTTTTAGGGAGACGAACGAAGCTCCAACGTTGATGCCCCCCTCTCCCCGTTCTTACGGGGAGAGGGTAAGGGTGAGGGGCAGCGCCAACCTTCCGCAAAATAAGCGAGGCGCGTAGTATGGACACCGGCCTGACCACCATTCCCGAAGCCGATATCGAAAAGCACCGCGCCACCGCGCACAGCTTCATCACGCGCATCGTCGTGCTGGAGGATTCGTCCGGCCAGTCGGGCACCGCACTTGCCGGCACCAATCGCCGCTTCGTCTCGACCGTTTCCACCGGCTCCGTGCGCAAAACCCGTGAGATCGAGCTTGCCAAAACTGTCGGCGCGATCCGCCCCGACGATCAGCTCATGAGCATCTCGCAGCACACACTGCTTTATCGCGCGCGGCGCGGGCTTGCCATCGCGCTGGCCGTCGCAGACGTCTTCGCCCGCGGCGGCGACCTCGAAAGCCTGCAGGCGAAAAACGCCCGCGCGCCGCTGGAAGGCGACGAGGCCACGCATTTCAAGAAGCTGCTGACGGCCTCGGCCTATGTCTCGGCCTTCACGCTGGCCTCCTACCTGCTCCAGACCATCGATGCCGACGGCGAGGCCCCCAACGACATCGCCGAGCCGGACTTCCTGTTCGACACCGCGCAGGACGCACTGAAAGCGCTGATCGCCGGCCTCGACCGGGCCATTTCCGGCGCCAAGGACGACGCCGACCTGATGACGCGCGCCCGCGCCTTTGCCCGCACGGCGATCGATGGCCTGCTGACTCGAAAGGGCCGTTTCGACGGTCTCGGCACCTTCGAGAACGCGCATATCCGCATCGACGCCGACGATTTCACAATTGACGGCTTCGACGTTGCCCCGGGCAAGAAATCGAAGCCGCTGGTGATGACCTTCAAGAAGCCGGACGAGGTCGTCGGCAACCACATCGCCAAATACCAGTCGGTCAAGCTCGCCAAGATGCTGATGGCCTATGATTTCGACCGCGAGCTCAACCCCTTCGTCGAGCTCGGCGGCTTCCTCTTCACCTTCATCGGCGACGGCTCGCCCGGCACCGGCAAGACGACGCTGATCCAGATGATCGCCGGCCTGCTCCACGGCTATTGCCAGACCGCCGGCTACCAGTTCGTCTACGAGAATTTCGGTGTCGACCAGATCTCGTCCTATCAGGGCAAGTCCGGCCAGAACTGCAAGCAGTTCATCACCAACGTGCTGAACCCCCGCGCCATCGGCTTCGGCACGGTCGACGATATCGACCAGGTCGCCGCCAAGCGCTCCGACGACCGCGCCTCAGCCGGCCAGCAGGAAATCACCGGCGTGCTGATGGAAGCCTTTTCGGGTGCCTCCACCGTCATTCGCGGCAATTGCTCCTTCGGCATGTTTTCCAACTATCCCGAAAATGTCGACGACGCGCTGCGCCAGCGCGCCGGTGCCCGCTGGCTGGTCGACGGCCCGCAGAGCCGCGACGACTATATCGACATTTTCGTCCTTCTCGCCGGCAAGAACCACAAGATCCCCCTCGGTGAGCATGATCTCTACGCCGCACAGGAAATCCAGCGCGCCGTCGAAAACGCCTATGAAGGCTATTCCAAGCCGCATGAGGACGGGCTGGTAAAAGTCTACGACCGCTTCATGAAGGAGAACGGCGAGCCCAAGACCATGGCCGATGTCGGCACCTATCTGCACCAGATCAAGGAAGCCGAGCCCCGCTTCACCGGCCGCGCCGTCAAGAACGTCACCGACGCTATCAAGATGCGCGCAATGGACATCGAGCTTCCGGACGAGTGGTTCGAGAAGCCCGAAGCCTTCATGCACAAGAGCTACGACGACAAAAAAGCCATGATCGAGGAACTGCGCGGACCGTTCTCGATGGAGATGGTCATGCAGGAGATCAACCGCTACGCCGACTCCGAATTCCGCTACTCCGACCGGTCCGACGACGCCGCCGTCGAAAAAATGATCCGCGACACAAGACTGCGCGAGCGGGCAATCCGCGAGATCGAGGGACTAAAGGCGAAGGGGGCGTGGAATGGGTGAGGAATCTTTGCCCCTGCTCCGCCTGCCGGCACCTTCTCTTCGGATGCAGGGAGAAGGACTAAGCTCCAACGCTGACGCCCCCCTCTCCCCGTCATTCACGGGGAGAGGGTAAGGGTGAGGGGCCTCTTGATGCGCGGACCGGAGTCATCGCGAACCAACCGAGCACGATCCCTGCGCAAGGCAGACAATGATGCCGAACGCGCATTGTGGTCAGACCTGAAGGGTCGACAGGCGAACGGTGCCAAGTTTACGCGACAGCTTCCGATCGGACCATATTTCGCCGACTTTGCCTGCCGCGAAGGGCGGTTGGTGGTTGAACTCGATGGCAGCCAGCATCTAGACAACGAATATGATCGGCGACGCGATCAGTTCATGATTGCTGAAGGATGGTCCGTCTTGCGGTTCTGGAACACGGATGCACTGACTGAGCGAGATGCTGTGATTGACACGATCATAGCCGCCCTTGAGCGCCGGCTGGATCCCGTCGAGGCCCAGGATTTGCGATTTATAGCAGCATCGACCTACCGGGAGATCCTCTCTTGAGCCGTCTCGTTGCCCCTCACCCTTACCCTCTCCCCGTGAAGGACGGGGAGAGGGGGACGTCATCGTTTGCGATCTACCTCTCCCCGTCTTTGCAGGAAAAGAGTGAGGGACAATTCTAATGGACCTCCTCCGCGACAACGATCTCATCTATGGCCGCCTGCTGCCGGTCGAAGAGCCGCATCTCATCGAGCGCTACAACAAGGCGCTGAAGGCGTTCGGGCTGAAGCCGACGAAGCTGAAATCCTTCGAGATCGACCGCTCGGGCTTTTCCCCACAGATCGCCGAGGAACTAGATGACCGGCTCTATCTCGACCCCAACGAGGTCAACCGCCGTTTCATCATCCTCACCCCGGCACAGGCTGACCTGCCAGTCGTCCACACCGCCTTCTCCAACACCTCGCAGCTGCTCTACGAGTTCTTCACCAAGAACTCCCGCGCCATCGACGCGCTGACGATCAAGGACGTCATCTACGGCGAGATCGAGGATTCGGTATCCAAGGTCGAGGACATCGAAGACCTGCTGTCCATCAACCAGGTCGAGTTCCGCGTCCTGTCGGGCGAGGACGTGCTCGGCAAGGCGGCCGAACTCGGCACGCTGGTCGACAGGCTGAAGCAGGAGCCTGATGCATGGCGCGACAGCGCCATGCTGGAGCGCATGGTGGAGCTGGCCAAGGTCACCGGTGACATCCGCGAAAACGCGCTGGTGCCGGACCAGGTCATTTTCCGCCACAACGCCTATTGGACCAGCCATTTCGGCGGGCTCTACGTCTTTGTCGACCGCGACATGACGACCGTCATCAGCGACCCGTCGGCCCCCGGCTTCCGCCGCTCGCGGCCGTGGCAGGTTAGCTATCTCTCGATCGACGACGCCGACCGCGTCTTCCGTTTCCTCGCCTCGACGGGCCGCCTCGAACTGCCCCGTGCCTCATGGATAGAGGCGTCGAACTATCTCGAACACCGCGCCGAAATGGCGATCCTTTCGCTTATCCGCCAGTCCGAGCCCGAGCGCAGCCTCGCCAATGCCGACAAGGTCTGGCTCCAGACATGGATTCACGGCCATGCCGACCTGATCAACCGCGACGGCACTTTTCCCTTCCTCAACGCCGCCAAGCGCCAGATCGCGCAATTCGGCCAGCTCAAGCTCGATGACGTCGATCCGCTGCACCGTTTCCTGGTGGTGCGTGCCAAGCCGGACCACCCCGACGCCTGGCTGACCAACCGTCTGATCTCGGATTTCGTGCCGGCCGATTTCATCTCGCGCTATGTTTTCAACAAGCAGGGCTTCTACAAGGATTACGAGAGCTTCACCGCGCCATGGCGATCCCATGTTGTGGACCTGTTGAAAACCACATATCTGAAAGACAAGGATGCGTTTCGCGCGCGCCTTTACGGCCTGTCGGACAAGGCGTGATGCGGCGTCCGTTCGGCACCAGTGCTTCGCAGCTACGAGGGGGACCAGATGCTTGATCCGATCGTGAACTTCTTCACCTGGGTCTTCCAATGGATCGGCCGCGGCATCGGCCTGCTCATCGGCATCCTGTTGTGGCCCTTTATGTGGGCCGGCCGCTGGTATGGCAATCGCGGCCTCATTCTACGGGCCGTGCTCGGGCTGATCCTGGTTGGCTTCGTCTTCCTCTACGGCTATTTCTTCTACGTCACCCAGGTCTGGAACGGTTTTGATCCCGACTACCCGACCCGGATAGCGGCGACTTCCACCACCGCCAAGGCGACGAACGCCGTTGCCGGCGATCCGATTGCGGCGGATAGCACTGGTACCGCTCAGACCGAGCAGCCCGCGACAGGCGGCGCGAGCGGCACGACGACCGCGCAGACCACGCCTCAAACCTGCAAGCGTTCCGAGATTGCCGCCGTTTCGGCCGATCTCATCGACTTCAACGTCAACAGGAACGCGTGGATTTCCTCCATGCTTGCCTCGAAGATGGGCTTCTTCGGCGTGCCGTGGCGCAACACGCCCTTCTTCGACAACAAGGCCGCCTTCCAGCTCGGCATCAATCAGGTTCTGCGCCGCACCACGACGGAGCTGGTCGATGCTCTTGGCCGTGCACGCGGCACCTCGCGCATAGACCAGAACCTGCAGGACGCCCGCACCGCGCTCGCCTGGGACGAGGACGCCTGGTATGTCGGCCTGCGCGGCCCGACCCGCCCGACACCAAGCGTCTATCGCGAGGCGATCACAAAGCTTCGCACCTTCAATGGCAGCCTGGAGAAATGCGAGGCGACATTCGACGCGCGCGCCGATAATTTGCTCCAGTTTCTCGACCGCATTTCCGGCGACATCGGCTCCACTTCCGATATTCTGCGCAGCCAGCTCGAGGCCTCCGACGCGGGCTGGTTCGATCCGCGCGCCGACGACCGCTTCTGGTTCGCCTACGGCCAGCTCTACGCCTATTACGGGATGCTGCACGCGACCCGCACGGATTTCTCGGCGGTCATCCGCGAGCGCAACATCACCACGCTGTGGGACACCATGCAGACCCAGATGCGCGACGCGCTCAACATGCAGCCCTGGATCATCTCCAACGGCAACGAGTCCAGCTTCATCTTCCCGTCGCATCTGGCGACGATGGGCTTCAACCTGCTGCGCGCCCGCTCCCAGATCGTCGAAATCCGCCAGGTGCTCGACCGGTAATAGGTCGAGCGGGGAAATAGCTGGCAACCGGGAATGAGCATCGCGACGGCCTGAACCTTCGCGATTTCATCATTCGCCGACGACCGCTTCAGCCTGTCGCAATCCGTGTATTGCGCGGCTGTTTTGAGACGGCGCACCCCTTCCCTCTCGGGCTTCTATGCACGCGACAAAACGCCGGGCGACCAAGCCCCGGCAATCCAGATCAAACCCGAGGGAACAGTTCATGGCCGACGTAAAGAGCGACATCGAGATAGCGCGTGGTGCGAAGAAGAAGGTTATCCAGGAGATCGGCGGCAAGATCGGGATCCCGACGGAGCATCTTCTGCCT
>NZ_JAAKZG010000030.1 GCF_011045115.1 Mesorhizobium zhangyense
GGAGGATTATGCGGGCGGCATCTTGGGGTGTGGATAGATCGGGCGTGAAAAAATGTGTGGGGTGAGGGAAAACAGTGGGTTGTGGGGAAATTGGGTGAAAATCTTTCCCCACTTTCAACGTTGGAAGTTCTGCACCGCTGTAGCCTCCACCGATGTTCCGGCATGGATCCCGGGTCTCCGCATGCGCTTCGCTCATGCTCCGCCCGGGATGACGAAGGGAGGGGTGCTGCCGCTAATCACAAACGCTCTATAAGACCAGAGACGTGACTGCTGCGCCAGCGCTGACGATTAGCGAGAGCCAAACATGCAGTTCGTCATCCCGGGCGGAGCATACGCGAAGCGGATGCGCAGACCCGGGATCCATGCCGGAACCAAGAAGAGCTTCAGCGTTGCAGAACACGCCTACACCAGGACCGGGCCGTGCTTGAAGATGTTGCGGCCAATAGATCCCGGATAACCTCCGCTTCGCTCCGGTTTCCGGGATGACGACTTCATGGTTGTTACCGCTAATCGCCAAAGTTGAACTTCGAAGCGCGGACCTCTCCTTCGTCATCCCGGGCAGAGCATGGAGCGAAGCGAGATGCGGAGACCCGGGATCCATGCCGGAACGGCGGAGAGCCTTCAGCGGTGCAGAACGCCTTGATGCCAGGACCGGGCCACATAATGCTTTGCGTGGTTGTGGTGTCCTCGCCTACCGTGCATCGGGAAGCTCGAAGAAAGGCGCACTCCCATGACGAAACCCGACCTCTCCGACATCTACCGCGGCTACATTGCCTGCCTGAACAAGCAGGACTGGGCGAATCTGGGGCAGTTCGTTCATGAGGACGCCCATTACAATGGCGAGCGGATCGGGCTGGCGGGCTATCGCGAGATGCTGGAGGGGGATTTTCGGGCGATTCCGGATCTCTATTTCGACATCAAGATGCTGATTTCGCAGCCGCCTCACATAGCAAGCCGCCTGCAGTTCGACTGCACGCCGACAGGCATCCTGTTCGGTCTCCCGGTAAACGGGAAGAAGGTCTCGTTTGCCGAAAACGTGTTCTATGAGTTTCGGGAAAGCCGCATCGAGAACGTATGGTCGATCATCGACAAGGCCGCCATCGAAGCGCAGCTTTCGGGCTCACAGTAGCGTTTCACGTATCGCCTAATACCCCGCCTCGCGGTTCACCACGTTCTGCAACGGTTCGCCGCGCTCGAAGGCGTCCATCTGCGCCAGCATCGGCGCTGCAAGATGGGCGGGGTCGGAGGTGGCACCGGAATGCGGGGTCACGAACACCTTGGGATGCGACCAGAGCGGGCTGGTCTTGGGCAGCGGCTCGACCTCGAAGACATCGAGGCTGGCTTCCTTCAGCGTTCCGTCTTCCAGTGCGCGGACGATATCGGCGTCCTTCTGCAGCCGCCCGCGCCCGGCATTGATCAGCACCGCGCCGCCGAGCCCGTTGCGCCGCCGCAGCTGGCGCAGCACGCCGTAGTCGATGATGCCCTTGGTCGCCGGCGTCAGCGGCAACAGCACGACCAGGATATCGGTGGCGTTGAGGAAGGGCACCAGCCCGGCATCGCCGTGATAGGTTTCGACGCCCGCCATCGGGCGGTCGGTGCGGCCCCAGCCATTGACGCGGAAGCCAAGCCCGAGCAGGACGCTTGCCGCCGCGCGCCCGAGTTCGCCCAGGCCCATGATGCCGACCGAAATGTCGCGCGCCAGCCGCTGCGGCGGCTCGTGCCAGATCTTCTTCTGCTGCTGGTTGCGGAAAAGCGCGCCCTGGCGGTGATGATCCATGACCCGCCACACGATATATTCGACCATATGCTGGGTGAGATTGTCGGCCACGACGCGCACGATCGGCACATCGGGCAGGCCGGGATCGTTGAAGAGGTGATCGACGCCGGCGCCGATGGAGAAGACCGCGCGCAGATTGGGCAGTTTCGCCAGGATGTTGGCCGGCTGCTTCCACACCACCGCATAGGTGATGGACGGGTCTTCCGGCCCATCCGGTTTCAGCACCACCTCGCGGCTCGCCGACAAAAGCTCATGCCACCGTTGCGGGTTGAACCCCGTGACCGAAAGCAGGATGCGGCCCTTCTCCATGCCAGACGTTTCCCTGTTCTGTTGTCTTTTCTTTGTTTGTTTATTCGCTGACGATGCCGACCGGCGCCGTCTCGATCTTGAACGCGGCCGCCATCAGGGCGCGAGTATAATCCGACTGCGGCTGTTCGAAAATCTGGCGCGAGGGGCCGGATTCCACGATCTGGCCGTTGCGCATGACGATGACGTCGTTGGCGAGCGCCCGGATGACCTTCAAATCGTGGCTGATGAAGAGATAGGCGAGGTCGTGCTTGGCCTGCAGCTCGCGCAGCAGATCCACGACCTGCGCCTGCACGCTCATGTCGAGCGCCGATGTCGGCTCATCCAGCATGACGAAACGCGGCTTCAGCACCATGGCCCGCGCAATGGCGATGCGCTGGCGCTGGCCGCCGGAAAACTCGTGCGGGTAGCGGAAGCGCGTTTCGGGATCGAGGCCGACTTCGTTGAGAACGTCGACCACGCGCTTGTCGCGCTCGGCGTCGGAGAGCTTCGGTTCGTGGATTTTCAGCCCTTCCTCGATGATGTCGGAGACCGACATGCGCGGGCTGAGCGAACCGAACGGGTCCTGGAAGACGATCTGCAATTCGCGCCGCAGCGGGCGCATGTCGTTGAAGGAGAGCTGGTTGATGTCTCGGCCGTTGAAATTGATCTTGCCGCTGGACGAGATCATGCGGGCGAGCGCCAGGCCGAGCGTCGTCTTGCCCGAGCCGGATTCGCCGACGACGCCGAGCGTCTGGCCGGCACGCACGGTGACATCGATGCCGTCGACCGCCTTCACGTGATCGACCGTCTTGCGGAAAAAGCCTTCCTTGATGGGGAACCACACTTTGATGTCCCGGCCCGACATGACCGTCTTGGCCGTGTCGTCGGCCAGCGGCGGCTTGCCCTTCGGCTCGGCTGCCAGAAGATGGCGGGTGTATTCGTGCTGCGGATTGGAAAAGATTTCCTTGGTCGGGCCGGTCTCGACGATCTTGCCCTTGGTCATGACGCAGACGCGGTCGGCGACCTTGCGCACGATGCCGAGGTCGTGGGTGATGAACAGCATCGACATGCCGTTCTTCTTCTTGAGGCCGTCGAGAAGCTCGAGGATCTGCGCCTGCACGGTAACGTCGAGCGCGGTCGTCGGCTCATCGGCGATCAGGAGCTGCGGCTCGTTGGCGAGCGCCATGGCGATCATGACGCGCTGGCGCTGGCCGCCGGAAAGCTGGTGCGGATAGGCGTCGAGGCGCTTTTGCGGGTCGCGTATGCCGACCTCGTTGAGCAGTTCCAGCGTGCGGACACGCGCCGCCTTGTCGGCCATGCCGCGATGCAGCTTGAGGATTTCGATGATCTGCTGCGAAATCGTGTGCAGCGGATTGAGCGAGGTCATCGGCTCCTGGAAGATCATGGTGATCTTGTTGCCGCGCACGCGCCGCAAATCCTTCTCGCCGAGCGCGAGCAGGTCGGCGCCGTCGAACATTATGTGCCCGGATGGGTGGCTGGCGGCCGGGTAGGGCAGCAGCTTCAGAACCGATAGCGCCGAGACCGACTTGCCCGAACCGGACTCGCCGACCAGCGCCACCGTCTCGCCCTTGGCGATGTCGAAGGAAATACGGTCGACGGCGGTCTGCGTCTTGCCGCCTTGGGTGAAGGCGACGGAAAGATCGCGTACGGAAAGGAGGGGCTGTTCGCTCATTTGAACGTCTTCCTCGGGTCGAAGGCGTCGCGGGTGGCTTCGCCGATGAAGATCAGCAGCGACAGCATCAGCGAAATCACGACGAAGCCCGACAGCGCCAGCCAGGGCGCGTTGAGGTTGCGCTGGCCTTGCTTGAGCAGCTCGCCGAGCGAGGCCGAGCCGGGTGGCAGGCCGAAGCCGAGGAAGTCGAGCGAGGTCAGCGTCGAGATCGAGCCGTTGAGGATGAAGGGCAGGAAGGTCAGCGTCGCAACCATGGCGTTGGGGAGCAGGTGGCGGAACATGATGGTGCGGTTGGGCACGCCGAGCGCGCGGGCCGCATTCACATATTCGAAGTTGCGGGCGCGAAGGAACTCGGCCCGCACCACGCCGACGAAGGCGACCCAGGAAAACAGCAGCATGATGCCGAGGAGAATAAAGAAGCCGGGCGGCAGGATCGCCGAGATGATCAGCAGCAGGTATAGCACCGGAATGGCGGACCAGATCTCGATGAAGCGCTGGAACAGAAGATCGGTCCAGCCGCCGAAATAACCCTGCATGGCGCCGGCCGAGACGCCGATGAGGGCGGAGCCGGCGGTGAGGATCAGGCCGAACAGCACCGAAATTCGGAAGCCGTAGATGGAGCGCGAAAGCACGTCGCGGGCCTGGTCGTCGGTGCCGAGCCAGTTCCAGTTGCCGATGTTGCAGTTCTCGTCATCGACCCCTTTCGGGTAGCGTGCGCAGCGCGTCTGCTTGTCGTACATCCAGGAAGGTTTCGCGGGGGCGGCCTCAGGGACTTCGTTGTTCACCGTGCGGTAGTGGTAGCGGATCGGCGGCCAGATGAGCCAGCCGTTCGACGTGATCTCGTCGCTGATCACCGGGTCGCGGTAGTCGGTGACGGCGTAGAAACCGCCGAACTTTTCCTCGGGATAGTCGATCACCGCCGGAAACAGGATTTCGCCCTTGTAGGAAGCAAGGATCGGCCGGTCGTTGGCGATGAATTCGGCAAACAGCGACAGCACGAACAGGACCAGGAAAATCCACAGCGACCAGTAGCCCCGGCGGTTGGCCTTGAAATTCGCCCAGCGCCGCTGGTTGAGCGGCGACAGCCACGGCTTTGAAACCGGGCGGGTGGTGACGTCCTCGACGACGACCATCAGACGTCCCTCCGCTCGAAATCGATGCGCGGGTCGATCCATGTATAGGTGAGATCGGAAAGCAGGCTGACGAACAGGCCGATCAGCGAGAAGATGTAGAGATTGGCGAAGACCACGGGGTAGTCGCGGTCGAGGATCGACTTGTAGCCGAGCAGGCCGAGCCCATCGAGCGAGAAGATGTTTTCGATCAGCAGCGAGCCGGTGAAGAAGGCCGAGATGAAGGCACCGGGAAAGCCGGCGACGACGATCAGCATGGCGTTGCGGAAGACGTGGCCGTAAAGCACGCTGCGTTCCGTCAGGCCCTTGGCGCGAGCGGTGACGACATACTGCTTGCGGATCTCGTCGAGGAAGGAGTTCTTGGTGAGCAGCGTCAGCACCGCGAACTGCGACAGCACCATGGCCGTCATCGGCAAGGCGAGGTGCCAGAAATAATCGAGGATCTTGCCGCCCCACGATAGCTGGTCCCAGTTGTCCGAGGTCAGGCCGCGCAGCGGGAACCAGTCGAAGAAGGAGCCGCCGGCAAACAGAACCATGAGCAGGATGGCGAACAGGAACGCTGGGATGGCGTAGCCTATGATGATGATGCCGCTGGTCCAGGTGTCGAAGGTCGAGCCGTCCTTGACCGCCTTGCGGATGCCGAGCGGGATCGAGATCAGGTAGGAGATGAGCGTCAGCCATATCCCCAGCGAAATCGACACCGGCATTTTCTCGAGAATGAGGTCGAGCACGCCGATATCGCGGAAATAGCTCTGGCCGAAATCGAAGCGGGCGTAGTTCCACAGCATCAGCCCGAAACGTTCGAGCGGCGGCTTGTCGAAGCCGAACTGCTTTTCGAGCTTGGCGATGAATTCGGGGTCGAGCCCCTGAGCGCCGCGGTATTTCGAAGAGGTCACGCCGCTGGCGTCGAAATTGGTGACGCCGGCATCGGCGCCACTGCCGCCGGAGATGCGATCGCTCGAATCGCCACCCTGTCCGGTCAGCTTGGCAATCACCTGCTCGACCGGGCCACCCGGCGCGAACTGCACCACCGCAAACGAGATCGCCATGATGCCGAGCAGCGTCGGGATCATCAGCAGAATGCGCCGGAGGATATAGGCGCCCATCAGGCAAATCCCATCGAGGAACTAGAAGGGGCGCAGTCCCTTCCCAAAACTATAAACCTAGGCTTTGCCAATCGCTGCCGCCTTGTCCTTGTCAAACCACCACATCGCTTCGACCGGAAAGCCGAAATCGGGTTTTGGCTCCTTGTAGCCGAACATGTCCCAGAAGGCTGCCCGGTGATTCGCCAGATACCAACTTGGAATCCAGTCTTGCCGCGCGCGCAAGACCCGGTCGAGTGCGCGCAATGCCGTCGTCAGCGTTTCGCGGTCGGTCGCGGTGCCGGCAGCCTCGACCAGCGCATCGATGCCGGGATCGGCCGTTCCGGGCAGATTGCGTGAGCCGGGAAGGGTGGCTGAGCGCGAATGGAAAATACCTTCCAGGCTTTCACGCGTTGGCGTGGCGTCGAAGGACACCGCCATCACGATCAGGTCGAAATCGAATTCTGCCTGCCGCGCTCCATATTGTGCCGAGTCGACGCTGCGAATCGAGGCATCGATGCCGATCGCCTTCATGTTCTCGATCCAGGGCGAGGCGATCCTGATCCAGCCTTCGTCATCGACGAGAAGTTCCACGCTGAGGCTTTCGCCCTTGTCGTTGGCGAGGAATTGGCCCGAGCGTTTCCAGCCGGCCTCGGTCAGAAGTTTTGAAGCAGCACCCAGCAGCTTGCGGTCGCGGCCCGAGCCGTCGGACACCGGCAGAACCACGGCCTCGCCGAAGGCCTCGTCCGGTATCTTGCCGCGCAGCGGCTCCAGCAGCGCCAGTTCTTCCGGTGAAGGCATGCCCTCGGCACGATAGTCCGACTTCTCGAAACAGGACTGCGAACGATCGTAGGAGCCGTAAAACAGGTTGCGCTTCGTCCATTCGAAGTCGAAGCACATGTTGATCGCCAGCCGCACGCGCCTGTCGCGGAAGCGCTCGCGGCGCTGGTTGATGGCGGTGGCCTGCATGGAGGGCCGCTTTTCGGCCGGGAACTCGCGCTTCACCACCTTGCCCTGGTTGAGGGCGGGAAAATCGTAGCCTGTCGCCCAGACGCGGGCGGTGAATTCCTGCCGGTAGAGCACGTCACCCTTCTTGAAGGCTTCGAAGCCGGCCTGCCGGTCCTGATAGAACTCGATGCGGATGCGGTCGAAATTGTAGAGGCCGCGATTGACCGGAAGGTCGCGGCCCCAATAATCGGCAACGCGCTCAAATTCGATGGTCTGGCCGGGAGAGACACGGCCGACCTTGTAGGGCCCGGAGCCGAGCGGCGGCTTCATATTGGCGCTGTCGAAGGAATTGGCCTCGAAATAGGCTTTCGACACGATTGGGAAGCCGGCCACATTGAGGATCGTGCGGGCGGATTGCTTGCCGTTAAAGCTCAGTCTCAGCGTGTGGGCATCGACGGCGACGGCTTCGGTCATCTGGGCCAGCGGCAGAAGCAGGTCGGGGTGGCCCTTGTCTTTGTAGATGTTGAAGGTGAAGGCGACGTCCTCGGCCGTCAGCGGGGTGCCGTCATGGAATTTCGCCTCGGGGCGCAGCGCGAATTCGAATGTGTTGCGGTCGTCCGAAAGGGTCACGCTCTCCGCGAGCAGCCCGTAAACGGCGTCTGGCTCATCGAGCGCGCCGGTCATGCCACCGGTCATGAGTGAATCGAAGCACATTTCCATGCGCGGCGGCGCGTCGCCCTTGGCAGTGAACGAGTTCAGCGTGTTGAAGGTCAGCGGGCTCTGATTGTAGAACCAGTTGGGCGGCGAGAAATTGAAGATGCCGCCCTTCGGCGCGTCGGCGTTGACGTAGTCGAAATGGGTAAAATCCGCCGGATATTTGAGGTCGCCGAAGGCTGATAGCCCGTGCAGCTTGGTATCGGTGGGCGTTTCGGCGAAGGCAAGGCCGGGCAGCAGGGGCGCTGCAATGGCCGATGCGGCCCCGGCCAGAAATGTTCGTCGAGCGAGCCTTGCCGCCATCAATTTCCGCTCTTGTATTTTGCGGCCAGCGCTTTTTCCTTCTCGGGATCGATCCACCAGGAATCGATGTCGGGACCGACATAGTCAGGCTGCTTGTCGGGGACGCCGAATTTGTTCCAATAGGCCAGCCAGACATCCGGCCGGCTGAACTGCGGCATGTAGTAGTAGTTCCACAGCAGCACCCGGTCGAGCGCATGGGTGGCGGCGACGAGGTCTTCGCGGTCGGTGGCAAAGATGACCCGCTCCACCAGAGCATCCACGGTCGGGTCCTTGATGCCGGAATAGTTTCGCGAGCCGGGCTCATTGGCTGCCTTCGAATTCCAATAGTCGCGCTGCTCATTGCCCGGCGAACTCGATTGCGCAAGAACCGTGCTTATCATGTCGAAGTCGAAATCGTTGACGCGGTTTATGTACTGGCTGGTGTCGACAATGCGCAGCGAGGCGGTCACGCCGATCTTGCGCAGCATGGCGATGTAGGGGTTGATCGTCGGCTCCACGCCCTGCCGGAAATCCAGGATTTCTAAGGTAAACGGTTCGCCCTTCTCGTTGGTCATCTTGCCGTTCTGGATCTTCCAGCCGGCTTCGGCAAACAACGCGATCGCTTTGCGCAGGTTTTCGCGCTCGGACTGCGGCGTCTCATAGACCGGCAGCTTGAACTCCTGTGTAAACAGTTCCGGCGGCAGCTTGTCCTTGTACTGGTTGAGGATCTCCAACTCCTTGCCCTGCGGCAAGCCGCTCGAGGCAAGCTCGCTGCCGATGAAGTAGCTGTTGGTGCGAACGTTGAGGCCGAAGGACTGGGTACGGTTCATCGTCTCGAAATCGAAGGCGTAGGTAAGCGCCTCGCGCACGCGCCTGTCCTGGAACAGTGGCCGGCGCAGGTTCATCGCAAAAGCCTGCATGTTCTGCAGGCCCGTCGCCTTGAATTCCCGCTTGATGACATCGCCGGCGTTGAGCGCCGGGAAGTTGTAGACGGTCATCCAGCGGCGCGCGCTGGCTTCCCGCTCGATGTCCTCGATGCCGCCCTTGGTGAAGGCCTGCCATGCGGCGGTTTCGTCAAGGAAGTACACGTAGCGGCGGCGGTCGAAATTGTTGCGCCCGACATTGACGCCGACAGTGGCCGACCAGTGGTCGGGAACACGGCTCCAGATGATTTCGGAGCCTGCCTTGAAGCTCTCGATCTTGTAGGCGCCTGAGCCGAGCGGTGCTTCCAGCGTCGGCTTGGTGATGTCGCGCTTCTTGCCGTTCTTGTCCGTGCCTTCCCACCAATGCTTGGGCAGCACGGCGAGGTCGCCCATGATCTTGGGCAGTTCGCGGTTGCCTTTCTGGTCGAAGCGGAATTCCACCTCGCGATCCGAGATGGCGACCGCCTCCTTCACATTGACGTAATAGCGGCTGTATTGCGGGCTGTTGGCCTTCAGCGTGTTGAACGACCAGATGACATCTTCGACGGTGATGGGCGTGCCGTCGTGCCATTTGGCGCGCGGATCGAGCCGGTAGGTCGCCGAGGAATAGTCGTCCGGGTATTTATAGGCCTCGGCGATCATCGCATGGCTGACGCCGGGCTCGTCGATCGACTGCTCCATCAGCATTTCATAGAGCAGGCCGCCACCGAAGGGGGCGAAGCCGGCCGCAGGCGATCCCTGCACGATATAGGGGTTGAAGCTGTCGAACGTGCCCGTCGCGATGCTGTTCAGCGTGCCGCCCTTGGGGGCGTTCGGGTTGACGTAGTCGTAGTGCTTGAATTCGCTGCCGTATTTGGTGTCGTCACCGAGCGTGGACGATGTCCGCCATTCGTCGGCCGATGCCGAAAGAAGACTTGCCGCGAGCAGGGCCGGTAGAAGCCCGAGTTTGCCGATCGTTCGCGTCAATCCTGCCTTCATCGTCATCCTTTCCGTCAGGTCTTCAGTGTAGGGCGTGGCGCCGCAATGGAAACCATGTTTGTCCAGTATTCGCGACCATATGCGAAAACGCTAACAAAAAAGCCGGGCTGAACCCGGCTTTTTCATGATTGTGCGATGATTATTTCGTTACTGCGCCGGAGCGGCCGGTGCTGGAGCCGGTGCCGTGCCTTCCGCGGGTGCCGCAGGAGCCGGAGCCGCAGGGGCGGCACCTTCGGCCGGCGCGGCAGGAGCTGCACCCTCAGCCGGGGCTGCGCCTGCTTCAGGCAGCGGCTTCGGGCTGTCCGACAGCGTACGCAGATAGGCGATCAGGTTGGCGCGTTCGTCGTCCTTCTTGATGCCGGCAAAGCCCATGGCCGTACCCTTCACGAAGCCCTTGGGCGAGGTGAGGAAGTGGTTGAGGTTGTCGTAAGTCCAGTGGGTGCCACCGTTCTTCGAAAAATCCTTCATGCCGGCCGAGTAGGCAAAGCCCTCATGTTCGCCAACCGGGCGGTCGACGAGGTCCCAGAGATCGGGGCCGACCTTGTTGGGGCCGCCCTTTTCGCCGGAATGGCAGGCCGTGCACTTCTTGAACACCGCTTCGCCGGCCTTGGCGTCGGCGGTTGCGAGCAATTCGGCGATCGGCTTGGCAGCCGGCGCTTCGGCGGCACCGCCGGCAGGGGCTTCCTCGGCCGCTTCGACGATGAAGCCGGGCTTTTCAGGCGCGGGCGAAGCGAAAATCGCATCGGACGCGAGGGAGATCGAAAAGACGACGAAAACGGTAGCCAGGAGGCCGCCGATCAATTTGTTGAATTCGAATGAGTCCATTCGCCCCAGTCTCCCTTGGCCGGCTTGCCAGCGGAAGTGTCGCTTCCGGTTGCCGACGGCATTGCGTCCCCACCGGTCGGGACCGGCAGAATTGGGCGGAAACTAGGTCTTTTGCTCGACCGTTGCAACACCTATAAGGGCGGTGCCAGTGAGACCTTTTGCCACTTTAACCTCTGCCCTTTCGGATCGATTTGTAGCTTCCATGTCACCACTCATCCTGATTCCCGCGCGAATGCGCGCCACGCGCCTGCCGGGCAAGCCGCTCGCCGACATCTGCGGCCGCCCGATGATCGTCCATGTCGCCGAGCGCGCCAGGGAAAGCGGACTGGGCCGCGTGGTGGTTGCCACCGACACGGTAGAGGTAGCGGACGTGGTTCGCGCCCATGGTTTCGAGGCCGTCATGACCCGCGTCGAGCACGAATCGGGCTCCGACCGGATATTCGAGGCGCTGACGACGGTTGATCCCGACGGCGCGGTTGAAACCATCATCAACGTCCAGGGCGACCTGCCGACGATCGACCCGAAAACGATCCGCGCGGCCCTTGCCCCTTTTGAGAACCCGGCGGTCGATATCGCCACGCTCGGCGTCGAAATCACCCGCGATGACGAGAAGACCAACCCCAACGTGGTCAAGATCGTCGGTTCGCCGCTTTCGGAAAATCGCCTGCGCGCGCTGTATTTCACCCGGGCCACCGCGCCCTGGGGCGAGGGGGCGCTTTTCCATCACATCGGGCTCTATGCCTATCGCCGCTCGGCACTGGAGCGCTTCGTCAAGCTCAGGCCGTCGCCGCTGGAAAAGCGCGAGAAACTTGAACAGCTGCGCGCGCTGGAAGCCGGCATGCGCATCGATGCCGAGATCGTGGCGACGGTGCCGCTGGGCGTCGACACGCCGGAAGACCTCGAACGCGCCCGCGAAATTCTGTCCAGATAAAGACAAGGCCTGACCATGCCCGACAAGACCAACCGCATTTCCTTCCAGGGCGAGCCCGGCGCGAATTCCGACACCGCCTGCCGCAACGTCTATCCCGACATGGAGCCGTTGCCGTGCCCGACCTTCGAGGATGCGTTCAACGCGGTCGAAACCGGCAAGGCCGATCTCGCCATGATCCCGATCGAGAACACGATCGCCGGTCGCGTCGCCGACATCCACCACCTGCTGCCCGAATCGAAGCTGCACATCGTCGGCGAATATTTTCTGCCGATCCATTTCCAGCTGATGGTGCTGCCGGGCGTGAAGCGGCAGGAGATCAAGACGATCCACAGCCACATCCACGCGCTCGGCCAGTGCCGCAAATACATCCGCAAGAATGGCTGGAAGCCGGTGGTCGCCGGTGACACGGCAGGTGCTGCCAAGCTGGTGGCCGAGGTGAAGGACCGGACGATGGGCGCTCTGGCGCCGCGCCTCGCGTCCAGCCTCTACGGCCTCGATATCCTGGAAGAGAATGTCGAGGACACCGACAGCAACGTCACGCGCTTTGTCGTCCTGACCAAGAACAAGCAATGGGTGGAGCGCCCGAGCCCCGATGCCAAGATGATGACGACCTTCGTCTTCCGCGTCCGCAACGTGCCGGCGGCGCTCTACAAGGCCATGGGCGGCTTCGCCACCAACGGCATCAACATGACCAAGCTGGAGAGCTACCAGCTCGGCGCCTTCACCGCGACGCAGTTCTACGCCGACGTCGAAGGCCACCCGGAAGACCAGGGTCTTAAGAACGCGCTCGAGGAGTTGCGCTTCTTCTCCAAGGAAGTCCGCATCCTTGGCGTCTACCCGGCGAATGACGAGCGCCAGAGCTGGAATGCGATTGACTGAGCTTAAGGCGTCTTAGGCTATCGCATAGGAAGGCCGCCCGCCCCTAACCCCTTCCCATAAAGCGGAGGGCTGTCGCATAAGAATTCGACCCCCACTCCGTCTCGGCTTCGCCGAGCCACCTCTCCCCCGATCGACGGGGGAGAGGAAACGCCGTCCGCAAGGCTGGCACCCCTTCCTCTCCCCTTTTGAGGGGGAGAGGTGGCGCGCGAAGCGCGACGGAGTGGGGGTCGACTGTGCCGTACGCGATTGCCCTGCTAAGGCGATGATCTACAGCCGCTTCGCGAACCAATGATCGGCGTAGGGATTGTCGTTGTACGGCTTGATTTCCGCATAGCCATCGCGCTTGTAGAGCGACTGCGCTTCCCTAAGCGCGCGGTTGGTGTCGAGATAGACCGTTTGCGCGCCCAGCTCGCGGGCTATTTCCTCCAGTTTATGGAGCATGCGGCCGGCAACGCCGAGCCCGCGCGCGGAAGGCGCTACCCACATCCGCTTGATCTCCGCCGTCGCGGCATCGAGCATGCGCACCGCGCCGCAGCCGGCAGGGCTGCCGTCCAGCCTGGCGATCAGGAAGCTGCCGTGTGGACGGATGAACTCGCTGCCGCTCACGCTGTTTCCCTTGCTGGTGTCGAAACCTTCTTCGAAGCGCGTTGCCAGCTCCTCGATATACAGCGCCATGCATTGCTGGGCATCAGCGCTGTTGGCATCTTCCTCGCCGATGGTGACGGCGGCGGCGGTAAGCAGGCGCTCGACCTCCGCCATCGCGGCAACGAGCCGATCCTGCGCTGCCGGCGAAAGCGGTTCGAGAATGGAATTGGCCAGATCGTCCGACAGGGCGTCGTAAGCCGCGTGCTCAGCGCGGCCTTTTTCGGTCAGCGTGGCAAAGCGGCTGCGGGCGTCGCCGTCTAGCTTGTCGACGGAAGCGAGGCCGTGCGTTTCGAGCGAACGCAGCATGCGGCTGAGATAGCCTGAATCCAGCCCCAGCCGGGAGCGGAGCGCACCAAGCCCCGCACCTTCCGGCCCGATCTCGAAAAGCAGCCGCGCTTCGCCGAGCGGGCGACCGCGGCGCAGATAGCTGTCTTCCAGCACGCCGATGCGGCGCGTCACTGTGCGGTTGAAACTGCGGATCTGGTCGACTTGCAATTTGCTCATTACCTGACTTTAGTCAGGTAATTTGCGAAGATCAAGATTTATCTGACATTGGTCAGGTAATCTGCCGGCGCAATTCCCTGCTCGATGCGTGTAAAAACCGGTTGCATTCCACTATCAGTTTGCTACAAAGAAAACCGATTTGGTTTTGCAACCGGTTTTGGAGGAATGGAAAAATGGCAAAGCTTATCGTTTGGAACCTCGTCACGCTGGACGGCTATTTCGAGGGCGACAAGAAGTGGGATCTCGATTTCCACAACACCGCCTGGGGGCCGGAGCTCGAGAAAATGTCGCTGGAGTTCGGGAGCAGCGCCGAGGCCCTGATATTCGGCCGCGTGACCTATGAGGGCATGCGCGACTACTGGACGACCACGACGGATGAAGGGCCCGTCAAGGACTTCATGAACGCCTTGCCGAAGCTGGTGGCGTCGCGCACGCTCACATCATCGAACTGGAACAACACGCGGGTGACCTCCGACATCGGCGGCGAGATCGCCAGGCTCAAAGCGGACGCCGAGCGTGATCTCTACGTCTTCGGCAGCGCCGACCTCATCCATTCGCTGCTGGAGCAGGGGCTGGTCGACGAGATCCTGTTGTGCGTCGTGCCGCGGCTTCTTGGATCAGGCACGCTTTTGTTCAAGAAGGGTGCTCGCCACGAGCTCACTCTTACCGAATCGCGGCCGCTTTCGAACGGCAGCCTCATCGTCCGGTATTCCGTGTCGAAATAGGCTGGAAGTTCGGTCGGTTCAGCTCTCGGCCCACGCCCTAATCAGGTGATGCGCAATCGCGGACTTCGGCGGCACGACCACGCCGCCGGCATGGTTGCCCGCCAGCATGTCGCGGACCTCATCGCGGGAAAACCAGCGGCAGTCCTCGAGCTCGGCATCGATGCGGATGTCTTCGTTGAGCGCCTCGCCGAAGCAGCCTATCATCAGCGAATAGGGAAACGGCCAAGGCTGGCTTGCGTGATAGACGACGCGGCCGAGCCTGATGCCGGCTTCTTCCAGCGTCTCGCGCCGCACCGCCGCTTCGATCGTCTCGCCGGGCTCGATGAAGCCGGCGAGGGCCGAATACATGCCGGGCGCGAAATGCCGGCTGCGCCCGAGCAGGCATTTTTCCGGCGTCACCGTCAGCATGATGGCGACCGGATCCGTGCGCGGAAAATGCTCGGCATTGCAGTTCGGGCAATGGCGCTTGTAGCCGCCAGCGCGCATTTCGGTCTCGTGGCCGCAGCGTCCGCAGAATTTGTGCGTCGAATGCCAGGCGAGCAGGGCGGCAGCCTGGGCCATGGCGCCCACTGCCGACGGGTCGATGAGGCCTTGCATGTTGATCGAGCGGTAGTCGATCGCTTTCACCGTCTCGGGAAGTTGCTCGATGTCCAGCCCGGCCGGGGCCGCCAGCACCGGCCCGGCTTCCGAAAAGCCGAGCAGGATCGCCTGATCCAGCACCGGGCTGAAGGCGGGGATTTCGTCGGTGCTGAAATACCCGTCGAACGCGCCGTCCGCCAGTTTCAGGAAAAGCCGCCCGTCGCGCACCAGCATCAGCCGCGCGGTCGGATCGGCCAGCGCCTTGCTGGCCGAATCGTCGCTGCGGTGTTCCGACTGGCGATCTATGAGGTTGCCGGCAAAGCCGACGAATTGGCTCGCTTCGCGCTCAGGCGCGTCGAATAGACGAAAAGTCATGCAGGGTCCGAATGATGGCTCAAAAGATTACTGTAATGCCGACCGTATCTTCTCGCAAAAACCATGCAGGTCGGACCGTTTATAGGGTTCGCGCATGCCGTAGCCCCAGACGGGACCGGGCCAGCCGGCGTCACCTTCGGACCGCGCGATGACGTGGACATGAAGCTGACGCACGATATTGCCCAGGGCGCCGGTATTGATCTTGGTGCAGTCGGTGCTCTTCTTGAGGGCCTGCGCCACCGTGTTGCATTCGAAGGTCAGCATCGCCTGGTCGAGCGGCGTCAGGTCGTGGACTTCTTCGATGCCGGGGCGTTGCGGCACGAGGATAAGCCAAGGCCAGCGGCTGTCATTCATGATGCGCAGCTCGCACAGACCGAGCCACATCAGGGGCTCGCTGTCCGCCTCCAGTCGGGCGTTCAGCTCAAATCCGGCCTTCAGGCCAGGCATCATTGGCGTTTCCTCGAATTTTGCGTGGAGGCTAGAGTGCTGGCAGGCGGCCCGCAAGGGGTTCATGAGCCGTAAAAGCTTTTGGCGGGTGCTTTTGCCTTCGCTCTTGCAATTAATCGCGCAATTGCCGATATGAGAGCCGGGAGGTTGGTGGTGGACGATCCACTCGCCAACCGGGTCAGGTCCGGAAGGAAGCAGCCCTAACGAGCCCGGAACGGGTCATGTTCCAGCCTCCCACCTTCTTCGCCCTTCTTCCGCGACATTGACGGCGTCAAGCCGTGCGGGCGAAACTCTGTCCGAGGAATCGGTCGCACCCGAGCGGCCAAGGGAGCAAGCCAGGCGGATGAGCGAAGCCGGAAACCAACCATCAGGCAAGACCGCCGCCTACCGCGTGCTCGCGCGCAAATACCGTCCCAACGATTTCACCGGGCTGATCGGCCAGGAGCCGATGGTTCGCACGCTGACCAACGCATTCTCCTCCGGCCGCATCGCGCAGGCCTGGATGCTGACCGGCGTTCGTGGTGTCGGCAAGACGACGACGGCGCGCATTCTGGCGCGCGCGCTCAACTACAAGACCGCCGAGGTGAACCAACCTTCGGTCGATCTGACCATTCCCGGCGAGCACTGCCAGGCGATCATGGAAGGCCGCCATGTTGACGTGATCGAGATGGACGCCGCTTCGCACACCGGCATCGACGACATCCGCGACATTATCGAGCAGGTGCGCTACGCCCCGGTCTCGGCGCGCTACAAGGTCTACATCATCGACGAAGTGCACATGCTCTCCACGCAGGCCTTCAACGGCCTGCTCAAGACGCTTGAAGAGCCACCGCCGCATGTGAAATTCATCTTCGCCACCACCGAAATCCGCAAAGTTCCGATCACGGTGCTGTCGCGCTGCCAGCGTTTTGACCTGCGCCGCATCGATGCGTCGATGATCAAGGCCGATCTCGGCCGTATCGCCGGGCTGGAAAGCGTCGAGGCCGAGGATCAGGCATTGGCAATGATCGCGCGGGCCGCCGAAGGGTCGATGCGCGATGCCCAATCGATCTTCGACCAGGCTATCGCCCACAGTGCCGGAAAGGTCACCGCGGAAGCGGTGCGCGCCATGCTGGGGCTGGCCGATAGGGCGCGGATCGTCGATCTGTTCGAGAACGTCATGAAGGGCGATGCGGCCTCGGCCATTGGCGAGCTGCGCGCGCAATATGATGTCGGCGCCGATCCCGTAGCCGTGCTCAACGACCTCGCCGAATTCAACCATCTGGTCACCCGGCTACGTTTCGTGCCGTCTGCAGCCGACGATGCCTCGCTTTCCGAAGACGAGCGCGTGCGCGGGCTGGAATTTTCGCAGACGCTGTCCGTGCGGGTGCTTTCGCGCACCTGGCAGATGCTGCTCAAGGGCATTCCCGAGGTGCAGTCCTCCAACCGGCCAATCAGTGCCGCCGAAATGGTGCTGATCCGCCTTGCTCACGCCGCCGACCTGCCGACACTGGACGAGGCGCTGAAATCGCTCGGCGATGGCACAGCTTCCAATGGTGCTGCGCCGCGTCCGTCCACGTCTTCGGCACCTTCCGGCTCCGGCAATGGCGCAAGTGCCGTTTCGCAGGCGCGGATGCCGTCTAGCAATGGCGGCGGCCAGACGATGCGGCTGGTGGCAAGTGAACCCGAAGCTGCCCCGGCAGCCTTCGTGCCTCCTGTTGTGGAAGAAACGCCCGCCGTCCCGATCAAATCGCTGGCCGATGTCGCAAACCTTTGCGACGCCAATCGCGACATGGCGCTGAAGGTGCAGGTCAAGCGCTGCGTGCGTCTCGTCAAGGTCGAGCCTGGCCGGCTCGATGTCAGCCTGACGCCGGATGCGCCAAAGACCCTGCTGAACGACCTGACCGTGAAGCTGAAGGCCTGGACCGGCCGGCACTGGATGGTGTCGCTGTCGCGCGAGGAAGGCGGGCAGACGCTTTCCGAGATGGAAACGGAAAAGCGCGATAACGCTTTCTCGGATGCCAAGGCCGACCCGACGGTCGCCGCCATCCTCGCCCGCTTCCCGGGCGCCAAGATCATCGACGTGCGCATCCCCGATGCGCCGGATACGGAAGCCGATGCCGACATGCCGGCCGAGCCTCCGATCGAAGACGACGACGAGAACTGACGAACAAAGGATTGAGATCATGAAGGATCTTCTCGGCCTTATGGGCAAGGCGAAGGAAATGCAGGCCAAGTTCCAGGCCATGCAGGAGGAAATCGCCACGCTGGAGGCGACCGGCCAGTCCGGCGGCGGCCTGGTAAATGTGACGATTTCGGGCAAGTTCGAAATGAAGTCGCTGAAGATCGACCCGTCGCTGTTCAAGGAAGACGATGTCGAGATCCTCGAAGACCTGATCCTCGCCGCCCACAACGATGCCAAGGTCAAGGTCGAGACGGTGATGCAGGAAAAGACCAAGGCGCTGACGGCAGGATTGCCGATTCCGCCCGGCATGAAGTTGCCGTTCTAAAGCCGCCCGCAAATTCTACTTGGCCGGCCACCTGACGCGGTTTTCTCCGCTTCCGATGCTCACGGACCCGAATGTCCGCTCCGCTTCGGTTCTCGAAAACCACGCCATCTGACTCGGCCAAGCGAATTTTCGAACAGCTTTAACACTGGTTCGACGGCCCGGACTTGCGCTAAACCATCTCCATGTCCAAGCGAATCGCCGGCCCTGAAATCGAACGCCTGATCCAGCTCCTGGCCAAGGTGCCGGGGCTTGGGCCGCGTTCGGCGCGTCGGGCGGCGCTCCATCTCATCAAGAAGAAGGAGCAGCTGCTGGTGCCACTGGCCGACGCCATGGGCGAGGCGGTCGACAAGGTCCGCATCTGCTCCAATTGCGGCAATGTCGACACCGTCGATCCCTGCACGATCTGTACCGACCCGCGCCGCGATGGCGCAACGCTGATCGTGGTCGAGGATGTCGCCGATCTCTGGGCGCTGGAACGCGCCGGCGCCATGAACGCGCTCTATCATGTGCTTGGCGGCACGCTCTCTCCGCTCGACGGCATCGGCCCGGACCAGCTCAACATCAAGCAGCTCGTCAGCCGCGTCTCCGAGGGCGAGATCAAGGAAATCATCATCGCCGTCAACGCCACCGTCGAGGGCCAGACGACGGCGCATTATCTCACCGACCAGCTCGCCGATTTCGGCGTCAAGATCACCCGGCTGGCGCATGGCGTGCCGGTGGGCGGCGAGCTCGACTATCTCGACGAGGGCACGCTGGCTGCGGCGCTGAAATCACGGACGGTGTTTTGACAGGATTTGGGGCAGGAACCAATGATGAGATATCTCACCGCGATCTTGTTCTCCCTCGCCGTAGCCTTTGCTGCCTTTCCCGCCTCCGCCGCCAAGATCGACGACCAGTTCCAGGCGTGGCTCAAAACCGATCTCTGGCCGGAAGCCAAAAGCCGCGGCATCTCGCAAAAGACCTTCGACGCTGCCTTTGCCGGTGTTTCGCCCAATCTGAAGCTCCCCGATCTGGTGATGCCGGGCACCAAGCCGAAGACGCCGCAGAAGCAGCATCAGGCCGAGTTCGGCTCGCCGGGCAGTTATTTCGCGCCGATCGGCAACGTCACCGCCGGTGGCCGCTCGCGCGCCGGGCAATATGCCAAGACGCTGGCTGCGATCGAGAAGCGCTATGGCGTGCCGGGCGAGGTGGTGCTGGCGATATGGGGCCGCGAGTCGGGCTTCGGCACGGCCAAAATCCCCTACAACGCCTTCGAGGTTCTGGGCACCAAGGCGTTCATGGCGACCCGCAAGGAGATGTTCCGAAAGGAAGTGCTGGCTGCCCTTGAGATCGTCCAGCGCGGGCTTGCCGATCCCGGCCAGATGAAATCGTCGTGGGCCGGCGCGCTCGGCCAGCCGCAATTCCTGCCGACGTCTTTCCTCAAGCATGCTGTCGATTTCGATGGCGACGGCCATCCAGACATCTGGAACTCCGTCCCCGACACGCTGGCCTCCATCGCCAACTACCTTGTCAACTATGGCTGGGTGAAGGGCCGCGACTGGGGTTTCGAGGTTACGGTGCCGGACAGCGTCACCTGTTCGCTCGAAGGGCCGGACCAGGGGAAAAAAATATCGCAATGGACGGCGATGGGCATTGCCCGCATCGGCGGCAAGCTGTTTCCGGCCAACGAGCTGAAGGCGGAAGGCTTCCTGCTGATGCCAGCGGGTCGCAGCGGCCCGGCCTTTATCGTCACGCCGAATTTCTATGTGCTCAAGGAATACAATATGAGCGATCTCTATGCGCTGTTCATCGGCCACGCTGCCGACCGCATCGCGCATGGCGACAAGGGTTTTTCCGGTGCCTGGGGCAAGGTCGGCGGGCTCTACCGCTCGGATGTGGCAGCCATGCAGCGCGGGCTTGAAAAGGCCGGCTACGATGTCGGCAGCGCCGACGGCCTGCCCGGCTTCAAGACGCGCCGCTCGATAGGCGTCTGGCAGGCGAAGAATGGGCGTGCTGCGACGTGTTATCCGGATAAGGGGTTGGTCGAGGCGATGCGGTGATTTCTTCCTTCTCCGCGTAAACGGCAGGGTAATCGCCTGTAGAATTCGACCCCCACTCCGTCGCGCTTCGCGCGCCACCTCTCCCCCGATCGACGGGGGAGAGGAAACGCCGTCCGCAAGGCTGGCGCCCTTCCTCTCCCCCTTGC
>NZ_JAAKZG010000031.1 GCF_011045115.1 Mesorhizobium zhangyense
CAGATAAACCGCAGCCTCACGCGCGCGGTTCAGGTCGACCTGGAAGCGGGAGCGATGAACGACAATTTGGGTCGGAAAATCGGCGATGAAGCGCTCGGTGAATGGATCCTCTTCTCTAAGCCGATCAGGATCAGAGAGTGACATGAGCGATCGGCAAGCGTCACCCACCTTAGTCCCGCTGTGGATGGCGGTACCTACTATTGGCGACTCTCCGAGCTGGATTTTCCAGCCTGCCGGTGATCCGCCCGGATCATTGTTGGAAATCATCTTGTCCATACTCCATCGAAATGCGCGGAGAGGGCGGACGGTTCCGATTTATCGAACAGGCGAGCGTTCGCTCCTTTCGGGACTCGCGGGTCTCGGCAGGGCTGTTTGCCGTGTGTCGAGCATGACATGCGTATTATGCGCGGACTAGCGGCGCGACATGTTTGCCCTTCTGGCGGCAATGGCAGCTTCGCGCCTTAAAGCGGACGTGGTAGCGGGATGCTTTTCGCCGTTAACCATGCTGGCGGCACCGCATGAAGCCGCACCCGATAGAATCACACCCAGCAATTGGCGGTCAAAACAGCTACTTCATTCATATCCTGCTTCGGCCCAGAGCATCGATTCCTGCCGGTCCTTCAATTCCGCAAGGAACGCAAAGCGGGCTTTTGGTGATAGCTGCACCAGGCGTTGCGCCTGTTTGAGGCCGATATTGACTTTGCCCATATTGACCTCCGGGCCGCATTCTATCCGGTTCGCCGGTTAACTGCAGCGATTTCCGCTCGGTCAGCTACGGCTCTTCACGAACCGCCGCGTCGCATCGGTCTTAACGACACGGATGCAGTTGTAGCTGCTTGCCAGCACCTGGTAGTCGACGATCAGCTTACGAGCCAGCAGGTAAGCAAGCGCAGGGTTGATGCGCCTCGGCTCCCAGCCGTACCGCGCTGCGACCTCCGCCGTATCATGCGGCATGGCCGGGTCGTTGATAAGATCCGCTGCGATGCGAAGCGCATCCTCTTCCGGAGAGAATGGCATGAAATGCTTATCGAAGGTCGCGAACAGGTCGGCCTTGGGGAAGACGCGGCCGAAGCTCACTGTAACGAAGTCGCGAAGCTCATGAAGGGCATCATCGACATCGTTCTCGGATACCTCGATCGCTGCGGCGAGTTCATCGACCCCTTTTGGGGGATGCGAGAACATGGCGTCCGTCGTCTCCTCGACGAAGATCTTCGCGATCGCCGTTGCGGTCTTGGAATATCCCGTCGCCGGCAAACTGACGCTCGTGGGAGCCGGTCCGAGTGGCGGCTTGCGCGATACTCCATGAATGTCGTTCACGAGATCACGCACGCCCTGATCGAGGTCGGACGGATCGAGCTCCGGCGAGAGCATGCCTGACAGCAGCGGCGGCAGATCCTTGGCGGCAAGATCCTGCCTGAGCGCGATGAAACGCGCCTGACCGGAGATACGGCGCACCAGCCCTGCGTCCATTTCCTGTCGCACCCAGGGCTTCTTCATCGCGCTTGGGGTAAGCAGCACAATGAAATGCGTGCAGTTACCGAGACCGACATCGATCTTCTGGCGCAGGCTGTCCCCGGAGCCGATCTCCCACTCGGCCCACCAGGTGTCAACGCCACTCGCCATTAGCCCTCGCGCGACTTTGTCCGCGATCGCGCGATCATCGAACGAATAACTGAGGAAAGCCTTTGGCGGGCCGCTTACGATCGGCTGGAAGCTGGTAGCGTCCAGCTCGTTCTCATCCATCTGTCCCTTGACGACGGCGAGCAGGGCCGGCGAGCCTTCAATGGTGAGGCGCAGGTCATCGATGGCCTCGCCATGGACGATGACCGACGGGAACTCTCCTGTCTCCGGATGGCGGATAGCGCTGAAGCGCTCCTGCAGCTGCTCCTTGATGCCGTCGACGGCGGCCGACATGAGGTCCTTCGAAAATTCTCCCGCATTAAACGGCTTATTCTTGTACCGCATGCCCATCCCTCACCTCCATCTGTGCATGTCCTTTGATATGAACATAGGAGACAAATTTCAACCGCGGATGGGTTCGACGATACGCGAATCTACTTGCGTTACTGCGCAATGCATTGCTTGTTTGCACCATGGCGACGTTCGGATGGAATTTCGGGGACGATGACAAAGGCACCCTGTCTTTAGACACAGGAACTCCTGGCAGGGCGGACGTCTATTTTACGCCGTCGAAGGTGCGGCTCGACGCTGCAAAGCATTCGGGGGACGCAAGTGCTAAGGTGCTGCTGCTGCGATTCGATGCGGGCAGCCACACCACTACAATCTTTCCGGTCAACACGATGCCAAAGCCGGCGCAGTTCCTGATGCCGAAGCATCATCCGATCAGGTCGATCGAACTCTACGAAACAGCAAGTTTCTATACAAACGCGCGCACCGATTTTGATGAAGAGGATGCCTACTACCTCCCCGAGACGCTCGATGACGTCACGAATTATCTCGCGGAAGGCATGCCTTCAGGCTTCATCAAAGACCCTAACTTCGGGCTGGGGCTCGATCGAACCCTGTATTTCATTCCCCGTGCGTTGGCCCAAATCGACGGCGTTCGCTGTTTGCGGCTCACCGATAAGAAGTTGCTTGAAGTCTCCCTGTCTGACGACGGTGGTACCTTCGAGATGGGCTATGACCTGTTCGACGAGCTTCGGCGCAGTGCTAACCGCTTCGATGAGAAAGCACGCGCATCCAGCGTGAAGAAGAAGCAGCAATCCGCTTATACCAACCTCTTACACCGCATTGATGATGCGAAATTCCCGATGAAGGTCATCGACCGCGAACCGGGTGACATCGCGGAGCTGGTGGGAGCCACTATCGTGGATGCGAAACTCTCCGATCGTGACCGTGACGCCGTGATCGGTCTTGCCAGTGCAACCGTCCGCACGTCACTCAAGACACAGCGTGACGCGGTACTGAAACTGCATGATGCAATCGAGCTCGCCTCCCTCGACGAGCTGATTGCGCATGTCGAAGCAAAGCTGCTGGCCCATGCGAACGAGTCCCAGTGGCAGAAACTCTTCGAGGTGAATCCGTTCATCCTGGACCTCGCCTTCAACGTGCCCGTGCTCTTGCTTCAGGGGCAGGCGCATGTCGGCGGCAAACGGATCAGCGGCGCTGGCGAGACGATCACCGATTTCTTGCTCGCCAACCATCTCACCGACAATCTCGCCGTGCTCGAGATCAAGACCCCGGATACGCCCCTGCTCGCGACGCGCGAATATCGCGGCGGGGTGTACCGTCCCTCGGCCGAGGTCGCCGGCGGCGTGTCGCAGGTGCTCGACCAGTTGAATCTCCTGCAAAGCCGGATTGCGACATTGCGCGACACGAATCGCGGCCTGGGTATGGAGTCCTTCGGCATGCGAGGCGTGCTCGTTGTCGGGACGATGCCAGCCGATCACGACCGCAAACGCTCTTTCGAGTTGTACCGCAACGTTCTTGCGGGCATCTCCATCATCACGTTCGACGAGCTGTTGGCAAAGCTGAGATCGTTACGCACGCTGCTCTCTCCGACCGCGTCGCAGGGCCAGATCACGCATCAAGGCTTGGCCGCGCGTAGGGGACGATCGCCTGACGGGACACGATCATCTCGCCGCTAGGCGTCGGGATATTGGTGACCACCGCATCCGCCCGATAGTCGCGGTTGCGCCTCACGAACTTCACTAGCCAATCCGCGTCGCGGTGATAAAAGACCATATGTTCCGCAGAGCGCACAAGCCTGCGATTCAGTTCGACGATCTGATCTCTGTTCAACCTGCGGAACTTCGCGCGAAAATTGGGGAACGTGAAATCGAGGTCCTTGCCGCGCTCAGTGATCTGGGGGTGGATGCAGATGGCGATATCAGGCGCCAGCGGCACGGTCTTGCTGATTACATTCGGATGATAGGATGGTCCGAACGCGACCGGGAAATCACTGGTGAAAAACGCGCCATCAGCCGGGTGCGCGGTCAGCACGTCCCAGAGTGCGTTGCCGAAGATATGAACCCTGCCCTTGATCTGTGAAATTCCAATGGCTTGCGGATATTTGCCGTCAATCGCGATCTTGATCGAGCCGTCCTCGATCAGTTCGGAGATGCCTTTGCCGCCAAGCGCCTCGGGTGCCGGTGGGATGAGGCCTTGCGCCTCAAGGATCTTCGCTGCCGCTTCCACCGAGGCAGTGAGCTGGGGCTCGTGCTGGCGCATCGCCGCTGGCGAGCAGGAAGCGACATAGGCTGCGAACCCTGCGATCACATACACCGTTTTCGTATCGAACTCGCGGCCGCGCACACGGGCAAGCGCTTCGTTATAGTTCGGCTCGATGCCCTTCAGGAACTCCTCGATCGCACGGGGTTCGGTGAGATACGGATTGGTACTCCCTTCCTCGAGGCGGCAGACATCCTCCGACCAAGGATAGAATTTCTTCAGGTTATCCTTCTTAACCGCAACCAGCCGGCCGCGCTCATCGTCGTTGTAGAAGTTCCGCAAGTGGACCTGAGAGACGTAGTGATCGAGTGGCATAGGTGACTCGCAGTGGGCTATGGAACTGATACCGGCAAGGCCAGCACTCGCAGAAAACAGCAATTCCCCCGATCACCCTTGCTTTCCAGAATGGCGTTGCCGCCATCCTTCAGCGTCTGCTCGTCGAGCGAGAACATCATCCGATAGGCATCGCATGTCAGCCCGGCGAGCGGGCCGCCCAAGCATGTCATGTCACGGGGGCATGACGTGTGCGAAATGGCCCATAAAGTTGTCTGCAATTTTCGGGGCATTCACCAAGATGCCGATCTCTTTATACGGTTTGCCTTCGGACGGGTCCGCTGACAACCAATTCAAGCTAGAGATGGCGAGATGGTCGTCGTCCCATCCCAGAACCTTGGCATGAATTCTGGGTCTTTGAATCGGCTTTACCTTAAGTCCGGATCTCGCGAATGTTCTAACAAGGTCTGCTCCGGCTTCTCCGGACAGCGGCCCCGTTGTACGCCCATAGAAGAACGAGGCCTCAACCCCGTTTTCTTTCACGGCGGCCAAGGAAGGGAGCAGTGTCAGCGACTCGGCGGTGATCCCGATGCGATGACTCAGCGCAAATATGCGGCGCGTAGCTTCGTCGCGGGCCTTGAGAACGAGCCGCGCGTGTTCGGCCCCGTATAGAAGCCGCATTGGCACTTTCCGCCCCTTCGGCGAGGGCATGTCCATGATCCTCCTTCCCAGCACTGCAAGGTCAATCGCGAAGTTGTTCCAAACTCCTGGCCGGCCCTGGGAAAGACCAGCTAGCCTCTTCATCAATTGGCCAACCAAGATGGGCTCTCGAAGCCGAAAGGACGTTTCGAAGCTCTTGTAGTCGGATGCCAGCCAGTTGCATGATCCAACCAGCACATTCCAGCCCTTCTGAGAGTCAGCGAACACAATCTTGGCATGAGAATTAGTCGAGAAGGGATGTACCCTGACCGAGCCAGTTCGGCCCGCCGTATCTATCTCAGCCTGCATCTTCGCCGCAGCAACCTGTGATGATCGTGTTGAGCTGCCGAGATCGTCTTGACCCCACAATACGTCGATTGTTACGCCACGTTCTGCTGCGCGCAGGAGCAAAGGCAGCACTGCCGCCGCTCTTTCGTCACTGATGAACGTAGAGTGAATGATGACCCGTTCTGATGCGCCCGAAATTATTCGGTCGAGTGATCGCCAGTGATCCTCACCATCGATTATTAAATCCGTGGGGTCGTAAGCACTTGGCGTTGCCGCTGGCGTTTCTTCAACCGGTTCCATTATCGCGGTAGCTGGCGCCGAGGTTTTACCGTTTTCCGCAAGTCGCGCAGATATTTCACTCGCCGCTTTCAATATCGCGTTCCGCAGCTTTTCCGGTGCGCGACCGGGTAATCCGTCGATCTCACCGTCCTTGACTGTGACGACTGCATATCGCTCTGCCAATTTCTCAGAACCGCGGTCAACACCGATGATGATTTCGTCTTCACCTTCGATCGTAGTGAATACCTCACCCATATCTTCGAGGTCATGGGCATCCGACGCAGAGAGGTAGACCACCGGATTCTCGCCGACATGAGAATCAATCTGGTTTTTGTGATAGAGATCAAGCTCGCGTCCGCGATAGACGCTTCCTGACAGCTGTTCGATGGCGAAGCCTCTCCAGCGCGGCTCTCGCACGGTCGCTGAGGGCAGCTGTTCGTAATGGACGAGGGACGCGCCTGCGGCGGTGATCTGGAAAAGCGGCCCGCGTGATGTTGCAGTGATTTCCACCCAGCCCGCGCGCATCAGTCGTATGAAGGCCTCGACAACTACACGGCGTGGGAGGCTGGATTGCTTTGCCAGGTCTGCGGCTGACGCAGCACCCCTCGACACCGCATCGAGAAGAAGGTGCTCTATTACGCTCCACCTTCTGCCTCGTTCAATGATGAAGCGCCGACTGCCTTTCAGGACCGGAAATATAACCTGCACGGTCGTCATTTCGTGGCTCCCTTCAATGTCGTCCATGGGACGACTGCGGCATGTCCCGCTGCCTTCTCACTTTCGAGAGCTTCAAGGAAATCGGACAGAAATCCAATGTCTTGATCCGGCAGCTTGCTAGCGACCGCAACAACATGCTCGTAGAAGGCGAGACTGCCCACTATGATCAGGCGCCACTTCGCGCGACTGAGCAGTACGTTCATTCTTCTCTTGTCGCGCAGGAATCCGAGTGCCCGTGCTGGTGTCGCGTGGTGATTGTTGCGCACCATCGAGATCACGATGCAGTCGGCCTCGCCGCCTTGGAAAGAGTCGACGGTTCCGCAATAGGTATTCGCGTTTATTGCCGGAACAAATCCGGCCAGGTTAGCCAGCGTGCCTCCCTTGTTGCGGTCGAGTTCTCGGTCAATTCGTCGGACCTGCTGCCAGTATGGTGAGAGCACTGCGAGCGATGGGCGGATTTTAGAATCAGAAGGACTGAGAAGGCTCAATCCACGAATGACAGCTTTGGCCTCTTCCGGATTGGAATAAGGTGGAGTCCTTTCTCCACCACGTCCTCCGGGAGCCTCGGTCTGGGCATAGGGCATATCGATGAAGACGATTGGCTTGTCTGGAATCACCGAGGAATTCGTGCTGACGACGGGCGAGGGCGTGCGCGCGAACTTGGCGACCTGCTTTGCGTTGGTCTCAAGTTCTCCTTCGTAGAAGCACTTCGAGACGATCCGCGCGATTGCCGGATGCATACGGTATTGCTCGTTGAGACGGCGCGCGATCCTCGGACCGGAATCTTTACGCTTCTGGCGAGAGAGCTCCCGTTCCACGAAGGTCTCGAATAGAGTCAGTAGCGATAGGGCCTCGCCGCAAGTTCGTCCAAAATCGTCCCCCGCCTTCGAGACCTCATCGAACGTTTCGTCAGTGCTCGGGTCTTTGAGGTATCTCGAGATCAGCTTGTCAACCAGGCCGACGACATCCTGCACAGCTGAGGTCGATGACAGGAGACGTGACATCTTGTCGACATCGAACGGGGGCAATTGACGATGATCACCGATCATGAGCCGACGATGTGAGAGCAGGAGGGGGGACAGAAGCTCGCCACCAGTCGCTTTGCCGGCCTCCTCTACAATTGTCCAGTCGAACAGGCCTTGCTCCTCGATCAGTCTCTCGACGGCCGCGGAATTCGTGGTCGCAAATACGAGGTTTGCCGACCTTAGGATCATCCCCTCAAATGCACGCAGCTCCGCAGCCACTCGTCGTCCTGTTGCGTCCGAGCCATTACGGCTATTCTGGCGTCCGGCGCGCGCAGCGACAAGCGCCTTGACCTTATCAACAAGGCGGGGGGAGGCTTCCTTCATCAGCGAGCTATCAGCAAGGTCTTGCAGCAGCTTGTCGGCTTGAACATCAACTTCGAGATCGCCTGCCTCGTCGTCGTCTGCCGCCCTTGCCCGCACCATCAATGGTCCGCTGTCTCCGTCGGTGGAGCTGAATATTTTCTGTACCTCGCTCATGAGGTGGTCGATGGCTGAATTGCTTTGTGCCGAGAGAAGAAGCCTTGCGGTGGCATCCTCGGCCATTCTGCGGTCTACCAGATCGCCAACCAGATAGGTTTTCCCGACTCCCGGAGGTCCCTGCAAGAAAAACAGCGGGATGGTCGACAGGATCTCGCGCAGTGCACTTTGCTTCGATTGATCGAGCCGTTTGAAGGCATCAGAGGTTTCGTCAAGAGGGTCCTGGCTGTTCTCGATACGCAGGCGCGGATCCGCGAACATGCGAAGTAGTTCACCGTGGTTCTTGAGAGCAGCTAATGCCTTAAGCCTACGCTTGAATTGGGCAATGCGGCCCGCCATGTCGGCGGGCATGAGGAACCCAAAGGAGCGCATTGTCGGCAGCGACTGCCCTTCGAATTTCATGCACTCGATGTCATCGAGTTCTTCGAAATCGAGAAAGCGCCATGTCGATCCTGGTGAACTCCGGTCGCCAAGAGTCCCGGGTTCCGAGAATATCCATCCGTCTTCGGAATTGGGGGTTTCCGAACTCAACAGCTTCCCCAAGCGGGTCGCCGGGGGTTCCAAACCCAGGAGCGACGACAATGAGGCACGCGCTCCGTCTATCCGCGACACAATGTGAATTACTTTTTGATCCGCCGTTTCTCCTGTCTTTCTCGACACCAACTCGACGGGGAAAATGTCGGCTGTCGCATAGGCCATTTCCACAATTAGTAGGAGTGCGAATGCCTGGTGCATCCTGACGAGATCAGTTTTCTTGGAAAGCCGTTGATTCATTCGGCTGAGGTAGTCTTCCCAATGTTGAACTTTTCCTCGCCTACGCGGAAAAGATTGGCCCGCGTCTTGGCTCTTGACGATGTCCAGCGCCTCAGTCGGGATCAGCGTCTCGCCCACGATTTGAGATTTTGCGGGCGGATCGAGTTCGACCCTGTCACAGAATGCAAACTCCCAATTGGCTGGGTCAGAAGAGTTTGGGCGTCGATAGGGTAGGAGACGATAGGTCAATCGCGTTCCGAGGAGCACATATCGCAGTGCTGTGCCCTCATTGACGGCGATCAACTGGGTCTGGTCTCCAAGATCATCCCGCATGAAGCGGAGCTGTTGAACAGTGTCGGAAACCTCGATCTCACCGTCCGCGGCCTTCCTGATTGCTTCAGACAACGAGCTTCCCGTGCCCAACCTGACTGCTAGGCAAAGCGCAGCGTCTTTTCCGGCGACCTCCGCAGCAATGTCGTCGATTATAGCTTGGACTCGCGAGGTGATGTAGTCGCCGTCCAGGCGTTCGACGCGTTCCAGACCCAGCATGGCTCTGAGCAGCCTGACTTCGGTCGCCGGCACGTGATCGGCGACTCGCGAGGCGATAGTTCTCAGGTCATTCAATGGCCCCAAAGGGATATCGAGAATGATCGCTATGAGATGTGCCAGGTCTCGCCAGTCCCGCGCGAATGAATATGTTCGCTCCTCGCGTGGAGCTTTCATGCTCTTGCCGTGGCTTGCATCGATGGCCACGATGCGCATGGACCATTCAAAGCCGGTCAACAAGAAATCCGGTTCGTCGCCCAAGGCCGTGACCACCGACCAGGGATCAATGTTTCTGTGAATTATCCCTTGTGAATGCAGCAGTTCCACGCCGCTGACGAGCCGAAGGATATTGGCCCATAACAGGCGGCGTGCGCGAGGTTGGCGGGCCTGTGCCAAGAGCGACGGCTTGTTTGCTGCGCTAAGCAGGACTTCAAGCGGACTACCTTGACCGGGATCCAGAACGAGGAAAAAGCCGTCGTTGTCTCGGCCGCTCGTGAGCATGGGGACGAATAGCTCATCCGCGCGCGGAATTGCCGAGAGGCGCTGGAGTTGGCGGATTTCGCTCCGCCAGATCATTTCGAGATCTTGATCGTCGGCGCCTTTTGTCCTGGGCCAACTCTTGATCAGCACCTCCAAACCTTCGCGAGTACGAGCAGTATCGATTCCTGCCCTTCCTAGCTTTCGATCCGGTTTCAGAAGGTAACGGTCATCAAGTGTGTAATCCGAAAGAAATCCGCTCTTTGACTTACGCCGCGCCATATTCCCCCCAAATATGTATTTTCAAACAGTGACAAGATCAGGATGGGAGAGCAAGGTTTAACTCGAATGACCGGGTCGCTTTCCGATCGAATCTGTCATTCCGGGCTCGCGCGACGAGATCCTTCACGCTGGTCCCCCCATTGAACGGGTCCACCTTGAAGTATGGTTTTGACCATGAAGGAGGACCAGGATGGCAAGCAAACGACACAAGCCAGAAGAGATCGTCACGAAGCCGGGCCGCTGCCTGTTTTTTCCATCAGCGTAGGTGTCGGTTGGCTGCCGTTCTGGAGCGGGCAGTTGAATGGCAAGTATCGGAGCCGCGGCATCCAGGAGCTGACGGTCCGGTACCGGCCCCATTTCAGTCGTCCCGATCACAGGCAGGGCGTGAAATCGGTGTTGCTTTGTGGTGCAGGGAAGGGCGCATTTCTTTCCCCACATAACGACCTCATAGGACAACGGGCTAATTTTGCTTTCTATCAACCCGTCGCGCGCCCAGTTTGGCCCGCGACAGAGATGCTGAAGTCACGCATTTTCAAAGTGAATTTCATTTGAGCGTGACATGGCGTGATTCTGCATGCCCGACGGGTTTCGAGCGGGATCGTTATGGACTACTTTAGTTATCTGAGTAACTATATGAAAAATAAAGAGAATTCAGTTGAAGTGAACTAGCTGGGGTAGGTTTTGGGGATCGGAGGTTTTGCCGACCCCTGCATTTATCATCGTTGATCCCCCTTCCTGATTCCGAGTCGTTTTGCCGCACCGCACGGCACGACATTCTTTTGATCCCACACCTCTAATTCGTCGCTGGGATAGAGAACGGACTTACCCACCTTCACGAAGGTCGGGCCGATTCTCATGGATCGCCAATTCCGGAGTGTGCCAACTGAGATCGTGTCGCGGTATCGTTCAGTGACTTCTTCTGGTGTGAGAAATTTCCTGCAATCCATCATCAGGCTCCATATGCTCGCCGTACCTACGGTTTTGTTGCAATCCGCTACCTGCGAGTAGTTCGAGACCAATCCTGAACTGTTGATCACGCAGTCGCACGTATATGAGTGAGGTGCGTGGACGAGAAATGAAAGGCATGGGGGAAGGAAGTAGTAACAACGGATAAGGCTGGATAGAAATCGGATCACGCCGCTGATCAAACCTGACGAGGCTCTGTCGAGGCGCCTCCGGTAAGGAATCAAGTTCCGCCCCCTTCAAGGCGCGAGGCCGGAGTGGAGCGGGCGCGGATCACCGGCCTCAAAAGAATGGAGTGCGCGTGGCGGTCCGGATTGCGAGTTGACGGCACGGACCGTAGTGATCGCCGCCGACGAGGGCGTAGCGAAACATCCGATCGACCTTACCTGTCGGTTTCTCGCCCGCCGCCGCACCATGTGGCGGCAGGAACGCTTCGTGCCTCAGGGGTGATTGGTAGTTCGTACAGTTTGAATCCTCGGCTCAGAGTTAGAGGGTTGGACTTGGTTTCCACGACGGGTTGAGGGTTGGGAGAGAGGCTCCCGACGCCCGTCATGGAGATGACCCATGACCCATGTTGAGATATTGGACGCCGCTCGCGACCATGCTGGCGGCTATAAGGTGGACGTGACTCGTGGTGAGCGCGTCGGACGCGTGTCCTCGGAGTGGTTTTCCCGGCCGGCGGACGAGCGTTATCTATCGCTTTCGGAGTTGTTCAGCGCCGTACACGGCCGAACCGCGCGCAGTCAGACGCGAACGGTGGAAAGTGCTGCGATCCGGGTCGAGGCGAGGCGTGACAATGCCGAGCGGCTGGCACTCATCTTGCCGGGTTCGGACGCACCTGTGATGCCCACCCACTGGAGCTTCGGTCAGTTGGCGAGCCTGGTTGGCGCGCCGGCGGCCTATCTCCGACAACTCCCGGCATCGCTTGCCGGCATCAATCTCCAATACGGCTTGACCTCGCATCGCGCCGAACAGGTCAAGACGCTGGAGATCGAGAACGGCCGCGTCGAATTGCGCGCTGTCACTGGCCCCGATTACGGTCGCATCTACGACCATGAATTGGTCGCCGCGGTGCAGAAAATAGCCGGTGATGGCATTGGCGACACGCGCTGGAAGGTTCCGGGCGTGCTCGACTGGACGACAGGCGTATACAATCCGCGCGTCGACATCACGAAGAATACGACGACCCTCTATGCTTCCGACCGCGACGTGTTCCTCTTCCTGGTGGATGATTTGAACCCGATCGAAGCCGGCCGACTGCCGAATGGCGAGCCGGACCTCTACTTTCGGGGGTTCTACTGCTGGAACTCAGAGGTGGGTGCAAAAACACTTGGCATGGCTAGCTTCTACCTTCGCGCCGTCTGCCAGAACCGCAATCTCTGGGGCGTGGAAGATTTTCAGGAAATCACCATCCGCCATTCCAAATATGCAGCCTCGCGCTTTGCGCATGAGGCAGCACCTGCGCTGACACGATTTGCCAATTCCTCGCCCGTGCCATTCGTCAACGGGATCAACGCGGCGCGCGCGGATCGTCGCACGCAATGACGACGACCGCACCGACTTCCTGCGCAAGCGGGGCTTCTCAAGGGCGGAAACGACGAAGGTCATCGAAACAGTACTCGCCGAAGAAGGCCGCAAACCTGAAAGCGTGTTCGATTTTGTCCAGGGCCTAACCGCGGTCGCCCGCGACAAGCCGCATCAGGACGCCCGACTGGATCTGGAGGCGAAGGCGAAGAAGCTGCTCGAGCGTGCAGCCTGAACTCCGGAAATCGGGAATTCGGTCTCCGTGTCTTCTGCTTCATGCCTTTCCCGATCTCCGGTTTTGCTGCGTCGCCCTCCAGAGGAAGAGGGCGGCGCTTTGCTTCGTGACGGGTTGGAAGGTCGAGAGAAGGGCTCTCGGCCGCCCGTCGCGGAGAATATCCAGATGACCACTGCTGCCAAGAAGAAGATCACCCTGTCGTCCTCGCGCGACATTCCCTTCAACAAACTCGTGCTCAGCCAGTCGAACGTCCGGCGTATCAAGGCTGGCGTCTCGATCGAGGAACTGGCCGAGGACATTGCCCGGCGCGGGCTCTTGCAAGGCCTCAACGTGCGGCCAGTCACTGACGAGGCCGGTAGTGAGACCGGCATGTTCGAGATTCCGGCCGGTGGCCGGCGTTACCGGGCGTTGCAACTGCTCGTTAAGCAGAAGCGCCTGGTCAAGGCCGCGCCCGTTCCTTGCGTCATTCGCGAAGGTGGTATCGCCGAGGAGGACTCGCTGGCCGAGAACGTCCAGCGTGCGCCGCTCCACCCGCTCGATCAGTTCCGGGCCTTTCTGGCCTTGCGCGAGAAAGGCCAGTCCGAGGAGGAGATCGCCGCAGCCTTCTTCGTCTCGGTCAATGTGGTCAAGCAGCGGCTGAAGCTCGCATCGGTCTCGCCTAAGCTACTCGATATCTACGCCGAGGACGGCTTGACGCTTGACCAACTTATGGCCTTCACCGTCGCCGGTGACCATGAGCGCCAGGAACAGGTGTTCGAACGTCTGAAGTCCTCATACGACAAGCAGCCCTATGCCATCCGCCGCATGCTCACTGAAGGTTCCGTGCGGGCGTCTGACAAACGAGTGCAGTTCATCGGCATCGATGATTATACCGAGGCTGGCGGCGATATCATGCGTGACCTGTTTCAGGGCGATGATGGCGGCTGGCTGCAGGATGTCGCGCTGGTCGATCGTCTGGTTGCGGAAAAGCTCGAACGCGAGGCCGAAGCAATCCGCACTGAGGGCTGGAAGTGGATCGAGGTCTCTCCCGACTTTGCCTATGGTCATGTCTTCGGTCTTCGCCAGCTTCGCGGCGAACCTGTGCCGTTCACCGCGGAGGAGCAAGCCAGCCGAGATGCCCTTCAGGCTGAATACGATCGCCTGTCCCAGGAGAATGCGGATGTTGATGAACTTGCCGACGAGATCGACGAACGGTTCGGCGAACTGGAGACAGCGCTGGAGAGCTTCGACGAACGCCCGCCCGCCTTCGACACTGCGGAGGTCGCGCGCGCCGGAGCTTTCGTCAGCAGCCTGCGGGTGGAACGTGGCTATGTCCGTCCCGAAGACGAACGGCCGGTCGAGCCCGAGGCTGGTGAGGCGGATGATGTTGGTGCTGCCGCCACCGGCCATGATAGCGGCGATCCAGCTGTAGTCGAAGCCGACGCTCAGTCGTCCGAGCTTGAGGAAGAAGACGGCCTGTCCCCAATCTCGGATCGCCTGATGACGGAACTGACTGCCCATCGGACGGTCGGTTTGCGCCAGGCACTTGGCGACCAGCCGGATGTCGCCTTCCTTGCCGTGCTGCATGCCCTGACCCTCAAAGTCTTCTATCAGTATGGCTCGGACAGCTGCCTTGAACTGGACCTAAAGAGCGTTGGCTTCGGCAGCCAGGCGCCGGGGCTGAATGATAGCAGCTCGGCCGAGGCGATCCGTGCCAGGCATGAGAGCTGGGCCAACGCACTGCCAAGGGAGTCATCTGATCTGTGGGACGCCCTGGCAAGCTGGGATGGCGACAGCCACATGGGCCTCTTCGCGCATGTCGTCAGCCTGTCGATCAACGCGGTACATGAGGCCTGGAATCGCCGACCGCGGGCGCTCGCGCACGCCGATCGACTGGCGCAGGCCGTTGGTCTCGACATGGTGACGGCCGGCTGGCGGGCAACGGTGGTCACTTTCCTTGGCCGCGTCACAAAGGCCCGTATCCTGCAGGCTGTCTCCGAGGCAAAAGGGCAGGGCGCGGCTGACCGGATCGCTCATCTCAGGAAAGGCGACATGGCTGCTGAAGCAGAAACGCTGCTTGCCGATACAGGCTGGCTGCCGGAGCAACTGCGCACGCCAAGTAGCGAGCCTGACGCTGCGCCAATGCCGGAGAGCGCCGGCCCATCCATGGACGGGGAGCAATCGGCGGAAAACGGCGGCGAAACGGACATGGCCAATGAGGAACTGCTTGCACAGAATGAAGCTCCCGACGGCACTCCTCATACGATCGCGGCCGAATAACCCCTCGACTGACTTGTGAAACTGGCCCGCCGGTGACGGCGGGCCTTTTGTATGAAGGAGGCTATCATGAAGCTAAGGCCGCATGATCTAGCGCGCCGTCTCGCCGATCGAGCCGAGACCGTGTGCTGCGACTATCTTTCGAACGGTCGTCGTCAGGGCAATTACTGGCTGGTGGGTGACGTTCGAAACATGCCTAGCCGCTCGATGTTCGTTCGTTTGAAGGATACCGCCAAAGGCACGGCGGGCAAATGGACGGACGCCGCTACAGGCGAACATGGCGATCTGCTTGACGTCATTCGTGAAAGTCGCGGGCTGGTCGATTTCAAGGATGTGGTTGAGGAAGCGCGACGGTTCCTGTCCGTTCCGCATCCCGTGTTTGGCTTGATGAGGACGCCGGCCGGCCGGAGGCCGGAGGTGGTCGTCGGCTCACCCGAAGCAGCGCGGCGGCTCTTTGCCATGTCGCAGCCAATTCAGGAAACGGTTGCTGAAGCGTATCTGCGCGAGCGCGGGACTTCGGATTTACGGGAGACGGGAAGTCTGCGCTTTCATCCGCGATGTTATTACAGGCCCGACGAACATTCGCCTACCGAGATCTGGCCGGCCATGATTGCGGCCGTCACCGACTTGGACGATTCGGTCAAGGGAGTGCATCGTACCTGGCTCGATCCCGATCGCCAGACCAAAGCGCCCATCGAAACACCCAGGCGGGCAATGGGCGAGCTTCTGGGCAACGCCGTTCGCTTTGGCGAAACCTGACGGTGGATATCGATTGCCTTGATCCCGCTTATGCCCCCGGAACGGGAACACCTGTCGTCGGTGGCCTGACGCCGCTCAAGCTACTACGCATCCTCCGCGCCCTATCCGACCTTGATATCGTCGGCTGCGATGTTGTCGAGGTATCTCCGCCCTACGACGTGGCTGGAATCACCGCACTTAACGCAGCGACGATCATGTATGAGCAGTTATGCCGTGTCGCCCGCAGGAAGGGTGCCATTGATCAGAGCTACTCTCGATTGTCGCAGCCATGAGAACAGAAAACCGCCACCTCTTCCGGGTGACGGTTACGTTCATGTTGTCGATTTGTCTTGATCGACACAAGTCTGCGCTCGGATCAAACGGCTGCTCGCATTATGAAGACTGGCAAGCCAAATGTCCGGTTCAGGTTACAAGGGCGCGATCAAGCCCGAGCGTAATGATGCTTGTTGCCGGCCGGATGGGAATCGACCGATCCGGCAAACAAATGTCGGTAGGGAGATGCCGCGGAATGGGTCAGTTCAAATAGTCTGCGGCGAGTTCGGTGTGATCGAAGCTGCCCGAGCGTCCAGCGAGGTTCTGGGGTCTCCGGTCATCGCCAAGGCGGCGGAATAGCCGGCGTAGCTGCCTCCCATGACGGTCATGTTGGACTTATCGGCAACTCCTTCCTCGACAAGCCAATTTGCAGCGATAAGCCTTTGCACCGGACAAACGCCAGAAGACCGCCGCTCCGAAAGGGGTGGCGGGCCTTTTATAAGAGGAAGCTTGACGACTATCGTCTTTCCACTTCATCGCGAGAAATAAATTCTTAGACAATCAAGAATACAAGTAAAAAAAGATGCGATAAGTTTGTGCGATGGTGCTAACATAGGTCAAAATGGGTGACGATTATTTAGCAATACGAACTTAAGTCGAGTAAGATAGCCAAGTTAGATTTTGCATGGGAGAACCGCATGAGAGCGGTCAAGTTTTCCTGGTTAAAGTCTCCAATGTTAACGGCTTTCGCAATCGGCGTGCTGTTATCGTCTGGGCTCGTTGCAACAAACTCCGCGACAGCGCAGCAACCAGCGGACATCTCGACAAGTGAGCGAAAAGTTCAAGATTTCATCAAGCTGCTTGATGACCCTGATATTCGTGCATTCCTGACAGCAAAATCCGCGGAGGCATCTGAGGTCGCCAACGAGCCCGTTGGCTTGCAGCTTTCCGATTTCGAAACCCGGTATAGAGATCACCTCGTCTCGCTCCAGAACGCTATCCCGCGCATTCCATCAGAACTATCGAATGCCGCGAAGGTCGTAGCCACGGACGTCAATGCGGGCAGGCCGGGCAAAGGCCTCGCGATAGTCGCGATCCTGATCGCGCTGGGATATGCAGCGGAATGGCTTTTCCGACGCGCAATTCGTGGCGTACGGGGCGAAGGGCACAGCCTTGGCAGCGCTCGCACTGAAGCCCCAAACCAGGCGATCCGCGTTGTCTCAGAAGTCATTTCACTGGCCGTCTTTTCGGTCGTGAGTGTCGGCCTTTTTCTCATATTTGATTGGCCGCCGCTGCTGCGAAAGATGGTCCTCACATATCTATTTGCGTTTATCCTCTTTCGAATTGCCGTTGCGATCGGCCGAGTGCTGCTCTCACCCGATGAAGACGCGGATCACGCTGCTCCGGGCTCACCGCTCCGACTGGTTCCGATCACCAACGCCCAGGCACGCTTCTGGCATCAGCGCATCAAGCTTGCTGCCGGATATTTTCTGTTTTCCTGGGCAACAGTGAGCGTCATGCCGGCATTGGGATTTTCTGCCGAAGTGGTGCGTCTCTTTGCCTATGTGTTTGGTTTGGGGTTACTCGCAATAGGGATCGAGATTGTGTGGCGACGTCCAGCCGTCACGACGGCAGGGACACGAGCAGCGCGATGGCTTCTGACAGCCTACCTTGTGCTTCTTTGGTTGGTTTGGGTTGCAGGGATGTATGGCCTCCTGTGGATCGGCATTTACATTCTGCTTCTGCCGAAGGTTGTGTCCGGCGCGGGTCATGTGGCCCAGGCTCTCACTGGCAGCGACCATCGCGAAACTTCCCTGTCCAGATCGCTGCTGAATGTCTTGATCGTGAGAGGCGTTCGGGCGCTGGTTATTGCTGCAGCGGTTGGGTGGCTCGCGACGGTGTGGCGCTTCAGTCCAGCGGCGGCTTCCGGAAATGAGATGATGGAACGCTTGGTAGCCGGTTTGCTGAACGGCGTCATCGTTCTGCTGGTCGCTGATCTCCTGTGGAATCTGGCAAAGGTCTACATAGAGCGTAAATTGGATGCGTCAGCTCCCAACGACACGGAAAGCCCTGAACTGGCAGCGCGGCGGTCAAGGCTGCGTACATTGTTGCCAATATTCCGAAACTCTCTCGCAGTACTCATCATCGTCATAACCGTGTTGACGATCCTTTCCGGGCTCGGCGTCCAGATCGCGCCGTTGATTGCCGGCGCTGGTATTTTCGGCGTCGCCATCGGGTTTGGATCGCAAACCCTGGTCAAGGACGTTCTCAGTGGCGTTTTTTATATGATGGACGATGCATTTCGTGTCGGTGAGTACATTGAAAGTGGCAGCTACAAGGGCACAGTAGAGTCGTTCAGTCTCCGTTCGGTGAGGCTGCGGCATCATCGGGGGCCGGTGTTTACGGTACCCTTCGGGGATCTGGGTGCTGTGCAAAATATGAGCCGCGACTGGGCGATCGACAAGTTCAAGATCCGCGTCCCCTTCGACACCAACGTGGCCAAGGTCAAGAAGCTGCTCAAGGGGATCGGTGCCGAACTGCTCGCTGACCCCGACGTGGCCCCCCAGATCATTGAAACTGTGAAGATGAAGGGTGTCGAGCAATTCGGTGATTTTGGCATGGAGCTGAGCTTCTCCTTCATGTCGAAGCCCGGCTATCAGTCCGTCGTTCGGAGGCGCGCCTACACCATGATTCAGCAGGTATTTGCAGCCAATGGCATCCATTTTGCCCAGCCTACTGTCCAGGTGGGAGGGGACGATAAACAGGCCGCTACCGCTGCAGCCAACATCATATCACTTGCTCAGCAAAAGGCCGCACAGACGCGCACTGAATAAAAGCATTCGCAAAACAAGTTCCCATAAGGATTACCGGATATGTCCGAGGCGATGCACCCCCTGGCACCTCACTTTCTGCCGGGGTTCATAACCGCTCCCGGGGAAACGGACGTTCTGTTCGTGGGCTCGGTTGTGGCCCTCGTCATCATAGTTCTCATGATCGGGAGCCTGTATTTCTGGCTCCATGCGTTGCCGGAGCGAATGGCTCACGGCGCCAGCAATCTGCAGTTTCAGCTGGTTGGGGTTCTGTCGTTGCTTGCGTTGTTCACCCACAACAACGCGTTCTGGGTCGCAGCATTGTTGCTTGCCTTCATTCCCATCCCTGACTTCTGGACACCGCTGGCCAACATGGCCGATTCTCTCGCGAGCATGGCCAATCGGAGGTCGCATTCAGTGTCTTCGGATGCTTCTTCCACGTCGCCGGCCGAGGACGCTGCAATCAGTTCGCCAGCCTTGGCTAGTCAGCCTCAACCAACGA
>NZ_JAAKZG010000032.1 GCF_011045115.1 Mesorhizobium zhangyense
AGCTTCCGCGCCCCGCCGGCGATTTCTGTTCCCGTCCGTTCCGCTGCTCCCTGCAAACCTTTCGGTTTGCTGGGCCTATGTGCTCGTCCAGCACGCGCGGGCCGTATTACCCGCAGGGGAACCCTCGGACGGAACCTCCCCGAGCTTGCCGCTACGTTTGCGACGAACCGGAGGCGCCGGTTCCTCCCCACAGATCACCGTCGCGACCGGTGTTCCCGCGGGTGGAACTGGCTGGGATTATGAAAGGTGCTCGAGGGGTGGGGATAAATCGGGCGTGAAAAAATGTGTGGCGTGAATGGAAACAATGGGTTGAGTGAAGACCGGCTGAGAATCTTTCCACACCTTCGCAAACCTTGGACGGAGCAAAAATCTCTCCGTCGTCATCCCGGAAACCGGAGCGAAGTGCAGGTTATCCGAGACCCATTGACCGGCACGGCCGGGTACTGAGTTCGCACAGTGGTCTTGCACTGCGTCAAGGTAAGGACCGGGCCGCGCTTGACGATGATGCGGCCAATGGGTCCCGGATAACCTCCGCTTCGCTCCGGTTTCCGGGATGACGAACGGCATGGTCTGGCTTCGCTAATCGTCAATGTCGGTGGATGGCGGATCACGAGACAACGCGGCGAGTAAATGTACTAATTTTTTTGCAACCATTGATAGAATCTTCTTGCGGGCCGTCCGCATTCTGCCTCATTCTTAGCTATGTCCGGCTATGTCTACATCTTAGCGTCGAGGAAGAACGGAACGCTTTATACCGGTGTGACCAGCAATCTCGAGCGGCGCGTCTGGGAGCATCGCGAGGGGCTGACGGACGGCTTCACGAAGAAGTACGGTGTCACGCGGCTGGTCTGGTACCGTGACTATGTCGACATAGGCGACGCCATCATGGATGAGAAACGCATCAAGAAATGGCGGCGCAAATGGAAGCTCGAACTGATCGAGGCGATGAACCCGGAATGGGACGATCTATATGAAGTGCTGAACGGCTGATGCTTGCCAGCAGGTTAAGCGGAATGCGCCGCGCTCCCTCACTTCGCCCGCGACAGCGCCAGCCACAGCCCGCCGCCGACGAGGAAACTGCCGCTGACACGCGATAGCAGCTTGATGCGGTTGGCTGAAAGCGCGCGGCTGGCCCTGCCGGCAACGATGGCGTAGGCCGAATCGGACATCGCCGCGAAGACGAGGGCGGTCGCGCCCATGATGGCGATCTGAAGTGCGTGGTTGCCTGCAGGATCGAGAAACTGCGGGATGAAGGCGCCGAAGAAGATGAGCGTCTTGGGGTTGCTGATGGCGACCAGAAAACCCTGCAGGAAGAAGCCGCCGCGCGGTGCCTGCGGCGCGCCATTCGCGTCCAGCCTGCCGCTGGAGCGGAACATCTGGATGCCCATCCAGATCAGATAGGCGGCACCCAGCAGGCGCACCCATTCGAACCAGTGGCCCATGCCCTCGATCATCGAGGTGAGGCCGATGCCGACGATGCCGATCATGACGGCAATGCCTGCCTGCGTGCCGGCAACGTTGAGCAGCCCGGCGCGCGTGCCGTGGCGCATGCTGGAGGCGATGATCAGCGTAACTGTCGGGCCGGGCACGAGGATGATGACGATGCAGGCGACGACGTAGGCGGCATAGACTTCGAGCGACATTTTTGTATTCCTCTGCGATTGCTGGAAACAATCACCAGCCCTAGGGAATGTCCAGCGTCTGGCTGTCGGAGGAGAAGAATTACATGAGCCCCTTGGTCAAGGAGTTTCTGGAAACGGCCGGAGCGGTGTTTTCGGTGCACAATCACGCGCCGCTCATCTCCTTCGACGACGCCAGGGAGATCCTGCCGCATGATCCGGAGGACATGGTCAAGGGTCTGACATTTTCGCATTCCGACGGTGGCCTGGCCATCGTCGCCTTGAGGGCGAAGGACAAGGCCGACTACAAGAAAATCGCCGACGCGCTCGGCATGCGCCGCGCCGATCTCAAAATGGCCGAACCCGCCGATGTGGCGCGAAAGGTCGATATGGAAATCGGCGGGATCGTTCCCCTGCCGATCAACGGAACGCGCGTTCTGATCGACCGGGCCGTGCTCGAGCGCGACGAGATCGTCTGCGGAACCGGCCGCAATACGGCGACGCTGGTGATTTCACGAGACGAATGGCTGCGCGCGGCGCAGGGTGAGATCGGGGATTTTTCCAAGCAAGCGTGAGCGGGAAAGAGGCTTCTGCCGCGTGACCGGAACGGTACAGTCAGAGGCCAATAGGCGACATATGATACGTCACCGTGCCGTTCGCACGGGTACGGCGTTCCAGCTCGATGGTCGCCCCAACCTCGCGCGGAAACAGGGTGGGGGGAAATTCGTCTCTGACGACTATAGGCGAAGTCGTGCCATTCGGTATGACCGCGTATTGGTAGGAGCCGCCGGCTCGGTTCGGTCTGAGTGGGGTTGATACTATCGTTGTTATGACTGCGCTAACCCGCTCGTGCTTCACCACTGGGCTGTGCAAGGGAGCGAGCATATAAACCCCAAATGCGGCTGCCGCCACAAGCATGGCAAGGGCAACAGCGTATTCGTGTGCGAACCACCGGAGTGGCTCCAGCCTGTGGTTAAGCCGTTGCCGGAACGTGCCGCCTTTCAGCGGGGTCTTCTTCGAAGATTTCGCCATGAACCCCTTTCGGCAGGGATCATGCCGGCGTTGCCGCCAACCTTCTATGCCCCGCTTTCCCACGTCATAGTGGTCTCATACGCTGCCGCTGCTTGCAAGACGGCGAGGTCGCCGCGCGGGCGGCCGATCAGTTGCATGCCCATGGGGCGGCCGCGATCGTCGAAGCCGACCGGCACGTTGACTGCCGGGCAGCCGGCGAGCGAGGCAAAGGCCGATACCTCCATCCACCGATGGTAGCTGTCCATCGCGCGGCCGGCGACGTCGCTTGGCCAAGGGGTGGTGACGTCGAAAGGGAAGACCTGCGCGGTCGGCAGCGCCAGCAGGTCGAAGCGCTCGAACAGGTTCAGCACGGTTTTGTACCATGCCGAACGGACGGTGGAGGCGGCGTGGACCTGCGGCGCGGTAAGGCGCTCTGCGCCCTCGGCCTCCCATATCGCTTCGGGCTTCAGCCTGGCGCGCTTGGCAGGGTCGTCGTAGTGGAGCTTGAGTTCGCAGCCGCTGGTTGCCTGGCGCAAGGTGACGAAGGCACGCCACAGGGCTTCGTAATCAAACTGCGGCACCAGCGGTTCCGACGGGAAGCCGGCTTCACCGAATCGCGCAAGCGCGGATTCGCAGAGATCGAGAATGCCGTCTTCTATCGGCAGGCGGCCGCCGAGCTCGCCGAGCCATGCGATTCGGCCGCCTTTTGTGCCACTTTCCAGCCCTTCGAGATAGGACGCTTCGCCGTCATGCGACAGCGGCGCGTGGGGATGATATCCAGCCTGCACGCCGAGCAGCAGCGCCATGTCGCCGACATTGCGGGCCATCGGTCCCTCGATGCCGATCTGCGAATGGAAAACCTCGTTCGACGGGCCGGCGGGAACCAGCCCCTGCGACGGGCGGAAGCCGAAGACATTGTTGTAGGCGGCGGGATTGCGCAGCGAGCCGCCGAAATCGCTGCCGTCGGCGACGGGAACCATGTTGAACGCCAACGCGACAGCCGCGCCGCCGCTGGAACCGCCGGCCGTCAGTGCGGGATCGAAGGCGTTGAGCGTCGGGCCGAAGACCGGGTTGTAGGTGTTCGAGCCGAGGCCGAATTCCGGGACATTGGTCTTGCCGATGAAGATCGCGCCGGCTGTACGCATGCGCTCGACGAAGAAATCGTCCTCGTCGGGTACGAAATCGGCAAAGATCGGCGAGCCGAAGGTCGTTTTCAGGCCCTTGGTCAGGGCAAGGTCCTTGATGGCAACGGGCAGGCCGAATAGCGGGCCGGGCGTGATGCCCTTCGCCAGTCCTGCGTCGGCGGCATCGGCTTCGGCTATAATGTCGGCGCGGTCGCGCAGCGAAACGATGGCGTTGACGAGCGGGTTGACCGCGTCGATGCGGTCGAGAAAGGCGGCGGCGACCTCGCGCACGGAGAGTTTTCGCGTTCTGATCTTTTCAGTCAGTTCGACGGCGGACATGCGGCAGATTTCACCTGCGGGCGGAATGGCGTGCTTGGTCACGGGGCGCTGCATTGGCTTCACTCCCGGTCAGGATGGCATGTTGCCGGCAAGGGCGGCGTCGACCTCGGCCTTGAGCGGGATTGCCGGCTGCGCGCCGGGCTTCAGGCAGGCGAGCGAACCGGCAGCAGCGGCGCGGCGCAAGGAATCCTCAAGGCTGAGGCCCGAGGCAAGACCGGCTCCGAGATAACCGCAGAAAGTGTCGCCGGCGCCAACCGTATCGACCGGCTTGATCTTCAGTGCCAGCACCTGAATGAGTCCGTCGGGCGTCGCCGCCAGTACGCCTTCGCCGCCGAGCGTGACGATGACGGTGCGGCCGGTCTTTTCGACGAAGTTTTTCATGCGTGCAGGGCGGTCGCGGCCCTGAAGCTTCAGCACCTCGCCATAGAGGTCGAATTCGGTCTCGTTGGCGACGATGTAGTCGGCCTTTTCGAGGAAGGGCGCAGCTGCGCCATTGAAGGGCGCGGTGTTGAGCACGGTCACGCTGCCGGCCGCGCGGGCGGCATCAAGTGCGGCTTCGACGGTCGCGAGCGGGATTTCGTGCTGGAGAAGGATGATCTCGCCTTTTTGGAGCGCTGCACTTGAGAGATCGCCCGGCAACACCGCCGCATTGGCACCCGGCACCACGGCGATGACGTTTTCGCCTGCGTCCTCGACAAGGATATGCGCCGTGCCGGTGGCCGCATGGACTTCGCGCACGCCGGAAAGCTCGACCTGGCCGGCCTTCAGGCAGGCCAGCGCGTCATTGGCGAAGCTGTCCTTGCCGACGGCCCCGATCATGCGCACCTGGGCGCCTGCGCGCGCGGCCGCCAGCGCCTGGTTGGCACCCTTGCCGCCGGGCGCGGTCTTGAACGCGCTGCCCATCACGGTTTCGCCGGGGGCAGGGAGGCGATCGACCGTGGCGATGAGGTCGAGATTGATGGAACCGATGACAGTGATCAAGAAAAAGCCTCCTGCGAATTCCGCGGGAAGCTATCGAGTTTGGAGGGAGATAGGAAGGACTGATTGGAGGCTTGCCAAGCCATTACCCTGGAAGGGCAGGGCCGATTGCATTTGAAGAAGACCCCCACCCCTAACCCCTCCCCACAAGGGGGAGGGGAACTTTGTTGCATGTCCGCGCAGGGCCAATCTCGCCGACCAAAGGCGCCGAAGACGTCCCCCTCCCCCTTGTGGGGAGGGGTTAGGGGTGGGGGTTCAAGGTAGCCCGACCATCAGAGAATCTATATGCGGTAGCCTCGGCAGAGGGAGTGGAGTTATCTATGTTACTTCAACTCACCCCCAATTGCCCGACCTCCCAGCCGAGGATCGCCCGCTTGCGGGTGAGGCCCCAGTGATAGCCGGTGAGCGCGCCGGACTTGCCGACGACGCGGTGGCAGGGCACGACGAAGGACAGCGGATTGGCGCCAACCGCAGCACCCACAGCGCGGCTGGCTGCCGGCGTGCCGATGCCCGACGCGATGTCGGAATAGCTGCAAGCCTTACCCATCGGGATTTTCAACAGCGCGTCCCAGACACGGAGCTGGAAATCCGTGCCGATCATGACGACGCGCAGCGGGTTTTCCGCCCGCCACTGCGCCGGATCGAAGATGCGCGCGGCATAGGGCGCGGTCGCCGACATGTCTTCAATATATAGAGCGTTCGGCCAGCGGCTCGACATGTCGGCAAAGGCTGCGCGTTCGCTGCCGGCATCGTTGAAGGCGAGGCCGGCGAGGCCGCGGTCGGTGACCATGATGAGCGCCACGCCGAAGGGCGAGATGTGATGGCCGTAGCGGATGGTGAGGCCCGCGCCGCGCGTCTTGTAGTCGCCGGGCGACATCGCCTCATGGGTAACGAACAGATCGTGCAGGCGGCTGGGGCCGGACATGCCGACTTCGAAGGCGGTTTCGAGCAGCGGCATGCCCGAATCGAGCAGCCTGCGCGCATGATCCAGCGTTACCGCCTGCAGAAAACCCTTCGGCGACAGCCCGGCCCAGCGGGTGAACAGCTTTTGCAGGCCGGTCGGCGTTTCGCCGACTTCTTCCGCCAGCGTTTCCAGTGACGGTTGGTCGCGATAGTCGAGGCTGATTTTCTCGATCACCCGGCGAACGGTCTCGTAATCGCTGCCCTCAGGCGTGATTTCCCGCTGAAGAACCGGCGAAAGCTTGATCGATGTCTGAGCGTTCATGACATTGTCTCCTTGCCGATGAATATCGTGCAGACGGGACCTTCGCACCACCCGAAACTTGCCGTGGTGCCTTGCCGGGCCCAGATAACACTGGCCGCGGCATCGGGAGGAAAGATGGAACGCGAAAAAGTCGCCCTGACGAAGGAAAAGGAAACCCTGCTCATCACCTTGTACGGCAAGGCGCTGGAAAGCAGGCAGGCAGATTCGCTTCTGAGGGATCATTTCGCCGACGAGGCCGTGGGCAGGATCGACTATGATTTTGCCAGGTTGAAGGTCGACAACAATATGAGCGTCGGGCTGGCGATCCGTGCCAAGACGCTGGACGACTGGGTTTCGGAATTCCTGGCAAGGCACCCGGATGCGATGGTGCTGCATCTCGGTTGCGGGCTGGATACGCGCATCTTCCGTCTCGATCCGCCCGCCGGCGTCGAATGGTTCGACGTGGATTATCCGCAGGTGATCGCGCTTCGCCGCAAACTCTATCCGGAGCGGCAAAACTACCATCTGATCGGCTCGTCGGTTACCGATCCGGCCTGGCTGGACAAGGTGCCCCACGACCGCCCGGCCTTGGTGGTGGCGGAAGGGCTTATGCCCTATCTTCCGGCCGAGGAAGGGCCGAGGCTGTTCGCGCGGCTTGTCTCGCATCTTGCCCGCGGCGAGATCATCGGCGATGCCTATAGCGATTTCGGGCTCTGGCTAGTCAGCCTCGCGCCATCCATCCGCGCCACCGGAGCCGAACTGCGCTGGGGCATCAATGACGCACGGGATCTGGAGAAGGCGGTGCCCGGCCTGAAACTCGTCGAGGAAGTTTCCGCCTACAAGCCTGAACATACGGCCAGAATGGACTGGGCGTCCCGCTGGCTCATTCTGCTCTGGAGTTTCATTCCGCCGTTGCGAAGGGTGGGAAGGCTGCTGCGCTACCGGTTCTGAAATATGTTTTCTTCGAGTCCGCACAGTCAGCCGGCACAGTGGTCTTGATTTTGGCCAAAGAGGTGTCGAAGCTCCGTAAGCATCAAAGTCAGGGGCGAATAATATGGCCACCTTTATTCTGATAGCCGGGGGCTGGCAGGGCGGCTGGGTCTACCAAAAGGTGGCAGACATCCTTACCGCGCACGGGCACAAAGCGTTGCCGATCACGCTCTCCGGGCTTGGCGATACTCCCGCTCCAACCGCCAATCTCGAAACTCATATCCGTGAGGTCGTCAATGTCGTGAGGTCGCAGCGCGACGATGTGGTCATGGTTGGACAATCCTACGGCGGGATGGTCGTGAGCGGCGCAGCGGATGCTGACCCGGCGCAAATCCGGGCGCTGGTCTATGTCGACGCCTATGTGCCTGATTCCGGCGATTCTGTCTGGTCGCTGACGACGCCCCGTTTTCGAGATGTCTTCATCGCCGGCGCGAAGGCTGACGGACTGACTTGCGCGTCGCCTGCCAATCTGGACCCGCGATGCCGACCGCATCCGATTGGGACGTTTCTCCAATCGATCAATCTCAGCGGCCGTTGGCGTGAAGTGCCGCGCAAGACCTTCATCGGCGCGCATGGCTGGGAAGGAAGTCCGTTCCTCGACCTTTATCAACGCTTGAGCGAGGAGCCGGAGTGGTCGACCTTTGCCTTGGATTGCGGGCACAATGTAGCACGGCTGAACCCCGAGGCCCTGGCCGAGATATTGCTGGCTCAGGTTTGACCTGGAATCTGACGCCCTATCTGTCGGCAGCAGAAGAGCCAAGACTGATAGCGCGGCTGTTGCGCTACTGTTTTTGAAGCGCCAGGCAGACAGTCCTTGTCGCACTTGAATCGTGATGCGATGTTCAGCCTGGGTTCCTGGGGATAGTTTCGATGTATCAGCATGCGCGCGCTTTTGCAGCCTTCGTACTCGCGCCGCCGTTAACGGTTGCGATATTTCTATCCCCGGTCTTCGGCTCGATTTTGCTGTCAGACGATCCCTTCACGGGTGGGTTTGCATCGACCATGCCATTATTTTTCATCGGCTGTGCCTTGGCATGGACTTTTGCTATCGTTCTGGGCCTGCCGGCTTATGTCCTGCTGAGATGGCTTGATATCGCGTCGCCCTGGGTGACGATTGCCGTGGCCGCGGCGATTGGAGCGTCATTCAATCTTGCATCGGGATTTTGGCCTGGAAATGAGGGCACCAGTACTTCGGTAAATGGCTGCGACGTCATCGTGGCCGGTGTTCGAACGGCCTGCGGCTATTGGGATCTGGCAAAGAATATGATGCTGTCAGGCGCAATCGGAGCAATTGGCGGGCTGATTTTCTGGTTGATTTATGCAGATGGCTGGAAAGCCCCATCGCGCAAATCCTGAGGCTCTTACCGCCCCTTGGCTTTCGCCAGCGCCCGCGAAAAGGCGGTCGCAAAACTCTCGCGGTCGTCGGGGTTGAGAAAACTGCCGATCGGCACATGCTGGCCCTGGCCGTCGACGGCCATGTCGGTGATGCCGATCTCGTCGTGGCGGGCGACCGAAAATCGCGCCCAGAACGGGTTGAAGTGGTGGTCTTCAGTACGGCCGGAGGGTGCGGTCTTGCGGATGTCGAGGCTGGTGCGCGAAACCGTGACTTCCTCGCGGGCACGGGCGGCGCGGTAGTTCAGCTTGAAGGCGATGTAGACGGCGAGAATGTCGAGGCCGAAAAAGCCGAAGACCGGCCATGCGCCTCTCGACAGGAAGAAGGCGCCGGTGGCAAGCCAAGTGAGCGACAGCGCGCCCATCAGGATCAGGAAGCCGGTGCGGCCGAGCGACCGGTGCGGCGTCAGCAGCGCCTGGAAGAAGGGCTCGTCGGCGGCGGATATGGCGTTTGTCTCGCTCATCGCTCCAGATTATAGGAAGACGATGACGAACCCCAAGCCCAAAGATCAGACCAGGACCAAAAAGCCGCAGCCGGTTACGAAACCGCGCCGCGCCGCGAAGAAGCCCGCATGTCTTTATTCGCCGGCCGAAGTGCACGAGATTTTCCGCCGCTTTGCGGTGCAGCGCCCGGAGCCCAAGGGCGAGCTCGAGCACGTCAACGCCTTCACGCTCTTGGTGGCGGTGGTGCTGTCGGCGCAGGCGACCGACATCGGCGTCAACAAGGCGACGCGGGCGCTGTTTGCAATCGCCGACACGCCGCAGAAGATGCTGGCGCTGGGCGAGGCGAGGGTGGGCGACTACATCCGCACCATTGGGCTTTGGCGCAACAAGGCCAAGAATGTGATTGCGCTTTCGCAGGCGCTGATTCGCGACTATGGCGGCGAGGTGCCCGACGATCGCGACGAACTGGTCAAGCTGCCGGGGGTCGGGCGCAAGACCGCCAATGTCGTGCTCAACATGGCTTTCGGCCAGCACACCATGGCGGTCGACACGCATATACTGCGCATCGGCAACCGGATTGGTCTCGCGCCGGGCAAGACGCCGGAACAGGTCGAGGCGGAGCTGGTCCGGGTCATTCCGGACGAATATATGCGCCACGCCCATCACTGGCTGATCCTGCATGGGCGCTATGTCTGCAAGGCGCGCAAGCCGGATTGCCCGATGTGCGTGATTGCCGACATCTGCAAGTCGGCGGAAAAGACGACGGATATTCCAGCACCGCTGGTGCCGATCGAGCCGCTGGAAGCCGCTCAGTAGCCGTAGCCTCGCGCCATCGCGGCGGCGAAGATCAGGATCAGCACGATGCCGACCATCTCGGCGCGCAGGTAGAATCGCACCGAGGAGAGTTCGGCGGCAGGCACGGTGAAACTCGCATTCGCGCTCGCCTGCCTGTTCCATGACAGGAACCGCATGGTCGGGATGATCGACAACAGGCCGACCGCGAGGAACGAAACCATCTTGGCCCAGAACACCCAGTTGTAGACGTAGAATTCCCAACCCTTCAGGCCGTAGAAGACGCGGCCGACGCCGACGATGATGACCAGCATGGCGAGGATGCCATAATGGCGGTCGAGCCCGGCCAGCCGCTTGATGGCAGCGGCAGACAGTTCGCCGCGCGTCAGAACCGATTCGCAGGCAATGAGTGCTGCGACCGAGAAGACAAGGATGTGGTGGACGATGGCGAGCAGCAGGTCGGTGGTTTCCATGGGTGCTTCTTTCCGGTGCCGGGAGAGATTTGCCTGCTGCGTACAGGTACGGAAATTGGCGGTGGGGTCAAGCGGGCTGAACCAGATACCCCTCTCCGTTCGGCTTCGCCGAGCCACCTCTCCCCATTTCATGGGGCGAGGAACCTGGGTTCTGCGAGGCAGCCACGCTTCAGGACTTGGGTTCTTCGCCCCATGAAATGGGGAGAGGTGGCTCGGCGAAGCCGAGACGGAGAGGGGGAGCAGCGCAATCGCTGGAAGAAAGCTGATCACCGCCGTGGCCTCATTCGATGACCTCGCCCCATGCTACGGCTTCACGCACAACATCCCGGAACCCTCATGACCGACACCACCGAAACCCCCGTCATCGAAACCCCGCGCACCATCCTGCGCGGGCACAAATTGTCGGACTTCGACAGTTTCGTCGCGATGTGGACCGATCCGCTCCATACGCGCTTCATCACCGGCCAACCCCTGCCGCGCGAGGAGGTTTGGGCGCGCATGCTGCGTTATCGCGGACACTGGCAGTTGCTGGGCTTCGGCTATTGGGTGGTCGAGGAAAAGGAAACCGGCCGCTTTCTCGGCGGGGCGGGCTTCCAGGATGCCAAGCGCGAGATGGAGCCTTCGATAGAGGGGTTGCCCGAAGCCGGCTGGGGTTTCGTGTCCGCCGTGCATGGCCAGGGTTTTGCGACGGAAGTCGTCGGCGCCATGCATGAATGGGCCGACCGGCATTTCGGCGGGGCGAAAACCGTCTGTATTATCGATCCCGAAAATGTCGCATCGATCCGCATTGCCGAAAAGTTCGATTATCGCGAGACGGCCCGGACGACCTACAAGGGTTCGCCGACGCTGCTCTTCGAAAGAGGGTGAGGGGGCTTTTTCAGGCACCCGCCGAATGAAGGATCGGGCGGTTGCTTGACTTACATGAGAAGTTTCGGGACTATCGTGGCATGTCGATCGCAGCCGAAACACGATTCAAGTTTTTTCAGCGGGTGTGCCCCATCGCGGGACGCTGACCCCCGGCTCGGCTGCCATGCGCCCCCGAGCCGCGGGGCGGTACGACACTTTTCCGCAGCATCCCATTTTCTAAATCTGCGGCATCGGCGCTTCCAACATCATTGATACTGCCGGCAATCGGCACCGCACGTCGAAGTCCGAGAGCCGGATTCCGTCGCGGTCACAAGCACAGGTAATAAAAATGCAGGAAAAGACCAGGGCGCGGCGCAAGCCCAATATCAGGATCGGCGCCTCCGATCATTCGAAGCTCATCGCCTTTGCCAATGCGATGGCGGAGCGCAATCCGGACGTGTCGGAGGAATTGCTGCTTGAACTCGATCGCGCGCGCGTCGTGGCCGACGGCTCCATTCCCGACGACGTTGCCCGCATGGGCTCAGCCGTGACCTTCAAGCCGGACACTGGCGAGGCAAAGACGGTGACGCTGGTGTTCCCCGGCGATGCCGATATCGCGCAGGGCAAGATCTCCATCCTGACCCCGATCGGCACGGCGCTGATCGGGCTTTCGCCCGGGCAGTCGATCTCGTGGACGGCCCGCGATGGGCGCACGCACGAGCTCGAAGTGCTCGACGTGAGAAAACCCGGTGCGCCGGCTCCGGCCGAGACATCGGCACTAGCCGCGGCGTCCGACCGGGCGTGACGGCATGATCCACCGCTCAGGCAATCTCGTCGCAGGATCCTAACCCCTGCGCCGGACAAATCGCGTCCGGTCCAGGGGAGCGTCTTTCGAACTCAAGCACAACACTTGAAGCCGAGACCGCGTGAAAACGGTTCGGCTGGAGATTTGCCATGTCGAATGAAGAAACCTGCCTGCTGACAGCCAAGGATTATACGATCCTCGAAGTCATGCTGGAACGCTGCCTCGGTCGCGACGATCCGATCGCCGAAATCCTCAAGCGCAAGATCGATGGCGCGAGCGTGATGTTCCGCGACGATATCCCGCCGATGGTCGTCACGCTGTCAAGCCGCGTCAGCTACCGCGTCGACGACGGCCCGGCCGAGACGCGCATCATCGCCCATGACGAGATGCGCGGGCTGGTCGGATCGGTGCTTTCGATCACCAATCCGCGCGGCCTTGCCCTTATGGGGCTCGCCGAAGGCCAGTCCATGGTTATCCGCCGGGCGGACGGGACCGAGGAAAAGCTGACCGTGCAGGAAGTCGTCTATCAACCCGAGGCTGCCAAGCGCGAGACGGAGGGATTGAAGCTCGGCCTGGGCGGCCCGGCGTCAAAGCCGCGCGGCACCATATTGCGGCTGGTCCATTCCGCCGACGGCCTGCCGGCAACGCCCATCGAAAGGGTTCCCGCACCTTTAGATGACGACCCCGGCCCGTCGGCGGCGTAAGCGCCGTCGTCGACTACCGCTTCTCGCAGGTCGTCGCCGAAAAACTGCCGCTCGCCTCGCGCATGATGATGTCGAACGAGGCCTTCTCGTCGGTGTTGACGGTGACCTGCGTCAGGTCGACGGAGTTCCCGCCCGAGGTGAAGCCGCCAAGCGGCCCAAACCAGTTGATCTCGTCAAAAGGCGTCACTTCATATGTATACGGTCCGGCAAAGGGTTCGAACCATGCCGGACCGCGATAGGTGGGACCCTTTATAATGATGTCGCCGAGATGGATGAACATGCCGAGCGCATAGACTTCGCAATGATAGACGCCGTCGGCCATCGTGCGCTGCAATTGCACCGGCTCGGCGCGTGCCTGGCTGGAGACCGCGGCGGCAAGCAACAGGATGCCGGCGAAGTTGGCGCTTCTGGGTGTCGTCATGCTTCGAATGTCTGTCCGCGCTTTGCTCGTCTACGGTGCCCACCCCGGCGGACACCGTAAACGCCAGCAATCCTAACCGCCATAGATGTCGAAAGTGAAATACTTCTGGACGATCTTGCCGTAGGTGCCGTCGGCGACGATCGCGTCGATGGCGGCATTCAGTTTTTCGCGCAGCTCATTGTCCGCCTGGCGCACGCCGATGCCGGCCGGCGCATTGGTGCCCTCAATGTCGCCGACCATCTTGCAGCAATCCTTGCCGGTCTTGTCCATCCAGTCGACCAGCACGAACTTGTCGGCCACCACCGCATCGAGCCGCCCATTGGCGAGATCGGCCATCGCCTCGTCCTGCGAGGGATAGAGTTTCGCCTCCGCGCCGGCCTTGCCATAGACCTCGTCGGCATAGGTAGCCTGCGTGGTCGAAGCCTGCGCGCCGACGGTCTTGCCGGAATAGGCCGCGGGGTCGGTCGTCGAGAGGCTGGAATCCTTCAGCGCTACCACCGAAAGCGGCGTGACATAATATTTGTTGGTGAATGAAATCTGCTTCTTGCGCTCTTCGGTGATGCTCATCGAGGCGACGATGGCGTCGAACTTGCCGGCCTGTAGGGCCGGGATCATGCCGTCCCAATCCTGGGTGACGATTTCGCATTGCGCCTTCATCTGCGCGCACAGCGCATTGGCGATATCGATGTCGAATCCGATCAGCGACCCGTCGGCGGCGATGCTGTTGAAGGGCGGATAGGCGCCCTCCGTGCCGATCTTCAGCTTCATGGGCTCCTCGGCGAAGGCCGATCCAGCCGCCAGCGTGAGTGCGGCACCTGCAAGCATGCCGGCGAAACGTCCTGAAATACGCATTAGCTTCTCCTATGCGGCACTCGCGGCCGCTTCGTGTTCCCAAACAGCCGCAGCAAATCATCACGCTTCGCGCTGGGCAAGTTGATTGGCAGGAAAAAAGCTTGCCTCACATCTGATCGTTGTAAGGTTCCTTGGTTTGCCCGACCATTTTTGCGAGCTCGGAGAAGGTCGGCGTGTTCTGCTCCGAGCGGCTGTTGTTGGCCGCCTGCAGAAGCCGGATCGGAAAACACACGGCATCGCGGTTGGCCGGGGTCATGTCCTCAATGAGACGCTCGTCGCCGGTGGCGTTGGCTTCGGCGCGCCGAAGTGCCGTGTCGATCTCCTCGACGCTTACCATGCCCTTGGCGACTAGCAGATTGTTGATCGAAGCGATGGCCAGATACAGGCCTTCGAGTTGCAGATTTGCGGTGTTCATCGCGATGTCCCGTGATCGAGTGATTGGAGAAGGCATAACGCTTTCACCCAGCGATCCGATCCACACGATGCCATTGCCCTCTCGCCATCACATCGCGGTGTGAAGACCGGGATTGATTAGCGCCGTCCTGCGGACACACTATGTTTCAAAAGCCGATGCTGCGAGGAAAGGATCTGCGACGATGGCGGGCCAGATACAGGAAGAGGCCGCGACCTTGCCGACGGCGCCCGCCGACGAAAGTTTCCGCGACCAACTGATGATGATGACGCGGGCGTTCAACTCGTCGCCGCTGCGCAATACTATAATGGGGCTCTGCGCCACCATCTTCGCCGTCATCGTGGCGACGGCGGTAGGGCAGGTCGTGCTCAATCGCTGGTACCGGCCATTTTATGATGCGCTCGAGCGGCGTGATCTCCAGGGCTTCTTCTATCAGCTCGAAATCTTCGCCGTGATCGCCGCCGTGCTGCTCGTCCTCAATGTCGGGCAGACCTGGCTGAACCAGATGATCCATCTCAAGCTGCGCGAAGGGCTGGTGCGCGACCTGATCGGCGAATGGATGCGGCCGCGCCGGGCTTTCCGGCTGGCCAATGCCGGCGCCATCGGCGTCAATCCGGACCAGCGCATGCATGAGGATGCGCGCCATCTCAGCGATCTGACGACCGATCTGGGGGTAGGGCTGCTGCAGGCGACCATTCTTCTTGTCAGCTTCGTCGGGGTACTGTGGTCGCTGTCCGCCGGGTTCGTCTTTCATGTCGGCGGCAGCGCGTTCGCGATTCCCGGTTATATGGTCTGGGCCGCGGTCATCTATGCCGGCGTCGCATCCTGGCTGAGCTGGCTCGCCGGGCGTCCGCTGATCAAGCTCAACGGCGATCGATACGGGCGCGAGGCGGAGCTGCGTTTCTCGCTGATGCGCGTCAACGAACATATTGATGCCATTTCGCTCGCCGGCGGCGAGGCGGATGAGAAGCGGCGTCTCGAACTCGACCTTGCCACCGTGCTGCAATCGGTGCGGCTCATCGTGCGCGCGGTGACGGGATTGACCTGGGTCACCGCCAGCTATGGCTGGATCACGGTGATCGCGCCGATCGTCATTGCCTCGCCGGTCTATTTCGCCGGCGACCTGAGCTTCGGTGGCCTGATGATGGCGGTGGGAGCGTTCAACCAGGTTCATGCCTCGCTGCGCTGGTTCGTCGACAATATCGGCGGCATCGCGGATTGGCGGGCAACCCTGCTGCGCGTCGCCTCCTTTCGCGCCGCGATCCTGAAGACAGACGAACTGCATGAGGTCGAGCAACGAATCGAATTCGCCGAATCGCAAGGCGATCGCATGACGCTTGAAAAGATCGAGGTCGCCTCGCCCGGCGGCTGCGTCAGGCTGGAAGAGGCCGATATCGAAATCAAGGCCGGCGAACGCGTGCTGGTGACGGGCGAGCCGGGTGCGGGCAAGACGCTGTTCTTCCGCGCCGTGGCCGGCCTGTGGCCGTGGGGCAGCGGCCGGATCGGCATGCCCGCCGGCGAGGCCGTCACCTTCGTGCCGCGCACGCCCTATTTCCCGCCCGGCACGTTGCGCGAGGTTTTGTCCTATCCGCAAGGGTCGCAGACTTTTGCCGAGACCGATCTTGCCGCCTCTCTCACCAAGGCCGGGCTCGGCCGCCTCGTGCCGGCGCTCGATCGCAGCGAGCGCTGGGACCGCGAACTGAACGATGATGACCAGCGGCTGCTGGCCTTTGCCCGGCTCGGCCTGCATCGTCCGCGCTGGGTGGTCATCGACGAGGCGCTGGATACGCTGGCAGGTGACGCACGCCGGCGGGTCATGTCGATACTGGAGGAGGACCTGGCAAAGGCTGCGATCGTCAATATCGGCCGCGCCGAGCGCAACGGCCATTTCTTCACGCGTGTTCTGCATCTGGCTAAACATCCAGAAGGGCACGTGCTCAAGCCGTTGCGGCTCAATCCTGCAGGGGCCGAGAAAGCCACTCCTGGCGCGGAAATGGAGGTCGCCCTGCGCAAACGCCGGGCCTGAGCCATTCCCCTCGATCCCGGTTTGCGCTTCCCGGGCATTTCATGGCCCCTGTGGATAGTTTTCCGGCCT
>NZ_JAAKZG010000033.1 GCF_011045115.1 Mesorhizobium zhangyense
GAACTACAGGACGCAAAGCAGATCGGAGTGATCAGATCGCTCCAGCGCTATGCCGCGATCTCCCCCATGATCGACCGCCCTACGCCGCCTGCTTCGACAGCGCCCGCTGATACGACGCCGGGATGTTGTCCCGTTCCGGCAATGTGCCCGCCTTGAGATGGCCGACCCATTCGTCGGTCTTCAGCACGGCGGCGAAACGCGACTGCAGGACGACCGTCATGACGCGATGGATTTCCTCCGCCGAGGCATAGCCGGCGCTGTTGGCATACGGCAGCGAGCCGCTTGCATCGCTCAGGAACTCGACCGCAAAGCCCATATGCAGGGCATGGATGATGGTCGACAGGTCGCAATTATGCGTCATGTAGCCGATCACCGTGATCGTATCGATGGCATTGGCGCGCAGCCATTCCTCGAGATCACTGTCTGTGAAGGCGCTGGGCAGTTTCTTCTCCACATAATGATCGCGCGGCCGCTTCGCGACTTCGGGATGCAGTTCGCCGCCATGGCTTCCCGCGGCAAAGACCGGCGAGGTTTCCGGCGCAAGTTGCTTGACGACGACGATCTTGACGCCGGCCTCCGTGGCCGCGTCGATGGCCTTGGCGACATTGAGCACCGTTTCCTGGAACGGCGGGTGCTGGATGGCAAGATTGCCGCCGCGATCATACTCGTTCTGCACGTCGACGACGATCAGTGCGCGGCGCGGTGTGGTGGACATGGCCTCTTCCTTTCGGTTGCGTAAGGGATGACCGACATTACCACAGCGGCCTCAAACCAAAATTGGCCCGATTGACAACATTCGAAAGAATTGGGACAATCCATGCTTTCACGGACAGACAAGCATGACAGCCGCCAACAACCCGCCCGTCGTCGCCACGATTGCCTTCGACGACATCAGCCCGTTCCATCTTTCCGTGCCTTGTCTGGTCTTCGGCGAGGACCGGACCGAGTTCGACCTGCCTCGCTTCGACTTCCGCGTCTGCGCCATCGAACCCGGCCCGATTAACACCGGCGCCGGCCTGACCCTTCTCGCCCCGCACGGGCTGGAAGGGCTCGACGGGGCCGATATCGTCATCGTGCCGAGCTGGAAAAACCTGGACGACCCTGTACCTCAGCCGTTCATCGACGCCCTGCGCGCTGCCCATGCGCGCGGCGCGCTCATTGTCGGCCTCTGCCTCGGCACCTTCGCGGTGGCGGCGGCAGGGCTTTTGTCGGGCAAGCGCGCGACGACGCACTGGGCCTATGCCGACCAGCTTGCCACGCTCCATCCGGACATCACTGTCGACCCGGAAGTGCTCTATGTCGACAATGGTGATGTCGTGACCTCGGCGGGCGTGGCTGCCGGACTGGACTGCTGCCTGCACATCATGCGCGCCCGCTATGGCGCGGAAGCGGCACTTCGGCTTGCCCGGCGCATCGTGCTTTCGCCGCACCGTCAGGGCGGCCAGGCGCAATTCATCGAAAAACCGGTGGCCAAGGCACCGGCGACCGATCGCTTCATGCAGGCGCTGGATGGCGTACGCTCTAGCCTCGACGAGGCCCACAGCCTGGACCGCGTTGCCGACGACGCCGGTCTCACCCGCCGGACCTTCACCCGCAGGTTTCAGAAAACGCTCGGCACCAGCTTCGGCGACTGGCTGACCGACCAGCGCGTGACGCTGGCGCAGCGTCTTCTGGAATCGACGGAGAAATCCATCGACGCAATCGCCTTCGAGGCCGGCTTCGGCAGCGCCACATCCCTGCGCCAGCATTTCGCCGCGAGGCTGAAAACCTCGCCCGCCCAATATCGCCGGGAATTCTCGAAGCGCTTCGAGGCGATGGCCTGACGCTGCCTCAGCCGCGCACCACCCGCGCCGGATTGCCGACGACCGTAACACCCGCCGGCACATCCTTCGTCACCACGGCACCCGCACCGACAATCGCTTCATCGCCGATCGTCACGCCGCCAAGAATGATCGCGCCGCCGCCGATCCACACGCCCTCGCCGATCGTGACCGCCCGCGCGATCTCCAGCCCGGCCCGACGCTTCCCGGCATCCTTGTGATGCTCCGCGCAATAAATCTGCACCGCTGGCCCAAGCAGCGTGCCGGCGCCGATGCGCACCGGCGCGGTATCGAGAATGACCGAGCCGGCATTGATGAACACACCATCGCCGAGCGAAATGTTGAAGCCATAGGGGCAATAGAACGGCGCTTCGACGCGGGCGTTTTCGCCCACTGCCGCAAACAGCTGCCGCAGCGCCGGGCCGATATTGCCGCGCTGCCTTGGCGGCAGCGAATTGTGCTCGAATACCGCCTCCTGCGCTGCGGTTCTCAGCGCATCGAGTTCGGGATCGATGCACACATACCACTCGCCCGCCGCCATTTTCTCGCGTTTGCTGGCACCCATCGCATTCCTCATCAAGACCATTCCGGCCAGGGATCATGCGTCGGATTCGGCTTCCCGTGCGAGCAGTTTTTCTTCCAGCCGCGTCAGCACGCCGACCATAGCGTCAAGCTCATCATCGCCGACATCGGCCAGAAGTTCGGCGCGCAGCCGCGCAAGGATTTTCTCGATCTTTTCCACGCGCGCCCGGCCCGTCTCCGTCAGCGTCAGGATTTTCGCGCGGCGGTCGGCGCGGTCTTCGGCCCGCGTCACCAGCCCCTCGGCCAGCAGCAGGTCGACCACGCGCACCAGCGACGGTCCTTCCAGACCGAGCTGGTCGGCAATGACGCCCTGGCGGAGATTGTCGCCCAGCCGCGACAGCGTCAGCAAGGGCATGGCGGTGGCGTGCGAAAGCCCACAATCGTCCAGCGCCTGATCGGCCGCGCGCCGCCACAGCCGGGCAACGGCCAGTATGTGCATTCCGAATTTGGCTCGGTTCGAACCTTGCTTGGACATCCCGTAAAAGATAACATATTATCTATTAGGATGCGATCAGATTCTCTCTCGCAGGCGACGCTCCGTTGCCTACCCGGAAGGTTGGCGAGGCCGGTTTCGAACCGTCGATACGATGGTCCGGGCCGATCCCAAATCAACCGCACGGTCCCGCATCCGGTTCAACTTTGCGAGTAAGGCAACATGGCAGAACAAACTTCATCCAGACCCGGCGGCTCCTGGCTGCTGGTGCTATTCGGCGTCATCCTTGTGATCGTCGGCCTGCCGCTGGTCTATGGCGGCGCCCAGCTCATCTTCCTTGGCGGCTCGTGGTATTACGCGCTTGCCGGCCTCGGCATCATCCTTTCCGGCATTCTCTATGCCCTGCGCCACAAGACAGGCTTCTGGCTCTACGCACTGATCTTCCTCGCCACCATCGCCTGGGCGCTGTGGGAGACCGGCCTTGCCTTCTGGCCGCTCATCCCGCGCCTCGTCGCGCCGACCGTGCTCGCCGTCCTGGCGCTGCTGCTTCTGCCGGCGTTTCCGTATTCGACCAGAAAGCGCGGTCCCTTCGCGGTCGCCGGCCTGCTGGTGCTGGCGCTGATTGCCACCGGCATCTACGCCTTCCAGCCGCATGAAGTGACCCGCAACACCTTCGCCAAGGTCGAGAAGCCTGTGGTTCCCGCAGCCGCAGCAAGCGCCGGTGACTGGCGCCATTACGGCCGCACCCCGGCCGGCACGCGCTACGCACCCTTCGACCAGATCAACAAGGACAATGTCAGCGGCCTCGAAGTCGCCTGGACGTTCCGCTCCGGCGACACGCCTGCAGGCTCCGCGCAGGACCAGAACACGCCGCTCTTCGTCGGCGACACGCTCTACACCTGCTCGCCCACCAACATCGTCAACGCGCTGAACCCGGATACGGGCGAAGTGAAGTGGAAGTTCGACCCGCAGGCCAAGGCGCCGCTGTGGCAGCGCTGCCGTGGCGTCAGCTATTACGAGCCGGTTGCAACGCCGGCTGAGGCCGCGCCTGCTGCTCCTGCGGACGGTGCTGCTACCGCCCAGCCTGCGGCTCCTGCCGCACCGGCAACGGCTGCCTGTACCGCCCGCATCGTCATGACCACCATCGATGCGCGCCTGATCGAACTCGACGCCAAGACCGGCGAACCTTGCGCCGATTTCGGCACTAACGGCACGGTCGATCTCAAGCAGGGCATGGGCGAGATCAAGCCCGGCTTCTACTTCCAGACCTCTGCCCCCACCGTCATGCGTGACCTGATCCTGATCGGCGGCTGGGTATGGGACAATGTCGAGACCGGCGAGCCTTCCGGCGCCGTCCGCGCCTTCAGCGCCAAGACCGGCGAACTGGTCTGGGCCTGGGATCTCGGCAACCCCGCCATCACCAAGCTGCCGCCGGAAGGCGAAAGCTACACCCGCGGCACGCCCAACGTCTGGTCGACGCCGGCCTATGACGACGCGCTCGGCCTCGTCTATCTGCCGACCGGCAATGCCACGCCCGACTTCTGGGGCGGCCACCGCTCGAAGGAAGCGGAGGAATACTCCTCCTCCGTCGTTGCCCTCGACATCGCCACCGGCCGCGAACGCTGGAAGTTCCAGACCGTCCATCACGACATCTGGGACTATGACGTGCCTTCGCAGCCTGCCCTCTATGACGTTCCGGATGGCAAGGGCGGCACCGCCCCTGCCTTGATCCAGGTCACCAAGCGTGGCCAGATCTTCATGCTCGACCGCCGCGACGGCAAGCCGATCGCCGAGGTCGAGGAAAAGCCCGTCCCGCAGGGCGCGATGGAAGGCGACTGGACGTCAGCGACCCAGCCCTACTCCACCGGCATGCCTTCGATCGGCACCGAGCCGTTCACCGAGGCACGCATGTGGGGCGCAACGCCCTTCGACCAGCTCTACTGCCGCATCGCCTTCAAGAAGATGCGCTACGATGGCGAATTCACGCCGCCGAGGACCGACTATAGCCTGATCTATCCGGGCTATTACGGCGGCATGAACTGGGGCAGCGCCTCGGTCGACGAAGCCAACGGCCTGCTGATCGTCAACGACATCCGCATGCCGCAGTTCGTCACGCTTCTGCCGCGCGAACAGGCCGACAATTACGGCCCGTCGGCTGCCCATGACGGCCTCGGCACACAGCTCGGCACGCCCTATGGCGCGTTGAAGAACGGCTTCATGTCGCCACTCGGCGTGCCCTGCCACCAGCCGCCCTATGGCACCATCAGCGCCATTGACCTGAAGTCGCGCCAGCTCGTCTGGCAGGTGCCTGCCGGCACGCTCGAGGATACCGGCCCGCTCGGCATGAAGACCGGCCTGCAGATCCCGATCGGCATGCCTTCGCTCGGCGGCCCGATGACGACTTCAGGCGGCCTCGTCTTCTATGCCGGCACGCAGGACTACTATCTGCGCGCCATCGACGTGACGACCGGCGAGGAACTGTGGAAGGGCCGCCTGCCGGTCGGCGCGCAGGCCACGCCGATGACCTACACCTCGCCCGAAACCGGGCGTCAGTTCGTCATCATCTCGGCCGGCGGCGCACGCCAGTCGCCGGATCGTGGCGACTACATCGTCGCCTACGCCCTGCCGAAAAAGAACTGATACGACGGGTCACAACCCGGTTGAAAATGAAAACACCGCACGGGCAACCGTGCGGTGTTTTTGGTTTCAGGTGGCGCGCAACTCGCCCAAACGAGCTATTTTCCGGCAAAAAAGATGCGCCGGCTGTAGATTTTTCGCTCAAAAATCCTAATCTAGGCATAGCAGCGCCACAATCAGAGATGATTGTGCTGACCGCGTGGCCGCGGGGGCTTACCGGACTATCCGATGCGCGATTTGGCTCGCCAGGCAGAAATCATATCGCATGACGAGCAAGCGAAGCGCTTGGCTGTCCGGTTTTTCGCGTTTGAAATGCGTGGAGTAGCCCCTTGAAAGCCTCTCGACTCGCAGAGATCAATGGCCCGCAGGATGCGGGCACCCTTGAAGACGAACTTTGGCGCAGCCTGCCGGCTTCATCCCCTTCACCCCGGCAGGAAACCGTACCGGCATCGCCCTTGTGGCAGCGCCCGTTCCCGGCACCCGCCAATGACCGCACCCGGCCCTCCGCCGATGTGCCGCACAACGCGCCTGCCCAACCGGCACCGGCCAATCAGGACAGCGCTGCCCCTGGCGCTTCCCCCTACACCCAGACCGAACCTGCGGCAGAGATGCCGGCATATGATCCCGTCGAGGAAGCGTCGCACCGGCATTACGATTGGGATTGCAAGATCGCGGACGATCCGGTCGACGACACGCCGACCAGATTTGAGAAGCTGGATCGCGTCTATCAGGCCCTGGCAGCCCGGCTCGGCTGGCTAGGCAGCGTCTCGCCGCGCGCATTGGCGCTGCCTGCCGCCGGCGTGGTCGTGGTCGGCGGCCTGATTGCCGGCATGACCCTGCTTTACGACCCGCTTGCCCACTCTACCGCAGAGCCGGCAGCAGCCGAGACGCTGAAAACCGAAATTGCGGCCCAGCCGGTTCCACCGGCGGTCGTGCCGCAAAATGAAACCGCGCAGCAGGCGGCCATGGCAGCACCTCCGGCGCCGGCAGCAACCGCGCAGCAGCCTCAGGCCTCGGTAAACGCGCTGGAGACCGACAGCGAACGTTGGGCCCGCACGGACGCCGAACAGGCAAGCCCTTCGCCGGACCAAAACCAGCCGGCGACTGCGGCCAAGGATGCCGGGCCCTCGCAGCCCGAGGCCACCGCCTTCGCCGATGAGGAAAAGACCGCGGCAATCCCGGCGAACAAGCCCGCGGCCGTGCAGGCCGCAGCTGCCACCGAGACCCCGCCTGCCGACACTGCCAAGCCTCAACCGGCCGCCGCGATAGGCAAGGGCCGCATCACCACCGCCGTCAATATGCGCGCTGGTCCCGCCGACGAATCCAAGGTCCTGCGGACCATCCCGGCCCGGGCCACCGTAGACATCATCACCTGCAAAGGCTGGTGCAAGATCGCCTACGAAGGCCAGCAAGGCTGGATTTACAAGAAGTTCCTCAATCGCGGCTAGTCTTGCGATAGGAATGAAGGCGCTCCAAACATGGGGCGCCTTCTTCAAAAACGATCAGAACACGGTCGCGACCGGCAGTCCCAGCGCCATGGCCCCGGCATAATGCGCCTGCGGCCCGCGCTGAAGCGGATGGAAGCGCGCGCCTTGCACATCGCGAAAACGCTGCTCCAGCCCGTTCACCCGATAGAAACCCGCACCGCCCGCCAGTTCGAGCGCCAGTTCGACGGTTTTGATCGCATTCTCGGCGACCAATGAACGCCCGATCATCACCTCGTTGACGCTTTCGGCCGACGGAGCGTTGCGTTCGACGATGTTCACCATCCAGCGATGGGCAAGCTGCGCTGAACGCAGGGCCGTGTCCATCTTGCCGGCGAGGTCAGTCGCATAGGCGTTCGGTTCCTTTTTCTTGGCAAGGTTGATCGCGATCTCGCGCGCACTCTCCGCTACGCCGAGATAGGCCGAATAGATCAGCGGGAACGCGATCGTCGCGATGATCTGGAACACCGGGTGCCATTCGGCAGCCTTGCGCGAGAAGGAAACGCCGGCATCGGCAATGAACAAATCGTCTATCACGACGTCGTTCGAGCCGGTTCCGCGCATGCCCATCGCGCGCCAGGTCTCCACCACCTTCACCTCCGGCGCCTTCATCGGCACGCCAAAATGGAGCACCGACTTCGAGCCGTCTTCGGCCTCGAGGATCGCACCGGTCATCAGGATATCGCCGGCCGCAGCACCCGAGGTGAACACCTTGCGCGCCGAGATCCTGTAGCCGCCGTCAACCTTGACCGCTTTGCCGGAACCTCCAAGCCAGTCCGACCCGCCGCTCGAAAGCAGGATCAGCCGCTCGGTGGCGACACGCTTGAGCAGGCCCTCGACCACCGCCACCTTCTGGTGCCGCCAGCGCCAGGCCGAGATGGCCACCTGATGCGTGTGCATCGAAAAGGCCAGCGCGGTCGAGCCGCAGGAATGCGCGATCTCGCGGATCATGTCGCAAAGTGCGGCGATCTCAGCACCGCGCCCGCCAAGCTCTGCAGGCACGCCTGCTTCGACTAGGCCGGCTTCCTTCAGCAGGCGGTAGTTCTCGGCGACGAAGCGATCCTGTTCGTCAGCGCCGGTCGCGCTTGCGGCAAACTTGGGAGACAGGCGCCGCACGATATCGACAATGTCTTCAACCATAACGGGTTTCTTGTCATCTTCTGCCAGCGCAAGATTAGAATAAGTACTCACGTTTACATCCTCCAATTTCAACACGTATGGAGGATCGCCCCGATTTGCGCTGTGATCCAGTTCACGAACTGTACTACCCATTTCTGTTGTCTGTTTCCGTCGGTATTTCTGCGCTATTATATAAGAACAATCTCAAACGCCGGTTTCACATGGACCCTCACGGATACGGCCAGTTCTGCCCGGTATCGATGGCGGCGGAGATATTGTGCTCGCGCTGGACCGTGCTGGTCATCCGCGAATTGCTGGCCGGCACCACCCGTTTCAACGACCTTCGCCGCGGCGTGCCGCGCATGTCACCCGCGCTTTTGTCCAAGCGTCTCAAGGAACTGGAGCGCGCCCATATCATCGAGACGGTTCGCGGCACGGGCGGCGCGGTTGAGTATCACCTTTCGCAGGCCGGCCGCGATCTGGAGCCGATAGTCTTCGGCATCGGCTTCTGGGGCCAGCGCTGGGTGGAATCGCAGCTGTCGCTGAGAAATCTCGATCCGTCGCTGCTGATGTGGGACATGCGGCGCAATCTCAATCCCGAGCCGCTGCCTAAAAAGCGCTGCACGATACAGTTTCTGTACCCCGAGCTTACCGAAAACAAACAGAACTGGTGGCTGGTCGTAGACAGCAGCGTCGTCGATCTATGCGCTTTCGATCCCGGTTTCGAAATCGATCTCCTGGTGACGAGTTCGCTCCGCAGCATGACCTCCATCTGGATGGGCCTGTCGCGCGTGCGCCGGGAAATCGATGAAGGCCGCATGAGCCTCGACGGCGATCCCGCCGTGGCAAAGGCGATGCAGCAATGGCTTGGCCTCAGCCCCTTTGCCAGCGGTTCCCGCGCCGTGGCTTAGAGCCCTGTCCACTCTGTCATATTCCTATCGCTAAACAATTGCATAGAACCGATCTCATCCCTGCCTGAAATGCATTGCTGCATTGCAGCATAAACACTTGTCCGTACCCGCCAATCGTTCAACATCGCATTTCAATCGTTTTATTTGCCGAGCATCCCATGCCATTGCCCATCCTTGCGCTCGCCATTGCATCCTTCTGCATCGGCACCACCGAATTCGTCATCATGGGCCTGCTGCCGGAAGTCGCAGCCGATCTCGGTGTGTCGATCCCGGCCGCCGGCCTGCTGGTTACCGGCTATGCGCTCGGCGTCGTCTTCGGCGCGCCGATCATCGCCATCGGCACGGCACGGCTACCGCGCAAGGCGGTACTGATCGGGCTTGCCTCGCTGTTCGTCGTTGGCAATCTGTTCTGCGCCCTCGCTCCGAACTACTGGACGCTGATGGTGGCGCGCGTCGTCACCGCCTTCGGCCATGGCGCGTTCTTCGGCATCGGTTCGGTGGTGGCTGCCAGCCTGGTGCCGAAAAATCAGCGCGCCAGCGCCATGGCGCTGATGTTTGCCGGCCTGACGCTAGCCAACATCCTCGGCGTTCCGGCCGGCACGGCACTTGGCGAAGCCTTCGGCTGGCGTTCGACCTTCTATGCCGTGGTAGCGATCGGCATCATTTCGGTCGCGGCGATTGCCTGGCTGGTGCCGGCAGGCGTAGCACCGCCCAGCTCCGGCGGCATCGCCAGCGAGGTCAAGGTTCTCGGCAAGCTGCAGGTCTGGCTCGCGATGATCATCTCCGCGCTCGCCTCGGCCAGCCTGTTTTCCGTCTTCACCTACATCAAGCCGATCCTCACCGACGTCTCCGGCATTTCCGTCAGCGCGGTCACCTGGGTGCTGCTGCTGTTCGGCGCGGGCATGACCGTCGGCAACATCGTCGGCGGCAAGCTTGCCGACTGGAAGCTGATGCCGACCGTGCTTGGCACGCTGGTGCTGCTTGTCGCAATGTTCCTCTTCCTGGCCGAAATCAGCAGCCTGCCGATGGTCATGATCGCCACGGTCTTCGTCTGGGGCGTGCTCACCTTCGTCATCGTGCCGCCCATGCAGATGCGAGTCGTCGAGACGGCCTCCGAGGCGCCGAACCTCGCCGCGACGCTGAACCAGGGCGCGTTCAACATGGGCAACGCCGCCGGCGCCTGGATCGGCAGCGTGGCGATCTCGCTCGGCGTCGCCTACCAGCACCTGCCCTTCGTCGGCGCGGCAACAACGTTGCTCGCGCTCGCCGTCGCGCTGTTTTCGTTCTGGATCGACCGGCGCCCCGCCGAACTCGATTATGTCGAGCCGGTCGGTAGCACAAGCTGATCGAAACATTCCCTCGAATCCAGTTGCGCGATTTCTCATTCGCCGCTAAGGAAAAATCATGAACACGTTTTCGAACACGACGTCTTGGTGGTGGGCCTGCTGACAGCGGCCTCGTGAGCGCGTGCGCGTGAAATCTTGGTGGCCGCAACGGAAAGTCCGGGCGGCCATTTGTTTTTTCAAGGGTTTTTCCGGTTCTGCCTGACGGCGAAAATGGAGACGGGAAATGACGATCGAAACTCTTGAGGACGGTGCCGAACGCTTCGTGACCAGCGGCGGCGTGACCATCACGCGAAGCCGCCATGACACCGCCTATGCCGGCGCGATCGAGACCTATATCGACGGGCTGAACACGCGGCGCGGCGCGGTCTTTTCGTCCAACTATGAATATCCCGGCCGCTACACTCGCTGGGACACCGCTATCATCGACCCGCCGGTGGTGATCAGCGCCCGTAACCGCGCAATGCGCATCGAAGCGCTCAATGCGCGCGGCGAGGTTCTGCTTCCCATCATCGCCCGCGCGCTTTTAGCCGAAAAAGACGTCAGCCTCACCCAGACCACCAAGCAGCGGCTGGCCCTGACCATCGCCCAACCCGGCCGCGTCTTCACCGAGGAAGAGCGCAGCCGCGTGCCTTCGGTCTTCACCGTGCTGCGCGCCATCACGGCCCTTTTCAAGACCGACCACGACGCCAATCTCGGCCTCTACGGCGCTTTCGGCTACGACCTCGCCTTCCAGTTCGATCCGGTCGAGCACACGCTGAAGCGCGCCGAAAGCCAGCGCGATCTGGTGCTTTACCTTCCCGACGAGATCCTCGTCGTCGACCATCACCAGGCGCTGGCCTGGCACGACCGCTACGACTATTCCGGCGACGGGTTTTCGACCGAAGGCCTGCCCCGCGATAACGCGGCGCAAGAATTCAAGCCGTCCGACCGCATACCGCCGCGCGGCGACCACGAGCCGGGCGAATATGCAAAAATCGTCGACAAGGCCAAGGAAAGCTTCCAGCGCGGCGACCTGTTCGAGGTCGTGCCCGGCCAGATGTTCTACGAGCGCTGCGAAACCGCGCCCTCGGAGATTTCGCGGCGCCTGAAGAAGATCAACCCATCGCCCTATTCCTTCTTCATCAATCTCGGCGAAGGCGAATATCTCATCGGCGCTTCGCCCGAAATGTTCGTGCGGGTGAACGGCCGCCGCGTCGAGACCTGCCCGATCTCCGGCACCATCAAGCGCGGCGACGATGCCATCTCGGACTCGGAGCAGATCCTGAAGCTGCTCAACTCCAAGAAGGACGAATCCGAGCTGACCATGTGCTCGGATGTCGACCGCAACGACAAGAGCCGCGTCTGCGAGCCCGGCTCGGTGCGCGTCATCGGGCGTCGCCAGATCGAGATGTATTCGCGCCTGATCCACACCGTCGACCACATCGAGGGCCGCCTGCGCGAAGGCATGGACGCCTTCGACGCCTTCCTGTCGCATGCCTGGGCCGTCACCGTCACCGGCGCGCCGAAACTGTGGGCCATGCGCTTCATCGAAAAGCATGAAAAGAGCCCCCGCGCCTGGTATGGCGGGGCGATCGGCATGGTTCACTTCAACGGTGACCTCAACACCGGCCTGACCTTGCGCACCATTCGCATAAAGGACGGGATCGCGGAGGTTCGCGCCGGTGCTACACTGCTGTTCGATTCCGTTCCGGAAGACGAAGAAGCCGAAACCGAACTGAAAGCATCAGCCATGCTCTCCGCCATTCGCGACGCCAAGGCCGGCAATGCCACCGCCACCGAACAACAGTCCGCCCGCGTCGGCGATGGCGTGAAAATCCTGCTCGTCGATCACGAGGACTCCTTCGTCCACACCCTGGCCAACTATTTCCGCCAGACCGGCGCGGAGGTTTCGACCGTGCGCTCGCCCGTGCCGGAAGAGCTGTTCGACGAGCTGAAGCCCGACCTCGTCGTGCTTTCGCCCGGCCCCGGCACGCCGAAGGATTTCGACTGCGCCGCCACCATCAAGAAGGCGCGCGCCCGCGACCTGCCGATTTTCGGCGTGTGTCTCGGCTTGCAGGCGTTGGCCGAGGCCTATGGCGGCGAGCTTCGCCAGCTCCATATCCCGATGCACGGCAAGCCCTCGCGCATCCGCGTCTCGAAGCCCGGCGTCATCTTCTCCGGCCTGCCCAAGGAAGTCACCGTCGGCCGCTACCACTCGATCTTTGCCGATCCGGTGCGCCTGCCGGACGATTTCATCGTCACCGCCGAGACCGAGGATGGCGTCATCATGGCTTTCGAGCACAAGCGTGAACCGGTCGCCGCCGTGCAGTTCCATCCAGAATCGATCATGACGCTCGGCCAGAACGCCGGCATGCGCATGATCGAGAACGTCGTCGCCCATCTGCCGCGCAAGGCGAAGGAAAAGGCAGCGTGAGATTGAGGCTCGGCGCTCCCCTCCCCCTTGAGGGGAGGGTGG
>NZ_JAAKZG010000034.1 GCF_011045115.1 Mesorhizobium zhangyense
GATAGGCTGCACCCTGCACGATCATTTCGATCAAAACCGAATCAAGGTCCGAAATGCGCCCCATACCGCCAACTAATTGACCAAGCGGAGGATTTACAAGCCCTGCTCCTGACTCCCTGACGCAATAGATGAGACCGGATTAAGCTGTGGAATTCTCGATCCAGCGTTCAAATTTCCCACTGCATCTTTTGCGACAGCTATCATCATTTATCGGCACCAGGTGGCTAACCTTCCAATTCCGCACGCCAACAACATCGGTTAATGGGCAAGGACCCGATAGTGCTCTCCACGGATCATACGTTAACGCGCGCTCCGTGCCTTGTGAATCGCAGATCAGTGGGAGGTCTTTAAGCGCCGTTCCAGACTCTGCCCATAGCGCGACATGGCAAAGCAGAAACAAAAATAGATCAGGGCGACGAAGAGATAGGCCTCCGTGCCAAAGCCTTGCCACGCCGGTTCGGCGACGGACCGCTTGGCGGCATTCAGGAGGTCGAAAATGCCGATGATCATGACCAGCGACGTGCTCTTGAAAAAGGCGATGCAGAGGCTGACGATTGGCGGCAGAACCAACCGCAAAGCCTGCGGCACCACGATGAGCCCCATTTTCTGCCAATAGCCGAGGCCCAGCGAATCGGCAGCTTCCCACTGGCCCTGATCGACAGCCTGAAGCCCTCCCCTTATCGTCTCCGAAAGATAGGCCGCTGCGAACACGATGATGGCAAGTTGCGCGCGCAAGAGTTTCGAAAAGGTCATGCCGTCGGGTAGAAACAACGGAAACATCAGGCTCGCCATGAACAGAACGCTGATCAGCGGAATGGCGCGGATCAACTCGACATAGAGCAGGCAGATCAGCCTCGCGGTGGTGTTTGTTGTCGAGATACGGCCGAGCGCCACGACGATCGCCAGGGGAAAGGCTAGTGCGATGCCGAAGGTGGCTAAGATCAGCGTCACCGGCAACCCGCCCCAAAGGTCCTCTGAAACGACCGACAAGCCAAATATACCGCCGCGCATCAATATCGCCACCGCGCCAAGCCCGACGATCCAGATAGCGACCAGCAACCGTTTCCACATGCGCCGGTCGGCCGAAACCAGGTACAGGGCCACGAAAACGCAGATGCAGATGGCGGGCCGCCATTGCTGCTCATACGGATAGAGCCCGAACAGGATGAACCGGTACTTCTCCTGAATAAGCGCCCAGCACGCCCCGGCGGTTTCCATGCGGCATGCTTGGGTATCACTGATGGCAGCCCCGGGCAAGGTCCATACCGCTCGGATAACCGCCCAATCGAGGAACCACCACGCGAACTTCCCAATGATGACGAGGGCGACGATCGTAACCAGCGTCGAGGACCATGAGCTGAACAGGTTCTTTTTTGCCCAGGCCAGCGTTCCCGTTGGCAAAGGCGGTGGGAGGATCGGTGCCGCCTGGGTTTCATCCGTCTGCTGTATCGCCATGATCAGCGCACCACCAGCACGACGCGCGCGTTGTACCAATTCATGAACAGGCTCACGCAAAGGCTGACGGCCAGGAAAGCCAGCATGATGATCGCCACACCTTCAACCGCTTGCCCGGTGTCGCTGAGCATGGTGGTGACGATGGCGACCAGATCCGGATAGCCGACAGCGACCGCAAGCGAGCTGTTTTTGATGATCCCGAGATATTCGCTGGTAATCGGTGGAACGATGATACGCAGCGCCTGCGGCAGGACGATCTTGCGCAGCGTCGTTCCGTTGCGAAGGCCCAGAGACCGTGCAGCCTCCCATTGCCCGCCGGGCACCGCGAGTATTCCGGCCCGCACGATCTCGGCCACGAATGCCGACGAATAGATGGTCAGGCCGATGACCAGAGCGGAGAGTTCGGGCGTCAACGCGCCCCCGCCCCTGAAATCAAAGCCGATAAGTTGCGGCGCCTGGACCGCCGTGCTCGCCCCGCTGAATTGCAACATGGCGAACGGCAGACCGACAATGAGGACCACGGCGAGCGGCCAGATCACGGGTGAACTGCCGATGCGCTCGCGACGGCGACGGCTCCACCGGGAGGCCCATATCGTCACGCCGACACCGAACGCCAATGCGAGCCCTATCCACATGTGCCAGGGATCAGGCTCCAGCGTGGGAAAACGGATGCCCCGGTTGGAAACAAAAACGCCGTCGACCAGATTGAGCGCACGTTTGGGTGGCGGAAGCTGCAGCAGCAGCTGATACCAGAACAGGAGCTGGAGCAGCACCGGCACATTGCGCAAGGCTTCGACATAGGCGCCGCAACTGCGCGACAGCAGCCAGTTGGGCGACAGGCGCCCTATCCCCACGAATGTACCCAGAATTGTCGAGAGCACGATCACGATGAATGACACCGTCAGCGTGTTCAGAAAGCCGATCGTGATGGCACGTCCATATGTGCTGATGCCTGCCGAGTATTCCAGCCAGGAGTTGGGGATAGGCAGGCTGTTCGGGCGCCACAGAAAGGCGAAGCCGGTCGTGATGCCGCGCGCCCTCAGGTTTTCGATCGTATTGTCGGCCAGGAACCAGACGACGGCTATCAGCGAGAAAACGATGAAGGCTTGCGTGAACAGGCCACGCGGATCGGCAAAGGCGGCTTTCAGACGGCCCTGCTTTACCTCCTTGCTATCCAAACGTTTCGCCGACCCGCTCATTTTCCGCATTCCTATGAGAGGCCGCCTACGAATTTGCGAGCGGCCAAGTCAGGATCGATCTCAGCGGAAAGGCGGGGCGTATTGCAGGCCGCCCTTGGTCCAGAGATTGTTGTAGCCGCGGTCGACGCCGATCACGTTGCGATCCCAGACCTGTCCGAGATTGCCCACCGCCTTGACGACATTGTAGGCCCAGTTGTTTTCGAGCCCGAGCGTTGCGCCAAGATCGCCCTCCTCGCCCATGAAGCGGCGAATGCGTGGGTCCTGCGATGCCTTGAACGTGTCGATATTGTCGCTGGTGATACCGTTCAGCTCGGCAGTGACAAGCGCGAAATGCGTCCAGCGGACGATATCGAACCAGCGTTCGTCGCCCTTGCGAACGGCGCCGCCGAGCGGTTCCGCGGTCATGCGTTCGGGAAGGATGACGAGTTCGTTGGCCTTGTCGCCCTGCGAAGCCTTGAAGCCGGCCAGCGAAGAACCATCCGAAGTATAGGCATCGCACCGGTCCGCCAGAAACGCCTTGCGTGCCTCTTCGCCTTCGCCAAGCACGACCGGTGTGTAAGTCATGCTATTGGCGCTGAAATACTCCTGGACGGTCAGTTCCGAGGTTCCACCGGTCAGCATGCAGATGCTGGCTCCGTTGAGCCCCTTGGCGCTATCGACCCCGAGCGACTTCTTCACGATGAAAGCCTGGCCGTCATAATAATAGATGTTCGGGAATTGCATGCCGAGCTGGCTTTCGCGCGTCATCGTCCAGGTGACGTTGGCGAACAGCACGTCCACTTCCCCTGACTGAAGACCGGTGAAGCGTTGCTGCGGCGAGAGCATCACCCACTTCACCTTCGACGCGTCGCCGAAAATGGCCGCGGCGACAGCGCGGCACTGATCCGCATCGATGCCGCGCATCACCCCCTGGCTGTCCGGCAGCGAAAATCCGGGGCTCGTGCCGATCACGCCGCAAATAAGCTCTCCACGCGCCTTTACGGCATCAAGCGTCTTGGACGGGGCTGGCGGCGCGGCCGCAGTCGTTTGCGCGATGGCTGGACCAGCCAACATCACACCCGCCACCGCAAGACCGAGAACGGCCCCGCGATATGCACTCAGTTTCGATCGAAACATGCTCTTCTCCCCTTTTCGGCCATGGAGCCCTTGCCCCGTCCGACATGCCGCAAGCCCGACGCCGCCGGGACAATTCTACTGGCCTGCCGTTTGGCCGAACGTTCATCCTCAACACGGTCAAGAATAACAAAGTTGTGCTGCATATCAACAAAATATTGATCACTTCAACAAAATATGGCAATTCCACAGATGTGCTCTCTGTGGAAGCGTGACCAGTATCGTCGGCGGTTGGTCCGGTAAGCGAGGTCTGTTTCGAATGACGATCGACATCGACAAGATACTCCGCGATTTTCCCTATCTCGACGAAGTGCTCTATCTGAACACTGCATCGACGGGGATATCCTGGCGCGGACAAGGGGCGGCGGCGGCCCGTTTTTACGACGGGATGCAGTCGCGCGGTTTCGATGGGCGCGACGACTGGCGCGCGCTGGCCGGACGTGTCCAGTTGCAGCTCTCAAAACTTCTCTCGGTCGAACCGGACGAGATCGGCTTTGTCGGCAGCACGACGGAAGCCCTCAATCTCGTTACGCAGGCAATGCCCGTAAAGAGCGGCGACCAGATCGTTTTCGCGGCGGACGAATTCCCCTCGCTTCGTCAGGCAATGGACGCCTTGCAGGCTAGAGGAGCCACACTCTGCCCCGTCGACATCACGGATGAGGAGCAGCGTACGGATATTCTCTGTAACGCCGTTCCTGGTGCGCGCGTCGTCGGCATGTCGCATGTCCACTGGCACAGCGGCACCAAGGTCGATCTCGGCCGTATATCGGAAGCATGCAGACGCGAAGGCGCTGATCTGATCGTGGATGGAATACAGGCGCTTGGCGCCACTCCGGTGGATGCCTCGTCCTGTCAGGTCTACGCCGCTTCGGTCTTCAAGTGGCTGCTTTCGGGCTTTGGCCTCGGCATCGTTGTCATATCACGGGATTTTCGTCGCAAGCTGACGCCGCTCTCTCGTGGCTACGCCAATCCCGTCCCGTCGAACGACATCCGCTACGGCCATATCAATTATCCGGGCCTCGCCGCATTTGGCGCAACGCTCGATTTCCTCGAGGGGATCGGCTGGAGTGCGATCATGGAACGAACAGCAATGCTGCGCGACCGCCTCATCGCCGGACTGAACGATGCGGGTGTGGCAATCGCAACGCCGCCAAATGCCGCAGCCGGGATAGTTTCGGCTCGCGCTCGCGATGCGGAGACGCTCGTAGTGCGCCTTCAGGAACGAAAGGTACGTGTTGAAGCACGCGGCAATCTCGTGCGCATCTCGCCCCATTTTTACAACACCGAGAGCGAGATCGATCGCTTTTGCGAGATTTTCGCCGAGCTTGGAGCAAAATCCTCATGACCATCGACGCGCGACTTGCAGAGCTGGGAATAACACTGCCGCCGGCACCGGCGCCGCTGGCAACCTATGCATCGGCAGCGCGCATCGGAAACCTTCTCTACATTTCCGGGCAAGGTCCGATCGCGGACGGAAAGGCCACGATCAAAGGCAAGCTCGGCGGCAGCGTCAGCGAGGAGCTAGGGGCGGCCGCGGCACGTATCGGCGTGATCAACTCGTTGGCCGTCATCCGTCAGGCGATCGGCGATCTCGACAAGGTTTCGCGTATTGTCAAACTCAACGGCTATGTGAATTGTATCGACACTTTCGAGCGCCAGCATATCGTGATCAATGGGGCATCGGAATTGCTCGTCGAAGTGTTCGGGGAACGCGGCCGACATGCCCGCGCTGCAATCGGCACGAACGCGCTTCCCATGGGCATCCCTGTCGAAATAGAATTGATCGTGGAGATTAGGGACTGAGATGCGCGATGCCTGAAGTACCAATCCTATGAGTGTTCCGAAGACAGCCCGGGAACGAGAGCTCGTGATCGATACTCTTCGGCATATTGTCGAGGGGCTTGGCTGCGCGCTGGGGCGTAATGTCGAGGTCGTCCTACACGATCTTGGCAAGCCAGGCGCTTCGGTCACCGCGATCGCCAATGGAGCGATCACCGGACGCACTATAGGTAGCCCGATCATAAGCGGCCCGTTCAACGATCTTGGCCTGAAGAAATTGCTCTCCGAGGAAGGGGCAAGCCCCGGGGAGAGCCATACCGTCGTTTCCGGCTACAAGACACGGTCGAAAACCGGCCACGATCTTGATTCAACGAGCGTCATCCTGCGGGATGGCGAAGGGCAGGCATATGCGGCGCTCTGCGTGAACGCCGACATGACTTCGCTTCGTCAGGTGCAAGGTTTCCTGAACGATCTTCTGGATGACGTCGGGCATGGCGACGACAAGACTGAGAGCGAGGCACCGCCGAATGTCGACTCGCTCGTGCAGGAGATCATCGAGGAAGGTATCCGGTCTACCCGAAAATCAGTGGCCATCATGACCAAGGAAGACAAGATCGATGCCGTCGATCATATGAACCGGCGTGGGCTCTTCCTCATACGGTCGAGTGTCGACATCGCGGCAGCCAGTCTCGGCGTCTCACGCTTCACCATCTACAACTATCTCGATGAACTGAAGCGATCAGTAAGAACATAGGTATCAGAGGCTGTATTTGACCGCGTTTCAAGAAGGAATAGGGCATAGGGAAGCCGCATCGGAATAGGCCCACTGCATGCGGCCCGCCCATCTTGACTCTCAGAACCTTGCGAGGCGGCCAAATTCCACAATGCCTTGATGCAATTTTAACCTGTAGCGGCCATTTCGCAATACGAGAGATCAGCCAGTTAGAGCTGCGACTCTCACCTTTCTGGCGCTGACAAATCTGAGCCATGAAAGGAAGGCAGACGATTTCACTTCTTGTTGTGGCCCGTCATGCCTTGTGTCGTCACATAGAATGCGCAGCATCATCTTGAGGCCGTCCAGAAGATCGCGAGCGACGCGATTGTCATCACACGCACGCGCCAATCGGCGTCTTCTCGCACGGATGGATCGACTATCGCAGGGCTTCAATTCCATCCTGCATCTTATGCGACTTTTCGAGCAAAATCTGTGACGACGTAATGGCATCGATTACCTATTTGCCACTAAGTCACTTCATTCCAAGAGCGGCCATTCTGCATGCGTCCTGAGTAAGTCATCACGTCTCCTCTACGCGGCCGCCGGCTTCATATCTCATTAATGAGTTATCTCCCACATTTTCTGATGAATCCTGAAGATTAATTCAATTTTCTGAGAGCCTCATATCGCTATTGTGCCTACGTAGGAGGCCATGATGCTCAACGAAACCATGCTTTACAAAACTTCTGTCGCAGCGCCTCGGCAGCGGATTGCAAGAATCTCTATTCACGATCTGAAGGATATTCCGATCGCCCCGCCACCCTATCGTGATCGACCCAACACGGAAGGCGCCCTCCTCCTCGAAATGGAAACGGATGATGGCATCATCGGCTGGGCGACGAGCGGATATACACATCCGGTCGCGATCGAACTGATCGAGAAATACCTTGCGCCCCGCATTATCGAGGAAGGCGTTGATCCGTTCCGTACAGACCGTATTCCGCAGCTTTTCGACCGCCATACATGGGAGCGGCCGTTGGGCCGGGTGCTCATTTCGGCTATGGCGATGATCGACATCGCGTGCTGGGACATTAAGGGAAAAGCGGTCGGTCGGCCGGTACACCATCTGATTGGCGGCGCGCGCGACCGTGTGCCGGTCTATATCACACATGGCGCTGCCTATGACGGGGCGCCGGTCTATAGCCGTGAAGAACTGGCCGCGGAGGCGGCCCATCTCGTCTCGCTCGGCTATACACACCTGAAAAACACAGTCGGTCGCCAAGCGATCCCCGACCCTATCGACGATTACCATAGGATGGCGGCGATGCGCGAGGCCGTCGGTGCGGACGTGAAGCTGTCGATGGATGGCAATTTGCGCATGACCCTTCCCGACGCGGTGCGCTTATGTAACCTGTGTGAAAAGCTGGACATAACGTTCATCGAGGAACCCGTCCACTATAACGAGCCGCGAAATCTAGCGCATCTGCGCAGCCAGACCAGCATTCGCGTCGCCGCCGCCGAGAACGAGCACTACAAGGCGCGCGATTATCTGGAAGCGGGCTCTGTCGACTATCTTCAGCCCAACATCAACAATGACGGCGGGCTTACCGCAAGCCTGAGAATCGCAGCCCAGGCCCGTGCTTACAATGTGCCGCTCAGCCACGGTAACGGCAACGGCCCGCACAACATCGCCCTCCATGCTGGCGTTCTGAATGGCGGCCTTGTGGAGTATCACTTCCATAAGTGGATGACCTACAACGCGCTCTTCGAGGAGGTTCCACAGCCGGACAAAGGCTGGTTGAACGTGTCGCAGAAACCCGGATTCGGCCTCGAACCGAAAGACGGGATCATCAAGGAATACAAACGGAATAACTAGTGCCTGAACCCGCCGGTGGTGACGCGCTGCCCCGGCGATAAGACCTTTGGGAGGAAATTAATGCGTAAATCCATATTTGCCGTGGCCATGGCGGCCTGCGGCCTCTTCGCCACTTCCGCCATCGCAGCCGATTATCCCGAGCGGGACGTCACGCTGATCGTGCAGTCTTCGCCCGGCGGCGGTTCGGACATAATTGCCCGAACTATCGCGCGAATCGTCAATGAAGGGAAACTAAGTTCCACGCAGATGCTTGTCGAAAACAAGCCCGGCGGCGGCGGCGCCATCGCCTACAACTACGTGGCGCAGCGCAAAGGCGACCCCTATGTCATGGGCACTATCGCGACAAGCTTCTTTGTTGCGCCGCTGATGGGTCAGTCGCCTGCAAAGGTGGAAGACTTCCAGCCCATCGCCGTTATCGCGGGCGATCCGTTCATTCTCGTCGTGGAAGCCAAATCGGGCATCGCGACGCTGGATGACATCAAGGCCAAGAAGGTGCTGCGCATCGGCAACACTGGCCCGGTAACCGACCCTGCCCTGCTGGCGGTTTCGCTCGGCAACGAACTTGGCATCGAGGTCCGCCCCGTTCCCTTCAACGGCGACGGCGAAGTCACCACCGCTCTTCTGGGTGGACATATCGATCTGCAATTCGGGAATGCTTCCGAGGTCATGGCACAGATCGAGGCGGGCCGCCTGAATCCGATCGCAGTGACTTCGCCGGAAAGACTTGCTTCCTTGCCCGACGTGCCGACGTTCAAGGAGCTCGGTTCGGACATCGAACTGATGCTCTATCGCGGCGTGGTGATGCCAAAGGATATGCCGGCAGAGGCGGTCGCATTCTGGGAAGACGTGATGAAGAAGGTTTCAGAAAGCGATATTTGGAAAACCCAGTATGTGGAGCGTAATAACTCTGTGCCGCTTTATTGGGATGCGGACGAATTCGCCCGCCGGGTACCCGAGATCAGCAAGCTTTACGCAGATTATCTAACAACCATTCAGAAATAGCGTATTCGATGTGCTCCGGGAGGCCGATGCGATTGGCGCAGCCATTCGCCGGATTGCGGAGCACATCGACATGCAACACGCATCGGGAGGTACGAGTGCGAGTGCTTACGGCCGAAAAACTCTTCACATCGCTTTTTGCGGCGTTTGCCGTGTTCCTCCTGTGGCGATCCTATGACTACGGCATCCTTTCCAGCACGATAACCGGACCCGGTTTCTTTCCCGCGATCGCGGGTACCCTGATCCTGGTCAGCACCGGTACTTCCCTTTTTTCAAAGGTGAAGGGTGGCGAGAGCAAGATTCTCGACGAGGACAGTGCCGGGAATGCCGACGGACCTGGAACCCGCGTAGAGGTCTCTCGTGTCGCCGTCCTTATTGGCGTCACCGCGCTGTTCATTGTCCTTGCACCTTACGTGGGCATGATCGCGCTCACCCCGTTCTATGTCTTCGCCTGTTTCCTGGCGCTTGCGCCCGATTTCAGGCTGGCGCGCCTCGGCGTTGGCGGAGGCACCGCAATCACGTTCACGCTTCTGGCGTGGGCGATCTTCGACAAGGCCCTCGGTGTTCCGATGCCGCGCGGGTTCTTTTGATTGAGGACCGGAAATGGAAATCTTTTCTGATCTCTTCTTTGGCCTTTCGGTGGCGACCAGCAGCCCTATGCTGCTAGCCACCTTGCTGGGTGTCTTGTTGGGCCTCGCCATCGGGGTGCTGCCGGCGATGGGACCGCCAGCCGCCCTTGCGATCCTGCTTCCCATTGTTGTGTCCTTCGAGCCGACGGTGGCCGTCGCCGGCCTGGCTGGCGTCTACTATGGCGCCATGTACGGCGGCGCGGTCACCTCGATCCTGCTCGGCATTCCCGGCGAGAGCGCGGCCATGATGACCACGCTTGACGGCTACCCGATGGCGAAAAACGGTGAAGCCGGGCGCGCCCTCGGCATTGCCACCTTCGCCTCCTTCGTCGGCGGCTTCATTTCCATATTACTGTTCACCGCCATCGCTGCACCCTTCGCCGAATTCGCCCTGCGCTTCGGACCGATCGAGATGACCGCGCTCATGGTGATGACGCTGATCTTTTCCACGTCTCTCGGTGGAGAAGACAGGGCTAAGGGTTTTGCGGCTCTCGGCCTGGGACTGTGGCTTGGCACGGTCGGGCTCGACATCGTCAGCGGTTCGCCGCGTTTCAACTTCGGAACCTTCGAACTGCTGGAGGGCATCGAGTTCACCGTCATCGCAATCGGCATGTACGGCGTCGGGGAAATCCTGGCGAGCGTGAATGAGACCGCGCCCAAGGTCGCCCGCGCGCGTTATACGCTGAGGGCGCTTCTGCCGCGCATCAGCGACATGTACAAGACATGGAAGGACCTGATCGTCGGCTCGGTCATCGGCTTCGTCGTCGGCGTGTTGCCGGGCGCCGGCGCAACGGCGGCAACGATCTTTTCCTATTCTTTCTCGAAGAAAATTTCGCGCCATCCCGAAAATTTCGGCAAAGGCGCTCCCGAGGGCATCGCCTCCCCTGAATCTGCGAACAATTCGGCCTCCTATGCGGCCATGATACCGCTCTTTACCCTCGGCATTCCGGGTTCGGGAACCACCGCGATCATGCTGGGCGGACTGCTGATGCTCGGCCTTCAGCCCGGCCCGCTGCTTTTCGAGCAGAATCCGGACTTTATCTGGCCGGTGATCGGAACCTTCTACACGGGTAACCTGATGCTCGTCGTGCTCACCATCCTGCTCACCCCGATCCTCGCCTCGCTGGTCTTTATCCCCGCCGCTTATCTCTTCCCGATCGTGCTGGGGATCGTCGTCTACGGCGTGTTCAGCGTCAATTACTCCTTCTTCGATCTGGGCATGGCTATGGGGTTCGGGCTACTCGGATATCTGTTCCGCAAATTCAGCTACCCCTCCGTTCCAGTGCTTCTCGGACTGGTTCTGGGGCCGATCCTGGAACAGAACGTGCGGCGCTCGCTTATTATGTCGAATGGCGATATCGGCATCTTTGCCAGCAGCACAATTTCGGTCGTCTTTCTGCTGCTTTCGGCCAGTCTGCTGCTGTTGCCAATGTTCAAATGGGCGAAGGCACGGTTGAAAAAGGCAGGCGTCTAAAATGCCGCCAATCTGCGAGAACCGCGCGCTCCGCTTGAAGGCGGGAGGGGTCTTGTCTATCACGGAGTGGGTAGGCATGCCCAGCTGAGGCCGGAGCGATAATGATCAAACCGCGAACTGTTCACGATCTCGCCCATGTGAACCTCAAGCTCGTCAGTACATTCGTCTGTGTCGCGGAGTTCGGCTCATTTCAGGCCACTGCCAAGGCGATGGGACGTTCCCAGTCTGCGATCTCAATGCAGATCAAGGAATTGGAGGCGCAGGCCGGAACCCAGCTGTTCCTGCGCACGACACGTCATGTGGAACTGACGGCGGCCGGCAAGATGTTGCTCGATCAGGCGCGTGCGTCGATCTCTGGTCTTTCGATGACGTTTCGCCATATTAAGGAAGACATCGATTTCCGGCGCGGCCATGTTCGCATCGCCTGTTCGCCCACCTACGCTGCGGCGCGCCTGCCCTACATCATTAAGGCGTTTAAGGATGCCTTTCCCGGCGTGAAGGTCTCCATTGGCGAATATAAGTCGGCCGAGATCCTGAATGCCTTGAAGCAGGACAAGGCGGATTTCGGCGTCGGCCCCGAACTCTCAGACCCTGAGATGACATTTGAATATGGTCGTGCCGAGCCGCTTCTTGCAGTTGTTCCCAATGAGTGGATTCAGAATGGTGAAGACACTGGAACTATAGCCCTTGATATCGTGCTGAGCCACTCCCTAGTCATGTTCTACCCAAACACAGTAGTGCATCAGATTATTTCCGAGGCAGCGGAAGAAAAGGGTTTGGCATTCACGGTAGAATATTACTGTATACAGGGGGAAACGCTGCTTGCATTTGCAAATGCAGGCATCGGGATTGCAATCCTGACCGCTTCTATCGCCGATATTTCACGCGTCAGGAACTGCAAGGTTCTGAGGATAATCGAGCCTGAATTGTACCGGCATTTTACGATGATCACCCGCAAAGGGATGACATTACTGCCTGCGGCGAAGCATCTTTACGGCCTAATTTCGAAAGATATAACCAGCCAACCCGGCTAACCCTGCCGAGATGACGCCTGTAGAAGGAGTTGCCCAAAAGGCTTCAAGCTGATTTCTACTGATCCGCTTGTTGGTGTCGTCTTCGGGAGGCCGCCGTTCGGCTACAGCGAGCAAGAGCCCTATTTTGGGTTTTGTTGCAACGGCTGACTGGAAGCTCAAAGAGGCCTGATCTGAGGCCAATTATGCGGCAAGAATTGCGAACTGTTCGGCCAAGGATAGATTCGGATTGAAGGCGTATCTCGCCTGTCGCTTGCGCATCATATGGACCATCTCGATGCCGGACAGGATGATCGCGGCTGATGCCTGTGATTTGAAA
>NZ_JAAKZG010000035.1 GCF_011045115.1 Mesorhizobium zhangyense
TATGCCATCCTAAGAGAACAAATCTCCTAGGACAGCCCCTTCTTATTTCCGTTCTAAGCGCGCTTCTCACCTGGGAGAAGGTGTCCGTACAGATGACGGTATTCGGAGCGTTGGGCCTTGCACTCTCAGGTTCCGGGCTTGTTGCTCTATACGATTTCCTTTCTATGTCGGTAGCTTATCTGCGTCGGGGGCCTTCCCTACTGGTGCTGCGGCGACGGCAGTTCTTCCGAGGGTTGGGCCTTTGCGCCATGCCGCTCCTCTTTACCACATTCATAGTCGGCGAAAGCATGCCGGACGAACGCAGCCTGAAGATGGCAGTTTTCTATGCCAGCGGAATGGCATTGCTAGTCCCCGCTCTTCACCTCGGCATAGTGCTATGGCGTGGCCGCTTCGAACCACTCCACAACGAAGCCAACCACTGAAGCCGACGTGAAATCCGCCGTTTGCCAGGCGGGTTCATCCAACGAAGGGTCGATCCGAGCCACGACGGGCACGTTCATGCGAGTCCAGCTCCGGCTTATCTTTCGATCGATAGTCCGTTGGAAACCAAGCCTTGGGCCGAGAGCCATTTCTCGATGCGATCGGAGTTCACTGGCCCGATGCCGTTTTCGGCAGGAATTTCGTCGCGGGAGCAAGAGGCGGTAATCTTGGATTGTCCATGATCCCGGCATTCACCTGAACAGCGTTCGGCAGGAGGGCAAGGGCGCTTCCCGCCAGCATACTTCGGATCTGTGCTTCACTTCCCCGTTTCATTCGGCGTGTCCGACCTCCCGGCGGCGCGAATGGCGGCGAGCGCCATTTCCAGGTGGCGGCGGTAATCGGGGTCCGGCCACCGGTTCATCGCGTCCTCGATCGCCGGCACCGCCGGGTCACCCACTCGGATGAGACCCATCATCGCCGATTGCCGTGTCCGCTCATCATCGCTGTGAAACGCGGAGACGATCAGGGCCTCGATGACGGCGGGCTCGGCAGCGGCGAAGATACCGAGAGCAAAGACCAGATCGGAACGCTCCTCCTGGCTGCGTGCTGCCTTCGTCGTCTTCGCAAGAGCTGTCAGGCCCCGCGGCCCGGCAAGGGCGAGATACCGGGCGATCTCGACCCGTTCCGAACTGCGGCGCGTGTCGTCGAATGCGACGAGCGCATCATCGAGCGCCGGCACGTCGATGTCGGCAGGTCCTTTGAGGGCGACAAGCTTCGATGCGGCCATCAGATGCTTCTGATCGGTTTCAGCGGTCGCTAGATTGGCGGCGGCGGCCTGGCTCAGCCTGCGGCTGTCGATTCCCAGATCGCGCAAGGCTTTGATCGCCTGCTCCCTGACCTCCGCATTGCCGGATTGCAGCAACGCCTCGATGCGCGTCACGATATCATCCGGAAGAGTGGAGCCACGCAAGATCTGGGTTATGTCGCCGAGCAGACGTTCGTCTTTCCCGTGGCGCAATTCGGCGTAGAGTACAGGCAGGATCGCGCCCCCGACTGCGCCGAGCGCATACTGGGTCGAGGCGCGCATCCCAGGATCGGAAGCGTTCCGCAGGGTCGTCATCAATCCGTCGATCATCGGCGCCGCATCGGGGCCGAGCATGCCCGCGATGTTCACCAGATTGGCGCGTAGCTGCTGATTGTCCGAACGTCCAAACAGAGCGGCGAGTTGCCCGATCATCTGCAGCGACAGACTGACCGGCGAGCCACCCGGAACCCGCCCCTGGCTCAAGATGATCGCTGTAAAATAGGTGATGTCGATGAATTCGTCATCCTCGCGCGCTTCGGGCAGCGCGGCGGCAAGAACGGCGATAGCCTTCTCCCCGTGGCCAACAAAGGCGCGGATTGCCTGGTCCGCGTCCACATCAGTTGCGAAATCGCGGGTGCTCAACGACTTCCAGAGAGCCGTCGCATCGGCGTTCTCGTTTTGCTGCGACAGGGCGGAAGTAGCCAGAAGGCACAACGCCGCCGAAACCAGCATAAAACGTTGTATCGCGCGGAGAAGTGTAGCCAACGGAACAATCATCTTATCGAGTCTCACCGCGCGACGGGCGGCGCCTTCCGCAGCGAGTGTCCGAGGGCCAGCAGAACCGTGACGCAAACGATAAGCATCCCGCCACCGGGGATGAACGAAAAAGGGACAGCCTGTTTCAGAAGGCCTATTCCCACGCATACAAGAACCTGGATACCGGTCACCACCAGCAGGATCGATCTGGTTTCGCTCCTGCGTGCAACATCGGGCTGGCCCAGGAGGAGCCGGGAATAGGCGTATACGAAGAACGGGATGAGAATGGCGGTCAGCGTCAGAGCCGTCGCGTTCAGCAGCCACGGGGCATCGGACAGCAGTTCGGGGGCGAGGATCACAGGAACGGTGATCAGATAGCCCGCAACGGTGTTGGCGAGAAATGGGGGCCACAGCAGAACCGCCAATGAAATAGCTGACCTTGCTTCGTCATCTCTTCCAGATAGCAGCTTGTTGGCGACAACAATCATCGCAACCGCAAGAGCGATGGCAATGCCGGTGATCGGCCAGTCCGTGCCGGAGACCGCACCAAAACGCGTCAGCTCAATCGATATAATGAATTCACCTGGCAGTGCCCCGAGCCGAAGAATCGCCAGGAGCAACCAGACGCCATCCCTCGAGTTGGGTAAGCACACCATGTCGGCAAGCCAGATCATCATCGCGGAAGCGCCGATGAACGATGCGATCCCAGCGATCATCACGCTCACTGCATCTCAACATTCGGGGTGATGTCTGAAGCAGTTTCCGATCGCGCTCTAAATTCGCGTGAAAATCACTTGAGATTTATCGCCACATGAAAAGTTCAGAAAAAATCCGATAAGGTTGTGACAAAGCGGAGGCGATTCCTTCGCGAGAAGGCATGACAGAAGAGAAATTCGACCCGCTGGCGCCCATGATGGACCGTTTCGCGCGAGCACTGGAACGATAGTTATTCCCCGGAGCGGGGGCGACTATCGACCGAAGACGACAGACTGTTCTGCACGGTGGGTTCCGATACGGCATATCCGCGCGCCACCGATGTTCGTCACTGGCACATGGGGCCGATCTATGCCCACGAACGCGAGGGGTGTCGCCCTTCTTCTGAAGGAGCCGCCCACTTGCGCAAATGCAAGGAGAGACAATGTCTGTACTGGGACGAACCGCTAATGCCCTGATTGGCGCTTGGCTTGCACTCGCGGTCATAACGACGCCGGCAGCCGCGAGACAGGCCGAGTCGACCGGTGAAGGTTGGGTCAAGAAGCGCTTCGATTTCGGCGCGGAGGATCTCGCTTTCGAGGCCGCCGTTCCCGCCGATGCTTCGGTCAAAACGACCACGATGCCGCCCCGCGAGGCGGGCACTTTGGGCAGGATCATGATTGTGGGCAAGATCTATCCCGCAAAGGCCGGCACGCCCGTCGAGGTCACGATCCAGGCCTTCGATCTCATGGCGCCCGCCGCTGCGTCGCGTGTCTGTGCGCATGAGGCGGAGATCGCCGGGTATACGCTCCGCGCCAGGCGCGCTGAGCCCGACCTTTCGGACGCAGAGCTGTTCGCAAAGAAGTCGGATGAGAACCGACCGATCGGCGGCGTCTTCAGCCGCTGCATGACGCGCGGCAACAAGATGCTCGTGACCCATTTCCTGTTCGATGTCAGCGGCGTGACGGACAAGGACGAGCTCGACGTCCGGGCGAACCAGGCGCAGGACTATTATAAGACCTTCATTTCCAGCATCGTCTTCGCCGACGGCCATTCCCCCGGCTATCGCAATATGATGCGAGAGATCCCTGTGACGATCGGCGCGGACAAGACGACGCTGAGCGTTCCCGACGTCTGGCAGGTTCCGATCAACGATTTTCACGGACATCTGCCTGCCGAACTGCACCTGCTGCGCAAGAACAACAGCGGCGAAGACACGGGGCTCCTCTGGCTCGCAGTACAGGAGAGGAAGGAGCAACCCGATCTGGAAAAACTCGGCCCCACGCTCATCGGCGACTATTTTATCCAGCAGTGGCCCGATGCCGAACGTCCGGTGCTGCTTCAAGGCAGCGAGGATCCAGACATGCTCGAATCTGGCGTCGTGTCGCGCAGCTTCCGCTTTTCCGCGAAGAACAAGGCGGGCGAGGATATAGGTGAAATTCTCGCTACGCTCATTTGGCACGACGGCCGCCTTTATGTGCTGAGCCTGTGGTCGCGTTGGGCTCCTGCAGCCGACCGCAACACCTTCTTCTCGCGCCTGCCGGGGCTGACGGCCTATGACCTGATCAGCGCGAAACTCGTAAGAACGATGACGGAGAGCCGATAGTCGCCATGTCCGAGCCGGTTTCAGTCTTCCCCAAGCTTCCGATGTCCCACGAAAACCTTGGCTGAAGCGGGGCTTGACATGGTGCGCAGACGCATCACTGAATACAGGTGATGATTTAGCATGACGAACAGGGCACAGAACCGGCCTATTGAGGCATCTCAACCGAACGGCTCCGTCCGTAAGCCCGTCTTTCAGGAGGTGCTGGGCAAGGATTGGCACCGTCTCGGCGAGGTCGTCAGACGTCATTACTTCCTGCGCGCCTTCAGCGACGACTATATCTGCGTCAAGGGCACGATGCATGAGGTCCGGCACAATGCCGTGGCCAGCTTTCTGATTCCCCTTGCCCGGATATTCGGTGCGCTGGTGCCCTATCGCGGCACGGATGTGCCGATCGAGGTCCACTACAACGCCCAGCCCAAGGACGGCACCATTCATTGGGACCGGGTGTTCCACTTCGCCGGCCGTCCACCCTTTCATTTCCGCTCGTATATGGAGCGTGCCAGTGGCAGCGGCGTGATCGAGTTCGTGCGTTTCGGGGTGGGCATGCGACTGAAAGTGACAGCCGAGGACGGCGCGCTCGTGTTCCGCGGCGAGGGCTATATCTGGCGGCTGTTCGGCGTGGACGTACCCTTGCCGATGGGGCTCGTGCTCGGCCGTGCCTATATCGAGGAACGGCCGGTGGATGCCGAGCGCTTCAGCATGCGCATGACGCTGACGCATCCGCTGTTCGGTGAACTGTTCCGCTACAGCGGCAGCTTCACGCTCGGCGACGAAGACGTTGCATCGTCGGATATGCCGGAGGCCGCGGGAACGAGCGTTCCACGATAGGCAAAAAGCGGCCCGATCCATCGATGCGCGACCAAGACGCGGAAGCGATAGAGGCCGCCCGCACCCTCGGCACCGGCTCTGATGCGCGGCGCCAGCCATCCGGGTAGTGGCAAGCCAGCGACGCTCCAGCCGCAAAGTTCCCAGCTCACACCGGCGGGCGTTGGCCGCAGATCAAAAGTGAACCGCAGCGGGCCGAAGCGCTCCTCGAACAGGCCAAGCCGCTTCCGCCTCGTGTCGGTTAGCAGAGAAGCGAATTGCGAGCTGCCGAAGCGGCGCGTCCACCTCTCTCCATCGAGGGCCGGCTCCAACGTGACGGAAGCCTTATGCCTTCCCGAATATGGCAGTCCGAGCAGCAGCCGCAGCAGCCGGGCGGGGAGGTTCGCACCGATGCGAGCGATGGCACGACCGGAGACCGAGAGATGTCCGCCACCATGCACCGCCCTGACGGACGCCGGCAGCCCACTCCACCTCCGGCCGAGAAGGCGCTCGAACAGGACGGGGCTTTCCGGCAGGCCGTCATCGGCACGGGTAAGGATCGGCAAATGTGCGAGTTCGTGCAGGATGTCGCGGAGCTCCAGCATCCCGGCGCAGGCCATGGCGCCACGCCGCGTCTCGCGCCCGTCGATCAGCGCGCGAACCATGGCGGCGGCTGGAGCGGCCGGCGTATGCGGCCCTGCGCCGGTTTCCGCCCAAAGTGCCCATCGCGCATGCGTCGGGCGATCTTCGGCATCATGGCCAAGAGCTTCGACGCTCATGCCGCCGCGGTCGGTTCCAAGCAGCGCAAGAATGCCGGAGAGCGCCCGCAAGGGCTTGGCGAGGGGGCGCAGGGAAGACAAAAGCCCCCAGCGCACCGGAAGGCCGAGCAGTGCTAGGCCGAGATGCATAACGGGCACCTCCAGCCCTGCCTTGAAAAGCGCATTGCGGCGAATGGGGAAGCGTTCGGGGAGGAGATCAAGGTCGGGAGTCTCGCAGATCGAGACGAACCGCTTGCCGAGGCCCGGCATATGTACAGTGCGCAGGCCCGACCAGCCAGGCACGGTACGCCAGTCGCCACTGTCGAAGACGCGCACCGGCTGCCCGACATAGGACAGGATGGCTTCCACCACGGACAGGCCACGCGGCGCGCGTGCTCCGGGAGAGATCGCGACCACGACATCGTCAACTTGTCGCCATCCCTCCACCAGCATCTCGAGGGCCGCGTGAGACAGCGCGGGGGTTGAACTGGCAGCGGTAACCGCAAGCACGCCGGCCTTGCGCGCCGCATCATTGAGCGCGCTCCCGAAGCCGGCGACATAGTCGCGGCCATCGGCGAGATCGACATAGTGGGCGCCCAACCGTACAGCCGCGAGCGCGAGGCGGTAATCGCTGTCTTGGAACGGACCCGCAGCGTCGACCACGAGCCAAGGCGAAAGCTCCGCCAGTTTTTCCGGCTGCGATCTATCGAACGGCCGTGCCACGATATGTGCCGCCGCGCCCTGTTGCTCAAGCGATCTGCGCAGCGTCTCCAACGCGCCCTCCCGCCGCGCAACGAGCACCAGCTCGATCTCGGGGAATTCGGCCAGCATGGCGGCCAGCCGACTGCCGAAGGTGCCGGTCGCGCCGACAAGGACGACGCGCCGCCTCACGGCTTGCCCAGCGGGATGTCGTCGACAAAGCGCGCCCGCACATGTGGCGGCGGAACCATGCAAGCCTCCCCCTTCCGAGCAGGCGATACCGATTGCGTGCGATCAAGCGATAGGCCGCATCGAATTGGACGGGGGATAAAGCGCAGCATCGTCAGCCACCGCCATGGGCGCGGCAGGCGTCGTACCGTCGCGATCACCGCATCGCTCGCTTCGAGCGGCTGGCCCTGATCGAAGAAAAGAAAAGTAGAGGGATCGTCCGGATCGATGCCGAAACGTGCCGCCAAGTGCCTGCCATAGGGCGACTGGATGAGGTGAAGCGGACCACACCGGCCTTATCCATACGCAGGATGAGTTGCACCTGCGCGGAATAGAAATTGCACAAACCGTCGAACACCATCAAACTGTCCGGGCCGCCTTCCGATCGGGATTCGCGCCGGAACGTAGCGTCCATCAGCTCTCCTCGTTCTTCTTGCTCGATTTTTGGCTTGTTTTGCCACGGAATGAACTCTGTCCGCCTATCCAAGCAGGATTTACCGGGCTCGTCGACGCCGTTGCCAAATAATGGCCGCCGGCTTCACTGTTTCCCTTGTCGCCACAGATAATCGAGCGGCTCACCGCCTCCGGACATTAGGTTTTCCCCTGCACCTAACGTCGAATCGGTTGCTCTTGCGGTGATGGGCGTCTCACATGGCCCCTCACTCCCATGGAAAAGAGCCGCACACACCAACGCAATGGCTTTCGGAATGATGGACGTCCCACCTTCTCGCTGAGTACCTTTTTCGTAATTCTCGACGCTTCCCCGTGAAATGCCGAGTGTGTTGGCGGATATTTCGCAGTGCCTCCAACTAAAACACGCGGGCCTAGGCCAGCCGTGGCTCTAGACGCCCACCGGTCGTCGCGGGGTCGGCTTGGCGCGCCGATTGCCCTGTGCCGTACCACTCAGTAATCGCTTCAACACGACGGGTCAGCCTCGGATAGTGCGAGAAGATATGAAGAATGAAACCGGCGATGGAGGGAACCTCGACTTCCTGCCTCTGGAATGCATCGGCGTTCATCTGCCCATTGAGCTTGGCGCTACCGCAGGCGAGCATCTGCAAGGCCGTGCGGCTGGCGGCTTGATCGCGAGCGAGCCAGGCACCAACACGGTCGCAAGTCAATTCGCGAGCGCGCGAATAGGCCGCTCCCAGAAACGGCACGAAATGCGCTGGCAGACGCAGGAAGCTGCCCGGTTCGTCCAGATGCCCGGCGACGTGGTGTCCGAGTTCGTGACCAACAACAAAGCGAACCTGCTCGTCGCTATCTGCGTCGATCAGCGCGGATGTTAGCCAGACATAGCGATGACGGCCCACCAGTCGCAGGGCCATGGCATTCATGACGCCGCTGGAATTGTAGACGAACGTCACCGGCGCCTCTTTGAGGCCAACGGCACGAGCACCTTCTTCCACCATCTTGTACAGATGGGGGAATTGCTGCGGTCCCACTTTAACGAAATGGCCAAACATGTAGGCGCGGGTAAGCGCCTTGGCCACAAAAGCAACAAACCAGATTAGGAACCCATAGATGACGATAAGCACAACATGCCAGAAATTACCGGAGAGCATGCCCGCGACGACGACCGCGGCAATAACGAGCCACACGAGCGTACCGACCGCGAGCATGAGCGATCCGTAAAACTTTTCCTTCGGGTGACGGAAGCTCGAAACCTTGAAATCCACGGTGCAATTCTCCTCTAACAATCAACTCGCCGATATACAGCTCGAGTTGAAATTGCAACCAATGCTTGTTCCACATGCACAAAATCTGCTGAAAGCAGAAGGCACAGCCCTGACGCAGGGAGCAGTCATCCGGCGACAAGCGCTGACAATTGAGGCGAAGAATTGGGCATGCTGGCGTACTGAGGTGGGCTTTGATCCAGCCGCTAATCATGCCGGCGGACAATTCGCCAACGCCAGCGATCATGATCGAGATGGCACCGGAACCGGCGGCCATCAAGTTTGCCTTGCGGCTTGACCTCCAGCTTTTTCCCGCTCCTCCTCGATACGGCGAACGCCACCAAAGACGGACTGCTGATGTGGTGAGGGAAAAGCCTGCCCACTAAGCCAACGCCAACGCATTCGCGTCCAGATCGTCCGACCCGGAAAGCGGCGGCCTTGCCGTGACAGAAACCCCAGCAACATCTGCCGCGCAACAACAAGATCGCCTTTTAGCCTGACGCCGCGCCCTAACCAGATCACGTACAGCCTCATCGCTGTGACCAACGATTCAAAGTGGCGTTACGCCCAGTTTTTCCTGCCTGTCGCCGGAAGATCGTAAACCTCGCCGTAGGCATTTGAAGCGATCACGCGGATCAGATCTTTCTCTTTTGCGATCCCGGATTGAAAGAGATGAAGAATGGCCATCGCACGGGTCTCACGATCGACCACCGTATCAGCAGGCCGCCTGGTTGTTTCATAAACCCTGGAAAGCATGGCAACATCAGAGGAACTCAGAAAATCAGACAGATACGTGAAAGGCATCGCGGTGTCCTGGATAGGATGTGCATTCTAAATCCGGTAGTGCTTGTAGTGCTTGCGGAACGAAACGCGCTTGTGACCCCGAGGTTCCTCGACAAGTTCGCGCTGCATCCCCACAGTCCAGGAAGGATCGCCAGAAGACCTGACTGTCGATTGCACAAAATTACGCTCGACAAGTTCTCGTACGGATAATCCTGCTCACCCGGCCATTCTTGACGCCACGCCGCTTTGTTCAGGGCAGCCATTCGAACCCGCCGGGCGACGGGCCATCGACGCTCTCGTCAAAACCCATCCAGGCCGCCCCGTTGCCCTGCGTAAACGCATAAGGAGGTGAGCAATTACCAATCCGCGATTAGAGGTTGTGCAGACCTTGATTCTGTTGCGTAATTTTCCGGAACGTGATCGGCCTTGCCAGTGACGTCGCTGGATTTGCCTCCAACCGGCGGTCCGGCTATCCTTGGTAGCGACAACCGACGAAGGATGCCGCGATGCCGAGCTACATGATCGTTATTGTTGGAGCCGGGTTACTCGCCTTCGCCGCCGGCTGCGTGTTGATTTGGATTACGCGCCCGCACAACGGCTTTGGAGGCGACGGCGGTGGCGGAGTGGATGGTGGCGGTTGTGATGGTGGTGGAGGCGGTTACTAGGAGCGTATAAGGAACACTATGGCGTAAGCTGGAGAAGATTCAAACGGCACTGCTGGGAGTATTGTCTGGTATCGACAAGCTGGCGCCAAACGCGAAAGGCGCCACAGGAAGCGCCTGACAGGTCTCAATTGCGCATGATGCGGTCATGGGTGGGTCGCGGTCGTATGTCAGGCCTTTCAGGTGTGGCTTTCACATGCCACGGGCCAGTATGGTAAGTTCGCAGATCGGATCCAAATCGGTTCAGCAGGCTCTAACCACCCAACCGGGAATGCATGGACGGCTTTGTCGGAAGCCGCACTCAAGGCGCCAGCTTTTCAAAGGATCGAAAGAGCGAGCTTCTTAATCTGAGGCAGGTGACCGGAACGGTCGCCGCCGTTCCTAGATTTGTTGGCCCACCCAGCCTTTAACTAGCTGTTAACCGTGTTTGTTTACCTATTACTTTGGGCTGGGCTCGGTAAGTTGACAACGCGTTAAAGGGTGGCCCATGAAGCTCGATCTGCAGTTTGTTGATCATCCAAATGGCGGAGAACGCCTGGTGATCCTTCCGGAAACGCAGTATCGTCTGGTGGCTCACACTGCAGCCAAAGCACTTGAACCGATCAGGAAGAATCAGCCGGATGCGCTTTCCGTCCCGAAAGTGGTCCTAACGAGGATCACCAACGGTGAAAATCCGGTTCGCGCTATACGGCAATGGCGGGGGTTGAGTGGCCGAAATCTTGCAAGGCTTGCTGGTATAACGCCGAGCATGCTGTCTCAGATGGAGCTCTCGGGAAAGACCGGTTCGACCAGAACGCTGAAAGCCATCGCGGACGCCCTTTGTGTGCCCGTCGACTTGCTGTTCCCATAACCAGTATCGAAGCGGATGTTCGGCAACAAATCAGAACCCAATGGATGCGAGCGCTGACGCTTGGGGCGGCCCCTTGTCATCGATTCGAGCTGCACAATCCATACTCCAATATCCTCACGGTGTGGCATTGGCGCAGTTCGAGCGCGATCTTATCCGTGAAAGGACCCGTGCCGGCCTGCAAGCTGCGGGGGAACGTGGTCGACGCGGCGGCCGCCAAGCCGTCGTAACACCTTACAAGCTTGCCAGAGCCCGCCAGCATCTGGCGGCCGGGTTCAATTTT
>NZ_JAAKZG010000036.1 GCF_011045115.1 Mesorhizobium zhangyense
AAGATAAACCGCAGCCTCACGCGCGCGGTTCAGGTCGACCTGGAATCGGGATCGATGAACGATGATCTGGGTAGGAAAATCGGCGATAAAGCGCTCGGTGAACGGGTCCTCTTCGCGACGTCGATCAGGATCAGTGAGAGACATGAGCGATCGACAAGCGCTGCCCACGTCAGTGCCGCTGTGGATAGCTGTTCCCACTACAGGAGACGCTCCGAGCTTAATTGTCCAGCCTGCTGGTAATTCGCTTTGGTCGTTGTCGAAAGTCGTCTTGATCATACTCCATCGGAATGCGCGGGGAGGGCAGACGGTTCCAATTCATTGTACCCTAACTTGGAGTGGGTTTTTGCACGACAGTGCGTCAGATCTCTGACGGAGCTGGGAAATTGTGTTTGGGTTAGGGGCTGGTAGTCGCGAAGAGCCGTAACGACCGACAGAATTCTAGCGCGTAATTTCTCAGCGCAGCGATTATCTGAGCCCCGATAGAACCAAACACTCGAATTGGCGTTCCCCTCCCGCTAACAGCGGAAAGACGCACAATGAAAGAGACCAAGCTTTCCAAATACCGTGCAAAGCGCGATTTCACAAAAACCGTCGAACCAAGTGGGGAGGCCAAGATTGAGCGTTCCAATCGGCGACGTTTTGTCATTCAAAAGCATGCGGCTACACGGCTTCATTACGATCTTCGGTTGGAACTCGACGGGGTGTTCAAATCGTGGGCTGTAACACGAGGACCATCGCTCGACCCGCAGGATAAGAGACTTGCGGTCGAGGTCGAAGACCATCCACTCGACTACGGCGACTTCGAAGGGACGATCCCAAAAGGACAGTACGGCGGCGGAACGGTGCAGCTATGGGATCGCGGATATTGGCAACCGGAAGGTGATCTTTCGCCAGAAAAAGCGATCGAGAGGGGTGATTTCAAGTTTACGCTGGAGGGAAATCGGCTCTCCGGCAGTTTTGTTCTGGTGCGGATGAAGCATGACCGCGCTGGTGGCAAGCGCAAAAACTGGCTGCTGATAAAGCACCGTGACGAGCATGCACGAGACGGAGATGGTGATGCAGTACTCTCAGTCGACAAGTCGATAGCGTCCGGGAGAACCATGTCGGCAATTGCCGCGGGAAAGGGCAAGGGACCAAAACCATTCATGATTGCGCGCTCCGTGCCAGGCAATCCGGACGCCGTCTGGGACGGGGACCAAGTGGATGCCGCTGAGGCGCGCGCAGCGGGAAAAGTGGTGACGCCGCCGTCACAACGGGCAAAAGCACAAAGTTCCCGACCAGGTATGTCGACGATGCCTGGTTTTGTCGAACCACAGTTGTGTGCTTCCCTCTCGCGGCCACCGGCGGGTAAGAACTGGATCCACGAAATCAAATTTGACGGCTATCGCGTTCAACTCCGCGTCGAGCATTCATCGCCGACGTTGAAGACCAGGAAGGGCTTGGACTGGACCGGCAAATTTGCGGCGATTGCGAAGGAGGCGACTGGACTATCCAATGCACTCATCGATGGGGAGATCGTAGCACTCGACAAGAATGGGGTTCCCGATTTCGCCGCGCTCCAGGCGGCTCTGTCGGAACAGAAGACTGAAGATCTGATCTATTTCGCTTTCGATCTTTTGTTCGATAGAAACAAAGACTTACGCGAACTACCTCTCATCAAGCGCAAAAAACGTTTGGAAGAACTGCTGGGTGGGGCGGATCTTGGAGACGCTCCGCTTATTCGATACGTTGAACATTTGGAAAACGGTGGTGAAGCAGTGCTGCGGTCTGCCTGCCGCCTGTCACTCGAGGGCATCATTTCAAAGCGGGAGGACGCCCGCTACGAATCCGGCAGAACGCAGACTTGGGCAAAGTCGAAATGCAGAGGGGGTCATGAGGTCGTCATCGGGGGATGGTCGACGACTAACGGCCGATTTCGCTCGCTGCTGGTCGGTGTCAATCGCGGTCAGCACTTCGTGCATATCGGAAGGGTCGGTACAGGATATGGCGGCGACAAACTCAAACGGCTTCTTCCTCGTTTGAAAGAGACCGAAGCGTCGTCGTCACCATTTACCGGCGCTGGTGTCCCCAAAAGAGATACCACGCTTCACTGGACGCGACCCGAACTGGTGGCCGAGATCGAATTTGCGGGATGGACCGCAGGCGGGAATATCCGACAGGCATCGTTCAAGGGATTGAGAGATGATAAGCCTGCGGACGAGGTCGAGGCCGAGCGTCCTGCACCTGCGGAAAAGATCGATATCGCCAAACCCGAAGCGACGTCTCGGACCACCACGCCAACCAACTCCGCCAGAAAAGCGGTGGTAATGGGCGTTGTCATCTCCAAGCCTGAAAAGGCCCTTTGGCCCGACGGAGGCGACGGGCAACCAGTAACCAAACTAGATCTCGCGGAGTATTTCGAGGCGGTTGGAGCTTGGATGATTGGCCATCTCAAAGGGCGACCATGTTCGATTGTGCGTGCTCCAGATGGATTCGCCGGGGAACAGTTCTTTCAGCGCCATGCCATGCCGGGCACCTCCAACCTTCTGGAGCTTGTAAAGGTCACCGGTGATCACAAGCCCTATCTGCAGATCGATCGCGTCGAGGGGCTGGCAGCCATTGCACAAAGTGGCGGCCTCGAGCTCCACCCGTGGAATTGTCAGCCTCACCATCCGGAGTCGCCTGGTCGACTGATATTCGACCTCGATCCTGGACCGGAAGTCTCGTTCTCTGAGGTTGTCGCTGCAGCGAAGGAAATGAAGGGGCGTTTGGAAGACTTAGGGCTGGTTAGTTTCTGTAAGACGACCGGTGGCAAGGGTCTACATGTGGTGACGCCGCTGGCAGCATCGCGAAGCAAATTGACATGGTCCGAAGCCAAGGCATTCGCCAAAGGCGTCTGCGTGCAAATGGCGAGCGACAATGCCGATCGCTATCTCGTCAATATGGCCAAGAAATTGCGCAGCGGTCGGATATTCCTCGACTACCTTCGAAATGACCGCATGGCGACGGCTGTGGCTCCGCTGTCGCCGCGGGCGCGGTCCGGCGCTACCGTGTCGATGCCGCTAACCTGGTCGCAAGTACGCGCAGATCTCGACCCAAAGAAATATACCGTTCGCACCGTCCCTGGATTGCTCAAAAGGACCAAGGCGTGGGCGGACTATCTTGATGGTGAACGACCTCTGCGTGACGCGATCAAGCGGTTGGGATTCAATAAACTAGCAGCCTGAGGCACGGAGTCTGGTCATTCATGGCCGCCGACAATGGGAGGAATCGCGCGCCCGTGATTTGGCGACTGAGCGTATCGGGAACCGCCGACGCCGTCAGGAGTTGGCATGCAAAGGAGAATACGGTGACGGCACGAGCAATATGGAAAGGCCATCTGAAAGTTGCCGAATTGGTTTGTCCGGTTTCAATGTACGCGGCCGCGTCGACCTCCGAGCGCATTTCCTTCCATGTATTGAACCGTAAGACCGGCAACCGTGTTCACCGACAGTTTGTCGATGAAGAAACCGGTAAGCCCGTTGATCAGAATGACCTGGCTAAAGGCTATGAAACTGTCGACGGCAATTTCGTTATCCTTGATGAGGAAGAAATAGCCGAAGCGATTCCGGAAAGTGACAAGATGCTGGCCATGGAGACCTTCATCGAATGCGGCGATGTCGACACGCTCTACCTGGACCGGCCCTATTATCTCGTGCCTTCTGAACCGGCGGGCGAAAAGGCGTTCAACGTCATTCGCGACGGCATGAACGCCTCCGGCGTGGTCGGTTTGGCACGTTCAGTTCTATTTCGCCGCGTGCGCACTGTTATGATCAGGGGGCAAGATTCCGGTTTGGTAGCAAATATGTTGAACTTCGACTACGAAATCCGCCCCGCCAAAGAGGTGTTCGGCGGTATTTCCAAGATCAAGATCGAGGCTGAAATGCTCGATCTGGCGAAGCACATCATCAAGACCAAAACTGGAAAATTCGATCCTTCGAAATTCGACGACCGCTATGAGAATGCGCTGAGCGAGCTAGTCAAGGCCAAGCTCGAAGGGCGGAAGATCAAGAAGCCAAAGATCGAGCGGGAGGAGAAGGTCATCAATCTTATGGACGCGCTTCGCAAGAGCGCTGATGCCGGAAAGAAAACCTCCCCCACGCGCTCCTCAGGGGGTAAGCGGAAGGCGAGTTGAGATGATCTTGCTAGCCTTCGTTATGCGTTCGGCCGGACGGTTGTAACGCCTGCAATCCGGTCCGGGCTTCCCTCCGCCGATAACAGCAGCTCGAACATCCCGCACTCCACGTCCAGAACGACATAATCAGCGGCGCTTTGGCTTTTCCTGTGAGATGCTCTTACGCAGCGAGTCCATGATCGAAACGACGTTGGTCGTCTCCTTGCCGCCACTTTTGGCTTTTTCGTGTGGTGCTGTTTTGCCCTTCTTCTTCGCAGCGATGATTTTCTTCAATTGCCCCTGCACCGGATCAGTGACCATATCCGGCGTCCATCGCTTCAGGCCGGCCTTGATGAGCTTCTGGACCATCCCGGTCGCTTCGCTATCGGCCTTCGCCTCAACCTGATCGAAGTACGGCTTTTCATCTCGCACCTCATCGCCGTAACGCAATGTCCAGACGACTATGCCCTGATCCCGCGGCTCCAGCATTACAGCGCGCTCACGACGGTAAAGCACGAGACGAGAGATTCCGGCCATGCCCGTGGACCGCATCGCTTCGCGAATGACCGCAAAGGCTTCTTCGCCGATTTTATCAGACGGTGCCAGATAATGCGGTCTGTCAAACCAGATCCACTCAATCGAGTCGCGCGGGACAAACATATCGATATCAATGGTGCGCGTGCTTTCCAGCGCCACCGCGTCAAGCTCTGCGTCCTCGACGATTACCAACCGGTCCTCGTTGTACTGGAAGCCTTTAGCCTCGTCCTGGTCCGCCACCACCTTTCCGGTCTCTGCATCGACGTAGCGGCTGTTTGCGGAATTGCCTGTTTTTCGATCAACGGTGCGAAAACGAACCTTATCACTGGCCGAGATAGCCGGCGTCATTGTGACCGGGCAGGTAACCAGCGACAGTTTCAGATAGCCTTTCCAGAATGGGCGGGGAGCCATTGCAATCCTCCAGCCACTAGAACGGATAATTTGCCCCATCGTTCCCATCGCAGGCCTGCGACTGCTGAAATCATAAGACCCTAGCGTTGAACGCCGTCTGGTGGCCATGCAAGCGCCTGTGCGGCGCATACAGTTCGTCGACGGAAAAAAGCGGGCAGTGTGTTGCAAACAACTAAAACAGCCGATGTGCGGAATATGGAGCGATGGAACGAATTCGGTATTGGTTTCTTTCTTCTCAGCGTCCATCACAGGGAGGAAACGCAATGAAGTCATTATCCGAGTTGTTCGAGCATACGCTGCAAGACGTCTACTATGCCGAGAATGCCATTACGAAGGCTTTGCCGAAAGTTGCGAAAGCAGCCAAGGATGCGAAGTTGAAGAAGGCGGCCGAGGACCACCTTGCTGAGACCAAGGATCAGATCAAAAAACTTGAGTTGGTCTTCAAGTCGATCGGCAAGAAGGCATCCGGCGAGAAGTGCGATGCCATTGAAGGACTGATCAAGGAAGCCGACGGCCTGATGGAAGAGGCTTCCGGCACTGCGCTCGATGCTGGCTTGCTGGCGGCGTGCCAGGCGGTCGAACACTACGAAATCGCGCGCTATGGATCATTGCGCGAGTGGGCAAAGGACCTTGGTTATGACGAGGCCCACAAGCTCCTGAGTGAAATTCTCGACCAGGAGAAGGCGACTAACAACAAGCTTACGAACCTCGCGGTTACGTCCATCAACAAGACATCGGCTACTGCGAAGGCAGCTTAGAAATCAAAGGGGACGCGATCCGACCCCCGACCATGGAAAGCAATTCGGGCGTGACGCCCCGATTGGGATCGCCGCCCGGTTGAATGCCGGGCAATAAGCTTCTGGAGACTTGGCGGATGCTCCGAGAGAGGAAGCTGTTCCACAGTTTCTGAGCCAGGTTCGACTCCTGGCGTCCGCTCCGGGTCCCCAGACGTAATCCAACTGGCCTTCCTTAGTAAGCCCAAAGTGGTGTTGCTCTGGCCATATTCCCGGGATGATCGGCCATAAGCATCAGAGTAATATCTGATTGCGAATCGGCAGGAGAGAAGTAGTGGCCGCGCTCTACACATGGATGAGAGACCTCGGAAACGGTCGGATTCAAGCCGCTGTTAAGGCGTTTCGTATTCGACGTGGCTATATTGTGAGTGTCAGGCCGCACCGTTCCGCGTTCAGATAGCACCGCATCTCAACCGCTCCGCGATTGTGTAATGGTCCTTGAGGGAGCGCTGCTTCCAACGTCCATCGCTTTCTTGCGAACGAAACGGAAACAATGCTTCATGGCGCGATGAATGTTGCGCTCCGTGATTCGCTGGCCGAACCAGATTATCTCGACCGCCTGAACCAGGCGCAACGGGACGCGGTGCTGCACGGTGACGGGGCAGTTGCGTTGCCGCTTCTCATCATTGCCGGCGCCGGTTCAGGTAAGACGAATACGCTGGCACACCGCGTTGCGCATCTTATCGTGAAGGGCGCTGACCCGCGCCGCATCCTGCTCATGACCTTCTCACGTCGTGCCGCGGCAGAAATGACAAAACGTGTCGAGCGCATCTCGACCGAGGTGATGGGCGCAAAAGCTTCCACGTTGATGGAAGGCCTGACATGGGCCGGCACCTTTCATTCCGTCGGCGCGCGATTGTTGCGCGACTATGCCCTCGAGATCGGTCTGAGCGACGCCTTCACGATTCATGATCGCGAGGATTCGGCGGATTTGATGAATTTTGTCCGGCACGATCTTGGACTGTCAAAAACCGAAAGCCGTTTTCCGGCCAAAAACACCTGCCTTGCCGTCTACTCACGCGCCGTCAACGCGCAGTGTGAATTGGAGCAGGTGCTGGCCAAGTCCTTTCCCTGGTGCATCGGCTGGGCGGACGAACTTAAACAGCTGTTCGCTGCCTATGTCGAAACGAAACAGGCGCAGAACGTCCTCGATTATGACGACCTGCTTCTCTATTGGGCGCAGATGGCATCGGAGCCGGAAATCGCCGATCATATTGGTGGCCGCTTCGACCACATCCTTGTCGACGAGTACCAGGATACAAATCGCCTTCAGGCTTCGATACTGACTGCGCTCAAGCCCAACGGTCACGGCCTCACCGTCGTTGGTGACGATGCGCAGTCGATCTATTCCTTCCGCGCGGCTGAAGTGCGCAATATCCTCGACTTTCCGACGCTGTTTACATCGCCTGCTGAGATTGTCACGCTTGAGAGAAACTACCGTTCGACACAACCGATCCTGTCCGCATCGAATGCCGTCATTGGCGAGGCGACGGAGCGTTTTACGAAGAACCTATGGACCGAGCGGCAGTCGATGGAAAAGCCATGGCTCGTAACGGTGAGGGATGATACCGACCAGGCCAACTATGTTTGCGCGAAAGTGCTGGAGGAACGCGAGGCGGGTGTTCAGCTAAAGCAGCAAGCAGTACTCTTTCGCGCCTCACATCATTCCGGCCCGTTGGAGGTCGAGCTTACCCGCAGGAACATTCCCTTCATAAAGTTCGGTGGCCTGAAGTTCCTTGATGCAGCGCATGTCAAGGACGTGCTGGCGGTATTGCGTTTTGCGGAAAATCCCCGCGATCGCGTTGCTGCCTTCAGGGTGCTACAATTGTTGCCGGGTATCGGTCCGTCGTCGGCAGGACAGATTATCGACGTGATGGAGAGTGCACTCGATGTCACGCTGGGTCTGTCCATCTATCAGCCGCCGGCAAGAGGTGCCGCAGACTGGCCGGGTTTCGTTGACGTCTTCACCGCTCTGCGCAACAACAACAAAAGCTGGCCCTCCGACATGGAACGGGTCCGGTTATGGTATGAACCACATCTTGAGCGCATCCACGAAGATGCTGCAGTTCGCCGTGCTGATCTCCTGCAGCTTGAGCAAATCGCTGCGGGATACCCGTCGAGGCAAAGGTTTCTGACCGACCTGACGCTTGATCCCCCTGACGCAACCAGCGACCACGCCGGGCCGCCACATCTCGACGAGGATTATCTGATCCTGTCGACCATCCATTCAGCCAAGGGCCAGGAATGGAAAAACGTCTTCGTTCTGAATACCGTCGATGGCTGTATCCCGTCCGACCTTGCCGTCGGCGAGCGCAACGAGATCGAAGAAGAACGACGTCTGCTCTATGTGGCGATGACACGTGCGAAGGACGCGCTCCATCTCGTCACCCCGCAACGATTTTATACCCATGGACAGGCCTCGCGAGGCGATCGCCACGTCTACGCGTCACGCACACGATTCATACCCGGTTCCATACTGGACAAGTTTATGTCAGTGACTTGGCCTAAAGCCATCAACGCGGCCGCTGGATCGAAGCACCCGGAGGTTCGTGTAGACCTGAAAAGCCGTATGCGCGGCATGTGGAAATAGGTGCGCGACATTCATCCACCACGTATCTTTCTTTCAGGGGTAGCGGTTCACTCCATGTCCGGCACGTCGCCGAACAGAAACAGCGTCGTCGGCTCGCCATATTCGCCGATGGTAGGGTTTGCCTCCCGGCTCCATGCGATGACGCCTGCGTGCTTCCCGGCCAGTCCCTTCGCCGTTCTGATGGCGCGATCCTCGGTCTGCTGCTCGGCTGGGCCAAAGACCGGTTGCAATTCGCCGTCATCGTCGCGATCGAATGCCACGACGACGATCAGTTTTGGCGCTTTCTGTTGCGGCAGGGCGGACATCATCAACTGGCCGCAGCGTCTTTCCGGGCAGGGAGGATATCTCGCGCCAACAAATCGCCCAAAACCAACGAAGTTTCCCGCAACAGTTTCTTTATGTGATCAGGCGGCAGTTTTTCGAGATGTTCGGCTGCGTCCAGAAGCTCGACAACCAGCTCAACACCTCGTGCGTGAAGTTGTGGCATCGCATGCTCCAAAGGGTACCTGGCGCGATGGGGTTGCGGAACTTATCGCGCTGGCCAATGCAGCCGGCGGGGCCAGCTACGCTATCAGATAATCACCGAATTCTCTGTCGTGCCAGCGATTTTGATTGGAACACTCGCGGTGGTCTCCGCGTTAATTCGGCGCCGCCCATTTCGGTTGCCACGCCATGGCGGCACGTCGCCGGCGTCCCTTACTCCCCGGCGGCATAGAGAGCCCGCCTTCGCCGCCCTCGCGATGGCGGGCTTCTTATTGCGCGTCTAAGAAGCGTCCCCTGACACAGTCATTGATCCCCAGCCTCAATGAGGATTTCGGCCTCTCGGGCAGCTTCAACGAATGCATGCCGAAAAGCCGCAGGTTGCTGAAGACCTTCAAGCGCGGCCATCGCAGCTTTGCGAGCTTCTAGGTGACGTCGTCCTCGCCTTGCGGGCCACCTTGTGAACAGAATCTCGGCCGCTTCGCTGGCAGAAACGACATTCACCATGACGTTCTTGGACGGGCCAAGGGCTATGGAAACAGGACTGTCAAACCTGACGTCGGTCTTCATGTGCCAGCCTCCTTATCGAGGCTGTAACGGCTGCGACGTTAAAGTGGTTGCACAGCGATTGGACAGGCTGCGAAGGCGCGCTTGAAGGGCTTGGTATCGGTTTTGTCGGAACCAAAGCCAAACCAGGTGCTGGGCCTTACTTCAGCTATAGGAGGTCTCCGGTCCCGACGGTGCTTAACCCGTCACTTTAGAGGGTGGCGGGCTTTTTGCGTTTCAGCCTTCAGACGACGAAGAAGTCTCCTGCCGACACCGCAAGCCCCGGAGAGAGAGCCGCAAACTTCATCGCAGCCGCACTCCCGGTGCCGTCCCGGTCGAAGAGCAAGTCGCCGTTCGAGCTGTTATAGATGATGCGATCGTTGGCATCATGTGCCGCGTTGCCGATATGGAACGCCGCCGCTGCCAGCCAGCCTGCTGCCAGGCCGGTGAAAATTGCATTTTCGACCCGGAGCGTGTCCTGTGCCGGATTGTAATCCGTGATTTTGTCGATGTTGTTTACACTGAAAGCAGCGTTGAAAAAGAAGGTGTCGTTGCCAGATCCACCTACCAATGTGTCCTTGCCGCCGCCACCGACGATATAGTCGTTGCCAGCAGCGCCGCGCAGGACGTTGGTTCCGCTATTGCCGATGACGGCGTTGTTCAAGCCGTTGCCGTTTCCGACCAGATTTGTGGTGCCTTGC
>NZ_JAAKZG010000037.1:2500-5000 GCF_011045115.1 Mesorhizobium zhangyense
ATCAAGATTTGCAGCGGACTTCTTGGTCCTCCTGCCTGTTCTGTTTGACATCGTAAAGAGAAGATTTGTTCGGACTCCATTGTCTGAGCATGATCCTGAAGGGTAAGCGTTACAGCTTGCCGGGATGGTTCATGTGTTGAGGATAATGGTTTGTCGCGGTGAGACGCTCAATCTCCCGCACATGATGGGTTGTTTAACCGCGCCCCCGGACCGATCTCGAGAAGCTGGTCTTTTTGTGTCAATGGCATCAAGCAATCCTTCGGGTTTGCGCGGTGAGCATTGGCAATGAGAACGATCAAGTGTCTTAAGGGCAATTGGTGGATGCCTTGGCATGCACAGGCGATGAAGGACGTGATACGCTGCGATAAGCGTCGGGGAGGTGCGAATACCCTTTGATCCGACGATTTCCGAATGGGGAAACCCACCTAAGGTACTTGTAAAATCAGAGCTGCTGCCGGACTTCGGTTTGGTGGCGGTTGTGGTTTACAAGTATCGTTATTAGGTAACTTATCCTGAATTCAATAGGGATAAAGTGGCGAACGCGGGGAACTGAAACATCTAAGTACCCGTAGGAAAGGACATCAACCGAGACTCCGCAAGTAGTGGCGAGCGAACGCGGACCAGGCCAGTGATTTTTGTGAGACAAGTGGAACCTTCTGGAAAGTAGGGCAAGAATGGGTGACAGCCCCGTACACGTAACGCGAACAGAAATCCTTGAGTAAGGCGGGACACGTGAAATCCTGTCTGAACATGGGGAGACCACTCTCCAAGCCTAAGTACTCGTGCATGACCGATAGCGAACTAGTACCGTGAGGGAAAGGTGAAAAGCACCCCGACAAGGGGAGTGAAAGAGTACCTGAAACCGATTGCCTACAAACAGATGGAGCCCGCAAGGGTGACATCGTACCTTTTGTATAATGGGTCAGCGACTTAGTGTGACGAGCAAGCTTAAGCCGGTAGGTGTAGGCGCAGCGAAAGCGAGTCTGAACAGGGCGTTCAGTTCGTCGCATTAGACCCGAAACCGAGTGATCTAGCCATGAGCAGGATGAAGGTAAGGTAACACTTACTGGAGGTCCGAACCCATAACTGTTGCAATAGTTCGGGATGACTTGTGGCTAGGGGTGAAAGGCCAATCAAACTCGGAAATAGCTGGTTCTCCGCGAAATCTATTTAGGTAGAGCGTCGACCGAATACCTCGGGGGGTAGAGCACTGGATGGGCTAGGGGTCCTCACCGGATTACCAAACCTAACCAAACTCCGAATACCCGAGAGTACTAGTCGGCAGACACACAGTGGGTGCTAACGTCCATTGTGAAGAGGGAAACAACCCTGACCAACAGCTAAGGTCCCCAAGTCATGGCTAAGTGGGAAAGGATGTGAGGATCCCAAAACAACCAGGATGTTGGCTTAGAAGCAGCCATCATTTAAAGAAAGCGTAACAGCTCACTGGTCTAAATAAGGGTCTTTGCGCCGAAAATGTAACGGGGCTAAAGCCATGCACCGAAGCTTTGGGTTTGATCCGCAAGGGTCAAGCGGTAGCGGAGCGTTCTGTAAGCTGATGAAGCCATACCCGTGAGGGGTGGTGGAGGTATCAGAAGTGCGAATGCTGACATGAGTAACGTAAGGGGAGTGAGAGACTCCCCCGCCGAAAGTCCAAGGGTTCCTGCTTAAAGTTAATCTGAGCAGGGTTAGCCGGCCCCTAAGTCGAGGCAGAAATGCGTAGACGATGGGAACCACGTTAATATTCGTGGGCCTGTGGGTAGTGACGGATCACGTGTGTTGTCAGGTCTTATTGGATTGATCTGGCGGCGAAGTGGTTCCAGGAAATAGCTCCCACTTATAGACCGTACCCGAAACCGACACTGGTGGACTGGTAGAGTATACCAAGGCGCTTGAGAGAACTATGCTGAAGGAACTCGGCAAATTGCACGCGTAACTTCGGAAGAAGCGTGACCCATATGTACGCAAGTATATGTGGGTGGCACAGACCAGGGGGTAGCGACTGTTTATCAAAAACACAGGGCTCTGCGAAGTCGCAAGACGACGTATAGGGTCTGACGCCTGCCCGGTGCTGGAAGGTTAAGAGGAGGGGTGCAAGCTCTGAATCGAAGCCCCAGTAAACGGCGGCCGTAACTATAACGGTCCTAAGGTAGCGAAATTCCTTGTCGGGTAAGTTCCGACCTGCACGAATGGCGTAACGACTTCCCCGCTGTCTCCAGCATAGACTCAGTGAAATTGAATTCCCCGTGAAGATGCGGGGTTCCTGCGGTTAGACGGAAAGACCCCGTGCACCTTTACTATAGCTTTACATTGGCATTCGTAGTGGCATGTGTAGGATAGGTGGTAGGCTTTGAAGCCAGGGCGCCAGCCTTGGTGGAGCCAACCTTGAAATACCACCCTTATCTCTATGGATGTCTAACCGCGGCCCGTTATCCGGGTCCGGGACAATGTATGGTGGGTAGTTTGACTGGGGCGGTCGCCTCCTAAAGAGTAACGGAGG
>NZ_JAAKZG010000038.1 GCF_011045115.1 Mesorhizobium zhangyense
GCCATCGAGGCCGATCAGGACATCGTTGCCGGCTGAGCCCGTCAGGCTGTCGGCGTGGGCAGAACCGATCAGGCGCTCGATGCCGGTCAGGGTATCGCCCTGGGCGTCGCCACCGCTTCCGGTACCGGTGGTGAGGTTGACGGTGACGGCTGAAGCGGAGCCGGAATAATCCGCCGTATCCGCCGTGCCGGCGCCGCCCTGCAGGGAATCGGCGCCCGCGCCGCCGATCAACACATCGTCTCCCGCGCCGCCGAGGAGGATGTCATTGCCGCCCTGGCCGTTCAAAATGTCGTTGCCGCCCTGGCCATTGAAGGTGTTGGCGCCCGCGTTGCCGGTGAGGTTGTCGCCGCCGGTGTTGGAGCCAATCAGGTTGGTAATGCCCACGAGATAATCGCCCTGGGCGTCGCCACCGAAGCCCTGCGTTGCGTTGGTGAGTTGGAGGTTGATACCCTGCATCGGCAGGGTGAGGTTGACGGTTACCGACAGGTCGATGGTCACGCCGTCGACGGAAGTGGTGTAGTCGGCCGCATCGATGCCCGAGTTGGTGATAACACCAGCCGCGTTGAGGAGACCGCCGATGATTACGTCGGCACCGGCTCCGCCGCGGATCACATCGTCGCCAGACCAGCCGATCGCAATGTCGTCACCGCCGAGCGCGTCGACGAAGTCGTTGCCGATGCCCTGGACCGGGCCGATGATGAGATCGGGTAATACCTCGGCGCCGTTAGTGCCTGTGAAAGTGGCCATGATGTCCTCCTGTCAAAAAGTTGAAAGCTCTCGACGTGCCATTGCCCGGGCCGTTACCTCCTCCCCGGCGCAGTGCCTACCGAGGGTTGTAGCATATGGAAAGTGGACGTCTACTGCCTCACTATCCGGCCTGCCGGCCGGTCAGCGAAGGCACGAGCAATTGACGGTTTTTTCTCAGCAGATCACGACCGAGATGCGAACCCGCGCGACAATGGCTGATCCGTGCCGGAGCGGGTATACGGCAAGTGCCGTAGATCGACATCGCCAAGGTGTGCAATTCCGCCGCCCCTTCAGGAGCGGCGGTTTTGCATTGGGATCACGCCACGAAAAACTCGTTGGCATTCATCGCCAGTCCGGGCGTCAGGGTGGCGAACTGGGTTGCAGCAGCGCCGCCGATGCCGTCCTTGTCGAAGAAAAGCCCGCCAGTCGTCGAATTGAAGATGATCCGGTCGCTGGCATCATGCGCAGCAGTACCGATGTGGAATGCCGCTGCCGTCAGCCAGCCCGCCGCCAGGCCGAAGAAGATGCCCTTGTCCAGCTGGATCATGTCGTCGGCAACATTGTAGTCGGTGATGGTGTCGACATTGTTCGGTCCGAGCACCGTGTTGAAGACGAAATTGTCCTTGCCTTCCCCGCCGACCAGGCGGTCATTGCCGAGATAGCCGGCAAGCGTATCGTTGCCGGCGCCGCCGCGCAGGATGTTGTTGCCGCTGTTGCCGCCAAGGGTGTTGGCAAGCGTGTTGCCGTTTCCGGTCAGGTTGGCGGTGCCCTGGAGTTCGAGGCGCTCGATATTGGCGCCGATCGTCCAGTCGACAGAGGAGCGGATCGTGTCGCGGCCTTCTCCGCCCGCTTCGACGATCCGGTTGCCTGTCGAGGAGACGATGTAGATGTCGTCGCCATCGCCGCCGGCCAGCGTGTTGTTGCCGAGCCCGCCGTCGAGGATGTCGCTTCCTGAGGTTCCGTTGACCTTGTCGCCATTGGAATCCAGGCCCCTGACTGTCACCGTCGCCGTGGCCGTGGAACCATCGGCAAGGGTATAGGTGAAGCTGTCAGTGGCGGTTGCATCTATGCTGCCGGAGGTCACATAGTCCGGAAGATGGTTGAAGACGCCATTCGGATCATAGCCGAAGGTTCCATCGGCATTCACCGTCAGCAGGGCGCCGGATGCCAGCGTGATCTGGACCCCGACATTGCCGGAGACGCCGTTCACCGCGGTGATGGACAGAGGACTGTCGACGTCGGTGTCGGGGCTTGTGGGGTTGGCAGAAAACAGGCTCAAGCCCGCGCTGATCGCCGTGGCTTCGTCCGTTATGAAAGCGTCGTCCACGGCGACCGACGGATCGTCGACGGCGGAGACATTGACCGTCACGGTTGCAGGCGCGCTTACGGTGGTGCCATCCGTCACCGTGTAGGTGAAGTCGGCTGGGCCATTGTAGTTGGCGGCCGGCGTGAAGGTCACGGTGCCGTCGCCATTCAAGACCACCACACCATGCGAGCCGTTGGTGACCGAGGCAATCGAAAGCAGGCCGGCGCTGTCGATATCCGTGTCGTTGCCCAGCAGGTCGGCCGCGCTATAGGTCACGCTCGTATCTTCGACGGCTGAAAGCGTATCGTCGACGGCTGCAGGCGCATCGTCGATGGCGGAGACATTGACGGTCACGGTCGCGGGGGCGCTTATGATGGTTCCATCCGTCACCGTGTAGGTGAAGTCGGCTGGGCCATTGTAGTTGGCGGCGGGCGTGAAGGTCACGGTGCCGTCGCCATTCAGGACCACCACGCCATGCGAGCCGTTGGTGACCGAGGCAATCGAAAGCAGGCCGTGGGCGCTGTCGATATCCGTGTCGTTGCCCAGCAGATCGGCCACGCTATAGGTCACGCTCGTATCTTCGACCGCTGAAAGCGTGTCGTTGACGGCCACGGGCGCATCGTTGACGGCGGAGACGTTGACCGTCACGGTTGCAGGCGCGCTTGCGGTGGTTCCATCCGTCACCGTGTAGGTGAAGTCGGCTGGGCCATTGTAGTTGGCCGCCGGTGTGAAGGTCACGGTGCCATCGCCGTTCAAGACCGCCACGCCATGCAGGCCGCTCGTGACCGAGGCAATCGAAAGTTGGCCGTGGGTATTGTCGGCGTCCGTGTCGTTGCCCAGCAGGTCGGTCGCGCTATAGGTCACGCTCGTATCCTCGACCGCCGAAAGTGTGTCGTTGACGGCCACGGGCGCGTCGTTGACGGCAGTGACCGAGACAGTTGTCGTCGCGGGCGCGGAAGTGGCGCCTTCGGCATCCGTCAAAGTCAGTGTCAGCGTGCGCGTGCTCGTGGAAGGATCGATGTCGTTCAGGTTATGGTAGGTGAGGGCGCCGATCAGCGACTGGATCGACTGATCGGTCGCATTTGCATTGAAAGTGACGACAAGGCTGCTGCTGCCGGTTCCCCCGGCAAACGTCCCTATCACGGTACCGAGATAAGTGATGTTCGACCCGGATACGCCGATAGCGCCACCTGACCCGCTGTTTTGAACGGAAAGCACGTCCTCGGCATTCACCCGTCCGGACGAAATGCGGAATGTCAGATTTCCGCCGGACCAGCCCGTTGCGTCAGGATCGGTAACAGTTGTCGAGGGAAATCCGTCGATGACCAGAGGCGCGCCGCCCTCGGTGAAGGTCTTGTTGTCGGAGGCGTCGAAGTTGGTGATGATCGGATTGACGTTGACGTCGGCGGTAATGTTGTCGATCCAGAGGCTGGACGTCGGATTGGGCGATCCGGGGATGGACGAAATGGCATGGTCGCCCAGCTGAAGCGAACCGACCGGGCCGATCGTCATTCCCGGGAACATATGCTGAAGGGTGACCGGGCCGCCGCTGTATAGATCGTCAGCCAGGTTGCTGATCGGCCCGATTGTAAGATACGGCGTCCACTGACTTCCATCGGACGGGTCCGTCACCAGCCCCGGCGTCGCGTGATAGCTGACCTGAAAGTCCGTATAGTTGAATGTCGCTGCCTGGGCGCGCGAGATGTTGATTGTGAACGGGTGGTCGCCGACCGTCGGGTCTTCGGAGAAATTGAAACGCTCATTGTCGAAATTTGCGGTCCAGTTTCCGTCGGCAATGATGGTGAAAAGCAGCCCGCCCGCCGTCAATTGATTGTCGCCGCTGGCGCCGCTGGCAACCCCGTCGGTGATCTCACCAGAAGTAAATCTTACTGTTGTAAGTGTCATTTGCCGTCCCCCGCCCAGTCTGGAGCAAAAATACTTTCAGACTTGCGATCAAGTGCAGCAAAAACATACGCTGCGCAAGGTCAGGCGAAATGTCAGCAGAGAATATATTTTGGTGCAGGTGAATTGCCGGCGCCTGGAGTTTCTGCGCCGGCCAATGCGGGTTTCCGCGGTTCGGGATCACACCACGAAAAACTCACCCGCATTTATCGCCAGTCCGGGCGTCACGGTGGCGAACTGGATCGCATCGATGCCGCCCAGACCGTCCTTGTCGAAGAAAAGGCCACCCGTCGTCGAATTGAAGATGATCCGGTCGCTGGCATCATGCGCGGCAGTGCCGATGTGGAAGGCCGTTGCCGCCAACATCCCCTCCACCAGGCCGGCAAAGATTCCGTTCTCCAGCAGGATCATGTCGTCGGCGATCGTGTAGTCGGTGATGGTGTCGATGTTGTCCGGACCGAGAACCGAGTTGAAGACGAAAGTGTCCCGGCCTTCTCCGCCGACCAGACGGTCATTGCCGAGATAGCCGGCAATCGTGTCTACGCCGCTGCCGCCGCGCAGGATGTTGTCGCCGCTGTTGCCGCCGACGGTGTTGTCGAACCCATTGCCGTTGCCGGTGAGATTGCCCGAGCCCTGCAGTTCGAGGCGCTCGACAGTGACGCCGACCGTCCAGTCGACCGAGGAGCGTATCGTGTCGCGCCCCTCTCCGGCTACCTCGATGACGCGGTCGCCGGTCGAGGAGACGATGAAGATGTCGTCGCCGGTTCCGCCAATCAATGTGTCGTTGCCGCCGAGCCCGTCGAGCAGGTCGTTGCCGGCTCCGCCCGCCAGCCGGTTTGCACCGGCATCGGTGCCGGTCAACGTATCGGCATAGGCCGAGCCGGTGAGGTTCTCGATGCTGGTCAGCACGTCGCCTTCGGCGTGGCCGCCAGCGGCTGTTCCTGCCTCCAGGCTGATGATGACGCCCGCTGTCGAGGTGGTATAGTCGGCAGTGTCGGAGCCGCTGCCACCGTCCAACGTGTCAGCACCTTCAAGGCCGGCAAGCACGTCGTTGCCGACCCCGCCGTTTAGGGTGTTCGCGCCGGCATCGGTGCCGGTCAGCGTATCGTCAAAGGCCGAGCCGTTAAGGTTCTCGATGCCGGTCAGCGTATCGCCTTCGGCATGGCCGCCGGCGGCTGTTCCTGCCTCCAGGTTGATGATTATGCCTGCCGTCGAGGCTGTGTAGTCGGCAGTGTCGGAGCCGAGGCCGCCTATCAACGTATCCGCACCGCCGAGC
>NZ_JAAKZG010000039.1 GCF_011045115.1 Mesorhizobium zhangyense
ACGCCCGCTCCATGTACATTCCATGGACAAGACGCCGCGGGTTCTCCGCATGGTTTTGGGCCGTGGCATTTGCGCCGTGCTCGTTCCACGCCGACCTGTGTCGGGCCCTCGGGTCCCTGGCTACCACACCAGGGCGGGAGGTCACCGCCACTCCCCCTTGATCCCGGTTCCAGACCCGGTCCCGCAGGAGCGATGGGGGGATTATGCGGGAGGTGTTTTGGGGTGGGGAAAGATTGGGTGTGAAAAAATGTGTGGGGTGAGTGGAAACAATGGGTTGAGTTGAAATTTGCGGTGAATCTTTCCCCCACAGTTTTCCGCTGGTCTCAGCTTCGGCAGTTCTGCGCCGCTGTAGCCTTCATCGATGGTCCGGCATGGATCCCGGGTCTCCGCATGCGCTTCGCTCATGCTGCGCCCGGGATGACGAACTGCATGTTAGGTCTTCGCTAATCGTCAACGCTGGCGCGCAGCAGTTACGTCTCCGGCGCGGTAGCCGCGCCTGCTGTGCGGCAGTCAACAACGTTTGCGATTAGCGGCGACACCCACCACCTCGTCATCCTCGGGCGTAGCACGAGCGAAGCGAAGGGCGGAGACCCGGGGATCCATGCCGGAACCTCAAAGAAGAACGCAACGGTGCAGAATTCATCAGCGTCAGGACCGGGCCGCGCCCGACGATGCTGCGACCAATAGGTCCCGGATAACCTCCGCTTCGCTCCGGTTTCCGGGATGACGATTGGTTGTCGATGCCGATCGCCAAGGATGAACTGCATGTTCAGCCCCGCCAATCATCGGTTGGCAGTCGCAAATCCTGATCGCTTCCGCATGACGTACCCCACCAAAACCCCCGGAACCTCCGTGCGCTTGATGGGTTATTGTACAGCGTATATGCTTTGCCATCGAAATGTGGACCTGATGACCGAACACACCCCGATCAATGTCCAGAGCCGGCGCGAGCGCCAGAAGGCGGAACTGCGTGCGGAGCTTCTGGCGGCCGCCCATGCGCTGGTGAAGGAGGAGGGCTATGATGGCCTGACCATCCGCAAGCTTGCCAAGCGGGTCGGCTACGCGACGATGTCGGTCTATTCCTATTTCGCCGACAAGCACGAAATCCTGCTGGCGCTTGCCGAAGATGCCTACAGGAACCTGGCGCGGCGCATGGAGCAGGACACGCCGGCGGATCCGATGGCTGCCCTCCACAAAATGATGGAGGAATACACGCTCTTCGCGCTCGACAATCCCAACGAGTACCGGACCGTGTTCATGACCGGCGACCACAATCATCCTCTCGGGGCGAGCGAGGAGGAGATCCAGCAGATCAAGGAACAGAATCCCGCCATGCAGATACTGCTCAAGCGGGTCCAGGCCTGCATCGACGCCGGCATCTTCAGGGGTGATGTGCATGCGATCGCGACGCTGCTGTGGAGCTACGGGCATGGCACCGTGTCGCTGCTCATCACCTTCCCGCACTATCCCTTCGGCGAGCGTGAAGCCTTTCTCCGCACCTCCATGGATGTGGCGCTCACCGGACTGATGTCGCGCGAGATCGGCGCCCTGACCCCGCCGGAAGAGCGCTGCTAGTTCTCTCCCGCGCCTAGACGCCCGTCCCCCAATCAACATCGAAACCATCTGCCTCGGATGCGATCAATCAAACGTGATCGCAGTATTTTCGTACGCGTACAATTTTCCCTTGAAGATCGATGATGGCGAGCGTACATGTTCATCGTAACGTACATGTACGAAAAAGATAGAAACCTACGGAGAAAGACGATGAAGAAGACAGCTCTCGCTTTGGCCGCGGTTCTCGCCCTTTCGGGCAGCGCCTTCGCCACTGATTTCGCCGCAACCCTGCAGTATCCGATTGCCGCTCCGCGCCTCGACGCGACTGTTGCGAGCAAGCCCGCCAAGGGCCTCGATTATTCCTCGACGGGGTCGATCAAGCAGAAGTCCATCAAGAGTTCGGTCCAGCCGTCCGGCGCTGCGGCGGTCCAGCCGAAGGCCAAAGCCAAGTAATTTTATCCTCCCGCAACCCTCCCCAAGGTTGCAGTACGAAAAGGGCGGCGGATTTTATCCGTCGCTCTTTTTGCGTCTGGAGCCATTAGTCAGGCGACGCGGCTCGCGCTTTCGTGGAAGGCTGAGCATGGCGGGTGAGAGCATGCCGCGCTTCGGGTTGTGCCAGCGCAGTCGAATTCGGCGGTGATGTGGTGCGGCAACCTCTCGATATCGACGCGCTTAAGCGCAGTATCATGGTTCCGTCATATCGTGACGTTCGGGGCCTATCGGAGAACAGGATCGATCGTCTATTTTGCGGTGCAGCAAGGCCCGCGCCAGCCTTGTTGGCGATAAGGCCGTACTGCCAGAAAGCGGAAGAAAAAATGATCGTCCGTCCCCGTCCTGGATTGCTGAAACTGTTCTTCGTCATGCGCGGATCGATCGTTCCGCGCATCGCGCCGCAGATCATCGGCTTCGGCATTTATGCAGCCCTTGTGGTGGCGGGCGTGAAGGCGTCGGGCATCTCCTTCGACGGCTACAACATTGCACCCTTCGGCCTGCTTGGCGTGACGCTGTCGATCTATCTCGGCTTCCGCAACAATGCTGCCTATGACCGCTGGTGGGAGGCACGCAAGCTGTGGGGCCAGCTCGTCTTCGACGTCAGGAATTTTTCGCGCGCCGTGCTGGCGCTGGTGCCGGGCGAGACGAAGGAGGCGCGGCCGATCCTGATGGAAGTGCTGGCCTTCTGCCACCTGTTGCGCGGGCATCTGCGCAATGTCGATGCCAGCGGCGAAGCGCGCGGTTTCATCGGCGATGAGCTGGACGGCGTGCTCACTGCCAGCAATCGCCCTGACGAGATGGTGCGGCGCATGGGACGCCGGATAGCCGCGCTGAAGGCGGAGGGCCGTATCGAGGCGATGGATTGCGTATCCTCGACGAGCGACTGTCGGGCATTGCAGCACTTCAGGCCGGCTGCGAGCGCATTGCCGGCACGCCGCTGCCCTTTGCCTATACGTTGCTGCTGCAGCGTTCGGCCTATATCTTCTGTCTCCTGCTGCCGTTCGGGCTGGCGTTTTCGGCCGGCTGGGGCACGCCGCTGTTTACCGCACTGATCGCCTATTCCTTCTTCGGGCTGGATGCCTTGTCGGAGGAACTGGAAGATCCGTTCGGCACGCAGGCCAACGACCTCGCGCTCGACGGGCTCTGCCGCGTCTGCGAGATCTCGGTGTTCGAGGCGCTCGGCGAAACGCCGCCGGAAATGATCAAGCCGGAGAAGTATTTTTATTCGTGAGCGCGCTGCTGCGCTTCGCCGCAGTGCCGCCGATCAGAACTTTCAGTTGCCGGGAGTTGCGAACCGCATCGTGTAAATGGTTCCGGCAATGCCATTCGCAAGCGCCGGTGAAAGGTTCAACGGAAGGCAGGCCTGCAGGGACTTGATTGCGGTATCGACAAATGTCGTTCGTGCCTTCTCGTCGCCTTCCACGTTGATAGCGGTCGGTTTGGGAGCGCCGATCAAGGAACCGTCACGCTTCAGGCTGAAGCTCAGGGTGACCGACGAATTCTTGATATCGGTTGGGAACTTCCAGCATGCCTGGATTGCCGCTCCGACTTCATCCATGGTTTTGAGCGGTTCGGCCTGCGCTGCGAGCGGTCCCATAAGGATCAATCCGGCAGCCGAAATCCGTATGATGATGTTTTTCATCTGCAGCCCTTTCCACTCTGCTGGTCTGAATTGCGTAACATGGAATAGATCAGCCGTGAATCGCCACCCTGGCATGCTGCCAGGGTGGCGCCGTGCAGCGGTCATGCGACGAAAAACTCACCCGCATTCATCGCCAGTCCGGGTGTCAGGAGGGTGGCGAACTGGGTTGCGGCAGCGCCGCCGATGCCGTCCTTGTCGAAGAAAAGCCCGCCCGTCGTCGAATTGAAGATGATCCGGTCGCTGGCATCATGCGCGGCAGTGCCGATGTGGAATGCCGCCGCTGACAACCAGCCCGCCGCCAGGCCGAAGAAGATGCCCTTGTCCAGTTGGATCATGTCGTCGGCAACATTGTAGTCGGTGATGGTGTCGACATTGTTGGATCCGAGCACCGTGTTGAAGACGAATGTGTCTTTGCCTTCCCCGCCGACCAGGCGGTCATTGCCGAGATAGCCGGCAAGCGTATCGTTGCCGGCGCCGCCGCGCAGGATGTTGTTGCCGCTGTTGCCGCCGACGGTGTTGGCAAGCGTGTTGCCGTTTCCGGTCAGGTTGCCGGTGCCCTGCAGCTCGAGGCGTTCGATGTTGGCGCCGATCGTCCAGTCGACCGAGGAGCGGATCGTGTCGCGGCCTTCGCCGGCTACCTCGATGATCCGATCCCCGCTCGAGGAGACAACGTAGATGTCATCGCCGGTTCCGCCAATCAGCGTGTCGTTGCCCAACCCGCCGTCGATCGTGTTGTTGCCGGCATTGCCGACGATGGTGTTGTCCAGAATGTTGCCGACGGCGTTTATGTTGCCGACGCCCTGAAGCTCCAGACGCTCGATGTTGTCACTCAGCGTCCAGGAGACGGAGGAGCGCACCGTGTCGGTGCCTTCGCCCACCAGCTCGATCGCCTGGTCGCCGGCTGCGTCCACGAAGAAGATGTCGTCGCCCAGTCCGCCGATCAAAGTGTCGTTGCCGCCGAGCCCGTCGAGCAGATCGTTGCCGACCCCGCCGTTTAGGGTGTTCGCGCCGGCATCGGTGCCGGTCAGCGTATCGTCAAAGGCCGAGCCGGTGAGGTTCTCGATGCCGGTCAGCGTATCGCCTTCGGCATGGCCGCCGGCGGCTGTTCCTGCCTCCAGGTTGATGATTATGCCTGCCGTCGATGCGGTGTAGTCGGCCGTGTCCGAACCCAGTCCGCCAATCAACGTATCCGCACCGCCAAGA
>NZ_JAAKZG010000004.1 GCF_011045115.1 Mesorhizobium zhangyense
GGCGAGGCTTATAGACGCACACTTCTGACGCCGGCTTTCCAGGTCAGCTTTGCGTGGCCTGGGCATCGCGACCGCAGGCGACCATTTTGCCGTTGGCGCGTGCTTTCGCTGGACGTGGATGCTGGCCCGGAAGCTAACGTCAATAATGGAACAGGCAATGCCCTCGACAACGTGTTGGAGGGGAATTCCGGGAACAACATCCTTGATGGCAAGGCCGGCAACGACACATATGTTGTGTCGACGGTGATCGAACAATCGAACTTTCCGGTGAAGGCACCGACACGGTGCGTTCCGAAGTCTACTGGATTATTGCAGCCAATGTCGAGCGGCTGGAGCTTCTTGGCCCGGCCGATCTCACCGGCAACGGCAACACGCTCAACAACACGCTTGTCGGCAATGACGGCAAGAACATCCTGCGTGGCGGGGCCTGCAACGACACGCTGAACGGCGGCAATACTCGCCTTACGCACATCATGGGAAGACCGGCTGTTGCCGGTCATGGAGGTGATGATTGGCGTCGACGCGCACGTCGAGGACGGAACGCGATCTTTCCTCGACGGTTTCGATCTGGTCCCCATTGATCGCATAGTTGCAGAGGGAGCGGTAGCAATCCGGAGGAAGCATCGCATCAAACTGCCTGATGCGATTATTTGGGCATCCGCTGAGACGAATTCGATGGTGCTGGTCACCCGAAACTCGAAGGACTTCCCGGAAGCCTCTCCGAGTGTGCGTATCCCTTACAAGTTGTAGCCCGGTGGGTTCAAGGATGAAGTGCGATTTGCGATGGATGCACAAAAGCGTGGGTGGCAAATTCAGGCGTAAGCAGATTCGCCAGACGCTACGGAGTGTTGAGATACGGCGTCGAAAACGATTCTCTGACACAATCCTCCTCCATCCCGGTTTTGCAGGGTCACGGCGCCGCCGTAGCGCTCGATGATTTCCTTGGCGATGGCAAGGCCGAGGCCGGCGCCCGGCACGGACTGCCTGCGTCCGGGATCAACCCGAAAGAATGGCTCGAATGCCTTGTCCAGCAATTCCGGCGGAATGCCTGGCCCCCGGTCGGTCAGGCCTAGCATTGCTTTCCCGTTCGAGGCGGTAAGCGCAACGCTGCAGCCGGCTCCATGGGTGGCAGCGTTGATCATAAGGTTGCGGATAGCGCGCCGCAGGCCAAGAGCGCCGGCCCGCACCGAAACCGCCTCAAGGCGTTCGACCGTGACGTGATGTCCGAGCGTTTCCATTTCAGCAACAATGTCACGGACCAGTTTCTCAAGCTGGACGGTTTCGACATCGTCCTGATCGACTTCCTCGCGCACCAGCCGGATAGCGCTGTCGGCAATACGGTCGAGTTCATCGAGATCGTTGAGCCATTTTTCGCGTTCATCTTCGTCGAGGAATTCAACGCGCAGGCGCATCCGCGTCATGGGCGTGCGCAGGTCGTGACCGGCGGCAGCGACCAGCCGCATACGGCTTTCCATAGCTGTCTTCAGTCTGGCAGAGAGCTGATTGAGTGCGCGTGCCGTTGCTCTGACCTCGCCTGAGCCATCCTCCGGCAGTGGGGCGAGAACGCCATCCGGTCCGATCTTGGCGACAGCCGCCTCCAGCATCTCCAATGGCCGGGTCAGCACGGCGGTGAAATAGAGGGATACGGCGGTCGCCCCCAATACGATCAAGGTGATCCAGCCCGCGAGCACGATCCAGCCACGTTGAGGGGGCGAGAAATCGGGAATGTTGACGAGCATCCAGCGGTCGTCGGGCAGCCTGACGGAAGCCACCATGCGACGCTTGCCGACGACACGCGTCACGACAGCCGGAAGCTCCAGGCCGTCATTATGCAGGATCTCGTTGAGCACACGGGTATGCTTTGGATCTTCAATGCCGCCGGCGGGATGATCCGAGAGATCGATCTGGACCCGCTTGAGGCCCGGCAACTCGCCAGGAACAAGTTGCACCAGAAGCCGTATCTGGCGGGCGACAGGTTCCATGATCACTTCAGGACGTGGCCCGCCCATGACACTGATGGCAGCAGCCGTCGCCAGGCCGACAACACCGACGATGGATGCGACGAGAAGCAGGATGAGCCGCCGGCGCAGCGAGGTCATAGCGGCTGCTCCGACGTTTCCACGCGGGCGGTGATTTGGTATCCACCATTGCGCACGGTCTTGAACAAGGGCGCATCTGCGGTTTCGCCAAGCTTGCGGCGCAACCTGCTCATCAGCACATCGACGGAACGATCGAGCGGATCGCGCTCGCGACCCTGGGTCAGGTCGAGCAACTGGTCCCGCGACAGCAGACGGCCCGGCCGCTCCAGAAACACCAGCAGCAGATCGAATTCTGCACCGGTAAGGTCCACGGTCGCGCCTTGCGCGTCACTCACCTTGCGGGTGTCCGGCTCCAGTGTGTGGTTGGCAAACCGGTAGATGAGCGCACTCGGCGCAACGGCTTCGTCCGATCCCGAGCGACGCAGTACCGCCCGGATGCGGGCGGTCAGTTCGCGCGGGTTGAAGGGCTTGCCGAGATAGTCATCGGCGCCGAGCTCCAACCCGATGATGCGATCCACATCCTCCTTGAGCGCGGTCAGCAGAATGACGGGGATATGTGGCTTGCGGTCACGCAGGCCACGGCAGATATCGAGCCCCGAACCGTCGGGCAGCATGACGTCGAGAACGATCAGGTCGAACTGGCCGGCGCCGAGCTTCTGTTCGCATTCGCGCCGGTCTGCCGCCGTCGAGACGCGAAAACCCTGACCATCGAGATAGCGCCCGAGAAGCGTCCGGATCTCGCGATCATCATCAACGACAAGGATGTGAGGTAGTGACTGCATGATATGCCCAGCGCCGTTTGGTGTTTCAGTGCTGATTATAGGAGAGCAGACGGCGAGAGGGACGAAAATTTGCAACTAAGTGTTTCCGGCCGGGATGCGGAAACCTTCGGAAACAAATCTCCCCTTTGCAGAAATCTTCGGCAACACGCCGACGCATAATGGAAAAAACTACTTCCTATCCTCCTGTCATCCGAAGCACGCAGGAAAGGATTACATCATGCGAAACACGCTTTTTGCACTCGGTCTCTTCTCGGTCGCGGTCATTCACCCTGCATTGGCGCAGCAGGCCGATTTTGGGCAGACACCTGACGGTGACTTGCCGGTCGTTGCGCTTCAAGGTGGCCCGGACAATTCTCCCATGCATCCGCCTGCTCCAGGGCGGCCGATGAGGCATGGGCCGGACGATGCCGACGGTTGGCGCGGCCCGGGAAATGCTCATTTCGGCCCCATGCGTATGGGACCACCGCGTGAGTTCATGCTGGCGACAAGGCTTTCGGCAATCGAGACCCGTATAGGCATCCGAGCAGAACAGCTTGATGCGTGGCGTGATTACACCAGCGCGCTGCAAGCTGTTTTGGCTCCGCCGCGCCCCGGCGATTTCGTTCGCGGCCCCCAATCGGGAGCGGACGTCCGGAAGGATCCCTTCGCCCGCGACGAAAGGCTGGCCGACGAAATCGGCAAGCGTGCCGCCGCAGCCGAAAAGCTCAAGGCAGCAATCGCGACGCTGCGCACCACATTGATGCCTGAACAGCTCGAACAGCTTGCCTCGGCGAACCGCATGGACCGGCCGCATGGTCCGCGTGGCGGTTTTCCCGAGGGAGCAGCAGGTCGACCGGATGATGGCGGGCGCTCCCCAAGCCCAGTCCCGCCCATCGACGGTCAGCCCTGACCTGCTGCACCGGCCGGCTCGCGGGGCCGTTGGCGGGCCGGCCGGTTTCAAATGAATGGAACAATTTCAGCTCCACAATCGGCCATATGAGAGAGGAAACTTCCCATGTGGGAAATGTTCTTGACGCTGCGACTGCTTATGGCGGTCGCGCCGGGCTCGCCTCGTCGTGGTACCGCCAAGACAATCCAGCCCGTGCAGGCCTTTACCGGCGCAACAAGACTGGCCTTCGGCGCGTGGCGACTTTCACTCGACATATCCGATCATCAACAGCTCCATCCGGCGGACGGCGACAAGATCCATGACCATAAGATCATCGCATAAAAGATATCTGGCGCTGGCCGCTGTCGTCCTTGCAGTCGCAATCGTCGCCCTTATCAAGGCTTACGGCCGTGGCAATGCCGATGTGACCGAGGCCGCAGCGCCTGTTACAGCGCAGGCCGCATCTCTGACCGTCGCGGTTGAAACGGTGAGCAGGGACAAGATCGCCTCGTCCATAACCGCCACCGGCACCGTACAGGCCTGGCAGGAAAGCATCGTCGGCTCACCGGCCAGCGGCCTGCAATTGGTGGAAGTTCCGGTCAGCGAAGGCGACCGGGTCACCGAGGACCAAGTCGTTGCGAAACTGGACGATGCCCTGCTCAAGGCTCAACTTGCCGAGCAAGAAGCTGCTGTTCAGCAGGCACATGCGACGCTGGAAGCGGCCGAGAACGCCGCGGCGCGTGGGCAGAAGCTGCTTGCCAGCAAAGCGATCAGCGCCGAGACCGCAGAGGAACGCGCCACCACCGTCAAGACGGCCACCGCCCAACTCGCACAGGCGCAAGCCGCAGCCAACCGTATTGCCGTCTCTCTCGCGCAAACGGAAATCCGCGCGCCTTTTGACGGCGCGGTTTCTACGAGGCCGGCGGTCGTCGGCTCCATTGTCCAGTCCGGCACGGAATTGATGAGGATCATACGCGACGGCAAGGCCGAGATCGCGGTCCAGGTTCCCGACAAGGACCTGTCCCGGATAGCGGTGAACAATGAAGCGACCATAACGGACGCCTCGGGAAATACCCTGTCGGGCAAGGTTTCGTCCATTGCCGAGAAGATCGACGCAACCACACGGTTGGGTCTCGTCTATGTCTCGCCCGAAGACAATTCCGGCCTCAAGTCCGGCATGTTCGCCCGCGTATCGATCACCACCTCTTCCACCGATAGCCTGAATGTTGCTGAAAGCGCCCTGATCTGGCGTGACGGCAAGCCGAACGTCTTCATCGTTGGTGAAGACGGCAAGGTGACCGCACTAAGCATCGAGACCGGAAACCACCGGGATGGCCGTGTGGCTGTAACCAACGGTTTGGCCGGCGGAGAAAGCGTCGTCGTCTCGGGTGCGGGTTTCCTCAACGACGGCAATCTTGTACGCGTCGCTGTCATTGACGGTGAACAGACTGCATCCAATACCGGAACAGCCCAATGAACGCCATCTCTTCCTGGTCGATCCGCAATCCGGTGCCGACCATCGTCCTGTTCCTGTCGCTGACGATCGCCGGGCTCTATGGTTTCATGCAGCTTCGCACAAACAATATGCCCGACATCGACCTGCCGACCGTCACCGTGACAGTGTCGCAGTCTGGAGCGGCGCCGAGCGAGATGGAGGTGCAGGTCGCGCGCGTCATCGAGAATACGGTGGCGAGCCTCGAAGGCGTGGACGATGTCTCGACCTCGATCAGCGAGGGCTCCTCCACGACGACCATCCAGTTCACCCTCGACACAGATCCCGAGACGGCCACCAACGACGTTCGCAACGCCGTTTCGACCGTGCAGTCCAGCCTCCCGGCGGGCGCGACGGAGCCGGTCGTGTCGAAGGTCAACGCCAGCGGCAGTTCGGTGCTGACCTTCGTGGTCGATGCCCCCGCAATGTCGCCCGACGCGCTGAGCTGGTATGTCGACAACGATGTCGCCAAGGTATTGCTCGGTGTCGACGGCGTCTCCAAGATCACGCGTTCCGGCGGCGTCGACCGTGTCATCCGCGTCGAACTCGATCCCGACCGGTTGGCCGCCCTCGGCATCAGCGCCGGCGATGTCAGCCAGACACTGGCCTCAATCAACGTCAATCAGCCGGGCGGCCGCACCAGCATCGGCAGCCAGGAGCAGTCGGTGCGCACCCTGGGCAGCGTCTCGACTGTCGAGGCACTGGCCGACACCCGCATTCCGCTCACTACGGGCGGCAACGTCCGGCTGGCCGATCTCGGCAAGGTGACCGACAGCTGGGAGAAACCACGCCAGGCAGCCTATCTCGACGGCAAGGAGGTCGTCGCCTTCAATATCTACCGGTCTGTCGGTTCGAGCGAGGTCGATGTGGTCAAGGCCGCGCGCGCTTCGATCGCCGAGATAGGCAGCACGAACCCGTCCGTGAAATTCACCGAGGTCACATCCTCCTCCGATTTCGTGCTGGAAAGCTACGATGCCGCGTTTGAGGCATTATGGCTCGGCGCGCTGCTGGCGGTGGGCGTGGTCTGGCTGTTCCTGCGCGATATCCGCGCGACGCTGGTTTCAGCCGTCGCCATGCCGCTGTCACTGATCCCGACTTTCGCCGTCATGGCGCTGTTCGACATTTCGCTCAACAACATCACGCTGCTCGCACTTTCGCTGGTGGTCGGCATTCTGGTCGACGATGCCATCGTCGAGATCGAAAACATCGTCCGCCACATGCGAGAGACCGGTCAGAGCGCCTATCAGGCAGCACTTGAGGCCGCCGACGAGATCGGTCTTGCGGTGGTGGCAACCACGGCCACCATCGTTGCCGTATTCCTGCCTGTGGCCTTCATGCCCGGCATCCCCGGCAAGATATTCTTCAGCTTCGCGGTTGCGGTTTGCGTTTCGGTGCTGTTTTCCCTGCTCGTCGCGCGCACGCTGACGCCGCTGATGGGCGCCTATCTGGTGCGCGCCGGTGGCCATAGCGAAGACGATACGCCAGCCTGGGTGCCGACCTATATCTGGCTTCTGCGTGCAGCGCTCAGCCATCGCTGGATCACACTTATCGCCGGCGTCGCCTTCTTCGTCGGGTCTATGTCGCTGGCGACGCAACTGCCGACGGAATTCATGGCGGCGACCGATCGTGGCCGTTCGATGATTTCGGTCGAATTGCAGCCGGGATCTACGATCGAGCAGACCATTGCCGTGGTGAAGGAGATCACCACGCGCCTTGAGAGCGATCCGGTAATCGAAAGCATCTTCGCCACCGTCGGCACTGCTGCCCAGTCCGGTGGTGGACCGAACCGCGGCTCGTCCTCGGCGGAGGTACGCAGCGCCAATGTGACCGTCAATCTGAAGCCGCGGGACGAACGGAGCGTTTCCCAGCAGCAATTCGAAGCGGAAGCCTCGCCTAAGCTCAACGATATTCCCGGCGCGCGGATACAGTTCAGTGCCGACGGCTCTTCGGGCGCCAAGGTGTCGATCACGCTGGTCGGTGACAATGGCGACGTGCTGCAGAAGACCAGCGATACGCTGATCGAGCAGATGAAGTCGGTCCCCGGCCTGATGAACCCGACCTCGACAGCTGCCGCGACCAAGCCCGAGCTGATCGTTCGGCCCGACGACGCCCGCGCCGCCGAACTCGGCATCACGGCGACCGAGATTGCGCAGACCGTGAAGATCGCCACGATCGGCGATACCGACACAAGCTTGCCGAAATTCAATCTCGGCGACCGGCAGGTCTCGATCGTGGTCACCTTGCCGGACGGCGCGATAGACGAACCCGCCAAACTTGCCATGTTGCCGCTGACCGGCACGAAAGGCACCGTGCCGCTAGGCTCGGTGGCCGACATCAGCTTCGACGCCGGCCCCAACGGCATCACGCGGGTGGACCGCAGCCGCAGTGCCACTATCGAAGCCGACCTCTCCGGCATCACGCTCGGCGAAGCCACATCCGCCATCCGCGCACTGCCGGTGATACAGAGCCTGCCCGATGGCGTTCACGAACTGGCGCGAGGCGACGCGGCCCGCATGCAGGAATTGTTCACCGGCTTTGCCACGGCGATCATTGCCGGCATCCTGCTGATGTATCTGACGCTGGTGCTGCTTTTCCGCAGTTTCGTGCAGCCGGTAACAATCCTTGTTGCCCTGCCGTTGTCGGTTGGCGGCGCGCTCGGCTTCCTGCTGATCGCCGGCAAGGCACTCGGCCTGTCGGCCCTCATCGGTCTGCTGATGCTGATGGGCATTGCCGCCAAGAACTCGATCCTGCTCGTCGAATACGCGCTGATCGCCGAGAAGGAACGCGGCATGAGTCGCATCGAAGCGCTGCTCGATGCGGCCAGAAAGCGCGCACGGCCGATCGTCATGACGTCGATCGCCATGGGCGCCGGAATGCTACCGATCGCGCTCGGCATCGGCGCCGATGCCGAGACGCGCGCGCCGATGGCTATCGCGGTCGTTGGCGGATTGCTGTCCTCTACCGTGCTCAGCCTCGTCTACGTTCCGGTGGTCTACACCTTAATGGACGATATTCAGCGCTTCCTAGGCCGACATCTTGGCAAGCTGCTGGTGGAGAAACCCAATGGCGAGACCGTTGAGGGACACGGTTAAAAGGACAACGGTCGGCGCGATCCCCTGCCCTGCTGGTGTACCCTCAGGAAAGCAGCATCCTTGCCGCCGTGATCGCCAGGAAGAAGGCGAAGGCAAGCTTCAGGTAGCGCGGGTTTAGCGCATGGGCGAGGCGCGCGCCCAGCGGAGCAAACAGAAAGCTGACCGGTGCGATGATGGCGACCGCCGGCAGGCTGACATAGCCGAGGCTGAGCGGCGGGCGCCCTGCAATCTCGAGACCGGCCCAGATGAAGCCCGCGACACCCGGAAGAGCAATCAGCAATCCAAGCGCCGATGACGTGCCGACGGCGCGGTGGACCGGAAAGGAAAAGCTGGAGAGTGTCGGCACGGAGAGCGTGCCGCCGCCGATGCCCATCAGCGATGAGATAAACCCGATGACGGTAGCGATCGCCCGGTTGATCCAGCCGCTCCTGGGAAGATGATCCGAGATCACCAGGGTCTTCGGGATCGCCATGTTGATGGCGACCAATATGCCGACGACGCCGAAGACGAAGCGCAGCCCGGAACCGGGAATATACTTCGACATGATGCCGCCTATCAGCGCGCCGATGAAGATGGTCGGCCCCCAGAGCTTCAGCAGCGATCTGTCGACATTGCCGCGCTTGTTGTGCGCCCGCATCGAAGAGATCGAAGTCGGAATGATGACGGCCAACGATGTGCCGACCGCAAGGTGACTGATGACGGCCGGGGAAAACCCGAAAAGCGTCAGGCCCCAAAACAGCACCGGCACAATCACAATGCCACCACCGACGCCGAGCAGTCCGGCCAATATGCCCGAAATCACGCCGGTTGCGGCAAGGCCGGCAATCAGCGCAGCAATGGTCTGGCCGTCGAGCAGCGACGGATCGAGTCCTGTTCCCAAAATGATGTTCCCTAGGCTAGCCGACCGATCTGGACCCTGAAGGCAATAAGCAGATGCCGGGAGATTGGCAACTGCAGTGATGGATTAAGCAGTTCATGCAGAACATGAACTGCGTGGGCGCGTGATCGCAAAAATCGCAATCGACTTCCCGAAACGATTCAGCGCCGCCAACGTGGGAAGACGCCCAGCCTGACGCTAGTGCCGTATCATGCCGGCATCGACGTTCAGCGTCTGGCCGGTGATCCAGCGCGCATCGTCGGAAGCCAGGAACGCCACGACATCGGCGATGTGCTCCGGCTGGCCCTTGCCCTTCATGGCCTGAAGCATCTCGACAAAGCCAAAGGCCTCGTTATGCGGGCTGGCCTTGACGCCGTCGCTCTCGATCAGGCCCGGTGTCACCGCATTGGCAGTGATGTTGTATTTGCCGAGCTCTGTTGCGAGCGCCCGGGTGAAGCCGATGACGCCACCCTTGGCAGCGACATAGGCGGCCATGTTCGGCGTGCCGGCAAAGAAGGTGTTGGACGAGATGCTGATCACCCTGCCCGCCTTCTCCACGGCGCGCATCTGGTCGGTGGCGGCCCGCGTGACGATGAAGGTGCCGGTCAGATTGACGTCGATGATCTTGCGCCAGTGATCGAGGTCGACATCGTCCCAGGCAACGAAGGGAACGATACTCGCATTGTTGACAAGGATATCGACGCCGCCGAGCTTTTCGATCTCGGCAAACAGCGCTTTCACCGACGCCGGATCCGACACGTCGGCAGCGACCGCCTTCGCCTTTCCGCCGATCGCGGCAGCTGCCGTGTTGGCGCCTTCGCCATTGATATCGCTGACGACAACTGTGGCGCCATCGGCGGCCAGCCGCGTCGCGATGGCCTTGCCGATACCTTGCGCGGCTCCGGTAACCAGAGCGATCTTTCCTGCGAGCCGTTCAGTCATCGACATGTCCCCTTTGGTCTTTTGTTTGTGGAATTCATTTCAGGCATCAGCATCGATCACGGCGAGTGCTGCCTCGACGCCTTTGCCGACCTGAAGCTTCTGGCCGGCTGCGTTCATGGCACCGCCCAAAGCAGTAAGTGCTGCAATCGCATAGATTGGCTGAGCTGTCGGCCCCATATGGCCGATGCGCGTCAGCTTGCCGAGCGTCTCGCCCCGGCCCGAAGAAAACACCACGCCGTAGCGTTCGCGCGCGGCTTGCCGCAGCGCCTTTTCATCGACGCCTTCCGGCGTGCGGATGGCGGTCGTGGTCGGCGAAGCGATCTTTTCATTCGCAGCCCAGATCGACAGGCCCATAGCCTTCGCACCCGCGCGTGTCGCTTTGGCGGTTAAAGCATGACGCGCCCACACCGCTTCCGGCCCCTCGTTGAGATAAAGATCGAGCGCGACGTCCAGGCCATTCATCTCGGCAACGGAAGGCGTAAACGGAAACGGCTTTTCCTTCGACCAGGCATGCTCCCAATCGAGAATGCTCAGAACCGAGGCCCGAGGCGCCGCCCCATTGGCTTTCATCCTTTCCCAGGCCCGGTCGCTCACGCTCATCAGCGTCAGTCCGGGAGGCGCGCCGAGGCATTTGTTGGGGCCGGTCACATAGATGTCGGCCTTGCAATCCTCAGGATGCGTTTTCATGCCGCCGAAGGACGACACCGCATCGACGATCAGATAGCCGCCATGTGCCGCGACGATCGCTCCGATCTCGTCGATCGGGTTGATCGTGCCCGATGGCGTATCGTGATGGCAGACCGAGACGATGGTGATCTCGGGATGCGCCTTCAGCATGTCCGCGACCGACTGCGGATCGATCGCCTCATTGTAAGGCACCTCGATCTCCAGCAGGTTCGGCGAATAGCGCTTGGCCCAATAGCCGAACCCCTTGCCATAGACGCCGGACGCCAGATTGAGCACCACATCGTCCTTGGAGATGAGCGATGCGGCGGCAGCCTCCAGCCCCATCACCGGCTCGCCATGCAGCACGACCGGCTTGTTCGACAGACGCATGGCCTTCTGCGCCTTGCCTATGACCTTTTCGTAGAAGAGCTGGAACGCCGGATCGTAGTCGTAAAGCACCGTGCGCCCGAGCCCCCGCAGCACGTCGGGATAGGCGTTGACGGGACCGGCGGTGAGTGTGATCACCGGTTCTGCGTGGTCGGGATATCGCATGATCTGCCTCCGAAATGCCGGCCGTCAGCCGTAGAACTGCGTGCCGGTCCTGTAGGTTTTGAAGTTTTCCATGTCGTGGGAGTACATCAGTTCGGCCTCGTTCTCCTCGGCCAGCTTCTGCACCCGGCGCATCGAGCTCACGCCCGCCACCGGGTCGATATGGAAGGCTGCCTGACACAGTGTCTCAAGGCTTTTTTGTGTGTAGGCAGCGTCGATCGTGAAAAGGATTGGCTTGCGCTTGGGGAAATTGACCATCAGGCTGTAATGGCCGATGGAATGGCCGGGCGTGGAGATCAGCCTGACGCCCTTGGCGAGTTCGATATCGCCGTCGATCCCCTCGAAGGTCGAGTTCGCACGCGTGGTGCCGTCGAGCAGTTGCGCCGTTGCGCCGCGCGCTTCAGCGGCCTCTGCCGAGAAGCTGAGATCCGAATAGCCGAGATGCTCGAAGGGTTGCGGATTGCAGGCCTGCGGCACTTCGGTTTTGTGGCAGATCTTCTTGGCGTGCGGGAAATATTTGTTGCCGCCGCAATGGTCGAAATGGAAATGCGAATTGACGACGACATCAATGTCTTTCGGCTCCAGGCCCAGAAGCGCCAGCGCGCCGGGTATCGTCTGGTTCTTGCTCTGGATCGGCTTTTCGAAAGGCAGCACCTTCATGACATGGTCGTAGTCATAGCCGGTGTCGATCAGGAAACGGCCTTCGGCATGCTCGATCAGGATCGAATAGACGGGAAAGCGCACCTCGCCGCCAGGACCACGGTTCCAGAACACATGATAGCCATCGAGAACGAGCGAGCCGCCGTCGAGCAGATAGACCTTTGTGTCCGACATCTTTACCTCCTGTTGTCGCGGCTCCCCATTTGCCGCCTTGATTATTCTTCCAGCGTCAGCGGGCGCCGCGCTCATATGGAATGCCCAATGCTGCCGGCAGGCTGGCACGACGGCCGAACAGAACGAGCATGATCATCACCGCCAGGAACGGCAGCATCTGGATGACATCGGTCGGGATGTTGATGCCGGCGACCTGCATGGCCGTGGTCAGCGACAGGCAGACGCCGAACAGGAGCGCGCCAAACAGCACCCAGACCGGCCGGCCCCGCGCTAGCATCGCCAGCACGATACCGAGGAAGCCGGCGCCATTGGTGATGAACGGGATGAAGATGCCAGCCCCGACATTGGCGAGATAGGCACCGCCGAGACCGGCCAGCGCGCCGGTCGTCAGGACTGCGATCGTGCGGGTCCGCACGACATCGATACCGGCCACGTCGAGCGCTGCGGGCTTGTCGCCGGCGGCCTGAAGATTGAGGCCAAGCTGCGTGCGGCGATAGATGTAGCCCATCACGAAAACCAGCGCGATGGCCATATAGACGATCAGGTGCTGACGAAAAAGCGCAGGCCCCAGAATGGGGATATCCGCGAGAAATGGGATCACGGTCCTGTCCGCCGCCGGCAGGCGCGGATAGCTGCGCGAAAACTGGAAATGATGAAGCAGCGCTGTCAGCCCCTCGAGCCCGAGCGTCAGGCCGATGCCGATGACGATCTGGTTGAGACCCAGCCGTACACATAGCAGTGCCATGAGAAGCGCCACCACCATGCCGCCCAGCGCGCCGGTGAGAAAGCCGAGCCACAACGACCCCGAATAGAACGCACCGACGAAACCGAGATAGGCGCCGAAGATCATCATGCCTTCGATGCCGATATTGAGCACGCCGGCCTTTTCCGACATCTGCTCGCCCAGCCCGGCAAGAAGCAGCGGGATGGCGGCGGTGACGGCGCCGAACAGGAGTGCGCCGAGGAAGACTTCGCTGAACAGGCCCGTCATGACGTCACGCCTTTCGCGACTGGTTGTAGCGGTGGTCGATATATTCGGCGAGCGCCAGCATGATCAGAACGATGGAGACAAGCACGAGCGTGAAGTGATGCGGCACGCCGAGCCGCCGCGCGGCACTCTCGCCGCCAATCGACAGAACAGACAGCATGAACACGAAGCCGATTGCCGCGATGCCGTTCATGCGGGCGAGGAAAACGACCGGAATGACCGCCATCGCATAGGCCGGATTCCAGTCGGCCCTCACATTGCCCTGAACGCCGATGATATCGACGGCACCGGCCAGACCTGCCAACCCTGCCGAGATCGCGAACACCGCAATTGTGAGCTTCGGCACGCCGAGGCCGGCATGGACGGCGGCGCGCGGATTGGCACCGACGATCTGCAATTTCAGGCCGAATGCGGTACGCGTCATGACGAAATGCACTATGAGGATGGCGGCCAGACCAAGCAGGAGCCCGCTGGTAATCGTCGTATCAAACAGGCGCGGCAGGCGATCCTCGACCGGCAAAGTCCGTGTCTGCGGCACAGTGGTTGAAGGGTCGAGGAAAACGAGCTTCACCAGGACATTGGCGAGCGACGTGCCGAGAAATGTCATCATCAGCGTGGTGATGATCTCGTTGACGCCCTGATAGGCGCGCAGCAAGGCCGGCACGAGTGACCACAGCATGGCAATTGCGGTTGCCAGCAGGAAGGCGCAGAACAGGGCCAGCCATGCCGGCAGCACCTGAACGAGCAGCGGCCCGCTGGCAGCGGCAGTGACCGCGCCAAGCAGGAACTGGCCGTCGCCGCCGAGATTCCACATGCCGGCGCGAAACGCGACGATGAGGCCGGCTGCGAGGAAGAGCAGAGGCGCCATGCGCGTCAGCGTCTGCTGGACGCCGAGCGGCGACAGCAGCCCGCGTTCGAGAACAAAACCATAATAGGTCAATGGGTTGACGCCGACGGCCAGCAGGATGCAACCGGCTATTATCAGAGCGGCCAGGATAGGACCGAGCGTCATGATAATGCGGCGCTGGATATCGCGCCGTGCAGGCGTGCCATTCGATGTATCGAGAGCGGTCGCACTCATGGCCTGTGTCTCCGCGCTCATGCCGCCAGCCCGATCATCAGACGGCCAACCCGTGTGCGGGCGTCACCCGTGTTTTCGACCGTACCGACCAACCGGCCGCTCGAAATCACGGCAATCCGGTCGCACATGCTCAGCAGTTCCTCGAGGTCTGTGGAGATGAGAAGGACAGCCAGACCCCGCGCCGCGATTTCCCGAATGCGCTGGCGTGTTGCCAAGGTGTTGGCGAGATCGAGCCCATAGGTCGGCTTGTTGAAGATAACGGCCTTGGCGCCTTCGGCCAGTTCGCGCGCCAGCAGCACCTTCTGGATGTTGCCGCCGGACAGGCGGCCCACCGGTGTCTTCAGGCTCGGCGTGCGCACATCGTATTCGCGAACCAGTTCGCCCGCGCGTTTGTCGATCTCGGCGCGCTGCTCGATGCCCGAGCGCCAGAAGGGAGCAGCGCCCACCTGTTTCAGGAAGAAATTGATCGACACGGGGAATGACCCCACGGTGCCCTCGCCCAGCCTGTCGTCGGTCAAATAGCGCAGCCCGCTCTCACGGCGTTCGCCGACGCTCAACCCGTCGAGCCGTTTTCCTTCCAAAGCAATCGTACCGCCAGAGGTCGGAAGCTGCCCGGCCAAGGCCTCGGCGAGTTGCTTCTGGCCGTTGCCGTCGATGCCGGCAATGCCGAGCAGTTCGCCCGGGCGAATGTCGAAGGATATCGCAGAGAGGCCCGGCGTATTTGCAGTTGCGGGCACTTCGATGTCGCGCACCTCCAGCAGAGGTGCCGCGCTTGCAGGCAGCACACGCGGTGCCTTTTCCTCCGCTTCGGGGTCATCCTTGCGCTTGCCGAACATCAGCTCGACGATTTCCGAGATGATCTCGTCCTCGCCGAGCGCGCGAAAACGTTCCGGCGGAATCTCGCCGACCTTGCGGCCAAGCTTCAGAACCGAAATGCGGTCGCCAAAGGCCGCCGCCTCCTTGAGCTTGTGAGTGATGAAAACAATAGCCAGGCCCTGTTCGACAAGACGGCGCATCAGCGCGCCCAGTTCGTCGATGCCTTTCGGCGTCAGCATGGAAGTCGATTCATCGAGGATCAGCAGCCGGCTGTTGCGCACCAGCGCGCGCAGGATTTCGACCTGCTGCTGCTCGCCCAGCGAAAGCTCGGATATCCTGGCATGGAGATTGATCGTGATGCCCAGCGTGCGGCTGATCTCGGTAACGCGCGCTTCCAGCTCCTCGGTCTTGGGGCGTTGCCACCACGACCCGCCAAGCAGAAGATTTTCCGCCACCGTCAGCGTCGGCACCAGCATCATGTGCTGGAAGACCGTGCCGATGCCGAGCGAAAGCGCATGGCGCGGCGACGTGATCGGCGTTGGGGTGCCATCGACCAGAATACGCCCTTCGTCCGGCTGCTGAAGGCCTGACAGCATGCCGATCAAGGTTGATTTGCCGGCGCCGTTTTCGCCCAGCAACACGTGAACTTCGCCGGGCCGGATCGCCAGGTCGACGCTGTCATTGGCGACGATACCGGGGAACCGCTTTGTTACCCGATCGAGCACGACGATGTCCGGCGTTGCCGCCGGTGATATTGAAACATTGGTCATGATACGCCCAGCGTCAGAGCATGAAATCAAACTGGAGGGGCAGCACATTGGGCCCCTCCAGCCTATGGCGCTCGTGGCTATTCGCTCACATTCGTCATCAGGGCACGCACGGCCGTCGCTTCGAACACCGGCTCGACCTTGATCTTGCCGGAGATGACATCCTCGCGCAGCGCCTGGACTTCGGTCCAGACATTGTCCGGGATCGCCGCCGTCTTGAGCAGCTTGACGGAATCATCCTTCAGGCCGATCGAGTAGCTCTTGGTGCCGAAGGTATCGGCCTTCAGGTCGTTGATCATCGCCGTGTAGACGGGCGTGATGTTCCAGACCACCGAAGAGAGCAGGAAGCCCTTGTCGATGGGCGTCTTATCGCCGATCACATCGATGAAATAGACCTTGCCGCCATCGGCAGCCTTGGTCGTTTCGACCGCCTGCAGCATGCCGAAGCTGGAGCCGTTGCCCTGACCGAAGATGATGTCGGCACCAGACGCGATCACGCTTTCGGTGACGCGCTTGCCGCCGGCAGCGTCGCTATAGGCGGCGGGTCCGATAACGGCATAGGTGACCTTCACATCCGGGTTCTCGGCCTTGACGCCCTGAGCGAACCCTGCCGACTGCGAGTTCCATGACGGCGGCTCGCCGGAAACGACGATGCCGACGGCCTTGGAGCGCGTCATCTTGGCGGCAAGACGGCCGGCAAGATAGGCGCCTTCATGGCCGCTCAGCGTGTAGTCCGCGACGAGGCCCTTCTTGAGCGCCGACGGCGTGTCGACGATCGCCACCGGAACCTTGAGCTCGTTGGCGATTTCAGGCGCCGACGTGTTGTAGCCGCTGGCATGGGCGATCAGCAGGCTTGCGCCCTCTTCCGCCAGTTCGCGAAGCGTCGGGCGAACGTCGCCATAGCCGAGACCCTGGGCGACCACGACCTCGACACCAGTCGCGGCAGCCGCTGCCTTGGCGGCATCGACGCCCTGCTGGTTCCAGCCGTAGTCGGTGCCTTCTTCAGGCGTCAGGATGGCAATTGATTTCACATCTGCGGCAATAGCTCCGCTCAACATGAAACCAGTCAATAGAATTACACTTACACTGCTCTTCAGTACGCGTAACATTTTACCCTCCGTTGGTTTATACTTTCCAATCACATCAACAATTATTCTTATTATTGTTGCGCATAAGCGATATATACTTATAACTCTCCTTGTTGATGGAGAGAGACAAGATTCATGTTGAAAGTTTTTCTGCCCCTGATGCTGACGCTGGCCACTTCGGCCCAGGCGACCGAGTTGCGGCACATCACCGTCAGAACAGGCACGGACGGGCTCTCGCCAGTTTCCTTGACTGTCGCCAATGCTGGCAAGGAACCCCTCGCCTGCAACGCCGACATCGCCCATTGGTATTCTGTCGAACTCACAGCCGTCGCACCCGGCAAAGCCGCCCAAATCGAACTCTGGTTCGACCCCAAGAGCGGGACATATGCGGCGCTCAACGACAAGCGCGAGAACCTGCCGGTCGAGCGCCTGTGGTGCGGGATCGAAGGCCGTGCATATGCGACACGCTCACAGATCGCGCTCGACCATGGCGCGGCACCCGCTGCCCTGCAGCTGACCTGCTCGGACAAAACCGGACGCCTGGTCTGCGAGTGAGCGGTGGCGCGTTTCATTTCGCCACCTTCGCATCCACCAGCGTCTTGAGGCGCTGATACTCTTCCTTCACGGCCGGATTGGCATCGACAAGCGTTCCGGCGAGCGTATGGAATTCGCCTTCCATCTTCGCCTGGTCTTCGTCGGACAGCTTGTTGATCACGCCGCCATTGTCGGCCCAGACCTGATAGGTCTTCTGGACATTGTCGACACCCCATTGAAACACCGAAGTCTCGGCGGCGCGGCCCGCATCGACGATAGCCTTCTTGACCTCGTCGGTCTGCGACTGGAACCAGTCCTCGTTGACGACGGTGACGGAGACGATCTCGGCAAAGCGCAGATCGGTGATGTTCTTGCCGACATCGTAATATTTGAACGCCGTCAGGATCGGCATGCCGACCAGCATGCCGTCGAGGCCGCCAGCTTCGAGCTGCGGGATGACTTCGGTCAATGCCAGCGGCAGCGGCGTGGCGCCGACCAGTTCCATCGGCTTGATCTGCATTGGCGACGCAAACGTCCGGATCTTCAGGCCCTTCAGCCCATCGAGAGTAGTAACCGGCTTCATCGTGAAAACGACGGTGGGGCTGTTGTAGATCGCGCCGATGACCCGAAGACCCTTGTCGAGGAACATTTCTTCGAGACGCGCGCGGTACTCGGGGTCATGAATTGCGTTGTCGACATCCTGCGGCGTCTTGAACAGGCCCGGAACATCGAAAGCCTGGAAGCGCGGATCGACATTGGTCATGAAGGAGGTCGGTGTGGTGAATGCTTCGATGGTGCCGAGCAGCACACCCTCCGCCATGCGCGGGATCGCGCCGAGCTGGCTTGCCGGATAGATTTCGGTCTTCACCGCATCGCCGACGCGGGTTTTCAGTTCCTCAGCGAAAACCTTTTGCCATTCATGCTGGACGTCGTTGATGGTCGCCGACGCCAGTTTCATCGTGCTTTGCGCGGCAGCCGGGTGAATTGCCGTTGCCAGCGGCAGCAGCACCAAAGCCGTGGAAAAAGCAGCGGCCTTGAGAAATTTCGAAAGCATCACGTTCCCCATTTTTCTTTTTTAAAGTGACTGGCCGAGCATCAAGGAAAGCGCCGGCACATAGGTGATGATCAGAAGTGCAGTGACCTGCACAGCAACGAAGGGCAGAACTCCTTTGTAGAGCGAATGAGCAGGCAACCCGGTGACGGACTGGGCGACGAAGATGTTCAGACCGAAGGGCGGCGTGAACATGCCTATCGCCAGATTGACGGTCATGATGATGCCGAAATGGATCGGGTCGATGCCCAGCGAAATCGCAATCGGTACCAGCAGCGGCGCGAACACCAGGATGGCGGAAGTCGGGTCGAGGAAGCAGCCGATGATCAGCAGCACGACATTGACCGCCAGCAAGAAAGTCATCGCGTTCATGTCGAGCGCCTGAATCCAGGCGACGATCGCCTGCGGCACACCCTGTGTCGTCAGCACCCACGTCACGACACCGGCGGTGGCAACGATGATGAGAATCTGCGCCGACAGCATCGCCGAGTTTCCGGCCGCGCGGATGATATCGGCCCAGTTCATGGTGCGATAGACGAAGCGTGCGACGACGATGGCATAGAGACAGGCAAAGCCACCGGCTTCAGTCGGCGAAAACCAGCCATTGTAGATACCGCCGAGGACGAAGACGGGCATCAGAAGCGCTGCAATCGCGTTCTTCGTCGCGAGCCAGGCTTCCCTGGGATCGAATCGCCCGACTACGGGGATTCTCAGAACGATGGCGACGACTATGACGAATATGCACATCATCAGCGCCATCAGCAGCCCGGGGATAACACCCGCCATGAACAGCCGCGGTATCGATTGCTCGGCGGCAAGGCCGTAGAGGATCATGGCGATGCTGGGTGGTATGACGATGTCGATCGCGCCACTGGATGCGAGCAGTCCGGCAGAGCGTTCCTTGCCGTAACCCGAGCTTACCAGCTTGGGATAAAGCGTCTTGCTGAGGGCTGCGACCGCCGCGACACTGGAACCGGAAATGGCGCCAATGACGGTCGAGGCGCCGACCGTCGAAACCGCAAGGCTGCCGGGCAAGCGTCCGACCAGTGCCAGTACCCAGGTGATCAGCCGCGAGGCGATGCCGCTCGTTCCCATCAATTCGCCGGCAAAGACGAAGAACGGTATCGCAAGCAGCGCGTAGTTGTCGAACCCACCGAACAGAACCTGATGCAGGGCGACCGGCGGTGTCGGCAGGATAAAGAAGAAGGTGACGGCGACGGCAGCCAGGAAGACCAGGAATACCGGTGTGCCGAGCGCCAGGAGAAGGACCGGAAGGATCGCCAGGGAAGCGGTCATGCGCCCGGTTCCTCATGCGGATCGTTGCGGGCAAATGCATTGAGATCGCGGGCGAGCATGATCGCCGCCGTGATCGTCAGCCCGGTAAAGCCGACAAGCAGCGCTGCATGCGGGATGGTCATGGGAATACCAAGCCCCATGCTCGTGGTTCCGAGCCGTCCGATCTTCGTGACGAAACCGTAGGAGGCATAGGTTGCGTAGGCGCAGGCCAGAACGCCGGCGATGTCGTGAATGATGTAAAGCAGATGCCGCCACCGCCCCTTTGCGTAGGACGGCAGGAGATTGACGCTGATGTGGTCGCGGTTCGCCAGCGACAGGATCGCGCCGGCCATCACCACCCAGATGATGGTGTAGACCATCAGCTCATCGGTGCCGGTCATCGAGAAGCCGAACAAATAACGCCCGGTCGCGTTGATGACATTGATGCCGACCACGACCAGCAATGCGACGCCGAGAATCCAGTGCAAAGCCTTGCCTGTGCGCTCCGCAATATGCGGCAGGTTCTCCCCCAATCTGCTACGGCCTTGTGTCTCCCTCACCGCCGATTGCATCGCTCACTCCCGGCCTTCGAGGATGCGCCGCACGGCGACCAGTTTTTTCGCTCTTTCGCCCTGCAGGGCGGTGATCTTCTCCGCCGTGTAGGAGAACATGCCCTCCCCGGATTTGATGCCGAGCTTGGAGGCGCCTGTCCTTTCAAGAACGATCGGCGCGACATCGTCGCGATTAGACAGATCGGCGTTCAGGAAAGACGAGACAGACTTGTAGATATCGAGGCCGGCCATATCGAGCAGCGCCATCGGCCCGATGACCGCGATTTTGTAGCCGATGCCCCAGGAAACGCAGGTGTCGAGATCTTCCGGCTCGATGACACCGCGCTCGACCAGATCGACCGCCTCGCGCAACAGCGCATAGAGCACGCGGTTTTCGACGAAGCCGGGAACGTCTTTCTTCACCACCACCGGCAGCAGGCCGATGGAGCGGATCAGGTCTCGGATGGTCGCAACCGTTTCCGGAGCGGTCTTCTCGCCGCCGATCACCTCGATCATCGGAACGATATGCGGCGGGTTCGACCAATGCATGCCGACCATACGCTCAGGATGCGAGATATGCGCCTGGAGCTTGGTGATCGGAATGCCTGATGTGTCGGACGCGACGATAACCGAAGGTCCGATCAGCGGATCGATGGCGCGATAGGTCTCGGCCTTGATATCGATGTTTTCCGGCACGTTCTCGATGACGAGATCAGCACCTTCAACGGCCTCGGCAATGCTGCGCATGAAGCGCACCGCGCTGGCACCCTCAGCGGGCGCCTGTATGTCGAGACGGTCGAGAACGCCGCCCGCAATATCGAGCATGCCGCGGGCACGCTCGATCGCTGCTTCCGAAATGTCATACGCCGCAACCTCCAGCCCGCCACGCGAAAGTCGCGCGGCGATGCCGGGGCCCATCGTTCCCAATCCGATGAGGGCGACGCGCTTGATCATCATGCGGCCTTTGTCGACTGGGCCGCACCCGTGGCGACGAGGAACGCAGGACGCTTAGCTATGGCAGCAACCCAACGCTCCAGATTGGGCAGCGAAGGACGCTCGATCTTGAAATCGACGCAGCGCTTGAGGATCGGCGCGCAGGCGATATCGGCGATGGTCAGTTTGCCGAGCGCCAGGAAGTCCTTGCCCTCGAGATGGCCATCAACGATCTTGAGCTGGGCGACGAGGTCGCGAACCTGCTCCTTGTACTCGGCCGTCTGCTCTTCGGGCGGAAGCTTCGCGCCCTTGAACGCAGCGAGATAGCCGGGATTGACCGCAGCCAGCAGGAAGTCCATCCAGCGTTCGACCTCGGTCTTTTCGGTGGGCGTTGCACCCGTCAGATGCTCGCCACCGAAGGCTGCGAGGTAGCGCAGGATCGTGTTCGATTCCCAGATCACCGCGTCGCCATCGACCAGCGTCGGCACCTTCGAAGTCGGGTTGAGCGATTTGTATTCGGCCGTCTGAGTGTTCTCGAACTGCCGGCCATAGTCCTCGCGCTTGTAGCGCGCGCCGAGCTCTTCCAGCATGAAAAGCACTTTTTGAACGTTGCCCGAAGTCTGGCGGCCTAGAAGCTTGTACATGGGTTGCGTCTCCTCGATGGTTTGTCTGGCTTACGCCTTGCCCGCCGCGAGCGGTTTGTAGACGATGGCGTCCATTTCGATCTTGGTGTTGATGACGGCTCTTGCCTCGACCGTCGTGCGGGCAAGCACGGCGTCACCGATGCCTTCGAGAAAGGCCCTGTTGTAGCGTCCGAAGTCGCGCGTATCCTCGAGATAGGTGGTGATCCGCACGACATCCGAGAGCGTTGCGCCCTCATGCGCAATCACCCGCTCGATCGTCTTCAGCGTGGCCAGCGTCTCTTCCTCGATCGTGCCCGAGATCATGTTGTTGTTCTCGTCTTTTGGCACCTGCCCGGAAACGAAGATGTAGTCGCCGGCGCGCACCGCCGGATGAAACGGCAGGTTCGGATTCTTCTTGCCAATGGCGTAATGGGTGGCGGATTTTCTTGTGCTGTCGGACACGCCAGTCTCCTAAAGAACGCTCGTTTCTATGATGTCGACGCCGCGGATGCGGTCGATGAGATAGACGATGCCGCGATCGTCGATCGTCACGTCGTTGGACGATGCACGATCTGCTCCCGCAGGTGCATCCGGCATGAAATGCCCGACTTCCTTCGGCGCGAACGGGTCGGCGATGTCGACCAGCCGCAAACCCTGCGCAAACCAGGCAAACGGAATGATGGTACCCGAGAACCGCTCCGACGGCTGGTGACAGCCCGTCATCGGCGGCTGCGGCGCGCCGTCTGGATCGAGACCCGGAACCTGGAAGGTCGAAATCGGCATCGGGTTGGTCTCGTCGGTGATGTCGTAGATCCAGCTGAAGGATGGTGGCGAAGGCCGCAGCTTCGCCACATCCTCATCCGCTACAACCATGATGTTGCGGCCCTTCAGCGGCTGCGGGATCGGCAGGCAGGTATGGGTCGGATGCGGGAAGCTCGGGCTCGAATTCACATGGCTGATAAGCGTTGGGCGGCTCATATCCGAGATGTCGAGAATGAACATGCCGTGATGCCAGTAGCTGACATAAAGCCGGTCACCCATGCGGATCGGATGGTGGCAGCGCGGCGTCACATAGTCGTGCCACGGATATTCTTCGCCGCCGCCGGTCCACTGACCCGGTATCCACCAGCGCCCGACCTCGACCGGATTCACCGGATCGATCAGATCGAGGATCATCACGATGTTGCCGACATAGCCTTCGGCGGTCGGCGAGATATAGGCATAGCGGCCGTCATAATCGTAACGATGGACGCCCTTGCCGCCGGTGATCCATTTGGAGATCAGCTTCGGCTGTTCCGGCTTGCTCGTGTCGTAGATTGCCAGGCCACCGCCGAAATCGGCAGGCCCTTCGCTGCCGAAGCGCTCGTGGTTGATGATCATCAACCCGTCCTTGGCGCGTACCTTGTGCGAATGCCAACCCGGCGGCACGTCGACGGTTGCGATCTTCTTCGGATTACGCGGATCGGAAATGTCGACCAGCGTCGTACCGCTCGGCGGCCGCATGTGACCGATGTAAAGGATGTTGCCGTCGACCCAGACCTGACCGCCGCCGGGGCAATCCACATGGCCGATATGCTTGGTGTTGAACGCGGAAACCAAATGCGTACGCCTTCTTGCTGGTGCGTCACTTCACTGCCGGCGCGCCGTGACAGGACGGCGCGCGGCTATGCTTGCAGGATCAAACGAGGCGCAGAAGATCGCCGGCCTGGTTGCGGCCCCAGCGCTTGTAGAGAAGCAGCGCCTTCTGCGTCGGAGCGTCGGTGGCACCGAAGAAGATGACCGGCTCGGTCGAGGAGCCGTTGACATGCTCCACCCACGAACCGCCGGGGATGGCGATCGTGTCGAACTGGTTCCAGTCGTAGCGCTTGCCGTCGATGATCGAATGGCCGTTGCCGCGGAACGGCGACAGAAGCAGGCTGGCGGTCTCCCGCTGCGGCAGCGTCTTTTCGCCGGGACGCAGCATCTGGACGTAGAAATTGATCGTGTGGAACACCGGCCCGCCGGTCGTCGGATCGACATAGTCGATCACGATGCCTTCATGCGGATCGCCGTCCCAATCCTTGTGGGCGTCCAGGATGGCTTCCATCTTTTCCCAGCGGTATACATACATCGGTGAAGACAGGCCGCCGCCACGCTTGTGGTCGACGAAGCGCGGCATCAAGCCGCCTTCACCATAGATGCGCTGGGAGTAGTCGCTCGGGAAGCGCGCGGTCTGTACCTTCTTCTCGACTTCCTTGCCGTCCACCATCTCGGTGTATTTGTGATCGAAATGGACGGCATGCAGCGTCTCGACCAGCGGAAGGTCCAGAATGGAAAGATTGACCGCCTGTTCGCCGCCGACCGTGCCGTGATTGTGCCAGGCATCGTTCGGGGTCAGAACCATGTCGCCAGGGCCGAATACTACGTCCTCGCCTTCGACGCCGGTGAAGTTACCCTTGCCGGTGAGGCCGAAGCGGATGGCGCTCGGCGAATGCTTGTGCGGCGGCATGATCTCGTCTGGATCGTTCAGGCGGTAGGCCGTGTACATGGTGCTAACCGAGGCGCGCTTGGGCGCAAGGCCTGGATTGACGAGGATCAAAGAGCGGCGCTCGCTGTCGTCCATGGTGACGAGTTCGGCGGCGCGCTGCAGCAGCGGTTCGATATCCGTGTAGGACCAGACGAACGGAACGGCCTTCGACGTCGCCATGAGTTGCTTGATCTCGTCATGATCGACACCTTCGCTGGTCGCCCAGAAGGGGAACATGTTCTTCGAGTAGAGGTCGTCGTAAAGGCCTTTGAGGGCGGCCTTCTTGTTGGTGATGGTATCGTTTGCTGGTTGCGCCACGGACATTTCAGACACCTCGGAACTGGAGGACAGATCGTTTAACCAACTCAACCGTATTAGGATTGGTTTTCGTCCACAATCCCTTATTTAGCAATTTTTGGATTTTTTGGTTGAGCCAGACTTTAGTCAGAAAGTCGCCCAAATTACATGCACGGCGATCAAAAATTTAGCCATTTGTACCAATACTTGGTGTTTTTTCGAGAAAATGCGTGAATCAACGCGTACGCATCGGGGCGCCCCGATGTGTCAACCAAAAACTCCTAAAATTTCAACCAAAAGCATTTTTTGGTTGAAAACCGATTGTCAACCGCTAGGCGGCGACACTCTGCTCGACCCGTTGTCGGATCAAATCCGACGCCTTTTCGGCGATCATGATGACCGCCGCATTGATGTTGCCGCAAACGAGATCCGGCATGACCGATGCATCGACCACGCGCAGCCCGCCGACGCCGCGAACGCGCAATTCCGGATCGACGACCGACTGTCGGTCGACGCCCATGCGGCAGGTGCCGGCGGGGTGATGGACGGTGATCGACGTCTTGCGAATGTGTTCGTCGATCTCGTCATCGCTCTGGCAGTTGGGCCCGGGAAAGAACTCCGCTTCGATGTACGGCTTCATGGAGGGCTGAGCCGCGAGGTCGCGCGCGACACGAAAACCGGCGCGCAACGATTCCCAATCACGCGGCGAAGACAGGAAATTCTGGTAGATCAGAGGCGCGGCCAACGGGTCAGCCGAAGCGAGCTTGACGCTGCCACGGCTTTCCGGCTGCACGGCCACGATGCGCGTCGCGAAACCATCGGCAAAAGGCGCTTTGAACGGCGGCATGTAAGGCCAGGCCGCAAGCGGTGCCGCGGTGAAAAGCAACTGCACGTCGGGCAAGGGCCGGCTGGCGTCGCTTTTCAGGAAAGCGACCACCCCGCCTGGCACATCTCCGGAAAAGCCGCGTCCCGTCAGATAGGTTTTCACGAAATCAAGGCCGATCCTGTCGGCGCGCATCATCTTGAGGAACGGACCCGGCTCCTTGCGGCGATACATCAGGATGACGGAGACATGATCCTGCAGATTCTTGCCAACTCCCGGCAGGTCGACCTTGGTTTCGATGCCGAATGAGGAAAGCTCCTCACCGCCGCCAATACCAGATAGCATAAGGAGTTGCGGCGTGTTGATGACGCCACCGGCCAGCAAAACCTCGCGTCGCGCAAAGGCCTGGAAAGGCGCGCCGTCACGGCTATAGGCAATGCCTGCCGCCCTGCCGTCCTTCAGCAGGATTTTCGTCGCCATCGCCTTGGTCAGCACGGTGACATTGCCCCGGCGCATGGCCGGGCGCAGATAGGCCGAAGCCGTCGAGCAACGGCGGCCGTTCTCGATCGTCATCTGCAGGCGGCCGAAACCCTCCTGGGTAGCGCCATTGTAATCGTCGGTCTGGGGATAGCCCGCTTCGCGGCTGGCCGTTGCGAAAGCTTCGATCAAACCGTCCTTGTAGCGGCAGAACTGGGTGCTTAGCGGACCGTCACCGCCGCGGTAGTCGTCCGCGCCGCGCTCCCAGCTTTCCTGTTTCTTGAAGTAGGGCAGAACCCGTTCATAGGACCAGTCGAGCAGGCCATTCGCAGCCCAGCGATCATAGTCGCCGCGATTGCCGCGCACATAGGCCATGGCATTTGTGGATGAAGAACCGCCAATGACCTTGCCGCGCGCGCATTCGACCTTGCGGCCGCCGACATTGGCTTCGGGTTCGCAGAAATACATCCAGTCATGCCGGCGCTCGGTAAGGATCTTGCCCCAGCCGAGCGGGATATGGATCATCGGATCGCGATCCCAGTCCCCCGCCTCCAGCAGCAAGACAGAAACCGACGGATCTTCGCTCAGGCGGTTGGCCAGCACGCAACCTGCCGACCCCGCTCCCACGATGACATAGTCATAGGTCTCGCCTGCTTGCATGCTTGTTCCCCGGGATGATTGATCGCCCTCTTAGCGGGGCTCGTCGGCCATTTCCCGACCACCTCAGTCAACCACTGCTCAACTGAGGTTGTCAACCACAAGATATCCAGCTAATTTGGTTGAATTGGTTGAACATGGGTTTCCTTCATGTGCCGCGTTATATTATAACTGAAGCACCTCTTCGCTGGCGGTCGTCCGCACAAACGGATTCAGGAGATTTTGTTTTGACTGCATTCAAGCCAACCATCGTCCCGTCCGAGGTCGACGACGTCATCTCGGCCATTCGGCAGATTCAGGAAGAAAGCGGCAAACTGCCTTCGGAGCGCGATCTCGCCGACCTCCTGAACGTCAAGCGCCACCAGCTACGCAAGGCGCTCGATGCCATGCGGCGTGCCGGCGACCTGGGACCAGTGCGCGCCAGAAGAGCGCCGACCGCAATGCCGAAATATGGCGAGGAGCTGGTCAGGGTGACCAATCCGATCGAGGTCCTGGAGTTGCGCCTGATCATGGAGCCCGGGCTGGCGCGTCTGGCATCGCTGCGCGCTTCCGCTTTCGAGATCGCGCGCATCATGGAAGCGGCCACCACGCCGGAGAATGCTTCGTCCGGCCAGATCGACCTGGCGTTCCACCTTGCGATCGTCGGGGCCGCGCGAAATCATCTGGCCAGCGAATTCTACAAGATGCTCAGGCAGGTTGGCGTCGACGCCCGCATGAAGATCGCCCGCACCGCCGAGCCCACCTGCCCCAAGCGTATCGCCCAGCGCGATGCCGAACACCGGTTGATTGCCGAGGCGATCTCCCAGCGCGACCCGGAAGCGGCGGAGGCCGCCATGCGCGCGCATCTGCTTTCCGTGCAGAAACAGATCACCGAACGTTCGAACGCCGGCGCTTTCGCCGCCTGACCTCATCTCAAACCTGAAATAGCGATCCGGCTTCGCGCGGAAGGGGAACTCGTGGCTCGACATTTCGATGTTTTGGTTATCGGCGCCGGTTCGGCTGGCTCGGTGATCGCCAGCCGGCTGAGCGAAGACGAAACCTGCAATGTCGGCCTGATCGAGGCAGGCCAGATGCCTTCCGATCCCGATATTGCCGATCCGCTGAAGTGGACGATACTACAAGGCCGTGACTATGACTGGGCCTATCGCACTGTTCCGCAGCCATATACCGCGAACCGAATTCACGAATGGCCGAGAGGACGGATCGTCGGCGGGTCGAGCTGTCTCCATGCCATGGCCTATGTGCGGGGACACCCCGCCGATTTTGACGCGTGGAAGGAGGCCGGCGGCGAGCGCTGGTCCTATCAAGGCTTGCTCCCCGGTTTCATGTGCAGCGAAGCTTTTATCACGTTCGACGCACCGACACGCGGTCGCTCGGGTCCGCTCGATGTCCAACTGCCCGACGAAGAAGTCAGCCCCGTCGTTCGTGCCTATATAGCGGCAGGCAATTCGCTTGGTATCCCCACGCTTACCGACCACAACAGCGGCGAACTGATCGGCACGACGCCCAATTCCCTCAACATCCGCAACGGTCGTCGGCTCAGCGTCGCAGACGCCTATCTGACAGCCGATGTCCTTGCCCGCAAAAATCTGACACTGCTCACCGGCTATGAGGTCGAGCATCTGGTCATAGAAAGCGACCAGGCGGCGGCGGTCATCTGCGTCATCGATGGCGTGACGGAAAGAATATCGGCGGATCGGATCGTGGTTTGTGCTGGCGCAGTCTCAACGCCGCTCATCCTGATGCGATCGGGCATCGGTGACCCCGCAGTTCTGAAACAGGCGGGCATCGAATGCATTAGCGAACGAAGGGAAATCGGAGCCAACCTGCAAGATCATCTCCTGGCGCTTGGCAATGTCTATCGCTCGAAGAAACCCGTTCCACCTTCACGCCTTCAGCATTCGGAATCGCTGATGTATCTGAACAGCGAGAACCTCTCTGGTTCAACAGGCGTGCCGGACATCGTTCTCGGCTGCGTCGTAGCACCTTCAGCGGCAGAGGGCCTGAACGCGCCCGCTTACGGCACCGCATATACAATCCTGTGTGGGGTAACCCATCCGACAAGCCGTGGCCACATTCTGCCCGGTGGACCAAACCGTACCGACCGTCCAATCATCGATCCGCATTATCTCGAGACGGAACATGACCGCCTCACCTTCCGTAAAGCACTGAAGATCGCGCGCGAGGTCGGCAGTCAGCCTGCTCTCGACGAATGGCGCGACACAGAAGTGCTCCCCGGTCTGGTCGTGCGATCGGATGCCGAACTCGACGCCTTCATCGCCAGAGCCGCCTCCACCCATCATCATCCCGCCGGCACCTGCCGAATGGGCATGGATCAGCATGCCGTCGTGAATCCTGATCTTCGGCTGAACGGCATCGACAACGTATACATTGTCGATGCCTCCGTCATACCGGCAATCCCGAGCGGGCCCATCAATGCGGCCGTGGTTGCGATTGCAGAGACGTGGGCGGCACTCGATCTAGCCTGACCCAAAGCGAGAGACCCGAAGATGCAAGACTCTGGTTGCTCGAGCAGCTGAAAAACTCTGCCGTTCCTTGCCAGAACGACAGAGCCTCCCTGCTTTCACGCAAGAAAACCGGCGGATTCCCGCACCTCGATCACAGTTGGCCGATCCGCTGCAAGGGCTGCGGTCACAGCCTGTTCCAGCGCCTCGATGGACTGCGGAGACGCTGTGCGGCAGCCATAGGCTTCGGCCAGCTTGATGAAATCGGGGTTATGCTGGTTGATGCCGATCGTCGGGATCTTGCGTGAAATCATGCCGTCCCGGATTTGTGCGAGGCTGTCATTGTTCCACAGGATGATTGCCATCGGCAGCTTCTGCTCGACCGCAGTGCCAAGCTCCTGCAGTGTGAACTGGAAACCGCCGTCACCCACGACGACCATGACCGGCCGCTCGGGGGCTGCGATCTTGCCGCCGATCCCTGCCGGCAACGCATAGCCGAGCGTGCCGTAGCCGGCCGGGAATATCCACTGGCGCGGACCAGCGCAGGGATAGAAGGCATATCCGGTGTAAGCGAGCTGCGTCATATCGGAATAGACAACGCCATCGTCCGGCATGGCGCGCCGAAGCGCGTCCAGCACTTTCACATGCTTGCGCTCCAGTGGCGTCAAGGCTTCGCGTTCCGCCGCGCGTATGCGCGCAACCTGATTGTGACTTTCCTTGCTTGGTATGCTCGCGGGCAGCGCGGCAAGAATATCGGCAAGCGCCAGAGCTGCATCCGCCTCGATAGCGACCGCCGCATCGTAATCGCGAACCAGCACCTCGGGGTCTATATCGATGCGGATCATCTTGCCGTTCATCGGCAGCGGGCCGTCGAGCCAGATGTCGGGTTCGGCAAGCTCCGTACCGATGCAAAGGACGACGTCGGCCTCGGCGATCATTGCCTGTGTGGCCGGGCGATCGAGCGTCGCCTCCAGCGCGAGCGGATGGGAGTCTGCGATGACACCTTTGCCGGCGATGGTCGGAACCACCGCCGCGCCCAGTCTCTCGGCCAATGCGACGAGCTGGGACGAAGCCCGGACACTGCCGCCGCCGGCTATGATCACGGGACGCTTTGCTTCCGCAAGAAGTTTGGTGGCATCCGCAATTCCGGCGCTGGCCGGCGCGCGGCTGCCTCGCGCGGCGCGGCGCGTGACCGGCTTGTCGTCAATCGCAGTCAACACGTCGAGCGGGATCGAGATGTGAACGGGACGCGAGCGACCGGACTCGAACAGCGCAAAAGCTCGAGCCACATATTCGCGAACCTGATCCGGGCTGGTGGCAATCGCAGAGAAAGCCGTCAGCGGCGCAGTCACCTGCGATTGGTCGGTAATTTCGTGCAGCCGACCGCGGCCCATGCCAAGATCCTTGGTGGCTGCCACGCTCGAAATCATCAGCATTGGAATGCTGTCGGAATAGGCCTGGCCGAGAGGCGTCGCGGCGTTGGTGACGCCAGGGCCGGAGATCAGCAGGCAGACGCCTGGCTTGCCCGACATGCGGGCATAACCGTCAGCCATGAAGCCCGCGCCCTGTTCGTGACGCACGCCGATATGGCGCATGCCGGCGTCGTCCATGCCACGATAGGCTTCGAGCGTATGGACGCCGGGCATGCCGAAAAGCGTGTCGACACCGTAGGCACGCAGCAACTGCATGAGCCGGCTGCCGCAGGAGATTTTGTCTGTCATTTCAGGTGCTTCCTTGCATTACTTCAGCGGGCGGCGTCCATCAAACCCGACATGATTGAACCGAATTCATCAGCGACGACGAGCAATGATGCGCCCAATTCCGCAGCATGAGTCCGCTCGGCACGCGTCCAGGCCGGCATGATCCACGGCTTACCGGCAGCTTTCGCCGCCGCAGCGATGCGCCGGATATCGGCCTTGTCCTCGTCGGTGTTACGGTATGCGCCACGACCACTGTCGAGCGACAGATCGCTCGGGCCCACGAAGACGCCGTCGACTGTCGGCAGCGCCAGAATGGCTTCGATATCGCGAAGGGCAGCTGCCGATTCCACCATCGGATAACAGCGGGTGTTTGCGTTCTCGCGCTCGTAATAGTCCGGCGAGACGACATTGTAGCGTGCCGGCCGCGTGCCCGAGAAACTGCGGTTTCCCAGCGGCGGGTACTTCGCTGACAGGGTCACGCGGCGTGCATGTTCGAGATCGCCGATATGCGGAATGATGACGCTGTCGCAGCCCATATCCAGCGCCTGCTGGATCGGGATCGCTTCCGGCCCGAGCACCTTGGCGTGCATCTTCATGCCCAGCGCCTTGCCGAGCGCGACGATGCGGTCCGTCGCCTCGAGGTCGAACAGCCCGTGTTCGATATCCATCACGATATGCCGGTAACCGATATCGTGAGCAATCTCCAGCATCGCCTGATGCGGGGTCGAAAGCCAGACCATGAAGTTTTCTATTGTATCAGCCATGGGAAATCTGGTCCTGCTTGTTACGCTCAGCGATCATTGCGGCGACATCGACGAGATCCTGAAGCCGTTCGCCAGCCTCGATGCGCTTGATCCAGCCGCCCTCGTCCTCCTGGTCCGCAAGTGCGACATCGGTCATGCCCGCCACCTGATCGGGCGGCAGCACGAGCACGCCGCAATCGTCGGCAAGCACGGCGTCACCGGGGTTGACCGCAACACCCCCGCAAGCGACCGGAATGTTGAAACCGCCGCCGAAATTCAGGAGCTTAGTGGTGATAGGCGACACACCCCGTGCCCATGTCGGCACGCCGGCGGCGCGGATGGCTGCCGGGTCGGTGATCATACCATCGACGATGACGCCGGCCAGCCCGCGCACCTTCGCGACGGCCGCCATGAAGCCGCCCCACGGGGCATGGCGCTTGTCGCCGCAGCGGTCGATGACCAGCACGTCGCCGGGCCTCACGCGATCCATCGCATAATAGAGCAGCGTCGAGTCCGGACCGGCGATGGAGACGGTTACGGCAGTGCCGGCTATCCGCACGCCATCGATCAGCGGCCGTATGTCAGTGCGCATGAAGCGGTCATGCAGATAGTGGCCGACGGTCGCGGCCTCGACCTTTGCGAAGCGCGCCAGAAGTGCGGGATCGAGCTGATCGCAAACGTCGCCGATGCGGTAGGAGGTTATGCTCATTTTTTGTCCTGATCTGATAGAAGATGGATGGCTGAAGAAGGGCAGAACAAGCTGACCTTCTCGCCGATGCGCAGCACGCTGTCGGCCCGGCTGTTGCGGACCCTCACCGTCATTGCCTCGCCCGTTTGAAGACGAATATTGTAGAGGCGGTCCGTACCGACATAGACGGCGCTTTCCACCTTGCCGGCAAAGGCTGCATCGTCGGCGCTATCGCGCATGAAGGTCAGTGCTTCCGGACGCATGGCGATCGTGCAGTCCTTGCCTGCCGGCAGCTCAGCGTTGGTTTTCAGTTTCAAGCGCGTGTCGGCGGCCAGGACTTCGACGACACCATCCTGCCGCTCCAGAACTGTCGCAGACAGCATGTTCATGTCGCCGATGAAGCCAGCAGTGAAGCGATCGGTAGGGCGCTCGTAGATGCCGACGGGGTCGTCAATCTGCCGAACCACGCCTGTGCTCATCACGGCGATGCGGTCCGACATCGTCAGCGCTTCTTCCTGATCGTGCGTGACGAAGATGAAGGTGATGCCGAGCCTGCGCTGCATCTCCTTGACCTCGATCTGCATCTCGCGCCGAAGCTTGAGATCAAGAGCGCCGAAGGGCTCATCCAGCAGGAGAACGGAGGGCTCGTTGACCAGTGCCCGCGCCAACGCGATACGCTGCTGCTGGCCGCCGGAAAGTTCCGATGGTTTCCTGCCGGCGGCGTGGCGCATGCGCACCAGATCCAGCGCTGCCGCGACCCGGTCGCCGCGTTCGCTGCGCGGCACCCGTTTCACGGCGAGCCCGAAGGCAACATTGTCTTCAACAGACAGGTGCGGAAACAGTGCGTAGCTCTGAAAGACCGTATTGGTGTTTCGCATATGCGCCGGCAGCCCCGAAACGTCGTGGCCTTCCAGCAGGATTTTCCCCGCAGTCGGGCTTTCAAATCCTGCGATCATCCGCAGCGTCGTGGTCTTGCCGCAACCCGAGGGGCCGAGAAAGGTGAAGAACTCGCCTGAAGCTATTTTCAGGCTGAGATGATCGACGGCATAGGCGGGAGGCGTGGCCGAGGTGTCGAACACCTTGCAGACGTCGACCAGTTCCACGGCTGGGCGCCCGGTTTTGTCCGGTTCGCTCTTTTTGTCGTTAGGCATTGGGAATGTTGTCCCCGATGGCGGGTCAAAGTAAATCCGTGACAGACCAGCTAGTGGCCGACCTGTCACGGAGCAAATTCAAGAGCTTACTGGGCAGTCTTCACCTTCGTCCAGCCGTCCTGGTAGAGCTTCATCGCATCGCCGACATCGAGGATGAAATCGACCTTCTTCAGCTTGTCCGCTGGCGGATAGATGGCCTGGTTTTCAGCGACTTCCTTCGGCAGCAGCGCCTTGGCGGCATCGACGACGGTGGCGGACTTACTGAGGTTCGCGGCCTTGGCGGCCACCTCGGGCTTCATGATGTAGTCGATGAATTTGTATGCGGCATCGACATTCTTGGCGTTCTTCGGAATCGCGAAGCCATCGATCCACATCGAACCGCCTTCCTCGGGAATGACGTAGTGGACCTTAGGATTCTCATCGAGAATCTGGGTGACGTTGGAATTCCATGCCTGCACGATGCAGGCCTCACCGGAGGCGACGAGTTCACCGAAGTTGCTGCTGTTGTATCCGCCGAGAATCTTCTTCTGCTCGATCAGCGACTGGGTCGCCTTCTCGATCTCCTCGGGATTGGCGGTGCCGGCATGCAGACCGTTGACCTGCAGGCCGGCGATATAGGCCGCCAGCATGTTGTCGAGCATATAGACGCGGCCCTCATATTGCGGGTCCCACATCGCCTTCCAACTGGTTATCGGCTGCTTGACGCAATCCTCGTTATAGGCAAGCCCGGTGGTGCCCCAGATATAAGGCACGCTGAACTTCTGGCCGGGATCGTATGAGACGTCCTTGAAGGCAGCACCCAGATTGGAGAGGTTCGGCAGCTTGGCATGGTCGAGTTCCGTCAGCAGACCCTGCTTGACCAGGACCTGCACCGTGTACTGGCTGGGTTCAACGAGATCGTAGCCGGAAGCGCCCGCCGACAGCTTCGCCATCATCGTCTCGTTGGAATCGTAGGTGTCCATCGTGACGTTGATGCCGGTTTCCTTGGCAAAGTCGTCGACGATCTCCTGAGGCAATTCGCTTGCCCAGGCATAGATATGAAGCTCTTCGGCCGATGCGGTAAGCGCAGTTCCGGCAAGAAGCAGGCTCGTCGTTGCAAGAAGCATTCCGTATTTCAGCATTGCAGTTCCCCTTTTCTTATTAAGGTTTCTTCATTGTCCGGTGCCCCGGACGGTCTTCAGGTAGCGTCCCATCACCAGCAGGATGGCCAGCACGTTGACGCCGATAAGCATCGTTCCGAGCGCATTGATCTTCGGCGTGAGCCCGGTCTTCAGCATTGCGTAGATCTGGATCGGCAGCGGCGTCGTGCCGACTCCAGAAACGAAGGTCGACATCACGAAGTTGTCGAAAGAGATGATCGCGGAAAGAAGCGTTGCCGACAGGATCGCCGGCAAAAGCAGGGGCAGCGTCACGCGCATGAATATCTGTCCGCCATGCGCTCCCAGATCTGCCGCGGCTTCATCGAGCCGTGGGTCGAGCGTTGCGGCTGCCGCGCGCACGATCAGGAATGTGAACGGTACGGAGACAAGTACATGGCCGGCCACCAGCGTGAGATATCCAAGCGCGAGGCCCGACCACACCGTCGCCACCAGCATCCCGACCGCCAGCACGATTTCGGGAAGCACCAGCGGTGCGATCAGAAGCGTGGAGAACAGGTTCTTGGCCGGAAACGGGCGCTTGATTACGGCAAGTGCTGCACTCGTTCCTATCGCCGTACTGATGATCGCCGAAAGTACGGCAACGATGGCGCTGACCTGAAGGCCGCGCTGCAGACCCCGGTCGTTCAGGGCTTGCACATACCAGTCCATCGAGAAGCCAGTCCAGACGACGGTCGAGCGGCCGGCATTGAAGGAATAGATGACGAGCACGACGAGCGGCGCAAACAGGAAGACGTAGCCAAGGATGGTGACGATCGGAACGTAGAGGCCGGCAATACGGGAAAGCTTCACGCGTGCGCCTCCTCGAGACGGCGCAGCATGCGCATGTAGAAGACGATGATGACGGACGACAGCACGAGCATGACGACGGAGACCGCAGCCCCCAGCGGGATGTTTCGGAAATCCAGGAAGAGCTGAACAATGAGGTTGCCGAGGATGATGCTCTTGCCACCGCCGAGCAGCACGGGGATAGCGTAGACGCCCATGGCTGGCACGAACACGAACAGCATCGCTGCCATCACGCCCGGAAGCGACAGCGGGAACGTCACGCGCCAGAAGGCCTCGACCGGCCCCGCGCCGAGATCGTCGGCGGCTTCCAGCAGGCGCCTGTTGATGCCGGAGAGCGCGGCGTAGATCGGCAGTACGGTCGTCGGCAGGAAGGCATAGAGCATGCCGACCATGACGGCGGGATAGGTGCCGATCATCCTGATCGGCTCATCGATGATCCCAGCACCGGTGAGCGCGCCGTTGATCGTGCCGTTGCGGCCCATCAGGACCATCCAGCTCGACATGCGGATCATGAAGTCGATCCAAAACGGAATGAGCAGCAGGGCAAGCAGCAATCCCGAATGCTTGCCGGCGCGGAAGGCTATGAAATAGGCGATGGGATAACCGATGAGAACGCAGACTGCCGTCGACATTGCTGCGATCTTCAAAGAGTTGACGAAGATCGGCAGATAGGCCGGCTGGAACAATTCGACGTAGCTTTCCAGCGTGAAGCCGGTCACCACTCCGCCATAGGAATCGCGCCCGGCAAAGCTGTAGGCAATTACCACCAGAAGCGGAATGGCCAGCAGAAGGATAGCCATCACCAGAGACGGAGCCAGCAGCAAAAGCGTAATCACATTCTGCCGCCGGTTCCTCATCTCACAGGCCCGCCGTTTTGGAGGAAGGCACGCCCGCCGGCCGAACCATTTGCACGACGCTTACCGTCAGATGATCACGCATCGCGATCTCGGCGCGATCGGGATCGCGCGCCGCGAGCGCATCGCGTATCGCCTCGAAATTCTCAAGTTCGTCGAAAATGAGAGTGACCGGCACACGCGCGACGTAAAGACTGCGCACTGAAAGCGCGTAGAGCCTGTTCAGGGACTGGGCCAGGTATGGATTGCCGCTCGCTCGGGCGACCAGCCGATGCATCCGCTCATCGACGCCGAGATGCCATTCGATCTCCATGCGACGCTCGGCTATGCCTGCACGCGCCTCTTCCATCAACGCATCGAATTCCGAGAGCTGAGCATCGTCGATCCGCATCGCAGCCATGCGGGCCGCCAGCGCTTCGGAATGAAGACGGAATTCATTGAGATGGAAAAAATCGGCCGCTGAGGTCGAAGAAACGAAGTAGCCACGCTGGGGCACGGCAAGCAGCAAATCTTCCTGCGCAAGCCGCTGCAACGCTTCGCGCAGCGGCGTTCGGCCCACCCCGAGCATTTCCATGCATTGACGTTCGTCAATCGCCGCACCGGGCATCAGCTCAGCCTTGATGATGGCGGCTCTGAGGCCGTCATAGGCGGTATCGCTTTGCCGTCTCTTCGGTTCGCCAAGGGGCATTTCACGCTCATATACGAGAAATATATTTTTAATATTTATCGTCCGGATGCGTGAGTCAAGCGTCAATCCATCGCAGAAACGAAAGATGTCAAATGGCTATGAGCCGGGCTGGGACGGCAATCGACCCAGCCCGGCACTGATGCATATCGGTGAAGAGTTCACATACAGCGGCTTCGTTTTGCAGCATGACGGCCGACAGCCCTGCCGAGCGGGCAAGAGTGTTCGATCGCTTGAGAAAATCGAACACTTTCGTTTGCGAGCCTTCTAAGTTCGGAAAGTTCGCGCCTGTGTTTTCAGATCGTCGCCGGCAGGTTGGACGCGGCCGTTGCCTATCAGCCGCCGCGTCGGAATTCGCTATTTCTGGTCCACGCTTTCCAGGAAACGGGCGAAGATAGGATCGAATTTTTCCTGCGCATCCCAGAACGGCGCGTGGCCGGAATTGTCGATCAGATAGGTCTCGTTTTCCCACAGATTGGCGTATTTGACCTTGGAAACGAAGTCTGTGTTCACGAACGGTTCGTCTATGCCGTTGACGACGGCCAGCGGCACGGTCGCGGTCGCAGCAATAACGCTTTGGTCCTTGCCGGTTCCGGCCGAGAACTTCTCGAACATCAGGCGCCGCGCCCTGCCGTCAGTGCGCGCAACTGTGTCGAGCATGAAGGGCTCGAACGGCTCGCCGCAGGTGCTGTGCGCATAGTTCTCGACGTCCTCGTCCGTAAAGTCCTGCTTGGCGGCGAGGCCCATATGCGGGCTCGGCTTGAACCCGTCGCCGACCTCTGCGGGCGAAACCGGCGGCGTGCCGGTGATCATCAGGCCAAGCATGCCGGGAAAACGGTCGATCATTTCCAGCCCGATATGCCCGCCGAGCGACCAGCCGAAGACGATCGCCTTCTCCACGCCGAGCAGTCCCAGCACTTCGGTCATCGCGTCGGCATAGCCTTCCATGCTGTAGCTGCGATCAGGGTCAATAGCATCGCCGGATTGGCCGTGACCGGGCAGATCGGGCGCGATCATCCGATAGCGCTCGCCAAGGGGTCCTTCCATCTGATTGCGGAAGACCGCGCTCGAGCTGGAGTTACCGTGAATGAAAAGCACAGGCGTTCCGGTGCCGGAAGTCTCGCGGACATTGATAGGGCCGTGGCTGGTTTCGATCGTCTTCGTCGTCAAAGTCATTTCATTCCCCTGATTCTCGCGCTGCGAAAAATGGCAGTTGCACAAAGGACTGTCACTTCTGCCTGTGCGCCAATGAAAATCGCTTTCCGCAGCATTTCCTGATGAAATTATCTTTTCAAAGAAGATCGCATATGCATAAATTGTCAATCAACAAACGCCGGCGAGCCGGAACAAGAAACAGGGGTTGGCAGTATGAATTCGAGTTTCGTGACGAGTAAGCGCCTCCGTGGCGCATTGATGGCGACGGCTTTGACCGCCCTTGCGATGTCGCCTGTTCCGGCATTCGCCGACGTCGTCAAGATCGGTCTTTTGGCGCCGCTCACCGGCCCCGCAGCGGCTGACGGGCAGGAATATCAGCGCGGCGCCCAGATGGCGATCGACGAGATGAATGCTGCCGGCGGCGTCGGCGGCCATACGTTCGAACTCGTCACCGGCGACGTGAAGGACATGTCGTCCGGCAACGTCACCAGCGCGGTAGAGCGCCTCATCGGCGACCCGGATGTGCATTTCATGCTGACCGGCTATGCCAGCCTGACCAATTTCGAGATCGACAACATGGCCGAGGCGGAGATGCCCTACATGCTGGCCGCGACCTCGCAGCAGACCAGGGACATCATCGCGCCCGAGCCCGACAAGTATAATTGCTGCTGGTCGTGGACGCCGTCCTTCGACGCCTACAACACCGACGTCACATCCTTTGTCGAAAAGCTGGCTGCCGACGGCAAGGTCACGCTGCCGAACAAGAAGGTCGCTATCGTCTCCTCCGACAACGCCTACTCGAAGACCATCTCTGAAGGCATGAAGAAGACGTTCACCGAAAAGGGCTGGACCATCACCGTCGACGAAATCGTGCCATTCGGCGAAGTCACCGACTGGCGCTCGATCCTCGCCAAGGTGCGCGCCGACGTTCCGGATGTGGTCATCAACACCGACTACCTGCCCGGCAATTCGGCTTCCTTCCTCAACCAGTTCCTCGAACAGCCGACGAAGAGCCTGGTCTTCCTGCAATACGCCCCGAGCGTGCCGGAATTCATCCAGCTGACGAAGGAAAAGTCGAACGGCGTCATCTACAACCTGCTTGGTGGTCCGCTGGTTTCGCCGAAAAATCCGCGCGCCGAGGAAGTCGGCAACAAGTTCAAGGAAAAATATGGCGTGGAAAGCGGCACTTACGGCGTTGCGCTCTACGAGATCATGAACGTCTATTTTGACGCGCTGAAGAAGGTCGGCGATCCGAGCGATCACGCCGCAATCATGAAAGCGCTGGGCGAGACCGACAAGCAGACGGTTGCCGGCCGCCTCAAGTTCGATCCTGCAACCCATCTCGCCATGCAGGGCGAAGACTACATTCCGATCACCTTCTTCCAGATCTGGGATGGTGAACGCACGCTGATCTCGCCGGAGAAATACGCGACCGGCGAATTCAAGCTCCAGCCCTGGATGCAGTAGGGCATGGCCCTTCTCGAAGTCGAGGACGTATCGAAGGCCTTCGGTTCGCTGAAGGCCGTCGATGGCGTTTCTTTCAAGGTCGAGGCCGGTGAGATCTTTGGCGTCGCCGGCCCCAACGGCAGCGGCAAGAGCACGCTGTTCAACGTCATCACCGGCATCCCGTTCGGGCCTGATCGCGGACGCGTAAAACTCGGCGGCGTCGAGATACAGGGCAAGTCGGGCAACGAGATCGCTCGGCTCGGCCTTGCCCGTACCTTCCAGCGTGAAACGAGCTTCGATGGGCTGACGGTCTTCGAAAACGCGCTGATGGGCGCAGGCTATGGCAAGCCCGGCCGGGCTGAAAGCGAGGTGCGTGAGCGCGCTGCCGAAGCGCTTGAATTCGTCGGCCTCACCTCGGTGGGTTTTGGCCGCCTTGCCGGCGAACTCTCCGTCTTCGACCGCAAATGCCTGATGCTGGCGACGGCGATTGCCATGGAGCCGCGCGTGCTTCTGCTCGACGAGCCGGCCTCCAGCCTGACCAAGCCCGAAATCGAAACCTCGATCGGCCTGATCCGCCGCACCGCCGAGCGCGGCATCACAATCGTGCTGATCGAGCATGTGCTGACCTTCCTGATGAGCCTGTCGCAGCATCTGATGGTTTTGAATCAGGGTCGCGTCCTGGCTGCCGGCGAGCCGAAAACGGTGATCGCCGATGAACGCGTCGTGGAAGCCTATCTCGGAACGCGGAGGCCGGCGGCGTGAGCGTCATACTGACTGTCGAGGGCCTGACCGCCGGTTATGGCCGCGTCACCGTTTTGCACGACCTGTCCATGGAGGCCGGGCGCTTCGGCAATGTCGGCCTGTTCGGGCCGAACGGGCACGGCAAGTCCACGCTGCTGCGCACCGTCTCCGGCCTGCTGAAGGCGAAGAGCGGCAGCATCACCTTCGATGGCGAGGACATCACGCGCGAAAGCCCGCGCGCCATTGTCGGGCGCGGGCTTATCCATGTTCCGCAAGGCAATCGCCTGTTCCCCGATCTCAGCATCGCCGACTGCATGTCGCTCGGCGCCTTCTCGCCCCGCGCCCGGCCGCATGAGGCCGAGAACCGCGAGAAGGTGGTGAAGATCTTTCCGAAACTCGCCGAGCGCTGGCGCCAGCGCGTGCGCACTCTTTCCGGCGGCGAGCGCCAGATGGTGTCGATCGCCACGGCTCTGATGAGCCACCCGCGCCTGCTGATCCTCGACGAGCCGACGCTCGGCCTCGCCCCCAAGATCAAGGACGAGCTCTGCGCCTCGGTGCAGGAAATTTCCAAGGGCGGCGTGCCGCTGATCGTGGTCGAGCAGGACATCGAGTTCCTGCTCGAGCTCTGCCCGCAACTCTATCTCGTCAATCACGGCACCGTCGAAACCGAGATCAAGCCCGGCCAATCGATCGAGCATAGCGAGATCATGTCGATGTATTTCGGACATTAGGATTATTTGAGATGGGCGCATTCGCGGAAATCATGTTCGGCGGCCTGTTCCAGGGCTCGCTCTACGCCATGATGGCGGTGGGGCTGGCACTGGTCTGGACGACGATCGGCGTGTTCAACTTCGCCCACGGCGTCTTCATGATGCTCGGCGCCTATGTTGCCTGGCAGTTCGTGTCGCTCGGCCTGCCGATCGCGGTTGCGCTGCCGGTGGCGGTCGTCGTCATGGCTGGCGTCGGCTGGATCCTTCAGGCCAGCGTCGTGCGGCCGCTGATCGGCCGGCCAAACATCGTTCTCGTCGTCGTCATCACGACACTCGCCGCCGGCTCGTTGATCGAAAACGGCGTGCTGACACTGTGGGGCCCGCGCTCCAAGCAGCTTCCCAGCCTGCTCGAAGGCAACACGGTAATCGGCGGCGTCGGCGTGTCTCTGCACCAGATCGCCATCATCATCATCACGCCACTCATCCTGGCAGCACTCTGGGCCTTTCTTAACCACACGCGGCTTGGGCTTGCCTTGCGCGCGGTTGCCCAGAACGAGGATGCCAGCCAGCTTGTCGGGCTCAACGTCACAGCACTTTATGGCCTGGCCTTCGCCATCGCAGCTTCGCTTGCCGGTCTCGCCGGCATCTTCATGGGCGGCTATCGGTTCATGACGCCGGTGATGGGCAGTGACCCCCTTCTGAAGGCGCTGATCGTCGTCGTCTTCGGCGGCATTTCCAGCATTTCAGGGCCAATCTTCGCTGCCTATCTGATCGGCTTTTTCGAGGCCGCCTGCAGCTATTATTTCGGCCTCTACTGGACGCCGGCGCTGCTGTTTGCCGTGCTTATCCTGATGCTGATGGTGCGTCCCGAAGGCATCTTCGCCAATCAGTCGAGGGGCCTCGCATGACCAGCTTGCCGTCTCCCGTCATCGGCGCGCCGGGCCGCCCTTCCTGGAAAAGCGAGGCGGTCGGCGTTGCGCTCGCCTTCCTGCTGATGGCGCTTCTGCCGCTGGTTTTCGGCGACACCTACACGCGCCACATACTGATCATGGTGTTCATCTACGCCATCGTCGCGTCTAACTGGGACCTCAGCCTTGGCTATGGCGGTGTCTTCAATTTCGGCCACCTCGCGCTGTTCAGCATTGGCGTTTACGCCTATGGCTTGCTGACCAAGGCGGCAGGTGTCGACCCCTGGGTATCGCTGGTCGCCAGCGGGGTCATCGCGACGGTTGCCGCCGTGCTCGTCACCATTCCGATCCTGCGGCTCAAGGGCATCTACATCATCCTCGTCACCTTCGGCTTCGCGCAACTGGTCATGCAGGTCATCCTCAGCCAGTCGGACGTCACCGGCGGCACGCAGGGCATGGTGCGCATTCCCGGCCTCTATCTGTTCGATCACAACATGATCCGCGACGGGAAGATCGGCTATTTCTACATAGCGTTGGCGCTGCTCTTCCTCAGCACCGTGTTCCTGCGCGTCATCGTTCGTTCGCGCACCGGCGCAAGCATCGTGGCGCTGCGCGACAACGAGGAATACGCCATCAGCCGCGGCATCTCGCTGGCGCGCCAGCGCATCATCACACTGGCAGCGAGCGCCTTCTTCACCGGCATAGCCGGCGCCTTCTATGCCGCCTATCAACGCAATGCCTCGATCGATGTCTTCGGCATGAGCCTTGCGACGATCATTCTGTCGATGGTTCTGCTTGGCGGCACCAGCACGATCTACGGCGCGATCGTCGCATCCTTCGTGCTGACGATCTTTTCGGAAGCCATGGCCGATTTCGGCCCATGGCGACCGATTATTACGGCAGTGCTGATCATCGTCGTGATGCTCGCCTATCCGAGCGGCCTGTCAGGGATGATCCGCTCGATCTGGAACGCATTGGCTGGCCGACTGAAGCGGCCCGATGCTGCGCTTGCCGGCAAGACGGAAGAGCGGACCGCAGCCTAGCGATCATCGCCCTGCCGGTGACCGGCAGGGCGGAATTAGGAAGCGCCTCAGCGCACGCCGCACCAGTCGATGACGGACGCCGCAATGACCTTCGTGGTCTCGACCAGCGACTCGATGTCGACATATTCATCTACACCGTGAAAACCGTCGCCCGACGGGCCGAAGATCACGCCATCAACGCCGGCGCCCGCATAATGCGCGGCGTCACAGACGGCGACGAACCCCTTGATTTCGGGAGCTTTTCCGAGGCTGGTCTTGTGCGAGACGAGCGACTTAACCAGCGGGTGGTCGACGGAAGTGTTCATCGGCGGGAAATGCAATCCGCCGAGTTCCCACTGGATCGTCGGCGGATGGTCTCGTAGCCAGGCGTCGGTCTGGGCGAAGTGATGCACGAAGGCTTCGAAGTCGCGGCGATATTGCGCTGAATTCTCGTTCGGCAGGAACTTCATGTCGAGATCGATGACGGCCACGTCGGGGATGATTGCCGGATTGCTCATCACCATCGGCAAGCCGTTCTCGCCCAGACCCGCGCCGCCATGGACGACGCCGATGTTGATCGTGTTCATGCCGACCGGCAGCAGGGGATGCGACTGTGCCCGCGTCCGGTCGAGTTCGTAAAGCCGAAGGGCGGCAATGAAACGGCTGGCGATCTCTATGGCGTTGACGCCCGGCTCCAGCCGGCCGGCTTCGTGTCGTTGCGGATAAATCTCATTGTAGCGCCAGGCCGAATGTGCGGCGCGTCCGCGAATGGTCACGCGCGCCCATTCAAGCCCGCCTTCGGCCGGCAGCACATCGCCCCAGGTCGGCTCGGCCACCAGCACTGCCTTGGCGAGCTTGCCGCGCTTGACGGCGTCCATAGCGCCAAAGCCGCCGGACTCTTCATCGACCACTGAGTGGATCGCCAGCCGCCCGACAAGATCGATGCCGGCCTTGCGAATGGCGCGTGAAGCGGCAATGCAGGCAGCGACGCCACTCTTCATGTCGATAGCGCCACGGCCATAAATCCGGCCGTTCTTGATCTCGCCGCCAAACGGATCGATCGACCAGTCCTTGCGCGCGCCGACCGGCACCACGTCGATATGACCGCACAGGATCAGGCTGCGGACTTCATCTCCGGCCTTTTCACCAACCAGATTTGGCCGTCCGGGAAGCGCGTCCCATTGCTCGGTGGCAAAGCCTTCTTGCTTCAGCACCGGCTCCAGCATCGACTGCAAATCGGCTTCGCGGTTGATCGTTGCCCCGGTCTCGAATTTGGGATTGACGGTCGGTATCTGAACCATGTTCTGCGTCAGTTCGACAACCCAGTTCCGGTCTGCCTCGATAGCGGATGTTACTGCGGCGATTGCTGCGGCATTTTCAGACATTTCCTGCTTTCTCCATTTCAAAGCCGCAGGTTCGCTGCGGCCAAACCTTCTGAAAAAATTGTGGTGGCTCGAAGCGGCCGTAGGCTATGACGAGGTCTTGCTGCCTTTCGGCTCGAGCGTGTCCAGCGTGACGGAGTTCTTCGCGCGTATTTGCTCGATCTCCTCGATACGCTTGCGCGCACCTGGGCCATGTTCGGGAAGCGCCTGTGCGACCACGGCCTCCATCTGTGCGACCGCGGTCGCCAGCGTGTCGAAAGGGGAATCGGCATCGATCGCCGCCGCCATGGAAAGTTCCGCGAACTCCGCGATCGGCGACAGCCACGTATCGGTGAAGAGCAGAACCGGCACGCCACGTTCGGAGGCTTGCCGGGCGAAACTGACGACGTCAGACTGATAACGCCGATAGTCGAAGACGATGAGAAGGTCGCGCTTGCCAAGATCGATCAGAAGGTCGAAATCCACCGGTGTCAGCGAGCCGACATCGCGAATGCCGGAGCGGAACTGCACGAGATAGCCGGCGAACATCGAGGCGATGTGCCGGCTGAAGCGGCCGCCGACCAGCGCGACCTGCCCCTTGGTTTCCCAGATCAGCTTTGCGGCGCGGCTGTAGGTCTGCGACGGCACCGACGTTCTGGTGTTCTCCATGCTGTTCGAAACGGAATGGAAATAAGCCATCGCCGCGCTGGTGTCGGAACCGCCGGGGCGTTTTGCCTCCATCATCAGCAACGGCGAGTGAAGCCGTGCCTCGACTTCGGCCAGAAGCTTGGTCTGGAAGTCGGCGAAGCCGTCATAGCCGAGCTTGATCATCAGGCGCATGACGGTGGGATCGCTGACCCCTGCCCGGCGCGCCAGCCGCGTCGCCGTGCCCAGGCCCGACATCGGATAGTCAGCCAACAATGCCTGGATGATCTTGGCCTCGGCCGAGGTCAACGCGATGTTGGTATTGGCCAGGTTCTCGCGGATCGACATCGGTTCGCTTTGCCTCCTCCTTTAATGGAAAAATACTTACAAGAATGAACTCTGATGTCAAATTTGAAAATCAGATTACAGAATCGCCTGCGTGCGTGGCATTCCGTTTACCGGACATGGCGAGGAAGCGCGGGGGCGGCCGAACGAATGAACCTCAGGAGACACGCCTGAGGAAGGATGGCGACAGCTCGGCCAGGTCACGGACACCGAGCAGAGCCATGTCACGATCGATCTCGTCAACCAGCAGATTGGCGGCGTGTATGACGCCGGCTTCCCCGAAGACTGCGGCTGCATAAAGGAAGGGCCGGCCGACAAAAACGAAACGGGCTCCGAGCGCGAGTGCCTTCAGAACGTCGGTTCCACGCCGAACGCCGCTGTCGAGCATTACAGGCATCTCGCCGGACCGTTCCACGATCTCGGCAAGCATTCTCAGCGGAGATATCGCGCCGTCGAGCTGGCGGCCGCCATGGTTCGATACGATAATACCGTCGACGCCTGCCTCGCGCGCCAGATGCGCATCTTCCGGTGACAAAATCCCTTTCAGTACGAGCCTGCCTTTCCAGCGTGCTCGTATCCTGTCGACATGCTCCCAACCGAGTTGGTCGCGCTTGCCGAGCGCCCGCACCAGATTGCGCGACAGGATCGGCGGCCCACGGCCGGCGTCCATATTCTCGAAATGTGGCATGCCGTGACGTAGCAACGTGCGAAGCGCAGTTCCAACAAGCCAGCGCGGATGGGTGAGGCCCTGCCACGCCAGTCCCAGGGAGGGCTGCAACGGAGCGTTGAAGCCGTTGCGGACGTTGTTCTCCCGATTTGCAGCAACCGGCACATCGACGGTCAGGACAAAGGTCTCGAACCCCGCTGCAGCGACCCGGTCGACCATAGCGTCGATGCGATCGGCCTCGCCCGGCAGATAGGCCTGAAACCAGCGGCTGCCCCCTTCCCTTGCAACTCGTTCAAGCTTGGTCAGTGAAGTAGCACTCAGGATGGAAGGTATCCTCATCGTGCCGGCAGTGCGCGCCAAGGCCACATCCCCGTCAAAGGCCGCGAGAGCACTCAGGCCCATCGGGGAAATGCCGAAAGGATGCGCGTAAGAGACATCGAACAATGAAGTCGCCTGCGAGCGGTTACCGACATTCCGCAGGATGCGCGGCACGAAACTATCATCGGCGAAGGCCTTGCGGTTATCCAGAAACGACGCGCCGGTTTCGCTGGCGCCGGACACATAGCCGAAGACCGGCCGAGGCAGATACCGGCGTGCGGCCGCTTCAAAATCGTCCAGGGCCAGCATCTGACGCATGGCGGCGGGAACATGCTTGGCGGCACGCTTTTCCACTGTAACGATGGCAGATGAAGCAACGGCTCGATCGGTCTGCACGGTGCTTCTCCTATCTCCACAGCGATAAGCGTCCGTGGGCATCACCACCGAAAAGTCCGCCGCGCGGCTCGAATAGTTCAGGCGGCACTTATAAGCACGGTGCTTTCCGGCGACCAGTGCAGCACCACGTCGTTGCCTTCTTCGATTTTTGTGGCGCCGCTGTTCTGGACGTGAACCTTGATGACCTCACCCATGCGATCGACGAAATAGGTGCTGCTGTTGCCGGCAAAAATGCGCTTGGACACCCGGCCTCTGAGCATGTTGCCTTCCGCCGCCAACGGCGATGCCGTGGCCGTGGCGATTTTGATCCGTTCAGGCCGCACAGCACAGCTCGCCTTGCCGCCTGTGGCATTGGCCACGCCACCGGACGCGACGATCGCGGTGCCGTCCGACAGGCGAATGCCGTCACCGGTGGCGTCGCCGCGCAGTATATTGGCGTCGCCGAGGAATGTCGCTGAGAACTCGCTTTTCGGGCTGTTGTAGATGTCTTCAGGCGGGCCCTCTTCTACCAGCCGGCCATCGCGCAGGATGCCGATCCGGTCACTCATCGTCAGTGCTTCTTCCTGATCATGGGTGACGAAAATAGTGGTGATGCCGATTTCGCGCTGGATACGCTTCAGTTCCACCTGCATATCCACCCGCAGCGCCTTGTCGAGTGCGGAAAGCGGCTCGTCGAGCAACAGCACGCGCGGCTTGGTGACGATAGCCCGGGCGAGTGCGACGCGCTGGCGCTGGCCGCCGGACAGTTGGTGCGGCCGGCGTTCACCGAGCTTGCCCAACTGCACAAGATCGAGAGCCTGCCGCACTTCCCTCGCAATGCTCGCTTTGGATTCGCCACGAACCGAAAGACCGAAGGCGACGTTGTCGGCAACGCTCATATTCGGAAACAGCGCATAGTTCTGGAAGACCATGCCAATGCGGCGTTTCTCGACGGGAACGCGCTCGACACCCTCCCTGCCAATAATGATCCGGCCGCTGTCGGGGAAATCGAACCCAGCGATCAACCGCAGCAAAGTAGTCTTTCCACTGCCCGAGGGGCCGAGCAGCGCATAGAACCCTCCGTCCGGAAAGGCGATCGAGACGTCGTCGAGTGCCTTGTGCGCGCCGAAGCTGCGGGAGACACTTTCGACCTGAACATCGGCCATTACTTTTCCCCTCCGAACCTGAAGAAGCGTGCAGTGATGAGCATCAGTCCCATCGAGACGGCTATGATGATAGTGGAGACCGCGTTGATTTCCGGGGTGAAGCCTTTGCGGATCGCGGCGTAGATCTCGACCGGAAGTGTCGCCTGGCCCGGAGTGGACAGGAAATACGATACGACGAACTGGTCGAAAGACACTGCGAAGGCAAACAGCGCACCTGCGATCACACCCGGCATGATCCACGGCAGCGTGACGCGCATTGTCACCTGCCATTGGTTGGCTCCGAGCGAACGGGCCGCTTCCTCCAGCTCAGGCGCGAAGGTCTGCAGGCGTGCGGAAACGACGACGATCACATACGGCAAAGCCAGCGCCACATGGCCAAGCAGAATGGCATGCAGCCCGCGCCCTATGCCGATGCCAAAGAAGAAGATCAGCATCGCCGTGCCCGTTATCAGCCACGGGATGGCAATTGGAGGAAACAACAGCGCCTGGAGGAATTTCTTGCCGCGAAACTCATATCGGAACAACGCAAGGGAGGCTGCCGTACCAAGCAGTGTCGAAATGACGGTCGTGATCACCGCAATCTCAAGGCTGTTCCATGTTGCCGCGAGCAATTGTGTATTGCGCGACAGATCCTCATACCATTTCGTCGTCCATTCGAACGGCAGCTGATAGAACGGCGAGGCATTGAACGACATCAGCCCCATGATGACGATCGGCAAATAGAGGAAGGCCAGCAGCAGACCGATATAGAAGCGCCCAAGCCCTTCGAGGATGCGGGTTGCCGACATCATGTAGCTCTCCTGAGAACCGGCGATGCTGCAGCCAGGATGACCAGAACGACAGCTAGCAGGATGAAGGAAAGGGCTGCTCCCAAAGGCCAGTTGAAGACGGCGACGAATTGATCTTCGATGACCGTGCCATAGAACGTTCCGGTGCGGCCACCAAGGATGCGGGGCTCCATGAACGAACCGACGACGGGAACGAATATGAGCACGGCACCGGCAATAAGACCCGGCATTGCAAGCGGGATGATCAACCGGCGCAACACCTGGAGCCGTGAGGCCCCAAGTGAACGGGCCGCCTCGATCAGCGAGTCGTCGATCGCCTGCAGCGTCAGGTAGCAGGTCAGCACCATGTAGGGCACATAGGAATGGACCAGCCCGATTATGACCGCCGGATAAGAGTACATGAGATCGACGCTGATCTTGAACGGCAGTATCGCGTTCAGCACCACGTCAAGAATACCGCCTTCCCTCAGCACCATCGCCCATGAGAAGATGCGCACCAGCCCATTGCTCCAGAACGGCAGGATGACGAGCAGGAATATTGCCTCACGGCTCCTGCCCTTCAGCACCTTGGCGAGCACGTAAGCTGCGGGAAATCCGATCAGCGCGCACCACAGCGTCACCTCCAACCCCAGCCGCAATGAGGACCAAAGCAGTGTCACATAGAGCCCGCTGGAAAAGAACGCGGCATAGTTTCGGATCGTGAACGACCAGTCCTTCCCCGACAGCGGCAGGTCGGTCATGAAGGAGAAGAAGGCCATGGCCGAAAGCGGCAGGAAGATCGCCAGCGTAAGCCAGAGATAGGCTGGCGCCAGAAGCGGCAGCGCAGGCCTTATTCCGCTTAGCGGTCCAGCCGCGATGTTTCCTGCCATGACCTTCCTCCCTGGACGGGGCGTTACTTCACGTTGACCTTAAGTTCCTGCCACAGCGCCAGATATTTCTCGCGCTGCTCATCCGTGATCGGCGCCTGGAACTGTATGCGCTTGGCGACTTCGGGATCGCCCATCACCTTGCGGTTGAAGGACTCTTCGGGAAGTGCAGCTACTGCCTTTTCATTCGCCGAAACCGGCGCGCCCACCTTGGTTACCCACTCGACGTAAAACTTCGGATCAATCATGTAGTTGATGAAGGCTTCGGCCCCCGCAACATTCTTGGAGCCTACCGGAATGGAAAAAGCGTCCAGCCACGCCACAGAACCTTCCTGCGGGATGACCAGCGAGACGGGCAGCTTGAACTGCGTCTTGGCGCGGTCGGCCGAACCGCTCCAGTAAGTGCCGACATCAATCTGGTTCGAGGCAACCATCTGGTTCCAGTCGTTCTCGGAGCTCCAGAATGTCCTGATCTGCGGCATAAGCGATGTCAGCTTCGCCTTGACCGCATCCATATCCTTGATGTCGTTTATGTTCTGTCCGGTGGCGATGGCTCCGAACTGGATCGCCTCTACGGCGTCGTCACGGATAACGACACGCCCCTTGCGGGCTTCGTCCCACATCACAGAAATGCTGGCCGGCGGGGTGTCGAACGACTTGTCGTTTATGGCGAGAGCCGTCAGTCCCCAGACCCATGGCACGCCGTAGGCCTTGCCGTCGTGATTGAGCATCGGCGAACTCGCCTTGTCAGGGCTGATGTCGGCGGCATTCGGAATCTTGGACAGGTCGATCGGCTGGATCAGCTTCTCCGACATGGCCTGGTCATTGAAGGCCGCGTTGATCATGACGACGTCGTAGAGCCCGGGATTGGTCCTGAGCTTGGTCAGCATCTCCTGTTCGGAGTTGAAGAAATCATTGACGACCTTGTTGCCCGTGGCTTTCTCGAAAGCTTCGACGGCCCAAGGCTCGTCGGCGCCGTACCCCTTCCAGTTCAGCACGTGCACTTCATCCGCCTGGGCGGCAAACACGAGTATCGAAGCAAAGACGGTCGTTGCCGTCAGGGTTGCGATCAATCTGGTCATGCGGATGTTCCTCTCTGTTGACGTTGTCAGTCGTTGATCTTTTCTGCTTCCCGCTCAGGTGCTTCTGAGGCCCTCTCAGCGAGGAAGCCTTGAATTTCGGAATGGGTCGGCGCCGATGAACCACCGTGCCGGGTGACGGATATCGCAGCAGCGGCATTGGCGTAGCGAACGGCATCGAACGGCGGCACGGCCCGCGCCAGAGCGCTGACGAACGCGCCGATATGCGTATCGCCTGCGCCATTGGTGTCGATGGCATTTACCGCGAAACCGGGAACGTCTTGGGACGTGCCGTCGCGCAGACGTAGAAACGCTCCTGCCGAGCCGGATCGGATAACAACGCCTGCTGCATCCGGGCAGAAGTCGCTCAACAGGCGCTCGGCATTCGTCGCGATCTCTGCTGACCCCGCAATCGCGGTTGCTTCAGTCGTATTGCAGCTCAGCCATGTCGTACGGGACAGGATGCGCGAGAGGATCGCGATAGGAATTTCGGAAACAACCGGCGTCGGATCGAAGACAAAGGGGATCGTTACCGGCAGCGCCGCGATCCAGTCGGCAAGGGCTTCACGACTGCCGGGATAGCTCAGCGTGTAGCCGGAACCGAACACCCAGTCATCGCCCTTGAGCGCGATGGGCTTCATCGCATTTGCATCCAGCCGTCCCTCCGCTCCCGGCCATGAGACGAAAGTGCGCTCGGCATCGTTGGTGATGATCACCACGCAGTTGCCCGTATCCAGTTCGGCCGCGCGCGGTGCCAGCGTCTCGATGCCCTCCGCCGCAAACGCCGCACGCAGGTAATCGCCGTTGGGGCCAGTGCCGTGCTGTCCGGCGAAGACGACGTTCATGCCTGTCCGGGCGGCAGCCACCATCATGTTGAAGCCGCCACCGGCGACGCGGGCATAGCTTGACGCAACCTTCTCCGCGCCGGGCAGCGGAAGCGTGTCAATGCGATAGACATAATCGACCACCGCACTCCCGGCGTGAACGAGGCGGGTCATTCGGCCACGTCCTTTCCGCGCGAAATCCGTCCGCGTGCTGCCACCAGATCAGTTGCGAGCGAGCGCACCTCATCGAGGTCGATGCCTTTCAACCCGGCAATGTGATTTGCAGGCAGCCGCGCCATGCCTGCGTGCGCCCCGGCCATGCCAGCGGCAATCGCGCCGATTGTATCGGTATCGCCACCGAGATTGGCGCTGATCACTGCGGCTTGCCACGGGTCGCCCTGAGCGACTTCCAGAACGGCAAAAGCGGCCGGCACCGATTCTTGTGAGGCAACACTGGTGCCGACAAGATCGACGATCATCCGGATCGCCTCGGCCTGGGCTTTGCCGCGAACCAGATCGCAAGCCCATTCGATCCGCGCCGCGATGTCGGCTCCGACGATCCAATGACCTTGCCGGGCGCCGAGACGCGCCGCCGTTACGGCTCTTGCGCACGCATCGCGCCAGTCCCCGCCTTCGACACCGTTGCTGACAGCCGCCGCTACGGCCGCGGCAGAGGCAATGGCAATCGAGGTGTTGTGGGTTGCCCGGCAGGTTTCGGCGACCTTGGCGACGAGTGCCTCGACCGGCTGCGTCGGCATCAGGATGCCGACGGGCGCGATGCGCATGGCCGCACCATTCGTGTCGCCGATGCGACCCGCTTCCTCCGGCGGCTCGCCATTGTTGATCGCATCGATCGCACGTTTGGTCGAGGGTCCGAGTAGGTCGTAGCTGCCGCGCGCCTTGACGTCCTTCTCCCAGTCGACCAGCGCGTTCACCCAGCGCCTGTGATCGAACTCACCTCCGGATTCGAGCAGGATGCGGCCAAGCAGAAGTGTCTGTTCCGTATCGTCGGTAATGGTGCCGGCAGGCAGGCCCTTCGACACCGGATGGTTCTCTGAAGGAGAGACAAAGCCATCGACGAAACCGTACGATGCCGCGATCTGGGACGTCGACAAAAGCTGCGTCGGCATGCCAAGCGCGTCGCCGAGTGCGCCCCCTATAAGGGCGCTCATCGCCCGGTCCAGTTCTTGCGCCATTCCCCTCCCCGGCATGGCTCAGAACTCCAGATGCAGCGCGAAGTGTGCGGGGTTGAGCAGGCTGGTTACATATTCGATCAGCCGCCCGTCGCTGGCACGCGTCAAACGGCGTGTGCGCAGGAAGGGCGTACCAGTGGGGCAATTCAGAATGGCTGCGTCCTGCGCACTCAGCATTTCGATATCGGCCCACTCCTCGCCATGGTCCGGCACCAACCCCGCACCCCGAAGCGTTTCGTGCAGCGAGCCCTCCCGCAAGCCCTTCAAGGGCACTTCCTCAAGTTCGGGAGACAGCGGTAGCCGGCTGCGTTCGATGGAGATAGCATGGCCATCACTCGCGCTGGTGCGGACACGGTCCACCGCTATGAAAGCCGGACTTTCAACTCCAAGCATTGCAGCAAGCCCGGGATCTTCCATGACCTCCAGCCGCAATGTGCGCGTGGTAACATTTGCGCCGGCATTGGCGAGCGCACGCGACCAGCCGATGGCATCATCCACCGTCTTGCCGTCGAAGGTCACGAAGGAGCCGATGCCGACCTTGGTGGTTATCAGTCCGCGATTTGAAAGCTCTTCCAGGCCCTTGCGTACGGTATTGCGGCTAACGGAAAATCGCTGAACGAGTTCGTTTTCACTTTGAAGCCGGTCGCCAAAGCCAAGCAGGCCGGAGCGGATTTCCTTCTCCAGAACCGTGGCGATCTGCTCTGGCTTGCCTGCTCCAGGCGCCAGACTACTGGCCGGCTTCATCATGTCATACCTGTTCAGTATACCTGTCTAATCCTGTTCAATAGCCGTGATGGTTACGTGAGTCAACAATGCATGCTGCACGCGGGTTGAAGCCCGGCGGAACGCGGATGCATACGCATCCTGGTGACCTACTTTGCGTGTGAGGACCGTCTAGCCTCGGATGGCCCTGCCGGCGGCCTGGAGGAGTTCGAAAGCCTCGAACCGCCTTGCATGCCAGTCAGCCAATGCCGGCTCGGGATGATACAACTCACCGAGTTCCGACATCGCCGACATTGCCGCAAGGGTGTCCTGGTAGTGGCCGGCGGCAACAGCTCCAAGGATGGCCGATCCCAGCAACACCGGCTCCTGCGACGTCGAAGCCGCGACAACCATCCCGGTCGTGTCGGCAAGCAACTGACGAACCAACGGGCTTTGCCCGGCGCCACCGCTGACGACGATGGTGTCGATCGGCACGTTCTTCTCATGCAGGGCCCGCACGATCTGGCGCGCGCCATATCCAAGCCCGCAAACACCGGCCAGATAGAGGCCGAGCAGGCTGTCGAAGTCGAGTTCCATGCCGAGCCCGGCAATCAGCCCGCGTGCATCCGGGTCCGCGAACGGCGCGCGGTTACCGAGGAATTCGGGAACGACATGCACATCGCCGATGAGCTTCGGCGCCTCCGCCGCGCCACCGAGCCTTTCGGCTTCCAGCGACAGCCAGCCGCTGAGGCTTTGCCCCTTTTCGCGGGCGGTTCCTGCTGCCTGCTCGGCGGCCGGGTGCATGCGGACCAGATGATCGATGGCAGCACCGGCAGCCGATTGTCCGCCCTCGTTGAGCCAACGGCCCGGGACCATGGCTGAAAAATACGGCCCCCACACACCTTGCACGAAGGCCGGTTTTGCCGTCGTCGACATGGTGCAGGCCGACGTGCCGAACACATAGGCCATGCGCGAATTCACACTGCCGACGCCGCCGCGCGCACCGACGGTTCCGATGCCGCCGGCATGGGCATCGATCAGGCCGGTTGCGACAGGCGTTCCCACTGTCAATCCAAGGTCCGCCGCCGCTCTTGCGGTCAGACCGCTGCCTAGCGGCGTTCCACCGGGAAAGACCTCCGTGCCGATGCGCCGGAAAGATTCATCGGCAAGCGCTCCCAGCCCGATCGTCCTGAAATAGCTCTCGTCCCAGCGGTTTTCATGCGCGAGATAGGTCCATTTGCACGCCACCGTGCAGACGGAGCGGGCGAGGCTGTCCGTGCACCGCCAGGTCAGGAAGTCGGTGAGGTCCATGAATTGCCATGCCCCGGCGAAGGTTTTGGGCATGTTCTCGGCAAGCCAGAGAAGCTTGGGCGTCTCCATCTCCGGTGAGATGGAACCGCCGACATAGCGCAGCACATTGTGACCCGTCTGGTTGATCCGGCGGGCCTGTTCCGTGGCGCGATGGTCCATCCACACGATGATGTTGCGCTCAGGGTCGCCCGAGTTGCTGACGGGCAGCGGTTGGCCATTCTCGCCGATCACCACGAGCGAACACGTGGCGTCGAAGCCGATGCCCGCGACCGAGGAAGGAACGACCCCGGATTGCGTGACCGCCTCCCGGACACTGGTGCAAACTGCCCTCCAGATGTCGTTGCTCGACTGCTCGACGATGTCGCTGGCCTCGCGCCACACGGCAATGTCGGTCTTGACGGATGCCAGCAGGACGCCCGTCTGGTCGAAGACGCCGGCGCGGGCGCTGCCGGTGCCGACATCGATGCCGAGATAGTGGTTTGGCATGGCTATTCAGTCACTCCGCAATATGTTTCCAGCACCGCTTCTGACGGCGCCGCGCATCCAGTGCCGATGGGATAGGTCCTCAGAGATCGTTGCTCTGCGGCAGGATGACGAGATCCCGGATCGTCACGTTGCGAGGCCTGGTGAGCATGAACAGCACGGCCGCCGCCACCTCCACCGGCTCGATCAGGTCGCCGGCCGCCAGCGCCTTTTCGAGCTTCTCCTTGGGCCAGTCGCTGATCAGTGCGGTCACGACGGGGCCGGGAGCGATGGCGCCGACGCGCAGCCCATGTTTGGCAACCTGGCGCCGGACGGTGTGGACGAAAGCCTGCACGGCGTGTTTCGAAGCGGTGTAGATCGGCTCCCAGACGACCGGTACGACACCCGCAACCGAACTGGTGACGATGATGTCGCCGGTCTTGCGCTCGACCATATGTGGCAGAACCGCGTGGATGGAGCGGAACACGGCGTTGATGTTGAGGTTCAGCATGCGGTCCCAGGCGTCGGGATCGCCGTCGACCACGTCGCCGCCGATGTAGGAGCCGGCATTGGCGTGGAAGATGTCCAGTTTGCCGGCCTTCTCCAGAATCTGCGGCATCATGGTGGCCACGCTGGCGGGATCGATCAGGTCGATGACCACCGGGATCGCCTTGGGGCCGAGTTCGGAGCAAAGCTTCTTCAGCGCCTCCTCGGCACGGTCGACAAGCACGACGCTGGCGCCTGCCGCGAGAAGGCTTCTGGCGCATTCGAGGCCGATGCCCGACGCGGCACCCGTGATCGCCGCGACCTTGTCGGATAGATCCTGATCCATTTTCTGCCTTTTCCTGTCGATTGATTAAGCGCGGCCGTGGGAGACACGCGAACGGCGCGCGAGCGAGTCGACGATGACTGCGATGGCCAATACGGCGCCGGTGATCATGTAGCGAAGCGACGATGACAGATCGAGCAGCGTCAGCCCGCTGGCAATCGACTGGATGACGATGATGCCCAGCAACGCCGAATAGGCGCTGCCCCGGCCGCCGAACAGGCTGGTGCCGCCGATCACTGCCGCAGCGATCGCATTGAGATTGACGTCGCCTGTGCCGGCCTGCTGGCTTGCAGATGCAAGGCGTGAGGCGGCAAGGATGCCGCCGGCGGCGGCGAGCACTGAGCACATGACGAAGGCGCTGGTGTAGGTAAGCCGCACATTGATGCCGGCGCGGCGCGCTGCCTCGCGGTTGCCGCCGACGGCGTTCATCGAGCGGCCCCATTTGGTCCTCGTCAGCAAGTAGTTCATCGTCACGACCAGCCCGACGAAGAGGCCGAACATCCAGGGAATGCCACGATCCTGATTGAGGTAGAAGACAATCAGTTCCAGCACGACGGTGATGAGGATCGCGCGAAGGAGCAGGCTGCCGAGCGATTGCGAGGACAGGCCGGCTTCCTTGCGGCGAGCCGCCGTGCGGAAGCCCGTAATAAACGTCACGATGCCGGCGATGGCTGCCAGCGCGTAGGCGATGGCATGCGGCATGACCAGCGTCTGGCCGAAATTCACAACAGGTGAGCCGTAGGGCAGGTTGATCGAGCCGGTCGAGCCGAGGATATAGAGTTGCAGGCCAAGTATGGCGAGCAGTCCCGCCAGCGTCGAGACGAAGCTCGGCATTCCAAAGCGGTTGAAAAGCATGGCATAGAGCGAGCCGATCGCCGCGCCGACGGCCAGTGCTGCGAGAATGGCGAGCCATACCGGCCAACCCTGGTTGACCCAGAGCACCCCGACCATGGCGGAAGCGAAACCGCTGACCGAGCCGACGGACAGGTCGATCTCGCCGACCATCAGGATGCAGACGATTCCGAGTGCGATGACGCCCACCGTCGAGCAGTCGAAGAGCAGGTTGACGAGGTTGTTGCTCGACAGGAAGATCGGATTGAGGCTCTGGAACACCGTCCAGATGATCACCAGCCCAACGATGACAGGCAGCGATCCAAGATCGCCCGACTGGACGCGGTCGAGAAAAGATCGGATCGCGCCCCCAAAGCCGGCCGCGTGTTTCACCCGCTCGTCGCTGCGGTCAAGCAGTGGTACGGCCGGAGCACCGTTTTCGATATCTTTGGTCATGGCTGCGTCTCCTGCCCTTGTTCGCGTTGGGCCTGGCGTCGTCCGGCGCGGCGGGAAACGGAATTGTTCGACGCGCCGGTAATGGCGCTGACCAGATCCTGGTTGGATGCGTCGGGATAGAAAATGCCGTTGTTGCGTCCCAGCCGCAGCACGACGATGCGGTCGGCCACGGCGCGCACGTCTTCCATGTTGTGGCTGATCATGACCACGCCGAGCCCGCGGTCGCGCACCCGCTCGATCAGGTCCAGCACCTCGGCGGTCTGCGCTACACCAAGTGCGGCTGTCGGTTCGTCGAGAAGGATAAGCTTAGGGTCGAGCAGCAGCGACCGCGCGATGGCCACGGTCTGGCGCTGGCCGCCGGAAAGTGAGGCCACCGGCTCGCGCACGCTGGGGATGCGGGCCGAAAGCTCGTTGAGCAGCGTCCAGGCCTTGATTTCCATGGACACCTCGTCGAGCCGTAGCGGATTGAGCTCCTTGCCGAGGAAGATGTTGGCGACCACGTCGAGGTTCTCGCACAGGGCCAGATCCTGGAAGACGGTGGCGATTCCGAGCTTCAGCGCAGCGCTCGGGTCAGGAAGTGTCACCTCCTTGCCGCGAAACGCGATCGTTCCAGAGCTGGGCTGATGCACGCCGGCGAGCACCTTGACCAAGGTGGACTTGCCGGCGCCGTTGTCGCCGACAAGCGCGACGACCTCGCCCGCGTGAACGTCAAGATCGATGTCGGTCAGGGCCGACACAGCACCGAAATTCTTGGAAATACCGCGCAGGCTGAGCACCAGTTCGCTCGTAGAGGTTCCGTCAGATGGGTCCGTCATGCGGGCAAGCCTTTTTGAGTGAACCGGGCGTCTGGCCGCCTTGGGCGGCCAGACGATGGCAGAAAGGAACGATCAGTTTCCGATGCCGAGCTTCTTACAACCCTCGGCGTAGCGGCCCGAGCAAAGCTCTTCGGCGGTCGCGATCTTCTTGTCGACGATCTCGGCCTTCAGGTTTTCAGCGGTGACCACCGCCGGAACGAAAAGCTGGGACGGGGTATCGTACAACGTCGTTTCGGCCTTGGGCGTCTCGCCGGCAAGCAGCTGCACGGCGATGTTTGCCGCCGCCGCCGCCACGATCTCACTCGGCTTGGAAATGGTGTTGTACTGGTCGCCCGCGATGATGAGCTGCAATGCCGCAAGCGTCGCATCATTGCCGGTCACCGGCGGCACCGGGTCGACGCCGGCCGCCTTGAAGGCTGCGACGGCACCGCCGCCGGTGCCGTCATTGGCGGCAACCACGCCGAGAATCTTCTTGCCGAAGCGGGTGATCTGGCCGCCGGCCCATTGCTGCGCCTTCGGCGGCGCCCATTCCGGCGTGTCGTACTCTGCCAGGATCGGATAGCCGCTATTGTCCAGCCCGGCGTGAATGCCCTTCTTGATAAGGCCGGCTGCAGCATCGGTAGGCGAGCCGTTGATCTGGAGCACGCCGCCGTCACCTGCCTCGATGTTCTTGGATTTCAGGTGAGCCACCAGCGATTCCGCGATGGCCTTGCCGATCCCTTCATTGTCGAAGGAGACGTAGAAGTCGGCAGGCGTGGATGGAATGGGCCGGTCATAGGCGATGACCTTGATGCCCTGGCTCTGGGCCGCCTTGACGAGCGAGGCTGCCGCCGTCGAGTCGACCGGGTCGAGAACGATCACCTTCGCGCCCTGCGAGATCACCGAGTTGAACTGCTGCTGCTGCCGCGAGGCATCGGCATCGGCGTTCTGGTACAGGACCTTGCAGGTGGAACACAGCTTGGTCATCTCGGCGACGAAGCCGGGATGGTCGTGCTGCTCGTAACGCGTTGATGCCTGGTCGGGCATCAGGAACGCAACCGTGGCGTCAGAAACCTTCGCGTTTTGTGCAACGGCGGCTGACCCGCTCAACAACGCCAATGCCAGCGCAGCCAAGCCAGCGGACTTCCATGAATATGTCGTCATTTGATCTCCTCCATTCGAGATATTGTTGTAATGCTGCCTCAGACTCGCGTGTCGCCTGCCGGCTATTGCAATTCCTCGGCCTTGCCGCGGATTTGCGGCGGCAGATTCAAGACAAAAGGTTCCTCTTCGCAGACCGCATAATGCGTGTCCGCGTTCCATTGTCGGCCTGCGATGTTCCTCCCCTATCCTCCGTTCTATGCGGCTTTGGCCGCGTTGATATTGTCTGCCAATAACCGTCTGAACCGGGATGGCGGCATGCCCTTCTCCGCCAGGAATTGCCGGTTGAAATTCGAGAGATTGTTGAACCCGACGCCGAAACAAATGTCGGTGATCGATGCCTGCTCGTCGCTCATCAGAAGCTGACAGGCCAGGTTGATGCGCAACCGCTTGACATATTGCACCAGCGACATGCCGGTATGACGGCGGAAGGCTCGCGAGAACGCGCTGGTCGATTGTCCGGCAATCGCCGCAAGATCTGCCTCGCCGAACGGCCGGGTGAGGTTCTCACGGATATAGGCCAGGGCCTTGTTGGTACCGGCGGACATATAGCCCGATGGATCAGGCAGATAGCTGGCGCTGGCAAGCACCTGCGCTCCCTGCGCGCGACTGAGCAAACCAGCGATCATCATGAACAGTTCGATGCGCCGCACCCCTTGGGCTTGCATCATCTCATCCATCATCGGCGACAATTGTCTGCTGGTTTCGCTGCTGAACAGCACCCCGCGCCGGGAGGATTCCAGAACTGGGCCCACGCCTGCGAGTTCAGGCAGAACCTTCATGGCATCAGCGATGAAACTCTCGCTGAACTGGATGATGCGTCCGCGCAGCGGGATGCTGGAGCCTTTGGGAATATCGCTCACCCAATTGTGCGGCAGATTGGGGCCGGTGAGAACCAGATTGCCAGGCTCGAACTCACCTATGAAATCGCCGACGAAATAGCGACCGCTGGTGGAGACGACCTGGTGGATTTCATATTCCGGATGAAAGTGCCAGCGCACCGTATGATACGGATAGCCGTGGGACCACGCCTTGAAGGATTCACCTCGTCGAATCTGGACGACTTCCAGGTCCGGTTCCATGTCGTTTCCTCCGGGCGAACGCGGCCATTGCCGCAATACGCCCCTGCTCCCGGTCGGCCGAATTCGATCCGGCTCTGCACTTGGAGGTAACGGTAGCCCTTCGCCACATCGAGCGCCACCACGTTTCAAAGAAGACTATGATACTTTTTTGACCGTGTAAGCGCCTAGATCTGCGGTATTCGAAATGCGTTCAGCGCTGCCGGAGATGGAACGTAGTGTTTTCCCCGCTTATCGGCGGGCCTTCCAGGCCTCGAACTTCGCCACGGCTTCACTGGTAGTCGGCGGATAAAGGCCGAGAATGGTATGTCCGGCCAAGACCTGCTCCTGGACGAAATCCTCAAACATCGTCATGCGAACCGCCTCGTCGGCAATCTCGTCTGCAAGATGGGCCGGAATAACCACCACGCCTTCTCCATCGCCAACGATGATATCGCCGGGATAGATCGGCACGTCGCCGCAACCGATCGGATTGTTGATATCGAGTGCGTGATGAAGCGTTAGGTTGGTCGGTGCCGAGGGCCGGTTGTGATAGGCGGGCATTTGAAGCTGCGCTATTTCAGGCGAGTCGCGAAAGCCGCCGTCCGTCACCACGCCGGCCACGCCGCGCATCATCATGCGCGAGACGAGTATGCCCCCGGCTGAGGCGGCGCGCGCGTCCTTGCGGCTGTCGATCACCATGACGGCACCGGGTGGACATTCCTCCACGGCCTTGCGTTGGGGATGCTCGCGATCTTCAAAAACCTGAATGCCATCAAGGTCTTCGCGCGCCGGGATGTAGCGAAGCGTGAAGGCCTCGCCGACCATGTTGGGCAGACCCGGATTGAGCGGTCGCACATCCTGAATGAACTGGTTGCGGAAATTGCGCTTGAACAGAGCCGTCGTCAGCGTCGCGGTGCTGACGCCCTTCAACTTCTCGCGTGTGGCTTCGCTAAGCATTCGGGTCTCCTGTGGAACTGGTTTGGGAAGATTCAAGCTGAGAGGCAGCGATCCGCATCGATCCCGAGAGGCTCTCTCCAGCTTCGAGCACGGTCAGATCGCCGAACCGGGCAAAGGCCGGTGTGTTGCAGACATTCGGAACATGGCTGACCGGCTCGATGCAGACCACCGCGCGATCGTCCGGCGCAAAGACCTGCAGATTGCCGAGGCAACCAGATGCCGACAGCGTGATCCTGACGGCCATTTCGGGCAAATCCAGCACAGCCGTTCTGGGCGACCAGTTTGCAAAATGCGCGTCCAGCCAGCCCAACGAACCAAGCGCTACCGGCACGGAGAAGTCGCATATCCCAGCTGAATCGCAGGCAGCTTCCGGCAGCCCACGCGCGCTGCGCGTAAAGCTCGTGTCGGCGTGAAAGCTCAGCCTCGCCTTCGGCGTCCGCGTGAACCACGGGTGGTAGCCGAGTCCGAACGGAAGCCTTTTCGCACTGCGATTGGTGATGACCAGCGAAAAGCCCACGCCCTCGGTATCGATCTCGACAGTCTGCGTCAGGTCGTAGTCATAGCCCGAAGCGGCATCGCGGCATTCGTCGCGCGTCGACAGGCGGGAGGCCGTTCTTTCCGTAAACGTCCACTTACGGTCTCGAGACAAGCCGTGAATTGCATTGTTTTCGGCGGGTCGGTTGAGCGGAAAGCGGATGGTGCGCCCGTCGAAAGAGAACGAACCGTCTGCGATGCGGTTCGCGAAGGGGGCCATGACGAAGCAGCCGGCCTTGAACGGAACGCCGTCTGCAACTGAAGGCACGAGCAGAGCATGGGAACGTCCGTCCGGTGCGGTCCAGTCGAGTGAAAGCAGCGAGGAGCCGAGCGCGACATCCATGGCGAGGGCATAGTCGCCGTACCGCAGCAGGACCGGATCGAGGTCGACGGAACTCATGGCGTATCCCGTGAGAAACCCTGCGCGCAAAACACGCCGCCCTGATAACGCTCGGTGATCGCATCGTCGGTTCGAATGGAGGCGATTTTTTCGGCGAAATCCTCGGCATTGTCCTGCGGTGCATAGCCGATGCGTTCGCGGTCGTCGGCTTCCCACCAAGAGCACGTGTTGGCAGACGCTCCCCAGACGATGGCATGACCCGTCACGGGAGCATCGACGGCAGAGCAGACGAAACGAAAGAGATCGTCGTGGGAAAGCCAGGTCGAGAGGTTGCGCGCCTCGACCGGCTCCGGAAGGCATGAACCGATGCGGATATGCACGCTTTCCACGCCATGCTTGTCGAAAAACATCCTGCCGAGGAGTTCGCCATAGGCCTTCGACAGGCCGTAATAGCCGTCGGGCCGATAAGGCATGTCGGTGTCCAGCATCGTTCCGCGTTCATAAAAGCCGATCGTGTGGTTGGAGCTGGCGAAGACGACGCGCGCCTTCTGCCGACGCGCGGCTTCGAACAGATTGGTGATGCCGACGATGTTGGCGGCCAGAATCTCGTCGAACGGCTTTTCCAAGCTGACACCGCCGAAATGCAGGACACAGCCGATCCCGTCCATGATACCGGCGACGGCTTGGGCATCGGACAGGTCAGCCTGCACGAAAGTAGCGCCCTGCGGCACCGGATCCGGGAACGGTACGATGTCGGAAAGGCGCAAGGCATAGCCGGCAGCGGCCAGCCGCGGGGCCAGCATGCGGCCGAGCGCACCGGAAGCGCCGGTCAGCAGGACGTTCTTCTGCGCATTGTCTGTCATTTCAGACGCCTTTCATGCGGAACACCGGCGTGCCGGCAACCGCAGAGCGGGCCGCGAACACACTGCCAGATTGGGGAAACCGGTCCAACAATTGCGGGTCGACCGCGCGATGGGAGGTGATGGCCAGCATCCTTAGGTCCGGGCCGCAGAAGCATGGCATGGTCGGGGCCGGACCGGGCACCGCATGGCGCTCGACGATGTTTCCGTCACGGTCGAAGCGGTTAAGCATGCCGGCGGAAACGCCGGCGCTCCAGTAGCAGCCCTCCGCATCGCAGGCACCGCCATCGGGCCGGCCCGTTGCCTCGTCGAGATCGGCAAAGCGCTGCCGCTTGCCGAGCGCGCCGGTGCCGGGGTCGAAATCGTAGCGGTCGATGGAAGGGCCGCGGGAGTCGGAATGATAAAGTGTGCAGCCATCGGGCGACCAGGCAAGCCCGTTGGAGACCTTGAACCCCTCCGCCATGACCGCATGGTTGCCTTCGGCATCGATCCTATAGAGGCGGCCCACCGCTTCCTTTTGCGGTCGGTCGTCCATGCTGCCGACCCAGAAACAGCCGTCCGGTCCGACCTTGCCGTCGTTGAGCCGGTTGGTTTCTGGCTCGGGGCCGGGTGCGCAAAGCACTTCCCGGTTGCCGGTTTCGGGATCGAAAAGGATCACCTCTCGCGCCAGCGCAATCACCAGCCTGCCGCTTTCGCAAAGGCCGAGCGAGGCGACTTCGGCCTCGAAATGCCATTGCCGCGACACGCCCTTTTCCAGGTCGATTTCATAGACCATGCGGTCGAGAATATCACAGCAGAACAGCATGCCGCGCCGGTCGTCCCAGACCGGGCTTTCCGTCAGCGAACCGCGGATGTCGGCGATACATTCGAATTGCATCAGGCTTGCTTCGCGTCCGTCTTGCGACGGATCACGTCCTTGTGCTTGAGCACGAATTCGCTTAGTTCCAGCCCCAGTCCGGCGCCCGCGAAGGGATAGATCAGGCCGTTTTCGATACGCGGCATGACGGTGACGAGATCGCGATACCAGGAGGTGTAGTAGGCGCGAACCGATTCCTGGAACACGGCGTTCGGCACGTTCAGCGAGAGGTGGATGGAGGCGGCGAAGACCACCGGCCCGGTGCAATCGTGCGGGGCGACCGGCCGCTGAAAGGTCTCGGCCAGCGTGGCGATCTTCTTGGCTTCGCTCAATCCGCCGCACCAGGAAATATCGAGCATGACATAGTCGACCGCCTGCTGCCGCAGCACCTCGAGGTACTGCGAGCGCGTGGCCAGCGTCTCACTGGCACAGACCGGCACGCCGGAGCGCTCGGCAAATGTCGCCAACGCTGCCGGGTCCTGCATCTTCATCGGGTCTTCCAGCCAGAAGGGGCGGAACTGCTTCAGCTCGCGGGCTATCGCCAGCGCCGACGGCAGGTCCCACATCGAGTGCATCTCGACCATCACCTCCATCCTGTCGCCGACGGCGTCGCGGATCTGGCGGAAGGCGTTGAGCCCCTTGTCGAGATCGCTGCGGTGGATGAAGTTGCCGCCGCTCGCCACCGCATAGGGATCGAGCGGCCAGATCTTCATCGAGGTAATGCCTTCCGAAAGCAGGCTTTCGGCCAGCGCTCCGGCATCCTTGTGAAAGGCGATCTGGTCTTCGTATGGCCCCTCGGTGACGTCGTTGTCGCCGACGTAGCGGCGTGCGCCCTGCTTGTTGTAGGTGTAGCCGGCGCAGGTGTTGTAGGTGCGGATCGACTGCCGCGACAGGCCGCCCAGAAGCTGGTGGATCGGCTGGTTGGTGACCTTGCCGAAGATATCCCACAGCGCGATGTCTATTGCCGACGCCGCCCGTATCTCCACGCCCGAGGAGCGGAACCCGACATAGGGTTCGGTCAGCAGCTTGGAGATGCGGTCGATCTCCAGCGGATTGGCGCCGACGAGCAGGTTGGCGACGTCGGAATGCAGATAGGCGGCAACGGCATTGGTGCCGCGAAAGGTCTCGCCGAGACCGGTGATGCCTTCGTCGGTGTGAACCAGCACCCACAATATATTGTTCAGGTGTGGAAGCTGGACGGTTTCGATCGCTGTGATTTTCATGTCGGTATGCCTGCGAAAGGAATACCCGGCGCCATGCGCCGGGCTTTGTTCAATGCGATATCTGCTTGGGCCGAGCGACGATCTGCGTCGGGTTGACGAAGCGTAGCGCCACGAGCAGCCAGACCAGCGTGGTCACCATGTAGATCACCGCCATGGCGTCGATCGACTGAACGGCGCGCACGCCGGCTGCGAAGACGGAATAGTAGAGCGCGACCACCAGCGTCTGGCTCGTCGGGCCAGCCGTCAGGAAGGTCAGCTCGAACATCGCCACGGTGCGCACCAGCACCAGAAGCAGCGAGGCGAGAATGCCGGGCAGAAGCATCGGCAACAGCACATGAATGAACAGCCGGAAAGTTCCTGCGCCGAAGACGCGCGCGGCGGCCTCCACCTTGGGGTCGATCTGCTCGATGAAGGGGATCATCACCAGGATGACGAACGGCACGGTGGGCACGAGATTGGCCAGCACAACGCCCCAGAAGGTGCCGCCGACGCCGAATTTGTAGAGCACGGTGGCAAGCGGAATGCCGAAGGTGATGGGCGGCACCAGAAGCGGCAGCAGGAAGATGAACATCACCAGCCTCTTGCCCGGAAAATTGCGCCGCGCGATGGCGTAGGCCGCCGTGACGCCCAGCAGTCCCGACAGGATCACCACCATGAAGACGATCTGGAACGTCACCAGAAGGACGTGGCTGAGCTGAAACTCTTGCCAGGCGGCCAGATACCAGCGCGTGGTGAAGGCCTCGGGCAGCCATGTGCCCAGCCAGCGCGTGCCGACCGACGACAGGATGACGGTGGCGATCATCGCCAGGACGTTGATGACGAAGAAGCCGACCACTGCCCAGACGGCAGTGATCCAAAGCTTCGCGCCAAGGGATGTATCGCGGATCATCAGCCCTACCCTTTTCCGCCGGCGGTCGAACCGCGATAGAACATGTTTCGGATCGCTAGAACGCCAAGCACCACAAGAAGCTGGACGGCGGCCATGATCATTGCGATGGAGGAGGCCATCGAGTCGTCATACTGCTCGAAGGCTGCCTGTGCGGCTGCGATTGAGATCACGCGCGTCGGGCCGGAAGGCGCACCCAGCAGCACCGCCGAGGGAAAGACGGCAAACGCCTGCACGAAAGTCAGGCAGAAGGCGACCGCCAGCCCCGGCACCAGAAGCGGCAGCATGACATGCCGGAAACGCTGCCAGCTGCTTGCACCATGGGTAGCGGCTGCCTGTTCCAGAGCCGGATCGATGCCGGTGATGTAGGACAGCGTCAGCAGGAAGGTGAACGGGAACACCGTGATGACTAGCGAGACGAAGACGCCCCAGTAATTGTTGGTGAGCTTCAGCGGGCTGTCGACCATGCCGATGAACATCAGCGTCCGGCTGAACCAGCCCTGCGGACCGAGGTAGTTGAGCAACCCTTCGGCCACCAGAACGGTGCCGAGCGTCACCGGCAACACGAGGATGGTGGTGAGCAACCTTTGCCGCTGCAAAAGCCTGACACGCAGCGCGATCGGTATGGCGAAGATCAGGCCTATTATCGACACCGGCACGGCGAGCCGCAGCGTGGCGGCGATGGTGTTGTAGAGGAACGGATCGGAGAAGAATTTTTTGTAGTTGGCGAGCGCGCCACCGCCTTCCAGCGGCTGGAACGACAGTACGAGCCCATAGAGGAAGGGATAGACAAACACCCCCAGGACGAACAGCAGGGCCGGCAGCAGCATGAGCGTGACACCGTCGATGCCATGCAAGGCAAGGCGCTGCCGGAGCGAATTTTTGTGGCGGTCGGGGTCGGTCATGGCCGTCTCACGCCGCAAAGACCAGCGCGCGGTCGGCGTTCACCGAAAGCGAAATGCGGCTGCCGATCTCGGTCAATGTCGGCGAATGGAAAATGAGTTCGAGACCGTCCGCCGTGCGCGCCGTGCCAACGAATTCGCGGCCGCGATATTCGATGGTCTCGACGGTGGCGGCCAATGTCTGCGGGCCGGCTTTCGCAGCCGCGATGTCATCGCCGCGCGCCATCAGGATCGCATCGTCGCCCGGTTTCACGTCCTCGCTCGCCATGCCGGCGATCGTCGAACCGGCGACCGAAAGCGTGACGCGGTCGCCTGTGCGGCCCGTTACCTTTCCCGGCATATGGTTGCGGAAGCCCATGAACTCAGCAACGTCGATATGGGCCGGCTTTTCATAAAGCTCGTGCGGCACGCCGACCTGACGGATGCTGCCTTCGCGCAGCACGACCACCCGGTCGGCCAGCGAAAGCGCTTCATCCTGATCGTGCGTTACATAGATGGTGGTTGCACCCAGCTGATTGTGGATGCGCCGGATTTCGGTACGCATTTCCAGCCGCAGCTTGGCGTCGAGATTGGACAGCGGCTCATCCATGAGCACCAGTGGCGGCTCGATGACGATGGCGCGCGCGATGGCGACGCGCTGCTGCTGGCCGCCCGAAAGCTGACCGGGAAGCTTGTGCCCCTGCCCCTGCAGCCGGACCAGCGCCAGAGCGTTCTCCACCTTCTGCGCGATCTCGGCCTTGGGAACGTTGCGCATCCTCAAGCCAAAGCCGACATTCTGGTTGACCGTCATATGCGGAAACAGCGCATAGTTCTGGAACACCATGCCGAAGCCGCGATCCTCGGGCTTGAGCTGGTCGATGCGCTTTTCGTCGATGTAGATGCCGCCATCAGTCGTGGCGAGCAGGCCGGCAATGCAGTTCAACGCGGTCGACTTGCCGCAGCCCGAAGGCCCAAGGAGCGCGATGAACTCGCCCTTGCGAATGGAGAGCGAGACGTCGTGCAGCGCATTGAACGCGCCAAAAGTCCGGCTCATCCTGTCCAGGCGAAGCTCTTTGAAAGGGTGTGATGCAAGCTGCATGATGGTTATCCCGTCGGACGGCCCGCGCGAGCGGACCGCCTATCGATGCTGTTTATCGGTCGGGTGGGGAAAGCGCCGTCAGCCTGCGGCAACTTCCTCGTCCCAACGACGGAAGGCGGCCACGAGTGCTGCCGGTTCGAGCGGCAGTTCGATCGGATTGTTGGCGATCCAGTCCGCATATTCGGGACGTCCGTATTCGGCAATAACGTCCTGGCTTTCCTTCGGCGCCATCTCGAGCGTCACATCCTTCACCGCCGGGCCGGGATAGAAATAGCCCTTGTCATAGGTGTAGGCCTGCTGCTCGGGCTGCAGCGCGAACTTGATCAGGTCGAGCATGACCGCGATCTTTTCGTCGGACACGCCCTTGGGAATGCTAAGGTAGTGAGCATCGCAGACCCAGTGGAAGCCTTTCAGCATGCCGACCTTGGCCTCCTTCGGCACCACGCCGAGCGCGCGGGGATTGATGTCCCATCCCGTCGTGGTGACGGTCATGTCGCGGGTGCCTTCGCCGAATTCCTTCATCAGCGCACCGGTGCCTGCCGGGTAGTATTCGATGTTCTTGTGCATTTCCTTCAGATAGGCCCAGGTCTTTTCCCAGCCATTCGTCGGGTCCGTGGGGTCCTTGTCGCCAAGCAGATAAGGCAGGCCCATCAGGAAGGTGCGTCCCGGGCCGGAATTGGCCGGGCGCGCATAGATGAATTTCTGAGGGTTCTCCTTGGTCCAGGCCAGGAGTTCTTCAGCCGTGGTCGGAGCCGTCTTCACCTTTTCCGGCATATAGGAGATCAGTGGGCCGGACGGATAGTAGGTGACGGTAACGCCCCTGCCCTTCGACAGGCCCTGCATGCGATAGGCCGGCTCCTGATAGATTTCCTTGAAATCGGGAAGGCCGGTATCGGTCATCGAGCCGATGTCGACCCAGATGTCGTCGGCAAGCCCGGCTGAAAGCGCGTCCGGGCCGATGATGACCATGTCGATGTCGACGCGGTTGGCACGCTGCTGCGCCTTGATCTTGCCCGGCAGTTCCGGCGACGGCGCCTTGTTGAAGATGATGGTCGACACCAGTTCGGGATGCTTGGCCAGGTAATTGTCGAAGATCGGCTGGGTCAGCGCCAGATTGCCGGCGGCATCGATGATGTTGAGGGTGACGGGAGACGACGGCAGCTTGAGGCCCTGCGCAAAAGCGCCTTTGCCCAATACGGACATGCCGGCAACGGTGGCGGCGCCACCGAGAAAATGACGCCGTGAGATCGGGAATTTCATGTGTTCCTCCACAGTTTCGTTGTTCAAAATCCGACGAAAGTCCTCCCTTCCGCCGGCTCTCCTCCTGGTACTTATGCTTCAGGATGCCTTCCGCTCCTCCCAGCCGGCAAGGATCGCCGTGAGATGCGATCGATCGGCAGGATCGAGAGCGACAAGCCCCGGCAGGCGTACCTGACCGACCGGGAAATTCCGGATTTGCAGCGCTTCCTTCACCACCGTGACGTTGGCGCCATTGTTGTATTTGGTCCTGAGCTTCTCGAATTCGGCGATGGTGGCCACGAGCGCCCGCGCCATCGGATAATCGCCCGCCTCGAGCGCGCGCCAGATGGCCAGTGAACGATAGGGATCGACATTGACCAGACCCGAGGTGAAGCCACGGCCGCCGAGCGCATAAAAAGGTGCTGCCCATCCTTCGGCCAATCCACAAATCCAGATCGCCTCAGTGCCCTCGGTCGCGCGCACGCACTCGGAGAACAGCTGGGTGTTTCCGGACGCGAACTTGACGCCGGCGATGTTCTCATGCGTCGCCATGCGGACGAGGTCGGCAAGCGGGATGGCGTCAGAGCGCACATAGGCGACGACCGGCAGATCGATGGCCTCGGCAATCGAGATGAAGTAATTCGCCTGCGCGTGGGGGGCTGCGAAGGGGTCGAGCGGATGGTGAACCATCACGCCATCGGCTCCCGCCTTCTTGGCCAGCGATGCGGTGGCGATGGCCTCACGAATGGAGCGGCCCGCTGCAGCAGTCACAGCTGCCTTTCCATCCACTGCCTGGATGGCAGTGGCCTGAAGCCGCACCACTTCATCGAAGGTCAGGCTGTAGAACTCGCCCGTGTTGCCGCCCGAGACGATGTTGTGAATGCCGGCAGCCGCAATGTTGGCGACGATGCGGCTCGTCAGCGCCTGATCGATCTCACCGGCTGTGTCGTAGGCCGTCACATGAACGCCGGAGATGCCCTGCAGCGCCCGACGGTATTCACTTAGGTTCATTTGCGTTTCTCCGCAGGGGTATAGCTGAAGACAGTGATCAGATGCTTCTCGCCGGCGAGCATGACGTGTTCGCGCATGAGGCGTTCGGCTTCGTCTTCATTGCGTTCGGCGATGGCCAGCATGATCGCCTCATGCTCGGCAAAGGAGCGCACCCGCTCGGTCTCGTCAGCCAGCACGGTCACGCGCGCGGCGTGATCATACATGCGCTGGCCGTTCTGCAACCGGCGCAGATATTCGCAGCTCGACGCATCGTGGATGGTGTCGTGGAAATACTCGTTCAACTCGATCAGGCGGGCGATATCGGCCTCCTGCAGGGCTGCGCGCATCTGCTCGATATGCGTCTTCATCAAGGCGATCTGTGCGTCCGTCGCGTGCCTTGCGGCCTGCTGCGCCATCACGCTTTCGAGGGCAGCGCGGGCAAGCATCATTTCCTCGGCCTGGCGTGCATTGAAGGTGACGTAGCTGCCGCGGCGGGCCTCGGTACGGACCAGCCCCTCTGTCTCGAGCTGGCGCAGCGCCTCCTTCAGCGGCGTTGTGCTGATGCCCAGCTCGGCAGCGAGCTGGCGCTCGTTGAGCTTTTCGTCGGTGCGGAAACGCCCGGATATGATCGCCTCGCGCAGCGTATCGTGAACGTGATCACGCAGGCTTTTCAGATGGATAGGCTCGAGCCGCCTTACGATGCTCACGCTTTTTGCCTCCCCGCTGGCCCCGAAAACGACTTGACTTCTATCAGTTGAAATTTGATATATCAAGCTGTGAAATATCAGATTTCAGGGAGGAAATCATGACGGGCAGGCGTGACCCAAAGACGCTGCGCAGCTATCGCTGGCTGGGCGTCGACGATCTGCGAGCCTTTGGCCACAGGTCGCGCATGCGCCAGATGGGTTTCGATGCCCAGGACTGGGACCAGAAGCCGGTCATCGCGATCATCAACACATGGTCGGAGATAAACCCGTGCCATTCGCACTTCCCCGAACGGGTGAAATGGATCCGCAAGGGCATCGAACAGGCGGGCGGCCTTCCCATCGAGTTGCCGGCGCTCAGCCTGTCGGAGCCCTTCGTCAAGCCGACCACCATGCTCTACCGCAACCTCCTCGCCATGGAGTGCGAGGAACTGATCCGCAGCCATCCCATCGACGGCGTCGTGCTGCTCGGCGGCTGCGACAAGACCACGCCGGCCCTGATCATGGGCGGCGTCTCTGCCGGCCTGCCGATGATCTATGTTCCGGCCGGGCCGATGCTGCGCGGAAACTGGCGCGGGCAGACGCTGGGTTCCGGTTCCGACACCTGGAAATACTGGGACGACCGGCGCGCCGGCGTCATCACCGATCGCGACTGGGCCGAGATCGAGAACGGCATCGCGCGTTCGCCCGGTCATTGCATGACCATGGGCACGGCGAGCACGATGACCGCGTTTGCCGAGGCGCTGGGTCTCTCGCTTCCGGGCGCAAGCTCCATTCCCGCCGCCGACGCCAACCATGCCCGTATGGCATCGCAATCGGGGCGGCGCATCGTCGAGATGGTCTGGGAAGACGTCACGCCGGACAAGATCATGACGAAGGCGGCTTTCGAGAATGCACTGATGGTGCAGATGGCGATCGGCGGCTCCACCAACGCCATCGTCCACGCGCTTGCCATGGCGCGCCGCGCCAATGTCGACATGACGCTCGACGACATCGACGCGATCTCGCGCAAGGTTCCGGTCATCGCCAATATCCGGCCGTCCGGAAAAACCTACCTGATGGAGGATTTCTACTATGCCGGCGGGATCATGGGTGTCTACAGCCGCCTGAGCGGCGTGCTGCACCCGGAGCCGGTGAATGTCGGCGGCGAAACCATGGGTGAGATCGCAGCGCGCGGCGGCGTCTATGAGGACGACGTCATCCGGCCGCTCGACAATCCCGTCTACAAGGAAGGCGCCACCGTCGTGCTGCGCGGCAACCTGGCCCCCGATGGCTGCGTCATGAAGCCGGCGGCATCGGAGCAGCGGTTCCTGAAGCATACGGGCCGTGCCCTTGTCTTCGACAGCTACCCGGAAATGAAGAAGGAGATCGAGCGCGACGACCTCGACGTGACCGTCGACGACATCATCATTCTGCGCAATGCCGGCCCGCAGGGCGGACCCGGCATGCCCGAATGGGGCATGCTGCCGATCCCGAAGAAGCTGGTGAAGCAGGGCGTGCGTGACATGCTGCGCATCTCGGATGCCCGCATGTCGGGAACCAGCTACGGCGCCTGCATCCTCCACGTCGCGCCGGAAGCCTATATCGGCGGGCCGCTGGCGCTCGTGCGAACCGGCGACACGATCAGCATCGACGTCTCCGAAAGAACCATCCACCTGAATGTGTCGGATGACGAACTGGCCTCACGCCGTGCAGAGTGGAAAGCTCCGCCGCCGCGCTATGAACGTGGCTTCGGCTGGCTTTCCGCCGGGCATATCACCCAGGCAGACAAGGGCTGCGATTTCGATTTCCTCGAAACGCAATTCGGCAAAGCCGTGCCGGAACCCGATATCTATTGAAGCAGGCGGAACAGTGCGGTGTCGAGCTTGCGCTCGGACGGTGTTCGTTCCGCTCCTGGTTGAGAACAATCTGTGCAGGGACGCCTGAGCGACCCGCACTTCCGAGCAAGATGCGACAGGCAAAGAAAAACCCGGGGCAAAATACCCCGGGTCGAGAAAATGCGTCTTGGGAGCACTATCTATTGGGTCTTGGAAACGCCCCATGCGCGGGGACGGTCGAGCGGCCAGGATTCGTAGCCTGTGGTCTTGGTGGAAACGGCCTCAATGACAGGGAAGTAATAGAGACCCAGCATCGGCACCTCTTCGGCCATCAGGTTCTGCAGATCCTTCAGCACGGCTTTGCGCGCATCGAAATCGGCTGTGTCGACCGCCTTGAGGTAGAGTTCCAGCGCCTTCGGATCGCCGAATTGATAGTTTGGTGTCTCGGCCTTGTCGCCGGTGAACATGCCGTAGATCACCATCGGATCGGGACGCGACGAGTAGCCGAAGGACTGCATCTGGAATTTGCCGGCAAAGAAGTTGTCGAGCTGAGCCGCCCAATCAAGCACTTCGAGTTCGACATTGATACCGGCGGCAGTCAGCATCGCCTGGATGACGACGGCGTTGTCATACATGCCGATGTAACGCTTGTTGGTCTGAAGCTTGATCGGCTCACCTTTGTAACCTGCCTCCTCGAGCAGTTGCCTGGTCTTTTCGAGATCATAGGCAGGCCAGCTGTCGACGAAGGACTGATCGAAATAGGCGCTCGATTGCGGCACGCCGGACGGGTTGAATTCCGACATTCCGGCAGTCTGCGCCGTGGCGATCTGCTTGAAGTCCAGCGCATGGGCGATGGCCTGACGCATCTTCACATTGGACAGCAGCGGATCGTTGGTCTGGATCAGCATTGCCGTCAGCGACAGACCCGGCGATGAAAGGATAGTGGCGCCGTTGGCCTTGAGGTCTTCCATGCGCGACGGTTGGATGGTCGAGACGACATCGACCTGACCGGCAAAAAGGGCAGTCTCAGCTGCCGTCTTGTCAGGGATGATCATGAAACGCGCCTCGTCGACGAACGCCGTGCGGTCGCCACTCTGGCCGTCCCGCTTGCCTTTGCTTGGCACATAGCCATCAAAACGGGCGAGCGAGATATATTGCTCGTTCTTCCATTCCTTGAGCTGGAACGGGCCGCTGCCGATTGCCGAACCAGCGACCCACTTGCCGTCAGCCCCGACATTTTTCGGGCTGGCGATCCAGATGTTGCAGATCGGGTCGGCGAGACGCACCAGGAACAGGGTGCTCGGCGCGTCTAGAGTCATGACCAGCGTTCCGTCGTCCGGCGCTTCGACGCTCGCGACTTTCAGGCCGCGCGAACCATCGAAGGTCGGGATGCAGAGCCAGGGTGCGTCGGTGCCTTCCTTTGAGGCCATGCGGCGTTCCCAGAGCCACTTGAAGTCGCTGGCAACGACCTTGTCGCCATTGTGATAGGTCACACCCTGCTTCAACTTGAACGTATAGGTCCTGCCGTCTGCCGACACCTCCCAGCTATCCGCAAGCGCGGGACCGGCGGTCAGGTCGTTCTTGAAGGCAACCAGCGGATCGTAGATGTGGTAAAGGACCGAGTCCGTATTGTTGTCGGTTTTGCTTGCGTCCAGGCTGCGGATGTCGGCGCCGAGCACGATGTTGAGCGTGCCGCCCTTCTGTGGGGCCTGTGCATAGGCAGCCCCACAGGCAAGCATTGCTGCGCCCAGCAGGGCTGATAACAGTCTTGATCTCATCGTTTTTTCTCCGAGTGTTCCTTCCGCATTTCTCTTTGTGATGGAGCGTGCGGAGTTCGCCCAAATTTGTTTCTCCCGGTGGTCTTTGCTTTTAGCCGCGGAGCTGAAGAGCCCGTGCCGGGTTATGTCGCCGATATTGTTTTCATCATTGCTATGACGCACTGATCGAGTTTGTCATCGATGGGGGTGGTCTCCGAGGACTGTCGAACGATGACCGTTTCCGACGTCCGGTCGATCCAGACGCACTGCCCAAAGATACCCATGCCTGCGAGTGCGCCCGTGCCGGTTTCATACCAATAGGCGTGGTAGCTCCCGCCGGGATAAAGCAGTCGCTGGTCGCCCTGCGACCAGACCTTGCGATCACCGCCCGCCCACAGTTTCTCGACAAAGGCTGCCGGCACGATGCCCTTTCCGCCCTCGCGCACGAGATCGCCAAGCCGCGCAAGGTCTCGCGCTGTGACCGAGATGCCGCCTGACGAGCGTGGATTGCCGGCGCGATCGACGGTGATGAACGCGTCCGTATGCGCGCCCATTGGCTGCCACAGCGCATTGCTCAGAAACTCGGCATAGCGCTGGCCTGAAGCAGCTTCCACGACAAGACCCGCCATGTCCGCATTGGGCGAACGGTAGGCGTGCTTCGTTCCATGTGGATGCGACGCGCGCGGCAAGGAGCACATGAGCTGGCGAAGCGTCGGCGTCGGATCGTCGGCGCGTTCCGGGTTCCACAGCATGGCGCGACGATAGCGATCGAAATCGCCGTTCTTGTCGAGATATATTTCCTCGAAATCGATAGCGACCGTCATGTTGAACAGGTCATGCACGGTCAGATCGTCATAAGCTGAACCAGCGGCATCAGGGATGTACTTCGTAACGAGATCGTCGAAGGAGAGCTTTCCTTCGGCTTCGAGTATGCCTGCCAGCAGCCCGGTGAAGGATTTGGAGATCGAAAAGACGATATGAGGCCGCAAAGGGTCTGTGTGCGGCGCGTGCCACTCGGCGATGACTTCGCCGCCACGCATGATAACCAGGGAGTCGCTGTTGCTGTCGCTCAGGAAATCGTGAAGAGCGAGCTCCGTTCCGTCGACATTTGTCACTTTCACATCGGCGAACTTGCCCAGCGGTAGCGTGGCTGCCTCTTCCAGACGTGCGCTTCTTATCTGAGCCGAAGGGACAAATTCCGCCACGCTCTGGAAAGTCCAGGTCGAATAGGGCCTTTCACGCCAGTTGGTCAGGTTGATGTCGGAACGCTTGAAGCCGCTGGCACTCATATGTGTCTCATATCCTTCATCGCCGGAACAACAATCCTCCAATGGTTATATTGCGATCGCAGATCGCGCAATATCAAAGCTGCTTATGTAGCCGATTTTTACCATAGCGCTTGTACTGGAACGATAATTCCGACAAAAATCGAAAGACAAGGCTTTCAAAACTGCCTGATTTGATATCAGATAAAGCCACTTATTTACGCAGACAATCATTCGAGGAACGAACAAATGCTCGACCAGCCGCTGAACCCGCGCGACCCGTCGAACCCTGGCGCGCCGATCATTCCGCGCGACACCTGGGATAATCCGCCTCACCATCGCTGGACCTTCCAGCACATTCGGGAAATGACCGCGACCGCACAGATATGGCGAGGCCCCGGACCGGTGCGCGCACTGCCCGCTGCGACACAGGATCTCGGCGCGATCACCTTCGACATCGGCGGCGAAAAGCGCAGCGTCGCACAGTTCCTCGACGGCTCCTTCACCGACGGCTTCCTCGTCCTGCATAGGGGGAAGATCATCGCGGAGGAGTATCGGAATGGCATGAAGCCGCATGGCCAGCACCTCGCTATGTCGGTCACCAAATCCATTACCGGCATCGTGACGGGCATTCTTGCAGGCCGCGGCGTGATCGATGTGAACGCGCCGCTCACTGAATATCTGCCCGAGCTTGCAGCCACTGGCTACAAGGGCGCGACGGTCCAGCACATCCTCGACATGACGAGCGGTGTCGTCTTCGACGAATCCTATACGACACCCGGCTCGCATATGCAGAAGATAGGTCAGGCCTGCGGCTGGGCCGTCTATGAACGGACGGACTGGCCGCGCACCATGTGGCACCTCATCCTGTCGCTTGACGAAAAGGAACGAGAGCACGGTGCGCTGTTCAAATACCGGTCCATTGAAACGGACATCCTCGGCTTCGTCCTGGAACGTGCCACGGCGACTTCGCTCGCCGAACTCATCAGCCGCGAACTCTGGTCACCGATGGGTGCGGCGGAAGACGCCTATATCACCGTCGATGACGGTGGCGCAGCACTTGCCGACGGTGGGCTTTGCGCAACGCTGCGTGACTATGGCCGTTTCGCGCAGTTGCTGCTTGACGGCGGTGCGCGCGACGGGAGGCAGATTGTGCCGGCGGCCTGGATCGAGGCGACACGCAACGGCAACGGCGATCTCTATCAGGGCATCTATCGCACGGTTCTTCCGGGCGGGGCCTATTCCAACAAATTCTGGATCGAGGACACCAAGCGTCGTGCCATGTGGGCGCGTGGCGTCTTCGGGCAGTCGATCTATATCGATCCGGATTCGGATTTCGCAGTGGTGAAGCTCTCCACCTGGCCGGAGCATTCCAGCCCGGATCGTTCGCTGGAATTGTTGGCAGCGATGCGCGCCATCCGCAGCGCGCTCGGAGCGGACTGAGACGAAAGGTGCCGGAGACATCTCCGGCACCTTTGATCTTTCAAAGCGCGATTTCAGCCTGCGCGGCGCAGATCTGCCTCGGCGCTGTCCAGCGCTTTGGCCAGGCGATCACAGGCCATGTCGACATGCTCCCGTGTCCAGATCAGCGGCGGTGCCATGATGATGGTGTCGCCGACAGAGCGCACCATGAAGCCGTTTGCTATGGACAGATCGCGAATCTTGTCGCCGGACGCGCCGCCGGCAAAGCGCTCGCGCGTACCCCTGTCCTTGACGATTTCGATCGCACCCATCAGGCCGATCGCGCGGGTCTCGCCGATCAGATCATGCGTGCCGATACGCTCGGCAAGTGCTGCGGCGAAATAGGGACCGGTGTCGTTCTTCACCCGGTCGATCAGGCCTTCACGGTCTATGATTTCGAGGTTCTTGAGTGCGACAGCGCATGCGACTGGGTGTCCGGAATAGGTGTAGCCGTGGTAAAATTCTCCACCCTTGTCGACCAGGGTCGAGGCGATGCGGTCGCCCACCAGAAGCGCTGACAAAGGTTGATAGCCCGAGGTCAGCGCCTTTGCGGTCGTGATGGTGTCGGCCTTGATCCCATAGGTTTCGGAGGCGAACCAGGCACCGGTGCGGCCATAGCCGGTGATGACCTCGTCGATCATCAGAAGCACATCGTATTTGTCGCAGATTCGCTGAATTTCTGGCCAGTAGCTTGCCGGCGGAATCTTCACACCCCCTGCCCCGAGAATTGGCTCGCCGATGAAGGCCGCGACATTCTCCGCACCCGCATCGAGGATTGCCTGCTCGACGGCACGCGCAGCCCTGAGCCCGAAATCGTGATCGCTTTCGCCCGGTAAGGCCAGTTCGAAGGAATATGGCGGCATGACATGAACGATGTCGGGCACCGCGCCATAGAGCTGGCTGTGCATGCCATCCATGCCGCCCAGCGATGCACCGGCAATGGACGAGCCGTGATAGGCCGATTTGCGCGAGATCACGATGCGCTTCGTCGGCTTTCCTTCCAGTGCCCAATAGTGCCGCACCAGCCGCAGCGCCGTGTCGTTGGCCTCCGAACCGGACGATCCGTAAAAGACCTGATTGACATTGGCGGGAGCGAGTTCGGCGAGCTTCGCCGCAAGCAGCACAGGCGTCGGCGTGGTGCAACGGAAGAACGAGTTGTAGAAGGGTAGTTCCTTCATCTGGTCGTAGGCAGCCTTGGCGAGTTCCTCGCGGCCATATCCGACATTGACGCACCACAGGCCTGCCATTCCATCGAGGATCTGCGTGCCTTCGCTGTCATAGATGAATGGCCCTTCGGCCCGCGTAATCATGCGCGCACCTGCGCCACGGAGTTCCTTGTGGTCTGTGAAGGGATGGAGGTGATGCGCGGAATCGATCGCCTGAAGCTGTGCCCGGGAGAAATTCTGATAGGTCATTTTGCTTGTCCTTGTGCGTGAAACAGATGGAGTCTCAGGCAGGCCAAACAGGCGGCGAGTAGCCGATACGGGCGCAAAGCTGCAGAAGCTCAGCGCGACGCGTGCGCGACGATGGGGTGACCGCGCATAGCACGATCCCGCAGAAATTTGCGATTGCCGGCGGCCTAAGCACGGACCTTCCCGTGCCGCCAGTAGCCCATCATGGTCAGATGCCGACGGTCGATACGCTTCTCCTTGATGAAGAGCGTTCGGATGCGGCTGACAGCGGCGGTTTCGCCGGCAATCCAGCCGTAGAAAGCATTGTCGATAGTTTCGGCACGATCCCAGAGGATATCGTGATCGACATCGACTGCTTCGAGCTCCATCGCACCTGCACCAAGCACGGATGCCGGTATCTCGGCGGCTTCCGCCGCCGCAACCATCTGCGCGCCGAAAGCGTGATCGTGCTGCCCGCGTGGTAGCCACGTCAAACGCAGCCCGTCCCATCGCGGCAGATCGATCACATCGGCTTCACTCGGCACCTCGATGAAGGCCTGTGTCGCGGGCTTGGCTTTCCAGCCGGCAATCTCTTCCAGGATTCCGGCGGCGGCCGGCAACGCGGTCTCGTCTGCAATCAGCAGAAGCTGCGAGAGCCCTGCAGGCGGCTCCCAGTCGAAGCCTCCGATCACGCCATCGAAACGCCGGTTCGGCGCGGAGATCTGGATGCGATCGCCCGGCTCGGCATACATGGCCCAGCGCGAGGCCGGGCCGTTGTCGCCATGCATGACGAAATCGACGACCAGTTCCCGTGCGTCGGCGTCGAGCGAGCGGATCGTATAGGTCCGCATCGGCGCGCGCTCGGCAGGTGGGATGGATTTGTAGATTTCGTACCAGTCAGGACGATTGGGAATTGCGGGCGGCGTCCCGTCATCCATGGGAAAGAACAGCTTAATGCGCTGGTCCGGCGCGCGCGTCGTCATGTCGGCGATGTGCTCGCCGTCGAAAGTCAGCCTCGCCATATGCGGCGTCAACATCTGTTTGGAGACAAGAAAAGCCTCGAATATCCGATAGGGACGCTCGCTCATGCCGCGACTCCCGTTCGCCCGAGATCGGCGGCGATGCGATGGATTTCCGCCACCCGTTCTTCGTTGGAGGCGGCGATTCCGCCATCTGCATTCCAGAGGCTGTTTTCAAAACCGACGCGAACCTTGCCGCCAGCCCGGAGTGCGGCTTCGAGACATGCGGTCTCGCCACGGCCGAATGCGCAGACCATCCAGTCCGGCGCTTCGGACAGGTCCGCCGCCGCCGCAAGAAATGGCGCGAGGTCATCCGGCGTGCTCTCCTGGTTCACCGAATAGCGCCCGAGCACATAGATCACCGATGGTGCGCCCACCGGAACAACGCCACGCGCGATCAGATCGCCGAGCCGCCCGACGTCGGCGTCGTCGTAGAGGATGTGCTGAACGTCGATGCCTTCGCACGCGCACCAGGCGTAGAACGCCTCTGCCGCCGCCTCGTCGGCCTGAGCTGGGCAGAGTTCGCGCAACGCAACCGAGATTGCTTTCGGTCTGAGTGTTCGCACCAATTGCATCTGCTCGGGCGCCGAATAAAGCCCGACCGCTTCCGTTGAGATCTGCACCGCCATGTCCGGCACTTTCTCGGCGAGGCGCTTGAGAAGTGCTGCGTAAAGCCCGGCGTCGAGTATATGGCCGCCATCGGCGCCACGCACATGGGCGTGGATCGCGCCGGCTCCGGCGCGGCGGCAGGCCAATGCAGTCTGCGCTATTTCGTCGATCGTCATCGGCAGGGCGGGATGATCAGCTTTGGTGCGGCGGGCGCCGTTCGGCGCGACCATGATGAGTGGAAGAGCCATGGATCACCCATCCTCCCGGCTGTCGTCGGCGAGCGCTTTCAACACGGCGATCATCAGTCGGTCGCGACGCGACTTGAGTTTGTCGATGGAACGTCCATCCGCCTCATCCGCGACACCTTCGATGAGCTTTGCGCGGGTCGCCGCATCCAGCCTTGGCGTGCCCAGCGTTGCCCAGCGCGCTTCCTGCGCCGGCCCGAGATGGTTCAGATAGGCTTCGATGCCGCCGTCCCCGCCGCCAAGATGGTAAAGCATATGCGGCCCGTCGATCGCCCAGCGCAGGCCCGGCCCGAAGCGTATCGCGCGGTCGACATCCTCGACAGAGGCGATACCTTCCGCGACGATGTGCACGGCTTCGCGCCAGAGCGCGGCACTCATGCGGTTGGCGAGATGTCCCACGGCCTCCTTCGTGACCCGAACCGGTGCCTTGCCGATCCGCTCGAAGAAGCGATAGGCCGCATCCTGAGCCGCGATGTCGGTGCACTCTCCACGCACGATCTCGACAAGTGGCACCAGATGCGGCGGGTTGAACGGGTGTGCGACGACGATGCGCTGCGGATGCGAACAGCTGGCCTGCAATTCGCTGGCCGGAAAGGATGAGGTGCTTGACCCGATCACCACATCGGAAGGAGCGACGGCGTCGATTTCGCCCAGCAGTGCCTGCTTCAGCTCGATCTTCTCGGGCGCATTCTCCTGAACATAATCCGCGCCGGCAACAGCCTCGCCAAGTGTCGGGAAATAAGCCAGCGCGCCAGCGCCGACCTTGGATCCTCCACCGAGCAGTTCGAGATCGGCAAGTGCCTCACGGACGATCTTGCGCAGCCGCGCTTCGCCATCGGGAAGCGGATCATAGGCTCTGACTGCCAGCCCCCGGCTCAGGAAATATGCCGCCCATGCGCCGCCGATCAGGCCGCAGCCGATAATAGCGACGGTCCGGATTTCTTCGCTGCGATAGGCAATCGGCGCTGTGCTCATTCGTTCAGATCAGCCCTTCACTGCGGAGTTCCTGCGTCACATCTTCGATCGCATTGCGTAAGCCCGTGGCGATGAGCGCGATCTCTTCCTCGGTGACGATGAAGGGTGGCGACAGAGCGATGATGTCGGAGTTCGGTAGGCCACGCACCAGAACGCCATGCCGCCGGGCGGCCGTCGCAACGCGACCCGCGATCTTGGCCGTAGCCGGCAGCTTGGCTTTGGTGTCTCGGTCGGCAACGAGTTCTACGCCCATCATCAGGCCGGCGCTGCGGATTTCGCCGACAATCGCACAGCCGCCGATCGCGGCATCGAAGGCAGCACGGAAATCGCCCGCGATCGCGGCAACATGCTCGACCAGGCCCTCCCGTTCGATGATTTCAAGATTGGCGAGTGCGGCAGCCGCGCAGGTCGGGTGACCCGAATAGGTGAAGCCGTGAGCAAAGACGCGCCCGTCCTTGGATGCCTCCTCGAAGACCGACCAGATTTGATCGCCGACAAACACTGCCGACAATGGCAGGTAGCCGCTGGTCAGCCCCTTGGCGGTCAGGATCAGGTCAGGTTTCATGCCGCAGGCTTCCGAGGCGAACCATGTGCCGGTGCGCCCATAGCCGGTGATCACCTCGTCGGCGACGAGCCGCACGTCGTACAGGTTGAGAACTTTCTGGATTTCCTGGAAATAACCGCGCGGCGGCGGCAGCACGCCACCCGTTCCCATGACCGGTTCGGCCACGAAACCAGCGACCGTGTCTGCGCCTTCGGCGCGGATCATCTGGTCCAGTTCGTTGGCGAGATAGGCCGAATAGGCTTCCTCGGTGTGACATTGGCGCAATGGGGCATCGCGATAGAGATCAGGCCGCGAAACATGCCGTGCGAAATCGAGAGGAATGCCGAAATTCTGATGCACCATCGGAATGCCGGATAAACTGCCCGAGGCGACGGATACGCCGTGATAGGCGTAGTCGCGCGAGATGATCTTGCGCTTTTCCGGTTTGCCCCGGCAGATGTTGTAGTACCAGAGCATCTTGACGGCCGTGTCGTTGGCATCGGACCCGGACGAGCCATAGAACACCCGCCGCATGGATTTCGGCGCCAGCGAAAGCAGCTTCTCCGACAGGCGGATGCTCGGCTCATTGCTGATGCCGTTGAAGGAATGGAAATATGGCAGCTTCTGCGACTGCGCGGCGATCGCGTCGCTGATTTCGCGGCGGCCGTAGCCGACATTCACGCACCACAGACCGGCCGCGGCATCGATGAATTCCTTGCCGCTCGCGTCAATGATGCGCGAGCCCTTCGCCTCGACCATGACCAGTGCGCCATTCGCCTGCTGATCGGCGATCGCGGTGAACGGGTGGAAGAATGAGCCGCGGTCGGAAGAGACCAGAGCTGCGTTGTCGAATTCCTGCCCGACATGTTCATTCATGCGCTCAGCGCCTCCCTGATCGTAAAACCCTGCTGCGTGATCATTTTGTCATTTCGATATTGCGATCGCAGATCGCATAATGTATTTCAGAAAAATGCCTTTTCTGCCAACAAGAAATTTGATTTCCAACGATAAATTTTTTCGGCAGGCCGAGGCAGAGGGATATAAACTGCAGTTTTGACAAGCAGTCGTAGGGTAATGCCTGCGCCACGCCTGGGCTAGCTACCACTAATGGGAGAAACAATTGGGATCGACCCAACCAATAGATGACGCACTGGCGTGGCTTGCGAAGCATCCCGAGATCGACAGCCTTCGGGTTGCCGTCTGCGATCTGAACGGCGTGCTGCGGGGCAAGCGCATCGCTTCCGATCAGGCCCGCAAAGCGCTCGAGGGCGGGATGCGCATGCCTTACTCCCTTGTCGGCCTCGATATCTGGGGCGAGGACATCGAGGGCAATGCGCTCGTCTTCAGCAATGGCGATGCTGACGCGATCTGCCACTGGACCGGCAGGGACATTCTCCCGATCGACTGGACGTCGCATCCGACCGCGCTGGTGCCGCTTTCTCTGGCACATGACGATGGTTCGCCCTTCCTCGGCGATCCACGCCAGGCGCTGGCCGCGATCCTTAAGCGCTATGCCGGGCATGGGCTGACGCCGGTCGTGGCGACGGAGCTCGAATTCTACCTCTTCGATCCAACGTCGAATAAGCCGGTCGGTCCGGTTTCTCCCGTGACGGGCAAGCGGCTGGATTCTGATGCAGCTCTCTCCATCGACGAGATCGACGCTTTCGAATCTTTCATCCACGACGTCTACGCCTCGTGCCGGGCGCAGGGTATTCCCGTCGATACCGCTATTGCCGAGAATGGCGTCGGTCAGTTCGAGATCAATCTCAACCACCTGCCGGATGCCTTGCGGGCCGCTGACGACGCGGTCCTGTTCAAGCGCACCGTCAAGGGCATCGCCCGCAAGCATGGCTTTGCCGCTAGCTTCATGGCCAAGCCTTATGGCGACCGTGCCGGCAACGGACTGCATGTCCATTTCAGCCTGCTCGACCGCGACGGCAACAACATCTTCAACGACGGAACCGACAAGGGGTCGGATGCAATGCGCCACGCGGTCGGCGGGCTGCTCTCCGGCATGGCCGAGAGCACACTGATCTTTGCGCCGCACTTCAATTCCTACCGCCGGCTGCGGCCGAACTCCTATGCGCCAACGGTGGTCGCCTGGGGCTATGAGAACCGCATGGTGGCAATCCGTATTCCGGGCGGCCCGAACAAGGCGCGCCGCATCGAGCATCGCGTCGCCGGCGCCGATGCCAATCCATACCTCGTGCTGGCCACGGTGCTGGGGGCGGCTCTGATCGGCATCGAGCGCAGGCTGGAAGCCGGCGAACCGATCGTCAGCGATGTCGGCTCTCACAGCCTGCCCAACCTGCCGCCGGACTGGGTATCCGGCATCAACGCCTTCGAGGCCGGCCCGCTGATGGCCGAACTCTTCTCGGCCGATCTGCGAGACGCTTTCGTCGCTTGCAAACGTCAGGAACTCAACACTTTTGCCAAAGAAGTGAGCGACTTCGAAATCGAAACCTATCTCGAAAGCGTGTAGCCGTGCCGCCCGTCGATCCTGAGTTATCGCTGCTTTGACGGCTCATTCATGCAGCAGGCCGGCATTTCAAAGCATCAGACGAGGCCTTCCGTGTCGTCTGCCAGGAAATGAGGACTGCGCTGGCTCAGCTACGCTGCAGCGGATGCGTCGTGAAAACGGGCCTTGCCGAGAAGATGGGCTGCCCCCTCGCGCAAATCACGCACGATTGCATCGCGGGCACGCGCGGCATCCTTGGCCTCAAGCGCTGCCAGAGCATCCTCGTGATAGTCTATCTCAAGGATGCCCAAAAGCGCCCCTTCGAACACACCGGCGTAGCTGCGGAGGAACGGCCCGACCTGCATCCACAAGGTTTCGATCAGAAAGATCATCTGATCGTTGCCACAGTGGCGGTAGATGGAGAATTTGAACTCGTAGTTGCTGCGCAGATAAAGCCCGATATCGCCTGCTCGTGCCGCATCGGTAAGGTCACTGGAGTTGCGCCTGACGGTTCGCAGATTGTTGCCGTTTATCAGGCCTGCGGCCGCCTCCGTTGCCGCACCTTCAAGCACGATACGCGCCTCCATCAACTGGCGGAAGCGCTCTGCGGTCATGAGCGGCACTTCCATGCTGCCATTGGGCAACGCACTCAGTGCGCGCAGCGACTGCAGCCGCGACAGCGCACTGCGCACCGGCATGTCGCTGGTTCCGAGTTCGGCGGCTAGCTTGCGCGACGTCAGCTTTTGACCCGGCGCGAAATGCCCCGACATCAACGCCTTGACGAGTTCGAGGTAAACTCTTTCATGCAGCGGCACAGCGTCGATGGAAGAGAGGCCAAAGCCAGGTTTATCGGTCATAACCAGTCCCGTCATGCCGCCGGCTGTGCGGCCGCGCCATCGAATTTTCTGTCCAGCAGCATCGCCGCATCAAGCAGGCGGCGCGTATAGGGATGCTGCGGACGATCGAATATGTCGTCGCGATTGCCCACCTCGACGATCTTGCCGTTTTCCATCACCGCCACGCGGTCCGACACCTGCTCGACGGCGCCAAGATCATGCGACACAAACAGGCAGGCAAAGCCATAGCGTTCCTGCAGCGTGCGGATCAGTTCGAGGATCTGCTTCTGCACCGTCATGTCGAGCGCCGAAACTGGTTCATCTGCAACCACGAAGGCCGGTCGCCGAATGATGGCGCGGGCTATGGCAACACGCTGGCGCTGGCCGCCGGAAAGCTGGTGCGGCAGCCGCCGCAGGAATTCAGGGCCGAGCCCAACCTCTGAAAACACCTCGCGCACGCGCCTGTCGCGTTCGGCCTTCGAGATCGACGGGTCGAGCTTCAGCGGTTCGCCGACGATATCTTCCACCCGCTGGCGTGGATCGAGCGAGGAATAGGGATCCTGGAAGATGATCTGGATGTCGGCGCGATGGACCTTCGCCGTTTCGCTGCGTCCGAATTCAAGCGGCTTGCCGCGGAAACTGATCGAGCCGGAAGTCGTTTGCACCAGACCGACGATTGCACGGCCGAGCGTCGTCTTGCCCGAGCCCGATGCACCGACAAGAGCCACAGTCTCGCCGCGACCGACAACCAGGTCGACCGTATCGACCGCGCGCTTTGGCTGGCTGGTCCGGAAGAGATGGCTGCGGCCGGGGTAATCGATGACGATATCGCGCATTTCGAGCAGCGGCTCCGCACGCGTCGAATTGCGCGCACCCCCCGCCTGCCGCTTCGGCAGCGCATCGACGAGGCGCTTGGTGTAGTCGTGCTTCGGAGCGGTGAGTACGTCGTTGCTGAGCCCCTGTTCCACCGCCTTTCCCTTGTGCATCACCACGACATCGCGCGCATAATGCGAGACCATGCCGAGATCATGGCTGATCAGAAGGACCGCCGTCCCATTCTCTTGCGTCAGCTCCATCATCAGGTCGAGCACATCGCGCTGAACCAGCGTGTCCAGCGCCGTCGTTGGCTCGTCGGCGATCAGCAGTTCCGGTTTCAGCAGCATGACCGAGGCCAGCATGATGCGCTGGCGCATGCCGCCGGAGAATTCATGCGGATAGGCGGAAAGGCAACGGGCCGGATCCTTGATCTGGATTCGCTCCAGCATGGCCAGCGAGCGGTCGCGTATCTCGCTCTTGCCGAGCTTCTGGTGAAGCGTCAGCCCTTCGGCCATCTGCTCGCCGATCGTCATGGACGGGTTGAGCGAGACCATCGGCTCCTGGAAAACCATGCCGATGCGCGCGCCGCGAATACCACGCATCGCTTTTGGCGGCAGGCCGACCAGCTCGGTATTGTTGAAGCGGATGCTGCTGCCCGGCGCAACGATCAGCGGCGTCGGCAGCAGGCCGAGCACGGCACGCGCCGCCATGGTCTTGCCGGAGCCGGATTCGCCGACCAGCGCCAGCATCCCGCCGGAATTGATTGTGAAGTTCAGCCCGTCGACGATCTTCGGGCCAACCGGTCCGATCGTGACGGTCAGGTCCTTGGCCGTGACGACTGGTGCTGTGCTGCTCGTGCCTTTGGTCATGTGCTCAGCCCTGCATCTTCGGGTCGAACCAGTCGCGGATCGCATCGCCCAGCATGTTGATCCCCAGTAATGTGACCGAGATGCACAGGCCCGGCAGGATGATCAGATGTGGCGCCTGGGTGATGAAAGGCCGGCCAGTCGCCAGCATGTTGCCCCAGGTCGGCGCCGGTGGGGGAACACCGAGACCGAGAAAGGAGAGCGCACTCTCTGACAGGATCACCCAACCGAACATGGTTGTCGCCAGCACCGTCATCGGGGCGATGCAGTTGGGCAGGACGTGGCGCAGCATCGTTATCAGTTCGCTGTTGCCCATCACCCGCGATGCCTCGATATATTCGCGTTCGCGGATCGACATCACGCTGGCACGCGCGACGCGCACCACGGCGGGTGTATAGGCCAGCCCAAGTGCAACCACGATAGCGTCGCGGCTGGCGCCGGCGATTGCCATGATGCCGAGCGCCAGAAGCAGGCCAGGGAAGGCCAGCAGCGCATCGTTGAAGGTCATGATGATGCGGTCGGTCCAGCCGCGCAGAAAGCCTGCGAGCACCCCGAAGAAGAGCCCGAACACCATGGCGAAGGCGACAGTGGCGAACGAGATCCAGACGCTGGTGCGTGCGCCGTGAATGAGTCTGCTCAGTATATCGCGGCCGAATTCGTCGGTGCCGAGCCAATGGGTCGCGCTCAACCCCTTCATGCGCGACAGGAGGTCGAGCGCCAATGGGTCGTATGGTGCGATCTGGGGGCCCAGCACGGCCAGCACGACTAAGCTGATGACAATAGCGCCGCCAATGGTTGCATTGGCGCTGCGTCGCGGCAGAGCAAGGGAAAGGACACTCATTGCGTGATCCTGGGGTCGAAGAGCGGATAGAGCAGGTCCACGACCAGATTGACCAGAACGTAGATGACCGCGACGAAGAGGATGCAGCCCTGTACGACCGGATAGTCGCGCGCATAGATCGCGTCGACCAGCAGCCGTCCGAGACCAGGGATCGTGAAGACAGTCTCGATGACGGCGATGCCACCGAGCAGGCTGCCGAGGATCAGGCCGATCAGCGTCCAGGTCGGCGCGAATGCGTTCTTGAAGGCGTGCCGCCACATTACCGCCGATTCCGACAAGCCCTTGGCTCGCGCATGGGTGATATATTCGAGCCTTGCTACCTCGATCGTGCTTGCCCGCGCCATGCGCACGATCGAGCCAATCTCGACCAGCACCAGCGTCAGCACCGGCATGGCGATAAATGACAATGCCTTCAGGAAATCATCATCAAAGGAGACGAAGCCGACTATCGGGAACCAGTTGAGCTTCAGGCCCAGGAACAGCAGGATCATCAGGCCGAGCCAGAAACTCGGGATCGACAGGAGCAGGGTCGACAGTGCCACGACGCTGAGGTCGGTCAGGCTGTTTTGCCGCCAGGCCGCGAACATGCCCGCCGGCACGGCAATCATCGCCGCTATTCCCACGGCCACGACCACGATTGTCGCCGAGACCGAAAATCGCTCCAGCATCAGCGGCAGCACCTGCTGTGCCGAGGTGATGGAGCTGCCGAAGTCGCCGCGAAAAATATTGCCGAGCCAGAGGAAGTATTGCGTGACGATCGGCTGGTCGAGCCCCATGCGGTGTCGCAGCGCCTCGACCTGGTCCGGGCGGGCGAGGTCGCCCAGCATGAGCTTGGCCGGATCGCCAGGAATCAGCCGCACCATGACGAAAACCGCAATGGTGACGATGATCAGTGTCGGTATCGCGGAAGCCAGTCGGCCGAGCAGGAACTTTCTCATCGCCGTCCCGCCTCACTTTGCGAACTGGCTGGTGACTCGCGATGAGCGTTTGGACAAAAGGGCTGATGTAAATGCCGTTGCCTTGCGGTCACGCGCGATGTTCCCCTTCGTCGCGATTATGATTTTCCTATTTATTATAGTGCGATCGACGATCGCGCAATTGTAAATATCGACAGGGCGTTTTTATCTCTATCAACTTGAAATCAATAAGGGTTCTTTCTCGCCATCCCACGAGAAACTCAAATCCAGATAAAGTAAGTTGCTTCCATGGTTGCTGTTTTTTTAGGCATGAAAGCCTAAGCGGCAAGCGTAACAGACCAATGCCGCCCTACGTGCGAGACGCTCACAGCCTGCCATCGATTGCAGCATCAAGAATCGTGCGGAGGTTTTTCGGGTCGAGCGGAATCGGATTGCCGCCGGCCGATGGATCGACCGCGCCCATTTCGCAGACTCGCTCACGGTCGATATTCGCCAGACCCATTTCAGGCAACGTGGCCGGTAGGCCTATCGTCTGGCGAAGCTTGCATATCCATTCGATCACGGCTTCGGCATCGTGTTTCGGCAGATCGAGGAAGCGTGCCAGAACGGTAAGCTTGTCTTCGATTGCCGGTATGTTGAAGCGGACCACATAAGGCATCAGCACCGCATTCAGAAGGCCGTGATGTGCATCGTGAAGCGCTCCCAGTGGATGAGCGAGCGCATGGATCGCGCCGAGCCCTTTCTGCAGGGCAACACAGCCCATACCGGACGCGGCGAGCATCTGGGATCTGGCCTCCAGATCGGAGCCGTCGGCAACAGCCCGGGGCAGCCACTGCTTGACGAGACGGAGTGCGTTGAGGGAAATGCCTTCCGCCATCGGATGATAGGTCGGGGCGCAATAGGCTTCGAGCGCATGCGACAGCGCATCCATGCCGGTCGCGGCTGTAATGTGCGCAGGAAGGCCCGCGGTCAAAGCCGGGTCCATGACGACCACCTCAGGCATCATGTGCGGATGGAAGACAATGACCTTGCGGGCTTCATCTTCGTTGGTGATGACGGAGGAGCGTCCGAGCTCGGAGCCGGTACCGGCGGTGGTCGGAATGGCAATGACGGGCAACAGCGCAGAGGTGTCGACGCGTGTCCAGTTATCGCCAACATCCTCGAAATCCCACATCGGGCGCGACTGCGTTGCCATCAATGCGATGGCCTTGGCTGCATCGAGGCCACTGCCGCCACCGATTGCGACCACCAGATCGTGACGGCCTGCCTTCAGCGCCTTGACGCCATCCATCACGTTTGTTCCGGTCGGGTTCGGCTTGACCCCGTGGAACAGTTCCGGCTCTATGCCCCCTGCCCGCAACGCCTCAAGCGCGCGCCGCACCGGCGGCAGATCCTTGAGGCCGCTGTCGGTAATCACGATGGGCCGGCTTGCACCCAGCTCTCGCACGATGGAAGCAAGCTCGCCAATTCGATCGACGCCGAAACGGACCGATGTCGGGAAACTCCAGTTGGCGGTGATAGTCTGCGCATTCGGCGTCATAGATGCATGTCCTTCATTCACGATATGATGGCCGTTCAGGCCACTTCCAGATAGCGCCGCAACTCCCATTCGCTGACATGCCGGCGATATTCCGCATCCTCGAAGCGGCGGCCGGCGACATGGCTATCAACGAAGATATCCCCGAAGATCGCGCGTGCAGCCGCGCTGGCGTCGAGCCGGTCAGCGGCGCGGCCGAGATCGGTCGGGAAGGTGAAAAGCGGGTCATGGCGGGCTGCGTAGAAATTCTCCGCGCTGCCTTGCGGAGGTTCAATGCCGTTTCGGATGCCGTACAGGCCGGCGCCAAGACACATCGCCAGCGAAAGGTAGGGATTGGTGTCCGCAGACGGCACCCGGAATTCCAGGCGCGTCGCTTCAGGCGTGTCATTGATGACCCGGACTGCTGCGGTGCGATTCTGGACGCCCCAGGTCGCGGCGGTCGGCGCCCAGGCTCCGGGAACCATGCGCTTGTAGGCGTTGACGGTATGGCTGCAAAGGGCGAGCAGTTCCGGCATCAGCGTGACAAGACCGCCGAGAAAATGACGCGCCGTCCGGCTAATGCCATCCGGTTCCGATGACGCCGCAAAGGCTGGAGCACCATCGCGGTCCGACAGCGAAATATGAAAATGCCCCGACTGACCCGAAAGGTCGGGCGAAAGTTTTGACATGAAGGCCGCGGTCAACCCATTGCGCAGGAAAAAAGCCCTGGCGAAGTTCTTGAACAACAGCGCGTCATCCGCAGCCTTGATGTCTTTGGCATGTGTCAGCGGCGCTTCGAAACAACCGGGTCCGAGTTCAGTGTGCAAGGCATCGATGCCGACCCCAATCGTGGCCATCGTATCTTTCAGGCCGTTGAGCAGATCGCCATGCAGGGCAGCGGTCTGAAGGGAATAGGTGCGATTTCCCTGCGCGAAGTGGGTCAGGTCGCGATAGTTCTTGGCGCGCAGCGTCTCCGGTGTTTCTGCGAAGACGAAAAACTCGAATTCGAAAGCGGAGTGAACGCTGTAGCCAAGCTGCGCTGCCTCATCCAGCAGGCGCAGGCACAGATTGCGCGCCGAGCGTTGGCCGAACTCGCCCGAGAAGTCGGCAAGGCAAAGTGCGGTGTCCGGCGAGAAGGGATAGCGGCGGAGCGTGTCCGCATGAATATCCGCCGGCCGATCGATATAGGCGCCATCCTGGAAGGTTTTCTCGGCGATATCCCAGAAATACAGGACCTCGCAGAAAGGATAGCCGTGTTTGGCCAGCTTGACCGCCTTTTCGGCTGAAACCAGCTTGTCGCGGAAGCCGCCGTCGGGATCGACCATGCCGATATGAACCGACTTCGCATCAAGCTTGCGAAGCCCTACCTCCAGCCGTGCTGCGGCTTCAGTCTTGTCTTGCATAGGTATCCAGCCTCCGGATTTTGTCAGAGGCTAGGCTTCGCGTTATAGGAAACGAATATCCCTTTCGGGATAGACGCGCGAATAAAGTGGCGCGGCACATGATCGGGGCAGTCTCATTTGCGGTATGGTTTTGAACAATGGAACCGGAGCCTGGCACGTGCAATTGCAGGCGTTCGATCGCCGGATTTCCTGTCCTCGCTCGAAGCAGCCCTGGCAACCCTTATCGAGTTCGACATATTGATGGTCTTTGCCTATTCGGGCCCGGCAAAGCCCGCGTCTCTCTACCACAACATGACACGGGAACGGGCTGCGACGGTGATCGCCGATTATTCCAAGGGACCCTATCTGCTCGACCCCTTCTACAACGCCACCGTCAATCTGAAGGACACCGGCGTAAGGCGGCTTCGTGATCTCGCACCCGATCAGTTCTACAGTTCGGAATATTTCAAGCAGCACTATGTCCGCACGCGCATCCGCGACGAGATCGGTTTCTTCGTTCGGCCGAGAGCCGACATGAGCGTGGTTGTCAGCATCACACGGTCGATCGAGGAGCCGCTGTTTTCAGCGACGGAACTGCGGACGATACGCGCGGCCGAGGCGGTCATATCCACGCTTGTCGAAAGCCACTGGAAGGACGCCGGCGACAGGGAGGCATCGGGCAATGAGCGTCACCACCCCGATCCGATAAATGCAGCGCTGGATCAGATGGCCCGCAACGTCCTGACCGCACGTGAAATCGAGATAACGTCGCTGATATTGCGCGGCCATTCCAGCGCATCCATCGCAGCACTTCTCAAGATCGTCGAGGGCACCGTCAAGATACACCGCAAGAACATCTACCAGAAGCTGTCGATATCGAGCCAGTCAGCACTCTTCTCGCTGTTCATCAGCCATTTGCAGAAATACTGATTTCGGCAAGCGCTCCGGGAGCCGGCACCGATATGTCTGTGCCGGCGATACATCGCCATCCGGTCAAGCCTGTATAAAGCGCTCAAGCACCTTGTTGAAGGTGTCCGGCGCCTCGAGGAAGGGGAAATGCGCCCCGCCCTCATGTTCCTCGAAGATGACAAGCTCTGAATTCTTCATCTGGGCGTGAATCCACTCCTGCGACCGTGGATCTACGTGGCTGACCCGGCCGCCGATGATGAGAGTGGGCTGGTCGATCCGGGCGAAGATTTCGCTCCAGTCGATCGTGCAATGATTGACGAACAGGGCCGCGACATCCTTGGGAGCGACGCGGAGATTTTCAGCCAGAAGCCATGCCTTCAGGTCTTGCGGGATGTTTTTCGTGACCATGGAGTCGAGGAATGCGCCTCGTGCCGCATGACCATTGGAGCCGATGATTTCGGCCGCTATCGACAGCATCGTAGCGCCGTCGAAAAGCGCGCCTGCGTTGATCACCTCCTGGTCCGACATGCCCGGCTGACGCATGACGGACGCCGGTTCGTCCACGAAAATCAACCTGTTCAAGCGCCCCGTGCCGAAGAGATCGATGTATGCCCACAGGACCGAAGTGCCCATCGACCACCCCAGCATATCAGCCCGCTTGATGTTTTCGCGGTCCATCAGTTCCGCGACATCGGCAGCCAGACGATAAATCCTGTAGCCTTGGCCGGCATCAGGCGAGGCTCCATGCCCGCGGAAGTCCATGGCGATGACGCGCCTGTTCTTGCTGAAATGCTCGATCTGATGACGGAACATCGCCGCTGATTGTGACCAGCCATGCAGAAGGATCAATACATTGCCCGATCCCTCATCCGTGTAAGAAAGCGTCGTCCCGTCCGTCGTCTTGAATGTCTTATTCATTGCGCTTCTCCTCCACTTGTAAAATTACAGTTTCGAGATGGTGTCCGACGAGGGAAGCACGACAACCCTCGCCTCAGTCTTCGACGATCAGCAATTCAAAGGTAACGCAGACGGTATTTGCGCCACGGGCAATCTCACCCTCGAAGATGTTTCCGTCGATGTCGACGATGGCGATATCCAGCCTGCTTACAGGCTTGCCTTCAACGTTTTGCAGCGTCCCATTGCGGATGAAGAGCTCGGAGGCGATGGAGGCCATATGCTGACCATCGACAAAATCGCAGCCGACGAGGCTGCCGATGCCGTGGAGCGTTGCTCTTTCGATACCGTGCTCGGCTGCCGTGCGCTCGATTGCGGCGTTGATCTCCTCGTTCGGCTGAACGCGGCACAGCACGGCACGCTGCCCGGCACCGGCTTGCGCTGGTGCAAGCCCGACCGGTGTGAAGAGTTTGAAATTGGTTTCAGAATCTTCAAGCTGGTCCAGAATCGCGCCCGAGATCGCCCAGACATCGGCCTCCACCGGCTCCGCGAACTGCGCGTCATGCGGCATCAGATGGCCGGCGCCACGAAAGCCGTCGGCGTGCCGCCATATGCCATGGCAATGGAGAAACCGCTCGCCGTCGCGGCGACCGAAAGTCAGCACCAGCTCTTCAATCTCGGCTCGGCCAGCGGGGGAATGCGTGTCGCTATACCAGGCGGCATGGGTGCCATCGTTGGAGAGGGCTGGCATGACATAGACGAGCGGCAGAAATGCCCCGCGCTTGATGTGCACCACCGCGCTTTCGTAGCCGCGATCGCGCAGCGCCTCCTCGACAGCCGCCAGGACACTGACGCCCGACCGCAAGATCAGGCGCATTTTCTCCGCCCGGCAGGGAAGCGAGATCACACGTGGATCGAGTGCGGCTCCCGGATGCTTGATCGTACGCATGATCAGCCTTTCAAAGCCAGGCCGGCATGCACGAAGCCACCATCGACGGCCAGCACCTGTCCGTTGATGTAGCTTGCCTCGTCGGAAACGAGGAAGGCGACAGCGGAGGCGATTTCCCGAGAGGTGCCGTAACGCTGTTGCGGTATGCGCTTGTGCCATTGGGCGCGGACGTCGTCGGTGTGAACCGCGCGCGACATTGGCGTGTCGACCGCACCCGGTGCGACGGCGTTGACGCGGATGTTGTCGGGGCCAAGTTCGGTGGACAGGATATGCGTCAGCAGATTGACCCCGCCTTTCGAGGAGCCATAGGCGCTCCTTCCCTTGTTGCCGATCATGCCGGAGACAGAGGAGATGTTGACGATCGCGCCGGGCGTTTTCGTTGCCAGCCAGTGTCGGGCAGCGGCGCGGGCGACGATGAACGTGCCCGTCAGATTGACGTCGATGATACGGCGAAATTCCTCGACGCTGGTCTCGACTGCCGGCTTGTCCATGCCGATACCCGCCGAATTGACGACGGCAGCAAGTGCACCGGCTCGCGCAGCCTTGGCAATGGCTGCCTCGACTTCGGCCTCGTCGGTGACGCTGCAGGCAATGCCGTGCGAAGTATCGATGGACAGCGTCTTGCAGGCTTCCGCCAGCGCCTCTGCGTTGCGGTCGAGAAGGAATACGGCCCAGCCGCGTTCCTGCAAAAGGCTCGCGATCTCAAAGCCTATCCCCGATGCACCGCCTGTTATGACGGCGCATTTGTTTTCGTCGGTCAAAACCATGTCTCCTATGCGCTCAGTTTCTGGCCGGTCCCGTCGATCTCGCCGCGGCGCTCGAGCTCTTCCCGGATGAGTTTCTTGGCGATCTTGCCGTAGGCCGATTTCGGCATTTCCTCCCAGAACAGGATTTTCTTGGGGAGCTTGTAGCGGGAGACCTTGCCGTCCAGCCAGGACCGCAGTTCCGCGCCGTCCAATCGTGCGTCGGGCTGCAGGACGCATATGGCGATGCCGACCTCGCCCCAGACAGGGTCCGGTACGCCGACGATCGCCACCTCGCTGACGGCGGGATGCATGAGGAGCTTTTCCTCGATCTCGCGTGGATAGACGTTGGAGCCGCCGGATATGTACATGTCGGAGGCACGGCCGGTGATGTAGAGGAAGCCCTGCTCGTCGACATGGCCGAGATCGCCGGTGCGGAACCAGCCGTCGCGGAACGACTTCGCATTGGCCTCGGCGTTCTGATAATAGCCGGCGAACACGGCGGGGCCGATCACACAGATCTCGCCGGTCTCTCCTGGTGCGATCTCGTCGCCCGCGTCATCCTGGATTTGAACCTGCATGCCGGTGCGCTCGAAACCGCAGGTGCCGATCCGCGCCTGCGGGCCATCCTCGAGGCTGTGGAGGATCGGCGGCAGAACGGTGATGGCGCCCGTCACCTCGCCCAGCCCGAAATACTGCACCATGACGGCGCCGAGCTTTTGCAAGGCCTTTATCTGGTCGGCCCGGTACATCGGCGCGCCGGCGTAAATGACGTAGCGCAGCGAGGAATGATCGTAGTCGTCGACCGACGGGTCTTCGATCAGCATTTTGACGATGGTCGGCACGGTGAAGAGGTTGGTCACCCTCCACTCTTCGACCAACGACCAGAATCTGCCGATCTCCAGCTTGTCGGACGGCATCAGTATGGTGGTCACACCATGCGCGACCTGGCAAAGCTGGTGAACGCCGGCGCCATGCGACAGCGGCGCGACGACGATCGAGCGATCTCGTTGGGTCGTGCCCGGAAAGAGGTCGCCGTGATGGTTGTTGATGACGAAAGCCATCTGGCCATGGGTCAGAACCGCAGCCTTCGGTCGGCCGGTGGTGCCGGAGGTGAAGAAGTACCAGCAGGGATCGTCGCGGTCGACGGCTTCCGGCTTGAAGACCTTGCCGAGATTGCGCGCGACGGTCGCGTCGTAGTCCTCGCCGATTTCCGATGCGCCAATCGAGATGAACTTGCGAGGTCCCGCACTCAGTGCGCTGCATTCGCGGGCGTGATCAGCGAAGGGAGCCTGGCAGATCATCAGCGTCGCGCCGCTCGCCTCGGCGAGATAGGCAACCTCGCCCGGCGTCTGGCGGAAATTCGTCGGAACCCAGACCGCGCCAACGCGGAAGGTCGCGAACATGGATTCGAACATCTCATTGCAGTTCGCCGACTGCACGAGAATACGATCGCCTTTTTTGACGCCGAACTCGTTCGCCAGCGCATACGCCATGGCGTTGACCCGGGCTTCCATCTCGCTCCAGCGCCATTGTTTCTCGCCCCAAACCAGAGCGAACTCTTCGGGATACCGCCGCGCCGCTTGCGTGAGAAAGTTCGACAGGTTCATCACCCGCGTGGAACAGGGTGCCACGCCGCCCTTGGGACTGGCGGCATTGCTCATTTCGCGCGCTCCATGATGGAGACGTAGTTGGCGACGGCAGCGCCGCCCATGTTGAAGACGCCCGCAAGATTGGCGCCTTGTATCTGCATGTCGCCGGCCTCTCCGGTGAGCTGCATGGCTGAGATGACATGCATCGACACGCCTGTCGCACCGATCGGGTGGCCCTTGGATTTCAACCCACCGGAAGGATTGACGGGAAGTTTCCCGGTTTTCGTTGCCGTGCCGTCGCGCACGACCTTGTAGCCCTCGCCGGGTTTGGCAAGCCCCATCGCCTCATATTCGATCATCTCGGCCACGGTGAAGCAGTCATGGGTTTCGACGAAGGAGAGGTCGTCCAGCGTCACGCCGGCTTCCGCAAGCGCGGCGCTCCAGGCGCGGCGCGGACCGTCGAACGCGACCATGTCGCGGCGGCTGAGGGCAAACACGTCGTTGACGTGCTGGCGCGCGCGGAAGGCGATCGCCCGCTGCAGGCTGGCTGCGGTTTCGGCATCGGCAAGCACCAGTGCGGCTGCACCATCCGACACGAGCGAGCAGTCGGTGCGGCGCAGGGGTGCTGCAACCAGCGGGTTCTTCTCCGAAACCGTGTTGCAGAAATCGAAACCGAAATCCTTGCGCATATGGGCGTAGGGATTTGCCACGCCGTTGGCATGGTTCTTGGCGGCGATCATCGCCAGTTCTTCGGAACGGTCGCCATAGCGCTGGAAATAATGCTGGGCGATGCGGCCGAAAATGCCGGCGAAGCCGCCTTCGACATCGGCCTCTTCCCTGCGGTAGCTGCCGCCGAGCAGGATGTCGCCAACCTGAGCGGTGGGAACAGCAGTCATCTTCTCGGCACCGACGACCAGCGCGATGCGGCCGCGCCCGGATTCGATGAAATCCATTGCCGTGTAGATCGCGGCCGAACCGGTCGCGCAGGCGTTTTCGAGACGCACCGAAGGCGTCTGCGCCAGGTCGCTGCTGCCCATGCTGACCAGCGCGCCCTGGAATTCCTGCTTGGAAAAGCCGCCATTCATGACACCGACGAAAATGCCATCGACGTCCTTTGCCTCCACGCCGGCATGCTCGAGTGCCGGCATGGCCACGGCTGCCATCAACTGCTCGGTGTCTTCATATTCGGTCTTGCCGAACTGCGAGTGGGCCCAGCCCACGATCTGTGCTTTTGTCATCTGGACGATCTCCTGCTGCTTGGCCCCAGAATTGCTGCTTCGCGGGCCTTACCTTTTTCGGCAAACATATCGACGAGCTTGGCCTCGACCTTGGCCGCCTCTTCGCGAAGGATTTTTGCGAGTTCGACCTGCCGGGCTTCCTGCATGCGGCTGTCGATCGCGGCGATGCTGAGCGCGCCGGCGAGCTTGCCATCCGCGAAACGTATGACGATGCCCAGGCCCCAGGAGCTGGCGTAGATCAGGCCGGGATTGACGGAGTAGCCGCGCTCACGGGTAGCAGCCACCTCTCTGCGCAATTGCTCAGGCTGAAGCAGCGGAAACTTTTCCTGCAGCACCGCAGCGTTCTGTTCCAGAACCACTTCGATCTCATCGTCCGGCAGCGCCGACAGCATGGCGAGCGAACCCGCGCCGACGCCAAGCGGATGCTCGAACCCCGCCTGAAGCGCATGGGTGCGGATGGGGAAGGTGCCTTCCTCACGGTAAAGACAAACGGAATAGGTGTCGCGGCGAACCGAGAGAAAGCTCGAATCTTCGGTCTTGCGCGAGATGCGGATCAGGCTTTCCATCGAAAGCTGCAGCAGGCCGTAGCGGCGCGAGGCGAGCGAACCGAGCACATAGGCTTCCTCGCCGATATAGTACCGGCGTTCGACGGGATCCTGCTCGACCAGTCCCGCGCGGATCAGCGCGAGCAGCAGGCGCCGGGTCGTCGGCTTGTTGAAGCCGCTCTGCTCGACGATCTCGCTGAGCGGCATTCCCCGTTCGGCCTGGCGGCCGACAAGCGACAGCAGCTTGAGTGCGCGATCGACACTCTGCGCGCCTGTCAGATCCTTGTCAGGTTCCGCCGCCACGGTCATGCTCAGCGCGGTCCCATCACTGTGCAGCTCTGGCCGCCATCGACCGGCAGGCAGACGCCGGTGACGAACTTGGCTTCGTCGGAAGCCAGAAACAGCGCGGCATAGGCGATATCCCAGGCGTCGCCCATCTTGCCGCCGGGGATGGCCGCGTTGCGCGCTGCCACCATCTCTTCGGTCGAGGCATATTGGGACGATATCTGCTTGTAGATCAAAGGCGTGTCGATCATGCCGGGCATGACGCAATTCGCGCGGATGCCCTGCCGAGCATATTGCATGGCGATCGCAACGGTCGCCTGGTTCACCGCAGCCTTGGTCGCGTAATAGGCAAAATAGGGATAGCCGGTCCAGCGGATGCCGGCGAGCGACGAGATGTTGACGATCGCGCCGCTGCCTGCCTTGAGCATATGCGGGATGACGGATTTGGAAGTGCGATAGACCGATCCGATGTTGAGATCGATGGATTGCTGGAACTGCGCCTCATCGAGCTCGACCGGCCCGCCCATATGCGTGACGCCGACATTGTTGTGCAGGACCCCGATCGGGCCGAAGGCGTCAACCGTCTTGCCGACCGCGGCATTGATCGAGTCCAGCTTGGTGACGTCCGCCGAGACGGCAATGGCCTCGCCACCTTCCTCGGTGATGATATGCGCGGTTTCTTCGGCGGCTTCCGCGCTGAGATCGATGCAGGCGACCTTGGCGCCCTCGCGTGCATAGAGGACAGCGGCAGCCTTGCCGTTTCCCCAGCCGGGGCCGGACGATCCGGCGCCGAAGACGATTGCGGTTTTGCCCTTAAGACGTTCTGGCACTTTCACCTCGGATGCATTCGGAAGGCCGCCGGTTCGCGACGGCCTTCATTCGGATTTGCGAACCTTGAAGCCGCGTGGCCTCAGGTCAGGCTGGTGCCGACGGCCTTTTCAAGAATGCCCCAGGCCTCGTCACCGAACTTGCCCTTCCATTCATTGTAGAAGCCCGCCTGCTTCAGCACTTCGCGGAAAGCTGCCTTGTCCGGATCGGTAAAGGTCATGCCATCCTTGGTCAGCTGTTCGCGGACGGTGTCGTTCAGCTTCACAGTGTCTGCCCGCTGCGCGATGGCCGATTCATTGAGGTGCTTTGCGGTAATCGCGCGAATATCCTCGGGCAGCGCCTCCCACGCGCGCTTGTTGGCAAGCGGCCAGAAGCCGTCCCACATGTGGTTGGTCATGGCGCAATGCTTCTGCACTTCGTAGAGCTTGGCGGTCGATGCGATTGCCAGCGGATTTTCCTGGCCATCGACGATGCCAGTGCTCAGGGCCGTATAGACTTCGGCAAAGTTGATCGTGGTCGGAGCCGAGCCGAAGGCGGTGAACATCGACTGCCACAGCGGGCTCGGCGGGACACGGATCTTGAAGCCCTTCAGGTCTTCCGGCGAAGCGATCGGCTTTTCCGAGCTGGTGATCTGGCGGAAGCCGTTGTCCCAGATCTTTTCCATGGGCACGAGGCCCTTCTTCTCGATTTCGCCGCGCGCATAAGCGCCAAGCTCGCCGTCCATTGCCTTCCACACCGCATCGTAATCCGGGAACGCAAAGCCGATCCCGCTGATGGCGGCGTTGGGCACCAGCGTCGACAGGATCAACGGCGACAGCGTGAAGAACTCGGTCGCGCCGCTGCGCAGCTGCGACAGCGTTTCGGTGTCGTTGCCGAGCTGGCTGCTCGGGAAGATGTTGATCTGGAGACGGCCGCCCGTCTCCTCGAGAATCCTGTCGGCGGCTTCCTTCAGGCGAATGTTCAGCGGGTGCGTGGTCTGCAAATTGTTCGCAAACTTGTAGGTGAAATCCGCAGCATGGGCTTTCGTCCGGATCGTCGCGCCGAGCGCAAGCGCTCCGGTGCCAAGCAACATTGTACGACGGCTGATATTCATTGTTCCAAGTCTCCTCCAGGTTATTTTGAACAAGCGGTTTTGGTTGGGCTAAAGAAGCGCGGTCGAGAACCACGGCACGGCGGCGATAGCCAGCAGGCCGAGGACCATGGCGCCGATATAGGGCCAGATGGCGCCCATCGCCTCGTCGGGCGACACGTTGCCGATCTTGCAGGCAATGTAGAAGCCGACGCCGATCGGCGGCGCCATCAGGCCGATATTCATCGCCGTGACGATGACCATCGAATAGTGGATGTCGTTGATGCCCATGGCGTGCGCGATGGGAAACATGATCGGCGCCAGCAGCACGATGGCCGGCAGGCCTTCGAGCACGCAGCCGAGCAGCATGAAGAGCACGATGGACACCAGCATGAAGGTGAACCACCCACCGGGCAATCCGCTCAGCATGTCGCGAAGCTGGAAGGCAAAACCCGTCTGCGTCAGCGCCCAAGCCATGGCTGCCGCCGTGCCGAGGATGAGCAGGATGGCGCCACTCATCGCCGCGGTCTCGACCAGCATGCGATAAATCCGGGGCAGGCCGATGCCGCCATAGAGCACCACGCCAATGATGAAGGCGTAAAGGACGGCGATGGTGGAAACTTCCGTTGCCGTGGCAGCACCGCTGGCAACCGCGCTGCGGATGATGAAAGGCAGGACGAGCGCTGGCGCTGCGATCAGGGCGGTCTTGCCGATCAGCTTGAGCGAAGGGCGCCGGAAGCCATCGACGTTTTCGCGCGATGCCTTGATGCGGGCGAGAATGGCCAGTGCAATGAGCAGCACCATGGCGATCGCGAAGCCGCTGGTGAAAAGCGATGCGATCGATACGCCGGCAACCGAGCCCAGCACGATCAGGACGATGCTCGGCGGAACCGTGTCCGCCATCGCGGCACCCGTTGCCAGAAGCGCGATCATCTCCTTGGGCTTGTGGCCACGGCGCTTCATTTCCGGGAACAGTGCCGGTGCAACAGTGGCCATGTCGGACACTTTGGAACCGGAGATGCCCGATACCAGAAACAGCGATCCCAGCAGCACGTAGGACATGCCCGCCTTCACGTGCCCCAGCATTGAAGCCAGAAAATCGACGATCGCCTTGCCCATGCCGGTGGCGTCGAGAATGCAGCCGAGCAACACGAAAACCGGGACGGAAAGCAGGATAAGGCTCGACATACCTTCGTCCATGCGGCTGACCACGACCACCAGCGGCATCGTGGTGGTGAAGCCGAGGAAAAGCAGCGTCGCGATGCCGAAGCAGAACGCGATCGGCACACCGAGTGCGAGGCATATCGCGGTGGCGCCGACAAGAAAGATCAGGATATTGGCATTGCCGAACGATTTCAGGACAGGCGTCAGGAACCAGAGCGCAGCCAGGACCACTAGGACGATTGCTGCCGCGACAATGAAATCGCGCAGCTTTGCCGTCTTGAACAATTGGGTGACGACAAGGCCAAGCATCAGGACCATGCCGATCGCGATGGCTGAAACGCGGTAGCCGACGGGAATGTTCAGAGCGGACGACGTGATGTCCATTTCGCCCACTGCATATTCATAGGCCGCCGGCAATACAACGAGCAGGAAAGCGCCCATCAGGATGAGGCCGAATGTTTCGGCGAATTCCCGCTTTCGCTCGCCAAGCGTATTCAGAAAAACCGTCAGGCGCAGATGTTCGCTGCGGTCAATCGCGATCGCCGTCCCGAGCATCGCCAGCCAGAGAAATGCGATTGAAGACGCCTCGTCGATCCATACGATCGGCCTGGAAAAGATGTAGCGCGACACCACGCCGGCAAGCAGCATGCCGATGATCGACAGAAGCAATATTGCCGATATGACCTCGACAGGCCGCATCCAGCTCGAACCTGGCTTCGCCTCGAGCGTCTCGGCCGGAACCACGAATTCATGGGCCTCGTCGGTGGCAAGGGTCATGCGCTATCCTCCCATTTTCGGTCGGCTCATCGTTTGACATTGGCTTTGGGTGCCAGGCTTCCAGAACCTACGGGCCCCTGCTGCCTTGGCCCGAAACAGCCGCCGATCCACAAGGATCATCCGGCCTGCCATCGCTCAAACGTGAGTTCCTCCGAAACTCCTCCAAAATCACCACGAAATATCCTGGCCCTCCAGCCGAAGCGAATTCCGCAGCGTCCTTCACCTACAGGTAACTCTCGAAATCCTGCAGGTTTCTAGCTCCATAATATGGAACTGTTTTAACAACTTCCTATTCTGTTACACAGCTATGCATCGTTATCAACAAAAAATTCGCACACAACGATCCATATCATGGACCTAACGTATTTCAAGTCCTGAACAACGTCCCTACAAAACCGATTTTCTTAGATCAGGCGAGCGCCATCGATCTCCAAACGCCTGAATGGAGTTCGTGCAGGATGTCAGGACAATTGCGGGAATCAATTTGGGCAGTGGCCACCCCAGAGCGGCCGTCTGCCCGGATTCTGTCGTCGTAGGTTTAACCCCGGAGCGCTAGGCGGTCTTCAATTTGCCAAGTTCGGCAAGCAACGCGCAGCCGGTCCTGATACCATCGATAAAGCGCTCGATCTCGAGGTTCTCATTGGGCGCGTGGTTCGCTTCGTCGGCATTGGCGTAGGGAACTACGAAGGCGGGCAATCCGAGAATCTTGGTGAAGACATAGTCAGGCAGACTGCCGCCGACCGTCGGGTAGAGAAGCGGCTCGACGCCGCGCGCGGCGACAACCGCCCTGCGGATAGGCTCGGCGAAGGGAGAGTCCATCGATGTCTTCGACGGCAGCATGCCGTTCAGCGGCACGAATTCGACATCAGGTGCATGGCGCGCGACGTGAGCGGCGACCTTTTCGAACACATAGGCAGGCGTCAGCGGCTCGACGAGGCGAATGTCGCATTTGACGAAGGCCTCACACGGCAGCACCGTTTTCATGCCCGGCCCGCCATAACCGCCGTGGAAGCCATTCACCGTAAGCGTGGGATGGAACATGAGCCGGTCGAAATAGCCACGGTCTTTGGGCGCATCGAGTTCGGCCAGGCCCAGGTCGGCCTTGATCGCATCGAGGTCGAGCGGGAGCTTCGCCACCGCATCGCGTTCGCGATTGGTGGCGGGTATGACCGGCTCGGTCAGCCCTTCGATGGTGATCTCGCCCTCCGGGTTCTTCATGGTCGCGAGGAGATGGACGAGTTTCCAGATCGCGTTGGGAACCACGCCGCCGAAATTGCCGGAATGCACGTCGCGGCTGGCCGTCCGTGACCGCAGCTCGAAACCGGCAACGCCGCGCACGCCGAAGGTAACGACCGGCAGGCCGGATTCATGCAGTGGCCCGTCCGAGGTCACGACGAGGTCGGCCTTCAGCCTATCGGCGTGTTCGCGCACGAACTCGGCGATGTGCGGACTGCCAATCTCCTCCTCGCCTTCGAGCAGGAAGATGATGTTGCAGGGCAGTTCGCCATGGACCCTGAGATGCGACTCGATCGCCAGCAGTTGCGCGAAATGCTGCCCCTTGTTGTCGCCGACGCCACGGGCATAGATGCGCCCGTTGCGAATGGTCGGCTCGAAGGGCGGGCTCTCCCACAGTTCGAGCGGGTCCGGCGGCTGCACGTCATAATGGCCGTAGAGAAGAACGGTCGGCTTGTCGGGCGAGACATCGCGTCGGCCGAGCACCATCGGATGGTTCTTCGTCGGCACGGTCTCGGCATCCATGCCGAGCCCCTTCAGCATCTCCACCAGCATGGCCGCGACTTCGCCGATACCCTGATTGTGGGCGCTGATGCTGGGATGGCGGACATAGTCCATCAGCCGGGCGATGAAGGCATCGCGGTTTTCCTCGACATGCGCGAAAATCGGGGCGAGGTCGTTTTGGCCAGCGCTCATTGGGCCACTCCTTCGTGGCGGGTGAGGATGATGGCGCCGGATTCATGCACGCTGCCGCGCCAGCCGGGCGGCACGAGCGTCGTGGTGTCGAGCTGGGTCAGGATCGCGGGACCTTCGAACACAACGCCGCTTCCGAGCCCGGCACGATCGACAAGCGGCACATCCAGTGTCTCGTCAGCGAAATGCACCGGCGTGCTGTCATAGGGTTCGAAGGCGCTGGACGCCTCGAGCCGGATGCTCGGCGGCTGTGCGGTCATGCCTGTGGCCTCGACGCGAAGCGTGACCAGTTCGATCGACGCATCGAGCGTGAAGCCGTAAAGCGCCTGATGCTCGGCGGCGAAGGCCTGCTCCACCGCTTCCCGGGTACCCGCCCAGGCAATGGCGATCTCGCCACCCTGCCCGTGATAACGCAGCAGCGCGACGCGGGCCTTGCGGCGCTTCTGCTCGGCAACGCCTTCTACGACGAGCCACGCTTCGGCTTGCGCTTCGAGTTCGGCGAAAATCGCATCGGCTGCCTCAACGTCGATAGCACCCGGTTTGGGAAGCGTGCGGCTGAACTCAGCCTTCAGGTCCGCCGCAAGCAAACCATCCGCGCACAGCACGCCCGGCGCAGGCGGGATCATGATGCTCGATATGCCAAGGAGATCGGCCAGTGCGCAGCCGTGAAGCGGGCCTGCCCCCCCGAATGGCACGAGCGTGAACTGGCGCGGATCGTGCCCACGCTCCACCGAAACGACGCGCACGGCGCCGACCATGTGATTGTCCACGATCGCCAGCACCCCGCGCGCCGCAGCCTCGAGAGAGAGCCCAAGCGGTGCTGCCACGCGATCTTTGATGACCCGGCGCGCCGCGCCGACGTCGAGACTCATGCGCCCGCCGAGAAGCTTTGACGGTAGATGGCCGAGAACGACATGCGCGTCGGTGACGGTCGCCTCGCGGCCGCCATGCCCGTAAGCGGCAGGCCCTGGACGGGCGCCCGCGCTGCGCGGCCCGACCGTCAGCGTCGCCTCTTCGACGTTGGCGATGGAACCGCCGCCCGCGCCGATGGTGACCATGTCCACCATCGGCAGCGGCAACGGCCATTCGCCGACCTTGCCATGCTGCGTCAGGCCGATCTTGCCGCCCTTGATGAGGCAGATATCGGCGCTGGTGCCGCCGATGTCGACGGTGATGAGATCGTGAATGCCGCAGGCCGCCGCGATCGCGCGAGCGCCAACGACGCCCGCGGCAGGTCCTGAAAGCGCAGTCAGCGCAGGCGCTTGCCGGATCGCCGCCGCACCGGCAACCCCGCCATTCGATTGCATCAAAAGAAGCGGGGCGGTGACTTTCTCAGCTTCGAGACGCTGTTCGAGGCGACCCACATAGGTGGTCACGCCGGGCATCACCGTGGCGTTCAGCACCGTGGTCAGCGTGCGCTCATATTCGCGCACCACCGGCAGCACGTCGGTCGAGATGGTGACCGCGATGCCGGGAAGTGCCTCGCGGAGAATTTCAGCTACGCGCCGCTCGTGGGTGGGATTGGCGAAGGCATGCAAGAGGCAGATGCCGACAGCTTCGATATCCATCTGCCGGATCGCCTCGGCTGCCCTGAAGACGCTTTCCTCGTCCAGCGGCGAAAGCACAGCCCCGCCGGCTGCCACACGCTCGTCGACCTCGACGATGCGGGATGCGGGCACCGGACGTGCCGGCTTGACCCAGGTGTAGAGATTGGCCTTGCGCGGAATGTCCTGCCGGCCGATTTCCAGCACGTGGCGAAAACCCCGCGTCGTCACCAGCGCAGCGCGCGCACCCTTGCCCTCCAGGATCATGTTGGTGGCGACGGTCGTGCCGTGCAGCACCTGTCCCAGCGCCGATGCCGGTGCGCCGGCATCGGCGAGCGCGAGCTTGATCCCGGCAAGGAACGCTTCGGAAGGATCGGAGGGCACACTCGGCGTCTTGGCGCGCCAGACCTGCCCGCTGGCACGGTCGAGCAGCGAGATGTCGGTGAAGGTCCCGCCGATATCGACGGCGATCGAGAGAGCGGAATCAAGCGAGGACATCGACATACTCCTGACGATGGAAACGGCGGACGGACGGCCGCGCGGCGCGCGCCCTGGCGGTGGCGGCTTCGTCGAGACGGTTTCCGGCGAGCACGACACCATAGAGGCGCTCGGCAGCTTCGCGGCTGACATAGCCGCCAAGTACGTCCTCAACGACGGCTTCCGGCGAACGGTCGAAGGGATGGCCATGGCCGCCACCTCCTCCGGTTTCGATCCGCAGGATATCGCCGCGCACGAGGCGGTTGCCGTCCGACAGCGGCGCCAGCAGGCGTTCGCGCTCGGTGCCGGGATTGACCACGGCGCGGCCGGTGCCGCCGGACATGCCGCCGTCGATGCCCCATGGCGGGTTCTTCACGCTGTCGATGCGCACGGCAAGGATCGCGTCCTCGGCCATGACTTCGTATTCGCGGATGATCCCGCAGCCGCCGCGGAAACGGCCGGCTCCACCGGAATCCTCGACAACGCCATAGTGCCTCAGGCGAACCGGATAACCGACTTCGAGGAACTCGACCGGATAGTTCTCCTGCGCCACGAAATAGACCGCGTCGATGCCGTCGGAATCCGGCCGCGCGCCATAGCCGACACCGATACCGTCGGCGAGCAGGAAGCGCTCGAGATCGCCAGCCTCGTTGCGGAAATTGCCGCGCATGATGCTGATGACATAGGCGGAATTGGCCGCCGGCGCGCCGCCGCCGGCAACATTGACCAGACCGTTCATGGCCGAGATGACGCGCATCGTGGTCAGGCCGCGCATGCCGAGCGGCGCGGGAAAACGCGGCGCCAGGAATGAGCCCTCGCGCAGGCGCACTTCATCGATGGCGTTGGGGCCGCCGGCATTGCAGACCTGCCCCGGGTCGCCGCCGAGATAATAAAGCCCCAACGCCATGCCGGGCACGCCCGGATTCATCAGATAGTTTACCGGTCCCGGCGCCTGGTCGTCGCTTTCCGTGGCGTCGAAAATGAAGCGATCCTCGCTATCTTCGCCCGCCTCGCGCGTCAGCGCGAAGCGCATCTTGAACGGGCCGTTGCCGTGACCGTCGCCGTCGATCGCGTCGGTGAAGCGGTGGGTGCCGTAGTCGAAGGTTTCGGCCAGCTTGGAGCGGACGAGACGGCGTGTGCGGGCTAGCAGTTGCGAGAAGGCGTCGGAGACGACTTCCGCGCTGAACCTGTCCAGGATTTCGCCGACACGCTTCACGCCGAGATCGACGCTTGCCATCAGCGCGCGCATGTCGCCATTGCTCTGCGCGGGAAAGCGCGAATTGCGATGGAAGATCGCGAGCGTCGCCTCATTGGTCTTGCCCTCGTCGACCAGCTTGGTGACGGGAATGATGATGCCTTCCTGGAAGATTTCGGTGGCGTCCGGGCTGATCGAACCCGGCCGGATGCCGCCGATGTCGGCAAAATGCGCCCAGCTCATGACGAAGGCGCAGCGCTTGCCGTCCTTGAAGACGGGCGCCAGCAGTACCTGGTCGTTGGAATGCGAAACCGCGCCGCGCGAGCCGTAGCAGTCATTGTACCAGTAGAGATCGCCAGGCTTCATCGTGTCGGCGGGAAAGCTTTCGAAGACCGGGCTCGTCATGTCGCCGAAGATCGGCACCATCGAGCCGACTGCCATCACACCGTTCTCGTCAAAGAGCGCGGTATAAAAATCCTTCTTCTCGCGGATGAACGCCGAAATGGCCGTGCGCTCCAGAAGCGCCTCCATCTCCGATTGCGCCGCAGCGATCGCGCCTCTGATGATTTCCAGCGAAACCGGATCGCAGAGCGGCTCTTCGGCGGCTCCCGAAGGAGGAGCGTTGGTGATGGATTGAAGCATGGATTCTCTCTTGAAAATACTCATTTGCGGTCTTGGGCTAGATGGTGACGACGACGTTGCCGATGCTGCCGCGCTCGACATGCTCATGCGCGCTGGCGATATCGGCGAGCGCGTAAGCTCCAGCGATGGCGACCGAAAGCCGGCCGGCTGCCGCCAATTCGGCCAACATGGTCTCGCCGGACCGGCGCGCCTCGGCCGGGATGCAGAAGCCCTGTATGAACCGCAGGTTCGCACCCTTGTTGGCGAAGGCGTAGTAGGGAAGAACCGGCTCGGGATCGCTGCTGGAAGAATAGGAGGCGATGGTGCCGTTGAGCTTCAGCATGGCGATGTCGCTCTTATGGTTGGCGCCGAAATCGACTTCGACGATGCGATCGACGCCGGTGCCACCAGTCAATTCCAGCACACGCGCAACGACATCCTCGGCCTTGCGGTCGATCGTAGCAAAAGCGCCGGCCGTACTCGCATGGGCAGCCGCCGCTGCGTTGCCGACCGTGCCGATGACACGCGCGCCGCCGGCGACGGCGAGTTGCACGGCGAAATGGCCGACAGCACCTGCCGCGCCATTGACCAGGATCGTCTGTTCCTCGACCGGACCGTCCGAGAAGATCGCCCGGTGCGCGGTCATCGCCGGCACACCCAGGCAAGCGCCCGCTTCAAAGGACAGCGCATCGTCAAGCCTGACGGCCTGTCCGGCGGGGATGGCGACCAGTTCGGCAGCCGTCCCAAAAGCGCGGCCGGCAGTGCCGTAGCCGCCTTGCGCATTGTAGAGCCATACGCGTTCACTGATGCGCGATCGGGCAACGCCTTCGCCGACCTCGACGATCTCGCCCGCACCATCGGTGTGAGGTACGACGAGCGGGTGCTCCATCATCATGCCGCGCCAGCCCGCCCGCCGCTTGACGTCGGCAGGATTGATACCGGAGGCGCGAACCCGCACCAGAACCTCACCGGCGGCGGGGTGTGGATAGGGTTGGTCACCGGTTGCGAGAACGTCTCGCGCGGGTCCGGTACGGGTATAGAAGGCGGCAAGCATTGTGTTCGTCCTTGGGCCTCAGGCTGAGCGCCCGTTCAAAAGAGATGGCAGGCGACCTTGCGCGTTCCTATCTGCCGCAATTGCGGCACCTCGCTGGCGCAGCGATCGAAGGCGCGCGGACAGCGATCGCGGAAGACGCAGCCGGACGGCGGATTGCGCGGGTCGGGCGCGCCCCGGCCGATCGGCAGCGGATCGTGGCTCTGGTCGGGATGCGGCACCGGCACGGCGGCAACGAGCGCCTTGGCGTAGGGGTGAAGCGGCTCATGCACGATGTCCTCGGTCGGGCCATCTTCCATGATGCGTCCGAGATACATGACGATGGTGCGCTCGCAGACATAGCGGACCAGCGCCAGATCGTGGCTGATATAGATAGCCGTCAGCCCGAGCCGGTCGCGCACGTCGCGGAAGACGTTGAGCACGCCGGCGCGCACCGACACATCGAGCATCGATACCGGTTCGTCGGCCACCACGAAATCCGGCTGGAGGATCAACGCGCGCGCCATGACGACGCGCTGCAACTGTCCGCCCGACAGCTGGTGCGGATAACGGTCGAGGAATTGCGCCGGCTGCGGCAGCCGCACCAGCTCCAGCGCCGCGATGATCCGCGCCTCACGTTCGCCGGCGGGAATGCCGGCATTCTCCAGCGGCTCGGCCAGCGTGGCGCGAATGGTGAAGCGCGGGTTCACCGCATCGAACGGGTTCTGGAAGATGAGCTGGGCCTTGGCCCGGTAGCACTTCAGCGCGGCTCCCCTGAGGCCCGAGATGGGCTCGCCGGCAAAAACGATCTCGCCGCCGGTCGCATCTTCCAGTTTCATCAGCAGCCGCCCTATCGAGCTCTTGCCGCAACCGGACTCGCCGAGCAGCCCGACGCTCTCGCCGCGGTGTATGTCGAAGGAAACGCCATCGACCGCCTTGACCACGGAGGAACGGCCGCGCAATGCCGACAGCGCACCGCCAACACGGTAGTGGAGCTCGGCGCTGCGCAGCGAAACCAGCGGTTCGTTCGAATATGTCACGGCGGACCTCATGCGTGTGCCAGCCATGTTTCGGTCCGGGCAGCGATTTCGCGCAGGACTGGTGCCTCACTGGCGCGATGGCAGGCGACGCGATGGTCCGGCACAATCTCCGCCAATGGCGGCGATTCTGTCGAGCATACCTCGATCGAAAACGGACAACGCGGTGCGAAACGGCAGCCGGGCGGCGGCTCGGCAAGATTTGGCGGCGCGCCGTCGATGGGGGTCAGCGTGCCCGAGGCAGCACCCGCCAGATCGGGGAAGGCGTTGCGCAGGCCCATCGTATAGGGATGGGCGGGCCGTGTGAGCACACCCGCCATCGGGCCGGCCTCGGCGACGCGCCCTGCATACATGACGACGGTGCGGTCGCAGATATAGGCGACGACGGAAATGTCGTGCGTGACCAGGATGACCGAGATGCCGAGCATCGTCTGCAATTCGCGCAGCTGGTCGAGGATCTGCCGCTGCACGATCACGTCGAGTGCTGTGACCGGCTCATCGGCAATCACCAGCTTGGGGTTGAGCGCCAGTGCCAGCGCTATCGCCACGCGCTGACGCATACCGCCGGAAAACTGATGCGGATAATCGCGCAGCCGCCCTTTTTCGATGCCGACCATTTCAAACAAGGACTCGCAGCGCATGCGCGCTTCGCGTGCACTCAGACCGCCGCGGCGGCGGAGCACTTCGTTGAGTTGGTATTCGACGGTGTAGACCGGATCGAGCGAGTTCATCGCACTTTGCGGGATGAAAGCGATATCGCGCCAGCGCAGAGCGTTCATCTGCCGCTCGGGGATGGCAGCGATATCTTTGCCGTCGAAAAGGATCTGGCCGCCGGTGATCCTCGCATTGTCGGCGATCACCCGCGTCAGGGCACGCGCCACGGTGGTCTTGCCGCAGCCGGATTCGCCCACAAGCCCGACGATGGAACCACGCGGAACGTCGAAGCTTGCGCCGTCGACGGCATCGATATGGCCGTTGCCGACCCTGTAGCTGACCTTGAGGTCGCGCACGGAAAGCAGGTTGGCAGTCATCGACCCAACTTCGGAAAAAGGAGGTTTTCATAACCCCGCGTGATGAAGAACCCGGCGGAGACGACGAGGATGATGCAGATGCCCGGCGGCACGAACCAGTAGTAGGCCTGCTTGGCGAGAGCCTGGCTGGCGAAGGCATCCTGCAGCATATAGCCCCAGCTTATCGACTGCGGATCGCCAAAGCCGAGAAAGGAGATCGACGCCTCGGTCAGGATCGCCCAGCCGATCGCGATCGATCCATAGAGGAAAGACAGCGGCAGGATGTTGGGTGCGATATGGCGCAGGATGATCTTGAGATCAGACGATCCGCACACACGCGCCGCATCAACATAGCCGCGCGAGCGCAGTGTCAGCACCTGGCTTCGGATCACGCGTCCCGTGTCGCGCCAGAGCACCAGCGCCATCGCCAGCACCACGTTCCAGATCGAGGGCTCCAGAAACGCCGCCAGCACAATGACGAACGGCAAAAAGGGAATGCCGAAGGCAATATCCGCCAGCCGCATCAGCACCGCATCGACCCAGCCGCCGAAATAACCCGAGACCAGCCCGACGACCGAGCCGATCAAAGCGACCATGAAAGCCGCCGTGATGCCGATGATGAGTGCCGAGCGCGTGCCATAGACGATCTGCGAGAAGATATCGCGGCCGAGGCTCGTCGTGCCGAGAATAAAGCCCTGCTCGCCGGGACGCAGGTCGGAGGCAAGCTCATATTCGGGCGTGTAGAGTATCTCCGTCGGGTCGTATGGTGCGATCGCGTCGGCAAAGATCGCGGTCAGGAGGAAGGTCGCGTAGACGGCCAGACCGAAGACGGCAAAGGGGTCGCTGAGCGGCAGCTTGAGACTGCGAAACATGCGGCCGACGAGGCCGGGTTTCTGAAGTGCGAGATCATGCATGGCTGATCCTCGGGTCAAGCAGGGCGTAAAGCATATCGGCGATGAGGTTCATCAAGATCACGACGACGGCGATCATCAGGAACGCACCCTGGGCGAGCGGGTAGTCTGAAGCCGAGACGGCATTGACCAGTTCACGGCCCAGCCCCGGCCAGGAAAAAATCGACTCTACAACGACATTGCCCTGCAGCTGATAGCCGACCGCAATCGCGAATGAGGTCATGACCGGCAAGAGCGCATTGCGCGCGGCATGGCGCACAACCACGGTCCAGTTGGACAGGCCCTTGATGCGTGCCATGGTGACGAAGTCCTCCTTCATCACATCGAGCATGTTGGAGCGCATCAGCAGCAGCGGAAGGCCCTGGCTGTATATCGCCAGCGTCAGCGCTGGCAGTGCAAGGTAGCTCAGGAAATCGCGCGAGGTGTAAAGCGCCCAGAGGCTGTCATAATCGGCGCCGGCCGGCCGCGTGCCGCCCGCCGGAAACCAACCGAGCCAGAAGGAAAAGACCGCGAGCAACACCATGCCCAGCCAGAATTCAGGCATGGCGCGCGTCATCAACACCAGCGGTATGGCCGCGTTTTCCACCGCGCTTCCGCGCCGCCAAGCAAGATAGGCTCCGGCAAGGATGCCAAACGCATAGGCAACGAAGAGCGACGAGAAAGTGAGAATGAGCGTGTTGGGCAGCAGCGCAAAAATGCGCTCGGCAACCGGCTCGCGGTAGCGAAAACTCTGGCCCAGCTCTCCCTGCAGGAGATTGCCGAGATAGATGAAATACTGTTCCCACAAAGGCTTATCCAGTCCGAACTGGGCCATCAGCGCCTGCTGCTGCTCGACGGTGAAAGTCGGGTCGATATAGGCCGCCATGGGGTTGCCCGGCATCAGGCGGAACATCAGGAAAAGTATCGTGACGACCGCCCACAGCACCAGGGCAAGCTGAAGCGTTCGGCTGGCCACCGCCTTCAGATGGGACATGAATTCATATTCCTTGACCTGACATGAAACGGGATGAACTGCATTCCATGTCAGGTTCTTCAAATGAGTCCGGGAAGGGCGGCGCGGCGCATATCCGGCGCGCCGCTCTGCAACCTATTTCGCCAGCGTTTCCTTGGTGTCGCCGGGATAGTGCAGCTTTCCGCCATCAAGCGTGTAGCCTGCTTCCTCGAGCATCCCGGCTGCAACATCGTGGCCGGTCTTAAGTTCGGCCAATGTCTTGGGATCGTACCAGAATTCGAGCGATGGCGAGATGACCGAGTTTGACGGCACGGCAAAGCCGCGATAGGCGGCATTGACGATCAGCCGGCGATCGACGGCAGCCGACAGGGCACGGCGGAACGCCACATCGTTGAACGGGGGACGGCGTTCGTTGAAGGCGACATAGCGGAAGCCCATCTCGACGGTCGACACGACCTCGAGGTCGCCATCCTGCTTGGCCGCATCAATCAGGACTTTAGGATCACCCGAGAACTCGCCGAGAAAGTTAAGTTCGCCAGAACGCAGCATGCCGAGGGCTGCCTCGACATTCGGCACGATGCGCAGGATCCAACGGTCGGCCTTGGGCGCATTGAAATGCTCCTTGTTGGCGCTGAGCACGATCTCCTCATTGGTCAGCCAACGTTCGAACTTGTACGGGCCGGAACCGATCGGCGTCTTTTCCTGATAGCTTTCGGCGTTCGCCTCCTTGGTCTTCAGGTCCTCGATGATCGGCTCCCAAACATGCTTGGGTATGAGGTTGACCTTGGCAAGGCTGGAGGTGACGAAGGATGCGGCCGGTTTCTTGAGCGTGAAGGTGATGACCTGCCCATCGATCGCGATGCTTTCGATGTTGCTGCCGAACGGCGCATACATCGGCGCCTCACCACTGACGATCGCCTCGAATGAGAATTTCACGTCCTCGGGCGTGACCGGCTTGCCGTCATGCCACTTCATGCCTTCGCGCAGCTTGACCGCGACGGTCTTGTCGCCCTTCCATTCGTAGCTTTCGGCTGCCCATGCCTTCGGCAGGCCATCCGGCCCGACGCGAATGAGCCGGTCATAGACCAGTTCGAACACCCAGCTGTCGACACCGCCGGAGATATAGAGCGGGTTGATGGCCTTAACATTGTCGCTCGAGTTGAGGACGATGTCCTTCTTTTCGCCCAGAGGTTCAAGCGCCATGAAGGTCCAGGTGTTGCGGATGCCGATGCCGCTCTGGTCGACGATGGACTCCGGCTTCCACACGGTCTTGTCGAAGGCAAAGGTCTGCTTGGGGTGGACCAGCATCATGTTGGGCTGGTCGCGGGCAAGCAGTTCCTGCGCCTCGAACACCATCGCCTTGCGCTTTTCCGGATCGATCTCACCGCGCTGCGCCTCGGCCACCGCATCATACTCCGGGTTCTGGTAGCCGATGAAGTTGTAGCCCTTCTCTGCCGTCGAGGAATGGAACAGGTTGTAGATGATCTCATCGGGATCAGAACGCTCCGGACGGCCAACCATCTGCCAGGCGGTCGAGTCCCAGTCCGCGCGCTGGTACCAGACGACATCCGACATCTGCTCCCACGGCATGACCCGGACGTTTACAGTGAGACCAAGCTTGCGCCATTCCTGGGCAATGAGCTGGATTGACTGGAATTCCTGCGGCTGGGATGCCTGCGGACGGCTTAATATTTCAATGGTTCGGATGGGATCACCGGCCATCGCCGGCGAAGCGGCGGCGGCAAGCGCCAGAAACGCAGTCGCCATGACCGCCCTACAGGTGGATTTCATGCTTATTCTCCTCTGGAGTGGTTTCTTGTTTTCTAGTTGGCGCCCGGCTCACGCCACGCGCATTGCCTCGAAAGACTGGCCAGCCAGCATTTTCGCAGGTGTGGGGAAAGCGGTTTTCGAATGGGAAAGCCCCATCGAAACCAGCATCTCAGCTTGTTTGAGCGCGGCCTTGCCGGCATTGACGGCAGGCGCCCCGACGGCTGCCGAAATCTCATCCGCAAGATCGAGAAAGGACATCGTCATGCAGCCGAAAAGAAAAGCGTCCGCGCGGTCCTGCTTCACGCACAGCTCAGCTACCGCGATGAGGCGTGCTTTCGTCTTCTCCGGATCCTTCATCAGCTCCAGCACGGGAATCCCGGTGGCGCGGACGGAGGCTAGCTTGTCACGGACGCCGGCCTTGTAGGCGAGCAGTTCCTGCCCGGCGATCAGACTGTCGAAAACGGTCAGGACGGAGAATTTGTGCCCAAGGCTCGCCGCGAGAAGGAGCGAGCTCTCGCACGGCCCAACGACGGGCATCGTCACGAGTTCGCGCGCCGCCTCAAGGCCCGGATCGCCGAAGCAACCGATGATGGCGGCGTCGAAGCCTTCCCGTTCGCACTTCATGATGAGGTCGATGGTTGCCGGAACGCAGAGCGCTTCCTCGTAGGCCGACTCGATCGATGCAGGTCCGTTTGGCACATCGACGACAGAGACCTCGGTTCCAGTGAAAGCCCAGGAGTTCAGCAGCGCCTCGCGCCTTCGCATCTCCTTGAGGCCCATCGGACCTTTCGACATCGGACCAGGAACCACATAAGCGATGCGCATTGACGACCCCTCATTGTTTTATTAGATGAAACACTGTTTCCGTTTCTAAATTGAGTAAATCACAAATCTGCAATATTGCAACAGCCGAACAGACAACGATAATCAACCAGGAGGATCGCCATCGATGAATGACACCAGTACCAACGACTACAAGATCGCGGCAGTCGACCGGGCGCTGCTCGTTCTGGAAGCGCTGGCCGACAAGCCGGGCCAGGGGGTCACCTCCTTGTCGAAGTCGCTGGGATTGACCAAATCGATCGTTTTTCGCCTCCTGCAGACGCTGGAAGACCGCGGCTTCGTCTTTCGTGACCCCGAACATGCCGTCTATTCTCTCGGCTATCGCATAGGTGTTCTCGGCGAGCGGGTAGGCCGCGATGGCAGCCTGCTCTTTGCCGCACGCCCGGTTATGGACACGCTGCGGGACCGCACATCCGAGAACGTCAACCTGGTCGTGCGCGAGGGGCTGCGCTCGCTTGTCCTGGCCACACGCGCCGGCCATCATTCGATAAGGCTCTTCGCCCAGGCCGGTCGGAACGGGCCTCTGCATGCCGGGGGCGGATCGCTCTGCCTGCTCGCCTATTGTGACGAATCCGTTATCAACGCGGTGCTTGCCAATCCGCTCGAAGCCTTCACACCCTATACGATCACCGACCCCGAAAAACTGCTCCAGACCCTGAACCGCATTCGCGCCAATGGCCACAACATTGCAACGAACGATCTCGACGACGGTGCCTTTTCGGTGGCAGCACCAATCGTCGGCGCGAATGGCGAAGTGATCGCGGCGATCTCAGTGGCCGGCGCGATGGTGCGCTTTGATGAGGAACGACGCGGGACCTATATCCGGGCGGCCATGGATGCAGCCGCTGAAATATCTTCCAAGCTGTCGCTGCATCGCACTGAAACAGCGGCACTGCCCGCCGCTTCCTGAAGGCAGCATCGAAGCTACCCCTCGCCTTCATTTTCGGCTGAAAAATCCGCGCAATCGATGGGTCACGGCTCTGCCGTACCCAGCGGCGTCGCGCACCTGCGAGCACGATCTCTGATCATGCCTCCAGAGCCTTGACGGCTGCCTCTGCTGCTTCGATGCGATGGCGGCTTGCGAGGCGCAATCTCCTCTGTTAGCTTTCAATTTCGTTATGAAACAGTGTTTCATTCAGTAAAACACAATGGGAGCCAGCCGATGAACAAACTCGAAACCGAAATTCTCGCAGCCGTCTCGCTCGACGAGCCCTGGGCTCTCGTCGAAAGCTTCTCGACCTTCAAGCGCGAACACCCGACTGATGTGAACCGCGGCATGGACGAGGTGGTGTCGCGTCTCAGGAAGCACGGCGTCGAAGTTACGGTTCACGAGCCGAGCCTTTATCTCAGCCTGCCCGGACTGGCCCGCGTCGAAGCGGGCGGCAAGACGTTCCGCGCCAAGCCGCCGGCATACAGCCTCGATGCCCGCAACGGCCTAGAGGGCCAGATCGTCTATGTCGGCGCGCGTCACAACGCGATGATCACCGACATGTTCGAGCAGAAGGTGGAGTCGACCCAGGAGCTGGCCGACCTCGTTCGCGGCAAGATCGTGATGTCCGAAGGCTTCGCCAGCCCCGGCCTGATCTCGCAATATGAAGAACTCGGCGCCATCGGCGTCATCGGCATCAATCCCGGCATCGACGTTCACTGGGGCATCTGCACCACGGTCTGGGGCACGCCCGATCTGGACGATCTGCCACGCAAGCCCAATATCCCGGCGGTGGCCGTCAACAAGCCCACAGGCGAAGCGCTGATCGAGATCGCCAATGCCGGCGGCAAGGTCACGATCTTCACCGAGATGGAAGAAGGCTGGTTCACCTCCAAGCTGCCGGAAGTCTTCATCAAGGGCACGGAAGAGCCAGAAAAATACGTCTTCCTGCACGGGCATCTGGACAGCTGGGATGTCGGCGTCGGCGACAACGCGACAGGTGACGCGACGATGCTGGAGATCGCGCGCGTGCTCTGGGAAAACCGCGGCAGCCTGAAGCGCTCCGTGCGCATCTGCTGGTGGCCGGGCCACTCGACGGGCCGCTATGCCGGCTCGACCTGGTTCTCGGACGCCTTTGCGCTCGATCTGGAAGAAAACGCGGTCTCGCAGGTCAATTGCGACAGCCCCGGCTGCCGCTGGGCAAGCGAGTTCATCAATCTGTGCCGGATGAGCGAAACCGAGGATTTCCTCGCCGACGTCATTCAGGAAGTGGCTGGCAAGGTTATCGAAGGCGAACGCCCGCACCGCGCCGGTGACTATTCCTTCAACAACATCGGCATCTCGAGCTACCTGATGCTGTCGTCGACCATGCCGGACGTCCTGCGCGAAGAGAAGGGCTACTACACAGTCGGCGGTTGCGGCGGCAACATCGCCTGGCACACGGAGAACGACATCCTCGAAATCGCCGACAAGGATATTCTTCTGCGCGATATCAAGGTCTATCTTCTGGCCGTGCTGCGCAACGCCAACGCGGAGTATCTGCCCTTCGACTGGCGGGCGACAGCGCGTGAATTCGCAGCCACCGTTGCCGGGTATCAGGCCAAGGCCGGCGACCGGTTCGACCTGTCGGCGTCCCGCAAGGCTGTTGCCGAACTGTCCGAGGCACTCGAAGCCTTCTACGCCCGCGTCGCAGACAAGAGCATCGAACCGAAAGCGGCCAATACCGTCATTCAGGACCTTGCGCGCATCCTCGTGCCGATCAACTTCACGCGTGTAAACCGCTTCCGCCACGACCCGGCACTGACGATCCCGCCGCTGCCTTCCATCGCAGCCGCTGCCGATCTCGACAGCCATGACGAGGTGACGCTCGGCTTCGCCAAGACCCAGCTGGTGCGCGGCCAGAACCGCCTGATATCGGCCTTGCGACAGGCACGCCGCCACATCGAACTCGTGGCAGGTTGATATGCCAGTGGCCCGCCCGAATTGCCGGGCGGGCCACTGATCTCTTCAGAATGATTTCTATCTATCGCCCTTTAAAAACGGGCGACTGCTTAGCCCGAAACGACGAGACGCCTGTTCGATAATCTTCAGTCTGGCCCGCCTCGCCTTGAAGCTGCGCTTCCAGATCGAGCTGCTGGTCAAATGTTTGAACCGCCGACTGCAGGAAGGCCTTCTTCATCAACGCGAAGCTGCGGGTCGGCTGGCTGGCCAGATGCGCGCTGAGTTTTCTTGCTTCCACATGCAGAAGATCGTCATCGACCGCTTTCCAGATCATGCCCCATTCGGCGGCAAGCTCGGCATAGATCGGCTCGGCCAGGAAAGCCAGCGCCCGCGCCCGCGCGTCGCCAATCAGTCGCGGCAAGGTCCAGGTTCCGCCCGAATCGGGAACAAGGCCGATCTTCGAGAACGACTGAATGAAGCGAGCAGACCGCGCAGCGATAACGATATCGCAGGCAAGCGCGATGTTCGCTCCAGCTCCGGCGGCCACGCCGTTAACTGCCGCCAGCACCGGCTTTTCAAGCTCCCGGATTATCCGCACCAGCGGATTGTAGTTTTTCTTGAGACTTTCGGAGAGATCGGGCGCGACGCCTTCCTCGAAGACACGCTCGGAAAGATCCTGCCCTGCCGAGAAGGCGCGCCCTGCCCCGGTCAGCATGACCGCGCGGCATTCCGGATCCTCGCCTGCCTTCGTCAGTGCAGCAAGCAGTCGCCGATGCATCTCGCCATTGAACGAATTGAGCTTGTCTGGCCGATTGAGCGTAATGACGACAACGCCCGCGTCCTGCTCAACCAGAATCGGATCCCGTTCTGTCGTTGCCATCACCGCTCCTCATTTCCGGCGAACGCCAAGATGACAATCAGTCCTGCCGCTCGACATGGGCGCGTATGGCGTTGCTGTCCGCGTCGAGCCAGCCGTGTTTTGCGGCGGCGGCCACCATCTCGTTAAATCGGGTACGCCATTGCTCATTCGCCATGGTGCCGGCCAGCGCCGGAACCATGCCCATCCCAACCAAGGCATTGTCGTCATCGACAAAGGTCAAGCCGTCGATGTAGGGCCGCGTTGTGCCGAAAGCGCCTTTCAGCAGAACCTTGAACTTGCGGAAATCTTCCGCTTCCGTCAGGCGCAATCCGCCCCCACTGGAATATTCGACGATCATTCAGCTGCCCCCTGAAGTTCCTCTTCCGCGATTTCGCTAGCGTCTCCGGCATTGCCGAAAGACGTCCAGCCACCGTCGACATAGAGGATCGAGCCATTGATGTAGGACGCTTCGTCCGAGGCCAGGAAATAGGCGGCCTCGGCGATATCTTCCGGCCGGCCCATATCGCCGAGAGGAATGCGCCGGCGGATTGCTTTCGTGTCGATCTTGCCGGCGGCTTCGAGTGCCGCAACCCCGGGCGTGCGAATATAGCCCGGCGCGATCGTCGCGGTGCGAATGCCGGCAGGGCCAAGCTCGGCTGCCATGCACCGTGTCAGTATGTCGATTGCCGCCTTCGACGCGCCATAGGCGTGGCGTGGCGCAAAGGGCAGGAAGGTGTTGATCGAACCGAGATTGAGGATGACGCCGCCGGCATCTCCCATCAGCCGCACCGCCTCGCGCGCGCACAAAAAGGCGCCCGTGACGTTCACATCCAGCACCTTTTCGAGATCAGCCGACATCTGGTCGAGGGCAGGCAGAAAGCCATCGGCAATTGCGGCATTGTTGACCAGTATGTCGAGCCTGCCGAACCGCTGCTTTATTGTAGCGAACAGGTCCAGAACCGCCTCTTCGGAGGCGATGTCGAGAGCATGGGAAAGATGCTTCGGCCCAAGAGAACGAGCAACAAGTGCTGCACCTTCGGCATCCTTGTCGGCAATGACAATGGTGTCGCCCGAGACCGCGAACCTTCGCGCCAATGCCTCGCCTATGCCCTTGGCACCGCCCGTCACCAGCACGACGCGCTCACGCCGTTCAACCGCGGGCTTCGCAAGTTCGGTCTCGGGCGTGCCGCTGACGGGAGGATGCGCGTCGCCAGGCTGATTGAAGGATAGCCAGCCGCCGTCGACCGACAGGATCGAGCCGGTCACATAGCGCGCAGCCGGTGATGCAAGAAAACGAGCGGCGGAAGCAATCTCGTCCGGGCGCGCCATGCGCCCCATCGGCACGCGGCGACGAACGAGATCCAGGTTGGTCTTGCCGGTTCGCTCCAGTTCAGCAGCCATCGGCGTACGCACATAGCCCGGCGCCACCGCTGAGACCCGGATGCCGCGCCCGGCCCATTCGCAGGCCAGCGACCGTGTCACCGAAATCAGGCCCGCCTTGGAGGCTGCATAGGCGTTGCGCTTGGGATTGCCGAGCACGCCGGCAAGCGAAGCTATGTTGACGATAACCCCACCGCCGGTCATACGCCTTGCGGCCTCTCGCGCCAGCACGAAGGGTCCGAGAAGATTGATGCGCAGCGCCTTGCGGAATGATGTCACATCGGTGTCCACAGTCGCGGCCATGGTCGGCCCGAGTGCTGCATTGTTGACCAATGCGTCTATTCTGCCGAAGCGGGCTTCGATCTCCGCGAAAAGCGCGATGATCTCCGCTTCCGACGAGACGTCGCAGTGAAAGCCGGCATGCCTTGCATCAAGCGCGTTTGCGAGATCGGCTACATTCGTTCCAGCAAGATCGACCGCCGCGATCGTGTCGCCGTCACGGTGAAATGCGTCGAGCAGCGCCTTGCCGATACCGCCGGCAGCACCTGTGATGACTACGACGCGCCCTGAATTCTCCATCGATTTACTCCTTCCGGAAATCTGCTTGGCCTTGGCTTCAGGACGTCAAGTGAGCCGGCTCAACCAACTGTTGCGAGGCGGCGGAACGAACCGTCACGGTAGAGAAGTGCATCCTGGTCCAACGACGTTACCGCCAGCACGCGGCCGATATAGATATGGTGCGTACCGGACAGGATACGGTCCTCCACGCGGCAATCGAAGCTCGCAACGGCACCGTCGAGTACCGGCGCGCCGGTAATCATGCTCAACCATTTTCCCTCGCGAAAGCGCTCTTCCGAGCCCAGCTTTGAAGTCGAGAACAGCCGGGCAATGCCATGCTGCTCCTCGGTAAGGAAATTGATGGCAAAGCTGCCGCTGTCGGCAATGATCTTTTCAGCTGTGGCGCTGCGGTTGACACAAACCAACATCGTCGGCGGCTCGGCCGACACAGAACAGACGGCGGTCGCCGTCAGGCCGTTGCGCAGCTTGCCCGAACGCGCCGTGATAACCGCAACAGACGAGACGACCTGCCGCATGACGGTCTTGAATTCCGCATCGCTGACAATCCCGTTCTCTCTCATGTCGGCCACCTCCGCGGATGCCTCAATCGTGTGGGGCATGGCGCTGGACATCCGTGACTGCGAAAGTTCCGGCGCGTGAGCGTTGTGAGCGGCCATGATTTTCGGTCTCCATATCGGCGCTGTCGTTTTGTGCACCGGTTGTGGAGATCATTGTGATGCAACGCTTTCCTCGTTCAACCCCTTCACTTGTGTGAAGGAGAGTTTCACATTCATGAAGCATTGGAACGACCGAGAAGCTCGTAGATCGGGTCGGCGGGGAACTTCGCACCGACAGGCTGCCGGACTCCGAAACGGGCCTCCTCGGAGCCTTCCGGCACCGGCTGCTCTTCGACCCAATCATAGGCGACGACACGTTGCTTGACGCGCCACTCCCCATCACGCTTCTCGAACAGATCGGCGTAACGGCCAGCAAGCAGGAACTGGCGTGTGACGCCATCTCGCCCCGCACCACGCTGAAGTGCATTGAAGTAAGTCTCCACCACGGCGGATGCTTCGTCCTTGAACTCGATCAGGATGTTACTGACCTGATGGATGTTGCGCGGATTGGTCTTGAAGGCTTCCAGCACCCATTGGAAGAAGCCCTCCACAGGCCCCGAATAGGCGCCGTGCCGATCGGTCGCATCCGGCCAGTAGGAACTGCGCAGCGACGCCTCGTCGGCACGATCGATGCCGCGGCAATAGCGATAGATACAGTCGCGGATGGCCTCGCGGTCGAGGAGTTCGGTCAGCCTTTTGTCTTCGTTCGCCATCGTCTTTCCCTAATCTTTCCGCAACACCAGAAGCGCATCGAGCAGCGCCACGCCCTTGCCTTCCGGCAGCACCAGTACCGGATTGAGATCGATGCTTTCAATCATGTCGGCATTCGCCGCTGCGAAACGCGACAGCGTGGAAAGCATCTCGGCCAGCGCATCAATATCGGCGGGCGGCGCACCGCGCACGCCTTCCAGCATGGCAAAACCGCGGATCTCTCGGATCATGCGGTGTGCCTCGGTCCTGTCGAACGGCGCGACGCGGAAGGTAACGTCCTTCAGCACTTCGACGAAGACACCGCCGAGCCCGAACATCACCATAGGGCCGAAGACGGGATCGCGGACAACGCCGGCAATGGTCTCGACGCCGCCGGTGATCATCGGTGACACGATCAATCCTTCGATCAATGCGTCCGGGCGTTTTTCACGAACCCGGTCGAGAATCGTCCGGGCCGCGTGCCGTGCCTCGTCCTCATCCTTCACGCCGACGATGACGCCGCCAATCTCTGTCTTGTGGGCGATGTCGGGCGAGGAAATTTTCAGCACAACCGGAAAACCGATCGTAGCGGCGGCGGCACCGGCATCCTCATCCGGCCGTACCAGCGCCTCCCTGGGAAAGGCGATGCCCGCCTTCGCCAACACCGACTTTGCGCCATATTCGCTAAAGGTATCACCATCCAGCGAAAGGCGCGGTGCCTCTTCAAGGGTTTCGGTTGCACGCTTCACCGCATCGAAGCTTTTGCGGAAATGGGCCAGCGCACCGAGCGCGTTGACCAGCGCGGAACCATCCTCGAAGACCAGAAACCCTTTTTCCTCGTAGGAGCGGACGATCTCGGACGACGCCGACATGGTGAGCGAGAGGATGCGGCCTCCCTGCCCGGCCGTTGCGCCCTCCAGGGCCTGGCGCAGGGAAACGGCGAAGGTCGGGCTAGCCGGTCCGCTGCCGAAAATACCGGCGAACATGTCGTAGCCGCCCTTTTCCAGCATGGCGCGGATATAGCTCGTCATCAGCGGCAGGTCGGTCAGCGCCTGCGCGGTCGCATCGACCGGATTGCGCGGCGAGGCATAAGGCAGCATCGCCTTCAGCTCTTCCTGCGCCGCATCGGGCATGGGCGAGACGTCAAGCCCTGCAAGTGCGGCATCGTCCGCCATCTGGATGCCGAAGCCGCCGGAAAGCGTGAAGATGCCGAGCCTGTCTCCAGCCGGATAGATGCCGCGCGAACAGGCGTAAGCCACGTCAAGCTGCTCGGCCGTCGTGCGCGCACGATAGACGCCATATTGGCGGAAGACGGCATCGAAGACGGCATCGGAGCCGGCAAGGGCAGCCGTATGCGAACTCACCGCATGCGCGCCGACCTCAGAGCGACCGACCTTCATGAAGACGATCGCCTTTTCCTTCGCCCGCGCGGTGTCCAGCGCTTCGAGGAAGACGTCGCGGTTGCGAATGCCCTCGGCATAGGCGATCACGACATTGGTATCGGGTTGGCCGACCACCCATTGCAGCGCTTCGGCAACGTCGATGTCGCACTCATTGCCGGTGGTGATCCAGTGGCTAATGCCAAGACCGCGCTGGCGCGCAAGATGAGCGATGTGGGAGCCATAGGCGCCGCTCTGCGAGATGATGGCAACCGGGCCCGGCTTGACGAATTCGGTGTCGAGGATCGCAGAGAACGTACCGTAATAGCCGGTAGCCGCATTGAACACGCCAAGACAATTTGGACCGAGCACGCGCATGCCGCTTTCGCGCGCGATGCCGGCAATCTCGTCCTGCATGGCGCGGCCTTCGTCGCCGGTTTCGGCAAAGCCCGCCGAAAAGATGATTGCCGCCTTCACGTGACGCTCGGCGCATTCTCTGAGCGCCTGGATTGTGCCACTGGACGGAACGGCAAGGATCGCCACATCCGGCGTTTCCGGCAGAACTCCGACGGAGGCGTAGGACTTGAAACCCTGCACCGTCTCACGGTTGGGGTTGACCGGATAGACCGCGCCCTTGAACCCTGCTTCGCGCAGATAGCGCAACGGTCGCCCGCCGATGCGCGCGACGTTTTCGGAGGCGCCGATGAGCGCGATGGAGCGCGGCGCAAGAAGCGGGGAAAGAGAGCTGTTACGATGAAGCATCATTGTACTTTCGTGTCCGGTCGAGCAGCGGCTTCGCCGAAGCGCGCTTCGGGAAGACCCGAAACGCCAAGGCCTTCGATGGCGAAAAGATATCCCCCGTCCGGATGGCGCGAGATGGCACGGCCGGAACCGGAATCCTTGATCGATGTCACATAGAGCGTCGACATGTCGGCACCTCCGAACGCCACGGATGAAGGCATGTCGGTCGGCGCATCGATCAAGCGGTCAAGCTCGCCTTGCGGCGTGAAACGGGCGATCTTGCCGACCTGTACGAGCGCCACCCACAGGCAGCCGTCGGCATCGACTGTGGCGCCGTCCGGGCCGGAATTGTAGGGTTCGGTATCAACGAGGATACGCGCCTCGCTGACGGCGTCATCGCCGGCGTCGTAGCGATAGGCGCGGATGGCGCGATCCAGGCTGTCGGCGAAATACATCGTTTCGCCGTCTGGGCTAAAGCAGAGCGTGTTTGAAATGCGGATGCCATTGGCAAGAATGGCATTGGAGCCATCGGCCCCGACACGGAAAAGCTGCCCCAGCGGGTCGGCATGAACGCCCATGCTGCCGCATAGAAATCGGCCTTGACGATCTGTCTTGCCGTCATTGAAGCGGATACGCGGATCGGCCGGTTCCGGCTTGAATACCGGCACCACTTCACCGGTGGTCAGGTCGAGCAAATAGATGCCGTCAGTGAGCCCCGCGACCAATGTGTCCCCTTTGCCCAACGCAATGGAGCCCACCATGGATGGGAGGGTCCATTCGTCAAAGGCGCCTGTCGACGGATCGTAGCTGCGGACAAGCCGCGAAACACCGTCCACCCAATAGAGGCGCTGGCGCTGCCAATCCCAGACCGGGCTTTCGCCAAGCTGATCGGGCCTTGTCGATATTCGGCTCACACGCAGCGACATCGATTGTCCTTGAGGGCGGCTTTAGGTTGGCGTGACGCCAAGTGGTGCGGCGGAATGGATATCTCCGCCGCATCCTTGGGATGGGTTACTGCGACTTCAGGAGATCACAGGAGCTTTCCGAAACCGGCCGCCACGCATCTTCGGCGGCAACGGTCTCGGTGATCTCATAGTAGTCATAAGGATATTTCGACTCGTCCGGCGACTTGATGCGGACGGCATAGAGCGGCCGCATTACCTGCCCGTCGGCCCGGATCTTCACATCCTTCATCTCGAAATCATTGACCGGGATTTCCTTCATCTTGGCCATCACGGCGACGCCCTCGTCGGTGCCTGCCGCTGCAATCGCCTTGAGGTAGTGGTTGACCGCACTGTAGGTTGCAGCCTGCGCCTCATTTGGGATGCGGTCGTTGTAGACTGCCTGAAAACGCTTGGCGAAACCGCGGGTCTCGTCAGTACGATCCCAGTAGAATGGTGTCGTCAGCCGCACGTTCTGCAGGATCTGCAATCCGATGCCGTGGGTCTGGTTGATGAACAGGCCGAGCGGCGCAAGCTTCTGGCCGCCTTCCGACAGGCCGAACTCCTGCGCCTGCTTCATGGCATTGGCAAAGTCGGCACCCGAGTTGGCGAAAGCGACGACCTTCGCGCCGCTCGCCTGCGCCTGCAACAGATAGGACGAGAAGTCGGTCGAGTTCAGCGGATGCAGGACAGAGCCGAGAACCTTGCCGCCGCCCTGCTCGATGAACTTCGTCGTATCAGCCTGCCAGGCTTTGCCGAAGGTGTAATCGACGGTCAGGAAATACCAGGTGTCGAGGCCTTGCCCGAGAAGCGACTTCACAGTCGCCTTGGGAAGCGCATAAGTATCCTGGACCCATTGCGTTGCCATTGGTGAGCAGGCGCTGTCGGTCAAAGCCGATGCGGCGGTAGCGACGAGCATATAGGGTTTCTTGCGTTCCTTCATGATGTCCTGGATGGCGAGCGCGATGGACGAGGCAGAGCCGCCAAAGATGGCGTCGACACCCTCTTCATCGACCCATTTAAGTGCCGCAGCGACACCGACATCGGGCTTGTTCTGGTCGTCGGCAACGACGATCTCGATCTTCTTGCCGTTGACCGTACCGCCGGCATCCTCGATCGCCAGGCGCGCGGCAGCCACGGCACCCGGACCGGCATTGTCGGCATACGGCCCCGACTGGTCGTTCATGATGCCGATTTTGATGACGTCGCCGGAAATGCCGTCCGCATGCGCTGTCACTGCGGCGAACATCGTCGTTGCCGCAAGAAACGCTGCATAGGCTGTACGCTTTGTCGATATGACCATGTCTATTCTCCTCCCATTTTTAGCTCCGATGATCCTCCGCGGACCCTCTTCACGGAGCCATTCCTCCCGAATGGCATTCGCGCCGGCTGCAGTTACGAAAATGCGTAGGTGATGCCTCCATCGACGAAGAGCATGTCGCCGGTGACGAAGCTGGACTCCTCGCTGGCGAGGAACACGGCGGCGTTGGCTATGTCCTTGGGCTGGCCGAGCCGGCCGATCGGGACGCGGGCACGCCGACGCTCCCAGGCTTCTTCGCTAACGACCAAATTAGCGCCATCCGTTGGCGTCGGGCCAGGCGCGATGGCGTTGACGCGAATGTTGCGCGGCCCGAATTCCGCAGCCCCCGACCGGGTGACGCCGAGCACGCCGGCCTTGACGCCGCTGTACATGATGCCGTGGTTCATCGCGAGGACCGCGGAGGGCGAAGCAATGTTGACGATCGCACCACCCCCGGCCTCGGTCATGCCGTCTAGCACGGCCTGATAACCCCAGATCACGCCCTTGAAACCGACGTCAATCATGCGGCCGATCATCTCTTCCGTCTGATCTTGAAGAGGGCCGTAGCGATTCCACATCGCATTGTTAACAAGGATCGTCACCGGGCCGAAATGATCCCGCAGTTTGGCGACTGCATCGAAAACCTCGGCGCGCTTGGCGGCATTGCCGACGAGGCCGACGGCTCGTCCGCCGGTCTCGTTGATGGCATTTGCGGCCTCTTCGGCGATTTCCGCCTTCAGGTCGAATATGCCGACAGATGCGCCCTCCCGGGCAAAAGCCTCGGAGATGGCGCGGCCAATGCCGCGCCCTCCACCGGTCACGAGCGCGACGCGCCCTTCAAGTCTTCGCATTGTAATCCTCCCGACAACAATCGCTCAGCCGACCTTCGCCGCCTTGGCGAAGGTGGCACGCGACGCCATGGGGATGGCACCGCCACGGGTCGGGTCGGCGTAGACGCCGCCGGCCGTCGCGTAGTCCTTGCCGGCGCGACGCTCCAGCACGATGCCGATCGATTCGACGTTGGGGATCTCTTCTTCGGTGAGTTCGGCCATGCGCGGCTTGCGGGCAAGGGCTGCCTCGACGAAGGGAGCCAGTTCCTCTTCCTTCTTCTTGACGCGCTCGTCCTCGCGCTCCTTCAACTCAGGCATCACTTCGCTGGCGAAAAGCTCCATCGCCTCGCAGATATGCTCGTGCTTGTTCATGCCGGATTGCTGAATGAATATCATCTGGTCGACACCGACGTCCGCGTAGGTTTTCAGATGCTCGCGCACGCTTTTCGGCGTGCCGATGCTGCCGGAACCCGGCGTCTCCTTCATGTCATCCTTGATCGTCTGGAACCGCCTCCAGAGATCGGTGCGACCCGGACGATGCTCGCCGTAAACGGCGTAGTGGGCGATCGAATAGCCAAAGAAACGGAACCCATCGAGGCCGCGTCGCACTGCTTCGTCATGGTTTTCATGAACCATCATGCCGTTCAGCGTGGCGAAATTGGCGTTCACCGTATGGCCGATCGGCACGCATTCGTCGGACTTGATGATGGCGTAATATTCGTCGCGCCATGCCTTGGCCTGCGAGGCTTCGACGAAGCCGAACACCAGCGCGCCGACGCCATTGCGGGCGGCACGCAGGATGCTCTCGCGGCGCGAGCAGGCCATCCAGATCGGTGGATGCAGCTTCTGAACCGGCTTCGGCACGATGTTGCGGACCGGCATGGAGAAGAACTGCCCCTCGTAACCGGGATAGGGGTTCATCGTCATCATGTTGGCCGTCTGCTCGACGCCTTCGCGCCACATCGCGGTCTTCTGTTCGGGCTCGATGCCAAAGCCGTGCATCTCGATCAGCGAACCGGATTCGCCCGTGCCCCATTCGAGGCGGCCACCCGACAGGATATCGAGCGTCGCCAGACGCTCGGCGACCCGTGCGGGATGATTGTAGTTCGGCGAGGACAGACAAATGCCGTGGCCAATGCGTATGTTCTTGGTCCGCTGCGTCACCGCGCCGAGGAAAACCTCCGGCGCCGATGAGTGCGAGTATTCCTCGAGGAAATGGTGCTCGACTTCCCACATATGGTCAAAGCCGAGACGGTCGGCCAGTTCGATCTGATCGAGCGCATCGTTGAACAACTTCTGCTCGCTGCCCTCTTTCCAGGGACGCGGCAACTGATGTTCGTAAAAGACTCCAAGCTTCATGAATTTCCTCCTGCAACGCCGGTAGCCGACTAAAGCTCCGCGTCTTCTTTGCCGTGCTTGAGAACCACATCGGCCTTGACTGGAGGCACCATGTCATGCGCAGTTGGAGCGCGCCAAATACATTTCGTACGTGCTGTACAGTTTCACATCCGTGAATAATGGCGATGCTCTGGGAGGAGCTTAGATGCAGTTGTCACAGGTCAAGTCGGCGACGCGCGCCGTCGAAATTCTTGAATTTTTCAAAAGGGTTAGGCAGCCGCGTGCGATGTCCGAGATTGCGCTGTCGCTAGGCTATCCGCAGTCAAGCACGACCGTTCTTCTCAAGACACTGATCGCACTCGGCTACCTGAATTTCGACCGCCGCGAACGGCTCTACTTTCCGACACCGAAAGTGACTTCCCTAGGCGACTGGATCCCCCGCGCACTGTTCGGCACGAGCCGCATTCTGGAGACCATGCACGATGTTCATGCCGCGACCGGCGAGACGGTTTCGATCGGCACCAAGAACGACGTCTATCTGCAATATGTCCAGATCATCCAGTCGGTCCACGCACTGCGTTTTCATGTCGACGAGGGCACGCTGCGTCCCCTCACCCAATCGGCGCTCGGCTGGCTTCTGATGTCGACCATGCCCGACGACAAGATCGACAACATTGTCCGGCGCGCCAATATCGCGACCGAAAAGAACTCGGAACGCGTCAAGATTCCCGAAATGATGGAACACATCCGCCAGATCCGCGGCAAAGGTTATTGTTCGGCCGAGGGCGTTCCCTTCCTGGGCGGTGGAACCATCTGCATTCTGTTGCCCGTCACTATTCAGAACCAACCGGTTGTGCTGGGACTTGGAGGTGCCGCCGAGCGCATCCGCCAAAACCATGATCGCTACCTAACCGTCCTCCAGCGAGCCGTGAAAGCGGTGAAACCTGATAATCCATTCGACCAGCCGATCGACATCGAGTTCTGAGATAAAGCTTGTCGCCCAAAAGTGCGTAGCGGTTTTGGGATAACGACATGCGGTAGAACAAGACTAAAGCTGCCGCACGGCGTGACAGCTTTAGTCGGTTTCGCCCTCATCCTGCCGGCTGAGGGCGAACTTCTAGCGCGACTGCTCGACTACCGGCTTTGCGGTGACCAGTGCTGCCGACGGTTTTTTCCCGCGCCGCGCAAGATATTTCATGAGAGCGCCAATCTCGCCGACAAAGCCACGCCTGAAGAGGACGATGACTACCAGCAGGATGACGCCCTGTCCGATCAATGCCCATTCGCCAAACCCGGCCAGATGATCGTTCATCAGGATGATGATTGCAGCGCCGAACATCGGACCTGTGAGTGTTCCCAACCCGCCGAGCAGCGTCATGAGAATGACCTCGCCGGAAACCGGCCACGACAGGTCGGTCAAGGTCGCGAACTGGAAAACCGTCGCCTTCATCGCCCCGGCGAGACCAGCCATGGTGGCCGACAGGGTGAAGGCGACGAGCTTGAATTTTTCCGGATCGAAGCCGAGCGATTCCACACGCGCCTCGTTGTCGCGGATAGCCTTCAGTACCTCGCCGAAGGGCGAGTGCACGATCCTGTAGAAGGCAAAGACCGCGACTGCTGAAAGTGCCAGGATAACATAGTAGAAGCTGAAGCTGTCGCGCACTTCGACGAGTCCGAAAAGCGGATTGCGCGGAATGCCCTGCATGCCGTTTTCGCCGCCGGTGAACTCCATCTGCAGCAGGACGAAATAGACGAGCTGCGAGAAGGCGAGCGTGATCATCGCAAACTGGATGCCCTGCCGGCGGATCGAAAGCTGGCCGATGACCAGACCGAGCAGGCCGGCTGCCAGCGCGCCACACAGTATGGCGACCTCCACCGAGATACTGGTTGTCTTGAGTATCTGCCCGGTGATGTAGGCCGCCCCGCCGAAGAACATGGCATGACCGAAACAGAGCAGCCCCGTATAACCAAGGAGCAGGTTGAACGAACAGGCGAAGATGACGAAACAAAGGATCGTCATCAAAAGAACCGGATAGACGAAGAATGGTGCAGCGATCGCAAGCGCCGCCGCAACAAGAATGATGATCAGCTTCGGGTTCATCGCGCGCCCTCACTGCGGCCGGAGAAGATGCCTGAGGGCCGCATGAACAGCGCGACGATCATGAACAGAAAGATCACCACGCTGGCAGCCTCGGGATAGAGAACCTTGGTCAGCCCTTCGACGATGCCCAGCATGTAGCCGGTGGCCATGGCGCCGACGATCGAGCCCATGCCGCCGATGACGACGACGGCGAAGACGACGATCATCACATTCGATCCCATCGAAGGCGACACCTGGTAGATCGGCGCAGCAAGTACGCCGCTAAGTGCCGCAAGGCCAACGCCGAAGCCGTAGGTCAGCGTCACCATCTTGGGGACGTTGATGCCGAAAGCCTCGACGATGTTCGGGTTTTCGTTGGCCGCCCGCAGATAGGCGCCGAGCTTGGTGTGTTCGATCAGCAACCAGGTTCCGATGCAGGTGACGAGTGAGAACACCACCACCCAAACGCGGTAGTAAGGCAGGAACATGAAACCGAGATTCATGCCGCCAGGCATGGGATTGTCATAGGGAATACCTGTAGAGCCATAGCGCTGGCGTATCAGGCCTTCAACGATCAGCGATACGGCATAGGTGGCAAGCAGGCCGTAGAGATGATCGAGGTTCTGCAACCTCCTGAGCAGCAGCCGTTCCATCAGCATGCCGAGAAGCGCCACTGCGATCGGCGCGATGACCAGCGCGCCCCAATAGGGCACGCCGAGAAAGGTCAGCAGCAGCCAGGCGACGAAGGCACCAAGCATGTATTGCGCGCCATGGGCGAAGTTCACGACATTCATCAGCCCGAAGATGATCGCCAGGCCCATGCTGAGCATGGCGTAGAAGGAACCGTTGATGAGCCCGAGCAGTATCTGGCCAAAGAGAAGCTGCGATGTGATGTTCTCGAACATAATGCCTCACACGCCCAGATAGGATTGAACACGGTCCATGCCGCTTTCGAGATCGGCGGCGGTCAGCACGTCGGCCACCTTGCCGTTCTCGACGACGACGTGACGATCCGCGACTTTTTTGGCGAAGCGCAGATTCTGTTCGACAAGCACGATGGTGAAACCCTGCTGCTTGAGACGCAGGATGAGTTCGCCGATCTCTTTCACGACCACTGGCGCCAGCCCCTCGCTCGGTTCGTCGAGCAGCAGCAGGCGCGAGCCCGTGCGAAGGATGCGCGCGATCGCAAGCATCTGCTGCTCGCCGCCGGAAAGTTTCGTGCCCTGGCTTGCCGCTCGCGCCTGGAGATTGGGGAACGCCTTGAAGAGCCCTTCGTTCGACATACCGCCCGATCGCAGCACCGGCGGCAGCAGAAGGTTCTCGCGCACCGAGAGCGAGGCGAAGATAGCCCTCTCCTCCGGACAATAGGCGATGCCCTTGCGCGCGATTTCATAGGTTCGCTTGCCGATTAATTCCTCTGCGCCAAGCCGAATGGACCCGGTGCGCTTGCGCACCACGCCCATGATGGAGCGCAGCGTGGTGGTCTTGCCGGCGCCGTTGCGGCCGATCAAGGTCAGTACCTCGCCCTCACGGACATCGAACGACATGCCGTGCAGAACGCGGGACTCGGCATACCAGGCACTGAGGTTCTCGATGGACAGCATCGCCGACGCCAGCCGGCTGTCTTCCGCCGCGACGACACGACTATTCATCGATGCCTCCCATATAGGCCGAGATCACCGCCGGATTGCCCGACACCTCGGCGTAAGAGCCCTCGGCGAGAGTCTGGCCGTGCTGCAACACGGTGATGCGATCGCAAAGGTTGGAGACGACCGAGAGATTATGCTCGACCAACAGCACCGTGCGCCCCACGGCTGCGGCTTTGATCAGCCTGGTGATAGGCTCGATGTCCTCATGGCCCATGCCGGCCGTCGGCTCGTCCAGCAGCAACACGATCGGTTCGAGCGCCAGCGTGGTGGCGATCTCCAGCGCGCGCTTCTTGCCGTAGGAAAGTTCCGCAGCAGCGACGTTGCGGCTGTCGGCCAATCCGACCTGTTCGAGCAGTTCTTGAGCACGTTTGTTCAACGGCGCAACGGCGGTGAGCGACCGCCAGAAGTGATAGGCCGCACCAAAGCGCGACTGCAACGCGACACGCACATTTTCCAGCGCGGTCAGGTTCGGAAAAGTCGCCGAAATCTGAAAGGACCGCACCAGCCCGCGCCGCGCCACCTGCGAGGAACGCAGCGCAGAAATGTCATCGCCATCGAACAGGATGCGCCCGCTGCTCGGCGACAGCGTCTTGGTCAGAAGATTGAAGCACGTCGTCTTGCCTGCGCCGTTCGGCCCGATCAGCGCGTGGATGGAGCCCCGCCGCACCGACAGGTTCACATCCTTCACCGCGGCAAAACCGGCAAAGAACTTCGTCAACCCCTCGGCAACCAGGACGTTGTCCGACTGCTCAAAGTTTGCAACGTCGGGCGCTCTTATCGCCTCGGCGTGTATGGACATCCAACTCCTCCCCTTCGGACGCAACCCCTCACTCCCGGTGATTGCGTCTTGCGACCTTTGCCCTTGTCAGCCCGGCAATTCCAGCACCGCTTTCGCCAGAATATTCTTCTGGATCTCGTTCGATCCGCCGAAGATGGCCGGCGCGCGCGAATCCAGGAACAGGTTCATGGCATCGACCTGACCGTTTCCGGCATCGAGATCGTCGGCGAAACGCGCTTCCTCTCCCGCCACCAGAAGCATCTCCTCGGTGATGCGCTGATAGAGCTCCGTGGTGAAGATCTTCAGCATGGAGACGTCAGCCCCAAGTTCGCCGCCGGAACGCAGCACCTTGGCGAAGCGCTCGAAGCTCGAACCGAGATCGTAGAGGTCCAACCGAAGCTTCGCATAGCGCGAGACGAATGCCGGATCGTCGAAGGCGCCGCGCGCTTCCGCCAGTCGCTCCAGCCGCCCCAGCGCATATTCCGGGCGGGTTGGCGCACCGAGAAAGATGCGCTCGTGGCCGAGCACGGATTTGGCAACCGTCCAGCCTTCATTGACCTTGCCGACAAGGTTCTTCACCGGCACCCGGACATTGTCGAAAAACACTTCGCAGAAATCCGCCTCGCCGCGCAGATTGGTTATCGGCCGCACGCGCACGCCGGGCGACGCCAAGTCGGCCAGCAGAACGGTGATGCCTCTCTGCGGCTTGGCTTCCTTGTCGGTGCGCACCAGGACGAAAATCCAGTTGGCGCAATGGGCAAGCGTCGTCCAGATTTTCTGACCGTTGATGACGAATTCGTCGCCGTCGAGCACGGCTTGCGTCCGCAGGCTTGCCAGATCCGAGCCGGCGTTTGGTTCCGAATAGCCCTGGCACCAGACATGCTCACCCGAGAGGATGCGCGGCAGGTAATGGGCCTTCTGCTCCTGCGTGCCGTATTGAATGAGCAGCGGGCCGACGAGACCGATGCCGTGATCCGGAATGCGCGGACAGCCGAGCCGACCCCATTCCTCGACATAGATCATGTGCTTGGCCGGGCTGAGCCCCATGCCGCCATGCTCCTGCGGCCATGTCGGCGCCAGCCAGCCCTTGGCCGCCAGCGCGTGATACCACTCTGCCACCTCGTCGAAGAGCGGACGCTGCTTGCGCATGTAGCGCAGATGCGGCGGGCAGTTCTCGTCGACCCAGCTGCGGAAGACTTTTCGGAATTCCTCGTCGGGTAGCTCGTTCCAGTCAGCCGCCATCACAGGCTATCCTTGAAGACCGGCTCGCGCTTCTCGAGGAAGGCGCGCATGGCTTCCTTGGAATCTTCGTGCTGGGTCATCTCGACAGTCAGGTTCTGCTCGAAACGATAGCCGTCCTTCAGGCTCATCGTCTCGACAGTGTTGATGGCGCGCTTGGCGAGCCTGAGTGCCGCCGGGCTCTTCCTGGCGATCTCATTGGCGATCTTCATCGCCTCGTCCATCAGCTGCTCGAGTGGCACGCAGACCTCGATGATGCCGCGCCGATAAAGTTCAGCCGCCGGCACGCGGTAGCCGGAAAGCACCATGCGCCGCGTAAGCGAATGCGGGATGAGCCGCATCGTGTGGCGCACGCCGCCCATCAGGCCGATATCGATTTCCGGCAGGCCGAAGACGGCGTTGTCGGAAGCAAGAATGATATCCGAGCAGATAGCGAGCCCCATACCTGCGCCAAGCGCGGGCCCGTTGACCGCAGCAATCACCGGCTTGTTCGATTCCATGATGCAGAAGCCGACTTCGCGGGTACGGCGCAGATGCCGGTAGGTGTCGCCGGGGACCGCGCCGACCTTGCCGCGCGACTTGATGTCGGCGCCGGCCGAAAATATCTTGCCGCGGCCGGTGAGCACGATGACGCGGACGGTCGGTGTCTCGTTCAGTTCGTCAAAGACCGAGATAAATTCCTCGACGAACTCCCGCGACTGGGCATTCACCGGCGGCGCATCCATCGTCACGACGGCGACGTGATCCTTGATTTCCGTCTTGATCAGATTGTTGTCCATGTGTTCCTCCCAGTCGCTCAGGCTGCGCGCTCAAGGTCGACGAATTGCAGCCGCAGCGCTTCCGACTGGCCAAGCGTGGCATTGAGATTGATGGCGCGCTTGAGGTAGAGGCCGATGTCGCACTCGTCGGTGAAACCCATCGCACCATGAAGATGCAAAGCGCGGCGGCATATCGAAAAGGCGGCATCCCCGGTACGCGCCTTCGCTGCGAGCACGGCAAGTTGCGCGGCTCGAACATCGCCGGCATCGAGTGTTTCCACCGCGTTGACGACGGCAGCGCAGGCAAATTCCGCATCAGACCACATGTCGACCAGCCGGTGCTGGATCGCCTGGAAACTGGCGATCGGCTTGCCGAACTGCACGCGGTCCTTGGTGTAGCCGATGGTGATTTCCAGCGCGCGCGAGGCGATGCCCGCAAGTTCGGCTGCCAGTGCAAGGCGCGCGTGAAGGATGGGAGATTCGAGCAATGCATCGGCACTTTCGGCGCGTGCAAGCACCAGGCTTTCCGGCACCTCGCATCCAGCAAAAGTCAGGCTCGCAATCATCGCGCCGTCGATACCCGGCCGCTCGTTAATGGTCACGCCGGCGCTTGCCGCCGGCACGCTGAGCAACAGACAGCCTTCGGAACAATCCGCCACGACCAGAAAATCCGTCGCCGAACGCGCGGCATCGACGAAATGCTTTTCGCCGGTCAGCGCAAAACCGCCCGCTGTCGCCGTGGCGACAACCGGCCTCGCATGGCTTGATTTCGATGGGTTCTGCCATGCAGGCACTGCGATGACGCTGCTGTCGGCAATGCCGGCGCAAAGCCGTGTGCGCTCTTCGGATACGGAAACATTGGCGAGGAGAGCGCCTGAGAACACCGCCGCCATAGCTACGGGTTCGGCAATCAGCGCCCGGCCGAGCGCTTCGCTGAGCACAGCCTGCTCGCGCATGCCGAGCCCTGCCCCACCGAGACCCTCGGGCAATAGCAACCCGGTCCAGCCGGCCTCGGCCATCGCCTTCCACGCTTGCTTGTCGAGATCGCCAGCACTTGCCCGCTTGTCACGGAGCGACTTGGTGCCGGAATGCTGTGCAGCGAAACCTGCAGCACTTTCGCGCAGCATCGCCAGCATGCCGTCCGGATCGTCAAACATTGCCTGCGGCATCATTCCTCCCTTGATGCAGAGCCGTGACGCTAGGCGATCCCGCCAAGGCACACAATCTCTGCATAACCGTGCTGTTGATATTCACAGATGTGAAGTCTGCTTCACGCTGGCAGCGCGTGATCCCTGAACTGCTCGCGCAGTTTCGTCTTCTGCAGCTTGCCGGTGGCGGTATGCGGCAGTTCCTCGACAAAGGTCACATCGTCCGGCAGCCACCATTTGGCGACCCGCGTGGACAGGAAGTCCAGCAGCTCCTGCCGCGACGGATCGGTGCCCGGCTTCTTCACCACGATCAGCAGCGGCCGCTCCTGCCATTTGGGGTGCGGCAGGCCAATGACCGCCGCTTCCTGAACGGAGGGATGCGCGACCGCGACATTTTCGAGATCGATCGAGCTGATCCACTCGCCGCCCGATTTGATGACATCTTTGGAGCGGTCGGTGATCTGGATGTAACCGTCGGCGTCGATCATCGCCACATCGCCTGTCGCGAACCAGCCATCCGCATCGAGAACATCGCCGCCTTCGCCCCTGAAGTAGCCGGAACTGACCCACGGTCCGCGCACCATCAGGTCGCCGGCGATAGATCCGTCATGGAGCAGCGATTTTCCATCCTCGCCGGCGATCCTGAGTTCGACACCATAGATCGCCCTGCCCTGCTTGGCCTGGATCGTCACCTGCTCGTCAAGCGGCAGGTTGCGATGCTTGGGCAGGAGATTACCGATGGAGCCAAGCGGGCTTGTCTCGCTCATGCCCCAAGCATGGATGACGAAAGCACCGAATTTTTCGTGGAATTTTTCGATGATGGCGCGTGGTGCCGCCGACCCGCCGACGACCACGCGCTCCAGCTTGATCTGCGAAAGATCGAGATCAGGATTCTCGTCAATATGCTTGAAGAAGCCCAGCCAGACCGTCGGTACGCCGAGTGAAAAATTGCACTCTTCGCGCACGGCAAGCTCATAGATGCTTTTGCCATCGAGCCATGGCCCCGGCAGCACCAGCTTGGCGCCGCACATCGCCGCCGCATAAGGAATGCCCCAGGCATTTACATGAAAGAGCGGCACCACCAGAAGCACGCTATCGGCACTCGACAGCTTCAGCCCGTCACTGGAACAGGCGGTGAAGGAGTGCAGCACCGTGGAGCGATGGCTATAGAGGACGCCTTTCGGATTGCCGGTGGTGCCGGATGTGTAGCACAGCGACGAAGCGGTTCTCTCGTCGAACAGCGGCCATTCGAAATCGTCATCTTCCGCCTCGACCAGCGTCTCGTAGCAAAGGCAGTCGGCAACATTGCCCGGCACATGCTCCGTATCGGTCATCGCCACGAATTTTTCGACCGTCGCCAGCTTCGGCTGCAACTTCGCCACCAGATCGGCGAAGGTGATGTCGAAGAACAGCACGCTGCCTTCGGCGTGATTGACGATGTAGTCGATCTGCTCGGGGAAAAGCCTGGGGTTCACCGTATGCAGCACGGCGCCGAGACCGGAGACGGCGAAGTAAAGCTCCATATGGCGATGCGTGTTCCACGCCAGCGTCGCGACGCGGTCGCCCGGCTTCACGCCAAGCCGCACCAGCGCCTTGGCAAGCTTGGCAGCGCGCGACCTGATACCGGCATAGTTGGTGCGGTGTTCCGGCCCCTCGCAGGTCTTGCTGACGATTTCGACACCTGCGTGATAGCGCGCCGCATGCTCGACAAGGGTCGAGATCAGCAGTGGGCGGTCCTGCATCAAACCGAGCATAGGCATCTCCTCCAGCGCAACCGCGCTTGCCCGGTCTCCTCCGGCAGCGGTGCTCTGTAGAGTTCTCGACCGCCGGGCCTCCTGTCAAACAAAACGCAATTGCGAAGGGAAGTTTCACATCCATGAAACTGGCAGGCATTACCTAAGCTCTTGAAAGCTTCCCACGACCCTCAGAGGAGCGATGATGGTTCGGCAATCCTCACGATCGATTTGCCGGTGTTCTCTCCACCGAGCAGACCCAGAAATGCCGGAACGATATTGTCGAAACCTTCGGACAGATGTTCGCGGCTGACGACCAGGCCTTCATCTAGCCATTTCGTCATTTCGCCTTCGAAGTCGGGGAAGTTGGGTGCGATGTCATAGACGATGAACCCGCGGATCGTTATCCGGCGAACCAGTATCCAGCGCATCAGTTCGGCCAATGCGCGAGGGTCTCCAGCCTGCTGGCCATCATATTGCGAGATCAGCCCGCACAAGGGCATGCGCGCGAATGTGTTGACCAGCGGCAGGACCGTTTCCGTCACCGGTCCGCCGACATTGTCGAAATAGATGTCGACGCCGTTCGGGCATGCCTTCTTCAGCGCGCGCGCGAAATCCGGCGTGCGATAATTCACGCAGGCGTCGAATTTCAGCTCTTCGGTCACGAAGCGGCACTTTTCCTGCGAACCAGCGATACCGACCACGCGGCAACCTTTTACCTTTCCGATCTGGCCGACAAGCCCGCCGACCGCACCGGCGGCGGCAGACACGACCAGCGTCTCGCCCGGCTTCGGCTTGCCGATTTGCAGCAGGCCGGCATAGGCGGTCTCTCCGGTCATGCCGAGCGGTCCGAGATAGGCGGTCGGGTGAGGTGTGCGAAGCGGGATCAGCTTGGCCGCCTTCGCCGGCACGGCGGCGAAATCCTGCCAGCCGCCGGAAACCGCAACCAGATCGCCTTTTGAGAACCCGTGTGCGCGGGCCTCAATCACCTCGGCCACGCTTCGGCCCGGGATCGTCTCGCCGATCTGCAGAGGCGGCGTATAGCTCTCTCGATCATGCATCTTCAGCCGCAGATAAGGATCCACCGAGAGCCATAGATTGCGGCACAGGATTTCGCCCGCTTCGGGCACGGGCATCGGCGCTTCGCGCATGATGAATGTCTCGGCCGCCGGTCGTCCTTCCGGCCTCGCCGCAAAGGCGATTTGTCGGTTCGCTATCAATGCATCCTCCCGCTAAGCGACATAAACGCAATCTGCAGTCGCCATCTTCGGACAATTTGATCGAGCTGCAGAGAACGGTCAAAGCGATAAGCTGTCGTCGGCCCTGTTTCACGCTTGTGAAACTCTTCGGAACCTCTGGGCATGATCTTCGGCAATTCACATCCGTGAAACTGATGCTGCCTCCCTTCAGGAGGATTGCGGGGTGGCCTCGTTCACCCATTATGCCGAACTCTGAAAGTTGCCGAAAAAGGGCCGGGAAACGCATCATGAGCCAATTGTTCGGCGAGGGCAGAATTGGCGGTCTTCAGGTTGAAAACCGCATCGTCGTCTCACCGATGTGCCAATACAGTGCCGTCGAAGGCACGGCGCAACCGTGGCATCTGATCCACATCGGCAATCTCATGATGTCGGGGGCAGGCCTGGTCATCATGGAGGCGACAGCAGTCGAGGATATCGGCCGCGGCACGCTCGGCTGCCTGGGAATCTACAGCGACGAGAACGAGAGGGCCCTGGCAGAACTCGTCGTGACGGCAAAGAAACTGTCGACCGCCAAGCTGGGCCTTCAGCTAACCCATGCCGGCCGCAAGGCGGCAACAAGAACGATCCCGGATCGCTGGCGCGGCGAACCGCTTCCGCTGGACGAAGGCGCCTGGAAGCCGGTTGCCCCATCGGCCATCTGCTTTGACAAGCACTGGCAAGTGCCCGAAGAACTCGATGAAGAGGGAATCCTGCGCATCATCGACGCCTTTGCCTGCTCCGCGCAACGCGCCGATCGCGCCGGCTTCGATCTTATCGAGATCCACGGCGCACATGGATATCTGATCCACAACTTCCTTTCGCCACTCTCCAACAGACGTTCCGACAAATGGGGCGGCTCGCTTGAAAACCGCATGCGCTTTGCGCTGGAAATCGTCGGCGCTGTGCGCAGCGTCTGGCCAAAGGAGAAGGCATTCGGCTTCCGCGTCAACAGCACCGACTGGCATCCCGAGGGCTTCAGTCTCGATGATGCAGTCATCTTTGCGCAAGCGCTGGAGCAGGCCGGTCTGGACTATGTCGTCATGTCTGCCGGCAATATCGCACCCGGCATATCCATCCCTCCCGCGACGCCCGGCCATCAGGTACCGTTCGCCACTTCGATCAAGGAGAATACCGGCCTGACAGCAATGGCTGTCGGCATGATCGGGCGCTTTGAACAGGCCGAAGCCATCATCGCCAATGACGAGGCCGATTTTGTCGCCCTGGCCCGGCCGATGCTGGACAATCCGCGATGGGGCATCCATGCCGCCGCCGCACTCGGCGCCGACATAGCCTATCCGCCGCAATATATGCGCGCACGGCCCAACAACTGGCTTGGTTTCACCTATGTCCATCCGGAAGCCAAGCCGCCGGCATCCACGTTACAACTCGACCGGCCACCCAGTGTCGCCTGGGACAGGCCGAGGGACGCTTAGATAGGCGATTGAAATCTGACGGGCACGCTATATGGCGCGCCCGTCGACAAGATTTTGAGTTTTCGATGCCTCAAACAAACAGGAAGTCGCTAAGCGAAAGCGTAGAGACGTGTGTGGTGTCGCTGGCCAGGGTCACGATAAGCTCGGCGTCATAATTGTTGCCCGTCCCATCGCGATCAAACCAGAGCCGCCCATTGTCCGTTTCGAACAGGAACTGCGGACCGGTTCCCGAAGCCTGCGGGTCGGCACCTACCACGAACCCGGGATTGCCGCTGGCAGCCATCCCGAAGTCCGAGCGGTCAATGACGAGCTTGTCCTGGCCGCGCGTAAAATCGACGATCTGGTCACCTGTTCCGAAACCATCGGTGTGGAAGACAAACTGATCCTTGCCGGCGCCGCCCTGAAGCAGGTCACCGCCCGCTCCACCTTCCAGAACATCGTCGCCCGCACCGCCGAAAAGGAAATCGTCGCTGTCGCCGCCGAAGAACTTCTCATTGGCGGACGTCCCGCGAATGTCGTCGTCCAGCGCGCTGCCATAGACGATCTCAATTCCCGTGACCGTCAGGCCTTTGGCCATGCCGGCATTGTTGGCGTTGTTGGCCAGATCCAGGATGACCGACTTCTCCGACGAGAAACCGAACTTCAGCGTGTCCGAACCCGAGCCGCCGTCAAAGACGTCGACACCGTTGCCGTTGGTGCGGATAAGGATGTCATTGCCCGCATCGCCGTAGAGCTTGTCGTTGCCCGCGCCATCCTCGAGGCTGTCGTTACCGGCTCCACCGCGCAGCGTATCATTGCCATTGTTGCCCACGAGCACGTCGTTGAGTGCGCTGGCCGTAACCGTGTCATTGCCGCTGGTTCCGTAGAATTCGAGGCTTTCAGCGGCCCTGAACTTGGTTACCGAATTGACCGCGACGGTCCCGTTCGAGAAGGTGAAGCTTACACCGGTGGCCTGATTGGAAAGATCGACGTAAACGCGGTCGCTGCCCGTGCCACCGTCGGCGAAATCGCCATGGTTGATGCGCAGCTTGTCGTCTCCGGCGCCGCCGTAAAGCTTGTCTGCCCCCGTGTCGAACTGAGTGTTGTAGGTCGCATGGAGTACGTCGTTTCCGTCACCGCCCTCGAGCCGGTCGGCACCTGATCCGCCATATAGACTGTCGTTACCGGCAAGTCCCTTCAGCGTATCGTTGCCCGCCCCACCATGGAACGTGTCATTGAGCGCTCCGCCGGTGAGATTGTCGGCACCTGAGCCGGACCACATCTGGACCGCCTCTATGTTCTTCAACGTCACGTCGCCGTTTGTCAGCGTCGCATTGGGCGAAAGGACGAAGGTCAGGTTTTTGGTCGCTTGCGATCGGCTGACCGAAGCGATGTCCGTACCCGTACCACCATCGACAGTGAACTTTCCAGCGGTGCTGCCGCCGGCATAGTTGATCCTGACGGCATCATTGCCCGTGCCCAACAGGATCGTGTTAGCGCCGGTGCCTGCGCTTATGTCGATCGAGACACTGTCGTTGCCGTTGCCGGTATTGATAGAGTTGGCGCCACCGCTGTCATAGACCACATCGTTGCCGTCCCCACCGTTGATGGTATCGTTGCCGGCACCGCCATCAAGGGTATCATTGCCAGCACCGCCGATCAGCTTGTCGTTGCCGCCATAGCCATAGAATTTGACCGAAAGGGCAGATCCGGCAGTCAGGGTGTCGCTGCCCGATCCGGCGTGGATCGTGTAGTGCTCGGCATCCGTGACGACGGTGCCATCGCTGAGTTTTCCTGTGTTCCCGGTGATCGAGAAGGTCAACGCGCCTGCAACGTCCTTGCGGAGGATCGTGACCGAATCGATGCCCGCGCCGGCGCGGACGGTGTCCTTGCCCCCATTGCCCACTGAGATCGTGTCGTTACCGTCGCCACCGCTTACAGTGTCGATGCCGGTGCCGGCGTCGAGAGTGTCGTTGCCTTTGCCGCCCGAGAGCGTGTCGTTGCCGCCCCAACTCGTCATCGTGTCGTTGCCGTCCCAGCCTGTCCACCTGTCGGCGCTGGTGGAACCCGCGCCACTGTCCAGCTGGTAGGATTCGATGCCAATGAAGGTGGACCCGTCCGAGAGCGTGTTGGTGACGGTAGGGGCCTTGGCGGTGAAGGCGCCGGCCAGCTTGTTGATCACCAGCACGTCCGCGCCGGTGCCGCCATCGATCGTATCCTTGCCCTCGCCGATCACGATACTGATGATATCGTTTCCAGCACCAGCCTTGATGGTGTCGATGCCTGCATTGCCGGCGAGGATGTCATTGCCGTTGCCGCCATCGATTGTATCGTTTCCAGCGTCGCCCTGTATGATGTCGTTGCCTTCTCCGCCGGTCAGAGCGTCGTTGCCGTCGCCACCCATCAGGAGATCGTCACCATAATCGCCGTAGATCTTATCGTTGCCGGCGTCGCCCATGAGTATGTCGCCGCCGTAACCGCCCTTGAGCGTGTCCTGACCTAGACCGCCCATGATGTAGTCAACACCATTGCCGCCATTGACGATATCGTCGCCATCACCGCCGGTGAGGAAGTCGTTGCCGATGCCGCCATTGAGGGTATCGTTGCCGGCACCACCATCGAGGGTGTCGTTCCAGCGACCACCGGTGAGAGTGTCGCCGAAATCGCTGCCCGTTATCTGGTATTGCTCGACATTGATGACGCTGATGCCTCCCAACAAGGTCGACTGCGCGATCGGATCTTTCGCAGTGAAGGTGACCCCCGCTGCCTGGCTTGCGTAGTTGATCATCAACGTATCGAAGCCGAGACCGCCATTGACTATGTCACCGTTGCCATTCGCCAGGTCGAAGACCATGATCCTGTCGTCACCGGTACCGGCATTGATCCTGTCGGCTCCCGCGCCACCATCGATCATGTCGCTCCCGGAATTGCCGTTGAGCACGTCGGCGCCGTCATCCCCGGAGATGTAGTCGTCCTGGAACCCGCCCGACACTGTGTCATTTCCCGAGGACGCCAGAATGGTGTCATCGCTCAAGCCGCCGGTGATAACATCCGCATCGCCGGTCCCGAATAGTGTATCGGCCGCATCTGTTCCTGGTATATTTGCCATCGTCAGTTACCTCCTTGATGACGCAGAAGTGCGTAGCCGCCTCGCATATGCGAGGCAGTCTGGTTCAACTCGTTTTCGTGCCAGCTAAACCGCCGTCCTGATCTGGACGCGGTTGCGGCCCCCTCGATCAAAGGACACCCAGCCCTGCCGCAGCCTGGAACATCCCTCGAAAGGCTGAATGGCTCTTAGCCCTCAGCCTGATAATTTCTTTCGGCTTGCACCGCGCCATTCGGTGCCTGTGGCGCGACATGACCCGATTGAAAGCCATCACGAAATCACATCGTAGCTTTCGCGATATTTCGTATTTCTTCGATTCTCCGCCTGAATCCGCAACAGGAATGCCATTTAGTGACTGATACGAAGCTTGTGAAATTCAATAATCGTATGGTTTCCATCCACGGAACAAATACAGTTCTCTCAACGCAAATACAGTTCGCCCTGCACAAATACAGTGCGTCGACAGACCCTTCCTCCGCGGTTCAGCCTTGCGAACCAATTAGCCAAGCATCTCCTATGCTTCCGACGAAGGACGGGTTTGTCTTCTGGCCTACTCAAATACCACTGGGATTGTCGCGCAATTGCCACAATTGTTCGTAGCTTCGATAAACGACTGCCCTTCAGGCAGTTTGCATTAGGGCGGGCGCCAATGCAGCAGTGATCCTGTTACTTCTTCTTCTGCGCATCATTTCTTTCGCCGTTTTGGCAGTTTTTTCCTTCACCATTCGAGGAAAAACGATCATTTGTCTTGAGGGGGCACGTGAATGAACTTCAATGGATTCGACCTGAATCTGCTCAGGGTTTTCGACGCGCTGATGCGCGAACGCAGTGTCACGCGTGCCGGCGACCAGATCGGATTGAGCCAGCCGGCGGTGAGCGCTGCACTCAAGCGGCTGCGCGAGATTCTCGACGATCAGCTCTTCATTCGCCGCGGCAATGATATGATACCCACACCGCGCGCGCTGGAACTGGGTTCATCCGTTCGCGAAGCGCTGGGCACGATCGAGTTCGCCTTGCGCAAGCGAAAGCAGTTCGATCCGGCGACCATCCAGCGGCGTTTCACGCTTCTGGGTTCGGACGTATTCTCCTTGATGATGATGCCCGCGCTTTCCAGCCGCTTCGCGGATGAAGCGCCGGGCGTTTCGCTCCAGCTTGTCGATAATGCCTGGGGCGGCATCGAGCGGCTGCTTCAGGAAGATGCGGTCGACATTGCGATCGATGCTGAATTCGAGGCCCCGGACTGGACATCCAGTGCACACTTGCTGCACGCGCCCTACGTCGTCGTGGCCTCATCTCACCATCCGCGGATTGCAGGTGCTGGGATCGCGCCGCGCGAAATGCTCCCCCTCGATCTGTTTTGCCAGCTTCATCATGCGGTGAGATCGCTCGACGGCAAGGTGAAATGCATAGTGGACCCCGCACTCGCCAAGGTCGGGCGCAGGCGGCATGTGGCGCTTGTTTTGCCGCATACGCTAGGGGTTGCGCTGGCGACCGCCCGTTCGCACCACGTGGCCACTGTTCCACTCCAGTTCGCGGAGCTGGTGGCTGCCAATCTCGGATTGCAGATTTACGAATCGCCTGTGCAGCTTCCGGCTAGCGACATCAAGATGTTCTGGCATGCGCGACACGACGGCGACACCGGCCACCAATGGTTGCGCCAGCAGATCGTGCAGGTCCGTGACGAATTTGAACAAAAAATGCGTTATAAATTCGATACGGTCAGGCAGCGGCGCATCGCCTGATTCAGACCGTGGCCCGACTAAGAACTCCTGCCGCGCTGCTACTTCGGAACGGGCTTCAATCCATTCTCGCCTTCGGGAACAGTCGAAGGGGCATCGTCCTTCGCCAGGATTCCGGCGACTTGCGCGAAATTCAGAAAATCGTTTCGGGCTTGTTCAGCCGTCACCTCATTGACCTTGGCCGCGAAGCACGAGCTCATGGCGGTCTGGTAGACTGGACCAAGGCGACCGGTCTCCCAATTCTGAAGAAATGTCAGGGCATCGTCGACATCGTAGATTTCCGAAACATGCGCGGTGGGGTCGGCCTTGATCCGTACCGGAACTGTGAACTGCAGCTTATCCATCTGCATTCTCCCTTGGTCCGACTAGTGTTTCACTGCCGGCTCCAGGAATATCTGCTCCGGCGTACGGCCCATTTCAAGAAGATCGAGCTGGCGATTGTCGACATCGTAATATTCCCCGTCGACCAAAACGCGCGTCGTCACCTGCCCGCCAGCGAACTTCTTGGCGACAATAACAACTTTATGGCGATCAAGGACACGCTTGACGGCGTGTCGGGACGCCAGATGCCTGCCAGTATCAAACCGCTGCTTCGGCATGGTCTCAGCCCGGATGTTATCCTCGTTCGTCGTAAACGCAGAACACGAGAGGAGGTTGCCTGCGACTACAAAAAACGAGCACTGCGCAGAGCGCCCGCTTGTTCGATAAATGTGCAGGGCCGTCGCCCAAATGATCGAGCAGCGTCAGTTCAACCCGAACGATTGTTCGCCGGAGAATTCCATGCGCTCAGTCGGCGGAAGCTGGAGAGCATTCAGGATGGCTGTGCGGCTCTCGCGGACCAGCACCTCACCGTGGGTATGCACCAATAAGGTGTAGTCGCCGTGATCCTTGAGCGAAACGAGATGTTTGGCTTCGAAGGCAATCTTTTCGCCGTCGCCGCCGGTGAGTTGTATCCACATGATGAGCTCCGATCGGCGGCCAATGTGCGCCCTCAGTTCCAGCGCCACAACTACCTCTTTCGACGGAGCCCACGGCTGCTGGGCAGGAGCGGGATCTTCGCGAAAAGTTCCAGATCAGCCTGCTTTGGCGAGAAGATCGTCTCCATTGAAGGTGATATGGAAAACCCGCCCGTCGAACAGGCTCTTGAGAACGTTCGACGGCTCGCGGGTCGCCTCGCGGATATCCGAGGACAGAGCCTTATCCATCGTCGCAAGGTCCGGATAACGGGTCGCCAGCACGAGCGCATAGGCTGGCGCTCCGTCATCAGCAGCTGCCGGCCGCAGAACGCTGACGTCCTCGGCACCCGGAAACTGTCGCCATAGAGGGATCAGCGTATCTTCGAGAAGACTTTCGAACGCGGCTTCGCTGCCGGGACGAACCACCCCCTCGAAGAAAGCCGTGCGGACGATCAATTGATCATCCCCATCTGCCGCGGCAGCCAGAGGGAGATTTCCGGGACCAGCGACAGCACGATCAGAGACACAGCCAGTACCGCCATGTATTTCATCATCGGACGTGCAACGTTGTGCATCTTGGTTCCGGTCATGGCGTTGGTGACGAACAGGCCTACACCGATCGGCGGCGCGAACAGGCCGAAGCCCATGGCCACGACCATGACGACGCCGAACTGCAGCGGATCGATGCCGAACTGCACGGCGATGGGTGTGAGCAGCGGCCCGAACAGGATCATCGCCGGCGCACCTTCCAGCACCATGCCAAAGAAGATCATGATGCCGACACAGATGAGCATCAGGCTGATCGCCCCATAGTTATGGCCGAAGTCGATCATCACATTGGAAATCTGGTCGGGAATGCGCTCGATCGTCAGCGCGTAAGAGAGGCTCGACGCCGCAGCCACGATGAAGAGGATGCTGCCGGTCATGGCGGCTGCCCGCATGAACAGGCTGATGACCGCCCGCCACGACAATTCGCGGAAGAAAACCGCACCGATGACGAAAGCGTAGACCACGGCGAAAGCCGAAATCTCCGTCGATGTCGCGATGCCCGTGGCAACGCCACGCCCGATCATGATGATCATGGCCAGCGTCAGGCCGGCGCCGGCGATCAGCGGCAAGAGTGGCCGGCGCGGGGTGTCGACGAACACCTTCTCAAGATCGACCTTCTTGCCATAGATGATCGCCATGACGACAAGCGCCGCCGCCATCAGGATCGACGGCACGATGCCGGCCATGAACAGGCCTGCGATCGATATGTTCGAGACGAAGCCGAAGATGATCAGGTTGACGCATGGCGGGATGGCTTCGGCCATCACCGCTGTGCAGGCGAGCAGCCCTGCGGTTTCATTCTCGTCGCTCTCGGTCTTGCGCACCGCCGGCATGATGACGCCGCCGACAGCCGCTATGTCCGCGAATTTCGAACCGGAGACGCCTGAAAACAGCGCTGTCGCCATGATGACTATAACATTCAGGCCGCCGCGAAGATGCCCGAAACAGCGCAGCAGTAGTTCGATCAGCCGGGAGGACATGCCGTTGATCTCCATAGCAAGGCCAGCGAGCACGAAGAACGGAATGGCCAGAAGCACGAAATGGTCGGCCCCGGACGTGACCTGCTGGGCCCAGACATAGACGGGCAGCGACGGGTCGAGCATGAAGTAGATCAGCGCTCCAAATGCCAGCGCAAATGCGATAGGCGTTCCGAGCACGATGCCGAAAACCGCACCGACCGAAAGCATCGCCAAGGGCGACAGGCCGTCCTCCAGATTCTCGTTGAGATAGTAGGCAAGCACAACCACCGCCAGGCAGGTTGCCAGCGCAGAGAATGCCAATGGCGCCGGAGAACGAAGCGCATGCAGGATCGACAGCAGTGCCATGCAGAAGGTGCCGATGAAGACCGGCGCCAGAAACCACCAGCGCGGCAGGCCGGTGGACGTCGTCTGACCATGGGTGTCCAGCAGCAGCGTGTAGACGCCATAGCAGAGTGCTACCGATATCAGCACGGTCAGCCACGAACCGATCGATTCGAGGAAAGGCTGCCACCGCTTCGGGAACAGCGCCACGATGATATCGATTCCGATATGGTTGGAGCGGCCGATGGCCGAGGCCGCGCCAAGGAAGATCATGGTCGACATCAGGCCGCTAGCCACTTCCTCCGCCCAGTCGAACGGCTCGTGGAAGAAGTAGCGCGCGACGACCGATGCGAAGACGATGGCGACGTCAATCGCCAGGATTGCACCGCCCGCATACTCGATCAGAGCAAGCAGTCTCTCGGTGAATTTTTCCGACGAGAAGGCCGGATTCTCCGAAACCGGTATGGCGGAAGACACAAGTTTCATGACGTCACCTCAGGTCCTGCGTCCACTCAGAGCGACGTCGAAAGCTGCATGATCTGCTTGAACATGGGCTCCGTCGACGGATACTGCTTGAGGAACGACGGATAGAGTTCCGTCTCCATGCGCTTGTGCAGGTCGGCCATTTCGGCAACCGGCACTTCCGTATATTCGAGCCCCTCGCCCTTCAGCCTGTCCATGGCCTCGGCCTCTACCTTCGGAACCTCGGCGCGGATTGCCTGGGTTGCAAAGGCCGCAGCTTCCAGGAAGTCCTGCTTCAGGTCGTCGGGGATCTTGGACATGCCGAGCTTGCCGATATAGGCCAGAAGCGGCGTATAGATGTGGCGCGTCAGGAAGCCGTATTTCACCACCTCGTCCCACTTGTAGGCGAGAACCGTGCCCGGATCATGCTCCATGCCGTCGACCACGCCGGTCTGGGCTGCCGTGTAGCACTCGTTGATCGGGATCGGGGTCGGGGTGGCGCCGATGATGTTGAAGGTCTCGATGAAGGTCTTGGTCGGCAACACGCGCAACTTCACGCCGTGCAGTTCCTCGATCGAGGTGATCTTCTTCTTGGTGTAGATGCTGCGCGAACCGGCCTGGAAGCCCCAGCCCAGAATGCTCACGCCGGTTCGCTCCTGAAGGAGCTTGTCGTAGGCGTCACCGACGCCGGAATCGAGCGCCTTGGCGCAATGATCATAGCTGCGGAAAAGGAAGCCGAGATCGAGCATGCCGAATTCCGGCACCAGATTGGCCCATATCGACGTGCCGGTGATGATCATGTCGACCGAACCGGCACGAACCTGGTTCACCACATCGGCTTCCTTGCCGAGCTGGGCGTTGGGGAAATATTCGAGCACGATCTTGTCGCCAACCCGGCGCGCAAGCTCATCCTGGAACGGCTTGAACCAGAGATAATGCGAGCCGAAACGCTCCGGCGGGGCTGAAGACGAAACGCGAAGCTTGATCGCGCGCGCTGCAATTGCCGGTGTGGACAGAGCACCTGCGGCCAACGCCGCGGCCGTGCCCTTCACGAAGTTGCGGCGTGAAATAGATTGGATGGCAGACATGTTTCCTCCCGTTCGTCTGAATGTGTTTGCAGTTCGGTGAATTCTCAATTTTCCGGGTTTCCGCCCGATCGGAGTTCCGGAATGATCTTGCCCGGATTCATAATGTCCTTTGGATCAAGCGCCTTCTTGATCGCGCGCATCACCTCGACGCCGTGTCCGTGCTCGAGCTCCATGAATTTCATCTTGCCGGTGCCCACCCCGTGCTCGCCGGTGCAGGTGCCGCCAAGCGCGATGGCACGCTTCACCAGGCGGCTGTTCAGCGCCTCGGCCTCGGCCAGCTCATCGGGGTTGTTCGGGTCGATCACCAGACCGAGATGAAAGTTTCCGTCGCCGACATGCCCCACGGTTGAGATGAAAAACGATGCAGAGGCGATATCCTCTTGGGTCTCGGCAATACAGGGGCCAAGGCTAGAAATCGGAACGCACACATCCGTGCTCCACACCTTTGCCTGCGGGCGCATCGCCTGAACCGCATAGTGGACATTGTGCCGAGCATTCCAGAGAACAGCGCGCGTATCCGGATCGTCTGCGCTCTCGAAATCGAACGCGCCGTTCTGTTCGGCAAGCTCCCTTGTGAGCGCGACCTGCTCAGCCACTCCGGCGGTCGAGCCATGAAATTCCATAAACAGTGTCGGCGTCTCTTTGTAGCTGAGCCCCGAGTAACGGTTCGTCGCCTGGATGGTCCGCGCGTCCATCAACTCGACACGCGCGATCGGAATGCCGCACTGGATGATGCCGACGACCGTGGCGATCGCTTCGTCAACGGTGATAAACGGGCAGATCGCCGCCGAGACCTTTTCCGGGATGCCATAAAGACGCAGCGTCAGTTCCGTGATGATGCCGAGTGTGCCTTCGGAGCCGACGATAAGACGGGTAAGATCATAGCCCGCCGATGATTTGCGCGCACGCCCACCGGTGACCACCACGCTTCCGTCCGCCATCACAGCAGTCAGCGAGACGACATTCTCGCGCATGGTGCCATAGCGCACGGCGTTGGTGCCGGAAGCACGCGTAGCGGCCATGCCGCCAAGTGTGCTCTCGCCACCCGGATCGACGGGAAAGAACAATCCCGTATCCCGCAGATAATTGTTCAGCTGATGCCGGGTAACGCCCGCCTCGATCGTCACATCGAGATCTTCCGGACGGACGGCGATAATACGGGTCATGCGGCTCAGATCCAGACTGACGCCGCCCCGAAGCGCGCTGACATGACCTTCCAGCGAAGTCCCCGCTCCAAAGGGAATCACCGCGACTCCATGATCGGCGCATATGCGCACGATCCTGGAAACCTCTTCCGTCGTCTCGGCATAGCATACGGCGTCGGGTGCCTGCACGGCATGATAGGATTCGCCGCGGCCATGATGTTCGCGATCCGACAGGCTGATCGAGAATCTCGGGCCGAGGAATGCGGCCAGCAAATCGGCAACTGCCTGCGGCAGGCCGACCGACCCGCTGTCATTGCTCGACGCGTGAAAACCCATGAACTGTCCTCCCATACGGCATCGATAACGATCGATCACCGCAAGCTGCGGGTCCACTAGCATCAAATCTGATACGACGCAATACACTGTACCTTGGATACCGTGTACGGGATGCGCTGACATAATTTGTCTTGGTCAAAGCACCGATTTTCTTGTAGGTGGGAGTGGATGATGGGCATTCGCTTCGCGATCGAATCGCGAGGGGAACACATCTCCGCCGAATACAACCAGGTTGCCACAGCATGCTCCCCGATCTTCAGATCGATCTCCCGAAATCGCTGTCCTCCATAGTCGAGGACCGCATCCGCAACGCCATCATCAATGCCGAACTCGCTTTCGGACAGGCTCTGCCGGAAGACAGCATGGGCCTGTCGATGGGGGTCAGCCGAACGCCGATGCGCGAGGCGCTGACACGCCTGCAGACGCAGGGGCTGGTGGTTATCGTGCCGAAGAAAGGTACCTTCGTCTTCAAGCCTACGCTTGCGGACGCCGAACAGCTGGCCTCATTCCGCCTGACGCTGGAGATGGAAGCCGTACGCCGCTGCCACACGCATGCTCCTGAAGCCACTGTGCAATCCATGAAGGCGACAGTGGAGGCGATGCGCGCCGCGCGAGCGGCAGGAGACGGAAAGGCCTATGCGCGCGCCGATACCGAGTTTCACGAGAGCTTTTTCGCCAACTGCAACAACGCTTACCTGGCGAACGCCTATCATACGGTTTCGGGCCGGATCGCCGCCCTGCGCGCGCATCTCTCGGCTTCCCATGCCAATGAGCAGGCGACCTCATTTGACGAGCACCTGCAGATGGTCGCGGCCTTCTCGGAGGGGAAGCTCGCCCAGATGAACAAGACGCTCAGGCAGCACATATTGCGTGCTGCATCGGCTTATGAAAATGCCCTGCGCGAGATGGGCGTCGACGAAGCCTGACCCCGCTTCAGGTCTGTGGCGTCAGCTGGCGATTGCCAGCCGCCGCCGGAGCCGTGCGGTGCGGCCATTGCCTCGATCAGCAGCAAACTGCTCGAAGGCATTGATGTAATTGTCCTTTGTCCGCAGGATGTGAGCCTGCAGCATCGTGGCCAGTTCATCGCGCTTTTCGTCCGCCAGCAGTTCGATCATGGTCGCATGATCCTTGAACGAGCGGTCAGGTTCACCTTCCGCCTTCATGGCCAGATGCGTCCGAAGCGCTGCGACGCGCCCGAGGATCATATTGTAAGCCTGTTGCAGATAGCGGTTGCCGCAGCTGTGAAAGAAAGCGAGGTGGAATTCGGTATCGGCGCGCCCGTATGCCTGCATGTCCTCCGCGGCCACCGCATCGGTCATCATCGCCAGCTGCTTTTGCAAATGGACGATCGTCTCCGCGATGTCCGCCGCCGGCGTCAGGGCGATGGCCTGCTGCTCCAGCCCGGTACGGTAGTCGCAAAGCTCGGCGATATCATCCAGCGTCGGCGTGAAAACGTAAGTTCCGGATTTCGGAACGATATTTACCAGGCCTTCTATCTGCAGCAGATTGAGCGCTTCGCGAACCGGTGTGCGGCTCACCTCGAAGGCAGTAGCCAGCGTATCCTCTGAAAGGTTCTCGCCAAACTCGAATTCCGCGTCGACGATGGCAACGCGGATTTTGTCGGCAATCGTGACCGCCAGGCCCGGTTCGGATTTCGCAGTCGGTCTTCGCATTCCGCTCCCGCTCGATCGCTTGTTCAAAAAAGTTGTGCCAGCGGCCTGTCGTAGCCGCTGGCACCAATGATCGTCTAGTCCCGCCGCGCTTTCAGGCTCATGCAAACGAAGAAGCCGATGATCGGGAATACCGACAGCGTCAGCAGAGCCAGCGAGAAGCTGTCGGTGGACGTCTTCACCCAGCCGACGATGTACGGGCCTGTGAAACCGCCGATCTGCGCGAAACCGTTGATCGCAGCCAGTCCGCCTGCTGCCGCAGCACCGCTCAGGAACTGTGTCGGCAGCGTCCAGAAGACCCCGAGATAGGACCACAGGAAGAACGCGCAGGCACAGAGCAGAAGCAGGCCAATATAGGCATTAGGCGCCAGCGCAGAGGCCGCCAGGAACAGGCCGCCGAAAAGACCCGCAATGGCGGTATGGATCTTGCGCTCGCCGGTGCGGTCGGAATTCCGCGAAATGAAGACAAGGCCAAGTGCTGCGAACACAAACGGGATCGCCGAGACGAAACCAGCCTGCATCGTGGTCAGATCACCAATGCTCTTGACGATCTGCGGCAGCCACATGATCACGCCATACACGGCGATACCGTTGAACATATAGACGATGGTCAACATCCAGACACGGTAGTCTCTGAAAATCTCACGCAGGCTGTGACGCGTGTCTGCCGGCGCATTCTTTTGATCAGCCGCGAGTTCGCGCAGCAGCCAGGCCTTCTCGTCTTCAGCCAGCCACTTTCTGTCCTTTTGCGGAGAATCGACCAGATAGAAGAAGGTGACGATGCCAAGCAGCACCGCAGGCAGGCCTTCAAGGATGAACATCGCCTGCCAGCCGTGAAGACCGAAAAGCCCCTCGCCGGCCTCGATCAGCCAACCAGAAATCGGCGCGCCGATAACGATGGAGAGCACTGTGGCCGCCATGAAAAGCGCTGTTGCACGCCCCCTCTCCTTCGCCGGATACCAGTAGGTCAGGTACAGCAGCACGCCAGGTGCAAAACCCGCTTCCGCGACACCGAGCAGAAAGCGCAGGATGTAGAAGGAGGTCGGGCCCTGGACGAAGGCCATGGCGCAGGAAACGATGCCCCATGTCACCATGATGCGGGCAATCCAGATGCGAGGCCCGACCTTGTGCAGGATCATGTTGCTCGGAATTTCAAAGGCCATATAGCCGATGAAGAAAATGCCGGCGCCAAGACCGAACATATAGGGCATCAGCCCGATATCCGCGTTCATGTGAAGGGCGGCGAAGCCGATATTCACGCGATCGAGATAGTTGATGATGAAGCATATGAAACAGAACAGCACGATCCGAAGGTTCAACTTCTTGATGGTGCGATCGCGAAGACTGGTATCGATGGACGCGCTTGCGGCGTGAATGGCATCGGCCATTGGCAACCTCCCTTGAAAAAACAAACGGGCCTGCCTCGGCAGACCTCTCCCGACGCACGCTATATGTCCAAAAATTGAAACGCACAAGTGGGGTACATAAACTAGAACCCTAGTTGACATTTGACAGGCGCTGACGTTTGGTGCGGCGAAATTTCGTCAAACCACTAGGCATAGGGAGAAGCCAATGCAGCATTTGCAGCCGCATGCAGTGCAATCTGCATTCTTCAGGGATCGCGTAGCGTTGGTGACCGGCGGTGCGTCCGGCATAGGGTATGCGGTTGCCGGCAAGCTTGTCGGCCTGGGCGCCAAAGTTGCCATCTGGGATATCCAGAAAGAGCGCCTCGATGAATGCCAGGAACGCTATGGCGACCGTGTCTTGACGCGATCGGTCAATGTTTCCGACAAGGCCGCCGTCTCGAAAGCCATGGACGAACTCACCCGTGCCTGGGGCGGCGTCGATCATCTGCTGAACAATGCCGGCATCATCGGTCAGCGCATGACTGTCCAGGATTTCGACGGCGACGAGCTGGATCGTGTTCTTGCGGTCAATCTAAAGAGCATGTTCTACGTTTCCAGCGCCTTCATCCGCGCATCGGGCGCAGAGTCCAGCCGCTCGATCGTCAACCTGTCCTCGATCGCCGCCCGCACGGGCGGCATGGTCGGAAACATAGCCTATGCCACGACAAAGGGAGCAGCGGCGTCCTTTACCTACGCACTGGCAAAGGAACTCGCCCCCCATGTCCGCGTCAACGCGCTGGCGCCGGGCGTCATCAACACGGAAATCCAGAAGGATGTGTTCGCCGATCCGGCCAGCATCGAGGCCATGGCCAATCTCATTCCGCTGAAGCGGCTGGGAACGGCCGAGGAAGTCGCCGATGCCGCCGTCTGGCTGCTTTCTGATGGAGCCGCCTACATCACCGGCGTAGTGCTGGACGTTTCAGGCGGCCGATAAAAACACGTAAGGGAAAGAACCTGATCATGAGCAAGGCCCTCGAACTCAAAGCACTCATCGACAGCGGCACCATCATTCAGGCTCCGGGCGCGCCCGACCCGCTCGTTGCCCGGATGGTGCAGCGCGCCGGTTTCCCCGCCGTCTACATGACCGGCTTCGGCGCCACCGCTTCACGGCTCGGATTGCCGGACATCGGCCTGCTCAGCCAGACGGAAATGACCACCCATGCGCGCGATATGGCCCGGGCGGTCGACATTCCGATCATCGCCGATGCCGATACCGGCTATGGCGGCCCGGCAAACATCATGCGCACGGTTGAAGAATACATCCAGGCCGGTGTCGCCGCGATCCATCTCGAAGACCAGCAGCTTCCCAAGCGCTGCGGCCAGCGCGCCGGCGTTCGCGTCATTTCGGCCGAGGAGAATGTCCGCCGGCTTCAGTGCGCGGTCGAATCGCGAAAGCAGAACCCGCTTCTGATCATCGCCCGTACCGACGCGATCCAGAGCGAAGGCATCGACGAGGCCATTCGCCGCGCCAAGCTCTACCAGGATGCCGGCGCTGACCTCGTCTTTGTCGACGGCATCAAGAAGATTGCCGACGTCGAAGCCGTCGCAAAGCATGTTTCCGGCCCGAAGGTCGTCAGCATCGTCGACGGCAACGAAACCATCGCGCTCACCGCTGCCGATCTGCAGGAAATGGGCTTCAACGTGGTCTTTTATGCACTGTCGGCCCTGTTCAGTGCCGTCAAGGCGGTGGAAGACACGCTTACGGCCATGAAGCGGGACGGCACGCCCAAGAACCGTCAAAGCGACATGGTCACTTATGCGCAGTTCAGCGAACTGACCGGACTTTCGGCCTATGACGCGCTTGATGATCGCTACGGCTGGTCGACACAACGATAAGCTCGCGAACGGCAACAACTTTGAAGAGTCTATCGTCGCCTGTTCCCTGGCTCGGCGGTAGAATGTTCAACGATGGTCGCTGTAGCCGAGAGCAATGCCGATGGTACGGGCAGCCTCCATCACGTCGACGGAGAACTGCTTGAGCTGTTTGCGCTTGATGCGTGAATCGGGGCCGGACATGCCGATCGCCCCGACGAGTTCGCCCGAGCGGCCGAGGACAGCGCATGCAACGGCTGCGATGCCATCGCGCCATTCGCCATGCAGAACGGCCGCATAGCCTTGCTGGCGCACAAGCTCGATATCCTGCTTCAACTCTTCTACAGTCGTGCGGGTCGTGTCCGTATAGTGCTTCAGATGCGGCTGGAAGCGCTCAAGATAACTGTCGGGCATCTGGGCAAGCATTGCCTTGCCCGTGGCGACGGTGAAGGCCGGGGCGCGCGATCCGACGCTGGTGTGGGCGCGGATATGATGGGCGCTCTCGATCTTGTCGAGGTAGATCACGTCGGTATCATCCAGCACCGACAGATGCACGGTCTCGCCGGTGATCTCGGCGAGCTTGGTCATTGCCGGGCGCGCGACCTTGGTCAGGTCCATGCGGCGAACCACATGATTGCCCAGTTCCCACATCTTCGTGGTCAGCTCGTAGGTGCTGTAGGGCGGGAGCTGGCGCACGTAACCTTGCTCCTGCAGCGTCACGAGCAGGCGGTGGACGTTGCTCTTGGTGAATTTGAGTTCGGTGGCAAGGTCGGTCACGCCTCGAGGCACTTCGCTGGTCGCGAGCGTCTCGAGGAGGCGTAGTCCCTTGATGAAGGCTTTGTCCATTCCGCAACCGTTGAGTAACTCTTCCCGCTTCGCTCTAACACGGTGGTCGAATGGTTCCAACCGCAACGGCCGCAGCAATGTTCCTGCTGCGGCCACTGGTTTTCAGGTCTTATTGAGCAAGAAGTTCGTTCAGCTTTTCCTGGCCGTATTCCTCATTGGTCGATTTGCCGTCGGGTGAAGGGGCGCCCCAATAGTCCGGGCTCCACTCGATAGCCTTGGCGACGTTCTCCGGATTATTGGCCCAGTAAAGACTGACTTTCGGATCCGCGGCTGCGAAAACGAGCGGCGAAGGAACGGCCACGGGATAGAGCGTGGTGAGTTCGGCCGCGCGTTCGGCATCAAGGCGGTAGGACAGCAGCTTCAGCGCGTTATCGTAGTGCGGCGAACCCTTCGGGATCGAGAAGAAGTCGTAATAGACGAAGCCCTCGTTCCAGGTCATGTTGACCGGAGCGCCCTCGACAACGATGAGGTTGTTGATGCGGCCGGCGTAGGCCATGCACATGTCGGCTTCACCATCGAGCAGCAGCTGCGGTGCCTGGGCGGCGGTCGTCCACCACTTCGAGACATGCGGCTTGATCTCGGCGATCTTCTTCAGCGCGCGTTCCATGTCGATCGGATAGAGCTTTTCCTTCTCGACGCCATCGGCCATCAAGGCCGCCTCGAACACGAATCGCGGCCATGCCGGCAGGCAGCGCTTGCCGGGAAACTTTTCGACATTCCAGAAGTCGGCCCAGTTCTGCGGCGTTTCGGCAGTGTATTTTTCGGTCTGGTAAGCTAACGTGACGCCAATGACCTGGAGCGCGATGCCCTTCGGGCGCTTCAGATTGTCAGGCATGGAAGCGAGCGTCTTTTGTGCGCCCTCGGAAAGCTTGGAATAGTCGATGTCGGCGAGGCAGCAATCGCCGAGCAGCTTCGTCTCCTGGTCGAAGATGAAGGTCAGGTCCCACTCGGTCTTGCCTGCTTCCACCTGCGCCTTGATGCGCGGCCCGCTGCGGGCTTCCTGCACGGTGACGACCTTGATGCCGGTCTCTTTCTCGAACGGGTCATACATGACCTGGCGCAGAGCTTCGCCATAAGCGCCGCCCGGGTCCTGCATGATGACGACATTGTCCTGCGCAAAGGCAGCACCGGCTGCCATGGTCAAAAGTGCAGTGCCGGCGATGCCGGATGCGAGGCGCTTCCATCTGCTTGTAAAAGTCATGCTTCATTTCCCTCCGATTGAAATCTGTTCTCTCAAATCGCCCCGCGAGATCGTGCAAGCACGGGTCGCGCCAGGGCGATTCCACCCACCACCAGCAACACCTCGAGCGTCGAGACGACGGCCAGAACGGGGTTGAGCTGATAATTCACATCCGCCCACAGCCTGAGCGGCAGCGTTTTGAGCTGCGCGCTCGACAGGAAGAGCGAGAGCACGAGCTCGTCAAACGAATGCAGGAACGCAAAGAAGGCGGCGGCGGCCACGCCCGGCGCGATCGCCGGCAAGGTTACGGTGCGAAACACCCGCAACGGCGAAGCGCCGTGAACCGCGGCAGCCTGCTCAAGCCTTGGGTCGACGCCCTGCAGAGACGCGGCGATGACCACCACCACGAGCGGAATGCCTCCAATTGCATGGGCAGCGGCCAGGCCCCAGGTGGTGCCGACCATGTCGAAGCGCAGGAACAGGCTGTAGAGCGACAGGCCGAGCACCACCGGTGGTACGATCACCGGGCTGACCAGAAGCAGCATGACGGCCGTCTTGCCCTTGAAGGTGCCGCGAACGACGCCCATCGCCGCCGCGGTTCCAAGCGTCACGGCAAGTGCGGAAGACATCAGCGCGATCGTCAGGGAGTTGAAGAACGCGGCCATCCACTCGGGATCGGAGAAGAATTTTTCGTACCAGCGCAGGGAGAAACCGGGCGGCGGGAAGGTGAGAAAACTCGCCTTGCTGAAGGAAATGATCATGACCACGATGATCGGCACCATCAGCGCCAGGACGACGAAGCCGCCCATAAGACGCACGGTCCACGTGCCGAAGCTTGCCGGAAGCCGCCCAACGAGGCGCAACAGCGGCCAGCCTATCGCGTCGGCGAAGAATGTGCCGATGGAGCGCTGGCGGGCGCTCTTGTCACGCCCGCGGGTTTCGGATGGTGTGGGCGTCGCCTCAACGAGCTTGCCGCCTCCCCAGATGAACTCGTAGCCGAGGAATTTTCCGGCAACCGCCACTACGCCGAGCGTGATCGTGAGAAGCACGACGGCTAGTGCCTGCAGAAAGCCTTCGCTCGTCGCGAAGTCGGCCTGCTGCGTGATGTGCATTGCAAACATCTGGTCGGCTGGGCCGCCGAGAAGGGTCGGCGTGATGAAGAACCCGAGTGCGGTAACGAATACGATAAGCACCCCTGCGCCGATGCCCGGAAGCGTGAGCGGCAGCAGCACGCGCCAGAACACGGCCAGCGGGCCGGCGCCGCTTGCAAGGGCTGCGCGCTTGAGGCTCGGATCGAGCCGCGAGACGCTCGAATAGATGCTCAGGACCATCAAGGGCAGCAGGACCGCGGTCATGCCGAGAAGAACGCTTCCTCGGTTGAACAACAGCTGCGCAGGCTCATCGAGAATGCCGAGCCAGATCGCCAGCTTGTTGATCGGTCCGTTGCGGCCGAGCAGCACCATCCAGGCATAGGTGCGAATGAGGATGGCGATGAAATAGGGAAGCACGATCGCCGTTGCTATCAGCACCTGTACGATGCCCTTGCTACGATGGATCAGCAGGGCCGTGGGATATCCGAAGAGAAGGCACAGGAAGGCGACCGTCGCCGATATCTTGATCGTGCGGACGAGAGAGTCCCAATAAAGCGAGACGGCGAAGACGCGCTCGAAATGCGTCGCCCAGCTCGGTCCGCTGAGGCTGATCCGGACGAGATCGAACAGCGGAAGCAGGTAAATGAAGGCAAGAAAACATGCAGCCGGCACAAGCAGCCACACCGGCTTCCTTAGCTGTTCCGAAAAGGACGCCGCGCGCGCGCCGCGCAACGAACCCGCGACCGCCATACTCATGCGAGCACCCAGCAGTCTTCCGCACCCCAGCTGACATGAATGGTGTCGCCCGGCGAAGGCATGGCGCGGCCGGCGATGTCCGAGCAACGGATGAGCAGCGTCTCGCCGCTTTCCATCTTCGCTTCGATACGAAGGATTTCGCCCAGGAAAATGGCCGATGTAACGGTCGCTTGCGTGGTGTTGGACGCAGGCTCGTTTGAGATGGCGATCCGTTCCGGCCGGACCAGAACCGTGGCGCGGCCGACGTCGATCGCATTGCGGCTTTCGGCATTGAAGACGTAGCCGGCCTTGTTCTTCAAGGTCATGGTCGAGCCGCGCTTCTGGACGATCTCGGCTTCGATCAGGTTCGATTCGCCGACGAAAGACGCAACGAAGCGCGTTTCCGGGTGGCGATAGAGTTCCACTGGAGTTGCGACCTGAACGATCTTTCCGGCGTCGAGCACAGCGATGCGGTCGCTCATGGTCAGCGCCTCGCCCTGATCGTGGGTGACGAAGAGAATGGTGCTGCCGATCGTCTGGTGGAGTTCGCGGATTTCGATCTGGATGGATTCGCGCAGACGGCGATCGAGTGCGCTGAGCGGTTCGTCCATGAGCACCACTTTGGGGCGCATGACGATCGCTCTTGCAATAGCGACACGCTGCTGCTGGCCGCCACTCATCTGCGAGGGCGTCTTCAGGGCATGTTCGGAAAGGCGCATGATCTCGAGCGTCTCGGCGACGCGACGCTCCGTCGTCTCACGGTCCATGCCGGCCATACGGAGCGGGAAGCCAACATTCTGCGACACCGTCATGTTGGGAAAGAGAGCATAGCTCTGGAAGACCATTCCGAATCCACGCCTGTGGGTCGGAACGTGATGGATCGGCTTGCCGTCGACCAGAATCTCGCCGCTGTCGAGCTTCTGAAAACCGGCAATCAGGTTCAGCAGCGTGGTCTTGCCGCTGCCGCTGGGGCCCAGAAGGGTGATGAATTCACCGGGTTGTATCGTCAGGCTGATGTCGTCGGCGGCACAGAAAGGTCCGTAACGCTTGGTGACGTTCGCAACTTCGATGCTACTGCCTATTGCCTGGAAGACACGTCCAGAAGAGTTGCCAGCCTGTTCGGCAATATGTTGCCGGCGCTCTGCGCGCCCCGCCAATCCGTCCGTCATCTTTTCTCCTCCCAGCGTTCTATAATATAGAACACAGTTCCGCATTTATCTTCGGGGCGGACGATCAGCTTGTCAAGCACGGTCTGCAATCCAGCGAATTCGAGGGAATTATTCAATCGAAACAACGGCATTCGTTGCGGCTCCATCGAAGACCGTGTTTACGGCCCCGATTGCCCGATTGACAGAAAGCAAATGCTACGGCTATGCTATTTTTCAGAATAACGTTCTATATTGTAGAACAAATTTGCTGATAGGTTCGGATGAACCGTGGTGAGCCTTCAAGGCTCGGGAGGAAATCGTGCACACTGACCTGGAGGCTTTGGCCAGGCAGATCGAGCCTGGAATGCGCATCGCACTGCCGGTGGACTATGCCGGTGTCTCGATGGCGATGACCCGGCCGATCATAGATCATGGCGCGAGCGATCTCGATCTCGTCTGCGTGCCGACCGGCGGCCTGCAGGTCGATATGCTGGTCGGCGCCGGCTTGGTGCGTTCGGTGGAGACAAGTGCGGTGTCGCTTGGCGAAGCCGGAGGCGCGCCGCGTTTCAATCAAGCCGTGAGGGACGGCTCCATCGGCCTGCGCGATGCGACCTGCCCGGCCATCCATGCCGGCCTGATGGCGGCGCAGAAAGGCAGCCCGTTTACGGCCATGCGTGGATTGATCGGTACGGACATTCTCAAGAACCGCGACGACTGGCGCGTCATCGACAATCCTTTCGCGCAAAGCGGCGACCCGATCGTGCTGATCCCGGCGATCCATCCTGACATCGCCATCTTTCATGCGCCGATGGCCGATCGCTTCGGAAATGTCTGGATCGGCCGGAGGCGTGAACTCGCTGCGATGGCCTATGCGTCGAAAATGACCTTCGTGACCGTGGAGCGCATCGTCGACGAAAGCCTGCTCGCCAGCGAAACGTTGGCGGCGGGTACCCTTCCTGCGCTCTATGTGAGCGAGATCGCCGTCGCGCCGCGCGGCGCCTGGCCTTACGGCCTGTGGGGCGAATACCAGACCGACACGGCCGAACTCCTGCGCTACGCCAAGGCCGCGCGCACTGCCGAGGGGTTTGCTGCCTATATGAGCGGCGCCGTTACGGAGCCTGCCCAATGACGGCGCCCGTTTCTGCCCGCGAAATCCTGATCTGCTCGATCGCCAAATTGCTGGACGGCAGCCGGCACGTCGCGGTCGGCGCATCCTCCCCCATACCGGCCGCGGGCGCGATGTTGCTGCGCGCACTCAAGGACGAGATGCGCGCCGAAAAGGTGCGTGTCTCGATCCTGGGCTCGGTCGAACACAATTTCTTCACCAACGGTTCGGCCGAACTGTTCGACTGTGCCGGACAAGGGCGTATCGACGCCTTTTTCCTTGGTGGCGGGCAGATCGACGGGGTGGGCAACATCAACCTCGTCGGCGTCGGCGATTACCCCCGGTCGAGCGTGCGCTGGCCGGGTTCCTTTGGTTCTGCCTATCTCTACTTCGTCGTGCCGCGCGTGATCCTGTTTCGCGAGGAGCACACGCCCCGTGTTTTCGTCGACCGCGTCGATTTCATCAGCGCGCCCGGTGTCAGTGAGCCTGGCGTCTACCGCACCGGCGGGCCCTACGCGCTTTTGACGGGCAAGGGGCTGTTCAGTTTCGATCGCACACGTCCCGGATTTCGGCTGGAGAGTGTCCACCCCGGCCACTCGCTCAAAGAAATCAAGGAAGCGACCGGGTTTGAGTTTGACCATAACGACGATCTCTCGATCACCCCTACCCCGGATGCAGCCACGCTAAAACTGTTGCGCGGCCGGGTGCTGGACGAGCTTCATGAAACCTATCCGGATTTCGCCGCACAGATGCGCCGGGAAATCTCGGCTGGGGCCACCTCCGCCTGATGACTGGAATGCATGCATATGACGCCTAACCACGGTTCACTAGCCAATCTCAAGGTGATCGATGCCAGCCGCGTGCTGGGCGGTCCCTATGCCGGTCAGGTCCTGGCCGACCATGGCGCCGACGTCATCAAGATCGAACCGCCGGCAGGCGACGAGACGCGCGGCTGGGGGCCACCCTTTCTCGACGAGACAGCAAGCTATTTTCTTGGCCTGAACCGCAACAAACGCGGCATGGCGCTCGACATGTCGCAGCCGGCGGGCCTCGAACTGCTCGCACGCATGCTCGAAGGTGCGGATGTCTTCATCGAGAACTTCAAGACCGGAACGCTTGAGCGCTGGGGGCTCGGCCGCGAGGAGATCGAGCGTCGTTTTCCGCGCCTCGTTCACTGCCGTGTCTCAGGTTTCGGTGCCGACGGTCCTCTAGGTGGCCTACCCGGTTATGATGCGGCCATCCAGGCCTCCTGCGGCATCATGAGCGTCAATGGCGAACTGGGCGGCGCTCCACTCCGCGTCGGCCTGCCTGTGGTGGACATGGTGACGGGCCTCAACGCCGTCATCGGCATCATGATGGCGCTCAACGAGCGCGCAACCAGCGGCAAGGGCCAGTTCGTCGAAACGACGCTCTATGATTGCGGCGTGTCGCTGCTGCATCCCCATCTGCCGAATTTTTATCTCTCGGGCAAAGTCGCTGCCCCCTCTGGCAATGCACATCCCAACATCTGTCCCTACGACACTTTCGCCACGGGCACAGACCCGATCTTCCTGGCCGTCGGCAACAACCGGCAGTTCTCGACCTTGTGCCGCACCATCGGGCGTGAGGATCTGCCGGAGGATCCCCGGTTTGCCTCGAACGGCGAGCGCAATGTCAACCGCGATGCACTCAAGATCGAACTGGAAAAGGCTCTTGCGGCGCATGAGTGCAACCCGCTTGCAGACACGCTGATCAAGGCCGGCGTACCCTGCGGCGCGGTGCGCAGCATCGACCAGGTCGTCGCCGACCCGCACACCAAGCATCGCGAAATGGTGGTGGATATCGGCGCCTATCGCGGCACCGGCAGCCCGATCAAGCTGTCGCGCACCCCGGCAAGTTACCGCATGGCGCCGCCACGCTTTGCAGAGCATACCGGTGAGATTCTCGATGCACTCGCCATCGACCACGACCGCTACAGCGAGGTTCTGCCCGGTCATGACCCGGTCAAGCCAACCCGCGCCAAGACTGCCTGAGGAAGAGAGATGGCGAGCGAAACACTGACCATCGGCACCATCGGCGACGGCTTCATGCAGCCGCGCTTTTTCGAGGAAGCACTGCAGAAACGCCTCGGCGAACGGCCCGTCACCTACAAGAACATGATCCTCGACTGGCCGCTCAAGGTGCAGTCGACCAAGCGTGACCCTGTGCTGCCGGTGGCCGAGTTCGTCGGACGACCGGAGCACTATTTCGAGTTCCTCTCCGATGTCGATATTCTCGTCACGCATCTGGCACCGGTTACGTCGGATAGCCTGTCCCATGCGCCAAAGCTGAAGATAATCGCGGTGTCGCGCGGTGGGCCGGTGAACATCGAGATGCCGGCAGCGCGCGAGCGCGGCGTCACCGTCATCAACACGCCCGGCCGCAACGCCTCGGCGGTTGCCGAATTCACCGTCGCGTCGCTGCTTGCCGAAACCCGCAATCTCATTCGCGGCCATCTGTCGGTGGCGAGCGGCGAGTTCAAGCGCGACTTCTATCATTTCGACCATACCGGCCCGGAGCTTTGCGAGCTGACCGTCGGAATCGTCGGCTATGGCGATATCGGCACCCGCGTCGCGCGCCTGCTTCGCCCGTTCGGCTGCAGGATACTGGTGTCCGATCCATTCAAGCAGCTCACCGACGAAGACCGCGCCGCTGGCATTGAGAAGGTAGAACTCGACGATCTGTTGCGCAGCGCCGACGTCGTCACGCTTCACCCGCGCGTCACGCCCGAGACGAAGGGCATGATCGGCAGGGCACGGATCGAGATGATGAAGCCCGGCTCCTACATCGTGAACACGACGCGCGGGCAGGTGCTGGATTACGCAGCCCTTTATGATGCCCTCGTCTCCGGCCACCTCAAGGGCGCGGCGCTCGACACGTTCGATCCAGAGCCGCCGCCCGCTGATTTGCCTCTGCTGAAGTTGCCGAATGTGACGCTGTCGCCACACATCGCCGGAGCGTCACGCTACTCCATCATCAAGGCCGCCGACATGATCGCCGAAGATATCGGGCGTATCCTCGACGGCCAACCTCCCCTCTACCCGACCAAGTGAGCAAAGCCATGAGTGAAGAACTTTCCCTGCGCACGGAGTTGATCGAAGCCTGCCGCAGCATGAACCGTCTGGGCATCAACAAGGGCACGGCGGGTAATATCAGCGTGCGCCATGGCAATGGCTTCCTGATCTCGCCGACCGGCATCCCCTATGAGAAGCTGACGCCGGATCATGTCGTCGCCATGAACTGGGATGCGACCTATGAGGGCGATGTCCTACCTTCCAGCGAATGGCGGTTCCACCGCGATATCCTCAAGGCACGACCGGACCTGAATGCGGTGGTTCACACGCATTCCGTCTATGCGACCAGCGTTTCTATCCTGCGCAAGGACATCCCGGCCATCCACTATTCCATTGCGGCTGCCGGCGGTCCGACGATCCGCTGCGCCCCTTATGAAATCTTCGGATCGCAGGAACTGGCCGATCAGGTCGTGAAGGCGCTCGAAGGCCGCAGGGCCTGCCTGATGGCGCATCATGGGGTGATCACCGCACATGTCTCCATCGCCCGCGCCCTTGCGCTGGCGGTAACCGTCGAGCAGCTGGCGCAGGAATATCTGCTCTGCTTGCCTCTCGGCGAGCCGCCGGTCCTGTCCGACGCTGAGATCGCGGACGTGCTGGAGAAGTTCAAGACCTACGGCCAGCAAAGCACGAAAGCGCTTGAGGGACTGCGTCAGGCCTCCTAAGCGAGGGTAAGTCAAGCGATTCGAGGGCCATCCGTGCTGATCTGTCTCGATTCCGGAACGACCGCGGTCAAGGCTGGCGCCTTCGATCGAGGGGGCCGTCTTGTCGCGACGGCGCAGCGCGACAACTCCGCCCTTCGCCGCGACGGCAGCCGCGTCGAGCAGGATATGCTTACGACGCGGGGGGATGTTTTTGCCGCGATTGAAGAATGCGCCGCAAAGGCTGGCGGCAAGATAGAGGCCCTGATTCTCACCGGACAGGGCGACGGCCTCTGGCCGATCGACACAGACGGTCTACCGGTTGGAAACGCCATCACCTGGCTCGACGGCCGCGCCCGTTCGCTGGCGTCCGAGTACCGTCGCGACGGCAGCTTTGAGGCGATCGAAGCTGTCACCTTTTCGCAGCCGACCGCAGCCTCGCAAAGCCTGCATCTTCTATGGCTGCAGCAGAACGATCCCGAGAGGTTGCGCCGCATCAGCCATGCGCTGCGCCTGAAGGAATGGCTCTTTCTTTGTCTCACAGGTGCCCTCAAGGCCGAGCCGAGTGCGGTCCTCCCGGTCTGGGGCGACTGGCGTACGGGCAAACTCACGCGCATTGCACAAGAGACACTGGGGCTTGAGCGCGGCATCGAGCTTCTTCCGGAATTGGAAGAGGTCGGTCAATGCTCTGCCGGCCTTACAAATGATGTCGCCGCTGCATTGGGGCTGCCCGCCGGCCTGCCTGTGCTGCTCGGCCCCGGCGACGTGCAGGCAACGCTGATCGGCCTTGGCCTCGGCACACGCCCGGGCGTTGCGCGTGCTTCGATCTTCGGCACGAGCGCGATTCACGCGCGCCACCTTCTGGACCCGCTGCAGATGCCGGAAAAGCCGGCCGGCGCGATGGTTCAGAAATTCGTTCTCGGCGAAGGCTTTCTCTGCTTCCATCCGAGCTTCAACGGCGCGACACTCTTTCGTCATATCGCCGGTCTTCTCGGTCAGGATGGCGCTGGCAGCTGCAAGCCCACCTATTCTAATGTGGTTCTTCACCCGTTTTTCGAGCCTGGCGGCGAACGTGCGCCATACACCTCGCCGCATGCAAGCGGTGCTGCCTTCGGCCTCTCCGCCGCCACGCGCCCGGAGGAACTCGCCTGGGCGGCGCGGGAAGCGCTCGCCTTCGTTGCGCGCAAGAGCCACGACATGATGGGCCATGCCGACGGCGAAATGGCACTCGGCGGCGGGCTTGCCGCGGACCCGGACTTCGGCAAATTCCTGGCTACAACCATGAACGCTCCGGTGCAATCGATGGCCGGCGCCCATGCCGGCCTGCGCGGTCTCGGCGCAATTGCGGCGGTAACACTCGGTTGGGCGACTTCCAGCGAGCTCGCATCGCACTGGATCGGTGCGCCGGATGCGCGGATCGAGCCGGACACCGGTCAGGTCGCGGACTACGCCGCACAAAAATTCGACATCTTCTCGCGTCTTGTCGACGCTGTGTCTCCTCTGTGGGAAGAGCTTGGCGTTCTCGGCGACCGGGCAACGGAACTTCGAAAGGAATGCGCCTGATGAACGGTGCCGATCTTCTGTGCGAGACGCTGCTCGCCAACGACATCGATGTCTGCTTCGCCAATCCGGGCACCTCGGAAATGCATTTCGTAGCGGCCCTCGACAGGCAGCCACTGATGAGATGCGTGCTCGGCCTTTTCGAAGGCGTGGTGACCGGGGCAGCCGACGGCTATGCACGCATGGCGGATAAGCCCGCGGCGACGCTACTGCATCTCGGGCCGGGCCTCGCCAACGGCCTTGCCAATCTGCACAATGCCAGGCGCGCGCGCACGCCGATGGTCAATGTGGTCGGCGAGCATGCCACCTATCACCTGAAATACGATGCACCGCTCACCTCCGACATCGAGTCGCTGGCGCGGCCGATGTCGCACTGGGTCGGGCGCGCTACGGACGCCGACTCCGTTGGCAAGGTGACCGAGGACGCTATCCGCGCGGCCCGCAAGCTTCCCGGCGGCATCGCAACGATGATCCTGCCTGCCGACGCTGCCTGGACCGACACGACCTCTTCGGACTTGCCGAGCGTGATCGTGCCGGAAGGCTCACAGCCTCTCGATCAGGCGCAAATTCGGGCCGCGGCGGAAGCTTTGCGCAATGCGCGCAACCCGACCATCCTGGTAACCGGGGCCGCCTTGCGGGACGCGCCGCTGCGCACGCTTGACAGGATTGCGCAGATAACGAATGCCCGCCTGATGGCGCAGCAGTCCAACGGACGTATGGAGCGTGGCGCCGGACGGGTTCAGCTCGACCGCGTACCCTATGTGGTCGAGCACGCTGTCGCTGCATTCGCAGACACCGATCTCGTCGTGCTGGTCGGGGCCAAGGCACCGGTCGGCTTCTTCGCCTATCCGGGAAAGCCAAGCAGCATGCTGACGGACAACTGCCAGGTCATGGATCTCGCCGAGCCGGGCGCGGACATCATCGCCGCAATCGATGCGCTTGCCGACGAAACTGGGCCCGGCGCAACCATCGAGGCGCGGCTGGCGAAACGCTGGCAGCCGGAGCCCGTTCGCGGCAAGCTCACGCCCGAGGCCATCGCCGTTGCGCTGGCGCACCACATGCCCGCGAATGCCATCATCTGCGATGAATCCGTTTCTTCTGGTCGCGACTTTTTCCGCAGCACCTATGGCGCGGAGCCGCATGATTTCTTGCAACTCACCGGCGGCGCGATCGGCATCGGCCTTCCGCTTGCCACGGGCGCGGCAATCGCCTGCCCCGACCGCAAGGTGATCACCCTCCAGGCGGATGGCAGCGGCATGTATACGGTCCAGGCCCTGTGGACACAGGCACGGGAGCGGCTTGATACGCTGACGATCGTTTTTGCCAACCGCCGCTATGCGATCCTGCACGGCGAACTGCGCCAGGTCGGCGCCGGCACGCCAGGCCGAAACGCCAGCCGCATGCTGGATCTCGACGACCCGCATCTCGACTGGGTAAAGATGGCGGGAAGCATGGGCGTTGAAGCGGCACGCGCCGAGACTGCCGAGGCCTTCGCCGACCTCCTGAAGACGGCCTGCGCAAAGCGCGGACCATTCCTGATCGAGGCTGTCCTTTGAACCGCGGCTCACCATCAACGAGGGTGAAATGACCACAATTCGACGCGTCCCGCATTGCAGCCATTGGGGTGCCTATACGATCCTCGTCGACGGAGACCGGATCGTTGGCGTGGAGCCCTTCGAACACGACCCGGCGCCATCCCCGATCATTCAGTCGATTACCGAATGGGCAAACCCCGAACGCCGCGTGCTGCAGCCGATGGTACGCTCCGGCTGGCTGGAAAAGCGCGAGGCCAGCGACGGCCGTGGGCGCGGGAATGAAAAATTCGTGCCGGTCAGCTGGGACGAGGCATTTTCGCTCGTCGCCGGCGAAATCAGCCGGGTGAGCCAGGCCTACGGCAATGCATCGATCTTCGCGGGTTCCTATGGCTGGACGAGCTGCGGCCGGTTTCACCATGCGTCGTCGCTGCTCAAGCGGACCCTCAATCTCGTCGGCGGCTTCACCGGCCATGTCGACACCTACAGCATCGCCGCTGGACCCGTCATTCTCAGGCATACGCTCGGCAGCGAAGCGGCTTGCGGCGGGCAGGCGAACACGCTCGATTCCATCGCCGAACACACCGAAACGCTGGTCGTCTTCGGCGCGCTTTCGCCAAGGACAGCGCAGACAGAAGCGGGTGGCATAGGCTCTCATTCACTCGAAACGCATCTACGCCGCATCGTCGAACGCAAGGTGCGGGTCATCCTCGTATCGCCGCTGAAGGACGATCTGCCGGAATGGGTCGGCGCCGAATGGTGGCCGATACGCCCAAACACCGACACGGCACTCATGCTTGGCCTCGCCGGCGAGATCGTCAAAGCCGGCAGGCACGATGCCGATTTTCTGGCGCGGTGCTGCAGCGGGTCCGACGAGTTTCTCGCCTATCTAAAGGGCGAGAATGACGGCGCGCCAAAAGACGCTGCATGGTCGGCAAAGATTTCGGGTCTGGACGCATACAAGATTGCTGAACTCTCAAGGATACTCGTCGCAACGCGGAGCATGATCACCGTGAGCTGGAGCCTGCAGCGGGCGCATCATGGCGAACAGCCGTTTTGGGCTGCGCTCGGCCTCGCCGCAGTCACCGGCCAGATCGGCCTGCCGGGCGGCGGCGTCGGTTACGGCTACGGTTCGCTTGGCGGCGTCGGTGCACCCTACAATATCGGGAAATCACCGGCGATCTCGCAGCTCGCGAAACCGATCGACAGCTTCATCCCCGTCGCCCGCATCACCGACATGCTGCTCAATCCGGGCAAGCCCTTCACCTATCAGGGCGAGACCCGAACCTACCCGGATGCCCGTCTCGTCTACTGGGCCGGCGGCAACCCCTATCACCATCATCAGGACATCAACCGCCTGTCGGAAGCCTGGACGCGGCCTGAAACGATCATCGTGCAGGACCCTATGTGGACGGCGACGGCGCAGCGCGCCGACATCGTCCTGCCGGCGAGCACTTCGATCGAGCGCAACGACCTTGCCGGAAACCGCCGCTCGGATTTCATCCTGGCCATGCACAAGGCAATCGAGCCGCTGGGCGAGGCGCGCTCCGACTTCGACATTTTCCACGGCATTGCGCAGGAACTGGGCGTCGGCGACGCGTTCAGTGAAGGGCGCGACGAGATGGGCTGGCTGCGCTATCTCTATGACGCAAGCCGCGAAGACGCGGCTGAACGCTTCGGCTTCGAGATGCCGGATTTCGAGTCCTTCTGGGAAACCGGCTATGCGCGCGTTCCCGTAAAGACGCATCACACCTATCTCGCCGAATATCGCGAGGACCCGGCCGCAAACGCGCTGGCGACCGAAAGCGGCCGCATCGTGCTTGGCAGCGAGACGCTGGCGCGGCTTGGCTATCAGGATTGCCTCAGCCATCCCGCCTGGATCGAGCCGGCCGAGTGGCTTGGGAACTGTTCACCCGATGAGCTGCATCTCGTCTCGCACCAGCCGGAGGGCCGACTGCACAGTCAGCTCGAGACCGCCGTTGCGAGCCGCGCGCATAAGCGCAACGGACGCGAGCAGGCAAAGCTGAATTCGCGCGATGCCGGCCGGCTCGGTATAGCGGACGGCGACACGATTCGCCTGTGGAACGAGCGGGGAGCCTGCCTGGCAACGGCAACGCTGACCGACGCAGTCAGGACTGGCGTCATCGTCCTTCCAACCGGCGCATGGCTCACGCCCGTCGGCAATAGCGGCCTCGACATTGCTGGCAACCCGAACGTGCTGACGCTCGACGTTCCAACATCGAGCTTCGGTCAGGGCTGCTCGGCCCACACCTGTCTGGTTCACGTCGAACCCTATGGCGGCGACGTCGAAGACGCGCACCGCACCTATCAGAACGCGCTCGAAGCGCTTGATGCAGTTTGATACGATATTTGGAGGACACCATGAACGCACCCGCCATAAGCCGCTTCCCCATCCCGGAGATCAAGGATCTTCCCGAGGATATCCGCGACCGCATTCTGGCGGTTCAGGAGAAGTCGGGCTTCGTCCCGAATGTCTTTCTGACGCTTGCCCACCGGCCGGAGGAATTCCGGGCATTCTTCGCCTATCACGATGCGCTCATGGACAAGCCCGGTCCGATCACCAAGGCCGAGCGCGAGATGATCGTGGTGGCGACGAGCAACGCCAACCAATGCCAGTATTGCGTCGTAGCCCACGGGGCCATCCTGCGTATCCGGGCCAAGAACCCGCTCATCGCAGATCAGATCGCAGTCAACTACCGCAAGGCAGACATCACGCCGCGCCAGATGGCAATGCTCGATTTCGCTATGAAGGTTTCGACACGCGCCTATGAGGTCGGCGACGCCGATGTCGAACTGCTGAAGGAACACGGCTTCACCGCAGAAGACGCCTGGGACATCACGGCGATCTCCGCCTTCTTCGGCATGTCGAACCGGCTTGCCAATGTGACGAGCATGCGCCCCAACGACGAATTTTATTCGATGGGACGCTGAGCTTATGGCCAGAGGTTACAAGGACATGCTGGCGGAAGCGGATGCCGTTGTTCAATCCGTCAGCACCGGGGATATGGCTCCACTTGTCAGCGATGGCCAATACACGCTGGTCGATATCCGCGACGTGCGCGAGCTGGAGCGTGACGGCACGATCCCCGGAGCGATGCACGCGCCGCGCGGGATGCTGGAGTTCTGGATTGATCCGGAAAGCCCATATCACAAGCCCGCTTTCGCTGAGGACAAGACCTTCGTGTTCTTCTGCGCCTCGGGCTGGAGATCGCTTCTGGCGGCCAAGGTCGCGCAGGAGATGGGCCTGAAGAGCATGAGCATGCGCGGCGGCTTTTCCGAATGGAAGAAGGCTGGTCTTCCTGTCGCCGAGCGCGAAAAGCGCGAGGCGAAAGGCTGAAGCCGGCGCCACTGCATGCAGGAGAAAAAATGCTGGAGCGTCCTTCAGAGGCCGTGCTTGACGCTTTCGCGGCGATCGTCGGGCCGGCCTATGCCCTGCGCGAGACGGATACAGTCGCGCCTTATGTGACCGACCCGCGCGGCCTGTTTTCGGGACGCACGCCACTCGTGCTCCGGCCCGGCAGCGTCGAGGAGGTCTCCCGCATACTGCGCCTCGCTACCGAGATGAAAATCGCCGTCGTGCCGCAGGGCGGCAATACGGGTCTCGTCGGCGGGCAGCATCCCGATGCCGGCGGGACAGAAATTGTCCTCTCGCTGGGTCGGCTTGACCGCATCCGCGAGCTCGACTTGCGTTCGGGCGTCGTCGTTGCCGAGGCCGGCATTATCCTGCAGCGGTTGCGTGATATCGCTGACGCGCAGGACAAGCTGTTTCCGCTGTCGCTCGGCTCGCAGGGCTCCTGCCAGATCGGCGGTAACCTGTCCTCTAACGCCGGCGGCACCTCTGTCCTCGCTTACGGAAACGCCCGCGATCTCTGCCTCGGTCTTGAAGTCGTGCTGCCGACCGGCGAAGTGTTCGACGACCTGCGCAAACTGCGCAAGGACAATACCGGATACGACCTCAAGAACCTCTTCATCGGCGCCGAAGGAACGCTCGGCGTCATCACCGCCGCAGTTCTCAAACTCTTTCCCAAGCCCCGCGGACGTGAAACGATCTGGCTTGGCGTCGCCTCGCCGGGGGACGCGCTCGCGCTGTTCGAGATTGCGTCCGCGACCGCCGCCGGCGCGCTCACCGGTTTCGAGCTCATGCAGGAATGCGTCGTGGATTTCGTCATCAAGCATATGCATGGCCATCGTCCGCCGCTTGCGTCGGCTGCTCCATGGCACATCCTTGTCGAGATATCCTCCGGCCGGTCGGCCGACGATGCGCGCGGACTTGCCGAGGAAATCGTCGCTGCCGGTTTCGAGCGCGGCCTCATCCTCGACGGCACGATCGCGGAAAGCCTTGCCCAGACCGCCGAATTCTGGCGCATGCGGGAAAGCATGACCGAAGCGCAGCGGCCGGAAGGCGCCTCGATCAAGCATGACATCTCCGTGCCTGTCGCAGATATTCCGCGCTTCATCGAGGAAGCCGCCCGCGCGGTCGCCTCGGTCTGTCCGGATGCGCGCGTGGTTTGTTTCGGGCACATGGGCGACGGCAATCTGCACTACAACGCGACCCAGCCTGCCGGCGCGTTCGATGCTTCATTCCTCGATCTGTATCCGGTCATGAACAAGGCGGTGCACGATGTCGTCCGCTCCCTTTCAGGATCGATCTCGGCCGAGCATGGCATCGGCCGCATGAAGCGTCAGGAGTTGCTCGAGACCGCACCACCAGTGGCGATCAATCTCATGCGGCGATTGAAGGACGCGGTAGATCCGGCGGGCATCATGAATCCCGGCAAGGTCGTTTGATCATGCACATCGGCCGGAACCGATGTGAACCAAAGCCCCGTCAACCTCAAGCCCTCCTTTCGTCAGTGCGAGTCGCGCTCAACATGCGATCCACGATTTCCTCGCAGGAAGTCGAAGTCAGCGCCGGTATCTGCCTGCATCACCCGATCGACATAAAGCATGGCGTAGCCGGACTTCGGCTTGTCGAACGGCGGATTCCATGCGGCCAGGCGCTCGGCGATTTCTGCATCCGAAACGTCGAGATGCAATGTCCGCGCCGGAACATCCACCTCGATCATGTCGCCGTTGCGCACGATGGCGAGCGGTCCGCCGGCAGCGGCCTCGGGTGCGGTGTGCAGGATGACGGTGCCATAGGCTGTCCCTGACATGCGCGCGTCGGAAATGCGGATCATGTCGGTCACGCCTTTCTTCAGCACCTTCGCCGGAAGGCCCATATTTCCGACCTCGGCCATGCCGGGATAGCCCTTGGGGCCACAGTATTTGAGAACCATTACGCAGTTCTCGTCTATGTCGAGCGCATCATCGTTGATGCGGGCATGGTAGTCCTCTATGCTCTCGAAGACGACCGCACGGCCGCGATGGCGCATGAGATGCTCGGAGGCGGCTGACGGCTTCAGGACTGCGCCGCCAGGGGCAAGATTGCCTCGCAACACCGCGATGCCGCCGGAGCGCGTTAGTGCCTTGTCAACTGGCAGGATGACATCGTGATCGTAATTCTCGACGGCCTTCACGCCATCCCAGATTGTCTCGCCTGTCACCGCAAGAGCATGTTTGTGAAGCAGCCCGAGTTCGCCGACGGCGCGCATCACCGCAGGCAGGCCGCCGGCATAATAGAACTCTTCCATCAGGAACTTGCCGGAAGGTTGCAGGTTGACGATGGTCGGCACGTCGCGGCCGAGCCGGTCCCAGTCGTCGAGCGAAAGATCTATACCGATGCGCCCGGCCAGCGCCAGAAGATGCAGCACGGCATTGGTGGAACCGCCAATGGCACCATTCACACGAATGGCATTCTCGAAGGCTTCGCGCGTCAGTACGTCCGAAGGCTTGAGGTCGTCCTTGACCATGTCGACGATACGCCGGCCCGACATCTGCGCCAGCACGCGCCGGCGGGCGTCCACGGCTGGAATGGCAGCATTGCCCGGCAACGTCATGCCGAGAGCTTCGGCCATCGAGGCCATCGTCGAAGCCGTTCCCATGGTCATGCAACTGCCGGCGGAGCGCGCCATGCCCTGCTCGGCATCCATGAATTCCTCCAGCGTCATCTCGCCGGATTTCACCATTTCCGAGAATTGCCAGATGGCGGTGCCCGAGCCGACATCCTTGCCACGCCACTTGCCGTTCAGCATCGGGCCGCCAGAAACGACAATCGCCGGAATGTCGACGCTGGCGGCACCCATCATCAGCGAAGGCGTGGTCTTGTCGCAACCGGCGAGAAGCACCACGCCGTCGATCGGATTGCCGCGTATCGCCTCTTCGGCGTCCATCGCGCCGAGATTGCGGAACATCATGGCAGTCGGGCGCAGTGTGCTCTCACCGCAGGAGAAAACCGGGAACTCGACCGGAAAGCCGCCGGCCTCAAAGACGCCACGCTTCACGCGCTCGGCGATATCGCGCAGATGCGCATTGCAAGGCGTCAGTTCGGACCAGGTGTTGCAGATACCAATGATCGGCCGGCCGTCGAACGTGTCAGCCGGCAGGCCCTGATTCTTCATCCAGGAGCGATGCATGATCGCGTTCTTGCCGGTTCCACCGAACCATTCCTGGGAGCGCAGCTTGCGTGGCCATTCGGCCTTTTTGAATGTCATTACCGTCTCATTTCCAACAACCAAAGATGACGAAATTCCGCCCCCGCACCTGCTGTCCGGCCGGCACGGTAACGCTTAATCAACCCGTTCCACGCCGTCGCGCGGACGCTTCTCTTTGCCGATAACAATGCGAATGCGCTCGATGCCTTCATTGATGACCGCGCGCATGGCCGCGCTGGCAGCTTCTTCCTGCGAATTCTCAATGGCGAGTGCGATGTGGCGATGCTTTTCAACGGTCAGGGCGTGACGTTCGGAGTTCGGGATCGGCGAGCTGATGGTGAATGTCGTCGCCAGCGCAACCTCCACCAGCGTGCTGATCGAGCGCATGAACGGATTTGCCGACGCCTCGGCGACCGTTATGTGAAACTGAAGATCGCTCTCGACGAATGAGGCAGCGACAGTATCCGCCATCTGGTCCACCCAGTGGTGCAGCCTGGCGATCTGACCCTTGGTCCGGCGCTGGGCGGCCAGCCGCGCGGCTTCGGGCTCCAGCGCCAGCCGCATCTCCTGCAGCGACATCAGGAATGCGCTGTCGACGCCTGTCTCGACATACCAATGAAGGATGTCCGGGTCGAACATGTTCCAGTTACGCCGTTCCAGAACGCGCGTCCCGATCTTCGCCTTGGGTTGCACCACACCCTTTGCGGCCAAGGTTTTGAAAGCTTCTCTCAACACGGTACGCGACACGCCGTATTGCTGCTGCAACTCGGCATCGCCCGGCATGATCGTGTTTTCGGCATAGCGGCCACTGACGATGCCCATGCCGAGATCCCGGATGACATGGCCGTGTTGGGTCCTGGGCCTCGGGGTGCTCATCATCGGTGGGATGGTTTTCCTGTTCGGCGGCATTCAATGCTCCCCTGCCAAAGCCTTGCGACTCGACAAGTACACAAGAAGTCGCTGCAGGGCGATAAAGGCGAAGAGCAGAAAGCCGACGACGATTTTGGTCCACCACGAAGACAAGGTGCCATCGAAGACGATGTATGTCTGGATGATCCCCTGGATTATGACGCCGACGAAGGTACCGGCGACAAGGCCGACGCCGCCTGTCAGCAGCGTCCCGCCGATCACCACCGCAGCGATTGTGTCCAGTTCGACACCCACCGCAGACAGCGAATAGCCAGCCGAGGTGTAGAGCGAAAACACGATACCGGAGAGGCCGGAGAGGAACCCCGACAGGGCATAGATGGCTATGGTCGTGCGGCCGACGGGAACGCCCATCAGTTCCGCCGATGTGCGGTTTCCGCCAATGGCATAGACATACGAGCCGAACTTGGTGAAATGCGCCACGACGATGCCGGCGAGAAAGACCAGCACCATGACCCCGCCGACGAAATTCAACCGCCCACCGCCGGGCATGCGATAATAGAGGCCCTGCAGCGCGGTATAGAACTCGTGGTTGATGGGTATCGATTCCGTGGTGATGACGAACGACATGCCCCGCGCCAGGAACATTCCCGCCAGCGTGACGATGAAGGCCGGCACGTCGAGATAATGGATGATCGCGCCCATGCCGGCGCCGAACGCCGTGGCGATCGTCAATGCGATGACGAAGGCGGTCAGGGGGTGAACGCCGTACCAGCCGACCAGAACGGCGATAAGTACACCGGTGAAGGCGATTACCGAGCCGACCGACAGGTCGATGCCGCCTGACAGGATGACGAAGGTCATGCCCACCGCTGCAATGCCAAGAAAGGCATTGTCGGTAAGCAGATTGCCGAGCACGCGCGTCGAGAACATGTTCGGGAACTGAAACACGCAGATGGCATAAGCCAGCACGCAGATAATCAGGGTCGCATAGAATGGCAGCAGGCGGTTGCTCATGATGCGTCCGCCTTCTTGGCCGCAGAGGGGGCGCGAACGAACAGGCCGCCGATGCCGGCGAAAGACGCCGACTGGGCAAGCAGGATCATGATGATGACCGCGGCCTTGACGATAAGGTTGTATTCCGGTGGAAAGCCCGAGATCAGGATTCCGGTATTCATCGCCTGGATGATGATTGCGCCGAGCACCGACATCAGGATGGAAAAGCGGCCACCCAGCAGCGATGTGCCGCCAATGACAACAGCGAGAATAGCGTCGAGTTCCAGCCACAGGCCCGCATTGTTGGCATCTGCGCCGCGAATGTCTGCGGCGGCGATAATGCCTGCAAGTGCTGCACAAAATCCCGATAGCGTATAGACGAAAATCAACAGCAGCTTGCTGTTGATGCCGGCGTAGCTGCTGGCACTGCGATTGACGCCGACGGCCTCGATCAGCAGCCCGAGCGCCGTCCGCCGCATCAGCAATATGACTGCAATGGCGAGTAATGCTGCGATGATGATCGGCATCGGCAGGCCGAGGAACGAGCCCGTCCCGAAGAAGATGAGACCAGGATCGTTGAAGGTGACGATGACACCTTCCGTAATGAGCTGCGCAATACCGCGCCCGGCCACCATGAGGATAAGCGTGGCGACGATCGGCTGCAGATCGAGAACCGCGACCAGAAACCCGTTGAGCAAGCCGCAGGCAATGCCGACCGCAAGTGCAGTCAGTATCACAGCCATCAGCGGATAGCCTTCCACCGTCATAGTCGCCGCCACCGCGCCCGCCATCGCCATGACGGCACCTACAGAAAGATCGACGCCCTTGCTGGCTATGACGGCCGTCATACCGATGGCCAGGATCATGACCGGCGCGCCACGATTAAGCACGTCGATCAGGCTGCCGAACAGACGGCCGTCCTGAATGCGAAGGTCAAAGAAGCCCGGAAATGCCAGCCAGTTCAGGAACAGGATGACAGCCAGCGAGATCAGCTGCGGCGTCGCACGGCGAAGACCGCTTGCAAGGCTGTTGTTCATGCGGTGGCTCCCGTCTGAGCAGCGATAGCGCGCATGATCCCGTCGGCGGAAATTTCATCTCCAGTCAGGTCCTGGCAATGCACGCGGTCGCGCAAAACCCGCACGCGGGTCGAGTAGGCCACGATTTCCTCAAGCTCGGATGAAATGACCAGCAGCGCCATCCCCTCATGGCAGAGCCGCTTGATCAACTCGATGATCTCGGCATGAGCGCCGACATCGATGCCGCGGGTGGGTTCATCAAGGATAAGGAACCGCGGGCCGGTTGCCAGCCATCGCGCGAGGATCACCTTCTGCTGGTTACCGCCGGAGAGAAGCTTCACCGGCTTTTCGATATCGGTGGTACGAATATCGAGCGCCTTGACGAACCGGTCCGCCAGTTCAGCCTGCTCGCGGCTCGACATGCGCCGCAGCCAACCGCGCCGGGCCTGCAGCGCGAGCGCGATGTTTTCCCGCACGGACAGATCACCGATGATGCCGTCGATCTTGCGATCCTCCGGGCAGAGGCCAAAACCAAGCCTGATCGCGTCGCGAGGCGATGCAATCCGAATGGTCTTTCCGTCCATGGTTGCACTACCCTTTTCCGGAAGATCGACCCCGAACAGGAGGCGCGCCGTCTCGGTACGGCCGGACCCCAGCAGGCCGGCTACGCCGACCACCTCGCCGGCTGCGATATCTAGATCGAACGGTGAGATCGAGCGGCTGCGGCCATAATTGGAGAAGGACACGAGCGGCTCGCGCCGTTCAGTCTCCGGCTGCTTTTCGCGTTCCGTCGAAGCCGCCAGAGTTCGCCCCAGCATCATGGAAACGAGATCAACCTTGCTTAAGGCTGCGGTTGGCGATATCCCCATCAGCCGTCCGTTGCGCAACACCGTGATGCGGTCGCTGACCTCGTAAACCTGGTCGAGAAAATGCGTGATGAAGACGATGCCGAGACCGCGGTCGCGCAGCTTGCGCATGACACTGAAGAGTAGCTCCACTTCATGGCGGTCCAGGCTCGCCGTAGGCTCATCCAGGATGAGCACCGATCCGGAGAGGTCAACGGCGCGCGCGATCGCCACGAGTTGCTGGATGGCCACCGAATAACGCGCCAGATCTGCGGACACATCGATATGGATGTCATACTGCGCAAGCAGCACCTTCGCGCGCTCGCTCATCGTCTTTCGGTCCACGAGGCCGAATCGTCTTGGCTGGCGGCCGATGAACAGGTTTTCCGCCACGGTCAGGTTGGGCAGCAAATTGACTTCCTGGTAGACCGTGCCGATGCCAAGCTGCTGGGCATGAAGCGTATCGCGCACGACCACGGCCTCGCCGCCAACGCGAACAGTGCCCGAATCCGGACGATGAACGCCCGTCAAGATCTTGATCAAGGTCGATTTTCCGGCGCCATTCTCGCCGAGCAGGGCATGAATCTCACCCGACCGAACGGAGAAATCCACCCCGTCCAGAACCTTGTAACCGAGAAACGCTTTTCTGATATCGCGCGCGCTGACCAACTCATCAGTGGTATTCATGCGCTGCCTCCGCCTTCGCCATCGGACCGCGCGTCGAAGCGCGCGGTTCGATACTGTAAATCATCCGGCGGGACTTGCAGCGCACATCGTGCGAAGCAGCCCCGTCGGCTTGGGAGGATCAGTAGCCGAGGCCCTTCTTTTCTTCGTAGACCTTCATCGGTTCATCGGCTGGCGTATAGAGCTTCGATTCCGTGATGATCTGCTTTGGCGGAACGGTGCCGTCCTTCTTGAAGGCTTCAAGCGCGTCGAATGCCGGTCCGGCCATATTAGGCGTCAGTTCGACAGTCGCATTCGCCTCACCGTCGGCCATGGCCTTGAAGATATCCGGAACGGCGTCGATCGACACGACCTTGATGTCCGTGCCCGGCTTCAGGCCGGCTTCCTTGATGGCCTGGATCGCACCGACGGCCATGTCGTCATTGTGGGCGTAAAGCGCGCAGATGTTCTTGCCGCCACCTTCCGCCTTCAGGAACCCTTCCATGACTTCCTTGCCCTTGGCGCGGGTGAAGTCACCGGTCTGGCTGCGGGTGATCTTGATGTTGGAAGTGCCGGCAATGGCTTCTTCAAAACCCTTCTTGCGATTGATGGCAGGCGAAGAACCTGTGGTTCCCTGGAGCTCAACCACATTGCAATCCTTGCCTGCGGCGTCCTTTACAAGCCATTCGCCGGCGACCTTGCCTTCCAGAACCTGATCAGAAGCGACCATGGTCATGTAAAGGTCGGGCGAACCGTCGATGCCACGATCGAGCAGGATGACCGGAATGTCGGCATCCTTGGCTTCGCCGAGCACAGTTTCCCAGCCGGTGGCCACAACCGGCGCTACGAGGATTGCATCGACGCCCTGCGCGATGAACCCGCGGATCGCCTTGATCTGGTTCTCCTGCTTCTGCTGTGCATCGGCGAATTTGAGGTCGATGCCGCGCTTTTCAGCCTGCTGCTTCGTCACGCTGGTTTCAGCCGCGCGCCAGCCCGATTCCGAGCCGATCTGAGAAAAGCCAACCGTAAGTCCGGCCGCACTTGCGGAACCGGCGAGAACCACTCCGAACGCGGTTCCGATGAGCAAACGTGTCACGAATTTCATGTCAATTCCTCCCTTGGGAACAGTCGCGGGCTCCTCCCGGCGACGGTCAAAAGTGTTACTATCATATAGTATTACTTTTGAGCAAGAGACGAACTTTGCTTCGAATGACGACAAGAAAGGACATGCCGGTGACAAGCGCTCGGGTCGTCCGAACGGCTGGCTATTCGGGTTGTCAGGTTGTGGTTGTCGCGCAGTCCCCGCTCATCGCCCGCGCTACATAGGAAAGCGCTTCCAGACGCCGTTGAAGGTCCGGAGTTTCAAAAGCTTCATCGAGTACGGAGGCAAAGCCCTCCAGCCTGGCGAGTTGCTGCTCGGCGGTGTCCGCATGCAAGGGTTCTTCACAATATGCATCGGCAAATTCCTGGGCTGCCTTGCCGAGCAGGAAATAACCGACTGACCGCTCCCTATCTTCCGTCGCCTGTTGACGGGCGGTCCTGGCCGCCTCGCGATAGCCTGGAATTGCATTGCCCTTGTCGCGGATGATGTTGGTGATCGCTGCTAACATGGGACCGGTTTCCTTTGCTTATTGGACCCGCTCTTCTGCGGAGTGATGAGGAATTCGTAGAGTATGGAGGTGGCGATCTCGAAGTCGCCGATCTCCATCGCCTCGTGCGGGTTATGCGAGCCGTTGCGGTTGCGGATGAAGATCATCCCGGTGGGAATCCCGGCCTCCGAGAAGACCGCTGCATCGTGTCCGCCGCCGGAAGGGACCACAGCCGACTCAAGGCCGAGCGCCTCCGCTGAGCGGGTCAGCCCGGCAATGATTTGCCCGCTGCAAAGCGCAGGCTTGGTCCAGAGCACGTCTCCGAAATCGAACCGCACATTGCGTTCACGCTCGATGCGCTCTGCATGCCGGCGCACAAGGTCATGCATGGTCTGCAACATCCCGGCATCCTGGCTGCGGATATCGAGGCTGAATTCGACACTTTCGGGAATTCGGGAGAGCGCGTGCTTTTCCCGGTCGGTGGAGACCATGCCGCTGGTGACAACCAGATCCTCGCCCTGCGCGACATGGTCGTGCCAGGCGACATCGAGACCATTCAGGAGTTCCGCCATGGCGAGCACCGGATCGTGACGATAGGCGAGCGGCACGGCGCCCGAATGGCCGGCCTCGCCGAAGCAGGAGATTTTCTTGTAGCGGAAGTTGCCGCGAATGCCCGAAACGACGGCAGCGGGCAGGTTCCGTTCGATCAGCACCGGTCCTTGTTCAATATGCACCTCGAGATAGGCCGTGACGGCTTCTCGATCCAGAAGCGGCTCGGAGGCCCGGACACTGGTCATGTCGATGCCGACAGCTTCCATATGCGTGTCGAGGGTTCGGCCGTCTCCCTTGTGCCGGGCCACCAGTTCCTTTTCGGAAAGAACGCCGAGCAGAGCCTTCGACCCGATATAACAAGGCCCGAACCAGGCGCTCTCTTCGCCGCGCATGGCGATGACCTTCACGGGTTGCGCGAAACGCACGCCTCCTCGCCTTGCCCTGACGAGGCACATCAGCCCCGCCAGAACACCTGCAAGACCATCGAAATTGCCGCCGCGCGGCACGCTGTCCACATGGGAACCGACAAGGATGTAGCGTTCAGCGCGCTCATGCTCCGGTAACGAAAATACGACGTTGCGCCCGGCATCCCAATGCGCGGCAAGCCCTTCCGAACGAGCGAAATCGAGCAGAAACTGAAGAGTCTCGGTCTCGACCGCCGAAAAGGCCGGACGGCTGACGCCTTCGACATCGGCGCTTCGCTCGGCAACCTCGTTGAAAAGCCGTGCCGCAAGCGCACCGAGATCGGAAGATGTGGGCCTTTCAAGAAGCGCTGCACTCATCGCACACACTCCGCGACCACAACGGCCTCGTCGGTGACGTCGACCGTACCGATCAGCGCGTCGACGGATCGGAGACCACGCGCGTCGAGCACCTCATCGAGTTCCCGGATAAGACGCGGCATCGTGGACGGGCTGATGAAGGTGGCAGTGCCGACCTGGATTGCACGGGCGCCTGCAACCAGATATTCGATCACATCGTCCACGGTCGAAATGCCGCCGCAGCCGATCACCGGAATGGAGACGGCACGGGCGCACTGATAGGTCATGCGCAGCGTGATCGGCTTGAGCGCCGGGCCGGAAAGCCCACCCATGATGTTGCCGAGCCTGGCACGGCCGGTGCGGCTGTCGATCGCCATGGCGAGCATGGTGTTTGCGGTGATGAGCGCGTCTGCCCCGGCTTCCTCAGCTGCCTGCGCCACCTCCACCACTTCGCCGGTATTGGGCGATAGCTTGGCCCAGAGCGGAAGGTGCGTGGCCGAGCGCATGCGGCGAATGACGTCACCCGTTGCGCCGGGCCTCATCGCGAAGGCCTTTCCATCATCCTCGATGTTCGGGCAGGAGATATTCACCTCGATCGCCGCCACGCCCGGCACGCTGACTTCCTCGGCGAAGCGCGCGAATTCATCAGCCGTATTGGCGGAAATGCTGATGACCAGCGGCGCCTCGTAATCCCTGTAGAGCGGCAGGGTGTTCTGGAGGAACCATGAGACGCCCTTGCTGGGAATACCGATCGAATTCAGCATGGCGCCGTTGACCTCGCAGACGCGCGGCACGGGATTGCCGGAGCGTTTTCCCCTCGTGATGGTCTTGGTGACAAGCGCGCCGAGACAGTCGAGGTCGAAGACTTCCGTGAGTTCCTCCGAAAAAGTACCGGAAGCCGGCATGATCGGGTTCTTGAGCGTGAGGCCGCCAATGGTCGTCCTGAGGTCCGCCATCACAGCACCTCGTGGAGATCGAAGACCGGGCCTTCGCGGCAGACCCGCAGATTGACCGCGCCACCATCGCGCAGGAAGGGCCGCACGCAGGCCTGGCACATGCCGATGCCACAGGCCATGTGCTGCTCAACCGCCACCTGCCCGCCGATGCCGTGACGCGAGCCGATCACCTGCAGCATGCGCATGAGACGCGTTGAGCCGCAGGTGAAGAACGCATCGATGCCCCGCGTGCGGATCAGTCCCTCGATCAGTGGCGTCAGGCTCCCGACATCCGAATTACCCTCGGCATCCGCGACGGTGATGACTTCGGCGCCAAAGGAGCGGAAGAGATCGGTCGACATCACCAGATCGGGCGAGCGCGCGCTGCAGATTGCCGTCAGTGGCCGGCCGAGACGGGCGCATTCGCTTGCAAGGGGTGCCAGTGTGGCAAGCCCGACACCGCGGGCAACGAGAAGCGGTCGCCGCCATTCGCGCCTGATTTCGAAGCCCCGTCCGAGCGGGCCGACGATGTTGAGATGTTCGCCCGGCTGAAGGCTTGCCAGAGCTCCGGTGCCCGTGCCCGCGACCTTGTAGAGGAAGGAGAGTTCCCCCCGGATACGATCATAGGAGTAGATGCTCATCGGCCGGCGCAGATAAGGCTGAAAGCCCTCCGTCTGAGGGCAGAGGAGATGGAAGAATTGTCCCGGCTCGCAATCGAGAACGGAACGCGGGGCCGACAGCACGAGACGCCGGTATTCGCCATTCACCCGGTCGTGGGTTTTGACCCGGCATTCAACCTCATGGATGGAATACGGGTGAGGAATGGAATCGGGAACGACGCAAGGGCTTGCTGGCATGACGGTTTCCGGAATCAGGAAAAAGTGGGTCCGTCGGCAGATTTGACTGCCGAGCAGATGAGAATGTCGGTGGGATGGCGACTTCGGGCTTCAGCACATCGCCCAGGCCGTCGCGCAGCGCCCTTCGCTTGAGATCAGCGTCGGAGAGTGTGGCGGTCGGACGTCATAGGGTGCTCCCTGTATTCGGGGTCCAAAAACAGAGCCTATTGTGGAAACGTCAAAGGTGTCAAGACGATTCTCAAAAATGAGAATTATCGCATATAAATTATCTTCATTGCGATTTTTCCAGTTTTTGTTTATTGAGTCGAAGATTTAGCAACAGAATGACGGGAGGAATCGCCTTGGACTTGATGAGTTCCACAGCGGATGTCGGGCGCCGCCTTCGCGCATTCCGCATGGGCGCAGGGCTTACTCCGGAGGAGCTTGCCGCCAAGGCCGGTGTGTCGCGCGCCGCCATCTATCGCTACGAATCAGGCAAGCCGCCAAAGGTCGATACGCTGGGCAAGATCGCCGATCTGCTCGGTGTTTCGCTGCCCACGCTGCTCGGCGTCGGCATCGAATATGTCGCTTCGGCCGTGAGCTTCTTCGAACGCATGCGCCAGCTCGAGGAGGATGTCGACCAGATCACCGTGATGTTCGGGCCGATCTCCTATCTGCTCACCACGGACCGCTATGACGATCTGCTGCCGAAGGTTCTGGACGAGAGCATTCCCGAGGATGTCGGCGACCGGAAGAATGCCATCCGCGAGATCGGAGCGCTGATGGATATCCTCAAAACCCGCAAGGAAACCTTCCGGCGGCGCACGCCCAGCATCGTCAGCCTGGTTTCGGCCGCGGAGCTGGACGAGTTCGGCCGCGTCGGGTTTGTCGGCGCGCACAACCATCCCTCGGTCAATCTGGCGGAACGCCAGAAGGCCGCGCGCGACGAGATCGAAAACATTGTGCATATGCTGCGCGAACAGCCAATCGGCGTGCAGATCGGCGTGGTGATCGATTCCATGCCGGGCGCGAGCTTCCAGATCTTCAAACGGGCCGACAAGGCACAAGTTGCCGTCAGCCCCTTCCGCCTCGGATCGTTTGCCAATATCCGCGTCGGCGTCGCGACCATCACGGCGGCGGCAGAAGCCGTGCAGCTTTACGGCGGCATGACCGACAGGCTCTGGCGGAAAAGCCTCAAGGGTGACCAGGCCGCCGACTTCATCGAAAAGACCGTGCTCAAGAAGCGGGTCGCGGCCTGACGGCAATCAGTGCGGGAAACCGAAGCGCAGAAACAATTTTGATACAAATCTCATCTTTGAGATTTTGGTTGCTTCCGTGAAAGTTTTGTGAAAGCTTGGCTCCTTTCCGGGGTTGGACGGGTAGTCGAAGAGGATATTGTCCTCTCGATGACCAATTGCTCCCCGCTGGTAAGGCATGGAGTTTTTGGTGTCGCAATCGGAGCGGATGATCGATATCGCGGGTGTCCACAAGACATTCGTGGCTGACCATGGAACGGTAACCGCGCTGGAGCCGGTCAGCATCACCATCAAAGAAGGCGAGTTCATCTCGATCGTCGGGCCTTCCGGCTGCGGAAAGTCCACGCTTCTCAGGCTGATTTCCGGTCTCGATCAGGCGAGCGGCGGTTCGATCAAGCTCGATGTTTCCGGCCGCAAACGCCCTGTCGGTTTCGTCTTCCAGGAGCCGGTGCTCCTGCCCTGGAAAACCATTATCGACAACGTCCGCTTCCCGCTCGACACCTCGGGCGTCAGCCGCGCCCAGGGCGACAAGACCGCGCTCGACCTCATCAAGATGGTCGGCCTGGCCGGTTTCGAGAAGGCGTTGCCCCGCCAGCTTTCCGGCGGCATGCGCCAGCGTGCGGCGATTGCCCGCGCCCTGTCCGACGACCCGCCGATCCTGCTGATGGACGAGCCGTTTTCGGCCGTCGACCTACTCACTCGCGACAATCTCAACGACGAACTGCTACGCATCTGGCAGTCGACCGGCAAGACGATCCTGCTCGTCACGCACAGCGTTGAAGAGGCCGCCTATCTCGCCGACCGCGTGATGGTCATGACGGCGCGTCCCGGCAAGCTGAAATGCATCCATAATGTCGAACTTCCCCGTCCGCGCGGCGAGGAGACCAAGCTCGATCCCGCCTATCACGCTCTTGTCGCTCAACTTCGCCGTGACCTCCGGACGCCTGCCGGTGAGGCGCATTGATGAGCGGGCGTTTTTCCGCGGCGGTCGATTATACGCTGGCGCTCGCCGTACTCTTGTTTGCCTGGTGGTTCGCGACCGGGCCTATGGGGTTGCCGACCTACCTCCTGCCCTCGCCGCTTCGCACATGGAATGCGCTGGTGACGATTGCGCTCACCGGCGAGCTCTGGCGGCATCTCGGCTTCACGCTGCAGAACATCGTGCTCGGCCTCATCCTCGGCTGCATCGCCGGCATTGCGATCGCCTATGTCATGACGCGGTTTCCCAAGCTTGCGGTCTGGCTCGACGGCCCGCTTGTGATCCTGCAGACGGCCCCGAAGATCGCGCTCGCGCCGCTCTTCATCGTCTGGTTCGGCTTCGGCGTCTTGTCGAAAATCGTCCTGATCTTCTCGCTCGTCTTCTTCCCGGTCTTTGTCGGCGCAGTCGCCGGCTTCCGGGCGCTCGACCCGAAGATGAAGGATCTTTCCAAGCTTCTCGGTCTCAGCTCCATCCAGCGGTTCCGGCAGATCGAGCTGCCAGCGGCCATGCCGGAAATCTTCGTCGGCCTGAAGATCGGCGCGGTGCAGGCGCTGGTTGGCGCTGTGCTCGCAGAATGGATGTCCGGCAAGGTCGGTCTTGGTTACCTGATGACCTTCGCATCGGCCACCTACAAGACGCCGCTTCTGTTTGCCGCCGTCCTATTGACCGTGGTTCTCGGCCTTCTCCTGCATGTTGCGCTGACCATCCTCGAACGCCGGCTGCTGTCCTGGAAGGGAGCAGCCCGTGGCTAAAACCAGCGCAGCATTCCCGTGGAAGAACGGCCGCCCGCCGCATCTGCCATGCGGCCCCGGCGACATTGCCGAAAACGTCCTGACGCCGGGAGACCCGGACCGTGTGCGGCTGCTGGCTGACATGATGGAAGACGTGACCGATTTCGGCCGCAAGCGCGAGTTCGCCGTCATCACCGGCACCTATGAGGGCCAGCGGCTGACCATCTGCTCGACCGGCATCGGCGGACCGTCGACGGAAATCGCCCTCGTGGAACTCGCCATGCTCGGCGCAAAGCGTGTCGTGCGCATCGGCGGCATGTCATCGCTCGTCGCGGACTATGCGGTCGGCACCTTCATCGCCGTCGACAGTGCGATCGGCGATACGGGAACCGCCCTGACCTACCGCGCCGCCGGCGGCAAGGCGCAGGCCTCGCCGCAAATAAGCCAGGGCCTCGTGAATGCAGCGACCGAACTTGGCCTCGCCTGCCGTCCGGGCATGGTCGCCTCGACCGACAGCTATTATTTCGGCCAGGACCGCCGCTTTCGTTCGATCGAAGGCAGTAGCGATCCTTATGGCAATTTCATCGACCGCTTCCAGGCTCAGGGCGCCATCGGCGTCGAGATGGAGAGCGAGATCATCTTGACCGTCGGCGGGGCGATCGGCCTTCAGACCGGCTGCCTACTTGGTGTCCATGGAAATCGCGCCACCGATGAATGGCTCGACGACTATGAGACGACCCAGCGAAACCTTCTGCGCATTGCAGGAAGGGCATTTTCCTCCACAGATTGGGAACTCAGGAGCCAACCATGATCCAGTTTCGCGTGACAACCGCGGCAAGCCTGCTCGCCTTGCTCGCCTCACCCCTTTTCGCATCCTTCGCCGACGCGGCCGACAAGGTTGTGATGCAGATCGACGGCGCGGCCGCACCCTTCTACGCGCCGCTGTATGCCGGCGTCGAAAACGGCATCTTTGAGAAGAACGGCATCGAGGTCGAATTCATCTATGCCGCCGCAGCGGACATCCTGACCAACATCGCAGCCGGCAATGTCGATTTCGGCTTCCCGAACGGTGACGCCGTAGTCGCCGCTGCCGCCAACGGCCTGCCGGTCAAGGTCGTCCACACGACCTATCAGCGCGGCATCGGTGCACTGCTTGCCAAGGCCGACAGCGGCATTACCGGCTACAAGGACCTGAAGGGCAAGAAGATCGCCGTCACCAGCCTTGCCAGCCCGAACTATCTCCAGCTGCAGGTCGGCCTGAAGCTAGCCGGTCTCTCGCTTGACGACGTCAGCGTCGAGGTCGTCCAGACAGGCGCCATCGTCCAGTCGCTGCAGGCGGGCCAGGTCGATGCGATCGTTTTCTCCGAGCTTCGCAAGTACAATCTCGAGGCCGACGGCACCAAGATCACGATGGTTCTTTCCAACGACTTCCTGCCGTCCTTCGGCAACGTCGTCGTCACCAACGCCGCCAAGCTCTCCGAGAACCCGGATCTGGTAAAGCGCTTCACCACTGCCGTCACGCAGTCCTACGAATGGGTCATCGACGGCCATGTCAACGAAGCGCTGGATATCGCACTCGACAAATATGCACCGACCTGGCCGAAGGATCAAAAGGGCATTCTGACGACGGCCTTCGAACAGACCTTCGTACCAACCGTCTGGCAGAGCCCGCTCACCAAGGAGAAAGGTCTCGGCGCGGCAGACTTCGCCGGCTGGCAGAAGAACGCCGACATCCTGGCCGAATACAAGGTCATCGACGAAGCACCCAAGGCGGAGGACTTCGTCGTCGACCCGTCCACGATTGGTCAGTAAAACATGTTGTTGCGTGGCATAGCGGGTCTGATCGCGACCCTCGTCCTGTGGACGGCGATTGTTTTCATTTTCCAGGTCCCTAGCTTTCTGTTGCCGGGACCGATGGAAGTGCTGAACCGTCTCGTCTTCCTCTTCGAGAACGCCAAGCTGCTTCGGCATATTGGCGTGACGCTCACGGAGATCGTCGCTGGCTTCGTGCTCGGAACGGTGATCGGCATCCTTGCCGGCGTCGTTTTCGCACGCTTGCCGCGCGTCGAACGCTTTGCCACGCCGCTGATCCTGCTGCTGCAGACCGCACCGAAGATCGCGATCGCGCCCCTGCTGCTTTTGTGGCTGGGGATCGGGCCGACGCCCAAGATCGTGCTGATCGCGATCGTCACCTTCTTCCCCGTAATGTCCGGCATGGTCACCGGCCTGCGTTACGGGGAAGGCAGTTTCCGCGATCTTGCAGCCGTGCTGAAGCTCAGCCCCTGGCAGAGCTTCTGGCATATAGAACTGCCTTCGGCACTGCCGGCGGTGCTCGCCGGCATGGCGGTCGCCACCACGCTTGCCATGACCGCTGCGGTTATCGGCGAACTCATGGGAGCCAATGAGGGCATCGGCTATCTCCTGTCTTCCGGCCAGGAAAACAGCGATACTTCCGTCGTCATCGGCATGGTCCTGTTGCTTTCTTTGATCGGCTGGGCCTTTTATGAGATCATCGAATTGATCCGCCGCCGATCGCTCGGCCGCTTCCAACTCTCTTGAGCCGGTGACAATGGCGCGTGTTTTCCTCTGTGTCCTCGATTCCGTCGGATGCGGCGGCGCGCCGGATGCGGCACGCTACGGCGACGAGGGGTCGAACACCTTGCTCCATATCGCCGAAGCCTGCGCTGCCGGCAATGCCGAGGACGGCCGAAGCGGGCCGCTGAGGGTTGCCAATCTTGACGCCTTGGGTCTTGGTGCTGCGATCCGGCTTGCATCCGGCAAGGCGGCTCCGGGTCTCGGCGCCGTGCCGACCGGCAGTTGGGGAGCAGCCGAGGAAATCTCCGCAGGCAAGGATACGCAATCCGGACATTGGGAACTGGCAGGCGTGCCGGTGACCCGAGACTGGCACTATTTTCCGCGCACCATTCCGGCTTTCCCTGATCATCTGATGGCCGAATTGGTCGCTCGCTCCGGCATTCCGGGCACGCTTGCCAATTGCCATGCTTCGGGCACGGAGGTGCTAGACCAGTTCGGTGCCGAGCACATCGCGACCGGCAAGCCGATTATCTACACCTCCGCCGACAGTGTGGTGCAGATCGCTGCGCATGAGGAGCATTTCGGGCTGGAGCGGCTGCTCGACGTCTGCCGGATCGCTGCAGAAATCTTTCATCCCTTGAATGTCGGGCGGATCATTGCGCGTCCATTCGTCAGCGAAGCGCCGGGGGCCTTTGTCCGCACCGCAAACCGCAAGGACTACGCGATCGCTCCGCCCGACGGCACGATCTGCGACCGGGTCGTCGCGGCCGGCGGCGCAGTCCATGCCGTGGGCAAGATCGGGGATATTTTTGCGTACAAGAGCATCACCGATGTCTCCAAGGGCAAGGACGACATGGCGCTCTTCGACCAGATGCTTTCCTGGTGCGACCGTGCCGCTTCAGGCGATCTGGTTTTTGCAAACTTCGTCGAATTCGACAGCCTCTGGGGTCACCGGCGCAATGTTTCGGGTTATGCCCGCGCGCTCGAAACCTTCGATGCACGGTTGCCGGAACTGACGAGCCGTCTGCGTGACGGTGATCTGCTCATCATCACCGCAGACCACGGTAACGATCCAACCTGGCACGGCACCGACCATACGCGCGAGCGCGTTCCAGTGCTGGTCACTGGACCTGGTGCCGAAGGAAAGCCGCTTGGTATTATACCATTCGCCAAAGTTGCCGAACTGGTGGCCTCGCATCTAAAGATCGGACAATAACCTAGCGCCGCCGGCTTCTGTTGACCGGAGACGTGAAGCATCAGCAGCATGAATCGATCCGACCGGATCGATTCATGGAACTCGTTGGACGCCGCTTTCGCGAAACGCGAAAATCCGTCCATGCCGAAAGAACAAGCCGGACCGCTTCATCTACGCCGCGTCGACCCGACCCGGAATATGCGCCGCTTCTATACGCTCACCATCCAGCCGACACTGTTCGGCGGCTCATCGCTCATACGCCACTGGGGCCGCATCGGCACCAATGGCCAATCGATGATGGAGACCTTTGACGCACCGGAAGAAGCGGATGGTGCGCTCGCCCGTCTTGAACGGACAAAGCGGCGAAAGGGCTATCTTGATGCAAGGTCTAGTGGAACCGGCTGACTTCGGTAACGCCCTGAGACGAGTGATGAGATACCTGTGCTACACGACGAGGTTCCCCGCGCAAAGCTACGGCACCAGCAAGCAAAGCCCTCCGCAGTCCTCTTATCGTGAAATATATTTCAGTATATGAATTTTATTGACATATTCTGGAGAGGCTGCAATGTAGCCGAAGTCGGGCTTCGGGAGGAAGTTCGACATTAATCAATCCATACGGCGGCGCTTCTGGAGCGCTAGCGGCGGTCATTGAGAATGGCTTCGGCCAAGGGAGGAAACTTGCGCAAATTTCTGAGCACGCTCGCAATCGCAGCGACTGTATCGACCTGCTTGGGTTCGATTCAGGCACTCGCCGAAACCCCCAACCCGTTCAAATGCGAGCCGGGTGAAAAATACGTCATGAACGTAATGGTTTCGGGCGTCGAATACTGGTTCCCGGTCTACGAAATGTTCAAGCAGGCCGGCCAGCAGTTCGGCTGCGAGACCGCCTATACCGGCACGCCCGAATACGACGTCAACAAGCAGATCGCCACCTTCGACCAGGCTCTGGCGCAGAAGCCGGCCGGCATATTGGTGCACCCGATGAACTCCGATCCGTTCATCGAGCCGATCAATCGCGCCATCGAGCAGGGCACCGCGGTGGTCACCTTCGCGGCGGACTCGCCCAATTCCAAGCGCGTCTCCTACATCACCTCTGATAACAATGCCGAAGGCACTTATGCCGCCGACGCCGTTGCCAAGGCGATGGACGGCAAGGGCGAATATGCCGTGCTGGAAAACCCCGGCCAGGACAACCACGACAAGCGCGTCAACGCCTTCGTCGCCCGCATGGAAGCGAAATGGCCCGACATGAAGCTCGTCGGCCGCGCCGCTTCGAACCAGGATCCGACCAAGGCCTATCAGGCGGTTCTCAGCCTGGCGCAGGCGCATCCCGATCTCGGTGCGGTGTTCATGCCGGAAGCCAACTCGGCGATTGGTGCCGCCCAGGCAGCCAAGGAAGGCGGCGGCAAGATCAAGGTCATGCTCGCCGACGTCAATGCCAAGATCCTCGACATGATCAAGGCCGGCGAGATCTTCGGCTCGGTTAACCCGAACCAGGGCATGCAGGGCTATATGGGCTTCATGCTTCTGTGGATGGCCAAGCACCCCGACCTGATCGACCCGATGAACGACGCAAGGCGTTCGGGCTCCAATGCCATGAGCGTGCCTTTCGTCGACAACGGTTTCTCGATCGTCACTGCGGACAATGCCGACGATTTCTACTGGGATACCTACCTCAAGCGTCGCGGCACCAAGGGCATCGAGGAATAATCTCGACACCCCAAGATTGTCAGGACAAACCAAGTCGGAAGGGGGCTGTAGCCCCCTTCCCCTCACAGCGCCCATCGCAGGAGCATGGCGTGACCCAGGCGCCCATTCTTGAAATCCACGGCCTGTCCAAGGCGTTCGGCCCGGTCAAGGCGCTGAGCGACGTGCAGTTCGAGCTCAAGCGCGGTGAAATCCACGCGCTGTGCGGCGAAAATGGTGCGGGCAAGTCGACGCTGATGAACATGATCGCCGGCGTGCTGCAGCCTGACCAGGGCGACATACTGATCGATGGAACGCGTGTTTCGATCCCCTCGCCCGCGGCAGCGCAGCGTCTCGGCATAGCGCTTGTCCATCAGGAGATCGCGCTCTGCCAGGACGCGACGGTGGCCGAAAATATCTACATGGCCGCGATCAACGCCCGTCGCATGCCGCTGATGAATTTCCAGAAGCTCTATGCCGACGCGCAGAAGGTGATGGACCTCCTCGCACCCATTCCAGTGCGCACCAAGGTCGCCGACCTTTCCATTTCCAACCAGCAGCTCGTCGAGATCGCCAAGGCGCTGACGCTCGACTGCAAGGTGCTGATGCTCGACGAGCCGACCGCGGCACTGACTGAAAGCGAGGCGCAACGCCTGTTTTCGATCGTGCGCGGGCTGCAGGAACGCGGCATTTCGGTCATCTATATCAGCCATCGCATGGCCGAGATTTTTTCGCTGTGCGACCGCGTCACCGTCTTCCGCGACGGCCACTACGTTGCGACCGATCCCATAAAAGCCGTGTCGCCCGACGACGTAGTCCGCAAGATGGTTGGCCGAGAGATCACCCAGCTCTACCCCGACAAGCTGGCGCCCAAGGAACCCGGACGCCTGCTGCTGTCCGTCAATGGCCTTTCCGACGGCAGCCGTTTCACTGACGTGAACCTGCAGCTTCGCGCCGGCGAAATCCTCGGCATCGGCGGCCTCATCGGCGCCGGCCGCAGCGAGATCGCGCAGACCATTTGCGGCCTGAGACCGGCGACTGCGGGAACCGTTGCACTCGACGGCCAAGGCTTGCGTATCCGCAACTATAGCGATGCGGTCAAGGCAGGTCTTGTCTACCTCTCCGAGGATCGCAAGGGCTCCGGCGTGTTTCTCGATATGCCGATCGCGGCCAACATCTCGGCTCTCGATCTTAGCAAGCTGACCGGGACACTCGGGCTACTCGACCGCAAGGCGGAGGATCGCCAGGCAGCCGAGATGACCAAGCGGCTCGGCGTGCGCATGGCCGGTATCGGGGCAGCCGTATCGACGCTCAGCGGCGGCAACCAGCAGAAGGTAGCCATCGCCAAGCAGCTGTCGGTCGAGCCCAGGGTCATCATCATGGACGAGCCGACGCGCGGCATCGACGTCGGCGCCAAGGTCGAGATCCACCAGTTGCTGCGCCAGCTGGCAGGCAAGGGCGTCGGCATCGTCGTCATCTCGTCGGAGCTGCCGGAACTCATCGGCCTGTGCGACCGCGTGATGGTCGTGCGCGAAGGCAGGATCGCCGGCGAACTCGCTGCCGACGAGCTCGGCGAAGAAGCCATCATCATGCTCGCCTCGGGCGTCCAGAACAGTTCAAATCAACAAAAGCAGGCCCAGAATGTCGCCTAGGGAAGCGGGAGAAACCCTTATGCACGCCGATATCAAGGCACCCAGCGAAGCGCGGCGCATCAACTTTGCCCGCCTCGCATCGATGCGCGAGGCCGGGCTGATCGTCATTATCCTGGCGCTGTGCATTGCCATGAGTTTTGCCTCCCCTCACTTCCTGACATGGGGCAACTTCCGCGCCATGCTGATGAGCTTCTCCATCGAAGGCATCGTCGTGGTCGGCATGACCATCCTGCTCATCGTCGGCGGCATCGACCTGTCGGTCGGCTCGGTCGTCTGTTTCTCGATGGTCGTTTCGGGTGCGCTGTTCCTGGCTGGTCTCGACCCTTGGACGGCGAGCCTGATCGGCATCGGTGTCAGCGCGCTGATCGGCGCGGCAATGGGATTCTTCGTCACCGTGGTCGGGTTGAACCACTTCATCACCTCCCTTGCGGCGATGGTCATCGTGCGCGGCATGTGCCTGGTCATCACCAAGGGCACGCCGCTGTCGCTGTTCACGCTGCCGCCGGCGTTCAAGGCGATCGGCCAGGGCAGCTTCAACAACATCCCCTACGTGATCATGATCTTCGTCGTGGTCGTCGCGATCTTCGATTTCCTGCTGCGCCGCGCCACCGCCTTCCGCAAGGTTTTCTACACCGGCTCCAACGAGAAGGCCGCGCAGTTCTCGGGCATCAAGACAAGGCAGGTGAAGTTCTGGGTCACGGTGTTGTGCTCGACCCTCGCTGGCCTCGCAGGTGTCATCTACATGGCCCGCTTCGGTGCTGCGACGCCGACCTTCGGCGCCGGCATGGAGCTCAACATCATCGCCGCAGCCGTGATTGGCGGGGCGTCGCTGAATGGCGGCTCGGGCACCATATTCGGCGCGATCCTCGGCATGGCTCTTCTCTCCGTCGTGACGAGTTCGCTGATCCTGCTCGACGTGTCCGTCTATTGGCAGGACATGATCAAGGGGTGCATCCTGCTTGCAGCAGTGTCGATCGACCATTTCCTGCATCGCAAGAAGTCCTGAACTCAAGAAGCGCATCGAAACAAGATCATGGCTCCCACCAACACACGCGACGACATCTCGACAGTCCGCCAGATGCACCAGGCGCTTGTCCTGCACTATGTCGAAGGCAAGACCCAGGCAGAGATCGCCAGGGAACTCGGCATCTCGCACGCCACGGTCAATCGGCTGATCAAGCGCGGCCATCAACTTGGCCTTGTCGAGATCAAGATCAAATCGCCGATCGACCATCTGATCGACATCGAGGCACAGCTTGTGGCGCTGGGCGGCATCGAACGCGCCGTCGTCGTGCCGTCGGTTTCCGAAAACCCGCAGACCGCCCTGCAGCGTGTCGGCGAGGCGGCGGCACGGCTGCTGCTCGACACCATCAAGGACGGCGACACCATATCCATCACCGGCGGCAAGGGCGTCAGCGCGCTGGTCGCCGGCCTTCAGCCCGGCCGTCGCTATGATGTCGAGGTCATTCCCGCGACGGGGCTCGTCCAGGGCAAGCACTATACCGACGTCAATCACGTCGCTTCGCTGATGGCCGACAAGCTCGGCGGCCGCGCCTATCAGGTCCATGCGCCATTGTTTGCCGACTCGCCGGAGCAGCGCGGAATGCTGATGGGCGTGCGTTCCGTCGCCGATGTGTTCCGCAAGGCGCGCGAGGCCGACGTTGCTGTCATCGGCATCGGTTCAATCCTGAGCGACGATTCGAGTTATTACGACCTTCATCCGTCATCGAGCGCCGACCGCCAAGCCATTGAGCAGTCGGGTGCCGCGGGCGAACTGCTTGCCCACCTCATCGACCGCGACGGCAGGCTTTGCGATTATACGCTCAACCGGTCTCTGGTGTCGCTGACACTCGACGAGTTCGCAACGATCCCGCGATCGATCGGCATAGCCAGCGGCGCAAGCAAGGTCTCGCCTATCCTCAGCGCCATGCGCGGCAACCATCTCGACACCATCGTCACCGACGAGGCCACTGGCCTTCAGATTCTCGACCTTGCCAAGCAGGAGGCAGCATGAGCTCCCGACAAATCCAACGCCGTATCGGCAGGTCCGACGTCTCAGCTTCTGCCGTAGGCCTCGGCACCTGGGCAATAGGCGGCTGGATGTGGGGCGGCACCGACGAGCAGGCGTCGATCCGCGCCATAGACGCCTCGATAGACGCTGGCATCAGCCTCATCGACACCGCGCCTGCCTATGGGCTCGGCCGCAGCGAGGAGATCGTCGGCAAGGCCATCAAAGGCAAGCGCGACAAGGTCGTCATCGCCACCAAATGCGGACTGAACTGGCATTCCGGCAAGGGCAACCATTTCTTCGACCAGGACGGCAAGCCGGTCCATCGCTATCTCGGCACCGACGGGATTGCCTATGAGCTTGAGCAGAGCCTGCGCCGTCTCGGGACCGATCATATCGACCTTTACATCACCCATTGGCAGGACCCGACCACGCCGATCGCCGAGACGGTTGCCGTGCTCGAAAAGCTCAAGGCGCAGGGCAAGATCCGCGCCATTGGCGCCTCGAACGTCAGTTCCCAGGATCTCCAGCACTATGTCGATGCCGGGCAGTTGGATGCGATCCAGGAGCGCTATTCGATGATCGACCGGGAGATCGAAGACAGCCTGCTGCCGATCACCCGCCGAAACGATATCGCCACGCTAAGTTACTCGTCGCTTGCGCTCGGCCTGCTCACCGGCGCGATCGACCCGACGCGCGAATTCACCGGCGACGACCAGCGCAAGGACAATCCCCGCTTCTCGGCCGCCAACCGGCAGAAAGTGGCACGGCTTAAGCAAGCCATCGCTCCGATTGCCGAACAACACAGCGCCTCGATGGCACAGATCGTCATCGCCTGGACGCTGGCGCAGCGCGGCATCACCTTCGCGCTGTGCGGCGCGCGCAACGCCGAACAGGCGCTTGAAAATGCGCGGGCCGGCGAGATCGCGCTCGAAGCCGGCGAGCTTGCCGCCATCGATGCCGCCATCGCGGCGCACCTCGTGGCCATGGATGCCTGAGCGAAAGGCATAGTCCAGATGAACCGCAACGAAACACTCGCCGCTCTGCGCGAGCGGCCCGATATTGCCGTGCTCGTGATTGGCGGCGGCATCAACGGCATCAGCGTCTTTCGCGAGCTTGCCTTGCAGCGCGTCGATGTCGCGCTGGCGGACAAGGGCGACTATTGCAGCGGTGCAAGTGCGGCGCTGTCGCGCATGGTGCATGGCGGCCTGCGCTATCTGGAAAACGGCGAGTTCAAGCTGGTGCGCGAGTCGCTGGTCGAGCGCGACCGGCTGCTGAAGAACGCCCCGCACTACGTGGCGCCGCTGCCTACGACGGTACCGATTTTCGACACTTTCTCGGGCATCGCAAATGGCGCGGTGCGCTTTCTAGGCCTGACGCGCCGGCCGAGCCGGCGTGGCGCGCTGGTGATAAAGGCCGGGCTCACCATGTACGATCTGTTCACAGCAGCCCGGCGATTGATGCCGACGCACCAATTCCGGGCGCGCACAGAGACCCTGAAAACCTGGCCCGCAATCAACCCCGCAATTCGCAGCTCCGCCACCTATTACGACGCCTGGGTCAGTCGGCCCGAGCGCCTTGGACTTGAAATGCTGTTCGATACAATCGCGGCAGCATCGTCGGCGCGCGCCTTGAACTACGCGGCAGTGACTTCAAACGATGCGGGCCTCGCGCTCGTCGACACCTTGACCGGCGAGACGCTAACGATCCGCCCCAGGCTGATCGTAAACGCCACCGGCGGCTGGATCGACCTGACCAACAATGCCATCGGCGCCACGGCCCAAAAGATGATGGGCGGCACCAAAGGCTCGCACCTCATCGTCGACAACGCCGAGCTCTACGACGCACTAGGCGGCCACATGGTCTACTACGAGAACGAGGACGGGCGCATCTGCATCCTGTTTCCCTATCTCGGCAAGGTGCTGATCGGCTCGACCGACATTCGTGTCGACAACCCGGACGACGTGCGTTGCGAGGACGACGAGCGGAGCTACATCCTCCAGTCGCTCGCATTCGTGTTTCCCTCGATCGCGATCGCCGACGATGAGATCGTCTTTCGTTTCTCCGGTGTGCGCCCCCTACCCGCCAGCGAAGACAGCTTCACCGGGCGTATCCCGCGCGACCATTTCTGCGAATTCATCGAGCCGAGCGGACATCTGCCGGCAACGCTTTGCATGATCGGCGGCAAGTGGACGACGTTCCGTTCCTTCGGCGAAATGGCTGCCGACATGGCGCTGGAACGGCTCGGCCTCAAGCGTAGCAAAGGTACCGAAGACCTCGCCATCGGCGGTGGCCGGAATTTCCCGGCCGACCCGGAAAAATGGTGCGCCTCATTGGCCGAGCAGCACAGCCTATCCTTCGAACGCGCGCATATACTCCTGGAGCGTTATGGCACCTCGGCAGAGGATTTCGCCGCACAACTCGCGGCGGACCAGATGCTGCCACGGTCGGATTATTCGGTTGGTGAGGTCCGGCTTATCATCGAGCGCGAGCAAGTCGAATGCCTGGCCGACATATTTCTGCGCCGCACCACGATCGCCGTCTCAGGCGGCCTCAGTCTCGCTCTCGTTGACGCAGTGCTCGACATTCTGGCCACACACAAAGGGTGGGATGTCGACCAGGCAACAGCCGAGCGGACCGCCTTCCTCGCCTTGCTGGCCCACCAGCACGGCGTCGACCTATCAGACCTCTCTCAGACGAACGACAAAAGGAGCGCCCTATGCGCGTGAACAAGAAAGTCCGCATGAACCGGCTGTTCGGCGGTGGACGCTGTCTCGATGTCGCCATCGACCACGGCGTCTGCAACGAGCCGAGCTTTCTGGCCGGACTGGAGGACATGGCCAATGTAGTAGGCCAGCTGGTCAAGGCCGGCCCTGATGCCATCCAGATGAATTACGGCCAGGCCGACCTGCTGCAGGCGGTGCCGGGCAAGGACAAACCGGCGCTTGTCATGCGTATCGACATGGGCAATCCCTACAACAAGATACGCCACCGCGCGATGTGGGCGGTTCTGCAGAACGAAGCAGAGCCGCTGCTTGGCGCGATCGAGATGGATGCGGCCTGCGTCGTCGTCAATTTGTTCATGCTGCCCGACGAGCCGGACCTTTTCCGCCAATGCGTCCAGAACATCGCCCGCGTGCGTGCCGACTGCGAGAAATACGGGCTGCCGCTGATGATCGAACCGCTGGCCATGTTGCCGGTTTCCGAACATGGCGGTTACATGGTCGACGGAGATGCCGAAAAGATCGTCACGCTGACGCGCCTCGCCCGCGAAATGGGCGCCGACATCATCAAGGCCGATCCGACGAGCGACGCTAACGACTTCCACCGCGTTGTCGAGGCAGCGCGGTGCCCGGTTCTGGTGCGCGGCGGCGGCAAGGAGGATTTGCGCGCCGTGTTCGACAAGTCGGCTGCCCTTGTGGCGCAGGGAGCGCTGGGCATGGTCTATGGCCGCAACATCTACCAACACGCCAATCCCAGCGCGGTCGTGCGCGGATTGATGGCGATCATTCATGACGACGCGGATGGCGCTGCCGCCTGGGACCTGTACAAGCAGGCATAGGTTGCGGCATCGGGAGGAGCCAATGGGAAATTACATTCTTGGCCTCGATGCGGGTAACACCGTCATCAAGGCAATCATTTTCGACATGTCCGGGCGCGAACTCGCGCTCGCTGCCTGCGACGGCCGCTCATCCATGCCCAAGCCAGGTCATGTCGAGCGCGACCTCAATGAGCTTTGGCGCAACGCGGTCTCGGTCATAGGGCAATGCATCGAACAGGCAGGCATCGATCCGGGCGAGATCGTCGCAATCGGCTGTGCCGGTCACGGCAACGGTCTTTATGCGCTCGACCGTGACGGCGCACCGCTGATCGGCATCCAGTCGCTCGACACAAGAGCCGTCGGCATCGTTGCCGAATGGGCTGAACAGAACGTCGGCGACCGCACCTATGCGCATTGCCTGCAAAAGCCATGGGCTGCGCAGACGCCGACGCTTCTTGCCTGGCTCAAGCGCTTTTCGCCCGAATTGTTCGCCAGGATCGGCACCGTGTTCCTGTGCAAGGATTTTGTCGTCAACCGACTGACCGGCGCGCGTTCGACCGACACTTCGGACATGTCGGGCTGCGGCCTGCTGCAAATTCCCGACCGCCGCTACGATGAGGATTTGCTTGCAGCATACGGGCTGGCAGATTGCATGGCATTGCTGCCGCCAGTGCTGGAATCGGCCGACATCGCCGGCCACATCACCGCCGAGGTGGCGGCGATGACCGGCCTTCGTGCCGGCACCCCCGTCGTCGCCGGGCTGTTCGACGTGGTCGCAAGTGCTGTCGGCTCGGGCGTCACCCGCACCAGTGCCGCCTCGATCATCGCCGGCACCTGGAGCATCAATCAGGTCATCACCGACGAGCCGATCCACGACCCCTCGATATTCATGGTCTCGACCTTCGATCGCAAACGCTATCTGGCCATCGAATCGAGCGCCACGTCAGCGGCCAATCTCGAATGGATCGTCCGCGAATTCATCGAACACGGCCACGAGCCGGGGAAGTCGCCATTCGAACTGTGCAGCGAACTCGTCGCTTCGGTCGATCCCGACAGCGACATCCCGATCTACCATCCCTTCCTCTATGGCTCGCAGCAGAACGGCCGCGCACGCGCCGGCTTCTACGGCATAGCCGGCTGGCACACCCGCGCCCACATGCTGCGCGCACTGTTCGAGGGCATTGCCTTCGAACACAGGCGTCACGTCGAGACGTTGCACAAGGCCGGAGCCATCTTCGACGAGGCAGTATTGTCAGGCGGTGGCTCGCGCAGTGAAATATGGCCGCAAATCTTTGCCGATGTACTCGGCGTTCCCGTCACCGTGGCACGCAGCCGCGAGACAGGTGCGCTTGGCGCGGCAATCGCAGCGGGCACCGGCGTCGGTATCTTCGACGACTACAGCGCAGGTGCGGCAGCGATGACATCCGCCGCCCGGCACTACACGCCCAACAATGCGATTGCGCCTGCTTACGCGCAGCGCTATCGCCTTTATGGCGAGATCAATCAGGCGATGAACCCTATGTGGGAGCGCATCGCCATCCAGCAGGCGCGCACGTGACTGAAAATTCATCCTCCTCGTTTGGCGAATACGACTATGTCATCGTCGGTGCCGGTTCGGCTGGCTGCGTGCTCGCCAACCGGCTTTCCGCCGATCCGCGCAACCGGGTGCTGCTGCTCGAGGCCGGCGGCAGCGACCGTTATCACTGGGTCGATATCCCGATCGGCTATCTCTTCTGCATGGGCAATCCGCGCACCGACTGGCTGATGAAGACCGAGCCCGAAGCCGGGCTCAACGGGCGCAGCCTGAATTATCCGCGCGGCAAGGTGCTGGGCGGATGCTCGTCGATCAACGGCATGATCTATATGCGCGGCCAGGCCGCCGACTATGATGGCTGGCGACAGTCCGGCAATGTGGGCTGGGGCTGGGACGACGTCCTGCCCTATTTCCGCAAGTCGGAAGATTATTACGGCGGCAAAAGCGCCATGCATGGTGCCGGCGGCGAATGGCGCATCGAAAGACAGCGCCTGTCGTGGCCGATCCTCGACGCCTTCCGCGATGCCGCCGAAGAACTCGGCATCCCGCGCACGGACGACTTCAATGCCGGCACCAATGAGGGCTCCGGCTATTTCGAGGTCAACCAGAAAAAGGGTGTGCGCTGGAACACCTCAAAGGCGTTCCTGCGTGGCATAAAGGACCGCAAGAACCTGCGTGTCGTCACCGGGGCCGAGACCGAACGGCTCGAATTCGACGGCCGCCGTGTCACCGGGCTCGTCTTCCGGAAGGACGGCCGCCTGCATCACGTCAAGGCGGGACAGACTATACTCGCAGCCGGCGCCATCAACTCACCGAAGATCCTCGAACTCTCGGGCATCGGCCAGCCCGACCTGCTCTCACGCCTCGGCATCGAAGTGCGTCATGCCTTGCCCGGCGTAGGCGAGAACCTGCAGGACCATTTGCAAATCCGCACCGTCTTCAAGGTGACCGGCGCAGCGACGCTCAACCAGCGCTATCACAATCTGATCAGCCGCGCCGCAATGGGTCTCGAATATGCAGCCCGCCGCAGCGGCCCACTGTCGATGGCGCCGAGCCAGCTCGGTATTTTCGCCAAGAGCGATCCACGTCTTGAAACGCCCGATCTCGAATACCACGTGCAGCCGCTGAGCACCGACCGGCTCGGCGAGCCGCTGCATCGTTTTCCGGCGGTGACGGTGTCGATATGCAATCTTCGCCCCGAAAGCCGGGGAACCGTGCATATGGGATCGGCCGACCCGCGCGAGGCGGCGAAGATCAGGCCGAACTACCTTTCAACCGAAGGCGACCGCAGCGTTGCCGTTGCCTCGCTGCGCCATGCCCGCCGTCTGATGAAGGCCAAGGCCGTGGCCCGCTTTGCACCCGAAGAGATGCTGCCCGGCAACCAATACGACAGCGACGAAGACCTGCTCCGCAAGGCCGGCGACATCGGCACGACGATCTTCCATCCGGTCGGCACCTGCAAGATGGGCTCGGACACGATGGCGGTGGTTGACGACCGCCTGCGCGTCCATGGGCTCGACGGATTGCGTGTGGTAGACGCCTCCATCATGCCGACCATCGTCTCCGGCAACACCAACTCGCCGGTCATCATGATCGCCGAGAAGGCGGCCGAGATGATCCTGCAGGATTCTCGCCAATAGCGTTCACGTCATCGCGGGGGTCAACGACTGCCGGCCGCAATCAGCAACAGTACATAGGCGATTACCATGACGATCAGCCCGCGAAATGCCAGGTTGACGAAGTGGTATTTCGCCTTCGCGATGATCGACAGCGTATCGATATTGCCGAGATATTCCTGGTAGAGAAAACCCGGATCGTTGCGCTCGCCGGCGGCGAGCAACGCGGTGCGGTTTGCATCCCATCCGCCCCAGAACAGCGACGTTGAGCGCAACCCGCGCCGAGGCAGGACGACGAGAATTGCCGCGACAAGTGAGAAGGTGGCAGCCACTGCCATGCAGGCAGAGAAAATCACCAGCGGAAACTGCGCCTCGATGTAGCGTTGCCACTGGAAGGCGCTGCGTCCTTCCGCCGATGTGATCATGAAGGCCAGCATGAAAGTGAAGATGTAGGCGGCCTTCTGGTCGGCGATCTTTATCTGGTCGTAGAAGACGTCGTTTATCTTCTTCAGATGTTCCAGATAGTCCTTCCCGGGAAGGGTAGATGAAATTTCGGTATTTCCCTTGGAAGAATCGAATTTGAGCGAACTTGCCATTTCCCCCAGCCTTCATGCGATTCACTGTAAAGCCCGAGTAACGAATGCAGCATTTCATATGTTAGTGCAAAGGGATTATTGACAGTTCTATCCTGCTCCGGTCATAACGCCCCTTCGGCTTGAGGGGGCATCAATAAAAACAATGCGGCGCTATCTGGCGGTTTCTTTGATGCTGTCGGCTATCATCGGCACGCAGCAGGTTGCGGCCGAGCCGGTCACGCGCGCGCAGCCCGCGGCCGGTTCCGTGATCGCGCGCAAGTCCGGCGAGGAAGTTCGCTTCGTCGATGTGTCGGACTGGCGCTTCGTCGACCTGCGCCAGGATGTCGTGGCCGGTGATTATCTTCGCACCAATGCGACAGGCAATCTGGCCGTGCTGTTTTCTGACCGCACGCAAATGCGCCTTGGCCGCAACACCACGCTTCTGGTCAAGAATGTTGGACCATCGACAGATGCGGCCTTTGCGCTGGAAAGCGGCACGATCTGGGCGCGCGCGGAACGCGGCGGGTTGGGGCTGACCGTCGAGACACCGGCTGCGGCAGCCGCCATTCGTGGCACCGACTGGACGATGACGGTCGAGGGCAATGGCCGCACCTCGCTGACCGTGCTGGAGGGTAAGGTCGAACTCGCCAACCAGTTCGGCTCGGTAACAGTCTCGCAAGGCGAAGGCGCGGTCGCCAACATCGGCTCGGCGCCGACCAAGATCGTCAACGTCAATCCCGACGATCGCGAGCAGATGCTGTTCTTCCTGTCGCTGCGCAACTCCTTCAACATGCTGCCGGCATCGCCGCTTTCCAGCCCGGATATGCGCAGGGCTCGAGGCGAGATTACCGCGAAGGCCCCGTCGGCGCGCTCGGGGGAAGATTGGCTGACGCTGGCCGAAGTGAATCTCACTTATGAAGGCCGTGGTGCCGCGCGAGAAGCCGCTGCTCAGGCACGTCAATTCAGGCTTTCACGCGCACAGACGGCCCGTCTCGACCTCATCGACGCGATGGTTGCCGGTGCCGAGAAACGTTACGCCGAATCGGCCCGCCTTTTCGAAAAAGCGGGGCGGCATCTCGACCCACGCCGCCGCGCCATGGCGACCTATGGTGGCTATTATGCGCGCGCGCTGGCTGATCCGAACCGCACTGAGGCACCGCCCAAACCCAAAGCGGACGGCCCCTACGCGGCGATGGCCGAGGCACTGACGGTTGCCTTCCTGGTTGATTTCAAGGCGTCGATTGCAGTCCTGAAGAAGGCGGAAGAACGCTATCCCAACGATCCGAGCTTGCCAGCAATGCGCGCACAACTGGCGATGGTGCTGGACGATCGCAACCAGATGGAGGAAGCGATCAATCGGTCGTTGTCGCTCGATCCGGATGATCCGAACGCGCTGGAAGCACGCGCCAATTTCCGCGCCGGCTTCAAGAGCGATCTGGAGGGCGCCTATGCCGATCTAACCCGTGCGCTGGAAATCGCACCCGGGTCGACGACCATCTGGAATGGACTCGGTCTCGTGCAGAATGCCCGTGGCGCATCTCGGGAATCGGAGGCCGCGCTGAAGCAGGCGATCGCCCTCGATCCACAAGACCCTGTTTCGCATATCAATCTTGCGGTGCTTTACCTGGACCAGGATCGCTTCGTGGAAGCGCGCACCGAGATCGACAAGGCGCTGGAGGTCGATCCTTCATTCGACATGGCATTGCTCATTCGCGGCCGCTATTACATGCAGACGGGCGAACTGGACAAGGCGCGCGACGACCTTCTCGCAGGCACGACGGCAAATCCCGCCGACGCCCAGGGCCTGCTGCTGCTCGGCGCTTCCTACTATGAAAGTGGCGAGCGCGAACCGGCGGTCCAGGCCATCGAGAATGCCGACAGGCTCGATGCCAATGATCCGGTCGTGTCGTCATTCAAGACCGCGATTGCCATCGACGAATATGAATCCGACGAGGCGATCAGGAACGCACAGGAAGCCTTGAGGCGCACCCGGGCTCGTGGCGGCGACTATGCGCCGCTCAGCGCCAGCCGTGATCAGGGCTCGACCCTGAATGATGCCTATCGCCTGCAAGGGCTGGATGCCTGGGGACGGTATTATGGCGCTGCCGTGTTCGACCCGTTCGGCGCGGCAGGCTATGTCGACCAGACGGTTTCGGGCAGCCCAAATCCGTTCGTCAATGATCTCAATTATGGGGGAACGGTTGTCGATCCCGGCACGAACGGGGCAGGCTTTTCGTCGTTCTTTCAAGGCTTGATGCTTGACCCGGCCATGATCTCAGGCCGTTCCACGAGCGCCAATCTCTTCAGGCGGCCATTTCTGGAAATGAGCCTTGGGGGTGGCTTCACCAGCACCAGCGACAACACCGGCTGGACAAGCGAAGCCGAGGTTCAGGGCTTCGTGAACAATCCCATACCGTGGAGTTTCTACGGTAAGCTTGATATGCAGCGCTCCGGGGATCACAGGGAAAGCACTGCGCCTGGATTCCCGATACCGAACATCAGTTTTGATCTGCAGGACAAGCTTGTGAGTGGGACGGGCTTCGTGACAGCTCGTCCAACACCCAACGATCGCTTGGTCGCATATGCGGATTTGCGCAGTAACAAGGATGATCTTCACAACGCCTTGATAATCCCGATTCCTTCAATACCACCATTCATCGGTGGAACCTATGATAGAACCCTCAACGACCAAACTGGCTCGATGGGCGTAGGTTGGAGCCACACATTCGGCTATCGCAACGTCATGAATGTGGCCGTGTTTGCTTCAGGTTTGGACCGAAAGAGCGATGAAAGCGGCCTTGTCTTGTTCGATTTTGGCGCTGGTGCGGTGGGGGGCATCCAGCGGTTCGAGGGTTCTACCAAGACGCAATCCTACATCGCCGCGGTAAACCACGTTTATGGATATGACGACATCACCTTCCGATACGGTGTGGAAGGTGGCGTTGTCGATCAAAAGACATCGCAGATATCTACGACAGTGATTCTGGGTGGAGCGACTACGGTCGACATCACGGAGGAAGACTTTGGTCTGAGTCTTGGACGAGCTTACGTAGACGCGGTCTATGAAATCACGCCGGAATTAAAGGCGGAAGCAGGTCTTTTCGGGACTTATCTTACCGGCGATTCGACCGGCGTGCCATTCGAGCTAGGCAAGCTGGAGCCGCGGGTTGGCGCCGCCTGGGCACCTGTCGAAGGCCACTGGCTCCGCACAGCCTTCATGCGCGAGACGGCCGCAGTCAATGCCTCGACACTGGCGCCGATCGGCATCCTCGGCCTGCAATCCAATCAGGCGCCGATTGGCTTGGGGGGATATTCAGACACGTTTGCGGCGCGGTGGGACGCGGAATGGAACAGCCGCCTTTTCACGACGCTCGACTACCAGCATCAGGAACTCTCCGGCCTTTCCATAGACATCCCGGGAGCCTTTGATTCAACCGACCTGACTGAAGGCCGCATCGATCGCCTTGCGGCAACGACCAATGTCTGGCTAGGCGGAGGCTTTGGCGCGTTTGCGACCTATGCCTACACCGACTCCGAAAACAAGGACCCGACCAGTTTCGGCTTTGGCGAGGCGCTGCCATATGTGCCCGAACACTCGGCGCGGCTTGGCGTCACTTGGGTCAACCCGGCCAATTTCAAGGTGACGCTGGCCGCCACTTACGTTGGTGAACGAGCCGGTGATGTGTCGGGCGATCCGATCGATCCATACTGGACGGCGGATGCCTTCGCCACATGGGAACCGTTCGACAAGCGTTTCGAATTAGAACTCGCCGCCTACAATTTGTTCGACGAGAAATTCAACGTGGCTACGAGCACGCCGGGTTGGGGCCGGAGCTTCGTCGGGTCGCTCAAGGTTCGTTTCTGATGCTTCTGACCGGGCCGTGGTGGAAGGGTCTTGGCGCTTCGGCCTCAGTGATCGCCAGAAGGCGCAACCGCGTTGTGATGGTGACAGTGCTCGCCGCGCTACTTGCGGCAATGCTGTCTTTGCTGACGCCGTGGAAACTGCTTGAAGCACGGGCCTTTGACTATTTTTCGACGACCGGCGCCCCAGTCCGACCAGCCAACGGGCCGGTAATCGTCGCCATAGACGAGCCCTCTCTTGCAGAGGTCGGCCTACAATGGCCATGGCCGCGCGACCTGCACGCAAAACTGATCGAGGCATTGCGCAAGGCCGGCGCGAAGGCGATCGGCCTCGACATCATCTTTGCCGAGCCATCAAATCCGGCCGCCGACGAGGCGCTTGTCAAAAGCCTTGGGCCGGACGTCGTACTGGCAGGCGACGAGACCTTCATCGAGACGCCACAGGCTGCCCAGCATATTCGGGTCGAGCCTCTGGCGATCTTCACGGATGCAGGAGCCCGATCCGGCATTGCATCGATTGCCTTCGACGGCGACGGCATATTGCGCCGCGTGCCGGGCTATGGCGACGGCTTTGCCGCGCGATTGCTGGAGGCTGCGGGCCAAATGGCGGAGGTGCCGCGCAACGCCCTGCTACAAACCTTCGGGCCGTCGCGGACCTATGAAACCGTATCCTACTATCAGGCGCTCGATGCCGATCAGTTTTTGCCCGAGGGTTTTTTCCGCGATCGCGTCGTCATGGTGGGACTGAGCGTCCAGAACGCGCCGACGATCGCTGAGGGCGGTGCCGATGTTCATGCCACGCCCTTCACCGTTCGTACGGGCAGGCTGGTTGCCGGCGTCGAAATTCACGCGACGATTCTCGACAATCTTGCCGCCAGCCTCTCCATCAATCGTGCGCCGGCATTGATCTCGCTGCTGTCGATCGTGATTGGCGCGGGGCTTGCTGCCCTGCTTATCCGCCGCCGCACCGGCTGGAAAACGGTGGCGGGCGGTGCGGTCGCAGTGCTGGCCATGCTCGCCGGCAGCTATTTCTGCCTGCGCTTCGGTCGTATCTTTGTGCCGCCGTTTGCGCCGTCGCTGGCCTTCGTGCTGGCGGCAAGCGCACAGGGCGCGCTGGATTTCGCCTCCGAACGGCGGCTGCGGCGAGGCATCACCCGCGCCTTCTCGCAATATCTCTCGCCGCCGCTGGTCGAGCGGCTGGCACGCGACCCCTCGCAGCTTCGGCTCGGCGGTGAAGTGCGGACGCTGACCATACTTTTCTGCGACATTCGCGGCTTCACCACCATTTCCGAGACCATGAAGGATAATCCGGAAGGCCTGACGCGCCTGATCAACCGGTTGCTGACGCCGCTTTCGGAGGTGGTGCTGGCCACTGGCGGAACGATCGACAAATATATCGGCGATTGCATCATGGCGTTCTGGAACGCGCCGCTGGACGACCCGGACCATGCCGCTCACGCAGTGCGCGCCGCGCTCGGCATGTTCGATGCGCTGAATGCACTCAATGCGGAGTTCGTCGCGGAAGCCGAAGGGACCGGCAGGCCCGCGCTGAAGCTCGGTATCGGCATAGGCGTGAACACCGGCGAATGCGTCGTCGGCAATATGGGCTCGACCAGTCGCTTCGATTATTCGGCGCTGGGAGATTCGGTCAATCTTGCCGCGCGGCTCGAAAGCGCATCCAAGGATGTCGGCGCACCACTTCTCATCGGCGAAACGACTGCCGCCTTGGTGCGAGACAGCTTTCCTGTGTTCGAACTGGACCGGCTGACGGTGAAGGGCAAGACGACCGCGGTCGTTGTTTCTACGGTGTTGCCGAATGCCACCGCCGAACAGGTGACGTTGCATGCGAAGGCTGTCGATGCACACAATGCTGGAGATACATGGTCAGGCGAGGACATTGAGAAACTAACAGCGGCACTGCCGGTTCTGGCGCCTTTCTATTCGCGTATGTCAAAAGGGTATTCGCGAGATTAAGCCCCAGCCGTCTGTTGATCTCGCCCAAGAAGCGTGCCTTTTCCAAGCAGCCTCAAACCTGATAGATAGCGACATCGAAGGCCTTCTGGCCTTGCCATCGCCAAGGAAATCATCGACCGCTATTGTAGCAATATGACGCTGAAGAACGGCGACATGGCAAAATATCTCAGCGCTACTGACATTGATTGAACAAAGGGAATAGTCAGATGGACAACGCGAAGACGACCGTCGACGTGAAAAAGGAAACCGCCGCGCTTCTTGAAAAGCTCGGTGTTGCGCGCGCGGCCTGGAGCGACGGCGACATGCCCTCCTATTCCCCCGTCAGCGGTGAGGAAATCGCAAAACTCATTTCCATCACGCCGGACAAGGCAACTGCAGTCATCGATGCCGCTCATGAAGCCTTCAAGGAATGGCGTGTGGTACCGGCGCCTCGTCGTGGCGAACTGGTCCGCCTGTTGGGCGAGGAATTGCGCGCACACAAGACCGATCTTGGTCGGCTGGTCTCCATCGAGGCCGGAAAGATCACGTCCGAGGGTCTGGGTGAGGTCCAGGAAATGATCGACATTTGCGATTTCGCCGTCGGTCTGTCGCGTCAGCTCTATGGGCTCACCATAGCAACCGAGCGTCCCGGTCACCGGATGATGGAAACCTGGCATCCTCTGGGTGTTGTCGGCATTATCTCGGCCTTCAACTTCCCAGTTGCTGTCTGGTCCTGGAATGCGGCTCTCGCCCTCGTCTGCGGCAACTCCGTCGTCTGGAAGCCTTCCGAAAAAACTCCGCTCACCGCTCTTGCCTGCCAGGCAATCCTTGAGCGTGCCATCGCCCGTTTCGGCGGCGCGCCGGATAATCTCAGCCAGGTTCTCATAGGCGACCGTGCGATTGGCGAGGTGCTGGTAGATCACCCGAAGGTACCACTCGTCTCGGCAACCGGATCGACACGCATGGGCAAGGACGTCGGTCCGCGTCTGGCCAAGCGCTTCGCCCGAGCAATACTGGAGCTCGGCGGAAACAACGCCGGCATCGTCTGCCCGTCGGCCGATCTCGACATGGCACTGCGTGCGATTGCCTTTGGCGCGATGGGTACCGCCGGTCAGCGCTGTACGACATTGCGACGTCTGTTTGTCCATGAGAGCGTTTACGATCAACTCGTCCCCCGCCTCAAGAAAGCGTATCAGAGCGTTTCCGTCGGCAACCCACTCGAGACCACCGCTCTTGTCGGCCCACTGATCGACAAGGCGGCCTTCGACGGCATGGAGAAGGCGATCGCAGCAGCCAGGAAAGAAGGTGGCGTCGTCACAGGCGGCGAGCGCATCACCGAGGCTGGCAAGGAGAGCGCCTACTACGTGAAGCCTGCCCTGGTAGAGATGCCCGAGCAGGCAGGCCCGGTTCTTGAGGAGACATTCGCTCCGATCCTTTATGTGATGAAGTACAGCGATTTTTCAGCTGCCCTCAAAGATCACAACGCGGTCGGCGCAGGACTTTCATCCTCTATCTTCACACTCGATATGCAGGAGTCCGAACTCTTCCTGTCAGCAGAGGGCTCCGACTGTGGTATTGCCAACGTCAATATCGGCACTTCAGGTGCAGAGATCGGCGGCGCGTTCGGCGGCGAGAAAGAAACGGGCGGCGGCCGTGAATCCGGCTCGGATGCATGGCGCGCTTATATGCGGCGCGCAACCAACACCATCAACTACTCCAAGGCGCTGCCACTAGCGCAGGGCGTTTCGTTCGACATCGCGTAGGCGACACGGCAAAAATGGATGAAGGTGTCTGTAGCGGCTGTCGTTCAATGAAGCCAACATGATGCTCGAGTGACAGCACTACAGCTCCTTGTTGAGCCGTGCAGGATGGATGGAAACGCTGACTATTCTTCATGGAAAGCGTCCAGCTAAGGAAAACGCTGTTTACTTAAACTTCAAAGGCTTATGTTACCCGATTGACTCAAATGCGCATCTTCTTAAAGTTGAGCATTAGAACGGGCACTAAAGTATCAAGGAGAAAATAAAATGCCGGACGTCAAGGAAGCAGTTGCCAAAGAGGGTGGAGATTCTGCCCCTGCTGGGCAGGAGAAGCCAAAGACTGCGGAAAAATCTCCGAAGGCCACCAAGCCGAAGACTCGCGCGCCAAATGCCGCCCGGGCAAAAGCTGCCAAGCCGGCAAAGGCGTCAGCTACTGCGGCGGCGGCAGTCGCCACACCGGTAATCTCCGCATCGACCCGCAAAAGATACTCCGAAAAGGAAAGGGGCCAAAAGCTTGGCGAGATTCAGAATCTCATCAAGGCAGGGGAAAGCGTTCGGGGCGCCACCAAGAAAGCCGGCATCTCCGAGCAGACCTACTATCAGTGGAAGAAGCCGACAGCGAAGGCATCGCAGTCGGACGAACTTAAGGATCTCGTGAAGCTCGAGTCTGAGAATGCCCGGCTGAAGAAGCTTCTGGCAGAAAGGCTTCGAAAGGAAAACGCAGACCTCAAGAAAAAGCTTGGAATCTCCTGATCCCAGGTCACGGTGCCGGTCGATCTCTGCTGGCGCCTGAGGCAAGGTAGCTGCGCGCTCATATAGAGTCGACGCAGCTCTCTCCGGTCGCTGTCATTGATCACAGGTGATGTCTTACTCATGCCAGGGCCGAACAGCGCTCGGTCCTGGCATGGAGCGTGAAAGTTGGATTTAGATGAGACTAGCCTTGGCCAGATCCCGCATGAGATGGCTTGCGCCATAGATCCACGGCGCGCACTCAGTCGAAAGCCTGACGCGATTTGTCAGTGCGCCGATCTCGTCGGTCGAGATCGCCACGATGTCCCCTGCCCGATGGGTGAAACCCTTGCCCTTCTCACCCCGGTCCTTTGACGGCACGAACATAGTGCCGAGATAGAGTGCCATGCCATCGGGGTATTGATGATGCGGTCCCATGGCGGCAGCAACCAGTTCTTCCGGTGAACGGCTGATCTCGGCCATGGAACTAGAACCTTCCAGCGAGAAGCCGTCCTCGCCTTCGACCGTAAGGTTCACCTTCGCCCGCTTCACGGCATCGAGTGTAAAATCCTCATCGAACAGCCTTATGAATGGCCCGAGTGCAGCCGAGGCGTTGTTGTCCTTGGCCTTGCCGAGCAGCAGTGCCGAACGGCCCTCGACATCACGCAAATTGACGTCGTTGCCCAAGGTGGCGCCAACGATGCGGCCCTTGCTCGAGGCAATGACGGCGATTTCCGGCTCCGGATTGTTCCAGGTCGATATCGGATGCAGGCCGACATCAGCGCCGAAGCCGACCGACGCCATGGGCTGGCATTTGCTGAAGATCTCGGCGTCCGGTCCGATGCCGACTTCCAGATATTGCGACCATACCCCGCGCTCTATCAGTTTCTGCTTGCACGCCATCGCCTCGGGCGAACCCGGCTTCAACTTCGAAAGATCATCGCCGATCAGGGATGCGATGTCCGCACGAATGGCGTCAGCTTTTTCCGGAGCGCCGCGCGCCTGTTCCTCGATGACGCGTTCCAGAAGGCTGACGACGAAGGTGACCCCCGAAGCCTTCACAGCCTGAAGGTCCACAGGAGAGAGGAGGAATGGTTTACCCGGATCGCGCGTTGCCTCAAGGCTGTTTTCGGCGATCTCACTGAGACTGCCGATCGCCCTGCCCTCTGCCGAACGGATATAGGCGGACGGGTTGTCCATCTCGCAAATGTCGCGCGATGTCGGCGCCGTCTTTGAGGTTATGTCCACGACACTTCCATCGCGCACTGTGACCATCAGCGGATGTGCGATGCCCGGCGCGCCTGCACGGCCGAGAAAAACGCCCTTGCCTGGCAGGCGCATAGAATTCGTCATAGTTTTTCCATCCCTTTGCGGCGTCGCGCATAAGGAAATTGTTTGAGCGATCTCGCTCGCTGGCGCAAGCGGGTTTTCCAGTCTCGTCAGGCGGCCGACAAAACGCCAACGAATTCAATCAGCCGTGCCGTTGAAAATGTTTAGTAATTGTCTCGTAGCCACCGCATGACAGGGATCGCCGACGCTTCGACGACAACCTTGAATGCTCTAAGAGGGATACGTTCCATGCTGCAACGCAGCAACGAATCCATTTGCATTGTTTAGTAATATCTGCATCACTAAACAAATTACTAAACATCCGATCTGCCCGAAGAGCAGCCGATGTTTAGACCCCGGAGGAGGGGTTAGAGGGTTCTTGGGAGCGCCATCCGGGCGCATCCCTCATATGGGAGGAAGGCATGAAACCGTTATCGAAGATGACGCTTGGACTGGCCTCGGCGCTGTTGGCCTCGACCGCCATTTCCAACGTCGCACAGGCAGAAGATCTGACGCTTTGCTGGGCAGCCTGGGACCCGGCCAATGCGCTTGTGGAGCTGTCCAAGGACTTCACCAAGGAGAGCGGCATCGGCATGAAATTCGAGTTCGTGCCATGGACGAACTATGCCGACCGCTTTCTCAACGAGCTGAATTCGAAAGGCAAGCTTTGCGACTTGATCATCGGCGACAGCCAGTGGATCGGCGGTTCGGCCGAGAACGGCCACTATGTCAAGCTGAACGACTTCTTCGACAAGGAGAAGATCAGCATGGACGATTTCGTGCCGGCAACCGTCGTCGGCTATTCCGAGTGGCCGAAGAATACGCCGAATTACTGGGCGCTGCCGGCGATGGGCGATGTCGTTGGCTGGACCTACCGCAAGGACTGGTTCGAGAAGCCTGAACTGCAGAAGGAGTTCAAGGAGAAATACGGCTGGGATCTCGCGCCGCCGACCACCTTCGACCAGTTGAAGCAGATCGCGGAGTTCTTCCAGAAACGTGAGATCGACGGCAAGACGGTCTACGGCGCCTCGATCTACACCGAGCGTGGTTCCGAAGGCGTCACGATGGGCGTCATGGACGTTCTCTACAGCTTCGGCTTCAAATACGAGAACCCGGACAAGCCTTACGAAATGGAAGGCTTCGTCAATTCCGAAGGTGCGGTGAAGGGGCTCGAATTCTACAAGGCGCTTTACGACTGCTGCACCCCGCCCGGCTCGTCCAACAGCTATATGGGCGAAGGTGTCGACGCCTTCAAATCCGGTCAGGTCGCGATGCACATGAACTTCGCCTTCACCTGGCCCGGCCTCTACAAGGACGAGGCTGTCGGTGGCGATAAGATCGGCTTCTTCGTCAATCCGAAAGAGACCGCGCAGTTCGCCCAGCTTGGCGGCCAGGGCATCTCGGTCGTCTCCTATTCGGAGCATCAGGAAGCGGCGCTCAAATACATCAAATGGTTCGCCAACAAGGATGTCCAGGCCAAATGGTGGTCGCTTGGGGGATATTCCTGTCTCAAGGCGGTCGTTGAAGATCCGGGTTTCCCGGCCAGCCAGCCCTATGCGCAGACCTTCCTCGACTCCATGGCCATCGTGAAGGATTTCTGGGCCGAGCCGAGCTATGCGTCCCTGCTTCAGGCGTCCCAAAAGCGTTTCCATGACTATGTCGTTGCCGGCAATGGCACTGCCAAGGACGCCCTCGACGGCCTCGTCAAGGACTGGACCGAAGTATTCCAGGACGACGGCAAGATGTGATCCCTCCCGGGGCTCGGTCGTGATTTGACGACCTCAAAAACTGTCCCGTGCCGCCCTTGGCACGGGACAGGGTTCAGCTAAATTCAACCGGCAGGGATAAGCAGTGACCGAGACGGGACTGACCATGCTCAATCGGACGGCGGATGGCGTTGCCCGGGCGACCCCGGAGCCACTGGCCCGCAGGGTTCGCGGCATGAGCGATAAGGGCCTCGCCTGGCTCTTCATTTCACCGACGATATTGCTGCTGCTCGCCATCAACATCTTCCCGCTGATCTGGGCGATCCAGCTCTCCTTTACCAACTATCGCGCCAATCGCCCCAATGAACTCGTCAAGAATGTCGGCCTTTCCAACTATCAGCGTATCCTCAACGACCCTGACATCTGGATCGCCATGCAGACGACCGCGCATTTCGTCTTCTGGACCATCGTTCTGCAGACCCTGATCGGTTTCTCTCTCGCCTACCTCATCGACCGAAAGTTTCGCGGCCATGCCTTCTGGACGACGATCATCCTGGTTCCGATGATGCTGTCGCCGGCGGTGGTCGGCAATTTCTGGCGCTTCCTCTATCAGCCGCAGATCGGGTTGTTCGCCTATGCCGTCTCGTTCGTCACCGGCATTCCGCCGACGCAGATCGAAATGCTTTCCAACGTTTCGCTGGCGCCATGGTCGATCATCATCGTCGATACCTGGATGTGGACGCCTTACGTGATGCTGATCTGCCTGGCCGGACTGCGTTCCATTCCCGAATATATCTATGAAGCTGCCGAGGTCGACCGCGCTTCGAACTGGCGTCAGTTCTGGTCGATCACGCTGCCGATGGCCCTGCCCTTCATCATGCTGGCGGTGCTGTTTCGCGGCATCGAGAATTTCAAGATGTTCGACATGGTCAATCTGCTCACCGGCGGAGGGCCGGGCTCGACCACGGAAGTCGCCTCGATCACGCTGAAGCGACAGGCCTTCGAAAGCTGGCGCACAGGCTATTCCTCGGCCTTCGCCATCATACTCTTTGTCGCGGTGTTCGGGCTGGCCAACATCTACGTCAAGGCGCTCAACAAGGTGAAGCAGAGATGAGCCTTACCACCGCCCATTCGGTCGTCGCGCCTACCGCCACGTCGAAACGCATCGCCGGTACGATCGTTGTCGTCTATGCCTTGATCTCGATGGTGCCGCTTCTGTGGATATTCGCCACCAGCTTCAAGACGCCGCCGGATTCCATCGCATATCCGCCGAAAATCCTGTTCCAGCCGAGCGTCGAGGGCTATTGCAACCTCTTCACGACACGGACGCGGCAGACGCCGGACTACATCAATTCACTGGGGCCGGCGACGACCTTCTGCGATGAGACCACGCGCAAGCGCAACATGGTCATCGCGGGGCCGTCCAACTTCCTGCCGCGCTTCGTCAATTCGCTGATCATTGCCTTCGGCTCCACCTTCTGCGCCGTATTTCTAGGCACTCTCGCAGCCTATGGCTTCTCACGCTTCAAGGTGCCGCTGGCCGACGATCTTTTGTTTTTCATCCTGTCGACGCGGATGATGCCGCCGATCGCCGTCGCTATCCCCATCTACCTGATGTACCGCGAGCTCGGCCTCTCCGACACCGCGCTTGGCATGATCCTGCTCTACACGGCGGTCAACGTGTCGCTCGCAGTCTGGCTGCTGAAGGGATTCATCGACGAAATCCCGCGCGAATACGAGGAGGCTGCGATGATAGACGGCTATACGCGGCTTCAGGCATTCTGGAAAACCGTGCTTCCGCAGGCGACCACCGGCATTGCCGCGACCGCGATCTTCTGCCTGATCTTCGCGTGGAACGAATATGCATTCGCCGCACTCCTGACCTCCGGCACTGCACAGACTGCACCGCCCTTCATCCCAGCCATCATCGGCGAAGGCGGGCAGGATTGGCCGGCAGTCGCCGCCGGAACCACGATCTTCCTGGTTCCGATACTGGTGTTCACCATACTGCTCAGGAAACAACTCCTGCGCGGCATCACCTTCGGCGCGGTGCGCAAATGAGCATGACCCAGCCCGGCAAACACAAATCCAGATGGCCCGTATGGCTGAGGCGCGGCCTTTTGGAAAACGTCGCCACGATCATCATCGGTCTCGGTTTCCTGATGCTGTTCCAGCCTTTCGCGCTGTCGCTCTATACTTGGTCGTTCATCACCATGCTTTTCGGAACCGTCATGTTCATCGTCGTTTCGAAGTTTCCGGAGTAAGGGCCATGGCGGAAATCCGGGTCGAGAATCTCAGGAAAGAATTCGGCGCCTTCACCGCGGTCGAGGACTCGAACTTCGTCGTCGAGGACGGCGAGTTCTTCGTCATGCTCGGACCGTCCGGCTGCGGCAAGACGACGACGCTGCGCATGATCGCCGGCCTCGAATTGCCCACGAGCGGACAAATTCTGCTCGGCGGCGAGAACGTGACCATGCGGCGCGCCCGCGAACGCGACATAGCTTTCGTATTCCAGCTCTTCGCACTCTACCCGCATATGAACGTGCGTAAGAACATCGGTTTCCCGCTGCTTGCCCAGGGAATGCCTGCTTCCGAAATAAGGCAACGCGTGGAGGAGACGGCGAAACTGCTGCGCATCGATCATCTGCTCAACAAATCCGTCTCGGGTCTTGCCGGCGGCGACCGCCAGCGCGTCGCGCTCGGCCGCGCCATCGTGCGCCGGCCGAAATGCTTTCTCATGGACGAGCCACTCGGCACGCTCGACACGGAGTTCCGCGACCTGATGGTTCATGAGTTGCGCGAACTTCACAACCGCATCCACGCAACCACCGTCTATGTCACGCATGACCAGATGGAGGCCATGTCGATGGCCGACAAGATCGCTGTCATGAACCACGGCATAATCGAGCAGTTCGGCACGCCGCGCGAAATCTATGATCGCCCGGCGACCATGTTCGTCGCCGACTTCATCGGCTCACCGCCGATGAACTTTCTCGGCTTTGGCGGTGGGCTTGCCAGAGGCGCCAGGGAAATCATGGTGCAGGGCGCCAAGGTTACCGTGCCGGAGGTTCGTGAGGATGTTGCGCCGGCCGATATGGCGCTAGGTATCAGGCCGGAACATATCCGCTTCGATGACAAGTCCGGCCTGCGCGGCGCCATCTACGGCACAGAGTATCTCGGCACCACGCAGATCGCGGCGGTGGAGACGGCGGACGGCATCATCAAGGCACGGGTGCCTGCCGAGATCAGGCTCAATCCCGGCGATCAGGTCGGTCTTTCGTTCAACAGCGCAAGGCTGTCGCTGTTCGACAAGAAGTCCGGACGCGCAGTCCGCACCTCCATCCATGATCTGGCCTCCCAAGGGAGAGTGCATCATGGCTGAGGTGCACATCAACGGCGTAACTAAGTCGTTTGGCGAGCGGGCAGCCGTCAGCAATCTCGATCTGCATATTGCAGATGGTGAATTCGTTGTCCTGCTCGGCCCGACCGGAGCAGGCAAGACCACAACGCTTCGGCTGATCGCAGGACTGGAGAAACCGGAGACCGGAAAGATCCACATCGGCGGCCGCGATGCCACCGATCTCGAACCGGCAGCGCGCGATACCGCCTTCGTCTTCCAGCAATATTCGCTCTATCCGCATCTCTCTGTCTTCGACAATCTCGCCTTTCCGCTGCGCTCGCCGGCGCGACGGTTTAGCGAGGATGCGGTGCGCCGCCGCGTCGGGGATGTGGCGAAAATGGTGCGCATCGACCACAAGCTTTCTAGCCGCGCAACGAAACTCTCCGGCGGCGAGATGCAGCGCGTCGCTATCGGCCGGGCGCTTGTGCGCAAGCCGGCGATCTATCTGATGGACGAGCCGCTGTCCTCGCTCGACGCCAAACTGCGCGCCGATCTCAGGTTGGAACTGAAGCGCATCCAGGCTGAGCTCGGCGCCACGATGCTCTATGTCACGCACGATCAGATCGAGGCGATGACCATGGCCGACCGTATCGGCATCCTCACAGACGGCGTCCTGGTGCAGATCGGCACACCGAAAACGATCTACACCGAACCGGCAAACCTGCACGTTGCCGCGCGGCTCGGCCAGCCTGCCATCAACCTTTTACCGACCGGACTTCTGCCAGACGCAGACGCGCCAACGGGAACGAAAACGATCGGCGCACGCACCGAGCATCTCACCATCGAGAAAGCGGTGAACGGGCATGCCGACGGCACTGTCGACTGGGTCGAGCATCTCGGCGACCAGAACCATCTGCACGTGACGGTAGGGTCCAAAAAGCTGGTGACGCTGACCGATCCCGACACGGACCTGGCGAAGGGCGACAGGATCATGATCCGCTATCGCGCACCGCTTTTCTTCGACGCGGCAGGAGACAGGATCGCAAACCGATGAGCGCGGAGACGATGACGAAACTTGACCTGAAGGCGCTGATAACAGCCGTTGCCGACAAGGTGGCAGCGCATGCGGAAGAACTCACTGCTCTCGATCAGGCCATCGGCGACGGCGATCATGGCCTCAACATGAAGCGCGGCTTCGAGGCCGTGCGAGCGGACGCAGATCAAATCGCCGCGAAGCCATTGCCCGAGGCGCTGAAGGCAATCGGCACCAAGCTGGTGATGACAGTGGGCGGCGCGTCCGGTCCACTGTTCGGCACTATGTTCTTGGCACTCGGCAAGGAGCTTCCAGCGGAGTTGGATCGCGCCGGATTCGCGACTGCCTTTGGTAAGGCGATAGAAGCAGTCGCCGCACGTGGCAAATCGGAGGTGGGCCAGAAAACCATGCTCGACGTGCTCTATCCCGTACAGGCAACGATGGCTGCCGGTGCATCCGGCGTCGAGATCGTCGCGGCGGCCGATGCAGCCGCCGAAAAAACCGTTCCAATGAAAGCCAGTCGCGGCCGTGCCTCGTTCCTGGGAGATCGCTCGATCGACCATATGGACCCCGGCGCACGCTCGGTCGCGTTGCTGGTTCGCGCCGTCGTGGAGACTGCTGGAGAAGACGCATGAGCAATGTCGGGATCGTTATCGTTTCGCATTCCCCGCTGGTGGCGGAAGGCACAGCCGACATGGTGCGCCAGATGGTGGGCGATGAGGTGCCGCTTGCATGGTGCGGCGGAAACGGCCATGGCGGTCTCGGCACCAATGTCGAGGCGATCATGGGCGCAATCGACAAGGCATGGTCGGAAGCGGGCGTTGCAATTCTCGTTGATCTCGGCGGCGCCGAAACCAACAGCGAAATGGCCGTTGAAATGATCGGCGAACCACGCGCGGCCAAGATCGTTATCTGCAATGCGCCGATCGTCGAGGGCGCCGTGATGGCGGCGACCGAGGCTTCGGGCGGCGCTTCGCTGAGGGAAGTGGTGGCGACGGCGCATGAGCTGTCGCCAGCGTGAATGAACAGGAATTGAGAATGTCCGCAACTGCCGAGGCCACTGTTCTGATAACCCACGAGGTGGGGCTTCACGCCCGGCCCTCGGTCAAGTTCACCAAGCTCGCGAAGAGCTTTTCCGCACAGGTGGAAATAGCGCTTGCCGCGAGCGGCCCCTGGTTCGACGCCAAGAGCATCGTCAAGGTCATGGCCGCGAAGGCGCCGAAAGGCACGTTGCTGCATCTCAGGGCAACGGGAGACGAAGCGAAAGAGGCTGTGGGCGCTTTGGTGGATCTGGTGCAGCGGGATTTTGACGAAGGCGCGGACCATGCCCGCTCCGCTTAGGCTCAAGGGTATACCCGCTTCGGCCGGTTACGCCGAAGGACCGCTCCACAGCCTGGAACAGGTCTGCGCGGGCTATTCCCCCAGCGGCTTGCCGGATCTGGAAAAAGCAACTCTGGAAGCCGCGGTAGGCGCGGCCATCGAAAGCCTCGCCGCCCTGATAGAGACAAGCGAAGGCGACGCGGCGGAAATCCTCGAGTTCCAGATCGCAATGCTCGAAGACGACGCCCTGACGGGCCCTGCCTTTGCCGCCATTGCGCAAGGCTCGGCTGCTGACGAGGCATGGCAGCAGGCACTGAACGTCGAGATTTCCGGCTACGAAAATTCCGATCAGGATTATTTTCGGGCGCGTGCCGCAGACATAAGAGACATTCGGGACCGGGTATTGCGCGCGCTTTCTCTGGAAAGCGGTTTCACCGCCCCCGTCGGTGCGATCCTTTACGGCGACGATATCGCGCCAACACGCTTTCTCGAAACCGATTGGAGCAAAGGCGGCGGCATCGCGCTCAGGCGCGGCAGCACGGCCAGCCATGTCGCCATGCTCGCCCGCGCGCGTGGCGTTCCCATGGTAGTGGGCTTGTGCTCCGGAGACGCAGCAATAACAGGTCTTGCCCTCCTTGATGCCGAGCATGGTGGTATCGTGCTCGCGCCTTCGGCGGTCGAGATCGAGGAATTTCGAAAATTCTCTTCATCCTTCGCCGCGCGGCAAGACAAGGCCCGAGCCTATCTCGCCGGCCCGGCGCTCACGAAACTTGGCACGCCGGTGCGCGTTCAGATCAACATCGCCGATCCATCCGATGTCGATGCTGTCGATGTCGCTAACTGCGACGGTGTCGGCCTGATGCGGACGGAATTCCTGTTCGGCCACGCCTCAGGCCTTCCTGACGAGGAAACGCAGTACCGTGCCTACGCACATGTGCTCGAATGGGCTGGCGAAAAACCTGTGACGATCCGCACCGTCGATGCCGGCGGCGACAAGCCGGTTCCCGGCTTCACGGTCGAGGAAAGCAATCCGTTTCTCGGCCTGCGCGGCATTCGCTTGTCTCTGGCGCACCCGGAAATTTTTCGCGTTCAGATAAGAGCGCTGCTGCGCGCCGGTGTTCACGGCAATCTCAAGGTCATGTTCCCGATGATCGCGGTGCCGGAAGAATATGAACGCGCTTGTGTATTGTTCGCTGAGGAGCGTGCAAAGCTGGAGGCCGTTGGCTTGCCGCACAAGTTGCCGCCGCTCGGCATCATGGTCGAAGTGCCGTCCGTGGCGATTGCACCCGAAGCTTTCGCAGATGTTGCGTTCTTTTCGATCGGTTCCAACGACCTGACGCAATATGTCATGGCGGCTGCCCGTGACAATGGCGCGGTGGCCGCCCTCAACGCGGTCCGCAACCCGGCGGTGTTGCGTTTGATTTCGCAAGTAGCGGCATACGGTGCGGCAAACGGCATTCTCGTCAGCCTCTGCGGCGACGCCGGGGGCGACCCGGCGACGATCCCTGCCCTGCTAGAAGCCGGCCTGCGCGATCTTTCCGTCGTTCCAGCACAACTCGCAATGGCCAAGGCAGCCATTGCCGAAGTTTCGGTGTAGGTACCGACACATGGCCGATATGAAAAAACTGAACGATACCGGATCGGAAGAAGCGATCCGCGCCTACAAGACGATCCTGTCGAATGTCATCGATCAGCGCCCTTCCGGAATGCGCCAGCGCCTCGCCGACGCTCTCGGCAAGCACCGCAGCTTCGTAACGCAGATATCAAGCCCGGCCTATTCGACCCCGATCCCGTCGAGGCATCTTACGGCGATCGTTTCGGTCTGCCACTTCAGCCCCGCCGAGCGCGAACAGTTCCTCGAAGCCTATCGCAAGGCGCATCCGGGCAAGATTTCGCCGGCCGCAGGCGTTAAGAAAACGCGGCACATCTCGCTGACGGTACCCGATCTCGGCGACCACAAGCAGAATGCAGCGCTCGACCGCGCCATCAATGAATTCATCCAGCGCATCACCAGCATTACGGGCAAAGGCGGAACCTGAACTTTCTCGCTTGCCCGGCCAATTCGGGAGGACGGCCGTGAAGAAGTTTCTCAATTCGATAGATACCGTGCTGACCGAGAGCCTCGACGGCTTCGTCGCGGCTCACTCCGACATATTGGCGCTGGGCGACGAGCACAAATTCGTCCGCCGCAAGATCCTGAAACCCGGCAAGGTAGCGCTCATTTCTGGCGGCGGTTCGGGCCATGAACCGTTGCATGGCGGGCTGGTCGGCCACGGCATGCTGGATGCGGCCTGCCCCGGCCAGGTCTTCACGTCGCCGACGCCCGACCAGATGATGGCGGCTGCCGAAGACGTCAACACCGGCGCAGGCTGTCTCTTCATCGTCAAGAACTACGAAGGCGATGTGATGAACTTCGACATGGCGGCAGAAATGTCTGAAGGCGTCATGCAGGTCGTCACCAATGACGATGTGGCTGTCGAGGATTCGCTTTACACCACCGGTCGGCGCGGCGTCGCTGGAACGCTAGTTGTCGAAAAGATTGTCGGCGCGGCTGCCGAGCAGGGCATGGGCTTGAAGGAACTGAAGACGCTGGGCAGCCGCGTCAACGCTGCAACGCGTTCCATGGGCGTGGCGCTGACCAGTTGCACCGTTCCGGCGGCCGGCAAACCGACATTCGACATCGGCGACAGGGAGATGGAGTTCGGAGTCGGCATCCATGGCGAGCCCGGCCGCCGCCGGGAACGCCTGAAAAGCGCTGACGAAATCGCCGAGGAGATATGTTCAACGATTGTCACTGATCTGGGCGACGCAGCGAGAGGCCCTGGCCTGCTCTTCGTCAACGGTTTCGGCGGCACGCCGCTGATGGAACTCTATTTGATGTACAACAGCGCCAGACAGATCTTCGAGAAGCATGGCGTTTCGATAGCGCGCTCGCTTGTCGGCTCCTACGTCACCTCGCTCGACATGGCGGGCTGTTCGATCACGCTGAGCCGGCTCGACGACGAGTTGGTCGGATATTGGGACGCGCCAGTTCATACGGCAGCGCTCCGATGGGGCATGTGACCGGCGAATTAGCCGCCTCTGGGCGCTCGGCAAAAATTCCTAACATATGATGCAAATATATGCATGAAATAATATTGCCTATTTTGTAATCAATTTTTGCTGCAGTGCGCATAAAACCTGCAACACCTCACGGGTCCGCATCGCTCGCCACCGCCAACCGAGCGGGCAGAGCCGGATAAGTAATTGAAAAGACTTCCCTCGAACGAATCCCAGACCATCGCTTCCTGACTGGCACGGTGGTTGCTTCTGTTATTGCGGTGCAACAACCAGTTGGAGTGTCATAATGAGGGGAAGTTTTTCGGTCATTGGTAAAATAGTTGCGGCGGGTGTCATTGCTGCGAGCCTGATCTCGTCCTTGCCAGCGCGTGCGCAGGAAGAAACCATCAAAGTCGGCGTTCTTCATTCCCTGTCCGGCACGATGGCGATTTCGGAGACCACGCTTAAAGACACCATGCTCTTCCTCATCGACGAGCAGAACAAGAAGGGGGGCCTTCTTGGCAAGAAGCTCGAGGCAGTGGTCGTGGACCCCGCTTCCGATTGGCCACTGTTCGCGGAAAAGGCGCGCGAGCTGATCGAAAAGGACAAGGTGGCGGCGGTGTTCGGCTGCTGGACCTCGGTATCGCGCAAATCCGTGCTGCCAGTGTTCGAGGAACTCAACAATCTGCTCTTCTACCCGGTTCAGTATGAAGGCGAGGAAAGCCAGCGCAACGTGTTCTACACGGGTGCTGCCCCGAACCAGCAGGCCATTCCGGCCGTCGACTATTTGATGAGCGAAGAAGGCGGTTCGGTGAAGCGCTGGGTGCTTGCCGGCACCGACTACGTCTATCCGCGCACGACCAACAAGATCCTCGAAGCCTATCTCCAGGCCAAGGGCGTTGCGCCCGAGGATATCATGATCAACTACACGCCGTTCGGTCATTCCGACTGGCAGACGATCGTCTCGGACATCAAGAAATTCGGCTCGGCCGGCAAGAAGACCGCCGTCGTCTCCACCATCAATGGCGACGCCAATGTCCCCTTCTACAAGGAACTCGGCAACCAGGGCATCAAGGCCGAAGACATTCCGGTCGTGGCCTTCTCGGTCGGCGAGGAAGAACTCGCGGGCCTCGACACCGCGCCGCTGGTCGGCCACCTCACCGCCTGGAACTACTTCCAGTCGGTTGATACGCCCGAGAACGCCGACTTCATCGCCAAGTGGAAGGAGTACACCAAGAACCCGAAGCGGGTGACCAACGACCCGATGGAAGCCCATGTCATCGGCTTCAATATGTGGGTCAAGGCGGTCGAAAAAGCCGGCAGCACCGATCCCGACGCCGTCATCGACGCAATCGTCGGCGTGTCCGTGCCGAACCTGTCGGGCGGCTTCTCCACGATGATGCCGAACCACCACATCACCAAGCCGGTGCTGATCGGCGAAATCCAGGCCGACGGCCAGATGGAGACGGTGTGGCAGACCTCTGGCCTTGTGGTCGGCGACGAGTGGTCCGACTACCTGCCGGATTCCAAGGATCTGATCGCCGATTGGCGCAAGCCCATGTCGTGCGGCAATTTCAACGTTGCTACCGGCAAGTGCGGCGGCAAGGGCACGAACTGACGCTCTTGGGGTGCGCGGCCCACGGCCGCGCATACTCCGGGCGGGTTGTCTCTCCACCCGCCCGGAGTTCGGTTTCAAAATTCCTCCGGATGATTGCTTGCCGATGAAAATTCTGCGCGCTCTTGGCCTGACATTCCTGCTGACGCTGATGTTCGCCGCTGCGTCTTCAGCCGATGAAGCAGCACTTCGTCAGACCGTCACCAAATTCGCCACCGCCAAGGGTTTTCCGGCAATCGAGGCCGTGGTGCGCGAACTGGGCGCTACAGGCGACCCGGCAGTGGAAAAAGTGCTCAACGCACTTTCCGAAGGAAATCTCTATGTCCGCAAATCCGACGATGGCGTCTTCATCGGCAAGGAAGGCGGCGCGACCGCCAGTCTTCTGGACCCGCTGAGCGGCGAACCCGCCGGTGAGGCACTGAAGGCCGAGATCACCAAGATCAGGGTCAATAACAGCCTGCGTGGCACAATCCGCGATGTGCTGGGAACACTCACTCTGGGCTCCGATGATCCGAAAGTACGCCTGGCGGCCGCAACCACGATGTTCAAGAGCCCCGATGCGGATGCAATCCCAGCATTGGACGCAGCAATCGCCAAGGAAACCGAAGCGAGCGTGAAGGCGCGAATGCAGGATGCACGCGCTTCCGCCGTGCTGGTTTCGGATTTGCCCGAGGCCGAAAAGCTCGCAGCCATAGAACTGCTCGGCAAACGCGGCGACCGAGATACGCTATCGCTGCTCACTGGCTTCCAGGCCAACGCTCAAGGCGCGCTGAAAAATGCTGCAGGTGCAGCTGTAGAACACATCAATTCCACGCTCGCTCTCTGGCAGACAGGCCAGAACGTCTGGTACGGCATCTCGCTCGGCTCGGTGCTGCTGCTGGCGGCAATCGGCCTCGCCATCACCTTCGGCGTCATGGGCGTCATCAACATGGCCCATGGCGAGATGGTCATGCTCGGTGCCTACACGACCTTCGTCGTGCAGGAGGTCATCCGCACCCACGCGCCCGCACTGTTCGACTGGTCGCTGGCAATCGCACTACCGCTCGCCTTTCTCGTTGCCGGCGGCGTCGGGCTTGCCATCGAGCGCGGCATCATCCGCTTTCTCTATGGCCGTCCGCTGGAAACGCTGCTTGCCACATGGGGCGTTTCGCTGATCCTGCAGCAGGCCGTGCGCACCATATTCGGCCCGACCAATCGCGAAGTCGGGAACCCCTCATGGATGTCGGGCGCCTTCGATCTCGGCCAGCTTGCGATCACGTGGAACCGGCTATGGATCCTCGTCTTCGCGCTCTGCGTCTTTGCGGTGCTGCTCTATGTCATGAAGCGCACGTCCTGGGGCCTGCAGATGCGCGCGGTGACGGCCAACAGGCGCATGGCCGCCTCGATGGGCATCCGCACGCCATGGGTCGATGCGCTCACCTTCGCGCTGGGCTCGGGCATTGCCGGCATTGCCGGCGTGGCACTCAGCCAGATCGACAATGTCTCGCCCAATCTCGGCCAAGGTTACATCATTGACAGCTTCATGGTCGTGGTCTTCGGCGGCGTCGGCAATCTGTGGGGCACGCTGGTTGGCGCCATGTCGCTCGGCATCCTCAACAAATTTCTCGAACCCTATGCCGGTGCAGTGCTCGGCAAGATCCTCGTACTCGTCCTCATCATCCTGTTCATCCAGAAGCGCCCGCGCGGCCTGTTCGCGCTCAAGGGCCGGGCGGTGGAAGCATGATGACGGGACGCTTCTTCGCAGCCGGCGCGGATCGCCGCATCGCCATCACCATCGCGATCCTGCTTGCGGTGGCGATCGTTGTGCCGATCCTCAATATCGCAGTGCCGCCGGCCAGCGCCTTCCATGTACCGGCCTACATCGTGGCGCTGGTCGGCAAATACCTCTGCTATGCGCTGCTGGCGCTCGCGCTTGACCTTGTGTGGGGCTATTGCGGCATTCTCTCGCTCGGCCATGGCGCATTCTTCGCGCTCGGCGGCTACGCGATGGGCATGTATCTGATGCGCCAGATCGGCGAGCGTGGCGTCTACGGCAACCCGCTGCTGCCCGACTTCATGGTCTTCCTCAACTGGAAGGAACTGCCCTGGTTCTGGCATGGCTTCGACCACTTCTGGTTCGCCGCCCTTATGGTGATGCTGGTGCCCGGCCTGCTCGCCTTCATCTTTGGCTGGTTCGCCTTCCGCTCGCGCGTCACCGGAGTCTATCTCTCGATCATCACCCAGGCGATGACCTACGCGCTGCTGCTCGCTTTCTTCCGCAATGACATGGGCTTTGGCGGCAACAACGGCCTGACCGATTTCAAGGATATCCTTGGCTTCAATGTCCAGGCCAACACGACCCGCTCGGCGCTGTTTGCCGCCAGCGCCATCGCACTCGCGCTCGGCGTCTTCATCACATGGCGCATCATCGGCTCGAAATATGGCAAGCTGCTGATGGCAGTGCGCGATGCTGAAAGCCGCACGCGCTTTCTTGGCTGGAGAGCGGAGAACGTGAAGCTCTTTGCCTTTACCGTTTCCGCCGTCATGGCGGGCGTCGCCGGCGCGCTCTATGTGCCGCAGGTCGGCATCATCAACCCCGGCGAATTCGATCCCGCGAACTCCATCGAGGTCGTCGTCTGGACGGCGGTCGGCGGGCGCGGCACGCTGGTCGGCCCGATCATCGGCGCATTGCTGGTCAATGGCGGCAAAAGCTGGTTCACCGGCGCATTCCCCGAATTCTGGCTGTTTGCGCTCGGCGGACTGTTCGTTGCCGTCACCCTGTTTCTGCCGAAGGGCATCGTCGGCATGTGGGACCAATGGCAAAATTCCCGTCGCGAACGCCGCGCTGCCGCTACGCCGGAACAAGGTATTCCGCCAATCGTTGAGGTCGCCATGCCGGTCAAGCAGAAGCCGGCCGCCAAATCCAGCCCGACGCCGCTCGACGGCGGCGAACCGCAACCGGCGGAGTAGCGAGGCCATGTCGAAGAGCAACACCATCCTCTATCTCGACGGCGTCTCGGTTTCCTTCGACGGTTTCCGCGCCATCAATAATCTCTCGCTGGTGCTCGACAAGGGCGAGATGCGGGCCATCATAGGCCCCAACGGCGCCGGCAAGACGACCATGATGGATATCGTCACCGGCAAGACGCGACCGGATAGCGGCGAGGTCTTCTTCGATGGCGAGATCGACCTGACGCGCCACGACGAGGCGGAGATCGCCATGATGGGCATCGGCCGGAAATTCCAGAAGCCGACCGTCTTCGAAAGCCATTCGATCGAGGATAATCTTGTTCTTTCCCTGAAAGGGCCGCGCTCGATCTTCCCGGCCTTGTTTCATCGTCGCTCATTCGAAGAGACAAGGCGTATCGACGAAATCCTCGCCACCACCAGGCTCGAGGCGAAACGCCATGACCTCGCAGCCAACCTGTCGCACGGCCAGAAGCAGTGGCTCGAAATCGGTATGCTTTTGGCGCAGGACCCGAAGCTTCTTCTGGTCGATGAGCCCGTCGCCGGCATGACGGACGCCGAAACCGAAGAGACGGCGCGCCTGCTCAAGGAAATCGCCAAGACCCGCTCCGTAGTCGTGGTCGAGCACGACATGCATTTCGTGCGCGAACTTGGCGTCAAGGTGACCTGCCTGCACGAGGGCTCCGTGCTGTCCGAAGGCTCGCTCGACTTCGTCAGCGCCGATGAGCGCGTAGTCGAAGTCTATCTCGGGAGATGACGATGTATTGGCGCGTTCCGTTCACCCGTTTCGACATGACGTTCTGGCGACGTTGGAAGGTGTGGAGATAATGCTGACCGTCAAGGATGCCGTCCTTCACTACGGCGCTGCAGAGGCGCTGCGCGGCGTGTCGATGACGGCGGGCGCGGGCAAGATCACCTGCGTGCTCGGCCGCAACGGCGTCGGCAAGACGAGCCTGATGCGCGCCATAGTCGGCCACCACAAATTGACAAGCGGCGCGATCGGGTTCGAGGGTGCAGCTCTCGACGGGCGCGCGCCTTATGACCGCGCGCGCTCTGGCATCGCCTTCGTACCGCAGGGGCGCGAAATCTTCCCGCTACTGACGGTTCAGGAAAATCTCGAATCCGGCTTCGCGCCGCTCAAGCGCGCGGAGCGCGAAATCCCAGGACATGTGTTCGAGCTGTTCCCGGTGCTGAAGCAGATGCTCGGCCGCCGCGGTGGCGATCTGTCCGGCGGCCAGCAGCAGCAACTCGCCATCGGCCGCGCCCTCGTCATGCGGCCGAAACTGCTCGTGCTGGACGAGCCGACTGAAGGCATCCAGCCGTCGATCATCAAGGATATAGGCCGCGCCATCCGCTATCTGCGCGACCAGGCCGGCATCGCCATTCTCCTGGTCGAGCAGTATCTCGACTTCTGCCGGGAACTTGCCGACGAGGTCAACATCATGGACCGGGGACGCATTGTTCACAGCGGTCCGGCGGAAGACCTCGATAAGCCCGAGGTGCGGAAGTACCTCACCGTGTGATGACCATCGCCTGTCACGCCAGAACCTGACGATCAAGTGCCGCCTTAGATATGAGGCTCACCAGCGGTACTTCAGCGATGCGGTAATGTTCCGGCCCTGTCCGAGATAGCAATAGCCATCGTTGCATACCGTTGCGCGGTCGTCGGCAATGTTGCGGACTGCGAACGCGGCAGTGACACCTTCATATTTCTTGTCGATGGCGCCGAAGTCATAGGACGCTGAGGCATCGAGATAGACCGCCGCGTCGTTCTTGCTGGTATTGGCCGTGCTCGTGTAGGTTTCGCTGAGAAAGCGCACGCCTGCACCCAAAGACAGGCCTGAAACAGCCGTGCTCTCGTCGAATTTGTAGTTCGCCCAGAGGGTTGCCACGTGTTCGGGCGTGACGACCGGAACCTTTCCTATTTCCGTCGGGGCACCGGCTGTGATTTCAGCATGGTTGTACGTATAGGCCGCGATCACATCCAGCCCGTCCATAAGGGAGGCTCGTGCCTCCAGCTCCAAGCCTTTGCTCGTCACTTCCCCAAGCGAACGGTAAGTCCCTAGGTCGGGATTGACGACGGTGGGTCTATTCTTTTCGACGAGATGATAAGCGACCGCCGACAGCAGGATATCGGTTCCCGGTGGCTGATACTTCACACCCAGTTCGAACTGTTCACCCTCGGTTGGATCAAGAATGCTATCCGAGGTCGACCGGTTCGTAATAGGCTCGAACGAGGTCGCGTAGCTTGCGAAGGGTGCGATGCCATTATCGAAAAGGTAGAGAGCGCCAGCCTGAACGCTGAAAGCATCCTTTTTCACGTTTTCCTTTGGATTATCACCGGAAAGCAGAAGCTCTGTATCGCGGTTCTGCTCGACCCAGGTCTGGCGGCCTCCGAGCGTGAAGCGCCACTTGTCCAGTTCGATCTGGTCCAGCGCGTAAATGCCTGTCTGGCGCAAGTCCGCTTCAGCAGCCATGTAATTGTAATCCGGCGTTGGACCGGAAACGCCATAGGTCGGGTTGCTGATATCGAAGTCATAGGCAGGGTTTGGAACGAAATCAAATCCGTAGGCGAACGACGAGTTCACCTTGGTATAATCGAGGCCGAAGAGCATCGTATGAGCGAGCGGGCCGGTGTCGAACTTGGCCTCGAGTTGGTTGTCGACCTGGAAAACGTTCATCTCGTCGCGGATAGCGGTCGCGCCCCGATGGGCGACAGTCTCGGTCTCGTCCCAGCCGTAAATGCCTAGGTAACGCGATCTCAGATCCAGATGGGAATATCGAAGATTCTGACGGGCAGTAAGGCCGTTACCAAAATCGTGCTCGAACTTGTAGCCGATCTGTTGCTGCCGGACTTTCTGGTAATCATAATCCGGGTCACTGGCACGCAGATGAAGAACTTTTCCTGAACCCGGGTCGGTGATTGCGCCGACATTGGCGTCCGTCTCCTCGGATTGCACCAGGCCATACACGGTGAATGACGTTGCGGCATCCGGATTCCAGGTAAAGGACGGCTGCAAGAAATAGCGATCGTCGCCAATGTCGAAATTCGTTTCGCCGTTTCGCGCAAGACCGACAACCCTGTAGAGGAATTCGTCGCTGCCTTCGGTAACCGGACCGCTGAAATCGAACGCAGCCTGCGCCCGGTTCTGCGTGCCATACAGCAGTTCGACTTCCCGGATTTTTTCTTCCGTCGGGAGCTTTGATACCTTGTTGATGATCCCGGCCGGGGTGCCCGCACCGTAAAGGACCGATACCGGACCCTTGATGATCTCTACGCGCTCGAGCGAGTAAGGGTCGGTACGGAAGGTGCCATAGTTCATGTAAGGCTGGCGAAGACCGTCCTTGTAGTCGCCAATCGTTGTCGCGCTGAAGCCGCGAATGTAGATCTGATCGAAGCGCGGGTCGAAGCCATACCCGCCGGTCGTCACACCCGCGGAGTACCGAACTGCCTCGATAATGTCCTGCGCGCCGCGCTGCTCGAGTTCCTTGCGCGTTACCACCGAGACGGAGCGTGGCGTCTCGACCAGTGGCGTATCCGTCTTCGTCGCGCCGGAGCTGCGCTTTGCAGCCACCGTCTTGTTGTCTTCCTGGGAATTGTCCCGACCTGCTCCTGCGCTGACCGTGATCTGCTGGAGTACTGTTGTTTCTTCTGAAGTCTGCGCGCTGTTTTCCTGCGCAAGTGCATAGCCTGTGCATAAAATCGTCGACAGGAACGTCGTCGCTATCAGCCTGCCCCGATACGATACCTCGTCACGAGCGGTTACGCTGCGACCAATAAAAACCGCCATTTGGTATGCCCACTGCTCTAAAATTCGCTATGCACCGCAATCCCCTTGCGGTAGCACCTGGATTGTTGACTTCATAAGTCATGTTCAATGTTGACTATGAGAGTCATGTTTCATAGTCAACCGCATATCGCATGTGCGAAGGGGATTCATTGTTCCTTTTGCACCAGCGTCCCACGAGCCGTCGCGCAAAGGTCAAAACCGTGTCCCAGATCGAAGTCTCAACCGCCTTCAAGATCGATGATGTCAGCTTCGCGGTCGGAGATCGCAGGCTGCTTGGCCCGGTATCGCTGGAACTAGAGCGCTCGCGCGTCTACGGCCTGATCGGTCATAACGGCTCGGGAAAAACGACGCTCATCAAGCTCCTGGCGCGCCAGCAGGCGGTCACCTCGGGCGCCATCACATTTGCCGAGCGCCCGCTCGAACGCTGGGGTTCACGGGAATTGGCGCGTGCGCTGGCCTATTTGCCCCAGACGACGCCCGCAGCAACGGGCCTGACGGTACGCGAACTCGCGGCCCTCGGCCGGTACCCGTGGCACGGTGCGCTCGGCCGTTTCGGCGCGGAAGACCGCCAGCATGTCGAGGAAGCGTTGAAGCTGACCGACATGGAAGGCTTCGCCGACCGGCTGGTCGACGAGCTTTCCGGTGGCGAGAGGCAGCGCGCATGGCTTGCCATGCTGGTTGCGCAGAACGCCGGCGTGATGCTGCTCGATGAGCCGATCTCGGCGCTCGACATCGCCCACCAGGTCGAAGTGCTCGGGCTGGTGCAAGAGCTAAGCCGCAAGCGCGATCTCTGCGTCATCATTGTCCTGCACGATCCGAACATGGCGGCGCGCTATTGCGACGAACTGATTGCGCTCAAGGATGGCCGCCTGCTGACGCGCGGCACGCCCGCCGAGATGATGAAGAGCGATGTGCTGAAGGGTATTTTCGGCGTCGAAATGGGTGTGTTTCCTCATCCCGTTACCGGCCAGCCCATCGGCTACGTTCAGTGACCCAGTTCCAGCCTTCGCATCTTGAGGGCCCACCCCGTCGAGGATTGAGCCGGCGCGCAGCGCTTGGGCTTTTGGCGATTCCGTTCATCGCTACATTGCCGGCGCACGCGGAGCAGCCACCGCAACGCATCGTCTGCCTGGATCATGGCTTGACGGAAACGCTTCTCATGCTCGGCGTCAGGCCGATCGCCGTGCCCAATCGTGAATCCTGGGAGGCTTGGGTGGTGGAGCCACCACTGCCGCCGGAAATAGCCGATATCGGCACGCTTCTGGAACCGAATCTCGAATTTCTCCAGCAGCTCCGGCCGGATATCATCCTGAGCATTCCATTTCTCGACGGCATCAAGCCGCTGCTGGAACGCATTGCGCCGGTCACGTCGATCAGCATCTACGCCGAAGACGGTCAGCCCTACGAGCGTTCCGTCGCAGCCACCCGGCAGCTTGCCCAACTGGTCGGCAAGGTCGAGGAAGGCGAAGCGCTGATCCGTGAGACAGAAGAGAAATTCGCCGAGATCCGGCTGCGCCTGGAACCGCTTTCCGAACGGCCAATCTACGTCGTCAGTTTCCTCGATCCACGCAACGTTCGCGTCTATGGCCGCAAGAGCCTGTTCCAGGAAGTTTTCGACCGTATCGGCATCCGCAATGCCTGGACGGCAGAGACCAACTACTGGGGCTTTTCGACGGTCGGCATCGATGGACTTGCGGGATCGAGCAATGCGCGCCTTGCCTATCTGGATCCATTGCCGACGGGAGCAACCGGAACGCTGACCGAAAGCCCGGTCTGGAACGCGATGCCCTTCGTTCGCAGCCGCTCCATGTTGCATCTGCCGCCGGTTCTCATGTTCGGTACGCTTCCCTCCGCGACCCGCTTTGCACAGGTTCTTGCCGATGCACTGACGGCGGAGAGCGCCAATGGCTGATCAGGCAGCAACGATGGTGCCGGCGGGCAGTACGTCACACCGGCTTTCATTCCTCGGCAACCTGCCGCTTGGCGCGCTGCTGCTTTGTGCCGTGCTGATCGCGGCGGCCACAGCCGCGACCATCTCCAATCTCACCGTGCAGCTTCCTTCCGCACTTTGGGTCGACGCGCTCACCGCGCCCGACATCGACGACATGCGGCAGGTGCTGGTCCACTACGCCTATCTGCCGCGGCTTGCAGTCAGCCTGCTTTGTGGTGCGGCTCTCGGCCTTGCTGGAACGGTGTTGCAGCAGGTCCTGCGCAATCCGCTCGCCGCCCCCGAAACCGTCGGCGTCTCCGCCGGAGCGTATCTGGCGCTGGCCCTGGCGACACTTCTTGCGCCGTCCCTGCTTGCCTACGGCCGCGAATGGGTGGCACTTGCGGGTGCGCTCGTGGCAATCGCCGCCGTTTTCGGCCTGTCGTGGCACAAGGGTCTGTCGCCGCTTTCGGTGGTGCTGGCAGGCCTCGTCGTCAGCCTCTATGCCGGCTCCATCGGCGCCGCACTGATTGTGCTGAAGCATGAATGGCTGGCCGGCCTCTTCATCTGGGGCGCCGGAACGCTCGGCCAGCAGGACTGGACGACGACGCTTTGGCTTATTCCGCGTCTTGGCATAGCGGCCCTGGCGATCGGCCTCATGGTGCGGCCGCTGACCTTGCTTGGCCTCGATGACGAAGGCGCGCGCAGCCTCGGCGTTCCGCTCGGTGTCTACCGCTTCGCCGCCCTGGGCGCTGCGGTGGCTCTGATTTCGTTTGTCGTAGCAGCAGTCGGCGTCATCGGCTTCATCGGCCTGGCTGCGGCAGCGCTCGCGCGCATCGGCGGCGCGCGCCGCTTTGGCCAGAGGCTCATCATGGCGCCGCTGATAGGCGCTGCCCTTTTGTGGGCTGCGGATCAGGGCGTGCAGCTATTGACCGGCTCACAAGGCGATCTGCTGCCGACCGGCGCAATCACCGCGCTGCTCGGCGCGCCACTGCTTCTATGGCTGCTGCCACGCCTCAAGCTCGGCTCGGAAACTCCGGCGCTGACCGCCGATCGACTGCCGCGGGCATTGCACCCCGGCCTGCTTCTGATCGGGATCGCCATCCTCCTGACAGCAGTGCTTTTCTTCGCATTGTTCTATGGCCCCGGACCGGCGGGCTGGAATTTCGCCTTCGGCGATCAGCTGCAGTCGATCCTGTCATGGCGGCTGCCGCGCGTCCTTGCTGCCCTTTCGGCGGGTGCTATGCTGGCGCTTGCCGGATTGATGATACAAAGGCTGACCGGCAATCCCATGGCCAGCCCCGAAGTGCTCGGTGTCAGCGCAGGTGCAGCGCTGGGCATGATCGTGGCGCTGTTCGTGTTCGTCGACGCAAGCCGTCCCACCCAGACGATTGCCGCGACCGTCGGCGCCTTTGCCGCGCTGTCGGTAATGCTCGCGCTTGGACGGCGCGCCGCCTTCGCGCCGGAGCGGCTTCTGCTTGCCGGCATAGCGCTGACGGCGCTGTTCGACGCCTTGATCCTCATACTGACCGCAACCGGCGATCCGCGCGCGATGCTGCTCCTGAACTGGTTCACAGGATCGACTTATGGCGTTGATATCAATGCGGCAATACTCACCGCGGGGCTCGCCGCGTTTCTGGTTGTGTTGACGCCTTTGTTCCTGCGCTGGCTCGACATATTACCGCTCGGGCCAACGGCCGCACATGGGCTTGGCCTCAATCTCACCACGACTCGCCTTCTCATCCTGCTGATGACCGCAGCGCTGACGGCAGCATCAACGCTGATTGTCGGGCCACTCACCTTCATCGGCTTGATGGCACCGCATCTTGCCCGCCGTCTCGGCCTTGCGCGTGCCATGCCGCAGGCAGTGGGTGCGGTGCTTGCCGGTGCGCTGATCATGGTTGCCGCCGACTGGATCGGCCGCACGGCGATCTTCCCACGCCAGATTCCGGCAGGTCTCGTTGCCACCCTTATCGGCGGGCCGATCCTGATGTGGCTGCTGCGCCGTCGCTAACTTTACCAAGCTTTGCCGAGAGACAATTCATGCCAGAGCGCGCCACCCCGAGACCTGCCCTTGTCGCCAACACGACCGTCCAGGATTTCGTTCCTGCCAATGGCGGCGAACCCTACCGCATCTTCACCTACATACCGGCAGCACCCGAGCCTGAAACCGGCTGGCCGGTGCTCTATATGACCGATGGCAACGCCGTGATCGCGACGGCGGTGGATGCAGTTCGGGCGCAGGCGAACTACCCGCTCGGCACGGGTATCCAAGAAGGCGTGATCGTGGCGATCGGCTATCCCGTCGAAGGCGCCTATGATCCGCTCCGGCGCTCTTGGGATCTCGGGCCACCGCCAGGGAAAACCTATCCGCCCTTCTACGAAAACACGCCCGACGTGCGCACAGGGGGTGCCGGGGAGTTTCTTGCCTTCATCGAAGACGAACTCAAGCCATGGATCGAGGGCCGCGTAAAAATCGACCGCAGCCGGCAGGCGTTTTATGGGCACTCTTTCGGCGGGCTCTTCGCGCTCTATGCGCTCTTCAACCGCCCCTTTGCCTTTCGGACATGGATTTCTGCGAGCCCAGCGATCTATTGGGAGGATCGCCTGATCGACCGCTCTCTCGAAGCCTTCGAAGCCAGTTTGCCTGAAGGTCTTGTGGCCGACGTGATCCTGTCGGCTGGCGAATACGAAACCGAAAAACTGGCTCCGTTCCAGATCGGAGCAGAGGATGAAGCCAAGCGGCTGGAACAAAAGAAGGTCACCCGCACCGACGAATTCGCAAAAGACATGGCGGAGCGTCTGAACCGTCTTTCACCGGACAAGCTGAAAGCCAGCTTCGAGCTGCATCCGGGCGAGAACCACATGTCAATGCTGCCGGTCACGGTCAATCGGGCGGTTCAGGCCGCTTTTGCCGTCAAGCGCGGCGGTTCCTGACCGCTGCGCAACCTGCTCGACTATTTCACGACGAAGGCGCTCCGCGGCAGTTCGGAAAGCACCTCTGCACGATTGCCGCGCACGATGACGATCTCTTCCAGCCGCAGGCCGAATTTGCCCTGCAGATAGATGCCCGGCTCGATCGAGAAGACGTTGCCCTCTTCAAGGATCGTCTCGGATGTACCCGTGATGTAGGGCGGCTCGTGAATATCGATGCCGAGGCCGTGACCGGTGCGATGCAGGAAGAACTCGCCGTAGCCGGCAGCGGTGATGACATCGCGAGCAGCCTTGTCGACTTCCTTGGCGGCAACGCCGGGCTTGGCCGCATCGACCGCCGCCTGCACGGCGCGCTCCAGCACACCATGGACTTCGTCGAAGCCTGCCGGCGTCTCGCCGAAAATACCGACGCGCGTCATGTCGCTGGGATAGCCATCCTTGCGACCACCGATGTCGATCAGCACGGCTTCGTTGCGCTTCAGCTTGCGGTCGCCGGTGTGGTGATGCGGGAAGGCTCCATTCTCGCCAAAGCAGACGCTGACGAATTCCGGCTTCGCACCATTGGCGATATAATAATCGCGGATGGCCTGCCCAACTTCCAGTTCGGTGATGCCTTCCTTGAGTGCGGCAAAGCCCGCCCGCATGGCGCCATCATTGAGCACGGCATTCATCTTGAGCAACGCGTATTCGGCATCGTCCTTGCGGGCGCGCAGATAGCCGACCGTATCGTTCAGGAAGCCGCGCTTCGCGCCCGGCAGCGCGTCGATCACCAGCAGCGTGAAATCGGCGCGCATGGTCTCGTCCAGCGCAATCTTCAGGCCGGGCCGGTCTGCACCGCTGTCGGTCAGTAGTTTTGCCAGTGCTGCATCGGGCCCGTCAGCGTCGGCCCATGTGTAGAAGGGCAGCTTGGTGAATGGCCGCTGGCTATCCGCATTGAGCGACGGCATCAGGAAGCCGGCATGATCTTTCGACACGATCAGCAACACCGGCCGCTCGTCGCCATGCGGCGACATGCCTGCCAGCCATACGAGATGCGAGGAAGGACCGACTACGACGAGATCGGTCCCGGTTGCCGTCATGCGCTCGCGCAGGCGAGCCATCCGCTGTTCATGCATATCTTTAAGTTCTTCTGTTGTTGAATGAGGAGGAGCCGCCAAGCGGCGGCTCCGAGGGATAAAAGCCAGCTATTTCTTGGTGACGAGACGGTAGTAGACGAAGTCGGATGTCGCGCCGTTGACATAGCCCTCGACATTCTTGGCCAGCGCGACCTGTGTCGCCGCCTGAAACATGATGACGATCGGCGAATTGGCCTGCACCTTCTTCTGCAGATCGACATACATTTCATTGCGCTTTGCAGGGTCGGCTTCGGCGCGTGCTGCTTTGGTCTCGGCGTTCAGCTCGGCCGGCACAGCCCAGCCGTTACGCCAGGTCGTGGTCGACTGGTAGTTGCCGTCCGAATTGTCCTCGTTATAGGCGAAGGCCTTGGCGTTGGAATCCGGGTCCATGAAGTCCGGGCCCCAGTAAAGCAGCATAGCCTCATGTGTGCGGGCGCGGTACTTGGTGATGACCTGCGAGCCCGTGCCGGGGATGATGTCGAAGTTGATGCCGGCCTCGGCAAAGCCTGCCTGCAACGACTGCGCCATGTCGGTGAACGGCGTCGAGTTGATGACGTCCAGCGTCACCTTCAGCGGCGTCTTCACGCCGGCATCGGCCAATATCTTCTTGGCCTTTTCGGGATCGTGGCTGTAGGGCGTTTCGTCCAGCGAACCCGGGAAGCCCGACGGCCAGAACGCCTGATGGATTTGCATCTGGCCCTTGAGGAAGCTGTCGGTCATGCCCTTGTAGTCGACGAGATAGCGCGCAGCTTCCCAGATCGCGGGGTTCGTGAGAGCTTCGTCCTTCTGGTTGAAGGAGAGAAAGTGCACGGCTGCCTGCGGATAGGTTTCGACCTTGACGGTATCCTTGCCGGCAAGCGTAGCGATCTGGTCCGGGGTCAGGTTCTTGGCCATATCGACGTCGCCGGACTCAAGCAGCAACTGCTGGGTGGCGGCCTCCGCAACGTGGCGAATGATGACCGTCTTCATCGCCGGCGCACCGCCAAAATAATCCGGATTAGCCGTGAGATTGATGATCTCTGCCGGGCGGAAAGCCTTCAGCACGAAGGGACCGGTCCCGGCCGAATTCGCCTTCAGCCAGGCATTGCCCATGTCGCCATTGGTCTCGTTGGCTTGCACGGTTACGGCATCGACCACTGAGCCCGGACGGGCGGCCAGCACGTTGAGCACGAAGGCGGAAGAGAAATCGCCATCATATTTGACGACAACCTTGTTGCCGTCGGCCTTGACCATTGTATCGATGTTTTCCGGCGTCCAGCCGAGCTGGCTCAGGATGAAGGCCGGCGCCTTGTTGAGCACAACGACACGCTTGAAGGAATAGACCACGTCTTCGGCGCGCAGCGGATTGCCTGAGGTGAACTTGACGCCGTCGCGCAAGGTGAAGGTAATGGTCTTGCTGGCGTCGTCGGCGGTCCATTCGGTGGCGAGACCCGGCGCCAGCGTCTTCACGTCCGGCGCATCATACTGCACCAGGCGATCATAGGTCTGGGTGACATATTCACCCGACGAGAATTCGTAGGCCTCGGCCGGATCGATGCTGACGATATCGTCGATATTCTGCGCCACCACCAGCGCGGTTTCCGGCGTCGCCGCGTAGGTTGCGCCCGCCGTGATCGGCAGCGCCAGCGCGGCCGCGAGCAACGCGGCCTTGAACAGCTTCATCATGGTCTCTCCTTAGTGAGCTTGGTTCCCGTTATTTTCTCGTCGGCCCTTGAACTGCGCAGGGCCGGGCGCTCGGCGCGCGATCTGAACATCGGCAAGGTGCCGGTCCAGAGCAGGCGCGCAGTTTCCTTCGTGTCATTCGACCAGGAATGCGGACGATTGCCGCGGAAATGCAGGCTGTCCCCAGCAGACAGGGCCATTTCCTCGCCATCGAGGCGCTGGGTGATCGAGCCTTCGAGAAGGTAGAGGATTTCCTCACCCTCATGGCTTACCGTCTCGGATTTATAGCCCGGCGGCACATGAAGGATGAAGGACGAAAGCACATTGCCGGTGAAATCGGCGGCGATGCGCTCATAGACGATCGAGGAGCCGTCGACGGAAAACCTGTTGCGTTCCCCGGCGCGGGTCAGTCCATCCTCCATGCTGGGCGTAGCAATGAAATAATCGACCCCGACATCGAGGCTGCGCGCGATCTGCGCGAGCGTGCCGAGAGACGGCGTGGCGTGGTCCCGCTCGACCTGGCTGAGATAGCCGACGGAGATGCCGGCGGCATCGCAAAGTTCCTGCAAGGTCATCTGCAATTGCCGTCGCCGGGCGCGGATGAGCGCGCCGACTTTCGGTTGTGCGGACGCCGCAGACTTGCCGGGTGCAGATGACACCGCGATTTTTCTCCCACCAAAATTTTTTTGATCTAAGCAAAATTCTCTGTATAGTCCAAGCGGAATTTTCGAGAACCCGCAGGCAAAGTAAATACCACTCTGCCGGATCGCGGGCACTTTGGTTTGCAATCGGGACAGTAGCGCGGATCAACTCGATCCGGCGCAATCAGTCGACAGCAATGGGATAACGCAGAGCGTGGCATTCGAACCGGATACCGCATCAATCGCCACAGCTTCCGGCAAGCCGAAAGCGTTCGGCAAAAATCCGGGCGTCCGCTTGCTGCTGGGGCTTGCAGGCTTCATCGTCACCGTCGCATTTACGTTTCTCGGCCTCCTTGCCATCACCTTCTTCATCGGCCGCGTGGTCCCGATCGATCCGGTTCTAGCTGTTGTCGGCGATCGCGCGCCGCGCGCTGTCTACGAGGCCGCACGCCTGCAGATGGGGCTCGACCAGCCGCTGGTGGTGCAGTTCTTCCACTACGTCGCCAATGTGCTGACCGGCGATCTCGGCACATCGGTTTCAACCGGCAAGCTTGTCGCCGACGATTTGAAGCGCGTCTTTCCCGCGACGCTGGAGATGGCGACGCTCGGCATCATCATCGGCGTGCTGCTCGGCGTGCCGATGGGTGTCTATGCCGCGAGCCGGCAAGGAAGTGCCGTCGACCAGATCATCCGCGTCGTCGGCCTGCTAGGCTATGCTATCCCCGCCTTCTGGCTCGGGCTGGTCGGCCTGGCGCTGTTCTATGCGCGGCTGAAATGGGTCGGCGGCCCCGGCCGGCTCGACATTTTCTATGACGGGCTGGTGCCGCCGGTGACCGGCCTGCTGCTCATCGACAGCCTGATCGCGGGTGAGACCGAAATCTTCTTCAACGCTATCTGGCATCTTGCCCTTCCGGCCTCAGTGCTCGGCTTCTTCAGCCTCGCCTATATCGCGCGCATGACCCGCTCCTTTATGCTCGACCAGCTGGCGCAGGAATATGTGACGACGGCGCGGGTGAAGGGCGTATCGGAACGGCTCGTCATCTGGCGTCATGCTTTTCGACCGATCCTCGTGCCGCTGATTACGGTGATTGGCCTGTCCTATGCCGGACTGCTCGAAGGTTCGGTGATGATCGAGACGATCTTCTCATGGCCGGGTATCGGCAACTATCTCACCACCGCCCTGCTCAACGCCGACATGAATGCGGTCCTCGGTGCCACCTTGGTCATCGGCGCGGTTTTCATCGGCATCAACAAGATTTCGGACGTGCTCTACCGCGTCCTCGATCCCCGCGCGCGCTAGAAGGCCCGGCAATGACCACTACCGTTCGCGCCTGGCTGATCGACGACAGCCCCTCGTCGCGCCTGCAGGCCCGGCTCGGCCGCGCCTGGCGCATCACCGGTGCCCTGTCCCGCAATCCGCTCGCGGTGGTGGGGGCTGCGATCATCCTCGTGCTGATTCTGACCGCGATCTTTGCGCCTTTCATCGCCACGCATGGCCCGCTCAAGCAGGATCTGACGCAGCGCCTGCTCGCACCGGGTGCAGCCAACTGGATGGGCACCGACGAACTCGGCCGCGATATCTGGTCGCGCGTCGTCTACGGTGCGCGCATCACGCTCGTCATCGTCGCCATGGTCGCCATACTCGCGGCTCCTGCCGGACTGATCATCGGGGCAGTAGCCGGCTATTTCGGTGGCTGGACAGACCGCATCCTGATGGGCATCACCGATGTCTTCCTGTCCATGCCCAAGCTCATCCTCGCGCTGGCGCTCGTTGCAGCGCTTGGGCCCGGCATCGAAAACGCCATCATCGCCATCGCCATCACTTCGTGGCCCGGCTACGCCCGCATCGCGCGTGCCGAGACGCTGACCTTCAAGAACTCCGAATTCATCGCAGCCATAAGATTGCAGGGCGCGTCGGCCATGAGGGTCATCCTCGGCCATGTGCTGCCGCTCTGCACCTCCTCGATGATCGTGCGCGTCACGCTCGACATGGCCGGCATCATCCTGACAGCCGCCGGCCTCGGCTTCATCGGCCTCGGCGCGCAGCCGCCTTTGCCCGAATGGGGCGCGATGATCGCGCGCGGGCGCTCCTTCATTCTCGACCAGTGGTGGGTCGCCACCATGCCGGGTTTTGCCATCATCATCGTCAGCCTCGGCTTCTGTTTCCTCGGCGACGGGTTGCGCGATGTTCTCGACCCCAAGAGCGGAGAGCAGCATTGAATACGCCGCTTCTTGAAGTTGACAACCTGCGCGTCACCTTCCCAACGCCGCGCGGAGACATCGACGTCGTGCGCAGCGTTTCCTTCACGCTCGGCCGCGAGCGGCTGGGCATCGTCGGGGAAAGCGGTTCCGGCAAGTCGATGACCGGCCGTTCGATCCTGAAGCTCATCCGCGCGCCCGGGACCGTCAGCGCCGACAGGCTCGCATTCGACGGCATCGATCTGCTTGCCCAATCGGAAAAGCAGATGCGCGCTATTCGTGGCGCGCGCATTTCCATGGTTATGCAGGACCCGAAATTCTCGCTCAACCCGGTCATGACCATCGGCGAACAGATCGCCGAGGCGCTACTGACCCACCAGCGACTGCCGCGCCGCGAGGTCGGCCAGCGCGTGAAAGCCATGCTGGAATCGGTGCGCATCGACGATCCCGAACGCGTTGCGAAGCTCTATCCGCACGAGGTTTCCGGCGGCATGGGCCAGCGCGTCATGATTGCCATGATGCTGATCCCCGAGCCCGATCTGCTGATCGCCGACGAGCCGACCTCGGCGCTCGACGTTTCCGTGCAGGCGCAGGTGCTCGACATCATCGACGAACTGGTGAAGCGCAAGGGCATGGGGCTGATCTTCATCAGCCACGACCTCAACCTCGTCTCCAGCTATTGCGACCGCATCCTGGTAATGAACACCGGCCGCGTGGTCGAGGAATGCGAGGCCGGCGAATTGCGCAACGCCACGCATCCCTATACGCGCGGACTGCTCGCCGCTATCCCCCGCCTTGACGAAACACGCGACGAGCTGCCCGTGCTCGACCGCAGCGCATGGGCCAATTCATGACCGCGCTTTCCCTGAACAACCTCGACATCTCCTATGGTGAGACGCCCATCACACATGGCGTCAGCCTCGACATTGCGGAAGGCGAGAGCTTTGCGCTGGTCGGCGAAAGCGGCTCGGGCAAGTCGACGATCTTGAAAGCAATTGCTGGACTTGCACCCGAATGGACAGGCTCGATCACCGCTTTCGGCAAGTCGCGCAGCCATGGCATCGACCGGCATTTCGCGCGTCTCTGCCAGATGGTGTTCCAGGATCCCTATGGCTCGCTGCATCCGCGCAAGACGATCGATGCGACGCTGAGCGAACCGCTTACCATCCACGGCATCGGCAGCCAGAACGAACGCGTCGAAGCGGTCATGGCCTCGGTCGGGCTCGACCGGAAATTCCGTTTCCGCTTTCCGCACCAGCTTTCCGGTGGCCAGCGCCAGCGCGTGGCGATCGCACGCGCCCTCATGCTGGAACCGAAGATCCTGCTGCTCGACGAGCCCACTTCGGCGCTCGACGTTTCGGTGCAGGCCGAAATCCTGAACCTGCTCAAGCGCCTGCGCCGCGAGCAGAACCTCACCTTCCTGATGGTGACCCACAATCTACCTGTGGTCTCGTTCCTCTGCGACCGGCTGGCCGTGATGCGCCAGGGCCGGATCGTCGAGATCGCCGATGTCGCCGACCTCAAGCAGGGCGCACTTAGGGAAGCCTATTCGCGTGAGCTGATGGAAATCAGTGCCACCCACGCCGCCTGACCCCTCCCCAACTGCAAGGACTTTGACATGACGAACGAAGAAATCATGGCGGCGCTCGCCGAATTCGACGCGGCTATCGCCGGCGGTAAGGGAGCGAATGCGCCATGGCTGGCGCTTCAGGCATTGTCGCGGAAGATCGTCGGCGCCAAGCTCTTCACCGTCATGACTGTGGACATGAAGAACGAGTTGGCGCGCCGCGCCTACACGTCGGACCCGAAGAGCTATCCCGCCTCGGGCACCAAGCCAGTCCAGTACAATCGCTGGTTCAATGTCGTCCACAAGGCGCGCGAAACCTTCGTCGCCAACACCATCGCCGACATCGCGACGGTTTTTCCCGATCACGAGACCATCTGGTCGCTGGGCTGCGGATCGGTCATCAACATGCCGGTGGTGATTGCCGGCGAACTGCTCGGCACGGTCAATTGTCTCGATGTCGAACACCACTACACGCCCGAGCGCCTCGAACGCTCCAGGCTCCTGGCCACTCCCGCCAAGCTTGCGTTCTTGGCAGCAGCCCGCGCCAGCGCGGCCTGATCGCTGTCGCGAGGTCGGAAAACTATCCTTCCGGGAGCCTCTTTCCGGAAGGTTTCTACCAGATTGCGCGCGTTTGAAGCCCTTTTCGGAAAGGGGTTTCGCATTCCGCTTCATTTTTGAAATAATTTAACTCTATAGATTTTCTAGAATACTTAGCATGACCTCTCCTCCTGCGTGACGGGAGCCGGAACGCGCCTGGAAAAGGCGATATCGAGAGGGGTTCATGATGGCCATCACAAGACGTCTATTCGGCGCGGCACTCCTTGCCGCAAGTGCGTTCGCCGCATTCGGCGCATCGGCTGCCGAGCTGAAAGAACTCAAGATCGGCTATCAGAAGACCGGCCTGCCGGTGATCGCGCGGCAGCAAGGCCTCATCGAAAAGGCGCTGGAGTCCAAGGGCATCAGCGTTTCGTGGGTCGAATTCACCGCTGGGCCGCCGCTTGTCGAAGCGCTCAATGTCGGCTCAATCAATGTCGGCTGGGTTGGCGACGCGCCGCCGATCTTCGGCCAATCGGCAGGCTCTGCGATCGTCTACGCCGCCGCTTTGCCCTCCAATGGCAAGGGTGAGGCGATTTTCGTCAAACCGGATTCGCCGGTCCAGTCGATCGCCGACCTGAAAGGCAAGAAAGTCGGTGTCGGCAAAGGCACCAGCGCGCATAATCTGCTTGTTGCGGCCCTTGAAAAGGCCGGCGTCGCCTTTTCCGATATTCAGCCGGTCTATCTGAGCCCAGCCGATGCGGCGGCAGCCTTCGCCAGCGACAAGATCGACGCATGGTCCGTCTGGGATCCATTCTTCGCCATCGCCGAAACCCGCTACCAGCCTCGCATCCTGGCGCGGTCGAGCGACGTGCTCAACGTGAACACCTATTTCATCGCCAACAAGACTTTCGCCGACGAGCATCCTGATGTCGTCACGTCGACGATCAGCGCGCTCGAAGTGGCCGCCAAATGGGCCGCCGGCAATCGCGACAAGGTGGCAGCCGCACTCCATGAAGTGACCGGTGTGCCGCTGGATGCCCAGACGCTTGCTGCAAACCGAAGCGAATTTGGCATCTTTCCGCTGAGCGACCAGATCATCGCCAATCAGCAGGCGACGGCCGATCGCTTCTTCAAACTCGGCCTCATACCGAATGCGATCAAGATCAGCGACGCGGTCTGGACGCCGCCGGCGAACTGAGGCGTCGAGCAGCAGCTTCGTCAATCAATTTGGACCTTCAAGAGGACAGTCAGATGCTCAAACGACGTCATTTCCTGTCAGGCCTGATGGGTGCTGCCTTGCTCACCGGAGCGCTCTCGCTCGGCAATGCTCGCGCCGAAGACGCCCCCGGCGAATTCAGGATCGGTTACCAGAAAAGCAGCAGCCTGCTCGTGGTCGCGCGCCAGAAACAGGTGTTCGAACAGCGGCTGAAGTCGCTTGGCGTCGATAGTGTGCGCTGGGTGGAGTTCCAGTTCGGGCCGCCGCTGCTGGAAGCACTTGGCGCCGGAGCCATTGATTTCGGTGTAACCGGCGATACGCCGCCAATTCTGGCCCAATCGGCCGGAGCCGGACTCGTCTATGCGGCAAGCTCGCCCGCCGTTCAAAATGCGATCCTTGTCCCGAAGGACTCGCCAATAAAATCGGTGGCAGATCTCAAGGGCAAGAAGGTTGCCTTCGGCAAGGGATCGAGCTCGCATAATTTCACCGTTCAGGCGCTGAAGAAAGGCGGGCTCGCCTATTCCGACATCGTACCCGCATTCCTGAGCCCTGCCGACGCGGTCGCAGCGTTCACGACCGGCAGCGTCGATGCGTGGGCGGTGTGGGATCCATATTTCGCCATCGCCGAGATCAAGCACAATGCGCACGCGCTCGTCACGACTGCGGACGGACTGGACAGCAACTCTTTCTATCTCGCCAACAAGGATTTTGCCGAGCGCCATCCCAATGTGCTGAAGGCAGCAGTCGAGGAATTGTCAGGCGTCGCCAAATGGGCGTCCGAAAATCGCCACGAGTTGGCGAAAATATCGGCTGAAGCGACAGGCATAGAGCTTGCCGCCCAGAAAGCTGCCACCGATCGCTACAAGATAGAGGTTCGTGCCCTGTCCGATGAAGTGATTGCCCAACAGCAATCGATCGCCGACACGTTCTACGACCTCAAGCTGATCCCGAACGCGATCAAGGTTCGGGATATCGTTTGGTCCGCCCCGTCAAACTGACTGCGATGCCTATAGCGAGGAGATCAACCGATGACCGTCAATCCGATCATTTCCGAAAAGCCGTTTGATTTCTTCTGGTTCATTCCAACGCATGGCGACGGAAGTTACCTCGGTTCCGAGCAGCAGCAGCGGCCGCCGGAATTCGGGTATTTCAAGGAGATCGCGCAAGCGGTGGACCGCCTCGGCTTCCCCGGCGTGTTGCTGCCCACAGGCCAGAGCTGCGAGGATTCCTGGATAACCGCGACTGGCCTCGCCGCCCATACCGAGCGGCTGAAATATCTGGTCGCGCTGCGTCCGGGCGTGGTCTCGCCCGTCTTCGCCGCGCGCCAGACGGCAGCGCTGGACCGTCTCAGCAATGGGCGTTTGCTCCTCAACGTCGTGGTCGGCGGCAATCCGACCGAACTGGCCGGCGACGGCGTCTTCCTGCCGCATGACGAGCGCTATGCGCAGGCGGATGAATTCCTGAAGATATGGCGTGCTCTGGTCTCCGGCGAGCAGGTCAATTTCGATGGCAAATATTATCGCGTCGAGAACGGCCGCCTCGACCTCCTGCCGGTTCAAGAGCGGCCGCCGCTCTATTTCGGCGGCTCTTCCGACGCCGGTCAGGATCTGGCAGCCGAACAGGTCGATATGTATCTGACCTGGGGCGAACCGCCGGCGCTTGTCGCGGAAAAGATCGCAAGCGCGCGTCGCAAGGCAGCGCTGAAAGGGCGCAAGCTTCGTTTCGGCATCCGTCTGCATTTCATTGTCCGTGAAACCGAGGAAGAGGCGTGGGCGGCGGCCGATCGCCTGATCAGCCGCATTACCGATGCTCAGATCGAGAACGCGCAGGCGAGGTTCCTGAAGGAAATGGACTCCGTCGGGCAGCGGCGCATGGCCGAACTGCATGGTGGCAGGCGCGACCGCCTGCTTGTCGGCCCAAATCTCTGGGCAGGCGTCGGGCTCGTGCGCGGTGGCGCCGGCACGGCACTCGTCGGTACGCCCGATCAGGTTGCCGACCGCATCCGCGAATACCAGGATATCGGTATCGATACGGTCATCGGCTCCGGCTATCCGCATCTCGAGGAGGCCTATCGCGTCGCCGAACTGCTGTTCCCGAAATTCGGCATCGGTTCTCGCCGCATCAAGCCACGGGAAGACATCGCCAACGAGTTTTCGGTCGGCTTCCACGGCGCGGAACGCCTGCAGGCCTCCTCATGAGAAAGACACTCGCCAATATCGGCCACGAAAGCGCCGGCTGGATTCTGCCCGCAGTCATTCTGGTGGTCTGGGAACTGGCTTCGCGGGCGGGGCTCATCGCAACCAATGTCCTGCCAGCACCCAGCGCGGTAGCAGAAGCCTTCTGGCGGTTGCTCAAATCGGGAGAGCTTCTCGAAAATATCTGGGTTAGCACTGCTCGAGCCCTGAGTGGCTTTGTCGTCGGCGGTGCGATCGGCTTTGCGCTCGGGCTTGCCAACGGTCTTTCAGCACTCAGCCGCGGGCTGACCGACACGACGCTGCAGATGATCCGCAACATACCGCATCTGGCGCTGATCCCGCTGGTAATCCTGTGGTTCGGCATCGACGAGGAGGCAAAGCTGTTTCTCGTCGCCCTCGGCGTCTTCTTCCCAATCTATGTAAACACGCTGCTCGGCATCCAGACCGTCGATCCGCAGCTTGTCGAAATGGGCCGCATCTATGGCATGTCGCGCACGCAGCTTTTCCTGCGTGTCATCCTGCCGGGAGCGCTACCGGCGATCTTTGTCGGATTGCGCTATGCGCTCGGCATCATGTGGCTGACGCTGATCGTGGCGGAAACGATCTCGGCCTCGTCCGGTCTTGGCTACATGGCCATGCAGGCGCGTGAATTCCTGCTGATCGATGTCGTCGTGCTTTCGATCCTGATCTACGCCCTTCTCGGCAAGCTCGCGGACAGTCTTGCACGCTTGCTGGAACGGCTTTCACTGCAATGGCATCCCGCCTTCCAGAGAGCGTGAGGTGAGACAATGACCGCAGCAACGATCACGGCCCGCCGCGCTTTCAAAAGTGTCCCGCTGGAACGCGCGCCACGCCGACCGCAAACACCGGTCGCCTTCTCGTTCAGGAATGTCGGCAAGAAGTTTGGCGACAAGACGGTTCTCGAAGGCATCGATCTCGAGGTTCGCGAGGGTCAGTTTCTGGCCGTCATCGGCAAGAGTGGCTGCGGCAAGAGCACGTTGCTCCGGCTGCTCGCCGGGCTGGATCGTCCGACCTCCGGCCAGTTGGCCCACGATGCAGGCAAGACCGATCACAGCCGTACGCGCATCATGTTCCAGGAACCGAGGCTGTTGCCCTGGGCGCGCGTAGTGGACAATGTCGCGGTCGGCTTGACCGGTATTGCCAAGGGCAGGCAGGCACGCGATCGCTCGCTGGAGATTCTAAGGGAGGTTGGCCTCGCCGATCGCGCCGGCGAATGGCCATCGGTTCTGTCAGGCGGCCAGAAGCAGCGCGTGGCGCTGGCTCGGGCTCTCGTCGGGCAGCCACTCATCCTGGCGCTCGACGAGCCACTGGGTGCGCTCGATGCTCTCACCCGCATCGAGATGCAGCAACTGCTGGAACGCATCTGGCTCAGCCAGAAATTTACCGCCGTTCTGGTCACGCATGATGTCGCCGAGGCAGTGGCGCTGGCTGATCGTGTGGTGGTCATAGACGAGGGCAGAATCGTGCTTGATCTCGACATCCCTCTGCCAAGGCCGCGTCGCCACGGCACCTCCGAACTCGCCCGCCTCGAAGGTCTGATCCTCGACCGCCTGTTCAACGGCGAAGCCAGGTAGGACTACGCCTAGCCCTACTGCACCTGCACGAAATGACCCGCTGAAACCTCGTCGTATTTGCGTACCGGCGCTACGAAATCCGGCGCGCGCACCGGGCTCCTGATTTCATCGTTGGAAATGCGCCGGATCTGCCGCCGCGCGGGATCGGGCACCGGAACAGCTTCCATCAGCTTTTTCGTATAGGGATGCTGCGGATTCTCGAACACCGAGGCACGCGAGCCGATCTCCACGATCTCGCCCAGATACATCACCGCGACGCGATGGCTGATGCGCTCCACCACGGCCATGTCATGCGAGATGAAGAGATAGGCAAGCTTGAAGCGCTCCTGAAGATCGAGCATCAGGTTGATGACCTGCGCCTTCACCGAAACGTCGAGCGCGGAGACGGATTCGTCGGCGACGATGAATCTCGGCTCCAGGGCGAGCGCCCGCGCGATGCAGACCCGCTGGCGCTGGCCGCCCGAAAACTCGTGCGGAAAGCGATCGGCCATGCTCGGTGACAGGCCAACGCGGGTGAGAAGATCGGCCACGCGCTTGCGGACTTCGCCTCGCGCGGCAAGGCCGTGGGTGACGATCGGCTCGGCAATCGCCTCGCCCACACGCATGCGCGGATTGAGGCTTTCGAACGGGTCCTGAAAGATCATCTGCATATGCTTGCGGATGTCCAGCAGCGATGATTTTCCGGCGTGGCGCACATCCTTGCCGCCGACGGTGATGGAACCGCTTTTGGCTTCCGTCAGGCGCATGATGGACCGGCCGGTCGTAGACTTGCCGCAACCGGATTCGCCGACCAATGACAGCGTCTCGCCTTCGCGCAGATCGAAGGAGACGTTCTCCACCGCATGCACCCGGCCCGACACCCGGCCGAAGAAACCGGACTTGATGTCGAAACGGGTGACGAGGTTCTTCACCTCCAGGATCGGGGTCTTATCATGTTCGACCGTATCGGCGGTGTCTGCCACGGATGCAGCCTCGCCCGTCTTCATGTCGACGATCGGAAAACGCTTTGGCTGGACCGTGCCGGCCATCGAACCGAGCTTCGGCACGGCCGAAAGAAGTGCCCGCGTATAAGGATGCTTGGCGTGCTGGAAGATCTCCTGCGTCGTGCCGGTCTCGACCGCTTCGCCGCGATACATGACCACGGTGCGGTCCGAAATTTCAGCCACGACGCCCATGTCATGGGTGATGAAGAGGACCGACATGCCCTCCTCTTCCTGCAGCACCTTGATCAGTTCGAGGATCTGCGCCTGGATCGTCACATCGAGCGCGGTCGTCGGCTCGTCGGCGATCAGAAGCTGCGGGCTGCATGCCAGCGCGATGGCGATGACGACGCGCTGGCGCATGCCGCCGGAGAAACTCAGCGGATATTCGTCCAGGCGCGATCTGGCGGCCGGAATACGCACCTTGTCGAGAAGCCGGATCGCCTCGGCCCTGGCGGTGGCTTGCGTCATGCCGCGATGGCGCACCAGCACTTCCGTTATCTGCTTGCCGATTTTCAGAACCGGGTTGAGGCTCGTCATCGGCTCCTGAAAGATCATGCCGATGCGGTTGCCGCGGACTTTCTGCATGTCCTGCTGGGAAATATCCAGCAGGTTCTGCCCTCCGAAATTGATCTCTCCCTTGAGACGGGCATTGTTTTCCGACAGGAGCCGCATGATCGACAGCGCGGTCACGCTCTTGCCCGAACCGGATTCGCCGACGACGGCAACCGTTTCCTTCGCACCGATGTCGAAGGACACGTCGCGCACGACATCCATCCATTTGCCGTCGACGAGGAAGGACGTGTTGAGGTTGGAAACAGAAAGAACCGGAGATGTCATGGCTCAGCCCTCCCGCCTGGGGTTGAGGATATCGCGCAGCGCGTCGCCGATCAGGTTGATGCCGACGATGAGCAGAAGCAGCGCTAGGCCGGGAAAGAAGCTGATCCAGTAATCGCCCGACAGAAGGTATTCGAAGCCGTTGGAGATCAGCAGGCCCAGCGAGGGCTCGGTGACCGGCAGCCCGATGCCGAGGAAGGACAGCGTCGCCTCCAGCATGATCGCATAGGCGACGCGCATGGTGGCCACCACGATCAGCGGCGGCAGGCAGTTGGGCAGAATATGCCTGAACAGGATGCTCCGGTCCGGCAGCGCCATCGAGCGTGCCGCATCGACATAGCTGCGCCGCCGCTCGACCAGCGCCGAGCCGCGAATGGTGCGGGCATAATAGGCCCACTGCGTGATCACCAGCGCCAGGATGATCTTGTCGACCCCCTGCCCCAGAATGGCGAGGAAGATCAGCGCGATCAGGATCGCCGGGAAGCTCAGCTGGATATCGACGATGCGCATCAGGATCGCGTCGGTCTTGCCGCCGGCGTAAGCGCTGAGCAGGCCGAGCGAGGCGCCGATCACCAGTGCGATGGCCGCACTCGATATGCCGACGATGATGGAGGTGCGCAGGCCGTAGAGGATGGCGCTGAACAGGTCGCGGCCCTGGTCATCGGTGCCGATCAGGTAGTACAGGCCGCTCATGCTTTCCGAGCCCGGCGGCAGGCGGTTGTCCATGATATCGAGCTGCGCCAGATCATAAGGGTTCTGCGGCGCGATCAGCGGCGCAAACAGCGCGGCCAGCACCAGCAGCGTCACGATGATGATGCCGGTCAGCGCTAGCCTGTCGCGCAACAGAGCGCCCAGTGTGGCGCGGAACGGAGAGCGGGATGCCCGTTCCGCGTCAGCGCCGTCTCGCGAATGGACGGAGTTGCCGGGATTCGCGTCGTTGCTCATCAGGAATCTCCCTCAAGGCGAACACGCGGATCGACGATCGAATAGAGGATGTCGACGGCGAGGTTGATGATGCTGAACATGACGACGGTGATCATCAGATAGGCGAGGATGACCGGGCGATCGAGAACGCTGATGGCATCGATGATAAGCTTGCCCATGCCGGGCCATGCAAAGATGGTTTCGGTAACGACGGCAAACGCGATCAGCGATCCAAGCTCCAGACCAATGACCGTGATGAGCGGGATCAGTGTGTTCTTCAAAACGTGAACCAGTACGATGCGCGTTTCGGAAAGGCCTTTGGCGCGGGCGAAGCGCACGAAATCGAGCTGAAGGCATTCCATGACGCCGGCGCGGGTGAGCCTGATGATCAGCGATATCTTGAACAAGGCGAGATTGAACGCCGGCAACGCAAGATGCGAAAGCCCATCAAGTGTCAGGAAACTCACCGGGACGCCGAAGAGATCGACGGTCTCACCGCGTCCGGACGCCGGCAGCCAACCGAGCTTGACGGAAAACACCAGGATCATCACCAGGCCGATCCAGAAGGTCGGCAGGCTGAAGCCGAGGATCGAGAAGGTCATGATCGACTTCGACACCAACGCCTTCGGCTTGAGCCCGGCATAGACGCCGAGCGGAATGCCGATGACCAGCGCCATTAACAGCGCGACGAAGGCCAGTTCGAGCGTCGCCGGCATCCTTTGCAGGATCAGCGTCAGCGCCGGCTGGTTGAAGACGAAAGAATTGCCGAGATCGCCGGAAAGAGCGTGGGTGAGGAAGGTCCAGTACTGCTCCCACACCGGTTGATCGAGACCGAAGGACTGGATGACTTGCAGCCGCTCGGCCGGGGTAGCCGTCGTGCTGAGCAGAAGATCGACCGGGTTGCCGACCATATAGACGCCGACGAACACCAGCACCGACATCACGAGCAATGTCAGGACCGTCTGGAGTGTGCGGCTGAGAAGATAGGACGTCATCCGCTCACCTCTTTCAACGCCCGCGCCCATAGATGCTGAGGCGCTCCTCCAGCATTTCGAGGAAACGGGCCTCGTCGACACCGTTCATGACCGTGGCATTCATCGGCAGTCCGGTCTTGCCGTAAAAATCGGCATAGGTATAGCCGGCAGTTTTTCCCGACACCTGCGCGCCGACACTTGCCGCCCTGCCCTCGAATATTTCCGGTTCAAGCAGCCAGGCTATCGTCGTCGCATCGTGAACGGGTCCGCCCGGCCTGCCGAACCGCTGCATGTCGCTGCGGTCGAAGGTGCGCAGGAGACCGGCAATAGCCGCGCCGGCGGCTCCGGCGTTTTCCCCAATAGCGGCTATGTTTTTCTCGGTGATCAGCGCCTGAAACGTCATGTCGAGCGGCATCACCACGACGGGAACGCCGGACGCGTAAACAATCTGCGCGGCGTGCGGATCGGCATAGATGTTGTATTCGGCCCATGGCGTCCTGTGGCCAAGGGCTGTGAATGCGCCACCCATCGACACGACCTGCCGAATGCCGCGCGCGACATCGGGATGCTGCACAAGCGCCAGCGCAAGATTGGTCATCGGGCCGATGGCGCAGATGACGATGGGATCGTTGTCGGCGGCGGCCTGCCGTGTCATGCGGACGAGAAAATCGACCGCATGCTCTTCCTGCGGGCGGACACTGGCCGGTGGCACTAGCGTATCGCTGAAAGCACCTATGTGAGCGTACTTGCCATACACCTGTTCGCGAACCAGCGGCCCGGGCGCGCCGGCGTAGATCGGCACGTCAACACATCCCGACAAGGATATGATCTTGCAGGCGTTTGAGACCGTAGCTTCAAGCGGTACATTACCTGCAACGACCGAAATGCCCAAAAGTTCGATCTCGGGAGAGGCCAGCGCAAGCAAGATCGCGATGGCGTCGTCTACGCCCGGATCGGTGTCGATGATGATGCGATGCGGGCTCAACGCACTTCCTCCAATGCGTAACGCGACAAGCGGTCGAGGAAGAGGTCGTAGACACCCTTAGCATCGACCTTGGTGACAATCTCGACATTGGGATTCTTGCCGGACTTGCCATACCAGTCGGCGATGGTCTGGCCCATGCAGAGCTCGCTTTCATGCTCCACGAAAACCCGCGCCGTCTGCGTTTCGAAGAGCTGCGGCGCCAGCACATAGGCGATGACCAGAGGGTCGTGCAGCGGACCGCCACGCGAGCCGTAGCGGCGCACGTCGTTGCGATCCCAGAAAGCCATCATCTCACTGAGCGGCTTGGCGAGGCGGCCGGCGGAGCCGCTGAATTTTTCTGCATGCTCCGGTGTCAGGATGACCTGATGCGTCGCATCGAGCGACAGTGCAACGATGGGAATATCGGTCGAGAACACGATATGGGCGGCGTGAGGGTCGGCGAGGATGTTGAATTCCGAAGTGATCGTCCGGTTTCCGGCTTCGCGAAAGGCACCGCCCATCATCACGATACGTTCGATGCCTTCGGCGATGGCCGGCTTCATCCTGAGCGCGACGGCGACATTCGTCAGCGGCCCGAGCGTGCACAGCGTGATCTTCCTGCCGCTTTTCGCCGCCGCTTCGCAGCTCTCGATCAGGAAATCAACCGCACTCTTTTCCTCGATCTTCTTGGCTGGCCCGGGCAGAACCGTGTTGCCGAGGCCGCTCTCGCCGTGAAACTGGCCGTAGATAGGATCGCGAAACAGCGGGCGGAAACAGCCGGCAAAAATGGGCACGTCCGCTCTGTGGCCGAGTTCGCAAATCTGGAGCGCATTCCTGACCGTACGCTCAAGCGGCTGGTTGCCGCAAACCGGCGTGATGCCGAGTATTTCAAGCTCCGGCGAAACGAATGCCGTCAGGATCGCGATCGCGTCGTCGATACCGGGGTCGCAATCAATGATGATCGGAGTCGCCGTCATTTTGTCTGTACTTACCTTCGATTGGAGCGAAACGGGCTTTAGAGAGCGCCGACGCTTCGCAGCACCTCGGCCACTTCGGCACGGGCGCTTTCATTCAATGGGGCTTGCGGCGGGAGAGGATCACCCACGTCGAACCCCTGCAATTCCAGGGCAGCCTTGATGCAGGCGGCGATGGAGTATTTCGCGAAAATCTCGTTGACCCGCCACAGCGGGCGCTGCAACTCCATCGCCTTGGTCCAGTCGCCGGCGCGCGCCGCCCCGTAGAGCGCCAGACTCTGCTTCGGCACGATGCAGGCAGGCCCCGCCATCCAGCCGACGCCACCGATCATCATCACGGCTGCCGGGATGTGGGCGGAAGCGGCAAACACCTCCATCCGGCCGCGCGTGCGCTCGATGATCGACAGGAGCCGTCCGGTATTGGTCGAGGCGTCCTTGATATAACCGATGTTGTCGACCATGCTCAGCCGTTCGATCACCGGCAGGCTGAGGTCCGAGCGCTGGAACTGCGGATTGGTGTAGAGCACCACCGGCCTGCCCTTGGCGGCTGAAGCGATCGACCGGAAATAATGCTCGACGCCCTCATCCGAAATCGGGAAATAGGCTTCCAGTATCGCAAGGATGCCATCGACGCCGAGATCGACCATTTTCTCGGTCTGCTCCACGGCATCGCGAACCGTCGTCGAGGCAACGCCTGCCACCACCGGAACCCGGCGGCGATTGGCGGCGACCACCGTCTCCACAACTTCGAGGCGCTGATCGCGCGACAGATAGGCGAATTCTCCCGTGCTGCCGAGCGGCGTCAGGCCGTGGACGCCACTCCCTACGAGGTGCTCCACGAGGTCGGACAGCACTTTCACCTTGATCTCGCCGGCCTGATCGACAGGCGAGACGAGATAGGGAAATACACCGCTGAAAGACATCATGGAGCCCTCGCGCTTGCCTTGGGAGGACAACCGGTTCAGTTCGCCTGCTTCACGTAGTAAGGCAGCGTGTAGCCATCCGAGCGGCCCTGATAGGTGAACTCTTTCTTCGTCGCCCACGTATTGGCCAGGAAGAAAATCGGAATGACGCCATCGTCCTTCATGGCGATATCCATCGCCGTCTGGAGCAGCTTTTCACGCTTTTCATTGTCCAGCGTCGAGCGAGCCTCGATCAGCGCCTTGTCGAATTCCGGGTTCGAATAACGCCCGCGATTGCCTTGCCCGGCCTTCTCGCCATAGGTCTCGAGCAGCGGCCCGAGTACGCCCGAAGCTTCGCCGGTCTCGACAGCTGCGCCACCCATGATCAGGCTGAACTCCAGCGCCGAGGCGCGGGTGAAGTAGACGCTGCCCGGCAAAGTCGCGACCTCGGTCTTGATGCCGATGCGACTGAACATCTGGCCGATAGCCTGCGCGATCTTGGAATCGTTTGGATAGCGGTCGTTGGTTGCATGGAAGGTCAGCTTGAAGCCGTCCGGGTAACCGGCATCGGCAAGCATCTGCTTGGCCTTCGGCGCATCATAGGGATCGACGCTCAGATCGGGCGAATGGCCAAAATAGCCCTCAGGCACCAATTGCCCGGCCGGCAGGCCCTGCCCGTCCATGATGCGATCGACAAGCGCCTCGCGGTTGATGGCGAGCGACATCGCCTTGCGGACCTCGACCTTCTGCAGCGGGTTCTTGCCGTCGGCACCGACCGCGAAGGGCGACACGTCACGGCCCTGGTCCATATGCAGATACATGATGCGGTTGCCGGGAACCGAAATCACGCTCAACTTCTCGGACTTTTCGAGATTGCGGGTATCGGCCGTCGGGATGCTTTCGATCAGGTCGACATCGCCCGACAGGATGGCTGCAACGCGGGCGCTGCTGTTCTTGAACACGCGGAAGGTGACCTTGTCCCAGGCAGCCGTTTCGCCCCAATAGCCATCGAAGCGCTCGAGCGTGACATGGTCGTCCGGCGCCCACGAGACGAATTTGAACGGGCCAGTACCGATGACGCCCTTTCCGGAATTCAAATCCTGCGACGGCGTCTTTTCCAGTTCGGCCGGCAGCATGGCGATGCGGCTGAGATTGTTGGGCAGAAGCGGCGTCGGCGCTTTGGTGGCGATACGCACGGTCATGGGATCGACCGCCGTCACATCGGCGATATCCTTGACATAGGCTTCGAACGAACTCGGGCTGTTCTGCGAAGCGAGCGCGACGCGCTTGATAGAGGCGATGACATCGTCAGCCGTAAAATCACTGCCGTCGTGGAATTTCACATTCGGCCGCAGCTTGAATTCCCATGTCGTGTCGTCGATGACCTTCCAAGATTCGGCCAGCGCCGGCTGCACCTGCTGCTTGTCGTCCTGATTGACCAGCCCGTCGAAGATGTTGCGCGCCATCGCGCTGTTGGGACCGTTGACGTAGAACTGCGGGTCCATGGATGTCGTGGATGCTGCAAGCCCGACCTTGAGCTCGGCGGCATGGGCGACGGGCACCATAGCCATCGTCGCTGCGACAAAAGTCGCGAAAGTGGAAATCTTCATATCGAACGCTTCTCCCGAATTCCTCCGAGGCAGTCAGCCGGCGCTCATCCAAGCGGCAGGCCTTGCCTATTTTTTGAGCCTAGCGACTCCCTGGATTGAAAGAAAATCGCATCTGATGTTAGTTGCATCACAAAATGTTATGCCTTGGAGTATCCGAAATGCGTATCAATCCCCGGCAGGTCGAGGCCTTTCGCAATGTGATGCTAGCGGGCGGGATAACGTCGGCCGCAGAGCTCATGAACATCACGCAGCCGGCCGTCAGCCGGCTGATCCGCGATTTCGAATATGCCGTAAAGCTGAAGCTTTTCGAGCGCGAGGGCAGTCGCTTCGCGCCGCGCGACGAGGCGGTAAAGCTCTATCGTGAGGTAGAGCGCCTCTATCTCGGGCTCGACCAGATCGGACGCGCCGCCGACGACATCAAGACCGCCAAGGGCAGCTTCCTGCGCATCGGCTCGGTGCCGGCCCTGTCGCCGCTATGCGCCAATGAAATTCTTCCCGATTTGACCAGCGAGATGCCGGATATCTCGATCGTGTTCGACACCGAAAGCACCAATCACATCACCGATATGATCGCCAGCCACCAATATGATGTGGGTTTCGTGTTCGGGGGTGCCGAGCGCAAGGGACCCCCTGGCGAACTGCTCGCGAAGACGACAGCCGTGGCCGTTCTTTCCCCCGATCACAGGCTGGCGCGAAACGAAGCCATCAGCGTGAAAGACATGGCGGATTGCCGGGCGATCATTCCGGGCCGCAAGACACCGTTGCGCATCAGCTTCGAGCAGATAGCCGGAAGGAACGCAGTCACTTTCAAATCCCCGATCGAGACGTCAATCGCCAATTGCTGCGCTTTGGCCGCGAAGGGCATGGGCGTCGGCATCGTCGACGAGATCAGTGCTTTGAGCTTCGGCGGCGAACTCACCATCCTGCCCTTCAAGCCGGACATAGTTGTTTCGTACCTGGCGATACGCCCGCCGCAGGCACCCAAAAGCCGCGTGGTGGAAATGTTTACGGAGCGTCTGAAGGAAGCCGTTTTGAAGACCCTCGGCGCGACGAACGCCGGCCGTCGAGACTCGAGCCCCGCTGCTGCAAAGCAATGAGTTGACAGCAAAACACCCCGGCATCTTTCTCGATGATGCCGGGGTGCTCAGTTACATTACTGGATATTGGTCGCTGCTAACGATCAAGCCGCGAAATGCGAGACGAATTTCGTCGTCAGATAGGCTTCGATCGCTTCCGAGCCGCCTTCAGTGCCGTAGCCTGAGTCCTTCGTGCCGCCGAAAGGCACTTCCGGCAGGGCGAGCCCGTTATGGTTGATCGTGGTCATGCCGGCTTCGACCTTCATGCCCAGCGCCTGGCTTGTCGCAGCCGATGTGGTGAAGGCGTAGGACGCCAGACCAAAAGGCAGCCGGTTGGCTTCGTCGATCGCTTCATCAAGCGTGGAGAAGCGGTTGACGATCGCGACCGGGCCGAAGGGTTCCTCGTTCATGATCCGCGCGCTCTTCGGAGCGTTGGCGATGACGGTCGGCTCGAAGAAATTGCCCTTGTTGCCGATGCGCCGTCCGCCGGTTTTCACTTCAGCGCCTTGCGCGACCGCGTCTGCAATCAAAGCTTCCAGCGCGGGAATACGGCGCTCATTCGCCAGCGGTCCCATCTGGGTGCCTTCTTCGAGGCCGTTGCCGACACGAATTGCCTTCGCAGCCTGCGTGATGCCTTCCAGGAACCCGTCATAGACGCCGTCCTGCACGAGGAAGCGCGTCGGAGACACGCAGACCTGGCCGGCATTGCGGAACTTCGACGTTGACAAGACCTTTACCGCTGCGCCGAGATCGGCATCTTCGAAGATGATCGCCGGTGCATGGCCGCCGAGTTCCATCGTCGCGCGCTTCATGTGCTGCCCGGCCAGTGCCGCCAGATGCTTGCCGATCGGCGTCGAGCCGGTGAACGAGATTTTGCGGATGACCGGATGGGGAATGAGGTATTCCGAGATTTCGGCTGGAACGCCGTAGACGAGATTGATGACGCCCTTCGGCACGCCTGCATCGGCGAAAGCGCGGATCAGCTCTGCCGGCGATGCAGGGGTTTCTTCCGGCGCCTTGACGATAATGGAGCAGCCGGCAGCGAGCGCACCAGAAAGCTTGCGCACGATCTGGTTGATCGGGAAGTTCCACGGCGTGAAGGCGGCGACAGGGCCGACCGGCAGCTTGATCGCCATCTGCGACACGCCAATGGTGCGCGCCGGAATGATCTGGCCATAGGTGCGGCGAGCTTCTTCCGCGAACCAGTCGATGGTGTCGGCGCCAGCAAGCACTTCGCCTTTGGCTTCGGCCAGCGGCTTTCCCTGCTCGCGCGTCATGATGCGGGCGATCTTGTCGGCCCGCTCGCGCAAAAGATCGGCCGCCTTGCGCATGATCTTGGAACGCTCGAATGCCGAAGTCGCGCTCCAAACTTTGAAACCGCGATCGACTGCAGCAAGGGCCGCGTCCAGATCGGCCTTCGTGGCATGCGCGATCTTCCCGATAACCTCGCCCGTAGCCGGGTCCAGGACGGGGATGGTCTTGCCTTCAACTCCGGATCGCCATTCGCCATCGATGAAAAGCTGCGTATCGGGATAACTGACGTCTATATTGGCCACGGATGAGATTCCTGTTCAATTTGACATGAGGACAGGATCGCTCACGAGGCGGTCCTATGCGAGTGGACGTAGTGCCGCAACACCCCGTTTGGCAAGCCCGCCGGGATAAAGAAAGGTGCCCTTTCCAGATCGGCCGGCTGCTAACCCGCGTCGAATGACACTTCAAGGTAGATCGAACGAAGGGTCGAAACGCACGATGTCGGCCCGGGTCGGCAATCCGGCCCGCCCTCCGGGCATCGCACATTTGAGTGCGGCAACGGTATTCGAGAAAGCAATAGCCTTCTCGATCGGCCAGCGATGTGACAACGCCAGCGCCAAGGCGCCATGAAACGCGTCTCCCGCCCCGACCGTATCGACCACATGCACCGATGGCGGCCGCGTGTTTGCCAGTTTGCCCTCGCAAAGCCAATAGAGACCACCTGCGCCATCGGTAACGCCTGTCAGCTTGTGCTGTGGTCCGGCAACGAGCCTCAACCCGGCTTCGATGTCGTCCGTCCCGGAAAACTGCGCAAGACCCGGCCTCGAGAAGACGACATATTCTGCAATATCGACAAGCGGCGCGATTGCATCGCGATCGTGCCGCGAGATATCCGCGTCGAGCACTGTCGGAATGCCCTGCGACCGCGCTGCCTTATATGTCTTGAGCGCACCTTTGGGCCACGACAGGTCGCAAAGGACGGCGCCGCCGAGGTTCTCTGGTTCCAGCCATTCGGCATCGTCCGGCAGATCGGGATCGGCATAGGCGACGATCAGCCGTTCCCCCGAGCCATCGACCAGAATGACCGATCCCGGCGACCGGTGCCCGGCAAAATGCCTGAGCCAGCGTGTGTCGACAGCCTCGCTGTTCAGTTCCCGGTGAAGCGCGACGCCAGTGGCGTCCTCGCCCAGACGGCCGGCGAAGTTCGCCTTTCCGCCAAGCCGCGCGATGGCGACGCTGGCATTGGCTGCCGGTCCACCGCCGACTTCGCGGCGCGACTTTGCGTAGATCTTCACCGGCTGCGCCGGTATCTCGGCGACGCTCATGATAATGTCCTGGATCGCCAGTCCAAGACAGAACACTTCGCCCGGCCTGTGCTCAGACAAGAGCCGCACCTGTGGTGGGATGAAACAGATGAATGCGATCGACGTCAAGTTGGAACCGACACTCCTTGTCGCCGACATGCACCGCGCCGGGCTTGACCCTCGCCATGATCTCGCGACCGCCGAGCAGGACGACTGCGATCGAATCCGCGCCGTGATCCTCGACGAGAACAATGTCGGATGAGAAGTCGAAAGCGCTTCCAGCGCCGCGCCTCTGTGACACAAGGGAGACGTGCTCCGAGCGCAACCCGACCTCGACGCGATCGACGGACTCCAAAGCCTTCATGCGGGCTGCCGGCAGCTTGACTTCCTGTCCTTTGCCGAAGACCAGCCAGGCCTCATCGCCTTCCCGGCGCAGTTCGGCAGGCAGCAGGCTCATCGGCGGCGAACCGATGAAAGTCCCGACGAAGCTGTTGGCCGGCCTTTCATAGATATCCATCGGCGTGCCGATCTGCTGCACTTCGCCGAGCTTCAGGACCACGATGCGATCGGCCATGGTCATGGCTTCGATCTGGTCGTGCGTGACGTAGATGCTGGTGGTGCGCAGCGCCATCTGCAGCTTGCGGATTTCCATGCGCATGCCGACACGCAGCTTCGCGTCGAGGTTCGACAAGGGTTCGTCGAACAGGAACACTTCCGGCTCCCGGATGAGGGCGCGGCCGAGCGCGACGCGCTGGCGCTGCCCGCCTGAAAGCGCCTTAGGCTTGCGTTCCAGAAGCGCATCCAGTTCGAGCATTTTGGCGACATCCGCAACGCTTTGCGCGATGTCGCCAGCGGGCAGGTCGCGCATTTTCAGGGCAAAGCCAAGGTTCTCGGCGACCGTCATATGCGGGTAGAGCGCATAATCCTGAAACACCATCGCCATGTCGCGGTCGCGTGGCGCAACGGCGCTGATGTCGCGTCCGTCGAGCAGGATTTCACCGCCGGAGATTTCCTCCAGGCCGGCGATCATGCGCAACAATGTGCTTTTACCGCAGCCTGACGGCCCGACCAGAACGATGAACTCGCCGTCGGCCACTTCGAGGTCCACGGCTTTCACGGCCTCGACCGTTCCGAACCGCTTCTGCACGGAGCGCAGTGTCAACCCTGCCACTTTCTTCTCACTCCCGTGTTGACATTCGCTGTTTCTAAAGCACAATAATTACACAGTGTAAATATCATGGAAACTCGATGTCTGGACGCTTTGCACCAAGGAGCAGAAGGGAGACCAGAGCGGTCGTCCTCGAAAGCCTTTTGCGCAGCGGAGGAGCCTTCAGGCCGCTGATTGCAAGGGATGCGCAGCTTACGGAAGCAAGCATTTCCCGCATTCTGACGGAATTGCGGGGTGAAGACATCATTGAGGAGATTCGCCGTCCGGCGCCTTATGTCGGCGGTCCGACCGCTCTTGTTACACTAAGCAAGAATATAGCGATCGCCGGCATTGAACTGTCGAATGACAGGCTTTCCTTCGGTATCGGCGATCTCGCCGGTACCATCGATTATGTCGAACGCATGCCAGCCTCGCCGCAACTGAAACAGTCGGAATTCGAGCGGCTGTTCGGCAATTGCCTTGCCACGATGACGCAATGGACCGGCAAGCGGGGCATTTCCATCCGGCAGGCGGCACTGTCCATTCCGGGTTACAGCAGCGCAAATACCAATCCGATTTTTACCTGGGACATGAAACGCCTGCGCGCCTTTCTGGCCGAGGTTCTGGAAGGCGTCCCGCTGTCGATCACCAACTCGGTCATCGCGCAAGCCGCCTTCCATCGATATTCCAGCACTGCCGCCTACCCGATCGAAGGCGATCACCTGTTCCTGTTCGTCGGCCATGGCGTGGCCGGCGTGGTCGTCAATGAAACGGCTCCTATCGACACTTTCTCGCCGTTCGAACTCGGGCACATGGTCATCGAGCGCAACGGGCATGCGTGCCGGTGCGGCCATAAGGGCTGTCTTGAAGCTTACACCTCCTTGAAAGCCGTCTCGAAGATCATTGGTATCGCCGAGAGCGAGGTGCTGCATCAAGGCGACGGGTTCATCGAAGCGCTTGATCTCGGAGACGACATCCGAACAAGCCTTCGCGAACGTCTCTTCCTGCTGGGTCTTGGTCTCGGCAACGCACTGAATTTGCATCCCGTCTCATCTGTTGTGATCAGTGGCTGGCCGTCGCTGATGCCGGTCGGAGACCGCGATGCAATCCTGGAAGGCCTCGACGAAAGCCTTCTTGGCGGCTTCGATCAGGATCGGCTCAAACTTTCTTTCATCGCACCGTCGATCGGCAACGACCCGCAGGCGGCGCTCTACTACGCAGCCTATTGTTTCGTGCGTGGCGGCGGGCTTGAGGCAAAAGCCGAGCCCCAGGCGGCGCTGGGGGAGAATGCCTGATGACGATCTTGCACCGGACCGGAAGCATCGTGGCCGGCAGCCGAAAAATAGGCGTCCTCTTCGTTGCTTCGGCTCTGTTTTCCGAAACTGCGGCCAAGGCGCTGATCAATCGCACGCAGGAACTTGCTGTCGACGAACGGCTGACGGGCCGGCTTCAGGTTGCGGAAAAACTTGCAAGGGATCGTGAGAGCTGCGCCGAGTCTCTGAAGACGCTCGATCTCGATCAACTCGACGGCCTCGTCATCCAGCTTTCGACGTTTTGTACGGCCGAGCTTCTGCACGAGGTTCTCGACAAGATCGGAAACCGCCAGCTGCCCTTAGCACTTTGGGCACTGGAAGAATCCAATGAGATCGTGACGAACTCATTGTGTGGGGCGCAGCTCTGGGCATCGACGCTCAACCGCTTCGGCCGCCGTTTCACCCTGCTGCTTGGCAATCCCGGCGATGCCGCGATCGTCGATGAGCTTGCGGCTTTCAGTGCGGCCGCGCGTGCGAGAGCAAGCATTACCGGAGCACGCATTGCCCTGCTCGGTGCGCATGCCGACTGGTTCACAAATCTGGCGGCCGACCCCTGGGGGCTGAAGCAAGCGCTCGACGTAACCATCGAGCAGACGACCCTGGTCCGTTTCCTCCAAGACTGCAAAGCCGACGAGGCCTCAGAAAAGGTCGCGGCCAAACGCTGGTCCGACGCCCATTTCGAAGACGGCAACGCCGAGAACGGGCGGCTCACGCTCGGCCGCACCTATGCCCGCCTGGAGGCGGGTCTTGACCGGGTAAAGGCCGATGCCATCGCCATTCGCGATTGGCCCGAAATTCTCTATGCGGAAAATTTCCGCGGCACCTGGGCCGCACTCGGCGAATTGTCCGACCGTGCTGTGCCAATCGCCCCGGAAGGCGATGTGATGGGCGCGCTGACCGCCCTCGCCATCCGCGCTTTCGATCCCTCGTCGCTGCCGTTCCTGACCGATATTTCCGGCATCGACCGCGCCAACAACAGGCTGGTGCTCTGGCACTATGGCGTCAGCCCGCGCCTTTCGGACGGCCCCCGCTCGCTCGACCCGGTACTGAAACAGGAGAGCTTTCCGCTGCGCGCCGGCGCGATGACCTTGGTGCGCCTTTCCCTGCGAAATGACGGCGCGATCCGGATTTTCGTGGCTGAAGGCGAGATCGAGGCGGAACGCTCCAAGGCCAACCGCGCCGCCGGCTATTTCCGTCCCGCGACGATGGAAGCGGAAGCATTCATCCGGAATTTCATCGAAGGAGGCTACGAGCATCACGTCACCGCCGTTTACGGCCATTGGGGCAATGCAGTGCGCCACCTCGGGCGCCAGCTTGGGCTGAAGGTCGACCATGCTTGACACCGGCCGCACGCCGTTTGCCGATCTGCTGCCTCGTGGCGTGGTCCATCGTCCCGTCTCGGTTGGCTGGCGCGCGGATGGGGGCTCTTGGACGACTGTGCCCTTCGGCGAAATGCCTGACGGAAAAGTCGACGTAAGCGCCAGTGACGACGGTCGAAGCATCTGCATCATCGCCTCAAAAGCGGACGCCTCGGCAATCGAGATTGCCTTCGCTGTTCCGAAAATCTTCCAGGCCTTCGGCGGCGGCGAAAGGTTCGAAACGCTTGATCTGCGCGGCCAGTCGGTGCGCTATTACCTCGAGAATTTCGGCCTCGGCAACGGCACCTATCTGCCAAGTCCATGGATCGCGACGACGCTCGGCTATGCGGTGTTCCTGCCCGAAGAAGCGCCGGCGGTCTTTCACGTCGCCCCCTCCTTCGATCCAAATGTGTTTCGTATTCAGGTCGAGGGCGATCGTCTCGATCTAGAGATTCATCTGGGCGAGCTGTCCGAACTCTACGCCCTGCTGATAGACCGTATCGGCCCGCCATTGATGCCGGAGGATAGCTTCTTCAGCCTGTGGAAGGCGGGCGACTGGCGGATCGAAAACGCAAAAACGGTTGCCGCTGACGTGGCAGGCCATGCCGGCCTGGGCTTGCCGATGGGCGTCAAGCTGATCGATGCCTATTGGTCGAGCGAGGTTCATTCCTTCGCCTTCGACACGCAGAAATATCCGGACGCCGATGGCATGATTGCCGACCTCGCTAGGGATGGCACCGACATCTATCTTTGGCTGTGCCCCTGGGTGGTGGTCGGTACGCGCTCTTTCGAATATGCCAAGGCACAAGGCTACGTGATCGTCGATGCCGCGGGCGAACTGATCACGCGGCGCCCCGGAGCCAACCCCAACATCATCGCTGCGCTCATCGACTTCTCCAACCCGAAAGCCCGCGCATGGTGGTCGAACAGCCTGCGCGGCCTACTGAAACAAGGCATAAAGGGCTTCAAGGCCGATTTCGGCGAGCAACTGCCCGAACATGCGGTTCTCATGTCGGGAGAAACCGGCGGCAGAGCGCACAACGCCTTCGTTCGCTACTATCTGGAAGCCACCATCGACGCCTTCGACGGCGGCACGCCCGCCATTATCAGCCGCTCAGGTTCCCCGCGCATTCGCGCGCCGATCTGGACCGGCGACCAGACCTCCGATTTTTGCCCCAAGACCGGCCTGCCGTCGGCGATCCGTGCCGTCCAGAGCGCCAGTCTTTCAGGCTGGTCCTTCATCGGCAGTGACCTCGGCGGCTACTTCGGCACGCCGACCCCACAGGTCTTTGCACGCTGGGCGCAATTCGCCTGCTTCACGCCCCTGATGATGCTTCACGGTCTCGGCTGCCGGGAGCCGTGGGACATGGATGACAGCTCGGCGCGAACATATAAGCGTTTTGCAGCACTTCATCTCGCACTGCTTCCCGTCTTCCAGCATTTTGGCCGCCAGGCGACCGATGGCGGACTACCGCTGCTGCGCATGATGCCGCTGGCATTCCCGGAGATCAACTGGCGCGAAATCAACGACTGGGATCAGCAATTCATGCTGGGCGATGACATTCTGGTCGCGCCTGTTGCCTTCTATGGCAACACGCGTGCGATCTATCTGCCTGCCGGCGACTGGTACGACGTATTGGCAGGAGAATGGGTCAATGGCCCTGCCTGGCGGGTTCATGACGTTCCGCTTGAGAACATGCCGATCTTCATTCGCTCAGGCGCAAGGCTGCCGCTTGCAACGGACGCCGCGTCACGCGGTGCTTCCATGCTGGTTTTCGTCAATCCCGACAGTGCCGATCGCCTTTCGATCGACCATGTGGAGCCTGGCTGGAATGTAGACCGTGTCGGGATAGTCGGGTCGAGCGGTCGCGGGCGCATCGTGGGGGGAGCAGAGCGGCAGCCGAACAGCCAGGATGCGGCGATCGAAGATTGGTTCGGCCCGGACATCATCTGGGCGACGCCGCTTCACGGCAAACCTATGGAAATCGTCCTGGATAGAACGACGGAGAAGTCGACACGACAGGATTGACGTCAACAGTGGAGGAGACGACATGACCGTACATAAATTTCTCAGAAAGAGCGCAGTATCCGCTGCCATCGCCATTGGCCTCGGCCTTTCGCCGGCCATGGCCGACAACATCGTATTCTGGGTCAATTCACCGCTTGCCTCAGGGCCTGACGCGCCGATCTACGCCGAGATCAAGGCCTTCGAGAAGGAAACCGGGCATACGGTCGAAGTCCAGCCGGTAGCGCATATGGAAATGGAGCGGAACCTCTTCGTTGCTCTGTCGGGCGGTGCAGGACCGGATGTGATGGCGCTCGACATCGCCTGGGTCGCGGGCCTGGCTGATGCAGGCCTGATTGCCGATCTCTCCGAAAAATCCAAACCGTTCGCGGCCGAATATCAGGCCGGACCGCTTGCCAGCGGACGCTTCGACCAGCGCCAATATGCGATGCCGCTCTACACCAACAATGTCGCGCTTTTCGTCAACGACCGGATGCTGAAGGAAGCGGGCATAGACAAGGCGCCAGCCAATTGGGACGAGTTCCACAAGGCCGCCGTTGCCATGACGAACAAGGATAAGGATACCTATGGTCTGACCTTCGGCGGCAGCCGCATGGGCGCGTTCCAGCTCTACAGCTTCATCTGGGAGAATGGCGGCGACATCATCGACGAAACCGGCAAGGTTCGCGTCGGTGAGCCGGGCGCCGTAGACGCGGTGGATTTTCTCGCCAAACTTTACACCGAAAATCACGCCATGCCGGAATCCGTGCTTACCGCAGGGTCCTGGGACGAGGTCAACGCGCCCTTCATCCAGGAGCGTGCCGGCATGCTGATCAGCGGTGACTGGGCGCTGTCGGCGCTTGAGAAGGGTAATCCCAAGCTCGAATTCTCCGTCCATCCTTTGCCAACCGGAAAGCAGGCTGCCACCGTTATCGGCGGCTACAATCTGGCGATCAACGCGAACTCCTCGGTTCAGGATGCAAGCTGGCAGCTGGCACGCTGGCTGACGGGTCCGCGCAGCGTGGAACTCATGCATAAATACAACCGGCTTTCAGCGACTGTTGCGGCAACCACGCCTGAAGCGATCGCTGCGCTGCCGGAAAAGCAGCGGCCATTCATGCAGCAGGCCGACGCAGGAAAGGCACGCCCGGTCGTCGCGGCGTGGAGTCAGATTCACAACGAGATCATCGCGAATGTGTGGGACTCCGTGCTTCGCGGCAAGCCGGCAAAGGACGCCATGGCCGAAGCCGCAACAGCCATCCAGGGCCTGCTGGGACAGTAGCGGCAAATGATGAAGCGCACCTCGCCCCGTCAGGAACTCAAGAAGACCTGGTCGTCCATGTTCGAGACCGGACGGGGTGCGCGCATCTATCCTTATCTTATGGTACTGCCGGCAGTGCTTGTCGTTGTTGGCGTCGTGGTTTACCCGCTGGTCTACGGCATCCTTTCTGCGTTCTACGACGTAACGCTGAGGACGCTCGGCAGCGGCAAGATGAACTTTGTCGGCCTGCGCAATTTCGAGCGCGTCTTCGCCGATCCCGTCTTTCTTCAGGCATCGTGGAACACACTGGTCTGGGTTGTCCTGAATGTCGTCGCCCAGCTGGGTCTCGGCCTGGCGCTGGCACTACTGCTGCATCGGGCCATACCCGGCATCGGCTTCTTCCGCTCCGGCATTCTCGTGCCATGGGTCGTGCCGAGTGTCGTTGCGGTGCTGACCTGGCGCTGGATGTATGATCCGAGCGTCGGCATCGCCAACGAATTGCTGCTGCGGCTGGGTATCATCGACGATTACCATCCCTGGCTTGGCGATACGGCGACGTCGCTTTACGCAGTGACGATAGAGAGCATCTGGAAGGGTACGCCGTTCGTCATGCTGCTGCTTCTCGCAGCGCTGCAACTCGTCCCGCGCTCCATCCTTGAAGCCGCATCCATGGACGGCGCCTCCGGCTGGCGCAAGCTGTGGCATGTGATCCTGCCGCAGATACGCGTTTCCTTCGCCATTGCCGCAGTGTTGACCTTCATCCTCACGGTCAACAACTTCAATGCGATCTGGCTGATGACGGAAGGTGGGCCGCTGAACTCGTCCGAGATCCTGTTCACGCTGGCCTATAAATACGGCTTCAAGCGCTTCGATCTCGGCATGGCATCGGCGGTCGCGACCATGCTTTTCGTCGGTCTCGTCATCGCGACGACTATCTATCTCAAACTCATCCAGGCACGTGAGGGCGACTGACCATGCAGATCGCCTCCATTCACGAACGCCCGACGAAAAGAGTCGCAATGCCGCGCATTCGATCTGGCTTGAGCCTGCCCAAGCCACTGGGCAAGTTTCTCACCTATGCCACCTTGTGGGTAGCCTTCGTCTGGTCGGTGTTTCCGTTCTACTGGATGATCGCAACCTCGATACGCGGCAAGGACGAGATATTCCAGCGGCCGCCAAACCTCGTGCCGCATGCCATTACGTTCCAGAACTACATCGATCTTCTGGTCGGTGCGCAGTTCTGGCGCTTCGCCCTGAACAGCCTCATCCTGACGATCAGCGTCACGATCATCAGCGTCCTCATATCGGTGACGGCGGGATATGCCATGGCACGCCACCGCTTCAAGGGCTCGGTGATGCTGCCGTTGTTCATGCTCTATGGGCAGATGTTCCCGCCGGTGCTGCTGCTCATCCCCTTCTACGTCCAGCTTCGTTATCTCGGCTGGCTCGACAGTCTCTACGGCCTCATTCCGGTCTACCTCAGCTACATGCTGCCGCTCTGTGTCTGGTTGATGCGCGGGTTCTTCTCGCAGGTGCCGTTCTCTCTGGAAGACGCTGCCCGCATGGACGGCTGCACCCGCTGGCAGGCATTCTGGAAGGTCATCCTGCCGATGGCGCGCCCAGGCATCGTCGCGGTCGCCACCTGGGTGATGATCCACACCTGGAACGAGTTCCTCTATGCCAGCACCTTCATCCTCAGCGAGAAGAAACGCACCCTGCCCCTCGGGCTCAGCGGGTTGATCGGCCAGTACACCACGGACTGGGGCGTGCTGATGGCCGGCGGCGTCATCACAGCCGCGCCCATACTCATCGTCTTCTTCTTCCTGCAGAGACACCTCGTCTCGGGTGTCGGCGGTGGCGCGGTGAAGGGATGACCGAGGCACGACACGGAGCAAATGCATGAGCGGTCGCAGCGCCCGCTGGGCGGATCTGACACGTCATGACTTCGCGTCGCTCGACAGCGACCGGACGATCGCCGTCCTGCCAATCGGTGCGATCGAGCAGCATGGTCCGCATCTGCCGGTTTCTGTCGATGCGGATCTTGTCGATGCGGTCGTCGAGCGCGCGTTGCCGCTAATTCAGTCCAACCTGACGGTTCTGTTCCTGCCGACCATGGTCTACGGCAAGAGCAACGAGCATGCGGCAATCGCCGGAACGCTCACGCTTTCTGCCGAAACGCTGATCCGGGTTCTCATGGAGATCGGCGAAAGCGTCGCATGCGCAGGCGTCCGCCGGCTCGTCTTTCTGAACGGGCACGGCGGCAATAGCCCGGTTCTCGACATCGTTGCCCGCGATCTCAAGGTCAAGTTCGGCCTGCAGACCGCAACCTGCCACTGGTACAATTTCAACGAGGCCGAAACGCTGAGGGACAAGACCGAGCAGGCATACGGCATCCATGCCGGACTGGTCGAAACCAGCGCCATGCTGGCGATCAAGCCCGAGCGCGTCGTCATGGAACGAGCGGCGGATTTCGGCAACGCCGCGCAGGGCTGGCAGGAGAGCTATCGACATATCGGGCTTTCGGCAGGCCGTGCGAGACCAGCCTGGGAAATCGACGATCTCAACAAGGATGGAGCCTGCGGCAATGCCGCTGCCGCAACGGTCGAGATGGGCGAAAAGCTGCTTTCCACCACCGCCAGAAACTTCGCGGCATTCGTCTCCGAATTCGATCGCTTCTGCCGGGAAATGGATGTGGTCGGGCGGTCAGACGGGCAGGAAAAACGAGAGTCATGATGTCCATTTCAGGCAAATCGACGATCGATTGGCAGGCCTTCCGTCATGCGCTGGGCGCTGTCGACTCCTTCGACACGCCATCCATCGTCAAGAAGCGCTCCCGCGACTTCTTCTGGTACAGCCCGATCCTCAATCGCGAACTTGCCGGAAGTTTCGGCGATCTGGTTGTCGCACCAAAGAATATTTCCGAACTGGAAACCTGCATAGCCACAGCCGTCGAATGGAACGTGCCGACCGTCCTGCGCGGCGGCGGCACCGGCAATTACGGCCAGGCCGTGCCGATGGACGGCGGCCTCATCATAGACATGACTAGCATCAACCGTATCCTCGATATCGCCGAGACGACCGTGCACGTAGAGGCAGGCTGCAAGATCGGCGCGATCAATGAAGCTCTGCACGAGCAAGGCCGGGAACTGCCCATATTCCCTTCGACCGAAGCCATCGCCACGATCGGCGGCTTCATCGCCGGCGGTTCGGGCGGCATCGGATCGATCACCCACGGAATGCTGCGCGATGGCGGAAACATCGATTCGATCGAGGTTCTGTCGATGGAGAACCCGCCTCACCGGCATGTCTTCAAGGGCGACGATATCCGAGCGATCCATCACGCATGGGGGCTGAACGGTGTCATCACCGATCTGGTGTTGCGCACCGTTCCGGCGCGCAACTGGATCAACGTCATCGCTTCCTTCCCGACCTACTGCGAGGCCTTCGAGGCCGGCATCGCAGTGGGCAAGAGCCGGGGTTTCGAACTCAAGCTGCTGACGACGATCGATGCGCGAATAGCAGGCTCCATACGTCGCCTGGACGGGATCGGCGGCAAAGGTCGCGCACTGCTGCTGGCGCTGGTGGACGACGCCGGCCAGGGGGAGCTGGCGAAGCTGGCAGAGGCGCAAGGCGGCACGATTGAACTCGCACTGGACCGGGATGCGATGGAAAAGGCTGGCCTGCCAGGCATGTCCGAGTTTTCCTATAACCACACGACCTTGCAGATTCTGAAAAACGATCGCAGCGTGACCTATCTGCAGGTGACCTTCAAAGCCCCGCTCGACAGTTCAAAGATCGATACGCTGCAGGCGATATTCGGCGATGAGGTCCTGATGCATCACGAGTTTGCCCTGCTCAACGGCGAGCTTGTTGCCTTCGATCTGCCGGTCGTTCGCTACTCCAGCGACGAGCGTCTTTTCGAGCTGATGCGGATCTACGATGAACACGGTTGCCCGCCATCCAATCCGCATGTGCCCTATGTCGAAGGTGGATCGATGAAGCCGGATTTCCGCCACTTGGCCTGGAAGAAAAGGCTCGATCCGCACGGACTGCTCAACTCGGCCAAGTCACGTTACTGGAACGATGTGAAACACCTTTCGCCGGAAGAGATCGAGAAGCTGCCAGCCCGTCCGGCAATCGCGAAGGCAAGCGCGCGCTGAACGTCTGGTGGCTGACATCCTGCTCAACCAAGCGTAAGTCCAGCCTTACGCGCCGCATCTCGCAGGAACGGCAGCCCAACCTCGATGACATCGTCCGGGTTCTCGTCGACCGAGCCCCACACGTCTGATTTGCCCGCAACATCGGCGTCGACACGGTTCATGCTTTCGAGCGTGATCGGACCTTCATAGCCGACATCCGCCATGGCCTTGAACGCCGCGTCCCAATTCAGCATCCCTCTACCGGGCACACCCCGGTTGGCTTCCGAAACCTGGACATAGCCGAGATATGGGGCAGCGGTCTCCAAGACTGCGGCAAAGCTCTCTTCCTCGATATGCATGTGATAGGTGTCGAGATGGATGAAGATGTTTTCCGCACCGATCCGCTCGATGATCCGAGCGGCATCAATGCCGCGATTGATCAGATGCGTTTCATAGCGATTGCACGGCTCGATGCCGATTTTCACCCCATATGCTTTTGCAGTTTTTGCGGCCCGTTCCAGAAAACGACAGATGCTATCGATCTCCTTTTTCGTGCGTGCACGGCCGGTCGTCTTGCCGATGGCTCCATAAGTCATGCCGCCCAACCCGAAGCTGCCGACTTCCGCACAAACACGAAATGCCGACTCCAGGTATTCAAGCCCCTCTTCCGGCCGTTCGACAACATCCAGCGACGCGGGCAGTCCGAGCGAGGCAAACAACTCCACCTTGTAATGGGTAGCGAAGGACCGCGTTCGTTTGGTGTCGATTTCTTGGGGCCGAAACATTGGGATTTCGAGCAAGCCGACGCCGTGCTCCTTTAACCTGTCCATCTGCGGATCGATACGGGCGATATCCCATACCGGTGCAATGGCAAAAGTGTGGAGTCCGAAAGTGCTCATGCGTCAGCCTCTTTGTTCGTGCGCCGCGGCAGCACTTGTGTCACCGCCAACCGACGATGACTTGGTTCATATGTTGGCAGTCTTCAGATTGGCCTCCGCGCGGCCGATGGCATAGGAGGCCAAAACCCCAGTTGGACCGCCGACAAACGCGGTGAAAGCAATGCCGCAGCAGCCATACCGCCAAGCAATGCGGTAGGCAAACTCCAAAAATCGGGATGGCGATCCTGATGCCCATCGTCTCATAGGGGTCGGCACACCGACCACCCGCCGCAAGCTCAGCGGCGGCCTCAACGGTTTAGAGCCGCGTTCATATCGCCGTTTACGCTCAGCAGGGAATCGGCGCGACGATAGAGCGGAGCGGATCAATGAATAATCTGGTCAAGGAAATACGGGGCACGCTCGGGCTGCGGCGCCGTGAAGAATTGCTCCGGTTCCGCCTGCTCGATGGATGCCATTTGAACGGCTGGTTGGACATGCCGGCGGGCGCAGGCTTAAGCGGTCTTGGCTTGCTGCAGGCCGAGCTCGGCGATCATCGTCTCCCGCATCTTGAACTTCTGCGCCTTGCCGGTGACGGTCATCGGCAGTTCCGCGACGAAGCGCACATAGCGAGGCACCTTGTAGTGGGCGATCTGGCCGCGGCAGAAGGCACGCAGCTCTTCCTCCGTCGCGGTCTGGCCAGAGCGCAACACGACCCAGGCGCAGATTTCCTCGCCGTATTTTTCGTCGGGCACACCGAACACCTGAACCTGCTCGACCTTGGGATGGCGGTACAGATACTCCTCGACTTCGCGGGGATAAACATTCTCGCCGCCGCGGATGAGCATGTCCTTTACCCGACCGACGATGTTGCAAAACCCGTCGGCGTCGATGGTGGCAAGGTCGCCGGTATGCATCCAGCCGGCTGGATCGATCGATTGCTTGGTAAGTTCCTCGTCGTTCCAGTAGCCGCGCATGACCGAATAGCCACGTGTGCAGAGTTCGCCGGGGACGCCGACCGCAACGGTCGAGCCGGTTTCGTCGACCAGCTTGACCTCGACATGGGGATGGACGCGGCCAACGGTCGAGACGCGGCGGTCGAGCGGATCGTCGACATTGCTCTGGAACGACACCGGGCTGGTCTCGGTCATGCCGTAGGCAATCGTCACCTCGCTCATATGCATGTCGGAGACGACACGCTTCATCACTTCGATGGGACAAGGAGAACCGGCCATGATGCCGGTGCGCAAGCTGGACAGGTCGAATTCGAAGAAACGCGGATGCTCCAGCTGAGCGACGAACATCGTCGGCACGCCGTAAAGCGCGGTGCAGCGCTCGCTGCTGACGGCTTCGAGCACGCTGACAGGCTCAAAACCTTCCCCCGGGAAAATCATGGTCGCGCCGTAGCTCACCGCGCCCATCACGCCCATCACCATGCCGAAGCAGTGATAAAGCGGGACGGGAATGGCAAGGCGGTCCTGCTCGGTGAGGCGCATCGTGCCGGTGACGAAGCGGGCGTTGTTGACGATGTTGCGGTGGGTCAGCGTCGCGCCCTTCGGCGCGCCGGTGGTGCCGCTGGTGAACTGGATGTTGATCGGGTCGTTGACAGAGAGACTGGCGGTTATGCCGTCGAGCTTCAGCCGGTCGCGGGCGCTCCCCTTCTCCGACACCTCGTCGAAACCCAGCATGCCGGGCATCGGCTCGGAACCCATGGCAATGACGATGCGCAGGCTGGGCAGCCGCGCGGCATGCAGCTTGCCCGGGGCCGCATCGTCGAGTTCGGGCGCCAGTTGACGCAGCATGCCGACATAGTCGCTCGACTTGAATGTGGGAGCGAGGACCAGGGCGACGCAGCCGACCTTGTTCAGCGCATATTCGAGCTCGGTGACGCGGTAGGCCGGATTGATGTTGACGAGGATCGCGCCGATGCGGGCAGTGGCGAACTGCGTCAGAATCCATTCGGCGCGGTTCGGCGCCCAGATGCCGACGCGGTCGCCGGCCCTGATGCCGAGCGCCAAAAGCCCTGCCGCAAATGCGTCGACGCGCCGGTCCAGTTCCTGATAGGTCCAGCGCAGGCCCTGCTCGCGAAACACGGCTGCCTCTCGCTGGCCATGACGGGCGACCGTCTGCTTGAGAAGCTGCGGAATGGTCAGGTCCCAGAGCGGCGCTTCGGTGTCTCCGCTGACATGGGCTTGCCCGGCGGCAGGCTTGCGTCCGCTTTTTCTGCCTATACCAGCCGCGCCAGCGTCGTCGGCCAGGGCCCGCAGTGCCGAAATCGGCTGCTTAAGGTCGTTGATGGTGCGAGCCATGGTTTCCTCCCCAAAAGGCGATCGCTACATACTACGCCAATCGCCCGACTGTTCGAAAGCGTGAGCGGCGCGATAGATTGTGCTTTCCTCGTAGAAACGGCCAATCAACATCATGCCGACCGGCAAGCCGTCGATCATGCCGCACGGCACGCTCATTGCCGGATGGCCAGACGCATCGAAAGCAGACGTGTTGGGGATCATCTCGAAGGCGCGCTGTATCTGCAACGCCAGCGGCGCGTCCGCAGGCGGCAGAGGCGGCGCTTTCATCGGCACGGTCGGCATCAGCAGCAGATCGTAGGATTTGAGCGCCTCGTCATAGGTCGCCCGCAGCAGGCGGCTGAGATTCTGCGCCTTGGCGTAGAAGCGGCCACGGTAATAGCTCTGCATGTATTCGCCGACGAACATCGAGATCTTCAGCGTCTTCGACAATTCGTCGGCGCGGGCGCGCCAGTTGGAATGGGCGTCGAGCAGGCTGGTGACGTAGAGCCCTTCCCAGTTCGTGCCGAAACCGTTGCCATGCATCATCAGATCGGTCAGGCCCTCGAGCGCGATCGGCGTCCAGATGACCTGACCGTCGCGATGCATGGGGATCGACGTTTCCTCGACCTGCGCGCCGAGGCTGCGCAGCCTGTCAGCGGCAACCCGCACCTTGCGGTCGACCTCGGCCTCGCTCGATGGCCAGCCGAAACCCTCGCGGACGATACCGATGCGCAGGCCCGAAACGCCGCGGCCGAGCGCCTGCGTGTATTTGTCGACGCGCGGCGCGTATTGACGGGGGTCGAGCCCGTCGGCCCCGGCGATGACTTCAAGCAACAGCGCATTGTCGGCGACATTGGCTGTGATCGGCCCGGCATGGTCGATGGTGATTTCGATCGGCATGATGCCGGAATAAGGCACGAGCCCGTGCGTTGCCTTCATGCCATAGGCACCGCAGAAGGCGGCAGGCATGCGGATCGAACCGCCCTGGTCGCAGCCGATCGCCATTTCGACCTCGCCCGCCCCGACAAGCGCGCCTGAGCCGGAAGACGAGCCGCCTGAGGTATGACCCATCCTGTGCGGATTGTGGACCGGCCCGGTCGCATTGGTATGGCTGCCCCCGGACAGGCAGAAATACTCGCAATGCGACTTGCCGACGATGGTACCGCCAGCGTCGAGGATGCGGGTTACGATGGTGGCGTCCAGATCGGGCGTATAGCCCTCCAGCGTCGAGGCACCGTTCATCATCGGCACGCCGGCAAGGCAGATATTATCCTTGAGCACGATCTTGCGGCCTTCGAGCGGACCGCTGACGGCGCCGCGCACCTCGCATTTGTAGTACCACGCGTTCATTGGGTTTTCGGCCGCCGAAGGGCGATAGCCGGGCGTGCGCGGATATTTCACCTTGGGCAGGTAATCGGGAAGCTGATCGATCCGGTCATAGGCCAGGAACGAACCTTCCATGAGCTGCATGTAGGCGACGATCTCCTCGTCGGAGAGATGCATATGCAATCCGCGAACGACATCCTTCATCTGGTCGAGGGTTGGGCGGCGGACGGTCATGTAGCTCTCCCTGTGAGCGGGCGACGCCATCTGTGCTGCGGCAGCGGATGGCGTATGCGATTTGATCTGGGCCGAGACAGGCTGCACGCCTGACGCCGGCAAGCCGGGTTTTGGCGACGATGCGCGGCCGCGGCCAAAGCCCATGAAGCTTTCAATTTCCGCGCTACTGGCGTCGTGGCCCGTCGGGTCGGGGATCTCGCCACGCTCCATGACGACCAGCCGGTCGCAGACATCGGTCAGGAATTCGAGGTTCTGCTCCACAACCAGGATGGTCAGCCCGGTCTCCTTGCGGATGCGGTTCAGGGTTTCGGCCATCTCCTGGATGATCGACGGCTGGATGCCCTCGGTCGGCTCGTCGAGCAGGACGACAGAGGGTTCCGCCGCCAGGCAGCGTGCGAGCGCCAGAAGCTGCTGCTCGCCGCCGGACAAGGCGCCTCCCGGCCGGTCCAGAAGCCGTTCGAGGCGCGGGAAATCGGCAACGGCATTGGCGACCGCCTCCTCCGCATCGCTTGAAGCGCAATCCCGGTTCCAGGCGATCCTGATGTTGTCGCGAACCGACAAATGCGGGAAGATGCCCCTGCCCTGCGGGACGTAGCCAATGCCGAGACGGCCACGCTCGAAGGGTGCAAGCCGCGTGATGTCGTCGCCGTCGAATCTGACATGCCCGGCCGTCGCAGGCAGATAGCCCATGAGGGTCTTCAAAAGCGTCGATTTGCCCATGCCGTTTTGGCCGAGCACGCCGACGGATTCGCCTTCACTGATCATCAGCGAGACGCCGCGCAGGATCTGGATATCGCCATAGCCTCCGGTCAGGCCATCGACCGCCAAAAGCGCGCTCATAGGCTTCTCCCGAGATAGACATCGCGCACCAGAGGGTCCTCCAGCACATCCTCCACCGGGGCCTGCGCGATAACGCGGCCCTGGTGAAAAACAGTGACGGTCTCCGCAATCTGGCGGATGAAATGCATGTCGTGCTCGACGACGATCAGCGTGGCGTGCTCGACAAGGCCGCGCAGGATGCCGACCATGCGCTCGACCTCCTCGCCGGAGAGGCCAGCGGCCGGCTCGTCGAGCAGGATCAGCCACGGCTTGGCAGCAAGCACGATGGCAAGTTCCACCAGCTGGCGCTGGCCGTGCGACAATTGTCCGACCAACTCGCGCCGAAGATCGGCGATGCCGACGGCCTCCAGTGCCTGGAGCGTCCCGGCGTTTGCATCGCCGCTCCTGCGCCGCGCCGCTAGCCAGACATTCTCATGCACGGAAAGCCCGTTCATGACGCTCGGCACCTGCGTCTTGATGCCGACGCCGAGACGTGCGAGCCGATGCGGCCCAAGCCCTGAAACGGGCTCACCGCGCAAATAGACCTGGCCGTCGCTTGGTTGCAGCATGCCGGTGAGGCATTTGAAGAAGGTGCTTTTCCCCGCGCCGTTCGGCCCGATCAGGCAACGCAGTTCGCGCTCGCGCAAGGCGAAGTCGACGCGATCGACGGCGGTGACGCCGCCGAAGCGGACCGTCAGCCCGTTGGTTTCAAGCACGACCTCACCCGGCATTGGACACTGCACGCTTGCGCCGTCTTTGGCGGCGGGATTTCTTCGACGATGGCCGGCGCAAGCCAGCCTTCATGAAGCGCGCGACCGTCGGGACAAGTCCCTCCTGAAGGAACAGCACGACGACGATGAGCAGGACCCCCATGATGAAGGAATTGTCGACCGCCGACTGATGGCCAAGCACGAATTTGAGATAGCCGAGAAGGGCAGCGCCGATCATCGGGCCGATCAGCGTGCCGAGCCCACCGACGATAACCCAGATGATGATCTCGGCGGACTGGCCGAGGCTGAACAGGCCGGGCGTGACGATCTCGGCCCAATTGGCGAACAGGCAGCCGGCAAGGCCGGCGAGACCACCGCTGAGCGCAAAGGCTGCGGATTTGTAGAAGCGCACGTCATAGCCGAGAAGCTCGGTACGTTCCTCGTTTTCGCGCAACGACACAATGATCCGGCCGAAGGGCGAGAGCAGCGTCAGGCGAAGGCCGAGATAGACCAGCGCAAGCAGGGCAATCGTGAAATAGAAAAGGCCGGCGCCATAGATATAGGTGCCCGGATCACCGGGCACGGTCAGCGTGGGGAAGCCGGGTATGCCGTTGAAGCCGCCAAGCCGGGCCTCGCCGATGCGATAGGTTGGCCCGGCGGTCGAATTGAAGAATTTGAACAGGATCAGCGTCACCACCAGCGTGACGACAGCGAGATAGACATCGCTCAGCCGGCCATAAAACATCAACGCACCGAGCAGTCCGGCGAACACTGCCGGCACCAGGATGGCGAGCGCGAAAGCAGCCCAGGCGCCATTAAAATTGATTGCCGCCAATGCATAAGTGTAGGCGCCGAGGCCATAGAATGCCGCCTGACCGAAGCACAATATGCCGCCGAACCCCCAGATGAAACCGAGGCTGAGCGCCAGCATCGCATAGATGGTGAGCAAGGTGGCGGTGTGGACGTCGACGATGAATGGCAGGACAAGCGCACAGACCAGCGTGCCGACCAGGACCCGCCCTGCCTCCATCATGAGGATGCGGGAATTCATCAGGTCCAGCCCTTGAAAAAACGGCCGGTGATGCCGACCGGCATGAGCCGAAGCAGCACCACCGCGGCGACGAGTAGGGCTATCTCGCCGCCTACCGAACTCGTGACAAGGGTGAATATCTGAGAGATCGAACCGAACAGCCCCGCGCTGGCGATCGTTCCGGTGACGACCGAGGCGCCGCCGGAAATGACGGTGATGAAGGCCTTGGCGATGTAGTTCGCGCCGCTGCCGGGGCTCAGCCCGACGAGCGGAGCAAGGAGCGCGCCAGCAAGTCCGCTAAGCGCCGCACCGGCAGCGAATGTCGTCATATAGACATGCGAGATGTTCAGCCCGAAGGCCTGTGCCATGTCGGGCCGCTGCATGGCCCCGCGCGCTATCAGCCCGGCGCGCGTGGCTTTCAGCACGATGTATATGACGAGCATGACAAGTGCCGCCGCGGCAATGAGGAACAGGCTATAGCCGCCGATCTGGTAATTGCCGACCGTCAGCCCACTGAGCGGGTTCGGGATGCCGGTCATGGTATTGCCGAAGATCATCGAGAACGCCCCGGTCATTGCCAGGCTGAGGCCCCAGGTCGCCAGCATGGTGTTGATGAGCCGGCCATAGAGCCAGCGCACCACCAGCCGCTCGACGATCAGACCCCAGAGCCCGACCACCACAGGGGCCAGAACCAGCATGCAGAAATAAAGGTTCAGTCCGCTGCGATGGCCGAGAATGGCGACATAGCCGCCAAGCGTCAGGAACTCGCCATGCGCCAGGTTGATGACGCGCATCATGCCGAAAATGACGGCGAGGCCGGAGCTGATCAGCACCAGCACCGCGATGGAATGCAATATCTCGACGGTGACGACGACGGCGAAATCCATGTGATGCGCTGCTCAGATGTCGATTTCGTATTGCTTGTTGTCGTCGGGATTGGCCTTCAGGTCGCAGAATTTCTGGGTGTCGATCGGCTGACGCTGGCTGAAGCTTTTTATGACGGAAAGCGACTGGTCGCGGATTTCCATCAGCTGCATGTCGAGCACGGCGTGGTGGGTCTGCGGGTCGATTGCGATCTTTCCCGACGGGCCATCGATGCCGATGCCGCTTTCGAGCGCCTCGATGACCGGGTCATGATCGACGGTGTTGGCCTTCTTGACCGCCTCGGCCCACAAATGGATGCCCTGATAATTGTTGACGGCGAATTCGTTGATCGTCGCGACATCGCCGAAACGCGTCTTCCACTTGTCGAGAAAAGCCTTGTTGGCCGGGATGTCGATGCTGGGCGACCAGCTGTAGGCGACCATGATGCCGTTGCCCTCCTGCGGGGTCAGCACCAGATGCTCGTTACCGGATCCGAGCGTGGACGAGGCAAGCGGAATGCGGTCCTTCATGCCGGACGCGGCCCACTGGCGGTAGAAGGACAGATGCGCGCCGCCGACGAGTGCGGACAGAACGAGATCGGGTTTTGCTTCCTGGATCTTGGCAATCGTCGCGCCGAAGTCGGACACGTCGAGCGGGAAGAATTCGGTGGCGAGCACCTCGCCGCCATTCTCGCCGACATAATGGCTCATCCATTTCGCGGTGATCTGGCCGTAATTGTAGTCGGCGGCCAGCACGTAGACTTTCTTGCCAAACTTCTCGATCGCTGCCGGTATCAGCACTTCGATCTGCTGGGCGGGCGTGATGCCGGTGCAGACGATGTTGCGGTCGCAGACGCCGCCTTCGTAGAGCACGTTGTAGAAATAGGGAACGTTGGCCTTGCGCAGCGTCGGCCGGATCGCCTCTCGCGATGCCGAAAGAATGCCGCCATGGACGACATGCACCTTGTCGGAGCGGACAAGCTGCTGGGCGAACTGGGTATAGAGCGCCATGTCGGACTGGGTGTCGTAGGAAACCTTTTCGATCTGACGGCCGAGCAGGCCGCCGGCAGCGTTCAGCTCTTCGACGGCAAGCGTCGCGGCCATGTCCATCGGCTTGCCATAGGCGTCGAAGATGCCTGACACGTCGAGGATCGATCCCAGCTTGATCGGATCGCCGCTCTGCGCGCGCAAAATGGACGGTAGCGAAAGTGCGCCGGCCATAGCGGCGGTCGTAGCGAGAAAATGTCTGCGGTTGATCATGACGCCTGTTCCCTCTTGTTTGATTTCTGTCGGCGTGGACGCGCGGAGGCATCTCCCCCATCGCCGTTGCCCTGGTCGAGGTCGAGATTGAGGCCGATCGACTGGCCGAGCTTCTGCATAGCGGGAAGCTGCAAGGCGAGGTTGAGCACGCCATCGACGGCGCCGCCGATCGGCGATTGCGAACCGCCGGCGCCGTCGTGGCCGCCCCCACCCAGGCCGAGACCCGAAATATGGTTGATACGAATCGAGTCGATCTTCTCCAGCGGTTTCGCCATACGTTCGGCGAGGTCGGGAAGCCGGTCGATCTTGTGCATATCGAGCTTCATGCGCATCAGCGCCTCGCTCTGCTGGTTCTCTGCCGCAAACAGCGCGCGCTGCGCTTCAGTCTCCGCAGCACTTTCATGACGGCGCCCAGTGGCGCGCAGTTCGGCAGCTTCCGCTTCGCCGCGGGCCGTCTCGACCAGCGAGGCCGCGGTGCCTCGGGCCCGCTCTCCGGAGGCCTCGGTCGCGTGCCTGGCGCGGATCAAGGCCGCCGCCCCTTCGCGCTCCGCCACCAGCCGGTCGCGCTCGGCCTGCAGGCCTTCCTGCGCCTCGATCACCGCAACGCGCCCGCGTTCGGCTTCGGCCTGGACTGCGACTTCCTCGATGCGCTTGCGGGCAAGCGCGATCTCGCCGTCGATCTTGGCGGTCTCTGCGGCGAGCAGCGCCTCGACTTCGGACTGCCTTAGCTGCAGGTCACTGCCGATCTCGGCAAGGCGCAGATCGCGCGTGCGTTCGATACGGGCCTGCTCGGCGGCGCGTTGCGCGCCCTGGCGCACAGTTTCCGTCTGCGACTCCGTATCGGCCCGCAGCCGGTCGAGCGTCAGCCGCTGCGCGATCTCGGCCTCCTGCTGCTCACGCTCAATATCGAGCCGGCGCTTGACGGCGGCAAGGTCGGTCTGGCGCACGGCAAGGTCGGCCTCAGCCTCGATCTCGGCGCGCCGCTTGCGGTTCTCCGTGATCACCTCGGCCAGCCTGCGCATGCCGACGGCGTTGAAGGCGTTGTTCTGGTCGAGCGCGGCGAAGGCCGCTTGATCGAGGCGGATCAGCGAGACGGATTCCAGGTGGAGGCCGTTCTGCTTGAGGTTTTCGGCCAGGGCATCCCGCACCGCCTTTACGAATGCGCCGCGCCGCTCGTGCAGCGCCTCCATCGTATAGGCTGCGACGATCGCCTGGACGGCATCGATGAAGCGGCCTTCGAAGAGATTGCCGATTTCGTCAGGCCGCAACGCACGGGCACCAAGCGCCTGCGCGGCGGTCGCGACACCATCCACGGTTGGCTCGACGCGGAGGTAAAATGCCATTTCGACATCGACGCGCAGCCGATCCTCGGTCATCAGCGACTTTTCGCCGGCCCGCTTGATCTCGATGCGCATGGTGCGCATCGGAATTTCTTCCATGCGGTGCAGGAAGGGCAGCGCGATGAAGCCGCCATCCATCACCACCTTCTGTCCACCAAGGCCGGTTCGCAGCAACGCTTTCTCGCGGGTTGCCTTGCGATAATAACGCTGCAGGAAAGCCACGACGATGATGATGGCGACGATGATGGCTATCAAGGAGAGCAAAAGCGTCATGCGGCATGTTTTCCTGCGCGGCGGCGGATGGCAGGAAACTAGGCTCGAATTATTTTCCTTGTCAAATATTTATTTTCCTAGGATACTAAATTGATGGTCGCCGGCGACCATGGCTCGACTTTCCGGTTGCCTAGCCGCGAGGACGGGTCAAATGCGTAGAGTGTATCAAGAGTAAGTGTTCATCGCGTTGCATGGAGTGATTCATGCGGCAAGGACGTAGCCGACTTGCCGCATGACCCACGCAGGCAGAAGGAGCGCCTGATCTGCCGTGCGCAACAATGTGCACCTCCTGCGCATCCAAGCGGGGGGCAGTCTGCGATCCTAGGAAAAGCTCTCGATGATCCGGAAGTTGTAGCCGTGGGCCTCCGCCAGATAGGTCGGAGCGCGGCTTTCCTGGGCGAGATCGTAATAGCCGCCACGCACGCCTTCGCCGCCGATGGCGCGCGCCGGCCGACGCCAGCCGCCGCCTTCGGACGACCGCGACAGCGTGTCGAGAAAGCGCATGCCTTCATACAGGCCCTGGCCGATCGTGTTCAGCGTCGGCCCGCTCTCGCCGTAACGGCTGTAATAGCGCTCGCGGAAGGAATCGTTGCCACGATTTTCGAGCGCGCCGAAATAGCCCGAAGCAACAAAAAGCCTTTCGAGATTGGCATTGCCGATGGCCAACAGCATGTTTTCCTCGATGGCGCAGGAAAACCTTGCGATCGACGCGGAGAGTCCCGAAGCGCCAAAGGCGCGGTTGAAATGGACCGCATCCTCGCCCACCACGGACAGCAGCACAGCGTCTGGCTTCAGCGATTTCACACGTTCGAGAATGTTGCCGAAGCGGCTGGTGCCAAAGGGCACGTAGATTTCGTCCAGAATTTCATGGCCACGACGGCGAAAATGATGACGCACGATGCGGTGCGTGGTGCGCGGCCAGACATAGTCGTTGCCGATCAGCACCCAGCGCCGTGCGTTCAAGTGCTCAGCCAGCCAGTCGATGCCCGGCAGCAACTGGCGTGCCGGGGTCTCGCCTATGCAATAGACACCACGCCCCACTTCGCCGCCTTCATAGAGCGGAGTGTAGACATAGGGAACACGCCCGGCGATGCGATTTGCAACCGCGGTGCGCACATCGGACGTATGCATGCCGACCAGCGCATCCAGCTGGCCGTTTTCGAGCATTTCCTGCGCTGCCTCGGCGACCTCCTCGCCGGAGCGCCCGGCATCGACGATCCTGAGCACGATCTCCCTGCCCTGCAGACCGCCAAAAGCATTGATCTCCGCTGCCGCCAGTTCGGCACAGGATCGGCATGACGGTCCCCAGATGCCAGCCGCGCCGCTGACCGGGATGAAAAGTCCGACGTCTATCTGATTGCGTCGGCGCGAATTTATGACGCGATCGCCCTGCTTCCAGGAGCGGCTCATGCGCGTCGACTCCTCTCGAGGCGATGCTTCGTGGCATTGCCCTCTTCGGTTCCAGCCTGCGTTCCCTACAAACCGGATACCTTGCCAATTCCCCGCCTAAGAATGACGCGGTTCCGCGACCAGCGCAATATGGATGATTGCCGAGGAAACAAAAAAGTTCTATTCTGGTTAGACATTCATCAAAGCGCATACGTAAAGTCATGTCCAACGCTGCCAATACCCTTAAGTTGCCTGATCTTCTCGCTCGTGTTCATCGGGAGATTTATATCGATCTCAGCCGGATACTGTCCGAGGATGACGGGCTGCCGGTCGAGCAGTGGCGGGTTCTCTCGATCCTTGCCGCGGAAGACGGCCTGTCGATGAGCGATCTTTCCGAGCGGGCGTTCATGACAATTTCGGCCCTGTCGAAGAATATCGACCGCATGGTGTTTCGCGCCCTGGTGCATCGCCGGCAGGACAGCGGCGACCAGCGCCGCGTCCTGACCCACATCACGTCTTTCGGCCGCGAGATGCTGCGCAACCGCACACCTGCCGTCGAACGCTTCTGCAATGACCTTTCCGAAGCGCTGGGGCCGCGGGATTCGCAGCAACTTGAGACGCTGCTGCGCGCCGTTCTTGCCGTTCGCGGAAACTGAAAAGCCTAGCCAACCATTCTCCGTGCTGACAGCGCTGACCCGGTAATTTCATGGGCGCAAGCGATCTCAGGAATCGCGTGCTGATGACGCTGCGTCAGTAGTAACTCCTTAAGCATATCCTTATGAAACAACCGCCGCCAAAATGGCGGCCATTAAGACGATAGCCCGGCAAGGCATTGTTTTCCCTTAGAGTTATCGGGCGGCTTTGTTCGACCAAGCAATCATTGACAGGAATCGGGTTCTGGGCAATTATTTGCCTAGGAAAATGTTTTTGTTTTCCCAGCTTCTCTGCAAATTCATCACTCCTTAGGAGGAAGGCATGCGACCGGGTTTCGAAAAGGAAGTCCCTTATGTTCGCAATGTTTCGGCCAACCCATGGCTGCCCGACTATCCCAATCCGCCGGATCTGCGCTTCAACTATTACAAGCTGCTGAACGACTCCTGGACCAACCGCAAGGCGATCGGCACGGCGCCCGCAAACAAGACGGTCGCGATCATCGGCGGCGGCGCAGCGGGCATGACCACGGCGCGGGAGCTATGGCGTTCGGGCTATACGGTGCGGATGTTCGAGGCGAGCCCGCGGGTCGGCGGCCGGCTCTACACACAACGCAAATCCTTTGGCATGACGGCGTTCGAATTCGGCGCCATGCGCATGCCGTTCTTCAACGACCAGACGAGCGGCGAGGCACCCCAGCAATCGACCAACTGCCTCCTGTCCTACTATCTGAACCAGGATCAGAAATGGAGCGGCAATCCCAGCCCGACCTACGGCATCCTGAGTGACTTTCCCAATCCCGGCCAGACGAAGGGCGGAACCGGCATCTACATGAACAACGGCTACGGGCCGAACGACTGCTATTCCAGCCCGACGATGATCGACTGGCCTTATCAGGGTCAGCCCGACAATCCGGACCTGCAAACGGTCGCTGCCAAAGTCAACGCGCTGATCGAGCTGTTCACGGCCAATATCGCGCCAGTCTACACGCAAGACAGCAGCGCCTGGGACGTGATGTGGCAGCAGATCGCGCAGAACTACGACAAAATGTCGTTTGGCGATCTCGTCTTCACCGAACCGGTGACAACCTATAACAATGACGGCTGGTTCGGCGGCTTCGGCATGACCTCCTACGAGTCCGATCTGTTCTACACGATCGGCACCGGCGACGGCAGTTGGGGCGCCTTCTATGGCATCAGCGCGATGTGGTTCATCCGCTGCGTGATGTTCGGCTACAATTCCGATCTCCAGACGGTCAGCGGTCTGAACAACGCCAGCTACCTGCCGCAGTACAATTCAATGCCTTATGACAGTGGCGGCCAGCCGATGGAGCCGCCCTTCTATCGCGGCATCCAGTCACTGGTCGAATTGCTGTTCTATCTTCGCGCGCCTGGTACTGCGAAGTCGCTTTATTCCGCCTGCCGCGACGGCAACGACACGAGTGCGGCACTTTACGTCAATTCGGCGGTGAGCAAGCTGCAGCGCAATTCCGACGGCTCGATCAATGTTTTCGTTAACGGCGGCAGCTCCGTCATCAAGGCCGACTATGTCGTCATCACATCCCCGATCTGGTCGACGCAGCTGTCGATCGATTTCGAGGGCTTCGACAACCAGTCAATGCTGCCGTGGCGGGTTCCGGCCGCGTTGCAGCAACAGCATCTGATCGCCAGTGCCAAGGTGTTTTTCCCGCTCTACAAGGCTTATTGGAACGCGCCTGACTCCATTCCGCAGCTCATCGTCACCGATACGTTCGTTCAGGACGCCTATGGCGTGCAGTGGAGCCAGGACAACAACGATGCCGCGCTGCTTGCCAGCTACACCTGGGAAGACGATGCGGTGAAGCTGTTGGCCGTCGACAACAGCACGCTGCAGAAAATGGTGGCAACCGAGCTGGAGCGCATCACCACGACGACGCTGGGAAAGAGCATCCTGCCCTATATCAACACCAGCGCGGGCGCTGTTTTCCAGTGGACGCTGCAGCCGACCTATCATGGCTGCGCCAAGCTCTACCGCCAACGCGCCTGGGAGCAGTGCTACGATCTCCTGGCCTACAACCAGGTCTATTCGGGAACGTCCCGCCTCTATTTCGCCGGCGAATCCTACGGCGTCGAGGGAGGGTGGACCGAGCCCGCGCTGCGCACGGCGCTCGATGCGGTGATCCATCTCATCAACAATTCGAACGGCACCTTCAACAACGGCTTCCAGTTCTACAACTACCCTCTCTACGACACGACGTTCCAGCCGAACGAAGTCTATCCGCAAACCTCGGCGGCAGCAGAATGAACCGCGGTAGCAAATCCGGCGCGGGGGCGATGGCATGAACGCCGCTCCTGCACTCCGCTTGCGCGAGGCCGTGTCTCCGCGACCCAATTGCGCCATCCATTTCATCCCGGAGGCTTATGAAGGTGACAAGAGGCTGGTGGTCGGACGCCAGTCGGCCGGCGCGGGCTTTCTCGATGCTCTGGTCGAGCATGGCGGGGTCGACAAGCTTTACTGCCTGACCGACAGGCCGCAGATCTACGACGCGTTTCGTGAACGCGTAGCCCTCGGCGAGCGCACCCTGCCCTCCGAGTGGATCACGCCGTTCGATGGCGATCTCCTGGAAGAAGCCGGCTGCGTGTTCATGCCGGGGCCAGTCATATCCGAAGGCGCGTGGATGCGCCGTTATATCGGCGAGCGGCGCTACAGCGTTTGCGGCATCACGCATTCGGTGGCGACCGAGCGCGTCATCCGCAGCATCCGCGATTTCATGGTATCGCCGACACAACCGTGGGATGCTCTGATATGCACCTCGCTCTCGGCGCGGCAGGCGATCGAGCATATATTCGAAACCTGGGGAGAGTATCTGGCCTCGCGCGGCTTCACCGTCGGCAAGACGCCGGTGCAGTTTCCGATCATTCCGCTCGGTGTCCATCTCGACCGCTTCACGCGTACTGAAGCCAGAATCGCGGCAGGCAAGGAACTCCGCGCCAAACTCATGCTTGAGCCGGACGACATCCTGGTGCTGAATTTCGGGCGGCTCGACTACCGCTCAAAGTCGCACCCGGTACCGCTTTTCCGGGCGCTGGAGATCGCATCGCGCCACATGCGCAAGGGCCGCATGCATCTCGCCATGGTCGGACAGTTCAACGACCCGCTGAACGAGCATGAGTTCCGGGCCGCGCGCCAGCTGTTCTGCCCTTCGGTGCCGGTGCACTGGATCGACGGCGCCGACCCGCAGACCGCGCGTGATTCATGGTTTGCGGCCGATATGTTCGTCTCGCTGCCCGACAACGTCCAGGAAAGCTTCGGATTGACGCCGGTCGAGGCGATGGCAGCGTCCCTGCCTTGCATCGTAAGCGACTGGAACGGCTACAAGGAAACGGTGGTCGACGGGGAAACGGGCTTTCGGATTCCGACGATCATGGCGCCATCCGGCGCCGGCATCGAGCTTGCAGATGATCACGCGCGATCGGTCTTCGATCATTTCACGCTGATCTCCTTCACCGCGCAGTGCACGGCAGTCGACATAGACGCCTGCGCGGAAGCGATCGCACGGCTGGCAACGGATGGAGAGTTGCGCCAGCGCATGGGCCAGACCGGGCGCAAGCGCACTGAGGCACTTTATGACTGGCGCAGCATCATCGCCCAATATCAGGACCTGTGGGCAGATCTTGGCGCGCTTCGCCGTAGCGCCCGCACAGTGGGTGGACGCGATCCTTCCAGGCAGACCGTTCATCCCGACTATCCCGATCTTTTCACCATGTTTGGCGGGCATTCGTCGCAACCGCTGGAACTGGCGATGATCGCAACCGTCGTGGACCCGGACCCGGAATACACGCTCCGCCAGATGAGGACCTTGCGGATGAACACCGTGGCGCGACCGATCATGCTCGATGATTTCGAGATCGACCGGATCGTCAAACGGCTGGGCGAAGCGCCCGAGAGCGTGGCCACGCTGCTTTCCGGGCTGCCCGAGGCCAACCGGGCCAGGGGAATGCGCAGCCTGATGTGGCTGTGCAAGTTCGGCATCATTTCACTGTCGACACTGCAGCACGACGAAAGCCCGCCTGCATGAGGGGCGCCGTCTGCTATCTGCTGTCCGGCTACAAAAGCCACAAGCGCGCCGGCCTCGACTACCGGCGCGCGCTGGAGGGGGCGGGCGTAGAGATTACCGACAGCCCGGCAGAGGCAGATATAGTTGTTCTCCACAATGAACCTTGGAGTTATCCCGGCTATTTCCGCGCCTATCCCGAACTCAAGCAGCGCCATGTCATCGCCTACGCCGTGTGGGAACCGGATCGGCTTTCGCCCAACGTGACACGCTGGCTTGGACTCGTCGATGAGATCTGGACCAGTTCAAGTTATTGCCGCGATATCATGCTGGCGAGCGGCAAGCCGGTGACCATCGTGCCGCATATCGTGACGCCGCCCTCGCCTGACCTGGCCGAGCAAGGCACGTTGCGCGCGCGGTTCGGCCTGACGGACACGACATTCGCCTTCTATACGATCGCCAGGCTCGAAGAGCGCAAGAACATCGAAGCTGGCATTCGCGCTTTTGCCAAGGCATTTCCGGACGGCGGACCGGTCTTTATCGTCAAGACGCCTGAGCAATTGCCTCTCTCGATGCGCGCCAAGGGTGTCATTGCCTGGGGCGGCGATGCCACGGATGACGAAATCGCAGCGCTGCATGGCATCGGGCAGTGCTGCGTCAGTTCCCATTGCGCGGAAGGCTGGGGCCTTTGCATCTCCGATGCTATGGCGCACGGCAATATCGTCGCGGCGACCGGGTTCAGTGGCAACATGGACTACATGACCCCGCAGAATTCAATGCCGGTGGCTTTTTCGGTCGAACCAATCTGCAAGGCCGACACGCGCATGAGCTTCGGCTTCGAGAGCTCGAACGCCGCAGCTGCCTGGGCCTATGTCGATGAAGATGATCTAAGCGCGAAACTGCGCACCGTGCACGATGAGTGGACAGGTCTTGCCGGTATGCGCACTGCGGCACAAACCGCGATGGCTTCCTATGGCATCGACGCCGTCGCTCCCACGATGCTGTCGAGAATTGACGCTCTTCATCCGAGGCCGCGATTGTCAAGCCAAGCCGGACCGCATCGCTTGCGGCCAAAGCTAACCCATTTGATTAAAGCTTAGACCTGCAACTGTCTGATTTCTGCCTGTCCGGCACGGACCACTCCAATCACCCAAGCAAGTTGAGCAACGCCCTGACCACGCCGAACACGCCAAGTCCAATCAAGGCAATACCGGCAACTCTGGTCGTCAACTGCCAACTGTAGAGCTTGTTGTCTGGCAGTCGCATTGCCTTTCTCAACTCGCAGCAAGGCTGTTTTGGTTTGCAGCACCCTTTGACAGATCCCCCACCACGGCCTGAGCAATCCGCAACAACTCGGGAAGAGCGATCACAAGGGTCGCCGTGTTGCGACCCGTGCCGCAAACGACCTCTTCCAACTCAAGGACGTTGCGGTCGATAAACACACGGGCGCCGTTGATCGGCAGCGGAACGACGCCGCCGATCTCCATGTCGAGCCTGTCCCGGACGTATTCCTCCTCGGCCATGCGAAGGTCTGCCCGCCGCTCTCCTAACGCGTCTGCGATCCTCTTGTAGTCGGCGCGTTCGGCTGCCCGGATGGCGATGATCGCAAGACTGTTGTCCGCGCAACGAAACACCAGGCCCTTGACCATGTTTCGAGGATCGTGCGGCAGTATCTCCTTTGCATCGTCGAACGAGATCAACGGCCTATGCGTCACCACGGAGAACACCGTGCCCCGCTCTTCGAGGTATCGTTTGACCAGCGGGCTCATGCGCTGACCAGTTCCTTGTTCGATGCTGCCGGCGCCGTATCTGCCCACCGAAACCGCGCCGTGAAATGCCGCAAGATCGGTGGCTCATATTCGAAGTCGAGCCCTTTGATGCTCTCCGCGCGAGCGGCAACGGCGATCAGCGCATCGGCGATATAGTCCATATGATCATTGGTGTAGACGCGGCGCGGGATCGTCAGGCGCAGCAATTCAAGCGGTGACACTTCCTGCTCGCCGGTTTTCGGATCGCGCCCCAGCATGAGCGAACCAATCTCCACCGCACGCACGCCGGACTCGATGTAGAGTTCGCACGCGAGAGCATGCGCTGGAAACTGCTCGGGGCGAACATGCGGCAGGATAGCGGCAGCGTCCACGAACACGGCATGTCCACCCGTCGGATACTGGATCGGAACGCCGGCGTTTCTCAGTCTTTCGCCAAGATAGGCCACCTGCCCGATGCGATAGGCGAGATAGTCGCTTTCGACCGCCTCTTCGAGCCCGATCGCGACCGCCTCCATGTCGCGCCCCGCCAACCCGCCATAGGTGATGAAGCCCTCCATGGGTACGCATCTGGTCTGGACGGCGCGAAACAGATCCTCGTCCTGACGGAACGCGCAAAAGCCGCCAATGTTCACCAGGCCATCCTTCTTCGCGGACAAGGTCAGCATGTCGCCGTAGCACATCATCTCCCGCACGATGTCGCGGATCGAGCGCTCGGCGTAACCCACTTCCCGCTGTTTGATGAACCAGGCGTTTTCGGCAAAACGCGTCGCGTCGATAATCATCGGGATGCCCATCTCCCGGGCATATCCGGAAACGGTTCGCAGGTTGGCCATCGACATCGGCTGGCCGCCGGCACTGTTGCAGGTGATGGTTGCGATGATGCCGGCGACGTTTTGGCGACCGTGAATTTCTATCGCATGAAGCAGTTCCGCCAGGTCGAAGTTTCCCTTCCAGTCGTCGTGCTTGGCGGTATCGAGAGCGGACTTGGTCAGGACGTTGATCGCCTTTGCGCCGGCGATTTCGACATGAGCCTTCGTCGTGTCGAAATGGTAGTTGGACAGGAAGACCGGCGTGGCCGATCCACGCCTCTTGACCATTTCCGGGAACAGGATTTGTTCGGCGCCCCGGCCCTGATGAGTCGGGATTGTATAGGGGTACCCGAAAAGCCGCTCGATGGTATCGGCCAGCCGATAATAGTTGCGGCTGCCCGCATAGGCTTCATCGCCGAGCATCATGCCAGCCCATTGGCGATCGCTCATCGCGCCGGTGCCGCTGTCGGTCAGGAGATCGATATAGACATCCTCGCTTCGCAGAAGGAATGGATTAAACCCAGCTTCCCTCAATGCGACTTCACGGTACGGCTGTTCGGTCATGCGAATTGGCTCGACCATCTTGATCCTGAATGGCTCAGGGATACGTTTCATTTTGGCATGCTCCTGCATTGCGGCGCGTTTCGGCGCCGACTGGTTGAGTTTCTGAACGTTGAGGAAAACGAGGCGGGCGAACCCGGCAAAGCCGCTACATGGCGAATGCGGCCTGATAGGCTCCCGGGGTCACGCCGATGCGTGCCTTGAAGGTGCGAATGAGGTGAGCCTGGTCGGCAAAACCGGATGCAGCCGCGACGTCAACCGGATCATGGCCGCGTCGCAACATTGCCTTTGCAGCATCCACACGCCGGTTGATCAGATAGGCATGCGGCGTGAAGCCGGTGTCCCGGTGGAATGCTTCGATCAGGCGCTGCCGCGGCAACCTGGCTTCCTTGACCAGTTCGGCAAGGGTCAGTTTTTCATCGAACCGCTCGCACATAACCGCAGCCGCTCGTGCGACCGGCCCTTCTTCCGCGCCAGTCGGCTTTAGAGCAACCCGGGCGTGTCTGGACAGGCAATGGCGGTAGCTGCGCAGCATCAGCTCTTCGGCTTCCAACGGGCACTGATTGTCTTCCCAGGCGCGATGAGCCTCGAAAAAGAGCGCGCAGCCTCGCACATCCCTGACGACCGGCTCCGGAAACGACGGAGTTCCGAGAATTCCACTCCCCGACATTTCCGATGCGATTTCGACTATGAGATCCGCGTCGGGGTAACTCACCCGGTAGCTGTAACCGTCCATCATCGGGATGCCGTCATGAACGTCATGCGGATTGTAGAGGGTCAGGTCGCCTGCCCCTGCGAAAAGCTGGACGCCGCGGATGAAGACGCTGGCCTTGCCGCTCATCAGCGCCCCGATCACATAGGTCTCATGCGCATGAGGGGCGTAGTGATGTTGGCTGAACGATGCCGTCAGGCACTCGACGCCGGTGGTCGGCGCCGTGAAATACCGGGCATGCTCTTTTGCGTTTCTAACGCCCACCGCTTCGCTCCATGAACGAAATTACTCAGGCCAAATTAGCACATGCAGGGGCAGCCGGATTGAAGAAAAGTATTTGTACGTCAACTCCCGGTGCGACGCCAATTATCAGCCCAACTGCGGCACAAGCCGTGAGCGCTACCGCCGTTTCGCCATCAGAAACATGAAATATGGTCCGCCCACCAGGGCAGCGATAAGTCCGGCCGGGATCTGCCATGGGAAGATCAGCATGCGGCCGGCCCAGTCCGCGCAAACGAGTATCAAGCCGCCGAGAATCGCAGAGGCGAAAAGCTGCGGCAGGGCGCGCTGAAAGCCGAGCATGCGCGCAAGATGCGGCGCCATCAGTCCGACGAAGCTCAACGGGCCGATGACGAGGGTTGCTACCGCCGTCGGTATCGACACCAGAACCAGAAGAATGACGCGGACGCGGTCAAGCCGGAGACCCAGCCCGCATGCAGCGGCATCGCCGAGGGGCAGAATCTCCAGCCAGCGTGCGAGGAACGGCACGATCATCAGCGGGACGATAGCCGTCGTTGCCGCGACAAGGGCGTCGGCGGTGGTGGCACGATACGTAGAGCCCGACAGCCACGCCAGCAGCGTGTCGAGGCGCGGGTCGCCGCTGGCAAGCACTACCGCTGAGAAGGCGGAAGCCATCGTCGCCATCGCGACACCGGCGAGCAACAACCTGTCGGGCGCGAGCGCCCGGCGGTTGCCGATCGGCGCCACTATCGCCAGGCTTGCCAAGGCACCCGCAAAAGCAGCCGCGAGCATGGCCGAGCGGTCAAGGCTCGAACTCAGGACGAAAAAAACCAGCACGCCGAGTGAAGCACCGCCGGAAATGCCCAGCACCTCCGGTGCCGCCATCGGATTGCCGGTCATGCGCTGCATCAACGTGCCCGCAATCGCCAGCATAACACCGGCGGCAAGCGAAACCGCGACGCGTGGAGCCCGCAGCGGCAATAATTCGGACAGTCCCGCTCCTGAAGCCCAGCGCCATCCGCTGCCGTCATATCCCACGGCCAGCACGGCCCAGACGAGCACAGCCATTGCCGTCAATGCCGGCAGCAGAAACAGCCATGCGTTTCGCCTGTGCAGGGATGGCATCACCTCTTGCCGCTCCGGCATGGTTCGCAATTTCGGCAGCAGCAGAAGGAGCAGCGGCGCTCCGAGAAACGCGGTGGCCGTACCGGCGGGAATTTCCGACGCGAACGGCAGGACCTGTACTGCCCTGTCGGTCAGCCACAGCATCGATGCGCCGGCAAGCGGCGCCCATATCATGCGCTGCCGAAACGTACGCGCGCCGGCGAGCTTGACCAGTGCCGGCGCTGCCAGCGCCACGAAACTGATGACCCCGACAGCTGCGACGACAGCCGCGCTCAGCGCCACGGCAACGCCGGTTCCCGCAAGCCGCATCGTGACCGGGCTGGCCCCAAGGCTCGTCGTGCTCTCGTCGCTCAGATCGAGCAGCCGCAACGGGCGGATCAGAAACAAAGCGGCGATGCCGGCCACAATGAGCCAGGGAAGCAGCCTGAACGTTGCGGTATCGCCATTCTGGATGAGCGAGCCGGTCTGCCAGATGAACAGTTCCTGCGTATATTCGCGGTTGATCGCCATCAACAGCGCGCCCGCCGAATTGCATGTAAGACTGATCACCAGCCCCGCAATGATAATGGCGATCGGTGAAAAGCGACGGCCTCTCGACAGTTCGAAGACGGCGAGCGTGGCAACGGCTCCTCCCGCCAGCGCCACCCATTCCCGGCCGTGTTCCAGCGTCCAGGGCGCATAGAGGGTGGCGACGGTCAGGGCGATGCTGGCGCCGGCATTCGTGCCTATGGTCGTCGGTTCGGCGAGCGGATTGCGCAATACCTGTTGCAGAAGCGTGCCCGCCAAGCCGAGCGCGGCACCCGCGAGCAGGCTGATTGCTATACGCGGCAGGGCCGCGTGGCGATAGAGCAACTGGCGCGGATCGGTGAGATCGGGAGCGCCGATGGCATGCCACCAGAGTTCTGCGGGCAGAAGGCGCAGTAGGCCGGTAAGAGTGAGGCATGCGGCCAGCAGCGCTGGCACGCAAACCAGCAGAAGAAGGGGCCAGTCCCTCCTGCCGGGCATCGTCGTCTTGCCTGCGGCCTGCATGACGGTCATGCCTGAGCAAGCAACGTGGCGAAGCGAGCGGCCGACGCCAATCCGCCGAACGGCCAGACGGGCGGGATCGTCGTCACATTGCCTGCCTTGACGCAGGGAAGGTTCGCCCACAGCGTGCTTTGCTCGATCCGGATGCGAATATGCGGCGGGATCGGATCGAGCGAAACCAGCCGCGCTTCGCCAATCGCCACCAGTTCTTCGATGCCCATCGTCGAAAAGCCCCAGCTATCGGTTTTTCCCGTCCAGGCATTGGTAATCCCGACCCTGTCGAATACGTCCTGCAGCAAGCTGCCACGGCCATAGACGCGGACATGGCGATCGTCGAACATGCTGACCACGGCGAGCGGTCGCCCTTCCTTGCCGGCAAGCCTCACCCTGGCCTCGGAAATAGCGGTCGCAGTCTGACGGATCAGCTCTTCCGCCTCGGCTTCGCGTCCAAGTTTCTCGCCGAGTTTCCGTGTCTCGGTCTCGGCCTGCCGGTAAGGCGTGTCGGTGCCGTCATAGAAGGGAACGGTATGGAGCGGCGCTATTCGTGCAAACGGACCCTGATCGAGCCCGTAGCCGTAAGCGCCGATGATCAGATCGGGCTTGAGTTCCAGGAGCAATTCAAGATTGGGCTCACCGCGCGAGCCGAGGTCCAGGCATCCTGCCGAGAGGCCGGGGCCAACCACCCAGTCGCGATATCCCTTTGTATCGGCGACCGCGAGCGGCTCGATGCCGAGCGAAATGATCATCTCGGCCGCGGTCCATTCGAGACAGGCCACCCGCGGCTGAGATGCGCCGCGGGCCGGTAAGGTCGCGGCGCCGAGCCAGGCCCCGGCGAGGCCGGCAACACACTGCCGCCTAGTGAGCAGGCCAAAAGGCGCGCGCGATTCCGTATTTCTCACCAACGATACTTTACCGAGCCGGTGATCTTGCGGCCCTCTCCGTAAAAGCAGCCCGAACTGCGGCTGTAACAGGAGGTGACATACTGCTTGTCGAACAGGTTGCTGGCGTTGAGCTGGAACTTCATGTTCTTCCAGTCGTAGTGGACAGCCGCGTCGACCAGCGTCGCCGCGGGCACCTCGAAGGAGTTGGCGTCATCGCCAAAGCTCGAACCGATATAGCGCAGGCCGGCACCACCGCCGAAGCCCTCCAACATTCCGCTCCGGAATGTGTAGTCACCCCAAAGCGACAGTCGATGTTGCGGCACGCCATAAGGCGTGTTGCCGCCGGTGCCATCGCCGTCATCGACTATCTTCATGTCGATATAGGCGTAGGCAAGCTTGATGTCCCAGCCTGAATCGAGGCTCGCAACGCCCTCCAGCTCGATGCCGCGCGAGCGGATCTTGCCGGTCTGGAAAGTGTCGTTGCCGTAACTGCGCGTGACATTCTCCCGCGTCAGGTCGAAGGCCGAGACGGTGACGAAACTGTTCCAGCCTACCGGCTGGTATTTCACGCCGATCTCATACTGCTCGCCGGTTTCCGGCTTGAACGCTTCGCCTTCATTGTTGGTACCGATCTCCGGCATAAATGACGTCGAATAGCTGACATACGGCGCCAGCCCGATGTCGGAGAGGTAGACCAGACCGACACGACCGGTGAAGGCGCTGTCCGACTGCTCGCTCTCGCCACCCTCAAGCTTGTCGAATGACTTGCTTTGGGTCCAATCCTGGCGGCCGCCGAAACTCAGCACCCAGTTTTCGTATTTGATCTGGTCCTGTGCGTAGAGACCGACCTGCCACTGCCGGGCGTCGACATCCATGTAGGGCGTCAGCTCGCCTATCGGCGCGCCGTAGACCGGATTGAAGATATCGTCCAGCGGAGCAATGTCGCCGCCCGCACCCCAGTCGCTGTAGTCGGTATACTGGTAATCGAGGCCCATCAGCAGCGTATGGGCAAGCGGTCCCGTATCGAATGTCGCCTGGGCCTGGTTGTCGATCGCGAAATTGCCGAACTTCGAGCGGCCGGCATCGACATAACGATGATAGGTATGGCCATCAGGATCGAGGCCAGGTTCCAGATCGGGATTGGGATTGGCGCCGCCACCGAACACGCCGAACTGTTCACCGTTATAGAGGTAGGAATAACGGGCGTTCTGCCGCACCTGCCAGGTCTCGTTGACCCGGTGCTCAAACTCGTAGCCGAGCATTGCGAATGTCGGATTGAACTCGTCGAATGCCGGCTCGCCAACGAAAATGTTGTTCGGCAGGCGTTTCCCGCCCAGGCCGGGGAACACGGTTCCCTCAGCCGGCAGAAACTGGATGCCCCAGCCGCCCTTGTTGCGCTGATAAGTTCCCAAGACCGTCAGGCTCGTGTCCTCATCGGGCTGCCATTTGAGCGATGGCGCGATGAAAATGCGGTCATCATTGACGAAGTCGACATCGATGTTGCCGTCGCGCAAAAGGCCTGTCAGCCGGTAGCTGAGCACGCCGGCCTCATCGATCTTGCCGCCCATGTCGAACTGTGTCTGATAGCGGTCAAAGCTGCCCGCGCTGACTTCAATCTCGCGGAACGTCTCGCCAGTCGGGCGCTTGCTGACATAGTTGATGATGCCGCCGGGGCTGTTCTGGCCATAGAGCACCGATGCAGGCCCGTGCAGGATTTCGATCCGCTCGGCGCCATAAGGTTCGAGCGACAGGAAGCTCACAAACGCCGAGCCCTTGAGGCGCAGACCATCCTTGAAGAAGATCTCGTCCCACGCATCGAAGCCGCGGACCTGCAGGCCGGAACCGCGGGTGTCGTTACCCCACATTTCGCCCGATACGCCGGGAGTATAACGCAAGGCGTTGCCGAGGCTTTCCACACGCTGAGCTTCCATCTGGTCGGCGGTGACGACCGAGATCGATTGTGGCGTCTCGATCAAAGGCGTGTCGGTCTTGGAACCGGTGGCGCTGCGGCTGGCGACATAGCCGTCGACCGGTCCCCAGGCGTTTTCGACCCGCGACTCAATGGTGACCTGATCGAGGACGATCGCACCGCCTGATGCGGCACCATTGCCGGAATTCTGATCGCCGTTTGCCGAGGATGCTTGCTGAGCGAATGCTGCCGGGCTTGTCAGAACTCCCAATCCCAGCACGGTGGAAACCAACAAGCGATGAAACCGCCGCTTCAAAAGCCCATATTGCCTCGGAACCGAACGGTCCCTAGTATCTTGCCCATATCCATTGAAATCCGCGAAACCACTCACACAACGCCCCAATTCCGATTTGTATCATGGTATCATGCCGTCCCAAGCCGATAATGCTGACTACCGGAGTCATGTTTTTCAGTCAAGCCAGCCAAGACGCTTGATTCAACCAGGGCGCTAATGACAACGAGCACAATCTCGAGCCCGTCCGCGGCGGAGCCAGGCCCATTTTTGCAGACGCGCTATCCGCAAAGGTCGGATGCGCAAGTGCCGCGCCGAACCGAGGGCTATCCCAAGCATATAGGAATTTAGGAGCTGCCAACTTGGTTCGCATTCTCGCAGTCCATGCGCATCCGGACGACATCGAGTTTCTGGCTGCCGGCACTTTGGCGCTTTTGGCCGATACCGGACAGCATCACATTATCTTCTCGACGCTGACCAGTGGCGACAAGGGATCTCGCGATCTGTCAGCCTCGGAGATTTCCGAATTACGTCGCAAGGAAGCAGCCTCTGCGGCCGCGATCATCGGCGCGGACTATGTGCCCGGGGATTTTCTGGACCAGGAAATCTTCTCGGATAACGCGTCGCGGCACGCGGTGGTGGAACTGCTGCGCAAGACGCGCCCCGATGTCGTCCTGACGGCATCGCCCGTGGACTATTCCCCGGACCATGAGGCAACGAGCCTGCTCGTGCGCGACGCCTGCTTTGCGGCCGGGTTGCCCAACTACAAAACTCACTCGCCTTCTATCGGCGAAATCCCCGAGCTCTATCTGATGGATCCTCTAGGAGGCACCGACCGCAACGGCGATACGATCGACCCGGATTTTATCGTCGACATTACCGACAAGATCGCAGTCAAACGCGCCATGCTGGAGAAACATCAATCGCAGCGCGCTTGGCTGAAAGCCCACCATCATATGGAAAACTACGTGGAGCAGATGGAAATCTGGTCCGGCGAGCGCGGTAAGTGCATCGGCGTTCCGTTTGGCGAAGGATTCCGACGTTATCGCGGGCACCCCTTTCCTCAGAACCGCTGCCTTGAGCTGCTCCTTCAGGAGCATATTACCAAGCGGACCTAACTTGCCAAACAGGCAGTTATGTCGGCTTGGCGGCAAGTCGACGGCCGAGGCGCTGCCTTGTCAGCCAAAGGCATAGCCACGCCGAACTTTTCTACGGGCGCGTATAATTTTCTGTGTGTTGGCTACCATAGCTTCTCTCACAGGCTTCAACTCAAAAGATGTCGCAATGTCTTTAAGGTGCCAAGCTCGAGAAAACGCAATCCTTCCCATGAGCGCGACGCAGTGACTTTGGCCAAGTTGAAGAGCAGGCAGATAACCGGATAGAGAAACTTTAAGGCCAATTTGCTCCTTGAGTTTTTCTGCCATGTGATTACACGTAGCGCACCAGGCCGGGCCCCTCTGGCAGTTCCAATGAACTGTGATGTCGGACTGGAAGTCCAATTGGGTGGCCTGGTGTTCGTGGAAATCAATCGACCGTAGTAGTCCGACAGCAAGCGCGTTCGGCACGGCAGTGCCGTTTGCGTTACACTTTGCGATAAACAGGTCCCACGGCATGCGGGTGCCCACACACAACATGGGTGCCATATGAGCGAATTCTTAACCCCTGAAGCCCTTTCTGCCTTGCTTCAGGTTATCATGATCGACCTGGTTCTGGCGGGCGACAACGCGATCGTCATCGGCCTTGCTGCCGCCGGCCTGCCAAAAGACCAGCGAGCCAAAGCCATTCTCATCGGAATCATCGCTGCGACGGTGCTGCGCATCGGCTTTGCCGCAGCAACGACCCAGCTTTTGCAGATCGTCGGGCTTCTGCTTGCCGGCGGTGTTCTGCTGCTATGGGTGTGCTGGAAAATGTGGCGCGAGTTGCGTGCCAACCATGCCGAGGAAACCGAGGCGAACGAGGCACTGCAGGACCGCGATATCAACCTTGACGGCAAAATTGCCGGCAAGGCCCCCCGCAAGACGTTTGCGCAGGCAGCATGGCAGATCGTCATCGCCGACGTATCCATGTCGCTCGACAATGTGCTCGCTGTGGCAGGTGCAGCCCGCGAACATCCGGGTGTGCTGGTGTTCGGCCTGATCCTGTCCATCGCGCTCATGGGCCTGGCTGCGAGCTTCATCGCCCGCCTGCTCCAGCGCCATCGCTGGATCGCTTACGTCGGCCTGGCAGTCATCCTGTATGTTTCGGTGGAGATGATCTACCGCGGGATCAATGAAGTCCTGCCTTATCTGAATCCCTGAAATCCTCTTTCGGCTGGCGCAACGATGTTTGGTTGCGCCAGTTCTGTTGCGAGAACTCACAATTGTCTCGCGCATTCATTCTAGATGCCCAGTCGAATCTTATTCGACTGGGCAGACGCTTGCGTCAAAAATCAACGTCGATGGCGACGCCATTTTCAATGGCGAGTTTCACGACCGAGGACGCGACGGCAAGATCCTGAAGACCGACGCCGGTGCCGTCGAACAGAGTGATGTAATCATTCGAAACGCGTCCGGCATCCGTACCGTTCACGACTGCGCCAAGTTCGCGGATGTCTGCTTCGGCAACGGTCCCTGCTGCAATGGCGTGCTGGCACTCGCCGATGCTTATCGACTGCGCGACCTCGTCCGTAAACAGCCGCGCGCGTGCGACCAGCGCCACGTCGACTTCCTGCTTGCCCTTGGTGTCGGTGCCCATGCAGGCAATGTGCGTTCCCGGCCTCACCCCATCGGACATCAGCAATGGCTTGAAGCTCGAGGTGATCGTCACGATGACGTCGGACCGAGCGGCGAGATCGTCCAGCGAAACGCTCTCGAACGGCAGGCCGAGTTCTTCAGCCACCTTTGCCAGGCTGTCGAGTTTCTCGGCAGAGCGGTTCCAGGCCACGACACGCTCGAACTTGCGCTGCCTTGCTACCGCACGCAGTTGAAACGCCGCCTGGTGACCCGCGCCGACGATGCCCAGAACCTTTGCGTCCTGCCGCGCGAGATGGGCAACCGAAACCGCGGCTGCAGCGGCCGTGCGCAATGCAGTCAACAAATTCCCGCCAACGATCGCCCGGCACTTTCCGGTGTCGGCTTCGAACAGAAAGATCGTCGATTGATGGTTGGTCAAGCCTTTTGCGGCGTTGCCCGGCCAGTAGCCGCCGGACTTCAGGCCGAGATCGAGCGTGGCCTTGTCGAAACCGGACTTGAACCCGTAAAGCGCCTCGGCATGTCCGATCGCTTCGCGCACGACCGGAAAGTTTTTTGCTTTCCCCGCCGCCATCGACGCAAAGACCTTTTCCACCGCTTCGAAAGCGGCCTCGCGCGTCATGAGGTTCGCGATTTCACGCTCGGGAACGATCAGCATCAGTAGGCCTTGCCGCGGGCGGACACAGGCCAGAGCGTCTCGACCTTGCCGTTACGGACACCGACATACCAGTCGTGGACATTGCAGGTCGGGTCACAGTGTCCCGGAACAAGCTTCAGTTTGTCGTTGATCTTCAAAACGCCGTTCGGATCGGAAATGACACCATGCTCGTCCGAGCATTTGACGTATTCCACATCCTTACGGCCATAGACGAACGGCAGCCCGCTATCGACCGACTGGGCCTTGAGGCCGGCATCGCAGATCGCCTTGTCGGCTTTTGCGTGAGACATGACAGAGGTCAGGATGAACAGCGCATTCTCCCACTCGCCATCATCGATGCGCTTACCGTCCTTGTCGTGAATGCGTCCGTAGTCGGCGTCCATGAATGCGTAGGAGCCGCATTGCAGTTCGTTATAAACTCCGGACGTTCCTTCGAAATAATAGGACCCCGTGCCACCGCCGCCGACGATGTCGCATGCAAGGCCCTCTTTCTTCAGCGCTTCGACCGCATCGCTGACCTGCGCCACGGCGATATCGATCTTTGCCTTGCGATCCTCGAATTTGTCGAGATGCTGCATGGCGCCCTGATAAGCCTGGATGCCTGAGAATTTCAGGCCCTTTGCAGCGTGGACGGCCCTGGCGATTTCCACCACCGCTTCCGTCGTCACGACACCGCAACGGCCGGCGCCACAATCGATCTCGACCAGGCATTCGATCTCGGTGCCGTGTTTATGGGCAGCCCTGGAGAGATCGGCGACATTGGCCAGATCGTCGACGCAGACGATCGTGCGCGCGCCGAGTTTCGGCAACCGGGCCAGGCGGTCTATCTTGGCTGCGTCCCGCACCTGGTTGGACACCAATACGTCCTTGATGCCGCCGCGCGCGAAAACCTCGGCCTCCGAAACCTTCTGGCAGCACACGCCGCATGATCCGCCAAGCTTTTCCTGAAGTTTGGCAACATCGACCGATTTATGCATCTTGCCGTGGACGCGGTGCCTGACACCCATCTTCTTTGCAATGTCGCCCATCTTCCTGATGTTGCGCTCGAGCGCATCGAGGTCGAGCACAAGGCAGGGCGTCTGGATATCGGCCTCGTTCATGCCGGGGATGGCGGGAACGTCGAAGCCGACATCGAGGTTTTCGATCCTGGTCATATCGTTCATCAGATTTGCTCCTTCAGGCCTGCATCCAGGGCAGCTTGGCCAGATCGACATTGCCACCGGTGACGATGACACCAACGCGTTTGCCGCGGAAGGTGTCGGGGTTCTTCAAAATGGTTGCCAGCGGCACGGCGGAGCTCGGCTCCATGACGATCTTCATGCGCTGCCATATCAGCTTCATCGCATCGACGATCTCGGTCTCGCTGGCCGTCAGGACATCGGCGACGTAGGTTGAGACGAAATGCCAGGTAAGTTCCTTCAACGGCACCTTCAGCCCATCCGCTATCGTTTCCGGCGCGTCGTCTGCGATAATGCGGCCGGCGCGGAAGCTGCGTGCCGCATCGTCTGCCTGTTCAGGTTCGGCCGCAATGACCTTCACATCAGGGGCAATCGTCGCAAGCGTCAGGCATGTGCCGGAAATCATGCCGCCGCCGCCGATCGGCGCCACGACCATGTCCAGCCCGCCGCCGAAATCCTTCATCTGCTCCATCAGCTCCAGGCTGCATGTACCCTGCCCGGCGATCACCCTCGGATCGTTGTAGGGATGAACGAAGTCGGCGCCGGTTTCTGCATGCACCCGCGCGAAATACTCTTCGCGGCTCGAAGTGGATGGCTCGCATTCGGTGATGATGCCGCCATATCCACGCACCGCGTCCTTCTTCGCCTGTGGTGCGGTACGCGGCATGACGACATGGCATGGAATTCCCCGCCGCCCGGCCGCATAGCTGAGCGACAATGCGTGATTGCCCGAGGAATGCGTGGCGACACCTTTGCGCGCTTCTCCGTCGCTCAGGCCGAAGACGGCATTGGAGGCGCCGCGAACCTTGAAGGCGCCCGCCTTCTGGAAATTCTCGCATTTGAAGAAGAGTTCCGCGCCGGTAAGGCCATCGAGATAGCTCGACCGCAGGACCGGTGTGCGATGAATGTGCGGTTTGACCCGCTCATAAGCCGCCCTGACATCATCGAAAGTGGGGATGTACATCTCAGCCGCGTCCTTCATCAAGCTGCCGCCTTCGCGCGAACCTTGCCGCCCAGCCGGTAGACCTCCTGTGCCGCTGCAACCCCCGAGCCGAGCCTGATCGGCAGGCCGAGATCTACCATGACCATCTCGACGGTCGCCAACCCCGAAAGCATCATAGCATCCGTCAGACTGCCGAGGTGGCCAATGCGGAAGACCTTTCCCGCAACGTCGCCAAGCCCCACGCCAAAGGCCATGTCGTATTGGCTGGCGGCACGCGTGACGATCTCCGTCGCATTGAAGCCTTCCGGCGTCCGGATGGCGCTGACGGTATCTGAATAGAGGTCCGGCGACACGGCACAAAGCGGCATGTTCCAGGCGCGGGCCGCGGCACGGACACCTTCTGCTATTCGCGCATGACGGGCGAAGACATTCTCCAGCCCCTCGTCGAGCAGCATGGAAATCGACAGCCGCAGACCGTTCATCAGCCCGAACGGCGGGGTGTAGGGAAATGCGTTGCTGGCGTAGCTTTTGGCCATGTCGCGAACGTCAAAAAAGGCGCGCGGCAAGCCGGCGGTTTCGACAGCCTTCATCGCTTTCTTGGAAAAGCCGACGATCGCAAGCCCGGGCGGCAGCATGAAACCTTTCTGGGAACCGGTGACCGCCACGTCGACACCCCATTCGTCGAACCTGAAATCCATCGAGGCGATGGAACTGACCCCATCTACGAAGAGCATTGCGGGGTGGCCCGCTGCATCGATGGCACGGCGCACGGCTGCGATGTCGGATTTGACGCCGGTTGCCGTTTCGTTGTGGGTGGCGAGAACCACCTTGATGCGATGGTCGCGATCCGCCCTCAGCAACTCCTCGTAACGTTCCGTCGGTATGCCCTCGCCCCAAGGCGCCTGAACAACTTCCACGTCGAGGCCATGGCGCTGGCACATATCGATCCAGCGATGCGAGAACATGCCGTTACGGGCGGCGAGAACCTTGTCGCCGCCCGAAAGCGTATTCGTAATCGCCGTCTCCCAGCCGCCGGTTCCCGTGGACGGGAAGATGAAGATTTGCGCATCGCGCGACTTCAGGACCGTTCGCACGCCCTCGAGGCAAGGTGCGAGAATGCTTCCGAATACCGGCGAGCGGTGATCGATGGTTGGCATGGAGCAGGCGTTGCGGATGGCCTCCGGCATGTTGGTCGGGCCAGGGATGAAAACCGGATTCTGAAAGCTCATGGGACGCTCCATCGGACATATTTCGCCTACCTTAGGCATTTGCGATGGAATTATCTATTTTTTTGGAAAAGTTTTTCTTTTTGACTTGAAAAACTATTTATCCATGAATTTCAAAATGTTGACTTTTTCAAAAAGGATTGCGTTCTCGGTGAGGATAAAAAATTACGGCCTCTATGTTTCGGATTTGCTCTGTCTAAAGCAGCAACCGCGATCCCGTTCGCACCAACTTTCGTTCTTGCAACAGGATCCCGAAACCAGCTTTGATCCGGATCTGAACGTTCTTCAGGCCGATAGTGGTCAGAACCTCACGGCAAGGTCGAGCTTGAAGCTGTGATCCTGTGCCTGGCTGGCGACTTGGCCGGCATAGACGAAGCCGAGTGTGGCAGCCTTCGCAATCTGCAGGTCCAGTCCGGCTTCGATCGCGAGCGCGTCCTTGGCGATCGGCAGACCTTCGATCGCGAAAGGCGTGCCGCCGGCAAAGCTGAAGGTGGAGGTCGGCACGGTGTCGCCGAAGGCATGACGCCAGCCCAGCATGCCGCGGGCGGTTGCGGCGAGGCTGCCGATGTCGAAGTCGGTAGCGGCGTGTGCGCCGAGTGTTGTGAAGGTTACATCGGTGGTGGACGCTGCGGAAAAGAGACCCATCCCGCTGCCTTTTTCGGCAAAGCCGTCCGCCCTGACGCTTGCATATGCCAGTCCGGCAAAAGGTTCCAGGCGGAGATTGCCAGCCGTCATGCGATAGCCGAGTTCGCCGAAGACCTGTGCGGTGCCTGCGTCATAGTCTGCTGCCGGCTTGCCGTCGAAATCATAGAAATAGCTGCTGAACCGAGGCGCGCGCCGGGTTTCAATATCGTGCCATGTGTAGGCAGCACCCGTCCGCAGGGCGACCGCACCCCACTCGGTGCCGGCATAAAGGCCGAGGTGTATATTCTTGGAGGAGCCTGACGAGGATGTACGCGGGCTCTCGAATGTGGTCTGGCTGTAGCCGCCGAGCACGCCGACCCGCCAGGCGTCGCCCACAGCCGCGTCGCCGCCGAACAGCACGCCGCCGATGGAGTGGTCAAGGCCCGCCGCATTGTCCGTCCCATCGCGTTTTCCCCAAGCGCCGAGCGCCTGGCTCCAGACCGCGAAACGATCGGTCGTGGCGGGAGCGAGTTCCGGCCCGTCCGGGCCATAGGCCATGACCGGCAACGCCGGGGTGCCGACATCTGCAAAGGCAGTGCGAAGGCGTGATGAAGCCGCATCGCTGATGAGACTGGTTTGCGTGACCAGCGTGCCGGCAAGCGAGGGATGGATCTCGCCGGTAAGCTGGTTGAAGGCGACGGCTGCCCCATCCGCGTTCAGGGTCGTGACGATGCCGTAGAGCTGGTTGTCCAGGCCGAGGCTTTCGATGCCTCCCGCGACCCCTGCACCGTTGCGTGTGGTGGCGACGTCGGCGAAGGCGACGCTGTTGCGCGAGACGTCGAGATAGACATTCGTCGGATCATAGATGAGATCGAAATCGAGGAAGGCATAGCAGTTGCAGACATCCGCGAACTGTCCAGTGACGTCGCCATCTGCAGACAGGATCGTGTGGCGCGCATCGCCACCATAGGCGCCGGGCTCGAACGCGACATCGACCGACCCGCCCTCGATCGTGGCCGTGCCTGTGACGTCGAGACGGCTCGTGCCGTCTGGCGCGCCGAGTTCCACGACCAGCCAGGTGTTCTCGCGCTGGCGATAATTGCCGTCGATGGTCAGCGTGCCGCCGTCGCGATTCCAGCCGGCGTAGACCGCACCATTGTTGTCCACGTCGCCGAAGATCGTGCCGGTGCCGGCGAGCGTGCCGGCCGGATCAATGAGCGTATCGGATGTTATGCTGCCGTTAACGGCAAGCACGCCGCCGGCGATGCGGGTGTCGCCGAGATAGGCGCTGTCACCAGTCAGGACAAGCACGCCATTGCCCGACTTCATCAGCCCGCCATCGCCGGTGATGTCGTTTTCCCATACGCTTTTGCCTTCGTCGATCACGGCGTGGAAGTCGCTCCAGTCGAACTTGCCAGGTCCGAGCACTGCCTTGCCGGCATCGAGCAGGCCGTAACCGAAGATCTCGTCCACGCCCGGAGCGCCGACATCCCGGGCCGTCCCGAGCAGAACCTGGCGCACTTGCTCCATGGTCATGTAAGGAAACATTTGCGCAACCAGCGCGGCAGTGCCGGCTACAAACGGTGCAGCCAATGAGGTGCCCCATTCCTTGCTGTATCCGCCGCCTGCATTGGCAACCAAAATGTCGTCCCGGTCTCCTATCCAGACCCATTGTTTGCCGCCGTCGTCCCACTCCCAGACGTCGCCGCCGCCAGGTGCTGCCAGGCACCAGTTCATGGCGACGCCGCAACGATTCGACCATATCGGCATATCGCCGGGCGCAACCGCGGCGACCGCCAGCCAACCGGACTCCAGTTCCGGAAAATAGAAGGGAAGGCCCGCGTTTATGGCGGGTTGGCTCCATCCTTCATTTCCCGTGGCCCAGATCAGAAGAGCTCCTTCGGCGACAGCGCGACGATAAACCGGAAGCTCCCGTTCAAAGCCGCTCTCCGCTTCTTCGAAGGTAATATCCGTAGTCGGGCGTAAAAACCCATAGCTGTTGTTCAAGATGCGCACTCCACGCTCGACGAGCATCGAGATGCCATAAAGATCGCCGTATTCATCTCCGCCGTACCTGTTGGCAGAAACGATCATTGCTCCGGGAGCCACGCCATGCATGCCGACTCCATCGCGATTGGCGGCAATAATGGATGCAACTGAAGTGCCGTGGTTCTCCGCGTCCACGTTCCAGGGATACGATGGATCGAAAGTGACACCTTCGATATAGCGCCCCACAAATTCAGGATGATTTATGTCAAGACCACCATCGATCAGTCCCACCATGACCCCGCTGCCATCGAGCCCCTTCGCATAGGCATCGGCAGCATTGATGAAATCGAGCCCCCATTGCGCGCGGTATTCCGGGGTGCGCCAGCTTTCCGGATCAGTCGGGTCGCCGGAGGTCTGTGCACTGGCGGAGCCAGAGAAGCTACCGCAAAGCGCGGTCGACAAGAGAAGCGCTGCGACACGGCTTATAAACAATCTACCCGACATTTCAAAAAAGCCCCAAGCCATTACCCGCAGCAATAATGGAAAATAGCCCGAGCGGATCAATACGGCAGATGTCGTATTTCGATTGTAGGCGTAACGGGAGACCAGGTGCGCGGCACCTCACCGCGGACAGACATTGTGAAAATTCGAACCGCGTTTCATCTCCATTCCCGGAAACCTTTATTCCAGGTCGCCCAGCTCCTCATGGACACCGGAGATGATGTCGGCGCGCTGTGTGGCCGAGCGGCCGGCATGCGCGGCGTAGGTCAAGGCCAGGAACCGGATCGCGCTGACGATCGTGGTATGCGAGGGCCCGAGACCAAAGCTGGAGACATGGCAAGGCAACACGACCTTCGAATAACGCTGAGCCTGCGCAGCATAAATGCGGTCTGTGATCGTGACGACGCTCATCGGTGTCGCTTGTGCATAACTCAGCATCGAGGTAAGCAGCTTCGGCGCCGGCGGCAGCGTGATCAACAGCAACGCATCGCGCGGCCCGGTCATGGCGAGGTCTTCCGCCCATGATGCCTGATTGACCCCGAGGATCATGACGCTGTGGCGCAGCCGGGCGAACATCAGCCTTGCGTAGCGCGCCAATCCCTCCTCCATGCCTAGCCCGAGAACCCAGAGCCGCGGCGCCTCGTGGATATGCTCGGCGGCTTCTCGTACACGGTCTGAGCGCAATTCCTCGAAGGTCTTGGTAAGGTTCTTGAGCTCCAGTTCGAGATGCGTGCCAACGGTCTTGCCGAGCACGATCTACTCGCATCCTCTCTCTGCTCGATGATAGGGAAAGTCTGCGAGTATCGTGGAATTTGTCGCGTCGCATGCTATCTAGGTAGAATGCGGATTTTTAGGAATCTGGGAACCTTCACGTGGCATTGAGCGTCAAAGACAAAGAGACCGAGCAACTGGCGAGCGCGCTGGAAGAGCGCCTACGTCGCGGCAGCTCCGACGCCCGCAAGGCCGCGTTGCTGGAAGACCTGGTTGCGAGCCGCCGGCACTGGGCGGCCTTGCCCGTGCTCGACGCGCGCAGCGTCGATGAGATCCTCGGCTACGACGAGAATGGACTGCCGAACTGATGGTCATCGACACCTCGGCGATCGTCGCTATCGCCCTTGATGAAACACTCGCCGATCACGCCCGCGACTACGTCGAGGCGGCGAGTTCAGCCAACACGCGCCGCGCCTACGCTGCCGACTGGAAGCATTTTACCACCTGGTGCCGGCGTCAGCACCTGGATGCCCTGCCACCGGACCCGCAGGTGGTTAGGCTTTACATCACTGCCTGTGCGTCCGGCAGTACAGTCGGTACGGCCAGCCGGGGCAAAAAGCCGAACTCAGTGTCGACGATCGAGCGCCGCCTTTCCTCTCTGTCTTGGAATTATGCCCAGCGCGGCCAATCATTTGACCGCAAGGACCGGCATATTGCCACTGTAATGGCTGGAATTCGTAATTCACACGCCACTCCACCCCGCCAGAAGGAAGCCATCCTGCCCGAGGATCTTACCGCCATGCTGGAAACGCTTGATCGTGGCACTTTGCGCGGCCTAAGAGATAGAGCCATGCTTTTGCTCGGCTTCGCCGGCGGCTTGCGCCGCTCGGAAATTGTCGGTCTCGACGTTGGTCGGGACCAGACCGAAGACGGCCGTGGCTGGATCGAGGTTCTCGACAAGGGCGTTCTTGTCAGACTGCGGGGAAAAACCGGCTGGCGCGAGGCTGAAATCAGCCGCGGCTCCTCCGATGCAACCTGCCCCGTTGTCGCGCTGCAGACCTGGCTGAAACTGGCAAAGATTGTTCATGGGCCGCTATTCCGGCGAGTCACAGGCCAGGGCAAGCAAGTCGGCGCCAACCGGCTGAACGATCAGGAAGTGGCGCGACTCGTCAAGAAAGCAATTCTTGCTGCCGGATTGCGTGGTGATTTGTCCAAAGACGAGCGCGTTCAAAAGTTTTCCGGCCATTCGCTGCGTGCCGGCCTCACCTCCTCGGCCAAGGTCGCCGAACGCCAGTCTACAAGCAGTTCGGTCATGTCTCGGCCGAAATGACTCGCCGTGACCGCTTCCGCGTCAATTTCACCAAGGCGTCCGGATCGTCGGAAGTGACCAAACCAAACCCTGACGCGGCCTGTCGTCAATGGACGGCTTGATCGCTGCCATCGCGATTGCACAGAATCTAGTCCTGGCGACGCCCAACACCAAGGATTTTGAGGGTTTTGGCATCGAGCTCTTCAACCTTTGGGACCGACGACAGCGCTCGTCTATTGAATCTCAAAGCCATGACGCCACAGATGTCGGTTGCTCCTAGCCCCCCGCAGCCTGAGCGGCTGTCTTGCGGGCTCGTGCTGTCGTGGAAGCTGCAGCAGCGGCGGCAGACTTCTCGTCGTTGCCCACTTGCACGGTGGGTTGGGCAAACTCGATCCCGTTGGCAAAGAACGTATCGCGGATCATGGTGTAGGCTCGCCGCCTCACGCCCGTTTGGTAGCCGGGTTTCGTCGTGATGGAGAAGCTCAGCTCCATGCCGAAATCCCCGAACTGCTCGACACCCTTCATCTTCACGGTTTCTATGATTTGAGGCGCTATTTCCGGATCTTCGAGCAACTCGGCGCCAACCACCTTCACCAGTTTCTTGACCTTCCTGATGTCGGTATCGAAGGGAACGCGGATCAGGAATTTGTCGATCGCCCAGTCCCGGCTCATATTTTCGACCGCGCTCAGTTCGCCGAAAGGAACGGTGAATACCGGACCACGATGGTGCCGCAACCTGACAGATCGCAGGCTGAAGGACTCCACGGTGCCCTTGTAGCTGCGGCTCTGAATGTATTCCCCGACGCGGAACGCGTCGTCCAGCATGTAGAAGACACCGCTGATCACGTCCTTGACCAGCGTCTGCGACCCAAACCCGATGGCGACGCCAAATATGCCGGCGCCCGCAATCAACGGAGCGATCTGCACGCCAAGCTCGGACAGCACCATGAGAACAGCCACCGCGGCAATCAAAACGGCCAGCATGTTGCGGAAGATCGGCAGCAGCGTGCGCAGACGCCCCCTGCGCGCTGCTTCAGCCGCATCGAGCGGGTCGGCGGATGAAGCGATCTCCAGTTTTCTGGCGATATAGGCTTTCGACAGCTGCCAGAGCAGATCGGCAACAAGCAGGGTTATGACGCCGCGCAACACCCCGCGCATAAGCTGGGTCGTGACGGCGTCGTTTTGCATGAGCGTGCCGGGGCTCAGTCGCAGGATCGCGCTAAGCCACAATACGGCAAGCAGAATGACCAGCGCCCGCGCGCCGCGAACGATCAGCACGGCACCATGCGTGACCCGTCTGCCGTTCTGTCGGCCTAATGCAGTCAGGCAGCGGCGATCGCTTCGATTTCGATCAACCAGGCGGGATCGTAGGGGCCGGCGATGACGGTCGAAAGCGCGACCATCCGGTCGCCCATGATCTCGAAGCGGACCGCGGCGTTTTCATCGCGATACTCGTAGCCCGCCAGGAACACCGTCACCTTGACGAGATCGTCGAGGCTCATCCCAGCCGCTGCGAGCTGCCGTTCGACGTTTCTCCAGGCAAGCCGCGCCTGCGCCTTGAAGCCGCTCGGGCGGGCACCGTCCGCCTCCACAGGAATCTGCCCGCTGATATAAAGTGTATGGCTGACATTTCTGATCTCAATGCCCTGCGCATAGCGCCGATGCACCGTCTGCGGTGCATCGGGGGCGTTGATCTCGTGTCTGGAAAATTCCTGTTTCATCGGTCCTCGACGTCTCTCATGTAGCAGGCGCCCGGATGTGGCAGGCAGCCAGTCTCTCCGCGCCCACCGACATCAGCGGCGGCTGCGTCTCGTGGCATATGCTCTCGGCCAATGGGCAGCGGGTCACGAACTTGCAGCCCTTTGGCGGGTTGGCCGGGCTCGGCAGATCGCCTTTCAGCACGATGCGGCGGCGCTGGCGCTGCAGGACCGGGTCTGGTAGCGGCACCGCCGAAAGCAAAGCCTCCGTATAGGGATGTACCGGATTGGCGAAGACCGTGGTCGTCGGTCCGGTCTCCACCAGATGGCCGAGATACATCACAGCCACCTTGTCCGCGAAATGCCGCACGACCGACAGGTCATGGCTGATGAAGAGATAGGACAGCCCGAGCCTCTGTTGCAGTTCGAGCAGCAGGTTGAGTATCTGCGAGCGGATCGACACATCGAGCGCAGAGACCGGCTCGTCCAGTATGAGCAGCTTCGGGTTGAGCGCGAGCGCGCGGGCAATCACGATGCGCTGGCGCTGGCCGCCGGAAAAGGCATTGGGCTTGCGATCCGCATGCTGCGGATGCAGCCCCACCATCTTCAACAGTTCCGCCACACGCTCCTTCCGCTCGGCTGCTGAACCGACGTGCTGGATATGCAGTGGCTCTGCGATGCTCTCGCCGATGGTGAGCTTGGGGTTGAGAGCGGAAACGGGGTCCTGGAAAACGATCTGCACGTCGCGCGACAGCGAACGCCGCGTTGCCGCCAGCCCATGCACGATTGGCTTTCCTTCAAAGGTGATACTGCCGGCAGACGGCGTGATCATGCCGAGCACGGCCGCGCCCAGGGTGGACTTGCCGCAACCGGATTCGCCCACCAGCGCAACGCTTTCGCCGCGGCGGATGTCCAGATCGACGCCGTCGACTGCCTTGACCCAGCCCGCAGGCCGGCCAAGCAACCCGCCCCGGATGGGAAAATGGACCTTGAGATCCCTGACGGAAAGCAGGATGTCGCTCATGCGATCTCTCCCACACGGTCAGCGTGCCAGCAGGCGGCATTGCCCTGGTCGCTCCGTGCCGCAAGCGGCGGCTGGCTTTCCAGGCAGGGCTTGTCGGCCAGCGGGCAACGCGGATTGAAGCGGCAGCCTACAGGCCATTGGCCTATGTCGGGGACCAGTCCCTCGATGGTCGGCAGGATGCTTTTGGGTTCGTCGTCGAGCCGCGGGATGGTCGACAGGAGAAGCCGGGTATAGGGATGCTCCTGCCTGGCAAACAGCGCGTCCACCGGCGCCTCCTCGACAACGCGGCCGGCATACATCACCGCGACGCGGTCGGCCATGTCGGCAACCACGCCCATGTCGTGGGTAATCAGCAGGATCGCCGTGCCGGTCTCGTCACGCAGGCGCTTCATCAACTCCAGTATCTGCGCCTGGATGGTGACGTCGAGTGCGGTTGTCGGTTCGTCTGCGATGAGCAGTCTCGGCTGGCAGATCAGGGCCATGGCGATCATCGCACGCTGGCACATCCCGCCCGAAAGTTCGAAGGGATATTGTCCGAAGCGGATTTCCGGTTCCGGAATGCCAACTTCCTCCAGCATCGCGATTGCCGCCTTTCGGGCCGACTTGCCGTTCAGGCCGCGATGAACCACGAGGCTCTCCTCGATCTGATGCCCGATCTTCATCAGCGGATTGAGCGAGGCGACCGGCTCCTGAAAGATCATGGCGAACTCGTTGCCACGCATCCGCCGCCGCTCTCTTTCAGGGAGCGTCAGCATGTTCTTGCCGCCGAGATTGATCGAGCCACCCGCGACACGCGCCACCTTCGGCAAGAGCCCCATGACCGAAAATGCCGTCATGGACTTGCCACAACCGGACTCGCCGACGAGCGACAGGATTTCACCCTGGCTGACATGGAAACTGACGCCGTCGACCACCGGATTTCCGCCAATGGTCACCCGCAGGTCGTTCACCTGGAGAAGAGGTGCCGTCATGCGCCCTCCGCCCTCACCGCGGCCCAGGGATGGTTTGGATGGGCCATGCCGATATTCTCCGCTCCATCACGCAGCACTGCCGACGGCACGGCGAACTTCACCGGGTAGAGCGTGTCGGCCACTATTTCCACCGGGAACTCCTCACCGAGCCGGGCGGCTACATCGGGACGTGCATTGTCATTCACCTTGATCTGAACGCCGCTGGCGTCGATGCGCGGGGCGTGCATGGCTTCCTCCAGCGACATGCCGAAGGCCGCGACATAGGAGAGGATTTGCGTCACTGCCGGCATGATCTGCCGTCCGCCGGCCGCCCCCAGAGCGAGTTTCGGCCGCCCGTCCTTGAGGACGACGATTGGGCACATATTGGCAAGCGGCTTCACGCCCGGCGCGATCGAGTTCGGCTGGCCCGGCCTTGGATCGAACCACATCATCCCGTTGTTCATCAGAAGGTCGAGCGACGGCAGCACTACTTTCGAGCCGAAGCGCGACAAAAGCGTGTTCGTCAGCGAAACCATGGTCCCGTTGCGATCGACCACGCTGACATGGGTGGTGCAGCTCTCGCCGCTGGCATGGCCAAGTGTCTTCAGTCTGCGTTCGGAAGCACGGCGGATGGCACGCGCAAAGGCAAGTGCGGTGCGACCCGACAGCGGCCCTTCGGCTGGGAGTGTCGCATCCAGTTCGCCCAGCGCCTCGACCATGGTCGGCCCGCCCGAAAGTCCTGGCATGGCGTTGACTTCCAGCCCGCGATACTCGGCCTTGAGTGGCGCGCACCATTCCGGTGCGTAAGCGGCGAGTTCCTTGCCGTCGATCGGGCAACCGCCGGCATGGAGTTCTGCGACCAATGTGCGAGCGACTTCGCCCTCGTATAAATCCCGCGCACCAGCCGCAGCCAGACGTTCCAGCATCGCTGCCTTGCGTGGCATGGGAATGGTCCGCACCGCGCCCAGTTCCTGCACGCGCGGTGCTCGACCGTCCTTGAGGAAAAGTGCTGCGGATCCTGGAAAACGCCCCAACCCCTCGGCGTCCATGGCCAGGCACAGAACTGTGTACCAGTCGAGCACAAGGCCATTTCGTGCATGTTCGATGGCCGGTTGAAGAGCATCAGCGAAGCTGATCGTGCCGAACCGCTGCAACGCTTCGGCGAGGCCGGCAACCGCACCGGGAATGCAGATCGAACCATAGCCAAAAAGGTTGCGATCCTCCCGCACCTGCGGCCAGTCGAACCAGTCGCCGTCGCGTCCCGGAACGATCGGATAGTCGGCGGAATTTAGGTTACGGGAGGCGCGCACATTGAAATCGAGCGTGTCGACAGCGCCGGTAGCTCCGTCCGCATGCAACAGGAAGCCGCCGCCGCCGATGCCCGACAGCCATGGTTCCACCACGCTGAGGGTCAGCGCGGTGGTTACGGCAGCGTCCATCGCGTTACCGCCGCGAGCAAGCACAGCTGCGCCGGCCTCAGCCGCCAGCCAGTTCTGGCAGGCGACCAGCCCCGAAGCGGTGCGCAATTCGCGCTTGCGGACGTTCCAATGCTCACCCATGATCTTGTCCGAACCTCCGCTTTCCGATCGCTTGCGGAATGGCGCTTTCCACGGCGAAACGTCCCTGATTTGCTGAAGTGGCGTGGTGCTTCGCTATCTCCGCTGCGGTCGCCACCCAGGCTGACTGTTCAGCGACTATCGCCTCCAGCAGTTCTTCCAGAAGCGCGATGCGCTGTGCCCGGCCCGAAATCCAGTCATGCACGGTCAGCGTGAACAGTCCGCCGAAGCGATGCAGCATACGCCATTCACTGAGCCAGTCCTGCAGCACCGCCCGGCCCGACTGATATGGCCACTTGTCACGGCCACCGCCTTCGAACTTGAAGAAGATGGCATCGTCGATCGCCCATTGCACCGGAATCTCCAGCACGCCGTCGATCTCGTAAGGATGGTCGAAACCGGACAGCGAGGAATCATAGGCCAACCCGAGCCGCTTCACCTCGCGCAGCATATGCGGCGTCATCTCCCAGGCGGGCGAGCGGAAGCCTACCGGCCTGGCGCCCGTCTGCCGCACGAACAGCTCCATGCTTGCCTCAAGCGCGCCGGTGAACTCGTCGTCGGAGACTTCTGAAACGATCTCGTGAAAATAACCGTGCAGGCCTATCTCGTGGCCACCCTCGAGAATGGCCGGCAGGATTTCCGGATTTGCCTCGACGGCAAACGCGGGCACGTAGAAGCTGGCCTTCACGCGATAGCGGGCGAACAGATCGAGCAGCCGGTAGAGCCCGGTGCGTGGGCCGAAGCGACGGATTTCCAGTGTTCCGAGCCGGTCGGGAACACCGTCGCGCTGCGCCCACATATAGGGCACCTGCGCATCGACATCGACCGACAGCAGCGTTGCCGAGGTCTTTCCACTCGGCCATTCATAAGCGGGCAATGGAGTTCGGGTTTGCGTCATTGTCGTCTCCTCACAAGGCCTTCTTCTTGGCCTGAAAGACGGCCTGCGATCCGATGGAGTTGCCGCCATCCACCGTCAGCGTGGCGCCGGTGACATATCCGGCCGCCTCCGAACTGACGTAGAGGACCGCCGACGCCACGTCTTGCCTGGAGGACGGGCGTCCAAGCGGGATCGAGCCCAGGACCGCATCGACATGCTCATCCGGCAGGCTGCTGACTTCGCTGCCGGCAATGAAGCCCGGTTCAACTGCATTGACGCGAATGCCGTATTCGGCGAGTTCGAGGGCAAAGCCCTTGGTCAGCCGGTCGAGCGCTGTCTTCGAGGTGCAATAGGGCACGACCGTTGTGCGCATCTTGCGGGCGGCACCCGATGAGATGTTGACGATGGAGCCGCCCTTGCCGGCATCGATCATCTGCCTTGCAAAGAGCTTGGAAAGCAGGAACGGCGCGCGCAGGTTCACGCCCATGATGGCATCCCAGTCTTCGATCGAAATGTCGAGCAGGAAGCCGGACGGATAGATGCCGGCATTGTTGACGAGAATGTCCGGTGCACCCCATTCATCGGCCACACGGCCGGCGAAGGCTGTCATCGAGGCCGCATCTGTCAAATCCGCAGCAAAAGCGAGATGTCCCGTGCCTGGCAGCTCATCGCGTATCGCCTTGATGCGGTTCTCATTGCGGTCGGTCAGGCAGAGCGTGGCGCCCTCGGCTGCGAAAGCCGCCGCGATCCAGCCGCCGATGATACCTGCAGCGCCCGTGACCACGACCTTCTTGCCGTTGAATTCAGTACCGAAATTCACGAAATGTCTCCTAACGCGAGCGCGGATCGAGGCGGTCACGCATGTGATCGCCGATGAGGTTGATGGCCAGAACGAGCAGGAACAGGGCAACGCCGGGGAATGTGGCGATCCACCAGGCCGTGCCGACATAATTGCGGCCGGTCGAAAGCATAGCGCCCCAGCTCGATGTCGGTGGCTGTACGCCCAGCCCGAGGAAGGACAGGCCCGCCTCGAACAGCACCATCAGCCCGAACTCCAGCGTGGCCACCACGATCAGCCCTCCCGCGATGTTGGGCAGGATGTGCCGCGAGAGCAGCCTGAACCAGCCCGCACCCATGAAACGGGAAAGCCTGACATAGGGCATGTTGGCAACGGAAAGCGTTTGGCCATAGGCCACGCGCGCATAACGCGGCCAGCGCGTCAGCGCGAGCACGATGACCACGTTGGTCAGGCTCGGGCCCAATACCGCAACTGTGATGATGGCGAGCAGGATCGCCGGCACCGAAAGCACGATGTCGACGAGCCGCATCAGCACGGTCTCGACCCAGCCGCGATAGAAGGCGGCGACCATGCCGAGCGTGCTTCCGAAGATGCCCGACAGCGCGACGGAGGCGAAGGCCACCAGCAGCGACACGCGCGCGCCATAGATGATGCGGCTCAGCACGTCGCGGCCAAGCTCGTCGGTGCCGAGATAATAGACGATGCCGCGGCTGGAAAAGCCGGGCGCCTTGAGCCGCGCGAGCAGGTTCTGAGCGTTGGGATCGACCGGCGAAACGAGCGGCGCGAAGATCGCCATAAGGACCAACCCGGCAAGGATCGCCAGGAAAGGCACCACGGTCCATGGAAGGCGTCTCGTCTTTGCGGGCCGCGCCACGGCAGCGGATGAGGACACCATCAGGCGTTTCCTTCCAGCCGAATGCGCGGGTCGATGATGCTGTAGAGCAGGTCGGCGACCAGGTTGAGCACGATCGCGGTGACGGCGCCGAGCAGAACGACGCCCTGCACAAGCATGAAGTCGCGCGCGTTGATCGCCTGAACGGTCAATTGGCCAAGCCCCGGCCACGCGAAAACGGTCTCGACGATGACCGCCCCCGCCAGCAGATTGGCAATCTCCAGGGCAGCGACCGTTACGACAGGTATCGCTGCATTGCGCAGCAGGTGGCGCGCGACGATGCGGTGCATCGGCAAGCCCTTGGCATGGCCGGTGCGGACATAATCCTTCTCAAGCTCGTCAAGCACGGCCGTACGTGCAACCCGGGCGAAAGTCGCCATCGACAACAGGCCCAGCGCTATCGACGGCATGATCAGGCTCGACCAGCTTCTTGCCCCTGATGGCGGCAGCCAGCCAAGCCAGACCGCGAAGACAATGATCATGAGAATCGCGCTCCAGAAGGTCGGCATCGACTGGCCGGCAAGCACGAAGCCCATCATGGCCTTGGCTTCCGGCTTACCGCGCCGGACAGCCATGGCCACACCAAGCGGAATGCCGATGCCGAAGGCGACGAGCAGCGCTCCTCCGGCGAGCATCAACGTGTAGGGAAGCCTGCTCAGGATCAGCGTCCAGACCGGCACGTTCTGGACATAGGAGCGACCGAAGTCGAACATAATCAGGCCGGAGAGATAATCGAAATACTGAACCGCCAGCGGCCTGTCGAAGCCCAGCGAGGTACGCATCGCTTCAATGTCGGCCTGGGTGGCGTTTTGCGGAACGAGCAGCAGCACGGGGTCGCCCGCCAGCCGCTGCAGAAAGAAGATCAGTGTGATCACGCCCAGCACGGCAACGAAGGCCTGCAGGGCGCGCTTGAGAAAGAATGCCGACAACGCTTGTTGTTCCCCTTGTTATCGTTGAGGCCGGCCGGCCGCCCTAAAGCGCGTCGCGATCTTTCAGATTCGCTTCCCGCGCTTTAAGTCTTTGTTTTTACGCATGTCGTTATCGCAAAACCGCTGCACACTTTTACGCGACATGCTCTAGGTTGCCGTCAGTCCTGCCACTTCATGCGATTCAGGAAGAGGCTCTCGTTGGCAGTGGGCTGCCACTCAAGGCTCTTGGCTGCGCCATAGATGATCGCAGCCTGGTAGAGGGGCACCAGCGGCACTTCTTCGGCAACATGGGTGCTAACCTTGCGATAGGCTTCCAGCCGCCCCTTCTCGTCCAGTGTATTGCGCGCCTCGTCCAACAGCTTGTCGATCTCCGGGCTGGAACCCGAAGCCCAGGAACTTGACGAATGCAGCAGTGGAAAGAGCACGCCATCGACGTCCTGGCAGGCGCAGGACCAGCGGCCGAAGGAGATGGCGGCCTGGCTCGCCGGTGCACTCTGTGCACGCTTGAGATAGGTGGCCATATCCGTCATCTCGATATCGACCTTGAGCCCGGCGTCGGTGAGCATCTGGGCCACCGCCTGCACGATGCGCTGATCGAAAGCCGGTGCGGTGGCGAAGCCAACCTGCTTGCCGGTGGCGCCGGCTTCGGCGATCAGTTTCTTGGCGTCTTCAAGATTGTAGTCGTAGTTCTTGATGCCTTCGACGTAGCCGAAATGCGCGGGCATCGCCATTTGCGTTGCCGGCTTGTCGACGCCGCCGAGCAGACCGTCCACGATCGTCTGCTTGTCGATCGCTTCCGCCACGGCCTGTCGCACGCGCTTGTCGTCGAATGGCGGCAGGTTGGGGTTGAGCTTCACATAGCCGATCCGTTCGGTCAGGACCGACAGCGTCTTTGCACTGGCGGAACTTTCAAGCTGGGCGGCAAGATCGGTATCAAGCCCCACAGCGAGATCGGTGGTGCCGGCCTGAAGGTTGGCAACGCGCGTGGCGGCATCGGGGACAGCCCGGAATTCCACCGTCGGGAACACGCCCTTATCCCCCCAATAGTCGTCATTGCGCTCAAGCGCGACGGCAACACCCTTCTGCCAACTCACGAACTTGTAGGGGCCCGAACCGATAGGAGCGGCGTTGAAGGCATCGTCGCCCTTCGCCTCCACCACATGCTGCGGCACGATCGAAAGCTTCACGAGTTGCGCAAGGAGGACCGGGTAAGCGCCATCCGTCTTGATCGTCACCTCGTGATCGCCGGTAGCCTCGGCCGAGACGATCTTGTTGAACTGGCCGAGTTGCGGGCTGGCAAAGGCCGGGTTGATGATGCGGTTGACGCTGAAGGCGACATCCTTGGCAGTCAGTGGCGTGCCGTCGTGGAATTTCACATCGTCGCGGATATTGAACACCACCTCGGTGTCGGAGCGGTAGCTCCATTCGGTGGCAATCTGCGGCACGATCTTGCCCGCGTCGTCGCGCGTCAAAAGATTGTCGAAGATGTTGCGATAGACGTAGTAGCTGTCCGGGTTCCACTGCTTCTGGGGATCGAGCGAGGAAGGCTCGTTGGTCAGGTCGACCACGAACTGGTCCTTCGCCTGCGCCGGCTGAAGCGCCAGCGGAGAGCAGGCCAGGACCAGGCCTGCCAGAAGCGAGCGGAACGGACGGCTGACTGTTTTCATCCTCGCAAGGTCCTTGTCTTGTCGGTTGCGGATTTATGTTGAGAGCCGCTGGCCTTGCTCTTGCCGGCGGAGCGGCGAGCAGACTTACCGCCCACCATGGCTTCCGACTCCAGGAAGCGGTCGAGCAGGTAGGTTTCCAGGGCGGTGTTGGCAGTGGCGAGATGCTCAAGTGCATCGGCCTTGCGCCCGTCGATGATCGCCTCCACCAGCCGCGACCGGTTGGCAGGGATAAGCCTGACGCGCCCGCTGACCTCGAAGAAATTGACGAGACGGACTGCACGATCCCACAGATCGGAAAGCCAGCCGTGGACAATCGGCATTGCGAGCCGGCCCGCGAGCAGTTCAAGAATATCCCTCTCGCAGCGACGGATCGTCGGGACGATGTCGGTATCCAGCGCCTGGCGCTGGGTAAGCGCGATATGCATCTCGGCAAACCCCTTCAGCCGTTGCCGATCGGTGTCATCGAGCATCGCGGAGGAGATAAGCGGCTCCAGCTGGCGCCGTGCGGCACTGAGCTCACGGATTTCACCGGCCGAGACTGGCGTGACCGACCACCCGCTGCGCGCGCTGGAGGAAACAAGGCCGCTCGCCTTGAGTTTCGCCAGCGCCGAGCGTACCGCGCCACGCCCCAATGCGAATTCCTCGGCAAGCGCTGCCTCCGAAAGGCGTTCGCCAGGCGCCAGCACACAGGTCACGATTGCATTGCGCAATGCGGCTTCCGCAATCTCCGCTTTTCCGGCGGCGGGCAATGGAGATGCGTATGTGTCGTTATCCAGCATGCGAAACTAACCTCTTAGTTTTTTATTTTGATATCTCTATACGAAAAAGGAAGGGTTCATTTTCTCTCTTTCCTTCCACCAGGAGAAATTTATCTCACCATCCGACGCCCAGCATAATGAACAGCAAAGCATATGCCGGAATTGCGGCGATCCTGGCATTTCTTTCGCGGGACGGAAAGGTCGGAATGGCTTTTCAATGTGGCTGCAAGTTTTAGAAAAACGGGCTGTTGCGCTGTCATGTAGCGCATGTCAGGATCATGACTTGATATTGCAATACAAGCATCTGAGATGTCAGATTGCAATATCAAATTTGAGCGGCATGCTCGCTCCGGAAGGTGATCAACTTTTAAAGTCGGGGGAACCGACGCGTCTGTTGAAAGAAAGATGAACCGATGCGCCTGAAGAATCTCATACTCGCCGCGATGCTCGCGGCATCATCGCTCACAGCATCACCATCCCTGGCCGCGGCCAAGGATCTGCTGGTGGTGGATTTCATTGCCGAGCCGAGTTCGCTCGACCCGCACGTGCAGTGGAACACCGATAGTTTCAATGTCTACCGCAATATCTTCGACAATCTGCTGACGCGCGACGATCAGGGTCAGATCGCGCCGCAGATCGCAACCGAGTGGAAATACCTCTCCGACACCGAGGTCGAGTTCAAGATCCGCGATGGTGTGAAATTCCACGACGGCAAGCCGCTTACGGCCGAGGACGTCGCGTTCAGCATCAAGCGTATTACCGACCCGGCCTTCGCAAGTCCCCAGCTCGGCCAGTTCAACCAGATCGCCGACGCGGTTGCGAAGGATCCCACCACGGTGGTGGTGACGACCAAGGGGCCTTACCCCGTTCTACTCGCACAGCTGACCAAGCTGTCGATCGTGCCCAAGCACGTGGTAGAGTCCGTCAGCAAGGACGAGTTCAATCTCAAGCCGGTTGGCAGCGGTCCTTACAAGTTCGAAAGCTGGAACCGCGGCGTCGAAGTGGTGGTAGCCCGCAATGACGACTACTGGGGTCAGAAAGGCGCATTCCCGAAGGTGGCCTTCCGCGCAGTGCCCGACGGCTCGACCCGTATCGCCAACCTGCAGTCCGGCACCACCGACCTTGCCAGCAACTTCAACAATGACCTCGCTGCACAGCTGGAATCGTCCGGCCAGGGCAAGGTGTTGCCGGTCAAGGGCGAACGCATCGCCTATTTCTCGCTCAACGTGAACAAGCCGCCGCTCAACGACAAGCGGGTCCGCCTTGCCATCGCACATGCCATCGACAAGCAGGGTATCACCGAAGGCATTCTCGGCGGTTTCGACACACCGCTGGACGAACTGACTTCGCCGGTTTCTTTCGGTTTCGTCGAAGGCATCAAGGCGCCTGAATACAACCCCGAAAAGGCCAAGGAAATCCTGGCCGAGGTCGGCGACGCGGCCAAGGCCGAGATCACGCTCCTGACCACCCCGGTCTATGACCAGCGCGTGGTTCAGGCGATCCAGCAGATGCTGACGGATGTCGGCCTCAATGTGAAGATCGAGTCTACGGACATGGGCAACTGGATGCAGCGCATGCAATCCGGCCCCGACACCATCCCCTCTTCCTCATTCGGCCGTTGGAGCTGCGGCTGCCAGGATGCCGACGGAATTCTCTATCCGCTTCTGCATTCGTCCAGCAACTGGGCAAGCATCAAGGACGAGCGGATCGACAAGGCGTTGGATGAGGCGCGTTCCACGATCGATCAAGCCAAGCGATTGGAACTCTACAAGACGGTCCACCAGATTGTCGCCGACGAGAACTATGTCATCCCGCTCTACCAGGCGTCAGTGATCTACGGCGCGGCAAAGGAAGTCGAGTTCTCACCCTTGCCGAACGAAAACCTGTTCCTGAACCGTATCGGCTGGTCGGGCAACTGAGGCATTCACAACACTTTCGAACCGGGCGCTCCAGCGCCCGGTTTTGCCGTTTGAGGAGGAGCGCAGATTTATGAAGGGCCAGTCCGTGATTACCGTCATTGAAAATGCCAACGTCGTCGATGTCAGCTCAGCTACCATTCTTCCCGACCGTCATGTCGTTGTGGAAGACGGGCTGATAAAGGCGATCGAGGAGGGCAAGGTGCCCGCCATCCCGGAGGCTCAACGCATTGCGGCCAATGGCGGCTTCGTCATTCCTGGTCTTATCGACGCCCATGTTCACGTGACCGCCTACACGGCCAATCTCGGCGAGTTACCGCAGCAGTCGCCGATGTACGTTGCTGCGCGCTCCGCGCAGGTGCTTCGCGGCATGCTGAAACGCGGCTTCACCACCGTGCGCGATGTCGGCGGGGCGGAATTCGGCATTGCTCGGGCTGTCGAGGAAGGATTGTTCGCGGGACCGCGCATCCTCTATGGCGGCAAGGCACTGTCCCCTAGCGGCGGCCATGGCGACCATCGCGCGATGGGCGTCGACCGCTTGGACGAGACCTATGCGCAGGTGAGCCTTGGCCGCCGCTGCGACGGCCTGGACGAAGTGCGCCGCGCTGCTCGCGACGAGATCCGCCGCGGCGCCCATCACATCAAGATCATGGCGAATGGCGGCATTTCCTCGCCCACGGATCGCATCACCTCCGATCAGTTCTCGGAAGACGAAATCGCAGCCATAGTCAACGAAGCGGCCATGGCTGACCTCTACGTCGTCTCGCACACCTACACAGCCCGTTCCGTGGCACGCGCGGTGCGCAACGGCGTGCGCTCTATCGAACACGGCAACCTGCTCGATGAAGAGACTGTCGCACTGATGAAAAAAGCCGGCAGCTTTCTGACGCCGACACTGTCCTGCTTTCGCGCCCTTGCGGAGGTCGGGGCCGAAAGCGGCTTCCCGAAGGACCGAATGGACAAGATCAGGCTCGTGCTGGACTCAGGCATTCGCGCGGTGGAACTCGCCTACCGCGCTGGCGTGCCGATGGCCTATGGCACGGACCTGATCGGTCCGATGCACGACCGCCAGCTTCACGAATTCCAACTGCGCTCGGATGTCGTGCCTCCGGCCAACCTGCTCCGGTCTGCAACAAGCACGGCGGCAGAGTTGGTCCGGCTGGAAAACGAGATCGGCCATGTACGGCCGGGCTATCGCGCCGACCTCAACCTTCTTGCGGCCAATCCACTCGACAAGGGCGTTCTGGAGAACTTCGCCTCGCATCTGCGCCATACCATCAAGGGTGGCGTGGTCCAGGATTGATACGGCCGAACGTCAGCTCCAGCGGAAGGCGATCTCGCATTCCGCCGCCACCTGCCGGTCCCATTCCGCCTTGTCGAGCTCTGCGAGTGGCAGGATCGTTTTGGCGCGCCGCGTAAAGGGAAAACGCCGCGCGTCCGTCGAGGCATAACCGCCGCTATCCACCACGAACACGCCCTGTTCAGCGAGCGGGGTGAACGACGTGCGGAAATGGTTGCTGGACTTCACATGGATGATCGCCTTGCTTTCCAGGTTGATGCCCTGGCTGCGGAAGGCCTGCGTATCGTAGGCCTGGATGCGTTCCGTGACGATCGCGATATGCCCCGCCTCGCCCACACGCAGCACAGCGCCCAGGCCGCCTTCAAGCAGTTCGCCATGGAGATTCGCGCCTTCGTTGCGGTAGCGAACGTCCTCGACGCGTTCCACCATGGCGTCGGCAACGAAAGGCCTGCCGTCTCGCATCGCACCCATCGGCACGCGGCCGCGATTGCCGACGCCAATTGCCCTGGCTGCCAATACGGCCTCGCCGTCGACCATGAAGCCAGCGGCAAACGGCAGCGCCTGCGCGGCGAGCGCGGCAAACACATCGGCGACATTGGCGACCCCGCCCGAGCCGGGATTATCGCCGGCATCACCGATGACGACGCGTCCCTGGGCAGCGCGGGCAAAAATCTCTACCGCCGCTTCTTCGAAGGAGGGCGCCGGCTTGGTTACGGCCTCTCGCCGCTGCCAGACCGCCTCTGCCATATCCCGATAAGCCTGTCGCATGGCGTCCTCGTCCGTCCCGGTCACCAGAACCGAACTGCCGACCTCGTCTGAATCGACATATGGAAAACCACCCATGACGACGACGTCGGCAAGGCCTGGACGCTGCTCGACATCATTCGACAACGCCACCAATTCGGAAAAGGGAAAGGCATCGCTGGTCTGGGCGCTCATCGGGGCCGCGACCGGCAACCGGAAACGCCGCGTGTGCCAGGGCGTGAGATCGAGCGTGAGCTGCATGAGCTTCTTGCCGCGCGCATGGGTGTCTGCGTGCGGATAAAGCTTCCCACCGATCACGACATCGACCACGTGAGGCAATTCCGGCTCGACATTGGCGTGGAAATCCAGCGGCACGGCAATGCGGACATGTGGCCCCACCACCGCCAGCACCTTCCGGGCCAGGTCGGTTTCCGGCGCAGCAACGCCCTCGACCACCAGCGCACCATGCAGAAGCAACGCCACCACGTCGACCGGACCGCTGGCCGCAATCTCCTCAAGCGAGGCTATGATTTCCTTCACCAGCCGATGGTAGCCCGCATTGTCTAGCGTCCCGCCCGGCAGGCAACCGGTGCAGACACCGTAGGCAATATCGTAGCCCGCCTCGTCGAGCGCTTGCGTGACGCCGCCGAGCCAATTGCCGGTGGAGCCGAATTCACGGCGCACATCCTCGCCACGGAAATACTGCGCCGACAGGAAGCCTTCATACGATGCCTTGACCGGCGTGAATGCGTTGGCTTCATGGAAAAGCTGGATGACGGCAGCGCGGGGCATGGGTGATTTCCTTCCTTGCGATACTCAGATTTCGCGGCTGTCCTGCCAGCGCAGATAGGGCAGGATAAGGCGTGCCGTGCGGCTGACAAAGGGATGGTACGGCACAGGCTTGAGCGGTGTCGGGCGTAATGCCAGCTGTTCATCGGGAACGTCGCAGACCGCATCCGCAAGCACTTCTGCCATGGCACAGGCAAGCGCAAGCCCTCGCCCATTGCAACCGATCCATGTAGCAAGGCCGTCCGGCGTGCGGTGCAGGCGCGGCAGGCGATCCACCGTCATGGCGATGCGACCGCCCCAGAAGTCCGTCATGGTTGCTGCGGCAAGATCGGGCCTGAATGCGATCAACCTACGATGGATGAGACGCGGCAGGCGTGTGCCGGCAGCAAACTGCAGGGCGAGCGCTCCACCGGAAACGATACGGCCATCGCGGTCCTTGCGCATGTAGCGCAAATCCTGCCGCGTGTCGGAAAAAGCCTCGTCCCCCGGAAGCACCGTCTCGGCCAGCCTGCCCAGCGGCGCGGTCGCAGCCTGATAGGAGGTGACCGGCACGATGGTCTGCGCCAGGCCGGGCCAAAGGTTGCCGGTATGTGCCGCGGTGGCGAGCGCTACGCGCGGCGCGCGCACCCGTCCGTTGGGTGTGGTGATGCTCCAGACCCCGCCCTCGCGGGAAAGGGCAAGAGCAGGGCTGCGTTCGTAAACCGCAACGCCTTCCCCGGCAGCGGCGCGCGCAAGGCCAAGCGTGAAGGCATAGGGATTGATGTGTCCGCCGCCGCGATGTTCCCAGCCACCGAAATAGGCTTGCGAGCCAATGCGCGCAGCCATAGCGTCCTTGTTAAGCGGACCCGCAAGGGCACCGACCACCGCCCATTGCTCGGCCATTTTGCGTGCGCGCAGCTCGCGCCCTGGCGAATGCGCCGGCTGCAGCCAGCCGGTTCGGCGCGCGTCGCATTCGATGCCATGCTTTTCGATCAGCCCGAAGGGGCGATCGGCCGCTCCCGCCAGCAGATCCAGGAATGGCTGCCCCAGCGTCTTGCGGATCGCGTCAGGTCCATGACGTGTCAGTGCAGCAATCACCTGTCCGTTGGCACGACCGGATGCGCCGGCGCCAATCGTGGCGGCCTCGAGCACCACGACCTTGCGGCCACGCCGCCTGAGCTCCAGCGCGGTCGTGAGCCCGGCAATGCCGCCGCCGATGACGACGACGTCGGCATCCCGCACACCTTCGAGCTTCGGCGCAGAAAAGCGCTCGGCCGAAAGACGCTGCCAGAGCGGTGATACCGGGTCTCGCGGCCAGGAATTCATGATGCCTGCGCTTCCTCGATCAGAACGCCCGTCACGTGATGGATAGCGGCCAGTGCGTCCCCCGGAACCGGGCGGTCGAAAGCAATCGTGATCCGGCCCGTTGGACCATCGGACACCGGCAAGGCAGGCCAGTTCCCGCCCGCGAACGGCTCAAGCGCGGTACCTTGCGGAACCATGGCAGCCGTGACGCGCCGTGCGCCATTTTCATGCTGCAAGGCATCCGGCAACCACAGCAGTTCCGGCGTATGGTGCTGGCAGTACAGACACTGGAGACCCGGTGTCTGATCAGGCGAGAGACGAATTACCGAGAAGCCGAGTTCTCCTTCCGTAACGGGACGGGAAAAGCGCCGCACCGGATCAGCCGCAAGACCGCGCTCAAAGAGTTGCGCAGCCGTTTGCTCGATGTCGCTCGTGCCGAGGGCGATACCTTTGAGCCCCGGACCCGACTTGAGAAGTCTGCCCCACGCATCGCTGGCCGGCGTCTCCGCAACGATGCCCATCAGCTCGATATAGACTTGCGGCAGAACAATGCAGGTGTTGGCCGTGCCGGACGCCGCGCTGTGGCGGGCAATCGGCGTTGCCGTAAAACCCGCATCAAGGCAGGCCTTGTGCGCCGCTCCCAGCTCCGGGACGAGCACGACAAAATGATCGACGCCAAGCAGCATGCGTCCTTAACCCTTCAGGCTCGCGACGGTGCGAACGAAATCATCTCGCGCGTCAGCCTTCGCCTGCTCGTCCGCCGCTGCACGCGGGAACCCTTCCGGCAGTTGGCCGAGCGTTTTTGCGAAAATATCGCGGCGGTATCTTTGGCGGCGCGCAAGCGGAAGCGTCAGGAGATGTGCGTTGAGCGTATCCATCGCTCCGGCATCAAAGACTTCATCCCACGCTGCCCTCTCCGGGCCAAAATCAACCACCCGCTCTTCGCTTGTACATTTTGCACGCAAAACCAGTGTTGCCGCTTCATCGACGGCATCCGAGACGATCACCACGCCATAGCTCTGCCGCGCGCCTTCGATCGTCACGAAGCCGTTGAGCACGTCCGACAGGACCGAGGCGGGATCGCGCTCACGCGGATCGCCCCAGCCGCCCGCGCCCGGCGTGCGGAAAGTGACGATGTCACCTGCGCCGACGTCCAACACATCGATCTTGCCAAGCCAGCGTTCACCGGGTTTTCCTTCGTTGACCACAAGGCTGCCGGGCAGCCCCGGCCGTCCACCATTCCGACCCCATGGACGGAAAAGCAGACGCTCCATGCCGCGGCCGAGAACATTGGTCCCATCCTTCAGGATGCGAAACGACAGTTCCATTCCGCAGCCGCCACGCCACCTGCCGGCACCGCCTGAATCCGGACGCAGGCCATAGCGCAGGATCTCTATGGCGAGTTCGGCTTCCACGGTCTCGACCGGATTGTTGGCAAGATTGGAAATGCCGGAGTCGCGACCGTCAATTCCGTCCACGCCCTGCCGTGCACCGGTTCCGCCAATCATCGGCTCAACCACCTGGACGTTGCGCCCACCCCTGTCGTTCGGCTCGGCAACGACCACCGGAATGACCGTGCCGGAAGACGCAGCCGGCATCACCGCGGGCAAAGCCAGACCCAGGGCGCCATTGAGCACATCATTGACTCGAATGGCAGCAGCATGCCGCACGCCGGTCGCGGCCGGCTCGTCCGGATTTACGATCGTTCCGGCCGGTGCGGTGATGCTGACGGGACGCAGAAGTCCGGCATTGAGTGGCGCAGTGGGGTCCAGCGTATGGATCATCGCGAGAATCCGCAGCGTCAGCCAGGCATGCGGGCGCCCGCGCGAGGGGATGTTCATCGCAGCGGCCACCTGCGGGTCCGATCCCGTGAAATCGAGATGGATCGTTCCATCCCCTATCGTCAAAGCGAGCGAGAGCCGCACCGGCAAGGCACTGACGGCATCGTCGTCGAGGTAGTCCACGAAGCGGTATGTTCCGGCAGGTATCCGGCCCAACACGGCGCGCGCCTTCTTCTCGGCATAGGTGGTCAATTCCGCCTGGGCGTCCAGCAACGTCTCCGTGCCATGCTGTGCGATTATCTGCCTGATGCGGCGGCTGCCCGTATCGAGCGCGGCAAGCATCGCACGTATGTCGCCCATATTCGCGTCGGCGGTCCGGCTGTTGGCGTTCAGAAAGAGGGCGACATCGCCATTCAACTCGCCTCGACGCATGAGCTTGACCGGAGGGATGCGCAGCCCTTCCTGATAAATCTCATGGTTGGTGGGCGAGATCGACGACGGTACGCGGCCGCCGATATCGGAGCAGTGAACGAAGCACCAGCCATAGGCGACGATGCGGTCTTCGTGAAAATAGGGCGCGATCACCTGCAGATCGGGAAGGTGGGTAGCGAGGCCATGCGAATAATAGGGGTCGTTTGTCAGTATGACGTCGCCCGGTTCGAGATCGCCAACGACCTCGATGGTCGGTGCACATTCCAAACCGACAAAACCGGAAACGCCTATGGAACGCGGATAGGCGAAGAACCGACCATCCAACCCGGCAAGGGCGCAAGCGAAATCGGCAGTCTCCTTGACATAGAGCGTGCGACCGGTGCGTTGCAAGGTAACGCACATCTCCTCGGTGACGGCGGCAACCTTGTTGTTCAGTATCTCGAGTGTGACCGGATCGAGCGTCATCAACGCACCTTCTCAAGATGCAGGTTGCCGAGAGCATCCACGCGGCCCGACCATCCGGGCAGAACGACCACTGTGGTATCCTCTTGCTCCACCACGGCCGGACCCGAAAAACGCAGATCTGCCCGAAGCGCGGCACGGTCGAGAACCGACGCCTCGATCCACGCACCCTTGTGAAAAATAGAACGAGCGCCCTTCACGGCAGTGGACGAGGTTGGCACGGCAATGGGCCGCTCGGGCAACGGTGGTGTGATGCCAATCGCTGCAAGCCTCACGGTGCCGAGTTCGATCGCAGCAGCGGCATCGCGAAAGCCGTATATACGCTCATGCTCTTCGTGGAATGCATCTGCAAGCCGGGTGGCATCAAGATCGGCACCGGGCAAACTGACCCGGAGCTCGTAAGCCTGTCCGGCGTAGCGCATGTCGGCTGAATGCTCGAAGTTGCGGGCTTGGCCTGCTCCTTCCGCGTCGAGCCAATCCATTCCGTCACGGGTCAGGGATTGAAATGTCTCCGCCAAGCGTAGCGATGCGATCCCTTCGAGCGGCAGCCGCAGGCTGCGGACGAAATCCCGCCTGAGATCCGCGGCTGCAGCCCCCTGCGCGCAGAATGTTCCTGCGGCCATGGGAATGACGATGTGGGAGAGGCCGATCTCTTCCGCCAGCAGGCTTGCATGCGTGGGGCCGGCGCCGCCGAACGGCATAAGAACGAAGTCGCGTGGATCCAGGCCTCGTTGCGCCAGGACCTTGTAGATAGAACTTGCCATTCCGGTCGTCGCCAGAGCGAGCGCGCCTTCCGCGGTCCTGGACGCGATCTCGGAAGGCGAGCCGTCAAAGCCGAGCCTACGTCCCGTCTCGGCAAGTGCCGCCCGTGCCGCTTCGGCATCGAGAGACATCCGGCCACCGAGAAAGCCGGCAGGATTGATATAACCGAGTGCGACATAGCAGTCCGTCACCGTCGGTTCGGTACCGCCGAGCCCATAGGAAACCGGGCCGGGCTTTGCTCCGGCACTGCGCGGGCCGACCTTGATGATGCCGTGCGGATCGACCCAGATGACCGATCCTCCGCCAGCGCCGATGGCGCTGACATCCACGACGGGAAGCACCAGCGGCAATCCCCCGACATATGTCTGGGTGGCGAGGGCCGGCGAGCCGGCCTTGGCAACCGCGATGTCGGACGACGTGCCACCCATGTCGAAGGTGATGATATCGGTCAAACCGGCTGCCTGCGCGAGCCGGACAGCCGCCATCACCCCCGAGGCTGGACCCGAAAGGATCGTCTCGACCGGACGCTCCATTGCCGAGGCAACGTTGAGCGAGCCGCCATTGGAAGCCGTTACGACGATCGGCGCCGTTATGCCCTCGGTGGCGAGACCCTCGCGCAGATTTTCGAGATAGCGCTTGATGAGCGGCTGGACATAGGCATTCAGGCAGGCGACCAGCGTGCGTTCATACTCGCGGATTTCCGGCCAGATCGCTGCAGCAGAAGAGACCGGCACGCCGGCTGCGAGGGAAAGCCGTGCTGCGATATCCTCCTCGGCTTGCGGCGCGGTGTAGCCGTTGATCACGACAAGGGCTGCCGCCTCGACGTCGAGTGCCGAAAGCTGCGCCGCCACCTGTTCGATTTCCGCTTCGCTCGGCTCAAGCGTCATCTGCCCCTTCGAGGAGAACCGCGCCGCGATTTCGATTACCCGCGACCGCGGCACAAGCGGAACTTCCTTCGATGCGTGGAGATCGAAGGATGAAGGCATGCGTGAGCGCGCAATCTCCAGCACGTCGCGATAGCCTTGCGTGACAACAAGACCGATACGCGCGCCCTTGCGCTGTATGATCGCGTTCAGGCCGATCGTGGTGCCGTGCATCAGGACGGAAATGTCCTGGGGTTCCAAACCAGCCTGGTCGAGAAGTGCCTTCAGCCCGACGATGAATGCCCGTGACGGATCATCCGGCGTCGATGGTTCCTTGTAGAAGACAAGCCGTCCGTCCCGCGGATCCGACAGCACGAAATCGGTGAACGTGCCGCCGACGTCGATCCCTATCCGCACACCTGCCGACGATACCGGCGCGGCCAATGGATCACGCGTCGAATTCAACGGAGAGCTCCGACCGGACAACTGGCTTGCATTGTGAATCTTGCCTGCGAAGGGTTTTGCGGTGATTGTAGCGCTACAATAGTTCTGGCTTTCTAGAAGTCAACGCGCGGGAAAGATAGCCTCGCCTTTGCGAAAGACGGCCTGATTCTGGAAGAAACGCTCGCAATTGGAGGAGAAAAGAGAACATGACTTCCAGCGACGGCTTCCGGCGGATGACGACGATGCGCGAGGTGGCAGAGGCCGCGGATGTATCGCCGATGACGGTATCCAATACCTTCCGCTATCCGGACCGTGTGCAGGAGGACACCCGGCAGCGCGTTGAAGACGTAGCGAGACAGCTTGGCTATGTGCCCAACATGTCAGCCGGGCATCTGGCGGCGGGAAAGAGCCGCCTGATCGGCAGCACCATCCCTTCAGTAAAGAACTCCAGTTTCTATCAATATATCAGCGGCCTGGAGGAAGCGGCTGATGCCGCAGGCAAGAAGCTCGTCTTCATGCTGGCGGAATCGCCGGAGCAGGAATTCGAAGCGGTGCAAGCTTTCATCGGACTGCGCGTATCCGGCCTGATCCTGATCGGCAATGAACACACGCCGGCCACGGTCGATTTGCTGCGGCGGTCGGGCATCCCGCTGGTCGAGACCTGGCTGCTGCATGATCCGATCGACAAGGCAATCGGCTACGATATCGCGGCTGCGGTGCGAGCGGCTTGTCGGCATCATATCAAGGCCGGGCGACGGCGGATCGGTCTCGTCAGCCATGGCGATCCGGCCTCACGGCGGTTTCGCGAACGCCCGCCTGTCTTTCGCGCGGAAATGCGTGCTGCGGGATTGCGCGAGGACCTTATCGTGGACGTGGCCGAGCCGCATGGATTTGAGGCTGGAAGCGAAGCACTGGACAACCTTCTGAGCCTCGACCGCGAACTGGACGCGGTGATCTGTCCGACCGATATCGTCGCCGCCGGCATCATATTCGAATGCAACCGCCGCAATATCGCAGTACCTCAGAAAATCGGGGTAATCGGTTGGGGTGATTACGAAATTGCCTCGGCGATCGCACCGAAACTGACGACGGTGAAGCCCAATCCAAAGGAAATCGGCTCCGGTGCCGTCAAGTTGCTTTTCCAGCAAGATAATCAGTTGCCAGGATTGAGCGTAGACACAGGTTTTGACCTGATCGAGCGTGAAACCGCGTCTTAGGAACTCACCGCGATATCGAGATCAACGCCAACTCAGCGTCGTTGGCGTTGACCCCTGACACTTCAAAACGCGACGCCGAGCCTTGCCTTGAAGCCGTGCTCTTGTGCGCCTGAGCCATATTGCCCGGTGTAGGAGGCACTGATGCTGGCGGTGTCGGAAAGCTTGAGGTCGAGGCCGGCTTCGACGAGGGCTGCATTGCGCGCGATCGGGGTGCCGGCCACGGTGAAGGCATTGCTGCCGGCAAAGGCTGCCGTGGACAGCGGCGTGACATCGCCGAAGGCATGCCGCCAACCGAGCATGCCCTTTGCCGTCACCTCGACCGTGCCGAGGGTGAAGGCCGATGCAGCACGCAGGCCCAGCGTGGTGAAGGTAACGTCGGTGGTCTGGCTGGCACTGGCAAGCGCTGCGGCCCCGCCCTGTTCGGCAAAGCCACCTGTGCGTAGACTGACATAGGCGAGGTTAGCGAAGGGTTCGAAGCTGAACGCTCCCGCCTCGATGCCATAACCGAACTCGCCGAAGAGCTGCGTGGTGCCGGCGCGGTAATCGCCCTTGAGCTGGTCGCTGAAGCCCGGGAAGGCAACGTCGCGGCGGGTCTCGATGTCGTGCCAGCTATAGGCAAGGCCGGTGCGGAAGGCGAGCGCGCCCCACTGCGTGCCGCCATAAAGGCCGACATGGTAATTGTCGCTGTCGCCGGAAGAGGCGCGACCCTTCACGTCGAAGCTGGAGCGGCTGTAGCCGGCAAGCAGGCCGAGCCGCCAGTCGCCCAGCATAGCATCGCCGCCGACGAGCAGGCCGCCGGTCGAGTGGTCCAGCCGCGCGGCATTGCCGTCGCTGCCGACATGACCCCAGGAACCGAAGGCATTGCCCCAGACGGCAAGGCCATGGTCGGACGAGGCGGGTGCCAAGTGCTGACCGTCCGGCCCGTAGGCCAGAATCGGGACGGGTGCTGCACCCACACCCTCAAAGGCAGCGCGGATGCGGTCGTTGGCTGCATTGCGGATATGGGCGGTATCCTCGATCAGCGCGGTCTTGGCCGAAGCATGAACCTCGCCCGAGAGCCCGTCGAAAGCGGCACGGGCCTGCGCTGCGTCGAGCACCAGCAAGGTGTTGTAAAGCGCCAGCGACGCACCACTCTGTTCCAGCGTGTCGAGCGCCCCGGCGGTTGCGAGCTGGTTGCGGGTTTCGGCAACCGTCCCGAACAGTGGCGGCGTTTCCGGCTCTTCCGGTTCTTCAGGCTCTTCCGGATCAGGGCCCTTGATCTTGATGGTCAGATCGACCGACTTGGCCTTGTGATCGAGCGTCAGGTCGAGGAAGGCCGACTGGGTGAGCGGCGCGGCGAATGTTCCGCTGACACCGCCATCGGCATTCAGGATCCGATATGTCTGGCCGTTCTGGTAGCTGACCTTCGGGTCGAGCGCCATCACGGAGACATTGCTGCCCGACACTGTCGCCTTGCCGGTGACGTCGATGCGGTCGGAAGTGCCGGTGCCGGCGATCTCGACCCGATAAATGGAGCCCGCAGCCAAGGTTAGATCGCCATTGACCTTTAGCGTGCCGATCGAATTGCCCGGTGCGATGATGCCGCCGGATGCTACCGATGTCGTGCCGATCGTGCCCGAGCCGCCGAGAAAGCCGCCCGATGCAACCACCAGCGTGCCGCCAAGCGAGCCGAACCCGCCCACACCGACGCTGAGCCGCCCGCCCGAGACCGTGGTCAGGCCCTCAAATGCCGAACTGTCGCCGGTCAGGCGAAGATCGCCCGCGCCTGCCTTGATGAAGTCGCCCGCGCCCGAGATCACGCCGGCATAAGTGGCATTGGCCGCATCATCAAGGGTGAAGCGGGCTCCGATGCCGATAGCGGCATCGCCACCAAACCGCGACGCCGAGCTGACCAGCCCGCCCGTCTCGACCGACCAGTCGAGGCTCGATGCGCCCGCGAGCGTCAACGTGCCTGCTCCCCGCTTGATCATCGCACCATTGGTGCCGCCTAGACCGGCAATAGTGCCGGCAAAGGTGTTGTCCGCGCCCTGATCGAAGACCACGATCGCGGCATTGCCGATATTGCCCGAGATCGATGCCGTGTTGCCGGCCAGCGTTCCCTGCGCGACCAGCGTGTTGCCATAGGCATTGGCCCCGGTGAGCACCAGCGTGCCGGCGCCCGTCTTGTAAAGATCGCCCGCGCCGGTGATTGCGCCGCCGAGCCCGAGTTGGGTTGCGGCGGCAACATCGAAGCGGCCTGTCGTGTCGAGCGCAACAGCGCGCGCGCTGTCGAAGCTCGAAATTGTCGCCAGCGTGCCGCCGGTGAAGGCAAGCCCGCCCGCCACATTGCCGAGATTGGCATCCGAGGCGACCGACAGCGTGCCGCCGCGCAACTCGGTGCCGCCCGCATAGGTGTTGGCGCCTTCCAGCACCAGCGTGCCGAGATCGTCCTTGATCAGGCGTGCAGTGCCGGTCAGCGAGGAGGCGATGGTCGCTGTCGTCGCAGCACCGGCTGCAGTGCCGTCGCCAACCCGGATGATGCTCTCCCCGCCGATGCCTGCGAGCGCGATGCCATCGCCCTCGATCCGGTATCCGTCGGTGACAAACTGCATGCCCGTGGCAGCGACAGTACCGGACCCGTCATCCACTGTCACCGTTCCCGCCACGCCCTGGAACACGGCGAAAGCGGGGTCCGGCAGCATCGGCCCGTTGAGCGCGCCGTCGTCGCCGGTCCAGGTCGCGCCCTCAGCACTCCACACGCCGTCGCCGCCATTGATGATGCCGTCATTGATGCCGGCCGGATCGCCGCCATCCCAGAACCGGAGCTGCTGGCCTGCCGTATTGACCAGATTGACCTGTTGGGCGGCCGCGGTCTGGACGAACATTGTGGCCGCATCGACGCCGGTCGGTACCATGCCGATATCAAGCCCGTTATCGGTCAACGCGCCACCATAGTCGAACAGGCGATAAACGCCGGCGCCGAACCCGCCCTGGTCGGTGATGTTGAGTGTGCCGTCGAGCGTCAGGTCGCCGTGGACGTCGAACAGCGCTGCCGTCGGCGCGCCGCCGAGCGCGACGTCTATCGACGAGGCCGCATCCAGCGCCAGGTCGCCGCCGATGGTCAGGGTCTGGCCCTGGGCCCCGGCAAGGACGCCGCCCGCCGAAAACCGCACATCGCCCGCGATGCTGCCCGTTCCCGACACGGTGCCGCTGCCCGAGACGTCGACATCGCCGGCAATGCTGCCACCCGCCCCGCCATCGCCGATCCGCAGCGTGCCGTTCGAGACGGTCGTGCCGCCGGTGTAGGTGCTGGCGCCGGTGAGCGTCAGCGTGCCGGTGCCGGTCTTGACGAGGGAGCCGCCGGTCCGACCGCATCCGCACGATGGATCGTCGTCGGCGATCTCGCCGGCGAATTCGGTCGAAGCACCGTTGCCGCCGACGACGAGACGGTTTTCGCCAAGGAAGAACGTGCCGGTGCTGGTGCCGGCGATCGACCCGGCGGTGACGAGGCCGTCGCCATCCGTGCCAAGTGTGTTGCTCAGGTCGAAGACGCTGCCATTGGCGACGAGAGCCGCCTTGCCGGCCGTGGAATAATCGGTGAAGTAGACATACGCATCTTCCGTCGCGGTTATGGTCGCGTTGTCGGCGCTGCTTTCGCCGTAAAAGATGAGCACGCCGTTGTTGGTGATGGTCGCCATGCCGGCGCTGGTCATGTCAGCGAAGACAACGCCGCCATCGTTGATGATGTCTGCCTCGCCGGCACTGCTCGTGTCGTCGAAGGCGAGAAGGCCGGTGTTGGTGATCGAGGTCGATCCCGCCGACATGTTGTTGTGGAAGACGGTGAAGCTTTTATTCCGGATCATCGTAACGTCCGTAAGATCGGCCTTGACGATCTCGAGGATGCCGCCATCATTGACGATCTCGCCGAGGATCGTTGTCGTCAGGCTGCCAGCGCCGCCGGCCTCGGTGCCGAGAACGAGCGTGCCCCCCGAGACGGCGGTGCCCCCCAGATAGCTGTTTGTGCCGGTGAGGACGAGAGTTCCGTCGCCCTCGATATCGAGGCCGCCGTCGCCGTCGATATCGCCGCCGAGCGTCAGAGACGTCCCGGAAACGGGGGCGAAGCTGCCCCCCGAAGTTCCCAGCGAGATGGCCCGGGTCATTTCGATGTCGGCGAGCGACTCCAACGTGCCGCCATCGAGCTTCAGTCGGCCCGTGGCCGCGCCGAGATTGGCGTCGTCGGAAATGGCCAGCGTTCCGTCCGAGACGGTAGTGCCGCCGCCATAGGTATTGGCGCCCGTAAGGGACAGCGCACCCTCACCCTTCTTGGTGAGTGTGCCACTTGTTCCGCCATTGTCCCTGATTATGCCGCTCAGCGTCAGATCGGCAGTTGTATCGACCGTGAGACTCCCATTGGAAATACCGACGAGATCAATGTCGTTGGCCAGCGTCACTGTCTTGTTCGCACCCAGGATTGCGTTTGATCCGAAGACAGACAGTGTGCTGTCTGCAAGCGCGTTGTCATGCCCGACAATCAGCGTCGCATCGGCCAAGAACGTGCCGCCACCAGCGCCCCCGACATTGTAGGTGTTTGCGCTGTTCAGAACCAGCGTCCCGGCACTGATGCCCAGATGCCCACCGCGGATCACGCCATTCATGGTCAGGGTACCGGTGCCGTTCTTGTTCAGAGTTCCCAAACCGGTCACATCGCCGTCGAAAGCGGTGTCGGTAGTTTGGTCGACATTGAGCATGCCGCCATTCGAATTTATCGTTCCGCCGGTGCCCTGTAGGGAAGAAACGACCTGCGAGTAGTTGCCCAAGTCGAACGTGCCGCCGTTGACGGTCAGCCCACCGGTACCGGCCGCATTGAGCCGTCCCAAAGCCAGCGTCCCCTCCGAGACGGTCGTGCCGCCGGAATAGGTGTTGGCGCCCGTAAGCGTCAGCGTGCCCTCACCCTCCTTTGTAAAGGTGCCGGTTCCTGAGATCGTGTTGGCAACGGTGAAATCGTCCGAGCGGTTGTAGACAAGCGCGCTGTTGTTGACGATCGCGCCCGAGCCGAGCTGGCCCGTCGTTCCGCCATTGCCGACCTGCAGGATACCTGCCGTGATTGTCGTGGTGCCGCTGTAGGTGTTGGCGCCGGTCAGGATCTGCGTGCCAGAACCGGTCCTGGTCAGCGTGCCCGACCCTGAAATCGTATTGGCAACGGTGAAAGTGCCCGAGCGGTTGTAGACAAGCGCGCTGTTGTTGACGACCGCGCCCGAGCCGAGTTGACCCGTCGTTCCGCCATTGCCGACCTGCAGCACGCCTGCCGTGATTGTCGTGGTGCCGCTGTAGGTGTTGGCGCCCGTAAGCGTCAGTGTGCCAGCGCCGGTCTTGGTCAGCGTGCCCGACCCTGAAATCGTATTGGCAACCGTGGCACTGATAGCCTGATCGAAAGTGAGTCCGCCGGTCACGCCGATGCCGCCGTTCAGCGACCAGCCAGTGTTCAGGGTGAGAAAATTGTTGCCGCCGGTGAAGTCGATGGCGTTGGCCCGGCTGGTGCCGTCGCCACTGAACCCACCGGAAATGGCGCCGGAAAGCGACACAGTGAGCCCCGAGCCGGAGAGACCCACACCGCCTGCGCCGGCGAAGTCGAAACCGGTGGCGCTGGGCGCACCGCCATTGCCGCCGGTAATCGCGCCGCTGGCGTCAATGGTGATGGCAAGGTTGTCTCCGACGAGACCTGCGCCACCCGCACCACCTTTCGATCGGTATTGGTAGGGGACATTCACATGGGCTGCCCCGGCATTGCCGCCATTGCCACCTGTCACCCCGGCGCCGATGGTGACGGTCTTGCCGCCCGTGCCCGAAAACAGCAGGCCCACACCGCCGCTGCCGCCATTGCCGCCATAATCAATCTCTCTAGGTAGGCTGGTTGCACCACCTGCGCCACCCGCACCACCTTCCAGATTGGTCGAAAGCAAGCCCTTGTCGCCGTCTCCGATGACGACCGCGCCATAGCCGCCCGCGCCGCCGCCACCGCCATCGCCGTAGTTTCCATCGCCGCCCTTACCACCTTTGCCGCCGGTGGTTGTCGTGCCCGGAAGTGCAGTATCGACGGAGCCATGCGCGCCGCCGCCGCCACCGCCGCCACTGGCGTTGCTGCTACTGCCGCCGTCGGCACCCGCTTCGCCCGCGCTGGCCCCGCCATTGCCGCCGATGCTGTTGCCGCCGCTTGAACTGGTTGCTCCGTTTCCACCGGTCTTGCCGGCGCCGCCGCCACCGCCGGCGTAAGATGCTGCGACACCGTTCTCGCCGGTCCCTTCGGCACTGTCGACGCCGCCTCTACCGCCATAGAAACTTCCGGCACTTCCTGCGCCTCCATCGGCCCATGCCGGCTGGATCGAGACAGCCACGATCAGCGCAAGCGCCGATGTCGCAGTCAGGGCACGGCGCCAGGCGCGTGCGATAGATGGTGTGTTCAGCGGTGCAAGGTGTCGCCTGCCTGACGCATGCCCTTCGGCCGGCTGGGGACGAGGCCCCGAAAATCCCGGATTCCCTGCCATCCGCTGCCGCGGACGACTCTCCCCATCAGATACCATCGAAAAAATCCCCTACACCCGTTTCAATCCATACAGTTGAATTGGCGTTCGGCACAGAGGAAAAATGCAACCTTTCCGCGATTACTGGGTATTGCCGGGAAATTGACCCTTTTGCGCGCAGACTGATCTTGCGTTACTCGCGAAATGCGGGCAATTCCACATTGCAGCATCGCAAGCCGGCCATTGGTGGTGGGCCGCGAGCATCGCGCCGAGCAATCACGAGTTGTTTTGCCGTTTTCTCTTCTCGCAAGTCAGGCAATTATTCGCCGGCTGGCAATCAACTGGTACTGGAAAAGCCGATGCGCTCTGTGACTCACGCTTGAAGTGCTCGCAGTCGCGGATTTGCACTGGTGTTGCGATCAAGGTGGCAGTGAAAACTCACACAGACGCCGCTTTTACCAAAAGCCGTTGCGCCATCTCCAGGTGCAGGCGCTCGACCATTTTGCCCTCAAGAGAAATCACGCCCCTGCCCGCGTTGTCAGGATGATCAAACGCAGCGACGATTGCGCGGGCATTCTCGATGGCCTTCTGGCTCGGCGAAAAGACTTCGTTCGCTACATCTATCTGCGACGGGTGGATGAGCGTCTTGCCATCGAAACCGCGTTCAGCGCCCTCACGGCATTCGGCAGCAAAGCCATCGACATCTCTGAAGTCGTTGTAGACACCATCAAGAATGTCGATGAGAAATGCCTTGGCGTGGATCACCGCCGGGGCCAGCCATTCAACCATCGTCAGCCGCGCGCGCGAGCCCGCCAGCACCGTTTCCTTGGCCAGATCGTTGGTACCGGCGACAAGGCATTGCAGTCTTATGTCGCTTCGCGATCCAACCGCGCATATCTCCTTGATGTTGACGATCGCCAGGGGCGTTTCGATCATCGCCCACAGGCTGGCATCTGACGCACCGGCCTCGTCCAGCATGGCTCTGGCGGAACGCAGCTGATCGGCGGTCTCGACTTTCGGCAGAAGGACTGCATCGGGATGACAGGACGCAGCGGCTGCGAGATCGGCAGCGCCCCACCCCGTTTCCAGCGCGTTGACGCGGATCACCGTCTCCTTCTGGGAAGCAGGCGCATTTGCGAAATGCGCAACAAGCGCGTCACGCGCCTCCGCTTTTGCTTCCGGCGCGACCGAATCTTCGAGGTCGACGATCACCGTATCGCAAGCGAGCGTGCCCGCCTTGGCCAACGCCTTTGCGTTCGTGGCAGGAACATAAAGCACCGAGCGACGCGGCTTGTTCGTCATATCATCACCTGGAAAAGTCGTTGCTCAACGGCGCAATGCGAAGATGGTCCGGCCCTGATCATCGAGCCTTTCTTCGACGATGTTTCGGGCGACCAAGTAGTTGACGTGCGCCAATGTCTCGCCAAGCGCGAAGCCGATATTGTCCGGTCCCTCGATGTGCGGGAACATCTCTCGCGACAGTTCAAGCGCAGTGCTCGGATTGCTCAGGAAAGATGCAGTAGCATCGAGCCTTAGTCGATGATGATCGCGCAGTTCCGCGATGCGTTGATGAATGCCGCGATAGGGCAGGCCATGCGAGGGCAGGATGAGCGTATCTGCCGGAATTCCATCGAACTGCGGGAACGAATCCAGATAGTCGCCCAACGGGTCAGCTTTGGGCATCATTTCATAAACCGCGATCACCGGCGATATTCTGGGCAGTATATGGTCGCCTGCGATCAGGATGCCGCTTTCCTCGTTGAAGAAAGACGCATGCTCGAACGCGTGGCCGCGCGTGACGATAACACGCCATTCCCGCCCGCCCAGCCGAACGGCATCACCACTACGAATCTCGGTGATCCACCCTGGAATCTGAGACGAGAGGTCGATGAACCGCCGCCGGCTTTGCACGAGCCTGCCTGCGTCTTCATCGTCGAAACCGTGGCGGACGAGGTAGGAATGATGCGTAGCGCTTGAGCCCGGCACATCGTGCATATGGCTAAGCCTCGCCCAGACCCATTCCGCAAAAGTGCCGATGAAATCGGCATTGAAACGTTGCACGAGCCAGCCCGTCAGCCCGATATGATCGACATGCCCGTGGGTTGCGACGACCCGGCGCACCGGTTTGCTACGCATCGGGCCGGCCAGAAGACGCTCCCAAACGGTCAGTATTTCAGGCGTAGCGCAGCCTGTATCGATGACCGTCCAGCCGTCATCTTCCTCCAGAAACCAAACATTCACGTGGTCGAGCCGGAACGGCAGCGGCAGCCTGGCCCATAGCAGACCCTTTGTCACCTCCGTCACCTCACCGGCGGCCGGCGGCGCTTTCCACGGAAAATCGAGGCGCGATTTTTGCACGGTCATGCCTGGACTTCCCGCCTGGGCATCAACAGCCAATAATCGAGATCGAGCAGAACTACCGGCTCGCTTTCCGAGCCCGGTGCAGGAAATTCGCTGCAGGAAATGTCCTTCGTCGCGACGGTGCGGATGCGTAATGCCCCAATATCGCGCCGACCGTCGAACAGGTGTTTCTCCAACACTTCCGACCAGCAATAGACGGTGTCGCCGGCGGCGGCAGGATTGACGTGGCGTCCGCCATTGACCGCAGCGACGAACACGCCGTTCGCAAGACCGTTGAAAGACAGAGAACGCGCAAGGCTCATTATGTGCCCGCCGTAAACGATGCGCCTGCCGAAGCGGCTTGCCTTCTGCTGGACAGCGTCGAAGTGGCCTTTCGCCGTGTTCTGGTAAAGGCGCGTAGCGATCTGATGTTCGGCCTCTTCGATGGTCATGCCGTCGATATGATCGATCTTTTCGCCGACCTGATAATCATCGAAAAAATAAGGGCTTCCGCCCAGAATTGGATCGTATGCGCTTGCGTCGAGAGTGGGCGGCACCACGAGATCGGCGCCCTGAACGGACAAGCTCGTCTGCGGCACGTGGGTTTCAGCCGCCTTGTTCACCGGATCGCGCTTGTTGACCATCACCCAGCGCACGAATTCGAGAACCTTCACGCCATCCTGATTGATGCCGGTAGAGCGAACATAGACGATCCCCGTTTTACCGCTGGCGTTCTCGCGCAGGCCGATGACTTCGGACTTCGCGGTAAAACTGTCACCCGGCCATGCAGGTGCAAGGAACCGGCATTCGGCGTAGCCCAGATTGGCAACCGCATTGAGCGAAACATCCGGCACTGTCTTGCCGAAAATGACATGGAACAGCAGCAGATTGTCGATCGGCGCTCGCGGTAGGCCAAGGGACTGCGCAAATGCGTCCGAGGATTGCGGCGCAAAACGCATGCCGTAAAGCGCTGAGTAAAGAGCAACGTCGCCTGTGGTGATCGTGCGCGGAACGGCGTGGGCGATCTCCTGCCCGAGCCGGAAATCCTCGAAGAAATTGCCTGATGTCGATTTGGCCATGTCTGGCTAAATCCCCGCAGACGGTTTCATGCCGGCAAGTTCGGCGCGGTCGATGATGCGCTGCACCAGCCGGACGGTTGCGACGTCGACCATTTGTCCGTCGACCTGGATCGCGCCAAGCCCCTGCTCCTGCGCCTGCCTGTAAGCAGACACCGCCTTGTAGGCGCGATCGATCTCCACTTGCGACGGGCTGAAAACGTCCTGGGCGATTTCGACCTGGCTGGGATGGATTGCCCATTTGCCTGCTGCGCCCAATTGCAGCGCGCGAACGCACTCGGTCCTGAACCAGTCGCCGTCGCGGAAATTGACGAAGGGGCCATCGACGGCATCGAGACCGTAGGTTTTTGCGGCAACGATCATCTTGTATCGCGCGTAGTGCCAGATGTCGCCCGGATAGCCGCTGTCGCCGGAAATGGCGCGGGGATCGATGCCTTGCGAGGCGGAATAATCCCCCATCCCGAAGATGAGGGCTTCCAGCCGGTCGGATGCACCGGCAATTTCCTCGACGCGCATGATGGCTTCCGCTTCCTCGATCAGCACCTCGATGCCGATGCGGCGCTGAAAACCCATCTTGGTCTCGATCTGCGTAAGAAGCCGGTCGACGAAGCGCACGTCGCAGGCGGATTTGACTTTGGGAACGAGGATGGTGTCGAGATTGGCGCCCGCCCCTTCCACCACGCTGATGATGTCCTCATAGGCATAATGCGTGTCGAGGTCGTTGATGCGAACGCACCGCACCGAGCTCCCGAAGTCGAGCGTATTCAGCGCGTTGATTATCTGCGCACGCGCAGGCACCTTGGCCGCCGGTGCAACGGCATCTTCCAGATCCAGAAAGATATGGTCGACCTCCATGCCGGCCGCCTTGACCATCATCTTGTCGCTTGAACCCGGCACGGCGAGCTGGCACCGGCGAAGCCTCTTGGGCTGTCCTGTCATATTCCGCTTCTCCTCCGAGGCTCGCCAACCAAATGGCTTGCCTGATCTCCATAATCTAACTATCGTTAGAATCCTGTGACGTAAAGCCCTAACCGTTATAAGGGTGAAGGTGGCACAGAGCGGGAGGTAAATCATGAAACTCGTTATCGAACACCAGAATACGATGAGCGCGGGACTTGATGTGCCGTTCGAGACTGCATTCGGTTCGAAGCCGCAGACGACCTATCCGCTCTTCGATTCTAACAATGAGTGGAAAGCCACGACGGTGTCCCTCGACAAGAGAAATCTTTCATTTTCAGTGACTTGACTAGCCTTTGCGGAAAATGGAAGCAAGTTGGTGACAAACTTTCGAACAACTGTTAGACTTTTTAAAAATCCCGGGTGGAGGAAGCGCTACGGGATAGGGAGGATCGATCCGATGAAAATTTCAGGTTTCCTGACACGATTTCGTGCGCCTATCGTTCAGCAGGCCGGCTGAAATGTTGGACGTCGAAAATATCCAGCTCACCTTCGGAGGCGTGAAAGCCCTCGCTGGTGTCAGTGTTCATGCCGCAACCGGCAAGATCACCGCTGTCATCGGTCCGAACGGTGCAGGCAAAACCAGCTTGTTCAATGTCATTTCTGGTTTCTACAAACCCAATAGCGGGCAAGTTCGGCTTGCCGGCGAAGACATTTCAGCACTTGGGCCTCATGCGCGCGCCTATCGCGGCATGTCCCGCACCTTCCAGAACATCGCCCTTTTCCACGGCATGACCGTGCTGGACAACATCAAGCTCGGCGCCCACACCAATCTCAAGAGCGGCGTGTTGTCGGCCGGCTTCCGACTTCCATCGACACGTCGCGAGGAAGACCGGCTCGACCGCGAAATCCAGCGCGACGTCATCGGCCTTCTGGAGCTGGACCACGTTCAGCACCATCAGGTCGAAGATCTCGCCTACGGACTGCAGAAGCGCGTCGAACTTGCCCGCGCGCTGGTCATGAAACCCAAGATACTGCTCCTCGACGAGCCGGTTGCAGGCATGAACCGCGAGGAAAAGCGGGAAATGAGCCGTTTCGTCACCGATGTCCGCAACAACTGGAACACCACCGTTCTGCTCATCGAGCACGACATGAGCATGGTCATGGGGATTTCGGATCACGTCGTGGTGCTCTCCTTCGGAAAGCCGATCGCATCGGGAACTCCTGACGAGGTCCGCGCGAACCCCGATGTCATCAAGGCCTATCTCGGCGGCGCCGAAGAACCGGCCGCGAACGCGGCATAGGAGAACGGTCCCATGAACTTCTTCATCGAATATTCGATCGTCGGCATCGCTTCGGGCGGCATCTACGCACTGATCGCGCTCGGCATCATCGTCATCTTCAAGTCGTCGAAGACCTTCAATTTCGCCATGGGCGAGATGATGATGCTGTCGGCGTATTTCTTCTACGCGGCAACCGTGACCTATTCCCTCGGCCTCGTCGCCGGATTCTGCGTCGCGCTGGCGGGTTCCATCGCAATTGCCCTTCTCATCGAACGGGTCGCGATCCGACCCATGCTGGGCCGACCGTTCATTGCCGTGGTCATGGTAACATTCGGCATCGGATCGATCATCCGTGGCGTTGTCGGCATGGTCTGGGGCCCGAACGACCTTCAGATCCCCGCAATCCTTTCGCGTAGTCCCGTCATGCTCGGCGACATATTCATTCCGGGAAAGACGGCGCGCGCCTTCGCCATCGCGGTCGTCATCGTCGTCGGGCTTATCGCCTATCTGCGCTATTCGCGGGCCGGCGTTGCCCTGCGAGCCGCGGCAGCAGATGCCATTACCGCCTACTCCATGGGCATCGACGTGCGGCGCATCATCGCCTTCACCTGGATCATCGCGGCGATCACCGGCTGCATCAGCGGCGTTCTGATGGCCAACGTCAACACGCTCACGCCGCACCTTGGCATGGTCGCGCTCAATGTCCTGGCAGTCGTCATCCTGGGCGGCATGAACTCGATCGGCGGCGTTCTGATAGCGGGCTTCATAATTGGCTGGCTCGAAGCAGTAACCGGCCTGATGCTTGGCACCGAGTACCGCGAAATCACCCCTTACATCCTGGCTCTGATGGTCCTGCTGGTCCGTCCCACCGGTCTGTTCGGCACCAAGGAAATCGAGAGAATCTGATGGTCAGTTACGTGGAAACAACAGCTCTCCGTTCCCCCGCGATGTGGTTCACCGCCAACCGGCTGACAACCGGCCTGCTGCTGGTAATTCTTCTGATCCTGCCATTCGTGGCGCCGCGTTACTGGATCTATTTCGCCGGCCTGCTCGGCATCAACATCATCGCCACGCACGGCCTCAACATCATGATGGGCTACACCGGCTTGCTGTCACTCGGCCATGCCGCCTTCATAGGTGTGGGTGCCTACACGGCAGCACTTGCGCAGATCCACCTTGGCCTGCCTTTCTGGATCGCGATCCCGCTTGCCGGTGTCATGGCGGCAGTGATCGGCGTCGGCTTCGGCCTGCCGTCCCTGCGCATCCGCGGGCTGTATCTCGTCATCGCGACGCTGGCGGCGCAGTTCATTCTAAACTTCGTCTTCGTGCACTGGCAAAGCGTGACGAATGGCGATGTGGGCCTTACCGTCCAGCCTGCGACCATCTTCGGCGTCTCGCTCAACAACGAAACCCGTATCTACTATCTGATCCTGTTTGCCGTCGTGTTCATGACCTGGTTCGTGGTGAATGTGATCCGCTCCCGCGTCGGCCGTGCTCTCATCGCCGTGCGCGAACGCGACCTCACCGCACAGGTTCTCGGCGTGGAAATCGTCAAATACAAGCTCATCGCCTTTGCGCTCGGTTCCTTCTATGCCGGCGTTGCAGGCGGGTTGCTTGCCTATTTCAACCGCTTCGTGAACCCCGAGCAGTTCGGCCTTCTTTTGTCGGTTTTCTTTCTCTCCGCCGTCATCGTCGGCGGCATGGGCTCGACACTCGGCGCCATACTTGGAGCGGTGTTCATGACGCTCCTGCCCGAGCTTCTGCGCGAAGGCGCGCTGCAGGTGGGCGATACTTTCGGTTTCGACATCGCGCTCATCCTCGTGCCGCTCCGTGAAACGGTGTTCGGCTTGCTGATGGTCAGCTTCCTGATCCTGGAGCCACGAGGACTGGCTCAGTTGTGGAAGCGCGCGAAACAAAAGTTTGAACGCCGCTGACAACGACGCGGCGGCGGCATCAAAGAATTTAAGCGATCGAAAGATCACGCAATGTGGAGGAAGGCATGTATAGCAGACGCAGTTTTCTAAAAACGGCAGGTGCGGCAGCAGCCGTATCGACCTTCGGCATTCGCACCGCCCAATCGGCGGACGACCTCAACTGGAGCATCCACTGTGACCTGACCGGACCGGCCGCGGAAGGTGGAAAGTTCCAGGGTGACGGCTTCACCGCCTATGCGAACTGGATCAACGCCAAGGGCGGCATTCGCGGACGCAAGGTAAATGCCACTATCAACGATTCCACCTTCAAGGTGGATGTGGCCGTTGCCAACGTCAAGAAAGCCCTTGCGCAGGGCCGAGTGGACTATCTGTTCGGCGAAAGCACGGGCATGATCCAGGCGATCTCGCCCGAGAACAATTCCACCAACAAGATCTTCATGACGTCGGGTTCCTTCGCTTCGGAACTGGCTGATGAAAAAGCCTATCCGTATCACTTCGTACCCGGCGCCACCTATGGCGCGCAGCTCAAGATGCTGGTGCAATACATCAAGGACTCCTCGGGCTCCAATCCGGCCAAGCTCGTCATAGTCCACTCCAGCACCGGCATGGGCCGCGACGGTATCGAAGCCGCCGTGGCATTCGCCAAGGAGCTCGGCATCGAAGTCGCCATGGTGCAGCAGACCAAGTTCGTCGAAACCGACGTCAGCTCGTTCGCACTTGCCATCCGCCAGGCACAGCCGACCCATGTGATCCACCACGGTTATTCTTTCGCGGTCTGGCCCGAGGTTATTCGGCTGGTGCGTGACTACGGCATGGAAGACGTCGTCTTCATGGGCACCGTCTGGCAGAGCGAGCGTGCCAAGCTCTTCGACCTGCGTGATGTCACTCCCGGACTGGTCGGGATCAAGGTCTGGAATGACGACACCGTCAAGCCGGCCGGCGAAACGATGCAGATCATCGGCGACATCCTGAAGCAGCAGAACCCGAACTTCAGCGGCTATGCGCGTCTCGGCTTCCTCGATGCATGGATCAGCAGCATGATGGCGACGAAGGCCTTCGAAATCGTGCTCGATGCCGGCCAGGAGGTGAACGGCGACAATCTGGCCGCTGCCATGCGCACGGTGAAGGATTGGGACACCGGCGGCCTGATCGGCGCGCCGGTCACCATCAGCGATCAGCAGATCGGGCTCGGGCGTGTCATCCGCTTCACCGAAGCGGAAAACCTCGAACCCGAGCTTCTGACCGAATGGGTCAAGGTGGGCTGAAATGGCAGCCGTTCTCGAAATCAGAGACCTGGAAGTCTGCTATCAGGGTGTCATCCAGGCGCTGTCCAGCCTGAGTTTGCGGGTCTCCGAAGGAAGCATCGTCGCTCTTCTCGGCGCCAATGGCGCAGGCAAGACAACGACGCTCAAGGCCATATCCGGCTTTCTTCCGCTCGAGAACGGCCGTGTCACCCGCGGCTCGATAACGATCGGCGGAGAAGACGTGCTCAAACTTGCGCCGCACAAGATCGTGCGGCGCGGCATCTTCCACGTTCGCGAAGGCCGTCATGTCTTTTCGGAGATGACCGTCGAGGAAAACCTGATCGCGTCGACTTTCGCGCAGCGCTCACCACGCTCGCGAAAGGACGCGTTCGACGAAGTCTATAACTACTTCCCGATCCTTTCGCAGCGTCGAAACCAGGCCGCCGGCTATCTCTCCGGTGGCGAACAGCAGATGCTGGCAATCGGCCGCGCTCTCGTTGCCGATCCGGAAATGATCCTGCTCGACGAACCCTCGCTCGGATTGGCGCCACTGATCGTTTCGGAAATTTTCGAGATCATCGCGCGCATCAACCGCGAGAAGCGCGTGTCGATGCTTCTGGTCGAACAGAATGCAGTGATTGCCCTCAAATATGCGTCCTATGGCTATGTGATCGAAAATGGTCGCAGCGTTCTCGAGGGACCGACGGAAGATCTTGCCAACAATCAGGACATCCAGAAATTTTATCTCGGCGTTGAAACGGACGAAGCGGCCTGAAAACTACTAGACCGCACAGAAACAAAAAAAGGGGCGGCGCCATGGCACCGCCCCTTTTTTGTTATGGCGAATACAACAACGTCAGTAGATGGAAATGCCCATCGAACGGCCGCCATCGAGCGTCAGTATCTGGCCGGTGACGTTTCTGGTGCGCGGGCTTGCGAAGAAGGCGATGCCATTCGCGATGTCTTCCGGCTGGCCGACTTCCTTCGTGGGTTGCTTGGCGATCAGTTCCTGCTGGCGTTCCGGCGTCAGCGAGCGGAACATATCGGTCTCGATCAGGCCCGGCGCTATCGCGTTTACGAAAATGCCGCGTTCGGCCAGATCGAACGCCATGCCGCGCGTCAGGCCGACAGCGCCAGCCTTCGACGTGATGTAGGGGGAATGGGCGTAGCCGGCGAGATAGGCGCGAGACGCGACATTGACGATCCGCGCGCCGCGTTTCATCACCTTGATGGCTTCCTGAGCCATGACGAAGGCGCCGATGACGTTGACTTCGTACATCTTCTTGAAGTCGTCTTCGCAGACATCATCGAACTTGCCATCCCAGAAAACCGCAGCGTTGTTCACCAGGACGTCCAGCCTCGGCAGCGAAGCAATCAAAGCCGAGACCGCTGCACGGTCGGTAATGGAAATCGCGTGATGTTCCACCGAGCCGCCTGCTTCGAGCAGCGCGGCCGCATTGGTGGCCAGAGGCTCCGCGTTGAGATCGACCATGACGACGTGAAAACCGTCATCCAGCAGGCGCTGCGTCGTGGCAAGCCCGATGCCGCGACCGGCACCCGTTACAAGCGCTACTTCTTTGTTCATCGCATTCCCCTCACGCCGCATCGACCGGCAGCACAAACGTTTCCGTCATGCCGCCATCGACCACCAGCACATGGCCGTTCATGTAGCTGGACGCCTTCGACGCCATGAAGGCGATAACCCCGCCGGCCTCTTCCGGGTCGCCCCAGCGGCCAAGCGGGATTCGGCTGGAAACGCCCTTTTCGTAGCCAGGCCTTGCCAGAATGGTGGTGTTGATCTCGGTGAGGAAATAGCCCGGCGCCATCATGTTGCAGGTTACGCCCTTGGGGCCCAGTTCCGCGGCCAGCGCTTTGGTCATGCCGGCAAGGCCATGTTTGCTGGCGACATAAGCCGTCACCTTTTCGCGGCCAGTCACCGCCAGCGCCGAGCCGACATTGATAATGCGCCCCCAGCCATTGGGCACCATCAGCCGTGCGGCCTCGCGACAAAGCAGATAAGGTGCCCGCACATTGGTGCCCATCACGCGGTCCCAGGTTGCAGTCGTGGCCTCCGCCAGCGGCTCCCAGGCATTGATGCCGGCATTGTTGACCAGTATGTCCAGACGCCCTTCCGCAGCACCGATTTCCCGGATCGCATCCACGCAGGCCTGACCGTCTGCCAGATCGAAAGCGCGTGTCCTGACATCGAGGCCTTCGGCCCTGAGGCTTTCCGCCGATGCCTCCAGCTGCTCCTGCCCACGCGCAGTCATCCAGACGCGTGCACCGGATTCGCCAAGCGCCTTTGCCATCTCGAAACCCAGGCCGCGCGATGAGCCGGTGACGACAGCGACACGACCCTTCAGGGAAAAACGTTCGGTCATGATGTCCTCTCAGGCTGCAAGCTGGAAGGTGAATGTGGCACTCAGCCCACCATCGACATGGATGACCTGACCTGTGACGAAGCTTGAAGCATCCGACGCAAGGTAGACGAGCGTCCCGACGAGTTCTTCCGGGCGGCCCCATCGCTCCATCGGCGTCACGCCGCTTACGGCTTCGACATAACCTGCTCGCGAGGTCACGCTGGCATTGATATCAGTCACGAAATAGCCGGGCGCGATGACATTGGCCGTGATGTTGTCGCGTCCAAGTTCAGCAGCGAGGGAACGTGTCAGACCGACGATTGCGGCCTTGGATGTGCAGTAGCCGTGTAACTTGGCCCGGCCGATTGTCGACAGCACGGATCCGGTGTTGACAATGCGCCCGCCACGACCGCCGGCTTTCATGACCGCAGCACATTCCTGCGCCATGATGAATGTCGCCCTCACATTCGTATCCATGATCTGCTCGAGATCGCCGAGGTCGCTTTCGAGGACGGGCTGCCAGTTGATGATGCCGGCATTGTTCACGCAGATATCGATGTGCCCGAGATCGCCGGCAACCTTGCGGATGCCTGTCCTGATCTCGTCTTCATTCGCAAGATCGAGCGGCAGCACTGTCGCCTGCCTGCCTTCGTCCGCGATTTCGGCGGCGACGGATTCGAGCTTCTGACGGTCGCGAGCGATGAGAACAACATGCGCTCCGGCAGCCGCCAGGCCCTTTGCCATCGGCTTTCCCAGCCCCCGGCTCGCACCAGTAATGACGGCGACCTTACCTTTCAACGAAAACAGTTCGAGCATGTTTCCTCCCTTGCCCGGTCGGGGCGCATCATTGTCGTGAATCGTGTGCGTAGAGGCTGCGTAGCTTCACCTTGTCGACTTTTCCGCTCGGCAACTTGGCGATCTCGTCGACGAAGACGACATGGCGCGGCTTCTTGTAGCTTGCGATGAGCGCCCGGCAGTGTTCGATCAATTGCTCGGCGGTAGCGCTATTGCCGGGCCGCAGCACGACGATGGCCATCACCGCCTCGCCCCACTTCGCGTCAGGCGCGCCGATCACGGCGACCTCCGAAACCGCGTCGTGTGTCACCACGGCTTCCTCGACCTCGCGCGAATAGATGTTTTCGCCGCCGGAAATGATCATGTCTTTCTTGCGGTCGACCAGATAGAGGAAGCCCTCGTCGTCGAGACGGCCCATGTCACCGGTATGCACCCAGCCGTCGCGCAGCGTTTCGAGCGTCGCCGCGGTGTTGTTCCAGTACCCCATCATTACGCCGGGGCTCGTCAGCAGAATCTCGCCGACCTCTCCGGTCGGCAAATCCTCGCCATGCTCGTCCACGACCCGCACATCGACGCGCGGCGAGGCTTGCCCGACCGAGGTCAGGATTTCCCGGTCACGATCCGTGCCATCGGGCCGATGCTGATGGGCAAGCAATGTCGTGCCGATTCCCTCGGTCTGTCCGAACTGCTGCTGAAAGACGGGACCGAACAGTTTCAGGCCGCGCTTGAGAACGGGGATCGGCATTGGTGCTGCCGCATAGACGATCATGCGCAGGCTCGATATGTCGGTGGTTCCGACTTCAGGCGAATCCAGCAGTGTCTGGATCATCGTCGGCGCCATGTGGGTCACCGTGATGCGCTCCCGTTCGATGCAGGTCAGCACCGCCTTGGGGTCGAAACCCTTCTGGACGACCACGGTGCCTGCCCGCCAATGCTGCGCGAGCTGGATGATCTTGGCACCGATATGGAACAGCGGCATCATGATCAGCAGGCGGTCGGCCGGCGAATTGCGCTGGTCCGAGCCCAGAACTTCTGCAGCGGCAACCTGACCGCCCTGCCCCAGCATCACGCCCTTTGGCCGTCCCGTGGTTCCGGATGTGTAGATCAGAAAGGCGATGTCCTCCGGCTTTGGCCGGAACGGGACGCCCGAGGCATCTCCGAAATTGAGCAGGTCCTCATAGTCCAGGGCAAAATCGGAGTTGCCGTCGAGGCAGATGAAGTGCTCGACCGTTTTCAGCTGATCCTTCATTGCAGCGATTGTCTCGGCGTAATCCGCCTCGAAAACCAGCACCTTCGGCGCACCGTCATTGATGATGTAGACCATCTCGGGGATCGCCAGCCGCCAGTTGACGGTCGCACAAACGAACCCGGAAATCTCACAGGCGCCGTAGACCTCCTGAAATTCCAGTCGGTTCTGGCTGAGGATGCCGACGCGGTCCTGGCGCTTCAGCCCCAATCCACGCAATGCACTGGCAAGGCGGCTGACACGCTCGTGAAACTGGGCGTGGGTTACCTGCCTCTCGCCCCAGACGAATGCGGTTTCGTCCGGATATTTCCAGGCATTGTTGTCGAGCATGTCGGCAAGCGTATTGGGCGCGCGCATCATCCTTCACCGCACCGCTATTGAACGGACGGATCGAAGTTCGGCTTGCGCTTTTCCCTAAACGCGGCAAGCCCTTCCTGAAAATCGTCGCTGGCGAAACAGACAGGCTGTGCGGTTGCCTCGAAATCGAGAACGGCAAAGGCATCGTCGGACAGTTCAAGCATGCGTTTGGTGAGAGACAGCGCCAAGGACGGGAACGCCGCCAGTTCGCGTGCCCGCTGCAGGGCAGTTTCGGCCACGGCGTCGTCCGCCACGATGTCGTCCGCTAAGCCTATGTTAAGTGCTTCAGCCCCTTTGTAGCTGCGGGAATAGAGAAGCGCCTGCCTCGCCTTGGCCAGTCCGATCCGCTTCGGCAGCGTGTATCCGATCGCGAAATCGGGGGCTAACCCGACTCGCGGAAATGGAAAGCCGATGCTGGCGGTTTCGCCCATGACGATCGTGTCGCAGAACAGCACGAGACCGGCCCCTGCGCCCACTGCATGGCCGCGCACCTCGGCGATCATCGGCTTTTCAGCGGCCAGCAACACACGTGCCAGCTTGTGCGCGGATGCGATCCGCCGCCGTCCGTTCTTCGGGTCCGACAGCGTATCCATGCGCGACAGGTCACCACCAACGGAGAAATCCTTGAGCGCCGACGCCAGAACGATGACACGCGTTCCGGCGTCGTCAAAGAGACCCTGGAAAACAGGCAGAAGCGCGTTGCGCAAATCCTCACCCAGCGCGTTGCGCGCCGCGGCATGATTCATCACCACACGAGCGATTCCGCGCTCGTGCCGTTCGACAGTAACCAGTTCCACCGTTTCCTCCCGGCAACCTTCAAGGTCGTAAGAAAGCTACACCAATCCAAAACCTAACACTAGTTAGAAAATAACAAATCTGCTCTTTGTTAGAAAAGTTTCCATCCTTGCGTGCAAAGTCGTACAATGTCCGTGAGAGGACGAGGAGCAGGCCCAATATGACACGAAAGCTGGCAAAGTCGGCAATTTCACAAAAACGCGTTCTGGACGCCGCCGCGAAGATTTTTCGCGACTACGGTTACGCCGGAACGACCATGCGGACCATTGCCGACGAGGCTAACCTCAAGGCGGGCAGCATCTACTATCACTACAAGTCCAAGGACGAGCTTATCAGCGCGGTACTCGACATCGGCATGCATGCCGTTCTCGACACTGTGAATTCTGCACTCGCAGCTCTTCCTGCGGACGCAGATGTTCGCCAACGCATTGAAACCGCGATACGCGCCCATCTTTCGGCGATCATCGACATCGGCGACTATACGCTGGCGACCCGCCGCGTGATTGGGCAGGTGCCCGAAGCAATCCGGGCCCAGAACATGCGGCTGCGCGATTCCTATGCCTCGCTGTGGCAGACCATTCTGGTCGATGCGCAAAAGCGCGGTGAGTTCCGCGCCGACGCCAACATCACCCTGTCGCGCCTGTTCATTCTCGGCGCGCTGAACTGGACCGTCGAATGGTTCAAGCCGGGCGGGCGGACCATCGATGAAGTTGCCCACGAATTTGCGGCGGTGGTTCTCGACGGCCTGGGAAAGCCGGGAAACACGAAATCGGAGGCCGCTCCTGCGAAAGCGAGAGCGACACCCCGGATAACGGTTTAAGTGGTCAGTCCCGGCCCAGTATATGGTCCGAGATGATCCGCATCTGGATTTCGGAGGTGCCTTCGAAAATCTTGGTCAGGCGGGCGTCGCGCCAGTGGCGCTCGACCTGGTTCAGCGTGGTGTAACCCCCGCCTCCGTGAATCTGCAGCGCTTCGCTGGTGACGCGCTCGGACATTTCGGAGGCGAACAGCTTCACCATCGAGGCTTCCTTGTCGCAGCGCACGCCCTGGTCGATCTTTTCGCAAACCGAATACATCAGCGCGCGCGCAGCCTCGATTTCGGTCGCCATGCTTGCGATCTTGAAGCGGATGGCCTGAAACGCGGCGATCGGGTTGCCGAACTGGCGACGCTCCTTTGCGTGGGCGACGGCATCGTCCAGCCCGGCCTGCGCAAGACCGATGGACCGCGCAGCAGTATGGGCACGCGCCGTTTCCAGCCCTGCCGTCGCGAGATAGAAGCCTCGGCCCTCTTCGCCGATGAGATTGGCGGCAGGCACGCGACATTTGTCGAAAGCCAGTTCCCAGGTCGTCCAGCCGAAATATCCGATCTTCGGAATGATGGTTCCCGAGACGCCTTCCGGCAGCTGGCCGCGCGGCTTTTCGACCATGAAGGCCGAAATCCCACGATGCCGTGCTTTCGGATCGACCGACGGATCGGTGCGGGCGAAGACCATGATGAAATCCGCGCCATCGGCGAAAGTGCACCAGTATTTGTTGCCCGTTATCTCCCATTCGTCGCCCACCCGCTTTGCACGGCAGGAGATATTGGCGACGTCGGAACCGGCGTCCGGTTCGGACAGGGAGAACGCTCCCAGAAATTCGCCCCGCGCCATGCGCGGCAGATAGACTTTCTTCTGTTCCGGCGTCATCGCCTTGAGCGAGCCGATCAGCGCATTGCCGCGCGCGATCATCGAAGCAACGCTCATCCAGCCACGCGCAAGCTCTTCGGCGACCAGACAATATTCGAAGGCCCCCAGTCCAAGACCGCCATATTCCTCGGGGATAAGGATGCCGAAATAGCCGAGCTCGGCCATCTGGTCGATCAGTTCGCGCGGCATCTCGCCCTTGACCGGATCGAGCTTGTCGGCCAGCGGGCGAACCTGCGTGCGCGTAAATTCACGCGCCGATTCCTGGATCATGCGACGTTCGTCGGAGAGTTCAGTCATAAACGGATTCCTCAGGCGGCAATTGGCCCTGGCCAAGCGAACGGCCGCCGTCGACGACCAGAACCTGCCCGGTGATGTAGCGGTTTTCGGGAGAAGCCAGGAAGGATACCGCGCGTGCGATATCTTCGGGCTGGCCGATGCGGCCAAGCAGTTGAAGGGACAACATCACCTGCTGGCGCTCCGGCGTCATGTAGTGGAGCATATCGGTATCGACCACGCCGGGAGCGATGGCGTTGACACGGATGTCGCGCGGCGACAGGTCGATCGCCATGGCGCGGGTCAACCCGACCACGGCTGTCTTGGAGGCAACGTAGTGCGCCATTTGCGGAGCGCCGGCGAAGGATCGCGAGGCGATGTTGACGATGCGCCCACCATTGCGCATGCGGCGCGCGCCCTCTTGCGCAACGATGAATGTTCCGACCGTGTTGATGTCGAAATTTTCGCGGAAATGATCTTCGGTCAGATCCTCGAAGCGGTGCGTGCTTGTGATGGCGGCATTATTGACGATGACATCGATCGGCGCGTAGCGAAGCATCAGTTCGGCAATCGCGGCACGGTCACGGATGTCCAGCACCACAGAATCGACATCAGCCCCCGAGCTGCGCAGACCGGCTGCCAGATCGTGGACTTCATCCAGCCTGTCGAGCGCAACCACATGATAGCCCTCACGGGCCAGATGCTCGACGATGCCGCGCCCGATACCCTTGGCGGCACCGGTAACGACGGCAGTCCCAAGTTTCTTGCTCAATGCATTCCTCCCCGGGCAAGCGCCATAATGCCGCCGACCGTTTCTTCCCCGCCGAAATCGGTCAGCGCGGCGCGCAAGACGGTAGCCCTTCCGCCGATTACCGGCACGGCCAGCGCATCGAATTTCGCCGCCAGCTTCAGGCCCTGGCGCACCAGATCGGTGTCGGCCACGCCTGCGTCATGGATTGCGGACAGGCGCGTGCCGTCCGCCGTCCTTATTGCGATTTCAGCCTTGGCTTCCGGCAATGCTTCATCGAAAGAAATCGTCGCCATGTCGCGCAGCCGGACAAGCTCCGGCTCCTGCGTCAGCGCGTCGGTGTAAGTCGCGATGCCGGAAGTGTCCCGGCCGGCCAGCGCCATCGCGACGGTCAGGCGCAAAGAGAACTTGGCCTCAAGGCCCGTGCGGGGTGCTGCGATGTTGCAAACCCGGTCGGTAACCGGCGGCACGCGGATTTCAACAGCCTGAATTGCGTTCGAGGAAACAGCGTGCCTTTCGCGGACCGCCTTTCCTGCTTCGATCGCACCGTGGGTGAGATAGCAGGAGGCGTGATATTTGAAGAGGTTGTTGGCGATGTGATGATCCAGCGGAGCATCCTTCATCGCCTCTTCAGGATTGAAGTCGACGCTCTGGGTCGCAGCCAGTCCCTGCGCGCACTCCAGCGCATCCTGGCGGCTGGTGAAGCCGCGCTTGGCCAGCCGTGCAGCCTGAAGTCCGTTCTGGGCAGCGCGTCCGGCATGCAATGGCTTGCACATCGTGCCGAACATCGACTTCAGGCCGGACGCCATCGTGGCGGCGATGCCGTAGGCGGTTGCCGTGGTTTCGGCATCAAGCTTCAGGAGACGCGCGCAGGCGGCGGCGGCCCCGACGCTGCCGACCGTCGCGGTTGCATGAAAGCCGTGCTGGTAGTGACCCGGGCTCATCAGCGCACCGGCGCGGCAGACGACATCATAACCGGCAACGAAAGCGGCCAAAACCTCGTCCTGCGACGCTGAAATTTCTTCTGCCAGGGCCAGAAGGCCGGGCAATATCGCGACGGTGGGATGGCCAAGTATCGCCATGTTCACATCGTCGAAGTCGATGGCATGCGACGCGGTGCCGTTGATCAACGCCGCGTTGGCTGCCGACGTTCTGTCCGACCGCCCAACCAGCGTTGCAACCGGCCGCGCGCCGTCGGAAAGCAGTTCGTCTGCCAGCAACGTCACCGCCGGTTCGGATGCCCCAGGCAGCGTGACCGCGAACCAGTCGAGAATGCATTGGCGCGCAATCGTGACAGCAGCGTCCGGCAGATCTTCGCGACGGATCGCGCAAGCCCGCTCGGCCAGCCAGCGTGTGACCGATGGACGTGATAAGTCGCTGCTCATATCACGCCCCTGCCGCTGCGGGCGCGCCGTGTAACTGCCGCAGCACCACCTTGTTGACCTTGCCACTGGGCAGACGCGGCAGTTCATCGACGAAGACCACCGATTTCGGCTTCTTGTAGCTGGCGATGAGGCTCCTGCAGTGCTCGATGAGTTCGGCTTCGCCCAGCGTCACGCCGGGATTGACGACGGCAACGGCGCGCACGGTTTCGCCCCAATATTCATCCTTTACGCCGATCACAGCGACATCCTGAATATCGGGATGAGCGGCAAGAGCCTCCTCGACCTCGCGCGAGTAGATGTTCTCGCCGCCGGAAATGATCATGTCCTTCTTGCGGTCGACCAGATAGAGGAACCCCTGTTCATCGAGATAGCCGAGATCACCGGTGTAGTACCAACCGTCGCGCAAGGCGGAGATGGTGGCGGCCGAATTGTTCCAATAGCCGAGCATCTGGCTGGTGGTCTTGATCAGGATCTCGCCGGGTTCTCCCACGGGCAGTTCTGTACCGGCTTCATCGATGATGCGAATGTCGACATTGGGCGCGGCCTGCCCGACCGAGCCGAGCAGCTTGATTTCCTCCGGTGTTCCGTCCGGCTTGTGCTGGCGCTTGTGAAGCGTCGTGCCGCCACCTTCGGTCATGCCGTAGAGTTGCAGGAAGACCGGGCCCAGCAGCTTCAGTCCGCGCTTCAGCAGCGGGACGGGCATTGGGGCGGCGGAATAGCAGATCGTGTGCAGCGAGGAGAGATCGGCTTCATCTATGCCCGCAACGCTCAACACCGCCTGCACCATGGTCGGCGCCATATGCGTCATCGTCACACGCTCGCGAACGATAGTTTCGACGATTTCGGCAGGCTTGAATTCGCGATGAAGAACGACACTGCCGCCGCGTATATGAACGCCGATCTGCAGGAACCGCGCGCCGACATGGAAGATCGGCATCATCAACTGGAGCCGGTCCGACACGATCAGCCCGAGTTCGGTCGCCATCAGGATGCCGATCGCAATCTCTGCTCTGTGCGTGCGCATCACGCCCTTGGGACGGCCGGTCGTCCCGCTGGTGTAGATGAGATGCATGATGTCGTCGGGCGTCGGGCGTGACGGGGCGCCTTCCACGTCTCCCGCAGCAAGCACAGCCTCGTAGTCTTCGGCCCAGGCCGGTACCGCACCGCCGAAGCACAGATATGTCTCGATATGCGGGAGCCTGTCGCGGATCTGTTCGATGACGCCGGCATATTGCGCCTCGAATATCAGCACGCGTGGTGTGGAATCCGTCAGGATGTAGAGTATTTCCGGCGGCGCGAGACGCCAGTTGACGGTCGCCGCTATGTAACCGGCCAGTTCGCAGGCGCCGTAGGCTTCCATGAATTCAAGCGTGTTCTGCGCCAGGATCGACACACGGTCCTGCCGCCTTATGCCGCGTTTCCATAGGCCTGAGGCAAGCCGGTTGGCGCGCTCGGCATGCTGGGCGAACGTGACGTGGCGGCCCGAATAGGTATAGGCGTTCTCGTTCGGAAACTTGTAGGCGTTGTTGCGCAGGACGTCGCCAAGCGTGTCGATCATCTCAGTGCCTCCTCCCCAGAACCGTCAGGCTTTCGGCAAGCCCATGCGGTTCGCAATGTTGTTCTTCTGGATTGCCGTCGATCCTCCGATGATCGGCATCAGCAGCATGTCGCGAACGTGGCGTTCCATATCGAAGCCGCGCGCATAACCATAAGCACCCATGACCTTCTGGCAGGTCAGCACGATGTCCAAGCCCATCTCGCAGACATACATTTTCGCCATCGAGGTCTCGACGCTGCACGGCAGGTTGTTGTCCGCCAGCCAGCAGCCGCGATAGAGCATCAGGCGCGCAGCAGCCAGCTTGGTCTGCACATCGGCCAGCATGTGGCGGATCGACTGGTGCGAACATATGCGCTTGCCGAACTGGCTGCGCGTCTGCGAGTACTCCCACGCGTCGTCGACCGCTTGCGTGGCAATGCCCAAAGCCATAGCCGCGACCTCCAGTTTCTCGACCTCAAGGGCCGGACCGGCTAGTTTCGGCCAGCCCTGGTTCCACCCTTCCTCGCCACCGACCACGTCCTCAATGCCAATCTCGACATTGTCGAGCGTGACGTCGTTGGTGTTGAGACCACGCGCGCCCATCGCAGGAATGTGCGTGAGCGTTACGCCCTTGGCTGTCGGCGGGATCAGAACCAGCGACAGGTTTTTATAGCGTGCGTCGGGCTCGCCCGAGCGGACCAGAGCGTAGATGTAATCCGCACTCTCGGCCCCCGAACACCAGCGCTTGAAGCCGTTGATGACGACCTTGTCGCCCTTGCGCTCGGCACGTGTCTTGACGCTGGCAAGGTCGGAACCGACATCCGGCTCCGACAGGCCATAGGCAAACAGAAGCTCGCCATTGGCAAGCCTCGGCAATAGCCGTTGCTTCTGCTCCTCGCTGCCCGAGGCCAGGATGTTCATCGATCCGTAGCAGGAATTCATGAGATAGAGCGTCGCGATCACCATCGACCGCCGCGACAGCTCCTCGACCGTCACCATGGTGGCAAGGATATCGCGTCCGGTTCCGCCATACTCTTCCGGTATAGTCATGCCGCATACGCCAAGCTCGGTGATGTGCTGCATGAGCGCGCGCGGAACCTTGTCCTCCTCGTCCCACTTCGCCATCATTTCGCGTGGCGCATGACGTTCGAGCATGCGCCGGATGCTTTCGCGCAACATCGTTACATGATCGGGTTCACCGAAATCCATTGCGTGCTCCTCCCGTGTACGAACCGAACCTCCCCGTCCGGTTCACTCAGAGACCATTGAATTTCGGCTTCCGCTTTTCAGAAAAAGCGTTGATCGCCTCGAGGTGATCCTGACTGCGATTGGTCAGCGCTTCATAGGCCATGCAGGTGTCCATCATGCTGTGGGCAAGCTGCTTCAGGCCGATATTGATCGCCGTCTTGGTGTATTTGATCGACTTCATCGCACCCGAGCCTATCTTTTTTGCGAAGGCATCGACGCGCGCATCCAGTTCGTCAGCTGGAACGGCATAGTTGATCAGCCCCATCGCCGCCGCGTCCTTGGCATTGATGAGATCACCGGTGAGCAGATATTCCTTGGCCCGCGCATAGCCGATCGCCTGCGGCCATATCACCGCACCGCCATCGCCTGCCGCCAGACCAACCCTGACATGCGGGTCGCCGATGCGAGCATGATCGGCAGCAAAGATGATGTCGCAGAACAAGGCCATCGTCGCGCCGAGGCCGACCGCATCGCCGTTCATCTTGCAGATGATAACCTTCTCGCAATCGAGAATGCCGAACACCACCTTCTTCGCCTCGTTGATCGAGCGATCGAACATTTCGGTGTCTTCGTACATCTTCTTCATGCCGACGATGTCACCGCCGGCGGAAAAGGCCTTGCCCGCACCGGTAAAGATGACGACGTCGATGGAATGATCCATTCCGAGATCGTAGAAGATGCGCGAAGATTCCTCGTGCATTTCGGCGGTCATGGCGTTCAATGCCTCCGGCCGGTTCATCGTCACCGTCATGGTGCGGCCGTCCTGCTCGAAGATGAAAAACTTGTAGCCAGAATAATCGACGGCCATTGAATCCTCCCGATTGACCAAGGGGCTCGCACCCCGAAATTTCATTTTCTAACGCTAGTTCGAAAGTTATCTCAATTCAAGTCCCGTCTTGGCACGACGAGCGCGTCGAGTGCGACGACTCCTTCGCCGACAGCCAGCACGACGACGGGATTGAGATCGATCGTCTCGATGTCATCGTGATGCGCGGCGGCAAATTCTGAAATCCGAACGAGCACATCGGCAAGGGCATCGACATCGGCAGGAGCCGACCCGCGTACGCCGGACAGCAGCGCCCGTCCGCGTATCGAATCGATCATGCGAACAGCTTCCGCGCGGCCAAACGGGGCAAGCCGAAAGACCACGTCCTTCAGCACCTCGACATGAACACCGCCTATGCCGAACATCACCACTGGGCCGAATACCGGATCACGGGATACGCCGATGATCGTTTCCACGCCCTTCCGCGCCATAGGCGCAATCAGCACGCCCTCTATCCGGGCGTCGGGCCGATGTTCGGCCGCACGTGCCATCAGCGTCTCGAAGCCGGCTTCCACGCCTGCCCGGTCTGCGACGCCGACCATGACCCCGCCGATCTCGGTTTTGTGCTCGATATCCGGCGAGACGATCTTCAATACCACCGGGTAGCCGATGGCATCTGCGTCCGCGCCGGCCTGCGCCGCAGAAGCTGCGACCCGCTCGTCAAGGAAGGGAATTCCCGCAGCGCCCAACAGCGCCTTGGCCGCACTTTCGGAAAGCGCTTCCGTACCTATCGACGCGGCGGGCTGGATACTCGGAGCATCATCGGACCTGTCGAAAGCTGCCGAAAACCCGACCAAAGCGGCGAGTGCCGCCACGGCGCGGTCGGAATCTTCGAACACCAGAAAACCGCTCGCTTCATAGGCAGCCACTACCTCAGGATCGCCGATCATCGACAATGCGATGAGGCGATCGGGAAAGCGCGAGCATCCCTTTGCGATTGCGTCCCGCAGCGGCCCGGACAGCGTCCTCGTATTCGGAACGGAGCTGAAGAAGCCTATCACTGCGTCATAGCCGCCTTCATCGAGGATGACCTCGATATTGCGGGCGAGCAGGTTCATGTCATTCAACGCCTGCGCCGTGGTATCGACCGGATTTTCAACGGACGCGAAGGGCAGCAGGTCCTTCAGCTTCTTTTGCGCGGTGGCCGGCATCGGCGCGACGTCCAGCCCATACCGCTCGGCAGCATCCGAGATCAGGACGCCGGCACCACCGGAAAGCGTGACCACGCCGAGCTTGTTCGACTTTGGAAACACCCCGCGCGCGCAGGCATAGGCAACGTCGATCTGTTCTTCCGTCGTGGTGGCACGGTGAACGCCATATTGCGCGAACACCGCATCGTAGATCGCGTCCGCCCCGGCCAGCGATGCCGTATGCGAAGATGCTGCCTTCGCCCCGATTTCGGAGCGCCCGACCTTCATCATCACGACCGGCTTGCGGTTCCGGCGGGCGAGCTCAAGCGCATTGCGGAAACGCGGACCGTCCCGAACGCCTTCGACATAGGCCATGATCACCTTGATGTCGGGTTGCACCGCCATCCATTCGAGGCTCTCGGCCACATCGATGTCGGCCTCGTTGCCGGTGGTGATCCAGTAGTTGATGCCGATGCCGCGCTTGCGGGCGAGATAGGCGATATGCGAGCCATAGGCGCCGCTCTGGCTGATGATGCCGAGCGGCCCCGGCCCCGGCATCTCCCGGTCGAGCGACTGCGTGAACGTGCCGAAGAAACCGATCTGTGGGTTGAAGATGCCAAGGCAATTGGGTCCCAGCAGACGCAGGCCGCCGGCGCGCGCGATATCGGCGATGCGTTTCTGGACTTCCAGACCCTCTTCGCCGCTTTCCGCATAGCCGGCCGAGAAGATGACAGCACCCTTTATGCCCTTGGCTATGCAATCGCGCACTGCCTGTTCCGTGAGACTGGCGGGCACCGCGAGCAAAGCCACGTCGGGCACGGCAGGCACGTCGGCCAGCGACTTGTAGGCTTTGACGCCCTGCACGGTTTCACGATTGGGATTGACCGGAAAGATGCCGCCCTTGAAACCGCCTTCCAGCAGATACCTTAGGGGCCTGCCGGAAATGCGCGTCGGATCGTCCGAGGCACCCAGTATGGCAACCGACGATGGACGAAACAGGGCATCGAGGCCCGCGGACGGTGTAACGTGCTTCATGTCGTTCCTCAGAAATTCACGCCCGCGCTCAGCAGATCGCGCGCGATGGTGCGACGCTGGATTTCGCTGGTGCCGTCGGGAATGCGCATCGAACGCGCAAATCTGTAGCCTGCTTCCAGCCTGAGCTCATTGGTCAGACCCATGCCGCCATGCACCTGCATGCAGCGGTCGAAAACACGGTTTGCCGCTTCGGTGCAGTGCAGCTTTACCATCGAGGTCTCGGCAAGGGCGCGCTGGCCGCGTTCGAGCTTGATGGCGCAATCCATCAGCATGGTCTCGGCGGCGTAAAGATCGGCGGCACTGTCGGCCAAAAGGATCTGCACCGCCTGGTGCTCGCCGATCGGCTGGCCAAAGGTCTTGCGAACCTTGGCGTATTCGACCGACTGAACCAGCGCCCAGCGGGCAAGGCCGATGCATGTCGCCGAGAGCCCCAGCCGACCATTGTTGACGCCGCGCAGCGCCACTTTCAGGCCCTGATCGACATCGCCGAGGCGATGGCTGTCCGGTACACGCATGCCGTCGAAGGCCAGGATGCCGATCTCCGCGCCCAGCTGTCCCATGATCGGGATGGTCGAGACGACCGAGAATCCAGCCCACGACGTATCGACGAAAAACCCAGTGATCCCACCTTTGCGGGCAGCGGCGAGTTCCGGATCGGTGACTGCAAAGATCATCGCATAGTCGGCATAAGGTCCGTTGGTGATCCACTGCTTCGAGCCGGTGATCACCCATTCGTCGCCGTCGCGGACGGCCCGCGTCTTCATCGCGAAAACGTCCGACCCCGCATCCGGCTCGCTGAGGCCGAAGCAAAGTGTCTTGTCGCCGCTTGCCAGTTGCGGCAGGTATTTTTCGCGCAACGGCTCAACGAGATTGGTCAGCACCGGCGACAGGCCATTGGTGAAAGGCGACGGGATCACCACCGGATGGATCAACGGGCGAGCTGGACCACAATGCGCCGAAAGAACGCCGTTGAGATAGACCGACGCCACCGGACCGAGCCCGCCGCCGCCGATCTCTTCCGGGCCGAACATCGTGTAAAAGCCCTGTTCGGCCGAAAGCATGCGCACCTTGCGCTTCAGCGCCTCCACCTCAGGCGTGAAACGGCCGGCTTCATCATAAATCGTCCGGTCGCTGGAAAGCAGCGCACGGTTGGCGTTTTCGATGGGAACGACATCCTGCTCGACGAAGCGTACGAGGCTTTCGCCGATCTGAAGAATATCCTCGGGAACATGAGTGGTGTTCATGTCAGTCCTTGTCGAGCGTGAATTTTGGCAAGGTCAGCTCCGGCGTGACGTCATCGAAGCGGACGGTCACGCGGTCACCGATCCGCACCTGCTCGACATCCTTGGTGACGATATTGGTCAGCATGCGCGGCCCCTCATCAAGGGCGATCATGGCGATCACATAAGGAACGTCGGCGGCAAACACCGGGCCAGCAGGCTTGCGCGCGATGGTGTACGAATAGACTTCTCCTTTGCCGCTGACATCGGTCCATTCGAGATCGTCCGAATGGCAATGCGGGCATAGCTCGCGCGGATAGAAATGATGCTGGCCGCAAGCCCGGCATTTCGGCATCGACAGCCGATGCGCGCGCGCCGCATCCCAGAACGGCTTGGTGCCGGGATCGATGACGGGCTGCGGCTTTTCATATGTTGCGGTATCGCTCATGACGCATCCCCCTCAGTTGTTCGCCAGGATAACGGTGGCGCCGGACGACAGCGTGCCTCCCGTGCCGTGAACGAGTGCGGTCTGGACATTATCGACCTGCCTGTCCCCCGCCTCGCCGCGCAGCTGCCGCACCGCCTCGACCAGCAGGAAGATGCCGTACATGCCCGGATGGCAATAAGATAGGCCGCCGCCATTGGTGTTGAGCGGGAACGCCCCTCCGGGTGCTGTCCGCTGGCCCGAGACGAATGCGCCGCCCTCTCCCGGCTTGCAGAAGCCGAGCGCTTCCAGCGTCATCAGAACCGTGATGGTGAAGCTGTCGTAGCACTCGACCAGGTCAATCGCGTCGTGGCTGACGCCGGCCATATCAAAGGCGCGCTTGCTCGCCATTTCGGCAGCGGTCAGCCGCGCGAGATCCGGCATGGCCCCGATGGACCAATGCGTATGCGCCTCGCCATAACCGCGGATGTGGATCGGCCTGCTGCCATGGGCCTTTGCGTTCTCCGCCGTCGTCATGACGATGGCGCCGGCGCCATCGGTCACCAGACAGCAGTCGAGGAGCTTCAGCGGATCGGAAATCCTGGTCGATGCCATGACGTCATCGATGCTGATCGGATCGCGCATGGTCGCATCCGGATTGAGGCTGGCCCATTTCCGCGTCGCAACCGCGATCTCGGCCAATTGTTCTTCCGTGGTGCCGAATTCATGCATGTGGCGGCGCGCGGCCATCGCATAGCCGCCGACTGGCTGCGGGATGCCCCAGACATTCTCGAACTGCATGGTCAGGACAGGCGGACGGCCGCCCAGCGTTCGGCTACGTTCGCTTTTCTGCGTCGAGCCGTAGACGATGAGTGCTACGTCGCAATAGCCCTTTTCGATGGCCATTGCGGCATGCGCGACATGAGCCTCGAACGCCGACCCGCCGATGTTGGTGGTGTCTGCAAAGCGCGGGAATATGCCGAGATATTCACCGAGCGTGACGGATGGCAGCTGGCCCGGTCCCGGTACACCCCAAAGCCCCGCAACCAGCAACCCGTCGACATCGCGCATGGGGATGCCGGCATTGTCGAGAGCCGCCTTTGCCGCCCGCGCCTGCACCTGCAGGACAGACCCGCCGCCGACCACTTTTCCGTCCTTGAGCGGGACGTCGCCGACCCCCACGATCACCGCTTCACGCGCCATGACTGTTCTTCTCCACTTACTCTATCGGCTGAATTGCGTGCCCGGCGAGAATCTGCCGCACGCCCGCGCTGCATTGAAGCTTGATCCGCGCGCACTGCCTGCCGTCTCGTTCGACGATATCTTCCACGGTCCCGGACACTTCGACGGTGTCGCCTGTATAGACCGGGCCGACGAAAGCAACGTCGATCTCGCCGGTTTCGTCGAACGCGCCTGCCGTCCACTCGTTCAGCATCTGCGAGACGAAAGCGAGCGTCATCAGACCATGGGCGATCGTCCGGCCGAATGGGCCGGCAGCCGCAAATTCCGGATCGACATGGATGGGATTGAAATCTCCCGACGCTTCCGCATAGGCATTGATCATCCCCTGCGTCACGTGCCGCACCAACACCGGCGACGCTTCGCCAGGTGCTGAAAATTGTCGGGTCGCAAGGCTGGCGCTCATTGGTCCTTCCCCCAGATGGAGGTTATACGGCCGCTCGTGACGAGGGTACCGTCGCTGCCCCGCGCCTCGAAGTCGGCGACCATGTAAGGACGTTCCTTGCGCGTATATTTCTCGACCACGCGCCCCTGCATCACCAGCGTCTCGCCAATAGCGATTGCCCGGTGAAAACGGATCGCCTGCTTGGCGTGAATGCCGCCGGGAGGACTGCGGCGCGCCATCAGAAGATCGATCAGATAGACGGAAGCGATCATCGACGGCGCGCGCCGTATTTCTCCCCCGTGATACAGCGCATCCTCGTTGCTCGTTGCCGCGAGAAAGCCGTTCACGACCTTTTCGCTCACCTTGAAGCTCAGCGGCGTTTCCGGAAAGACATCGCCGACAGCGATTTCGTCGTAACGGCGGTATTCGGACATCGTCAGACCGGTGTCCAGGAAAACACGTCGCGCGACATATCGAGCGATATGAAGGACGGCTTCAATGTCGGAAGCATATGGTCGCGAAGCGTTTCAGGCGTCCACCCTTCGGAGCGATGAACGGAGCGCAACGGGCGAGGCTGGCTCATCAGGAATATCTCATTGCCGCGCACGGCAAAAATCTGGCCGTTGACCTCTCTGGCCGCATCGCTACCCAGGAACACCGCCACCGGGGCGATCTTGTCCGGCGTCAGCATACGCAGGCCGTTCAGACGTTCCTCCTGGTCGGGCGTGTTGGGTATCGAGCCGACCATCCGGCTCCACGCAAAGGGCGAAATGCAGTTGGATCGCACGTTGAAGCGGGCCATATCCAGCGCGATCGACTTGGAAAGCCCGATGATGCCCATCTTGGCTGCCGAGTAATTCGCCTGCCCCGGATTGCCGACAAGACCGGAAGTCGAGGTCATGTGGACGAAGCAGCCCGACTCCTGCTTGCGGAAATGTTCGGCAGCCGCACGGCTGACATTGAAGCTGCCATACAGATGGACCTTGATGACCGAATCCCAGTCCTCGTCCGTCATCTTATGGAAGATCACATCGCGCAGGATGCCGGCATTGTTGACGACGATGTCGATCTTGCCGAAGGTTTCGACGGCACGGTTCACCATGGCGCGCGCATCTTCGACCTCGGAGACCGAGCCGAAATCGGCGACGGCCTCACCACCGGAAGCCTTGATGTCGCGTACGACCTCACGCGCGGGAACATCGGTCTCATCATTGCCCTGAAGCGAAACGCCGGGATCGTTGACGACGATCTTTGCACCGTGTGCCGCCATCATCAGCGCCATTTCGCGCCCGATGCCCCTGCCTGCACCGGTGATCAGCGCCACCTTGTTCTCGAGCATTCCAGCCATAGGCTCACCACCTCTTAGATATGTTGAATTCTAACTTTTGTTCGGTTTTTTCGCAGGCGAAAGCAGCATTACCGCCCTCAAACCATCCATCGGCCGCCGTCGACCACGACCGACTGTCCGGTCATGTAGCGGGCGTCATCGCTTGCCAGGAAAGCGGCGGCGGCGGCGATGTCTTCCGGTTCGGCAAAGAAGCCGAGGGGGATCGAGTCGCGAATTTTCTTCAGAATTTCTTCGGAAATACGGTCGATGACGCGGGTCTTGGTGACGCCGGGACAAACCGCGTTGACGTTCACCTTGAACGGCGCAAGCTCACGCGCAAGCGACCGGGTGAAACCGATCACGCCCATCTTGGCGGCCGCATATTCGCTGATGCCGATCTCGCCTGCCAGGCCGGCATTGGAGGCGACGTTGACGATCTTGCCCTTGCCGGCCTCGCGCATCACAGGAACGACCTGGCGCGAGGCAATCAGCGTGGACATGAGCGTCACGTCGATGACGAAGCGCCACACTTCAGGGCTCGACTTGTAGAACTCGGAGGCACGCTCACGCGCGCTCTGCCCGACATTGTTCATCAGGACGTCGACAAAACCGAAGCGGTCGTAAATCTTCTTGAACGCATCGACGATCACGGTTTCGCTGGTGCAGTCGCCGGCAATCGTCATGACTTCTGCGCCGCCTTTCCTGGCTTCCTCCGCGACCGTTTCAAGGCCATCGGCCTCAAGGTCGAGGATCGCGAGATTGGCGCCTTCCGATGCGAAACGCAGTGCTGACGCGCGACCGATGCCGTTTGCAGCGCCGGTAACGACGGCCAGCTTTCCTTCAAGACGACGCATTTCCGCTCCTCCCTTATCCATCGGAACGGCTGCGGGTCGCCTTCCGATGAAGCCGTTGACGGCTTGTCATTGTCTCATCCGGCAGGGCCGGATTTCATCCTCGTCAAAAACCTAACACTTGTTCGAAAGCGTCGCAAGCCGCGAAATTGTCATTGTCCGGTTTTCCTCGTCACGGATGCAAAAGCCGTTCCGGACGGGCCAAACGCCTGATCGTGGAGATGGCAACGCCAGCCAGCACCACGATGACGCCGAGGGCCGATTGTGCGGTCATGGGTTCGCCGAGGAAGACGGTTCCGCACAGCACCGCGATGACCGGCACGAGATAGTTGTTATAGGAAGTGAAGGTCGCCCCGGCGCGCGGCACCAACGCAAACAGCATGAGGCTGGATAGCGCGGTGTTGAGCAGGCCGAGCACCAGCACCGCTCCTGTCACCCCGATCGAAGGCCAGGCCGGCGGTATTCCATCGACGATCAGTGCGGTGGGAATCATCCAGAGCGCCGCTGCCGTCAGCGATCCAACCGTGACCGTCAGCGGGTGGTGGTGACGGACGATCGCCATGACAAACAGAGCGGAAGAAAACACCAGCGCTGCGCCGACAGCGGCAATTGCGCCGCGCGCACTTTCGCTCGCATGGAGAAGCGCGTCGGGGCCGAACAAAAGGACGATCCCCACCAGGCCGACCAGAATCCCGGCTATGTTGCGCGGCTTGGGACGGTCACCGCCAAAGACGGCGAGCATCGCCGTAATCAAAGGAACGAGGGCCAAGGTTGTGGCGGTAACCGAGGAATTCACATGCGACACCGATATCGCGATCAGCGAAAGCGGCGCCGCGTTCGACATCAGCCCCACCAGAGCAAAGGCAGCCAGGTCTCGCCATGCGAGGCGTTTGAATGAACGCCTGAAGGCCACGATCAAAAGGAGAGCGATCGCGGCAACGAAACAGCGACAGGCGATGAGCGTGAACGGCTGCAACGTCCCGACAGCAATCTTCGTGAACATATAGGAGGTGCCCCAGGTCAGGCTGACGCCTGCGAGCAAGGCGTATTCGACCGGTCCCGGCATTGCCGAGCCTGCTTTACCGCTGGACATAAGTTGCGTTCCTCCACTAAAAACGAACATCTGTTAGAATTTTACTGCGGTCAAGCACGCACAGGCCACGCTTCGGGGAGGAAGACATGACGAGACGGATATTGGTCACCGGTGCGACCGGCACTGTGGGTGGAGCCGTGATCGACCTGCTTGCCGGCGCATCCGGTTTAAAAGAGATCCAGCCGCTGGGGGCAGCCAGAAGCGAAGACAGCGCAGAGCGCCTGCGCAAGCGCGGGCTGATGCCCGTGCATTTCGATTATGATTCACCCGACACGCTGCGTCCGGCTCTGAAGGGCGTCGATGCGCTATTTCTGGCTACCGGCTATTCGGTCGACATGCTGGTTCATTCCAAGCGTCTTCTGGATGCGGCGAAAGCCGAAGGTGTGCGCCATATCGTGCATCTTGGAGCACTCGCGGAAGAAGATACGCCTCACGCGCACTTCGCCTGGCACCAGATGGTCGAGCGCGTGATCGAAGCGATGGGATTTTCCTACACCCACCTGCGCCCGAATTTCTTCATCGACACAGTCTGGGCAGGGTTCCGCCAACGCCCCGACCGCGTCGTGCATTTTGTCGGTGACCGGAAAGTATCGTGGATCTCGTCCGACGACATGGCCGCAGTCGCCGTCGAGGCGCTCTTGCATCCCGAACGCCATGCAGGCGCGACCTACCCGCTTGCGGTCGAGGCCCTGAGCTTCGGCGAGATCGCCGAAGTGCTTTCCGAAATTACGGAAACGCCGGTCGCCTACAGGCCTCGCCCCGCCTCCGACCTGCTGCCGATCACATTGAAGCAAGGCATGGAGCAAACTTATGCAGCCAGCCTCTCCGAGGGCGTGACGGCAATCGAGGCCGGCAGGATGCCGATCTCCGGCGCCGTCTACGATACGGTCCAGACCGTGACCGGGCGCCAGCCGATCGGCTGGCGGGCGTTCGCCGAGAAGCGGAAGGGCGAACTCACTTCGGCCGCTACAGCGTCCGCCCGATGAGTTCCTTCATGATCTCGTTGGTACCTGCGTAAATCCGCTGCACGCGCGCGTCGGCGAAGGCGCGCGTGATCGGATATTCCCACATGAAGCCGTAGCCGCCGTGAAGTTGCAGGCAGGCGTCCAGCACCTTCCCCTGCATCTCGCTGGTCCATAGCTTGACCATGGCTGCGGTGGTCGTGTCGAGCTTGCCTTCCAGCACCAGTTCGAGACAACGATCGAGGAAGATGCGGCCGACCTGCACTTCGGTCTTCATCTCCGCAAGCTTGAAGCGCGAATTCTGGAAGTCGATGACCGCCTTACCGAAGGCCTTGCGGTTCCTCGTATAGTCTATCGTCCAGTCGAGTGCGGCCTCGCAGCAGGAAACAGCCTGGATGCCGACATGCATGCGCTCCCATGCCAGCTCGCGCATCATGTAGCCGAAGCCCTTGCCTTCCTCGCCTATCAGATTGGAAACGGGAACGCGCACCTCGTTGAAGAACAGCTCGGACGTGTCCTGCGCCTTGGTGCCCAGCTTCTTCAGCCGACGGCCACGCTGAAACCCCGGACGATCTGCCTCGACGACGATCAGGCTGATGCCCTTGGCGCCTTCCGTACGATCCGTCTTGCAGGCAACCAGGAAAATATCCGCGGTCTGGCCGTTGGTGATGAAGGTCTTTTGACCGGTAATGACATAGTCGTCGCCATCCCTGACCGCGCTGGTGCGGATGGCTTGAAGATCGGAACCACCCCCGGGTTCTGTCATCGCAATGCCGGCGATGTAGTCGCCGCTCGCCATTTTCGGCAACCAGCGCAGCTTCTGCTCGGGCGTTCCATAGTGATCGAAATAGGGGGCGACGATGTCGGAATGCAGGGCAAACCCAAGCCCCGTGAGGTTCAGCCGCGCCTGCTCTTCCATCAGGATGATGGAGTATCGGCGGTCTGCGCCCACCCCGCCCCATTCTTCCGGGATCGCCGCACAGAGAAAACCTTGCTCGCCGGCCTTCTTCCAGGCCCAGCGCGGCACTTCGCCGTTTTCTTCCCACTCTTCGTGGTGCGGCGCCAGTTCGCGCTCCATGAAGCGGCGAACCTGCTCGCGAAACATCTCATGTTCGGACGAGAACAATGTCCGTTCAATCATACTCTTTCTCCTCCCGGCCTGCGCCTGAGCGCCGAACATATAACAGGAAATGCCAAAAGCCAGATCATTTTCTAACATATGTTTGAAAATAAAATGCCATTGGTTTAAGCATGGATCGACACGAACAGGGAGGTTCAACCGTGATCATCGAGAAGCGCACCTATACGTTTCATCCGGGCAAGGTTCAGGAGTTCCTGGCCTTGTACGAGGCCGAAGGGCTGGCGCTGCACACGAAATATCTGCCGATGATCGGATACTTCGTCTCCGACATCGGCACGCTCAACCAGGTCGTTACCATGTGGGGCTACAAGAGCATGGCCGAGCGCGACGAACTTCGGGCACAGCTTTACGCTGACCCCGCCTGGATCGCCTTCGGGCCGAAGACGACGCCCTTCATCCAGAAAATGGAGACGATGATCCTGAAGCCGACGAGCTTCTCGCCGATCCGCTGAAGGATCGTACGAGGCTGTCAGGCCACCACCTTTCGCGCTCTGAGATCGGCGATCTCGGCACTGCCCAACCCCAGTCCGGACAGCATTGCGTCCGTGTCCTCACCAGTCAGCGGGGCGCGACGCGCAACCCCGCCCGGCGTCGCGGTCATGCGGATCGGGGTGGAGGCGATGGTTACCGGCGTGGCCGAGCCGGGATGCTCGACTTCCGCCAGCATCCCGCGTGCCAGGACGTGCGGATCGGCATAGATGTCGGCTGCAGTGTTGACCGGACCAAACGGCACCTTTCCGTCGAGCGCTGTCGAAATTTCGGCTTTGGTGTGGTTGCGCGTCCACTCTTCGACAATGGCGACGGTCTCGGTGGAATGGGCCAGGCGGTCATTGTTGGTCAGGAAACGCGGGTCTGTTGCGAGTTCGGGCCGGCCGATAATGGCGACCAGTTCGCGCCAGAACGAATCTCTCGGACAGCCCACCGTCACCTGCCCATCCTTTGCAGGAAAGGTCCCGAACGGGCACAAAATGGGATGCTGATTGCCTTCGGGAACCGGCGATTTTCCGGTGTAGGAGTATTGATAGACAATGCGCTCGCACATGGCGAGTACGCCATCATACATCGCGACATCGACGAACTGCCCCTGCCCGCTCTGGCGCGCATGGTGGACCGCCGCCATGATGCCAAAGGCCGCAAGGGTCGCCGGGAAGATATCGCCGACGCCGGGACCGATCTTCATCGGCGTCGCCGAGTCCGGACCCGTTATGCCCATTGCGCCGCCCATCGCCTGCGCAACGACGTCAAAGGCCGGACGGTCCGTATAGGGGCTGGCGCCGGTGCGCGGATCGCCGAAGCCGCGGATCGCGGCATAGACGAGCCGAGGATTTTCCGCGGCGAGGCTCTCGTAGCCGATACCCAGCCGATCCATGACGCCGGCGCGAAAATTCTCCACGACAATGTCCGCGTCGGCTGCCAGCCGGCGAAACAACGCCTTGCCTTCTTCAGACTTCAGGTCGAGTGCGACGCTCTTTTTGTTGCGGTTCGTGCTCTGGAAGTAAGCGCCGAAATGGTGCGCTTCATCGTCTGCGCGAAACGGACCGAACTGGCGCGTCGGATCGCCATCGATCGGCTCGATCTTGATCACATCGGCGCCCTGGTCCGCCAGCAGCATGGTGCAGTAGGGCCCAGCCAGCATCTGCGTCAGGTCGACGACTTTCAAACCCGCCAGCGCGCCCTTGACGAACCCGGCCATGTCAAAGCACCTCGACCGCCGAAGAACCCTCAACCCGCTCTGTGACCGGCTCGTAGATCCACACCATCCGTTCCGGCGAAAGCGCAGGTGAGAGCGGCATCGCCTCCGTGCCACTCGCCTGCTTGAGCGCGGCCAGCGTCTTCGACAGATCGTCTATCTCGATCTCATAGACGGCCATGTATTTCCACTCGAACGGACCCGGCCGATGCTGGACATCTGAAAGTGCAAAACGCTGAGCCGCATTCACTCCCGGCAGCTTCAGAACGTCGCCGAGATGAACATTGGTGTACCAATCATTGAATTCATCTTCCCGTCCCGGAAGCGGGTTGGTGAGCGCGATCAGATTGTATTTCGGCATGGCATTCCTCCCGGCAGATCGTTTTCGATCTCGACAAAATCTAACGAATGTTCGAAAATAAGACAAGCACAAGTTTTATGCCGCGTCGCCGGTTAGGAGTGTTGAGATTCAGATCAGGACGAGTCGAAAATGGTGGTTTTCGAGAACCGGAGCGGAGTGGACATTTGGTCCATGAGCACCGGAAGCGCAGAAAAGTGTCATTTGCAGGCCGTCATGATTTGAATATCAACACTCCCTAGCGCGCAGTGTAGCCCCCATCGACAAGCATGTCGGCACCGGTCATGAAGCTCGACCGCTTCGAGCAAAGAAACCAGATCGCGTCAGCTATATCGGCGGGCTTTCCCATTCGCCCTATCGGGTGGAGAGGAAGCAGATAGTCCTGGGCCGCCTCTTCCGAACCAAACAATTCGAGCAGCCGGTCAGTGGCAATCCCTCCCGGTGAGACCGAGTTCACCCTTATACCCTGTTCTGCAACATCGAGCGCCAAGCTTCGCGTAAAGGCGAGCATCGCGCCCTTTGTCGTCGAATAAGCGACACGGCCCGGCGACCCGACATGCGCGAAGGTCGACGAAAGATTGACGATCCTGCCCCCGTATCCCATCAAAGGCAGCACGGAACGCGTGACGCAGAATGCCCCGGTGAGGTTCACGGACAAGGTTCTGTTCCACTCATCCAGGCCGAGTTCAGTGATGGGCGCAGCGCGCGTCACGGCAGCGGCATTATTGATCAGAACGTCGACTTTCCCGCCAAACGTTCCGACAACATCCTCGACCGCCTGAAGGTCGGTAATATCGCAATCGTGCCGCAAGAGACCGGCCTTTCGAATTACATCGGAATGCGAAATATCCAAAGAATGAACGATCGCGCCCTCGGCCAGGAACATTTTCACGACTTCCAGGCCGATGCCGCGGCCGCCACCTGTGACTAAGCAAACCTGTTCAGAAAACTCGCCCACAACGGCCCCTCCACGATACGGACACTGCGGCTCATCATAAGCCATATTATTCTAACAAATGTTAGATAAATTTCCTGGCACAGGTTTCGGTTTGATCGAGCCGGCAGAGATTCATGCCCGATTTTGCGAAGACGCCCGTCTGGGCGAAGGCCACCCATTATCGCGCAACGGCTTAACGCAGGCCTCTCACCTTGATCAGAATATCTTCTGAAAGAGCCGAGACGAGGGCCCGATCGGCACCCTTGCTCGGAATGAGGACGAACTCCACATCTTCCAGCTGTGGCAGATGCTCAAAAGATATCTCCTTCAGGCCCAAGGGAGACATGCTCTGCGGCTGCACCAGAACCCCCATGCCGGCGCGGGCTGCGGCCGTCAGCCCGCTGAGGCTTCCGCATGTGCACACGATACGCCATGGCATGCGGTGCCGCTCCAGCACCTCCAGCGAGATGCTCCGCGTGACGCTCGGTGCGGGGAAGGCGATCAGCGGCAAGGTCGCAAGCGACAGGACACGGCCCGGGTCGCGGGCAAGCCAGACAAGCGGCTCCCGATAGACGAGCCGGCCGCGGGTGTCGCCGAGCCGGCGCTTTGCCAGCACAAGGTCGAGTTCGCCATTGTCCTGCATCTGGTAGAGCGCACCGCTGAGCGCGACGGTGAGTTCAAGATCAACGGAAGAGTGAGACTGGACGAAGTCCTCCAGCACCGCCGGCAGGCGGCTAGTCACGAAGTCTTCCGACACGCCGAGCCTCAAGGTGCCGCGCAGCTTCTGCGCCGTAAAGAGCGCCTGCACCTGCCCCTCTATCGACAGCATGGTCCTGGCGTGACCGAGCAGGGCTTCGCCGTCGGGCGTCAGCACCACCTTGTGCGTATCCCGCGCCAGCAGTTGCCTGCCGATCGCCGTCTCCAGCTTGCGGATGTGCTGGCTGACGGTGGATTGCCCGAGCCCCAGCCTCTCTGCCGCGAAGGTGAAGCTTCCCATCTGCTGGACGGTGACGAAGCTGCGAAGTTGGGCAAGGTCGAGCATGGATATCCCAATTTGCGATAACTGTTATTCCTTGTATCCCATTTTGCGATAGGCGAAAAGACGCCCATCGCAGCCTTTGAGGACATGTCATGCGCCGCTTTCTGCCGGATACTTTTCTGATCCTGCTCCTGTGCACCGTCGGGCTCGCCTCGGTTGCACCGGCAAGCGGCCAGTTCGCAGCATGGTTTTCGATCGCGACCAACCTGGCCATAGCGCTTCTTTTCTTCCTTCATGGCGCCAGGCTCTCGCGGGATGTGGTTGTTGCCGGCCTGCTGCATTGGCGCCTGCATCTCGTCATTCTCCTGACGACCTTCGGCCTGTTTCCTTTGCTGGGCCTGGCGCTCGGCTATCTGCCCTCCTCGATCCTGCCGCAGCCGCTTTACTTTGGCATTCTGTTTCTCTGCGTTCTGCCATCGACGGTGCAATCCTCGATCGCATTTACTTCGATGGCCGGCGGCAATGTCCCGGCAGCTATCTGCTCTGCATCGGCTTCCAACATCTTCGGCATGTTCCTGACACCGCTACTTGTCGGCCTGCTCTTCTCCTTCGGCGGACATGGCGGGTTCTCATGGGATGCGGTGAGCCAGATCCTGGTGCAACTGCTCCTGCCCTTTGTGCTCGGTCAGATTCTGGAACCGAAGATCGGCAACTGGATACGCTCAAAAAAGAAGCTGCTGATGCCAGTGGATCGTGGCTCTATCCTGATGGTCGTCTATCTCGCCTTCAGCACGGCAGTGGTCGAGGGGCTGTGGCACATGTTCTCGCTGCGAGACATCGCCGTGGTCGTTGTCGCCGACATGGTGCTGCTCGGCCTAGTGCTTCTGTGCACGACCTATGGCAGCAGGCTCCTCGGCTTCAACAAGGCGGACCAGATCACGATCACCTTCTGTGGCTCGAAAAAGAGCCTGGCCAGTGGCGTGCCGATGGCGAATGTCATCTTTGCCGGCCAGGGCGTAGGCGCGATCGTTCTGCCGCTGATGCTCTTCCATCAGATACAGCTCATGGCCTGCGCCATGATCGCCCAGAAATACGCCAAGGCCGCGCACCGATCCGCCCTGCTGCCGCAAGCCGAGCCGGCGACCGCAACGGTTTAGAGACCGATCACCGCGTCTCAGTGGCAACCGGGAAAAGCGGCCCGCCAGTCATCTTCTCGGGCTGTTCTATTCCCATCAGTGCGAGAATGGTCGGCGCGACGTCGGCAAGGATGCCTTCGTTCAAACGCGACACGTCGCTCCGGCCGAACAGAATGACGGGGACCGGATTGAGCGTGTGGGCCGTGTGGGGCGCGCCGTTTTCCGGATCGATCATCGTTTCGCAATTGCCGTGGTCAGCGATGGCCAGCAGGAATCCGCCCGCGCGCTCGACACTCTGGCAAATCACACCCAGAGCGGCGTCCACGGTCTCCACTGCCGTTATGGCCGCTTCGAGGCTGCCGGTGTGCCCAACCATGTCCGGATTGGCGAAGTTCACGACGATGAAGTCGTATTCGCCGCCGTCTATCGCCGCCACTACCTTTTCGGTGAGTTCCGGCGCGGACATCGACGGTTGCAGATCGTAGGTAGCGACCTTGGGCGACGGCACCATCAGGCGCTCCTCACCGGCATGAGGCGTCTCGCGCCCGCCGTTGAGGAAATAGGTGACATGCGGATACTTTTCCGTCTCCGCCATATGAAGCTGACTTCGGCCTGCCTTGGCGATCGTCTCGCTCAATCCGTCATCGAGCGATTGAGGCAGAAAAAGTGTGCGCATCACCGCATTGAGTTCAGTTCCATAGGACGCCATGCCGATTGCCATCGCGATACCGGGCTGCTTGTTCTTGCCCTGGAAGCCGCACGAGTCGGGGATGAGAAGTGCTGACAGGGTTTCACGAACCCGGTCGGACCGAAAATTGGCGCACAGGATCGCGTCCCCTTCGCCAAGGCCGGCATAATCGCCGATGACACTCGGCAGTATGAACTCGTCCGTTTCGCCACGCTGAGCGGCTATCTCGACTGCCTGCTGGGGGGAAGAAGCAGCGACGCCCTCACCGTCGACGATTGCCGCATATGCGAGTGAAATTCGTTCCCAGCGATTGTCGCGGTCCATGGCGTAAAATCGGCCGCTGACGGTCGCAATCGAGGCATCTGCGGGAAGAGCCTCGGCGAGTTGCCGAAGGAAGTCACCTGCCTGTCCCGGCTGCGTGTCACGTCCGTCCGTCCAGGCGTGTATGACTGAACGTATTCCGAGACTGGAAAGTGCTCGGGCGAGTGCCGCGACATGACCCTGATGCGAGTGAACGCCGCCCGGGGAAACAAGCCCAAGGATATGGCAGGAGCCGCCCGTCCGTGCCAGGACTTCCGGCAGGCCAGTTTCGGCTATGAGTTTGCGCAAGGTGCCGTCCGCTACTGCGGCGTCGATGCGAGGCAGATCCTGCATCACGATACGCCCGGCACCGATGTTCAGGTGGCCGACCTCGGAATTGCCCATCTGCCCTTCCGGCAGGCCGACGGCAGGGCCATGCGTCGTCAGGAAAGAATGTGGATGACGTGACCACAAACCATCGAAATTTGGGGTCCTGGCTTGCAAGACGGCGTTGCCGTGCACTTCCTCGCGCCAGCCCCACCCGTCCATGATCATGAGAACAGTCGGTTTTTTGTTGGTCAATGTCTGTCTCTGCTGTTTGAAGCTTTCAATCCACGCCATGCGCAATACCCACCGCAACTGCGGTTGTCATCCATAAATGGGCCGGTGCGCCTCAACGAGCCTGTGTGATGACCGGCTGGCGCCACTGCGCGGCTTCATAAACGGGCTGGCACATCGAAACACTTCGGCCGGTTTCAGGCTGCCTCGCTCTCGTGGGGTGAAGTCGTGTTGAGATAAACGGCAAACAGCGTCCGTGTGGCGCAGATATAGAGCCTGTTGAAATTCGGGCCACCAAAACAGACATTGGCGACCGCTTCGGGAAGTTTGATCTTGCCGAGCAATGTGCCGTCCGCCGATAGGCAGTGCACGCCATCGCCGGCGCTGGTCCAGATATTTCCGTCGCGATCGACGCGGAAGCCGTCGTAAATCCCGATTTCACATTCGCGAAGAAGGCGACGATTGGTCAGCGACCGGCCCTCGACGACTTCGAATGCCAGGAGCTGGCCGGGCCTCGCTCCGCTATCGGCGATATACAGTACGCGCTCGTCGCGTGAAAAACACAGGCCATTTGGCTGCACGAAACCGTCGGCCACAAGACTGATCGACCCGTCGGCGTCGATCCGGTAGACATTGCTGCTGCCGATTTCGCTTTCGCTGCGACTTCCTTCGTATTCCGTCGCGATCCCATATGTCGGATCGGTGAACCAGATCGCGCCATCCCGGCCGACGACGACGTCGTTCGGCGAGTTCAGCCGCTTGCCATCGAAACGATCGGCGATCACCGTGATATCGCCGCTATGCTCGGTTCGTGTTACCCGGCGCATAAGATGTTCGCAGGAAACCACGCGGCCCTGAGCATCGAGCGTGTGCCCGTTGGAGAAATTCGAGGGCGACTGGAAAACCGAGATGGAATCGTCGCACTCGTTGTAGCGCATTACGCGATTGTTCGGAATGTCCGAGAAAAGCAGATGGCGCGATGCCGGAACATAAACGGGACCTTCCAGCCACCGGCCACCCGAGAAAAGGGTATCGACGTGCACATTCGACAGGATCAGGCGTTCGAAACGAGGATCGAATACCTCGAACCAAGCTGTGTACATATGCCCTCCTCCCCGGACAGTTCCCTGGCTAGGTTTTGTTCAGCCAGGTTAGTCCCGCGACCGTATCGCCCAGAGGACGATATTCACAGCCGACATATCCGCCGTAACCGAGCCTGTCGATCTCCGCGAAGATCATAGCATCGTTCAACTCACCCGTTCCCGGCTCATGCCGCAGAGGAACCGAGGCTATCTGGATGTGAGCAATGACCTGCATCATCTGGCCAAGACTCGTCAAGACATCGCCATGGATGATCTGGCGATGGTAAATGTCATACTGCAGTTTGACATTACGAGGACCAAACTCGTCGATCAGCGCGACAGCGCTATTGAAATCGTTGAGGAAATAGCCCGGCATATCGCGGCCGTTGATCGGTTCGATCACCAGGCCGATACCCTTTTCCGCAGTCTTCTCAGCGGCGAATGACAGAGCGTAGCGGTAGCTGGCCGCGGCGGCAGGGTCACGCGGATCGGCAAGCCCGGACATCATGTGCAACAGCGGCGTACCGATGATCGTGGCATAGTGCACCGCTTTGGCGACCGCCTCGCGAAACTCGTCACGCCGTTCCGGCAAGGCCGCAAGACCGCGCTCGCCCTTGGACCAGTCGCCAGCGGGCATGTTGAACAGTGCCTGACTGAGGCCGGCATTCGTCAGTTTTTCAGCAACCACCTCCGCGGGGAAATCGTAGGGAAAGAGATACTCTACCGCCTCGAAACCGGCGTCCGCCGCCGCCTGGAAGCGATCGAGAAAATCATGCTCGGTAAACATCATCGAGAGGTTTGCGGCAAAACGCGGCATATCAGTCTTCCTCGTCCATACCCGGCAATTTGAGCCCGGTAATCTGCGCCAGCAGGCGGGCGACCGACGAGTCATCGTCACCCCCCATGCCGGCTGCTTCAGTCATCACGAAAAGCTGCAGGGCGGCGCTGGCGATGGGCAGCGGAAACTTCAGCTTGCGCCCGATATCCGAAACGATGCCGAGATCCTTTGTGAAGATCGATACGGCGCTGTGCGGCGTATAGTCCCCCGCAATGACGTGCGGGACGCGGTTTTCGAACATCCAGCTATTGCCGGCCGATTTGGTGATCACCTCGTAGACCCGCGAGATGTCGAGGCCAGGCTCCTGGCAAAGGTGATGGCCTCGCAGGCCGCCGCGATATGCACGCCGGCCAGCAGCTGGTTGACGATCTCGAAGGAGGAGCCGATGCCCACGGCATCCCCGAGTTCATAGACCGTACCGGCCATGGCATCGAGCGCCGGGCGGGCAGCGGCGAAGGTTTCGACGGGGCCGGAGGCCATGACCGTGAGCTCGCCAGCCTCGGCCTTGACCGAACCACCGCTGATCGGCGCATCGAGATAGAGCAGGCCCTTGTCTGCCGCGCGGGCGGCGAAGCCTTTCGCCTCCGCCGGCGCGACGGTCGCAGAGGAAATGATGACGGCGCCGGGCTTCATGGCGGCGACAGCACCTTTCTCACCGAAAAGCACGGTTTCCGTCTGGGCAGCGTTCACCACCACGACGACGACGATGTCAGCACCTTCGACAGCGGCGGCGGGGGTGGAGAAAGGTTTGCCGCCGCTCGCCTCGAAGCTCTCCCGTGCCTGTTCGCTGATATCGCAGCCGGCGACGCTGTGACCGGCACGGATAAGCGAGCGGGCCATGCCGAGGCCCATGGAACCGAGGCCAATGACGGCGATATGAGTTTGACCGGGCATTGGCGGTTCCTTTTGAATCTGTGGATCAGCAAGCACTAACAGTATTATCAGGCCGAAGACGATCTGCCTGAAGGCAAACCCAAAACGCTATCTCAGCGCTAACACAAAAATTGTAATCACAGCTCTGGCCTTCTTCAAGTGAAATATGTTAGCGCTGAGATATCAAAAATCCGAGGCGAGCGAAGAGCCCGCGCAAGACAGGGAGGAGCGCCGCAATGCAATATGAGATGCCGACGCTCACCCATGTCGCGCGGCTTGCCGGCGTCAGCGAAAACACGGTTTCGCGCGTCATCCGCAACAAGGGTCCGATTGCCGATGCGACCCGCGACCGTGTGGTTCTGGCCATCGAAAAGCTCGGCTATGTGCCGAATCGGGCGGCGGGATCGCTCGCCTCCTCCGGCTCCCTGCTGATCGGCGTACTGCTGCCGTCCCTGTCGAACATCGTTTATCCCGAGGTGTTGCAGGGTATCTATGCGGCGCTGGCTGCGACATCCTACCAGCCGATGATCGGCGTCACGGACTACGACCCGGTCAAGGAACAGAGCATCCTTTCATCACTGCTTGCCTGGCAACCGGCGGCGATCATCACGACTGGCTTTGACCACACCGACGCCACGCGCCGGATGCTGGATAACAGCCGCGTGCGCGTGGCCGAACTCATGGATATCGATGCCGAGCCGATCGATATTGCCGTCGGCCTTTCCCATCACCAGGCGGGCTATGCCGTCGGCCGGCATTTGATCGCGCGAGGCTATCGGCGTTTCGGCTATGTCGGCCACGACTGGATCGCCGACCGGCGCGCGCGCATGCGGTATGACGGTCTTGTTCAGGCGCTCGCCGAAACAGGCATGACCCTGGAAGGGGAACAGTGCTTCGATGGACCGAGCTCGACCATGGCCGGGCGCGACACGCTCGCAATTCTGCTTGAGCGCCTGCCGGGTCTTGATGCCGTGGTTTTTTCCAATGACGACATGGCGGTCGGCGGCTTTTTCCACTGCCTGGTCGCGGGCATTGCCGTTCGAGAGCGGCTGGCCCTGTTCGGTTTCAACGGTCTCGATATTGGCCAGGTTCTGCCCTTGCCGCTTTCGACCGTCCGTTCGAACCGCTTTCTGATCGGCAAGATAGCGGTGGAGAAGCTGTTGGAGAGCCCTGAACGGGCCCTCGACAAACTGGTGGTCGATACCGGCTACGACATCGTCGAAGGCGCAACTGCCTGAGCCAATCCCATGAATACCCGGAGTGAATGAACATGCTATTAGGTGCGGTTGCGGATGATCTGACGGGAGCGACAGATCTGGCGCTGACATTATCGCGGGAGGGGATGCGCACGGTGCAGACTGTTGGCGTTCCCGCGGACGATTTCGATTTCGGCGATGCCGAAGCCGTCGTCATCGCACTGAAATCGCGGACAATCCCTGCCGCTGAGGCAATCGCAATGTCGCTGGAAGCGGCACGCCTGCTGAAGGCCCACGGAGCCGAGCAGATCATCTTCAAATATTGCTCCACTTTCGATTCCACGCCGCAAGGCAATATCGGACCGGTGGCGGAAGCGTTGCTCGAGGAACTCGGCGGCAACCTGACACTGGCCTGCCCTGCCTTCCCGACCAACGGCCGAACGGTTTATCGCGGCCATCTGTTCGTCGGTGACCAGCTCCTGTCCGACAGCCCGATGAAGGATCACCCCCTGACGCCCATGACCGATTCCGATCTGGTTCGGGTTTTGCAGCAGCAGACAACACTACCAGTTGGCCTCGTCATCCACGATGCGGTCAGCAAGGGACACGAAGCCGTCGCAGCCGCCTTCAAGGCGGCCGCATCCAAGGGCGAGAAGGTCATCATCGTTGACGCGATCACCAACGACGACCTGCGCGCTATCGGCAAGGCCGCCGCCGATATGACCTTGATCACAGGCGGGTCCGGGATTGCCATCGGCCTACCGGAGAATTTTCGCCGGGCCGGGAAGTTGGCACCCAGACAGACAGCGGCAGCCTTTGCTGGACCGGCTGGCCCCGCCGTCATGCTGGCAGGCTCCTGTTCGACCGCGACGCGCCGACAGGTCGAGACTGCAATCGCGGCCGGTACGCCTGCAATGAAGCTCGACCCGCTCGCGATTGCCGATGGCCGGAACACGGCGGATGCCGTGATCGATTGGGTAAAGGCCAACAGCTCCGCTGCGATCCCGCTTGTCTATTCAAGTTCCGACCCCGAGGATGTTAAGAAGGCCCAGGATGTGCTAGGGCGCGACCGGGCGGGCGCGGTGGTCGAACATCTGCTGGCCGATGTGGCGATCGCGCTGCGCAATGACGGCTACCGCCGCTTCCTTGTGGCCGGCGGCGAAACCTCGGGCGCGGTCGTCAATGGTCTTGGCGTCGAAGCCCTGTTTATCGGCCCCGAAATCGATCCGGGCGTGCCGTGGACACTGAGCCTTGGTGACGAGGCGCCATTGGCGCTGGCCTTGAAGTCCGGCAATTTCGGCAGTGACGATTTCTTCCTCAAGGCATGGGAACTGATGCGATGACCGCCATCCTCTCGGAAGAAACCAAGCTTCGCGACGAAATCGCCGCCGTGGGCAAGTCGCTGTTCGATCGGGCACTAACCTTCGGCTCGACGGGCAACATCAGCGCGCGCCTGTCCAATGGCGACCTGCTGATGACCCCTACCAATGCCTCCCTCGGCAACCTCGACCCGGCGCGCCTGTCGCGCTTTACCGCCGAGGGCGTCCATGTCGACGGCGACAAGCCGACCAAGGAAGCCTTCCTGCACCAGTGCATGTATTGCCAGCAGAAACTTTCCGGTGCCGTCGTGCATCTGCATTCCACCTACGCGGTCGCGGTCAGCATTCTGGAAGACGTCGACCCGGATGATGTGCTGCCACCGCTGACGGCCTATTATGTGATGCGGGTCGGCTCCCTTCCGCTGGTGCCCTACTATCCGCCGGGCGATACCGCGCTTGCGAATGCGGTCGCCGAGAAGGCGAAGAACAGCCATGCCGTGCTTCTCGCCAATCACGGACCGGTGGTCGCCGGAAAGACCTTGCGGGATGCGCAATACGCGACCGAGGAACTCGAGGAAACCGCCAAACTCCATCTCCTGCTCGAAGGACGGCGGACACGTCCCCTCACCCCGCAGCAGCGCAATGCCCTCCTGAAGACCTTTTGAAGGGCTCCCCATGTTGCACGGGTCGGTGCTGTTACATTGTTCAGGAATGGGCGGCAGCTCGGCGATGTTGGTATCGCGCAGTCTCCGGCACAAAATCACTGAGGCCCAGGCCGTCGAGAATTCGACCGTCGGCTCTGCGTCCTCCACGAGCCTGCCAGGCGATATCAGTTAAGCGGCTATAAACGCTCGGCAAAATTCCACCCAAAAATAGTAATTTCCGGATAATTGACCACAATTTTTGCCGGTCATAAGGTCCGGCTCGTCGGCGCTTGGGGAATAGGCGAGCGGCACCGGAATTTTTGCAACTGATGTGAACTGCGACCGGCAGCATGGCTGTTTTCGGCGGCGGCGAAGCTTTGCGCGACGCCTGTTGCCGGTTTGCGTTTGCCAGAGGGAAGACCAAGTGAATAGCATTCGCCGCAGCCGACCGGACGCCGCCCAAAACGATAGCGTCCAGAGGTATCCTGCCGCTAGGAAGGCCGAAGCCCCGGCAAGCTCACCGTATGCACGCTACCGCGCGATCCTGCTTGCCGGCACTGCCCTGGTCGCGCCCTTTGGGCTGCTGACGACGAACCAGCCGGCGCTGGCCCAGTTCATCGGAAGCAATGGCGGGAGTGGTGGCAGCGCCGGCGGCAATGGTACCACTGCTGGCGGCGGCGGAGCCGGCGGCAGCTATGGAGATGGCAGCGCGACCGCACCTGGCGGCGGAGGCGGATCCACGGGCGGTCAAGGGTCCCGCGGCGGCGGCGGCGGCGGCTCGGATGGTGGCGGTGGTGGCGGTGGCGGCTATATAGTTGGCGCCGGCGGTGGCGGTGGTGGCGCCGGTGGCGCCGGACTGGTCCTCGGCAGCGATATGAACAACAGCAATGCCATCACCGGCGGCAATGGCGGCAACGGTGGTAGCGGAAGTTACGGTTCCGTCCCCGCCGGCTCCTATGGCGGCGGCGGCGGTGGTGGCGGTGGTGGTTCCGGCATAATCGCCACGACCGGCGCCAACCTCACCAATTCCGGCACGATCACCGGCGGCAATGGCGGCGGCGGCGGAAGCGTGAACGGCATCTACCCATTTACCAACCTGTCGGAGAACGGTGCGGGTGGCCGCGGTGGCAATGGCATCAGCGCCACGGGTTCCGCAGGGTTGACGATAACGAACACCGGCACGATCAAGGGCGGCGGCGGCGGCACCGATTTCCAGAATTTCCAGCCCTACCGGCCACAGCCCGGCGGCTTCGGCATTATCGGCCAGAACCTGACGATCATCAACAGCGGCACGATCGCCGGCGGCGTCCAGGGAGCCGCCGGCGGGTCGAACGGCGCAACCTCCACCGCCATCATCATCACCGGCGGCGTGAACAGTATCAAGGCGCTCGCCAGCAGCAACATCGGCGCGATCGAGCTTGGTGGCAATACGACGCTGGCGGGCGCGTTCAACAACACGATCCAGGTCAACGGCGGCGTCACGATGTCGGTGAGCGGCTCGACCACTGCCGATGATGTGTCCGGCATCACCACGCTGACGAATTATGGCACGACCGCGATCGCTGCCGGGCGCACGCTGAGCGCCCAGACGATCAACAATGGCGCCGGCACGATCAGTGTCGGCGCCGGCGCAACGCTGCGCGGCACAGGCAACACGCTGAACAACAATGCCACCATCAATGTCGATGCCGGCGGCAACCTCATCGATGCCGGCGCTATCAACAACCAGGGCGGCGGCACCATCAATTTCAACGGCCCTACCGGAACCGCGACGCTGTCCGCCGGTGCGAGCGGTATCTACAACGACGGACAGATAAAAGTGCTGGGCGGCGACGTGACCGTCACCGGCAACCTGAGCAACCAGAACAACGGCACGCTCTCGCTGACCGGCGGCAACATGACCGGCATAGGCACGCTGACCAACAGCGGCACTGCGACGTTGAATGTTGCTTCCGGATACAATCTTGGCGTCGACACCCTCTCGGTGACCGGCGGCAGCGTCACCGGCACAGGCATGATTACCGCCACGACGGCCTTCAACATCCAAGGCGGCTCGCTCGCTACAGCACTTGCCGGCAGCGGCGCCCTTAACAAAACCGGCAGCGGCACCGCAACACTGAGCGGCACCAACACCTATTCAGGCGGCACCAATATCAACGGCGGCACGCTTTCCGTCTCGGCAGGCGCCAATCTCGGCACCGGCGCGCTGAGCTTCAACGGCGGTACGCTGCGGGCAACCGCTTCCTTGACCACCAACCTCGATGCTACCCTCGACACAGGCGGCGGCACCCTGTCGGCGGCGTCAGGAATCACGCTTACCTACAACGGCCTTCTCAGCGGCGCGGGCGCGCTTTCCGTCACCGGCGGCGGCAAGGTCTCGCTCGACGGCGCAAACACCTATCTCGGCGGCACTACGCTGATCGGCGGCACGCTGTCAGTGCTCAACGATTCAAGCCTCGGCGACACGGCAGGTGCGCTGACGCTTCAGGGCGGCACGTTGGAGACCCGCAGTTCGTCGGCGGCGATGCGCGATGTCGTGCTGAACGGGACGGGCGGCGACTTGGCTCAGGCTGCGGGAGCAACCCTTATCCACTCCGGCCAGTTCACCGGAACCGGCGCGCTTACCGTGAGCGGACCCGGTACGCTGAAACTCACCAACAGCGCCAACAGCTATTCCGGCGGGACAACGCTGGCCGGCGGCACGCTCGAGGTCACCGGCGACGACACGCTGGGCAGTGGCGGGCTGATCTTTACGGGCGGCGCACTGGCCACCACGGACAGCTTCACCATGAACCGCGCGGTCACGCTGTCGAGCACGGGAACGATCGCCCCAGTCGAAGGCACGACGCTTTCCTATGCCGGTGCGATCAATGGCGTTGGCAGCCTCACCGTCGCCGGCGGCGGCACGCTCGCCCTACTCGCAACCAACGGCTATCAGGACGGCACCACGATTTCCGGCGATGCCACCCTTTCGGTGCTGTCCAACGACAACATGGGCGCGTCAAACGGGACCCTCAATTTCGACGGCGGTACGCTCAGTGTGGGATCGTCCTTCGACATGAACCGCAGCGGCACCATCGGCGCCGGTGGCGGCACCGTGGCACTCGACGGCACGACCTTGACCTCCCTGGCAGGGTTCAGCGGTTCGGGCGCCCTGACCGTGGAAGGCAGCGGCACACTGGTGCTGGCCGGCGCCAACACCTATAGCGGCGGCACGACCATCACCGATGCCACGCTGCAGATCGGCGATGGCGGTGCCGGCGGTTCGCTGGCAGGCACAGTGACCAACAACGGCAAGCTCGTCATCGACAGAACCGGATCCGTCACGCTCGGCGGGGCGATCGACGGCAGCGGCAGCCTTGAACAGATCGGGCCGGGCACTACCGTCCTTGCTGCGGACAACAGCTACAGCGGCGGCACCAAAATATCGGGCGGAACACTGCAGATCGGCAATGGCGGCACTGCCGGTTCGTTATCGGGTGATGTCGACAACAGCGGCGCACTTGCATTCGACCGCTTCAACGACAGCGCTTTCGACGGCGTCGTCAGCGGAACGGGCACGGTTTCCAAGGCCGGCGCAGGCAAGTTGACCCTGAGCGGCGCTAACACCTATTCCGGCACCACCACCATCAGCGGCGGCACGCTCGAGGTCGGCGATGGCACCACATCCGGCACGCTCGGCTCAGGCGACGTCAACAATGGCGGCACGCTTGCCTTCAACCGTTCCGACATCGTCACCGTCGACAATGAAATCACAGGCACCGGCAAGCTCAACCAGACAGGCACCGGCACGACCGTCCTGACCGGCGACAGCACCTATACCGGCGCGACGACCGTTTCCGCCGGCACCCTCCTCGTCAACGGTTCGATCGCCTCGTCTTCCGGCATCACCGTCGACGCCGGTGCCACCATCGGCGGCAGCGGCACACTTGCCTCCACCATCGTCAACGGCACGCTTGCCGCCGGCAACAGCCCCGGCACCCTCACCGTCGATGGCGACCTCGTGCTCAATTCCGGTTCGACCAGCGTCTTCGAGCTCGGCACGCAGGGTGTGGCCGGCGGCCCTACCAACGATCTTGTCGTCGTCGAGGGCGACCTGACACTGGGCGGCACACTGGAAACACCCAACGCGGTGACCGGCTACTACCGGCTGTTCAATGTTTCCGGAACGACCACCGGCTCATTCGACACGCTGCCCACCGACGCCATCATCAGCACCGCCGTCAACAACCAGGTCAACCTGCTGCTGCGCAATAACGGCCAGCTCTTGCAGTTCTGGGACGGCTCAGACATGACCGGCAACGGCACAGTAGACGGCGGCGTGGGTACATGGGACGCAGCCAACAGCAACTGGACCGGCGCGCCCGGCGAAGCCGGCATCAATGACAGCTGGCGCGGCGAGGTCGGCGTTTTTGCCGGCACCGCCGCCACGGTCAAGGTCGAAGGGACCCTGGCCTTCCAAGGCCTCCAGTTCTCAACGGACGGTTATGAGCTGGCCGGCGGAACTTTGGACCTGTCCGGTGACGCCTACGGCAATACGGACGCGAGCTTCGTCAACACCGACGCCGGCGTGACGGCCATCATCTCGTCGGTTCTGACCAGCACCGGCCATGGTCTTGACAAGCTAGGCCTTGGCACGCTGGTGCTGGCCGGCGACAACACCTATTCCGGCCTGACCACGATCAAGGCGGGCACGCTGCAACTCGGCAACGCCGGCACTGCCGGCTCGGTTGCCGGAGACATCGCCAACGAAGGCGTGCTGGCTTTCAACCGCACGGACGACGGCTTGACGTTGGGCGGCGAGATTTCGGGCACTGGGCGGGTAGAGCAGAACGGCACCGGCACGACCACACTGACTGGCGCCAACACCTATACCGGCGGCACCGAGATAAATGTCGGCACCTTGCAGATTGGCGATGGCGGAAGCTCCGGCTCGATCGTTGGCGACGTCGTCAACGACGGTGCGCTGGTCTTCAACCGGTCGGATTTTTACGGTTCTTTCGCCGGCGATGTTTCCGGCTCCGGAACTGTTACCGTCACCGGTGGCGGCATGCTGGTGGCGAGTGGCGACCTCAGCCATACGGGCGGAACGACGATCGACAGCGACAGTGTGCTGCTGGTCGGCGACGGAGCGACGAATGGCTCGCTGGCCGGCAATGTGGCGAATTCCGGCACCCTGGCGTTCGACCGATCGGACGACATCGCGTTTGACGGCGACATCAGCGGCTCGGGGATTTTGAACAAATATGGCGCCGGCGTGCTGGCAATGACGGGTGACAACAGCGGCTATGACGGCATAGTCAATGTGCAGGCCGGCACATTGCGGGTCGAGAACAGCTCGGCGATCGGCACCGGCTATCTCATGATGTACGATGGCGCGCTCGACTATGCGGCCGGTGTCGAGCTTACCAACATCCTGACCGTCCAGCAGGACAATACCGAACTCTGGGTCAAGCAGGGCACTGCCACGCAGACCGGGATCATCCTGACCGGCGGCGGGGTGCCGCGCGCCATCGAAAAGAAGGGTGCCGGTACGCTGGTCATCTACGGGATGGATCACGGCGGCGCGACGACCGTAAGCGAAGGCACGTTGAAAGCCGGCGCTTCGAGCGCATTCGATTCGCGAAGCGACGTGGCGGTGGCTTCGGGCGCCAAGCTCGATCTCGACGGCTTCGACCAGATCATCGGATCGCTGGCGGGAGCCGGCGATGTCACTCTCGGCGCAGGAACTCTGACCTCTGGCGGCAATGACGGTTCGACAACATTCTCCGGCAGGATTTCCGGCACCGGCGGTCTGACGAAGGATGGAACGGGCATCTTCACGCTCAGCGGCGCCAACAGCTATACCGGGGACACGTTCGTCGACGCCGGCACCCTCAAGGCGGGCGCGGCCAACAGTTTTGCGGCCGGCAGCGCCTTCAGCATCGAGTCGGGCGCAAAGCTCGACCTCGGCGGCTACAACCAGACCATCGGATCGCTCGCAGGTACGGGCGAAGTCGCCCTGGGCGCCGGCACGCTCACCACCGGCGGCAACAACACCTCAACTGCATATGCCGGCGACATCGGCGGCAGTGGCGGCCTGACCAAGTCCGGATCGGGCACGCTCACCCTGTCAGGCTCCAGCACCTATGCCGGCGCTACCAAAGTGGAAGCCGGGAAGCTGAAGGCAGGGGCGGAAGACACCTTTGCGGCAGGCAGTGCCTTCAGCGTCGCTTCGGGCGCGACCCTTGACCTCGACGGCTACGACCAGATCATCGGATCGCTTGCGGGCGCCGGCGGAGTGACGCTCGGTGCCGGCACGCTGACCGCCGGCAATGCCAGCGACACCAGCTTCTCCGGTGTCATCTCGGGCAATGGCGGACTGGTCAAGCAAGGCGTTGGCACGCTGACCGTATCGGGCAACAACACCTACAACGGCACGACCTCGGTCCAGGCCGGCCGGCTGCAGGTCAACGGCAAGCTGGGCAACACCGCCGTCACGGTCGAAAGCAGCGCGACGCTCAGCGGCTCAGGTTCCATCGACGGGGCCGTCACGATTTCCGATGGCGGCCATCTCGCGTCCGGATCGGGCCTCGGCCCGTTGACCCTGGGCTCGCTGTCTCTGGCGAGCGGTGCCTATCTCGACTACGAGCTTGGCCTGACTGGCGATCGCATCGATGTCGTCGGCGACCTTACACTCGACGGCACCATCAATGTCAGCGGCGGCAACGACTTTGGCGCAGGCATCTATCGCCTATTCAACTATGGCGGCGCGCTGACCGACAACGGGCTGGCCATCGGCACCGTTCCTGCCGCCTTCCTTGCCAGCGACTTGACCGTACAGACCGCAATCGCTTCGCAAATCAACATGGTCAACGCGGGCGGCACCACACTGTCGTTCTGGGACGGCGGCTCAGCCGCGAATTTCAACAACGGCACGGTTGATGGCGGCGACGGAGTGTGGAGCGCTACCGGTGGAAATTGGACCAAGCAGGACGGCGCTTTCAATGCACCGATGAAGCCGCAACCCGGCTACGCCATATTCCAGGGCCAGGCCGGCACCGTGACGGTCGACGGCAGCCTCGGCGGAATTGCCGTCACCGGCATGCAGTTTGCAAGCGACGGCTACAAGGTCGAGGGCGATGCCATCACGCTCGCGGATGCGGCAACAACCATTCGCGTCGGAGACGGGACGACCTCCAGCGCCGGGACCGAGGCCACGATCGCATCGGAACTCACCGGCGGCGGTACGCTCGTCAAGGATGATCACGGCACCCTCATACTGACCGGCAACAACAGCTACACCGGTGGCACGGTCATCAAGAGTGGCAAGCTCTCGGTTTCTTCCGACGCCAATCTCGGCGCGACCTCCGGCGGCCTTGCCTTTGCCGGCGGTACTCTTGGCAACACGGCTGCGATGACGACTGCGCGCGACATCGACCTACGCGCCGCGGGCGGCATGCTCGATACGCAGGCAGACCTCACGGCATCCGGCACCATTTCCGGCCAGGGCAAACTGACGAAGTCCGGCACCGCGACGCTGACGCTGACCGGCGTAAACACCTACACGGGCGGCACGACGGTAGCGTCGGGAACGCTTACCGGCACGGCATCGAGCTTCGGAACCGGAGCCATCCTCAACGAGGCTGAACTCGTCATCGACCAGAACGTCGACGCCAGCTTCGCCAACGCCATCGACGGCACCGGCGTCTTCACCAAGACGGGCAGCGCGACGCTGATGCTGACCGGCGCCAGCACCCACTCGGGTGGCACCAGGATCAAGGCAGGCACGCTTCAGCTCGGCAATGGCGGCACGACCGGCTCCATGGCCGGCAACGTCGACAATAGCGGCGTACTCGCCTTCAACCGATCCAACCTCATGACCTTTGCCGGTTCGATCTCGGGCAGCGGCGCGGTTCAGCAGGCCGGCTCGGGCAAGACCGTGCTCACCGGCACCAACACCTATACTGGCGGCACGACGATAGCGTCCGGAACGCTTGCCGGCACGGCATCGAGCTTCGGAACGGGAGCCGTCCTCAACAATGCAGCATTCGTCATCGACCACAACGTCGACGCCAGCTTCGCCAATGCCATCAACGGTACCGGCACCTTCGCCAAGACGGGCAGCGGCGCGCTGACATTGACGGGCACCAGCCTGCTCAGCGGGGAAACCACGATCAGTGCCGGTCGGCTTGCCGTCAACGGCTCGCTCGCGAACTCAAGCGTCACCGTGGAATCGGGTGCGATCCTCAGCGGTACGGGCACCGTCGGCAAGGTTACGGCGCTGTCCGGCTCGACGGTCGCGGCCGGCAATTCCATCGGCACGCTCGATGTCGCCGGCGACGCACGCTTCGCCGCCGGCTCCACCTTCCAGGTCGACGTCGATGCCACCGGCAAATCAGACCGGCTCGCCGTCTCGGGTAAGACGACGCTTTCAGGCGGTACCGTGCAGGTTCTTGCGGGGAGCGGTAACTATGGACAGTCGACGCAATACACCATCCTGACGGCCGCCTCAGGAATCTTCGGCCAGTTCGCCTCGGTCACCACCAACCTTGCGTTTCTGACGCCGACACTGTCCTACACAACCAACGCGATCGGACTGAAGCTCGATCGCAACGCCGTCTCATTCACCGACATCGCGCTTACCCGCAACCAGATCGCTACCGGTGGTGCGGCCGAAAAGCTGGGCAACCAGCATGCGCTCTACAAGGCCATCGTCAATCTCGATGAGGAAGCAGCCCGCAAGGCCTTCGACGCACTGTCTGGCGAGGTCCATGCCTCGGTCCAGGGCATGCTCGCCGAAGACAGCAATCTCCTCGCCAACGCCGCGAATGATCGGATAAGGGCTGCGTTCGGCGATGCCGCAAGCTCCCTGCCGGTGATGGCATACGGTCCGGACGGCCCCTTGCTCGCGGAAGCGACGACCGACCGCTTCGCCGTCTGGGGCCAGGCCTACGGTTCGTGGGACAAGACCCGCAGTGACGGCAACGCAGCGGCTTTCGACAGCAGCACCGGAGGATTCGTTGGCGGTGCCGACGCGAGCATTAGCGACAATTTCCGCCTCGGCATATTCGGCGGTTACAGCCACAGCTCCTTCGATGCGGACGGCCGGGCTTCATCGGGCAGCGCCAGCGCCTACAATTTCGGCGTGTTCGGCGGCGGCCAGTGGGGCAACCTCGGCCTGCGCGGCGGCGCCGCATACAGCTGGAACAACATCGAGATCAGCCGCGAGGTCGCCTTCCCCGGCTTTTCGGACAGTCTCAAGGCGCAGTACGATGCCGGCACGACACAGGTCTTCGGTGAAGTCGGCTACCGCCTGCATGCCGGCGGCTCGACATTCGAACCGTTCGCCGGTCTCAACTACGTTGCCGTCAGGACCGACGGCTTCGGCGAAAAGGGTGGCAAGGCAGCTTTGACGGGCTCCGGCTCGACCACCGAGACGACTTTCGCAACGCTCGGCGTGCGTGGCAGCACCGACATCATGATACAAGACTTCAACGCCACCCTGCACGGCACGGTCGGCTGGCGGCACGCCTTCGGCGATGTCACACCGCTGAGTTCGCTCGCCTTCACCGGCGGCAGTACCTTCACAGTCGCCGGCGTGCCGATCGCACGAAACAGCGCGATCGTCGAAGCCGGGCTCGATTTCACCCTGTCGCCTGCCGCCAAATTCGGTCTTTCCTATGCCGGCCAATTCGGCAGCGGGGCCATCGACCAAAGCTTCAAAGCCAATCTTGCAGTAAGCTTCTGAAGCACGCACGAACCAACAAGGACGTTACCGGTCTCCCGGTAATGTCTGGTTCTCCGCTTTCGACAACTCACCTTCCAGCACGTTCCGCGTCACGCCCCATCCGCTCAGATGATGCGCGCGCAGCACCTCGCGCAGGAGCGCCCCCTCGCGCTGCCTGAGCGCGTCGAGAATCTGCTCGTGCTCGAACACCGCCCGCGCCCAGCGTTCGGATCGGCGATTGCCGGCGTAGCGATATCTGCGGATGCGCGCGCTTTCTGCGGCATAGATGCGTGACAGCGTGGCATTGTGTGCGCAATCGACGATTCGCTGGTGAATTGTCTGGTTGATATGGAAATATTCCATGAGCTCACCGCGCTGATAGGCATCGACCATCTCAGCGTGCAACCGCTCGATCTCTGCGATCATCTGCGGTGTTGCCCGTTCGCAGGCGCGCGCCGCTGCCACGCTCTCCAGCCCGATCAGCACTTCGATGGCAGCCTCCACCTCTTCGGGGGAGATGCCGACCACCGTTGCTCCGCGGTTGGGATCGATGCGGACAAGGCCCTCCCCCTCGAGGATCTTGAAGGCTTCGCGCAGCGGAGTTCGTGAAACGCCCAGCTGCTCCGTCAGCACGCGCTCGTTGATCCTCGTTCCCGCTTCTATATCTCCCGCGACAATCATGTCGCGAACGCGCTGGGCCACGAAGGTAGAGCGCCGACCCCGCGGCCAAGTCGCTTCAAGTCCGGATTGGTCTGTCGTTTTTGAGGCATATTGCATGCAAACATCCTAGACACACCGCAAAAAAGGCACAAGCCCATTGACAGCTTGCCTATATTGCATGCAATGAGCTTTTAAAGCGGCCCTGATGCGCGACAACTGCGGTCCAAACAGGCCGCCTGAGTTTCGGCTGAGGCGTGATTGCATGCAGTGAGGTTGCGCGCGCGGGAAGGAGACGCGCGGGACGGGAACCACCGCCCGCTGGATACGAGTTCAATTCGAGGCCGTTCTGCGGCCCAGGACTATTTTCAGAAAGACAAAGAAATTTCTCGATGAATTATCACGCATACTTCAATGCCGGCGACCGTCTCATCGAGACCTGCGTTATCGGAACGGGTGGCTTCGGGCGAAGCTTCCTCGCGCAGGGCCTGCGGGTGCCGCTCATGCGCGCTCGCGTGGCTGTCGACGTCGATGCGCAAACTGCTTTACAGGCCATGTTGGCGGTTGGGATTGCACGCGAGGACATTCGCGTCTGCGATAACGCGGAGGCGGCGGAAAAAGCCTGGAATGAAGGTGCCTTCATCGCCGCCGGTGAGTTTGAGCATGTTGCCGGCCTGCCCGTGGACGTCGTTGTGGAAGCCACCGGTCACCCGGAGGCCGGAGCGCGACACGCGCGGATGGCGATCGAGGCTGGACGGCATCTCGCACTGGTTTCGAAAGAAGTTGACAGCGTGGTCGGTCCCGGCCTTGCCGTTATGGCCAGATCGCGCGGCAAGGTTGTTACGCCGGTCGATGGTGATCAGCCTAGCCTGCTGATCGGACTTGTAAGCTGGGCCGAGACCCTGGGTTTCGAGATTATCGCGGCAGGCAAGTCGAGCGAATACGATTTCGTCTTCGACGCCGCTGCCGGGACGCTGACGAGCAACGGCAGGACCGTGTCGGCGCCGGAGTTTGGCCAATACGCGCGTCTCGACGGGCGTGACAGTTCGCTGGTGGCCGAGGCGCGGTCCAGGGCGGCGGCGGCCCTGCCGCAGCGCGCAGTGCCCGATTTGTGCGAACTTTCAGTCGTCGCCAACGCTGTCGGCTTCGCGCCCGATCGTCCGCAGCTTCATGCGCCGATAGCCCGGATCGACGAAGTGCCTACCATTCTGTGCGAGACCTCGGAGGGTGGTATCCTTTCCGGTCCGCGCAGGCTTGAGGTTTTCCATTGCCTGCGTGATCCCGGCGGCATCAGCTTTGCTGGCGGGGTCTTCGTGGTGGTGCGCTGCGAAGATCGCCCGACCTGGAAGATGCTCGAGGAGAAAGGGCATGTGGTGAGCCGGAACGGCAACGCCGCAATGGTCTATATTCCGCGCCATCTTCTTGGCCTCGAAGCCGCAACCAGCATCCTGGCGGCCGGAATGAACGGCGTTTCCACTGGCGGCACCGAGCCTTCCCACCACGTCGATCTTGTGGCCGTTGCCGATGTCGATCTGGCTGCCGGCACAACGCTTGCCATGGGCGGACATCACCATTCGATCGAGGGCGTTTCATCAATGATGCTGCCGGCCGGCCCGCTTGTGCCGGACGCACCGGCGCCATTCTACCTTGCCTCGAACAAACGCCTGTCACGTCCGGTCAGGCAAGGCGAGCCGATCAGAATGGCCGATCTCGAAATTCCGGAAGACAGCGAGCTTATGAAACTGCGCCGCCTTCAGGATGCTCATTTCTTCGCTGAAGGGCGAGCCTGAAACAGATAATACCAACACGAATCGACATGGGAGGAACCATGAAACTGAACCTCACCCGACGTACTTTCCTGGCTGGAGCCGGCACGACTGCGGCAATGCTGGCGATGCCTCATCTGGCGCGGGCGAGCGCCGCCAAGACGTTGCGCCTCGCCCATCCTCACCCCGACACGGACAGCTGGCAGGACGCCGGCCAGTGGATGGACGAGGCCCTGAAGGAGCGGACCAGCGGCGCGCTTGGCGTCCAGCTGTTTCCCAACGGCGTACTCGGCAGCGATTCCACCATGATCAATGCCGTGCGTGCAGGCACGCTCGACATGATGGTGACGGGAAATCCGTTCTTTACCGGCCTGGTGCCGAAACTGAACGTTCTCGATCTGCCCTTCATTTTCAAGGACCGCGACCACGTCGCAGCCGTGCTTGACGGTGATATCGGAGACGAACTGCGCGCCGGCTTCTCGGATGCAGGGCTGGTTGCCCTGGCGACCTGGGAGACCGGCTGGCGCAATGTCACCAACAGCCGACGCCCGGTCAAAACGCCGGCGGACCTGCATGGCTTGAAGATCCGCACCACACCCAATCCCGCTCACATCAAGGCGTTCGAACTGCTCGGCGCAGCACCGACGCCGATGGCCTTTACCGAGCTTTTCACAGCGCTTGAAATGCGATCGATCGACGGGCAGGAGAACCCGACGACGCTGATTTTGAATTCGAAATTCTTCGAGGTTCAGCGCTATCTTTCGCTGACTCAGCATGCTTTTACCACGTCGCCGCTGGTGATGAACAAGGCCAAGTTCGAGGCCCTGGGTGAAGAGCTCGGCAACACACTGCTGGAGACAGCCAAGGAGGCTGCCAAGAGGCAGCGCCAGATGAATACCGAGCGTGAAGTCACCAGCCTCGAGGCGCTCAAGCAGGAAGGCATGGAGACCGTCGAGGATCCGGATCGCGAGGCGTTCCGGGCCATCGTGGCGGATACGGTTCGCGGGGACTTCGCCACCAAGTTTGGTCCGGACCTGCCTGAGCGCATCGCCGAACTGGCGGGTTAACGAAGGAATAGAGCTATGCGCATCGTCGATCTGAGCATGCCGGTGAGTGAGCATTTCCGGTGGCAGCCGGAGATAGCCGTCAAGGGCGACAAGTCCGCCGGAGACCAGTTTCGCGTGACACGGTTGGCTACCACCTGCCACGGCTTCACGCATGTCGATGCGCAGGCTCATTTCATCGATGGCGCACCCACCATCGAGGCGACGCCACTCGAACAGGTCGTCGGCCGCTGCCGCGTCTTCGACCTGTCGGCCTTGGAGGCAAACACCGCGATCGAGCCCGCCGCGCTTGCCGCTGCCGATCCCGGCGGTGAGGAGGGCGACATCCTGCTGCTGGCGACCCAATGGGATCTGAAGCGCGACTACCAGACGAGGCAATTCTGGACCGAGGCGCCCTGGCTGACGCGCGAGGCAGCACAGTGGCTGCTGGAACTCAAGCCCAGGGCGCTCGCCGTGGATTTTCCGCAGGATTATCCGATCCGGCTTCTGCTCGACAATGTGCGCGTTCCGGACGAGGAGCACGTGACGCACGACATTCTTCTGCGCGCCGGCGTGACGCTGATCGAATATGTCGTCAACACTGCTGCTTTGCGTGAGAAACGCCTGCTCCTTTGCGCAGCGCCGCTCAAGATAGTGAATGCCGATGGCGCGCCGGCACGCGTGTTCGCCATCGAGGGAGACGACCGATGACATCGAGATATGTCGGCGCCGCTCTGCTCAGAGCGGCCGACCTTGGTTTCCGCGCGCTGGAAGCCGCACTGGTGCTCGTGCTGGCTGCCATGGTGACGCTGGTCTTTGCCAATGTGGTCATGCGCTATGTCTTCGACAGCGGCATAACCGTCACCGACGAATTATCCCGGATGATGTTCGTCTGGATTTCCTTCCTGGGCGCGATTTTGGTTGCCCGCCGCAGCGAACATCTCGGCGTCGACCTGCTCACCGCGACCTTGTCGCCTGCCAGCAAGCGCATCTGCCGCATCCTTGCCGACATCGGCATCGTCATATGCAGTGCCATTCTGGCCAGCGGTGCCTTCAGCCAAACCGTGGCCAACATGTCCAATATCGCTCCGGTATCGGGGCTCCCGACCGGCCTCACCTATGCCGCGCCTTTCCTGGCCGGGCTTGCGATCGGCGTGATCGCTTTCGCCGATCTGCTGGGCGCGGTGCTGTCGCCTGGCACGGCCGAAACGGATGATCTTTCATGATCGTGCTTCTCATCTTCATCGGAGTCTTGCTGGCCACGATTCTGATCGGCGTTCCCATTGCCTTCGGCCTGCTGCTGAGCGGCGTCGCCATGATGTGGTATCTCGGCGCGCTCGACTGGCAGTCGATCGCGCTGCAGATGACCAATGGCGCCGACAGCTTTCCGCTGCTCGCCATTCCCTTCTTCCTGCTCGCAGGCGAGGCGATGAATGCGGGCGGGCTGTCGCGCCGTCTCGTCAATTTCGGGCTGGCGCTGGTCGGGCATCTGCGTGGTGGCCTGGGCTATGTCGCGATCGTCACTGCGATCCTGCTGGCCAGTCTTTCGGGCTCCGCGATCGCAGATACGGCCGTGCTTGCGGGGATGCTGATACCGATCATGCGCGAGGCCGGGTATCATATGGGCCGCTCGGGCGGCTTGATCGGCGCCGGCGGCATCATCGCGCCGGTCCTGCCGCCATCAATCGGCTACATCGTCTTCGGCGTTGCCGGCGGCGTTTCCATCACGCGGCTGTTTCTGGCCGGCATCGTTCCCGGCATCCTGATGGGGCTCGCGCTGGCGATCGCCTGGTGGTGGCTGAGCCGCCGCGAGGACACAGCAGTGTTTCCCCGCCGCTCCGGAAAGGAAATCGGCAAGGCAGCGCTCGATGCGGGCTTCGCGTTCATTCTTCCGCTGATCATCGTCGGCGGTTTGAAAGCCGGTGTTTTCACACCCACCGAGGCCGGCGTCGTCGCCTGCGTCTATGCGATCCTGACCGGTTTCTTCGTTTACCGGGAGCTTTCGCTTCAGCGCCTTTACGATTGCTTCGCGGCCACCGTGCGCACCACGGCAGCCGTCATGTTCCTCGTCGCGGCGGCGAGCATCACGGCCTACATGATCGCCATTGCCAATGTGCCCGGCGAAATCGGCGCCTGGCTCGGGCCGTTGCGGGAAAGCCCACTGCTGCTGATGATCGTCATCACCCTTCTGGTGGTCGTGGTGGGAACGGCACTCGACTTCATCCCCACGATCCTGATCCTGACGCCGGTGCTGTTGCCGATCGTCAAGCAAGCCGGCATCGATCCCGTCTATTTCGGCGTGATCTTCATCATGACGGCAGCCATAGGGCTGATCACGCCGCCCGTTGGTGCGGTTCTGAACGTCGTCTGCGCAATCGCCAAGATCAGATACATCGAGGTGGTGAAAGGAGCTGCCCCTTTCATCCTCATCCAGTTGGTGCTTCTCGCTTTGCTGATACTGTTTCCGCAGATCGTGATGGCGCCTGCGAAATGGCTTTACTGAACCCCACGCGGTTGAACTGACGGGTTCCACCTTCACCGTTTGAGGAAGAACAGCAGTCATATTCGGGATGCCTACGAGCGATGGTCGTAACGAGATGCGTTCTAGGAACCCATCCTGGATTTCCCGGCTGCCCTATCGCTCATGTTCAAGCGCGTGCCACAATGGCGTTTTCACGCGAGCATTCAGCGGGACAGGTGCGCTCCAACGCCGTCGCAGCGGCATTATTTGCAGGTGAAGCCTCCATCGATCGCAGAGCGACGCCTGCCTTCAGCGCCGCTCCGGAATCGCCGAAATCATCAGGCGCGCCATTCTCCGCTTTGGGCTCGACAGCGAATGAACCCACGCCCGACGGGGCGGAAAAAACCGGTCGCCATTACCGGCACTCCTGCCAGCATGCTGCGCCTTGCCAAGGAGAGAACAAGCATCCGACAACTCCCCAGATTTTCGGGGAGATAGGCACGGGAAGCCAACGGCTCCGTCGCCCTTCCAGCGAACCGACTGTCGGGAACACTCGCGTTCTCACAATTACGTGCAGTCCGACAACCGTGACAACGGAAGTGCGAATTCCCATATCAGCCGGATTGCGGACATCACGCGGTCATCGTTTGCGTCTATGATCCGCATATCAAAATTTGGAGGTGCCGTATGGGACATGGACGCGAACCCACGCTCGATGAGATCTTGAACGAACCAATCATCCGAAAGGTTATGAAAAGGGACGGATACACCCCGGACGATATTCGCCTTCTGATGCGCCAGGCGAGTGTCAAGGCAAACAGAAACGGCGTGACATATCTGATGTTGCCTTCAGGCACCGATGATGCGGGACTTCAGCATATGCCCACTTCAAAGACGCTGAATGCCTGTTGCCAACAGCCTTCAGCCTGAGCCTCTTTTGAAGAACGGATTCCGGTTCAATTGACAGGCGTTTTGCCACAAGTTTGTGTGACCAGTCACCCAGCGCCTCCTCAAGCAATGGCTCCTTGACGACATTTTCGGCATAGCCCTTTTAGGCTTGGAAAAGCTCGAATGAAAACCGGCCGTCGTAAAAACTATGGGTCGAGGGTTCGGTCCGTCAGCCGCCGCCGCGCGTGAATGATATGCAGTTCCATCGCCGCCCTCGCCCACACCGCGTCACGCTTGCGGATCGCCTCGACGATGTCGGTATGTTCGGAGACAACCTTGCGCGCGCGATCGGTCGATCCCGTGCGGGTTATCGACAGGGATATTCCCATGAAGTCGCTGAGTACGACGCCGTTGCCTTCCAGCGCGCCGCGAAAGAACTCGTTGCCAGTGGCGTCGAGTATGGCGAGGTGAAAGGTGCGGTCGCTTTCTGCGTCGAAGGTGCCATGCCCGATCTGCTGCGCAAAATGTTCGTGCGCCCGCACAATGTCGGACAAAGCTTTCTCGGTTCGGCGCTCGGCAGCCAATGCCGCAGCCTCGCCTTCGATTGAAAGTCGCAATTCCTGGTAACGAAGAAAGCGCGATACGTCGGTCAGGCTGGTGACATCGGTCAGATTGTCCGACGGACGGCTCAACACATAGGTGCCGCTACCGCGCCGCGCTTCCACCAGACCATCGACGCGCAGCCGCGCCAGCGCCTGGCGCACTACTGGCCGCGACACGCCAAAGGTTTCGCTCAGGTCATTCTCGCCGGGCAAGCGGCTACCCGGAGCGAACGCCCCACTCAGGATTTCGTCGAGGATGCGCCCGTAAACCTGGTCGGCAAAACTTGACGGCTTTGTCTCGAAAACCATCGAAATCATCTCACATTCTCGCCTCGCCGAATCTACCATCACGGATATCGAGCAGCATATTCAAACTCTAGCGATGGATCCGCAGCTTCTGCCGGCGCTCAAAACGGGTCTGGAAATATGGCACTTCGTGCGCGGTGCCAAGCGCGTAGGCGGTACCGTCGTCGGGGCTGATCTCGCGCACGTTGCGGCGGCTCGGATATTTGAGGATTTCCTCGATAACAATATCGACGCCGAGCCCCGGAGCGTCCGGCACCTTCATATGCCCGTCCACGACTTTCAGTGTGGGCGTGATGACATCGTCGCGGCCTTCCCAGTCGAATTCCAGGCGCTCGAGCATCAGCGCATTGGGGATCGTCGCCATCACGTGCAGTGCTGCAAATTCCGCGACAGGGCCCAGCGATCCAGAATGGGGCGCGAGCGTTATGTAGTGGCCTTCAGCCATCGCCGCCATCTTGCGCATCTGGGTGATGCCGCCGGCGCGGCCGGTGTCGGGCTGGATCACGTCGACCAGACCGCGCTCGATATAGGGCTGGATGCCCCAGATGGTGCTGACGCGCTCGCCTGCCGCAAGCGGAACGTTGACGGCGTCCCTGACGCGCGCCAGCGCATCGAGGTCTTCCGGCGCCACCGGGTCTTCGTAGAACAGGAGGTCCAGGCTTTCCAGTTCCCGGCCGACGGCAATCGCATCCTGCGTCGTCATCCACGAGGGGCCATGCGCGTCGACCATCAGATCGACCTTGCGCCCGATGTGGTCGCGGATGGAGGCGACGAGGTCCAGATCGACCGTGCCGGTGAAGCCGACCTTGATGCCGGTGTAGCCGAGCGCCAGCAGGCGATCCGCCTTGTTGGTGTCGTGGGCATGGCCGTAGACGCGCACCCGGTCGCGGAACTTGCCGCCGAGCAGGTTCCACACCGGCTGTCCAAGCGCCTTGCCCTTGATGTCCCACAGCGCCATCTCGATGCCGGTCAGCGCGCCACCGCCGACCGTTCCCAGCATGCCGTGCCCCATCATGGAAGCCAGCAGCTTGTGCCAGAGGCGGTCGATATGCGCCGGGTCCTCACCGATGAGCAGCGGCGTGAGATCCTTGACCGCCGTCTCGATGACGCGCGGCCACCCGGAACACTCGCCTACACCGTGAATGCCCTCGTCGGTAAGGATGCGCACGAACAGCCAGTTGCGCGAGCCGCCGAAATTCCCGCCTTCATAATGTCCGGCCGACGCCGTGCTTTTCGCCTCCCCCGGCCCACCGACCTGCATCAGGTAGGTTTCGATGGCTGTGATCTTCATTTACGCGGCTCCGTTCATCGTAAGCGGCTCTTCCGTCGAGCCGCCATATTGCTGGCTCGCTTCCAGAAGCAGCCTGGAATAGGGGTGCTCAAGCGTGCCGGCGCGCAGCCTGTCTGCCTCGACCTCCTCGACGATCTGTCCGGCCTGCATCACGCCTACGCGGTCGCACATATGGGCGATCACTGCGAGGTCATGGCTGACCAGCAGATAGGTCAGCCCCCGCTTCTCGCGCAATTCGTTGAGCAGGTTCAGGATTTCCGCCTGAACCGACACGTCGAGGGCAGATGTGGGCTCGTCGAGCAGCAGCACCTGCGGCTCCAAAATGAGAGCCCGCGCAATGGCGACGCGCTGGCGCTGCCCGCCGGAGAGCTGATGCGGAAAACGGTAACGCAGCTCGGGATTGAGCCCGACAGATGTCAGCGCCTCGAACACCGCTTCACGCGATCGTGGCAGGCGCTGGTTGCGCAACGGCTCGAGCAACTGCGCGCCGATCGTCTTGCGCGGATGCAGCGAGCCGTATGGGTCCTGGAACACCATCTGCACCGAACGGTAGAATTCCTTGGGACGAACAGGGCTAAGAACCTTGCCGCCGATCTCGATCTCGCCGCGATAGTCGGGGTTGAGGCCGGAGATGGCGCGCAGCACCGTTGACTTGCCGCAGCCGGACTCGCCGACCAAACCGTAGCTGCCGCCGGTCTCGACCGAAAAGCTCACGCGTTTGACCACCGCTTGCGGCGGCGACCCGAGGCGGACAACGAGATTGCGGACGTCGATCATGAGTTCGTTTCCACCGCGTCGATCCATGAAGGATCGCGCTTCAGCGTCGGCAGGCGCGACACCTTGTGGTCGATGGATGGCAGCGATGCCAGCAGCCCCCGTGTATACGGGTGCCTCGCCTCTCCGAGCTGCGATGCCGCCAAGGTCTCGACGATGCGCCCGGCATACATGATGATGACACGATCGCAGAAACGGCGGACCAGATTGAGGTCGTGGCTGATCAGGATCAGGCCGAGATTGCGGCGCGTCACCAACTCGTCGAGAAGGCTCAGCACTTCGAGGCGCACGGTCACGTCGAGCGCGGAGGTCGGCTCATCCGCAATCATGACTTCGGGCTCGGCAATCAGCATCATGGCGATCATGACGCGCTGGCCCATGCCGCCGGAGATTTCGTGCGGATAGAGCCTGGCGACGCGTTCCGGGTCGCGGATCTTGACGGCGTTGAGCATTTCCAGAACCCGCGCCCGCGCCGCCGCCTTGCCCCCTGCTGCGGGATAGTGCTGGAGGTAAGTTTCGGCGATCTGCTCGCCGACGCGCATGACCGGATTGAGCGAATATTTCGGGTCCTGCAGGATCAGGCCGATGCGGCGGCCGCGCACATGCACCATGTCCCGGTTGCTGGCGGTCAAGAGATCGATCTCCTGAAAGCGCAAGCGGTCTGCGACGACGCGCGCGGTGGGCGGCAGCAGGCGCATGATGGCGCGCCCGACCGTCGATTTGCCCGAGCCGGATTCGCCGACGATGCCTAGCTTTTCGCGGCCGAGCGTGAAGCTAACGCTGCGAACGGCTTTTATCTTGCCGCCGCCGAAGCCCACTTCAAGGTTGGCGGCCTCAATCAGGGGCGCGGTCATTCGCTACCTCGCGCATCCAGCACATCACGCAGAGCATCGCCGAACAGGTTGAAGGCAAGGCTGACGAGAGCGATGGCAATGCCGGGGGCGGCAATGACCCACGGGCTTTCGATCATGAATTCGCGGCCGCTGGATGCCATGGCGCCCCATTCGGGCGAAGGCGGCACGGCACCGAGGCCGAGGAAACCGAGACCGGCAGCGGTCAGGATAACGCTCGCCATGTTGAGCGTGATGCGCACGATCACCGAAGGCACACACATCGGCAGGATATGCCGCAGGATGATGGACCAGGCCGAAGCGCCCTGCAGCCGGACGGCGGCGATGAAATCCGCCTTGCGCAAGCTGAGCGTCTCGGCGCGCGCCAGCCGCGCGATCGGCGGCCAGGCGGTGAGCGAAATAGCGATGATCGCATTGGTGATGCCGGGGCCGAGCGCTGCGGCAAAGCCGAGCGCCAGAACCAGACCGGGGAAGGACAGGAAGACGTCGGTGACGCGCATCAGAATCTCGTCCACCCAGCCGCCGAAATAGCCGGCGCAGGTGCCGATCAGCAGGCCGATGGGCGCTACGATCACGGCAACCAGCATGATGATGTAGAGCGTCGTGCGCGCGCCGTAGACGATGCGCGAAAAGACGTCACGGCCGAACTCGTCGGTACCCAGAAGATGTTCCCATGAGGGCGCCGCAAGCCGGTTCGCCATATTCTGCGCGATCGGGTCGTAGCTGGTCAGAAGCGGCGCACAGATGGCCACCACGATCAGCAGCACGATGATGGCCAGGCCGACAAGCCCGAGAGGATACCCGCAAAAGCGCTGCCAGTTCTTGTAGAGCTGCTGCGCGGTGGCCTGGGTGCGGCCGCGAGGGTTTGGCTGCAAGAGCCACCCGCGTATGCCGACCCGTCTTTCCAGTATCTGCTCGCTCATGACCTTACCGTGTCCGTGGATCGAGGATGCGATAGAGCGCATCGGAGACCAGATTGATGACCAGGAAGAGCACGCCGATCATCAGCACCGAGCCCATCACGATATTGATGTCGTTCATCTGGATGCCGCGTGTGAGATACTGACCCACCCCCGGCCAGGCGAAGACGGTTTCGATGAGGACCGCACCGTCGAGCAATCCGCCGAAAGTGAGCGCGATGATGGTGAGCAGCTGCACACGGATATTCTTGAAGGCATGGCGCCAGATCACTTGCCGCGGCAACAGGCCCTTGGCCTGCGCGGTGATGACATATTCCTGCGAGAGCTGTTCCAGCATGAAGCTGCGGGTCATGCGGCTGATATAGGCGACCGAATAGTAGCCCAGGATCGTTCCCGGCAGGACGATGTGGTTGAGCGCGTTCCAGAAAACGTCCCAGTTGCGGCTGAGTGCCGAATCCAGGAGCAGGAACCCCGTCACCGGTGTGACCAGCCCTTCATAGAAGACATCGACGCGGCCGGAGGCAGCGAACCAGTCAAGCTTGGCATAGAAGAGGAGCAGCGCCATCAAGGCCAGCCAGAAGCTCGGAATGGAATGGCCGGCCAGGCCGATCAGGCGCGCGATAAGGTCGATGATTGTCCCGCGCTTAACCGCCGCGATGATGCCGAGCGGCACACCCAACCCAACACCAACCAGGAGCGCCACGATCGCGAGTTCGAACGTCGCTGGAAAGACCATCAGAAGGTCGGTGACGACCTTCTGGCCGGTGGTTGTGGAGACGCCGAAATCGCCGCGTAGCGCCTTGCCGACATAGGTCAGAAACTGCTCCCAGACCGGCCGGTCGAGGCCGAGTTCCAGGAACACCCGGTCATAGACTTCCTTGCTGACCTCCGGCCCGGTGATGGCGATCACCGGGTCGTTGGGAAGCAGGCGGCCCATGGCAAATGTCAGCCCCAGCAGGCCAAGCAGGGTCGTCGCAATGGCGAAGGCGCGGCCGGCGAAGCGCCGCACCAACTGGGCGCCGCGCGACGGCTCCGTGTCTTCGAAGCCGTCATCGACATCGAGCGGTGCGTCCCGCCCGTCTGTGCTGGCGGCGATCATTCTTTGGTTACGTCGTGCCAGCGGGTCGACCATGTCGTATGACCGGCATAGCCCTTGACGTTCTTCAGCATCACATAGGGGTCGCTGCGCTGGAAGAATATCACCAGGCCCGGGTCCATCTTGCTGTAGATGTCGTCCATCTGCTTGAAGACATCAGCCCGCTTCGTGGCATCGCCCTCGCGCATCGACTCGTCCACCAGCTTGTTGAGCTCCTCGTTCTGCTGGCCGACACGCCACAGATAGTAACTGCCTAGCCGTGCCTCGTCCCTGTTGTCGGGATTGTAGGCGTATTGCGTCGCAACCGCGAACGGGTCGGGCAGGCGGGCGCCGGAATTGCCGACCAGCACCTCGAACTTGCGTTCGCGGAAGGCCGGGGTGAACTCGCCAGGAACGAGATTCAAGTCGATGCCGGATTTACGGGCGCTGGCCTGCAGCGCCTCGGCGAACGGCCGAAGTGCGTCGCTGGACGGGTTGAGCGTCTTCTTCAATCCATTCGGATAACCCGCCTCAGCCAGCAGCTTTTTGGCCAACTCCGGATCATAGGTGTTGCGGCCAAGCGGATCGGCTGGAGCGCCTATCATGCCCTTGGGCACCATCGACTGCCAGGGATCACCCAGATACTTCATGATGTTGTCCTGGATCGCCTTCCAGTCGAAGGCGTGCTGGAAGGCACGGCGCACTTCCGGCTTCTGGAGATCCGGATCTTTCGTGTTCAGGGCGATGTAGTAGAATCCCAGCCCAGGCACCTTGTCGATGACCACGTCAGGGCTGTTGGAAAGGGCCTCAAGATCGCCGCTGGACATATAGTGCCCAACGTCGACGTCTCCCTTTTCCATCTGCAGGCGCAGATTGCCGGATTCGGGAATGTGCATGACGGCAACGCGCTGCATCGCCGGTGCACCGCCCCAATAGTCCTTGCGGGCGTCGAACATCGCAAGGTTGTTCGGGCGAAGCTGGCTCAGTACGAATGGCCCGCTGCCGGCCGTGTTGGCGGCAAGCCAACCGGAGCCGAAGTCGCCATTCGCCTCATGTTCGAGCGCCGTCTTCTTGTCGACGATGCCGACGGAGGAACCGGCAAGCGAGGCGAGTACCAGGTCGGTGTTCACTTCGGTGGGCAGCTCGATGACGAGCGTGTGCGGATCGCTCACGCGAACCAGCTGGTCGACATTGTCCTTGGTGAAGCCCCACAGCGCCAGATCGGTGGACCCGACCTGTCCCATCTTGATGATACGCTGGATGGACCAGGCGGCGTCTTCGGCTGTCACCGGATTGCCGCTGGAGAAGGTTGCATCCGGGCGCAACTTCATGGTGATCGTCTTCTTGTCGTCGGAGACGGACCACTCCGTTGCCAGCATCGGCTCCAGCTTGTCGATGCTTGCAGGCTTCGTCTGCACGAGGTTGTCATAGGCGTTGGACATCAGCTCGGAGACCGTGCGCGCATTGTTCGCCGCCGGATCCAGCGTGCGGATACCGCCGAGATTGGTGCCTATCACCAGCATGTTCGGAGGCGACTTGGCGAGTGCATCGGCGCTTGCAAAAGCTGCTGCCGATGCAAGAAGTGCTGCGGCTATCAGACGTCTCATCGTGCATCTTCCTCCCGTTGGGCGCCGAACCAGGACTTGCCGGCCGGCGGATTGTCAAAAGCGTTCACGGATAGCCGAGCGAACCGTCCGGCTTCTGCGGCAGCTTCCGCTGCCAATGAAGGTAGTGGTCTTTCTCGAGGTACTTCTCGTCGATCTCGACTCCCCAGCCGGCGCGGTCCGGCCGCAGTTCGAGATAGCCGTCCTTCGGCAGATACGGGTCCTTCACATAGGGCGCTTCCGTCGGCAGCCGGTATTCGAGGATCTTGAAGTTCGGGGTCACTGCCGCGAAGTGAAGGTTCACTGCGGTGGCGAGCGGCCCCATAGGATTGTGAGGGGCAATCGGTATAAAATGCGCTTCGGCGATTGCTGCGATCTTCCGCATTTCGAGCAGGCCGCCGACGACGCAGATGTCCGGCTGGGCGATGTCGCAGCCGCGCACCTGAAACAGCTTGAGGAATTCGTAGCGGCTGTAGAGGCTCTCGCCGGTGGCCAGCGGGCATTTGATCTTTGACCGGATTGCGCCCCAGGCCTCGAAATTTTCCGGCCTGATCGGCTCCTCGAAGAACAGCGGATCATACGGTGCCAGCGCATCGCCGAGCTGGATCGCCTGCCAGGGCTCGAAGAGCTTGGCATGCGCGTCGAAGGCGAACTCGAAATTCGACGGCGCCATTTCGCGCAGGCGGCGAAAATAGTCGGCGCTGGTGCGCACCACCTCGCCCCAGCGCTCTGCATGGAAATCGACCCGGTAAGGGCTGAGCTTGAAAGCCGTCAGGCCGTATTTCTCGTTCTCTGCGGTAACCGTATCGATCGCGATCGCCGGATCAGGCGCCGTATAGACGCCAAGATAAACGCGCACCCGATCGCGCACTTCGCCGCCCAGCAGCCGGTAGACCGGGACATCAAGCGCCTTGGCGGAAATGTCCCACAGGCAATGGTCGATGGCCGAAAAGGCGGAAAGGTGCATGGCGCTGCCGGGAAACCGCGCCTGCTGCTGAAGCTTCAGCATGAGGTATTCGATGCGCCGGGGATCCTCGCCGTTGATCTGCTCGAAGAAGTAATCGAGGATCGGGATCAGCCCCTTGTCGGGCCCGTGATTGTAGCACTCGCCCCAACCAGTGATGCCGGCATCCGTGTCGATCGCGACGACGACGCGAGGGCGATTGGCATCGCGCGCCATGAAGCTGCGCAATCGAACGATTTTCATGCCACACGATCCTCCCAGGTAGCGATTGAAGGCTAGCCATGCCCTTTCAAGTTGTCAATTATGTTTTCATCTTGCTTGACTGATTTAAAAGATGTTGTTCATATGATTGATAAATCGGCCCCAATCGACCCACAGGCTGGTACCTGAATGGGTTGAACATGTTCCTCACTGTCCGGTTTGAAGGAGACTCTGCATGAGCATCGAACGGGTTCGGGCATCGCTCGGCGGAATATCCGGTATCCATGTCACGCCCTATCAGGCGGACGGCTCGCTGAACGAGGCCTTGCTTGCAAGGCTGGTGCGACGTCAGACTGACGCGGGCATTCACAACATCGTTTCAGGGGGCAACACCGGCGAGTTCTTCAGCCTTACCTTCGACGAGGTCGTTCGCCTGCAGGCCGTCGCTTTCGCTGCCATGGAAGGGTCAAAGTCGGTTCGCACCGCAGCTGTTGGCCGGTCGTTGCGCGAGGCTCTTGCCACAGCGAAACTGGCGATCAGCGCCGGCGCCGAGGCATTGATGTCCCACCATCCACTCGATCCCTTCGCCGCGCCACAGGCGCAGGCCGACTATTTCATTGCCATTGCCGAAGAATCCGCCGTGCCGGTCGTGGCCTATCTGCGCTCGGACAACATACCGGTCAGCGAAGTGGTGCGCATCGCCCGGCACCCGAACATCGCCGGGATCAAGTTTGCCACACCCAATCTGATGCATATGGCCGAATGCATCAGGGCAACAAGCGACTGTGCGGCGGTCTGGGTCTGCGGGCTGGCCGAGGGCTGGGCACCCGCCTTCTATGCCACCGGCGCAAGAGGGTTCACATCGGGCCTGGTCAATGTCGATCCGGAGCGGTCGCTGGCCATCTGGACCGCGCTGGAAGCCGGCCGTTATGACGATGCGCGCGGGCTGATTGCGCCGATTGCGCCATTCGAGGCAATGCGCACGAAGTTCAACAACGGCGCGAATGTGACAGTGGTCAAGGAGGCGCTGGCGCTAGGCGGATGGGACGTCGGCCCGGTTCGCCTGCCCGGTCTGCCAGAACTTTCGGCGAAGGACCGCGAGGAACTCGGACGGATTCTTGCCAGTATCGGACACCCGGTGCAAACGGCTAGTGCAGCCGAATAGTCAAAGGCATTGGAGACCGCCCGCGCTTGGTGCGAGCGGAACTTTGCTACAGCAAGCGGCGCATGTCGCCCTCAGGCAGGCGGCAGGGTCTCCTTCATGGACGGACGCTCCGAGACCTTCGCAAACCAGCTAGCAAGCTGTGGGCGGGAGCTTCTCCAATCCTTGTCGGAGAAGCGGAAGTCGAGATAGCCCAGCGCACAGGCGGCCGCGATTGCGCCAGCGTGAAAATCGCCTGAAACATCCACAAACCATCTTCCTTCCAGCGCATCGAGTCCGGAATCAACCTTGTCCATCTGGCCTCGATACCAATCCTCCCAAAAGAGAGCCTCCGGACGCATCACTTTCTCGTACCGGCATAGCAGACAGGCATCGAGGATAGAGTCGGCCAAAGCCTCGAGTGTGAGCACCGCGAAGCGGCGCGCATCCTGCGGATAGAGCGACGCTTCCGGTGAAGCGAGCGAGTCGACATAGGTGCAGATCACGCGGCTGTCGAACAGCGGCGTATGGTCTGCGAGCAGTGCGCACGGCACCTTTCCGGATGCGTTGTGCTGGACGATGGTCTGGTCCCGATCGACCGGTCCCGCCGCCGACGGCAGTTTCTCGATCCGATCCGCCAACCCTTTTTCGTGGGCGCAAACCATGACTTTGCGCACATAGGGCGAAGCAGGCGAGAAGAAGAGTCTGATTGTCACGCGGTATTCCTCCGGTTCTGGTTTCGGGCCCGGGCCCGCTTGGGACGCGGGTCCACTGTCGGGACACGCAGGAAATCTCCGGGAAATTGCTCAAGCTGCGTATGCAGGTGTTCAAGGGCAAAGGTTATATGTTCGCGCATGATTGCGGCCGCGCGTTCGCCCTGCCCCAGCGACAGCGCACGTGCAATGCGATGGTGGTCGTCATGCGACCGCCGGATCACGTAAAAGTCCCGCCACATGATCACGCGGTCGGAGGCAAGCGGCACATTGTGCAGGCTCTCCACGAACGTCCTGATCCACGGGTTCGCCGCGAGGTTCATGATTGCGGTGTGGAAGCAGACGTTCATGCGCCGGTAAGGCACAAGGTTTTCCGGCGGCAGTGAGTCCGACGACAAAAGACGGTCGCCCTCTTCGACAAGCTCGAACAGATTTCGCTCGGCAGCCTCCGACATGTTGGAAGCGGCAAGCCTGCACGCCGTCGCTTCCAACTCGGCCCGGACCTGAAACGCGCCCGCGACATCGGCGAAGGAGAATTCGCGCACGTAAAAGCCGCGGTTGCTTTCGTAGGAGACGAGGCCGCTTTGTGCGAGCGCGGTAAGTGCCGTCCTGAGCGGCGTACGCGAAATTCCCAGCATCTCGGCAAGCTTGTCCTGATGCAGTTTTTCGCCGGGGCGAAGGTCACCACTGAGGATCGCTTCGCGCATCCGTTCGATGGCCACTTCAGTGCTCGTATGCAGATCCGACAATGGCAGGCCCTCCTTCCGATTTGCACAGAATGTATCCAAAATGGCTTATATCTGCAATTTCTATTTGCAGTTTCCACCGTAATGTGTTCATTGCGTCCGCAACGGAGAGGGAGGAACCTCTGAACATGTCGAACGTTTGTTTGGTCACCGGCGCTGCCGGCGGCATCGGGAAAGCTGTTGTCTCGCGCCTGGCGCAAGACGGTTACGCGGTGTTGGCCGCGGACCTGTCAAAGGCGACGGCAGAAGCCGCCATCGAAGGTCTCCCCGGCGCCGGTCACCGCGCCATTGTCCTCGACGTGACGAGCGAGCAGGCGGTGGCTGCAGCCTTCGCTGAGGCCGAAAAGCACGGCACCCCTGTCGACAAGGTCGTGGCAGCCGCCGGTATCCTGCTCTTCGCTGCCAATGGCGAGCGGCCGCCCCTCACCGAGATTACGCTCAAGGACTGGGAACTCACGCACGCCGTCAATTCCACAGGCACCTTCCTGCTGCTGCGCGAATTTCTGCGCAGCGCCAGTCGCCGACAGATCGAGAATGGCCGCTTCGTCGGCTTCAGTTCTGTGGCAGCACAGCTCGGCGGCTATCGCTCCAGCTCGGCCTACATCGCTTCGAAGAGCGCCGTCCTTGGGCTCATCAAGGCGGGTGCGCGCGAAGCGGCATCGCTTGGCGTGACCGTGAATGCCATTGCTCCCGGACTGATCGATGCGCCGATGCTGCGGCAGTCGCTGCCGCCGGAAAACGATGCGACGGCGGCGGCGAATATCCCGCTGCAGCGCATCGGCACGCCGCAGGAGGTTGCCGGCGCCGTCTCGTTCCTGCTTGGCCCGGATGCCGACTACATCACCGGCGCCGTCATCGACGTCAACGGCGGCTACAGGATGCAATAGGGCACCAAAAGCAGGGGAGGAAACAATGGTAAAACTCGTCGAAAGGCTTACTCGGCTGCTGGCCTGGCTCGCGGGGCTCGCCGTGCTGCTGATGATGTTCCACGTCATGATCGACGTTCTGGGCAAATATCTCTTTAGCGCCCCCCTGCCGGGCACGGCCGAAGTCGTTGCCGCCTACTACATGATCGGCGCCGTGTTTCTGCCCCTCGCCTGGGTCGAGTTGTCGGGCGGCTCGATCGTCGTCGAGGTGATCTACGAGAAGGTTCCGGAGCGGGCGCAGAAGGTCATGCTGATCCTCGCCGACATCGTCTCGGCGGTCTATTACAGCGTGCTGGCGTGGTTTTCCTGGGGCGTGGCAAAACACGCCTACAAGGTCAATGAATCCGTTGACGGCATTTGGCGCATCACCACCTGGCCCGCCAAATTCCTTCTCCCATTCGGCTTCTGCCTCGTCGTTGTCGTGCTTGTCATGCGCGTGTTCATGGGAGAGCGCAACCGCATGACAACCACCCATTCCGCCGTCGAGATTTGAGGGGAAACCGACATGGAACGTCTTGAGATCGGCTTCGTCGGCATCTTCGCCATCCTCGCGCTGATCGGCATTCGTGTACCGATCGGCGTCGCCATGGGCGCGACCGCCTTCTTCGGCATCTGGGCAATGATGGGCCTCGGCGCCGCCATCGGCATATCGAAGGCAATCCCGTTCAATCTTATCGGCGACTGGAATCTTTCCGCCATTCCGATGTTCCTCTTCATGGGGTTCGTGGCGGTCGAAGCCGGGCTGACGCGTGGCCTGTTCGGCGCGGCGCGCATTTTCCTTGCACGAATCCCCGGCGGTCTTGCCTCTTCAACGGTCTTTGCGTCCGCGCTTTTCGGCGCGGCAAGCGGCTCGAGCGTAGCAACGTCCGCAGCCTTCTCGCGCATCGCCATCCCGGAGATGCTGAACAGCAAATACAATCCCGGCCTGGCAACCGGCTCCGTGGCAGCAGCCGGAACGCTTGCGGCACTGATACCACCCTCGGTGCTGATGATCGTCTACTGCCTGCTGGTCGACAGTTCGATCAACACGCTTTTCATAGCGGGCGTAGTGCCGGGCATCCTGACCGCCATAGCCTTTATCGTGATGATCACCGTGCGCTGCATGCTCAACCCCAACCTTGCGCCGCGCTATGTCGACACGACCTCGGCCGCCGAGAAATGGGCTCTCATCCGCGATGCCTGGCCGCTGCCGGTGGTCACTTTCGTGGTCATGGGCGGCATCTTCACCGGCGCTTTCACCGCAACGGAATCGGGTGCTGTCGGGGCTTTTCTGGCCTGCGTGATCGCGGCGGTCCGCGGCAAGCTGAATGCTCCAATGCTGAAGCGAGCACTCGTCGATACCGCCTCGGGTACGTCGGCCATTTTCATGATTGTTCTGGGAGCGGCACTCTTTGCCCGCTTCGTGGCGCTAGCCACCATACCGACCTGGGTGATGGGGTTCTTCGACGGCTACGAGACGATGACCATCGTCATCCTTGTTTGCATCATCCTGGTGGTGATGGGCACGTTCATGGAGGAAATCTCCATCATGCTGCTCACCATGCCGGTACTGGTGCCACTGCTCAACAGCCACGGGGTCGACCTTACCTGGTTCGGCATCCTGGTGATCAAGCTGATGACGATCGGGCTGATCAGCCCGCCTGTGGGCATGAATGTATTCGTCATCAAATCGGCGCTCGGCGACAGGGTGACGCTCAACCAGATATTCGCAGGCGTGACCTGGTTCATCGTCGTCGACCTGTTCGTGCTCGCCGCGCTGATTGCCTTCCCACAGATCAGCCTTTGGCTGCCGGGAATGATGGGCAGGTAGTCGCTTTGCAACGGGGTCTGCGCACCGATTAGCACTCGCACAGATTGTCAACTGCGCGGAAAGCGCAAACATGGGAGAGAGAAAAATGAAACGAGTTCTAATGACCGTCGCGGCAGTGCCGCTGATGGTAACGGCCGCGATGGCTACCGACTATCAGGCGACCAACTGGATGGCGCCTTCGCATATCCTGAACGGCGTAGCCTACGAACCCTTCGTCAAGGAAATCACCGAGGCAACCGGTGGCGATGTAAAGTTCGAGATCTATTCCTCGGGTTCGCTGGTGCCGGCGCCGACAACATTGCAGGCCGTCGGTGACGGCGTTGCGCAACTGGGTATCGTCGCCGCCTCCTACACACCATCGGAACTGCCCTTGTCGGGCCTGATCAACGACCTCGCCTTTCTGACCAGGGACGATTACGCCGCCGCTTTCGCGCTGACCGAGATCGGGCTGATGAATCCGGAGCTGGTCGCGGAATACGGCAAGCACAACACCGTGTTCGTGGGCGGCTATTCGACGCCGATCTACAACTTTTTCTGCATGAAGCCGATTTCGGATCCGGCTTCGGTCCGCGGGCTGAAAATCCGCACGGCGGGAACCGCGCAGAACGAATGGATCGCCTTCCTTGGCGCGACCCCTGTCGCCGTGCCAATGACCGATGTCTATACCGGGCTGGAACGCGGCTCGCTCGATTGCACCCTGTCTGATCCGACAAACCTCGAATTCGGCTACAAATTCTGGGAAATCGCGAAAGTCGTAAACCGGCTCCCTCAGGGCTCTTCGCTGGGCGCGACCTATGTCTACAACAAGGACTTCTGGGCAGGGCTTGCCCCGAAAGACCGGCGCGCGATCCTCGACCTGACTGGCCTTGCGCTGGCGCGAGCACAGGTGGCCTATCATCAGGGCGTGGAATCGGCCCTGAAGGGCTCTGCCGAGCGCGGCATCGCGATCATGGATCCCGATCCGGCGATGGAAGCCAAGCTGAAAGAGTTCCAGGACGGAATGCTTGCCGGTCTGGCCAAGCGCACGATGGATGCGCGCGGCATTGCCGACCCGAGCCCGATCATCAAGCAGTATATCGATCTGACGACCAAATGGTCCGGGCTGCTTGACGGGATCGACCGCAACGATCCTCAGGCGCTGGCCAAACTGGTGAATGAGCAGATCTATTCCAAGCTCGACGAAAATACCTTCGGGCTTAACTGAGCCTTCGGCCGGCGCGGGATCATGCCGCGCCGGCTTTCCCCCTCTTTTTCGGGCCGCGTCCGCGGCACGGCCCGTCTATCAACCAGAGTGATCCAATGTCTTCGCAGTCTCTTCCCACCGCCATCGTTACCGGCGCGGGGTCCGGCATCGGCCGCGCCATCGCCCACCGCCTGGCTTCCGACGGCTATGCCATCATCGTCGCCGACCGCGCTGCCGCCCCGGCGGCGGAAACCGTCCGGCAGTTGCAGGACAACGGGCACGAGGCGCGGGCAGTAGTGCTGGATATCACCGATCCAATCGCCACGCAGGCGCTGATAGACGGAGCGACGAACCTGCGGGTGCTGGTCAACAACGCCGGCATCTTCAACGTCATTCCCTTCGACACGCTGACGGCGGATGACTTCCGCGGGATGTACGAGGTCAATCTGATCGCCATGTTCACCCTATGCCAGCAGGCGGCGCGCGTGCTGCCCGAGGGCGGACGGATCATCAATCTTGCCTCGCGCGCGGCTTTCGGCGCGCGCCACTATGCCCACTACGTCGCTTCCAAGGCAGGCGTCGCCGGCTTCACCAAGGCGCTGGCTCTGGAACTGGCGGGGCGGCAGATCACCGTCAACGCCATCGCGCCCGGCGTGATCGAAACCGACATGCTCTTGGAACGGCCCGACGGGCTGGACGAGATGCGTGCCCAGCAGCCGACCGGAAAGCTTGGCAAACCCGAGCACATCGCCCATGCGGCCGCCTTTTTCGCAAGCCCGCTCGCCGAATACGTCACCGGACAGGTTCTGATCGTCGACGGCGGCCGCTCGGTGGGCGGCACTGCCGCATTCTAAGAAGAGGACGTCATGACGCTTCAACCTTCGACCATGGACGGCAAGACCGTCGTCGTAACCGGCGCGGGCCAAGGCATCGGCCTGGCCATTGCCGAAGCCTTCCTCCTCGCCGGCGCTTACGTCGTGGCCGTGGACCGCGAACCCGCAGGCATCGCAGCACTGGCCACCGCCAATGGTCGTGTCATTCCCGTGATTGGCGACGTGACCGACCCGGCACTGCCCGATGCGATTTCAGCCGCGATCGACAAGGCCGGGCTTTCACTCGATGTGCTGATCAACAATGCGGGCATAGCGCGCGGTGCCAATGCTCTTGGCACCTCCGACGAAGATTTCGAGCGCTATTTTCAGATCAACGTGCTGGGCCTGTTCCGGCTGTCGCGCTGGGCCGTGGGCATCATGATGAAAAAGGGCAGCGGCGCCATCGTCAACACCGCCTCGATTTTCGGGCAGATCGGCGCCTTCAACAGTTGCGGCTATTCCACCTCCAAGGCCGCCGTGATTGGGCTGACGCGGCAGATGGCGACCGATTTCGGTCCCTCGGGCATCCGGGTCAACGCCGTGGCGCCGGGCCTGATCGAGACGCCGCTTACCGCCGAGCGCATCCGGACCGAGACTTGGCGACGCCATGTGATGATCGACGGCGCGCCGCTGCGCCGCGTCGGCACGCCGGAAGATGTGGCACGTGCCGTGCGCTTCCTGGCTTCCGACGAGGCCAGTTTCATCACCGGGCAGGTGTTGGCCGTCGATGGCGGCTGGGCCATGGGACGCTATCCACGCGAAGAGCCTATCCATGCCAATTCCTGACCTGCCCGCATCGTGTGACCTGTTGGTGATCGGATCCGGCGCCGCGGGAATGGCCGCCGCGATTTGCGCCAAGCATCATGGGCTCAACCCGGTTATCATCGAAAAGGCCGATGTCTTCGGCGGATCGACCGCCGTGTCGGGCGGCGCCATCTGGGTTCCCTGCAATCCGCTGATGCTGGCTGCCGGGATGCCTGACAGCCGCGAGGCGGCGAGAACCTACATCCGGAATGAAACAGGCAACCATTTCAATGCCGAGCTGGTCGAGGCCTTTCTCGAAAAGGGGCCGGAAGCGATCGACTTCTTCCATAACAAGACGGCATTGAAGATGTCTCACCGGCCTGTCTCGCCGGACTATCATCCCGATGCGGATGGTGCGACAGAGGGCGGCCGTGTGCTCGACGCGTATGACTATGACGGACGCCGGCTTGGCGAAAACCTCCATCGCATGCGCCCGCCCATTGCCGATTTCACCATTTTGGGAGGGTTGCCGCTCGGCAGGCCGGACATCTATCATTTCCTGCGCCTGACTCGCTCTGCCAAGTCCGCGGCCTATGCGACGAAGACGGTCCTTCGCTACATTCGCGACCGGCTTACCTGGGGTCGCAACACGCGCCTGGTCATGGGTGGAGCGGTAGCCGGACGCCTTGCCGAAACCGTTTTTGAACTCGGCATCCCTCTTTTCACCGGTCATGAGTTGGTAAAGCTTGTCCAGGACGCCAGCGGCCGCATCACCGGCGCTGAAATCGATGGCCCACGCGGCATCGTTCGTGTTTCGGCTACGCGAGGTGTGGTGCTTGCCGCCGGCGGCTTTCCGCATGATACGACGCGGCGCAAGCAGCATTTCGAACATGTCCGCAAGGGCCTGCCCCACTACTCCATGTCACCTTCGGCGGGAACCGGCGGCGCGATTACCACGGCCGAAGCGGTAGGCGCAGCCTTCGTCGAGACAAACACCAATGGCGGCTTCTGGACGCCGGTTTCGCTTCTCCCTAATCCGGACGGATCGAAGCGACCCTTCCCGCACCTCTTCCTCGATCGCGCCAAGCCCGGGGTCATCGCGGTCGGGCATGACGGGCGCCGCTTCGTCAATGAGGCGTCAAGCTATCATGATTTCGTCCAGGGTCTCATTGCCACGCTTTTGGAGGAAGGCCAGAAATCGGCATGGCTGATTGCCGATCATCGCGCATTGCGTCGGTACGGACTGGGTGCCGTACATGCCTTCCCGTCCACGATCGGGAGGCATCTGAAAAGCGGCTACCTCAAGCGCGGCGCAACTCTTGGACACCTTGCTCGCGAATGCGGCATCGACGCCGCGCAACTAGAGCGGACGATGGCAGCCGTCAACGCCGCTGCGGCAGGCGGCGAGGATCCGCAATTCGGCAAGGGCACGACAAGCTATCAGCGCTATCTCGGCGACGCCGAGAACAAACCGAACCCCTGCGTCAGGCCGCTTGAAGCGCCGTTCTACGCGATCGAGATTTTCCCCGGCGACATTGGCACGACGATGGGCCTGGATATAACCGCCAAGGGTGAGGTCAAGCAGCAGGATGGCCGTGTCATTCCCGGCCTCTATGCCTGTGGCAATGACATAAATTCGATCATGTCAGGCTCTTATCCCGGCCCCGGCATCACGCTCGGCCCCGCGCTGACCTTCGGCTATATCGTCGGCGGGACCGCGGCTGCCGCCTGACTTGCGTCTCTGCGCTCGATACACTTGGAAGCGATCATTCGCCCGATCGGAATGGCCGACGTCGCAGCAGGCGAAGGCGCATTGCCGACATGGAGGCTGCGCGCTGTTTCAGCAAACAGGAAATCGTGCACGGCCTCGCCGGATGACGTAACCGCCTGCGCACGGATACCGGCGGGGTAAGGCATCAGGTCCGCAAGCTCAAGCTCTGGACAATATTTTCTACACTCTTCCAGATAACCGCGCTTCGAAAGTGAATTGGCGAGCTCGTGAATCGCATGGCTTCGATGCCGTGCCACGAGCTTCCAGAAGCCGGGGAAGGTTAGCATCCCAACGGCGTCGCGGGCATTGATGGAAAATTTTGGATAGCCCTCGCGGGACAGGCCGAGCACTGCATTGGGGCCGAGCGTCACCGATCCATCGATCATGCGCGTGAGGTGGATTCCGAGGAATGGCAGATCGGGGTCAGGCACCGGATAGATGAGGTGGTTCACGATCCGGTTGAGCCGGGGCGGCAATTGGAAATATTCGCCGCGAAACGGCACGATCTTGTAGGCGATATCCGCGCCTGCCATGCGTGCCAGCCGGTCCGACTGGAGTCCGGCGCAGCAGACAAGCTGACGCGTCTGCCACGTCTCACCCTTCGAACCGATCTCGACGACGGAGCCGGTCTCCTTGATCCGGTCCACCGCTCTGCCGAAATGGATGGTCGCGCCGGCAGCCTGCAGAAGAGACAGCATTTTCCGGCAAATTTCGCGATAGTCGACGATTGCCGTTTCCGGGCTGAGCAAAGCGCCGACGCCGGCGATATGCGGCTCCAGCTCCTTCAGCTCGCCTTCTCCCACCCGCCGCAGGCTGAGACCGTTCGAGGTTGCCCGTTCATACAGCGCATCGGCGCGGGTCATTTCGAGCGCGTTGGTGGCGACGATCAGCTTGCCGCAGGTGTCGTAGCGTATCGCATGCTCGTCGCAGAACTCCTTGGTCGCGCGCGCGCCCTCGATACAGAGCCGAGCCTTGAGACTGCCGGGCGTATAATAGATGCCGGCATGGATCACGCCGCTATTGTGCCCTGTCTGGTGCTTGCCGACCGTATCTTCCTTCTCGATGAGAAGCAGGCTGGCCTGCGGGCGAAGCGCCAGCAGCTCCCTGGCGGTGGCAAGCCCGACGATGCCGCCGCCGATCACACAGAAATCGTAAATCAAGATAGCCTCCTGACGCGATGATGGAACGCGCCTCCTCGCGCCGCGGCAGGTCGAAGCGCACGGTGCCGATACGGTAATCGAGGTCCGGCAGCACGACGAAATAACCCTGTTTGGCGATCTTGCGCGCCATGTTCCACAGCTCGGGGGCGTATGCCCGGCGCATCCATGTAGAAAATGACGGTCGGCCACTGTCCGTCCTCATGCGGACAAACGACAAAGGCCGGCATTTTGCCGTGATGCGTGCTGATCAGAACTTCCTGCTCGAACATGGTTTCGGCACTCCTGGAGTTGGGCTCCAAATCTACAATTATGGCTACTCAGTCAACGATCCTGGCGGCATGCTGCTTGCGCCCGTCATGATCGACATATTCAAGCGCTACCGACCGTCCGATCCAGCTTCCCTCGGGCTCCGGCCCGGTGAGGTTCGTCACGATCAACGGCCCCTCTTCCAGCCGCACGGTGGTCGCATTGTAGGGTGGTGGAAAATCGTCGAAATATTTCCGGTGGAAGACCACCCATGACACGATCTTGCCCCTGCCCGAAACCGCCTTCCATTCCGCCTCCATCGAAAGGCATTTCGCGCAGATGGGCGCCGGCGGATAGCGGAAAGTGTCGCATCGACGCACCTCGAAACGATAAGCCGCTAAAACCGCAAACTACTCTGCCGATTTCCGGGAAAATGTGTCGTTGTTTACGGGTGGTTCAAGCATGACAACGGCAAGGAAATGCTCATCCCGGCCGTGTCACGGAGCGATGTCGTGGACCGGATTATGTGGCGATCAACCTCTCCAAACGCACCGGCAGCCTCGCGGCCTAATCAATACTCGGCATGGATTTTCGTGTCTGCGCAACAGAATTGCGAGACGTCATGGAAATCAAATCCTTGCCACTCTCTTCAAATCATCGATAGCGCCGGGTGCGGCCGCCAGAACCGGCGCTCCTTTGGTCAGGCCATCACCATCCACAGGGAAAGGCAGGAACCAGCCACCCGCTTCCTTCACCAGGCAATAGCCGGCGAGGCAGTCCCAGGCATGCATGTAGGGTTCATAATATCCGACCAGACGGCCCGCCGCGACATAGGCAAGCATCAGGGCGCCCGACCCGTTGCGGATGAAATTACCACCTTCTTCGAGCAGGTTCTCGACGATCCTGGCCACTTCCGAGGGCTTGACGTGATTGTTGGCGCCGATACCCGTGACGGCGTTGCGGATGGTGCGCGAAGCGTCCAGTGACAGGGTCTTGCCGTTCAGCCGCGCGCCGAGCCCAAGGGCTGCGGCATAGAGCTCGTCGTGGCAAGGCGCTGAAATCACGCCGACCACCGGTTCGCCTTGATGGATCAGGCCGATGGAAACGCACCAGTTCGGCATGCCGTTGACGAAGGGGCTCGTGCCGTCGATCGGGTCGATGGCCCAGGTAAAGCCGGAACGGCCCTTGTCGAGCCCGTATTCCTCGCCCAGCACCCCGTCGTCGGGATAGGCTTCGGCGATGCGGGTGCGGATCAACACTTCCACCTCGCGATCGGCGACCGACACCACATCCTGCGGATCGCGCTTGGTCTCCACCACCAGCGTTTCGCGATTCTTGAAATAGTCCAGCGCCACGGCGCCGGCCTCCCTTGCCATTGTTTCGGCCAGTGCCAGCCGGCCCTCGAGCCCGGATACGACGTGCGACGTCATGGTTCTACCCTCAATTTCATGGATGTTCAGGTGGTTCAGCTGCTGATGATCGCGACGCCACGTTCCTTGAAGCCGATCGCAACCCGGGTTGCCGGCGTCAGCGGCCGCTCCACAGCGGGATCGACCACGAAGAGCGTGCCGGCAGCCGTCTTCACCTCATATTCGACATGGTCGCCGAGATAGGCGGCGTGCGTAATCTGACCGGAGAAGGCGCCTTCGGCAGAAGGTTCGAGCGTGATCGCATTGGGGCGCACTGCTAGCTTTGCCGGCCCCGGCCTTGCATCGCGCCCCGGCACGCTGTGCGTCAGTGCCTCGACGCGAATTGTCGCGGCACCATTGCCGACATCGATGACATCGCAGGCGACGACATTTGCCTCGCCCATGAAATCCGCGATGAAGGCAGAAGTCGGCGCCTCATAGAGTTCGCGGGGCGCGCCCTGTTGCGCTATGACGCCGTCCTTCATCACGATGATCCGGTCAGAGACCGCAAGCGCTTCGTCCTGATCGTGGGTGACATAGACTGCGGTGAAGCCGAGACGCTGCTGCAACTCGCGGATTTCCGTGCGCACGCGCCGGCGCAGGCGCGCATCGAGGTTGGAAAGTGGCTCGTCGAGGAGCAGCACCTGCGGTTCGAGAACCAGCGCTCGAGCAACCGCCACGCGCTGCTGCTGCCCGCCCGAAAGCTCGGCCGGAAGCCGCTTGCCCATTCCGCCGAGGCCGACGAGCGTGAGCCCCTCTTCGGCGCGCTCACGCGCTTCCTTGCGCTTCAACCCGGAGGATTCGAGGCCGTAGGCGACATTGTCCAGGGCGGTCATATGCGGAAACAGCGCGTAGGACTGGAAGACCATCGAGACGTCGCGCTCATTGGCCGGCAGCATGGTCACATCCTTGCCGCCGATGAGAATTTTGCCGGCAGTCGGATGCTCCAACCCTGCCAGCATGCGCAGCGTCGTGGTCTTGCCGCAACCCGATGGCCCCAGCAGTGTCACCAGCGTTCCGGGTTCTATGGTCAACGACAGGTCGTGAATGGCGGTGAAGCTGCCGAAATCCTTGCGGACGTTGCGGAAGACGACCGAACCAGGGGCCTCGATGCTCATACCGTCTTCTCCTCATGAAGGGATACCGGAAGGGCGATGCGGTTTTCGCGCCGCAATCTCCGCTCGCCGACCAGAAGCTGGAAGCCGGCAATCACGACGAGCATCACCAGGATCAGCATGGAGGAATAGGCGATGGCGACGCCGTATTCGCCGTTTTCAACCAGACCGACGATGTAGGAGGTCGCCATATTGTATTCGGCGCTGACGAGAAAAATGACCGCGCTTATCGAGGTGATCGCGCGCACGAAGGAATAGACCAGTGCGGCGGTGATCGCAGGGCGCAGCAGCGGCAGGATCACCTTGCGGATGGTGCGGAAACTGTCGGCACGCAAGGTCAGCGACGCCTCGTCGAGGCTCTTGTCCAACTGGCTCATCGCCGCAACGCCGCCGCGCACGCCGACCGGCATGTTGCGGAAGACGAAGCAGGCGATCAGTATCATCGCCGTGCCGGTCATCTCGAGCGGCGGCAGGTTGAAGGCCATGATGTAGCTGATGCCGATGACCGTTCCCGGTATCGCGAAACTCATCATCAGGGCGAACTCGAACACCGAGCGCCCGGCAAATTTCTGGCGAACGATCAGATAGGCGGTGAGCAGGCCGACAGCCGCGGTGATCGGCGCTGAAATGAGCGCGATCTCCATCGTGGTCCAGAAGGAGTTCCAGGCGACGCCGGTCCAGGCTATCGAGCCGTCACGCGTGCCGATGGAGAAGGCGCGTTTGTAGTGCTGTAGCGTCAGCGAATTGTCGAGGCCCCAGGTCTTCACGAAGCCGCCGACGAGGATCATCGCGTAGACCACCACTGTGAAGATCGCCCAGGGAATGACCAGCGCATAGACGCCAATGGAAAGGGAGCGTGGCAGCGCGATATGCGCGCCGGAGTCGCCCTTGCCGGTGACGGTCGCGAAGTTCTTGCCAGACAGCCAGAACCGCTGGGCGAGGAAAGCCGAAAGCGTGAAGCAAAGCAGAATGATCGCAAGCACTGCGGCGCGGGACGGATCGTTCTGGGAGCCGACCACGGCAAAGAAGATTTCCGTCGACAGCACGCCGTGACTGCCGCCCAGCACCAGCGGATTGCCGAAATCGGCCATGCTCTCGATGAACCCGATGAGAAAGGCATTCGCCAGACCGGGCTTCATCAGCGGCAGCGACACATGCCAGAAGGTGCGCCAGCGGTCGGCGCGCAGGGTCTGCGAAGCCTCCTCCATCGACGGGCTGACGCCCTCGACCACACCGATCAGCACGAGAAACGAAATGGGCGTGAAGGAAAGAACCTGCGCGATCCAGATACCGGTGAGGCCGTAAAGCCAGCGGCCGGGCTCGATCCCGAAAAGTTCCGATATCGCCTGCGTTGCCACGCCCGAGCGGCCGAACAGTAGGGTCAAAGCCAGGCCGACGACGAAGGGAGGCGTGATGATCGGGAGCACCGTGAGAAGCCGAAGCCCCTTCTTGTAGCGAAAGCCGGTACGCGTCGCGACCAGCGCAAATGCCAGGCCCAGCAAGGTCGAGGCTCCGGCGGTCATGACCGCCAGCCAGAAGGTTCTGAGCGCTACGCCGCACCGGCCGCCACCGGTTAAGCAGCCAATGCTCCAGATCGAGGGATCGGAGATGTTGCGGGTGAAACCGTCCGGATTGAAAGAACCGTCGAAGTCCTGGAAGGCGCCGACCAGCATGCTTCCGACGGGATAGAAGACGAAAACGGCGACTAAGAAAATCAACAGCGCAATCGCGCTGACCACGAACGCGTCGCCCCGCATGACGCCGCGCTCCGCCAAGCCAAAGGAGAATATCAGCGCAAAGGCGAGCGCCAACAGCACCGCGCCGGCGCCCATGGATGGTTGACCGTCCGCCAGTGCGCCGAACAGGGTCTCGCTTATCGCCCAGGTCCAGCCGGAGAACCCGACGGCCAATCCCTGCACCGTCAGAAAGACGACCCCGAGCGCACCGGCCCAGGCAAGGAGAGTACCGCGCCGCATCGGATCGCCGATGAAGCGGGCAGCGAGCGCAAGCCCCAGCAAAAGCGCTGCGATCCCCAGCCATGGACGCCCGTGCATGGTCGTCTGCAGGATTGCGGGAGAGACGGCCGGGTCGCCCGGAAAATTCGCCAGCCAGCTGAAGCCGTAGAAGCCGCCGTCGATCCTGTACCAGGGCAGTATTAAGAACGCGACGGCGCCCAGCAGGAGAACGATATCGAGCCGGCGATTGCGATGTTCCATGGGCAAGACTCAAGGCCCCCGGCCGCCCGGAGCTTTGGATGGAAGGATGAACGCGACCGGCCAGGAAAAATTAGGCCGGGCGCGCTGCAACGAGGGTCACGTCAATTGGCGTTGGCGCCGATTTCCCGATCCCAGCGCTCGAGCAATTCCTTGCGCTTTGCCGGATCGCCATATGTCTTGAAGTCATAGTCGATCAGCTTGATGTCCTCGAACCGCGGCGCCTCCTTCGGCACCTCGGCATTCTTGTTGGACGGAAGCTGGAACGACTTGGCGTCCTTCATGCGGGACTGGACTTCGGCAGTCAGCGCCCAATCGTACCATTTCTTGGCGTTGTCGAGGTTCTTTGCGCCCTTGATGATCGACATGGAGCCGATCTCGTAGCCGGTGCCCTCGCAGGGTGCTACGGATTTCACCGGAAAACCCTCGACGGTCATCGAAACGGCGTCGTGCATGAAGACGATGCCGACCGTCGTCTCGCCGCGCGCTGCGGCCTTGACCGGCGCGGAGCCCGACTTCGTATATTGCGATATGTTGGCGTTGAGCTTCTTCAGATAGTCGTAAGCCTGTTCCTCGCCCATGATCTGGACCAGCGATGCAAGCGCCGTATAGGCCGTTCCCGACGAGTTGGGATTGGCCATCTGGATCTCGCCCTTCCACGCTGGATCGAGCAGATCTGCCCAGCACTTGGGTTCCCTAAGGTTCTTCGTCTTCAGGAGCTCGCTGTTGTAGCCCCAACCGAGCGCGCCGGCGTAGACACCGACAGTTCGATACTCCGCGCTTTCGGCCTGCTTCACGGCCCAATCCTGCAGCTGGTCGAGCATCGGCGACTTGTATTCAAGCGTCAGGCCTTCAGACGCTGCCTGCAGATGCGGATCGCCCGTGCCCGCCCACCAGATATCGGTCTTGGGATTGCGCGCTTCGGCGCGGATCTTGGCGTAGGTTTCGCCGGACGACAGGCGAACCATGTTGACCGAAATGCCGGACTGTTTTTCGAAATCGCCCTTCATCTGTTCGCAGATGACGACGTCCGCCGAGCATATGAGATTGAGGTTGCCTTCGGCCTGCGCAGCAAAGGCAAATAGAGAAGCACCCGCAGCAAGGACTGCTGCGCCCAGTTTAACCGAACCCATGATTTCCTCCCGGTTGTACCGGCGCCTCCACGCCGGCCGCTCTTTGCAAGCGTGTGCAAATGCTGCATGACCGGACTTAGAGTGTCAACAAATTTATAATAAAAACTGGCACAGCAGAGAATACGGCGACTTGCACGCCATTGCAAAGTGGTGCACTTCTCGGTGCAGTTTCGGAGGGATTGAGCTCATCGTGTCGCAAAAGGTTTTCGTCAGCGCTCAGGAGGTTGCGGAGCGCGCGGGCGTTTCCCGTTCAGCGGTTTCGCGCACCTTCACGCATGGTGCCAGCGTCTCGCCGGAGACCCGCCGCAAGGTGCTTGAGGCCTCCGAAGCCCTGGGCTATCACGTCAATCATCTGGCGCGTGGGCTGATGCGCAACGAAAGCGGCATCGTCTGCCTTATCGTCTCAGACATGGGCACGCCCTACCGCTCGAACCTGATCCGCGCCCTGACGCAGCAGTTGCAGGATGCGGGCAAGATCGCGATGCTGGTCAATACGGATCGTTCCGACGGCAGCGTCGATCTCGCGCTCCGGCAGGCGATCCGGTATCGGGCCGACGCCTCCATCATTCTGTCGGGAATGCCGGACAAGTCGATAACCCAGCTTTGCCTCAAGAATGGACAGCGGCTTGTACTCATCAACCGTGACGACGAACAGGAAGGCCCGCTCAGGATCAACCTAGACGATGCCGAGTCCGCCAGCCGGGTTCTGACCGCCTTCGTGCGAGCCGGCTGCCAAAGAATGGCCTTTGCCAATTCGGAAGCCGGAACGCCAAGCCTAATGGCGCGGGAGCGTGGTTTCATCGCGGCGGCCAAGGCGCTTGGCATCGACGTCGTCGTGGAGCGTTTCGGGCCTACAGGCTACGAGAGCGGCAAGATATTGGCCCAGCGGCTTCTAACGCGGCGCGAGCGGCCGGACGCGGTGTTCTGCGCGACGGACCTGCTTGCCTGCGGGTTCATGGACACTGCCCGGCACCAGTTTTCGATAAGCGTTCCAGATCAACTCTGCATCGCCGGTTTCGACGATATCGCACAGGCTTCCTGGTCTTCTTATCAGCTAACGACTTTTTCCCAGCCCGTCGAGGCGATCGCGCGCGAGGCGGTGACCTGGTTGGACGAAGCGGACCCGGCAATTGCCCGACAAAGCGTCAGGCTCCATGCCGACCTTATCTGGCGCTCCTCGATCAGGGGCGGTTAGCGGATACCGTCGCAAACGGGTCGTGATTTGAGTGGCCGAGTGGTGTAGGATAGCCGCCACATTGACGGGAGGACTATCATGCGCCTTCGCACAGTGACCGTCGTGACGATGCTGCTTGCAGGTATCTGCTCATTTGCGCACGCTCAACAACCAAAGCCGATGTCCATCGAGGTGTTTCCTTTCGAACTGGAGGACAAGAGCGCCGGAGCGGGGATAATTCCTCCGGATGAACACGACAGGCGCTATCTTTCCGAGTCGGCGCAAGTTGCGAAGGACATGCTCTCCCAGTCCGGACGTTTTACCATAATTGACGTGCCTGCGGCGGAAAAGCAGCCTGCGCCGCAGTATGGTTTGCGCAACTGCGGTGGCTGTGAAAGCCAGATTGCCAAAGGGCACGGCGCGGCCCTGGCCTTGCTGGGTGTCGTGACACGCGTCAACCGAACAGAGCATACGATGTTCATTCGCATCCTCGACGCGGAAACCGGGAAACCTGTTTCGGAGAGCTTTACCGACCTTCGCATGGGTGCGAACTATGGATGGCCTCGCTCCGTGAAATGGCTGATGACAAACAGAATTCTGAAGTAGGCAGCGCAGCCGCGTCGTCGCCGGCCAAGTGAAAACTCACATCGAATGAGTTGCTTTGGAATCAGCCTCGTCAGAGAAGCCGCTTATCCTCAGTCGTCTTGGGTGCGCTGTCGGTATCCGCCTTTCGGCGCTTTTCCGCGGCGGCCTTGCGAACGCGTTCGAAACGGTTTTCCTCGGTTTCTTTGACTTCAGGCGTCGACTTGGTTTTCGGTGTGAAGACGATCATTTCGTGGTCTCCTTGCTTTGACGAAGGGAGATAGACAGCCGGGAGCCAGGCTCCCGGCTGTCATCGAACTTTTATCGTAACCTCAGGTTGCTAGAACGGTCGCACAACCCTGCGCGCCGAGCCTGTCAGGCGATGTCTGTCCCGGCATGGTCGCCCATCCGCCCTCTTCCACGAACTGCCGCTTCTTGTAGGAATCGGTCAGGGCTTTGAAAGCGGTGATGCGCTGTGAAGCATCAGCCCCAGCTCTGAATTTCTCGACGCAAACAGCGGATGCCAGTTCTCCGCGCGCAATGTCGCTTGCGGTGGTTGCAGCACTTCGCGAAGTGCCGCCCGTCACCCAGCCGCCCCAGCTGAATCCGATGATCATCGTAGCGACCGCCGTGGCAACGCAGGCCCACACAAGGATCGACTTTGACGGTTGATAGCTTTCGAAACGCTGCGCGATCGAACTATTGCTGCCCTGTATAGCCATTGAAATTCTCCCTGCCGATTGTTGTTTTCGTTCCGGCGTTCGGCCGCGTCGGCCGAACGGTTCGGGCATACTTAGTATCCCATGCCACCCATGCCGCCGCCGTTGGCAGCCATCGATGGGGCGGAATCCTTCGCAGGAGCGTCGGTGATCATGGCCTCGGCGGTGATCAGCAAGGCTGCGATGGAGCCGGCGTCCTGCAAAGCCGTTCGCACCACCTTGGCCGGGTCGACGATGCCCGCCTTGATCATATCGACATAAGCGTCCGTCTGCGCATTGAACCCTTGATTGGGATCTTTGCTATCCATTAGTTTGCCAACCACGACGGAGCCTTCGACGCCGGCATTCTCGGCGATCTGCCTAATGGGGGCCTCAAGCGCTTTCAGCACGATCGAAATGCCTGCCGTAACGTCCGAGTTCGTGCCGGTAAGCCCGGTCAGCGATGCCTTGGCGCGTAGAAGCGCCACGCCGCCGCCAGCGACGATGCCTTCTTCGACCGCCGCTCGGGTAGCGTTCAGCGCATCGTCGATACGGTCCTTCTTTTCCTTGACCTCGGTCTCGGTTGCACCGCCGACGCGAATGACCGCGACACCACCTGCGAGCTTTGCCAGACGTTCCTGAAGCTTTTCCTTGTCGTAGTCCGAGGTGGTTTCCTCGATCTGCGCCTTGATCTGCTGGACACGGGCGGTAATCGCGGTTTTTTCGCCGGCGCCATCGATTATCGTCGTGGTGTCCTTTTCAATGAGCACGCGCTTGGCCCGACCGAGCATGTCGATCGTGACGTTTTCCAGCTTGATGCCGAGGTCTTCCGAAATCATCTGGCCAGCGGCGAGGATAGCAATGTCCTCCAGCATGGACTTGCGGCGATCGCCGAAGCCCGGAGCCTTGACGGCAGCGACCTTGAGGCCGCCGCGCAGCTTGTTGACCACGAGGGTCGCCAGCGCTTCACCCTCAACGTCCTCGGAGATGATCACAAGCGGCTTTCCGCTCTGCACCACCGCTTCGAGGATCGGCAGCAAAGCCTGCAGATTACCGAGCTTCTTCTCATGAATGAGGATGTAGGCGTCTTCCAGTTCGGCACGCATCTTGTCGGCATTGGTGACGAAATAGGGAGACAGGTAACCACGGTCGAACTGCATGCCTTCGACGACATCGAGTTCGGTCTCGGCGGTCTTGGCTTCCTCGACGGTGATCACGCCTTCATTGCCGACCTTCTTCATCGCCTTGGCGATCATCGCGCCGACCGTTTCGTCGCCATTGGCGGCAATGGTGCCGACCTGGGCGATCTCGTCGGAAGATTTGACCTTCTTGGCCCGTGCCTGGATGTCCTTGACGACGGCGACCACCGCAAGATCGATGCCGCGCTTGAGATCCATCGGGTTCATGCCGGCAGCAACGAGCTTCGCGCCTTCGCGCAGAATGGAGGCAGCAAGCACGGTTGCGGTGGTGGTGCCATCGCCAGCCAGATCATTGGTCTTCGAGGCCACTTCGCGCACCATCTGCGCGCCCATGTTCTCGAACTTGTCGGAAAGCTCGATTTCCTTGGCGACTGTGACACCGTCCTTGGTGATGCGCGGCGCGCCATAGGAGCGGTCGATGATGACGTTACGGCCCTTTGGGCCGAGGGTCACCTTGACGGCGTTGTTGAGGATTTCGACGCCACGCAACATGCGGTCGCGGGCGTCGGTGGAGAATTTGATTTCCTTGGCAGACATGATTTTCGTCCAGTTCAGTCTTGAGATTGCGGGATCGGAAACCGACCGGTCAGGCGGCCTTGCTGACCGCGACAGTCTTCTCGACGATGCCCATGACGTCGGCCTCCTTCATGATCAGGAGATCCTCGCCGTCGATCTTGACCTCGGTGCCCGACCATTTGCCGAACAGGACAGTGTCGCCTGCTTTGACATCGAGTGGAATCAGCTTGCCGCTTTCGTCGCGAGAGCCCGGGCCTACGGCGATCACTTCGCCTTCCTGGGGCTTTTCTTTCGCATTATCGGGAATGATGATCCCGCCTTTGGATTTGATATCGCCTTCCGCACGTCGAATGACGACGCGGTCGTGGAGTGGCCGGAATTTCATTGGAAGTCTTTCCGCGATCGGCGCATAGGGCAACCGCATCAGCTTTATAGGCCCTCTGGCACTCGATTGATAGGAGTGCCAAAACTTTAATTCAACGGAACGGAATTGGTGTAAAACAGGTTTGGCCCATTACAGTCGCCGCGCGTCAACAGGCCAGGCACCTCACAATCTGCTATGAGGTATTGGATTTACTGATTCCCAACGCAGGCCGTTTTGACCGCTGATCCCACACATATCCTGAAAGCCGTTTACGGCTACGACGCCTTTCGAGGACCTCAGGCGGAGATAGTCGACCATGTGATGGCCGGCAACAACGCCTTCGTCTTGATGCCGACCGGCGGCGGAAAATCGCTGTGCTACCAGATTCCGGCCATGGCGCGACCCGGCATGGGCCTCGTCGTCTCGCCGCTAATCGCTCTGATGGCCGATCAGGTGGCTGCCTTGCGCCAGGCTGGGGTCAAGGCAGCGGCACTCAACTCCGACCTGCCAGGCGACGAGCGAAGCGCGCTGTGGCGGGACGTGTCCTCCGGTGCGCTGGACATCCTTTACGTGGCCCCGGAAACACTCCTCCGGCGCGACATCCTCGAGCGTCTCGGCCAAGTGCCCCTGTCGCTGATCGCCATCGACGAAGCGCATTGCCTGTCGCAATGGGGACACGATTTCCGCCCCTCATACCGCCAGCTCGACACGCTGGCCGCGTTGTTCCCCGACACACCGCGAATGGCGCTGACGGCGACCGCTGACGCCCCGACGCGGGCCGAAATCCTGGCACATCTCAAGATCGCGGAAAGTGATGCGTTCATCGCAGGCTTCGACCGCCCTAACATCCGCTATGCCATCCAGGAGAAAGACAATCCGCGGGCGCAATTGAAGCGTTTCCTGAAAGAGCACGAGGGCGAAAGCGGCATCGTCTACTGTCTGTCGAAACGAAAGACGGAGGAGACTGCCGCCTGGCTTTGCACGCAAGGACATGATGCGCTGCCCTATCACGGCGGTATGGACAAGGCTGCGCGCGGGGCCAACCAGGCGCGTTTTCAACACGATGAAGCCGTCATCATGGTTGCCACCATTGCCTTCGGCATGGGCATCGACAAGCCGGATGTACGCTTCGTCGCCCATATCGATCTGCCGGGCAGCATCGAGGCTTATTATCAGGAGACCGGACGCGCCGGACGCGACGGCCTGCCTTCCGACGCCCTGATGCTGCATGGCTATGAAGACATTGCGCTGCGCAGCCGCTTCATCGAGGAATCAGACGCGCCCGAGCAGCGCAAGCGCACGGAACGGCAAAAGCTCGATGCACTCCTTGGGTTGGCCGAGACTGCAGGCTGTCGTCGCCAGGTGCTGCTTTCTTACTTTGGCGACAGTTGCGAGCCCTGCGGCAATTGCGATACCTGTGCCGAGCCGCCACGGCTGTTCGACGGAACGATCGCTGCGCAAAAAGCTCTGTCCTGCGTTCACCGGACCGGAGAGCGCTTTGGCCAGGCCTACATCGTCGATGTACTCTTGGGTGCAGAGGACAAGCGCATCGCCGATTTTGGTCACGACCGCATCTCCACCTACGGTATTGGCAAGGAGCATGACAAACGCACCTGGCGCGCGATCTTGCGTCAGTTGGTGGCCCTGCGGCTGATCGAGGCCGACCTGGCCGGCCATGGAGGGCTGGCGATCTCGGAGACGGGGCGCCAGTTCCTGCGCGAAAAGCCCACGCTTATGCTGCGCGTGCCGCCACCGCCACGCGCCGGGCGGGAAAAGGTTTCCCGCAACCAGACATCGATCGCCCTGCCCGACGCCGACCGCGCTCTGTTTCAGGCATTGCGGGAAAAGCGCATTGAAATCGCCCGGACGCAAAATCTGCCGCCCTACGTGATTTTCCATGACCGAACGCTGATCGAACTCGCCGCCGCCCGCCCCACTTCGCGCGCGGAGATGGCAGGAGTTCCAGGTGTTGGCGAGACCAAGCTGGATCGCTACGGCCCTGCGTTCCTGGCGGTGATTGCCGAACATGCGATTTGAAACGACCGTGCCTCAGTTGATGAAGTAACGCTGCCACTCGAAGTCGATGGTCGCCTGCTGTTGCGAGCAGTCATAAGAGGCGCATGATTGTGCCCTCGCAAGAATGGGGCGTATGGTGCCACTGGTGGGACGGTCGATGGCGACCGCTCCATTCGCCGGACTGGTTTATGGCAAAGCCACTCGCACAAGGGTTCTGACGAGAAGTCATGACACGCGCTCAGCAGCTTGGCGTCGTCATCGGATTGCTTATTGTCGCGGCGCTTACCGTTCTTCGGGCAAGTGACCCACCACAGTTGAAACTGGCTCGCGAGGCGACGTTCGATCAGTATCAGCACTGGGCGCCCCGGTCCTTCGAGCAGATGCCGGTCCGGGTCGTCGACATAGACGAAGCTTCGCTGCGACAGTTCGGGCAATGGCCCTGGCCCCGAAACCGCATGGCAGCACTCGTCGACAGGCTCTCGGAGATGGGCGCGTCGGCTATCGCATTCGATATTCTTTTTGCTGAGCCCGATCGCCTGTCGCCGCGCAATGTTGTGCGCGATATAGCAGGCGTCGACCCTGCTCTTCTGCGTCAACTGCCGGACAATGACGAGTTGTTTGCTCAATCCATTATCAGAAAGCCGGTCGTCCTGGGCTTTGGCCTATCCAACGAAGGAAATTACCGGCCCCAGGTGAAGGCCGGCTTTGCCTTCACCGGCGAAAATCTTATCGACGCGCCGCCTCATATGAAAGCGGCAACGCCTTTTCAGCCGCAGCTCGAGGCAAATGCAGCCGGCATCGGGCATATCAGCCTTAATCCCGGAAACTCGTCGTCGGTCGTGCGTACGGTTCCGCTGTTGTTGAGCGATGGCCAACAGCTCTATCCCAACCTCGCCCTTGAAGCGCTGCGCGTTGCGCAAGGCGCCTCCACCTATCTGCTGATCGGCGCTGCGGACGCACCAAACATCGTCACCTCGATCAAGGTCGGGGACTTCGTCGTGCCGACGACCGCGGCGGGTGAATTGTGGCTCTATGTCAGCCGGGATAATGCGAAAAGGTATGTTTCCGCCAGGGACGTTCTCGCAGCCGGTGGCGCCACCGCTGACGTGAGAGCCGCGATCGAAGGCAGCATCGTCTTCATCGGAACATCGGCTGCGGGGTTGCAGGACATTCGCACGACGGCCCTGGGAGAGAACGTTCCAGGTGTGTCCGTGCATGCGCAAACCGTCGAGCAGATATTGTCGGGCCAGTTTCTCTCTCGCCCTGATTGGGCGAACGGTCTTGAGATATTGTCCATCGCAGCACTGGGCAGCCTTCTTGTGGCGCTGACCATCTTTGTCAGTCCGGCAATCGCCCTGGTCGCGGGCCTGCTGGCTACGGCCTGCGCCCTCGTTGCCTCCTGGCTTGCCTTTTCATTTGCCGGGCTTCTCTTCGACCCGCTGGCACCAGTCGCAGCGGGAACGATCACGCATTTTGCCACCACGTCCTTCCGCTTCCTCGTCACGGACCGGGAACGCCGCGAGATTCGCCGGGCATTTGGTCAATATCTTTCGCCATCGCTTCTGTATCGCGTCGAGCATACGCGGGGCGCCCTTCGCCTCGGCGGGGATGACCGTGAACTGACCGTGATGTTCGTCGACGTGCGAAACTTCACCGAGATAAGCGAAAGGCTGCCACCCACTGCCGTGGTTGGATTTCTGAACACACTTCTGGATGCACTCAGCCGTCATGTCACCGAGAACGAAGGCACGCTGGACAAGTTCATCGGGGATTCCATCATGGCCTTCTGGAATGCCCCGCTGGACGTCAACGATCATTGCGGCAAGGCCGTTCGTGCTGCCCTGGCGATGCGTGAAACCCTGGCCGAGCTCAATGCCAGCGATGCTTTTGGCTTTGGGACGGAGCACAAGGTCGGCATCGGCATCGGCATCCACACGGGAATCGCCTGCGTCGGGAATATGGGCGCAGAGGCTCGGTTCAACTACTCGGCCGTCGGAGATGCCGTAAACGTCGCTTCGCGAATTGAGTCCGCCTGCAAAATGGTGAGCTTCGACATTCTCGTCTCCGAGACCACGGCACAGGCGCTTGCCGGCAGCGCCCTGCTCAACGCGGGAGCGCTGGCGCTGCGCGGCAAACGTGATCGCACCAATGTCTACGCGGTCGTCGGCGATGAGCAGGTTGCTGCCTCGCAGGAATTCGCAGATCTGCAGACGGTGCACGGGCGGCTTGTCCAGGCCCTGCGTTCACGGTCGGCGGGAACTCGCAGGATCGCCATCACCGCGAAAGTGAAGGCGACACGGCTGCCCGCCGGATTGCAGGATTTCTACGACCGGATATCCCGCAGGTCAGATCAATTTCTCATTGATCCTGCAGACAAGAACAAACTACGCCAAGTGACGGACTAATAACCGTCATTGCCGGCATTTCCGCCTCCCGGAGGTGACCCGTCGTGATGGCCGTTGCCCTTCCCATTGTCACCGTGATGTCCCCCATGGCCATGGTGCCCCTTATCAGGCTTGTCAGGCTTACCGGGCTTGTCCGGTTTGCCAGGCTTATCGGGCTTACCCGGCTTGTCAGGCTTACCAGGTTTGTCCGGTTTGCCCGGCTTATCGGGTTTGCCCGGTTTGTCAGGCTTCCCAGGTTTACCTGGCTTATCGGGTTTCCCAGGCTTGTCAGGCTTCCCAGGGTTATCCGGTTTGCCCGGCTTGTCAGGTTTTCCGGGTTTTTCAGGCGTATCCGGCTTGTTGGGCACGTCCGGGCGGTCGGGGTTGGGTGCGGCTGGTTGGCTGACGCTTTTGTTTTGGTCCATCTCGCGCAGAGATGCCATGGAAAGGCCACAGCCGGTGCTGGACTGAAATCCCCCCGAAAGCTGCTGGTTGCCAGACAGGAACGGCAGTGCCCGCATACTGCCCAGCGTGCCGAGCATTCCTCGATTGACCCGTTTGGGATCGGTTACGCCGCCCGACCGCGTCGCGATGACACAGTCGCATCGCCGTTTCAGTTGCCGACAGCCATTGCTGCCACAGAATTGGGCGGAGCCGCTTAGAAGAACCACCGCAGTGGTGCCGTTCGCTCCGACAAAAAAGTCGAACACGGTTCCACGAACCCCGATCGTTCCGGCTGGCGTAACAATCTCATAGGCCGAGGACTTCGAATTTCCGCTGATCCAGCGGAAGGTTCCCTTGACCGCTTTGATCGTGAGCTTCTTCACAGATTTGCTGTCATCAAAGACAAACTTGTCGATAACGACGGAAGAGCCCCATCCGACCGCAAGTTTGGTTCCATCCCTGAAGACGAATTGACCAAGCCCGGAGTTTGACGTCCGGATACGCTCATCCCGGTAAACCGGAGCCTTGACCGTTAGCGGACCATTCGCACCCGTTACGTCAGTCTTGATCAAGACGGCCTCACCGACCTCCTCGGCGGCCGATGTCGGCATGGTACTGTAGAGTGCGATAGCTACTGCCGCCGTTGCGGCAAGCGGCAAGGACGACATTCCACCCTCCTGCTTGCTTATATTAGCATGCGGTAAGGAAAGGAGTCTTACTGCTACGCACCAACCGTTTTAGGTAGGGAGCGCTACTCCTTTTGAATAGGCAAAGCTGAGACCGCTGTCGTTTGCGTCGACCATCCCGCTTTGCCCGGACGCCGATTGCCGGCAGCAACTGGACCGAGCGGAAAACCGCCAAAAGAGCGTTCTCGCAGTCATGCAATCGCAATCTTCCCTTTGTCGACCAACGCTGGGATCGTTTACCTGGTATTCAACGACGGCGTTGACGATGGGATCGAACAGCCGATCTGGCGAGATGATTCGTTACGAAACAGAGGATCCATGCTCGAAACTTCACTCTACAGCCCGGTCAAAGGATTCCTCGAAGGCTTGGGATTTGTGGTCAAAGGCGAGATCGGCGGCTGCGACTTGCTGGCGCTGAGTGCTGACTCTCCACCAATCGTCGTTATCTGCGAGCTGAAGTTGCAGTTCAATCTCGAACTTGTGCTCCAGGGCGTCGACCGGATGGCAGCGAGCGACGAGGTCTGGCTTGCCGCGCGCATGTCGATCCGCGGCAAGGGCCGCGAAAGTGACGCTCGGTTCCGCAATCTGTGTCGTCGTCTCGGCTTTGGCCTCCTTGGCGTCTCTGCAAACGGCCAGGTGCAGGTGCTGCTCAGCCCGATAGCAGCTACGCCGCGCCGGGATCCAAAACGCCGCTCAAAACTGATCGACGAACATCGGCGCAGGCAAGGCGATCCGGTCGCCGGTGGTGGTTCGCGTGCCCCAATCATGACAGCCTATCGCCAGGAAGCATTGGCATGCGCCGCTGCCCTGGCCGGAGGTCAAAAACGGCCGCGTGATTTGAAACCCGGCATGCCAAACGCAGCCAAAATCCTGCTTCACAATGTGTATGGCTGGTTCCAACGCACAGAGCGCGGCGTCTACGATCTGACCGAGAGCGGCCGCCAGGCGCTTCTGCGCTGGCCTCAAGCGTCGAGCGGAGCGATGTGATCCAGTGGCAGGCTGCGCGCCCGCCAACCTGGCGGGTTAAATCTCCGTTTCAGGTTGTAGCGTTCCTGCGTCTTCAGAATATGGGCAAATCGGCGGCCGCGTCGATGTCGCCTCCCTCCAGCATCGCAATGATCGCGAAATACCGGGCATTGGCCTGATTGCGCGTAGGAAGAGGACCAGATTATCGGGTTGCGACGACGGCTTCCGGTTGTCCATTACCCGACAGGATTTGCGCCGTCCCTCGCACAACAAGCAACCTTATTGTCCCTTGGTTTGCTTTTGGTCTGAACTCTTCGGCGAAGCCTCTCCATCCGTACCTTCAGATTCGGCTTCGAAAGCTGGAACGCCGCCATTGTTCTCGGTCCGGTCGCGATAGAGTGCTGCACGGGCCAGCAGCATGAGCGAGACGGGTGTCGTGACGATCACGAAGGCGGCAATCAGAATCTCGTGAAGGGCCGGGCGCGACTGAAGCACGGTGAAGCAGATCATCGAGGCGATGAGTATGCCGCCCGCTCCCCAGGTCGTACCCAATGTCGGCGCGTGCACCCTCTCGTAGAAGCTGCCGAACCGCAGCAGCCCGATCGCTCCCAGCAAGGTCAGCCCGGAACCGAGGAGGAGAAAAAATGCCGTGGGCAGCGCGGCCCAGGCGGGCAGATCGGCGGCGTGGGTCATTCGATTACCTCTCCGCGCATGAGGAATTTCGCCAGCGCCACGGTAGACACAAAACCGAGAAGGGAAATCACCAGGGCGGCCTCGAAATAGATCGTGGTTCCCGTGCGGATGCCGAAGGTCAGCAGAAGCAGCATGGCGCAGACATAGAGCGCGTCGAACCCGAGCACGCGGTCCTGGGCGCGTGGCCCCAGCACCATGCGCGCCACTGCGCAGGCCATCGCCGCAAGCAGGAACAGCTGCGCGACCGTGATCGACCATATGAGGATGGTGGCGCTCATTCGAAAATCTCCATCAGCGGTCTTTCATAGCGGCCCTTGATGATGTCGATCCACTCCTGTTCATCGGCAAGGTCGAGCACATGGAGCAACAATACGCCGGTTCCCGAGCGGTATTCGACCCAGGCCGTGCCCGGCGTGCTGGTGATGATGCAGGCAAGCACGGCCAGCCCGGTCGGGTCGCGCAATTCAAGCGGGATCGTGACGAAGCCGGAGGTTCGCTGCCCTCGCCTGCCACGCAGGACAATGCTGGCTACGGCGATGTTGGAGCGCAGGACATCCGCCATCACGGTGACGAACAGCCCTGGGATCAGACCCCACCGGCGCAGCCGGGGCTTTGCGGGCTCCAAGGCCGTCATGGCCCAGGATGCCGCAATGCCGATGATGGCGCCCAGCACCAGATGGCCGGCGGACAGCCCGTTGAGCAGAATCCACATGACCAGCAGTGACGTCGCGAGCAATGGGTAGGGAAGCAAACGGCTCATTGGCTTTCCGCCGCTTTCGGACCCGGGACCTGCGCGGTGGACATCACCGCCCGCACATAGTTCATCGGCGTATGGAGGGATTGGGCCGTGGCGTCCATGTAACGCATGACCGAGCCGCCTTGCACGGTTAGCACCAGACACAGGACAAGAAGGAATCCTACCGGCACGATTTCGCTCACCCGGACGCGCGGCACGGTTCCTTCGATCGGGGCCCAGAAGGTACGGATACCGGCGCGGGTCATGGCAATCATGGCCGAAAGGCCGGAAAGAAGCAGCAGCGCGGCCAAAACCCACATGGCAGCGTTTTCATTCCCGCCGATCATGGCGGTCAGCAGCGCGAATTTGGCGATGAAGCCGGAGAGCGGCGGCAGGCCGGCAAGCAGCAGGGCGCAGCCGACGAAACACAGGCCGAGCACGGCAAGCGTGCCGGGAATGGCGAGCCCGACCTCTTCCGGCGCCTCTTCCTCGTCCATGTCGTCACCGTAGGCTTCCATCGTGACTGCCAGCACGTTAGCCGCCGGATCCTGTGCCCGCTCGACCAGTTCGATCAGCAGAAAGAAGGCGCTGATCGCCAGCGTGGAACTCACCATATGATAAAGCGCGCCGGAGGTGACCGAGACACTGGCCATGCCGATCGCGGCCAGCAGCGTGCCGGACGAGACCAGCACGTAGAAGCCGGCAAGCCGTCCCATCGCCTGCGATGCCAGCACGCCGATGGCGCCGAATGCGATCGTCGCCATGCCGCCGAACAGCAGCCATGAGCTACCGAAGCCCGCGGTCGCGCCTGCATCGACGCCGAAGAGCAGCAGCGAAAGCCGCAGGATAACGTATACGCCGACCTTGCTGAGGATGGCGAAGATCGCAGCGACCGGCGCGGCTGCGGCGGTATAGGCGGTGGGCAGCCAGAACCCCAGCGGCCACATCCCGGCCTTGACCAGGAAAGCGATGCCGAGAACCGTAGCCCCTGCCTCCAGAAGCATCCGGTCTTCCGCCGCAACCGCAGGAATCCTGAGCGCAAGATCGGCCATGTTGAGCGTGCCGGTGACGCCGTAGATAAGACTGACCCCGATCAGGAACAGCGACGAAGCGGCAAGGTTGATCGCGATATAGTGCAGACCGGCCTTCACCCGAAGCTGGCCAGAGCCGTAAAGGACAAGGCCGTATGATGCTGCGAGCAGCACCTCGAAGAACACAAACAGGTTGAACAGGTCACCCGTAAGGAAGGCGCCGTTCAGCCCCATTAGCAGCAGCTGGAAAAGCGTATGGAAATGCGGCCCGCTCTTGTGCCAGCGCGCCAGCGAAAAGATCAGCGCCGCGAGCGCCAGCACGCTTGTCAGCACCAGCATGAGAGCCGAAAGCCGGTCAAGCACCAGCACGATGCCGAACGGCGCCGGCCAGTTGCCGAGCGGGTAAACGCTGGTCATTGCCGTTTCGGAATCGACGAAGCGCAGCAGCACAACAGTTATGACGAGAAGCGTCAGCACCGAGGCGAGGCTGATCGCGGCCTTGAGCGTGTGACGGCGCTCGTCGAACATCAGGAGCAGCGCGCCGGCGACGAGCGGCAGGACGATCGGCGCGATCAGGAGATGGCTGGTCCACTCCATCAGTGGGGCTCCCTGCCATCGACATGATCGCTACCGGTCAAGCCGCGCGACACCAGAAGGACAACCAGAAACAGCGCCGTCGTCGCAAAGCCGATGACGATGGCCGTGAGCACGAGCGCCTGCGGTACAGGGTCGGCATAGTCGGCGGGGTTGACGTTGGTACCGGAGGAAAGCACCGCCGCCGCGTTCATGCGCAACCTGCCCATCGAGAAGATGAACAGATTGACGCCATAGGCGATGAGCGACAAGCCGATGATGACCTGATAGGTCCGCGGCCTCAGCAGCAGCCAGACGCCGGAGCCGACCAGAACACCGATGCCGAGGGCGAGCGTCAGTTCCATCATGCGGTCTCCTCCTCGGCCGCCGCGATCCGCGAGGCGCGGAGCCGGCGGACGGACTGGTGGGCAAACGCAATCAACATCAGCACCGTGGCGCCGAGAACCAGCGAGAAGACGCCCAGATCGAAAAGGATCGCGCTTGCCACGGGAATGGAGCCTATCAGCGGCAACTCCACATATTGCGAATGGGATGTCAGGAACGGATAGCCGAACAGCCAGGAGCCCATGCCGACCAGAGCGGCAAGGAGCAGGCCAAAGCCGATCCAGTTGAGGGGCAAAACCCGCAGCCTGTCTTCGACCCATCGCGTGCCCGCGGCCAGATATTGCAGGATGAAGGCCGCAGCCATGGCCACGCCGGCGGCGAAACCGCCTCCGGGAAGGTCATGCCCCCGGAAGAACAGATAGGCTGCGAGCACGATGATGACCGGGAACAGCCATTGCATGATAACCGCCGGGATCAACAGATAGTCGCTCACCGTTTCGCCGGCTGTGCGGTCCGGCCTTGCCTCGTCGGTGGCGTTCTGAACGCGCTGCTGTTCCGGCGACTCGACGGAATCGGGCGCCGGCCTGAAGCGCCGGAACAAGGAGAACACCGTCAACGCCACGATGCCGAGCACGGTAATTTCGCCAAACGTATCGAACCCGCGGAAATCGACGAGGATAACGTTGACCACGTTGCGGCCTCCGCCCTCCGTATATGCTTTTTCGAGGAAATAGTCGGCGATGGTCGGCGGGGCTGCGCGCGTCATTACGGCGTAGGCAACGAGCGTCATGCCGCCCCCTGCCGCCACAGCGATGGCAAGATCGCGGTATCGGCGCAGTCTCGCAGCCATCCTGATCGCATCGGTTTGAAATTCTTCGGATCGCTTGGGCAGCCAACGCAGGCCAAGCAGAATGAGCACGGTCGTCACGATCTCGACGAGCAGTTGCGTGACGGCAAGGTCGGGCGCGGAAAACCACACGAATGTGGTGCACGTGACGAGCCCTGCCCCGCCCAGAAAGATAAGAGCGACCAGCCGGTGGAACTTGGCCTGATAGGCGGCGCCAACGGCGCAGAAGATGCCGATTGCCCAAAGGCCGGAAAAGACCGCATCGTCAAGATTCCAGCTGAATGCGGCCAGACCGAAACTCATGTGGTAGAGCGGCCAGGCAGCAGCGATGAGCGCCACCGCCACGAGAAGGCGAAGCTGCGGCTGAAGACGGCGGGTGCCCAGGCGGTTTTCGAGAAACCGCGCGCCTCTCCACGACACCGCCACCATTACGCGCTCGAAGATGCGCTGGCCCTTGAGCTGACGAAAGTAGGGCGGCCCCTCTTCGCAATGCGCCAGATAATTCTTCAAAAGCAGATAAAGGAGCGCGCCGCCCAAGAGTGCCAGGAAGCTCATCAGCAACGGCAGGGTGACGCCATGCCAGATCGCGAGGCTGTATTCAGGTGTGGCGAGGCCGAGAACGGATGTGACCGCCGTATGCAGGAACGGTCCTATGGTCAGCCCGGGAACGATGCCGACGACAAGGCAGGTCAGCACCAGAAGCTGGATCGGGAATCGCATCAGAAACGGCGGTTCGTGCGGCTCGCGAGGCAGGTCGTCCGGCAATTTGCCGAAGAACACGCCGTGGATGAACCGTATCGAATAGGTCACCGCAAACGCGCTCGCCAGCACGGCGACATACGGCGCGACCCTGTCGAGGATGGAATCGGCGTGGGTTTCGATCGCCTCGGCGAAGAACATTTCCTTCGACAGAAAACCGTTGAGCAACGGCACGCCCGCCATCGCCGCGCTCGCCACCATGGCCAATGTGGCGGTGAATGGCATGAAGCGGAACAGCCCGCCCAGGCGCTGCATGTCCCGCGTGCCGGTCTCATGGTCGATGATGCCGGCTGCCATGAACAGCGATGCCTTGAAGGTGGCATGATTTGTCATGTGGAAGATGGCGGCGATCAGGCCCAGAGGGCTGCCGAGGCTGAGCAGGAGCGTGATCAGGCCGAGATGGCTGATGGTCGAATAGGCAAGCAGGCCCTTTATGTCGCGCTGGAAAATCGCGAAATAGGCTCCAAGCAACAGCGACGCCATCCCGGCAAAGCCGACGATCCAGAACCATTCATAGGTGCCCGCCAGCACCGGCCAGAAGCGTGCCATCAGAAACACACCGGCCTTCACCATGGTCGCCGAATGCAGATAGGCGGAAACCGGCGTCGGCGCGGCCATGGCGTTGGGCAGCCAGAAATGGAACGGAAACTGCGCGCTCTTGGTCAGGGCGCCGAGCAGGAAGAGTATGAGGGCGGGCAAATAAAGATCGCTTGAGCGGATCAGATCGCCCGACGCCAGAACAACGTCGAGATCATAACTGCCGACGATGTGGCCGATCAGCAGGACACCTGCCAGCAGGCAGAGCCCGCCGATGCCCGTGACGGTCAGCGCCATGCGCGCGCCATCGCGGGCGTTGGCGTTGTGGTACCAATAGCCGATCAGCAGAAAGGAGAAGATGCTGGTCAATTCCCAGAAGACGACCAGCAGGATGAGATTCCCCGACAGCACGATGCCGAGCATCGCCCCCATGAACGCCAGGAAGAAGGCGTAGAACCGAGGGATCGGGTCTTCCGGCGACATGTAGTAGCGGGCGTAGAGCACGACCAGAAAGCCGATGCCACTGACGAGCATGGCGAAGAGCCAGGCAAAGCCATCCATGCGCAGCGTGAAGTTCAGGCCAAGCGTGGGCAGCCACTCGATCTGCGCACGAACAGGTCCTTCCGCGACGATTGCCGGGTAGCACATGGACGCCAGCACAAGCCCGCAGACAGTCACCGCGCCGGCAAGCCATGCTTCGGCATTTCTAGCATTGGAGGGAAAAAATGCAGCCATCGCGCTGCCGATGAACGGCAGGAAGATCATCAAGATAAGCGATGTATCTTTCGCCATGCACCCTGTCTTCTCTCGTGGAGGAATCGGCAAACCATTGCCCTATCTCGCCCATTATGGTTGACTTGCACGGCAAACGGCAAGTTTTTTATCCATGCCCCTACTTCCATCGCAATGCCGCGCGGCGCGCGGCCTTCTCAACTGGTCGCAGGAGCAGCTTGCAATGCTGGCGGGCGTATCGCGCAGCACGATCAAGGATTTCGAGTGCCATCGCCACGCACTTCACCGCAGCTCGGAAGACCTGCTGGTGAGCGCATTCGAGACGGGCGGCGTTCAGTTTCTGTTCGAGGAGGACGCCGGGCCAGGCGTCCGGCTGAAGTCACGCCGGCAGGAAGGGCGCTAGTTCGGATATTCGCTGTCCCGTCTTAGGTCGCCGTTGATCTGACAGCGACCAAAGATCGCTACGGCGCGCCCTGCTCCACCGCAGCCAGCCCCCGCTCCTCTTTCACGAATGGCCGGAACGTCATGGCGATCAGCATCGCGGCGATGCCCATCCCCCACGAGCCGATATAGAGCCATGCGTAGCTGTCAAAACGGTCATAGATCAGGCCGCCCAGCAGCGGGCCGGTCGACATGCCGAGGCTGCCGGCCATCGCAGTGCCGCCGATGATGGTGCCCATCATCCTGAGCGGAAAGTTCTCGCGCACGATCACCGCATAAAGCGGCATCACGCCGGCATAGATGAAGCCGACCATCACCGCCACGGCGTAGAATTCGCCGAGCTGGCTGGCGAAGACGTAGGCAAGCACGCCGAAGGCCTGCGCCAGCAGTCCCAGCACCAGCACGCGCTGCGCGCCGAACCGGTCGCCCATGATGCCGAAGCCGATTCGCCCGAACATGCCGGCCAGCCCCTCGACACTGTAGATCGAGACAGCGGCGATCATTGGAATGCCGCATGTCACCGCATAGCTCACAGTGTGGAAGATCGGGCCGGAATGGGTGGCGCAGCAGAAGAAATTGGCCAGCATCAGCACGATGAACTGCGGCGAGCGCACTGCCTGCTTCACTGTCATGTCCGATTGCGGTTCGTCGGCCATGGCCGCCTCATTGCCCTGCTCCAGTGCGGGCGGGCGGCGCAGCAGTAGCGATGCCGGGATCATCGTCACGGCGGCAATGCCGGCAATTATCAGCATCGAGGTTCGCCAGTCGTAAGCTGTCACCAGCCAGGCTGCCAGCGGCGCCATGGTCATCGGCGCCATGCCCATGCCGGCCGAGACCAGCGAAACGGCGAGGCTGCGCTGCGTGTCGAACCAGCCGGTGACGCAGGCCATCATGGGCGCAACCATCGCAGCGGTCGCAGCGCCTACGAAAACACCGAAGACCAGTTGGAACTGGACCAGCGATCCGGCCTGGCTCGCCAGCGCGAGGCTTGCGGCAAGCGCGACCGATCCCGCCAGCACCACGGGGCGCGGGCCAAACCTGTCGGACAGGCTGCCCCACACCATGCTGGCCAGCGCCATGGCCAGAAAACCGAACGTCATGGCGGTGGAAATGCCGGTCACCGACCAGCCGGTCTCTTTTGCCATAGGCTGCAGGAAAACCGGCAGCGAAAACATCGCGCCGATAGCGACACACCCCAACAGGCCGCCAGCGGCAACGATGACCCAACGATAGGAACTGGTCATGTCAGTCTCTCGCTCTTGCACCGCTCCTGCCGGCCCTTCCGGTCACATTATCGCGGCTATGCTGCAAGGACGTATGGAGGCCGCCAATTTCGACATCGCAATTGCATTTTAATTCTGGTTGCAAAATATCATCAGATACAGACGCATCGCGCGCAATCACCGCGCAATGCCGTGGAACAGCGGGGGAAAGACCGAGACGATGCTGTCGTTCCAGGCATCCTTGCCGAAGCACTAAGACAGCCATGGCGGCCCCTTTCGCCATCGCTCACCTCAGCGCTTCTGGCGATCGTGGTGGAGCGAGCGACCGGGCTGCGCTTCGCCTGCTTGATGGCTAGACGTATACGGCAGCCGGTGCCCGGCATGGTGCCTGCATAACCGTGGATACCGGCGGAACGGTACACGGCGCGGGAGGAGCCTGCCTGACGCCTGACTGCGCGGGATTTGGTTGCCAAGGCCTGGCTGGAGATGTCAGCTCCAGGCGTGCAGCGGCGGGTTTTCGCCGTTGAGGAAATACTTGCCGAGAATCGAATATTTCCAGCGCACCGGGTCGTGAAGCGTGTGCGTGCGGGCATTTCGCCAGAGACGATCGAGACCGTGCTCGGCAAGCGTAGAACGCGTGCCTGCCAGCTCGAACAGCTTGTTGGTCGCCTCGATCGCGATTTCGGTCGACAGGATCTTTGCCTCGGCAGTTACGATCTGCGCTTCGGCAACGGCTTCGGCTGTCGGACTTGCGACAGCGCGGTCGATGGCCAGGCCGGCCTTTTCAAGCAGGGCCTGGGCCGCGTGCAACCTCAGCGTCAGGCTGCCGATGGCCTGGATCGTGTAGGGATCGTCCCAGGCATTGTCGACACCGCTGTCGACCCAGGCACGGCTCTTCGTCCGCACGAACCGGACCGTCTCGTCGATTGCGGCCTGAGCAATGCCTGTATCGACCGCCACCTGGATGATCTGGAAGATCGCGCCGTCGGCAGTCGGCTTGTCGTAACCCTTGTAGCCCGGCACAAGATGGGTCTTCGGCACCTTGACGTTGTCGATGATGACCGTGCCCGACAGCGTCGTGCGCTGGCCGAAGCTCGACCAGTCGTCGATCACGGTGAGGCCCGGCGCCGCGCGGTCGGCAATGGCATACCAGGCGCGGCCCTCGTCATCGAGCGCAACTATCGGAACCAGATGGGCAAGCAGTGCGCCGGTCGAATAGAATTTCTGGCCGTTGACGATCACATCGTCGCCAGCGTCGACGAAACGTGTCTCGAAGTCGGCTGCGCGTTTGGAGCCGAACTCGGAAAAGGCATTGCCGAAGCGCGTGCCCTTCAGAACTTCCGCGAAAAGCAGCTTCTGCTGTTCGATATCGGAGACGGTGCGGATGGCCGCGACCACGCCAAGATGGTTCTGCGCCACCTGCCCGATCGACGAGTCGGCTGCCGAGATGATCTCGATCACCTTTGCCAAAGTGGCATAGGACAGTTCCGGGCCGCCGAAAGCTTTCGGCACGTTGATGGACCAGAGGCCGCTCTGCGAAAAGGCGTCGAGCTCGGCCTGCGGCCAGATGCGCTCACGGTCGCGTTTGGCGGCATCCACGGCGAAGTCCGATGCGAGTTTCCGCGCAATCGACAGCGCCTCGGCGTCGTCCTTGATGATATGGGCAGGCGCGGCTGGCCTTGCGACGGCCGGAACGGCGGCGGAGGCCTTGTCGGTCTTGACGGTGGAAAGTGTCATGGCTGGTTTCCTTGTCTGGGGTGTTTCGGTCAGGCGACGGCAGGAATGGGAGTGGCCTCTGCGAGCGGCTGGGGCTTCTGGCCGAGGTAGAAGGCGCGCACGTCCTCGCGCTGCCTGAGCTCAGTCGCCGAGCCGGCAAGAACGGTGACGCCGTTTTCCAGAACCGTGGCCTCGTCGGCATATTTGAGCGCGACTGCCGAGTTCTGTTCGGCCACCAGGATGGTCAGGCCGGCATCGCGGTTGAGTCTGCGCAGCGTCAGGAAAATATCCTGGACCACGAGCGGGGCGAGCCCCATCGAAGGCTCGTCGAGCACGAGCAGGCGCGGACGCGACATCAGCGCACGGCCAATCGCTGTCATCTGTTGCTCACCACCTGACGTTAGGCCGGAAAGCGTGCGCCGCTTCTCTTTCAAGCGTGGAAAATAACCATAGACCTGTTCGAGGTCCGCCTTGATCTCGCCGCCGCTTGCGCTGCGCCCGATACCGCCGGACACGAGATTTTCCTCGACCGTGAGGCTGCGGAAGCAGTGGCGGCCTTCCAGCACCTGGACCAGCCCGGCACGGACGAGATCGCCCGGCCGCCGGCGTGCGACGTCGACACCCTCAAACCGAATCGTGCCCGCGCTGACCTGCCCGCGTTCGGCCGGCAGAAGGTTGGAGACGGCCTTCAGCGTCGTCGTCTTGCCCGCACCGTTTGCCCCAAGCAAGGCAAGTATCTGCCCGCGGCGCAGCTTAAAGCTCACCCCGTGAAGAGCGGTGATGGCGTGGTTATAGGTGGCGTGAACATTGTCCACCGAGAGAAGAATGTCGTCATTGGCCATGGAGATTCTTCCGTTCGCCTGGGGCGATGAGGAAGATGGGTGCCGGAAAAACCCCGGCGTCCATCCTGTCGATCAGTTGGTGGAGACGGCGTCCGCATCTTCGGCGGTACGCAGCTTGATGCCCTTTTCGGCCGCATAGGCTTCCGAAGACTTCTCGATGATCGGCCGCAGCAGCGCCCAGTCGGGGGCGATCCAGTCGGAGACGACGTTCCATTTCGCGCCGTCCCACTGCTGGAAGGTCACGTAGCCCTCGCCCTCATGGTTGTCCCAGCTCACATTGATCGAGTGGAACAGACCCTTGGCGCCGAGCGCCTCGACTTTGGCCGGGTCGAGCTTGAGATGTTCGAAGCCCCAGCGGACTTCGTCGCCGGTCAGCGTGCGCTTGCCGAACTTCTCCTGGGCGATGCGGATCGCCTCGACATTCAGGATGCCGTTGACGATGCCGAGATTGTGGTAGACCGAGCCGATGCGCTTCTTGTCTTCCAGATTGCCCTTGCCGGCGTCGTAGACCGTCTTGACGATCTCCTTGACCACCGGATACTCGGCACCCGAAGCCTGCGTGGTGATGGCGGTGTAGCCCTTGGCAGCGTCGCCGGCGGGGATCACATCCTCTTCCGAGTTCGACCAGACATTGCCGACGATGTGGTCAACCGGGAAGCCGACCTTGGCCGCCGTCTTGAGCGCCACCGGGTTCATCACGCCCCAGCCGCGCAAGACGACGAAATCGGGCTTGGCGCGGCGGATGGTCAGCCACTGCGACTGCTGCTCGTTGCCCGGATGCGGAACCTCGATCTGCTGCAGCTCGAAGCCATATTTTTGGGCAAGCAGTTCGTAGATCGGGATGGTTTCCTTGCCATAGGGCGAGCCGTGGTAGAGCACCACGATCTTCTTGCCCTTGAGGCCTTCGAGCCCGCCTTCCTTCGAGGCGATGTAGTTCACGATGCCCGAGGTTTCGCTGTAGGGATTGAGCAGCAGCGGAAAGACATAGGGAAACACACGGCCATCAGTGGAATCGGTGCGGCCGTGGTTGATGGTGATCAGCGGCACCTTGTCCTGCGTGATGCGGTCGATCATGGCGTAGGCGATGCCGACTGACAGCGGGTTCCAGGCAGCGACGCCCGGGTTGCTTTTCAGCCGCTCGTAAACCTCGACCCCCTTCTCGACCTCATACTGCGTCTCGCCTTCCGACCAAGTCAGCTTGACGCCGTTGACGCCGCCGTCGCGCGTGTTGATCAGGTTGAGATAGTCGATGAAGCCGCCGAAGAAGCCGGTTCCACCGGCGGCATAAGGTCCGACGCGATAGCTTTGCAGCGGAAAATACTGCTCGTCGGCATAGGCGGCGGGCAATGCCACCGACAGGGAGAGTGCCGCCGACAGCGCCACCGCCTTGAACTTGCTTATGATGGTCATGGATACACTCCTTGATTGGATCGTCCCGGTTTCGGTCCGATGTTCATTTTCAGGTACAAATTCCGTTCGGAGCGCTTGCTCCGTCTATCTCCGGGTCAGCCGAAGCGCCGACCCGAGGCGTCTTCGTATCCGGTCCCAGAGCGACACGAGGCCATCCGGTTCGAGGATCAGAAACAGGATGATGAGCGCGCCCAGCACGATGCGCTGGCTCATGTCGAGCACGCCTGAATCGAAGATGTCGCCGAGCAGGAAACTCCCGAGCCGGGCGAGGACCAGAGGGAAGACCACGATCAGAGCCGCGCCGAAGAAGGCTCCCCGGATCGAGGCCAACCCGCCGATGATGATGATGAAGAGGATCTGGAACGAGCGGTCGAGGTTGAAGCCGGCGGGCTCCACGGTGCGCAGATAGGCGAAGGCCCAGAGCACGCCGGCGACCCCGATGATGAAGGACGAGATGGCGAAGGCGAGAAGTTTTGTCCGCAGCACCGGCACGCCGATGATGCGTGCCGCCGTCTCATTGTCCCGGACAGCAATGAAGTTGCGCCCCGTCTGGGAAATCACCAGCCTGTAGGCGAGGAAGGTGATGACGGTCACGATCGTTAGCGAGAAAAGATAACGCCCGGCAGCGCCGCTGAAGACGATCCCGCCGATCGACAGTGTCGGCGCGTCGATCACGCCCGACGAGGAGTTGTTGGAAAACCAGCTGAACTTGGTCAGCGCCCATTGCACGAAAAACTGCGCCGCAAGCGTCGAAACCGCCAGGTAGAAGCCTCGCAGACGCAAGCTCGGCAGGCCAAAGACAATACCGATCCCCGCTGCCACAAGGCCAGAGAGAATGATGCTGCCGACGAGCGGCAGGCCCTCGACCCTGAGGTTGAAATTGTAGGCGGCGAATGCCCCGGCGGCCATGAAGGCCGCACTGCCGAGCGACAGCTGGCCGGCATAACCGGTGAGGATGTTGAGCCCGAGCCCGGCAAGGCTCAGCGCCAGGAAGGGCAGCAGTATGGCTTCGAAGAGGTAGCTCGTGCCCACGAAGGGCACGACGCCATAGGCGATTATGAGAACGAGAACCGGAGCCGCCCATTTCGGAAGGGTCGGCGCGACGGTGAATTCGGTTGCAAGTGCCGACATGGCTCAGACCCTCTCCACGAGCTTCTGGCCGAACAGGCCGGCGGGCCGGATAAGCAGGAAGGCGAGCGCTACGACATAGGCAAACCAGGTTTCGATGCCGCCGCCGAAATACCCGCCAATATAGACCTCTGCGAGCTTCTCGCTGGCGCCGATCAGCAGGCCGCCGACAATGGCACCGAGGATCGAATCGAAGCCGCCCAGCACGAGCACAGGCAACGCCTTGAGGACGACGAGGGAGAGCGAAAACTGGACGCCGAGCCGCGCGCCCCAAAGCAATCCGGCGACAAGCGCCACGAGGCCGGCGGCGGCCCAGACCGTCGTCCAGATCAACGGCAGGCGCAGGCCGACGGCGAGCGCCGCGAACTGGTCGTCGGCCACCGCGCGGAAACTGAGGCCTATGCGGGTGTAGCGGAAGAACAGCGAAAGCAAGAGCACCATGCCGGCGGCGACCGCGGCGGCGAAGATGTCGAACTGGCTGATGAAGACGCCGCCTATTTCCAGCGGGAGGTCTTCGATGCCGAGGTCGAGCCCATGAACCTGCGTGCCCCAGATCAGCTGGGCAGCGCCCTCGAGAATATAGGAGAGGCCGAGCGTCGCCATGAAAAGCGTGATCGGTGGCTTGTTGGTCAAGGGCCTCAGCACCGTGCGCTCGATGGCGATGCCGATCGCCACCATCGCCGCGAAGGTGATAGCGAACGCCAGGGCGAAAGGCACGCCGCGCTCGACGAGGCTGACGAAGGTCAGCGCCGCGAAAAGCAGCATGGCTCCCTGCGCGAAATTGAGCACGCCCGAAGTCTTGTAGATCAGCACGAAACCGATCGCGACGAGCGAATACATGACGCCGGACAGGAGCCCGCCGACCAGCACCTCTATGAAGAAGAGGTAATCGAAATCTGCCATCATATGCCGCCACCGTCCTCGTTTTCGGAGACGACGCCGAGATAGGCGTCGATGACGCGCTGGTCGCTGCGGATTTCGGCAGGCGTGGCGTCGGCGATCTTGAGCCCGTAGTCGAGGACGGCAATTCGATCCGAGAGTTCCATGACGACGCCAACATCGTGCTCGATGAGCACCACCGTCATGCCGAAGCGGTCGCGCGCAGCGCGGATGAAAGACGCCATCTCGGATTTTTCGGTCGCCGTCATGCCGGCCATCGGCTCGTCGAGCAGAAGGAGACGCGGCTCGGCGACCAGCGCGCGCGCCAGCTCGACGCGCTTCTGCAAGCCATATGGCAGCGTGCCGGCAAGGCGGTCGCGAACGCCGCCGAGATGCAGGAAATCAAGAATTTGGATAGCGCGGTCATACGAGTCACGCCGCTCGCGGCGCGAGAGCGGCGTACCGACAATCTGGCCGGCGAAGCTCGACCGGACCGTGTGGGCGCGGCCGGCAACGACATTGTCGAGTACGCTGAGACCCTTGAACAAGGCAAGATTCTGGAATGTCCGGGCAACACCGAGATGGGCGAGCTTTTGCGTGGGCACCTGGGCGTAGCGCACACCATTCAGCACGACATGCCCGCGTTCCGGACGGTAGACGCCGCTGATGACGTTGATCAGCGAGCTCTTGCCCGCCCCGTTCGGGCCGATGATCGCGCGGATTTCGCCGGCCTTGATGGAGAGGTCCACACCGGCAAGCGCCACGACGCCGCCGAAGGACAGGTTGATGTCTTCGAGTGCCAGACCCGTCGACAGATCGCTTTCGTCGCGGACAGGCGCAGACGCTGCGTCGTCCCGCCGCTCCGCGCTGGAAAGGCCTTCGAGAATTTCCGGCGCATAGGCCGAGGTCTGTGAAACCTCGAATGCGTAGTTTGCCATCGACATTCCAAGCGTCCTTGATCGCGCGGAAACCGCACGTTGCCATTCGCCGTCCGCTTGTGCGGACACGATGCGTCTTTCGGTCGAAATGCGGAGCCGCCCTCGTCCCCAAGGGCGGCAGTCAGGCCTATTCGGCGGCGAGGACCTTTGCCTCTTCGAGCTCGCGGACGAGCGGGATCACGCGCCTGCCGAAATATTCCACCTCTTCCTGGAAGTGCAGGAAGCCGAGCAGGATCAGGTCTGCGCCGGCGTGCTTGAGGGCGACGATGCGTTCAGCGACCTGGAGGGGCGTGCCGATCAGGTTGGAACGGAAGCCGTCATTATACTGAACGAGATCGTCGAAGGACGATTTGGCCCAGTTGCCCTCGCCCTCGGGCGAGGCCTTGCCGGCGTTCTTGACCTCATGGCCGAAGGCGTTCACCGCCTCAGGATTGGCCTTTGAGATGATTTCGGCCAACACCGATCTGGCTTCTTCCTCGGTCTCGCGGACGATGGCGAAAGCGTTGACGCCGACCCGCACGGAATGCCCGTTCGCCCGCGCCTTTTCCTGAATGTCGTCCACCTGCCTGGCGATTTCGGCAGGCGTATTTCCGTTGGTGAAATACCAGTCCGAGACGCGGGAGGCCATGTCGCGTGCGGCACGCGAGGAGCCGCCCTGGAAAATCTCGGGCAGCGGCGTGGCGGGTTTCGGCTTCAGGGAATAGTCGTTGAAGCGGTAGAAATCGCCGCGGAAAGTGAAGCTCGCCTCCGTCCAGATGCCGCGCAGCGCCCGGATGAACTCTTCCGAGCGGCGGTAGCGCTCGTCATGGTCGAGCCAGTGTTCGCCGATGGCATGGAACTCGCCGCGGAACCATCCCGAGACGATGTTCACCGCCACGCGGCCGTTCGTCAGGTAGCTGATCGTCGCGATCTGCTTGGCGGCAAGTGCGGGATTCCATGGCCCGGGAAGGAGTGCGGCGATCACCTTGAGCGTGGTCGTCGCGGCCAACAGGTCGTGGCTGAACGACACGGATTCATGCTGTTCGTCGGCGCCGTAGCCGGCGGTGAAGCGGATCTGGCTGAGCGCGTAATCGAACCCGGCCTTCTCGGCGATCTGCGCCAGTTTTCGGTTGTATTCCGCCGAATGGTTCGTGCGCTGCTCGATGTCGGAAATGACCAGGCCACCCGAAACATTCGGCACCCAATAGGCGAATTTTACTGCGTCGCGTTCGGTATAAGACATTACGAACTCCTGAGTGACCCGCCCGTTGCACGATCCGACGAAAGCCGGGTTTCGAATATTTATTATGTTTGTAGATTTTATATACAAAGGACGATTTGGCGTTTTTCGGATCGGATTGAGAAGCGCATTCCAAAGTCGCACAGCCGCATATCAGGCTGATTTTCAGCCTTGATCAGCCTTCCCGAGGCCGTTGATGCCGGCGGCGTTCCGCCCCAGCATGGTGCCGACTTCGGCGGCGACCGCCTGCGCATGGCAAGCAACTTCCGGCAATCCCATCAGCTCGCCGAACGCCCCTCTTGCAAGCGGACCTGCAACCAGAAGCGTCGCCACCGGCACGCCATCGCTCGAAATTGCCCGGCTTGCACCATTCGTTTCCAGTCCCAGGCCGTAGCGGTCGAGGCGCAGGATGCCGTGATCGGCAAGACCGCGCAGAGCCGGATTCTGCTCCAGAATGGTGCGATGTGCCGGCCCGGTCGTGTTGATCACCGCATCGAAACGAAGCGTCTCGATCTCCCTTTGTCCGCGGCGCCGAAAACTGACGGCAAGCAAATCGCCCTGGCGTCTTGCGGCCACAAGGCTGGCAGCAATGTTGGCGAAGAAACCTTCCGACAGGCGACGCTCCAGAACGGCCTCGACCTGCGGCGCGATGCGGAACCGATGGACATCCCAGAAGACACGAAGACGCCGTACCAGCCTGTAACGCTCCTCGGGCGAAAGCGCCGACCAAATGACGAGGCCGTCGCTACGCAGCCGGTCCAAGACGGAATGCCAGGAACCGCCTGAGCCGGACGCGGCCCGCACGGTTGCGCGGACGCGCCGAAGCAGTTCGAGCGCCGTTCGAGCCGGATCGGCGGCGAAATCGCCGAATGGCTCGTATCGCTTCGCCGGATGACCGCGCGATCTGAGCCCGTGACGCGAAATCGCGAGGATATCGCCACTATGTCCCCTGCGGTCGAGCTCGGCGACCATATCGGCCGAGGTCAGGCCGGAACCGACTATCAGAACCTTGGCGGCCGCGCCGATGTTCGCAAGCGCATCTGGCGCATAAGGATTGGCGACGAAGCCGCTCGCATGCGCGATATCGGACAGTGCTTGCGGGACGGCCGGCGCCGGGTGCGTGACCGCAAGGACGACGAACGTTGCCGCGAGCCTCCCGCCATGCTCTGTCGCAACGGTCCAGCCGGCTGCCGCTTTCTCGACCCGTGTTGCAAGCGCCCGGACATGGCGCACGCGGCCCGAGACGAGATAGGGATGGAGCTGCGCTTCGACATAACGGCCAAAGACGCGGCGGCGCGGATAGGCATCGCCATTCGTCCACAGCGCCTCACGGTCGCGATCGAGCTCTCCGTTTGCCGAAAGCCATCGATCGAAATGATCCGGATCGTCGGAAAACATGCTCATGCGCGTCGCCGGGACATTGACGCGATGAGCCGGCTCCTCACTCGAATAGGCAACGCCTCCACCGAGGAACGAGCGGGGCTCGATGACGGTTATTTCAAGATCGTCGGGACCGTGAGCGTGGGCCAGATGCAAGGCGACCGCAGCACCAGAGAATCCGCCGCCGATGATGACGACATGAGGTCGCCCGGAGCGAACGAGAACGTTCACGATGCGCTGGCTACCGGCTTCGGTCTATGGTCGCCGGCGATGGTTTCTCCGAACGGCCCCGTGTTGACGGCAGCATTCGCACTCTTTGTCGCGTGATCGGTCGGAAGCTTCGGAAACACAAGCTCGGCGAAACGATAGGCCTCTTCGAGGTGCGGGTAACCCGACAGTATGAACGTATCGATGCGGAGGCGGCGATACTCGTCGATCCGTTCGGCAATCGTATCGGGATCGCCGACGAGCGCGGTGCCGGCACCGCCGCGCACAAGGCCGACGCCGGCCCAAAGATTGGGCGACACCTCGAGCTTCGCACGCTCTCCGCCATGCAGCGCGCTCATCCGCGACTGACCGACCGAATCCATCCGACTGAAAACCTGCTGGGCAGAAGCGATCGTTGCGTCGTCAAGTCTGCTGATCAGCCTGTCGGCTGCAGCCCAGGCTTCCTCCGTCGTTTCCCGGGCGATAACGTGAAGGCGTATTCCGAAACTGACCTTGCGTCCCGCCTTCTGCGCCTGCTCGCGAACGTCATCCAGCTTGCGTTCTACATCTGCGGGAGGCTCGCCCCAGGTCAGATATTTGTCGATCTCGGCTGCGGCCACAACCGTCGCCGCGTCGGACGATCCGCCGAAATAGAGCGGCGGATAGGGTTGTTGGAGCGGTGGAAACAGAAGCCGCCCGTCCTCGATATGGAAGTGCTTTCCCCGATGCTCGACCGTCTCGCCGGACAGCACCCGCTTGTAGATGTGCAGGAACTCCTGCGTCACCTCATAGCGCTCGGCATGCGACAGGAATATTCCGTCACCCTTGTTTTCGAGGGGGTCGCCGCCTGTGACCACATTGATCAGCAGACGCCCGTTGGAGATCCGGTCGAGCGTCGATGTCATGCGCGCGGCCAAGGTCGGCGACTGGAGACCGGGCCGGACAGCGACAAGGAAGCGCAGCCTTTCGGTCAGCGGCACCAGCGCGGAAGCGATGACCCAGGAATCCTCACAAGATCGCCCGGTCGGCAGGAGCACGCCATAATATCCCAGCGTGTCGGCGGCCTTGGCGATCTGGGTCAGATAGGGCAGATCGACCGCCCTGCCCCCTTCCGTCGAGCCGAGATAGCGGCTGTCGCCATGCGTCGGCAGAAACCACAAGACCTTGATGCGATCGGGGATGTCGATGGTCATGGCTCTTCCTTTACTGGTCGGCGCTAGTCCCGGCCGGCCCACGGTACGAGCGCGGCTTCGAGGCGGCGGATGACGAATTCGAGCACGAAGGCGACACCGGCGATGACGAAGATGCCCATGATGACGACGTCGGTGACGAGGAACTGGGCGGCAGACTGGATCATGAAGCCGAGGCCACGCGTGGCGGCGATCAGTTCGGCGGCGACCAGCGTCGTCCAGCCTGCGCCGAGCGCGATGCGCAATCCGGTCAGGATCGACGGCAGCGAACTTGGCAGGATGACATGGCGGATCACCTGCGCGCGCGAGGCGCCGAGCGCGCGCGCCGCATTGACCCTCTCCTGGCTGACGCCGCGCACACCGCTGGCCGCCGACAGAGCGATCGGCGCGATCATGGCGATCGCGATGACGAGTATCTTCGACGGCTCGCCGATGCCGAACCAGATGATAACGAGCGGCAGATAGGCGAGCGGCGGGATCGGCCGGAGGAATTCGAGGATCGGATCGAAAATGCCCCGGCCAACAACGCTGACACCGATGGCGATCCCGACCGGGATACCAACCGCAAGTGCGACGACGAGCGCTGCAAAGACACGGCCGAGGCTCGCGGCCAGATGCTGCAGGAGCGTCGCGTCGACAAAGCCGTTCTGGGCGACCGAAACCAGCTTGGCAGCCACGGCATATTGCGACGGCAGGAACACCGGCGAGACGAGTTGCAGATGGGCCGCCAGCGACCATGCGAGCAAAAGTGCGGCGACCGTGATGAAGCTGACCGTGCGCGCCGATACCGGCGGCCTCAGCCGCAACTGGTTCGACTGGTCCTGAGTCGGGTCTGCGTCGCCTATCCAGACCGCGACCGGTTCGCCGGTGGGGCGCAGGCCGGTGATCGGCAATTCCCTGCCGGTGGTGAGCGTCATGCAAGCTCTCCCTCAAAAATGGCGTCGGCGAGTTCTGCACGAGCCAGAACGAATACGGCGTCCGCCTTGATCGAGCGCACGGGTTCACCGGCTGCGTAGCGCCGCCCGAAATCGGCTTCGATGCGCTTGACGATGCGCCCCGGACCGGGCGCCATGACGAAGACTGTCGTGGCCAGAAGCAGCGCTTCCTCGATGCCATGCGTAACCATAAGCACCCCGACGCCGCTTGCCGCCCAGATGTCGAGAAGCAGCGTTTGCATGCGTTCGCGCGTCAGCGCGTCGAGCGCGCCGAGCGGCTCGTCCATCAGGAGGAAATCGGGCTCTGCCGCGAGCGCCCGCGCCAGGCCGACGCGCTGGCGCATGCCACCGGAAAGCTCCCATATCCTTCTGTCGCCATACCCCTCGAGCTTGACCTGGGTAAGCACGGCATCGGAACGGTCGCGCCTCTCCGCTTCCGGCACGCCGCGCATGCGCAACGCAAAGGCAACGTTGTCGCGCACGGTCAGCCAGGGAAACAGCGCATCGTTCTGAAACACCACGGCGCGATCGGCGCCGGGTTCTGCAATCGGCAGCCCATTCACGCTCGCCCTGCCCCCGGCGGGCGCAACCAGCCCGGCGGCAACATTGAGCAGCGAGGTCTTGCCGCAGCCCGAACGCCCCGTCAGCACCACGAACTCGCCCGACGCGACGGATAGCGACGTATCTACCACGGCGGGCTGAGGCTGGCCCTCATAGTGCACAGTAACATTGTCCAGCGTCAGTTTCGTCATCTTGGATGAGCAGCCATGTTCAGGCTTTCCTTGCCAGCACCGACGCCTGCCACGACCTATGAAAGGTCGGGACAGGCCGGGCTTCGCCACGTGGGGCGAAGGACTAGTTGGAAGCGAGCGCGTCGGTCACATACTTCGCCGTGACATACTTGCTGTAGTCCGGCAGGACAGCGTCGATCTTGCCCTGCTCCTTGAGGAATTCGGAGGTCGCCGTCACGGCCTTGACCGTCTCGCCGCCGAGGAATTTGTCCGACGCCTGTTCGGCTAGCGTCGGGAAGACATAGCCCTTCAGCAGAACCGGAATGTCCTCGACCTTTGCGCCCGTCAGCCTGGCGATCTTGCCGGCTTGCTCGGACGATGACGACCATGCGCCGGGATTGGCCAGGAAGTCGGCATAAGAAGCACCGGTGACCTTGACGAAGTCGCGCACGGCTTCAGGGTGTTTCTCGGCAAAATCGGTGCGCACGATCCAGGCGTCAAAAGTCGGTGCGCCCCAGGCGGCCACCTGGGCTGAGTCGGTCACTACCTTGCCGCTGGTCTTGATCTGGCCGAGCGCGGGATCCCAGACATAGGCAGCATCGATGTCGCCGCGCTCCCAGGCCGCAGCGATTTCCGGCGGACGCAGGTTGAGGATCTCCACCGACTTCGGATCGACACCTTCATGCTTCAGCGCGGCCAGCAGGCTGTAATGCGTGGTCGAAACGAAGGGCACGGCAACCTTCTTGCCGGCAAGATCGGCGACCTTCTCGACTCCCGCTCCATTGCGGGAAACCAATGCTTCGGACTCGCCGATAAGGCCGACCACGTAGATCGTCTGGATCGGCAGATCGCGGCTGGCGGCAGCCGCCAGCGGGCTCGACCCGACATAGCCGATATCGACCGCGCCCGAAGCGATCGCCGCAATGACATCAGCGCCGGAGTCGAATTTGCGCCAGTCGATGGCGGCACCGAGGGTCTTTTCATAGACGCCGTCGGCCTGCGGAATCTTCGACGGCTCGACGACCGTCTGATAGGCAATGGTGAGCTTGAGGTCCTCGGCGCTTGCAACGCCGTGGCTGGCAAAGGCGATAAGAGCCGTGGTCGCGGCAAGAAGCGAGCGGCGGGAAATCATCTGCATGGACTGTTCCTGTCACGTTGGACATCAGATTGCCCATGCAGACTGCGAATTTCTACAAGATCTGTAGAGTTAGTTTATTCCAAATATCAGCTCATTCGAGAAATTTCTGCTTTCGCCTGACTCCGCCAAGCCAAAGTCGTTGATGGCACACCGCAGGGTGGCTACCCCTCAATAGAGAGTCTGTGTCTTGACTGCAGTGCAGCCGATATCGCCGATGGGCAACAGAAAAAGATGACTTTCCTGGCCGTTGGTGTAGGCGCGGACACGATCACTGAAAGAAAGAGGCTCATTAAAGCTGGGAAAATACTCCCGGTGCGCGACCTCGCACGACACCGCAAATGATGCGACGGCCTGATAGGACGAGTTGCATCCACTCTCTCCGACCGGCGTCGATACGAAGGTGGAGACGGTCTCGATTCCCTGCGGATCGCGTGCTGCGATGGTCGATGTGAATGCTTCTGCATCGACAGCGCCGTCGACCCGTTGCGACAAGGCCGCATAGCTTCGATTTACGGTCAGGAAATCGGATACCAGTGCGATCTGCGGCAGGCACGTCCTCACACCCCATTCCGACGCCTGCCGCGAGATCGTATTGCGGAGATCGACGGACGATGCGGAACGCACGGAATCGTCACCCGGTTGCGCGCCGGCTGCCGCAACAGGCATAGGCGCCGGCCGACCGGTCAGTGTGGAGTAGCCGAAAGCGAGGCCGACCAAGCCGACAATGACCACCAAGGAGGCAATAAGGTAGGCTGGTTTCCTGGACACGAGCAGCGGGTGGATGGGTTCGTTTCGCAGCATCTCGTTTCTTCGTTCCTTGTTCTCTGACTGGGACTGGACTGCCTCACCCAATATCGTTCCGGGGAGTGCTGTCACACCGGAACGAGCAATCACACAACCGGCCGATCGGCCTGAAAACGCAACAGCCTTTCAGGCAGAAAGTGTCCCGACCGGTGTCGAAGCAATCGCCTTCGGTGTGATCGGCGCTGTTCCAGCACTTTCCAGACCCGCCGCCCTCGCGGCGCTCTGGCGGGCCAGCACGGCGTGGTCCGCCTTGAGGTGCCGCAAGAACAGAGTAGTGAGATCATTCCAGACCGCGAACTGATATTTCAGATGATCGCGGCTCACGCCGCCGGCCACGATCACGTCCATCTCGATCAGTAGCTGTTTGTCGGTGCGATAAACCCGGGCAAATCGATTGCGGCGGTTCCAGAAGGCACCGAGAACGGAGGAAATCTCTTCGTCGATGGCAAAGGGAGCTGAGACGGTAAAATCCGTCCAGCCATCTCCATCAGTGCATCTTGTACCGAAATGGATGTTGAAGTTGACGCCGTTGACGGCGCTTGCAATCCGAGGCGCCTCGTCGTTTCCCTCAAGCGTCACCTTCCATCCGCACTCGCCAAGGATTTCGGCGAGAAGTCCGCGGGTTATCCTGGAGACCAATTTGTCGGGCATCGTCCTGTTCTTTCACGAGCGCCACGCGGACGCGTTTTAATGATCAATCGTTTTGCGGATTTGACTGTCGGTATGGCGCAAGCCTCGATTGCAACGTGGCCATGACCTGGATCTACGATCCATGAAAACTTCGGAAGGAGAGGAACCTCTTGGGCGGGTGTTCCTCCCCTTCCTCAGTCGCACAGGATAATCCTGCGCCTGCTTCGGTCTGCTCGGGCGGGGGCAGACCGAATGGGTGCGATGACGTCAGTTCCGGCTGATCGCGTTCGACACGCTGTTGCCGACGGCGTTGGCGGAGATGGTGTTGCCCTTGACGCCAAGCGAGCTGCCGCCGACCATTCCAGATCCCGTCACACCGAGCGCGGCCTGCGTGACCGAAGCGGTGATCGCCCCGGAATTCGCCTGATAACTGCTCACCGCTGCCGACGACGTGCCGGTGTTCAGCCCGCTGAGCGACACCTTGTTCACGGCGCTGTTGCCATAGGCCTCGCTGGCGATCTGGTTGCCGGAAACGGAGACGGACCCATTTGCAATGCCGGTCGTCCCGTTGAGCGCGACGGCGTAGACCGTAGCGATGCTCACCGCAGAAACGTTGCCGCTGTTCGTCTGTCCGTTCAGCACGGCGGCATTGGCGCGGGCCTCAAGTCCCCCGGCTCCTACCGAGCTGCCCGCTCCAGCCGTGGATGCACCGTAGCTGCTGCCGGCAACCGCATTCAGGACATTGGTGGCGGCATTTCCGCGGGCCAGTGACGTCGTGCTGTTGCCGTCGACCTTGACGCTGCTGTTGTCGAGAGCGGCCGAAGTGGCATCTCCTGCAAGCGCAACCCCGGCCAGCGTGGCCGACAGGGCCGATACCGCAGCTTCACTGTCCTGCCGGTTCACGATGCCGCCATTAGCCGACAATGTTGAGGCTGCGTCCAGCGTCAGCTTGTTGTCCGCACGGTTGGCGGAAGCTTCCGAGACCGTGCGGTTGCCGCTGACCGTCAGCGAGCTGTTGTTCAGCCCCGATGTTTCGGCAGCAATGCTGTCCTCGTTGTAGAGCTGCGTGATGGCGCTGGCTTCCACCGCCGTGTAGGCGGTCTGGCGATTGCTCAGGACATGATCGCCCGTCGCGCTCCACAGGCCGCTGACGAGATCGCCCGACAGCACCACCTCACCTGCCGTGCTGAGCGAAGCGATATTGGTTCCGGTCACGCTCAGCGTGTTGGTCGCGTCGTTGATCACACCCAGCGCCGTGTTGGTGTTGCCCGAAATCTCGACCGACGACCCGCTGACGGCGGCGGGAGCGAAGATTTCGAGGTTCGAGAACGCTTCGACAATGGCATCGCCCCACTGGTCGGAGGCAAGCGCCGAACCGGCCGAGATGTTGGTGCCGTCCAGGCTCAGCACATTCCCTGCCGTATTGGCGACCGCCGTCGCGCTCTGGGTGTTGTCCGAGATATTCAGCGAAGAGTCGGCGATCGTCGCACCCTCGGTTGCGTCGATGGCGAATGCACCATGGACGCGGGAAGCGATGTAAGCAGCGCCTTCCTCGTAGGATACTTCCTGCACATTCGAAAGTGCATGATCGGCCACCGCACCTATGACATCAGCCGAAAGCGAGCCCGCCGTCGATGCCGCCAGATCGCTGCCGGTGGAAATGTCGGTCGCTGCGATTTTCAGCGCATTCGACGCTGCGTTGCCAGTCACCGAGCCTGCGGTGACATTGCCGGACACCGAGACCGACGAACCTGCGATATCGGCTCCCACCGCCACCGTCACGCCACCCTGGTTGGGAGTGCCTGCCGTCGCCGACACTGCCGGGATAGTATAGGAGAGGTTTGCGGTGCCGCCGCCCTGCAGCGTTGCGTAGTCACCGACCGAGATCGTGCCGAGCAAGCTTGCCGGACCGCTGATATTGCCACCGGAGATCGTCCAGCCATTGGCGGTCAGATAATCGACCTGTCCGGAACTGAGGCTCGATACGGGGAAGAGCAGCGTGCCTCCCTGGAGTGTCACGAGGCTTCCCGAGATAGTGCCGTCGAGATCCTCCGGATTGTCGGCAGTGACCGCGATTCCGAACGTGTCTTCGGCTGCGCCCGGCGTGGGCGGTGTCCCCGGCAAACCGATCAGTGCCGTGACATCCGCGCCGGCGGTCTGGAAGTTCTGCACGCCGCTGGTGGTCGCGAGCCTGTTGACATCGATCGACAGAGCGTTGGCGGCGCTGTTGGCAGTTGCCGACGCGAGCGAGCGATTGCCGTCAGCCGCAACCGATGAGCCGGAAATGTCGCCCAGCGCCGAAACGAGAATTCCCGCCGCGGTGGTTGGGCTGTCGGGATCGTCGAGTTGCGAGGCCGTAACCGACCCCTGCGCCGACTGTGCATTCTGCACGCTGAACGAAGCATTCGCGGCAAGTGCACCGCTATCGGTGTCGAAGGTGACTCCGCCCCGGCCGTCGCCTGCCGCCTCGATATTCGTGCCGGTGACCGTCACGCTGTTGTCCGTCGCCCTGTTGCCATAGACGAGAGCCTGGATGAGGTTCTGCGCAGCTGAGAGCGAGGAGCCAATGACATCTCCATCCACGGAGGCCAGGATCACGTTCTCACCGCTCGCGGTCGCCGAAATGTCGGCGGCCACTGCCTGCGTGTTCGTCACATTGGCGACTGCGGCACCCTCGCCCTCTTCTAAAATATCGATGCCGACGTTGCCCGCATCGATGGCGATGGCGCTTGCCGCGTCGTTGCCGTAAGCCGCGGCCACGATAGCGTTAAGTTCGTTCCGCGCCGAGCTTTGCCGCAGGTCTCCCTCCACAGCAAGACCGATCTGGCCGCCGTCGGCATTGGCGGTGACATCCGCGCGGCTCGACTGATCGTTGAGTATGCCATAGGCCGCGTTGACGACCGGCTGGCCGCCGACAGTATTGCTGAACGGAAGCTCGCCGGCCTGAGCGGCATTGATGACCGATGCCAGAGGCGCATCCGCTTCACCAACCGTGATAGCATTGGCAGACACGGACAGAGCATTGGCCGCCGAGGAGCCGTATCCGATCGCGCGCTGCGTGTTTCCGGTCACCGAAAGCGTGCTGCCATCGACATCCGTGCCCGCCGTCAGCTCCGTGCCCGCTTGAGCAAGAGTGGCGGAGACGCCTGAATTGCCGTCGAGGATCTGGACGTTGGCGATACCGGCGCCGGAACCGACCGTGGTTCCCTCAAGCGAAAGCGCGTTGCCGGCAGCATTGCCGAGCGCAATGGCTTCCTGGGCGTTTGTGCCCACCGTGAGCGTGCTGCCGAGAACGCTGGTTCCGTTCAGCTCCGATCCTTGCGAGTCGGCATTCAGCCGGATCGCTGATCCGGAATTCGTAACAGTGAGGTTGCTGCCATAACCGCTCTGAAGTGAGCTGATCGTGACGTTTCCGGAAACCGAGACATTGCCCTGCGAGGCGGTGCCGCCGGTCAGTGAAACATTGCCGGCGCCGGCCAGCAGGATCGTTGCATCGAGATCGACCGACTGACTGACATCGTTGCCATAGCCGGTCGCGGCGATGCGGTTGCCGGTCACGCCGATCGAGCTGTTGTGGGTCACTCCGCCCTCATTGCCTGTCGCGGCGGCGATCGTCGCTCCCGTATTGGCCGCGGAAAGATCGGTGTTGTGGTTGGATTGCTGGTTGGCGAGTGCGACCGTGCCCTCGAACGAGGCCGCATTCTGTCCGTTCGCCAGCGCGCTGGACGCCGCATTTCCAGCAGCCGCTACCGTCACCCGGTCGGCCGACTGTGCGACCGATCCGTTGTCGATCGACTGTACCGTAGCGAGAACCTGTCCACCCGCCGTCGTCGCCGAGAAGCTCTGCCGCTCAGTTGCCGACACGCCCTGATTGCCCTGGCTGTTGTGGATGATGAGATCGGCTGCAACAGCGCTTTCGACGCCGCCGCTGGTATAGGACGTGGTTGACCCGGCTCCATCACCCCCCGCGCCGGCGAACAACAGACCGTCTCCGAGCAGGATGCGGTTACCCGCGGAGCCGGTGGTAGCGCCAAGTGCTTCGTTGCCGGTGATGCTGCTCGAGATGCGGTTGCCGCTGACCGAAAGCCCGCCTTCGAGTTCGTAAAGAGCATCCGCCGCATCGCCAGTGATGATGGCTGCAATTTGAGAGCCCAGATTCTCCGCGGCCGAGTCATCCGACAAGCCCGGCGTGTTCAACTGGAGATTCGTGACGGCGGCGGAACCCTTGAAGCTCGGTGCGTCTGCCGATCCGATATCGATCGTGCTGCCAGCCGTATTGCCCTTCAGCGTGGCGCTGATCGTGTTGTCGTCGAGCGCCGGGCTACCGCTGAGCGTGTAGTCGTCCGTCGAAGCCAGCGACAGGCCGATTGCATTGCCGGTGACTGCCGCGCTGTGACCGCCCTCAAGGTTCTGCTGGACCGAACCGGCGACCAGCGATCCCGTCGAGGCAAACAGATTGCCGTCACCGTCGCCATCCGGGAATGCCAGGTTCGAAGAACCGGCTGTCACGGAAACAAAGGTCGTCGGAACATTGCCGGCAAGGCTGGTGCTTCCTTCGTTGACCGCCGTGGCGGCGGAGATCGTGTTGCCGATCGCCGAGACGGACCCGCTTTGGAAGTCCAGGTCGTCCACGAAGAAGCTGCTGCCCTGCACAAGGCTGGTCACCGTGGCGACGCCGCCGTCGGGATCGACGGTCTGGTTGCGCGCAACGCCGAGTGAAGCCGCGCCATCGTTGACGCCGTTTTGCACCAGGGACAGATCGATGGAATTGGCGAAGCGGTTGCCGGTCGCGCTGGCATTGATGCGGTTGCCGGACACGGTTTCCGTTACACCGATCTGTGTTCCGTCCCGCGAGATGCCCGCCGAAACGCCGGAGATCGTAGCACCAACCGCTCCGCTGTTTGCGTTGATCGGGTTGACGAGGTCGAGCGTTCCCGTGATCGTCTGGCTGCCGCGGACATTGACGCCGAGCGTATCGTCGATGGTGATGCCGCCGGCATGCGCGCCACTGGCGATCATGGTTGCGAGCACCGTCGTTCCGACGCTGCCGAGCAGCCTGGACTTCGTTTTCATCTTGTTTGACATGGTCGTTTCCTGAGATTGAATTGAACGTTTGCGAGTTTGATCGTGGTCAGGTACGCGGGACGAACCCGCCCTGATCTTCTGGTGGCAGCTGTCCTTCGGACGAACTGGTTTTCCGGAGCCCAAACCCGGCATTCCTGCGAACCGGGGCTTGTCACCCGATCCTGATCCTAGCGATTTCCTGCACACCGCCGGCTGCCGATGCGAGCACCGGCGTTTGCGATGCACGCCACAAGACACGGGCGTCGCCCCTGGAGACGCCGTGGCGCATCAGCGCGATGACGACAGCCTTCATCCGGGCCTCGTGAAGTTGCGTCCGCCCGTCGGCAGTCAGTTCGGTGGCATCGCGTCCGCTGACCGTGAGGTTGACGCTGCGCCCGCTCTTCACGAGCGAGGCGACTTGCTCCATCGTGGCGGAAGACGTATCGTCGAGTTTGTCCTGGCCACTGGCAAAGATGACTGCATATTCCCCACCGCTTGGTGAAGCGCTGCGGTCGGAAATACTGGCCGTCTTAAGATCCTGGATTTCCTCGACCTTCGCAGTGACGGCCTTGTTTCCCTTTTCCTCCTCGGCATAGCCGAGCTTCGGCGCGACGGGCTGCGCTGGCGGAGGCAATGGCTGCGCGAGCTCCTGTCTGGCGGCAGCATGAACAGCGGCCGCGTTCGCGCCATCCCACTTGGCAGGCCCAAGCTCCGGCGGGAAGCAGGGTGTGGGATTTACACCGGCGACTGACGCTACCAGTTGCAGCACGCCCGCCTCTATGGCCGTGCGCACGCCGAGCTGGAGCGGTTCCTGGCTCTTCGTACCGACATTGATGTCGAAGAGGTTGCTGCCGAAGAAGCGGAAGACGCCGACGCCGACTTCATAGCCTGTCAGTTGCTTCTCGACGCTGACGGTGTCGTAAACCATCAGGGTCTGCGTCCCCACGATCCGCAGATCGACGGCGATGTTCATCGTATAGCGCCGCGCCTTGGGACCGACATTGCCGACCGCGACCTCGGCTCCGCCCGACTGGATGTTGTAGTTGAGCTCGGTCACACCACCGACAATGAAATAGTCTGACTGCCGTATGGTCCCTCCGAAATAGGGCTTCCACGGCACGCTGGACCGGCCACCCGTGTTCGGGTCATCAACGGAATGAGACTGGCCGTCGCCGAGCTGGCGCTGGTTCATGTAGACAAGCTCAGCTTCGGCGATGCGCGTGTCGAAGCGCTCGTGAACGCGAACGGCCGGTCCCATCTTGCCGAGCGCCGAATAGGCCATCAACGCGCCGCCCTGGGTGATGGCGAAACCCTCGTCCTGGCCCTGCTTACCGGTATAATCCTTGACGTCGCCGATCGCGATGCCCAGCGGCTTTCTGCCGGCTGCCTTCATCTTGTCGCCGAAACAGGCGAGCGACTTGCTGAGAGGCGTCGCGCTGTTGCGCACTGGTGAGGTGTAGATCACCGATGCTTCCTTGGGGTGGTTCCGGACACTGCCTATATCGGCAACCTCGGTGACACAGCCGGACAGGGCCAGCGACGCGACGAGAGGAGCTGAAAAGCTCAGGAGTTTTGATACCATTTCTGCGACCCTCAATTCAGCGGACCGCTGATGGCGGAATTGACGTTTCCTTTGACGGTGCTTCCCGTCATGTCGCAGGCAGTGCTGCCGTTGATGCTGGCCTGCTGGGTGCCGGAATTCGTCTGCGTGTTGTTCAGTCCCTGCGTGCTTGGCCCGCCATTGATCGGGCCGGAAGCCGAGGAACTCGTCGAGCCCGTCACGCCCGAGGTTACGGTTCCGGAATTCTCCTGACCGTTGCTGACACCCGGCTCATCGCCTCCGGCAGTGCCTCCGCCTGAATTGTTGGCCTCGTTGCCAGTGGCAGAAGAGTTCACGCCCGACGTATTGGTGACCGTCGGAGAATTGGCAACCTGGCTGTTGGCCGCCTCATTGCCGGTTGCGCTGGCAACGTTGTTGCAGTTTATCTGCGTGCCGACATTGGTGTTGTTGTAGTTGTTCACCGTTGTCGAGAAACCGTCATAGTAACCGCCCTTCTTGCGCTCGATCATGTCGACAACGGCCGCCTTGTTGGCCTTGTCCGCAGAGGTATCGAACTGCCATGGACGGCTTTCGTACCAGCCGTTGGCAAGGGCTTCGCCGATCGGCTGAACGCTGCAGGCCACGGCTACCAAGCCGGCCACCAAAAGTTTCTCCATGCGTCCGGTCACTCTCAACCGTCGCGATTGCCGTCCCAAAAGGCGGAGCCCGCTGTCTCCGCCAAACTTGCTCATCTGCATTCCACCCACCCAATGTACCTTGGTACGACTGCAGTCACCCACCAGTCGTCGACAAAGAAATTCCCTCCACCGGGAGAGTGTCCCAGTAGTTATTCAGCATCATCGATGTCTTGATCCTTCAGCCGTCCCGTCTTTACTTTCTGCCTTGGACAGGGCGGAACCTAATGGCCAGATCATCTGACCGTCAACATGGGGAAAGCCCGGATTCGCGACCATTATTGGGAGGTTTTCGCATCATTTCTGGGAGCATCCCGGATTCGCGTCAGCTCAGGGCATAACGCAAGGCGGATCGCGCGACGCGATCGCAGCCGGGAGCGGGAGCGTGCCTGGCAGCAGCTCAGATCAAAGATGGCAGCTTCACGCTAGAGTGAGATGACGGTTCCTTGAATCGTCATCTCACTCCAGGATATAGATTTTGAAGCATGATCTTGTCCGAAAAGTCTGCAACTTTTCGGGATCATGCTCTATCAAGCGTCGGGGCCGAAACATTTTTCATAGGCCGCATCGACGATGGCAAGCTTGACTGCCTGAGCGGTCATATACTCATCAAGGAAATCTTTTGAGACCCACATCATCGAGCGGCCCCTGCGTCCCTTCCAACCAAGACTACCCAGCCGCTCGGCCTCTCGAAACTTACGATCGAGATGCGTTCTTGAGAGCTTCAGGAACTCCGCGAAATCGCCGATCGACAATACCCCTGTCGGAATGCGGTCAGCAGTAGCGTCAGCGGGATCAATTCCCCCGAACAGCCAATCCATCACCACCCCGCCATTGTTCAGCCAGGTGAAAAGAGAGAATGTCTGTTCCGGTTGCCGCACCTCAGGTGCGGACAGGAGGTTGTCGGCGATCAGAGGCTGGATGCGTGAAAGCCCGCCCAGGTCGCTCCAGTAGGTCACACACCGCTGGCCGCCGTCCAGCCCGTCTAATGTCTTCAGATGAGTCACGATCCAGTTGTTGAGGACGATCAATGCAGACTCTGACGGCATCACCGGACGTACGCGCTTGTCACCGCTGTCGGGGGCAGGAAGGATGATCTTGTAGTGCAGCAACTCCTTCAGGAACGTATCGGCGGTGTTGCGACTGGCGATGCCATACCTCTCCACCAACTCGAATATCCGCGCCGCGGTCGTCTCGGCACGATGTTCCGGGCCCTCCCTTCTAAACGTCAGCGAAAGGCCCGCATGGGCCATCAGCCACCGCTGCTGGGTTGCGAAGACGGAGCCCAGGCGTGGGTCGGCCTTGTAGCTCGCCAGCATAGTCTGCGCTTGCCGGCGAATGACTCCATGCAGCGCCGGATTGGCCAAAATCTGTTCTACTGAAAGCCCGCTTCGCCTCGAAATCGATGCGTTCCCAAAACTCGCCAATTCTGTTCCGCTATCCATGCAACCACCTGACTGCAGCCCAGGCTTGGTGAACGTGGTACTGCAAAGATTCTGGAAGATCAGCCGCGAGATTAAAAATCCGCGGCGCAGGCGCGACGGGGAGCCGACACACCCAAAAAAAGTGAGATCGCTGCAATGGCACAGCGTGGCGCACAACCGACGAACGATATCGGCCCTACGCGCCGGGTTCCGCGCAAACACCATTAAACTCAACGTGGATTTTTCCCGCGCTGTTGCTACCCAAAGTAGCAATCTCGACACGTCATCTCATGAAAGGGCGCAAGGTGTCCTGAAGGGGCAATGATGACATTCTGAAGTTTTTCTGATATTTGCACCGTCCCTAATATGGGGTGGGGATACAGTGTGCTCCGGTTTGCCGGCTTTGAGCTTGACCAGCAGCGTGCCGAGCTGCGTGGTCCCGATGGCGAGCCTATACGGCTGCGGCCGAAGCCATTTGCCATGCTGCATTTGCTCGCCACCAATGCCCAGCGCATCGTCAGCAAGCAGGAGTTGATGGAGGCGGTCTGGCCGAACATCCATGTCGGCGAAGACAGCCTTTTCCAGTGTATCCGCGAGATTCGCTCCGCCCTCGGAGACGATCAGCGACAGTTGCTCAAGGTCATCTCCGGCCGCGGCTATCTGTTTGAGGCCGAGGTGTCGGGCCTTCCGACGGGCCTTTCCGTCGATGGTGATGGATCGGCAGGCATAGCTTCCGGGCCTGAGATAGCCGTATCTGCAGGAAGAAGATTACCATTCGGCCTTCGTGGGACTGCCGCGGCCGTGGCGGGGCTTTGCGTCGTCATCGGATTTGCCGTGGCCGTGATCCTTGCGCCAGACTTCTTCTTCAAGCGCGAAGCGCCGACAGTCGCCGTGATGCCGATCATCGGTTACAGCGATGACAGCCAAGCGATAGCAATCGCCAATAGTGTAACCGAACACCTCATCAACGGCCTGGCCAAGATCGACAATATCCGCGTGGTAGCGCCGCGATCGGGCGCACCGGCGGCCAACCCCACACCAACGCCCTCTTCCACGCAATCGGACTTCGTATTGCAGGGCGAACTACAGAAAGGCCCGCAATCCTGGGTCTTGCAGGCGCGCGTGATCGAAGCTGCTACCGGCGAGGTCCAGTCGGTCGCCACAGCGTTGGTAGACGTCAACGAGCCGGACGTGCAACTCCTGCAATCACGGCTTGCGGCAGGGGTGGGCGACACGCTGACGCGTCGCCTCAATGTGCTTCTGGAAGCTGGTACCACGGCTGGCGGCAACGCCAAAGTCGTCATCGAACAGGCGATGGCTTCCATCAACCAAACCTCGCGAGAACGTTTTCTGGCATCGCAAACGATGCTGGAAAACGCGCTTGCCGGCGAACCCGACAATATCGATCTGCAAGTCGCGCTTGCCGCACTTCAGACGCGCGGGATTCAGATGGTCTGGTACGGTCCGATCGAGAATGCCGCGGCAGAGAGCAATGCCAGATCGCTGCTGGAGAGCGCATTGCAGGCCAGGCCGCGATACATTCCCGTGCTGGAAGCATACTGCCGCTTTCTCAGCGCAACCAACCACTTCATAGACAGCCTGGTCGCCTGCGCGGAGGTTCTGGATTTCGCGCCATGGAATGGATCGGCTCTTTACCAGTTGGGTCTCACGCAGATCCAACTGGGGCGCTTCGAGGACGCGCTGGCAACCTTCAAGCAGGCCGATCGGTTCGACACACCGGTGGTCTCGCGCTGGACCTGGCTGCTTGGCATAGGATGGGCCAACCTGCTACTGGGCCACAACGAAGAAGCGGTGCGCTGGCTGGAACGCTCGATCGCCATCACGCCGGCATCGGGGAGGCCCTACATGCTGTTGGCCTCGGCCTATCAGCGCCTCGGCCGACCTGGCGAGGCAAGTGCGGCCATGGCGAAAGCCCTGGAATTGCGGCCCGGTTCGACGGCACTCAACGTTGCATCACCGACCGATAATGTCAGCCCGATTTTTCTTGAGGCTAGCAAGCAACTCCAGCAGACGATGATCGAGGCCGGATTACCGGAACGCTAGAGCCACCTGGCCGCTAGGCCTCCGCGACAAACTCCGCCATCCGCCTGACCAGGAAATAACCAACGGTCGCTCCCGCATCCTGCAGGCCGATCGTCTTCTGCTGGAAGGCCGCCGCCTTGCCATGCTGCGCCAGCATGGACTCCGTCGCCTTAAGCGCCTGCTCGGCCGCGGCAGCCGCCGCAGCCAGCGCCTCGGCGAGCGGCGCGGCGCTTTCGGCCTGTGCCTCGAGGGCCACGGCAATCGGGTCAAGGACATCGAGCAATGTCTTGTCGCCGACCTTGGCCTTGCCGCGCTCGGCGACGCCATCACGAAAGGCGCGCCAGAAGGCGGCGACTTCAGTTGCCCCGAGTGCCTCCTTTCCGTCGACCGCCTTGCTTGCGCGTAAAAATCCGGTCGCGGTCAGGGTTCCCATCGTGGACGGCGCCGTGCGGGCCATGGTGGCGCCCGCGGTCCGAAGCAGCTTTGCGATACCCGCCACCTCGCCTTCCCCGTGGAGCGCCTCGGCGGCAGCGGCGAAAGACTTGCTCATGGTGATGCCGAGGTCGCTATCGCCGACCTTGCCGTCGAGCGCTATGAGAAACTCCCGCTGCTCGGCGAACAGCGTTTTCCATGCGTCGAAAAGCCGGATGATATCGGAAGCGGTGATCTTATCCATGATTGGCCTGCCTCAGCCCGCGACGTGCTTGAAGAAGGGGGTGTTTGCGGGTGCTGCGACCAGCCGATCCAGTTCCTCGTCGAGATGCAGGATCGAGACGGAAGCTCCAGCCATTTCCATCGAAGTGGCGAATTCGCCGACCCAGACGTGCTTCGCCGTGACGCCGCGCGCTTCCAGAAGCTGTGAGACACGACGGAAGAGGATGTAGAGCTCTTCCATCGGCGTGCCGCCGAGACCGTTGACGAGAACGGCTACGTCGTCACCGTTCCTGTAGTCCTGCTCGGCAAAGATACGCTCCATCATCTCGTCGATGACCTGATCGGCAGGGGCGAGCTTCTTGCGGATGATTCCGGGTTCGCCGTGAATGCCCATGCCGATCTCCATCTCGTCTTCGCCGATGGAAAAGGTCGCGTGGCCGATTTCCGGCACGACACAGCTGGAAAGGGCGACGCCCATGGTCCGGGTTCTCAGGCGCGCCTTGTCTGCCAGGCGGGTCACCTCGTCAAGCGACAGCCCCTCGGCTGCGGCGGCTCCCGCAGCCTTGTAGACGAAGAATATGCCGGCGACGCCACGGCGCTTGTGCTCCTCGCCGACGACGGAAGAGGCGACGTCGTCATTGCCGATGACCTGCTTGACCTGAATGCCGTCGAGATCGGCCAGTTCGGCGGCCATATCGAAATTGATGATGTCGCCGCTGTAATTGCCGAAGATGTAGAGAACGCCGGCACCCTGATCGATATGCTTGGTCACCTGGTACATCTGCTCGGCGCTGGGCGACTGGAAGACGCCACCGACCGCAGCGCCGTCGAGCATGCCGTCGCCGACATAGCCGAGGAACAATGGAAGATGGCCGGAGCCACCGCCGGTTGCGATCCCGACCTTGCCGGCCTTGAGCTTGCTGGTCACGAGGCAGCGCTTGTCGTCGGCCACATAGGTGACGGCTGGATGCGCCTTGTATATGCCCTCCAGCATCTCGTCGGCGAAATCGACCGGGTCGTTCAAAAACTTCTTCATAGGTTCCTCTTTGGGTAAGGGCTTATTTCTTGCGCTGGCGCGTGACGAAGAAGGCGGCGGCAAGCAGGATGAAGCTGCCCACGACCAGCCGCTGCCACGTGCTGGGAATACCGACCATGACCAGCACGCTGTTGATGACGACGATCAGAAGCACGCCGAGGATGGTGCCGAGCACCGTGCCGGTGCCGCCGGTTATCCGCGCACCGCCGAGCACGACCGCGGCAATCACGTTGATTTCCGTTCCCACCAGGTCGAAGGGGTTGGCCTGCCGGTTTGCACAGACATGGATGATGCCGGCAAGACCAGCCAGTGCACCGGCATAGCCGAACAGGAAGACGTGCACGGTGCGCAAATTGTAGCCGAGACGGCTTGCTATGTTGGCGTCGCCCCCGACTGCGAAGATCGCTCGCCCCATCAGCGTGCGGTTCAGAATCCACCAGGTCACGAGCGCTGCAAGCGGCAGGATCAGGAAGTAGACGGGCAGCGTGACGAGCGCGCCATTGGCGGATTCGAACTGGAAGAGCGGCATGCGGCCAAAGGCGCCCATCTGCGGCGGCAGCGACATGATCCACACCGTTCCGATGAAGGACAGCAGGAAACCGCGGAACAGATATTGCGTGCCGATCGTGACGATCAGCGACGGAACCTTCAGGTGATGGACCAGAAGGCCATTGATGACACCGAGAAGCGCGCCGCCGGCGACTGCTATCAGCATGATTACCGCCATCGGCATGCCTGGGAAGTTGTTCAGCACCAGCACCGTCAGCGAATACATGGTGAAGGCGGCAATCGCCGTGAACGAGACATCGATGCCGCCAGCAGCCAATATGATGAAGACGCCAAGCGCGAAGAGGCCCATGACAACGCTTGCGCGGCCGATGTCGATAAGCGTCGAGGGCTGCAGGAAGGCAGGATTAACGATCGCGACGATCACGCAGATCGCGACCAGCAGCATGAAGGTGATCGTTTCCGGCCTTCTGCGCACAAGGTCTCCAAAGCTGAAGGACCGGGATGTGTTTTCGGAGAGCCCGTCGATCCGTGAAGTGCTCATTGGACGGCCTCCAGTTCCGAAGTCAGCATGGCCTTGTAGACCTGTTCCTCGGTCGCCCGCTCTGCTTCGAATTCGGCAACGACGCGGCCGCTGTTCATGACGAGGATGCGATCGGCGTTCTGCAGTAGTTCCGGCAGGTCGTCGCTGACGATGACAAGACCCATGCCGGCTTCGGCGAGAGACTGGATCGCGCGATAGATCATGTCCTTGGAGCCGACATCGACGCCCACCGTCGGGCCGTGCAGCACGAGGAGTTTCGGCGCTATGCTGAGCCAGCGGCCGATCAGCACGCGCTGCTGGTTGCCTCCGGAAAGAGCACCGACCGGCAGGTCGAGGTTCTTCGTGTTGAGGCGCATCTCTTCGGAAAGGCGCGCGGCAATGGCACGGCCCTTGTTCTTGTCGATGATGCCGAACGCGTTGCTGAGCCTGGTCAGGATCAGCGCGATCTCGTTCTCGAAGATCGACTTGTCGAGGAAAAGTCCTTCGGCGAGGCGGTCCTCCGGAACATAGCCGATGCCGTGGCCAATCGCGTCCGCAGGGCGGCGGATCGCAACCTTGCGCCCATCAAGCGAGATGGTGCCGCCGCTGGCGGGCTCGATACCGGTGATGGCCATGGCAAGTTCGTTGCGGCCTGAATCCGCAAGCCCGGTGATCCCTAGGATTTCGCCCTTGCGGACCTTGAAGCTGATATCATGCACGCCGGGCGCCACGAGGCCGGACGCTGCGAAGAGTTCGGCCTCCGCCGGCTTGCCCGTCCGGTAGCGTTCAGAACCGATCGACCGGCCGGTCATCAGCTCGGTGAGTTCCTTTTTGGTATATTGCTCGATCAACCCCTGGGCCACGCACTGGCCGTCGCGAAAAACGACGGCATGGCCGCCGATGCGGTAGCACTCATCGAGCTTGTGGGTCACGAACAGGACGGCGACGTTTTCAGAGCGGAGGCGCTCGACGACCTTAATGAGATTGTCGACCTCCCGGCGGGTGAGCGACGTCGTCGGTTCGTCCATGATGACGAGCTTCGCCCGGGTGGCGATAGCGCGGGCGATGGCGACAAGCTGGCGCGTGGCGAGCGGTAGATCGGAAACAGTGGTGCCAAGGAAAGCGCGGTCGGTCGGCAGGCTGACCATGGCAAGCGCCCTTTCGGCGGTCTGCCTGAGGCGGGAGCGGTCGAAGAGGCGTACGAGGCGCCCATTTGCGCTGACGAGCTGCTCGTTCAGCGCAACGTTTTCGGCAACGGTCAGGTTAGGCAGGAGCGAGAGGTCCTGGTAGACGGTCTCGATACCTGCTGCCAGCGACTGGATCGGCGAAAGCGAAGAAAAGGTCTGGCCATCCAGCACGATCTCTCCATCGCTCGGCTCCAGCGCTCCGGACATGATCTTGATAACCGTGCTCTTGCCGCAGCCGTTCTCGCCCAGCAGGTGGTAGGCCTCGCCGAGGTCAAGCGTCAGGGATATGCCGCGAAGGGCATGCACACCACCGAACCGCTTGTGGATGTTCCTGAGCTCCAGGAACCGGCCGGAGGCTTGTTCGCTGTATTCTTTTGCCGACACGTCGGGATCCTTCGTGAATTGACAGCGCCACGCCATACGAGGCGCTGACGGCCGGAGTGCTTGTCGAAAGCACCCCGGCCGGCTTGGAAGAGCGACTAGAACAGGTAGTCCTTGTAGGTAGCCTTGTCGGCCAGGACCATACCATTGCCGATGATCAGCAGGCCCTCACCCGCACCCTTTTTCACCGCTACCTTGTTGTAGCCTTCGACACCGAGGTCCATGCCGTCCGTGAGTTCCTTCTTTTCGATAAGGAGCTTGGCGACGGCGTTCATGGCCATGCCGGCCTTCTGGGGATCCCAGAAGCCGATCGCCGTGATGGCACCGGTTTCGAGCAGGTCGGCCGAGGGGTTCGGCAGGCCGGTACCAACCAGGCAAATCTTGCCCGACAGGCCGGCTTCGTCGATCGCGCGGCCGACGCCGAGCACGTCATTGCCAGCGGAAGTCTGGAAGCCCTTGATGTCCGGATGCTTGCGCAGGATCTCCTTGGCCTTCTCATAGGTGCCGTTGGCATCGTCGAAGGATTCATTGTTCGGATCGACGAGCTGCATGCCGGAGTATTTCTTGGCGTTCTCCTCGCCAGCACCGACCCACTGCATGTGCGTACGGCTGCCGAGCGAACCGACGAAGGTCGTCCACTTGCCTTCGTTGTTCATGCATTTTGCGAGGCGTTCGTTGAGCGCTGCGCCATAGTCGGCATTGTCGAAGGCCTCGACGTCGGCCTGGGTATTGATCTGGTTGTCAGCCTCATGCGTCACCACCACGATGCCGCGCTCCATGGCACGCTTGAGCGTGCCTTCCAGAACGGCCGGATCCATCGGCACGACGGCAAGTGCGCTGACGCCCTTCGCAACGAGATCCTGGATGATCTGAAGCTGCTGCGCGGAATCGGCAGTTGCCGGACCGCTCTGGCTTGCGACGACATCCGGGTTCGCCTCGGCGAAAGCCTGGACGCCGGTGCTCATGCGGTCGAACCACGGAATGCCACTGATCTTCACCACAGTGGCGATGACAGGTTTATCTTGCGCCAGGAGCGTGCCGATCGAACCGGTAAGCATCGCTGCCGCAACCGCGGTGCCTGCCAGAAACTTCTTGGATAGCGTTTTCATTCTCTCCTCCACATTAGATCTCCCTCAGTTGTCTTGCTTCGGCGCGTGAGGGACAGGCACCGAAGAAACCGTTTGGCGAATGCCAGGGAACAGGAAGCCCGTGAGGTCGTATCGACCTACCGCCAGGAACGTCAGAAGCAGCAGGCCCCAGGCGAAGTCGCGCACGAAATTCGAGAGTCCGCCGAAGTTGAGAAGGCTGGACATCAGCTGCAGCGCCACCGCGCTCAGCACCACGCAGACCACCCGTCCGTAACCACCCTCGGGCTTCACGCCGGCCATGACGGCGATGAGGATCGCGATAAGCAGATATGAGCTGCCATAGTCGAACTTCACATTGACGTTGCGCGCAGCGATGATGATACCTGCAAGTCCGGAAAGCAGGCCGCTGATCGCATAGGTTGCGACCAGAACGCCGGTCTTCGGGAAGCCGGCATAGACCGCGGCTTTAGGATTGGTGCCCATCAGCATCAACCACAGCCCATAGGGCGTAAACTTCAGGACAGCCGCAATCAGGCCAGCCACGATCACGAAGAGGAGGAAGCTGATCGGCACTGCGAGGAACATGTCGTTGCCGATGCTGGAAAGCAGTGCCGGACTGCCGACCATCACGGCCTTTCCGCCTGAGACGACGATCGCGAGCCCCATGAACGCCATCTGTGTGCCGAGCGTGCACAGGATGGGGGTGATGTTCAGCTTCGAGATCAGAAGACCGTTGATCACACCCCCGAGAAAGCCGATCGCCAATGCGCCGAAGATGAACGCCAGGCTGAAGGCCGTCTCGCTTTCCCCACTCGAAATGAAGGCCGAGACTATCACTGCCGAAAGGACGCCGGAGAGATTCGCAAGCGCAATGCCGGAAAGGTCGATACCGCCATTGCCCGCGCACATGGCAAGCATGACGCCGATCGCCAGCAGACCAATTTCCGGCAGTTGGCTCGCCATGGACTGGAGATTGAACAGCGAAAGAAAGGAGCCGCCGGAAATGGCGGCGCCAAGAACCAGCAGCAGGCCATTGATCGCAACGAGCATGACCAGCTGCCCGCCGGCTTTCTGCATGGTCTCCTCCCATGTTTAGTAAACAAGTGCGAGCTTTAGTAAAGAGTTAGCAAAGCAATTTAGCCAGCGCAAGCCCGTTATCGTTGAAACCTTCTTGTGAACGGGTCGGTTTTGGCCTACCTCTCGCGAGCCGGAGCGAATACGTTTACTAAACTTCCTCGCAGCCGCAGCATAAATTGGGGGCCATTCGGGTACGCATGAAGGGCAAGAAAACACGGACGATCCGGGACATTGCAGGTGCGGCAGGTGTATCGCCGGCCACGGTTTCGCTTGTCCTGAACGGAAAGGGCGACATTTCCGGCGTCACGCGGGCCCGTGTGCTCGAGGCGGTCGCAAGCCTCAACTACGTGCCGCGCGTATCGAAGAGCGGCTCGGAGCCGGGGGCGACGCTGCGCTTCCTGAAAATTGCCAAGCATGGCCATACCGTGAACCGGGATCACAGCGTTTTCATCTCCGATTACATCGACGGCATGTCGGCCGAGGCCACGCGGCGTAACTACACGCTCGAAGTCGTGAGCTTCGAGGGGCAGCCGATCAGCACCGTGGCGGAGTCGCTTGCCGGCGCGCCCATAGCCGGCGTCATTGCGCTTGGCACGGAACTCACCGAGGCCGACATCCGGCTGATCCAGGGGCTCGGCCTGCCGACCGTGTTCATCGACACGTTCTATCAGGTGGTCGACGCCAACTTCGTCGACATGAACAACGAGGATGCAGTGCACAAGGTGCTCGCCCGCTTTCAAAAGCAGGGTTACGAGCGCATCGGCTTCGTCGCCTCGCATGTCGACACGACCAATTTCCGGCTCAGGCGCGACGCCTTCTTCACCAACATGGCGCGGCTCGGCCTCAAGGTGCGCGAGGCTGACGTGCTATCGGTGGAGTCGACCTATGACGGCGCCTATGTCGATACCCGCGCGTTGCTCGAGGACGGCCTTGACCTTGCCGAATGCTATTTCTGCACCAACGACATTATTGCCTACGGTTTCATTCGGGCACTCAAGGAGCACGGCGTCGCGATCCCCGACGACGTCTCGATCATCGGCTTCGACAATCTGCCGCAAAGCGCGACCATGGAGCCCGGGCTGTCGACGATCGAAGTCTCCAAGCGCAAGATAGGCTATCTCGCCGTGACGATGCTCGACGACCTGATCAGCGCCGCAGAGCCACAGCCACCGGTGAAAATCCTGGTCGGCGCCGATCTGGTGCTGCGTGCAAGCCACGAGCGGGGCGCGACCCATCCCATCGGCCGCCGCGCCCCGAAAATTGCGGCAAAGCTGCCTGCGGACTGAGGTCCAGGCGGCGGAACGAGGAGGCGTTCCCATACCGCAGATCGCATTCATCCACACCACAGCCGATCTAGCCACGCGCTTGCGCCCACTCGCGGCGGAAAGCCCTGCCCGGCTGAACCATCACGACAGACGACAATCAAACTATTCTCGGGAGTCAGAACCATGGAATACAGGACGCTGGGACGCTCGGGCCTCAAGGTCTCGGCCATTGCGATGGGCACCTTCTCGTTCGGCGGCGTCGGGGGTTTTTCCAAGGTCGCCAGCCAGGGCGTGAACGAGGCCAGGCGGCTTGTCGACACTTGCATCGAAGGCGGCGTGAACCTCTTCGATACCGCCAACATGTATTCGCTGGGCCGTTCGGAGGAGATCCTCGGGGAAGCACTGGGAGAAAAACGCAACCGCGTTCTCATTTCGTCCAAGGCACGCATGCGCATCGGCGACGGGCCGAATGACGAGGGCGTCTCGCGCTACCATCTGATACGCGAATGCGAACTGAGCCTGAAGCGGCTCCGGACCGACCACATCGACATCTATTTCATGCATGAATGGGATGGGCTGACGCCGGTAGACGAAATGCTCTCGGCGCTCGATACATTGATGCAGCAAGGCAAGATCCGCTACATCGGCTGCTCGAACTATTCGGGCTGGCACATCATGAAGGCGCTGGGCGCGTCTGAAGCAAAGAACCTGCCGCGCTTCGTTACCCAGCAAATCCACTACACGCTCGAGGCGCGCGAGGCGGAATACGAACTCCTGCCGATCTCGGTGGACCAGGGTCTCGGCGTCATGGTCTGGAGCGCGCTGGCCGCAGGCTTGCTTTCGGGCGCCTTCGGCCGCAACAGGACGCCCGCCGACTCGCGCCAGGCCGCCGGCTGGACCGAACCACCGATCCGCGATGAGGAGCGGCTCTGGACGATTGTCGACGTATTGGAAGAGATCGCCAGAGATCGTGGCGTGTCGGTTGCCCAGGTCTCGCTTGCCTGGACGCTCTCGCGTCCGGCAATCTCCAGCCTCGTGGTCGGTGGCCTGAGCGAACAGCAGTTCAAGGAGAATATCGCAGCCGTCGACCTGAAGCTCGGTGAAGAGGAACTCAAAAGGCTCAATCTGGCGAGCCGCCCTGCCTACATCTATCCGTACTGGCACCAGCACAACTTCGCCCGAGATCGCTTCTGCCAAGGCGACTGGGCGCTCCATGCAAGTTATGAGGATGTTGGAATGGTTTGACCGGGCGGCTGGTGCGCGCCGGAAGAGCCCGCGCCAGCGACGATGAGGTCATACTTCCGCTGCCACGGGTGTTGGCTCCACTCCTCGATCAATCATGCGGCCGCTGGTGGTCGCTTTCACTGACGCCGACCAGGCTCGGCAGACCGTTCGGAGTGCCCTGCGAATCTGGTCTTTCCTTTTGCTAGCGAGCCCGAAACTTTCCGCCCTGAGCGGCAAATCAAAAAGCTCAAGCTGCTCAAGCGGCAGATGCAAGGCGGCGAAAAACTCTCACTGTTAGAAGCCCGCGGCATCGGAACACCTTCAACATCATCAAATGCGTCAGAGCCCTTATTCCACGCCGAAACACAGGTTCGGCGGAGCTCTCGTTTCGATGGCAGGAAACCGACGCTGGACGGATTGCGATATGTATAGGCATAATGCTTCAGGTACAGACATTCTGCTTAAATGGTAGGCAAAATTCAGCAAATATTTTCCCGTTACCACAACTAAATAGGAAAAATCGACTATCAGATGTCGCATTTTCCTTATAATTTACTAGTGCACTTGGGATTTTATCATCTGCAGGCAACCCTTCCAACTCCTCGGAGACAGTCATGATTTTCAACTTACTGAAAGCCGCCGGGCTCGGCGCCCTGGCCTCTCTCGCCATCACGTCTTCGAGCTTCGCGGACGCCGTCAAGATCGGCAGCAAGAACTTTACCGAACAGTTCGTCGTCGCTGAAATCTATGCCCAGGCACTCGAGAAGGCTGGCATCGAGGTCGAGCGTCGCCTCAACCTCGGCGCAACGCTTATCGCGCATGGCGCGCTGACCAATGGCGACATCGATCTCTATCCCGAATACACCGGCACAGCACTTGCCGCGGTGGTCAAGGGCGACCTGTCCGGCAGTGCCGACAAGATCTACGGCGAGGTCAAGGACTACTACGAAAAGAACCTCAAGCTGACGCTGCTCGATCCGACCAAGATCAACAACGGCTACGCCATCATCCTGCTTCCCGAGACGGCGGAAAAGTACAAGCTGAAGACGCTGACCGACCTTGGACCGGCATCCAAAGACCTCACCTTCGGCGCTGAAGGCACGTTCGGTGAACGCAAGGACGGGCTGCCGGGACTGGAAAAGGTCTATGGGATCAAGTTCAAGGAGTTCGTCAAATTCGCCAAGCTCGGCATCCGCTACAGCGCGCTGACCAGCAAGCAGATCGACGTCTCCTTCGGCTTCACCACCGACTGGCAGATCGCCGACAGCAAGCTGGCCGTGCTCGATGACGACAAGGCGCTTTTCCCGCCCTACTACCTCGTTCCGGTCGTGCGGCAGGATGCGCTGGAAAAGAACCCCAAGATCGCCGAGGTGCTGAACAAGATCAGCCCGCTTCTCAACAATGAGAACATGCGCGAACTGAATGCCGCCGTGGAACGCGACCGCAAGGAGCCTGCCGAAGTTGCGACCGAATTTCTGGCAGCCAACGGCATCTGAAGACTTCCGGGCCATGGCGAGATAGGATTCCCGCCGGCCAAATCATCAGACCCGGGCGCGATGACGGCCTATCCGTCTCCATCGCGCCCGGTTTTCATCAGCGGGCGGACTTGTGACCTGGGCACCTAAGCACATACCCGAAATATTGGCGGCGGCTGGACAGCACCTCGTGCTTTCGCTGCTTTCGGTGCTGATCGGCGGCATCATTGCGGTGGCGCTGGGCATCGTATGCGCGCGCAGGCCGCGGCTCTATGCGTTTGCCCTGACGATTACGGGCATCATCTTCGTCATCCCGAGCCTTGCGCTGTTTGCGCTGATGATCCCGTTCCTGGGGCTTGGCATGAAGCCGGCCCTGGTCGGGCTTTCCTCCTACTGCCTGCTCATTTTGCTGCGCAACGTGGTGACGGGCCTGCGCGGCGTTCCGGAAGACATTCTCGATGCCGCCGACGGCATGGGCTACGGCCCCTGGCAGCGGCTCGTTCGCATCGAGCTCCCCCTGGCGCTGCCCTTGATCCTCTCCGGCATCCGCATTGCGCTCGTCACCGTCATCGGTATCGCGACGGTCGCGGCCTTCATCGATGCCGGCGGACTGGGCACCATCATCCTTATGGGGATAGACCAGAATTATCCTGAAAAGATCCTCGTCGGCGGCCTGCTGACGGCGTTCATCGCGACCTTCTTCGATGTCCTGCTGAGCCGGACCGAAAAGGCCATCGTTCGCTGGCGGAGCGACTGACGATGGTGCAGCAGGCTTTCAACTGGGTCCTGGAACATCCGGACGAATTCAATCGCGCGCTTTGGCAGCATCTCTTGATGTCGGGCGCGTCGATGGCCTTTGCGTTGCTGATCGGCATTCCGCTGGCGATCGTCATCCTCGGCCGCGAGCGACTGGCCTTCGCCGCGATCAACACGGTCAACGCGATCCGCACCCTGCCGAGCCTGGCCATCCTGGCGATCATGATGCCGTTGCTTGGCATCGGCCTCTGGCCGTCGATCGTCGCGCTGACCTTCCTCGCTCTGCCGCCGATCCTGCTCAACGCGCATGTCGGCCTGCGCAATGTCGATGCCGACGCGGTCGAGGCCGCGATCGGCATGGGCATGAGCCGCTGGCAATTGCTGCGGCGCATCCAGATTCCGCTGGCAGCACCCGCGATGTTTGCCGGTGCCCGCACCGCCGCCGTGCAGGTGCTGGCCGGCGCGACGCTCGCGCCTTTCATCGGCGGTGGCGGTCTTGGCGACTTCATCGCCGTCGGTGTCGCCGGGATGGATATGTCGCGGCTGCTTGTCGGCGCCGTCCCGATCGCGTTGCTGGCGCTCGCGACCGAATTCCTGCTCGGCCGCACCGAGAAAGTCCTGTTCGGAGAAAGAACGGCCGCATGATCACGATGGAACACGTCACCAAACGCTATGGCGAAGGCGCGGCCGCTTCCGTCGACGATCTCAGCATCGAGGTCCCCGAGGGCGTGACCGTGGCGCTGGTCGGGCCGTCCGGTTGCGGCAAGACCACGACAATGCGGATGATCAACCGCCTGATCGACCCGACAGAAGGGCGGATCGTCGTCAATGGCGCCGATGTCCGTTCCGTCGATCCGGTGATCTTCCGCCGTCATATCGGCTACGTCATCCAGCAGGTCGGCCTGTTCCCGCATATGACGATCGCGCAGAATGTCGGCGCGGTGCCGAAGCTGCTTGGCTGGTCCGCCGACAGGATAGCAAAACGCAACGATGAACTGATGCAACTGGTAGGCCTCGACCCGGAAATGCTGCGCCGCTATCCACGCCAGCTTTCCGGCGGCCAGCGCCAGCGCGTCGGCGTTGCGCGTGCGCTCGCGGCCGACCCGCCGGTGCTTCTGATGGACGAACCCTTCGGCGCCATCGACCCGATCGCCCGCGCGCGACTGCAGGAAGAGTTCCGGCAGATCCTGCGCCGCGTCCGAAAGACCGTCGTGCTGGTCACCCACGATCTGGATGAGGCGATCCGGCTGGGCGACAGGCTGGCCATCATGCGCGACGGCAAGATCGTGCAATACGATACGCCCGATGCCATCCTGTCGCATCCTGCGGACGAATTCGTGGAGAATTTTGTTGGCCTGGACCGCGCCTTGAAGCGGCTCAGCCTGTTCACTGTCGAGACGGCCATGACCAAAGGCGCGCCGAACGGAAAAGCCGGCAAGGTGGCGGCGGGCACGAACCTGCGCGATGCGCTGGCGCTGATGGCGGCGGACAACAGCGAGGTGCTGGCGGTGACCGACGCCTCTGGCGCTGTGCTCGGACAGTTGAAACGCGACGCGATTTTTGCGGTCTGATCCGGAATTCAGGAGGAGGAACAAAGCGCCGATGAGCCGCGAACGGACAATGCATCTCGGTATTTCTTTCTCCCCCGGAAGCGGTTCTGCCGCAGCCGCTTTGGATTTCGGCCTGTTCGCGCAACTGGTCCAAAAGGCCGAGGCGAATGCGCTCGACATGGTGGTGTTTGCCGATGCCGCGCCCTTCGAGGCTACGACGCTGGTGGCGGCGCTCGCCACGGTGACCAGCAGGATCGGGCTCGTTGCCGCAGCGTCGACAGTCGCGCATCAGCCCTACAATCTCGCTCGCCGTTTCGCCTCGCTCGACGTCATCAGCCATGGCCGCACCGGCTGGCACGCTTCGATGACGCAGAGCCCGCTCGAGGCAGCGAATTTCAGCCGTCCGGACGGCTTTTCTCCCGACGGCTTTCGTCGGCGGACGGAGGAATATCTCGATATCGTTCAAGGCCTGTGGAAAGGCTGGGACACTGATGCGCTGCTCTTCGACAAGGTGGGCGGGCGTTTCCACGATCCCGCAAAGATGCACCTGCTCGATCACAAGGGCGAGTTCTTTTCCGTTCGCGGGCCTCTGAATGTCGCGCGGTCTCCGCAGGATACGCCCGCGCTGGTGATGTCCAGCCTGTCGGCGTCGGACTTGGACATTGCCGCCCGCACGGCCGATGTCGTGCTGACGGACGAAGTATCACCCGAAAGCGCCAAGCTGTTCCATGACGATCTGACTGCCCGCGCCGCAGCATGCCGACGCGAGCCCGATGCGGTGAAGATATTCGTCACGCTGGAGCCGTCGGGCACGCCGGCCGAAACCGCCGACCGGCTCGAAGCGCGGTTCCAGTCAGGAACCTGCCACGGCTTCAACATCGTCCTGCCGCCGCAGATGGCCGCGCTCGACGATTTCGTCGGTGGTGTCCTGCCGGAGCTGCGGCAGCGCGGCCTCGCCCGGTACGACTATGCCGGCGCGACGTTGCGCGCAAATCTTGGCCTTGCCGGGGGAGGCGCATCATGACGGCCAATCGCAGGCAGATGAAACTCGGAGCCTTTCTGTGGGCCACCGGACATCACATCGCGGCGTGGCGTCATCCCAATGCGCATGTCACGGCCGGCATCGACATCGATCATTACATACAGCTTGCGCGCACCGCCGAGGCTGCCAAATTCGATCTCATCTTTTGCGAGGATGCCGCAGGCCTGCGCGAGGCCAACATCGCCATCGCCAGCCAGACCTCGCGCTCGATAGGCTTCGAGCCTATCAGCCTGCTCGCCGCGCTCGCTGCCCAGACGAGCCATATCGGTCTCGTCGCAACGGCCTCGACCAGCTACAACGAACCTTACGGCCTGGCCCGCGCCTTCTCCTCGCTCGACCAGATCAGCGGCGGGCGCTCCGGCTGGAATCTTGTTACGTCGGCCAGCCACATAGAAGCGGCGAATTTCGGCTCGACCGGCTTGCGTCCGCATTCCGACCGCTATGAGCGCGCCCGCGAATTCGCGACTGTCGTCGCCGGCCTGTGGCATGGCGATGGTGCCAATGCGCTCAACCATGACGGCCGGAACTTTTCGGTGCGCGACCCGCTGGACCTGCCGCCCTCGCCGCAGGGCGCGCCGGTGATGGTGCAGGCCGGGGCTTCCGACGAGGGCCGCGATCTTGCCGCCCGCACCGCCGACGTCGTGTTCACCGCCGCACAGACCTTCGAGGAGGCAAAGGCCTTCTACGACGATCTCAAGGCGCGTCTGGTCGCCTGCGGGCGCGAACCGGACGATATCAAGATCATGCCGGGCGTCGCGCCCGTCGTGGCGGCAAGCGAAGCGGAAGCCCGCGCAAAGGTTGACGAGTTGCAGGAACTGATCCCCGACGATGTCGGCGTGGCGCTGCTGTCCAGCTATCTCAGCACCGACCTGTCGGCCTATCCGGTCGACGGCCCGCTGCCTGAACTACCGGCCACCGAGGGAATGCAGAGCCGGCAAGCCCTCGTTGTCGAACAGTCGCGCCGCGACAATCTTTCGATAAGGCAGCTTGCACGCCACTTTGCCGGCGCGCGCGGACACTGGCGCGTGGTTGGTACGCCGGCACAGATCGCGGACGAGCTTCAGGCGCGGTTTGAAGGTGGCGCTGCCGACGGCTTTAACGTCATGCCGTCCTATTTCCCCGGAGAACTCGATGCCTTTGCCACGCTCGTCGTGCCGGAACTGCAGCGCCGCGGCCTGTTCCGGCAGGACTACGAAGGCCGCACACTGCGTGAACATCTTGGCCTGAAAAAACCGGTGCGGAAATGATAGACGTCTCAGAGATCACTGCCCTCGGAACCACAATCGCCGGCGAAATCATCGAAAAGCGTGTCTTTGATCGGCATGTCGGCTCGATCGGCACCGATCTCGATCTTGCCTATGAGGTTCAGGACGAAGTTGTGCGGCAGCTGCAGGCGAGCAAGCCGCAGCGTAAGATCGGCGGTTACAAGATCGCCTTCAACAAGGCGTCGTCGCTGCAGTACTACGGGCTCGATGAACCCTGCATCGCGCCTGTCTTCGCCGATCTGATCGTGCCGAGCGGCGCGGTTCTTGATGGCATCGACTACCGCGACCTTATCATCGAACCGGAACTGGTCCTCACCCTTTCGCGCGACTTGCCGGCGAGGCAATGCAGCCGCGACGAAATCCTGGCCAGTCTGGAACCGGTGCGGCCCGGCTTCGAGCTGTTGGACCCGCGCAACGCTTTCGCCCTTGATCCAACTGCGGCGCAAGCGGTGGCGCAGGGCATATACAATGTCGGCGCGGTCATCGGCGGTCCGGGCATCGCGATCGAAAGTCTCGATCTGGCGACGCTGACGACAAGCGTATCAATCGACGGGAAAGTAGTCGCCGAGGCAACGGGTGCTGCGCCGCAGGACCCGTTGGAGGTTGTCGCCTGGATGACGCGCGTTTTGGCCGACAGAGGTGAACAGCTGCGGGCCGGAATGTCGGTCCTGTGTGGAACGCATCTGCCGACCCGCTCCGTCGCCGCGCCCTCCGAGGTCTCCGTCTCCATGACCAGCGTCGGACACGCGTCGTTCAGGTTGCGGTAGTCCGCGGCGATATATTCCCGGCTGGGGTGACGCGAGCCGCGATGCCGGGTTCGATTTTTCAAGGAGTGCCCATGCAGCCGATCTACCTGACCTACCTGAACCGGCACGATATCGAGGCGGCAGCACTTTCGGACGCCGAAATACTGGCGGCCATCGAGGCGAGCCTTGGCATGCAGGGACGCGGCGAAACGGTGATCGAGCCTCGCGTGCATCTGGAGCCGAAGGCCGGCGTCGAGGGCCACTTCAACGTCCTGCGCGGCTGGATCGGCGGCGAGATCGATGCGGCGGGTGTGAAGGTGGTCGGCGATTTCGTCGACAACTACAAGCAGGGCCTGCCGTCTGAATTCGGGATCTTGAACCTGTTCGATCCGCGCACCGGCATGCCCACCGCCATCATGGATGCCAGCGGCATCACCGACATGCGCACCGGAGCGGTGACTGCGGTCGGTGCCAAATACCTCGCCCGCAAGGGATCGAAGACGCTCGGTCACATCGGTGCACGCGGCACGGCCTATTGGAACGTCAGACTGCTGGACAGCCTGTTCGATTTCGAAACGATCCGCGTCCATTCGCGCCGGCCCGAAAGCCGCAACGCCTTTGCCGAGAAGCTCAGCCGCGACCTCGGCAAGGAGGTCATCGCCACCGACGACTGGCGCTCCTGCGTCGAGGACGCGGATATCGTGGTGGAGGCCTCACGGCTCAGCGCGCCGCAACCCATGCTGAAGACCGAATGGATCAAGCCGGGCGCATTCGTCGTGCCTTATGGCACGATGAGCGCGGTGGAGCTTTCGCTGACCGATATCATGTCCAAGATGGTCGTCGACGATTGGGGTCAGTGCAAGGGTGGCAAGTTCGGGTCGCTGCGCGCTCATGTCGAGGCAGGCAAACTGTCGGAAGCGACGCTCCATGCCGAACTCGGGCAGATCGTGGCCGGTCTCAAGCCCGGGCGCGAGAAAGATGCCGAGACCATCCTGTTCTGGCATCGCGGCCTGTCGCTGTCCGATATCGCGCTCGGCCATGCCATTTTGAAGAAAGCCGCCGGTATGGGCGCCGGCCACAGGTTGCGCTACGCATGAGCGTGCCCGATTTCCATCTTGGCGCCCGCCCGCTGAGCATCGCGGATGTGGTGAACGCCGCGCACACGCCGCTGCGGGTCGTGCTGAGCCCAGAAATCCGCGCCCGCATGCAGGCTTCGCGCGCGGTGGTCGACGATCATCTGGCGCGCAATATCCCGGTCTACGGGCTCAACACGGGTCTTGGCGGCAATGTCGGGCATCGCATCACGCAGGACGAGATACCGGCGTTTCAGGAGCAGATGGTGCGCGGCCGCATCGCCGGCGTCGGCGACCCGCTGCCCATCGAGACCTGCCGGGCCGCCCTGTTCTGCCGCATCGCCACTCTGGCGCAGGGTGGAGCCGGAGTGTCGCCGCATGTCCATGATCTGATGATCGCGATGCTGGAGCGGGACGTCGTTCCGGTCATTCCATCGCGCGGGTCGCTCGGCACCGGCGATCTGGTCCTCATGATGAGTGTCGCTGCGGTGCTGATCGGGCGAGGTCGCGCCTATTTCCGCGGGCGAGTCCTTTCCGGCGCGGAAGCCTTGAAAGCGGCCGGGCTCGCGCCGGTCAAACTCGGCTCCAAGGATGGCCTCGCCGTCGGCAATGCCTCGTCTGTCACCTGCGCCATGGCAGCCCTTTCCCTCGAGGCGGTGCGCGCGCTGTTGACTGTCCATATCGCGACAGCCGCCTTTGCCTGCGAAGGCTATGCCGCCAATGCGCTGATCTTCCACCCGCGCCTGGTGGCGGCGCGACCGGCCAACGGCCAGCAACAGGCGGCAACGCTGTTCCGCAAAGCCATGGAAGGCAGCAGCCAGACGCAGGCTGCGGCCTCGCGGCAGATACAGGACGCCATCTCCTTCCGCACGCTGCCGCAAATAACTGGAACGGTCCTCGGTGCTTTCGAGGCCGCGCGCGATGCCGTCGAAATCGAGCTGAATGCGGTTGCGGATAATCCGCTGGTTCTGCCTGAAACCGGCGAGATCCATTCCTCCGCCAATTTCCACACGCCCTCCATAGCGCTGGCGTTCGACACACTGGCCATCGCGCTTGTGCATCTCGCCACCGCCTCGGCGCAGCGGTCGATCAAGCTGATGACCGGGCGGCTTTCAGGTTTGCCGAACTATCTGTCGCCGGTCGGCGGCGCGGCCGCCGGTTTCGTTCCCATGCAGAAGTCTATCGCGGCACTCCACGCGGAAATCCGGCTGAAGGCGCAGCCCGCCAGTCTTGATGCAATCGTCGTTTCCGACACCGTCGAGGACCTCGCGCCGCAGACCACTCTCACCATCCGCAAACTCGACGAGCAGATCGAACTTGTCCGCTGGCTGGTCTCGATCGAGGCGCTTCTGTCAGCTCAGGCTTGCGACCTGCGCGTGGCGGCGGAACCGGAACGCAAACTCGGAGATGCCGGCAGTCTCCTTCACAAGATGGTGCGCGCGGTGGCGGCAGAACTGGTGGAAGACCACGAGACCGGCCCCGATGCCGCAGCGGTCCATGACATGCTGTGGAAGAGGGATACGATAAAGGCGATCGACGCCCTGTTTTCCGGCATTCCCTCAATCATATCCGCGTAAGCGGGAAAACTTAGGCGATCTGCGCCGAGATGCCCAACGAGACATAGCCTCTATTGACAACATGCAATGCGTTTGATTGAAGTGGTCTTACCACTGTCATTCCAGTTGAATGTGACCCATGCTTGCTCAAAGTGAAGACCTGTCCGGCGCTGAGAAGGTATTTGCCTTCTTCCGTAATGCGCTGCTCGACGGGACCCTAAAAACAGGAGAGCGATTGCTGGGCGAGCGCGAACTGGCGCTCAAATTGGGAGTGTCGCGTCCGCTACTGCGCGAGGCCTTGCGCTCGCTGTCCATGCTGGGTTTCCTCGATATTCAACATGGCCGCGGCGCTTTCGTGCGCCATGCCGAGATCTCGGTGCTTTCGGATTTTTTCACGTTCAGTTTGGCCCAGCAGCCTGACATTCTCGATGACGTGATGCAGGCGCGCATCGCCATCGAATGCCAGGCGATCAGGCTTGCATGCGACCGCGCAAGCGAGACCGATCTCAAGGGTATCGGCTCCAAGCTGACACGGCTGATGGACACGCTGCATGACCCTGCCGAGGGTGGCGCGGCTGATTTCGCTTTCCACCAGGCGATAGTCGACGCCAGCCACAGTGAGGCTCTGAACACGCTCTACCGCGCAATTGGCGACCTTCTGCGCCGCAGCCACATACAGCGCCGTGAGGTGACGATCTCCGAGCCCGGCGTCATCGACTACCTGGTCGACGCACACCGCGAGGTCTTCCTGTCCATCGTCGACAGGAACCCGGATGCAGCCGACCGGAAGCTTCGTGAACATTTCGCCATCGGTGACGCATTCCGTCGCCGGAGCCTGATCTCGGCCTTCTCGAGGAGGCCGGCGACCTAACCAAAAGCATGAAACCAATGGGAGGAGTTACAACATGCTGCACAACAGAATTCTAAGTGTATTGACCGGCGTGACCATCGCGCTCGCTGCCACGACTGCCGCGCAAGCCGCCGAGCTGCGTTACGCCCATGTCGGCGCGGAAGGCGATATCCAGACGATATATGCCGCGCAGGCGGCACAGGGCATTGCGACCGCAACCAACGGCGATGTCACCGTTACGGTCTATCCGGCCAGCCAACTCGGTGGCGTGGCCGAGATGGTGGACGGGGTCCGCATGGGCTCCATATCGATGGGCCATCATGACTTCGCTTCGCTTGCCCGTCTTGTCCCTGAGGTGGCGGTTTTCAACGCACCGTTCATCTATCGCGACGGCGCGCATGCGCTTGCGGCAACCGATCCGGACACGTCGCCGGCGCTCCAGGCCATAAATGAGAAGCTCGTGGCGCAGGGCATCCGCATCGTCGGCCGCATCTATCGCGGCGACCGGCACATCTCTTCGAACTTCGCCGTAAAGACACCGCAAGATCTCGCCGGCAAGCCTTTCAGGGCCGTGCCGCTCGAGCTTTGGGTTTCCATGGTCAAGGGTTTCGGCGCCATTCCGACCCCCGTTGAGGTCGCGGAACTGCCGACTGCGCTGATGACGGGTGTGGTCGTCGGCCAGGAGAACCCGCTGACCATGATCGCTTCCAATAACCTCAACGAGGTCCAGTCGCATCTGTCCATGACGGGCCATATGCGTGCCGTGCTTGCCGTCTTCGTCAATGAGGATGTCTGGCAAGGACTTGGCGAGGAACAGCGCGCTGCCATCACGAAGGTTCTCGATGATGAGGCCGAGAAGTCGCTGAAGATGGCAACCGAATCCGAGGCCAAGCTGGTCGAAGATCTCAAGGGCCGCGGCATGACCGTCATCACCGAAGCAGACGGCCTCGACGTGACCGCCTTTCGTGAAAGGGTCGGTGCGCAGATCACCCAGGACTTCCCGAACTTCACGCCGCTGATCGAACAGATCGCAGCGGTCAAGTAACACGATCGCACCGCATGGACGCGGCTCCCGCCGCGTCCTGCCTGCTGTTCCAGAAATGGGAGATACGAGATGCGCGTGCCAGAACGCATCCTGACGGTCATTGTTGTCGCCGTCATGGTGGGGCTGATAATCGTTCCGACCGCTCAGGTCATCATGCGCGGCGTCTTTACGCTGCCCTTCATCGGCGCGGAGGAGCTGACGCGCTTTCTGCTCATTTGCCTTGTCTTCCTTGCCTATCCGCTGGTGATCGAGCACGGCGAGAACATCGTGATGGGAGAATTCAAGGCGGCCATGCCCAGGAAACTGCGTGCTGTGGTGAACTTCACGATCTCCATCAGCGCTGTTGCGATCACCGGTTTCATCGCCTGGGTGACGGCGGCAAATATTTCCAGGAACCTCGCAAACGCGACGCCGACGCTGGGCATCCCCTTCTGGATATTCCTGGGCGCGACGCTGTTCGGTTTCGCCGGGGCCACTCTCGTCCACCTCGTCCATCTGCGGAAACCACCGCAGGCCGACACGAACATCGCGATCTGAGGATCGATTGACATGGGCTTTCTCGTCGTCGCCACCTTTCTCGCGCTTTTCATGCTAGGCTTCCCCGTTGTCTACGCCATTCTGTTGCCCTCGATCGCCTACATCCTCATCGAAGGGCTCCCGCTGGGACTGCTGGCCCAACGCATCACCTATGCGCTCGACTCCTTTCCGCTAGTCGCCGTCCCCCTCTTCATCTTCGTCGGCAACCTGATGAACCTCTCGGGCATAACGGATCGTATCTTCCGTTTCGCCTACACGCTGGTCGGGCGGGTGCCGGGCGGTCTTGCCCAGGTGAACGTCTTCGGAAGCCTCGTCTTCTCAGGCATGTCCGGTGCGGCCCTCGCCGACATCGGCGGGCTCGGCCGTATCGAGATCGACGCCATGAAGAAACGCGGTTTCGATCCGTCCTTTGCCGGTGCGGTAACCGCGGCTTCCGCCACGCTGGGGCCGATCTTCCCGCCTTCGATCCCGCTTATCGTCTACGGCTCGGTCACGAGCGTATCGATCGTCCAGCTTCTCGTCGCAGGCATCATGCCGGCTATCGCCTGCACGATATTGCTTATGCTCACCGTGCTGATCGTGGCTATCCGGCACGGTCATCCCCGCGCCGAACGCCGGCCAACCTTCGGCGAGGTCGTGGCCGCACTCCTGCCGGCGCTTCCCGCGATCGTCGCTCCGGTCCTCATGGTGGCGGGAATGACGGCCGGTGCCTTCACGCCAACCGAAGCTGCCGCGATCACGGCAGTTTATGTCATCTTCATCAGCGGCGCCTTCTACCGGGAATTGACGCTCGCGCATCTCTGGAACTCGGCTGTTCTGACAGCCCGCAGTTCCAGCGCGATCCTGATCATCGTAGCCTCGGCTGCACTTTTCGGCTGGATTCTCGCCGTCGAACAGGTGCCTCAGGTTTTTGCAGCCACCTTGCTCGACTGGTCGAAGGACCCGTTGATGCTGCTCATCATCGCAAACCTGATCTTCTTCATTGCCGGGATGTTCCTGGACTCGACAACGGCGACCCTGCTCCTGGTGCCGATCATCGCACCGCCATTGGTTCTCGCAGGCGTCGATCCGGTCCAGCTTGGTATCGTGACGATCTTCAATCTGATGATCGGCCTGCTGACGCCGCCCATGGGCCTCTCGCTGTTCCTTGTCTCGGACATCGCGAAAGTGTCCATAAAACAGCTGCTGAAAGCCCTTCTGCCCTTCTACATTCCGCTGCTGACCACGCTTGCCATCCTGACCTTCGCCAAGGATTTCACGCTGTGGCTGCCGCGCATGATCGCTCAATAATCCCAATCCGTGGAGATATCCCCTATGCGCATCGTCATCGGCTCGGACCACGCCGGCTTTGCCCTCAAGGCCACCATCGTCGACCATATCAAGTCGCTCGGCCACGAGGTTCACGACGCCGGCTCATACGACCCGAACCCCGTCGACTTCCCCGATATCGCCAAGATGGTCACATCCTCTATAAATGAGGGGAAGGCCGAGCGCGGGGTCATGGTTTGCGGCACCGGCGTCGGCGCGTCGATCGCTGCAAACAAAGTCAAGGGCATCCGCGCTGCCGTCTGCCACGACGTCCATTCAGCACACCAGTCGGTCGAGCACGATGACGTCAACGTCATGTGCATCGGCGCGCAGATCGTTGGCGCCTGGCTCGCCAAGGATCTGGTCACCGCATATTTGCAAGCGGAATTCTCGACAGACGAGGATTTCCGCCGGCGAGTACGCAAGCTAGCCGAAATGGATGAAGCTCGGAAGTGACGGCCTTCAAGCAGCCCTCGCCCTTCCTAAACGATGCGGCGGAATTGAAAACAACGCCGCCGCATGGGACCACCTAGTTGGCTGGCGCGTGGTTGATCCCCGCATCGGTCCATAATCGCGCGGGCGAGGATCACCGCCCTACCATCGCCGCCCAGCTTCCGATTGCAGCACAGCGCCTGTCGGCCGCGCGCACCCCTGGAAGCGCCTCACTGATACCCTGAGTATCCGATTGACTCAAAAACATACGAACCATATATGGTTCGTATGTTCACTAAATATCAGAGACACCCATGGGCCTCGTGAAAATCGACGACGACCTGCATGAGGAAGCCCGTCGGGCCAGCACAGTGATGTGCCGGTCCATCAATGCGCAGGCCGAGTTCTGGATGAAGATCGGCATGCTGGCTGAAGCCAATCCGACCTTGTCCTTCAACGAAATCGTGAAGGTGCAGTTCGCGACTGCGCATGTGAGTGTCGCGGATTTAGCGGTCGCCTAACGTGGTAAAGACCCCGGACGAACTGGCGCTCATGCGCGTATCGGGCAGGATGCTGGCGTCCGTCTTCGAGATGCTGGACGGGCAGGAGCTCGTCGGTATGTCGACATTGCAGGCCAACGATCTGGTCGACCGCTTCATCACTGTGGATCTTGCCGCACGTCCAGCCAGCAAGGGACAATATGGCTTCAAATATGTCCTGAACTGTTCGATCAATCATGTCGTTTGCCACGGCGTGCCGGGTCCGAGCGAGATCATCCGCGACGGCGACATCGTCAACTTCGACATCACGCTCGAAAAGAACGGCTTCATTGCCGATTCGAGCAAGACCTACCTGGTCGGCAATGCCCCGCCCGCCGCGAGGCGGCTGGTGCGGGTCGCCCAGGAGGCGATGTGGAGAGGCATAAGACAGGTCCGGCCCGGAGCACATCTGGGCGACATCGGTTTCGCGATCGAACGGCATGCCAAAAGGAACGGCTATTCGGTTGTACGGGAATATTGCGGGCATGGCATCGGCCGCGAGATGCACGAGGAACCGCAGGTGCTGAATTTCGGACGGCCGGGAACGGGCTTGAAGCTGCGCGAGGGCATGGTCTTCACCATCGAGCCGATGGTCAACCAGGGCACCCGCAAGGTCTCGACGACAAGCGACGGATGGACGGTCGTGACCAACGACCGGAAGCTCTCCGCCCAATTCGAACATACGGTCGCCGTCACGAGAACTGGCGTCGATGTCTTGACCCTGCGCCAAGACGAGACGCCGATGCTGGAAAGCAGGGCGTGATCATTGGTCCGTACCTGCCTTGGGTGGGCAGCAACTAGCACCTCTGGTTTCACGCAGCGGCAGCGATCAAAGTACGCGTGTATTCATGATTTGGGGCTTCCCAGATCGTTTCTGTGCTGCCGCGTTCCAGGATCTTGCCGGAACGCATCACCATTACTTCGTCGGAGATGTAGCGAACGATCGCAAGGTCATGGGAGATGAACAGGTAGGTCAGCCCGAGCTCGTGCTTCAGGTCTGCCCGCAGGTTCAGGATTTGCGCCTGGACCGAGACATCCAGGGCCGAGGTTGGTTCGTCGCAGATTACCAGTTCCGGGCGCAGGATGAGAGCGCGCGCGATCGCAATGCGCTGTCTTTGGCCACCGGAAAACTCATGTGGCAGACGATGGATGGAATTGTATGCCAGGCCCACCTGCTCGAGTGTCTCGCGAATACGCCTGTGACGCTCGACACTGGATGAATTGCCGTTGGCTTGCAGCACTCCGCCAAGGATCGTGCCCACCGAATGACGAGGATTGAGAGAGGCGAACGGGTCCTGAAAGACCATCTGTAGCCGTTTGCGATGGGGTTGCATGGCCCGGCTCGACAAACTGGACAGGGAGTCTTCGCCTAGAACGATCTCACCTGAAGTGGACCTGACGAGGCCCATGATTGCGCGGGACAAGGAAGACTTGCCGCAGCCGGATTCTCCGACCAGCCCCAGCGTGCGCCCCTTCGGAATGGTGAAGGAAACGCCGTCGACAGCTCTGGTTCCCCCATATTGGACAACGAGATCGCGAACCGTCAGTGCGGGTTCGGCAGCTGGAAGCATCCCGGTCGTCGCCGAGACCGCTTGCTTCAGCATGAAGTCGAACTCGCCGTCCGGCTTGCGCACGGCCTGCACCTCGGCAAGGCGGGCCCTGTCGTAGCGCTTGCCGTCATCGAGGCGGATAGACGCTCCGATCAGCCCGCGCGTATAAGGATGGCGCCCGGCCTTGAACAATTCGGGCGACGGCAATGCCTCCATCGCCTTGCCGTGATGCATGATGATTACCCTGTCGGTCCATCGGCTAACCAGCGGCAGATCATGCGAGATCAGCAGTACCGCCATATTGAGCTCGCGGCGCAAGCGGTCGATAAGGCTTAGTATCTGCTCCCGGACCGACGCATCCAGCGCCGTTGTCGGTTCATCCGCGATCAAGAGCTGTGGCTTCAAGGCAATGGCCATGGCGATCATCACGCGCTGACGCTGACCGCCTGTGGCGGCCTCGTCGAGGACGCGCGCTGCCGCGAGTACGATCGCCTCGGTGGCGAAAGCATCTGCATGGCGCTCACCGATTGAGGCGAGCAGCAAGGGGTCGTTCAGCGCGCTTTCGGTCGGAGCGAAATAGAAGGTCCGTTCGCGACTGCCGAGAACCGCTTCGGCATCTTCGGCAATCGCCGCAGTAATGCCGGCAATGACAGTGGTCAGGAAAAGCTGTGCGATAGTCGAGGAGAAGAAATTGCCCCTCGGATGCAACACTTCGGGCCGCACGACTTCTTCAGGTGCGACTTCGACATCATGGAAAATGGTGGTGCCGGTGCCGGTCAGGCGTTGGCCCATCCCGTCCCAGTCGTCGATCAATTCGAGGCCCTTTCGGTCACGCGGCAGGAGGACGCCGATATTGGTTCCATCCTCCAGCGCCGCATAGGTCGAAATCCAGTCGGCGAAAAGTGAGCCGGTTGAATAAAATTTCTTGCCCGACAGGCGATAGCCTGCACCATGCCTGACCAACTTGCTGCTCAGCGGGGATGCGCCGCCGGTCTGCTTGCGGTCAAGCTCGATGCCAGCGAGGCCGATCAGCTCGCCCTGGCTGACCCGCTCGCGAAGCCTCTGCAGAAAGGAATCGGTGGTCGGATATACGACAAGCCGCTCGATCAGCATGAAGTGGTTGCGCCAGATATGAGCGATGTTGCTATCGGCCTTTGCGAGCAAAGGACTGCTCCAGGCTCGCGCCTCCGCCACCTGCCCGCTTGGGCAGTCGGTATGCGCCAAAACGCAGTTTCTTCAGGGTCTCGACGGAATCGAACGGCAGATCGCGACCGGCATCGCGCGCCGAAGCATCCTGCGCAAACCTGGCGAGCACGTCTTCGGGGATGGGACCAGCAGCCCGTTCCCCAATCTCGACCGGCGCAGCAACATTCTTCACGGCGACATTCATGGCTCGGTCCTGTCGGTTGAAACGGCTTCGTGTTCGCTGCCTATTCGGCAGCGATTGCAGCTGTGGCCGAACGTGCGCCAAGAAGTAGCGCCGCCTCTTCGACGGCCTGCGCCGTACGCGCCTGGATTGCTTCTGATGATAAGGTGCCGTCGATGAAATCCCGGTCCGAGGCATAGATCGCAGTCGGCAGAACGAACGCCTCAAAGAACCCGAAAAGTGGCCGCAGTTGGTGTTCGACGATCAGCGAATGACGATCGCCACCACCCGTGGCAGTGAGCACGACCGGCTTGCCGCGCAGCGCCGCAGGGTCGATCAGGTCGAAGAAATGCTTGAAGAGCCCGGTATAGCTGCCCTTATAGGTGGGTGAGCCGACAACAAGAACGTCAGCATCAACGATCGCGCGCAAAATATCCGCAGCATCGGAATCGAGATCACGTTGCCAACGAGCGGTTGCGAGCGACGGGCCGAGGTCCTCGATATCGAAAACATTAGCCGACAAAGCTGATCGCGCGGCAATCGATTTTACGACGTGATCAACGAAACCACGCGTCTTTGAGGGGCGCGTGATATTGCCTGAAAAGCCGACAACGGTGCGATTGGACATCCACAAACTCCCAACACTCAATATCCACTAACTTTATAGACATTGAACATCGGAAGAAGGAACGAAATGCCTTCCTCATCATCCGTTGGGAGAAATTCTTACGGTCTTGGTGGCCCTGACCGATAATAATGCCGGGGGAATAAAGCCTTTCTGCTCAGGCGACGTCGAGTTGCTTCATGAACTTGTCGAGTTCCGCAGGATCCATGCGCACGATGTGTTTTTCCTCGGGATAGACCCCGCTTTCGACATCGGCGACGTACTCCTGGAATGCTGCCACCCTCTCCTGCTGCAAACGCTCATACTCGGCAGCGAAGTTGCGGTAGACCTTGGAGTGGCGCGGCATGTGACCCCGATTTGTGCCGAGGATGTCTTCGGCAAACAGGTACTGCGCATCGCAACCCGTGCCGGCCCCCATCGACAGCATGAAGAGCGAAGTGCGCTTCGAAATGGCTTCGGCGACCTCAACGGGAACCACCTCTATCTCAGCCCCGAAGGCACCTGCGGCCTCAAGCTGCTTCACCGCCTCCATGATTTCCATTGCGCTGTCGGCGGTCTTCCCGACAGCCTTGAAGCCACCGGTCCAGGTCTTGCGCGACGGAATAAGTCCGACATGGCCGACGACGGGAATGGCTTCATCGGCCATTCGCTTGATCGTGGCGTAGCTGGCGCTGCAATAGACGCAGTCGGCGCCGGCCTTGAACATCCTGAACGCCCAGCGAACGAAATCATCGCCGGTGCCGATTTCGAAGAAGTTGTCGCCGGGCATGGAGAAAAGCGTCGGTGCCGCGTCGCGGTACTGAGGGTTCAGGATCAGTTCCGGCGGGATGGACACGATGTCGATGCCTGCGCGCTCGGCAGCCTCGGCCTCCTCGAGCGTCATGACGCGCAGCATCGTTAGCTGGCGCTTGCCCTTCATCTCGCGCAGATCGGCGACGGTCGGTCTCTTGCGGCTTGTACTCATGGTATCCTCATGCGGCGAGAAGTGATTTCAGTTTCGTGTCCGATGCGGCCAGCTTGTCACCCGGCGGCTTCGCGCCCCTGGCAATCAGCATCTCGGCGAGCCGGATATCGCGAGCCACAGCATTGCCCGGGCCAATACCACTGGCCGCGACGAGCCGCCCATCGGCAGCGAGGTGGAAGAGTATGAAAGCATCCGCGCCGACCTCCCGACGGACGGTCGTCACGCCTTCATCGACCAGACCCGCGATCTGCATTGAGAGGTCGTATTGATCCGACCAGAACCAGGGGACCGCGCTATGCTGCTCGCCTTTGCTCAACATGTTTCTGGCGGCAAGCGCGCCCTGTTCCTGCGCGTTTCGCCAGGCTTCAAGGCGGACACGACGACCGCCATAGATTACCAGCGGGAACGAGGCGCAATCGCCCGCAGCGAAGATGTTCGGATCGGATGTCGCCATGGTCTCGTCGACGCGGATGCCATTCTCGACGGCAAGGCCTGAATCGCTTGCTATTTCGGTGTTCGGGACAGCGCCAATGCCCACAATACAAAGGTCCGCCTCGATCCTTGCGCCGTCGACCACCAGCGAGACGGCGCGTGTCGAGTCATCAGCTGTCATTTCGGAAATGGAGACCCCGCAACGGATAACGACACCGCTTCTTCCGTGCGCCTCAGCGATGATATCGGCGATCTCGGCGGGCACGCCGCGCATGAGAATGCGCGGCTGGGTTTCCAGCACCGTGACCCTGCAGCCTCGCATCGACGCTGCCGCAGCAAGCTCCAGACCGATAAATCCCCCGCCGATAATGGCGACGTGGGCGTCGGGACGCAGGCGGGCGCGGATCGCTTCGGCATCGTCGTGGGTGCGAAGATAGACGCAACCGCCGATGCCTTCCGCCATCGGCAGGCGGCGCGGGCGCGCGCCGGTTGCGAGCAGAAGCTTGTCATAGGGAATGACGCGACCGCCGCCGAGCGCAAGCGTTCGAGCATTCCGGTCGATCCTGACGACCTCGCTGGAGAGCATCAGGTCGATACGGGCTTCCAGCAGGCGCGCGGCATCGGCAATGACCTTCGCGCCGATGGCCTCTGCCGCCATTCCGTCCTTCGACAGCGGCGGGCGCTCGTATGGCAAATGCCGCTCGGCACCGATCAGCGTGACCGGACCGTCATAACCTTCTTCGCGCAGCGCCAGCGTCGCGCGCGCGCCGCACTCGCCAGCACCAACGATCACCATGCCGGGCGTCATCGGGACATCTCCCGCAGGCCCGCCTGAGACGTAGACCGGGCAACGATCTTACGGTTATGGATTCGTGCCGTTTCCATAGCCCTTCAACCGATCTGGACCAGAACCTTCCCGGATTCCACCTTCACCGGGTAGGTCTGCAGGTTGACACAGACCGGCGCACCCTTGGCCGCACCGGTCTTGTAGTTGAAGCGGCCATTGTGCTTGGGGCACTCGATGATGTCGTCCATCACCAGTCCGTCGGCAAGATGCACCTTCTCATGCGTGCACAATCCATCGGTGGCGAAGAACTCGTCGTCGGGCGAGCGATAGATCGCGAACGTCTTTCCCGCGTGGTCGAAGCGGATGACATCCTCCTCGTCGACATCGTCTACCTCGCAGGCTTCTATCCATTCACTCATGTCACTATTCCAGGTCGTTGGGAGGAATGCCGGCCGGGCCGGCGGTCTGTCGGGCGGCCTATTCGGCGGCCGCTGGAATCACGAAATTGTGGTATTCGTCGCGATAGGGTTTTGCCGTCGGCGGCAGTTCGCGCTTGAGGTAGAAATCCTCGTAGCGCAGCTGCTTCTTGAGGACCGGCCACACTTCCTTGTAGGCGTGCCAAATCGAAGGGTTTGGCGTCGGAAGGTCGTGCTTGATCATCTCGTGCAGCCTTGGCAGCGCATGATACGGCACCATCGGGAACATGTGGTGCTCGACATGGTAGTTCATGTTCCAGTAGATGAACCGGCTGATCGGGTTCATATAGACGGTGCGCGTGTTGAGCCGATGGTCAACGACATTGTCGGCCAGCCCGATGTGCTGCAGCAAGCCGGTCATGACCATGTGCCAGCTACCGTAGATGCGCGGCAGGCCGATCAACATGAGTGGCAGCCAGGAACGCAGGTAGACCGCCAGCGCCACGGTGGCTATGTAGATGGCAACGTGCCAGCGGGCGGCGACAACGGCCTTGTAGTGCTCCATCTCGGGAATGTAGCTCTTCTCCTCGTCGTTCAGGCCGACAAAGGCCTGCCGGAACAGGCCGGGCAGCGAGTAGCGGAAGTCCAGCAGGCCCGTGAACATCAGCGCGACCTTCAGGAGATCCGGAGGGCGCATCACGGCGATCTCCGCGTCCCGGCCGACGATGATCGTGTCGGTATGGTGACGCGCATGGCTCCAGCGCCACTGGGTCGGGTTGCGCATCAGCATGAAGCTGGCGATCTGATAGACCACGTCGTTCATCCAGCGCGTGCGGAACGCCGTGCCATGGCCGCATTCATGCCAGCGGGAGTCGCTCGACGATCCATAGAGCACGCCATAGACGAAGAAGAACGGCACGCACCACCAGGTGCCCCAGAAATAGATGCCTCCGACTGCAGAGGCCAGGATTGCCGCGAACCAGATAACGGTGTCACGGATTGCGGGACCGTCGCTGCGCTGCATCAGTTCCTTTATGGCCTTGCGCGGCACATCCGTATGATACCACTCGGCCGAAGCCAGTCCGGTTTCAACGGCCTTGCGCGAGCTTTCGCCCACGAGGCTGTAGTCTCGAACCGTCTTTGATGTCGCTGCCGTCATCTCATTCTCCATCTCGTCCTCGGTTGTCCTGCGCTCCTCCTCAACTGCCTGGGGCGTGCGGCACCATGCCGACCGACCTCGGTGTGCGCGTTCAAGCCTCTCCCTGTCATGTACGTCGCTCCAGGGGCACGAAATTGCCCGAAGGAAGCGGAAAATCGGTGTCGGGCTGACGCACGATCGACGCGATGCGCTTTTCCGCATCGGCGATGTCGCCCGCTCCGCTCAGCACGCGCAGCGTCGCGTCGTAGGCGCGCTCCTCGCCATGCTCGAGCCAGATCATCTCGCCGCGCTCGCGTGCAGCCAGATCCCCCAGCACGTGGTGGGTCGAAGGCTCGATGCCCAATGCGTACTGGCCGGCCTGGAAATTCTCCCACTGGTAGGCGCAGGGCAGCTGGTCCTTGCGCGTCACGACCTCAAGGCCAAGGCCGAGCTTGTCGTTCACGATCGCGACCGGAACCGTTCCGTCAGCGGCAGCGGCCATCTCGTGCTGCCACACCTGCTCGCGGAAGTTCATCTGCGGCGCAGGTATGGTGCGATAGCCGACCTTCTGCACCTCGTAGGCGTCGCCGGCATGCCCTGCCCAGACCACGTCGCGGATTGGCGCGAGATAGCGCGACCCTTTGTCGAGCACGGGATAGCTGACATTCACATGGTAGAAGAACATGTGAGGCGTGCGCGAGAACCCGTGGTTCACCACGCGGTCGCAGATGCGGATCTCGTTGCCGCCTACATCCGCCTCGATGCGGCGGATGAGATGCAGGTCCTCGGCGAAGACGGCAGATTGCTGGACGATGCCCTCTGCCCACAGAACGCAGTCGTCGCCGGTCCACGTCTCGCCATAGCCGGTAAGCCGCGCCGGGATTCCGCCGATCCGGCCATGCAGCGAATGGCGTACGGTCTTCTTGCCGGGATAATTGTATTCGTCGGCCGGCACTTCTTCCGGTCCGAGGATGTGGTCGAGACCGCAGGTGGTGAGCAGGCCCGAGAAGGACCGCGCCCAGGCGAAACCGTTCTCGCCTTCATACTCGTGCAGGCCGGGGTGGCGGAAACCTGCCGGCGAATGCCAGCCGATCGCCTTGCCCTGGAATTCGCAGTCGGCAATGTCGAGCGCGCGATCTAGAAGCGCTGTGAAACGCAGGCCGGTGCCGGTGCGGAATTCGAGCATGCGGATGCCCCGCTCGACACCGTCTCCGAGAGTCATCAGACGCACACCGGCGAATTGCGAAAGCATGCCGGAGCGCTCCGCCACCTGCCGCCGCGTCAATGTCTGGCCGTACAGGCTTACCATCAATGCACCTTCGCCTGCTCGGCCAGCGTTGCCGCATCGACCCCCATGATCAGCGCTTCGACGCTCAGGAGGTCCGTGTCGCCGACAGTCTGCTCCGCTACGACCTCACCCCGACGCATCACGATGATCCGGTCGGCGACCTGGAACACATGGTGGATGTTGTGGGTGATGAAGAGCACCGTATGGCCTGCCGCGCGCATTTCCTTAACGAAGCGCAGCACGCCATGCGTTTCCTCGACGCCCAGATTGTTGGTCGGCTCGTCGAGGATGATCACCTTGGCGGCGAATTGCATGGCGCGTGAGATCGCGATCGACTGGCGCTCGCCGCCCGACAGCGTGTTCACGGCCGCATCGGCGTCGAGCTTCTTGGAGATGCCGACGCGCTTCAACAGCGTCGACGCCGCCTGCCGCAGCAAGGGGAAGTCGATCGGGGCGAACACGCCGAGAAAGGGCAGCTTCACCGGCTCGCGGCCGAGGAAGAGATTGCGTGCGATCGACAGGTCGGGCGCCAGCGATGTGTCCTGGTGGATCGTCTCGATGCCCAGTTCGATCGCATCGCGGGCAGAGCGGATCGTCGCCTTCTCCCCCCGGACATAGATCGCGCCGCCATCGGCGGGATGCACGCCGGAGATCGCTTTGATGAGCGTCGACTTGCCCGCGCCATTGTCGCCGAGCAGCGCAACGACCTCGCCCTCGCGGAGCGTCATCGACGCGCTTTTTAGCGCCTTCACGCTGCCGAAGGATTTGCGGATGCCTTCCAGCCGCAGGACTTCCACGCTCATCGCCGTGCTCCCCGCTTGCTGAGCATCGCGTGAAGCACGAGCATGACGAGGATGAGCGCGCCAACGAAGATATTGAAGGCAAGGCCGGGCACTCCGATCAACACGATGCCGTTTCGGATCGCGCGCAGCATGAATGCGCCCACTACGGTCCCGAGGATCGTGCCGTAGCCGCCGGTCAGCGCCGTGCCGCCGACGACCACCATGGCGATGACCTCGAGCTCATATCCCGTCCCTGCCACCGGCGACGCCGCCGAAATGCGAAAGGCGCTGATCATGCCGGCAAGGCCCGACAAGACGGAAGCGGCGATGAAGAGCCCGATCTTAACAGCGTCGGCAGGCACGCCGCGCGCGATGGCCGCATTGCGGTTCGAGCCGATCGCGCTGATCCAGTTGCCCAGTTTCGACCAGTTGAGGATGTAGGCGGCGATCAGGGTCAGGCCGATGAACCAGTACAGCGACACGTAAAGCTTGAACGGCCCGAGCTGGAAGCTACCCGCCAGAAGAGAGACGAAGATGCCAGGTTCGTTCCAGGATTTCAGCGGAAACCCCTGCGTGACGTAGAGCGCCGTTCCGCGCACGATGAGAAGCATCGAAAGCGTCACCAGGAAGGACGAGATGCCGATCTTGGTGACGATGACGCCGTTGACGGCGCCGATCGCAATGCAGACGGCGAGGCCAACGAGAAGCGCGAAGCCGATATCGATGCCCGCCTGCTGTGCCAGCAGCATGACGATGACAGGGCCGAGCGCGAACACCGCGCCGACCGAGAGGTCGAACTCGCCCGCCGTAAGCAGGAGCGTCATGGCGAGCGCCATAATGCCGAGCTCCGGCAGGAACGCCATCATGTTGGAGATGTTGAGCGGCGACAGAAAGTTCGGATTGGCGATCGAGAAGCCGGCCAGAACCACCGCCAGGATGATGAGAGACGTCACCTGGGGCGAGGCCGAAAGGCCTTGCCACCAGTTCCGACGTTCCTCGAGTCTTTCAGTCACTGTCGCCATTATTCAGCCGCCGCTCCCCACGTCATTTGCTGTAGAGCTTGAGGATCGGTTCGACGCTGTCCTTGTCGTACAGGCTGAACGTCTGGATGTCGTAACCGATCGGCTCGCCCGAGGCGGCGAGGTTCAGCAGCGCGACGGGCATGAAGCCCTGTGCGGAAGGGAACTGCCAGGCAGCCGCGTTGAAGTAGCCGGCCTTGACGGCCTCCGCTGTCTCCTTCGAGTTGCCCCAGCCCACGACCGGGATCGAGCCCGCCGCCATGCCGGCATTTTCCATGACCGGCTTTACGGCTGCCGCGACGGAATCGCCCAGCGCGATGATCGCCGGCGGATTGTTGGCGAGCATGTAGTCGCTCATCTTGGCGATGATGCCGGCCGGATCGGTGCCCGCGTCCACGACGTCATAGGTGATCTTCAACGGATCGAAGACGCTAGCGATGCCTTCCGTCTCCAGTTGCTGATAGCTGGCGCCTGGCACTTCGACCGGCAGGAAGACCTTGTCGCCCTCCTTCACCAGCTTGTTGTCGACGAGATACTTCGCCCAGATCACGCCAGCCTGCCGGAGGTCCGCACCTACATAGGCCTGGCGGCCGGTCGCCGTGTCGTCCGTGTTGAAGAAGACAACCGGGATGCCGGCAGCCTTGGCCACCTTCACTTCCTCATTCCAGAGGCCCGGCTGCGCGGATGTCGTGCCGATGCCGTCCGGCTTGGCGGCGATGGCCGAGTTGAAGGCCTCCTTCTGCGCGGCCATGTCGCCGCCTGAGAAGGAAATCTTGCAGTCGACGGCAAGCTGCGTGCACGCCTTCTCGGCTCCTGCATTCCAGTCAAGCCAGAACGCATCGGACGGACCGCCGTGCGAAAGAAGATAGAATGTCTTCTTGCCGTCCTGCGCGCCTGCGACGCCCGTGAAGGCGGCGCAGGCGAGGAGTGCAGTGGCTGCGAGTTTCAGAACGAATTTCATCTTTTCCTCCCTTTACAGACCATTCGACCGGAATTTGCCGTCGAGGAACTTCTTGGCGCGCGGCACGTCGTCCTCGCTCAGATGTTCGATGATGACCGGGATGTTCGGGTGCTTCTCGGCGAGGCGTTGCAGATAGAGGTCGTAGTTGAGCGAACCGAGGCCGGGGGCTGGCAGTTCGATTTCGCCGACGCCGCGGAAGGTGTGGCTCTCGAGCGCGTCCGCATCGCCGATGTCGGCATGCTTCTCGGTCTTGTCGTCGCCCGAGCGCTTCACATCCTTGGCGTGAGCGATCTTGATCTTGTCCGTCAGCGTGTCGAACACCTGATCGAGGATCTGGTCCATGCGATCGATGTTGTGGGTCTCGAAATAGTTGGTCGGGTCCATCAGCAGGCCGAGGCCCGGATGGTCGACCTGGGCGAACATCTTCACCGTCTCTTCGACCGAGCCGACGACATTGTTCACATAGGTTTCGAGCAGGAACACTGCGCCATGATCATAGGCGGTCTGCGAGAGGTCGGCGATGACCTTGCGGCATTCCTCAAAACCTTCCTCAGTCTTGTTCTTCTCGTGGTGAACCCAGTCCGACTCGGTGTTGTAGGTGCCGGTCTCCGAGATGACATAGGGCGTGCCGAAATGGCGCGCGTTGCGGATGATCTCCTTGAGATAGCCAACGCGCTTGTCGCGCTCGGCCTTGTCGGGATGAATGATGTTGGTGTAGCCGGAGATGCAGCAGATCGGCAGGTGATGGTCGCGGAACGTGTCGCGCACCTTCCTGGCCTTGTCCTTCGTGATCTGCCCCGCCGACAGGTCGACATCCTTGAAATGAAGGTCGAGCTGGACGGTGTTGAAATCCAGCTCACGGATCTTCTTGGCTGTCTCTTCGAGGCCGTACGGGAAATATCCTGTGAAAATACCGGCTTGCATCATGGTGTAATTCCTCCCTTGGAAATTCAGTCGATTGCGATTTCGGAAAGCCGCACAGTGCGGCCTTCAGCGATGGAGCGGTAACCGGCCTCGATCAGGGCCATGGTCTTCACATTGTCGGCGACGGTGAGCGCGGGCGCCTCGTCCGATTTCAACGCGTGCTGAAGCTGCTCCATCACACCGATGAAGGCATGCGGGAACCACATCGTCTCCCAGCTCGGCGAAACCCACTCGCCGCCGGTCGTCGTAGCCGATGCATAGCTGAGCGTGGACGCCGTACCCGTCGGCCAGCCGATCGTTCCCTTGGCGGTGCCGAGCGTGCCTTCGACGCGCCAGGTGATGTGCTGGTCGTCCTTGTAGCCCTCCTGGCGCGGACCCGACCACACATCCTCCAGCGACAAAGCGAGCACGCCGGACGGAAAGCGTAGTGTCGAGACGACGATGCCATCCGAATGGTCGAATGTCGTGCGCGGATCCTTGCGCGTCAGCGTGGTGATCTCGTCGGGATCACCGAACAGGAAGCGCAGCGCATCGAGATGATGCACGCTCATGTTGGAAAGTGTCAGCCGGTCATATTCCTCGAGGAAACCCTGCCAGTGCGGGATCGCATGCATGTCGATCTGCGCGAAAACGATCTCGCCGAGCGCGCCCTGCTCGATGATCTGCTTGAGCACGCGCATCGACTGGTCGTAGCGCATGTTCTGGTTGACGGAGAGGATCTTGCCCGCCGCCTTGGCCTCGTCGCGCAGCTTCCTTGCCTCGTCGAGTGACAGCGCCAGAGGCTTCTGCGCGAGGATCGCCTTCACATGCGGCTGCTTCAGCGCGTGGCGGATCAACGCCGGCTGCTGATCAGGCGGGAAGGCCAGATCGATGATCTCGACCTGCGTATCCTCGATCAGTTTCTCAGGCGTGTCATGGACGGTCGGGATGCTCCATCGGTCAGCCACCTTCTGCGCGTTCGCCCTGGTGCGCGAGGCAATGGCGACGACCGGGAAGTCCGCTTCCTTATAGGCGGCAAGATGGCACTCGGCCATGATCATGCCGGCGCCGATGCACCCGATCCTGAATTCCTTTGCACGGACTTTGACGTCCGGCTCGAAGCCACCATTCGCTGAGCCATTGGCATTCGCCATTCGATCCTCCCCCTCGATTTTTCCCACGGCCTGGCTCATCGCTGAAGCGCGCTCCCATCGCTTGCGAAACGGTGGACGCGCGCAGCCTCGCAGGACAGCGCGACCATCGCGTCGGGCCGGATGTCGGGCTGGCCACGCACCAAGGCACGCACCCGCGACGACCCGGCATCGACCGTCACCACCGTATAGCCGCCCAGCGGCTCGACCTCGTAGACCTTCGATGGCGGCGTAGCAGCACCCTCGCTCCAGGCTGCGACCTTGATGTCTTCGGGGCGCAGGCCCACCTCTGCAATCTCGCCACCTCCGGCAAGGCCGGGCACGGCGATTGCGCCGCCGGCGACGTCGATCGCACCGGCGCGTGGCTGCGAGGGCAGGATGTTCATCATCGGCGAACCGAGCAGCCGGGCGACATAGACACTCGCCGGGCGGTCATAGATGCCGCGCGGGGTGTCGATCTGGCGGATCGTGCCGGCTTCCAGAATGGCCATGCGGTCGGCGACCGACATCGCCTCCTCCTGGTCGTGGGTGACGTAGATCAGCGTCTTGCCGAGCTCGCGCTGGATGCGCTTCAGCTCGACGCGGGTTTCCTCGCGCAGCCGCGCGTCAAGCGCGGAGATCGGATCGTCCATCAGATAGGCGACCGGATCGCGAACGAGCGCCCGGGCGATTGCCACGCGCTGGCGCTCGCCACCGGAAAGCTGTGCCGGCGGCTTGTGCAGGATGTGGCGGATATGGAGCTTTTCGGACACCTGGTCGAGCTTGCGAGTGATCTCAGCCTCGGGAACACGCCGCTCGGCCAGGGGAAAGCGAATGTTTTCGGCCGCGCTCATATGCGGGAAAAGTGCGAGGTTCTGGAACACCATCGCCACATTGCGCTCGGCCGGCGAAACCCGATTGACCGGGCGCCCGTCGATCAGGATTTCGCCCGCATCCGGCGTCTCCAGCCCGAGGATCAGGCGCAGGATTGTCGACTTGCCCGACAGCGGCGGACCGAAGAAGCAGAAGAATTCGTTGTCCTCGACCGTAAAACTGGCGTCGGACAATGCGACCGTCCCGCCATAACGCTTGGACACGTTGCGAAATGCGATCTCAGCCATGACGACCTCCGACGGCCTTGCCGGTTGCAACATCGAAGATGCGCACGGAGGCGGCATCAGGGGCGAGCACCATCATTTCGCCCACCGCGACGCGCAAATTATTGTCGAAGACCGCCTTCACCGCGCTGCCACCCTGCCCCATATGCACGATGGTACGCGCACCGATGCGCTCGACGAAAGTGACCGGCAGCGTCAAACCCTCGCCATCTTCGGCGATAGCCGCCTGCTCCGGCCGGAAACCGTAGAGCACCGTGGCATTGGACCGGCGCAGCGCGGCCGCGAGATGGTCGGGCAAAGGCGGCGTGACACCTAGCGGCCCCAGATCTACGACCAGCCCGCGATCGCTTTCGGCCGGGCGGCCGGGGATCAGGTTCATGCCGGGCGCGCCAATGAACTTGGCGACGAAGACATTGGCGGGGTTGTTGTAGACCTCGATGGGCGTGCCCACTTGCTGCAGCACGCCATGGTCCATCACCGCGATGCGGTCGGCCATCGTCATCGCTTCAAGTTGGTCATGCGTGACATAGACCATGGTCTGCCTGAACTCGCGCTGGAGGTGCTTGAGTTCGGTGCGCATGACTGCCCGGAAGGCGGCGTCGACATTGGACAGCGGCTCGTCGAGCAGGAAGATCGCTGGCTCCATGATGGCCGAGCGCCCGATCGCCACGCGCTGGAGGATGTTCACCGAGAGACGGCCGGCGCGGCGGTCGAGGAGCGGCGTCAATTGCAGCAGTTCTGCAATCGCACCGACGCGGCGGTCGATCTCGGCCTTCGGCTTGCCATGCATCCTCGGCCCGTAGGCGAGGTTCTGGCGAACCGTCATGTGGGTGAAGATCGCGTAGTTCTGGAAGACGAAGCCGACCCCGCGGCGCCCCATCGGCACACCCGTCATGTCGCGGTCGCCGAAGAGGATGCGCCCTTCGGTCGGCTCCTCCATGCCGGCGATCATGTTCATCGTCGTCGACTTGCCGCAGCCGGAAGGGCCGAGCAGCGCCATGAACTCGCCGTCGGCGATTTCGAGGTCCATGGTCTTCAGCGCGGTGAAATTGCCGAACGTCTTGACCAGGTTCTGGAGATGGATCGCGCTCATGCCCGCACCTCGCGCACCGCGGCCATGCGCTTCATGGCAAAGACCGTAGCGATGGAGAGCACGATGAGGATGGCGAGCGCGATGGCCGCGACATAGCCCCAGATCAGGTCCTGCGTGGTCACCTTGTAGATGTAGACTGAGATCGTCTCGGTCGCGACGCCCGGGCCGCCACCAGTCATGATGTAGAGCGTGTCGAAGATCTTGAAGTTCTCGATCACCCGGATCGCCAGCGCGATGATGATGATCGTCTTCATCTTCGGCAGCACGATCGTGGTGAAGCGCTGCCATGGATTGGCCCCAAGCAATGTCGCGGCCTTGATCTGATCCTGCGGCACGCCGACGAGGCCCGCGAGAAGGATCAGGAACATCAACGGCGTCCACTGCCAGATATCGGCGATCATGACTGCGATCAGCGCCAGCGTCGGATCCGAAAGCCATGCGATGGCAACGCGCGTGCCGGTCAGCGTCGAGAGAATGTCGTTGAGCGGCCCTCCCGACTGGAACAGCATGAAAAACATGTAGCCGGCCACCGCCGGTACCACCATCATCGGCATCAGCAGGATGGAATAGAAGAAGCGCTTGCCGGGAAAGTCGTCGGCAAATAGCGTCGCCAGGGCGAGCCCGAGCAGGAACTCGGCCGGCACGCAGACGACCATGACCACGGCGGTGCGCCAGAGCGCACCCCAGAAGCGGTTGTCTGACGCGAGATCGGAGTAATTGGCGAAGCCGTTCCATAGCTCCCAGGCGCCCCACCAGTCCAGGCCGGAGAGCGGCGACCAGTCGGTCAGGCTGATATAGAGCTGCATCAAAAGCGGGAACACCGCGATGAACAGAACAAGAATTTGCGCGGGCAGCGTCAGCCGGAAGCCGAGCCGTGCGGACTCGTCGTGCCTGTTTATTGCCGCCTCCGGCGTCGACTTCGCCATGGCAGCCTCCGATGCGGTCAGGGCGCTCATTGCTTCAGCGCTCCGAAGGTGAGCCCGCGCACGAGGTGGCGCTGGATGGCGATGCCCATGACGACCGGCGGGATGGCTGCGATGAGACCCAGCGCTGCCTTGGCGCCATAGAGCTGGCCCGTCATCGAGGAAGACAGCGAGGCCATGTAGACCGGCACCGTCACCCATTCGCGCGTCGTCAGCAGAAGCGCGATCAGATAGTCGGACCAGTTCAGAATGAAGACGAAGAGAGCAGCGGACGCGAGCGGCGCGCGCATCATCGGCAGTGTGATTTTTGTGAAGACGCGCCAGCGCGAGCAACCTTCGACAAGGCCCGCCTCCTCGATCTCGCGCGGCATGTCGTCGAAGAAGGTCTTCATCAGCCAGAAGGCGAAGGGCAGGGTGACGATGCCATAGACCAGCGCCAGGCCCCACCAGGTGTCGGTGAGGTTGAGGAAAGCCCACATGATCATAACCGGGATCATGACCGCCATCGGCGGGAAGAGACGAAGCTGCGTCAGCGCCAGCGGCAGGTTCTGGCCCGAACCGAAACGCGACAGCCCATAGGCTGCGGCCGTGCCGGCCGCCATCGCGATCAGCGTACCGAACGTCGCAGATAGCAGCGAGGACAGGATGGGCTTCATCGCAGTCCTGTCCAGCGCGACGATGAGGCTGGAATCCGACTCGCCGAAGATGAAGCGGAAGTTGGAGAGAGTCGGCTCCTTGGGCCACCATGTCAGGGCAGTTCCCGTCGCGGACCACTCGCCGATCGGCTTGAACGCCATGGACACCATCCACAGGATGGGTACCAGGGTCACGCCAAGCGCCAGCAGGATCGCGGCATAGCGGAAGATTTCGAAAGGGACTGAACGCTTCATCTTGCGGTTTCGCTGGAGTGGCTTGTTGCTGAGGGGGAGGAACCTTCGTACCTCCCCCTCATTGGTTCGGCTTGGGAGGATCAGCCGATCGGATCGGTAACTGTCGGCCAGGCTTCCTTGTTGGTCTTGATCGCCTCGAGAAGCTTGTCCTCGCCGGTGCGGCGGGCGATGCGCTTCCATTCGCGCTCGGTGTCGGCCATGGCCTGTTCCGGCGTCTTCGCCTTGGTGCATGCGGCGACGAGGTTTTCGTCGAGTGCGTTGTGGAAGGCGGTCGCGCCCGGGTAGTTGATCGAAGGCACGGTGCGCGCCACCGTCTCCCGCACGACATCCATGTGGTAGTCATGATAGGTATGGCGCACCAATGGATCGGCAAAGTCCGACAGGCGGAACGGATCAAAGTAGCCGCCCGGGTTTGCAGTCATCCAGGCATAGATGCGGGCCGAGCCGACCCACTGCAGGAAGAGGTAGCAGAGCTCCGGATTTTTCGCCTGCGACGAGACCGAGGCCGACAGGTTGAGCCAAAGGACCGAGCGGCTGATCAGCTTGCCATCGACCTCTCGGCCGGGCGGCAGCATGGAACCGATCTTGCCGGTGACCTTTGAGTCCTTGTTGCCCGGGTTGTCGAGGAATTTCGGCAGGTTCGAGAAGGCGCAGGTCATGGCCGCGCCGCCATTGGCGAAATTGCCGTACTGTTCCGGCCAGCCCCAAGACACGGCGTCCGGCGACTTGTAGGCGAGGGAGTCGACATATTCCTTCGTCGCCATGATTCCGGCTTCGGAATTGATCAGCGGCGCGCCGGCGTCATCGAACAGGAACTGGTTCGGGTTGCCCATCGAAACATAGCGCTGATACCAGTTGGTATAGCCCCAGCCTTGGTTGCGGATATCCGTCGAGCCGAGCAAGCCTTTGTCTGGCCGATGGAAGAATGTCCCGATCTCGTCGAGCTGTTTCCACGTCTTCGGCGGCGCGAGGTCGTAGCCGTATTTGTCCTTGAACGCCTTCTTCTCGGCTTCGTCGCCGAACAGGTCGGTGCGATAGACCCAGGTCTGGAAATCGCCATCGAGCGACACGCCATAGGTCGAGCCGCGATACTGATTGAGCAACGAGACGCCTTGGGCGCCATTGACGTAACCGGTCTTGGGATCGTCCCACTCCGGCTTGTGCTTGGCGACGAAATCGTCGAGCTTCAGGATGCCGCCGGTCTCGGCGAGGTCGCCGAGACGGTTCCATTCCACGGCATAGATGTCATAGGCCCCACCCTTGGTGGAGATGTCCTGCATCGTCTTGGTGAATTCCTGGCCGTTCGGAACGCCGACGATCTCCAGCGTGATGCCTGTCTCTTTCTCCCAGAGCTCCTTGATGGACGGCGCACCCGCCGGAAACGGCTGGGTGAGCTGCCCGATCGAACCATCGGAAAGGCCGAGCACGATCTTGTCGGCGCCGGCTGCCTTAAGCGCCTTGGCCGCCTCGACCGCCCTGCCCTCGGGCGTATCGGCTCCGTACTGATAGCGCTCGGCGCCGTCGAAGCCCGTTGGCCCCCCGATCATGCCCGGCGAAAGCGCGTCCGCCGCATAGGCGCGGCCCGGACGAATGAACTTCGGCGCAATTCCCACCGCACTCACCCACAGTGCGGCCTTCCCCCCAGACGCAAGCAAGCCGCGTCGCGAAATGCGAACCAGATCTGACATTGATTTTCCTCCCAGTGGACCATGTCGGGCCCAATATGATGAATATTGACGTTCACAAATGATGATGTCAACATCAAATCAACTCATAACACATCATATCTAGGATCTGGATAAAAACTATTGCGGAATCAGCGGCCTCCCGCATCGCACCATCTACCCTTCGCAGTCGCGATGATGGCTTTTGATGCACTTCCCCGATTGCGCTTTTCACTTCATTCGACGGCAAAACGCCGCGCGTCGCTTGCAAGCACCGCCAGTGCGGCTACATCAATTTCAATCAGATTCGCCCATCGCCGGGGCGGTGAAGCAGGGAAATGACATGCGTTCAACCCTCATAGACGTTGCCCGGGAGGCGGGCGTTTCCGCAGCGACAGTGGACCGCGTCCTGAACAATCGTCCTGGTGTACGTGTGCGGACGCGCGAGATCGTCTTCGATACGGCCCGCAGGCTGGGCTACATTGCGGAGGTCAAGCCCATGTCGGCACACCGAGCTGCGGACACGATCCGACTCGACTTCGTACTGCCGGTGGGCACGAATACCTTTATTCGGAAACTGAACGAGCAGTTGGGCAGTCAGGCCGCTCTTCGGCCGGACATTGACGTACGTATTCATGCAATCGAAGGGTTCAACCCCGACACGCTCGCCCAGACGCTGCGCGACCTGCACGGCCATACCCAAGGCGTTGGCCTTATCGCCCTCGACCACCCGACGGTGCGCGAGGCAATCCGCGAATTGTCGACCAACGATATAAAGGTCGTGACACTGGCGACCGATATTCTGCACGTACCGCGCGTCGCCTATGTCGGGATAGATAATCGCCAGGCAGGACGCCTTGCCGGACATGTCGTCGGACGCTTGCTGGGGACGGAGGCGCCCGGAAAGGTCGCAATGTTCGCGGGCTCCCTGTCCTATCGCGGCCATCAGGAGCGCGAAATGGGCTTTCGCCACATCCTCGCCGAAGAGTTTCCAAAGCTTGAGATCGTGGAACTGCGCGAAATGGGTGACGACCGCGAGCGCGCTTACTCGGAAGCCACCACACTACTCGACCGCCACCGCGACCTCGCAGCCATCTATAATATCGGCGCCGGCAATCAAGGCATTGCCCAGGCAATGCGCGAGCATAACAAAGAAAGTGACATCGTCTTCATCGGCCATGAATTGACCGAAGGCACGAAGCGGTTTCTCCTTGACGGCACGATGGATGCAGTGATCGACCAGAATCCACGCGTGGAAGCTCGCGAGGCGCTGAACATTCTCACCCACTCTGTCCGGGGACTGCCTTATGAAGGCCACCCTCCACGCCTGCATCTGATCCTCAAGGAAAACATCCCCGAAGTTTGACCTCTTCCGGGAAGTTAATCCGGTCAATGACGCAAGGCGGCCGTGCGAACCCGCTGTTTATTTCTGCGTATCGGCGCGCCAACAAGCCACGCACAGGCAACAGGACTTCTTGAACGGTGCAGTCGAAAAGCCGCACAAAAGTTTCGCCGCTTGCGACCGACCAGCCATCCAGCCCCTGCCCGACTGACAGTGCAAGCCAGACCACAATGGGCAACGGTGCAATCAGGAGAGCAATAGCGATCAAGGGCATTTGCGACAAAGCCCTTTAGAACCTACGCCACGACGCGCTCGCTGCCGAACACGCCCTGCTCCACGACGAAACGCCGGCAATGCTCGATGAACGCCTGCACTGTCTGGGTGCGATGTTCGGCGTTCGGCAGGGCAACGCCCATGGTGAGCGGCCGAAGATCGCCTGCCAGCGGCACGAAAACCAGCGGCTTGCCATCCGGGGCCAGCGTATTGAGAGGCCTCATATTGGCGATGCCGTAGCCGAAACCATTGGCCACCATCGAGCGCATGACGGCGATGTCGCCCGTCCGCTCGGCGATGTAGGGCCTCAGCCCCTTCTGTTGAAAAGCCGATAGAAAATATTCTCGGCTGAAGGGCAGATCCAGAAGCACCATTGGTTCACCAGCGAGCTCTTCCGGCGTTATCGACGCCTTGCCCGCAAAGCGATGTCCCGGCGGCAGCATGACATAGGCGGGGACCAACATCAGCGGCTCGAAGGTCAGATCCTGTGAAAGCTCGAGATCGTATGTCAGCGCGAGATCGACTTCGCCACGTTGTAGCATCTCGAGAAGCTGGCCCTGGTTGCGCTCGAATTGCCTGACCCGCACATCCGGATAAGCGTGCTCGAACTTGGTTCGCAATGCCGGCAGGACGATCTGCGCGAAAGTCAGCAGGCATCCCACCGCCAGCGGACCGCGCACCCTTTCGGCGATGTCGCCAGCGATATCGTGAAGGGCATCCGCATCGTTGAGCAGGCGCGCGGCTTCCTTCAGGAACACGCGCCCGCCCGCCGTCAGCGACAGGCCATGCGAATGTTTGCGAACAAAAAGCTGGATGCCGAACTCGGCTTCCAGCTGGGCGATGGATGCGGAAATCGACGGCGGCGAGACATTGACCTGCTCGGCCGCCTTGGCAATGCTGCCGGCTTCGCCGACGGCAACGAAATATTCCAACTGTCTGAGCGTGAAGCGTAATGGCATGGGCTGCTATGTTGCGCGTTCACGCTTGTCGATCAAGCCTTTGCGCCCATCAGTATTTGATCCACGTCGTTTTCAGCGCCGTATATTTGTTCAGCGCATGAAGCGACAGGTCGCGACCGAAGCCGGATTGCTTGAAACCGCCGAACGGTGTCATCGGGCTCAGCGCATCTACGGTGTTTACCGAGACAGTTCCTGCATGGAGCCGGCCGGCAACGCGATGCGCGCGCGAAAGGCTGTCGGTCCAGAGAGACGCCGCCAGCCCATAGGGGCTGTCGTTGGCGATGCGGATCGCTTCGTCTTCGTCATCGAACGCAATGACCGACAGGACCGGACCGAATATTTCGTCGCGCGCCAGCGAGTCCTGATGCGCGACATCGTCGAAAATGGTGGGCTGAACGAAGCTGCCGCGACCGTTCACCGTCACCTGCTCGCCGCCCGCAACAAGCCGCGCGGTCTTCTTGCCGGACTCGATGAAGCGCATGACGTTGGCTGTGTGGCCGGCATCGACCATGGCGCCCATCTTCGAGCCCGGATCGAGCGGATCGCCGGGTTGCGTGGAGGCCGCGCGTTCCACCAGCTTTTCGACCAGCGCGTCTTTGATGCTACGCTGGACCAGCAGCCGCGAATTGGCCGAACAGACCTCGCCCTGGTTGAAGAAGATGCCGAAGGCGGCCATGTCGGCTGCCGCATCGAGATTGTTGCAATCGGCAAAGACCAGGTTCGGACTTTTGCCACCAGTCTCCAGCCAGACCTGCTTCATGTTCGACTGACCGGAATACTGCAGGAACAGCTTGCCGACAGCGGTCGAGCCCGTGAAGGCGAGGCAGTCAACATCCATGTGCCGGCCCAGAGCCTGCCCGGCGGTCTCGCCAAGGCCGGGTACAACATTGAGGACACCGGCGGGAAGCCCTGCTTCCATCGCAAGTTCTGCCAGACGAAGCGCGGAGAAAGGCGACTGCTCCGCAGGCTTCAGCACGATGGAATTGCCGGCGGCAAGTGCCGGAGCGCATTTCCACGTTGCCATGTCGAGCGGGAAATTCCACGGCACGACCGCGCCGATGACGCCGAGCGGTTCGCGCCGCACGAGTACGAGATCGCCCTCGCCAGTCGGGGCGACCTCGTCATAGATCTTGTCGATCGCTTCCGCATACCACTGGAAGATCGCCGCTGAACCCGGCACATCGACGGTGGATGCGTCGTTGACCAGCTTGCCCATGTCGAGCGATTCCAGAAGGGCGAGCTCATGCAGATTGTCGCGCAGCAATTGCGCGAGACGCAGAAGTACTTCCTTGCGATGCGCGGGCTTTGCGCGAGACCACACGCCGGACTCGAAGCTGCGCCGCGCGGCCGCAACCGCCAGCTCGATATCCTCTTCGCCGCAGGAAGCGACCTCGGCCAGCGTCTCGCCAGTTGCGGGATTGATGCTGGCGAATGTTCTGCCGGACCGTGCCGGCACAAATTTGCCGTCGATGAAAGCCTTGTCGCGGAAGCGGATCACAGCCGCCTTGCTGATCCAGTCCTTGTGGCTGAGTTCGCTCATGACGGTCCTTGTCCCTGGTCTTTATTCGTCGCCCGGTACGCCGTAGCTCGGAGCATCCGATGGGTTGATCGCACGGGTCACGTAGGCGTCGAGCTGCGGCTTGTAGAGTTCCCACAGCATCGCCACCTGCTCGATGGGGCATTCTTCGGTCCAGTCGCAGCGCAGGTCGGCAACAGGCCATGAAACGTCACGCACCAGCTTCATGCCGGCAGAGCGAACCGGGCCAGCCTCGCCGCCAGCCTTGAGCGCAGCGCGCATCGTGGCAATGAGGCGATCGCCCAGATGACCTTCCGATGCCAGAAACGCATTGACCATTGCCTGCGGAATGCCGTCATTGGCCAGAAGATTGCCGCCGCATGCGACGTTTTCCGCGCGGGCTTCCGCCCAAATTCCAAGTGCCTTGGGGCCGGAGTGAATCGCACTCATTCCTGTCGCGTCCACAGCCAATACCTGACGGTATTCGCTGTAGGTGGTGCGCTTCAGAATAGCGATGGCTTCCGCAGCCGAAGCGCCGCGCGCCAGAAGCTCCAACCCACGGATGCCCAAAGTCGGGTCGGTAATGTTCTGGCTCGCCACGGCACCGACACCGGCCTGCGCATAGGCGCAACGCGCGGCAACAGCAGGCGACGAGGACGACACGGCAACGCCGAACATGCCGGTCTTGCTGCAGCGTGCTACGATGGAGAAAGTCATGCCGGTCAGTCCGGAATGACGGCGGTGCCGTCGATCTCGACCAGCCAATCCGGGCGCGCCAGCGCCTGAACGACGAGGCCCGTCGAGACGGGATGAACGCCCTTGATATACTCGCCCATGGTGCGATAGACCGCCTCGCGATGGCGGACGTCGGTGATGTAGACGACAACCTTGACGAGATGCTCCATCGTGCCGCCGCACTCTTCGATGAGCTGCCTGATGTTCTGCATGACCTTGTGGGTTTGCTCGACCGGATCGTGGCTTTCGATGTTCTTGGCCGTATCCAGATCCTGCGGGCACTGGCCGCGCAGATAGACGGTTTTGCCACCCCGCGTAATCACCGCCTGGCAAAGGTCGTTGTCCAGCTTCTGCTCGGGATAGGTGTCCTTGGTGTTGAACGTACGAATTCGATCATGTGCCATCTTGGTCTCCATCGGGTCGGCTCGGGTCAAGGCGTCCGTTGCGCGAATTTTGGCTCAACGGCTCCGTTTGCGAAAAGCACCGGGACCGCAATCCGCATTTCGCGGTGATGTTTCCACAGCGCTGATGAACTTTGAAGAATAGTCTTTCTCATCCTTGCTAAGGGCGCTCCTAATCGGTCGCATCCTTTTCAAGCCGGAGTTGGCTATGCCTCTTCAGTCACGCGTTTAGCGGACTCGTGATATTCCAGATACTTTCGCTGCGTGGAAATATGGTCCGCCACGAACTTGGCATCATGCCAGACGCCCCAGATGAAGCTGGACCCTCTGCGCGATTGCCATGGCAATCCAAGGAAGTAGATTCCAGGCTCGGATGACACCCCGCGCTGATGCTTCGGCCGGCCTTTCTCGTCGAACACATCAACCTTCAGCCAGCTGTAGTCGACGGTGAAGCCGGTGGCCCAGATGATGGAGGTTATTCCGGCGTCGGCCAGGTTCAGTTCGAGGATGGGATCGGTCACGCATTTCGGCTCTGGTTCGATCCGGCGGGCTTCAGGGTCTTCCGGCAAGTCCACGCCGTTGCGAACAACATAGGCGTCGGCCTCGTCCAGCAGAGACATGTAATTGGCATCGCCCCGCGCAAGATTCTCGGCAAGATCGGGCGCGAAGGTCAGCCCGCCTTCCTTGTAGTCTTCCGTTCGGCCAAGCAGGATCATCCCCTGCCCGGCAAGGCGCCGGAAGTCGATCGTCTCGCCACCGCGAGCGCCGCTCACCGCGATCGTGACATGTTCCGTGCCAGGACCCGGCGTTGCGGCATCCCACTTGCCGAGAACGCCCAGCCACCAGCAGAAGTCGCGGCCGCGATAGGCGCGCGGAGGCCGATCGTGCGGGCCGACCGAGAGGTAGACGCGCTTGCCGGCGCGCAGAAGTTCGTCCGCTATCTGCACGCCCGAAGATCCGGCACCCACCACCAGCACCGCGCCCTCAGGCAATTGGCCGGGATTGCGATAGGAGCTGGAATGGATCTGCATCAAACCTGCATCTTCAGGCACTACGGCCGGAATGACCGGGTTCTGGAAAGGACCGGTGGAGGCAACGATGTTGCGGGCCTCGATCACACCGTCCGAGGTTTCCACACGGAAACCCGGCCGGCCGACATTACGTCGCACTTCTCTCACCTCGACGCCACAGCGGATGGGGGCAGCGATCTTTTCCGCATAAGCAACAAAATAGTCCGCAACCTTCTCCTTGGCGACGAAGGCGTCGGGACCGGCACCCGGAAACTCCATTCCCGGAAAACGGTCATGCCAGGCGGGACCATTGGCAACCAGCGAATCCCATCTTCCCGAGCGCCAGCGTTCGGCGATCCGGTCCCGCTCCAAGACGAGATAAGGGACGCCGCTTTTGCCGAGATGCTCGCTCATAGCCACCCCTGCCTGGCCAGCACCAACCACAAGCGTGTCTACCTTTTCAACTGACATTTCTGCTCCCTTTCTGGCTGTCCGAGCGTTTCTGCAGATGCAACGGCGGCCTTGTCTTTGGTTTACTGGAGGGGCTGGCTTGCGAAAATTACGATTTTTTGTGGCAACGGTTAGCTTGTCCCTAAATGCTGGAAGAGCAGTCGCATATGGAATTCGACCCCCACTCCGTCTCGGCTTCGCCGAGCAACCTCTCCCCGTTCGACGGGGGAGAGGAAACGCCGTCCGCAAGGCTGGCACCCTTCCTCCCCCTTTTGAGGGGGAGAGGTGCCGAGCGAAGCGAAGCGGAGTGAGGGTCGGCTGTGCCATATGCGTTAGCCCTGCTGATCGCCGGGAGAGGTTGGCCGGTGCAGAAAATACGGGGGCGGGATCGAAACGCTCAGAGATAGAGGCTTTTCGCCACTTTCGAGGACAGAAGTTCCTTCGCCGGACCTTCCTGAGCGACCTTGCCCTTGACGAGCACGTAGCCGCGATCCGCGATGCTGAGACCCATCTCGGCGTTCTGCTCGATCAACAGGATTGTCGTTCCGCGACGATGGATTTCCTGCGTGATCTCGAAATACTCGCCGATAAGCTTTGGCGACAAACCGAGCGAAGGCTCGTCCATGATCACCAGTTTCGGCTCGCCGATCAGGGCACGCGCCAGCGCAACCATGGCCTGCTCACCGCCCGACAGAGTTCCGGCCAGCTGACGCAGACGCTCGCGGATACGCGGAAACAGAGCGCACATTTTTTCGAGTTGCGGCTCGAAATTCGGGCCGCGAGCCGAGACGGCATCATAGCCGAGCCGCAGATTCTCCAGAACCGTCAGGCCGGGGAACAGGCGGCGGCCTTCCGGCACGAGTCCCACGCCAAGTGAAGCAAGGTTTTCCGTGCCAAGTACCGCGATGTCCTTGCCCATCACGCTGACCTTGCCGCGTTGCGCGCGCACCACGCCGCAGACCGTCATGAAGGTCGTAGTCTTGCCCGCACCATTGGGGCCGAGTAGGCAGACCAGCTCACCCGCCTGCACGCTCATCACCACGTTGCGCAGCATCGGAACTGCGCCGTAAGCCGTGTCGACATCGTTCAGTTCAAGCATGGACAGCCGCCTTTCCGAGATAGGCTTCCTGAACGCGCGGATCGGCGCGCACGGTGGCGTAATCGCCCTCGGCGATACGGCTTCCATAGTCGATGCACATCACATGCTGGGGGAAAGCATCGACAACGCGCATGTCGTGCTCGATGAGAATGACCGACAAGTCAGGATTTTCTTTTCGTAGCCGAATGATGTCTGACACGAGCGCATCAGTTTCCGTTTCGTCCATCCCGACGGATGGTTCATCTAGGAGCAACAGCTTGGGTTGCGAGGCAAGCGCGCGGGCGATTTCCAGCCTGCGGCGGTCGGCCTGCGCCAACGTTCCGGCAGGGCGATAGCGCTGCTCGAACAGATCGCCGGAGCCGAGCTTCAGCAGGGATTCGGCCTTGCGGACGCATTCATCCATCTCGCGGCGCGCAACGCCTGGACGAAACAGCGCGGTCAGCACGCCCGTTCGCGTTCGCGTGTGCATGCCGATGATGACGTTATCGAGCACACTCAGATCGGAGAACAGGCGCGACGACTGGAAGGTGCGGGCAATGCCGCGCTCGACCACTTCGTAGGATGGACGCCCGGTGATCTCCGTGCCGTCGAATGTCACGCGGCCGGAGGTCGGCTTGTAGACGCCGGTGACGACGTTGAAGAGCGTAGATTTGCCGGCACCATTAGGCCCGATCACCGCCAGAACGGAGCCTTTTTCAATCGAAAAGCTCACATCGTTCAGCGCAACGAGCCCGCCGAACTGGATCGTTACATTTTCGACTTTCAGAAGCGTACTCACTATTCGCCTCCATAACGGCGCATGCGCTGCGGGAACAATCCTTGCGGCCGGATCATGAGGAAGCCGATGATGACCACGCCGAAGAAAAGCAGGCGGTAGTCGGAGAAAGCGCGCAGCTTTTCAGGCAGGATCGTCAGCAGGAATGCGCCGACGATGACGCCGAAAATATTGTCCATGCCGCCGACGATAACCATCGTCATGATCGTGACCGAGACGAGGAATGTAAAATTGTCGGGCGAAATATAGGATACGTAGAAAGCGTAGATCGTACCGGCAAAGGCCGCCAGAAACGCATCAACCGCGAAAGCCAGGACCTTGTACCAGGCAACATTGATGCCTTGCGCCTTGGCTGCGATTTCGTCGGCGCGCAAGGCGTTCCAGGCAAGGCCGATCCGGGAGGAATGAAGACGGTGCGCGGTAATGATCGCCACGACCACCAACGCGGCGGAGAGGTAATAGAAATTCGCCTGGCTCGGCAGTCTCCAGCCGAAAACAACGAGCGGATCGGCAAAGGAATGGCCGAACAGGCTTGGTGCGGGAATGCCAACCAGACCGTTGGGACCGCCGGTCCATTCGAAATTGTTCAGCAATTGCTGGACCACGACACCGAATGCGATGGTGACGAGCGCCAAATACGTATCACGCGTCCGCATCGACGGAATACCGATGATGAAGCCGAACAGCGTCGCCGCAAGTGCTGCGACCGGCAGCGTCAGCCAGAAGCTGAGGCCGAAATTGATCGCCAGCAGCGCCGAAACATAGGCGCCGATGCCATAGGAAGCGCCGGTCGCGAAGTTCGGAATGTTTGCGCTGCCGAGCTGGAAATTGAGCGCGAGCGCCAGCACCGCATAAAGCTGCGCCACGATCAGCAGATGCAGAATATAGGTGTTGGACCCGACGATGAAGGGAAATCCGACGACGATTATGCCTGCGGTAATCATGGAGACAAGCGGAACGCGGGCAAAGCTCGCCATCGCCTGTTCGGCAATCCAGGGCTGCTTTTCCAGAATGAAGAAACCGAGCCCGAGCAGTGCCAGCAGACCGACGATCTGCAAGCCGCCATCGGCCTTCAATATGAGATAGAGGAAAACCGCGCCGACGAGTTGGGAGGCGACGGTGAATGCGACCGCGGCAGACTTGCCTGGCGACGCCGATGAAGCGATGTCCTGCCGCATGTCAGACTTTCTCCATCACGGTGCGGCCGAGAAGGCCGGCTGGCCGGAATATCAGAACCGCGATGACGAGGAGGAAGACGAATACCAGCCTGTAAGACGCCCCATCCGGCACGAAGGTCTGCGCCAGCACCTCTATGCCGGCGATAATCAGGCCGCCGAGGATTGCTCCCGGCATCGAACCCAGACCGCCGATAACGGCAGCGGAAAAGCCGAGAAGCCCGGCCATGACACCGAAATCGAAGCGCGTCACGCCGGCATAGCTTGCGAAAAGCAGGCCGGCGATTGCACCGATGGCGGATGCAATGAAGAAGGTCGCGCGGAAAACGCGTGAATCGCGAATGCCCATCATGCGGGCCACGACCCGGTCTTCGGAGGCGGCGCGAATGCGCAGGCCAAGCGCCGTCATGCGCAGGAATACGAAAAGGAGCGTTACCAGTATTGCGGTAATCGCCACCACGAGCAGCGCAAACCAGCTTACCGAAACGCCGGCGACTTCAAACGCCATTCCCGACACCAGGCGCGGGAAAGCATGCGGATTAGACCCCTGCGGGTAGAGATGACGGATCAGTTCGCGAATGACGATGCCGAGCGCCACCGTCGCGACCAGCGCCATCATTGCCGGTGCATCGCGGAAACGCCGGATCACGATCTTGTCGAGCGCGATGCCAATCACGCCGACCGCAAGCACCGCCACCACGACCGCAAGCAGCAGCCAGGCAGGGCCGGTCACGCCGACAACCGCCATCGACCCCTGGACCAGAGCCAAAGCTATGAAGGGCGCCGTCATGGCAACGTCGCCATGCGAGAAATGGATAACGTTCAAAACGCCGAAAATCAGACTGAAGCCGATAGCCAGCAACGCATAGATACAGCCAAGGGTTATCCAGTTCACCAATTGCTGGACCAGCAGTTCCGCCATCCGATCAGTCTCTCATTTAAGTTGAAACGACTATCAGTGCGTTTTGTGAGGGCACATAATGAATCTCCGAAGTCACGGATAGCAATTTCCGAATTTCCAGACCAAATACGCGGAAATAGGCTGATGCTCAGCCGACGATCATGATCGGCCGGGCCGTTACGTTGGCGGCAAGACAAGACCTTTGAGGTGGAACCATGCATAACAGGCGCAGCGCGATCGTCCGCGTATCATCACTTATTGCCGGATCTCTGTTCGCCGTGGCGCTGGGCGCCGCCCAGGCTCAGGCAGACCAGATCAAGCTCGGCTTCATCGGACCGCTTTCCGGCGGCAATGCACAGCAGGGCCTTGGCGCCCGCAACGGCTTTCTCCTGGCAATCGAACAAGCGAATGCCAGCGGCTACCCGCATCAGGTGGAAGGCGTCGTTCTCGACGATGCTTCCGATCCGGCCGTCGGCGTTTCTGCCGCCCAGAAGCTGGTGAACGACCCCGCGGTCGTCGCCGCCACGGGCCACTGGAACAGCTCGGTCGCGCTGGCGACCATCCCGGTCTTCAACCGTTCGCAGATGCCGTTCATCGTCTGGGGCGCAGTCAGCCCGAAGATCACGGAACAGAACTTCGCCAATGTAACGCGCGTCACGCCGACACTCGTCAATGAGAACAAGCCACTGGCCGAGGCGATCGCCAAGGAAGGCAAGGTCAAGAAGATCGCGATCATTTCGGACACGACCGACTATGGCGCGGCCAATGCGAAATGGTTCGGCGATTTCTTCAAAGAAGCCGGCGGTGAAATCGTCGCTTCGGATTCCGCAGCGGTCGGCACCACCGACTTCCGCGCGATGCTGACGACCGCGAAGGCCGCTGGCCCGGATGCGATCTATTTCGGCGGCGTTGTCACCGAAGCGGCACTCGTGCGCAGCCAGATGGCCGATCTCGGCATGGGCAGCCTGCCGATGTACGGCATTTCCGGCATCTACGATCCCAAGTTCATCGAGATCGCAGGCGCTGCGGCCGAAGGCACGATCGTCGGCACGCCGGCAGTCCAAAGCAACCCGAAGCTGGAGGAATTCTACAAGGCCTATGAGGCGAAGGGCTACACCGACCCTGCCGGCTCCTATGCGAAATATGCCTATGAGGCCGCCCAGATCCTGCTGGAAGTCATCAAGGAAAAGGGCATCGAGGACAAGGAAGCGCTGAGCGCCGCGATCCGCGGGATCAAGCATGACGGTATCCTCGGCGAAGTCTCCTTCGACGACAACGGCCAGACCAATATGGCGGTCGAGATCGACAGGTATGTCGTACGCGACGGCAAGTGGGAAAAGATGTAATCAAAAACATCGTGTATTGCCGCGCCGCCCTTCAGGCGGCGCGGCATTGTTTTGGCAAGATGCCGAATAGTCCCGCGCCGGAGCATTGCCCATGACCGACAGCAGTTTGCACAAGCCAGGAAAGGCGGTGGAGATCAAAGGGGTCTCCAAGATTTTCGGCAACTATCAGGCGCTGAAGCCTGTCACCTTCGACATCTATGAAAATGAGTTCTTTACGCTGCTCGGACCGAGCGGCTGCGGCAAGACCACCCTGTTGCGGATGATTGCCGGCTTCGAACAGCCTTCCACGGGCGAGATTTCGCTGCACGGCGCAGATATCCAGCGCCTTCCGCCGCACAAACGGCGGGTCAATACCGTCTTCCAGAGTTACGCCCTCTTCCCGCATATGACGCTCGAGCAGAACATCGCTTTCGGGCTGGAAAATCTCGGCTGGGCGAAAGACCGCCGCGAGGCGCGCGTCACTGAGATGCTGCGTCTCGTGCATATGGACAAGTTCGCAGCGCGCAAGCCGCAGCAGTTGTCCGGCGGCCAGCGGCAACGCATCGCGCTGGCACGGGCGCTGGCGCCGGAGCCCGAGGTGCTTCTGCTCGATGAGCCGCTTTCGGCACTGGATCTCAAGCTCCGGCAAGCCATGCGCGACGAGCTCCGCACCCTGCAGCGCCAGACTGGCATCACCTTCGTATTCGTGACCCACGATCAGGAAGAAGCGCTCGATATGTCGGATCGCGTCTGTGTGCTGGGCGACGGCGAAATCCAGCAACTGGGAACGCCCTCGGCGATCTATGAAGAGCCGTCTAACCGTTTCGTGGCCGATTTCATCGGCGAAACCAATTTCTTCGAAGTCGATGTGATTTCGCTTGATGGCGAGCGCGCAACCGTTTCGATCCCGCAAGGAATGAAGTTTACTGCGCCGCAAAAGCAGGCTTTGGTTGGCCGGAAGGCGACCATGTCGATCCGGCCGGAGAAGATCAGTCTTCCAGCGCTGGCCGACCAGATTCCGATCGACGGAACGATCGTCGGCACGAACTATCTCGGCGGCTACACCTATTATCTCGTCGAAACCGGCGTCGCCAAACTGCGCGTTTCCAAGCGCAACAGCGTCACCAGAAGCGAGATGTTCGAGGTCGGCCAGCCTATCAGCGTGAGTTTCGCGGCGGAATCTGCAAGGATACTGGGCGCATGACGCGGCGCGTCAAGATCCCGGGCTGGAATGTTCTGGGGCTGTTGCCGACGCATGTGATCATGCTTCTCACGCTGATCATACCGGTCGGCATCATCATCCTCGTATCGTTCTCGACACGCGGACCTTATGGCGGTTTCGAGTATGTCTTTACCACCGCCCCTTACAAGCAGATCCTGTTCAATGAGGGCTGGACGGGCGAGCTTGAATTCAATCCGCAATATCTGATCGTCATCGCCAGAACGCTTTTGCTGTCGGCTATAACGACGGTGATTTGCCTGCTGCTCAGCTTCCCCGTCGCCTATTTCATCTCGCTGCAGAAGCCGTCGCTCAAGATCGCGTTGATCTATCTCGTGACCCTACCGTTCTGGGTTTCGATGATCGTGCGCGTCTACTCCTGGATCATCATTCTCGGCAAGGAAGGCGTTATCGAAAAGACGTTACGCGCGCTCGGCCTGATCGACAGCATGGACAGTCTGCTGTTCGGCGACACGGCGATGCTGATCGGTCTCGTCTACAGCTACATTCCGCTGATGATCCTGCCGATCTTCGCATCGATCGAGAAACTCGACCCGGCGCTTGTCGAGGCATCCCACGATCTTTACGGAAGCCGTCTCGTCACGCTGCGCCGCGTCATCCTGCCTCTTTGCCAGCCGGGCATGCTTGCCGGGGCAATTTTGGTGTTCGTTCCCTGCCTCGGCGCGGTGCTTGAGCCAACGCTGCTTGGCGGCGGCAAGACGATGATGATGGGCAATCTGATCCAGCTGCAGTTCGGCGCCGCGCGCAACTGGCCGCTGGGCGCCGCCATCTCGCTGGTATTGATGGCCGCGGTACTGATCTTCCTGGTTGCGAGAGGGCTGCGGTCCGTGCGCAAGGAGACGAGGGAGTTGACGCTATGAAAAGCGGTTCCGACGTCAGGCGCTATCCCGGTTTTGGCCTCTTCAGCATTCTTTTCTTCGTCTATCTCTACCTGCCGATATCGGTGGTGATTTTCTACTCATTCAACGCCAATCGCATCGTCTCCAACTGGGGCGGTTTTTCGCTGCATTGGTACACGACAGCTCTGTCGAATTCGGCGCTGGTCTCGGCTGTGAAGACGTCCCTCCTGATCGCCGTCATCGCGACGACAATCTCGACGATCGTGGCGTTGATGGCCGCACTCGTCATCGTTCGCGGCAGAGATGTTCGCTTCCGGCGCATTTCCGAAACGATCGTCAACCTGCCCTTGCTCCTGCCCGAAATCGTCGTCGCGGTGGCGTCGCTGATCCTGTTTTCCCAGCTCGGCCTCGTCAACGGCATCATGAAGCTGGCCATCGCGCACACGACCTTCTGCATCCCGTTCGCGTTCCTGCCCATACGTGCCCGCCTGCAAGGCATGGACGCCAATCTGGAAGAAGCCGCGCGCGATCTCTACGCTTCGGCCTGGGTCGCGTTCCGCCGCGTCACGCTGCCGCTCATTCTGCCGGGGGTATTCAGCGGCGCGATGCTCGCCTTCGTCATTTCCATGGACGACTTCATCACCAGCAATCTTTTGAATTCCGGCGGCGCAACCACCCTGCCCGTCTACATCTTCTCGCTGATCAAGCAAGGCGTTTCGCCGCAGTTGAACGCGATATCGACGTTGATAATGCTGGCCTCCGTGGCATTGGCGACGATCGCCTTTCTCGTACAGCGGCAGAAATAGCGAAGCGAGTTTTTACCTAATCACCGCATCGGGGAATTCAAATTTATCGCCGGGGGATGTCGGCTATCGTCACCCTCGGGAGAACAAAAGATCAAAGGGGAATATCATGTCCACGAATCCGCGTATCGCATCACTCATCGCAGCCAGCGCGCTAAGTCTGGTTTTCAGCGTCTCGGCCCACGCCGAGGGCAAGCTTTCCATCTATGCATGGGCGGATTCCATCGCCCCTGACGTCGTCGCGAAATTCGAGAAGGAAAGCGGCATCGACGTCACCGTCGATGCGTTCTCTTCAAACGAGGATCTGCTCACCAAGCTTCAGGCCGGATCTGCGGGTTACGACATCGTCACGCCGTCGCAGCATTTCGTGAAGATCATGGTCGACAGCGGCCTGCTCGAGGATTTCGGAGCCAGCAGCCTGCCGGCCTATCAGCAGGTACTGCCTGAATGGCAGAAGCAGTGGTGGGACCCGACGGGCAACTACTCCGTGCCCATGGCCTTCGGCAATGCCGGCTTCACCGTCAACCGCGACGTCTACAAGGGACCGGTCGACAGCTGGAAGATCTACTTCGAGCCATCGGCAGAACTGCAGGGCAAGATCGCCAGCCTTGCACAGCCCGACGAGGTCATCCCGGCGGCACAGAATTATCTCGGCATCAAATATTGCAGCGAAGACCCGCAGGAAATGAAGCGCGTGCTCGACCTTCTGGTGGCGCAGAAGCCTTATGTTGCGGCCTATTCCAGCGACAACATCGAAAACCGCATCGGCAGCGGCGAAGTGGCCGCCCATTTCTGGTGGGACGGCAATACGATGCGCGTGCGCCGCAATGACAAGGCGAATGTCGAATACGCGATGCCGAAGGAAGGCCTGGTCGGCTGGCTCGACTCCTATGCCGTGCCGAAGAATGCGCCGAACCTCGAGAATGCGAAGAAGTTCATCGACTTCATGACCAAGATCGAAAACGCGACGGCGCAGTACAATTATTATGGCCACTCCTCGCCGGTGAAGATCGACGAGAAGGAAGCGATCTACACGAAGGAAAACGCCCCGGAATTGTTCCCGACCGTTCCGGTGAAAATGGGCGAAGCCTGTTCGCCTGCAGCGCAGGAACTCGTCACGAAAGTCTGGACACAGCTCCTCCAGTAAGTTCGGCGGGCCGGAATCGCTCAAGGATTCCGGCCCGTTTCATTTCTTCGAAAGGGCTGTGAATGTCGGCTGATACTTATGATTACGTTGTGGTTGGCGCAGGTTCGGCTGGCTGCGTCGTTGCCAATCGCCTGAGCGCGAACCCCTCCGTGCGGGTCTGCCTGATCGAGGGCGGCGGAAGCGACAGCAGCGTGCGGGTGAAGGTGCCGGCGGGAATTCTCTCGCTCTACGGCAATCCGAACTACGACTACCGCTATGTCGGCGTGCCGCAGCCGCATTTGAACAACCGCAGAATTCCCGTCAACCGCGGCAAGGCCCTGGGCGGTTCTTCGTCGATCAACTCGATGGTCTACATTCGAGGCGCAGCCAGCGACTACGACGAGTGGGCGCGGCTCGGTTGTGCCGGCTGGGGCTATGAAGACGTGCTTCCCGTATTCAAGAAGCTGGAGCGTAATCGGCTGGGGCAGAACCAGCACTATCACGGCACCGACGGGGAACTGCTGGTCGACAATCCGCGCGATCCGAACATCCTCTCGAAAATGTTCGTCAAGGCCGGCCGGAATGCGGACCTGCCCAGCAACGACGATTTCAACGCTGCAAGCCAGCTTGGCCTTGGAATCTATAATGTCACGCAGGATCGCGGGCAGCGCTTCAGCAGCTACTCGGCGTTCATTCGCCCGGTACTCGATCGCAAGAACCTAACTGTTTTGAGCGAATGCGAAGTGCTCGACCTCGTCATTTCCGAAGGCCGCGTGACCGGCCTGCGAACGCTGCGCAACGGCGAACGGAAAACCATCAACGTCAACCGCGAGATCGTACTGTCGGCCGGAGCGATCAATTCCCCCAAGATTCTGATGGAATCGGGCATCGGTGAAGCAGAAGCTCTTCGCCAGCAGGGAATAGAGCCCATCATAGATCTTCCCGGTGTCGGCAAGAACCTGCAGGATCATGTCGACGGAATGATCACCGTCCGCTCCTCGAGCGCCAAGACGCTCGGCCTTTCAGTGGCGAACCTGCCGCGCATGCTGGCTGCTCCGTACCAGTATTTCGTGAATCGCAAAGGCATGCTCACCACGAACTATGTGGAAGCCGGTGGATTTGCCCGCACGAAATATGCCGGTGAATTGCCCGACGTCCAGTTTCACTTCGTGCCGGGCTACCGAAGCCATCGCGGGAAGCTGGTCGAATATGGCCATGGCTATGCTATTCACACCTGCGTGCTTCGGCCAAAAAGCGTCGGCGAAATCAAGCTGACGACCGATGGCTCACGTCGCGACGTATTGATCGACCATCGCTTCTTCTCGGACGAACGGGACGCCGCGGTTCTGGTCGAAGGAATCAGGATCGCTCGCAGCATCTTTGCGTCGCCGGAATTCGACGGTGTTCGCGGAGAAGAAATGCTGCCGGGCAAAAACGTCCGCAGCGACGATGAAATTCTCGCCTATCTGCGGGCCGAGGCGCTTACGGTCTATCACCCCGTCGGAACCTGCAAGATGGGAACCGACGCCATGTCGGTCGTCGATCCGCAGACACTCAAGGTCAATGGCGTCGAAGGTTTGCGCGTGGCGGATGCCTCGGTCATGCCTACCCTGATAGGCGGCAACACCAACGCACCGAGCATGATGATCGGAGAGCGCGCAGCAAGAATGATTTTGAATACGCCACACTAGGTCTGTGGCCGATTAGAGTCGGCTTTGTCGCAAACTTGCCAATTGGATGAACAAGCTGATCAGATGCGGTATTCAGGCAGCGAGGCTTTCAAATTGCTCGGCGAGCGATGGTGTCGGATTGCAGGCGTACCTCGACCGCGCGCAGATCATCACCCGCTTTTCCGCTCCACAGCGCCAGACGGGAAACCGCGTCCTCCAATGTCGCCAACTCCTTGGCGAAGCAGAACCGAACGTGGGTCGCAACCTCCCGATTCTCGTAAAAAAAAGGACATCGGAACGGTTGCTACACCGGCCTCCATTGTCATTCGGCGACTATACCAGGTCATCCTCGCCAAACCGGTTCTCACTGATATCAGCCACGGCAAAATAGGTAGCGGACACGTCCACTACCTTGAATCCGGCGGTGCGCAGGCCGCCGAGCAAAAAGTTGCGACGCTGTTCGAGACGTTCGCGCAGGGCACTGAAGTAGCCGTCAGGCATGCCAAGCCCTACGGCAACGGCTGCCTGAAGCGCCGGGGGCGTCGAAAAGTTCACATACTGATGAGCACGCGATATCGGACGCAGGAGCCTGTTATCGGCTGTGACATAGCCGACTTTCCAAAAACATATTCACCGCCTGCAGGCCATGGCGGAATGGAAAGCCGTGACCGTGGTCAACTGACGTCAGCGGCCGCAGATCTAAACGCGTTCATATGCAGAATCATCCCTGCGCTAGAATGAAATCTGCGCAGCGCTCGCCGATCATTATCGACGGTGCATTGGTATTGCCGCTGACCAGGGTTGGCATGACGGAGGCATCGGCGACCCGCAGGCGGGGAACTCCGCGGACCCGCAGCTTGGCATCGACGACAGCATTGTCGTCGGAGCCCATCCGGCACGTGCCCGAGGGATGGAAAACCGTCTTGGCGAACTGACGACAGTGATTCTCAATCGCTGAACGATCGAGAATATCCGCCTCTCCCGGCGCGAGTTCTTTAGCGATCAGCTTCTTGAGTGAAGGAGCACGAAGAATCCTTCGGCAGAGTTCGACGCCGCGTACCAGCGTATCGATGTCCTGTTGCGTCGCCAGGTTGTTGGCGTGGATCGCCAACGGCGTTGCCGGATCGCGATCCTTGAGGCTGATCGTTCCGCGCGAGGTGGGCCGCAAGACACATGGATTTAGTGAAATGCCATGAATTTGCGGTGGGGCGCGATCTGCGTCGCCGACAAGTGCGGGCACGACATGCAGTTGAACATCCGGCCGCCCTGATCCTGATGTATCGACGAAAGCGCCGCTTTCCACGACATTCGAAGTGAGCAAGCCGGTGCGCCATAGAAGATACTGTAAACCGTTGCGCGCAGCGCGTAGGCCCTTATCGTTACCGAACAGGCTGATCGGATCTTTCGTCGCACCATAAACGGAAGCGCTGATGTGATCCTGGAAATTCTCGCCGACGCCGGGAAGATCGCGAATGACCGGAATGCCAAACCGGCTTAGTTGTTCGGCAGGACCGATTCCGGACAGAAGCAACACCTTGGGCGAGCCGATGCCACCGGACGAGACGATGACCTCTTCACGGACACGGGCGCTTTTCACTTCGCCATTGGCATGGCGGTAGAGCACGCCGGACGCTGCACCGTTTTCCAGGATGAGGCCTTCTACCATCGCCTGTGTATGCAGTGTCAGCAGTGGGCTCGATTTGACCCCAGCGAGAAAAGTCGCCGCCGTCGAGCCACGACGCCCGTTGAATGTCGTGGTCTGGTAAAAGCCGGCGCCTGCTTGTTCCGCACCATTGAAATCGTCGTTGTAGTCGATGCCGGTTTCCTGTGCGGCGCGCAAGAAGGCATAGCTCAGCGGGTGGCGATAGTGCGTATCCGAAACGCGAAGCGGTCCGTCTGTTCCATGATAAAACCCGGCCAGGCGCTGGTTGGCCTCGGAACGCCGGAATACGGGCAGGACATCCTCATAGCCCCATCCTGGGCAGCCGGCATCGCGCCATGCATCATAGTCCTCCGCCTGTCCGCGAATATAGATCATGGCATTGACGGACGAGCTTCCGCCAAGCGTCTTGCCCTGCGGCACATGCATGACGCGACCGTTTGCGCCCGGCTCCGGCTCGGTTTTGTAGTTCCAAGTGCGCTTCGTTCCAAGGACCCGAACGAAGGTGGCGGGAATATGGATGAACGGCGTGTTGTCGGCATGTCCCGCCTCGAGCAGAAGAACGCTCTTGCCGGCCCGGATCAGCCGGTTGACGATCACACAACCTGCCGAACCAGCGCCAACGACGATATAATCATAGCTGTTCATTTGTCCGCCCGACCTGTCATGTCAGGCGTTCAACTGGCTGACGAACTTCGTCGTCAGATAGGCCTGGATACCTTCGCTCCCGCCTTCGCTGCCATGGCCGGAGTCCTTAATGCCGCCGAAGGGCGTTTCAGGTGCTGCAAGACCGAAGTGATTGATCGACATCATGCCGGTCTCAATGCCGCGCATGAGGCGGTCGGTGCGGTCGGTGCGCTTCGAGAACGCGAAGGCGGCAAGGCCGTAAGGCAAGCGGTTTGCCTCGGCGATGGCGTCTTCCAGATCATTGAAACGGTTGACGACCGCGATCGGGCCGAACGGTTCCTCGTTCATGACGCGGGCGGAAAGCGGCACATCAGCCAGAACGGTCGGTTCAAAGAAGAAACCTTCATTGCCGATGCGGCTTCCGCCTGTCTTCAGCTCGGCGCCCTTCTCAACCGCATCACGCACAAAGCCTTCCATAGCGTCGAGCCGGCGGGCATGGGCGACTGGTCCCATCTGGACGCCTTCCGCAGAACCATCCCCAACCTTGAGATTCTTTGCGCCGGAAACGAACGCATCGAGGAACGCGTCATAAATACCGTCCTGTACGAGGAAGCGCGTCGGCGAGGCGCAGACCTGGCCGGCATTGCGGAATTTGAGGGCGACGCCGAGACCCGCAATTGCGGCGATATCGACATCGTCACAAACGATAAACGGGGCGTGGCCGCCGAGTTCCATCGTCGTGCGTTTGAGGTGCTGGGCCGAGAGAGCGCCCAGGTGGCGACCGACGGGGACCGAGCCTGTAAATGACACCTTGCGGATGATGGGAGACGTAATGAGATGCTCTGAAATCTCGGACGGAACCCCGAAAACGAGGTTGACGACACCCGCCGGAACGCCGGCCCGTTCAAAGCACTCGACGAGCTTGATGGCGCAGGTCGGCGTTTCTTCCGGCGCTTTTGCGATCACCGAGCAACCGGCCGCCAGAGCACCCGCGATCTTTCGTACAAGCTGGCCGATCGGGAAATTCCAAGGGCTGAACGCTGCCACAGGACCGACGGGCTCAAAAAGCACCATCTGTTGCGTGCTCGGCGTACGGGCGGGAATGACACGACCATAGGTGCGCCGCGCTTCTTCGGCATACCAGTCGATATGGTCACCTGCGCTGCCTGCTTCCATCCGCGCTTCCGCGAGCGGCTTGCCCTGTTCGCGTGTGATGGCTTCGGCAATGGCGCCGGCATGCTGGCGGGCAAGATCCGCCGCCTTGCGCAAAATCCTCGAGCGTTCATAGGCCGAGGTCTGGCTCCAGACCCTGAAACCCGCTTCCGCAGCAGTGAGCGCTGCATTGAGGTCTGCCTTTTCAGCAAACGCGACTTCGCCGATCTCAGCCCCGGTGGACGGGTTGAGGAGCTTGCCCCGGCGGGTTCCCGTTCCTTCGGTCCATTTTCCGTTGATAAATAGGCTTGCGGTCATGAGTTCGTTCCAGTCTAGTGCGAGGGGCGATGCCAAAGGGATCTGTGGGAGCGTGGCAGAAGCGCGATCCCCGGTTCAAACAATCGTCGGAAAGGTCAGGCGTATTCGGGACGCGACGGCGTGAAGACGTCGAGATTGAGCGCCGGCTCATTACCGACGACGACAGCATGGTGCATGACCATAGACGGAACGACGGCGAGGCCGCCTGGGCCGAGACGCACGACTTCTTCGCCGATATGGAAATCTACGGTTCCGGCAAGGATGTAGACGATCTGCTCGTGAACATGGTTATGCGGCTTCGGCTCATGATCCGGCTGCAGGCGATGCAGCGCCACCGTCGCTCCTGCGCCGGAAAATGCCTTGCGATCGACGCCATGGCGAACCGGCGTCCATTCGATCGCTTCCCAGTCGATGCTGTGTATGTTCATTGCTTCATCCTTTCGGTTCCGGGCCGTTTGCGGCGGCCTTGATCTGTCGTGCCCCTGCCAGGATCATCGACTGGTCCGATCCGCAGACGAAAATGCTGATGCCTTTGGCCGTGCAGGCCGCAATCTGGTCGCTGCGCCCAACGAAGATCGCCACCGGCTTCGAATGGCGCCTGCCTGCCGCAGCGATGCGGTCAATCGCGTCTGCGAGCGCCGCGTCAGTGGGGCCGCAGCCAAGCGAAAGCGCCAGATCGGCGGGGCCGATGAACAAGGCGTCTATTTCGGGGATTGAAGCGATCGCATCGAGATGGTCGAGCGCCTCCGCATCCTCGATCTGCACCATCAGAACGCTGCCGTCGTCGGCACGTTTGCGGTAGGCGGCGGGATCGTCGGTTCCATAAAGGCCCGCCCGCGCCGACGGCGAAAACCCACGTTCGCCGGCGGCATATTTGGCGGCCTTCACAATGGCCATTGCCTCGTCGACATTGCGCACATGCGGCACCAATACGCCTTCCGCCCCGACATCGAGGCTTGATGCGATCGACACCGGCTCATTCGACGGGATGCGCACCAGCAGCGGCAGTCCGACACCGCGCGCCGTAGCGACGAGCATATCGAGCGCCTCGATGCCTATGGGCGCGTGCTCGCGGTCAGCTACGGCGAAGTCGAGCCCACCCAGACCCAACAGTTCCACGACATGCGGCGCTGGCGTCTTGATGAAGGTACCGACAATCGTTTCGCCCGCGCGGATACGGGCACGCAGGCTCTGCATCTTATTGAAGACCCACGAAGTCGGATGCGTTGGTCGACACCATCTTGCGGATGTCGTCGACGCTGTAATCGAGATCGAGCAGCAGCTCGATCATCAGCCTGAAGCCCTCGACGGGGGTCGGGTTGTTGTTCTGCCCGAGGTCCGATCCGAAGAAAGTGTTGTCGACGCCGGCAGCGGCGATTGCCGCCTTCAGATGTTCCTTGTCGAACAGATAGAAAGTGGAAGGCACGAACATGCAGATCGAATGCTCCATCTTCACACCCATGCTGACGAGGCGGCTGATGTCCTGGAACGAGCCTTCGTTGACATAGGTCGGGTGGTTCAGGAACAGCCGCGTGACGCCACGCTTCTTGGCTTCCTCATAGAAGGGATAGAGTTCATCGATGTGATGATGCCCGCCGGATACGGCGGCATCGGCCTGCGCTATGAGATCGAGGATCAGCTTGACGTCGTCGGTCACTACTCCCTTGCCGTCGACGAGCGATGCCGGGATCGGCTGCACGGTCTTCTTGCTGTTGACCGGGAACTTGTTCTTGAAATCGGCGTCCTTCTTGTCGTGGTCGATGTGATTGCGCGCATGCGCCGTCGCCATCCAGACGATGCGCGCACCCTGCTTCAGCGCGTAGTCGACAGCACTTGGATTGAGGCCGCCGACAGGATTGTTGAGCACAATGGCGCCCAATGTCTCGACGGGCAGGTCGAGATGCTTGTTGAGCAGATGTGCGATCGGCATCGTCGGGTAGTAGTGATCCTTCAGAAGGATCGCCTTCATGCCTGCATCCGCGGCCTGCCTGACGACCTCGATATGGTCGACCTTGCGCGGCATCAGCGACGGACCGCTGTGGACGTGAAGGTCGACAGTGCCTTTCATGAGATCGGCTACGATGGTTTCGCGTTCGCTGGGCTTGTTGGCGACGTTCATGACGTCCTCCTGCTTTGTTGATTTTCCGGAAGCGCGGCGGGAGTGAATTTCCGCCAGTGATTGTCGAGCGGCGGCATATCGGCAAACGACTTGCGCCGGTCGGCGGCGATGCCGACGAGATCGGATGCGTTCATCTGCTTCTCGCGGCAATAGGTTTCCAGTTCGGCGATGCTGTCCGTGATGAACTGGAATCCGCGCATCATCACGGCCGACGACAGACCGACCGCCGATGCGCCCGCCAGCATCATACGGGCGACGTCGCGGCCGCTCGCCGCACCGTTGATGCCTATAAGACTGCGTTCCGACCCGAGCTGGCGGCGGGTAAGCGCAAGCCAGTGGCATGTCAGCGGCAGGTTCCAGAAGCCGCCGATGCCGCAGCTCGTGCCGAGCACCGGCGCCTGCGTTTCGAGATCCGGAACAAGGCCAAGAAGCCGCCCAGCCATGACTACGCTTTCAGCACCGGCGTCGAAGGCTGCCTGGGCTAGATCGGCTACGCGCTCACTCTGCCCGGTGACCTTGATCCAGAACGGGGTCGAAATCGCCGCGCGCAGGGTTTGCGTGATCATCGCGACGCGATCGGGCGATAGTTCGGTGCTGACGGCGCCTTTGGCGGCCTGACTGGCATAGGGCGTGCCGATATTGAATTCGAACGCCCGGAAGCCGGCCTGTTCGATCGCCTTCGCCATCAAGACTGCGTCATCGAGACCTGCCAGAATGAGGCTCGGCACGAGCAGGCAGTCATGCTGCTTCGCCAGCATGTCCATCCGCAGGTTCTGTTCGATCCATTCCTCGAAGCCCAGCGGCGTCAGTCCCGAGCGCGTCACCAGCGTGGCGTCGCGCGGAGCATCGGGGCCCCACTCGACCGGTTCCCAGTCATTGCCGAGCGCCACATATTCGGCGCGCAGCAACTGGTCTTTCGCAGCCTGGGACTCGTTCGTCGACTTGACCACCACAGCACCCGCCCCAGCGACGATCGCCGAGCGGATACCAGCCTCGTCGATCATATGCTCGCCCGAGGCCGCAATGACCGGGTTCTTCAGGCGCAGGCTGCCGACATTGGTTTCAAGACTGATGGTCATTTGGATATGTCCTACGCCTGCTCTTTGATGACAGGCGCCAAAAGAAAGTGACCCGGCCTCACGGCCGCATGATATTCGCATTCCAAAAGGGATGAGTCGCGAATGTCCGCGACGATCGGCTCGGATAATGCATTGCACGGGGTCGGCCGCACTTTAGGCGCGGCCGGTGTTACCTGGATCAGTTCGCCGGCTTGCCGGCGTGAATGGCCTGAGCCTCTTTGACGAAGTCCGCAATCAGCGGGTTCTTTGAAGCGTAGCTATCGACAACCGGTTTCATGGCTGCGGAGAGATCCTGCTTGAACTGGGCGTCCGGTTCGATGACGTTCACGCCGCGACCCTTGAGGTCCTCGATGATCTGCTTGTCGAGGGCGGCAACGGCCATCACCTGCGGTTCGACTATTTCATCGGCGGCCTGACGGATTGCCGTCTGCTGCTCGGGCGTGAGGCCCTCCAGCTTTGCCTTGTTTATCAAGAGGAAGCTCGGCCAGAAGTAGTGTCCTGTCAGCGTGATGTTCTTGGCGATCTCGTAATATTTCTCGCTCTCGATCGAAGTCAGATTGATCTCGACCGCGTCGAGCGTACCGGTCTCAAGAGCAGGATAGACTTCGCCATAGGCCATTGGCGTGGGGCTCACGCCGACGGCTGACCAGACGTCCAGGAACAGCCGGACCGGCGCGACGCGCGTCTTCATACCCTGAAGATCCGCCATCTTCTCGACCGGCTTCTTCACCGTGAGGAAGTGACGCTGACCACCGTCATAGAGACCGAGAGCGACTATCCCCTGGTTATCGAGCGTTGCCATGATCGCCTTGGCGGCCGGAGAAACGGCAAGCTTGGCGAACTCCTCGTAGCTGCCGATCACACCCGGAAGCTGAAATGCGTCGATGGATGGCTCGACGGTCGCAAGGGCCGAAGAAGAGTTGACAGTCATATCGACCGTGCCGAACTCGACGCCTTCCATCAATTCCTTGACGTCACCGAGCTGGCGTGACGGAAAGATGTCGACCTTCACGCTGCCCTTCGAGATTCGTTCAACCGCCTCTTTGAAACGTACGGCAGTGTCGTGATTCGGGTGCTTCTCGAAAACCGCATGTCCGAGGCGAAGCGTAACGTCTTCCGCCTTGGCACTCGTTGCAGCCACCAGAGCCAGCACGATTGCAAATCCAAGAACTTTAGAAACTTTCATGATCCTCCCCTTGTTCTCTCTGTAAGAACGATGTTCTCATTCTTGATTGTCCCGCAGAAATTGTCAAGCCGCCTTGGCGGCCTGACAATCCGTATTGGGCGTTTTCCGAAAAGGCTGCGAAAGCAGCCGAGCCACCCTACCTTTACGGCATCAGCAAGCGAGGAAGGAAAAGGCTGACCTCAGGGACCAGCGTCACAAGCGCGAGCACGATCAGGGTGACCCCGATCATCGGAAGCGCCTCCCAGGCCACGGCTTCCACCTTTCGTTTGGTGACGCTTGCGACCACGTAGAGACACAGCCCGACCGGCGGATGAACGAAGCCGATCACCACATTGGTGACAACCATGACGCCGAGTTGAACCGGGTCCATGCCGATTGCATTTCCGATCGCCATGAGCGCCGGCACGGTCAGGATGAGGATGCCTGTCGCTTCAAGGAACATGCCGAGAACCAGCAGGATGATGTTGACCAGCAACAACAGAACATACTTGTTGTCGGTCAAGGTGGTCAGAAGTTCCACCGTATGCTTGGGAAGCTGCTCCATCGCGAAGATCAGTGCGGCGATATTGGCCATGCCGATCAACAGATAGATCACCGTGCTCATGATCGCCGTTGCCAGAAGCGCTCGTCGCATATGGCTCCAGCTCAAGACGCGATAGTAGAAGGCCGCGACCAGCATGGCATAGACAACAGCTATCCCTGAAGCTTCTGTCGCCGTGAAGATGCCGCCTCGGATGCCGAAGATGATGATCACCGGCAGCAGCAGGACCGGAAGACTGGCCCAGGCCGAGCGCGCGAATTCCCTAAGCCCGACGGGGGCAAGCTTGGGATAGCCGCGCCTGTGAGCGACATAGACGGCATAGGCAGACAAGCCGATCGCAATCAGGAACCCAGGGACAATGCCGGCAATGAACAGTTGTGAGATCGAGGTGCTGCTCAGCGAGCCGTAGATGATCATGGTAATGCTGGGCGGCACCAGAGCATCCATAACGGAGGACGTCGCGATCAGTGCCGCCGAATAGTCGGGATCGTATCCCTCCTTCTCCATGTCGGGGACCATGATGCTGCTGAGTGCTGCGGCCTGTGCTGCTGCCGAACCGCTGACGCCGCCAAACAGGAAACTCCCCCAGACCGCGGTCAGGGAAAGCCCGCCACGGAATCGCCCGACAATGGAATTGGCGAACACAATCAAACGGTTGGTGAGTCCGCCGACCTCCATCAGGTTGCCGGCAAGCACGAACATTGGAATAGCCAGGAGGACGAACTGGTCCATACCGGCAAACATTCGCTGCGGAAGAGTGATGAGAAACTGCGTCTGTCCCGTGAACAGGAAATAGCTGAGAGCACTGATGACCAGCACGAAAACGATCGGCATGCCCAACAGCAGGGTAGTCACAAAAACCGAGCCAAGCCAGATCACTGAACCAACTCCACAGGCGTTTCGAGATAAGGCTGGATCGGCGCCAGCCATTTATGGAGTGCGACATGAAAGATCAGAAGCACGCACCCCACCGGAATGGAGACATGAACCCAAAACAGGGAAATGTTCAGGGCGATCATCGACTGGTGGCGTGTTCGCCATGCGAATTCGAAGCCATAACGGGCAAGCGCTATGAGCGTCAGGACGATAAGGACCGCCATGATGATGTCGATGATGCGAACCAGTCCGGCCGGAAACAGTTCCAGAAGGAGGCGCATCGCCGGCAGTTCACCTTGCGTGTAAGCCAGGCCCGCCATAAGGAACGCCGTCCAGATCATCAGCGACTTGGTGACCTCGTCCGCCCAATAGAGCGAGAAGCCGAGAATGTAGCGGCAGCCCACCTGCGCTACGATGATGCTGACCAGAGCAGCCATGGTGAGAATGCCGAGGGTCTCGACGACCTTCACATATCCGAGATAGGCTCTGGCAGCCCGATTTGGTTCCGCAGATTTATTCATAATTCCTCCGCTCAGACTCCCAAGAACGTCAATGGCGGCGTACAGAGAATCGACAGCCGGGATCGCGATATCGCTGATCCCCCTCCCGGTGTTCCTGTAGCTCCACCCAAAACAGCTATAGGCTGCGAGCCAGCCTTACTAAAAAAATGTTCTCTATGAAAGAACGTTGTTCTCAATTCTCGCAATTATGTTACATATGTCAAGCGGATTGCGTTCAATCGGCCACGTTGGCGCAGACCGTCAATGTCCTGGCATGTCGCAGAGGCGCGTTCGCGAGCGATATAGGTGTCGACACGATCGGCATCGGACGACTATGAGAATTAGACGGGGTTCAGAGCGATATGGAAAAAAACGATAAAAAACTTTCGGTCACGGAGGGGGTCAAAGCAGCTGATACGACGCTCCATATTCTGGAGAAGGTTGCGTTCGCCCAGGAGCCATTAGGCGTGACCCAGATCGCCTCAGATATCGGAATAGCCAAGAGCGCCGTTTTCAAGCACCTCCATACGCTCTCCGAGCGTGGCTATCTCACTCAGGATCCGATTTCCACGCGCTACAAGCTTGGCCCGAAAGCATGGCTCATTTCCAAGCTTGCCCCCTCAACAGACGATATCACAGCCCTCACCGAGCCTCTTATGCGCGAGGCACGCACGAATACAGGGCTGGCAGTGGTTCTCAGCACCCCCACGCCGAAAAGCGCTTTCGTGCTGGCGACATTTCCTGGCAATAAATCCATAGAGATCGGGGTTCGTCCTGGCAGCGAACTCGAATTGCACGCCTCGGCCCAGGGCAAGATTTTCCTGGCCTATGGGCCGAAGTCGATGACGGACAGCCTGGCGAAAAGAAAGTTGCAGGCTCTGACAAGCTGCACCATCACCTCTTTCGAGGAATTGCTCGATCAGATTGGCGAAGTCAGAAAGAGAGGTTACGCCTCAGCACCCGAGGAATCGCTGCTCGGCGTCAACGCGATCGCAGCACCTATCTATGATTACCGGGACAATCTCGTCGCCAGTGTCGGCCTTGTCGGCTCGATTCAGCATTTGCCGAAAGAGGACAATCCCCAAACGGTGAAGACTATCCTCGACCTTGCAGCCTCGATCTCAAAAGTCCTAGGCAATGGCATGATGTCGTGAGCGACGCGATGCACCAGCCTGTATAGATCAGGCTTTCGCTTCCAGCGGGAATGCGCCTGATAAAGCAGAGACTCCAGGAAAATCACTGGCCGTGCGAAGCCCCGCCAATTTCCCAGAATTTGCTCGAAACCGTCCATGACGGGGGATTTCCTGGCGAGGCGGCGCTTGCCACCAGTCTTCGCGACACGCTCGCGTAATCTTCTGAAACTCCCCGAGATACTCCTGTCGGTTTTGCGCAAGCCAATGGGATATGCTGTTGTTGATCACGGCGATTTTGAGAAAACTGAGCCGCGTCCTGTCCCGCGCGCGACGGTCTGCTCATACCCAAGAGACCTGGATGACGGTTCTCAGTCACGGCCTAGAAGCTTGCCGCTGGCAAGCCAGAAGGGCGGCAGGCAGAGTGGAATGGCCGACAGCAGCAGGATATCCTCCTTCACCGTGATACCGATCCGCTCGGCGACAAACCGGCGGCGCGCCTCAAACCGCTGCGACAGCGCCGGATGACGCTCCGCGATCTCAGCACGCAGGCCAGCATCGGCGAAGGTCACCGCGTCCTCGCAATTGAGCGTCCATCCATCAGGCATCGGCACGGGTATGATGTCGACCTGGAACGGCATGCCGGAAACGATGCGCTCGGTCGAGCCAGGACGGATCGGCGAGTTCATCCACTCGTCGAGGCCGACGAGATGGCCGGGATTGAGGGCTGGGCGCAGCTTGCCGCGCGCCAGGGTCGAAACCACTGCCTCGTGGATCGCACCACCCTCGGTGCCAATGCCAGCCGTCTCGTACCAGGCAATCAGCCCACGGAAATAGGCCTTGGCCACGTCAAGAAAAGTGTCGTCATGCTCGGCGATCAGGCCGCCACGGGCCGTCAATCCGCCCCAGTAGCCGACCGCAGTGGTAACGCCATCGCCACGCTTCGGCACACGAGCCGTAGGGCTGCGCAGGCCGATCACCTGGCCAGACGCGTCATTGGTCGCCAGCATCGGATGGCAGTTCATCGGCTCACCAGCATAACCCATGCGCGAGGCCGCCATCAGTTCGGTGTCGCCGAGCGTGAAGCCGCTGAGGATACGCCACACGGCCATTGAAGACCGGGCCGCACCCCATTCGGCCTCGGCGATCTGATCGGCATCGACGACGGCGCGCAACCCGTCTGTCTGGTGCATGAGTACCGGCGTCGCATCGACGATGGACGACGCGGACACGATCGAAGCGATCGCATCGACGATAAGGGCCGGCACAAGGAAGGCCGGACGCCCCGCGGGCCACTCTTCCTTCTCAAGATACTTCCAGCCCACCAGGCCGACACTGTCACCTGAAGCGATTCCGGCTTCGCGCAGCACGGCCACGAGGTCCGGCTTCTGTGTGCGGTCCTGCGCCATCAGGCTGAGCGACTGCGCCAGCAGGGTGACGATGCCCGGCAGTCCGGCGATGGGCGTGTAGCCGAGATTCTCGTTGCCGGTGACGATGATGCGCTGGCCCCACCTGCCGAGTAGCAGGACCGCCTCCTCGAAACGCGGTTCGAAGCCGGTCAGGAAGGCAATGTTGGCGGCATGCTCGCGGTCGGCGTAGACAGCGAGCCAGTCCGTTCCGGCGCGTGTCAGCGCCTTGGCGCAGCGTGCCTCATAGGTCGCGGCCGGAATGGCGGGGCGCTCGACGGGAAGTCCGAAGTCGGGAATGTCGATGGTGCGAAGGCTGATGTTCATCATGTCTCTCAATCTGTCAGTGAGTGCGTATTTCGGCCGAAGCCGACAGTCGACTGGATGCGCCGGCGATGTATGCCGTCCTATTCCTCAGCAAGAAAGCCGATGCTCGACGGCAGCACGCTGCAGGTGACCTTGCCACCAGCAGTGATGTCGCGGGCCGCCGCCGAGGATGCCAGGACCAGCAGTTCCTGGTTGTCCGGGGTGGATACGGTCACGCGCTCGGAAGAGCCGACGAAGGAAACGTCGGCCACGGTGACGGGAAAGGCGATGGCGCCGGGCTGCGGCTCGCCGATAGCGATGTCTTCCGGCCGCATCCAGATCGTGAGCGCCGATAGCCCATGCCGCGATGCATCATAGCCGCCGGGCATCGGCGCCTTTGCCCCGAACAGCTCGATCCCGCCGTCGGTGACACGCGCCGAAACGATGTTGTTGCCGCCGAGGAAGCCCGCGACGAAACGCGAAGCGGGTGCGCGGTAGATGTCGCGCGGGGTACCGACCTGGACGATTCCGCCATTGTGGAAGACCGCTATGCGATCCGACATGGCGTAGGCTTCCTCCTGGTCATGGGTAACATAGACGAAGGTCACGCCGGTTTCCTGATGCAATCGCTTGAGCTCGCGCTGCATGGTGTCGCGCAGCGTGCGGTCGAGCGCCGACAGCGGTTCGTCGAGCAGCAGTATCTTCGGCCCGAAGGCGAGCGCGCGGCCGATCGCCACGCGCTGTTGCTGGCCGCCCGACAGTTCACGCGGCCTGCGCGCCGCCAGTTTGTCTAATCCGACGAGTTTCATGACCTCCTCGACCCTGGCGGCGATCCTGGCCTTGTTCCATTTGCGAACCCGCAAGGGGAAGGCGATGTTGTCCGCCACGTTAAGGTGGGGAAACAGCGCATAGCCCTGAAAGACAAGTCCGAAATTCCGGTCCTCCGGATCCACGCGCGTGATGTCGGCGCCATCCAGCAGGATGGCGCCTTCGTCAGGCTTGGTGAAGCCGGCGACCGACATCAGAAGCGTCGTCTTGCCCGACCCCGAGGGGCCGAGCAAGGTGACGAACTCCCCCGCCTCGATCGACAGGTCGATGCCGTCTAGCGCGACGGCGGAACCGTAGGTCTTGCGGAGGTTTCGGACGTCTAGAAAGGACATTCAGATCGGATCCCGGGCAAGCGGACCTGTCGAGCAGTGGATGCCGCCACCGTTCAGTTCGATGCATTCATAGTCCAGCGTCAAGATCTCGATGCCGGCGGCGTCGAGACGGTCGGCCAGGCGCGGCGTGCGGGTGGCGTGCATGACGACCCGGCCGGGCCCAATGGCCAGGCAGTTGAGCGAGAAGGCGTTGTCTTCCGGCGGCAGCTCGATCAGCTTCATGCCGCGCTTGTTCAGATAGTCGATGAAGACATAAGGCAGTTCGTTGATGTTGATAATCGCGGTCTCGCGGTCGATCATCATGAAGCTGCCGTCGATGTGGATACGGTATCCGGGCATCGGCACCTTGATCAGCTCGACGCCGAGGCTGTTGAGGATCATCTCGACCTGGCGGACGCCTTCGGGATTGCAGGCGACGGACACCGAGCAGACGGCCGTCTTGTCGTCGATCAGCGCGAAGCCGCCGCCCTCGAACACTGCCTCGCCATGCAGTGTGCCGAGGATCGGGCAGCCGGCCTTGGCCAGCGCCTGGGTGACCATCAGCTCCTCGCCGCGGCGCGCGCGGCGGGCAAGGCGTGTGACGATCGCGCCGCCCTTCACGCCGATGACGCTGTCGCGGCAGAAGGTCGACTTGAGGGCGCCGGGCGCCGCCTTCTCGGTCAGGATGACGTCGACGCCTTCGGACCGCAGCAGCTTGGTGAAGGCATCGTGGGCGGCCTGCATGGCGGCAAGATCCGGCGGGGTCTTGCCCATGAAGTACCAGCCCTTCTCCGGATCGCCGAAACCGCCGATCTCGGGCATCGGCTTGTTCTTGTCGACGACATTGATTTCCTCGCCGGGCCTATGCATCAGCACGGCGCGCAGCTTGCCGACATCACTGGTGCAACCCCAAGGTCGGCCCCAGACGCGGGTCTGTTCTTCGGGGTCGTGGAAAGCCGGCGTTGGGACGGAGCCAAAAGTCTGGAAGAACTTGGCCTCGCGGTATTCGTGCTCGCTCATTGCGGCGCTGTGGGCAGTCATGTCTTCGATTTCCTTTCTGAACCAAGCGAAGCTATTGAAAGTCGTGTCGTGACCGACGCTGGGCGATACGGTCCCAGACGGTCATGCGCAGGATGAGGCCGACGATGGTCACCGCCAGCATGACGGTCGCGATCGCGGCCAGCGCGGGGTCGACGGCATCTGCGATGCTCGTCCAGATCTTGCGTGGCAGGGTGACGATGCCTCGGCTGGTGATGAACAGCGTCACGGTGATCTCGTCCCAGGAGACGATGAAGGCGAGGATCGCTCCGGCGACCGTGCCCGGAACGATGTTGGGCAGGATGACGCGGCCGAAGATGGTCGCCGGACGGGCGCCGAGCGAGCGGGCCGCCTGCACCAGTCTCGGATCGAGGTTCGACAGCGAAGCGCCGATCGCCAGCACCGCCAGTGGCATGGCCAGGATGACGTGGACGATGGTGACGCCAAGCCATGTGTCGAGAAGCCCCAGCTTCGACCAAAGCCGCACCATGCCGACCGCATAGATGATCGGCGGCACGATCAGCGGCGAAAGCAGGATGACGCGCAGGATCGAGGGCCAGCGTCCGACATAGACCCAGGCGCCGATGGCGAAGGCCGCCGAGACGGCCGTCGCAATGACGGCCGAGGCCATGGCGATGCCGAGGCTGGTGAGTATGCTCGGCATCCAGCCGGCGCGCCAGTTCGCCAGGGCGGCGAAATGGTCGAACGAAATGCCGTTGTTGGGCAAGGACAGATAGTCCCGGTCGGTCAGCGCCACGGGAATGACCACGAGCACGGGAACGAACAGGAAGGCGAGCAGCAGCCAGGCGACAAGCTTGGGCAGCCCGCGTTCGAGCAGGCGTCGGCTGCGCGGCGTCATTTGCGGCCCCCTTCAAAGGCGGCGCGCAGAGCCGGGCTGCGCATGGCGAGCGCGATCAGGATGCCGACGACGAGCAGCAGCATGGTCGACAGCGCCGTCGCCACGCCCCAGCGCAGCGTCGAGGATATCTGCACGGAGATGTATTCTGCGACCATCAGCACCCGACCGGCACCAAGGATCGCCGGCGTAACCAGGAAGCCGAGTGAGAAGATGACGATGAACAGGCCGGCGATCGCCAGGCCGGGCATGGAGAGCGGCAGCCAGACGCGGAAGAAGATGGAGACCGGGCGGGCGCCAAGCGATCTGGCTGCCTGAATGATCCTGAGGTCGATCTCCGACAGATTGGCGTAGAGCAGCATGATGGCGAAGGGCATCATGTAATGCACCATGCCGACGATGACACCGAACTGGTTGTACACCAGTTCGAGCGGCTGGCTGACGGCCCCACTGCCGACGAGGGCCGAGTTGAGCACGCCATTGCGGCGTAGGATGGTGATCCAGGCAAAGGCTCGCACCAGCACCGATATCCAGAACGGCACCATGACCATGAACAGCGCGACGCGACGCGTGGCCGGCGGCATATGAACCAGCGCAAAGGCCACCGCGTAGCTCATGACGATAGTGAGCACGGTCGTCACAGCCGAGACGAACACGGTCGTGCGCACGACGCGGCCGATCGCGGCGTTCTGGAACAGGGCCACATAATTGCCGAGGCCAACGGTCGGCTCGGTGAAACTGAGCGCCAGCACCTGAAGGATGGGTAGCACGTAGAGACACAGGGTCAAAAGCGCTGCCGGCACCGTCAAGCAGAAGGCCCAACGCTGGAATGAGGTCATGATCTTTCGAACCACCACCGGCCGTTGGCCGGTGGTGGTCTCCGATGGTTAGCGTGAGATGAAGTCGAGGAACTTGTTCTGCAGCTCGGCCTCGTTATCGGCATAGTATTGCGCCGAGATCGGCAGGCCGGACTTGGCGTTCTCAGGAGCCAGCGAATAGACCGCCTTGTCCTCGTCGGTCATCAGTGCCAGCGCCTTCGGGTTCGAGGGGCCGTTGCCCATGAGGCGCAACAGCGTCACCTGGCTCTCCGGGTCCAACGACGAATTGATGAAGTCGAAGACCTTCTTGCCGGCGGGGTTGCCCTTCGGCACAGACCAGGCGCTGGCGAACATCAGGTTCTGGTTCCAGGTCCAGGTGTAGTCGGGGTTCTCCTTGCGCAGCAGGTTGGCGCGCGTGTGCCAGATATTGCCCATGACCACCTCTCCGTCGCGGAAGAGCTGCTGGCTCTGCGCGCCGGACTCCCAGAAGATCAGCTGCGGCAGCAGTGGCTCGAGCTTCTTGAAGGCCCGGTCGACGTCGAGCGGATACATCTCCTCCGGCTTAACGCCATCGGCAAGCAATACGGCTTCGAGCTGACCCTGAATCCACTTGCACATGGTGCGCTTGCCGGGAAACTTCTCGAGATCGAAGAAGTCGTTCCAGCTCGAAGGAGCAGTGGCGCCGACCTTCTTGGCGTCATATGCCAGCACGTTGGAGTAGGTGTAGTTGCAAATGCCGAACTCGGCAGCGAGGCCCTCGCCGACAAGAGACTTGTCGACGATGGAATAGTCGATAGGCTCGACATAGCCGCCCTTGCCGAGCACGACGGCGTCCACCATGCCGCCATCCGTGGCATCCCAGGTGACGTTCTTGGAATCAACCATGGCGCGGATCGCGCCTGTGGCCGGGCCGGCGCCGTCGATGATGACCTCCATGCCGGACTTGGCCTTGAAAGGCTCGCCATAGGCCTTCTGAAAGGCTTCGAGGGCAGCGCCGCCCCAGTTGCAGACGACGATTTCCGACGCCTCGGCGGAAGCCGGTCCCGGCTTGAACGCGACTGCGATGCCAAGTCCGGCCATGGCGGTCATGAAGCCTCGGCGATCGATGTTCCCATTTCTAAATTTATCAAGCGCAATCAACGCTGCGTCTTGACCAAAGCGATTGATGGACATGTGTGTTCCCCTTTCACGTCCGCGGTCTAATTTTCTTTCTCTCCCTCCCTGGCCTGCACCGGGAACCCATCAGAGCTTCCGGAGCCGGTAGCGCGATCTAACGTCCAGATGGACGGCGGTGTGGCGGCGCCACCGAACTGCGTATGACGAGTTCGACGCCAACCCGTTCAGTCACCGTTTCGGATTTCCGGCCGGCGATGAAATCGAGCAGCATGTTGACGCCGCGCGTACCGAACTCAGCTGCCGACTGACGCACCGTGGTCAGCGCCGGCGCGAGCAGGTCCGCATTGCGGATATCGTCGAAGCTGACGAGCGAAATGTCGTCGGGAATGCGGATACCGGCGTGCCGCGCGGCCCGCATCGCACCGGTGGCCAGCATGTCACCGAAGGTGAAGATCGCGGTGGGCGGATCGTCCTGTTCCATAAGATCGAGAAACGCAATCGAGGCAGGCGCCTCCTCATATGCGCAGAACCTTAGCAGCGCGGGATCGGCATCGAGACCGGCCTCCGCGAGCGCCCGCGTAAAGCCATCGAGACGTTCTGTGGTGCTGAGAAGCCCTCGCGGCCCTCCGATAGCGGCGATACGGGTATGGCCACGCGATATCAGATGACGTGTCGCCAGGAGCCCGCCATGGATGTTGTCGGCGAACAGGCGCGGCGCCTTCGCGCCCGGCACGTCCTCGTCGAGAAGCACGACGCTTCCCGTTTCGTTGATCCGCCGCAAAAGCCGGCCGTCATCATGATGGTTGGTGAGAAGCAATATGCCATCGACCTGCCGGTCTTCGATGCGCGACAGGAAGGAGACTTCCTTCTCCACCAGGTTCCGGCTGTTGAACATCAGGAGGTTGTAGCCATGCCTTGCGGCCTCGGCCTCCGATGCGCTGGCGATCTCTGCAAACAGCGGATAGGCGATATCGGCAGTGATGAGACCGAGCGTCTCGCTCTTGCCGCTGCTCAGTCTGCGGGCGATCGCATTGGGCCGGTAGCCTAGCCGCTCCGCTGCCCGCTGGATGCGGCTCGCCGTCGCCTCCGGCAGGCTGATCTGCCCGTTGAGATGGCGGGAAACGGACGTGACGGACACGCCGGCAGCCCGGGCGACGTCGCGAATGGTGGTTTTCAATCTTCCCGACAAGCGGCCCCACTCCCGCGAGACATGTGCAGACAACCGTTTAAGTAAACCGGTTTCACAAATGACCGAAAAAAAATCTCGCACGCCATCCGCAACCGGGGAAGAGCGAATGACGGCGGTGCTCACGAGGGATCTCCGGCTCGGAAGAATTCCTGGTGCTCGAGCTTCAAGCTCACCTGATCCAAATCGGCATTGCGGATGTGCGCCGCCATGAGCCGTGCGGCCTCGCCCATATTGCCGGCCCGAACCTCGTCGAAAATGACACGGTGCTCGGCGATGATCGAGCGGATATGATCCGGCTTCATGCCGATCAGGAACTGGATGCGCATCATGTCGGCCGAAACGTGCTGGCACGCCGTCCACGCCCGCGGATGTGCGAAAGCCCCAAGCAGACCTGCATGGAAGGCCATGTCGGCACGGTGCAGGGCGCCCATGTCATCGCCGTGAACAAGACGTTCTTGCGCCCGAAGCGATAGCTCGATCTCGTCCAGCATGGCCGGATCGGGCCGGATGCCGCTGCTGGCTACGACTGCACTTTCAAGCGTGGAGCGAATGAACACCGCCTCACGGACACGAGCCATGTCGATCAGCGAGACGCGGGTGCCAGTTTGGGGTGAAATCTCGATCAGACCCTCATCGAAGAGCCGCGTGAAAGCCTCACGCACAGGGGTGCGGCTGATGCCGAGCGACTGGGCGACGTCTGTTTCCGAAATATTGGCACCGGGTGCGATGCGTGCGGTGATGATCGCCTCACGCAATTCGACATAAGCCTTCGCCGAGATCGTGTTTCGACGCTCGTTCTGATCCGCCAGGAGTGAGGTGCTTAGGTTCAGCATGGCTGTATGCTGGCATTCAGGATTGTTTCGAGTCAAGCGCATTTCTTGTGCAGATGCAAAATTGGCTCAATTTTCGATCAGCCTCCCCGACCGAACCAAACCTGGAAGCGCGTGACCTTGTTCGAGCGCCGCAGCGACGGCTGCAATGGAGGCCGCAGCGCCCTGCGGCGTCGGCAGGCCGGCACGATGAGGCGTCAGCCGGATCCATTCGTGCCGCCAGAACCAGTGCTCGGGTGGCAGGGGCTCGACAGGAAAGACGTCCAACCACGCAGCGCCGAGTTGACCCCGATCGAGCGCAGCACGCAGCGCCTCCTCATCGAGGTGATCGCCGCGGCCGAGATTGACGACATAGGCGCCGGGCGCGAGGCGGGAAAACAGCCGGTCCGACAATATGCCTTTCGTTTCCGGCCTGGAGGGCAGGAGATTGACCACCACGTCGGCGCCGTCGACACAGGCGCTGAGCCCATCATCGCCATGCAGACAAGCGACGCCGTCGATGCTGCGGGGAGTTCGCGACCAGGCAGACACCGGGAAACCGGCTGCCGAAAGCCCTTGCGCGACATGCAGACCGAGCGGACCCAGCCCAAGGACGGCCACGCGCAGTGATCCGCGTGTCCGGTTCTGTTGATCTGGCAAGCGCCAGAAGCGGGCCTGCTGGTCCGCCCTGACAACGACGTCATCTTGCAGGAGCGCGAAGACCGCGTGCGTCGCATAGTCCAGCAGTTGCTCGGCCTGGCCTTGATCCTGCAGGCGTGCGATCGGAACATCGCCCGGGATGCGGGGATCATCGAGAAGTTGGTCCGTCCCCGCGCCGAAACAGAAGACGGCACGCAGCGATGGCGGCAACGCCGTCATATCCTTCGGCAAATGCCAGGCAACCAGCAAATCATAGTCGGCGCCCTCCGGCAGATCAGGCCATCGGACGAAGTCCGCCGACGGAAGCGCGGCGCGCAGCGCGCGCTCGAAGGGGTCGCTGTAGGCAAGCGGATCGGCGATGACGATCCGCATCGATCAATGTCCCTCGATGGGCATTCCCGCAAGCCGGCGCAGCGCCAGCCATTCCAGTTCCGCCGCGCCATCCGGATCCGCCTCATACTGCCTGGCGGTGCGCTCGCACACCTCCTTACTCGGCAGGTGGATGGGACGCCCGCTACCGAGCGCCGAAAGCTGGATGCGGCATGCCTGCTCGAGGTTGTACATCAGGGAAAAAGCCTCTCCGATGGATCGCCCCACAGTCAACAGCCCATGGTTTCTCAGGATCATGGCGCGATTGGTGCCGAGATCGGCAACGAGGCGTTCCTGCTCGCCGGGATCGAGCGCGATGCCCTCGAACTCATGATAGCCGACCTGCCCATAAAACAGCAGTGATGTCTGGTTGAGCGGCAGAAGCCCCTCCTCAAGGCAACTGACCGCGACACCGGCGGCGGTATGAGTATGCATCACGCAGACCGCGTCCGGGCGCGCGGCATGGACCGCCGTGTGAATGACGATGCCCGCCGTGTTGATCGGCGCCTGCTGGCCGCGCATCTGCTGGCCATGGTGATCGATCACCGCCAACGATTCCGGCGTCACCTCTCGAAAAAGATCGCCGTAGCGGTTGATCAGCAGGAGTTCCGGCTCTTCGGGCAGACGCGCAGATATGTGCGTATGGATGATGTCATCCATCCCAAACCGGGCGATCAGCCGATACGCCGCCGCCAGATCTTCGCGCATAGCCATTTCAGCAGTCGAAATCATACCGGATCGTCCTTCCTCTCTGATCATTTCCGGATACTTGAATTCCTGTATACAGTCAACAAGTCGGATGGGACTTGCAGCCCACAACGGCGACCAACTCTCTATGGTTTCCACATAAAGTAGGCTGGATCAGAGCGGCCGATGTCCATGCGAGGTCGCGGCGATCAGGTATGCGGAATCGAAGGATACCAGCGCCTGGGTGGAAAAAGCTTCCTGCGGAAATTGACGGCCAGTTGGGTTGACGATGGCCGTCTGCGAAATGACTAAACGGCGCTTAAGATCAGAGCCGCGATTATCTTCCCCGAGCCACGCAGGTAAAGAACATCTGGGTTCGTTACGGCGAATGAACGGCCTTTCAGCCGATTTAAACAGTTCTCAAAACTGGGTTGCTTGTATCCAAATGATAAGGCTGTTCGTCCGGCCTGACAGCATGCTCACTCCTGTAATCGCGCTCTTTTGCGCGTAAAGAAAGGGAACAGCACAATGATGAAAAAATCTACGCGCCGCGTAGCCACTTCACATTTGAACGGTCTTATTTCAGGTCTCATTGTCACTTGCGCCGCCGCGACATCGGCCCTTGCGCAAGAAAGTGCTTGCAAGCCATCCAAGATCGATCTCGGCGACGGCAAATTCATCGAATCGAACTGCGAGTCGCTGAAAATCGCGTTTCTGACAGCAGCCACGAACAACACACATCTGCAGGCCGGCATTAAGGGCGCGCAGGACGCTGCCAAGGAAATTGGCGCGACACTCGACGTGTTCGATCCGAACTGGAGCCCGACGGTTCAGTACAACCAGGCCCAGAATGTCATTTCCAGCGGCAAGTACAATGCGATTGTAGCCGAGATGAACGACGGCAACCAAGCCTGTAAGATTCTAACTGAAGATGCTCCGAAGGCCGGCGTTCTGGTGGCAGTTGCCAATCTACCGCTCTGCAACCGCGCCAGCAACGAGGGTGATGAGCTCTGGTCGCCCGGCACGCTGAATTTCGTCGGAGGCTCGCAGGGCCGCGAGGCATTCCGCAGTTGGATCATGTCGATTGCCGAAGCCAACCCCGGTCCCCAGAAGGTTGCCGTCCTGACCGGACCGGACCTCAACGCCAACACGATCAACACCGAACTTGCACTTAAGGACGTCCAAGAGAAATATCCGGATTTCAAGGTCAGTGCCGTGGTCAAGACCGACTATTCGGTTCTGCAAGGCAATCAGAAGACCTTGCCCCTCTTCCAGGCCAATCCCGACCTGACAATCTTCATCTCCAATTATTCCGACATGACGCGCGGTGCCGTCCAGGCGGCCCGCCAAGTCGGCCTTAACCACAAGATGAAAATCTATGACAATGGCGGCAACATATGGTCGTTCCAGGCCGTACGCGAGGGCCTGATCGATAGCACCAGGACTCTTCTGCCCTATACCGAGATGTATGAAGCGGTCAAAGCGCTTGGCCAAGCCTGGAAGGGCGAGAAAACCCCACGCTTCGTGCCGCTTGCAGCCTACAACATCGATAAGGAAACGGTCGCCAAGTACGAACCGCAATACTGACGCGCAATAGGCCGGTCCTGGAGACCGGCCTTACGCTCCCAGTTTCTTGCGTCGAAGCCAGGGCGGTAACATGAAGGCCGATTGACCGTAGGGCGCAGGCGAAAGGATGCGCTGTTCGCCATGCTGGATCTGGTAGATCAAATGGGCCTGACTGATAGAGGGATCGACCGACGTATCCGGATAGGACTGGGCGCACTGGCCCACATTGTCGAAGAAGTAGGCACCATTCACACCCCGATGGATCACCGAGCGGATTTCGGGAATGACCTTGTCGAAGGCGCGGGGATTGTTGGCGCGCGTCCACGCCGTGGCGAGAATATTGACCCTGTCATAGGCAAGGCCTGCATGGGAATGACCGGGCTTCTGGCCATGCATGCGCTCGTAGCGCTCGGCAAAGCCTATCGCTAACTGGTCGGAATACAAACCCGTCGTCGTCGCCCAGATTACACCTTCAGCACTGTGGCCGAGCTGCTGCCTATAGGCGGGGATAGAGGGGCCGTAAAGCGTATAGACAAGCGCATTCGCCGGGCGGCTCAGGAAATGCTGCAGGAAGGAAATACTTTCCTCGGGAAAATAGTAGGCAAGGAATATCGCGGCAGGATCGCTGCGATGCAGCTTGTCCATTACTCCATTCCAGTCGATGTTTCGGAACGGCAGATCTTCCAGAAGATCGACCTTGAAGCCGGCCTTGCGGGCCATCCGCTCCAGGGTCATGAAGCCGATATCCATGCGCGACCAACGTGGCTGGATCACCACCACGCGCCGCGACTGCGGGATCCACTTGCGGCTTTTTTCGAGCTCGGACAGGAACTGGATGAATCGCGGGCCGTAGTTGATGTCGCTCGGACAAAGCTGGAACACGTTGCGCAGTCGATGACGGTCCTGCCGCACGCGATCAACCATGGCCTCCATGGTGGCACAGTGAAGATAGGGCGCGCCATATTCGGCCAGCACGTCCTGCACACTCTCTTCGGCGCAACTATAGCCGGAGGTAATTGCGTCGACCTCGGCATCGACCAGCGACTTCACCGCCCGGACGACGTCAGCCTCGTCGCCCACATCGCATTCGGCGATCTTAAGCTCGATCCGGCGGCCGGAAACACCGCCGCGGCGGTTGATTTCGTCCACGGCCAGCCGCGCGCCGTTCAACATCTCATAGGCATCAGCTGAGGCGAGCCCCTGGGTGGAAAGGGGCGTACCGATGAGAATCGGTCGTCTGTCCAATGAAGAGCTGACGAAGGAACGCACGGTGTCGTGCGGCAGCGGCACACGGCTGTCGACTAGGCCGGCGGTGAGCGGCATGAGGTTGCGCCCGCCACCCGGTGTAGGCAGGCGCAGTAGCCCGAGATCGGTGGCAAGGGTCGCTGCGCCGGTCCGGCTGACCTGTCCGAGCTTGACGAGAATCCGTTCGTTGTGGGTCGTCACGGTCCGCTGGCTGGTCTCCAGACAGGCGGCGATGTCCTGGTTGGAAAGACCACCCGCAATCAGCGTGAGCACGTCGAGTTCACGCAACGTCAACCCGAAGGGCGGCTCGATGGGTTTGGCGATCAGGTTGCTGCGTTGCTCGCCCGAAGCGGTGACATCAAGCTCGATCCGCACCGCAAACCAGCGCTTGTCGCTGTCGATCCAGACGAAGCGGACGAGGTCGCGGCCGCTTCCCGCGAGGCCTTTGGCAAAATTCTTGAGCTCGGGCCGCGCGGCGAAGAAGCGGTTGGCGCTTTCGCTCTCGGTCGCGTCTATCAGTCCTTCCCCATTGATCAACGCGCGGAAATAGCCCGCGGAATCCGAACCGGAAAACCATGATGTTTCTCGGTTCTGAACAACCAATCTCACACTCATTTCATGCTCCGATTACCGCTCCGTGCAGTTTGTCGACGGGAAGTTCGCGTGCCGCGTCGGTAGGTTTACGTATTTCGCCTCCCTACCGTTTTCTTCACCTTCCACGGACCGGCCGTGAGATCGGTTAACCGGTACTCTTATCAAAATGCACGCAAAAGATGCATTCCTCACCAGAGCGGAACCGTACATAATGGAAGCTTCAAGCACAATTGCATGGAGACGAGATTCGTCGAATCCTCAGTTTCGGGCGCCGGCCAAGATTCTATCCTGCGCGGCAAACGGCATCGCACAGTTCATTTCCAGGCACGGAACGAGCGCTCATGAAATTCTGTGGTCCGTCGGGATGGATGAGGCCGATACGCGCAAGGAGCGCGAAATCCTGGATCTGGGAGCATATTGCGAGCTGCTCGAAACGGCGTCTCGCAAAACCCAGAACGACAATTTCGGTCTTCACTACGGCCGCGACTTTACGCCGGACAGGCTGGGCCTGATCGGAGAAATCGCCGTTTCATCGCCGACACTTGCAGACGCACTCGGCAATCTGGTCAAGTATTTCCCCTACCACCAGCAGAACACCTTGGTCGCCTTCCATCGGCGAGAGGAGCTCTGGCATCTCGAATACCGGATTCTCGACGGCTTCATCCTGCAGCGGCGGCAAGATGCCGAGCTGACGATCGGAATGTATCTGAACATCATTCGCCGGGTCATGAACGCAGCGTGGTCGCCGGACGAAGTGCATTTCGAACATCCGCGACCGGAAAACTGGCGCGAGCATGAGACCGTGTTCAATGCGCCGGTCTATTTCAACATGAAGACCAATGCATTGGTCTTTCGCGAAAAGTCGATCGCACGGACGGCAGCAGACTGGGATACGGGCCGCATGCATGCGCTCTGCGAAGCGCTGATGCAACTGACCGGCGACACAGGGACACTCGGGTTGAACCGACGGGTGGTTGGGGAAATCCGGGCGCAATTGCCCTCCGGCTATCCCCATATCGAAGATGTGGCCGAAGCGCTCAAGATGCCGCGCTGGACGCTGCAACGTCGGCTGGCGGCCGAGGGACAAATCTTTTCCGCCCTCGTGGAGGAGACACGTCGTCGCCTTGCCCTGCTCTATCTTGCTCAGACGCATCTCATGATTAACGATATCGCCAACATCCTTGGCTATTCGGAGCTTAGCGCCTTCAGCCGCGCCTGCGTGCGATGGTTCGACGCCTCCCCCTCAAAGATGCGGGCAATGAGCGTACAAGCCGCGACGACCAGAAGATTGGCGCCGTGTCTAAACTGAGTGCTCAATTGTCAAACTCAGGATTGAGTATCCGACTACAATCAGCCCCAGCGATAATCCGCCACGATGGGGAGTGGAGATGAAATTACAAGGTAAGCTGGCGCTGGTGACTGGCGCCTATCGCGGCATCGGGAGAGCCTGTGCCGAAGCGCTCGCCCGCGAAGGGGCGCGCGTGATCGCAACGGACATATTTACCGAAGCACCGTCCTACGACACCGATATTCTCTATCGCCAATGCGATGTCGGCTCGGAAACTGACTGGGAACGGATCGGTCGGGAGATTGATGCCGGGGATGGGAAAATCGACATTCTGGTGAATGCCGCCGGCGTTGCGCCAACGAAAGACGGCGTTCATGACGTCACCATGGCCGATTGGGATTTTATCCTGCGGGTGAACCAGACCGGCGTGATGCTCGGCATGCGCATGGCAACCGCTCGCATGCTCGGCAAGGGATCGCTTTCCATCGTCAACATCTCGTCGATCTGGGGGCAGGTCGCCGGCACCGGGCAGATCGCCTACCATGCCAGCAAGGGAGCGGTCATCAACATGACACGCAACGTAGCGGTCACCTATGCCAAGCAGGGAATCCGCGCCAACGTCATCCTGCCGGGTCTCATCGATACCGAGATGGTGCGCGTCCAGAAACCGGAAATGAATGCGGCGACACTCGCGCTCACACCCATGGGCCGTATCGGACGGCCTGAGGAAATCGCTGACGGAGCCGTATTCCTTGCCAGCGACGCATCCTCTTTCGTGACTGGCGCCGTCCTGCCGATCGACGGCGGATTTACAGCACAATAGGAAATATCATGAACAACAATACGGATTATCATCCGCTTGCCGGGCGGACTGCACTGGTCACAGGTGCCGCCCGAGGCATTGGAGCAGCCATTGCTCAACGGCTCGCCAGTGAAGGTGCCCTTGTATATCTCGGCGACATCCTGGAAGGCGAAGGTGAAAAAACGGCCGCGCACCTGGACAGGACGGGCGTGTTCCAACCTCTCGATGTGACGTCTGAAGCACAGTGGGCCGCCATGATGGAGCGGATTGCCCGCGACGTCGGCCGCCTCGACATTCTCGTCAACAATGCCGGAATCTACGGGCCGGCCTCGCTGCAGGACGAGACGGCTGATGGCTTCCGACGCATGTTCGAGATCAACCAGTTTTCGATCTTCTGGGGTATGAAATGTGCCGTGCCCCTTATGTCGCTGGGCGGCTCCATCATCAATCTTTCATCGATCGGAGGCATGGTCGGCTACAAGGGCACATTTGCTTATGCCGGCGCGAAATGGGCCGTGCGCGGCATGACGAGGTCGGCAGCCCGCGAGCTCGCGCCCCTGAAAATCCGCGTCAACACCGTTTGCCCAGGCGTGATCGACACACCAATGTTCTATGAAAACGACCCCGCACAGCTGTCGCAGTTCCTGCAGTCCGTGCCGCTCGGCGCCCTGGGACTGCCGAAGGACATTGCGTCCGCGGTCGCCTATCTGGCTTCGGACGAAGCGCGCTACATCACTGGTTCCGACATCCTCGTCGACGGCGGCATGCTCGCCTGAGCTTCCCCCCAGAGGACCTGACAGGTCCAATTCCTGTCGTATTGCGCTTTGAACTCTCTGTTTCAAGGGGCTTTTTGGACTGCAATACAACTGCCGCAACCGGAAGCAAAAGCCGGTGAGCCTCGACAGCTCACCGGTTCACGAAGCCAGGTTTCACGCCCGCAGGTCATCTGCCCGGCGTAAGCACGATCCGTTGTTCGGTCGCCTCATCCACACGCCCCTGCGAATACAGGAGCGGCACGAATTCGCCACGCGACCACTTTTCGGCGAGATCGCCATAATGTTTGGAGGAGGGATTTCCGGATTGGCCGGGTGCGTTGATGCAGAGACTGTTGTCCCACGCGCCGACATCGACGACGACTCGGACGGATGCGCCGAGCGTGACGCGGAAATCCGATGTCCGGTACGACGCATTCATGGGGCTAGAATCGCTCCCGCCCTTCTCAAGGGGTCCAACGTCACCGTCCGGGCGCAACTTCTCCTTGTATATATTGCTCGTCGCATGAATGAAATGCGCCTGGTGCAAAGTCCCCCAACGCCAGCCGGAGGGAACAACGCCGAGCATATCGCGGCACTCCGCCAAGGCCGTTTCGAGCGTGGAGGCGAGGAGCGCGTCGCGCGCTGCCACAGGGTCCGTTCCCAGTCGATGATCCGGCTTCTCCATTAGGGCGAGCACAGCCTCCGGATCTCCGGGTAGCAGGAGCGTCCGGACGGACGGGTTATCGGTGATCAGCCGGAACAGTCCGGGCCGCAGATGCTTGCTCCACCAGACTTCGAACAGGGCGGCACTGGCACTGTCGGCATCCAAACGGTGATTCCAACCTTCAAAAATAGCCTGGGCCTCGGCCACGCTGGCCGCCGTCGATGCATCCAGCATTCTGAGAAGCCTCACCAGTCGACGTGCTGCAAGCGACGTGCTGTCTGCCTGCAAGGCCCCAGAGGAGCGGATACTGTGCCTGCTGTCACCGGACAGCACCTCCGATATGCGATCGGCACGCGAACGTTCCAGCCACTCGTATCCGATCTGCTTTTCGCGTTGATCCCATTCAGCCGGCAGATTGGGTTCGTTGGCGGTTGCAAGGAAGCCAGTCTCCGGGTTGCTGACGGCCGGTAGTTCAGCTGCCGCGAAATAGCCGTTCCACTCGTAGCGCCCGTCCCCGGGTACGGGCAAGAGGCCGTCCCAATTGGGCCGTACCGGGCTGAAGCCGGCGACGACCCAGCCGATCGTTCCGCCCTTATCGGCGTAGACCTGATTGGTCGCGGGCACGCCCCACCTTGCCATCATGTCGCGGAAATCGGCAAAGCACTTTGTGCGCATCGAGGCGATCGACGCGAAATAGGGTGCTGTGCCCGGATCGAACCAGACCGACTTGATCGCATAGGCCCGGTTGAGCGATGCATCCTCATAAACCACCGGTCCATGACGGGTGAAACGCAACGTGAGCGCGGTCGAAGAGCCGTCCCTGAGCGCGATATGCTCCTGAAGCACCACCATTCGCTCCCAGTTGCCGCCATAGCGATAGAGATCCCGGTCTTCAGGCGAGATTTCGTAGACATAGACGTCTTCCTGGTCATGCCCGAAAAACAGCGTGAGGCCGAATGCGCTATTGCCGTTGTGGCCAATACATATGCCCGGCAGGCAAGGTTCACCGGCGCCTATGACGTCGAATTCCGGGCAGGTCAGATGCACGAGATAACGCAATGAAGGAACAGCATGAGTGCGGTGCGGATCATTGGCCAGGATCGGTCGGCCGCTCTCGGTGCGGCTGCCATGGATAACCCAGTTGTTGGATCCTTGCGCTGACGCGTCTCGCACCACCTCGCCGGTCCCGGCAACCTTTCGCCACAAACCGGCCTCGTCCAGCTGTGCCGACAGTCGCTGCTCTTCGAAAGTGACAGCGGCGAGTGCAAGCTTGAACGTGTCAGTCACCTCCAGCGGGATTTCATCCAGTATTATGCCGTCCGCGACAAATGGATCCTTGGCGGGCACGAGCGCCTGGCGCAACTCATCTATGCCGGCGTCGGTGCGGCTCATGACATTGGCGCGGATTACCTCGGAAAGGGCATTGCGCATGAGGGAATGGCTGCGGATGCGCACCACATCCTCGGCCTTCCACCGGGCGGGAGACGTACCGAAAAGAGAAAATTCCGGCGGCAGTTCAGCATCGCCCCTATCGATCAGATCAACATAGGCATTGATGCCTTGGACGAACGTGGTGGCGATTTCCTCTGCATCCTCGCAATAGGCATCCCATTCCGTCTGCATGTCGCCACGGTAGAGGAACAGGCGAGCGGCACGATCCTGTTCGAGATAGCCGGGGCCAAAATCGGCAGCCAACAGGCCAAGGCCGCGCTTGCGCCAGAGATCGATCTGCCAAAGCCTGTCGCGGGCGGCGTTGTATCCTTGCGCGAAAAACAGGTCACGTTTGTTTTTTGCACGGATGTGGGAGATGCCCCACTGGTCGATGTAAATGGACACGTCGTCCGTAAGACCGGAAAGAACTATCGCGTCTGGCGTCATCATTTCGTCCTGGCCTGCACGGCCGCCCGCTGAATTGGAAACGGGAGGTGCCGTGACCGGCACCTCCCTGTGAAGTTCTGGATCAGGATTCGGCAGTGTCTGCCGGCAGGGACGGTGTCTTGCCCTGCTTCCAGTGCCGTACATAGTCACCCATGCGGGTGAAGCTCACCCCTGGCTTGTCCTTCACGTAGTCGATGAACTGTTCGAGGACCAGCATTCGATGACCCCGGCCGATCGTCTGCGGATGCATCGTCGCGATGAAGACGCCTTCGCCGATCCGGTCGTAGAGGAAATCGAACTCGTCCTTCCACATCTGCAGGAGGTCACGCGGCGTAATCACGCCCTGGTTGGTGCTGGATTTGCCGACGACATATTCGAATTGCGGGAAATCGTCGAGGTGCCACGCCACCGGCATTTCCACGAGATCGACTGGCTTGCCGAAGACATAGGGGCCATCCTTGGTCCAGCTGTCGCCAACGCGGCACCAGTAGGGCTGGAAGTCGCTGCCCATCATGCTGCTTTCGTATTCGAAGCCGTGTTCGAGAAGCAGCGGCACGGTCTGCGGGCTGTTGTCCCAGGCAGGGGAACGATAGCCGGTCGGACGGATGCCGGCGACCTTGTCCAGCGCCTCGAAGCCCTTTTCGAGAATCCAGCGCTCCTTGTCGGCGGAGACCGAGGCCGGGTTTTCATGGACCCACCCATGATGGCCGATTTCATGACCGGCTGCGGCGACCGCCTCTACCGTCTTCGGGAACGCATAGGCCGTATGCCCCGGAATGTAGAAGGTCGCGGGGATCTTCTCGGCTTCGAGCGAAGCCAGGATGCGGCGCACGCCGACCGGTCCGAACTCCCCGCGTGACAGCATGCTCGGCGAATTGGAATCGAAAGTGCCAATCCAAAGCGAATAGGCATCGAAGTCGAAGGTAAGGGCGATTCTGACGTCTTTCTTCATACTGCTGACTCTCTCTTTTCGTTGAGCTGTTAGGTCCGCATCTTGCGGGCATAGATGTCGAGGGCGACAGCCGCGATCACGATGAGGCCCTTGGCGACGAGCTGGTAGTTCGTATTGATGGCGAGCGAATCGAAGACGTTGGTCAGCGTCGCGATGATCAGAAGACCGACGGCCGTCCGCCACAGGGCCCCTTCCCCGCCGAGCAGCGAGGTTCCGCCGATGACGACGATGGCGATCGCATCGAGTGCCAGGCTACCGCCCATATCGGCCTGCCCAACGCCGAGGCGCGACGACAGAATCATACCGCCTACACCCGAGCAGATCGCCGTCAGCACATAGGTGCTGGCCCGGTAGAGATCGACGGGAATGCCCGATAGGCGGGCCGCTTCCTCATTGCCGCCCAGGGCATAAATCGACCGGCCGTAGACGCTCCTGGAGAGGATCGCGGCACCCACCGCGAACGTGATGAACAACATCCAGATAGAGATCGGCCAACCGAACCAGGAGCCCGTTCCCAGATCGCCGAAATTGAAATCGTTCGGCACCTGCGGGGCGGAGTTGGAATAGATGTAGGCGAGCCCGCCGAAAACCGAGCCGGAACCAAGCGTGGCGACGAAGGCATTAACCTTCAGCCGGGTCACGATCAGCCCGTTGATGATGCCACATATGGCACTGACGGTGACCACCGCCGCTGCAGCGCCCCAGAGGCCGAACACATCCGCGCGGTTTGCGAACACGACTGCGCCAAGCGCGAAGATCGCCGCAACGGACAGATCGAACCCACCGCCGATGATTACGAATGTCATGCCCACCGCCACGATGCCCACCGGAGCGGACTGGCTGAGGATGTTCTGGATGTTCTGAAGCTCGAACACGCGCGGATAGAGAAAGGCGCTGACGATGAGGAGCAGCAAGAATGCCCACAAGACACCGTATTGGAGCATCACATCCCGGCTGAAGAACCGCATTTCCTTGGGGGTGGTGCTGACGTTGATGGCAGAGTTCTGTGCGTTCATCTTAATGGACCCTGAAAGCGGCGTGCAGGATATCGCCGACTGCAACGGTTGACCGAGACTGATCGAGTTCGGCGACGGCCTGGCCCTCGGACATGACAACGATCCGGTCGCTGATCGCGATGACCTCCTCGAGGTCCGAGGAAACGACGATGATGCCGACCCCTTCATCTGCGAGGGCTCTCAGCGTGTTCATGATTTCATCCTTGGCGCCGATATCGATACCGCGCGTCGGCTCGTCGACAAGCAGGATGGAGGGAGAACAGAAACGCACTTTGCCCAGCAGCACTTTCTGCTGGTTGCCACCCGAAAGGTGCCGGACAATGGTTTCAAGGCGAGTTTCGGGGTAGCCGAATTCACGCGCGATCTTGCGGGACTTTTCCCGGATCATGGTGTTGGACAGGAAGCCCATGCGGGAGACCTGCTTCATGTCGGCCATGACAACATTGTCCATGGCGCGCATGCCAAGCACGAGGCCTTGCGCCTTGCGGTCTTCGGGCACCAGAGCGATGCCCGCACCCAGCGCCCGCCGCGGATCATTGGGCCAGGGACATGCCTCGCCGTTGATGACAAGCGTGCCGGTGCTGCGCGGCTCGAGACCAGCCAGAGCTCGCAGTAGGCTGGTCCGGCCAGAGCCGACGAGACCACCAATGCCGAGGATCTCACCGCGTTTCAGCGTGATGCTGACATTCTCGATCGCGCCCGGCACGGTGACCTTGTCGGCCTGCAACAGGAACGGCATGCCTGCAGGAACCGGCGGCCGCTCGACGCGACGGTTCTCTACCACGTCATGGCCGACCATGGCGCGGATAAGCGAAGGCTTGTCCCAGTCGGAACGGTCGCCGCTCGCTGAAAGCGATCCGTCGCGGAAAACCGTGACCGTATCGGATATGTCCAGCACTTCCTCAAGATTGTGGCTGACGAACATCATCGTCGTACCGTGATCCTTGAGCTGCCGCATGATCTTGAACAGCGCTTCGCGCTCGGGCGGGGCAAGCGACGTGGTCGGCTCGTCGAACAACAACAGCCGCGCCTCGGACTGGATGCCTCGCATGATCTCCAGCATCTGCTGGTCGGCAACCGAAAGCGTTCCGGCCAACACATCCGGACGGATGCGAACATCAAGTCTCTCACACAGCGTGTCAAAATCACGGCGCATCGACTTTTCATCGAGCATGCCAGACCGGGAGATCGGCTGGCCGAGGAAGACGTTCGCCACGGCAGACAGACGCGGAACAATCGTCAGTTCCTGATAGATCGCCGTGATGCCCAGACGCCGCGCCTGCCGCGGCTGGCCAAAGACGTGCGGCTGACCGAAGATGCTGACATTGCCGGCGCTGGGAACGACACGACCGGCGATCACCCCGAGAAAAGTGGATTTCCCTGCGCCGTTCTCACCAATCAGCGCATGGATATTACCGGCCTTGGCCTCCAGGCTTACGCCCTTGAGCGCCATGGTGCCACCATAGCGCATCTGGACGCCATCTGCGCGCAACGCAAGGGGACTGGAGGCGCTTGGGCCAGCCGATGCCACTGCGCCGGCAGCGGTGTTCACGTCGAACATTAGACTCGCCCCGTAGCTCGCCGCGCCTGAATGATCAGTATTGCGGTTCATTGTTCTTGACGGTCTCCGCATCGATCTTGATCGACTTGGTGGGCGTAAATCGTGCAACCGGCGTGCCTGTCCATGCGTCTCCGAGCTGCTTCACGGCGAGATAGGTTTCGGTATAGGGCTCGATCGTCCGGGTGCTGGTGATCTGCCCGGCTGCGACCGCCTTGAAGGCCCAGTCATTGCCGCCGCTGTCATAGACCTTGAGCTTGTCGAGCAACCCCACCTGCCGGGCTGCCTGGACTGCGCCGCGCGTCATATCGGAATAGTTGGAAATGAAGATTGTCAGATCGGGATTGGCTTGGAAGAGTGGAAGGGTCTTCTGGTTTCCCTGCACCACCGAATAATCCGTGCGCACGACTGCAATGACCTTGAACTCAGGGTACTTTTCCTGGACATCCTTGAGGGCGAGATCGGTGTTGATCGTGTTGGAGTTCAGATCCGGACCGGTGACCACGGCAACCTGCTGCGGCCCCGGATTTTCCTCTGCAATGGACATGATCCAGTCGCGGAACGCCGTGCGGCCCTGCGAGCCACCGACAAAATTCAGCGTGCCCGGAGCCCAGAGCTCGTCACCCTCGTTGGTGCCGCGGTTGCAAAGGGGCTGATTGGTGACTGCAACGAGGACGCCGGCTGCCCGCGCTTTATCGGTCATGATGCCGCAGGCCTGGTTGCCGTCGTTCATTTCGGCAAGGACGGCATTGTACTGGCCGCCGGAAATGATGTTCTGCGCCTGGTTGAATTGGGTCGTCGGGCTCCAGTTCGGATCGAAAACGTCCAACGTGGCGCCGATTTCCTTTGCGGCATCCTGCGCTCCTTTGATCTGCGCCTGGAGATGGGTATTGTTGGTCGCGGCGATCATAAAGGCGATCTTGAGTGGCTCGCAGCCGCCCATCACCGACTTGCCGTCGCCGAGATCTATGGCATGCCGCTCGCAAGCGACCTGAGCTCGTGCCGGAACCACCGTCGTAACTGTCGAGGCCAAAAGAAGGCCAGCCGTGACCGGCAGGATGCTGCCGAGTGAGAACATTCTGATCATGCTGCGAACCCCTTTATTGTAACTGGCAGACACCAGATTTTTAATGGGGACATTATTCACAGGCTGAGAGGTTTCGACTTAACACTTCAGCACATTCTCAATCGGCAATGCCATCAGGTCGAAAAGCCGTATCCGTCTATCCCCGTTTACACGGCGCCATGCTCAATGACGCCCTCGACCATCTCATCCTTAAGGGTGACGCCGGTTTGCCCAATCTTGCGGGCCTGCTTCAGAAGCCAGGCGATCTTCGCCGCAGCCTGGGCATGGCTGAGGCCTCCATTGGCATGAATGTTGGAAATGCAGTTGCGGTCGGAATCCATTCGCCCGATAGCTGGCTTGCGGGTGATATAGACGCCAAGGCTGTCGGAAACGCTCAAACCCGGTCGCTCGCCGATCAGGACGACGCAAAATTCGGCCCCGAGACAGGCCCCGATCTCATCGCCAATCGCTACCCGTGCCTGGCTGGCAATGACCACCGGGCCGACGGACCAGCCTTCCAATCGCTCGACTGCTAATTTCAGAACGGGCGCCACATGTTGCTCTACCGCGCGCGCGGAAAGCCCGTCGGCGACCACGAAGACTACATCACAGCCGATCGCGGGAAGGTCGATCAGGCATTCAGCATGCAGCCGGCGACCCAGGTCGGGGCGCCTGAGATACGTGCCGCGATCCGGCGTCTGGCTACGGACGAGGCGGCTGGGTAGCGGCGCGACCGCTCGCGCGATGCCCGCCGCATCCAGCGGCTCATGAATGGCGTCCCGGGCCAGGGCATAAGCCTGCTGGAAATCGAGTACGCTCCTGGTCGGGGCGGTGCCGTCTGCTGTTGCAACGCCGACGCGCGATGGCGTCAGGGTACGGAGATTTCCGAAAAGATTGGCAGGAGCGCTCATGATGCGAGGCCCACCGCATCGACCATTCCCAGCATCCGGTCGCGCGGATAGTTCGGCAATGCCCGCCCGCCGGAGAGCCGGATCAAATCCATCTCCAGCAGCCACGTCTCAAACTCCGGCGCGGGGCGAACGCCAAGATTCTTTCTGAGAAAGGTGAGATCTTCGAAAGAGGCGCTTTGATAGCTCAGCATGACATCGTCGGAGCCCGGCACCGTGATGATGAAATTCACGCCGGCAACGGTCAAAAGCGTGATCAGGGTATCGATATCGTCCTGATCTGCCTCGGAATGGTTGGTGTAGCAGGCGTCGCAACCCATCGGCAAACCGAGCAGCTTGCCGCAGAACAAGTCCTCGAGACCGGCGCGAATGATCTGCTTTCCATCGTAGAGATATTCCGGCCCGATGAAACCCACGACCGTGTTGACCAGAAGGGGCTGGAAATGCCGTGCCACGGCATAGGCACGCGCCTCCATGGTCTGCTGGTCGACCCCATGATGCGCGTTGGCCGACAGGGCCGCACCTTGGCCGGTTTCGAAATACATCACGTCGTTGCCGACGGTGCCTCTTCCCAGCGACAGGGCTGCCTCCTGGGCCTCCTTCAGAATGGACAGGTTGATGCCGAAGCCTTCATTGGCTGTCTGACTGCCGGCGACCGACTGGAAGACAAGATCGACAGGCGCCCCCATCTCGATCAAACGTATCGTGTTGGTGACATGGGTCAGAACGCAGGACTGGGTCGGCATCCGATAGGCTTGGCGAAGCTCATCAAGCATTCCGATCAGCCGTGCGCTGTTTTGCATATTGTCCGTCGCCGGATTGATCCCGATGACGGCGTCACCAGCACCATTCAGCAATCCGTCAAGGATGGCGACAGCAATGCCTTTCAAATCGTCGGTCGGATGGTTCGGCTGCAGCCGCGTCCCAAGACGGCCCTGGAGACCAAGCGTATTGCGAAAGGTCGAAATGACTGTGCACTTTCGGGAGACTGCAATCAGGTCCTGGTTGCGCATGAGCTTGGAGACAGCTGCAATCATTTCTGGCGTAAAGCCGCGCGCTCCCGCCTTGAGCGTATGAGCATCGGCCTCGAACGATAGCAACCAGTCGCGAAATCCCCCGACCGTCATTGTGGAGAAGGGAGCGAATGCCTCGGCGTCATGAGTGTCCGCAATGAGCCGCGTCACCTCGTCCGTCTCGTACGGAACAACGTTTTCGGCTAGAAAGCTTGCCAAAGGCAGGTCGGCCAGAGCATACCGCGCGGCCACGCGCTCAGTGTCGCTCTGCGCTGCAAGGCTAGCCAGTTCATCACCGGAGCGCCTCGGCGAGGCTGCTGCGAGCAGGGACGAGAGACCTGAAAACCTATAGCTCTGCCCGCCTGCCGATGCTCTGTAAGTCGCCATCTCGCCAATTCCAACTGTTGCACCGCACAATGATATCCCGCAACCGGCGCCGCCATTTGACAGTGCAGCACATTCCGTTTTGTCGCTGATTCAAGTAACGGACCTCGACGGATCGTGGTCATAGGGTTTCCGCCTTCGAGAACGTAGTGCTGCCGCAGACGGGGCGCCGCAACATCCACTGGATACGGAGACTCGCGCGCGTGACGGCGTAGAAATGCAAGCGTTCAAGTAGGCAATTTGCCGATACTAATTATGGCGTCGACTAACTTCTCCCGCTGCGGATTCCTTGCGCCGCCCCGTCGCCAAAAAACGACATATTCATAGGTCGCCGGGGGATGAAAGGGCACAACTTTCAAGTTGAACAGTGCGCACTGTCGAGCGATGAATTCGTTCGCGATTGAAATTCCCAAACCTTCTGCCACATACCCAGCGACAAAACCGACAGCGTCGGTCCGAACTTTTATGACCGGGTTGCTTCCCTCGTAGAGCAATGCGTTCAATCCGGTTTGATGAGATGCGAACTCCCGTTCCAAAATTATCAGACGTTCCCCAGAGAGGTCATCGACGGTGACCTTGTCCTTGTCCGCCAATGGATGCTCTGGGGGAACGAGACAGACACTCTTGCTCATTGCAATTGTACGCCATTCAAAAAAGCGATCATCGAGGGGCAGCCGCGAAATCCCGATGTCGGCCTCCTGCGTTAATATGCTCTGTGCGATCTGATCGTACCCCTGAGCGCGGACATAGAAATCCAGCGAAGGTTCTGTTTGGTCGAATTCCTTGATCAGCTTGGGGACAAATGACAGGCAAACAAGGTGAGGTGCCGCAACCGTCAAGCTGTCCCTCGCCGTGCCGAAGGATCCAGTTATTTCCTTCTCTATTCGAATCAGCGTTTCAAAATAGCGATCGATCTTGTTGTAGATTTCAATCGCGCGCGTTGTGGGAATGAGGCCACGCCGATCCCTCACAAACAGCTTTTCGCCCGCCATTTCCTCGAACAGCTTCAGCTGTTGGCTGACGGCCGATTGCGTGACCCGCAGAGCTTTTGCGGCACTGCGCGTCGAGCCACATCTTATGATCTCCCGAAACGCTCGGGCCCGCCTGAAGCCGAACCCGGCATCGTCATCCAATTCGTCCATCGTCTTCTCCGCAGCGAGCATCCAACTTCGGGATGCTGCTCAATGCCTATATTAGCCACCCTAATAGGGCAGCACGAAAACTTAATAAATTGACGGTCCCCGCCGATTTTCTAATCCTTGGTTGGCAAGCAATTTCGATGAGGTCATCGTCGGGACGCCGCAGGGGACATAGCGCCTCCTTTGACGCTCGAGGTGCTCGGCGATGTCGAGGAATGCCTCACAAAAGAAAAGGGGAACCCTGAATGAAATTTCCGACCTGTCTTCGATTCACAGGCATCCGTACAGCGGCTGCAATGTTGGCTCTTTTCACCGCGACCGCATTGGCGGCCGCAGCGCAGGAGCTGCGTGTTGCGACATCCTACAAGCTGATGACGCTCGATCCTCACTATTCGACATTGAACGAGAACAGCTCGCTGCTCTCACATATCTACGAGCGGCTCGTCTACCAGGACGAGCACTTGAATCTGCAGCCCGGTCTGGCCACCTCGTGGCGGCGCTTGTCGGACACCAGTTGGGAGTTCAAACTTCGGGAAAATGTGCGCTTCCACGACGGGTCGCCCTTCACCTCCGACGACGTCGTGTACACGATCGAGCGCATCCGCAATTTTCTCAAACCACCCAGCGGTGGCTTCCAAGCCTACACCAAGGGAATTGCCTCCGTCTCCGCTCCGGATCCCTTGACCGTCATCATCGACACAGATGGAAGTCAACCGACCCTGCCCCTGTCGCTTTCCGCGATCTTTATCATGCACCGCGACGCGAGTGGTTTTGCAACGACCGAGGCTCTCAATGCCGGTACCGCGCTTGTTGGCACCGGGCCTTACAAATTCAAAAGCTGGCGTTCCGGTGAGATTTTGGAGCTTACCAGAAACGATGACTACTGGGGCGATCGCCCGTCCTGGTCGGAAGTCAAATTTCGCATCGTCGAGAGCCCTGCGGCCCGCGTGGCAGCTCTCTCCACGGGAGACGTCGATATCGCGGATTTCCTGCCCGCGCGCGACGTCGAAGCCATCAAGCAGCGTGGCGCAAAGGTGGAGAGCGTGCCAGCCGCTCGGCTGAACTTCCTGCAGTTCGAGCTTGCCAAGGAAGCCGCACCGGGCGTTACCGACAAATCGGGAAATACCATCCCGAACCCGTTTCGCGATCAAAAAGTTCGACAGGCCCTTTCGATGGCGATCGATCGTGGGATTCTCGTGGAGAAGATCCTATCGGGCTTTGGCACGGCTGCGGCGCAGTTCTTCCCGAACGGGCTGGCGGGCACATCTTCCAACCTTACGGCACAACCGCCGCGTTACGACGAAGCGAAGGCGCTGTTGGCAGAGGCCGGCTTCCCCGACGGTTTCAAACTGGTGCTCAATGGGCCGGCTGGCCGCTATCCCGGTGATGGCGAGACGTTGCAGGCTGTCGCGCAGAGTTGGGCGCGCATCGGGGTCAGCGTGCAACCCGTCGCGGTCCCGTTCTCGGTGTTCAACACCAAGCGGGGAGCCGGAGAATATGGCGTCTGGTACGGGGGCTGTTCGGGCGAGTCGGTGGATGTGTGCCTGGAGGCGGTCCTGGCTTCACCCGATGCGGAGAGCGGTGCGGGCGCCTTGAACTACGGCCAGTACAGGAACCCTGCATTCGACGAGATGCTTGAGAAGGCGCGAGCCCTGGACGTCGGTCCCGCCCGCGACAAAGCCCTCGCCGACGTGACGGATTTCGTGATGAAGGATCAGCCGATCGCGCCGCTCTATCACTTCCACCACATTTTTGGATATGGCGAGCGGGTCGGCTCCTATGTCATGCATCCGCGCGGCTGGACCACAGCGATGCAAGCATCGCCGGCTGCGAAGTAAGAACATGGCTTTGCTGACAACGATCACGGGAAGGTTATCTCAAGCCTTCCTGCTCCTCCTCGTCATGTCGTTGATCGGGTTTATCGGCATTCACAGCGTCGGGAACCCGGTCTACAACGTCGTCAACATTGAAACCGCCACGCCCGAAGACATAAGGCGCGCAACCGAGCTTCTCGGTCTCGACCAGCCTTTGTGGCGTCAGTATGTGGTTTTCGTCCAGAACCTCGCCACCGGCAGTTTCGGCACGTCCTACATCTACCATCTGCCGGCTTTCGACCTGGTTCTGAGCAAGCTGCCCGCGACGCTCGAGCTTGCCGTCGGTGCGATTGTCATCGCCACGATTGCCGGAACCGGCTTGGGGCTACTTGCAGTCACGCGCCCTGGCACGCTTATAGATCGAATTGTCGTCACGGCGACGGTCTTTGCGCTCAGCGTTCCATCGTTCTGGCTGAGCATGATGCTCATACTAGCCGGCGCAGTGATGACCGGATGGTTTCCGCCTGGGGGCAGAGGCAGCACCGTTGAGGTGCTGGGCGGCGATTGGAGCTTTCTCACGGCCGACGGGCTGAAGCATCTGGTCCTCCCCACACTGGCGCTCGCAATCCCAAATGTAGCGCTGATCGCGCGCCTTGCCCGCGCCGGCACGGTCGAGGTCAAAAAAACAGATTTCGTCCGGTTCTGCATCGCCAAGGGGCTTTCCGGTCGGCGCATCCTGTTTCGTCATGCCCTGCCGAACATCAGCCTTCCGATCATCACGATCGTCGGGTTGCAATTCGGCGGCATGCTCGCCTTTGCCGTGGTGGTCGAAACCATCTTCGCCTGGCCGGGTGTGGGCAAGCTGCTGATCGATTCCATCCAGCTTCTGGATCGACCGGTCGTGATGGCGACACTGACATTCATCTCGATCGCTTTCGTCGCACTGAATGCTCTCGTCGATCTCCTTTATGCCGTGCTCGACCCGCGCGTGCGAATTTCAGCTTAGGGAGGACCGGAAATGACACACCAGCCTTCTACCACTCTCAAGCGTCGTCCATCTCGTCGCGTCTGTACCCCACCCAACCTCATCCTGGCATTGTTCGTGGCGGCGGCTGTGGCAGCGCCCGTGCTGGCACCGCAGAACCCCTACGACCCGCTTCAGATATTCGGCTGGGAAGCATCCTCTCCTCCCGGCACGATAGGCAGCGGCGGATACCATTACCTGCTTGGAACGGACGGCCTTGGGAGAGATATCGCAAGCTGTATTCTTTATGGCCTGCGCATAAGCCTCATGGTTTCGATCGTCAGCGCCCTGGCTGCCGCGGCCATCGGCCTCACCGTTGGTGTCACCGCCGCCTATTTCGGCAAATGGGTCGACGCCATCATCATGCGGGTGGTCGACCTGCAGCTCAGCCTGCCGACCATGCTGGTCGCACTCATTGCAATCGTTACGCTCGGCCCCGGGGTCGACCGGATTATTCTGGCGCTCATCATCGTGCAGTGGGCGACATATGCGAGGGTCGTGCGAAGCGTCGCCTTGAGTGAGGCTGGCAAGCCATACATCGACGCGGCACGCACGATGCCACTCTCGAACGCCCGTATAGTCCTTCGGCATCTTCTGCCGAACAGCATCGCACCGGCCATCACCCTGCTTCCCATCGAAATCGGCCATGCCGTTGCCCTTGAGGCCACGCTGTCGTTCCTGGGGCTGGGCGTTCCGATGGATCAGCCATCTCTCGGTTCGACTGTCGCAAACGGATTTCAGTACCTGCTGACCGGCCAGTATTGGATCAGCCTGTTTCCCGGGTTTGCGCTGTTCGGACTCATCGCCGCCATCAATTTTGCCGGCGAAGACATCCGCCGGATATGGGATCCCAGGAACAGATCGATATGACGATAGAAAACAGCGAAATCCCGCCGCTCGACGTCAGAAATCTCACGCTCCAGCACCATGGTGCTTCCGGAACCACGACGATCGTTCGCGACGTCAGCTTCGTGCTCGGTCGCGGCGAGGTCCTCGGTATCATCGGGGAATCCGGTGCCGGCAAGTCGACGATCGGCAATGCCGTTATCGGTTTGCTAGGCGCGGGTTTTGAACAATCCTCCGGAACAGTCCGGGTGAATGGAACTGCAATCGAGACTCTGACTGCCAGCAAACGCCATGCCCTCAGAGGCAGGACCATTGCCAGCATCTTTCAGGATCACACCTCATCGCTCGATCCACTCATGACGGTCGGCGCCCAGTTGAGCGAGACGATCTCGACGATCTTTCCCGATTTGCCAGGAACGGGCGTGCGGCAAAGGGCTCTGGAGCTTCTTCAGCGGGTTGGCATTCCCGATCCGAACGGGCGTTATCACAGCTATCCGCACCAGCTCTCCGGCGGACAGAGGCAGCGCGTCGTCATCGCGATCGCCCTGGCGGGCTCTCCCTCGATCATTGTAGCCGATGAGCCGACCTCCGCGCTCGATGCCACCGTGCAGAAGCAGATCCTCCGGGTACTAAGAGGTCTGGTCGAGGAAACGGGGCTCTCCCTCCTCCTCATCACCCACGACATGAGTGTAATCGCAGAAATTGCCGACAGCGTCCTCGTCATGAAGGACGGCGAAGTGATTGAGCACAACGCAACGGCAGCACTTCTCGACAACCCGCAGAACGCCTATACGCGAAGCCTCCTGTCAGCGGTCCCGCGATTGCGCCTTTCACACGAGGCTCCCGCAATCGGTCAAGGCGGGCCCGATGAAGAAGCCGCACAGTGCGACGAAGCGTCAGAAGCCGACGGGCCGGTCCTTGTTGTCGAGAACCTGTCCAAGACATTTGGCAATCATGGCCTGCAGGCATTGTTCGGCATAGGGTCCGCGACATTCGCCTTGCGGAACGTCAGCCTCCAGTTGCGCCGCGGCGGCGTCCTTGGGATTGTCGGGGAGAGCGGCAGCGGCAAGTCGACGATTGGCCGCATCCTCGCCGGCCTGGAGACCGGCAGCGCCGACAAGGTCGTGATGAACGGGAGGGTCTGCGATGTCGGCAGTCGAGGCCGTAGCGGCGGCCTGCTCGGCCGCATCCAGATGGTCTTTCAAGATCCCGCGTCTTCACTCAATCCGAGGCTGACGGTGGCCGAGACGCTGATGGAGTGCGTCCGGTTCACGGCTAGAACCGAGCATGACCGTCACCCGTCGCGCGTGACCGAGACAGTCGAGAGACTTGGGCTGTCGAAGGTTCTGTTGACTCGCTATCCCCACCAGCTTTCCGGCGGGCAGAAGCAGCGTGTCTGCATCGCGCGCGCACTCCTTGCAGGGCCGGAAATCATGATTGCCGACGAGCCGACGTCAGCTCTCGATGTGTCCGTCCAGGCAGAGATACTGGCGCTGCTCAAGCAGGCCGTGTCCGAGCGCAATCTGTCCATGATCTTCATCTCGCACGATCTCGCGGTGGTTCAGGACATATGTGACGCCGTCTGCGTGATGAAGGATGGCCGGATCGAAGATTACGGAGCGTCGGACTTCATATTCGGCAGATCGGACAACCCCTACACCCGGCATCTGATCAACGCTCGGCCGAAAATATTCACTCTCTGACGGAATGGCGGATGAACGCTCGGCTCTCGCGAGCGCCTCGCGTTTTCCGCAAGCGTGCTTCGAACTGCAACAAAGCCTCTCGAGACAAGGTATTGGAAATGGAAGAAAACTTCACTTTGGCGGTAACCGGCCAATCGCTCATCAAACATGACACGAGAAAACTCGGCAGCCCAGAGTTCGACCACGTAAGCACGATCCTGCGGGGCGCAGACCTTGCATTCACGAACTTTGAGGGCACGATATATGGCGCCCATGGCGGGTGGCCTCTGAAGGGATTTTATTTCGGCAGCAGCAAGCCGTTTGTCCTGGACGCTCTTGGAGAGATCGGCTTCCGAGCCCTTTCTCTCTCTAACAACCATTCATTCGATCTTGGACCCTCCGGGATTCTTTCAACGCTGGAGGAAGTCGAGAAGCGAGGCTTTCTGCACGCGGGTATCGGCCGCAACAAAAGGGAAGCCTCCGGTCCGTCTACCGCAGCATTCGGACAGCGAGCTGTGTCCATGGTGGCGATGGATGGAGGTCCCGGTCCGGATTTCATGTATGCGGCCGATGGCACCGACAACCGTGCCGAACGGCCTGGTGTCAACCGACTTCGGTTGTCGCGCATCCTCGAAGTCGATGAGGCTGCGTTCGAAAAATTGCAGGAAATCCGCGACAAGGCCGAATATTCAGCTCTGGATTTCCTGATGGACAATCAGCCTGACGATGAACCCGCGCTCGGGGTCATGGACATGGGCATCGGTCGCGCCATATTCCAGCGATCAAACCGGTTCAAGCGCACCATCAGAATTGACGAAGACGATCTGGCGAGAAATCTTCAGGCAATAGAGACCGCCGCCAAATCGGGTAGCTTGGTCATCGCCTATCTGCATCATCATCACTGGGCAGCGGATTGGTTGAAATCTCCCGACTGGATCAGCACCTTCGCTCGACAGTGCATCGACGCTGGCGCTACCGTCTTCGTCAGTCATGGGGTGCCGGTGCTTCTGCCGATCGAGATCTATAAGGGCCGGCCGATCTTCCACAGCCTCGGCAACTTCATCTTCCACACCAGGTCTGAAATCTCACTGTGGTCACGAAACGAAGTGTGGGAGAGTGTTGTCGGTCTATGTTCATTTGACCGGGACAATCGGCTGACCTCGTTGAAACTGCATCCGGTGGTCATCGGCGGCGAAGAGGGCCTGAAGGACGACGCTCTGGAACGTCGGCTCGTACCGCATCTCGCGACCGGCGCTGCCGCAGAGCGAATCCTCCACCGGGTTGCCGCTGAGTCCAAGGAATACGGCTCCCGGATCGCAGTCGTCGATGGCACCGGCGTATTCGAGCTGGCCTGATAAATTCGGCGTAGTATGACCATACTACGCCGCAATCATCATCGCCGTCCCTTCGAGAGCCTACGCCTCCTACCAGATGACCGGCAAGCTCTCCACGCGTTGCAATGCAGGAATGAGCATGGATATTCGCAACGAGCTGATCGGGCGGTTTTTCCGCTATCTCGCAATAGACAGCCAGAGTGATGCGAATTCTCAGGTCTTGCCGTCAACGCCCGGCCAGCAGAGCTTGGCCGCGCTGTTGGCGGGCGAGTTACGAGAACTCGGACTGGACGACGTGCTTCTCGACGAGCACGCGACCGTAACGGCGGTGAAACGTGGCAACAGGCCTGATGCCCCGAAGATCGGGTTCATTGCGCATCTCGATACGGTTGACGTTGGCCTTTCTCCCATAATCCGGCCGCAGATCATGCGCTTTGAGGGAGCAGATCTCTGCCTCAATGCGGAAAAAGATATCTGGCTGCGGATTGAAGAGCACCCCGAAATATGCATCTGGAACGGGCAGGATATTATCGTTGGCGATGGCACGAGCGTCCTTGGCGCCGACAACAAGGCGGCGATCGCGGTGATCATGACACTTCTTGCGCGGCTCGACTCCGACGTTGAGCATGGCGATATCTTCGTTGCCTTTGTTCCTGATGAGGAGATCGGGCTCCGAGGTGCAAAGGCGCTCGACCTCGCTCGTTTCCCCTGTGATTTCGCTTACACGATCGACTGCTGCGAGCTCGGCGAAGTCGTCATCGAAAATTTCAACGCTGCCGCAGCCGATATCGAATTCACCGGTGTTAGCGCCCATCCTATGTCTGCAAAGGACGTCCTGGTAAATCCGCTGCTTATGGCGTTCGATTTCGTCGCCACTTTTGACCGGGCAGAGACGCCTGAGCGCACTGAGGGACGCGAGGGATATTTCTGGTTCAAGGATCTCGTCGCAAACGACAGCAACGCACGGCTTAAAGTCTTGATTCGGGATTTCGACAAAACAGGATTCGAGCGTCGCAAAGAGCAATTGGGCAAGGCCGTCGAAGTAATCAGATCACGCTACCCGACGGGGCGCGTCAGCTGCAGCATTGCCGACACCTACGAAAACATTGGAGACCGCTTGGGCAGCGACAGCCGCCCCGTAGAATTGCTCTTCGCCGCACTCGAAACGCTGCACATCGAACCCAAACGCATTCCGATGCGTGGAGGAACAGATGGCGCTGCCTTGTCTGCCAAAGGCATAGCCACGCCGAATTTTTTTACCGGCGCTTATAATTTTCATTCGCGCTTTGAATTTCTTCCCGTTCTCGCATTCGAGAAATCGTATGATGTGGCTCGAAAGATCTGCACTTTGTGAAATGCTTCGTCCGGATGGGCAGTGCGGCGATGTAGTCCGTTTCGATCTCACCGATCTCAGTGTCACCGGGAATACCCAAGCGCCACGTGGCGGCGAGACGGCCAGCAACGTGCGGCGCTATAACTAATCTTGCCGCTGAAGGGCTCACGAAAAGCCCGGACGGTACGCTTGTTGCGACCGGCAATATGCGCGGCACGGCCTTTCCACTGGAGTCGCCCCGCTTCCAGTCGGAGAGGATGGTAACGCTGCTCACCTTCAACTCCGAAACCGGCTCCATAACCAAGTTGGCTGACTATCCGTTCAGCGGCGTGCTCCCGGAGGGAGGAACACTCAATCTCAAGGGGATCATTTCCTGATGAAGGTATTCCATGGCCATGAGGGTGCGCATTGATTGGTGATTCATATTAGTTCGTCCAATTAAGAACTTTGACAGCAAAGTTTCTTCCGTGCAGCTTGACGACGCAAACCCGATCATTCGACCAGTCCCTGTCCGGATCGCCGCGCTATGGAACTACGCCACATCAACTACTTTGTCGCAGTTGCCGAAGAACTCCACTTCGGTCGTGCGGCCAACAGGTTGAGCATCGCTCAGCCGGCTCTGAGTTTACAAATTCAGTCGCTGGAAAAGGAGCTCGGCGTCAAATTGCTTGTCCGCAGTACACGCCGTGTACAGTTGACGCCTGCGGGGTCCGTTTTCTACGCCCGATGTATCGACATACTCAAAGGTATCGAAACCACAAAGGCGTTGACGCAAGCAGCAGCCGGTAAAGACATCAACAAGATTACGATAGGTACAATCTATCCGGCGACATTTGGCATTCTGCCTGGGTTTCTTTCCAGGATCAGCGGGCGCTATCGGGACATCCAGATTCATATCAAGAATGGGACAACCGACAGTATCATCCGAGATCTTGAACGGGGACATATCAATGTCGGGTTCATTCGCCCCTTCGAAAACATTGGCTCACTGAGATACCAGAGTATCGCCGTCGAGCGGTATCTCCTGGCGATATCCAACAAGAATTCTCTTGCCGCCGCCGAGAAGATCAGCCTTGACGATCTTCATGACCAGAAAATCATCTCTTTCTCACGGTCCAATTTGTCTTACACAGAGAAGTATTTCTTTGAGAAATTTCAGAAATATGGGCTTTCGGAGAATATCGCCTACACTTGCGACGACACGATGTCTCTGGTTTCCCTCGTCTCGGCAGGGATCGGCATCGGTTTCGTTCCGGAATGGACGCAGGACCTGCCGAACCGCAATTTCTTCCTGAGGAAAGTGGAAGGCATCGACTTCAACATCGGCTTGGGCATCGCGTGGAACAAGGAGGATCCGACAGCCAACCGCGATGACATCATCCAGATTGCCCGCTCGCTGGCATCGGCAGCGCGGGTCAAGTAACCCGGTGCGTCCGAGCCACCATTGATATGCATGTGTTATCAATAGAGGCCAGATTATATTAGACGACGCGGGCTGAACGCGCGATTTTGTCCCCCGGGAACAATAATGAAAACAGGGACAGACCATGACCACCCTCAAGACTCTCACCGTTGCTGCGGCTGCGCTTTTCACAACGATTGGAGCAGGTCGTGCCGAACAACTGATCGTCAACAGCTATGGCGGCCCGTATGAGGCAATCATCATGGAACGGATCATCAAGCCGTTCGAGGACCGAACCGGCATAACAGTTGTCTATGATCCAGTAGGCTCCGCGTCGCAGGACTATGCCAAGATCAAGGCGACGAAGGGCAGGCCAGGTTTTGACGTGGCAGTCATGACGGCATCCCAGTCCCTCGACGGCTGCAGGGACGGCCTACTCGAGAAGTTCACGACAGATACGGTGCCTAACCTTGCAAAGCTCAACCCAGCAGTCAGCAGGATGGCCGGTGAGTGTGGTGCCGTGCACGAGGTTCAATATCTGTCCCTATTGTGGCGAACCGACAAGCTGAAGGCTGCGCCGACATCCTGGAATGCGCTCTTCGAGCAGGAGCTTAAAGGCAAGATCATTCTTCCGACCTTTCAGAACATCATGGCTGCCAATCTTATGCAGGTGTTGTCGGTCAAGAACGGCGGCGATCTTCTAGAAAATGTCGATCCCGGCTTCAAGGCCATGGCCGTTCTCGCAAAGCAGACGATCGGTTTTGAACAGTCCTCGGCGGTAATGGAGACATATGTGAAGGGTGGCCAGGTGTGGGCAATGCCCTACTGGAATGGGCGGGCGCAGCTCCTCATGGATAGCGGTGTACCTGTCGATTTCGTCAAGCCGACAGAAGGTACCATCCCCCTGATTGCAACCCTGAACGTACCCGTCGGAGCCGAGAACAAAGCGGCCGCGATGAAGTTCGTCGATTTCTTTCTCGAGAAGGCCAGCCAGGAAGCGTGGGTGACGGGTTACAAAGTCGGAAGCGCTCGCAGTGACATTGAAGTTCCAGAAGCTGTGCGGTCAAGGCAGATCACAACAGAAGGCGATCTGGAAAAACTCCTCCTGCCCGATCTCTCGATAACCGCCGCAAAGCTGCCGGAATGGGGCGATCGATGGGAACGCGAAGTCGTTTCCGCAGCGAATTGAGATCATCGCCATGACGATAGCCGAAACGGGTTCGGCCGCGACCCGGTTGCGCCGAAGATTCGCGTTACGCGGATATATTCCGCTAGTTCCTCCCATTACCTTTCTCATGATCTTCTTCGCCGTGCCGATCGGAATGATGATCGGCATCAGCTTTCAGGATTCAAAAACCCTCGCGTTCAGCCTAGGGAGCTACGAGCGGGTTTTTACCGATGATCTGATCCTGGCCGGCATATTTCGAACGATGTTGATGTCTGGCCTGGTCGCAATATGCGTGACCGTGATGGCTTATCCGGTGGCCTACTTTCTGGCCCGTTCCACGTCCCGTTGGCGCACAGTCGTCTTTGCTCTGGCAATCGCGCCCGAACTGGCTGGCGTGGTTTTGCGGACATATGGCTGGCTGATCATTCTGGAAGACAGGGGATTCATCAACGACGCCTTGATCTGGCTCGGAGTGATCTCATCGCCGCTGCCGTTGGCAAAGAACCTCTTCGGCGTCGTCGTGGGCCTCACCCATGTCGTGCTGCCGTTTGGGATTCTGGCGCTTCTCACGAGCATTCAGGGGATCGACCCGAATATTGAAAAGGCCGCACAAATTCTTGGTGCTTCGCGGGCCTCGGTAATCCGCCATATCCTATTGCCACTTTCGATCCCCGGGATTGTCAGCTCCCTGCTGATTTCCTTCACGATGGCGGCCAGCGCCTATGCTACCCCCGCCCTGCTCGGCGGCGCCCGCTTCAAGGTGCTGGCGACAATGATCTACGAGCAGATCATGTTCTACATCAACTGGCCCTTGGCGGCCGTCATGGCGATCGTGATGCTGGTCATGATGCTTGCCATCTCCTTTGCCGGGGCACGGATTGAAACTCGCCTTCACAAGAAACTAAACGTCTAGGAGGCAAGGGACATGAACCGTTTTCTCGCCGGCTTGTTCTGGCTTTCGCTTTGCCTGATCCTGGCCTTCATCACGCTCCCCTTGCTCGTCGTTGTGGCAGCATCCGTGAGCCCGTCATCGACCGTAACCTTTGCTCCAGGGGATTGGACATTAACCTGGTATAGTGCAGTTTGGACGGCAAAATGGCTCGACCCGTTTGTGCTGAGCCTGAAGATCGCGGTGATTGTTTCCTTGGCCAGCGGCGTATTGGGAGCTTTGGGCGCCTATGCCGTTGCATACGAGAAATGTCCAGGCAGTGACGCCATCATGTCGTTTCTGCTGTCACCACTGGCGGTGCCCCAGATCGTCAAGGGCGTCGCAATCGTGCTCTTTCTGTCTTCGGCCGGCTTTTACGTCTTTCTCGGAACTTCGGGCCTCATCGCCGCGCACATCGTCCTGACCCTTCCGTTTGCGGCCAGAATGATCGCGACATCAATCCATAACTTCGACAAGAATCTCGATCGCGCAGCGCAGATCTTGGGCGCCAGCAAATGGCAGAGGATGTGGCATATCCTGTTTCCTTTGATCAAGCCGGGGGTCTTTTCAGGCATGACCTTTGCCTTCATCATATCTTTCAACAACATCCCGCTTTCGGTTTTTCTCGTTCGGCCCGGCCAGACGACACTCCCGATCACGGTCATCAACTACATGGAATACAGCCTCGATCCCGTTCTGGCCGCAGTCAACGTCGCGTCACTGATCTTCATCCTGGCAACCATATTCCTCTTCGAAAAATTTGGCGGCTTTTCCGCCCAAATTCATGGTGGAAGCAAATGAGTGATATCGACATCGAGCTTGTTTCGGTTCGCAAGACCTTTGGCCACAACCTTGTCGTAAATGACGTGAGCCTGTCGATTCCGAAGGGCGAGTTTGTAAGCATTCTCGGGCCTTCCGGCTGCGGCAAGACCACAACGCTGAACATGATCGCCGGTTTTCAAGAGCCAACCGCAGGCCAGATCCGCATCCGCGGAAAAAATCAGAATGGCGTTGCGCCGGAAAGGCGCAACATCGGCCTGGTCTTTCAAAACTATGCTCTCTTTCCCCATATGACGGTCGCCGAAAACGTGGGATTCGGCCTGAAGATGAAGGGCATGCCGCGTTTCGAGATCGAAGAGACTGTAAAAAGCGCACTCAAAAGCGTGCACCTCGAAGGGTTCGATGCGCGCTATCCCAAGGAGCTTTCTGGCGGACAGCAGCAGCGCACAGCGCTTGCACGCGCAATCGCCCCGAGGCCATCTGTGCTCCTGCTCGACGAACCGCTTTCAAATCTCGACCTGAAACTACGAGAGGCCATGCGTATTGAGCTCAAGGAGATTCAGGAACAGCTCGGGATGACTTTTGTCTATGTCACCCACGATCAGGAGGAGGCTATGGCGATGTCTGACCGTATCGTGGTCATGTCCGGCGGGAGTGTCGCGCAGCAGGGCAAGCCAGCCTCGATCTACAACCGTCCGAGCACAAGCTTCGTTGCGGACTTTATCGGCAAGTCCAATATCCTGCCGATAGGTAGCGCAAAATCGGACAACGCCCGAATCGAGATCAGCGTGCGCGGCAGCAATCTTTCTCTCGCGGCCCAAACCGATCCACTTCTTGCGCCGGAAAAAGTAAAATTCTGCTGCATCCGACCGGAAGACGTTCGAATCGTCGAGCGCGAGAAGCCACCGCGCGACGATCTCAACATTCTTGACGGTACGATCTCCAAAATCGTCAATCTGGGTGCGCATCTGGACCTTTGGGTTACCTTGGCCAGCAATGTGGTCATCAAGGCTCTCGTTCGTTCTGCGCGCTCGGGCGCGCTGAAAACCGGTAATCCCGTGACCATCTCGATCGCTCCGGACGCCATTCAGTTGCTCGCCGATTGAGACGTTGGGACTAATAAGCTGCCAATATCAATGCACAGCAACTGATATTTGAGGGCGGCATCCAGACCGACCTAAAGTGCTCCTGACCTCTTGAGGGTCTAAAGCAAAGGAGATCGAGCGATGCTCACCAAGGAAAGAATTACAGCGGTCCAGCATTCAAGCAATGTGTGCGCCGACATCGAAGGTTTCGATTTCGACGACTACGACGCCAACGACATCGCGGAAATACGCAGGCTCTGGCTCCAGTATGGCGTTCTCCGCTTCAAGAAGACGAACATCAGCGACGCGCAGCAGGTCAAGTTCTCCCGCAATTTCGGCGAATTCGTTATCCACCCGAAGCAGTTGCAGGAGGGTGGTCACCCGACACAGCCGGAAATCCTCGTCATCAGCAATGCGATGAAGGATGGTAAACCGAGTGGTGCTATGGGCAACAGCGAAGCTACCTGGCACACCGACACGTGGTTCTATGAAAAGCCGCCGGCAGGCGCCATCCTGCGTGCTGTCCAAGTGCCGCCGTCCGGTGGAGACACCTATTTCCTATCCACCTACATTGCATATGAGACACTGCCCGAAGCCATGCGCAAACAGGTCGACGGCCGGCAGATCTTCTTCCAGAACGTATACGACAAGACCGGCAAGCTTCGTCTTGGCAAGACAGAACCGAAGAGCAAGGACTTCCGCGAGTGGAACGGTATTGCTCACCCGCTCGTGCGTGTGCACGGCGAGACCGGACGCAAGGCGCTTTATCTCGGCGGTACGTCCGAAGGCGCTTGGATCGTTGGCATGACACTTGAGGAGAGCAACGATCTTATCGCAAAGCTTTGGGACCACACCACCGGATCGGACCATGTCTTCGTTCAGAAATGGGATCAGGGCGATATCATGATGTGGGACAATCGCTGCACCATGCATCGGCGCGACTCCTTCGACCCGAATACCATCCGCATCATGCATCGCACGACCACGTCCGGCGAGCGCCCGATCTGATTGCGCAAACCCGCTCGAATCCACCATCGCAGGCAAAAGTCCAATGATCGAGAAATACCGGGTGATGAAGAATTACCCTCCCCTTCCCGCTGACCTTCGCGACCTTCTGGTTGACGTGGAAACCGCAACGATCGGTCACTTCGAGCATTTGGGTTTCGTAAGCGACAACATTCGCCCGGTGGTCCCCTCCAAAGCCGTCGGAAGCGCTGTGACGGTCGCAGCACCTGGCCGAGACGGCGCGATCATCTACAAAGCGATCGACCTTCTTTCGCCGGGCGATTTCCTCATCATATCGCGGGTTGACCGTGACGATGTCGCCTGTGTCGGCGGCGGCGTCGCGGCAGCCGCGAAAGCGCGTGGCGCCGTCGGCATCGTGATCGACGGGCCGTGCACCGACGTCGCGGAAATTGCTGCTGGGGATTTTCCAGTCTGGTGCCGTGGTGTCTCCTCGAAAACGACCAGTCGCGAATTCCAGATCGGCGGCTCGGTTAACGTACCGGTGGCATGCGGCGGTGCAGCCGTCCTTCCGGGATACGCCGTCCTAGCCGACAATGAGGGGGTCTTCGTGGCGGATATCGCACATATGCGCGAGCTGGCCGTGCACGCACTCGAGCGCCAAAAGCGGTCATTGACACTGCGGCCTCATCTCGAGGCTGGCAAATCCATTTTCGATTTCAGGTGACGAAACCAATGAAAATCTCACTGATACAGATGAATTCGCAACCTGATCGTGCCCACAATCTTGCCGAGGCAAAGCGCCTCATGCAGGAAGCTGTCAGTCTCGACCGTCCCGATCTTATCGTTCTTCCCGAACATTTCGACTGGTCCGGCGGGACCCTGGACCAAAAATGCAACGCCGCCGACGCGATCCCCGGCGGCGCGGCCTATCGGATGCTCCAGACTTTTTCTGAGCAAAACCGGGTCGCAATCCATGCAGGCAGCATTCTCGAACGGACTGCAGCGAGCGATCGGATTTACAATAGCACCGTCGTGTTCAATGCCCTCGGCGAGGAAGTCGGCATCTATCGCAAGATTCACCTCTTCGACATCACCGCGCCGGATGGAAAAAAGTATCTTGAATCCGCAACCGTTGCGCCCGGCAAAGACATCCTGATCTATGAGCTCAATGGCCTTCGGATCGGCTGTGCCATTTGTTACGATCTGCGTTTTTCACGCCTCTTCGATCAGCTTGCCACCCATGGCGTGGACATCTTCGTCCTGCCGGCAGCTTTCACCATGCAGACAGGAAAGGACCATTGGGAGGTGCTGTGCCGCGCACGCGCCATCGAGTTTCAGGCCTATTTCGTAGCTTGTGGGCAATGGGGCTCCTACCCGGCGCCTGACGGGGAAACCCGTCAAACCTACGGCAACTCGCTGATTTGCGATCCGTGGGGACAGGTCACAGCACGCGCCTCCGACAAGGTCTGCGTGACGTCGGCGCGTATCGATCCTGAACGGCTTCACGCCGTGCGGGCGCTGATCCCGATGTCAAGTCATCGCGTCGATCTACACGACGTTTCGCTCACCGTCGCGCGGGATAAAACGGAACGGCTTGCGAATGTCCTCTAGCTCGGCGTTGCGGCTGGCGAGCTATCTCGCCGCCGAAAACTATGATTCCTTGCCGGCAGAGGTCATCGAGAAATCGAAGCTTTGCCTTTTGGACGCGCTGGGTTGTCTGATCGGTGCCTATCGATCCTCAGCGTCCACAGTTGTGGAATCCTTCGTGTCCGAACTGGGTAAAAGCGGCGATGTCGCCGGAAGCCATTTGAAGACCGATTGTGCGGCTGCATTTGCCAACGTAACTCTCATCGATAAGCCAACCATCCACTGCGAGTTTGCAAATGAGTCTGCCTGGAAGTTACCTGATTGCCAGTCCTGCCGCATCGAACAAGTGAATCGTCTCAAGATCGAGTCGGACTCGTATGATCGAACCGGCTTTTGCTGAAACGCGTTCGTGGAACACGCAAGTAACGTTTTGAGTACCGAGTCTGCCAAGGACCATAGTTTCGGAACCTGTAGGCTCAACAACGGCCACTTCCAGGGGAATTCCGTTATCGTCAAGGTGAAGGTGCTCTGGGCGCACGCCATAAACGGTTGCCGACGCGGGCGCCGGAGACGGTGCAGGAAGGGAGATGCCCTCCTCGGTCGTAAATCCTGACGACGACATAGAGCCCTTGATGAAGTTCATCGAAGGGGAGCCGATAAAGCCGGCAACGAACATGTTCTTCGGTCGATCGTAAAGCTCCAAGGGCGAGCCGATCTGTTCGATCGATCCGTCACGCATGACGACGATTTTGTCCGCCATGGTCATGGCCTCGACCTGGTCGTGGGTGACATAGATCGTCGTCGTTTTCAGGCGCTGGTGGAGTTCCTTGATTTCGGCTCGCATCTGAACCCTGAGCTTCGCATCGAGATTCGACAAAGGCTCGTCGAAAAGAAACACCTGGGGATCGCGAACGATGGCCCGGATCGTCGAATTGAAGTACAGCAGATATCGCCAAGTAGCGCTTGCGCATGTTTCACGCGGGCTATAGCTCCGGCTTTGATAGCTTTCTGACCCATTCTGCACCCCTTCAAGATCAAAAGAGATGGTTCTTTTTCATGAGTGCAGCCGTAGCGTTTTGTACGCATAAGCCTGTGAACGCTATACTCTAAGACGTCATGCCATGTTGCATGATTGGTGCAAGCAACGCGTCGCTTCATCAAGAGGGTGGTGCGGCTTGCTTCGATGGGACGGTGGGTCGAACCCAATGGTCCTCTTCGTGCTCGATCATCGCAGGATGCAAGCTCCGGAAAACTGAGCGGCGTCATCTCCCAAACCGATTACCGAAAAGTTTGCAACAGAGCCGACGAACGTCGTCCCTGGAGTATTGACGCTCCTGGTCGGCGCGTCTTTCCATTTTTCTATCGATCCGGCTTGCAGACTATTGGGTATGTTCATGACCATTTCCTCGAATATGCGCGACAGACGCGCGCACTCGGCCCCGCCCCGTAATTCCAGGCAAAGGCAGCGCCACCTTCATTTCAACTTGACGACGACCTTGCCTTTCGAGCGTCCCGTTTCGATGTAAGCCAAACCTTCGTTGGTCGCTTCGAACGGGAAGACCCGGTCCATCACAGGGCGAAGGATTCCGGCTTCGATCAGCGATGTGATCTGGCTCAACTGCGCGCCGCTCGCGCGCATGAACAGGAACGAATAGCTGACCTGCCGTCCCTTGGCCTTTCTCCGGATGCCGAAGCTCAGAAAACGCAGGACTTGCCGCAGAAACCAGTTCAGTCCTTGTTCTTTGGCAAAATCAGGGTCCGGCGGACCGGAGATCGAGATCAGCTTGCCGCCGGGCTTCAGCACATTCAGGGATTTTTGAAGCGTATCTCCGGCCAGACTGTTGAGAACCACATCATAGTCTGACAGGATTTTTTCGAAGTCCTGGTTTTTGTAATCGATGACGACATCGGCTCCGAGGTTTTTGACCAGCTCGGCATTCGCCACACTCGTGGTCGTCGCGACGGTCGCGCCGAGATGCTTCGCCAACTGTATGGCGAATGTCCCCACGCCGCCGGAACCGGCATGGATGAGAATCTTCTGCCCTTTCGCCAGCTTGGCTCGATCGACCAGCACCTGCCATGCCGTCAGGCCGACCAGCGGGACGGAAGCCGCGTCCTCCATGGTGAGGTTCTTGGGCTTCAGCGCCACGTCCGCTTCGTTGATGGCAATGAATTCCGCGAACGTCCCGACCCGGCCGTCGCGCGGCCGGGCATAGATTTCGTCGCCCGGCTTGAAGCGTCTGACATTCGCGCCGACACGAACCACAACCCCGGCTACGTCGTGTCCGAGAACGAGAGGCAGTCGATACGGGAGGATGAGCTTGAATTCGCCATCGCGGATCTTGGAGTCCAGAAGATTGAGCCCGGCCGAATGGACCTCGACCAGAACATCGTCTTGTCCCAGCGCCGGCTTCGGCATGTCGCCGAAACGCAGTGCGCTCTTCTTCTTGTATCGATCCAGGATGAAGGCCTTCATGATGATCCGTTCTCCAATCTCCACCAACGCCTACGACTGGGAAACCATTGCGATGGCGGGATAGTCGGTATAGCCCGCAGAGCCGCCGCCATAGAGCGTCGCCTGATCGAAAGCGGCCAGCGGTGCGCTGGTCTTCAGCCGTTCCACAAGGTCGGGATTGGCGATGAACGGGCGTCCGAAGGCGAACAGGTCGGCCTTGTCCTCGGTGAGTCGCGCCGCGGCAAGTTCGAGGTTGTAGCCATTATTGGCGATATAGGTGTTGTTGAAGCGCCGGCGGAGCAATCCGAAGTCGAATGGCGCAACATCGCGCGGTCCGCCCGTGGCGCCCTCGACGACATGGATATAGACGATGCCCAGAGCGTCGAGCTGATCGACGATATAGTCGAACTGTGCCTGGGGGTCGCTGCTCGAGATGCCGTTGGCGGGCGAAACGGGCGAAATCCGGATGCCGGTGCGCTCGGCGCCGATCTCGTCGATGACGGCAGCCGTGACCTCAAGCATCAGCCGGGCGCGGTTCTCGACAGAACCGCCATAGGCATCGTCACGGACATTCGCGCCGTCCCTGGCGAACTGGTCGAGCAGATAGCCGTTGGCTCCATGAATTTCCACGCCATCGAAGCCGGCGGCAATGGCGTTGGCGGCCGCTTTGCGGAAATCGTTGACGATCCCGGGCAGCTCGTCGAGTTCCAGAGCGCGGGGCTCCGACACGTCAATGAAGGCGTTGTTGACGAATGTTTTGGTTTTGGCCCGGATCGCCGAAGGCGCCACAGGCGCGCCGCCGCCCACCTGCAGGTCGACGTGCGAGACGCGACCGACATGCCAGAGCTGCAGGAAGATATGACCGCCCTTGGCGTGCACGGCCTTGGTGACCCTGCGCCAGCCGTCGATCTGCTCCTGAGAGTAGATGCCGGGTGTGTCCTGATAGCCTTGGCCCTGCTGCGAGATCTGCGTGGCTTCGGCAATCAGCAGGCCGGCTGTTGCGCGCTGGCTGTAATACTCAACGGCGAGATCGCCGGGAACGAAGCCTGGGCCGGCGCGATTGCGCGTCAGCGGTGCCATGACGATGCGATTGGAGAGGGTCAGCGAGCCGAGGGTGTAGGGCTCAAACAGCGTCTTGCTGGTCATGGTTCACCTATGTTGTCGCCGCCGCAGCGGGATCAGTTATCGAAATTTGCCGATGTTCAGACGACCGTGCGGTACCGCTCGGCTGGATGCTGGTTGCCATAGTTCGGAAGCATGGCTTGGCGCGCGGCCTGAAGCGCGTCCCACTGCCCGGCATCGGGAAGCGGCGGGATGGTCACCGGTTCGCGGCGGTCGAAGCCAACCAGCGCAGCATCCACCAGATCGTCCACCTCCATCACGTTGGAGAGCGTGTTGACGTCGGCGCCGGCGCGTTCCCAGATCTCCGTTCGCGTCGTTGCGGGAAGCACGGCCTGGACGTAGACACCCTTCGGTCCGAGCTCGAGGCTGAGCCCCTGAGACAGGAACAGGACGAACGCCTTGGTCGCCCCGTAGACCGTCATGCCGAACTCCGGCGCCAGGCCGACCACGGAACCGATATTGACGATCGCCCCTTCGCCCGCCTTCGCAAGTCGCGGGGCGATGGCGCTGGCAAGCCGCAGAAGTGCGGTCGTGTTGAGCGCAACGAGCCGCGCCACATCATCGGTGCCCTGCTCGATGAAGCTTCCTCCGATGGCCGTACCGGCATTGTTGACGAGGATCCCGATGCGGGCGTCGTCGCGTAACCGCGTCTCTATCATTGCAAGCTCGGCAGGCTGCGTGAGATCTGCCTGGATGATATCGATCGCCACGCCGCTTTCGTTGCGGAGACGGGCCGCGAGCGTCTCCATACGCCCTTTGTCGCGAGCGACCAGCACCAGGTCGTGGCCGCGGCAGGCAAAGCGCTCGGCATAGGTGGCACCGATGCCGGTGGAGGCGCCGGTGATGAGGACTGATGGAATGGTGGTCATGGGATTGTTCTCTGTGCTGACGGGAACTATATTCATGATGGTTATCATGATTGATGTCAAATATGATAACCATCATGATTGTCAATGGTCCCGGCGGAGTATTTTGAAATGAAAGTCAGTCGAGAACAGATGGCGGAGAACCGTCGCCGGATTCTGGATGAGGCCAGCCGGCTGTTCCGCGACAAGGGGTTCGATGCGGTCAGCGTGGCGGAGGTGATGAAAGCCGCCGGCCTTACCCATGGCGGCTTCTATGGTCATTTCGACTCCAAGAACGACCTTGTGGCCCAGACTCTTGCCCATGTCCTCGCCTTGGACGCAGGAGGGGGCAATCTTCACGCCTATCTCGACGCCTACCTTTCACCGAAACATCGCGACAACGCTGCCGATGGTTGCCCAACGGCAGGTCTGGCCGCGGACATCCGCCACCAGACCACGGCTGCACGCGTGGCCATGACGGAAGGCCTTCGATCGCAGATCGACCGTATCAGCGCTGCGCTCCCTGGGGTGAAGCCGGCAGATAGGCGCCGCGCGGCAATCGGAACCTGGGCGGCGATGGTAGGGGCGGTGATCCTCGCCCGGGCGATCGACGACCCTGTGCTTTCGGATGAAGTCCTGGAACAGACGCGTGCCTGGATCGATGCCGGGATCAGTTCAGCATCTGTGAGCTAAGGCCATGCCGAGTGGTGGGGCATACGTGAACTATATCCTTAATGGCGCTGTTGAACGCCATCTAATTGATTATCAAAGATGAACAGATCAATTCGTGCGGTAATCGGCGGTGTTTGGCACAGGATCGATGGCTTGGTGACCAGTTCGACCCTGAGAATGGCGAACTTCTCAAAACGACTGATGACAAGAATTCACGTCAAACGGAACGTCCAACCGAAGTTAGCTTGCGAGTTTAGCCTACCTGCGGGGAAGGCATTCACCTCCGCAACAAAGCAATGCCGGCCTTCATATCTGCCATTACCACCTCATCCCGCTCTTCGAACGGGTAGATGATTTCAAGAAAATAGGTTTGCGTCGTCAATCCGCGGCGCTGCCAGAAATCCTCCAGCAGGGCGCGGTCGATCACGCCAGCGCGCGTGAAATTCCAATGCCGGTCGTAAAGGCCATCGGTCTGCTGGATGTGGAAGGAGTCGATGTACGGTCCGACCAAGTCCATCCAATGATCCATGTTGGCGTCGTTACCGAAGAGCGGGGTGAAGATCGCATGACCCCAATCCACAAGGAGCCGCACCGGAACGTCGGTCTGGCCGTCGAGATCTGTCATCAGGCGCAGCGCGTCTTCAGCCGAAGACGGGAACTCGGTCTTGAGCGGTACGGGTTCGATCAGAATGTTGGAAAGTCCAGCGCGCTTGGCATGGCGCGACACCTCGACCATTGCTTCGAGCGCCTGCTTGTAAATCTCCTCGCGCCTTGCCGGATCGACGGCATCCTCGGCAGAGTAGGAGCCGAACGGCATGCCGGCGGCCCGCACGTCCATCGCCGCTGTAAGATCTATGGCGCGCATCAGGTGCTGCTTGCCAAGGTCGCGCAGTTCAGGCGTCGGAGCCAGGAAGTGATTGTAGCTGTAGGAGGCCACCCCGCCGAAGGCACTATCGACTGTAATGCCGGCATCTTCGAAGGCTCGCGCATATTCACGGGCGATCTTGTCGCGTGGCCCTTCCGGCCACCACGGATCGATCAAGTCCCAGGTGAACTGTATCTTGTCAAAGCCGAGTTCGCGGACCACCGCAGCCATTTGCCGCCCGCCGAGCCATCGCTTGACCGCGAAACTGAGATTGAGCCCAAGCTTCATTCGCCGGCATCCTTTTTGGTCGGAAGGCTGTCGGCCATGGCCCGCAGCCAGATCGCGACGGCGACAGCGCCGCCGTCCGGGACGCCTACGGCACGCTCGCCGAGATAGCTGGCGCGGCCGAGCCGTGGCCGCAGCGTTGCGGTATGCTCCGCGCCCTTCTCGGCAGCTTCAGCCGCCGATCTGAGGGCATCCGCCGGTAAGCTTCCCGCCGATAGAGCGTTTCGGAAGGCCACTGCTGCCGGCTCGAGCGCATCGACCATGGTGCGATCGCCAAGCTTGGCACCACCGAGTTCGGTGATGGCATTCACGGCTGCGTCGAACGCATCAGCCAAGCGCGCCGGCGTCGCCTCACCGCCGGCCAATTCGCGCGACGCTCGCAGCAGTGCTGTGGCATAAAAAGGACCGGAGCTTCCGCCGATCGCCCGGCTCAGCGCATTGCCGATCTCGGCCAAGGCGCCGGAAGGCGCGTTCCACGCCGTTTCCGGCAGAGCGCGGATCGCCAGTGCCGCACGCGCCATCGAGGCGCCGAGATCACCATCGCCGGCGCGGGCGTCAAGATCGGTCAGCTTGTCTTCAGCCGTGATCAAGGCCTCGGCGGCCGCCTGCGCCAGGTGCCTCGCGACGTCACCGCCAGGTGCCACTGCTACCGTTGCCGTGCTGTCGGCCCGCTCGGCCATGACCGCCACCGGCATTGCGTTGAGCTTGCCCTTGCCGGGCCAGGCAGGCGCGTCGGTTGCCGCGTCGAGCAAGTCGAGCCGCGCATCGTCCACGGTCATCAGAGATAGCGACATACCCGGCATATCGAGCGCTGACAGAAAGGTGCCGGTCCATGCCCGTTCGACAGTAATGTCGTGTGCTGCGAGAGCCTTCAAAGCCGAACGCGCAACGATTGCCAGCTCCATCGGCGGGGTTGACCCCAGGCCGTTGACGAGCAGGACGACGCGGCTACCCTTGGATAGTCCCCGGTCGGCAATTATCGCTGCAAGCAGCAACTCGACCAGTTCATCGGCCGTGCCCAGTGGAGCCTTCCTGACACCCGGCTCGCCATGGATGCCGAGACCAAGCTCGACCTCGCCGGCCTCCAACACGAAATTGGGTTTGCCAGCGGCAGGCAACGTGCAGGGCCCAAGCGCCACGCCCATCGTGCCGATGGCATCGCAAGCCGAGCGCGCAAGGTCGGCGACCTCGGCCAATGATTTGCCGCGCGCTGCGGCGGCACCGGCGATCTTGTGCACCAGCACCGTGCCGGCGATACCCCGACGCCTGCTCTTTTCGACGGTGTCGCGCAACGCGACATCATCGGCGACAACCGCGACCTCGACAGGAATTCCCTCGCCCCGCGCCAACTCCGCAGCCAGGCCGAAGTTCAGCCGGTCGCCAGTGTAGTTCTTCACAATCAGCAAGGCGCCTGCCGGCCCTGCGACTTCGCGGATAGCGGCCAGCACCGCGTCGGTGGACGGCGAGGTGAACACATCGCCGGCGATCGCCGCCGTCAGCATGCCCTCACCCACATAACCTGCATGGGCCGGCTCGTGCCCGCTGCCACCGCCGGACAGAAGAGCAACCTGGCGTGCGTTCCTGGTCGGCAGGGGCTGCCTGACGACGACGTTCTCGCGGTCGAGCAGCGCCTGGCCCGGGCTCGTTGCGACGGCGCCTTCGAGCATTTCGCGTACAACATGCAGCGGATCGTTGATCAGTTTCTTCATCCGGTTCTCCCTTCAGCTGCCAGGCAGCCTTGTTTCTTCAGCGCAGCACCTGTCCAGTTGCTGCCGCCATTCACCGTAAATATCGTTATAGATCCGGGTCCATTCTTCCACCGGCTCGACGACCCTTCCCAGCATCGTCATGTGCGGCGCAAAAGAACCTCCCGCACCTTCCGACGCAAGAAGGGCCGCACCAAAGGCCGTCAGCTCTTGCTCGTCCACGGTATGCACCGCTTCTCCGAACACCGAAGCGCGCAGTTGCACCAAAGCACGTGAGCGGGCCCATCCGCCTGTTGCAAACAAAGGGCCGTCAACGGCACCGGCCTGCGCCGCTGCTTCCAGCATGGCCCGTCCGTAGAAACTGCAAGCTTCGAGCGCGGCGCGTTCGCCGATATGCTGGCTTTCTCCCTTGGCGGGCACAGGGATCGATTTCGACGGTCCGCTCGGAAGCGAGGGAAGCGTCAGCGTCTTGGCGAGAGCATTTCGATCGATGCCGAAATTCTCCACCGCCATGGAGAATTCGAAGACGCCCAGACAGGCCAGACCTTTGCCACCACGCACCGGCGTGCCAAAGGCAAGCAGCGGCGAGCGATCCTGCAACCGTCCGGCAGGCGCCTCGGCATAGATGAGATTGGCCGTACCCAGCGAGTCGACACGACGCGACTGGTCCTTGGCCAGGATGACCGCCGCGGCGATCGGATGATCGTGCCCGCCGGCAATGACAAGCGTATCCGCATCCGCTGCTCCGCTGCCACGCAGGGCACCGTGGCGAACGGTGCCGACCACCGCTCCGGCAGCAAGCACCGGCGGCAGGGCAGGCGCGCCGGCTGCCGCAAGCAGATCAGGAATGAAGGCGCGCGTCTCCAGGCTGTAGCAGGCCGTGCGAACCGCGAGCGTCTCGCTCATGAACGGCTCGCCGGTCCAGGCGACTGCCGGATAATCGGTAATAGCAACCCAGACGGTTGCGCGGTCTAATTCCGTCGGGCGATGGCGGCGCAGCCAAAGCCATTTCGCCGCCGTGCGCGTCGGATCGATGTCGATCCCGGCTTCTTCGCCATGCATGTTGCCGGCACGCAGTTCCGCAGCCTCCGCTTCAGCCCGAAAATCGAACCACGGAATGGCATGGCCGGTCGGCGCGAGCGACGCGTCGAGACCAATGCCATCCTCGCCGATCCCGGCGCAGGCAATGGCTGCAATTGGCTGTCCGCGGCCGACCGCGCGCCAGCCGCGCATGATCATCTCTTCGATATGACGAAGCAACGCCGGCGCGTCGGTCACGGGACCGATCCCGTCCGACGCGCGCGGCGTTGCCACCGTGTCCAGCCACAGGGTGCGCCCTTCCGCGCCGTCGACCAACGCAACCTTGAGATTGGTCGTGCCGATATCGATGCCGCAGAAGAGATCGCCCATGGCTCGGTCTTACCAGTGACGGGTGTAGTTTTCGCGGGTGATCTTCGCCACCTCAGCTATCAGTTCGGCCGCCTCGGCTTCCGGCCGCTGCCAGATCTTTCGGCCGACAACGACGCCCTGGGCACCGGCAGAGATTGCATCCTTGATGTCCTTAATGGTCGATGCGGCATCGCCCGAGAGCGGACCGCCGGCAACGACGATCGGAATGTCCAATTCATCGACCAGCTTGGCGGTCGCGTCAGGGCCCGGGAAGGTGATCTTGATGATGTCGGCTCCCAGGTCGTACCCAACGCGCGCAACCTCCAGTTCCTTCTCGATGATCTCGGGCGAGCGCGGCGTGTTGAGGAATACCGGCTCCACCATGACCGGGATGTGCCACTTGGAAGCTTCGGAGACGACGATACCGATGCGCTGGCAGTATAGCACCTTCTCCGCGTCGGTGACGTTCCACGGCAGGAGCAGCTTTACGCAGTCTACGCCGAGCCGGGCTGCGTCCTCGACGCTCGCAACCAGCGTGCCGGTGCCGGTCTCGACAGCCGAGGTCGGCCAGAACGCATCGATCGCCAGAACACGGGCCATGGCCGGCGCCTTGGCCAGCATGACTTCGGACTGCTTGACGATGCCGGTCGAGACCATGAAGCCGGTGACGTCTTCCTTCAGGAAGCGCTTCATCACCTTCACCGGCGCTTCCAGCGCCTCGACGCGACCCCATACCAGGCCGTGGTCGATAGGGACGATGAGTGCTGCGCGGTCATCGCTGAAAATCCGGTTCATCCGGTAGTTGGTCGAGTAACGGTTAGCCACGGGTAACTCCTGTTGTGGGTCGTGTTGGAATGGTCTTGGGAGGTTCAGTCGAAGACGAGCTGGGTCTTGATTGCATGGCCAGCCGCCATGCTCTCGACGGCGGCGGCGAAATCCCAGATGTTGAAAGGCTCGCCAATCAGGGTTTCCGCCTCTTTTTGGAGGTCAGGCATCAGTTCGGTAGCGGCGGCGAACTTGTCGGCCAACGAGTTGGAACCGACGATCGTGATCTCCTGCTCGTAGACATTGAAGGGGTTGATCGGCACGGTGACGTCCACGTCGTGGACGCCGACCTGAACGAGCGTGCCAGTCTTGTCGACGCAGGTGAGTGCCTGTTTCAGCGCAGGGACAGCGCCCGCCGCCTCGAACACCACATCGAACAATTCATCGCCCAGTGCTGACGGGTCGACCGCCTTGTCGATCCCGATACGGGTTGCGATGGCGCGCTTGGTGGCGACCGGATCTGCCAGCGTGATTTCGCCTGCGCCCATCTTTCGCGATGCCAGCGCGATCAGCATTCCCATCGTGCCGCCGCCAAGCACGAGGACACGGCGATCGCGCAACCGTCCGGCGGTCTCGACCGCATGAATCGCGCAGGCCAGCGGCTCGATCAGCGCGGCGACGCCGGCACCGATTTTCTCATTGACGGCGAAGGCGTTCCTGGCCGGAACCGCCACATATTCCGCTGCCGCACCGGCGCGGCCAACCCCTATCGGGCTGAGGTGAAGGCACAAATTGGGCCGGCCGGCCCGGCACCAGCGGCACTCGCCGCAGACCACGTTCGGATCAACCGCGACAAAGTCGCCTTCACGGACGCCCTTCGTGCCCTGCCCGACAGCGACCACGTGGCCCGAAAACTCATGGCCCGGTGTGACCGGATAGCAAGTGCCGGGAAAGCCGTGATGCAGGATGTGCAGATCGGTGCCGCAGATGCCGCAGGCGCGCGGCCGAACCAGGATCTCGCCCTGCTTGAGCGCAGGTACCCGTGCCTCGATCACATCGATGGCGTGATCCTCGGTAATGCGGATCGCCCTCATGGTTTTTGCACCGTCGAAAAGCGTATCGAGTGCGGTCATCCGTTTCTCCTTCCATTCTGTCCGGCGTTAGGCATCGTGTCCGTATTGTACGTACATGATGTGACGTGACTAGTCTCTATGGCTGCCGAAAGATACATCCTGGGTTCCTTCGCGGCGCTAGCGCTTGCGCCGCAGCAGATCAATGAGAATGGCGACGAGCACGACCACGCCGACGATGACGCGCTGCCAGTAGCCGGAAATATTAAGAAGCACGATGCCGTTACCCAGCACTGCCATGAGCAGCGCGCCGGCAACGGTGCCGGAGATCGTGCCCTGGCCGCCGCGCAGCGACACGCCACCGATGATCGAGGCCGTGATGGCAGGCATCAGCCAACCCTCACCGACTGACGGCTGACCGGAATCCAGGCGACTGGCGTAGAGGATGCCGGCGAGCGCCGCCAGCATACCCGACAGGCCAAACACCAGCATCTCGATGCGCTTGACCGGAATGCCGACCAGGACGGCTGCAGGGCGATTGCCGCCGATTGCATAGATGTTGCGGCCGAAGCGGGTGCGATTGAGCACGAAAGCAAGCACGATCGCGAGCAGGATGAAGATCAGGACGGGCACCGGAACGCCGAAAATGTCTCCTTTGCCGAACCATCCGAACACTGGCCCCAGCGGACGGATCGGGTTGCCCTGGGTGATTACCAGCGTCGCGCCGGCGAAAATCTCCCAGGAGGCCAGCGTGACGATGAACGGGTTCAGCCGGGCATAGGCGACGAGCGCCCCGTTGATCGTGCCGAGCGCGAAGCCAAACAGGCAGGTCAGCGGAATGACGAGATAGGGATGCACGCCGAGCGAGGTTAGAAGCAGCGCGCCGAAGATCGCAGACAGGCCCGCTCCCGCGCCGACCGAAAGATCGATACCGCCTATCAGCAGCACCAGCGTTTGGCCGAGCGCAATGATGCCGACGAATGAGGCCTGCCGGATCACCACGGTCATGTTGTAGCTGGTTGCGAAAGTGTCGACCGATAGCGTCAGGAAGACGCATAACAGCAGAAGTGCTGCCACGATGCCGATGGCCTCGAAGCGGCCTATCATGCTCGACAGTCTTGCGAAATTACTTTGCGATTGGCTCATGTGATTTCGATTCCCGTATCAGCTCATCGCCACGGCAAGCAGGCTTTCCTGCGTCGCGCCTTCGGTCGGCACGATGCCGCGCACCTTCCCCTCGTGCATCAGCACGACGCGGTCGGATACGTCGATGATTTCTTGGAGTTCGGACGATATGTAGACGACCGACAGGCCGCCCTGCGCAAGTTCGCGCAGCAGTTTCTGGATCTCGCGCTTGGCGTTGACGTCGATACCACGCGTCGGCTCGTCGAGAATGAGGATGCGGCAGTGGCTCATCAGCCAGCGCGACAAGATCGCCTTCTGCTGATTGCCGCCGGACAGGTTCGAGATCAGCTGGTGCGGCGAGTTCACCTTGATCGGGATGCTGCGGATATATTCCTCCGCCGCGCCGACAACCTTCAGCCAGCTTATGCCGGTCCAGTTCGCGAAGGCACCGAGGTTCGGCATCGCGATGTTCTCAGCCACGCTCAGCTGCGGAAAGATGCCATCATGCTTGCGCTCTTCGGGCAGATAAACCAGCCCGGCACGGATCGCGTCAGCGGGTGCGGAGAAATTCTCGACCTTGCCGAACACCTCGACCCGTCCGGCGTCTCGCGGCTTGTCGCCAAACAGGCAGCGCGCCATTTCAGAGCGGCCCGAACCGATCAGCCCGCCAATGGCGAGGATCTCGCCACGCTTCAGGTCGAACGAGATGTTGTCGAACTCGTCGCGGCGGCTCAGGCCTTCGACCTTCAGGACGATCTCGTCAGAAATTTTTGCCGGAATCTGGTGACGCAGATCGAGGTCGGCGACTTCGCGGCCGGCCATGGCCTGGATCATTTCGTCCTTGCTGGTCTTTGCCGGGTCCAGCTCGGTCACGAACCGCCCGTCCCGCAGCACGGTGATACGGTCGGAGAGTTCCAGGATCTCGCCAAGCCGGTGCGAGATGTAGAGGATCAGGCCACCTTCGCTGCGGAAGCGTTTGATGAAGTCAAAGAGACGGGCCGATTCCTTCAGCGTCAGCGCGGCGGTCGGTTCGTCGAAGATCAGCAGCCGCGCGCCGGTTGCAGTGGCGCGCGCGATCTGCACGAGCTGCTGCTGCGCGACGGTCACGTCGCCAGCCCTGGCATCCGGATCGATGTCGGGGTCGAGCGCTTGCAGATGCCTGATGGCCTCAGCGCGCGTCGCCTTCCAGCTGACGACACCGCCGGTCGCACGCTGGCGCCCCAGCATCACGTTCTCGGCGACGGACAGGGCGGGAGCGAGCAGGATTTCCTGCGGCGCGATGGCGATGCCCATATGCTGCGCTTCCATGGGAGAGCCGAAACGCACGGCCTTTCCGTCCACGCGGATCTCGCCGCTACTGACGGAATGGTTGCCGCAGATGATGTTCATCAGCGTCGACTTGCCGGCACCGTTCTCGCCGATCACGGCATGAACTTCGCCAGCCTTGGCGGTCAACGATACGTCACGGAGCGCGACGACCGAGCCGAAGGTCTTCGAAACGTTGCGAACTTCGAGCTGAGAGACGAGCATTGAACTACCAGTGGTCATTCAGATCCGGCCGGCCGGGACAATCGGCCCCGGCCGGCCGCTCCTGGGAGAAACGAACAGCATTACTTGGAGAAGGTTTCCTTGGTCATCACAACCGAACCGGTCGGGTGATCCATCGGAATGGTGTGGTTCTGGTTCATGGCGACCAGATACTTCACCGCCCAGTATCCGATTTCCCACTGACGCTGCGACTTCACGCCAACGACGACACCGTCCTGGATCAGCTGAACGGTTTCCGGCAAGGCGTCCATGCCGACGACGAGAGTCTTGCCCGTCAAGTTGGCTGCCTGAACGGCACGGCCTGCGCCGATCGGAGCCGAAGCATTGGCGCCGAACATGCCGGCAAGATCCGGATTGGCCTGCAATGCGTTCTCGGTCAGCGTGACGGCAGTTTCCAGGCTGTCATTATCAGGCTGTTCGAAGACGATCTGGATATCGGGATGCTTCTTGGCCATCTCGTCCTTGAAGCCGACGACACGGGCAACATGGTTCGGCGCCGTCAGGCTGCCGGAAAGAATGCCGACCTTGCCCTTGCCGCCGAGCTTGTCTGCCAGGAAGTTCGCGAGGTCGCGACCATCCTGCTCGTCGAGCCGGTGACCGACAAACGGGTATTTCGGGTCGCAGGCGGTGTCGAAAGTGATCACATTGAGCTTGTTTGCGATCGCTTCATCGATGAGGGAGATGTTCGTCGCCGGGTCAAGGCAGGATACGGCGAGGCCGTCCGGTGCGCGGCCAATATCGGTCTCTATGCGGCGGTTGTGCTCATCAACGTCAGCCTGGGGCGGAGCGTCCCAGACATACGCGATCTCGATGCCGGCCTTCTTGTATTCCTCCACGGCGAACTTCACGCCGTTCTCCAGCTCTTCGTACCAGGGATGAATGAGTTTCGGGATGAAGATGAAGGTGAGCTTCTTATCGATCGGCTTCACCAGATCGACCTGCTTGTATTCCTGCGCCTGCGCGCCAAAGGCGAGACCAGCAGCGAGCAACGCCGCAGTGACACCCGTTTTCCAGTTTAGCATAGTTCCTCCACTTGGGCGCCGAATGCGCCTTGAGACCACAGCATAAAATCGGGCGAAGCCTGCGGGCACGCGCGGGCCAAGGGGCCGCCCCGGACGAAGCCGGCCGCGCGTCTTGATGCTGCACTCCTCCACCACAAGCCGGACCTGAGCATCGAGCCGAACCTCCCGCCGGCTGTTGTCCATCTTGTAGGTACAAGACCTACCAGACGTACTTTAAACCCGCAAGTATGACTCAACAATTTTGTGACTCCGGGCAGTTCGGCTCCCCATCACCAGACGATGAAGCCGCCGTCGACGATCAGATCGATGCCGGTGACGAAGGAGGACGCCTGCGATGCGAGAAACACAGCCGGGCCGATCATCTCATCCGGGCTCGCGGAGCGCTGCATCGGCGTGTCGCCTTCGAATATCTTCATCTGGTCGGCAACCTCGGGGCGGATGTTCATCGGCGTGCGGGTGTAGCCCGGGCTGATGACGTTGACGCGAATGCCGCGGTCGGCCCATTCCATGGCAAGGCTCTTCGACATCTGGATCACAGCCGACTTGGACGAGTTGTAATGGACCTGGTTGATGCCGCGATTGACGATGGTGCCCGAGATCGACGCGATGTTGATGATCGTGCCCTTGCCCCGAGGCAGCATCACCCTGCCTTCGGCCTGGCAGCAAAGGAAGACGCCGACGACATTGACATCATAGAGGCGGTGCCATTGTTCGAGCGTCAGGTTCTCAGCCTTCTCAGCGAATGCAACACCGGCGTTGTTGACCGCAATCGTTATCGGGCCGAGTTCGGCCTCCACCTGGTCGATTGCACGGTTGATATCGTCCTTCTCGGTCACCGACCCGCTCACCACCAGGGCCCGGCGGCCCATGGCGGTGATCTTTCTGGCCGTTTCGGCGAGTCCACTCGCTTTGCTTTCGCGACCAAACAGCGCCACGTCGGCTCCTGCCTCGGCCATGCCGAGTGCAATGCTCTGGCCAATGCCGCTCCCCGCACCGGTTACGAAGGCAATGTCGCCGTTGAGTTCAAAGAGTTTCATGCTTTCCTCCAGATAAAAGACACGACCGCTTGTTCCGCCGAACCAGATTGGTCGGGCGGCCTTACCGGCCAGATATGAAATTTGGACGCCTCGCCTGCACGAAGCGCCGCAAGGTCAGCCGTCGGCGGCCTTCGCCACGACGCTTACTTTCACCACATCGCTGCGCAGCCATGAGGTGTAGTAATCGAAAACGCGCTCATCCAGCCCCCACGATTCCGAGGTGACCAGCAGCAGTGGCGCACCGCGCTTGACACCAAGCCGCTCCGCCTGCTCCTCGCTTGCAGCCACCGCCTCGACGTTACGCCGCGCGCCATAGACCCGGTAGCCCGCCTCGCGCAGCACCTTGTTGAGGGAGCCGCGGTTCTGCATGACCTCGCTGGCCTCCACGATGGGCTTCAGGTCCGGCAGCAGATAGTTGATCGAATACATAGCCATCTTGCCGTCGAGACGACGCTCGCGACGCAGCTCATAAACCTTCTCGCCGGCGGCCAGGCCAAGCGATTGGCAAACCTCGCGCGGCGCAGGGCGCAGGTCGGAGAACAGAACCCGCGTTTCCACGCTCTCGTGCTCATGATCGACCTTGCCTTCAAAGAAGCCTTCCGCCACCTGCAACAGCCACCCGGACGACTTGGGGCTCGCCACGAAGGCGCCACGACGCGGCACCATCCTGACGATGCCGCGATCCTGCAGGCTGCGAAGCGTCTCGCGGACGGTCGAACGAGCCAGATCGAAGCTGCGGCAAAGTTCGGTTTCGCTCGGCAGCCGGTCGCCGGGGCCGAACCGCCCCGACTCAATTTGCGCTTCCACAAGCCTCGACAGCTGAAGATAGTAAGGCTCAGGTGAGGATCGATCGATCCTCCCAGCGATTCCGACGGATTCGTGCATGGTTTTGTCCGCTATGTAGGTACAAAATCACTAACACCTCTTCTCGTTCTGATCAATCCGCCCCGATCGAGAACCCAAATCCTCCGGCCCGCCGTCTAAAAATGGCAAGCAACTCTCCGGCACCGAACGAGCGAAAGGCGGGCGTCCGTCCAAGCGCGCGGTTGAAGAGCTCAATCGGCGAATTCTTGATACGGCGGCTGGACTCTTCGCATCACAAGGGTTCGCGGCACCTCGATGGAGCAGGTGGCTGCCGCCTGTGGCGCCGGCAAAGATACCATTTACCGTCGCTATCCGTCCAAGACAGCCCTGTTCAAGGTGCTGATGGACGGCTTGCAGTCGCAGGTGCTCGGTGAACTGGATGAAATCATGAGCGCCGGCGGAACATCGTCGCAACGGCTTCGACGCTTCGCGAGAACGCTGCTTTCGATCAATCTGAGGCCACAGATGATTGCTCTCAATCGGGTCACGTTGGGAGAGGCTGTGGCATTTGGGGGCGTACAACCGACGCCGGCACCCCAAGATCCGATAATGATCCGCTTCACAGTCTTGGTGAAGCAGGCCCAAGCGGACCATGCTGGGGGAGCGCCGCTTTTCCGATCTCGCAGAAGAAGAGTGCTATTTTGATCAGGCGCTCGAGTTATTTCTGCAGGGCGCCGCGCAACCCGGAACCGTCTTGATTTCATGCGGCTCACCCGGAGATCGCAGTCTGCAGGGTGCCTATGTCGCAACATGTGGCCGCAGGGTCAGCCATCCTTTGTCACTGCACGGAGGTCTCAGGCGTGGCCATCATCTATCGTTTGGTACCGTGGTTACCTATACAAGACCGTATTCGGCAGGATTCCGCTCTAGTTTCCGAATGCCACTGGCAAGCGCAGACTGAATTTTTTCGCGAATATTATCGTCGATCTGCGACATGCTTTTACGAATCGCTTCCTGCCACGCAGTGCCGCGATCGCAGGCTTCCATGAACCCATCTGCCAGGTCTTCCGATTGCCGTTGCTCAATCATGACTTCCATAATGGTTGCAGCCTGCGCCCGATCCTTGCGGCTCTTGGCCGTACCGTCGTTGTCCGTCCGTCGACGGCTGGCAATAATGAGTTTGTGGATTGCATACCTTTCGGGTGAAGGGATGTTCACGGGTACTTCTGCTCCGTGCAGCAGAACTGCCCGGATCGGCTGATAGGTAAGATAATCGAGGAAACGCAATGGTTGCGCCGAGGCACCTCCGAGCGCTGGCATTGGAGTAGGGCGGCCACCATAATTGTCTGATCCCGTATTCGGGGTCAGGAATTCGACCTTGTAGCCGGAACGTGTTGAAAACTGCGTCGTGAAACGACTGTCAGCCTGATGCGGGATCTCCCGGAAAGTCGGATCGACTGTCCTCAGCGTTTCCAGCACGGGCGGCATTTGATCTCCGACAGCCACGGAGATCGAATGAAACTGTGCGAAGTCGGCATCTCCGGTAACCATTGATGCACTAGGGAGGCGGACACCAAGGACAGCCGGGTAGCACTGATAGGCAACGGTGCCGACCAGGACCCCTCGAAGTCTGAAGAACCCGGCTGCAGCGAGCGCTTGAACGATGTCGCCAGTCTTTCCTTCTGGCCGCGGTAGATATGCCTCACGTACAAGTGTTGAGACCAGTTTCCGCCTTTCGCGGATATCAGCCTTTAAATCCTTGAAGTTTTCGACCCGCTTTGTGATCTCAGGGTCATCGACAGGGCCGACATATGTCCGTTTCTTGCTGCCCTCACCGTCCGGAAGATCAAAATACCAATAACGGCGACGCCGCACTTCTGCCGTGATAAACCGGCCGTTGACATTGAATTCCGAAGAGAACGCAGCATCCAGCATTGTTCGCAGTAACCATTCTGAGTCCCGCGCTGCATCTTATGCGGCCTTTCGGGCACAAAGCACGCATACGACAACGCAATAGCATGGTTTCCATTTCGAACCGAAGTCAGAGTCGTGCCTCTAAGCTGATATCGGAAACGCGTATCATTGAACGACTGAAATGGGCTGTATGCTGACCGGCCGCTGTCGGGCGGACTGCGCGGAGACGATACGCCTTCACCACACGCTTGGCGCGAAGGTGATTGAGACTACCCAGATTACGCGATAGCCCTCGAAGTCGAGGTCACCAGTGAAAGCAATCTTCGGACCCAGCAAGATGAATCTTGTTATTGCGTCGACGAAAACCAGTTTGGAGCCAACGTTCTTGATCGACTGTGTGGATTTTCCACCAACCCTCGGATAATCTCTTCCTAAGGGAGATCAAGCATGGAACGTCGGCTGGCCGCGGTCCTTGCCTTCGACATGGTTGGCTATTCTCGCCTTATGGGCGCGGACGAGCGGGGCACCTTAGCGGCTCAACGGCGGCACCGCAGAAGGCTCTTCAATCCTCGGGCGGGCCAATATCACGGTCGCATTTTCAAGTTTACGGGTGATGGTGCGCTCATAGAGTTCGCCAGTGTGGTCGATTCGGTCTGCTTCGCGGTCGAAATGCAATTGGCGCTTCGCGAAGAGAACGCCGAGGTCCCTGAAGACAGGCAATATCGCTACAGGATCGGCATCAACATCGGCGATATTATCCCCGATGACGGAGACGTATTCGGCGATGGTGTGAACGTCGCGGCGCGGCTTCAGGAACTGGCCGATCCCGGAGGGATATGCCTGTCCGGTTCGGCCTTTGAGCAAGTCCGGGGCAAGCTCGATCTTATCTTCGAACATCTCGGCGAAAAGCAGGTCAAAAACATCGCTGAGCCAGTAACGGTCTATCGGGTTCTGCTCGACGACAAGGCGGCGGCCCTGGCAACCCCGATCGCCCCCGAAACGTCTGCTGTTTTGACGAGCCGCAACAAAGCGGCCGTTACGGTTGCCTTCCTGCTGCTTGCTGTTGCGGGCGCCGCGCTCTGGTGGCAACCGTGGACGCTCACACAACCGTCGAAGCAGACCGAGCGGTTCGCTTATCCGCTGCCGGACAAGCCTTCAATCGCCGTACTGCCCTTTATCAATGTCAGCGGCGACACACAGCATGATCACCTTGCGGAGGGCCTGACAGACGACCTCATAACAGAATTGTCGAAGGTTTCCGGCCTGTTTGTGATTGCGCGTCATTCTGTTTTTGCGGTTCAGGCTACGGACGGCAAGATCCAGGATGTGGCCGCGGAGCTCGGCGTTCACTACGTCTTGGAAGGCACGCTGCAAAGGGCCACGTCAAGGCTGCGGATCAACGTCAAGCTGATCGACGCGCTCACCGGGCTCTCACTTTGGGCCGAGCGCTATGATCGCCAGTACACGGATCTTTTTGCGGTTCAGGACGACGTCATCAGCAAGATCATTTCGGCACTGGCCGTCAAGCTGAGCGAAGGCGAGCGCGATCAACTGGCGCGAATTCCCACCGATAATCTGGAAGCCTACGACTACTTTTTGCGCGCTGAGCAGGAGGGCTTTCTTTACAGCGACGTCGAGACCTATCGTCGGACACTGTCCTACTACCAGAAGGCGATCGATCTGGATCCCGGATTTGCCGACGCACATGCCGGTATCGCCCGGATCGCCGTAGACGTCTGGCGCAACGACTACAATTATCTCTGGTCGGCTGCGGTGGCGCGAAAGATAGCCTATGACGCCGCCGGGCAAGCCTTGAAGCTGGATCCCAACAATGCCCGTGCCCATACGGTCCTGGCGCTGCTTCAACTGGTCGACGGCCGGGGGGCGGAGGCGAGAGATTCCGCGAACCGGGCGGTGGCCGCCCAGCCGAGCGATGCGGAGGCATTCGGCAACCTGGCCCTGATTCTGGCTCACACCGGCAGCCGCGAACAGGCAGTCACGGAAATGGACAAGGCCTTGCGCCTCGATCCTTCACCGCCGCCGAGCTTCCAGTTGCTGGCGGGCGTTGTCTTCTATACAGCGCACGAAAACGGGCGGGCGATCCCCCTGATCGAATCTGCGCGCGATGCGCTGCCCAATGTAGAACCAGCGCGGGAATATCTGGCCGCAGCCTATGTCGACCAGGGCGACCAAAAGCGCGGAGAGCAGGAGGCGCTGGAATTGCTCAAACTGTTTCCGGACAGCAATCTGACCTATTACGGCTACCTGTATGATTACTGGCGCAAGGACGATCTTAGCCATCATCTGACTGGTCTGAGGGCGGCAGGCGTTCCCGAATGGCCGTTCGGGTTTAAGGGAGCAGAGAGCGACCAGGTCGGCGGTACGGAACTTCGCAGCTTTGTGACCGACAAGACGTGGACCGGACGGCACAAGAACGGCACCGAATTCATCCAGTATTTCGACAAAGCCGGAAACACCGCCTATCGTAGCGCCAACACGAACATCACCGGTATCATAGAGGTTCGGGACAACCGTCTCTGCGAGAAGTTCACCGGCTATTTCCTGGATCGCATGGTGTGCGGGTACGTCTACCGCAACACGAGCCAGGAGCAGCGTGACGCCGAATATGTTCACGTCACGCCCCGGGCTCTAATGTACTTTTCTCTTGGCCAGTGACAGGCGGTCGCGGTGTCCGGCGTCAATTGGGGGACTGCTGCCAGTTCTTCTCCAGCTTTTCAGAAACCAGCGTGTTCTCGACCTCTGACCAGTGTTTCTGTGAGTCGACAACCTTGGTTGGGTTCTTTTCAAAACCGTCGGCTGCCCCTGGATCATAGCTTATATAGAGCTTGCCTTCGATGATCCGCCAGGCTTTCGGGTCTATATTGGTCGTGACCGTTCCAAACGAGACGCCGTCGGCGCAATAGCCACCGTATTGCGGGGCATATTTGGCTGGCTCCTTTTCGAAAAGATCGCGATTTTCAGCACTCGCGAAATGCCAGGTCGCGCCCAGCCAGTGGTAGGAATATTTTGCAGACCCTTCCACGGCCTGGTTCTGGGTGAAATAGGCAACAGGGTCGTAACCCTTGATTGCAACGTCACCGAAGTAGCCAGTGTTGACAAAATCTTCGGCCACAGCGGTCTGGGCGAACGAGAGCAGGACTGAAGCGGCACTTGCGGCCGCGGCAATCCGAACCGCTCGTTTCCACCTATGATTAAACATGCCAATTCCTCCGTTTTCCGGGCAGAGCCTTGCCGCAACCGGACGTCATTTTCGCTTGGTGCATTCCTCATAAAGCCATTTGCCGACAAGATCGGCTTTCTGGCAGGAAGCACCCGCTTTCATCAGCAGGCTTGCGGCATCCCAATGCTCGCGCCATCCAGCTTGGGTTAGAGGCGTATAGCCGTTCCTTTCCTTCGCTTCGATCTCTGCCTTGTTGGCCAACAGGAATGCGACAACGTCCGCGTGGCCTTCTTCGGCTGCGGCATGCAGAGCGGACATATGGTAGAAATTCTTTGCGTCGTTGACTGGCGCACCCTTTGCCACCAGCAGTTCAACGACCTCGAGGCTTCCCCCATAAGCTGCTGCGTGCAGCGCAGTCAGTCCGCCTTTGTTGCGAATGTGAATATCGGATCCGTTTTCCAGCAGGAGGGCGACAATTTCGGCATGACCGGCCAGCGACGCAATCAGCAACGCCGGTTCGCCCGCTGTATCGAGTTCTGCGACGTCGGCGCCCTGATCCAGCAGTTGTTTCGTGCGTTCGACATCACCGTCTCTGACTGCATCGTGCATGGCACCGGCCGATGCGACTGCAGTACCCAGCATCAAACAGAAAACAGAAGCGCAAAGATAATTCACTGCAAACTCCCATTGAACAGCGGTTCATCGGCCTTCCGGCCGGTTGCCCTCACAACGTGGTCTTGCAAAATATTGCCAACAGCTTCTTCAAAAGACCCGCTGGCATTGGATGCCGAATGCGTTTTCGCCCCGGGACCAAACGGCGCGCATTGAGCGACCATAGGAAATACCGCAAATCGAATGTGGCGACCCTAATCTATGTAATCAGATTGCCGCGATCTGCCGGTTGGTGCTGCGCGACAAAGCCACCAACGAAGGAGAGTAACGAACATCGCAATTCGTTGCTCTGCCGACGATCCCTGTCTCACTGTTCCATGAAAGCGCGAGACATGCTGTCGGTGACCGGCTTGGCGAGATAGGAGAAAAACGTCCGCTCGGCAGTCTGAATCATTATTTCCACGGGCATACCCGGCGTAGGAGAGAATCCGGGGACCCTCGACAATTCGCTGACGGCAAGTTTGACGCGGGCCAGGTAGACTTCACGGTTTTGATCGCCGCTGGTATCCGGCAAGGAATCCGCCGAGACGTAGTAGACCTCGCCGTTCAGCACCGGCGTCGTGCGGCGATTGAGTGCGATCAGTTGAATGGTGGCTTTCTGTCCAACCCTGACAGTGTCGATCTCGGTGCGCGGAACCTGTGTTTCTATGACGAGAGGAACATCGGCCGGCAATATCTCCAGGATGCTCTTTCCGCTTTCGATGACACCGCCCGACGTATGGTAGAGCATGCGGACTACCGTACCAGCCACCGGCGCGTGGATCGTGGCCCGATCAAGAACGTTCTCAGCCTCGTGGGATTGCTGCCGAACGCTGTCACGCTCCGCCTCGACGCTTTGCAACTCGTCAAGCGCCGCCTGTTTGTATGCGGCGATGGTCTGCACCACCTGCTGATGGTGCTTGGTGATCTGTGCATTGGTTTCCGAAACTTCCGCCGCAAGCCGGCCCATCTGACCTTCCGCGTCCGCCATCGCGCGCTGAACGGCCTTCAGCTCCGTCTTGCGCAGAAGCCCTTGATCGGAAAGAATTTTCTTGCCGGTGTATTCCTCGTTGAGAAGGCTGAGCTGGCGCTCCATCGAATCCCATTGCTGCTGATAGCCAGTCGCGCGAAATTCAAGCGCCTTTATGTTCTGGTCGAGAAGTCCGATCTCACTGTCGAGCTTGCCCCGCGAAGCTTGAAAGTTGAGTTCCTGACTTGCCATGATCGCGGCAACGTCCTCCTCGGCCCGGTTCTCCTGCATGATTTTGGGAAAGCTCACCTTCGTCATGCCAGCGGCCTCGGCCGACAGCCGCGCGACAATCCCCTCAAGCCGCAACCGGCGCAGAAAAAACTGCCGTTCATTGACGCGAGCCGCCGTCTCATCCAGCCTCAGCAGCGGCTGGTTCACTTTCACCACATCGCCCTCGCTGACCAGCAGCTCCTTGATGATGCCGCCTTCCAGATGCTGGACGATCTTGTTCTGACCAGTTGCGACGAAGCTTCCCTGCGTTATCACCGCGGCCGCGAGCGGCGCCGTTGTCGCCCATGTTCCAAACCCTCCGAAACACAGGGCCAGCAGCGCAAGCCCGGCAAGCGTTTGTTTGCGGATCGAGCGCGGAACGTCCGCGTACCATTCCGGGCTGTTGTGGGCAGCGACATCGGTCATCGATAGATCCCGTTCATTCGAATTGCCTGGCCAGCGGGCCGCCGGCGTTCGGTCCCATGCCGCGCGCAGCCAAGGCCTGCAGAACCTCCTGGCGCAAGCCGAACATGGAGACGGTGCCATTGGTGAGCAGGAGGATCTTGTCGACGCTTCGAAGCAGGGCCGGCCGCTGAGTGATCGTTATGACCGTGATCTTTTCCCGCTTGGCATGGGCCAGCGCTCGCGCAAGCGCGGCGTCGCCGGCGCTATCGAGATTGGAGTTCGGCTCATCGAGGATGACCATGCGAGGGTTGCCGAAAAACGCGCGGGCCAGCGCAATACGCTGCTTCTGGCCGCCGGAAAGCGGCGCGCCGTCGGCAGCGACGAAGGTTTCATACCCTTGCGGGAATGTCGCGATCATCTCATGAACGTCGGCGAGCATCGCTGCCTGATAGATGTCGGCGTCGGTGGCATCGTCGCGCATGCGCGCGATATTCTGCTTGATCGTGGCCGGGAACAGCTGAACGTCCTGCGGCAGATAGCCGATGTTCTCGCCGAATTGCCGCTGGTCCCAGTTGCGCAAATCCATCAGGTCAAGCCGCACATTGCCGGAAGTAGGCAGGATCGAGCCAACGAGCATCTTGCCCAGTGTCGTCTTGCCGGCGCCCGAATTGCCGATGATGGCCAGCGAGTCTCCCGGCGCAAGCGAGAAGGTGATGCCGTTCAGAACCACCCGCTTGGTTCCCTGCGGCACGAACAGCAGGCGCTCGACATCGAGACGCCCTTCGGGGCGCGGCAGGTTGAGACGCTCGAAATTGAGCGGAGACGTCTGGAGCAGTGCTGCGATACGCCCATAGGCGGAGCGCGACAGGATGAACTGGTTCCAGCCTTCGATCGCGCCTTCGATCGGAGCGAGCGCCCTGCCCGCGATGATCGACGCGGCAATGACCATGCCGCCGGTGATCTCTCCTTCGATGGCCAGAAACGCACCCCAGCCGAGCAATGCGACCTGCGTCAGAAGTCGTGAGGCCTTGGATGTCGCCGCCGAAACGATGTTGCGGTCCTGCGCGATCACCTGGGCCCTGAGCGAACCGGCGGTATCCCGGCCCCAGATGCGGACAGCCTCCGGTATCATCGCCAGCGCGTTGATGATCTGCGAGTTGCGCGACATCGAATCCAGATGCAGGTTCGCCTTGCTCTGATGAACGTTGGCTTCGGCAAAAGGTCCCGCGGTCGCCCGCTGGTTGATCATGGTGATCCCCAGCAGGACGATCGCCGATCCGCATACGATGAAGCCGAGATGCGGATGGACGAGAAACACCGCCAGGATGAAGAACGGAACCATCGGTGCGTCCAGGAAGGACAGCAACGTTCCCGACACGAGGAACGAACGAAGCTGCTGAAGATCGCCAAGCGTCTGGTATTCGCGGCCGTTGCTGTGAAGTGCTGCACGCGCCGCGGCACTCAGGATCGGTGCGCCGAGCTGTACTGCGATCTCAACTGCTGTTCGCATCAGTATGAAGCGGCGGATCGCATCGAACATCGCCTGCAGCAAAACGGCGCCTACGATGACAGCCGTCAGCATGACCAGCGTGTTGAGGGACCTGCTGGTCAACACGCGGTCCGAAATCTGAAAGAGATAGATCGGAATAGCCAGCACGAGGATGTTGCTGGCAACCGTGAAAATCATCACGACGAGAAGATTGCCCCGCACCGCCTGCAAGCCGGCCTTCAGGTTTTTCCCGAAATCGATAGGCCCCAGGCGCTTGTGGAAGTGTCCGCCGCCTCGACCGCCATTGTCCGCAGTGCCGGGACCGGACGGCTTGGCATCCACCTTGAGCGGCCCGCGATCAGCCTCGATGGTCAGTGCGGCGGGCGGAATATGTTTCGCCTCCAGAATCTCCGCGCTGTCGGGCTGTACTCGTAGCGCCTGCGGTTCCGCGGCTTCAGCTTGGTCCAGAACCTCGACGACGGCGATCGGCTCGATTGGGGCGGTTTCCGGTTGCTGTTCCTCGGCCTCAATCGGCGGCAACGCAGCAACTTCCAAAGACGCAGTAGCTTCGGACAACGAAAGCGACGCCGAAGCATCGTCAGAGGACGGCGCATCATCGGAAAGCGTGAGCTCGCTGGAAGACTTTATTTCATCCGACGGCGACGGGTCATGGGAAGTTGGTTCAGGATCTGCGCGCTTGATGCCGGAGGCTGCATTCAACTGCGCTATGATTTCATCGAGCCTGGCCAGAGACCGCTCAACGACCTCCTCCTGCTTGTGAAGCCGTTGTGAAAGGACAACTGGCGTGCCGGCCTCGCTTTGTCTCGTGAACCCGGGTTCTCCCTCGTCATTGGTGAACGGTCGCCATGGGAGATCATTGTCATCTTTCATCACGATCCTCAGAGTTCGCGCTCAGGCCAGCATCGTCTGCATCACGTCACCATGCGGTGCGTCGAGGGTAGGTTGGAGGGTGGAGGATGCAGCGTCGCCATGATCCGCGACATCGTCATCAAGGAAGGCGATGGCTTCATTGACCAATACGTCCGGGTCCCTGCCACCAAGTTCGGGATGGGCTGAAACCAGTTCCGCCTGGATCAGGATCTCGTCTGAGTACTGGTTGCCGCCGACATAGGTCTTGCCGGTCGAATCGAGGTCCACGATTTCGGCGACATTGATCAATGCGTTCGAACCGGTCGATATGCTCCAGTGCGCTTCGGGGAAGCTGTCTTCGATGCCGTTCATCGCCAGTGCGACTTCGTCGGAATCACCCAAAATGTTGGTTTGCTTTATGTATTGCAGGTCGAAAATACTGCCCGAGACATAGAGGACGCGGAGTGTGCCGATGCCCGCGAATGCAGGATCGTTCAGAATATCGGCGTCCAGTTGTTTGTTGCCGACCTTTAGATTGTCCGCCGTCTGCTTGTAGTGCGAAGGGAGTGCGGCGAAGCGATCCCCTCCACCGACGTTGACTATTCCGGCCTGATTCCAAAGCAGGTTGCCGCTGGAAGAAAGCGAGCCATCCCCGGTGGTGTGAAAACCGTTGACGCCGCCCACAAGGTCGTCATCGAGCATGACATTCATCTGCTGGATGAAATTGGCGTCATAGATGTTTCCGCCGACGATGATGAGATCGTAGTAGAGCCCCAGCTCCGTAAGGGAGACATCGTTGAGCGCGGTGTTGTCACCGGTCGTCACCGTCGTCTTGACGCCCGAGGACGACAGAACATGCACATCATCGTCCGTTACGAAGCTGAATTGCTCGATCCAGTTCATGAAGATCAGATCGCCTTCGATGCTGGTAACGGCCCAATGCTGCGGGAAGCCTCCGGCATCCACCGCTGTATTCGTATCCTCAGTGGGATCGACACGCGCGAATACCGCGATGTTGAAAGCCTCGGTCGCAGCCTCGGGATCAAAGGTCCAGCCGCTGACAAACGAACCGATCGCATCACTGTCGCTCCAGACATTGGTCTGGATGATCGCGTTCACCTCGACATAATCTCCAACCGTCGCCATGACCGGTCCGGTCAGCCAGTTGTTGGTGAGTGCTGCCGAATTGACCAGCGTGTTGCTTCCGGCTTCCAGCGTAACAGAGGCCTCGATCTCGACCGAACCCAGACTGCTGTCGGAGTGAATGGTGCCGGTGTCCTCGGCCTCATCGTCGTCATCATCAGGATCGGGAAGATGGTCTTTCAGCTTGGGCGCATCAGCGGCGATCTCACCATTGACATAGGTGCCTTCGATCACCTGCTGCTTGAGGACAAACATATCGCCGTCGTCTGCATGGTCCTCTACGAAGGTCTTGAGAGCAGTCGTGGTTCCCAGGATGAAGCCTTCAATTGCCTCTTCCGAGCCCGGCGCGTCCAAATCTCCCAATGGCGCGAGCCGTGCGGCTCCGTGCAACAACGCCGCCAGTTCAGCGCCGTGGTCAGAAACCGGACTGAATTTAAGCCCGTGCCCGCCAGCTCCGACATAGTCGTCGTCCGAAAGCCTGATTTCCTGATTGATCAGAACCACAAGCGAGCCGGGCGGATCGATCTGCAATTCGACCCGTGACGCAGCCGCAAGCTTGCCCACTGCCGACACCAGGGGAGCGTCGCGAGGCAGCGCATCCACGCCGGGAACGATACCGTCCAACGCCGGATACTGCGGGTTCAGCCACGGCTCCACAGTGGCAAGGGCGGGCGCAAGCGGCTGATAGCGCAGGCCGGGGTCCATCCCGACGAAATCGTATGGAGCCTTGCCTTCAGCATCTACGTCGCGGAGTTGATTTTGCTCGCGTGCATGAGCGCTCTGCGCCTGAAACTCGTCAAAGTCCTTGCGCGCACGCGCCTCTTCCACCGCGATCTGAAACAGACCGATGAAATGCGCGATGGTCTCGGTAATCTTGTCCATAAGCACGAGGGATCGCTCGCCTCCTTGTTGGCAACATTCCACCCAGACCGGTCAGTTTTTCTTGTTGGAAGTCTGCGCGGGGAAGCTCCCCGCGCAGACCTCAGTTCAAGTCCGCTGGAAGCGGACGTCTGTGATTAGACGTCTTCGCCAGTGAAGGTGCTGGTGAGATCCCCACCAACCACGGTCATATCGATCGTGTTTCCCTGCAGATTGGCGCCCATGACGATGCTCTGGTTGAAGGCAGTCAGATCGATGGATGCTTCGGCATGAGCTTCCGAGATGCCGTTGACGATACCGTCATCGCCATTTCCGGAACCCCATTGTCCGCCTGCACCGCCTGCGCCACCAAATCCGGTCGTCGCAGTGCCGCCATTGCCGCCGGCACCGCCATCGCCGGCCCAGGTCATGCCGCCCGTGGCGTCACCGCCATTGCCGTCGCCACCCAGAGCCGAACTCAGACCATAACCGCCGGTGCCTGCGCCGCCTGTAGCGGCGCCGACCGTGGCCGCACCACCCGTCGCCGCGCCGCCAGCGCCGCCATTGCCGCCGAGGCCATAGCCGAGACCGTAGCCGGTGCCTTCGCCAGTACCCGTACCGGTGCCAGCGCCACCTTCGCCATAGCCGCCGGCTCCGCCGGCACCACCGGCACCACCTGTGCCCCAGCCACCGGCACCGCCGGAACCTGAAGCGCCAGAGCCGCCAGTACCCGTGCCGCCTGCGCCGCCGTCACCAGCAGCACCACCTGCACCGCCTGCAGCCGCCGCAGCAGCTGCCGCGGCATCAGCCGCCGCGCCGCCCAGGGTTGCAGCAGCAGCTTCAGCATCCGCTGCCGAAGAAGCCGCGCCATTGCCACCATTACCTGCCGAGCCGGCATTGCCGCCTGCACCACCCGTTCCGGTACCGCCGTTGCCGCCGGTGCCGTCACCGCCAGCGCCGCCTGTTCCGTCACCACCGTTGCCGCCGGCTGCTCCGTCGCCGCCTGCGCCGTCACCGCCGGTGCCTACGCCGACACCGAGGCCGCCAAGGCCAATGCCAAGACCGGTGCCGCTGGCGCCAGCAGCGCCTGTTCCGCCACCTGCTCCGCCGCCGGTAGCAGTACCGCCGACAGCGCCGCCGCCAGTTCCGGCACCGCCGGTCGCGCCGCTCGACGCCGCACCGCCAATACCCTGTCCGGCGTTGGTCTGACCGCCATTGGCGTAGCCGCCATATGCGCCATCGCCGCCATTGGCTTTGGCATGACCGCCGCCACCGCCGCCGCCACCGCCGGCATCGATGCCTTCGGCACCATAGGCTTCACCGCCATTGGCGTCGCCGTTCTGGTTGAACGGTGCGTTGTTCTGAACATAGGCGTTCTCGAGCGTATCATTGTCTTCGAGATCGGCGACCTGGTTCTGGAGGAAAGCCATGTCGTTGCCGGCGCCGCTCAGGGCACCGTTGAGGATGTCGTCGAAGCTGATGTCGTCGCCCGGATTGTAATGGATTTCCCCATCGCGATTCACGAACAGATTGCCCACCGACGAGCCGTCATAGATATCGATATCGGCGAAGTCGTCGTCCGTGGGCTGCCAACCTTCAAGGTTTACATTGACGCCCACATCGACCGTCGTGGTCGAGGTGTTGGTATTCGAATTGGTGTTGGTGCTGGAATTTTCGTTGAGATTGCCATTGAGGTTCAGGTTGCCGTTGCCATTGAGGTTTCCATTACCATTCAGGTTGCCGTTGTCGTTGTAAGACACGCTTTCCTGATACTGGTCCTGGCCTTGACCTTGGCCCTGATCCTGGCCTTGTCCCTGACCTTGATCCTGGCCCTGTCCTTGGCCCTGCCCCTGGCCTTGTCCCTGACCTTGACCTTGGCCTTGGCCCTGATCCTGGTTCTGGCTTTGATCGCCCGGGTCATAGATGATGTCGTCGAACGCGACGTTGTACTGGTCGTCTCCCAGCAGCTGAACGCCGAGCTGTTGAGTACCGTTGTTCTTGTTGGCCATTTCGATGTCCTCGAGTGAGGCCGCGGGCCGCATGACCACCATTCTTCTGTTACGGGGTCTTGAGCTTGCCGCGGACGGTTGAGTTTCAACTGGAATACACAGGCACGTCGTTCCGGATGCCGGGGGCTGACGCCCTCGGATCTCCGGTACTCCTGATCGCGGACAGAGACGTGCGGACCCACTCCACACGACAACATACGGCGCCGCACGCCTCCGCCTGAGCTAATACGCCTGGTTCAACCGAACCGCTCCGGCACTTAGCTCTCGCCCGCGCCCAGGAACTGAAACTTTGTGCCTCGGCCACCAAAAGTAACAGATACCAATTCGAGCTAGTCCTCTCGCGCTCTATTCTGCTTACAACGATGTAGTTTTAGGAAACGCATTACAAAATCATAAGTAAAGCTGTCAGTTGTATTTCCTTCCAGTTAAAAGAGTTCATGAAGCCGCTGTATCGAGCAGCTCAGCTTCACATCTCCTCCAACACGTTGTCTTTGCAGGCTTATGCATGGCCGCCCTGAGAATTCCGTCTCCTGGTCTCTCGATGCCGACATGACAACAAGACTACGATCCACAATTCCAGGGGAAAGCAAAATACAGCACTTCAACTTATGATTTTCGGCCCAAAAGAAGTAAGCATCCATTTGGCTTAACTCCTATGGCCTATTTAATCTCCCATACTGAGAGGTATTCAATATTAATTTTACAATATAAAATAAATGATGGCGAAGATTAAATCCATTCATGCGCCTTCATCTCGAAGAGAGAGGAAATTTTTGTTGCGGCTCGAAATATATGTCCTTTGGTCATAAGTAGAAAAATGAAGAACACCGAAGCAGAGAAAGCCAACTCCAGAGACGCCGCAGCCGCCATGACAATCATTCCGGAGCGCTTTCGATGAACAAACCCATCCCTCGTTTCCAGGAGATACTGCTGCTCACCGGCCAGCTGAACTATACTTGGACGAACACCGAGAGCCTGCTCATCTATCTCATCGCCGGTCTTGCCCAGGTCGACAAAGAGACCGCAATCGTGATTTTCCTGACGCTGAACACCACACGAGCCCGCATCGAGCTTGTCGAGCGCCTGACCAAGCTGCCCAAAACACCCGCCGAACGCCGGCGCGAGATACTGGCGGTAACCGAGAAAATGACGCAGGAAGCCAAGCTGCGCAACAAATACAGCCACTGCATATATTCCTTTGACGGGGATGGAGAAGCCGGAAGCACACAATTGATGAGAATATTTGATACAAAAAACGAAATTCGATATGGAAAGATTGAAGAAATCAACGGTACTGAAATAAAGAAAATAGAAAATTGCATCGAAAACCTAATCGCCATTAATAAGCAGATATGGAAACTCGTCAAAGATTATTCATATCCGTGCTGATACATTAAATAAATTTCATATTTTTTATGACATTGCTGGCGATAAACCTGGGCATCGGCGCGGTGCTGATGGAACAATGGCGACGCTTGTACCCAACTCGGTCGGTCTGACCGTTCGCCCTACGCCGCGGCCGCACTTAGGTTCTGGTGTCGGCCAGCTTCGGCGATTGAGCCCCGTTCGAGTACGGCAATCAGGGTCTCCAAAAATCGCGTGTCCATGTGCTTTTATCAACGCTTCTTACTTCGCGGTCCAGCATGCGGCACCGTTGGCCCCCGCTTGGATACCGTTATTTTAGGAACTGTGAAAATGCGAGTGCATGATTCTGCACACAATTGAATCTCGATGCGGCGATTTTGGGAGAGCAAACGTAATACGTTTGCGGCTGCGGCCTGACTTTAGCCTACCTTCGGCCAACCGGTAAGCAGCCGTGACGCCAATATTCTTGGCACAAACACAGCAGCATATCTGTTTTCCTCGTGATGAACCAAGCCGTCTGCGGGTCAAATCCTCATGCCAGAGTTCACCTGCGCTCCGAGATTATCAGTGTACAGCCGCATACATTACTGTTTCCTCATTGGCCCGGTCGGCGTCGAATTCTTCAACGATGCGCCCTTGCCGGCAAACCAAGATACGGTCTGAAATTTGCAGAATTTCGGACAGATTAAGACGAGATCACCATTACTACAATGAGTCGATGGAGGCGTCCTGCCCTTCGGGACCTGGCCTGTCTTCAACAAGACCCACCCCTTGCGCGGCTCCCAGTGCCAATTGCCTTCCGCGAACTCAGTCAATGGAAGGAAGAACCGGGCAAGGTCAGCGATAACCACGGCCAGTTCGAGAGGGGCGGCCGCCATATGTTCGCGACCGAGAAACGCCAGCCACTGCCGATCCCAAACTTCGGCATAGGCTTCGCTGAGACCCGTTGCTCTCTTTTGGAATATCCGTCCGTCGCCTCGTGAAAGTCTGCTGCACCGCCTCTGTGAGCGCGGACCGCTCAAGCTCGAAGGTCTCCGCGATCAGCCAGAGATCGTAGAAATCCTTCAACCGACTATTCGCCATGCCGAGCGTCACCATAGCCTCGAATTTCTCCGCAACCACGGCCGCAACCGGATAGGCTCGCAGGTGCGGCGCAGGCGCGTCGAGTAACGACGGGTATTCTATGTCGACTGGCACAGGCGTGACCGCATCACCGAAGCCTATGTCCACCTGGATGGGAATGCGGGCGCCTGCAATGGTGGCAGTCGTGCGCACGCGGACACCGCCATACTCGACTTCCTCACGGATCGGCGCGGCTTCGAGGGCGTCCACGTCGAAAACGACGCCGTCATCGGCGACCGGCTGCGTGCAAATGGAGCCTCAGCGATGGCCTTCGGGCTGTTCTCGCCATAGCCCAGCAGATCGAGGTCACGCGTCGGTCGAAACGGGTCGGCGACCCAGGTCACGAACAGCATCGCGGCCTTCAGGATGAAACGGTCGCGATGCTCAGAAAGGCTCAGCCGGTAAAGGAGTCTTTCGAGCGCATAGCGCGTCAACAGGATCTGAAAGTCCTGACGCTCCGCGCGAGATCTATCCAGCAGCCGGGCGCGCACCGATGCCCGACGTTTTTCCTTGGTTCACGCGTCATCAGCCACCGACGCCTCGACATAGGGCCTCATGGTCCACCAGATTCTGGCCTTTTTCGCATACGCCCAGAGTTCGTAGCTTGTGGTCTTGCGCTGCCGAAGTCCCTCGCGCAGACCCTCCAGCGCAGCATCGAGGCCGACTTTGGCCCGACGGTGTCAGTCTCGTCCGTCTCTGCGCGGAAACGATCTATCGCTTCATTTATGGCAAGGACGATTATGGTCTCGGCCTCTACCGCTATCTTCCAATGTTTAGATCGGGACGGCGATTGATTTATGATGAAAGTGGTTGCGGGGGGCTCGCAACCACCGAGAGCGACATTTACTTCTGATAGCTGCTTGAACGAGTTCTCATGATTTGATCCGGGAGCCCATCGGCCACTGCCTGTGTCAGGCGCGATTCCTCAATGTCCACTGCTGCCCATATGCCCTGCCAGATGGTGGATATGATCGGTGCCTATGCCGCAACAGCCACCGATGATCGAGGCGCCCTTCGCGGCCCAGCCATCGGCCCAGCCGCAGTAGGAGTTCGGGTCGAGATCGGCCCGTATGTCCGAGATCACCTCGTTGGCCGCGCCATCCTCGTCCTGCGAGCCGAAGGCGTTAGCGTAGACGCCGAGCGATAGGCCGGGAGCCGCAGCACGCGCGGCCTCAAGTGCCGCGCCCATCACCTCGGGCATGGAGCAGTTGAAGAGCAGCGCCTCCGCGCGCGCCTCCAGCGCGAAGCGAGCGGCATCGGCCACACTCTCCCCGGATCGCAATTGCGGCTCGGGCATGTCCTGCGGCGCGACATCGTCCCTGAGCGTGAAGGACAGCCAGACCGGCTTGCCGCTGCCGCGCACCGCCGCCACGGCGGCCCGCGCTTCCTCGAGGCTGCTCTGCGTCTCAGCGAGCCAGAGATCGACATGCGGTGCGAGACCTGCGACCAGCACCGAGAGGTAATCCTGCGCGAGATCGGCGAGGAACAGCTCTGGCTGATAGGAGCCGAACACCGGCGGAAGCGAACCCGCGACCTTCACGCCTGCTCCCGTATCGGCGGCCTCGCGGGCGAGACGCCCGGCCAGCGACGCCAGCTCGGCGCCACGTGCGCGAAACCGCTCCTCTCCGATATGGAAAGGCACCAGCGCGTAGGAATTGGTGGTGATGACTTTCGCGCCCGCACGCACATAGTCTTCATGTACGTGCCGAACGAGATCGGGCGCTTCCATCAGCGCCAGCGCGGACCATTCCGGCTGGCGGAAGGGCGCGCCGATGCGCTCGAGTTCGCGGCCCATGCCGCCGTCGAGGATGGTGATGTCGTTCATGCCTGCTCCTGTTGCGGTGGCGTCGCGCCGCGTGCGTGAAGTTCGTGAAAGCCGGTCACATCCAGCTCGATCGATTCCGCGATATGATCGCGGACCGCCTGTTCCGCCGCGTCGGGGCTTCCCGTCATCAGCGTGTCGAACAGGCACTGATGGTCGCTGACCAGCGGCTGGCGGCAAGGCCAGTGCGCCTCGGACCAGCGGTAGAGCCATTCCATCTTGTCGGCCAGCAGCCCGTGGCGGCGAATGAGATGCTGGTGCCCGGTCTGCTCGACGAAGCTCGCATGGAAGCCGAGATCGGCCGCCACCCGCGCATCCGTGCCGGCATCGTTGGCAGCAGGCAGCGCTGCAAAGGCGGCCTCGACCAGCTTGGTGCCGAATTCGGTGCGACGCTCCGCCAGGATGCGCGCGCCAAGCCCCTCGAAGGCCGCGCGCAGCGTATAGATTTCCCAGATCGCCTGCGCGTCGAGCACTGCTACGCGCCAGCTCGAATAAGGCGTGCGGGTCACCAGCTCCTGCGCTTCCATGGCAAAAAGCGCCGAGCGCACCGTGCCACGGCCGAGGCCAATGCGGTCGGTCAGGTCCAGCTCGGTTAGCACCGCGCCCGGCGCGAAATCGCCCCTGACGATGGCTTCGCGCAGCCATTCGGTGGCCTGATCCTGAAGGCTCTTGCGCTGGATGGGTTGACGCATCACGGTCCTCTAGCGGTTGCGGTCGAAATGGCCGCTGAGAAAGGCGCGGCAACGTTCCGACGAAGGATTGCCGAATAGCTGCTCCGGCGTTCCAGCCTCCTCTATCAGCCCTTGATGCAGGAACACCACCTGCGACGAGACCTCGCGCGCAAAACCCATCTCATGGGTGACGATGAGCATGGTACGGCCTTCGTCGGCCAGAGCGCGGATCACCTTCAGCACCTCTCCCACGAGCTCCGGGTCGAGCGCCGAAGTCGGCTCGTCGAACAGGATGGCGCGGGGCCGCTGGGCGAGCGCGCGCGCGATCGCCACGCGTTGCTGCTGACCGCCGGAAAGATGTGCGGGCCAGGCGTCACGCTTTTCTGCGAGCCCGACCTTTTCCAGAAGCGCCGTTGCTTCCTCTTCCGCTTCCGCGCGGGGGCGCTTCTGGACGAAGAGCGGTGCCTCGACCACGTTTTGCAGCACAGTGCGGTGCGGCCAGAGATTGAAATTCTGGAAGACGAAACCGAGATGGCCGCGCATCCGCCGCGCCACGGATTCCTGGCCGCGCGTGAGCCTGCCTCCCTCAGGCGAAAGATTGTCCTCACCCACCGTCACTGTTCCAGCATCGGGTATTTCCAGCATGGGTATGCAGCGCAGGAGGGTGCTCTTGCCCGAGCCGCTCGCCCCGATCAGCGAGATGACGTCGCCGTCCCTGGCGGAAAGGTCGATGCCGCGCAGCACCTCATTGCTGCCGAAGCTCTTGTGCAGACCGGCGATGGAAAGAGCGGTGGAGGGGAGGCTCATGGCGTCACTCCGAACTGCCAGGGCGAAAGACGGCGCTCGACCCAGGCCGAAAGCCGCGTCACGAGAAGGGACAGCGCGAGATAGATCACTGCCGCACATAAGAAAATTTCGACCGCACGCCATGTTTCCGAGACGGCGGCGCGGGCGATGCCCGTCACCTCCATCAGCGTGATTGTGGAAACCAGCGCCGTTGATTTCAGGATCGAGATCACCTCGTTGGAATAGGCCGGCAGTGCCTGCCGGATGGCGATGGGCAGGGTGATGCGGCGCAGAACCGTAAACCGCGTCATACCCGAGACGCGCCCCGCCTCGACCGCCCCTTTTGGAACGGAGCGCAGGCCACCGCGCAGGATTTCGGACGTATAGGCCGCGTCGTTCAGGATCAGCGCCAGCAGCCCGCACCAGTAAGGCTCGCGCAGGAAGGGCCAGAAGAAACTCTGCCGGACGAAGCCGAAGCCCGCCAACCCATAATAGATCATGAATATCTGGATCAGCAGCGGAGTGCCGCGAAACACGAAGACATAGGCCGACGCGACCGCATTGCCTATCCGCGTGGCACGCATGAGGTTCAGAGCCAGCGCGAGGCTGAACCCGCCCAGCAGCGCCAGGATGCCGAGGTTCAACGTCAGCGGCAGGCCCATGAGAAGCTGGGCGAACATGCCCGCGAAGAAGTCAAAATCCATCTCAGACCCCGCCCTGCTCATGCCCGCGCAGGCTGCGCTTTTCCGCGAGGCGGAAGAACTGATCGGAAAGCGTGGTGATGATCAGGTAGATCACACCTCCCGCCGCATAGAAGAGGAAATGCTCCTGCGTGGTGCCCGCCGCGACCGAAACCTGACGCATGGTCTCGACCAGCCCGGTCACGGAAACGAGGGCGGATTCCTTGATCACCGACTGCCACTGGTTGCCCATGCCGGGAACGGCCGTCACCATGGCCTGCGGCGCGATGATGCGGCGGAACAAGGTGAACCGCGTCATGCCCGAGACGCGCCCCGCCTCGATCGTGCCCTTCGGTACCGCCTGATAGGCCCCGCGCAGCACCTCGGACTGGCTGGCGGCCGAGATCAGCCCGATCGCCAGCATTCCGGACACGAAGCCGCTGATGTCGAACGGCCCCGGCAGGCCGAGCGCGGTACCGACGGCAGTGACCACCTGACGGCCGCCGAAATAGAAGAGGTAGATGACCAGGATGTCCGGCACGCCGCGGAAAATCGTGACGTAGATTTCGGCCAGCTTGCGCAGCGGCCAGTTGCCCGCCACCCTCGCCCAGGCGATCAGCGTGCCGAGCATCAGCCCGCAGAAGAAAGCCGAGACCGAGACATAAAGCGTCATGAGGCCGGCGCGCGCAAGCGCCAGCCCCCATCCGTCCGGCCCGAAGCCGATAAGTGTCAGGTCGCCGGGCAATCCCGCCTCAGAGCGTCGGCGTCACGACCATGCCGAACCACTTGTTCGACAGGTCGGCCAGCGTGCCATCGTCCGACATTTCCTTCAGCCCCTTGCTGAGCAGCCCGGCCAGTTCCTTGTCGCCCTTCTGCACGACGATGGCCGCGCCGCGCCCCATGACGCCGCCCATGAAGGATGGGCCGGTGGCCGTGGCGGTCTCGACGTTCTTTTCGAGGAAGGCCGAGATGTTGGTGACGGAGGCCATGCCGGCGTCGAGCCGCCCGTTGGTCAGGTCCTGATAGACCTCGGGGCCAGTCTGGTAGGAGCGGATGGTCACGCCCTTGTCGGCCAGATACTTGTTGAGGAAGTCGAACTGGATGGTCGAGACATGGACGCCCACGGTCTTGCCGTTCAGCACCTTGGCGATTGCCGCAATGGCTGCATCGGTGGCGGCCGCGTCGTCGAGATCGACGAAAGTACCGGCGCCCGGCAGCTCGATGCCGCTTTCCTTCATCACCGCGAAGGTTGAGCCTCCGGTCGTGTAGGGCAGCGAGAAGTCGACCACTTCGAGGCGCTTGTCGGTGACCGAAACGGAGTCGATCACGCCATTGTACTTGCCGTCGATCAGCCCCTGGATCATGCCGTCCCAGGCTTGGGCGATCACTTCGTAGTCGAAGTCGGCGCGCTTCGCGATCTCTGCAAGCATGTCCAGCTCGAAGCCGTACAGTTCGCCGTTCGGGCGCGTCATGTTGAAAGGCGGGAACGCGCCTTCGGTAGCGAAGACATATTTCTTGCGGCCCTGCGCCAGAAGGGCGGAAGGAGCGACGGCAAGCCCGGCGACGGCTGCGAGGCCCATGCGCAGGAAGGTTTTGCGGGTAATGTTCATGCGGAAATCATCCTTGGCAAAAAAGGTTGAGACGGAAGGTTTGATGGATCAGGAAAGCAGGTCCACCGCCATGCGCGTGAGCGCGATGGCGCTTTGCCCGATGCAGGCTTCGTCGGGCTGGTAGTCGGAATTGTGCACGCGGTCGTCGCGGCCGGGCTGGCCCGAGCCGATGAATATCTGCACTGAAGGCATCAGCTCGGAGAAATAGGAGAAGTCCTCCGCTCCGAAGCTCGATCCCTGCTCGACATGCGGGGCCGAACCGAACTGGTGGCCCAGTACGGAGAGAGCGCGGTCGACTAGAGCGTCGTCGTTCATCAGGGGTGGCGCGCCGCGCGCATAGTCGATCTCAACCCTGGCGTTAAGCGCCTGGGCGGTGCCTTCGCAAATGCGACGGAACGCGGCCTCGGCCAGATCGCGCGCCTGCGGCGAACGGCAGCGCACCGTGCCCTCGAACATGCAACTGTCGGGGATGATGTTCTGTGTCGCGCCGCCCTCGATATGGCCGATGGTCAGGACGGCGGACTGCGCCGGGTCCATCTCGCGCGAAATCACGGTCTGGAGCTGGGCGATCATGTGGGCGCTGGCGACGATCGGATCGACGGCGGCATGCGGCCGCGCCGCATGGCCCGACTTGCCGCGCACCACCACCTTGAACTCGTCGCTCGACGCGGTACTCGCGCCGCGATTCAGCAGCACCTGCCCCGCCGCCAACTCCGGGCGATTGTGGAAGGCGACGGCAATATCGGCGCCTTCAGCCGCGCCGTCCGCCACCATCGCGGCCGCGCCACTCTCCTGCGTTTCCTCAGCGGGCTGGAAGACCAGCCGGATCGAGCCGCGCAGGCTTGGCGCGAGCGAGACCAGCGCATGTGCTGCGCCCAGAAGCGAGGCGGTGTGAAGATCATGCCCACAGGCATGCATCCGGCCGAGAACAGTTGAAGCGTACGGCAAACCGGTCTGCTCCTCGATCGGTAAGGCATCCATGTCTGCCCGCAGGATCACGCAAGGTCCGGGAAGGCCGCCCACGATCTCGGCCACCACGCCGGTTCGGCCTATGCCTGTGCGAACGTCGAGCCCCAGCGCGCCCAGTTCCCCCGCGACCAGAGCGGCTGTGCGGATTGTGTCGAAACCGGTTTCGGGATGGGCGTGAATGTCGCGGCGCAGCTCGATCAGCCGGGGCTCGATCTTGCGTATAAGCTCTTCGATTTCGGGCCCGGGGTCGTTGCGACGGTCGGACATCAGCTTTTGCACCTTTGAAAATGGTGCGCCCTGCTTGATGCTACGGCCGTTTATTGTCAAGGATCGACAATCGATGATTGCGCATCGAAATAGAATGGATTTCCAACGGCCGAAGAGGCGCCTCCAAGCACAGAGCCGTAAGCATGACAGGAAGCGGATGTATGCCGCTTGGTATTGGGAACGAGATCGCGACTAGAACAACCGCTTTTAGCGGGGACATGAATTCGCGTTTAACGCCGCAAGACGATCGCAGCTGTTAAACCATTGGGCGAGGCCGGAATGTCATGGCTGTATCGCGAGTTGTCGCAGCCCTTGACGATTGACACCTGCCCGATCTCCATCGTGGCCGCCGCGAGACATACCCATTCAAGAATCTTACATTTCGTCCCAGACCCCTCACAGGCTGTAAGAGCAAGGTCTTTCGGCTTCCCGGCGTGTTGGCGCCGATTTTGCGCTCCATGGCGTAAGACGGCTGCCCTTTTCCTTGCCGATCGCGAGTGCGCCGCAATGGAAATAGGGAAAGCCGGTATTGTCGTCGTCGTCGTCGCAATGTCGATGGTAGCGAAACACCTCAACGACAACGCATCCCTTGCCGTCAGCGTTCTCACAATGCTTGAGCGCAATATCCATTGCCGCTTGTCGGCACCCCAAAAGAAACCATGCTTCTCATCATTCTCGGAATAGGCGATCGCTGCCCAGATGTCGCGCTCCTCTTGAGGTGGCGGAGCCGGTACATCCGGAACCGATGTAAGGAGATCAGCCGCGTGACATCGCAGCTCTCCAATTGACGATAGAACGGGTCAGGCGGAATCTCGGCGATATTTCGTTCTGATCAACAACGATGCCAACGACACTCGACACAAGATTGAAGACGTTACAGTCGAATATTGGGACGACCGAATGGCGATCAATCAACGCCCAATGTTCTTCGCCGCACAAGCCGTCATTCCGCAGCTGAAACGTCTCGGCGGCGGGTCAATTATCAACTTCGGATCAGTAAGCACGCGCATTGGTTCGAACTTTCCAGCCTACATGACCGCCAAAGCTGGTGCGCATGGTTTGACAAAAGGATTAGGTCCTGTTGACAAAGTATGGGAGCCATATCCGTGCAGCGGCGATGGCCAAGAATGCAGCAAATGATGTTTTAGTCTTGTCATAGCGCGTGGCAATTCGTCGGAACTGTTTGATACGATTGAACATGCGCTCGATGCGGTTGCGATTCTTGTATGCCCGGTAATCGCAGTTTGGTGGGTTTTTCCGGGTTGAGCGGTATCCCTTATCGGCGAGCATTTGACGCGGTCGGTTTACCGGCATGGCAAGAAGAGCGAGAACGGCGATGTAGTCGGATGTTTCGCCGCCTGTCAGGACAAAGCCAAGAGGGCGTCCCTGACCATCGGCGCGGGCATGGATTTTTGTGGTAAACTCGCCGCGTGATCGACCAAAAGCTTCCTTATGAGTCCCCCTTTAGCGCCCGCTGCCTGCGAATGGCCGCGAACCGTGGTGCTGTCGAGCATATGCTGCCAGTCGTCAGTGAGCCCCCAGTTCAACGAGGTCGGCCCATCGGCGGAAGCGGACATAGACCGAATTCCACTTTCCATATCGTTCGTGCATGTCCCGCCACGGACACCCGACGCGCAAGACATGAAGCATCCCGTTCATAAAGCGACGGTTATCGTAGAATGGACGGGACTTGCGCCCGCGCTCCGCAGGCAGCAGTTTCTCGATTATCTGCCATTCTTCGTCCGCCAAGTCGCCTCGTGCCAAAGCCGCCTCCAAAATGCAGCTTTGAATCACAATCCGCTGGGATTGGGAATCCACAGGGTAGCGCACGAGGCAAAAACAGCTACTGATCAAACCCATATCGGGCAATAGCGAGAGGCAGATGTCATCAACAGAAACTGATCAGGCTCGGCGTAGTCAGAGACACTCGAAGAAGCGGGCAGGTGGGTAGCTACGCGCGTCGGCATTGACTGGCTACGTATGTGTCGATATATTCTAATTTTATCGACATGTAATCGCGATGTGTCGATGACGACGACATGTGCTGGCAATGTGTCGATTGAGGCGGGGTTAATCGACATGACGTTTCGGCCAGACATTCCCTACAACGACCTACCGCCGTTGCCTCCTGCTACGGATATCGAGACGAAGGCTGTTCTGAAAGCCTGCATTGCCGCGCGCGCAGCCTTGGCTGAACTCAAGGTCTCTGGACAGCTCATTCCAAACCAGGCTGTTCTGATCAACTCCATTCCACTGCTGGAGGCCCAAGCCAGTTCCGAGATCGAGAACATCGTCACGACGACTGACAAACTGTTCCAGTTCGCTAACGAGGCTGGCGTACAGGCCGATCCTGCGACCAAGGAAGCGCTGCGCTATCGCACAGCGTTGAGCGAAGGTTTTGACATGCTGCGCCGCCGCCCTGTATCGACGTCGACGGCAATCGCCGTCTGCAGCACGATCAAAGGTGTCGACCTGGATATTCGGGCGACACCGGGAACGGCTCTGATGAATGAGGCCACCGGCACCGTTATTTATACGCCGCCGGAAGGGCAGAAGCTGCTACGGGATAAACTGGCCAACTGGGAACGCTTCATTCACGAAGCCGAAGACGTTGATCCGCTCATCCGGTTGGCCGTCATGCACTACCAGTTCGAGGCCATCCATCCGTTCGTCGACGGCAACGGTCGAACCGGTCGCGTCCTCAACCTTCTTTACCTCGTCGACAAGGGATTGCTGGACATCCCGGTGCTCTATCTGAGCCGCTACATCATTGCCAACAAGCGTGCCTACTATGACGGACTTCTCGCCGTCACGACCGATGGGGCTTGGGAGAGTTGGATACTGTACATGCTCGAAGCGGTTCGGGAGACAGCTGTCTGGTCTACCGCGCGCATTGGCGCGATCCGTAACCTCCTCGACCAAACTGCCGAGAAAATGAGGGGCGAGTTGTCGAAGATCTATTCGCGCGAGCTGGCCGAGGTGATATTTGTGAATCCCTATTGCCGCATCAGCGATCTGGTCGCGGCCGGCATCGCCAAGCGACAGGCGGCGTCCACCTATCTCCAGGCCATGGCAGAGCACGGGCTGCTTGAGCAGATGAAAGTCGGCCGGGAAAGCCTTTATATCAATCCGGCGTTGCTGGCTCTGCTGAGGGACCGAACCGCAACTTGACCAAGCCACAGAGCAAGGCGTGGTGAGCGCAGACGCTTAAAGCGAGAGATCTTCCTCGAGCCTATCCGCCGAATCAGCTGGGGTCGCGGGAAACATCCCGTGTTCCGTCCCGCCACCTCCCTCCCCTAGCAGGCCGGCATCCTGAAGCATTTCGAGCTTCGGCAGATCGCGCAGCGTCTCCAGGCCAAAGGCCGAGAGGAAGTGTTTTGTGGTGACATAGGTATAGGGCGCGCCGGGCGTCGGGCTGCGCGGTCCGGAGGCGATGAAGCCGACATCGCGCAGGCTGGCTATGGTATCGCGCGAGACCTCCTTGCCAAAAATTTTGCTCAGGTCGCCCCATGTCACCGGCTGATAATACGCAATTGCCATCAGCGCCGTCGCTTCGCCATCGGAGAGACTTGCCGTGGCCGACCGCGTCGGTACCGCCGCAGCGCGAATTGCGGGCGCGTAAGCCAACGGCTTCGGTGCTGCCAGCCGTCGGCGACAGCGACAAGCTCGTAGGGCCGGGAACTGAGTTCCTCGCGCAAATCATCAATGAGCAGGTCGATGCTGCAATCTTTCCCGACCACCCGCGCCAGCGTCTCACGGTCGACGGGCTCGGCAGCAGCAAACAAGACCGCCTCGACGCGTAGCATCCATTCGCGCCAACGCAAGGCCGGCGGCAGATTTTCCAGCTCGCGATCGAAGGAGACGTCGTGTCCGGGTGTTTTGCCTCCGGCCGTCGTTTTGTCAGCGCGCGCTGTCTTCCTGGCTTTGGCTCCGCTCATGGTCACAGTCCAAAAATTCGGAACGAAGAACGGCCGGAGAGTTCGCGCACAGACATACAAGAGTAGCTGCTTCGGGCTATGGCGGGGGACAATTGCAGACATCAAGTTCGGCTCATGGCGTAGGGTAATCCATCCGAGAGACTTGGGTACCGGAAAATGCGGCTGCATAATCAGGGCTGTATCGAGGTCTCCTGCAAGGACGGCGTGATACAGATCGACCGATGAGCCTGGCATCAGAAAATACTCGATCTGCGGAAACCGCATGCTCAGCTTTGCTATGATTTCGGGAATTTGGCCCGTGAGCGCCGTCGCGGTCGTACCAATCCGCACCTGTCCAGCCGGCAAGTCATCCGCCGCGATCGCCCGAAGATCGCAGGCTGCCTTGACCAGATTTGGTCCGTGTCGCTGGACGGCCATCCCGGCTGCCGTCGACCTCACGGTCCGCCCCACACGCGAGACGAGGGTTTGCCCCAATTCAGCTTCGAGAGCGCGTATACGCTGCGCCACGGCGGCTGGAGTCACATTCAACCGTCGGGCAGCCTGAGCGAACGAGCCGCATTCCGCGACCAAGAAAACTTTCCAGAAACCAGGTATCCATAAA
>NZ_JAAKZG010000040.1 GCF_011045115.1 Mesorhizobium zhangyense
AGGAATTGTGCGACAGCTTTCCAAGCTAGATATTGAGCGCACGTTTTAAACGCTCTCGGCGTGGCGTGTGCCAATAGTCATAGCCATTTTGCTCATCGTCATCGAAAAGCGCAGCGATGAACGCGCCGAATGACAATGCCTGAGGGCACAGATAGTTGTTTTCGGCGCTTCCCCAGCTCGCCCAATTACGCACCCAGCTATAGACCGCCCCAAAGTCTTCGATGCGTAACGAAAGAACGATTTCGAGTAGGCCGGGATCAGCCCCGATTGTAAGGCACCCAGTGGGCAATCGGTTTCCTAGTTCATGGCTCCAGTCCACAGCCCGGTCCCAAGAATAGAAAGGGTCGACAAAATGTTCAGTTGGATTCGCGTTCCCTTCCTCGGGGGCCAGCGCGGTATGTCGGAACATATTGGGATATGGACGACCGCCATTATAGCTGACCATGAAGGCGCGATAGTCAGCCGGCAACGTGTAGCCCGCCGATTTTTCCCAACTAGAGATCGCCAAAGCTACGGATTCTCCTGCCTCCCAACCATCGCTGACCGGGCTGATGAATCTACTCACGGAACTACTCCTTGTCGCGAAAATCCCAAAGTCCCGCTACGTTACATATATCGGGTCGGTTCCGGTACGGGGCGAAATGACACCCGAAGCGTTGATATCCTATAGTCAGCACGACGGGCATTTGGGAAATCTGATATTGGAAGGCGCTAAAGTGACAAGTTTTGTAATCTGGACCGAGGATGAAGAGGATCTGGGCTTTCTCGGATTTGCTCGGCATGACGGAGAGTGGCCACCCGCAGGGGAGAATGAGTGCGTTTTTAGTGGTTTCCCTCACGATCCTTCACTCCTAGACGACCCACGTGGCCGCTTCGTCATGGAGCATAAAGGGCGGGAATGGATCGCAGACGTGAATTACACAGATACCGAAATGACGGTCCGGATCAACCTAGACACAGGCTGGGCATTTGAACTGTGGAGTAACGACAAGGGCAATAATTGGAAGGCGGTCCGTGAAGATGTGACGCTCACGGGCACTGGTATGTTTCTCTGAAACCTCGATGGGGCATCTGTAAGCGTATTGGTTGAACTCAAGGCTGTTAGGGACAACAATAGGCCCTTGCAAATCAAGGCTTTGCGGGCATGAAATCTACGAGGGTTCAATTGGGACGGCGAAAATAGCCTTCGGGTTCGCGGTAGGGACGCTCATTGCTGAGCGCCCCCCGCACAGATCCGTACGTGCGGAATTCCCGCATACGGCTCCTACCTTGGGTGAGTGACGGCGAAGCGCGCGTCCGGCCAAGGGTGAAGATGCGTGGCTTAGGAATCCAGCCGTCAGAGATGCGGGTAATTCGCGTCCATGTGGTCTTATCTTTCTGGCTCCGGCGTTTGAGCGCCCGTCGCCAGAGGTCGATCACATGAAGCCGGAATTGCCCGATTGCACGACGGTTGGTAGGCACCGCAAAATATCTGATATGCCCCTCGACCACTTGACGCAGCCACCGCCCCTGTTCTGGGATAGGTTGGTGCCTGCGACGGCGTAGCTCCTCTTTGATCTCCTGAAGTTTCACGCGCATGCGGTCGCTGCGGGTCTTCCGTTGTAACTGGAAGAGCCCTTGGCGTGACTTTCCGCAGATGAACGTAAATCCCATGAAGGCAAAGGTTTCCGGTTTGCCGAGCCCGCGCCGCTTGCGTCGGGTCGCCGCAAAGCGACCGAATTCAATCAGCTGGGTCTGGTCCGGATGGAGCGACAGTTCGAACTCCTCCAACCTCGCGCGCATCGCAATGAGGAAACGGCGAGCGTCGTCCTCTTGCTCGAAGCCTAACACTGTATCGTCTGCGTAGCGCACGATGATCATGTCGCCGGTGGCTCCGCGCTGTCGCCAGCGATCGGCCCATAGGTCGAGCACGTAATGCAGGTAGACGTTTCCGAGCAGCGGTGAGATCACCGAGCCCTGTCCCGTCCCCTTGTCATCGACGGTCACGACCCCGTCTTCGAGAATGCCCGCCTTTAGCCATTTCTGGATCAGGCGAGTGATGCGCTTGTCGCCAATCCTGTGCTCCAGGAAGCGAACCAGCCAAGATTGGCTGACTGCCCCGAAGAAGTTTTGGATGTCGGCGTCGATTATCCAGTTCACCTTCCGTTTGCCGTTTGCCGTTTGCCGTTTGCCGATTGCCGTGCACAGTGCATCCATCGCATCGTGCGGTCCCCTTCCGGGTCGAAACCCGTAGGAGAAACCACAGAAGTCACCTTCGTAGATGACGTTCAGCACCATGACCGTGGCTCCCTGGACGATTTTGTCTTCCAGAGAGGCAATCGCCAACGGCCGCTGTCTCCCGTCCGCCTTCGGTATGTACGTCCTGCGGGACGGTTGCGGATGGTACGCTCCCTGTGGACCCGTCTGTGCAGGTCCTCAAGCCGGGGCTCAAGGTCTGCCTCGTAGTCTTGCCACGTCACGCCGTCCACTCCGGGGGCGGCCTTACGCTTGAGCGCGTAGTACGCTGTACGGAGTGTAACGACGTTGATGTGGTGGAAGAGTGCGGTGAACGGTTCCTTCTTCCTCAGCCTTGCGGCTTTTCGTACGCGGTCCAGCGACTGGGTCATGCGAGCCCGGCTCTGTGTCCGGTGCGTGTGTTGCTGTTCCGCGTTTCCCTTGGTCTCCAGCCTTGGCTCCACCGACTCCGCTGCTGGTTGCCCAGCTTTGTTCGTCGATTTCTCAGCTACTATGCCAGAGTCAGACTTCTCCGTGTCGTTCATCAGCGGCTACGGCTCCTCGCCTTCCCGCTGCGGACCACGCCCTCTATAGAGGAGGTCGGGGTCGACCCGGAGATCTCCCGGTTCCCGCGCAAAGAGCTTCCATGCATGCCAGGGTCTACGACCGCGCCGGATTGGTCGGGTGCTCGCAGTAGCGCACCTTCCCATGTTGCCTTCCGCCATGACAACGGCGTCGGCATCCAAGATGAGGCGATTTCGCGGCTCAATGGCTGGCCTACATGCTCCCCTGCCAACGCTTCGCCGACGCCCTCGCGAGCGCCTGCGCATGGCTCGGGGCCGATGTGGGTTGCTACTCCTTCATCGTGACGGACTTGCACCATCTACTCCTTGCCGGTCTCCCGGCGCACTGTCATTTCGCCCTCTCCCTGAACCGATCCGAATAGCGTTTTCGCACGGCCTCTGTCTGGCAGTAACGCTCGTGCACTATCAAGGGCGCCGGGGAGAGGCAGAAGTGTCAAGCATTCGACGTCGTATCTCAGACAGTCAATTCAACCAATTTTGCGATAACACTGCTCCTCCGCCTATGCTTGTCGGCCTAATAGCCAAGGTCACACGAACACACGAACTGTCAGCGCTCTCGCCGCCACGCTCTATCATTTATCGACAGGCTCCCGCGCACTGCCCTCAACCGCGGCTCTCGCCAATTGCGCGCTCTCGCGCCGGATTGGACCTCCGATCGGACAGATTTCCTGCACGAAACCGGTAAGTGTGGATGCCAGCGTGTCGGGTACCTGGCGGTAGTAGACGAATTTCCCTCGCTTCTCGCTCGTCACGAGTCCCGCATGCTCGAGCAGTTGCAGATGTTGCGAGATCGAAGGCTTCGACATATCGAAGCGCGAGGCAATCTCGCCGGCATTCAACTCATGATGCGCGACATAGGCCAGGATCTTGCGGCGAACGGGGGAGGCTAGCGCCTCGAAGATCAGTTGCATTGACATAAGCGCATCATACACAAAATCAATTAGGCAATCAATTAAGCGTTGACGAGCTATCGATAAGTCGATTACCTAAATGAAGAACGATGAGGTGATTGCCATGGAAATCCGCTCCCAATGGACGTTCGACTGCCAGCCCGAGCATGTGTGGCCCCATTTCCTGCGTGCCCGGATGGACGATACGCGCCCCTTCCTCTTCCGTCTCGGCATTCCGAAGCCCGTAAGCTGCTGCGTGCTGGAAGGCAGTCCGGTAGTTGGTCGCACGCGTCAATGCACAACCGATCGGGGGACGATCGACCAGCGTATTCTCGTCCTCGAAGAGAACAGCAGGTTGGTCTATCGCATGATCGGATCGACGGTATGGTGCCGCGATTGGGTCGGCTTTCTGGAAGACGAATTCGCGCTAAAGCCGCTCCATAATGGTGGAACGCGCGTATCACGCCGCACCATCTTTCGGGCCCGGGGCCCGTTCCGCCTATTGAAGCAGCTCGGGTTATGGGTGGCCCTCAGGCAAGCGCATCGCTATGCATCGCGTAACTGGCGCCGTCTTGCCACGACAGAAGCTTCGCACAGTCCTGTTTCTGTTGCGGGCCATGTGGCAACTGCCGTGTGAGGGCGCGATGCGGATGCCCGGCTTACCCGTTCTCTCGCGCATCCTTTACGGTGCCGAACTGTTGGCTGTCTCCCCGGTCATCCTCGCCCTTGCCCTGCTTGCCTTGATGCTAGGGCTCTATTCGGCCGGGGCTATTCTTAT
>NZ_JAAKZG010000041.1 GCF_011045115.1 Mesorhizobium zhangyense
AATCTACAGGGAGTGAAGGCTTCAGACGACCTGCGACGAACGATTTCCAACTTTGCAACCAATAAGGTACGATAGCTTAACTTTCGGTTGCATGGAAAGCCGAATGTCGGACAGTTCTCATCGGGTGACTGCTTGGGATGAGAATGTTTAACCTTGGACAAATCGTTCAACCAACACGATTGCAACGACTATCGCCACGAGGATGGGAACTATTGCAATCCGGATTGACGGGCGAACACGCTTTGGCCGGTTGTCATTGGCCGGCCCTCGAAATGAAATTTTCATCAGTTATTGTAGAAGTGATCCGACCAGGAAGGCCGCGCCGACGGTGGTGACTGCCAGCAATATGCCGGTGATGGTTCTGATCTGGCTGCGGCGGCGGACCTTTGCTCCGGTCCAATCGTAACGAGACTCGTATTTCATAGCTTCCATTCACTCAATCGACGTGATCGACAGGCAGTGGGCTGCCCGTCGATCGTTGCCGAGACGCGTACTCAATACACAGCAGGTGAAGACTGCGCGAAACGTGGTTAAGATCGGGTGAACACCGCGCAAGACTGCCCGCAAAACGGCCGGCGGGCAAGCAAGCCGAGTTGTGATAGCACACCGCATTCATGGCACGGAGCCAATAACCTGCAGCGTGGGCGTGGTTACATGCCCATCCGACAAGTAGTGCAGTCAGCGGAACTACTCGTTGGATCTGGAGGATTTGATACCGCGATGCTCGGCGCCAGAAATACGGGACGGCTTGCTCAAGTTCAATCCAACCTCGACCAAACGGCGGACTGCCTCCGATCTGGTAGGAAGATCAGCTTGGTCGCGACGCCAATCATCAATCCGTGCCAGCTGTTCACCAGAGAGGCGTAGCTCAAAACGTTCAGTTTTCATCTGTGGAGGATTGGACGCGTTTGACAATGGCTGCTTCCGTAATGTACGGTACTTACGTAATAGTGGTTCACGATTGCAGCCGAACAGCGTGCGTCAACACGCTGCCCGGCCTGACCATAACCTAAGCTGTTGAGGAGCTCGGATCATGGCTGATTCCGACCATAGCATGAGTTTTGCCTGCGTCACCCGCCGGATGGCGCTTGGTGGCGCGGTTGTTGCTGTAACCGGCGCGGCGCTTGGCGGAAATGCGCAGGCTCGAAGCCTTGCGATCCCGGACAGCGCACCCATTTCAACGCCTGACCCGGCTCTGGCGCTTTGGCAAGAGTGGCAGGCAGCGCATGAGCTGGCCGAGCAGCTTCACCTCAGGCAGCAGGAGCTGGAAGTGGAACTTGCCGAGCGTGTCGATTTTCTGTGCACCGTCATCAATCTTCCCAATGGCGAGGGCGTGACGATCTGCTCGAAGACTGCACTTGATCGGGTTATCGGCGACCGGACGGACATGGCAGCCATTCGCTCTCGGGCGGAAGCCGATCTGGCGGAACGGCAGGCACGCTGGGATGCGGCGGACCGGGAGATTGGCTATTCGGTTGCGCTCAAGGCCGAGCGGGAGGCTGAGGAACGGGAGGAGAGTTTGCTCAAAGCTTTGTCGGTCACGCCTGCTACCTCGCTTGCGGGCGTGGCGGGCAAGCTCGATGCGGTGCTGCGTCGGGACGAAGCCTGGGAAGACTACTCAAAGCATCCATGGCCGCAAATCCGCTCGGCCCGCGACGATCTGGTGCAGATTGGGCAGCAGATACCGGGATGGTTATTTCCGGGGGCATGAAGGGACCGTGGCCTTGGCAGAAGGCGCTCCGGCTAAAAAGGGTTCCGCCCGACGTTTCCCTACGAGGAAGTCCGGGTGGGCAGCCGGTCAAGGCCCGCTTGTTGTGGAAGCAGCCTTGACCGGCTTTCCGGGCAGCAGCCTGTGCTTCCCGGAAAGGTTTTGAGAATGCCGGTTTCGTGGGACCGGTAGAGCCGGCCAAGGCACAGGCGGCCTTGGCCGACTTTTTCGCCCTACCGGCGAGCGCAAACCAGACTTGGGGCAGAATACGATACCCTTCGCCGGGCAGGATAAAGATGCCGCTGACGAGAGTTTCTAATCGGAGGAGAATGCGACAATGACCGCTGGAGATTCCTCAAGCCACATTTCCAGCAAGATGGATGGGGCTGGTCGTCTCCATTCCGGACGGAGCCTCAATGACAAAGCGCTCGCTTACGCCAGAGACTTCATGGCCACTGTCGGTTGCGAGCCCCACCGCGATACTGCATAAACGATCGCGATCAGCGCTCCTGATCCTGCTACCCTGGCAGGGTTGCTCGGCACGCGATTTTGATCAGAAACCCGTCACGATTGCCGCCTGGTGTGCGTTGCTGGCGCGCTGTGAAGGCTCGGATGCCAGCTACGAAACCTGGAAGCAGGTTTTCGCAAGGCTGCATGAAGGTACGACGCCCGAATGATCGGGCCTCGATCTGATCGACCGGGACGTCCGCACAGACCCCTCGGTGTCGGGGAGGGCTGGACCGCCGGTTTCGAATTGATCATGCCGTGTCAAACGCTCCCTTGAACTCGCTGTCTACATAATAGCGCAGCTTCCCGGCAATGATCGGACGTTGCCCGGCAAGAAACAGCAGCTGAGTGTCTTCAGGCAGGTTTCGAACCCTCATCGGGGGTCAGCAGCGGACGAGCGGTGTGTTGTTCACTGAGGGAGATCCCGGACTTTTCGGAATCGAACGCCTGACCCATTGTGCGGAAGACTGCGGTTCCCTGTCCAAGCAGATCGGAGACGAGGCGAGCGCTGTCGTGATCATTGACGCCGAAGATTTGTAGGACGCCGGCGTTCGATAAAAAGGTGCCAGCGCGTTGACCGTAGGTGGCACGGAGTTGATGCACGTCTTGCAGGATCGGCCAAAGCTGAACGCCGTAGCCGGCCATGAGACCCATGGCGCGCTCGACCGGGGCAAGATGGCCAAGGGCTGCGAACTCATCGAGCAAGTACAGTACCGATGCAGCTGATGGCGCTGCCGCTGGGGCAGGGGCCTTTGACGGGGTTCTGGCCATGTCGGTGAGGCTCTGGGTGATGAGCAGCCGAAGCCATCGCGAATAGGTACCGAGGCGATCGGGCGGCAGGACGAGGAAGACAGTTCCTGTCCGCGCCTTCAGGTCGCCAAAGGTGAAGTCGGAGCGTGCCAGCACAGTCGACATTCTCGGACTGTCGAGGAAATGGGTATGGCGTTGTGCTGCCGAGAGCACGCCAGCCGCTTCCCGGTCTGACTTTCCAAGATGGCGGTTTGCGGCCCGCGCGATCAATCCGTTGGCAGCGGTTGCCTGCTGCATCTCCTTCAGCAGGGCGAAGAACGCCTCCGGCGCCAGCGTGAGATTTTCCCGCAGGGTTGACAGCGTTCGCCTGTCCCTTGGCTCATGGCTGACGATATGAAGAATGATGCCGGCGATCAGCGCCTTGGCTTCCTCGTTCCAATGCGCCTCGCCGGCCATGCCCGGTTCGTCATGAACGAGGGCTTCAGCGAGCGTGCTGGCGTCCTCGGCGACATCGAGGCCATCCGGATCGAGTGCATCGAGCGGATTGTATGCGGCCGATCTTTTACCAGTGACACCGAACGGATCGAGGACATGGACCGGTCCGAATTTTTCGCGGGCACGGCGAGCGATTTTTGCATTTTCGCCCTTGGGGTCAATGCAGATCACGGAGCGATTGGCAGTCAGCAAATTGGGGATGATGGTGCCGACACCTTTGCCGGTTCTGGTCGGCGCCATGGTGAGCAGATGCGCCGGACCGTCATAGCGCAGCAGCTTTTCAGTTCTGTCGTCGCGACCAATCAGCAGACCGGTGTTGGTGCGGGTGAGGGGAGCGATTTCCTTGGTCGTGGCAAAGCGCGCTGAGCCGTGCGTTTCATCGTCGCCCATATCGCCAAAATGCAAAATGAGCGGTTGGGTCAGAAAGTGGAAAGCGAACAGCACGAGGATCGCCAAGGTCAGGAAATCGAGTGCGATGAACGGAATTGTCCCGGGACCATATCCGAAATCTTTGAGGGCGAAACGGCCGCCCATGCCAACGATAAAAAGCACAATGGCCAGAATAAAGATTGCGAACAAAACCGGCTTCCAGGCGCGGAACGGCAACGCGATCAAAGCGAGCACCGCCCATATCGGATCGCGCGCGGCGGTACGCAGCATGTTCTTGAAGGCATGCCATGCAAGGCGTGGCTGGATCATGGCATTTTACCCCCACCGCTGACGA
>NZ_JAAKZG010000042.1 GCF_011045115.1 Mesorhizobium zhangyense
TTGCGACCGAAACGATGTGTAGGAAAGCCTATGGCCGAAATTGACCTTCTTCTTGTAGATGGCACCCTGACAGATGGGCCATCCTCGGAAACAAGCTTTGGAGGCTTGCCGTCTACCGATAGCCGTTTCTCGTGGCCAGCATGTAAATCTTGCGGCGGTAACATGCAATTCCTCGGTCAAGTTCGCCGCGCAGGCGCGCAGAGGCTCCACTTGATCTTTATGTGTCAGAACGACCCCGGGGTATGTTCGGAGTGGGAGGCGGATGGCGGCGCAAATGCGGTCGTTTGCACAGGCATTGAGGACCTCAAAATTGCCGATGCGCCGTCCGAAGGCGAGGTCGTTCGCGCTGGCCTGCGATATGGCGCTCGTATCGAGCGGGTCCAATCCTTGACCTATGACAAGGCCCGTGAGGAATGGGCGCAACGGCATTCTCGCCGCCAGCGTGACGTTCTCGGCCGGATTGGCGGAAAAGCATTTTGGCTACAGGGCGACGAAACGCCGAGCTGCCATCACTGCCAGAAGAAGATGGGTTTTGTTGCTCAGCTTGAGGCCGGCCCAGACTACGAGACGGAAATGAACTTCGGGGGCGGTTGCGGTTATCTTTTTGAATGCGAATGTGCAGGAGGGACTGGCAAGTTCCTATGGCAAAATTGACGACCGTCTGGAGACCGCGCGCCCAAACCTAGCCTTAATCAGCGGCGCTCCATTATATCCAGCTCCATGGCGTAGCATCGGGAATTCTACTATCCAAAGCTCCCCTTTTGAAAAGGGTAACCGATTTCTCATCGCCGTCCTTGCCCTCAAATCCCACCAAGGCAAGGCCGATCTGAGGAGCGTAAACAGAGTAATCGTCTTTAAATAGCTCTTTTCCGATTTCATTTATCCTTTTCAGGACGCGCTCCGGATTCATGGCAAATAGTGACACGTCATCCAGCATTAGGGGGTCGCCATGGCTGCTGAAAATAAGCTCCTTCAGCTGATTTTCAGGATCAAAGGTAAGTACGGGAAATCTATCTCCCCTATATTCTTGACGATTGCCACTTGGTCTGATGATGAAATGTTCGTTTTGACCAATCCTATTTTCTGCTTCTTCAGAACTCATCCCAAATCGTAGTGGGAAAGCACCTTCAAAAGGCCTGATGATCCAATTCATGTTATTCTCCGCCTATGAGCTTGCACTACCATGCACTGACCAGTTCAGGAAGCGCCCTGGGGGGACGATCTGCCTGACATTTGATGCGTCGCAAAAGTCAGCGTACTCCCAGATTCAAGACTCGGGATTTTCGCAACAAACTCGCATGGAGCATATGCCAGAAATCAAATTGCAGAGGGACGAAGTATGCTTTTGAACCGACGCACCTTGCTCGCAGTGGGAGTGCTTGCAATGACACGTCCTATGTCCGCTGGGTCCGCTATGTTGAAAGTTCTGTATCAGGGAAATCTCTTTGCCGATTATTTCCAAATATACCTACGCGATGAGGGCCATCCAATTTTACCTGACCGCTACACCGATGAAGAGATCGCCCGCTACCTCATGGCCGGGCCACATGCGGTCATTCTCCGCACAGCGCGCAACATGACTGTGCCAATCCGCGTCGAATGGCACGACCAACGACCCATCCTTGATCTCGACGCCTACCAGCACATTGTTGAAGCTCGTTTCGATTGCCCCTCGGGCCAACTCGTGCTGGCTGGTTTGACAGATTACGACCCCGCCGCGCCGCGACTTTTGGTAAAAGCGGGGCCGCTCGGCGTGCGTGCCAATCTTTCAGGTCTGGATACCCTCAGCGAAAACCACCTCGATGGACATGACCACTACCTTATGCAGCTTTGGCCCGGCTCTGAACTGGAAGGGGTGCGTGTGTTGAAGGCATGGCCTGGCGAATAGCGTTGTCGCGAAAATCCTAAAGCTTGCTACGTCGCATGAGTTGGTCGCAAAATGTGTCGCAGGTTGCGGGAATTTGCGACATAGGGGAGCTCGCCTTGAAAGCGCCATGTCTGTCGTTAGGCAAGTGCCGGCCGGCTCATTATTGACAGAGAGACACGTTATTTATGAGAAGAATTCTACGCTATATCCTCATAGTAATTATCTCTCTCTCCGCGTTCATCTTTCTTAACAACACGAATTTGTTCACGCGCCGTCCAGATGGGGATGATCCGCTTGTCCTCGCGCATCGTGGAATCGCGCAACGTTTCGATCCAGCCGGGGTCACCAATGATACCTGCACAGCTTCCCGCATCCTGCCGCCGAAGCACGGTTATCTGGAGAACACGATTGCTTCCATGCGGGCAAGCTTCGAGGTCGGTGCTGACATTGTTGAGCTGGATGTTCATCCCACGACAGATGGACAATTCGTGGTCTTTCACGACTGGACACTGGATTGCCGCACCGACGGCCATGGCGTCACGCGCGAGCATTCCGTGGCCGATCTCAAGAAACTTGACATAGGCTACGGCTACACCGCCGATGGTGGCAGGACATATCCGTTCAGAGGCAGCGATGTCGGCATGATGCCGACTCTTGCCGAAGTGCTTCAGGCTTTTCCTGACCGGCCCTTCCTGATCAACGTGAAGAGCAACGATCCCGATGAAGGATCGAAACTGGCGACGTTCCTGAATGCCCTTCCGCCGGAGCGACGAGCAACCGTCATGGCTTACGGCGGGGATCGGCCGATCGCAGCCTTGCGCACCGCAGTTCCCGGCTTGAAAACGATGTCTCGTGCTTCCCTAAAGGGATGCCTGCTGCGTTACATCGCTTATGGATGGACGGGCGCGATGCCAGACGAATGCCGTTCAACGGTGGTGCTCGTCCCGATCAACGTGGCCCCGTGGCTTTGGGGCTGGCCTGATCGTTATCTAAATCGGATGGATTCAGTTGGAAGTACCGTGTTCGTTGTCGGCCCCTATCATGGCGGCGATTTCTCGACCGGGATGGACAGTGTTGAAGAGCTCTCTCGGCTGCCAGAGAACTATAGCGGCGGCGTTCTTACCAACGAGATCGAAATGGTCGCCTCATGGCTTCGATCGCGAAAGTGACATGCGCGGGGAGTTAGCTTCCGCGACAATCCTTTGTCGCGG
>NZ_JAAKZG010000043.1 GCF_011045115.1 Mesorhizobium zhangyense
TCGCCGGACCAGTCCTGGGGGCTGGAAGTCTGGCGAGAGCGGCCGGACGAGGACATGGTAAAAGAGTCTCTCGCCTTTCATGATGCCTTCTACAGGGAGCTGAACCGGGTTCTTGCCAGCATCGAGAAGCTGTCTGGCAGATTCATTCTTGTCGACGTCCATAGTTACAACCACCGGCGCGACGGGCCGGAGTCTATGCCTACGTCTCGTGACCTCGCGCCCGATATCAACATTGGAACGTCTTCCATGGATCGCGAGCGCTGGGCGCCCGTCGTCGACGCGTTCATCGAGACACTTCGCGGCCACCATCTCAACGGCGAGCCGATCGACGTGCGCGAGAATGTGTCCTTCCAGGGCAAGGGCGAGCAGACGCGTTTCGTCCATGCCAATTTTGCGGAAACCGGATGTGCCATCGCGGTCGAGTTCAAAAAGATCTTCATGGACGAATGGAGCGGCGAGCCCGATTGGAGAACAATCGAACAGCTGCGCGCCATACTGGCGTCGTCGGTGCCCGTCCTGGAGTCCGCACTGAGGGGCATGCGATGAAGCCCAAGCTCGTTGAGCCCGCACTTCCCTTGGCGCAAATCGAATCGGACTTGGACACGCTTTTCCAGGACGGCAAGCCGATCCGACGAGAATTCGGCAACGGCAACCGGTTGCATCTGGACCGGCCGCTGCCCTTTCTGTGTGTTCATGTCGGTTCGCATCAGGATGCGGCATTCCATGCCGTCTCCGCCAACGCATCCTATCTGATCGCGGCTGACATTGGCCTCGCCGGGGAGGTCGCGCGGCTGGTGGCGCGAAGGATGCGCGATCACTGCGGCGCATTTCTCATGCTGGACATCGGTGAGTTGGCAGAAGACCGGTTCCTGACGGAGGATGTTCCGTTCCTGCCGCCTTTCGAGATTGCGCTGGCCTGCGGCGACACGGCGGCGGAGAAAGCGGCACTCAAGTGCTTCGCCGCCGCTGCGTCCGCACGCGAAGCAAAATACCGCACACCCCGCGTGGACGAACTCACCCCTTCGACACGCGCCGAAGCACGGCTCTGGGATGATCCCGGCGAGGCGGCGTGCCTGACTGTACGCTTCGCACCGATCTACAGGGTTCCGGGCGCTGAGCGCGTCTACCCTGGACTCCACGACCTCGTCGTCGCCAACATGGTCGATTCCTCGCTTCAGGCCGTCAGCGCCTTCCTGAAGGCCTCCAAGCTGGAACAGCCGGCAACCCATCGTTCACTGGGACGCCGCGCCTATATCGACGCCGTCGTGCGCGCTGATCGGGGGATCGACGACGTCGCGTCAACGTTCGATTTTCTGCTTGCCGTCACGCCGATCAATGCTGAACCAGCCTGGCTGGAATTCCAGGCAGACGCCTTCGAGCGTGTGCCCGCCCTGCTCTACAGGCCGCTCGAGTTCGAGGTCGCCTCTCAGAAGCGGAAGCTCTATTCGGTCTCGCTCGATCATCTGGAAGATCCGCTCCTGACCAAGCTGCTCTCAGAAAAGCAGCAGGAACTCGATCTCCAGTTGTCGATGCTCGCGGCACGCGAAACGCCCCAGTTCGTCGACCTCGGACGAGCTCTCTATGGCAGCGTCGAATCAACTCTGGCGGCCAGGGCACGCGCCATTCTCGAAATGGCACCGCGAGTCGCCGCGCCGACCCGTCAGAAAGGCCTAGATGCCGATGCGGTTGCCGCGGCCGCGCGAGACATGATCGCCGGATACCGCGTCGCCTACCCCGATTTCGATGCTTCCGTGGAGATCCGAGGCGACCTGCCTGCCGGCCTCCTGGTCTCTCGAAACCGATTGCTTGTTTCGCGCGATACCAGCCTTCCATCGGAGCGTCTGACGGCGCTGCTTAGCCATGAGATCGGTGTTCATCTGTTGACCTATTTCAACGGTGATGCGCAGGGGCTTACCATCTTCCGCAACGGACTTGCCGGCTACGAGGGTATGCAGGAGGGATTGGCGGTGCTGGCGGAATATCTCGTCGGCGGCATGACTGAAGCGCGGCTGAGGCTGATCGCGGCCAGGGTCATCGCGTGTCAGGCAATGCTCGACGCCGCAACGTTCGAACAAAGCTTTCGCATTCTCCACAGCGATTTCGGTTTCGATGGTCGCATTGCCTTCAACATCGTTCTGCGTGTTTATCGAGGCGGTGGGCTGGCAAAGGACGCCATTTATTTGCGCGGCCTGGTGCAGATTCTTGATCATCTCAAGAACGGCGGCAGCCTCACTCCCTTCTGGATCGGCAAAATCTCCGCCGGGCATTTCGGCGCGATCCAGGAACTCAATGCACGCGGCCTGCTGCGCGCGCCTCGCCTCGAACCTGCATTTTTGTCTTCCGACGCGGCGCGTCCGCGCCTGAAGAAGGCGATGGCGGGGATCGATCCTATAGATATGATTGAAACATGAGCGGAGCCTCCTCAATGCGCATTGCGTTCTTTGTCAATTCCATTGAGAGCGAGACGCCAAGCTACACGACGACAGCATTGGCGCTAGCTGCAGTCCAACGCGGTCATTCTGTTGTCTATGTTGAACCGGGCGACTTCATACTGCGTCCGGATGACAGCCTGGCTGTCAGCGTCGCGGTGGTGCCTGAGGCCCCATACAAGACGTCGGAAAAGCTGCATGCCGCCCTGCAGGATGCCGCGACCCAGAAAAAGACCCTGGCGATAAGCGATATCGACATTTTGCATTTGCGCAACGACCCGTCGCTGGACGCCACCGATCGGCCGTGGGCCGCCAACGCAGGCCTCATGTTCGGGCGGCTTGCAGCCGAACGCGGCGTGATTGTCGTCAACGACCCGGACGGTCTCGGGAAAGCACAGAGCAAGCTCTATCTTCAGACGTTTCCTGAGGTGGTCAGGCCCGCGACCCTGATATCGCGCAGTGTTGCCGAGATCCGCGGATTCATCGACCAACACTCCGAAGGCTGCATCGTCAAACCGCTCCAAGGGTCGGGAGGCAAGAACGTCTTCCATATTGCGACCCCCGGTGATTCCAACCTTAACCAGATCTTCGAGGCGGCCAGCGGTGATGGCTATCTCATCGCGCA
>NZ_JAAKZG010000044.1 GCF_011045115.1 Mesorhizobium zhangyense
CGTAGAGCAGCCCGGTAGCTCGTCAGGCTCATAACCTGAAGGCCGCGCGTTCAAATCGCGCCGCTGCAACCAGATCAGGAGAGATGGCCACTCAGAGGGCTGGGCTAGGTCAACGTGACGTGGGCCACACTATCTTTGTACTCCTCTTTCGGGTCTCCCATGCCGAGGAACATCTTGACGCCGGCTACCACGCTTGATGCGTCCTTCCATATCTCCGCTTCGGCAGGATCGAAGCGCAACAAACAGAGTTTGGGATCATCTTTGCCCTGTTCAAACCATGCCGCGACGAATCTATTCCAAAGGCGGTCTATGACGGCCCGGTCATTGTCGATCTGCAGTTTGCCTTGCACGGTAGCAAACAGATCGTGGCCCTTCGAGGCATAGACCAATGTGGCGTCTGTAGGCCCTGAAACGCCCCCGGCAAGTTCAGTATCCTTGGCGGTGAAGAAGTAGATTGTGTTTCGGTCGCCATCGAACTGTGCGGTCATCGGGCGAGCGTCAACACCGGAGAGGCCGACCATTGCGGTCATGTCAGACCTGATCGAGTCCCAGAATTCTTTCGCGAAGTCTTGATCGTTTGACACGGCCGGTCTCCTTTGTGGGTTAGATGGGTCCTAACCCCCGAAACAGGCAACTGTTCCGAACGAAGTGCTAGGCGATGCAAATGACATCAATGGGTGCGAGGTGACGGCCGCCAAAGAACGAAGCTATCGGCTCTTTATGACGGCATAGCCAAGGCCCATCGCACCGCCGAAGATGGCGCCGACCACGAGGTCGCCAAATACGGCGAGACCCGCGAAGGCTCCGACACCGACGCCGATTAGTACTGGATTGCTCATCTTACGGGGCCACCTTGGATTTCAATAGATGTCCTCCCGCCGCGTTGAACAACCAAAAGGTAACCAGAAATGGCGCCGACCGACAAGCAGCGTGGGGAAGTGGTCGCTGCAACCAATCGCGCGGGAAAGCTGGGAAGTTATTACCCGCCGACAGTTACTTCGGCGCCAAACTGTAGCACAGGCCCGTCGCTCAAGGCTTTCTCAGTCAGGCCGAAAGCCTGGGAAAGCATGGCTTTGGCATAAAGGGGGTGTTTGGTGACGTCGTGAGCCGTCTCGAAGATAAAAACGTCTTGGCGGCTGTTGTTGCCCTCATCGATAACGAGAAATACTCGACCGATGGTCTGGGGGCGTAGCCTGTCTTGGTCGAGGCCTGCTCTCGGGCGACCTTCTCGGTAATCGCCATCACGGAAATAAAGTTCATTGTGCGCTCCCATCAGGCGGCGAAAGGCAGAGCCTAAATCCAGCCCCGACTTAGTCAAATCTCGCAAGAATTTCGGCATCGATACAAAAATCGAGAAACGCCTGGCGAGCTTCTGCTGTTGAAATGGTCCCGGCCTCCGCTCGCGTCAATGCGATACCGGCACAGTGAGCCATTTCTGTATAGAACCCGCCCGGCCACTCAGACAAAAAACACCAAGCCTCGTCAATCGAAGAAAGTGCAATCGTGCGTCCTTCGAAAGTAATCAGGATAGTGTCGAACTCCATGGTGGGCGTTACTCCAGATCAGGACGAGGATCTAGCGGACGAGCAACCTGTCGCCGTCTGCGCAGATCAATGAATTGGTCTTGTGCATCCGCATGTGGAGTCGGGCCATCTTCCGGCATTTGGCGTCGGTATTGATTTGTCGCTCTGCCCACCGGCGCCATTCGGGTTTCGACAGTGCCAACCGCTCAGCCTCAAAAATGCTCGCACCAGTCTCGCGCCTGATGTCTTTGATGAGTAGCACCCATCGGTCTCTTTCAATTTCCATAATGCCGTTTCCAAGCCAGGGTGGGAAACGAGCGGTCAATCCCGGTGAGATGCATCGATGCGAAGTGAGTTGTACGCCCCGCACTTCACACACCGCATGTGACGCTCAAATAAGGCGTTGTTCGCCGCAGAATCAAATATATCGAGGACAGCACTGCTACACACCGGGCACGGAATTTGCGCATCCTTGTCTTTGGCAGCGGCGATCCCGGCCTTCACCCATTCGGGTTGATGCGTTCCTACCATTTGTTGCTCACCGTTGCGTACGCCAGCGGGAAGAGAGCGGCACGAAAGGACTAGGGTTTCCCGCCCTCGGCCTGTTGCCATAGATCAGTCAGCGAGAGGCCCTTGCGGCCCCAGTTGAAGATGAATTCCGGGTTCCGTCCCAACTCTTCGACCAGCACATCAGTCATTCGTTTGATGACAGCTTTCTTCTGATCGACCGAGGCAACGCCCTTGGCGATCTCAACACGAACGATCGGCATGCCAATCCTCCCAAATCCTCGACATGAGAGCTTCGCGCAAGGCTTGGCAAAGGGCAAGACGGCATAGAAATCCGCAGGCACGTCCTGCGCATGTAGGCGACGGTCGCCGAAGATAGCCGCGGTCGGTTAATGGTGGCTGGAAAGTCCTCGTGAGAGCCTCGCCCGAAAGGGTCCAACTAGGGCAAGTATCAGGACGGCGGACGGACGAGGCTAAGGCTGGCAACGCTCCAATTCACTGAGCCATTTGTCGAGTAAGGCCGTGGAAAACCTCTGGAACAGCCACTCGAACGG
>NZ_JAAKZG010000045.1 GCF_011045115.1 Mesorhizobium zhangyense
CATCTAACTTTGCAACCAGTAAGGTACGACAGCTTAACTTTCGGTTGCATGGAAAGCCGAATGTCGGACAGTTCTCATCGGGTGACTACTTGGGATGAGAGTGACTCGGACAAATCGTCCAACCAACACAATTGCAACGACAAACGCCACGAGGATGGGAACTATTGCAATCAGGATCGACGGGCGAACATGCTTTGGCCGGTTGTCGTTGTCCGGCCCTCGAATTGAAGGTTTCATCATTTACTGCAGCAGAGATTCGACCAAAGAAACGGCACCGAGAGGTTAGCCCGCTGCCGATTCGGGGTGTGTTGGCATTGCAGGTTGAGCCCTCCCCAAACCGCAGTGCTACGGACCCTCAAATAGGGCCGCTCCGTTTAGCCGTAACGGCCTTACTTCGCATTATTAAGTGTTACACCAGGAAGAAGTCTCCGGCCGTCATCGCCAGTCCTGGCGAGAGCAAGGCGAATTTGATCGCCGCGGCACCGTCAAGGCCGTCCTTGTCGAACAGCAGGTCTCCGGTTGCCTTGTTGTAGATGATCCGATCGGTTGAATCGTGGGCGGCACTGCCGGTGTGAAAGGCGCCCGCCGAAAGCCAGCCTTTTGCGAGGCCAACAAAGTACTTTGTGTCGAGCTGGATCGTATCCTGGGCGGGATTGTAATCGTTGATTTTGTCGATGTTGGTGGACCCGAGAGGCTTGTTGAACACGAAGGTATCATTGCCGGCGCCGCCGACCAGCGTGTCCGATCCCTTGCCGGCGTTCAGCGTGTCGTTGCCAGTCCCGCCACGCAGGATGTTCTTGCCGTCATTGCCGACAAGGGTGTTGTTGAGTGTATTGCCGTTGCCTGTAAGGTTGGCTGAGCCCTGCAACTCCAGCCGTTCGAGATTGGCACCGAGCGACCAGTCAATATGGGAGCGGATCGTGTCCGTGCCTTCACCGGCAAGTTCGATTGCACCGTCTCCGGTCGAAGACACCACATAGATGTCGTTGCCAAGACCGCCATACATCGTGTCTTTACCGGCAGCACCGTTCAGAAGATCGTTGCCAGCGCGGCCCCACAGCGCGTTGTTTCCGCTGTTTCCGACAATGTCGTTGTCGAGATCATTGCCGACGCCGCTCAGATGACCAGTTCCAAGCAATTCCAGCCGCTCGACAATAGATGAAAGTGTGAGGCTGATGGTGCTGCGAACCGTATCGGTTCCTTCGTTACTTAATTCGGAAACGACATCGCGCGCGTTATCGACATAGTAGATATCGTCGCCAGCACCACCGAACATCTCGTCAGCGCCAGCACCACCGTTTAGCGTGTCGTTGCCACCATAGCCGAAAAGGAAATCATCGCCGCGGTCGGTAACAAATTTGTCCGCATAGGCCGATCCGAACAGAATATCAACGCCGGTAGAACCGGTTACGTTGGCAGAGATATCGTAAGTTGCGATAATAAAATCAAAGAAAATATCGCTTAGGGAGTCGTAGTCAAAAATAGAGATACTTCCACTATAGAATGTACCCGGGCTCAACGTGGCTACGAAATCTACGAAGAGAAAAGGGTCTCCATCGCCGTATTGATATGCGCTGCCACTATAAGAGCCAATCTCGACATGAGCGTCGCCGTTAAAGGAATAGACGCCGCTCTCCTCATCGTAGTACCCGGGCAGATAGTATCCCATATGGACGCTTATCTGGTTTCCGGCACGATCCAACGTGAAGTCCGGCGATACGTATGTTTCTTCTTCAAGGATGATCATCGCTCTCCCCAACTAGCCCACTACGCAGACACAATCGATTGCAACCGGCGAGCAGATCGCCACAACCCTAAATATGCAGATGCAATACCCAAACATGGTGTGCAACTCCCAAATGGGGGGATCTTCCAGTTATGAAAAAGCTGAGCCTCAGATGGTGAGGGTTTCTGCGTAGCGGTTCCAAGCCATGACGCCGGCATGGTTCCGGGCCAGAGCGTTCGTGATGTAGTCACTACACGACAAAGAAGTCTCCTGCCGACACCGCAAGTCCTGGAGAGAGAGTCGCAAACTTCATCGCAGCAGCGCTCCCGGTGCCGTCCCGGTCGAAGAGCAAGTCGCCGCTCGAGCTATTATAGATGATGCGATCGTTGGCATCATGTGCCGCGTTGCCGATATGGAACGCCGCCGCTGCCAGCCAACCTGCCGCCAGGCCGGTGAAAATTGCATTTTCGACCTGGAGCGTGTCGTGTACCGGATTGTAATCCGTGATCTTGTCGATGTTGGTTACGCTGAAAGCGGCGTTGAAGAAGAAAGTGTCGTTGCCCGATCCACCTACCAATGTGTCCTTGCCGCCACCACCGACGATATAGTCGTTACCAGCAGCGCCGCGGAGAATGTTCGTTCCGCTATTGCCGATGAGGGCGTTGTTCAAGCCGTTGCCGTTTCCGACCAGATTTGTGGTGCCTTGT
>NZ_JAAKZG010000046.1 GCF_011045115.1 Mesorhizobium zhangyense
ATGGCGAGGCTGATATGCCGTTCAAGGCAATCGTCTGGATAAACGCTTTGGCTGCTTTTCATGAGGCCATTGACGGCGAAAGGCCGAAATCGCTCAGAGGTAAGATATTTGGCCGTGATCGCCAACCGCGGCGGGCCGCGTTCATGCCGAAGGCTTGAAAAAGAAGCCCGCCGTCGCGAGGGTGGCGAAGGCGGGCTCTATGCCGCCGGGGAGTGAGTGAACGCCGGCGGTTTGCCGCTCCTCGCATAATCCCAGAAATTAGCGGCAGGAGGCTAACGCTCGCCTTGCGGCAATGTTCCCTCCAAATTCACTGGCACGGCAGGAGATTCGGTGATTATCTGAGTTCGCAGCTGACCCCCGTCGCTGCAAAGGCCGGTGCGAGAGACCCCCAAGTCGCCCAAGCTCGCGCCGGCCTCTCATTGGAGGATGCGATGCCACAACTTCACGGGAGCGACGTCGAGCTAGTCGTAGAGCTTCGGGGCGCTGCCGAACATTTCGAGCAAATGCGATGACGACTATCGGAGTATCCACACACACAGGTTTGGACAGCGATTTTCGCCAGGAACTGCAGGATTTTATAAATTGGATGGGTCCACTCACGACTGAAAAGTCGACGTCCAATCTTGTGATACACAAAGGCGCAGATTCAGATGGCTACGACGCAACTTGGTCCGGCCTCAACCTGGAATACGCGACAGATCATGTTGACGATCCGACGCCTGTAGCCGGTACGGTCTACGGCTTTGTGTTCCAAAGCCTGCGAGAACAAGCTCCCGAGATCAGCATTGACGAATACAATCTTCCGTTTGTCCAAGCTTATCATGCCATGTTCGTATCAATTGACACGTTTATTGATCTATTGGGGGACATTAAATTCTATGCCGGAACCGGGGACGATGTCGCCAAGCTCGGCGATGGTAACGACATCTTCTTCGGATATGAAGGCAACGATACGTTTTATGGCATGGGTGGAAACGATCGCCTCGAAGGAGGTCAGGGTCAAGACAGGCTATATGGCGGGTTAGGAAACGATATATTCGTCGTGGACGCCATTGGCGACCAAACAATCGAATTTGCCAGCGAAGGTTACGACACGGTCAAGGCATATGTCGACTGGACCATGTCGGCCGACATCGAGACGCTTGAGTTGTATGGATCCGCACGCGTCGCCATAGGCAACGCCCTGGACAATAAGCTGTTTGGAAACTGGGACCACGACTTTTCAGATTTTCTCGACGGCAAGGCCGGAAAGGACACCATGTACGGCCTGGATGGCGACGATATCTATGTCGTGTCCTCGACCGGTGATCGCGTCATCGAAACCTACAACGACGGCACCGACACTGTGCGTTCCTATATCGACTGGACGCTGGGAGCCAATGTCGAACGGCTGGAGCTTCTTGGCTCAACCAATCTTATCGGCAACGGCAACGGCCTTCACAACACCCTCGTTGGCAACGACGGCAACAATATCCTACGCGGCGGCGAGGGTAGTGATACGTTGAACGGCGGCAAGGGATCAGACACGCTGGTAGGGGGGCACTACAACGGGGGCGACACCTTTGTATTCAACACGCCTCTCGGATCGAACAATATCGACAAGATCACCGATTACGTCCCCTTCGCGGACTCGTTCCAGATGGAGAACGCTATCTTTGCGGGTCTGGCCACTGGCTGGTTGTCGGTAGGCGCCTTCCACATCGGCACCGGCGCGCATGATGCGACTGACCGGATTATCTACAACAAGGCAACCGGCGACCTGTATTTCGACAAGGACGGGCTCGGTGGAGCGGCGGCAACGAAATTCGCCACGCTCTCGCCCGGACTGGCAATGACCGCCAACGACTTCTTCATCGTCTGAAGTCTGAAACGCAGAAAAAGCCCGCCACCCTTTCGGAGCGGCGGGCTTTCATTTAGCTGTCCCTTGAAGGCGCCAGAACCTCTTATTTGCCATCAGTGGAGGTCTTCGTCTCCCTTGGGTACAGCTGAGGATTTGCCATCGCCGATGCGACTGCTGGAACGAACATAATTACCGCCAGTGCGATCAAAACTGCCTTCATCGGATTCTCCATCATTTGCTGTTAGATCGCGAGTGGTAGGCGATCTCCATGCGAAAATGTCTGATCTGCATCGGAGATGGTATACGGCAAATGCCGTAGATCGACGCTGCGAACGTGTGCCACTCGAAGATGGTTTTGCTCTTATCCGTGCCGTTGACAATGGCCCGTGCGCCGACAGGGTCTTCCTTGCCGGCGCCGAAGTACTGGTCTAGCCGGGCGGTGGTGAACATGCCCGGTTTTGTTGCAACTGCTGACTGGAAGCTCAAAGAGGTCAGGTTCGGGTG
>NZ_JAAKZG010000047.1 GCF_011045115.1 Mesorhizobium zhangyense
GCAGACTGTCCTAAAACCCGGCGAGCGCGGATTCTATAGGCGGGTGCCTTTGATCGATGCGGTTTTTCCTGACATTTCGGCTCATCAGCGTGTTGAGCTGCGTATGGCCTCGACAGGATGCTTTCAGGCGGTTTCAGTGTGCTCAGAAGGCGAGATTTTCACCGGTCATGCCTTTACGGCGGCGATCAGGCCCGGCACGCCGACAAGGGTGATGGCCCTTTTGATGTTGTAGGCGAGCGCCGTCAAACTGAACTCGCCACGGACATTTTCCAATCGCCGCATCAGGAACGCACCCTGGTTCATCCATTGCTTGATGGTACCGAACGGATGCTCGACGCTCTCTCGCCGCAGGTTGAGAATGTCGGGCCGAGCTTCGAGGCGAGTGGCCATGCGATCAAGCACGGCCTCATTCTCAAGGCGGGTGACGCCGCGATAGGATTTGGAAGTACAAGACGGGCGCAGCCCGCAGCCCGCAGCCCTTACAAGCCTTGCGGTTGCAATAGATCACCTTCACGTTCTCGCGCAATTTGCCGTAATAGCGGGGCCTGAGCGTCTGCCCTGCCGGACAGGTGTAGGTATCCGCGTCAGCGTCGTAGTAGAACTCTTCTTTGGGGAAGAAGCCTTGGGCTACGGCGGGACCGCGGAGCGGCTTGGGCACGTAGGCGGTAATGCCGGCTGCCTCGCAGGCTTCGATGTCCTCGATCTTGAAGTAGCCCCGATCGGCGACGGCATCGATCCGGTCGACGCCGAGCGTATCCATCGCCGCTTCGACCGTGGGAGCCAGAAGGCCAAGGTCGATCACTTGGTTGCACACCTCCTGCTCGGCGATCATCTTGTGCTTCGTGTCCACGGCGAGCTGGACGTTGTAGCCGACACCGACCTTCGTCATGCGCGCCATGGCGCGGGCATCCGGGTCCGTCAGCGAGATCTGGTCCTCGCCGCTGCGCTCAAGTTCATCCAGCAGCGCCCTGTGCCGGTCGCGCTTGCCCTTGATCGCCGCGATCTTCTCCGCCAGATCACCACCCGAGCCGTTGCCGCCGCTCACCTTCTCCTCGTCGGCATCGACCGCATCCAGCCGCTTCATATAATCGGCCAGCTTCTCGTCCGCTTCACGGATGAACTTCGCCAGCGAGGCGCGCGTGAAGTTGCGGTCCTTGTTGTTCACAGCCTTGATGCGCGTGCCATCGACCGCCAAAAGCTCGCGTCCGAACAGATCGAGTTGACGGCAAAGGATGACGAACTCGCGGAACACGAGTTTGAATGCCGCACGGTTCACACGTCGGAAATCGGCGATGGTGCGAAAGTCCGGCTTCAGGTGCCGCAGCAGCCAGATCACCTCAATGTTGCGATGCGTCTCGGCCTCCAGGCGGCGGCTCGACCGCACTCGGTTGATGTACCCGTAGATGTAGAGCTTCAGTATGTCGGCAGGGTCGAAACCCGGCCGCCCCGTCTCCTTCGCAGCCACCCGCTCGAAGCCAGCGGCGGCGAGGTCGAGGCCGTCAACGAAAGCCTCGACGAAGCGAACCGGATTGTCCGGACCCACATAGTCGTCAACCGCTTCCGGCAGAAGCAACAGTTGCGAGCGGTCTGTTCCTGAAAGATGTGCCATCACAGGAAGCTATCAGATATGATCAGCTTCAGGAATCGTTGGGGAGTTTTGGGGCGTTTTTTGGGATTTTCGCGATAGATAATTGTAGCATGAGACATGCAGGACCAATGACAAATCATCGAGAGACCAGCTCAGTCCAGCAGACCGTTTACTCTTCTGCCTCTACAGAGGGATGTGACACCGAGGAGCTATTCCGGCGCATGCTGGACGAGCGCAAGGTCGAAGCCGACTCGACCTTGAACTGGCGGCGCCCACCTAGTCCTGTTGATGTTCGCCGCGAGCAAAAGCGTTTGAAACAACCAGTTACCCGTGTGGAAGTAGACAACATTTTTACATGGCATCTGAACCAGCACACGGTGATCGAGCCCGAAA
>NZ_JAAKZG010000048.1 GCF_011045115.1 Mesorhizobium zhangyense
GCCGGTCAAGTAATCGTGGCCCGCTGCACCCCGTAGCGTGTTTGCACCGCTGTTGCCGACGATCGTGTTGTTCAGGCTGTTGCCTGTTCCGACAAGATTGGCGCTGCCTTGAAGTTCCAGCCGCTCGATATTCGCACTCAATGTCCAATGCGTGAAGGCTCGGACGATGTCCGTGCCCTGGCCGGCATATTCAATCGTCCGGTCTCCGGTCGACGAGACGATATAAATGTCGTTGCCGGTTTGGCCTTGCATAACGTCGGCACCGCTGCCGCCGTCAATGTAATCGTTGCCGGCGCCTCCGAACGCGTCGTCATTTCCCGCTCCGAGCGAAATTACGTCATTGAAATCGCTTCCAAACGCGATGTCCCGGATGCCGCTGCCATTGATCGACTGTCCTGCTGAGGCATACACGTATACGTGGTAGTCTTCAGAGTATGTCTCAATTTCACCAGTGAAATCGTTCTCGACGGAGATGTCGTGTGCAAATACACCTCCATCCCAAACGTCGAATTCGAATGAGAACGAAGTGGAATCGTAGAAGCTTTCGTGAAAATAACTACTGTCTTCCCAGTATGCCTCAACATAACTGTCATCGTAGTAATCACTAACGTCTGTATTTATAGTGAGAAATCCATTCAAGGAGTCGAACGAATAGTCAGTGTAAACTCTTCCCATTGTAACCTTCCGATCACTTCGGCCGAATTTCGGCAATGTCCCTCTGCCGCACCCGACAACGTCAGGCTGTCAGAATTGAGGCAATCGGGTAGCGTTGTGACATCTGTTGAAGTCCGCATGACTGAGCAGCCATGCTATGGCCACGACAATCTCATTTTTTCGCTTCATCAAGGTAAAGGTGTAGGAGGCAGGGGTGTTTGGATAGATATCGATCGACGGGGGCAGGTTGCCCGACAGATCGCGCAACGTGCGCGTCAGCTCACGTATCGCCTGTTGCGACGTGGTGAGGTTGTACAGATTGCACATCGCGCGAGACTGCCCGCAAATTGGCTGACGGGCAAGTTGGTTGGCGGCGGTGGGGCGTAGTGAAGTGGTTAGCCCAGCCAAACCACATCGAAATCTTCGCGCTGAATCTTCCGTACGGCCGAATCGAGTTCGAAAAAATGATCTTCATGGATTTGATCGACCACGAGGGCCCAAAAACCGCACTCCTCATAGTCGTCCGGCCGTAGGTCGACCAAGTATCGATTTATCACCTGATAAACTCCAAGACCTTCGTCTTCCAGATGAAGCGTAAGGCGGTCTCCGATACAGGGCACAACGTTCTTGAGATATCTGAGCGAAAGCCGATCGTGATCGAAATACCCGTCGCCATCTTTCATTAGGACAACGATTTCGTCGCGAATCCCCGACGCGTTCACGTTCTCAGCTTCATGCTCGGCATCAGTCATGCTTCCGTACCTCCAAATCCATCCTTCGTCCCGTGCCCTCCGCGAGTCGTGACCAATGCTTTGCTGGTTCCGACACCCACGGGATGACTCGCCAAGGCGCAGGGACCGGTAGTTTGTTGATCGCCTCGATCAACGGCCCCTGCGGCACGTTCGTGTAACGGCGCGACATGTCGTCTGCAGCGTGACCGAGTATCTGGTCCTTGACGTGCGGGTGAACGCCAGCAACAACCAAACCGGTCGATACTGTATGACGCGCCGTGTAGGGGCTTATGTCTAGTATGCCGCTTCGACGCCTGGCGCCGTTAATCGCCGACTTTAGGCCGCCGCCACCGTCCTGCACTGCCTTATATGGCGCCCCTCGAGGGCTGCGAAACGCCGGCTTTTCATCTAATCTGGCACGGTCGACTAGCGGCTGCAGCCAATCGCATAGGAAACTGTGAAGAGGAACGCCGCGGGGTTCTCCGGTCTTGGATGACCTCACCACCAA
>NZ_JAAKZG010000049.1 GCF_011045115.1 Mesorhizobium zhangyense
TACGGCCACGACAAGGCCAAGGTCTCGGCCGAGTTCATCCAGTCGGTGCAGGGCAACAAGGACGGCAAGCTCATTCTCGTCACCGCCATCAACCCGACGCCGGCCGGCGAAGGCAAGACCACGACGACAGTCGGCCTTGGCGATGGTTTGAACAGGATCGGCAAGAAGGCGATCATCTGCATTCGCGAGGCCTCGCTCGGGCCCAACTTCGGCGTCAAGGGCGGTGCTGCCGGCGGCGGCTATGCCCAGGTCGTGCCGATGGAGGACATGAACCTCCACTTCACCGGCGACTTTCATGCCATCACCACCGCGCACAACCTGCTGTCGGCCTTGATCGACAACCACATCTACTGGGGCAACGAGCAGGCCATCGACACCCGCCGCGTCGCCTGGCGCCGCGTCATGGACATGAACGACCGGGCCCTGCGCGAAATCATCTGCTCGCTCGGCGGTGTCGCCAACGGCTATCCGCGCGAGGCAGGCTTCGACATCACGGTCGCTTCGGAAGTCATGGCCATCCTGTGCCTGGCGAAGGATTTGAAGGACCTGGAAAAGCGCCTCGGCGACATCATCATCGCCTATCGCCGCGACAAGACCCCGGTCTATGCCCGCGACATCAAGGCCGACGGCGCCATGACGGTTCTGCTCAAGGACGCCATGCAGCCGAACCTGGTGCAGACGCTGGAGAACAACCCGGCCTTCGTCCATGGCGGACCGTTTGCCAACATCGCCCATGGCTGCAACTCGGTCGTCGCCACCACGACAGCGCTGAAACTTGCCGACTATGTCGTCACCGAAGCAGGCTTCGGCGCCGATCTCGGTGCGGAAAAGTTCTTCGACATCAAGTGCCGCAAGGCTGGCTTAAAACCCGCTGCCGCCGTCATCGTTGCCACGGTTCGCGCCATGAAGATGAATGGCGGGGTCAAGAAGGAAGACCTTGGCACCGAGAACGTCGAGGCGGTGAAGAAGGGCTGCGCCAATCTTGGCCGCCACATCGAGAATGTAAAACAGTTCGGCGTGCCAGCAGTCGTTGCCATCAACCACTTTTATTCCGACACCGATGCCGAGATCCAGGCGCTGAAGGACTATGTCGCTTCGATGGGCGAGGAAGCGATCCTGTGCAAGCACTGGGCGCATGGCTCGGCCGGCATCGAAGAGCTTGCCAACAAGGTGGTGCAGCTTGCCGAAAGCGGTGCTTCGCAGTTCGCCCCGCTTTACCCGGAAGAGATGGGCCTGTTCGACAAGATCAACACCATCGTCCAGCGCATCTATCGCGGCTCCGAAGCGATTGCCGACAAGTCTGTCCGCGACCAGCTTCACGCCTGGGAGCAGGCCGGCTACGGCAAGCTGCCGGTATGCATGGCCAAAACGCAATATTCCTTCTCGACCGACCCGAACCTGCGCGGCGCGCCGACCGGCCACACCGTGCCGGTGCGCGAGGTGCGCCTCTCCGCCGGTGCCGGCTTCGTCGTCGCCATCTGCGGCGAGGTGATGACCATGCCCGGCCTGCCCAGGACACCATCGTCGGAGAGGATCTTCCTCAACGACAAGGGGCAGATCGAGGGGTTGTTCTGAGCGGGAACTGAGCCGGCCTCACCTCGGATGGCGAGGGCTGAGCGAAAGCCCGGACAATCACGACACCACGACACAGAGACGGCGCCCTCAACGGCGCCGTTCGCGTTTGTGGCGCCGCTCTCCCCTCTCCGTCTCGGCTTCGCCGAGCCACCTCTCCCCGCAAGCGGGGCGAGGAACCCAAGTTCTGAGAAGGCCGCTACCTCTGCGAGTGCCGGTTCCTCGCCCCATGAAATGGGGAGAGGTGGCTCGGCGAAGCCGAGACGGAGAGGGG
>NZ_JAAKZG010000005.1 GCF_011045115.1 Mesorhizobium zhangyense
ACCGTCGAGGCCGGCGAGCACATTGTTTTCGGCATCGCCAGTCAGGCTGTCAGCGAATGCCGAACCGGTGACGTTCTCGATGCCGACCAGTGTGTCGCCGCCGGCATGGCCGCCGGAAACCTGCACGCCGAGGTTCAGGTCCACTGTTACCCCTGCGGTGGAGTTGGTGTAGCTGACGGTGTCATTGTCGGCGCCGCCGTCCAGGAGTTCGACATTCGAATTGGCGATCAGCGTGTCGTTGCCGCCGTTGCCGTGGAGGGTTACCGCGCTTCCCCCGGCCGTCGCGAGGACGTCGTTGAAGGTTGTGCCCTGGAATTCTTCGATCCCCGCGCTGGCGGCGATCGTACCGATCAGGGTGCCATCGAGAAAACGGATGCCACCGTCGATCTCGTTGATGACGACGCCTTGCGCGAAATCCGAATAGTCGAGGATGTCGTAGCCGTCATAGCCGCCGAAGCGATTGCCTGCGGCGGTGCCGATAAGAATGTCGTCGCCACTGAGCGCGGCGATAAGATCACCCGGATTGAAGGTGATATCAGTGTAGCCGATTGGTGCCGTGCGCCCGTCGCCTGCGAGATGGATAAAATCATTGCCGTCGGTGCCAAAAACAGTCGCCATTTTGGTCTCCACTCCTCCTGGATTGACCGGTATCGCTTCAGTCCGCCACTGGCGCCCGCGTCTCCTCAATCATGACGGGAAGGTTTGCCGCCGTCACCTATGCCGGTTGTATATCCTTAACCATTCCTTCATTGCCGCCGTACAAAGCCGCAAGCCACTCGCCTCGACTGGCCTTGCCGTTGATGTGACGCCAAAGCGGGAAGGGCTCGGGCGTACCGGACGACTGCCTGTTCAATGCCTCAGGCCGGGGGCCTCCTGGCCGGTGCGTTCGACATATTCGACGTAGCCGCCGCCATAGGTATGGATGCCCTCTGGCGTCAGTTCCAGCACGCGGTTGGACAGCGCCGCGAGGAAATGCCGGTCGTGCGAAACGAAAAGCATCGTGCCTTCATACTGCGCAAGTGCTGCGATCAGCATTTCCTTGGTGGCGATGTCGAGATGGTTGGTCGGCTCGTCAAGCACGAGCAGGTTGGGTGGATCGAACAGCATGATCGCCATCACCAGCCGCGCCTTCTCCCCGCCTGAAAGCACCCGGCACTTCTTCTCGATCTCGTCGCCCGAGAAGCCGAAGCAGCCGGCGAGCGCGCGCAGCGGTGCCTGACCCGCTTGCGGGAACGTATGCTCGAGCTGTTCGAAGACCGTCAGGTCGCCGTCGAGCAGGTCCATGGCATGCTGGGCGAAATAGCCCATCTTGACGCTCGGCCCGCGCGCCACCGTGCCCTGGTCCGGCTCCGAAGCACCGGCGACGAGCTTGAGCAGCGTCGACTTGCCGGCACCGTTGATGCCCATGATGCACCAGCGCTCACGGCGGCGGACCTGGAAGTCCAGTCCTTCATAGATGACCTTGCTGCCGTAGCGCTTGTGCACGTTCTTGATCGTGACCACGTCTTCGCCGGAGCGCGGCGCCGGCTGGAATTCGAAGGCCACCGTCTGGCGGCGCTTGGGCGGCTCGACGCGGTCGATCTTGTCCAGCTTCTTGACGCGGCTCTGTACCTGCGCGGCATGCGAGGCGCGCGCCTTGAAGCGCTCGATGAATTTTATCTCCTTGGCGAGCATGGCCTGCTGGCGTTCGAACTGCGCCTGCTGCTGCTTGTCGGCCAGCTGGCGCTGCTGCTCGTAGAATTCGTAGTCGCCGGAATAGGTGGTGAGCGAGCCGCTGTCGATCTCGATGATCTTGTTGACGATGCGGTTCATGAAGGCGCGGTCGTGCGAGGTCATCAACAGCGCGCCGTCATAGCCTTTCAGGAACGCCTCCAGCCAGATCAGGCTTTCGAGGTCGAGATGGTTCGACGGTTCGTCGAGCAGCATCACGTCCGGGCGCATCAGAAGGATGCGGGCGAGCGCCACGCGCATCTTCCAGCCGCCCGAGAGCGCGCCGACGTCGCCGTCCATCATCTCCTGGCTGAAACCCAGCCCGTCCAGCACCTCGCGGGCGCGGCCGTCGAGCGAATAGCCATCCAATTCCTCATAGCGGGCCTGCACTTCGCCATAGCGCTCGATGACGGCATCCATCTCGTCGGTGCGTTCTGGATCGACCATCGCCGCTTCAAGCGCACGAAGCTCCGCCGCGATCTCGCTCACGGGTCCGGCGCCGTCCATGACCTCGGCCACGGCACTGCGGCCCGACATCTCGCCGACGTCCTGGTTGAAATATCCGATGGTGATTCCGCGCTCGGTCGAAACCTGGCCCTCGTCGGGCAGTTCCTCGCCATTGACCATGCGGAACAGGGTCGTCTTGCCCGCGCCGTTGGGGCCGACCAGGCCGATCTTCTCCTGCTTCTGCAGGGTCGCGGAGGCCTCGATGAAAAGCAGCCGGTGGCTGTTTTGCTTGCTGACGTTTTCGATGCGGATCATGGTTTCGACGCCTGGGAATTTCCGGGAGGTTGGAAAACAAAACGGCGGGCCTAAAACCCGCCGTTTCGCAAATAACAGACCAACGATGGCTTACGCCGCCGGGGCTTCCTCGGCCGGAGCGGCAGCTGCTGCTGCGAGCGCTGCAGCAGCGGTTTCCTGGGCCTTCTTGATGGCGTCGGCGCGTTCCTGCGCCTTCTTGCCCGGAAGTGCCTTGGTCGGGTTCGAGCGGGCGTCGCGCTTGGTCAGGCCGGCAGCGTCGAGGAAGCGGGCAACGCGGTCGGTCGGCAGGGCGCCGTGGCCGAGCCAATGCTTGATGCGGTCCTCTTCGAGCTTCACGCGCTCGCCTTCCTTGGGCAGCATCGGGTTCCATGCGCCGACCGTCTCGATGAAACGGCCGTCGCGCGGCGAGCGCACGTCGGCGATGACGATGTGGTAGTAAGGGCGCTTCTTGGAGCCCGCACGGGCCAGACGAATCTTCAGTGACATGTTCTTCTCCTAGGGGGGTTCGTTCAATTCAGGTGGTCTGTTGTCCGCCGCGTGATGCGGTCGAATTCTCGGTGCCATTCGATGCGGCGATTGCCTCGTGATGGCGGATCACTTCGCGGATGATGAAGTTCAGGAACTTCTCCGCGAAATCGGGGTCGAGCTGGGCGTCGTCGGCAAGCCGGCGCAGCCGCTCTATCTGGGTCTGCTCGCGCGCCGGATCGGCCGGCGGCAGGCCATGCGTTGCCTTGAGAACGCCGACTGCCTTGGTGCAGCGAAAACGCTCGGCCAGCATGTGGATGAGGGCTGCGTCGATGTTGTCGATCGAAGCGCGGTATTCGGCAAGCATTGCCTTCGGGTTCACATCGTCCATCGCAACACTCACTTCTTCTTGCCGAGACCCGGGAGGCCGCCAGGTCCGCCGAGGCCGGGCAGCTTCATGCCGCCGGGAAGGCCGGGGAGACCACCGCCGCCAAGACCGGGAAGGCCGCCGGGCAAGCCTTTGCCGAGGCCCGATGCCTGAGCCTGCTTCTGCAGGGCTTCGAGTTGTTTCGGGTCCATCTTGGAGAGGTCGGGCATTCCGCCCATACCGCCCATGCCGCCGGCAAGGCCGCCGAGGCCCATCTTCTGCGCCATGCCGCCCATGAGGCCGCGCATCAGGCCACCGCCTTTGCCCTTGCCGCCCATGGCCTTCATCATGTCGGCCATGCCGCGATGCATCTTAAGCAGCTTGTTGATTTCGGCGGCATCGGTGCCGGAGCCGGCGGCGATGCGCTTCTTGCGCGAGTGCTTGAGCAGGTCGGGATTGGCGCGCTCGGCCTTGGTCATCGAGGAGATGATGGCGAGCTGGCGGCCGAACATCTTGTCGTCGAGGCCGGCAGCGGCAATCTGGTCCTTCATCTTGCCCATGCCGGGCATCATGCCCAAGATGCCGCCCATTCCGCCCATCTTCTGCATCTGGCCAAGCTGACCGGCCAGATCGTTCAGGTCGAACTTGCCCGACTGCATCTTCTTGGCCATCGCCGCGGCCTGTTCCGCGTCGATGTTTTCGGCGGCTTTCTCGACCAGCGAGACGATGTCGCCCATGCCGAGGATGCGGTCGGCGATGCGCTTGGGATGGAATTCCTCCAGCGCATCCATCTTTTCGCCGACACCGACCAGCTTGATCGGCTTGCCGGTGACGGCGCGCATCGAAAGGGCGGCACCGCCGCGGCCATCGCCGTCCATGCGGGTGAGCACGAGGCCGGTGATGCCGACGCGCTCGTCGAAATTCTTGGCGAGGTTGACGGCGTCCTGGCCGGTCAGCGAGTCGGCGACCAGCAGGATTTCGTGCGGCGAGGAGACGCGCTTGATGTCGGCCATCTCGGCCATCAGCGGCTCGTCGATATGGGTGCGGCCGGCGGTGTCGAGGATGACGACGTCATGGCCGCCGAGCCTGGCTGCCTGCACGGCGCGCTTGGCGATGTCGACCGGCGTCTGGCCGGCGACGATCGGCAGTGTCGCGACCTTCACCTGCTCGCCGATCTGGCGCAGCTGCTCCTGGGCTGCCGGGCGGCGCGTGTCGAGCGAGGCCATCAGGACCTTCTTGCCCTGGCGCTCGGTCAGCCGCTTGGCGATCTTGCCGGTGGTGGTGGTTTTGCCCGAACCCTGCAGGCCGACCATCATGACGACGACCGGTGCCGGCGCGTTGAGGTCGATGGGCTCGCCCTCGGCGCCCAGCATCTCGACCAGCTCGTCATGGACGATCTTGACGACCATTTGGCCGGGCTTGATCGACTTCAGAACTTCGGCGCCGACAGCCTTCGAGCGCACCTTGTCGACGAAGGAACGCACGACCTCGAGCGCGACGTCCGCCTCGATCAGCGCACGGCGAACCTCGCGCAGGGCGGCCGTGACATCGGCCTCCGACAGCGCGCCACGGCCGGTAAGGCCGTTCAGGATCGAGCCAAGGCGTTCCTGTAGCGATTCAAACATTCAGTTTCCCTTTATCTCTGGCACCCGGATGATGCCCGAGAGGTAGTGCTTTCGCGCCGAAGTTAAAACCCAAGCAAAGCCCAAAACCAAAAAGCACCCGGGGGCGCATTGCGCTGCCGGGTGTTGGCCTCCGGGATCGATTTATACCACTAGGGGTCCCGGTCGGCTGCTCGGAGTCTGTTACTCGTCGCGGAATTTCGAGGCTGTAGACAGGAAAAGGCGGCAGGAGTCAAGGGAATGGCACGAAAACGGGCCCCCGATGGGGTTCAAAGCGCCAGCTTCATACCTTCATGGCTCGCCTTGAAGCCGAGTGACTCGTAAAAGGCAAGCGCCTCGGGCCGCGCCTTGTCGGTGGTGAGTTGGACGAGGCCGCAGCCGCGCGACCGGCATTGCTCGATTGCCCATGCGAAAAAGGCCTTGCCCGCGCCGCGTCCCCGCAGCGAGGCGGCGATGCGCACGCTTTCGATCTGGCCGCGCCACATGCCCGTGCGCGACAGTCCGGGAATGAAGGTGACCTGCAGGCAGCCAACGACTTTTCCATCCAGTTCGGCGACGGCAAGAAGCTGGTTGGGATCGCGCGCGATTGCCTCGAAGGCAGCACTATAGCGCTGGTCGAGCGGCAGAGAGGCGTTTTCGCGTGTGCTGCCGAGGTTGTCGTCAGCCAGAAGGGCGACGATGGCGGCAAGGTCGGATTCACTGGCTGGACGGAACAGAAGATCGCTCATGGCTGCACGGGAGATGCCTCAGCCGCCTCCGGTACGGGCGAAAGCGGGGCGCTGTCGGTGGAGACCTTCAGGGGCGAGCGCGGATGCAGGAGAAGGAGGGCTGTCAGCAGGCTGGCGACAAGCCCGATCCCGCCAACGAGGACCATGTCGGTCGGTGTCCACCCGTCCCCTTCCAACGGCTTGCCGTTGAAAAGGGCAAGGGCACTGAAGGAGCTCTGATGTGAAACCAGCAGAAACGCCACCAGATTGTTGCCGAGATGCGCGCCCATCGCCGCGCCCAGATTGCCGGTCTTGTAGACGAGCAATGTCAGCACGACGGTAAACAGGCCGATCGAGGCCAGTCCAACGGCATTCACCATCATGCTGGTGCCGGGACTCCAGTGCAGGGAAACGAATGCCAGCCCCGGCAGAAGCGCCCAGACCAGCGGGCTTCGGAAGCGATGCGCCAGGCCTCTCAGCAAATAGCCGCGGAACAGGATTTCCTCCGAAGAGGTCTGCACGAAGATCAGAAGTCCCGCAGGGACCAGAAGCAGCAGCCATGACGACAGATCGAGCGAACTTCGCTTCATTTCCGGCTGCAGCGCATACAAAAGCACCTCGGACAGCAGTGAGGTCGCCAGCACGGCCGCCAGCCCCTTCCAGAAGCCCGGCCACGATATCCTGCGGCTGTAGCCGAACAATGCGCTGAGCGGCTCGCGGTGGGTGTGGCGCATCTCGATCCAGACACCGAGCCAGATGCCTGCGAAGGTGAGGAGTGCGGCCAGCATTCCTACGCTTGTCTCGAGGAAACTTCCTTCGGTCGGGGCGGCAAGATAGTGCTCGGCCACGAGTGTGACGCCGACTGTCACGGCGAACCAGAAGGCAGTGATGATCAGCGTGCCGACAAGCAGACGCGGCAGCGTCGTCTTGTTGGCGCTGCGCCTGTATTGCTCAAAAGCGGTCGGATCCAGTGTCATGCAAGCCCCTTCGCGCGAATATACCCAATCTCAGGATTCGGGGAACAGGTTGCGGCGGACAAAAGGCATTTTCAACTTAGCTAATGTTAAGGAATTCCAGCTAAGATATAGTGGGGTAAGCATGCGGCTCCGTTTAGAGTGTCATCCATGAATGATGCATCCGACCGTTCGCGTTCCGATCGGGTTGACGACCATCGCTCCTACCCCGACGGCACCGCCTCGGCTCTGGCCGGCTTTGCCGACACGACGGAACTCGCCCTGATGATGATCGATGCGCGCGGCATCATCACCTATGTCAACAAAGCGGGCCAGCGCCTGCTCGGCTATGAACGCCACGAAATGATCGGCCACACGCTCGACCTGATCATTCCCGAGCGGCTGCGGGGCGCTCACAGCGCCGGCGTGGCGCGTGTCGGCGGCGGCCAGCCGTCAAAGCTCAGCGGCAAGACGGTAGAGGTCGCGGCCTTGCGGCGCGACGGCACAGAATTCCCCATCGAGCTGTCGCTTTCGGTCTGGCAAGGGCCGGACGGCGTGGTGATGGGCGGCATCATCCGCGACATATCCGAGCGCCGCCAGCGCGATACCCGGCTTCACCGGCTTGCCCATCACGATCCGCTGACCGGCCTTCCCAACCGCGCGCAGGTCAACGAGCGGCTCGGCGCCATCCTTGCGGCAGGCGGGCAGGCGGCCATACTCCTGTTCGATCTCGACGGCTTCAAGAAGGTCAATGACAATCTCGGCCATGCGACCGGCGACACGCTTTTGCAGGCGCTTGCGGTCCGGCTGCCGGCCGTGCTCGATGCCGACGCCATCCCGGCGAGAATTGGCGGCGACGAGTTTGCCGTTATTCTGCCCGATGTCGGCGATCCCATGAAAGCGTCCGCTGCCGCGCGGTCCATCCTCGATGCCTTCCGGCAGTCCTTCACCATCGGCGATCATGTCCTCAAGCTCGGTGCCTGCGTCGGCGTTGCCCTCGGGCCTGCCCATGGCGCCGATCCAGAAGAGCTGATTGCAAGCGCCGATCTCGCGCTGTCCCACGCCAGGCGCGACGGCAGCCCGGGTTTCAGGCTTTATGAGCCGGCAATGCGCAGCGCGATGGCGGCGCGGCGGCTGATGAAGGACGAACTGCTTCAAGCCGTCGGCGCCGGGGAACTGGTTCTGCACTACCAGCCGCAGATCGACCTCGAAAGCGGTGCGGTCTTCGGGGCCGAGGCGCTTCTGCGCTGGAACCACCCGACGCGCGGCCTGCTTTTACCGGCAACGTTCCTGTCGGTGCTCGAATCCCATTCGCTGGCACTGCAGGTCGGCGGCTGGATCCTCGACGAAGCCTGCCGGCAGGCCGCCGAATGGCGCAGCACAGGTCTGCCCGACATGCGGATCGCGGCAAACTTGTTTTCCGCGCAGATAAACGCTGGAAACCTGGCGCAGGTGGTGACCGAGACGCTCGATCGTCACGGGCTGCCGCCGGAGGCGCTGGAGGTCGAGGTAACGGAGACGGTCGTTCTCGAAAACGACGACCGGGTGCTGGCGCCCTTCCGCGAACTTCGCGACCGTCAGGTCGGGGTGGCCTTCGACGATTTCGGTACCGGCCACGCCTCGCTGAGCACGCTCAAACGTTTTCCGCTGACCACGCTGAAGATCGACCGGAGCTTCGTTCGCGACCTGCTCACCGACCGCTCGGCTGGCGCCATAGTCCAGGCGCTGCTGGGCATGGGGCGCAGCATGGGTCTCGATGTCATAGCCGAGGGTATCGAAACCGAGAAACAGCAGGCCGCACTGCTCGCCATGGGCTGCAGGATCGGCCAGGGTTATCTCTACGCCAGGGCGCTGCCGTCCGAGGAATTCACGCGCCGCTTTGTCGAGACCAAGGGCAAGGCCAGGGGGAAGGCTGCCGGATCCCGCTGATTTGCGGAACCTGCAAAAAAGCCGGACGGCGAGGGCCGTCCGGCTTTTTAAAGCGTTAGCGGTGAGGATTACCGCACGACATAGACGATCCTGCGCGTGCCTGGATCGACCAGGGCTGGCTGGCCGTTCACATAGACATAGCGATAGTCGTAGTCGGGAATTTCCTGAAGTTCGACCGTGTCGGGCAGGCCTGCGCCGACGACGACTTCACCGTCGAGGTAGACCGGGTCGACCTGATGGCTGGTGACGTAGGTGCGCACTTCCGGCGGCGGTTCCGCCGCAGCCCCTGCCGAGCCTCCGACCGCCACGCCGGCTACGCCGCCGACTGCGGCACCGATCGGCCCGCCGATGAGCGCGCCGCCGATAGCACCGGTGGCACCGCCGACCAACGCGCCGGTTGCACCGCCTTCACCCTTGGGCGCTTCGACGATGGTCACCTGGGAATCTGCAGGGCGCTCGCTGAGCACGACGCCCGATCCGCCGAAATCGCCAGTCAGATAGTCGGCATAGACCCAACCCTCGCCATCGGCGGTGACGACCGAGCACCATTTGCTGTTTTCGATACAGCCATTGAGGGTGGTGCCCTCATTGGCGCCGATGAAGCTGACGACAGGGTATTGCGGGCCGGGCCCCGAGCGGACATTGAGGTCCGTCACGGCAGTTACTTCAGCGGCAAAGGCCGCTCCCGAAATGGCAAGCAAGGCGGCGGCTGCCACTGAGCCAAGAATCATGGATTTCATCATCTCTCTCCGTTTTTGACCCCTCTAGAGAGGATCAATCCGGGGAGGCTCCATGAGTTCCCGCTAAAATAAGGTCATTCGGTGACGATTTCGGGGCAAGGGACAGGCGGTTGGCGATCTCGCCGGCAACGGCTTCGCCCGACAATCTTGCGCCGCCGCAGGTCTGGATCAACGGTCCGGCAAGCGCCTCGCCGGCAAAATATATGCGCTCGGCGACCGGCTGCATGAGGGTCGCGCGGGCGGACGCCTTGCCGGGCCGCGCGGCAGCGTAAGCACCGCGCACGAAGCGCTCCGCTCCCCAATTGGTCATCATGGCGCGGCCGACATGCTTCCTCACGTCGCTGCCGAAAATGCCGCAAAGCCGGTCGGTGACGAAATCGATGCCCGCCGCCTCGCCGGCGGCCGACATCTCCCAGGCGAAGTCGCCGCCGACGAAACCGACCATCAGGTCGAGATCGAAGGGGAAGCAGAGGAAATAGACGTCGTGGCGGGCCGGCCGCTCGATCAGCAGGTCGTCGAACGGGTTAAGGCCGAGGCGCGTGCCTTTGATCTCGATCGGCAGCTTCGTCAGCATGCCCATCTGCAGATCGAAGAACGCCTCGACATAGGCGTCCGGCAGAAAGGGCGAGAACTCGATCTCCTCGAAGGCCAGCACCGCCGGCGAGGCGGTGACGATGACGGCCTTGGCGCGGATGGTGCCGCGATCGGTGACGACGGCAACCCCCGGCACGTCCCAGAGGATCTTGCGGACGGGTGTCGACAGTTCCACCGGCACGTCGGCACCGAAGCGGGCGACCAGCGCGCCCAAACCCTCCTTGGTGAAATAATTCGGGTCGAGGTCGGCTGCGGCGCGGAAATCCTGGACCGAGACCTCGTCGTAATCCTGGCCGAAGTCCATCGGACCGGAAAAGGTTGCGGCAGCGCGCGGAGCAGAACCTTTGGCCAGCCGGCCCGAGGCGAGCAGCGCGGAGACGCGGTCGTCGGCGCCGTCCCATTTTTCGAGAAGAGCCGCAAGCTGGGCGTCGGCGCGCTTCATCTCCGCCTCTTCGGCCTCGCTGGCCTTGCGCTTGCCATAATAGAGGTGATCGACATTCATGTCGTGGTGGTGGAGCGTCCAGCCTGCTGACTGGGCGTCCGGAAAATACGGGTTGCGGTCGGCGGCATGCAGCCAGGCGCAGCCGATATCGAAGGGAACGCCGAAATGCTGGCTGGAGGTCCAGGCCCTGCCGCCGATACGGTCCATGGCCTCGAGAACCCTGAAGGAAAGACCGGCAGCCCGCAGGACTTTTGCCGCGGCAAGACCTGCCGAACCCGCGCCGACGATCACGACATCGACATCTTCCATGAAAGTCCCCCTCAGGACTTTGATCAGGACCGGGCGATCAGATACCGTTCCCAGTACTTGACCTTACGGAAATTTCATCTTGTTCGCCAGTATCGCTTGCTTTGCTCGTAAACCTGATCTTAACGGTGACAAATCAAGCAATTGCTGGCAGATAGCGTTTCAGGGACGTGATTCAGGCAATCAGGAGAACAGCATGGCATTTTCTGCCAAGGGAAAGTTTTTTGCCGCCGCCGCCTTCGCCATGCTCGGTCTTGCGACCGGCAGTGCAAATGCGGCCCAATGCGGCAACACCGCCGCCGGCTTCGAGGCATGGAAGAAGCAGTTCGGCCAGGAAGCTGCGGCCAACGGCATCAGCGGCCGTGCGCTGAGCGCGCTGGCCGGCACCAAATATGCCACCAAGACCATTTCCGCCGACCGCAACCAGCACAGCTTCAAGCTGTCGCTGAGCCAGTTCATGGCCAAGCGCGGCGGCAAGACCATCGCCTCGCGCGGCAAGGCGATGAAGGCGCAGAATGCGGCCTTGTTCAAAAGCATCGAGCAGCGTTACGGCGTGCCCGCCGGCCCGCTGATCGCGATCTGGGGCATGGAAACGGGTTTCGGCAGCTTCACCGGCAACCAGAACACGCTGTCGGCCGTCGCGACACTCGCCTATGACTGCCGCCGCACCGAATATTTCACCGACCAGCTCTATGCCGCGCTGAAGCTCGTGCAGAACGGCACGCTGACGGCCGCGACCACGGGTGCGGCGCATGGCGAGATCGGCCAGACCCAGTTCCTGCCGGTGAACGTGCTGAAATACGGCGTCGACGGCGACGGCAATGGCCGCGTCGACCTCAAGGGCAAGGCCGATGCACTGGCCTCGACCGCCAACTTCCTGCGCGGCCATGGCTGGTCGCGCGGTGGCGGCTACCAGCCGGGACAGGCCAATTTCGGCGCCATCCAGGGCTGGAACGCAGCCAGCGTCTACCAGCAGGCCATCGCCATCATCGGCGCGGAAATCGACGGGCAGTAAAAGTCCCTGAAGCAAAAACAAAAACCCGGCGGTGACGCCGGGTTTTTTTGTGTGCTGCTGCTGCTATTGAGCCGTCTATTCGGCTTCCTGCATGCTGATGCTGTAGGAGCAGCCGGCAAGCGTCTTGCCGGGGTGAGAATCGACGGTCGAGACATTCACCGAAATGCGGGTCTGGAACCGCATCCCGCCATCCTCCTCGGTCTTGTCGACAACGACTTTCTCGCCGAGGAACTTTTCGGGCGTCGAAATTGCGGGCGTGATTTCCAGTTTCTGCGCCATCTCCGCCGGCGAAATGCCGTCGAGAACCGCCATGGGTCCGGAGGCAGTAAAGGCGATCGTATCGGTTTCCTGACCGAAGACGCTAACCGGGGCGGGCAGGCTGTACTGTTTTAGGAAGAGATTTCCGGATTCGGTTTCCTGCCAGCCGAGCGTGCTGGATGTGTCCGTCTCCGCCGCCAGCCAGAAAGCAAAAACATTGTAAGTTTGAACGTCGGCCCGGCACTCGATGAGCGCGGGCAGATCGAGCGTCGAAGGGTCGAAGCCGGCATCCTGGGCCGATGCTGGTCCTGCCATAAGCAGGCAAAACGTCAGACATCGGCCAGGGCGCATGGGTCTCACCCGCGCCGGTCGCGCGCGGCGAGCGTGCGCAGGCGCAGCGCGTTGAGCTTGATGAAGCCGGCGGCGTCTTTCTGGTCGTAGGCGCCCTGGTCGTCTTCGAAGGTGACCAGCTTGTCGGAATAGAGCGATTTTGCGCTCTCGCGGCCGATGACCATGACGTTGCCCTTGTAGAGCTTCAGCGTCACTTCGCCTTCCACGTTCTTCTGGCTGAGATCGATTGCCGCCTGCAGCATTTCGCGCTCGGGCGAGAACCAGAAGCCGTAATAGATCAGCTCGGCATAGCGCGGCATCAGATCGTCCTTGAGGTGCGCGGCGCCGCGGTCGAGCGTGATCGATTCGATGGCGCGGTGTGCGGCAAGCAGGATCGTGCCGCCCGGCGTTTCATAGACGCCGCGCGACTTCATGCCGACATAACGGTTCTCGACCAGGTCGAGGCGGCCGATGCCGTTGTCGCGGCCATAGTCGTTGAGCTTGGCCAGCAGCGTTGCCGGCGACAGGCGCTCGCCATTGATCGAAACCGCGTCGCCCTTCTCGAAGCCGATCTTGATGACCGTCGCCTTGTCGGGCGCGGCTTCCGGCGAAATGGTGCGCATATGGACATATTCGGGGGCTTCGACCGCCGGGTCTTCCAGCACCTTGCCCTCGGAAGACGAGTGCAGGAGGTTGGCGTCGACGGAGAAGGGGGCTTCGCCCTTCTTGTCCTTGGCGACCGGGATCTGGTGCTGTTCGGCGAATTCGAGCAGGTCGGTGCGGCTCTTGAACGACCAGTCGCGCCACGGCGCGATGATCTTGATGTCGGGGTTCAGCGCATAGGCCGAAAGCTCGAAGCGGACCTGGTCGTTGCCCTTGCCGGTGGCGCCGTGGGCGATGGCGTCGGCGCCGGTCTTTTTGGCGATGTCGACGAGGTGCTTGGAGATCAGCGGGCGGGCAATCGAGGTGCCGAGCAGGTAGACGCCTTCATAGACGGCATTGGCGCGGAACATCGGGAAGACGAAATCGCGCACGAACTCTTCGCGCACGTCCTCGACGAAGATTTCCTTGATGCCCATCATCTCGGCCTTCTTGCGGGCCGGCTCGAGCTCTTCGCCCTGGCCGAGATCGGCGGTGAAGGTCACGACCTCCGCGCCCAGTTCGGTCTGCAGCCATTTCAGGATGATGGAGGTGTCGAGACCGCCGGAATAGGCGAGCACGACCTTTTTCACGTCTTTCCATTTCGACATTTTACGATCCGGTCCTTCCAGGTGCGGAAAGGCCACGGCGGCACTCCGCTTTCGGCGGGCACTATTAGCAGGAAAGGCAACGCGGGCAAGCTTTGCGGGGTGGGAATCACGCTGGCGCGGCAAAGAGCTTTGAGCTAGCTTGCGCCGTTCTCAGCCGGGCCCGAAAAGAATGTCCTTCATTCCCGATACCGCCATCATCGTCCAGTTCGCCATCGCCACCTTCATCATCGCGATCACGCCGGGGCCGGACATGACGCTGTTCGTCGGGCGCGCGCTGTCTGAGGGAAGGGCGGCAGGCTTTGCCTGCATGTTCGGGGCGATGAGCGGCATCATCATCCACACCGCGCTGGTGGCGCTGGGCCTTTCGGCGCTGATCGTCGCCTCGCCGCAGGCATTTCTGGCGCTGAAGATCGGCGGGGCGGGTTATCTGGTGTGGCTCGCCTATCAGGCGATCCGCCACGGCTCGGCGTTCTCGCCCGACATGACGAAGCGCGCGCCGCGCTCGCTGTTCCAGAACTGGGCGACGGGGCTCGGCATCAACCTGCTCAACCCGAAGATCATCCTGTTCTTCATGACCTTCCTGCCGCAGTTCGTCTCCGCGCATGACCCGCATGCGCCGGGAAAGCTGTTCTTCCTCGGCGTGCTGTTCATCCCGCTGTCGCTGCCGCTGACGGTTCCGATGGTGATTGCCGCCGATAGGTTCGCCGGGCTCTTGAAGAAGAACCCGACGGTGACGCGCATCGTCGACTATCTGTTTGCCGGCGTGTTCTCGGCCTTTGCGCTGAAAATCCTTACGGCGCAGGCGAAGTAGGCGGGGTTTTCCTCTCGCTGCGCCAGCTTCCGGCGGAATTGCCGGCGATAAGCCAGTAGGCGATGCCGCCCAACAGCCCCGCGCCGAGAAGCAGCATGACCAGCCGCGGATCGTCGAGACGCAGCCAATAGGGCTCCAGCCCCTCATTCACATCGACCTGCCATGTGCCGGAGAGCAGGATGCCGACAAGTGTCAGCGCCACGCCGCCACCGCAAAGCGCATGGGTCAGCCAGTCGCGCTTGCCGAGAAGCTCGGTGAAGGTGATTGCGATCACTGCCGGGAAGAATGCGTAGTAGGCGACGAAGAGCGCCATGAACGGAATGGTAAAGACAAGCGATGCGCTGGCGACCGGATCGCCGGGAGGGGCACCCAGCGCGCCCAACGCCAGAATATTTATGAAAGCGCTCGCCGCCAGCGCTGCGCCGACAAAGCCCACGAGGATGACGAACAGCCGGCCGAGGATCAGGAGGATGCTGGTCATGATGTCACGCCCTTCGGCGAAGCATCGGAAGACCCGTGGGCAACCAACCAGAAGCTAAGCCCTCCCAGGAAACCACCCGGCAGGCAGAACAAGGGCAGGCTGCTTTGCAAAAATGACCCCGCCGTCTCCCCGTTGAACTGGAAAAAGAGTTCCAAAAACAAAAAGGCCGGCAGAACGTTCAATGCTCCGGCAATGGAAAAGAAAAGCCAGTGACGCCGCTCGAAAACTTTCGCCACATACAGAGCGAGGATAAAGCCCGGCAGCGCCGTGGGAAACGTGAAAATCAGCCCTGTTGCTATTCCGGTCATAAGATCCAACGCGGAGCCTATGGAACTGCCTTGGTACAGGAAGACAGAGACAAAAACAGCGGCGAATACGGCGCAGACATAGCCCAGCGAGACCAAACCAGCTCGCCTTAAAGTCGAAGTAGGCCTCACTCGCCGTGCCCGGCGATCATCATGGCTTCGAGTGCCAGCCGCTCGGTCTTCTTCATGCGCTCCGACTCCGACTTCAACTGGCCGCAGGCCGCAAGAATGTCGCGGCCGCGCGGGGTGCGGATGGGCGAGGCGTAGCCGGCATTGTTGATGTAGTCGGCGAACTTCTCGATCGTCTCCCAGTCCGAGCACTGGTAGTTGGTGCCAGGCCATGGGTTGAACGGGATCAGGTTGATCTTGGCCGGGACGCCCTTCAGCAGCTTGATCAGCGCCTTGGCGTCTTCGATGGAATCGTTGACGTCCTTCAGCATCACATATTCGAAGGTGATGCGGCGCGCATTGGACAGGCCGGGATAGGCGCGGCAGGCGGCGATCAGCTCCTTCAGCGGATACTTCTTGTTGATCGGCACCAGCATGTCGCGCAGATCGTCATTGGTGGCGTGCAGCGAGATCGCCAGCATGACGCCGATCTCCTCGCCGGTGCGGAAGATTTCCGGCACCACGCCGGAGGTCGACAGCGTGATGCGGCGCTTGGACAGCGACAGCCCGTCGCCATCGGAGGCGATCAGCAGGGCCTTCTTGACCTCTTCGAAATTGTAGAGCGGCTCGCCCATCCCCATCATGACGATGTTGGAGATTTTCCGCCCTTCCGCCGGCACGATGGCACCGTCGGGCGTGTCGCGGTCGGGAAAATCGCCGAGCCGGTCGCGCGCCGACATCAGCTGGGTCAGGATTTCTTCCGCCGTCAGGTTGCGCACCAGCTTCTGCGTGCCGGTGTGGCAGAAGGAGCAGGTCAGCGTGCATCCCACCTGCGAAGAAATGCACAGCGTGCCGCGCCCTTCCTCGGGAATGTAGACGGTTTCGATCTCGACCGGGCGGCCCGCACCGCGCGGCGGGAACCGAAAAAGCCATTTGCGCGTGCCGTCGCTGGAAATCTGTTCTTCGACGATTTCCGGGCGGGCGATGGTGAAATGCTGCTCGAGGGCCGCGCGCAGATCCTTCGAGATGTTGAACATATGGGCGAAGTCGGAGACGCCGCGCACATAGAGCCAGTGCCAGAGCTGCTGGGCGCGCATCTTGGCCTGCCGCTCGGGCACGATGCCGGCGGCAACAAGTGCTGCGGCCAACTCGGCGCGCGTCAGCCCGACCAGCGAGGCCTTTGCGGGCGTGGCGGCGCGGGCGCGCAATGCGTCGCGGGTTGTGTCTGCGGTGAGATCGAACGAAAGAGCCATGATACCGGTAATCGGGGTTGATGCGGTCGCGACGAGGCGATCCATTGAGCCGCACATATCACGAGATCGCGGCGGCGTCACGGCCCGCAGATGGGGAGGCTATGCGGCGATTCCAAGGCGTGCGGCCAGAGAGGCCGTCAAATAAGCCTGCCTGATCGACGATAGCGGCCACGAGTAGGCTGAGGCTTCCTAAAGAAAAGGCCGGGCGCTTCGGCCCGGCCAGTTGGAAGTGCTGAAAAGGTAAAGCGCTTACTTGCAGGTGGCGATCGAGGACAGTGCCGCCGAAATGCCCTTGAGCGAGAAGACGTAGCTGGTCGGATTGCCGCGGCCTGACTTGGCGGCGATCTTCATGTCGGCGCCGCCCTTCATGGCGGCGATCAGCAGCGGCTCCTCGGCGGCGTTTTCCACCCACGCCGATTTTCCGCGCGTGAACATCGAGAAGGATTTGTCGCCGACCGTGACGGTGACCTTGGAGTTCGCCTGAAAATCATAGGAGGCGATGAATTGCGGCTCATAGGAGATCGACTGGCCGGGGCGCTGGCTGACGAAGAAGAAGATGTCGCCATGGTCGAGCGTGGGCGGCTGCTTGTCGGTCGGCACGGTGAGCACGTAGCAGACCTTGCCGTTATTGGCCTGGTAGCTGTAGGTGCCCCAGGCATTGTGCTGGCCGATCTTGGTTGCCGACTGGGCAAAGGACGGCGCCGCGCCCGCGACCAGAATGAGGCTCGATAAAAGGACAGTCAGTCGGCGCATTGTTTTTGGTTTCCCTGTATTTCGCATTGTGGTGCGCAAGCAGGCCGGTCCGCCCTGCCCGTTTGGGTTCATTTTGATTTAATCTGGGTTACCAAAGGGTGAATGTTCCCTGAAAAAAGGATCATTGCCACCAAAGGTATAACCGCCTCGCGCATGCAAACCCCGTTGTCGAGACCTGCAGGCACCGTCCCTTGGTTGTGGTTGAAGACCACGAAAACGGCAAGAATTTGACTTTTCTTTTCAGCCTGCAATCTGGATGTCAACGCCGCTGCCCGCAACGTCCGGCCGGTCAGTCCAGTTCTTCAAGGGCTTCCTTGGCGGCAAGGCGATGCGCCGGGGTGATGTGGGCGCGCACGGCGGCAATCGCGGCCGACAGCACCGCGATGTCGTCGGTAAAGCCGAGGCCGAAGATGATGTCGGGAATGGCGTCGGTCGGCAGCACGAAATAGGCGAGAGCGCCGAGCAATATGCCCTTGGCGCGCAGCGGCGTCTTGCTGTCGAGCGCGCAGTAATAGGCGGCTATCACGTCCTCCATGAAGGGGACATGACGCGCCGCGCGCTTGGCGGTGTGCCAGAATCTGTCGCGAACGCGCTTCTCGTCGCCGCGCAAACCGTTGGTGTCGAAATTTCCGGCCTTGGCCATTCCGTTGCTCCTGTCGCCCGGAATGTGGGAAAGCGTGACGGGCTGCGCAAGAGATAGGGGTCAAAAACCGGTGGGGGCCAGCCTTTAAGCCCCGCCCAGCGCCGTCTGCGTGGCCTCGCTCTCAAGTTTTCGTCTGGCCATTTGGCGCTTCCGTGCTATCGCTTGTCGGTTCTTATCATAGTGTCGGCACGATGATCGCAAAGTCCCAGACGTCCATTCTTTTCGTATGCCTCGGCAATATCTGCCGTTCGCCGCTGGCCGAGGGCGTGTTTCGCGCCGTGATTTCCGAGCGCGGCGTCGCTGACGACTTCCTGCTCGACTCTGCCGGCACCGGCGGCTGGCACCAGGGTTCGGCGCCCGATCCGCGTTCGGTGGCGATCGCGGCCGACCACGGCCTCGACATTTCGACGCAGAAGGCGCGCAAGGTCGTGTCGGCCGATTTCCAGCGCTTTGACCTGATCCTAGGAATGGACCGCTCCAATGTCGACGATCTCAGGCGGGCCGCACCGCCGGAGGCGCGGGACAGGGTCCATCTGTTCCTCGACTTCGCCGGCGGCAAGGGGAAGGACGTGCCCGATCCCTACTATGGCGGCGCAGACGGTTTTGGCGATGTCTACCGCATGATCCGCGATGCTTCGGAATCACTGGCCGACAGGCTGGAGCGCGAATCGCTACCCGTGAGCGGCCAGGCCTCCTCGACGACATAGGGTCCGCCGCCGACCGAATCGCGCGACGACATCAGCACGAAGCGGCCGACCTTGAAGGGTATGGTGGAGAAATTGCCGCGCGCCGAAAGATATTGCGCGACGTCCAGCGGGCTGGTGTTGCGCAGCCGCGCCAGCGTGACATGGGGCGAGAATTTGCGCGGATCGGCCGGGACGCCGAGACGCTGGCAGATGCGCTCGATCTCGGACTGAAGCGCGTAGAGATCAGGCGAGGTCTGTACGCCGGCCCAGACCGCATGCGGCTTTTTCGAGCCGAAGGCGCCGACGCCGGAAAGCTTCATCTGGAAGGATGGTCGTCGGACCCGGTCGAGGGCATTGGCGATCTCGTCGGCGACGTGGCCTTCGATGTCGCCGAAGAAGCGCAGAGTGAGGTGGTAGTTTTCAACGTCGATCCAGCGGGCTCCCGGCAGACCTCCACGCAGCAGAGAAAGTGAAAGCGCTGCGTCACGCGGGATTTCGAGGGCGGTGAAAAGTCTTGGCATCGCTGCCTCCCCGAATCGAACTCTTGATGTCTAGCGAATCACCGATCCGCAATGTGAGCAAGCTGTTTGTTTGTCGTGTCGGTTGGATGACATTGTCATCAACATGGTTGATCAGGATTTGTTCGCATCAGCCGAAATCGTCTTCTCGACCACCGGCAGAGTGCGTTCGACCATGCGGTCGACACCGGCGGCATTGGGATGCATGCCGTCTTCCAGCAGCAGCGTCTTGTCGGCAGCGACGCCGTCGAGGAAGAACGGGTAGAGCGTGGCGCCGTATTTCTCGGCAAGCTTGGGGTAAATCGTGCCGAACTGCTCGCCATAGGCATGGCCGAGATTGGGTGCTGCGACCATGCCGGCCAGAAGCACCGGAATGTTGCGCTCCTTGAGCCGCGCAAGCATCTTGTCGAGGTTCTGCTCGACGATCTCAGGGTCGATGCCGCGCAGCATGTCGTTGGCGCCAAGCTCCAGTATGACAAGCTGCGTGCCGTCGGGTATCGACCAGTCGAGGCGTGAAAGGCCGCCGCTGGTGGTGTCGCCGGAGACGCCGGCATTGGTAATCACGACATCGTGACCATTGTTGCGTAGCGCCTTTTCAAGCTTTTCGGGAAAGCTCTCGCCGGGGTTCAGGCCATATCCGGCCATCAGGCTGTCGCCGAAGCCGACTATCTTGAATGGTTCGGCCCAAACGGGGCCTAACGCTGTGAAAAAGGCAAGAGATGCGGCAAAGAGCGCGAAAGTCAGATGTTTCAATGCCATGTATCAAAGCCCATATGACGAATAAATTCCTGCCCGTTTCATTTCCATATAGGACAGATTTGCCGTGACAGAAGCCGTCATCGACCTGAAAGATGTTTCGCTGACCTTGGGTACGGGGGCGTCGTCCGTCCATGTGCTAAAGGGGGTCAGCCTGAAAGTGACCGCGGGCGAGGCCACCGGGATCGTCGGGCCGTCCGGTTCCGGCAAGTCGACGCTGCTGATGGTTCTGGCCGGGCTGGAAGGGGTCGATTCGGGTACGGTACGAATTGCCGGCGAGCTACTGAACGGCAAGAGCGAGGACCAGATCGCGGCGTTTCGCGGCCGCAATGTCGGCATCGTCTTCCAGTCCTTCCATCTCATCCCCAACATGACGGCGCTGGAAAATGTCGCCGTGCCGCTGGAGCTTGCGGGCAAGCGCGACGCTTTCGCCATTGCCGAGCGCGAGCTTGCGTCGGTCGGCCTGGCTGACCGGGTGACGCATTATCCGGGCGAGCTTTCGGGCGGCGAGCAGCAGCGCGTGGCGATTGCCCGGGCGCTGGCGCCGGAGCCGCGCATTCTCATCGCCGACGAGCCGACCGGCAATCTCGACCAGGCGACGGGGCGGCAGATCGCCGATCTTCTCTTTGCCAAGGCAAAAGAGCGCGGCATGACGCTGGTGCTGGTCACGCATGATCCTTCGCTTGCCGCGCGCTGTACACGGCAGGTGGCGATGCGTTCGGGCCGGATCGAAGCCGAGCCGCCGCTTGCTGTTGTTTCGGCGGGTTGAGGGCGCGGGAAGTATGGAGCACCGTCGAGTTTCTTCGCGCCCCCCTCTGGCCTGCCGGCCATCTCCCCCACAGGTGGGGAGATCAGCCTTCATCAATGATTTCGCCAATCTCCGACGTTGGAGAGAAGGAGATAGCGGGGACGCTGTTAATCTCCCCACCTGTGGGGGAGATGGCCGGCAGGCCAGAGGGGGGCAACGTAGGGCGCCGTCCCGCCAGATTTCCTTCGAGGCAGCATAATCATGCGCACGAAAGAAACCCTCAAACTCGCAATCCGTTTCTCGCTGCGCGAAATGCGCGGTGGGTTTTCCGGCTTTTTGATCTTCCTCACCTGCATTGCGCTCGGCGTGGCGGCGATCGGCGGCGTCAATTCGGTGGCGCGGTCGATCACGGCGGGCGTTGCCAATGAGGGCCAGTCGCTGCTCGGCGGCGACCTGCGCTTCCAGCTCAACCAGCGCGAGGCGAGCACTGAGGAAGGTGCCTACCTGAAGGGATTGGGCACGCTTTCGGAAAGCGCCAACATGCGCTCGATGGCGAGGCTGGAGGACGGTTCCGACCAGTCGCTGGCCGAGGTGAAGGCCATCGACGGTATCTATCCGCTGTTCGGCGCGCTGGTGACCGAACCGGCGCTGTCGCGCGATGCGCTGTTCGGCGAGAAGGACGGCGTGTTCGGCGCTGCCGCTTCCGATCTGCTGTTCGAACGGCTCGGCATAAAGATCGGCAGCCGTATCATGCTCGGCACCGCGACCTTCGAACTGCGGGCAAAGATCATCACCGAACCGGACGCGGTTTCGGAAGGGTTCGGCTTCGCGCCGCGGCTGATGGTGTCGCTGGACGGCCTGCGCGCCTCCGGCCTGGTCCAGCCCGGCAGCCTGGTCGAATATGCCTACAAGGTGCGGCTGGCAGACGGCAGCAGCGAGGCGGCTGTAAACGCCGTGCGCGATGAAGCGACGGAAAAGTTTCCGCAGGCCGGCTGGAGCATCCGCACGCGGACCAATGCCGCACCCGCACTCTCCTCCAACATCGAACGCTTCTCGCAGTTCCTGACGCTGGTTGGGCTGACGGCGCTGGTTGTCGGCGGGGTCGGCGTTGCCAACGCCGTGCGCGCCTATCTCGACGGCAAGCGCGGGGTGATCGCGACCTTCAAGAGCCTCGGCGCCTCGGGCGGGTTCGTCTTCACCGTCTATCTCGTGCAGATCCTGATCATCGCCGGCATCGGCATCGTCATCGGGCTGGTCGTCGGCGCGCTGATGCCGTTTGCGGCAAGTGCCGCACTTTCGTCCGTCATTCCGGTGCCTGCGGAAGGCGGCATCTATCCCGGCGCGCTGGCGATGGCGGCGCTGTTCGGCCTGTTGGTGACGCTGGCCTTCGCGCTGCTGCCGCTGGGCCGGGCGCGCGACGTGCCGGCGACCGCGTTGTTCCGAGAAATGGGCTTCGGCGGCGGTGGCTTGCCACGCCGCATCTATGTCTTAGGTGCGCTGGGGATTGCAGCCCTTCTGGCGCTGCTCGCCATATGGTTTTCGGGCGACCGGCGCATCGCCGCGATCTTCGTCGGCGCGACGATCTTTGCCTTTATCGTGCTGCGTAGCGTCGGCGTCGGTGTGCAGTGGCTGGCCAGGAAAAGCCCGCGCCTGCGCTCTACGGCGCTCAGGCTGGCTGTCGGCAACATTCATCGCCCCGGCGCACTGACGCCGTCGGTGGTGCTGTCGCTCGGCCTTGGCCTGACCTTGCTGGTGACGTTGGCGCTGATCGACGGCAATCTGCGCCAGCAGATCGCCGGCAGCCTGCCCAAACAGGCGCCCAATTTCTTCTTCGTCGATATCCAGAGCACGGATGTCGATGCGTTCTCGGCACTGGTCGAGAAGGAAGCACCGGAAGGCAAGCTGGTGCGGGTGCCGATGCTGCGCGGCCGCGTCATGGCGCTGAACGGCGTCGACGTGCAGAAGCTGACGGTGCCGCCGGCCGGCGCCTGGGTGCTGCGTGGTGATCGCGGCCTGACCTATGCGAAGAACCAGCCTGAAAACTCGACGTTGAGTGCGGGCACGTGGTGGCCGGAGGATTATTCGGGCGAGCCGCTGGTGTCGTTCGCGGCGGAAGAAGCCGGCGAGCTTGGCCTGAAGCTCGGCGATACGGTGACGGTGAACGTACTTGGTCGCAACGTGACGGCAAAGATCGCCAATTTCCGCGAAGTTCAGTGGGAATCGATGGGCATCAATTTTGTCATGGTGTTTTCGCCCAACACATTTGCCGGTGCGCCGCACTCCTGGCTGGCGACGCTTTTGACGCCGAATGCCGACAGCGCCGAGGAGACGCGGCTGCTCAATGCCGTCACCCGCGCCTTTCCCGCCGTGACCACGGTGCGCGTCAAGGACGCGCTGGAGGTGGTGAACCGCATCGTCGGCCAGCTCGGCACGGCGATCCGCGCGGCGGCAAGCGTGGCGCTGATAGCCTCGGTGCTGGTGCTGGCCGGCGCACTCGCTGCCGGCAACCGGGCGCGGGTTCACGATGCCGTCGTGCTGAAGACGCTGGGCGCGACGCGGCGGACGCTGATCGCAGCCTTCTCGCTTGAGTATATGCTGATCGGTCTGGCGACGGCGGTTTTCGCGCTCGCTGCCGGCGGCGTTGCGGCGTGGTTTGTTGTCGCACGAATCATGACGCTGCCGTCGAGTTTTCTACCCGAGGTGGCGGTGGCAACGATCCTGATAGCGCTCACTGTGACGGTCGGCATCGGTCTTATCGGCACCTGGAGAGTGTTGGGCCACAAGGCAGCGCCGGTGCTGCGGAATCTGTAGCGGGTCGGCCTGTCAATCGATCGAAGGAGCTAGGCGCCGCTAGTCCTGATGGCAAAAAAGGGTATTTTTTGGCCATTTCCTGCAATCACGAGGCATTGCGGCGTGTAACGGGTCTTGTTCTCGTCAAAAAGAATCATCATATTTGCCGCAGGCATGCTGGAGTCCCGCCAGCGGCGCCTGGGTTCATTTGAACCTGACACCCGACGGGGCAGAAGCAATAGAGGAAATCAATGGCTGACCTTCGCAACTATCAGACGCATGTCGCGAACGCGGGCACCCGCGCCGACGGCGTCATCGACGAGGGCCTGCGCGCCTACATGCTCAAGGTTTACAACCTTATGGCGCTTGGGCTCGCAATCACCGGTGTGGCCGCTCTCGCCACCATGATGATGGCGACCACCAACGATCCGGCGACCGCTGTCGCCACACTTGCCAACGGCAAGATGCTGACCAGCCTCGGCGTGGCCCTTTATGGCTCACCGCTGAAGTGGGTCGTCATGCTCGCTCCGCTCGGCATGGTGTTCTTCCTGAGCGCCCGTATCCAGTCGATGAGTGTTTCCGGCGCGCAGACCGCGTTCTGGGTTTTCGCCGGCCTGATGGGCCTGTCGCTGTCGTCGATCTTCCTGGTCTTCACGGCGCAGAGCATCACGCAGACCTTCTTCGTGACCGCCGCCGCCTTCGGCGCGCTGTCGCTGTTCGGCTACACCACCAAGCGTGACCTGACCGGCATGGGCACCTTCCTGGTGATGGGCGTGTTCGGCCTGATCATCGCCATGGTCGTCAACATCTTCCTGGCGTCGCCTGCCCTGCAGTTCGCCATCTCGGCGATCGGTGTGCTGATATTCTCCGGCCTTACCGCCTATGACACGCAGAAGATCAAGGAGATGTATTTCGACGGCGACGACGTGCTCGTTTCCGGCCGCAAGGCCATCATGGGCGCGCTGACGCTCTATCTCGACTTCATCAATCTGTTCACCTTCCTGCTGCAGTTCCTCGGCAACCGCGAGTAATCGCGACCACCGCTGGACCATCAACAAGACCGGGGCGGCCCAAAAGGCCGCCCTTTTCTTTTGTCTCGACGCCTGCTTTTATTCGTGCATGTCAGTTCGAGTGCGTAAATTATGAGCAGCATCAATATCCGGGCGGCAGAGCCCTCCGACCTCGATTCGATAACGGTGATCTACGCGGACGCGGTCGATCATGGCACTGCGAGCTACGAACTCGAGCCGCCCTCGCGTGCTGAAATGGGGGAGCGATTCGCCAATCTGCGGGCCGACGGCTATCCCTATATCGTTGCCGAAGAGGGTGGCCGAATCATCGGCTATGCCTATGCAGGGGCCTTCCGCGCCCGTCCGGCCTACCGCTTCATCGTCGAGAATTCCATCTATGTCGCGCCCGAAGCCAAGGGCAAGGGCGTCGGCCGGGCGCTGCTTGAACGGCTGATCACTGAAGCGACCGCGCTCGGCTTCCGGCAGATGATCGCCGTGATCGGCGATGGCTCGCCGCAGAGCCCGTCCGTCAGGCTGCACGAAAAACTGGGCTTCATCCATTCAGGCAGGCTGGAAGGGTCAGGCTACAAGCACGGCCGCTGGCTCGACACGGTGTTCATGCAGTTTCCGATGAATGGTGGTGCCGAGCTGCAACCCGATCCGGACTCGCTGCCGGAGCGGAAATTCCGCGGAAAAGCGTAGCGAAATCAAGCTTCTACGAGTTTCAGCGTCTTGTCGAAGACGCCGAGGACGCGGGCAAGTTCATGCCCGCGCTTGAGGATCAGGCCGCCGGCTGCGACGACGCTGAAGGCGCCCTGCTTGCGGGCGAGCTTCGGGTTCTTGACGATCTGGAACAGCGGTGTCTCGCTGGCGCGCCGGAATACCGAGAATACGGCGCGGTCGGGAAGGCGGTCTATGGCATAGTCGCGCCATTCGTTTGCGGCGACCATCCGGCCATACAGACGAAGAATCTGCTCGAGCTCACGCCTCTCGAAGGAAACCGGTAGCTCCTGCCGCTCGCGCCTGGCCTCGTGAAGGGGAATCAATATTGCTGATTCCTGCCCATCCTCCGCTCCACCTCCGCGATCGGTCATGCAGCTTAACCTTCCGTGACAGTTTGGCGACAAGAGAGTCGCGCTTTCGCCCGTGAAAAGCAAGCCCTGCTGCTCGAATACGCCCTAGGGTAGAATCAAGCCGGGTTCCTGTAACAAATCCGTACACTCTGTTTTTATAGGTGATACGCTGCCACATTTCTGACACCTTTTGCACAAGCTGCCGCCTCAATGTCAGTCGACTTTGCGGGTGTTGCCTGAGACGGTTCGGTCCGGCACCGGCCTGTAAACCCCAAGCCCCCCGCCCACGGGTCAGAGTCGGATCGAACCAACCTCAGCTTCCCAAGGGGGCTGAGTGCGACGATCCCAAATAAATTGGAACCGGTGTCAGCTCAGTTTGGCCCCGGTTTTTTGTTGGCAGAATGCCGGTGGCAGCCGCATTCGGCTTGCGAAGAAGTATCCCGCCGGCCGCTTCAGATAGCGCCTGAGCAATACAAATCCGTCAGATGCGGTTGCCATCCGACTTGCGGTAGATGGCGGCACCCAGGACGGGCCCGGGCATGCCATCCTTGCCGACTGCCTGGAGCAGCACGGCAAAGCCGCCCTTGGTGGCGATCTTGGTTGCCGGCAATTCGTATCTGGCGGCCTTCCCGTGCCACATCCCGGCGCTCTGGATATCTGACACGGCGTTGACGTAGGTGACCGTGCGGCCCTTGTTCTCGCCCCGGGGCACGGCAATTGCCTGCGGCGCATCGAAATAGACCAGAACGACATGGGCCTTGGCGGAGCTCTGGCTCGCCGCCGATCCCGTTTCAATGACCAGGCTTTCGCCGGTAAGCTTGACGCTCACGTCGACGCTGAGGCCTTGCTCGGCTTTGTTCAGTTCGTCGAACGCATCCAGTATGTCGTCACGTTTGGCGCCGTTGACGTGAATGCGCCCGTTTATCACTGCCTGGGGTGTGTAGACGGAGCGTGTCCCGAAGGAGCGCATATAGGCGTATTGGCGGTCGGTGCTGTCGGGGCTGCTGAGCGTGTCGCGCCAGCCAAGATAGTCCCAGTAGTCGACATGATAGGCGAGCGCCACATAGTCACCCTTGGTGGCAAATTTTTCGAACAGGGCATCCGCCGGGGGGCAGGAACTGCAGCCCTGGCTGGTGAACAGCTCGATCACACCTAGAGGCCGCGTGCCATCGGCTGTTGCCGCCGCCGTGAGGGCCGGCATCGCCAGCGCTACCACCGCCAGCCGAGAGAAAAAACGCAATTCCATGGTCGTTCCACAATCCCCACCGGCCTTTGGCCGGGTTTTTCATTGCCGAAACAATAGGCAGTGCGACAATCAACGGGAAGTCACGTTGCGGTGACACATTGACCTGGATGCGCCCTTTTAGTGTTGTAACGAGTGGTAAAGGTGCCAGGGCTAACGTCAAGATATTGAAGCTCCAGCCAAGAACTTTCGAGAATGCCTAACACCCTTTTCGATCATGTCGATCTCTACTGCGAAAGATTGGGCCCGGAACTCTGGGCGGAGCCGGCCAATGCGCTGACCAATCTGGCCTTTGTGCTCGCCGGCCTGTGGGGTGTGCGGGAAGTGCGTAGGCGCGACACCGGCACATTCGCCGAAGTGCTGGCTTGGTGGGCCGTGGCGATCGGCATCGGCTCGGCACTGTTCCATACCTTCGCCAACCGGCTGACGATCTGGGCCGACGTTCTGCCGATTGCCGGCTTCACCCTTGCCTATACGCTTCTGAATCTGCGCCGCTTTCTCGGCTTCGGCTGGCCGAAGTCGATCGCGATCTTTGTGGGCTTCTATGCGGTGGTCGGATTTCTAACCTTCATGGTGCCCGACTGGCTGCGGCTGGCCTCGAACGGCTCTACGGGCTATCTGCCGCCGTTCCTGGCCCTGATCTTCTTTGGTTTGCTGGTGGTCTGGCATGGAAAGCCGGCAGGTTGGTACAATCTGGCAGCGGCGGCGATCTTCGTCGCGTCGGTCACCTTCCGCGCCATCGATCCCGTGGTGTGCGACACGTTTCCGCTTGGCACGCACTTCCTGTGGCACATCCTCAATGGGCTAATGCTGGGCGTGCTGTTGATGGCCGTCGCGAAGTATGGTGGTTTGCATCGGACATCACCACGATAGCTCCATCTCGACATCAGGATATTCAGCGGTGAAAGCATCCAGCAAAAGCATGCGCCCCGACGCGAGGGCGCGACGGCTCAAGGCCGGTCATTTCAGCGAGCTGACGGTGATCGACCGCGACGGCGGGCAGTCCCGCGTCGTCTACGACAGCGGCGAACTGATCGAGGCGCCGAACTGGACGCCCGACGGAAAATGGCTGGTCTATAATAGCGACGGACGCCTGTTCCGGATCTCGCTCGACGGCAGCGACGGACCGCACCGCATCAACAGCGCGCCGGTCGAAAACCTCAACAACGATCACGTGATCGCGCCCGACGGGCAGAGCATCTTCGTCACCGCTTATGACGGCCATCTCTACGTCCTGCCATTTGCTGGCGGGATACCCACAAGAGTTTCCCGGGAGACGGAGCGGGGCCTGCGTCACTATCTGCATGGCATCTCGCCCGATGGCGCGACGCTGGCCTATGTCGGCATGGACCGCACGCCCGAGGGCGTGGCGACGACCTGGATCTGCACGATGGCGGCTGCGGGCGGCGGCGATGTCTTTCTCACCGACGGCGCCTGTCCTGTGGACGGACCGGAATTTTCGGCGGACGGAGAATGGATCTATTTCAACTCCGAAGCGGCGGCGGAGAGGCCCGGCCATGCGCAGATCTTCCGCATGCGCCGCGATGGCAGCGGGCTGGAGCAGTTGACGCATGATGCGCGGGTGAACTGGTTTCCGCATCCGTCGCCGGACGGCTCACTGGTGGTATATCTCAGCTATCCCCAAGGCACGACGGGACATCCCGCCGACCGCGACGTGATCCTGCGCATGATGGACCCGGAGGGAAGGAACGCCCGTGACCTCGACGCTTTCCATGGCGGGCAGGGCACGATCAACGTCAATTCCTGGTCGCCCGATTCGCGGTTCTTCGCCTATGTGCGGTATCCGAGGTACGGTTAGATCGTTTCAGGTCTTGGTGGCGGCGTAGACTTCCCCTACCGCATAAGAATTCGACCCCTCTCCGTCTCGGGCTTTGCCCGAGCCACCTCTCCCCGCAAGCGGGGCGAGGAACCTGGGTTCTGCAAGGTCGCCACCCGTCAGGGCTTGGGTTCCTCGCCCCATGAAATGGGGAGAGGTGGCTCGGCGAAGCCGAGACGGAGAGGGGGTCGGCCGTGTCATATGTGATCATCCTGCCGTGAACGAAGAGAAGGTCGCAGCCCGCAAGCAAAAAGGCCCGCGACATCATCGCGGGCCTTTTCATTTCGACGGTTGCGTCGGGCTATGCCGTCAGGCGACCAGATCGCGCAGAACGTACTGCAAAATGCCGCCGTTTTTGAAGTAATCAAGCTCGTCCAGCGTATCGATGCGGCAGATGATCGGCACATTCTTGACCGTGCCGTCACCGTAAGTGACCTTGGCCACCATCTTCTGGCGGGGCTTGATGTTTTCCAGGCCGTCGATGGTCACCGTCTCGTCACCCTTGAGGCCGAGCGAGGCCCAGGAGGTGCCTTCCTCGAAGACGAAGGGGATGACGCCCATGCCGACCAGGTTCGAGCGGTGGATGCGTTCGAAGGACTGGGCAATCACCGCGCGCACGCCGAGCAGGTTGGTGCCCTTGGCCGCCCAGTCGCGCGACGAGCCGTTGCCGTATTCGATGCCGGCGAAGATCACCAGCGGCACGCCTTCCCTACGGTAGTCCATCGCCGCGTCGTAGATCGGCATTTCTTCCTTGGACGGGTAGTGGATGGTGTAGCCGCCCTCGCGCCCGTTTTCGCCGAGCATGTGGTTGCGGATGCGGATGTTGGCGAAGGTGCCGCGCATCATCACTTCATGGTTGCCGCGGCGCGTGCCGTACTGGTTGAAGTCGGCAACGCCGACGCCATGGTCGGTGAGGTACTTGCCGGCGGGCGAGGCTGCCTTGATCGAACCGGCCGGCGAGATGTGGTCGGTGGTGATCTTGTCGCCGAACAGGCCGAGCACGCGGGCGCCCTCGATCTTGCCGATCGCTTTCGGGCGAGCACCCATGCCGACGAAGTATGGCGGGTTCTGCACATAGGTCGAGCCGTCGTCCCAGGTGTAGGTCTGGCCGCTCGGTGCCTGAACCTTCTGCCAGTTCTCGTCGCCCTTGAAGACGTCGGCATATTTGCGGGCGAACAGCTCGCGGGTGACGTTCTTCTCGATGAACTCCTGGATCTCGGCCGAGCTCGGCCAGATATCCCTGAGGTAGATTGGGTTGCCGTCGCGGTCCTCGCCGAGAGGCTCGGTGGTGAGGTCCTTGGTGACGGTGCCGGCCAGCGCATGGGCAACGACCAGCGGCGGCGAGGCGAGGTAATTCGCCTGCACGTCGGGCGAGACGCGGCCTTCGAAGTTGCGGTTGCCGGACAGAACGGCAGCGCCGATCAGGCCCTTGTCGTTGATGGTCTTGGAGATCGGCGCCGGCAGCGGGCCGGAATTGCCGATGCAGGTGGTGCAGCCGAAGCCGACGAGGTTGAAGCCGATCTGGTCGAGCTCCTTCTGCAGGCCCGACTTTTCCAGATATTCGGCGACAACCTGCGAACCGGGCGCGAGCGAGGTCTTCACCCACGGCTTCTGCTTGAGGCCGAGGCGATTGGCGTTGCGGGCCAGAAGGCCGGCGCCGATCAGCACGCTCGGATTGGAGGTGTTGGTGCAGGACGTGATCGCGGCGATGACGACATCGCCATGGCCGAGATCGTAGTCGGTGCCTTCGACGGCGTAGCGCTTGTTCTGGTCGACGGTCTTCTTGTATTCGGTCTCCAGCGACTTGGCGAAGCCGGCAGCGATGCCTTCGAGCGGGATGCGGCCTTCGGGACGCTTCGGGCCGGCCATGGACGGCACGACCTCGCCGAGGTCGAGCTCGAGCAGGTCGGTGAAGACCGGATCGGCGGAGCCGCTGTCGCGCCACATGCCCTGAGCCTTGGAGTATTCCTCGACGAGTGCGATGCGGGCCTCGGTGCGGCCGGACGTGTTGAGGTAGCGGATCGTCTCGCCGTCGACCGGGAAGAAGCCGCAGGTGGCGCCATATTCCGGCGCCATGTTGCCGATGGTGGCGCGGTCGGCCAGCGTCATGTTGGACAGGCCGGGGCCGAAGAACTCGACGAACTTGCCGACGACGCCCTTCTTGCGCAGCATCTGGGTGACGGTGAGCACGAGGTCGGTGGCGGTGACGCCTTCCTTGAGTTTGCCGGTGAGGCGGAAGCCGATGACTTCCGGCAGGAGCATGGAAACCGGCTGGCCAAGCATGGCAGCCTCAGCCTCGATGCCGCCGACGCCCCAGCCGAGAACGCCGAGACCGTTGATCATGGTGGTGTGCGAATCAGTGCCGACGCAGGTGTCGGGGTAGGCGGTCGTTTCGCCGTCCTCGGCGTTGGTCCAGACCACCTGGCCGAGATATTCGAGGTTGACCTGATGGCAGATGCCGGTGCCGGGCGGAACGACGCGGAAGTTGCGGAACGCCTGCTGGCCCCATTTCAGGAACTTGTAGCGCTCCTGGTTGCGCTCATATTCGAGCTCGACATTGCGGGCGAAGGCGAGCGGCGTGCCGAATTCGTCGACAATGACGGAGTGGTCGATGACCAGATCGACCGGAACCAGCGGATTGATCTTCTGCGGGTCGCCGCCGAGATTGGCCATGGCATCGCGCATGGCGGCAAGGTCGACGACGGCGGGAACGCCGGTGAAATCCTGCATCAGCACGCGGGCCGGGCGGTAGGCGATCTCGACACCGGCGGTGCCCTTGTCGGTGAGCCAGCCGGCGACGGCCTGGATCGATTCCTTGGTGACGGAGCGGCCGTCTTCATTGCGCAGCAGGTTTTCCAGCAGCACTTTCATCGAATAGGGCAGCTGGGAAATGCCGGTCAGGCCGTTCTTCTCGGCCTCGGGCAGGCTGTAATATACATATTCGGCACCACCTGCGGTCAGGGTGCGGCGGCAATTGAAACTGTCTAGTGATTTGGACACGTGCGATCCATCCTTGTCTGTTCAGCCTGAAAGGGAACGGACTCCGATGGGCATGCAATCACGCGCAAAGGTGCGGGTACGGCCATTTCCGCTGTCCGGTCCCAAGCAACCCGAGCCGTTCAAGGCGGCGCGTGCGCTGGTTCGGCGCAAATTCATTTTACCGCACCGACCGCTGGTGTGGTTGGGTGGCATATAGAGAATTTTCTGGAATAGTTCTAGACCGGTTTTGGGCAAATTTGCTGCGACGCACATTGGCCGCTAGGAATATTCCGATGACGGGGGAGCAATGCGGCTGATTGCCGAAAATCTGGGCGGGCAACGCGGCGGCGAAACGGTGTTTTCGGGCATAGGTTTTACGCTCGGCGAGGGCGAAGGCCTGGTCGTGACCGGCCCGAACGGCGCCGGCAAGTCGACGCTGCTGCGCGTTGTCGCAGGCCTGTTGCCGGTGTCGGAGGGCGCGGTCGGGCTCGAGGGTGGTGGCGAGGAATTTCCGATGCTCGGCTCGGCCTGTTACTATCTCGGCCATGAGAACGCGATGAAGACGGCGCTGACGGTGACGGAAAATCTCGTCTTCTGGCAGGATTTCTTCGGGCGGGCGCTTCTGGAGCCGATGGAGGCGCTGGAGATGGTCGGGCTCGAAACCATCGGCCATCTGCCTTTCGGTTATCTGTCGACCGGCCAGCGCCGGCGCGTGGCGATCGCCAAGCTGCTGGTCAGCCATCGCCCGGTCTGGCTGCTGGATGAGCCGACGGCGGGATTGGACAAGGCCTCGGAAGTGCAGTTTTCCGAGCTGATGAAGGTTCATCTGGAAGATGGCGGGATGATTGTGGCGGCGACGCATCTGCCGCTGGGGCTGGAGGGGGTACAGGCCTTGAGGATGGGGGGAGAGCAGGATGCTTAACCTCCATTATGGACGTTTGCGCCCTACGTTGCCCCCCTCTGTCCTGCCGGACATCTCCCCCACAGGTGGGGAGATCAGCGGTGGTGATGTCGGCCCCTCTTCTGCAGAGCTGGAGATTGAGGAAACCGTCGATGACAGCCTAATCTCCCCACCTGTGGGGGAGATGTCCGGCAGGACAGAGGGGGGCAACGTAGGGCTACAACCTGAACGACATCACGCCATCGCACCCCGGCGGGAAGCCACCCAATGCTAGCCCTCTACCTCCGCGATGTCAGGCTGGGCATCCGCGCCGGTGGCGGGGCGCTGACGGGCGTGCTGTTCTTCCTGGCCGTCATTGCGACAATTCCCTTCGGCGTCGGCCCGGATCTCAACCTGCTGGCCCGCATCGGTCCGGCGATCCTGTGGATCGGGGCGCTGCTGGCCTCGCTGCTCGGCCTTGACCGGCTGTTCCAGGCCGATCGCGAGGATGGTTCGCTCGATCTTTTGATCCTGGCCAACGACCGCCACCTGCTGGCCTTCACCGTCTTCGTGAAATGCCTGGCGCACTGGACGGCGAGCGTGCTGCCGCTGGTAATCGCTGCCCCGCTGCTCGGCCTGTTCATGAACATGGAGCCGCTGGGCATTGGGGCCGCCGCACTGACGCTGCTGGTCGGCACGCCGGCCATCACCTTCATTGGGGCTGCCGGTGCGGCCGTTGCCGTGGCGCTGCCGCGCGGTGGCCTTCTGGTGTCGGTGCTGGTGCTGCCGTTGGTCATTCCGGTGCTGATCTTCGGCGTTTCGGCAAGCTATGGCGCAGTCGCCGAGCCGGACCCGTTCCTGCCGCCATTTTTGATCCTTTGCGCGCTGACGCTGTTTCTGGCGGTCGTCGGGCCGGTTGCGGCGGCGCTGGCGCTGCGCTGGGGCGCGGATTGAACCCCATCACGATCCGGTCATCGCGCATTCGTCGCACTTTAGGTCGATTGCGGCCAAGCGGCAGCGCGGCTATGTAACGGCGATGAGCCAGCAGCGCCCATATTCTTTCGCGATACTGTCCACGCGCCCGGCTTTCCGGCATCGGAGGCGGTCATGAGCGTGCATGACATGTATGTTTCGGCAGCCTACGGCATTTCGGTGTTGGTGATCGCCGGACTGGTGTTCTGGATCATCGCCGACCAGCGCGCGCGTCAGCGCGAGATGGCCGAGCTCGAGGCGAGCGGTGCAAGGCGGCGCTCCGACCGCACCGGTAAAGCGAAATGACGCTGCAAGCCGAACCGCAAAAGCCGCGGCGCAAACTGCTGGCGCTTCTGCCGCTGGTGATTTTCCTGCTGCTTGCCGGTATCTTCCTGATGCAGCTACTGTCAGGGCGCGACGTTGCGGTGGTGCCTTCGGCCCTGATCGGCGAGACGGCGCCCGAAACGAAACTGCCACCGCTGGAAGGCGTTTCGCTGCCGGGTCTCGAATCGAGCGCGTTTGCCGGCAAGGTCACGCTGGTGAATGTCTTTGCCTCCTGGTGCGCGCCGTGCCGTGAGGAGCATCCGGTGCTGATGGCGCTGTCGCAGGACAAGCGCTTTTCGATCGCCGGGCTGAACTACAAGGATAAATCCGAAAACGCCCGGCGCTTTCTCGGCGATCTCGGCAATCCCTACAGCGCCATCGGCACCGACGATGCCGGCCGCTCGGCTATCGACTGGGGCGTCTATGGCGTCCCTGAAACCTTCGTCATCGGCAAGGACGGCAAGATCGCCTTCAAGCACACCGGCCCGATCACGGTGCAATCGGCGCAGACGGTGCTTTTGCCGGAAATCGAGAAGGCGCTGGCAGCGCCGGCGCGGTAGAACCGAAGATTTCCCTTCTCCGTCTCGGCTTCGCCGAGCCACCTCTCCCCATTTCATGGGGCGAGGAACCCAAGTTCTGCAAAGTCGCGATCTCGGCGGGCTCCGGTTCCTCGCCCCGCTTGCGGGGGGGCCGAAGGACGGGCGAGACCCGCGGCTCGCCCCGGCAAGGTGGCTCGGCGAAGCCGAGACGGAGAGGGGTCTTGGCGAGGGCGAAGTTCACACACTCACCACAACCATAGCGTTTGACATACTCCCTTGATGTCTTAACTTCCCTTGCAACAGGGCCGGGCAACGGCTCGCAACAAGGGGGGAGTCAAAATGCAGGATAGTTCCGCGCTCGCAATCTTTCTGCCGCTGGCGCTCGGCGTCATCATGCTTGGCCTCGGGCTTTCGCTGACGGTCGCCGATTTCCGCAATGTGCTGAAGCATCCCAAGGCGGTGGTGGTGGCGCTGCTGTGCCAGGTCGTGATCCTGCCGATCGCCTGCCTTGGTTTGATCTATGCGTTCGGCCTGTCGCCTGCGCTGGCTGTCGGCATGATGCTGTTGGCGGCAAGCCCGGGCGGCACTTCGGCCAATCTCTACAGCCACCTCGCCGGCGGCGATGTAGCGCTCAACATCACGCTGACGGCGATCAATTCGGCGCTGGCGTTGTTCACCCTGCCGCTCATCGTCAATTTTTCGCTGATCCAGTTTTTTGGCGAGGGCAAGGTCATTCCGCTGCAATTCTCCAAGGTCATGCAGGTGTTCGTCATCGTGCTCGGGCCGGTGCTGATCGGCATGTGGCTGCGCAGCAAATTTCCGGGCCTCGCCGACCGGCTGGAGAAGCCGGTGAAAATCCTCTCGGCGGTGTTCCTGTTCGCGGTCGTGCTGGTCGCGCTGATCCAGGAGTGGGATACGCTGGTGACATGGGCGCCGATTGTCGGTCTTGCCACGCTCGTCTTCAACCTGATCAGCCTCGCCGTCGGCTATTTCGGGCCGCGCCTGGCGGGCATCGACAGGCGGCAGGCGACCGCGATCGGCATGGAGATCGGCATTCACAACGGCACGCTGGCGATTGCCATCGCGCTTAGTCCAGTGCTGCTCAACAATGCGACCATGGCCATTCCGGCGGCTATCTACGGCTTGATCGCCTTCATAACCGCTGCCATCTTCGGTGCGTGGCTGAAGCGCAAGCATGCTGTGCCGGTGACGACCGCCGGCTGAAAGGCGAGAATGAAGGAAGCGGCGATCCGGGAGCATTTTGTCCACCAGGCCGCCGCCTGCGACGCGCTCGGCTCGCCCTTTACGGGCAGGCTAAGCCGGGCGCTGTCTGTCGTGCTCGATCGCAGCACCAGGACCGGCGCGCGCGTGCTCGACTGGGAAGGTCATACGCGAGAAGACGCGCTGTCGCTGAGATTGTGCGGCGGGCTGCATGCGCTGGTACTTTCCGGGACGGATGGCCGACTCGCCGCCATCTATCCGCCGAACGAGGCCGACGAGGCGGCAATTGCGGCTGCGCTGCCGGAAGCGATTTCACGCAATGACGACCGGCTGCTGGCAGCGCTGGCAAGTGCACCGCAGACCAATGAGATCGCGCGCTCCGGCATGCTTCTGCCGGGGTTCCTGACGATCGCCAGCGAAACCGGCCTGCCGCTGGCGCTTCACGAGATCGGATCGAGTGCTGCGCTCAATCTCCTGTTCGACCGGTTTTTCTACCGCTATGGCGATGTAGAGTGGGGCGATCCGGCATCGCCGGTGCGGCTCGCGCCCGACATGCGCGGAAAGCCGGTGCCGCTCGAAAGCACGCTGAAAATCGTGTCACGCAATGGCAGCGACATCGCGCCCGTCGATATCGGCCTCGATGCCGACCGGCTGCGCTTGCGCTCCTATATCTGGGCCGACCAGACGGCGCGGCTGGAGCGGATCGACGCGGCGATTTCGGTTGCCGAAACAACGCCGTTTTCTCTGGAAAAGGCCGATGCGGCCGATTTCGTGAAAAGCCGGCTGGCATCAAGGCCGCCGGGGGAAACCTTCGTGCTGTTTCACTCGATCATGTGGCAATACATGCCGAGTGCGACGAAGGCGGTGATAGCGGCGGCGCTGGAAGAGGCGGGCCGCGCCGCCACACTGGGCGCGCCGATCGTGTGGCTGCGCATGGAGCCTGTGTCTACCACCGACAAATACGCGACGCTGAGCCTGACGCTATGGCCGGACGGCGAGACGCGGCATCTTGCCAGATGCGACTATCATGGCCGCTGGATCGAGTGGCTATGAAAAAACCCGCCGGCCACTCGGGTCGACGGGTTTTTTCAGATTGCCTGGACGGTCGGCGTGAGACGGTTCAGCCGTAGACTTCCTGGTAGGCGTGATGAAGCATTTCGCTGCGGTTGGCGCTGATGTCGGCGAGGTCGCGCGGCGTCAGACTCTGGATTTCGGCGACGAGGCTGTTGTAGCGGCGGCGCTTGGCGATTCTGGACTTCGCATTGGTGATGAATGAGTTGATCATGGAGTGGTCCCCTTTCGGACTGCCGCTTTCAGCGGCGTTAGATTGTTCCTCCCTGATGGACTATAGATTGGCACGATTATGTTGCATTGCAACATTCAGTGTTGCATCGCACCAATGCAATGGTTGCATGCCTGGTTAACAGGTGCTTGCCGGTTGAGAGCCTTGCGAAGCCTGCTTTTACCTTTCGCCATTACGGCGAATGAAAGCCTGGAATTCCGTGAACGTCGTGCGCATCGTATCGCGCGTTTCCGGCCGCTGCAGGATGGCGTCGAACTCCTCCGGCTTCCTGCCGAGCAGGCCGATTTCCAGCTCGGCGCCGTCGAAAAGATCGAAGGACATGGTTTTCAGGATTTCGCGCAAGGCCGCCCGCGCAAACAGCGAGCGCGGCGAGGCATGGGCGAGCATGGCCGGCTTGCCGACCGCGGCCTCACCGGAAACCAGCCAGTCGAGCGCGTTCTTCAGGCCGCCGGGAACGCCATGGGCGTATTCCGGGCAGGCAACGATGATGCCGTCAGCGCTGGCGACCGCCTCGATCAGGCGCCTTGCCTCGGCCGGCGTGCTTTTGCCTTCTTCGTCCGGATTGAATATCGGCAGTGCGCCGATGCCGTCATAAATCGATAGAAGGCAGCCCGGCGGTGTGTTGTCGTGCATTGCTCGCAGCAGCGCGCTGTTGCCGGAGCCGGAGCGCAGGCTGCCGGAGATGCCGAGGATGTGCATGAGGCCAGCCGGCCGCTCACCACATCGACTTCTTGTAGCTCTCGTCGAGCCATTTGTCGGTGGCATCGGCGCTGTCGGCGAGCGCGAGCTGGTCGCGCAGGATCTGGCCCAGCGTCGGCAGGGTGGCGCGGTCGTGCCAGCTTTCGGGCTTCCACAATTCGGAGCGCATGAAGGCCTTGGCGCAGTGCATGTAAACTGCCTTGATCGAGACGACCATGATGCTGATCGGCGGCCTGCCATCGACGGCCAGCCGCTCGCGCAGCGTGTTGTCGGCGGTGATCCTGGCCGTGCCGTTGATGCGCAGCGTCTCGTTCATGTTGGGAATGAGGAACAGCAGGCCGACGGCGGGGTTGCGGACGACGTTTTCCAGCGTGTCGAGCCGGTTGTTGCCGGGGCGGTCGGGGATGGCGATGGTGGTGTCGTCGAGGATTTCGACGAAGCCGGGCTTGTCGCCCTTCGGCGTCACGTCGGCATTGCCTTCGCCGTCCGACGAGCCGATCAGCACGAAGGGGCTCTTGCCCAAAAAGCCCTTGGAATGGCCGTCGAGCGCGCGCAACTCCTTGCGCACCGCGCCGTCGCCGGGCGCCTTGTAGAGTTTTCTCAAATCCTCGCTGGTTTCGATGAACTCCATGACGCCCTTGCCCCCTTTGAAAAGATCTATTTCCTGATTCGCTCGTCCAGCGAATGGCGCATGATCAGCGGCATTTGGCTGAAAGTGAAGATAAGCGTGATCGGCATGATGCCCCAGACCTTGAAGGCAACCCATGTGTCAGTGGAGAAATTTCGCCAGACCACCTCGTTGACCACGGCCAGGAACAGAAAGAACAGGCCCCAGCGCAAGGTGAGTTTCCGCCAGCCTTCGGCGTCGAGCTTGAAGGCCGAATCGAAGACATAGCCGAGCAGCGACTTGCCGAACAGAAGCCCGCCCAGAAGCGTCACGCCGAACAGCGTGTTGATGATGGTCGGCTTCATCTTGATGAAGACGTCGTCCTGGAGCCAGAGCGTCAACCCGCCGAAGATGAAAACGACGACGCCCGACACCAGCGGCATGATCGGCAATGTGCGCATCAGCAGCCATGAGGCGATCAGCGCAATCGCCGTGGCAATCATGAACAGGCCGGTGGCGACGAAGATCGGCCCGCCGAAATCGCCCAGCACCGGGAATCTTTCAACCAGCCACTCGCCGCGCGCATTGGCGAAGAAGAAGACCATCAGCGGCCCGAGCTCCAACACCAGCTTGAGCAGCGGGTTGACTTCTTTCTTCCGGGGGTCGGCGGGGTCGCGTTCGAATACGGGTTCGTTCATGGGTTCTTTCTTACGCATGATCTTGTCAAAAAAGTCTGCAACTTTTTGGGATCGTGCTTCCTAAGCTACTCCAGCGATCGCCTTGGCAAAATCGCTTGCGGAAAATGGTTCGAGGTCGTCGACCTGTTCGCCGACGCCGATGAAATAGACCGGCAGCTTGTGCTTGGCGGCAATCGCCACGAGGATGCCGCCGCGCGCCGTGCCGTCCAGCTTGGTCATGACCAGCCCGTTGACGCCGGCGATGTTGCGGAAGATCTCGACCTGGTTGAGGGCGTTCTGGCCGGTGGTGGCATCGACCGTCTGCAGCACGGTGTGCGGCGCTTCCGGGTCATGCTTGTTGAGCACGCGGACGATCTTTTCCAGCTCGGCCATCAGCTCGGCCTTGTTCTGCAAGCGCCCGGCGGTGTCGATGATCAGCACGTCGGAGCCCGCCTCCTTCGCCTTCACGAAGGCATCGAAGGCAAGGCCTGCGGCATCCGCGCCGAGTTTCGAGGCGACGACCGGCGAGTTGGTGCGCTCGCCCCAGATTTTCAGCTGCTCGATCGCCGCGGCACGGAAGGTGTCGCCGGCGGCCAGCATCACCGACAGACCGCCATCGGTCAGCTTTGCCGCGAGCTTGCCGATCGTGGTTGTCTTGCCGGTGCCATTGACGCCGACGACCAGAATGACATGCGGCTTGTGCGACAGGTCGAGTTCCAGCGGCATCGCCACCGGCTTCAGCACCTTTTCGATCTCGACGGCCATAATGGCGCGGACTTCGGCGTCCGATACATCCTTGCCGTAGCGGGTGGAAGCCAGCGCATCGGTGACGCGCAGCGCCGTTTCCATGCCGAGATCGGCGCGGATCAGCACGTCTTCCAGCTCCTCCAGCGTCTCCTCATCCAGCTTGCGCTTGGTGAAGACCCCGGCGATGCTGCCGGAAAGCTCCTTCGACGAGCGTGACAGGCCCTGCCGCAGACGCTGGAACCACGACAGTTTTGGTTCGGGCGCGGCGGGTGCGACCGGCTCGGCCTTCTGCTCGACCTTCTTGGTGACGGTAACCTTGCCCGGGGCAGGCGGTGGCGTCGGCAGCGGGGTCGGCTCGGGGGCGATTTCATCGCGCAGAGGGTCGGTCTCGACCGGCTCCGGCTGGCGCAGCGGCGGGAAAATCTCGGCTGCGGGTGCAGCGAGTTCTTCCTCATCACCGGGAGGTAGGGGTGCCTCGGCGTCGATAGCAGCAACTTCGTCTGTCGTGCTCGCCTGTTCGCGTTCCGGCTCATCCGAGCGAACCGGAATTTCCACGGGTGCCAGGGCAGGTTCGGGCTCCGCCGGTGATGGAGCGGGCGCAGGAATCTCTATGGGCGCAGGCGCGGGTACCGGCTCTGCTGGTTGCGGCGGCACTTCCTGCGGGGCAGGTTGTGGCTCGGGCGTCGGTTCTGTCGGCGGCGTTGGAACTTCGACCGGAGCCGGAATTGGCGCAGGCTCGTCCGGTTGTGCGGAAACCTCTTCCGGAACCGCTGGCTGCGGCTCGGGCGTTGGTTCGGCTGGTGCCGGAATCTCGACAGGCTGTAACTCAGGCTCTACCGGAGCTGGTTCTGGCTCGACAGGTGTTGGAGCTGGTGCCGGGACGGCGGGTTCAGGCTCTGCCGGAACAGGGGCGGGTGCTGGCTTTTCGGGTGCAGGTGCAGGCTCTTCAGGTGCCGGTGGCTCCGGCTGCGTCGTCGGCTCTGGTTCGGCAGGAGCAGGCGGTTCTTCCGCCTCTTCACGCCGCAGGAAATCGGGAAGCGCTGGGCGCTCTGTCAGGATTTCCTCGTCGATAGGAGCGGCAGTCGAAGTTTCCTCGACAGGCGCGGGTGGGGCTTCGGCCTCCAGCGCGACAGACGTAGTTTCGGTTGGCTCGGCAGGTGCTGCCTCAGCTGGCGCTACGGGCGCTTCTGCTGCAGCCACTTCCGCCTCAGTTGCAGGCAGCGCTGCCTGCTCTTCCACCGGCTCGGGCTCGACCTCCTCGACCTTCTTGCGGCCGAAGGAGAAGACTTTCTTGATGAAGTCGAATGCCATGCTTTGCTTCTCAGGCCGCGCGGCGGGCGGCGGCAGCGGCGGTCAGCCGTGCGCCGTCATGGCCGGTGATGGTGGCGGCAAGGATTTCGCCGGGCTGGCCGCCATCGATGGCCGCCAGTGTGAAACCTTCGGTGCGGCCGATCCCATTGCGCTCGACAAGAAGCGACTGGTTCGTGCCGACCAGCTTGTCCAGATGCCGCCTGTATGCAGCCTCGCCGGCGGCGCGCAGGCGCGCGGCGCGCTCCTTGACGGCGCGGCCGGAAACCTGCGGCATGCGTGCGGCGGGCGTGCCCTCGCGTGGCGAATAGGGGAAGACGTGGAGATGGGTCAGGCCGCATTCCTCGACGATCTTTTCCGAATTCGCGAACATGTCTTCCGTCTCGGTCGGGAAGCCGGCGATGATGTCGGCACCGAAGACGATGTCGGGGCGAAGCGCGCGCACATCCTCGCAGAAGCGGATCGAATCGTCACGCAGATGGCGGCGCTTCATGCGCTTCAGGATCATGTCGTCGCCCGATTGCAGCGACAGATGCAGATGCGGCATCAGCCGCTTTTCGGTGGCGATGGCGTCGAGAAGGTTGTCGTCCGCCTCGATCGAATCGATGGACGACAGCCGCAGCCGCTGCACGTCGGGAACCTGCGCAAGGATCGTCTTCACCAGCTTTCCGAGTTTTGGCGTGCCCGGCAGGTCGGCGCCAAAACTGGTCATGTCGACGCCCGTCAGTACGATCTCGGCATAGCCGTTGCCGGTCAGGCGCTTGATCTGCTCGACCACCGCACCCATCGGCACCGAGCGTGAATTGCCGCGGCCATAGGGGATGATGCAGAAGGTGCAGCGATGGTCGCAGCCATTCTGCACTTGCACGAAAGCGCGCGCCCGGCCCTCGATGGCATCGACCATGTGGGATGCCGTCTCGCGCACGCTCATGATGTCGTTGACGCGGGCCTTTTCGGTGTCGTTGACGCCGAAATCGGGCAGTGCGCGGTAGTTATGCGCCTTCAACTTTTCCTCGTTGCCGAGCACGAGATCGACCTCGCCCATCGCGGTGAAGGCGGCAGGGTCGGTCTGGGCAGCACAGCCGGTGACGATGATGCGGGCGTCGGGATTTTCGCGCCGCGCCTTGCGGATCGACTGCTTGGCCTGGCGCACGGCCTCGGCGGTGACGGCGCAGGTGTTGAAGATGACGGCGCCGTTCTTGAGTTCGCCAAGACCGGCGGCCTCGGCCTCGCGGCGCATCACCTCGGATTCATAGGTGTTCAGCCGGCAGCCGAATGTGACGACATCGACTGCCATCAGGCCGCGCCCTCGATTTCGCGCAGCCATGCGCCGGTGGCGGGATTGAAGTTGCCGGAAAATTCCCACTCCGCCGGGCCGGTCATGACGACGTGGTCGTCGGCGCGCCATTCGACCGTCAGCTGTCCGCCGCTCGGCACGGTGACCTCGACCTTGCGGCCGGTGCGGTTGGTGCGGGCGGCGCAAACGACTGCCGCGCAGGTGGCCGAACCGCAGGCCAGCGTCAAGCCGGCGCCGCGTTCCCAGGTGCGCAGGTTCATGCTTTCGCGCGAGGTGACCTGCGCGATGGAGATGTTGGCGCGCTCGGGAAAGATCGGATGGTTTTCGAGCAGCGGGCCGAAGCGGTCGAGCTCGTAGGACCAGACATCCTCGTCGACCCAGAAGATCGCGTGCGGATTGCCCATGGAGGCGACCGAGGGCGAATGCAGCACCGGCGCGTCGATCGGACCGATCTGCAGCTCGATCATGCGGGTATCGCGGAATTCCTCGGCCAGCGGGATATCCTGCCAGCCGAAGCGCGGAATGCCCATATCGACGGAGATCAGGCCGTCGGCATGTTCCTCGGCATTAAGGATGCCGGCGATGGTCTCGAAGGTGAAGATCTTCTGCCCGGTTTCGGCGGCGAGCGCCTGGACGACGCAGCGCATGCCGTTTCCGCAGGCCTGCGCCATGGTGCCGTCGGAATTGATGATCTCGATATAGTTGATCGTGCCCGGCGTGCGCGGGTCATAGATGGCCATGATCTGGTCGAACTTGGTCGCGGGATCGGCGTTCAGCGCGATGGCCGCAGCAGGCGTAATGCGGTCGGCACGGCTCCGCATATCGGCAACGATGATCTCGTTGCCGAGCCCGTTCATCTTGGCGAAAGGCGCGGTCATGCTCATTTCGGCCTATATGGCGGAAACGACGGCGAATTACCAGTGGAGAAGGGCGTGCCGCAATGGCAACGCCCCTCGTGGTGATCGGCCTGGCCGATGCTAGCTGTTGCGGGTCATCTCGAACAGGAACCAGACGCGGCGCTCGGCTTCGTCGATGAAGTTTTCGAGCAGGCTGGCTGTGGCGACGTCGTTTTCCTCGTCGCAGACATCATGGGTAGAGCGCATGGAGGCGATCAGCGCCTCATTGTCCTGGCGCAGTTCGGCCAGCATATCCTCCGGCGTCACGAAGTCGGCGTCGTTGTCGGGAATGCGCTGGAGGCGAGCGATATGGCCGATCGAGCGCAGCGTGGTGCCGCCCAGTTTGCGGGCGCGCTCGGCAATCACGTCGGTCATGGCGAAAATCTGGTCGCCGTGCTCGTCCAGCAGCAGATGGTAGTCGCGGAAATGCGGCCCGCTCATATGCCAATGGAAGTTCTTGGTCTTCAGATAAATTGCGAAAACGTCGGCCAGAAGGGCATTCAGCGCCCCGGTGATGTCGCGTCGCGCATTGTCGCCGAGGCCGGTTGGCGTGGTGAGTGGGGCCTTGCGGTTCTTCTTGGCCTTGTCCGTATCCGGCATGATGAGCTCCTGTAGGGGTTTGTGCGGTGCCTTCCAGAAATGCTGGCCGTTGAACTCTGTTCCTTGGCCATGTCGAAATTCATACCATAACAGCCTGCAAAGGTCGTTCCGGCTATCTCAAGCAAATGCCTGCGCCAGTTCCACATCGAATCGGCTTGCGAGACGCAGATACTCATCAGCCCATCCACTGCTTATGCTGACCTCCTGAAGAGGGCCGGTGGGCGCAAAAATAACTTTCATCTTCAACTTGTTCGGCATCGAGCCCGATCGAAGCTGCGCGAGCATGTCCTCCATTTCCGCGACAACATCATCTTCATTGTCGAACCGCCGCAGGGCATGAATGACGTCCTGGAACACGTCGATCAGCCCTGCCAGTTTGCTTGCTGTCATGCCGGCTCGGGCTCCTATATCCGCTTTCGTAAGTACCACCGGCACATCCCAGACCTCGCCGGCGAGCATGGCGCGGAATTTCTCGCGGGCGACGCCGTGAGTGTCCAGCGCTTCATGCAGCTTGGCGCGGGGTTCGTCGATCGGCTCGTTGGTGAGCTGGAACGTGCCCCAGTGGCAGCCGGCGGCGAAGGCGGCATCGGCAAGCACCATGCCTTGCACGGCCTCGTCCGGGTTCTGGTGCTGCGGCTTCATGAACCAGCGCGGCTCATAGGCGCCGATCGGCAATATGGCAAAGCGGAAGCCGCCGTGTTTCTCGGCAATCAGGCGGTAGTTGATGCCGTCGTGAAAGCCGGTGTCGCCGGCAAAGTAGATTTTCCCCGCAGGCGTGCCGATGACGAAACCGGCCCACAGCGCCATGCGGCGGTCCTTGGCGCCGCGCGCCGACCAGTGATGGGCCGGCTCGATATGGATGGTGATGCCTTCAAACTCGAAACTGTCGCCCCAGTCGCCGGTGACGACGCGCATTTCAGGTGCCCCGGCACGGATGATGATGTCGTTGCCGTGCGGCGTGATGACCAAGGGGTCGTGCGCGACTTGGAGAAGCTTCAGCGTCGCGACGTCGAGATGGTCGTAGTGATTGTGGCTGACGAGAACGATGTGGATCGGCGGCAGGTCTTCGAAGGCGATGCCGGGCGGGTTCACGCGCTTCGGGCCGGCGAAGGTGAATGGCGACACGCGCTCGGACCACACGGGGTCCGTCAATATATTGAGCCCCGCGACCTGGATCAGCAGCGAGGCATGGCCGACCATGGTGACGCGCAGGTCATCGCCGGCAATCTTTCGCGCCGGTTTTGCCTGGGCGAAGGGCGTCGGCCATGAGACAGGCCATTTTGAGCGGCCGCCGCCGAGCTGCCATTTCAGCAGCGCCGAAAAGCTGCCGGGCGGGGTGCCGTCAGGATTGAAGAAGATGCGGCCGTCGAAATGATCGCTCTTGGGACCCTGATAATAGGGATTCGGTGTCTTCGGTTTGCCGGCCATCGCGGAACTCCTGCGAGCGATGCGCCCGTTATGTTCCCGATCAAGATAAGGGCCAGGACGGCTGGCGCAAGCGTTTGACGACACGAAGGGCTAATGGAGGCGCGTGAAATCTTGATAGGTTCCGGCGGGCGTCATAATGAGCGCGGACGTGGAGGAACGCCATGGCAAAGAAGCGAACCAAGCAGCCCTGGATGGCGGCGGACGATTTCGGCCGCTCGCTGCCGCGCGGCATCGGCGTCAATCTTCTCGTTCGCGAGATCGCGCCCATGGAAGCTTTCTGCCGGGACGTTCTCGGCGCGCAGATCATCTATGCCGACGAGGATTTCGCCGCGATCCAGCTTCTCGGCTCTGTGTTCATGCTGCATGCCGACCATTCCTATCTCAACAATCCGATGACGGGTGTCATCACCGGCGTGGAAACACGGGGCGCGGGGCTGGAGATCAGGCTCTACGGCGCCGATCCCGATCGAATCGAAGTCATGGCGCGCAAGCTGGATCACATCGTCCTGGCCGGTTCGGTCGACAAGCCGCATGGCATTCGCGAATGCCATATCGTCGGGCCGGACGGCTATGTCTTCGTGCCGAGCCTGGCCATCGCTGGTTGAGCCGAGATTCTGCGATATTTTTGCAACAACCGCTGCCGCAAACCGTATTTTAACCATATGCGGTTGAAATCTGCCCATTATCGCCCTGTTTGTAGGGATGGTGAATTTAAGCGGGTGGCGGACCCGGGCTCCGACGGAGGTTTTAGATGATTTTTTCGAGAACGGGCCTGTTGGCCGTATCGCTTCTGGCGCTGGCGGCAAGCGGGTGCCAGAGCGATCGCATGTCTTCGATGGACACGCAGCCCGCGCCGCTTCCGGCTGCTCCGGCAGGCCGCGTCACAACCGGCACGCTGCCGCCTCCGGCTGCTCCCGGTACGACCGATCCGTCGCAGTTTCCGAGTGCACCGGGTGCCGGAACGCAGGTCGCCGGCCTGCCGCCTGCTGCCGCTCCGCAGCCCGACGCCAATGCGCCCGACCTTTCGGCCGGCAGCGTCGCCGGCGTCTGGAATGCTTCCGTTTCCGGCCAGAGCTGCCGCGTCGCCACTCCGCAGACCAAGTTCGGCCAGGGTTTCCGCGCCGGCCCGCTGCGCTGCCCGGCTCCGATCGACGGCGTGAAGTCGTGGAATGTCGCCGGCAAGCAGCTCACCCTCTATGACGAGAACGGCGGAACGCTGGCGCGCCTCTATTCTTCCGGCGCTTCGAAATTCGACGGCCAGACCGAGAGCGGCGTCCCGATCTCGCTCAGCAGATAAGACGCAAGCCGCGTCTTTATTTCGGCGCACGATCCTGTAAGAAAGCCCGCGGCTTTCGGGGGTCGTGCCCGACAGTTCGACCACGGATCTCCAGAGACATGATCAATGCATCTGCGTGACGGTATCCAGACGCGAGCTACCGTCAGGCAGCGTTACGACCATCTCGCCGAGACGGGCGCGCTGGAGCGCGACCCGGCGCAGGAAGTCATCGTCGGCGCACTCGACCGGCTGATCGACGAGCTTTGCTCAAAACGGCTGGCGCAGAAATCCAGCGCGCTCGGCTGGCTGTTCGGCAAGAAGCGCGAGAACCAGGCGCCCGTCAAAGGGCTCTACATCCATGGCGATGTCGGCCGCGGCAAGACCATGCTGATGGACATGTTCTTCGAGCTGGTGCCGGTGCGGCGCAAACGGCGCATCCATTTCAACGACTTCATGGCCGATGTGCAGGATCGTATCCAGAAGCACCGCCTCGCCCGCAAGAACGGCGAGACGAAGGAAGACGACCCGATCCCGCCGGTGGCGGCAGCACTTGCCGACGAGGCCTGGGTGTTGTGCTTCGACGAGTTTTCCGTGACCGACATCGCCGACGCGATGATCTTGTCGCGACTGTTTTCGGCCCTTTTTGCGCAAGGCGTCGTGCTGGTGGCAACCTCGAATGTCGCGCCCGACGATCTCTATCGCGATGGGCTGAACCGCGCGCTTTTCCTGCCCTTCATCAGCATTCTCAAGCGTCATGCCGACGTGCTCGACCTCGATGCCGACAAGGATTACCGGCTTGAGAAGCTGAACCGCATGCCGGTCTATATGACGCCGCCGGGCGCTGAGACCGACCGGCAGATGGACGAGGCCTGGAAGGCGATGACCCATGGCGCGCTGGCAGAGGCTGCGTCACTGACGGTCAAGGGCCGACAGGTGGCCGTGCCGGTCGCTGCCGGCGATGCGGCGCGCTTCACCTTCGCCGAGCTTTGCGAAAAGCCGCATGGCGCGCGCGACTACCTGGCGATCACCGGGCGCTTCTCGACGATCTTCGTCGACCATGTGCCGGTGCTGGCCGAAAACCGGCGCAACGAGGCCAAGCGTTTTATTCTCTTCATAGATACGGTCTACGACCATCACGTCCGGCTGGTGGTCAGCGCCGAAGCGCCGCCGCAGGAGCTTTACGTCGGCAAGCGCGGCACGGAAGCTTTCGAATTCGACCGCACCACGTCGCGGCTGATGGAAATGCAGAGCCGCGACTGGCTCGACGACTGGGCGGTGCGCCAGGCCAAAACGGCCGAAGAGACCGCAGAAGCCGGCAAATCTTTGACAGCGTGATGGTCATTTCGCGAAAACTTTGACGTTTACGTAATTCCAAATGGTTCTAACCGATTGAAATCCTTGAGGTCAAAATAATCGGTTGAATTTTGTACCCTATGGGTCTAATTCCAACGGCGAAATTCTGGCTGCATAACCCTGATCCATCTGGCCTAAACGCTCTATCCACCGGCGCCATCGCGCCCGGTTACAGACAAAGGGAAAACATCCTCACATGGCACGCAACAAGATAGCCCTCATCGGTTCCGGCATGATTGGCGGCACGCTCGCCCATATGATCGGCCTCAAGGAACTCGGCGACGTCGTCCTCTTCGACATCGCGGAGGGCATTCCGCAGGGCAAAGGCCTCGATATTGCTGAATCCTCGCCGGTCGACGGCTTCGACGCGCGCTATACCGGCGTCAACGACTATGCCGGCATCGAGGGTGCGGATGTCTGTATCGTCACCGCCGGCGTGCCGCGCAAGCCCGGCATGAGCCGCGACGACCTGATCGGCATCAATCTCAAGGTGATGGAGCAGGTCGGCGCCGGCATCAAGAAGTATGCGCCCAACGCTTTCGTCATCTGCATCACCAACCCGCTCGACGCCATGGTCTGGGCGCTGCAGAAGTTCTCCGGCCTGCCGAAGAGCCATGTCGTCGGCATGGCCGGCGTGCTCGACTCGGCCCGCTTCCGTTATTTCCTCGCCGACGAGTTCAAGGTTTCGGTCGAGGATGTCAGCGCCATGACGCTTGGCGGCCACGGCGACGACATGGTGCCGATGGTGCGCTATTCGACGGTTGCCGGCATTCCGCTGCCGGACCTCGTCAAGATGGGCTGGACCAGCCAGGAAAAGCTCGACGCCATCGTCGAGCGTACCCGCAAGGGCGGCGGCGAGATCGTCGGCCTGCTCAAGACCGGCTCGGCCTATTACGCGCCGGCCGCTTCCGCGATCGCCATGGCCGAGAGCTACCTCCGCGACAAGAAGCGCGTGCTGCCATGCGCTGCTTACCTCAGCGGTCAGTACGGCGTGAAGGACATGTATGTCGGCGTGCCGGTGGTGATCGGTGCCGGTGGTGTCGAGCGCATCATCGAGATCGACTTCAACAAGACGGAAGAAAAGATGTTCGAGACGTCGGTCGCGGCCGTGAAGGGCCTTTGCGAAGCCTGCGTCGGCATTTCGCCCAATCTCGGCGGCAAGTGAGGATCGGCTCATGAACATCCATGAATATCAGGGCAAGGCGCTGCTGAAGGGCTTTGGCGCGCCGGTTGCCGAAGGCGTTGCGATTTTCAACGCAGGCGAGGCCGAGGCTGCTGCCAAGAAACTGCCCGGACCGCTCTATGTGGTGAAGAGCCAGATCCATGCCGGCGGCCGCGGCAAGGGCAAGTTCAAGGAGCTTTCGGCGGACGCCAAGGGCGGCGTGCGGCTGGCGAAGTCGATCGAAGACGTCGTCGCCAACGCCAAGGAAATGCTCGGCAACACGCTGGTAACCAAGCAGACCGGCCCGGCCGGCAAGCAGGTCAACCGCCTCTATATCGAGGACGGCGCCGATATCGACCGCGAACTGTATCTCTCGATCCTCGTCGACCGCACCGTTGGCCGCGTTGCCTTCGTGGTTTCGACCGAAGGCGGCATGGATATCGAGGCTGTCGCTCACGACACGCCGGAAAAGATCATCACCGTTGCGATCGATCCCGAAAAGGGCGTGACCGCCGAAGACCTAAAGGCGCTGAACGGCGCGCTGAAGCTTTCGGGCGAGGCGGCTTCGGATGGCGAAAAACTGTTCCCGATCCTCTACAAGGCCTTTGTCGAGAAGGACATGAGCCTGCTCGAGGTAAACCCGCTGATCGTCATGACCAATGGCCGCCTGCGCGTGCTGGACGCCAAGGTGTCGTTCGACAACAACGCCCTGTTCCGCCATCCCGACGTGCTCGAACTGCGCGACACGACCGAAGAGGACGCGAAGGAGATCGAGGCGTCGAAATACGACCTCGCCTATGTCGCGCTCGACGGCAATATCGGCTGCATGGTCAATGGCGCCGGCCTTGCCATGGCGACCATGGATATCATCAAGCTCTATGGCGCTGAGCCGGCGAACTTCCTCGATGTCGGCGGCGGCGCTTCCAAGGAGAAGGTCACGGCGGCGTTCAAGATCATCACCGCCGACCCGGCGGTCGAAGGCATCCTGATCAACATCTTCGGCGGCATCATGAAGTGCGATGTCATTGCCGAGGGCGTGATCGCGGCGGTCAAGGAAGTCGGCCTCAAGGTTCCGCTGGTGGTGCGCCTCGAAGGCACCAACGCCGAGCTCGGCAAGAAGATCATCAATGAGAGCGGCCTGAACGTCGTTTCCGCCGACGATCTCGACGATGCGGCCAAGAAGATCGTTGCGGCGGTGAAGGGCTGAGCCGATGCCTCCGCGCAAGATAAATCTCGTCGAGGCGGCGGATGCCAGGATCGATAAGGTCTTCGATCCGCATATCGCCGGCGACGTGAACGATGCGCAGGCCAAGGTCGCCAAATTCGGTGCGATGTTTGACTGGCACGCGCATGACAATGAGGACGAGGCTTTCCTCGTCCTGCGCGGAAAAATCGCCATCGATTTTCGCGATGGCCCGGTCGAACTAAGCGAGGGCGACTTTATTGTCGTGCCTCGCGGCGTCGAGCATCGGCCGCGCTCCATCACCGAAGAACCCGTTGTGCTGATGTTCGAGCCGGCAACGACGCTCAACACCGGTAACGCGAAAAGTGAATTGACCGTCGCAAACCTCAAGCGGCTTTAGGGGAAACAATGTCCATCCTCATCGACAAGAACACCAAAATCCTCGTCCAGGGCCTGACCGGCAAGACCGGCACGTTCCACACCGAGCAGGCGCTGGCCTATCACGGCACCAAGATGGTCGGCGGCATCCATCCGAAGAAGGGCGGCGAGAGCTGGACCGGCGCCAAGGGCGAGACCCTGCCGATCTTCGCAAGCGTTGCCGAAGGCAAGGAAAAGACCGGCGCCAATGCGTCCGTCGTCTATGTCCCGCCGGCAGGTGCGGCCGAAGCGATCATCGAGGCGATCGAGGCGGAAATTCCGCTGATCGTCTGCATCACCGAGGGCATCCCGGTTGCCGACATGATCAAGGTCAAGGCGCGCCTCGACCGTTCGACGTCGCGCCTCATCGGTCCTAACTGCCCGGGCATCGTCACGCCCGACCAGTGCAAGATCGGCATCATGCCCGGCAACATCTTCCGCAAGGGCTCGGTCGGCGTTGTTTCGCGCTCCGGCACGCTTACATATGAGGCGGTGTTCCAGACGACGAATGCCGGGCTTGGCCAGTCGACCGCCGTCGGCATCGGCGGCGATCCGGTCAAGGGTACGGAATTCATCGACATGCTCGAAATGTTCCTGGCCGATGACGAGACCAAGTCGATCATCATGATCGGCGAGATCGGCGGTTCGGCCGAGGAAGACGCCGCGCAGTTCCTGATCGATGAGGCCAAGCGTGGCCGCAAGAAGCCGATGGCCGGCTTCATCGCCGGTCGCACTGCTCCCGCCGGCCGCACCATGGGCCATGCAGGCGCTGTGATCTCCGGCGGCAAGGGCGGTGCGGAAGACAAGATCGCGGCGATGGAAGCGGCAGGCATCCGCGTGTCGCCGTCGCCGGCACGTCTCGGCACGACGCTGGTTGAGGCGATCAAGGGGTAGGGTCGGGCTGATGTCCCTTGAGGACAAGATCATTCTCTGCATTCCGGGTCCGTGGGAGGACCAGAGGGCTTTTGTGCGGGCTGTTGCCGAGGCGTCGAGGCCTGACGGTGATTACCTCGTGACAGGAGTGATCATGACGCACGGGCCGAATAAGAAGGCGTTCGATTTCGAGTTTTGCGATCGAGATGAGCGTATGGCCGAAGCCTTTGCGTCTGCAGGCATAGCGACTCGGATTCGCGACGACTTCCTCGATGAAATCGAGGCACACAAAAGCGTCGTTTATTTGAAGTCGACAGAGCTGCAATCTCTTGAGACGGCAGAGGCGATCGCAAAGGCGGCGTCCCATTTGATAAAGGCCGGCGGTATCGGAGTGAAGGTCGAAACGGCTGGCAAAGCGTTCACGGCCAGTCAATGGTTTGAGGAGATGGAAACTGTATCTGTCAGTTTGTACTGGCTGATGGTGCTCGATTCGGTCACTGACGACACTACAATCTATAGCTGTGGCATGCGCAATTTTGGCCTGTCGGACTCGATCGTTTCAGACGAGGGGCTCCAGTTGTCAGTGCCGCTGCTGCGCGATTTCAATAAATACCAGCTTTATCAGCAACCAGTGCTTTCGGCTGGACAAACTTTCCGTCGGGAAGAAGGCGGACCGACATACCGGCTTAGCATAGAAGAAAATCAGCCCGATCGGCATATGGATATCTATTCAAATCCCTTCGGCATGTGGCGGCTCAGTCGCGTCGGGCCGGAAAATAGAACGTAGAATGTAAGGAGACGGAGCAAAGGGCTCCGAAAAACAAAATGGCACGTAACGATCAGGCCAACGACCAATTTTCCCTCACTTCGTTCCTCTACGGCGGCAACGCTGATTATATCGATGCGCTTTACGCCGCCTATGAGGACGATCCGTCATCGGTCGATCCGGAATGGCAGGATTTCTTCACTTCGTTGAAGGACGACGCCGGCGACATCAAGAAGAACGCCAAGGGCGCTTCCTGGTCGACGCCGAGCTGGCCGCTGCAGTCGAACGGCGAACTCGTCTCGGCGCTGGACGGCAACTGGGGCCTGGTCGAAAAGCAGATTGAGAAGAAGGTGAAGGACAAGGCCGTTGCCAATGGCGTGGCCCTTTCCGACATTGACGTCCTGCAGGCGACGCGCGATTCCGTGCGCGCGATCATGATGATCCGCGCCTATCGCATGCGCGGCCATCTCCATGCCAATCTCGATCCTCTCGGCATCGCCAATCCGATCGAGGACTATAACGAGCTTTCGCCGGTCTCCTACGGCTTCACCGAAGCCGATTATGACCGCAAGATCTTCATCGACCATGTGCTCGGGCTCGAATATGCAAGCATCCGCGAGATGCTCGACATCCTGACGCGCACCTATTGCTCGACGCTCGGCGTCGAATTCATGCACATCTCCAACCCGGAGGAGAAGGCATGGATCCAGGCCCGCATCGAGGGACCTGACAAGGGCATCGCGTTTACCGCCGAAGGTAAGAAGGCGATCATGCAGAAGCTGATCGAGGCGGAAGGCTTCGAGCAGTTCATCGATGTCAAGTACAAGGGCACCAAGCGCTTTGGCCTCGACGGCGGTGAATCGCTGATCCCGGCGCTGGAGCAGATCATGAAGCGCGGCGGCGCGCTCGGCATGAAGGACATCGTGCTCGGCATGGCCCATCGCGGCCGCCTCAACGTGCTGTCCCAGGTGATGGCCAAGCCGCACCGCGCCATCTTCCACGAATTCAAGGGCGGCTCCTATGCGCCCGACGACGTCGAAGGCTCGGGCGACGTGAAGTACCATCTTGGCGCATCGTCGGACCGCGAGTTCGACGGCAACAAGGTGCATCTGTCGCTGACGGCCAACCCGTCGCATCTGGAAATCGTCGACCCTGTCGTTATGGGCAAGGCCCGCGCCAAGCAGGACCAGCTCTACGGCCGCACGCCGCGCGACGAGATCGTGCCGCTGGAGGAACGCGCCAAGGTGCTGCCGCTGCTGCTGCACGGCGATGCGGCCTTTGCCGGCCAGGGCGTGATCGCCGAAATCCTCGGCCTGTCGGGCCTGCGCGGCCACCGCGTTGCCGGCACGCTGCATTTCATCATCAACAACCAGATCGGCTTTACGACGAACCCGCGCTTCTCGCGCTCGTCGCCCTATCCGTCTGACGTCGCCAAGATGATCGAGGCGCCGATCTTCCATGTGAACGGCGACGATCCGGAAGCGGTGGTTTATGCCGCCAAGGTGGCGATCGAATTCCGCATGAAGTTCCACAAGCCGGTGGTGGTGGACATGTTCTGCTATCGCCGCTTCGGCCACAATGAGGGCGATGAGCCGGCATTCACCCAGCCGATCATGTATCGCAACATCCGCACCCACAAGACGACGGTGCAGATCTATGGCGACAAGCTGATTGCCGAGGGCCATATCAGCCAGGAAGAGTTCGACAAGATGAAGGCCGACTGGCGCGCTCATCTCGAATCCGAATGGGAAGTCGGCCAGCACTACAAACCCAACAAGGCCGACTGGCTGGACGGCGCATGGTCGGGCCTGCGCACGGCCGACAATGAGGACGAGCAGCGGCGCGGCAAGACGGCAATGCCGGTCAAGACGCTGAAGGAAATCGGCAAGAAGCTGACCGAGGTGCCGCAGGGCTTCGAGGCGCACAAGACCATCCAGCGCTTCCTCGAAACGCGGCGCAAGATGATCGATTCGGGCGAAGGCATCGACTGGTCGACGGCGGAGGCGCTGGCCTTCGGCTCGATCCTGCTCGACGGCAATCCGATCCGGCTTTCCGGCCAGGATTCGGAGCGCGGCACGTTTTCGCAGCGCCATTCGGTGCTTTACGACCAGAAGGACGAAAACCGCTACATCCCGCTCAACAACCTCTCGGCTGCCCAGGCGAATTTCGAAGTCATCAACTCGATGCTTTCGGAAGAGGCCGTGCTTGGTTTCGAATATGGCTACTCGCTGGCCGAGCCCAAGGCGCTGACGCTGTGGGAAGCGCAGTTCGGCGACTTCGCCAACGGCGCGCAGGTGGTGTTCGACCAGTTCATCTCGTCGGGCGAGCGCAAGTGGCTGCGCATGTCGGGTCTCGTCTGCCTCTTGCCGCATGGCTATGAAGGCCAGGGGCCGGAGCACTCATCGGCAAGGCTGGAGCGTTTCCTGCAGCTTTGCGCCGAAGACAACATGCAGGTCGCCTACTGCACCACGCCGGCTAACTATTTCCACATCCTGCGCCGGCAGCTCAAGCGCGACTTCCGCAAGCCGCTGATCCTGATGACGCCGAAGTCGCTGCTGCGACACAAGCGGGCGGTGTCGACGATCGGCGAAATGTCGGGCGAAAGCGCCTTCCATCGCCTGCTGTGGGACGATGCGCAGATGCTGCCGGACCAGGCGATCAAGCTCACCAAGGATTCGAAAATCCGCCGCGTCGTGCTGTGCTCGGGCAAGGTCTATTACGATCTCTACGAGGAGCGCGAGAAGCGCGGCATCAACGACATCTACCTGCTGCGCGTCGAGCAACTCTACCCGTTCCCGGCCAAGGCGCTGATCAACGAGTTGTCGCGCTTCCGCGGCGCGGAGATGGTGTGGTGCCAGGAAGAGCCGAAGAATATGGGTGCGTGGTCGTTCATCGACCCGTATCTGGAGTGGGTGCTCGCCCATATCGACGCCAAGCATCAGCGCGTGCGCTATACGGGCCGCCCGGCGGCGGCATCGCCGGCAACGGGCCTGATGTCGAAGCATCTGGCGCAGCTCCAGGCGTTCCTCGACGACGCGCTCGGCGAATAATCCCTCAGTTCCAAAAACGGATAGGCAAAAAATGGCTACCGAAATCCGCGTCCCGACCCTCGGCGAATCCGTCAGCGAGGCGACCATCGGCAAATGGTTCAAGAAGGTCGGCGATGCGATTGCCGTCGACGAACCGCTGGTCGAGCTTGAAACCGACAAGGTGACGATCGAAGTGCCGTCGCCCTCCGCCGGCACGCTGACCGAAATCGCAGCAGCCGAAGGCGAGACTGTCGGCGTCGGCGCCATTCTCGGCACAATTTCGGCAGGTGCGGGTACTGCTGCCAAGCCCACTGCTAAGGCGGAAGCCGCCAAGCCCGATGCCGTGGCGCAGGCTGCCGGTGCCTCCAGCGCTTCGACCACCAAGGAAGCCGCCGAAAAGACCGCAAAAATCGCGGGCGAAGCTGAGATTGAAGAGCGCAAGATGCCGCCGGCTCCGGCCGCCGCCAAGCTGCTTGCCGAGAGCAACGCATCCGTCGATCAGGTGACCGGAACCGGCAAGCGCGGCCAGGTGCTGAAAGGCGACGTGCTCGACGCCATCTCCAAAGGCTTCTCTGCGCCGGCCGCTTCGGCGCCGGCTGCCGCTCCGGCGGCTGCGCGCGTGCCATCGTCTGCGAGCGAGGAGGCACGCGAGGAACGCGTGCGCATGACCAAGCTGCGCCAGACGATTGCGCGCCGCCTCAAGGAAGCGCAGTCGAACGCCGCCATGCTGACGACCTTCAATGAGGTCGACATGAAGGCGGTTATGGACCTGCGCACGAAATACAAGGACGTGTTCGAGAAGAAGCACGGCGTGAAACTCGGCTTCATGGGCTTCTTCACCAAGGCGGTGACGCATGCGCTGAAGGAAATCCCGGCAGTGAATGCCGAGATCGACGGCACCGACATCATCTACAAGAACTACGCCCATATCGGCGTCGCCGTCGGCACCGAAAAGGGCCTCGTCGTGCCGGTGGTGCGCGATGCCGACCAGATGTCGATCGCCGAGATCGAGAAGGAAATCGGCCGGCTCGGTCTGGCGGCGCGTGACGGCAAGCTGTCGGTGGCAGACATGCAGGGTGGCACCTTCACCATCTCCAATGGCGGCGTCTACGGCTCGCTGATGTCGACGCCGATCCTGAATGCGCCGCAGTCGGGCATTCTCGGCATGCACAAGATCCAGGACCGTCCGGTGGTCGTCGGCGGGCAGATCGTCATCCGCCCGATGATGTATCTGGCGCTGTCCTATGACCACCGCATCGTCGACGGCAAGGAAGCCGTGACCTTCCTGGTGCGCGTCAAGGAAAGCCTGGAAGACCCGGAACGTCTGGTGCTGGACCTCTGAGGTCCGGCCGTTTGAATTGGCGCATGATCTTTCCCGGAAATCTTCCGGTTCGAAGGGTCATGCGCTAGGCTTGCTGCCCCAAAGGAGCAGGACCATGGCCTTCGAACCGAACATTCCCCCCATCCAGGTGCATCTCTGCGTCAAGGGCGGCCGGGAGGCGATCGCTTTCTACGAGAAGGCTTTCGACGCCGTCGAGACCTTCGAGCAGATGGCCGAGGACGGCGTGCGCGTGCTGCATGCCAATCTGTCGATGTTCGGCTCCGAGGTCATGCTGCATGACGAATTCCCGGAATTCGGCGGTGAGGTTCTGTCGCCGCTGAGCCGCGGCGGCGCGGGACTGACCATCAACATCAACCTGCCCGCACCGGCGGATGTGGATAGCGCCGTCGAACAGGCGGCTGAGGCGGGCGCTGTAATAACCATGGCGCCGGAAGACGCCTTCTGGGGCTCGCGCTATGCCAGGATCACCGATCCCTTCGGCCATGTCTGGGCCTTCAACGCGCCGCTGGAGAAGCAGTCGTGACGGGGGGCGGACTGCGCCTCTCACCGCGCGGATTTATGCGCGCCGCACTGTCGGGCGCGGTCGCCTTGATGTCATGCGGTTCCGCCTATGCAGCCTGCCCGATCGAGCTTTCGGTTTATGGCGACCGCGAAAAGGTGGCGTCGGTCGAGTTCACGCCGCGCGGCGAGGCCGCCGCCGTCACCAACCAGTTCCGCATGCTGCTCGACAATGACGTGGTGCTGGACGGCATCGTCATGTGGAGCGAGGGTGTGGCGCGGCCAAACGGCATGCTGATGTATAAATGCCCGGAGGGCGACGTCACCGGCGAGGAACTGGAAACCTGCACGGTCTGGCAGGGCGTCATCTATACCGCCGATGCGACGGGCACTATCGATCTGCTGCCGGCTCAAGGAGTGGCTGCGCCGGAGAAGCTCGTTTTCCCCGATCTCGCTCATTCGTTGCGCTATTCCTCTGCCTATGGCGAGAAGGGCTTTTCGAAGCTGCCCTGGGACGTCTTTTCCATACAGGGGTGCCAGGAATGAGCGGCGCTGCAAAATCCATCCTCGTCACCGGCGGCAGCCGGGGCATCGGCGCTGCCATATGTCGGCTGGCGGCAGAACGCGGATACCGGGTCGCAGTTAATTACGCGTCCAATGCGGGTGCTGCCGAAGAGCTGGTCGCCGAGATCACGGCGAAGGGCGGCGACGCCTTTGCGGTGAAGGGCGATGTCGGCAGCGAGACGGATGTGCTGGCAATGTTTTCGGCGGTGGACAGTCGCTTCGGCTCGCTGGATGCGCTGGTCAACAATGCCGGGATCGTCGATGTCAAAGCCCGCGTCGACGAAATGGCGCTGTCACGGCTGGAGCGCATGATGCGCGTCAACGTCATCGGCTCGATGCTGTGCGCCCGCGAGGCGGTGAAGCGCATGTCGACGCGCCATGGCGGCAAGGGCGGCGCGATCGTCAATATATCGTCGGTTGCGGCCGTGCTTGGTTCGCCGGGGGAGTATGTAGACTATGCCGCTTCCAAGGGCGCGATCGACAGTTTTACGGTGGGCCTGTCGAAGGAAGTGGCCCTGGAAGGCATACGCGTCAACGCCGTGCGGCCGGGCATCGTCGACACCGAAATCCATGCGTCCGGCGGTCAGCCGGATCGCGTCGAGCGGATGAAGGGCGTGGTTCCCATGGGACGCGGCGGAACGGCCGAAGAAATCGCAAATACCGTGCTCTGGCTTCTATCGAATGAGGCGTCCTATGCGACGGGCGCATTGGTGAACATTAGTGGTGGGCGCTGAGTTGCCCGAGATTGAAGGATTTTATCATGGCTTATGATGTGGTGGTGATCGGAACCGGCCCCGGCGGCTATGTGTGCGCCATCAAGGCGGCGCAGCTTGGCCTGAAGACCGCCGTGGTCGAGAAGCGGCCCACCCATGGCGGCACCTGCGTCAATGTCGGCTGCATCCCCTCCAAGGCGCTGCTGCATGCTTCCGAGATGTTTGCCGAGGTCTCGCATTTCGACGCGCTCGGCGTCGAGGTCGGTAAGCCGAAGCTGAACCTCAAGCAGATGCTTGCGCACAAGGACCAGACGGTCGACCAGAACGTCAAGGGCCTCGACTTCCTGATGAAGAAGAACAAGATCGACGTGCTGCGCGGAACCGGCAAGATCGTTGCCGCTGGCAAGGTGTCGGTGACCGGAGATGATGGCAAGGTCCAGGACGTCGAGACGAAGAACATCGTGATCGCCACCGGCTCGGATGTCGCCGGCATTCCCGGTGTCAAGGTCGATATCGACGAGAAGGTGATTGTCTCGTCCACCGGCGCGCTCGATTTCGCCAAAGTGCCTGCCACGATGATCGTGGTCGGCGGCGGCGTCATCGGGCTGGAGCTCGGCTCGGTCTGGTCGCGTCTGGGAACCAAGGTGACGGTGGTCGAGTATCTCGACACCATCCTCGGCGGCATGGACGGCGAAGTAGCAAAACAGTTCCAGCGCATGCTGGCCAAGCAGGGTTTTGAGTTCAAGCTCTCTTCGAAGGTCACCGGCGTGGTGAAATCGAAGAAGGGGGCAACCGTCACCTTCGAGCCGGTCAAGGGCGGCGGCGCCGAGACGGTCGAGGCAGACGTCGTGCTGATCGCGACGGGCCGCAAGCCATACACGGAGGGGCTTGGCCTTGCCGAGGCAGGCGTCGAGCTCGACGAGCGTGGCCGGGTGAAGACCGACGGACATCTGAAGACCAATGTGGCGGGCATCTATGCGATCGGCGACGTGATCGCCGGCCCGATGCTGGCGCATAAGGCCGAGGACGAGGGCGTTGCCGTTGCCGAGATCATCGCCGGTCAGGCCGGTCATGTGAATTACGATGTCATTCCCGGTGTTGTCTATACGAGCCCGGAAGTGGCCTCCGTCGGCAAGACCGAGGAAGAGCTGAAGAAGGCCGGCATCGACTACAAGGTCGGCAAGTTCCCCTTCACGGCCAATGGCCGCGCGCGCGCCATGCTCAAGACTGACGGCTTCGTGAAAATCCTCGCCGACAAGGCGACCGACCGGGTACTGGGCGCGCATATCGTCGGCTTCGGCGCCGGCGAAATGATTCACGAGGCGGCGGTGCTGATGGAGTTCGGCGGCTCCTCGGAAGACCTCGCCCGCACCTGCCACGCGCACCCGACGATGTCGGAGGCCGTGAAGGAAGCAGCACTCGCGACCTTCTTCAAGCCGATCCATATCTGATGGCTGCCGACATGTGGGCGTGGCTGCGCGCCAATTTCCTGAAACTTGGTGTCGTCGCTTTGGTCGTCGATGTGATTTCGCGTTTTTACGCGCAAATCGGGATGCAGTGGATATCAGACGCCGCGTCGGGCTTGAACCTGACATTCGATCAAACGATACGCTTCGCCTATCTGGTCACGGTGTTCGACATTGCCGCGAGTTTGTTGTGGGGGCTGTTCTCGCTCGGATTTGCGAGCAAGGTCTTGACGGTGCTCAATCGCGATAATGAAAAGCCGTAGTATTCCAAGGATCAAAAGAAACGGCCCGCTGAAAGCGGGCCGCTTGCGTTTTCAGGATGCTCTATCAGCTTACTGCGCGGGGGCGGCAGGAGCCGGAGCAGGGGTTGCCGGGGCAGGAGCCGGCTCAGCCGGAGCCGGGGCAGCAGGCGCTGACGACTCAGGCGCCGGCGTTGCAGGCGTTGCCGGTGCGGCGGGAGCCGTCGCGTCAGGCGCAGGCGCCATAGGGGCAGGCGTCGCGGGGGCTGTTTCTGTCGCTGCCGGAGGCGTTGCCTGTTCCACAGGCGAGTTCGGCGTGGTCGGCACAAAAATGAAATAGGCGATCACGGCAAGAACGAGAACGATCGCTGCTATCAGGATGCCGCTGCCGCCGGATCTCGACTGCACGACGGTGTTCTCGATCGGGCGGCTGTTGTTGGCCGCATTGAGGCGCGGGTCGGCTTCCGCGCTGGAAGCAAGCGGTGGTACGGGGTTCATCGGATCCGTTTCACGCGGATCCGGAATGCGCTGAGGATTGGCCATGGTGGTGGTCTCCGTCGGTTGCACTGTTATCAAAACGCGCAGTATTCGATTTGGTTTCATCCGCCAGAGATTCAGCTATGTGCGGATGAGAAGGCGGCGTTACGCCACGCCGCAGGCGCGGTCGAAACATGCTAGTTTCAACGGGATTTGTAGAAACCGAGGTTCCTGACATGCCTGCGGTACAAAGCTTTCCAAAATCCGGCGAATTGCTGCCCGGCGCGAGCTTCGCCGATCGCTATGCCGTCGTGATCGACGGGCAGGCGTTCGATGCGATTACGGCCGCCGAGCGGGCCATTCTCAACGGCCCGGCCTGGGTCAGCCGGTTGCTGGCGCTGCGCAATCTTCTGGTCAAACCGTTCGGACTGAAAACCGGCGGCGTCGACCTTCAGCCGCACCAAAGGCAAGTGGGGATGTTTCCCGTCATAAGCCAGACCGCATCCAGGGTCGTTCTGGGGCTGGATGACCGGCATCTCGATTTCAGGCTGCTGGTCGATGTGAAGGAACTCGGCGAAGGCAGGCAGGAGGTCAGCGCATCGACGCTGGTCGCCCCGCACAACTGGCTTGGCCGGGTCTATTTGGCGATCATCATGCCCTTTCACCGGATCATCGTGCCGGCTATGCTGGCGCGGGTTGGGCGAGGTTAGAGCGGTTTTCTGGAATTGCTCTAGCGGTCCGCGACGGTGACGGTAAAACCGTCCTTGCGGAAGAGTTCGACCAGGCCATTGTCACCCGGCAGATGCAGCGCACCGACCGCGATGAAGGCATTGCCGCGCGCCAGAATGGGCTCGGCATGTTCGACCATCACGCGGTTGCGGGCGGTGACCATGGTTTCCTCGAAATCGGCGTAGCCGGCATCGTCGCTTTCGCCGCTGGGCAGAACGGCGCGGAACAGCGGCCAGAACATGCCGATCTCGCCCTTCTGGTAGAGCACGATCATGGTTTCGGTGACATCGTCCATGCGGTCGCCGAGTTTCAGCGTCTCGACCAGACCCTTCATGTGGAAGTCGAGCGGCAGCGAGGCCATGGCGCGAAGCTGGTCGGTGATCGTTTCCAGCCCCTCGAGCGTCTTGCCCTGCGCCTCGGCGTCCTTGGCGAGCTTGATGTCGAGCACTGGCGCCCCTTGCGCCTTGCGGGCAAGTTCGCAGGCCGGCAGCGCAACCACCGCCGACAGCATCCATGGCTTCATCTTGGCGACGCTTGCCGGCGGAATGCCGCGCGCTTCCAGCGCCTTGTCGACGGTCGCGGCGTCTTCTGGCGACAGCAGCGAGGTCAGCGTCGTGCCGTCGGTGAACATAGTCAGGTCGGGTTCCTTCATGATCGCGGCCATCATCTTGGCCTGATCGAGAACCTCCGTCGTTTCGATAACGACCGTGTCGGCGGCATCGAAGGCCTTTTGCGCCGCCGGCGTCAGCGAGGTGACGCGCGGGTCGGTCATGTGCATGGTGCCGAACAGGAAGGACGGCTTTTCGCCGGGCTTTTCGAGCTTCCACAAAAGGCCCTGGCCGTTGACGGTTTGGGCAGCTTCCAGCTTGATCTTTTCCAGCAGCGCCGGGTCGCTTTTCTGGAGGGCCACCAGCATATCGGTGCCCTTGCAGGCCGGGGCCTCGGCATGGGCCTTGCCCATGGCCAGCAACGTCACGACGACGAAGGAAATCAAAAACAGCACGTTGAGCGCCACGACAAGGGCGAGTGCGGTGAGTGCGGTGCGGTCGGCAATGGCAGGCAAGCGTTTCATGCCCAAGATGTAGGCGCAAAAAACGGCGAAACGGTTAATCGCGATGCGAAAATTATCGCCTTAACGCTCAGGCGCGGGGATGTGCTGCTTCGTAGATTTCAAGCAGCCGAGCGGTGTCGACGCCGGTATAGACCTGCGTGGTCGACAGGCTGGCATGGCCGAGCAGTTCCTGGATGGTGCGCAGGTCGCCGCCACGTCCGAGCAGGTGGGTGGCGAAGGAATGGCGCAGCGCATGCGGGGTGGCCGTGTCGGGCAGGTTGAGGGCTGAGCGCAGCTTCTGCATCTCGCGCTGAATGATCGCCGGGTTGAGCGGCCCGCCGCGCGTGCCGCGAAACAGCGGCGTCTCCGGCCCGAGATGATAGGGGCAGAGCTTTCGGTATTCTGCCACCGCCTGAAGCGCCACCGGCAGGACGGGAACAAGGCGAGTCTTGCCGCCCTTGCCGGTGATACGCAGGACCGTGTCCGAAGGACTGGAAAGATCCAGCCCGGTAAGGCCGAGCGCTTCGGAAATGCGCAGGCCCGAGCCATAGAGCAGCGTCAGCACGGCGGCATTGCGGGCTGCGACCCACGGCTCTTCGGCAAGCTGCTCGTCGCCTGAGACGACGCGCCTGGCGTCAATAGCGGTCAGTGGCTTGGGCAGGGACTTCGGCTGTTTCGGAGCGCGCAAGGCTGCGGCACCCGCGGCGTTGACGAGGCCCTTTCGTTCCATGAACCGCAACAGCGAGCGGATGCCGGCAAGGCCACGGCCAAGCGTGCGCGCGCCGGCGCCGCCGCTGCGGCGCGAGGCCAGGAAGGCGCGCAGGTCGGCCGGGCGAAGGTCTTTTATGTCGGAGATGCCGGGCGCGCCGCCGCAATGGCCGGTGAGGAACTGGAAGAACTGGCGCGTGTCGCGCTCATAGGCGTCGACCGTCAGGGCCGACAGCCGGCGTTCCCCAGCCAGCGCTTTCAGCCATTGCTCCCGCGCCGACTGGAGGTCGGGCCGGGCGGCGATGAGGAATTCCTGCTGCATGGTTCTTTTCGCTGTGAGTCGGCAGATGCTGAAGCAAGCGGGTTAGCAAGGCGTGAAGGCCGCCGAGATTGAAAAGGCGGCTTGGCAGAGATAGAGACGGGCAAAGGATCGAAAAACCCATGCCCAAACCCAAGAATCCCATCCAGATGGCCATTGTCGGCGCCGCCCATGGCATCAAGGGCGAACTGCGTGTGAAAACCTTTACGGGCGATCCGCTGGCGCTGGCCGACTACGGGCCGCTCTATACCCGGGATGGCAGGGCTTTCGAGATTGTCGATATCAGGCCGGCAAACACGGTGGTCGTCGTCCGCTTCAAAGGTGTCGGCGACCGCAATGCGGCGGAAGCGCTGACGGGCACGGAGCTTTTCGTCGATCGCTCGGTCCTGCCGGATGACGGCGACGATGACGAATTCTATCACGCCGACCTGGTCGGGCTCGCGGTGAAGGACGAGACCGGAGCCGCCGTCGGCAAGGTGAGTGCCGTGCAGAATTTCGGTGGCGGCGATATTCTGGAGGTCACCTATCAGGGCCGGAGGGGCGTGCTGGTTCCCTTCACCGAGGCAGCAGTTCCGGAAATCGACATCGCCGCCGGCTTCGTGCGTATCGATACGGTGGCTGCGGGGCTGGTCGAGGACGGCGACGATGGCTCGGAAGAGCGTGCCGCCGAGAAGGCCGACAATTCGAAGACAAAGAGCCGGCCACGCGGGCCGAAGGATGCCGGGGGCAACCGGTGAGCGGTTTTCGCGCCGGTGTGCTGACGCTTTACCCCGAAATGTTTCCGGGTGCGCTCGGCGTCTCCCTGGCGGGCCGGGCGCTGGAGCGCGGCGACTGGTCGCTGGAGGCGGTGCAGATCCGCGATTTCGCCACTGACAAGCATCGGACGGTGGATGACACGCCGGCCGGCGGCGGTGCGGGTATGGTGATGCGCGCCGACATTCTGGCGAAGGCCATCGATGCCATGGCACCTGCGGATGATCCGCGGCCAAAGCTGCTGATGAGCCCGCGTGGAAAACCGCTGACGCAGGCCCGCGTGCGCGAACTGGCCGCGGGGCCAGGGGTGATGATCCTGTGCGGGCGCTTCGAAGGCGTCGACCAGCGGGTCATCGAGGCGCGGGCGCTGGAAGAGGTCTCGGTCGGCGATTTCATCCTCTCCGGTGGCGAGCCGGCCGCACTCGTGCTGCTCGACGCCGTCGTGCGGCTGCTGCCCGGCGTGATGGGCAACGAGGTTTCGGGCGACGAGGAAAGCTTTGAAAACGGGCTGCTCGAACATCCGCATTACACGCGGCCGCAGGAGTTCGAAGGCAGAGCTATTCCCGAAGTCCTGACCTCCGGCAATCACGGCAAGATCGCCGCATGGCGGCGCGCCGAGGCCGAGAAACTGACCGAGGAACGGCGGCCCGACCTGTTTTCGGCCTATGAACGGCCCAAAACCGGCAAAAAAGCTGCGACAAAGGCGTGACAATCGCGCGGGAAGCGTGTATGTGCCCGCTCGCAACCGGGAAAAATCTCCCGGACCCGTCAACGAAAGACGGTGAAATCGCCCCTGCCTCGGCTTCTCGCAGAGAAGATAAGGCATAGCCAAGCGGTCTTTGAACTGGGTGGCAAGTGCAGGGCGCTCTGACTGTTGAGAACCAAGAAAGAGGTCATTGCGATGGACATCATCCGTCAGATCGAGGCTGAACAGGCCGCCAAAATCGAAGCGAAGCGCAAGCTTCCCGAATTCCAGTCGGGCGACACCGTCCGCGTGCTGGTCCGCGTCACCGAAGGTACGCGCACCCGCGTCCAGGCTTACGAAGGCGTCGTCATCGGGCGCTCGGGCTCGGGCTTCCAGGAAAATTTCACCGTTCGCAAGATCTCCTATGGCGAAGGTGTCGAGCGCGTTTTCCCGGTCTACTCGCCGATGGTCGAGGGCGTCGAGATCGTCCGCCGCGGTAAGGTCCGTCGCGCCAAGCTTTATTACCTGCGCGATCGTCGCGGCAAGTCGGCCCGTATTACGGAAAACACCGGCGTGCGCGCCCGCAAGCTGAACGATGCCGAGCGCGATGCGCTGAACGCCGAGAAGGCCCGCATCGAAGCCGAGAAGATCGCAGCCGCCGAGGCTCTGGCCGCCGAAAAGGCAGCGCAGGAAGCCGCCGAGAAGAAGGCCGCTGCCGAGGCTGCAGCAGCCGCTGAGGCCGCCGCCGCTGCTGAGCCGGCCGCAGAATAATCCCTGCATCAGAACGTTTTCGAAAAGGCGGCTTCGGCCGCCTTTTTGTTTTTCGGACGTTGGACGGGCTGTAGAGCCGAATGAAGCGCCTGCGTCTTGACAAATTAAATCGTGCACGATTTAATCGTGAAAGATTTTAAGGAGACTGTTATGACTGCACTTTACACCACCAAGGCTCATGTCACCGGCGGCCGCGAAGGCCGCGCAACAACCGATGACGGCCTTCTCGATGTCGCGCTTGCCATGCCGAAGTCGCTTGGCGGGGCCGGCGGCGCCACCAATCCCGAGCAGCTTTTTGCGGCCGGCTATGCTGCCTGCTTCGAAAGCGCGTTGCGCTTCATCGCGCGCAAGCAGAAGCTGCCTTTGGAGGATGCTGCCGTAACGGCCACTGTCTCGCTGCTGCCGAATGGCGAAGGGTTTCGGCTGGGCGTGGCGCTCGAGGCGGAAACGAAGGGCCTTGAGACGGCAGCCGCAGAGTCGCTGGTTGCTGCTGCGCACAAGGTCTGCCCCTATTCCAATGCCATCGCCGGCAATGTCGACGTGGCGCTGTCGGTGAAGGCCGGATGACGGAGAAATCTCTCACGGAATCTCAGGCGCGGGAAGCTTCCCGCGCCAATACCGCGCTGAAGCTGGAGCGCCAGCTTTGCTTTGCGCTCTATTCGGCAAGCAGCCTGTTCACGCGGCTTTATCGTCCCCTGCTTGAACCGCTCGGCCTGACTTATCCGCAATATCTCGTCATGCTGGTGCTGTGGGAACGCTCGCCGCTGACGGTGAGCGAGATCGGTGCAGCGCTCGGCCTTGATTCGGCGACGCTGACACCGCTTCTCAAGCGGCTGGAAGCGGCGGGTTATGTCACGCGCCGGCGCGATGCGACGGATGAGCGCCGTGTGCTGGTGCAGCCGACCGAGCGCGGAGTGGAATTGAAGGAACAGGCAAAGGACGTGCAGAAGGAATTGCTGTGCAGGCTGCCGCTGCCGGCCTCCGAACTCACTGCATTGCATGAGACGCTCGGCCGGTTGAATCGCGGTATGCGCAATGCCGGCGAAACGGAAAGCTGAGCAGCCGGCTTTGCCTGCTTCCACCTCTCGCGAAATGAAATCGCTGCGTGGACGGCATCTTGCGGAAATCTCGTGCCGTTGCATTGGGTGAAGCGATGGTCCTGCGCTTGCAAGGTATAACTGGTCGAGTACAGTCTGCGGCGAACGCAACGCCTCTGACCGCAATGGCATCGTGACAGGAGCCAGACCCATGAACCGCTTCCAGCTTTCGCTCGCCGGCCTCCTGGCTGCGCTTTTTCTCCCGCTCGCTGCCCAAGCGCAGTCGCTGCCTGATCTCGGCGGCAAGACGGTGACGGTGGTGACGGAAAACGCCTACCCGCCGCTGCAATTCGTCGACCCCAAAACCGGCCAGCAGATCGGCTGGGAGTATGACGCCATGAACGAGATGGCCAAGCGCCTGAACTTCAAGGTCGAGTACCAGAACACCTCCTGGGACGCGATGATCCAGGCCGTGTCGGACGGGCAATACAACATCGGCATGACCGGCATTACCATCAAGGAAGACCGCAAGGAGAAGGTCGATTTCTCAGCACCCTATATGCATTCCGAGATGCGGATGCTGGTGCGCTCCGACGAAAGCCGCTTCACCGACGCCAAGAGTTTTGCAGCACTCAAGGACGGGCTGATCGCCGCCCAGCCGGGTACCACGCCGTTTTTCGTTTCCGTCTATGACGTGCTCGACGGCAATGAGCAGAACCCGCGCATAAAGCTGTTCGAGACCTTTGGCGCGACTGTCCAGGCACTGAAGACGGGCGATGTCGATCTGGTGCTGACCGATGGTGTCGCGGCGCAAGGCTATGTCGATGCTTCCGACGGCAAGTTGAAGGTCATCGGCGGCCCGCTCGGCAGCGAGGATTTTGGCTTCATCTTCAAGAAGGGCTCGGATCTTGTTGTGCCGATCAATGCGGCGATTGCAGCACTCAAGGCCGACGGCACGCTCGATGCGCTGAACAAGAAGTGGTTTCTTGATTACAAGATGGGGCAGTGAGCGTTCGCTTGAAACGTTCACGCTGCCCCTCATCCCCCTGCCGGGACCGACCGGGGCCGAGCCACTGGTCTCGACCCGTCCTTCGGACCCCCGTAAACGGGGAGAAGGGGATTGCCGCAACGCCGACGCCCCCCTCTCCCCGTTTACGGGGAGAGGGTAAGGGTGAGGGGCAGCGCTGGTTTGGCAAGTCTCTCTCCTTGTCCCTCACCGCCGCAACCTTCTCCTGATGCCACCGTCCGCCTCAAAACCAGACTTCCCATTCTGGCTGGTCGCCGCCGCTGCGATCGCCATTGCCGCTGCCGTTTCCATCGCGGCCAACGACCTCTATGCCCAGGTGTTTTCCGTTGTCGTCAAAGGCGTCGGCATCACGGTCTTCGTCACCATCGTCGCCTACTCGCTGGCCTCCGCGCTGGGTCTTGGCATTGCGCTGATGGGGCTTTCCGGTTCGGTGTGGCTGCGCCAGATAGCCCGCTTCTATGTCGAGATCATCCGCAGCGTGCCGATCCTCGTGCTGCTGTTCTGGGTTGCCTTCGTCGGCGCGCCGGCCATGGTGTGGCTGTGGAACTGGGTGACGGCGCCGTTGCAGGCGGCGGGCATCATCGGGCCGATGCAGGTGCGCGATTTTTCGCTGCTGTGGCGGGCGATAATCGCGCTGACGGTTGCCTATTCGTCTTTCATCGCCGAGATTTTCCGGGCGGGCATACAGGCCGTCGATACGGGCCAGATCGAGGCTGCCAAGGCGCTCGGCCTTTCACGCTACCGGCGCTTTCGCCACATCGTCTGGCCGCAAGCGTTCAAGACGATATTGCCACCCTATGGCAACGACTTCATCGCCATGGTCAAGGATTCCTCGCTGGTTTCAGTGCTTGGCGTCGCCGACATCACGCAGATGGGCAAGGTCTATGCCTCGGGCTCGTTTCGTTTCTTCGAGACCTATTCGATCGTTGCCTATGTCTATCTGCTGCTGACGGTCAGCCTGTCGCTGGCCTTGCGCGCGCTTGAACAACGGTTGCGCAAAGGGCAGGAATTTCGATGAGCGAAAAGCGGCACAGCGAGGGGCTGGAGCAGGTCTATTCGGCCAGGACCGATACGGAGCTCACGCAGGCTTATGCCTCGTGGTCAGGCGATTATGATCGCGAGACGGCAGCCTCCGGCTATTGCCTGCCCTTCATGATCGCCGCCTGGGTGGCGCGATATGTACCGCGCGGAGTTGGCCCATTTCTGGACGCCGGCTGCGGCACAGGGCTTTCCGGCCCTTATCTCCGGGCGCTCGGCTATGACAGCATCGAAGGGCTCGATTTCTCGGCCGACATGCTGGCAATCGCTCGCAGGCGCAATGCCTATGATGCGCTGACGCAGGCAGCCCTTGGCGCTCCGCTGCCGTGGGCGGACGGGCATTTCGCGGCGTTTTTCTCGACTGGCGTCTTTACCGAGGGGCACGCGCCCGCCTCCAGCTTGGACGAACTCGTGCGGATCACGCGTGCGGGTGGACATGGCGTCTTCACCGTCCGCGATGTCGTTCTGGAGAGCGGCTGGTTTCGGCAAAAGTTTGCAGAACTGGAACAGGTGGGGCGCTGGCGTCTCATCGAAGAAAGCCCGCCGTTCCGCGCCTTCGCCGTCGATGAGGCCGATGTGCTGGTGAAGGCGTTCGTCTTCAAAATTCTTTAGCTGGCAGCCGTTCTGGAACCGGAATGACGGAGGCACGTTAGCGGCCAACGTCAGCGAGGTGATTGCGTGGAACAGCTCATCGAAGAATTCGGCCATCCGACATACACGTCCTTTCCGGTCGTGGCGGCTCGACTGCTGCTGGCGACCGCCTTTGGCGCCGTCATCGGCTTCGAACGCGAATGGCGCAACAGCCCGGCCGGCTTGCGAACGCATATCCTCGTCTGCGTGGCGGCGGCCATGTTCGGCATCCTGACGATCGAAATCATTCACGCACCGATGTTTGCGCAGGACTCGGTCAAGGTCGATCCCATCCGCGTGGTCGAAGCGGTGACGGCGGGCGTGGCGTTTCTTGCAGCCGGTTCGATCCTGTTCTCGCGCGGCGAAGTGCATGGGTTGACCACCGGCGCCGGCATGTGGCTCGCCGGCGCCATCGGCCTGGCCTGCGGATTGGGCTTCTGGCAGATTGCCGGCTTCGGCACGCTGCTTGTGCTGATCGTGCTCGGCCTGCTGCAGACGGTGCATGACCGGATGAACCTGAAAACGGACAATCAGGACAAGCCGCCAGCCGATCCCAAGGGCAGCAAGTCGCCGCCGCGACGCAAGGCGTGAACCTCACTGATTGCGGCGTCGCCGATTAGCCGTCGTGAAGACGAAGGCGCTCCCCGCCGGTGGCGCAACCGGCACCCCGAAGCCAGCGATTGCCGAAATGCCAAAACATTGGTAAGAGCGCGGCTATGGAAGAACTGTTTGGAGATCCGGCCTACAAGGGTTTCGTGCTGCAGGACCACAAGCGCCTGCCAAGCCGATTCTTTGCCCGGGTTTCAGGCGCGCGCACCAGCCGCCTATCGTGAGCGGACGCGACCGCCGGCTCGCTTTGCCGGTTCATTCCAGAATTACCGCTCTATCCAAGGACATAGACAATGAGCGCTCCGCGTACCCTCTACGACAAGATTTTTGACGACCACGTCGTCGACCGCCAGGATGACGGCACCTGCCTGCTCTATATCGACCGCCATCTCGTCCACGAAGTGACCAGCCCGCAGGCCTTCGAGGGCCTTCGCATGACGGGCCGCAAGGTGCGTCATCCCGAGCGGACGCTGGCCGTCGTCGACCACAATGTGCCGACCTCGCCGGACCGCAAGCTCGGCATCAACCGCAACGAGGAAAGCCGCGTCCAGATCGCGGCGCTCGCCCAGAACGCCAAGGATTTCGGCGTCGAATATTATTCGGAGAACGACGTTCGCCAGGGCATCGTCCACATCATCGGCCCCGAGCAGGGCTTTACCCTGCCCGGCATGACCATCGTCTGCGGCGACAGCCACACTTCGACGCATGGCGCCTTCGGCGCGCTGGCGCACGGCATCGGCACGTCCGAGGTCGAGCATGTGCTGGCAACGCAGACGCTGATCCAGCGCAAGGCCAAGAACATGCTGGTGCAGGTCGACGGCAAGCTGCCTGAAGGCGTCACCGCCAAGGACATCGTGCTTGCCATCATCGGCGAGATCGGCACTGCCGGCGGCACCGGCTATGTCATCGAATATGCCGGCGAGGCGATCCGCGCACTGTCGATGGAAGGCCGCATGACGATCTGCAACATGTCGATCGAAGGCGGCGCCCGCGCCGGCCTGATCGCGCCGGACGAGAAGACCTACGCTTATGTCAAAGACAAGCCGCGCGCGCCAAAGGGCGAGGCCTTCGACATGGCGCTCGAATACTGGAAGACGCTGCACACTGACGAAGGCGCGCATTTCGACAAGGTCGTGGTGCTCGACGCCGCCAAGCTGCCGCCCATCGTCACCTGGGGCTCGTCGCCCGAGGACGTCGTCGCCGTCACCGGCGTCGTGCCGGATGCGGAAGTGATCGAGGACGAGAACAAGCGCAACTCCAAGAAGCGCGCGCTCGAATATATGGGCCTGACCGCGGGCACGAAGATCACCGACATCGGCATCGACCGCGTCTTCATCGGCTCCTGCACCAATGGCCGCATCGAGGATCTGCGCGCCGTCGCCAAGGTCGTCGAAGGCAAGACGGTCGCCGCGACCGTCAACGCCATGATCGTGCCGGGTTCCGGACTGGTGAAGGAAATGGCCGAGGCCGAAGGCCTCGACAAGATCTTCATCGCCGCCGGTTTCGACTGGCGTGAGCCGGGCTGCTCGATGTGCCTTGCCATGAACGACGATCGCCTCAAGCCGCATGAGCGCTGTGCCTCGACCTCGAACCGCAATTTCGAGGGTCGCCAGGGCTTCAAGGGCCGTACGCATCTGGTCTCGCCGGCCATGGCTGCCGCTGCCGCGATCGCCGGGCATTTCGTCGATATCCGCGACTGGCACTAGCCGGCAGCTAAACCCTCATTTCACCGGGCGGGGCAACTGTCCGGTGAAATTCCGAGAGTTGTCACAACCGATTTAACCGGTTGTTTGTGGGTTCGCCATAGTGTTTGCCGCAACGGAAGCGGATCAGAGACACGGGCACTTGGGGGCTAACCTTTTCATAGCGCTGCTTACGCCAGCGTTGTCGCTGGTCTTTGCATCGGCGTTCTTTCTGCTTTGGACGTACCGAAGGCATGGCCACGTGATGGTGCTCTGCCTCTCCTACGTCGCTTATGCGGTCGGTTTTTTGCTGCAAAGCTTTGACCTGCCGATCGGTGTCGCGCCGACGAAGTTTCTCTCGAATTTGCTCCTGCTGATAGCCGCAGTCAGCTTGGCCACAGCCGCCGTGGCCCGCCACGACAGGCCCTCGCCAGCCAAACTTCTGTCGTTGCTTGGCTTTGCCGGCATTGCTGCGCTGAGCTGGTTTCTTTTCGTCCAGCCGAGCCTTGTCGGCCGCATCTTCGCCATCAACCTCGCCTGTTCCGGCATATGCATGGTGGTCGTCGCTGCCCTGAAGCCAGTACCCAGCAAGAGCATAGTCGACCGCGTCCTGATCGCGGTGTGCACACTGGCCGCGATAGACTTCCTTATTCGGCCGCTGACGGCGATCTGGATCGGCGGCGAGGGCTACGGCGCCTACCACGCCTCGCTCTACTGGCTGCTGACAAATTTCTCCATGGTGCTCATTTCGGTGATGCTTGCGCTTTCGCTGACGACGGCCATCGCGCTCGACGTCATGAAGGAGTTGCAGGCCGAATCCCATACCGATCCGCTGTCGGGCCTGCTCAACCGGCGCGGCTTTGAAGAGCGGTCGGCAGCTTATGCAAGACGCCCCTCGGGAGCCTCCGTTCCCCTGGCAATCGTGCTGGCCGATCTCGATCATTTCAAGTCGGTGAACGACACCTATGGGCATGCCGTCGGCGATGCCGTCATCGCCGCCTTTGCCACGCATCTGCGTATTTCATCGGGCAAGGATGCGATTGTCGGGCGCATCGGGGGCGAGGAGTTCGCAATCGTGCTTCCAGCCAGCGACCTGATGACGGCGCGGCTTTTTGCGGAAGGTCTGCGCGCCTCGTTCACACAGCATCGCATCAAGGGACTGCCCGCCCATGCCGAGAAGGTCACGGCAAGCTTTGGCGTCGCCAGCCGCGCGACAAACGAGGATTTCGAATCCCTCATGCGCCGTGCCGACCAGGCACTGTACCGTGCCAAGAACAATGGCCGTGACAGCGTGAAACTGGCCGATCAGCTTCCAGCCGATGCCGACTGCGTTGTCGCAGGGTATTACGGCGGTCATATCTGAACATCGACCGACGCATAATTGCCGGGAATGTGATCCACCCCTGCTCCCACGTTAACGGGTTTTTCGGCTAAGTGTGGTTGTGTGCTCATACAAAAGGGGGCGCAACGGAATGACTGGAGCAGGCGTTGTCCTGACAATAAACTTGGTTGTCGCCGGCCTGCTCGGCGGCTCATTCGCCATGGTTGCCGTCTATGACCGCAAGCAGGTGGCGGCGCGGTGGCTGGGTTTCACCTATGGTCTGGCGTTCGTCTATCTCCTGATCGAGTTCGCGATTTCGGTTTTCGGCGTGAACCCGGTGGTCGCAACCGTCTCCTTCGCCACATTCCTGGGCGCAATGGTGCTGTTCAATGTCGGCATGGCCCGCAAATACGAGGTGCCGGTGCCCTGGTGGTTGATGGGCTCGCTTTTCGTGGCGTCGGTCGTGTCGTGCTATCTCATACAGGACATGCCGCGGCAGTCGTTTACCCGCATGATGTATTATCAGGCGCCTTATTTCATGATGCAGGCGATCGGTGCGTGGATCGTGCTTTCGGCCCGCCGTCGTGGCAAGCTCGAACTCATCCTGATGGGCCTTCTTGCGGCAAGTTCGCTGCAGTTCCTGACCAAGCCCTTCCTGTCGCAGGCACTCGGCGGTACGGGCGTCACTGCGCAGCAATATCTGCAGACCAACTATGCAATGGTCTCGCAATCGATGGGAACGGTGTTCGCGCTGGCGATCGCGCTGCTCTTCCTGGTCATACTGGCCCGCGACATCCTTGCCGGTGTTACCGTGGCGTCTGAAACCGACTCCCTGTCGGGGCTGCTCAATCGTGGCGGTTTCGAGCGCCATGCCCGCGCAGCCCTGCGGGAGGCGAACCGCGGCAATACGCCGTTGGCGCTGGTTATCAGCGACCTCGATCATTTCAAGTCGATCAACGACAATTACGGCCACGCCTCCGGCGATCGGGTGATCAAGGCGTTCGCGGGTTTCCTCCGTGACGCATCCTCCAACCATCATGTCGCCGGCCGCATCGGTGGCGAGGAATTCGCCATCATCATGCCCGGCGCCAATCTGGTGTCGGCGCGGCTTTTCGCCGAAGGCGCACGGAGTGCCTTTTCAGGCCTGCCGGTGGAGGGGTTGCCCGAAGGATTGCGTTTCACCGCCAGCTTCGGCGTTGCGGAACTTGCAGCCGGAGAGGATGTGTCGGAGTTGCTGCTGCGCGCCGACAGGGCGCTCTACGAAGCCAAGAAAGGCGGACGCGACTGCGTCAGGATTTCGCTGGCATCGGAAAACGGTAAGCGCAGCCCGTCGACCCGCAGGCGCTAAGTCCAAGCAGACTTTGATCATGATCTAGCGGCAGGGGCCGCCCTGAAGCGGAATCTCGCCCTGGTCAAAGCCGTACATATAGCTGCGGCCCTTGACCAGAACGGGCGGGCGGAAGCAGCCGCGCTCATAGGCAAATATGCCGCCGGGGCCTTCGATATGCACCACCTTTGGCCGGCCGGCCTGAGTGTAGCTCGAGAGTTCGCGGGCCATGTGGCCCTGGCCGACGACGATCCGCTTGTAGCCGGCAGCACTTTCAACGACGAGATTGCCGAAACTGTCTGCATAGACGCGGTCATGACTGTCGCCGGCTATCGCCGGCGCGGAAGTGCCGATGGCCGCGACGGCCAGAATCATCGGCAGGAAAAGCATCTTGCGGCCGTTCGAAGGCATGGCTTTCTCCATCGAGCGAGGTCGATCCTCGATGGCATGACGTTAACGCTTTATTAACCTTTGTTAAGAGCCTCGTACGTTTGCGGCGAAATGAATTAACAAACGTGGTTAATTTTCAGTGTTTGTGCCTCCTTGGCTGCTAGCCGGGCTGATCACGGGATCCACGGGTGCGGTCGGCTGTCCCATGGTTGATCTTTCGGTGGCAAAACGGGTAGCTTGCGCGGCATGTCAGACAGAAAATCGAGCGGCGGCGCGTTCCTGATTGCCGCATTTGCCATGATCCCGCTGCTGCCGGTCGCCTCCTGTGTTTCGGAAGGGCATGCCGGCGGGGCGGCCGCCAAGGCGACGGGCACGGAAACGACCAGCCAGCCCACTCACGCGACATACAGCTGCGGCCCGAGAGGCACGCTGACGGTCGACAATTTCCGTACCTCGGTGAAACTGGTCGATCCCGAAGGCGAGAGCGTCGATCTGCCGGCCTCGCCCGCCACGCAGCAGTCGCGCTATGGCGAGACGCCCTATGCGCTGGTGCTGGACGGCAAAGAGGCACTCTACATGAAAAGCGGCAAGGAGCCGGTGACCTGCAATCGCTGATTCGCCGTTCTGGTTGCGCTGCAGCAGAGCGGGACCCGAAAGCGACGCCCCTGCACTTGTCGGCAATGGTTCAATTCGCCGTGAATTGTCATGCAGGCTTCAATCGATTGAAGCGGAAACAGTGACTTGACCCTCTCGCGCTTTTGACGAAATAGCTCTTCCGAAACGCTTTTCCGGCTTTGACGCGGTGCAAAAAGCGCATTAGAACGCGGCTGTCCGAAGTCGCATTCCGAGAAGGCTACGCCGTATTTCCGCATCGGCACCTTCGGAATATATCGGGCGACGAAAGGGGAGCCATGAGCAAATCACCAGCCACCCAAGCAAGGCCTCTGTCGCCGCATCTGACGATCTATAAACCGCTGATCACGATGACGATGTCGATCATCCATCGCATCACCGGTGGGGCGCTTTATTTCGGCACGCTGCTGGTCGCCTTTTGGCTGATCGCGGCGGCGACCTCGGAGCAATATTTCGACTTCGTCAGCTGGGTTTTCGGAAGCTGGATCGGCCGGCTGATTCTGTTCGGCTACACCTGGGCGCTGATGCAGCACCTGATGGGCGGCATCCGCCACCTGATCTGGGATACGGGCGTCGGGCTTGAAAAGCGCACCGCCTCGAAGATCGCCTGGGCGACGGTGATCGCGTCGGTCGCGTTGACCGTGCTGATCTGGGTCGCCGGCTACATGGCGCGGGGGATGTGATCATGGCCGATATGCGCACACCTCTCAAAAAAGTTCGCGGCCTCGGTTCGGCCCGCGAAGGCACCGAGCATTTCTGGCGCCAGCGGCTGACCGCGATCGCCAACATCCCGCTCACGCTGTTCTTCATCGGCCTGCTGGTCTCGCTCAATGGCGCCAGCTATGCCGAAGTGCGGTCCGCGCTTGCCAATCCCTTCGTGGCGCTGATCCTGGCGATGTTCCTGATCTCCGGCCTCTACCACATGCGGCTCGGCATGCAGGTCATCATCGAGGACTATGTGCATGGCGAGGGCGGCAAGCTGGCGCTCATCGTGCTCAACACGTTTTTCACCATCGCGGTCGGCGTTGCTTCGCTCTTCGCCCTGCTCAAAATCGCATTCGGGGGCTGACCATGGCCAAGGATCAAAAAGGCAATGGCGCGGCACCGGCCGGCAGCGGTTACACCTATGTCGACCACAAGTTCGACGTGGTGGTGGTTGGTGCCGGCGGTTCGGGCCTGCGCGCCACGCTCGGCATGGCCGAGCAGGGGCTGAAGACCGCCTGCATCACCAAGGTTTTCCCGACGCGCTCGCACACGGTTGCGGCACAGGGCGGCATTGCCGCCTCGCTGTCCAACATGGGTCCCGATTCCTGGCAGTGGCATATGTATGACACCGTCAAGGGTTCCGACTGGCTCGGCGACATGGACGCCATGGAATACATGGTCAAGCAGGCGCCGGCTGCCGTCTACGAGCTCGAGCATTACGGCGTGCCGTTCTCGCGCACCGAAGAAGGCAAGATCTACCAGCGGCCGTTCGGCGGCCACATGATGAACTATGGCGACGGCCCGCCCGTGCAGCGTACCTGCGCTGCTGCCGACCGCACCGGCCACGCCATATTGCACACGCTTTACGGCCAGTCGCTGAAGCACAATGCGCAGTTCTTCATCGAGTATTTCGCGCTCGACCTGATCATGTCCGACGATGGTGTCTGCACCGGCGTCGTCGCCTGGAACCTCGACGATGGCACCATCCACCGCTTCTCGGCCAAGATGGTCGTGCTGGCCACCGGCGGCTATGGCCGCGCCTATTTCTCGGCAACGTCTGCCCATACCTGCACCGGCGACGGTGGCGGCATGGTTGCCCGCGCCGGCCTGCCGCTTCAGGACATGGAGTTCGTGCAGTTCCACCCGACCGGCATCTACGGTTCGGGCTGCCTCATCACCGAGGGTGCGCGCGGCGAAGGCGGCTATCTCGTCAACTCCGAGGGCGAGCGCTTCATGGAGCGCTATGCGCCATCGGCCAAGGACCTTGCAAGCCGAGACGTGGTTTCGCGCTGCATGACGCTGGAAATCCGCGAAGGCCGCGGCGTCGGCAAAAACAAGGATCACATCTTCCTGCATCTCGACCATCTCGATCCGGCCGTGCTGCATGAACGCCTGCCGGGTATTTCGGAATCGGCCAAGATTTTTGCCGGCGTCGATGTGACCCGCGAGCCGATCCCGGTTTTGCCGACCGTGCATTACAATATGGGCGGCATTCCCACGAACTATTGGGGCGAGGTGCTGAACCCGACCAAGGACAATCCCGACCGCGTGTCGCCCGGCCTGATGGCTGTCGGCGAGGCCGGCTGCGCCTCGGTGCACGGTGCTAACCGTCTCGGCTCCAATTCGCTGATCGATCTGGTGGTGTTCGGCCGCGCTGCGGCGATCCGCGCCGGCGAGGTGATCGACCGCGCAGCACCCATTCCGCCGATCAATGAAAAGTCGGTCGAGAAGATCATGGCCCGCTTCGACCGCCTGCGTAACGCCAATGGCGGCACGCCGACGGCTGTTCTTCGCGAGAAGATGCAGAAGATCATGCAGGAAGACGCCGCCGTGTTCCGCACCCAGGAATCGCTGGCGCAGGGCTGCAAGCGCATGTCGGCGCTGTGGAGCGAGCTCAAGGACGTCAAGGTGTTCGACCGCTCGATGATCTGGAATTCCGATCTCGTCGAGACGCTGGAACTGGAAAACCTGATGGCCAACGCCATTCCCACCGTCTACGGCGCCGAAGCGCGCAAGGAGAGCCGCGGCGCGCATGCGCGCGAGGATTTCTCGTCGCGCGACGATGCCGGCTGGCGCAAGCACACGCTGGCCCATGTCGCCGAAGACGGCAAAGTGACGCTCTCCTACCGCCCGGTTCACACCGAGCCGCTGGCCAGGGAAGAAGACGGCGGCATCAGCCTGGCAAAGATCGCGCCCAAGGCGCGGGTATATTGAGACAATGTCGACCACGCCGGGCATCCTGCTGATAAACCTGGACCGGAGTCCCGACCGCCTGGCGTTCATTGCCAGGCAGCTCGGCGATCTCGGCCTCGATTTCACGCGCCTGCCCGCGACGGACGCCAGCACGATCAGCGATGCTGAGTTCGCCCGGCTCGGCAACACCTATATGCGCCCGATTTCGCGCTCGGAACTTGCCTGCCTGATCAGCCATACACGCGTCTGGCAGTTTTGCGTCGAGGAAAACCGACCGATTCTCGTGCTTGAGGACGATGTGATCCTGTCGGACAGGTTGCCCGCCTTCCTCAAGGAATTTTCCAGCCTGAAGACGGCGGATATCGTCAATATCGAGACGCGTGGCGCTGAAAAATGGGTATCCAGAAAAGCGGTCGTCTCGGCGCCTGAAAGCGGCGTCCAGCTCTATCGGCTCTATGTCGATCGTGGCGGTTCGGCAGGCTATATCGTCTTGCCGGAGGCGGCGCGAGCGCTGCTGAAACGCGCCCGCCACCATGCCGCGCCCTCCGATGCGTTCCTCAATCTTGCCGGCATAGCGCGGCTTCAGGCCGAGCCCGGTCTGGCCGCCCCGCTTTATGATGGCGGCGAGGACGGCGGCAGCCTCAAGGTTCCTTTCAAATCCACCATCACGCAGCCGAGCAAGATGTCGCGACTGACGGTGCTGGTGCGTTATCCCCATTTCAAGCTGCGCAGGCTGGCCGGCCACATGGCCATGACGGCGCGCAAGCTCGGAACAACCGGTGTCGGCGTCAAGCGAAAGATCGCCGTTTGCCCAACCATCCTAGCTCATGCAAACAACTGGAGCGTCTGAGCCATGGTCGAACTTACCCTTCCCAAGAACTCCCAGATCAGACAGGGCAAGACCTGGCCGAAGCCAGAGGGCGCCACCAATCTGCGCGAATACCGCATCTATCGCTGGTCGCCGGACGATGGCGAGAACCCGAGCATCGACACCTATTTCGTCGACATGGACGATTGCGGGCCGATGGTTCTCGATGCGCTGTTGTGGATCAAGAACAACATCGACCCGACGCTGACCTTGCGCCGTTCCTGCCGCGAGGGCATTTGCGGCTCCTGCGCCATGAATATCGACGGCTCGAACACGCTGGCCTGCACCAAGGGCTGCGACGACATTTCGGGCGCGATCAAGATCTATCCGCTGCCGCATATGCAGGTGGTGAAGGATCTGGTGCCTGACCTCACCAATTTCTACGCCCAGCACCGCTCGATCGAGCCATGGCTGAAGACCGTCTCGCCCGAGCCGGCCAAGGAATGGCTGCAGAGCCATGACGACCGCGCCAAGCTCGACGGGCTCTATGAGTGCATCCTGTGCGCCTGCTGCTCGACTTCCTGCCCGAGCTACTGGTGGAACGGCGACCGCTATCTCGGCCCGGCAACGCTCCTGCAGGCCTATCGCTGGCTGATCGATAGTCGCGATGAGGCAACCGGCGAGCGTCTCGACAATCTCGAAGACCCGTTCCGGCTCTATCGCTGCCACACCATCATGAACTGCGCGCAAACCTGCCCCAAGGGTCTTAATCCCGCCAAGGCGATTGCGGAGATCAAGAAGATGATGGTGGAGAGAAGGGTCTGATTCAACGCATGGCTTCGCTGCCGGCGGATTTTGCGCCGGAAGCCGTTACCGCAATCCGCGATCGACTTGATCTGGCTCGTGCGGGCGGGCTGAAAATTCTGTTCGCCATTGAAAGCGGCAGCCGGGCCTGGGGCTTTCCATCTCCCGACAGCGACTATGATTGCCGCTTCGTCTATGTGCGGCCGGTTCGCGATCATCTGGTCCTGCAGCCACCGCGCGACGTCGTCGAGTTCCCGATCGAGGGCGATATCGATGCCGGTGGGTGGGATTTGCGGAAGGCCCTGCTGCTTGCGCTCGGCGGAAATGCCGTTGTCGTGGAGTGGGCGAATTCGCCGATAGCCTATGAGGAGGCTGAAGGCTTTCGGGCGCGGCTCCTTGGTCTCCTTGCCGAAATCGTCGATCCGGCAAAAGTCGCGCGCCACTACCTCGGCCTGGCGCGTTCCCACATTTCCAGGATCGAGAATTCCGGCACCGACGTGAAACTGAAGAAGCTTTTCTATCTTATCAGGCCGCTAGTGGCGCTGGATTGGATGGAGCAGCATGCTTTCACCACATTGCCGCCAATGAGTTTGCCGGTCTGTCTTTCGCAAACCGAGGTGCTGCCGTCCGTTGCCGAAGAAATAGGCCGCATGATCGCAACCAAGGCCCAAACACGGGAAATGGGTACGGGACCGATACCACCCGAGATCGCAGGGTATCTGGAAGCCAGATATGGCCACCACGAAATGAACATGCCTCCCTCGCTCAAGGACGAGAATCGGCGGAAGCGGGATCGTGCCCTGGCGGAAGACTTCTACCGGCAGGAAGCGGAAGGCGTCTGAAAAGTGTCCTTGCCGTCGCGGCAAGGCTTTGCCAAAAGACAGGGATGAACACAGCGACAGACCTCCCCATCCTCAATCCCTCAGAAGCGCGCGTACTCGGCTGCCTGATCGAGAAGAAGGAGCTGACGCCGGACGTCTATCCGCTGACGCTCAATTCAGCGCACGCCGCCGCCAACCAGAAGACGGCGCGCGAGCCGGTGATGGCGCTGGAGCAGGGGGAGGTGCACCGGGCGCTGAAGCTGCTTGAGCAGAAGGGGCTGGTTCGCCAGGTCTTCGGGTCGCGCGTCGAGCGCTACGAGCATCTTGCCGCGCAGCGCTTTTCGATGACATCGCCGCAGATCGCCATTGTCGGCCTGCTCCTGCTGCGCGGGCCGCAGACGGTGAACGAGCTTCTGGCGCGCAGCGAGCGCATGGCGCGGTTCCCGTCGGTAGACGAACTGCGCGAAGAACTCGACATGCTGATCGGCAAGCGCCCGGCGCTGGTGCAGGAAATCGGGCGCGGCCCCGGCCAGCGCGAGGACCGCTACGCCCATCTTCTGAGCGGGCCTGTCGATGTTGCCGCATTTGCAGCGCAGCGCAGCGTGTCATCTGTGCCGGCGTCTGATCTCGAAGTGCGGATACAGGCGCTGGAGGAAGAGGTCGCTGCCTTGCGCGCCCGCCTCGATGCGCTGGGCGCCTGAGCCGGCGACCGAAGATCGCCGGGAAGCAGTTCGTCACCTGAATAATCACGCCAGCGTGTTTCAGCTTGATTTTGAAACCTCTTGCGGTTCGGCTACGTCTTTACCGCAGGAGGATGTTTTCATGGTGCGCAGAGCTTTCGCAGTAACCTGTCTTGCACTTGCTGCCGCGCTGTCAGCGCCTGCAGGTGCCGCATTCGCCAAGACGCAGACGGCGATCTTTGCCGGCGGCTGCTTCTGGTGCGTGGAATCGGATTTCGACCACGTGCCCGGCGTGACTTCAACCACCTCCGGCTATATCGGCGGCACGAACGACAATCCCACCTATGAGGATCACACCGCCGCTGGCCACCGCGAGGCGGTGAAGATAGAATTCGACGATACCAAGACCAGCTACGACAAGCTGCTTGACGCCTTCTGGCATTCGGTCGATCCGACGGATGGCGGCGGTCAGTTCTGCGACCGTGGCCACAGCTATACGACCGCGATCTATGCGGTCGGCGCGGAGCAACTGGCCGAGGCGGAAAAATCGAAGGAAGCGATCGCGGCGGTGCTGAAGCAGCCGATAGCCACGGAAATCGTGGCGGCACCGACCTTCTGGCCGGCCGAGGATTACCATCAGGATTACTACAAGAAGAATCCGGTCCGCTACAAATACTACCGCTATTCCTGCGGGCGCGACGACCGCATCGACGCAGTATGGGGCAAGGCCGCGCATCAGGGCATCGCCGCGCACTGAGCGCGACTTGCCGCAACGAAAAACGGGCGCTATACGGCGCCCGTTTTCTTTGATGCACAGGGATATCAGGCGAGGCTGGCGTTAAGCGTAACCTTGATCGCTCCGAGCGCCTTGGAAACCGGGCATTCGGCCTTGGCCTTCTCGGTCAGTTCCTTGAATTTAGCGGCGTCAATGCCAGGCACCTTGCCGGTGAGCGTGATGGCGCTTTCGGTGATGCCGGTGCCGGGAATGAGGGTGACCACCGCCTTGGCGTTCAATTCGTCGGCGGGCGTGCCGTTCTCGGCCAGGAAATGCGAGAGCTGCATGGCAAAGCAGCCGGCATGGGCAGCGGCGATCAGTTCTTCCGGATTGGTGCCGGATTTGCCGCTCTCGTCCTCGAAACGCATCTTGAAGGAATAGGGCGCGGCCTTGAGGGCGCCGCTCTGGGTGTCGAGCGTGCCGGAACCCTCGGTGAGCGTTCCCTTCCAGATGGCGGTGGCGTGACGGTTCATGAGGTTCTCCCGTTTGATTTTGCAGGCCGATGATGCGGCGACGGCTTGAATATAGCGCGCCTTTCTGCTTCTGCCATGTTTGACCGCTTTCGGGGCATGCGAAAAAGTCGATGTCAAAAATGTCGGGAAGCATGAACGCCTGTCGTCCTAGGGGCGGCCACGGAATGTTTCGTGGCGTGTGCAGGAGGTTCGAATGTATTCGCTGCTTCACTCGAATATTGGAAAGATCGTTCCCAAACCCGGCGCGGTGACTGCCAATAGCTTTTGCATCCCGCCATCGGGCGTTGCGCGCCTGCTGGTCATGCTGACCGTCATCGTCTCTGCCGTGCATGTTCTCGACGTTGCGTCGTCCTATGCTCCGGACAGGCAGCCGGGCCTTCTTGCGCAGGCAGATGTCACCTATGAGAGGAGATAGACCATGAAATATGTTTGCCTCGTCCATGGAGAAGAAGCCAAGCTCCATGCCATGTCGCCCGCCGAAATGAAGGCGCTCGACCACGATTCCGGCGCCTATGACGATTCGCTGATGGCCAGCGGCCATCTGATCGTCGCGCAGGCGCTGCAGCCGGTGAAGGTCACCAAAACCGTCAGGAACCGGAAGGGCAAGGTGCTGGTCACCGACGGTCCCTTTGCCGAGACCAAGGAGCAGCTTCTCGGTTTCCTGATGATCGAGGCCAAGGATTTCGACGAGGCTGTGGAGATTGCCGGCAAGGTGCCGCTGGCGAAGCTGGGCGCGATCGAGGTGCGGCCAGTCTATAATTTTCGCGGAGACTAGCTTCGCGCAAATCGTCGGACGTGCAACTTTTACGTGTTGAAAGGAGGGCATTGTTTCCTTATCCTGCCGCCGTTTTCGGGGGATTTGGAATGCATATCCTGATTGCTGCGATCGGCCTCATGGGAGCTGCCGCCTTCTGGTGGTACCGGGTCAAATATATGAGCGAGGCGGCAAGCGAAGTTGCCGACGCGGTTGGCCGCGTGCGCGGCTCGGTGCGGCGCAAGAAGCTGCGCAAGCAGGCTGCACTTTCCCCGCTGACGGCCATCGACGATCCCATCGTGGCGGCAGCCACGCTGATCACGGCGGTCGTGTCGGAAGATACGCCGTTGACGCCGGAGCATGAAACCGCAATCCGAGAGGCCGTTTCCGGCATTGCCGACGCGAAGAAAACCGATGAGGCCGTCATCTACGGCAAATGGGCCGCTTCGCAGATCGATGACGCAAATGTCGTCATCGACAAGCTCGCGCCGTTCTTGCGCGAACGTCTCGACGTGGATGAGCGCGAACAACTGGTCGCGATGGTCGACGGTGTCGCGCGGGCGTCAGGCGAGCGCTCGTTGGCCCATGATCAGCGCGTGCGACGCCTGCGCCAGAAGCTCGGCTTCGAGATCCACTGATCGGTCCCTGGACGCAATTCCGGACGGAAAACCGCTGCACACTTTTCCTGGAATTGCTTTCAGATCGACTCGCCTCTCAGCAGCCGGGGCGTATCCCCGGTCAGTCCCGATGCCTGCCTTATGAAAAACGACTTCATGCGCGGCATGCGGTCGACGAGGCCGAGGCCGATGTCGCGGGCTGCGCGCAGCGGGCCGAAATCATTGGAGAATAGTCGGTTCAGCACGTCGGTGGTGACGCCCATCTGCACCGTGTCGAAACGGCGCCAACGCTCGTAGCGCTGGAGCACGTCAAGCGCGCCGATATCCTGGCCGAGCCGATCGGCCTCGACAATGGTTTCGGCAAGGGCTGCCGAATCCTTGAAGCCGAGATTGAGGCCCTGGCCGGCGATGGGGTGGATGCCGTGGGCAGCATCGCCTGCGAGCGCGAAGCGTGGTGCGACGAAGGCGCGGGCAAGGGTGAGGCCGAGCGGCCAGGCGCGCGGCTTGCCCTCGACGCGCAACTCGCCGAGCTTCAGGCCGAAGCGCTGTTCCAGTTCGCTTTCGAAGACGAGTTCGTCGCTGGCGACCAGCCGTTCGGCATCGGCGGTGCGCTCGGTCCAGACGATCGAAGAGCGGTTGCCGGTCAGCGGCAGGATGGCGAAGGGGCCGGCAGGCAGGAAATGCTCTTCGGCGCGGCCGTTGTGCGGGCGCTCATGGGCGATGGTGCAGACGATGCCGGACTGGCCGTATTCCCACTTCACCGTCTTGATGCCGGCCATGTCGCGCAGCCGCGAATTGACGCCGTCGGCGGCAACCAGCAGGCGCGCGCCCAGCGAGGTGCCGTCTGCGAGGTGGATTGCTATACCGGCAACACCGGCCTCGAAGGAGCTGACGGCGACGCCTTCGATGATGTCGATGCCCAGCTCGCCGGCGCGGCGGCGCAGCGCGCCGTTCAGCACCTTGTTGGCGACCATGTGGGCGAAAGGCTCACCGGGCGCGACTTCGCCGTCGAAGGTCAGGTAGACCGGGCGAACGGGATCAGCAGTGCGCGAATCGGTGACGATCATGTCGGTGATCGGCTGTGCCTGCGGCAGGATCTCGTCCCAGCAGCCGAGGCGGCCGAGCATGCGGCAGGCCGCGGCGGCGATTGCCGAGGCGCGGGTGTCGCGCTGCCAAACGCCTTCGGGTGCGGCGTCGACCACGGCGATGGCGAGATTGGGGCGTGCCTGCTTCATCGAGACGGCAGCGGCAAGGCCGACATAGCCCGCACCCGCAATCAGCACGTCGAGCGTTGGTTCCTTGCGGTGTGTGCCTGCGTTTCCAGCCATCGCTCTATCCTCCGTCACTTTCGCTTCGCCTTGACTTCGGCGAATGTTCCTGTTGGAAACCGTGCCAATTCCTTCGCTTCGAAAAGGGTTCGAAACAATGTCGGCTGCCATGCAGGAACTTCTTGCCATTCTCGACCTCGAGAAGCTCGAACACAACCTGTATCGTGGTCGCAGCCCCAAACTCGACTGGCAGCGCGTGTTCGGCGGGCAGACCATCGCGCAGGCGCTGGTCGCTGCGCAGCGCACGGTCGCGCCCGACCGGCATGTGCATTCGCTGCACGGTTATTTCATGCGTCCAGGCGATACGCAGGTTCCGATCATTTATGAAGTCGACCGCATCCGCGACGGCAAGAGTTTCACCACGCGGCGGGTCGTCGCCATCCAGCACGGCCATGCCATCTTTTCGCTGGAAGCCTCGTTCCAGCTTGACGAGCCGGGGTTGGAGCATCAGGTGCCGATGCCGCTCGGCGTGCCGGCTCCCGACACGCTCGGCACCCAGAACGACCTGATCAAGGAGTTCGGCGATACGGTGCCGGAGGGCATTCGCCGCTATTGGGAGCGCGACAGGCCGGTGGAAATGAAGCCGGTGATGCTGAAGCACTATACCAGCCGCGAAAAGCTGGACCCGGAGCAGAATATCTGGATCCGCACCACTGGACCCGTGCCTGCTGATCGCGCCACGCAGGCCGCGGTGCTTGCCTATCTGTCGGATATGACGTTGCTCGACACCTCCACCTTCGCCCATGGACGCGCAGTCTTTGATCGCGACATCCAGGCGGCGAGCCTCGACCACGCCATGTGGTTCCACAGGCAGCATCCGCTCGACGGCTGGCTGCTCTATACGCAGGACAGCCCCTCGACGATCGGTGCGCGGGGTTTCACCCGCGGTACACTTTATGGGCAGGATGGCACGCTGATCGCCTCGGTGGCGCAGGAAGGGCTTATCCGCGTGAAGCGATAGCCTGCGGAATGTGCAAAATCTATAAATTGCCTAATTTATAGGCAGTCATATGGCCGCTCAAGCGGCCGCTTATACTGCGCTGCAACATAAACCCATTGATTTACAACGCTTTAATGCCGGTTCTGCGAACTGGCACGGAGCTTGATTTACCCTGAACACTCTCCGGCTGCTCTCGGCAACCCGGCGAAGTCATGCAATCGCGGGTTCCCGCATAAGCAAGGGGTAAAAACCTTATGAAAATCGTGATGGCAATCATCAAGCCGTTCAAGCTCGACGAGGTGCGCGAAGCGCTCACCGCCGTCGGCATCCAGGGCCTGACCGTCACCGAAGTCAAAGGCTACGGGCGTCAGAAGGGGCATACGGAAATCTATCGCGGAGCCGAATACGCGGTCAGCTTCCTGCCGAAAGTGAAGATCGAAGTGGCCGTGGCCGCCGACATGGTCGAGAAGGCCGTCGAGGCGATTTCGAGCGCGGCAAAGACCGGGCAGATCGGCGACGGAAAGATTTTCGTCTTCGGCATCGACCAGGCGGTACGCATCCGCACCGGCGAAACCGACACCGACGCGCTTTGAGCGGGCCAATCGTATTCTCATGGAGATTTCAATGAATATTCCCACCACCTTGAAGAAGGCGGCCAAAACCGCGCTTCTGGGCACGCTTGCCCTCGGCGCACTTGGCACGCTCGCAGCCTTCGCCCAGGAAACCGCGCCGGCTGCCGTAGATGCTGCTGCGGCTGCTGCGCCCGCCGTTCCCGTGCCCGACAAGGGCGACACGACCTGGATGATGATCTCGACCATCCTCGTCCTGTTCATGGCCCTGCCGGGCCTGGCCCTGTTCTATGGCGGCCTCGTGCGCACCAAGAACATGCTTTCCGTCCTCATGCAGTGCACGATGATCGTCGCTGTCGTCATCATCATCTGGGTCGTCTACGGCTACTCCTTCGCCTTCGGTGGCGGCACCAGCCCGTATTGGGGCGGTCTCGGCAAGCTGTTCCTGTCGGGCGTCACGCCTGAGAGCACGGCGGCGACCTTCTCGGATGGCGTCGTCATCCCCGAACTGGTCTTCATCTGCTTCCAGATGACCTTCGCCTGCATCACGCCGGCCCTGATCGTCGGCGCGTTTGCCGAACGCATCAAGTTCTCGGCCGTGATCCTGTTCGTGGCGCTGTGGGTCACCTTCGTCTACTTCCCGATCGCCCATATGGTCTGGGATTCGAGCGGCATGATCTTCAACTGGGGCGCTCTCGACTTCGCCGGCGGCACGGTCGTCCACATCAATGCCGGTATCGCCGCATTGGTCGGTGCGATCCTGGTCGGCAAGCGCAACGGCTACGGCCGCGACAACATGGCTCCGCATTCGATGACGCTGACCATGGTCGGTGCCTCGATCCTGTGGGTGGGCTGGTTCGGCTTCAACGCCGGCTCCAACCTTGAAGCCACCGGTGGTGCAGCCCTTGCGATGATCAACACCTTCACTGCAACCGCCGGCGCAATCATCGCCTGGGTGGCGGTGGAATCGCTGTCGCGCAAGAAAGCCTCGATGCTTGGTGCCGCCTCCGGCATGATCGCCGGCCTGGTTGCGGTCACGCCCGCCGCCGGCATCGTCGGCCCGATCGGCGCGATCGTTCTCGGCGCCATCGCCAGCATCATCTGCTACTATTTCGTCACTGTCGTGAAGATCAAGGCCGGTTATGACGACTCGCTCGACGTGTTCGGCGTGCACGGCATTGGCGGCATCGTCGGCGCCATCGGCACCGGCATCTTCGCCTCGTCGGCGCTGGGTGGCATCGGCTATGCCGACGGCGTGACCATGGGCGCGCAGGTCTGGGTGCAGATCAAGGCTGTCCTCGTCACCATCGTCTGGTGTGGTGTCGGCTCTGCCATCCTCTACAAGATCGTCGATGTGATCGTCGGGCTGCGTCCGACCGTCGAAGCCGAATCGCAGGGCCTCGACCTCACCTCGCACGGCGAAGTGGCCTACCACTCGTAAGCTTCCAACCCGGCGGCGCATGCCGTCGCCGGGACTGGCCTTTACGCAATTCCGAACGGAAAACCGTTCACATTTTTCCTGGAGTTGCTCGAAAATCCCGTCGTGACCGGTTTGAAGGAGCTGGTCACGCCTTTGAGGCCCGGTTCGTCCGGGCCTCTTTTTTTGGCCGCCAGCAAACATATTCCGGGGACGTGATCGCCGAGTGCGCCCGAACTGCAACAGGGGGTGGTTTTCAGACGTTCACTTCACGAAAAAAATCACTCCGTTATATAGACAGCTAATGAAAGCTGCCTATCTTGAGCGGCTGACGACACAAATCAGTTGCGGCAAGGCAGGCCCCATATTGTCGAAGCGTTCACCGGATACGATGATGCAGGCCGATCCGGCGATGCTCAGCGCCGTCGCGCGCATCGCCGAGGCACCGAAGCCTCCGAGGCTTCACGTCACGGCGATCAGGGGCCAGCGGATATGGTTCAAGCATTTCGGCGCCGAGCGGACGGCGTGGGGCAAGCGCCTGCACGCCTTGGTCTCGCCGCTGATGTATCCGCGGTTCACAAGGGCATCGTTGTCTGCCACGCCGGAAGGCAAGGCCGCACGCGAACTACGCAAGATCAAGGCCTTTCGCGGCGCCGGTTTTCGTGCGCCGGAAGTCTTCTATCAGCGCGGCGATGTCCTGGCCCTGTCCGACATGGGCGAGACGATGCAGACGCAGATGCGCCATCTGCGAAAGATCGGAGACGTTACCGCCCATGACGAGCTTCTGGTCCACGCCGCCGAAGCGCTCGGCCAGGTGCATGAGGCCGGCCTCTGTCATGGCCGCCCGCATCCGCGCGATTTCGTCGTCGACGATGACGGGCGATTCGGCTTTCTCGACTTCGAGGAGGAGCCGGAAGCAACGATGCCACTGGCTGATGCGCAGGCGCGTGACGTCTGGCTGCTCTTTTTCCAGATCACTTATCGTGCCCGGCAGCCGGAGACAGCGACGCGGGCGCTGAAGGCTTACAAGGCCTCTGCCCCGAAGCCTACGCTGGAGGCGCTTGCGAGGCTGCTTCATTTCTTCCGGGTGTTCATTCCACTGGGCCGGGTCGCGGCGAAGTTCCATCTCGGTGGCGACCTTGAGCGCTTCATGAGGGCGATGGACTTTTTTCGCGACGCCGAAGGGGACGCTGCCGAAAAACGGTAGGCGAGGCATGTTTCATTTGCTGCGAGGCGGTGCATGGTTAATGCGGCCTTAACCTTCCCGCCGATAATCTGATCCTCGACTCTGCCCAAGGCGCGTTCGTGCCAAGGCAACACCATTTTTGGACGGGGAAAGAGGCATGCGTTCAGCCACACAACTCGCGCTGACCGATTCGGGACACGGTCTGCAGGCGTTTGCGCGCAGGCAGGTGGGGCGGATCACCGGCCTTGCGTGTTTCGCGGAGGTCGCCTTTGCGCTGGCCAGCCTTGGCACGTGGAATGTGGCCGACCCGAGCTTCAGCCATGCCACCGACAACCCGATCACCAACGCGATGGGCTATCCGGGCGCGGTGTTTTCCGATCTCGCCATGCAGTTCTACGGGTTGTCGTCCGTGGCTGCTCTTGTTCCGGCCGTGATCTGGGGCTTTTTCCTGGCGACTGCGCGCGGTGTCGATCGCATGCCGCGCCGTGCGCTGGCCTGGTTCGGCGCTTCGCTGTTGTTCGCAGCCATTGCCGGCTGCACCACGCCGCCCGCAACCTGGCCGCTGCCGACCGGGCTTGGCGGTGTCTTTGGCGATATGGTTCTGAAGGTACCGGGCATGGCCACCGGCGGCTATCCGACCGGCTGGGTGGCAAGCCTGATCGCGGTGGTTCTGGCAGGACCGGCGCTGTGGCTGTTTGCTTTCGGCGCCGGGCTGATTTCGCGCCCCAACGGTTTTGCGGTCGTCGATCCCGATGAAAAGGACATGCGCGAGCAGGATCTGGCGTCGTCCTTCGATGATGACGACGAGGATGAAGGCATTCTGGCGCTGGGCGCGATCACCCATTGGTGGCTGTCGTTCCGCGCCTTCCTGCGCCGCAGGGCTGCGCGCCGCAAGGAACATGACGAGTATCGCGACGTCGAGGTGCGCCCCGAAAGCGCCTGGCGCCGTGCTGCCGAGCGCGTCGAATTCGCCGAACAGGCCGAGGCGAAGGTCAGTGCCAAGGGCAGGGCGCGGGTCGAACCGGAATTCTTCGCCGCCATGGTGTCCGACGGACGCGTTCCGCACAACGAACTCGACGACGATGTCGAAGCGGAAGACGATCTCGACTTCATGCCGGGCGAGACGGCAGAGCCACGTTCGCCTGCAGCCCAGGTTCAGAATTTCCGGACGCCGGCAGCAGCGTCCGCCCGCGTCGAGGCTCCTGCGCCGCGCCCCGTGCCCGGCGCACGGGTCCAGCGCGAGGCGCAGACCTCGCTGATCGGCTCGAACAGCTTCGAAATGCCGTCGCTGCATTTCCTGTCCGAGCCGAAGAATGTCGTGCGCGACGCCAGCCTGTCGAAGGACGCGCTGGAGCAAAATGCACGCCTGCTCGAAGGCGTGCTGGAAGACTTCGGCGTCAAGGGCGAGATCATCCATGTCAGGCCCGGCCCGGTCGTCACGCTCTATGAACTGGAGCCGGCTCCCGGCATCAAGTCGTCGCGCGTCATCGGCCTTGCCGATGACATTGCGCGCTCGATGAGCGCGATCGCTGCCCGCGTTGCCGTCGTTCCCGGCCGCAACGCCATCGGCATCGAACTGCCCAATGCCAAGCGCGAGACCGTCTATCTGCGCGAAATCATGGCGAGCCGCGATTTCGAGACGACCAAGGCCAAGCTGGCGCTGGCGCTTGGCAAGACCATCAATGGCGAAGCGGTTATCGTCGACATCGCCAAGATGCCGCACGTTCTCGTCGCCGGCACCACCGGCTCAGGCAAGTCGGTGGCCATCAACACGATGATCCTGTCGCTGCTCTACCGCATGACGCCGCAGGAATGCCGCCTGATCATGATCGATCCGAAAATGCTCGAACTGTCCGTCTATGACGGCATCCCGCATCTTCTGACGCCTGTCGTGACCGACCCGAAGAAGGCGGTCGTGGCGCTCAAATGGACGGTGCGGGAGATGGAAGACCGCTACCGCAAGATGTCCAAGGTCGGCGTGCGCAATATCGACGGCTTCAACGCCCGCGTTGCGCAGGCGGAGAAGAAGGGCGAGCGCATTTCGCGCACGGTGCAGACCGGCTTCGACCGTCAGACCGGCGAGGCCATCTACGAGACGGAGAACCTCGACCTCGAGCCACTGCCCTATATCGTCGTCATCATCGACGAGATGGCCGACCTGATGATGGTCGCCGGCAAGGATATCGAAGGCGCGGTACAGCGTCTGGCGCAGATGGCGCGTGCCGCCGGCATCCATGTCATCATGGCAACGCAGCGTCCTTCCGTCGACGTCATCACCGGCACGATCAAGGCCAACTTCCCGACCCGCATCTCCTTCCAGGTGACGTCGAAGATCGACAGCCGCACCATTCTTGGCGAGCAGGGCGCCGAACAGCTGCTCGGCATGGGCGACATGCTCTACATGGCCGGCGGCGGGCGCATCCAGCGCGTGCACGGACCGTTCGTCTCCGACGACGAGGTCGAGAAGATCGTCGGCCATCTCAAGCTGCAGGGCGTGCCGGAATATCTCGACGCCATCACCGAGGATGACGGCGAGGATGACGACGATGCGCCGTCCGGCAAGGGTGGCGGAGGCGGTGGCAATTTCGAGGATTCCGACGATCCTTACGATCAGGCTGTCGCGGTCGTGCTGCGCGACGGCAAGGCCTCGACCAGCTACATCCAGCGCCGCCTCGGCATCGGCTACAATCGCGCCGCCTCGATCATCGAGAAGATGGAGCAGGAAGGCATCGTCGGCCCGGCCAACCACGCCGGTAAGCGCGAGATTCTGGTGCCGACGGAGGACGACAAGTTTTAGGGAGTGCCGATATTCAAACCATGACGGCCTGCAAATGGCGATTTTCTGCGCTTCCGGTGCTCATGGACCCAAATGTCCACTCCGCTCGTCGCCTGTGGCGACCCCGAAAACCACCATTTTCGACTCGTCCTGATTTGAATCTCAACACTCCCTGGGTGTGAGCGTAAAAAGGGGTCTAAAATGACGCAGGCGTGATGGTTTGCCTCTTGCCGGCGACAAACTTCAGCCCAAGTAAAGGCCTATAGATCTAAGCTCATTTGACGCATTCGAGAGTGATGACCCGCATGAACAAAAACGCTTCGACCCCGACCCCGCGACTGCAAATGGCTCGCCGTGGCTTCCTTGGCCTGGCGGTTGCGGCTTTTGGCGTGGTCGGGCTCCAGGCGATGCCGGGCTTCGACATGATCGCGGCGGCGCAGGCAGCCCCGTCCGACGCCGCGCAGAAGATCGCCGATCATTTTGCCAGTGTTCGCACCATGACCGGCGAGTTCGTGCAGTTCGGTCCGCGCGGCGAGCAGACCGGCGGCAAGTTCTTCATCGAGCGTCCGGGCAAGATCCGCTTCGATTATGACGGGGCGTCGCGCTTCCAGGTGGTCTCTGATGGCCAGTCCGTCGTGCTCGACAACAGGAAGATGAACACGGTCGATCTCTACCCGCTGTCGAAGACGCCGTTGAAGCTGCTGCTCGACGAGCGCATCGATCTCTCCGGCAACAAGGTCCGGAGCGTCAAGGAAGAGGACGATCTCACCACGATCCAGCTCGCCGACAAGTCGGTGTTCGGCAACTCGACCATAACCATGATGTTCGATCCGAAATCCTACGAACTGCGCCAGTGGACGATCAAGGACGCCCAGGGCAAGGACACGACGGTGATGATCTTCAATGTCAGGCAGGGCGTGAAGTTCGACCAGAGCCTGTTCAAGATCGACTATCAGCGCAATCTCGACGTCAACAAGAAGAAGAGCAATCGATAGGGCAACCATCGATCTCGGCCATTAGCTGTGGACAGGGTGCGAGCGGCGCGTTGAAGCTGTGCTCGACCTTGTAATTGATGACTTGCGCTGCCACTTTCCGGGCTTCGTTTTCGCAAGCGCCGGATTCCCCAGAATGCCTTTCTCGATTGCCACCTGGAACATCAATTCCGTGCGGCTGCGCATGCCGCTGGTGGAGCGCCTCCTCCTCGAAAACGCACCCGACGTGCTGTGCCTGCAGGAAACGAAGTGCCCGGACGACCAGTTTCCGTCGGCAGCTTTCCGCAAGCTCGGCTATGAGCATATCGCGATCAGTGGCCAGAAGGGCTATCACGGCGTGGCGACGGTGGCGCGGCGGCCGCTCGAAATCGTCGAGAAGCGCGAGTTCTGCCAGAAGGGCGATTGCCGGCATCTTTCGGTGCGGGTGAATGCCGGCGGCAAGCAGCTTACGGTGCATAATTTCTACGTTCCGGCCGGCGGCGACGAGCCCGATCCTGAGATCAATCCGAAATTCCGCCACAAGCTCGACTTCGTCGCCGAGATGAATGCCATCCGCGCCGACCATGACGACAATTCGGCGTCTGTGCTGGTTGGCGATCTCAACATCGCGCCGCTGGAGCACGATGTCTGGTCGCACAAGCAACTGCTGAAAGTAGTCAGCCACACGCCGGTCGAGACGGAAAATTTCGAGGCGATGCGCAAGGCCGGCGACTGGGTCGACCTGATGCGGCTCAACGTGCCTGACGAGCAGAAGATCTACACCTGGTGGAGCTACCGCGCCCAGGACTGGGAAACCTCCGACCGCGGCCGCCGTCTCGACCATGTCTGGTCTTCGTCCAATCTGGTTCCGAGCTTCGGCGGCTACGAGATCCTGCGCGACGCGCGCGGCTGGGACCGTCCTTCGGACCATGTTCCGGTGATTGCGCGATTCGATTTGAGCTGACGCGTTTTCGCCCTAAGGCAGGAGCCGGGGCGCGACTTCCTCGATGCTGCGGATGAGCGCCTGAAGCTCCTCGACGATGCGCTGGTGAAGCGCGATGGCGAGGTCGGGGTATTCCCCGAGAATGCGGTGGAACATCTTGCGGTTCAGCCGCAGCACTTCCGAATCGGTGGCAGCCGCCGCGCTGGTCAGGCGCCTGGTGTCGGCGATCAGCGCCAGCTCGCCAAGTATGGAGCCCGGCTTGACCACCGCGATCGGCGTGCGCTTGGGATCGTCTTCGCGAAACAGGACGATGCTGCCCTTGACGACGATATAGGCCGAATCGGCCTCGTCCTCCTCCAGAAACAGCTTGCGCTCCGCCGGCAGCCGCATCGGTTCTGCCCCGAAGGCGAGCAGGCGCAGCTGTTCCTGGCTGAAGCCCTCGAAAAGCCCCACGCCGGACAGAATGCGGATGTCATCATCCAGCGCCATTGCGTCCCCGAATTCCTGGCCTGGTCAGTCCTCCCGTTCGTGCGGCCCCCCGACCGCAAACCGGTCAGGGAACCAGCTTGTATCCGCCGCTTTCTGTCACAAGAATTTCAGCATTGGAAGGATCGCGCTCTATCTTCTGGCGCAGGCGATAGACATGGGTTTCCAGCGTGTGCGTGGTGACACCCGAATTATAGCCCCAGACCTCCTCCAGGAGGACGTCGCGGGTAACGACTTTCTGGTCGGCACGATAGAGATATTTGATGATGGACGCCTCCTTTTCGGTCAGGCGCACCTTGGCGCCGCGCTGGTCGAGAAGCAGTTTCTGGCTGGGTTTGAATGTATAGGGACCAACCGAAAAGGTTGCGTCCTCACTTTGCTCATGCTGGCGCAGCTGCGCGCGGATGCGGGCAAGCAGGACGGCGAAGCGGAACGGCTTGGTCACATAGTCGTTGGCGCCGGCTTCGAGCCCGAGGATGGTATCGGAATCGGTGTCGTGCCCGGTCAGCATGATGATCGGCGCCTTGTAGCCGCCCTTGCGCAGGAGCTTGACGGCCTCGCGGCCGTCCATGTCCGGCAGGCCGACATCCATGATCAGGAGATCGATCAGGCCGCCGCGTGCAACCGATACGCCCTTGGCGGCAGTGGCTTCCTGCAGCACGTCGAATTCCTCGTAGAGCGAAAGTTGCTCGACAAGGGTCGTGCGCAGGTCTTCGTCATCGTCGACAATCAGGATGGTGCGGGAGGTCATGGATCAATCCGTTGTTTTGAAATGTATAATTCTGTTGACCAGTGATCGTTTATGCGGAACCTGATCGTCAGAACAGGCCAGTCACGGTGATTTGCTTCCGTATGCGATCATACTCCAAAAAACGTGAGCGCAATGGGGCAGGCGCAAAAAACCGACATGGGATCAAAACCTTGGTGGTTCGCGCACGCCCCGGGCACCCTTCGCAAGGGTTGCTGAATGCCGGCGGCACGGTGTTTTCCTGTGCGCTGGGGCGCGGCGGCATAACCGCCGGCAAGCGCGAGGGCGATGGCGGCACGCCGCTGGCGGCGATGCGCATCCTGTCAGGTTATTTCCGGAAGGATCATTTTAAGGGGCGGCTTACGCGGCTGAAGATGACACCGATCGATTCGGCCCTTGGCTGGTGTGAAGTGCCGGAGGACCGCAACTACAACCGGCCGGTCAGGCTGCCCTATGCCGCCAGCCACGAGCATATGCTGCGCGACGACAGGCTCTACGATGCCTGCCTGGTGCTCGACTGGAATATATCGCCACGCCTGCGCGGGCGCGGCAGTGCCATTTTCTTCCACCTGGCGCGACCGGGCCTCACGCCGACGCAAGGCTGCGTGGCGGTGACGGCAAAGGTGATGGCACGGCTGCTGCCGTATCTGTCGGATCGGACCGTGCTGAAAGTGGTGCGCTAGCCGCATCGAGATTCACGTCAGGACGAGCCGCCATTCGCAGGTCGCCATGGTGAGAATCCCAGTGCGCTGTACAAATCTACCACCCGCGTGAGCGGAACTCGTCGCGCGGCAGCCGGCTCAGTTCGCGGTCGATGGTCGCGGCAATGTCATGCCGGTCGACGCCGATATCCTGAAGGTGACGAGGCGTAAGCAGCTTCAGATCGTTGAAAGCCTGGCGGCGGGTCAGCCATTTGCGAAGCACGGCACCGATATCGGTGCGGAGCAACGCGGTCGGCCGGGCCGAGCGCGTGAAACCCGTATCGTCAACACAGTAGGCCATGGTACTATCCCTTCAAGAAGGATTTGAACTCTTTTCGATTTTGCTATGATAGCGAATTGAAAAAATTGCGAAAACGAGTAGTTTTCACCGTATCTGATAATTTCATTTGAAGATCGATCATGGCTGGTCATCTCCCGGGAATACGTGCGCTGAAAACGCTGGAGGCGGCCGGCCGGCATCTCAATTTCAGCAGGGCCGCGGCCGAGCTGGGGCTGACGCCGGCTGCGGTCAGCCATCAGATCAAGGAATTCGAGGAACAGCTGGGCATTGCCCTGTTCCTGCGCACAAGCCGGATGATGGAGCTGACGCAGGCTGGCGAGATCCTCCACACAGCCGTCACCGAAGCGCTTACCGGCCTGACGCGCGCGGCGGTGCGCGTGCAGAAGATACGGTCGAATATGCGGCTGCGGGTCAGCGCATCGACATCGATCGCCGCCAAATGGCTGGTGCCGCGCCTGGAAAAGTTCATGCAGCAATGGCCCGATGTCGACATAAGGCTCGACGTTTCGACGAGCCTGCGCGACTTCACCCGTGACGACATCGACGTCGCCTTTCGCTGGGGGCGCGGCCAGTATCCCGGCGCACGGGCCGATCGGATGTTCGAGCATTCGATCATCCCGGTGTGCAGCCCGGCCCTGCTTGAAGCCAAGGGGCCTTTGACGGAGCCGCGCGACCTGTTGAAATGCCGGCTGATCCACGTTTCATGGAGCGGTCTCGGCGTCACCTGGCCCGACTGGCGCATGTGGATGCTGGCTGCAGGCATCGGGGATTTCGATGACAGCCCGGGCCTGCATTTCGCCGAGACCGGGCCGGCGATCCAGGCGGCAATCGACGGTCACGGCATCGCGCTCGGCGATGCCTGGATGGTAGCGGACGATCTCGCAGCCGGCCGGCTGGTAAAACCCTTCGCGCTGTCGATCGACGGGCCGCCGCAGTTTGCCTACTATATCGTCACGCCTCTGGAAGCGGCGGACGACCCGCTGATCAGGACTTTTCGCGAATGGGTGCTTGAGGAGGCCGCCAACACGCCGCTCACGCCGGAAGCTGTACGCCCCACCAGCCGATGATTGCGCGGATTGAACGCCCGAGTGCAAACGCCGTCAAGCGTAGCGCCAGACCGTCGTGCGCTTGACCTCGGCGTCTTCAAGGGCGCGCGTGACCGGCACCTGATAGATAGCAAGCGCCTGCATGCGTTCCTTCGGCAGATAGGCTCGGCCGGGGTCGCCGATGAGGATTTCAGCCCCGCGCCGGCTGAGTTGCGAGAACCATGGGATCAGCCGGTCGGCGAAGGGTTTTTCGTAGAAGACGTCGCCGGCGAGGATGACGTCCCAGCCGTCGTCTGCATTGACGAGTTCCTTGCCTGAAAAGGCAACGGACACACCGTTGGCCTGTGTGTTGAGCGCGATCGCCGCTTCGCAGAACGGGTCGATATCGGCGGCAATCACTTCAGCCGCGCCAGCTTTGGCGGCGGCGATGGCGACGAGACCGGAGCCGGAGGCGAAATCGAGCACGCGCTTGCCTTGCACAGTCTCGGGATGGTCGAGAATGTAGCGCGCCAACCCCTGCCCGCCGGCCCAGGCGAATGCCCAGAAGGGCGGCGGCAGGCCGATCTCGGCGAGTTCCTCTTCCGTCTTCAGCCAGAGGTCATGCGCCTCGTCGGCAAGATGAAGCAGAACCTCCGGCACATGTGGCGGGGTCATCAGTGCCGTGTTGGTACGGATGAAGCTTTCGGCCTCCGCTGGCGTCACGGTGCGAGATCGAGGCCGCCCATGCGGCAGACTTCGCGCCATTCGTCTGCGGTCACCGGCTGCACGGACAGGCGCATGGAGGTGACGAGCGCCATTTTGGCGAGCTTCGGATTGGCCTTCACGTCGACCAGCGTCACCGGCTTGGGCACATCGCGCACGGCGCGGATGTCGACGCATTCCCAGCGCGGGTCTTCGGTCGTGGTGTCGTGATGGGCCAGCGCGCAGACCTCGGCAATGCCGACAACCTCCAGCCCCTCATTGGAATGGTAGAAGAAGCCGAGATCGCCGATCTGCATGGCGCGCATGTTGTTGCGGGCCAGATAATTGCGCACGCCATCCCATTGCGTGCCCTCCTTGCCCTTCGCCTTCAGCATGTCGAAGGAGAATTTGAACGGCTCGGATTTGAACAGCCAGTAATTCATCTTTTTGACTCCCCTGTCGTGCCTCAGGCGCTCACCACCTCTTGTGAAATTAGGCGCTTGCCGGATTGTTGAAGACCCAGTTCCAGGGTTGCACCTCGACGCTTTCGAACAGGCCGGCTTTGGCGAAAGGATCGTTGCCCGAAATCTCCGTTGCCGCCGCCTTGTCGGTAGCTTCGACAACGACGAGGCTGCCGCAGGGTTTGCCGTCATCGTCGAGGAACGGGCCGGCGAATTTCAGCGTGCCGGCGTCGTTGAGGCCATTGAGGAAAGCGACGTGCTCGGGGCGCGTGTCGAGGCGCAGTTGCAGATGGCCCGGCTTGTCCTTGCAGATGAACGCAAACAGCATGTTTTCAGCTCCCGTTTCTATTCGGCTTCATGGCGCAGCGGCCGCGACATCAGCGCCGAGACCGCTTCCTGGATGGTGATGGCGCCGGCAAGGATGCCGGCGACGGCGGTGATGATCGGCGCTTCGACGCCGCGCTCCCTGGCGATCCGGGCAGCGATGCCGGCGGTGGCGACGCCTTCGGCAAGCGGGCGGCCACCGAGCGGTTCGCCGCGTCCCAGCGCCAGTCCGTAGCCAAAGTTGCGCGACTGCGCCGATGCGGAGGACAAAAGCAGGTCGCCGAGGCCTGAAAGCCCCATCAGTGTCTCCGGCTCGGCGCCGAAGGCCGCACCGATGCGGCGAAGCTCGACGAAGCCGCGCGTGACCATGGCAGCCTGCGCGCTGGCGCCGAGACCAGCGCCGGTGACGGCGCCGGCAGCGATGGCAAAGACGTTCTTCAGCGCGCCACCGATCTCGACGCCGACAAGGTCACCGGTCGAGTAACAGCGGAAGCTGTCGGTGGAGAAGCGCAGCGCAAGAGCCGCCGCGCGGGCCTCATCCTGCGCCGCCACCACCACCGCGGTCGGCAGGCCGCGCGCGACGTCGGCGGCGAAGCTCGGGCCGGACAGAGCCGCGACCGGGTTCTGCGGCAGGATTTCTCCTGCGATCTGCGACAGAAGCGTGCCGGTGGTGCTTTCGATGCCCTTGGCGCAGAGAACCAGCGGCACATGCGCTGGGATTTTTGTCCTCACCTCGCCGAGCACCGCGCGCAGCACCTGCGCCGGGGTGACGACGAGCACGCAGTCCACGCCCTCCAGCGCGGCATCGAGGTCAGTGGTCGCCTCCAGCGCCGGATCGAGGCGGATGCCGGGCAGATAGCGCGGGTTCTCACCCTTTCCGATCGCCGCCACCATCGCCTCGTCACGCGCCCAGAGGCGCACCGAATTGCCGGCACGGGCCATGGTCAGCGCAAGGGCCGTACCCCAGGCGCCGCCGCCCAGCACTGTGATGCGATAATTGCTCATGCCTTGGCTCCCCGCCGGCCCGAGCCGATCATGGGCGCGGAAATGCTGTCGAGCGGCCAGCGCGAACGCGGCACGAAATCCATCGCGCCCGGCTCGACCAGCCCGGCGCGGATGCGCTCGATGCCGGCCCAGGCGATCATCGCGGCATTGTCGGTACACAGCACATGTGGCGGCGCGATGAAGCTGAAGCCGTGCCCGGCGCACAATGTCTCAAGCGTCGAGCGAATCTCGCGATTGGCTGCGACACCGCCGGCGACGACCAGCGCTGGCGTCTTTACGTCAGGATATTCTTCGCGGAAGCGCACGAGGCTGCGGCGGACGCGGTCGCCAAGCGCATCCGAAACGGCTGCCTGGAACGATGCGCAGATATCGGCGACATCCTGCTCGCTGAGCGGGGCGATTGCCGTTGCAGCCTGCCGCACTGCGGTCTTGAGACCGGAGAAGGAGAAATCCGGGCGGGCCTCGCCCTTCATCGGTCGGGGGAAAGCAAAGCGCTTTGCATCACCATTAGCCGCCGTTTTCTCGACATTCGGCCCGCCGGGATAGGGCAGGCCGAGCATCTTGGCGGTCTTGTCGAAGGCCTCGCCGAGTGCGTCGTCTATAGTGGTTGCCCAGCGCTGGTAGTCACCGACGCCGCGCACCAGCACGATCTGGGTGTGGCCGCCGGAAACGAGCAGCAGCAGATAGGGAAAGTCGAGCCCGTCGGTGAGGCGCGCAGTCAGCGCATGGCCTTCGAGATGATTGACCGCGATCAGCGGCTTGCCGGTGGCGGCAGCGATTGCCTTGGCCGTCATCAGGCCGACGATCAGCCCGCCGACGAGGCCGGGACCGGCGGTGGCGGCGATGGCGTCGATTTCGGCCAGAGAAATATCCGAATCGGCAAGGGCTGCCTCGATGATGCCGTCCAACGCCTCGACATGGGCGCGCGCGGCGATCTCCGGCACGACGCCGCCGAAGGCTGCGTGCTCCTCGATCTGGCTGAGTACGACATTCGACAGGATCTCGGGTGCAGCGCCCTCGCGCAGCCCGACCACGCTGGCCGCGGTCTCGTCGCAGCTCGTTTCGATGCCGAGCACGCGGATCATGGCGTCATTTCGTTGCATTGCCCGTCCGTGATTTCCCCGTTAGGAGATGCGGGGCGAAAACCCCATTCGCCGGGTGGGTATCACGGACCGAGCGTCATGCAAACAAGAGCGTTGAAAATCGGAACACGCGGCAGTCCGCTGGCGCTGGCGCAGGCCGTGGAAACGCGCACGCGGCTGGTTGCGGCACATGGCCTTCCCGAAGAGGCCTTCGAGATCGTGCCGCTTTCGACCAGCGGCGACCGCATCCAGGACCGACCACTTTCGGAAGTGGGCGGCAAGGGCCTGTTCACCAAGGAACTGGAAGACGCGCTCTATGACGGGCGCATCGACATTGCCGTGCATTCCTCGAAAGACATGGCGACCGTGCTGCCGGAAGGGCTCGAAGTCTCGACCTTCCTGCCGCGTGAGGATGCGCGCGACGCTTTCATCGGCAAGCTGGCGCCGTCGATCCTGGAACTGCCGCATGGCGCGACCGTCGGTTCGTCATCGCTGCGGCGGCAGGCGCTGATAAAGCGAATGCGACCCGACCTGAACGTGGTGATGTTTCGCGGCAATGTGCAGACTCGGTTGCGCAAGCTGGAAGAAGGCATTGCTGCCGGCACCATTTTGGCCAATGCCGGGCTGCGGCGTCTCGGGCTGGAAAGCGTTATCACCGACCTGATGCCGCTGGATAAATTTCCGCCCGCACCCGGCCAGGGCGCAATCGGCATCGAGCACCGATCCAGCGATAGCGAGGTGAAAAATCTTCTCGCCGCCGTTCATGATGCGCCGACGGGTCATGCGCTCGCCTGCGAGCGGGCCTATCTCGCCGCGCTCGACGGCTCGTGCCGCACGCCGATTGCCGGCCATGCGGTGATCGAAGGCGATCATCTGTCGTTCAGCGGCGTCATCCTTTCGCCCGACGGCACCGAGTCGCATGAGGTGCGCCGCGAAGGCAAAGTGGTGGACGCGGCGCAAATCGGCCGTGCGGCAGGAGATGATGTTCGGGCACGCGCGGGCACTCGCTTTTTCGAGGGTTGGAGCTGAATGAGGCCCCGGGTGCTGGTGACACGGCCGGAACCCGGCGCGTCGGCCACCGCACGCCGGCTTGAAGAAATGGGATTTTCGCCGGTTGTGTTGCCGCTTTCGGAAACGGTGGCTCTGCCCGTCGATCTTTTGGCGGTCCCGCACGACATCGATGCGGTTGCCGTCACCAGTGCCAACGCGATACGCCATGCGTCACGCGATGTAATTGCGTTGCTGGCAAGTCGACGCCTGTTCGCTGTCGGCAGGAAAACCGCGAAGGCCGCGCGGGAAGCCGGTTTTGCCAGCGTCATTGAAGGTTCTGGTGACGCGGCTGGCCTTGCGGACAAGATCGCGGCCGAGCTGCCGGCGGGCTCCAAAATCCTCTATCTGACGGGCAGTGTTCGGCTCGATCATTTCGAAGGCCGCATCACCGAATCGGGATTGCAGGTTTTCGTGATGGAGACCTACGACACACGCAGGATCGATTATCCGGCGGAAGCCGTCGCCTCGGCGCTGGCAGGCGGTCAAATCGACGCGGTTCTTCTCTATTCGGCCAAGGCGGCAGAAGCGTTGTCCAGCCTCGCCGCGCAACCCGGGATGCGTTCCCTTTTCGCGACGGCGCGCTATTTTTGTCTGTCCGAGCGTGTCGCAGCTTCCCTGAACGCGGCGGAAAAGGACCGGATTTCGATAGCGGCGGAGCCGACGGAGGATGCATTGTTGTCGCTGCTGAAGGCCACCCGTTGAATGCGCCATCACCCGGCCCCTTTTCACGTCATGCTGGTGTGGTACTGATCTTTTTGCTGCCTCCCGCGTTGCGGGATTATTGATAACGACAATCATTGCGGAGTTCTCTCATGGTCAAGACGCCGAAGACCCGGCATTCGAAGACGCATCGGGAACCGGTGACGATCGAGCTGGAGCCGGGCGCCGTTTCGCGCATCAAGGAGGCGGAAGCGCAGGCAGCCGAATCCGCGGTTGAGGCACAAGCCGACACGCCGGAAGCCACTCAGCCCGACGGGCAGAATTTCACCATGGTCGACACGCCTGCCGAGGCCCCCGCCAGCTCTGTATTGGGACCTGAGCCGGATCAGGCCGAGGCCAAGCCGGTGCGCGAGGGGTTCGACTATGATTTTTCGGCACAGGAGCCGAAGCCGGACGATGCTGGCAAGAGCAAGCTGAAGGAAGAGCCTTCGCAGCCCGCACAGCCGGAAAAGCCGGTATACACCCAGCCGGAGCAGCGCCGCAGCGGGTTTCCGCCGCTGGCCGCCGGCATCGTCGGCGGTTTGATTGCGCTGGCGGGCGCGGGGGCGCTGCAATATGCCGGCCTTTTACCATCGCCCGCCTCCGATAGTGCTGCGGTGGGCTCGCTCCAATCCGAGATAACGCAGGTTCGCCAGGAAATCGCCTCGCTGAAGGACAATGCCGGCGGGCCGGATGTCGAACTGACCGGCCGCGTCGATGCGCTGACCCAGTCGGTCAATCAGGCCAAGACCGATCTTGCCAATCTGCAGCAGGCCGCACCCGCGGCTGGCGGGGACGATAGTGCCGTTCAGGCGCTGGACGGCCGGATCAAGGAACTCGAGGCGTCGATCGCATCGCTGCGCGAGCAGGGCAGCAGTCAGGCGGCGGCAAGCGACCTGACGGCCATCGGCGAGCGCGTCGCCGGCGTTGAGACGCTGGCCAAGACCGCTAGCGATGCGGTGACGGCAAGCGATGGTCGGCTCTCCGCTGTCGAACAGAAGGTGACGGACCTTTCGGGCAAGGTCGAAGCGCAGGCCGGGCAGCCGAAGGTGGCGTTGGCGATTGCGGCGACGGCGCTTAAGGCGGCGCTGGATCGTGGTGCGCCGTTCCAGGCCGAACTCGAGACGTTCGCCGCGATCTCGCCCGATGCTCCGGAAGTCGCGGGCCTGCGTCCGTTTGCTGAAAAGGGCGTGCCGTCGACTGCCGAAATCACCGGTGAGACCGAGGCCGCCGTGAAGGCGATGCTTGCGGTGGCCAAGCCCATCGATGAGCAGGCAAGCTTTGCCTCGCGCCTCATGGCAAGTGCCGAATCGCTGGTCTCGGTGCGGCCGGTCGGCCCGGTCGAGGGCACGGGCGTGCCGGAAACGGTGGCGCGCATGGAATTCGCGCTGAAGTCAGGCGAACTGGACAAGGCGCTTGCCGAATATGACACTTTGCCGGAAGCCGCCAAGACGGCTGGCAGCGCCTTTGCCGAAAAGCTGCGTGCGCGGGTGGAAGCACAAAAACTGGTCGATCAGGCGGTTGCCGGCGCGATGAAAGCGTGAGGACAGGAACAGACCGATGATCCGTATCCTCTTTTTCCTCGTCGTCGTTTTCGCGCTGGGGTTGGGCTTTGCCTGGCTAGCCGATCGCCCCGGCGACATGATCGTCACCTTCAACGGCTACCAGTACGGCGTGAGCCTGATGGTGGCGGCTGTCGCGGTGACGGCGATCGTCGCGGCGGTGATGATCCTGTGGTGGCTGACCAAATCGATCTGGAACAGCCCCTATACGATCGCGCGCTATTTCCGGGTGCGCCAGCGGGATCGCGGTTATCAGGCGCTGTCGACGGGCATGATTGCCGCGGGCGCCGGCGACGGCGCGCTGGCGCGCAAGATGAACAAGCAGGCAGCCAAGCTGATCCGCTCCGACCAGGAGCCGCTGATCCATCTGCTGGATGCGCAGACCTCGCTGCTGGAAGGCGATCACGAGGCAGCGCGCGGTAAGTTCGAGGCAATGCTCGACGATCCCGAGATGCGGCTGCTTGGCCTGCGCGGCCTCTATCTCGAGGCCGAGCGCCTCGGCGACAAGGCGGTGGCGCGGCACTATGCCGGGCGGGCTGCCGACATTGCGCCGCAGCTTACCTGGGCGGCGGATTCGACCATCGAGGAGAAGGTCGAGCGCGGCGACTGGGACGATGCCCTGAAGCTTGTCGATGCGCAGAAGTCGACACGGCGGGTCGAGCCGGCTGATGCCAATCGCCGTCGCTCCGTTCTGCTGACGGCCAAGGCGATGTCGATCCTCGACACGGACCTGGCCGGTGCAAAGGTTGTGGCAATCGAGGCCAACCGCCTGCGGCCCGATTTCGCGCCGGCGGCACTCATCGCCGCCAAGGTGCTGTTCCGGCAGGACGATATCCGCAAGGGTTCGAAGCTGCTCGAAACTGCCTGGAAGGCCGAGCCGCATCCGGAGATCGCCGAGCTTTACGTTCATGCCCGTCCGGGCGACGCCGTGCTCGACCGGCTGGCACGCGCGAAGAAACTGCAATCGTTGAAGCAGAACCATCCCGAATCGTCGCTTGCGGTGGCGCGTGCTGCACTCGATGCCGGCGAATACAGGCTGGCGCGCGAGGAAGCGGAAGCCGCGATCCGCATGCAGCCGCGCGAAGGCGCCTATCTGGTTCTTGCCGATATCGAGGAAGCGGAAACAGGCGATCAGGGCAAGGTGCGCCAGCTTCTGTCAAAGGCGGTGCGCGCGCCGCGCGATCCCGCCTGGGTGGCGGACGGTTTTGTCTCGGAGCATTGGGCGCCGGCCTCGCCGGTCACCGGCAGGCTCGATGCCTTCGAATGGCGAGTGCCGATGGAACGGCTCGGCCAGATGATCGAGCAGGACGAGCCGGTCAGAGAGAGACCGTCGATCGCGGCACCCGAAATGCCGGTTTCCGACGCGGAAGATGTCGTCGATCTCGTGCCGGAACCGGTTGCGGACACTTCCGCCGGTAGTGCTCCGGTGGAAACCAAGCCGAAGCCGGACAAGAAGCCCAAGCTGGCCGCGGTGCCTGCCGAGAAAGACGCTGCCGATTTGGACAAGGTGCCTTCCGCGGCCGCAATTGCGCCTGATATCGACGTTGCGCAGGAGCCTGACGAAGAGCAACTGCCGCGTCTGCCGGACGATCCCGGTGTCGAGCCGGACGAGACCGCGGAACAAACCCAGCGTCGTTTCCGTTTGTTCTGAGTGTGACGCGGTTCACGCCGTGACGGCTTGAATCGCGATACACTTGATCAGCGCAGTCAAAACCGGCTGTGCCAACAAGTTTTACGGAAAGTTGTCCCTGCCGTGAGTGGACATTCGCGGCGTAGCAAGGATAGCTTTCTCCCATGGCCAAGGACAGCAGCATGTTCGAGCGCGTATTGTCGTTTCTGAAGGATCTGCCGGGCGGTATGCCCGGTGCCGATGCTGCACGCGAGGACGATCCGCGCGTGGCTGCGGCAGCCCTTCTCTATCACGCCATGGATGCCGATGGCGTTCGACAGGATGTGGAATGGGAGCGGCTGAAGCAGCTTCTTTCCGAAGCCTATGGCGTGACCGGCAGCGAGCTTGCCGCCCTTGTTGCCGCCGGCGAAAAGGCCGATAACGAGGCGGTCGACCTCTATGCCTTCACCAGCGTGTTGAAGCGGCATCTCGATGAGCCGGCACGGATCGATTTCATCCGGCTGATGTGGGAGATCGTCTATGCCGACGGTGAGCTTCATGAACTGGAAGACAACACGCTCTGGCGTGTCGCCGAACTGATCGGAGTCGATCGGCGCGACCGCATCGCCATGCGGCAGGCGGTTGCACGCAGCATGCCGGATGCGAAAGGCGGTTCTTCGGATGAATAGAGGGTTTTGATCGGATTCATGCCGCCACGCCAACGGCCTCAGATACTCGTCGTCCTGCATCAGGAAAGTTCCAGCGCTGGACGTGTCGGTCATGTTCTTCTGGAAAACGGTTTCGACCTCGACATAAGGCGGCCGCCGCTGGGTGATGCCTTGCCTGAGACGCTGGATGGTCACGCAGGCACTGTGGTTTTCGGCGGGCCGATGAGCGCCAATGATGAGGACGATTTCGTCAGGCGCGAGACCGACTGGCTGTCCGTTCCGCTAAAGGAAAATCGTCCCTTCCTCGGCATCTGCCTTGGCGCGCAGATGCTGGTCAATCACCTCGGCGGCAAGGTCGAGGGTCACGGCGAGGGGCTGGTCGAGATCGGCTGGTATCCGCTGAAGGCAACGGAAGCCGGCAAGAGCCTGATGCACTGGCCGGAAATGGTCTATCAGTTCCATCGCGAGGGCTTTTCGCTGCCGTCAGGCGCCACTCTGCTTGCCACCTCTGAGACCTATCCAAACCAGGCCTTCCGCTATGGCGAGAACGCCTGGGGCATCCAGTTTCATGCCGAACTGACCCGGGTGATGATGCATCGCTGGGTGGTGCGCGGCGCGCATCGTTTCGAGCTTCCCGGCGCCCAGCCCGGCCGCGACCATCTCGGTGGCCGGATGATCTGGGACATGCACCTCAAGCGATGGCTGATGGAATTTTTGCAGACGATCTTCGGCAAGCCTGTGCAGGGCTAATCGATCGCGTCAATGCCTCCCACCGAGATGGCGGATCTTGCGCAGTTCTGGAAACAGAAACGCCCATATGCCGGCAACCGCGACTGCGCCGACGCCGCCGAACACCACTGCCGGCACCGTGCCGATGAGCGCGGCCATCGTGCCGGCGCGGAACTCGCCGAGTTCGTTGGAGGCGCCGACGAAGACCATGTTGACGGCGTTGACGCGTCCGCGGACATGGTCGGGCGTCCATAGCTGGATCAGCGTTTCGCGGACATAGACGCTGATCATGTCGGTGGCGCCGAGTATGGCCAAGGCCACGATAGACAGCCATGTGATGGTCGACAGGCCGAACACGACGGTGAAGACGCCGAAGAGCGCAACAAAGATGAACATCAGGAGGCCGGCGTGGTCGCGGATGGGATGGCCGGCGAGCCATACGGCGACGCTGAGCGCGCCGATGCCGGGTGCTGCGCGCAGCAGGCCGAGGCCCCAGGGGCCGAGATCGAGAATGTCGCGGGCATAGACCGGCAGCAGTGCCGCAGCGCCCGAAAGCAGCACGGCGAACAGATCGAGCGAGATCGCGCCGAGCACGACCTTTTCGCTCCAGATGTAGCGGAAGCCGGCGAAGAGCGTTTCGAGCGACGGCCTGTCTGTTTCGGTTCTTTGCGCCGGCTTGGGGATGCTGAGCACCAGGAAGCCGCTGGCCAGCATGAAGACGGCAGCTATGCCATAGGCGGCCTCGGCCGACAGGCCGTAGAGCAGGCCGCCGGCGACCGGACCGACGATTGTGGCCGTCTGCCATGCCGAGGAGTTCCAGGCTACAGCGTTGGCGAAATCCTCCTGCGGCACGAGATTGGCGACCAGCGAGGCGGAGGCGGGGCCGAAGAAGGCGCGGGCCACGCCAAACACGGCAAGCACCATGAATACAGGCGCCGGGCTGACAAGGCCGTGCCAGCTGAGCAGCAGCAGGGCCAGTGCGCATATCGCTTCCAGAAAGGCCGAAAGCCCCATGATCAGGCGGCGGCCGAACCGGTCGGCGACGACGCCGGTGACGAGCACCAGAAGCAGGGATGGCGCAAACTGGATGACGCCGACAAGGCCGAGATCGAAGGGATCGCGGGTCAGGTCATAGATCTGCCAGCCGACCGCCACGGAGATGATCTGGGTGGCGAATGTGGCGAGGAAACGGGCCGCCCAGAAGCGCAGGAAGGCGCTGTGGCGAAAGGCGGCGTAACGTTGGTAGGGGACGGGATCTGCTTGCGAGGTCATCAGGAATTTCGGCCAGTGGCGCACGCGTAGATGGTGTTTGCGCCGTTTTATGCGGAGCGCACCATAGACCAGTTTCCAGCGGCATGCGCGATATTCACGGCTGGCCCAGTATTTTTTATCTTGAGCTAAAAGCGCATTCCTGTTGGCAGGTCAGGTCGTCTTGTCATCGAGCATGATGAAGACGCTGGCGATCGCCGCCCCTGCGGCCAACCCAGTGGCAAAACCGGATTCCGGCTTGCCGATCATCATGCCGATGACCGTTCCGACGAGCGCGCAGATCGCCAGACACAGAGCGAACTGAAGCGGTTTCAAACTAGGAACCCCAGCTTGAATCCGGCATCAGCGGAGGGCCTGGTGGCCGAAGCCGCTGGAAGGGTGCGGTTGGCCGATTTTCCTCGATGATGCGATGAACGGCGTAGCCGGCGAGCAGCAGGAAAAGAATTCTCATCGCTTGGCGCCTCTTTTCAGTGGCGAGAAATCGGCGGGCTCGGCAGGCCAATCTCGCATCCAGTTCGGTACGGCAAAGGTAAGCAGCACGTTGAAAAACTTGTACATGGCGGGCTTCCGGCTTTATTCATGTCAATAAGACTCAAGCCCGCAATGAGTTCCCTTTGCCTGCGCTTTCACGCGAATTGTCCCTCGGGTTTCCAGGTCTTCATTCAACAAATTTCATAAACAGCTTCGCTTCAGACGGGGATATTCGGGCCTTGTGCCGGCAAACCAACAGGCAGAAGGTGCCGTCGTTTTGCGCAGGCACGGCATGTGCCTTGCGCCTGATCGACAGGGACCAGCGAAAGTCGAGGAGCGAGAAGGCGCCTGTTGCGCCTTTGAAACTCTCGCTGGCCCGATCAAAATTCCTGGGAGGGAAGCGTGCTGGAAAGACTGTTCAACCTGAAGGAAAACGGGACTTCGGTCCGGACCGAAGTGATCGCAGGCATCACGACGTTCCTGACGATGTCCTACATCATCTTCGTCAATCCCGAGATCCTGTCGTCGACGGGCATGGATCGCAACGCCGTTTTCGTGGCGACCTGTCTTGCGGCAGCACTTGGCACGCTGGTCATGGCGTTTGTCGCCAAATGGCCGATCGGCATGGCGCCGGGCATGGGGCTCAACGCCTTCTTCGCCTTCACCGTCGTCGGCGCCATGGGCTTTTCCTGGCAGCAGGCGCTGGGCGCGGTGTTCATCTCCGGCGTCATCTTCCTGCTCCTGACCGTTAGCGGGATACGAAGCTGGCTGATTGCCGGCATTCCGCAATCGATGCGTAGCGCCATCGCTGCCGGTATCGGCCTGTTCCTGGCGATCATCGCGCTGAAGAACTCCGGCATCGTGGCGGCCAGCGACGCGACTTTCGTGACGCTTGGCGACATCACCAAGACCGGGCCGCTGCTTGCCATTCTCGGCTTCTTCATCATCGCGGCGCTGGACGCCCTGAAAGTGCGCGGCGCGATCCTGATCGGCATTCTGGTCGTCACCGTGCTGTCGATGCTGCTTGGCGTCAGCCAGTTCAACGGCGTGGTTTCCGCGCCGCCCAGCCTGCTGCCGACCTTCCTGCAACTAGACATCATGGGCGCGCTGCATACCGGCCTGGTACATGTCATCCTGGTCTTCGTGCTGGTCGAAGTCTTCGACGCTACTGGCACGCTGATCGGCGTTGCCAAGCGCGCCGGCCTGATCGAGCCGGGAAAGCCGAACCGGCTTGGCCGGGCGCTTCTGGCCGACAGCACGGCCATCGTCGCCGGCTCGCTGCTCGGTACGTCGAGCACCACGGCCTATGTCGAAAGCGCCTCCGGCGTGCAGGCAGGCGGGCGCACCGGCTTGACGGCGCTGGTTATTGCACTGCTGTTCCTGGCAGCGCTGTTCTTCTCGCCGCTGGCCGGCTCGGTGCCTGCCTATGCGACGGCGCCCGCACTTCTCTACGTCGCCTGTCTGATGATGCGCGAGCTGGTCGAGATCAAGTGGGAAGACGTGACGGAAGCAGCACCGGCGGCCCTTACCGCGCTGATGATGCCCTTTACCTATTCGATCGCCAACGGTCTGGCCTTCGGCTTCATCAGCTACGCCGTGCTGAAGACGCTGTCCGGCCGCCCGGGCGAGGTGCACCCGGCAACCTGGATCGTCGCGGCACTGTTCGTGATCCGTTTTGCTTTCTTCGCCGGGTGATCTGATAAGCGCTTGCGGCCTCGCCTATGGCGGGGCCGCCGTCTCGACGATCTACGGGCTGTTTCCGAAATAGACCAAGCGGGTGAAAAGCGTGTAGTCGGCTTCGAACACCATCATCAGCGTGAACACCAGCACCAGCACCGGCGGCAATATGATCGCGTAGGCGAGAGCCAGGCGCTCCCAGGCCATGTGCATGAAGACGGCGACGATGAGGCCGGCCTTCAGCATCATGAAGATCAGGATCAGCGTCCATCTGAGATAGCCGTGGACGCCGAAATAATCGACCATGTAGGAGCAGGCGCTGAGGATGAACAGCCAGGCCCAGACCACTAGATAGAGCTTGATCGGGTGTTCCTGATGCGCGTCGGCCTGCACTGCCGTTGCGTCATGCGTGTGTACGGCGTGCAGCCCGTGCTGTCCTTGGCCGTGTGCGGTTGCTTCAGCCATGTCTCGTCCTCACCAGAGATAGAAAAATGCGAAGATGAACACCCAGACCAGATCGACGAAGTGCCAGTAGAGCCCCATGATCTCGACGCTCTCGTAGTTGCCCTTGCGGCTGGTGAAAAAGCCCTTTCGGGCGGTGTCGTAGTCGCCGCGCCAGACCTTTCGCGCCGTTATGATCAGGAAGATCACGCCTATGGTGACGTGGGTGCCGTGGAAGCCGGTGATCATGAAGAAGGTCGAGCCGAATTGTGCCGCCCCCCATGGGTTGCCCCATGGGCGCACGCCTTCGGTGATCAGCTTGGTCCACTCGAAGGCCTGCATGCCGACGAAGGTAGCGCCGAGGGCTGCGGTCAGGAGCATGAGGATCGCCGTTTTGCGGCGGTCGTGGCGGTAGCCGAAATTCACCGCCATCGCCATCGTGCCGCTGGATGAGATCAACACGAAGGTCATGATCGCGATCAGGATCAGCGGAATTTCCGCCCCCCCGATGTTCAGCGCGAACACCTCGCTCGGGTTCGGCCACGGCACCCGCGTGGACATGCGCGCGGTCATGTAGGAGAGCAGGAAGCAGCCGAAGATGAAGGTGTCGGAGAGCAGGAAGATCCACATCATGGCCTTCCCCCAGGAGACGTTCTTGAACGCCCGCTGATCGGAGGCCCAGTCGGCCGCGATGCCCTGCCAGCCCTCCGGCCGCTGCGCTGTGGGATTGATGTGCGTCACTGTTGTTTCTGCCATGGCCCTAGCTCAGCAATTGGCGGCAAATGTCGATGAAATTGGCAGCCCATCCGGCCAGAAGCACGAAGATGGCGAGCCAGACGAACAGCAGGAAGTGCCAGTACATGGCGCACAGCTCGACGCTCAGGCTCAGGCGCTGCCGGTCGTTCGGCGCGTCGCTCCATGCCTTGGCGGTCGTGCGACCCAATCCGAACAGGCCACCCAGGATATGCAAACCATGCATGCCGGTGATCAGGTAGAAAAAACTGTTGGCCGGGTTGCTCGACAAATAGTAGCCGTCGGCGACGAGATCGCGCCACGCCTGAAACTGGCCGATCAGGAAGGCAAATGCCGTCAGGCCGCCCGTGATGAGGCCTAGCCGAACCATCCTTATGTCCTTGCGGCGGGCGGCTATCAACGCGCATTGCAGCGCCACGCTGCTCAGCACCAGCATGCCGGTGTTCAGCCACAGCAGCTTCGGCACCGGCATGGGCCGCCAGTCGGACAGTCCCATGCGCATGAAATAGGCGCTGGTGAACAGCGAAAACAATGCGCCGACGACAGCGAGGAAGACGCCGAGGCCGAGCTTTGCCGCCGGCATCGAGCCGGATTCCGTGCCGGGAAATGCGCTGACCGAACCCTCTTCAAGCCATGGCTTGGACATCAGCCGCTGATGCGACAGCCACCAGCCGGAGATGCCGACGATAACGGCCAGGAAGACCAGGATGACGCTCATGCCGGCTCCCTCGAGGGGCCGAATGAACCCGGCTCGTTCTGCGGAATGAAGTCTTCCTTGGCGCCCGGCACGCTGTAGTCATAGGCCCAGCGATAGACGATCGGCAGTTCCTTGCCGAAATTGCCATGGGTCGGCGGGGTATGAGCCGTCTGCCATTCGAGCGTGGTGGCCCGCCACGGGTTGCCGCCGGCCTCCTTGCCGTGACGGATGCTCCAGATCAGGTTGAACAGGAACACCAACTGCGCGAAGCCGACGATGAAGGCCATGATGCTGATGAAGGCATTGAGGTGGTGCGCCGATTCGCCAATCAGCCCCATGTCGCTCAATTCGTTGTAGCGGCGCGGCACGCCCATCAGGCCGAGATAGTGCATCGGGAAGAAGATCAGATAGGCGCCGACGAAGGTGACCCAGAAATGAAACATGCCCATGGCGTGATTGAGCATGCGGCCGGTGACCTTCGGATACCAGTGATAGATCGCGCCGAAGATCACCATGATTGGCGCCACGCCCATGACCATGTGGAAATGGGCGACCACAAACATCGTGTCCGAAAGCGGCACGTCGACCACGACATTGCCCAGGAACAGGCCGGTGAGACCGCCATTGACGAAGGTGACGATGAAGCCCAGCGCAAACAGCATCGGGATTGTCAGGTGGATATCGCCGCGCCACAGCGTCAGCACCCAGTTGTAGACCTTGATTGCCGTCGGGATGGCGATGATGAGCGTGGTGGTGGCGAAGAAGAAGCCGAAATAGGGGTGCATGCCCGAGACATACATATGGTGCGCCCAGACCACGAAGGAGAGTGCGCCGATGCCGACGATCGCCCAGACCATCATGCGGTAGCCAAAGATGTTCTTGCGCGCATGGGTGCTGATGAGGTCGGAGACGATGCCGAAAGCGGGCAGCGCGACGATGTAGACTTCGGGGTGGCCGAAGAACCAGAACAGGTGTTGGAACAGGATCGGGCTGCCGCCTGAGTGCTGCAGCTGCTCGCCCATCTCGACGATTGCCGGCATGAAGAAGCTGGTGCCGAGAACACGGTCGAGCAGCATCATGACGCAAGCGACGAACAGCGCCGGGAAGGCCAGCAGCGCCATCACGGTGGCGGTGAAGATGCCCCAGACGGTCAGCGGCATGCGCATCAGCGTCATGCCGCGCGTGCGGCCCTGCAGGACGGTCACGACATAGTTGAGGCCGCCCATGGTGAAGCCGATGATGAACAGGATGAGCGAGGAAAGCATCACGATGATGCCCCAGTCCTCGCCGCCGGGCGTGCCGGCCATGATGGCCTGCGGCGGATAGAGCGTCCAGCCGGCGCCGGTCGGGCCGCCGGGGGCGAAAAAGCCCGCGACCAGCAGCAGCACGGCGAGTAGGTAGATCCAGTAGCTCAGCATGTTGACATAGGGGAAGACCATGTCGCGCGCGCCGACCATCAGCGGGATCAGGTAGTTACCGAAACCGCCGAGAAAGAGTGCGGTGAGCAAATAGATCACCATGATCATGCCGTGCATGGTGATGAACTGGTAATAGGCTTCGGGGGTGATGAAGTCGAAGGTGCCGGGAAAGCCAAGCTGGAGCCGCATCAGCCAGGACAGCACGAGCGCGACGAGGCCGATCGCTAGCGCTGTGCACGAATACTGAATGGCAATGACCTTGGCGTCCTGCGAGAAGACGTATTTCGTCCACCAGCTGTGCGGATGATAGAGTTCCATCTCCGCGACTTCGGCTGGTGGAATAGGTCCGACCGAGCCAGGCGTGACATCGACCATAGGAACACCTCCTTGTTCCTGTTCGGCGGCATTCGGTTGTTCGAATGCCGTCGTCACCCAATCCGCCTAGAAGCCTCCCCGATCAGTGGCTGGCGGGTTCCACTGAACTCGTCTGTTGCGGCGGCGTCAGCTGCGCGAACGTCTGCTGCTGGCCGAGCCATGCCGTGTAATCTTCCTCGGTATCGACCATGACCACGCCGCGCATGAAGGGATGCCCTTGGCCGCAAAGCTCGGCGCAGAGCACTTCGAACGTCCCGGTACGGGTTGGCGTGAACCAGAAATAGGTGACGGAGCCAGGGATCATGTCCATCTTGGCGCGGAATTCGGGCACGTAGAAATCGTGCAACACGTCGATCGAGCGCAAGAGCATCTTCACCGGCTTGCCGATGGGCAGATGCAGGTCGGCCGCCTGCACGATCACGTCGTCCTGGCCGTTGGGATCGTCGGTCTTCAGCCCAAGCGGATTATCGGACGTAACAAGGCTCGTCTCGGCGAGGCCGAGCTTGCCGTCCTTGCCGGGGAGCCTAAAACTCCATTGCCATTGCTGGCCGAGCACTTCCACCTCGGTAGCGTCCGTCGGAACGGTGACGAAGCGGTGCCAGACGAACAGGCCGGGGACCAGCATGGCGGCGACGCCGAAGCCGGTGATGACGGTGAGCCACCATTCGAGCCGCTTGTTCTCGGGCTCGTAATGCGCCTTCTGTCCTTCCTTGTGGCGGAAGCGGTAGACGCAATAGGCCATGAACAGGACGACTGCGGCAAAGACCACGCCAGTGATCCAGAAGGTGATGATGATGGTGTTGTCGATGTAGTTCCAGTTTGAAGCGATGGGCGTCCACCACCATGGGCTCACGAGGTGAAACACCACCGAACCTACGACAACAAGAACGAGTACAAGCACTACGGCCATGTCTCAGTCCTCCCGGTGCCTCGATGAGCGCAATAGGACTCAGAAGCACCGGGGTCATCATAACTTGATTTCTGGTTGTAATTCTAGGGTGTGCCGAAATTCACGCCATGACGGCCTGCAAATGGCGTTTTTCTGCGCTTCCCATAGCGCGGACTATGCGTCGCCGACTGTCATGGGGATGTGATCAGGGGCGGTTAACGTCTCTTTCCGATACAACCGCCGGCTACGGATATCTTGTGTTGCAATTTGTGCGATTGTCGGGCCGGACGGTTTTTGGTAAGCGCTTTTTTGTAGGACTCCAGGACTGCCCCCGCCTGGTGAGACAGCCATTGGCAGAACAAGACCCGTCTTGTTCCGGAGGAGGCAGAACATGTCGATCAATCTTCAGAAGCACGCGAGATCGCTGGCAGCTTGGCTGAGCCAGGCCGACATCGGCTGATGTCGGGACGGGCATGCCTGCCGGCCTTTCCGGCCCAGGACAATTATCGTTTCGTGGCGAGGATGCGGAGACAATTTTCATGCTGAAATTTTCGTTGGGCTGTTTCGCCGGCCTTGCGGCATCTCTTCTCGTCGGAACCGCGGCATGGGCCGACGATTCAGCCCCGCGCCTGACGATCGAGGCCCGGCTCTTCGGCAGCACGACGGGGCAATTGTCCGAAAATGTCCTGGGGGCGGACGGTCCCGAACTCGGCAATGTCGTGATGGGGGAGAACGCTTCCACGTCGACATTCGTCACGGTTCACATCACCGCCGAGCCGCCCCTGCCGGCTGGCGCCAAGGTAAGGCTTCTCGCCGTCGAGCTCGCGAGCGAAGGGCAGACGGAAACGTCGCCATCAGGCGGTGCCTTGCTGGACAGCGCCGTCGATGTTCCACCCACGGCGGCGGGCAACAAGGACACCTATGTGGGCTTCTGGCTGGCCGATACCGGCTGCATGCCCATCGCACTCAAAGCGGAATTGGTGGCACCGGAAGCTCCCACGGCTTCCGCCGACGCCACGCTGGATTTCACCTGTCACGAATAATTCGACCGATCGAGGAGGTTCAAAATGCAGGCAATTGCTGGGTCCGTCGGCGACGGCGGCACGAATACCGGTTCCGATGTAGCACTCATTCAGGTCATGCTGATGAAGGTCCAGCAGCCGGCGGGGAGAGGGCCTTACCTGGCTTCCTATGACGGCGCCTGCGGGGCCGGCACCATTGCTGCGATCCGGCAGTTCAAGATCGACCAGAATGTCGAGCCGCAGACGCCGGCAGCGGCAGTCAGAGGCGTGATCCAGCCCAATGATGCGGCGTGGCGGCGTCTGGCGGACGCGGTGCCTCAGGCATTCCAGGGCTTGAGGGTGCTGCCGTCGGGCAGGACCGTCTATCTGGAAGCGAGTGCCCAGCAGCGGGACGCCAAGATAACGAATGCCGCGACCTACACTTTCGCACCGGCGTTTCGTGTGAAGGTCAACAGGTTGATCAACCGCATGCACGCCGTCCACGGCATCGCGATCGGCGTCTGCCCGCAAGGCGGTCGTCGCAGCTTCCAGGAGCAGTATGAACTGTTCACCAGCGGCCGAGGTGTGACAAATGCGGGTCCGGGCGAAAGCAATCATAATTTCGGCATGGCCGCCGATATCGGTTTTGCCGGCCTGCGCTGGCTGCGCAGCGATGGCACCGTGGTGGAAAACGAAGGCCACTGGCTCGGCCAGATGCACCGCGTGTCGGCCGAACAGGAGCTGAAATTCTGGGATGCTTTGCGTACGGTCGGGACCAGCAATGAGGTCGGCGCCTATCGCGGCCCGGCCGGCGATCGGCCACATCTCCAGAACTGGAGCGATGCCGGTGTGTCGATGGCCCGCAGCCTTGCCGCCCACCTGACCCGCTCCGGCACCATGCATTGGGAGCGCGCCGGCCGCGTCTATCAGAGCGATCTCGGTTTAGGTGGTGCTCTCTATGCAGTCGGCACGGCAGCGCAGATATGGGCGGGCAATGCGACCATCGACGCAACAACACTGACGCGTGCGCGCGCCGCTGCCCGGCCTCGCGCTGCGGCACTGCCGGTGGCCGCGAGGCAGATGGCAGGGGCTCCGGTTCGCCCTGGCGCGGCACCTGCCGTCGCCGGATAGCCCGCTCAGGCGACCGCCGCGGATGTTGCCGCGATGCGCAGGGCTTTGCGGGCAGAATTCGAGCGGGCCGACCGCAACTGGAGCGCCTGGTTGCCCTCATAAAGAGGAGCCTGCGGGAGCGGGGCGGCAGATAGGCAAGCCATGCTGTCGGCGCAACTGAGTTCAGGAGGAGCAGAAATGGTGTCGATGCCGGTTGCTGCCAGCCGGCAATCCACAGCCAATCGGAAGGCGGCTTAGAGTTTTCTTGCCAGGAAAAATGATTTCTCCCATGGTTGGCATGCTCAAGGTAGCGCTTCTCAATCTCCATCTCAGGAACCTCGCATAATGTTGAAAATGTTATCCGCCTCATCGCTCGCTGCCGTTGCAGTGCTGCTAAGCGCGACGCCGCGGGCCAATGCGGAGACGATGACGCCAAAGGTTCTGGTCATCACCATGTTCGGTGGCGAAACGAAGCCGTGGCTGGAGGGAGAGAAGCTCGACCGGAAAATAGCGGTCCCGGGGTTGTCCAAGGAGTATCCCGAGGTGGCCTGCGACGAGAAAGGCCTTTGCGTGATGACCACTGCCATGGGCTACGCCAACGCCGCCAGCTCGGTGTCGGCGCTGGTCTATAGCAACCTTTTCGATCTCAAGCAGACCTATATCCTGATTGCCGGCATCGCTGGCGTCGACCCGGAAGAAGGCACGCTGGGCTCGGCCCACTGGGCACGCTACGCCGTCGACGGCGGGCTTCGCCACGACATCGACCCGCGGCAGATCGCGGCGGATTGGCCGAGCGGCATCGTCGCGCTGGGCGCGAGCAAGCCGGGCGAAAAGCCGAAATGGGCCGCCGGCACCGAAGTCTATCAGCTCAACGAACCGCTGCTGCAGAAAGCTTTCGCACTGAGCAAGGACGTTGAACTGGCCGACAACGACGATGCGAAAGCCTACAGGGCGTCCTATCCATCGGCGCCGGGCAACGCGGCTCCGGCTGTCAGCATTTGCGACACTGTGTCGATCGACACCTATTGGCACGGTTCGAAGATAGCCGAAGGAATGGGCGCCTGGTCGACCATGATGACGGATGGCAAGGCAAACTATTGCACGACGCAGATGGAGGACAACGCCTCGCTCACCGCCTTGCGCCGTGCCGCCGATGCCGGGCTTTTGAACTTCGATCGCATAGCCCTGCTACGAACCGCTTCCAATTTCGACCGCGAAGCGCCAGACCGCCGCACAATCATTGTCAGCCAAGTCCGGCGGCTTTGGTCCTGCCACCGCCAATGCCTATCGTGTGGGCGCCAAGGTCGCCCATTCGATCATCGAAGATTGGGATGGCTGGGAAAAGGGCGTGCCGAACCAGTAGGCGAACGTCGCAGGCTTATCGTCGGCGCTCCTCGTCAAGGGGAGCGCCTCTTGCCCTCGATCCTTCGAGCGACTGCAACGTACGGCAATCTCACGCGATCCGGCTTTTTTCGGAAACGAGGCCGTTGGTGGAGCTGAGGAGGATCGAACTCCTGACCTCGTCATTGCGAACGACGCGCTCTCCCAGCTGAGCTACAGCCCCGTCCAACGGCTGGCGATATTTATGGTTTCGCAGCCCGCCATGTCAAGCAAGCACATCGGCGGGCGGATGGCGGGGCTGCGACGTAGAGCGCCGGGCCTTGCCGCACCGGCGTGCAGTCGTTACATGTCGGAACTTCAATGGAGAACGGCATGCTCGCCCTCATTCAGACCCTGGTCCTGGCGCTGGACATCTACTGGTGGATACTCATCGGCTCGGCCATCTTCTCATGGCTCTATGCGTTCAACGTGGTCAATTCCCGCAACCAGTTCGTCGGGGCGATCGGAAGCTTTCTGTTCAAGGCTACCGAGCCGGTGCTGGCGCCCATACGCCGCATCCTGCCGGACCTCGGCGGCATCGATATCTCGCCGATCATCGTCCTTCTGCTCATCTTTTTCCTGCGGCAGTTCATTCTGACCACCATCGCGCCGATCCTGCTCTCGTAGGATTTCATGGCCGGCTTCTTCCGGGCGCATGAGCATGGCGTGGATGTCTTTGTCCGTCTGACGCCGCGCTCTTCCCGGGATGCCATCGAGGGCGTTGCGGCGGGCGCGGATGAACGGTCGCATCTCAATGCCCGCGTGCGCGCCGTGCCGGAAAAGGGTGCCGCCAATGCAGCGCTTGAAAAGCTTCTCGGCCCGGTCCTCGGCGTAGCGCGCGGCGACGTCTCGGTCGTTGCCGGCGGCACCTCGCGGCTGAAAATGGTTCGTGTGATGGGCGATCCGGCACTGCTTGTGCGCAGGCTTGAGGAACTGGCGGGCCAGGGCGGTTCGGGTTAGCATCGCGCGTGCTGCAACCGGAGGATTTCGCCTTGAGACCATTGCTTCTCGGCCTGATGCTTGCCGGCTTCTGCCATTCGGCCTTTGCCGACGAGATTTCGAGTGCCTATACCGATCTCGATATTGGCAAGGACTGCGCGACGGTGGCCGCGGCGGCCGAAGGCGATGGCCAATGGGCCAATTTCGTCTGTCCCGGTTACCGCGGCTTCCCGGTGCTCCTCTATGACGACGATGCACGCCAATCCGCTTTCTACGGTTTCCCGCCGCCCGGCGACATGGCGCCGGTGTGGGAAAGTTTCGCCGCCTTCAATTCGGTCGGCGCGAAAATCGAATGGCGTGTCGAGACCAAGGGCGACACGGCTATCCCCTTTGCCGCGATCCATCGCCGCCTCGTCAGCGATCCGGAAGACCCGGAAAAGAAAATCGAAGTGCTTGTGGTGTCGCGGGTCGCGCAGTTGACCGACGGCAAGAGCTGCGTCGTCGGACTGGTGGTCGCGAGCGGCAATCCGACCGCCAACGACATGGCGCGAAAGCTAGCGGACGAGCAGGCGCGCGACTTCGCCTGCGGTGCCGACGAGCGGGTTCAGGTCAGCGGTGAGGTGCCGCTGCCCGAATTCACCCGCCAGGAGGAGCTGGAACAGTGACTGCGTCTACGGCCCGTCGATAAGGCGCGCCATGAAAAAGCCCGCCCCGATAGAATCGGCGCGGGCTCTGGTTTCCTGCGGTTTCGACGGAGGCTTACGCCTTCGAAGCCTTACCGCGCTCTACCGCTTCGGCGATCATCTGCTTGGCGCGGGCGGAATCGTGCCAGCCGCCGATCTTGACCCACTTGCCGGGCTCCAGATCCTTGTAGTGCTCGAAGAAGTGCTGGACCTGCTGCAGCGTGATCTCGGGCAGCTGGTTGTATTCGAAGACGTTTTCGTAGCGCCGCGTCAGTTTCGGCATCGGCACCGCGATGATCTTCTCGTCTTCGCCGGCATTGTCTTCCATCACCAACACGCCGATAGGGCGCACATTGATGACGCAGCCCGGAAACAGAGCGCGCGTGTTGCAGACCAGAACGTCGATCGGATCGCCGTCGCCCGACAGAGTGTGCGGGACGAAGCCGTAATTGCCGGGATAGCGCATCGGCGTGTGCAGGAAGCGGTCGACGAACAGCGTGCCGGATTCCTTGTCCATCTCGTATTTGATCGGCTCGCCGCCGACCGGAACCTCGATGATGACGTTGACGTCTTCAGGTGGGTTGTTGCCCGTGGAAATCGCTTCGATGCGCATGGTGGGAAAATCTCCGTTTCGGCGCACCGAATAGCGGGCCGACGCGCTGCGCGCAACTGCGCCAAACATCTCTTTGTGTGACAGAATCTTTCGGACCCGGTCAGTCCCAGACGAAGGCGACCTTGCGCAATGCCTTCTGGTCGAAAACTTCCACGCCCTCGGCGACATCGCGGCCGCCGGCGCCGGCATAGAAGGCCACCGCGTTGGCGTTGTCTTCCAGCGCCCAGACGACCATGCCTTTCAGGCCATGGTCGGCGAGTTTTTCGCGGGCGGCGGCGAACAGCCGGCTACCCAGGCCGACGCCCTGATATTCGGGACGCAGATAGAGTTCGTATATCTCGCCCTGCTGCGGCAGGTCGCGGGCGCGGTTGCGTCCGACCGTCGCATAGCCGGCAACCTTGCCGCCGATCTCGACCACCAGAACGGTCGCAGCGCGACGAATCGCATTGGCCCACCATGCGCTGCCGCGCCGGTTGATCATCGCGTTCAAAGCACGGTGCGGGATGATGCCGGCATAAGCGCCGTTCCATGCGGCGTGATGGACATCGGCGATGTCATCTGCGTCGTGCGGTTCCGCTTTTCGAATGTCTATGCTCAGCGTCTTCATGGTTCGTTAACCATAGCCGCTGATCTGTGGTCATGGCAAGCAAGCGATGATCGCCGATGGCCCGCTTTTAACAAGCTCCTGACAGATTTTCAGATCTCGACCAGATGGTCGTCGAGTTCGTTGACGTCGTCGGTGCTGATCGGGAAATGGGTAACCAGCATGCTGCCGACCGTTGCGATTGCCCGCACGAAACCGTCGGGCAACCTGTCCTGCCTGGCATGTTCCGTGAGTTCGCGGATGACGTCGTCCCATGCTTCCTGCGGCACATGCTGGTTGATGCCAGCGTCGGCGACGACTGCGGCATAGCGCTCGGCCAGTGAAACGAAGATCAGAACGCCGGTCCGTTCTGTGGTCAGATGGACATTGCGGGCAAGGAATTGCTTCGAGGCATTGCCATGCGCGCGACGGTAGCGGAGGCCGCGCGGCACCAGCAGAATCCGCAGGGATGGCACCAGCCACAGCAGGATGAGCGCGCTGGCGGCTGCCAGCAATTGCGCCGCGACGAAAACCGGCGCGCGAACGCTGACCCACCAATATTCGAGCCCGAAGGCGACCAGCAGGCTGAGGACCAGGATCGTCGCAAGGATCATGAAGCCGGCCGGAAAGAAATAGCTGTCGCTGGAGCGTGCGACGACGCAGTAGATTTCGCCGGCCGTATCCTTTTCGGCGGCGCGAATCGCTTCGGCAATGCGGGCGTGGTCTTCGGCGCTCATGGTTTGTACCGGTGTCTGCATCTACCAGCTCCCCGATGATCCGCCGCCGCCCGACGAGCCACCACCGCCGGAAAAGCCGCCACCACCCGACGACCAGCCGCCGCCACCGCCACCGGATGACCAGCCTCCTCCGCCCGAAGTCCAGCCGCCGCGCGACGACCGGCCCGAACCGGTGCCATAGTTGAAATCCATGCCGAGCCATCTGTAGCGGCCGGGTCCGATCTTGGTGCCAAGCATCGGCGGCAGGATGTTTATGGCAAAGCCGCCGAAGAACAACGTTCCCCAGATCAGCAGGAAAATCACCAGCGCGATGTCGACCGGCTCGGAATCGTCGCTCTGGTTGCGCTTGGCGCGGGCTTCGAGTTCGGCAGCGTTGCCTTCGAGAACCATGGTGATGTCGTCGACAGCGCCCGAAATACCGCCGGAAAAATCTCCGGCGCGGAAGGCCGGAACCATGGTGTTTTCGATGATGAGTTTCGAGTGCAGGTCGGTCAGCGTGCCTTCAAGTCCATAGCCGACTTCGATGCGCATCTTGCGGTCGGCTTGCGCGACGAGCAGCAGGACGCCGTTGTTCTCGCCAGCCTGACCCAGCCCCCAAGCGCGGAACAGCCGGTTGGCGTAGGGCTCGATCTCCTCGCCGTCGAGGCTCGGAATGGTGGCGACGACGATCTGGTCGGAGGATTTCTGCTCGAATGCCGCAAGCTTCTGTTCAAGGGCGGCGCGCTCAGCCGGGCTCATCATGCCGGCGCTGTCGACAACGCGGCCCGTCAGGGCCGGCAGCTCGGCGGCCTGGGTAACGGCACAGAAAGCCAGAAGCGCAAAGAGCAGGCCGACAAGGAAATGCGCCTGCCGGCCCATGCGAGCCGGAAGAGCGCGTTGCCATCTGGCGCCGGCGTCAATCATCGCTGCCTCGGATCAATCGAATACACAGCCCTGGCTGCCTCGGCCGCTCTTGGCCTCAGTTGAACTTGACCGCCGGCACTTCCATCTTGTCGTCCGGCACGGTGAAGTTCTGGAAGGGCTGGTTGTTGGTGAACCACAGCTTGGCCCAGATGAGGGACGGGAAGGTTTTTAGCGTCGTGTTGTAGACCCTCACGGCCTCGATGTAGTCGCGGCGGGCAACCGCGATGCGGTTCTCGGTGCCTTCGAGCTGCGCCTGCAAAGCGAGGAAGTTCTGGTTGGCCTTCAGGTCGGGATAGTTTTCGACCACCGCCAGCAGTCGCGACAGGGCGCTGGTCAGGCCGGACTGGCTGTCCTGGAAGGCCTTGAATTTTGCCGGATCGTTGAGCGCCTCGGGCGGCAGCGTCATTTGCGTTGCCTTGGCGCGCGCCTCGACTACGCCTTCGAGCACGTCCTTTTCATGGGAGGCATAGCCCTTCACAGTCTCGACGAGATTCGGGATCAGGTCGGCACGGCGCTGGTACTGGTTCAGCACCTCGCTCCAGGCCGCCTTGGCCTTTTCCTCATTCGTGGGGATGGTGTTGTAGCCGCAGCCGGCCAGAAACGGCAATGCGATCGCCATCAACAGGAATGCGGGAAGCATGCGGATGGTTGGAAATGGCATAAGGCGCTGGGCGAACATGGAATATCCCCTGGATCATGATCGGACGCGCAAGAAGTATCACAATCACCGCATAAGGAAACGGGTTGTGAACCCAGGTGCTTAACAACCATGATGTCAGGCGGGTTCCGGACTGTGAATGGATATGCGAACGCGGTAGACTCCGCGGGAACAAGGATTTTAAACGTGGCAGACCGGGACAAGGACAGTAGCGCCGAATCACGGCGCATTCTCGATCGTATTGCGCGCGAGGCCGACAGCAGCGGCTCGTCGCTGGTTTCGCGTACGGTCAAACGCGCCCGCGATCACGTCTCGGCTGCAGACGTCGATGAAAAGGATTGGGTCGACCATCTCGGCACGCGCATCGGCCGTGTGCTCGGGTTGGTGATCTGCGTCGGGCTTCTGGCCTGGCTGGTAATGTTTCTGGTGCGGGGCGCTTGATTTCATGAATTCCGAAACTGCCGACGCGCCGCGCGCCGTCATCGTCATTTCCAGCCATGTCGTGCGCGGTTCGGTGGGAAACCGCGCCGCCGTCTTCGCGCTGGAAACGCTTGGCTATCCCGTATGGGCGGTGCCGACCGTGACACTGCCCTGGCATCCCGGCCACGGCCGCGCCACAAGGATCGTGCCGGAGCCGGAACAGTTTTCCGCGCTGATGAAGGATCTGGAGCGGGCACCCTGGCTAGGCGAGGTTGCCGGCGTGCTGTCAGGTTATCTCGGCAATGCCGAGCAGGCAAAAGCGGTGGCCTCGCTGGTGGAGGCGGTGCGCGCCAAAAACCCGCAGGCGACCTATATCTGCGACCCGGTGATGGGCGATCTCGGTGGGCTCTATGTGCCCGAGGCACTGGCGATCGCCTTGCGCGACGTGCTGCTGCCGATTGCCGATATCGCCACGCCCAACCGCTACGAGCTGGAATGGCTGACCGGGACCAAGCTCGAAGACATCAAATCGGTGATGGCGGCAGCCCAGCAGGTCGGTCCCGACATGATGCTGGTGACTTCGGCGCCGGCGATGATGGCCGGTAGCACCGGCAACCTGCTCTTGACGCCCAGTGCCGCGCTGCTGGCCGAGCATCGCATCATCGACCGGCCTCCCAACGGCCTCGGCGATCTCACCGCCGCCGTGTTCCTGGCGCGGTTGCTCGGCGGCCAGCCGGTGGAAAAGGCGCTGCAATCGACCACGGCTGCAGTGTTCGAAATCCTGGCGCGGACGGCCAAGCGCGGCGGCGACGAGCTGCAGCTCGAAACCGACGCGCAGAGCCTGTCGCACCCCATGGCGATGGTGCAGCTTCGCCATCTGATGCATCCCGGCAAGGGCCGCCGGGCTTGAGCAACTCGCCTGCAGCCCGGACGGTTGTCGGCGTCGATGGCTGCAAGGCCGGCTGGGTAGCCGTTTCGCTTCGCGCCAGTGGTGAGCCCGAGGCTGCTGTCTTCAAGGCATTCACGGACTTGCTTGAGGCGTTTCCTGCTGACGCTGCAATTGCGGTCGATATGCCGATCGGCCTGCCGGCCTTTTCCGCCAGAGGTGGACGTGGGCCGGAGACGCTGGTGCGGCCGCTGCTCGGCCAACGGCAGTCGAGCGTATTTTCCATCCCGTCGCGGGCTGCCCTCTATGCCGATACCGCCGATTTCACCACGCTTGAAGCCTGGTACGGGGCGCACGCCCGGGCAAGCGCTGTGGCGCGGGAAACATCCGATCCGCCGCGCGGCGTTTCCATCCAGGCATTCGGCATCTTTTCCAAGATCCGAGAACTGGACGGGCTGCTGATCGCGCGTCCGGAACTGCGAAGCAGAATCGTCGAGTCCCATCCCGAGGTGTCTTTCTGGCAATTGAACGGGCGGCAGGCGATGGCGTTGCCCAAGAAGATCAAGGGTCGCGTCAATCCCGCAGGCATGGAAGAGCGCAAGACGCTTCTGGCTCGCCACGACCTGCCACGCGCCTTTCTCGATCAAGCACCGCCGCGCGGCGCTGCCGAGGACGATTTTCTCGATGCGGCCGCAGTGATGCTGGTTGCCGAACGCTTTGCGCGCGGCGAAGCCATCTCCTTTCCTGATCCGCCCGGCCACGACGACCACGGCATCCTTGTGGCCATTTGGGCATGACGCGATGATTCACGTTGATCGCATCCCGCGTTGCCGCTAATGCGTCTGGCATGACGCATCTTCCCGAAAAGCTGCTCGCCGGTTACCGCAACTTCATGAGTGGTCGCTTCCAGACCGAGACCACCCGTTATCGCGATCTTGCCCGCGACGGCCAGACGCCCGAAACGCTCGTCATCGCGTGCTGCGACTCGCGTTCGGCGCCTGAAATCATCTTCGATGCCGGTCCGGGCGAATTGTTCGTGCTGCGCAACGTCGCCAATCTGGTGCCACCTTATGCGCCTGACGGCGAATATCATTCTACCTCTGCAGCGCTGGAATTCGCGGTGCAGGCGCTGAAGGTCAAGAACATCGTGGTCATGGGCCACGGACGCTGCGGCGGCATCAAGGCAGCCCTCGATTCGGACGCGCTGCCGCTTTCGCCCGGCGATTTCATCGGCCGCTGGATGAGCCTGCTGGCGCCTGCCGCGGAGTCCGTTTCGAGCAATACGATGATGACGGCGGCCGAGCGGCAAACTTCGCTGGAACGGATATCGATCCGCTATTCGATTGCCAATCTCCGGACCTTCCCATGTGTGAAAATCCTCGAGGGCAAGGGAAGGCTCACGCTGCATGGCGCCTGGTTCGACATTTCCACGGGCGAACTCTGGGTGATGAACAGCGAAACCGGCGATTTCGAGCGGCCGGAAGCCGAGTGAGATCCTTCCACCTCTCATCAGGGCGATAGAGCGGAGGACAGGATGACAGGCAAGCATCTGACGGCAACGTTTCTGGCCACGGTCCTGCTTTTTCCCGGCCTTCCCGCATTCGCCGATGAGGCGGTGGTGGAGCGTTGGTACGCCGCACTTGTCACTGTTGACGAGGATACGCTTTCCAGCCTGCTGGCCGAAGATGCCGAGATGAAACTGCTCGACCTTGGCGTGGTGCAGTCCAAGCCCGAATTCCTCGCTTCGCTGGACGAATGGCGGGAGGCCGCCCACGGCCTCGTGGTCCGCTATAGGATCGAAGGCGTAACGGAAGGCGCGACGATGGTTCTCGCCTGCTACGATTTCCCGGCCAATCACGTGCTCATGCGTGAGACATTCGCGATTTCAGGTGAGCGCATTGCGAAAAATGTCCAGATGCGTCTTGCCGAGAACTGCGAAGCCTACTGAGACTTAGTGCCGGTGCTTGGCGAGAAGTGCGGGCTCCGGCAAACGCTGCCAGAAAGTCCATGACAGGATTGCTGTAAGGCCCATCACGGGAACGATCGTGGCCATGGCAATTGCCGGGTCGCCGATCAACGCGGCGCAGGTGCCGCCGAGCAGGCCGAAACCCATCTGCAGGAAGCCCATCATGGCGGAGGCGGCACCCGCATTCTGCGGGAAGGGCGCCATGGCCGCAGTGCTCATCGCCGGCGTGACGAAGGCGATACCGAAGGCATAGAGGCCAACCGGCCCCATGACGTCCATGAAGGACGGTTCCATAAGGCGCAGGATCAACGCGGTCGCCAGGCTGGCAACGCCGACGAAGACAAGGCCGATCGGCACCATGCGGAACGCGCCGAAGCGGCCAAGAAAAGCACGCAGCACGAGCGATCCGAAGAGATAGCTCAGTGACTGGATCAACATGCCGACACCGAACTCCGTCGGCGTGAGGCCGACACGTTCCATCATGATGAAGGGCAGCATTGTCGCCTGAGCATAGAGCGCGCCTGAGGTTCCCGCGATGGTGAGGCTCGACAGCATGAAATATGGGTTCTTGAAAAGCGAGCCGTAAGAGCGAACGATCTGGACAGGGCGAAGCAGCGATGTGTCTCGCATCACCGTTTCGCGCATGGCGAATATGGTGACGAGCACGATGGCGATGCCCATCGTGACCATCAGCAGGAAGATCGCGTGCCAGCCGAAGAGTTCCATCGTGAAGCCACCGAGCGTCGGTGCGAAGGCGGGTCCGATAGCGAGGATGATCCCGATCAGGTTCATGATGCGCGCCGAGCGCTCATGGGTGAAAAGATCGCGCACCAATGCGCGCGACACCGCGACGCCGACCGCTGCTCCGATGCCTTGCAGGAACCGCGCGGTGATCAGCAGTTCGATGGTCGGGGACAGAAGCGCGAAAATGCTGCCGGCGAGATAGATTGCCATGAAGGCAATGGTAACCGGGCGGCGACCGAAAGCGTCAGACAGTGGACCGCAGACCAGTTGAGCGAATGCGAAGCCGCCGAAATAGAGCGACATCGTCATCTTTACCGCTGCTTCCGTGGTGCCGAAAGCATGGACTATCCCGGGCATGGCAGGGGTGAACAGAGCCATCGAAACCGGGCCGATGGCGACCATCAGCGCGCCGATCAGCGCGGTGCGACGCTCGCTCATCACCGGAGCGGACGCGAGGGGAGGCTGCATGTTCATGCCGCGTCGCTCTCTTCGCCGGACGCTTCGGATTTGATGGCCTGAAGATTGGCGCGCGTGGTCTTCAGCATATCGATCAGGCGCTTCCAGTCGTCCGGGTCGATGCCGAGCGAAACGTCGGCGCGGATACCGGCACTTATCGGCGCAATCCGGGAAAGTATCTCGTCGGTCTTTTCCGTGAGGTGGACGAGCTTGGCGCGGCGATCGGTCGGATCGGGGCGCCTTTCGACCAGGCCGCGCGCCTCCAGGCGATCGAGTGCACCGCTCAAGGTCATGGCCTCGACGCCCATGCGCTCGGCCAGCACGTTCTGGCGAACGGCGCCGGCACGGGCCGCATGCGTCAGCGTGCGCGCCTCGCTGGCGGTGAGGCCGAGACCTGCCAGACCGATGCGCCGGTCCATTTCGGAGCGGATCAGTCTCGCCACGTCGGTGACGAGGAAGCCGAAGCTGTCCGGATCGGGTCTGTAGGGCATGAATATACTAAGCTCACCTTATTATAAGTTTGTCTTATTAAGTGACCGACGGCACGTCAAGAGTTGCGCGAAAAGAAGGTCCGCCCTACATCGGTCGGGTTCGCCATATTCATCGACGCGATCTCTTTGAACTTATGAAAGGGCAGCCATGTCTTCCGAAGCCGCCGCCATCGATCTTGAGAACAGTGCCCTCACGCTTTGGAACGGGCCGCTCGGCCTGCCGGACTTCTCTCGTATCGGCGATGGCGATTTCGGACCCGTTTTCGATGCGGCGCTGAAAGTTCATGCGGCAGAAATCGATGTGATCGCAAACAGCGAGGACCGGCCGACGGTCGACAATACGTTGAAGGCGCTGGAACTTGCCGGCGATGCGCTCGACCGCGTCTCCTCGATCTTCTGGTGCCGGGCCGGCGCGCACACCAATGAGGACATCCAGGCGCTGGAACGCGATATCTCGCCGAAAATGGCGCGGCATTTCTCGGCGATCTCGATGAACGAGAAGCTGTTTGCGCGCATCGACGATCTTTACGAGCGCCGGGCATCGCTCAACCTGGACCCCGAGACGCTGCGGGTGCTGGAGCGAAGCTGGAAAGGTTTTGTCCGCGCCGGCGCCAAGCTCTATGCGGAAGGCAAGAAGCGGCTTGCTGCGATCAATGAAGAGCTTGCCTCGCTCGGCGCGAAATTCGGCCAGAATGTGCTGGCCGACGAGCGCGACTGGGTTCTGTTCCTTGGCGAGAGCGATCTCGCCGGGTTGCCGGAGTTCCTGAAAAGCTCGATGGCTCAGGCAGCCGAGTCGCACGGCCAGAAGGGCCGCTATGCGGTTACTTTGTCCCGTTCGATCTATGAACCCTTCACGACATTCTCACAGCGCCGCGACCTGCGCGAAAAGGCGTTCCGCGCCTTCACGATGCGCGGCCAGAATGGCGGCGCGACCGACAATGGCGCGGTGGTGAAGAGGACGCTGGAACTGCGCGCCGAAAAGGCGAAGCTCGTCGGTTATGAAAGCTTTGCGGCGCTGAAGCTCGACGACACGATGGCCAAGACGCCGGCTGCGGTCATGTCGCTGCTGGAGCCGGTGTGGGACAAGGCGCGCGAAAAGGCAGCCGCCGACGAGATCGACTTGCAGCGTATCGCCGCTGCCGAAGGCAGCAATGAGAAGCTGGCCGCCTGGGACTGGCGCCACTATCAGGAAAAGCTGCGCGCCGAGAAATATGCCTTCGACGAAGCCGAGCTGAAGCCGTATCTGCAGCTTGAGCGCGTCATCAAGGCCTGTTTCGATGTGGCGACGCGCCTGTTCTGCGTCACCTTCGTCGAACGGCAGGGCATTCCGGCCTGGCATCCGGATGCGCGCGTCTTCGAGGTGCGCAATGCCAATGGCAGTTTCCGCGGCCTGTTCCTGGCCGACTATTTCGCCCGGCCTTCGAAGCGCTCGGGCGCGTGGATGAGCGCGCTACAATCGGGCTACAAGCTTGGCAAGGGCTCGACCCCGATCATCTACAACATCATGAACTTCGCCAAGCCGGCGGAGGGCGAACCAGCACTTCTGTCGCTTGATGAGGCCAAGACGCTGTTCCACGAATTCGGCCACGCTTTGCACGGCATGCTGACCGACGTGACATGGCCCTCGGTTGCAGGAACGTCGGTTTCGCGCGATTTCGTCGAACTGCCGTCGCAGCTTTATGAGCACTGGCTGACCGTGCCGGAGGTTCTGGAAAAACACGCGCTGCACTACAAGACCGGCAAGCCGATGCCGAAGGCGCTGCTCGATAAGATGCTGGCGGCGCGGACCTTCGGGGCCGGCTTCAATACCGTCGAGTTCACATCCTCGGCGCTGGTCGACATGGCCTATCACGCGCGGCCCGATGCGCCGGAAAACCCGCTCGCCTTCGAGGCCGAGACCTTGGAAAAGCTGCATATGCCGGATGCGATCGTCATGCGTCACCGCACACCGCATTTCCAGCACGTGTTTTCCGGCGAAGGCTATTCGGCCGGCTATTATTCCTACATGTGGTCGGAAGTGCTCGACGCGGACGCCTTCGCCGCCTTCGAGGAAACCGGCAATGCCTTCGATCCGGCAATGGCCGAGCGGCTGCGCAAATACATCTATTCGGCGGGCGGTTCGGCCGATCCCGAAGAGCTCTACACGGCTTTCCGCGGCAAGATGCCGACGCCCGACGCGATGATGGAGAAGCGTGGGCTGATCTGACCGGCGCTTTCGACGGCGGACAATCGCTGAACCGTCATCGAAAATTCATCAAACCGCAATCGCCCTGCAACATGCAGGGGCGATGGCTGTCTTCCGAATGTTCACGCCATCCAGGAGACAGCCATGAACAAGTTCGCTCGCCTTTCCCGGCGCGCCTTCGTCGCGTCGGCAGGTGCTGCCGGCATCGTCAGCGCCTCGGGCCTCGCCATGCCCTTCTATTCCCGCGCCAATGCACGGCCGAGCTTCACGCATGGCGTCCAGTCGGGCGATGTCGATGCGACTTCCGGCATGGTGTGGACGCGCACCGACCGTCCGGCGCGCGTGATGTTCGAAGTGTCCTCGACTGAGAATTTTGCCAATGCCACAAGGCTTGCGCCGCTCAACACCCTGCCGGATGGCGATCTGACCGTAAAACGGCTGCTTACCGATCTCGCTTCCGATCAGGACATATTCTATCGCATGACGGCGGCTGACCTTTCCGACATCAATACCGTGTCCGAGCCGATCGTCGGGCGCTTCCGCACCGCACCGGCCTCCAGGCGCAACATCCGCTTTGCCTGGTCGGGCGATACCGCCGGCCAGGGCTGGGGCATCGACGAGACCGGCATGAAGACCTACGCCACCATGGCAAAGCACACGCCCGATTTCTTCCTGCATTCCGGCGACACCATCTATGCCGACGGCGCGATGACCGACGAGGTCGATCTCAAGGACGGCACCAAGTGGAAGAACACGGTGCTGATCGACGAGAAGCGCAAGGTCGCCGAGACGCTGGACGAATATCGCGGCCAGTGGAAATACAACCTTCTCGATAAAAACGTTCTGGCGCTGAACGCCATCTGCCCGACCTTCTTCCAGTGGGACGACCACGAGGTCACCAACAATTGGTCAAGCTCGAAGAACCTGATGGCGGACGACCGCTATACGGAAAAGTCGATCGCGCTGCTGTCGGCCCGCGCCGGCCGCGCCTTCCACGAGATGACGCCGATCCGCTTCACGCCGGCAGAACCCGGCCGTGTCTATCGCAAGATAGCCTATGGGCCGCTGCTCGACGTGTTCTTCCTCGACATGCGCTCCTATCGAGGTCCGAACGGCGAGGCCGAGTCGATGCTGGATACGCTGACGCCGGAGGCCCGCATCCTTGGCGAAGAGCAGATCCGCTGGCTGAAGCGTGAACTGGCCAATTCGAAGGCGACCTGGAAGGTGATCGCCGCCGATATGCCGCTGGGCGTGGTCGTCTGGGACAATGGCAAGGACAAGAAGGGCGCCGAAGCCGTTTCCAATGGTGACAACGGTCCGGCTAAGGGCCGCGAACTGGAAATCGCCGATCTCCTGCGCTTCATCAAGAATGCCGGCATCGACAACACGGTGTGGCTGACGGCGGATGTGCACTATACGGCCGCCCACTACTACAACCCGGACAAGGCGCAGTTCCAGGACTTCAGCCCGTTCTGGGAGTTCGTTTCCGGCCCGCTCCATTCCGGCACTTTCGGGCCGAACGACCTCGACATGACTTTCGGCCCCGAACTGAAATTCATCAAGGCGCCAAGCGCCGAGCAGGGCCAGAACCTGCCGCCATCGGCCGGCCTGCAGTTCTTCGGCCTTGTCGATATCGACGGCGCCAGCGAGCAACTGACCGTGCGGCTGATGGATCGCGAGGACAACGAACTCTACAAGATGACGCTCGATCCGGTTCGCGCGGCCTGAGTCTTCAGCGGATTATCGATGGCCGGTCACGATCGATCGGCCGTCGGCTTCGCGATTATGCTGCGTCGGCTGCAGGCTTCTGCGCGGCGATGGGAAGCGTCGTACCCTGAGGCACGACGCGCACCTTGAGTGGCAGTGCCCGTCCGCGAATGTCGATGTCACAAATTTCGAGGGTGGACAGGTCGAGCCCGGACAGCTGAACGACCGTTTCGGAGACGACGACCGTGGCGTTGAACTCCTTGGCTGCCAGTTCGAGGCGGCTGGCGATATTGACCGTGTCGCCGACCGCCGTCACGCCCATGACATCGCGGTAGCCCATCGCGCCGACGATCGCGGGGCCGGCGTGGATGCCGATCGCGACCCGAAGCGGTGAGCTTATCTCGCCGGCCAGATCGTCATTGAGCTGCTCGAGATCCCTGATGATGGCGGCTGCGGCGGCAAGCGCCTGCCGGCACGCCTCGACATTGGTCGTGTCCACGCCGAACAGGGCCATGGCGCCATCGCCGATGAACTTGTCCATCCTGCCGCCGGCCTGTTCGACAGCCTTTCCGACCATGGCGAAATAGCGGTTGAGAAGGAAGACGATGTCGAAGGGCAGGCGATGGTCGGCGAGGCCGGTAAAATTTCGGATATCGCAGAACAGCACCGCGACCTCCCTTTCGCGGCCCGGTATCACCGGCTGTCCGGGCAGGAGCAGGCGATTGCGGTCAGGCACCAGCAGCGGCGTCACGCTGACATTGCCGGTCGGGCGCAGCTGGCAGGCCAGCCGCACGTCCGGATCGGCCCCCAGCCGCTTGAGAGTTGCCTGCTCGACTGAATTGGGCGACGGCAGATTTTCCAGACCCTCGGAAACCTTGATCCGGCAGGTCGAGCAGCGTCCCTTGCCACCGCAGACCGCATAATGCGGGATGCCGCCGACACGGCTTGCTTCCAGAACGCTGTATCCCCGGGCAACGCGAACGACATGACCGTCGGAATAACGGACCTCGATGAGGTTGCGCCTTTCCCGGTACGCTCGCAGTGCGCGCAGCGCGAACACGCCGGCGAGCAGGCCGCCGAAGCCGAGATAAACGCTTCGGATCAGCATTTCCTTGATCTGCTTGTCGGCGGCGATGACCGGCGCGTTGATGGGCGGCGGCGTTGCCCCGATCGAAGCGATGGTCCTGCCGCCTTCGACGAAGCCGAGCAGCGCCAGTACCGGAACAAGCACGGCGACAATCAGCAGCCAGGGCGCGACCCGCGGGTACCAATGGCGGTAACGCAGCCAGAAATAAAGGCCGAGACAGCCATGCACCCATATTACGATCGTGGCGACGGACTGCCTCACCCCACCTATGGGAGAGGCAACCCAGAGCGTTCGCAGGACATATCGGTAACTGTCCTCGACGCCGGTCAATGTGTGAAAAACCCGCGTTCCGATGACATGTTCGGCAATCAGCAGCGGAATGGCGAAGCCGAGAACGATCTGGAATATCTCGCGCATCGGCATGATGAGCCCGCGCTTGCGGTAGAGTGAGAGCAGCGCCAGCGCGAAATGGACGGACACCGAGCCATAGAGCGCGACAGTACCCAGAGGATTGCGCCAGATCAGCAGGAACCAAGGACGCATGGTCTCCGCCGCCGGCAGCGAGATCAGCAGGAGTGCATGATTCATCAGATGCATGGTGACGAATGACATCAGCACCATGCCGGAGACGAGCCGCGCTGTCCGCAAATTCCTGTCGGAAAGTAGTCTTCTTACCGGGGCCTGCGATAATTGCGGTGCGGCCATATGCTGTTGTTTCGCTCCTCGCCTGGAACACAGGGTTTAAGGCTGCGTGCTTTACAGTCAATAAGCGCCTGCCGTCACTTCCGGTCAATTCGCGGTTATCCGGGCTGGAAAACGCCACGAAACCGCGCCTTGCATGGCTGCCCTGCGCCGTCCCCCTTTCGCAATTGCGAAAAACCATGTAAGAGCGCGCGCAAATGAAACGCGGCGCGTCGCCAGGCTGTGCCCGCAACCCTCCCGAGTGAAAACATGAAACTTCGCAACATCGCGATCATCGCGCACGTCGACCATGGGAAGACAACCCTTGTCGACCAGCTTCTCAAGCAGGCTGGCTCGTTCCGAGAAAACCAGCGCGTGGCCGAACGCGCGATGGATTCGAACGATCTCGAAAAGGAACGCGGCATCACCATCCTTGCCAAGGCGACCTCGGTCGACTGGAAGGACACGCGCGTCAATATCGTCGATACGCCCGGCCACGCCGATTTCGGCGGCGAGGTGGAACGCATCCTGTCGATGGTGGATTCGGCCATCGTGCTGGTCGACGCTGCCGAAGGCCCGATGCCGCAGACCAAGTTCGTCGTCGGCAAGGCGCTGAAGGTTGGGCTCAGGCCGATCGTCGTCATCAACAAGATCGACCGCCCCGACGCGCGCCATGTCGAGGTCGTCAACGAGGTGTTCGATCTCTTCGCCGCACTCGACGCCACCGACGAGCAGCTCGACTTCCCGATCCTCTACGGTTCGGGCCGCGATGGCTGGGTGTCGGAAAACCCGGAGGGGCCGAAAGACCAGGGCCTGGCGCCGCTGTTCGACCTGATCCTCAAGCATGTGCCCGCACCGACGGTCCACCCCGGCCCGTTCCGCATGATCGGCACGCTGCTCGAAGCCAATCCGTTTCTCGGCCGCATCATCACCGGGCGCATCGAGTCTGGTACATTGAAGTCGAACCAGCCGGTCAAGGTGCTGCACAATGACGGGACGGTCGTGGAGACCGGGCGCGTATCGAAGATCCTTGCTTTTCGCGGGCTTGAGCGCCAGCCGATCGACGAGGCGCAGGCAGGGGACATCGTAGCCATTGCCGGTCTTTCCAAGGGCACCGTCGCCGACACCTTCTGCGATCCGGCCGTGACCGAGCCGCTGCATGCCCAGCCGATCGATCCGCCGACCGTCACCATGTCGTTCATCGTCAATGACAGCCCGCTTGCCGGCACCGAAGGCGACAAGGTGACCAGCCGCGTCATCCGCGACCGCCTCCTGCGCGAAGCGGAAGGCAATGTTGCGCTGAAGATCGAGGAATCGGCGGACAAGGACTCCTACTTCGTATCCGGCCGCGGCGAATTGCAGCTGGCCGTTCTGATCGAGACGATGCGCCGCGAAGGTTTTGAGCTTGCCGTGTCGCGTCCGCGCGTCGTCATGCAGACGGGCGAAAACGGCGAATTGCTGGAGCCGGTCGAAGAAGTCGTCATCGACGTCGATGAAGAACATGCCGGCGTCGTCGTGCAGAAGATGTCGGAGCGCAAGGCCGAAATGGTCGAACTGCGCCCCTCCGGCGGCAACCGCCAGCGCATCGTCTTCCACGCGCCGACGCGCGGCCTGATCGGCTACCAGTCGGAACTGCTCACCGACACGCGCGGCACGGCAGTGATGAACCGCCTATTCCATGCCTACGAGCCCTACAAGGGCGAGCTGCCCGGCCGCACCAACGGCGTGCTGATCTCCAACGATCAGGGCGAGTCGGTGGCGTTTGCCATGTGGAACCTAGAAGATCGTGGCCCGATGGTCATCGAAGCCGGCGTCAAGGTCTATCAAGGCATGATCATCGGCATCCACAGCCGTGACAACGACCTCGAGGTCAACGTGCTGAAGGGCAAAAAGCTGACCAACATCCGCGCCGCCGGCAAGGACGAGGCCGTCAAGCTGACCCCGCCGATCCGCATGACGCTGGAGCGTGCTCTGGCCTGGATCCAGGACGACGAACTGGTCGAAGTGACGCCGAAGACCATCCGCCTGCGCAAGCTCTATCTCGACCCGAACGAGCGCAAGCGCTTCGAGAAGTCATCGAAGACGGCAGGGGCTGCTTAAGCACTGAATTCACCCTCCCCCTTGAGGGGGTGAGGAGCGGTTCGCGAAGCGAACGAAAAGCCAACGATTTGGCTTTTCGAGTGACGAACGCCCGGAGCCCTAGCGTAGGGCCGGGTGGGGTCGCTGCGGCAGTGCTCGACGCTCCTTTGTGTCCAGCGCTGCCTTGACCGACCCCCTCTGGCGCTTTGCGCCATCTCCCCCTCAAGGGGGGAGAAAACGCTGGTGCGCTTCATCCGCAATCGGCATATTCTCCGACGCCTTGCCCGGAGGATCATCCATGGAACCCACATCCCTTCTCATCTTCGCAGGCGCGCTGCTGGTCGCCGCTGGCTCGCCCGGTCCCAGCGTTGCGGCACTTGTCGCGCGGGTGATCTCGAAGGGTTTTCGCGATGTGCTGCCCTTCCTGGCCGCAATGTGGATCGGCGAGGCGATCTGGCTGTCGCTGGCGGTGTTCGGGCTCGCCGTCGTGGCGCAGAGCTTTCATCTCGCCTTCGTTATCGTGAAATGGGCGGGCGTGGCCTATCTCGCTTACCTTGCCTGGAAGATGTGGACGGCCCCTGTCGCGGTGCGCGACGGCGAGATGCCGCGCGAGGATTCGCCCGTAAAACTGTTCTTCGCCGGCATGGCCGTGACGCTCGGCAACCCAAAGATCATGATGTTCTATCTGGCGCTGCTGCCGACCATCATCGACCTCGCCTCGGTCAGCGTCGTCGGCTGGGTCGAACTGACGCTGACCATGGGAATAGTGCTGGTCGCCATAGACATCGCCTGGGTCATCGCAGCCGCGCAAGCGCGCCGGCTGCTGAAAAGCCAGCGCGCCATGAAGATCGCCAACCGCGTCAGCGCCACGACCATGGCGGGTGCTGCCGCCGCAATCGCGGCGCGATAACTGCCGAAACTACATGCTCATCTCGATGATCGGCGCGATCTCGATGCTGCAGTTGGGCGCCGACAGGATCGGGCAGCCCTTGGCCTTGCTGGCGGCATCGTCGATGTCTTTCGCCTCGATGATTGAATAGCCGCCGGTCGGGTTCGAGCCGCCATTGTTCTCGACCTTGCCGCCGGGCAGCACCGTTTTCGACATGCCGACAGGATTGCCACCATCGACCACCGCCGCGCCCAGGCTACCGAACCAGCCGGTCCAGGCGTCCATCACTTCCTTCTTCTCGGCTTCGGTTTCCGGCATCTTTCCGGAGCCATGATAGACGTAGAGAAATTTCGCCATGCCAGTCCTCCCATCTTGTCCGTTGGGAACCCCGCCACGCCGGCGCCGGCCGACAAGCGCCGGCACCACGATCATTATTTTAGAGATCACCGAAATAAGCCAATCAACAATGATGGCCGAATGATTGGCTTAAACGCTTTCGATCAAATGCAGCGATGGTGAGTAGCCTATCTTCCATCCGGCAATACAACCCAGCACTCCGCATGAGGCACACCGCACGCCGAGGTAGAGCCAACGTATTGCCTCGCGGTCCGGATAAAGTGAGAAGCCAACCCCAATATTTGCTTGTTCCGAGTTGCACTCAGTACAAACGTAACCGTCAGCGCTTGCCTCATCCCAATATTCTTCGCTGTCGCAAATGAAGCTCTCCTGACCGCAGTCGGCGCATGTTTTTTGGGCGGCATCCTCGTTTGTTTTCAGAAGAAATTTTTCCGAGCCGCATTTGCATCCGCATAGCCCAAATTCGTCGACTTCATATGCGTCCGCATAGGCTTCCAAATAGGGCCGGATATCGCCGGACTGGCTTCCGACCCACCAGCGCCCTGAGTCATCTATCGTCATTTACCCTCGCCCAGAGGCCGTTGTCGTTCAATTCGACACTGTGAAGCTAGGATGCTGTAATTTTCAAATCCAGTGCCGTAATTCTGTCGCCGATCCCGCGTCATCTGCCCTTCATAAGAAGTTCGCATTTTGCGTTGATGGCATGTCGCCAAACGCGGTTCATCTGCTACGATAGTCGCAAAAGAATATGACGGGGGAGATTTCCATGGCATCCGGTCTCAAATCCAGAACCGCAGCGAAAAAAGCTCCTCCAGCCAAGAAGGTTGCCACGACAAAGACCGCCGACAGATCCGTTCAGCTGGCGGATTATCTTCTGGCCCGTGCGCCTGCCGAAGACGTCGCCGCCTATGAGGCGACGGCACTCGCCAAGGCCGCCGAACTGGCCGGCCGCGCGGTGGCAAAGCACAAGAAGGGCGAATGCGTCGTCGCCATCGACCGCGATGCCGGCGTGTCTGTCGGCGACAGGCCGCTGACCGTCGTCACCGTCGTCAACGACAACATGCCGTTCCTGTTCGATTCGGTGCTGGGTGAAATCACCGACACGGCGGGCGAACCTGCCTTCGTGACCCATCCGGTCATCGCCGTGAAGCACGGCAAGGGCGGCGTCGAGGCGATACTGGGTGAGGGCGGTGCGGGCAAGGGCGACCAGGGCGCCGACCGGCTGAGCGTCATCCACGTTCACATCCGCGCGCTGAGCGAGGATCAGGCCAAGGGGTTGGAAGAGCGGCTGAAGCGCGTGCTTTCGCAGGTGCGCGATGCCGTCAACGACTGGAAGCCGATGCTGGCGCGGCTGGACCAGGCTATCTCCGAATTCCGCTATGCGCCGATCCCGCTCGACAAGGATGCGGTGACGGAAGCGATCGCTTTTCTCGAATGGCTGCGCGACGACAATTTTACCTTCCTCGGCATGCGCGAGTTCCGCTACACCGGCGGCGAGAAGAGCGGCACGCTCGACCGCGCCGGCAAGCCGGGGCTTGGCATCTTGCGCGATCCCGACGTGATGGTGCTGCGCCGCGAGATCGACGGCGACAACACGACGACGCCGGAAATCCGCGCCTTCCTGCACGGGCCGGATCCGCTGATCGTCACCAAGGCCAATGCCAAGTCGGTGGTGCACCGGCGCATCTATCTCGACTATGTCGGGGTGAAAACCTATGACGCCAAAGGCCGGCTTGCCGGCGAGTTGCGCATGGTCGGCCTGTTCACATCGTCTGCCTATACGCGCTCGGTGATGAAGATTCCCTATCTGCGCTCCAAGGCGCAGACGGTCGTCACCAAGTCCGGCTTCGACCCGGCCGATCATTCCGGCAAGGCACTGATCAACGTGCTGGAGAGCTATCCGCGCGACGAACTGTTCCAGGTGGCCGTGCCGACGCTGCGCAAGCATTCGGAGGCGATCCTCGGCCTGGTCGAGCGGCCGCGCGTGCGGGCGCTGGTGCGCGTCGACCAGTTCGACCGCTTCGTGTCGGTGCTGGTCTTCGTGCCGCGCGACCGCTACGATTCGGTGGCGCGCGAGAAGATCGGCGCTTATCTAAAGACCGTGTTCGAAGGACGCGTCTCGGCCTATTATCCGGCCTTCCCGGAAGGCGGGCTGGCGCGTGTCCACTTCATCATCGGCCGCTCCGGCGGCAAGACGCCCAAGGTCGAGCAGAAGACGATCGAAGCGGCGATCCGCGACATCGTGCGGACGTGGGAAGACGCGATGGCGGAGACTGCTGCGACTTCCGGCGCGGATTCCGGCCTGACCGCGATCGCCAACCGTTTCCCCGAGAGCTACCGCAACAGTTTCACCCCGGCTGAGGCGCTGGTCGATGCGCAGCAGATCGCATCGCTCAGCGCCGAAAGCCCGATCGCCATCGATTATTACCGCCACGCTGGGCAGAGCCCGGAGCAGGCGGCGCTGAAAATCTATCATTACGGCGCGCCGGTGGCGCTGTCGCGGCGTGTGCCGGTACTGGAAAACACCGGCTTCCGGGTGATCAGCGAGCGCACCTTCGAGGTCGGCGACGAGGCGGCCGGCATGGTCTTCGTCCACGACATGGATCTGGAAAATTCCTTCGGCAAGCCGATCGACCTTTCCGATGGCGGCGCGCTGTTCGAGGAGGTGTTCCTGTCGGTGTGGCGCGGCGACGCCGACAATGACGGCTACAACGCGCTCGCCCAGACGGCGGCGCTGCCGTCGACGTCCATCGGCATATTGCGCGCCTATGGCCGTTATTTGCAGCAGGCCGGTATTCCGCAGAGCCAGGATTTCATTGCCGCCGCCCTCAACCGCTACCCGCAGATCGCGCGCGCACTGTTTGACCTCTTCGTCGCCCGCTTCGACCCCAAGGCCAAGGATGGCGACGTTACTGCCAAGCACCTGAAGGCTGCGATCAAGGACGCGCTGGAGCAGGTGCCGAACATCGATGACGACACGATCATCAGGCGCTACGCCAATCTGATCGAAGCCTCGCTGCGCACCAATCATTTCGTTGCCGGCATTAGGGAAAAGGGCCAGTCGCTGGCGATCAAGCTCGATTCGCGCAATGTCGACGGCCTGCCGGAGCCACGGCCGTGGCGCGAAATCTTCGTCTATGGCTCGGAGGTCGAGGGCGTGCATCTGCGCTTCGGCCCGGTTGCGCGCGGCGGTCTGCGCTGGTCGGACCGGGCGCAGGACTACCGCACCGAGGTGCTGGGGCTGGTAAAGGCGCAGCAGGTGAAGAACGCCGTGATCGTGCCGGTCGGCGCCAAGGGCGGCTTCTTTCCCAAGCGCTCGCCTGTCGGCGGAACGCGCGAGGCTGTGTTCGAGGCGGGCAAGAGCGCCTATATCAATTTCGTCTCCAGCCTGCTGTCGATCACCGACAATCTCGATGGCGACATGGTGGTGCCGCCGAAAAGCACGATAAGGCGCGACACCGATGATCCCTATTTCGTCGTCGCCGCCGACAAAGGCACCGCGACCTTCTCCGACACGGCGAATTCGATCAGCGAGGCGCACGGCTTCTGGCTTGATGATGCCTTCGCTTCCGGCGGTTCGGCCGGATACGACCACAAGAAGATGGGCATCACCGCCAAGGGTGCGTGGGAGGCGGTGAAGCGGCATTTCCGCGAGATGAACCGCGATATCCAGACCTCGCCGTTCAGCGTCGTCGGCGTCGGCGACATGTCGGGCGACGTCTTCGGCAATGGCATGCTGCTTTCGGAGCAGACGCGGCTGATCGCGGCTTTTGACCACCGCGATATCTTCATCGATCCCGATCCGGACATGGCGGCCTCCTTTGCCGAGCGCAAGCGCGTGTTCGACCTGCCGCGCTCGAGCTGGCAGGACTATGACAAGACGAAGCTGTCGCCTGGCGGCATCATCGTTTCGCGCGGCCAGAAGTCGATTACGTTGCCGGCAGCGGCGGCTAAGGCGATCGGCCTCGACAAGACGACCGCTTCGCCCAACGAGATCATGAACGCCATCCTCAAGGCCGAGGCCGACCTGTTGTGGTTCGGCGGCATCGGCACCTATGTGAAGGCGGCCGGCGAGAGCAACCAGGAAGTCGGCGACCGCGCCAATGATACGATCCGCGTCACCGCCGCGCAATTGCGGGTGAAGGTTATTGGCGAGGGCGCCAATCTGGGTGCGACGCAGCGCGCGCGCATCGAGTTCGGGTTGCTTGGCGGCATGTGCAATTCGGACGCCATCGACAATTCCGGCGGCGTCAATTCGTCCGACGTCGAGGTCAATATCAAGATCGCGCTGGCTTCTGCCATGCGCAAGGGATCGCTGAGGCGGCCGGCACGCAACAAGCTGCTCGCCGAGATGACCAGCGAGGTCGGCGCGCTGGTGCTTTCCAACAACTATCAGCAGACGTTGTCGCTTTCGCTGCAGAGAAAGCGCGGGCTGGCCGACATTGCCTATCAGGGCCGCTTCATGAGCGCTCTGGAAGCGCGGGGCCTGCTCGACCGGACCGTCGAGACGCTGCCTTCACCGGCAGCCCTCACTGAGCGCGAAAAGCGTGGCGAGCCGCTGACCCGGGCCGAGCTTGGCGTGCTTCTGGCCTATGCCAAGATCGTGCTGTTTTCCGACATCGTCTCCAGCAACCTGCTCGACGATCCGCATTTCGAGCGCGACCTGATGGGGTATTTCCCCGACAGGATGGCGAAGAAATACGCCGCCGAAATCGGCACTCACCGGCTGCGGCGCGAAATCATCGCCCGCGTTCTGGCCAATGACCTGATCAATCGCGGCGGGCCGACCTTCGTCAACCGTCTACAGGAAGCGACGGGAAGCACGGCGGCTGATGTCGTGCGGGCCTTCACAGTTGTGCGGGCGGGCTTCGGCCTGCCGGCGCTTTATCGCGATATCGACGCGCTCGACAACCGCATCGACGGACAGGTGCAGCTCGACCTCTACCAGGCCGTTGGCCGGCTTATCTTCGTGGCATGCGGCTGGTACCTCAGGCACGGCGTGGGCGACGGCGCGGTGGACCAGCAGATCGCCGAGCTGACCGAGGCGCGCAAGGCGCTGGAGCCGAAACTTTCCTCGCTGCTGCCGGCCTTCAACAAGGCAAGGCTGGAAGAAAAGCGGCTCGGCTTCATTGCTGCAGGCGCACCGGAGGGGCTGGCCGAGCGGCTGGCGCAGACGGATGTCGCCGAACTCATTCCCGATATCGCGCTGGTTGCCCGCACGGCGAAGGCCGATATCGTGGCCGCTGCAAAGGCCTTCTTCGGCGTCAGCGACGCCTTCCGCATCGCCCGCATCGAGGACGCGGCGCGCGCGATCACGCCATCCGACTATTATGACGGGCTGGCGCTGTCACGGGCGACCGACACGATCGATACGGCAAGGCGCGGCATCGCGGTTGCAGCACTCACCGGCTTCGGCAAGGCGGCCGATCCCGTCACAGCCTGGCTCGATGCCGGCGGCGCACGCATAGCGATCATCCGCGAGCGCCTGCAGGGGCTGACGGAAGGCGGCGACATCACCGTGTCGCGGCTGTCCGTAGCATCCGGGCTGATGAGCGATTTGACGGGGATGTGAAGGCCGCACGCAGTCTATTTTGTGTGGCCGTTCACTGGCCTGGGCTCGTGTTGCACGCCCGGTTGCCTCGTCTCGACGGGCTTTCGCCAGCATCTCCAGCTGCTCATGCCGAGTGCGCAGCATCTCCGTCAGCGAATCTGGTCAAGCTTCACGGGAAGCGCCATGATCTTGAGTTTGGCCTTCAAATTCACTTCGTAATCGGGGCCGGCCGCAATCCGGTCTCTCAGGTGTCGCCAGAACGGCTTCTATTTTCTAGGAGCGCTGCACGTGCTGGGCTATGTGCAACAGCCCTTCCAGCCGGGAAATCGTATTTCTGATGACGTCTGCGGCCTTGCTGGCTTCACCTTTGTGAAGCTCCGCCTCGCATTCCCTCAGATCAGCCAATGCGGCCTGGACTTCGCGCTTCAGGTCATCTGGGGACACCATAATCGTCACGAAGAGGCCTCGCCATTCGTTCTGATGCCTCGCTGACGCCATTCGCGCTGATCCAATCTTACCAGATCGGAAAATGCCCGATGGGAGCGCCTGGGCAGCGGTTCGCGTCTCAATTTCTTGAAAAGTGCTTCTTCATGAACAACGCCGGTGTCAAACAGCAGCAAGGCGCGGCCGCCAATATAGGCGGCATCCGGGCCCTTTTCGCTAAGACCGTGCCATTGGAGAACCTTTCCCACGACACGATTCACCAGCGCCAGATTTGCGGGATGAAAACTTCCGGAATGAGAATCATGAGGATTGGTCATGGCTTTCTCCTTCGATGAGGGCGAAAGCGCGGTAATCTCTCTCAAGAACCAGCGCCCGTTTCGATTGCTGGTCACGAATGGACGGTACGCCGATCATGGCCAATAGCAAGCGGGGATTTCCTGCCGGGAATAGCACCAACTGCAGGGAATTGGCCGGCAGGCAATGATGGCCAAACACCGGCTGGAGGCCGCTATGCCGATGCGAAGGGCTTACGCTTCGGGTGACGTGTCCGAGCCAGGATCGCCGCCGGCGGCGGCTATCGACAGCCTGCGCAGATAGTGCTTCCAGCCCTTTTCATGGCTGGCGCGCTCGTTCTCGTCTGGCAGCCCGCTATGGGTGAAACGCACCAGGGTGCCGCCATCCTTCTCGACGAGATCGATCTCGACCAGGCTAGATCCAGGCGGCATCTCCTCACGCGCTTCCCAGCCGAAGCTGTAGGCGAGGCGGTGGATCGGGATCACTTCGGTGAACTGGCCGCGGGCGATGTGCTTGTCGCCGACGCTGACGAGATAGATGCCACCGGGACGGGCTTCGGTGGTTGCCGGGCCGATCCAGCGCGAGATCTTGTCGGGATCGGTGAGGAAGGCAAAGACCGTCGCCTGCGGGGCTGCGATCTGGATCTCGATGCGAAGCGTCTCGGCCATCGTAAGCCTCCTCCGGCTCGGGCGCAATGGCTGCACTGTAGCCCAATCGGCATGCGGCGCAAGAAAGCGCCCGCCGCCTCATGACATGCGCCTGACACCATTGCATGATGGCGGCCATGCAACTTCGCTCCGCTCTGTCGTTTCTCGTCGACGAGGCGATCGGCCTGCCCGGGGCCGATGCCTTCCTCACCGAGCTTGCCGCACGGCTTGTGGCCGACGGGCTGCCGCTAGCGGGTGGCGCGCTCACCCAGGCAGCGCCGCACCCGATCATCGCGCGGCGCACATGGTTGTGGCGCGCCGATAGCGGACAGGTCATCGAGGCGCTTGGCTTCGGCCTCGCCGGGGCTGCCGATCATGCAAATGTCGGACGCGACTGGCTGGTGCAACTCGGCACCGAAGCCGTGCAGGAGGATTTCGCCGGCAGTGCCCCCGATGGTGCCGTGCTTGGCTGGGCAGCGACGCGGCCATTCCGCGAGCCTGACCTGGAACTGCTGCGCGAGGTCGCCCGCTTTGCCGCAGCACCGCTTGCCGTGCTTGCTGCCCGCTCGACGCTTGCCGTGCTGCTCGAAACGTATCTCGGCCGGCGCAGCGCCGCACAGGTGCTGGCCGGCCGGCTGCGGCGCGAGCCCGGCGAGACGATCCGCGCAGCTCTGCTCTATGCCGATTTGCGCGGCTTCACCGAGCTGTCGGAAACGACCGCGCCGAGGGAGGTGATCGTAGCGCTCGACGCCTGGTTCGACCGCATCGCCGGCGCGGTTCATGCCTTCGGCGGCGAGGTGCTGAAGTTCATTGGCGACGGCATTCTGGCGATCTTCCCGATCGGCGAGCGCGACGCTGCTACCGCTTGCGATGCGGCGCTACGCGCGGTTGCCGCAGCGCGCGCCGGCATGGATCACCTCGATCGCACCCGCGCCGCGCAAGGTCTGGCGCCTCTGCCCTTCGGCACCGCGCTTCACATAGGCGAGATGCTGTGGGGCAATATTGGCACCGCTGACCGGCTGGATTTCACCGCAATCGGCCCTGCCGTGAACCTCGTCAGCAGGCTGGAGGGCCTGTGCCGGCCGCTCGGTCGCTCGGTGCTGCTCTCGGGCGCGTTTGCGGCGGAAGCAACGCAAGCCCTGATCCCGCTTGGCGAGCACAGGCTGCGCGGCATCGCTGCTCTATGCGTAGTTTACGCGCCGCAGGCGTGAGGCAAACGCTCATTGCCCGACAAGGAATTTCCGGCGCAGGCAGTCTCCCCTTTGCACGACTCCCAAAAACATGCAGACATGGCGCCAGCCTAAAACGCGACGCAGGCGGGTGGAGGAAATATGGCCGACGTGACAGTTCAGCGCGCCTCCGGTCGCGGCATCTGGGGCTGGATGTTCTTCGACTGGGCGGCGCAGCCGTTCTTCACCGTGGTCACCACCTTCATCTTCGGCCCCTATGTCGTCTCGCGCATGGCCAGCGACCCGGCCATGGGGCAGGCGGCCTGGGGCTACGGCATCGCCGCCGCCGGCTTCGTCATTGCGATCCTGTCGCCGGTGCTCGGCTCGATTGCCGACCAGACCGGCCCGCGCAAACCATGGATCGCCTTCTTCGCCGCGATCAAGATCGCAAGCCTCTGCGGGCTGTGGTTTGCCGCACCCGGTTCGCCGCTGGTGCCGGTGATCCTGCTCTTTTCACTGGCTTCGGTTGCCGCCGAATTTTCCACTGTGTTCAACGATTCGATGATGCCGCGCCTCGTTTCCAAGGCTGAGATCGGCAAGATTTCCAACATTGCATGGGGGCTCGGCTATCTCGGCGGCATGATTGCGCTGATCTTCGTGGTGACGATGCTTGCCGGTTCTCAGGAGACGGGCAAGACGATCATCGGCGTCGATCCGCTGTTCGGTCTCGATCCGAAGCTCGGCGAGGATGCGCGCGCGACCGGGCCGCTTTCGGCGCTGTGGTACTTCATCTTCATCCTGCCGATGTTCTTCTTTACGCCCGACGGTGCCAAGGGCAAGCCGATCGGCCCTGCCGTGCGCGAGGGCCTCGCCGAGCTGAAATCGACGCTGGGCGAGGTGCGCCAGCGCAGCGGCGTGTTGCGCTTTCTGGTGGCGCGGATGATCTACCAGGACGGCGTCAACGCCGTGCTCGGCCTGGGCGGCGTCTTCGCTGCGGCTATGTTCGGCTGGTCCATCACCGAGATTGGCGTTTTCGGCATCATCCTCAATGTCGTCGCGATCTTCGGCTGCTGGATCGCGGCGCGGCTCGATACGGCGTTTGGCTCCAAGACGGTTGTGATGATTTCGCTGGTGTTCCTGACCATCGCGACGCTGGGCATCGTTTCGACCGGTCCGGGGTTCACGCTGTTCGGCGCGCTGATGCTGCCGGGCGCCGATACGGGCGGGCTGTTCGGCACGCCGGCGGAAAAGGCCTATATCCTGTTCGGTCTGCTGATCGGGCTGGCCTTCGGCCCGGTTCAGGCCTCGTCACGCTCCTATCTGGCGCGCAGCGTCACTGCCGAGGAAGCGGGGCGCTATTTCGGCATCTATGCGCTGGCCGGTCGCGCGACGAGCTTCGCTGCGCCCTTTCTGGTGGCGACGGTGACGGCGCTCAGCGGCTCGCCGCGGCTGGGCATGGCGATGATCCTGCTGTTTCTGGTGGTCGGCATGGCTGTGCTGTGGCCGACGCCCTATCCGGCGGACAAGGTGGAGGGGTAGCCGCGCCTTCCTTCTCCCCTTGTGGGAGAAGGTGCCTGAGCGTAGCGAAGGCGGATGAGGGGTGTTCCAGCCTGGCGCTCCGTCCAACACCCCTCATCCGTCTTGGCGCTGCGCGCCAATCCACCTTCTCCCACAAGTGGAGAAGGTGAGGGCGGCTCAATGCCGGAAATGCCGCACGCCGGTAAACACCATGGCGATGCCATGCGCGTCCGCAGCCGCAATCACGTCATCGTCGCGCATCGAGCCGCCGGGCTGGATGACGGCGGTGGCGCCGGCTTCGATGGCCGACAAAAGCCCGTCGGCGAAGGGAAAGAAGGCATCCGAGGCAACGACGGAGCCTTTGGTCAGCGGCTCGGCAAGGCCTGCCGCCTCAGCTGCGTCCAGCGCCTTGCGGGCGGCGATGCGCGCCGAATCGACCCGGCTCATCTGGCCCGCGCCGACGCCTACCGTCGCACCATCCCTGACATAGACGATGGCGTTCGACTTCACATGCTTGGCGACGCGGAAGGCGAATTTCAGGTCGGTCAGCTCCTGCGCGGTCGGCGCGCGCTTCGTCACCACCTTGAGCTCGAGCCCATCGACCACGGCGTTATCGCGTGACTGCACCAGCAACCCGCCGGCGACCGACTTGACCATGACGCCCGCCATGCGCGGGTCGGGCAGGCCGCCGGTGACGAGCAGGCGCAGGTTCTTCTTGGCCGCGATGATCGCCTGCGCTTCCTCGCTGGCATCGGGTGCGATGATGACCTCGGTGAAGGTTTTCACGATCTCTTCCGCCGCTTCCGCGTCGAGCAGGCGGTTGACGGCGACAATGCCGCCAAAGGCCGAGACCGGGTCGCAGGCCAGCGCCCTGGCATAGGCGGCCTTCAGCGATGCGCCCTCGGCGACGCCGCAGGGGTTGGCGTGCTTGATGATAGCCACTGCCGCAGAACCGGCTGGGTCGAACTCGCCGACCAGCTCGAAGGCCGCGTCGGTGTCGTTGATGTTGTTGTAGGAGAGCTGCTTGCCCTGAAGCTGACGCGCTGTGGCGACGCCCGGGCGCTTTTCGCCGGTGACGTAGAAGCCGGCCTGCTGGTGCGGGTTCTCGCCATAACGCATGACGTTTTCGAGCTTGCCGCCGAAAGCGCGCCAGGTCGGGTGCTCGATCGCTAGCGCCTCGGCGAACCAGCCGGAGATTGCCGCATCGTAGGCGGCAGTGCGGGCGAAGGCTTTGGCGGCCAGCTTCTGGCGGAACTCGAAGGACAGGCTGCCGATGTTCATCTCCAGCGCGTTGATCACCGGAGCGTAGTCTTCCGGGTCGGTGACGATGGCGACATAGGCGTGGTTCTTGGCGGACGCGCGCACCATCGCCGGCCCGCCGATATCGACGTTCTCGACGATCGAGGCGTAGTCGGCGCCGGACTGGCGGACTTCCTCGAACGGGTAGAGGTTGACGACGACAAGGTCGATCGGTTCGATGCCGTGGACGCGCATGGCATGAGCATGGTCGGGATCGTCGCGAATGCCGAGCAGCGCGCCATGGACCGACGGATGCAGCGTCTTCACGCGGCCGTCCATGATCTCGGGGAAGCCGGTGAGTTCCGATACGTCGCGCACGGCGATGCCGGCCTCGGCGATCGCCTTGGCGGTGCCGCCGGTGGAGACCAGTTCGACGCCGGCTTTGACCAGCGCGGCCGCGAAGTCGACCAGGCCGGTCTTGTCGGAGACGGAAAGCAGCGCGCGGCGGACGGGAACGAGATCGGGTGCAGGGATTTTCTTGGAGGCGACGGCCATGTCGGAGCGGGCCTTTCGAGCTTGGGAGGCGGATGCGCGCGGCCTAGCACAGACGCAAGGTAAATCAAGCTTCGAGGGACAGAAAATCAGCCGAAAGGCCCGTTCAGTTATTCTGCGGGTAACCGGCCGAGTGCGTGCGCGTGAACTGCCAGTGCATTTCGGGAAACTGCGACGCCTTGTAGGAGAGCACGATCTGGCGGCTGTGGCGCGGCCCGCCAAGGCCGGCGAAGAAGATCGATTCCTCGACTGTCGGCGTCATTTCGCCGGCGGTGAAAAGCCAGTTGTCGGCGTGGGGTGCGGCCAGCACCAGCCGGTCTTTGTCGTCGTGGAAAAGTTCGATATCCGGGTGGATGTGGAAGCGGATGGTGACGAGATCGCGGCCATTGTCCAGCGGCGGCGCGCCGCGGGAGCGAAGGAAACGGTCGATGCCGGTCAGAATGTCGCCATCGGCGGCCAGCGCCATTTCGCGCTCATGATAAAGGCCGAAGCGCGCGACATAGCCGTCATGGCTGGCGACGAAGCCTTGCGTGCCCTTGCTGTCGGTGCGTTCCGAAGGCACATGGCGCGGCCCGCCGATCAGTGGCGAGCCGAGCAGGCCGTTGACGCGCGGCGAATGGCTGAAGCGCGCCGACGAGGTGTCGTTGAGCGATGCAGTGGAGTGGGCAGCGGTAGCGCGCGCCAGCGGCCGGAATTCCTCCGCGCCATAGGCGTCGATGCCGGCATTGACGATGAAATGCTGCCGGCCCGACGACATCTCGAAGGACAGGCAGCCGGCATGTGCCGCTTCCGAGACTTCGCTGGGCGGCGCAGTGCCTGTGTCGGCAATCACCGTGGTGCCGCCCATCGACAGGCGCTCATAGCCTGAATGCGGAGCGTGAAGCAGCGATGCGCCGGCTGTGTCGTCATGGCGCATGATGGCGGCGATGCGGTCGGGAATGGTGACGCCCATGCCGTTGAAGCGGGCGATGGTGCCGTCCTGATGGCGGAAGAAGCGCAGCGCCGGCAGCATGCGGTCGATCGCGCCGATCAGCGCTTCAGGCGGCGTTTCGGCCTGGTTGGCATAGGTCTGGCGCAGCGGCAGCAGGTCTGCAAGCAGTTCCAGCACCGCCATCGGATTGCGCGAAATGTGGCCGCCATCGGCAAGGACCTGCCGGTTCAATTCGTCGGCGAGATGTCGCGTGGCGGTGCGCAACGCCGCCTGCGGCGCGGGCAGCGACAATGCAGCAAAGGCGAGCGCGATGCGGGTGCGCAGGCGCTCTTCGCCATCGGGCATTTCGCGGGCCATGGAGCGTAGATAGCGGATCTGCAGCGCCAGCGATTTCAGGAAGGCGCGGTAGAAAGGGAATTCGGCACCCTGCAGCACGACCGAAGAATGCTGCAGCCAGGCGATGATGCGCTTGCCGCTGGTCGCCGGCTCCCAGGCGACGCCGGAGATGCGGCCGCCATGGGTGGCGATCCAGTCGGAGACAAGCGCACGCGCATTGGCGGCGGCAAGCTCCGTGTTGGCGGCGCGCATGTGGCGCAGCCAGCGGAAGCCGTGCAGCGATTTCTGCCAGCCGCGATTGGGCACCTCGATCTGGAACGGCGACTTGCCGCCGGTCTCGACGAGATGGCCTGAAAGCGGGTAGCGGCCATAGTAGATTTCCAGCGCGACCTGCTGATCGGCGAGCCTCAGATCAGGCGGTGCAATCAGCACGCGCTCCGGCGTGCGGCCGGTATAGCGCCAGCGATAGACCGGACCGGCGCGCAAGCGGCGGCGGGTCTTGCGCCAAAGCTCTTTGGCGACGAGCGCCCAAAGGCCTGTCGTGTTGCCTGCCGCAATCGACAAGAAGTTCCTCCAAAAAGACGTCCGCCCGGCGAGAACGTTATATGATTCAAGATTCTATGCGAAGTTGAATTTCGCTACCGGTGCGGCCTGGGGATAAGTTGCGGCCTACCCAATTCGGGTAAGGCGCGCCGCGAAGAATCCGTCGAGCCCTGAAACTTCCGGCCGACCCATATCCATGTCCGCCGGCGTGGTGCGCAATGTGCCTTGTGGTGTCAGGAAAGCGTCGGCGCCTGCGACCTCACCGGGCTTGACCGGATCGGCAGCAACGCCGGGCGTGGCCGCGAGGAATGCTTCATAAAGCGCTTCGCCTTCGAGCGGATCGAGCGAGCAGTTGGAGAAGACGATCCGCCCGCCGGGCCTCACCAAAGTGACGGCGCGGGCAAGCAGGCGCTGCTGCAAATCGGCCAGTTTCTCGATATCGGCAGGCGATTTCGTCCATGGCACGTCCGGATGGCGGCGCACGGTGCCGGTGGAGGAACAGGGCGCGTCGAGCAGCACGGCATCGAAGAGTTCTTCCGGCTCATAGCGGAGAATATCGGCCTGGACGGTCGCGGCTGTCAGGCCGAGGCGCTGAAGGTTTTTCTCCAGCCGGGCGAGCCGGTTCTTCGAACTGTCGATGGCAGTGACGCGCGCGCCGGCAAGCGCCAGCTGTGCCGTCTTGCCGCCGGGCGCTGCGCAAAGGTCGGCGACATGCAGGCCGGAAACATCGCCGAAAAGGCGCGCGGGAAGCGCTGCGGCGGCGTCCTGCACCCACCATTCGCCCTCGTCGAAACCGGGTAGCTCCGGCACGTTGGCGGCGAGCCGCTCGACGCGCACCGAGCCGGTGGGGAGCACGATGCCACCGAGCTTTTCGGCCCAGGCTTCAGGATCGGATTTCACCGTGAAATCGACCGGCGCTTCGAGGCGATGCGCGGTGAGGATCTTCTTTGCGGTATCCGCGCCGTAGCCGGAAACGAGCCGGGCGCGGAACCATTCCGGTGCATCACCGGTCTCTGCCAGCATGGCCGGCAGTTCCTCGGCCTTGCCGCGCGCCAGTGAGCGCAGCACGCCGTTGACGAGGCCGGAAAAGCGGCCGGTGCGCGGATCGGACTTGGCGTGGGTGACGGCGATATCGACGGCGGCACTGTCGGGAATGTCGAGGAACAGGATCTGCGCTGCCGCGACATGCAGGATGTGGGAGAGCGCCGTGGCGTTGGCAGGCAGCGCTTTTTCCAGCCGCGCCGAGATCAGGTTGTCGATGGTGCGGCGGTAGCGCAATGCGGTGGCGAGAATCGCCCGCACCAGCGAGCGGTCGCGCATGTCGAGCGCCTTGAACTGCGGATGGCCATTGTCATGGTCGGTCAGGCCGTCGAGCGAGGTTTTTGCGTCGATGACGGCTGCCAGCAGCTTTGCCGCTGCCTTGCGCGCGGCGAGGCCGGGCGCATTCGCATCCTCTTGTCTCTGGTATTCCGATTGCCTGAATGGTTTCGGTCCCGAGCGCTTACGGTCGTTCACGGTCAAGACCATCTGCCTTTCGGCCCGGTCGGATTGCGGCCCCATGGTCCGGCATTCGGCTGCGTCGGCTTTTCCTCCACGGCGGGTTTTGCGGGTGCTCCCCACGGACCGGCTTCGCGCGGCTCGGGATTGCGTGGCGCGGGAGCCGGGCGCGCGCCGCCGCTGCCGCCCATGCCCTGGCGTGCCATCTCCTCCAGCGCGGCAATTCTGTTCGCCGTATCGGGGTGGGTCGAGAAAAGATTGTCCATGCGCTCGCCGGAAAGAGGATTGATGATGAAAAGCGGAGCCATCGCGGGATTGCGCTCTGCATCGGGGTTGTGGATGCGTTCGACGTTGCGGGCGATCTTGTCAAGGGCTGATGCCAGCCAGAGCGGATTGCCGCAGATCTCCGCGCCGCGTCGATCAGCCGAATATTCGCGCGTCCGGCTGATCGCCATCTGCACCATGCCGGCGGCGAGCGGGGCGACGATCATGGCAACAAGCACGCCGACAAAGCCGAGCGGATTGTTGTTTTCGCGGTTTCCCCCGAAGAAGAAAGCAAAATTGCCGAGCATGGAAATCGCGCCGGCAAGGGTCGCGGTAATCGTCATGGTCAGCGTGTCGCGATACTGGACATGGGCAAGCTCATGCGCCATCACGCCGGCCACTTCCTCATGCGACAGGCGCTCGAGCAGGCCCGTGGAGGCGGCAACGGCAGCATTTTGCGGGTTGCGCCCGGTGGCGAATGCGTTGGGCTGCGGATTGTCGATGAGATAGACCTTTGGCATCGGCAGGCCGGCGCGTTCGGCCAGCGCGCGCACGATGCCGTAATATTCGGGCGCGTTCTTTTCGTCGACCTCGACGGCATGGTTCATGCGCAGAACCATCTTGTCGGCGTTCCAGTAGCTGTAGAGGTTCATGGCGGCCGCCATCAGGAAGGCGATCATCATGCCGCCCGAGCCGCCGATGGCGTAGCCGACAGCCATGAACAGCGCGGTCATGAAGGCCAGCAGCATTGCGGTTCGCATGATGTTCATTCGTCGGCTCCGTAAACGCGCGCAAGGAAAGGGTCGATACGCGATAAAACTTCGCTATATGATGGGTAAGAATTGGTCTGGTTTCAATCATCCGCTGCGGGAGTCCGAGAATGTCCGATAGCAAGGCCGAGCATGACGCCGCCGCAGAGCTTGTTGAACGCAAGGCGCTGTCGCCGGCTGCCGAGCGCGCGCTGAAGGAAGCGGAAGCACGACGCCAGGCCTACAGGAAGCAGGAGTCCGCCCTGCCGCGCGAGATCGGCGGCCGCGGCGGCAACGAACCGGTGCGCTACGGCGACTGGGAGATAAAGGGTTTGGCGAGCGATTTTTGAGAGTGGCGTCATAGGGATCATAGGGAAAAGACCCCTCTCCGTCGCGCTTCGCGCGCCACCTCTCCCCGCAAGCGGGGCGAGGAACCCAAGTTCTGCAATGCCGCGACCTCCGCAAGTGCCGGTTCCTCGCCCCATGAAATGGGGAGAGGTGGCTCGGCGAAGCCGAGACGGAGAGGGGATTTTTGCCAATCCTCTCCCATTCGCCCGTCTCCTCCCCGGAACGATAGCCGGCATTGTGCGTTGAGGGAAAAATCTTTTCTCAAGATCGCGGGGTAGCGCCATGCTGATAAGGCTAGGCTATGAGATAGCCATTGAATGCGCTCAACCAATGCCGGTGATATCGGTGCTGGAAATCTGCAAGGAACGGCAGGCCGACATCCAGCGGCAGACCAAGGTGCTGACCTCGCCAAGCGTTCCAAATCACACTTACGAGGACGTCCACGGCAATCTCTGCCGCCGTTTCATGGCGCCAGCGGGAGGTTTTCGTATCCTCTATGACGCGCTGGTCGAAGACAGCGGCGAGCCGGACGAGTTGAACGCCTTGGCCAAGGAAATGCCGGTGCAGGACCTGCCCGACGAGGTGATCGGCTATCTCTTAGGCAGCCGGTATTGCGAGACCGATCATCTCGGCGACATCGCCTGGCAGCAGTTCGGCCATGTGCCAAGCGGCTGGGCGCGGGTGCAGGCGATCACCGAATATGTCCACAACCGGCTGTCCTTCGGCTACGGTTATGCCCGTGCAACACGCACCGCCGCGCAGGCGCATGACGAGCGCGTCGGCGTGTGCCGTGACTTTGCGCATCTTGCGATCGCGCTTTGCCGCTGCATGAACATTCCGGCCCGCTACGTGAACGGCTATCTCGGCGACATCGGCATTCCACCGGACCCGTCGCCGATGGATTTCAACGCCTGGTTCGAGGTTTTCCTGGACGGCAAATGGTACACGTTCGACGCCCGCCACAATAAGCGCCGCATTGGCCGCGTGGCGATCGCGCGCGGGCGCGACGCAACCGACGTGCCGCTGCTGCACAGCTTCGGCGCACACACGCTGACCGGCTTCAAGGTCTGGACCTACGAGCAGGACAGCTATCCGGCGACGCCACCGGCTCATGGCATCGACCGCACCTTCGATGCGCAGATGCTTTCCTGAGCGGCGTTGCATTGATTTCCGAATATGGGCGCGCGCTGGCCGGAGTGAATACTTCCGGTGGTGAAAATCCTGCTGACGCTACGCCTTGTGCGACCCTATTGGGGCGGACGGCGCGAAAGCTGGTGCAATTGAAGTGCCCGGTTTACCGGCGATTAAGCACAGGATTGATCAATTCGGTTCGAAATCAAAAGCTTATATCCGTCGGGCAGATTGAACTTCAGGTTGTAAACCTGATTCGATGAAATTCCTGCTACGACCCTCTCGGGTTTCTTGGCTGAGGGGTGAAAACCATGCGTATGGCGCGGGCACTATCCGATTTTGCGAATAACAGAAGCGGCAATTTCACCCTGCTGGCGGCGGTAACCATGTCGGTGGTGCTTCTGACGATAGGGTTCGGCATCAATGTGGCGCAGTCGCTGAACGTGAAATCGAGCCTTCAGTCCGCGCTCGATTCGGCTGTGACCTCGACGGCGCGCGACCTGACCACGGGTACGATCGAGGAGAAGGACGCGCGAAAGATGGTGGAGGCATTTCTAAGCGCCAACAGCACGTCGCGATTCTCAACGAAAGACCGTTTCGTGCTCGATAACCTCGTCATCGACAAGACGGCGAGGACGCTCACGGCGACGGCCCATGCCAATGTCGTGCTGGCATTCCCGATGTTCAACATTGGCGATCCGCGGGTCGGCGGCGAGTCGGCGGCAGTCTACTCCGACGTAAAGGTCGAGGTGGCGATGATGCTGGATCTGACCGGCTCGATGAAAAAGGCCGGTACCGATGACAAGCTTGGTGATCTGCAGAAGGCGGCAAAGCGAGCGGTGGAAGCGCTGCTAGGCGGACAAAACCTCAACGACCGGGTTCGTGTCGCACTTGTTCCCTATGCGAATTCTGTGAATGTCGGCGCCGCAATCGCCGAGAAGGCGGTTTATATCGAAAAGAATGAGGCAGACCGCGGCAAGGTCGTTTCGAACGCCGATCCGAGAAACGTGACTTCCTCCGGACGCGACTACTGCGCGACGGAGCGCAGGGGAACTACATACGTTTATACGGACGATGGCCCCGACGTTGCCATGGTCAATCGGGATTATCTCCTGACAGCGTTTGCCAGGGGTTATACCGACGGAAATATCAATTATTTGCCAAGCGAGAAGTGTCCCACAGTTGCGGTGGTGCCGTTGACGGCAAACCTGAAAACCCTCACCGATACCATCGAAAAATTTGTCGCCGACGGCGGCACGGGAGGGCATATCGGGGTTCAGTGGACCTGGTATATGCTGTCCGACAAATGGAAGAATGTCCTCGCCACATCGGCAGCGCCTGGCCCGTATAAAAAGGTTGCCAAATACGCGATCCTGATGACAGACGGCGAGTTCAATCTCGGCTTTGCCGGTGCTGCGACCGTTCAGGAAGCTTATGGTGCGGGCGCGGCCGCTCGCTCAATTCCGCATGCAACAAAGCTGTGCGCCGAGATGCGCAAGGCTGGAATTGAAATATTCACGATTGGGTTCAAATTGCCGGATTCAGCGCGCAACCTCATGCGTGACTGCGCGACGCCCGACAGTGGCAGCCTCAAGCATTTCTACGACACGTCGAGCGGCCCGGAACTGGATCAGGCCTTCCAGCAGATCGTCGGAAATATCGAGGCGCTAGCCTTGACCAAATAGACCTGGCGAGGATTGCCGCAGAAACGGAAAAGGCCGCCGCTTCTTTCGAAGCAGGCGGCCTTCCCGTGACTTTCGTCCAGTGCGTGGCGTCAGCCGCGATCCCTCAGGGCCGCATGCTGCACGTCAAAACCTTCAAAGGAGAGACTGCTCTCCAGAAAGGTAATCCGCTGAGCCCTCGCTCTGAAAACCGAAACCACTCGACATCGGATCACCTCCTTTCGTTTGTTGAACACAATCCGAAGGTGGGGCGTTTTGCCCGGCTTCGCAAGTGCAAATCTGCAACGGTGCCTGCATTCTTGCGTGGTAGCCTCCCATCGAGGGGAGGCCTGGCGCCTACGCCTTCTTGTTCTGCCGGTTCTCGATGAGATCATCGACCACCGCCGGATCGGCAAGCGTGGACGTGTCGCCGAGCGCGCCAAAGTCGTCTTCGGCGATCTTGCGCAGGATGCGCCGCATGATCTTGCCCGAGCGCGTCTTGGGCAGGCCCGGCGCGAACTGAATCTTGTCGGGCGAGGCGATGGCGCCGATCTCCTTGCGGACATGGGCGATGAGTTCCTTGCGCAGGTCTTCAGACCATTCCACGCCGCTCATCAGGGTGACATAGCTGTAGATGCCCTGGCCCTTGATGTCGTGCGGGTAGCCGACGACGGCGGCTTCGGACACCTTGTCGTGGGAGACCAGGGCGGACTCGACCTCGGCCGTGCCCATGCGGTGGCCCGAGACGTTGATGACGTCGTCGACGCGGCCGGTGATCCAGTAATAGCCATCGGCGTCGCGGCGGCAGCCGTCGCCGGTGAAGTATTTGCCCTTGTAGGTCGAGAAATAGGTCTGGATGAAGCGCTCATGGTCGCCATAGACGGTGCGCATCTGGCCCGGCCATGAGTCTACGATGCACAGATTGCCGTCGGCTGCTCCTTCCAGCACCTTGCCGTCATTGTCGACAAGCTGTGGCTGGACGCCGAAGAAGGGCCGCGTCGCCGAGCCAGCCTTAAGGTCTGTAGCGCCGGGCAGCGGCGTGATCAGGATGCCGCCGGTCTCGGTCTGCCACCACGTGTCGACGATCGGCACCTTCTTGTTGCCGACGACATTGAAATACCATTCCCAGGCTTCCGGGTTGATCGGCTCGCCGACCGAACCCAGCACGCGCAGCGACTTGCGCGAGGTCTTCTTCACATGGTCGTCGCCGGCACCCATCAGCGCGCGGATGGCGGTGGGGGCGGTGTAGAAGATGTTGACCTTGTGCTTGTCGACGACATCCCAGAAGCGCGAGGCGGAAGGATAGTTCGGCACGCCCTCGAACATCAGCGTGGTCGCACCGTTGGCGAGCGGCCCGTAGACGATGTAGCTGTGGCCGGTGACCCAGCCGACATCGGCGGTGCACCAGTAGATGTCGCCGTCATGGTAGTCGAAGACATATTGGTGGGTCATCGAGGCAAAGACGAGATAGCCGCCGGTGGTGTGCAGTACGCCCTTCGGCTTGCCGGTGGAGCCGGAGGTGTAGAGGATGAACAGCGGGTCTTCGGCCTTCATCTTTTCCGGCTTGCAGTCGGGCTTAACCGAGGCGACCTCGTCGTGATACCAGACGTCGCGGCCTGGTGCCCAGCCGACCTTGCCGCCGGTGCGGCGCACGACGACGACGGTCTTGACCCTGACATGGCTGCGGGCGGCGATGTCGATCGCCTTGTCGGTGTTTTCCTTGAGCGGGATGGTCTTGCCGCCGCGCAGGCCCTCGTCGGCGGTAATCACGAAGGTCGATTCGCAGTCGACAATGCGGCCGGCCAGCGCGTCAGGCGAGAAGCCGCCGAAGACGATCGAGTGGATGGCGCCGATGCGCGTGCAGGCAAGCATCGCATAGGCCGCTTCCGGGATCATCGGCATGTAGATGGTGACGCGGTCACCCTTCTTGACGCCATGCTTCTTAAGCACATTGGCGAGCCGGCAGACATGCTCGTAAAGCTCGTTATAGGTGATCTTCTTGTCGTCGTAGGGATTGTCGCCTTCCCAGATGATCGCGGTCTGGTCGCCTCGCTTCTTCAGGTGGCGGTCGATGCAGTTGTAGGAGACATTGGTCAGCCCGTCCTCGAACCATTTGATCGAGACCTTGCCGGTGAACGAGGTGTTCTTGACCTTGGTATAGGGCTTGAACCAGTCGATGCGCTTGCCGTGCTTGCCCCAGAACTTGTCGGGATTCTTGACGCTGTCGCCATACCATTTCAGGTAGGTGTCGTTGTCGATCAACGCGTTCTTCTTCCACGCCGGCTGGACGCGGTGGACTTTTACCTCGGACATTTTCTCTCCCCATAGTGACCGGCGGTCGATCGCTGCCGGCTGCGCTTCGTAGCGCGGAATTCGCCGGACTTAATATCATTCCCCCGACGCAGACAATATTAGACATAGGGTTTGGGCGCCGTCACGGCCAGGAAATGGGCTTTCGATGCGGTAGGCTTGTCAGCACTCGCTGTGTGTGGCTGCCAAGCATTTGATTTCATAGATGAAATTACGCGAATCGTGATAGCCTGTTAGTAGCCGGTTAATCATCGGGTCGCATCATCGTGACTGTGGAGGATCGGCTGAGGCGGGAGAATTGCCATGCGTGAGACTTCTGAACTGGAACTGATGCTGAAGGGTTACGGGCTGACCACGGCACAGCTTCTCTATCACATGCCCGACCACCCTCATGTGCTGCAGACTTTTATCTGGCAGGACTATGACCTGGCCCCGAAATTTCCGGGCCTGTTCAGGTTCATCGAATTCTGGAAGGCCAAGCTCGATGGTCCGCTGCACTCGGTCTGCTACACGCACCGCAAGCTGATCGCGCCGAACGAATGGCGCAATGTGAACGGCGAGTTCGTGCTGCATTAGGTCCGCGCCGAAGCGCGGACCCTGCGTCGAAATCGGTCAGTCCTTCGTGACGAACGGCGCGGGGCGCCGGCCGGCGGTCTGACGTTCGAGCATCCAGCCGGGATATTCGGCGGGAAGCGCGCTGACCTCGTCGAGCTTGGCGAGATCGTCGGCGTCAAGCTTGAGCTGGGTGGAGGCAAGATTCTGCTCGAGCTGATCCATCCGGCTTGCGCCGATGATAACGCTCATGACGAATGGCTTCGCCAGGACATAACCAAGTGCCACCGTCGCGACGCTGACATCATGTTTCTCCGCGATCTCGCGCATGACGGCGACTGCCGCCCAGGCGCGGTCCTCGTTGACCGGCGGGAAGTTGAAGCTGGCGCGGCGGCCTTCGCCATTGCCGGGCGCGCCGGGCCCGTATTTGCCGGAGAGCAGGCCGCCGGCCATCGGCGACCACACCATCAGGCCTAGCTTTTCTTCGTTGAGGAGAGGCACGATCTCGCGTTCCAGATCGCGGCCAGCGATGGAGTAATAGGACTGAACAGTCTCGAACCGGGCAAAGCCCTTGCGTTCGGAAATACCGAGCGCCTTGGCGATGCGCCAAGCCTGCCAATTAGACACGCCGACATAGCGGACCTTGCCATTGGCGACGAGATCGTCGAGTGCGCGTAGCGTCTCGTCGATGGGCGTCACGGTGTCGGTGCCGTGAAGCTGATAAAGGTCGATATGGTCGGTTTGCAGCCGTTCGAGGCTGGCATCGACCGAATCCATGATGTGGCCGCGCGAGGAGCCACGCTGGTTCGGCTCTTCGCCCATCTGGCCGTGGACCTTGGTGGCGATGACGACATTCTCTCGGCTGACGCCGAGGTTTTTCAGCGACTGGCCAAGAAGGCGCTCGGACTGGCCGAAGGAATAGACGTCGGCAGTGTCGAAGAAATTGATGCCGGCGGCCAGCGAACGGCCGACGATTTCATCGACGCCTTTTTGGTCGAGGCTGGCGATGGCGCCCCACTGGGCATTTTCGCCAGCGGCCCCGAATGTCATGGTGCCGAGGCAAAGTTCGGAGACGAACATCCCCGTATTTCCAAGTTGATTGTAGCGCATACGACGCCCCTGATGATGTGGATTACATCAACCATATAGGAACGGCGCGTTTCGTTACAATGACGATGAGGCGATCTTTTTGGCTTGTGATCTACCGGCTACCAAAGATCGCCGAGCCGACGCGGACCGAGGTCGCGCCGAAGGCGACGGCGAGTTCGTAGTCGCCTGACATGCCCATCGACAGTTTTTCTGCGCCGGCCTCGCGGGCCAGTTTTTCGAGAAGCGCGAAATGGGGGCCGGGGTTCTCTTCGGCGGGGGGAATGCACATCAGGCCCTCGATCGCGAGATTGTGAACCTCGCGGCAGCGCTTGACGAAGGCGACGGCCTCTTTCGGTTCGATGCCGGCTTTTTGCGGCTCGGAGCCGGTGTTGACCTGTACGTAGAGCTTTGGCGCTTTTCCTTGCCTGGCGATTTCCTTGGCGAGTTCGGCGGCGATCTTTTCGCGGTCGACGGTTTCGATGACGTCGAACAGGGCTACGGCTTCCTTGGCCTTGTTGGATTGCAGCGGGCCGATCAAATGCAGTTCGAGATTGGGAAATTCCTCCTTCAGCGCCGGCCACTTGCCTTGCGCTTCCTGCACGCGGTTCTCGCCGAAGACGCGCTGGCCGGCCTCGATCACCGGGCGGATTTCGGTCGCCTCGAAAGTTTTTGACACTGCAACCAGCGTCACGGAACCCGCGGGGCGCCTGATTTCGCGCTCGGAGGCGGCGATCTTTTCCTTCACCGAAGCGAGCTGTTCGACCGATTTTTCCATGTCACGTCCTGCTGCATTTTGTCGGGGTTCGGGCTGCCGGAGTTGACGGGTTCGGCAATCCATGGTGAACACCCGGACCACATTTTGCGAACTGCCAGGCTGCGGCCTGCGGTTTCGCGCATGCTTTTAAGTGAAAAACACCCGATGGCAACCGAACGATACAATCCGCGCGCATCCGAACCCAAGTGGCAAAAAGCCTGGGACGAAAAAAAGCTCTTCGAGACGAAGAACGACGATCCGCGCCCGAAATATTATGTGCTCGAGATGTTCCCCTATCCGTCGGGACGCATCCATATCGGCCACACGCGCAACTATACGATGGGCGATGTGGTGGCCCGCTACAAGCGCGCCAAGGGTTTCAACGTACTGCACCCGATGGGCTGGGACGCCTTCGGCATGCCGGCGGAAAATGCCGCGATGCAGAACAAGGTCCATCCCAAGGACTGGACCTATGAGAACATCGCGACGATGCGCGCGCAGCTCAAGGTCATGGGCCTGTCGATCGACTGGACGCGCGAATTCGCCACCTGCGACGTCGATTATTATCACCGCCAGCAGATGCTGTTCCTCGATTTCGTCGCCAAGGGGCTGGTGACGCGCAAATCCTCCAAGGTCAACTGGGACCCGGAGGACATGACCGTGCTCGCCAACGAGCAGGTCATCGACGGGCGCGGCTGGCGCTCCGGCGCGCTGGTCGAACAGCGCGAGCTGACGCAGTGGTTCTTCAAGATCACCGACTATGCGCAGGACCTGCTCGATTCGCTCGACGGGCTGACCGAATGGCCGGAAAAGGTCCGCACCATGCAGTCGAACTGGATCGGCCGGTCGGAAGGCCTGCTGATCCGCTGGCCGATCGCCGAGGGCACTTCACCCAACGGCGAGGGCGAGCTCGAAGTCTATACGACGCGGCCCGATACGATCTTCGGCGCCTCCTTCATGGCGATCGCCGCCGACCATCCGCTGGCCAAGAAAGCCGCCGAGACCAATCCCGAGCTCGCAGCCTTCGCCGACGAATGCCGGCGCATGGGCACGTCGGTGGCCGCTCTCGAGACCGCCGAGAAGAAGGGCTTCGATACGGGCATCCGCGTCGTGCATCCCTTTGACGACAACTGGACGCTGCCGGTCTACGTCGCCAATTTCGTGCTGATGGAATATGGCACGGGCGCGATCTTCGGCTGTCCGTCGGGCGACCAGCGCGACCTTGATTTCGCCAACAAATACGGCCTGCCGGTCATTCCGGTGGTGATGCCGAAGGACGGCGATGCCGCGACCTTCCAGATCACCGAGGAGGCCTATACCGATGACGGCGTGATGATCAATTCGCGCTTCCTCGACGGCATGACGCCCGACCAAGCATTCGGCGAGGTTGCCAAGCTGTTGGAAGCCAAGACCATCGGCAATCGCCCTATGGGCGAGCGCAAGGTGCAGTTCCGCCTGCGCGACTGGGGCATTTCGCGCCAGCGCTACTGGGGCTGCCCGATCCCGATGATCCATTGCGACGATTGCGGCGTGGTGCCGGTGCCGAAGGCCGACCTGCCGGTGAAACTGCCCGACGACATCGATTTCGACAAGCCGGGCAATCCGCTCGACCGTCACCCGACCTGGCGGCATGTGAAATGCCCGCAGTGCGGCAAGGATGCGCGGCGCGAAACCGACACGATGGACACGTTTGTCGATTCGTCGTGGTATTTCGCGCGCTTCACCGCCCCCTGGGAGAACGAGCCGACCGACCCGAAGGCTGCCAACGAATGGCTGCCCGTGGACCAGTATATCGGCGGCATCGAGCATGCGATCCTGCATCTGCTCTATTCGCGCTTCTTCACCCGCGCCATGCGCGAGACCGGCCATGTCGATCTGGCTGAGCCGTTCAAGGGCCTGTTCACGCAGGGCATGGTCGTGCACGAGACCTACAAGACCGCCGACGGACGCTGGCTGACGCCGACCGAGGTCCGCATCGAGGGTAGCGATGCCGATCGTCGCGCGATCGTGATCGAGACCGGCGAAGTTGCCGAGATCGGTCCGCTCGAAAAGATGTCGAAGTCGAAGAAGAACACGGTGAGCCCGGAAGAGATCACCGACGGCTACGGCGCCGATACGGCGCGCTGGTTCATGCTGTCGGATTCGCCGCCCGAGCGCGACGTGGAATGGACCGACGACGGGGCAGCCGGTGCGCACCGCTTCATCCAGCGCGTCTGGCGTCTGGTCTCGACGGCTGCCGAGCAGCTTGCCGGCGTGAAGCCTGCACCGTCGCAGGACGGCGAGGCGGGTACCGTGTCGAAGGCCGCCCATAAGGCGCTCAAGGCTGTTGGCGAGGACATCGAAAAGCTCGCCTTCAACCGCGCGATTGCCCGCATCTACGAACTCGCCAATGCCATGACCGGGCCGGTCGGCGAGATCGGCGAAGGCAAGGGGGACAAGGCGCTGAAAGCGGCGACGCGCGAGGCGGCCGAGATCCTCGTGCAACTGATCGCGCCGATCATGCCGCATCTGGCCGAGGAATGCTGGGCAACGCTTGGCGGCGAGGGACTCGTTTCCGAGCGGCCATGGCCGGTGTTCGATCCGGCGCTCGTTGTCGACAACGAGATCGTCTATCCGGTGCAGGTCAACGGCAAGAAGCGCGGCGATTTGACAATTGCCCGCGACGCAGATCAAGGTGCCGTCGAAAAGGCGGCGCTGGCGCTCGATTCCGTCCAGAAGGCGCTTGAAGGAAAGACCCCCCGCAAGGTAATCGTGGTGCCTCAGAGGATCGTCAATGTCGTTGCCTGATCAGTCGCGGAAATTCCCGGTTTCCTTCTCGCGCGGCATGGCCGTGGCGGCACTCGTCGCGTCGGCGGTCATGGTCTCGGCCTGCACCGTGCGGCCGCTGTATTCCACTGCGCCTACTGCGTCCGGCGCGCCGGCAGGAGCGGCGACGGGGCTGAATTCAATCAAGATATTGCCGGTGGAAACGCGTTACGGGCAGGAAATCCGCAACCAGCTGATATTCGGTTTGAATGGCGGGGCCGGCCAGCCGGCAAACCCGATATACACGCTTCAGCTGAACGCAGTCGCGCAGAAGACTTCAGCGGTGCTCGTACAGCGCACCACCGAGGACGAGCCGACGGCGGGTACGATGATGCTGACGTCGGTCTATGTGCTGAGAGAGATTAAGACCGGGAATATCGTCGGGAAAGGGAAGCGTACCATATCGTCTTCCTATGACATTCCGAGACAGGGATTTGCGCAGTACCGGGCCGAGCTCGATGCACAGAACCGGGCGGCTCGCGAACTGGCCGAACTTCTGCGGCTCGCGATCGCACAGGATCTGTCGAAGCTCTGATTCCGGCTCGCGCTTTCTTGCAGGCGGGAATCGCCGTGGTGTCGTGAAATATGCGCCTGACGTCGCTTTCAGCTGCTGGTTACCGATCGCTGATGTCGATCCGGCTCGATGTCGGACAGGTCGGGCTGTTCGTCGGCGAAAACGGCGTCGGCAAGTCGAACCTCTACCGCGCGCTTCAACTCATCAAGGCTTCGGCCGAAGGCACGCTCGCCACTGAAATCGCGCGCGAAGGCGGCATGCAGTCGGCACTGTGGTCAGGCAGGCGCCGGGCCGGGCAGCCGGTGCGTGTCATCCTTCGCGCCGATTTCGAAGACGATGATACGGCGGTGAAATCGTCCTATCAGGTCGAGATCGGACTGCCGCCGCCTGCTTCGGCGGGTTTTGGTTTCGAGCCGCATATCAAGGAAGAGACGCTGTCCGTCGAACCCGGCCGCCGGCCGGTGGAGATGATGACGCGCAAGGGTCCGGCAGTCTTTGCCCGCGACGGCGACGGGCGGCGCCTCGAACATCCGGTGAAGATGCTCAACTCGGAAACGGCGCTTTCGTCGCTCGGCAATTCCGGGCGCTATCCCGAAATCGGCGACCTGCGCGCGGCGGTGCTGGGCTGGCGGTTCTATCACGGCTTTCGGACTGACCGCGATTCGCCGGTTCGCAAGCCGGCCCTGGCGGTTACCTCGCCATTGCTTGACGAGGATGGCGCCAATCTCGCCGCCGTGTTCGCCACGCTGAAGCATATCCGGCAGGACACAGTCGATCTCGACCGGTGCATCGCCGAGGCGTTGGGCGGGGCGGAGTTGGATATTCCGGTGCCGAAGGAGACCGCTTCATTCGGCCTCGTCACGCCGGAATTCCCGAAGCGCGTGTTCAGGCCGGAAGAGCTTTCCGACGGGCAGCTGCGATTCGTCGCCTTGGCTGGAGCACTTCTATCGTATCGCCTGCCGCGGCTGATCGCGCTCAATGAACCGGAAACAAGCTTGCATCCGCAGATGCTGCCGGCGCTTGCCGACATGATCGCGCGGGCGGCCGAGCGGACGCAGGTCTGGGTGGTGACCCATTCGCGCGCGCTGGCGGAGATGATAGGGGAGCGCACCGGCGCCAGGGCCTTGACGGTCGTACGTCTGAACGGCGCGACGATGATCGAAGGCATGCGGCCGACGGGCCTGATGCCCGCCGGCGATTTCGACTAGATTCCAAATGTTACAGCGTCCTTTGCGCGTCCAATTGGACGCGCGGCGCTGTAAGCGATTAGCCGATCTTCTGGCCGGTCTTGGCCCAGTCGGCCAGGAATTGCTCGAGGCCCTTGTCGGTCAGCGGATGCTTGACCAGCGCCTTCAGCGTTGCCGGCGGAACGGTGGCGACATCGGAGCCGATGAGGGCGGCGCGCTTGACATGATCGACGGTGCGGATCGAGGCGGCGAGGATTTCGGTGTCGAAATCGTAGTTGTCGTAGATCTGCCGGATCTCGGCGATCAGCTCCATGCCGTCGAAGCCCATGTCGTCGAGGCGGCCGATGAAGGGTGAGATGAAGCTGGCGCCGGCCTTGGCGGCAAGCAGTGCCTGGGTGGCCGAGAAGCACAGCGTGACATTGACCTGGCGGCCGAGGTCGGTGCGGATCGACTTGCAGGCCTTGAGGCCGTCAAGCGTCAGCGGCACCTTGATGCAGACATTGTCGGCGATCTTGGCGAGGACCTTGGCTTCCTTCATCATCTCGGAGTATTCGGTAGCCGTCACTTCCGCCGAGACCGGGCCGTCGACGATGTCGCAGATTTCCTTGGTGACTTCAGCGATGTTGCGGCCGGACTTGAGGATCAGCGACGGGTTTGTGGTGACGCCATCGAGAAGGCCGAGATCATTGAGTTCGCGGATTTCCTTCACGTCGGCTGTATCGACGAAGAATTTCATGGGGTGTCTCCTTGGCAAAAATGTCAGCGTCTCGGGAGGCGCGTCGTTGATCGGCCTTTGCTCTAACGCAAAGTCCGGGCAAGGTCACGCGCCATGAAGCACGATTCGTTCGAAACCAAGGCGGTGCCGGTTCTAGTGCCGATGCCGGCCGAGCGGCCCTACACCTATGCCGTGCCGGCTGGCATGAGCGTGGTGCCGGGCTCGATCGTGCGCGTGCCGCTGGGGCCGCGCGAAGTGGCCGGCATCGTTTGGGACGGTCCGGGCGAAGCGGTCGACGCCAGGAAGCTGCGCGCGATCTCGCATGTGTTCGATTGTCCGCCGGTGGATCAGGCAATGCGCCGCTTCGTCGACTGGATCGCGTCCTATACGTTGTCGCCGCCCGGCATGGTGGCGCGCATGATCCTGCGTGCGCCGGAAGCCTTCGATCCGGAACCCTGGGTGGAGGGCCTGCAACGCGCGGCCAACGATCCCGACCGGATGACAGCTGCACGCGCCCGGGTGCTGGAGATGGCGTCCGACGGCATGGCCTGGACGCGCTCGGGACTGGCGCATGCGGCTGGCGTGTCGTCCACCGTCATAGATGGGCTGAAGGCGCAAGGCGTATTCGAAACAGTGATGATCCCGCCGCGCCCGGTGGTGGCCGCGCCCGACCCGACCTACGGGAAAGCCGAATTGATCGGCGACCAGGACATTGCCGCCAAGGAATTGCGCGGCAAGGGCGAGGCCGGCGGGTTCAGCGTGACGCTGCTCGACGGCGTGACCGGCTCGGGCAAGACGGAAGTCTATTTCGAGGCAGTCGCAGCCGCACTCGAAAAGGGCAAGCAGGTGTTGATTCTGCTGCCGGAAATCGCGCTGACGCAGGCATTTCTCGAGCGCTTTCAGGACAGGTTCGGCGCCAAGCCGGCCGAATGGCATTCCGATCTTGCGCCGAAGAAACGCGAACGCGTCTGGCGGCAGCTGGCCGAAGGCGGCGTCCGGGTGGTTGCCGGCGCCCGCTCGGCGCTGTTCCTGCCGTTCAAGGAACTCGGTCTGATCGTCGTCGATGAAGAACACGACCCGGCCTACAAGCAGGAGGACCGCGTTTTCTATAATGCCCGCGACATGGCTGTGGTGCGTGGCCATATCGGCGGCTTCCCGGTGGTGCTGGCTTCCGCCACGCCGTCGGTCGAGAGCCGGGTCAATGCGAGCCAGGGCCGCTATGGCCGTGCCGTGCTGTCGGCGCGTTTTGCCGAGGCGGCACTACCGGACATCAAGTCCATCGACTTGCGCCGCGCCCCGCCGGCGCGTGGCGGTTTCCTGTCGCCGGTGCTTGTCGACCACATGCGTCGCACGCTGGAGAGAGAGGAGCAATCGCTGCTATTCCTCAACCGGCGCGGCTATGCGCCGCTGACGTTGTGCCGGGTCTGCGGCCATCGCTTCCAGTGTCCGTCCTGCTCGGCTTGGCTGGTGGAGCACCGCTTTCGCGGTCAACTCGTCTGCCATCATTGCGGCCACAATGAAAAGCGCCCTGAGGCTTGCCCGGAATGCGGAACGCTCGACCATCTCGTCGCCTGCGGGCCGGGCGTGGAGCGCATCGCCGAGGAGGTCGTCGGGCATTTCCCGGACGCGAGAACGATCGTGCTGTCCTCGGACATGATGGGCGGGGTCAAGCGGCTGAGGCTGGAGCTTGAGGCCATCGCCAAGGGCGAGGCCGATATCGTCATCGGCACGCAATTGGTGGCCAAGGGGCACAATTTTCCAAACATGACGCTGGTCGGCGTCATCGATGCCGATCTCGGCCTCGCCAATGGCGATCCGCGTGCAGCCGAGCGAACGTTCCAGTTGCTATCCCAGGTGACGGGGCGAGCGGGGCGCACCGGCAAGAAGAGCCTCGGCCTGCTCCAGACCTACCAGCCGGAGCATCCGGTGATGCGGGCGATCGTCTCGGGCGATGCCGAGGCGTTTTACGAGCGCGAGATTCTGGAGCGCGAAAAATCTGCGCTGCCGCCTTTCGGGCGTCTGGCCGGCATCATCGTCAGTGCCGACAATCGACCGGACGCCGAAAGCCACGCGCGGCTTCTGCGCCGCGCCGCACCGCCGGCGCGCGATATCCATGTGCTGGGGCCGGCCGAGGCGCCGCTGGCAATGGTCGCCGGCCGGCACCGCTTCCGGCTGCTGGTGCAGGGCGACCGTCCTGCCGACATGCAAGGCTATCTGCGCGCCATGCTCGCCAACGGACCGAAGATACGCGGCTCAGTGCGGGTGCAGGTCGACATCGATCCGCAGAGCTTTTTGTGAGGTTTCGCAAAATGGGCAAGGATGACCAATCATGAAAACCCTCGGCCTTATCGGCGGCATGAGTTGGGAGAGCACGGCGATCTATTACCGTCATCTCAACGAGATCGTGCGCGAGCGGCTGGGAGGATTGCATTCGGCAAAGCTGCTGCTGTGGTCGTTCGATTTCGCCGAGATCGCCGAGCGCCAGCATGCCGGCGACTGGCGCGCGGCAGCGGCACTGATGATCGATGCGGCTCGCAAGCTGGAGGCGGCGGGTGCCGAGGGACTGGTGATCTGCACGAACACCATGCACAAGCTGGCCGAGGACGTTCAGGCAGCCGTTTCGATCCCGTTGATCCACATCGCCGACGCGACCGCTGCGGCCGTCAAGCGGGCAGGGTGCGTGCGGCCGGCGCTTCTGGCGACGCGCTTCACCATGGAAGAGGATTTCTACAAGGGCAGGCTGACCGAGAGATTCGGGCTCTCGCCGGCGGTGCCAAATGCGGCGGGGCGCGATATGGTCCACCATGTCATCTATGACGAACTCTGCCGCGGCATCGTCACCGAAGCTTCGAAAGCCGCTTACATCGCCGAGGTCGAGCGGATGCGGGGTGATGACGGTATCGATAGCGTGATCATGGGCTGCACGGAAATAACGATGCTCATTGGCGCGGAAGATTTCGATATACCGGTGTTCGATACGACACGCATCCATGCCGAGACGGCTGTCGAGTTCGCTCTCAGTTGAGGTTTAACCGGGAAATTTGACGCCGCCATCTGGCGCCGCTGCCATCGCACGCTAGAATGCGCGCGGTTTTAAACCAGATATTTTTCGAGGGGACATCATGGAATTCGCGTTTCCCTGGCCGGTCACGCAGGGTGAATGGCTGGCGTGGTCTTCAGCCGTTGTAACGGTGCTGTTTGGCCTGCTGCTGCTTTTCGGGCCAAGGCTGTCGCTACGCATCCTGCGCCTGCAGACCGTCGAGCACCATCCCGAGGCGGTTTCGGAGGCGCGGGCGACGATGTCCGGCTTCTATCTCGGCGTTGGCCTGTGCTGCATTCTGCTTGCCCAGCCGCTGCTTTACATGGCGCTCGGGTTCTCCTGGCTGTTCACTGTTTTCGGGCGTATCGTCTCGATGCTGTCGGATCAGGGAAACAGGCTTTACAACTGGGTCTGGCTGATCGTGGCACTCGTTCTGGCTGCATTGCCGCTGGCCTTCGCCTTCGGCTTCGTGCCCTGATTGGGGCCTGTTGGCGCCTATCTGCGCGCAGCATGCGACAAATCTGCCTAAAAGCCGCTTCGCCAACGTGTTGCGACTCTGAAAAGCGTGTGCTAGACGGCAATCGACTTTCGATCGGGGGATGCGACAGCCGCTTCCGCCAGATCGATAAAACGCAGCAAGGTCAAAGATTTAGCCAGAGTTCCAGACTCCAGCCTAAGAATCTTCCGGCCTGTCAGACAAGAGAAAAGACGGACCGTGGCAAAGTCTAGCTCGCCAATCTCCGCAGTTGCCGAACGCTATGCGGGTTCGCTGTACGAACTGGCAGCGCAGTCGAAGCAGATTTCCAAGGTCGAAGGCGACCTCGGTCGCTTCGAAGCATTGCTCGCCGGCAGCGACGATCTCAACCGTATGATCAAGAGCCCGGTGTTCTCGGCCGATGAGCAGTTCAAGGCCATCACCGCCATCGCCGACAAGGCGAAGATCACCGGACTGGTCGGTAACTTCCTGCGCGTCGTCGCGCAGAACCGCCGTCTCTTCGCGGTGCCCGGCATGATCAAGGCGTTCCGCGAGATCGCTGCCGAGGCGCGTGGCGAGGTTGCTGCCGAAGTCACTTCGGCACATGACCTGTCTGCCGCCCAGAAAACCGAACTGAAGGCTGCGCTGAAAAGTGTTGCCGGCAAGGACGTGTCCATCACGGTCACCGTCGATCCGTCGCTTCTCGGCGGACTGGTGGTCAAGATGGGCTCGCGCCAGATCGACACGTCGCTCAAAACCAAACTCAATTCGCTCAAGCTTGCACTGAAAGAGGTCGGCTGATGGACATCCGCGCCGCGGAAATTTCCGCAATTCTCAAAGACCAGATCAAGAATTTCGGCAAGGAGGCTGAAGTCTCCGAAGTCGGTCAGGTGCTTTCCGTCGGTGACGGTATCGCCCGCGTCTACGGTCTCGACAACGTCCAGGCGGGCGAAATGGTCGAGTTCCCCGGCGGCATCCGCGGCATGGCGCTGAACCTCGAAAGCGACAATGTCGGCGTCGTTATTTTCGGCAACGACCGTGACATCAAGGAAGGCGACACCGTCAAGCGCACCGGCGCCATCGTCGACGTGCCCGTTGGTCCCGGCCTGCTTGGCCGCGTCGTCGACGCGCTCGGCAACCCGATCGACGGCAAGGGCCCGATCAAGGCAGCAGAGCGTCGCCGCGTCGACGTCAAGGCGCCCGGCATCATCCCCCGCAAGTCGGTGCATGAGCCGATGTCTACCGGCCTCAAGGCCATCGACGCACTCATCCCGGTCGGTCGCGGCCAGCGCGAGCTGGTCATCGGCGATCGCCAGACCGGCAAGACCGCCATCATTCTCGACACCATCCTCAACCAGAAGGCCATCCACGACAGCGGTCCGGAAGCGGAAAAGCTGTTCTGCGTCTATGTCGCCGTCGGCCAGAAGCGCTCGACCGTCGCGCAGTTCGTGAAGGTTCTGGAAGAGCGCGGCGCGCTCGACTACTCGATCATCATCGCCGCCACCGCTTCCGATCCGGCGCCGATGCAGTTCCTGGCACCGTTTGCCGGTTGCGCCATGGGCGAATATTTCCGCGACAACGGCATGCACGCGCTGATCTCTTATGACGATCTGTCCAAGCAGGCCGTGGCTTACCGCCAGATGTCGCTGCTGTTGCGCCGCCCGCCGGGCCGCGAAGCTTATCCGGGCGACGTCTTCTACCTGCACTCGCGCCTGCTCGAGCGCGCTGCAAAGCTCAACGACGAAAACGGCAATGGCTCGCTGACGGCTCTGCCGGTCATCGAAACGCAGGCCAACGACGTTTCGGCCTACATCCCGACCAACGTGATCTCGATCACCGACGGCCAGATCTTCCTTGAAACCAACCTGTTCTTCCAGGGCATCCGTCCTGCCGTGAACGTCGGTCTCTCGGTGTCGCGCGTCGGTTCGTCGGCCCAGATCAAGGCGATGAAGCAGGTCGCCGGCTCGATCAAGGGCGAGCTCGCGCAGTACCGCGAAATGGCTGCCTTCGCGCAGTTCGGCTCCGACCTCGACGCCGCCACGCAGCGCCTGCTCAACCGCGGTGCACGCCTGACCGAACTCCTGAAGCAGCCGCAGTTCTCGCCGCTGAAGACGGAAGAGCAGGTCGCGGTGATCTATGCTGGCGTCAACGGCTATCTCGACAAGCTCGCCCTCAACCAGGTCGGCAAGTTCGAGCAGGGGCTGCTTGCGCATATGCGTGCCGACGGCAAGGACGTTCTCGACGCGATCCGCAAGGAGAAGGCGCTGAGCGACGACGTTCGTGGCAAGCTCAAGGCCCATATCGACGCTTTCGCGAAAAACTTCGCCTGACACTGACGGGTAAGGCATGGCCTCGTTAAAAGACCTCCGTAACCGTATCGCCTCGGTCAAGGCGACGCAGAAGATCACCAAGGCGATGCAGATGGTCGCCGCGGCGAAGCTGCGCCGCGCCCAGGAAGCGGCAGAAGCCGCCCGGCCCTATTCGCAGCGGATGGGTGCTGTTCTGGCCAATATCGCCCAGGCGGTCGGCGGCGGTGGCGAAGCCCCGGCGCTGATGACCGGCACCGGCAAGGATGACGTGCACCTGCTCGTCGTCTGCACGGCCGAGCGCGGTCTTTGCGGCGGTTTCAACTCGCAGATCGCGCGCTTTGCCCGCGATCATGCCCGCAAGCTGATCGCCTCCGGCAAGACGGTAAAGATAATCTGCGTTGGCAAGAAGGGTTTTGACATCCTTCGCCGCGACTATGCATCGCTGATCATCGAGCGCGTCGATCTGCGCGAAGCAAAGCAGGTCGGCTTCGTTCATGCCGATGCGATCGCCAAGAAGGTGATCGGCCTGTTCAACGAAGGCGGCTTCGACGTCTGCACGCTGTTCTATTCGGAATTCAAGTCGGTGATCAGCCAGGTTCCGACCGCGCAGCAGATCATTCCGGCCGCGGCGGTTGCCGAGGGTGAGCCGGAATCGGCAGGCAGCGCCGTGTACGAATACGAGCCGGAGCCGGGCGAGATCCTGAGCGACCTCATTCCGCGCAACATCTCGGTGCAGGTTTTCCGGGCTCTGCTCGAAAACGCTGCCGGCGAGATGGGCGCCAAGATGAGCGCGATGGACAATGCGACGCGCAACGCCGGCGACATGATCAACAAGCTGACGATGTCGTACAACCGCCAGCGTCAGGCGCAGATCACCAAAGAACTGATCGAAATTATTTCGGGCGCAGAAGCGCTCTAGTCACGTGACCTGAGATAAAGCCTCCGGCTTTTCGATCGATCATGTGGAAACAGAAAACGGACCAAAGAGGTTACCACAATGGCTAAAGCAGCTACTCCGAAAGCGGCTCCGGCGGCGAAGGCCCCGGCAGCAAAGAAGGCAGCGCCCGCCAAGGCAGCGGCCGCAAAGGCTCCTGCCGTGACGGCAGCGGCGGCCCCGGCCAAGGCAGCTCCTGCCAAGGCAGCCCCGGCGAAAGCCGTTGCCACCAAGGCAGTGGCGGCCAAGTCGTCGTCGACGGCCATGTCGGCCAAGGGCGCGGCCGGCAAGGTCAGCCAGGTCATCGGCGCTGTCGTCGACGTTTCCTTCGAAGGCGGCAACCTGCCGAAGATCCTGAACGCACTTGAGACCATGAACGGTTCCAACCGTCTCGTTCTCGAAGTGGCGCAGCATCTCGGCGAAAACACCGTGCGCTGCATCGCCATGGACATTTCGGAAGGTCTGGTTCGCGGCCAGGCCGTCTACGACACGGGCGAGCCGATCACGGTTCCGGTCGGTGACGAAACGCTCGGCCGCATCATGAACGTCATCGGCGAACCGGTCGACGAAGCCGGCCCGGTCAAGACCAAGGTACGCCGCGCCATCCACCAGGACGCTCCGGCCTATGTCGACCAGTCGACGGAAGCGCAGATTCTTGTCACCGGCATCAAGGTCGTCGACCTTCTGGCGCCTTACGCCCGCGGCGGCAAGATCGGCCTGTTCGGCGGCGCCGGCGTCGGCAAGACCGTTCTGATCCAGGAACTGATCAACAACGTCGCCAAGGCGCATGGTGGTTACTCGGTGTTCGCCGGCGTCGGCGAGCGCACCCGCGAGGGCAACGATCTTTACCACGAAATGATCGAATCGGGCGTCAACAAGGACCCGCATGAGAACAACGGCTCGACCGAAGGTTCGAAATGCGCCCTGGTGTTCGGCCAGATGAACGAGCCGCCCGGTGCGCGCGCCCGCGTCGCTCTCTCCGGCCTGACCATCGCCGAGCATTTCCGCGACCAGGGCCAGGACGTTCTGTTCTTCGTCGACAACATCTTCCGCTTCACGCAGGCGGGTTCGGAAGTGTCGGCACTTCTCGGCCGTATTCCTTCGGCCGTGGGCTATCAGCCGACGCTGTCGACCGACATGGGCCAGATGCAGGAACGCATCACTACGACCCACAAGGGCTCGATCACGTCCGTGCAGGCCATCTACGTGCCCGCCGACGACTTGACCGATCCGGCGCCTGCGACCTCGTTCGCGCACCTTGATGCGACGACCGTGCTTAACCGCGCGATCTCGGAAAAGGGTATCTACCCGGCCGTCGATCCGCTCGACTCGACCTCGCGCATGCTCGACCCGCTGATCGTCGGCGAAGAGCACTATCAGGTTGCCCGCCGCGTCCAGGAAATCCTCCAGCGCTACAAGTCGCTGCAGGACATCATCGCCATCCTGGGCATGGACGAGCTGTCGGAAGAGGACAAGATCACGGTTGCCCGCGCCCGCAAGGTCGAGCGCTTCCTGTCGCAGCCCTTCTTCGTGGCCGAAGTGTTTACCGGCTCGCCGGGCCAGCTCGTGCCGCTCGAAGACACGATCAAGAGCTTCAAGGGTCTGGTCGAAGGCGAATACGATCACCTGCCGGAAGCAGCCTTCTACATGGTCGGCTCGATCGACATGGCCATCGAAAAGGCACAGCGTCTGGCAGCGGAAGCTGCGTAATGAAATTGGACGGGCCCGACTTCGCCTCTGGCGATCGGGTCCGTCTAATTACACTTAGTGACGAATTCCTGGCTGACTTGCCTAAGGAAGACGTTGCAGAATTAACGTTACTCATCGGGCAGGTATGGACCGTCGATGAGTGGCATGCCCCGATCGAGCAGGTAGAAATTACTTGCTGGATCAAGACCAAGACTGGAGAGGCGCGAAGCCATTCGGTCTGGGTGCCACCTAAATGGGTTGAGCGGATAAGGTAATGGCTGAAGCTTTCAAATTCGAACTGGTCTCGCCCGAGCGTCTGCTCGTTTCGGAAGAGGTGCAGTCCGTCGTCATTCCCGGTGCGGAAGGCGAGATGACGGTTCTGGCCAACCACGCGCCGGTGATGACCACGATCAAACCGGGCGTCGTTACGGTCAAGACCGTGACTGGTGCCGACGAGCGCTACGTCGTGTTCGGCGGTTTCGCCGACATCCTGCCCTCCGGCTGCACGCTGCTTGCCGAATCGGCCGTGCCGGTGGCGAGCATCGACCGCGAGGATCTCGCCCGTCGCATCCAGGATGCGCGCGAAGATGCAGCCGACGCCAAGGACGACGAGACCAAGACCCGCGCCGAGGCATTTTTAAACCAGCTCACGACGCTGGAAGCCGCGCTCTAAGAGCCGGCCTCAAAGTCTCAATCTTTTGAGAAGCCTTCGTCCCGAAAAGGACGGAGGCTTTTTCATTTTGGCGATACCACTCGCGTATGGACTTTGTCGGGTGTGAACTTCCCGTCCATGCGCCCGCGCGATCTTTATGAAATTCCTATTTCTTTGGCCTGCGGCTCGTCTCGAACCTTTATGGCGTCGGTGACATCTTCCCCCTGCAAATGATGCTTTGCGACCGACGGTTTTCGGTGGGCGCGGCATCATCCGTCATCTCTCTTTGACCGCGCGGCTTTCGTCGCGCGGCGAGAGCTTTTGGAGACTGCGTCACATGTGGGACTTCATCCTCGTAGCCTTGGGCATCGTCTCCTTCGGGCTCTTCTATGCCTACGCGCTCGGCTGCAACCGGCTTTAGGAGCGAGACTGATGTTGATCGACTACGTCCTCTCAGGCGGCGTTACGCTGCTGCTCACCGCCTATCTCATCTTCGCCCTGATCCGCCCCGAGCGCTTCTGACGGCCATCATCATGACTGCGAAAGTAGAAAAGCCATGACCATCAACGGCTGGATCCAGATCCTGATTTTCTGCGGGATCGTCGTTCTTCTCGTCAAGCCGCTCGGCGGCTACATGACGCGCGTCTATCAGGGCGAGCGCACCTTCCTGTCCTTCATCTTCGCGCCGTTCGAGCGGCTGCTCTATCGCCTTGCCGGCACCAGCGAAAACGAGGACCAGCACTGGACGACCTATGCCGCTGGCATGCTCGCCTTCAACCTGCTCGGCTTCCTCGTGCTCTATGCCTTGCAGCGCTTTCAGGCCGGCCTCCCCTTCAATCCCGCCGGCATGGGCGCGGTCGGGCCCGAGCTCGCCTTCAATACGGCCACCAGCTTCGTCACCAACACCAACTGGCAGAATTACGGTGGCGAAAGCACGATGTCTTACCTCGTGCAGATGGCCGGCCTGACGGTGCAGAACTTCGTTTCCGCCGCCACCGGCATGGCGCTTGCCATCGCCCTGGTGCGCGGCTTCTCCCGCGCCTCGGCCAAGTCGATCGGCAATTTCTGGGTCGATCTGACACGCTCGACGCTCTACATCCTTCTGCCGCTCTGCATTGTGCTGACGCTGTTCTATGTCTATAGCGGCGTGCCGCAGACGCTTGGCGCCTATATCGATGCGACGACGCTCGAAGGCGCGAAACAGACCATCGCGGTCGGCCCGGTCGCCTCGCAGCTTGCGATCAAGATGCTCGGCACCAATGGCGGCGGCTTCTTCAACGCCAACTCGGCGCATCCATTCGAAAATCCCGACGCGCTGGTCAATCTCGTCCAGATGGTCACCATCTTCGCCATCGGTGCAGCACTCACCAACGTCTTCGGCCGCATGGTCGGCAACCAGCGCCAGGGCTGGGCGATCCTGGCCTCCATGGGCGTGCTGTTCATCGTCGGCGTCATCGTCACTTACTGGGCCGAAGCTGCCGGCAACCCGCTGATCCATGCGCTCGGCATCGAGGGCGGCAATATGGAAGGCAAGGAGGTGCGCTTCGGCATTCCGCTGTCGGCACTGTTCGCCGTCGTCACCACGGCGGCGTCCTGCGGTGCCGTCAACGCCATGCATGATAGCTTCACTGCGCTTGGTGGCATGATCCCGATCATCAACATGGAGCTCGGCGAGGTCATCATCGGCGGCGTCGGCGCCGGCCTCTACGGCATCCTGATCTTCGTCATCATCGCCATCTTCGTCGCCGGCCTGATGGTCGGGCGCACGCCCGAATATCTCGGCAAGAAGATCGAGGGCAAGGAAGTGAAGATGGCGATGCTGGCCATGCTGTGCCTGCCGCTGGCCATGCTGGTCTTCACCGCGATCAGCGTCGTCATGCCCTCGGCGGTGGCGTCGATCGCCAATCAGGGTCCGCACGGTTTCTCAGAAATTCTCTACGCTTACACTTCGGCTGCGGCCAATAACGGCTCGGCCTTCGGCGGCCTCACCGGTAACACGCCCTGGTACAACATTACGCTCGGCATCGTCATGATGATGGGCCGCTTCATGGTCATCATTCCCGCACTGGCAATCGCCGGCTCGCTGGCGGCCAAGAAGACGGTTCCGGCCTCGGCCGGCACATTCCCGACCGACAGCGGCCTGTTCGTCGGCCTGCTGGTCGGCGTCATCCTGATAGTCGGCGGCCTCACCTTCCTGCCAGCGCTGGCGCTGGGCCCGATCGCCGAACATCTGGCGATTGCCGCCGGCCAGACCTTCTAATTCGGGATCAAAGCTATGAGCAAAATGAAATCGGTGAGCATCATGGATGCAGCCATAATCGTCCCGGCCATCGGCGCGGCTTTCAAGAAGCTCGATCCGCGTTCGCTCGCCAGAAACCCGGTGATGTTCGTCGTCGCCGTGGTCTCGGCACTGACCACGGTGCTGTTCCTCAAGGATATTGCGGTCGGCAATTCCAACCTCGGCTTCTCCTTCCAGATCATCATCTGGCTGTGGTTCACCGTGCTTTTCGCCAACTTCGCCGAAGCCGTCGCCGAAGGGCGCGGCAAGGCGCAGGCGGACTCGCTGCGGCGAACCCGCACCGAGACCCAGGCCAAGCTGCTGACCGGCGAAGATCGCGCCAAGTTCGTCATGGTTCCCGGCGCGGGCTTGAAGGTCGGCGATCTGGTGCTGGTCGAGGCGGGCGATATCATCCCCTCGGACGGTGAGGTGGTCGAAGGCGTGGCCTCCGTCAACGAGGCGGCAATCACCGGCGAATCTGCGCCCGTCATCCGCGAATCGGGCGGCGACCGCTCGGCCGTCACCGGCGGCACGCAGGTGCTGTCAGACTGGATCAAGGTGCGCATCACGGCTGCCGCCGGCTCGACCTTCCTCGACCGCATGATCGCGCTGGTCGAAGGTGCGGAGCGTCAGAAGACGCCCAACGAGATCGCGCTCAACATTCTGCTCGCTGGCATGACGCTGATCTTCGTGCTGGCGACAGCGACCATCCCGAGCTTCGCCACCTATGCCGGGGGCTCGGTTCCGGTCGTGGTGCTGGTGGCGCTGTTCGTGACGCTGATCCCGACGACCATCGGCGCGCTGCTGTCGGCCATAGGCATCGCCGGCATGGACCGGTTGGTGCGCTTCAATGTGCTGGCCATGTCCGGCCGTGCGGTGGAAGCTGCGGGCGACGTCGATACGCTGCTGCTCGACAAGACCGGCACGATCACGCTCGGCAACCGCCAGGCCAGCGAATTCCGCCCTATCAAGGGCGTGACCGAGAAGGAACTGGCCGATGCCGCCCAACTCGCCTCGCTTGCCGACGAGACGCCGGAAGGCCGCTCGATCGTCGTGCTGGCCAAGGAGAAATATGCCATCCGCGAACGCGACATGCGCACCTTGCATGCGAGCTTCGTGCCCTTCACCGCGCAGACCCGCATGAGCGGCGTCGATGTCGAGGGCAGCTCGATCCGCAAGGGCGCCGTCGACGCCATCCTCGACCATGTCGCCAAGGGTCCGGCCGCCGCCCTTGCCAGCTCGGCTTCGGGCGTGGCGACCATGCAGGCATCGAGCGCCAGTATCGTGGAAATCCGCGCAATCGCCGAAGAGATCGCCAAATCCGGCGGAACGCCGCTGGCGGTGGTGCGCGACGGCCGTCCGCTCGGCGTCATCCACCTCAAGGATATCGTCAAGGGGGGCATCAAGGAGCGTTTCACCGAGCTGCGCCGCATGGGTATCCGCACGGTGATGATCACCGGCGATAACCCGATGACGGCAGCGGCCATCGCGGCCGAAGCCGGCGTCGATGATTTCCTCGCCCAGGCAACACCCGAAAACAAGCTGCAGCTCATCCGCGAGGAACAGGCCAAGGGCAAGCTGGTAGCCATGTGCGGCGACGGCACCAACGATGCGCCCGCACTTGCGCAGGCCGATGTCGGCGTTGCCATGAACACCGGCACGGTGGCGGCACGCGAGGCCGGCAACATGGTCGATCTGGACAGCGATCCGACCAAGCTCATCGAGATCGTGGAGATCGGCAAGCAGCTGCTGATGACGCGTGGCGCGCTGACGACGTTTTCGATCGCCAACGACATCGCCAAATATTTCGCCATCATCCCGGCTATGTTCCTGGCTTTCTATCCGCAGCTTAAGGTGCTGAACGTCATGAACCTGTCGACGCCGCAATCGGCGATCCTGTCGGCGATCATCTTCAACGCGCTGATCATCATCGCGCTGATCCCGCTGGCGCTGCGCGGCGTCAAATACCACGCGGTTGGTGCCGCCTCGCTGCTGCGCCGCAATCTCATTATCTACGGCCTGGGCGGCATCATCGTGCCCTTCATCGGCATCAAGGCGATCGATATGGTCGTCTCCGCCCTCGGCCTGGCATAAGGAAGACCATCATGTTGAAGCAACTTCGCCCCGCACTGGTCATGATCGTCATCTTCACGGCGATCACCGGCCTGGCCTACCCGCTCGCCATGACCGGCATTTCGGGCATGCTGTTTCCGAAGCAGGCCGAGGGCAGCCTGATCGTGGAAAACGGCACCGTCATCGGTTCCGAACTGATCGGCCAGAACTTTGCCAGCGAAAAGTATTTCCATGGCCGCCCGTCGGTGACGCTCGGACCCGACCCGGCCGACCCTTCGAAATCGGTGGTCGTGCCCTACAATGCTGCCAACTCGATGGGCTCCAACCTCGGCCCGGCCAATCCGGCGCTGATCGAGCGCGTCAAGACCGACCTCGAGAAGCTGAAGGCTGAGAATCCCGGCCAGCCGGTGCCGATCGATCTGGTGACCACCACCGGCAGTGGCCTCGATCCCGACATCTCGCCGGAGGGAGCATTGTTCCAGCTGCCGCGCGTCGCCAAGGCGCGAGGCGTTCCGGAAGACAAGCTTCGCGATCTGGTGAGCGATCTCACACAGGCGCCGATCCTCGGCATTCTGGGCGAGCCGCGCGTCAACGTGCTGGCGCTCAACCGCGCGCTGGATGCGATGGCGAAGTAGCTGCAGCCGTTGACGCGGGCGTGCCTTTGCAAGAGGAATGACAAAGCGCAGGTATCGCATATGAATGCTCTGATGGGCCTGATCTACGTCATACCCCCACCCCCTTCTCTTCGTGGCAGGGCAATCGCCTATTGTACGGCCGACCCCCACTCCGTCACGCTTCGCGTGACACCTCTCCCCCTCAAAAGGGGAGAGGAAGGGCACCAGCCTTGCGGACGGCTTTTCCTCTCCCCCGTCGAGCGGGGGAGAGGTGGCTCGGCGAAGCCGAGACGGAGTGGGGGTCGAATTACATATGCGATTGCCCTTCCCTCAAGGGAAGAGATCGGCCGGGCGGAATTCCTTGCGGGGTCGCATGCCTGACGACAGCGACCGACGTCCTTCGCCGGATGCCCTTCTGGAAGCCGCGGAGCGAGAGCTTCGCGGCAAGTTGCGTATTTTTCTTGGGGCTGCCCCCGGCGTCGGCAAAACGTTCGAGATGCTGCTTTCGGGCCGCGCGCGGCAGGCCGAGGGCGTAGATGTCGTCGTCGGTGTCGTCGAAACCCATGGTCGCAAGGAGACCGAGGCGCTTCTGCAGGGCTTCGAGATCATTCCGCGTGTGCCTGTGCCCTACAAGGAGCGGGCGCTCGACGAGATGGATATCGACGCCATCCTCGCGCGCCGGCCGCAATTGGTGCTGGTCGACGAGCTTGCCCACACCAATGCACCCGGCAGCCGCCATCCCAAGCGCTATCTGGATATCGAGGAACTGCTTGCCGCCGGCATCGATGTCTACACCACCGTCAATATCCAGCATGTCGAAAGCCTGAACGACATCGTTGCGCAGATCACCCGCGTTCGGGTGCGCGAGACGGTGCCGGATTCCTTCATCGACCGCGCCGACGACATCGAGGTCATCGACCTCACGCCGGGCGACCTGATCGAACGGCTGAAGCAGGGCAAGGTCTACATGCCCCGCACGGCCAAGGCTGCCATCGAAAACTATTTCTCGCCCGGAAACCTGACGGCGCTGCGCGAACTGGCCCTGCGGCGCACCGCCCAGCGTGTCGACGAGCAGCTTGTCAGCCATATGCGCGAGAATGCCATCTCTGGGCCATGGGCGGCCGGCGAGCGGGTGCTGGTGTGCATTGATGAAGCGCCACGTGCTGCCGCGATGGTGCGCTATGGCAGGCGGCTGGCGGAACGATTGCGCGCGCCGTGGTCTGTCGTGACGGTCGAGACGACGCACGCGGCGCGCCTCTCCGAGGCCGAGCGGGACCGGATCGCCAGCGCGCTGCGGCTTGCCGAGAGCCTGGGCGCGGAGGCTGCGACCTTGCCGGGGCGCACGGTCGCCGAGGAGATCATGCGTTATGCGCGCGAGCGCAATGTCACCCACATCATCGTCGGCAGCTCCGACAAGGCGCGCTGGCGCGAGTGGATCGAAGGCTCGGTGACGCATGACCTGATCCGCATTTCCGGCGATATCAGCGTGCATGTGATCTCGGGCCGGGAGGTCGCGCCCAAGCCGCCGAGAGGCTCGGTGCAGGATGCCGGCACGACGGTTTTTTCCTTCCGTCCCTATCTGGTGAGCCTGGGGATCATCGGCATCGCGCTGATATGTGCGTTCGCGCTGCGGCAATTGCTCGACGTTGCCAATATCGGCGTCGTCTTCCTGATGGGCGTGCTGACGAGCGCATTGTGGTTCGGCCTGCGCCCCGCGATCTTCGCCAGCGTCATCGGCGCCATAACCTTCAATTTCTTCTTCCTGCCGCCGCTCTACACATTCGACATCGGCGATTCGGAAAGCATCGTCACCTTCGTCTTTTTCCTCGTCGTGTCGGTGATTGCCAGCAACCTTTCGGCGCGGGTGCGTGGGCAGGCGATCGCGGCGCGCCAGCGGGCGCGAATGAATGAAGACCTCTATATGTTCTCCAAGAAGCTGGCCGGAACCGCGACGCTGGACGATGTCCTGTGGGCGACGGCCTTCCAGATCGCCTCTATGCTGAAGGTGCGCGTCGTGCTGCTGTTGCCGGAAGAGGGGCGCATCACTGTCAAGGCCGGCTATCCGCCGGAGGACACGCTGGACGAAGCCGACCTGGCGGCGGCCAAATGGACCTGGGAGAACGATCGCCCGGCCGGCCGCAGCGCCGATACGCTGCCGGGCGCCAAGCGGTTGTTTCTGCCCGTGCGCACGGCGCGCGGCGCAATCGCCGTGGTCGGCATCGACGACGACCGGCAAGGACCAATGCTGACGCCCGAGCGGCGGCGGCTGATGGATGCGCTGACCGACCAGGCAGCACTTGCCATCGAGCGCGTCCATCTGGTCGAAGACCTAGACAACGCCAAGCTGGCGGTGGAGGCCGACCGGCTGCGTTCGGCGCTTTTGACCTCCATCTCGCACGACCTGAAAACGCCGCTCGCTGCAATCATGGGGGCGGCGGGAACGCTGAAGGAATTTTCAGGCGCCCTGGACGCGCCGACCAAGGACGAGCTTCTCGGCTCTGTGCTCGACGAGTCGGAACGGCTCAACCGCTTCATCGCAAATCTGCTCGACATGACGAAGCTGGAATCCGGCGCGATCAGCCCGAATTTCGGCATGCACGATCTGAACGAGATCGTCGGCAGCGCGCTGTCGCGGGCAAAGAAAATCCTTGGCTCCCATCAGATCGAGGTCGACCTGCCGCCCAACCTGCCGATGCTGCGCGTCGACCCGGTGCTGTTCGAGCAGGTTCTGTTCAACCTGTTCGACAATGCGGCCAAATATTCGCCGGCGGGCTCGCGCATACGCATCCAGTCGTTCCAGGGCGAAAAGGCGTTGACGATCCAGATACTCGATGAAGGGCCAGGCATTCCGGCGGACGAGCTGGAAGAAATTTTCGGCAAGTTCACCCGTGCCCGCAAGGGCGACAGTGTGCCGGCCGGCACCGGCCTCGGCCTTGCCATCTGCCGCGGTTTCGTCGAAGCCATGGGCGGCACCATCGTGGCCGGGAACCGGACCGACCGCCCCGGTGCCGTCTTCACCATCCGCATGAAGCTGCCGGCGGGGCAAATTGAAGGCACGGAGTTGTCATGAGTGCGTCCGCGATAAAAATCCTCGTCGTCGATGACGAACAGCCGATCCGCAAGCTGCTGCGCGCCGGCCTGTCGACGCAGGGCTATGACATCATCGACGCGCCGAACGGGCGCACCGCACTGGAGGAGATGGCGAATGCCTCGCCCGATCTGGTGGTGCTCGATCTCGGCCTGCCCGATATTTCCGGGCAGGAGCTGCTGCGGCGCTGGCGCGAGGGAGGCAGCACGGTGCCGGTGGTGATCCTGTCCAGCCGCACCGACGAGCCCGGCATCGTCGAGGCGCTCGATCTCGGTGCCGACGACTATGTGACAAAGCCTTTCGGCGTGAACGAGCTGATCGCCCGCATCCGCGTGGCGCTGCGCCACCGGCTGCAGGAACAGGGCGAGAAGCCGGTCTTCAAGACGGGCGATCTGTCGGTCGATCTCGTGCGGCGCATCGTCAGGCTGGGTGGCGAGGAGATAAAACTGTCGCCCAAGGAATACGACATATTGCGCGCGCTGGTGCAGCATGCCGGCAAGGTTCTGACCCACAATTTCCTGATGAAGCAGGTGTGGGGCGAGGTGCAGGACGTGCAGTATCTCAGGGTCTATGTGCGCCAGCTTCGGCAGAAGATAGAGCCGGATCCGGAGCAGCCACGCTATATCCGCACCGAAACCGGGGTCGGCTACAGGTTGAGCGAGGCGGATTGAAGTGGCGGCGGCCGCTCGCCCCTTGTCAGGTGACGATGGAGGTTATCGACGCAGCGATCAGGAGGCCGGCGAGGAACAGCAGCGCACCATAGATCGGCGGCTTGCCGAACAGCACGGCGAAGGCCGAACCCCAGATGACGATCGCTGCGGACAGCGCATATAGGAAGGCAGGCTTGTCGTTCCAGGCTATGCCGACAGCCATCAGGCCGCCGACGATCAGCGCGCCGAACAGAAGCATTATAGACAGCGCGAATTTCTCGACCGAATCCATTACTCATCCTCTTGTCGTCCGGCCCGAATGTGCCGGATGGCGTCGGGTTCGGCAATGGCTGTTCGCAGGATAGGACCGGAAAGCGGTTCTGGCGGGGCAGGAGTGAAGCCGGCGCGCAACAGTGAGATGCAATTCACGACGCACCGGGCAGTTTGGGGCGCAAGGGCCGGTCCTGCCGCGAAGCAACATGGACAGGGTTTTAAGCAACCGCTAGTTTCAGTCGTCTGGCGCGATTGGAACGGCATGAACCACGAGGGGCTTATCGACCGCATCTACGAGGCGGCTGTCGTTCCGGAACTGTGGCCCGGGGTGCTGCAGGACGTATCGACGCTGGCCGGATGTTTCGGCGGCATCCTTTTTACGGCGACGCCCGACAAGATCGGACGCTGGACCAGTTCGAGCAATGTCCACGAACTCATGACGGATTTCACCGGCGACCCGGAAATACAGGCCAATAATATTCGCCTGCAACGCGGCATAGCAGCAAACCGCCACGGGTTCTTCGGCAACGATGAGCTGTATGGCCGCGAGGAGATGGAAGGCAGCTTCGTCTACAGGAAGTTCTTCCTGCCGCGAGGCTTTGGATACTGTGCCGGCACGGTCTTTCCGATGCCGAATGGCGATATGGCCGCATTCGACCTCGAGCGCCGCTATGCCGACGGGCCGGTTTCGCAGCAGGAGATCGCGGTTCTGGATGTGCTGCGTCCTCATCTCGGGCGCGCCGCCGTCCTGGCCACGCGCCTCAATCTCGAACGCGCGCGTGTCGTCGTCGATGCGCTTGAAAGTGCCGGACTGGCCGCGTCGATCTTGGGGATAACCGGACGGGTGCTTGCGGCCAATGCGCTTCTCGAAGGCATGTCGGCACAATTCGTGTTCCGGGCGCATGATCGCATCGCCCTTGCGGATGCCGGCGCCAATGCCTTGTTTGCCGAGTCGATCGAACAGCTCGCTTCTGCATCGTCCACCCGTTCCATTCCGGTTCCGGCATTGCCGGGACACGCGGCTGCGGTCGCTCATGTTCTTCCGCTGCCGGGCGAAGCAGCCGACGTTTTCTTTCGCGCCCATGCCCTCATGGTGGTGACGCGGCTCGATCGGCCGGCAGCACCTTCTGCCGAGCTGCTGGGCGGCCTGTTCGACCTGACGCCGGCGGAAGCGCGGGTTGCGCGCAGCATTTCCGAAGGCAAGACCACCGAGGAGGCGGCCACCGCACTCAACCTTTCACGGGAAACGGTGCGCTGGTACCTGAAGGCCATCTTCAGCAAGACCGGCGTGAGCCGCCAGGCTGAGCTGGGCGTGCTGCTATCGGGTGCGGTGCTGCGGGGGCCGGAGGGGTGAGGGAAGCAACCTGCAAGTAGGGAACTGAAGCACGATGGATGTTCGAACGCTTCCCCCCGGAGCGGTGTTATCTCCCGTTCTTCATCTCGCAGGAGGAGGAGCAGACACTTATCGATTGTCTGGATCGGGGCGAATGGAGTTCCGAACTCAAGCGGCGCGTCCAGCATTTCGGCTATCGTTATGACTATCGCGCCCGAATGGTCACTGACGACGCTTATCTGGGTAAACCGCCGGAGTGGCTTCGATCACTTAGCGAGCGCTTGACGGAATTGAATGCTTATAACGATGTTCCGGATCAAATTATCGCCAACGAATACGTGCCTGGCCAAGGCATCAGCGCGCATGTCGATTGCGTGCCTTGCTTTTCCGAACGGATAGCTTCTCTGAGTTTGCTTTCCAGCTGCGAAATGATCTTCCGGAACGTGAAGAGCCGCGAAACTATTTCCTTAATGCTCGAGCCGCGTTCATTGCTCATTATGTCGGGCGCGGCACGTTATGAATGGACGCATGAGATTCCATCCCGCAAGACCGATACGGTCGCGGGCGAAAAACGACAGCGCGAAAGGCGGGTTTCGCTGACTTTCAGGAAGGTGGTGAGAGCAGTGTGATCCGCGCCGATGGCGTAAGACCCCGAGTATATACTTGCAAAGGCAAACTGGCGGAGAGGGAGGGATTCGAACCCCCGATGGGCTTGCACCCATGCCGCATTTCGAGTGCGGTGCATTCGACCACTCTGCCACCTCTCCGCGGTGTTACTGGTCGGGCCGTTGCCGGCGCGGCGCTCTAGATAACGGCTGATGGGGCCTTGCACAAGGCCCTGTTGCACGCTTTATGCAGTTTCGGTTGCGGGTTTTGTCGGTTCGGCTTGACACGTTGAAGGCCATTGGCTAAACGCGCACCATTCCGGCGTGGGGTCTTTCTCCGCGCCGGTCGTACTTTGAACCCCGCAGACTGACAAAAAGACGGCCCGACCGCTTCCAAGTGGTCAAAAAGCCGGACCGAACAGCGAAAGGCAAAAAATGTTCGCAGTCATTAAAACGGGTGGCAAGCAGTATCGCGTTGCCGCCAATGACGTACTAAAAATCGGAAAGCTCGTCGCCGAAGCCGGCGATGTTGTCGAATTCGGTGAAGTTCTCGCTGTCGGCGAGGGCGAGAATGCAACGATCGGCGCTCCCTTCGTGGAAGGCGCTGTCGTGACGGCAGAAGTGGTCGTACAGGGCCGCGCACGCACCGTCATCGCGTTCAAGAAGCGCCGCCGCCAGAACTCGCGCCGCACCCGCGGCCACCGCCAGCATGAAACCACCATCCGGATCTCCGAGATCCTGACCGGTGGCGCCAAGCCGGCGAAGAAGGCCGCAGCAAAGCCGGAAGCTACCGCCACGGCGGAAGTTGCCGAAAAGCCCGCCAAGAAGGCCGCGCCGAAAAAGGCTGCAGCCGCGGCGGAAACCGAATAAGACTGAGCACGAAGGAGAACAGCAATGGCACATAAGAAAGCTGGCGGTTCGTCGCGCAACGGTCGCGATTCAGAATCCAAGCGCCTCGGCGTGAAGAAGTTCGGTGGCGAAGCCGTCATTCCGGGCAACATCATCATCCGTCAACGCGGCACCCAGTGGCATCCCGGCGTCAATGTCGGCATGGGCACTGATCATACGCTTTTTGCGATGGCAACCGGCGCGGTCGCGTTCCGCAAAAAAGCCAATGGCCGTACCTACGTATCGGTCAACCCAATTACCAAAGCAGCGGAATAGCCGGATCCGCGAGACAACACCGGCGCCCCATCTCGGGACCGGTGTCTGGCAAAATCCAGAAAAAGGAACAGGGGAGATGGGTCGCCATCTCCCCTTTTTCTTTGCCTGGAGGACTGAAATGGTTGCCGAATCGGAAGATTTTGAAGACGAGAGTCTGGCGATAGAGTGCCCGGTGCTGGTTACCGAGCGCCTGGTGATGCGTCCGCCGCATGCCGACGACATTCCCGAGCTGGCGATGCTCGCCAACAACCGCCGGGTGGCCGAGATGCTGTCGCGCATGCCGCACCCTTATGGCGAGGCCGAGGCGCGTTCGTTCCTCGCCATGTCGGGGCAGAAGCGTGTGGCCGGCTGCGTCTATGCGCTGACGCTGGCCGATACCGGCACCTTCATCGGTTGCGCCGGTCTCAACGGCACGGATCGCGGCCTCGAGCTCGGCTACTGGATCGGCGAACCCTACTGGAAGCGTGGGTTTGCCACTGAGGCAGCACACGCTCTGGTGGATCTTGCTTTCCGGGCGACCCAGATCAACGTGCTGCACGTCTCGTGCCGGGTCATCAACCCGTCGTCGCGGCGGGTGATCCACAAGTGCGGCTTCCAGTATGCGGGGCAGGGCATGCTGAACTCGATCGTCGCCGGGCAGGTGCCGGTGGAACGCTACCGGCTGGACCGCAAGACCTGGGTCAGCCTGCGGACGTGGCCGAAGTACTGACGATTGAGCGGCCGGTTGAGGCCGGCCGCTCAATCGAGTTCGAGCCACACCGGCAGATGGTCGGAGCCTTTTGCCTCGTCATCGATCCAAGTGCGTTTGACGCGGGTGGCGAGCGCGGCATGGACGAAGGCGAAGTCGATGAGGCGGTTCTTTTCCGGCTTGTCGTCATCCATCCAGCTTACGGCGCCGTCAGGCACGCCGCCGGCCAGCGAAAAGGCGTCGACCGGATGATGCGCGACGATCTGGCGGCCTTCGGCGTAGTCGGCCTCGCCGGCCATGACGATATATTCCGGCGAGGTGCGGTCCATGTTGAAGTCGCCCAAAAGCACGAACTCCTCCGGGCTTGGCAGTTCGGGGAAGCCGAATTCGGAAACGCCGCTCGCAGCACCGCCTTCCATGGCATAGGCGTAGACGCGTTCCTTGAGATAACGGATTTGGGTGGCGCGCTCCTCGAGATTGAGGTGGTCGAGATGGACGGAATAGACACGGATCGGTCCGGAAGGCGCGGTGATAAGGGCCTCAAGGGCCGAGCGTTGCAGGTTGAGGCGGTTGAAGCGGCGCGTGCGCGGCAGCAGCAGGTTGCGCGAAGCCACGATCGGCCAGCGCGACAGCACCATGTTGCCGAATTGCAGGCGCTGGTTTGCCGGCTTGCCATTTGCGTCCCGGGTGCCGAAATCGACGTCCATGGCGGGTCCGAAGATATAGAAGTAGTCAGGCAGCAGCGACGCCAGCCCGGCAACCAGATCGACGCCGCCATTGTGCGGGAGGTTACGCGTGACTTCCTGCAACGTGATGATGTCGGCTCCATCGAGGCTGGCGGCGATGCGTTCGAGATCGAACTTGCCGTCGCGGCCGATGCCGTACTGGATATTGTAGGTGACCAGCTTCATGTCTTCTCCTCGCCGCCGTCGATGCGAACCGCCAATCCCACCCTCGCGCTCGCGTGCTCTTTGCGCTACAGCACAGTCGAAGAAAAACCAATAACAGTGAAACCCTTGTTGCGATGAAATTTCTAGATCAGGCCAAAGTCTACATCCGCTCCGGCAATGGGGGTGCCGGCAGCGTCTCGTTCCGGCGGGAAAAATTCATCGAGTTCGGCGGGCCGGACGGCGGCGACGGCGGCCGTGGCGGCGATGTCTGGCTGGAGGTCGTCGACGGGCTGAACACGCTGATCGACTATCGCTACCAGCAGCATTTCAAGGCCCAGACCGGCGTGCATGGCATGGGCCGCAACATGACCGGCGCCAAGGGCGCCGACATCATGCTGAAGGTGCCGGTCGGCACGCAGGTCTATGAAGAAGACAACGAAACGCTGATCTGCGACCTGACCCAGGTCGGGCAGCGCTTCCGGCTGGCAGCCGGCGGCAATGGCGGCTTCGGCAACCAGCATTTCAAGACCTCGACCAACCAGGCGCCGCGCCGCGCCAATCCCGGCCTGGACGGCCAGGAAATGTGGGTCTGGCTCAGGCTCAAGCTGATTGCCGACGCCGGCCTCGTCGGCCTGCCCAATGCCGGCAAGTCGACTTTCCTTGCGGCGGTGACGGCGGCCAAACCGAAGATCGCAGACTATCCCTTCACCACGCTGCATCCCGGCCTCGGCGTGGCGCGCATCGATGCCCGCGAATTCGTCATTGCCGACATTCCCGGCCTGATCGAAGGCGCGCATGAAGGCGTCGGCATCGGCGACCGCTTCCTCGGCCATGTCGAGCGCACCCGCGTGCTTTTGCATCTGGTCTCGGCCCAGGAAGAGAACCCGGGCAAGGCCTACAAGACCGTGCGTGCCGAGCTCGAGGCCTATGGCCACGGCCTGGCCGACAAGGTCGAGATCGTGGCGCTGAGCCAGGTCGATACGCTCGACCCGGATGCGCGCAAGAAAAAGGTCGCTTTGCTGAAGCGGGCTGCAGGCCGCGCGCCGATCCTGCTTTCGGCGGCGACGCGGGAGGGCGTCGAAGAGACGCTGCGCGCGCTGATGGGCGAGGTGCAGGCGTCGCGGGCCGAGGCGGAACCGGCCGAGACCGATGACCGGTGGGCGAAGTAGCAAAGAACCGGACAGCAGTTTGATGTTTATGCCTTACGTTGCCCCCCTCTGTCCTGCCGGACATCTCCCCCACAGGTGGGGAGATCAGGCCGTCATTAAGGCTTCCGCCAATCTCCTGCATTGCAGAAGGGGGACCGGCATCGCCACTGCTAATCTCCCCACCTGTGGGGGAGATGTCCGGCAGGACAGAGGGGGGCAACGTAGAGCACAAACCTGGGCATCTAAGTACGCCTCTGGGATTTCGACATGACCTCGCATTCCCTGAAAAAATACCGGCGCATCACGGTGAAAATCGGCTCGGCCTTGCTGGTCGACCGCTCGGCCGGGTTGAAGCGCGACTGGCTGGCTTCGATCGCTGATGACATCGCTGTGCTTGCGGCAGGTGGGGCTGAGGTGCTGGTGGTGTCTTCCGGCGCCATTGCCCTCGGCCGCACCGTGCTCGGCCTCGGCAAGCGGGTGCTGAAGCTGGAGGAAAGCCAGGCATGTGCCGCCGTCGGCCAGATCGCGCTTGCCGGCGCGTGGTCGGACGAGCTTGGGCGCAACGGGCTCAAATCCGGGCAGGTGTTGGTGACGCTCGGCGACACCGAGGAGCGCCGGCGCTATCTCAACGCGCGCGCGACCATTTCGACGCTGCTCAAGATGAAGGCGGTGCCGGTCATCAACGAGAACGACACGGTGGCGACCTCCGAAATCCGCTATGGCGACAACGACCGTCTGGCCGCCCGCGTGGCGACGATGATGGGCGCGGACCTGCTGATCCTGCTGTCCGATATCGATGGTCTCTACACCGCGCCGCCGGCGCTCGATCCCGCAGCAAAATTCATTCCGCTGGTCGAACGCATCACACCCGACATCGAGGCAATGGCAGGGGCTGCGGCCTCGGAGCTGTCGCGCGGCGGCATGCGTACGAAGCTTGATGCCGGCAAGATCGCGACCGCGGCGGGCACGGCGATGATCATCACCTCCGGCACGCGGCTGAACCCGCTCAGCGCCATCGAGCGCGGCGAGCGTGCCACCTTCTTCAAGCCCAGCGCCAACCCGGTGAAGGGCTACAAGACCTGGATTGCGGGCCAGCTCGAGCCGGCTGGCCGGCTGACGGTCGATGCCGGCGCGGTCGGCGCGCTGCTTTCGGGCAAGTCGCTGCTGCCGGCAGGCGTCAGGAACGTCAGCGGCAACTTTTCGCGGGGCGACACGGTTGCGATCGTCAGCCCGGAGGGCCGGGAGATTGCGCGTGGCCTAATTGCCTATGACGCCGCCGATGCCGTAAGGATCGCTGGGCTGAAGACGAATGAAATTGCCGCCGTGCTTGGCTATGAAGGACGGTCGGCTATGATCCATCGCGACGATCTGGTGGTGAGCCATTCGGGCATGATGGAAACGGTGCAGGCGGAAGGATGAACCATGCTGACGACGCATGAAAAATCCGGTGAAGACACGATCTCCCTGATGGCCGATATCGGCCGCAAGGCGCGCGCGGCTGCGCGACCGTTGGCCATTGCAAGCACCGAGCGCAAGAATGCCGCCCTGATCGGCATGGCTGAGGCCATCATCCGCGGCGAGCAGGCGATTCTGGATGCCAACGCCATCGACGTGCAGAACGGCGAAGAATCGGGGATCAGCGGCTCCTTCATGGACCGGTTGAAGCTCGATCCGAAGCGAATTCGTGACATGGCTGACGGCATCCGGGCGATTGCCGAACTGCGCGATCCGGTCGGCGAGGTCATTGCCGAATGGGACCGTCCCAATGGCCTTCATATCGAGCGCGTGCGCACGCCGCTCGGCGTTGTCGGCGTCATCTATGAGAGCCGCCCGAATGTGACGGCGGATGCCGGCGCGCTGTGCCTGAAGGCCGGCAATCCCGTCATCCTGCGCGGCGGCTCGGATTCGCTCAATTCGTCGGCTGCGATCCATGCCTGCCTCGTCGAGGGGCTGAAGGCGGCGAACCTGCCGGCAGAGGCGATCCAGCTCGTGCCGACGACGGATCGCGCGGCGGTCGGTGAAATGCTGAAAGGGCTTTCCGGCAATCTCGACGTTATCATTCCGCGCGGCGGGCGCAGCCTGGTCGAGCGCGTGCAGACCGAGGCGCGTGTACCGGTCTTTGCCCATCTCGAAGGCATCTGCCATCTCTACATCGACAAGTCGGCCAAGCTCGACATGGCGGTGGGAATCGCCGTCAATGCCAAGATGCGCCGCACTGGCATTTGCGGGGCGGCCGAGACGCTGCTGGTCGACCGTGCGGTGGCGTCCACGCATCTGGTGCCGATCCTCGAGGCGCTGCGGGCGGCAGGCTGCGAAATCCATGCCGACGAGGAGGTTTTGAAGGCCTTCTCCGATGCAAAGCCGGCAACCGATGCCGACTGGGTGACGGAGTATCTCGACGCGATCATCGCGGTGAAGCTGGTCGAGGGCGTCTCGGGCGCGATCGAGCATATCGAGACCTTTTCCTCGCATCATACCGAGGCGATTGTCGCCGAGGATGCGGTGGCGGTTGAGCGCTTTTTCAACGAGATCGACTCGGCGATCCTGCTGCACAACGCCTCGACGCAATTCGCCGATGGCGGCGAGTTCGGCATGGGCGCCGAGATCGGCATCGCCACCGGCAAGATGCATGCGCGAGGCCCGGTCGGCGTCGAGCAGCTGACCTCCTTCAAGTACCGCGTGCGCGGGGCCGGGCAGGTGCGGCCGTGAGCAAGCTTGCGTCTTACCCTCCCCCTTGCGGGGAGGGTCGGCGAACCAATGCCGCGAAGCGGCATTTGCGAGCCGGGGTGGGGGTGGAGACGATGTGCTCCATTCCGACCTGACAGTGCCGGTTTCACCACCCCCACCCCGCTCCGCTACGCGGATCGACTCGCCAGGGCGAGCCGCGGGTCTCGCCCGTCCTTCGGACCCCCGCAAGGGGGAGGGTGAGAGCGTCGCGTCCCATTATCTCCGTATGCCGCATGTCGAGAAGGGCATGCAGGTCGGCCTGTTCGGCGGCTCGTTCAATCCGCCCCATGGCGGTCATGCGTTGGTTGCCGAAATCGCGCTGCGGCGGCTGCGGCTCGACCAGCTTTGGTGGATGGTGACGCCGGGCAACCCGCTGAAAAGTTCGCGCATGCAGGCCCCGCTGGCCGAGCGCATCGGCCTTTCGGAGAAGATCGCCAAGGACCCGCGCATAAAAGTCACCGCCTTCGAGGCGGCGCATCATGTGCGCTACACCGCCGATACGCTGGCACTGATCAAGGCGCGCAATCCGGGCGTCGATTTCGTCTGGATCATGGGCGCCGACAATCTGCGCGATTTTCACCGCTGGCAGCGCTGGCGACAGATCGTCATGACTTTTCCAATCGCGGTGATCGACCGGCCTGGCGCGACCCTGTCGTTCCTGTCGTCGGCGGTGGCCAAGACCTTCGACTATGCCCGCGTCGACGAGGCGGATGCGCCGCGTCTGGCGCGCATGAAGGCGCCGGCCTGGACCTTCATCCATGGCCCGCGCTCGTCGCTGTCGTCCACAGCCATCCGCAAGGCGAATGGCGGCGGCTGACCGCCGTTTTGGTTCTACTTGTTCGATATCCCCTTGGCCTCGAACGCCAGTATTGCCTTCTTGGTCAGGTCGAGCTTGGTGGCGAAGAAATCGGCGGCGGACGTCCAGTATCTCAAGGTGATTGCGACGGTGCTGTCGCCCAGCTCGTTGACGAAAGCGGCCGGTGCGGTGTCCTTTTTCACACGGCTGTCGGCCTTCGCCAGATCCATGAATGTCGATTGCGCCAGGTCGATATCGGCGTCGTAGCCGATGTCGATGGTGATGTCGTTGCGCCGGACGCCGTTGCGCGTGAGGTTGCGCACCGGCTGGTTCCACAGCGTGGAATTGGGCGCCAGAACGAAAATGCCGTCGGCGGCGCGCAGGCGGGTGGCGAACAGGCCGATCTCCTCGATCGTGCCGGTAACCGCACCGATCTCGACATATTCGCCGATGCGGAAGGGCCGGAGAACGAGCAGCATGATGCCGGCTGCGATATTCTGCAGCGTGCCCTGAAGCGCAAGGCCGACGGCGAGGCCGATCGCGCCGATGGCGGCAATGATGGAAGCCGTCTGGACGCCGAACTGGCCCAGCACCATGACGGTGACCAGCACGAGGATCGCGTAGCGCGCGATCTTCGAGAAGAACTGGCAAAGGGTCGGGTCGAAGCCGCGAATGCGGCTAAGGCCGGCGAATATGGCGCGCTCGATCATACCGGCGACAAGATAGCCGACGATCAGCAGGATGATCGCGCCAAGCACCGAGAAGGAATAGGTTACGGCGAGTGCGCTTGCCTGGCTCACCCCGGCCTGAACGGCGGCCATAGCTTCCTGGGTGTCGAGTTCCATAAGGGGCTCCTTTCACGTCTGCGAAACGAATAAGCCGCCCCGCCCACCGGTTCCTGCTCGAAAGATTTCATGATGGCAGCTTCGGACGGGTGATCGCAACCCGTGCCTGTTCAGCCACTGTCGGCGGCCGATTGAGGCTCATGCATTTGTGCGTCTTGAAAGTGTTGCACGACTCTGCCTATCTATGAGGTGTCCTGCGATTAAAAAGCAGGGCGTTTCGTTGTTCTTGTTTCGGAAGGAAAGACACTGAGAACAGCACTGCGGAAGAAGGCAACCATCATGCCTTCGCCGGCCGGGATGAGCGGAAACGACTCCGTGTCCCGCGCCTTAGAAACTGTCCTTGCCAGTCTGGAAGACTCCAAGGCTGAAAACATCGTCCCTATCGATCTTTACGGGAAGTCTAGCCTCGCCGATCACATGGTGATCGCATCGGGCCGGTCGCACCGTCATGTCGCGGCGGTGGCCGATCAACTCCTGAAGGCGCTGAAGGAAGCCGGTCTCGGCACCGCGCGCGTCGAGGGGCTTGAGGGCGCCGACTGGGTCCTGATCGATTCAGGCGATATCATCGTCCACGTCTTCCGCCCCGAAGTCCGCGACTTCTACAATCTTGAAAAGATGTGGCAGGCGCCGGATCTCGACGGAGAAACGGTTCACTAAGGTCCAGCGTCCCGAAGGATCGGGACAGGGCTTTAGGGTCAGGACAGGATGAAGATTGCTGTACATGCCGTGGGCCGGATGAAGGCCGGCCCCGACAAGGAGCTGGCCGACCGTTATTTGGACCGCTTCGCCAAGAGCGGTCCGGCCATAGGGCTGGAGTTCACCGGCGTCGTCGAGACGCCGGAAAGCCGCGCGCAGACCGCTGCCGAACGCAAGCGCGAGGAAGCGGAGAAGCTTCGCGCGCAACTGGCCTCCGGTGCTGCACTTATCCTGCTCGACGAGCGCGGCAGGAACATTTCATCGGAAGATTTCGCCGGCAAGATCGGCACCTTGCGCGACGGCGGCCAGCGCAATCTTGTCGTCGCCATCGGCGGGCCGGACGGTCATGATGCCGAGTTGCGGGAAAGTGCAGCTCTCGTGCTGTCCTTCGGGGCGCTGACATGGCCGCATCAGCTTGTGCGCATCATGCTGGCCGAGCAGCTTTATCGTGTCGCGACCATTCTCTCCGGCCACCCCTATCACCGCTCCTGATTTTGGCACGCCGCGCGAAAATTCGACAAAATCCACCGTGGGTTTGCGCATCCATCCAACCTTCACGACATGGTTGATGGTTCGTTAACGAAGAGATCGCTAAGGTCAGGCCGGAACACACGGCGCATTGGAATGTCTGGGACAGTGGTTGGGAGAGCAGGGTTTTGGCGGTTGCGCCGCGGCGTCTTCGCCGTGGCAGCGCTTGTGCTCGCCGTTGCCGTCGCCCAGGCCCAGGACGCCGACGCGATCGTCGCCGATCAGGCAGCACGCCAGGCCGAATACGAGAGCGTGTCGCAGGACATGACGCTTTCGGCCGCCAGACTGGAGCAGCTTTCCGCCGATATCGCCAAGGTCCGCAAGGATCATGCGACGATCACCGCAGCCCTTATCCAATCAGCCAAGACCGAAAAGAAGCTCAGCGAGGATATCGACGAGATCACCGGCCGGCTCGAGGGGCTGAAGGATCAGGAAGACGGCATCCGGCAGTCTCTGGCGGCGCGGCGCGGCGTTCTCGCGGAGGTTCTGGGCGCATTGGAGCGCATGGGGCTGAACCCGCCGCCGGCGATCCTTGTTAAGCCGGAGGATGCGCTGTCTTCGGTGCGCAGCGCCATTCTGCTCGGCGCCGTCGTGCCCGAACTGCGCTCGGAGACGGAAATTCTTCTTGCCGACATGAAGGAAATGTCGCGCGTCACCGCCTCGATCGACGCCGAGCGCCAGCGGCTGGTGGCGTCGGTCGCCGATCAATTGACGGAAAAGAAGCGGCTCAGCTTGCTGCTCGAGCAGAAGCAGCGCCTGCAGGGCGAGACCGAGACGGCGCTGAAGGAAGAGCAGAGCAATTCGGAAAAGCTTGCCGCGAAGGCAGGCAGCCTGCAGGGGCTTATCGCTTCGCTGGAAAAGCAGGCTGACGACAGCCGCAAGCAGGCGGAAGCGGAAAAAAAGGCGGAAGAACAACGCCTTGCCAGCGAGGCCGAGCGCACCGCGCCGCCCGAGGCCAATCGCCTGACCGCGACCGCGCCCTTTTCGGCCCTGCGCGGGCAGGTTTCACTGCCGGTCACCGGCCGGATCAAGAAGCGATTCGGCGCCAAGGACGATAACGGCGGCGTGATGCATGGCGACATGGTTGCGACACAATCGGGCGCCATCGTCACCGCGCCGGCCGATGGAAGCGTATTGTATGCGGGGCCTTTCCGTTCTTATGGACAACTCTTGATCCTGAACGCGGGCGACGGTTATCATGTCGTTCTGGCGGGCATGAGCAGAATCAGCGTCTCGCTGGGTCAGTCCGTGCTCGCGGGCGAACCGATCGGCGCGATGGGAGAGGCCAGGGTGGCTAGCACCGCGGCTTCGCCAAGTGGAAATATTGGTCCGGAGCTCTATGTTGAGTTCCGCAAGGATGGAAAACCGGTCGATCCGACCCCATGGTGGGCGGAGCGTCTTTCTGGAAGGACAGGAAATGATACGTAAATTGTCGCTTCTGTTTGCAGGTGCGCTCATGGGCGCTTCTGCAATGACGCTCGTCTATGGGGCGCCGGGCTCGACAGCCAATGCGGCAGGGTCCGAGACCTATCGCCAACTGGCGATCTTCGGCGACATTTTCGAGCGCGTGCGGGCGCAGTATGTGACGCCGCCGGATGAGAAGTCGCTGGTCGAAAGCGCCGTCAACGGCATGCTGACCTCCCTCGATCCGCATTCGTCCTACATGAACGCGGAAGCCGCCAAGGACATGCGCGTCCAGACCAAGGGCGAGTTCGGCGGCCTCGGCATCGAAGTGACGATGGAAAACGATCTGGTCAAGGTCATCACCCCGATCGACGACACGCCCGCAGCCAAGGCCGGTGTGCTTGCCGGCGATTTCATTGCCAAGATCGATGGCGAGGAAGTGCGCGGCCTGACGCTCAACGACGCGGTCGAGAAGATGCGCGGGCCGGTCGGCACGCCGATCAAGCTGACGATCCTGCGCGAAGGCGCCGACAAGCCGATCGAGCTGTCGGTCACGCGCGACATCATCAAGGTCAAGGCGGTGAAGTACCGCGTCGAGAACGACGTCGGCTACATGAAGATCACCTCCTTCACCGAAAAGACCTTCGACGACCTGCAGAACGCCATCGACACGATCAAGAAGCAGGTGCCGAACGACAAGCTCAAGGGTTACGTGCTCGACCTGCGCCTGAACCCGGGCGGCCTGCTCGACCAGGCGGTGAGCGTGTCCGACACGTTCCTGGACAAGGGCGAGATCGTCTCGACCCGTGGCCGCGATCCGAAGGACATCACCCGCTTTGATGCCCGTCCAGGCGACCTGATCGACGGCAAGCCGCTGATCGTGCTCGTCAATGGCGGTTCGGCCAGCGCCTCGGAAATCGTTGCCGGTGCGCTGCAGGATCATCGCCGCGCCACCGTGGTCGGCACGCAGTCCTTCGGCAAGGGTTCGGTGCAGACCATCATCCCGCTCGCCGAGAACGGCGCGCTGCGGCTGACGACGGCGCTCTATTACACGCCGTCGGGCAAATCGATCCAGGGCAAGGGCATCACGCCTGACATCAAGGTCGACCAGCCGCTGCCGGACGACCTGAAGGGCCGCGATCTGACGCGCGGCGAGTCAGACCTGAAGGGCCATATCAAGGGCGTGGAAGAGAGCGACCAGGGTTCCGGCTCGTCGGCCTATGTGCCGCCGGAAGCCAAGGACGACATCCAGCTCAACTATGCGCTGGACCTGCTCCGTGGCAACAAGACCGACCCGGCTTTCCCGCCGAGCCCTGAAAAGGCAGTCATGAACAACCAGTAAGCGCTGCCGGGCAGACGCCATCTGCTGCAGTGTTTGAAATGCAAATCCGCCGGAAATTTCCGGCGGATTTTTTTATGGCGCGGCTTCTCGCCGATATCCCTCTGAGCAAACGAAAAACGGGGTTTCTCAAGCAGCACGCTCTTTAGTTGGGCGGCGGATTCTGCGACAACGGATATCCGTTGTCCGGTCCGATTCTCTAAGGAATACGGCTTGTCCGATAAGGAAATCGATCGCCCGCTAGGTCAGGCTGCCGCTGTGTCGCGCCGGTCATCGCGCGGCTTTTCGCTGCGCGCCGGTCCAGCCGTGCTGGTGCTGGCGGCAATCGCGATCGTTGCCGGCTCCAGTTTGATCGCCTTTCGGGAACGGCCGTTCCGCAATCCGTCGCTGGTTGCCGTTTCGACGCCGCAGGTGACAGAGCCGGCAAAGGTGGAGGCTGCTGCTCCGGCAGCACCCGAGAACACGGCTAGCCAGCCCACCGATGGCCCATCCATCATTCATGTCGAACCGCCGCAGGGGGCTTCGAACGGCGTCGTCGTCATCCGCGACCCCTCCGCACTGGGCCAGAACCTGCGCGTTGCGCATCTGCCCGACAAGGCGCTGATCGAGCAGAGCGAAACGGGGCCCCTGCCGATCCGCGCTGCTGACGGCCGGCGGCCGTTCGATGTCTATGCGCGGCCATGGTCCGGCGCGCGCGGCGCGCGTGTGGCGATCGTCATCGGCGGTCTTGGCCTGTCGCAGACCGGCACGCAGCAGGCAATCGCCAAGCTGCCGCCGGAAGTCACGCTGGCCTTTGCGCCGGGGGGCAACAGCATCAGCCGCTGGATGCAGGAAGGCCGCCGCAAGGGCCACGAGATCGTCATGCAGGTGGCGCTGGAGCCTTTCGATTATCCCAACGTCAATCCGGGCCGCAACACGCTGACTGTGGCGGCACCCGCCGCCGAGAATTTGAAGAACCTGCGCTGGACCCTGTCGCGCACGACCAACTACACCGGCGTGATGAACTATATGGGCGCGCGGTTTGCCGCCGACGCGGCAGCGATGGGGCCGGTCATGGCCGAACTCGGCAAGCGCGGCCTGCTCTATCTCGACGATGGCTCGACGGCGCGCAGCGTGGCGCCGGAACTGGCGCTGAAGAACCGCGTGCCGGTCGCCGTCGCCGATGCCACGATCGATGCGGTGCGCGACCGTGGCGAAATCCTGAAGAAACTCGACCAACTCGAAAGCACGGCGCGCGCCAAGGGCTTTGCCATCGGCACGGGATCGGCCTTCGACATGACAGTCGATGCCGTCTCCTCCTGGGTCGAGGAAGCAAAGCGGCGCGGCATCGAAATCGTGCCGATCTCGGCACTCGCCACCGACCCGGAACGCGGCTGAAGGACATCATGGCAAAGAAGAAAATCGATCCGGAATCACTGCCCTATCGCCCTTGCGTCGGCATCATGGTGCTGAATGGCGACGGGCTGGTCTGGTCCGGCCATCGCATCGCCGAACCGGACAGCGAGATGGCGGGCGCCGACAAGCTCTGGCAGATGCCGCAGGGCGGCATCGACAAGGGTGAGGACCCGCTGCCGGCGGCCCTGCGCGAGCTCTACGAGGAAACCGGCATGCGCAGCGTCTCGCTGCTGGCCGAAGCGCCGCGTTGGATCAATTACGACCTGCCCGCCGACAAGCTCGGCATCGCATTCAAGGGCAAATATCGCGGCCAGACGCAAAGATGGTTCGCCTTCCGCTTCGAAGGCAACGAAAGCGAAATCGCCATCAACCCGCCGCCTGGCGGGCATGAGCCGGAATTCGACGACTGGGCGTGGAAGCCGATGACCGACCTGCCCGAGCTGATCGTGCCGTTCAAGCGCAAGCTCTATGAGGAGGTCGTCGCGGCCTTCCGCCATCTGGCGCCGTGATAGGCGCGGGCTGAGGCCTCCGCCGACACCTCTGATAAATTCCCCGCGCGCGCGGCGTTTCGCCGTCGCCTGATCCAACGTAAGCTGCGCTTTCGCTGCAAGCTGATGTTGCAGTGCAACCTTGTTTGCATTATGGGAGGTTTACGCACGATCCTCGAAGAATACACAGTTTATTGAAAGGATTTGGCGTAATTTTGGTATATTGCGCAAACAATCATCTAAAGTTGATGATTGCGCGCTGAAATCTGAGGATTTCGAGCGGAATGGACCGGGACGACGCAAGAAAATGCGAAACATCGCAGCCGAGCCTCGCGGAGGCGGGTGCGTTGCTGACGATCGACCTCTCGGCGTTGCGCGAAAACTACCGGCTGCTGAAGAGCCATCTCGGAGCAACGCGCTGCGCCGGCGTGGTCAAGGCCGATGGCTATGGGCTGGGTGCGGCCGAAGTGGCGAAGGCACTGCTTGCCGAGGGATGCGACACGTTCTTCGTTGCGCATCTCGGCGAAGGGCTGACCCTGCGCGCCGTGCTCAGTGATGGTCCCGAAATCTACATCCTGAACGGCACGCCGCCCGGCGCGGAAGCTGAAGCTGCCGCCGCTGATCTGATCACGATAGCCAACAGCCTCGAGCAACTTGCCGCCTGGGCTGCCGCGGCGAGGGCACTCGGCAGGAAGCTGCCGGTGGCGCTTCAGGTCGACAGCGGCATGTCGCGGCTCGGCATGATGCCGGGAGAGGTCGAGACGCTGGCGCGGAATCCGGGCCTGCTGGAAGGCGTCGAGGTCAGACTGGTGATGAGCCATCTCGCCTGCGCCGACGAGCCGGAGCATCCGGCCAATGCCGCGCAGAAAAAGGCGTTCGATCTCCTGCGTTCGCTGCTGCCGGCGGCACCTGCTTCGCTCACCAATTCGTCGGGCATATTTCTCGGGCCGGACTATCATTACGATCTCGCTCGGCCGGGTGCGGCGCTCTACGGCATCAATCCGACGCCGGGCAAGCCGAACCCGATGCGCGAGGTCATCCGGCTTTCGGCAAAGGTGATCCAGACGCGCACGCTGGAGGCCGATATCGGCGTCGGCTACGGCCACACCTTCCGTACCACCGGGCCGCTGCGGGCCGCGACGATCTCGCTCGGCTATGCCGATGGCTGGCACCGCCGCGCGGCGGCGGGTGCTTTCTTCAACGGCGTCAGGCTGCCCTTCGTCGGCCGCGTCTCGATGGACAGCATCATCATCGACATCTCGGCGCTGCCCGAAGGCGCGCTGAAGGCCGGCGATCTGGTCGAGATGATCGGCAGCCACCAGACGGTGGACGACGTTGCCGGTCATGCCGGCACCATCGGCTACGAGGTGCTGACCGGGCTCGGCCATCGTTTTCATCGGATTTACGAAGGCGGCTGAGGGGGCTCTCCCGCCGCAGGCAATTTTCAAGGGGTTCTGCAATGAAGGTTCTTGTTCTGGGAAGCGGCGTGGTGGGTATCACCAGCGCGCATTATCTGGCGGAAGCCGGCCATGAGGTCGAGGTGGTGGACCGCCAGAGCGGCCCGGCGCTGGAAACCAGCTTCGCCAATGCCGGCGAAGTGTCGCCCGGCTACTCCTCGCCCTGGGCCGGGCCCGGCATTCCGATGAAGGCGATCAAATGGCTGCTGATGCGCCATGGCCCGCTGGTCGTTCGCCCGAAATTCGATCCGGCGATGTGGTTGTGGCTGTTGAAGATGCTCGGCAACTGCACCTCGGCGCGCTACGCCGTCAACAAGGCGCGCATGGTGCCGATTGCCGAATACAGCCGCGACATGCTGATGGCGTTGCGCGCCTCGACCGGCATCGCCTATGACGAGCGCAGCCAGGGCACGCTGCAGCTTTTCCGCACGCAGAAGCAGCTCGACGGCATTGGCGGCGACGTCGAGGTGCTGAAGCAGTTCGGCGTGCCGTTCGAGGTGCTGGACCCTGCCGGCTGCATCGGCGCTGAGCCGGCGCTGGCCGCCGTGAAAGGAAAATTCGTCGGCGGCCTGCGGCTGCCGGGCGACGAGACGGGTGACTGCCAGATGTTCACCGAGCGTCTGGCCGCGCATTGCGCCGGGCGCGGCGTGAGCTTCCGTTTCAACACGAAGATCGAGAAGATCATCACCGAAGGCGGGCGGATCACCGGCGTCGCCACCAGCGCCGGGGTGCTGACCGCCGACGCCTATGTCGTGGCGCTTGGCAGCTATTCGCCGATCATTTTGAAGCCGCTAGGGCTTTCCGTGCCGGTTTATCCCGTAAAGGGCTATTCCATCACCGTGCCGATCACCAATGCTGACGGCGCTCCGGTCTCGACGGTCATGGACGAAACCTACAAGGTCGCGATCACGCGTCTCGGCGACCGCATCCGCGTCGGCGGCACCGCGGAAATCTCGGGCTACGACCTCAGCCTGCACCAGGCGCGGCGCGACACGCTGGAACATTCGGTCTCCGACCTGTTCCCGAATGGCGGCGCGGTGAAGGAAGCGAGCTTCTGGTGCGGCCTGCGCCCGATGACGCCGGACGGCCCGCCGATCATCGGCAAGACGCGCTATGACAATCTCTTCCTCAACACCGGCCACGGCACACTCGGCTGGACCATGTCCTGCGGCTCGGGCCGTGTGCTTGCCGATATCGTCTCCGGCAAGACGCCGGAGATCGATACGGGCGCACTCAACCTCAGCCGCTACGGCTAAACTGTCCCCGGTGCATTACACGAACAGCGCGCGCTCCGCTTCCACCGCCTTGGTGATGTAGCCGGCGACAGTCTGGATGCGGCGCAACGGGCGAACGGATTCGTGGTAGACGAGCCAATAGGCGCGGCGGATTGGTTTTGCCGCTGGCACCGGCACGAGTTCGGGCAGCGAGCGAGCAATGAAGGTGTGTAGCATGCCGATGCCCGCACCCGCCCGCACTGCCTCGGTCTGGCCGAGGCTCGACGAGATGGAAAAGCCGGCGTTCCATTCGGGGCTGAATTCTGCGGCGTAGTCGAGCGAGGGGCTGACGACGAGGTCCGGCACATAGCCGACGAGGCGATGGTTTGCGAGTTCAGCCACTGTTTGCGGCAGGCCGTTTTCCTCGGCATAGGCGCGCGAGGCGAAGAGGCCGAGCGTGTAGTCGACCAGCTTGCCGGCAACGAGGCGGCCTTCGCTCGGCCGCTCGACGGTGATGGCGATGTCGGCCTCGCGCCGCGACAGCGAGAAGGAGCGCGGCACCGGCACCAGCTGGATCTTCAGGTCGCGGTGCATTGCGGTGAGTTTTCCGAGGCGCGATGCAAGGAACGCAACGCCGATGCCGTCCGGCGCGCCGATGCGCACGGTGCCCGAAACCGCGTCGCCTTCGCCGGCGATCTCGGCACGTGCGGAGATCATGTCGGCTTCCATGCGCTCGGCGACTTCCAGAAAACGCTCGCCGGCGGGCGTCAACTCGCTGCCGGTGGTCAGCCGCCGAAACAGCTTTGTATTGAGCGCTTCCTCAAGAGCGACGACTCGGCGCGACACGGTGGCGTGGTTGAGTTCCAGCCGGCGTGCAGCACCGAGGATCTGGCCGGCGCGGGCGACCGCGAGGAATATTCTGACATCGTCCCAGTTCATGGTTCCTCCGTTGCGGCAAGCCATCTTCTCCCCGTGAACAGGGAGAAGGAAGTGCCGGCGCGTCCTCTTATTTGCATTAAATCATATTCAGCACCGCTCTGTACTCTACTTTCTGCACAACGGTTGGTTTTTCGCTCGCGTTGCAATGCGCGCGACAAAGCGGGAAGATGGCCCCACTGAACAAAATCCCCAGGGAGAGAAATCATGGTCGACTACGGTCATTTCATCGGCGGCAAGCATGTCGCGGGAGCCAGCGGGCGCAAGCAGGACGTGATGCAGCCGATGGATGGCACGGTGCGCGGCACGGTGGCGCTGGCATCGGCTGCCGAACTGCGCGCAGCCGTCGAGAACGCCAAGGCCGCTCAGGTCGGCTGGGCCGCGACCAACCCGCAGCGCCGCGCGCGCGTGCTGATGAAATTCCTCGAACTGGCCAACCGCGAATATGATTCACTGGCCGAACTTCTGGCCCGCGAGCATGGCAAGACCATTGCCGACGCCAAGGGCGACATCCAGCGCGGCCTCGAAGTGATCGAGGTCTGCATCGGCGCGCCGCATATGATGAAGGGCGAATTCACCGACAATGCCGGCACCGGCATCGATGTTTACTCGATGCGCCAGCCGCTCGGCGTCGTTGCCGGCATCACCCCGTTCAACTTCCCGGCCATGATCCCGCTGTGGAAGATCGGCCCGGCGCTCGCCTGCGGCAACGCCTTCATCCTCAAGCCTTCCGAGCGTGATCCGGGCGTGCCGCTGCGCATTGCCGAACTGTTCCTCGAGGCCGGCCTGCCGGCTGGCGTGCTCAACGTCGTCAATGGCGACAAGACGGTGGTCGACGCCATTCTCGACGATCCTGACATCAAGGCCATCGGGTTCGTCGGCTCGACGCCGATCGCGCAGTACATCTATTCGCGCGGCTGCGCCAACGGCAAGCGCGTGCAGTGCTTCGGCGGTGCCAAGAACCACATGATCATCATGCCCGACGCCGACATGGACCAGACCGTCGACGCCCTCATCGGCGCCGGCTACGGCTCGGCCGGCGAGCGTTGCATGGCCATCTCGGTTGCCGTTCCCGTCGGTGAGGATACCGCCAACCGCCTGATGGAAAAGCTGGTTCCCCGCGTCGAAAGCCTGAAGGTCGGCCCCTCGACAGATTCCTCGGCCGATTTCGGTCCTGTCGTGACAGCGCAGGCGCTGGAGCGTATCAAGGGTTACGTCGACATCGGCGTGAAAGAAGGCGCCAAGCTCGTCGTCGACGGACGCGGCTTCAAGATGCAGGGCTATGAGAACGGCTACTACATGGGCGGCTGCCTGTTCGACAATGTTACCGCCGACATGCGCATCTACAAGGAAGAAATCTTTGGGCCTGTGCTCTCGGTCGTCCGCGCGCCGACCTACGAAAACGCCATCAAGCTCGCCAACGATCATGAAATGGGCAATGGCGTCGCCATCTTCACCCGCGACGGCGATGCGGCACGCGATTTTGCATCCCGCGTTCAGGTCGGCATGGTCGGCGTGAACGTGCCGATCCCGGTGCCGATCGCCTACTACACCTTCGGCGGCTGGAAGGCTTCGTCCTTCGGTGACCTCAACCAGCACGGCGCGGACGCCTTCCGCTTCTACACCAAGACCAAGACGGTCACCTCGCGTTGGCCTTCGGGTGTGAAGGATGGGGCTGAGTTCGTCATTCCGACGATGAACTAGAGACCGCCCGCTAACTCTACCCTGCTGGCCATCTGACGCGGTTTTCTGCGCTTCCGGTGCTCACGTACTTAAATGTACGCTTCGCTCCGGTTCTCGAAAACCACCCCATATGACTCAGCAGGGCGAGTTATCAAGCAGCCTCCGGGCCTGCGATGAATTGATTTCAAAGAGCGCGGCATCGTCCGCGCTCTTTTTGTTTGTTTGTGGGCGCGCGCGGGGTTGGCGATTGGCGTTTCCTCGCCCCTACGAAGTGGGGGAGAGGTGGCTCGGGCGAAGCCCGAGACGGAGAGGGGGATCTCGTTGATCTCGGCAACCCCGATATGATCGACGCCCCTCCGCCAGCCTACCGCGCTTCATCCTCCCCCTATCCGGTTTGCTTCGCAAACCACCTCTCCCCCGCAAGAGCGGGGGCGAGGAACCGCAGCTTCGGCGTAGGAATCACCGCATCGCAGCGGCCTGCGCGTGCAAGCGCAGGAGCGCCATCAGCCGGTCGGCTTCGATGCCGGCGGCTTCCTCGTCGCGTTCGAGGATGGCGCGGATGAGTGAGACGTGGTTGCCGGCGGCCTCGGCGAGGCCCGTTCCGCTCTGGAAGCGGAACCAGAAACGGCGGCTATGCGTCTGCAGGGGCGCGACGAGCTGGGCGGCGAAACGGTTGTCGGCGGCGAGCGCCATGGCCTCGTCGAGCGACTTGTCGGCCTCGAGATAGCCGGCGACGTCGTTGGTCAGCACGGCATCGTGCATGGCCATCGCCGTCTCCTGGAAACGGCTGGACATTTCAGCGGTGGCGAAGCGCGCGGCCGAACGGGCCAGAATCACCTCCACGCCACGGCGTGCATCGAGCACGCGCAGCCAGTCGCCGGCATGCAGCGGTGCGATCTCGAGGCCGGCGCGCGGACGCACCGAGACCAGCCCTTCCCATGCCAGGCGCTGGATCGCCTCGCGAACGGGGGTGCGCCCGAGCGACAGTTTTTCGATCAGCGCCTTCTCGGTGGTGACGCTGCCGGGTGCCAGTTCGAGCGTGACGATCATTTTTTCGAGCACGCGATAGGCTTTCGCGCTGGCGGATTCGGCGATGTCCACGCGTTCCGGCTTGCTGTCGACGGTATTCAAGGCTGCTCATTCCGGTTAATATATTTTTTGATATATCAGGCTGCAAAGCCAATTGACAGAAGGAATTCTTTACAGATATATCTGTGGTATATCAGATGGAGCGACCGATATGTGGACCGGAGTCTTTCCCGCCGTAACGACCAAATTCACCGAGGACGACCGCCTCGACCATGCCGAGATGGAGCGCTGCTTTACGCTGCAGATGGAAGCGGGTTGCGACGGCATCATCGTCGCCGGTTCGCTGGGCGAGGGGCCGATGCTGTCGGTCGAGGAAAAGCTTTCGGTGCTGAAGACGGCGCAGGGCGTTGCCAACGGCAAGCCGGTGCTTCTGACCATCAACGAGGCGGGAACGCGTGAGGGCGCCGCGATTGCCAAGCAGGCGGCTAAAGCAGGGGCCGACGGCCTGATGATCGTGCCGAGCCCGATCTACCACACCAACCCGCAGGAGACGGTCGCCACGCTGAAGGCGATGGCCGCTGGCGGCGGCTTGCCGGTGATGATCTATTCCAACCGCGTCGCCTACCGCGTCGATGTCACCATCGAGGTAATGGAGGAGCTGGCTTCCGATCCGCTGTTCGTCGCGGTCAAGGAATCGTCAGATGACATCCGCCGCTCGACCGAGATCATCAACCGCTTCGGCGACCGTTTTGATCTTTTCACCGGCGTCGACAATCTGGCCTTCGAGGCGCTCAGCGTTGGCGCCATTGGTTGGGTTGCCGGTCTTGTCACGGCCTTTCCGCGCGAGACGGTGGCGATCTACCAGCTCATGAAGCAGGGTCGCCGGGAAGAGGCGCTCGCCATCTATCGCTGGTTCCGCCCGCTGCTAGACCTCGACGTCTCGAGCTATCTGGTCCAGAACATCAAGCTTGCCGAGGTTCACGCCATCGGCACAAATGACCGCGTACGCATGCCGCGCCAGCCGCTTTCGGGCGAGCGCCGCAACGCGGTCGAGAAGATCGTCAAGGATGCACTTGCAGTCAGGCCTGTATTGCCGTCTTTCTGATCGCTGAAATCAGAGACGGCGGGAGGCGTCATGAGTGGAAGCAGTTCAGGCGAGGTGGAAGTGGCCATCATAGGTGCCGGCATCGTCGGCATCTGTGCTGCGGCTCATCTCGCTGAGGCCGGGCTCAAGGTGACGGTGTTCGACCGCACCGGCATCTGCGAAGAAACCAGTTCCGGCAATGCTGCAGCACTCGCCTTTTCCGATGTGCTGCCGCTGGCGCATAAGGGCATGCTGGCGCAGGTGCCGAAATGGCTTCTCGATCCGCTCGGGCCGCTCGCCATCCCGCCGGCATACTTCCCCAAGCTTATGCCCTGGCTCTATCGTTTCTGGCGCGCGGGTGCGGCTGGAAATTACGAGGGCGGGCTGGTCGCGCAGGCCAGCCTGATGAGTCTCGCCGAGACTGCCTGGGCCGGACTGATGCAGCGTTCCGGCACGAAATCCATGCTGCGCGAGGACGGTTCGCTGGAACTCTATGAGAGCGAGCAGGAATTTCGCGATTCACTGCCCGGCTGGGCGGCGCGCGACCGCTTCGGCATCGGCTATCGCCATCTCGAGAGGGATGAAATTTCAGCCTACCAGCCCGGCCTCTCGCCGCATCTGGTACGCGGCACTTTCGTGCCGGGCTGGAAGACCGTTTCGGATCCGAAACTGCTCGGTAAGGCGATCTGGAAATATGCTGAGAGCAGAGGCGCGAAGTTCGTCCAGGGCGATGTCGCGCTCGCCTTGCCGTCGAACGAAAAGATCGCGATACAGCTGAAGCAGGGCCGCACGATCCTGGCGGACAAACTCGTCGTCGCGGCGGGTGCGTGGTCGCATCTTCTGGCGCGGCAGTTTGGCGACCGCATCCCGCTGGAGACCGAGCGCGGCTACAACACGACGCTGCCGACAACCGCCTTCGACGTGAAGCGCCAGCTCATCTTCTCCCATCAGGGTTTTGTCGTCACGCCGCTGGAAACCGGCATTCGTGTCGGTGGCGCGGTGGAACTCGGCGGGCTCAATCGGGCGCCGAATTTCGCCCGCGCAAAAGCGATGATGAAAAAGGCGCAGAAATTCATGCCGGGGCTCGATCCATCGGGCGGGCGCGAATGGATGGGCTATCGCCCGTCGCTGCCGGATTCGCTGCCGGTCATCGGCCGTGCCAGCGGCCGCGACAATGTCTTCTACGCTTTCGGCCACGGCCATCTTGGCCTGACGCAATCGGCGGCCACTGGCGCCTTGATCCGCGACCTTGTTCTGCGGCAGGCTCCGGAAATCGACCTGTCACCTTTTTCCGCGCAACGCTTCTGAGGCATCATGGCTCGGCATTCCTTCTTCTGCATCGACGGTCACACCTGCGGCAACCCGGTCCGGCTCGTCGCCGGCGGCGGGCCGCAGCTTCAGGGCTCGACCATGATGGAGCGGCGCGCGCATTTTCTGGCCGAGTACGACTGGATCCGCACCGGGTTGATGTTCGAGCCGCGCGGCCACGACGTCATGTCCGGCTCGATCCTTTATCCGCCGACGCGCGAGGATTGCGACATCGCCATCCTGTTCATCGAGACCTCAGGCTGCCTGCCGATGTGCGGCCACGGCACCATCGGTACGGTGACGATGGCGATCGAGCATGGGCTGGTGAAGCCGAAGACGCCGGGCACGCTGCGCCTCGACACACCGGCCGGGCTGGTTATTGCCGAATACAAACAGGTTGGCGAATATGTCGAGGAGGTTCGCATCACCAACGTGCCGTCCTTCCTCTATGCCGAGGGGCTGACGGTGGAGTGCCCGGTGCTCGGCGAGCTCAAGGTCGATGTCGCCTATGGCGGCAATTTCTACGCCATCGTCGAGCCGCAGGACAACTACCGCGACATGGCCGATCATTCGGCCGGCGACCTCATCGCCTGGAGCCCGGTGGTGCGCCAGCGGCTGAACGAGAAATACACCTTCGTGCATCCCGAAAATCCCGGCATCAACCGGCTGTCGCACATGCTGTGGACCGGCGCGCCGAAACACGAGGAAGCGGATGCGCGCAATGCCGTCTTCTACGGCGACAAGGCGATCGACCGCTCGCCTTGCGGCACCGGCACCTCGGCGCGCATGGCGCAACTCCATGCCAAGGGCAGGCTGAAGACCGGGGACGATTTCATCCACGAATCGATCATCGGCTCGCTGTTCAAGGGCCGGGTCGAAAGCGAAACGCGCGTTGCCGAAAAGCCGGCGATCATTCCCTCGATCGGCGGATGGGCGCGGATGACGGGATTGAATACAATCTTCATAGATGATCGCGATCCCTTCGCGCATGGCTTCGTCGTTAGTTGAAAAGGGCTGCGGCACGCAATGGTTGCCGAAACAATGCTACCGCGCTTGATGCAACAATTCGTCGTGATTTGCCTATTGGGCGCATGATTGTACGATAGAATGGAAAAGGTATCACAAATTCAGCAAGGACATTGCGTTGGGCCAATGCTAGCTTTCGCTATAGTCCAGTAAGCCAGGATCAAAAACAAGCAGCTTGGACGCATGCCTGAAGCCTTTCCGCCCGGTCGCGAAAATTGACGTTGCAATCCGGGTGCGAGGCTTTAGGACTAGGGGAAATACGAAAAGGAATGCGACCCAAAAGGCGACATTCCAGGGGAGCCGCAGCTAGATGCAATATTTTATCCAGCAGCTTATCAACGGGCTGACGCTGGGATCGATCTATGGGCTGATCGCAATCGGCTATACGATGGTCTACGGCATCATCGGCATGATCAACTTTGCCCATGGCGATATCTTCATGGTCGGCGCGTTTACCGCGCTCATCGTCTTCCTCATTTTGGTCGGACTGTTCTATTCGGTGCCCGTGGTCGTGGCGCTGCTGATCATGATGATCGTGGCGATGCTGCTCACCAGCCTCTATAATTGGACGATCGAAAAGGTCGCCTACAGGCCCCTGCGCGGCTCCTTCCGGCTCGCACCGCTGATCACTGCCATCGGCATGTCGATCGCGTTGTCCAACTTCGTGCAGGTCACGCAAGGCCCGCGCAACAAGCCGATCCCGCCGATGGTCAGCCAAGTCTACACGATCGAGGGCATCAGCGTATCGCTGAAGCAGATCATCATCGTGGTGGTGACCGCAGCCCTGCTGGCGATCTTCTGGTACCTCGTCAACAAGACCTCGCTGGGCCGCGCGCAGCGTGCCTGCGAGCAGGACCGCAAGATGGCGGCACTCCTCGGCATCGATGTCGACCGGACGATCTCGATCACCTTCATCATGGGCGCATGCCTGGCCGCCGTCGCCGGCACGCTGTTCCTGATGTATTACGGCGTCGTGGTCTTCTCCGACGGCTTCGTGCCCGGGGTGAAAGCCTTTACCGCGGCCGTTCTCGGCGGCATCGGCTCCATACCCGGTGCTGTGCTCGGCGGATTGCTGATCGGCTTCATCGAATCGATGTGGTCGGCCTATTTCTCCATCGACTACAAGGACGTGGCCGCCTTCTCCATCCTGGCGATCGTGCTGATCTTCCTGCCATCCGGCATTCTTGGCCGGCCAGAAGTGGAAAAGGTCTGACATCATGGTTCAAACCGTCTCCACCAGCCGGGAAGAGGTCGCAAACCCCTTCCCGCAGGCTATCCGTGAAGCGCTCTATGCCGGCGCGATCTCCTTTGGCCTGTTCGTGCTGTTCATCGGCCTCAAGAGCGACCAGAACATCCGCAACGAACTGATCCTCGTCCAGCGCTGGGGCCTGCTCGCCATCGTCGTGGCGCTCGTCATGATCGGGCGTTTCGTCGCCGTCGCCTATATCCGCCCGTTCGTGGCGAACCAAAAAATCGCCAACATCGCGACCGGCCTGTTTCCCGACAGTGCTGCGACGCGCTTCTTCCGGCTTCCCTATTTCATCGCCGCCGTCGTCATTGCCGCCGTTCTGCTGTTCTTCAGCGGCACGCTGGCGGGTGCTCTCAGCCCGCAGTCGGCCGCCTATGTCGGCCTGCTGCGCGGCGTCGCCATCATCTACGCGCTGGCGTCGGTTCTGTTCTATTTCCGCAGCTTCATCCTGGCGCATTTTTCGCTGCTGTCGGTCATTCTCCTGGTGCTCTACCCGGTCGCCATGGTGCTTATGTTCGGCTTCCAGGGTTCGCTCAAATGGGTGGACAATTTCGGCATCCAGATCCTGATCTATGTGATGCTGGCATGGGGCCTCAACATCGTCGTCGGCCTCGCCGGCCTGCTCGATCTGGGCTATGTCGCCTTCTATGCGGTGGGCGCCTATTCCTATGCGCTGCTCGGTACGCATTTCGGCTGGTCGTTCTGGATATTGCTGCCGGCTGCCGGCCTGATGGCCGCCTTCTGGGGCGTCATCCTCGGCTTTCCGGTTCTGCGCCTGCGCGGCGACTATCTGGCGATCGTCACATTGGCCTTCGGCGAGATCATCCGCCTCGTGCTGATCAACTGGCGCGAAGTCACCAACGGATCGGCCGGCATCTCCGGTATTCCCAAGGTCAGCTTCTTCGGCCTGTTCTCGTTCAACGTCAGCGATCCGAACTATATCGCCAAGGTCTTCAACATCGCCCAGTCCGGCGCCTATTATAAGATCTTCCTCTATTACCTGATCCTTGCACTGGCGCTGCTCACCGCCTTCGTCACCATCAGGCTGCGCCGCATGCCGGTCGGCCGTGCATGGGAAGCATTGCGCGAAGACGAGATCGCCTGCCGCTCGCTCGGCATCAACACCACCACCACCAAGCTTACCGCCTTTGCCACCGGCGCGATGTTCGGCGGCTTTGCCGGCTCGTTCTTCGCGGCGCGGCAAGGCTTCGTCAGCCCGGAATCCTTCGTGTTCCTGGAATCGGCGATCATCCTCGCCATCGTCGTCCTTGGCGGCATGGGCTCGCTCACCGGCATCGCCATCGCGGCGCTGGTGATGATCGGCGGCACCGAGATCCTGCGTGAAATGCAGTTCCTGAAGGCGATCTTCGGCGACAGCTTCACGCCGGAACTCTACCGCATGCTGCTGTTCGGCTGCGCCATGGTGATCGTCATGCTGTGGAAGCCGCGCGGCTTCGTCGGCAGCCGCGAACCCACCGCATTCCTGCATGAACGAAAATCCGTTTCAGCTTCCTTCACCAAGGAAGGGCACGGCTGATGGCTACGGGAACAGACATGAGCAAACCGATACTTTCGGTCGAGCATCTTTCGATGAAGTTCGGCGGACTGGTCGCCATCGGCGACCTGTCCTTCGAAGCCAAGCGCGGCGAGATCACCGCGCTGATCGGGCCGAACGGCGCTGGCAAGACGACCGTGTTCAACTGCATCACCGGCTTCTACAAGCCGTCGGAAGGCATGATCCGGCTGAGCGGGCATGACGGCAAGGAGTTCTTGCTGGAGCGCATGCCGGATTTCCGCATCACGGCGCAGGCCAAGGTGGCGCGAACCTTCCAGAATATCCGCCTGTTTTCGGGCATGACGCTTCTGGAAAACCTGCTCGTTGCCCAGCACAACAAGCTCATGAAGGCCTCGGGCTACACGGTGCTCGGCCTGCTCGGCATTGGCGGTTATCGCAAGGCTTCGGCCGAATCCGTCGATCTGGCGAAGTTCTGGCTCGAAAAAGCCGAACTGATCGACCGTGCCGACGATCCGGCCGGCGACCTGCCCTATGGCGCGCAGCGGCGCCTGGAGATCGCACGCGCCATGTGCACGGGGCCGGAGCTTCTGTGCCTGGATGAGCCGGCAGCCGGCCTCAATCCCAAGGAATCGCTGGCGCTGAATACGCTGCTAATCGACATCAAGGACAATACCGGCACGTCGATCCTTCTGATCGAGCACGACATGTCGGTGGTCATGCAAATTTCCGACCATGTCGTCGTTCTCGAATATGGCCGCAAGATTTCCGACGGCAATCCGGAATCGGTCCGCAACGACCCGCGCGTCATCGCCGCCTATCTCGGCGTCGACGACGAGGAGGTAGAGGACGTCCTGATAGCGGTCGGCGACGATCACGTCATCGAGCAGCTGGATGTTGGTCCGGACTCAGCGCATGGCCCCGGCTCGTCCTCTTCCATGCTCGCCGGGCCGGTAAGCGACACGATCGGCCATAGCGAAGGCGAGCGGATCACGGTGGCTGACGGCGCGTCGAAGGCCTCGCAGGTCGATGCCCGGGCGGCGAGAGCCGCTTCCGCGTCTGCGGCGCTGGCGGCCGTCCCGGCAGCAGCGCCCAAAGCGGCTCCGGCCAAGCCTGTCGCCAGGAAGCCTGCTGCAAAGCCGGTCGAGGCGAAACCTGCTTCCACTGCGGCAAAGGCAAAGCCCGAAGCAAAGGCGGCCAAGCCGAAAGCTGCCGTGGTATCTGGTGCGGCGGTGAAGCCGGCGGCTTCGACCAAGCCGGTGGCGACAGCGAAACCTGCTGCTACGACGGCGAAAGCTCCAACCAAGCCAACTGCCGCTTCTGCCGGCAAGGCCTCGGCCAAAAGCACCGCTCCCGCCAAGGCATCAGCCAAGCCTGTGGCCAAGGCCGTTGCTCCGGCCAAGGCCGCCACCAGCAAGCCAGTGAAGGCAGCACCCAAGCCAGCCAGTGCCAAGCCAGCCGCCAAGGCCGCGCCTGCGCCCAAGGCAGCCGGTGTTTCCAATCGGCTCGCAGCACCCCGCGGCAACAGGCCCGACAACCTGACCCGCATCAAGGGCATCGGCCTCGTCAACGAGAAGAAGCTCAACGAGCATGGCATCTTCCATTTCGACCAGATCGCGGCGTGGAAGAAAGCCGATGTGGTTGCGGCGGAAGCCTATCTCGCCTTCGACGGGCGCATAGCGCGTGAGGAATGGGTGAAACAGGCAGCGTTGCTGGACAAGGGCAAGGAGACGGAGTTCTCGAAGCGCGTCGACGCCGGCAAGGTCGCGACGAGCCATCCTTCGCAGAAGCCCAAGAGCGCCGCGCCGAAAGCGGCCAAGAGCGGGGAGCGTAAATAATGACCGGCAAAACCCTGCTTCAGGTCGAGGGCGTTGAGACCTATTACGGTAACATTCGCGCGCTCAACGGCGTCAACGTGTCGGTCAAGGAGGGCGAGATTGTTGCCCTGATCGGCGCCAATGGCGCCGGCAAGTCTACGCTGATGATGACCATCTTCGGTTCGCCGCGTGCGCGCGCCGGCAAGATCACGTTTGCCGGAACCGACATCACCGAAATGCCGACGCATGAGATCGCGCGGCTGAGGATTGCGCAGTCGCCGGAGGGACGCCGCATCTTTCCGCGCATGACGGTGCTGGAAAATCTTCAGATGGGCGCGAGCCTCGACAATCTGAAGCATTACGACGAGGACGCCGAAAAGGTGTTCACGCTGTTTCCGCGCCTGAAGGAACGCATCAGCCAGCGCGGCGGCACGCTGTCGGGCGGCGAGCAGCAGATGCTGTCGATCGCGCGCGCTCTGATGGCGCGGCCGAAGCTCCTACTTCTGGACGAGCCGTCGCTAGGCCTGGCGCCGCTGATTGTCAAGCAGATCTTCGACGCCATCCGCGTGCTTAACAAGACGCAGGGGCTGACGGTGTTCCTGGTCGAGCAGAATGCGTTCGGCGCGCTGAAGCTGGCCACCCGCGGCTATGTGATGGTCAACGGCAATGTGACGATGAGCGGCACCGGCAAGGAACTGCTCGCCAATCCTGAAGTGCGCGCCGCCTATCTGGAAGGCGGGCGTCATTGATCGATACTGTCACTGCGGTCGGTGTTTGAGGCAGTGAAGAAAAGGAGACGGACCCTTCAAGGTCTGTCCGGAGGGAAGCAAAATGCAGGGCATTCTTTATGAAGAACCCTCGATCTGGCAGTTCTTCTTCGTCACCTGCCTGCTTGGCGGGTGGGCGGCGTGGATGACGGGACGCGCCTGCGCGCAGACCTGGCGCAACTATGTCGCGCTGGTGTTTTATCTGCTGCTGCTCGGCATCGCGATCCGCTTCATCCATCATGCGCTGTTCAACGGTACGATGTTTTCGCTGCATTTCTACATCGTCGACACGATCATCCTTCTGGTCCTGGGATCGATCGGCTTTCGATACACGCGCACCAACCAAATGGTGACGCAATATAATTGGCTCTACGAGAGAGCTTCACTGTTGAGCTGGAAGCCGAAAGGTTGACGTTCATGATTAACGCCGCGTCCTCGTGAAACGGCGTGACAACGGCCGGAAAATCGGCAAACTCATCTTTCTGCGATAGGGTGGGCATCGCATGAAAGCATCATCCACGCCCACTCAGTTAATGGGAGTGTTTCAATGAGAAAATCACTTTTGTCCGCAGTTGCACTGACCGCTCTCGTGGCGTTCAGCGGCAGCGCATGGGCGGACGTCCTGATCGGCGTTGCCGGTCCGATGACGGGACCTAACGCCGCCTTCGGCGCGCAGCTCCAGAAGGGCGCCGAACAGGCGGCCGCCGACATCAATGCGGCTGGCGGCATCAACGGCGAGCAGATCAAGATCGCGATCGGCGACGACGTCTCCGATCCGAAGCAGGGCATCTCGGTCGCCAACAAGTTCGTCGCCGATGGCGTCAAATTCGTTGTCGGTCACTTCAACTCGGGCGTTTCGATCCCGGCGTCGGAAGTCTATGCCGAAAACGGCATCCTGGAGATCACGCCTGCAGCGACCAACCCGGTCTTCACCGAGCGTGGCCTGTGGAATGTGTTCCGTACCTGCGGCCGTGACGACCAGCAGGGCGGCATCGCCGGCGCTTATTTGGCGGCAAAGTTCAAGGACGGCAAGATTGCCGTAATCCATGACAAGACGCCTTATGGCCAGGGCCTTGCCGACGAAACCAAGAAGGCGATGAATGCCGCCGGCGTCACCGAAGTGATGTATGAAGGCATCAATGTCGGCGACAAGGATTTCGGCGCGCTGATCGCCAAGATGAAGGAAGCCGGCGTTACCATCATCTATTGGGGCGGCCTGCACACCGAAGCCGGCCTGATCATCCGCCAGGCGGCTGACCAGGGCCTGAAGGCGACGCTGGTTTCGGGCGACGGCATCGTCTCCAACGAACTGGCCTCGATCGCCGGCGACGCAGTCGCGGGTACGCTGAACACGTTCGGCCCCGATCCGCGCCTGAACCCGGCCAACAAGGAACTGGTGGACAAGTTCCGCGCCGCGGGCTTCGAACCGGAAGCCTATACGCTGTACTCCTACGCTGCCATGCAGTCGCTGGCTGCCGGCGCCGCCGCCGCCAAGTCGGTCGATCCGCAGGAAGTTGCGAAAGCCATGAAGGGCCTCGCTCCGTTCCCGACGGTGCTCGGCGACATGTCGTTCGACGAGAAGGGCGACCCGAAGCTGCCGGGCTACATCATGTATGAGTGGGTCAAGGGCGACGACGGCAAGTACACCTACAAGCCACAGATGTAAGCCGACTAGCTTCAGACTGTCTTGAACAGATGCCCGGCGCTTGCGTCGGGCATTTTTCCTGCTGCAAATTAAATCGATTGAAATTAGTTCTTCGATTTGGGTTGCACTGCAGCAATTTCCCGCTAATCATGCGCCGGCCAATTTCCCTCGGTGTATGGAGCCTTGCTAGTGCCCATTTCGAAGATCCTCGTCGCCAACCGTTCCGAGATTGCCATTCGCGTGTTTCGCGCCGCCAATGAACTCGGGCTGAAAACGGTCGCGATCTGGGCCGAGGAAGACAAATATTCGCTGCACCGCTTCAAGGCAGACGAGAGTTATCAGGTCGGGCGCGGGCCGCATCTCGCCAAGGACATGGGCCCGATCGAGAGCTATCTGTCGATCGAGGAGGTGATCCGGGTCGCCAGGCAGTCCGGCGCGGATGCCATCCATCCCGGCTACGGCCTGCTTTCGGAAAGCCCGGAATTCGCCGACGCCTGTGCCGAGGCAGGCATTACCTTCATCGGCCCGAAGCCGGAGACGATGCGCCGCCTCGGCAACAAGGTGGCGGCGCGCAATCTTGCCATCGAGGTCGGCGTGCCGGTGGTACCTGCAACCGAGCCGCTGCCCGACGACATGGAGGCGGTGAAGAAGCTTGCCGCCGGGATCGGCTACCCGGTGATGCTCAAGGCATCCTGGGGCGGCGGCGGGCGCGGCATGCGCGCGATCCGCTCGGAGGCCGATCTCGCCCGCGAAGTCGTGGAAGGCAAGCGCGAGGCCAAGGCCGCCTTCGGCAAGGACGAGGTCTATCTCGAAAAGCTGATCGAGCGCGCGCGCCATGTCGAGGTGCAGGTGCTGGGCGACACGCATGGCAATGCGGTCCATCTGTTCGAGCGCGACTGCTCGATCCAGCGCCGCAATCAGAAGGTCGTCGAGCGTGCGCCGGCGCCTTATCTCGACGCCATCCAGCGCGGCGAGCTTTGCGACTACGCGCTGAAGATCGCGCGTGCCACGAATTATCTCGGCGCGGGCACCGTCGAGTTCCTGATGGATGCCGACAGCGGCAAATTCTATTTCATCGAGGTCAATCCGCGCATCCAGGTCGAGCACACGGTTACCGAGCAGGTAACCGGCATCGACATCGTCAAGGCGCAGATCCACATCCTGGACGGCTTCGAGATCGGCAAGCCGGAATCGGGAGTGCCGTCGCAGTCGGAAATCCGGCTGAATGGCCATGCCATGCAATGCCGCATCACGACGGAAGACCCGGAGCACAATTTCATCCCCGACTATGGCCGCATCACCGCCTATCGGGGTGCTACCGGCTTCGGTATTCGCCTCGATGGTGGCACGGCCTATTCGGGCGCGGTCATCACCCGCTTCTATGACCCGCTGCTCGAGAAGATCACTGCCTGGGCGCCGACGCCGACCGAGGTTATCGCCCGCATGCACCGGGCGTTGCGCGAGTTCCGCATTCGTGGCGTGGCAACCAACCTGACCTTCCTCGAAGCGATCATCACGCATCCGAGTTTCCACGACAATTCCTACACCACCCGCTTCATCGACACGACGCCGGAACTGTTCGCGCAGGTGAAGCGGCAGGACCGCGCCACCAAGCTGCTCAACTATCTGGCCGATGTGTCGGTCAACGGTCATCCCGAAACGCGGGGCCGTCCCGCACCGAAGGATGATGCGGCAGCCCCGATCGTGCCCTATCTCAACGGCAAGGTTCCGGACGGCAGCAAGCAGCGACTCGATGCGCTCGGGCCTGAAAAGTTCGCGGCCTGGATGCGCGATCAGAAGCAGGTTCTCGTTACCGACACAACGATGCGGGACGGCCACCAGTCGCTGCTCGCGACGCGCATGCGCACCCACGACATTGCCCGCATTGCCGGCACCTATGCCCGCGCCCTGCCGCAGCTTCTGTCGCTGGAGTGCTGGGGCGGTGCGACCTTCGACGTCTCCATGCGCTTCCTGACCGAAGATCCGTGGGAACGGCTGTCGCTGGTGCGCGAGGCGGCCCCGAACCTGCTTCTGCAGATGCTGCTGCGCGGTGCAAACGGCGTCGGCTACACCAACTATCCCGACAATGTCGTCCAGCACTTCGTCAAACAGGCAGCTGATGGCGGCATCGACCTGTTCCGCGTCTTCGACTGCCTGAACTGGGTCGAGAACATGCGCGTCGCCATGGACGCCGTGCGCACCGAGGGCAAGCTCTGCGAGGCGGCGATCTGCTATACCGGCGATATCCTCGACCCGGCGCGCACGAAGTACGATCTCAAATATTATGTCGGCCTGGCCGGCGAACTGGAAAAGGCCGGCGCGCATATCATCGCCGTCAAGGACATGGCCGGCCTGCTCAAGCCGGCAGCGGCGCGGGTGCTGTTCAAGGCGCTGCGCGAGGCGACCGACCTGCCGATCCATTTCCACACGCATGACACTTCCGGCCTGTCGGCAGCGACAGTGCTTGCTGCCGTGGAAAGCGGCGTTGATGCGATCGATGCGGCGATGGATTCGGTGTCCGGCAACACCTCGCAGCCTTGTCTCGGCTCGATCGTCGAGGCGCTGAAGGGCGATCCTCGCGATCCCGGCCTCGACCCGGAATGGATCCGCCGCATCTCCTTCTACTGGGAAGCGGTGCGCAACCAGTATGCCGCCTTCGAAAGCGACCTCAAGGGTCCCGCCTCGGAAGTCTATCTGCATGAAATGCCGGGTGGCCAGTTCACCAACCTCAAGGAGCAGGCGCGTTCGCTCGGCCTTGAGACGCGCTGGCACGAGGTGGCGCAGGCCTATCACGACGTCAATCTGATGTTCGGCGATATCGTCAAGGTGACGCCGTCGTCCAAGGTGGTCGGCGACATGGCGCTGATGATGGTCAGCCAGGACCTGACGGTGGCCGATGTCGAGAATCCCGACAAGGACATTGCCTTCCCGGACTCGGTCGTGTCGATGCTGCGCGGCGATCTCGGACAGTCGCCGGGCGGCTGGCCGGCGGCGTTGCAGAAGAAGGCGCTGAAGGGCGAGAAGCCGATCACCGTTCGGCCGGGTTCGCTGCTCAAGCCCGCCGATCTCAAAGCCGACCGCAAGGAGATCGAGGAAAGGCTTGGCCGCGAACTCAGCGAATTCGAGTTCTCGTCCTGGCTGATGTACCCCAAGGTCTTCACCGATTTCGCCGGTGCGCAGGACACTTATGGTCCGGTCAGCGTGCTGCCGACGCCGGTCTATTTCTACGGCATGGCGTCCGAGGACGAGATCTTCGTCGACATTGAAAAGGGCAAGACGCTGGTCATTCGTTGCCTCGCCATCGGCGATGTCGATGAAAAGGGCATGGTCACGGTCTTCTTCGAGCTCAACGGCCAGCCGCGCCGCGTCAAGGTACCGGATCGCGCCCATGGCGCTTCTGCAGCCAAGGCCCGCCGCAAGGCCGAGCCGGGCAACGAGGCCCATGTCGGCGCGCCGATGCCGGGTGTCGTCTCGACGCTGGCCGTCGCGGCAGGGCAGGCGGTGAAGGCCGGCGACGTGCTTCTGTCGATCGAGGCGATGAAGATGGAAACCGCGCTCCATGCCGAGCGCGACGGCACGATAGTCGAAGTGCTGGTCAAGGCGGGCGACCAGATCGACGCCAAGGATCTGCTGGTGGTCTTCGGCTGAGAGACCGCTCGCTAATTCTACCCTGCCGCCAAATGTATCGGCAGGGAGAAGTTTCAACGACTTCCTACTCTTGCCGCATTGGCGCGAAATAAGCGGGCTGGACAACGCGGCTGGCCCAATATTTCGCCGGGCTTTATGCGTTGACAAGCAATTAAACCGATTTAATTGTCGGTAAATCGTAAATCCGGACGCAGAATCGCCTATGAACGCATCGAACACGATCGCTGCCGCGAAGAAAGGCCGCTGGGCAGTTGCCGCCGCCTTCTTCGCCAATGGCTTCGTCACCGGAAGCTGGGCGCCGCAGATTCCCGTTTTCCTGACGCGGCTCGAGATCAGCGAATTCACGCTTGGCCTGCTGATCCTCGTGTTCGGCATCGGCGCCATCGCCTTCATGTCGTGGTGCGGTCATCTTATCGCGCGTCACGGCTCGCGCAGCGTCATGCGCTGGTTCGGCATTGCGGCCGCCTTCGGCCTGCTGATCGTGGCACTCGCGCCCAATGTGCCTCTGGCCGCACTCTCGATGCTGCTGTTCGGCGGGGTCATCGGCGGCATGGATGTGGCGATGAATTCCAATGCGGTTGCCGTCGAGAAGAAGCTTTCGCGGGCGATCATGTCGTCCTCGCACGGCTTCTGGAGCCTTGGCGGTTTCGTCGGCGGCGGCATCGGCGGCATCGCGATCCAGACCTATGGCTATCTCGCCCATGCGGCGGGTGTCACCGTGGTGGCGCTTGTCATCCTTGGATTTGCGCTGCGCCACCTCATCGTAGAGGACAGGCATGTCGCGGCCGAGCACCGCAAGTTCTCGCTGCCGAGAAATCCGGCGATCTACCTGGTCGGCGTGATGGCCCTGTTCTCGATGATCCCGGAGGGTACCGTGCTCGACTGGGCAGCGCTTTACCTGCAGCAGGAATTTGGTGCGGATATCGCTACGGCCGGTTTCGCCTTCGGTTGCTTCGCCGGCACCATGGCGCTGGTACGGTTTTTGGGTGATGCCATCAGGAACCGCTATGGTGCCGTGACCACGCTCAGGGTCTCGAGCCTGATCGCGGCTGCCGGCATGCTTGTCGCGGGCTTTGCGCCGACGCCGTGGGTTGCCATCGCCGCCTTGGCCTTCTGCGGCCTTGGCATTGCCAACATGGTGCCGATCGCCTTTTCGGCTGCCGGCAATCAGCCCGGCATGTCGGCGGGTGCCGGCATGAGCGTCGTCACCACCATGGGCTATTCTGGTATATTGGTGGCGCCGTCCGCCATAGGCTTCATCGGCGGGCACACCGGTTTTGCGCCGGTTTTCGTGGCGGTTTCGGCGCTGCTGGTCGTGGTGTTCCTGCTTGCCGGGTTGGCGCGCTCTGCCGATTTCGTGCCTGTGGCGCAGCCTGCCGAATAGCAGCTGGCCGGGGTTTCAACCCTCATAAACAAAAAAGCGCGCCGCGTGATGCGGCGCGCTTTTTTGTTGCAGGCAGGCTGCCTGTCAAATCCGTCCCATCAGAAGCAGGACGAGCAGCACGACGAGGATGATGCCGACGATGCCGGATGGGCCATAACCCCAGGCGCGCGAATGCGGCCAGGCGGGAACCGCGCCAATCAGGATCAGAATGAGAATGATGATCAGAAGTGTTGTCAGCGTCATGGCAATTCCCTCGTGTGGAGTGTTGCAATGAACTGACAATGCGCAATCGCGCCACATTGTTCCGCCGGCTACGAAACAGCGGCCGTCCCGATTGCCCGGGACGGCCGCTTTTGTGTCGAATTTACTCGGCGGCCTTGGGGTAGGTGACCGGTTCGGCAGTGGTCACCGCGGGAGCCGCCTCGGCTGCGTCGGCCTTCTTGCCGCGCCGGAACAGCCGGCTGAACCAGTTGCGCTGCGCGCCGGGCTGGCGCTTTGCGCGGGTGAACACCATCAGCATGGCCGGCGTCACCACCAGTGTCAGCACGGTGGCAAACGACAGGCCGAAGACGATGGCGCTGGACAGCGAAATCCACCACTGGGTCGACGGCGCATTGATCGTCGTCTCGTGGTGGAAGATTTCGAGGCCGAGGCCGAAGGCGATCGGCAGAACGCCGAGGATGGCCGACACGGCCGTCAGCACCACCGGCCGCGCACGTTCGCGGCAGGTTTGAAGGACGGCTTCGGTCTTGTCCCAGCCTTCCTCGCGCAGTCGGTCATAGGTGTCGATCAGCACGATGTTGTTGTTCACCACCACGCCGGCCAGCGCGATGACGCCGATGCCGGACATGACGATACCGAAAGCCCCGCCGGTCAGGAGCAGGCCGAGGAACACGCCGATCGTCGCCATGACCACGCAGGACAGCACCAGCCAGACGCTGGTGAACTTGTTGAACTGCGCCAGAAGCACGAGGAAGATCAGGAAGATCGCGGCACCGAAGGCCTTGCTGAGGAAAGCGCTGGCCTCCTCGCTGTCCTCGTTGGAGCCCGCAAGCTTCCAGCGCACGCCTTCCAGTTTCATGTCGGTGACCGCCTGCGAAACCTGTGCCTGCACCGCGGCGACCTGCTGGCCGGCAGCGACGTTTGCCTGCACTACCACTGTGCGGGCGCCGTCGATGCGGTGGAGGATGCCGGTGGTCGGTTCCGGCTTGCGAACGACGAAGTTGGAGATCGGCACGGAGCCCTGGCTTGTCTGGACCCGAAGTTCGTCGAGCGCCGACAGGGTGCGCCGGTCTTCCGGCAGGCGCAGGCGGATGTCGACCGCGTCGTCGGCGCCGGCGGGCCGGTACTCGCTGAGCTTCAGGCCGTTGGTCACCAGCTGGACGACGGTTCCGACCGAAGTCGGGCTGATGCCGTATTGTGCGGCCTTGGCCCGATCGACCGTCAGCGCCCAATCGACGCCGGGCGGCGGCAGGCCGTCCGAAATGTCGATGACGCCGGGTACCTGGGCAATGCGGGCGGCGACGTCGCGCGCCTTCTGTTCGAGGCCGGCCGGGTCGGCGGCAGAAAGCCTGATCTGCACCGGTTTGCCGGTTGGCGGGCCGGCGTCAGGCACGCGGACTTCCACGTCGACGCCCGGAATACCGGCCATCACGCCACGCAGGTCGTCGAGGATGCTGTTGGCCGACTTGCGTTCGCGCCAGTCGACGAACTCGTACTGGATCACGCCGACGACGTCTTCCGGTATGTCCTGGCCGCCGCCCTGCGTCTTGCCGACACGGGTGTAGACCGACTTGATGCCGGGCCATCCGAGCAGCCTGTTCTCGGCAGCCTTGGTGGCGGCGTCCATTTCAGCGAGCGACAGGTTGCCGCGCGCATGGACGTAGAGAAGGCCGTAGTCGGGCTCGACATTGGGGAAGAATTCGACGCCGGCGCCGTATTTGCCATAGGCCATGAACACGCCCACGAGCAGCGCCACGGTCAGCAGGCAGACGGTAATCGGATATTTCACGGCCTGCTTGACGATGGCCATGTAGCGGCCGTCGCGGTGCTCCTCCTCGTGGACGGGCGCCTTGGCGAAGATGGCCCCGAGCGTCGGCGCGAACACCAATGCGTAGAGCATCGACGCTGCAAGCGTGACGATCAGCGTGATCGGCAGGTATTTCATGAAATCGCCGATGATGCCGGGCCAGAACAGCAGCGGCGAGAAGGCGGCGATGCGGGTCATGGTGGCGGCGATGACCGGGCCGGCCATGCGCTGCGCGGCCAGCGCGAAAGCCTCTTCCTTCGGCATGCCTTCGCTCATGCGTCGCTCGGCGAATTCGGTGACGATGATGGCATCGTCGACCAGCATGCCGACCGCCAGGATCAGGCTGAACAGCACGATCATGTTGATCGTGAAGCCCATCATGGCAAGCAGCAGGATGCCCATCAGGAACGATGACGGGATCGCCAGGCCGATAAGCAGCGAAGCGCGGCCGGACAGCGCATAGAGGATGACGATGAACACCAGGATCACGGCGATCATGACGTGGTTCTGCAGGTCGCCCAGCAACTGGTTGACGAAGACCGACTTGTCCTGCGTGTAGGTCACGTTCATGCCTTGCGGCATGACCTTGATATAGGCGTCGGCCACTTCCTTCACATGGCCGATCGTATCGATAAGATTGGAGCCGATACGCTTCTTGACCTCGATGGCGATGGCCGGCTTGCCGTTAAGCCGGGTGATCGTCTCTGCGTCGGCGAAGGTCGATCGCACCGTGGCGATGTCCTTGGCCTGGACTACAGCGTTCGGGCCGGCGACGATCGGGAGTGAGGCCACATCCTCGGGCGTCTCGATCAGGGACGGTACCTTGACCGCGTATTTGCCTTCTGAACCTTCGATGTTGCCGGCGGCGACAAGGCTGTTGGACGCCGCAACGCCCTGGATCAGCTGGTCGAGCTGCAGGCCGTAGGACGACAGCTTCATCGGGTCGATAAGCACCTCGACGAGGTCGTCGCGGGCGCCCTGCAGCGAGCCTTCGAGCACGCCGGGGATCTCTTCGATGCGGTCGCGCAGTTCGCGCGCGGCAGCGGTCAGCACGCGCTCCGGCACGTCGCCCGACAGCGTCACGACAAGGACGGGAAACTCCGAGATATTGACTTCGTTGACCGTCGGTTCCTCGGCCGCCTGCGGCAGGTCGGCCTTGGCGTCCTGCACCTTGGAGCGGGTGTCCTGCAAGGCTGTCGCCAGGTCGATCTGCGGCTGGAATTCGACCAGCACGTAGCCGCCGCCCTGGAAGGCGGCAGAGCGCATTTCCTTCAGGCCCTTGAGGCTTTTCAGCTTGCTTTCCATCGGCCGGAGCAGAAGGCGCTCCGAATCTTCCGGCGAAATGCCCTGGTAGATCAGGCTGACATACATGATCGGAATCGGAACGTCGGGTTCCGCTTCCTTGGGCGTGGACTCATAGGCAATGGCGCCTGCCAGCACGAGGAAGAACAGCACCGATATTGTTAGGCGCGCGTTGTTTATTGCGAGCTTGACGATATTCATGCTCTGTGGTCCCGCTTATTGCGTGCTGCCGGTAGTTTCGCCCATCAGCTTGCGCAAGGTTTCCTGGTCGGCATCGACGGGCTTGACCACGTCGCCTTCCTTCACCAGTTCCTGGCCAGCTACGATAATCCGCGCGTCACTTGGAATGCCGCCGAGCACGAGGCCTTTCGGCGAATCATCGACGAGGTCGATCGGGAAGAAGGTGACCTTGTCGTCCTTGTCGACCGAACGAATGCCGAGATCGCCCTTGTCGCCCAGCGTCACCACCGAGCGCGGCAGCATCACTGCGTCGGTCGGCTGTGCGCTCAGCGCGATTTCGGCGGTCATGCCGGCCGGAATGGCGCCGTCGGCATTGGGGATGGCGATTTCGATGCGGAAGGTGCGGGTCGCCGACGACGCATCGCGGCTGATGTAGCGCACCTTGCCCTTGACCGTCTGGTCGTTGACCATGCGCACATCGGCCTCGTCGCCGATCTTGATGTAGCGCAGGTCGCGCTCGCTGATTTCGCCGCGCGCGATCACCGGGTCGAGCGCGAGGATGGTCGCGACCTCGCCGCCCTGCATGACCGCGCTGCCGAGTTCCACCGGAACCCGGTCGATGACGCCGTCGAACGGGGCCTTCACTTCGTTGCGGTCGAGTTCGGCCTGGGCCGTGTCGAGCAGGGACTGGGCGGAGGACAGATTGGAGCGCGCCGTATCGAGCAGGAGCTTTGCCAGGTTGCCGGTCTTGGCCAGCCGCTCGGCTGCGTCCAGCTCTGCCTTGCGCTGCACCAGGACCTGCTTGGCGTTGGCTACCGCCGACAGTTTTTCCTCAGCCGCCAGCATCAGCACGAGATCGCCGGTCTTGATGCGGTCGCCCTGCTTGACCGGCAGTTTGTCGATGACGCCGGCGACGCGGGTCGCCAGAACGGCGCGCTTGTCGGCCTCGGTCAATCCGGAAATGCGGATGACGCGCGCATAGGTGCGCTGCGGCGGCGTGATGACGGCGACGGTGCGGGGCGGAGCCTTTGGCACCTCGGTCTCGGCCTTCTTCTTGTCGGCTTCAGTAGCCGCGCTGCCGACGGAGGAGAACTCGCCCGTGCCCATCCAGGCGGCGAAGCCGATGAGCACAATGATAGCGGCAAGCTTGTGGAACCTAATCTTGGCCATGACCATTTCCAATGTGAGGGCCCCGGCGAGGCCACTCTCGTGCTTGAGGCGCGCCGCCGGATATGGGTGCGCCTATCGCCGGGTTCAATCGGTTCGTTCGCGAAAAGTTGAACGGTGTGCGCCTTTTATCGCAAGTTTGTGACGCAAAATAGTCAGAAAAATTCATAGGTCGCCCAATCCTGACAATGGGTTGTCAGGAGCTCTGGTTAACCGGCGAAGATGACGTCAGCCTTGCATATCCAGGCCGACGGTTTGCAGATTACGGGCAGGGCGCGCCGGCGGCCGCCCATTTCTCGATTGCCTGATAGGTTTCCTCGGCCGATCCGGGAGCCGGTTCGCGCCCAGGCCCGGGGCTCCAGCCCCAGCCGACGAGTTTGTCGCTGCGCACATGCTCGGCGACTTCGGCGAGCGTCCTGCCACCATTGCGCGCTGGGTCCTTGATCTGGGCGCAGATTTCGCCGGACGACTTTCCGAACCAGACCATTTCGGCTGGTGCCAGATGCCAGTTCTCGGCACCGGGCGGGCCGTGCAGCACGGCGGAGTTGGTCTCAAAATGGCAGGTCATGCAGCGCAACCCCGGATTGCCCAAGCCCGAACCGTCAATGCCGCGCTGAACGTTGAAGGCGTGGAAGCGGGTCTTGCCGTAATGCGCGCCCGACCAGCGCGGATGATCGTCCTCGACATGGCAGTTGGCACAGCGCGGATGCGAAAACACCGCGTAGATCTTTTCCCATTCCGGCAATCCCGCCGCTGCATCGACAGTCGCCGGCGTCTGGGTTTCCTGCGCCAGAACCCATGTCGCCATGGCAAAGACCATGATGGCCGAGGTCGCGATGACGATGAATGCCCTCATGCGAAACTCACTTCCTTCGAGAGCGGAAGGCTGCGTATGCGCTTGCCTGTCAGTGCGAAGACGGCGTTGGCGAGTGCGGGAATGGCCGGGGGCGTGGCGACCTCACCGACGCCTCCCATCTTCTTGGCGTTCTCCAGAATGGCGACCTCGAAGGTCGGGCACTGGAAGATGCGCATGGCGTCGAAATCGTGGAAGTTCGATTGCTCCACCATGCCGTCGGCAAAGGTGATCTCCTGGCCCATCGCCGCCGACAGGCCGTAGATCGCGCCGGAGACCAGTTGTGCCTCGATGATGCCGGGATCGATCGCCGTGCCGACGTCGGCGGCGATCCAGACCTTTTCGATGCGGATGCCGGCCGGCGTGTCGGCAACTTGGACGACCTCACCGACCCAACTGCCGAAGCTCAGCGTGAAGGCAAAACCCTTGGCCTTGCCGGCTGGCAGCGTCTCGCCCCATTTCGACATCTCGGCGACTTTCTCGACAACCTTCAGTGCGGTCGGGTGCGTCGTCATCAGCTTCCGGCGCAGCTCGACCGGGTCGGTTTTTCCGGCGGTCGCGATCTCGTCCATGAAGGCTTCGTGGAAGAAGCCGTTGTAGGAATTGCCGACGGAGCGCCAGAAGCCGACGGGCACCGAAATCTGCGCAGGGATCGCGGCGACGCGATAGTTCGGCACGACATAGGGCTGGTCGAACGAGCCCTCGGCGATGGTCTTGTCCGGCCCGACGGGCGACAGCGACGGAAACGTCCGCCGCAGCACGCTGGCGATGATCGAGGGGGAGGCGATCTTCATGTCGATGGCCACCGGAAGGCCGTCATCGCCGAGCCGGGCCTGGAATTTTCCGGCTGCCGCAGGGCGGTAGACATCGTGGCGGGTGTCCTCCTCGCGTGTCCAGATGACCTTCACGGGTTTCCCGCCGGCTTCCTTCGCCAGAAGGGCGGCATAGATGGAAAAATCCATCTCGCCGCGCCTACCGAAGCCGCCGCCGAGGAAAGTCGTGTGGACATTGACCTTGTCCTGCTCGATACCGGCGGCACCGGCGCAAAGCTGGCGGGTGATGGTCGGCATCTGGTTGGGCGACCAGATATCGAGCACGCCGTCCTTCAGCCGTGCCGTGGCATTCATCGGCTCCATGCAGGCATGGGCCAGATAGGGCACTGCATAATCGGCCTCGACGATCTTTTCGCGCGGCGCATCGGCGAAGGCGGTGTCGACATTGCCATCGTCGCGCAGCGCCGAGCCTTGCGTTGCAAGCGCGTCGGTCAGCGCCCTGGAGATTGCGGCGCTGTCGGCGGGATATTCAGCATCGGCCCATTCGACCTCGATGGCGTCGGCCGCCTTGAACGCCGCCCAGGTATTTTCGGCAATCACGCCGAAGCCGTGGCCGTAGGTGGTGTCGAGCGGCACGATCTTGATCACGCCGGGCATCTTCTCGGCCTTGGAGAGATCGGATTTCACCGGCTTCGACCAGAAGCGCGGGCTCATCTTCACCGTGCCGTGCAGCATGTCGGGCAAGGTGACATCGACGCCGAAGATCGGCGCACCGGTGACCTTGGCCAGCATGTCGGTGCGCATCTGCGGCTTGCCGAGTAGCTTCCACTCGGCCTTTTCCCTGAGCTTCAGCATTGCCGGCGGCTCGATCTGCGCGGCTGCAACTGCAACCTCGCCATAGGTCAGGCTCTTGCCTGACGCCTTGTGGGTGATGGTTGCGTCGGCCGTCTCCAGTTCGGAAGCCGGCACGCCAAGTTTCTTCGCTGCTGCTTCCACCAGGACATGGCGGGTTGCGGCGCCGGCCTGGCGCATCTTGTCGAAACCGTCGCGGATCGAGGAGGAACCGCCGGTGCCCTGGAAGCCGAGAATCTTGCCGAGCGCGCCCATGGCTCCACGCGCCGTCTCGGCGAAGAGGCCGTCATTGTAGAAGGCGAAGGGGCCGCCTTCGGCCAGCATTTCGGAATTGTAGTAGGCGTAGGCAGCCGGGCCGTGCTCGACCTTGATCCTGTCGAGGCCGACATCCAGTTCCTCGGCCACCAATGCGGCAAGCGAGGTTGAAACGCCCTGTCCCATCTCGGCGCGTGGAGCGATCACGGTGATGGTGTTGTCGGAGGCAACCTTCACATAGGGGTTGAAGGTGGCTTCGCCCTCGGCAAGCTCTCCTTCGAGCGGGTTGGGGTAGGGCTTGCGATAATAGTAATAGCCGATGGCGACACCGCCGGCGATGGCGGCTGCGCCGATCAGGAATGTGCGGCGGGCGATCTTGCCAACGCTGGCCATGGTCAGATCCCCGCCGTCTTGAGTGCTGCCGCTTTCTTGATCGCGGCGCGGATGCGCGGATAGGTGCCGCAGCGGCAGAGATTGCCGCCCATGGCGTTGTCGATGTCCTCGTCGCTCGGGTTGTCGATCTCGTCGAGCAGCGCCACCGCGCTCATGATCTGGCCGGCCTGGCAGTAGCCGCATTGGGCGACCTGCTCTTCCAGCCATGCCTGCTGCACCGGGTGCAGCTTGCCGTCGGTCGAGATGCCTTCGATGGTGGTGATTTCGCCCTGCACCTCTCGGAGCGGCAGGATGCAGGAGCGGACGGGCGTGCCGTCCATATGCACGGTGCACGCACCGCAGGCGGCGATGCCGCAGCCGAATTTCGGCCCGGTCTTGCCGGCGAGGTCGCGCAGCGCCCACAGCAGAGGCATCTCCGGATCGGCTTCGATGTCGATTGGTTTTCCGTCGACGATGAGGTGCATGGGGATACCCTTTGTTGTCGTCCACAGCCTGCCGCGAAGCTTGCGCTTCGTGCATTTCGACATCTTGACAAATTCCGTCATTTTGTCAATACAGGCTTTGCCAGGATAGATTTGCCGTGCTTGAGACCACAGAAACCGCCACCGACCCGAAACGCGCCCGTATCCTCGATGGGGCGTTGAAGATGTTTCTCGCCTACGGTTTCTCGCGCACGACCATGGATGACATTGCCCGCGCCGCCGAGGTTTCACGCCCGGCGCTCTATCTCCTGTTCAAGAACAAGACGGATATCTACCGCGCGCTGGCTTCCGTCGTGTTCGAGGAATCGATCGCCAAAGCGCGCGCCGAACTGGCAGGCGACGCACCGCTTGGCGAGCGGCTGTTTCAGGTGATCGATACGGCGCTGATCTCCGTCATGGCAAAGATCGCGGAATCGCCGCACGGTGCCGAAATCCTCGACATGAAGGGTAGCCTCGCCGGCGATGTGGTCGAGGGGTGGCGCGCCGCGATGGTCGGTCAATTCACCGCGGCGATCGGGGAAGAAGCCAGGGCCACGGGCGTTGACCTCGCAGCGCGCGACCTGTCGCCGGTAATGCTCGCTGACGTGCTGTTTGACGGGCTGGAGGGCATGAAGATGCGGGTCAGCGGCGCTGAAGAGCAGCGCAAGGCAGTGCGCGGACTCGTCAAAATGGTAGAGCTCGCTATCCGGCCTTAAGCTTGGGGCCGGGCGCCAGCCGGTTTCTTGCGGGTCGCAAGGAATTCGCGCACGCGCTTGCCTGGGTCCCTGCGATGCAGCGGGCCGAAGCGGCCCTCGAACTCGTCGGTCAGGTCGAGCGTTGCGCGTTTCCCGACGGCGTCGAAATTCTCTTCCAGCCAGTCGCCAGCGGCATTGCGGCCGAGGTCGCGCAGATATTCGAGGAAGGCCCATTCGGCATTGATCTTCGATGACGCCGAAAGGTTTTTGAAGGCCTCGTCCGCATCGATGCGGTGCATGCGGATGTCGCGATACTCGCCATGCGGCAGCCGGCCGGAGGCGATCATCTCCTTGATGAAGGCGATGGCGCGGAATTCGCGCAGCAGGGCTGCGTTGAAGGTGATCTCGTCGATGCGGTTCTGAATTTCGTTGGCGGTTTTGGGCGTCTCCTCGCGCACCACCGGGTTGATCTGCACGAGCAGAACATCTTCGGTCGCGGCCTGATCGAAGAACGGAAAGATCGCCGGATTGCCGCCATAGCCGCCATCCCAGTAAGGCTTTCCCTCGATCTCCACCGCCTGGAAAATCTGCGGCAGGCAGGCCGAGGCCATGACGACGTCGAGGGTGATCTCATTGTGGTCGAAGACCCGCAGCTGGCCGGTCTCGACATTGGTTGCCGAGATGAACAGCTTGATCGCCTTGCGGGAGCGGACATTGTCGAAGTCGATCTCGGCCTCGACCACGTCGCGCAGCGGATTGACGTTGAGCGGATTGGCGAGATAGGGCGACAACGAGCGAGACATCATGTCGTACCAGATGTAGCCCGGCGTGTTCTCGATCGACCAGTTGCCCCAAAACACGTCCCAGGGTGCGCGCTGCACCGGGCTGAAGCGGCCCTTCCGCGCAATCGCCCGCCACAGGTCGTGAAGCTTCTGGCGCGCGCCGTCAGCGCCGTCGCGCACCCAGCCGTCGGCGAGTGCCACCGCATTCATGGCGCCGGCGCTGGTACCGGATACGGCCGCGATATCAAGCCGGCCATCTTCCAGCAGGCGGTCGAGCACACCCCAGGAAAAAGCGCCATGCGAGCCGCCGCCCTGAAGCGCGACATTGATCGGTTTTTTGTCTTCCGCCTTGCCGTTTGTGGTCATGGCGTTGTCCTTCGTTGTTGTCGTGCGTGCGTTGAAACTGCCTGCTTCTCCCCGTCCCTATACGGGGAGAAGATGCCGGCAGGCAGATGAGGGGCGGAGCCAGCTTTTTCGGCTTTGGTGCTGCCCTCATCCGACCCTTCGGGCCACCTTCTCCCCGTGAACGGGGAGAAGGAAGAATCGCGCTGTCACTCGGCCGTCCAGCCGCCATCGACGGAGATGTGCGTTCCGTTGATCTGGGCGGCGGCGTCGGAGCAGAGGAAGGCGGCGGTGGCGCCGATCTGCTCGACGGTGACGAATTCCTTGGTCGGCTGCTTGTCGAGCATGACCTCGCGGATCACCGTCTCGCGATCCATGTTGTGCGCCTTCATCTGGTCGGGAATCTGGGCTTCGACCAGCGGCGTCAGCACATAGCCGGGGCAGATGGCGTTGCAGGTTATGCCGTCGGTGGCGACTTCGAGCGCTACCGTCTTGGTCAGGCCCATGATGCCGTGCTTGGCCGAGACATAGGCCGACTTGAACGGCGAGGCGACAAGGCCGTGGGCAGAGGCGATGTTGACGATGCGGCCATAGCGGGCCTTCTTCATCAGCGGAAGGGCTGCGGCTGTGGTGTGGAAGGCCGACGACAGGTTGATGGCGATGATCGCATCCCATTTGTCGATCGGGAAATCCTCGACCGGCGCGACATGCTGGATGCCGGCATTGTTGACCAGGATATCGACCGTGCCGAATTTTTCCGCAGCCTTGGTAACGAGCGCGCGGCACTCTGCCGGCTTTGACATGTCGGCCTGCACATAGATCGTCTTGACCGAGTGATCCCTGGCGATCTTGTCCGCGATGGCGTGATCGTCAGACGTGTCGGAGAAGGAATTGACAACGATGTTGCAGCCTTGTGCTGCAAGCGCATGGGCAATCGCCAGGCCGATGCCGGAGGTAGAGCCGGTGACGATTGCTGTTCTTGTGGCGGCCATGGCAAAATGTCCTTTGTCCAGAATGGTGCGGCGCACTCTATATATTGCATTGCAGCAAAATTGCGAATGTGGTGCGACAGGACGGCACGGAAGGACGGGCCACAAGCCGCAAATTGCTTGACTAAGTCAAGTAATTTGACGAGGATGGACGCTTTCCATGGTGCTCCAATGCTCAAAATTCTCGCTCCCACCGACGATCAGATCACTGCCGTCCGGAACTTCAACCGCTTCTACACGCGCCAGATCGGTCTGCTGACAGAGGGGTTGCTCAAGAGCGATTTCTCGCTGACTGAGGCGCGGGTTCTCTATGAACTGGCGAATCGCGACAGCCTGACGGCGAGCGACCTGACGCGTGAGCTCGGGCTCGATGCCGGCTACCTTAGCCGGCTGCTGAAGAAATTCGAGACCCGCCGTCTTTTGACGCGCGCACCGTCCACGCTCGACGGCCGCCAGACGGTTCTGTCGCTGACCATTGCCGGCTGCGCAGCTTTCGCGCCGCTGAACCGTGCATCCGCAGAAGAGGTCGCCACGCTGCTGGGGCGTCTGTCCGTCGAGGATCGGGAAAAGGCGGTGAAGGCGATGCAGACAATGCAGCGCCTGCTTGGCGGTGCGGAACCGAAGGAACCCTATAGCCTGCGGCCATTGCAGGTCGGCGACATCGGCTGGATTACGCACCGGCAGGGCGTGCTTTATGCGCAGGAATATGGTTTCGACGGAACCTATGAGGCGCTGGTGGCGGAAATCCTCAGCACCTTCGTCAGGGATTTCGATCCTGAATGGGAGCGTGCCTGGATCGCAGAGCGTGATGGCGAGGTGGTCGGCTCGGTCTTCATCGTGCGCAAATCCGACACCGTCGCCAAGCTCAGGCTGCTCTATGTCGATCCCTCGGCGCGTGGTCTCGGCATCGGGCGCAGGCTGGTCGAGGAATGCATCGGCTTTGCCCGCGCCAAGGGCTACAAGACCATGACGCTATGGACCAACGACATACTCCTGGCTGCCCGGCACATCTATCAGACGGCGGGGTTCAAGCTGGTCGAGGAAGACCGTCACCACTCCTTCGGCCAGGATCTGGTCGGCCAGACCTGGGAGCTTGAGCTTTGAAGCTCAGCTCGCTTCGCTGGTGAGTTTTATCAGGATCACGGCTTTTCTCCCTGCTTCTGTTCGTCCTCGGCCCGCAATATGGCTTCGAGCGTGTCGAGCCGGTCCAGCCAGTAATTCTCGTAGAAACGCAGCCATTGGTCGGCGGCCTTTAGCGGCGCCGGTTCGATGCGGCAGACATGCGAGCGGCCCTGAACACTGCGCCGCACCAGCCCTGCCGCTTCCAGCACGCGGATATGCTTTGAGGCCGCGGCAAACGACATGTCGAAGGGCGCGGCGAGCTCGCCGATATTTTGCTGCCCGGTCGTCAGGCTGCGCAGCATCGCCCGCCGCGTCGGATCGGACAGAGCGTGGAAAATACCATCCAGGGCAGGAGCATCATCTAAAACCATATGGTTTAATTATCAGGCGTTCAAAAAACTGTAAACCCTTTGGTTCAATAATGGCGCTCGATATAGGCTGACGGATGAGCGAAACGTCGCGGCCATTGACATCGGGCGCGGCGTCCTCCACGTCAGGCACGACTACCTTTCGCAAAGAGGCTGCCGGCAATGACCGGATATTTTTCCTCCCCCTTTCCCCGCCGTCATTCGGTCGGCGTCGATGTCGGTGGTGTCATCGTAGGTGGCGGTGCGCCGGTCGTCGTGCAGTCGATGACCAATACGGACACCGCCGATATCGACCAGACGGTGGCGCAGGTTGCCGCGCTCCATCGCGCCGGCTCCGAGATCGTGCGCATCACCGTCGACCGCGACGAATCGGCTGCCGCCGTACCGGCGATCCGCGAGCGGCTGGAGCGGCTCGGCATCAATGTGCCGCTGGTCGGCGACTTCCATTATATCGGCCACAAGCTGCTTGCCGATCATCCGGCCTGTGCCGAGGCGCTGGCGAAATACCGCATCAATCCCGGCAATGTCGGGTTCAAGGACAAGAAGGACAAGCAATTCGCGGCGATCGTCGAAATGGCGATCAAGTATGACAAGCCGGTGCGCATCGGCGTCAACTGGGGTTCCCTCGACCAGGAGCTTCTGACGAAGCTGATGGACGAGAACCAGAACAGCGGCTCGCCGCTGACGGCGCAAGAAGTGACGCGCGAGGCGATCGTGCAGTCGGCGCTGATCTCGGCCGACCTCGCCGAAGAAATCGGCCTGCCGCGGGAGAAAATAATCCTGTCGGCCAAGGTCAGCCAGGTGCAGGATTTGATCGCGGTCTATACGATGCTGGCGCAGCGCTCCGACCACGCGCTGCATCTCGGCCTCACCGAAGCCGGCATGGGCTCCAAGGGCATCGTCGCCTCGTCGGCGGCCATGGGTATCCTCTTGCAGCAGGGCATCGGCGACACGATCCGCATCTCGCTGACGCCGGAGCCGAATGGCGACCGCACCCGCGAGGTGCAGGTATCGCAGGAACTTCTGCAGACGATGGGTTTCAGGCAGTTCGTGCCGATCGTGGCGGCGTGCCCCGGCTGTGGCCGCACGACCTCGACGGTGTTTCAGGAACTGGCCCAGAACATCCAGGCAGACCTGCGCAAGAACATGCCGGTGTGGCGCGAGAAATATCCGGGCGTCGAAGAGCTCAAGGTCGCGGTCATGGGCTGCATCGTCAACGGACCGGGGGAGTCGAAACATGCCGATATCGGCATATCGCTGCCCGGTACCGGCGAGATGCCGGCGGCCCCCGTCTTCATCGACGGCAAGAAGGCGATGACGCTGCGTGGTCCGGCCATCGCCGAGGATTTCGAAAGGCTGGTCGCCGACTATATCGAGCAGCGCTTCGGCCGCGGTAAGCAGGCAGCAGAGTAGCGCATGCGCAGCCTCGCAAAAGCAGCCCTGCTCTTTTGCGCGATCGCCTGGAGCGAGACGGCCCTTGCCGACCCGCCCGGAAGAACAAAACCGGCGACTGTCGGCCGCATCTGCAATCTCATCGACACCCATGCCGGCCGCTTCGGCGTGCCGCGCGATTTCTTTGCCCGCCTGATCTGGAAGGAAAGCCGCTTCGACGCCAATGCGGTGAGCCCGGCTGGCGCGGAAGGCATTGCCCAGTTCATGCCCGGCACGGCCAGGATACGCGGGCTGGCCGACCCGTTCGACATCGAGCAGGCGATCGAGGCATCGGCCAAATATCTCGGTGAGCTGAAAACAGGTTTCGGCAATCTCGGCCTGGCGGCGGCTGCCTACAATGCCGGCGAGACCCGGGTGTCGCGCTGGCTCTCTTCCGGCGGCTTCCTGCCAATGGAAACAGAAAACTACGTGCTCGACATCATGGGCGAGCCGGCGGACAATTTCACCAACACTTCCTATGCCGGCACGATCCATCCGCTCGACAAGAAGCAGGATTTTTCCGAAGCCTGCCGACGACTGCCGATCGTCAAAGCCGCGACGATCCCCATGGCCCGCATCAACGTCAAGCCGTGGGGCATTCAGGTGGCGGGCAATTTCCGCCAGTCGGCGGCGATCCGCCAATGGCAGCGCGAGAGGGCGAAATTTCCGGCGCTGTTGCGTGGCTATGATCCGGTGGTCAGCCGCATACGCTCGCCCATCGGCCGGCGCGGCATCTATGCTGTTAGGATAGGCGCCGACAACCGCGCCACGGCCGACATCATCTGTCAGAAATTGCGCGGCGCCGGCGGCGCCTGCGTGGTGATGCGAAACCGGTAGGCCAGATCTTTCCGGTGTGGTTCCGGTAACGCGTGGCTATGTCTGATTCGCGACATCCGACGTGACAACAGCATCTTGCGGTTGCAAGCGCGATGTGATCGAGTTGCGGGATGGGAAGCAGTGGGAAGGTGGAGGCGCCGCACGCTTACGCTGCCGCGCCGTGCCTATGAACAGCAAGACGGCGGAAGAGATTCTGGCTCATCCTCGTTTTGCTGAGGCTCGGCGCGCCCATATTGATGCCCTGGTCGGGTTGTTTGCCGACAACCGCTTCGTCACCCGGCTGATGATCGACTCCAGCACGATCATGCTGAGGGCGCTGCTCGTCGGCTTTCATGTCTCCCATGACGAGGACGACCGCACGACCTGGGCAACGCTCGGGCAAATTCAAAATGTCCTTGTAGAGCGTGGCCTGGCAAGTGCGCGCCGTGTCGAGGATCTCGTCGCCCGCTTTCGTCAGGTGGGCTACGTCGTTTCTGTTGAATCCCCATCCGATATCAGGGTCCGCATCCTCAAGCCGACCGAGCAGTTGCTGGCGCATGATCGCGATCATCTCGCCGTCTACCATCGCTTCCTGCACGATCTTTATCCCGACCGCGGCTACGACTGGGCCTTGCGGCAGGACCCCCGCGTGCATTTCGAAATACGCAAAGCGATGTTTCTGGCACTCGACAAGGCCACGGTTTTCACGCGCCATCAACCGATTATGACCTTTCTCACCCGCAATGCCGGCTACTGCGCGTTCCTGCTCGTGGCGCAGGCCGCACTCTCGCGCTACCCCCGCGAACAGAGTTTCGGCTCCATCGCGGATCGTCTTGGCGTCTCGCGAACGCATATCCGCAATATATTTGTCGATGCGGAGGCCGCGGGGTTTGTCAGCTGCGAAGGCAAGCCGGGCAGTCCGGTCGAGATCATGCAGCCTCTCTGGCAGGATTATGACAATTTCCTTGCCGATATGCAGGCGGGTCAGGACGCCATTGCGCAGGCCGCCTTCGCCACTCTGCGGGCGGATTGCGGCGCCGATCACCCAGCCTGACACGGCATCATTCAACGTGTCCCTGAGCCGATGCTATCCGGTTCATTCGTGCTGGACACGGCCGGCGTGACGGGCTTGTCTGTCGGAGATCAGAATCCTCGGAGGCAGCCACATGGAAAACTCCTTTTGCAGATCGATTGTCCTTGCCGTTGGCAGCGCGGTCGGCCTCATCCCGTTGTCACCCGCCTTCGCCGTATCGCCCGAGCCGCTGGAGGCAGAGCACGGCATGGTCGTCACCGCGCAGCATCTGGCGTCGGAGGTCGGCGTCGACGTGCTGAAGAAAGGCGGCAATGCCGTGGATGCGGCGGTCGCCGTCGGCTACGCGCTGGCTGTCGTCTATCCGACTGCCGGGAATATCGGCGGCGGCGGTTTCATGACCATCCGCCTGAAGGACGGCAAGACGACATTCCTGGATTTCCGCGAGCGCGCGCCGCTTGCCTCGACCAAGACCATGTATCTCGACGACAAGGGCGAATTCATAAAGGGCCTCAGCACCAGCGGTTATCTGGCCGTCGGCGTGCCGGGCTCGGTCATGGGCTTCGAGACGGCCCGGACCAGATATGGAAAACTGTCGCGCGAGGATCTGATGGCGCCGGCCATTCGCCTGGCCAAGGAAGGTTTTGCGCTGGAGGAGGGTGACGCGGCCTCGCTGGAGGGTGGAGCCAAGAAGCTGGCCAAGGACCCTGCCGCTGCAGCGATTTTCCTCAAACCGGACGGCAAGCCCTACGCTGCCGGCGAGATGCTGGTGCAACCCGAACTCGCGGCCTCGCTTTCCAGCATTTCTGAAAAAGGGCCGGACGCGTTCTACAAGGGGCCGATCGCCGACGCGATCGTCAGTGCCAGCATGTCGATGAAGGGCATTCTGGCGAAGGAGGATTTCGAGCAGTATTCGGTGCGCGAGCTGGAGCCAATCAAGTGCAATTATCGCGGCTATGAGATCGTGTCTTCGCCACCGCCGAGCTCGGGCGGGGTCATCATCTGCGAAATCCTCAACGTGCTGGAAGGCTATCCGCTTTCCTATCTCGGCTACGGTTCGGCCGACACGACGCATGTGATGATCGAGGCGATGCGCCATGCCTATGTCGACCGCAATACCGCACTTGGCGACCCTGACTTCGTTAAAAACCCGGTCGAAAAGCTGCTCGACAAGAACTACGCCAGGGAAATCCGCACCAAGATCAGCCCGTTCAAGGCAGGCGTTTCGCAGGATCTGAAGCCGGAGGGTTTTGGCGAGAGCAACGAGACGACGCATTACTCCATCGTCGACGACGAGGGCAATGCGGTGGCTGTCACCTATACGCTCAACGGCTCTTTCGGCGCCGGCGTGGTGGCGCCGGGCACCGGCATCCTGCTCAACAACGAGATGGACGACTTCACCGCCAAGCCCGGCGTGCCCAATCTCTATGGTCTGGTGCAGGGCGAGGCCAATGCGATCGAGCCGAAGAAGACGCCGCTGTCCTCGATGAGCCCGACCATTGTCTCGAAGGACGGCAAGCCGTTCATGGTCATCGGCAGTCCCGGCGGCGCGCGCATCATCACGATTACGCTGGAAGCCATCGTCAACGTCATCGATCACGGCATGAACATCCAGGAAGCGATCGACGCCCCGCGCATCCATCACCAGTGGCTGCCGGACAAGGTCTATATGGAGCCCTACGCGCTGTCGCCCGACACGCGGCGGCTGCTCACCGGCATGGGGCACGATGTCGATATCGACCCGGACTGGACGATATGGGGCCAGGCGGCGGGCATCCTCATCGGCGGCAAGAGCCTCGCCGAAATCGAGAAGGGTGGCGGTGCTCGCTACTACGGTGCGATGGACAGCCGTGCCGCCGCGGGAGCGCCTCGTGGCTATTAAAAGGCCCTGACAGCTTATTGCCTTTTTCGAGCGTTAACGCTGTTCCTTCGAGGAAGAGGGATGTTCGTGGGTTTGAATTGAGTCCGCGAACAGGTTCGGTTTAGGCTGCCATGTCTGCGGGGCTGCCTGCGCTTTTGACGAGGATGAAAATGACAGGAATGCGATCCATTGTTCTGGCTGCGGGTCTGACAGCTCTCATGATGCCGTTTTCGATGACCGCTTTCGCACAGGACTCGAAGACGACAAATCAGGCGATCGACGACGCACTCGGCAACCACGTCCAGTATGAAACCGCGATCAAGACGTTGCAGAAAGGCGTGAAGGACAAGGACGCCAAGGCTGTCGCGGCGTTGGTCAGTTACCCGATCAGCGTTAAGATCGGCGGCAAGGACACGGAGATCAAATCCGAGAAGGATTTCGTCACCCACTACGATGCCATCTTCACACCGAAGATCGCCAAGGCGGTCGAGGACCAGAAATATGAAGACCTGTTCGTGAACTATCAGGGCATCATGTTCGGCGACGGCCAAGTCTGGATCAACGGCATCTGCAAGGACAGCGCCTGCAAGGCTTTTGATGCGAAGATCGTCACCATTCAGGATGGCCCGTAACAGGCTCTCGCCTACGGGCGCGTGGCGCTAAGCCGTCCGCGCCAGTTCCGTCGTTTCGCTGAGCCACGCGCCGATCTTGGTGCCGAGGCGGTCGGGCGAGATCGGCTTGGGCAGGTAGTCGTCCATGCCGGCCTCGATGCATTTCTCGCGGTCTCCCTTCAGCGCATGGGCGGTGACGCCGATGATCGGCGTATGCGCACCGATAGCGGCCTCAATGCTGCGAATGGCGCGCGTGGCTTCGTAGCCGTTCATCTCCGGCATGGACACGTCCATCAGGATCAGGCGCGGGCTGAAGGTGCGGTACATCTCCACCGCAGTGCGGCCATTGGCTGCGATCCTGTAGGATAGGCCGAGCCCGTCGAGGATCTGGCCGAAGACGAGCTGGTTCACCTCATTGTCCTCGGCGACGAGGATATCGAGCGGTACATTGGCCGAGGGCTGAGCCGTACCCTGCATGGGCGTCGCGGCAGCCGAGCCGCGCAAAACGGTGAAGGCGGGTGCTGCGGGTTTGGGTGCTGGCACTGCCGCGACAACAGGTGCGGCCTCGCGCACGAACTGCGCTTTCCCAAGCACGGTGCGCGCCTTCTGGATGGCGCCGATGACGGTACCGAGAAGTATCGCCGAGCGGGCCGGCTTGGTCAGGTGCGCGGCGATGCCGTAATCGAGCACGAGGCGGCCGAAATCGACCTGGTCGACGGAGGTGAGCAGCACGACCGGAATGGAGGCAAGCCGGCTGTCGGACGACATCGCCTTGGCAACGTCAGCGCCGTTCATGCCGGGCATCTGGTAGTCGAGGATGACGCAGTCCACCGTCGCGCCAAGCTGGAAGGCGCGGTCGAGGAAGGCGAGGCCGACGGCGCCGGTCTCCGCGGCGGCGCAATCGAAGCCCCAGCTTCTGAGCTGTTCGAGCAGGATATCGCGGTTGACCGGATTGTCGTCGATGACCAGAACGCGTGCGCCGGTGACGTCGGTGGGCACGATTTCGGTCTGTGCTGGGGCCTCGTGCGCCGGCAGTGGCACGGTGAACCAGAATACCGAGCCACGGCCGACCTCGCTCTCGATGCCGATCGTGCCGCCCATCAGGTCGACAAGGCGCGCGGCGATCGCGAGGCCAAGGCCGGTGCCTTCGTGGCGGCGGGTGGAAGAGTTGTCGACCTGCGCGAATTTCTCGAACACGCTCTGCAGCTTGTCGGCGGGAATGCCGATGCCGGTATCCTCGACACGAACCCTCAACTGAACGGTGCCGTCCTCGACCGTGCCGGACACGTCGATGAGGACATGGCCCTTCTCGGTGAATTTCACCGCATTGCCGAGCATGTTGGTGATGATCTGGCGGAAGCGCCCGACATCGCCGACGACATGGGCCGGCAGGCGCGGATCGACGCGCACGATGAGCTCGAGGTTCTTTTCGGCGACGCGGGCTGAAACCAGCGTCGCGACGTCCTCGACCGCCTCCGAAAGCCGGAACGGGGCGGGGTCGAGCGTGAGCTGGCCGGCATTGATCTTCGAAAAATCGAGGATGTCGTTGATGATGGTCAGCAGCGCGTTGCCGGATTTGACGATCACGTCGGTAAAGGTCTTCTGGCGCGGCGTCAGCTCGGTCTTGGCCAGAAGCTCGGCCATGCCGAGAACGCCGTTCATCGGCGTGCGGATTTCATGGCTCATATTGGCGAGGAATTCGGATTTGGCGCGATCTGCCGCCTCGGCCTGGAACAGCGATTCCGCCGACTCGGCAAAAGCTTTGCGGATCGCCTTTTCCATCGGCCGGAATATCCACAGTGCGACCAGCCCAAGCACGGTGATCAGCGCCAGTCCGGCATAGGACAGGAAGGTGTCGCTGCGCTGCTCGACGAATGCGCGCTCGCGATCGAGCGCGGTGCGCGCGCGGATCAGCAGCGGCTGGGCGAAAAGATCGTTCTGGTTGCGGATTTCGCGGTTGCCCCACTCGTCGATCTTCTGCGCGCCGGCAAGCACGCCGAGATTGCGCACGATATCGCGTGCCGACCAGAACAGGTCGCCATTGACCGAAGCGGATTTGAGGTCTTCCAGGGTCATCGTCGAAAGATTGGGCCACACCGCCGTGAGATCGGCGGTCAGCGTGTCGATCCTTTCCTGGAGGCGGTTCGCATGGCCGGTCGCAGCATTGGAGAGGTCGGCGCGGGTTTCCGCGCGCCAGGCGGTGGTCGCGGTCTCGGAGAATGTCGTGGCGTTGCGCAGATCGCGCCCGAGCGTGGTGAGGTTGCCGCCGATCTGGTCGATCGCGTTGCGCAGGTCGTTCATGCTGTTCAGTGTGTAGAAGATCGCGCCCGAGGTCAGCGCGAAAATCAGCAGACCCGACAGGTATCTGATCCGGATCGAACGGATGAACAGCGAATAATCAGGCACGCACACACTCCGGACACATACGCACAATTTTACAGAGCCGGATTACGCTTGATTTACATTAAAATTTCGTGATCGAGGTTTCCCGATTCTTCCGCAGGTTGCGCTAGGGTGTGTGCAGATTCAGGTCAGGACGAACCGAAAATGGTGGTTTTCGAGAACCGGAGCGGAGTGGACATTTGGGTCCATGAGCACCGGAAGCGCAGAAAATTACCGTTTGCAGGTCGTCATGGCGTGAATATCCACATACCCTAGTTGCGCCGGTTGGCCACGAAGCTGGCCGCATCCTTCAAGAGGGCGGCGCGCTCGCCGTAGGGTTCAAGCAGAAGATGCGCCTGTTCCACCAGGCCGTGCAGCTGGTCCTGGGCCCAGTTCGCGCCATGCAGTCCGACCAGCGTCGCCTTGCCGGCGGCGGCGTCCTTGCCGGTCGCCTTGCCCATGGTCTCGGCGTTGGAGGTCAGGTCGAGCAGGTCGTCTGCAAGCTGGAAGGCAAGGCCGATGGCCGAGCCGAATTCGGCAAGCCGCTCGCGATCGGCGGGAGCTGCACCGGCAAGGACGGCGCCGGCCTCGCAGCCGTAGCGGATCAGCGCGCCGGTCTTCATCGCCTGAAGCGTGATGATGCCGGTCTCGTCGGGACGCTTGCGCTCGGCTTCGAGGTCGAGCGCCTGGCCGCCGGCCATGCCACCGATGCCGGCTGCCCGCGAAAGGCCGAGCACGAGGTCGAGCTTACGCTGCGCCGGCAGTTCGGTTGCTTCATCGGCTATGATGTCGAAGGCGTAGGTCAAGAGGCTGTCGCCGGCCAGAATGGCGCTGGCTTCGTCGAAGGCGCGGTGCACTGTGGGCTGACCGCGGCGCAAATCGTCGTCGTCCATGGCCGGCAGGTCGTCATGGATCAGCGAATAGCAGTGCACGCATTCCAGCGCGGCGGCGACGCGAAGAGCCGCCTCACCGTCAGCGTCGAAAAGGGCTGCACTTTCCAGCACCAGAAAGGGCCGCAGGCGCTTGCCGCCGTTGAGCACGCCATGGCGCATGGCAGCCAGCAGCGTGCCTGGCCGGACAATCTCGCCGGGCAGGATGCGCTCGTCGAGCAGGCGTCGCAACAGCGCCTCGACAGACTGGGCGCGCAACTCAAGGTGGGCTTCGAAGGGCAAGGTTTCTTCCTCGATCATGGCCGCCACGGTTTACGGCAATCGCAGCCGCGGTCAAGTTCGTCGCATTGAGACATTGCGCTGCCGGCCAAGCGCCATTATGCCGAAGGCAAGGAGCGCTGAGGGACAGAAGGCTTGGACGAACCAATAATCGATCCCGAGACGCGGGGGCTCGAAATGGCACCGAGGCGGAAGGCAAGATCGCTCGGCGATATGCGCGTGTGGGTTCGCCGCGCCGTTCTCGCGGCCATCACCCTTGCGCTGATTCCCGCTGTGCTGACGTTTCTCTATATGCTGCCCTTCGTGCATCCAGTCTCGACCTTGATGCTGAAGGATCTGGCGACTTTTTCAGGCTACGACCGCCGCTGGGTTTCGATCGACGATGTCGCGCCGGTGCTGGCGCACTCCGTCATCATGTCGGAAGATGGCCAGTTCTGCTCGCACCGGGGCATCGACTGGGGCGAACTGCGGCTGGTGATCGACGATGCGCTGGCCGGGGAGGCGACGCGCGGGGCATCCACCATTCCCATGCAGACGGTGAAGAACCTCTATCTCTGGCAAGGCCGCTCGATGATCCGCAAGGGGCTGGAGGTGCCGCTGGCGGTTTACTTCGACGCGGTCCTGTCGAAGAAGCGGATCATGGAGATCTATCTCAACATCGCCGAGTGGGGACCGGGCATCTACGGCATCGAGGCCGCCGCCCAGCATCATTTCGGCATCCCGGCCAAGCAGCTGACGGCACGGCAGGCGGCGCTGCTGGCGGTGACGCTACCCAATCCCATCGACCGCAATCCGGCGAAAGCCGGTGCCGGTTTGAAGCGGCTCGCCAACCTCGTCCAGCGGCGTGCCTCGCGGTCCGGCGCCTATGTCGGTTGCGTCGACTGAGCGAGATTGAAAAAAATTCGCCGCGGTGCTGGTCAATCGCGGCTTTGCCGTGTATAGGCACGCCACTTATCTCAGATTACGGCCTGTTACGTGCGGCCCTTTAGCGAGGGCAGTCGGGGCTTTTACGATGGATGGAGCAATTCCATGGCTGTGCCAAAACGAAAGACCTCGCCTTCCAAGCGTGGCATGCGCCGTTCGGCGGATGCGCTGAAGGCTCCGACCTATGTCGAAGACAAGAACTCGGGCGAAATGCGCCGCCCGCACCACATCGACCTGAAGACCGGCATGTATCGCGGTCGTCAGGTTCTGACGCCCAAGGAAAGCTGAGAAGCCTTCCTCGCGCCGTCATGCGGTGAAACGATCAAAGGACTGGCCGCGTGCCGGTCCTTTTTCGTTTGGTCCGCCCTAAGTCCGGCCATGTGATGATCCATCAGGCGTTCCGCCACCCTTTGCGAGAGAAATATGCTGTCCCTTGTGCCGCTGCTGATCATCCCCTTCATCCTGTTCAATCTCGGCCTTGCCGGCCTGTTCGGAACAGGTACCGGCGATCCATTCGCCACGCAGATGTTTTCCGTGCAGATGATGTCGGGCGGCATCTGGATGATGACGGTCGGCGATCTTCTCATCGTCGTGGCGCTGCTTCTGCTCTTCGTCGAGATGATGAAATCGACGCGCACCTCCAATGCCTCGATCGTCGATCACCTGCTCTCGACCTTCGTCTTCGTCGCCTTCCTGGTCGAGTTCCTGCTGGTCAGGAGTGCCGCGCATCCCGTCTTCTTCACGCTGATGGTGATCGCGCTGATCGACGTGCTCGGCGGGTTTTCAGTCTCGCTGCGCTCGGCGGGGCGTGACGTCAATCTGAGCTGACGCATTCAGCCGCTGTCGACGCCGGCAGCGGCTTTGGTGATGGGCAAGGCATCACTCTCGCCCGACAGATCGATAGCTATGCACATCCCGTCCTTCGCAGGCCGCCGCATAAACTGGCTGTCAGCCGAGGCGGTCAGGAACCCCTTGTCGTGCAATGCCTGGATGCGGCTTCGCGACAGGCCGAGTTCGCTCGCCAGCAGGCGGTCGACGCGCAAGCTGGTTTTGGACGGCGCGTGGAGACGGATTTCCATTTTCGCTGCGCAGTGCGGATTACCTGAGACAACGCTCTTTCGAACTTCAACGTTGCCGAACTCTTCGACCCGCTCGGCGCTGCGGCGCAGATCGTCGAGATCGAAGGCCAGACGCGCCGTCCATTCGGGGTCGTTCGTGCGCAGCGCGTGTAGCAGGTCCGGATCGATGGTGCGGACATTGCGGCGTTCCAGCAGCGGTCGGTTCCAGGTGCCGTCGCAATCGACGCAGCGATAGATCAGCCAGGCGTCGATGCGCTTGCCATTGGCGTTGACCCTGGCCTTGCCAGAGTTGCTGAAGGGCCTGATGTCGCCGCAGCGGCGGCAAGGGAGCCAGGGTTGCGGTGCGGTTTGGGAGATGATGGTCCATTGGACGCAGAGGAGGGCTGACATGCCGGCTTGATCTTCCTGGTCGGAAGTTCCTCAAGACGGCGGTGTCGGAGAGCCTCAGGCGAGGCACGGTTTGGCAGAAGTCGGTGCGGATCAAGGACGAGCCGGCGGCGATGACACCGGCGGCGGTCCAGCCATGCCATCCCGGTCTCGATCCGCCACCTGAAGAACACGCAAATTCGCGATTGCGACAGGCCTGCGCCATGCCGCGTTTCTGGTGGAACTGACGAGACCGGAATTACAAAGGCAAGACGAGCCGAACCTGGGATTGTTGCGTTGGAGCGCCTTTTAGCGAAAGCCGTGCAAGTTGGGAAGTGGTCGCAGCGGCTCAAGATGTGGGGCTAAGATCAGCCGCCGTCGGCTTCGAAACCAGCGGCCTGAATGCCGGCGATCGCGACCAGTTCGTCATTATCGGAGGTGTCGCCGGAAACGCCGACCGCGCCGATGACCTCGCCCTGCGAGCGGATCAGCACGCCGCCGGCAACCGGCACGACCTTGCCGCCGGAAACGCCGGACAGGCCCTGCATGAAATGCGGACGCTCCTTGGCCATCGCCTCGACCCGGCGCGAGCCTGCGCCTACCGCCAGCGCGCCATAGGCCTTGCCGGACGCGATCTCGAATCGCAAGAACGATGCGCCGTCCTGCTTCTGGAAGGCGACGACATGCCCGCCGGCATCGAACACGACAATGCCAAGCGGCTTGAGATTGATTTCCTTGGCCTTGGCAAAGGTGGCTTCGATGATTTCGTTGGTCTTGGCGAGTGTCAGGCTAGGCATGGTTTCTCCTGTGAGGCCGATTTGGCCCATTGCTTTTATGCGGCGGGACGTGAAATTTGTATGCCTTCCGGAAAAGAAGCTGTTTTGCCAAACCGGCCATGACCAGCCGCAAAGAGGGGATTGACGCTTGAGAAGATTCGATGTGCCGGGGCGCTCGCCCGTCTACGCGGAAAACGGCATGGCCGCGACCTCGCATCCGCTGGCAACCGCTGCGGCAATCGCGGTGCTGAAGGAAGGCGGCAATGCCGTCGATGCGGCCATCGCCGCCTCCGCAACACTGACGGTGGTCGAGCCGCATATGACCGGCATCGGCGGCGACTGTTTTGTCATCCTTGCTGAGCCAGATGGCTCGATTCATGGCTTGAACGGCTCCGGCCGCGCGCCTGCCGGCGCCGATGCTGCACGCTTGCGTGATCTCGGCTACAGTGCCGTGCCGGAAAGCGGGCCGCATTCGGTGACGGTGCCCGGCGCCATCAATGCCTGGGAAACCCTGCACGCCCGCTTCGGCAAACTGGCTTTCGAGCAGCTGTTTGCCGATGCGATCGGCTATGCCGAGAACGGCTATGCGGTGCATCCTCGCGTCGCCTCGGACTGGGCGGGTGTCGTCGAGGAACTCGCGACAGACGAGGGTGCCGCCCGGCACTATCTGGTCGACGGCAAGGCGCCTGCTCTGGGCACACGCCACAAGGTTCCGGCGCTGGCGGCAACGCTGCGCAAGATCGCCACGCAGGGCGCGAAAGCTTTCTACGAGGGCGAGATCGCGGCTGAAATCGCTGCCACCATCCGCGCCAAGGGCGGCTTCATGACCGAGGGCGATCTTGCCGCCACCTCCGCCGATTGGGTCGAGCTGATCTCAACCCGCTACAATGGTTACGACATTCTCGAAATCCCGCCGAACGGGCAGGGTATCACCGCGCTCATCCTGCTCAATTTGATGGCCAAGGTCGGCACCGGCAAGCTCGCGCCCGACAGTGCCGAGCGCTACCATCTCGAGATCGAGGCAGCGCGGCTGGCCTATTCGGTGCGCGACCATCTGGTGGCCGATCCGAAGTCGATGACGGTCACGCCGGCGCAGCTTCTCTCGGACGCCTATACCGCCGCACTCGCCGAAGGAATCGATCCGGCGCGGCGCAACGCAAAGATTGTGCTGCCGAAGACGCCGGCCTCTGACACGGTCTACCTCACGGTGGTCGATCGCGACCGCCGCGCCGTCTCCTTCATCAACTCGGTCTATGACAGTTTTGGCTCCAAGATCGTGACCCAGAAATCCGGTATCGCGCTGCAGAATCGCGGCGCCTGTTTTTCGCTGGAAGAGGGCCATCCCAACGAGCTCGGCCCGCGCAAGCGGCCTATGCACACCATCATTCCGGCCATGGCGCTGAAAAATGGCAAGGCTGCGGTGTCTTTCGGCGTCATGGGCGGTGCCTATCAGCCGATGGGCCACGCTCATGTCTTTTCCAACCTTGCCGACCACGGCATGGACCCGCAGGAAGCGCTCGACCATGCGCGGCTGTTCTGGGGCGAGGATGGCGTGCTCGACGCCGAGGCCGGTATCTCGGTGGACGTTCGCGAGACGCTGACTGATAAAGGCCACACGCTGCGCGACGCGGCCAAGCCGCATGGTGGCGGACAGGTCATCGTCATCGACGACAAGAACGGCTTTTTGATCGGCGGTTCGGACCCGCGCAAGGATGGGCTGGCGCTGGGCTGGTGAGGGCTCTGGCCCGGCACATCGCGCCGCAGTGACTTCGCGGCGCGGTCATGTCATTGACGCTGCATGAAGTTCATGCGGCACCTCCTGAAGGACAGGCTGTCGGTCGGCGCAATTGCTGCGCTGATCGGCTATATGCTGCTGCTTCAGGGGCTGGTCGCCGGCTTCTCGCAAGGGGCGATGGCGGCTTCGGCCCTCGATCCCTTGCATGTCATCTGTGCTTCGGACGGAACGATCTCTACCGCTGCGAAAGAGCCCGGCGGCTCGCCGGTGGACAAGGCGTTCCAGTGTCCTTGCGCGACGCTCTGCCAGCTTGCTGCGACCGCCACGCCGGCGGTTCTCGGTGAACTCGCGGTCTTTGCCTATGCCGCGCCGAAAGACACGAATGCGGTTCGTCTTGAACCGCTCGGAGTTTTCCAGCCGGCCTTCCGAGGCCTTCTCGCAGAAGCCCGGGCACCACCACTCTCCATGTGACGTCGAACGATACGAAACCGGCCTGACAGGCCGTTCGATATTTCACGCCTAGGAGATACTCATGTCCGATCTGACCATCGGGCGGGAAAGTGCTGGCATTGCCGCGCAATCCGCGTCCGACCTCTACCGCGCTGTCTGGCGCTGGCATTTCTATGCGGGCCTGCTGGTCCTGCCCTTCATGATAACGCTTGCCGTCACCGGCGCGCTCTATCTGTTCAAGGATGAACTGGACGCTGTTATTCATGCCGATTTGAAGCGCGTCGAAATCCAGCAAAGCGCTGTCAAAGTGGCGCCATCGGCGATGGTAGCTGCCGCACTTGCCGCGCATCCGGGCACGACGCTCAAATATACCGATCCCACTTCTCCCGACGCATCCGTCGAGATCACCGTCAACACGCCGGCGGAGGGCAAGCTGGCGGTTTATGTCGACCCCTATGACGGCAAGGTGCTGGGTTCGCTCCCCGATCGCGGCACGGTGATGTGGACCATCCGCTACCTGCACAGCCTGAAATATTTCGGCTCGACCGCCCGCATGGTGATCGAGATCGCCGCAGGCTGGTCGATCCTGTTGGTCGGCACCGGCATCTATCTCTGGTGGCCGCGCCGGCAGACGGGCGGCGTCCTGAGTGTGCGCGGAACGCCGAAGCGACGGGTGTTCTGGCGCGACACCCATGCCGTCACCGGCGTTTTCGTCGGCTTCTTCATCGTCTTTCTGGCCATCACCGGCATGCCCTGGTCGGGTGTCTGGGGCGGCAAGGTCAATGAATGGGCCAACGGCAACAATTTCGGCTATCCCGCCGGCGTGCGGACTGCCGTGCCGATGTCGGACGAGCATCTCGACCATGTCGCCAAGACATCATGGTCGCTCGAACAGGCGCAGGTTCCGGAGTCGCCCGCCGGCCATCACGGTGCCGCCCCGATCAGCCTGGATGACGCGGTTTCGACATTCGATCGGCTCGGCCTGCACCGCGGTTATGCCGTCAACATTCCGTCTGCGCCGACCGGCGTCTATACCGGCTCCGTCTATCCCGACGACGTGGCGCAACAGCGGGTGGTTCATCTCGACCAGTATTCGGGCAAGCCGCTGATCGACATGAGCTATGCGGATTACGGGCCGCTCGGCAAATGGCTGGAGTGGGGGATCAACGTTCATATGGGCCAGCAATTCGGGCTCGCAAATCAGCTTGTGCTGCTGGCAGCCTGCATCGCCATCGTCGCACTCGCCGTTTCGGCTGGTGTCATGTGGTGGAAGCGCCGCCCGCAAGGCTCGCTCGGCGTGCCGCCCATGCCGTCGGACAGCCGCGTGTTTCGTGGCCTGATTGCGATTCTTGCTGTCGGCGGGGTGGTGTTTCCGCTCGTCGGGGTATCGCTGGTGGTGATGCTGGCGCTGGATTGGGGATTTGGGCGGGCGAGGATGGTCAGGAAGGCTTGAGGGGAAGCAGGCTGGCCGCAACGTTGACGACCCCCTCTCCCCGTCCTTTACGGGGAGAGGGTAAGGGTGAGGGGCCGTTTCTATCAAGATCTGAAAGATAGAGTCTCCGGCAAAACGCCTCCTTCGGAAACGTCGCCGCTACCCCGGCCCTCCGCTAGGGCTCCGGGCGTTCGTCGCTTCAATCGACAAATCGTTGTCGATTGATCGCCTGCGGCGACCGCTCCTCACCCCATGGAATCAATTTTCCGCTGCATGGCGGCGATCTGTTCCTTCAGTTCCTGAAGGTCGCCAGGCTTTTCGGAACTTTCCTGCTTTGCCTGCTCGGCGGGTGCGGATGCTGGGCCGCCCTGCGGGAAAGGCGTGAACAGGCGCATGGCGTTCTGGAACATTTCCATGTTGCGGCGCGTCTGCTCTTCCAGCGCTTTCATCGGCGCAAGCTTCATCACCTCCATCGGCGACTTGCCGAGGGAGGTTTTCATCTGCTCGCGAAAGCGCTCCTGCTCCTTGGCGAAGGCCACCATCGATTGTTCGAGGAAGCTCGGCACGATCATCTGCATCTGGTCGCCATAGAAGGCGATGAGCTGGCGCAGGAACGGGATCGGCAGCATGTTCTGCCCGTCCTTGTTCTCCAGCTCGAAAATGATCTGCGTCAGCACCGGGTGGGTGATGTCCTCGCCGGTCTTGGCGTCCTGAACGGTGAATTCCTCGCCCTTCTTGACCATCTCGGCCAGGTCCTCGAGCGTCACATAGGTGCTGGTGCCTGTGTTGTAGAGGCGGCGGTTGGCATATTTCTTGATCACCACCGGATCGTCTTTTGCGGGCATCAAATTCCTCCCCAGGGACCGGAACGCGAAGTATGCAGCCGGTAACGATTGCGCCATGGCGAGGATATGCGCAAAACGTCTGCAATTCCAAGCGCTTTGTGCAGTGCGGGAAATTTGCCCGCAAATGCTGCGCAGCATAGGGCGATTTTTTGGCGGCGTTTTATTGCGGCAGCAATCCTGACCAATCGATTTCCAGTTTGACTCGGGTTCTTTAACGGGCAAGAAAAGCCCTTGAGGAGACCGTCTTCGGTCACGCCCTAACTGTTCTGGAGAGTGAAATGCCCGCCTCGAATTCCATCGTCGTCGCCAGCGCCGCCCGCACCGCGGTCGGTTCCTTCAACGGCTCATTCGCCAACACGCCGGCCCATGAACTGGGCGCGGTAGTCGTCAAGGAAGTGCTGGCGCGTGCCGGTGTGGAGGCGGCTGAAGTCGATGAAGTCATTCTCGGTCAGGTGCTGACGGCGGGGCAGGGGCAGAACCCGGCGCGCCAGGCGTCCATCGCCGCCGGCCTGCCCATTGAAACCACCGCCTGGGGGCTCAATCAGGTCTGCGGCTCCGGCCTGCGCGCCATCGCGCTCGGCATGCAGCAGATCGCGACCGGTGACGCCAAGATCATCGTTGCCGGCGGCCAGGAATCGATGTCGCTGTCCACGCACTGCCAGCATCTGCGGGCCGGCACCAAGATGGGCGACCTGAAGCTCATCGACACGATGATCAAGGACGGTCTGTGGGACGCCTTCAACGGCTACCACATGGGCAACACCGCCGAAAACGTCGCGCGCCAGTTCCAGATTACCCGCGACGATCAGGACGAATTTGCGCTCGCCTCGCAGAACAAGGCCGAGGCGGCGCAGAAGGCCGGAAAGTTCAAGGACGAGATCGTCGCCTTCACCGTCAAGGGCCGCAAGGGCGACACCATCGTCGACCAGGACGAATATATCCGCATCGGCGCGACGATCGATGCCATGCAGAAGCTGAAACCCGCCTTCGACAAGGACGGCACGGTGACCGCCGCGAACGCATCCGGCCTGAATGACGGTGCCGCCGCAGCCGTGCTGATGACCGAAGCCGAAGCCGAGAGGCGCGGCATCACCCCGCTTGCCCGCATCGTCTCCTGGGCAACCGCCGGCGTCGATCCGCAGATTATGGGCACAGGCCCGATCCCGGCATCGAAGAAGGCGCTGGAAAAGGCCGGCTGGTCGGTGGCCGATCTCGACCTCGTCGAAGCCAACGAGGCTTTCGCTGCCCAGGCCTGCGCGGTCAATAAGGGTCTTGGCTGGGATCCGGCCATCGTCAACGTCAATGGCGGCGCCATCGCCATCGGCCACCCCATCGGCGCATCCGGCGCGCGCATCTTCAACACGCTGGTCTTCGAGATGAAGCGCCGCGGCGCCAAGAAGGGCCTCGCCACGCTGTGCATCGGCGGCGGCATGGGCGTGGCGATGTCTGTGGAAGCGATTTAGGAATCTAGGGGAATAAGGGAATAGGGCAGTAGGGGAGTAGGGGAGTAGGGGGAAGTAGCCAGTAAGGATGTGGTTGTTTCCAAGCCGTCTTCCTTACTGCCTTACTCCCCTACTCCCATAAAAAATAAGAGGAGGACAATCATGACAAGAACAGCACTCGTAACCGGGGGATCGCGTGGCATCGGGGCGGCGATTGCCGTCGCGCTGAAGGATGCCGACTACAAGGTTGCCGCCAATTATGCCGGCAATGACGAAGCGGCGCAGAAATTCACCGCCGATACCGGCATCAAGACCTACAAATGGTCGGTCGCCGACTATGACGCCTGCGAGGCCGGGATAAAACAGGTCGAGGCCGATCTCGGTCCGATCGATGTGCTGGTCAACAATGCCGGCATCACCCGCGATGCGCCCTTCCACAAGATGACGCGCGACCAGTGGCGCGAGGTCATGGAAACCAATCTCAACGGCGTCTTCAACATGACGCATCCGCTGTGGAACGGCATGCGCGAGCGCAAGTTCGGCCGTATCATCACCATTTCCTCGATCAACGGCCAGAAGGGCCAGTTCGCGCAGGCCAATTATTCTGCGGCCAAGGCCGGCGATATCGGCTTCACCAAGGCCCTGGCGCAGGAAGGCGCGCGCGCCGGCATCACCGTCAATGCGATCTGCCCCGGCTATATCGCCACGGACATGGTCATGGCGGTGCCGGAAAAGGTGCGCGAGTCGATCATTGCGCAGATCCCGGTCGGCCGGCTCGGCGAGGCTGCCGAGATCGCGCGCTGCGTGGTGTTTCTGTCATCCGACGATGCCGGCTTCATCACCGGTTCGACGATAACGGCCAATGGCGGGCAATACTTCGTCTGAGCCCGATCGAAGCTCTTATTCTGGCGGTAGTGCCGCCCCTCACCCTTACCCTCTCCCCGTGAAGAACGGAGAGAGGAAGGCGTCAGCGTTAGAACTTCTTCCTTCTCCCCGTTTTTCAAGGGGAGAAGGTGCCGGCAGGCGGATGAGGGGCAGCTTTACATAGCCAGAAAAAAGAAAACGGCGCCCGAGGGCGCCGTTTCCGTTTGATCTGCGGCAAAAATCACTCGTCGCCGAACAGCGACTTGTGGGCGATGCCGGCGAGGATTGCGCCGACGATCGGGGCGACCCAGAACAGCCAGAGTTGCTGCAGCGCCCAGCCGCCGACGAACAGTGCCGGGCCGGTGGAGCGGGCCGGGTTGACCGAGGTGTTGGTCACCGGGATCGAGATCAGGTGGATCAGGGTCAGCGCCAGGCCGATGGCGATCGGCGCAAAACCTGCCGGAACGCGTTTCGTCGTGACGCCGAGGATGATCATCAGGAACATGAAGGTCAGCACGATTTCGGCGACAAGTGCTGCACCCATCGAATAGCCGCCCGGCGAATGCTCGCCATAGCCGTTCGATGCAAAGCCGCCGGAAAGCGAGAAATCCGCCTTGCCGCTGGCGATGAAGTACAGGATTGCCGAGGCGACGATGGCGCCGATGACCTGGGCGATGACATAGGGCACGAGGTCCTTGGCCGGAAGACGCCCGGCCACGGTGAGGCCGACGGATACGGCCGGATTGAAGTGGCCGCCGGAAATCCCGCCCACGGCATAAGCCATGGTGAGAACCGTCAGACCGAACGCAAACGCAACGCCAAGAAAACCAATACCGAGATCGGGGAAAGCGGCGGCAAGAACGGCGCTGCCGCAGCCACCGAAGACAAGCCAGAAAGTACCGAGAAACTCGGCGAAGAGACGTTTGGACATGGTAATACCCTCCTAGTACCAATGGCCTAGAGATTCACGAAATCGGGCACAACGCAATGGCGAGACATGCGGTGGGCCCCGGCACTTCAACGATTGTCACAGCTATTTACGTTGGGTCAGGCTCCGCGTTTGCAAAGCTGTGCCGGAACGAGGCATTTTGGTTAATTCCCAATTCCTGGCCGGCCTGCCAGAGCGACGTCGACAGGGGATAATTGTGCCTCGTCGCACAAGCCTCACCATATGCTGTGGTGAACAAACCGGGAAACAAGCTCCATCAGCGATTCGTCGCTGCTTCGTTCTTCCTTTGAGCGGAACGTTAACGGAAATACTCGCCGCGGGGCTCTCCGCGGTCATTTCCGCTTAAGCATTTTTACGAAAGCCTTAAGGCGCGAGCCGCGCCTTCGGCCAGGGAAAGTGCTGCGCCGGGCAAAGGTTAACAACAGTAGCGAAAAAGGCGTAATCGGGTGAATGCGCCCTCCTGCATCTGGATGCTGAATCGCTGTCAAGTCCCATATGTTGCGTCGAACAAACCATGAATCCAGCTAAATCAGTGATTCGTCGCCGATTCGTTCCGTGTTTGGCCGGAACGTTAATTTTGAGACGCGCGAGGTCGGATGTTCTCGAGGGGGAATTCTATAAAATCAAATGAATTCAGTATGTTGAGTTCTATCGAGCACATCCAGCCGGCAAAAGGTTAACGCCACGGATCGAATCTCGCGTTCGGCAAATATCAGTGATTCAGCATGTGGTGAGATTCACTGGGAGTCAGGCTACATGTGGGGGTGAACAAAAGCTGAATCTGCCGGAGTCAGCGATTCGTAGCCGATTCGTTCCAGACTCGTTCCACCTCTTAATTTTCGCGAAAATTCAGGCTTTCGTTTCCGCGCCCAAGTGCCTATCTGTCGAAACGAACGTGCTTGCCCGGAAATTGCCGCGATAGCCGGCCAGTCGGGTCTTTCGCGACAAACCGCGCCAGAAAGGCCGCCACCGCCGCCGATGAACATTCATCCCAAACAGAATGACCCGCTCGTGCTTTCCGGCCGCGACGTGACGGCCGTGCTCGGTCCGACCAACACCGGCAAGACGCATCTGGCGATCGAGCGCATGGTGGCGCATGAAAGCGGCATCATCGGCCTGCCGCTCCGGCTGCTGGCGCGCGAGGTCTATGGCCGCGTCTGCGAAAAGGTCGGGGCGCACAAGGTCGCGCTCGTCACCGGCGAGGAAAAGATACTGCCGCCGGGAGCCAAATATTCAGTCTGCACCGTCGAGGCGATGCCGCGCGAGACCAACGCCGCCTTCGTTGCCATAGACGAGGTGCAGCTTGCCGGCGATCTCGAGCGCGGCCACATCTTCACCGACCGCATCCTGCATCTGAGGGGCCGGCAAGAAACGCTGCTGCTGGGCGCTGCCACCATGCGCGGCATTCTCGAGCGGCTGCTGCGTGGCGTTTCCGTGGTCACCCGGCCACGCCTGTCGCATCTCGCCTATGCCGGCTCCAAGAAGCTGACGCGTCTTCCCCGGCGCACGGCCATCGTCGCCTTCTCGGCCGACGAGGTCTATGCGATTGCCGAACTGATCCGGCGCCAGCGCGGCGGTGCTGCCGTCGTGCTCGGGGCGCTCAGCCCACGCACCCGCAATGCGCAGGTCGCGCTCTATCAGTCCGGCGATGTCGATTACCTGATCGCCACCGACGCCATCGGCATGGGCCTCAATCTCGATGTCGACCACGTCGCCTTCGCCCAGAACCGCAAATTCGACGGCTTTCAATTCCGCGATCTCACCGCCGCCGAGCTTGGCCAGATCGCCGGCCGGGCCGGGCGGCATCTGCGCGACGGCACCTTTGGCGTCACCGGCCAGGTCGACCCGCTCTCCGACGAGCTGATCGAGAAGATCGAGGGGCATCATTTCGACCCGGTGAAGGTGCTGCAATGGCGCACGTCGCAGTTCGATTTTGCCAGCCTCGATGCGCTGAAGCGTTCGATGGAGACGACTGCTCCGGTCGAAGGGCTGACGCGCGCCTTGCCTGCGGTCGACGCGCAGGCGCTGGAGCAATTGTCGAAGGATCCCGACATCCGTGCCCTGGTGACCAGCCGCGACCGCGTCGCGCTGTTGTGGGAGGTCTGCGCGCTGCCGGACTATCGCCGCATCGCGCCGGCGCAGCATGCCGATCTCATTTCCTCGATCTTCGTCGACATCGCCGATCGTGGCCATGTCGATGAAAATTACATGGCCGAGCAGGTGCGCCGCGCCGACTCGACCGAGGGCGATATCGACACGCTTTCGCACCGCATCGCCCAAATACGGACGTGGACCTATGTTTCCAATCGCCCTGGCTGGCTTGCCGATCCGGCCCATTGGCAGGAAAAGACGCGGGAAATCGAAGACAGATTGTCGGATGCGCTGCATGAACGGTTGACGAAACGCTTCGTAGACCGCAGGACTTCCGTCCTCATGCGCCGCCTTAGAGAAAATACAATGCTTGAAGCCGAAATAAGCCCAACCGGAACGGTCCTCGTCGAAGGCCACCATGTCGGGGAATTGCAGGGGTTCCGTTTTACCGCCGACCAGAGCGCGGCCGGTGAAGATGGCAAGGCCATCAAGGCGGCAGCGCAAAAGGCGCTCGGCGTCGAGTTCGAGACGCGCGCCGAGCGCTTCTCGGCCTGCGCCAATGGCGATCTCGCGCTGGGTTCCGACGGCACCTTGCGGTGGATCGGCGCGCCGATCGGCACGCTGGTTTCGACCGAAGACGCCCTGCGCCCACGCGTCATCCTGCTTGCCGACGAGCAGCTGACCGGCCCGGCACGCGACAAGGTCGCTGTGCGCGCCGAACGCTTCGTCAATTTCCAGATCGACACGCTGCTCAAGCCGCTGCTCGACCTGAAGAACGCCGAGCAGCTTTCCGGCATCGCGCGCGGCATCGCCTTCCAGCTCGTCGAGAATTTCGGGCTGATCAATCGCCGCGATATCGCCGACGACATCAAGACGCTCGATCAGGAAGGCCGCGCCGGCCTGCGCCGCCTCGGCGTGCGCTTCGGCGCCTACCATGTCTTCGTGCCGTCGCTGCTGAAGCCCGGTCCTGCCGGGCTGGTGACGCTCTTGTGGGCGCTGAAGAACGACGGCAAGGACAAGCCGGGCTTTGGCGATGTGGTTCACGCGCTGGCTGCCGGCCGCACCTCGGTCGTCATCGACCAGACGTTCGACAAGGCGTTCTACAAGCTTGCCGGTTTCCGCAATCTCGGCCGCCGCGCCGTGCGCGTCGACATACTTGAACGCTTGGCCGATCTCATTCGTCCCGCCCTTGCCTGGAAGGCCGGCATCGGCGCGCGGCCCGATGGCGCCTTCGACGGCAGCGCCTTCCTGGTGACGCCGGCGATGATGTCGATCCTCGGCGCCACCGCCGACGACATCGAGGAAATCCTGAAGGGCCTCGGCTACCGCGCCGAGCCGAAGCCGGCCGTCGAGGTCAAGGCCCGGCTTGAAGCGCTGGACACCGCCACGCGCGAAGCCGCCGAAAAGGCAGCCGCCGCAAAGATCGAAGCGCAGGAGGCTGCTGCAAAGGCCGTCGCCGACGAAGCCAACGCCGTGTCGGAAGATGCGAGCGCGCCGGAAGCCGAAGCCGCGACGCCGGAAGCCGAAGCAACGGTGGCTGAAGTTGTCCAGCCGGAAGGTGCGGCTGCGGAGGAGACTGCCGCCGCCGCGCCGGAAGGTGATACGGTTGCTGCGGAAACTGCCGAGGCAACGCCGGAAGTAGCAGTTGAACCCGTTGATGTTCCCACATCGGAGCCGGCGGCGGAAGAACCCGTTGCGGAAGCCGCGCCGGTGGCTTCCGAACCCGAAAACGCAGAAGCAACCCCCGCTGCAGAAACCTCTACCGAGGCTCCGCCCGCCGTCGAAGCGACAGCGCCGCAGCCCGAAACGCCGGTCGAAGAGCCCAAGCCCATTCTTTTGTGGCGGCCGGCGCGTTTCGAGCGTCATCCGCGTCCACGCCATGACAACCGCTCGCGCGCTGGTCAGGCGGAAGCGCGCGGCGCACCCGGCCAACCGCGCCGGGATGGCGAGCGTCCGGCCCGCGAAGGCGACCGGCCGGCACGCGAGCCGGGCGGCAAGGAGCGTTTCGATCGCAGCAAGTTCAAGGGCAAGTCCGGCAAGCCGAACACCGAGGGTGGACGCAACGACGGCGGCAGGCATGACCGCCGCGACGATCGCGGCGGCGGCAAGGGCGGGTTCCAGGGCAAGCCTGCATTCCAGTCCAAGCCGCGCGAGGAGCGCCCGGTGCGCGTCGATCCGGACTCGCCCTTCGCCAAGCTCGCCGCGCTGCGCGACCAGCTCAAGAAGTAGGCTGCAGGGTCGATGTCCGCCGACGGTCGTCAGCGTATCGACAAATGGCTGTTCTTTTCGCGCGCGGTGAAATCGCGTTCGCTGGGTGCGAAACTCGCCCAGGCGGGCCGCGTGCGCATCAATGGCGACAAGTCCAGCCAGGCCGCGGATTCGGTTAAGCCAGGCGATGTCCTGACGATTACGCTGGAACGGCGCATCCTCGTCTACAAGGTGCTTTCCTGCGGTTCGCGCCGTGGACCGGCGGAAGAAGCCCGGCTGCTCTACGAGGATATTTCGCCCGCACCGGCGCCGAAGGATGCTCTACTTCCCGACGCACTCGTTCCCGTCCGCGATGCCGGCAGCGGCCGCCCGACCAAGCGCCAGCGCAGGGAAACAGACCGGTTGCGCGGCGGCGATTGACGGTATCGGTTGCCACCGCGGCTTGGGTGGGGTGAAAATGCATTCCGGTGTGAGGCAATTGCGCGCAAAAGCCACCCTTGCAAGACATTGGCAAAGGCGCTACCTCACCCCATCTTAAGTTCGAAGGGGCCGTCCCGGAGCAGTAGCAGCATGACCTATGTCGTGACCGACAATTGCATCAAATGCAAATACATGGACTGTATCGAGGTCTGTCCGGTCGACTGCTTCTATGAAGGCGACAACATGCTCGTCATTCACCCCGACGAGTGCATCGACTGCGGCGTCTGCGAGCCGGAATGCCCCGCCGACGCCATCAAGCCGGACACCGAGCCGGGCTTGGACAAATGGCTTCAGATCAACGATGAATACGCATCCAAATGGCCCAACATCACGGCCAAGAAGGATGCGCCGGCCGACGCCAAGGAATTCGACGGCGTCGAGGGCAAGTTCGAGAAGTATTTTTCGGCGGAGCCTGGCGAAGGCGATTGAAGGCTAGTCCAAAAAGGGCATAGGGCGGGCGCTTTTTAAGCCTTCCGGCGGACATCTCCGGCGGTCGGGTCTTCGCGCATGCAGCAAAACCTTGATTCTTTCAACTTTTTGTGGTACCACTGCTGCAACATGCCGCTGACACGCTGTCGATTTATGGCGCAACGCCCTAATCACTGAAAGGTGAACACGAACTCCGGACCAAGGCATCTTGGGCCAGGCAAACGCTTTTGATGCGATTTGCCAGGCCCTGCTTTACCGGAGGGCGTTAGCCTGTGTGTGGCATTCCCAGTTCGGCCAGTTGGCCGTCCCATCAGGTCCGCCGGCGCTCTAGCCGGGACCGCAAAAGGAGTTCAGGGCGTAATGGCAACCACAACCCCGCAGAAGAAGCCTTCCTCAACTGGCCGCCACGGCTTCAAGACCGGCGAATACATTGTGTACCCGGCACATGGCGTCGGCCAGATCATGTCCATCGACGAGCAGGAAGTCGCGGGCCACAAGCTGGAGCTTTTCGTCATCGATTTCCAGAAGGACAAGATGCGCCTGAAGGTGCCGGTCGCCAAGGCGACCTCCATCGGCATGCGCAAGCTTTCGGAAACCGACTATGTCGACCGTGCGCTGAAAGTGCTGCAGGGCCGTGCTCGCGTGAAGCGCACCATGTGGTCGCGCCGCGCGCAGGAATATGATGCGAAGATCAATTCCGGCGACCTGATCTCGATCTCGGAAGTCGTTCGCGACCTTTTCCGCGCCGAGAACCAGCCCGAGCAGTCCTATTCCGAGCGCCAGCTCTATGAAGCAGCGCTGGACCGCATGGCCCGTGAAATCGCAGCCGTCAACCGCCTGTCGGAAACCGAAGCGGTTCGCATGATCGAGATCAACCTTGCCAAGGGCCCGAAGCGTGGCGCCAAGGCCGAGGCCGACAACGAAGAAGCCGAGCAGGAAGAAGCTGCGTAAGCAGCGGCTTTCAGGCTTTCGACATTTGAAAAACCCGGCGGAGACGCCGGGTTTTTTGTTGCCGCCATCCGGAGGCACTGAGGATCGATCGTTATTGCCCTTGCCTCATAACGGTATAGAATCCCGTCCAATCCGCTATAGGAGTGCCGGCAATGGACGAAGACGCCCTCAACATGTCGATCCGCAAATTTCTGAAGGAAGTCGGCATCACCTCGCAGCGCGAGATCGAAGCGGTAGCGCGCAACGGCAAGGCAGGCGGCAAGCTCAAGCTGCGCATGACGCTGACCGCCGAAGGCACGGACCTCAATCACGTCGTGGATGGCGAGATCCAGCTGACCTGAATCTGCTTCAAAACCACTCCGGCTTCATCGTCAGCGTCGTGTCATCCAGACTGTCGAGCAGCGCGCGCTGGGTGCGGGCCTTGGGCAGTTCGTAGGCGAAGAAGTAGCGGCAGGCGGCAAGCTTGCCTTCGAGGAAGTCCGTGTTGGCCCCGTCGGTCCTCAGCTTGCGCGAGGCGGTGAGCGCCTGGCGCAGCCACATCCACGCGACCACGACATGGCCCATCATGTCGAGATAGAGCGTCGCGTTGGCAAGGCCGCTTTCGGGGGCGCTGGCGGCCCTGCCGGCAAGTTTGCCGGTCGTGGCGACCGCCTCGCCGAGATGAGCGGCAAGATCCTCGGCGTGGGCGGCGAGGTTTTCGAAGGCGTGCGCCTGCGTCACGTCGGCCATGATCCGGGTGGCCAGCGTCTTGATGCCGGCGCCGTTGTCCTGCATCACCTTGCGGCCGAGCAGGTCGAGGCCCTGAATGCCATGCGTGCCTTCGTGGATGGCATTCAGCCGGTTGTCGCGGTAGAGGCGCTCGACCGGATAATCGCGCGTATAGCCGTAGCCGCCGAGCACCTGTATCGCATGCTTGTTGGCCTCGAGGCAGAATTCCGACGGCCATGATTTGGCAATCGGCGTCAGCAGATCGAGCAGCAATTCGGTTTCGTGGCGGGTTTCGGCATTCGGTGCCGCCTTCGTCGCATCGACCAGAAAGGCTGTGTAGAGCAGCAGCGCCAGCGCGCCCTCCACAGCGGCCTTCTGGGCGAGCAGCAGGCGCCTGACATCGGCGTGCTCGATGATCGGCACCTGGGCGCTCGACGCGTCCTTGTGGCCGGGATGGCGGCCCTGCGGGCGGTCCCTGGCGTAGACCAGCGAAGCGCGGTAGCCGGCGGCGCCAAGGGCTGCTGCCCCGAGGCCGACACCGATGCGGGCTTCGTTCATCATGTGGAACATGTAGGTCAGGCCGCGATTGGCCTCGCCGACCAGATAGCCGCGGCAGGGCGTCTTTTCGCCGAGATTGAGCGCTGCATTCGTCGTGCCGCGATAGCCCATCTTGTGGTTCAGCCCGGCAAGCTCGACGCCGTTCCTTTTGCCCCGCTTGCCGTCCTTCCTGAGCAGGTATTTCGGCACGATGAACAGCGATATGCCCTTCACGCCGGGAGGGCTGTCGGGAAGCCGCGCCAGAACCAGATGGATGATGTTTTCCGAGATTTCCTGGTCGCCGCCGGAAATCCACATCTTCTGGCCATGCAGGAGATAGCTGTCCTTGTCCGGTTCTGCCTTGGTGGTGATGTCGGAGAGGGAAGAACCCGCCTGCGGCTCCGACAGGCACATGGTGCCGAAGAAGCGCCCCTCGATCATCGGTTTCAGGAAGCGTTCCTTCTGGTCGTCCGAGCCGAAGGCCGCGATGAGGTGCGCTGCCCCGACCGTCAGGAACGGATAGGCGGCGGTGCTGACATTGGCCATCGAGAAGATGAAGCTTGCGGCGCTGCGCAGGGTTTCCGGCATCTGCGCGCCGCCCCATTCCTGATCGAAGCCCGCGCCGAAGAAGCCGGCCTCGCGGTAGGCTGCCAAAGCCTGACCCACGCGCGGGTCCATCGCCACCTTGCCGTTTTCGAAGCGCGGCTCGTCGAGATCGAGCGCTGCCGCATGCGGCAGGAAGTGATCCATGGCGATACGCTCGGCGGTGTCCAGCACCTCCTCCATGGCAGTCCGGTCGTAATCGGCAAAGCGCGGCAATGCCGCCAGGCTGGCGGTCGGCAGGGCGTCGAAAAGCTGGAAAGCAAGATCGGTGCGGTCGACGGAGATCATGGAACAATCCTTCGCGCAAGACGTTTCAAGGCCTGTAGGGCGATGTGCGGCGACTTCAACCCTCCCCGACCATCCCCGCCGAATGTCCACCCCCGGGTCGGAAGCCTCGAAGTATAGAGCAATTGCGCCGGAGTTTGGGAGTGCCCGGATGATTGAAGACAAAGCAAGGCGAACCATGATCCGGGCGGCCATGAAGGCGCCCTATCTCGAGCGTGGTGAAGAGCACGAACTTGCGCTGCGTTGGCGCGACCACCGCGACCAGGCAGCGATGCACCGCATCACCACCGCTCATATGCGCCTCGTCATCTCGATGGCGACGAAATTCCGCTATTTCGGCCTGCCGATCGGCGATCTGATCCAGGAGGGCCATGTCGGCCTTCTCGAAGCCGCAGCGCGGTTCGAGCCGGATCGCGACGTGCGTTTCTCGACCTATGCGACATGGTGGATACGCGCCTCGATGCAGGACTACATCCTGCGCAACTGGTCGATCGTGCGCGGCGGCACCAGTTCGACGCAGAAGGCGCTGTTCTTCAACCTGCGCCGGCTGCGCGCCAAGCTGGCGCAAGGCCCGGGCATGCTTTCGGGCGAGGCGCTCTACAAGGAGATTTCCACCGCCCTCGGCGTTTCGGAATCCGATGTCGCGATGATGGATTCGCGGCTTTCCGGCCCCGATACCTCGCTCAATGCCCCCCTTGTCGATGATGGCGGCGGCTCGGCCGACCGCATGGATTTCCTCGTCTCCGACGATCCCCTGCCTGATGAAGTCGTCGGCGAGGCGATCGACGATGAGCGCCGTTCGGGCTGGCTGAAGAATGCGCTTCATGTGCTGAACGAGCGCGAGCTGCGCATCATCGAGGAGCGCCGGCTTCAGGACGAGGGCGCCACCCTGGAATCGCTCGGCGAAACCCTCGGCATCTCCAAGGAACGCGTGCGGCAGATCGAAAGCCGTGCGCTGCAGAAGCTAAGGGTGGCGCTCGTCAAGGAAAGCCCGGCGTTTCTGAGCGCTTGATGCTGCGATTTTCCTTCTCCCACAAGGGGAGAAGGAAAAGCTTCTTCCCTACCGATCTGAAACGATTTTCACCTTGTCGCCGGCCGACACGGTGGCGCCGGGCGCAAGGCCGTTGAGCACCCTGAACAGGTCGAGCTTGCGGTCGACACCGATCATGCCGGCAGCCAGCGTGCCCATTGTCTGCCCGGGCTTGACGGTAACGACGCGGATGCGCAGCGGCTTCAGCGCTGCCTTTTCCGCCTCGCTGAGGACATGGAAACTGCCGCCGACCGAGCGCGCCACGGCGTCGAGCGAGTTGCCGGCCAGCGGTGCGGCCGTCAGCAGGCGATAGACCTGGCCGTTGGCGCGGATGACGGTGACGTCGAATTGCCAGCCGTCGGCCCGTGCCTGGGCGACTGCCGCCTCGTTGCCATTGATGGTCTCGGTGCGCACGCTTGAATCCACCAGCCCGGCAACCCAGCCGCTGCGCAGATAGTCGGTCAGCGACATTTTTGGCTCGATGGTCACGCCATCGAAACGGATTGCCATGTCGCCGGGTCCGGTCGCGGTGACGGCTGCCGCCGTATTGTCGATGGCAAAGCCGGCGGGGACGGAAAAGGACACGCCAAGACGCGGATGCATGAACGTGTTGCCGCGCACATAGCCTTCCTCCGGCGTATCGCCGAACAACAGGCCGTCAATGCCGGCCAGGAAGGAATCGCGATCCTTGACCCCGGTGCCGGGAGGGCCGATCAAGCGAGCATGGCGCTGCGCCAGTTCGATGCGCTGCGGCGTGTTGGGGTGGCTGGCCAGGAAGTCGAGGCTTGGATCGGTCGCGCCGCTGATCGACCGGAAATCGCTATAGGCGGCCATGGACTGCAGGAAGCGGCCAGCGGCATAAGGATCGAAGCCGGCCTGCCCGATCGCCTTGATGCCGATGGCGTCGGCTTCCAGCTCCTGGTTGCGCGAGAACTGGGCGAGCCTGAGCTTGCCGCGGATAAGCGCCACCTTGGCCGTCTGGCTTTCGCCGAGAACGTCGGTGACGACCTTGTTGGCCAGAACCTCCTCGGCTTCCTTCTGCTGGCGCTGAAGCCCATGATTGGCCGTCACATGGCCCATCTCGTGGGCGATGACGGCGGCAAGCTCGGAGGAATCGTTGGCGAGCGCCAGAAGCCCGCGCGTCACATAGAGATAGCCGCCGGGCAGCGCGAAGGCGTTGACGTTGGGCGAATTGAGGATGGTGATGCGATAGGTCTGGGTCGGGTTGGCCGACACGGTGGTCAGGCTGCCGACGACCTTGGCGACCATGCGCTCAAGCTTGGGATCGGAATATTCGCCGCCATAGGTCGCGAGAATGCGCGGATGCTGGCTCTTGGCGAGCTCGGCCAGCCGGTTGTTGCGCGAAACGCTGTCGACGGTGACCGGGTTGTCGGACGGGCGGAAAGCAGATTCCGTGATGTTGTCGCCGGTCAGCGCCTGGCAGCCGGCCAACAGCGCCAGAAAAGCCACGGCAAAGCCGAAGCGCGCTGCAGGGCGCACCGGCGAGAGCATCTCTCTGGCTGTGATCCGGCAGGTCGACAGAACGGCTTCCTTTCGTCGGGCAATGACTGCCATCAACGGCAGCCCAGTGTTACGCGGACCTAGCCATACTCTTCCTGGCAAAACAAGAATGCGGATAAGCCCCTGAAACTGCTCTGGCCGCAAATTATGTCCGCTTCCGGGCGATTCAGTCGAATCGCTACGCGCCAGCATCAAAACCAATATAGTCCCGGAACGCCGCAGGTCCATCTTTGGTGAAGAATGTAACGGTTTCACCGATTGCTGCCACCGTTCCACGGTCGAGAAACACCATGTTTCCGCCAATTCTGCGGGCATCCTCGGGCTGATGTGTCACGAAAACCACAGTCATGCCGCGTTCTGGCTGAAGCGCCTTCACCAGATCGACCATGTCCTCGCGCAGCGATGGTCCAAGCGAGGCAAAGGGCTCGTCGAGAAGCAGCACCGGACGGTCGCGCACCAGAACGCGGGCCAGCGCGACGCGCTGGCGTTCGCCGCCGGAAAGCTCGCGCGGCAGGCGTTTCGGCTTGTCGCCAAGGCCCGTGCGGTCAAGCGCTTCGGCTATGGCGGCTCGGTCGGCGTCGGTGAGGCGCAGGGCCGGTGAACGGCCGAGACCGACATTCTGCTCGACGGTCAGATGGGCGAAGAGATTATTTTCCTGAAACACCATGGAGACCGGCCGTTCCGAGGGCGGTGTAGCGGTCACGTCGGTGCCCCCGATCAGCACGCGGCCCGAGCGCGGCAATTCGAAGCCGGCTATCAAATTGAGCAAGGTCGATTTGCCGGCACCGCTTGGCCCCATCACCGTGGTGATCGAGGCCGGTTCGATCGCAAGGTCGAAATCCACCCCTGTCTCGCCATAGCTGAAAGCGACTTTATTCAGCGTGATGCTAGCGCCAGCCTTGTCCGTCATCGCGAAGCGTCCTTTCCGAGCCGGTCGGCGACAAGCATCAGCACGAGGCAGAGTAGGCCGAGCATCAAGGCAAGTCCGGCCGCATCGGCGGTACGATAGCTGCCCATGCGGGCGAGCAGAAGATAGGGCAGCGTCTGCACGGAATCGCTGCCGAACAGCGCGATAACGCCGAGATCGCCGAGCGACAGCGCCATGGCGAAAGCGAAGGCGGTGGAGAGCGGGCGGCGCAGGACGGGCCAGTCGACCAGCTTCAGGCGGTTCCAGCCGCTGATGCCGAGCTGGGCACAAAGGCGCTCGTGCCGCTCGCTGGCGGCGTCATAGGCCGGGCGTATGGCGCGTATGGCGAAGGGCATCGCCATCACCGCATTGACGGTGACGACCATGATCGGCGCGACCGCAAAAACATCGCCCGTATGGCGCAGCAGCACGAACCAGCCAGCGCCGATGACGATGGGCGGCACCACCAGCACGAAGCCGGCGCCGGTGTCGGTCATGCGCTCCAGAAAGCTCTTTTCGCCGGTCCCTCGCTGCAATGCCAGCGCGCGCCGCGCCATGATCAGCGACAGCGCCAGCATGGCCGATAGGCAGGCGGAAAGCGTTGCCAGCACGAGGCTGGTGATCGTCGCCCGCCGCACCGTGCTTTCGCCGGCGAGGCGGAAAAGATCGGCATCCAGCCCGGCGAGGACGGTCGCCAGCATCGGCCCGGCAACGAAGGCAAGTGCGGCGATGAGAGTGATCGCGTTGAATGCGGTTTCGCCATGCCCGGCGGAGATATAACGGCGTTGCGTCACCGACAGATTGGCATCGCCGGTGGTGTTCGCGCCAAGCCGCATCAGCGCGAAGACGACGGCCATGGTGAGCGCGATCTGCAGCAGCGTCAGCGCTACGGCGCGGGCGGGATCGAAGTCGAAGCGCAGCGACTGGTAGATGGCGACTTCCAGCGTGGTTGCGCGCGGACCGCCGCCCAGCGTCAGCACGATGGTGAAGGATGTGATGCACAGCATGAACACCAGACCCGCGATGCCCGGCAGGCTGGCGCGCAAGGCCGGCCATTCGATCAGGCGAAAGCTGGAGCGGGCGCCCATGCCGAGCTGGCTTGCCAGCCGCCACTGGTCGGCAGGCACCGTGTTCAGAGCTTCCAGAAAGAGGCGCGTCGCCAGCGGCAGGTTGAAGAAGACATGCGCGACCAGAATGCCCGACAGGCCGTATATGCCCGGCCAGTCGCCGCCTGAAAGGCTTGAGAACAGGCCGGAGAAATAGCCGGCGCGACCGTAGAGAGCGAGAACGCCGAGGGCCACGACGATAGCCGGCAGCGCCAGCGGCACGGCAAACAGGCGCAGGATAAGGCCGCGCCCGGGGAATGCCGGATGGCGGGAGAGGGCGCGTGCGACGAAGATCGCCGGGATGATGGACAGCGCCGTCGACAGCAGCGCCTGCCACAGCGTGAAGCGCGCGACGCGGAAGAGATAGGAATCGAAGGCTGCAATGGCGCCGGACGTGTCGCGTGCGCCTTCGAGGATCAGGCCGAGAAACGCTCCGCCAATGAGGATGGTTATCGCGGCGAGAGCGATGATGCCGGCGGCGATGCGCGAGTCTGCGGGGTGGGCGGGGTGCATCCTGTGTTTACGCCGAGCGCGCCGTTGATCTGGCAACAGGAGATGCTTGTCGAGATTTGTGTTCTACGTTGCCCCCCTCTGGCCTGCCGGCCATCTCCCCCACAGGTGGGGAGATCAGCAGCTTCGATGTTCCGCTTTTTCTGCTACGCTGACGATTGGCGAAAGCCAAGCGGCCAGCTGATCTCCCCACTTGTGGGGGAGATGGCCGGCAGGCCAGAGGGGGGCAACGTAGAGCGCTCATCTTCCGATCATTCTTTGAGTATTACTTGCTCATAACCCCCAGCCACTCGTCCACCCAGGCCTTGCGGTTGGCCGCCACGTCTTCGGCGCTGATCTGCAAGGTCTTGGCCGGCTTCACGAGCTTGTCGAAGGCGGGGTTGAGCGGCTTGTCGGTCTTGCCGGCGGGGAACATCCAGTTGGTTTCGGGAATGGCGTCCTGGAAGCCGGGGCCGGTCATGAACTCCATGAATTTCTTCGCCAGCGGGTTCTTCGCGCCGGTGCTGGTGATGCCGGCGACTTCGACCTGCAAATAGTGGCCTTCCTCGAAGGCGGCTGCCTGATACTTGTCCGTGCTTTCGGCGATCATGTGGTAGGCGGGCGAGGTTGTGTAGGACAGCACCATCGGCGCTTCGCCCTTGGTGAACAGGCCGTAGGCCTCGCTCCAGCCCGGCGTCACCGTCAACACGCGGTTCTTCAGCTTGGCCCAGGCTTCCGGCGCCTTGTCGCCATAGACCGCCTTGACCCAGAGCAGCAGGCCGAGGCCCGGCGTCGAAGTGCGCGGGTCCTGTATGGCGATCTTTTCCGAAGGATCGCCATCGACCAGTTCCTTCAGGCTCTTGGGCGGGTTCTTCAGCTTTTCGGTGTCGTAGACGACGGCGAAATAGCCGTAGTCGAATGGCACGAACGTATCGTCCGTCCAGCCGCCGGGCACCTTGATGCTGGCGAGGTCGATGCCGGATGGCGAAAACAGGCCGGTGGCCTTGGCCTCGGCGGTCAGGTTGGTGTCGAGGCCGAGCACGACATCGGCCTTGGTCGAAGCGCCTTCCAGCTTGACGCGGTTGAGCAGCGCCACGCCGTCGGCCACCGAGACGAACTCGACATCGCAGCCGCATTCAGCCTCGAAGGCCTTTTCCACCTGCGGGCCGGGGCCCCATTCGGCGGTGAAGCTTTCATAGGTGTAGACGGTGAGTTTTTCAGCGGCGAGCGCGGGCAGGGCGGCGGCCACGGCAAGGGTGGAAACGAGCGAGAATAGCAGCGTGCGCATCGGCGCCTCCTTCATATCTGTTGAAAGGGAATTTGAAGCGCCGGGCGTCCGAAGCATCTAATCCCTCCGCCGGTACAAACCGGATCAGGTTCAGCGGGTTGGCCAGGTTTCCCCTTTGCCTCTCAGCCGGCTCACGAAAAATCGTGTCCAGCACCCCGTTAGAGCGGGATCAGACATAGGACCAAGCGAAGGAGCGCGCAAGCGGTAGTTTCGGGCTGCGCGGCGCATTGGCGGCTTCCCGTATGGCCGCGCGGCGTGATAGAGGCGAGCCACCATGAGCCGATTTTTCATCCTGCTTGGCGGCGAACTCGTCCGCACGCCCCGCATCGACGCGCAACTCGAAGGCAGCCGCATCATCGCGGCCGATGCCGGCATCGGCCATGCGGCGATGCTTGGCGTGACGCCGGAGCTGTGGGTCGGCGATTTCGACTCCGTGCCCGAAAACCTGCCCGAAAGCTACGCGGCGATACCGCGCGAGACCTTTCCGGCGGAAAAGGACAATACCGACGGCGAACTGGCGATTGCGGCAGCGCTCAAGCGTGGCGCGACCTCGCTGGTGCTGGCCGGCGCCTTCGGCGGCCCGCGCGCCGACCATGCCTTCCTGCATCTGGCGCTGGCCTTGCGGCTCGCCGAACAAGGCACGCCGACGGTGCTGACCAGTGGCGCGCAGGAGGGGCACCCGCTGCTGCCCGGCACGACCGATTTCGACTATGCCGACGGCATGCTGTTTTCGGTGCTCGGCTTTTCCGAGCTTTCGGGCCTCACCGAACAGGGCGCGAAGTGGCCGCTCGACAATGTCGAGGTCGCCTTCGGCTCGTCGCTGACGCTCTCCAACGAGGTGCGCGGCAGCCTGCGCATCACGCTCGAACGTGGCCGTGCGCTGCTGCTCGCCCATCCTTATCCTCTCCCGGAACACTGAACAGACATGGCGCCACCGCTTCTCAATCTCGACGGCATCCGGCTGACTTTTGGCGGCACGCCGCTGCTCGACGGCGCGGCGCTCTCGGCCTCGGCGGGCGAGCGCATCGCGCTGGTCGGCCGCAACGGCTCGGGCAAGTCGACGCTGCTCAAGATCGCCGCCGGCATCATCGAGCCGCAGGACGGCGAGGTTTTCCGCCAGCCTTCCGCGACCATCCGCTATCTGCCGCAGATGCCCGACATGGAGGGTTTTGCGAGCGTGCGCGCCTATGTCGAGGCGGGCCTTGGGCCGGCTGACGATCCCTACCGTGCCACCTACCTGATGGAACATCTGGGGCTGACCGGCGAGGAACGTCCCGACGATCTTTCCGGCGGCGAAGCGCGCCGCGCTGCCCTTGCCCGCGTCATGGCGCCGGAGCCCGACATCCTGTTGCTCGACGAGCCGACCAACCATCTCGACCTGCAGGTGATCGAATGGCTGGAAGACGAGCTCAACCGCTCGTCCTCGGCGCTGGTCGTCATTTCGCATGACCGGCGTTTTCTCGAGCGTGTTTCGCGCGCCACCGTCTGGCTCGATCGCGGCCAGACGCGCAAGCTCGACAAGGGGTTCGCGCATTTCGAGGAATGGCGCGACACGATCCTTGAGGAAGAAGAGCGCGAACAGCACAAGCTCGGCCGCCAGATCGTGCGCGAGGAGCATTGGCTGCGCTATGGCGTCACCGCGCGACGCAAGCGCAACATGCGCCGGCTGGGCGAACTCCAGACGATGCGCCAGCGCTTTCGCGGCCACCGGGGAGCGGAAGGTGTCGCGACCATGGTGGCCAGCGATGCCGCCGAATCCGGCAAGCTGGTCATCGAGGCCAAAAACATCGAGAAGAGTTTTGGCGACCTCACCGTGGTCAAGGGGTTTTCGACGCGCATCCAGCGCGGCGACCGCATCGGCCTTGTTGGGCCGAACGGCGCCGGCAAGACGACGCTGCTGAAGATGCTGACCGGTGAGTTGCAGCCGGATTCCGGCTCGGTGCGGCTCGGCACCAATCTGGAGATCGCCACCCTCGACCAGAAGCGCGAGGCGGTCGATCCGCAGGAGACGCTTGGGCATTATCTCACTGACGGGCGTGGCGACAACCTCGTCATCAATGGCGAGGAACGCCACGTCGTCTCCTACATGAAAGATTTCCTGTTCAAGCCGGAGCAGGCACGCACGCCGGTGCGCGAGCTTTCCGGCGGCGAGCGGGCGCGGCTTATATTGGCGCGGGTTCTGGCGCGACCGGCGAACCTGCTGGTGCTCGACGAGCCGACCAACGATCTCGACATGGAAACGCTGGAGCTATTGCAGGAGCTGGTCGCCGGTTTTGCCGGCACGGTCATCCTCGTCAGCCACGATCGCGACTTCCTCGATCGCACCGTCACCAGCATTATCGCGCCGGACGGCGAGGGGCGCTGGATAGAATATGCCGGCGGCTATGCCGATATGCTGGCCCAGCGCGGCGGCACGCGGCTGAACGATCGCCGTGCCGTGCAGAAGCAGGCCGGCGATGCACCGCGCGCCGAGAGCACGCCGGAAGCGCCGAAGGGACCGGCGAAGAAACTGTCCTTCAAGCAGAAATTCGCGCTGGAAAGCCTGCCGGGAAAGATGGCTGCGGTGTCTGCCTCAATCTCGACGCTGGAAAACAACATCGCCGATCCTGCCTTCTACGAACGCGACCCGAAGGGGTTCCAGAAAACCATCGCCGCCCTCGATAAGGAGCGCGCGACGCTGGTTTCGATGGAAGAGGAATGGCTTGAGCTCGAGATGCTGAGGGAAGAGTTGGAGGGGTGAGGAGCGGTCGGCCGCAAGGCCGATCAATCGACAACGATTTGTCGATTGAAGCGACGAACGGTGAGAGCCCGGTCTGCGAAGCAGATTGAAACGTCCAGTGGACGTTTCAAAGGGCATCGAACGCCCGAAGGGCCGAAGAGTCCTAGCGGAGGGCCGGGAGGCGTTTCATCGAGGAGCGCTGTGCACCTGCGACGCCCGCGATTGTCTTCCTGATTAAAGGTTCGCGCTGCCCCTCATCCGCCTGCCGGCACCTTCTCCCCGTATAGTAACGGGGAGAAGAAGCGCTGCCGCGACCTCGCCGCTTTTTCCTTCTCCCCGTTCACGGGGAGAAGGTGGCCCGAAGGGTCGGATGAGGGGCAGCGCGAACCTCGACGACGAGTCAAGCCGTCCTCAAGCCGAGAAAAAGTCTGACGCCATCACCCGCTGCGGGCGGCGTCCCAGGCTTTCATGGCGTCGTCGAAGGCCTTCTGGCCCGGAATGCCCTTTTCCATGGTGAACAGGGCGCGGCGGCCGGATTTGTAGACGATCGGCACGTCGATCCAGCTCTGGCGGCGCAGCAGGGCCATGTTGGCGTCCATCTCCTGCTTGCCGTCGTTGAGCGCGACGAGGAAGAAGCCGTCGGCGATCTTGGCCGGAATGCCGATCAGCGGGCTGCCGGCTTCCTGTTCAGATCCTTTCATCGACACGCGCAGGATGTTCTCGATGCCGCCGCCCTCGAAGCCGTCGGGCGTCAGGAAGATGACCTCGATGATGTGGCTTGCCGGCAGGGTCTGGTCCGCGTTGCGGCGGATGGTCATGCGCAGTTGCAGATCCTTGCCGGGAATGGTCGCTTCGGCGCGGATCGCCGGCTCGGGAGGCAGGTCGCCGCCCGGCGATTCCTGCACCACCGACCAGACGATGCTGCCCGGTTCGGCCGAGCCCTCGGCTACGTTGGTGCGTTCCTCGTAGAAGATCGCGCGCTGGCCGACGGCAACGCCGGGCTGGGCAGCCGGCGCGCCGGGAGCGGCAGGTGTCTGGCCCTGCGCGGCAGGCGGCGCTGCCGGGTCCGTGGTTGCGCCGGGTGCTGCGGGGGCAGGCGTCTCCGGCGGCTGGGTAACGGCGGCGACGGAGGTTCCCTCGCCGATGGCGGCAGGTCCGCCGGCGGGGCCGGGATCGATCTCGGAGCCATCGGCGTTCAGGCGCTGGGTGAATTTGGGCTCGCTGTCCGTGCCGCCATTTGCTGGAGGCGGTGCCGCGGGCGAGGGTTGCTCCCCGGCCGGCGGATTGGCAGCGGTGTTGGTCTCGGGCTTTGCCGGGCTCGTTGCCGGTGGTGTCACCGAAGGCGTCGTCGTCGCCGTCTTGCTTCCGTTCATGCCGAACAGGCTGACGAAGGCATCCTTGTTGAGCCAGACGCCGTAGCCGCCACCAGCGATCACGGCAAGGGCGATCACAGCCGCTATGAGCCCGCCATAGCCGCGCTTGCGGGTTTCGTTTTCCCGCTCGTCGGTTTGAATGTCGTCGTCGTCATTTTCCGGGCCGAACACGTCTTCCCGGACAGGGGCTTCGCTTCGGGCGGGTGCAGCGGTGGGAGGCGGCGCCACGACCGGCGTGGTTTTTGGCCACAATTCACCCTTGGGGGCAGGCTCGGCCTTGGGTTCCATTCTGGGCGCAGGGTCGAATGCAGCCGGTGCGGGCGCTGCCGGCACGGGTGGCTTCGGCGCGCTGTCTGCCTTGAATGTGTTGTCGAAACGCGGCTTTGGCGGCTCGGTCTTCTGGCGCTCGATCGAGGCGAAGACGTTTTCCAGCTCTTCCAGCGGGTCGCTGGAGATCTTCGGGCCGGGACGCGGCGGATATTCCTTCTCCACCGCCTCGATGGCATCTTCCAGCGCGCGCTTCTGGCGGTCGACGACGGCCTGCGGCGGCGGCGGGTTTATTGCCGCGAGCTTCGCCGCGATTGTTCCGCGGGCCTTGTCGTAGACCTTCTGGCGCAGTTCGGGCGTAGCTTCGCTCAACCCATCCAGCGTCTTTTTCAGAACCGCAACGAAATCTGCCATGCTTTGTCGACCTGTGGTTTCCTTCCCGCCTTGCCGCAAAGCGGCGGGAAGGGGCAAAATTAGTCTTGAAAGGGATCGGTCACAAGTATTGTGTCGTCCCGCTCAGGGCTGGTTGAAAGAAGCGCCACCGGCGCACCGATCAGTTCTTCTATATAACGAACATACTTAACAGCCTGTGCCGGAAGATCGTTCCAGCTGCGTGCGCCGGCTGTGGTTCCCTTCCAGCCTTCCAGCGTTTCGTAGACCGGCACGACGCGCGCCTGCGCGCCCTGGCTCGCCGGCAGATAGTCGATCGCCTCGCCGTCCAGCGTGTAGCCGGTGCAGACCTTGATCTCGTCGAGGCCGTCGAGCACGTCGAGCTTGGTCAGCGCGATGCCGTTGATGCCGTTGACGGCAACCGCCTGGCGCACCAGCACGGCGTCGAACCAGCCGCAGCGGCGCTTGCGCCCGGTGACGGTGCCGAATTCATGGCCTTTCGTGCCGAGGAATTCGCCGACTTCATTGTCCTGCTCGGTCGGAAACGGGCCTTCGCCGACGCGGGTCGTGTAGGCCTTGGTGATGCCGAGCACATAGCCGATCGCGCCCGGGCCGACGCCCGAGCCGGGCGATGCCTGGCCGGCAACGGTGTTGGACGAGGTGACGAAAGGATAGGTGCCGTGGTCGATATCGAGCAGCGTGCCCTGCGCGCCTTCGAACAGGATGCGCGCGCCGGCGCGGCGCTTGTCGTCGAGGATTTTCCACACCCGGTCCATATAGGGCAGGATCGCGTCGGCAACGGAAGTCAGCTCCTGCATGATCGTCTCATGCGCAACCTCGGGGTGACCGAGCCCGCGGCGCAGCGCATTGTGATGCGTCAGCAGCCGGTCGACCTTCAGGGGCAGTGTATCCAAATCAGCCAAGTCCATCACCCGCACGGCGCGGCGGCCGACCTTGTCTTCATAGGCAGGGCCGATGCCGCGGCGGGTCGTTCCGATTTTCGTTCCGGAATTGGAGGCCGCGTCTTCGCGGAATCCGTCGAGTTCCCGGTGGAGGGAAAGAATAAGCGCCGTGTTTTCGGCTATTTTCAGGCGTTCGGGCGTTACTTCCACGCCCAATGCGCGCAATTTCTCCGCTTCGGCGACGAAGGCGTGTGGATCGAAGACCACGCCGTTGCCGATGACCGAGAGCTTGCCGTCGCGCACGATGCCGGAAGGAAGCAGCGACAGCTTGTAGACCTTGCCGTCGACGACGAGCGTGTGGCCGGCATTGTGGCCGCCCTGGAATCGCACCACGACATCGGCGCGTTCCGACAGCCAGTCGACGATCTTGCCCTTGCCTTCGTCGCCCCATTGCGAGCCGACGACAACCACATTGGCCATGTTTTCTTCCCTTCCAGCGCCGCGAAGCAGGCGGCGAACACGTAAAAATGACAGGCCTCTATAGCGTCAAGCGTTTTGGAAGGCGACCATTCTTTGCACGGTTTCTCGGTAGTTGTGGGTAATCAGGCACAACAATTTCCGCGTTTGGCGCTGTTTACCTGAACTTGCATCCATTCTACGCCGGTGTATCGCGTCCACCGCCGGAAATCCCATGCATAGAAACGCCTATCTGCTGCTTGTGCTCACCGCCCTGTTCTGGGGCGCCAATGCGGTGGCGGGAAAGCTGGCGGTCGGCCACGTCTCGCCGATGCTGCTCACCACCATGCGCTGGGGGCTGGCGATGGCGATTCTTCTGTTCATCGGCTGGTCGCGGCTGAGAAATGACTGGCCGGTGGTTCGCCGGCATCTGTGGCTGCTGGTAGCACTGGGCGGGCTCGGCTTCACCGTATTCAACATGGCCCTCTACACGGCGCTGATCCACACCACTGCGATCAATGCCAGCATCGAGCAGGCGGGTACGCCGATGGTTATCTTCGCCGCCAACTTCCTGCTGTTTCGCCTGCGCGTCACCTGGGCGCAGATCGTCGGGTTCCTGCTGTCGATGGCAGGAGTGATCCTGACCGCCACCCATGGACGGCCCCTTGGGTTGCTCGGGCTCGAGGTGAATATCGGCGACGCGCTGATGCTGGTCGCGGTGCTTGTCTACGCCATCTACACGGTGATGCTGCGCTTCAAGCCGGCAATCCACTGGCAGAGCCTGATGATCATGCTGACGGGCGCGGCCTTCGTCACCAGCATTCCGGCCACGGCTGCCGAGTTCTGGACCGGCAGCATGATCGTCCCCGATGCGCGGGGCTGGGGGATCGTCCTCTTTACCGTGCTGTTTCCCTCAGTGCTGGCGCAGGCGTTCTACATCAGGGGCGTGGAACTGATCGGCGCAAATCGCGCTGGACTGTTTTTCAACCTGGTGCCGATCTTCGGCATGCTCCTGTCGGTTGTCCTGCTCGGCGAGGATTTTCACCTCTATCACGCGGTCGCCATGGTGCTGGTGCTCGGTGGCATCTGGCTTGCAGAATATGGCGGGCGGAAGATGGCAGGTTGAATGTGTGGACCCGCATCGCCAAATTTGCTATCATGATAGCAAAGGAGAGCCGCGATGGCGCAATTGCTGGTCAGGCAGATCGATGACGACGTAAAGCAGCGCCTTCAGGAGCGCGCGGCGAAGCATGGCGTCAGCATGGAGGAAGAGGTCCGCATGATCCTGCGGGCGACCGTGCTGAAGGATGATGGGCAGGAGTTTGGCCTGGGGAGCAGGATAGCCGAATTGTTTCGCGACATCCCCGACAATGACGAGCCGCTGCCGGAATTTCCTCGTCAACCGTTCAAGCCGGTCGATTTCGGCGAATGATCGTTCTGGATACGAATGTGATTTCGGCGCTTATGCGACCGGACATGAACTCTGCAGTGGTATCCTGGCTCGATCGTCAAACGTCGACCATCGTCTGGATAACCGCCATAAGTGTCCTTGAGATACGATCGGGACTGTTTCTTTTGCCAGACGGCAGGCGCAAGAACGGCCTCTTGGAGCGGTTCGATCAGTTTTTGCGAGATGAGATAGTAGGTCGCGTTCTGCCGTTTGACCGAAATGCTGCCGAAGCCGCTTCGATTTTAAGCGCCGCGCGGATCGCCGTTGGTCGCAACATCGACAGGATGGATACGCAGATCGCAGGTATTGTCGTTTCAAGGCGAGCAGTTTTGGCCACGCGCAATATCAAGGTCTTCAACGATCTCGATATTTCGCTGGTCAATCCCTGGCAGGATTGAAAAAGGCGCCGGTCACCCGGCGCCTTTCTTTAATCGAACAGCGGATAATCCGTTATCAAATACCGTTGACGTCGAACTGCAGCGGTTTGGCTGAGTCGATCGACGGGTTGGCGCGGACTTCGGCCAGCGCCTTTTCCGGGAAGGGCGCGTCGAGATAGAGCAGCGCGATGGCATCGCCGCCGGGCCGGTTGCGGCCGAGCTGGAAGTTGGCGATGTTGACGTTGTTCTTGCCGCACAGCGTGCCGAGCAGGCCGATGATGCCCGGCGCGTCGGCATTGGTCGTGTAGAGCATGTGCTGGCCGACCTCGGCGTCGAGATTGATGCCCTTGATCTGGATGAAGCGCGGCTTGTGATCGGAGAAGCAGGTGCCGGCGATGGAACGCTCCTGCTTTTCGGTCTTCACCGTCAGCTTGATATAGCCGTCGAACACGCCCGACTTGTCGCGCTTGACCTCGGCGACGATGATGCCGCGTTCCTTCACCATGATCGGGGCCGACACCATGTTGACGTCGGAAACCTGCGGCCGGATCAGGCCGGCGAGGGCAGCGCTGATCAGCGCGCGGGTGTTCATCGTCGCGGTGGCGCCGTCGAACAGGATCTCGACTTCCTTGATCGGATCTTCGGTGACCTGGCCGACAAAGGCGCCGAGCACTTCTGCAAGCTTGACGAACGGCTTCAGGCGCGGGGCTTCTTCCGCGGTGATCGACGGCATGTTGATGGCGTTCGATACCGCGCCCTTGACGAGGTAATCCGACATCTGCTCGGCCACCTGCAGCGCGACGTTTTCCTGCGCCTCGCTGGTCGATGCGCCGAGATGCGGGGTGGTGACGACGTTTTCCATGCCGAACAGTGCGTTTTCGGTCGCCGGTTCGGTCTCGAACACGTCAATGCCGGCGCCCGCGACCTTGCCGCTCTTGAGTGCTGCAATGAGGTCTGCCTCGACGATCAGGCCGCCGCGCGCGCAGTTGATGATGCGCACGCCGTCCTTCATCTTGGAGATGGCTTCGGCATTGATGATGCCGCGCGTCTTGTCGGTCATCGGCGTATGCAGCGTGATGAAGTCGGCGCGCTTGAAAAGCTCTTCAAGCTCGACCTTTTCGACGCCCAGCTCTTCGGCGCGGCCTTCCGACAGGAAGGGGTCGAAGGCTACGACATGCATCTTCAGGCCGACGCCGCGCGTCGCCACGATCGAGCCGATATTGCCGCAGCCGATGACGCCCAGCGTCTTCGAGGTGATCTCGACGCCCATGAAGCGGTTCTTCTCCCACTTGCCGGCGTGGGTCGAAGCGTTGGCTTCCGGGATCTGGCGGGCCAGCGCGAACATCAGCGCGACGGCGTGCTCGGCAGTGGTGATGGAATTGCCGAAAGGCGTGTTCATCACGATGATGCCTCGGCGCGAGGCAGCCGGGATATCGACATTGTCGACGCCGATGCCGGCGCGGCCGATGACCTTGAGATTGGTCGCGGCCGCGATCAGCTTTTCGGTGACTTTCGTCGCCGAGCGGATGGCGAGGCCGTCATACTGGCCGATGACTTCGAGCAGCTTTTCCTTGTCCTTGCCGAGATCGGGCAGGTAGTCCACTTCGACGCCGCGATCCTTGAAGATCTGGACTGCGGTGGGGGAGAGTTTGTCGGATACGAGAACGCGAGGCATGGGTTTGATCCTTGGCGGTTCTTACCCTCCTTGTGCGGAGGGTGGTCGCGGAGCGACCGGGTGGGATAAAATCATCTGATGATGGAGTGGAGGCAGCACCCCCACCCCGGACCTGCGGTCCGACCCTCCCCGCAAGGGGGAGGGTAAAGCACTCAGGCAGCCGCCTTCAGCGATGCCTTGGCCGTTGCAAAAGCCCAGTCGAGCCATGGCGTCAGCGCCTGGAGGTCGGACGCTTCGACGGTGGCGCCGCACCAGATGCGCAGGCCGGGAGGGGCGTCGCGGTAGCTGGCGATGTCGTAGGCGACCTTTTCCGCTTCCAGAAGCCCGATGAAGGCCTTCACGAAAGCCTGCTGGCCGGCGTCGTCTAGGCCCGAAACCGCCGGGTCGACGAAGCGCAGGCAGACCGACGTGTTCGACCGCGTCGCTTCGTCAGTGGCGAGGAATGCCACTGCCGGATTGTTCGCAACCCAGTCGGCCAGCACCTTGGCGTTGGCGTCGGCGCGGGCGATCAGAGCATCGAGCCCGCCGATGGACTTCGCCCAGTCGAGCGCGTCGAGGTAATCTTCAACCGCCAGCATCGACGGGGTGTTGATGGTCTCGCCCTTGAAGATGCCTTCGATCAGCTTGCCGCCGGAGGTCAGGCGGAAAATCTTCGGCAGCGGCCAGGCCGGCTTGTAGCTTTCGAGCCGTGCAACGGCGCGGGGGCTCAGGATCAGCATGCCGTGGCCGCCTTCGCCGCCCAGCACCTTCTGCCAGGAGAAGGTGACGACATCGAGCTTGTCGAAATCGAGCTTCTGCGCAAACGCTGCCGAGGTGGCGTCGCAGATGGTCAGGCCCTTGCGGTCTGCCGGGATGAAATCGCCATTGGCGACGCGCACGCCCGAGGTCGTGCCGTTCCAGGTGAAGACCACGTCGCGGTCGAAATCGACTGCTGCGAGATCGGGCAGCGCGCCATAGGGCGCGTCGAAGGTGCGGACGTCGGGCAGCTTGAGCTGCTTGACCACGTCGGTCACCCAGCCGGCGCCGAAGCTCTCCCAGGCGACCATGTCGACGCCGCGCTCGCCGAGCAGCGACCATAGCGCCATCTCGACCGCGCCGGTGTCGGACGCCGGCACGATGCCGATGCGATAGTCGGCGGGGACCTGAAGAACTTCGCGGGTAAGGTCGATGGCGCGGGCAAGCTTGGCCTTGCCGATCTTGGCGCGGTGCGAACGGCCAAGGGCCGCATCGCGGAGGCCTTCAAGAGACCAGCCGGGGCGTTTTGCGCAGGGACCTGAGGAGAAATTGGGGTTTGCCGGACGGAGTCCTGGCGCGGAAAGCGTCGTCATCGTGGTTCTATCCTTCCAGATAGCTGGCCCCTCGTTGGGGAGGGGTGGCCCACGGCGGGAAATACAGAAAGACGCTGGGGATCGCAAGAGGGAATCGGCGTGCCGGCCGGGCCGAAGGGTATCAGGCGCAGTGCGAATGCATCACATGATGAAATCAAGAGGAAATGAATCCTCTCCGCAAATTTTCTTGATGTGATGAAATTTACATAAGAAAGTGTCTTTGCCTTTGGAAATAATTTTTCCAAGCGGTGCTTTATCGTAATTAGGTATACTCATCATCCGATTTATACCTATTGATTGCGATGAGAATATTATGCAATCTGTTGGTGTTCAGAAGTACGTGGGCCTCTTTTGAGGCAGTTCATCCGGCCTGAATGCGATAAGAGCAGAGGAGTCTGCAGAAGATTTGGGTTCCATGAAAGCATGGCGTCGCAGGTCTATTGATAAGATTCAAAATAACAAAAGAAGACGCAATGTAATTGCGTCATCGCCACGAGGACAAATGGAGCGAGATAACGGTTCCAGACTTGTCGCGTGGCATCATTTGGGTGGCTTTTTCGCATGAATAAACCGCTCGGCCTTTCGTTTGAGCAAGGCCGTGGCAATTCAGATGAACACAGTTAGGCCACAAGGGGGCTTCGAGATGACTGTCACAACAACGTTCACGACCAACTTCGTCAAGTCAATCACGCTCAATTCGGACGGTTCGCAGGGTTCCCTGGTCAGCTTGCCTGGTGGAAGCTTTGGTGTTGCCTCTACAAGCTCGGGCAATACTGTTTTCGGGCAGCTCTACAATTTGTCAGGCAATCCGACAACTTCCAGTTTTCAGATAAGCAATCTCGGCGTAAACGCTGCAAACCCGGCAATCGCGCACCTGACGAACGGCAACAATGTCGTCGTTTTCCAGGATACGGACAGCATCGTTTTTCAGGTCAATTCGCCGACAGGGGCGATCGTCGTCTCCGATGTTGACATCGGAGACACCAATAGCAGCAATCCGGATGTGACCGCCCTGACGGGCGGCGGCTTTGTGATCGTCAATCAGGACAATTTTTCCGCTACCGATAATGATATCGATGTCAGAATTTATAATAACCTGGGCGTGGTGTCGAACGCATTTGCAGTTGACAGCAGCGGCGCGCACGACACCAACGCGAAAGTGGCGGGTCTCCTTGACGGCGGCTTCGCCGTAACATGGCAGCGGCTTGTAGCAGGCGAGACCGAGGTGTGGCGAGCGGTCTATAATGCCGATGGCTCGGTTCGCGCGGCCGCCGCTCTCTTTGATTCGGCCGGGACGATCAATGAAAACCCGGATATCGTGGCACTCGCCAACGGTGGCTTCGCCGTCGTTTACGCCGACAATGGGTGGGATGGTGTCGAGCGAGAAATAACCTATGCCCGTTTCGACATCGCCGGCACGTTCCAGGGGTTTACGAGGCTCAACACCAACACGCAGTCCGAGTTTCAGCCCAGCGTGGTGCAATTGTCGAATGGAGTTGTCGCCGTCAGCTATCATGATGATGTCTTCGGAGATACAGATCCGATGGTTTCATTCGTTGACGGCAATAGTGGTGCATTGCTTTCGCCAAGCGGGATTCGCTTGAACAGTTCGGTCAGCAACGAGCAGGACACCTCGATCGCGGCTCTGAATGACGGGCGGTTCGTCGTATCCTGGCACAACGGTTCAAACAATGATGTCGTTGCCGAGATACATCAGGCGGTAAGGTTTTCCAGCAGCGACGCCGCCAGCGATACCGTTAACGGATATGCTCTCGTCGACGAGATGCATGGTAATGGCGGCGATGACACGCTTAACGGCCTGGCCGGCAACGACATACTTTTTGGGGAGGCCGGCAATGATTTCCTGAATGGGGGCGCCGGCAAGGACACAATGTACGGCGGGGCCGACAACGATATTTATTTCGTTTCTTCGGCCGACGATCGTACCATCGAGGCCGTAGGGCAGGGCACGGACACTGTCCGGTCGCTGATCGACTGGACACTCGCGGCCAATGTTGATCGGCTCGAATTGCAGGGTACCGCCAATCTGACCGGAAACGGCAACGGTCTGAAGAACACGCTTGTCGGCAATAGCGGCAACAACATCCTTCGCGGCGCTGCCGGCAATGATCTGCTTGCGGGTGGAGCCGGCAACGATACCCTGGTCGGCGGCACCGGCATCGATGCTTTCCACTTCAATGCAACACTCGGCCCGACCAATATAGACAAGATCACCGACTACACCGTGGTTGACGATCTCATCCAGCTCGACAAGGGCATCTTCACCGGCCTTGCTGCCGGATGGCTGACGGCGGGCGCCTTCCATACCGGAAGTGCGGCGCATGATGCCAGCGATCGCATCATCTACAACAGCACGACTGGTGCACTGCTGTTCGACAAGGATGGCATAGGCGGCACTGCCGCGGTCAAGTTCGCCCAACTGTCGTCGGGCCTGAGCATGAATGCGGGCGAGTTCTTCATCGTCTGAACTCCGACTGCCTGAGCAACAAAAATCCCGCCACCCGAGAGGGTGGCGGGTTGTTGCCTGGGCGCTTGCGCGCCGCGGTACTCAATACTCTGCCGCTGGACCCGGAGGATGCACCTTCATGGTCAATGACCGGTTAATTCGGCCGCTCGAATCCGACTTTATTTTTCAAGGAAATGTTTGCCGTGGTCCGGAACGGAACAAGGCGAGCCGAAGCCCGCCTTGTTGTTGCCGGTAGCGATGTTGGAACTCACCACAAATCGTAGCGCAGGCCGACCTTGAGCTGGTGATAGTCGATGCCTTTCGATATCCGGTAGCTGTCCAGGCCTGTCATCTCGACATATTGCGCACTCGGTGCTGCCAGATACTGGTATCCGACGTCGAGGGCGATATTCTTCGACAGCTGATACGCGACGCCGGCGTTCAGCGAATAGGCGAAGCTGACCTGGCTCTTCTTGTCGGCGAAGTCGACGTCGACGAAGACCGGATCGCGAATGTCTTCGTTCAGCGTGTAGCTTCTCTTGGAATAGACCGCGCCGACACCGGCGCCGATATAGGGCGTCAGGCCGACATAGGTGCCGAGGTCGGCATAGGCGTTGACCATGCCGCTCCAGGCTTTGTTCTCGGCGCTGACCCCTACGTCGGAAAAGACGACGCCGGCATCGTCGGCAATCAGGTAGTCCAGCGACGACTCGCCCTTCGACAGGAAGCCGAGGTTGATTTCGCCACGCAGGAAATCGTTGAAGTGGTAGCCGGCACCGATGCTTCCCGAGAGAGCGGTGTTGTCCTGGTCGAAGGAATAGATCGGGCTCGGCCCGATCTCGGTGTTCTTGAATGGCTTGTTGAAGTTGTAGCCGAGGTCGCCGCGCAGGTACCAGCCGGAGCCGACTTCCACGGGGACATATTCGGGCGCGTTGTCGACGAAGATCGGAGGATCGTAGTCGGCGGCATTTGCCGCGTTGCCCGCCAGCGCCGCCGCTACGGCAAGCGAAAAGATCAAAATGCCATGCGATTTCATCACGCCAAACTCCCGCAAATGCGGCACGACCGACTGTCGTGCAACCGCCACCCGAGAGCATTGTTAACCATAGGGGTTAAGTTGCAGTTAAGGCTAATGGATGGTTAGCGGATTTGTCGTCTTGGCCGCCTTGTTAAGGTTTTGGGGCTGGCCATTGATCGTTGTTTCGACCAAGAAAAAACCGCCCGGCGAAGGCCGGGCGGTCAAATGTGGTGGGCAGGGTAATTACTTGTAGACGGGCTCGACCGGGGGCGGCTCGTAGGCCACCGGCTCCGGCTCGGCGCAATCGGCCTTGCCGCCGCCGAACTGGTAGCGCAGGCCGCCGCGCACTTCATGCACGTTGAAACCCTTGTCGTAACCTGGGCCAGCGCCTGGGCCGCCGGCCGAAGAGTCGACATAGTCGAACATCTTGCCGCCATTGACGCGGGTGAAGCGATAGCCAGCGTCGAATTGCAGGTTCTTGGTGATGCAGTAGGAAGCACCGGCCATGAGCGCATAGGCAAAGCGCCATTCCTTGCCGCCCTTGTGGCTGTCATCGACGCCGGGGAACTGGTTGCGGAGGTTGTCCCACTTGACGTAAGCGCCACCGATACCGGCGCCGACATAAGGCGTCACGCGGTGCCAGGTGCCGAGGTCGACATAGGCGTTGGCGAGCAGCAACAGCGCGCTGTAGGACGAAGTGTCGGTCGAGACGTTGACGCCGTCCGAGGTCTGGCCGTTGAATTTCGACTTGAACCAGTAATCGGCCGTCACGTCGGTGCGGAAGTAGTTGTTGACCTGGTAGCCGACGCCGCCGCCGAACGACATTGCGCCCTTCAGGTCGCCGAAATCGAATGATTTCGAACCGGGAACCGGAACAGGTCCGCAGCCCGCGTCGCAGACGCCGTAGGTGATGTAGTCGGCGCCGCGGAATTTCGACCAGCGGTAGCCGAGGTCGCCGCGCAGATACCATCCGCCCGTCTCGACCGGCTGATAGACGACTTGCGGCTGCGGCTCGACCACCGGTTCATACATGTCGGCGGCAACCGCGGGCGCGGCAAAGCCGGTCACCAGCAGCGCGGCGAACACCCGCTTGGAAATGTAGAGCATTTTCATTACCCCTGCGAATCCCTCGCACCCCCACCGGGGCGAGATCGGTTGAATTCGACGTGGATAATGGAGTCCAAAGGTTAAGTTGTGCTTAACCCTGTTCCTTAACCATGGCGAGCAACCGGCAGGCGTTTCCCGAACGGAAAAAGCCCGCCGGAGGCGGGCTTTTCAAAGGCATTGTCGGTCTTGAATCAGGCGGCCGTCTTGAGGTCCGAAATGACGCCGACGATGTCGTTGACCACCGTCTCGACCAGCTTGGGATCGTCACCCTCGGCCATGACGCGGATCAGCGGCTCGGTGCCGGAAGGGCGGATGACGAGCCGCCCGGACTTGCCGAGGCGGTTGCGCGCATCCTCGATCGCCGCCTTGACGGGCGCGGCTTCCAGCGGCTTGCCGCCGGAGAAGCGGACATTCTTGAGAAGCTGCGGCACGGGCTCGAACTTCCGGCACAGGTCGCTCACCGGCTTGTTCTGGCGCTTGATGCAGGCCAGCACCTGCAGGGCCGAGACGAGGCCGTCGCCGGTGGTGGAGAAATCCGAAAGCACGATATGGCCGGACTGCTCGCCGCCGATGTTGAGGCCGTGGGCGCGCATATGCTCGACGACGTAGCGGTCGCCGACCTGGGTGCGGTGAAGCTGCAGGCCGATATCGCCGAGGAAACGCTCCAACCCAAGATTGGACATGACTGTGGCAACGACGCCGCCACCGACGAGGCGGTCGTTCTGGTTCCAGGATTCGGCCACCAGCGCCATGATCTGGTCGCCGTCCACCACCGTGCCGTTCTCGTCGACGATGATCATGCGGTCGGCGTCGCCATCGAGCGCGATGCCGATGTCGGCGCGAACTTCATGCACCTTCCTGGCAAGGCTTTCCGGATGGGTGGAGCCGCATTCCTCGTTGATGTTGAAGCCGTTGGGGCTGTCGTGGATGGCGATGACCTCGGCGCCGAGTTCCCAAAGGGCGGCGGGTGCGACCTTGTAGGCAGCGCCATTGGCGCAGTCGATCACGACCCGCAGGCCCGCCAGCGACATGGAACGCGGCAAGGTGCGCTTGGCGAATTCGATATAGCGGTCATGCACGCCGTCGATGCGCTTGGCCCGGCCGAGCGCGTCTGCATCGGCAAGGGCGAGGTCAATGTCCTGATCGAGCATCGCCTCGATGCGCATCTCGATCTCGTCGGAAAGCTTGTAGCCGTCCGGGCCGAACAGTTTGATGCCGTTGTCGTAATAAGGGTTGTGCGAGGCCGAGATCATGACGCCGATATCGGCGCGCAGCGAGCGCGCCAGCATGGCGACCGCCGGTGTCGGCACCGGGCCGAGCAGGAACACATCCATGCCGGCGGCGCAGAAGCCGGCTACCATGGCGTTTTCGATCATGTAGCCAGAAAGGCGCGTGTCCTTGCCGAGAACGACGCGATGGCGATGATTGCCGCGCTGGAAGGAAAGGCCGGCTGCCATGCCGACTTTCATCGCGATCTCGGCAGTCATCGGAAATTTGTTGGCGCGTCCGCGGATTCCGTCGGTTCCGAAATATCGTCTGCTCATACTCTACTATCCCCGGCCGAGAACTCATGTCCCGGCGCTGCTCTTGCCATAACAAGCCGGCCGCCCGATATCACATTATGTGATTATCTGTCATGAATCCTTCGAAATTCTTTCATTTTCAGTGACTTTGATTGCATAGACCCTTCATCGCCGGAGTGCCACATCTCCATTCGAATGCGCGAAGGTGTTCCGACACTTGCATTGGCGCATGATCCGGCCGGGAAATCGATTCCGATTTTCGGTGGATAGGCTAACGCATCGAGGCAATCCAGTCGCGCAGCAAGGCTACCGCTTCCGGGTCTGCGACATGGCGGCCAAGCTCCGGCATCATGACGCCGGGCTCGGTGCTTTCGACGCGGTACGGCAGTATCGAGCCGTCGGGATCGCCGGGCTTGATGTCGAAGGAGCGGTCGCCCGAACCCTTGCCGGCCGCCACCGGCCGCTTGCCGACGCCGTAGCGCACTCTGTCCTTCTCGCCATAGGTCAGGAACAACCCTGAATTGCTGGCCGCCCCTTCGGCGCGGTGGCAATGGGCGCAATTGACGTCGAGCCAGGCGCGGGCGCGGGCGTCGAGCGGGGCGGCGGCATCGCGCCAGTCCGGCACGGCGGGGGACGACGCAGGCAGGCCCGATAGGATTTTGGCCTCGGCCCAGTGTGCCAGCTGGTTCTGCGGGCCTGAGGCATAGGGAAAATCGCCGTTGAGGTTGCGCGCCTTGGGGCCCAGCGGCACGATTTCGCCGTTGAAGGCATGGCAGCCTTTGCACTGGTTCTTGTTGGGCACGGCATAGGTGAAGGTCAGCGGCGTGCCATCGGCCTTGACCGTTGCGATATCGACCTTGGCGCCGGTGATCTTCAGCGTCGCCTCGGTCTGCTCGTCGTTCCACAGATACGCCCAGGCCTGCCAGCCGGTTTCATGCTTCAGCAGCACGCGGGTTTCGATCAGGCGGACATTTTTGTCGGGCGCGCGGAAATCGGCGGGAAAGGCGAAGGTTTTTATGAGCGCGGTGCCTACGGGGAAGTCGAAGGCTTCGGTGTCGTTGTACTGCGCTGACTGGACTTCGGGAACGTAGACGAAGCGGTATTTCAGCGCGTTGTCGGAGAAGAGCGGCGTTATCGGCGCGAAGGGGATGACGTTCTCGGCAGGTGTTTGCTTCGCTATATCGGTGAAGAAGCCGAATTCGGAGAGGAGCTTTGGCGGAGTGTCGGCGAGGATGGCGTCGGGGGAGACGGCGAAAGAGGGGGAGGAGGCCGTGCAGAACGCTGTCACCAGCGCGAATATCTGAACGAGAAAATGCGACCAGAGACGGAGCCCTACGTTGCCCCCCTCTGTCCTGCCGGACATCTCCCCCACAGGTGGGGAGATTAGCTGTGGCAATGCCGGTCCAATCCTTACAACGTTGAAGATTGGCGAAAGGCTTGATGACAGCCTGATCTCCCCACCTGTGGGGGAGATGTCCGGCAGGACAGAGGGGGGCAACGTAGAGTGCATATCTCGCCGATCAGTGGTCACCGCCGCTGCGTCTCGGGGCCTATCTTAAGCCCCATTCTCCTGCGGCAGCTTCACCGCTGTCGGCTCCGGCAAACTCCCCTTATACGCCGAAATATCCTTATCCGGCGAAGTCGACCACGGCAGCATCAACTGCGAGATCATCTTGAGATTGGCGAATGTCGTGCCCTCGGCCTCGTCGATATAGATGCGGTCGGCAGCCGAAACCCAGGTGAGATATTCGGGAATGCGGGTGACACCGTCCCAGACGATGCTCGGCACCGGCGTGCCGGAAACATCGGAGATGGTCTTGCCGACCTCGCCGTCCGGCGCGTTGCCGCCCTCGCCATAGGTGTTGCCGTGGACGAAGACGCCGCGCGGCACGAACATGTAGTTGTCGTCGTCGTAATCGTTGGGATAGGCGGCGATCAGCACATGGGTGGTGGCGTTGCCCGACAGGCGGTTGCCGAAGACATGGACGTTGCGGTTGGCCATGACCATGATGCCCATGCCCTTCGGCACCATGGCGACGGTGTTGCCCTTGGGCGCGAAATTGGGCGTGTCGTTGTCGACCACGTCATTGTCGAAGACGCGGATGTCGTGGCCGCCCTGCACCGGCAGATTGGGCAGGTCGAAGATGAGGATGCCGCCGGTGTTGTGGGTGGCGGTGTTCTTGTAGACGTCGGCCTTCATCGAATTCTCGATCTCGATGCCGGCGACGTTGTATTCGGCGCGTGAATTGCGCACCACGATGTTCTCGCTCTGGCCGACATAGATGCCGGCGTCCGCCGCACCCTTCACCGTCACGCCATCGACCAGGATGTTCTTCGAGGTGACCGGGTAGACGCCGTAGGCGCCGTTGTTGGCGTCGGGCCCATTGGTCCATTCGACGCGCAGGTTGCGGAAGGTTATCTGGTCCGAGCCCTTGGCCTTGACGCCGTCGCCCTTGGAATCCTCGACCGCGAAATCCTCCAGCACCACACGGTTCGAGGTGACCAGCAGGCCTTCGCCCGAGCCGGTCTGGCCTTTGAAGGAAAGGATCGTCGCATCGGGCCCCGCGCCCTTGACCAGCACGTCGTCGACATCGAGCGACAGGCCCTCGGTGAGTTCGAATTTGCCGGTGCCGATGGCAATCGTGTCGCCGGGCTTGGCCATGATCAGCGCCTCGGTCAGGCGTTCGGCGGCGCCGTCTCCGGCTTCGACAGGGATCTCCGCGGCCAGCAGCGGGCCGCAGGCGGCAGAGGTCAAAAGCACGGCAAGAAAGGCCGCGCGCGGCGACAATGAACGCATGAAAATCCTCCCTCTTTGCATTGACGATGCTCCCACGATCGATCAAAGTCAATAAAGATGAAACAGTTTCAGCTTTTGCCGAAATCGGAAACCGGCGCACCTGCGACCAGCCCGGTCGTGCCGCGCCAGAAGCGGGCGCAGCGCACGCGCACGGCGCTGCTGGACGCAGTGGAGGCGCTTGTCGCCACTGAGGGCGCGGATGCGGTGACGACGACGCGACTCGCCGAAACCACCGGCGTCTCGGTCGGCACGATCTACCGCTATTTTTCCGATCGCGACCAATTGCTGCTCGCCGCCTATGACGGCACCGTCGCGCGCATCGTCGAAACATGCGGCGAAGCGCTTGCCGATCTCGATCCCGGCATGCCGATGGCGGCGGCGGCAAGGAAACTGCTTGGGCTCTATCTCGATACGGCCGAAACTATTCCGGCGCATTCCGGTCTTTTGGCCGCCATGCGGGCGCTGCGCCCGATCGAGGCCGACCAGGGCGGCGGCAACGAGGCCAGCATCGTCGGCGCTATCGTGGCGCCGTTTCTGCAGAAGTTTTCGGCCGGGGGCGTTGCGGCCGACCCTTCCCGCCTGCATTTCCTCAGCGTGCTGATGGGAACGCTGGTCGATCTCTATCTGGTGACACCGGACACTTCGGATCGGACAAGGCTGCGCGAAGAGATAGAGGCGCATATGCTGCTGGCGCTCGAGCGTCTTTCCGGCTGAAAAGCGGGCGCAATCGTGCTGGCGAAGTTTTAGTCATAACAACGTCCAAAATAGATAGTATCTGGCGCAACTGTCCGTTGCAGGGTAAAGATTTGCTCAGGGACGTTTTGTGGGCAGCATTTACGGAGAATTGCCATGCTATTCAACAAACTAGTCACCCTATCGGGCTTCGCGGCCCTCGCCCTGTTCATGGCGTCGCCAGCCAGCGCTCTGACCATGAAAGAATGCAGCGCCAAATATAACGCCGCCAAGGACGCCGGGTCGCTCAGTGGGCAGACCTGGAACCAGTTCCGCAAGGCCGAATGCGCTGCCGACGACAGCGCTGCAACCGCGCCGGCCAAGGCCGACACGAAAAAGGCTGCAAAGACGACCAAGAAGGCTTCTGACACGGCTGCCTCCGATGACGAGGCCAAGGGCCTGTCGATGAAGGAATGCAGCGCCAAATACAATGCGGCCAAGGACGCCGATGCGCTGAACGGCATGAAGTGGAACGACTTCCGCAAGGCCCAGTGCGGCCCGGGCGCCAGCACCACCGTTGCCGCCAAGCCTGCAAAGGCTTCCAAGTCGTCCGACACGGCAGCTGCCGGTGACGAGGCCAAGGGCCTGTCGATGAAGGAATGCAGCGCCAAGTACAATGCCGCCAAGGATGGCGACGCGCTGAACGGCATGAAGTGGAACGATTTCCGCAAGGCTGAATGCGGCCCGGGCGCCAGCGCCACGATGGCGGCAAAGCCCGCGGCTGCTTCCGACGACGAGGCCAAGGGCCTGTCGATGCAGGAATGCAGCACCAAGTACAATGCCGCCAAGGATGCGAACGCGCTGAACGGCATGAAATGGAACGACTTCCGCAAGGCCCAGTGCGGCCCCGGCGCCAGCGCCACCATGGCGGCAAAACCGGCGAAAGCCTCTAAGTCCGACACCGCTGCTGCCGACACCGGCGGCAAGGGCCTGACGATGAAGGAATGCAGCGCCAAGTACAGCGCGGCCAAGGACGCCAACTCGCTCGGCGGCCAGAGCTGGAACCAGTTCCGCAAGTCGTCCTGCAGCGCTTCGGCGGCTGACGACGACAGCGTGCCGAACCTCGACCAGGCGACCTATGACGGCGAGCCGGACCAGCCGACCGTCACCGCGCCGCGCGGCGTAAGCTTCCCGAAGGCCGTGTCGAAGAAGTTCGCCACCGAGACCCCCGGCAAGGCACGCATGCACACCTGCCTCGAGCAGTATTACGACAACAAGGACAGCGATTCGCTGGCTGGCCTGCGCTGGATCCAGAAGGGCGGCGGCTACTACAGCCTCTGCAACGCCCGCCTGAAGGCCAGCGTGTCCGGATAAGCGCCGACCGTCTCAGGACAACGGAAAAGCCCGCGCACCGAAAGGTTTGCGGGCTTTTTGTTGGGTGCATCTTCTTGGGTTCGACCCGCCAGTTACTGCAAAGGAAGAAATGCTTCTCAAAAAGAGAGTAAAGCCTGTCAATTCACTCATCTTCATTTCCGATGTCGATGGGGGTGAGGCGCCGGATCCCGTAAAAGGCCCCTTAATTCTCGCAACGCAATCATGTATTTCCGTTGGAACCTTTCCGGAAATCGAGGGTGCAACGGAAATTGTCATGGGACCTGTGGACGAGGCCGGTCCGGATGGTCCGCCCGACTTCAGCGGACTTCTCGAGACGCCGACCAGGCATTTGGTGGTGACTACGGTCGATGGGCGGGTCATTCTCAAGGCCTCTGTACAGGCTGCCCTGACATCTGTTCAGATTTGGCTCAGCCATCCCAAGTGGCCCGAAAGAATTATCATCGGTTGGGGAGAGCAGTGAAGCTCATCTCAAAGCAAATAGCCGTTCCCAACTGCCTGCTGTTCATCAGGGACGCACAAAATCGCGACTATCCCGAAATTGATGGTGAAGAGTTCTTCTGGAGAGCCCCTAGCTGCATTGCCGTCGGTTGCCTGCCTGATAGCGAAGGCGACACCGCGGTCAGCCTTGGCGGAATGGGAGATATCCCAGCGGGGCTGGTTCAGATATTCGACGGAGAGATCGAGACGCCCAGCCGCAAAGTTGTGGTCGACATCGTTCCGGGCCTCAAGGTGCTTGAGAGCGAGGTTTCCGGCCGGTGAACCCATATTCAGGTTTGGACGAATGGCGATAACTGCTCGGACGTCGTGTTCGTTTGCCTGCGGTAGCTCTCTCATGAGGAAGGCGTCGCATCGCCCTCCTCCACCCCCCGCACCAACTCCCGCAGCAGATCGGCAAGGGCTGCGCGCTTTTCCGGGCTGAGCTTTTCGAGGAACTGCATTTCGCTGGCCATATCGGCGCGGAACGCTTCTTCCGCCCGCTTCTGGCCCTCCGGCGTCAGCGCCACGAAGAAGCTGCGGCCGTCCTCGGATGACTTCTCGCGGCTGATCAGCCCTGCTTTTTCCAGCCTTCCCAGCCGGTGGGTCAGCCCGCCCGAGGAGATCATCAGCGATGTGTAGAGGTCGGTCGGGGTCAGCCTGTAGGGCGGGCCGGAGCGGCGCAGGGTGCTGATGACGTCGAACTCGCCGCGGTCGAGCCCGAAGCCGGCGAAGGTCGCCTCGATGCTCGGGCGGACAAGGTTCGACAGGCGGTAGGCCCGCCCGAGGATCGTCATCGGCGTTGTGTCGATGTCGGGCGCTTCGCGGGCCCACTGGCCGCGCAGGCGGTCGACATGGTCGGGTTTCGGCTTGTCGCTCATGCTTTTCTCCATGGAAAGCCTATAGGCGCATTATATCTTGACGTGAAGATATTTTTAGATATCTTCACGTCAAGATAGTTTTGCCGTATCAATTGAGCCAACCGGGAGAAGCAAGATGTACGAAGTCATTCGCCGCACCGAACCGAAGCCCGGCGCAAGCCGCACCGTTCTCTTCCAGGGCAACGAGCACGGTTCGCAGGTATCATTCTTTCTGGTCGACAACGATCCGGGGCAGGGGCCGGGGCTGCATGTCCACCCCTATACGGAAACCTGGGTCGTGCGCTCGGGCGAGGCGGAATTCACCGTCGGGCGGGAAAAAACCCGCGCCACCGCCGGCGATATCGTCGTGGGCGCTGCCAACATCCCGCACAAATTCGTCAATGTCGGTACGGGACGGCTGGAGATCGTCTGCATCCACGCCAACGACCATGTCGTGCAGGAGTTTCTGGAAGAGGCGAACGGTTAGTTGAGCAGGCAGGGTTTGTTCGCATAAACCCCCTCTCCGTCGCGCTTCGCGCGCCACCTCTCCCCCGCCTTGCGGGGGCGAGGAACCCAAGTTCTGAAATGTTGCGGCCTCGATGGGTGCCGGTTCCTCGCCCCCATAAAATGGGGGAGAGGTGGCGCGCGAAGCGCGACGGAGAGGGGGAACGTCCAAACGAAAAACGCCGCCGGATTTTCATCCAGCGGCGCTTCAATCTTCAATCCTGCCCTTCGCTAGGGCTCCGGGTGTTGGTCGACCGTATCCCGGCCGGGTCCCCGCTGCCTACGGCAGCGTCCCGGCGTTCGCTGGCCTATCATGATGCTACTGGCATCATGATTTTCTCGCTACGCTCGAAACCGGCTGCTCACCCCTGCGGCTGAGGCTCCATGCCGCCTTCGGGCTCCTCGCCCTTCTTGCGGCGGCCGCCGGTGGAGCCGGCTTTCGGCACGGCCGAACCGCGGCTCGGGGGCGTGTCATCGCCAAGATCACGCGATGGCTTCTTGCCGGCCATCAGCTGCTTGATCTCTTCGCCGCTCAGCGTCTCGTATTCGAGCAGGCCTTCGGCGATCGCGATCCATTCCTTCTTCTTCTTGGTCATGATCCGCATCGCTTCGGCATAGGCCTCGTCGATCAGGCGGCGCACTTCGGCGTCGATGATCTGCGCGGTCTCTTCCGAGACGTTCTGCGTGCGGGCCACCGAGTGGCCAAGGAAGACCTCTTCCTGGTTATCGCCATAGGCGACGCGGCCGAGCTTGTCGGAATAACCCCACTGGGTCACCATCGAGCGCGCCAGCTTGGTCGCCTGCTGGATGTCGGAGGAAGCACCGGAAGTGATGTTCTCCTTGCCGAACTTCAGTTCCTCGGCGACGCGTCCGCCCATCATGATCGCAAGGCGTGAGATCATCCAGGTGTAGGTCACCGAGTAGCGGTCGCCTTCCGGCAGCTGCATGACCATGCCCAGCGCGCGGCCACGCGGAATGATGGTGGCCTTGTGCAGCGGGTCAGCCTTCGGCACGTTCAGCGCGACGACGGCGTGACCAGCCTCGTGATAGGCGGTGTTGGTCTTTTCTTCCTGCGTCATGGCCGAGGAGCGGCGCTCCGCGCCCATCATGATCTTGTCCTTGGCGTCCTCGAACTCCGCCATGGTGACCAGACGCTTGTTGCGGCGTGCCGCCATCAGGGCGCTCTCGTTGACGAGGTTGGCCAGATCAGCGCCCGAGAAGCCCGGGGTTCCGCGCGCGACGACCTTGAGGTCGACATTAGGAGCCAGCGGCACGTTGCGCACATGCACCTTCAGGATCTTCTCGCGGCCGACGATGTCGGGGTTCGGCACCACGACCTGACGGTCGAAGCGGCCCGGACGCAGCAGCGCGGGATCGAGAACGTCGGGGCGGTTGGTGGCGGCGATCAGGATGATCGATTCATTGGCCTCGAAACCGTCCATCTCGACCAGAAGCTGGTTCAGCGTCTGTTCGCGCTCGTCATTGCCGCCGCCGAGGCCGGCGCCACGATGGCGGCCGACGGCGTCGATTTCGTCGATGAAGATGATGCAGGGCGCGTTCTTCTTGGCCTGCTCGAACATGTCGCGCACGCGGCTGGCGCCGACGCCGACGAACATTTCGACGAAATCCGAACCGGAAATGGTGAAGAAGGGCACATTCGCCTCACCCGCCACCGAGCGGGCAAGCAGCGTCTTGCCGGTGCCGGGAGGGCCGACGAGCAGCACGCCGCGCGGGATCTTGCCGCCCAGCCGCTGGAACTTCTGCGGGTCGCGCAGGAACTCGACGATCTCTTCCAGATCTTCCTTGGCTTCATCGACGCCGGCGACATCGCCGAAGGTGACGCGGCCATGCGCCTCGGTCAGAAGCTTGGCCTTGGACTTGCCAAAACCCATGGCGCGGCCGGAGCCGGACTGCATCTGGCGCATGAAGAATATCCACACGCCGAGGATGAGGATCATCGGCAGCCACGAAAGCAGCATCGAGAACAGCGAGCCGGAACCGTCGTTTTCAGGACGTGCCTGGATGGTGACGTTCTTGTCCTGCAGGCGCTGAACCAGCGTCGCATCGCCCGGAGAATAGGTCTGGAAGGCGGTCGCGCTGTCGTTATAGGTGCCCGAAATGCGGTCACCGGCAATCGTCACCGTCTTGACGCGGCCAGCCTCGACCTCCTTCAGGAAATCCGAATAGGCGACATCGCTCGATGCGCCCCGCGTCTGCGGCGTCTGGAACAGATTGAACAACGCGATCAGAAGAACGGCGATGATCGCCCAGAGCGCGAGATTACGATAATTCGGATTCATCGATTATCCTGTTCGTGCCCGCAAGCGAACACGCATTGTTGGTGAAAAGCTTGGCTCTAACATAGGCACCGTCTCGGCCAATGCCAAGCAGAAGAGCACGGATCGGTTAAGCTTTAGCTTTGTGGCCTCGCCATGGCGAAGCGGGCAGGGGTGCAGCGCCCAGCAGTGCAATGACGGCGCGGGCCGGCTCAAGATCGAAAGCCGGCAGAAAACGCGCCCACGGGGCCGCCACCGGCATCGCCTTGAGCCCTCGCAAAGCGGCGTCCGCTGCAATCCGGCCGAGGCATTCTTCACCCCGCCACAGCGCCGGTTCGGCGGCCAAGGCAGAGCGGACAAGGCTTGCCGGCAGGTTTTCCGTCTGTGTCGTCAAGGACTTGGCCTGCAATGCGCCGAGCGGTGCGACGGTGACGCCGTCGATCGAAGCGGCGCGCAAGATGCGGTAGCGCCCGTCCCAGATCATCCCGTCATCGGGCATCGATGGGGCAGGTAGGCCGCGCGCCTCGCGGTGGAGAAAAATGCCGATCCGCCGCTTGTCGATCACCGTCCGCGACAATGTGGCGCAAAAAGTGTCTCGCGAAAGATTGCCGAAAAGTTCCGCAGAACGAGCCTCGTCGGGCAGGAAAGGCGTGCCGCCGACGACCGCTAGCAAGGTGCGCAGCGCGTAGATGGCGGCATCGCGGGTTTTGGGTGCTGCGAAATCGCGGTCGAGACGCAAGAGTCCGGGTGCCGGCCGGCTGGCAAAAGCGCCGATCAGGGCGGCTGCTTCGGCTCCAAGACGCATACGTTCGCCGGCAGCGTCGGTGGCGATCTCCAGTGCTTCGGCAACCCGCTCGCCGTCCTGTCTTAGCTCTGCCCGCATGCGTGGACGCTCGAAAAGCTCGTTGGTGTTGGTCGGGTCCTCCAGCCACGTCACGCCTTGTGTGCGCAGAAAATTGCGCAAGGCTTCGCGGCGTGTGGCGAGCAGGGGCCGGGCGATCCAGACGTGGCAATCGAACAGGGTCGCCGGCGCCATGCCGGCCAGCCCGCGCCCGTCGTCCTGGCGCGCCTTACGCATCAGCACCGTCTCGGCCTGGTCATCGGCGGTGTGGCCGGTGAGGATCAGGTCTGTGCCTTCGAGCTTTGCCGCCTGCGCCAGCAGCCCGTAGCGCGCCTCGCGGGCGGCGGCGGGAATGCCGGCCGCTGGCTTCTCGCCCGTCCATGTCATGGTGCGGTGGGCGATGCCATGGCGGGCGGCGAGCTGTGCCACCTCATCGGCCTCGGCGGCCGAGCCCGGCCGCAAGGCGTGATCGACGGTCACTGCCACCAGCCGGATCGCGGGGGCGGTCCGGTCGAGAAAGGATTTTGCCAGGAGAAGGAGGGCGAGGGAGTCGCTGCCGCCGGAAACCGCTGCGATCAGCGCGCGGCGGGGCGCGACATCAAAATTCGAGAATAGCTGAAGCGGGTCGACGCCCACCGGAGCGGTCAGCACGCGGCAAGCGCCTGTTCCTGCTTGATGCGCTCCTTGAGGGCGCCGGAAACTTCGGGGTAGCGCTTGCCGATCTCGCCGAAGGTGGCGCAGGCAACGTCGCGCTGATGCAGGCCGACCAGCGAGACGCCGAGCTTGAACAGCATGTCGGGCGCTTTCTTGGCCTTGGGGAATTCCTTGTTGGCGGCGAGGAAGATTTCGGCCGCATCGCGATATTTCTGCTGCCCGAGCAGGGCCTCGCCAAGCCAATAGCGCGAATCAGCGGTCTTGGGGTCGGCCGGGAAACGCGCAATGTGATCGCGGAAGCCGGATTCCGCCGTGCTGTAGTCGCCCGAAAGAATGAACTGGTAGGAGTTGCGGTAGACTTCGTCCGGATCGTCGGTCGCGGGCAATGCTGCAACGACCGCGCCGTTCGAAGGTGCCGCGTCGTTGTTGGCGGGGGCGTCCAGGTCGCTGCCGCCGACGGAAGCCTGGTCACCGACGCTGCCGCTGGTGACGTTGCCGTCGGCGTCAAAGGTGATCGTGCCGAAGGTCGTCGGCGCTTTCCCGGTTCCGTTTCCGGGCGGGGTGGTGCCGCCGCCGTTCTCGCCGATGACCTGCTCGACGCTTTCCGATGACGAACCGCCGGTGGCGGCGGTCGTCTGCTTGTCGGAAGACGTCGCGGAATTCTCCGCGACGCTTCTGTTTGTCTTGCCCGAGCCGGCGTCCGACTTCTTCTTGCCTTCGAGTTCCTGGAAGCGGAACTCGTTGTCTTCCTGCATCTTGCGGAGCTGTTCCTGCATCTGCAGGATCTGGAAGTTGAGTTCCTCGACCTTGCCGTTCAGCGAACGGATCTGCTCTTCGAGGCCGCTGACGCGCGGGTCGCCGGCCTGTGCGACCTGATACGTGCCGCTGCTGCTGCGGTTGCCGAAAACCCCCGGCAGGCCCGCGGCCGGCGATGGTGTGGAAATACTCGCGCCGTCGCTTCTGCCCGGGCCGTGCCCCGGTCCGGCATCACGCGCAAAAGCCGCGCCTGAAAGCAATAGCACGGCAAGTGTGCCGCTCAGGATGGATCGAAAATACATGTGCCTCTCGCCATTGAAAAACGGGAAATCGCGCGGTTGCGCACCGCCTTTTATCAGGGAGCGAGACTTCGGCCAAATTTTGTTTGCAAAATGTGGCAATGAAAAAGGCGGCCCTTGAGCCGCCTTTCCAAAACAGGTGTTGCTAATTTACCGCGTGTAGCGGGATCAGGCTTTCTGCTTGCGCATGATCTTGTCCGTAAAGTCTGCAACTTTACGGGATCAAGCGCTTAGCTGCCGGCTCCGCCCAGCGTGGTAACGGCGCGACGGTTCTGCGACCAGCAGGAGATGTCGTCGCAGACTGCGACCGGGCGTTCCTTGCCGTAGGAAATCGTCTTCAGGCGGTTCGAGGCGACGCCACGGGCGACGAGGAAGTCACGGGTAGCGGCGGCGCGGCGTGCACCGAGCGCCAGGTTGTATTCGCGGGTGCCGCGCTCGTCGGCATGGCCTTCGACGACGATGGCGTAGTTGCCGTACTTGTTAAGCCACTGTGCCTGACGGCTCAGGATGCCCTGCGCGTCGGCGCGGATCGACGAGGAGTCGGTATCGAAGAAGATACGGTCGCCGACATTGACGGTGAAGTCCTGGGCCGAGCCAGGCGTTGCAGCGCCCGCGCCGCCCAGTCCGAGATCGGCAGCACTGTTCGGGGTTTTCTTGGAAGCACAGCCGGCGATAGCCAGCGACATCATCAAGGCGATGACCACAGGGTTGGTTGCTAGTTTAGCGATGCGGCGCATCCCGCCTCTCCTTCGTATTCGAGTGATTTCGTTGATCGATCAGTAACCACATCGCAGTTAACCGGCGGTCAAGAAACAGGGTTAATGATTGGTTGCCGACGCCCGTCCGCGTTCGGCACACGACCCACATTTCATTTCCCGCGCACCGTAGGCCGAAATGCGGCGGAAACGCGGCGATCCTATGAACCGCCGCGTTCTGAAGGCTTTCGCTCTATTCGAGAAGCGGCGACCAGGCTGGGTCAGAGCCGAAATTCGCCGTCGGAATGGCCTGTTCGTTGCGGCCGGTCAGGTCGATCGAGTGGAGCTTCGGTCCGCCGGCACCTGCCGCATCGCGGAAGAACATCAGCACGCGGCCGTTGGGCGCCCAGGTCGGGCCTTCCTGCTGGAAGCCCGAGGAAAGAATACGCTCGCCCGAACCGTCGGTCTTCATCACGCCGATCTGGAACTGGCCGCCGGCCTGCTTGGTGAAGGCGATCAGGTCGCCGCGCGGCGACCATACCGGCGTCGAATAGGTGCCGTCGCCGAAGGAGATGCGGGTCTGGCCGGAGCCGTCCGCGCCCATGACGTAGATCTGCGGGCGGCCGCCGCGGTCGGAGGTGAAGACGACCTTGGAGCCGTCCGGCGAATAGGACGGCGAAGTGTCGATCGAGTTCGAATTGGTCAGGCGCGTGGTGGTGCGGCTGCGGAGGTCCATGGCAAAGACGTTGGAATTGCCGTCGTCGCGCAGCAGGCTCATGATGACCTTCTGGCCGTCAGGCGAGAAGCGCGGGGCGAAGGTCATGCCGGGGAAATTGCCGACGAGTTCGCGCTGGCCGGTCTCGATCTGCAGCAGATAGACCTGCGGCTGGCCGCTCTCATAGGACATGTAGGTGATTTCCTGGCGCGTCGGCGAGAAGCGCGGCGTCAGCACGATCGAGCGGCCATCGGACAGGTAGCGGATGTTCGCGCCGTCCTGGTCCATGATGGCGAGGCGCTTCTTGCGCTGGTTCTTCGCGCCCGATTCGTCGATGAAGACGACGCGGGTGTCGAAATAACCCTTCTCACCTGTCAGGCGCTCATAAATGGCGTCGGCGATGATGTGGGCGACGCGGCGCGAATTTGCCCGCGAGGAGAAGAACTGCTCGCCGATGAGCTGCTGGCCGGCAAAGGTGTCCCACAGCCGGAACTCCGCCTTCAGCCTGCCGTCCGCTTCCTGGGTGACCCGGCCAGTGACGAGCGCCTGCGCGTTGATGACCTTCCAGTCCTCGAAGCGCGGGGCGGCGTCCGGATTGGAGATCTTTTCGATGAAAGCGCCCTTGTCGATCGGCGCGAACAGGCCGGAACGCTTGAGGTCGGCTGCGACGATGCCCGAAATCTCGGCGCCGACGGCGTCACCCGACAGGAAGTCGGTGATGGCGACCGGCAGCGGCTCGACGGTGCCCTTGTTGACGTCGATCTCGACCAGCGCATGGGCCGGCAGAGTGGCGACCGCGCTCAGCCCCGTGGCAAGCGCGCCCATCAGCATGATCGTCTTGAAAAAATTCTTCATGAAGTTCGGCCTCTTTGGTCCAGATGCGCGGATGTGGGTCAGAACATCTCGCTGGGGTCGAAATTGACGATGACGTCAGCCCAGGCGTCATACTTATCGGCGGGAAGATTGTAGGGGGAGCAGCGCGAGACGGCGCGGCGGGCCGCTTCTGCGGCTGCGCGTTCGACGCCGGAGCTGCCGCCGCCGGAAATGATCTCCGGGCTGCCTTCCAGCGCGCCGGAGCGGTCGAGCTTGAACTTGACCGAAACCTTCAGCGTGTCGCCGTCGAGCGCGCCGGCTGGAATGTTCCAGCAGCGCTGCACCTGGCCGCGCAGCGCGTCCATTTCGCTCATCGACAGTTTCGAGCCGCCGGTGGTCTTTTCGCCGCCCAGCGATGCCTGTTCGGTCGAGCGCTTGGCGCCGCCGCCGGAAGCCTTGTCCTTGTTGAGGAGCGCTGCGACTTCGTCGGCGTTGAACGACTTTTCCGTCGATTTCGGCTTGGCGGCTGCTTCCTTGGCCGGCTTTTCCGCTTCCTTGCGGTCGGGCGTCTTTGCCGTCTGGGCCTGCGGCGGCTGCGGCTTGGCGGCCGGCGAGGGCGCGGTATTCGGCAACTGTACCGTCTCGGCGTCGGGCTTCTCGGCCGCGATCGTCTCGGCGACCGGGTCCGGCTTCACTTCCTGCTTGGGCTGCGGCTGCGGCGTCACTTCCGTGGCGGGCACCGGCGTCGGCTTGGGCTCTTCCTGCTTGACCGGCTCGGGCTTGGGCTGTTCGGGCGCAGGCTTAGGCGTCGGTTCGGGCGAGGGCGGCGGCGCGTCGGCTGCTTCCACCGGCTTGGGCTTGGCTTCCGGCGTCACCTTCTTGTCGGTGTCGACGCTGTTTTCGCCGACCTTCTGCGCGTCCGGCACGATGTCGGGGCGCTGCGTCGGCTTGGGCGCAGGCTTTTCGTTCACCGCGGCGGTCTTGTCGCCCTGCTGGATCTGGGTGATTTCCTCGATCGGAATGATGTCGACCGGAAACGCCTCGACATCGGCGACCTCAAGGGCGCTCGGTGCCGACAGCGTCAGCAGGCCGAAGGTGAGGACCGCGGCATGCAGGACAACCGATGTGGTGAGACCGGCCTTCATCGAATTCTACTGGTCCTGTTCCTGCAGCGTCACAAGGCCGATCTTGGTGTAGCCGGCCGCCTGGATACGGGCCATCACCCGCATCACCGTGCCGTAGTCGGCGGTCTTGTCGCCACGCACGTAGATGCGTTCCTCATAGCCGGCCTGCGCGATCGCGCCGAGCTTGGGCACCAGTTCCTCGATCGGGATCTCGGTTTCCTGGATGTGGATCTGGCCGGCCTGGTTGATCGAGATGGTGATCGGCTGGGTTTCGGAATTCAGCGCCTTGGCCTGCGTTTCCGGCAGGTCGATCGGCACGCCGACGGTCATCAGCGGGGCTGCCACCATGAAGATGATGAGCAGCACCAGCATGACGTCGACGAAAGGCGTGACGTTGATTTCGGACATCAGGCCGTGATGGCGGCCGCGCCGCCTGTGGCCGCGCCCGCCGCGTCCGCCTCCCGCCGCTCCTACAGACATTCCCATGATTGCTCTACCTCAGGCCTTGGCCGCGACTTTTTCATCGATTTGGCGCGAGAGTATGGCGGAGAACTCATCCGCGAACCCTTCCATACGCACCGCGATCTTGCTCGCGTCCGATGACAGCTTGTTGTAGGCGATGACCGCCGGGATAGCGGCGAGCAGGCCGATAGCGGTAGCCAGCAGCGCTTCGGCGATGCCGGGGGCGACGACGGCGAGGTTGGTCGATTTCGATCCGGCGATGGCCTGGAACGAAGTCATGATGCCGACCACGGTGCCGAACAGGCCGATGAAGGGGGCTGCCGAACCGATGGTGGCGAGGAAGCCGAGCCGGCCTTCCAGGCGTTCCATCTCGCGGGTCAGCGCCAGGTCCATCGCCTTGTCGATGCGGGTCTGGAGGCCGAGCGGCGCCTTTGCGCCCTTCTCGAAACTCTTCTTCCATTCGCGCATGGCGGCAACGAAGATCGCGCCCATGCCGGTGGTCTTGCGGTCCGACAGCGTACGGTAAAGCTCTTCCAGCGACTGTCCCGACCAGAATATCTGCTCGAAGCGGTTCAGCGCCGCGCGCATCCGGCCATAGGCGACGATCTTGTCGACGACGATCGCCCAGGTCCAGACGGAAGCGCCGAGCAGGCCGAGCATGACCAGCTTGACGACCCAGCCGGCCTGCCAGAACAGCGCCCAGATAGACAGTTGTGCGCTCGGTTCGGCGAGTGCGAGATTTTCCATGATAAGACAGTCCTTAATATTTCCGGGCGCCGCTCGCGGCCCGCCCTTGCGCATCATCCCATGTGGTCCGTTCGCGCGAAGCTTCCGGAAGTACCCCAAAATGCGCCGTTACCCGGCCTTTTCAGGGCGAAATTTGGTCAAAGGAAGGCGTTAAAAAAAGACGCATTCCTAACGATCTTCTTCATGAACTGTTATGGTTAAGGATGAGTTAGTGTTTGAAGCGCGCAAATGCGATGCGTTTTATTTTTCCGCAGGGGCGTTCTTCAGACCGCGTGGCTCAGCAATACGGTGATCCCGATCGCGCCCAGCGCCAGCACCGCCAGCTTCCAGAAGTCGCGCCGCTGCCTGAGGCCCGGCAAGCCCAGCGGCTTGATGAGCTGAATTGCCATGATGGCTATGATGACGAGCGACAGCGCCTTGGACATGCGCGTGTTTGAGCAGCAATGGGGGTGGCTGTCAAAGCGGGGATTGCAATAGTAGAGGTGGTGCGCTGGCGGATGCCGTAGTTCCCCCTCTCCGTCGCGCTTCGCGCGCCACCTCTCCCCCATTTCATGGGGGCGAGGAACCGGCACTCGCCGAGGTTCGTGGTATTTCAGAACTTGGGTTCCTCGCCCCGCTTGCGGGGAGAGGTGGCGCGCGAAGCCGAGACGGAGAGGGGACCTTAAGTGGAGCATTCCACGGGTCAAAAATCCCACATCTATCCCTTAGTCAGATGGACGCCGGCCCTGATCTTCATCTAAGACGCCCACAGTTCTGTCGCTGCTTGGGAGGTGTTGCGATGCGTTCGCGTTATCATGAAGTCTACGAAAGCTGGGAAAATGACCCGGAGGCATTCTGGGCCGAGGCGGCGCGCGACATCGACTGGGTAAAACCGTGGGACAAGGTCTTCGACGCCGAGGCCGGCGTCTATGGCCGCTGGTTTCCAGGCGCCGAATGCAACACCTGCTTCAACGCGGTCGACCGTCACGTCGCCGGCGGCCGCGCCGGCCAGCTCGCGCTGATCCACGACAGCCCGATCACCGGCACCCAGAAAAAATTCACCTATGCCGAGCTTCTGGCGGAAGTGACCGCACTCGCCGCCGTGCTCCAGGATCAAGGCGTGGAAAAGGGCGAGCGCGTCATCATCTACATGCCGATGGTGCCGGAAGCGGTGTTCGCCATGCTCGCCTGCGCCCGCATAGGCGCTGTCCATTCGGTGGTGTTCGGCGGCTTTGCCGCGCGCGAACTCGCGACACGCTTGGACGATGCGACGCCGAAGTTGATCATCTCCGCTTCCTGCGGCATCGAGCCGGGGCGTGTCGTGGCCTACAAGCCGCTGCTCGACGGCGCCATCGAGCTGGCGCGGCACAAGCCGTCCGCCTGCATCGTCCTCCAGCGCGAGCAGCTGACCTGCGACCTGATCCCCGGCCGCGATGTCGATTACGCCGAGACGGTCAAAGCTGCGAAAGCCGCCGGCCGCGAGGTCCCCTGCGTGCCGGTCGCTGCCACCGATCCGCTCTATGTGCTCTACACCTCCGGCACCACCGGCCAGCCCAAGGGCGTCGTGCGCGACAATGGCGGGCACATGGTGGCGCTGAAATGGTCTATGGAAAACGAATACGGCGTCAAGCCCGGCGAAGTGTTCTGGGCCGCTTCCGATGTCGGCTGGGTGGTCGGCCATTCCTACATCGTCTATGCGCCGCTGCTGCACGGCTGCACCACCATCCTGTTCGAGGGCAAGCCGGTCGGCACGCCCGATGCCGGCACCTTCTGGCGGGTGATTTCCGAGCACGGCGTCGTTGCCCTGTTCACCGCGCCGACCGCCTTCCGCGCCATCAAGGGGCAGGACCCTAAGGGCACGTTCGTGCCGAAATACGATTTGTCGAAGTTCCGCACGCTGTTCCTGGCCGGCGAGCGCGCCGACCCGGAAACGATCAAATGGGCCGAGCGCAATCTCAATGTTCCCGTCATCGACCATTGGTGGCAGACCGAGACCGGCGGGCCGATCAGCCAGAATCCGGTCGGGCTCGGGCAGCTGCCGGTCAAATACGGGTCTCCCGGCGTGCCGATGCCAGGCTATGATGTGCAGATACTGGACGATGCCGGCCACCCGGTGGAGCGTGGCACGCTCGGCAATGTCGTGGTCAAGCTGCCGCTGCCGCCCGGCTGCCTGCCGACGCTGTGGAACGCCGACGAGCGCTTTCGCGAGGCCTATCTCATCGAGTTTCCCGGCTATTACAAAACCGCCGATGCCGGCTATATCGACGATGAGAACTACCTCTTCATCATGGCGCGCACCGACGACATCATCAACGTCGCCGGCCACCGGCTTTCCACCGGCGGCATGGAGGAGGTGCTGGCCGAGCATCCCGATGTTGCCGAATGCGCCGTCATCGGCATTGCCGACGCCATGAAGGGGCAGGTGCCCTGCGGCTTCGTCGTGCTCAATGCCGGCGTTTCCCGCGACGCTGCCGAGATCGAAAAGGAAGTGGTGGCGCTGGTGCGCGATCGCATCGGGCCGGTCGCCGCCTTCCGCATCGTGGTGGCGATCAAGCGCCTGCCCAAGACGCGGTCGGGAAAAATCCTGCGCGCCACCATGCAGAAGATCGCCGACCGCGAAGAATGGAAGATGCCGGCCACGATCGACGATCCCGCCATCCTTGATGAGATCAAGGCGGTGCTGAACGCGCGCGGGATCGGCGTCTGAGAGACCGCCCCGCTAACTCTACCCTGCCGGCCATCTGACGCCGAGCGGTTGACCGGGTCTGTCCTTGCGATAAGTGTCCGTCACAAGCGCCGCTGGACGGCTGACTGACAGGAGAATTCCATGGCCCTTACCGGCAAGACAGCGATCGTAACGGGTGCGGCGGGTGGCATCGGGCTGGCGATTGCCCAGCGTTTCCTGCATGACGGCGCCCGGGTGATGATCGCCGATGTCGATCACGAGAAGGGCGAAAAGGCCGAACGCGATCTCGCCAAGCTCGGCAAGGTCCAGTTCGTCAAGGCCGATGTCGGCAAGCGCCTCGACATCCACAATCTGGTCGCCGCCACCATCGACGCCTTCGGCGACATCGACATTCTCGTCAACAATGCCGGCATCGTCCATGGCGCCGATTTCCTCGACCTCAAGGAAGAAGATTTCGACCGCGTCCTGCAGGTAAATCTGAAGGGTTCCTTCCTCGCCGGGCAGGCGGTGGCGAGATACATGGTCGAGAAGGTCGGCAATGGCGGATCGCCCGGCTCCATCATCAACATGTCCTCGATCAACGCTGTCGTGGCCATCGCCAACCAGCTTCCCTATTCGGTGTCGAAGGGCGGCGTGAACCAACTCACCCGGGTCATGGCGCTGTCGCTGGCACCCTACGGCATCCGCGTCAACGCCATCGGGCCGGGTTCGATCATGACCGACATGCTGTCCAGCGTGAACAACGATCCCGAAGCGAAGAACCGCATCCTGTCGCGCACGCCGATGGGCCGTGTCGGCGAGCCGTCGGAAATTGCGGCGATCGCGGCGTTCCTTGCCTCCGACGACGCCAGCTACATCACCGGCCAGACCATCTACGCCGATGGCGGCCGCCTGCCGCTGAATTATACGGTGCCGGTGAAGGGGGCGTAGGCTTAAGCAAGGCCCCTCTCCGGCTCGGCGAAGCCGAGACGGAGAGGGGGCTGCTTTTGATCGCCTGAAACGACCGCAACAAACCTTTCCACCAACGCTGCCACCCTCCTGACAGACTGCTGTCAGCAGGGGTGTGGGATAGTGTCTCCATCAACGAAGGAGAACTGTCATGTTTACCACCGATATTTTCAACACCATCAGGCACTACGCTGGCAAGTTCCAGACCCTGCACGACGATATCCGCACCGAGCGCCTCATCAATTCCCTTCCGCACAGCATCCAGAAGGATATAGGCTGGCCGGACAATTATGCTGCCCGCCGTGCATTCCGCGCACGTCGCGGTTGAGCGGAGAAGGTGATGCTCATGTCCGCGGGGAAAACGATAGGGTTCCTGTTCATCGAGGGTCTTGCCGACTGGGAATACGGCCTGCTTTCCGGTTCGGCGGTCGAATGGTTCAGCGCGCGCGCCGTGTCGCTGACCCCGACCGGCGAGCCGGTGACATCGATGAGCGGTTTCCGTCTTACGCCCGACCGGGGCGCCGATCCCGCGGAAAATGCCGATCTTGACGCCATTGCCGTCATCGGGTCCGACGGCTGGGCGTCGAAAAAGGCGCCGGATGTCTCCGCACTGCTGCACACCGTCGAGGAACGCGGCGGCGTGGTTGGCGGCATCTGCGCCGGCACATTGGCGCTGGCCCGCGCCGGCCTGTTCAGGAAAGCCAAGCACACCAGCAATGGCCGCGACTGGATCCTTCACCACGAGCCCGACTATGCCGGCAGGGAAAACTACCAGGACGTGCCGCACGCAGTGGTTGACGGGCGCATAGTATCGGCACCCGGTTCCGCCTCCGGTACCTTCGCGCTGGAGTTCCTGCGCACGCTTTATCCCGAACGCGCGGACGCGGTAACCGAAATGCGCTCGCTGTTTGCGCGCGAATATTCCTGACTATCCCGACGAGGCTCCTGACATTATGCTGTCAGGAGGATCATGCCATGTTGCCATTTCGGGATCGTGGAGGATGCTCGACATGAAAAGCTGGACCGACAGGCTCAACGCGCCGGCGAAAGTCGAGATCAAGCCCGCGCCGGTGTCGATTGCCGGCATGCGCAAGGGCGAGGTCATGCTGGTGCCGACGCCGAAGCTAGTCGACGATTTCATTCGCGCCATTCCCGCCGGCCACCATGTCGACGTGGTGACGATGCGCAAGACGCTGGCTGTGGCCCACAAGGCGGAAGTTACCTGCCCGATCTATACGGGCTATCATCTGCGCACGGTGGCCGAGGCGGCACATGAGGCGCTGGAGCGCGGCGCGGACCTCGACGACATCACGCCGTTCTGGCGGGTGCTCGATGCGAAGACGCCGACGACGAAGCGGCTGACCTTCGGCGCGGGCTTCGTTGCCGAGCAGCGGCAGCGCGAAGGATTGACGGGATAACACCATGCGGCGCGCCGACAGGCTTTTTCAGATCGTTCAGCATTTCCGCGGCGGCCGGCTGGTCACCGCGCAGAAACTTGGCCAGTGGCTCGAAGTGTCGGAGCGCACGATCTATCGCGACATCGCCGACCTTCAGTCGACGGGCGTGCCGATCGATGGCGAGGCCGGCGTGGGCTACATAATGAGGGAGGGGTTCGACCTTCCGCCGCTCATGTTCACAAGAGATGAAATCGTAGCACTGGTTGCCGGCGCGCGCATGGTGAGGGCCTTCGGCGGCGCCACCATGGCGCGGGCGGCAGACGAGGCGCTGGTCAAGATCGGGGCGGTGCTGCCGGACGCCGAGAAGGACCGCATCGCCCGCACGGAAATCCACACGCCGATGTGGGTGGTGAGCGATGCCGACCGCAAGGCGATCGACATCCTCGAGCGTTCCGTCGAAAAGCGCGACGTGCTGACGCTCGACTACCGCGACGAAGCCGGCCGCACCACCGCCCGCGACGTGCGCCCGCTCGGCCTCTGGTTCTGGGGCAAGGTCTGGACGCTGGTCGCCTGGTGCGAGATGCGCGACGATTTTCGCGCCTTCCGCATCGACCGCATCAGCGCCATCACCCCCTCCGGCCGCCCCTTCCGCCACGAACGCGGCAAGCAACTGGCGGATTTTTATCGGCGGGTGGAGAGGAACGAGTATGACGGGAGCGGGGCGCGGTCGGCTGGGGCGTGAGGGGCATCATGTATGGAAGTGTTTGTCGTAAATTTCCCCGGCCATTCGTCCGTATTGGCTGGAATGGAAAGCTGAGAAGTCGAACTCATGTATTCCCTCAAGTTTATTCTTTAGAATCAGAAAATCGATAGCCCCACGATTCTCGATAATCCGCCTCATAACGATCAGGAAGCTGTTTACATATGTAACGGTGAGTACTCTATTCTTAACTTGTGCCTCAGTCGTCCATCGCTCGTTTGGCACATTTGCCTTAACTGCATTCAGGAATATCTCAATTTGAGAGGCGCTAAACTTGATGTATTCTGCAAGCGCAGCCGGGGCCCTTCCTGATGCAATTTCGGCCTTCTGCGGATGAGAAAACAGCGTGAACAATGAATCGTTTCCTCCAAGTTTAATTAGCGGGCCTAAGCCATAACTAACGATAGAGGTTGTTTTGAGCTTGCCTTTGTCAAAGAAATACGCCTCCACATGCCCATGTAACGGGCCAGAAGCGGCAAGCCTCTGCAGGACTTGCTTGCCAATGGCGGTCGGACTGTAAGGTTTCAGTATTACCTCAATTTCTTGTTTAAGTGCAGGGGGAGCGTTTGTTTGGTTGGAATTAATTGCTAGAAAGAGTGTCGCTTCAAAACGTTCTGCAATCTCTTGAGGCGTTCCATCAGGGTATATTATTCCTGTGACTAGTAGGTTCTGCTCATTTCTCAGTTTGGCGATATGCTTATCATCCTCCCTAGACTCGTAGTATGAAAAGAGGCGATGCTGTCCATCAATTAATCCAATTGAGTTCGGCCTTAATGGAAGTGATATTTTTACTGGGGCTGTCTCTTCCAGAAGCTTTATATCTACGGTCTTTCCCTCGTCATTAACCGGATGAACATCTGACGGAAGTGTGGCGATAAGGTTGTTTACGAAAACCTGCCCATCCGACTTTAGCTTACGTCGAATTTGCTCAATCTTTGTGGGTTGCACCATGCGCTGATACGCTTGGAATGAAGATCGCCACCCATTCCTGCGTAAAACGTATGCCCGCTGCAACAGAGAGGCTGCGTCAGCATAAAATGAGACGACTTTATACCCCGGAGGAAATCCAGATGCAGAATCCGGAAGAATTGAGCCATCGTACTTAATATCAGTCGAATTCTTGGGGAATATTCCGTCTTTCGCTACCTTTGTTGGGTCTATATTTGCAAATTCAAGAAACTCTGGGAGGGCGGACATTTTTATGGTGCCGCATATCTTCTCAAAGTATTTAAGTAGAGGGAAATCTAGATAAATCGGCTCATCGACCGTATTTTTAACCCCGGCGTCAAAATCGTATCTTGAACAGTATATTATTCTAGTTATAAATTTCTTATAATGGAATCTATTTCCAAGTCTTTTGTCGAAGTCTGGAGATTTTTCTCGAAGATAAGCGATGAAGCCATCTGGATCGGATTCTACTTTTGAAAAAATTATCTTTTTATTCTTAAGGTGCCCAGTAACGTCGGATGGCTGCGATGTTGTGTATTCAACTAGAAGAATCACATTTTGATACACAAACGCGTCGTCAAACTCACCATCTTGGCCGCCAAAATTAATCTGCAATTCAGCGATTTCTGGCGCTCGATCAAAGCCGGCATTTCGTAAAGTTGCCCGTGCTGTACGGATGTGGTCCGCCTTGACTTTTTGAATTTTGCGCTGTTCTGGCGTGAGCTTGCTTTTGAGTTTTTTCGCTTTCTTTTGTTTAGTTCTACCCGGTTTTTGAGTATTCACTGCCATCCCCTATTTACCGCCGTCCCCTATTCAGCAGCCCATTCCTCAGGAATGGTAGCAACTTTTTCCCCTGATTTTGGTCTTCGTATAGGCACTCCCATGGGCCTTGTGACCAATTCGCCACTTTCCTGATCGGCAAGGCGCTTGCGTGCAATTTCAATGTACTTTTCGCTTTTGTCTATTCCGATGCCAACGCGACCATGTTTTGCTGCGGCGATAACGGTTGTACCTACCCCGACAAAGGGGTCGAGGATTCTATCGCCCGGCTTGGTGAGTGCAAGAACACACCTTTCGACCAGTTCGCTAGGGAATGAGCATGGATGAATCGTCTTCTCAGGATGTCTTGCCTTGACGTTGGGCAGATCCCATATCGGCTCATCCAGGAAAGCTTTGGTAGCATCAAAAGCCCAGAAATCGCTTGGGTTTTTTCCTTTCGGATTGCCACTAGGTTTCCCAGCCCTATCCCCCTTGCTGGCAGCGTGCCGCTTTCCAGGGTAGAGCTGCGGAACGAGAACTGGCTCGAGATTGAAGTGGTAGCTGTCAGTTTTCGAGAACCACAAAAGCGTCTCATAGCGACCGGAAAATCTTCGTGTCGCATGAAGTCCAAAATTGAAATGCCAAATAATTCGATTTCTTAGTCTAAAACCCCGCTCATGTATCATTCCATAGAAATAGTAATCTAATGGATATACTTGCCCGTTATTAACATAATTTCCAACCTGCCAGCATATATGGCCGTCGTCTTTAATTTTTTTGCAGGTTTTATCAACTATCGGCTCGAGCCAAGCTAGGTACTCTTTTAGAGTCAGGCGCTGATCTCGCTCATACTCCTTGCCTATGTTATAGGGCGGTGAAGTTATAGCAAGACTGCAAGAGGCGTCAGGCAACTGATCCAAGGCGGTGATTGCATCCCCTTCGATCAGTTGATGAAATGCAGTCAGACTGCCAGACCGTTTCGTTGTTTCCGGTACTGTCAACCTAGGCCCCCGATTCGTCGCAAACCTAGGCGTAAGCGAACGAAAAGGCGAATTCCAGTACAAATAGTTGACTGGTTCGTTTTGATAACAAGTTGTGGTAGTTGCCGTCCCCCTCACCGATACCCCGTAGCATCCGCCGGCTTCCCCGCATCCTGCACCTCCGGCACATAGCGCCAGGCATCAGGCCTTGAGCCGTCGAGGTCTATAAAACCGTAGACCTGCGCAAGGCCACCGCTGGAGAGCGACTGGCCGTTCCAGCGGGCGCGGTCGGGGTCGGCGGCGAGCGCTGCCACCGCACGGCCGACGAAGCGCGGGGTTTCGGAGATGATGAAGTGGGGGATGTTGGCGGTGGCGTCGCGCCAGTTTTCCTCCTTCACGCCGAACGCTTCCAGCATCATTTCGGAGCGCATCCAGCCCGGCGTGATCGCCACGGCCGTCGCGCCATGCGGCGCAAGATCCTTGGCGTGCGCCCAGGCCATGCGCAGCACGGAGGCCTTGCAGAGGTCGTAGAAGGGCGACAGGCGGTAGTGCTCGGCGTTGTACTCGGCGGTGCCGTCCGTCACCTCCACCAGCAGGCCGCCGGGCCGCTCGATCAGCAGGGGCAGGGCATGGTGCGCGGTGATCAGATGGGTGTCGATGGCCAGCCGCAGCATGCGCAGGCCGTTTTCCAGATCGTGGTCCCACACTGGCTTGTTCCATTCGAACAGCTTTTCGCCGCCCCACACGTCGTTGACCACTACGTCGAGCTGGCCCTGCTCAGTGCGGATGCGCGCTACGAGATCGCGGACCTCTTCGGAAACCAGATGGTCGACGCGCACCGCGATGCCCTTGCCGCCGGCGGCGGTGACCAGCTCGGCGGTTTCCTCGATGGTTTCGGGCCGGGCATATTCGGATTGCTGCTCGCGCGTCGTGCGCCCGGTGACATAGACGGTTGCGCCCGTCGCCCCCAATTCCGTTGCAATGCCCCGGCCCGCACCGCGCGTGGCGCCGGCGACAAGGGCGACTTTTCCGGCAAGCGTCATCGAACTCTCCTGTGATCAACCACCATCGGCACTGGCCTTTACGGCCGGAATTATTTATAAGTGAATATTCGTTTATAAATGGAAGTCAAGATGCCCCGCCGCAAGATGCAGTCCGACGAGCAGGTGCTGGAAGCCGCGCTGAAAATCATCCACGAGCGCGGGCCGGAGGCGCTGACCTTCGACAGCCTCGGCCGCTCCTGTGGGCTTTCGCCGGCGACACTGGTGCAGCGTTTCGGCACCAAGGCGTCGCTGAAGCAGAAGGCGCTGCTGCATGCCTGGGACGGGCTGGACGACAAGACCGCGCGGCTCGCCGCCAGCGCCCCGAAGACGCCCGACGGCGCCATCGCGCTGCTGGTCGGGCTGTCGCAGGATTATGGTGGCATCGAAACCTATGCCGAGGGCCTGCTGGTGCTGCGCGAGGACCTGCGCGATCCAGCACTCCGGGCGCGCGGTGCTGCGTGGAAGGCGGCGCTGTCGGTAGCACTTGAGGATTGCTTTGCCGGCTTTCCCGATGCGCCTTCCGGCATCGGGCTGCTGATGGCCTCGCAATGGCAGGGCTCGTTGCTGTGGTGGGGCTTTGATCCGCAGGGCGGTGTGGCGAGTTTCGTCGAGGACGGCCTGAGGCACTTCGTCGGCGCCATCGTCACCGCCCGTCGGTGACGATGGCGGTTGCCCTCAATCGAGCGATGTCACGCCGAGCCGGGCGAGATGGTCCGGGTCGGCGATGGCATCGATGGCGGTGATCCTGCCGTCTGCGATGGTCAGGCGCAGCGCAACGCGCAGCTGTCCGCCGACGACGACCTGAACCCCGACGCCGCCGTCGACCAGCGCCGTCTGCGCGCCCTGGGCGCGTCCATTGAAGGTGGCGGCCACGGCCTGCGCGCCGCGGATCTCGGCCTGCGATCCCATGCGCGCGGCGGTCGGGTCGGCGCGGAAGACGACGTCGGGGGCAAGCATGGTCAGCAGCGCCTGGAAATCGCCGCTGCGCGAGGCGGCGAGGAAAGCGTCGACGATTTCGCGTTGCCGGCTGCGGTCGGTTTCAGCCTTGGCATCCGCGCCTTGCACGCGCCGGCGGGCGCGGCTGGCCAGTTGCCGCGACGCTTCCGGCGTGCGCCCGACGATGGGCGCGATCTCGTCGAAGGGCAGGTCGAACATGTCGTGCAGCACGAAGGCGACGCGCTCGGCCGGCGCCAGCGTCTGCAACACCACCAGCAGTGCGATGCCGATCGAGTCGGCCATGATCGCCTCGCGTTCGAGATCGGCCGAAGTGTCCGGTATGGCTATCGGCGCGGAGCCATCCACCTCCAGCGGTTCCTCGCGCCGCGATTTGCGCGAGCGCAGCATGTCGAGGCAGATGCGCGCCACCACCGTCGTCAGCCAGCCGCCGAGATTTTCCACCGCGCCGGCATCGGAGCGGGTGAGCCGCAGCCAGGCTTCCTGCACTGCGTCGTCTGCCTCGTTCTGCGAGCCAAGCATGCGGTAGGCAACTGCCCGCAGATGGGCGCGATTTGCCTCGAAGCGATCAGCCAGAAATTTTTCTTCGGTCATCTGTCACGTTTCCTCCTTGCGGTCCGTCATGGCCATGACGAACGAAACCCGGCCAATGTGACGAGACGGTCCGGGCCCGTCAGATCGAAGCGCAAAAGACACTAGAGGAGACCGACAATGCAATCCCGTATGAAGAACCCGGCAGCGATCATCCCCAATGCCATGCAGGCCATTCTGGCGCTCAAGGCAGCGACGGAAAAGGGCGACGTGCCGGCCAAGACGCTGGAACTCGCACATCTGCGCGCCAGCCAGATCAATGGCTGCGGCCTTTGCGTCGACATGGGCGCGAAATCGGCCAAGAAGGCGGGCGAGACGGACGAGCGGCTATTTGCCGTCGCGGCCTGGCGCGACGCGCCCTATTTCACCGATTCTGAGCGCGCAGCACTCGCGCTCACCGAAGCCGTCACGCGGCTCAGTGACCGGGCAGATCCGGTGCCGGACGACATCTGGGAAGAGGCCGCCCGTCACTATGACGAGCGGGCGCTGTCGGCGCTGATCCTGTCGATCGCCACCACCAACGTCTTCAACCGCCTCAACGTGACGACGCGGCAGATCGCCGGGTCGTGGGGCTGACTGGTTGGCCTAGGCGTAGCCCACCCAGCCCCTGAAGCTCAGCCCTGCATAAAACAGGCTGATGCCCGAGAAGCCGGCGTCGCGCAACATCGCCTCGTCTTCCTCGGGCGACAGAATGGACAGCCTGGTGCCGATCGCCCGCCGGGCGTTCTCTGCGTTGGCGGGGTCGCTTCCACCGAATGCAATGTGGCGGTCAATCCACATCGACCGCTCGGGTTCAGTCTGCGGAAAGCTGATGTGAGCGACGACGAAGGGTGCGCCCGGTGCCAGGCGGCGGTGAATCTGCCGGAGTGTCTCGATGCGCTGGTCGCGGGGAACGAAATGGAGCGTCAGCAGGCAGGCGGCGCCGTCGAACGGTCCTCCCGGCGCGGCATCGATGTAGCCCTCGTGAAGGCGCATGCGCTCGGCGTGCGGCCCCACGATCTGCTCGGCCACCCGAAGCATATCGGCCGACGGGTCGACGCCGTCGAACGTCCAGCCGGGATGATCGTCGGCGAGAGCCTTCAACTCAAGGCCGCCGCCCGCCCCGAGGACCAGAACGCGGCCGTCCGAGGGGACACGCTCCGAAAGGAGCATCGAAGTCATGCGATGCAGGCCGGCGAAGCCGGGCACCTGACGCGGCGGCCCCTCCGCATAGGAACGCGCATGGGCGGCGTTGAAAGCGGCTGCATCTCTTTCGGGTACGCTAGGGAGATCGTCGTTTCTAGTCATGTAACTTTTATTGTTACGTTTAGTATCTCGATGTCAAGCTCAGAGCCGATCCCGAGCCGCTTAAGGCCCTGAAACCACACGCTCCAACACCGCAAATTTGATCGGTTCGTGATTGTCCCAGCCCCGTCATCATCACAGTTGTAGCACCATCGGGGCGCAATCTTTGCCTACATCAGGAGGTAAGGACTATGCGTATGGCCTTGCTACTTTCACTGGGCCTGTTGGCACCGCTGGCGGGCTGCGTAACGGAAGATGTCTACGGACCCGGCTACGCCGCCTACGCGCCACTGGGCTACTATGACGGCTACGACGGCTTTGCATTCGACGGCGGAGTCCGCTGCGGCTGGCGCTGCCACCACATGCCACCACCGCCGCATCATCATGGCTCGGGTTTCCCCGGCCATGCGTTCCCGGCCTTTTCGACAGGCGGCTCCCAGGGCATGCATGGCGGCGGCCGCATGCCGATCATGCCCGTGGGCCGTCGCTAGAACGTCGTGCCGAGAAAGCGCGAAAAGATAGCCTGAACGGTTCGAGGTTTAAAGGCATCGCTTGACTTATCCATATCTCGGCGGTTATTGATTTCAATCAATAGCCAGAGAGTTATGGATGGCGATGACGCAGCCCCACGATGTCCTTTTCAGAACGCTCGCCGATCCGACGCGGCGGGCCATCTTTGAGCGGCTGTGCCGCGACGGAGCCCAGACGGTGGTCGCCCTGACGGCCCAGGCCGGAGTCTCGCAACCTGCCGTATCAAAGCATCTCGGGGTTCTGAAGCGGGCCGGGCTGGTGCACGACCGCCACGAAGGCCGCCAGACGCATTACAGCGCGCAGCTCGGCGCCCTGGCCCCGTTGATCGACTGGACAAACCAGATGGGCGGGTTTTGGCAAGACCGGTTCGACGATTTGGAAGACCTGCTCAAAAGGATGGATCAATGAGTAATACAGCGATCGAAACACTCTCCGTCATTGTCGAACGGGAGGTGCCTTTTGCGCCGGAAAAGATCTGGCGCGCGCTCACCCAGCCGCACCTCATCGAGGAGTGGCTGATGAAGAACGATTTCAAGCCGGTTCTGGATCACCGTTTCAATCTCAGCGCAGACTGGGGCAGCGTGGATTGTCGAGTACAGACAGTCGAGCCGAACAGGAAGCTGTCCTACACCTGGGAGACCAAGGATCTCGAAAGCGTCGTTACATGGTCGCTCATTCCGACGAGCACGGGGACGCGCCTGCGCATGGAGCAGACAGGCTTCCGGCCGGATCAGCAGCCTTACTACCGGGGCGCCACGGTTGGCTGGCAAAGGTTCTTTGCAGCCCTGGAGCAGGTCCTGGCACGGCCCGATTGAAGCGCGCTGCCAAGCTTTACCCATGTGAAAGGAGGATCTCATGAAGTGGAATTTTTGGATTCGGCAGCTCCACCGCTGGACGTCGATCATCTTCACGGTGATCGTCGCCGCCATCTTCATCGCATTGGGCGTGGGGAAGGAGCCCGTCCAGTGGGTGTATTTCCTGCCGCTGTTCCCGCTCGCCTTGCTCCTGCTCACCGGGCTGTACTTGTTCGCGCTGCCCTATGCCGTCAGATGGCGCAGTGGCCAAGGCACCGCCGGCGAGGCGTGAACATAATGGCCGATGAAAAGTCCGGCACATCGCCGAAGGCACCCGCCAAGCCGCGAAAACCCGTACCAAAGCCGGGGCCCAGCAAGGTCGTGCTTCTTTCCGGCGGCAACCCGCAGATCGCCAAGGGATACGGAGACGCCCCGGTGCAGGCCTATATAGCGGCCATGCCGGGCTGGAAAAGCGACCTTGGGCGGCGTCTCGACGCGCTCATCGAACGCATCGTCCCCGGCGTCAGCAAGGCCGTCAAATGGAACTCGCCTTTCTACGGCGTCGAGAGCGGAAACTGGTTTCTCAGCTTTCACTGCATGACCAGGTACATCAAGGTCGCCTTCTTTAAAGGCGCTGCCCTGCATCCTCTTCCGCCCGGCACGTCCAAGCAGAAGGATGTGCGCTATCTCGACATCCACGAGGACGACCCGTTCGACGAGGCCCGGTTCGCCGACTGGGTGAAGCAGGCCAGCCAGTTGCCCGGCGAACGAATGTGAGCGGCAGAGGCGGGCACCGCAGCTCCTAAGGTTTCAGGGCAAGACGCTCCAGCAGAAACCTCGCGACGCGCTCGCGGGCGGTTTGCGCCTGATGGCCCGGTCGAATGAAGAAATCGTGCCGGGCGCCGTCGTAGATATCGAGAATAGCAGTCTCGCCCAAGGCAGCCGCCGTCCTTTGCAGGTTGTGTCCGGTCGACAGCGGAAACACCTGATCGGCGCTCCCCCATATCAACAGGAGCGGCGGGATCGACCGCACCTGGCCTGCATGGCTTTCGGGAAAACCGCCATCGACCAGCACAAGGGCGCTTACGCCGGAAGCATTTGCGGCAGTCGCTGCGGCAACATTCGCGCCAAGCGATATGCCGAGCAAACCTATTTTGTCGCCGTATAGGGGGTCCCTCCTCAGAAACGCGACGACGGCTCGAACCGATGAGATCCAATCCGGAAGGCGTTTGTCGTAATATCGCTTGCGCGCCGATACGCCGCCGGCCTGCTCGATCGTGTCAATGTCTTCCCGCGTCAGATAGTGCACGAGAAAGACATCCATTCCTGCCGCCTGGAACTTGCGCGCGAGCTCGCCATAGGCAGGCGCGGCCAATCCCCGGCTTCCGCTGAGCAGGATTATCGCAGGTCGCGTCGATCCGCCGGCTGCGCCATATTTTTCGACAAGGACATTGCCTGCCGGCGTCGGGATTTTCGTTTTCTGAGGCGGCGTTTCGGCTGCAAAGGCGGTGACGCATGCCAGCATCAGCCATGCGAGGAGAAGTGGCCCTCGCAAAAAACGGAACAGTGCTGCGCTCATGCGGTCGGTATCCGGTCCTGCCATGAAAAAGGCCCCGCTTGCGGGGCCTTTGAATCCATCGATTGCGGGCTGATATGCCTTGCAATCAGGGACGGTCGTCTTCGTCCTCGTCGGGGGTCTTGGACTTCAGCGCCGAGAGCTTGGCGAAGACGGCGTTGGCGTCGAGTTCCTTGTCCTCGTCGGCCACGGCTTCGACCCTCGGCTCCAGCCTTTCGGTCATCGAAGCCGGCAGCAGCGTGTCGCCGGTAGGCGCGGCCGCCGGGCGGCCGCTGGAGGCGCGCTGCACTTCGATGTCGAGGTCGATCTGCGAGCACAGGCCCAGCGTCACCGGGTCCATCGGCTGCAGGCTGGCGGAGTTCCAGTGCTTGCGCTCGCGGATCTGCTCGATGGTCGCCTTGGTCGTGCCGACGAGGCGCGATACCTGTGCGTCCTTCAGCTCGGGATGGTTGCGCACCAGCCACAGAATGGCGTTGGGGCGGTCCTGGCGCTTGGACAGCGGCGTGTAGCGCGGCCCCTTGCGCTTGCTCTCGGGCACCCGCACCTTCGGCTCGGAAAGCTTCAGGCGATGGTTGGGGTCCTTCACGCCGCGGGCGATCTCTTCGCGGGTGAGCTGGCCGGTCATGATCGGGTCCATGCCCTTGATGCCCTGCGCGGACTCGCCATCGGCGATCGCCTTCACTTCGAGCGGATGCAGGCCGCAGAACTGGGCGATCTGCTCGAAGGAAAGCGCTGTATTGTCGACCAGCCAGACTGCGGTCGCCTTGGGCATCAGAAGCGTGTTGGCCATCAGATAATATCCTCTCGTTCGCCCGCGTCCCTTGTGCGCGGGCGGTGGTTCAGACCACCGGAATTGGGAAATTCGAGGCGTATATAACCTTGTTCGCGGCCGGGAGCAAGAAAACTTCGCATCGGCCTTCGATGACGGTTCGTTGTCATCGAACTGTCACGCCTCCGTCATCGCGCTGAAATATCGATCGCCCAAAGCAGCATGGAAACATCAACCAGGAGAGGTCCATGATGCCCCGTCACTCCCGCCTTTTGATACTCACGGCGGCACTTGCCGCTTCGGTCTCGTTGCCGGCCCATGCCGACAGTTTCTTCAACCGCGTCGCCTCCTTCCCGGTCGCCTCGAACCTGCCTTCCGACATTGACCAGAAATCACCGACCTCGTCGGAAATCATCAAGGCGAGCGAAGACGGCAAGACGCTGGTCTATTCCGACAGCCCGCTCGGCGCGGTCGGCTTCGTCGACATTTCCGACGCCAAAGCACCGAAGGCCGGCGGCATCGTCAAGATCGATGGCGAGCCGACCTCCGTCGTCTTCGCCGGCACGAAAGTGCTCGCCGGCGTCAACACCTCCGAGAGCAAGGCCAAGCCTTCGGGCAACCTCACCGTCATCGATGCCGCCACCAGGAAGATCGAAGCCACCTGCGACCTCGGCGGCCAGCCCGATTCCGTCGCCGTCAGCAAGGACGGCAAGTTCGCGGCCATCGCCATCGAAAACGAGCGCGACGAGGAGCTGAACGATGGCGAGCTGCCGCAGCTTCCGGCCGGCTTCCTGAAGATCGTTTCGCTGAAGGACGGCACGCCCGACTGCGCCACCATCAAGACCGTCGATATGACCGGCCTGTCGGAAATCGCCCCGGAAGACCCGGAGCCGGAATTCGTCGACTTCAACGACGCCAATGAAATCGCCGTCACGCTGCAGGAAAACAACCACATCGCCATCGTCGATGCCGAGACCGGCAAGGTCACGGCGCATTTCTCCGCCGGCACGGTCGATCTCGAAGGCATCGACACCGAGAAGGACGGCGCGCTGAACTTCACCGGCAGCATGAAGGGCGTGGCTCGCGAGCCCGACGCCATCAAGTGGCTCGACAACGACCGTTTCGTCATCGCCAATGAAGGCGACTACAAGGGCGGTTCGCGCTCCTTCACCATCTTCGACAAGACCGGCAAGGTGCTCTACGAATCCGGCCCGTCGCTCGAAATGAAGATCGCCGCCGCCGGCCATTACCCGGAAAAGCGCAACAAGAAGGGCGTCGAGCTGGAAGGCGCTGAAGTCGCCAAATTCGGCGACGCGCAGTACATCTTCATCGCCAGCGAGCGCGCCTCGATGATCGCCGTCTACAAGGACACCGGCGCCGAGCCGGAATTCGTCCAGCTGCTGCCCTCGGGCATCGGCCCGGAAGGTCTGGTCGCCATCCCCTCGCGCAACCTGCTCGTCACCGCCAACGAGACCGATCTGGTCGAGGATGGCGGCGTGCGCTCGCATGTCATGGTCTATGAAATGGGCGAAGGCCCGGCCGCCTACCCAATGATCGTTTCCAGCACCGCCGAAGACGGCAAGCCGATCGGCTGGGGCGCGCTCTCCGGCCTCGCCGCCGACCCCAGGGAAGCCGGCAAGCTTTATGCCGTGTCGGATTCGGTCTACCGCTCGCAGCCGTCGATCTTCACCATCGACGCCACCAAGACACCTGCTGTCATCACCAACAAGCTGGTCGTCACTCGCGACGGCGCGCCGGCCCAGAAGCTCGACATCGAAGGTATCGCGTCGGACGGCGATGACGGTTTCTGGCTGGCCTCGGAAGGCGATGCCGCCAAGCTGACGGCAAACGCGATCTACAAGGTCAACGCCAAGGGCGAGATCAAGCAGGAAATCCCGCTTCCCGCCGAACTCCTCGGCAAGGACGGCCGCTTCGGCTATGAAGGCATCACCACCATCGGCGAGGGCGACGACCTGACACTGGTCATGGCCGTGCAGCGTGAATGGGCCGACGATCCGAAAGACCAGGTCAAGCTGCTCGCCTACAAGCCAAAGGCCAAGGAATGGTCGGGCGTGCGCTACCCGCTCGAAAAGACCGAAAAGGGCTGGGTAGGCCTGTCGGAAATCACCGCCCATGACGGCAAGCTCTACATCATCGAGCGCGACAACCTGATCGGCGCGGAAGCCAGGCTGAAGAGCGTCCAGTCCGTTTCGCTCGACGCCTTCAAGCCGGCCAAGCTCGACGGCGAGCTGCCGCTGGTCGAAAAGACGCTGGTGCGCGACCTCGTGCCCGACCTGAAGGCCGCCACCAACGGCTATGTCGTCGACAAGGTCGAAGGTTTTGCCATCGACGCCAATGGCGACGCCTATGTCGTCACCGACAATGACGGCGTCGACGACTCCTCGGGCGAAACCCTGTTCCTGCGCCTGGGCAATATCGCGGCGATCAACTGATTGCGGAAACTTAGCCGGCAACGAAACGGCCGCGGCGAAAGCTGCGGCCGTTTTTGTTGGATACGGCAGGCCACGCGCTCATGCTACGTTGGCCATTAGGCGTTGCCCTGATGCATCGAAGAGATTGCGGCCAATGGCGCGGGCCGTGTCCAGATGAGAACTCATATCCTGCGTTTCCGATGGCAGCAGGAGTTCGGACGTTACCACCCTAGCGCCGCAATAGTCGAAGATGCCATGATCGATCTGCGTCTTCATCGCGCCGAAATAGCCATGTCGCGCATAGGTTCGCAGGTTGGCGCCTCCGATGGCGACCAGATGAACTTTCAGATGGCGAAGCTTCTTTGCCGGCTTGGTGTCCGGGCCTTCGTCGTAGGCCCAGCCGTTTGTGAACACGCGGTCGATCCATCCCTTGAGAAGCCCCGGCATCGACCACCAGTAGACCGGATAGACCAGGACAAGTGCGTCTGCGCGATCGATCCTCGCCTGCTCGGCGGCAATGTCCGCAGAGATCGGCGTCTGCCTGAGGTGAACCGCGATATCGGTCGCGCTGAACCTCGGATCGAAAGCTTCCGCCGAAAGGTCGGCAATTTCGAAGGAATTGCCGGGGCCGGACAGGGACAAGCCCTCGGCGACATGCGCGACGACGCTATGGGTGAGCGATTTGGGATCGGGATGCGCGACGACGATGAGCGCGTGCATGTTGAAAGCTCCGGCTGAATGATTGCAGTTGATGAATGAGGCTTATATACTTTTAGTAAGTTACTTTTGGTATATAGCGATGTCAAGCACCAAAACGAATGAACAGGGTTCCAACTCGCCGCCGCGTCGTCGCCTGTCGCGGGAGGATCGGCATCGCCAGCTTCTGGATGTTGCATGGCGGGTGGTTCGGGAAGAGGGAACGGACGCCTTGACGCTTGGGTGGCTCGCCGAGCGGGCGAATGTCACGAAGCCGGTCGTGTACGATCATTTCGGTACGCGCAACGGGCTGCTGGCGGTGCTCTATCGGGAATACGATGCACGCCAAACAGCGCTCATGGACGCCGCACTTCAGGCAAGCGAGCCGAATTTGGCGAGCAGGGCCGGGGTTATCGCATCGTCCTATGTCGACTGCGTGCTTCTCCAGGGGCGCGAGATACCTGGAGTGACCGCGGCGCTGGCGGGTTCGCCAGAACTCGAAAAGATCAAACGCGACTATCAGGCGGCATTCATCGAGAAATGCCGCGTCGCGCTCAGTCCGTTCGCGGGCGGTCGTGCCGTTGCGTCGGCTGGTCTCTGGGCGATGCTCGGGGCGGCCGAGGCGCTGTCCAATGCTGCCGCTACCGGAGAAATCACCGCCGCGCAGGCGCAGGACGAGCTTTTCGAGACGATTATCGCAATGGTCGGCAGAAGTGCGCGGTGACAATTTTCATGTCGCCAAGCCGGCCCAAGCCAAGAACGACAAAACCCGCCGGACAGGGTCCGGCGGGCTCGGAACCGGCGGGATGAACAATCCCTACTAGGCCGGCTCTGCTTTCGATCGCGTTAGATCGAGGTGCGGGCGATGCTTGCGATGTTGCCACGGTTGATGCCGAGATCGCCAAGCTGGCGATCGGTAAGACGGCTCAGTTCGCGGACGGTTTCGCTGTAGCGGCGCCAGTTACGGAAAGTGCGGATCGGGTTCATGGTAGCCTCCATTGTTTCGGTAACCTGTAGATGGGAATGCCCCGATCCGACTTGAACAGACGCTTTTGCATGGCGGGAATGCATTTATTGCATTGCAACATAAATCTCTGGTAACAGGTCTCGACCCTAAACTCGGTTGCGGCCATTTTTATTTGCCTTGCACCAAAGAAAGGGCGGATTAACCATTAATCGTCACAAAGAATGGTGGTTTGGACGCTGACCGCGTCTTGAGTTGGGTGGGTGGACGTGGCGAATAGTCTTTTGCTTCTGGCCGAGGCGGTTCTTTATTTCGGTGTCATGGCAGCGTTGTTTCGCCTGCGCGCCCGCGTCGGCCTCGGCCTGTTCGTCTGCGCGCTCGGCGTCATGCATTTCCTCGAGACCTATCTGGCCAGCGTCTTCTACATCGAATTGCCCTTCGGCATGGTTTCGCCCGGCTCCACCGTGATGTTCTCCGGCAAGCTGGTGATGCTTCTGCTGCTCTACATGAAGGAGGATGCCGCCACCGTCAGGCAGCCGATCTACGGCCTTCTCATCGGCAATTTCCTGATGGTCGGCCTCGGCCTCATACTGCGCCAGCATCAGGTGGCCGATCTTCCCACCGGCCAGTCGCCCGACATCGGTTTCCTCGATGAAATGGGCTGGCTGATGGTCTGGGGCACGACGCTGCTCTTTATAGACGCCATCGCCATCATTCTTCTCTACGAGCGGCTTGGGCGCAGCCTGGGCCAGCATCTGTTCGCGCGCATCGCCGTCAGCGTCTGCCTCGTGCTCACCTTCGACCAGCTCGGCTTCTATTCGGTGCTGCACATCGTCACCGGCGCGCCGCCCTCGGTGCTGGTTGGCGGCTGGATCGCCAAGATGGGCGCCGGCCTCGTCTTCAGCGCCATGACGGTCGGCTATCTCCGCTGGTTCGAGCGGCCGAGCCTGCGCCCCCAGCGCGGTCTGTCGGACGTTTTCGAGACGCTGACCTATCGCGAGCGCTACGAAAAACTGGTCGAATTCGCCGGGCGCGACAGCCTCACCGGCCTTCTTCACCGCGGCCGCTTCGAGACCATGGGCGAGCAGGCCGTGACGGCGAGCGTCAAGACCGGTACGCCGCTGACGCTGCTGATCGTCGATGTCGATCACTTCAAATCCATCAACGATCGCTTCGGCCATGCCGAGGGCGACCGCGTGCTGAAATGGATCGCCGAAAACCTGACCGGCGCGGTGCGCGTGCAGGATCATGTCTTCCGCATCGGTGGCGAGGAATTCGCCATCCTGTGCCCGCTGCCGCACAATGTCGCCCGGCTGCTCGGCGAGAACATCCGCCAGTCGATCCGCGCCGCAAGCGAAACGGGTCCCGTCAGCCTCACCGTCAGCATCGGGGTTGCGACGGTCGATGCCGGCAAGACGAGCCTTGGTGAACTCTTCGCAGTGGCCGACAAGCGCCTCTACATGGCCAAGGATGCCGGCCGTGACAGAGTGATGGGGGATGTCGCCGAAGAGGCGATGCCCGCCGGCGTGCGTGCGCCTTCTGCCGGGTCTGCTGCGGGGTAGGGTGTTCGTTGCTGGTGCGCGAGGATACTATTTCGTGCTAGGCGCATAGCCCCCTCTCCGTCTCGGCTTCGCCGAGCCACCTCTCCCCCGCTTCGCAGGGGCGAGGAACCCAAGTCCTGAAGTGTTGCAGCCTCCCAGAACCCAGGTTCCTCGCCCCATGAAATGGGGAGAGGTGGCTCGGCGAAGCCGAGACGGAGAGGGGCCTGCATCCAGAAAAACAAAACGGCCGCGATTCTCATCGCGGCCGTTTGCATGTCTTGCGTCGAACTACGCCGACAGGTTCTTGATCAGCGGCAGCTTGCGGATGGTCTTGCCGGTGGCTGCCCGCAGCGCATTACCGACGGCCGGGCCGATCGGCGGCACGCCGGGTTCGCCGACGCCCGTCGGCGGCTCGGTCGAGGGTACGATATGCACCTCGATGCGCGGCATCTGGTCGATGCGCAGCGGCGTGTAGGTGTCGTAGTTCTCCTGGTCGACGACGCCACCCGTCAGCGTCAGCTCTTCCTGCAGGATCGCGCCGAGCCCGAAGCCGATGCCGCCTTCCATCTGGGCGCGGATCTGGTCCGGGTTGATCGCGGTGCCGCAATCGACGGCGCAGACGACGCGGTCGACGGTGAAGTCGCTGCCGCCCTTGTAGGTGATCTCCACCACTTCGGCGACGAAGGTCGAGAAGCTTTCATGCAGCGCCACGCCACGGAAGCGGCCTTCCGGCAGCGGCTTGTCCCATTCGGCCTTCTCGGCGGCCAGCTTCAGCACGGCGGCATGGCGCGGATGGTTTTCCAGCATCGACAGGCGGAACTCGACCGGGTCGCGGTTGGCAGCGGCGGCGAGTTCGTCGATGAAGGTTTCCATGACATAGGCGGTGTGGGTCGAGCCGACCGAACGCCACCACAGCACCGGGATATTCACGTCGCTCGTCGTCAACTCGATCTTCATGTTCGGGATCGCGTAGGGCAGGTTCGATGCGCCCTCGACCGAGGTCGGGTCGATGCCGTCCTTCATCATTGCCGCAAACGGCGAACCGTTCATGATCGACTGGCCGACGATGTGGTCCTGCAGGGCGACGATCTTGCCGTCCTTGTCGAGCCCGGCCTTGATGGCGTGGACATAGGCCGGACGGTAGCGTCCGCCGCGCATGTCGTTTTCGCGCGTCCACTGCACCTTTACCGGCTTGCCGGGGCCGAGCGCCTTCGCGGTTGCGACCGCCTCAACGATCAGGTCGGCATCGGCGACCGCGCGGCGGCCGAAGCTGCCGCCGGTCTTCATCACATGCAGCTTCACCTTGTCCGGCGTCGTGCCGCCGACCTGGGCTGCTGCCGCCTGATAGATGTCGGGCATCTGGTGGCCGCCCCAGACGTCGATGGTGCCGTCCTCATTGACGCGGGCGACCGCGTTGAGCGGCTCGATCGAAGCGTGGACGAGATAGGGGAACTCGTAATGCCCCTCGACCACCTTGGCGGCACTTGCCAGTGCGCCCGCCGCATCGCCGTCATTGCGGGCGGTGGCTGCTCCGGGGCCGTCGGCTGCCTTGTTGTACTCGGCCATGATCTCGGCGGTGCCGCGGTTCTCGGCCTTCGCCTCGTTCCACTTCACCTCGACCAGATCGCGGCCCTTCATCGCGGTCCACATGTTGGTGCCGACCACGGCGATGCCGCGCGGCGTCTGCACCACATCGACAATGCCGTCGAGCGCCTTGGCCTTGGCGGCATCAAAACTCTCGACCTCGGCGCCGAATTTCGGCGGATGGATCATCACGGCCGTCACCAGCCCATCCATCTTCAGGTCGATCGTGTAAGTCTGGGTGCCGTTGGTCTTGCCGTGCGAATCGTAGCGCTTGAGGCTGTCCGAGCCGATCTGGGTCCATTTTTCACGCGGCTTCAGTTCGACGACTTCGGGGACCGGCAAGGCAGCTGCCGCCTGCGCCAGTTCACCGAAGCTGGCGCGCTTGTCGGTGCCATGCGAGACGACACCGCCGGCGACGGTAATTTCACCCGCCGGCACGTTCCAGGTCTTGGCGGCGGCAGCCACCAGCATGGTCCGCGCCGCAGCGCCCGCCTTGCGGTAGCGTTCCCATGACGAAGTCATGGAGGTGGAGCCGCCGGTGCCCTGCATGGCCCCGCCCCAGGCGAGGTTACCGTAGAGCGCGGTGTTGCCGGCGCCGCCGATGACATCGACCTGCGCCCAGTCACCGTCGAGTTCTTCCATCACCAGCGTGGCGATGCCGAAATAGGAGCCTTGCCCCATCTCGAACTGCGAGGAATGGATGATGATCTTGTTGTCGGGCGTGACCTCGACATAGGCCTGGAACGGATTGGCCGCTGCAGCGGCGGGTGCCGATTGCGCGAGTGCCGGCTCAGTGGCGAGCAGCCGGTAGCCGACGGCGAGACCGGCAGCTGCCGCCGTGCCGATGAGGAACTGGCGGCGCGTCGTCTGAACGGCTTCTTTCTTCATACGAAATTGCAACATGGTCATGCCTCCAGCCGGTGCGCGGCTTCGTGGATCGCGGCGCGGATGCGGTGATAGGTGGCGCAGCGGCAGAGATTGCCGCTCATCGCCGAATCGATGTCGTCGTCGGTGGGTTTCGGCGTCTCGGCCAGAAGGGCGGTTGCCGACATGATCTGGCCGGACTGGCAGTAGCCGCATTGCGGCACGTCCATCTCGGCCCACACGGCCTGCACCGTCTCGCCGACCTTGCCGGACACGCCTTCGATCGTGGTGATCGAGGCGCCTTCGATGTCGCTGACGCTGGTCTGACACGAGCGCGTCGCGGTGCCGTCGATATGGACCGTGCAGGCGCCGCATTGGGCCATGCCGCAGCCGAATTTCGTTCCCGTCAGCCCGATGACGTCGCGGAGCGCCCAGAGCAGAGGCATGTCCGGATCGACGTCGAGCGTTTTGGCTTCACCATTGAGTGTGAAAGCGACCATGGCTTGCTCTCCTTATGTTTGAGCTGGCTATCGCGTAGCATTTTCGCCGGTGGGGAACCGGCGTTATTCGAATTGGGTTGCAACGCCCAACTTATGGCCACGCCGTCACGCCAACAAGCGTTCACGTGCCCAATCGCGAGATCGTGAAGCGAGGCGTCAAAGAACACGGAAAATGTGATCGGCGCCGGCGGGCTCGTGGCGCGCTACTGCCCGTTCACCAGCCGCAGGATGAGCTGGTGGACATTGCCGCCATCGCTCATTTCGACGCGGTCGAAATCGCGGCTGTGCTGGCGTTGCGCCTGCGAAGCGGCCGCCAGCAGCTTCGTCAGCTCGACCCTGATCTTCTTGCAGCCAGGGTCCTTTGGTGCGGAAAAACCGACGCTGAAGGCGACGATCTCCGTCACCATGTCCTTGATGCGCTGGCCATGCACCAGCTCGTGCCTGCGCAGGCCCTCGGCGAAGACGTCCCAGTGCTCCTTCATGGGGCTTGAGAGCTTTGCGGCCGGTTTGGGCAATGTGTAGGTGATCACGAGGTTTGGCTGCGCCGATGCCAGCATGCAGCTGCCGTCGCTTTGCGGACGGTAATCCCTGCGCCAGGTCAGCTTGAAATTGGTGAGGGCAATGGTGCGCCCGACGCTGACCTTGGGTCCGTTCAGGCCGATGGATTCATAAAGCTCGGGCCCGGTTTTGCCCGTGACGCCATAGGTCTGCACCTTTTCGACCGCCTTCCAGTCGGCGCGGGCAAGGGTCGGCAATGCGGCGAGGCCTGCTGCCAGCAAGCAAAAACGGAAAGCTGTCGTCACGCGAATCCCCGCAGTCGAACTTCATTGCGCGACATGCTCTAACATATAGGGAATTGGGGAACAGCCTGATTTCCGGACCCGCAAGGTCGCGGTGACAGCGCCGGCCGGCCGAGACGGAAGAGACTATCTGAGATCGGCGGATGTCAATATGTGCCGGTTCTTGCGATCGCGGGCATAGGCCTTCTGGGCGGCCTCGTAAACGGAAGTGCGGGCCTCGTCGAAAGCCGCAAGAAGCTCGCTTTCGGTGGCCGCTGCCGCCGGCGGGAAAAATGCGCCTGCTTCCATGAAGAAGGCAATCTCGGCCATGCCGTCATAGCCGCTGAAGCGGATGCGCCGGGCGGTGTCGTCATAGCTCCGGCTGCGGTTGGGAAATTGCAATGCCATGGCAATGGACCCTAAAGTAATCGGCTGTTCTCAACGAGCTGCCGCATGCGCCGCAGCGTGCCGTCGCTGTCGGCTCTCTTGCGTCTGGCTGCCGCGTCCTTTTCGTAACGCTTCCACTGCTCGGCCGACATTCTCTGTCCCGGCTCCGGCAGTTTCGTCAGAAACCTCGTTTTCATGACGGGCATCTTCACGACAGGTATCGCGTTCACATCGGGCATCGTTGTCTTTCTTTCGTTAAGGCGCAGCAGTCGAAGGGATCGGCTTCCGCGACGCTCACATCTTGTGCGGCTTGCGCATGAGATCGCTGGTGGCAGCCTTGACCTGTGAGCCGGACGACGTTTCCACCTTCGCCGTCACTTTTTCCTTCTTGGGCTTCCTGGATTCACGATTACTGCGTTGCTGTTTCGCCATGGCGAATATCTCCTTTCACTGCACGGGCTCCTGTGAAACCGGATTGGCCTCGCATGCCTCGATGCTGTCTTCCGTCGTCACGCGCTCGTAACGCTCTTCGTCGTTGCGGATGCGGTATTGAGGCGAATTGTTTCTTTCCGGCAGAGTGCCGGTAATGCGGTAGACCTCCGCCGTCGTCGGTGACAGGCCAAGCCCACCTTTGAGGCGAACCAGCTGGTCGATGACGAAACGATGGTTAGACATGTCCTTGCCCGTTCTTTGTCAGCCGCATGCCAAGCGCATGCGGGGTAGCGATCAGGCTTGTTCCTCGTCCTGGCGCAATGCAGCGTCGAATTCACCGGAATCGATCTGCGGCAAGCGGCTCGAGCGACCGGCAGAGGATATCGCCGGCTGACCCCGCAGCGCGAAAGGCGCCGAGAAGTGCACGATTGAATGCCTGGTGCGTGTCGAGGCCATTGGTCTGCCCTCGCAAAGAAAAACCCGCGCAGCGATCGTTATCGCCGGCTTATATCTATCGGAAATCTGGAAGAGATTGGCGCGCCGAAAATCTTTGCGCCCGCAAAAGCCAAACCTGGCCCAAAAAATCGATGTAATTTTCTTAGTTGTCAATTGAGGTTTAATTGCGGCTTTACATGTTTAAATTTGATTTCGACTTTTTTGGAGTTAAAAATATTTATGAGTTTCCCATGAGTATTTGACGAGAATATAGGAAAACGAACTTTTCGCAGGGTGGAAAAGTTTCATGCCTTTCGGCGCGGTTTTCGTTGTTTTTTAGCTGCGGCTGCGAGCCATCCCTTTGAAAATGTTCGAGGTTCTTTCGGGCGTTTCTGCCGGTTGGAAAGATCTTTTTCCCCACCCCAAACGCTACCCGCATAATCTCGGCGTCGCCCTCACGGGAACGCGGGTCATGAACCGGATGAGCGTGGAGGGGACGGCGTCCGGGCTGGTGGCACTACGGTGGTGCTGCTGGGTGATGAACCCCTAAGCCCGGGTCTTAGCTACGGCTGGCCACGCGAATGTGGAGGCGACTGAGCGGGACAAGAGCGTCGGCGGGCGCATGGCAAGCGTCACATAAACATAAAAAGACAGGCGCAAGCCATGCGTCCGCTTTCCCACTTCATCCCGGCCTCGTTCGAGGCGCGGGCCTGTTCACCATGCCCGGAGTTTCCCCAACGGAGGATTTTTTCGCATGACCGAATTTCCTAACATGCACCGCCGCGCCGCGCGCAAGAGAGCCGAGCCTCGTCCAGCCGTCATGATCGACGGCAAGCCTGCGCCGAAACCGCTGTCCGATGGGCTGGTGCTTGCCTGGAGCATCGCTGCTTCGCTGGAGGGTGCGCATTTCCGTTGCCAGCGGCGCGAGTGCCGCATCGCCGGGCGCTGCTGCTCGGCTTCGGGGGTGAGCAAGGCTACGCTGTGCGACGTGCCCTTGCCGGAGAGTGCGGAGAAACTGGTGGTCGGCATGATCCTGTTCGCGCATAGGCTGGCGAGCGGGAAGCGGTGAGGAGCGCCGGCGTCTTCTCCCCCCTCGAGGGGGAGATGGCGCAAAGCGCCAGAGGGGGTCGTTCATGCAGCACTCGGCGCAAAAGGAACGTCGAGCACTGCCGCAGCGACCCCACCCGACGGCTTCGCCGCCACCCTCCCCTCAAGGGGGAGGGAAACGCCGCGTTACCCCACATCCAGCACAATCTTGCCGATATGCTCGCCTTCCTCCATGCGCTCATGGGCGCGCCAGGCGTCGGTCAGGGGGAAGATCATGTCCATCACCGGGGCGACGCGGCGGCTGGCGAGAAGCGGCCAGACCTGCGCTTCCAGGCCGGCGGCGATCTGCGCCTTCACTTCGATCGGGCGGGGCCGCATGGTCGAGCCGGTATGGGTGAGCCGCTTGACCATCAGCTTGGAAAAGTCGGCGCTCGCCACCGCGCCGCCCTGCGTGGCGATCTGGACGATGCGGCCTTCGACGGCGGCTGCACTGTAGTTGCGGGCGACATAATCGCCGCCGACCATGTCGAGGATGACGTTGGCGCCGCGCCCCTCGGTCGCTTCCTTGACCGCTTCAACGAAATCCTCCTCGCGGTAGTTCACGGCGCGGTCGGCGCCGAGCTTCAGGCAGGCTTCGCATTTCTCGGCGCTGCCGGCTGTGGTGATGACATAGGCGCCGAAGGCCGAGGCAAGCTGGATCGCTGTAGTGCCGATGCCCGAGGAGCCACCATGGACCAGCAGCGTCTCGCCGGCCTTCAGCCCGCCGCGCTCGAACACATTGTGCCAAACGGTGAAGAAGGTTTCGGGCAGGGCGGCTGCTTCCGAGAAGGTGAAGCCGGCGGGCACAGGCAGCGTGTTGGTTTCGTGAACCTTGGCGTATTCGGCATAGCCGCCGCCGGGCGTCAGGGCGCAGACACGGTCACCGACGCGCCAGCGCGTCACGCCCTCGCCAAGGGCCGCCACTTCGCCCGCCACTTCGAGGCCGGGCAGGTCGGAGGCGCCGGGCGGCGGCGGATAGGCGCCCTTGCGCTGCTGCACGTCGGGCCGGTTGACGCCGGCAGCCTTGACGCGGATCAGGATTTCTCCCGCTTCCGGCTTGGGCACATCGCGCCTTTCGGCCTTCAGCACCAGCGGGCCGCCGGGCGTCGAGATCGCCACCGCCGTCATCTTGTCCGGAATTGCCGCCTTGTTCGCCATTTTTGTCTCCCTTCCCACCGGTGTGGTGTCGGCCTACGTTCTTGCCCGTCCTTATGGAGCGTGTCGCCACGACAGGCAAATGCGCAAACCGTCGAACCGAGGCTTCCAATTCGTCACGGCTGCCCTAAGCTCTTGTTCCGACGTATGATCCTGCCCGAAGAAGTCGGGCTTTCGGATCAAGCAACAGGGAGATGCAATCATGGCGATCTTCGAGGACGAGCCGAAAAAGCCGGCGAGCGCGCATGTGCTCGGGCAGGATCTTTCGCTGCTGTCGGTGTCGGACCTGTCGGAGCGAATCAGTCTGCTCCAGGCCGAGATAGTGCGGCTGGAGGCCGAGCTGAAGACGAAGGATGCCACCAAGAATGCAGCGGAGGCACTGTTTCGGCTGAAATAGTCGAAAGATGTCGTAAGCACGCCGTCGAAAAACCCGATTATCGGTATTTTCAGGTGGCGGAAAGCAAAGCCGGGGAGACGCATGTTCGCAGCCTACAGACCGATCCTCTCGCTCCTGCGCGGCACGGCGTTTCTTCTGGCGGCATCGGGGCTTCACGGCCTGCTCCTCCCCTTGCGCGGGCAGGAAGAAGGGTTTTCCACCGCCGCCCTCGGCCTGATGGGCACGGCCTGGGCCGGCGGGTTCGTCGCCGGCTGCTTCTTTGCGCCGCGACTCGTTCGAAGGGCCGGGCATGTGCGGGCCTTCGGGGCGTTCGCCGCCTCGGGCGCGATCGTCGCACTGCTCACCGGGCTGATGATCGACGAGTATATCTGGATCCTGCTGCGCGCCTTCACCGGCTTCACCATGGCCGGCGCCTTCATGGTCATCGAAAGCTGGCTCAACGAGAAAGCCACCAACGAGAACCGCGGCACCGTCTTCGGTCTCTACATGATGGTCACCTATGCCTCGATCATGGCCGGCCAGATGATCGTCGCCTTCGGCGACGTGAAATCGGCCTCGCTGTTCATGGTCGCCGGCATCTTTTTCTGCCTGTCGCTGATCCCGACCGCCGTCTCGACCGCCTCGACGCCGCAGCCCTTGCAGGATGTCTCGCTCGACCTGAAAGGGCTCTACGCCAACTCGCCGGTGTCCTGCGTCGGCTGTTTCCTCACCGGCGTCGCCAATGGCGCCTGGGGCACGCTGGGTGCGGTCTATGGCGCGCGAATCGGCATTTCGACACCCGAGATCGCGCTGATGATGAGCATTGTCGTGGTTGCGGGTGCTGCGATGCAGCTGCCGATGGGCCGCATTTCCGACAAGACCGACCGGCGTTTCGTGCTGGCGGCGGCGGGCTTCGCGTGTGCGATCGTCGGCGTGCTGATTTTCCTGACCGGGCCACGCTCAGGCGTATTGGTCATCACCATGACGGCTGCCTACGGCGCTTTCGCCTACACGCTCTATTCGTTGGCGGTGGCGCATGCCAACGACCACGCCAAGCCGGAGGATTTCGTCAAGGTGTCGGGCGGCCTGCTGCTGCTCTACGGCTTCGGCACGATGATCGGCCCGATCATCGGTGCCGCTTTGATGGGCTATCTCACCCCGGAGAGCCTGTTCCTGGCCACAGCGCTCGCGCATTTCTCGCTCGCCGGCTACACGTTGCTGCGCATCAGCCGCCGCGCGCCGGTGCCGGTGGAAGATCGCGAGGCCTTCAAGACGCTGCCGTCCGAGCGCGGCGTGACCCCGGAAGCCGGCAGGCTCGATCCGCGCACGCCGCCGGAACCGGCAGAATAACAAGGCAGTTGAGATTGGCGGCGGATTACCGCACAAATAGGGAATGATCCTTTCCGATGCGTTCCTGGCCATTGCGGATCCCAACCGGCGTCACCTCCTGGAGGAGTTGCGGCGCGGCCCCAAGACGGTCGGCGAACTGGCGTCCGGATTACCCGTCTCCCGCCCCGCCGTATCGCAGCATCTGAAAGTCCTGCTCGACGCCGGCCTGGTCAATGCAACGGCCGAAGGCACCAGGCGGGTCTATGCCGTCAGCGCCGGCGGCTTTTTGCAGCTAAACGTCTGGCTCGATCAGTTCTGGGAAGCCTGACGAGCGGTGTCGTCGCTTCGGCCTGTGAATGGCGGGTTGTGAATAGCGGGGAAATCTCGACCTGAATCAGGATCGGTCCGAAGGCGTGAAGCGTCTTTCGGAGGCTCCAAACAAACAGAGCGGCCATGCTCCATCTGGTCGCAGGCCGCTCTGGATTTCTGGCAGGGATAAAAAAACCTACTGACCCGGCGGCTAACCGCACCGCCGGCGGAAGAACGCGCAGAGCGCGCGTCTATGCAAAACTGATTTTAGTGGGTGGTCGGGTTTGCCTTCAGTTTTTCAATCTCGTCCTTGAGTGCCAGCTTGCGCCGCTTCAGATTCACGATTTCGAGGTCGTCCACCGATGGATGGTTCAGCGCTGTGTCGATTTCGCGCTCGATGTCGCCGTGCTTCCGCTGCAACTCTTCAAGATGGTTGGCAAGAGACATGATTGGAGCTCCCTTTCATGGTTTCCTCGATTGCGCCACACACGGATCCTCCGCAGGGCCCGTACTGTGACGGCACGATGACAGTGTGCCACCATCTCGCTTGCGTGTCGAATGTGCCGTGGTAGCATTTCCTGAAAGATTGAAATGTGCTATGGGCTGCGCGCCGGAAGGAATTGCACTTCCGATCATGCCTACGGGTGCTTTCGGGCACCCGAAATTCTGCAGACGGTGGACATGTCAGATCAGGAACAGACTGAGATTCGTCTCGAGTTTGCAAAGCTTAAGCAGGAACACGCCGATTTCGACGCGGCGATCAACGCGATGATCGCGATGGCCTGTGATCCGCTGCAGATTCAGCGCATGAAAAAGAAGAAGCTGCTGCTGAAAGACCGGCTGTCGCAGCTGGAAGACAAAATGATTCCCGACATCATCGCCTAGCGGCGAGGCCACTTCTCATCGCAAGGCTGCTTGCCGGACGCCGTTCATTTCGCTAATCGGCTGGCAGAAATTTCTATCGAGCCTGTTTCCAGCAAAGCAGAGGCCAGAGATTTGAGCACAGTGCGCGCCGACGTCGCCATCATCATGGGAAGCCAGTCCGACTGGGCAACCATGCGCCACGCCGCCGAGACGCTGGAAGCGCTCGGCATTGCGCATGACACGCGCATCGTGTCGGCGCATCGCACGCCGCAGCGGCTCTACGATTTCGCCAAGGGCGCCAAGGCCGAAGGGTTCAAGATCGTGATTGCAGGCGCTGGGGGTGCAGCGCATCTTCCCGGCATGACGGCGGCTTTGACGTCGCTGCCGGTGTTCGGCGTGCCGGTCGAATCGAAGGCGCTATCGGGGCAGGATTCGCTGCTGTCGATCGTGCAGATGCCGGCTGGCATACCGGTCGGAACGCTGGCCATCGGCAAATCCGGCGCGGTCAACGCGGCCCTGCTGGCCGCTGCCGTGCTCGCGCTTGGCGATGACAAACTCGCGGAGCGCCTGGATGCCTGGCGCGCCGAGCAGACCGCCAAGGTCGCGGACCATCCCATGGACGAGGCATGAGCGGACCTCTGCCCGCCGGCTCGACGATCGGCATTATCGGTGGCGGCCAGCTCGGCCGCATGCTGGCGATGGCTGCCGCCCGCCTCGGCTATCGCACGGTGATCCTCGAGCCGCAGGCCGATTGTCCGGCATCGCAGGTGGCCAACAGCCAGATCGTGGCCGCCTATGACGACAGCGCAGCGCTTGCCGAACTGGCTCGCGCAAGCGCGGTCGTGACCTACGAGTTCGAAAACGTTCCGGTTTCCGCCGCCGAATTTCTTGCGCGTTCGGTGCCGGTTTTTCCGCCGGCCCGTGCGCTTGAGGTGTCGCAGGACCGCGTGGTGGAAAAAAGCTTTCTCAACGGCATCGGCATTCCAACCGCTGATTTTCGTGCCATCGACAGTGACGAAGACCTTGGCGCGGCGCTCGACGCCTTCGGCGGTGCCGGCGTGCTGAAGACCCGGCGCATGGGCTATGACGGCAAGGGCCAGCGCCTGTTCCGCAACGCCGCGCCGGATGGCGCCAACGGCTCTTATACCGCGATGGGCAGCGTGCCGCTGATCCTGGAAGCCTTCGTGAGTTTCGACCGCGAGATTTCCGTTATCGCGGCGCGCGGCCGTGACGGGGCGCTTTCGGCCTATGACCCCGCCGAGAATGTTCATAGCAGCGGCATCCTGCACAGCTCGACCGTGCCGGCGACGATCTCGCCGCAGACCGCCCGGAGTGCCACCGAAGCCGCCTTCGCCATTCTCGAGGCCCTCGACTATGTCGGCGTCATCGGCGTCGAATTCTTCGTGCTTCCAAACGGCTCGCTGCTCGTCAACGAGATCGCGCCGCGTGTCCACAATTCGGGCCACTGGACGGAAGCGGCCTGTGCCAACTCGCAGTTCGAGCAGCACATTCGTGCAATCGCCGGACTGCCGCTCGGCTCTGCCGCGCGACATTCGGATTGCGTGATGGAAAACCTCATCGGCGACGAGGTCGAGCGCGCCGAGAGCCTGCTCGCCGAGCCGGAAGTGGTGTTGCATCTCTATGGCAAGGCGGAAGCCCGCCCCGGCCGCAAGATGGGTCATTTCACCCGGTTGATGCGCTAATTTACCGGACAGGCCCCTGCCGGAGGTTGACATCGGCAAACCATCTCGTCTAAGAGCCAGCTACAAATTTGGGGCGCGCTGTTGGCGCGCTTTTTGATTAGGCCTTCGGGCCCCATTCGACAGGCAAGACCATGAAGATCAAGAATTCGCTCAAGGCCCTCAAGGGCCGTCACCGCGACAACCAGCTGGTTCGCCGCAAGGGCCGCGTCTATATCATCAACAAGACTGCCCCGCGTTACAAGGCTCGCCAGGGCTGAGTGGCCGACCCGGGAAGCATGGCTTTTCGGGGATGACCGGTTCAAGGCCCAGGCCTTCACGCGAAATTCAGTTTGACGTTCCGATGCGAGGGGATAGATTCTCTCGCATGCGGAACGTTTTTGCGTTTTTTCTTACCTTTGCTCTGGCCGGTGCCTTCGTGCCGGTGGTTCACGCACAGCAGACCGGACCGGCGACAAGCACGCAGGTTGTCGCAAAGCCCGATCGGCTCGACGCGCTGTTCGGCGAGTTGAAGCGCGAGCGCAACGAGCGCGCCGCACAGCGTATCGCCCAGCGTATCCGCGAGGAATGGAACAGGTCCGGCAGCGCCTCCATCGACCTGATGATGCAGTGGTCGCAAAAGGCGATGGAAGAGCAGAAGTTCGACATCGCGCTCGATTTCCTCGATCAGGTCGTCACGCTCGATCCCTCATATTCCGAAGGCTGGAACCGCCGCGCCACGGTGCATTTCATGATGCAGAACTTCGGCAAGTCGATGTCTGACATCAACCAGACCTTGCGGCTGGAGCCGCGCCATTTCGGCGCGCTGGCCGGCATGGCGCAGATCATGAAGGAGAGGGGCAACAAGCAGTTGGCGCTCAATGCCTGGCAGCGCGTGCTCGATATCTATCCGATGATGCGCAGCGCCCAGAACGAGGTTTCCACGCTTTCGGAAGAGCTGGCCGGTGAAGGCATCTGATGCATCGGCCCGCCGGCGATGCTGATTTTCCAGTACCCGTTTTCCACACCGCTCGTCGAACAATCCTGAAATGAACCTCCTCTACGCCGCCGCTGCCTTTCTGCTTGCGCTTCTCTTGATAATGGTCGGCGTGACGCGCGTTGGCTCGTGGCTGGTCGAACGCCGAAACCCGCCGGTGGGAAGTTTTGTCGACATCGACGGCGCGCGCATCCATTACGTCCATGTGCCGGGGCCAGAGAAACCGGACCTGCCGCCAATCGTCTTCATTCATGGTGCCAGCGCCAATCTGAACGATCAGATGGTGCCGCTGCGGCCGTTGCTCGAAGGGCGTGCCGAAATGCTGTTTTTCGACCGGCCGGGCCATGGCTGGTCGAGCCGGGGGTCGGGAAACAACGAGAACCCTAGCGCGCAGGCCGATACGATCGCGAAGCTGATGGACCGGCTCGGGATCAAGCAAGCGATCATCGTCGGCCATTCCTTCGGCGGTGCGGCCACCACCGCACTCGGCCTCGAACATCCCGACAAGGTGCGTGGCCTGGTGTTTCTGTCGGCGGCGACCCATCCATGGCCGGGTGGAGCAACGTCCTGGTACTACAGCCTGACATCGGTTCCGGTGATCGGCCGGCTGTTTGCCGAAACCGTCACCACGCCAGCCGGGCTGATGCAGCTCAATGGTGCCACGACCTGCGTCTTCGCACCCAACAAGGTGCCGGACGATTATGTGAAAAGGGCGTCGATCCCGCTGGTGCTGCGTCCGAGCGCCTTCCGCGCCAATGCCATCGATGTCGAGGGCCTCTATCGCTACGCCCTGGCCACCGCACCGCGCTACAGGGAGATCAAGGCGCCGACGGTCGTGATCTCGGGCGATCGCGATACGGTGGTTTACGAGGAAATCCATTCCGTCGGGCTTGCCCGCGACATTCCGAATTCGGAACTCGTTTGGGTCCACAATCTCGGCCACAAGCCGGACTGGATCGCTCCTGATCTGGTTGTTGCGGCCATCGAAAAACTTGCCGGCAAGCCTGTCGATCTACAGGCCACCGCTCGGGCTGTGGAGGCACGCATCGCCGGCGACGCCTATGGCGCGGGCTGCATCGACGAGACGGTTATGGACGGTGAACTCGCGCCGGAGTAACCGGCGCGCTTCACAGGGTCAGCGAGTGGCGCTCAAGCGCCGCCGCGGCCCTCGGCGCCGATATAGGCGATGCGCAGCATATTGGTCGCGCCCGGCGTGCGCAGCGGCACGCCTGCCGTGATGATGACGCGGTCGCCCGGCCGGCCGAAATTTTCCTCGAAGGCGATGCGGCAGGCGCGATCGACCATGTCGTCGAGGTCGAAGGCATCTTCGGTGACGACGCAATGCGTGCCCCACACCAGCGAAAGCCGGCGCGCGGTTTCGACCACTGGCGAAAGAGCAATGATCGGCACTTGCGGCCGTTCACGCGCGGCGCGCAGGCCGGTCGTGCCGGAGGCCGTGTAGGTGATGATTGCCGAAAGCTTCAGCGTTTCTGCGATCTGGCGCGAGGCCAGCGAAATGGCGTCGGCTCCCGTCGCTTCGGGCTCGGAGCGCTGGGCGTTGATGATGCCGGGATAGGTCGGGTCCTGCTCGACCCGCTCGGCGATGCGGTTCATCATCGACACGGCTTCGACTGGATATTCGCCGGCCGCAGATTCGGCCGACAGCATGATCGCATCGGCGCCTTCGAACACGGCGATCGATACGTCGGACACTTCGGCGCGGGTCGGGACGGGGGCTGAGATCATCGATTCCAGCATCTGGGTGGCGACGACCACCGGCTTGCCGGCGCGGCGGGCTGCGCGCGTGATCTGTTTCTGGATGCCGGGCACGGATTCGAGCGGCATTTCCACGCCGAGGTCGCCACGCGCCACCATCAGCGCGTCGGAGAGTTCGATGATCTCGGCCAGCCGCGCCACGGCCTGCGGCTTTTCGATCTTCGACATCAGGAGCGCGCGGCCGCGAGCGATCTTGCGCGCCTCGGCAAGATCCTCGGGCCGCTGGATAAAGGACAGCGCGACCCAGTCGACCCCGGTCGCCAGGACGGCGTCGAGATCGGCACGATCCTTCTCGGTCAGTGCGCCGACCGGCAGTTCGGTGTCGGGCAGGCTGACGCCCTTGCGGTCGGAGATGCCTTTGCCGGCAATCACTGTGCAGACGATGGACTTTCCATCGCATTTGACGGCCTTCAGCTCCAGCTTGCCGTCGTCGATCAGCAGGCGGTGTCCCGGCTGGACCGAGGCAAGAATCTCGGGATGCGGCAGGTGGACGCGCTTGGCGTCGCCCGGCGCGGGATTGTCGTCGAGCGTGAATTCCTGACCGAGTTCAAGCGTTTCCTTACCGTTGGCGAATTTGCCGACACGCAGCTTCGGCCCCTGCAGGTCGGCCAGAATGCCGATCGGCCGGCCAAGTTCGGTCTCTACCGCGCGAATGCGGCGGACAAGTTCGCGCATGAGCGGGTGGTCGGTGTGGCTCATATTGATGCGGAAGACATCCGCGCCTGCCTCGAAAAGCTTTCGGATCATCTCCTCGGAAGAGGAGGCTGGTCCGATCGTTGCGAGGATTTTTACCTTGCGGCTACGTCTCATGGAGAATTCGTTCCCGTGACGGCTGCTGCACCGCCCGTTGCGGGCTCGTCGGTCAGCTGGACCATCCAGCTTGCCTGCTCGCCCGTGTCATATTCCTGGAAGCCCGCGCGCTGGAATCCGCGGGCGACGCAATCGGTCACGCCCGCAATCTTGAATTCCTTTTCGGCGACGCACATGTTGATCGGACCGTCCCAGCGCCCACCGCGCTCGGCGTCTTCTGCATAAAGATAGTAAAACCGTGATGACAAAGGACCCTCGATCAGCGTCTTGCAGGTCGAACCTTCGATATGCCACCAGCCTTCGGTGACCCAGCCGGCCTTGGCGCGATAGCCGATGCCGACGCCGATCAGGCTCTGCGTGGCGTTGCAGACCCGGAAATCGGCGCGCGCATCGCTTGCGGTGGCAATTGAAAATACCGGGATGGCGAGGAAAAGAAGCAGCGCGGTCCATGCAGAACGCATGCGCGATGCCCCGGCGAAATCCATCCTCGAACCCCTCTTGTCTGCTGTCAGCATTGTTGGATGCCCCTTTTCGGAAAAGTCCGTGCGCATGTCAACGCGCCCAAGCACGTCAATCCAATCGATTTAAGTGGCTTCATGTCGCATCCTTGATCGCTCTCGCATGATTTCTGCCAGAACATTGACCAAACAACGACATTGCACCCAGCCTAACTTCATGAAATGACGGGCCTATCCCCATCAACACCGGCAGACGGGACGTTTGCAAGCCCATGACGCGATCCGCAGTTTTTGCCCCCTATGAAATCATCGAGGGAGACCGCAAACGCGGCATAGTCCTGCTTGGGGACCATGCGAAACGTGCTTTGCCGGATGAATATGGCGATCTTGGCCTGCCGCCGGCCGAATTCCAGCGTCACATCGCCTATGACATCGGCGTCGAGCAGGTCACGCGCAAGCTGGCGGCCCTTCTTGGCGCGCCAGCGGTGCTGGCGAATTTCTCGCGGCTGCTGATCGATCCCAATCGCGGCGAGGATGACCCGACACTGATTCGCCAGCTCTATGACGGCACCGTGGTGCCCGGAAACTATCCGATGACGCCGGAGGAGCGGGAACGTCGGCTCGATAATTATTACCGGCCCTATCATGATGCGGTCGGCGCCATGGTCTCCTCCGTCGCGCGGGAATCCGGCAAGGCGCCCTTCCTGTTTTCGGTGCATTCCTTCACGCCAGTGATGCAGGGCTATGTGCGGCCCTGGCATGTCGGCCTCTTGTGGGATCGCGACGACCGAGCCATTCGCCCGCTGATCGAGCTTCTTGCCAGGGATGAGACCTTGGTTGTCGGCGACAACGAGCCCTATGACGGCGCCTTGCGCGGCGACACCATGTTCAAGCACGCCATCGTCAACGGCTATGCCCATGCGCTGATCGAGATCCGACAGGACCTGATCGCCGACGATGCGACTGCCGAGGATTGGGCAATCCGGCTCGCGCCCATCGTTGACGCGGTCAATGCGCGCCCCGATATACATGAGGTCAAGCTATTCGGCTCGCGCACGGGGCCAGTATGAAGGAGCCTTCCATGACCGATCTCAGCGAAGACCAGAAGCGCGATTTCGAAGCCGCAGCCTTCCGCCGGCTGGTCGAGCATTTGCGCGAGCGTGGCGACGTCCAGAACATCGACCTGATGAACCTGGCCGGTTTCTGCCGCAACTGCCTGTCCAATTGGTATCGCGAGGCGGCCGAGGCGGACGGGGTGGCGCTTTCGAAGGACGCATCGCGCGAAATCGTCTACGGCATGCCCTATGCCGAATGGCAGGCGCTGCACCAGACCGAGGCCTCTGAAGCCAAGAAGGCCGAATTCGAGGCGCGTCGGCCGAAAGACCACTAGATCGCGTGCGTCCATTCGGACGCACGAAGGACGATCCAGCACTTGGAATGAGCATCGGAAATTCCGAAACCGGATTCCACTTTTCGGTCCGATGCTCTGACGTTCAACTTTGGCAACAGTGACGATATGCTGCTTTTTCCGCCCTTGACCCCTCCGGCTGGGTAAGGCAATCGAACGCGACCCATCCGCGGCCCGAGTCGCCGCCTTTCATTCGGAGCAGGAAAAATGGCCGACGACATCACCGAAACCAGCCAGACCGTTGCCGCGGGCCAGTTGCGCGCCTTCATCGAGCGCGTCGAGCGCCTCGAGGAAGAGAAGCAGACGATTGCCGACGATATCAAGGACGTGTTTGCCGAGATGAAGGGCACGGGCTTCGACACCAAGGCCGTGCGCACCATCATTCGCCTGCGCAAGAAGGACCAGGCCGAGCGGCAGGAAGAGGAAGCGATCCTCGATCTCTACAAGGCCGCCCTCGGCATGGAGTGAGCCATGTCGCCCGCCCGGCCTTACAGCAGAGCGGGCGAGGGAAGAATTTGACTTCGGCCGCCGCCGGGCGGCTGGAGTCCGGTACCGGGTCCGGAAGCCGAAAGAAGAACCCAGTCGGGGTCCCCGCTTGAGGGCACCTCGAACGGGAAATTATGAAACCCGGCTTTGCTTCCACCCTGAACATGGGTAGAAAGTCGCATGCCGAACTTCAACCGCCGCAAGATACTGGTAATGGCTGCGACAAGCGCCGCGTCGACCGCGCTGGCCGCTTGCACGAGTGGTCCTCCACGCCAGGCGGGAGGGTTCGTCCAAACCGCAGAACCGCTGCCGGAGCCGCTGCCACAGCCCGTCGTCAGTCCCAGCTTCGGCGATCCTCGCATGATGTATGCCGCCATGTCCGACGACGGTCATGACATTCCTGCCGTGCCTTTCGAAAAGATCAATCCGAAATTCTATCGACAGGTCGTGCCTGACCCGACCGGAGAGCAGCCGGGAACCGTCGTCGTCGACACGGCAAACCATTTCCTCTTTCTCGTCGGCAACATGGGGCAAGCAATCCGCTATGGTGTTGGTCTTGGCCGCCAGGGTTTCGAGTGGTCGGGCCAGGGGGTGATCCAGTGGAAACAGAAATGGCCACGCTGGTTCCCGCCCAACGAAATGATCGACCGCCAGCCCGAGTTGGAAAAATATCGAGCGCGGCAGATACCCCGCACGAACGATTGGGAGGGTGGCATGCAGGGCGGTGTCAGCAACCCGCTCGGAGCCCGCGCGCTCTACATCTTCCAGGACGGTAAGGATACGCTCTATCGCCTCCACGGCTCGCCGGAATGGTCGTCGATCGGCAAGTCGGTCTCGTCAGGATGCGTGCGGCTTATGCACCAGGACATCATCGATCTCTATGACCGGGTTCCCGATGGGACGCCTATTGTTGTCACCGGCGGGTTGTCGTCGGCAGTCTAGCCTGACAGCCGATCAGCGGGTTCGTTAGGTATCCTTGATCCTGTGCTTCAATCCGGCCTGTTCGCCTGGGCTTGCAGGAGTTGAGGGAGCGGCGAGCGATGGAAGAATTTGATTTTGGACCCCGACGGGCTTCAGAATTCCGGCATCGGGCCTTCTGGGCGCTGTTCGAGGAACGGCATCCCGAAGAAAAGCCTCGCCGGGCGCGGCACGGGCCATGGTTCTGGCAGCGCGGGCTGCCCGAGATCGGCCTCGTCATCACGATGTATGTGGCGCCGGAGCCAAATCTCGTCGGCGTCTTCTTCGGCCGCAACGAGAAGCTCGGCGCGGTCGATGCCCAAGCGCGGCTGAAACCTTTCCAGGCCATTATCGAGGAACGGCTGAAGATCAGGCCCGAGCAGCGTTTCGATGGGACAAGCCTCGGCTGCACATGGCGGGTGAATTGCTTTGCCGAAGACAACTGGCCGGCCATGGCCGACTGGCTGGTGACCGAGGCCTCGCGTTTTGAGCGCGTCGTGACAGAACTGCTCAGCGAGCGCTAACCTTCAGCCAAGCAGCACTTCACGTAGAACAACGGCATCATTGTGCGTTTCGTCGCGGGCGGAATAGACCAGCGTCACCACGCCGGTCTTGGCCAATTCGCGCAGATGTTCGATCTGCTCTTGATGCGTTTCGAGTTCCGCAATGTATCGCCTGCGGAACTCCTGCCATCTTTCAGGATCGTGCCCGAACCATTTTCGCAGTTCGGTGCTCGGCGCGATTTCCTTCATCCACTGATCGAGCCTGGCGTCCGCCTTGCTCACGCCGCGAGGCCAGAGCCGGTCGACCAGGATGCGAGCGCCGTCATCGGCGGACGGCGGCTCATAGGCCCGCTTGAGCCTGATCCTGTCCGCCGGGATCTTGCCGGCCATGCCTCAGGCAGGCTGGAAGTTCAGGGCCACGCCGTTGATGCAATAGCGCAGGCCGGTCGGCGGCGGGCCGTCTTCGAAGACATGGCCGAGATGGCTGCCGCAGCGCGCGCAATGGCATTCCGTACGGACCATGCCGTAGCTGCGGTCGACGGTTGTTTCGACCGAGCCCTCGACCGGGTCGTTGAAGCTCGGCCAGCCGGTGCCGCTCTCGAACTTCAGCTTTGCTTCGAACAAAGGCTGGTCGCAGCCGACGCAGGTGAAGGTGCCGGCGCGCTTCTCGTAAAGCAGGGCGCAGCTTCCCGGCCGCTCGGTGCCGTGACCGCGCATGACCGCATATTGTTCCGGTGTCAGCTTGGCGCGCCATTCTGCGTCGGTGCGGGTGACGGGATAAGTGTGGGTGTCCATGAGGCCGCCTCCAGGGGAAGTTTTGTTCCGGCCGAATGTAAGACTGAAAGCCGGGTTTACCAAGTGCCTCAATGCTTCCTGGAAAGCTCCTTGGTCGCGCTTTCCAGCCCCGAAAGCGTCAGCGGGTACATGCGGCCGGAAAAAATGTCGTTGATCGTCTTGATCGAATGGGTGTAGCTCCAGTGCTTTTCGCGCGTTGGATTGATCCAGATGGCATTGGGCCATTGCGCGATAACGCGCTGCAGCCAGACCGCCCCGGGCTCGGGGTTCCAATGCTCGACGGAACCGCCGGCATAGGCGATCTCGTAGGGGCTCATGGAGGCGTCGCCGACGAAGATGACCTTGTGGTCGTGGCCGTATTTATGGAGCACGTCGTGGGTCGGGATGACTTCGGAATGGCGGCGGCGATTGTCCTTCCAGACGCCTTCGTAAAGGCAGTTGTGGAAGTAAAAATATTCGAGCTGGCGGAATTCGGCGCGCGAGGCCGAAAACAGCTCTTCCACCACCTTGATGTGGTCGTCCATCGAGCCGCCGACATCGAAAAACATCAGGAGCTTGACCGCGTTGCGTCGTTCCGGCCGGGTCTGGACGTCGAGATAGCCGTGCTCGGCGGTGGCGTGGATGGTGCCGGGCAGATCGAATTCCTCGTCCGCCCCCTCGCGCACCCAGCGGCGCAGGCGCTTCAGCGCGACCTTGATGTTGCGGGTGCCGAGTTCGACGGAATCGTCGAAATTCTTGAACTCGCGCTTGTCCCACACCTTAACCGCGCGGCGGTGGCGGCTTTCGTTCTGGCCGATGCGCACGCCTTCGGGATTGTAGCCATAGGCGCCGAAGGGCGAGGTGCCGGCGGTGCCGATCCATTTCGAGCCGCCCTGATGACGGCCCTTCTGCTCTTCGAGGCGCTTCTTCAGCGTCTCCATCAGCTTGTCGAAGCCGCCCAGCGCCTCGACCAGCTTTTTCTCGTCGTCGCTCAGGTGCTTTTCGGCAAGCCGCCGCAGCCATTCCTCGGGCAGGTCTTCGACATCGATGGCGCCTTCGCCGGCCAGCGCCTCGACACCCCTAAAGACGTGCGCAAAGACCTGGTCGAAGCGGTCGATATGGCGCTCGTCCTTCACCAGTGCTGCGCGGGCGAGGTAGTAAAAGCCCTCGACGTCATAGTCGACCAGTCCCGCTTCCAGCCCTTCGAGCAGGGATAGATATTCCCGCAGCGACACGGGGACTTTGGCGGCCTTGAGCTCGAGAAAGAAGGGAATGAACATGGCTTGCTTCATGCCTGCTTCAGGGGCGGTCGGGCAAGGGTCAACATGCGGGCGGCCCATAGACCTGCAAACATTGCGGGCACGAATACCAGCGCTCCGGGCGCGGCAAATCCAAGCGCCGTCAGCGCCGGGCCCGGACAGAAGCCGCCAAGACCCCAGCCAATGCCGAAGATCGCAGCGCCGGAAAGCAGGCGCGCATCCACGTCCTTGGCCGTTGGCAGCCGGAATGCATTCGCTAGAAGCGGGCGGTCACGTCTCAGCACGATACGGTAGCCAAGAAACGTCACGAGCACGGCGCCGATCATGACGAATAGGAGCGACGGGTTCCACGTACCGGCCAGATCGAGGAAATTGAGCACCTTGGGGGGGTTGGACATGCCCGACACGACAAGGCCGATGCCGAAGAGCAGGCCGAGCAGGAGATTGACGACGAATGTCATGGGCTCAGCCTCCAACCATGTGACGCACGACAAAGACCGTGACGAAGGCGGTGGCCATGAAGGTGACTGTTGCGACGATCGAGCGCGTCGAGAGGCGCGAGATGCCGCAGACGGCGTGCCCGCTGGTGCAGCCGCCGCCGAGGTTTGCGCCGAAGCCGACCAGCAAGCCTGCTATGGCCATCAAGGGCAGGTTCGATGAAACCGTCTGCAGGACAGGCTGGCCAGTCACCGCCATCACGACGAAGGGAGCGCATACCAGGCCTGCCACGAAAGCGAGCGCCGACAGGCTGCCGGCGCCTTCCCGATAGGGCGGCAGCAGGCGCGTGGCTATGCCGCTGATTCCGGCGATCCGGCCATCCAGTGCCATCAGCAGCACGGCGGAAAGGCCGATCAGGGCACCGCCGATCAATGACGAGAACGGCGTGAATTCGGTCATGGATACCTCCGATTGAGCCAATGGGCCTTGCGTGGCCGAAAGCCGGCCGATGCTACAGCAAATCGCATCCAATGAAATCGCCGGGTGTGCATCTGGTTGCCAGCCTCTTTCGAGTTGTCGTGGTTAACGGCGGGATTCAACCTTTCTTGGTAATTTGTCGTTAGGAATTTGCCTCAGTGGGGTTCGATGGCGTTTTCCTTGACCATCGACATGTTCGTTTGCGTGCGGGTGTTTATGCGTTTTTCAGGGGTTCCAGCAATTCTCTTCGCCTGCATGGCTTTGGCCGGCTGCACATCCAGTTCGGGCGTGGGCGACATTCTGGCGCAGCCATCGCTCGAAACGACGAGTTCCGTCGTTAGGCCAAGCGGTCCGGTGCCTGCGGCAAGCGTCGGTGCCGTCAGTCCCGATCCCCAGCAAACGCTGCCTCATCAGGCATTGGCTGCGGCCGCTCCGATCCCGCCGGCAGCGGTGGCGCTTGCGGTCGAGACCAAGTCGGCGGGAATGCCGGTGCCCGAGCTGAAACCGGTCGCACTGATGGTGCCGTCAGACCCGTCGGGCAGCAGAACTGTGCCCCGCGAACGCAGCCGCGTCTACAGCCGCCAGTTCCGCGATGCCAAGCCGATCAATTTCGGCAAGGCCTCGCCAAGGGCGCTGGCCGTGCACGGCGTCGACGTCTCGCGCTGGCAGGCCGACATCGACTGGCAGAGGCTGCGCAGCCAGGGCGCGAACTTCGCCTATATCAAGGCGACCGACGGCGGCGACCATCTCGACCCGATGTTCAGAAAAAACTGGCGCGGCGCACAGGAGGCCGGGCTGAAGCGCGGCGCCTATCACTTCTTCTACTGGTGCCGCACCGCCGGCGAACAGGCCGACTGGTTCATCCGCAACGTGCCGAAGGTGGAAGGCGCGCTGCCGCCGGTCATCGATGTCGAATACAATGGCGAGTCGAAATGCCAGCGCCGCCTGTCGCCCGCCAAGGTGCGGGAGAAAATGCAGGTCTTCATGGACAAGCTGGAGCGGCATTACGGCCAGCGCCCGATCATCTACACCGCGCCGGATTTCTATCGCGACAATCTCAGGGGCGAATTCCTTGACTATCCGTTCTGGCTCCGCGCCGTCGCCCAGCACCCGTCCAAGGTGTATCCCGGCCGCAAGTGGGTGTTCTGGCAGTATTCTGGGTCCGGGCTTTCGCACGGCGTTGCCGGGAAGATCGACCTCAACGTCTTCCACGGCAGCGAGAGCGACTGGCACCGCTGGGTCGACCGGGTGACCGGCCAGACCGAGGTGGCTACAGCAGGTCGTACTCAATAAAGCCGGTGCGCCGCGCGACGTAGTCGTAAAGCTTGCGCGCGGTGGCGTTGGTCTCGTGCGTCATCCAGTAGACGTTCGACACGCCGATCTTGGCGGCTTCCTGCTTGACTGCCTCGATGAGAGCCGCGCCCACGCCCTTGCCGCGCACGTCAGGGTCGGCGAACAGATCCTGCAGATAGCAGTTGTTGACCACTGACCAGCATGAGCGGTGATACATATAATGCGTCAGGCCGACAGCTTTGCCGTCGAGCAGGGCAATGAAACCCTTGGGCTCGTACTCGCCCTCGGTGAACAGGCGTTTCCAGGTCGTCTGGTAGACTTCCTCCGGCACGGTCGCCTTGTAGAAGATCAGATAGTCGGTCCACAGGCGGCGCCATTCGGCATGGTCGATTTGTTCGAGCGGTCGGATGGTGACTTCGGTCATTGGCTGTCGCTTTCTATCGTCATTGTTCGTGGTGAGCCTGCCCGAGTGCGAAGCTATTACCAACGGTCCAGAGCTGGAAAAGCATTGTCCGCGCTGTGGAGCCCCCTCTCCGTCTCGGCTTTGCCGAGCCACCTCTCCCCCATTTCATGGGGGCGAGGAACCTAGATTCTGCAAGGCTGCGACATTTCAAGGCTTGGGTTCCTCGCCCTGCTTGAGGGGAGAGGTGGCTCGGCGAAGCCGAGACGGAGAGGGGAAATTTCTACCCTTGCCGTCTCGCCATGAACGCCAGCCGCTCGAACAGGTGCACATCCTGCTCGTTCTTGAGAAGCGCGCCGTGCAGCTTGGGCAAGGCGTTCTTCGGGTCGGCGCGTAGATCGGCTGGATCGATGTCGTCGGCGACCAGCAGCCTGATCCAGTCGAGCGCCTCGGAGGTCGAGGGCTTCTTCTTCAGGCCTGCCACGTCGCGGATTTCGTAGAACTGGGTCAACGCTGCGCGCACCAGGTTCTGCTTGATGCCGGGGTAATGAACCTCGACGATTTTCGTCAGCGTGTCGGCATCGGGGAAGCGGATGTAGTGGAAGAAGCAGCGGCGCAGGAAGGCGTCGGGCAGTTCCTTCTCGTTGTTGGAGGTGATGATGACGATGGGGCGCACATCGGCGTGGATCGTCTCGCCGGTCTCGTAGACGAAGAATTCCATCTTATCGAGTTCCTGCAAAAGATCGTTGGGGAACTCGATGTCGGCCTTGTCGATCTCGTCGATCAGAAGCACGACCTTCCTGCCGGCGGCGAAGGCTTCCCACAGCTTGCCGCGCTTGATGTAGTTCTTGATGTCGTTGAAGCGGTCGTCGCCGAGCTGGCTGTCGCGCAGGCGCGAGACGGCGTCATACTCGTAAAGGCCCTGCTGGGCGCGGGTGGTCGACTTGATGTGCCATTCGATCAGGTCGAGGCCAAGGGCGGATGCCACCTGCTTGGCAAGCTCGGTCTTGCCGGTGCCGGGCTCGCCCTTGACCAGCAAGGGCCGCTCCAGCGCGATCGCCGCATTGACCGCGACCATCAGATCCTTTTCGGCAACATAGGCCGAGGTGCCTTCAAAACGCATTCCAAACTCCAGATTGGTGTTGGCCGCGACAGTAGGGGCGGGATGGGGACGGGGCAAGGGTTGTGCCGGCGTTTCCCTCCCCCTCAAGGGGGGAGAAAACACCGGCGCTTTAATCTAAATTTTTTCAAAGCTGGCAATTCTCTGGCGTGCACCCTAGATGCGTCCTATATTCATCGATGACGGTCTGTGCTTCCCGGCAGGAGAACATTTTCCCCGGGGCCTTAACGATCCTTAGGGAGCTGTCCCTGGGAAGACCCGTGGGTCTTTCCATACGGCGCCCACCTACTTTGTAGGTTCCCGGGATCGCTCTCTCCACCGGTTGTGTGGATCGTCACTTTCCCTATTTCGCTGCGTCTTGTGAAAACGTCGCTTCTGCGATGGCGACCCGCAACTGGCATTTTTTATCCTGCCCCGGCATAAGGGGCGCGATGATGGAAAAAGCACTCAAGAAACAACTGCGCCTGGAAGCGCTCGCCCGCCGCGACGCGCTGCCGGTCGTGTGGCGCATCGAGGCGTCGTTGCAGATGGCGGATATGGCAGCTGCGATCCCGGTCGAACCGGGGCAGATCGTCTCGGCTTTCTGGCCGATGCGCTCGGAGGTCGATATCCGGCCGCTGATGTTTTCCTTGCGCGAAAAGGGCGCGCGGCTCTGCCTGCCGGCGATCCTCGACAAGACGACCATCGTCTTTCGCGAACTGGTGCGCGGCGCCGAGCTTGTCCAGATGAGCTATGGCACTGCGGGGCCGCCCGAGGATGCAGAAGTGCTAGACCCTTCGCTGATGCTGATACCGCTGGCCGCCTTCGACGCGCGCGGCCATCGCATCGGCTATGGCGCCGGCTATTACGACCGGGCGATTTCGCGCCTGCACGACAAGGGCCTCGACCCGCGCATGATCGGCATCGCCTTCGATTGCCAGGAGGTGCCGCTGGTGCCCGACGAGCCGCATGACGTGATCATCCCGGAAATCCTGACCGAAAGCGGCTTGCGCCGGTTTGGCGACGCTTGACCCGTCAGACAGAACAACGGTGGTTTACACGGAGCGCGGTGAGCGAATAAGACTGATTTCCGCCCGAAAGGCGAAGCGCCGTGAACAAAGAACATATGACCAGGAACGCCAAGGCTGAAATGAAGAGCGGTTGGGACCGGCTGCGGTCCATGGGCTATGCCGAGGTGGCGGCTGCGGCCCTCGACGACGCAGACACTATGCCGCTGGACGAAGCGCCGTTGAACACGCCTGGCCGTGTGCCGCGCGTGAAGATCATCCGGCGCGCGTTACATCTGTCACAAGAAGAATTTGCCAGCCGCTATCTGATCCCGCTAGGGACGCTGCGGGATTGGGAGCAGGGCAGGACGGAACCGGATCAGGCCGCGCGCGCCTATCTGCGCGTTATCGCCAAGGAGCCGGAAACCGTATCGCGCGCGCTCGGAACACGGGACGCTGCATGAGACTTCTTTTTCTCGGGGACATGGTGGGTAAATCCGGCCGCACGGCAGTGTGGCAAAGGCTGCCGGGGCTGATTTCCGACTTCAAGCTGGATTTCGTCATCGTCAATGGCGAGAACGCGGCCGGCGGTTTCGGCATAACCGAAGAGATTTTTCGCGAGACGCTGAATGCCGGCGCCGATGTGGTGACCACCGGCAATCATGTCTGGGACCAGCGCGAGGCGCTGACATTCGCACCGCGCGAGGACCGCTTCCTGCGCCCGGTGAATTTTCCGAAGGGCACGCCGGGGCGCGGTTCGGGCGTCTATATCGCCAAGAACGGCGCGCGGGTCTTCGTCTCCAACATCATGGGCCGGGTGTTCATGCATCCCGAACTCGACGATCCTTTTCAGGCGGTGGAGCGCGAGCTTGCGGCCTGCCCGCTCGGCGAGCAGGCAGATGCGGTGGTGATCGACTTCCACGCCGAGGCGACGAGCGAGAAAATGTGCTTTGCGCATTTCGTCGATGGTCGCGCCAGCCTCGTCGTCGGCACCCATACGCACCAGCCGACCGCCGACCACCAGATCCTCAACGGTGGCACGGCCTACCTGACCGACGCCGGCATGTGCGGCGATTATGATTCCTCGCTCGGCATGGACAAGGAAGAACCGCTGAACAGGTTTCTTTCGAAGGTGCCGAAGGGGCGTTTCGAGGCCGCGAACGGCCCTGCGACGATTTGCGGCCTCGGCGTCGATATATCCGACCGTACCGGGCTTGCCGAGAAGGTCGCGCCGTTGCGGCTCGGGCCGAGGCTCGAAGAAACCGTGCCTTCTTTCTGGTCTTGACGTTGAAGTGAGCCTGTAGCCTACCTACTTCTGCCGGAATATTTTTCTCTCAGATTGTCAGGGGACATTCAGCAGATGCCGATCATCGACTTTCTGGCGCCGCACTTCGCCTTCGTGAATGATCCAACGGCGTGGGTCGCACTTGTGACGCTTGTCGTGCTCGAGATCGTGCTCGGCATCGACAATCTGATCTTCATCTCGATCCTGACCAACAAGCTGCCGGCAGAGCAGCAGTCGCGGGCGCGAAAGCTCGGCATAAGTGCTGCACTCATCATGCGGCTGGTGCTTCTGGCGACGATCTCCTTCATCGTGCAATTGACGACGCCGGTTTTCTCGGCCTTCGGCCATGGCTTTTCCTGGCGCGACATCATCCTGATCGCCGGCGGCCTGTTCCTGGTGTGGAAGGCGACCAAGGAAATCCATCACACGGTCGATCCGGAAGATCACAAGGATTCGATGGTCGGCGCCACGGTCAAGCTTTCGATGGGTGCCGCGATCTTCCAGATCCTGCTGCTCGACCTGGTCTTCTCCGTGGACTCCATCATCACCGCCGTCGGCATGACCGACGAGATCGTCATCATGTATATCGCCGTCATCGCCGCCGTCACGGTGATGATGGTGGCTGCCGACCCGCTGGCGAAATTCATCGCCAAGAACCCGACCATCGTCATGCTGGCGCTGGGCTTCCTGCTGATGATCGGCATGACGCTGATCGCCGACGGCATGGGCTACCACGTGCCCAAGGGCTACATCTACGCCGCCATGGGTTTTTCTGCGCTGGTCGAGGGGCTCAACATGCTGGCCAGAAAGCGCAAGGTCAAAGGGCACGGCGAGTAATGGCGGGGCGGGCTTTCGCCCGCCATCGTCTATTGTTCGCCTGAGGTCTATTCCGCGGCCTGGCGCCGGGCCGCGATCACGTCGCCATATGTCTTGCCCCATTCGGCAAGCGGGATCAGCGCATCGTCGAGCGAGACGCCAAGTGCGGTCGCTGAATATTCGACGCGCGGCGGGACCTCGTGAAACATCTTGCGATGAACGAGGCCGTCGGCTTCCATTTCGCGCAACTGCTGGATCAGCATCTTCTCGCTGATGTCCGGTACCAGCCGCTTCAATTCACCGAAGCGGCGCGGCTCGGTGTGGATCAGCCACAGGATCAGGGCCTTCCATTTTCCGCCGATAACCTGGAATGCAGGGCCGAGCCCGCAGCTGTCCGGCTGTTTTTTTGCCATGGAAATCCTCAATACTTACGATCAGGTTAGTACCTTACAATATTGTAGGTACTTGCTCATGGTCAAGTATTGCATAGGTTTCCGGTCAGCGTCGCGCTGGCGTTTCCGGTCGGTGCGGTGAGCCAACCCGAAAGGAAATCAAGATGGAACCTGTACTTTTCTACGGCGTGCCGCATGGCTGCTCGTTTGGCTCGATCGTCGCCCTCGAATGGCTGGGCCAGCCCTATCGCCTCTGCCGCATCGACATGCTGGCCAAGACGGAAAGCGAGACTTTTGGCGGCGTCAGCCCGCTTGGCGAGACGCCGGCGCTGCTGCTGGAGGACGGCCGCCCGCTGGTCGAGAGCTTCGCCATCATGCAGAACATCGTGGCGCGTGGCCGAGACGGCCGGTTTGCGCAAGGTTCGGCGGAGTTCGACCGGCTGAACAGCGTGCTTGCCTATCTGCACACGACGTTCCATTCGGCCTTCTCGCCGGCCTGGACGGCCTACAAGCTGGCCGAGGACGATCCGAACCGGGAGGTGCTGCGGGCGTTGGCGCGGGAGAAGGCTGCACGGAGCTATGCCCATCTGCAGGACATGATGGCGGATCGCGAATGGCTGGCGGGCGATACGAAGACGGTCGCCGACGCCTATTTCATCGGCATTGCGCGCTGGGGTGAGGACCTTGGGCTGTTCGACCTCTCCCGGGAATATCCGGGTTTGCACAAGCATATCCGGAAGCTTGAGGCGGATCTTGGCGTGATCTTTGCCCATGCTATCGAGGATGAGACGCCGGCGACCAGCAGTGGCGGGTTTCTGGGGCATGTGACGTTGGCGGAGCTTGAGCGGCGGGTCGCCGCTTAGCCACTTCGCTGGCAGATAGATTGCCCCTCACCCTTACCCTCTCCCCGTAAGGACGGGGAGAGGGAGGCGCCGCCGTTGGAGATTCCTCCTTCTCCCCGTTCACGGGGAGAAGGTCCCGGCAGGGGGATGAGGGGCAAGAACTCTGCAAGAGCATTGGCATTCTGGTCGTCAGGCCGCCGCTGACCCCTCAAATCCCCTCCAGCACCACAATCGTCGGCTGGCGCGGCAGTGTTTTCAGCGAGACGGTAAACGAGGGGCTGTCGCGGAAGTCGACGGCGAAGCCTTCGCCTACGCGGCGGAGGAATTCGTCCAGCGGCGTTGCATGGCGGTGCATGGGCAGCACGACTGACGAATAAAGCCGCGTCGTGATCTCGCTGATCGAGCCGATCGACTGGGTCAGGCCGCCGTCGATCGGCACCATGACGATGTCGAGCCGGCCGATCTGGCCATATTGCTGGTCGCTGAGGCGCGTATGCAGGTGGCCGAGGTGGCCGATGCACAGGTCTGCCACCTCGAAGATGAAGATCGAATTGCCGTCGCGCTCGAGCTCGCCGCCCCAGCTGCGAATATCGGTCGGGACGTTGCGGATATAGACATCGTCGACGATGACCCGGTGCTTCGCCGGCCCGCCTTCCGGGTTCCAGCCGCGCAGGACATGTTCGATGCCGGGGTTGGGCGCGTTGGTGTAATGCGTGCGGTGCGCCTTGTTCATGGTGACGACGCGCGGCAGCGGGTCGCTGCCATAGATGCCGCTGAAGTCGGTGGCGATGCGCACGCCGGCAGGGCTCTCGATGACATAGGTGGAATGGCCGGCATAGGTGATTTTCACCTCGCCGCTGGTTCTCGCCTGCGCCGGCGTGAAATTGGCATAGGTGACGCCGGGCAGCGCCTGCGCGATGGCGATGCAGCGGCTCGGCACCGGGTCTTCCTGCGCGAATGCGGCCAATGGCCAGAGCAGGAAGGCGAGCAGAAAGGCAAGGCGAAAAGCTGGCATTCCAAGGCTCCCGTCGCAGGCGGCGATGAATGATGCGGCGACGCAATATGACCGGCGACAGGGCATTATCGGGAGTCACGTTTTCGCGAGGGCGGCAAACACCGGTACTTCTGGACGTTCACCGTCATTCTGGTTTATAAGCCGGCCCATTCCAGATAGCCGAGTAAAGACTAAGGGGTCCCATGGCCGGCCATTCACAATTCAAGAACATCATGCACCGCAAGGGTCGTCAGGACGCGGTGCGCTCGAAAATGTTTTCCAAGCTGGCGCGCGAAATCACCGTCGCCGCCAAGGTCGGCGTGCCCGACCCGGCGATGAACCCGCGCCTGCGGCTGGCCGTGCAGAACGCCAAGGCCGTGTCGATGCCGAAGGACAACATCCAGCGCGCCATCAACAAGGCGTCGGCGGGCGATGCGGAAAACTATGATGAAGTGCGCTACGAGGGCTACGGCCCCGGCGGCGTCGCTGTCATCGTCGAGGTGCTGACCGACAACCGCAACCGCTCTGCTTCCAATGTGCGTGCTGCCTTCACCAAGTCTGGCGGCGCGCTCGGCGAAACCGGCTCGGTGTCCTTCATGTGGGACCGCGTCGGCGAAATCTTCTATCCGGTCTCGGCCGGCAGCGCCGACAAGCTGATGGATGCGGCAATCGAGGCGGGCGCCGACGACGTGCAGTCGGACGAGGACGGCCACACCATCCTCTGCGCCTTCGAGAACCTCGGCGAAGTGTCCAAGGCGCTCGAAGCCTCGCTCGGCGAAGCCGAATCGGTGAAGGCGATCTGGAAGCCGCAGAACAACATTCCCGTCGACGAGGACCGCGCCCAGTCGATCCTGAAACTCGTCGCCACCCTCGAAGACGACGACGACGTGCAGAACGTCTACGCCAATTTCGAGGTCGATGAAGAGACGATGGCCAAGCTCAGCGCGGCATGACCGAAGCCGCGCCAAAAGCCCGCGTAGCAATCACCTACTGCACCCAATGCATGTGGCTGCTGCGCGCGGCGTGGCTGGGGCAGGAGCTTCTTTCGACCTTTGGCACCGAGCTTGGCGAGGTCGCGTTGGTGCCGGGCACCGGCGGCGTGTTCGAGATCACCTGCAATGGCGAACTGATCTGGGAGCGCAAGCGCGACGGGGGTTTTCCCGAGGCCAAGGTGCTGAAGCAGCGGGTTCGCGATATCATCGATCCCGAACGCGATCTCGGGCATTCGGACCGCAAGTAGCGGCCCATTCGATCATTTGCCCTCGCACGGACCAAAGACGATATGCGCAATCGAACGCGCCAGGCCGTCTACCGCAGCGCTATGATGAAGCAGGCGAGCGAAGCGATGCCGCTCACCGTGCGAACATGGTTCCAGGGCACCCATTCGGCAAGGTAGCGGGTCCAAAGGTTTGCGCCTTCGGCCGTTTCGGGGCCGGCCGCAGCCAGCGCATCGTTCAGCGGCACGTTGAAGATCATCGTCACCAGAAGAATGCCGACGATGTAGAGCAGGCTGCCGGCAAGCAGCCAGGCCGAGCCGATCTCGCTCCAGCCGATGATCGCCTTGACGGCGAGGATCGCGCAGATCAGCGCCGTCCCCATGAAGGCCGTGAGGAACAACGGGTTGATGATGACGACGTTGATGGCGTTCATCGCAGCCGCGCCGTCGCCGGCGGGCAAGCGCGCGAGTGCGGCCATGATGGTGGTCGAAAAGACGAAGAACAGCCCTGCCATGATGCCGCTGCCCAGCGCGGCGGCGAAGGTGAGGACGATGAAGAACGGCGCGATCATTTTTTCTCCTCCCAGATGCCGGTGGCGGCGGTGTCGCGAGCATAATCGGAAAAATCCCTCGGGGTGCGGCCGAGAATGCGCTGCGCGCCGTCGGTGACATAGGTGTTGCGGCCGTCGAGCACGTCGGTGAACAGCTCCGTCATAAGGCCGAAGAACTCGGCCGGTATGCCGGCCTGCTTCAGTGTCTCGAAGAAGACTTCGTGGGAAATCTGCTCATAGCGAATGTTCCGCCCGCTCGCCTTGCCGATTTCAGCGGCGGCCTCGGCGAAGGTCAGCAGGCGCGGGCCTGTCATTTCGTAGAGTTCTCCGAAATGGCCGGGCTCGGTCAGCGCGATGACGGCGGCGTCGGCAATGTCGTCGGCATCGATGAAGGGTTCCTTCACATCACCGGCGGGCAGGGCGATCTCGCCGGCCAGGATGGAGTCGAGCAGAAAACCCTCGCTGAAATTCTGGGCGAACCAAGAGCAGCGCAGGATGGTCCAGTCGGCGCCGGAGGCCTTGAGTTCCTCTTCGGCGCGCTGTGCCTCCGGCTCGCCACGGCCGGAAAGCAGCACCAGCCGCTTCACGCCGCTTTCCACCGCCAGCCGCGAGAAGGCGCCGACAGCCTCAGTGGCACCCGGCACGGCGATGTCCGGATAATAGGTGATGTAGACGGCGCCGACGCCGTCAAGCACTGCCTTCCAGGTCTTTTCGTCGTTCCAGTCGAAGGGCGGCTGGCCGGAACGCGAGCCGATGCGCACCGGCAGGCCGCGGGCGGCCAGGCGTTGGGCGACGCGGCTTCCGGTCTTGCCGGTGCCGCCGAGAATGAGGGTCGGTTTGGTGGTGTCATTGATCGTGTTCATCACTTCCTCCATAATGTGAGTAACCCTCACATTTGCAAATGTGATAAACCCTCATATTATGGCTGTCAACCGGAATCGCATCGAGGACATCATGGAGCCGACCCCAGCACCTGCCGAAGACACGCCGACTATCACGCGCCGCGCGCCGACGCAGCAGCGCAGCCGCGAGCGGGTGGAGCGCATCCTCGAAGTCGCCTCGGCACTGATCGCGGCAACCGGCAGCGATGCCATGCGCATGAGCGAAGTGGCTGAAAATGCCGGGATTTCGATCGGCTCGCTGTACCAGTATTTTCCTGACAAGGGCGCGATCCTGCGCACTCTGGCCGAGCGCTACAACGCGCAAGGGCGCGAATGCATCGAGGCCGAGCTTGCCGACGTGCGCGACCTCGAAGGGATGCGCGTGGCCTTCGGCCGGCTGATCGACATCTATTACGGGCTGTTCCTGGCCGAGCCGGTGATCCGCGACATCTGGTTCGGCATGCAGGCCGACAAGGGCCTGCGCGATGTCGAGCTGGAAAGCGGCCGGCTCAACGGGGCGCTGCTTGCTGCCGTGCTGAAGCGGCTGCGGCCCGATGCGGACGAGGCGGAGCTCGATCGCTCGGCGTTTCTCATCATGTCGCTGGGGGAATCGACGATGCGGCTGGCGATCTCGGTCGAGCGTGCCGAGGGCGATGCGCTGGTGGAGAGTTACAAGCACATGGTGCTGCGGGAGATGGAGGCGGGGTGAGGGGAAAAAGGCTTCTTCGGCCACGCATGCGCTGCCCCTCATCCCGCTGCCGCGACCTTCTCCCCGTATAGTGACGGGGAGAAGGAGGAAGCTGTGACGCTGACGCCTCCCTCTCCCCGTCCTTACGGGGAGAGGGTAAGGGTGAGGGGCAGCACCTGCCTGTGCGGATTGGCCAACCAGATCGCTGTTGTCCTCACCTGACGTCCCAAAACAAAAAACCCCGCCGAAGCGGGGTTTTTCGAAATCCGTAATGCACTCAGGCTTACATGCCGAGGCCTTCGTAGCGCTTCTTGAACTTCGAGAGACGGCCGCCGCGGTCGAGCAGCGTCTGCTGGCCACCGGTCCAGGCCGGGTGGGTCGAAGGGTCGATGTCGAGGTTCATCGTGTCGCCTTCCTTGCCCCAGGTCGACTTGGTCTGGTACTCGGTGCCGTCGGTCATGACGACCTTGATGGTGTGGTAGTCGGGATGGATATCGGTCTTCATCGGTCTGTTCCTGGCTGTCGCGCTGCGGCTCACGGCTTGCGCCTGCGGCGATGCGCCTCTTTTGAAAACTCGAAGCCGCAGCTATTGAAGAGCCACGGCTTCTAAAACGGTCGCGGTGCCTATACATCAGGCGAAAATAAATCACAAGGCCGCACTCGGCGCTTTTGCCAGATGCTGCTGCACAGGGATGGCAACATGGCTGAGACAGGGCGCAGCGCGGAGGAAGATCGCCGGCGTTCGCTGCAGCCGCTGCGACGGCTTTCGCCCTATATCTTGCGCTATCGCGGCATGGTGGCCGGTGCGTTGGTCTCGCTGGCAACCGCTGCCGGCGTGACGCTGGCCCTGCCGATTGCCGTGCGCCGCATGATCGACCACGGCTTTTCCAACTCGGATTCCGGCTTCATCGCCAATTATTTCTCGATGCTGGTGGTGATGGCGGCGCTGCTCGCGCTGGCCTCGGCCTGCCGCTATTATTTCGTCATCACGCTGGGCGAGCGGGTGGTGGCGGATGTGCGCCGCGACGTTTTTTCCCATGTGACGAAGCTTTCGCCGTCCTTCTTCGACACGGCGCAGTCGGGCGAGATCATCTCGCGGCTGACGGCTGATACGACGCAGGTGAAATCGGCGGTCGGGGCAACGGCATCGGTGGCGCTGCGCAACGTCATTCTCGGCCTTGGCGCGGTCGGCATGATGGTGGTGACCAGCCCCAAGCTTTCCGGCCTCGTGCTCGTCGCCATTCCCGTCATCGTGCTGCCGCTGGTCGCCTTCGGCCGCTCTGTGCGGCGCAAGTCGCGCGCGGCACAGGACACGCTTGCGGAAGCGACCGCCTATGCCAGCGAGCAGATCGGCGCGATGCGCATCCTGCAGGCCTTCACCAACGAGAAGCTGGTGACCGGGCGGTTTGCCAAGGCCGTGGACACGGCTTTCGAGGCGGCGCGGTCTTCGGTGTTTGCGCGGTCATTCCTGACCTTCTTTGCCATCTTCACCATTTTCGCTTCGGTGGTGGCGGTGCTGTGGTTCGGCTCTCGTGATGTGCTTGCGGGCACGCTGTCGGCCGGCACGCTGGGCCAATTCCTGCTCTATTCGGTGTTTGCCGCCGGCGCGCTCGGAGCGCTGTCGGAAGTGTGGGGCGAACTGGCGCAGGCGGCAGGCGCGGCCGAGCGGCTGACCGAGATCCTGGCCGAGACGCCGGCAATCGCGGCACCTGCGAACCCGCTGCCCCTGCCCAAGCCGGCGCGGGGCCTTGTCGAGTTCCGTGACGTTTCCTTCGCCTATCCGGCGCGGCCTGACCGGCCGACGCTGCACGGCGTCAGTTTCACCATCAAGCCGGGCGAGACGGTGGCCATCGTCGGGCCGTCGGGAGCCGGCAAGAGCACGATCTTCGCGCTGCTGCTGCGCTTTTACGATCCCGTTTCCGGTTCCATCCTGATCGACGGCGTCGACATCGCCAAGGCCGACCCGCAGGCAGTGCGCGACCGCACGGCGATCGTGCCGCAGGACGTCACCATCTTTGCGGCGACAGCGGGCGAGAATATCGGCTTCGGCAGGCCCGGCGCCGCGCAGGCCGAGATCGAGGCGGCGGCCAAGGATGCGCTGGCCGACGAGTTCATCGAAAAGCTTAGCAACGGTTATGACACGCAGGTGGGCGAGCGTGGCGTCATGCTGTCGGGCGGCCAGCGCCAGCGCGTGGCGATCGCCCGCGCGATCCTGCGCGATGCGCCGATCCTGCTGCTCGACGAGGCGACCTCGGCGCTCGACGCACAGAGCGAGACGCTGGTGCAGACCGCGCTCGAACGGCTAATGAAGGGCCGCACGACCATCGTCGTCGCGCACCGGCTGGCGACCGTGCTGAAGGCCGACCGCATCCTGGTGATGGATGGCGGGCGCATCGTCGAGGAAGGCACCCATCGCAGCCTCGTGCGCAAGGGCGGCGTCTATGCCGGACTGGCCAAGCTGCAGTTCGAGACGGGGGCGACGGCCTTCCAGGCTGCCGAGTAGGATGCGCTGATATTCAGGCCATGACGGCCTGCAAATGGCGGCTTTCGCCTCGTCCTGACCTGAATCTCAACACATCCTGGGTGCGGCCAGAACCTACGCCTTCAAGACGACCCTGCGTCGATCGTGGCGATTGCCTTTTCCATGGCCGGTATGCTTCATTCCGGGGAAAAATTGGCATGGCTTTGCATAGCAGGGAAGATTCGTGGAAAATAATCCTCTTGTTGCGGCGTTTTTCGATGAACGCACGTTTTCGGTCCAGTATGTCGTGGCCGATCCCGAGACGCGCAAATGCGCGATCATCGACCCGGTGTTGGATTTCGACGAAAAGTCCGGCGCGACCGGCACCCGCAATGCCGACCGGCTGCTTGACCATATCGCTGCTGAAAAGCTGGAGCTGGCGTGGATTCTCGACACCCACCCCCATGCCGACCATTTTTCCGCCGCTTCCTATCTGAAGGCGAAGACCGGCGTGCCGACGGCGATCGGGGAGCGGATCATCGAGGTGCAGAAGCTGTGGCGCGATATCTATAATTGGCCGGAACTGGCGGTCGACGGATCGCAATGGGACCGGCTTTTTGCCGATGGCGACCGGTTCAGGATTGGCAATCTCGACGTTTCCGTCATGCACTCGCCGGGCCACACGCTGGCCTCGATCACCTATGTCGTCGGCGATGCGGCCTTCATCCATGACACGCTGTTCATGCCCGACAGCGGGTCGGCGCGAGCGGATTTTCCCGGCGGCAGCGCAAGCCGGCTGTGGCAGTCGATCCAGGCCATTCTGGCGCTGCCGGAGGACACGCGGCTGTTCACCGGCCATGATTATCAGCCGGGCGGGCGCGAACCGCGCTGGGAAAGCACGGTGGCGGAGCAGAAGTGCGGGAACAACCATCTGACGCAGAACCGCACCGAGGCCGAGTTCGTCGCCGTGCGCGAGGCGCGCGACAGGACGCTGCCGATGCCCAAGCTCATTCTTCATGCGCTGCAGGTCAACATCAACGGCGCGCGGCTGCCCGAGCCGGAAGCGAACGGCAAGCGCTATCTGAAGTTTCCGCTGGATGCGCTGGATGGGGCGGTTTGGTGAGGGATTGAATGGGGCGGAGTATTGTTGCCTTGTGAGGTCCCCTCTCCGTCTCGGCTTCGCCGAGCCACCTCTCCCCCGCTTTGCGGGGGCGAGGAACCTAGGTTCTGCGAGGCCGCAGCGCTTCAGGACTTGGGTCCCTCGCCCCATGAAATGGGGAGAGGTGGCTCGGCGAAGCCGAGACGGAGAGGGGTCTTTATGCCCCGCTACCGTCCCGCATGCCTCCCGGCATTCCTGCCCGAAAAAATGCAGCCGCCCAGAAACGTCCCTTCAAGCGCGTTGTAGCCGTGATAGCCGCCGCCGCCAAAGCCGGCGACTTCGCCGGCCGCGTAAAGGCCGGGGATCGGCTCGCCGTTCTTGTCCAGCACCTGTGAGTCGAGATTGGTGTGCAGGCCGCCCAGCGTCTTGCGGGTCAGCACGTTGAGCCGCACGGCGATCAGCGGGCCGTTGGCCGGGTCGAGGATCTTGTGCGGCTTGGCGGTGCGGATCAGCTTGTCGCCGAGGTAGTTGCGCGCGCCGTTGATGGCGGTGATCTGCGCGTCCTTGGCGAAGGGGTTGTCGATCTCGCGGTCGCGCGCCTCGATCTGCATCAGCAAATGGTCATGGTCGATCAGTTTTTCGCCGGTCAGCGCGTTCATGGCCTCGACGAGGCCGCTGAGATTGTCCCTGACGATGAAATCCTCGCCGTGCTGCTTGAAGGCCTCGACCGGCGGCGGCGCGCCCTTGGCCCGCCGGCTTTTCAGCACGGCAAGCCAGCTTTTCGAGGTGAAATCCGGGTTCTGTTCGGAGCCGGAAAGCGCGAATTCCTTCTTGATTATCTTCTGCGTCAGCACGAACCAGGAATAGTCGTAGCCGGTCGAAAGAATGTGTTTCAGCGTGCCCAGCGTGTCGAAGCCGGGCAGGTAAGGTGCCGGCAGGCGGTTGCCTTTCGCGTCGAACCATAGAGAGGATGGGCCGGGCAGGATGCGGATGCCATGGTTCGGCCAGATCGGCGCCCAGTTCTTGACGCCCTCGGTGTAGTGCCACATGCGGTCGCCATTGATGACCGCGCCGCCGGCATCTTGCGTGATCGCGACCATGCGGCCATCGACGTGATGCGGTACGCCGGCGATCATGTTTTTCGGCGGCGGGCCGAGGCGATCCTTCGGCCAGTTCTTCCTGACCAGATCGAAATTGCCGCCGATGCCGCCGGAGGTGACGATGACGGCATTGGCGTTGAACTCGAACTCGCCGATGACGCCGCGCCCGGACTGCTGGCCGCGCTCGACCGTCGAGGGTTCGAGGATTTCACCGGCGACACCAGTGACCGCGCCCTTGATCTTGATCAGCCGGCTTGCCTGATGGCGGAATTTGAGCGCGATGCGGCCGCTGGACACATGCTCGCGCACGCGGCGCACAAAAGGCTCCAGAACGCCGGGCCCGGTGCCCCAGGTGATGTGGAAGCGTGGCACCGAATTGCCGTGGCCATGCGCCAGCGCGCCGCCGCGCTCGGCCCAGCCGACGACCGGAAACCAGCGCATGCCCTGCGCATGAAGCCATGGCCGCATCTCGCCGGCGGCGAAATCGACGAAGGCTTCCGCGACCTTTCGCGGCCAGAAATCTTCCGCGCGGTCGAACTGCGCCGAGCCTAGCCAGTCCTGCATGGCGAGGTCGCGGCTGTCCTTGATGCGCAGCCGCCGCTGCTCGGGGCTGTCGACGAAGAATAGGCCGCCGAGCGACCAGAAGGCCTGCCCGCCAAGTGAGTTTTCGCCCTCCTGTTCGAGGATGATGACGCGCTTACCGGCATCGGCAAGCTCCGCCGCCGCCACCAGCCCGGCCAGCCCACCGCCAACGATGATCGCATCTGCCTGTTCTGCCATCCTGCTCCCCTCCCAAGGCAGCTTGTTGCCGTGGGCAGTTTGGGGGAATGGTTTTCGAGATCAAGGGGGAAATTCAGGGAGAGGGAGTGACGGTGGGGAAGGGGTGGAAAAGGAAGAGGCCCCTCTCCGTCGCGCTTCGCGCGCCACCTCTCCCCATTTCATGGGGCGAGGAACCTAGGTTCTGCAAGGTAGCAACGCCTCAGGACTTGGGTTCCTCGCCCCGCTTGCGGGGAAAGGTGGCTCGGGGAAGCCGAGACGGAGAGGGGAACTTCCAGTGGGATGCCAGCCTCCGCCGTCTACCTCACGCCCCGTACCGTTCCTTCAAATGGCTCGTGAAATACGCCGCATTCAGCTTCTCACCGGTGGCGCGTTCCATGATTTCCGGCGTCGAAAAGCGCGAAGCCTGCGACCAGATGTTTTGTCGCCGCCAGTCGGTGACGGCGTCGAACCTGCCCTTGGCGACATCGTCATTGACGGCGGGATGCTGCTTTTCCAGTGCTGCCCATTGCTGCGCGGCCATCATGGCGCCGAGGGTGTAGGAGGGGAAATAGCCGAAGGCGCCGCCTGGCCAGTGCACGTCCTGCATCGGGCCGTCCTGCGGCGTGTCGATGGTGGACAGGCCGAGATAGTCGCGCATCTTGGCATCCCAGGCTTCCGGCAGATCGACGGCGTTGAGCTTGCCCGAAACCAGATCCTGTTCCAGTTCGAAGCGCAGGATGACATGCAGGGGATAGGTCACCTCGTCGGCATCGACGCGGATCAGGCCGGGCTTGACCAGATGGACATGGGGCAGGATGTCAGCCTTGCTCCAGCTTTCGCCGAGATGCTGCTCGACCAGCGGCAGTGCCCAGTCCCAGAAGGCCGGGTTGCGACCGAGCTGCTTTTCCACGAACAGGCTCTGGCTCTCATGCATGGCCATGCCGCGCGCCTTGCCGAGCGGCCAGTGCGACCATTGCTTGGGCAGGTTCTGCTCATACATGGCGTGGCCGGTCTCGTGCAGCACGCCCATAAGCGACGACAGGAATTCGGTCGTCTTGTAGCGCGTGGTGATGCGTACGTCGCTCGGCACGCCGCCGCAGAAGGGGTGATGCGAAACCGAGAGGCTGCCATGGGTGAGGTCGAAGCCGACCGCCGCCATCATGGCAAGGCCAAGCTCGCGCTGGCGCTCGATGGCATAGACGCCGGACAGCGGCCGCAGCGGCGTCTTGGCCAGCCGCTCCTCCTGCACCGCGAGCGCTTCCGGCACGAAGCCCTTGAGGAAGGTCTTCAGCTCGGACAAGACCGGCGTGATGTCGGCAGCGCGATGGCCGGGGTCGTATTGCTCCATCAGCGCATCGTAAGGAGCGAGGCCGAGTGCTTCGGCGCGCATCGCGGCCTCCTCGCGCACCAGCGCGATGACGCCTTCCAGCGCTGGCAGGAAGCCTGCCCAATCGTTCTTGGCGCGCAGGTCGCGCCAGAGCTGCTCGCAACGCATGCGCGCCGTGGTCTGGCGCTCGACGAACTCGGTCGGCAGGCAGGTCATGTTGGTGTATTGCCGCCGGAATTCGCGCAACGCCGTCTGCTGTTCCTCGCTGAGCGTTTCGCCTTCGGCTGCTTCGATCCAGTCGGCAATCTCGGGCGCTGTCGCCTGGCGGTGATGCATGCCGGCAAGGGCCGCCATCGCCTCGGCCCGCTTCTCGCCGCCGCCGACAGCCATGTGGGTGGCTTCGTCCGCACCGAGAATGGCAAGCGCATGCTCCAGCGCTTCGAGCTTGTGGCCGAGTTGGTCGAGTTTGGTGAAAGACATGGCTGCTCCGGAGTTTTTTGGAAGGCGGGAGAGGACACCAAGTCGGGCGCGATCGCAAGCCGGATGCGAAGATCGAGGAAGCTTCCGGAATTATCCTAGCCTGGGAAATTCCAAATGGAGAGCGTCATGACCGCACATGCTGCAATTCCGAAAACGTCCCACCGGGAGACTCTCGAATTTCTTGCTTCATTCTCGGGCATAGGCTCGTTCAGCCGGTTGATCATGATCAGCAGGGGAAGCGGAGCTAAAGACTGTATGGCGGTTCCGGCACCATCCCACCACAACGGCGTAGTGTCCTGGCCGAACACGATTTCCGGAGTGAGGTCGACAAGCCAAACAGCAAGGAACGTGACGGTGCCGATAACGATCGTCCATAGTGGAAGCTTTCTACCGGCCATCTGCTTGTCAACGTCCAAAAAAGCCGGGATCAGCCAGAATGGAAGGAAGACGGCGCGCCAGAAGGGCCACGTTTTCAATCCGGAGTTCGCGCGCTTCTGCCGAAAGGCTCGCCATGCCCAGAGCAAATTATAAATACCCAGGCTGAGCAGCGACATGACAGTGAATTTTTTGATCGACATCGGCCAATAGTGCTGGTCGTTCGGCAGGATCTGCTTCTTTGCTTCGCGTATGATCATGGCAACGAAACAAACTAGGGATACCAGGATGCCTGTTACAGTGACGAAGCGCAGAGTTGAGTCTTCCGCGCTGGGTGCGATAGCGCCTGTCTGGGTAAAATCGTAATTCCATTGAATATTGCGGTTCACGTCATCGGCCGCTTTGAGATAGTCGACAATTCGTGCAGCCGGGACCTTGTCCACCAGCGTCTTGTAGTTCCAGTCGATTTCAAGTTCGGTGGGCGTATTCGAGTAGCTGATCTTGAACGAAAGCTCCGGCGTCAGGACGTCGCCATCTTGCGGCCCGGTAAATCTCGTTTTCAAGTTCGTGACGATCACCTTGTGATGCTTGTAAGTAGGGCTCCCAAGCCAGACCGGCCCGATGCGGCCGACCATTGTCGGCGTCGGCAGATTGGAGACGCCTACATCGGCTTTGAGCGGGAATTTCTTGTTCAGGTCATTTGCCTGCAAGGCCGTCGCGGCCAATTCGTAAGCCTCCTTTACGGAAACGATGTTTCGATCCCGGTCATCCTTGGTTTCGAGCGCAGCGACGCTTTTCAGCCCAGGATACTGCTTGCTGTAATATTGCAGATAGTCGTCGCCCATCTTGGACAAGGCTTCGCCTGCAAGTTTTCGGCGCATGCCATCAGCGTCGGCATCGATGTAAGTAGTGGTGACCGTGAGCTTGAGAGGATCGCTGTCCTGCTTGGGGAACTCAAAACGCTCCACGACCGAAGTTGTCGGCTTGGCGGGTTCCGGCTGAAGCATTTTCTCCAATGCGGCCGTCGAGGATACTAAGGGCAGCGCGAAGCCGTAGTCCGGCTGGGAAAGGTTCTCAATCCTGCCACCTTGAAGGTAGGAGGTCGCATCCAGCCAATAGATGCGCTCGCCGATGACGGCTTTGACGATTGCATGATCGAAGGCCCGCAAGGAGGGAAGCCGCTGATACAGCGCCCTGCCTTCGTCAAGATCGGCAAGGGAAACGTAAGCCTCGATGCCGAGATGCCTGAGCGCTGAGGTCAGCAGCAGCGCCTTGTCCTTGCAGTCGCCGAAGCCGCTTGCCAAGACGGTTTCCGGGCTCCGTGGTATGTAGGAACCGGCGCCGATCGACAGGCTGACATAGCGTATCTCGTCCTGCACCAGCCGGAACGCCTCGACCATGCGGTCTTCCGGCTTGGGATATTGCGCGGCGATGCGCGCGAGCTTGTCCGTAAATTCCTTCGGGAAGACGGTCGCAGGCTGATAGTAAGGCAGGATCGCGTCTACGACGTCCTGCCAGTTTGCGGTCGAGGAAATTTCAACTATCCCCTGGTTGGGATAGTCGACCGGCAAATTGTCTTCCCATTTGATCGGGGCGGGATTCGAAACCTTCCAAGCGTAGACGGTATCCTCACCACTGACCGTGATCGAAGGTTTGATGCCTGTTGCGGTTGGACGTATTTGAAGTGGCTGTGAGGTTGGCCAGACAATCTTTTCGTGAACGAGGGCCACAGGCTCCGTCCATTCAGTCAAAAACTGTTCGATGAACAGATCTGGGCCGACAATCGGTGTGACTTCGTAGGTCGCGGCATAGTCCACGATATCGCCAACACGCACGTCCTCGATGTTGACATGGGCAGTCAGCCTGCCGTCGAAGATGCCCTTCTCGGAATCCCTTTCGCGGCGATAAACATCGAACTTCACATCAGGTAGCCGGTCCAGAACGACACCGTCGCGAATCACGTGAAGGCGGTTCAAAGTTACCTTGTGGCGTGATGGATCGAATTCCAAATCCATGCCGGCGCCTCTCTCCAGACCAGGTCGATCGACGATCTGATAGGCATAGCGGTCGAACCTCGTGAAGCCGTTGGTGCGATGTTTGTATTGGTAGTCCGACAGAAGATTTGAAATTCCGTTTTTGATTCTGTCGCGATAAGCCGGATCCGCCTTGGGGAGATCGACGAATTCAACCCAGCCTTCTGCCGGTCCCTTGGCTACCTGGTCGTCAGCCGCCGCCGGCCCGCCCAAGGCAAAAGATGAAACGGTGAAAACGACACAACACAAAACTGCCCGCAGGCTACAACGGAACCCTGACTGCATAATTTCCCACACCAACCCCTAGTTGATAATGTTTTCCAAGCTTCGAGGGAAATGTAAAGCTGGTCCGAGTGCCGATGGCGTTCAGCGCCAAGCCGGACAGTGAAGAAACGTCCACGGGAGGGGTAAATGATCGCCAACATTCTGATCGCGCTGGTGGCGGCGCTGCATCTTTATTTCATGTATCTGGAGATGGTTGCGTGGGACACGCCGGCGGGGCGGAAGGCGTTCAACCTGACGCCGGAATTTGCCACCGCATCGAAAGTGCTGGCGGCCAATCAGGGGCTTTATAATGGTTTTCTAGCAGCCGGGCTGATCTGGGGGCTGTGGTTGGGGGAGACCGGCTTTGCGGTGAAAACGTTCTTCCTGATCTGCGTTGTGGTCGCCGGCCTGTTCGGGGCGGCAACCGTCAGCCGCAAGATCCTTTTCATTCAGGCGCAGCCGGCGGCGTTGGCGCTTGTGGCGCTGTTCGCCGGCTGGTGATTTCCGACCGGCAAGGAAAGGCCGCTCCCCGCCAACTGGGAGCGGCCCACCACTATGGGCGCGTCAGGCGTTGGCGACATCCCTGTGGATGGTGCGGTTAAGGTTTGCGATGCGGGTCTGCAGCCTATCGAAGCGGGCTTCAGGCAGGGTGCCGCGATGGTTCTCGGCAACTATCTGTGCGTCGGTGCGGATCATCCGGGAGCGGTTTTCCAGGTTACGTGCCTCGGCATTGTTCAGGTATCCATCCCGCCGATCGAGCATGATGCGGTGGTTTACCCGGCTGATTTCACGATCGATCCGGGCAAGCCGTTCGTGGTGAACCGCAGCCATGGTTTGTGGGGCAGGCATTGCCTGCACTCCCAGGGCGGCGTCGGTTTGTGAGGTGATCGAATCCGGAATGGGCGTGTCGTCCCCGCTGCTGAACCGGTTGCCATCGAAGTTGTGTTCATGTCCGTGGCCGCCGGAGTGATCTGCTGCGTAGGCGCCGGCGAAGGAGGTTGAAGCGAGAGCTGCGGCAAGAGCCGCCTTGATGAGAAAAGAGCGCATGATTTGCGTCCTCTGTTCTGCGCGGGCGGGCAATGTCGCCCGCAAGTCAGGCCGTCCGGTTCTGTCGCGTCGCGAATGGGAGTATCGCCGGCAGTTCCCGACCTGTGCAGCGAAGCTACGCCCAGCCTCCCATCACGCGCAAATTACAAAAAGATAATTCGCGTTTGATGGGAAATGCTGCATTCGCGGACATATTTGAGCGAATATGGCATGAATTCGGCGTTGTTTTCGCGGTCTAGCGCTCTGTCAGCTTCAGCTCGATGCGGCGGTTCTTGTTGCGCGCATCGTCCGTGTCGGCAGTGTCGAGCGGCTGGAATTCGCCGAAGCCGGCGGCCACCAGCCGGTTGGCCGGCACGCCGTTTTCGATCAGGAATTTCACCACCGAGGTCGCGCGGGCGGAAGAAAGCTCCCAGTTGTCGCGATAGCGGCCGGTGCCCGAAAGCGGGCGGTTGTCGGTGTGGCCATCGACGCGCAGCACCCAGTTGATCTCCGGCGGGATTTCCTTCTGCAGTTCGATGATGGCGTCGGCGAGCTTCTTCATCTCGCCGCGGCCGGCATCGTTGATGACCTCCGAGCCGACCGGGAACAGCACTTCCGACTGGAAGACGAAGCGGTCGCCGACGATTCGGATGTTTTCGCGGTCGGACAGGATTTCGCGCAGGCGCCCGAAGAAGTCGGAGCGGTAGCGGTTCAGTTCCTGGACGCGCTGGGCGAGCGCGACATTCAGCCGTTTGCCGAGATCGGCGATCTTGACGTTGGAATCACGGTCCTTGGCCTCGGATGCGTCCAGCGCCTGTTCGAGCGCGCCGATCTGCTTGCGCAGGGCGGCGATCTGCTGGTTGAGAAGCTCGACCTGGCTCAGCGCGCGCTGGCTGACCTGGCGTTCATTGTCGAGCTGGCCCGACAGGGTGCCGATCTGGGCGGTGGCGGCAGCACCGGCACCCGCGCCTTGCGACAGGAGCTGTTCGAGCCGGCTTTTCTCGGCTTCGGCGGCGGAAAGCGAGGCTTGCAGATTGGCGAGCGAATCCTGTGCGTCCTGGGTGCTGGATTTCTCCAGGGCCAGAAGCTGCGTCAGTTCGTTGATCTGCGAGTTGAGGCGGTTCAGCACCGCGTCCTTGCCGGTGATTTCTCGGCTGAGCAGGAACTGCGCCAGCACGAACACCGATAGCAGGAACATGATGGCCAGCAGCAGCGTCGACAGTGCGTCGACGAAGCCCGGCCAGTAGTCGATACGGCGGTCGGTGCGCCGGCGCGACAGAGCCATTAATTAGGCTCCCGCTTCTTGAGCGCATCGGCGATTTTTTCGAGCGTGTTGCGCATCGCCTTCTGTTCCTGCGACTGCGCCTCGACCCAGTCGCGCATGATCTGCTGCTCGGAGCGCATGTTCTTGACCAGGCCGGAAATGCCGTCGGCGAGATTGGCCATGGCGGTGGCGACGCGCGGGCTGGAGCCGCCGGTTTCCTGCATGTTGCGGAGCTTCTCCGACAGCGCCCTGATCTCGTCGGAGGACCCACTGCCGGTGGGCGCGACCACCTGGATGTCGGAGGAAAGGTCGGTGACAGAGGAGAGCCAGTTTTCAAGCTCGGTGTAGAAACGCGTCTGCGCCCGGCCGGCCTGCAGGTCGAGGAAGCCGAGCACCAGCGAGCCGGCAAGGCCGAACAGCGAGGAGGAGAACGCCGTGCCCATGCCTTCCAGTGGGGCAGCCAGGCCGGCCTTGAGTGCGTCGAGCACGGCGGCGGTGTCGCCGGTGCCCGGGTCCAGCGACTGGATGGTGTCGCCGATCGAGCCGATGGTGTGCAGCAGGCCCCAGAAGGTGCCGAGCAGGCCGAGGAAGACCAGGAGGCCGATGAGATAGCGCGAGATGTCGCGGGTTTCGTCGAGGCGGGTGGCAATCGAATCGAGCATGGTGCGCATCGAACTGGTCGAGAAGGCCATCGATGACGAGCGGCTGAGCAGTGCCTTCATCGGCGCCAGCAGCACCGGTTCGGCTTCCTCGGAGCCAGCGCGGAAGGTGTTGACCCAGCGCACTTCGCGGAACAGCCGCGTCACCTGCAGAAAGGCGAGCAGGATGCCGATGACGAGAACGCCGAGAATCAGGCCGTTGAGGCCGGGATTGGTGGTGAAGGCCGACGAAATCTGCCGCGTCAGGATCGCCGCGATGAAGGCGACGATGGCCAAAAACACCACCATGGAGAGAAGAAAGACCTGCGGGCTCGACAGCTTGTAGGGATCGTAGCCTTCGGCATCGGAGGCTTCGCCTATCCCGAAAATTCTCATGAACGCCATTGCCGCTCCGATTCCGTGCCCGCAATCAACTTGCCCGCGACTCTAAACGGAAATGTGACGAAATTGAAAGACGCAAGGTGCAGCTTGTCGCAAGCAAGGCCAGATAATCAGAGCCGGTTGACGACCAGAACATCCAGTACGGCGGCGAAATGCAGCCCGGCGCCGGTCACCACGAAGCCGTGCCAGACGGCGTTCTGGAACCGCAGGCCCCGCCACGCGAAGAAGACCACGCCGCAGGAATAGACGATGCCGCCCGCCAGCAGCAGCATGAGTGTTGCCGGTGGCAGGGTATGCAGCAGGGGCTGAAGCACCACGACGCCGCTCCAGCCGATGGCGAGATAGAAGCCAACGGCGATGCGGTCGAAACGACCGGGGAAAAGCATCTTGAGCGCGATGCCGAGGGCTGCCGCTGACCAGACGAGAATGAGCATCCGGCGCGTCAGCGCGGCGTCGTTCAACTGGGCCAGGAACGGCGTGTAGGTCGCGGCGATGAGAAGATAGATGGCAGCGTGGTCGAAGCGGCGAAGGATCCATTTCGCCGGCGATATCGGCCAGAGATTGTAGGCGAGCGAAATCGACAGGACCGTGAGCAGCGACACGACGTAGAAGACCGCGGCGACATATTCGCCCGGACCGGCGTGGAAGGCGGAGATTGCGAGAAGTGCGGAGCCGGCTGCGATGGCGAGCACGATGCCGACCGCATGGACGATGCCGTCGGCGATCAGTTCGGCGCGCGAATAATGAAAGCGCCCAGGTAGGGGGAGGGCGCTTTCTGCATTCCGATCAGTGTTCGGTTGCGCGGCTTTCGTCATACCAGACGATATGAACGACCGAGGCAGGCTTTTTCAAGACGCCAATTGGGAGAAGACAGGGCGACGCTTTGCGCCTTCCGGCGGAGACAGGGGGCGTTTCAGCGCGCCGTTACCGGCTTCTTCAGCGTCTTGAGCAGGGCGCGATGGATCGTTTCGTTGCCGGCGACAATCGCACCGGTGTCGAACATATCATTGCCGCCATTCTTGTCGGAGACGAAGCCGCCGGCCTCGCGCACCATCAGGATGCCGGCTGCGACGTCCCAGGGCGAGAGCGATTCTTCCCAGAAACCGTCCATGCGGCCTGCCGCGACATAGGCGAGGTCGAGCGCTGCCGAACCCAGGCGGCGGATGCCGGACACTTCGCCCATGACGTTGCGCAACTCGACGAGGTAGTTGCCGTGGTGGCCCCGGCCGAGATGCGGCACGCCGGTGCCGATAACGCAGTCGGTGAGCTTGGTGCGACCGGCGACCCGCAGGCGGCGATCGTTCATGAAGGCGCCGCCGCCGCGCTCGGCGGTGTAGAGTTCGTCCATTGCCGGGTTGTAGATGACGCCGGCGACGATCTGGCCCTGACGCTCCAGTGCGATCGAGATCGAGAAGATCGGGATGCCGTGCAGGAAGTTTGTGGTGCCGTCGAGCGGATCGACGATCCAGCGGTGCTGGTCGTCCTCGCCTGCCACCACGCCACGCTCTTCCATCAGGAAAGCGTAACCCGGCCGCCCCTTGGCCAGCTCGGCATGGATGATCTCTTCGGCCTTGCGATCGGCCTGCGAGACATAGTCGCCGGGGCCTTTCATAGAGACCTGAAGGTTCTGCACTTCGCCGAAGTCGCGCGACAGCGAGCGGCCGGCCTTCATAGCGGCCTGGACCATGACATTGAGGATCGCCGAACGCGCCATTTACTAGACTCCGAACGCTGCGCTTAGTCGGCGCGGCGGATGTAGGTGATTTCGTTGGTGTCGACGACGATGCGTTCGCCCGAAGCAATGAAAGGCGGAACCAGAACGCGCACGCCGTTTTCCAGCACTGCCGGCTTGTAGGACGATGCGGCCGTCTGGCCCTTCACCACCGGGTCAGCCTCGGTGATCGTCAGCGTCACCTGGTCGGGCAGCGCGATGCCGATGGGACGTTCGTCGTAAAGCTCGACAGTCACCATCATGCCGTCCTGCAGGAAGGCTGCGCGATCGCCCACGAAGTCCTTCAGGAGTTCGAGCTGCTCGTAGCTCTGGGTGTCCATGAACACCAGAGCATCGCCCTGTTCGTAGAGGAACGAGAAGTCCTTCTGTTCCAGCCGCACTTTTTCGACCGTCTCGGCCGAACGGAAGCGCTCGTTGAGCTTGGTGCCGTTGATGAGGTTCTTCAGTTCAACCTGGTTGTAGGCGCCGCCCTTGCCGGGCTTGACGTGGTTGGTCCTGACCGCCACCCAGAGGCCGCCATCGTGTTCGATGACATTGCCGGGACGGATTTCGTTGCCGTTGATCTTGGCCATTGTTGTAAAGTTCCGGAGAGGTTTATCCGTCTGGTCGACGGTTTCGGCGCTTCCAAGACCACAATTTGCGTGGAGAGGCAAGAGAGAGGCCTGAAAACGCGGTGTTTACGGCCTGAAACCACCCATGTCAGCGCAAACGGTTAGCCCGCTGCAGCGCCGTTTTCATTTCGTCGTCGGTCAGGCCGTCGAGAAAATCCTCCATCGCCGCATCCCTCAAGCCGGCGCGGCGAGCGAGCATGTACCATGCGGCGGCGCTGATGGAATCGGGATCGGTGCCAAGGCCCTGCATATAGAGTTTGGCGAGGCGGTTCTGTGCGGCGACGTTGCCGTCAAGGGCTGCGATCCGCATCCAGTTGAAACCGGCCTTGCGGTCGCGGTCGCCGCCGCGCCCGTCCATCAGCCATGTGCCGAGATCGAGCTGGGCGGTATCGTAACCCTGGATGGCGGCGCGCAGCAGCCAGCGCCGCGCTTCGACGTCGTCGTGTTTCTTGCCGCCGACGCCGTTGGCGAAGATCTGCGACATCGCATATTGCGCATCGGCCAGTCCGGCGTCAGCGGCGCGCTGGTAATAGACGACAGCGTCGTCCATCCCCTTGCCTTCGGATTCGCGCCCGACCAGCATCTGCGCGAAGTTGAACTGGGCAAGCCGGTTGCCGGCTTCGGCGGCCGATTGCATCAGCGCGTAGGCGGCCTGCGCATCCTTTTTGACGAAATCGCCATCGAGCAGCATCAGGGCATATTGGAACTGCGCTTCGGGGATGCCCTGCTCGGCGGCCAGCGCGTACCATTTGGACGCTTCCTTGTCGTTGCGCGGGACGCCGAGCCCGCGCGACAGGATTTCGGCAACCAGCGTCTGCGCGGCGGCATCGCCGGCCGTGGCGCGCGGCAGGGCCAGATTGTAGGCTGTCATGTAGAGGCCGCGCTGGAACGCCCCGTAGGCCGGGTCGGTTTTCGCGCCGCCGAAGCGATCCAGATCAGGCTCGCCGCCATTGCCCTTGCCGCCGCCGAAACGCTGCGGGTCGACAATGTCGGTGGGTGCCGGCAGGCGCTTCATTTCGGTGGGCGCCGGCGTCGTCGTCGGTAGGGGTTTCGGCTCGGTTGGCGTCGTCTTCGGGTCGTCCACGGCAAGTGCTGCCGCCGGCGTCAGGCATAAGGCCAGCGTCAGGCCAAGGATGGCGCGGGAAGTCTTCTGGCCCCTCACGGTTCGCCCACTCCTCAATTACCCGCCGACGAGAAACTCGGCGCGGTTTCGTCAAGGATGGCATTGGCGCGGGCGATCGCATCCCTGGGGTCTACGCCTTCGCCGAATACTGCGCTCGACAGCGCGACAAATTCGGCCCCGGTGGCAGCGACCGCCTCGACGGAAGCGACGTCGGAGCCGGCCAAGACGATGCAGGGGATCTCGATCACCTCCGCCCACCATTGGCCGAGCGACAGGTTGCGGTTGTGCGGTTCGGGTTTGTTGTCGTAGCCGAAGCGGCCGAAGAAGATATAGTCGGGACGTAGTTCGCCAAGCTCGAGCGCGTCGTCGCGCGTCTTGGCGCCGCCGGCGCCGACCATCATTTTCTGCTGGTAGTGCTCGATCGCTTCCTCAAGCTCTGCCTTCTTCGTTTCGAGATGAAGGCCGTCCGCCCCGACGCGGCCGGCGGCGCGGGTGTCATCGGCGATGATCGCCGCGATGCCGGCTTCCTGGGCGACCGGCACGACCTTTTCGGCAAAGGCCTGGAAAGAGGCCTCGTCGAGATCATAGGGCGGCAGGATGATCGAGGCGATGTCGCCCCCGGCAATCGCCTGGCGTAGCCGCTCGACGAAGTGGTCCGGTTTCTCGCCCGACGGGGCGATCAGCACGATGCGGCAGCGATTGGGTGAGGATGCTTCGGTCATTGTCGTCTTTCCAGAATGCCAGACCCCATGCAGGGTGATCATGGTTGCATTTGGGCATAGAGGAAGACGGGCTGCTTGAACAGTCGCGAGGCTAGAGCGAGATGGCGTCTCCTTGAGCCGCCATCTCGCTTTTGTTTTGAAGCATGATCTTGTCCGAAAAGTCTGCAACTTTTCGGGATCATGCTTTGATCGATCTCGCCAAGACGAAAGAACCGGGTTATTTCATCGGGCGAAAGGCTTCCCTCCCATGAATGCGCTGCTTCTCGATCCGTGGTTCTACGCGGCTGCTCTGCCTGCCGTGTTTCTCGTCGGCCTGTCCAAGGGCGGGTTCGGCGGTGCCGTTGGCTTCGTCGGCGTGCCGCTGATGGCGCTGGTGATGCCACCGGTGCAGGCAGCCGCAATCCTGCTGCCCATCCTGGTGCTGATGGACATGGTATCGCTGTGGACATGGCGCGGCGTGTTCGACAAGCAGACGCTTTTCTACATGATGCCCGGAGCGCTGATCGGCATCGGCATCGGATGGCTGACGGCCGCGGTGGTGACGGCAGACATGGTGCGCTTCATCGTCGGCGCGGTTGCTATCGTCTTCGTCTCGCGCTGGGCCTGGCAGCAATTTCGCCTTGGCGCCGAGTATTCGGCGGCACCCAATCGCGTGGTAGGCGGTTTCTGGGGCACGGTTTCGGGCTTCACCAGCTTCGTCGCCCATGTCGGCGGACCACCCTTCCAGGTTTATACGTTGCCGCTGAAGCTCGACCCGAAAGTGCTGTCGGGCACTGCCGCGATATTCTTTGCCATCACCAATGCGGTGAAGCTCATTCCCTACTTCGCTCTCGGGCAGTTCGACACGACGAACCTGACTGCCTCGGCAGCGCTGATGCCGCTTGCGCCGCTATCAACTCTTGCCGGCGCCTGGCTGGTGAGACGGATGCGGCCGGAGCTCTTCTATCCCTTTACCTACGCGACGGTGGCGCTGATCGCGGTAAAACTGATCTGGGATGGCGGGGCGCAATTGTTGCAGCCTTAAAACATTTTTTGACGGGAACCCGTCGAACCTTGCCTTCATTTGTGCATTTCCACGTCATAGCAACAGGTTCGAACTGGCATGCGTTGCGCTCTGGGCGCCAGGCTGTCGTAAACCTGTAATACGCAACGAGTTTTATGGCGGCCATGACGAATATCGCATCAAATCAACGGGATACCCGCATCGACGTGTTTCGGGCGCTGGCCCTGCTCACGATCTTCATCAACCATGTGCCGGGCACCATCTACGAGTTCGCTACCCATAAGAACTTCGGCTTTTCGGATTCGGCCGAGGCTTTCGTGCTGATTTCGGGCATCGCCGTCGGGCTAGCCTACGGGACGAAATTCAAGCCGGGCAACCGGCTTCTGATCGCGCTGAAAGCGTGGCGGCGGGCCGGTGTGCTCTATGTCTCGCACATCATGACGACGGTGGCGACGCTGGCGATCTTTTCGGGTGCAGCACTCCATTTCGCGCGGCCGGACCTGCTCAAGCTGATCAACATCCAGATGATCATCGAGGACACGCCAGAAGCGCTTGTCGGCATCGCCACGCTCAGCCATCAGGTTGGCTACAACAACATATTGTCGATGTATGCCATCGTACTCCTGATGATGCCGCTGTTCCTGCTTCTCGGGAATATCAGCCTGCTTCTGATGGTCTGCGTTTCAGGTGCCCTCTGGCTCGTGGCGGGCGTCTACCAGATCGCGCCCGGCAACTTCCCCGGCGACGGCCTGTGGTTCCTCAACCCGCTGTCGTGGCAGTTCCTGTTCGTCATCGGCATCGCCGCGACGATGCATGTGAAGCGCGGCGGCGAGATCCGCTTCAGCCCGTGGCTGGCCGGCATCGCCGCGTCCTACGTGCTTTTGTCGCTGGCCTGGGTGCGGGTGCCGTTCTGGGGTGTCGATACCTCGCTCGGCCTGCCGATGGTGCTGACCGGTTTCGACAAGACCTTCCTGTCGTTGTCGCGGCTCGCCCATGTCCTGTCGCTCGCCTATTTGATCACCGTCATCCCCGCACTTTCCAACCTGGCGCGCACGCGGGCCGACCACCCGCTGGCCATTCTCGGGAAGCATTCGCTGCCGGTGTTCATTGCCGGCACGCTGCTGGCAATGGTGGCGCAGGTGATGAAGATGGTCAGCCCCGGCGGCCTGTTCTACGACACGGTGCTGATCTCGACCGGCATCGCCCTGCAGTTCGGCTTCGCCTATTATCTCGAATGGCTGCCGAAGATCGGCTGGGGCGGCAAGCCCGCCGCGCAGTCCTCGAAGACCGCTGTCACGCAGCGGCCGATGGGCGGAAAGGCACCTGCGATGACGGCGACGCGCTTTCCGGATCGGTAAGACAGCAAAAGAAATCCCTTCCGGCCCGCGGGGAGGGATTGGCGTTCTCCACTTTGACCAAAAGCACTGCCGAAACCATGTTCCCACCGCGCGGGGTCATGGTCTAATGTCCGCCCGAATTCGTCGCCTTCGGGAGGTATCGTGGCAAGCATTTATGACAGCGGTCTGGACCGCAACCCCGCCAACCATCAGCCGCTGACGCCGCTGACCTATCTGGAGCGGGCGGCTGCCACATACCCAAATCACGTAGCGATCATTCATGGCGACCAGCGCGTCACCTATCGCGATTTCTGGCGCCGTTCGCGCCAGCTGGCTTCGGCGCTCGCTGGCCAGGGCATCGGCAAGGGCGACACGGTAACGGTGATGCTTTCCAATACACCGCCGATGCTGGAGGCGCATTTCGGCGTACCGATGACGAAGGCCGTCCTTCACTCGCTGAACACACGGCTCGACGCCGCCGTCCTCGCCTTCCAGCTCGACCATGCCGAGAGCCGCATCGTCATCGTCGACCGCGAATTTTCAGGCGTCATGAAGGAGGCGCTGGCACTGGCCAAGGTGAAGCCGCTGGTGATCGATTATGACGACCCGGACTATGCCGCGGATGCGCCCTACCCGAAGGGCGAGCGCATCGGCACGCTGGATTATGAGGATTTCGTCGCGTCGGGCGATCCCGATTTTTCGTGGTCGATGCCAGACGACGAATGGGATTCGATAGCGCTCAACTACACCTCCGGTACGACCGGTAATCCCAAAGGCGTCGTCTATCATCACCGGGGCGCTGCTTTGATGGCCTATGCCAACACCATTCATGCCGGCATGGGCAAGCACGCCGTCTATCTCTGGACGCTGCCGATGTTCCATTGCAACGGCTGGTGCTTTCCCTGGACGGTTGCCGTGCAGGCCGGCACCCATGTCTGCCTGCGCTGGGTGCGGCCAGGTGCGATATATGACGCCATCGCCGATCATGGCGTGACGCATCTGTGCGGCGCGCCGATCGTCATGTCGGCGCTGATCAACGCCAAGGACGAGGAGAAGCGCGAGTTTCCGCAGGTTGTTACCTTCAACACGGCTGCCGCTCCGCCGCCCGAGGCAGTGCTTTCGGGCATGGCCGAGGCCGGCTTTGCCGTGAACCATCTTTACGGCCTGACCGAGACCTATGGCCCGGCGGTGGTCAACGAATGGCACGGTGAATGGGATGCACTGCCTGCAGCAGAGCGCTCGGCGAAGAAGGCGCGGCAGGGCGTGCGCTATGCCGCGCTCGAGGGACTGACCGTGATGGACCCGCAGACCATGGTCGAGACGCCGCGTGACGGCGAGACCATCGGCGAGGTCATGTTCCGCGGCAACATCGTCATGAAGGGCTATCTGAAGAACCGACCTGCCACCGACGAGGCGTTCGCCGGCGGCTGGTTCCATTCCGGCGACCTCGGAGTCATGCACCCGGACGGCTACATCCAGCTCAAGGATCGCTCCAAGGACATCATCATCTCGGGCGGCGAAAACATTTCTTCCATCGAGGTCGAGGATGCGCTCTACAAGCACCCGGCGGTGGCTTTCTGCGGCGTCGTTGCCAAGGCCGACGACAAATGGGGCGAGACGCCCGTCGCCTATGTTGAGCTCAAGGCGGGCAAGGAAGCGACAGAAGCCGAACTCCTCGAGCATTGCCGCAAGCTTCTGGCGCGGTTCAAGATGCCCAAGACAGTGATCTTCGCCGAAATCCCGAAGACCTCGACGGGCAAGATCCAGAAATTCCGGCTGCGGGAGCTGGCGAAGGAACTCTGACGCAGCCGCGACGGTTCAGGGCCGGACACCCTTTTGGCTGACTGTCTGGCTTTTTGCGCGCGTGCTAATATTTCGCCCCGCCGGGGGACAGGCGTTCTCCGGGCAATCAACCCATTCCCGCTTCGGGAAAAGGCAAATTGAGGGGACCGAAATGCAAGGCGTTGCACGCAATTTCTTCACCTTGGCGATCATCTACGCAATCTGCGGGATGATGCTCGGGCTGTCGATGGCGATGAGCCAGGATCACACCGAAATGCCGACACACGCGCATATCATGGTGGCGGGCTGGCTGATGTCGGCCGTCTTCGCCTTCTTCTATCATCTGTTTCCGGCGGCGCGTGCATCGCGGCTGGCCGTGGTGCACTTCTGGCTGACGGCTTTGAGCGGCATTGGCCTTGTCGTCGGACTTTATTTCCTGCTTGCCGGACATGAGGCGATCGAGCCCTTCGTCGCGGTCAGTTCTATTGGCTTCTTCCTCGGCATGCTGCTGTTTGCATGGATTGCCCTTCCGGTGATCTACGGATCGCGGCCGGCTCGCGAAAATGTGCCCTTATGGGACAGATAAGGCCGCTATCTCGAAAAATATCGAGTCGGTTAACCGGTCATTAAGCTTTACGGGCGTTTACTATGTTCATCCAGTTTACCTGGATTCTTACCGAGTGGCTGGAGCCACTTCGTTTGACGCCTCCCTGTTAACTTCTGAGAGCCGCTTTCCGCGGCTCTTTTTTTTGCCCGTTCTTATCCAGGCGTCCACGCTTTTGTCATATTAACCTTTTGTTAAACATGTGCTTGCGTTCGCGCGGGCGCGGGCGCATTTTCCACAGCCAATGAGGATGGGGCACGCGACCTGGGGCAGCCTGTTGTGGCACCAGTGCGCGGCAAGAGCGTGAGTACAGAGGCGTAATGATGATCGAGCCTTCCAAAGAAAGCGGCAATACAATAAAATTGGCGGAGCGGCGGGTTTTCTCGCACTCCTTCAAGCCGCTTTACGACGAAGGCATGGGCCTGGTCGAACAGACTGCCGAATATCTCGACGGCAAGGGCCGCGCTGAGGCCAAGAAGCTGTCGCGGCTGGCCGCCACGCTCTATGCCGCCGAATCGATGCGCCTGACGACCCGGCTGATGCAGGTCGCATCCTGGCTGCTGCTGCAGCGCGCCGCCAATTCCGGCGAGATGACCCGCGATCAGGTCGCGTCGGAAAAATCCAAGGTGCGGCTGGATACGGCCTCGGCCCGGGAAGACGCAGCCGGCTGGAGCGAACTGCCCGCCGCCTTTCTCGATCTGGTCAACCGTTCGCTCAGCTTGCAGGCATTGGTGCGCCGCATGGATGACGAGATCTACGGCGAACGCACCGAGCTTTCCACGGCAGCTTCGATGCGCCGGACCAATCCCGTCTCCGACCAGATCAGCCTTTTGAACACGGCCTTCGCCCGCGGCTGAAGAGACGCTTGCCAACTCTACCCTGTCGGCCATCTGGCTTGCTTGTTTCCGGTTTGTTCACAATTTTCTGACAAGCCGGTGCGGTGGAGGTACAGTCACCGCATGAAGCAAGCGATTCGCATCATAGGCATCGACCCGGGGCTTCGGCGCATGGGCTGGGGCATCGTCGAGACACTCGGCAATTCGCTGCGTTTCGTGGCGGCCGGCACGGTGCGGTCCGACGACAAGGCGGCATTGGCGACAAGGCTTTGTCAGTTGCATGACGGGCTTGTCGATATCCTCCATCAGCAGACGCCGCACGAGGCGGCGATCGAGATCACCTTCGTCAACAAGGATGCCGGCGCCACGCTCAAGCTCGGCCAGGCGCGCGGCATCGCCATGCTGGTGCCGGCGCGTGCCGGCCTCGTGGTTGCCGAATATGCGCCCAACGCTGTGAAGAAGGCGGTGATCGGCGTCGGCCACGGCGACAAGAAGCAGATCCAGATGATGGTGAAGGTGCTGATGCCCAAGGCCGTCTATGACAGCGACGACGCCGCCGACGCGCTCGCCATCGCCATCTGCCATGCCCATCACCGCCAAAGCGCGATGTCGAGACTAGCTGTGCTGGCCGGGTAGTCTGAAATCGATGTTCTTGACTTGTTCCGGGCTTGCCGATAAGTAATACCGGAGAGGTATTACCATGCGCGTCACCGAAAAAGGTCAGGTCACCATCCCGAAGAATGTTCGCCGCAAGCTGGGAATTGTCCCCGGCAGTGAGGTGGAGTTCAGCTTGCAGGACGACGTCGCCATTTTACGCCCGGCCTCGCCGCAGGACGGCGATCGCGAGGTTGCCGATTTCATGGATCACATCCGCCGCCATAAGGGATCGATGGATCTAGGGGGTATGACCGGGGATGAATTCTTCAAACTTCTGAGGGACTGATGCCGACGCTTGTCGACACCAATGTTCTGATTGACCTCTTCGATACGGGCAGCCCGTGGGAAGACTGGTCAAATCGGCATATCGAAAAGCTTCGGGCGGAAGGTCCGATCGTCATCAACCCGATCATTTACGCGGAAATGGCTGCAGGCTATCCGCTGGAATCGGCACTGGAGTCAGCGCTGTCGCCCTCTCGTTTTTTCAGGGAGGATTTGCCCTGGGAAGCGGCATTCGCGGCCGGCCATGCGTTCCTCGCATATCGTCGCGACGGCGGTCCAAAACGGTCGCCTTTGCCGGACTTCTATATCGGCGCGCACGCGGCCATACGCGGCTACTCGTTGCTGACGCGGGATCAGGGCCGCTATCGAGCTTATTTCCCGATGCTGCGCATAATCGCGCCGGATACGCACCCATGACAGGACGCCATTCATGATCGGCAAGCTCAAGGGCACCGTCGACGAGATCGCCGAGGACTATTGCGTCGTCGACGTGCACGGTGTCGGCTATGTCGCCTATTGCTCGGCGCGCACGCTGGCCGCACTCGCCGGGCCGGGCGAGGCGGTGGTGCTGTTCATCGAGACCTATGTGCGCGAGGACATGATCCGGCTCTACGGCTTCAAGACCACGCTGGAGCGCGAATGGTTCCGCCTCTTACAGAACAATGTGCAGGGCGTCGGCGCCAAGGTGGCGCTGGCTATCCTCTCCACGCTTGCGCCGGCCGATCTCGCCAACGCGATTGCGCTGCGCGACATTGCCATGGTTTCGCGCGCGCCGGGCGTTGGCAGGAAAGTCGCCGAGCGCATCGTCACCGAGTTGAAGAACAAGGCGCCCGCCTATGCCGGCGAGGCCGCCGGCACCATCGGCCTGAAGCAGGAACTCGGCGAAGGCGTCGCGCCTGCGCCGATCGCAGATGCCGTTTCGGCGCTGGTCAATCTTGGCTACTCGCGCGACATCGCCGCCAATGCGGTTTCGGCTGCGCTGAAGACGGCGGGCGAGGATGCGGATTCCTCGAAGCTGATCCGGTTCGGGTTGAAGGAACTGGCGCGGTGAGTTGCAGTCGAGGAAATTTCTTACTATTTTGAAGATGGTAAGAAATTATGGGAAAGGTAGGAAAATGGGCGAATACGTCACCATGACCTCGAAAGGGCAGCTTACCATCCCCAAAGACGTTCGGGATGAGTTGGCTCTGAAGCCGGGTGATGCGATCGCCTGGACTGTCATGGACGGTCATCTGATCGGCACGCCGCGCAATCTCAGCTTCTCGGATATTGCCGGAATGCTCGGCGATGCGCTGGGCGGGCCAGCGACATTTGAGGAAATCGACGCTGCTGTGGCGGATGCAGTCGGTCGTCATGTCGCGGGCGATCCTGACGGGCGAGAGGATACCGCGTGAAGCCGATCGGCATCGATACGAATGTGCTGCTGCGGATGGTGCTGAATGACGATCCGGGGCAGAGAGCCAAGGCTCTCGCCTTTGGTGAACGCTTGACTGAGGAGATGCGCGGCTTCGTTAGCCTGCTTGTCCTGATCGAGTTCAACTGGTCTTTGCTGTCCCGGTATCGGCAAACCAAGGAACAGACATTGGCTGCAATCACGAAGCTCCTGAAAATAAGAACGCTCGTGTTCGAAGATTTTGATGCGGTTGTCCGTGCGCTTGAGCGGTCGAACTTCGCCGGGGTGGATTTTGCCGACGCGCTTATCGCAGAACACAATCTCGAGTCCGGCTGCACCCATACAGTCACCTTCGACCAGCGCGCAGCAAAGGCCATCCCATCCATGGAACTCCTCGCGTGAACGACCGCCTCATCACGCCCGACAAGCGCGGCGAAGACACCGACACGACGCTGCGGCCGCAGAGCCTGGACGAGTTTGTCGGGCAGGCGGCGGCGCGGGCCAATCTGAAGGTCTTCGTCGAGGCGGCCAAGGGGCGTGGTGAGGCGCTTGACCATGTGCTGTTCGTCGGCCCGCCCGGCCTCGGCAAGACGACGCTGGCGCAGATCATGGCACGCGAGCTCGGGGTCAATTTCCGCTCCACCTCCGGCCCGGTCATCGCCAAGGCCGGCGATCTGGCCGCCCTTCTCACCAATCTGGAAGAGCGCGACGTGCTGTTCATTGATGAGATTCATCGGCTGAGTCCGGCAGTGGAAGAAATCCTCTATCCGGCGATGGAGGATTATCAGCTCGACCTGATCATCGGCGAGGGGCCGGCGGCGAGGTCGGTCAAGATCGACCTGGCAAAGTTCACGCTGGTTGCGGCCACCACGCGGCTCGGCCTGCTGACCAACCCGCTGCGCGACCGCTTTGGTATTCCGGTCCGGCTCAATTTCTACACGGTCGAGGAGCTGGAGCTGATCGTGCGGCGTGGGGCGCGCATCCTCGGCATGCCGCTGGGCGACGACGGCGCGCTGGAGATCGCGCGGCGTGCGCGCGGCACGCCGCGCATTGCCGGCCGCCTGCTGCGCCGGGTGCGCGATTTTGCCAGCGTGGCCGGGGCGGATCACGTTAACCGCAAGATCGCCGACGAGGCTCTGTCACGGCTGGAGGTCGATGCGCTCGGTCTAGACCAGCTCGACCGGCGCTATCTCTCGATGATCGCGCTGAATTTCGGCGGCGGTCCGGTCGGCATCGAGACCATCGCGGCGGGACTGTCGGAGCCGCGCGACGCCATCGAGGACATCATCGAGCCCTATCTGATCCAGCAAGGCTTCATCCAGCGCACGCCACGCGGCCGCGTGTTGACCGCCTATGCCTGGAAGCATCTCGGGCTCGACGCGCCGAATGATCTGGCGCAGCAGCAGATCAGCCTGTTTCAGGAGGAGTGATGATGCCAGGCTTCAGGCTAAGCAAAGGGGGAGTTGATGCGCGGTAAACTTGCAGGACTTATATTGTTGATGGGGTTTGTTCCATCCTCTTCGTGGGCAGAGTACCGCGTCTACGAACATACCGGCTGCACGAAGGATCACGTCAAGGTAACGGAAGAGATAATCTGGGATTGTATGGGCTTATGCGCGAGCACCCCGCTTAAACCGACGATCATGCAAGAGGCAAAGAACACCAGGCGTGTTTATCCCGGTGTCGTATCTTCCTACACAAAAGCACAGATCGCCAAAGGGGCGCATGTCTCCACAATCAAGGCGAAGGCTAAAGTAAAAACCAGGAATCTGACAGCCAACAAGCCCCGGTTCGGCGGTAGCTGCTGACAGGGCTTACTTCAGCCCCCGCACCATCTCCAGCACGTCCGGTTCGGCTGGTTTGCCGTCGAATTGCTCGACGACACCGAATGCGCCGCCATAGGACCACACCGACCATGCGAAGCCATGTGCTTCGGCGCGGGCACTCATGTCGCGGACATAGGCCGCGCGATATTTGGCTGGCATGACATAGGGGTTGCCATATTCCTGGCGGATCATGCCGAATTCACCGAGGAAGATGTTTTCCGGCTTGATGCCATGCTTCTCGGCCCAGGCATCTACCGTCTTGAACGGTGCATCGAGGATGGACAGCAGCTTGTCTTCGGTGTCCATCGTCGCGATCTGTTCGCCGAGATAGGCGAGCATGCCGCTGCGCCGCGTCCACGGTGCTTCGGCCTTGATCTTGGCGCGCACCTGGTCGAGCGCGGCGTCAAGCTCGGCGCGCGGCACGGCATAGGGCGGGTAGGGCAGGCCGGTGACATAGGGAATGAAATCGCCGGCCCAGGTTGCGCCCTGATGTGTCAGCAGGAATGGGTCGTAGGAATGGAAAGTCCAGATGACATTGTCATCCGGGATCGTCTTGGGATCGAGCTTGGCGAGGCTTTCGGCATTGGAATAGCAAGCACCGGTCAGCACCAGCGTCAGCCGCGTTGCCGAAGCGCGGGCGGCGGCGAACAGGCGCTGCAGCTTTTCCGGCCAGAGACTGGTCTTTTCGTCCTTGCAGTCGATCACCGGTTCATTCATTGCCTCGAAGGCGACCAGCGCGGGGTCTTCCTTCGACAGGTTTTTCGCCATGGCGCGAACGAGATCGACATAGGCGTCGAAGAGTTTGGGGTCATTCATCACCTCGGCCATGCCGAGCGAGCGGTTGCCGCCGGCCGGGACGAGATGCATGTCGACGATGACCTTCAGGCCGGCGGCGTTGACCAGCCGCACCGATTCCAGCACCGAGGCGAAGAGTTTGTCGCGAAGGCCGACCGTCTTGGCAGACAGGAAGGGCGAGGGGTCGACCGGCATGCGCACGAAATCGAAGCCGTTATCCTTCAGGCTTTTCAGGTCGGCCTCGGTCACCGACTTTCGCCATTCGGGAAAGGGCAGGATGGCCTTCTCGTCGCCCCATTGGCTTTCGTCGGGCCAGGTGACCCAGATGTCGAGATTGATGCCGCGCTTCATCGAGAAGCTGGCCGCATCGGCGGCGGTCACGGCGACGGAAAGCAGGGCGAGCCCCAGAAGGCCAGCCTTGAACATCGACGCCAATGATGTCATCCGGGAAGTCATCGGGTTTGCCCCAAGCCCAATTCGACGGAATTACCCTCATGTAATTCCTGTCAGGTCGCCGGCGAAAAGGAAAGAGCGATGGACGATCATGGTGAACGCGAAAGGCTGATGGCGGGGCTTTCGGGCGAGCTGACGTCGTTCGGCCACCGCATCATGGCGCGGGTCTATTATGCCGACACCGATTTCTCCGGCGTCGTCTACCATGCGCGCTATCTCGAATTCTTCGAACGCGGCCGTTCCGATTTCCTGCGGCTGGCAGGCGTCCACCACACCGAGCTTGCCGACGGCAAGCATGGCGAAAAGATCGTCTGGGTGGTGCGGCGCATGGAGATCGATTTTCGCGGACCCGCCCGCATCGACGACATCCTCACAATCGATACTCGCACCGAAAAGATTTCCGGCGCGCGCATCTGGATGGCGCAGCAATTGAAGCGCGGTGACGATGTGCTGGTGGAGGCTCGGGTCGAAGCCGCCATCATCGGCGAAAGTGGCCGTCCGCGACGCTTCCCGAAGGAATGGAACGAAGCATTTTTGCCGAAGGGGCAAGCCAGTCTGGATACCGAATGAAAAAAAGCCCCGCCGAAGCGGGGCTTTTCATTTAAATCTGTTGGTTCAGGCGGCCTTTTCGGCAGTCTGCTGCCATTTGCCGAGGGCGGCGAGGCTGTTCATCTTGGCGCGGTGGGCGAAGGCTGCCTGGCCGGCGGCGATGTTTTCCACCTTGCCGCTCCATGCCTTCTGCGGTGCTGCCTGCAGCGCACGGCCATAGGAGAAGGTCAGCTTCCATGGATGCGGGCCGATGGCGTTGATCGCGTTGAGGTTGGCGGTGGCCTCCTCGTCCGACTGGCCGCCCGACAGAAAGGCAATGCCCGGCACTGCGACCGGAACCGTCTCGCGGAAAAGCTTGATGGTTTTTTCGGCAACTTCCTCGGGGCTGTTCTTGATGCCCGACTTCTTGCCGCCGATGATCATGTTCGGCTTGAGGATCGTGCCTTCCAACGACACGTTCGCAGCATAAAGCTCGGAATAGAGCTGCAGCAGCGTGACCTTGGTGATCTCGTAGCAGGTGTCGATGTCGTGCGAACCGTCCATCAGCACTTCCGGCTCGACGATCGGCACGATGCCGGCTTCCTGGCAAAGTGCGGCGTAGCGCGCCAGCGCGTGGCAGTTGGCGTCGATCGCGGTCGAGGAGGGAACGTTCTCTTCCTCGTTGATGTCGATCACGCCGCGCCATTTGGCGAAGCGCGCGCCGAGCTTGTAATATTCGGCAAGGCGTTCGCGCAGGCCGTCGAGGCCTTCGGTGATGGTGTCGCCCGGAAAGCCGGCCAGCGGCTTGGCACCGGCATCGACCTTGATGCCCGGAATGGCGCCGGAAGCCCGGATGAGATCGACCAGCGGCGTGCCGTCGGCGGCCTTCTGGCGGATCGTTTCGTCGTAGAGGATGACGCCGGAGATATGGTTCTTCATGGCGCTGGTGGCGCGGAACAGCATCTCGCGGTAATCGCGGCGGGAGTCGGCGGTGGATTCGACCCCGATCACGTCAAAACGCTTCTTGATCGTGCCGCTGCTTTCGTCTGCAGCCAGAATACCCTTGCCGTCGGCAACCATTGCGGCTGCGATATCTTCGAGACGTTCGCTCATTCAAAATCTCCTCTGTGATCAGCGGCGAATAACAGAAGTGTGTGACGAACGGAATGCCGCCGAAGTGCTTGAATCGATTGAAACTCGATCACACCTGCCAACGAAGTATTTCACCTCGTCGGCAGACAGACCAGATGATTTCGTCGTTACGCTTTCAGAACGTCGACGCCGGGCAGAGGTTTGCCTTCCATCCACTCCAGGAATGCGCCGCCGGCGGTGGAGACATAGCTGAAATCGTCAGCGGCACCCGCGTGGTTCAGCGCTGCCACCGTATCGCCGCCGCCGGCGACCGAGACGAGCTTGCCTTCCCTGGTGCGGCTTGCCGCATGCTTCGCGGCTGCGACCGTGGCGCGGTCGAAGGGCGCGATCTCGAAGGCGCCGAGCGGGCCGTTCCAGACCAGCGTCGCGGCGCGGTCGATCCACTGGTTGACGGTCTCGATGGTCTTGGGACCGACATCGAGGATCATGGCATCGGCCGGCACAGCGTCGATGGAGACGGTCTCGTTGGCGGCGTTGGCCTTGAACTCGCGGGCGACGACGCCGTCCGACGGCAGGATGATCGCGCAGCCGGATTGCGCGGCCTCGATCATGATCTGCTTGGCGGTCGGGGCAAGGTCATGCTCGCACAGCGATTTGCCGACATCGCTGCCGCGTGCCGCCAGGAAGGTGTTGGCCATGCCGCCGCCGATGACCAGCGCGTCGACCTTCTTCACGAGGTTCATGAGCAGGTCGATCTTGCTCGACACCTTGGCGCCGCCGACGATGGCGACGACCGGGCGGACCGGATTGCCGAGGCCCTTTTCCAGCGCTTCCAGCTCGGCCTGCATGGTGCGGCCGGCATAGGCGGGCAGCAGATGGGCAAGCCCCTCCGTCGAGGCATGGGCGCGGTGGGCGGCGGAGAAGGCGTCGTTGACGTAGAGATCGCCATTGGCGGCGAGCTGCCTGGTGAAGTCGGGGTCGTTCTTTTCCTCGCCCTTGTGGAAGCGGGTGTTTTCGAGAAGCAGGATGTCACCGTCCTTCATGGCGGCGACCGCGGCGGCTGCCTTGTCGCCGATGCAGTCTGCGGCGAAGGCGACCGGCTTGCTGATCACGTCGCCCGTGGCCTTTGCGATAGGCTCGAGCGAGAGCGCCGGATCGGGACCGTCCTTCGGGCGACCGAAATGGGCGAGCAGGATGACCTTGGCGCCCTTGCCGGAAAGCTCGGTGATGGTGGGCGCGACGCGCTCGATGCGGGTGGCGTCGGTCACTTTGCCGTCGGCGACGGGGACATTGAGATCGACGCGGACGAGGACGCGTTTGCCTTTGACATCACCGATATCGTCGAGCGTCTTGAAACCGGCCATGGCAATTTGTCTCCTCGCTGAAATCGGCGGAACCTTACCGTGCCGTGTGGATGATTCAAGACTGCCGTTGGTTCTGGACGCGCGGCGAATCGCAGCAAGCTGAGAGACCGCCTGCTAATTCCACCCTGCCGGCCATCTGACGCGGCTTTCTACGCTTCCGGTGCTCATGGACTTAATGTCCACTCCGCTCCGGTTCTCGAAAATCCACGCCATATGCCTCAGCAGGGCGAATTATCAAACGATCTCTCGATCAGTCTTAAGCTTCTTCGCCGGCTTTCTCCTTAACCGGGCGGCGAAGGATGCGGTCGAACAGTGCACCTGCGCGCTCGCGCAGGTTCTCCGGGATCACCGGCTGAGGCGGTGTCGGCTCGAAGGAGAGACCGACACCGATGATCTTGCCCTTCTCGTCGATGTCGCGGACGATGAGTTCGATCGGGCCGAGTGTTAGCCGGTCGGCGTATTCGGCGCGGCCGCCGAGCCGCGACAGCATAAGTTCGCCGATGGTCATGTTCATTTCGGCTTCAGCCAGGCCAGGCCCGTATGCTGCCTCCAGCTCGGATGCAGGCCTTTCCGGGTCGACCGCGAATGCACCGAAGAAATCGGCATCCTCGGGATCGACATCGACGCGGCTGGCGAACAATCGGTCGAGGAGGGCCGGATAGCGATCCGAAACGAAGATGTAGACGCGGTCGCCGGCGACCAGGCGGCCGAAGTCCGGGAATTTCATCGAGCGCCCTTCGCGGACGACCAGCGAGGGCCGCGCCCAGCGCGGCAGCCGCTCGCCGCGCAGCACCGGGCTGCCGGGCACGACGCGGTAGCTCAGCAGCTCATGGTGCGCCGAGCCGGGCAGTTCCAGCTCGACCTTTTCGATCGGGCCGGGACGCGGCGGCACGATCAGGCCAAGACGGCGCGCAAGCGGCCCGACCGTCCAGCCCTGCACGACGAGGGAGACGAGGACGATGATGAAGGCGGAGTTGAAGATATCGCGGCCATGCTCCAGCCCGCTGAGCAGCGGCGTGATGGCCAGCAGGATGGAAACCGCACCGCGCAGGCCGACCCAGGAAATGAACGCCGTTTCGGTCTTGGGAAAGCGGAACGGCTTGAGGCAGAGCCACACTGCAAACGGCCGGGCAATGAAGATCAGGAACAGGCCCAGCACGACGGAGACGCCGAGGATGGCTGGAAACTGCGACGGCGTGGCAAACAGGCCCAGCACCAGGAACATGATGATCTGCGCCAGCCACGACATGCCGTCCTGAAAGCGCTTCAGCACCGAGGCGGCGCGGATTTGCGAATTGCCGGCGACAAGGCCCGCCAGATAGACGGCGAGGAAACCAGAACCGCCGAGGGCGCCCGCTCCGGCGAAGACGAGCAACGACAGCGTCAGCACGAAGATCGGCAGCAGGCCGTGGTCGAGATTGAGCCTTTCGACGAGACGCACGATGCCGAAACCGCCGAGAATGCCGACGGCGGCGCCAAGGCCCATGGTGAGGAAGAAGCCGACGATGAGGTCGGTGACCAGCACCTTGGCTTCGGGATCGACGCCCATGGCGATGACTTCGACCAGCGTGATGGTGAGGAAGATGGCGATCGGGTCGTTGGTGCCGGATTCGATTTCGAGCGTGGAGCGCACCCGGTCGCGCAGATGGATATTGCCGGCGCGCAGCAGGAAGAACACCGCCGCCGCGTCGGTGGAGGCGACGGCAGCGCCAAGCAGGAAGGATTCGAGCCAGGTGAAATTGGTGAGATAGTGGGTGGCGACGCCGAAAATGGCCATCGTCACGGTAACGCCGACCGTCGCCAGGGTGACGGCGGGCAAAGCTGCCTGCCGGAGCACATTGACCGGCGTGCCGAAGCCGGAATCGAACAGGATGACAGCAAGTGCCAGTGAGCCGGCAAAATAAGCGACAGGGGCATTGTCGAAGCGCAGGCCGAGGCCGTCGACGCCGCTGGCAAGGCCGATGCCGAGGAACAGGAGCAGCAGGGGAGCGCCGAAACGGAAGGCTATCAGGCTCGAAAACGCTGCGGCCAGGACCAGGGCCGTACCTACCAGCGTTGCGAGATAGATAACATGATCCATAGGCGGCCTGTTTTCCTACCGTTTGAAATCTCCAGTTCAATGCACAGTGCGGCGAAGACATGGCCATGCGCAAGCAAGTTGCGCATTTCTTTGAGAAATTTGTCCGGCTCAGGCTCTGCTCTCAGCGCAAACGAAAACGCCCGGCCGAAGCCGGGCGTTCCAGATGCTGTTGGAGTGTCAGGCTATCAGGCGATGAGCTTGCCGACCGCGACGGCCGTGTCGGCCATGCGGTTGGAGAAGCCCCACTCGTTGTCATACCAGGACATGACGCGGACGAGGTTGCCCTCGATGACCTTGGTCTGGTCGAGCGCGAAGGTCGACGAGGCCGGGTTGTGGTTCAGGTCGATCGAGACAAGCGGCTCGTTGGTGTAGGCGAGGATGCCCTTGAGCGGGCCGTCGGCGGCTGCGACGAGGGCTGCGTTGACCTCTTCGACGGTCACAGTCTTCTTGGCGAGGAACTTGAAGTCGATGACCGAGACGTTCGGGACCGGCACGCGGATCGAGACGCCGTCGAGCTTGCCCTTGAGTTCCGGCAGAACCAGGCCGACAGCCTTGGCAGCACCGGTCGAGGTCGGGATCATCGACATCGCCGCGGCGCGGCCGCGGTACAGGTCCTTGTGCATCGTGTCCAACGTCGGCTGGTCACCGGTATAGGCGTGAATCGTGGTCATGAAGCCCTTTTCGATGCCGAAGGCATTGTTGAGGACCATGGCGACCGGCGCCAGGCAGTTGGTGGTGCAGGAGGCGTTGGAGATCACGACATGATCCTTGGTGAGCTTGTCGTGGTTGACGCCGTAGACGACGGTCAGGTCGGCGCCGTCGGCAGGAGCCGAGACGATTACGCGCTTGGCGCCGGCGGTCAGATGGGCGGACGCCTTGTCCTTGGACGTGAAGATGCCGGTGCATTCGAGCGCGATGTCGACGCCGAGTTCTTTCCACGGCAGCTGCGACGGATCCTTGATCGCGGTGACCTTGAACTTTTCCGAGCCAATGCTGATGGAATCGCCTTCGACCTTGACCTCATGCGGGAAGCGGCCATGGACCGAGTCGTAGCGCAGCAGGTGGGCGTTGGTCTCGACCGGGCCGAGATCGTTGACGGCGACGACGTCGATGTCCTTGCGGCCGGATTCATAGATGGCGCGCACGATGTTGCGGCCGATGCGGCCAAATCCGTTGATGGCAACTCTGACAGTCATGCTGGTTTCTCCATTGGAGCCAAAAATCAGTTCGACTTCTTGTGCAGGCGCGCTTCGGCGGCCTTCACGGTCGCATCGGCAGTGATGCCGAAATGCGGGTAGAGCTGTTCGATCGTGCCGCTGGCGCCGAAGCCATGCATGCCGATGAAGATGCCGTCCTGGCCGATAAAGCGGTCCCAGCCGAGGCGGATGGCGGCTTCGATGGCGATCTTGACCGGGGCATTGCCGATGATGGCGGCCTGGTACTTTTCGCTCTGCTTCTCGAACAGTTCGAACACAGGCACCGAGACGACACGGGTCGGATGGCCGTGCGCCTGAAGGGCGGTGCGGGCGGCAAGCGCGATCTCGACTTCGGAGCCGCTGGCGAAGATCGTCACGGCTGCGTCGCCGTCGGCGGTGGCCAGTTCGTAGGCGCCGTATCCGCAGAGGTTTTCCTCGACGAATTCGGTGCGCACGGCCGGCAGGTTCTGGCGGGTCAGCGCGATGGTCGAAGGCGTCTTGGTGTCTTCCAGCGCAAGCTGCCAGCATTCGGCGGATTCGGTCGCGTCTGCGGGGCGGTAGACATTGTGGTTCGGGATGGCGCGCAGTGCGGCCAGATGCTCGACCGGCTGGTGGGTCGGGCCGTCTTCGCCGAGACCGATGGAATCATGGGTCATGACGAAGATCACGCGGATGCCCATCAGCGAGGCAAGGCGCATCGCCGGGCGGGCATAGTCGGAGAAGGTGAGGAACGTGCCGGAGTAAGGGATGACGCCGCCATGTAGCGCCATGCCGTTCATCGCAGCGGCCATGCCGTGCTCACGGATGCCGTAATAGACATAGCGGCCGTCATACTGGCCCGGCGCGATCGGGTTGGTCTGGCTGGTCTTGGTGTTGTTGGAGCCGGTCAGGTCGGCCGAGCCGCCGATCGTCTCGGGCACTGCGCCGTTGATGACTTCCAGCGCCATTTCCGACGACTTGCGGGTCGCGACCTTGGGCTTGTCGGCGGCCAGCTTCTTCTTGTAGTCGGCAATCACGGTGTCGAAGTTGCCCGGCAGTTCACCACGCATGCGGCGCTCGAACTCGGCGCGGATTTCGCTTTCAGCAGCGGCGAGGCGGGTTTCCCATTCCTTGCGCTTCTTGGCCGCGTTGAGGCCGGAAAGGCGCCAGGCGTCGAGAATGTCGGACGGAACCTCGAAGGGCGGGTAGTCCCAGCCCAGCGCCTTGCGGGCGCCGGCAATTTCTTCCGCGCCCAGCGGCGAGCCATGGGCCTTGTTGGTGCCGGCCTTGTGCGGCGCGCCGAAGCCGATGGTGGTCTTGCAGGCGATGAGCGTCGGGCGGTCGGAGCGGCGCGCCGCTTCCAGAGCGTCGGCGATCGCCTCGGGATCATGGCCGTCGACGCGCGAGGCGTTCCAGCCGGAAGCGGCGAAGCGTGCGAGCTGGTCGGTCGAATCCGACAGCGACACCGCGCCGTCGATAGAGATGTTGTTGTCGTCCCACATGACGATCAGCTTGTTGAGCTTCAGGTGCCCGGCAAGCGCGATGGCTTCCTGCGAGATGCCTTCCATGAGGCAGCCGTCGCCAGACAGCACATAGGTGTAATGGTCGACCAAGTCATCGCCGAACTTGGCGTTCATGATGCGCTCGGCGAGCGCCATGCCGACCGAATTGGCAAGACCCTGGCCGAGCGGGCCGGTGGTGGTCTCGATGCCGGCGGCGTGACCGTATTCGGGATGGCCGGCCGTGCGAGAGCCGAGCTGGCGGAAATTCTTGATCTCGTCGAGGGTGATGTCCTCGTAGCCAGTCAGATAGAGCAGCGAGTAGAGCAGCATCGAGCCGTGGCCGGCCGACAGCACGAAACGGTCGCGGTCGGCCCAGTGCGGCGCCTTGGGGTCATGCTTCATGAAGCGGGTGTAGAGCACCGTGGCAATGTCGGCCGCGCCCATCGGCAGGCCGGGATGGCCGGAATTGGCCTTCTCGACGGCGTCCATGGACAGAAAGCGGATCGCGTTGGCCATCCGGTCGTGTTTTTCGCGTGATGTCATGATTGCTCGCCAAGCCTTGAATTTTGAGGGGGCAGACCCCTGGAGAAAGCACGGGGACACATAGCAGGCGCGCCGCGTGAGTCAACAAAAGCATGGTTTCCGGACGCAGAGATGACCGTGATTGGACATGTCGTCGCACGATAGCGGGGGAAAGGACGAATCGCTTTGTTGACGGTTCGTTTGCACGATGCCTAATGTTTCACTGGTAAGTCGTTCTGAATGCGAACGATTCGGTGATGGGCGGGAGTTTGACGGAGCCATGACCGGGGAAACGACACTCAAGGAAGTCATAAGCCGGCTCGGCAAGGCGATCGATGTGCTTGAGCACAATGTCGCATCGCGGCTGGAGAATGAGCAGGATTACTCCGAAGCCGAGGCCGAAGTGCAGCGCATGAATGCCGACCGTGGACGGCTCGCGCAGGAACTCGACAATTCCGAAGCGCGCGCCGAGCGACTGGAGGAAGCCAACAAGGAAGTATCGCGCAGGCTGGTTACGGCGATGGAAACCATCCGCGCGGTGCTGGACAGGTAGGTACGCCATGGCACAGGTTACTGTCACGATCGACGGCAAGGCCTATCGAATGGCCTGCGACGAGGGCCAGGAAGAACATCTGATCAGCCTGGCCGAGCGGTTCGACCGTTATGTCTCGCATCTGAAGGAGTCCTTCGGCGAGATCGGCGACCAGCGCGTCACCGTCATGGCAGGCATCATGGTCATGGACGAGCTGTCGGAGCTTTCGAAGCGCCTCAAGGGCATGGAGAGCGAGATCAGCACGCTGCGCAAGACCCGCGACGAAGCCCTGCTGAAGGCCGACAAGAACGATGCAGCGCTTACCGGCGCGCTCAGCGGCCTTGCCCAGCGCATGGAAGAGCTGGCCCATAAGCTGGTGGTGCGGAACGTTCAGCCGGAATCATAAGATAAAAAAAATCGCGCCGGCCGAAGCCGACGCGATTTTGTTTTTCAGGCCTTTGCTGCCGATCGTAAGATCAAGCGGCCGGCTGGGCTTCGATGGTGCGCAGCGACTGCATCTGACGCTTGGCTGCCGCCTTGACGGCATCCTGCACCTTCTCGAAGGCACGAACCTCGATCTGGCGAACGCGCTCGCGGCTGATGTCGAATTCGCTCGACAGTTCCTCGAGCGTCATCGGCTCGTCCGAGAGGCGGCGCGCCTCGAAGATGCGCCGTTCGCGATCGTTCAGCACAGCCATGGCGCCGGCGAGCATGCCGCGCCGATTTTCCAGCTCGTCCTGCTCGATCAGCATGGCTTCCTGGCTTTCGTGGTCGTCGACCAGCCAGTCCTGCCATTCGCCCGACTCGCCTTCCGTTGCCCGGATCGGCGCGTTGAGCGAGGCATCGCCCGACAGGCGGCGGTTCATCGAGACGACTTCCGCCTCGCTGACGTTCAGCCTGGTGGCGATCTCGGTGATCTGCTCGGGCTTCAAATCGCCGTCTTCGAGCGCCTGGATCTTGCCTTTGACCTTGCGCAGGTTGAAGAACAGGCGCTTCTGGTTGGCGGTGGTGCCCATTTTCACGAGGCTCCACGAGCGCAGGATGTATTCCTGGATCGAGGCCTTGATCCACCACATGGCATAGGTCGCCAGGCGGAAGCCGCGCTCCGGTTCGAATTTCTTCACGGCCTGCATCAGGCCGACATTGCCCTCGGAAATGACTTCGCCGATCGGCAGGCCATAGCCGCGATAGCCCATGGCGATCTTGGCAACGAGTCTGAGATGGCTGGTGACGAGCTTGTGGGCAGCGCCGGTGTCCTCATGCTCCTGATACCGCTTGGCGAGCATGTACTCTTCCTGCGGCTGAAGCATCGGGAACCGACGGATTTCCTCCAGGTAGCGGCTGAGGCCGCCTTCGCCGGAGACAATACTGGGTAGTGACTGGGCCATAATAGCGCCCTCCCTCTTTGAAGCGGAATGTGCCCCCTGATAAAGGCAGGCATGTGTCACAGGTGCCTCATGCACTCCTGCGACAGCTACCTTTATACAGGAACAAATCGAGAAACGCATCCATATTGTTCAACACGAAACAGTGTGTCACGCCGAAGTGAACAATGGTTGTCAAGTTTTCACAAAATGCGGAAACCCCGGACGATCTCGTCCATATCCCCCGGCAGAGGCGCCTCGAACCTCATCAATATATGGGTGGTGGGATGGCGAAATGCCAGTAGCCTGGCATGCAACATTTGCCGCGAAAGATTGTCGACCAGCGCCTTCAATTGTTCGGGCAGGCGGTTGGCCTTGGTGCGGAAGGCCTGGCCGTAATCGGGGTCGCCGACGACTGGATGGCCGATATGGGCCATGTGCACGCGGATCTGGTGCGTGCGGCCCGTCTCGAGGCGGCATTCGACAAGGGCTGCCTTCACCGTTTCCTTGTCCCTTTCGCCGAAACGCTCCAGCATGGTGTAATGCGTGATGGCGTGGCGGGCGTCGTCGCGGCCTGCTGGCACGACCGCTCGCCGAACGCGGTCGGAGGCACGGCCGAGCGGTGCGTCGATGACGCCGCTGACCCGCGCAGGGATGTTCCAGACAAGCGCGACATAGGCGCGCTCAAGATCGCCCGTCGCGCCGTGGTCGGCGAAGGCCTCCGACAGCGACTTGTGGGCCTTGTCGGTCTTGGCGACAACCATGACGCCGGAAGTGTCCTTGTCGAGGCGATGGACGATGCCGGGGCGCTTGACGCCGCCGATGCCGGACAGGCTGTCGCCGCAATGGTGGATCAGCGCGTTGACGAGCGTGCCGGTCCAGTTTCCCGCGCCGGGATGGACGACGAGGCCGGATGGCTTGTTGATGACGATGAGCTGGTCGTCCTCATAAAGAATATCGAGCGGAATGTCCTCGCCCTGCGGTTCGGCCGGTTCGGCCTCGGGCATCTCGACCGTCACCGTTTCGCCCGCGGCCATCTTGCGCTTGGTCTCGGTGACGGCCGCGCCATTGACCAGGACTGCGCCCTGTCGGATCAGCGTCTGCACGCGGTTTCGCGAGAAATCGGGGCCGAGTGCGGCGGAAAGCCACTGGTCGAGCCGGGTGCCGGCCGCTGCCGCATCGGCGCTGAGCTCTTTCAATACGCCGCCGGCTTCGCTATCAGGGTCGCTCATTTGCGCTTCAAAAATCCGGAACTGTTGAGACGATGGCATCGCCGAACCTGAACGACGAAGACGAAAAGCCGCTCGACCCTGCGGTCGAAAAGGTCAGGCGCAAGCTGGTGCGCTTCGTCGCCATCAATCTCGGCCTGCTGTTTCTTGCCCTTATGGCCGTGCTGGGGGCGATTGTCTACAAATCCGGCTCGAAGAGTGAGGCGCCCGTTGCCGTCAACGGCGCGACCGTGCCGTCGCCGGCGGAGGGCGCCTTCCTGTCGGGCGACATTGCCTTGCCGGTCGGCGCGAAAATCGTTTCGCAGTCGCTGTCGGGCAATCGCATCTCGATCGACGCCGAGCTTGCCGACGGCAGCCGCGCCATATTCCTTTACGACATTGCCGAACGCCGCGTGATCGGCCGCTTCGCGATAACCGCGCAATGAGTGCGCCCGCGCGCAGGATCGCTACCGTCGCGCTGGTCGTGCGCGACTATGACGAGGCGATCGCCTGGTATGTCGAAAAGCTCGGCTTCTCGCTGCATCAGGACATCGATCTCGGCGATGGCAAGCGCTGGGTGGTCGTCGGGCCGGACGGCGCGGGTGCGCGCGTGCTTCTGGCGCAGGCCAAGGACGAGCACGAGCTTTCGCGCGTCGGCGACCAGACCGGCGGCCGCGTCTTCCTGTTTCTGGAAACCGACGATTTCGACCGCGACCACCGGGCGATGCGCGATCGCGGCGTGACGTTCAGGGAAGAACCGCGTCGCGAAGGCTATGGCACGGTTGCGGTCTTTGCCGATCTCTACGGCAATCTCTGGGACCTGATCGAGCCGAAGCGGTAGAGAAGGCGGGCGAGTTCGGCGCTGGATTTTCCGCGCCGCGGGCTGAGTATTCTCCATTCCAGAATGGCGGTTGCCTTTTCCCGAATGCTCGCCTATATCGCGGAAGTCTTCCGCGCCCATCGTCTAGCGGTCAGGACACCGCCCTCTCACGGCGGGAACAGGGGTTCGATTCCCCTTGGGCGTACCAAAGATTCTCAAGACATTCGCTTGCTCAAGCTCGAAAGCGGTCAACGACCTTGCCACTTGCTCAGCGCAACGCGTTTTTCTCGCTTCCTATGTCAAATGAAATAGTCAGGGCGTTTCCACGCGAGTAAGCCTTGCAGCAGAATGGCCCTTGGCCCGCTGCCAGCTCTGGTGGTGGGCCTTTTTTTTATCAGGTCGAACATGGAAAGTTTGATCGTTCCGCCAAAGCGAGACGATCGGGATTTCAACGGTTCTGGTAATAGAAAATCCCGAAGTTAAGTAGCAGCAAGGCGGCCAGCGCGGCCAGAAACCCGCGAAGAAACAGCCAGGCCTTCTGACCTTTCGATTTTTCGCGGTTCTTTTTCGCGAAGATGGCGGCAATCGCAACCCCAAAGGATATGCCGACGACTGCCGGTGCGGACATGATTTGCATGCTGGGCTCCATTTCTGGAGCCGGGTTATGGAAACGGGTGCCTTTGTTCAATCGCTTGATGTCTCTATCCACATGTCGCGCTCCACGTCGCTATCGGCTTCCAGTCGAAAGCCAGCGTCTTTCGAAACGCGAATCGCACCATGTGATCGGCGACGACTTGCGCAGTGGGGCGGCATTTATCCTTGAAACGTATACCAGGGGTTGTTATGAGCGTCGGCTAATAACCAGGGGTGGGTTGGGGGTAGAAAATGAAGCCGGCAAGCCTTGTACAAGGGCTGGCGATGCTCGTTCTTTGCGCGGCATGGCCAGTATTGGATTTCGCAGTTGCAAACCTGTCGGATCAAAGTTTCCAGCCGGCAAAGCTGATCGTCTATTTCGGCGCATTGCTGGCAATGGGAGTTGTGGTCAGCCTTCTTGCCAAGTTGGTACGGCCGCGCTGGAATCTGGGTACAGTATTCTCGGCCGCAGGGGGTGGGCTTGCCGTCCTGTTCAACTATAACCTGATTGCCAGAACGGTGGAGGTCCTGCCGACAAAGTTCAACGGCGAAGTCCTGTCACTCATTGCATTCGTGATCTTCTTCCTGGCTGCAGTGACATTGGTGACATTCCTGTCGCGGAAGGGCTCCATCATCGCGGCTGTTGTTTTTGGCCTCGGTATCATGACCGCCCACAATGGCTTTGTCGTCGGAAAACACCTGTTTTTCAGCGAAGCCGGACGGGCTTCGCTTGCGAGCTCTACCGCCAAGACTCGCAATTGGCCAAGCGACGTTTCGCGCCTGTCCGTCAATCGCCACTATAAAGGCTCTGCCGCCGAGCGGCCCGCGAACGTTTATTTCATCATTCCGGACATGTTCATGAGCGAAAATGAATATGTTCGGATGACCGGCAAGCCGTACGAAATGGACGACTATCTACGCAATCAGGGGTTTAAAGTCCTCGACAACCACTATTCCAATGCGCCGGTTACAAGATTTTCTCTCGCCCATGTGTTCGGGCAGAAGTATTTTGTAGAGGAGGGGGGTAAACCAAAAATAACTGCAGAGATGCAGAAATTCCTGCCGTGGCGCATCAACAACGATGTAACGGCCGAGTTTCGCAAGCGCGGTTATAACATATTCAATTATATTGACGCTTATGTGAATCCCGAATGCGACAAGCTGGCCGACTTTTGTTTCAGCAAGGCGAGTTTTATCGGAAATCAGGATCTCGTATTCCTTGAGCGTGCGCCGTTCTTCGATCTTGTTCTGCTGAGCGGCAGCGACAAGCTTGCTATCTGGCGGCGTCTTTTGACGTATTCAGGCAGGTACGAGATTCCCGAAATACTGGCATCGCTGCCAAAGAAGGGCGCTTCGCCGCATTTCACCTATATTCATTCCGGTTTGCCGCATTCGCCTTATCGCTTTACGGCTGATTGCACCTATTATGACGCCTATCCGCCGATCCGAAAGAACAAGTACGAAGGCTCCGTGCGAGCCTATGCCAACCAGGTCGATTGCGCGAGCAAGCTCTATCCGCAACTGATCGACGCGATTCTAAAAGAGGATCCCGACGCAATGATCGTGTTCCAGGCGGATCACGGCGTGAATTATCGCGGTCAGGAAACCGGTGCGAACATCAAGGCGCTGACGGACGATATGGTTGCGCAGAACCTGAGCGCCATCAGCGCCTACCGCTTGCCGGAACGCTGCCAGCAGAGCCTGGGGCCGGACATGTCACCGGTGAATACGTTCCGGGTCGTTTTTGCGTGCCTCGACAACCGGGAGCCGGAGTTGCTGCCCGCGCGTCACTTTCTCATGTATTATCTTGGCTGGCAGCCGAGCGGCATGATCAGGGAAGTGACGGACATCATCAACAAGAGAAAGTTGGCAGACTAGTCGGACAACTTTCTCCGCTAGGCGATCGGGTTTGTCCTGCGATTCTATTCGGGTCAGGGGCTCCCCCCCAACAGGCCTGCTCTAACTATCGCTCTTCGCAGGCGCAGGTTCGCGGTTTGACGCGGTAACGGCTGAAAACTGTGACCTGATCAGCGACCAGAAGTTGCTGCACAGCCAGTAGAGACATACGGCCGCGGGGAAGGGATAAATCAGAGCCAGCAGGACGAGTGAAACTATGAGGAAACGGCGCCGCGACTGTGCCGTGGCTTCCGGTTTCGTAAAGGAATCGAGCAGTGCGATCGCCGTCAGTGCTATCGGCAGGATGTTCAGCGCATAGGAGCCCGGCAGGAGGGCGAGAGCGTCAGGCTTGCTAAGATCCTGTACGAAGAGAAATCCCTGGCCTGCCAACGGCGGGTAGTTCACCAGCATAAAAAGTGCTGCAAGCAGGAATGGCAGCTGGAGCAGCAGGGGGGCCAGTGACGCCATCGACTTTATCGGATGGTAGCCGTGCGCCTGGTAGATCTCGTCTATCTTCTCAAAACGATCCCGTCCCTTGTAGCGCTCGCGGGCGGCTGCAACCAGCGGCGCCATTTCATCCTGTCGAACCTTCTCTTTCTGTTCGAGCTCGCGAGCCTTGCGCGCGATCGGGGATGTGATGAGGGTGGCAACCAGGCTCAGAAGAATAATGGAAATGCCGTAGTTGCCGGTCGCCGCGAATATGCCTTCGTAAACAGTCTGGAAGACCCAGGTGAGCGGGGAAATGATGAATTCCAGAAGCTGCATCCGTTTGCACCTTTGTCGCGACGCCGGCTAACCAAAAGGGGTCAGAGAGGGCGTAGATAGTAGATTTTGCGAGCCCCGCCCTTGAGCGACTCGGCATCGATGATGGCGTATTTCTTCTTGACGATCTCTTCGAAGTGAGCCTCCGTAAAGTCGTCGTACTGGTTGACCTTGTTGCGCAGCAGCATCTGCGACATGTCATCGGACACGCTGACGAACTCGATGATCAAGTCGCTTCCGAGACTGTGGAGCCAATCGACGAATTCCGACAACGGGATGTTGGCGGAAATGACGATGTGGTGGATGAGCGCCAGGCAGAGTACCAGGTCGGGCTTGCCTCTTCCATCCAGCGCCTTTCGCTCGGCGCCGCGCCAGCCCTGGTTGGGCGACACGTTGCTCAGATCCATGATCAGCGGAAGTATATTCGAAGCCGGCTGTGCTTTTTCATAATTGTAGAGACGATCGATCGCCTTGGCATCGCCATCGATCGAAATCACCACGTCGGCGCCTTTTCCTGCCAAGCGAGAGAAGGTTCCGGTGTTGCACCCGATATCCCACACCATCTTCCGGTGTTTTTCGGCGGCGTGACGCTCCACGAAGCTCTTCTTGCTGTCAAACGACGCTTCCGCATAGCTGTGATCGGTGTCGTAGCTTCCCCATGTCGTCCGGGATTCGGGGGTCTGAAGCTTGTTGATCGTCCGGCGCAGTCCCTGGATCGTTCCGAGCACCATCGCTTCCGAATGCTTGAAGGAACGCGACCTGGAGACATTGCCCTGAGCCGTTTCCGTAAGCGATTTCGCCTCGTTGAGATCCCGGCTTGCCGCACGCTGCTGCATCTTGGCGTGAAGGTAGACATTACCGAACACGCCCTTCCGGAACCGGCTGAAACCGGTCAGGATTTTCGATGCCAGTGACGGGTCGATGCCATCGAGACTGCTTCGAAGCAGGGGAATGTAGTCGATCTCCTTGTAGGCGCGGAGCATCAAGGGAAACAGGAACATCATGCAAAATTGGCGGTAGCCCCGCCATGGATCACCCGCCGTGTAAGGTTCAAACGACGGAACATCGATGAAAACGGGGCGGCAATTGACCCATTGGACGTTGTAGGCGGATGCGTCCTTCAGCGTCCATCCATTGGGAATTGAACGCTCGAGCAGGTCAAGCGTGAGCAGCGCGGCATCCTTGAGCATGCCGAACGACCATTCATACGGATATGAGATGAACGGCACGCGTTCATGGGACATCACAGCCGGCCATTTCGATGCGGCCGAGTTGTGCGGAATTTCCATCTCCACGAGTTCGGTCGGCACGACCTTCGAATGACGCATCATGGCCTTGAAGAAGTTCTCCGAGGAGATCTTTCTCCAGTTATGCAGCGCTTCATCGCTGATACCGCGATAGATACGAGTACCGTCGTCGTAGACGCGATTGTTACGATCGCGGAAAGAACCACGGTCAGGACTGAGTGATTTTGCGGCGCTTGTTTCCTGCTTCACTGGTCGTCACGTCCTTCGCTGTTCTTGGACTTGTTTCGACCAGTCAACATATCCGTGAGCTTGTAGAAATATTTCCGGAATGTGTATGCGATGGCTGCGAAGAATCCGAGAATTGCGGTGGTAATGACGCTGCCGGAGCCCGGATCAATGTAGGCGTGCGCGCTGCTTGCAGTTGAAAAAAGGACTATTGCGGCCAGAACGGCCGTGGATATTGCATATTGCACGTGTGAGCCCCCGCTCATTCGTTGAAGTCTTTGTATGTGCCAGTAGTAATAAATATGTCATAAAACTGTCACATAACGATGGCGACTACCATGGGTTGCTATCGAGGTCTAGGGTCATACCCGTATTTTGATCGGCATAGCGCGCGCCGAGCGGAAAGGATGCAGGCGGTGGCATAGAGGCCGCAGGCAAGCTTCGGTCGGGCATTTCGGTGCAGTGGTCGTGTTTCGTTAGGGTGCGGTTCAATGCGCCGACTTGGGAACGGCTTTCCGCGGCGAACAGCAATCGATCCTGCCAAAACAACGGCGCGGTGATACGCCGCCGCTCCGTCAAGACGCTATATCGATCCCCTGACCTCCGTTGGCGTCTTGCCGTAGCGGAGCCTGAACTGGCGGTAGAATGTGGATGGCTCGATGAAGCCGACTTCAAAGGCTATATCGGCAATTTGCCGCAGCGCCTGCCGGCGATCGAGAAGGCAGCTGTGGACGTAGGCAAGGCGTCGCTCGGTCACATAGTCGGAGAAACTCGTGCCTTCCTCGAAAAAGAGCTGGCGGATGTAGCGTGAACTGATCGCATATTTCCGCGATACCTGTTCTGCGCTGAGCCGGGGGTCGCGAAGGTGCCTGGCGACATGCTGTTTGATCGCGGCCAGGCGCGCCGCGCGAACGCCCGAGTTCGGCACGCCATGCTGGACGCTGCCGAACGACAGGGCGAGCAGGTCGGTAATGTGCCGGGACGCCATCGGCGCGAGCCCGTTGACCGACGACGCATGGAGAACCGACCGGAGATAATCGAACAGGAGGCAATGAGCCGGCTGAAGGCGCGCGATGCTGTCTGGGCTGACGTCATCCAGATTCTTCACCAGCGGCGCCAGAAGCGATCGCTTGAACTGGAGCGCCATTGTCCAGCTGGAATCTTCGGTTTCTATCGAGAATCGCCGGTCGAGCGGCAAGATGGCGGCCGTTCCGGGCTTTGTCTCGTAGTCTCCGCGTCCGGGCATGGTGAAACGATAGCCGCCCTTGTTCCACGAAAGAATGATGTCGTCGTTGTCGTCCGACATCAGATCCGGCGTTCGATCCCATGTCATGGGCGATACCGAACCCATCGTACACATCATGTCTGGAAGGATCAGCGTGCGGGCCTTGAAGTTCAGCGGATGGTCCTGATGCGGTTTGACCTGGAGGCGCATCTGGATCCGCCCATAAAAGTCGCGAACGAATTCATCCCGGAAATGCTCGGGAATGTCGTCAGACGAAAATGAGGCAACCTGTTCAGCCGCGTCCGGAAGCAACGTCGCCTGCCCCCACAAGATCCGAAGCGGAAATTGCCGGAATTTTGGGTTTCCATCAAGAGTTGATGGCAGATTTCAGCCGTGCAGTTCCGCTGCTGCAATAGCGTGTTCCGTCTCGTCCATACGCCGGCTCAGGTTCCATGCTAGCGGTCTCCGGCATCGCGGCGCGGTCAAAACCAGACGACAGGCGCTGCATGCGGTTACGCAGAACGGTTCGAGGCCCAGATCGCAGTTGCGATGGCCGACATCATCCGCGCTGCGCCGCATCGAACAACCAATCCTCATCGTCGCCGACCGGACGAGAATCTAGCGAGCCACAAGGGGGGCTGTAATGACTGTAACGACGACTTTCACAAGCGAACTGCTCAAATCCGTGACGATCAGCCTGGATGGCTCCGGCGGACAACTGACGAGCCTGCCCGGCGGTGGTTTCGCCGCGACTTACACAACTGCCGACAACAACGTCTATGCAAAGATGTTCGATTCCGCGGGCAATGCGGTCGGGGCTAGCTTCCCGATCAGCAACATCGGGGTTGCCGCCGCCAGTCCGGTGATCGCCCAATTGTCGAACGGCAACAATGTTGTGGTTTTCCAGGACAGCGACAGCCTCGTTTTCGAGATCAGCGCGCCGGACGGCAGCGATATCCTGGCCGATATCGACCTGGGAAATCCCAATACCAGCAATCCGGACGTGGCCGCACTGACCGGGGGCGGCTTCGTCATCGTCGGGCAGGATACGATCAGCGCGACCGAATCCGACATCGTCGTGTCGGTCAGGCTCAACAATGGCCCCGCCGTTTCCACGTTCACTATAGATGCCACAGGAAAGCATACCAACGCCAAGGTTGCCGCGTTGGCCGACGGCGGTTTTGCCGTGGCGTGGCAGAAAGAATTCAATGGGGAGACCGAACTCTGGTCGGCGATCTACAATGCGAACGGCAGTGTTCGCAAACCTCCGGCACTCCTCGATACTGTCGGCACGATCAACGAGAATCCCGATGTCGTGGCGCTTGCCAATGGCGGCTTCGGCATCGTCTACGAGGATAACGGCTGGGGCAGCGAACGCGAAATCAGCTTTGCACGTTACAGCAGCGCCGGCACCTATCAGGGTCTGACGCAAATCACTGACAACTCGCAGTCGGAGTTCCAGCCAAGCGCAGTCCAGCTTTCGAACGGTGTGGTCGCGATCAGCTATCATGACAATCTTTTCGGCGACACCGATCCCATGGTGTCCTTTGTCGACGGCGATACCGGCGCGGTGCTGTCGCCCGGCGGGCTTCGGGTCAACGCCGGCACCGGCAACGAGGTCAAGACGTCGATCGCGGCACTGAACGACGGCAAGTTCGTGATGTCCTGGCACGACGGTGCAAACAACGATGTCGTTGCCGAGATACATCAATCCGTGCGGGTTTCGACCGGCGATGGAGAGGATGACGTCATTGTCGGATACGAACTGGTTGACTTGATGAAGGGCGGCGGCGGCGGCGACACGCTGGAAGGCGGCGCGGGCAATGACAAGCTCTACGGCGAAAGCGGTCACGACATCCTGAACGGACAGGCCGGCAAGGACAATATGTATGGCGGCACCGGAAACGACATCTATGTGGTGTCGTCCGCGGATGACCGTACGATCGAAAACGCGGCGGAGGGCTCGGACACCGTGCGCTCCTACATCGACTGGATCCTCGATGCCAATGTCGAGCGGCTGGAGTTTCTCGGTACGGCCGATCTCACCGGGAACGGCAACACGCTCAACAACACGCTTATCGGCAATGACGGGAAGAATATTCTTCGCGGCGGCATCGGCAATGACACGCTGGATGGCGGCAAGGGCGCGGACACGCTTGTCGGCGGCGATGGCAATGACAGCTTCGTCTTCAACAAACCGCTTGGCTCGAACAACATCGACAAGATCAACGACTACAATGTCGCGCAGGATACGATCCAGCTGGAGAACAGCGTCTTTACCGGTCTTGCCGGCGGTGTGTTGACGGCGGGTGCCTTCTACGCCGGCACCGCAGCTCACGATGCATCTGACCGCATCATCTACAACGCAACGACCGGTGCGCTTCTGTTCGACAAGGACGGTGCAGGAGGTGCGGCTGCCGTGCAATTCGCCACGCTCTCCACCGGGCTAGCGATGTCGGCTGGTGAGTTCTTCGTGATCTAGGACGGCGCGCGTTTCAGGCCGTCGTGCCGGAGTTTCCGGCAGCGAGTTGAAGAGGCCCGGCACAGGCGTTGGCGCCCCGTGCCGTGCCTCAAGAGTACATGCCCTGCTTGAGAAATTTATAGCTGTCTTTGCGCGGCCTCGCGCACGGTCTTGAGCAGGATGGAAAAGGCGGCCGAGGTTGCGGTGTCGGTGCGCATGGTCAGGCCGACCGGACCTTTTGTTTCGCTGGTGTCGATAGGAAGCGTTGTGAGCACGCCGGTCTTGAGGTCGTCGGCGACGACGCCGGCGGAGATGATCCAGACGGCGTCGCTCTGGCGCACGAAGGCGCGGCCAAAGGAATCGGAAACGGTTTCGATCTCGGTCGGGATGGTGGCGACGCCATTGGTGATGAAGAAGCGCTCGACGAAGGGCCGGATGATCGAGCCGCGCGTCGGCATCAGCACCGGATAGTCGCGGAGGCGCTCGAACACGTCCGCGCCGGCACGCAGCAGCGGGTGCTTTGGCCGAACGGCGAAAACCACCTGTTCGGAATAGAGATGCTCGAAGAAGAAGCCCGTCATCTTCTCGGGCGCGGCCAGCCGTCCGACCACGAGATCGAGCTCGCCGAGGCGCAGTTGATCGAGCAGCACGGCATTCTCGCCGGTGACGATCTTGATCGTCGCGCCCGTCTTCTCCTTGAGGAACAGGCTCATGGCCTGGGGCATGATATGCGCCGAGACTGTCGGCAGCGCGCCGATGCGGATTGGCGGCCCGCCATCGGCGCCGGCATTGGAAACGGAATCGATGCCTTGCCTGAGCGCCGTGATCGCCATGCCGGCATGCTGCATGAAGATCTCGCCCGAACGCGTGATCTTGATGCCGCGCCCGTCGCGCTCGAAAACGGCAACGCCGAGCGCCTGTTCAAGCTCGCGGATGGTCTTGGTGACGGCCGGCTGGCTGACATTGAGCAGCCCCGCCGCCTTGACCACGCTTTTCTGACGAGCGACTTCAAGGAAGGTCTGCAGGTGACGAAACCTGACGCGGCTCTCGATCATGGATTTTCATAACCCCTGAGTTAAGAGAATGCCACAAAATATCATTTTACCAAACCAAACAACTAGGTCATTTTCCGAAGCGAGGAGCCAAGCCATTGCAATTCATCGAAATCGGCGGCGTTACGCTGCACTACCAGCTTATCGGCGGGCCTGCGGACAAGCCGGTCATCGTGTTTGCCAATTCGCTTGGCACGGATTTCCGCATCTGGCGTGACGTGATCATCCGGCTTGCCGGCGATTTTCCGATCGTCACCTATGACAAGCGCGGCCACGGCCTGTCGGACGTGGGTGCTGCGCCCTATTCGATCGATGACCATGTCGACGATCTTGCCGGGTTGCTCGATCATCTGAAGGTCAAGAATGCCATCATCTGCGGCCTCTCGGTGGGCGGGCTGATCGCGCAAGGGCTTTACGCGAGACGTCCCGATCTGGTGCGCGCGCTGGCGCTTTGCGATACGGCGCACAAGATCGGCACTGCCGATAGTTGGAACACCCGCATTGCGACGGTCGAGAGCAAGGGCATCGAGGTTCTGGTCGAACCGGTGATGAAGCTCTGGTTCACGCCGGCCTTCCACAAGGACCGCAAGGACGAGCTGACCGGCTACAGCAACATGCTGATGCGCCAGCCCGTGGCCGGCTACACTGGAACCTGCGCCGCACTGCGCGACGCCGATTATACGCAAGCCGCGAAGGCAATCGCCGTGCCGACGCTCTGCGTCGTCGGCGACCAGGATGGGTCGACGCCGCCCGACCTCGTGCGCTCGATGGCCGATCTCATTCCAGGCAGCCGTTTCGAGATTATCGCCGGTGCCGGCCACATCCCTTGCGTCGAGCAGCCGGAAGCGCTGGTCGATCTCATTCGCGGCTTCATCGCCGATCTTTCATCCGGAGAATAAAACCATGCATCAACCGGCTCAGGACTCGGCGAGGTATCGCGAAGGGCTGGCCGTCAGGAGGTCCGTGCTCGGCGATGCCCATGTCGATCGCGCCTCGAAGGCCTCCACCGAATTCGACCAGCCATTCCAGCAGTTGATAACGGAAGCGGCCTGGGGCACCGTCTGGGCACGGCCGGGCTGGAGCAAGCGCGAGCGCTCGATGGTGACGCTGGCACTGCTGGCAGCCCTCGGCCACGGCGAGGAGGTTGCCATGCATGTGCGCGCCACAGCCAACACGGGCGCCACGCGCGAGGACATCTGCGAAGCCTTTTTGCATGTCGCGATCTATGCCGGCGTGCCGGCGGCAAACCGCGCCATCAAGATCGCCAAGGAAGTGTTTGCCGAAATGGATGCGCAGGGCGATAACGCAAAATGACTGCCGATCCCCTTTCGAACCGCAAGCCGGAAACCGGCGCCTTCTTCCAGCGCGACCGCACCTGGCATCCGGCGGCTTTCACACCGGGCTACAAGACCTCGGTGCTGCGCTCGCCGCAAAAGGCGCTGCTGTCGCTCGACAACACGCTGTCGGAAATCACCGGGCCGGTCTTCGGCCATGACATTCTGGGCGAGCTCGACAACGACCTGATCCACAATTTCGCCAAGCCCGGCGAAAGCGCCATCGGCCCGCGCATCGTCGTCTATGGCCGCGTGCTCGACGAGCGCGGCAAGGGCGTACCAGGCGCGCTGCTGGAGTTCTGGCAGGCCAATGCCGGAGGCCGCTATCGCCACAAGAAGGAAGGCTATGTCGCCGCCCTCGATCCGAATTTCGGCGGCTGCGGCCGCACCATCACCGACGAGGATGGCGGATATGCTTTCCGCACCATCCAGCCCGGCCCTTATCCCTGGCCGAACGGCCCGAATGACTGGCGCCCGGCCCATATCCATTTCTCGGTCTTCGGCCACGGCTTTGCGCAGCGGCTGATCACGCAGATGTATTTCGAGGGCGACCCGATGATCTGGCAGTGCCCGATCGTCAAGACTATTCCCGACAGGGTGGCCGTGGAAGGGCTGATCGCGGCGCTCGACATGCAGGCGACGATCCCGATGGACGCGCGCGCCTACAAGTTCGATATCGTGCTGCGCGGTCGGCGCTCGTCGCTGTTCGAAAATCGGCTGGAGGGCAATTGATGGCGCAGTCACTGGATCGCCTCAGGGAAAGCGCCTCGCAGACAGCCGGGCCTTACGTCCATATAGGCCTGACGCCTAACTTTTGTGGCATTGGCGGGGTCTACGAGAACGATCTTGGCGCCGGCATGGTCAACGACAAGACCAAAGGCGAGCGCATCAGCGTGCGCATGCGGGTGCTCGACGGCACCGGCACGCCGCTGAAGGATGCGCTTGTCGAGATCTGGCAGGCAGACACCGACGGGCTCTACAATTCGCCGTCGGAAATGCGCGGCGCGGCAGATCCGAATTTCGTCGGCTGGGGCCGCAAGGCAACTGACATGGACACGGGCGAGTGCATGTTCGAGACGGTCAAGCCGGGCTGGGTACCGTTCAAGGACGGCCGGCTGATGGCGCCGCACATCACGGTGTGGATCGTGGCGCGCGGCATCAATATCGGGCTGCATACCCGCATGTATTTTCCCGAGGAGGAAAAGGCCAATGCGGAAGACCCGGTGCTGGCCCGCATCGAGCATCGCGTGCGCGTGCCGACGCTGATTGCCGAGCGGCAGGGCGACGGCTCCTACATCTTCGACATCCATCTCCAGGGGGAGAAGGAAACGGTCTTCTTCGATATCTGAATCATGACCGTGTCCCCCTTCGATCACCTCTTTTTGTCTGGTCTGCTCGGCGACGCGGAGACGGCGCGGCATTTTTCGGCGGAAGCCGAGATCGCGGCGATGGTCGATTTCGAGCGGGCATTGGCCGAAGCGGAAGCGGGCGAGGGGATCGTTTCGACGGAGGCGGCTTCGGCAATCGTGTCGGCGCTAGGTTCGTTCAAGCCGGATATGGCAGCGCTGAAGGCCGGCGTAGCGCGCGACGGTGTCGTGGTGCCGGAACTGGTGCGCCAGCTTCGCGCGGCTGTCGACAAGCCGCATGACAAAGCGGTGCATTTCGGCGCGACCAGCCAGGACGTGATCGATACCGGGCTGATCCTGCGGCTGAAGCCGGTGATTGAACATTTCGACCGGCGGCTTGCGGCGCTGGTCGATGCGTTTGCGGCGGTTGAAGACCGCTTCGGCGCAAGGCCCTTGATGGGCAAGACGCGGATGCAGGCGGCGATCGGGATATCCGTTTCGGATCGCGTCAGGGCGTGGCGGGAGCCGTTGGTCCGGCATCGTGAGCGATTGGCGCAGCAGAAACAGGACTTGCTTGTCGTCCAGTTCGGTGGTGCGGCTGGAACGCTGGAGAAATTCGGCGAAAAGGCTCCGGCCGTGCGCAAGGCGCTGGCGGCAAAGCTCGGATTGGCCGACGCGCCGCAATGGCACAGCCAGCGCGACCGGCTGGCGGATTTTGCGGGCTGGCTGTCGCTGGTGTCTGGCAGCCTCGGCAAGTTCGGGCAGGATGTCGCGCTGATGGCGCAGGCCGGCGGCGAGATTGCGCTGAAGGGCGGCGGCGGCTCGTCGGCGATGCCGCACAAGCAGAATCCGGTGGCGGCCGAGGTGCTGGTGTCGCTGGCGCGGTTCAACGCGACGCAGCTTTCGGGCATGCATCAGGCGCTGGTGCACGAGCAGGAACGCTCGGGTTCTGCCTGGACGCTGGAATGGCTGATCCTGCCGCAGATGGCGGCGACGACGGCCGCCTCGCTGCGGCTTGCCGGCGAGCTTGCGGGACAGATCGAAAGCATCGGCGTTTAGACTCCTCGCCCCTGGCGAAAGGAAAAGAATGCGCACGCAGGTCGTCATCATCGGCTCGGGTCCGTCCGGCCTTCTGCTCGGGCAGCTTCTGGCTGGCATCGGCGTCGAGAATGTCATCCTCGAACGCGTCGACCGCGACTATGTGCTTGGCCGCGTGCGCGCCGGCGTGCTGGAGCAGGGGACTGTCGATCTGCTGGACGAGGCCGGCGCGGGCGCCCGCATGCGTGCCGAGGGCCTGCCGCATGACGGTATCTCGCTTGCATTCGACAACCGGCTGCACCGTATCGATCTGGCGGCGCTGACCGGCGGCAAGCGCGTGACGGTATACGGCCAGACCGAGGTGACCCACGACCTTATGGACAAGCGCAGCGCAGCTGGGCTGATGACCGTCTACGACGCCAAGAATGTGCTGCCGCAAGGCTTCGATACGGCTTCACCGTTCGTCACTTATGAAAAGGACGGCGTCACCCATCGCATCGATTGCGATTTCATCGCTGGCTGCGACGGGTTTCACGGCGTCAGCCGCAAGTCGGTGCCGCAGGATGCGCTGAAACTGTTCGAGCGCGCCTATCCGTTCGGCTGGCTCGGCATTCTGGCCGAAGTGCCGCCGGCCGACCATGAGCTGATCTATGCCAATCACCCGCGCGGCTTCGCGCTCTGCTCGATGCGGTCGGAGCATCGCAGCCGCTACTATGTGCAATGCCCGATTGACGACAAGGTCGAGAACTGGAGCGACGAGCGCTTTTGGGACGAGCTGCGCCTGCGTCTGCCGAAGGAAGCGGCCGAAAAGGTCACGGTTGGCCCGTCCTTCGAGAAGTCGATAGCACCGTTGCGCTCGTTCGTGGCCGAGCCGATGCAGTTCGGACGATTGTCGCTGGTGGGCGATGCTGCCCACATCGTGCCGCCGACCGGCGCCAAGGGCCTGAACCTTGCGGCAAGCGATGTGCGCTACCTGTTTTCGGGCTTAAAAGAGTTCTATCTCGACAAGTCACCGGCGGGCATAGACGCCTATTCCGGCAAGGCGCTTTCGCGGGTGTGGAAGGCGGTGCGCTTTTCCTGGTGGATGACGACGATGCTGCATCGCTTTCCCGATACGGACGCCTTCGGCCAGCGCATTCAGGAGGCCGAGCTGGATTATCTCGTCCATTCCCAGGCGGCCGCTACGTCACTTGCAGAGAACTATGTCGGGTTGCCTTATTAAAAGCCGTCGATGACGTCGGGACATATATCCCGGTGATTATGCATTGCTTGTTTCTTTTCATTTTACATTACCGTTTCGAGCATGACAGTTGCGATGGTGGGTTTGGTGTGGCTCGTTGGGAGGAGCCGCTGTGATCTGGTGGAGGAAAATATGAAAAAGCTTCTCTTGGCCGCGACTGCGGCACTCGCGCTATGCGGCTCGGCCTATGCCGATACGATCAAGGTCGGCGTCGTCGGCCCGTTCTCCGGGCCGTTCGCCATCCAGGGCAAGAATTTCAAGGCGGGCATTGATGCCTGGATGGCGCTGAACGGCAGCAAGGTCGGTGACGACGACATCGAGATCGTCTATCGTGACGTGCCGCAGGCCGATCCGGCGCAGTCCAAGGCGCTGGCGCAGGAACTGGTGGTGAAGGAAGGCGTGCAGTATCTCGCCGGCTTCTACTTCACGCCGGACGCCATGGCGGTGACGCCGCTGCTGGAGCAGGCCAATGTGCCGCTGGTGGTGATGAATGCCGCGACATCGGCCATCGTCACCAAGAGCCCGCTGGTGGTGCGCACGTCGTTCACCACCTGGCAGACCTCCGTGCCGATGGCCAAGGTCGCCAAGGAGCGCGGCGTCAAGAAGGTCATCACCGTGGTCAGTGACTACGGCCCGGGTGTCGATTCGGAGAACGCCTTCGTCACGACGTTCAAGGCCGAGGGCGGCGAGATCGCCGAGTCGGTACGCATGCCGCTGTCGACCAACGATTTCAGCCCGATAATGCAACGCGTGAAGGACTCCGGCGCGGACGCCGTCTTCGCCTTCCTGCCGTCCGGCCCGACGACGCTCGGCTTCGTCAAGGCCTACAACGACAACGGTCTGAAGAATGCCGGCATAACCCTGCTTGCACCGGGCGACCTGACGCAGGAATCCGACCTGCCAGCACTTGGCGCTTCCGCCGAAGGCATGCTGACGACCTTCCACTATGCGATCTCGCATGACTCAGCCGAGAACAAGAAGTTTGTGGAAGCAGCCCACAAGGCCATCGGCAACCCGGCGGAACTGTCGTTCCCCTCGGTCGGCGCCTATGACGGCATGCATGTCATCTACAAGATGATCGAGGCGACCGGCGGCAAGCAGGATGCGCAGAAGGCTGTCGATGCGGTGAAGGGGATGGCGTGGGAAAGCCCGCGCGGCCCGGTCTCTATCGACGCCGAAAGCCGCCACATGACGCAGAACATCTATCTGCGCGAGGTGACCAAGGCCGAGGACGGCACCTACTACAACAAGGAAATCGCGACTTTCGAGAAGCAGCCTGATCCGGGTCTGGCTGCTGTAAAATAAGCCGCGTTCCAGGGCAGACCGCCCGGTAGCCGAGCAGGCTTCCGGGCGATTGTTGGATCAAGCGATGCAGACTGTTTTAAGTGTTGGGGTGGACGCGCTTGCCTACGGCATGGTGCTGTTCGTCATCTCGATCGGGCTGTCGGTGACCATGGGCCTGATGCGCGTGGTCAATCTCGCCCATGGCGCATTCGCCATGATCGGCGGCTACATCGCCTCCTATGCGGCGCGCGACCTCGGCCTCGGCTACGGTCTTGCCATCCTGATCGCGGTTGCCGGCACGATCCTTATCGCCATTCCCATCGAGCGGTTTTTATACCGCCGCATCTATGGCGCGCCGGAACTGACGCAGGTGCTGATGACCATCGGCATCACCTTCTGTGTTATCGGCATCGCCAATTATGTTTTCGGCCCGACGCTGAAGACCATTCCGCTGCCGGAAACCCTGCGCGGGCCGGTCGATCTCGGCTTCCGTTCGATTGCCGCGCACAAGCTGTTCGCCATCGCCTGCGGCGTCGTGGTTGCCGGCGCGCTCTGGTACCTCATCGAAAGGACGTCCTTTGGCGTGAAGCTTCGCGCATCGGTCGACAATGCTGCGATGGCCGCATCGCTCGGCGTGCGCACCAAGATCGTCTATGCCGTCAGCTTCGCGGTCGCCGTCGGGCTTGCTGCCTTCGGCGGCATCGTCGGGGCGGAACTGCTGCCGATCGAGCCTTACTACGCGCTGCGCTACATGGTGACGTTCCTGGTCGTCGTCTCGGTCGGCGGGGCCGGGTCCATTCCCGGCGCGCTGCTCGCCTGCCTCGTGCTCGGCGCCATCGACACGACGGGGCGCTATCTCGTCCCCGAATATGGCGAGTTCTTCTTCTATCTTGCCGTGATCGCAATCGTCTGCGTCTTCCCGCGCGGCCTTCTGGGCAGGAACAAATAGATGGCCGCGATTGAGACATCGGCGGCTGCCAAGCCTGAAACGGCGCGCCCGAATTGGCTGCTGCGCGATCTGACCGGCCTTGCCATCATCCTCATCGTTGCTGTCATTGGCTACTTCCTGTTCCCCAACAACCTGGCGCTGCTGACGCGCATTCTCGGCATCGCGCTGCTGGTGCTGTCGCTCGATCTTGTCACCGGCTATTGCGGCGTGGCGACGCTCGGCCATGCAGCGCTGTTCGGTGCGGGCGCTTATGCGTCGGGCATTGCCGCTGTTCACTTCGGCATCACCGATCCGATCGCCATGGTCGGAGTGGGCGCTATCGGCGGGGCGGTTGCGGGCCTGCTCTCGGGTATCGTCATCCTGCGTGGGCATGGGCTGGCGCAGCTGGTGCTTTCCATCGCGGTGATCCACCTATTCCACGAAGCGGCGAACAAGGCATCGAGCTACACCGGCGGCAGCGACGGCCTTGCCGGCATTTCGCCCGATCCGGTGTTCGGCCTGTTCGGCTTCGACCTCTGGGGCCGCACGGCTTACGGCTTCGGCGTGGCGCTGCTGGTCATCGTCTTCATCCTGCTGCGCTTTCTGGTGCGTTCGCCCTTCGGCATGCTGTGCCGCGGCATTAGGGAAGACCCGATCCGCGTGAGCGCCATGGGCGCTTCGGTGCAGGGCACGCTGATCAAGATGTATGTCATCTCCGGTGCTGTCGCCGGTGTCGGCGGCGCGCTCAACGCCATCTCCACGCAGGTCGTCGGGCTGGACAGTCTGAGCTTCACCACCTCGGCCGAGGCGCTGGTCATGCTGGTGCTGGGCGGCACCGGCTCGCTCTATGGCGCGCTGATCGGCACGGTCACCTTCATGTGGTTCGAAGACGTCGTCTCGGCGGCAAATCCATTCCACTGGCTGACCATCGTCGGCGCGCTGTTGATCGCCGTAGTGCTGTTTGCGCCGAAGGGCCTTTACGGCACGGCGGCATCGCTTCTCGATCGCTACAGGGGGCGTTCATGAGCGCGGTCTTTCAGGTCGAGAAGCTCCAAAAATCCTTCGGCGGGCTTGCGGTTACGCAGGACGTGTCGATCACCATGCAGCCGGGCGATCGCGTTGCGCTGATCGGCCCGAACGGTGCCGGCAAGACCACCTTCGTCAATCTGGTGACGGGGCATCTGAAGCCGGACGCCGGCAAGGTGATGCTCGGCGGCGAGGACGTCACCGCGCAGGGCCCGACGCGCCGCGTGCGGCAGGGCCTGGTGCGATCCTTCCAGGTGACGCGGCTGTTCTCCGAGATGACGCCGGAGGAGCACATTGCCATTGCGATCCTGCAGCGCACCGGGCGCTCGGGCCGCGTCTTCGGCAATTTCCACGCCATGCCTGACGTGATGAAGGAAACCGATGCGCTGCTCGCCACGCTCGGCCTCGACCATATCGCCACGCGCAAGGTCAGCGAGATCGCCTATGGCCAGCAGCGCCTGCTGGAAATCGCGCTGGCGCTGGCGCTGAAGCCGAAAGTGCTGCTGCTCGACGAGCCGGCGGCAGGCGTGCCGCAGAGCGATACGCCGCGCATCGAGGCGGCCCTTGCCGGGCTGCCGCCCGACCTTGCCGTGCTGATGATCGAGCACGACATGGACCTCGTTTTCCGCTTCGCCAAGCGCGTCATCGTGCTTGCGGCCGGTGCCATCATCTTCGACGGTTCGCCGCAGGATGTGACCAGTGATGCGCGCGTGCGCGAGGCCTATCTCGGAAACTATGCCAATGCCAGCCCAGCTGCTTGAAGTCACCGATCTCAGCGCCGGCTACGGGCCGACGCGCGTGCTGGAGGGCGTCAGCTTTTCCGTGCCGGCCGGCTCGCGCCTTGCCGTGCTCGGCCGCAACGGCATGGGCAAGACGACGTTGCTTGCCACCATCGCCGGCCAGACCAAGCGCTATGGCGGCGCGATCCGCATGGGGGATACCGAACTGACGAACCTCGAAAGCTCATCGCGCGCCAGAAGCGGCCTCGGCTATGTGCCGCAGGCGCGCTGTGTCTTCCCGTCGCTGACGGTCGAGGAAAATCTGTTCGTCGGCTTGAAGGACCGCGACCGCTCGGCGATTTCGGAAGCCTATGAGATGTTCCCACGCCTGGCCGAGCGCCGGAAAAATCTCGGCTCGCAGCTTTCCGGCGGCGAGCAGCAGATGCTGACCACCGCGCGCAGCATTCTCGGCAAGCCGACGGTGCTGCTGCTGGACGAGCCGCTGGAAGGGCTGGCGCCGGTCATTTGCGAGGAGCTGATGGCGGCGTTCTCGAAGCTCGCTTCGGGTGGTGAGATGACGGTGGTTCTGGTCGAGCAGCGCATTCAAAGCGCGCTGGATTTCGCCGACCGCGCGATCATTCTGGAGCGCGGGCGCGTGGCTTGGTCGGGAACGCCGGCGGAGCTGGCGGCGCAGCCGGAGGTGGTGGAGAGGTTGCTGGGGATTGGTGGGCTGCATTGAGGGGGCAAAAAGCGTTGTTCATCGAGATAACGGTGAGGTGTAGACGCAGCAGACCCCCCTCTCCCCCGCTTTGCGGGGGAGAGGAACCGGCACCCGCCGAGGTCGCGGCATGGCAGGACTTGGGTTCCTCGCCCCATGAAATGGGGAGAGGTGGCTCGGCGAAGCCGAGACGGAGAGGGGTCCTTCTGCAGCCCAAACCTATCCGCAACTACACGAAAAAATCCTCAATCCGCGCCGCCGTTTCCTGCAACAGCGGCAGGAACTTCCGCTCCATCTCCGCAACTGGATAACGCGCCGACTGTGTCGAGACGTTGATTGCCGCGACGATGGCGCCGGAGCGGTCGCGCAATGGCACCGCGACCGAGCGCAGGCCGATTTCCAGTTCCTCGTCGACGACGGCGTAACCGTCCTGCTTCACCCGGGCGATGATCGCTGCGAGTTGCTTTTTGTCGGTGACGGTGTTTTCCGTCTTGGGCGTGAGTTTCGCCTTGTTGAGAAAGGCATCCAGTTCTTCCTGCTTCAGGCCGGACAGAAGAACGCGGCCCATGCTTGTGCAATAGGCCGGCAGGTGCGCGCCGACGTGAAGCTCGAGGCTGACGATGCGCGGCCCCTGCACGCGGGCGACATAGACGACGTCCTCGCCGGATAGAATTGTCGCCGAGCAGGATTCCTGTAACTCCACTGCCGTCTGCCGCATGAAGGGCTCGGCGAATCCACACAGCGACGTGCCCTGCAGCCATGTGCGCGCAACCGAAAGCAGGCGCGGCGAAAGCGCGAACTGCCGGCCGGTCTGGGTGGCGTAGCCGGTTGCCGTCAGCGTCAGCAGAAAGCGCCTTGCCCCGGCGCGGGTCAGCCCGGCTTTCTCGGCCATCTCCGTCAGAGTCAGCCCGGCCGGGTATGCGGCAAGAATCTCCATCACGCCGAGGCCGCGTTCCAGCGAGCCGACGTGATCGCGGGCGGTCTCTTCATCGCGCATTGGTGTGGCTCCAAAACCGGCGTTTCCGATCAGGGATTCGCATTGACTTTTCATCGGATGTCATTCACAAAGTATCGCATACAAAACAAATGTTCGCAATACGAACTTTTTGGTTGTGCTGGCGAGTTGCGAGTGAGGCGGTAGCAGCGGTTTCCGGCTGCGGTTGTTGCCACCGCCAATCGGGATGGGTGAGGATCAACGATGAGCAAAATCAGTCCAAGCGTGGAGGAGGCGGTCTCCCACATTCAGGACGGGATGGTGGTGATGATCGGTGGGTTCGGTGGCGCTGGCGCGCCGATCGAGCTCATCCATGCGCTGGTCGAGCGCTACAAGAAGACCGGATCGCCGGGCCGGCTTATCGTCGTCAACAACAACGCCGGCAATGGCGCGGTCGGCATCGCGGCGATGATCTATGCCGGCATGGTCGCCAAGATGGTGTGCTCGTTTCCCCGCTCAACGGACCCGAAGGCCTTCACCGACAAATATCTGGCCGGCGAAATCGAGCTTGAGCTGGTGCCGCAGGGAACGCTGGCCGAGCGCATCCGCGCCGGCGGTGCAGGCATCCCCGCCTTCTACACGCCGACGAGCTTCGGCACGCTGGTCGCGGAAGGAAAGCCGGTCGCAGAATTCGACGGCAGGAAATACGTCCAGGAGCGCTGGCTCAAGGCGGACGTGGCGCTGATCAAGGCCGAGCTGGCCGATCGCAAGGGTAATCTCACCTATCACATGGCTGCGCGGAATTTCTCGCCGCTGATGGCGACTGCGGCTGCCGCCACCATCGTGCAGGCAAGCCGGATCGTTGAGCCGGGCGGGATCGACCCCGAACATGTCGTGACGCCGGGCATATTCGTGAACCGCATCGTGGAAGTGCCGAACCCGAAGCAGGAAGAAGCTCTGTTGCGCGAGGTGACCAAGTGATGACTGCCAAACTGACGAATGCGCAGATCGCATGGCGCGCCGCGCAGGACATTCCCGACGGCGCCTATGTCAACCTCGGCATCGGCTTTCCCGAGATGGTCGCCAAGTTCAAGCCCAAGGGCCGCGAGGTCATCTATCACACCGAAAACGGCATCCTCGATTTCGGCGAGGCTCCGCCCGCCGGGCAGGAGGACTGGGACCTGATCAACGCCGGCAAGAAGGCCGTTACGCTCAATCCGGGCGCTGCATTCTTCCACCATGCCGACAGCTTTGCCATGGTGCGCGGCGGCCATCTGGATGTCGCCATCCTGGGCGCCTACGAGGTTGCCGAAAATGGCGATCTGGCCAACTGGAGCACGGGCCCGGGTTCGGTGCCGGCAGTGGGCGGCGCAATGGACCTTGTCCACGGCGCGAAGCGGGTCTGCGTCATCACCGACCACACCACGAAGGACGGGCGGCCTAAGCTGCTTAAGCAGTGCCGCCTGCCGCTGACCGGCGTCGGCTGCGTGACGACCGTCTATACCAGTCTCGCCGTGGTCGACATCGTGAACGCGCGTTTCGTTCTTCGGGAAAAACTGCCGAGCATCAGCCTCGATGAACTTCAAGCCTTGACCGAAGCCACGCTGGCGGTCGAAGGCACCGTCAAAGATCTTATCGTACCGGAGGTTTGAAAAATGGCTGACGCTTATATCTGCGATTACATCCGCACGCCGATCGGCCGTTTTGGCGGTTCGTTGTCCTCGGTTCGCGCCGACGATCTCGGTGCGGTGCCGCTCAAGGCACTGATCGAACGCAATGGCTCGGTCGATTGGGCAGCGGTGGACGATGTCATTTATGGCTGCGCCAACCAGGCCGGCGAGGACAACCGCAATGTCGCGCGCATGGCGCTGCTTTTGGCCGGGTTGCCGAAGGAAGTGCCGGGCTCGACGGTCAACCGGCTCTGCGGTTCAGGCATGGACGCGCTGACGATCGCAGCCCGTGCCATCAAGGCGGGCGAGGCGGAACTGATGATCGCCGGCGGCGTCGAGAGCATGAGCCGCGCGCCCTTCGTCATACCCAAGGCTGACACGGCCTTTTCGCGCAATGCCGAGATTTATGACACGACCATCGGCTGGCGCTTCATCAACCCGCTGATGAAGAAGCAGTATGGCGTCGATTCCATGCCGGAGACCGGCGAGAACGTCGCGGAAGACTTCAACGTTTCCCGCGCCGATCAGGACGCCTTTGCCGTGCGCAGCCAGGACAAGGCCGTCGCGGCGCAGGCCAATGGCCGGCTCGCGAAGGAAATCACGCCGGTGACGATCCCGCAGCGCAAGGGCGATGCGATCGTCGTTGCCAAGGACGAGCATCCGCGCGCCGGCACGACCGTCGAGACGCTGGCCAAGCTGGCGACGCCCTTCAAAAAGGAGGGCGGCACGGTGACGGCGGGCAACGCTTCGGGCGTCAACGACGGCGCTGCCGCCCTTATCGTCGCCTCGGAGGCTGCGGTGAAGAAATACGGCCTGACGCCGATCGCGCGGGTTCTCGGTGGTGTGGCGACGGGCGCCGCGCCGCGTATCATGGGCATTGGCCCGGTGCGGGCGACGCAAAAACTCTGCGCCCGGTTCGGCATCAAGCCGAGTGATTTCGACGTCATCGAACTCAACGAAGCATTTGCCTCCCAAGGCATCGCCGTGCTCCGCGAACTCGGCATTGCCGAAGACGCGGAGCACGTGAACCCGAATGGCGGGGCTATCGCGCTCGGCCATCCGCTCGGCATGTCGGGTGCGCGCATCGCCGGCACGGCGGCGCTGGAGCTTCGGGAGCGTGGTGCCAGATTGGCGCTGGCCACGATGTGCATCGGCGTCGGGCAGGGGATTGCGGTGGTGCTGGAAAGGGTGTGACGAGTTCGTCGAGCTAGGGCGTTCGGTCGTTTGAGTGTTTGGATCGCTGCAAGATCCCCTCTCCGTCGCGCTTCGCGCGCCACCTCTCCCCCGCTTTGCGGGGGAGAGGAACCCAAGTTCTGCGATGCCCAGACCTTCGCGAGTGCCGGTTCCTCTCCCCGCCTGCGGGGAGAGGTGGCTCGGCGAAGCCGAGACGGAGAGGGGCCTTCTCACAGCCACACTCAAGCCAGCTCGAAAGCCACGGCCTTCTGCTCGCGCGACAGCAGCGCGCGCTTGCGCTGAAAACCCCAGCGATAGCCGGACAGCGAGCCGTCCTTTTTCACCACACGATGGCAAGGAACGAGGATCGCGATCGTGTTGGCGGCGCAGGCTTCCGCGACTTCCCGAGCCTCGCGCGGATTGCCAAGCTTTGCCGCGAGGTCGCCATAGCTGGTGGTCTTGCCGGCGGGGATTGCACGCAGCGCTTCCCATACGCGCTGCTCGTAGTCGCTGCCGCGCAGGTCGAGTGGCAGAGCGAGGTCGTGCTCCGGGTGGTCGATCAGGCCGGCAAGCTTCGCGACCGTATCGGCAAGCCCGTCCGCGTCCTCGACAAGATCGGTGTCCGCGAACCGCTCGCGCAGGGCATCGAGCGAAGCCGCGCGCCGATCCGAAAACTCGAACATGACGAGGCCGCGTTCGGAGCGGGCGGCGATGAAGTCACCGAGGGAGCTTTGCCCCCAGGCATAGCGAATGGTGCTGCGCATTTTCTTGTCCAATCTCTCGAAATTTTCAACGTGACTGGAAGATAAGCCCCTGCAGCGGCACAAACGACCCGATTCATGCGCTCCCGGTATTTGCTTCATGGTCGAGCAGCCAGCGCTTGCGCTCGAGGCCGCCGCCATAGCGCACCAGATCGCCGCCGGCACCGACAAGCCGATGACAGGGGACGACGATAGAAAGCGGATTGGCGCCGTTGGCGGTACCCACGGCGCGAATGGCCTTGGGCTTTCCAATGCGCGCGGCAAGGGCCGAATAGGCGAGCGGCTTGCCCGCCTCGACATGGCGCAAGGCTTGCCAGACCGCGTTCTGGAAATCGGTACCGCTCAGCTTGACCGTGATCTCGTCAAGAGCCTCGATCTTGCCGGCAAAGTAATCCGAAAATGCTTTTGCGGTTACCGCCGGGACATGGCCGGGCACCAGCACATAGCCATCGGGCCCGAAGCGGCGGCGCAGCCAGCGATCGAGGCGATGGCCGCAGTCTTCGAACTCTGCCGCGCACAGCCTGCCCTCGCCATCCGCCAGCAGCACGAGATGGCCGATCGGCGTGTCGATCGTCTCGCTGGTGAGCGCCGCCAGGGCTTTCTCGTTCCTTGTGGTGGCTGAAACCGTGCTTTTCATACTGCTCATTTGGCGTCGTGGAAGATGATGCCGACGGTGTGCCGTTTGCCTGAGCGAACCCGGCTGACGCCGTGGCGCAGATTGACCCGGTAGCTGCCCCCCTGAACCGGCCGGTTGTGCACGGCAAAAGCCACAGCGTCGCCCTGGCGCAGCGGCACGACCTCGGCGCGGCTCTGCATGCGCGGGCGCTGTTCGGTCAGCACGAATTCGCCGCCGGTGAAATCCTTGCCCGGTTCCGACAGCAGGATCGCCACCTGCAGCGGGAAGGCGAGGTCGCCGTAAAGGTCCTGATGCAGGCAGTTGAAGTCACCCGGCACATATTGCAGCAGCAAAGGCGTTGGACGGGTCTGGCCGGCATCATGGCAGGCTTTCAGGAATTCGGCATGGGTTTCCGGGTAGCGCGCAGCAATGCTCATGCGAGCGTTCCAGTCGTTCGCGATGGGCGCGAGACGGGGATAGAGCACGGTGCGCAGGTCGCCAAGAAGATCCGGCAGCGGGTAGCGGAAATAGCGGTACTCGCCCTTGCCGAAACCATGCCGCGCCATATGGATATGGCTGCGAAAATGCTCCTCATGCGGGTAGAGCTCTGCGATGTCGCGGCATTCCTGCGGCGTCAGCAGATTTTCCAGCACCGCACAGCCATAGCCGCTCAAATCGGCGGCAAGCGCATCCCAATCATATCCGGCGACACGGTCGGTGGCGGTGCTTATTGAGGGTGGGGCTTCGGCGATCTTTGCTCGTGCGTTCATTGCCGTTGATCCTGTTCAGCTGGTTATACAAGATAGAGGCCTGCCTCGATGGCAACCACCCGAAACCTGCCTTGCCGGACGACGCTGAAATTCAAAGCGCCTTGCGGAAGGTCAGGTTGATGCGCCTGCGCCCCAGCGTTTCGTGGTCGCCGTCCTTCAGTGCCAGAACGCCGTGATAGAACAGGCGTGAGGGGCCGCCCCACACGACAACGTCGCCATGGTGCAGCGGTATTTTGCGGATCGGGTCGGTTCGTTTCAGGCCGCCGAACTGGAAGGTCGCGGGCAGGCCGAGCGAGACGGAGACGATCGGGTTGGCAAGGTCGCGCTCGTCCTTGTCCTGATGCAGCGACAGCCTCGCGCCGGGCTCGTAGAGATTGACGAGGCAGGCATCGGGCGCGAAAGCCGGATAACCGGCATCCGCCGCCGCCTCGGTCGCAAGCCTCAGGAACGAGGCCGGCATTTCCGGCCACGGCTCTCCCGTCAGCGGATCGCGAGAATCGTAGCGATAGCCTGTCCGGTCGCTCACCCAGCCGGCGTTGCCGCAATTGGTCATCGCAACGGACATCTCGAAGCCGCCCGGCGTCACCAGATGACGGAAGGGAGCCTTGGCAACAACGCTTTCGAGAGCGGCAAGCAATTCGGCCTCGAAAGGCAGTGCGCGCCTTCGCAGCAGGATAGCGCCATCGGCGAGCTGCTCGGTCGGCGGTTCATGGAAGACTGCGTCGCCGAAAAGATCTCTCATGGCTTGCTCCTGTGCCTGCATAGGCAGTGCTTAGCGATCATGCACTGCCGGGCAACCCGTTTCCTGCCTTGCGGTTTCCGCGGTCTGATCATGCAACGATAACGCTGTTTTTAATCCGCTGTTGCTGCCGCCATAGAATCTGATAGCTGGCATCGATCGATCAAGGGCATGAAAGGCGAATGAACAAAACCGCCTTGAGCGCGTTGAGGTCGACAAACGAGGAGCCTTTCCATGCATTCTTTCATTCGTAATTGTGCGCTTTCGGCACTCATAGGTATCGGCAGCCTGTCGTTTGCCCCATCACTGGCATCGGCCCAGACATTGCAGCTCGAACTCGGACAAGACGGTCCACGCGTCCTGATGCGGCAGGATTGCGAAGGCCGCCATCGTTATGATCCTGGCTGCCGCGATCGCCGCGACAGGAGAGACCACCGCAGGGACGAGCGCTACGGCAACGACTCTCGCCGTGACGACAGAGGTTCGCGCTCCTGTACCCCGGACCGGGCGCTTGAGAAGGCCGAGCGCATGGGCGTCAGGCGTGCGCGGATCGTCGATGTCGGCCGCCGCACGATCGAAGTCGGTGGCAGGTCGGAAGGCCGGCGGATTATCGTCAGCTTCAGCCGCGAACGCGGTTGCCCGGTTATCCGCTAAACCGCCAGGCAGTTTCGTGGTCCCGGCGTGAAATGTGCAGAGATCACATTTCTTTTCCAGCGGGGCCACTGCGGTTATCATGATAACGATCGGCCGGCGTGAGTCGGTCGGTCGTGAAATCGTTTAGGGGATACTTCGTGATGGTAGACCGCGTCTGGTCGATGCTGACTATCGCTACCTGTTGTGGGCTCTTGGCGGCGGGCGGATGCTCGCGAACGTCCGATGGCTCCATCGAATTCCAGGGGCAGACGACCGACTGGTCCAACATGTTCAAGCGCCGGAGTGCGCCGGAACCGAGCCTGAGCGACGCGGTCGTCTATTCAAGTTTTCCCGCCCGCCCTACCGAGCCCGCTGTCGCGGCGCCGGCCAGCAAACCCAAACCTCGTGTGAGAGCCGCTCCGCGCAAGAGCAGAACCGTTGCCCGTCCGGCAGCGCAGCCGGTAGCCGCCGCTCCTGCCAAGCCCGTCTCTTGCAGCAACGTATCCCGGCCAGGCAGCCGCGTGAAATATGTCTGCAAGTAGGTTTCGGCCGGCGCTGTGATCAGGCGCAGTGCCTATCGCTGATAGGGCCCGAAGCAGGCCGGGTTGGTCGATACCCGGCAACCGGTATCGTAGCGGGCCGACGTGTCCGACAGGTGCACGACGCCCGCGAAGCCGCCGGCAAACAGCGCTGAAATCAGGAAAACCACTCCTAACCGGGTAACCATTGCCGCACTCCGTTTCGTCAACCGTCCCCAACGGTTTGCAATGTCACTTCGCCCGGATTCACTAAAGATTTAATCTAATTACGAAAAGCTTAACGGGTTGCTTTTTCGCCACAAGAAAAAGCCGCCTCGCGAGAGACGGCTTTCTTTGGCAGCGGCGGGATAGGAGGGGACTTCACCCGCCGTTGCTACTCAACAGGTGTCGACCCGAAAGGTTCCATCGCGCACGAAAGAAAGAAGTTCTGCGCGACGGACCACGCAGTGGAACTTTCATCGCGCGCTGCGGTTGCTGAGGCACGGGGCGATTGGTGCCTCAACAATCCAAGGAGAATAATCATGGGTCGTGGAATCCTGCTGTGGCTGCTCGGTATACCTATCCCGATCATCATCCTCATCCTTCTCTTCGTTCGATAAGGGGGTGGTCATGCAACAAACAATTTCATCGACCGAAGCAGTCGTTCCGAGCGAATCCTCGTCATCCGCTGTCTCCTGGGCTGCAATCATCGCAGGAGCGGTGGCAGCATCCTCGCTGACGCTTCTTTTGATCGTACTGGGTTCCGGTCTCGGCCTGAGCTCCGTTTCGCCATGGTCCGGCTCCGGCGTCTCGATGACGACCTTCGCCGTATCAACCGCAATCTGGCTTATCATCGTGCAGTGGTTTTCGTCAGCTTTCGGCGGCTATATAGCCGGGCGGCTGCGCACGAAATGGTCGGGCGTTCATGACGACGAGATCTATTTCCGTGACACCGCGCACGGGTTCTTGTCCTGGGCGCTGGCAACGCTGGTCGTCGCCGGCGTGATGGGCTCGGCCCTGACCTCGGTTGTGGGCGGTGGCGTGCAAGCGGCGTCGACGGTGGTTTCGGGCGCAACATCGGCAGCCGGTGCCGGCGCAAGTGCGGCCAGCCAGAGTGGCATGGCTTCGCAGGCGAACGACATGACCTCCTACTTCGTCGATTCGCTGTTCCGTCCTGCCGATGCGGCAGCAGCCAATGCGCAAGGTGCCGAAGGCAATGCGGCGGCAACTGGCCAGGCCACGCGCATCCTGCTTTCCAGTGCGGCATCAGGTGAAGTGTCAGTCGAAGACCGTACCTATCTCGCCCAGCTGGTTGCTGCGCGTGCCGGGGTTTCGCAGGCCGACGCGGAAGCGCGTGTCGATGGCGTCCTGAAGCGGATTGAGACGGCCAAGACCGACGCGAAACAGGCTGCTGACACCGCCAGGAAGGCTGCCGCGACATTCTCGTTGGTCACGGCGCTGTCCTTGCTGCTGGGTGCCTTCATCGCATCGGTCGCCGCACTTATCGGCGGGCGCGGACGCGACGAAAATCCGGACGTCATGATCGTTCGATAACCGACGTGCGAGTGGATGCAAATGCCCGCCCCTTCACCGGGGCGGGCGTTTGTTTAAGGAACGCTCGATCATGAAAACATGAGCTTTTCTGGAACGTTCGCTGGGCGGGGCAGTTGTCCTGGCAAGTACCGAGTAGCGTAGGAAGGGACGGAAAATGCAGGAAGATCGCAGACAGCTTCGAGAAACGCTGCGGCAAACCTACGGCACCCTGAAGGATTTGCGTAAATCCCTTGCAGCGGCGGACGCAGATTATATGCTGCACGACCTTGGCGCGCTGCTGTCGGTGGCAGAGCAGGAAGCCTTGAACAGGCTGCGCGAAAGCGAAAGCTGAAACCCCGGGCAGCAGGCGTTTAATCGGCTATTCCGCCGCGAACTGGCTGTCGACCGCGTCGTCCGGCAGGTTCGGATCGCCCGGCGCGGTTTCGCAGCCGAGATCGGGGAAGGCGACAACGCGATTGTTACGGAAATCGGTGCGCACGACCAATAGGCCGCGTTCCTCGAAATAGGTCAGCAGCCGCCGCGCGCGCCGCGCCGAGTGACTGCCGAATACGCGGGCGATCGCAGCGTCGGAGGGGCAGGGCAAGCTGTTGACGGCTGCCTGTGCGACCGACAGGAAAACGCCCTGCATGTCGTCCGGCACACCCGCCGACAGTTCCAGTGCATGCTGCCATGTCTCGCTTTCGGCCGTCGCACCATCGACGCCGGCACGCGCAACCGCCAGCTTGCGCCGGAAGGCCGGCAGTGACAGCGGTTCACCAGCCACGCGCCGGATGCGGCAGCGGACGAGAAAATCCTGATAGAGGATAGCGTCGGAGCGGAAGGAGGCGTCCACGTCCTCAAGGATTTCGCGCAGCACGCCTTCGATCTGCATGTCGCGCTCGGCTTCGTCGATGATGGCGAAGACCGGTTCTGCCGGGGCTTCCGGTGCCGGCTTGGGCTGCGAAAGCTGGGCCAGGATATCGGCGGTCGGGGTCGGTGTGGGGGGCTGTGGCGTGCGGCGCACGATCGGGCGACGCTCCTCCGGGCCGGGTGTGAAAATCAGTTCACTGAGGTCTTCGCCGGTTTCCGGCAGCGGCATCAGCTTCGGGCTGGTCGAACGCGGGGCGGTCTCGACATTGCCGATTGTGACGGGCAATGGGCGCCGCGCGATTGCGGGCCCGAGCGCCACGAAATGGCCGCGCCCGAGGTCGCGGAACATTTCGGCTTGACGCCGCTCCATGCCGAGAAGATCGGCGGCGCGCGCCATATCGATGTCGAGGAAGGTACGGCCCATCAGGAAGTTCGAGGCTTCCGCCGCAACGTTCTTGGCTAGCTTTGCAAGACGCTGCGTGGCGATGACGCCGGCCAGTCCACGCTTGCGGCCGCGGCACATCAGGTTGGTCATGGCAGCGAGCGAAATTTTTCTCGCCTCGTCGGCAACCTCGCCGGCGGCGGACGGTGCGAAAAGCTGGGCTTCATCGACGACGACGAGAACCGGATACCAGTGGTCGCGCTCGGCATCGAACATGCCGCCGAGGAAGGCGGCGGCGGCACGCATCTGCTGCTCGACGTCCAATCCCTCGAGATTGAGCACGACGGAAACGCGATGCTGGCGTATGCGCGCGGCAATGCGGGTAAGTTCGGCCTCGGTGCGTGCGGCATCGACGACGACATGGCCGAATTTATCGGCCAGCGAGACGAAATCGCCTTCCGGATCGACAATGCATTGCTGCACCCATGGCGCGCTCTGTTCGAGCAGGCGGCGCAGCAGATGCGATTTGCCCGAGCCCGAATTGCCCTGCACGAGCAGGCGGGTCGCCAGCAATTCCTCAAGGTCGAGCATAGCCGGCGTCCCGTTGGACGTCGCGCCCATATCGATGCCTACCTTCATTGCGCCTCCTCGACGCGCCGCATGATTCTCTTGTCCATTTTAGGGGTCTAGCACAGCGGGCGGGAACAGGCGTGACGGAGTTCAAGCCTGAATTTTTAATGCTCTTAGCATTGCCGTGACGACGAATGGTGGCGGTTTTGCCGAAACCCACAGATGAGTCACGCGCTGCGCTTGAAGCCCTCGCTGGCGACAAGCAGATTGCGCGTATAATCCTTGGTGACGCGCCGCGCGACGAGGTCTGATGCGGTCAAGCGCTCGACCTCTTCGCCATTCTGCATGACCATCAGCCGATCGCACATATGGGTGATGACGGCGAGGTCGTGGCTGACCATGATGAAGGTCAGTTTACGGTCGGCGCGAATCTGCTCGAGCAGGTTGAGCACCTCGGCCTGCACCGAAGCGTCGAGCGCAGAGGTCGGCTCGTCGAGCAGCAGGATCGACGGTTCCAGGATCAGGGCGCGTGCGATGGCGATGCGCTGGCGCTGGCCGCCGGAAAGCTGGTGCGAATAGCGGAAGCGGAAACCCGAGCCGAGCCCGACCTCGTCCAGCGCGCGCAGGATGCGCTTTTCGGTGTCTTCGAAGCCATGGATGGCGAGCGGCTCCAGCAGCAGGCGGTCGACGGTCTGTCGCGGATGCAGCGAGCCGTATGGGTCCTGGAACACCATCTGCACCTGGCGGTAAAAGGCCTTGTCGCGCTTTCGCCCCAGCGGCTTGCCGTTGACGACGATGGTTCCGCCCGCCACCGGCGCCAGCCCTGCAACCGCGCGCAGCAGCGTCGACTTGCCGGAGCCGGATTCGCCGACCAGCCCGAAGGATTCGCCCGAGGCGACATTGAGGCTGACATCGTTCAGCGCGACGAAACCGTCGAAGGTGACGCGCAGGCGGTCCAGGGCAAGGGCGGCGGCGGTCATAGTGCCCATTCCGGCTTGCGGTCGAGAACGGGCAGTGGGTGCCTGTCGGCGTCGATCTGCGGCATGCAGTTGAGCAGTCCGCGCGTATAGGGGTGCTGCGCATTGGCAAGCTCGGTGGCCGGCAGTTCCTCGACGATCCTGCCGGCATACATGACGATGACGCGGTCGCAGAAGGAGGAGACAAGCCGCAGGTCGTGCGAAATGAAGATCAGGCCCATGCCCCGATCGCGCACGAGGCGGTCGAGAATGCCGAGGACTTCGAGCTGGACCGTGACGTCGAGCGCCGATGTCGGTTCGTCGGCGATCAGCAGTTCGGGACCGGCAATCAGCATCATGGCGATCATGGCGCGCTGGCCCATGCCGCCGGAAACTTCGTGCGGATAGAGCTTGTAGACCCGCTCGGGATCGCGAATCTGCACGGCCTGCAACATGTCCAGCGCCCGCTTGCGGGCTTCGGCCTTGCCGACCCTTTCATGGGTGCGCAAGGTCTCGACGATCTGTCGGCCGATGGTCATGACCGGGTCGAGCGAATATTTCGGATCCTGCAGTACCATGGCGATGCGCTTGCCGCGCAGGGTGCGGCGTTCTCGTGCCGGCACGCGCAGGAGGTCGATGCCGCTGAACGCCAGCTTTTTGGCCGAAATCTCCGCATGCTCCGGCGTCAACCCCATGATGGCGCGGCCGGTCTGCGACTTGCCGGAACCGCTCTCACCGACGATGCCGAGCCGTTCCTTGCCGAGCGAGAAGGAAACGCCGCGCACCGCCTCGATGACGCCGGTGCGGGTCGGGAAGCTGACGCGCAGGTCTTTTACCTCAAGCAGCGCGCTCATTGGCTGCCTCCGCGCGGGTCGAGCGCGTCGCGCAGGCCGTCGCCAAGAAGGTTGAAGCCAAGGCTGACGATCAGGATCGCGAAGCCGGGAGCAGCTGCCACCCACCACTGGTCGAGGATGAACAGGCGTCCCGCCGCGATCATCGCACCCCATTCGGGCAGCGGCGGTTGCGCGCCGAGGCCGAGAAAGCCCAGGCCGGCGGCGGTGAGGATGATGCCGGCCATGTCGAGCGTGACGCGCACGATGAGCGAGGAGACACAGAGCGGCATGATGTGGCGCAGCACGATGCGCGTCGGCGAAGCGCCCATGAGCTGCACAGCGGCGATGTAGTCGGAATTGCGCACCGTCAACGTTTCGGCCCGCGCGATGCGGGCATAGGGCGGCCACGAGGTGATGGCGATTGCGATGATGGCGTTGCCGATGCCTGGTCCGAGGGCTGCGACGAAAGCTAGCGCCAGCACCAGCTTGGGAAAGGCGAGGAAGATGTCGGTGATGCGCATCAGCACGGCATCGACCCAGCCGCCGGCATAGCCTGCGACCGTGCCGACCAGCAGGCCGATGGGGGCGGCGATGATGGCGACGAGGACGACGACCTGCAAGGTCAGCCGAGAGCCGTAGATCAGGCGCGAGAGGATGTCGCGGCCCTGTCCGTCGGTGCCGAGCCAATGATTGGCATCGGGGAACAGAAGGCGCGAATTGGCAAGATCGCCGATATAGGGGGAATGGGGCGCCAGCACATCGGCGAGTGCTGCCACCAGACACAGCGCCAGGATGATCAGTAGGCCGACAACGGCAAGCTTGTTGGCGGTGAAGCGCCGCCACGTCAGATAGGCGCGGCCGAGCCTTGCCTGCAGGCGCGAGGCCGGGCGCTCGGTAAGCAGCCATTCGCGGCGGGTCTGCATAGTTTCGCTCATCGTATCCGCGTCCTTGGATCGAGAACGCGGTAGAGCAGGTCGGAGAACAAGTTGAGCGCGATGAATACCGAGCCGATGACGAGCGTGCCGCCGAGCACTGCGTTCATGTCGGCGTTCTGCAGCGAATTGGTGATGTAGAGGCCGAGGCCCGGCCATGCGAAGACGGTTTCGGTCAGCACCGAGCCTTCAAGCAGATTGGCGTAGGATAGCGCGATGACCGTCACCAGCGGCACGGCGGCGTTGCGCAGCGCGTGGCCCCAGATGATGCGGGTTTCGGACAGACCCTTGGCACGCGCCGCGACGATGTATTCCTGCTGAAGTTCGTTCAGCATGAAGGAACGCGTCATGCGGCTGATATAGGCGAGCGAGAAATAGCCGAGCAGCGAGGCCGGCAGGATGATGTGGGCGAAGATGTCGCGAAACGCCGCCCAGTCCCTGTGCAGGATCGAATCGAGGAGGTAAAAGCCGGTGATCGGCGTGAAGGTGTATTCGAAGACGACGTCGATGCGGCCGGGGCCGGCTGTCCATCTCAGCCGCGCGTAGAACACCAGAAGCCCGAGCAAGCCGAGCCAGAAGATCGGCACGGAATAGCCGACGAGCCCAATGATGCGCACGATCTGGTCGACGATGCTGCCGCGTTTTACGGCGGCAAGCACGCCGAGCGGAATGCCGAACAGCGCGCCGATGATGGTGCCGAGCGAGGCGAGTTCCATGGTCGCCGGAAAGACGCGCCTTATGTCCGACATCACCGGGTTCGTGGTCAGCACCGAGGTGCCGAAATCGCCCTGAAGTGCGCCTTTCACATAGAGGAAGAACTGCTGGTAGTAGGGCAGGTTCAGCCCCATCTCGATGCGCGTGCGCTCGACCACATGGGCGGGCGCGCGGTCGCCGACGATCGCCAGCACCGGGTCGATCGGGATGACGCGGCCGATGAAGAAGGTGACGGCCAGAAGACCAAGATAGGTTGTCACCACGATCACCACAAAACGGGCGATCGCGGCGGCGCGGGCGGAGGCGCGACCGCTTTCGCGTTTCGCCTCCGCGCGTGTTTGCGTGTTGCTCAACGAACCGATCTTCTCGGTTCTATTACTTCGTGACCGGTGCCAGGAAGTTGCTGTCGAAGCTCGGTCCGAGCTTGTAGTTCTTGACGTTGCCGCGCAGGCCGGCGACTTCCGTCTGCTGGAAGATCATCACGAAGGGGCTCGTATCCAGCGATTCCTTCTGCAGCTTCTGGTACATCTCGGCGCGTTTGGCGTTGTCGCGTTCCAGAAGGGCCGCCTTGGTCTGCGCCGTCAGCTCCGGCACATCCCAGGAATTGCGCCAGGCCAGCGTCTTGGTGGCGGCGTCGTCCTTGTTGTCGGGATTGCTGGTGAAGGTTTCCGCATTGGAGTTCGGATCCCAGTAATCCATGCCCCACTGGCCGATATAGATGTCGTGGTTGCGGGCGCGGTATTTGGTCAGCGTCTGCTTGCCGTCGCCGGGGATGATCTCCAGCTTGATGCCGGCCTGGCCGACGGTCTGCTGGATGGATTCGGCAATGCCTGTCACCGGCTGGCTGCTGCGCACGTCCATGGTGACGGAGAAGCCGTCCTTCAGGCCGGCCTTTTCCAGAAGCTCCTTGGCCTTGGCGACATCGAGCTTGAAGGGTGCTTCGTCGAGCGAACCGAGCACGCCCTTGGGCTGGTAGGTCTGGCGGATTTCGCCGATGCCCTTGATCAGCGTCGAGCCGATCGCGTCATAGTCGACCAGATATTTGAAGGCCTGGCGCACTTCGGGCTTGGCCAGCGTCTCGTTCTTCTGGTTCAGGCTGATGTAATAGACGGTGCCCTTCGGCGCGCTGGTGGTGGCGAGTTTTTCGTTCTTGGAAACGGCATCGAGATCGCCGGGTTCGAGGTTGCGGGCAACGTCGATATCGCCGGTTTCCAGCATCAGGCGTTGCGTGGCGCTTTCCTTGACATGGCGATAGATGATGCGGGCCAGTGCCGGCTTGTCGCCGTAGTAATTGTCGTTGCGCTCGAGAACGAGCAGCTCGTTGGCGCGCCAGTCGCGGATCTTGAACGGGCCGGAACCGGCAAAGCCGGTCTTGAGCCAGCCATTGCCGAAATCGTTGTCGAATTTGTAGTCGTCGGTCGGCGTCACCGGCGCGACGTGTTCCAGCACCAGCTTCTTGTCGACGACTGCGCCCACGGTGGCGGTGAGGCAGTTGAGTACGAAGCTTGGGGCATAGGCCTTGTCGACGGTGAAGACGAAGGTGTTTTCGCCGGCAGCCTTGGCCTTTTCAGCCACGTTCTCGCCGGTCAGGCCGAACTGGGTGAGGATGAAGGCCGGGCTCTTGTCCATCTTGACGACGCGCTCGAAGGACCAGGCGACGTCTTCGGCGGTGATGGGGTTGCCGGAGGCGAATTTGAGGCCGGGCTTGAGCTTGAAGGTGTAGGTCAGGCCGTCGTCGGAAACGGTCCAGCTTTCGGCAATGCCGCCCTTGACCTTGGTGGTGTCGGCGATATCGAGGCGCACAAGCATGTCATAGGAATTGCCGATGAATTCCGCGGGGCTGATCTCGAAGGACTCGCCCGGATCGAGCGTGATGGTGTCGTCGATGGCCCAGGCCAGCACCAGCGTGTCGGCCGGCGTTTCGGCGAATGAAGGAGCGGCGGAGAAGACCAGCATCGACATTGCCGCGCCGGCAAGCAGCGGGCGGAAGCGAGCGTTCATTTTTCCCATCATCATCTTGTTCGTTCCCTGTTTTGTTGAAGAAGTTATTGTTTTTGTTAGGCGGCTTCAGTTCTCGTGCCAGGCGGAGCGCAGGACACGGAACCAGTTTTCGCGGCATAGTTTCGCCAGTTCCGCGCCACCATAGCCCGCACCCTGCAAGGCTACAACGAGGTTCTGAAGGCCCGCCGCGGTGCCGATTTCCCTGGGGATCAGGGCGCCGTCGAAATCCGAGCCGATGGCGACGCCATCGATGCCGAGCTTGTCGACGAGGTAGTCGATATGGCGAACCATGTCGGAGATCGGCGTATCGGCGTTTTCGCGGCCATCTGCACGCAGCATGGTGACGGCGAAATTCAGCCCGACAAGCCCGTTGCTTTCGCGGATGGCGTCGAGCTGTTTGTCGGTGAGATTGCGCGCGACCGGCACCAGCGCATGCGGGTTGGAATGGCTTGCCACCAGCGGCTGGTCGCTCAGCTTGGCGACGTCCCAAAAACCTTTTTCGGTGATGTGCGACAGGTCGATCATGATGCCGAGGCGATTGCATTCGCGCACGAGTTCGCAGCCTGCGTCGGTCAGGCCGGGGCCGGTATCGGGGCTCATCGGATAAGCGAAGGGCACGCCGTGGCCGAAGACATTGTTGCGGCTCCAGACCGGCCCGAGCGAGCGCAGGCCGGCGGCGTAGAACACTTCCAGTGCCGCAAGATCCGGTCCGATAGCCTCGCAGCCTTCCATGTGAAGCACGGCGGCGAAAGCCTCGTCGGCCAGCGCATTGTCGATATCGGCCATGGAGCGGCACAGACGCCATGCGCCGGCGCGCTCCAGCTTCAGCGCGACGGCCGCCATCTCCAGTGCGATGTCGAGGGAGGGAGCACGCTCGAGCGGCTTGGAAAGCGGGGTCTCATAGCTGCCGTCGGCGCCCGGTTCCTTCAGCACCAGATGGCCAGAGGGAATGTAGATCGCACACAGGCCGCCAGCGAGCCCGCCAGCACGGGCGCGGGGCAGATCGATATGGCCTTTGGCCGTGCCCTTGGCGAACTCGGCGACGGCGTCGCCGCCATCCTTTTCATGCCGCCAGAGGCGAAGCAGAACGTCGTTATGGCCGTCGAAGACTGCGTGCATGGGCAACCCTTTTTGCATTGATGATGCAAATGGTTCGGCAAGATCAAGAGATATCGGCGTGCCGCCTTTACTGGCTCGACCGAAACAAGCCGGCTGGTCTCACTGCCGTTGCGTCAATGCCGGCCGATATTTGCACAAGCACGGCAAAGCAAAGAGCTGAGCTACTCCTCTTCGTCATCGGTAGCGGACGCCCATGAATGCGGGTTGATCTTCTTCTGCGTGCTGGAATCGGTGAACGCCCACCAGCCGACATCCGTCTCGTCGCCTTCGCCGCCGAGCGCCTTCAGCATCTCGGCCGAGCGATACTGGGCTATGGATTCGTTCTCCTGACCGTCGGCGTCTTTCCAGAAGACGCGGACCTTGCTGCCGTTCCTGGGGGCGGTGGCGATGGGCTTGGGATTCGGCATTTTGTTCCTCCTGATATCCGCATGAAGGTAAGGCCGAATTCGCGAATGGCAATCGGGTCGTTCATCACTGTGAAGGCTGGTTAAGGTTAGTCGATCGTTAAAACTTGTCGGGCACAGTCCGCTGACGGGACGACCGCGGGGGCGGTCGGCGATGGATTCGCGGTGGGGTAAGTATGCTGGATATCGTAGGCGCGGGAGTTTCGCCGGGAATGGGCGAATTGGCGTCGGACCTGGAGCGGGTCCTCGATTCCATGAAGATGGGCGTCGTGCTTGTCGATGCCGACCTCAACGCGCTGGTCGTCAACACGGAATTCTACAAGCTCTGGAAGATGACGCCCGACGATATCGGCGTCGGTTCATCGTTTCGGGCGGTGATGGACTTCAACCGTCACAACGGCATCTACGACGTCAACGACGAGAAGTGGGAAAGCTACGTCGCCTATCGGCTGAATGAAATCCGCGCCGGCGATGTCGCCCCGCGCGAATTCAAGCGCGCTGACGGCTGCACCATGATCTATTCGGTGACGGCACTTTCCGGCGGCAAGCGTCTCGTTTCCTATTACGACATCAGCGAGATGAAGGAGCGCGAACAGCGGCTCGCCGAGACGGTGGAAAAGACGCGCCTCTCCGAAGCCGTCATCAACGGCATCAAGGACCCGATCTTCGTCAAGGACGCAGACCTGCGTTTCGTCTTCGTCAACGAGGCCTTTTCGGCCCTGTTCGGCAGGAAGCCGCAGGACATGCTGGGAAAGGTCGGCGGCGATTTCTTTGCCGCCGAACAGGCCGAGGGCTTCGAGGACAGCGAGCGCCTCGTGCTGCTCACCGGCCAGCCCTACGAGGTCGAGGAGAATTTCGAATTTCTCGGCAAGGCCAAGTCGCGCATCGTGCGCAAGAACCGCGTCAGCTTTGACAGCGGCAAGAATTTCGTTGCCGGCTTTCTTTTCGATGTGACGGATATCAAGTCGCGCGAGAACGAAGCCGACGAAGCGCGACGGCGGCTGGCCAATGTTCTGGAATCGCTGCCTGCCGGCGTCATCATCTACGATCGCCACGACAAGTTCGTGCTGGCAAACCGCAAGCTGCAAGCCTCGCTGCCGGCGATGGCGGCTGCCTGGGTGCCTGGTTGCACGCTACGCGAGGCGATGGAGATCGCCCATCGTGCCGGTTATTTCCGCCAAAGCGGCGATGCCGAACTGGATGCGCTCTACGACAGCGACCCGGAGACCTGGGTCCGTCGCTATATGGGGCGCTATCACATCAAGCAGGCGGTCTATGAGCGCATCAACCCGGATGGCCGGTGGCATCAGGCGTTCGACATGCGCATGGATGACGGCACCTATATCGGTGTGCGCGTCGACATCACGGAACTGAAGACACGTGAAAAGGCGCTGCGCGACAGCATGCGCCAGATCGATCTCTTCCGTCACGTTCTCGATGAACTGCCGGTCTCGACCTATGTCAAGAATGCCGATTTGACCTTCGAATTCGTCAACAAGGCCTGGAGCACAATCACCGGGGTCTCGCAGCAGGCGGCGATCGGGCGAAGCGACCGCGATTTCTTCGGCGAGGAAGGCGAGGGCTTTGCCGAACGCGATCTCGACGTGCTGCGCAGCGGCAAGCTGAACGAGACGGAGGAGACGTTGACCCATGCCGACGGTACCGTGCGCCAGCTTTATGCCAAGAAAAGCCGGCTCGTTTCCATCGATGGCTCGTTGCATCTGATCGGCTCCAGCACCGACGTGACGGAGCTGAAGGAGCGCGAGGCGGAGCTTCAGGAGGCGCAGCGCCGGGCGGTGCTGGCCGACCGTGCGAAGTCCGAATTCCTCGCCAATATGAGCCACGAGATCCGCACGCCAATGAATGGCGTGCTCGGCATGGCCGAGCTGCTGGCCAAGTCCGACCTCGACCCGAAGCAGAAGACGTTCACCGACATCATCGTGAAATCGGGCAACGCGCTGCTGACCATCATCAACGACATTCTCGACTTCTCCAAGATCGATGCCGGGCAGCTGGTGCTCGATCCCGCGCCGTTCAATCTGGCCGAAGCCATCGAGGATGTCGCCACGCTGGTGTCGACGCGTGCCAAGGAAAAAGACCTCGAGCTGATCGTTCGCGTTGCGCCCAATCTCTACGATCTTTTCGTCGGCGACGTTGGCCGCATTCGCCAGATCATCACCAATCTGGTCGGCAACGCCGTCAAGTTCACCGATTCCGGCCATGTGCTGATCGACGTTACCGGCGAGACGGTGGATGGCATCGCCAATCTGCGCATTGCGGTGACCGATACGGGTATCGGCATCCCGGCGGACAAGCTGAAGCAGGTGTTCGAGAAATTCAGCCAGGTCGATGCCTCGTCGACGAGACGGCACGAGGGAACGGGTCTCGGTCTTGCGATCACATCGCGGCTGGTCGGCCTGATGGACGGCGACATCGGCGTCGAAAGCACCGAGGGCAAGGGCTCGACCTTCTGGTTCACGCTGTCCCTGCCGAATGCGGGACGGCCGGAAGGCCGCAAGGTGACGCCGGTCGACGTCACCGGCGCGCGCATCCTCATCGTCGACGACAATGCGGTCAATCGCGCGATCCTGATCGAGCAGATGGCGTCCTGGACCTTCGATGCCTGCGCTGCGCAGAGTGGGGCGGAGGGCCTGAAAGTGCTGCACGCCGCTGCAACCCTCGGCGTTCCTGTCGATTGCGTGGTTCTCGACTATCAGATGCCGAACATGTCGGGCGCTGAAATGGCGCGCATCGTGCGCAACACGCCCGGCCTTGCAAACACCCCGATCGTCATGCTGACATCGGTCGACCAGTCGCTCGTCAATGCCAGCTACCGCGATCTGGCGATCGATGCGCAGCTGATCAAGCCGGCGCGTTCCTCGACGCTTCTCGAAGCGCTCGTCTCGACCATACAGCGCCGGCGCAGCGCCTATTTTGCCGGCGAACCAAGGCGCGGCGCCATTGCCGATGCGGCGATGAAGCCGGTGTCCCAACCTGCCGTGAGCCTGCGGACGCGCAGCCGTCCGGCCAAGTCCGGCGAACACCGGCTCGATATCCTCGTGGCCGAAGACAATGAGGTGAACCAGCTCGTCTTCACCCAGATACTGGGCGAAACCGACTTCACCTTCGAGATCGTCGGCAATGGCAGGAAGGCGCTGGCCGCTTTCACCGAGATGCGGCCACGCATGATCCTGATGGATGTTTCCATGCCGGAGATGAACGGGCTGGAGGCGACCGCCGCAATCCGCGAGCTGGAGGCGCAGTCCGGAACGCGCATTCCGATCATCGGCGTGACGGCACACGCGCTGAAGGGCGACCGCGATCGCTGCATCGAAGCCGGCATGGATGACTATCTCGCCAAGCCGATCAGCCCCAAGGCCCTGCTCGAAAAGGTCCAGCGCTGGGCATGGCTCGATGATCAGGATCAGCGCGAGGCGGTCTAGGGCATTATTTTCCCGCGGGCGCGATCTTTGTTTCCACATGGCGCGGCGAGCATGGCTTGCCGCGTAACTGCTTGATTCTTTCAGGCAACGCGTCCGCGTATTCGGACGGGCATCGGAACCGCCGTTTTCAGGCGTTACCGAGGTGACATGAAACTGTCATCTGACTGTTACAAATGGTCGTTAATGCCTCTCCCGACGCAAAGAAACGCGTCGAAGAAAATTCCCCGACAGGAGTTAGGCCCCAATGACCAAATTCTTTCTTACGGCGTCGGCCGCAGCGATCGCGCTTGCCGCTTCCGCCGGCTACGCAGCAGCCCGCGACCAGATCCAGGTCGCTGGCTCCTCGACCGTTCTGCCCTATGCAAAGATCGTTGCCGAGAACTTCGGCGAGACCTTCACCAACTTCAAGACCCCAGTGGTCGAGTCCGGCGGCAGCGGCGCCGGCATCAAGGAATTCTGCAAGGGCGTCGGCGAGAACACCATCGACATCGCCAATTCCTCGCGCAAGATCAAGGACGACGAAGTGAAGTCCTGCGTTGACGCCGGCGTCAAGGACATCCAGGAAGTCAAGATCGGCTATGACGGCATCGTGTTCGCCACCGACCTGAACGGCCCGGATTGGGCGCTGGTGCCGGAAGACGTCTACAAGGCGCTTGCTGCCCAGATCGTCGTCGACGGCAAGCTCGTCAACAACCCGAACACCAAGTGGAACCAGGTCAATCCGAACCTGCCCGACTGGGACATCGCTGCCTACATCCCGGGCGAAAAGCACGGCACTCGCGAAGTGTTCGAAGAAAAGCTCCTTGCCGAAGGCTGCAAGTCCTCGGGCGCGCTCGAAGCCATCAAGGCCGCCGGCCAGGATGACAAGGCTGCCGCCAAGACCTGCGTGGCCGTGCGCAAGGACGGTAAGGCTGTCGACATCGACGGCGATTACACCGAGACGCTTGCCCGCATCGCTTCCAACAAGACCGGCGTTGGCGTGTTCGGCCTCTCCTTCTACGAAAACAACGCCGACAAGCTGAAGGTCGCGACCGTCGAGGGCATCGTTCCTTCGACCGAGACCATCGCCAAGGGCGAATATCCGGTGTCGCGTCCGCTGTACTTCTACGTGAAGAAGGCTCACCTCGGCGTCGTTCCCGGCCTCAAGGAATATGTAGACTTCTTCCTCGACGACCAGATGGTCGGCCCTGAGAGCCCGCTGGCCGATTACGGCCTGGTTGCGGCTCCGGAGGGCGAGCGCAAGGAACAGCGCGAAGCCTTCAACGCCGGCAAGACCATGTAATCAGACGATATTTCGGGGCGTGGGATCATCCCGTGCCCCGAAATGCCTGCCATCCCGGAGTAGTCCATGTCCTTGATGCTCGTCTTCGCGCTCGTCTTCGTCATAGGCGCCGTCGCCTTTTTCATCGGACGACAGCGTGCCGCCGCCCACGACAATGGCAAGGTCAAGCCACACTCCCGCGCTCACTATCATGGCTGGTGGGCCTTCCTGCTCGCCACGCTGCCAGCACTTCTCCTGCTGGCCATCTGGAGCATCGGCTCCAGCGTCTATCTCAACAGCCATATCAATGGGCAGTTGCCGGCACAGACCGCCGAAAGCGCCATTGCCAGCCGCACATTGGCCGCCAGCCTGACCAAGAGCCTCGCCAACGGCCTGCGCAAGCTTGAGCCGGAAGCGGCCAATAATTTGCCGGCTACCTTCACCGAACTGCAGCCCATGCTTGCGGCGCGCGGCGTAGCGCTGGCGCCGGATACGCAGGACTACATGATACCGATCGCGGTTGATGCCAACCGCACGCAGGACACGATGCAGCTGATCGGCGGCGTCCTGGTTCTCGCGCTTGCCGTCGCTGGCGCCGTCTTCGGCCTTTCTAAGATCAAAGTCAGGGCGCGTGCGCGCAACAATGTCGAACGGCTCATTCTCTGGGGCCTGCTCGGTGCCTCGACCATCGCCATTCTGACGACGGTCGGCATCGTGCTTTCGATGCTGTTCCAGTCGATCAATTTCTTCGAGCGCGTCCCCTTCTTCAGCTTCTTCTTCGGCACTGTCTGGGACCCGCGCTTCGCTGCCGCCGGTGCGGGCGAGTCCGCCGGCCAGTTCGGCCTGATCCCGCTTCTCGCCGGCACACTCTACATCGCGCTGGTCGCCATGCTGGTTGCCGTGCCGGTCGGCCTGATGTCTGCGGTCTACATGGCCGAATACGCTTCGCCGAAGGTTCGTGCCGTGGTCAAGCCGGCGCTGGAACTGCTCGCCGGTATCCCGACCATCGTCTACGGTATTTTCGCGCTGGTGACGCTTGGACCCTTCCTGCGCGACCTCAGTGCAGCCCTTGCCGGCGGAACCTCCTTCATCCAGGCGCAGAGTATTCTGACCGCCGGCCTCGTCATGGGTGTCATGCTTATCCCGGTGGTATCGTCGCTTTCCGACGACATCATCACCGCGGTGCCGCGCGCCATGCGTGACGGCTCGCTCGGCCTTGGTGCGACGCGCTCGGAGACGATCCGCAAGGTCATTCTTCCTGCCGCGCTGCCGGGCATCGTCGGCGCCATCCTGCTCACCGCCTCGCGCGCCATCGGCGAAACGATGATCGTGGTGCTTGCCGCGGGTGTCGCCGCCAACCTGACGCTCAACCCGTTCGAGGCGATGACCACCATCACCGTCAAGATCGTCAATCAGCTCACCGGCGACCTCGAGTTCAATTCGCCGCAGACGCTCGTCGCCTTCGCGCTGGGTATCACGCTCTTCTTCCTGACGCTGATCATGAACATCTTCGCCCTCTACATCGTGCGCAAGTACCGGGAACAGTACGAATGACCGACATTTCCATGGACACAGTTGCCGGCGCCGTCCCCCGTCCGCGCCGCGATATCGGGCTGAAGCGCCGCTACGCCGCCGAACGCCGCTTCCGCATCTACGGCATGCTGGCGATCTCGGTCGGCCTCATCTTCCTGGCGATCATGCTGTTTTCGATCGTGTCGAAGGGCTACACGGCGTTCTGGCAGACGACGGTGTCCCTGCCGATCAATTTCGACGAGAAGATCCTCGATCCGGACAACAAGCGCGCCACCGATCCGAGCGTGCTGATTTCGGCGAATTATCCGAAGCTTGCCGAAAACGCGCTGGTCGCCAAGCTTGGGATCAATCCGGACGACAAGGTGACGATCCGCAAGCTCAAGGGCTTCCTGTCGGATGGCGCCCGCACGCAGCTTCGCGATGTGGTTGCCGCCGATCCCTCGGTCATCGGCACGACCCGCAACGTCGACATTCTCGCCGCCGCCAATCTTGACTCGGCCTTCAAGGGCCAGATCGACCTCAATGTCGACGAGGCGCGACGCAAGGTTTCCGACCAGCAGGTCATCTGGATGAAGCAACTCACCACCGATGGTTCGATGGCCGAGCGTTTCAACACGGGCCTGTTCACCTTCGGCGCTTCCAGCCGTCCTGAAACCTCGGGCATGGGCGTGGCGATTATCGGCTCTTTCTACATGATGGTGATCGTGCTGCTGCTTGCCCTTCCGATCGGCGTTGCCGCCTCGATCTATCTCGAGGAATTCGCCAAGAAGGGCCGGCTTACCGACCTGATCGAGGTCAACATCAACAATCTCGCCGCGGTGCCGTCGATCGTCTTCGGCCTGCTCGGCCTGTCGGTGTTCATCAACTTCCTCGGCCTGCCGCGTTCGGCGGCCTTCGTCGGCGGCCTCGTGCTGACCCTGATGACGCTTCCAACCATCATCATCGCCACCCGCGCGGCCCTTGCCGCCGTGCCGCCGTCGATCCGTTCGGCAGCCCTTGGCCTCGGCGCGTCCAAGATGCAGATGGTGTTCCAGCACATCCTGCCGCTGGCCGCCCCGGGCATCCTGACCGGCACCATCATCGGCCTGGCGCGTGCGCTTGGCGAGACGGCGCCGCTGCTGCTGATCGGCATGGTCGCCTTCGTTGCCAACTACCCGACGACGCCTTTCGAACCGGCGACGGCCTTGCCGGTGCAGATCTACATGTGGGCCAACGAGGCCGAGCGCGCCTTCGTCGAGCGCATGTCGGGCGCCATCATCATCCTGCTCATCTTCCTGATGGCGATGAACATCACCGCGATCGTGCTGCGCCGCCGCTTCGAACGGCGCTGGTAGAAAGGGACCATGTTATGAACATCATGACCGAGAAAGCACTCGAAAGCGCAGTGAGCGATAAAATGAGCGGCACACCCAACGAAATCATCAAGATGCGCGGCAACAAGGTCGGCGTGTTCTACGGCGAGAAGCAGGCGCTGTTCGATGTCGATCTCGACGTGCGCGAAAACCAGGTGACGGCGCTGATCGGCCCTTCGGGCTGCGGCAAGTCGACCTTCCTGCGCTGCCTCAACCGCATGAACGACACGATCGACAGCGCGCGGGTGACCGGCAAGATCACGCTCGACAATGAAGACATCTACGACAAGAACATCGACGTGGTCGAACTGCGCGCCCGCGTCGGCATGGTCTTCCAGAAGCCGAACCCGTTCCCGAAGTCGATCTACGAGAACGTCGCCTACGGACCGCGCATCCATGGCCTGGCCAAGAAGAAATCCGACATGGATCATGTCGTCGAGACCAGCCTGAAGAAGGCTGGCCTGTTCAACGAGGTCAAGGACCGTCTGCTCGAACCCGGCACCGGGCTTTCCGGCGGCCAGCAGCAGCGCCTGTGCATCGCGCGCGCCATCGCGGTTTCGCCGGAAGTGATCCTGATGGACGAGCCGTGCTCGGCGCTCGACCCGATCGCGACCGCAAGGGTCGAGGAACTGATCGACGAACTGCGCCAGAACTACACGATCGTTATCGTCACCCACTCGATGCAGCAGGCAGCGCGCGTTTCGCAGCGCACGGCGATGTTCCATCTCGGCTATCTCGTCGAGGAGGGTGCGACCGACAAGATGTTCACCAACCCCGACGACAAGCGAACCCAGGACTACATCACCGGCCGCTTCGGCTGACGCGAACACGACGCGGATTGCAAGGACAGCATCATGGGCGAACATACCGTCACCTCTTTCGATGAAGATCTGGGACATATCGACCGTCTCATCCGGGACATGGGCGACCTGGCCGGTGCGATGGTCAGTGCCTCGATCCAGGCGCTGGTCCAGTCGGACAATGCGCTCGGCCAGCGCGTCGTTTCTGACGACGCCATCATGGATGCGCGCCAGCGCGAGCTGGACGAGCGCGCGATCACGCTGATCGCCAAGCGCCAGCCGATGGCGCAGGACCTGCGCGCGGTTGTCGGCGCCATCCGCATGGCCGGTGATCTGGAGCGGATCGGCGATCTCGCCAAGAATATCGCCAAGCGCGTCAGCGCAGTCGGGCAGAGCGCCACGCCGCGCGACCTTGCCCACTCTATCGAGGCGATGTCGGGCATGGTGCTGGATCAGGTTCGGGAGGTGGTCGACCACTATGTGTCGCGCCGGCCTGAAGAGTTGCAGGCGCTGCGTGCCGCCGACGAGAAGATCGATGTCAAATACACCGCCGTGTTCCGCGAGCTCCTGACCTACATGATGGAAGACCCGCGCAACATTACCGCTTGCACGCACCTTCTGTTCTGCGCCAAGAATCTGGAGCGCATCGGCGACCATGTCACCAACATTGCCGAAAACGCCTATTATGTGATGACCGGAAAGCAGCTTCCGCTCAATCGGCCGAAGCAGGACGAGACGTCGATGACCGCACCGGCCGCCTGAGGCGTGTCGATTGCGGAGATTTAAAAGGGTAAGCTTGTTCCGCCGGCGGGAAGAAGACGCGCCGGAACCATGCGAAAGGCGAGGGGGCTCGAACCGGATCGCGTTAACAGGACGGCAAATTTATGATCGCACCCAAAGTTATGGTGGTGGAAGACGAAGAGCCGCTGGGCGTGCTGCTTCGCTATAATCTTGAATCGGAAGGCTATCAGGTCGAGATCGTGCCGCGCGGCGACGAGGCCGAAATCAGGCTTCAGGAAAACGTGCCCGATCTTCTGGTGCTCGACTGGATGCTGCCGGCCGTTTCCGGCATCGAGCTTTGCCGCCGGCTGAGAATGCGTCCCGAAACCGAGCGCCTGCCGATCATCATGCTGACGGCGCGTGGCGAGGAAAGCGACCGCGTGCGCGGCCTTTCCACCGGCGCCGACGACTATCTGGTCAAGCCGTTCTCGACGCCGGAATTCATGGCGCGGGTGCGCGCACTGCTGCGCCGCGCCAAGCCGGAAGTGCTTTCCAGCGTGCTCAAGGTCGGCGATATCGTGCTCGACCGCGAGGCGCACCGCGTCTATCGCAAGAAGAGCGAGATCAAGCTCGGGCCGACGGAATTCCGCCTGCTCGAATTCATGATGCGCCATCCCGGCCGCGTCTTCTCGCGCAGCCAGCTTCTCGACAATGTCTGGGGCGAGACGATCTATATCGACGAGCGCACCGTGGACGTGCATGTCGGCCGCCTGCGCAAGGCCGTCAACACGGGCCGCATGCCCGATGTCATCCGCACCATTCGCGGCTCAGGCTACGCCATCCGCGAGGACTGATTTTCAGGCTACGTTCCTGCCTGCTGCCGCCGGGCTTGCGCCCGGCGCAAAAATCTCCTGGTCGACGAAGGTCAGCGCCTGCATGGTGCAACCTTCCCGAATGAGCGGAAGCTCGTTCGGCTCGATGTCGAAAGAAATCGCCTTGTTGTGCTGGCCGCCGGCGGTCTTGTCGATCGCTTCGCGCAGCGCCGGCTCGATCAGGTCGAATGCGGTCGCGCCGATGCCGACGACGGCGACCGGAGCGGGATCGATCAGCGCGAACAGGCTGCCAAGGCCGAAGCCGATCGCTTCGCCGGCTTTGCGGAATGCTTCACGCTCTGGGCCAGGCCCGGCGCGCGCAACATCGGCCAGCATGCGCATATCGCCATCGCTGATATCGGCAAGCGGCGCTTCATCTTCGCTTGCCTGCTTCGCCTTGCGCCATATCGCGTAGTTGCCGGCATAGGCTTCGACGCAGCCGCGACGGCCGCAGCGGCAGAGCGCTCCGTCGGGCCGGTGGATCATATGGCCGAACTCGCCGCCGGAGGACTGCGTACCGGTGAAGAGTTCACCCTTCAGCACCATGCCCATGCCGATGCCGTGGGAAAGCAGCACGGCGATGAAGTCGTTGTGGTAGCGCTCGGGCTTGCGCCATCTCAGCGCCACCGCAATCATGTTGCAGTCGTTCTCGACGGTCACGGGAATGCCGGTCGCTTCCTCGATGATGTCGGCGAACGCAATGTGGGTATGCGCCGTGATCGGCGTCCACAGCATGGCTCGGGACGTGGAATCGGTGATGCCCTGCACGGCCATGCCGATGCGCATCACGCGCCGGCCGGCCGATTTGCGCAACGCGATCTGCCGGCACACCATGGCCACGCATTCGCCGATCAAGCCGTCGCGCGACATGGTCAGCGTTTCGAGCTTGCGCTCTTCCTCGGACACGACCTTGCCGGAATAGTCGACGATCGCGACCGAAAGGAAGTTCAGGGAAAGGACGACGGTGACGATTTCGGCGGCATCGGGGTTCAGTTCCAGCGCCACCTGTGGCCGCCCGCGCTTTTGTGACGACGCCTCGGGCCCCTTGGCTTCCAGCAGAATCCCCTCGGCGATAAGGTCCGACGAGATTGCGGAGATGGTCGAGTGGCTGAGCCCGGTCGAACCGGCGATCTCGGTACGCGACGGCTGTTGCGCCTGGCGCACGGCGGCAATGACCATGGCGCGGTTGCGCTTGCGCAGATCGTCGTGACGGATCGCGACCGACATGTTTTCGTATTCCTCCCGGGAGCCTGTTCATTCCGCTGAAGCGGAACGGCCCCTGCCTTGTTGTTGGACCGTGATCCTTCCGAAGGCTGTTCGGACAAGGGATCCTAGCCTTTGCAACCATCGTGAACCATCCCTTCACAGGGCAGGCCCGTCAACAGCGGCACAAGGATATTGACAGAACTCTGCGCATGCGTCATTCTTTTTTTCGAGGCTCGAAAAAAAGAGCTTCTGGGTAGGCCCGAAGGCCAAAGTATCGTTGCGCTGTCTTGGCGCCAGGGAGGAAATCATGAAGAAGTTTGCAACCGCCATGCTGGCGGGTGTTGCGCTGTCCATGTCGCTGGGCGCTGTCGCGCATGCGAAGGACAAGATCGTTGGCGTGTCCTGGTCGAATTTCCAGGAAGAGCGCTGGAAGACCGACGAAGCGGCCATCAAGGCCGCTCTCGAAGCGTCGGGCGACAAATACATCTCCGCTGACGCGCAGTCGTCGGCCGCCAAGCAGCTCACCGACGTCGAAAGCCTGATCAGCCAGGGCGCCAACGCGCTCATCATCTTGGCGCAGGATTCGAGCGCCATCGGACCGGCCGTCGAAAAGGCCGTTGCCGAAGGCATTCCGGTCGTCGGCTATGACCGCCTGATCGAAAACAAGGACGCCTTCTACCTGACCTTCGACAACAAGGAAGTCGGGCGCATGCAGGCGAAGGGCGTGTTCGACGTCAAGCCGGAAGGCAACTACGTGTTCATCAAGGGCTCGGGCTCCGATCCGAACGCGGACTTCCTGTTCGCAGGCGCCATGGAAGTGCTCAAGGACGCCATCGATAGCGGCAAGATCAAGAATGTCGGCGAGGCCTACACCGATGGCTGGCTGCCCGCCAACGCGCAGAAGAATATGGAGCAGTTCCTGACCGCCAACGACAACAAGGTCGATGCAGTCGTGGCTGCCAATGACGGCACTGCCGGCGGCGCGATTGCCGCTCTCGACGCGCAGGGCCTGGCAGGCTCGGTCCCGGTTTCGGGACAGGATGCCGATCATGCAGCGCTCAACCGCATCGCGCTCGGCACCCAGACCGTTTCGGTGTGGAAGGACTCGCGCGAACTCGGCAAGACCGCAGCCGAGATCGCCTCGCAGCTCGCCGACGGCACCGCGATGGACAAGATCGCGAACGCTGTGAAGTTCGACGGCGGCCCGAACAAGGTCGAGATGACCTCAGTGTTCCTGAAGCCGGTTCCGGTGACCAAGGACAATCTGAACGTCGTCATCGACGCCGGCTGGGTTTCCAAGGAAGTCGTCTGTCAGGGCGTGAAGGCAGGTTCGGTTCCGGCCTGCAACTAAGCCATTCGGCTTGAATAGCGACGCCGCGGTTTGAAGAGAACCGCGGCGTTTTCTTAAGGGCTTTTGCAAGAAGGCCCAATTTTTGAAACGACGCGTGATCTCGGTCGGGAAATCGTTCCGGTTTTCCAGGTGCATGCGCTAGGATGAAGCCCGGCTATCGGCGAAAGACCGCAACGGCCGGCGGGAGGAAGTCATGACGGACGTGACAACGAGCGAATCTGCGGATCGGGCTCGAGCATCCGAACTCGGCGCAGTTGCCCGGTTTCTCAAGGCCACCGAAATCGATACCCGCATGCTCGGCATGGTCGGCGCGCTTCTGGTTATCTGGATCGGCTTCCATATCCTGTCGAACGGGCTGTTTCTCACGCCCCGCAATCTGTGGAACCTCTCGGTGCAGTCCTCGTCGGTCGCGGTCATGGCCACCGGCATGGTGCTGGTCATCGTTACGCGCAACATCGACCTCTCCGTCGGCTCGCTGCTCGGCTTCGTCGCCATGATCATGGGCGTCACCCAGACGGTGTTCCTGCCGCGGGTGATGGGCTTTTCGCTTGGCGACCCCACGATCTGGATGATCGCGCTTGCTGCCGGCCTTGTCGTCGGCGTCGTGATCGGCGCCTTCCAGGGCTTTCTCATCGCCTATCTCGGCATTCCGGCCTTCATCGTTACCCTCGGCGGCCTGCTCGTCTGGCGCGGTGCTGCCTGGTGGGTCACCAGCGGCCAGACGGTCGCACCCATGGACGCGACGTTCCGCCTGATGGGCGGCGGCCCTGAGGGCGCGATCGGCGCGACGTGGAGCTGGGTCATCGGGCTCGTCGCCTGTGTTGCCGTCATCCTGATGCTGCTTTCGGGCCGCCGCCAGCGCAAGCGCTTCAAGTTCCCGCTGCGGCCGGTCTGGGCCGAAGTGTTCCTTGGCACCGTTACCTGCGCCGTCATCCTCGGAGCCGTCTGGGTCGCGAATTCCTATCCGTGGCCGGCAGGCACGGTGAAGAAATATGCTGAGGCCAACAACATAACCATTCCCGAAGGCGGTCTGTTCATCGCCCATGGCATCGCCATTCCGGTGCTGATGGCGATCGCCGCCGGCATCATCATGACCTTCGTCACGACGCGAACGCGCTTTGGCCGCTACGTCTTCGCCATCGGCGGCAATCCCGAGGCTGCAGAACTCGCCGGCATCAACACGCGCTGGGTGACCATGAAGATCTTCATGGTCATGGGTTTCCTCGCCGCCATCAGTGCCGCGATTTCCACCGCGCGCCTCAATGCCGCGACAAATGCCCAGGGCACGCTCGACGAGCTCCTGGTCATCGCGGCAGCCGTCATCGGCGGCACGTCGCTGGCGGGCGGCGTCGGCACGGTCGCCGGCGCCATGCTGGGTGCCCTGCTGATGCAGTCGCTGCAATCGGGCATGGTGCTGCTTGGCGTTGACACACCACTGCAGAACATCGTCGTCGGCCTCGTGCTGGTCGTGGCCGTCTGGCTCGACACGCTCTACCGCCGCCGCGTCCAGTAAGAAGAAACCGGGAGGCAATCATATGGATCAGACCAGCACCCCGCTCGTCGACATGAAGAACATCTCGATCGCCTTCGGCGGCATCCGCGCCGTCGATGATGCGTCGGTCGATCTCCATGCCGGCGAGGTCGTTGCCCTGCTCGGCCACAACGGCGCCGGCAAGTCGACGCTCATCAAGATACTGTCGGGCGCCTACAAGCGCGACGGCGGCTCGATCTTCGTCAATGGCGAGGAAGTCTCCATAGGCAACCCGCGCGATGCCAAGAAATACGGCATCGAGACGATCTACCAGACGTTGGCGCTGGCCGACAATGTCGATGCCGCAGCCAATCTGTTCCTTGGCCGCGAGCTCAGGACGGCCTGGGGCACGCTCGACGACGTCGCCATGGAAGCAGAAGCGCGCAATGTGATGGGACGGCTCAATCCGCGCTTCCAGCGCTTCAAGGAGCCGGTGAGCAAGCTTTCCGGTGGTCAGCGCCAGTCGGTGGCGATCGCGCGCGCCATACTGTTCAACGCCCGCATCCTGATCATGGATGAGCCGACGGCAGCCCTCGGCCCCCAGGAGACCGCGCAGGTCGGCGAACTGGTCAAGCAGCTCAAGGCCGACGGTATCGGCATCTTCCTGATCAGCCACGACATTCATGACGTGTTCGATCTCGCCGACCGCGTCTGCGTCATGAAGAACGGGCAGGTCGTCGGCACCGCACGCACCCAGGACGTCACCAAGGACGAGGTTCTGGGCATGATCATCCTCGGCAAATGCCCTCCCGGTGCAATCCCGGGACCGGGAGCGATGGCCATCGCTGCCTGAACCTGTTGCGCTGAGGCCACGCGCAATCCATCGCATGGGCCTGTGCATTGCATTACCCTCGGCACCCTTTAATAAGGGTCTGGTATGAGCAATTCGCAGGCCCGGCCCTTGAAGAAATTTCTCTCTGTCGCGGTTTTTCTGGCCGTCGCGGCTGCGAGCCTGGCGATGGCTGGTTTTGCTTATCATTCGTCCCAGGAAGCCGCGCGTTTCAAGTTCGCCGCGACGGTGGACGATGCCATGAACCGCATCGAAAGCCGTCTCAACCTCCACCTCTCGCTGTTGCGTTCCACGCAGGCCCTTTTCAAGGTTCGGGGGCGTGAGATCGGGCGAACGGAGTTCAAGGCATTCTTCGATGCGCTCGACGTTGAAAACAACTTCAAGGGCCTGAGGGGCATCGGGTTTCTTGGGATTGCCAAGCGTGGCGATGAAGCTCAGCTCGAGCAGGACATCCGCAGGATCGGGGGCACCGAAGGGTCGATCTACCCGCCATCGGAGCTGGAATGGCGGACGCCGATAGTGCTCTACGAGCCGTTGAGTGAGGCCAACATATCCAGCCTTGGCTACGATATGTTCACGGAAGAAGCGCGGCGCGCTGCCATCGAAATGGCGATGACCAGCGGGGTTCCCCGGGCGACTGCGCGGATCGTTCTCGGCGAAAATACCGGTTCGGCAGAAAAGGTGCCCGGGTTTCTGGTGTTCGCAAGCGTGGATGAAGATGGATCGGATACCGCCACGGGAGGCGTCAAGCCGACCGTCTCGGGACTGGTGTATGTCGCGTTTCGCACCGGCGACCTGTTCGAGGCGGCGCTCGGCTCGGCACCGCTATTGCCTGTTCATGCCGAAGTCTTCGACGGCGACGCCAGCGACGACAATTTGTTCTACCGCTCGCCGACACCGCCGGGCGCTGCCTACAGCGAAGATTTTCGCGTGACGCGCAGCATCGTTCTGGCCGGCCGGCCATGGACGGTGCGCTTCCGTCCAACGGAAGGGTTTTCCGAGCCGTCGTCGCCTACCATTCCCGTCATGCTTGGCCTGTTCGGGCTCCTGCTCGCCGGCGCCATCGCTATGGTTGCGCGTTACCAGGAGCGTGCCTACAATGCCGCGGAGCGCCTGCATGAAACGACGGAAAAGAGCCTGCTGGAAAAGGATCTGATGCTTCAGGAAATGAAGCATCGCATCAAGAACTCGATCACGCGGGTGCTGGCGATGGCGCGGCAGACGGCGGCGCACGCGACCGACGTCAACGAGTTCTCCACGTCCTTTGCCGCGAGGCTGCAGGCGATGGCCGCCTCGCAGGACATGCTGACGCGTTCTCGCTGGCAGAAGGCCGATCTCGGCGAACTCCTGCGCATCGAACTCGGGCAGGTCTTCGGCAAGGATCTACCCGACGACATGCTATCGGGTCCGGTCGTCCTGTTGAACGAGACCACGACGCAGGCGCTCGGCCTGACATTCCACGAGCTTGCCACCAATGCGCTGAAATATGGCGAGGCTGGCAACACGGTGGGTGCATTGAAAGTGAAATGGCGGGTTCATGAAGAAGGCGGCGAACGGCGCCTTGGCTTGACCTGGACGGAAAGCGGCAACAAGGCGATCTCGCCGCCGACAAGAACAGGGTTCGGCACCAAGCTCATCGACATGAACATCACCAGGGAACTCTACGGCACCATCGAACGCGATTATCGCGCCGACGGTCTTCTGGTCCAGATCGATATCCCGCTGAAAGGTCTTTCAAAGACCAGGGAGTGACATCAGCAGTCACCCCTTCGAGGATCGTGCGATCCTACTGCTGGCGAACGGAGTTTTTGTCGGAACGCGCCGGGTTCGAGGCGACGACGACATTCGGTGCGCCGATTTCGGCGACCAGCTTGCCACTAGGGAGGACATCCCAGGTCAACTCGGCGTCTTCCTCTTCCATGGCGGGATCGACCGGAACGCATGTCGCGAAAGTGCGCGTATGTTTGCCCTTGGCATCACGCAAGGCCATCGGAAGAACGCTCTGGCATTCCTCGGCGGTTTCGAAAATGGTGACAGGCGCCGGCATTTCGGTGCATTGCTTGAGATCGCCGGAGCATCCAATTATCAGCAGCAGTGCAGCAATATGTTCCATGGCTGGATCCTTTCGCCATGTAAACGAGTCATGTGCCCTTAAAGTTCCAGAGCGGTTTCGTCAGGAACAGGCGCCCGTTGCTCTACTCTATCTCGAAGCTGCCGGCGGGAATCTCGAGTCGGTATTCCAGCGTGTCGCCCTCGATCGCAAAGTTCGCGGTGCCGTTCATGGAAGCGGGAACGACGCGCTCAAGTGCCACGCTGCCGAACTTTTTCTCGCCCATATCCCTGGCTTCCGGACCGACCGTTTCGGTCCAGGAAAAGGACAGCGCAACGTCGCCGTTATCTCCGTTGACCGGTTTGGCGGACACCGTGACGAAGCCGCCGTTGCGGGCGAGCGCGCCGTAGCTGACGGAATTGACCACAAGCTCGTGCAGCGCCAGACCGATATGAAGTGCTGCATTTGGGTTCAGATAGGGATTTATGCCCTCGAAGACGATCGAACGGGACGCTCCCGGGCTGTAGCGCCCGACCTGGCTGGTGACCAGCTCACGCAGATCAGCACCGCGCCAGTTCGACGAGGTTATCAGATCCTGCGAGGAGGCCAGCGATTGCAGCCTGCCCCGAAAGCGCGACAGAAAGCTGTCGATCGTGCCCGAGTAGCGGCCGGTCTGTGTGGCGATGCTCTGGATGATGGCGAGAAGATTCTTCGAACGGTGGCTGAGTTCGCGAAGCAGGGTCTTCAAGGTCTGCTCGCGGCGTTTCTGGTCGGTCGTTTCGATGACCGTGGTCATCACGCCGACCACGTCACCTTCACCGGTTGCGCCTTTATCGGCATCGATCCAGAGATCGAACCATCTCATGCCAGCCTCATGAGGAAGGCTGAATTCCAGAGTTTCGGAGTTTCCTGTTTCGAGCACCCGGCTTTTCGCGGAAATTATCCTTTCTGCCTGATGGCCGGGAATTATCTCGTCGTCGCTGTGGCCGATAACGGTATCAGGGGTCCAGGGTTCGGGCAGGTTATGGACCCAGAGGTAGCGAAGATGACGATCCTGATAGAGTACGCAGACGCCGGTGTTCTTCAGGACTTGAAGCAGGCTTTGACCAATTCTCGCACCGTCGCCCGGTAACGTAGGCCTCTGCCCATCTTTCCCCACGCTTGCCTGCCTTTCCGCCGTGCTCATTGTCCAATGCGACATGAGGTCAAGCTGAACGGTTCAATCTGTTATGAGTTCCCGATCTGCGGTGAGTTCCCGAAAGGATCTGGCTCCCAAAAAGGTTCCGCCGAGCGGCGCCCTGTTGGGAAGCGCTGCCCGGCGGCTATCTGGAAACCGTTTGAGGGGTGCGGTCTCCAGCATCCCGTCATTTCCGGCGAAGACCGCTATGCGCGGCGGAAAAGACCCGCGATCAGCGAGATCACGAGGAACGCCAGGAAAATGAAGAACAGAATCTGTGCAATACCGGCCGAAGTGCCGGCAATACCGCCAAAGCCGAGCGCGCCGGCAATGATGGCTACGACAAGGAATACAAGGGCCCAGTAAAGCATGATCTAACTCCCTGAATTTCTATGTTGGAAAAACGCGCTTCCGCGTTGTTGGTTCCCGAAACAAGATATTCTCAAAGAAAAAGGCCGCCGCAGGGACGACCTTCTTCGCCTAAACGTGCGTCACGACTATGCAGCCGCTTTCGCCTGCCGGTCGAAGAACAGCGCCTGGCTGATCAGCGCCTTGACCATATCAGGATTGAACGGCTTGGTGACGAGGAATGCCGGCTCCGGGCGCTCGCCTGTCAGCAGGCGCTCGGGAAAGGCGGTGATGAAGATGACCGGCACGGCGGCGGTAGTCAGGATTTCATTGACGGCGTCGATGCCTGAGCTGCCGTCCGCCAGCTGGATATCAGCCAGCACCATTTTCGGCCGCGTCTTGTTGAATATCGCCGTTGCTTCAGAGTGTGTGCGAGCGGTGCCGACGACGCGATGGCCAAGGCTCTCGACCATCTCCTCGATGTCCATGGCGATCAGCGGCTCGTCCTCGATGATAAGGATATCCGTGGCCACCTGCCGCGAAATCTCGTTGCTGGCCTGGGTCAGCAATTCGACGAACTTTTCCTCGGTAACGCCAAGGATCTCGGCGCTTTCCTCATTGGTGAAGCCTTCGACTGCGACCAGCAGGAAGGCCTGACGCGGCAGCGGCGAAAGGGCAGTGAGGTTGGCGGCGGCGCGCTGTTCCCACGCGGAGTTGGTTTCCTCCTGCGGTACGCGGATGGCAATCGACGTGAACAGCTTGGTGAAGACCTTGTAGAGCGCGATGCGATCGTTGGAAGCCTCTGGGAAAATGCTTATATCGGCAATGATCGCCTCGAGAACCGCCGCTACCAGCGCATCTCCACTCTGCTGCGATCCGGAAACCGCACGGGAAAAACGCCGGAGAAAAGGCAAGTGCGGGGCAATTGTTGCAGATAGACTCATGATAGGATGCTTCCCTCAACTGATGGGTCGAAATTGACTTAGTTTGAATGACCAGTCCCTTCAACGAGACTTTTACGAAAAAGTTCCCTCATACGGGGAACGAATTTCAGGCTGCGGCGTTTCCGGGGGAATTTGGGTAACCAGATGCCGATGCCGTTCGCCTTGTTTTCTCTACAGCGTGACCGGAAGACGCAAGGCAAGAAACAGGACGAAATTATAGCATGACCAAGCAAAAGACCGGGGCAGAACCCGTCAATCGGCGCCGAAACGGGTCAGGTGATCCACTCGGGACCAACTCGGAAATTGGCCGCAAACTCAAGCAATATTATGACGAACTGGTCTCCGACGAGGTGCCGGATCGTTTCGCTCAGCTGCTCAGCCAGCTGGAACAGGCTGAACCTCTTCAGAAGAAGGGTTGATCAGCATGGCCGTTTCTCCGGCATTCAAGACGGAACTGCTCGCGACCATCCCGAACCTGCGCGCCTTTGCAGTTTCCCTTACCCAGAGCGCCGACAAGGCCGACGATCTGGTGCAGGAAACGCTGGTCAAGGCGTGGGACAAGCATGAGAGTTTCCAGATGGGGACCAATCTCAAGGCTTGGCTCTTCACCATTTTGCGCAACGAATTCTATTCGCAGATGCGCAAGCGCGGGCGTGAAGTGCAGGACAGCGACGGTGTGATGACCGAGCGCCTGGCGGTTCACCCCAGTCAGCACGGCATGCTCGACCTCAAGGATTTCCGCGGTGCGCTGGAACAGCTTCCCGAAGACCAGCGCGAGGCGATCATCCTGATCGGCGCGTCGGGGTTCTCGTACGAGGAAGCGGCAGAGATCTGCGGCTGTGCCGTCGGCACCATAAAGAGCCGTGTCAGCCGTGCAAGAAATCGCCTTCAGGAAATCCTGGACATATCCGGTGAGGCTGAGTTCGGGCCGGACGCTATCTCGGCGCAGGTCATGGGCTCAAACGCCGCCTGAATCAGGCAGGCGACCGGCGGTCGCTGCCAGCGCCTCGATCAGGTCGGTGCCGGAATAGGGCTTGCCGATGACGGGGATGCCGGGAAAGGCGGTAAAGATTTCATCGACATCCGCATAGCCCGACGCAAAGATGAACGGCACGCCGTTCTCATGGATTTTCTTCGCGAAAGGCAGTGTGGAGGCACCCCCGAGCATGACGTCGAGGATCGCCGCATCGAAGTTTTTCGATGCTTGCTCCTGGTCGATCTCGTCAAGGTTGCGGGCAATCACCGCCTCAGTGGCTCCATTGTCCCGGCAAAGCTGTTCGACATCCATCGCAATGAGGAACTCATCCTCAAGGATCAGGATACGCATACCGGAAAGCAAATTTGCCAATGGAAATCACTCTGTTGAAAGGCGGCGATTCATGACGGCTAACACCGGCGTTGTCATTTAAAAAAGACATGTATCCAAATGCGCGCAATTGGAACTCTCCGACCTCCAATGCGTTGAAATAAATCGACTTTTGGGGAGAGTTCCGTGGCAGCACAGCAGGCGAGATCATTTTCGGCGCGGCAATTTTCCTGCGAGAAGTGCCCGCTGCGGCCGCTAAAGGTGTTTCGCGAGTTCGAGAAAGAAGAGCTCGCTTTCGTCAGCAAGTTCAAGAAGGGCGAGCTGGCGGTGGACAAGGGCGCGACGGTCCTGGTCGAGGGGAACCACAGCGCTCACCTTTATACCGTGCTTTCGGGTTGGGGTTTCCGCTACAAGCTGATGTCGGACGGACGCCGCCAGATACTCAACTATCTGATGCCGGGCGATCTGATCGGTCTGCAAGGCAGCCTGATGGGGGAGATGCAGCATTCGGTCGAGGCGCTTTCGCCGCTGCTTTTGTGCATGTTCGAGCGCGACCAGCTGCACGAGCTCTATCGAAACTATCCCGGCCTTGCCTACGACATCACCTGGATCGCATCGCGCGAAGAGCAGATGCTCGATGAAAACCTGCTGAGCGTCGGGCGCCGCACCGCACTTGAACGCGCCGCCTATCTCATCGCCTTCATCGGCAGCCGGGCGAAGACGGTCGGCCTGAACGGCAAGCAGGCGATAGAAATACCGATTACCCAGCAGCACATCGCCGATACGCTTGGCCTGTCGCTCGTCCACACCAACAAGACGCTGCGCAAGCTGATGGACCGCGAGTTGATCATCTGGCGGGATGGCGGCTGTGAAATCCTCGACGTTGATGGCCTGATGAGGCTGGCCCGTTGGGAAGGGCTGAGCGAAGTGCTTCGCCCCTTGGTATAGATTCAGGTGATGACGGCCTGACCTGAATCCGGGCGGCGCTCAGTCCGCGCCCCAGTCCATTCCCGGAACGATATTGCGGAAGATCGCGTAGACGATCAGCAGCGCCGGAATGGCTATGAAGCCGCCGAGGGCACCCCACAGCCAGATCCAGAAAATCAGCGCCAGTACGACGAGGAAAGGGTTCAGCGTCATCGTTCGACCGATCACCATCGGCGTGACGAACTGCGCCTCAATGGTGTTGATGGCGAGGTAGATCGCGACCGGCAGGAAGGCCCCGCCCAGCGAATCGAATTCCGAGAGGCCGATCAAAAACAGGATGACGACCATCACTGCCGGGCCGATGAAGACGACGAAATTCGTCAGTATCGCCAGCGCGCCCCAGAGCAATGCCGAAGGCACGCCGATAAGATAAAGCCCGACGCCCACGGCCAGCCCCTCGCCAATGTTGATGAGGCTGATGGACAGCAGATAGCGCGACACCATCTGCTCGACGTCGCGAAAGATATGCGCGACGCGCCAGCGCAGCCGGCGATTGAAGCAAAGGGTCAGCACTGCCGTGCGCGTCTGGTGGCGGGTGGCGACGAAAAAATAAAGGCTGGCGAAAAAGATCAGGATTTGCCCGAAGACGGCAGGCGCCAGCGTTGCCATGCTTTCCACGCCCATGCCCTCATCGACCGATACGGTCAGGCCCTTGCCGCCGGTCAATTCGCGCAACTGGTCGCGCATGCCGCGCATCGCGTCGAGAGGACCTTTCAGCTCGGAGAGCTGGTGCTGCAGATTTCCCCAGATCTGAGGCAGCCGCCCGATCCAGAACGAAAGCGGCGCTGCAACCGCAAGCGCAAAGAGACAGGCGACTGCGACAAACAGAAGGACGACCAGAATGGCCGAGAGTCCGGGTAACAGGCCGCGCCGCTCGAGTTTCGAGGCAAGCGGGCCGAGCATAAGGCCGACGACGATGCCGAGTGAAACGGGCGCCAGAATATATTGGCCTGCCGACAATGCGAACACGAAGGCGAGCAGCCCAATGAAGATGACCGACACCTGCGAGGATCGGGTAAGGAAGATTTCGATATTCGACTTTGGCGGCAATCTTACGATTGGCGCCTTCTTGGCCGCTCGTTCGGTCATTCAATAATTCCGGCTGGACTTGACCACGGAAACGCACTTTCATCGCGTTTCGTTCCTTCCCGGCGGAACCTCGCCGCATATGAGGCGTTTTGGACCGTACAAACCCAAGGAGTTGAACCATGGCCGCAGCTGCAGGCAAATCCACCCGGAACGGCAACGACACGGTCACGACCTCGGATATCGAGGCCGATATCCGCCAGTTGCGCGCCGATATCGCCAAGCTGACCGAACAATTGGCCACCACCGGAGAGCACTCCTACGGTGCCGCGCGCCGCGCCGCCAAGGAAGGCGTCGACCAGCTCCGCGCGCAAGGTGAAGCGACGATCGAGAGCCTGCGCGGCAATGCCAAGGATATCGAAGACCAGATCACCGCCGCCGTGCGGGAGAAGCCGGTTACTTCGCTCGCCATTGCAGCGGGCGTCGGCTTCCTGTTCGCGCTCTTGTCGCGCCGCTAGATCGCGCGGCAGGGGGCGTAGAATATGCTCGCATCGCTCATTGCCAGTTTCGCTTCGGGCGAGACGCTCCATGCCGTGCGCCGCGCCAAGCGCGCGGCGATCGCCTATCTTCTTGCGGGTGTCGCGGCGCTGATCGGTATCGGCTTCCTGATCGGCGGCGCCTATATCTGGACAGCTCACCACTATGGCTGGACACGAGCAGCCGTGGCGTTCGGCATAGGCTTTCTCGTCCTTGCCGGGCTCGTTCTCCTCATCAACAAGCTGACCTCCGGCGCGCAGCGGCGACGCGAAACGCGCAGGCGCAACAAGGATTTGACGGCGCTTGCAGCCGCTTCGGCTCTTGCCGTGCTGCCGGGGCTGTTCCGTGGCAAGGCCGGCCTGGGTGCGATCGTAGCGCCCGCTTTGGCCGTGGTGGCCTACGAAATCTATCGGGAAAACCGCAAGTCACGCCGCCGGTCCGGCGAAAATCCACTAGACGACGCGGACTGATCACTACATCAGTCGGAGAACTGCTCGAGCGGCATGGATATTTTCGCCTTCACGCCGCCCGGCAGGAATTCGTGCGTCACCTCGCTCGAGATGACCTTCGACAGGCTGCGCCGTATCAGGATCGAGCCGAAACCAAAGCGTTTCGGCGTTTCGACTGCGGGGCCGCCTGTTTCGGTCCATGTCAGTGTAAGGCGTCGCGAATGCCGGCTTTTTTCCACCGTCCAGGCAAGGTCGACAGTGCCTCCCGGCGTGGAAAGAGAGCCGTACTTCATCGCATTGCTGGCCAGTTCGTGCAGGATAAGGCCGAGACCAAGCGCCTGGTCGGGCGACAGGAAGATATCCTCGCCGGAAATGTTGATGCGTGGGCTTTCTCCGTCGTCGAACGGCTTTACTTCAAGCTGGATCAGTTCGTTGAGCGCTATGCCGCGCCATTCCCTGTCCGACAGCATGCCGTGGGCGAGCCCGAGCGCCTGCAGCCTGGCGCTGAAGGCGTCCAGAAACTCGCCGGGCTCGCGCGCGTGGCGCACTGTTTGCGTCGCCAGCGCCTGCACGGTCGCAAGCGTGTTCTTGACGCGATGGTTGAGTTCGCGCAGCAACAGGCGCTGGCGTTCTTCAGCCAGCTTTCTTTCACTGATATCGTAATTGACACCGAAGACGAGCGTGGCATTGCCCGCCGCGTCGCGTTCCACGACCCGCCCGCGCGCGCCGAGCCATCGTGCTGGTTCGATGCCGGCGATCCGGTATTCACCGACATAATCTTCATTGCTCGACAGGGCCTGCCTGAAGCTACTTTCGGCCTGCCGCACGTCGCGGCGGTCGACGGCGCGGAAAATCTGCCGTGCGGTCAACCGCGTGGTTGGCGCCAGACCGAGCAGGACCGGGAAAAGCGTATCGCATTCGATCGCGCCGGTGCGCACGTCCCAAGCCCAGCTTGCCAGTGAGGCGGCCTCCACTGCAACAGTGCGGCGTTTTTCTTCACGCTCCAGTTCGGCGCGGGCAAGCGCGCCGGTGCGTGTGCCTTCCTTGAGCGCGAAGAGGCTGGAGGCGAGCCCTGCAAGCATCTTCAGCTGGTCGAGTTTTTCCGTCGAGGGGCGCTGTCGTGGCTTGCGGTCGATGACGCAGAGCGTGCCGATGCGTTCGCCGGAAACGGTGATCGGCGCTCCGGCATAGAAACGGATGTGAGGCTCGCCGGTGACGAGGCTGTTTGACGAAAAGCGCGGGTCGGCGGTGGCGTCCGGGATCACCATCACATCGTCGCCGGCGGTGATGGCATGTGCGCAGAAAGACAGGCTGACCGGCGTTTCCCTGCCCTCCATGCCGATGCACGACTTGAACCATTGCCGCTCGATATCGACCAGGCTGACAAGCGCGATGGGCACGTCCATGAGTGCTGCGGCAAGGCCGGTGAGGCGATCGAAATCGGGGTCGGAAGACGTATCCAGTGTCTGCAAGCCATGGAGAACTGCGCGCCTGTGTTCGTCGCCGACGATCTGACGGACGTCTGCCGGCAGGGCGTCCAGCGTTTCCGAATTGTCCCGATCCACTTCGTGCATTTCTAACTGCCCAGGCCCAAACTGAAAAAATCCCGTGACAGCCGTCGCGGGAACCACACCGGTCTGGACGCATTGACCATGAGGAGAAGAAGGCGCGCAGGTGCGCCACATGGAGGTTTATCTTGCCCAAGACAATTCCGACCGACAAGGCGCGACAGGGCCGGCGCGGCTGGCAAGTCCTTGTGGTGCTGATATGCGCCCTGCTGCTTGCGGTTGCGGCGTGGTTTGCAGTCGAGCTTTACGGCAAGTCGATAGAGCCCGGAGCCGATCAGCCGGCGGCGACCAGCCAGACGAACTAGATCCGACGTTTTGCCCGGGATGATAGATTTCAGGTAATTTCCAGCGTGCTGCGCGGAACCGACGATTTCGCAAGCCGCACTCATGTGCGGCGAAACCCTGAAGGAACGCGGAACGCAAATCGTGCTCTCACCCCGGTAGAGCACGGCAACAAAATCATCGGGAATGCTCCAGATACATCGAAGAAACGGCTACCCCAGTCGCCGGCAGAAAAAGAACCCGTGCGCACAAACGCGCTGAGCGCGGAATGGTTCCGTCGCGGCGCAAATTTTCTGCTTGTCCAAAAGGATAAGCCGGACGGCAAATTTCGGAACTGGATGGAAGTAACGGCGTTGTGAGGTTGTGATGCCGCGCCCGAGTTTTCCCTGCGACGGTTCGACCGAGGCGCGGCAGTGCATAAAGATCACGCACAAGGAGAGACTATCATGTTCCGCAATCTTTTGGCTACGACTGCAATCGCCACGCTGATGGCGACCGCTGCATATGCGCAGGAATCCGCTACTCCTGCTCCTGCCAGCCCGGCTCCAATGACACAGGAAGCACCTGCGGCAGAGGCCCCGGTCACCCGCGCTGACGGTCATCTTGCCAGCAATATCATGGGCGAAACCGTCTACAACGGCACTGGTGAGCAGGCAGAGAACATCGGCAAGATCAACGACATAGTCATCAACAAGGACGGCGCTATCGAGGCGCTCGTCGTCGGCGTTGGCGGCTTCCTCGGTCTCGGCGCGAAGAACGTTGCCGTCAACTATTCCGAGGTCGATTGGGCCGAGCAGAACGGCGACCGCTGGGCCGTGGTGAACACCACCAAGGAACAGCTCCAGGCCCTGCCGGACTTCGATCGCCGCGGCTATGACCCTGAGCCTGCCGCTGCGGCTGCAACGGATACGACCGCACCGGCAACCGACAATACCGCGATGGCCCCGGCCACGCCGGCACCGTCGAACGATAACACTGCGCAGGCTCCGGCAGCGACCGACACCACAGAAACAGGTGCGATCGACAAGTCGCAGCTGACCGAGGTGCCGGTCGGTGAAATCCGTTCGGAAGAGCTGACGGGCACCACCGTCTACGGTGCTGAAGACGCCAATGTCGGCAAGATCGGTGATGTCGTTCTGAAGGACGACAAGGTCGATGCAGTCATCATCGATGTCGGTGGGTTCCTCGGCGTCGGTGCAAAGGAAGTCGCCGTCGGCATGGATAAGCTGGCCTTCATGACGGACAAGGACGGCAAGAAATATCTCTACACCAACTTCACCAAGGAGCAGCTCGAAGCGCAGCCCGCTTACGACAAGGCAACCTTTGGTGACAAGCGCGATGAGCAGCTTCTGAAGATGAACTAACCGTCGTTCAAAGTATCAGTGATTTTGGCCCGCGCCGGCAACGGCGTGGGCTTCTTTTTGTCACCCCTCATAGGCGATCACGCCATGCTCCGTCAGTTCGACCAAAGCCAGCGATTGGTCGAGATGGCGCGCGCGCCATGAAAGCAGTCGCTCGGCGAATTCGAGTCGGACGCCAAGGAAAGCAGGTTCCTTTGCGAGGTTGTTCAACTCGCCCGGATCCTGATCAAGATCGAAAAGAAGCGGCGGCAGGCCGCCGCCGAAATGCACATATTTGAAGCGTTGCGAGCGGATGACGGCGAGGTTGCAGTCCTGCGGCCTGAGACCGAAATGACGCTCGGCCGTTCCTTGCGAGATCGAGCGGAAATCGAACTCCCAATGCGCCGCGTCGCGCCACGTCTCTGGCGTCTGGCCCTTGAGGAAAGGCTTGAGCGAGTGGCCGTCGAGATGGGCCGGGACGCTTTCGCCAAGCAGGTCTATCAGCGTCGGCATGATATCGACCGCCTCGGTGAAATGCGTCACCGTCGTTCCGGCAGTCTTGTTGCCCGCAGGGTCGCGGATGATCAGTGGGATGTGAAAACTCTGGTCGTAAAACCCGCCTTTGCCGAGCATGTAATGGTCGCCCATCATCTCGGCATGATCGGAGGTCAGGACGATGATCGTATCGTCCCACGTACCGCTTGCCTTCAGCGCCTGCCAGATGCGGCCGAGCTGGGCGTCGACCTCGGAAACCATGCCGTAATAGAGCGCGCGGATGCGGCGAAAATTGTCTTCGCCCCAGTCGCGCACCTTGCCCTTCGCGCCAGGAATGAATTTCGAGCGCTTCTGCTGCTCATATTCATAGGCGAGATAGGGATGCGCCTTCGCTTCCTTCTTCCAATCCCTGGCACGGTGAAATTCCGGACCGGCGGCCGGGTCGTACATGGTGTTGTAGGGCTCAGGCACGATGAAGGGCGGGTGCGGGCTGAGGAAGGAAACATGCGCGAACCATGGCTGCGCTTCTTCCTGCTCGCCCAGCCAGCGGATGAACTCGCCCGACAGAAACGCAGCTGGTGTCTCGTCCTTCGAATAGACAGGCGGCGCGTTGGTGACGTCCTTGCCGCTACTGTTCACAGGCCGATGAATATCGGGGAAGCCGGCGCTGGAATCGATGCCGCGCGCAGCGAGCCAGGACAGCCACTGTTTCTGGTGTTCGGGCAGAAGCTGGCGCGCGGTGAAGCCCGGCAGCACGCCTTCATAGGTGCGCAAAAACGGATCGCCCGGCGCATGGAAATCCGGATCGGGTGCGACGTCGGTATAGCCGAACAGGGTGGGGTCGTAGCCGAGGCGACGGGCGGCGAGCGCGATGTTGTCGTGGCGCGCGTCAAGCGGCGTGCCGTTGCGGCAGACGCGATTGTTCATCTGGTAGAGACCGGTATAGAGGCAGGCTCGTGCCGGAGAGCAGGGCGCTGCCCCGCCGAAATGCCGGCTGAACAACACGCCCTCAGTGGCCAGCGCATCGGCATTCGGTGTTTTCACCGTCGCGTGGCCGGCGGCTGAAAGGCAGTCACCGCGCCACTGGTCGCAGGTGATCAGAAGGATGTTTTGACGTTTGCCTTTGCGTGCCACGCGATGCTCCCTCAGAATGCTGTCTCGCTCATGGAGCCGAATTTTCAGGGCGGCGCAAGTGTGATCGGATGGCGTCAATAGTGAACAGTCTTTGATCTATCGTTCACAAAATGAATACAGTCCATTCTGTCATTGGCGTCTTTCCAGCAGGCCGGTTTGACCGACATATGGGGACATGAAGCAGCAAGCGCTGCATGGCGAAAACGGGAGCAAAGAACATGCTTGACCAGATCAAAGGCCTGCACCACGTCACCTCGATGGCGAAGGATGCGCGCCAGAACAACGACTTCTTCACTCACAAGCTCGGCCTGCGCCGCGTCAAGAAGACGGTCAATTTCGACGCACCGGATGTCTATCATCTCTACTATGCCGACGAGCTTGGCACGCCGGGTTCGGTGATGACCTATTTTCCCTTCCCGAATATCGGCAAGGGCAGCCACGGTACCGGCGAGGTCGGCACGACGGTCTATTCGGTTCCCGAGGGCACGCTCGGCTACTGGGAAAAGCGATTTGCCGAGCAGGGCGTTACCGGCCTGAGGCGCGATACGGTGTTCGGCGAGAACCGGCTGGCCTTCGACGGCCCTGACGGCGACGGCTTTGCGCTTGTCGAAGCGAAGAACGATAGCCGCGCGCCCTGGACCAAGGGCGGCGTGCCCGGCGATGAGGCGATCCGCGGATTCCATTCCGTGTCGCTGCGCCTTAAGGATGGCGGCGCGACCGAGGAGCTGTTGAAGTTCATGGGTTACGAGGAAGTCGACACCGCCGGCAACGTGAAGCGGCTGGCAGTGAAGGGCGGCAACGGCGCCGATGTCGTCGACATCGAAAGCCTGCCGGGCGTCGGCTTTGCCAATCTCGGGGCAGGTTCGGTTCATCACGTCGCCTTCGCCGTCGAGAATCGGGCCAAGCAGCTCGAAGTGCGCAAGGCGCTGATGGATACAGGCCATCAGGTGACGCCGGTGATCGACCGCGACTACTTCTGGGCGATCTATTTCCGCACGCCGGGCGGCGTCTTGTTCGAGGTCTCGACCAACGAGCCGGGCTTCGACCGCGACGAGGATACGGCCCATCTCGGCGAGGCGCTGAAACTGCCGAGCCAGCATGCGCATCTGCGCGACTATCTCGAAAAGAACCTGCAGCCGCTTGGCGACTGACGGTCGCTCAAAAAAGTCCGAGCCGGATTTTTCCGGCTCGGATAGGCTGTGTCCATAATGCGAGGAACATCATGTCCAAGGATGCCTATACCTACACCTCATTGCCCGGCACATCGGGCGGGGCGCTCGCCTTCCTGTTCCATGGAACGGGCGGCAACGAAAACCAGATGCTGGGGCTGGCGCTCGACCTGCTGCCCGGCGTGGCAGCGATCTCGCCGCGCGGCGACGTCTCCGAACAGGGCGCGGCGCGCTTCTTCCGCCGCACGGCTGAGGGCGTCTACGACATGGACGATCTGGCCGAGCGAACGAAAAAGATGGCCGGTTTTGTCAAAGCCCATATCAAGGAAGCAAAACCGTCTTCGGTGATCGGCATCGGCTTTTCCAACGGCGCGAATATCCTGGCGTCGCTGCTGTTTGCCGACCCCAAGCTGTTCGATGCGGCGGTGCTGATGCATCCGCTGATCCCGTTCGAACCGGAGGTGAAGGGTAGTCTTGCGGGCAAGCGCATTCTCATCACCGCCGGCCATCACGACCCGATCTGCCCGCCGAACCTGACTTCCCGACTCGACAGCTATCTGCGTGCGGACAGCGCCGACGTCACGCTGGAATGGCACGAAGGCGGGCACGAGATGCGGCAGAACGAAATCGTGGCGGCACGCGCCTTTCTCGCACCCTATCGCGCCACGGCAAACACAGCAGGAGCCCGGACATGACCGACCAGACACCCGAAATCCAACTGGAAGAGACCGGCTCCAAGGGCCGCTATTTCCTGCGCGGGCCCGGCGGCGCGGAGGCCGAAATGACCTTCAGCAAGGCCGGCGAGCATCTTATGATCATCGACCATACCGAGGTGCCGGATGCGTTTCGCGGGCAGGGCGCGGGCTTGCGGCTGGTGACGCGCGCGGTTGAGGAAGCGCGCGCGGCGGGCAAGAAGATCATTCCGCTTTGCCCGTTTGCCAATGCGCAGTTCAAGCGGCACCCGGAATGGGCGGATGTGTTGAAGAGCTGAGGCTGTGTCTCTGATGGAGGGGCAGGCCAGGTCCGGAGCGAAAGCGTCCCCGTCCTCTCTTGACGAATTCCCCCTCTCCGTCTCGCTTCGCGTGCCACCTCTCCCCCATTTCATGGGGGCGAGGAACCCAGGTTCTGTGATGTCGCAGCCTTCACGGTTAGCTATTCCTCGCCCCTGCGAAGCGGGGGAGAGGTGGCTCGGCGAAGCCGAGACGGAGAGGGGGTTCTGGGTCGAAGTTTTCAGGAGACGGTGAAAGCTGCTCCTCAGCGCAACTTCCTTTCTTCCATCTTGCTCAACCACTCCTTTCCCACCCCGCGGTCGCGGATGATCGGCAGAGGGTCTTCGGCGTCGAGCCGCGCGCAGATGCGGTAGACCTCCAGCGTTTCGGCGCTCATGTCGCCGCGCTTGTGGAAATACATCGCCGCCGCATAGCGCGTGCGGCCCGACCAGACTTCGCCAAGCGGCGTGTTGACCAGCGCCCACTGCTCGGCAAGTTCGGCGTCGGGCTCGGCCATGGTCAGAAATCCGCCGGTGGGCTGGCAGTGCGTCGGTCGAGCTTGATGAAGGGCCGCGGCACGATCCTCGCCCGCTTCATCAGCCGCTCGTATCTGAGTTCGCGCATGGCATAAATCTCGACCCAGAGGTCATCGGTGATCGTGTCGCCATAGGGCCGCGAAAGGCTCGCCAGCGCAATGTTGCGCTTGGCCATGGGCGACCAGATCGCGGCGCTGACCAGCCCGACCTCCTTCTTTTGCTTGTGATAGACGATGGCGTGCTCGGCTGGAATGTTGCCTTCGATCTCCAGCCCGACCAGCACATGGCGCATCGAGCCCTTGGCGCGCGCCTGCGCGATGGCGCGGCGGCCGTTGAAATGGCCCTTTTCCAGATCGACCATGAAGCCGAGCCCGATCTCGTCGGGCATGCGTACGCGGTCGGGCCGGATGGCGTGTTCGGCAGTGACGAAGTCGGCATTGGCGACGATCAGCCCGGCCTCCAGCCTTGCGCGGTTGAGCGCTGTGTAGCCGATGGCGCGGATGCCGCGCAGTTCGCCTGCCTTCCAGAGACGGTCCCATAGCGAGAGCGCCAATTCAGCCGGGGCGAAAAGTTCATAGCCGAGATCGCCGGTGAAGCCGGTGCGCGAGATGGTGACGCGGCCCCCTTCATGCGGGAACTCGGCAAGATCGAAGACCTTCAGCCTTTCGACACCGGCAAAACCGGCCTCCCGCAGCACGGCAACGGAAGTCGGGCCTTGTAGCGCCAGCCCGGCCACCGCCTCGGTTTCCTCCAATACGGAAACGTCGAAGCCGATGGCGCTGTCGAGCAGCCAGGGCAAATGCCGCTCCTGGCAGCACAGGCGGAAACGATCAGGCGCCAGCCGGAACAGCGTTCCGTCGTCGAGCACATAGCCTTCATCGTCACACCACGCGGTGTAATGCACGCGGCCGGACTTCAGCTTTGCTACGTCGCGCAAGGTGACGCGGTTGAGGAAATCTTCCCCGTCCGGACCCTCGATGCGGTATTTCACCATCGGCGAGATGTCGAAGAGTGCGGCCTGGCTGCGGATGGCGAAATATTCCAGTTCCTCGTCCCACAGCGAGGCCGGTGCGCGGTAGCCACCCCAGTCGTACCAGTCGTTGGTTTTCATCAGCGCATCGATGCGCGGCTGGAACGGCGTGCCGAGGCGCAGCGTGCGGAAATGGGACTGGGCGGTGAGGCGTGCGGAGGACAGCTTTGGCATCTGGTTCATGGCCTAACCCCGCATCTCGATGATCCGCCGCGCCGCATTCAGTCCCGGCACGCCGGAGATGCCGCCGCCCGGGTGCGAACCGGCACCGCAGAGATAAAGCCCGTCGATCGGCGTGTCATAGCCTGACGCACCGAAGGCCGGGCGCGACATCATCATCTGGTCGGCCTGCAATTCGCCATGGTGCCAGTGGCCGCCGGGCATACGGTAGCGCGTCTCGATATCGGCGGGCGTCAGCAGTTCGGCATGGCGCACGAGCTTGCCGATGCCGGGTGCGTAAAGCTCCAACTGCGCCATGATCGCCTTGAGGAATTTCGGCTTGCCGGTCTCCCAGCCTTCCTTCAGCGCATAGGGCGCATACTGTACGACCGCCGAAAGCACACAGGCACCGTCCGGTGCAAGCGACGTGTCGGCAAGGCTCGGCAGCGTGATCTCCATCACCGGCTCGGGCGAGAATTCGCCATATTTCGCGGGGTTGAAGGCGCGTTCGACATGGTCGGACGACGGCGCGATGACGAGGCGGCCGCGATGGCCGGTAGCATCGACGCCCGAGAACTCCGGTGGCCGGTCGAGCGCCAGATGCAGCTTGGCGACATTGCCCTTCATGCGGATGTTTTTTATCCGCCGCACGAAGCCGGTATCGAGCTCGCGGGTGCCGACGAGGTCGATGAAAGTGGAGCGCGGGTTGATCGCCGAGATGACTGTTTTGGCCCGGATTTCCTCGCCGCTGTCGAGAACCACCCCAGCGGCGCGGCCCCTTTCGATCAGGATTTTCATTGCCGGGGCATCGGTGCGGACGCCGACGCCAGCGGATTTCGCCGCACTCAAGATCGCGGCGATGACCGCGCCCATGCCGCCGGCTGGCAGCGCCTGAGCGCCGGGCTGGCCGCTAATCTCGCCGGCGAGGCGATAGTAGAGGCCGAGCAACGAGGTCGGCGAACGTGGCCCGAGATGGCTGCCGAGCGTGGCGTCGAAGGCGAGCAGACCCTTCAGGCGGTCGTCCGCCAGATGCTCGTCGGCGACGTCCGAGACATTCATCAGGAGCATGCGCAGGAAGTCGCGCATGTCCTCCTTGCCAAGCCGGCGCAGCGACAGGCCGGTCATGGCGAAGGCGGAACTCTCCATCAGCGACATGTTGCCGAGGTCGGGTGGACGGCGCGCCAGCAGCGGCTTCAATATGCCGGCGTAACGCAGAAGCTGTGCGCGGAATTCCTGCCACGCGGCCTGTTCGGAGGCTGACGTGCCGGTGAGTGTCTCGCCATAGGCACCGTGCAATGTCAGCGGGTTGCCGTCGCGCGACAGCGCCACGCTGGGCGCGATCGGGCCGAAGGACAGGCCGTGCCGTTCAAGCTCCAGCGTCTTCATCACCTCCGGGTGCAGGCGGTTCAGCAGATGCGCGGAGGAAACGCGAAAGCCCGGAGCGAATTCTTCGGTGCGGGCCGCGCCGCCGACTTCGCCCGCCGCTTCCAGCACAAGAACCTTACGCCCGCTTTTTCCGAGTGTTGCCGCCGCGACGAGCCCGTTGTGGCCGCCGCCGATGACGATTGCATCAAATGACGTCATGGGCCGGGCTCATATGCTTGGTGCCGCGCGAGAGGTCACGCAGGATTTCCGCGGCTGCGTTGCGGCCCGGTGCGCCCATCACGCCGCCGCCGGGATGGGTGGAGGAACCGCACATATAGAGCCCGTCGACCGGCGAGCGGTATTGCGCGTAACCCGGCACCGGGCGGTTGAACAGAAGCTGATCGAAGGTCAGTTCGCCCTGGAAAATGTTGCCCTCGGTGAGGCCGACTTCGGCCTCCAGTTCGCGCGGCGTGCGCACTTCCATATGCACGATGCGGTCGCGGAAACCGGGCGAATAGTCGGCGATCTGCGAGATCACCGTTTCGCCGAAAGCGTCGCGATCGGCGTCGGTCCAGTCGCGTCCTTCCACCTTGGGCGGGCAATATTGGACGAAGCAACTCATGAAGTGCTTGCCGGGCGGGGCCATGGTCGGGTCGAGCGTGGTCGGGATGACCATGTCGAGGAAGGGATCGGCCGACCAGCGTCCGGCCTTCCAGTCGTCATAGCCGCGCTCCATGCGCTCGACCGAGTCGGTGAAATGCATGTCGCCGCGATAGCAGGGCGAATCCTTCGGCAGCGCCGGAAATTCCGGCAGTGAATCCAGCGCGATGTTCACCTTGCCCGACGAGCCGCGCATCTTGAAATTCTTCACCCGCCGCAGGAAGATTTCGGGCAGTTCCTTTTCCTCGACCAACTTGAGGAAGGTGCGCTTCACATCGGCATTGGAGATGACGAGGTTGCCATAGATCTCCTCGCCGTCGGCCAGCACAAGTCCGCGCGCCTTGCCGCTCCTGACAAGAACCTGCTCGACCTCGGCTCCGGTGCGGATCGTGCCGCCCGATGCGCGGAACGAGTCCGCCAGCGCCTTGGTCACCGCGCCCATGCCGCCGCGGGCATAGCCCCAGGCGCCGACCGAGCCGTCGACCTCGCCCATATAGTGATGCAGCAGAACGTAAGCCGTGCCGGGCGACATGGGCCCAAGTGCGGTACCGATGATACCGGAAAGCGCGAAGTTGGCCTTGATCACGTCGGTCTCGAAATACTCGTCGAGGAAGTCGGAGATCGACATGGTCCAGAAGCGCAGCGTGTCGGCCATCTCGGCCGCACCCAGCCCGGCGAATTTCTTGCCGAGGTAGAGCAGTTCGGAGATATCGCGCGGGCGAAAGCTTGTCGGGTCGGGTGCGGTGCGCATCAGCAGCGGCTGGATGAAACGGCACTGCCGCGTCACGTCGCGGGCGTAGCGATCATAGGCCTCGGCGTCGCGGGCCGAGAAGCGCGCGAATTCGCGGCGATGGGCATGGTGGTCACGGTAATTGGCGAGATAGTCGCCGTCCCTAGTGAACACCGCGCCGCCCTCATAGGAGATGACCTGAAGGCCGAAGCGCGGCAATTCCAGATCGCGCATGATTTCGGGCCGGAACAGCGAGCAGACATAGGAACAGTTGGAATAGAGAAAGCCCGGCGTCAGCGAGCGGCTGACGGCGGCGCCGCCGATCCAGTCGTTCTTTTCGACCACCAGCACGTCGAGCCCGGCGCGCTGCAGATAGCAGGCGTTGACCAGCCCGTTGTGCCCCGCGCCGATGACGATGGCGTCCCATTTCTTCATGCAGGTTCCCGCTTTTATTTTCTGCAAATCTGACACGGAGGCGGCATGCCTGTCCAGAGATTTTGAATGAATGTTCAACAAATGACATTGCGTTTTGATGCGAGTGGAGTAGGCTTTGGAGAAATTTCGACGTTGAAAACCTTTGGCTTGGACGGGGAACAATGATCGAGACGGCAGACGCCGCGCCGGAATATGACGACACCGCCATTCGCTTCCTGGAGGCGCTGTGGGGCGAGGGCTACCTGTCGCCGGGCGGGCCGGGGGAAGTCGACCGCGTGGTCGAAGGCCTTTCGCTTGGCGGCAGGCGGATACTGGATGTCGGCTGCGGCGCGGGCGGCATTGCGTTGCATTTCGTCGAGAGCCATGACGCCGGGCATGTCACCGGCTTCGATGTGGAAGAACCCGTCATTGCCGTCGCAACGAAGCGCTCAGCCGAACGGGGCCTGTCGGCGCGCACGGCATTCGTTCAGGCGCCGCCGGGACCGCTGCCTTTTGCCGATGGCTCGTTTGACATGGTGTTTTCCAAGGATGCGCTTCTGCATGTGCCGGACAAGCATGCGCTGTTTTCAGAAATCTTTCGCGTGCTGAAGCCCGGCGGCGTCTTTGCCGCTTCGAACTGGATGATCGGCCATGACGGCGAGCCGTCGCGGGAGATGAAGGCCTATATCGCGGCTGAGGGGCTCTCCTTCGCCATGCGCTCGCCGGTGCATTATCGAAAGGCGATGGAGGATGCGGGTTTCCGTGACATTGCGGTTACCGACCGCAATCACTGGTATCGCGAGGTGGCGCGCGGCGAGCTGGCGCGGCTGAAAGGTCCGCTCTACGAGCCGGTCGCGGCTGCGGTTGGCCGTGACTATGTCGACAAGAACATCAAGACCTGGGAAGCCATGCAGAAGGTTCTTGACAGCGGCGAGCACCGTCCCACTCATCTGCGCGGATGGAAGCCGGACGAGGGACGTTAGCCGGCGATGCGGAGCATGGTAGCAGCAATGAAGACGGCGACGGTGAAGGAAGCAGGCCCCGAGGCCGAAAAGCGCGGGCGCAAGGCGTCCAAGGAAACGCGGCAGTTGCAGCTCATCGAGGCGACGATCGATTCGCTGGCCAAGCGCGGCTATTCCGACACCACCATGGCAGATGTGGCCGATGGCGCCGGCCTGTCGCGCGGCATCGTCAACTTTCATTTCGAGAGCAAGGAAAAGCTGCTGATCGCGACCTTGCAGCACATGTACGACGAATATTCCGCGCATTGGCGTGCTGCGCTTACCAAGGCCGGCGACGATCCGGCGCGCCAGCTTCAGGCGCTGGTGGCGGCCGATTTCGACCGCTCGGTCTGCAACAAGCGCAAGCTTGCAGCATGGTGTGCCTTCTGGGGCGAGGCCAAGTCGCGCCCGACCTATCAGGCGCTCAGCGGTTCGCGCGACAAGGATTATCAGCAGACGGTCGTCGATCTCTGCGTGCGTCTTAAAGACGATGGCGGCTACGATTTCGATCCGGAGGCGACGGCGCTCGGCCTTAGCGCCATGCTCGAGGGACTGTGGCTGCGCCTGATGATGGCGGCGGAAAACGTAACGCGTGAAACCGCGCATCAGGCGGCCACGGACTATCTTGCCTCGGCCTTTCCGAAGCATTTTTCGCGCAAGGAGGCCGGCGCGCGCAAGATCGCATGACCCCATAATCATAAGACAGAGGATGGAACGATGACGCGACTTATCGGAAGGCTTTCAACCACGCTTGCGCTTGCTGGCGCGCTTTCGGCCTATGCCGTGGGCATGGCCACCGCGGCCGACAAGGACCTGATAATCTTTGACTGGTCGGGTTACGAGGAACCATCTTTCCATCCCGGCTATGTCGAGAAAAACGGCGACTCGCCGACCTTCACCTTCTTCGGCGATGAGGACGAAGCTTTTGAGAAAGTGCGCGCCGGCTTCAAGGCCGATCTCGGCCACCCCTGCTCGCAGAGCGTAACCAAATGGCGCGAGGCCGGTCTTCTGCAGCCGCTGGATACGTCGAAGATCACCGGCTGGAACGATCTCAACCCCGGCATCATGGCGATGAAGAATCTCGCCACCACGGAGGACGGCAAGGCCTGGTTCATGCCGTGGGACTGGGGCAACACGGCGCTCACCTACAATTCGGACAAGGTCGACGAGAAGGACATCCAGTCGCTAAAGGCCTTTGCGGATCCGAAGTTCAAGGACCGCATCTCGATCGGCGACAATGTCGACGACGCCTATGCGCTGGCCAGTCTCATCATCGGCCTGAAGGACTGGACGCAGATGACCGACGAGCAGTTCAAGCAGGCGTCCGACTTCCTGCGCGAAGTGCACAAGAATGTCCGCATGTACTGGACCGACACCACCGAGATCGTGCAGGCGATGAGCGGCGGCGAGGTCGATCTCGCCTGGGCGTGGAACGACGCTGCGGTGCAGTCCGCAGCCGCCGGCGCGCCGATCAAGAACAAGCGTGACACGGCAGAAGGCATTTCCACCTGGGTCTGCGGCTATGTCCGCTACAAGGATGCTCCGGGCTCGGAAGAAAAGGCCTATGATTATCTCAATGCGGTGAACGATCCCAAGGTTGCGCAATATATGGTCGGCGACTGGGGTTACGGCCATGCCAATGCCAAGGGCATGGCGACCGTCGATCCCGAAGTGCTGGCGGAAAAAGGCTATGCCGATGTCGACAAGTTCATCGACAAGACGCTGTTCCAGTCGCCGGTGCCGAGCGAACTTAAGCAGAAGATGATCGCCGAGTTCGAGAAGATCAAGGCGGGGTATTGAGGCACGACCCGCTGTCAGCGGCTCGCTTCGTCCTGAATAAGTTCGATGCGGTTGCCGAACGGGTCGCTGACAAAACATCTCTCGACCCCTTCCAGCGTGTCATCCGGGGTCACTGGGAATCCGGCTGCGTGGAGTTTCTTTGACAAGGTCGCAAGATCGTCCACCAGCAATGCCGGATGTGCTTTGCGGGCAGGCTGGAAGCCGGCCTCGACGCCGAGATGGATTTTCACCGCCCCCTGTTCGAACCAGCAGCCGCCACGCGCCGCGAGCGGGGCGGGTTTTGCGGCTTCGGGGATGCCGAGCAGTTCGCCGTAGAAACGCCGCGCCGCGTTTTCCTCGCCGGCCGGCATGGAAAGCTGGATGTGGTCGATGCCGGTTATGGTCATGAGGTGGCCATCAATGATTGACCACGTAGCGATGGGGCTCCTTGTCAGGGTCGCCTGTCAGGCGTGGTAGCGCAACTGGCTGCCGCTGTAATCCCCTCTCCGTCTCGGCTTCGCCGAGCCACCTCTCCCCGCAAGCGGGGCGAGGAACCCAAGTTTTGCGAGGCTGCCGCATTTCAGGATTTAGGTTCCTCGCCCCATGAAATGGGGAGAGGTGGCTCGGCGAAGCCGAGACGGAGAGGGGAGCCCGAAGGGCATAACCGGCAAAGAGAGGTCGCCTTCAATCTGCCATCGCCACCAGCGCGTCAGGATCATAGGCCAGCCTGATTGGCGCGCCGACCGGGATATCGTCGGCGCCGAAATTGTTGGTCTCGGTCACCGACAGAGGCTTTTCCAAGCCGGGTATGTCGACGATGAGATGGGTGATTTCGCCGAAATAATGCCGGTCAACGACCGTGCCGGCGACTTCGTGCTTGTCCTTGGCGTCGTCCCACAGCACCCGCAGCCGCTCCGGTCGGATGCCGAGGGTGGCTGCTTTGCCGTTGCGGACGAAGGCTGCCGGTTTGTCGGTTTTCACGCGGCCGAAGCCGAGCGTGTCGACGGTCATGGAGGCGCCGTTCTCCTCGACGATCTCGGCTTTGACGAAGTTCATGCCGCCGAGGAAATCGGCGACCTGCCGGTTGACCGGGCGCTGGTAGATTTCCTTGGGCGAGGCGACCTGCGCGATCTTTCCGCCGAACATCACGGCGATGCGGTCGGACATGGCCAGCGCCTCATACTGGTCGTGGGTGACGAGGATGAAGGTGATGCCGACGGCCTGCTGCAGCCGGCGCAATTCCACCTGCATCTGCTCGCGCAGTTTCTTGTCGAGCGCCGACAGCGGTTCGTCGAGCAGCAGCACCTTCGGCCGCATCACCAGTGCGCGGGCGAGTGCCACGCGCTGGCGCTGGCCGCCGGAGAGTTCGGTGGCACCGCGCTTGCCAAGGCCCGTCAGCGACACCTGCGCCAAGGCTTCCTCGACGCGGCGCTTTTCTTCCGTTGCGTCAAGCCGCAGGCGTTTCAGACCGTAGCCGACATTCTGCTCGACATTGAGGTGCGGAAAGATGGCGTAACTCTGGAACACCATGTTGGTCGGGCGGCGGTTGGCCGGGATGCCCAGCATCTCCTGCCCGTCCACCGCAATGCTGCCGCTGGTCGGATTGTCGAAGCCGGCGATCATCCGCAGAAGCGTGGTCTTGCCGCAGCCGGACGGGCCGAGCAGCGAGAAGAACTCGCCTTCCCTGATCGTCAGCGAGGCGTCGTCCAGCGCCTTGAAGGCACCGTAGCTGCGCGTGACATGCGCAATCTCGATCATCGGCCGTTCGGATTTGGAGCGTTCAGGCAAAGACGCCTCCCGTGTTCTGGGTGCGTCGCGCGGCGCGGCGGCGCAGGATTTCGGCAAGGGTCAGAAGCACGAAGGAGCCGACCAGCAGCAGCGTGCCGAGCGCCAGCACGCCGGGCAGCTTCGAGGCAAAGCGCAACTGGCCCCAGATATAGACGGGCAAGGTCGATTCCGTGCCGGTGAGGAAGAAGGCCATGATGAATTCGTCGAGCGAGATGGTGAAGGAGACGAGCAGACTGGAAATTATTGCAGGCGCCACCATCGGCAGCGTCACCCGGCGGAATGTGCCGAAGGCCGATTCGCCGAGGTCGGCGGAGGCTTCCTCAAGGCTGCGGTCGAAACCTTCGAAGCCGGAGGTCAGCACGCTGAGCGAATAGGGGATGCAGACCAGCACATGGCCGAGCACGACGGTTACCAGAGACAGGCTGAGGCCCAGTTGCAGCATGACCAGCAGCATGGAAACCGCGACGATGATTTCCGGCAGCACCAGCGGTGCCATCAGCAGGCCGTTGATGGTTCGGCGGCCGGGAAAGCGGTAGCGGGTGATGGCGCGCGCCGCGCAGATGCCGAGAACGGTGGACAGGATGGCGGCGGAAACACCGACCATCAGGCTGTTCCAGGCTGCATCGAGCAGAGCCGGCGTGTGCGGCAGTTCCTCGTACCATTTGAGCGTGAAGCCGCTCAGCGGGAATTTCGGCGAGGCCGATGTGTTGACCGAGAATATCGGCAGGAAGATCACCGGCAGATAGAGAAAGACGATGTAGAGGAAGGCATAGGCCGGCAGCCAGTTCGACAGGATTTTGCGCAGTCCGCTCATCGCGCCAGCCTCGCTGCCGAGCGGATGATCAGCACGGTCGCCGCCGCCATCATTGTGACGATCGCCATGGTCGTCACCGAAAGTGCGGCACCCAGCGGCCAGTTGGCGCCCTTGCCGAACTGCGCCTGAATGGCGTTGGCGATCATGACGCCGTCTTTGCCGCCGACGAGGCGCGGCGTGACGAAATCGCCGACCGTCGGGATCATGACGATGAGGATCGCCGAGACGATGCCGGGCACCGACAGCGGCAGCGTCACCCGCATGAAGCGGCGCAGTGGCCCGTCGCCGAGATCGGTCGCCGCTTCGATCAGCGTGCGGTCGATCTTTTCGAGCGAGACGAAGATCGGCAGGATGGCGAAGGCCGCCCAGGCATGGGTCAGCGTGATGACGACGGCGCTGGTGTTGTAGAGCAGGGCGGTCGAGGGTTCGTCGATGATGCCGAGGCCCAGAAGGCCGGAATTGAGCACGCCATTGTAGCCCAGGATGACCTTCCACGACATGACGCGCAGCAGGTAGCTTGTCCAGAACGGAATGGTGATCAGGAACAGCCACAGGCCCTTGTGCCGCCCGCCATGGAAGGAAATGTAAAAGGCGATCGGATAGGCCAGAACGACGGTGAAGAAGCTGACCAGTAGCGAGATCCGCAGCGAGCGCATCAGAAGGTCGCGGTAGATCGGCTCGGTCAGCGCGATGCGGTAGTTTTCCAGCGTGAAAGTGCGGTCGATGGTGAGGTAGTTCTGCGTCCAGAAACTATGCGCGATCACCACCAGGATCGGCACGACCAGAAGCACCAGCGCGTAGAGGAATGTCGGGCTGATAAGGGCAAAGCCCTGGGCCGATTCCGATTGCAGAAGGGAGGTTCTTCGAGACTGCGCGGGTCGCAGCGCAGGTGCCCCTTCCGCAGCCGCCGTCATTGCAGGGGCTCACATAAGAATGCTGGCTCGGTGTCCGGCATGACCATCCCATTTTTGCGCCGGCGTCACATTCCCTGGGTGCGCCGGCTTTCTTTCATCATGAGCCCATCCGTGGATTGAAATCAAGCGCTATTTCTGCGATATTGACTGAACGGACATTCAATATGATCCGAATAAAGGCTTGCTTCTGCATTCATGCCGGACTGTGGCGAATGCGATGAGCTGGCCGGGAAAGCGAGGGAAAATGGCTGCGGTGAAAGACATGTGGAAGGCCGGCGGCGGCATCGAGATGCTGCCAAGCGAGGATACGGTCGATCTTGCAAAGCGCCATCTGGTTCAGCCCTGGCCGACCGCCGGCGAGATCGGCGCGGAGACGCGCAGCCTGATCGGCAGCGGCGACGGCATCTACATCACCGACGGCGACGGCAAGCGGCTGATCGACGGGCCGGCGGGCATGTGGTGCGTCAATGTCGGCCATCGCCGCGAGGAGCTTGCCCGCGTCATGTACGACCAAGCCATGCAGCTTTCCTACAACACGCCGTGGTACACGATGAACGAGCCTTCGGCCGTCCTGGCCGAGCGCATCGCGGGGCATGCGCCGGGCGATCTTTCCCACGTCTTCTTCACCACCGGCGGCTCGTCGGCGGTGGAAAGCGCGCTGCGCTTCATGCAGTTCTACAACAATGTCCGCGGCCGGACGGAAAAGAAGCTCATCCTGTCGCGCGGCGGCGCTTATCACGGCTCGACCTATCTGTCGGCCTCGCTCAACGGTCGCCCGCGCGACCGCGACTGGATGGACGGCGCCGATGAGCTGATCGTCAAATTGTCCTCGCCCGATCCATTCCGGCGGCTTGCCGGAATGAGCGTTGCGGCCTTCTGCGACCGGCTGGTGGCGGAGTTCGCGGAAACGGTGAAGCGCATCGGCGCAGACAGGATCGGCGCTTTCGTCGGCGAGCCGGTGCAGGCATCGGGCGGCGTCATCGTACCGCCGGAAGGCTATCTCAGGCGCATCCGGAAAATCTGCCGCGACAACGACATCCTGTTCATCGCCGACGAGGTCGTCACTGCCTTCGGCCGGCTTGGGCATGTGTTTGCATCGGGTGATGTGTTCGGCATCGATCCCGATATCATCACCTTCGCCAAGGGCGTCACCTCCGGCTATTTCCCGCTCGGCGGCATGATCGTCTCAGAGCGGTTGCTGGAAGATTTGCGTCGCTCGAACCATCCGACGGCGATGTATGCGCATGGCCTCACCTATACCAGCCACCCGGTTGGCTGCGCCGTGGCGCTCGCCAATCTCGATCTTCTGGAAAATGGCGTTCTCGCCCATGCGCGAGAGGTCACGCCCTATTTCCAGGCGCAGCTGAAGACGCTGGAGGAACTGCCGCTGGTGGGCGAAGTGCGCGGCGTCGGGCTTATGGCCTGCGTCGAATGCGTTGCCGATCGCGACAGCAAGGACCCGCTGGAACTCGACCGCAATGTCGGCCAGCGCATCGACGCGCATTGCCACGACCTCGGCCTGCTGGTGCGCCCGCTGATCAACATGTGCGTAATGTCGCCGCCGCTCACCATCACAAGGGAGCAGATCGACGACATGGTCGGCATTCTGCGCGAAGGCATTTCGCGGACGATGGACGATTTGAGGAAAGAGGGTGTGTGGCGGGGGTGATGCCATTCTCTGCGTTGTGGAGGGGTGTTCTCCGCAAATGTCGGGGCGTTTGAAACACCCCCACCCCTAACCCCTCCCCACAAGGGGGAGGGGAACTCACCCCCGCGATCGCAGCGCCTCATTCAGGCCCGCCATTTCCTTCTCGTCGGGCGCTGTCTCCAGATCGAGCACCGGTATCTGCGCGCGCAGGTGGTCGTGGTGGGTGCGCACGCCGTATTCGAGGTCGGAGAGGTAGAAGCCGGCAAACGCCTCCGACAGCATGGACTCGTTCGACCAGACCGAAAGCTGCACGTCTTCCGACATGGTTTCGCGGTCGATGCGGAACGACAGGTAGCGGGCGGCTGCCTGCTCGCGCGTCTCGTCGCGGTATTTGTAGATGGCGCCGCGCAGCAAGGTCTCGCCGGTCGAGAGCGGGAACTCCTGATAGAACTGCACCGATTCCGGCATCACCGAAATCACCGCATTGGGAAACAGGCCGTAATAGACCCAGGCCTTTTTCAGCTTCTCCGGCAGGTGGGCCGGCTCGGGCGCGATGTTGACGTAGTTCTTTACGCTCCAGCGCCGGCCGGCGTGCGGATTGTAGGTGGCGAAGGAACGCGACACACCCTTGACGAAGGGTTCGTCGAAATAGGTCGAGCCATAGAGGTCCTGAAGCGCCGGGTGCGCCATGGCGACGTGGTAGCCTTCATTGTCGACATCGCGCACCGACTTCCAGTTGACCGGGCTGGTCTGGGTCCAGATGCCATAGGAAGGCTCCATATCGGCGATGCCGTAGTGGCCAAGTTCTGCCTCGAAAGGTTTCAGCAGTTCGGCAACCGACGGCTGCGGCCCCTTGCGGAAGCGCACGAAGATCAGCCCCATCCAGATTTCCAGCTCAAGCGGCGTTAGGCCGAATTCGGCCTTGTCGAGTTCGGGGAAGCTGCCGGGGCGGGCGGCACCGCGCAGCGTGCCGTCGAGATTGTAGACCCAGCCGTGGAAGGGGCAGACCAGCGCGTTCTTGCAGGTGCCCTGATTGTCGGCGACGACGCGGCTGCCGCGGTGGCGGCAGATATTGTGAAAGGCCCGCACGACGCCGTCCTTGCCGCGCACGATCAGCGCGCGCTCGCCGACCACATCCATGGTCAGGTAATCGCCCGCGTTCGGCACGTCCGAGATATGGCCGACGATCTGCCAGTGGTTGCGGAAGATGTGCTCCTTTTCGAGCTCCAGCAGCGCCGGGCTGTGATAGGCCCAGCCGGGCAACCCGCGCCGGTCCCAGTCGCTGGGAACCTTCACGTCACGAATATGCGGGTTCATTGGCGCGCCCCTTTTCTTATTGAATTATCATTCAATAAGATCATATTTTCCATTAAATTGCAATGCTTTACGGAAATACGGTTGAATTCAAGAAAGAGCGGGTCGTGCCTGATTGGCGGAAAAAGCTCGGCTTTTCCGGGTGTTAACCGGGTATCGAGCACACAAAAAAACGCGCCGGCGAGGGGCCGGCGCGATGCCTGATTTCAGCGGAGAAGAGGGACGACCGTCGCCCTATTTCTGGATTTCGGCCTTGATCTTGGTAACTTCCTCGGCGCTCATTTCGCCGACTGTCTTCACCTCGCCGCCCTGGATGCGCCACAGCCGGAACGGGCCGGTGATGTCGCCATACTGGTCGAAGGTGACCGGGCCGATGACGCCTTCATATTTGATCGGCTTGCCTTCCTTGATCAGGCCGAGCGCCTTGGCGAATTCGTCCTTGCCGGCGTAGATCGGCTCGCCGCCGTCGGCTACGACTTCGGGGATGGCCGTCTTGATTGCAGCGGACTCAGGCTTGCCTGCCTTGGCGATGGCCAGTGCCACGATAGCGCCGGCGTCATAAGAGCGGTCGGCAGCCGGTGCGTCGGGCTTGATGCCGCCGGAGAAGGCCTCGTAATTGGCATTGAAATATTCCGTCGACTTGGTCGGGCTGGTGCCCGACGAGATGCCATAGGCTTCTTCAAGATATTGCGCGCCGACGCTGGAGATGAACTCGCTCGAATTCATGCCGTCGTTGAGCATGAATTTCTGTGGGCCGCCGCCCGAAATCCAGGCACGCGCGATGGTCGCGCCATCGACCGGATAGCTGATCAAATAGAGCGCTTCCGGCTCGCCCTTCATCGCCGCACTCGCCTCGGACGAATAGCTCGCCTGCTTTTCGTTGTAGGGCGTGACCGAGGTGATGGTGCCGCCGAGCTTCTCGTAGACTTCCTTGAATTCGCGCACCAGGTTGACGCCGAAGTCGTTGTTGACGTGGATGATGGCGATCTTCTTCAGTCCCTGGCCGAGCGCATGCTTGGCGGCGGCGACGCTTTGCAGGGCGTCCGAGGTGATGGTGCGGAAGAAGACGCCGTTGGTCTTGCCGTCGCGGCCAAGCTGGGTGAGCGTCGGCGAGGACGATGCCGGCGAAACCTGCACGACGCCGGCCGGTCCTGTGACCGAAGTCAGGATCGGCAGTGACACCGACGAGATGATGCCGCCGATGATGACCGGTACCTTCTTGATGTTGACCAGCTGGGTTGCCTGGTCGACGGCGACCGTTCCCTGGCTCTGGCTGTCGCGCGTGTCGGTCACCAGCTTGCAGCCGTTGACGCCGCCGGCTTCGTTGAAATCGCGAAACGCCATGTCGACCGACTTCGCGCCGGCCTGGCCGTATTCGCCGGCAGGTCCGGTCAGTTCCATGACGAGGCCGACGGTGATGTCGCAATCGGCCGCAAGCGCGGGCAGTGCCGAGGCACTAAGCGCCGTCAGCATGCTGGTGAGCAGAAGCATTTTCCTCATGTTCGTATTCCCCTTATTTGTTCGGGCCGGCTCGTTGCGCGGCCGCTGCATCGTTCATTCTCGGTCGTAGTATCGCGCCGTCTCCCGAGGCGCGGTGGTCAGGCAGCTCCCTTGTTGAGATTGTATTTCATGATCGCGCCGTGGCGGCCGTGGCGGTCGCGCTCCAGCGTATAGACGTCGCCTTCGAGTTCGTTGGCTTGCGCCAGCACTGCGTCGATTTCGGCCTGATCGCCAGCCGTCAAAGCGAGATCGGAAATAGCCAGATTGGAAGGCAGATGCGTGCGGTTGCGCGCGCCGACGATAACGCCGGCAACGCCCGGCCGCGTCAGCATTGCAGCGCTCGCTATGGTGGCGATGTCGGTGCCGTGCCGGTCGGCAATGCCGCGTAGCGTCTTCAGCAAGGTTTGGAACAGGTCCCAGCCGCCGAAGTCCTCGATGACAAGCCTGTATTTGACGAGCGAGCGGTTCTCCAGCGCGTCGTCCGGCTCGGCGACTCCCAGCCATTTGTCGCTCAGGAAGCCGCCGGCAACGGTACCGTAGCACAGCAGCGAAACGCCGTTTTCGCCTGCGGCCTTCACCATCCGCTTGGCCGGGCGGCTGTCGAGCAGCGAATATTGCACCTGCATGGAAACCAGCGGCACGCCGCCGCCGATGATGGCCAGCATATGGTCGGTGTCGAAATTGGTGCCGCCGATGTGGCGTATCTTGCCGGCCTTGCGCAGTTCCTCCAGCCATTGCGCGGCTTCCAGCCAGCGCGGCGCTTCATAGTCCCACCAATGGAACTGGACGAGGTCGAGCCGTTCGAGATTGAGCCGGCGCAGCGACTGGTCGATGACGCTTTCGACATAGGATTTGCTGATGCGCGGCAGCACCTCGAGGTCGGGCACGAATTTGGTATGCACCCCAATCCGGGCCAGCGCCTCCTCGCCACGCAGGTCGCGGTAGCGCAGGCGGAAGCGGCCGATCAGTTCCTCGACGCCGGTGTAGATATCGGCGCAATCGAAATTGGTGATGCCGGCATCGGCGAAGGCGACCATGTCGGCGATCGGATCTTCGCTGGCCAGCGCGCCATGGCCGCTGGCCATCTGCCAGCCGCCGCGGATCACCCGCGATATCTCATAGTCCGGCGCCAGTCTGGTTCTCTGCATGGTTTCAGCCTCGATCGTCTTGAAGCGGCACGGCGGTTGTCTGCGCATGGCTGAAGCGGCGCAGGCCGGTGCGGATGATGCGGAAGCGCGAGGTGCAATTGGGGTCAGGGCAGGCGACCTCGGCGTCGGTCGTCATCCAGTCGTTCTTGTGGGTGGGGCGCTGCTTTGCCGGCAGCAGCGGCAAGAGCGATGCCAGTGAATAGATCGAAAAGCCCTGGCCGGGCGGCAGATGCAGCATCTCGCCGCGCATCTCGAAATAGTCGCCGACCTTGGCGCCGCAATAGATGGCGCCCCCTTCGGGGGCCGTCACCTCGACGCGCAGGTCGTAAAGTTCGAAGGAATCGTCGTACTCGTCAGCCATGGCGAACGGCCCTTTCCTCGGGATCGTCGGCGTCGAGGCGCCCGCGTATCAGGTTGAAGGAGCGGGTGATGTCGTCGGTCAGCGCCTTGATCGAGCCTTTCACATCGCCGCGCTCCAGCGCGTCGATCAGCGCCCAGTGGTGATGGGTTGCTGGAATGTCGCGATGCTCGTCATGGATATGGGCGGCGGCGCGGACATAGGGGCCGGACTGCAGCCACAGGCTTTCGACGATGGGGATCAGCACGGCCGATCCGGCGGCGCGGTAGACATAGAAATGAAAGGCGTGGTTCAGCTCGGACGTCTTGTGCGCCCGGTCGCCGTCGTCGCTACGAAAGGCCGTCTCGCAGGCGACGGTGAGCTGCTTCAGCTGCTCGAAATCCTCCGCCGAAAGGTTAGGCAGCGCCAGCGCCGTGATCTGCCCTTCGATCAGGCAGCGGGCGCGGGCGAGGTCGTCTAGCCGCTCGCGGGTGATGGTGGGAACCCGGACCGAGCGGTTGGGCAGTGCTTCCAGCGCCTGTTCCGATACCAGCCGTCCCAGCGCCTCGCGCACCGGCATGGTGCTGGTCTGCAGCGTCTCGGCCAGATCCTGAATGCGCATCATCTCGCCGGCGTCGAACAGGCCGTGGATCAGCGAGCGGCGCAGCTCGGCATAGACGCGGTCATGCAGGGTTTCGCGCCCGACAGGGGAGAGAGCTCCGCGCCGGCTCATGGCAGCGATCCTTCGAAAATACTGTCTCGAAGGCCGTCCCGCCCGGTATTTCCGGGGGGGCGTATTGCGTGCTGATTTTTCCGATCGGGCATGCTTGTCCGCCGTTCAAAATCGGAGGCCGTCATGCGGCCAACGTCAATTTTTTTAGTTGCAATTGTGAAAGATGTAAAGTTTGATCAAACATCACCGATCAAAATATTTCGAATGAGCCCCGGATGCACCCCGTTGCAAATGACCCGAACGGTTCGACAGAAACAAAGCGCGCGCCGCTCGTTGAGGCACGCGACCTGGTCAAGCAGTTCGGCGGTTTGCGTGCGGTCGACGGCATGTCGATCACGCTGCATCGCGGCGAGATGATGGGGCTGATCGGGCCTAACGGTGCCGGCAAGACGACGCTGTTCAACCTGCTGGCCGGCAGTCTCAGGCCGACCTCCGGCGAGATCAGGATTTCCGGCCAGGCGGTTTCGCATGAAGGCCCTGAGCGGCGCATCGCGCGGGGCGTCGGCCGCACCTTCCAGATCCCAAAACCATTCGCCGAAATGACGGTTCTGGAGAACGTCCTGACCGGCGGCCAGCATCAGGCCGGCGAGCATATCTGGAAGAACTTTTTGCAGCCCGGCCGTGTCGCTTCGCAGGAGAAAGCCGCCGTCGAGAAGGCGCGTTCGCTCCTGGAATTCGTCACGCTTTCCGGCCTCGAGAGCGAGCCGGCGCGGGTGCTGTCCGGCGGGCAGCGCAAGCTTCTGGAACTTGCCCGTATCCTGATGGCCGATCCCGAGACCATCCTGCTTGATGAGCCCGCCGCCGGCGTCAACCCGACATTGCTCGAACTCATCATCGACCGGGTGCTGGAACTCAATGCGCGCGGCAAGTCGATCCTGCTGATCGAGCACAATATGGAAATGGTCGCGCGGCTGTGCGGCCGGGTGGTGGTCATGGCGGCGGGAAAACATCTGGCGGAAGGGTCTCCCGTCGAAGTGTCGCGCGACCGCACCGTCATCGAAGCCTATCTCGGCGGGGTGGCGGCATGACGGCAACCGGCCAACCCGTCGCCCTGTCCACGAAAGCGCTGGTCGCCGGCTATGAGCGCGACCTGCCCATCGTGCGCGGCGTCGATTTTTCCATACGCTCGGGCGAACTCGTCATCGTGCTTGGGCCCAATGGCGCCGGCAAATCCACTTTCGTCAAGGCCGTCGCCGGGCTGGTGCCGATCCATTCCGGCGCAACATTCCTTGGCGATCGCGACATCACCAGTGTTCCGGCGCATGAAAAAATCCGCCACGGCCTGGCCTTCGTGCCGCAGACCGAAAACATCTTCGCGACGCTGTCGATTAACGACAATCTGCTTCTGGCGGCAAACATTCTGCCGAAGGAAAAACGCAGCCGTCGCATCGCCGATCTCTACGCCATGTTCCCAGACCTTGCATCGCGGCCGTCGTTGCGGGCCGGCCAGCTATCCGGCGGGCAGCGTCAGATGCTGGCGGTGGCGCGCGCGCTGATCGTCGAGCCTTCGGTGCTGATCCTCGACGAGCCGTCCGCCGGCCTGTCGCCGAAGATCGTCTCCGAGGTTTTCTCAAAGCTCAAGGCGATCAACGAAACCGGGGTCACCATCATTCTCGTCGAGCAAAATGTGAAGGCAGCGCTCGCCATCGCCGACCGCGCCGTCATTCTGGTCGAAGGGCTGCTGCGCCACGAAGGGCCGGCTGCGACATTGGCTGACGACCCCATCGTCGCGGAACTCTATCTCGGTGCGCGGCATCAGTCGAAGGCGGTGGCGTCATGAACCCGCAAGCCATCATGGACGGGCTGATCACCGGCTCGATGATCGGGCTTGGCGCCATCGGCGTGACACTGACCTATTCGATCCTGCGCTTCGCCAATTTCGCCCATGGCGAATTCATCAGCTGGGGCGCCTATTTCGCGCTCGCCATCAGCGGGGCGCTGGGTTCGCTGTCGGGCGCCTTTCTCGCGCCCATCGGGCCGTTCTCCTTCGGCTGGTCGCTGCCTTTGGCGACCGTGCTAGCCGTGGCGCTCACCGGCGGGCTGGCGCTTCTCGTTGACGCTCTGCTGTTCGGCCGCCTGCGTGCCCAGCGCGGTGCCGTCATCATTATGGTCATGGCGAGTTTTGGTGCGGCTCTCACCCTGCGCAGCCTGCTCGAATTCATCTTCACCTCCAAGCCGGCCTATTTCTCGAAGGCATTGCAGATCGCGATGCCTCTGGGCGGTGGCTTGCGCGCAACGCCCGACCAGCTTCTGTCGCTCGGCATTGCCGTACTGCTTGTCGTCGCCGTTCACCTGCTGCTCACCCGCACCGCGATCGGCCGCTCTATGCGCGCCGTTAGTGAGAACCAGCAGCTTGCCGGCGTCGTCGGCATCGATGTGCGCAAGGTCATCCGCACGGTCTGGGTGCTTGGCGCGGGGCTGGCCTGCGTCGCGGGCGTCATGGCCGGGCTGCTCGTGCAGATCCGTCCGTATATGGGTTTTGACCTCCTGCTGCCGCTGTTTGCGGCGGCGATACTGGGCGGCATCGGCAGCGTACCCGGCGCCATGCTTGCCGGCCTGATCGTCGGGCTGACGGAGGCCTTCGCGGTCCAGCTCATCGGTGCGGAATGGCGCGCGGCCATCGCCTTCGTCATCCTCGTCGCGGTGCTGCTGCTGCGCCCGCAGGGCCTGTTCGGGAGGCCGGAATGAGCGTCGAACTGATCGGCTATGGCGCCTTCTTCCTCACCATGGCGCTCACCTACGCCATCATCTGCCTGGGCCTCAATGTGCAGTGGGGGCAGACCGGCCTGTTCAATGTCGGCATTGCCGGCTTCGTCGCCATCGGCGCCTATGTCTCGGCGATCCTGACCACGCCCGACACAGCCAACCGCTTCGGTGGCTTTGACCTTCCGATCGCCGTCGGCTGGCTCGGGGCAGCGCTCGCCGCCGGCATCATCGCCTTCCTGATCGGCTGGCTGACGATCCGGCTGCGATCGGACTATCTCGCCATTGCCACCTTCGGCGTCGCGGTCGCAGTCCAGCTCTGCGCGCTTAATCTGGAGCGGTTGACCGGCGGACCCTTCGGCATCGGCTTCATCCCGCGCCCCTTCGCCAGCCTTGCCGGCGATCCGCTCGCCTTCAGCCTGCTCAATCTGGGCGTGCTCGTCGTCGTCGTGCTTGTGCTTTATCTCGCATTGGAGCGGCTGGTGCGCAGCCCGTGGGGGCGCGTGCTGCGCGCCATTCGCGAGGACGAGACGGCAGCGCTGGCACTGGGCAAGAGCGCGGTCAGGTTCCGTCTCCAGGCCTTCGCCATCGGCGGCGGCATCATGGGGCTGGCGGGTGCCGCGCAGGCGCATTTCATCGGCTTCATTGCGCCGGAAAACTACCTGCCGATGCTGACCTTCCAGGTCTGGGCGATGCTGATCGTCGGCGGTTCGGGCAACAATCGCGGCGCGATCCTCGGCGCGGTGCTGGTCTGGGGCATCTGGGCTGCTTCGGCGGCGGCTGTGTCGGCCATCTTCCCGCCCGATCAGCAGGCGCGCGCCGCAGCGCTGCAGATCGTCATGATCGGCGTCGCGCTCTGCGCCATCCTGCTCCTGCGCCCGCGTGGCATTCTGGGCGAGGTGCGGGTGGTTTCCCGCCATCTCGGCCGCCTGTCGCCGCTCAAGCGCGCCACCTCGATCCCGCAAAACAACGAGCCTCAGCATGTCCAAAAGCCCTGACCGCATCGCGCTCAGTGATACGCTTTCCATCAGCCGCCTGGTCTGCGGGCTATGGCAGGTGGCCGATCTCGAAAAGGGCGGCACGCTGCTCGATCCCGAACGCGCGGCGGATGCACTGCAGGCCTATGCCGAGGCCGGCTTCGACACCTTCGACATGGCCGACCACTATGGCAGCGCCGAGGTGATCACAGGCCGGCTTCTGGCGCGTTACCCTGCCAGCAAGCGCCCCGTCGCTTTCACCAAATGGTGCCCGGAGCCCGGACCGATGACCGCCGAGATCGTGCGCGAGGGCGTGCAGGAACGCCTCGACCGGCTCGGTGTCGACAAGGTCGATCTCCTGCAATTCCACTGGTGGACCTTCGAGCATCCGGCATGGCTCGACGCGCTGCATGAGATGGCGCAGCTCAAAGGCGAGGGGCTGATTGGCGCGATCGGCGTTACCAATTTCGATGCTGCGCATCTGGCGCTGGCGCTGGCCGATGGCGTGCCGGTCGCCACCAATCAGGTTTCCTTCTCGCTCGTTGACCGGCGGGCAGCCGGCGCGCTGTCTGGGTTGTGCAAGAAGACCGGAGTGAGACTGCTGGCCTATGGCACGCTCTGCGGCGGCTTCCTCTCCGAAAAATGGCTGGGCCAGCCGGAGCCCTCAGAAATCGCCGACTGGAGCCGCTCGAAATACAAGCGCTTCATCGACACGGCCGGCGGCTGGGCCGGTTTCCAGGGCATTCTCGTAGCTGCCAGCGAGATTGCCAAAAAACACAAGGTCTCGATCTCCAATGTCGCGACGCGCTGGGTGCTCGAACATGAGGCGGTAGCAGCGGCCATAATCGGCGCGCGCATCGGCGAGAGTGAGCATCGCTCCGACAACCTCAACATTTTCGACTTCTCGCTCGACGCTGAAGATAGAGCGCGGCTCGAAGAGGCTTTCGCCGCGACGAACCCTATTCCCGGTGACTGCGGCGACGAATATCGCCGCCCGCCCTATCTCACTGCGTCGGGCGATCTCAGCCACCATCTCGACGCGATCCCCTCGGTGTTTAAGGCCGAACCCATGCCCGGGCGTCCTGATCGCCTGCGCGTTTCCTCCGGCAGCATCTGGGAGCCGATCGCCGGCTACAGCCGCGCCGTGCGGGTGAAGGACATGATCCGCGTCTCCGGCACCACGGCCACGCACGCGTCCGACCGTTGCGTTGCGCCGGGCGATGCCGGCGCACAGACCACATACATTCTCGACAAGATTGCTGCTTCCATCACGGCGCTCGGCGGCAAGATGGAGGACGTCGTGCGTACCCGCATCTATCTGCGCGACGCCTCGAAATGGGAGCCGGTTTCGCGCGCCCATGGCCGGGTGTTCGGCGAGGTGTTGCCGGCCAACACGCTGATCGAAGCCGGCGATCTGATCGGTGACTATGAGGTCGAGATCGAGGCCGAGGCGATTGTCTGAGGTTCCGTGGCAAAGCGCCGGCTGACGAAACGTGAGCCGGCAAGGCCAAAGCGCCAGGGATAATCGACCGCCTGGCTGATGCCGATGCGCTTTCCGACGAGGATGCCGACATCCCTTGCTCTCGGCTCAATCCGGATATCAGGACCGTCGAGCGAGAGCTTGTCATGCGAGCGGTCGATGGCGAGCGCCTGGCAAAGCCTGCCGGGGCCGGCGCAAAGCAGGCGCAAATCGTCGAGACCGCGCCGTTCGCGCATCAGCTCCATGCCATCGAGCGGTTCTAGCGCCCGGATCAGCACCGCGCTGCCTGGTTCGCAGACCGTGTTCAGGCACCAGTGAATTCCGTAGGAACGGTAGACATAGGCACGTCCCGGTGGCCCGAACATTGCGGCATTGCGCTCGGTTGGTCCACGAAAGGCGTGCGAGGCGGGATCGTCAGGACGATAGGCCTCGGTCTCGACGATGATGCCACCGACGCCATTGGCATGGATGATCGCGCCGATCAGATCCTTTGCGACGGTCACGGCGTCCCGTGCGAAAAATGAACTGGTCATGCCGGTCCGAAAAGTTTGCGGTTTGTACGTCAGGTGTCCGCGGCTACGCGTATCATTGCAAGGCTTTCCCTTCCACTTCGCAGTCACAAGAACCGGCGTCTCTGAAGACGTTTCCGTCATGATGATGGTTTGAGCGCCATTCCCCGTCGCAGATTGCCATCTCGATTCTTGCAATCGTCGGTAGAATCATTGCGTGAGTTTTGCGGCTTATGCGGTCGTCGCCCTTTCCTAGGGATCAGTCGGTCCATTTCAAAAAAGGAGCAGATAATGGGAAGCAATCTGAGGCTCGGCGTTCTTGCCGCCGGTGTAGTCGTAGCGCTCCTGGTTGCGATGGGGTCGTGGTACACGATCGATCAGGGAGAGCGCGGCGTCATCCTGCGCTATGGCGCCATTGCCGGGACGGCTGAACCTGGCCTCGGTTTCAAACTGCCCCTGATCGACGCCGTCGTGCGTGTTTCCGTCCAGTCCAAGGCTGTCGTCTACGACAAGATGGAAGCCTATAGCCGTGACCAGCAGCCGGCCGACATCAAGCTTTCGGTGAACTACCGAATTCCAGTCGATCAGGTCGATACGGTCTATGAAAAGTACGGTTCGGAAGATGGGCTGTTGTCCCGCTTAGTCGAGCGCAAGGTTTTCGAGGAAACCAAGACGGTTTTCGGCCGCTTCAATGCCGTCACGGCCATTCAGGAGCGCGGCCGCCTCAACCAGGAGATTGCCGAAGCCATTCAGCGAAGCGTTGCCGGGCCGGTCGTGATCGACACGGTGCAGATCGAGAATATCGATTTCTCGGACGCCTATGAGCAATCCATCGAGCAACGCATGCTGGCCGAAGTCGAGGTGCAGCGTCTGCGCCAGAACGCGGAGCGGGAAAAGGTGCAGGCCGAGATAACCGTCACCCAAGCCAATGCGCAAGCCGACGCACAGCGCGCTCAGGCCCAGGCCCAGGCGGATTCCGTACGCCTGCAGGCCCAGGCCGAGGCCGAAGCGATCCAGCTTCGCGGCAACGCCGAAGCCCTGGCGATCAAGGCGCGCGGCGATGCCTTGCGCGACAATCCCGGCCTTGTCGCCCTGACGCAGGCGGAGCGCTGGAACGGCCAGCTTCCGCAGACCATGCTTCCGAACAGCAGCATTCCGATGCTCAATCTGGATACGCGGGCGGTGGCGCAGGATTGATTGCTTTCGAGCACGCGGCCGGTCTGCATCTGGCCGCGCCGCGCCACGCATGTTGAGAAAGCGCCTCTCCCTGTCCGATGCGGGACGACGGACACTATACCGAGGCGCTCTTGAATTAATTGGTGATCCCGACAGGAATCGAACCTGTGACCTACAGATTAGGAATCTGCCGCTCTATCCTACTGAGCTACGGGACCAACCGGAAAGACACATAGCCGCTTCGGCGCGTTTCGCCAACGGTTTTGGGCAGCAAAATTTGCTGCCCTTTGCCGTTCATGCCGCCAGTGTGGTCTCGGCCAAGCGCACCCAATAGCTCATGCCGTGCGGGATGACCTCGTCGTTGAAATCGTAGGCGGAGTTGTGCAGGTTGGCGGTGTCGCCGTTGCCGATGAAGATGAAGGCGCCGGGGCGGGCTTCCAGCATGTAGGAAAAGTCCTCGCCGCCCATCACCGGCTGGATTTCGCGATGGACCTGGTTGCCGCCGGCAATCACCGCCGCGACGTCGCCGGCAATCACGGTTTCCTCGGGATGATTGAAGGTGACGGGGTAGTTCGCGTCGTAGTGGACGTTGATCGTCGCGCCATAGGCGGCAGCGATGCCTGAACAGATGGTTTCGATGCGTTCGCGGGCGATTGCGGCGACTTCCTTCTTCAGGGTGCGCACCGTGCCGGCGAGTTCGACCTGTTCGGGAATGACGTTGTAGGCGTCGCCACCGTGGAATTTTGTCACCGTCACGACGACCGAATCGACCGGGTTGACCGTGCGCGAGGCGATGGTCTGGAAGGCTGTGACGATCTGGCTGCCGATGACCACCGGGTCGATGGCGAGATGGGGCATGGCCGCATGGCCGCCCTTGCCCTTCACGGTGATGGTGAATTCGGCGGTCGCCGCCATGATCGGGCCGGGCCGGATGGCGAACTGGCCGACCGGCAGGCCGGGAATGTTGTGCATGCCGAAGACTTTTTCGATGCCGAAGCGGTCCATCATGCCGTCATTGACCATGGCAAGGCCGCCGGCGCCGCCTTCTTCGGCCGGCTGGAAGATGACGGCGACGGAGCCGGCGAAATTGCGCGTCTCAGTGAGATATTTGGCGGCCCCCAGAAGCATGGCGGTGTGGCCGTCATGGCCGCAGGCGTGCATCTTGCCGGGCACGGTCGAGGCATAGGGCTTGCCGGTGGTCTCGGTGATCGGCAGCGCGTCCATGTCGGCGCGCAGGCCGACGGTCGAGCCGGCACCGAGATTGCCGCGGATGACGCCGACCACGCCGGTCCTGCCGATGCCGGGCACGACCTCGTCGCAGCCGAAGGATTTCAGCTTTTCAGTGACGAACTCGGCCGTCTTGAACACGTCGTAGTTCAGCTCGGGGTTCTGGTGCAGCGTGCGGCGCCAGCCGGCGACTTCGTCCTGCAGTTCGGCGGCTCGGTTCAGGATCGGCATGGTGAATGACTTTCGTTGTTCATGGTTTCCCGGCATTACCCACAATCGTGATCGCAGATGCTTTGCCATCATGAGGTCACATAAGCTAAATAGCACCGCATGAACGTGGGTGCGGGACGATGATGGCCAATGCGTGCTGTCGGATATTGGCCCAGGGCCGAAATCTTACGGACCACGGGGCGACCACGGCAAGAGGCGATTTCAGGATTTCTCATGCGGCATAGCTTTTTTCCAAAAGGACTTCTCGCCGGGCTGGCAGCGCTCGGTGCGCTGGCGGCGGCGCCGGCATGGGCCAATCCGTCGATCCTTTTCGACCTGAACACCGGCAAGGTGCTGCAGCATCAAGATGCGTTCCAGCGCTGGCATCCCGCCTCGCTTACAAAGCTGATGACGGCTTACGTCACTTTCCGGGCCATCGATGCGGGTGAATTGACACTGCAATCGCCCATCAAGGTCACCAAGAAATCCGCCGCCGAGCCGCCGAGCAAGATGGGCTACAAGCCCGGCTCGGTGATGACGCTCGACAATGCGCTGAAGATGATGCTGATCAAATCGGCCAACGACATCGCCTATGCCGTGGGCGAGAATGTCGGCGGCACGATCCCGGCCTTTGCCGACCGCATGAACACAGAGGCCGCGCGCCTTGGCATGACCGGCAGCCATTTCACCAATGCCAACGGCCTGCATGACCCGCTGAACTATACGACCGCGCATGATCTCGCCATTCTGGTGCGGGCGATCCGCACGGAATATCCGCAATATGCGCCCTATTTTGCCATCGAGGGCCTCAGTGCCGGCAAGAAGGTGCTGAAGAGCTTCAATCTGCTGGTTGGCCGCTATCCGGGGGCGGATGGCATGAAGACGGGCTTCGTCTGCGCTTCGGGTTTCAACATGATCGGCTCGGCGACGCGCAACGGGCATACGCTGGTCGCAGTCGTGCTGGGCGAGAAAACGGCGGTGAGCCGCGCCGAAACGGCTGCAAATCTGCTCAATCAGGGCTTTGCGATGCCCGATGCCGGCGGCGCAACCGTGGCGACGCTGCCTGTCTATGGCAACCCGACTGCGGCTCCGCTCGATATCCGCGACCAGATTTGTCCGAAGAAGCCGGCTGCGACTGCCGCGGCACCTTCGGAGGATGCCGGCGAACAGGCAGCCACGGGTCCGAAGTCGCCTTATCTCGAAAAGCTGGATCACGAACCACGCCTCGTCGCGGTCGGGCTCGGCGGTGCGACCGGCCCGGTGCCGAAGGCGTTCGCGGCGATCGCTGCCCAGAGCTATGCCGACGTACCGATCCCGACTTGGCGCCCGGACCGGCCGGCACCTGGCGGTACGCTGGCGGCCCAGGGCGACAGCCAATAGGCTAGGGCGCTGAACATGAGCGAGCTTTATCCCATTCCCGTCTCGGTGCTGACCGGCTTTCTTGGCGCCGGCAAGACGACACTGCTCAACCGGCTCTTAAAAGACGCAAGCCTCGCCGATACGGCGGTCATCATCAACGAGTTCGGCGATGTCGCCATCGATCACCTGCTGGTCGAGCAGGCGTCGGACGGCATCATCCAGCTTTCGGACGGCTGCCTGTGCTGCACGGTGCGCGGCGAGCTGGTCGATACGCTGGCCGACCTCATCGACCGGCTCCAGACCGGCAAGATTGCCAGGCTGAAGCGCGTCATCGTCGAGACTACCGGCCTTGCCGACCCGGCCCCGGTGCTGCAGTCGATCATGGGTCACCCGGCGCTGGTGCAGGCGTTCCGGCTCGATGGCGTCATCACGCTGGTCGATGCCGTCAACGGCAATGCGACGCTCGACGCCCATGTCGAGGCGGTCAAGCAGGTGGCGGTGGCCGACCGCATCGTCATCACCAAGGCCGATCTTCAGGATGATCCGGAGGCGCTTGCCGCGCTTCACGCCCGGCTGCGCCAGATCAATCCCTCAGCGCCGCTGCTCGACGTAACCGACGAGACGACGGGCGTTGCGGCGCTGTTCGAATGTGGGCTCTACGATCCGACGACGAAGACCGCCGATGTCCGCCGCTGGCTGGGTGAGGAAGCGGCGCATGCCGCGCATCACCACGGCGATCACGATCATCACCACGATCGTGAGCATGAACATCGCCATGACGATCGCGTCCGCGCCTTCACGCTGGTCCACGACGGCCCGGTGCCGTTTTCGACCATCGAGATGTTCCTCGATCTGCTGCGCTCCACGCATGGCGAGAAGCTGCTGCGGTTGAAAGGCATTATCGAGATTGCAGAGGATCCCGGCCGGCCGTTGGTCGTCCATGGCGTGCAGAAAATCCTGCATCCGCCGGCGCGGCTGCCGTTCTGGCCGGACGCCGTTCGCGGCACGCGGCTGGTGCTGATCACGCTCGACATGCCGGAAGATTATGTGCGGCGCCTGTTTGCCGCCTTCACCAACAAGCCGGCGATAGACACGCCGGATCGTGCTGCGCTTGAGGACAATCCGCTGGCGATTGCCGGGATGCGGCGGTAGCGGGTGACGTAGTTGGCTTGCTTGTGGGCCGGCTGAATTCTGAAGGGCTGCGTTCCTTCGCGCCCCCCTCTGGCCTGCCGGCCATCTCCCCCGCAGGTGGGGAGATCAGCCTTCATGACAGCTTTCGCCAGTTTTCAACGTCGCAAGGGATGAGCCGGCAGGGACACAGCTAATCTCCCCACCTGCGGGGGAGATGGCCGGCAGGCCAGAGGGGGGCAACGTAGAGCGCCGGCAATGCCGACTTGCGCCCTGCCTCGAAGCGCCTACGCTCCCCGCTCCACCAGAAACCGATGCCCGCCACCCGCCGCCTGCGTTTCCACAAGCCGATGTCCGTTGTCGGCGCAAAAGGCGGGGATGTCGATGACGGCCAGCGGGTCGGTGGTTTCGAGCCACAACAGGCTGCCGGGGACCATCTCGGACAAGCGCTTGCGGGCTTTCAGCACGGGCAGGGGGCAGTTCAGCCCCTTGAGGTCGTAGACGCCCGCTTCAGCCGACATCGCGCCTCAGCTGCCGAAAATATTGGTGATGCCGGCAAGGCGCTTTCGCACATTGCCGAGAATGCCCGGCTGTTCGACGGGTGCACCTGCAGCGGTGGTTGCGGATTCCGGCGGTACGATGGCGATCTGGCCGGCGTCGGCCGTTGCAGGTTGGGCGGGTGCGGGAGCCGGTGCTGCCTTCTGCGCCTTGGCCAGAGCGATCGCGGCCTTCTTTTCGTCTGCCGCGCGCTGTTTTTCTTCGGCTATCTTCTTCTTTTCGGCTTCGGCGGCTTCCAGCGCTGCCATACGCCGTCCAGCCGGCGAATCGATGCGGCCCATGCGGGTGGTGGTGGCAACGACCGTGCCGTCCTGCTGCAGCGACGGCGGCTCGATCGGTACGCGCTCGCCGCGCGCCCGCTTGTGGGTCCATTCCTGAACCAGCTTGGCTTCCGTGATCCCGGCAATTGCAGGCTTCGGTGCGATCTTCTCGCTCTTGCCGATGGCGCTCGAAAAAGCCGCATCATAGGTCGACTGATAGGACTGATAGGCCATCTTCAGCGAATCGGGCTGGGTCGAGGCCGGGCAGGCGCTGGTCGGCGAGAAGGCAGCACCTCCTTCGGGCACCTGGTTGAAAACGTAGCGCTTCTCGCAGACATCGACCTTCGGCGGCACCTTGGTGATCTCGAAGTTGTCGTAACCTTCCTTCAGCATCTTCCAGAACGCGTAGTTCGGGTCGTTGCGGTAGCGCGCCATGTTGGCGGCAGTCATGCGGAAGGGAAATGCCTGGATCTGGAACTCGGTCTGGCCGCCATTGAAGGCGTCGCGGCCGAAGGCGTAGATCTGCTCGATCTGTTCGTCAGTCATCGAATAGCAGCCGGAGGACGAGCAGGCGCCATGCACCATCAGGTTGGTGCCGGTGCGGCCGTTGGCGCGGTCATAGGCGTTGGGATAGCCGATGTTGAAGGCCAGATGGTACTGCGAGTTCGGGTTCATCTGCGCCGGGCGCACCGTATAGAAACCCTCGGGAGCCTGGCGGTCGCCCTCGATATATTTCGGTCCGAGCTTGCCCGACCATTTGCAGATATCATAGGTCGCGATGACGTCGTAGCGGCCGTTGGTCTTCTGCTTCCAGATCTCGACCTTGCCTTCTTCCTTGAAGACGCGCGCCATGATCGGCGCGTTGCGCTGCATGCCCTTGGCCTTCATCTCGGCCACGACTTTTGGCGACAACTGCTTGTTGGCCTTGGGCGACAGATCGGTGAAAGTCGTCTGCTCGTTGCAGCCAGCCACAGCGAATGTGGCAATCAGCAATCCGGCGCGTATGACGTTGGCAATCAGCGGCATGAAAATCGTCTTCGTTTCCATCGGTCGCGGCGAGAAGAGCGTCTCCCGTCGTCCGGTCATTTCCAGGAACCGGACAATATGCCCGTTAACCTTGAAAATTGATTACCGCAAGGGTTAACAGCCCACTCTCACCACAGGCGATACACGAAAAAGTGGCGGCAATTTTGTGGCAGAAATTTGGAACCCCGCCGTAATTCCCCAACGATCAGAGGCTGCGGCCGATGGCGAGGTATTTTTCGCGGCGCTGTTCGCGGAAATCGGTCGGCTTGGCGGCGAAATCGGCAAGCGTCTTGGCAATCAGGTCGCCGGCAGCCTTCATCACCGTTTCGGGTGCGCGGTGGGCGCCGCCGAGCGGTTCGGGAATGATCGCGTCGATCACCTTGAGGTCGAGAAGGTCCTGCGCGGTGATCTTCATGTTGGTCGCGGCGTCCTTGGAACGCGTGGTATCGCGCCACAGTATGGAAGCGGCACCTTCCGGCGAGATTACCGAATAGATGGCATGTTCGAGCATGAAGACGCGGTTGGCCGTGGCAATGGCAATCGCGCCGCCCGAGCCGCCTTCACCGATGACCACCGAAATCGACGGAACCTTCAGGCCGAGGCAGGCCGAGGTCGAGCGGGCGATGGCTTCGGCCTGTCCTCGCTCTTCCGCCTCGACGCCGGGAAAGGCACCGGCGGTGTCGACCAGCGTCACGACCGGAATTGAGAAGCGGTCGGCAAGCTCCATGATGCGCACCGCCTTGCGGTAGCCTTCGGGCTTCGCCGAGCCGAAATTATGCTTGATCCGGCTCTTGGTGTCTGAGCCCTTTTCCTGGCCGATGACAGCCACTGGCTCGCCGCGGAAGCGCGCAAAGCCGCCGATGATGGCCTCGTCCTCGCCAAAGGCGCGGTCGCCGGCGAGCGTCGTGAAATCGGTGAACAGCGCATCGACATAGTCGAGGCAGTGCGGCCGGTCGGGATGGCGGGCCACCTGCACCTTCTGCCACGGCGTCAGCGCCTTGTAGGCGTCGCGCAGTGCATCCTTGGAGCGCTTCTCCAGCCGGGCGATCTCGTCGGCGACATCGACAGCCTCGCCGCTTTCGGCAAGCTTCTTAAGCTCGATGATCTTGCCATCGAGATCCTGCACCGGTTTTTCGAAATCGAGGTAATTGTACATGCGTGAGCGGACCAATACGCCTGAATTAAAACACAGCCAGAACCTTCAAAAGACAGGTTCGGCGCCGCGAAACTCGCCTCCACATAGCGTCAGCTTGTCTTGTCGGCAAGCGGATGATGGTCATTGACCAGTCGCATCAACCGTTCCTCGAGCACATGGGTGTAGATTTGTGTCGTCGATATGTCGGCGTGGCCGAGCAATTGCTGCACGGCGCGCAGGTCGGCTCCGTTCTGCAGGAGATGGCTGGCGAAGGCGTGACGCAGCACATGCGGCGAGATTTTCGCGGCTGTTATTCCGGTTCTAGCGGCGAGCCCCTTCAGGTCGCGCGCAAACACCTGCCGCGGCAGATGGCCGCTTTCGGAGGCTGCGGGAAACAGGAATGGGCTCTCGGCAAAGGCCGGCACTTTCTCACGTTCCGTGAGCCAGCTGCGCATCGCTTCGCGCGCCTTGGCCGAGAGCGGCACCATGCGATCCTTGTCGCCCTTGCCGCGCACGATGAAGAAGCGCTCGTCGCGCAGCGCCACCGTTAGTGGCAGGCTGACCAGCTCGGAAACGCGCAGGCCCGTCGCGTAAAGCACCTCGACCAGCGCATGCATGCGCCTTGCCGCGATATGGGCGCTGTAGCCGGTCGATGCGTCATTGGCTTCAGTCGCGGCGCGGTCGAGCAGGCGGCCGGTCTCGGCCTCGCTCATGATCTTGGGCAGCGGCCGGTCTTTTTTCGGGCTGTCGAGCGTGCCGGTGGGGTCGTCGGTGCGCAGCCCCTCGGCATAGAGGAATTTGTAGAACTGCCGCAGCACCGAAAGTTTGCGGGCCTGCGAGGTCGCGGCAAAACCGCGCCCGGCGATGTCGCCGAGATAGGCGCGGATGCTTTCGGTCGCAGCACCGGCCAGGTCGCCGATGTTTTCGGCGGCATCTTCCAGGTCTCGGCGGTAGGAGGAGAGCGTGTTGTTGGCAGCGCCCCGCTCGGCGCTCATCATCTCCAGAAAAGCCTCGATGCGTGCGCCGCTTCTCATGGTCGCTATTTCTTCTGATTGATCTTGTCGGCGGGAATGCGGATGGTGATCTCGCCCTTCTTCGGCTCGACATAGGTGACCAGAGCGAACATTGCGCCGTAGGCAATGCCCGCCAGAACGCCCAGCGTCACCAGAAACCGGAATAAGGTCGGCATTGTTTGGTCGTGCCCTCCCTGTGCCGTGCCGTTATGGGACGCCCTTCATGTCATTTCAAGGGCGGGTCCTAACCCTTGACGCGCAAAGGGTTTTGATGTCGAAACGCCGCATGATGAGCGAGGCGCCCGAAAACACGGTTCCGAGACAGGCCGAACTGCTGCAGCAGCTCGGTTCGCGCTCTATCGTGTTCGTCGGGCTGATGGGCGCCGGCAAGACGGCGATCGGCCGGCGGGTTGCGAGCGTTCTGCATCTGCCTTTCACCGACAGCGACCACGAGATCGAAAGCGTATCGCGCATGACGATCCCGGAATTGTTCGAACGCTATGGCGAGCCGGAATTCCGCGCGCTGGAGCAGCGCGTCATCCACCGAGTGCTGGAAGGCGGCCCGCAGGTGCTGTCTACCGGCGGCGGCGCCTTCATGAATGCGCAGACGCAAGGCATCATCGCGGATCACGCCGTCTCGGTGTGGCTGAAGGCCGATATCGACACGCTGATGGAGCGGGTCGGCAAGAAGCCGACGCGGCCGCTGCTGCAAAACCCCGACCCGCGCGCCGTCATGGAGCGGCTGATGGCCGAGCGCTATCCCATCTATGCCAAGGCCGATGTCACCGTGCCCACCCGCGACGAGCGCAAGGAAATCATCGCTGCCGAGGTTATCGAGGAACTCGTGACCTATCTTTGCGGGCAGGGCCATGCCGCCACGGAGAATGCACAATGAATGACGGCGGAACGAACAGCCCGGTGAAAGTCGTCGTCGGACTTGGTGACAGGGCCTATGACATATTGATCGGCTCCGGCCTGATCGCGCGGGCCGGCGCGGAAATCGCGGCACGGCTGCCGGGCATCCGCGCGGCGATCGTCACCGACGAGAATGTCGCCGCTGCCCATCTCGATGCGCTTACGCAAAGCCTCGAAAGCGCTGGCATCGCCTCGACAGCGATCACGCTGCCGGCCGGCGAAAAGACAAAAAGCTTCGCTCATCTGCAGGACGTGGTCGACGGCGTGCTTGCCGCCCGGCTGGAGCGCGGCGACGCGGTTCTGGCGCTCGGCGGGGGGGTCATCGGCGATCTCACCGGCTTTGCCGCCGGCATCGTGCGGCGCGGCATGAATTTCGTGCAATTGCCGACCTCGCTGCTGGCGCAGGTCGATTCGTCTGTCGGCGGCAAGACCGGCATCAACAGCCCCCATGGCAAAAACCTCATCGGCGTCTTTCACCAGCCTCGCGTCGTGCTGGCCGATACCGATGTGCTCGACACGCTGCCTGTCCGCGAATTCCGCGCCGGCTATGCCGAAGTCGCCAAGTACGGCCTGATCGACCGGCCCGATTTCTTCGCCTGGCTGGAAAAGAACTGGCGCGAGGTGTTTTCCGGCGGACCGGCTCGAACCGAGGCGATTGCGCAATCCTGCCGCGCCAAGGCCGATGTCGTCGCCCGCGACGAATTCGAGACCGGCGACCGCGCGCTGCTCAATCTCGGCCACACATTCGGCCACGCGCTGGAGGCCGCGACCGGCTATGAAAGCGCGCGGCTCGTCCACGGCGAGGGCGTCGCCATCGGCATGGCGCTGGCCTATCGCTTTTCGGCGCGCATGAACCTTGCCAGCCCCGACGATGCCGCCCGCGTCGAGACGCATCTGCGCGAAGTCGGCCTGCCATGGCGCATGGCCGATATTCCGGGCACCCTGCCGGATGCCGAGCGTCTGCTTGGCTATATCGCTCAGGACAAGAAAGTGTCGCGCGGTGCGCTGACCTTCATCTTGACCCACGGCATCGGCCAGTCCTTCATCGCTAGGGATGTTCCGTCATCCGAAGTTCTGGCCTTCCTGCGGGAGAATCACCCGGGATGAAAGTTGAAGCGCTAGTCGCCGTCATCTGCGTCCTTCTGGCGCTGATTGCGCTTGCGTTGATATTCCGGCACCGCCTGCTCGCGGCTTTCGGTCTCGAACTGCAGGAGATCGAGCCGCAGCAATCGGCTCATGACGAGCTTCGCGGCACCGTCGCCGATCTCCACCGCGAGGGCGGCGTGGTCAAGCAGGACCGCGACCGCATGGGCGCGCTGCTCGACCTGCACGAGCTCGAAGTTTCGGACGTGATGGTCCACCGGCTGAACATGCGCTCGGTCAATGCCGACAATGCGCCCGAGGCTGTGGTGCGCGAAATCCTGCAAAGTCCACATACGCGCATGCCGCTGTGGCGCGGCGCCACCGACAACATCGTTGGCGTGCTGCACGCCAAGGATCTGCTACGCGCGCTCAACGATGTCGGCAACGATTTTTCGCAGATCGACGTGATGAAGGTCGCCTCCAAGCCGTGGTTCGTGCCCGATACGACCACGCTTCAGGAGCAGCTCAACGCCTTCCTGCGCCGCAAGGCGCATTTTGCCCTCGTCGTCGACGAATATGGCGAGCTGGAAGGGCTGGTCACACTCGAAGACATCATAGAGGAAATCGTCGGCGAGATCGCCGACGAGCATGATGTCGACGTGCAGGGCGTGCGTCAGGAATCGGACGGCTCGATCGTGGTCGACGGCTCCGTGCCGATCCGCGACCTCAACCGCGCGCTGGACTGGGAATTGCCCGACGACGAAGCGGTGACCATCGCCGGCCTCGTCATCCACGAGACGCAGTCAATCCCGGAAGAGAAGCAAGCCTTCACCTTCCACGGCAAGCGCTTCATCGTCATGAAGCGCGACAAGAACCGTATCACGCGCATCAGGATCAGGCCGGCGCTTGAGGTGGCCGAGACGGCGCCACGCTAGACCTGAGATTCAGGGTCGAGCTATGTTAAGTCCGAAAATGACCATCGCGACGATCTGGTAGTTCGACGCGCTACCAGCGCGTCGCTTCGCCCGGCGCTGCCGGCTCGATCGCCAGCGCATGCACACCGCCATTCAATTCGTCGGCCAGAAGCGCGTTGACCGAGCGGTGGCGGTCGATGCGGCTCATGCCCGAAAAAACATCGGAGACGATGCGCACGCGAAAATGCGTCTCGCCGGTGCCGTCATAGGTCACATGATGGCCCGAATCCTCGTGATGGTGGCCGGCGTGGAGATGGCTTTCGTTGAGGACGACGAGCCGCTCCGGCGAATATGCCTGTTTCAGCTTGGTTTCCATCGTTGCCTGTATGGACATTGCCGTCTCCTTCACCCAAATATGTCGCACTCATCGTAAAAGTGCCGATCTAGCATTTAATCCGCGATTCAGCGGGTTAGGGCGATGATTGCCGAAATGTCAATTCTTGTTCTGTGACCCCAACATCCCCTAAATGGGAATAGATGAAACCCTATCCAAAATATTTCGACAAGATTCGCGTGCGCCCCGACCCGCAGGCCGAGGTGAAGGCGCGCGCGCCGATCTGCCAGTGGGATGGGTGCAACGAAGCCGGTACGCACCGGGCGCCGGTCGGCCGCCTGAAGGAGGGCGAGTATTTCCGCTTCTGCTTCGATCATGTGCGCGAGTACAACAAGGGCTTCAATTATTTCTCCGGCGTGCCGGACAGCGAAGTCGCGCGCTTCCAGAAGGAAGCGATGACCGGCCATCGCCCGACCTGGACCATGGGCACCAATGGCGGCGCGCGCACGTCCTCGCCCGATTTCGCGCAGCAACGTTCGGGCCGCGCCGGCTACTACAAGAATGTGCGCGATCCCTTCGGCATGTTCGGCGAGAAGGCGGCACCGCGCGAGCGCAAGGCCAAGCCGCTTGAGGCCAAGGCGCTGGAAACGCTTGGCCTTACCACAAAGGCGACTGGCGCGGATATCAAGGCGCGCTATAAGGAGCTTGTGAAACGCCACCATCCCGATGCGAATGGTGGAGACAGGGGTTCGGAAGACCGGTTCCGCGATGTGCTTCAGGCCTATCGCGTGCTCAAGCAGGCAGGCTTGTGTTGAGCATCAGGTCTTAGGCCTTTCCGGAATGGCTTTCGCCCAGCCGGAAAAAGCTCTAAGACCGCTCCCGAACAAAATTGGATTGCCGGTGAAGCACGAGGCTTCGCGCGTGGAGATATGATGAACAAGGTCGATCGCGATATCGCAAACCTGCCCGACACGACGGCGTCGGTGAAAGAGAAATTCGGCTTCGATTCCAAGATGGTCGTGCCGGCCTATTCCGCTGCCAGCGAGCATGTACCGGACATCGATCCAGACTATCTGTTCGACCAGCAGACGACGATGGCGATCCTGGCCGGCTTTGCCTACAACCGCCGCGTCATGGTGTCGGGCTATCACGGCACCGGCAAGTCGACCCATATCGAGCAGGTTGCCGCCCGCCTCAACTGGCCTTGCGTGCGCGTCAATCTCGACAGCCATGTCAGCCGTATCGATCTCGTCGGCAAGGATGCGATCGTCGTCAAGGAAGGCATGCAGGTCACTGAGTTCCGCGACGGGATCCTGCCCTGGGCCTATCAGCACAATGTCGCGCTCTGCTTCGACGAGTATGATGCTGGCCGCCCGGATGTGATGTTCGTCATCCAGCGGGTGCTGGAATCGTCGGGCCGCCTGACGCTGCTCGACCAGAGCCGCGTCATCCGTCCGCATCCGGCCTTCCGCCTGTTTGCCACCGCCAACACGGTCGGCCTCGGCGACACGACCGGCCTCTATCACGGCACCCAGCAGATCAACCAGGCGCAGATGGACCGCTGGTCGATCGTCACCACGCTGAATTATCTGCCGCATGACAATGAAGTCGCGATCGTGCTGGCCAAGTCCAAGCACTACCGCAACGACAAGGGCCGCGACATCGTCAACAAGATGGTGCGCGTTGCCGACATGACCCGGTCGGCCTTTATCAATGGCGATCTCTCGACCGTCATGAGCCCGCGTACGGTCATCACCTGGTCGGAAAATGCCGAGATCTTCAACAATGTCGGCCTGGCCTTCCGCCTGACCTTCCTGAACAAGTGCGATGAGCTGGAACGCTCGATCGTTGCCGAATTCTACCAGCGCGCCTTTGGCGAAGAGCTGCCGGAATCATCGGCCAACGTCGTGCTGGGGTGAGGGGAGCCCCGATCGTGCGGCACGCTGCATTCCGCTTTTGCGCTCTGCCGGCAGTTGTCGTGATCGGATTGCAGTCCATGGCCTTTGCAAATGATTTCATGTCGGGACAGGTCTGGTCCTATCAGGACGCAAGCCCCGCAACATCGCGGGTCATCATCGGCAAGGTCGACAAGATGGCTAACGGTCAGAATATCGTTTCCATCTCCGTAACCGACGCGCCCATTCCGACCACGGAAACTCCTCTTCAGACGATTGGCCATATGCCGTTCGACAAGGAGGCGCTGCAGACAAGCCTGCTCAAGCAGGAAGGCAACGTGACTGTTCCGGCGGAATTCGCCGGTGGCTATGAGACTTGGCGCGCTGCCTATGACGCCGGCAAGGCCGGTGCATTTACCATTCCGGTGGTTAAGGCAGTCCAATATATCAAGCAGGTCGTGGAAAGCCCCTCCACACCGCCGCCGCATTAGGAAGCTTAGATGGCTGGACCCGGCGACAACACACGCGGAAAGCCCAGGACGGGCGGTGAGGCGGACGCTTTCAAGCGCGCCGTGACCGTTTGCATGCGTGCTATTTCCGGCGACAACGAGATGGAAGTCGCCTTCGCCAAGGACAAGCCGGCGCTTGCCGGCAACCGGGCGCGCCTGCCGGAACTGCCGAAGAAGGCATCGAAGACCGATATCGCGGTTACGCGAGGGCTCGGCGATTCCATGGCGCTCAAGCGCGCCTGCCACGATGCGCGCATCCACACCAAGCTGGCGCCGGAAGGCAAGCAGGCGCGCGCCGTTTATGACGCCGTCGAGCAGGCCCGCGTCGAGGCGATCGGCTCTCGCGCCATGGCCGGCGTTGCCGACAATATCGGCTCGATGCTGGAAGACAAATACGCCAAGGCCAATCTCGCCGACGTGCGCGACCAGGTCGATGCGCCGCTGGAGGAAGCTTTGGCGCTGATGGTGCGTGAGAAGCTGACCGGCCGTCCTGCCCCGAAGAGCGGCGAAAAACTTGTTTCACTGTGGCGCAACTGGGTCGAGGAAAAGGCTGGTCCTAATCTCGAGGGTCTGGTCGGAAAACTCGACGACCAGCAGGCCTTTGCCCGCGTCGTGCGCGACATGCTCGCCTCCATGAACATGGCCGAGGAACTCGGCGATGAGGAGCAGAGCGAAGACACCGAGAACAACGACGAAGACCAGCCGCAGGGTGGCGAAAAGAGCGAGGAAGGCGGCGAGGACGACACCGGCGCCGATGATTCGCAGCCTGAGGACTCCGAAGCTTCCGCCGAGGAAGACCAGTCCGGCGAGATGGAAGCGTCAGACGCCACATCCGACGACATGGCGGATGACGACGATGCCGACGCCGAGACGCCGGGCGAGGCGCGCCGCAAGGACGATCCATTCGCCAACCTGCCGCGTGACATCGACTACAAGGTTTTCACCACCACTTTCGACGAGACGGTGGGGGCGGAAGAACTGTGCGAGGAAGAGGAGCTCGACCGGCTCCGCGCCTTCCTCGACAAGCAGCTCGCCAATCTGCAGGGCGTCGTCGGGCGTCTCGCCAACCGGCTGCAGCGCCGCCTGATGGCGCAACAGAACCGCTCCTGGGATTTCGACCTCGAAGAAGGCTATCTCGACCCGGCCCGCCTCGTGCGCGTCGTCATCGATCCGATGCAGCCGCTGTCCTTCAAGCAGGAGCGCGACACCAAGTTCCGCGACACGGTGGTGACGCTGGTGCTCGACAATTCCGGCTCGATGCGCGGCCGTCCGATCACGGTTGCCGCGACCTGCGCCGACATTCTGGCGCGCACGCTGGAGCGCTGCGGCGTTTCGGTCGAAATCCTCGGCTTCACCACCCGCGCCTGGAAGGGCGGGCAGGCGCGCGAGAAGTGGCTGAAGGACGGCAAGCCCGCCAATCCCGGCCGCCTCAACGATCTGCGCCACATCATCTACAAGAGCGCCGACATGCCGTGGCGTCGTGCACGGCGCAATCTCGGCCTGATGATGCGCGAAGGGCTGCTAAAAGAGAACATCGACGGCGAGGCGCTGCTGTGGGCGCATCAGCGGCTGATCGCGCGGCCCGAGCAGCGAAAAATCCTGATGATGATCTCGGACGGCGCGCCGGTCGACGATTCGACGCTGTCGGTCAATCCGGGCAATTATCTCGAGCGGCATCTGCGCGCCGTCATCGATCTCATCGAGACGCGTTCCCCGGTCGAGCTTCTGGCCATCGGCATCGGCCACGACGTCACGCGCTATTATCGCCGCGCCGTCACCATCGTCGATGCCGAGGAACTTGCCGGCGCCATGACCGAGCAGCTTGCTTCGCTGTTCGGCGAGGAGACCGTCCGCGACACCCGCCGCAGCGGCGGCCGCCGGCGGGCGGGATGAGGTTGGTTGAGCTGGACATAAAAGACCCCCTCTCCGTCGCACTTCGCGCGCCACCTCTCCCCCAATTCATGGGGGCGAGGAACCCAAGTCCTGAAATGCCGCGGCTTTGGCGAGTGCCGGTTCCTCGCCCCCGCAAAGCGGGGGAGAGGTGGCTCGGCGAAGCCGAGACGGAGAGGGGGAGCTGCTGTGATCGCGCAACCCTCTTCGGCAGGGTCGCAGCACTTGGCCGTTCGCTGTCTTCTTCGGCGATGCTGGCTTTTGGCCTTGCCTTAGTCGCACCACTCATCGCCCAAGCCGAACCCGCTCCCGTCGAGCAGGTCGAAGTCAAATCCCGCCCCATCACCCGATTCCACATCGGCCGTGACGAAAAGCAGTTCGGCCCGCTGGAATTCGTCGGCGGGCTGGAGATGACCTCGCGGTCGCGCAATTTCGGTGCGCTGTCGTCCATGCGCTTTCGCAAACCGGGCAGCGATTTCATCGGCGTTGCCGACACCGGCTTCTGGTTCTTCGGCACGGTGACACGCGATGCCGACCAGCGCCCCACCGGCATTTCCGATTTCCGCATGGTGCAGATGGTCGATGAGGCCGGAAATCCGGCCAATGAAAAATGGCAGGTCGATGCCGAGGGCCTAGCCGTCAAGGACGATGTCGCCACCGTCGGTTTTGAGCGCAACCACCGCGTTGCCCAGTTCCACATAAACCCCGACGATATGCGTGCGGCGTTCGGCCAGCTCGATTTCCTCGTGCCGGCGCAGGAGCTGCGGCAGAATCGTGGCTTCGAGACGGTCGCCTATGCGCCGGAGGACAGCCCGCTCAAGGGCGCGCTGGTCGTCGTCTCGGAAAAGAGCCTGGACAAGCAGGGCAACATCTTCGCAGCGGTGCTTTCAGGCCCACGCAAGGGCGTCTTTACCGTCCAGCGCAGCGGCGATTTCGACATCACCGACGGGTCGTTCCTGCCCGATGGCGACCTGCTTCTGCTGGAGCGCAGCTATTCCATGGCGCGCGGGGTGCGGATGCGTCTGAGGCGCATCGACGCGGCAACGATCGCCAAGGGCAATGTCGTCGACGGCCCGATCCTTCTCGAAACCGACATGAGCTACCAGATCGACAATATGGAAGCGATGGATGTCTGGCGGCGCGCCGATGGCGCGGTGATGGTGTCAATGTTTTCCGACGACAACCACTCGATCCTGCAGCGCAATCTCTATCTGGAATTCATCCTGCGCGAGGATTGAAACCGCGATTTCGCACGCGCTGCTTTGGCGCTATGGTCGGCGTCTGCGATGCGGGAGCCGGCAATGTCGTCCGATATCACCGATCTTATCGACCGCTATTGCGCGGTCTGGAACGAACCGGACCCGGCGCGGCGCGAGGCGTTGCTCAAATCCGTCTGGGCTGACGGGGCGACTTACACCGACCCGCGCGCCGACACGGCCGGCGCCGGTGAATTGCTGGCGCATATCGCGAAGATCCAGGCTGGCCGCCCCGGCGCGACGATCGTGCGCACGAGCGCTATCGATCATCACCACGGCATCGCCCGTTTCGGCTGGTGCCTGATCGAAGCGGATGGCACGCCCTTGCCCGAGGGAATCGATATCGCCTTCCTGAGCCCTGACGGCAGGCGCATCGAGCGCATCATCGGCTTCTTCGGGCCGATGATGCCGGCCTGAGGCCGAACTTACGCCGCCAGGTGCGCCGCACCCGCCTGTGCGTAGTTATGCCCAAACCGATTGGCCAGGAACGCATCGAGCGCGATGTCTTCCTGCCGGATAAAACCCTTCTGCGGCAGTGCACCGAAAGCCAACATGTCGAGCACGGCGCAGATGCCGGAGGCTGTGGTGATCTGGATGGCGCTGCGCGCCGCATCGCCGGCGCCGCGGCTGTAGATCTTGTTGGCGTAGCTTTCCTGCAGCAGGCGGCCATGCTTGCGGCCGCTGACGGTGACGAAGATCACCACCACGTCCTGCATCGTCGCCGGCAAGGCGTTCTCCAGAATGTCCTTCAGCACCTCGCGGCGGTGGCGCAGGCCGAGATCGTTGAGCAGCGCCTTCATGATCGCGGCGTGGCCGGGATAGCGGATGGTGCGGTAGTTCAGCGTGCGCACCTTGCCGGCATAGGTCTCGCACAGCGTGCCGAGCCCGCCGGAGGTGTTGAAGGCCTCGTAGGTGATGCCGTCCAGCGAAAACTCCTCGCGCTCTTCCAGCGGCGGCACGTCGACCAGTTCGCCCTCGACGATCGCCTCGCATGGCTCGCAATATTCGTTGATGACGCCGTCGGTGCTCCAGGTCAGGTTGTAGTTCAGCGCGTTGGACGGGTATTGCGGCAGCGCGCCGACGCGCATGCGCACGCTTTCCAGCGTGTCGAAGCGTTGCGCCAGATCGTTGGCGACGATGGAGATGAAGCCCGGCGCCAGCCCGCATTGCGGGATGAAGGCGCTGGTGGCCGTGGCGGCGAGTTCCTTGACGCGGCGCGTGCTCGCCACATCCTCTGTCAGGTCGAGATAGTGCACGCCGGTCTTGGCGGCTGCCTCGGCAATCTTGGTGGTGAGGTGGAAGGGAGCGGCGCTCAGCACGGCGAATTTTCCGGCGAGCACAGCCTCCAGCGCACCATCCTGGCCGATGTCGATCTGTCGTGCGGAAATGCCATGGCCGAGGTCCATCGCATCGAGCTGCGCCTGCGCGCGGTCTACGACGGTAACGGCATAGTCGCCGGTTTCCGCCAGCATGCTTGCTATGGTCGCGCCGATCTTGCCAGCGCCGACGACTACGATCTCTTTCATGGTGTTGCCCCTCGAAATGCTTTCAATGGCAGAATCGTATCGTCACCCTCTGTCGAAAGGCAGTTTCATTTTAGACGAAACGGCGATAGAAATTCTCAATTCGCCGAAGGAATATATCATAATGACGACGGATGCCGACCGTGCCCTGATTGCGCTGCTGCGCGAGAATGCCCGCGCCTCGACCGCCGAGCTGGCGCGAAAGCTCGGCGTCTCGCGCACGACGGTTCAAAGCCGCATCGAGCGGCTGGAAAAGCAGGGCATCATCGAAGGCTACGGCGTCAGGCTGGCCGCGGATTACGAGAAAAACCTCGTGCGCGCGCATATTCTGGTGACCGTTCCGCCAAAACTTTCAGTCGCTGTCGGGGCCGAGCTTCGCCGCATCCCGGAGGTGCGCACGCTGCATTCGGTCAGCGGCAATTTCGACATGATCATCGTCGTTGAAGCGCCGTCGGTGCGCGATCTCGACCTGCTCATCGACCATATCGGCGCGCTCGACGGCGTCGAGCGCACGCTGTCGTCGATCATTCTGTCGACGCGGATCGATCGCTAGAGAGACTAGCCCGGCTTGACGGCGAGCCAGATGACATGGCGTGCGCCGCGCTTGCCAGTGGCGCGTACATTCACTTCCTCGGACAAGAAGCCGGCCTGCTTGAGCCGTTTCGTGAACGCCCTGTCTGGTCCCGACGACCACACTGCCAGCACACCGCCTGGCCGCAGCGCCGCGCGCGCCTTGTGCAGGCCGGAGAGGTCGTAGAGAGCATCGTTGGCCTGACGCGTCAGGCCTTCAGGGCCATTGTCCACGTCGAGCAGGATGGCGTCGTAGGTGGCCTTGGCGCCTTCTATCAGCAGGCCGACATCGGTTTCCCGGATGGTTACGCGCGGGTCGTCAAGGCAATCGCCGAACACTTCCGCCATCGGACCGCGTGCCCATGCCACGACGGACGGAACAAGCTCTGCGACGGTTACCTGCGCGGCGCTGCCGAGCTCAGTGAGTGCTGCGCGCAGCGTAAAGCCCATGCCCAGGCCACCGATCAGGATATGCGGGGATTTGCGGGTGCCGAGCTTCTGGCATGACAGCTTTGCCAGTGCTTCCTCGGAACCGCTGAGGCGGCTGTTCATCAATTCGTTGGTGCCGAGCATGATCGAGAATTCGGCGCCGCGCCTTTTAAGGCGAAGCTCGCCGCCGCCCGGGGTTGCTGCCGAATCGAGATGGACCCAGGGAATCAACTACGCCGCCACGGCCTGCTGGCTCCAGCGCATGGCGATCAACCGGTAGGGGATCAGCGCGAAGACGGCGATGAGGAGCTTGACGGTCAGGTCGCCCAGCGCCCAGGAAATCCAGCGCGCGGTCTCGATGGGCAGCACGCCGAGCAGCGGGGCAGGCTCAAGCGCAAACGCGTCGCTCGGGCCGGCAAATACGAAGGCAGCCGAGAAGGCGACGGAGAAGAAGATCAGCGTATCCACTACAGAGCCGACCAGTGTGCCGAGGATCGGCGCGCGCCACCAGCTCTGGCGGCGCAGCCAGTTGAACACGGTCACGTCGAGCAGCTGCGCGCAGAGGAAAGCGGCACCGGAGGCCATGGCGATCCGCACCAGCCGGTCGGCGGCGGTCTCGAACTCGATCAGGCCGTACTGGAACAGCAGCGGCGGCACGACGATCGAGCAGGCGACAGCAACCATGAAGCCGACAAACACCACGCGCCGCGCCATTTTCGGGCCGTAGCGGCGGTTTGCCAAATCGGTGACGAGGAAAGCAAAGGGATAGGTGAACGCACCCCATGTCAGGATGTCAGCGAGCGCCAACGATCCGAGCTGTCCCTGCATGGGGAACTGCACGAGGATGTTCGATGCCACGACGACAAGCGCCATGGCGGCCACGAAGGGCAAATAGCGGTATGAAAAATTCATTTTTTTAGCCTGGGTGATGGAACCAGTAGAGCATGGCGAACCATGCTCTCGGGAAGGCGGTTGTCCCCCGCCTTAATTATGGATTCAGGCGGCTACTTCAGCCGTCTTCTTGGCGATCTGCTTCTTCAGCAGGCGCGCGCGCTGCGACAGCTCGGCAACGTCAGCCTTGGCGAGGAAAGCGTCGAGGCCGCCGCGATGTTCGACCGAACGAAGCGCGTTGGCCGAAATGCGCAGGCGCACGTTCTGGCTCAGGGCTTCCGAGATCAGCGTCACCTTGACGAGATTCGGCAGGAACTTGCGCCGGGTCTTGTTGTTGGCGTGGCTCACATTGTTGCCGGACATAACGGCCTTGCCGGTCAGTTCACATGCGCGGGACATTTTACTTACCTTCGATTCTAGAACGGGCCATATGATCGCGACGCACCAAAAAGCGGATGGGCGCAGTCTTATCAAGCGGCCGCATGGAAAAGTTGGCGTTCCATAGTGGCATTTGGCGGAGGCGTCAAGAGTGGTGCGCCCGTGGATCGAGCGCAAGCCGCGTGTTCGCGTAGCCCTTGCCGGCAATTCCTGTGCATAGGTCGAACCATTCGCAGCCGCCGCAGGCCTGCCGCACCGTTCCGGCCCGAAAGGCGCTGCGCATCTGCGACAGCCTGCCGGCGTCGAGGGCAAAGACCTCTCCGGGGTGAACGGCATTGCCGGTAAGCGCTTCGACCGCTGTTGCTGCGCGTCCGTCGCGTTCGATCACGCTGTGGCGCCGGCAATGGGCGTCATCATCGCCCAGCAGCGGCTGGCAGATGTCGTCAGGCCCGGCGACGAGGAGCAAGTCCTCGCCCTTGCCGAGCCTTTCGACGATTCGGTTGTAATTGGCCGTAAACGCCGCGCTATAGCCCTTGCCGGCATAGGTAAGCATGCAAAGGAGATGGTGCGCGCGGATACGGACAGTCATGGCCGTGGATCAGGCTTTCTGCTTGGCGCGGCGCGTTGCCTCGACGCTTGCGGTGGCGAGCGCCGACTTGACGATTGCGCCGATGATAAAGGGCGTCACGCCATAGGTGATGGCATCGCTGACGCCGATCATCGCTGCGAGAACTGCTCCGCCGATGGTGAGGATCAGCGCATTGCCGATGAGCATGGCGATCACGCTGGTAACGAGATTGCCGTTGGTCCAGCCGCGTTCGGCCAGGTAGCCGACAAGGGCTGCGGCGATCGGGAAGGCAAAGAGATAGCCCACTGTCGGGCCGGCGAAGTGAACGAGGCCGCCGCCACCACCGGCCAGCACGGGCAGGCCGAGCATGCCCTCGCCAAGCCATGCAACCACGGTGATTGCACCGAGACGCCAGCCATAGAGCGCGCCGATGAGCGTCACTGCAAAGGTCTGCATGGTCATCGGCACCGGCAACATCGGCACTTCGATCCACGACGATGCGGCCAGGAACAGCGTACCCAGAAACACGGCGGCCGCCTGCAAGGCGAGCGGGCGATCGGTCAGCCGCAGCGGCACAAAAGCGCCGTGGATGGTCGCGGCGGAAGAGGGATTGGTCATGAATGTTTCTCCGGTTCTGGCGACCTTGTGGCGCCGGCGGCTTCATTTGGCGCGGCAGGTATTCCACAAGCCCATGCTGCTGTGCAACATGGAGCCGTACCAAATCTGGTACTCCGCCAAGCATGTTCAGCTATGCGATTCACACAATCGCCGGATTTTCCGGCTTGAAGTCCTTTCGGGGACGTCGCATCGAATCCGATCCGAAAGGGCAAAGGGCCACTGATGGCAGGCATTTTTTACGCAATTCCGATCGTTCTCGCGCTTGCTGGCCTGTCGATCGGTGATGCCGCTGCGCAAGCCTTCCGCAGCGAATACACGGTTTCCCTGCTCGGCTTCACCATTGCGCGCTCCAGCTTCGACAGCAGTTTTCAGGGCGACAAGTTTTCCGTGCGCGGTTCCGTTGCGAGTGCCGGCCTTGCCCAGATATTCGACAGCACCAAGGGCACGATATCGTCCTCGGGCCGGTTCGCCGGCAACGACCCCCGGCCTGCGGCGTATGTCACGAACTACACGTCCGGCCGCAAGAAACAGAAGACCCAGATCAGCTTTGCCGGCGGCGATGTCGCCAAGACGGTCAACGTCCCGCCGCTCAAGAAGCGCGGCAAGGAATGGGTTCCCGTCGGCCCTGCTGACCTTCGCGATGTCACCGACCCGATCTCGGCGACCCTGGTGCGCGCCGATCGCATCAAGGATGTGTGCCGCCGCACGGTGAAGATGTTCGACGGCGAAATGCGCGTCAATCTGGTGCTCGACTACGTGTCGACCGATCCGGTGACGCTGCCGGGTTACAGCGGCGACGCCGTGACATGCAGCGCGCGTTTCGTGCCTGTTGCCGGCTACAAGAAGGACCACAAGTCGATCGCTTATCTCAGGAACAGCAGCAAGATCGCGGTGATGTTTGCACCGGTCGGCACAACCGGGATATATGCACCCGTCTACGCCACGGTCGGCACGCAGATCGGCACGATCACCATCCGGGCGAAGAAGTTCGAGGCAGTCGATTAAGGGGTGATGGCCCCTTTCGGGGGAGAAATGGGGCGCGCAACACTCATCGGCTTTTCGGCGGTTGCCATGTGGGCGCTGCTGGCACTTCTCACCGACGCCTCGGGGCAGGTGCCACCGTTCCTGCTATCGACGCTCACCTTCTCCATCGGCACGGCTGTCGGCCTTGTGGCGCGCCTGTTCATGACAGCGCCCGCCCAGCCGGTCAGAATCCCGCCGCAGGTCTGGGTCATCGGCATTGCCGGCCTGTTCGGCTACCACTTCTTCTATTTCACCGCCCTGCGCAATGCGCCGGCGGTCGAAGCAAGCCTGATCGCCTATCTCTGGCCGCTGCTGATCGTACTCGGCTCGGCGCTGATGCCGGGCGAGAAGCTGCGCTGGAACCATATTGCCGGCGCGCTGCTCGGCCTTGCCGGGACGGTACTGATCGTCACCAAGGGCGGGGCGCTGGATTTCGACAGCCGCTATGCCTTCGGCTATGCCATGGCCGCCGTCTGCGCCTTCCTGTGGTCGGGTTATTCGCTGCTGTCGCGACGCTTTCCGGCGGTGCCGACCAGCATCGTGACATGGTTCTGCGCCGCCACCGCTATCCTTTCCTTCGCCTGCCATCTGGCGCTTGAGCAAACCGTGTTGCCTGCCACCACGGGTCAGTGGCTGGCGGTCGTCGGTCTCGGCCTGATGCCGGTGGGTGCTGCTTTCTATGCCTGGGATCATGGGGTGAAGCGCGGCAACATCCAGGTTCTGGGCGCGGCAAGCTATGCAGCCCCGCTGCTTTCGACGCTGGTGCTGATCGTTGCCGGTTTCGCGCAGCCGTCGCTCAACATCATCGCAGCCTGCGCGCTGATCACCGGCGGCGCGGTGCTGGCGGCCAAGTCGCTGCTGTTCGGCAAGTCTCAAGCGGCGAGGGCGCAGGCATGATGCCCTTTCCCGGCGGTATCGAAGCGACGGCCAACGGCACGCTGTTCTTCTCGGCAATGTCGGCGCTCGTCTATTGCATGATGCTCGACGCCCTGCCGGCGATCCGGCGCACGGGCGTCAAGACGGCAGCGGTCGCGCTTCTGGCGCTGCTCGCTTTCCAGCAAGGTGGGCCGTTCCTGCTCGTCGGCGCCCTGGCGCTGAGTGCTGTCGGCGACGCCTTTCTGTCGCGCGATGGCGACAAGGCATTTCTCGGCGGGCTCTGCGCCTTTCTTGCCGGGCATCTGCTTTACATCGTCCTGTTCGTCGTTTCCGGCAGTACGATCGCAGCGTTTCTGTCGTCGCCGTTGCGCATCGCAGGCGCTCTGGCAATGGCCGTCTTCGCCTTCGGCATGCTCAAGACGCTATGGCCACGCGTCGATGCGGGCCTGCGGCTGCCGATCGCGGTCTATGTCCTGGCGATCCTCGCAATGGGCGTCACGTCGCTGACGCTGGACTATTCCTGGGCGATTGCGGGTGCCGTGCTGTTCATGGCCTCCGATGCGCTGCTGGCCACGGAAAAATTCCTGCTGCCCGCAGGCTCGCCGCGCGGCGTCTGGATGCGCTATGCCGTCTGGGTGCTTTACTATGCAGGGCAGGCGCTGATTACGCTCGGGTTTCTGCTAGGGCGGTAGGCGCTTTATCCTTTTTTGGTTGGCGCTGCCCCTCACCCTTACAGGGACGGGGAGAGGGGGGCGTCAGCGTTGGAGCTTCCTCCTTCTCCCCGTCACTATACGGGGAGAAGATCCCGGCAGGGGGATGAGGGGCAGCGTCAGTGATAGTTAACTATCTGAAACGCTTATATTTCCGCAGCGCTAGGCTCCCAGCCCTTATCCGCCAGCTCGAACTGTGCGAATTCGAACCCCGGCGCCACGGTGCAGCTGACAAGCGTCCAGTCGCCGAGGCTTTGCGCCGTCTGCCACCAGCCAGCGGGCACGACATGCTGCGGACGTTCGCCGACAAGCAGATCCGGCCCGAGTCGATGCTCGCTCACGCCGGCGCCTTCCTGATGCATGCGCAGCGTCAACGGTGCCCCGGCATGATAGTGCCAGACCTCGACCGCATCCCGGACCCGGTGCCAGGCCGAAACGTCGCCCTTTTCGAGCAGGAAATAGATCGCGGTCGAATGGCCGCGCGGATTGTGCGCTGTCGCGTCGCGAAAGGTCTCGGCATACCAGCCGCCTTCCGGGTGACGCTTCATGCCGAGCGTCGCGATGATCGACGCAGCATCCATCGTCAGAACACGTCCTTGCGCTTGCGGATCTCGGCGAAGACTTCGACGTCGGAAGCCTTTTCCATGCCGAGGTTCTTGCGGATCGCCGGGTCGTGCCAGCGCAGGAAGGGATTGGTCGCCAGTTCCTCGCCGATCGTCGTCGGCAGCGTGGGCTTGTCGGCGGCGCGCAGTTTTTCGATCTTGGCCGCGCGCTCTTTCAGGGCCGAATTGGTCGGATCGACCGACAGCGCGAAGCGGGCATTGGCCAGCGTGTATTCGTGGCCGCAATAGACCGTGGTTTCCGGCGGCAGGGCGGCGAGCTTCTTCAGCGATTCGAACATCGCCGCCGCCGGCTTCTCGAACAGCCGCCCGCAGCCCAGCGCAAACAGCGTATCGGCGGTGAACACCACCTTGGCGTCCGGAAAATAATAGCAGACATGTCCCGCCGTATGCCCCGGCGTCTCGATGACATGGACCTGCTGGCTGCCGAAGGTGAAGACCGAACCGTCCTCGACCGTCTCGTCAATACCGGGGATCTTTGCAGCTTCCGCCTCCGGCCCGATGATGCGCAGGCCGAATCGCTCCTTCAGCGCCAGATTGGCCTCGACATGGTCGGCATGGTGATGCGTGGTCAGGATCACGTTCGGCGTCCAGCCGGTGCGGCGCACCGCCGCCAGGATAGGCGCCTGTTCCGGCGCGTCGATGAGGGCCGTCTGCCCGGTTTCGCCGTCATGCACCAGAACGCCGAAATTATCGCTCCGGCACATGAATTGTTCGATCCTCAGCGTCATCGGCAGTCTCCTTGTTTTCGCGGCGACGATAGGGCGCGGCTTTGCCGCTGTCACCCGGCAAATGCCTTTGTTGTGCTTGCGCGGCAAGGCCGCTACCGTCGCGCCATGAATTCGGACATTGTCGATCTTCGTTCCTTCTACAGCACCACGCTCGGGCGCGTCGCCGAGCAGTCAATCGGCATGGCGCTGGCCTCGGTCTGGGCCGGCATTCCCAATGAGCGGCTGGTCGGGCTCGGCTATGCGCTGCCCTGGCTCGACCGCTTCGGCAGCGATGCCGAGCGGGTCTTTGCCTTCATGCCGGCAACGCAGGGGGCGGTGAACTGGCCGCCGTCGCGGCCGTCTTCCACGGCGCTGGTGTTCGATGAAGAACTGCCACTGGTCGATTCGTCGATCGACCGCATGCTCTTGGTGCATTCGCTGGAGCATGCGGAAAATCCGCGCGAAACGCTGAAGGAGGTTTGGCGCGTTCTGTCGCCGGCGGGCCGCGTCGTCATCGTCGTGCCCAACCGGCGCGGCGTGTGGGCGCGCTTCGAGCACACGCCCTTCGGCACCGGCCGGCCGTTCTCGCGTGGCCAGCTCAACGAGCTGCTGCGCGACGCCAATTTCACGCCGTCGGCCTGGTCGGAGGCGCTGATGTTTCCGCCGTCGCGCCGCCGTTTCATGCTGCGCTTCCACAACATACTTGAGCGCACGGGCCGGCGCTTCTGGCCGATCTTTTCCGGCGTCATCGTGGTGGAGGCGCAAAAGCGCCTCTATCAAGGCGTGCCGGTGGCGCAGCGCGCCTCGCGCCGCGTTTTCATGCCGGTGCTGACGCCGCAGGGCGCCGGGCGCCATGCGCGGGAGCGCGGCGAGTAAAGGATCAGGGCGTCTTGAGCACTTGGACTAACGAAGCGAAGTAGCCGTCTCTTCTCCACCTTGCCATATCGGTCTGCGTAATTCGCCCCGCTGCAAGGCCACTGATGAGCCGTTTGCAGAACGTAGCCGGGGCCTCCGACACCGGAACTTTCATCAGCACGGCGAACTCTATCTTTTGACTGCTGCTCAGGGCTTTGGTTTTGCCATTGCAGTCATCGAGGACTTCCTTGCGAAAGGCTGCATCCTTCCTCAGCAATGCTTGACCTGCCTCAAAATCCTTCTCAGTGGTGGCATTGCAACCGCTCAACACGACGCACAGCGCAGCCATCGCGCCGCCTAGTTTCAGCACATTCATTGAAGTCCCCCGGGTATGCCTTAGCGACCTTGAATTACCTTGATGACCTTCGAGGCGTTTCCTTTGTTTTTGGATGCGACGTAGTCCGCGTAATTGAGCCGGCCGTTCGCCATCGCATTTACAACTCTGCTACAGAACACCGAAGGCATTTGCCGCAGCGAGACGCCCATGACTGAGGCAAGGCCTTCCCGGTGGGTCTTGCCTTTGGCGCTCATTTCGGAAGTGCATTGTTTCGTTACTTGCTGGCGGAACGAAGCGCCTTTCAAGGCTTCCTGCATGTTCTCATAGGATGTCTGCGACATGGTATTGCAACCGCTCAGCACTACGCACAGTGCTGCCATCGCGCCGGTCAGTTTCAGCGAATTCATGAAGTCCCCCAATATGTTGCCGTCTTCTGGGTAGCGCGGACTTTGGGGTGAGGCAAGCCTTTAATAGACCTATGGTTGTATTTTGTGTCGCGCAAAGCGAGCGGGTCGCCTGCCCCGCCCGTCCCGCCTCTCACGCCGGCTGTGCGACTTCACGGCCCCGCGTTTCTGCCGGGTCGATGAGCAGCGAGAGCGCGGCGGCTCCGATTGCCGTCATGCCGGCGATCTGGAAGGCGAGCACGTAGTCGCCCTGCATCTCGCGCAGCGCGCCGCCGAAGAAGGCAGCCGTTGCCGCGCCGACCTGATGGCCGGCGACGATCCAGCCGAACACCAGCGGGCCGGAACGGTCGCCGAAGGATTCATTGGCGAGGCGCAGCGTCGGCGGCACGGTGGCGATCCAGTCGAGGCCGTAGAGGATGGCGAAGATCGTTAGGCTGAGGCCCGAGAAGCCGGAGTAGGGCAGGTAGATCAGCGATAGTCCGCGAATACCGTAATAGACGCCGAGCAGTTTGCGCGGGTCGAACCGATCGGTGAGCCAGCCCGACAGCGTCGTGCCGATCAGGTCGAACACGCCCATCAGCGCCAGCAGGCCGGCGGCGCGCACCTCGGGAATGCCCATGTCGCCGCAAAATGCGATGAGATGCGTGCCGACGAGGCCGTTGGTGGTGAAGCCGCAGATGAAGAAGGTGGCGAAGAGATACCAGAACACGCGGGTGCGGGCCGCGCGCCGCAACGTATCCAGCGTTGAAAGCAGGAAGTTGCCTTGGGCGGCCGGTGCATCCTGCTCATTGTCGCCTTCGGCGCCGTAGCGCGTCAGGCCGATCGAGGAGGGCCGCTCCGGCACCAGAAAATACACCAGCGGCAACAGGGCCGCTGTTGCGATCGAGACCGTGATAACCACAGGCCGCCAGCCGCCATACTGGGCAAGTGCTGCCAATGCCGGCAGGAATACCAGCATGCCGGTGGCGCTCGATGCCGACATCAGGCCCATCATCAGGCCGCGATTGGTCTTGAACCAGCGGTTGACGATGGTGGCGCCCAGAACCGAGGCGACCGCGCCGGAGCCGATGCCGGAAAAGATGCCCCAGGTGGCGATCAGGTGCCAGGGCTCGGTCATGAACAGGCTGAGCGCGGTGGAGGCCGACATCAACGCGATGGAGGCCATCACGGTGCGGCGCAGGCCGACACGGTCCATCAGGGCGGCGGCGAAGGGACCGGCGAGACCGTAGAGGAAGATGCCGATGGCCGCGGCCAGCGAGATCGCGTCGCGCCGCCAGCCGAAGGCATTCTCCAGCGGCAGCATCAGCACGCTGGGTGCCGAGCGCATGCCGGCTGCGATCAGCAGGGAAAGGAAGATGACCGCGACGACGACGAAGGCGTAGCGCTGGCCAAACGGACGGTTCTGTATTATGTTCATGTTACTGACCGGTACGTGTTATGGAGTGCATAAGTACGTACCGGTCAGTAACAAAGTCAAGAGAGTTCTTTTATGCCCACCAAAAAAGCCGCCACGCAACTGCCAGAAGCTGCCAAATCAGATGAGGCGACGCCACCGTTGCGCGCTGCCGATCGCATATTGGGTGTGGCCCGAAACCTGTTCTATCGCGAGGGCATCCGCGCCATCGGCGTAGACGAGATCGTGCGCCGCGCAGGCGTCACCAAGCCCAGCCTCTATCGCAGCTTCCCGTCGAAGGACGAGCTCGCCGCTTCCTATCTGCGGGCTTACGAGGTCGAGTTCTGGGAGCATTTCGACGAGGCGGTGGCGGCACATCCGGGCGATCCGCGCGCGCAGATCAGGGCTTTTCTTACCCGCGTCGGCAAGCGGGCGGTCACTCAGGACTATCGCGGCTGCGGCATGACCAATGCGGCGGTCGAATATCCCGAGCATGACAATCCGGCCCGCCAGGTGGGCGAAAACAACAAGCGCGAACTGCGCCGCCGCCTGCGCGCCATGGCAGCCGAAATGGGCGCGGACGACGCCGACACGCTGGGCGACGGCCTACTGCTTCTGCTTGAAGGTGCCTATGTTTCCGGCCAGCTTTTCGGCCCCGGAGGCCCTGCGGCATCCGTTGCCGTCAATGCCGACCGGCTGATTTCGGCAAGTTTGAAGGGATAGGCTAGAGCAATTCCAGGAAAAGTGTGAAACGGTTTTCCGTCCGGAATTGCGTAAAACATATACTTAGAGCGGTTCAACGATTCCGTCAGAAACTGAACCGCTCTAAGGCTCTATTCCGAGCCTACCAGCCGTCGCGGTTCGCGTTCGGGCAGGAGGTCGTCGGATATCTGCGCTATATTTTCTACGGGGCGGGTATCCGCCTGCTCGACCTCGCGCAGCCATTCGCGCCAGATCGCAACCAGCAGCGCCATCAGCACCGGGCCGATGAACAGGCCGAGGAAGCCCATGGTCTTCACGCCGCCGATCAGGCCGAAGAAGGTCGGCAGGAAGGGCAGCTTGATCGGACCGCCGACGAGTTTCGGCCGCAGCGTCTTGTCGACGATGAAAAGCTCGATGGAGCCCCAGGCAAACAGGCTGACGCCGGCAATGGGCGAACCGCTTGCCACCAAATAGGCAGAAACCAGCGTGAAGGACAGCGGCGCACCGCCCGGTATCAGCGCCATCACGCCGGTCAGCACGCCGAGCGTCACCGGAGACGGTACGCCGGCGATCCAGTAGGCGACGCCCAATACGATGCCTTCGCCGATGGCGATCAGGGTCATGCCGGTCACGGTCGAGCTGATGGTTGCCGGCACCACGCCGGAAATCCGCTCCCAGCGTGTCGGCAATATGCGCTCGCCGAGCCGGCCGATCTGGGCGGCGAAACTCTCACCGTCGCGATAGACGAAGAACAGGGCGATCAGCATGAAAAGCAGCGTCAAAAGCAGGTTGAACGCGCCGCCGCCGGCAGCCAGAACGCCACGATAGATGCTGCCGATATTGGCGCCGCTGATGATCTGGATGAGTTCGCCGATGGCGCCGGGATGGCCGATGTAGCGGGTCCATTGCTGGTCGAACCATTCGCCGGCGATGGGCAGGGCGACTATCCAGGCCGGTGTCGGGGCGCCGTGCTTGTTGGTCTCGACGGCCCAGCCGAACCATTCCCGCACCTCGTTGACGGTGTAGGTTCCGGCCAGCACGATCGGCACGACAAGGAAGGTGATGATGAACAGGATCGCCAACGTGGCGGCGACCGTCCTGTTGCCGGAAACGGCGTCAAGAAGCCTGCGGTAGAGCGGCCAGCTCGCAAAGGCGATCACCAGTGCCGCCAGAACCGGCACCAGGAAACCGTTGAAGAAATAGATGCCGGCGGCGACGATGAGCACCAGCAGCCAGCGCGCCGCCGTCAGCGGCGGGATCAACGGAATGCGCGAGGGCGTGGAAAGGCCAAGCAGGCGTGGTTCCCGTCTGGACGTTCCGTATTCCGGGTCGCTCAAAAGCTTTTTCTCCTGCGGCAATGGCGCATCTTCATCTTCGTAACCCTTTTGGGTGGAGAGCACCAAGCGTTTTCGCGCGGGCGCCGGCATTTGCCAATTGCACCTTCGCGATTCGCTGATGTCAGTGTGAGCCTAGCCGGAGAATCGTACGGGGTTGTGACAGGGGCGCGCTTTTGGGGAATAGAGCGTCCTTCGAGGCTCGCTACGCTCGCACCTCAGGATGAGGGAGGGCGGCAATGAAGTGCGCAGGCGATTCTCCCCCCTTGAGGGGGAGATGGCGCGAAGCGCCAGAGGGGGTTGGTTAAGGCAGCGCGCGACACAAAAAAAGAACGTCGAGCACTGCCGCAGCGACCCCACCCGGCGGCTTTGCCGCCACCCTCCCCTCAAGGGGGAGGGTGAAACCTGCTAAGCCCCTCCGACATCTTCCAGATTGTAAGACGTCGTCTGATAGACCTGGTTGATCCAGTTGCCGAAGAGTAGGTGGGCGTGCGAGCGCCAGCGGTTGAGCGGCGGGCGGGCGGGGTCGTTGTCGGGGTAATAGCCGTGCGGGACTTCGATCGGCGTGCCGGCGGCGACGTCGCGGTCGTACTCATCCTTGAGCGAGGTGGAATCGTATTCGATGTGGTTGAACATATAGAGCCGGTTGCCGGCCGTTTCAGCCAGCAGGCATGCGCCGGTGACGTCCGATTCCATCAGCAGGTCCAGGCCCGAAGCCGGCAAAATGTCGGCGCTGCGCACCTCCGTCCAGCGGGAAACGGGGATGGCGAAATCGTCCGAGAAACCTGCAAGATAGGGCGAGGCGGGCGCATGGTTGCGATGGCGGAAGACGCCGAAGGCCTTCTTGTCGAGCGTATACTTTGGAACCTTATGGAAATGCCAGGCGGCAGCCATCGCTCCCCAGCAGATGAAGAAGGAGGAATGGACGTTGGTCGCCGTCCAGTCGAGGATGCGCTCCAGTTCGTTCCAGTAGGTGACATCCTCGAAGTCCAGCAGCTCTATCGGGGCGCCGGTGATGATGAAACCGTCGAACTTGCGGTGCCTGACTTCCTCCCAGGTCTGGTAGAAGGAAATCAGATGGTCCTCCGGCGTGTTCTTCGCCACGTGATTGCCGATGCGCACCAGCGTCAGCTCCACCTGAAGCGGCGATGCGCCGATCAGCCGCGCGAACTGCGTCTCCGTGCGGATCTTGTTCGGCATGAGGTTCAGCAGCGCGATCTGCAGCGGGCGGATGTCCTGGCGCAGCGCCGTGCGCTCGTCCATCACGGACACGCCTTCGCGTACAAGCACCTCACGGGCGGGGAGCTGATCGGGAATCTTGATCGGCATCGCACTAACTCCAAAAACAAAAAAACCGGCGGCGAAATCGCTACCGGTCCGAACGAATTTGTCGTTATCGGTCCCTTTAGCGACTTATTTAACGTGGCTGCAAGCCGACCGGCCAAATCACCACGGAACGTGGCAGTCTTTTACGACTGCGCTAGGGCCGCGTCAACGGGCAAGCTTTTTCTCGACAAGCGCGCGGGCGGCTTGTATTTCGCTTGCGTCTTGAAATTCCCCGAAAAACCGGACACTTCCCGCCATGACGCAAGCCGACGATACCAGCCGCCCCCAGCCGAAGCCCGGCGTCATGGACATTGCGGCCTATGTGCCCGGCAAGAGCGCTGCTCCGGCGGGCGTCGCCCAGGTCTACAAGCTGTCGTCCAACGAGAACCCGCTCGGCGCCTCGCCGGCAGCGATCGAGGCGGTACGCGAGGTTGCCGGCAAGCTCGAATTCTACCCTGATGGCTCGTCGACGAAGCTGCGCCAGGCGATTGCCGAGGCGCACGGCCTGAACCCGGCCAACATCGTCTGCTCCAACGGTTCCGACGAGATCATCGGCCTGCTGGCCCAGACCTATCTCCAGCCAGGCGACGAGGGCGTCTACACCGAGCACGGTTTTCTCGTCTACCAGAACTACATCAAGGCCGCCGGTGGCGTGCCGGTGATCGCGAAGGAGACGGATGAGCGCGCCGACGTCGACGCGATCCTCGCCGTCGTGACACCGAAGACGAAGGTCGTGTTCCTGGCCAACCCGAACAACCCGACCGGCACTTACATCCCGTTCGATGAGGTGCGCCGCCTGCACGCAGCCTTACCCAAGAACGTGCTTCTGGTGCTCGATGCGGCGTATGCCGAATATGTCCGCCGCAACGACTACGAGGCCGGTGTCGAACTGGTGGCCGGCGCGCAGAACGTCGTCATGACGCGCACCTTCTCCAAAATCCACGGCCTCGGCGGCGCGCGTATCGGTTGGGTCTATGCGCCGACGCATGTCATCGAAGCCATGGAACGCATGCGCGGACCTTTCAACGTCAACGCCGTCGCCATCGCCGCCGGCGTGGCGGCGATGGGCGACCGCGCCCATGTCGAGCGCACGGTGGCGCATAACGAAAAGTGGCTCGGGTGGCTGAGCGAGGAGCTCTCCGGGCTCGGCCTGCGTGTCACGCCCAGCGTCGGCAATTTCATCCTGATCCACTTCCCGGACGACGCCAAGCATTCGGCAGCGGCGGCGGACGATTATCTGAGTGCGCGGGGCTATATCCTGCGGCGCGTTGCCGGCTACGGTTTTCCCAACGCGCTGCGGATGACAGTCGGAACCGAAGACGCCAATCGCGGCGTAGTCGCCGCACTCACCGAGTTCCTGAAAAGTTGAAGAAATGTCCGAACCCCTGTTTGAAAAGATAGCCCTTGTCGGCATCGGCCTCATCGGCTCGTCGCTGGCGCGCGTCATCGGCCGCGAGGGCCTTGCCCGCCATGTTTCCATTGCCACCCGCAGCCCTGAAACACTCGCCCGCGCCGAGGAGCTGAAGCTCGGCGACAGCTACACTGCCAGCGCAGCCGAGGCCGTCAGGGATGCCGATCTTGTCATCGTCTCGGTGCCGGTCGGCTCCTCCGGCGCGGTCGCTGCCGAGATCGCGCCGGCACTCAAAGCCGGTGCAATCGTCACCGATGTCGGCTCGACCAAGGGCTCGGTGATAGCGCAGATGGCGCCGCATATGCCGGCCAATGTGCATTTCATTCCCGGCCACCCGCTGGCGGGTACGGAAAAATCCGGGCCCGATGCCGGCTTTGCCGACCTGTTCGAAAACCGCTGGTGCATCTTCACGCCGCTGCCGGGCACCGACCCGCAAGCGCTCGAAAAGCTGTCGGAGTTCTGGCGTCGCTGCGGCTCCAACATCGACACGATGGACCCCGAGCATCACGACATGGTGCTGGCCATCGTCTCGCACCTGCCGCACATAATCGCCTACAACATCGTCGGCACGGCGGATGATCTTGAGGCGGTCACCAAGTCTGAAGTCATCAAATATTCGGCGTCCGGTTTCCGCGATTTCACCCGTCTCGCGGCGTCGGACCCGACGATGTGGCGCGACGTGTGCCTGCACAACAAGGACGCGATCCTCGAAATGCTGGCGCGGTTCTCGGAAGACCTGGCGTCGCTGCAGCGGGCGATCCGCTGGGGCGACGGCGACAAGCTGTTCGACATGTTCACGCGCACGCGTGCCGTGCGCCGTTCGATCATAGATGCCGGCCAGGAAATCGACGCGCCCGACTTCGGCCGCCAGGCGATCGAGCACCCGGCCAAAACGTGAAGTCGCGCAGCGCTATTTCAGCGGCGGGACATTGCCGAGCTTGATGAAGCCGAGCGAAGCCTTGCCCTTGCTGATTTTCAGGGGCAGGGACGGCGCACTGCCGAGCATGGAAAGAGCTGCAAACCCCTGCTGAATCTGCTCGCTCTTTTCCGGGATCACCTCGCTGAGCGCCATCGCCAGTCCCTGCGGGTCGCGGACGGTGAGCTTGAACTGCGCGTCCAGAAGCCCGTCCTGGCCTACCGAGAAGGGTCCGCTCAACGACAGGCCGGCCGTTTCGCTGGTGGAGAGGTCGAGCGTGCGGATCGTGCCGGACTGGCCGCGCATCGACTGGGTCTTCTGGGCGATAAGCGTCATGCCGTTCTTGACGGTCAGATCGGTGTCGCCTGAGAGCAGGGGCAGCGTTCGGCCCTCGACCAGCGAGGAATCCAGCGCCAATCCGGCGAAGCTGCCGGCAAGGTCGATATCCTGGCCGTTCGGGCGCACATGGCCTTCGAACGTCTCGGCGGCAAGCAGGGGCGCGCCGGCATCGGTCGCCGCCTTCAGCATCTTGCCTTCCACCGACACGCGTTCCGGCAAAGGCTGGGCCAGACGCACGCTGGCGCGCAGATTGTCCCAGGTCAGGGCAAGCGGCTGGCTCTGGGGTACTTCGATGCGGGCCGGGCTGTCGATTTCAGCGATCAGGTGAGTCGGGTCGTAGATCTGCCCCGCCGAGCGGAAGTTGCCCGCCGAAACGCTGACGCCACGGCCGGCATCTTCGAAGGCGACGCGATCGCAGAAAAGGCCGAGGCGGAAAGGATAGCCGCGCGCGACCGGGTTGGTGCATTCGGCGACCACGCCGTCGCGGTTCAGCGAGGCGATCTCGGCTTTGGCCTTGGCCTCGACCTTGCCGGCCAGATAGAACCAGCCGACGCTATAGCCGCCGAACAGCAGCACGACGAAGGCCGCCAGCCAGAGGATGCGGCGGTTGTAGTTCGGCTTCGGGCGGTCAGTCATGCTCATGTGCGGCTCAATTCTGTTCATGGACCTGTCTATAGACGCAAAACAGGTGCCGCGCTTCGCATTCATGTTCTACCTTGATGCGACGCGGGACGTTCTGCGCGGAGTTGGCTTGGCGATATGGGCGATTTTTGGGTTTTTGGCTACGGTTCGTTGATCTGGCGCCCCGGTTTTGCGCATACGGAGACAAGGCGGGCCCATCTCTACGGCTATCGCCGTTCGCTCTGCGTGCTCTCTTTCGTCCATCGCGGCACGCCTCAGCGTCCCGGACTGGTGCTTGGGCTCGACCGCGGCGGCTCCTGTGTCGGGCTGGCGTTTCGCGTGCCGGGCGAATTACGCGACGAAGTGATTGCCTATCTGCGCGAGCGCGAGCTGGTCACGAATGTCTATCTCGAACGCACGCAAACCGTGCGTCTCGATGACGGCGAGAAGGTGGATGCGGTCTGCTACGTCGTCGACCGCGCGCATGAACAATATGCCGGCAATCTCGACGAGGCCGAGGCGGCGAGGATCGTCCTGGGAGCGGTCGGCCAGTCGGGCGCGAACGAGGACTATGTGCTGAGCACGCTGGAACATCTGGAAGCCCTCGGCATCAGGGACCAGTGGCTGGAGGATGTCGGTCGTCGGCTTGCTGTTTGACCGGCCTGCTCGCATTTATGTGAAAACCAAAAGCATCGTCGGGGTTTGAACCCGGCTTCTGCAAGGTTTAGCTTTCTGAGATGGCGGTGCGGTTCTCGCGCAGGCCCGAAAATCACGGAGTATCGATCTTGCAGAAACGTCGCCTTGGTCGCACGGACCTCTCAATCGCGCCGCTGGTTTTCGGCGGCAATGTCTTCGGCTGGACCGCTGACGAAAAGACCTCCTTCGACCTGCTCGACCGCTTTACGGATGCTGGGCTGAACACCATCGACACGGCCGATGTCTATTCGCGCTGGGTGCCCGGCAATTCGGGAGGCGATTCCGAAACGATCATCGGCAAGTGGATGAAGGCGCGCGGCAACCGCGACAAGGTCGTGGTGATCACCAAGGTCGGCGCGGATATGGGACAGGGCAAGCGCGATCTCTCGGCTGGCTATATCGAGAAGGCGGTCGATGCATCGCTGAAGCGGCTCCAGACCGACGTCATCGACCTCTATCTTTCGCACTGGCCCGACGATGCGACACCCTATGAGGAGACGCTCGGCGCATACCAGAAGCTTATCGCTGCCGGAAAAGTCCGCCATATCGGCGCATCGAACCTCGACGCCGAGCAGCTTGGCGAGGCCCTGAAAGTCTCGCAGGAAAAGAACCTGCCGCGCTACGACGTGCTGCAGCCGGAATACAATCTCTACGACCGCCCGAGCTATGACGGCGCGTTGCGTGATCTCTGCATGGCCGAGGATATCGGCGTCATCACCTATTACAGCCTCGCCAGCGGTTTCCTCTCCGGCAAGTACCGCAGCGAAGCCGACCTCGCCAAAAGCGCGCGCGGCGGTGGTGTGAAGAAATATCTCGATGCGCGGGGCCTGGGCATCCTTGCTGCACTGGACGCCGTTTCGGCCCGCCATGCGGCCACGCAGGCCGAGGTGGCCTTGGCGTGGATCATCGCCCGCCCGGGCGTCACCGCGCCGATTGCCAGCGCAACTTCGGTGGCCCAGGTCGACAGCCTTATCAAGTCGGTGTCGCTGAAGCTCGACCAGGCCGATATTGCGGAACTGGATAGCGCCAGCGCCTAAACCTCGACGCCCAGCTCCTTCAGCCGCTTGACCGCCGTTGGTGGCAGTGCCGGCGGGTTGGGCGACTGCGCGGCCTCGATCAGATACTGGTCGCAGGCCGCTTCCGTTTCGCTGATCAGGCGGCGCATGAATTCTTCCTTGCTCAATCCCGGCGGGATCGGCGGCAGGTATCGCGCCTTTATCGTGCCGGGATAGCGCATGAACTTCCGGCGTGGCCAGTAGAGCCCCGCCACATGCGCCACCGGTACGACCGGCACGCCAAGCTGGTTGTAGAGCTCGACGATGCCCCATTTATAGGCCGGCTCGTCGCCTGGCGCGCGCCGCGTGCCTTCCGGATAGATGATCAACTGGCGCGGGTTGCGCGCCATCTCCGCTTTGGTCGCAGCCACGACGGCCTTCAGTGCCTTGGAGCGGCTGCCGCGATTGACCGGGATCATCCGCATCTTGAGGATATACCAGCCGAAGAACGGTATCCAGGTCAGCTCGCGCTTCAGGATGTAGAGCCCGTCGGGAATGTCGGGCAGGAAGGCGATGGCATCCCAGAAGGACTGGTGCTTGGGCGCCAGTATGTAGGAGCCCTGCGGCAGGTTTTCCTGGCCGGTGATCTCGCTTTTCGTGCCGGCGACCTTGTCCTGCAGCCACAAGCTGGTGCGGCTCCAGAATTTCGGCACGAACCAGGCGCGGTGGCGCGGCGACAGGAAATAATAGGGCGTCCAGAAAATCATCTGGACGATCAGATTGGCGTAGAAGAGGACGTTGAACGCCAGCGAGCGGATTTGGACCATGGGTGAAGCCTGAGGAGGGTGTCACCGCTGGTTACACCAACTGCCCGAAAAAGGAAAACCGCATCTGTCCGACGCGAGGGTCAGTTCGTGGATGACTTGGTGGAGGCCTCGACCAGCACCACGCCGTCCGGCGTCGAGCGCAGCGGCACCACTGTGCGGGCAAGGGCGCCGAGATATTTGGTGTATTCGGTGAACAGCACGCGCACCGCTTCGGGCTTGGTCATCCATGTGCCGCCATCCAGCCGCGTGTTGACGACGGGATAGGGTTTCAGGTTGGCCTTGTCGATGAAGCGCCCCATTTCGAGCAGGCTGCGCGGCATGTGGTAATTGTTGGTAACGAGGATGACGCTGCCATATTCATGGCTCTCGACCCATTTGGCGCTTTCCTCGGCGTTGCCGATCGTGTCCATGGCCGCATAATCGATATCGACGCAGCAGGAAAACAGCGTCTTGTCGCCGCCCGTCGCCACCTGGAGCGACTTGCGGCCTGCCGCGGGATTGACGCCGCTGATGAGCAGGCGCTGGCCTTTGCCCGATTTGAGCAGGTCGAGTGCCGCATCGATACGCGACTGGCCGCCGGTCAGCACGATGATCGCATCCGCGCTGGGCGGGTTCGCAGGCGTGCTCAGGCGGCTAACATAGTCGGCGAACCAGCCGAAGCCGGCGGCAAAGACAACGCCTGCGGCAATGGTTGCAACGGCTGCGGCGCGCAGAAATCTGGCAAAACGATTCGACGGCTTGCGCTGGGGCGCAGGCACGAATGCCGACGACATACCGCCGACCGCCTCATCCGTCTCGAATCTGCTCATGCTGCTATGGTCGGCTTTCATTAGCGTCTGTGCAAATGCCGTTTCCGCACATTGCGTTACAGCGGGTTGCCAATCGTGATCGTCTCTTTCGGCGCGCGCCGCTCCAGCGTTTCCAAGCATTCTAGCCTCCGTCCGGATGGCTGACGTCTATATCGTTCAGATAGGCCACGACCGTCACATGTGAAGTGGCGGCGGTGAGCGCGCCGATGATCAGGACGACCAGTGCCACGCCGCCATAGCCGGCGGCCCCTATGGAAAAATTGCCGAACAAAGCGGTTGCCTGATCGGCCTGAGGGGTGGCCAGATTGCGCGACGACCAGAACCAGAAAAAGATGAAGACGATCATCGCCGCTATGCCGCCGGCAGCAGCCCCCTTCATGCCCGTGAGCAAGAAGTGCGTGCGAAACTGGCTGGCGATGAAGCCGGCCTCCGCGCCGACGAAATGCAGGACTTCGATGATGTGCCCATTGCCGGCCATGGCGCCGCGCGTGGCGAAGACCACGGTCAGCACCGTTGCCGACAGCATCAGCACCAGCACGGCCATGCCGAGCGTTACCGTGGTGCGGGCCATGGCGACCAGCCGGTCGACCCAGGTACGGTGGTCGTCCAGCGTCGCGCTCGGCACGTCCGGTTGCAGCATCTGGCGCATGGCGGCGAAATCCGGCGGATTGTTCTCGTCGATGGTGACGATCACCAACCGCGGCACCGGCAGTTCGTCGATGTTCAGGCCGGAGCCGAGCCATGGCTCGAGCAGCCGCGCGGTTGCCTCGCGATCGACGATCTTGGTGCTGCGCACGCCGGCAAAGCCGCTGGCGATGCGGGCGGCATTGGCAAGGGCGGCATCCATGTCCAGCCCGTCGACCGGCTTGATCTGGATCGTCGCCTCGCGCGCAATCTGGTTTTCCCAGATCGATGCCGTGTCACGAACCAGCGTGACCGCGCCGAGCGTCAGGCAGGACAGGAAGGTCATGATGGCGATGACGAAGACCAGCGCGCGCCCGGCTATGTTCTGCGGCGGCACGATGGGTGCTGTCTTGCGCTGGGCGCGGACCGGGCGGGCGATCGTTTCCTCTTCGTGGTCGCCGTCGGTGGCCTGATGCAGCTCAGTCATAGATATCGAGCCTTCCATTGGCCAGAATCATGCGCCGCGCGTCGACCTGCTCCATCAAGCCGAGATCATGGGTTGCAATGACCACGGCCGTTCCCAGCCGGTTCAGTTCGATGAAAAGCCGCAGCAGGCGCCGCGCCAGAGGCGGGTCGACATTGCCGGTCGGCTCGTCGGCCAGCAGGATCTCCGGCTGCTCGATCAGTGCACGCGCAATCGCGGCGCGCTGCTTCTCGCCGCCCGACAGCACCGGCGGCAGCACGTGCATGCGTTCGCCAAGCCCGACCCATTTCAGCAGTTCGGTGACGTCGTTGCGGTAGCTCGCTTCTTCGCGGCCGCGCACGCGCAGGGGCAGGGCAACGTTCTCATAGGTCGTCATGTGGTCGAGCAGGCGAAAATCCTGGAACACCACGCCGATGCGCCGCCGCAGCAGCGGCAGTTCCTGGCGCGTGATGCGCGAACGGTCCTTGCCGAAGACCGAGATCAGCCCGCGCGTCGGCTTCAGGGACAGGAACAGCAGGCGAAGCAGCGTCGTCTTGCCGGCGCCCGACGGCCCGCTCAGGAACTGGAATGAGCGCTCCGGGAGCTGGAAGGTGATGTCGCGGAGAATCTCCGGACCCATCCCGTAACGCAGGCCGACATTCTCGAAGCGGATCAAGTGTAAAAACCTTGGGTTTTGCGGGCCGTCATTGCGGCCAGTTCATCAAAAAGACCATCGGCCTGTATGGTTAACCTTTGGTTAATTTTCACGTCAAATCCGGCCCTGATTCGCCCACGGTTGCGAAGCATTAACCAATTCCGTTTACCTCCGGAATCGGGGAAGTTCGAAAGGATAGCCCATCCGCTATGGCAGAGGGTCGCACCGCACGCCCGGTTTCCGGCGAAATCATGACGGGCGTCTCGGTCGAGGCGGTCATTGCTTGGCCTGTGCATGATGCCGCGGACGTGGTTGATGCCGACTACGAGCTTGTTTCGCCGCCACGCCGCGCACCTGTCGCGCCCGAAGCCGAGCCCGCAGCCTTCGCGCCTGCGGCAGCACCTGTCGATGGCATGGGCATGCTGTTGCGCGATCCCGCGCAGCCCGCAGCGAGCCGCCTGGCATCGCGCGGCGGGCCGATCTTCTGGGTTTTCGGCCTCGGTCTCGCTGCCGCAGCCTTCTGGGTTTCCGGCGGGCATGAATTGGTGCGGCAGGCATCGTTCCTGAGCACGGCGCAAGCGGCACCCGGCTTCACCATTTCCGGCGTCACGTCGCGGATCGACACTATCGGCGCTCGGCCTGTTTTGTTCGTCGATGGCCAGGCCTCGAACAGCGGCAATATGGCAGCGCGCTTGCCGCCGCTGGAGATCCACGTCACCGGCACCGACGGCGCAATCGCGCGCTACAAGCTGGGGACAGCGGACAAGCCTTTGGCCCCCGGCGGCAGATTTGCCTTTTCGAGCCGGCTCGAGGTGCCTAAGAACGGGGTGAAGACCGTTTCGGTCGCCTTCGGAGATTAAAACATGCCGGTTGTCCGCGACAAGGATATCGAAGTGCTGTTCAGCGCCTCGACCATCGCCCGACGCAATCTCGAGCTTGCCAAGGAGATCGCCGCGCACGACTACACCGACCTGCTGGTCATCTCGGTGCTGAAGGGCTCGTTCATTTTCGCTGCGGACCTGATCCGCGCCATGCACGATGTCGGCCTGTCGCCGGAAGTCGAGTTCATCTTCATTTCCAGCTATGGCGCGGGCACCACCAGCGGCGAGGTGCGGGTGCTGCGCGATATCGACAACGAGGTGAGGGGCCGCGACGTTCTCCTCATCGACGACATTCTGGAATCGGGCAAGACGCTGTCCTTCACCCGCGACCTGATGCTGTCGCGCGGCGCGAAAAGCTGCTCCATCGCCGTGCTGCTGGACAAGCGCATGCGCCGCAAGATTGAGCTCGATGCCGATTATGTCGGCTTCGACTGTCCCGACTATTTCGTCGTCGGCTACGGCATGGACGTCGCCCACGCCTTCCGCGAACTGCCCTTCGTCGGCGTCGTCAAGGGCGACGCCTGAGGCGTGGCCTCCGTCACGCTCTATGGCTACCACTACAGCGTCTATCTGCGCATCGTGCGCATGGCGCTTGTGGAGAAGGGTGTTTCCTGGACGCATGTCGAGATCGACCCCTTCGCTGAGACGATCCCGCCGGACTATCTCGCACTGCATCCCTTCGGGCGCGTGCCGACGCTGAAGCACGGCAATTTCGTGCTCTACGAGACCACCGCGATTGCGCGTTATGTCGATGAGGTCTTTGCCGGGAAGCCGCTTCAGCCTGCCGATGTCCGGGCCAGGGCGCGGATGAGCCAAATCATCGCGATTGCCGATTCCTATGGCTATTGGCCGATGGTGCGGCAGGTCTTTTCGCAGCGGATCTTCAATGCAGCGCTTGGAAGAACGCCGGACGAGACGGTGATTGCCGATGGGCTTGCCGCTTCGGGCAAGGTGCTTGCCGCACTTGAACCGCTGGCCGAGGGCGAGCGGTTTTTGATCGGCAGCGCCTTGAGCCTTGCCGACCTGCATCTCGGTGCGATGGTCGCGTATTTCGCGGCTGCACCGGAAGGCGATGCCGCCTTGGCGAATTTTCCGCGGCTCAGAGCGTGGTGGGGCGTCATGAAGGACCGGCGTTCGATGACGGAGACGAATCCCGGTCTTCCCCGCGCCTGACGCTTATTTCCGCTTCGGCACAAACACCGAGAGCGCCTTCGGCCTGATGCGGAAATGCGCCGGCGTGGTGGTGCACAATTCGCCGTCGGTGTTGACCGGGCGCGGGCGGCTGGTGCGGACCGTCACTTCCGTCGTCTGGAAGGCGCGCACGTCGTCCCAGCGCCCTTGCGTGCCGCGTCTCAGGCTCGGCAGCAGCGCCAGCAACCGCCACCAATGGTCGACTTCGAGGCTGTAGAAGTCGAGCCTGCCGTCGTCGGCGGTCGCCGTTTCCTCGACCGTCATGCCGCCGCCATAGTGCTTTCCGTTGCCGACGGAAATCTGCAGGGTCCTTATCTTTTCGGTCGTGCCGTCGTGGTCGAGATGGGCGCTGAACAGTCTTGACCGCGCCAGCAGCCGTGCCGCGACGATGCCGTAACCCAGCTTGCCCCAGCGCTTCTTGGCCTTGTCGCTCAAGTCGGCGGCAAGTTCGGCGCTGAAGCCGATGCTGGCGACGTTGAAGAACAGGTGGCCATTGACCTCGCCGAGATCGATCGGTGTGAGTAGGCCCTGCGCGATCACCTCGGCTGCCTTGACCGGATCGGGCGGAATGCCGACCGTGCGCGCAAAATCATTCGCGGTGCCGAGCGGCAGCACGCCAAGCGGCAGCTTGAGGTCGACCAGGGCGGGGGCTGCGGCATTCAGCGTGCCGTCGCCGCCACCGACGATGACCAGGTCGCATCCCGTTGCCTGCTTGCGGATAAGTTCGTCTATCGGCTGGTCCTTGCCGGCGGTCATGTCGACGACCTCGATGCCGGACGCTTTGAGCACGTCGAGAGCAGGCGCGATGGTTTCCCCGCCGCGCCTGGCCTTGGGATTGACGACAAGCAGGGCGCGCTTCGTCGCTTTTGTTTTTTTCGGCAAGGGGGTCGGCCTCATCTGGTCGAGTGCGGTTCACGCCAGATAGGGCGGCGACAAGGCTAATTAAAGTGCAGTCCCTGTGTTGTGGCCGCTTTCCTACGCTGGCGCCCTTGTTCCCAGCCGCGCATTGAGCGCGAAAAGGCCGGCGCTGATGATCAACGCCGCGCCCATTATCGTCGCTGCCTGCGGCACCTCGGCAAAGAAAAGAAAACCCCACAACGGTGCCCACAGGATGCCGGTGTATTCGAAGGTCGCGACGATGTTGGCCGGCGCCAGCCTGTAGGCTTGCGACAGCAGGATCATGCCGGCCGAAGCGATGAAGCCGCAGGAAGCCATCAGCAGGAAATCACTCAGCGTTGGCCAGATCCAGGGACGCACCAGAAATTTCAGGCTCGGATGGGTGACGTTTTCCATGCCGATGGTCTGGAACAGAAAACCGAGGACGGCGGCACCTATGAGATAGGCGCCGTTCTGGTAAAAGCTCATGACGGTCGAGGATTCCGCCGAGCCGAGCTTTCGCGCCATCAGCTGCGAAAAACCGTAGAGGCCGGCCGAAAGCAGGGAAAGCAGCGCCGCCCATTCGAACACACCCTGTCCGGGGCGGACCATTACCAGAACGCCGATCAGCCCGACGACCGCAGTGACTGCGCTCGGCCACGAAATGTGCTCGCCGAGATAGGGGCGGGCCAGCATGACGATGAACAGCGGCGCCATGAAATAGAGCGCGATCGCATCGGCCAGCGGCAATGCTGCCAGCGCCAGATAATAGGCGGTGTAGGAGGTGAACAGGATTGCCGCGCGCAGGCCGAGCAGCCGGTAGTTCGGCGAAAACAGCGCCCTCAGCCCGACATCCTTGTGGACGATGATGAGGAGGATCGGCAGCGAGACGATGGAGCGGATCGCCATCACCTCCATCAGCGGATAGCGGCCGGAAACAGCCTTGATGACCGGGTCCTGCAGCGAAAACACCATCACGCCAAGGCAGAGGGAGATGATGCCGAGGAGGGTACGGTTCTGCATGGTGTTCACGGCTCGCGATGCGCAGTTAAAAAAACGTCTGGCATATGGACAAAAAGAACCCGCGGCCCCTGTTTTGGGACTACGGGTGAGTGAGGACTTTTTGCCCGACCGCGTCGATTGTTGCCGACTCGGCGCATGCATTTCGGTTTCGTTGTTGATTATCGCCGTCCGATTGACATGTTTCAAACGAATTGGAATGATGCCAGCCATGAGAAATGCTTATGGCTGGACGTCATGACGATTCATCTCGACAGCGATCTTCTGCGCACCTTCGTCGCGGTGGCCGAAACCGGCAATTTCACCAAGGCGGCCGATACCGTCAGCCGCACGCAGTCGGCCGTGTCTATGCAGATCAAGAAGCTTGAAGCGATGATCGGCGAGGTGCTGTTCGAGCGCGGCTCGCGTGGCGTGTCGCTGACGCGCAAGGGCCAGGACCTGATCGTCAATGCCCGCCGCATCGTCTCGCTGCTCGACGAGACGGCAGCCTCGATGCGGGCGGAAGCGCTCGACGGCCCGGTGCGCATCGGCATCCCTGAGGAATACAGCTATTCGATCCTGTCGCGGGCGCTGAGCGCATTCGCCAAGATGCACCCCAAGGTCGAGATCACGGTCAAATACGCGCATTCCGCCTCGCAGATGGTGGCGCTTGAAGCAGGCGAACTCGACCTCGCCGTCGTGTTCGAATGGCAGGATTTTTCCGACGGCGAAGTGCTGATGCGCGACCCGACCGTCTGGGTGACGTCGAACCTGCATCTCCTGCACGAGGAGACGCCGCTGCCGGTCGCGCTCTACAGCCGCGCGGGGTGGTGCAAGGATTTCGCGCTCAGGTCACTGGAGGATCGCGGGCTGCCCTACCGCGTCGCCTATACCAGCGATACGACCAGCGGGCTCAAGCTCGCGGTGGCTTCCGGGTTGGCGATCGCGCCGGTGTCGCGTTCCAATATTCCGCCCGATTGCCGCGAACTGACCGCTGCCGATGGGTTTGGTGATATCGACGCGTCGAATGTAGTGCTCCACCGCGCGCCGGGGGCAACCAGCGAGGCGATAAACGGCATGGCCGACGCCATCCGCGAAGCGTTCTTCTCGCAACTGACGATCACCGTGCCGCCGCCCGGCTCGTGATGCAGTCATGCCACCTCCCGACAGTCCTCCTGACAAGAAGCTGTCAGGAGGAGGATGCTAGGAATGCCTTATCAAACGAGTTGAGGAGGCAACGATGCTGAAATTCTACCACGCGCCCTGGTCGCGCTCTTCAGGCGTTCATTGGCTTCTGGAGGAACTCGGTGTGCCCTACGAAACCGAGATCATTGATATCCGCGCTCCCGGCGGCGTGCCCGAAAGTTACCGCGCCATACAACCCAATAAGAAGGTGCCGGCGATCGATCATGACGGCACGATCGTGACAGAGCGTGCGGCCATCTGCATGTATCTATGCGAGGCTTTTCCGCAAGCCGAGCTTGCTCCTGCGATCGGAGAAAAGGCTCGGGCGACGTGGCTGACCTGGCTGGTCTATTCGGATTCGGTTTTCGACCCGGCAATCGCCGCGAAGGCACAAGGATGGACATATAACAGCAACAGCTTCTCCTTCGGGGCCTATGACGACATGGTCCAGCATCTGGAAAAGACGCTCTCGTCGCGGCCTTACATTGCGGGAGACAGGTTCACGGCTGCCGACACCCAGATCGGCAGCGGAATTTATTTCGTCACGAACATTCTCAAGGCTTTTCCCGACAAGCCGGTTTTCCGCGACTATCTGGCAAGGCTACAGGAGAGGCCGGCCTATCAGCGCTACCTCGCGAAGGATGCTGCGGCTACGCCACGCGGTGCATCTTGAAGCACGTCTTGTAAGGAAGGCGGGCCGAGGTGCGTCTCAGCGCATTTCGAGCAGGCGCTCGAGATAGTTGCGTTCCAGCTCGGGGCTGAGCGCGTTGCCCAGCCGCTTGCGGATGGCATCGAGAATCTGGCGCGCGCGCTGCACGTCGATCTCGTCCGGCACCTTGACCGAATTGCCGAAGTCGGGGCCGGTGGTGGCTCGCGGCCGGCCGAGCGGGTCGCGGTCGGCGTTCTGCTGGCGACCGCCTTCCTCGCTGCCGCCTTCCTCGCCCTGCATGGCCTGCTGCATCTGCTGCATCATGTCCTGCGCGCCCTTGCGCAACGCTTCGAGCGCGCGGCCCTGTTCGCCAACGGCGCGTTCGCCTTCGCCCTGGCCAAGCGCGCCTTCGGCCTGGCCCATCGCATCGCCTGCCTCGCCGAAACCTTCGCCCGGCTGGATGCCGAGACCTTCGAGCCCCTTGGTCAGGCCCTGAAGATCCTTCTGCAACTGGCCCTGGCCTTCCTGAAGCTGCTTCAGCGCCTCGGCGAATTCGTCGGGCGTCATCGGCCGGCCCTGATTGCCTTGACCCTGCCCCTGCTGGCCCTGACCTTGCTGGCCGGGTTCGCCCTGCTGGCCTTGCTGACCCTGTCCCTGTTGACCTTGCTGGCCCTGCTGCTCGCCGGACTGCTCTCCGCGCTGCATCTGGTCCATGCGGAAGGTCTCGTTCATCATCTCCTGCTGGCGCCGCATGATCTCGCCCAGCTTGTCCATCTGCTGGCGCATCTCGCTCTGGTCGCCTTGCTGGCCGGGCTGCTGCTGGCGGCCCGCCTGCAGGTTGTTCATCATGTTCTCAAGCTGGGACAGAAGCTCCTGCGCCTGATCGCGGTTGCCTGATTTGGCCAGATTCTCGATCTGGTCCATCATGCGCTCGAGATCGCTCTGGCGCAGTTCCTGGCCGTTCTGCGGCATCTGCTGCTGGGCCATGTTCGGGTCGCGCTTGGCCCGCTCGGCGAATTCGCGCAGGAAGTCGTTCATCGCCTGGCGCAGCTCTTTCATGAGCTTGTCGATCTCTTCGTCGCTGGCGCCGTTCTGAAGCGCCTGCTTCAACGCCTCCTGCGCCTGGCGCAGGCGCTTTTCAGCGGACGAAAGCGCGCCGTCCTCGATCGCCAGCGCCATTTCCCAGAAATAGTCGGCGGTGGCGCGCAGCTGGTCGTCGCTCTCGGCCATCTTCAACTGTGTGCTGCCGACCATCAAGCCGAGGAAGTTGGCCATGTTCTGGATCGTGTCTTCGGGCCGCAGCGTGATGGCGTCGATCAGCTCCAGCACATAGGATTTTTTGTTCGTGTCGAGCGAGAAGATGCGGCGCTGTTCCACCACGGCCTTGGCCAGCGGGTTGGAGAAGGGCCGCTCCGGCAGCACCAGCGTCTTGGTTTCGCTGGTGGCTTCCTGTCCGGCGTCGTCCGTTGCCTTCAGCGTCAGCTTGACCGTGCTGCCGGCCCAGACATGGTCGGTCAGGTCGCGCGAGACCTTGGCGGCAGCCGTGCCGCTGCCGCGGCGCGGCACCGTCAGCGGCATTTCGGGTGCCTTGTAGAGCGGATGCGCATCCTTGGCCTGTTCGTCGGCCAGCGCGAACTCAGCCTTGGCGGAAGCCGCGCCGTAATCGTCGACGATCTCGTAATTGAGTTCCAGCGCGCCGTTGACCGCGCGCTTGGGCTCGCCGACGAAGCGGATCACCGGCGGCTTGTCGGGGATGACGGCGAAGGTCCAGCTCTGCAGCTCCTTCTCGCCGGATTTCAGGCTGAGCACGCCGTCCTTGTCGAGCTTGCCGGCAAATTGACGCGCCACTGCCGGTGCGCCGGCGGCAATCGGCTTGGCCGGGGCAGGTGCAGCACCCGCCTTCGGCTCGATGTCGCGGGTGGTGCCGCCGGCATCGGCGTAGGAAAGCGCCTCGTCGCCGGCGCCGCCGGTCACGCGCAGTGAAACCTCGCTGCCCTGCGGTACGGTGAAGGTCGGGTTCTGCCGGTTGGCGTCGGCAGTCAGGAACACCGGCGCCTTGCCGGTATAGGCAGGCGGCGTCACCCAGGCATCGATACGCGGCGGAATGGTCTCGGCGATCGCGCCGGCCTGAAAGGCGTCGCCAAGGCGTCCGCCGAGCGGGCCATAGGAGAAGGCGAAGGCGGTGACGAATAGCAGCGCGGCTGCAGCGCGCAAGCCCCACGGGTCGCGCTCCGGCACGCGGGTGCGCGGCATGTCGCTGCCGACATCGCCAAGGCTTTCGGCCATCCGCTTCTGGTGCTCGCGCCACAGCGCCTGCGAAAACTCGCTGACCTTTCCGCTCGGCCGGTCTGTCTGCACCAGCACCGGCGTATGTGGCAGTTCATTCGCCGCTTCGATGCGACGGTCGATCTCGGCGGCGGAAGGACGGCGGAAGAAGCGCAGCGGATAGAGTGCGGCAACGCCTGCAATGGCGAACAAGGCCAGCAGGCCGAAGCGCGGCAAATCGGGCAGGAGGCGGAAGACGCCGAGCCAGGAAAGGCTGAGGAACAGGCTGACGACGACAAGCAGCGGCAATGCCAGTGGCCAGCCACGTTCCACCGTCATGGAGGCCAGCGTGGTGAACCGGGCGCGGCCAAGGCGCCGGGCGAAACTCTGTGCGCTGTTCGTTGCCGGTGTTTCCGCCATCAACCTTTCCAAACGAGACTCGCACCGCATGTGCGCTCTCATGGAAAAGAATAGCAGCAAACACGGCAAAGACGAGGCATGGTACGAAATCGTGATCGGCGGGCTTTTCCGCGCCGATCACCGCGCGAGCGCATCAGAGCCAGTCGGGCACCGAATCCAAGCCGATCAGCTCGTCATAGGTCTGGCGCGGGCGGATGACATGGAAAGCATCGCCATTGACCAGCACTTCCGGCACCAGAAGCCTGGTGTTGTAAGTGCCTGCCTGTACCGCGCCATAGGCGCCGGCCGTGCCGACGGCGATCAGGTCACCGGCCTTCAGGCGCGGCAGATCACGGTCGAGGCCAAGAAAATCGCCGGTCTCGCAGACCGGGCCGACGATATCGACCTTCATGCGCGGCGTGTCGGCTGGCGGCTGCACCACCGGGCGGATGTCGTGGAAGGCATCGTATAGGGTCGGGCGAACCAGGTCGTTCATCGCCGCATCGACGATCAGGAAGTTCTTGGCGTCGCCTTCCTTCACATAGATCACTTCCGACACCAGAATGCCGGCATTGCCGACGATCAGCCGTCCGGGCTCGAACATCACCTTCAGCCCGAGCTTGGTGACGTGCTTCTTCACGATCGCGGCATAGGCATCGGGAAGGGGCGGCGGCGAGTTGTCGGTCTTGTAGGGAATGCCGAGCCCGCCGCCGAGGTCGACATGTTCGATGGCATGGCCGTCGGCCTGCAGCATGCCGACGAGTTCGACCAGCAGCGCGAAGGCATCGTCGAAAGGCTGCAGCTCGGTGATCTGGCTGCCGATATGCATATCGATGCCGGTGATCTTCAAGCCGGGCAGTTGGGCGGCGCGGGCATAGACCTCGCGCGCCCGCTGGCGCGGTATGCCGAACTTGTTTTCGGCCAGCCCGGTCGAGATCTTTTTATGGGTCTTGGCATCGACATCCGGGTTGATGCGCAGCGAGATCGGCGCGACCTTGCCGGCAGCGACAGCGCGCGCCGAAAGCAGCTCGAGTTCCGGCTCGGACTCGACGTTGAAGCAAAGGATGTCGGCTGCCAGCGCGAAATCCATTTCCCGCGCCGTCTTGCCGACGCCGGAAAACAGGATCTTCCTGCCGGGAATGCCCGCCGCCAAGGCGCGGCGCAGCTCACCTTCGGAAACCACGTCGGCGCCCGCACCCAGCTTGGCCAGCGTCGTCAGTACGGCCTGGTTGGAGTTAGCCTTCAGCGCATAGCAGACGAGGCTGTCGAGGCTTGAAAAGGCCTCGCTGAACACGCGGTAGTGGCGGGTCAAAGTTGCGGTGGAATAGCAATAGAAGGGCGTGCCGACGGCAGCCGCGATAGCGGGCAGGGGCACGTCCTCGGCGTGGAGCACGCCGTCGCGATAGTCGAAATGGTTCACTGGCTTGGTCCGGTCAGAGCAGCTTGTCGAGGAGGAAGGGCTTGTCCGCGACCGGTTTCTTCGGCTCCGGCGGCAGCGGCTGCTCATTGGCCTTCTGCGCGTCCTTGCGGGCCTGCACGGCAGCTTCATAGGGCGTGTCGAGCCCCGACTTGCGCCCGCAGGCCGAAACTGCGCCGATCGCGGCCAGAAGCACGAGCGTGGTGAGAAGTCTGCTGCCGGTCATCCTGTCATCCGTCCGTGAGAAATACGTTGCCTGCTTCTAGCTAAATTCTTTGGCCTTTGCACCCCGGCAAATCAAGCGGCTAAAAGTTCAGCAGGGCTGGATGGGACCTAGACCGCAGCCACGATTACGTGAGCCTGAATTTTGGCGGCAACCGCGCCGCTGCCATGCCTGTCCGCAATCGCCGATGCGGCATGGTCGGTTGCAGCTTCCAGCTTTCCCGCGTCCCTGGCCTCGATTTCGCTGCGAAGGACAGTTCCCTGGCAATAGGCAACGGCCGGAATACGCGGTGAGGAGGCACGGCTTTGTTCGGCTCGCGTTTCGATCACCACGCTGGAGAAACCTGCGCCCTCCAGTTCGCTGCGGATCAGTGCGATATCGTGGTAGCCATGCGGCGTGCGGGCCAGGAAGCGCGGCGGATCGTTCGGAAAAATCTCTGCGAGAGCATTGGTCACCTCATCGGCAAATACATTCTCCTCGATGCGATCCCATACGTTGAACAGGAAATGTCCGCCGGGTTTCAGGACGCGTCTGGCTTCGCGGTAGGCAGACGGGCGGTCGGGAAAGAACATCGCGCCGAACTGACAACAAACGAGATCGAAGGCCGCATTTTCAAACGGCAGCGCCAAAGCATCCGCCTGGCGCCATTGGACGCGGCTGTCGGGACCTTGTCGCGACGCGGCGTGGTCGAGCATCGGCTGGTTGAGGTCGGTAACGACATAGCTTGCGTCGGGGGGCAGCTTTGGCGCCAGTGCGCGGGTGACGACCCCGGTACCCGCGGCGGTTTCCAGAACCGCGCTCGGCGACAAGGACGCTGCCCGTCGCGCAAGATCTGCGGCGAACGGCTCGAAAATCAACGGCACCATATAGCGATCGTAATTTTCCGGGATCGAGCCGGCGAATACCTTGTCGGTTTCCAACATCGCTATCACCCGCCGTCCGTTTGATGGACCGGCATATGAAACCATCATACCAGTCGTGGCGGGGCGATAATAGCGGTTGGGCGCATGATCGAAGCTCCCAAAACGGGAGCCTCGAACCATGCGCTAGGTCCTCATGCCTTGGCGATGCGCTTTTTCCAGTAGCGGATCTGGCGGCGGACCTCGGCGGGCGCCGTGCCGCCGAAAGAGGTGCGGCTCTTCACCGAGTTCTGCACCGAAAGCACCGAGAAGATATCGGCGGTGATGCCGTCATGGATCGAGCGCAAATCTTCCAGCGTCAGCTTTTCCAGCCCGACTTTCTTGCTTTCCGCCAGCGCAACGGCGCGGCCGGTGACGTGATGGGCCTCGCGGAAGGGCAGGCCGAGCGTGCGCACCAGCCAGTCGGCAAGGTCGGTCGCGGTCGAATAGCCGGAACCGGCAGCCTTCTTCATCGCGGCCTCGTTCACCTGCATGTCGCCGACCATGCCGGTCATGGCGGCGAGCATCAGGTCGAGCGTCTCGGCGGCGTCGAACACGGCTTCCTTGTCTTCCTGCATGTCCTTGGAATAGGTCAGCGGCAGGCCCTTCATCACCGTCAGAAGGCCGATCAGGTGGCCGTTGACGCGGCCGGTCTTGGCCCGCACCAGTTCGGCGGCATCGGGGTTCTTTTTCTGGGGCATGATGGACGAGCCGGTCGAAAAGCTGTCGGACAGCCGCACGAAGCCGAACTGCGGCGTCGACCAGATGACGATCTCTTCGGCCAGCCGCGACAGATGGGTCGCCGAAATCGCGGCGATGGCCAAAAATTCCAGCGCGTAGTCGCGGTCTGAAACGCTGTCGAGCGAATTGCGGGTCGGCTCACGGAAGCCGAGCGCCTTGGCGGTGCGGAAGCGGTCGATCGGGAAGCCGGTGCCGGCAAGGGCCGCAGCACCCAGCGGGCTCTCGTCCATGCGCTCGATGGCGTCGCGGACGCGGGAAAGGTCGCGGGCAAACATCTCGACATAGGCCATGCAGTGGTGGCCGAAGGTTACCGGCTGGGCCGTCTGCAGATGGGTGAAGCCGGGCATTACGGTGGCGGCATGTTCCTCGGCGCGCTTGAGGAACGCTTCGATCAGTCCCTTCAGCGCTTCGGCGACGCGATGGAACTCGTCCTTGACCCAGAGCCGGAAATCGACCGCCACCTGATCGTTACGCGAGCGCGCCGTGTGCAGGCGGCCGGCGGCCGGGCCGATCAGTTCGGCAAGACGCGCCTCGACATTCATGTGAATGTCTTCCAGCCGGGTCGAGAATTCGAACTTTCCGCTCTCGATCTCTTTCAAAATCGTGTTCAGGCCGTGAGCGATTTTTTCTTGATCTTTCTCCTCAATGATGCCCGTTTCCGCGAGCATTTCGGAGTGAGCGATCGAGCCTCGGATGTCCTGCGCGTAGAGCTTTTTGTCGAAGCCGATCGAGGCGTTGATCGCCTCCATGATCGCCGCAGGGCCCGAGGCAAATCGTCCGCCCCACATCGCGTTGCTGGCCTTCTTGTCGCTCATCGTGATAACCGGGCTCCGGAGAAAAAAGTGAATGGCTGACGGAAAGAAACTCATACCGACCGCGCGCCTGCTGGTCACGGCAGCGATTGCAGGCGCATTTGCCGGCGCGGTGGTGGTATATGCCAGCGTTACCTTGTCTGGCAACAAGGCTCCGGCTTCAGCGCCGCAGCAGGTGACTGTTGCCCCTGCCGCTCCCGAAAACACTGCCGACAATGCCGTCTGCGCGGCAAAGACCGACAAGGCCAAGGTGGTGGGTGCGGCAGCAAAAGGCGAAGTCGCAGCCATGCTGCCAGCCGACCCGCCGCAATCGCTGAAGGGCCTTGCCTTCAAGTCTCCCGACGGCAAGCCGATGACGCTGGCCGACCATGCCGGCAAGACGCTGCTGATCAATCTGTGGGCGACATGGTGCGCGCCATGCCGCGCCGAAATGCCGGCGCTCAATGCGCTGCAAAAGGAAAAGGGCAGCGACAAATTCGAGGTCGTCGCCGTCAATGTCGATACCGGCGATGACGAAAAGCCGAAGAAGTTCCTCTCCGAGATCGGTGTGGATACGCTGGCGCTCTACCGCGACAACACGCTCGACCTGTTCAACGATCTCAAGAAGCGCGGCCTGGCGCTCGGCCTGCCGGTGACGCTGCTGGTCGATGGCGAAGGCTGCCTGCTCGCCAATATGAACGGCCCGGCCGAATGGTCGAGCCCGGATGCGGCCAAACTCATCGAAGCGGCAATGGGCGCGTCAGACTGACCGCAGCACGATCGGCTGAAGCACGGGGACACGGGCCTTACGTCCGGCCGTGGCGGTTTGGACTGGCGCCGTGACCGGTACGCCGGTCAGTTCGCTGAACATTTCGATCGGACCCGGCTTGCCGAGATAGAAGCCCTGTCCGATCTGGCAGTCCTCGGCATCCAGGAATTTCAGTTCGCCGAGCGTTTCGACGCCTTCCGCCAGCACCGGCAGTCCGAGGCCGCGCCCAAGGCCGAGAACGGCTCGCACGATCGCCGCGACCTGGCCGTTGGTGTCCACTGACTTGATGAAGGAACCATCGATCTTGATCTTGTCGAAGGGGAAGGCGCGCAGGTTCGAGAGCGAGGAATAGCCGGTTCCGAAATCGTCCATGGCCACCCGCACGCCCAGCGCCTTGATCTGCCTGAGCGTTGCGAGCGCGCGCGGCATGTCCTTCACGAGGGCCGTTTCGGTGATTTCCAGTTCGAGCCTACCGGGTGCGAGGCCAGTGTGAACGAGGACTTCGTGAACCTTGCGGCTGAAATGCGGATTGTGAAGCTGCACCGCCGAGACATTGACCGCCACCGAAAGCGGGTTTTTCCAGCCGGCAGCCTCCTGGCAAGCCGTTGCCAGCACCCATTCGCCGATCTGGACGATGACGCCGCTGTCTTCCGCAACCGGGATGAACATGGCCGGCGAAACTTCGCCGTGTTCCGGGTGCTGCCAGCGGATGAGAGCCTCGAAGCCGAGCATCTTTCCGCTGCTGATTTCCTTCTGCGGTTGGTAGACCAGATAGAATTCGTCGCGCGCGATCGCCTGGCGCAGTTCGTGTTCCATCACGCGCTTGTCGCGCGCTTCGGCACCCATCGACGCTTCGAAATAACGGTACGTATCCTTGCCTTCTGCCTTGGCGCGGTAGAGCGCGGTGTCGGCATGGCTGATAAGGGCGGTCTGGTCGTCGGCGTCCCGGGGATAAAGCGCAATGCCGATGCTGGTCGAAACCAGACCGCCGCCGATGGAGCGCCTGTTCTCCTCGCGCATGGCCGCCAGCACGTCGTCGGCAATGCGGCCGGCAGCCTGAGGGTCCGAGAGGTTGGGAGCAATGATGGCGAACTCGTCGCCGCCGAGGCGCGCGAGCAACTGCCCGCTGCGCAGAACGCCTGAGACACAGCGCGCGACGGTTTGCAGCATGGCGTCACCCGCGCCATGCCCGAACAGGTCGTTCACTTCCTTGAACCGGTCGAGATCGAGCAGCAAGAGCGCCAGATGGTTGCCTTTCCCGCTCAGTTTCATGGCGGCGATCTCGGCGTCGAGCCGGCCGGAAAAATTCCTGCGGTTGGCAAGCCCGGTGAGCGGATCGAAATGGGCGAGGCGAAGGATTTCCTGCTCTGCCGTCTTGCGTTCGCGGATGTCGCGAACGGCGACCACGGTATGCGGCTTGCCACAATAGTCGATGCGCCGGGCGATGAGTTCGACGGGGATGCTTTCTCCGTCGCGGCCTTTCAGTTCCGCTTCCTGCGCCTGCTCGCCGAATTCCGGCAGGTTGGAGGCGGTGCGCTCGCCAAAGAGGTTGGCAAGTTGCATGGCGTTGAGCGTCTCGACCGGCTGACCGGTCAACGTGGCAATGCTGTTGTTGGCGCTGACGATGCGCGCGCCGTCACAGACGATCAACCCCTCGACTGCGGCATTGGCCAAGCCGTGCATGCGCTCCGCTTCAATCTTCTGGCGGCGGAAACGCAGATCGATCGACAGCGCAATGCCAGACAGAATGAGGATCACCAGGCTTGCGGCGGCAACGGCGAAGGCATGCGACACGGGCTCGATCGTGGATTCGGAAATCTCGACCGAAGAATCCGGAATGATCGAGACTGCGGCCATCGCGATGAAATGCAGGGTGCAGATGGCGAGCGTCAGAAGCACGGCGCCGCCGAGTGTCGCCAGCGTCGACGGGCGGCGGAGTACGACAAGGAGCGACAGCGCTGCCAGCGTTATTCCAGCCAGCAGGGAAATGGCGACAAGAAGCTGGTCCCAGACGATCCGGCCCTGCACTTCGAAAGCGGCCATGCCGACAAAGTGCATCGACGCGATGCCGGCGCCAAGCAAGGCGCCGCCCACGAGATAGTAATCGATGCCGCCGCGCAACGTGGCCACCCACATGCCGGCAGCCGTCAGAAACACGGCGGCAGCGAGCGAAAGGGCGGAAAGCTCGACATTGTAGGCATTCGGGATGCCGGGCGAAAATGCAAGCATTGCGATGAAATGGGTGGCCCAGATGCCGAAGCCGGTGGCCGTTGCTGAAATCATCAGCCAGGCAAGCCGGTTTCCGTTTCTGGACTGACCGACGTGATGGAGCAACTTGACTGCTGAAAACGACGATATTGCGCAAATGAGCGCGGCGAGCGCGACAAGCCTCAGATCATGCTCATTCACGATACAGTTGTAGACTGTCAGCATTTCTCAATTAACCCAATCTATTGGAAATAAACAAGGTAATGTTGAATATTAGCTGCATATGATTGAAGGATCAGTTAAATTTGCTTTCAACCTGTGGGCGTTGCTTTTGCCGAACGCGGAGCGTTTCCCGGCAAAGCGCGGCCCCTTTCGAAAGCCGGCTTACGAAAACGCCTGGAGCGAACAACGCAGGGAAACGAAATCCACACGAAACTGAGACGAAATTCATCGAAGCGTAACAAAACGGTTGTCGCACTGTCACAATCGACCGATACTCCCGGTTGCGAACCTAAACCTTCGCCAAGTAAAAACGGGAGAGAAACATGAAATTTCAAGGCGTTGCGGCCGGTATAGCCGCGTCATTCACCCTGCTTTCGACATCGTCCGCATTCGCCGTGACCGAGATTTCCTGGTGGCATGCCATGACCGGCGCCAACAATGAGGTCGTCGAAACGCTGTCCAAGGAATTCAACGAGAGCCAGAGCGAGTACAAGGTCACTCCCGTTTTCAAGGGAACCTACCCGGAGACGCTGAACGCCGGCATTGCCGCCTACCGCGCCAAGCAGCCGCCGGCGATCATGCAGGTGTTCGATGCCGGCACGGGCGTCATGATGGCCGCTGAAGGCGCGATCAAGCCGGTAGCCGACATTCTCTCCATGGGCGGCAAGCCTTTCGACAAGAGCCAGTATCTTCCGGGCATCGTCGCTTATTATTCGAAGCCGGACGGCACCATGCTGTCCTTCCCGTATAATTCGTCTTCGCCCATCCTCTATTACAACAAGGACATCTTCCAGAAGGCCGGTCTCGACGTCGACAACCCGCCCAAGACGTGGCCGGAAGTGTGGGACGCGGCCAAGAAGATCAAGACCAGCGGCGCGGCACCTTGCGGCTTCACCACGACCTGGCTGACCTGGATTCACACCGAAAACTTTGCGGCCTGGAACAATGTTTCCTTCGGCACCAACGAGAACGGCCTCGCCGGTCTCGATGTCGAGCTCAAGATCAATTCGCCGATCTTCGTGAAGCACTTCCAGGAACTGGCCGACCTCGCCAAGGACGGCACGTTCAAATATGGCGGCCGCACTTCCGAAGCCAAGCAGATCTTCCTTGCCGGCGAATGCGGCATCTTCACCGAATCCTCGGGCGGTCTCGGCGACGTCGTCAAGTCGGGCATGAACTTCGGCACTGGTTCGCTGCCCTACGAGCCGGAAGCTCAGGGAGCGCCGCAGAACACCATTCCCGGTGGCGCCAGCCTCTGGGTCTTCGCCGGCAAGTCGGACGAGGAATACAAGGGCGTAGCCGCCTTCTTCAACTTCCTGTCCACGACCGAAATCCAGGCCCGCCTGCATCAGGTGTCCGGCTATCTGCCGGTAACGCTCGAAGCCTACGAGAAGACCAAGGCTGACGGCTTCTATGACAAGAACCCGGCCCGCGAAATCCCGATCAAGCAGATGATGGGCAAGGCGCCGACCGAGAATTCGAAGGGCGTGCGCTTGGCCAACCTGCCGCAGGTCCGCGACATCGAAAACGAGGAGTTCGAGAAGATGCTGGCCGGCGACCAGACCGCCCAGCAGGCGCTCGACAAGGCCGTCGAACGCGGCAATGCCGCAATCAAGCAGGCCATCGGCAACTAAGAAGTCTGCCCCTCACCCTTACCCTCTCCCCGTGACAAACGGGGGGAGGGGTATAAACGCTGGAGCCCCGCAGGCGGATGAGGGGCATTCCGGCAAGGAGGAAGCCCTGTCCCCACGCGTTACTTTCCCCAACAAGGTCCTGCCCTATCTCCTGGTCGCGCCACAACTCGCCATCACGGCGGTCTTCTTCTATTGGCCGGCGGGGCAGGCGCTCTACCAGTCGATGCTGCGCGAAGACCCGTTCGGGTTGAATTCGAAATTCGTCTGGTTCGACAATTTCGCGCGGGTCCTTTCCGATCCAAACTATGTGAATTCGCTCAAGGTCACGGTGGTCTTCTCCATAGCCACGGCCTTCGTTTCCATGGCGGTGGCCCTGCTGCTGGCGGTGATGGCCGACAAGGTCATTCGCGGACGCGGCATCTATCGCACGCTGATGATATGGCCCTATGCGGTGGCCCCGGCCATTGCCGGCATGCTGTGGCTGTTCCTGTTCAACCCGTCGATCGGCACGCTCGCCTATGGGTTGCGCTGGCTGGGTTTCGACTGGAACCCGCTGCTCGACGGCACGGACGCCATGGTTCTGGTCGTGACAGCCGCTTCGTGGAAGCAGATCAGCTACAATTTCCTGTTCTTCGTCGCTGGGCTTCAGGCCATTCCCAAGACGCTGATCGAGGCGGCGGCAATCGACGGCGCCGGCGAGACGAAACGCTTCTGGACGATCGTCTTTCCGCTGCTGGCGCCGACGACGTTCTTCCTTCTCGTTGTCAACACGGTCTACGCCTTCTTCGATACCTTCGGCATCATCCACGCCGTCACCGGCGGCGGGCCGGGCAAGGCTACCGAGACGCTGGTCTACAAGGTCTACAATGACGGCTTCGTCAACCTGATCCTCGGTGACTCGGCGGCGCAGTCGGTGATCCTGATGGTGATCGTGATCGGCCTGACCGCCTTCCAGTTCCGCTTCGTGGAAAAGAAGGTGCATTATGGGTAGCGCACGATGATCGGCTCATCCCCCATCCGCACCTTCATCGCCCATGCCGTGCTGATCCTCGGCATCCTGATCGTCGCATTCCCGATCTATTACACATTCGTGGCGTCGACCCATTCGCTGCAGACGATCCTGCGCCCGCCGCTGCCGCTGCTGCCCGGCGACCGCTTCTGGGAGAATTATTCTACCGCACTTTTCGGCGGCATCGGCCGTATCGGTGGCGTGTCGGTCGGCACGCTGCTCTACAACACGACGGTCGTGGCGCTGGCGATCGCAATCGGCAAGATCGTGATTTCGATCGTGTCGGCCTATGCGATCGTGTTTTTCCGCTTTCCCTTCCGCATGACCTTCTTCTGGCTGATCTTCATCACGCTGATGCTGCCGGTCGAGGTCCGCATCCTGCCGACCTACAAGGTGATGGTCGATCTCGGCCTGATCGACACCTATGCCGGTCTCACCCTGCCGCTGATGGCGTCTGCGACGGCAACGCTGCTGTTTCGCCAGTTCTTCATGACCATCCCCGGCGAACTGGTCGAGGCGGCGCGCGTCGACGGAGCCGGACCGTTCCGCTTCTTCAAGGATATCCTGCTGCCGCTGTCGAAGACGAATATAGCCGCGCTGTTCGTCATCCAGTTCATCTATGGCTGGACGCAGTATCTCTGGCCGCTGCTGGTCACCAACCGCAACGACATGAACACCATCGTCATCGCGCTTCGCAAGATGATTTCCTTTGCCGACGCCGACACGGAATGGCACCTCGTCATGGTCACCTGCATGCTGGCCATCATCCCGCCAATCCTCGTCGTCGTCCTGATGCAGCGCTGGTTCGTGCGCGGCCTCGTCGATACGGAGAAATAATGGCTACCGTCGATCTCAACGATGTGAAGAAGGTCTATGCCGGCGGCATAGAGGCGGTTAAGGGCGTTTCCATCGCCATTCCCGATAAGGCGCTGTGCGTGCTGGTCGGCCCGTCCGGCTGCGGAAAGTCCACGCTGCTGCGCATGATAGCCGGGCTGGAAACCATCTCCTCCGGCACCGTCGCAATCGATACGAAAACCGTCAACACGGTCGGCCCGGCCGAACGCGACATCGCCATGGTGTTCCAGAACTATGCGCTCTACCCGCATATGAAGGTCTACGACAACATGGCATACGGCTTGCGAAATCGCGGCATGCCGAAAGACGAGATCGACAAGCGCGTGAAAGCCGCCGCCACGACGCTTGAACTGTCGCATCTTCTCGATCGCCGTCCGCGCGAGCTTTCCGGCGGCCAGCGCCAGCGCGTCGCCATGGGCCGCGCCATCGTGCGCAGCCCGAAGGTGTTCCTGTTCGACGAGCCGTTGTCCAACCTCGATGCCAAGCTGCGCGGCCAGATGCGCGTCGAGATCAAGAACCTGCAGCGGTCGCTCGGCGTCACGTCGGTCTATGTCACGCATGACCAGCTCGAGGCGATGACGCTGGCCGACGTTCTCGTCGTCATGAACGGTGGTCTGGTCGAACAGTCCGGCAACCCGCTCGACATCTATGAAAAACCGGCCTCGACCTTTGTCGCCAGCTTTATCGGCGCGCCGCCGATGAACCTGCTTGCAGTGCAGGCAGGATCGAACGGCTCGACGTTCAGCGACGGTTCGCCTGTCGGCATCGCTGGCCCGGCCGATGCCGTCACGCTTGGCGTTCGCCCGGAAGATGCCGATGTCGCCTTCGGGCCGGATGTGCCGAAAGGTGCGGTCGTGCTGCCGGCAAAGGTGGAAGCGGTCGAGCCCGTAGGTTCGGAAAGCTTTCTATACTGCGCCGCTGGCGGTCAGCGGATCGTGGTGCGTGTCGCGGGCCGCGCTACAGCCAAACCCGGCGACGAATTGCGTGTCGTCGCCAAGGCCGAAAAGCTGCATTGGTTCGATCAGGCAGGCAAGCGGGTGGAGTGAAAGAGCGCCGGGGACAGTTTACTTTCTTGCCCCGGAAAGACACTGCCGATGAAAAGCTGGATCAAGGGGCAAAAAGTAA
>NZ_JAAKZG010000050.1 GCF_011045115.1 Mesorhizobium zhangyense
ACGATTTCCTCGGTCATCTTCTTGGCGTCGCCGAGCAGCATCATGGTGCCGTCCTTGTAGAACAGCGTGTTGTCGATGCCGGCGTAGCCGGAGCCGAGCGAGCGCTTGACGAACAGGCAGGTGCGGGCCTTGTCGACGTCGAGGATCGGCATACCGTAGATCGGCGACGTCTTGTCGTCGCGCGCCGACGGGTTGGTGACGTCGTTGGCGCCGATGACGTAAGCCACGTCGGCCTGTGCAAACTCGGAGTTGATGTCTTCGAGCTCGAAGACCTCGTCGTAGGGCACATTGGCCTCGGCCAGCAGCACGTTCATGTGGCCCGGCATGCGGCCGGCGACCGGATGGATGGCGTATTTCACTTCGACGCCGGCAGCCTTCAGCTTGTCGGCCATTTCGCGGACCGCATGCTGCGCCTGTGCAACCGCCATGCCGTAGCCCGGCACGATGATGACCTTCTGCGCGTTCATCATGAGGTAGGCGGCATCGTCTGCCGAACCCTGCTTGACCGTGCGCTCGATGCCGTCGTCGGCACCCGCTGCCGCCGTCTCGCCGCCGAAGCCACCGAGAATGACCGAGATGAAGGAGCGGTTCATGCCCTTGCACATGATGTAGGACAGGATCGCACCCGACGAACCGACCAGCGCGCCGGTGATGATCAGCGCCAGATTGCCGAGCGTGAAGCCGAGAGCAGCCGCTGCCCAACCCGAATAGGAGTTGAGCATGGAGACGACAACCGGCATGTCCGCACCGCCGATCGGCACGATCAGCAGCACGCCGAGCGCCAGCGAAGCGACCACGATCAGCCAGAACAGCGTGTAGCTCTGTGTCGTGACGAGAAGGATGATCAGCACCACCAGCGCAATGCCGAGGGCGGCATTGATGAAGTGGCGGCCGGGCAGCATGATCGGCTTGCCCGACATGCGGCCGTCGAGCTTGAGGAAGGCGATGACCGAGCCGGTGAACGTGATGGCGCCGATGGCGACACCCAAGCTCATTTCGACCAGCGCCTGGCCGTGAATGGCCCCGACGGTGCCGATACCGAAGCTTTCCGGCGCATACATGGCCGCAGCAGCGACCATGACCGCGGCCATGCCGACGAGCGAGTGGAAGGCGGCGACAAGCTGCGGCATCGAGGTCATGGCGATGCGGCGCGCGGTGATCGCGCCGATGCCGCCGCCGATGGCGAGGCCGACGACGATCAGGCCGAGCCCGCCGATAGACGGCGTGGCCAGAGCCAGCGTCGTGACGATGGCGATGCCCATGCCGATCATGCCGTAGGTGTTGCCCTGGCGGCTGGTCGTCGGATGCGACAGGCCGCGCAGCGCCAGGATGAACAGGATGCCGGAGACGAGGTAGAGGAAGGAAGCGAAGTTGGCGTTCACGTCACTTGTCCTTCTTCTTGTACATGGCCAGCATGCGCTGGGTGACGAGGAAGCCGCCGAAGATGTTGACCGAGGCGAGCACCAGGGCGACGAAGCCGAAGCCCGTCGCCAGGCCCGCTGCCGAGATGCCGACGGCCAGAAGCGCGCCGACCACGATGACCGACGAGATGGCGTTGGTGACGGCCATCAGCGGCGTATGCAGCGCCGGCGTCACCGACCACACCACGTAGTAGCCGACGAAGATCGCCAGCACGAAGATGGCGAAGCGGAAGACGAAGGGGTCGATCGCCCCGCCGGAGACGGCATGGGCGACGCCACCCGCCGCATCGGCGGCCGCCGGCGCGTTGGCCAGATCCTGCACGCCGAGCCGCACCGCGGCCACGGCCTGGTCGAGCTGGTCGAGCGCTTGTTGAAGAGCGGTCTTGTCCATCACGCATCCCCCCTGTT
>NZ_JAAKZG010000051.1 GCF_011045115.1 Mesorhizobium zhangyense
ACGTTCGAGTGGCTGTTCCAGAGGTTTTCCACGGCCCTACTCGACAAATGGCTCAAAGAATTGGAGCTTTTCCAGCCTTAGCCTCGTCCGTCCGCCGTCCTGATTGCCGCCTGCAGGCCAATATGCTTTTCTGCAGCCATGCCAAAAATGACTAGCAAAATGGGTTACAAACAGCTCCTCGGGAGCGACATCACGCTGTTGTCGCGTGATCGGCTGCTAGTGGATAGAATCTAACGCATGGTACCCTCCCACGAACCGGTCCTTCCGGCTCGCGGTAGGTCGCCGGTGCCTTGCCCATCAGCAAAAATTCCGAATGCCGCGAGAGGGTGGAGGCTGTGTGGAAACGGGCTGATCTGGTAACGGTCCCACAAGGATAGGAGGTTTCGGAGAATGCTTAAGGTGCCCGCGGCTAGTGAGCTCGTCTATATCGGCCCACCGCCGGGCTGGGACCCCTCGTCAAGGCTTGCCTTTTATGGCGAAGAGGAAGCAGAGCAATACCATCACCAAAATGCCAACGTGCAGTTCAGGGTTAGAGACAAGAGCCGTGTCGCGTCCTGGGTTGAGAGATTCAAGCAATTCGGGCTGAACTATATCAATTTTGAAGGCGAGCTCAGCGCTGAACTTAGCACCCTTTTTCCCGAGATCGCTTTCGGCTTTTCGATGTTCGGCACCAAGTCGAGCTGCAAATCCTATGACGGGCCGCCCTGTAGGCTGGACTATATTTGGCTCGACAAGCATCCGATCTATTTCACGCGAGTCGATTTTCCGTCTTTGCGCTTCCTGTCAGCCCGGGCCGATGGCAGTGGCAAGCTTCGCGCGTTCATCGGCGACAACGCCTCGTTGGAACATCTGGGGATCATCGGCTATGATGAGGAGGTCGTGAACAGTTGTGGCAGCATTTGTTCCATCCAGATCGCCGACACAAAGATCGAAACTGTAAACCTGATGTCAGATAATCCAAATATCACGACAGCCTGGCTTCATAACTTGTCGGGGCTCTCCACTATCGCGTTCCTTGAGAAGTGGCCATTTTTGAAACATTTGAAGATTTTCTATTGCCCGAAAGTGACGGACTTCAGCCCTCTGCTCGCATTGCCAAATCTGGAAAAAGTCGAGGTTGTCACTAACAAGCCGCCGAAGGATCTGAGCTTGCTTCTCGAACTCCGGAAGCGCGGCGTAGAGATGGGCGGCGGCTTGCGATTGCCGGACAATAGCTGACCTGCGCAGGAAGTGCCTGCGGATTTCTATGCCGTCTTGCCCTTTGCGAGCGCTTGGGGGAAGTTCTCATGTCGAGGATTGGGGAGGATTGGCATGCCCATCGTTCGCGTTGAGATCGCCAAGGGCGTTGCCTCGGTCGATCAGAAGAAGCTGTCATCAAACGAATGACTGATGTGCTGGTCGAAGAGTTGGGACGGAACCCGGAATTCGTCTTCGTCGTGATCGATGAGGTCGCTACCGACAACTGGGGCCGCAAGGGCGTCTCGCTGACGGAGCTGTCGCAACAGGCCGAGGGCGAGAAACCCTAGTCCTTTCATGCCGCCCCCTTGTCGAGCCCGCCGTTAGAACCGACGCTCTCCGAGTTTGAGCCAGGCGGGATGACCACTTCCCCACGCTGCTGAAAATATCCAGCACGACGGACTGTAATCCAC
>NZ_JAAKZG010000052.1 GCF_011045115.1 Mesorhizobium zhangyense
GCCAAATAATCAGGATGGGAACGCTTCGCTTTTCAGATGGCAGTCAAACTGAAAAAGCCTTTAAGCGAAAGGACGGCAAGATCGTAGAGTTCTCCGCCGCAATGCCGACAGGCGCGATGCTCGGAACTCGAGAGCGTCAGCGCAAGGAAAAAGGCGGCGGTTCGTCCGTCTCTGGCGCCAGCAACTCGTCTTTCGCGGAAATGTTGAATGCCGTGCCCGCCCGGAATGTAAAGGCAAGGCGATCAAAAGGTGGCAAGTCTTACAGGCGCACCGAAGCTGCCAAGATGCTGGCCCAGGCTTACGGCAACACGCCGCTACTGCCCAAAATTACGAAATGTCCGACCGGTCTCCCATACGCCCCGGCTCGTGTTGCCGACCTCTTTCTCGGCATGAAGAAAGGTAGGTGTGCCGGCGGCGGTGCACCATCGTGGCAGGATGACTGCTCCGGGCTCGCAAGCCGCGAGGAATGGCGCAACGTCAGATCTGAGATGCTAGAGGCCGACGTACAGGTTATCGATGCCGCAATGAAGGCAAAGAACCTTGGCGATATCGGACGCGCCATGGGGCATTCGGGTGCCTATGCCGAAAAGGCCGGTAAGCGCCTATTGCGTGTGGCCAACGACAATCTCGCCGCAGTGATAAAAAAGATTGCCGCATAGGGTCGGATTTCTCCCGCCAAGCACCCTTATAAACTGACAGGGGCAGAAACCCCAAAGAGCCGCCTTGCGCGGCTCTTCCAGTTTGCGACCACGGTCGCCCCGGCTCCGATCATGACGAGGGCTGGGTAACTACCCACCGCAGCGCGAGAGATCGCGAAGCGGTGTTGGCGGCGGGCTCCTTCGCAAGTGAAGTCGAGCCCGCCGCTTTCAATGGTTATTCCATTGGCGCAGCCGTCCCCGCCGGACCAGCCTGCGCCGTAGTGCCTGTCGTAGGCGCCATGGGCGCGGGCTGCGTCATGGTTGTTGTTGGTGCGGACGTTTCGCTCTGACTACCGTTGCAGCCGGCTAGAGCCATAAGAACAAGACCGAGCGCCGGTAGAATTTTCATAGAGTTCATTTGTTCCTCGTATGGATTGTACCCCCGGCGCGCGCATGGGACAAAAAATATCTCGCTAAGGTCAACCGCCGCATGGTGATTTTTCAGTCACGATTACTGTCAGAGGTTCACAACAATCTATCGCAACTTCTGCGGACGCCGGATTATCTTGCATTGCCCATTACGCGTAATCCTCCACGCCGCATGGGTGTTGCGGCTGGTGAGCAGGCAAACGCTTTGGCTCCCAGCCGCTTTCGTTTCAGCAG
>NZ_JAAKZG010000053.1 GCF_011045115.1 Mesorhizobium zhangyense
TGATCCGATACCATTCTTTGGACCGCCGGAAGGTGGAGTTTCCCGGCTATATCCCGATGGCGGGCTGGTGGCGCCATCGGGATTAATCAACGAGATCGGGACCTTGTGTCCGATTGCGCCATGTGGGCGCACCTCGTTGTAGTATCTGCGCCAATCCTCCAACTTTTTGGCCGCGTCGGCAAGCGTCAGGAACCAGTGGGCATTCAGGCACTCCGCCCTGAAGCGGCCGTTGAAAGCTTCGATGTAAGCGTTGTCCGTTGGCTTTCCCGGTCGCGAGAAGTCGAGCGTGACGCCCTTGGTGTAGGCCCACAGATCGAGGTCGCGGGAGACGAACTCCGTGCCCTGATCGACCCTGATCGTCTTCGGATAGCCGATCCGCGGGCAGACTTGTTCCAGCGTCCTGACCACGTCCTCTGCTCGGTAACTGAAGCGCGGGTCGAGCACCGGCACGTAGCGCGAGAACGTATCGACGACCGTCAGGACACGGATTTTCTTGCCCGTCGCGAGTTGGTCGTGAACGAAGTCCATCGCCCACACGTCGTTGGGCTCGACGGCCGGCTGGCGATCGTCTCGTAGCTTCGCCTTCACCCGCCTTTTCGGTGTCTTGTTCCTCAGTTGAAGCCCTAAATCCCTGTAAATCCGATAGGTCCGCTTCATGTTGATGTCCCAGCCCTCGCGCGTGAGCATCACGTGCACACGCCGGTAGCCATAACGAACCCGCGTGGCACAGATGTCTTTGATCCGAGCTTCGATGCCGGCCTGATCGCAGCGACGGGACTTGTAGTGATAGGTCGAGGTGTCGAACTCCAGAACCCGGCAGGCTCGCCGGATCGACACGTTCCACTCAGTACAGGTGTCCGCCACCAGCTCGCGTTTGCGACCAGGCCTCACAGTTTTCGGCGGATCACGTCCTGCAGCATCTCCTTGTCCAGCGACAGGTCGGCGACCAGCTTCCTCAGCTTGCCGTTCTCATCCTCCAGCTGCTTCAGTCGCTTCATCTCCGTCGGCAGCAGCCCGTCATATTTCTTTTTCCAGTTGAAGTAGGTTGCTTGGCTGATCCCCGCGCGGCGGCAGATCTCCGCCACCGGAATGCCGTCCGCTCCCTGCTTTAGAATGAACGCCTTCTGTGCGTCCGAAAACTTCGATGCCTTCATCGTCTCCGCTCCTCTCCCAGCCGGGAAACTACAGCGGAAAACTCCAATTCTGAACGGTCCAGTTTTCAGGGATCAGATCA
>NZ_JAAKZG010000054.1 GCF_011045115.1 Mesorhizobium zhangyense
ACCATGCCGATCTTCATGACCTGCGCCTCGATCTGGCCGAAACCGGCGACAAGGGCCTCCCTGCCGGCTTCTGCCGGGATCAGCACGCCCGCAGGCCGCATCACGGGATTGACGATATCTCCCTTGCGAAGGGTAAATTGCTCAAGCGTTCCGTCCACGCCCGCATAGACGACCGTCTTGTCCAGCTCGACCTGTGCCTGCGCAAGCGTGGCTTCGGCGGTAGCCTTTTGCGCCGGCAGCACTGAAGAAATCTGGGCCTCTACGGACTGTTTGCCTGCCAGCGCGGCCGACACCGCGGCCTGGCGGCCGTCGACGATATTTCGAAGCTTCTCGATCTCTCGCTGGGCAACCGCGTTGGCGTTTCGCTTCTGCAGCTCGGTCTTGGTGTCGAGTTCGTCGACGGCTTGCTGATATGCGCTCTGCGCTTCCTGGATCTTGGCGTCAGCCCCCGCGAGATCAGTCTTCGCCAGCTCCAGTGTCGCATCGATCTCGGACACGCGCCGCCGCGCGGTTTCCAAGGCGGCCTCCTGCTCCGAACTGTCGAGTTTGAAGATGGGCTGGCCGGCTTTCACCTTCTCCCTGAAGCCGGCATAGACCTCTTCGACGCGGCCGACGCCTTCGGGAATGATGGGCACGGTGCGATAAAAGGAAACGGCGCTGTTCGTCGACGGGTGAAAGTAAAGAATGAGCGTCAGAAGAGATATGGTGAGCATCAGGCAGGCGGTTATTCCATAGCGAAGCTCGTACCAGACCGAATACAGCGTGAGCTCATGTCCGATCCGTTTTCCCTGTACGAAACGGCGATGGAGAAAATCGGGAAGGATGGTGACGATCGAGCACAGCAGAACTTCGATCATGGCTCGCGTCCTTCTGCCGGCGCCCGGCCATGCAGTACGACGGGGGGTGCAGGTGACGGCGGTGCGTTATTCTCCTTGGTCGGAGCACTGGCTGTGCCGT
>NZ_JAAKZG010000055.1 GCF_011045115.1 Mesorhizobium zhangyense
GGGCAGTGTTTACATTGGACTCGTGATGAGATGCCTGTTGAAGAAGAGGGCGAGGGTTATGTCGAGCATCTGATGGGTCTTTGAGAAGCGCTTTGAGCGACGGTTGAAGCGGGCGAGGTTGTCGCGGATCGACGAGTTGGATGCCTCGATCAGATGTGTCTGCGTCTTGGTCTGAGTGTGAGGCTCGGCTATCCCCATGCGCTCGAAGGCCAGATGATAGCAGGAGTTCGCATCGGTGTAGATCGCTTCGATCGTGCCCACAGCCTGTTTGACCAGCCGGTAGATGGCCATGGCGCTTGTCACGCCCTTGTCGCCGATATGATAGGCAACGACCCGGTTCTGACGGCGGCTGAATGCGGTCCAGATCACCGCCCGCTGCTGTTTTTTTGAACGAAGGTATAGATCTCGTCCATCTCGACAATGTCGGCGTCTCCCTCACAGGCCGGACCAGACCTGGCCCGCCGCGCCTGCACAGCCGCATGCTCCTTGCGTATCCAGCGCAACACGCCGGCAGGCGATGCGCCGACAAAGCGTGCGATCTTGCGGATGCCGACATTGTTGACATACATCTCCACAGCCTTCGCCTTGGTTTGCGGGCTGAACCGGCGCGGCCTGTCGGTACAGTAGCGCCCACACGACCGGCAGCAATAGCGTTGCGCCCCATCCTTGCGGCCGGTCTTGCGCAAATCCTGGCCCTGGCAACCTGGACAGTCCATCCTTCTTCTCCTCGCCAAATCACACGATAGGCAGCAGAAGAATCCAAAAACAGTCGATTGTAAACAATGCCCC
>NZ_JAAKZG010000056.1 GCF_011045115.1 Mesorhizobium zhangyense
AATAAGATCAGACGACGAAAAAGTCTCCGGCCGACACCGCAAGTCCTGGTGAGAGAGTCGCAAACTTCATCGCAGCCGCACTCCCAGTGCCGTCTCGGTCAAAGAGCAGGTCTCCGTTCGAACTGTTGTAGATGATGCGATCGTTGGCATCATGCGCAGCGTTGCCAATGTGGAATGCCGCTGCCGCCAGCCAACCTGCCGCCAGGCCGGTGAAAATTGCATTTTCGACCTGGAGCGTGTCCTGTGCCGGATTGTAATCCGTGATTTTGTCGATGTTGTTTACACTGAAAGCAGCGTTGAAAAAGAAGGTGTCGTTGCCAGATCCACCTACCAATGTGTCCTTGCCCGCACCGCCGACGATATAGTCGTTACCAGCAGCGCCGCGTAGGACGTTGGTTCCGCCGTTGCCGATGAGCGCGTTGTTCGAACTGTTGCCATTTCCGACCAGATTTGTCGTGCCCTGCAGCTCGAGACGTTCAGTATTCGCGGCCAATGTCCAATTGACAGAGGATCTGACCACGTCCGAACCTTCACCGGCGAGTTCGATGGTTCGGTCGCTGGTGGAGGTGACGACATATGTGTCATTGCCTGTCCCGCCATACGCGGTGTCGGCTCCGACACCACCGGTCAAGTAATCGTGGCCCGCTGCACCCCGTAGCGTGTTTGCACCGCTGTTGCCGACGATCGTGTTGTTCAGGCTGTTGCCTGTTCCGACAAGGTTAGCAGTTCCCTGCAACTCCAGCCGCTCGATATTCGCACTCAGTGTCCAATGCGTGAAGGCTCG
>NZ_JAAKZG010000057.1 GCF_011045115.1 Mesorhizobium zhangyense
TGTTTCTCCGTTCGATACCCAAATTGCATACACGTCGGCAAAGGGCCATGGCTCACTAGAGGCGCCTGCTGGCCAAACGGTTATTCGGCCTATGACCTTGTCGCCCTCAAGGTCGAGCCAGATACCTTGATCTGGCCAAGATGCCCAATTGTTTCCCCGAATCACTCTAAAGTGAGCCGCAATTCTCGATGAGTGCGTAGCTAACCAGCCTTCCAAAACTTCGGGGATATTCGTTCTCATCATTTGTGCTCATAACCGGGGGGGAAGCGAGCGGTCCACCTCCAGGCAATGCGTGCGACGGTTCTAGCGAACGCTTGCCTCTATGCCACAATACTGCTTGGCCTGTGCTCGCAGTTTATCACCCTTAGGTCCCTTCAATTTTACGAAGCAGCCTTTCAACTCGTAAACGGCCACATCCGCGGCGGTTTGCTTCTTCGTCTCGTGCAAACCGGCCTTCGCGATCATACGACATCCTTCGGACGCACCCTTGAGGTCGCTGAACCTGTAACTCTTTAGGAGATTTCTGACACTGGGTGCATTGTCAGCCGGTTTGTAACCGGAAGGTTTGAACTGCTTCGTAGTGAAGCCGAAATCGGCCCAGACCACCATCTTGCCGCCGTTTCGAACCTCAACTCTGCAGCCTGCCTGCGAGGGAAGTGTCATAGACATCAAACCGATTGCTGCGAGGAGCAGGCCCAAGAAAAATGGACTTCCGAGACGTACTGTCACGATCGTGAAGAGTGATTTCATGCGCCCATTCCACCCT
>NZ_JAAKZG010000058.1 GCF_011045115.1 Mesorhizobium zhangyense
GTTCGTCATTGCCGCAAGGCACCCTTCGTCCCCTTTCGGTTGCGACGGAAACGAAGATTTCCAAGGGGGTGGATTTGGGTGGGACAAAAACAGGCAAAAACGACAATAAAATCAGAGGCTGAAGTTGGTGCCTCAATTCTGACAGCCTAGCGTTGTCGGTTGCGGTAGAGGGACATTGCCGAGATTCGGGCTGAAGTGATTGGAAGGTTACAATGGGAAGAGTTTACACTGACTATTCGTTCGACTCTGTGAATGGCTATCTCACTATAGATACAGATGTTAGCGATTACATAGATGATAGCTATGTTGAGGCATACTGGGAAGACAGTAGTTATTTTCACGAAAGCTTCTACGATTCCACTTCATTCTCATTCGAATTTGACGTTTGGGATGGAGGTGTATTTGCGCATGACATCTCCGTCGAGAACGATTTCACTGGTGAAATTGAGACATACTCTGAAGACTACCACGTGTACGTGTATGCCTCAGCAGGGCAGTCGATCAATGGCAGCGGCATCCGGGACATCGCGTTTGGAAGCGATTTCAATGACGTAATTTTGCTCGGAGCGGGGAATGACGACGCGTTCGGAGGCGCCGGCAACGATTACATCGACGGCGGCAGCGGTGCCGACGTTATGCAAGGCCAAACCGGCAACGACATTTATATCGTCTCGTCGACCGGAGACCGGACGATCGAGTATGCTGGCCAGGGCACAGACATCGTT
>NZ_JAAKZG010000059.1 GCF_011045115.1 Mesorhizobium zhangyense
CGTTCGTCATTGCCGCAAGGCACCCTTCGTCACCTTTCGGTTGCGACGGAAACGAAGATTTCCAAGGGGGTGGATTTGGGTGGGACAAAAACAGGCAAAAACTCCAATAAAATCAGAGGCTGAAGTTGGTGCCTCAATTCTGACAGCCTAGCGTTGTCGGTTGCGGTAGAGGGACATTGCCGAGATTCGGGCTGAAGTGATGGAAGGTTACAATGGGAAGAGTTTACACTGATTACTCGTTCGATTCCGTGAATGGCTATCTCACTATAAATACAGATGTTAGCGATTACTACGATGACAGTTATGTTGAGGCATATTGGGAAGACAACAGTTACTTTCACGAAAGCTTCTACGATTCCACTTCATTCTCATTTGAATTCGATGTTTGGGATGGAGGTGTATTTGCGCACGACATCTCCGTCGAGAACGATTTCACTGGTGAAATTGAGACATACTCCGAAGACTACCACGTATACGTGTATGCCTCAGCAGGACAGTCGATCAATGGCAGCGGCATCCGGGACATCGCGTTTGGAAGTGATTTCAACGACGTGATTTCGCTCGGCGCGGCAAATGACGACGCCTTCGGAGGTGCCGGCAACGATTACATCGACGGCGGCAGCGGTGCCGACGTTATGCAGGGCCAAACCGGCAACGACATTTATATCGTCTCGTCCACGAGCGACCGGACGATCGAGTATGCTGGCCAGGGCACGGACATCGTC
>NZ_JAAKZG010000006.1 GCF_011045115.1 Mesorhizobium zhangyense
AAGGGTGCAGCCTCAGCCCTAAGGCCTTCTGAATCCCGTCGGCCCGCCATAGAGATAGCCGATGCGGGCGACCGCCTCTTTGAGCCCCTCGCGCGAAACCATCATGGTGTGGCCGTTGGCGTGGATCATGTTCTCAGTGTCGGTCATGATGGCGACGTGGCCTTTCCAGAACACCAGGTCGCCGCGTTGGAGGCCCGAAAAATCCGGCCCGACGTCAAGCACCTCGCCAAGGCCAGTTGCCTGCATGTCGGAATCGCGCAGCACGTCCCTGCCGGTCATGCGCATGGCCAGTTGGACAAGGCCCGAGCAATCGATGCCGAAGCCGGACACGCCGCCCCAGAGATAGGGCGTGCCGATGAACATTTCGGCGACGCTAACATAGTCGGCAGCAAATTCGCCGATCGGACGCAGGTGGCTAGCGATCATCCCCTCGCCCGATGCCAGCACGGAATACACCGTGCCGCGCGTTTCAGCAGCGCCGGTGACCGTAACCGTCGATCCCATCGACAGATCGGCGGTGCGCGGGAAACGCAGGTCCGGTCCCGGATAGACGAAAGTGCGCGGTGCTGAGACGATATGCGTCGGCGCGGTATTTTGTGCGCTCAGGGCCGTATCGGCGACATAGCCGACGTAGCCGTCGCGCTCGGCCTGCACCCAGGCCCAGCCTTCGTTTTCCTCGAAGACGAGCACGTCGTCGCCGAACAGCAGCTGCGTGTTGACGCCGGCGTCCGGCCGCGGTGCCTTGCGGACATCGGCAACCGGCACCGAAATGCGCGCCGGCCTGCCGTAAACGAAGCGCTCAGCGGACACCTCGCCCTGCAGCCGGGCATCGGCAAGGTCAGCGCGGAAGGCATGCAGGCGGGCATCGTGGGCAGTCAAAGCGGCAACTCCATTGCTTTGGCAATGATAGCATCGCCCAGCCGCTCGACATAGAGCGCGCCCTCGACCGTGCGCTTGATCAGCACGTTGCGCTTGTCGAGTTCGTCGCGGTGGCGCGACACCAGCTTCAGCGCGCCCATCGTGTCGAGGGCGCGGGTGATCACCGGTTTGGTGACGTTGAGCTTCGCAGCAAGCCCGCGCACCGTGTGCGGCGGCGGGTCGAGATAGATCGTCAGCAGGATTGCCGCCTGGCGCACGGTAAGGTCAGGCGCGTCGTCGCGCACTTCGGAGAGCAAGACCTGCTGCCAAAGCCGCAAGGCCTGGCTGGGACGCAAATGGACTGACATCCCACCAGCATGACGGCAAAACGTTTCGGTTCCGTTTCAGTGCCGCAGGATCAGCCGTAGCGATCCGAAATCACCTTCTCCAGCGCGCGGATCGCCTGTGCCTCGCCGCCGGCCGGGCCATAGGGCCGGTCTGCCGGATTCCAGGCGTAGATGTCGAAATGCGCCCAGCTTGCCGCCTTTTCGACGAAGCGCTGGAGGAAGAGCGCCGCCGTGATCGAGCCGGCAAAACCGTCTGTGGTGACGTTGTTGATGTCGGCGACCTTCGAAGACAGTTTGGCATCGTAGGGTTTCCACAGCGGCATGCGCCACAGCGGGTCCTCGACAGCGAGAGCCGCCGCAGCAAGATCGGCGGCGAGTGCATCGTCGCCGGTGTAGAAGGGCGGCAGGTCGGGGCCGAGCGCTACACGGGCAGCACCCGTAAGTGTCGCCATGTCGATCAGAAGCTGCGGCTCCTCCTCGTCGGCCAGCGCCAGCGCATCGGCCAGCACCAGCCGGCCCTCGGCGTCGGTGTTGCCGATCTCGACGGTGATGCCCTTGCGGCTGGTCAGGATGTCGCTCGGGCGGAAGGCATTCGCCGAGATGGCGTTCTCGACGGCGGGGATGAGCACGCGCAGCCTGACCTTCAGGCCGGCGCTCATGATCATCGAGGCAAGGCCGAGCACATTGGCCGCGCCGCCCATATCCTTCTTCATCAGCAGCATGCCGCTCGAAGGCTTGATGTCGAGGCCACCGGTGTCGAAGCAGACGCCTTTGCCGACCAGCGTCACCTTGGGTGCGTTCTTGTCGCCCCAGACGATGTCGATCAGGCGCGGCGCTTCTGCCGAGGCGCGGCCGACGGCGTGGATCATCGGGAAATTCTGCTTAAGGAGATCGTCTCCGGTGATGACGTCGATCTTCGCCTCATGCTTCCTGGCCAGCTTGCGCGCGGCTTTTTCAAGCGCGTCAGGCCCCATGTCGTTGGTCGGCGTGTTGACCAGATCTCGGGTGAGAAAGACACCGTCTGCGATGCGCTCGACCTGCTTGCGGTCGGCACCCTCCGGCAGCGAAAAGCGCAGCTCCTTGCCGGGTTTCTTGCCGTAGCGGGTGAAGACGTAACCGCCAAGAACGAGAGCGAGGGAGGCAAGCGCCGGGTTTTGCGGCGCGGCGGCAAAATGCCAGTCGCCTTCCGGCAGCGCCTTGGCAAGCGCGCCGAGTGCGAGTGCGCCATTGCCGTCGTCCGCCTTGCCGAGACCGAACAGGGCGCCGGCGATAGCACCGTCAGCGCCCGGCAGGACGAGCGTGCGGCCAGCCTCGCCCGAGAATCCATTATGTCTGGCCCAGGCGCTGGCAGCGGGATCGAGGCCCGCGGCTTCAAGCTCGCCCTTGGCGACGAGATGGACGGGGTTCGAGTGCTTCAGCTTTTTCTCGGTGAGGTCGAGCGGCATGCGTGGTTCCTTGACTGATCGACTATGGCGCGAGCGGTTTTTTAACCGTCCGTTAGGGTTAACAGAATATTTCTCCAGAGGGGAAAGATGGCCGAAGCGTGGCCATCGATACGGATGGAGACGTGAGCCGATGTTGAACAATCGTTCGCCGAACGCAACCGGGAAAAGGCTGGCGACGGCCGCTTTGCTTCTAGCGCTCGCTGCCAGCGTCGCCGGCTGCGCCACCGACAAGATGACGACCGGCTCCGTGTCGCGCGCATCCGGTAAATCGGTGGACACCATGTCGTCCACCGAACTCGGCTATGCCTCCGCCTCCCTCGGCCAAGCCTATACGAAGAACGTCAACGACAAGTCGACCGCCCTGCGCTACGCCAGCGTGCTGCAGATGAACGGCCAGTCGGATCAGGCTCTGGCCGTCATGCGCAAGCTTGCCATCGCGCTGCCCAAGGACCGCGACGTGCTGGCGGCCTACGGCAAGGCGCTCGCCTCTGTCGGCCAGTTCGAGCCGGCGTTGGATGCGGTGCGCCGCGCGCAGACGCCGGAATATCCGGACTGGAAGCTCGTTTCGGCCGAAGGCGCGATCCTGGACCAGCTCGGGCAGTCCGACCAGGCGCGCCAGCTTTATCGCAAGGCGATGGACCTGAAGCCGAACGAACCGTCGATCCTGTCCAATCTCGGCATGTCCTATGTGCTGTCCGGCGATCTCAAGACCGCCGAAACCTACATGCGCTCGGCATCTTCCGCGCCCGGCGCTGATAGCCGCGTGCGCCAGAACCTCGCTCTCGTCGTCGGCCTCCAGGGCCGCTTCCAGGAAGCCGAGCAGATCGCCCAGCAGGAACTGTCGCCCGAGCAGGCACAGGCCAACGTCGCCTATCTGCGCAACATGCTGGCACAGCAGAACGCCTGGAACCAGATCAAGAACGAAGACAAGAAGAAACCTTCGACGAACTGAGCTGCGACGTTCAAACCGCTTTGCAAAAGACCGCGCAGCATCTGTGCGGTCTTTAGTTTTTCGGGCGGAGTTTTCAGAAGATGCCGCGCTCGCTGACCTGAATGCCGGCCGGTCCCAGGATCACGGCAAACAGCACCGGCAGGAAGAAAAGGATCATCGGCACGGTGAGCTTGGGCGGCAGCGCTGCCGCCTTCTTTTCGGCGGCGTTCATGCGCATGTCGCGGCTTTCGCTGGCCAGCACGCGCAGGGCGTGAGCGATCGGCGTGCCGTAACGCTCGGCCTGGACCAGCGCCTGCGACACCGACTTGACCGATTCAAGACCTGTGCGGCTGGCGAGGTTTTCATAGGCCTGCTTGCGCTCCTGAAGATAGGAAAGCTCGGCATTGGTGAGGATCAGTTCCTCGGCCAGTTCCACCGACTGCGTGCCGATCTCGTCGGCGACGCGGCGGATCGCGGCTTCGATGGACATGCCGGATTCGACGCAGATCAGCATCAGGTCGAGCGCGTCCGGCCATGCCATCTGGATCGACTGCTTGCGCTTGGTGGCGCGATTGTTGACGTAAAGGATCGGCGCGTAGAAGCCGGCATAGGCAACAAGAATGCAGACGAACAGCTTCACGAAAGGCGGCTGGTCAGGCAGGCCGCCGAGAACGAGAATATAGACGCCGGCCATGATGAAGCCGACAAATGGAAGGACCAGCCGGAAGAACAGGAACTTGGTCAGCGGATTTTGACCGCGGAAGCCGGCAACCTTGAGCTTGTTGAGCGTGTTTTCGTCGACCAGTGCCCGCTTGAGGTCCAGCTTTTCGACGATGTTGCGCATGCCGATCGACTGCTCTTCACGCAGCCCCTTGCGGCGGCGGTCGGCTTCGGCGGCAAGGCGCATGCGCTGCTTGGCGCGCAGTTCGTCGCGCTCCAGCGCCACGGACTTCATCCGCGATTTCAGCGTGTTTCCGCCCAGCGCCGGGAGCGCGGTGAAAATGGTCGCGAACACCGCAATGCCCACCAGCAGCGCGATGAGGAAGGACGGATCGGTCAGGGCTTTGACGACTTGCTCGGTCATGTCCGTCTAAACCTCGAAATTCATCATCTTGCGCATCACGAAAATGCCGATCGACATCCAGATGCCTGAAATACCCAGAATGAGATGGCCGGTGCTCGTGGTGAAGAGCGGCATGATGTAGGCCGGGCTCGACAGGTAGACGAGGAAGGCGACGATGAACGGCAAGGCGCCGATGATGACGGCGGATGCCTTGGCTTCCATGGACAACGCCTGCACCTTGGCCTTCATCTTCTTGCGGTCGCGCAGAACCTTCGAAAGATTGCCGAGCGCTTCCGACAGATTGCCGCCGGCCTGGCTCTGGATCTGGATGACGATGCCGAAGAACCCGGCTTCCGGACAGGGCATGGTTTCGCCCATGCGCAATGCGGCGTCGGGGATGGACAGGCCCACCTGCTGCGCCTCGACGATGCGGCGGAACTCGGTCTTCACCGGCTCGGGCGATTCATTGGCGATGAGGCGAATGCCGTCATTGAGCGGCAGGCCGGACTTGACCGCGCGGACGATGATGTCGAGCGCGTTGGGAAATTCGTTCAGGAATGCCTTGACCCGGCGCGCGCGCAGGAAAGAAACGAACCAGCGCGGAACACCAAACGCGCCGGCAAGCAGCGCACCGGGTAGAACGAGAAGTGGAGCGCCAAGCATGTAGGCAGCGATGGTCAGGACAACGCCGCAGATCACCGAATAGACGTAGAACCTCTCGACCGTGACCTGCAGCCCCGCCTGACGCAACTGGATGCGCAAAGGCGGCTTCTTGGTATTCTTGTTGTTGGCTTTCTGCTTTTCGTCGAGTTCCTTGAGCGAATCCTGGACGGATTTGCGGCGCTTGGCGGCTTCGCTTACCCGGTCCCGCGCGGCTTTCACCACAGATCGATCGGTCTCGGCGGCCTTGATGGTGTCAAGCCGCTTGCCGACGTTCTTCTCGTTTTCGATCGACTTGAACAGGAAGGCATAAGCGACCGCGCCGGCGCTGACGCCGGCCAGAAGGATGAAGATCAATACGGTGCTGTCTATGCCGAACATCCGGTTTTCGTCTTTCAGTCAGCCCGCTTTTCCATGGCTTCCAATGCTGTGGCCAGGCGCTGCTCCTCGCCGTAATAACGCGCTCGATCCCAGAAATGCGGGCGCCCGATTCCCGTCGAGACATGCTCGCCGAGCAGCCGTCCCGAGGCGTCCTCGCCCTTGATGTTGTAGAGGATCAGATCCTGCGTGATGATGACATCGCCTTCCATGCCGATCACTTCGGTGACGTGGGTGATGCGGCGCGAACCGTCGCGCAGGCGGGCAGCCTGGATGATGATGTCGACCGAGCCGACGACGATCTCGCGCACGGTCTTCTGCGGCAGCGTATAGCCGCCCATGGCGATCATCGATTCAATACGGTTGAGGCATTCTCGCGGTGAGTTCGAGTGGATCGTACCCATCGAGCCATCATGGCCGGTGTTCATCGCCTGCAGGAGGTCGAAGACCTCCGGTCCGCGCACTTCGCCGACGATGATGCGTTCGGGCCGCATGCGCAGGCAGTTCTTGACCAGATCGCGCATGGTCACCTCGCCCTCGCCTTCCAGGTTCGGCGGGCGGGTTTCGAGGCGCACGACATGCGGCTGCTGGAGTTGAAGCTCGGCAGAATCCTCGCAGGTGATGACGCGCTCGTCGCGGTCGACGTAGTTGGTCAGACAGTTCAGCAGCGTCGTCTTGCCGGAACCGGTGCCGCCCGAAATGATGACATTGCAGCGGACGCGGCCGATGATCTTCAGCACTTCCGCGCCTTCCGGCGAGATCGCCCCGAAGCGCACGAGCTGGTCGAGGGTGAGCTTGTCCTTCTTGAACTTGCGGATGGTGAGCGCAGTGCCGTCGATGGACAGCGGCGGCGCAATAACGTTGACGCGCGAGCCGTCGGGCAGGCGCGCGTCACAGATCGGGCTTGATTCATCGACACGGCGGCCGACCTGGCTGACGATGCGCTGGCAGATGTTGAGAAGCTGCTGGTTGTCGCGGAAACGAATGCCCGTCTGCTCGACCTTGCCGTTGACTTCGATGAAGACCTGCTTGGCGCCATTGACCATGATGTCGGCAATGTCGTCGCGGGCCAGAAGCGGCTCCAGCGGACCATAGCCCAGCACGTCGTTGCAGATGTCCTCGAGCAGTTCTTCCTGCTCGGAGATCGACATCGCGAAATTCTTGATCGCGATGATATCGTTGACGATGTCGCGGATTTCCTCGCGCGCGCTGTCGGGATCGAGCTTGGCCAGTTGCGACAGGTCGATCGTATCGATCAGCGCGGAAAAGACCTGCGACTTGGTATCGTAATAACTCTCGCTGCGTTCGCGTGGCGCCCTGCGCGGCTCGGGCGCCAGCGGCGGCGCTTCGACGGGGCGGCGAGCAGGTGCAGCCGGGGTGCGGGCCTCGACGACAGGTGGTGGCGGAGCGGCAAGGGCTACGCCCGCCGACGGCGCCACCGGTGCAGGTGGGCGGAACTCGGGCTTGGCCCGGCTTCCATCTTCATTGCCTCTTTTACCGAACATGCTCGACTACCGATCCGCTGCCTGACGATTACTTCTTGCGCTTGAGCCTGCCGAGAAGGCCCCCCAGACCGGCTTTCTTCCTGGACTTGATCTCGCTTCTGCCGGTCAGGACATGGGACATGTCGTTGATGATCTGCACGATCGGATTTTTCGCATCCATCTCGCCGAGCATCCGGCCGTTGTTGGACGCATTGCCGAAGAGCAGCGGATCAAAGGGAATGACGGCCATCGGCGTGATGCCGAGCGGCTCGGCGAAATCCGACGCCGAGATCTCCGGCCGTTTCGGCACACCTGCCTGATTGAGAACCAGCTTCGGCGGCCCGTCATTGGGGCGAAGCTTCTTCAGCATGTCGATGAGGTTCTTGGTGTTGCGCAGATTGGCCAGTTCCGGCGTCGCCGTGATGACGATGTCGTCGGCCTTCATCAGCGTGTTCTTCGACCAGCCGCTCCAGATATGCGGAACGTCGAGCACCAGCAGCGGCGCGCTGCGCTGCGCGGTGTCGATGATCTGGGCAAAGGCCTCCGGATCGAAATCATAGACGCGGTCAAGCGTTGACGGTGCTGCCAGAAGCGAAAGCCGCTCGGCGCATTGCGCCAGCAGGCGGTCGAGATAGACCTCGTCGATGCGTTCGGGCGCGAATACGGCTTCGGCGATGCCTTGTGCCGGGTCCTGATCGAAATTGATGTTTGCGGTGCCGAAGGCGAGGTCGAGATCGGCCACCATCACTTCCGAGCTGAACAGCGTCGACATGCTCCAGGCGATATTGTGCGCGATGGTCGAGGAGCCGACACCACCCTTGGCGCCGATAAAGGCAATCGAGCGCCCGATGGGCTCTGCTTCCGGATCGACGAACAGCGAGGAGATGACGCTGACGATATCTACCATCGAGATCGGAGCGACGACATATTCGGAAATGCCCGACCGGATCAGCTCGCGATAGAGCCCTACATCATTGTAGTGGCCAATGATCACGACCTTGGAACTTGGATCGCAATATTCCGAAAGCTCCTGCAGCGATTGCAGCAACATCTTGGGCTCGCTGCGCGACTCCAGGATGATGAGGTTGGGCGTCGGCGCCGTCTGGTAGAATTCGATAGCCGTCGCCACGCCGCCCATGTGAACCTTGAGATGGGCCTTGGCCATGCGGCGGTCCTCGCCGGCGCGCTCGATAGGGCCTGCGATGCTGTCGGTTTCGCAAAAAGCCTGGATCGAGATGCGGGGAACCGGCCGCATCGCGCTCATTGCGGCAACGTCCTGCTGAGCAGCGTCGCCACCGTCGGGGTTGGTGTCGTAAGCCAGGTTGTTCATGACCATTTTCTTTCCAAGACCTTACTGGCTGTATTCCACTTCGGAATTTCTCAGGAACTCATTCGAAATATCCCTGTCACGATAGACATCAATCACATTGCCCCGATTTGCAGCGTCGATTTCGCTCGGCTGACGCGGCCCGAGAAGATCGGCCGGATTGGCGATCTGGGCGGCCAGGTTGTTCTGATAGGAGCAGCCGAAATTCGCGTAGTGCTTGTTGTCGCTGGTATCGGCGATGTCGGCAGGCCAGCGGCCGCAGGGACCTGTCTGGGCCTGCATCGCCGTATAGGTTACCCGTATCGGGGCGGAGGCCTCCATCGAAGACGGCTGGTAGGGCGATACGATGATGCGGCTTTCATGGACGCCCCTCGACCGTGCAAAGCGTGCGAAGTCTCTTGCGGCATCGCTAGCTGCCGCCGCGTTCGGCGTTCCCGCAGGCGTCAAAATGGTGAGAACGGCTGCTGCGCTCCGGTCATAATTGGCCAGGAACCCCTGCAGAGCCACACGCTGGATGCGCGTCATTCCACGCTCGCTGGCGCCGACGGGCAGGTCGAGCACCTGCTCCTTCTCGGCGATCACGATCGGATGGTTGGTGCGATAGTCGTCCGGGATCGCGCCCACGGTGATGCTGTCGCGCTTGGAAGCACAGCCGGCAAGCAGCACGACAGCGATCGCGGCGAGCACCGGTAGCACTATCCGCCCGCGGCGGGGGTGTCCAAATTCGGCGGCGATGCTGGTATCAAACGTTGCCTTTTCCATGCCCCGTTTCCCCGATCATTTGTAAATGTAGCCGACGACGCCGTGATAGCGGCCGTTCGGTCTGGTGGTCTGCATGGTGCCGTACACACGATTGACCTTGCCGAGGAACATCCCGGCGCCGTCGCTGGCGGCATTGAAATTGTCATCCGGCTTGGCCAGCGCATTGCGGGCGACCGGCTTGGAAAGATAGGGCGTGATGATGATGACGAGTTCGGTCTCGTTGCGCACGAAATCCCGGCTGCGGAACAAGGTGCCGAGCACCGGGATCTTGGACAGGCCAGGCAGCCCGTTTACCGCCTGGCGAATGTCGTCGCGGACCAGGCCGGCGATCATCATCGATCCGCCGGAAGGCAGTTCGACCGTGGTGTCGGCAAGGCGCTTGCGGATGGACAGCAAGTTGGTCCCCACCTGACTTCCGGAGCCCCTAAGTTGGGTAGAACCCTCATTGGTCGGTTCGGAAACCGAGGTCCTAACCTTTAGGCTGATGCGGCCTGGCGAAAGCACCACAGGCTGAAATTCGAGCCCGATGCCATATTCCAGCTTTTCGACCTCATAGACAGTCGCGCCGTTCTTGTTGTCGTCTGAAACAGCGTTCGTGACACCAGTAACCAGATTGAATTCACCACCGACCTTGAAAGTTGCCTTTTCACCCGAGACGGCAGTTAGCGTCGGCTCGGCGAGCGTCTTCATCACGCCCGACTGCTCCATCGCATTGATGTAAGCATCGAGCATCGAGCCACCGACCGAAAATCCACCTTGTGAGAGCGGCTTCCCCAACCCGAATGCGTTCTCGCTGACGGCTCCCCAGCTAATGCCATTGCTGTCGCCGCCGGCGATCATGTTAACACCGAGCTGCTTCATGACGTTGCGGCTGACTTCGGCCACCGTCACCTTCAGCGTGACCTGATCCTCGCCGATGATCTGGAGGAGGTTGACGATCTTGCTGACGCGGCGTTCGGAGTCCGGATTGTTGATGTCGACGCCGCCGTAGGTGGAGCCGCCAGTCGCGGTCTGCGCATATTGGCCGGTCGTGGCTTCACCGCCCGAGACGAAAATCCCGGCAAGCTCGGCCGCGCGTTTTGCGTCCAGCGGCGTTTCGACGGTGCCGGTGAGGACGACGTTGTCGTTTATGAGCTCGACCTTGATCTCGGAGCCGGGAATGAAGCGCTTGATGTAATCTTCGAGACCGGCAACGTCGCGCTCGACTGCAAGCTCCAGGCTGACGATCTGTTCGCCGTTCGCGCCGAAGACGAAGATGTTGGTTTCGCCGACCGCCTTACCGAAGAGATAGATGCGGCGCGCGGTGCGGGTGACGGCATCGGCGACCGCCGGGTTCGCGACGAGAATATCGTAGGCGTCGGCAGGCAGGTCGATGACGATGGATTTGTTAAGGCCGAGCTTGACGCGCTGGTTATCGCGCGTGGAAGACCCGACCTGCGCCTGACCCGCGGCCTGGGCTTTGATGGGGCCTTCCAGGCCCGCAGTCCCAAACAGCATCGCAAAGCTCGTAGCCAGCGTGACCGCGTGCCTCAAAGCACGGTAACGGCCACGCGTTCCAATGACTGGATTCGACTTGTTCGAGCTCATTTCCTGGCTCCCACTTCGGTCACTTCGCCCGACTTGATCAGGCGTATGGTGCCGCGCCGACCATTTCCCGTAACGAGGTAGTCGGCCTCGTCGCCCGCTTTTTCCTGCGCGTCGGCAACCGAGCGCAGGGAAAGGGTCAACCTATCCGCCATCTGCTGGGCGACCGTTATGATCTCGGCCTGCTGCGGGGTCAGTTCGAGCGTTGCGGTCTCGCCGACCTTCACGCGCCGGCCTTCCTCGTCTTCCTGAATCGCCTGGTCGATCGCCAGAATCTTGATATTCCTCAGGATGGTCTCGGTGATGAAGCCGGAGCCGGAATTGCTGGCGTCGGCGCGGCGCGTCATGATCACGTCGACGAAATCGTTGGGCAGAATGAAGCCGCCGGCCGAAGTGTCGGCTGCGATGCGTGTGGCGATGGCGCGGGTTCCGGATGGCAGGATCGAGGACATGAAGCTCTGGCCTTCGCCAACCAGCTTGGAGCGCCGCAGCGGCTCGCCGCCATACATGGCGACCCGCGCCAGAGACGTCTTCAGCTTGTCGATAGCCTCAGGATCGGCTGCGCGTGTCACGAAACTGGCATTGACGTTGTCGGCCGGCCAGGATTGCCAGGAAAGACGATCGCCCACCGCTTCGCCCATCGGCACATCGCCGGACAGGACCAGCACGTCGGCAAGCTGGATCGCAGGCTGCTGCGGGCCGGAATCGATCACGATTTCCTGGGGTGCCGTCGCCATATTCTTGGCAACGTAACCCGCTCCGCCTGCAGCGGCGACCGCTACGCTCAATATAATCAGTCTGGATGCAACCATTCGTCCAAACCTCGCCCTTTGCAACCCTCATAGCCAAGGCGGAGATTGCACAGCCAATCGTCAAATTAAGGTTAATGGATTGCTTATGGTCGTGATTAATTTAGTGTTTACGCAAGTAAGTGCGCTGAGCATAAAAACACCGCGCAACGGATTGTTTCGAGCCGTTGCACGCCAGACAGTAGCTGCAGGAAATTTACTTTGCGGCGAGCTGCCCTAAGGCCCAGACCATGAGCGGCGAACCCGGATAGGCAATCAGCCCGCCAAGTCCAAGCGCAATGCCGTAGGGAACGCCGACCGACTTGTCGGCAAAGTTTCGCAGAAAGATGTTCCTGGAACTGAACAGAGCCAATCCCGAGGCCCGGAAGCTCAGTATGGCGATCGTCAGCAAGCCGCCGAGAAACGCGGATATGACGAGATACTCGACAAGATGGGTGCTCAGGCCCATCCACAATGCGGTCGCCGCCAGCAGTTTCGCGTCGCCGCCGCCCATCCCGCCGAGCGCAAACAATCCAAAGGTCACCAGCAAGACGATGCCGCCTGCGGCAAAGTGCAGGCCGTAGGCCGACCAGTCCATGCCGGTCAGCGGCGCCACGATTGCAAAGACGACCACCAGAACGATCGACACCGTGTTGGCGATGGTCATCGACAGCATGTCGGAGATTGCCGCGAAGAGCATGCAGAAAGGAAAGACGACGAAGATCAGAGCTTCAAGCATCGGCGCCACGCACGAAGTGAGTAAAACGGTCGAAACTATCTTAAGCCGCTCCAATTAAGGATTGGTGAGTTGAGCATCCGACCGAAAACAAAAAGGCCGCCATTGCGGCGGCCCTTTCGTGCATTGAAATGCAGTCTTGATGCGGCTCAAGCGCCGTTCAGCGTCGACGCGATGCTGTTGAACTTGGCGCTGATGGTGTTGCCGAGTGCGCCAGCGCCGGCCATGATGGCGAGAGCGATAAGGGCGGCGATCAGACCGTATTCGATAGCGGTCGCGCCGGATTCGTCTTTTACGAAACGTGCAAAGATCTTGGACATATGAGAGCTCCTACTCCACGTGTTACAGCACTTCCGTCAATTTTTCTGGTGCATTGATCGGATGGTCACAATCTAGCGAGCAGCTCTTTCCATCGACTTAACAAACAGCCTTACCGAATTCTTTCCAGCTTCAGACAAGTTGTGTGGTTAATCGCACGCTAAAGCTCAAAAGGCTAAAAAGCCGCGTAATCACCTGCATTTCGGGCGTCCGGGGAGTTTAAGAAGGTGTCAAGGCGGCGCCCGGCGCCCGGCGCCCGCAACGCAGGGCTTGTTGCAATCATTTAACCGTTGGTTCACCAATATCGTTCATTTTCCGTTGAAGACTTCATTCATCGGAGCGCCGCATGGCCAGGTCGCAGTCATACATTTGTGTTGCCGGCGCTCTTGCCGGGCTGGTCGCTGCGGTTGCCCTTGCCACGCCTGCACAGGCGGGCGCGGGCATAGAAGTCATCATGAACCAGGCGAAGATCGTCAAACTGTCCCGCCCGGCCGACACGATCGTCGTCGGCAACCCGGCGATTGCCGATGCGTCGGTTCAAGATTCGACGACCATCGTTCTCACCGGCAAAGGTTTCGGCGTCACCAATCTGGTCGTCCTCGACCAGCAGGGCAGCCCGATCGTCGACGAACAGGTGATTGTCGGCCGCCACGACGCCTCCTCCGTGCGGATATACCGGCGTGCCGACGTACAGACCCTCTCCTGCACGCCTTACTGCGAGAGTTCCTACAAGAGCGAAGCCGAGCGGACATCTGAAGTGGAGATGAGTTCCGGCCAATAAGGCCTGACCTCTTCTTCAATTTCATTTCGGACATTGCAGCGACCGCATGGTTGCTGCCCGGTAAACAAACCCCCGCGAAATTTATTCGTCATCCAAACCGGGCCTCAACGGATTTGCGTTAGGGTCTTCCGATAGCAGACGGGAATCGGCGGGGAACGGGCATGAAAGACAACTCCGAAGCGGGGAACGGCCCAGATCGTGCCAGACGTCGCGGCGTCTTTGCGCGGTTCGGCCGCGATCGGAGCGGCGCGACCGCAATCGAATTCGCGATGCTCGTCATCCCCTTTTCATTGCTGATCTTCGCCATATTGGAGAGCTGCATTTCCTTTGCGGCCCAGCAGGTCATTTCCAACGCCACGGACGATGTCGCACGGCAATTGCGCACCGGCCAGATCAGGCCGGGCAGCGGTGCGGACAAGCTGGATGAAGACAAGCTCAAGACGTTGATCTGCGACCGCATCAAGATCATGGTCAGCAAGGGATGTGCCGGCAACCTGCTCGTCGACCTGCGCAAATACGACACCTTTGCTGACGCCGCCGCCGCCGGTTTCAAAATCGTCAACGGAGAAATCGTTCTGACGAAAGACGGAGTGGCTGGTCCGGTACCCTCGGTGGAGCCGGGCGCTTCGAAAACCAAGAACATGCTGCGCGTCTTCTACAAATGGCCGGTCATTACGGATTTCCTGCGGGCTTCGATGTCCAATCTCAGCGACGGCAAGACGCTGCAGTTTGCCACCGTGACCTGGCAGAATGAGCCTTTCAACGACTGAGCGCGAGATGGCGGGAAACGGTTCCAGTCAAATGAAGGGGCAAGGAATGCTTATGGGTGCGGGGGCACATTCGGTACTGGCGCGGCTTTGTCGCAAGGCGGCGGGCCTTTATGCCGACCGGCGGGGGCTGGCCGCGGTCGAGTTCGCGCTCATCGCGCCGTTGCTGCTGTCCATGTATTTCGTGACCATGGAAGTATCGCAAGGCATCGAGGCCAACAAGAAGATCGGGCGCATCGGCAGCATGGTCGCCGATCTCGTCACGCAGCAGACTTCAGTGACAAAATCCGCGTTGGAATCGATCATGCAGATCGGTCAGTCGAGCATCCAGCCTTACAACCGCTCGAAGCCGACGATTATCGTGACCGCGATCGAAATCACGGACGAGGACTCGCCGAAGGTGCAGGTCGCGTGGTCGCGGCAGATGATCGACGGGGCCTTTTCCGAGCCATACCCGCCCAAGCCGACGAAGCAAGAGACCACGGTTCCGACTGAGCTCAAGATCAGGAACACATTCCTGATTCGAGTCGAAAGCGACCTCGCCTATCTACCGCTCATCGCCTGGACAGCAGCGCAAAAGCCGGTGCTTGGCCTTGCCGCTGCCTTCGACGGCATTTCGATGAGCGAAACCTACTATCTGCGGCCGCGCATAACCAAGACCATCACCTGCACCGACTGCTGATCCGCGGGCACGTGGGTCTTTATCCCACGATAAAACGCCTTGGTGTTTCCGAATTGCCAATGCACAAGAGCGCCCCTATGTCTTGCGGGTAACCTCGGTGATCGCACAACATGCCTGAACTGCCCGAAGTAGAAACAGTCCGGCGCGGCCTGCAGCCGGTTCTGGAAGGCGCGCGTATCGTCAGCGTAGAGATGCGGCGTCCGAACCTGCGCTACCCATTCCCCGAACGCTTCGTCGAACGGCTGGAAGGCCGGACGGTAACCGCGCTTGGCCGGCGGGCGAAATACCTGACTGCCCATATCGAAGACGGACCTGTCCTCATCTGTCATCTCGGCATGTCCGGTTCGTTCCGGATCGAGACCGATGGCGATCCCGATACGCCCGGCGTCTTCCATCACGAGCGCTCCAAGGCTTCCGCGCACGATCATGTCGTCTTCAACCTGACCACGCCGAAAGGCGACCCGGCCCGCATCGTCTTCAACGATCCGCGGCGTTTCGGCTTCATGCTTTTTGCCGAAGGCCTGGCCGAAGACCATCCGATGCTGGCCGGCCTCGGCGTAGAGCCTACCGGCAACGCGCTCGACGGCAAGCTGCTTGCCGATCTGTTTAGGGACAAGAAGACGCCGCTGAAGGCGGCGCTTCTAGACCAGCGTCTTATCGCCGGGCTCGGCAACATCTACGTCTCGGAAGCGCTGTGGCGCGCCGGCTTGTCCCCCCTGAGGGCTGCCGGGACAATTGCCGTGCGTGGCAAGAAAGCCGCCGAGGCAAGCGAAAAGCTGGCTGTGGCAATCCGTTCGGTGATCGCCGATGCGATTGCGGCAGGCGGTTCCTCGCTTCGCGACTATGTCCACACCGATGGATCGCTCGGCTATTTCCAGCATTCCTTTTCGGTCTATGACCGCGAGGGTGTCGCCTGCCCGACGCCTGGATGTGCCGGACATATCGAACGGGTTGTGCAGAGCGGCAGGTCCACCTTCTATTGCTCCTCCTGCCAGCGGTAGGTAAATCGATAGAAAGCCGTCTCGGCTATCCGGAAAACAGGAGGACTTCGCCAGATGGCTTATGAAACGATCGTCGTCGAAACACGCGGCAAGGTCGGCCTTATCACACTGAACAGGCCCAAGGCGTTGAACGCGCTGAACACGCAGGTGCTGACCGAGTTGCTCGCGGCAAGCCAGGCATTCGAGGAAAACCCCAGGATCGGCGCCATCGTCGTCACCGGTTCGGAAAAGGCCTTCGCCGCCGGCGCCGACATCAAGGAGATGCAGTCCAAAAGCTACATCGACGCCTATATGGAAGACTTCTTCTCCGGCTGGGAGGCCTTCACCCGCATCCGCAAGCCGGTCATTGCCGCGGTGTCGGGCTACGCTCTGGGCGGTGGCTGCGAACTTGCGATGATGTGCGACTTCATCATTGCCGGCGACAATGCGAAATTCGGCCAGCCCGAGATCACGCTCGGCGTCATGCCGGGCATGGGCGGTTCGCAGCGGCTGACGCGTTTCGTCGGCAAATCCAAGGCGATGGACATGTGCCTTACCGGCCGCATGATGGACGCGGCCGAGGCCGAGCGCTCGGGCCTCGTATCGCGGGTGGTGCCGGCAGGAGAGCTTCTGGAAGAGGCGCTGAAGGCAGCAACGAAGGTTGCGGATTTCTCGCTGCCGGCCGTCATGATGGCCAAGGAGGCCGTCAATCGTTCTTATGAGACGACGCTGTCGGAAGGCCTTCGTTTCGAGCGCCGGCTGTTCCATTCGATGTTCGCGCTCGACGATCAGAAGGAAGGCATGGCGGCCTTCGCTGAAAAGCGCACGGCTAACTTCAAGAACCGTTGAGCGAGTGCGTTTGGCGATGCGTAAAATCGGAGTCGAAACTGCGTTGACGGAAACGAAAAGCTGCACTATAAGCCCCACCAACCGAGGCAGCCTTGTGGCTGCCCGATTGTTTTTTGCGCCGTGAGCATATCCTTCAGGCGCTTTCACTGAGACACGAGAGAGGCATCCATGGCCAATACATCCTCGGCCAAGAAGGCAACGCGCAAGATCGCTCGTCGCGCCGCGGTCAACAAGAACCGCCGGTCGCGTGTTCGCACCTACGTCCGCAAGGTCGAAGAGGCACTGGCCGCCGGCGACAAGACGGCAGCCGAAGCCGCCTTCCTGGCCGCACAGCCCGAGCTGATGCGCGCCGCCACCAAGGGCGTCCTGCACAAGAATACCGCATCGCGGAAAGTTTCCCGCCTTGCACAGCGGCTGAAGACGCTTTCTGCCTAACAGCCATTGTTAGCACCGAATATCGAAACCCGGCCTAACCCGCCGGGTTTTTTCGTTTGCCGAACAAAGGTTTGGAAAATCCGTTCGGCACTGCCCCAGGGTAAGCTTTGGCAGGACGGAAATACTTTGCCGGCATATGCGCCTTTTCTTATGTTCAGGATCGGTGTTAGCACCCGCAACAAAATATGCCTTGTCACAAATTAGTGTTTTTTATCATACACTTACAGATGGTCATCCACAGCTTGTTCATTAGGGTGATGGGTGCCGGTGAACAATTAGCTGTCAAGGGAAATATTTAAAATAATTTCCCAACAAGCGCCTGATTTCCCATTCGTCGGAAAAGGGATTGAATCGAAAGACTTTTGTCGATTCTCCCCCGTGAGCGGGGATGTGAGTCAAGCGTTTCCCTGAGCAGATTCGTTAAAAAAGGGTTAGATGCGGCCTTGCCCTGTCCACAGCGTTTTTTGTAATGTCGCTTCATCAAAAGGGACGGGCCGACGGCCTGAAAGACCTAGCTGGAAATCTGAGGATTTTGGCGCAGACGAGTGTCTGCGGACGCGTATGGTTTGTCCTTTTGGACGTGAATAGCGAGTGGGGTAAGGCAGATTAAAACTGTGGAATTGTGCTCTGGCGCGTGCGCCGGAAAGGTTTTGTTTTGCCGCTTTGATTAAAGCGGCGGTCGCAGTTGATTGCGGCCTGAGTGATTGAGTAGGCACGGTGCCAAGTGCGGTGGCAACGGTGTTTGAGTGTGTGGACTGCCTCAGAGGGGGGCGCGGGATTACGCGTTCTCGGCAGGCCGAGTGAGTTTGGAAGACGAGGGATTGAGAAAAATGCATAGCGGCATCGACAAGGAAGCCAAATCTGGCCTCCTGTTTCCAGCAAATCTGATCGAGGGGAACGACATGGCGGCTTCAGGCGGCGCGGAGAAGGCATTCGACCGGGTCAAAGCACAACTGAAGGCACGCCTGGGAAGCGAAGTCTATTCGAGCTGGTTCGGCCGTATGAAGCTGACGGAGGCGTCCAAGGGCCTGGTGCGCATATCTGTGCCGACGGCCTTCCTGCGGTCCTGGATCAACAGCCACTATCTTGACCTCATCGCTGAGCTCTGGAAGCAGGAAGACCCTGAAATCCTGAAGATCGACATCGTCGTGCGCACGGCGACGCGGCTTGCCCCGATTTCCGACGAAATTGAGCAGTCGACGGCACGCAAGCCCGTCCGGCAGACGCACAGCGCCCTTTCGAATGGCACAACCGTCAGTGCACCCGGAATGGAACGCTCGGCCTCGCCCCGCCCGCATACGGCCGACAGCGATTTCCGCCAGAGCGTGCTCGGCTCGCCGCTTGACGCCCGTTATACGTTCCAGTCCTTCATAGAGGGCCCGTCCAACCGTGTGGCGCTCGCGGCATCACGCGCGGTTGCTGAATCGACATCGCGCTTCAACCCGCTCTTCCTTCACGCTACCGTCGGCCTCGGCAAGACCCACCTTTTGCAAGCGATCGCAGCCGAGTCGCTGAAACAGAACCCGAAATCCCGCGTCGTTTATCTCACCGCGGAGTATTTCATGTGGCGCTTCGCAACGGCGATCCGCGACAACAACGCCCTGACCCTCAAGGAGCAGCTGCGCGACATCGACCTGCTCATCATTGACGACATGCAGTTCCTGCAGGGCAAGTCGATCCAGCATGAATTCTGCCACCTCATCAACATGCTGCTCGACAGCGCCAAGCAGGTTGTCGTCGCCGCCGACCGGCCGCCGGCGGAGCTGGAATCGCTCGAGCCGCGCGTTCGCTCGCGCCTCAATGGCGGTGTGGCGCTCGAAATGTCGGCGCCCGACTACGGCATGCGGCTCGGCATGCTTCAGTCGCGGCTGGCCAGCGCCAAGACGGACGATGCGAACCTGCATATCGACGAGGAGGTTCTCTCCCACGTCGCCCGCACCGTCACCGGCAGCGGCCGCGAGCTGGAAGGCGCCTTCAACCAGCTGCTTTTCCGCCAATCCTTCGAACCGCAGATCAGCATCGAACGGATCGATGAAATTCTTGGCCATATCTACCGCTCGGGCGAGCCGAAGCGGGTGCGCATCGAGGACATCCAGAGGATCGTCGCGCGTCACTACAACGTCTCGAAGACCGAGCTTCTGTCGAACCGCCGCACGCGCACCATCGTCAAGCCGCGCCAGATCGCCATGTATCTCGCAAAGGTTATGACGCCGCGTTCGCTGCCGGAAATCGGGCGGCGCTTCGGCGGACGCGACCACACCACGGTTCTGCATGCAGTGCGCAAGATCGAGGATCTCTCCGGCGGCGACAACACGCTGGCGCAGGAACTCGAATTGCTCCGCCGGCTCATTACCGACCAGGCCTGAACAGGACAAATTGGCCGCTTTGCACAGGCGGCCACCTGTCGCAGCAAGGTTATCCCCAAAAAGCCCGCGGAACTGCTTTTGAGCAGCGGCGCGGGCTTGCCTTTCGCGACTTTTTCCTGTCAGTTTGACCGAAATCCGGCCCTGTTGGGACTTTCGCGGGAATCCGAGCCCGGAATTCCGTTTCTTCATTCAAGCGAGCTTGTTTCGTCATGCGTGTTATCCTGGAACGCTCAAACCTCCTGAAGTCTCTCAACCACGTTCACCGCGTGGTGGAACGGCGCAACACGATACCGATTCTGTCGAACGTGCTGCTGAGCGCCGACGGGGCGAGCCTTGAAATGAAGGCCACCGACCTTGACCTCGAGGTGACCGAAGCCACCGCAGCAAAAGTCGAGCAAGCCGGCGCAACGACGGTTCCGGCGCATCTTCTCTATGATATCGTGCGCAAATTGCCGGATGGCGCAGAGGTCATGCTGAAGACCGACGAAGACGGAAATGCGATGTCCGTCATCTCCGGGCGTTCGAGCTTCCGCCTGCAGTGCCTGCCGCAGTCGGACTTCCCCGAACTTTCGGCCGGCTCTTTCTCGCATATCTTCCGCCTCGAATCGGCCGCCATGAAGGGCCTGATCGAGAAGACCCAGTTCGCCATCTCCACCGAGGAGACGCGCTACTATCTCAACGGCATTTACTTCCACGCCATCGAATCCGGCGGAAAACTCAAGCTGCGCTCCGTCGCGACCGACGGCCACCGTCTTGCGCGCGCCGAAATGGATGCGCCGGCCGGCTCGGAAGGCATGCCGGGCATCATCATCCCGCGCAAGACCGTCAGTGAATTGCAGAAGCTGGTCGACGACCCGGACGTTGCCGTGACCACCGAACTTTCCGACACCAAGATCCGCTTCACCATCGGCAGCGTCGTCCTGACCTCCAAGCTGATCGACGGAACCTTTCCGGACTACCAGCGCGTCATTCCGACCGGCAACGACAAGAAGCTGGTCATCGACCGCGAAAGCTTTGCCCGCGCGGTCGACCGCGTCTCGACAATCTCGTCCGAACGCGGACGCGCCGTAAAGCTCTCGATCTCGGAAGGCCAGGTAACGCTCGCCGTCAACAACCCGGATTCGGGTAGCGCCACCGAGGAACTCGCCGCCGATTATTCGTCGGACCCGATCGAGATCGGCTTCAACGCGAAATACCTTCTCGACGTGGCGGCCCAGCTTTCGGGCAGCGAAGCCAGATTCATGCTGGCCGATGCCGGTTCGCCAACGCTTATCCACGATATGTCGGACGAGGATGCGCTCTACGTGCTCATGCCGATGCGTGTCTAGGCGCGCGACGGCTGGAACTGCGTCGACAGGCAGGTAGACGGATTTGGCGTCGACCCACATAAGTAAGCTAACGCTTACGAACTTCCGCAATTACACCGCGCTTTCGCTCGACTTGCAGCCGGGCGCGGTTGTTTTTACCGGCGACAACGGCGCCGGCAAGACCAACCTGCTGGAAGCAATCTCCTTCCTGACCCCTGGGCGCGGCCTGCGGCGCGCACCCTATGGCGACGTTGCCCGCGAAGGCAGCGATGGCGGCTTCACGGTCCATGCCCATGTCGAGGGCGAAAACGGCGACGCGGAAATCGGCACCGGAACGACGGGAAGCGATGCACCAGGAGAAGCAGGCCGGCGCGTGCGCATCAATGGCGCCAATGCCAAATCAGCCGAGGACATGCTCGAATGGCTGCGCGTGATCTGGCTGACACCGGCCATGGACGCGCTGTTCACCGGTCCCGCCGGAGACCGTCGCCGCTTTCTTGACCGTCTCGTGCTGGCAATCGATGCCAGCCATGGCCAGCGTGCGCTGGACTACGAAAAGGCGATGCGCGGCCGCAACCGGCTTCTGGCCGAAGAATCGCGCGACCGCGGCTGGTTCGAGGCAATCGAGACGCAGATGGCCGAAACCGGCGTGGCGATTGCCGCCGCGCGTGCCGAGATGGTGCGCCTGCTGGCCGCGATGATCGAGAAGCTGCCAGCGACCGGGCCTTTTCCGCAGGCCGACATCAGCCTTGCCGGCACGCTGGAAAATCAGATCGGCCTGCAGCCTGCCGTTGAGATCGAGGAAAATTTTCGCCGCATGCTGGCCGAGGGCCGCGAGCGTGATCGTGCCGCCGGCCGCACCCTGGAAGGGCCGCATCGCAGCGACCTGATCGTCAGCCACCGGCCAAAAGCGATGCCGGCGGAACTCTGCTCGACCGGCGAGCAGAAGGCGCTTCTGGTCGGCATCATTATTTCGCATGCAAGGCTTTGCGGAGAGATGTCTGGCACGGTGCCGATCCTGCTGCTGGACGAGATCGCCGCGCATCTGGACGCCGGGCGGCGGGCAGCACTGTTTGCGATCCTTGAGGAACTGGACTGCCAGGCCTTCATGACCGGCACGGAGGCCGCGCTGTTTTCAAGCCTGCGCGGCAAAGCGCAATTCCTGACCGTCGACCATGGCTCGGTGCACCCGACGGAAGATGCCTGACAAGCAGATTGCCGGTCGATATGATCGCCCCATGAACGTTTCCAGCCCGCCTCCACTCAACGACGAAGAACTCGAACGCTACGCGCGCCATATCGTGCTGCCCGAGATCGGTGGCGCGGGGCAGCAAAAGCTGAAGCGCGCGCGTGTGCTGGTCATCGGTGCCGGCGGGCTCGGCGCACCCGTGCTGCAATACCTGGCGGCTGCCGGCGTCGGCACGCTCGGCATTGTCGATGACGACACGGTATCGCTCTCCAACCTCCAGCGTCAGGTGATCCATGATACCGGCGCGATCGGCATGTCGAAGCTGGAAAGTGCGAAGGCGTCACTCCATCGCATCAATCCGAACGTTAGTGTGGAATTACAGAATCTTCGCTTGAGCGAAGGAAACGCGCCGGATCTTATTGCCAGCTACGATATGGTCGCGGACGGGTCCGACAATTTCGAGACGCGCTATGCCGTCGCCGACGCCTGCGCTGCGACAGGCCGGCCGCTGGTGCATGCCGCAGTCGGGCGGTTCGACGGCTCTATCACCGTGTTGAAACCCTTCGAGACCAACGCAAAGGGCGTGCAAAACCCGAGCTACCGCGACCTGTTTCCCGAGGCACCGCCGGCGGGACTGGTGCCATCCTGCGCTGAAGCCGGCATCGTCGGCGCGCTGACAGGCGTGATCGGCACGCTGCAGGCGATGGAGGTGATCAAGCTCATCACCGGGATAGGCGAGCCGCTTGTTGGACGGCTGTTGCTTTACGACGCATTGGCCGCGCGCTTCGACACGATGCGCTACAAGAGGCCTGCATGAGCGGGTTTGCGAATGAGTTGACCATCGAGCTGATCCAAGAGGATTTTCAGGACTGGGACGGCCTTCTGGCGCTTATCCTGAACGCCTTCGCCTATATGAACGGCGTCATCGACCCGCCCTCTTCCGCCTTGGCGCTGACGCCGGAAAGCCTGCGCGCGAAGGCGGCGCAGGAAACGGTCTTTCTCGCCACCGATGGTGAGCGGTTGCTAGGCTGCATCTTCGTGGCGGAGAAGGCGGATCACTTTTATGTCGGCAAGCTCGCGGTCGATCCGGCAGCGCAGGGAAGGGGCATCGGCAGGCGATTGCTCGGCGCTGCCGAGCAGCACGCCCGGAAGCACGGCAAGCCCGCGATTGAGTTGCAGACGCGCATAGAGCTGACCGGCAACCACAAAGCCTTTCAGCAACTGGGTTTTCAGGAAACCGAACGCTCGGCCCATCCCGGTTACAATCGGCCAACTTCCCTGACTATGCGGAAGGCACTGGCTTGAGCCTCCAACTCTCTGACGCGGAGCGAAAAATTGCCGCCGGCAGCGACGGCCAGGCCATGGCGATGCGCATCGTCATCGACAGCGCCCGTTTGCTCGGCGCCCCGCGCCTTATCCCCGTAGCCTCGGCCCACATCGACGGCGCGCTCTATCATGGCGATTCCGGCACGCTTTTCGCGGAAAAGCTCGTCGAAGGTGGTGCAAAAGTGGCCGTTCGCTCGACTCTGAATGTCGGCGCGCTCGACCTGATGGGCTGTTCACGGGTGCGGCTGGAGGAGCCCGCGCGTGGCATGGCGCGGCGCATGATGGACGCCTATCGCAAGCTCGGCTGCGAGCAGAGCTGGACCTGCGCACCCTATCAGGCCGGCCACCGGCCGGCTCTCGGCTCCGACGTCGCCTGGGGCGAGTCCAACGCAGTCGTGTTCTGCAATTCCGTGCTGGGTGCGCGCACGAACCGCTATGGCGATTTCCTCGACATCGCCTGCGCCATCACCGGACGAGCGGCGGATTACGGCCTGCACCGGCCGGAAAACCGGCGAGCGACGCTCGTGTTCGACGTGTCCGCCCTGCCCGCCGCCTTCCTCACCTCCGAAATCGCCTGGCCGGTTCTCGGCAGCCTTTACGGACGCGAAGTGGGAAACGCCGTCGGGGTCGTGACGGGTATATCGAAGCATCCCGGCGAGGATGCGCTGAAGGCCTTTGGTGCCGCAGCTGCATCGTCTGGCGCGGTCGGGTTGTTTCACATCGCCGGTGTGACGCCGGAAGCGCCAGATCTGGCGGCAGTCCTCGGCGGCGAGGTGCCGGAAACGACGATCAATGTAACGCCGCAGATGGCCTTCGATACCCAGCGGCGGCTATCGACCGCGGTTGCAGCAAGCTCGATCGACGCCGTCGCCATCGGCAGCCCTCATCTGTCCCTTTCCGAGTTCGAAGCATTGGAAAGGCTGATTGCCGGGCGCCGCCTGAAAGTTCCGGTCTACGCCTGCACAGGACGGCATGTTCTTTCCGAACTGGAAAAGACCGGGCAACGCAAGGCACTGGAAGCGTGCGGCGTGGTCATCGTTGCCGATACCTGCGTGGTCGTCACGCCGATCCTGCCGGAATTGCGGGATGGCATCCTGATGACCAATTCGGGAAAATTCGCCCAGTATGCGCCGGGCAATACCGGCTATGCCGTGCTTTACGGCTCTCTCGCAGACTGCGTCGAAAGCGCCATTTTAGGTAAGCCAAGACTTACGGAAATCGCATCGTGAGTGCGCTGCAATGCGAAATTCTCGTTGCGGGCAGTGCCAGCAAAGGCGAGGCGCTGGTTTTGACCGCGCCGATCTCATTCTGGGGCGGCGTCGACCCGAAAACGGGGAAGATTGCGGATGTCCGTCATCCGCAGCATGGCCTGACGATTTCCGGCAAGGTGCTTTGCCTGCCCGGAACGATCGGCTCGTCATCGGCGTCAGCGGTGTTGATGGAACTGGTTCATAATGGACACGCGCCTGCCGCGCTGATCCTGCATGAGCCTGATGCGATCCTGCTTCTCGGACTGATCGTTGCCCACGAAATGGGCTGGCAGACGCCGATTGCGGTGAAGCTCGACCGACAGTGTTTCGATGCGTTCAGAAACCGCCGTATCGAAGTGTCCGGGAACGGCGTTGTTTCAACGATAGCCTGATCTGCAAGGGGCCGTTCAAATCCGGTTCGGTAGCACGCGATCCGGCGGGCGATGGCCGTCGATGAAGGTTCTTATATTGATGATGACCTTCTCGCCCATGTCGATGCGGCCTTCTATCGTCGCGGAACCCATATGGGGCAGGATGACGACCTTGCCCTTGGCGGCGAGCTTGACCAGCTTGGGATTGACCGCCGGCTCATGCTCGAAGACGTCGAGGCCAGCGCCCGCCAGCTTGCCGTCCTGCAGCAACTTGACCAATGCGTCCTCGTCGATCAGGTCGCCGCGCGCCGTGTTGACGAGGTAGGCCGTGGGCTGCAGCAAAGCGAGGCGGCGCGCCGAAAGAAGATGGAAGGTCGCCGGCGTCGACGGGCAGTTGACCGAGATGATGTCCATGCGGGCGAGCATCTGGTCGAGGCTTTCCCAATAGGTCGCCTCCAGCTCGTCCTCGACGCTTTTCAGCACACGATTGCGGTTGTGATAGTGGATCGCCAAGCCGAAAGCCTTGGCGCGGCGCGCCACGGCAGTGCCGATTCGGCCCATGCCGACGATGCCGAGGCGCTTGCCCCAGATGCGGCGGCCGAGCATCCAGGTCGGCGACCAGCCGGCCCATTTTGTCCCGTTTTCAAGCACATTGGCGCCTTCTGCCAGACGCCGCGGCACAGCCAGCATCAGCGCCATCGTCATGTCGGCGGTGTCTTCGGTCAAAACGTTGGGCGTGTTGGTGACGGTGATTCCCTTCCGGCTGGCCGCAGCCACGTCGATCTTGTCGACGCCGTTGCCGAAATTGGCGATGAGCTTGAGCTTTTCACCGGCCTGCTCGATAAGCGCGGCATCGATGCGATCGGTCACGGTCGGCACCAGCACATCCGCCTCTTTCACCGCCGCGACCAGCTCCGGCTGGCTCATCGGGCGGTCTTCGAGGTTCAGCCGCGCGTCGAAAAGCTCGCGCATGCGGGTTTCCACCTGATCCGGAAGCTTGCGCGTGATCACCACGAGGGGCTTCTTTTTAGCGGCCATTGTTTCCTCGAATCCGGATCCTGTTGAGACCTCTTTAACCAAGACGAGCGAAACTGAAAACCAGTCTTGGCGAGACTGACTGTGTATCAAGCAGTCTCGTCGAAGACAAAGAAAAAGGGCGCGGCCGCCATGAGTAAGGCGCCGCAGAGCTTGCAAAGGAATGGCAGTGTTTGGGTTCGTGTCGCTTCGTATGTCGTTTGGTGCAGCCGTGCTCGGCCTCGCCCTCGTCTCGACGGGGGCCTTGATAACGGCTGGCCAGGCAGCCGCACCCGGCCAGGAGACCACCAGGGGGCCGAGCGGCTTGCCTTTGCCGCGATTCGTCAGCCTCAAGTCGGGCAAGGTCAATTCGCGCATCGGACCAGGCCTGAATTATGGCGTGGACTGGCTCTATATGAAGCCGGGCCTGCCGATGGAGATCATCCAGGAATACGACACATGGCGCCGGGTGCGCGATGCCGAGGGCTCGGAAGGCTGGATCAACCAGTCGCTGCTGTCCGGCCGGCGCACGGCGATTGCCGCACCATGGCAGCGCGGCAAGGATGCCAAGATCTCACTGATGGCCAAGCCGGACAACGAGGCGCGAGCGGTCGCCATCATCGAGCCGGGCGTGGTCGGAACGATCAAGTCGTGCAATGGCGACTGGTGCGAAATGACCTTCGACGGTCACACCGGCTGGATCAACCAGACGCAGGTCTGGGGCGCCTATCCCGGCGAGCAGGTCAAGGATTAGGTTTTGTCTCGGCCGATACGGCCGAGATGCGTGTCCTGGAATCCCGTTGCGAGCTTCAGCCCATAACCGAGCGCCCGATCTATGGCGATATGGGCAATCCAGATGAATGCGATCTGCACCACCAAGGCGTCACCGATTATGTAGAGGCCGACCGCCAGCATCACCAAGGGCCAGATCAGGACATGCAGCATGTTGTAGGCGAAGGCGCCGACGCGCGGCCCGGCCAGATAGCCCAGCATCGCAAGATCAGGCGCCAGAATCAGCAGCACAAAGAGCGGCCACGAGCCGCCGGCAAATGCATAGGCCGCTATCGCTCCAACAGCGACGACAATCCATTCAAGCCTGACAATGAGGTCAACGGGCCGCAACGAGCCCATGTGCGGCTCAGCCGCCCCGCTTCGGACGAAGGCGAACGACGATGTCGACGTTGGCGATTTCCATGCCTTCGGGCGGTTCGGGCAGGTTGAGCACCTTCACCGGACCGGATGCGATGTCGAAGACCTTGTTCTCACCTTCGATGAAGAAGTGATGATGGTCGGAGGTATTGGTGTCAAAATAGGTCTTTGCACCTTCGACAGCCAGAATGCGGAGCAGGCCGGCCTCGGTGAACTGATGAAGAGCATTGTAGACGGTTGCCAGCGACACCGGCACGCCGGCCGCCACAGCTTCTTCGTGAAGTTCCTCGGCCGAGAGATGGCGGTCGCCCTTGGCGAAAAGCAGATTGGCGAGCGCGACACGCTGCCGCGTCGGGCGCAGGCCCGCTTCGCGCACACGTTCATCGACTGCAATCTTGTTCGGGACGGTCAAATCCATCAATCCGCCAAATCCAATTCATCTCATCATGAAATTCACCACACGATTTTCGCGTGATAAAAGCCATACGTTCCTTGACATATATTCTGTCGGGGCAAACCGATCAATAGGCGCACATTGACCCAGGGAGACCGGCAGGCTAATCGCAAACGGCGGTTTCCGAGCGGAAACAGACTGTGTTAGTGAACTAGGACAAAGCGGAGCGGAAGCTCCCGGAAGTCATACAGGGACGAGATTTCATGGCGGTTGCAAAATCCAGCTACGAATATGAGGAACTGCTCGCCTGCGCTCGCGGTGAACTGTTCGGGCCAGGAAACGCGCAGCTGCCGGCGCCGCCGATGCTGATGTTCGACCGGATCACCGAAATTTCCGAGACCGGCGGCGAGTTCGACAAGGGCTTTGTGCGCGCCGAGCTCGATATCAAGCCGGACCTCTGGTTCTTCCCCTGCCACTTCATCGGCAATCCCGTCATGCCCGGTTGCCTCGGTCTTGATGCCATGTGGCAGTTGACCGGGTTCTTCCTCGGCTGGCTCGGCGAACCCGGCAAGGGCATGGCGCTGTCCACCGGCGAGGTCAAGTTCAAGGGCATGGTGACGCCGAAGGTCAAAAAGGTCGAATACGGCATCGATTTCAAGCGTGTCATGCGCGGCCGGCTGGTGCTCGGCACGGCCGATGGCTGGCTAAAGGCCGACGGCGAGACTATCTACAGGGCAACGGACCTGCGGGTCGGTCTCGCCAAGCAGGAAGCAGCCTGACCGCGGGCACGCAGTCACGAAGGAGTAATTATGAGACGCGTCGTTGTCACGGGCCTTGGAATCGTATCGTCCATCGGAAACAATGCGCAGGAGGTCCAGGCCTCGCTGCATGATGCCAAATCGGGCATCAGTTTCTCCGATTCTTTCGCCGAACACGGTTTCCGCTGCCAGGTCTGGGGCGCGCCGACGCTCGACACCACTGAGCTCGTCGACCGCCGTGCTGCGCGCTTCCTGTCGCAGGGCGGCATGTGGAATCACGTCGCCATGAAGCAGGCGATCGCCGATAGCGGCCTTGAAGAGGCCGACATATCCGGCAACCCGCGCACCGGCATCATCATGGGTTCCGGCGGACCTTCGACGAAAACCATCGTGGAAGCGTCGGAAATCACGCTGAAGAACAACAGTCCGAAGCGCATTGGACCGTTCGCGGTGCCAAAGGCGATGTCCTCGACCGCTTCGGCGACACTCGCGACCTGGTTCAAGATCCACGGCGTCAATTATTCGATCTCGTCGGCCTGCTCGACCTCGGCGCATTGCATCGGCAACGCCGCAGAGATGATCCAATGGGGTAAGCAGGACATCATGTTCGCCGGCGGCCACGAAGACCTCGACTGGACCATGTCGAACCTGTTCGACGCCATGGGCGCGATGTCCTCCAAGTTCAACGACCGCGCGTCCGTCGCCTCGCGCGCCTATGACGTCAACCGCGACGGCTTCGTCATTGCCGGCGGCGCCGGTGTGCTGGTTCTGGAAGAACTGGAACACGCAAAGGCGCGCGGCGCCAAGATCTACTGCGAACTGGTCGGCTACGGCGCCACTTCCGACGGCTACGACATGGTCGCCCCTTCCGGCGAAGGCGCTATGCGCTGCATGAAGCAGGCGCTGGCGACCGTTTCTGCTCCGGTTGACTACATCAACACGCATGGCACCTCGACGCCGGTCGGCGATTCCAAGGAGATGGGCGCCATCCGCGAGGCGTTCGGCGACAATATACCGAACATCACCTCGACCAAGTCGCTCACCGGCCACTCGCTGGGGGCTGCGGGCGTGCAGGAATCGATCTATTCGATCCTGATGATGCAGGGCGGTTTCATTGGCGAGAGCGCTCATATCGAAGAACTCGACCCGGAATTCGAAGGCATGCCGATCGTGCGCAAGCGCATCGACAACGCGAAAATCGACACGGTTCTGTCGAATTCGTTCGGCTTCGGCGGCACGAACGCCACGCTCGTTTTCCAGCGTCACAACGGCTAAGGATATTCTTCCGATGGAAGGTTTGATGAAGGGCAAGCGCGGCCTCGTCATGGGCGTCGCCAACGATCACTCTATTGCCTGGGGCATAGCCAAGCAGCTTTCCGCGCATGGCGCGGAGATGGCTTTCACCTATCAGGGCGAGGCTTTTGGCCGCCGCGTGAAGCCGCTGGCCGAAAAGGTCAATGCTTCGTTGGTGCTGCCCTGCGATGTTGAGGACAGCGCATCCATCGCGTCGGTTTTCGAAACACTCGGTAGCGAATGGGGCGGCATCGATTTCATCGTCCACGCCATCGGCTTTTCCGACAAGAACGAGCTGAAAGGCCTCTACGCCAACACGACGCGCGAGAACTTCGTCCGGACCATGGTGATCTCGTGCTATTCCTTTACGGAAGTGGCGCGCCATGCCGCTGGCCTGATGAAGGAAGGCGGCTCGATGATCACGCTGACCTATGCCGGCTCGACCCGCGTCATGCCCAACTACAACGTCATGGGCGTCGCCAAGGCCGGTTTGGAGGCCAGCGTGCGTTATCTGGCCGACGATTACGGGCCGCGCGGCATCCGCGTGAATGCGATTTCAGCCGGCCCCGTCCGCACGCTCGCCGGCGCCGGCATTGCCGATGCGCGCCACATGTTTTCTTACCAGCAGCGCAATTCACCGCTGCGCCGCACCGTTACCATCGACGAGGTCGGCGGGTCGGCTCTGTATCTCCTGTCGGACCTGTCATCGGGCGTCACGGGCGAAATCCACTATGTCGATTCCGGCTACCACATCGTCTCGATGCCGACGCTCGAGGAATTGAAGCAGTCGGATGGCAGCGAATAATTCCGCTTTCCTGTAAAATTAAACAGTTTAAGCGAAACCGATTTTAAGGGGATGTGTGCGAAAAGACCCTGTAAGTTAGGGACTTAGTGCATGCCAGCGGCCACAGATCCAAACCGCAGCCCGGTTTTCCGGTTGATTACCATTGCCGCTTCCGGCATGGGCAGTTTCATGCTGGGCATATGGGGCCTGAAATTCGGGTTCGGCGACGGCCTCGCCGGCATGAATGCCGAAATGGTCATGGCTATCATCGCAGCACTCTGCGCACTGGCTGCCGCCGGGTCGGCGATGTCCTTCTATGCCGGCGTCGATGAATCGGCCAGCTATGTCTACAATGAAACGCAATTCGACAAGCTGACCGGCCTGCACGCCCGCACCGCCATGATGAGCAGGATCGGCGAAGCAGCGTCCTCCACGGTGAAGAGCGGAAAGCCGGTCTTCCTTATCGATATCGACATCGATCGCTTCAAGCAGATCAACGATTCGATCGGCTACAGCCAGGGTGACGAGCTTATCAAGCGCTTCACCGAGCGATTGAAGACCAATCTTCCGCGCGGCGTGGTGATCGGCAGGATCGGTGCCGGCGAATTCGCGATCCTCTATCCGGACCGCCCCGACGTGATGTCGGTGGAAAAGCTGGTCGAGATGCTGATCGACCGGCTGATGGAGCCGTATCACCTGAAGACGCATCTCCAGTCGATCAATCTGTCGGTCGGCATCGTTGCCATGCCGAAGGACGGCCTGGACCCGGCTGTCATCCTGCGCCGGTCAAACCTTGCCCTCCAGCATTCTCGCGCCAGCGGCATCGGCAGCTGGTCGGTGTTCCACCCGGATATGGGCCTCGTGGCAGACCATCGCCAATGGGTAGAGGCCGAACTTCAGATCGCGTTCGACCGCGGCGACTTCGATCTCCACTACCAACCGCAACTCGACCTTCCGACCGGGCGCATCGTCGGCTACGAAGCGCTTATCCGCTGGAAACATCCCGAGCGTGGGATGATCCCGCCGATGGAATTCATCCCCATCGCCGAAGAGACGGGCATGATCGTCCCGATCGGCGAATGGGTTCTGCGCAGAGCCTGCAGCGACGCAAGGCATCTCCCAGACGACTGCTTCGTTGCGGTAAACATCTCGCCGGTCCAGTTCATGACCAAGGATTTCGTCGGCACCGTCCAGGCCGCGATGGACAGCACCGGGATCAGGCCGAAGCGGCTTGAACTTGAAGTCACCGAAACGGCGATGATGCAGGACCGCGACCGCGCCGGCGTCATCCTCAAGCAGCTTTCCGAGATGGGCATTTCCGTTGCCGTCGATGATTTCGGCACCGGCTATTCCAATCTCAGCTACCTCATGGACTTCCCCTTCGACAAGCTGAAGATCGATCGTTCCTTCGTCAGCCGCATCGATACGGAAAACAGCTCGGGCGCGGTCGTTTCGACGATCGTGGGACTATCCCGCGCGCTCGGCGTGCGCACCATCGCCGAAGGCGTGGAAACCGAGAGCCAGGCAACGCTTCTGCGTGCCGCCGGTTGCGAGGTCGTTCAGGGATATCTGTTCGGACGCCCGGCACCCCTAAGGATCGTCGGCGGTGGCAAGCTCGGTGTCGTCAGCGAGCGGCACGTCGCATAAAGCGGTACGGTCTCATCGCCTTCAACGTCGCGCGCCAAGCACCTTGAACATCCCGGTACGGCAGATTTCTTCCTGCGCCGAGAAAGCTTCCGACAGCGTCTTTTCATAGGGAAGCTGCCGGTTGGCGACCATCACCAGCCGTCCGCCCGGCTTCAGCGCGGCAGCGGCAGCGCGGATCATGCCCTGTCCGATATCCGGTTCAGCCGTCCGCCGTTGATGAAAAGGCGGGTTCATGACGATCAGGTCGTAGCGATGGGCCACCTGCTCAGCAGAGAGGTCGTGCCAGAAGAAACGCGGCACGAGGGAGGCGGTGGCCACCACATTGCGCCTGGCGGCTTCGAGCGAGGCAAAATCCGCCTCATAAAGGTCAAGCGTCGATATCTTGGCATAGTGGGCTGCAAGCTCGGCCGCGATGTAACCCCAACCGGCGCAGAAATCGGCAACGGCGCCTGTGATCTTTTTGGGCAGATTCTCGACCAGCAGCCTCGATCCCGCATCGATCTCGCCTGCCGAAAACATGCCGGGCGCGGTATGGAAGCGTCCGTCCACGATCGTTTCGCCATTGCCCGCGCGCAGCAATTCGATTGCCTGCGCCACATTCGACGGTCGGCGGAACCAGAACGCCACGCCATGGTGCTTCGGGGCATGTCCGTCAATCGCAACCATTTCGTCCAGCCGCTTGCGCAGGCTGGCGATGCCATCGTCCTTGCTGCCGGCGACCACGATCAGCCCGTCTGTACGAACCCGTTGAAGCGCATCGGCAATCAGCAATTCATTGGCACCGCGATGACGGCCGCACAGCACCAGCGCAGCATCGAAGTTTTCGCCCTCGGCACGCGGCGAAACGGCATAGCCACCCGCCTCCAGACCCCGGACATAGGGGCGAAATCCCTGCACCATCGATAGATCGGCATCAAAGTCTTCGGGCCGTTGAAATCCCGGCTCGGCCCCGAGAAACAACACCTTTTCGCCCTTGCCCGGCGCTGCAAGCAGTTCCGCTTCGAAGGGATGAAAAAGGGTCTTCAGTGCGTCTCGGGACATGGCCTGCCTTGATATCGTGAGCTGGGCGTCAGAGGCAAAAGAAAACGGGCGCAACCTTGCGGCGCGCCCGTTTCATTTAATTATTCGCGTCGATCAGGCGGCGTTTTCTTCGCCGTCAGCCTTCTTGTCACGCGCGATTTCCTTGCCGGTCTCCTGGTCGACGACCTTCATCGACAGGCGGACCTTGCCGCGCTCGTCAAAGCCCATGAGCTTGACGTAGACCTTCTGGCCTTCCTTGACGACGTCCGACGTCTTGGCGACGCGGTCGTTGGCAAGCTGCGAGATGTGAACCAGGCCGTCCTTGGGGCCGAAGAAGTTCACGAAGGCGCCGAAATCGGCGGTCTTGACGACCGTGCCTTCGTAGATCTCGCCGACTTCCGGCTCGGCCACGATGGTGTGGATCCACTTCTTGGCCGCCTCGATCTCCTTGGCGTTCGACGAAGCGATCTTGACCGTGCCGTCGTCTTCGATGTTGATCTTGGCGCCGGTCTTTTCGACGATCTCGCGAATGACCTTGCCGCCCGAGCCGATGACGTCACGGATCTTGTCGGTCGGAATGTGCATGACCTCGATGCGCGGCGCGAACTCGCCGAGCTCCGAACGGCCCTCGGTGATGGCATTGGCCATCTCGCCCAGGATGTGCAGGCGGCCTTCCTTGGCCTGGCCGAGAGCGACCTTCATGATCTCTTCGGTGATGCCGTCGATCTTGATGTCCATCTGCAGTGCGGTGATGCCGCCCTGCGTGCCGGCCACCTTGAAATCCATGTCGCCGAGGTGATCCTCATCGCCAAGAATGTCGGAGAGAACGGCGAAACGCTCGCCTTCCTTGATCAGGCCCATGGCGATGCCGGCAACCGGCTTGGCCAGCGGAACGCCGGCATCCATCAGCGCCAGCGAGGTGCCGCAGACGGTCGCCATCGAGGACGAACCGTTGGACTCGGTGATTTCCGAGACGACGCGCAGCGTGTAGGGGAACTGCTCGGCAGCCGGCAGCATCGGGCGAATGGCGCGCCAGGCGAGCTTGCCATGGCCGATTTCGCGGCGGCCGGGCGAACCCATGCGGCCGGTTTCACCGACCGAATAGGGCGGGAAGTTGTAATGGAGAAGGAACTTCTCCTTGTACATGCCGGTCAGCGAGTCGACATACTGCTCGTCCTCACCAGTGCCGAGCGTCGCAACCACGATAGCCTGGGTCTCGCCGCGGGTGAACAGCGACGAACCATGGGTGCGCGGCAGGATGCCGACTTCCGACACGATCTGGCGAACGGTCGAGAGATCACGGCCGTCGATGCGCGAACCGGTGTCGAGAATGTTCCAGCGCACGATCTTGGCCTGGAGTTCCTTGAACACGGTCGCGACCTTGTCGGAAGAATACTTCGCTTCCTCGCCCTCGGCCGGTGCGAATGCAGCCTTGACCTTGGCCTTGACGGCGTCGACAGCGGCATAGCGGGCCTGCTTGTCGGTGATCTTGTAGGCGTCGCGCAGTTCGCCTTCGACGATCTTCAGCATTTCGGCTTCGAGATCAGCATAGCTCGGCGAGGTGAAATCGCGCGGGTCCTTGGCGGCAACTTCAGCGAGCTTGATGATCGCGTCGATGACCGGCTGGAAGCCCTTGTGGCCGAACATGACGGCGCCGAGCATGATGTCCTCGGGCAGTTCCTTGGCTTCGGACTCGACCATGAGAACGGCGTCGCCCGTGCCGGCAACGACGAGGTCGAGAAGCGATTCAGGCATCTCGTCGACATGCGGGTTGAGTTTGTATTCGCCGTTGATGTAGCCGACGCGTGCGCCGCCGATCGGGCCCATGAAGGGCACGCCCGAGAGCGTCAAGGCAGCAGACGTGGCGACGATCGACAGGATGTCCGGATCGTTTTCGAGATCGTGCTGGACGACGGTGACGACGACCTGCGTGTCGTTCTTGTAGCCGTCAGCAAAGAGCGGACGGATCGGGCGGTCGATGAGGCGGGAAACCAGCGTTTCCTTCTCGCTCGGACGGCCTTCACGCTTGAAATAGCCGCCCGGGATCTTGCCGGCGGCATAGGTCTTTTCCTGGTAGTTGACGGTCAGCGGGAAGAAGTCGAAGCCCGGCTTCGGCTCTTTCGCGGAGACGACGGTGGCCAGCACCATGGTCTCGCCGTAGGTGGCGAGCACTGCGCCGTCAGCTTGACGGGCGATCTTGCCGGTTTCGAGGATGAGCGGGCGTCCTGCCCACTCGATTTCCACGCGGTGTTGTTTGAACATGTCTTGTCCTTCAAATGCGGAAAGGCGGCGCAATGCATGCGCGCAGCGTTTCCTGGCTTGTTTCAGACGAGCCACGGGCAAGACAACGGGAGGTCTGGATTAACGGCGTTCGACAACGCCCCAGGCATCCTGCAATCCTGCCCCATGACTGGTCCCATGGGTGGTCTCGGCGCTGCCCTCTGCTGCAGCCGAAACCCTGCTTTGGCATCTGATCTGCCGGACAGGCGCAAGGCCCTCGGCATCTGGATGCATGGACCTGCAGTGGGCAGGCCCGAATAAGAAGACCGGCGGACTTTCAGGACGAAAATCCGCCGGTCAGGAGTTTAGCGACGCAGGCCGAGCTTCTCGATCAGCGTCTGGTAGCGGGCCTCATCCTTGCCCTTGAGATAATCAAGGAGGCTGCGGCGCTGCGAAACCAGGGCCAGAAGACCACGGCGGGAATGGTTATCCTTCTTGTGGTCCTTGAAGTGCTCGGTCAGGTTCTTGATCCGCTCCGAGAGGATCGCTACCTGGACTTCCGGCGAACCGGTGTCACCCTTGGCGGTAGCGAATTCGGAAAGCAATTCGGTCTTGCGTTCAGCAGTAATCGACATCGTGTTTTTCCTTTCAATTTGAGGAAACGGGACGCCCACGGCCGGGATGTCGTCCAGCGGGGGCCAGTACACATGCGCAATCTTGCGCGATGCTGCGGCGCATATAGTGCAAAAAGCCGATAAAGGCCATAGCGAATCGAAAACCGGCAAAAAGTCGGCGTTTTAACCCGCAAAGACCCGCTTCGGCTTGAACATGCCGGCCTCGATCGCGCCAATCGCCACCAGCTTTCCACGCGCGGTGGCACAGGCTTCCTCGGCTTCCACGGGCGCATCGCGGCCACGAATAATGACCGGATTGCCGAGCCTTATCTTGGCTGCCGCATCGTCGGTGATAGCCACCTGCGGCAGGCACTCAAGTGCAGCACCGGTATCAACGATATAGGCGTCGATGGCATCGTAGCTCAACACCACCTCTTCCCCTTCTTCCGCCTTCGGCACCGCGGCCTCCAGCTGTTCCAGCGTGACAAGATCCTCGGCGGTGAAAGGATCGACCTCGGTGCGCCTCAGCGTCGAGATGTGGCCGAAGCATTCGAGATCGCGGCCCATGTCGCGGGCCAGCGAACGGACATAAGTGCCCTTGCCGCATTCGATCTCGAAAACCGAATTGCCTTCCGGCGTGGTTTCGATGAGTTCAAGCCGCCCGATTTCGATTTCCCGGGCGGGAATGTCGACCGTTTCGCCTTCGCGCGCCAGGTCATAAGCGCGCTCGCCGGCGATCTTGATCGCGGAAAATTGCGGCGGTATCTGCATGATGACGCCGGTGTATTTCGGCAGCAGCGCCAGGATTTCGGCTTCCGACGGGCGCTTTTCCGAAGTCTTCGTCACCGGGCCTTCGAGATCGTCGGTCGAGCGCTCCTCGCCCCAGGCAACCGTGAAGCGGTAGACCTTGGCACCGTCTTGAACGTAAGGCACCGTCTTGGTCGCCTCGCCGAGCGCTATCGGCAGCATGCCGGAAGCGAGCGGGTCGAGCGTGCCGGCATGGCCGGCTTTTTCGGCCTGGAACAGCCACTTGATCTTGGAGACCGCGTCGGTCGAGCCCATGCCGATCGGCTTGTCGAACACCAGCCAGCCGGAAATCGGCCGGCCTTTCTTCTTGCCCCTGCGCCCCACTATTCCTGCTCCTTGTCGTCGTCGGCTTCCAGATCCCGCACGACCACCGGCGATTTCAGGAGTTCATTGATCTTGGCGAAATTGTCGTAGCTCGTGTCCAGCCGGAAGCGGAATTCCGGCATATATTTCATCTGCCGCAACGCCGACGAAACGCGTCCGCGAATGAAGCGCGCATGCTTGTTGAGCGTTTCGATCACCGCCGCGTCGTCGCGCGCGCCGAGCGGCGAGACGAAAGCCGTCGCGATCTTCAGATCCGGCGACATGCGCACTTCGGAGATAGATATCACCGTCGTCTCTATGACGGGGTCGAGTATCTCGCCACGCTGCAGCATCTCGGACAGCGCATGGCGCACCTGTTCGCCGACGCGAAGCTGGCGCTGGGAGGGGCCTTTTTGTTGGGACATCTACGTCTTTCTAAAGCTACGAGTTCGGCTCGGCTCTCTCAGATAATCAACGGGTAAGATCAAAGAGCCTGTATAATGACGATCAGGCCGCGATCATCGATCTGAGGGCCACATCTTTCAACGAAAGTTGCCTGGCCTGCTCAGTCATCCGCTCAAATGTGGTTCGCACCAGCATTTTGGTTTGCTCCACGCTCTCAAAAGCGCGGTGAGGCACATAACAAATATTCCCAGCCGAAATGAAACCAACCAGATCGCCGGTCACCACCATTCTGTCGATATCCGCAAAGCCAAGGTGCGTATAGGTTCCACTTTGCCGCCATTGAAGGCCGTCTGGCTCGACAGAGAATTGCACAGGACGTTCAGGCTTGTTCTTTCGCAACCAGCGCGCCGTCAGACTGCGGCCCAGACGCACACCGATGATAGAGCCGGCCACATAAATTACTGCCATTACGCATATCATAAGGACATTCGCGTAGTGGGTACCGATTTCGGGCCGAAAGAAATTGCCTGCGGTTACACCCAGTCCATAGGCCACAAGTCCAAGAAGGATGTAATATGGCCAGCACCAATAGCGCTGCCATGGGCTGAGAATACGGCGAGCCGCAATGCCGCCCGCCGTAATCATCTCTGAGTAGTCAGGCGTGTAACCTAACTGCATGCCTTACAGCGTCCTCGTCACCATCTCGACGCGGAAGCACTCGATGATGTCGCCCTGGCGCATGTCTTCGTAGTTCTGGAAGGCCATGCCACATTCCTGGCCGACCGGAACCTCGGAGACTTCGTCCTTGAAGCGCTTCAGCGTCTTCAGCGTGCCTTCGTGGATGACGACATCGTCGCGGATCAGGCGTACGCCGGCACCACGCTCGACCTTGCCTTCGGTGACACGGCAACCGGCAACCTTGCCGGTCTTGGTGATGTTGAAGACTTCTAGGATTTCGGCATTGCCGATGAAGGTTTCGCGGCGTTCCGGCGACAGCAGGCCCGACATCGCTGCCTTAACATCATCCACGAGATTGTAGATGATGTTGTAGTAGCGGATGTCGATACCGGCTTGTTCGGCGGCCTGACGGGCCTGCGGGTTGGCACGCACGTTGAAGCCGATCATGGCTGCACCAGACGTCTCGGCGAGCGACACGTCGCTTTCCGTGATGCCGCCGGCGCCGGCATGAACGATGCGAGCCCGCACTTCGTCGGTGCCGAGCTTGTCCAACGCGGCGATGATCGCCTCGACGGAGCCCTGCACGTCGGCCTTGATGACCAGCGGGAACTCCTTGAGGCCGCTCGACTGCAACTGCGACATCATATGTTCGAGCGAGCCGCGCTGGCCGACATGGCGGGCAGCGGCCTTGTCGCGTGCGAGACGCTGACGATACTCGGTGATCTCGCGTGCCCGCGCCTCGTTGGTAACGACAGCAAAGCGGTCGCCCGCCTGCGGCGTGCCCTGAAGACCCAGGATCTCGACCGGGGTCGCCGGCAGCGCTTCCTTCACGTGCTCGCCATGATCGTCGACGAGCGCGCGCACACGGCCCCACTCGTTGCCAGCCACGACGATGTCGCCGACAAGCAGCGTACCGGTCTGCACCAGAACGGTTGCCACCGAACCACGGCCCTTGTCGAGCTTGGCTTCGATGACGACGCCTTCGGCGGTACGGTTCGCGTTGGCCCTGAGGTCGAGCAATTCGGCCTGCAGCAGGATTGCTTCAAGCAGCTTGTCGAGATTGGTGCCCTTGGTCGCCGAAACCTCGACGTCCAGAACTTCACCGCCCATCGATTCCACGAAAACCTCGTGCTGCAGAAGCTGCGTGCGCACCTTCTGCGGATCGGCCGACGGCTTGTCGATCTTGTTGATCGCCACGATGATCGGAACACCGGCAGCCTTGGCGTGGCTGATGGACTCGATCGTCTGCGGCATCACGCTGTCGTCGGCAGCAACCACCAGGATGGCAATATCGGTCGCCTGCGCACCGCGGGCACGCATCGCCGTGAAGGCGGCGTGGCCCGGCGTGTCGATGAAGGTAATCTTCTGACCGTTCTTCTCGACCTGATAAGCGCCGATATGCTGGGTGATACCGCCGGCTTCGCCGGAGACCACGTTGGCATTGCGGATTGCATCGAGAAGCGAGGTCTTGCCGTGGTCGACGTGACCCATGATGGTGACGACCGGCGAACGCGGCTCCATGTCCTCGGGACGGTCGGCAACGTCGAACAGGCCTTCTTCGATATCGGATTCAGCGACGCGGCGAACCGTGTGGCCGAATTCGACAGCAATGAGCTCCGCCGTATCGGCATCGATAACGTCGCCCGGCTTCAGGATCTGGCCCTGCTTCATGAAGTACTTGACCACATCCACGGCCCGCTCGGACATACGCTGCGCGAGTTCCTGGATGGTGATGGTTTCAGGCAGCACCACTTCGCGCAGAACCTTCTCGCGCGGTTCCTGATGCATGGCACGCTTGAACTTTTCCTGACGGCGGCGCATCGACGACAGCGAACGGCCGCGGCTGTCTTCGTCTGAGGTGGCGCTGCTCAGCGTCAGCTTGCCGCGACGGCGGTCTTCCTCGCCCTTGGTCTTTGCCGGGCGGGCGACTTCTGGTGTTACGATCCGCTTGATCGGAACGGCGCTGCGCGGGGAAGCCACGCTCTTGCTCTTGGCTTCCGGTTCGTCAGCCACCAGATCCGCGTGCTGAGGCGCACGACGGCGTGCTTCTTCCTCGGCGCGGCGGCGGGCCTCGGCTTCTGTCTGGAGACGGGCTTCTTCCTCGGCCTGACGGCGGGCGGAGTCCTCACGCTCGCGACGACGGCGCTCTTCTTCTTCCTGGCGGCGCTTCGTGTCTTCCAGGGCGCGCTGGCGATCTTCGATCTCGCGAGCCTTGGAGCCTTCGAGTGCGCGGCGGCGCGCTTCCATCTCGCTGCTCGACAGCTCGTTGAGAACCATGCCGGAACGCTCCGCCACCGGTGCGGGCCTGGGTGCTGGCGCAGCAGGTGGAGGCGTGGGTGCAGGTGCAGCAACGGGCTTCGGCGCTTCCTGCACCACCGGTGCTGCAACGACCGGAGCGGGTGCGGGTGCAACAGGAGCGGGCTTCGGCGTGAATACCGAGGCAGCCGTCGGCTCCGGCTTGTCGCCGGGCATCGAGAATTTGCGCTTCTTGGTTTCGACGACGACGGCCTTGGTGCGCCCGTGCGAGAAGTTCTGCCGCACGGTGCCCTGCTCCACGCCTGGGCGCTTCAGCGTCAAGGTCTTCTTCGTGTTGACGCTCAACGTGTTGTCGTCACCCGATTTCGTATCGCTCATTCCATATCCTCTGCGGCTTCATCTTCGTCAGCAATTGCCGCAAACATTGCCCGGTCATCCGGGGATCCGCCCCGGTATCGGTCAAGCGCAACCATGCGCTTCAGCACCGCTTTTCCCGCGTCTTCCGCGAGAACGGCAGCATGTATCACATTTGTGCCCCCTAATGCCAAACTCAAATCGGCTTCCGAAAAAAGTTTGTAGGCATAGATTTCGGGGCCGCCGGCATAGGCGGTGGCGCGGCGTGCCTGGGTAATCTTGCGAAGGCCGTCTTCCGATGCTTCCACTGCGTGAAGAACGAGAAGCGCCTTTCCGCTGCGCACCGCACTTTCGACCTTTGTCGCGCCAAGTGCAATGGCACCGGCTTTGCGGGCCAGTCCGAGGACACCAAGGACGGATTTTGCCAGAAGCATATCCACCATCGCGCCAAGATCAGGCGAAACGGTGACTTCCTTCTTGAAGGCGCGGGCAAAGCTGTTCTTTGCCACGGCCTTGTCCACATGTAGGCGGTCGCCGGTCACCCAGCAACCACGCCCTGGAAGATTTCTTTTCAGATCGGGAACGACAGCAGAATCCGGCCCGACAACGAAACGGATCAGTTCATCCGGCTCGGCGGTCTTGCGCGTGACGATGCAGGTGCGATCGTTCATCTCTTCGTGGGTCAGGTCCCGTGCGATGCGTGTTCACCTCACGCACCAGCGGCTTCGGCAGGCGCTTCCTCAGCGACTGCTTCGTCCTCTGTGATCCAACCGGCCTTCAGGCGTGCAGCCAGGACCATCTGTTCAGCGTCGGTGCGCGAAATGGCGTAAGTGGCAAGAACGCCCGGGAAGAACTTAGTCTCGCCGTCCTTGCGTTCCTTCCAGCCGACGAGATCGTCGACTGCGTAACCGGCAAAATCCTCGACCGTCTTCACGCCGTCCTCGCCGAGCGTCACCAGCATTGCCGTGGTGATGCCCGGGATTTCGCGCAGTTCGTCCTCGACGCCGAGAGCGAGACGCTTGTCGTTATGCTCGGCTTCGATCTTCTCAAGATATTCACGCGCGCGGGTCTGGATCTCGCTGGCGGTGTCCTCGTCAAAGCCGTCTATCGAGGAAATCTCGTCGGCATCGACATAGGCTACTTCCTCAACGCTGGTGAAGCCTTCGGAGGCCAGCACCTGGCCGACCATCTCGTCGACGTCCAGCGCTTCCATGAAGAGGTTCGAACGCTCGACGAATTCCTTCTGGCGACGCTCGGATTCTTCCTGCTCGGTCAGGATGTCGATATCCCAGCCGGTGAGCTGCGAGGCCAGGCGAACGTTCTGGCCGCGGCGGCCGATGGCCAGCGAAAGCTGGTCGTCCGGCACCACGACTTCGATGCGCTCGGCGTCTTCGTCGAGAACCACCTTGGCGACTTCAGCCGGCTGCAAGGCATTGACGATGAAGGAGGCTGCCGAAGGCGACCACGGAATGATGTCGATCTTTTCGCCCTGCAATTCGCCGACAACGGCCTGGACGCGCGAACCGCGCATACCGACGCATGCGCCGACCGGATCGATCGAGCTATCGCGCGAAATGACGGCGATCTTGGCGCGGGAACCCGGATCACGGGCGACCGACTTGATCTCGATGATGCCGTCGTAGATTTCCGGCACTTCCATGGTGAAGAGCTTGGCCATGAACTGCGGATGGGTACGCGACAGGAAAATCTGCGGGCCGCGCTGTTCGCGGCGCACGTCGTAGACATAGGCGCGGACGCGGTCGCCATACTTATAGTTTTCGCGGGGGATCAGCTCGTCGCGGCGGATGATCGCCTCGCCACGGCCGAGATCGACGATGACGTTGCCGTATTCGACGCGCTTGACCGTGCCGTTGACGATCTCGCCGATGCGATCCTTGTATTCGTCGAACTGACGGTCACGCTCGGCCTCGCGCACCTTCTGAACGATGACCTGCTTGGCCGACTGTGCGGCGATGCGGCCGAAATCCATCGGCGGCAGCTGTTCGGCGATGAAGTCGCCGAGCTGCGCATCGGGATTGCGCTCGCGCGCCGAGGACAGTGCGATCTGGGTCGCGTAGTCGTCGACCTTTTCCACGACTTCCATCAGACGCTGCAGCTTCATCTCGCCGGTGGTCGGGTTGATGTCGGCGCGGATGTTGGTTTCCTGGCCGTAGCGCGACCGCGCGGCCTTCTGGATCGCGTCGGCCATTGCGGCGATCACGATTGATTTGTCGATCGACTTTTCACGCGCAACCGCATCGGCGATCTGCAGCAGTTCAAGCCTGTTCGCACTGACTACCATCTTCGTCTCCCTGAACAATGCCGGCGGGCCGGCTGCTCAATCACTCTTCTGTTTCGATTTCGTCTTCCGCGTCGTCTTCATCTTCGCCGCGGTTTTTCTTGGCTTCTTTGCGGGCCCTGTTGTCCTTGCTCAGCGCATCCCGGATCAGGTCGTCGGTCAGGATCAGGCGGGCGTCGGCAATCGTCTCGAACGGTATGCGCACGCTGGGCTCGTCGCCGTAAGCAGGCTGGTCGCGCTCGATAAGAACGCTTTCATCGTCGGTCTCTGCGATCTTGCCGCGAAAACGCTTGCGGTCGGCGACCAGGATCGACGTTTCCATCTTCACCAGATGACCGATCCAGGCGGAGAAATCCGTCTTGCGCACCAGCGGGCGGTCGATGCCAGGCGATGACACTTCCAGATGATAGGCCTTGTCGATCGGGTCGTCGACATCGAGCGCGGGAGAAACCGCGCGGCTGACCTCTTCGCAGTCCTCGACGGTCATGGTGCCGTCTTCGCGCTCGGCCATGATCTGCAGCGTCAGGCCGTTCTGGCCCGAAAGCCGCACGCGCACCAGCCGAAAGCCGATTGCACGCAGCACCGGCGCAATAATCGAAGCCACGCGTGCATCGACACCGCTTTCGCGGATGATGCGATCGTCGCCTGCTATGCTGGATGTCTCTTCCGTCATTCCCTGTCCGAGGCTGGGCCAGGTAACAAAAAAGAGCGGGACCGGGTGGACCCACTCTTCGTCATACCGACCAAGAATTTGGATGGGATATAACCCATTGGCCGGCGGGTTTCAAGTCCAAGACGGAACGGCGAGCTTGGCTGTGGGCAAGACGGCAGGTTTCCCAAGGATGCGCGGGGCGCATGGCTCGCATGCAGGAAACCATCTGCCAGAAATATCAACGGCTTCCTATATATGTTGCATCGCAGCAGAAATTTGATGCGATGCACAACTCGAAAGGAAGCTTTCAATGACCAAGCGAAGCGCAATTTCGGTGATGAGCGATCTCTTCAGCGTATTCGGCAGCGCCGTGGCAGTGTCCCGTGCCGTCGATGGCCGCAAGACGCCGAGTGAACATCACCTCCGCAACCTCGGCATCAACCCCGAGTCCTTCAAGAACATCCGGCCCTTCTAGATATTGATTTTGAAGCATGATCTTGTCCGAAAAGTCTGCAACTTTTCGGGATCATGCTCTAGAGAGCCGGATGTTGATGAGACGAGGATCGATCAATCCTCGTCGGCGGCGAGTTGCGACAGCACCTTGCCTCGCCCGCGTGCCCGCATCACCAGCGGCACGATCACGGCAGCAGCCGCAAGCGTCAGCAGCACGATCGAGATCGGCGAGTGCACCAGCACCGTCAGATCGCCCTGGCTGATCGCCAGAGCACGGCGCAATTGCTGCTCGGCCAACGGCCCCAGGATTAGCCCGACGACCACCGGTGCGATCGGATAGCCAAACTGGCGCAGCAGATAGCCCAGAATACCGAACGCCAGCAGCATTCCCAGTTCGAACACCGACGGGTTGGCGCCTATGGTGCCGAGCGTCGCGAAGACCAGGATGCCGGCATAGAGCCAGTGGCGTGGGATCGACAGAAGCCTGACCCACAGGCCGATCAGCGGCAGGTTCAGCACCAGCAGCATGAAATTGGCCACCAGCAGGCTGGCGATCAGGCCCCAGACCAACGATGAATTGTTGGCGAAGAGCAACGGCCCCGGCTGAAGGCCAAACTGTTGGAAGCCGGCCAGCATGATCGCCGCGGTCGCCGTCGTCGGCAGGCCGAGCGTCAGCAGCGGCACCAGCGTACCGGCGGCCGATGCATTGTTGGCTGCTTCGGGTCCCGCAACGCCTTCGATCGCGCCATGGCCGAATTCTTCCGGCTTCCTGGCAAGCTGCTTTTCCACCGAATAGGACAGGAAGGTGCCGATCTCGGCGCCGCCCGCCGGCATGGCGCCGATCGGGAAACCGATCGCCGTGCCGCGCAGCCATGGCTTCCACGACCGCGACCAATCCTCCCTGCTCATCCAGACGGAGCCCTTCACCGGCTCGATGCGCTCGTCGCCGCTGCTGCGTGACGCGGCAACCGTCAATGTTTCACCAATCGCAAAGAGCGCGACAGCCAGCGTCGTCACCTCGATACCGTCGAGCAGATCGGGAATGCCAAAGGCAAGGCGCGCCTGCCCTGTCTGCAGGTCGATTCCGATCAAGCCGAGCGCGAGGCCGAGAAAAAGCGCCGTCAGGCCACGCAGGGAAGACTCGCCGAAGGCAGCCGAAACGGTCATGAAGGCCAGCACCATCAACGCGAAATATTCGGCCGGGCCGAAGGACAGCGCGAATTTGACGATAAAGGGCGCGATAAGCGCCAGCCCGAACGTCGCAATCAGACCGGCGACGAAGGAGCCAATGGCAGCCGTCGCCAGCGCCGGCCCGCCCCTGCCCTTGCGGGCCATTTTGTTGCCTTCCAGCGCGGTAACGATCGAGGCACTTTCGCCCGGCGTATTGAGCAGGATCGACGTGGTCGAACCGCCATACATGCCACCGTAGTAGATACCCGCGAACATGATCAGCGAGCCGGCCGGATCGAGCTTGTAGGTGACCGGCAGAAGCAGCGCGACGGTCAGCGCCGGGCCGATGCCCGGCAGCACGCCGACGGCGGTGCCCAGCGTCACTCCGATCAGCGCGTAAAGAAGATTCATCGGCTCCAGCGCAACCAGGAACCCTTGTGCCAAAAGGCCGAACGTATCCATGCTCTAACCTTTCAGCCTAAAATAAACCGCTCGAGCGGACCTGCGGGCAGCGACAGTTGCAGCCCCTTGGAGAAGATGAACCAGACGACGAAGGACAGGACGATGCCAATCGGGATCGTCATCCACAGCGGTCCGCGCCCAAAGCCGCGCGCCGTGGCGGCAAACAGCAGGCCGGTGGCGATGGAAAAGCCTACGAACTTCAAAAGCAGCATCTGTGCGGCCAGGCCGCCGACGATCCAGATGACCGGTCCGAACTGCTGCGGTTCGCGCTCCGGAAAATCATGGCGAAGGGCGGCAAACACCGTCCACACGGCCAGAACGAAAAGGGCTGCGGCAATCGCATAGGGGAAAGCCGTCGGGCCGAGGCGGGAATAGCTGCCGGCGCCGCCCATATTGGCGGTGTTCCAGGCAATAACGCCGGCGATGATCGCCAGAACCGCCGCGATAACGAACGCCGCCCGATCAGGGCGGCGCTTGGTTCCGGATGTGTTGTTTTCCGTCATTTGACGAGACCGATGTCCTTCAGGATGCCGGAGGTCGATTCAATGTCCTTGGCAAGCTGCGCCTTGAACTCGTCGCCGGCCAGATAGGTGTCGGCCCAGCCCTTGGTGGCGAGCGCGTCCTTCCAGCTCTTCGACGTCACCATCTTTTCAACGTCGGCGCTGATAGCAGCCTTCTGCTCGTCGGTGATGCCGGGTGCCGCTGCAACCATGCGCCAGTTCTGGATGGAAACGTCAACGCCGCCTTCCTTGAAGGTCGGCGCATCGATGCCCGCGACCTTCTCGTCGCTGGAGATACCGATGATGCGCAGTTCGCCGGCCTTGATCTGCGATTCGAACTCGCCGTAGCCGGAAATGCCGACCGTGACCTGGCCGCCGAGAATCGCTGCAAGGGCTTCACCGCCACCGGAGAAGGCGATGTAGTTGACCTTGGTCGGATCGACGCCCACCGCCTTGGCAATCAGGCCGGCCGTGATGTGATCGGTACCGCCGGCCGAGCCGCCACCCCAGGACACCGAGCCGGGATCTGCCTTGAGCTTTGCGACGAGGCCAGCCATGTCCTTGATGTCGGACTTGGCGGGCACGACGATAGCTTCAAATTCGCCGGTGAGGCGGGCAATCGGCGTCACCTGGTCGAGCGTGACGGGAGATGCGTTGGTGAGGATCGCGCCGACCATGACATAGCCGCCGACGATGAGCTGCGAAGGATCGCCGCTGGCCTGATTGGCAAACTGGGCAAGGCCGATGGTGCCACCGGCGCCGGGGACGTTATTGACCTGCACGCTGCCGGAAATCTTTTCGTCCTGAAGGGCCGTCTGCATGGTGCGGGCGGTCTGGTCCCAGCCGCCACCGGGCGCTGCGGGCGCCATGATCTTGTAGTCGGCAGCATGTGCCGGAAGGGCAAGCAAGCCACCCAGTATCGACGCGAGTACGAAATGCTTCACGATGTTTCCTCCTTGGTTCGGTGCGCCATCAGGAGGTGGCGCGCCAGATGTGACTGTCGAAGCCTCGATTGCCCGGTTCATCACCGGCATCCGGGCTTTCTCTGGTTTGGAAGGTCTGGCAGGGCGTGGCCGTGCCACACCGCAGTCAGCATACCCATTTTCCCCTGCCGCAAGCCTCAAGGCCGCGGGCAAATATTCTGGGATATGGGCTTGGTTCCTCCCGAAACTCCCCGTTCTGGCTGCCTCCAACAGCCAAACCGACCGTCACATCACCACATCAACCTGACATAAGGCTGACATCCGGCAAGATCGTGCAGGCATTCTGTCAGTTCACTCCTGTCCTCGCAAGGCATCGTTCCAGCGCTTGATCAGCCGGGTGCGCTTGACCTGATCGAGATAGACCATCAGGCCGGGACTGACCGGCACCGGCCGCAACTGAGCGCCCAGCGTCGTCTGCATCATGCTGGCGGTATTCTCGCCGGACACGTCCGGATTGACCGCCGCAATATGCAGTTGCCTTGCCATGATCGCCTGGCCTTCGGCGGACATGAAATACTCGAGATATCTGCGCCCGAGATCAGGCGACTGCGCCGCCTTCGGCACCAACCCGATGCGCGACATGACCACCGTATAGTCCTTGGGCAGCATGATGCCGACATCGGGATGGCGCGACGCCCAATCGGCAGCGTAGGAGCCGAGAATGTTATAGCCAAGCACGAAGCGGCCATCGGCGATACGCTCCAGAATGGCGGAGCTTGTCGAATAGAGCTTTACGCCCGCCGCTCCCATCGCCTGGATCACCGTCCAGATATCGCCGAACTGTTCCTGGTCGCGGGACATGAACATGAAGCCGACGCCGGAGCGCTCGATGTCGTAGGTGGCGATGCGGCCGAAAACAGCATCGCCCTGATGCTGCAGATAATCCACGAACTGTTTGCGCGTGGCAGGCGGCTCGACATTCCTAAAGCTAGGCTTGTGATAGACGAAGACTGCGGGCTCGAATGTCAGCGCATAAGCCGTGTTGCGCCAGTTCGCCCAGCGCGGCCAGCGCTCGCTCAGCGGGAGATCGCTTTGCTGCGCATAGCCGTCATTGGCAAGCTTCACCTGCAGATCCATAGCCGACGAGAATGCCATATCCGCGGTTTTCTCGCCTGCATCGGTCTCGCGCACGATGCGGTCGTAGATGTCGGAGGTCAGCATATCCTCGTAGCGAACCGCAACGCCCGGATTGGCCTTCTGGAAACCGGCGATCATCGGTTCGACCAGCGGCGTATCCAGCGAGGAGTAGACGATGAGCGTGCGCGCGCTCGCGTTGCCGTCCAATGCCGGGAAGAGCACCTCTTGTGCCGTGGCAGAGAAAGCTCCAGAGAGCAGAAGAATGAGGAATGCAAGCAGCCGCATGATCGGGCGACCATGCAACAGGCTCAATGTGTTCACAAGCTTTCGCTCCCGTAAGTATTTGTTTGTACGCAATTCCGGACGGAAAACCGTTTCACACTTTTCCTGGAATTGCTCTAGGGTGCCAGGAAAAATGAGGAATTCGTGCGCATACTGGTGGTGGAGGACAACGTCACACTGGCAAACGGACTCGCTGCCGTCCTGCGCGGCAGCGGCTATGCCGTGGATATCGTCGGCGACGGCGCCTCGGCAGTCGCCGTGCTTGCGACCGAACGTTTCGATGTGGTCGTGCTCGACCTCAATCTCCCGGAGATGGACGGCCTTGACGTGCTGCGCACCATGCGGGCGCGCCAGAACAATGCCAGCGTGCTGATCCTGACGGCGCGCAGCGCCTTCGAAGACAGGGTCAAGGGCCTCAACCTCGGCGCGGACGACTACATGATCAAGCCGTTCGACGTCGGCGAACTCGAAGCCCGCGTTCGCGTGCTCCTGCGCCGGCAGGCGGGACTGAAGGCCGCCACCATCGCGTTCGGCGATGTGTCCTTCGACCAGAATTCGCGCAGCTTTTCAGCCGGCGGGATATCGCTCGATTTGCCGGCGCGCGAAATCAGCCTGCTGGAAACACTGTTCCTGCGCGCCGGCAAGGTCGTCACCAAGCAGTCGATCATAGAGTCGCTCGCCGGCTTCGACGACGATCTGAGCGCCAATGCCATCGAGCAATATGTCAGCCGGCTGCGCAAGCGCCTGGCGCCGCACGGGCTGACGGTGCGCACCGCGCGCGGCATCGGCTACTACCTCGAAAAGACGCAAAGCTCCTGATGGCTGGCGTATCGACCTATTCGCTGCGCCGCCGGCTCCTTCTCTGGCTGCTGCTGCCGCTGATCGCGCTTGGCCTGATAGCGCTGGTCGACACCTATGGCGAAGCCGTGCAAACCGCCAATGCCGTGTCCGACCGCGTGCTTGCCGGCTCGGCGCTGGCGATTGCCGAGCGCGTGGTCGTCGCGGAAGACGGCACGCTGGAGGTCGACATCCCCTATGTCGCGCTGGAAATGCTGACATCGGCGGCGCAGGACCGGGTGTTCTATCGTGTGGAAGGTCCGCCCGGTACATTCATCACCGGCTACCAGTCGTTGCCGACAATCGCTGTTTCCGTGCCCGAGCGTGCGGTCTATGCCGACGCGGAGTTTCGCGGCGAGCCTATACGGCTCGCGGTGCTGGCGCGCTCGGCCTCGACCGGCGTGAACTCCGTCCCCTTTGTCGTGACGGTCGCCGAAACCACCATCGCCCGCACGCGGTTGACCGAAACCATCCTGCTGCGCTCGGCGCTGCGCTTGGCGATACTTATTGCGGGGGCGGCCATCATCGTCTGGTTTGCCGTCACCGCCTCACTGCGGCCGCTCTACCGACTCCGCGAAGCCATCACCGAGCGCAGCCCGGACGATCTTCGCCCTATCGAGCAATCGGTGCCCAACGAGGTGCGGGGACTTGTCGATTCCGTCAATTCCTTCATGGTCAGACTAGCCTCGGCGCTCGATGCGCTGCGTCATTTCACCGGCAATGCCAGCCATCAGTTGCGCACGCCGCTGACCATCATCAGGACGCAGCTGGCTCTGGCGGCGCGGGCACATTCGCTTGATGAGGCCCGGACAGCGGCTGCTACCGGTGACGAAGCCGTTGCCCATGCCGAGCGAATGCTTACCCAGTTGCTGCTGATGGCGAAGATCGACGAGGCGGCATCCCAACGCCTCAGGGATCTTGTTGCCGTCGATCTCACCGCGCTCGCGCAAGGTTGCACCGCCGACCGCATCCCGAAAGCACAAACGGCTGGGATCGATCTCGGTTTCGAAGGCGAAGAGATACTCGTGATCCGGGGCGAGCCGCTGCTGCTGGGCGAGTTGATCGGAAACCTCATCGAGAACGCCATAGCCTATGCCGGCTCGGGCGCGATGGTGACGGCACGCGTGCTGAGGGATGACGGCGTCATCCTCGAAGTCGAAGACAACGGTCCCGGCCTTTCCTCAGAGCAGATCGAGACGGTCCGGAAGCGCTTTTCGCGCGGTGGCGACGGCTCGAAACCGGGTACGGGCCTTGGCCTGCCGATCGTGGAGGAAATCGCCGGACTTTTCGCAGGAAAGCTTTCGCTGCTCCCGGCTCCCGGCGGGAGTGGGTTGCGCGCTCGCGTAAAATTTCCCGAAGCCGCGCGGTAGTCGCAGTCAGACCCTGATGAAGGTCATATAGGCTGGCCGACGGCCTTCACGAACTGCCTTTGCCTCGTAGCGGGTACGGATCCAGCCCTCGTAAGGCTCGTGCCAGTCGCTGGCATCGGAAGCCTGCCACTCGAATGCCTCATGGGCGCGGCAGTGAAGCAGCGTCCAATTCACATAGGTGTCTATGTCGGAAGCGAAGCGGAATTTAGCGCCGCTCTTCAGCACGCGCGCGAAACGGTCGAGATTGGCCTCGCTGACAAAGCGCCGCTTCCAGTGCTTCTTTTTCGGCCAGGGATCTGGATAAAGCAGGTCGATGCCGGACAGCGATGCTTCGGGTAGCCAGTCGAGCACGCGCGTCGCGTCGTCGTCATAGACGCGCAGATTGGCGAGCGGCTTTTCGGCGAGCGACGTCATCAGGCGGGCCATGCCGTTGACGAACGGCTCGACGCCGATGAAGCCGGTGTCGGGGTGAAGCGAGGCGATGTGGTGGAGATGCTCGCCGCCGCCGAAGCCGATTTCCAGACGCACGTCGGCAACCGGCACGGGAAACAACTGGCGCAGATCGGCAGGCGCCATCTCGGCCAGATCGAGCCGGTGTTTCTCTAGGCCTGCCTCAAGAGACGCGGCCTGGTACGGACTCATGGTCTTGCCATGCCGCCGACCGAAAAAAGCTTCGGTCGAACGGCTGCGCCTTGCTTCGGCGTTCATAGCAACATCACCCCTGACGATCAGGCCGCGACCGCCTCCTTGAGCGCCTTGACGAGGTCGGTCTTCTCCCAGGAGAAGGACCCGTCGCGGCCGGCCTTGCGGCCGAAGTGACCGTAGGCGGCCGTGCGTGCGTAGATCGGCTTGTTCAGGTCGAGATGCTTGCGGATGCCCGACGGAGACAGGTCCATCACATTGCGCAAGGCGGTTTCCACCACGTCTTCGCTGACCTTTCCGGTGCCGTGCAGGTCGACATAGACCGACAGCGGCTGCGCCACGCCGATGGCGTAGGAAAGCTGGATCGTGCAGCGATCGGCCAGCTTGGCAGCAACGACGTTCTTGGCGAGGTAGCGCGCGGCGTAGGCTGCCGAGCGGTCGACCTTGGTCGTGTCCTTGCCGGAGAACGCGCCGCCACCATGAGGTGCCGCACCGCCATAGGTGTCGACGATGATCTTGCGTCCGGTCAGGCCGGCATCGCCATCGGGTCCGCCGATCACGAACTTGCCGGTCGGGTTGATGTACCAGTTGCAATCGTCCGCGATCTTGAGCGAGCCGAGCGCCTCGATGATGTAAGGCTCGACGACCTTGCGCACCTTCTTGGAATCCCAGCTTGCGTCGAGATGCTGGGTCGAGAGCACGATCTGGGTCACTTCGGCGGGCTTGCCGTCGATGTAGCGCACGGTCACCTGGCTCTTGGCGTCCGGGCCGAGCTTGCCGGCATCGCCTTCGCCCTTGTGGCGGGCAGCGGCCAGCAGTTCGAGGATCTTGTGGCTGTAGTAGAGCGGCGCCGGCATGAGGTCCGGCGTCTCGTTGCAGGCGTAGCCGAACATGATGCCCTGGTCGCCCGCGCCTTCCTCGCCCTGCTTGTCGGCGGCGTTGTCGACGCCCTGGGCGATATCGGCTGACTGGCCATGCAGCAGGATGTCGATCTTCGCCTTCTTCCAGTGGAAGCCGTCCTGCTCGTAGCCGATCGCCCTGATCGCCTTGCGCGCGGCGGACTTGAACTTGGACGGGTTGATGATCGGGAATTCCCTGGCGTCTTCCAGGATGTTGCCGTTCTTGTCCTGCTTCAGCAGCGACTTGGGCACACGGACCTCACCGGCGATGACGACGCGATTGGTGGTGGCCAGCGTCTCGCATGCGACGCGCACCTCCCAGGCGTCCATCTGCGCCTCGCCATTGCCGTTTTTCTTCGCTGCTTCGCGATAAACCAGATCGACGATTTCGTCGGAAATGCGATCGCAGACCTTGTCCGGATGGCCTTCGGAAACGGATTCGCTTGTAAAGAGATAATTCTGCCGCGTCACGGGTGTCCCCTCTTGAAAGAAACGAACGGCAGAATGCCGCGTTCTGGCGGCACACGTGTTACCGAAGCCGCACAGAGCCCGTCAAGCAGACATTTTGCGTGGCGCAAGGCCTTTTTGGAATTGGCGACCTAGAAAGGTCGCCTAGCTTTCCTCATCGGCCGCCAGCACCTTTACCAGATCGATGATCTTGCGACGCACCTTGGCGTCACCGATCTTGAAGAAAGCCCGGTTGAGCTGCAAACCCTCGGGACTGGTCACGAAATCGAGGGCGAAAGTTGCTGACGACTCTTCGCCAAAACCTTTGCCTCCAGCAGTATCCTGGCTCACGAAATCTTCGAAGAAAAAGGAAACGGGCACGCCAAGGATAGTAGATATGGCTTGAAGCCTGCTGGCACCGACTCTATTCGTTCCCTTCTCGTACTTCTGTATTTGCTGAAAGGTAATCCCGAGCTTTTCACCCAAGTTTTCCTGACTCATTCCCAACATGTTCCGACGCAGGCGAATTCTGCTTCCGACATATATGTCTGTCGGGTTCGGCTTCTTCTTATTTTCCTTGTCGATCATTTTTTCCTCGCCGATTAACCGGCTTCTTCTATTTGATTTTATCACGACAATGTAGTGATTGTCCCCAATTCAATCGCCCATCATTCCACTTACATTGAGGCGGGCGCACTATGAATCTCTAATATACCGGCTGTCAATTCGACCGGAGCTTTTGTCCCATCCCCATTCCAAGGCCTAATGCTCCAAAGGCGAACAGGATAACCAAACCGTTAATACCGGCATATCCGAGCGTTAATTTGTCGTAGCGACCCAACGATATGGTCGCGTCGACTACGCCGCGCGTATTCATCGCCAATGCGTCAATTATGCGGCCACGCTGGTCGATCACCCCCGAAACCCCCGTGTTGGCGGCACGAACGACAGGTAGCCCCGCCTCAACGGCACGAAGCTGCGCTTGCCGGAAATGCTGGTAAGGACCCGGCGTATCGCCGAACCAGGCATCATTTGTGACGTTCACAATAATGTCCGTTGACGTAGCGTCAACCGCCACCAATTCAGGAAATATAATTTCGTAACATATAAATGGAAGAGCCCGGATGCCCGACGACATGGTGATTGCGTGACGTTCGATGCCGGGCGCCAGATTCATCGGACCGGCGACGATCTGATCGAGGCCAAACCGAGCCAGTAAATCGGCAAAAGGCATGTATTCCCCAAAAGGGACAAGATGCACTTTGTCTACGGCATCGACAATTTCACCCGAAGCATTGATGGCAACTACCGAATTGTAGTAGCGCGCATCACCTTTGGTGGAGTTTCCGCCCTCCTCGCGCATCGCGCCGGCGATCAGCATCTGCCCTTCATCCAAAAGAGCACCAAGCGCCGTCAGGGCGTCCGGGCGGTCAGTGAAGAAAAACGGCACCGAGGTTTCGGGCCACAGGATCAATTGCGGCTTGGGTTCGTCCTTCTGGGGCGCTTCGGCCGATAAATCGAGGAGCGTGCGGAAAATTCGGTCGCGCACGCTCGCGTCCCATTTCTCGGTCATGTCGATGTTGGGCTGAACGACACGCACCGCGAGGCTGCGTCCATCCGGCTTGACGGGGGCTGCCAGCCGAACATAGCCGAAACCGACATGTGCAAGGGCAAGGACGGCTGCGAGGGAGAGCCCCAGCCGGCGATGTTGACGCGCAGCAAGAAGCGCCGGCATGGCGAAGACGAACACGCCAAGCGTGTTCATGCCGATCATGCCGGTAACCGACACGCTCTGCATCATCAGAGGAACCGGTGTCGCCGCGTAGCCGATGGCGTTCCAGGGAAAGCCGGTGAAAAGAAACGTTCTGAGCCATTCGGCCAGGCCGAAACCGAAGGCAAGCGCTGCGATGCGCCCCAGACCGTTGCTCCAGAACAGGCGAGCGGCGGCGCAGGCAAAACCATAAAAGAAGGCAAGGATCAGCGGAATGCCGACCACGGCGAAAGGAAGGGCCCAGGCGAAGCTGTCGGCTTCCACCAGCATGGCGCCGCCGATCCACCACAACCCTGCCAGGAAATAGCCGAAGCCGAACCACCATCCGGTGGCAAATGCCGGCATGAGCCGCCGCAGAAATCCACGCTGCGATGCCACAGTGGCACCATCGAGCAACCAGACCAGAACCGGAAAGGAAACGAAACAGACTGCGAAGAAGTCGTATGGGGCCTGGGAAAGAACTGCCAGAGCGCCAGCCAGAAAAGCCGTGATCGCCCGCCGCCAGCCCCACAGCAGAATTACCCGCCCTGCAAGGCGCTCCATAGGCTGCCCCTCGTCACTCGAATCACGCGACAAGGTTTATCAGCATGCGCTATTCGTTCCAAACGCGGCGATCAGGCCTGCTCGGCCCGTGCCGCACGGCGGCGGCGCTCGCTCTTCTGCGTTTCGACGATACGCACCCGCTTGACGCGCCTTGGATCGGCATCGAGCACATGGAATTCGAACCCGGGTATCGCCTGCACGACTTCGCCCCGCGCCGGCACACGGCCGAGCGTGTTGAAGATCATGCCGCCGATCGTGTCGACATATTCGCCATGTTCGCCGGCGGCGAAATCCTCGCCGATCATCTTGGCGACGTCGTCGATCTCGGCCTTGGCATCGACGACGAAAACACCGTCTCCGGTCTGGGTGATCAGCGGCTCGTCATCGTCGTGCTCGTCTTCGATGTCGCCGACGACCATCTCCACGATGTCTTCAAGCGAAACCAGACCATCGGTACCGCCATATTCGTCGATGACCAACGCCATCTGCGTGCGGGCGGCCTGCATGCGTGCCATCAGGTCGGAGGCGAGCATGGACGGCGGTACGAAAAGCACGGTTCGGATGAGATTAAGGTCGCCGATCGTGCGTGTCAGGTCGACATTGGCGAAATCCAGCGCCACGCCACCAGCGGGCGGCTTCTTCGACTGTCGGCCTTTCTTGGTTCGCGCGAGCTTCGTTATGTGCGCAAGAACATCACGAATGTGCACCATGCCGCGCGGATCGTCGAGCGTTTCAGAATAGACCGGCATGCGGGAATGACCGGACTGTTCGAACACCGCCATGAGATCGCCGAGCGTCGTGGTGATCTCAATCGCTTCGACATCAGCCCGGGGGATCATCACGTCTTCGACGCGCACTTCGCGCAGGCGCAGGATGTTGTTGAGCATCGCCCGTTCGCCAGGCGAGAACGACTCGGCATCCGTCGTGCTCTCGGCGAGAGCATCAGTCAGATCATCGCGGAGGCTCGACCCGTTGCGCGACCGGAACAGGCCGGCGAGACGCTCCAACAGCGAAGGCCGTTCATGGGAAGGTTCGGTCGCCGCACCGGAAGACGCCGAACTGTGACTAGGACCGTCTTCGGTGTTTTCGTTGGCCGCTTGGCCGCTGCCGGCATCAGTCTTGGCGGCAGTCTCTGGGTTCTCGTTCATCATCGTCCGGTTGGTTGTCACTTCCTGTTACGCGTAGGGATCGGGAATGGCAAGCCTTGCAAGCGCACGGCGCTCCACGGCCTCCATTTCTTCAGCCTCCGCGTCGGTCTCGTGATCATAACCCAGCAGGTGCAGGAAGCCATGGATAACGAGATGGGTAATATGATGATCGAGCGGCTTGGCTTCCAGTTCTGCTTCCCGCGCAACCGTCTCGGCAGCAAGGATTATGTCGCCAAGCAAGGGCGGAAGCGGCGCACCGCGCGCGAAGGGGAACGCCGGAAACGACAGGACATTGGTCGGCTTGTCCTTGTCGCGCCATTGCGCATTCAAGGTCCGTATCTGGGCATCGTTGGAAAAGACCAGGCTGAGTTCGGTACCGTCGGGTGCGGTATCGCCCGTCTCGGCAAGGGCTGCGGCCACGGCATCGTGGGCCAGCGCCTCCAGCTGTCCTTGATCCGGCCAGTCGCCTGCCTCGACCATGACATCGATCTCGACGGGAAGCGGCCCAGAGCCGCGCGCGGCAGCTTTTTTCATCACGAAATCTTGGCCAATCAGCTTTCCGAAGAGCCCAGACCCTGCGCGATCTTGCCGTCGCGATCATAGGCGCGGACGATTTCGGCGACCAGCGGATGCCTGACCACGTCGGCGTCGTTGAAACGCACCGTGACCGCACCCGGAACCCCGTCGAGAATGCGAAGCGCCTCGACCAGACCGGATTTGGTGTTCGGCGGCAGATCGATCTGCGTCGGGTCGCCGGTAATGATCATGCGCGAATTCTCGCCAAGACGCGTCAGGAACATCTTCATCTGCATCGACGTCGTGTTCTGGGCCTCGTCGAGGATCACGGCGGCATGCGCCAGCGTGCGGCCACGCATGAAGGCCAGCGGCGCGATCTCGATGACCTCGGCGGCGATGGCGCGCTCGACCTTGTCGGCCGGCATCATATCGTAGAGCGCGTCATAGAGCGGGCGCAGATAGGGATCGACCTTTTCCTTCATGTCGCCCGGCAGGAAGCCGAGCCGCTCGCCGGCTTCGACCGCCGGCCGCGACAGGATGATGCGCTCGACCATGCCGCGTTCAAGCATCATGGCGGCGTGCGCAACGGCCAGATAGGTCTTGCCGGTGCCGGCAGGGCCGATGCCGAAAACGAGTTCCGAGCGCTCCAGCGCCCGCATATAGGCGTCCTGGTTGAGCGTGCGGGCATAAATGGTGCGCTTGCGCGTGGAGATCTGCGCAGCGGCGACCTTGCCCTTGCGCTCCAGCGTCGGCAGCGTCAGCTGGTCGTCGGCGGCGATCGCCATCCTGACCGCGCCATCGACATCCGATTGGGCGATCTCGCCACCCTTCTGCAGAATGCCGTACAAATGGTCGAGCGCCCGGCGGGCCTGCTCGGCTGCGGTCGCACTTCCCTTGATCTGCAGCTGGTTGCCGCGCGAATTGATGTCGACGCCGAGCTTCTGCTCCAGCCGGGCCAGATTCTCGTCGAATTGCCCGTACAGCGCGCTGGCCAGCTTGTTGTTGTCGAAGGTCAGTACGATGTGCGCCATGTCCGAGGCCCCGGAGGGCACGTTCTTCAGGTCAGTCGTGGCGTTCAAACGTCTCTCCTCATCTGCCGAAGCCGTCAGGCTCGTTCGGCGAACAGGCTGGCATGGCCCGTTCCAGTGATTCGTGCCCTGATAATGTCACCGATTTCGCCGGCAGTTTCATCAAGAATAACTGGCTGCAGCCAAGGTGATCGACCGACGATCTGTCCGGCCTGTCTGCCGGGCTTCTCGATCAGCACTTCGACGGTCTTGCCGACGAGGCTGGTTCCGAATGCGCGCTGCTGATCGAGCAGAAGCGCCTGAAGGCGCTGGAGCCGTTCGTCCTTAACGTTTTCAGCGACATGGTTCTTCATGTCGGCGCCCGGTGTACCGGGACGCGGCGAATATTTGAATGAAAAGGCCAGCGCATAATCGACTGCGCGCACCAGCTCCATCGTCGCCTCGAAGTCGGCGTCGGTTTCGCCGGGGAAGCCGACGATGAAGTCGCCCGACATGGCGATGTCCGGCCGCACGTTCCTGATGCGCTCGATAAGGCGCAGATAATCCGCCGCCGTATGCTTGCGGTTCATCGCCTTGAGGATGCGGTCCGAGCCGGACTGCACCGGCAGATGCAAATAGGGCATCAGCGACGGCAGATCGCGGTGAGCGGCGATCAGCTCGTCATCCATGTCGCGCGGGTGGCTGGTGGTGTAGCGCAGTCGCGCCAACCCCGGAATTTCGGCCAGCCGGAACAAAAGCCGGCCAAGGCCCCATTCGCTGCCGTCAGGCCCGATACCGTGCCACGCATTCACATTCTGGCCGAGCAGCGTCACCTCGCGCACGCCGGCCTCGGCCAGCTTTTCGGCCTCGGCAATGATCTGCGCGACCGAGCGCGACACTTCCGAGCCGCGCGTATAGGGCACCACGCAGAAGGTGCAGAACTTGTCGCAGCCTTCCTGCACCGTCAGGAACGCGGTGACGCCTCGGCTGATGACGTCGGCGCGCTTTGGCTGCGGCAGGTGATCGAACTTGTCTTCCAGCGCATAGTCGGTCTCGACGACCTTCTCGCCGCCGCGAACTTTTCTCAGCGCTTCGGGCAGGCGATGATAGGTCTGCGGGCCGATGACCAGATCGACGGCCGGCGAGCGGCGGATGATCTCGCGGCCCTCGGCCTGCGCAACGCAACCCGCAACGCCGATGACCATTTCACGGCCAACCTTTGCCCGCTCCGCCTTCATGTCGCGCATGCGGCCGAGCTCGGAATAGACCTTCTCGGCAGCCTTTTCGCGGATGTGGCAGGTGTTGAGCAGCACCAGATCGGCATCATCGATGGCGTCGGTCGCGACATAGCCGTCGGCGGCAAGCGCATCGGACATGCGCTGCGAATCGTAGACGTTCATCTGGCAGCCATAGGTCTTGAGGAAGACCTTCTTGGCCGGACCGGTCGACGCGACGGCAATTTCTGCCGTGTCCTTAGAAATCTCGTTCAGTTCCATCGGGCGGCTTCTAGCGCTTTTCGGTGTCAAAAAACAGACGATTCTTGTTCACGATCCGCCGCGCGGATTGCGCAGCGCCGCCTGCATCATCGCCCGCACCTCCTTCTCCACCTTTCGGGCCGTCTCCTTGCGGCTGGTGCCAGCCGAAAACTCCAGCGGCTCGCCGAAATGAATCTCGACATCGATACCGCCTTCGGCCAGCAATTCCTTCATGTGCGGCACCAGATCCATGTCGCCGATCCATGCCGCGATCGTGCGGTGCTGGCGCCCCATCGGCAGGCCATGAAGACGCGTATAGGCGATCGCAACCGGCTGGATGAAAACCGTCTCGACGCCACCTTCGCGAAGCGCCATCTCGGCGGCGCCGAACAGCGTGCTCTTGAATGGCAACAGCAGATTGCCGTCGCCGGTACTTCCCTCGGCAAACAGCACCATGGCGTCGCCGGCGGCCATACGGCTGGCGATTTCGCTCGCCTGTTCGCCGGACTTGCCGCGCCGTTCACGCTCGATGAAGACCGTGCGTTGCAGGCGCGACAGCCCGCCGATCAATGGCCAGCCGGCCATGTCCGACTTGGCGATGAAAGCAAGATCGTTGAACGATCCCAGCGCCATGATATCGGTCCATGAAATGTGGTTCGATGCAACGAGCAGAGGACGCTTTTGCGACATTGCGCCATGCGCATGAACGCGAATGCCGAGCGCGCGCAGGACGACCTTGTGCCACAGGCGCAGCATGACATGCTCGCGCCAAAGCCCGGTCTTAACCGCGAATAGCTGCAACGGCACGAGAATAGCCGTGGCGGCAGCGACAAGGAGAAGCGCAAGGCCTGTGCGGACCCAGCCGATCACCGCTTCAAATCTTCCTTCATCAGCCTGCATCTGGCAGCTAACGAAGGTCGCGGCGCATGACGAGCGCGCTGGACGTGCCGGCATCGCCGGTTTTGTAATAGCCCGGGCGCTTGCCGACCTGGATGAAGCCGAGCCGCCGATAGAGCGCGATCGCCGCGACATTCATCTCATCGACTTCGAGGAAAAGCGCATCCGCACGCTGGCCGTGGAGTTCACGCAGCACCGCGTCCATCAGCCGCCAGCCCAGTCCCTGCCGGCGGTGCGTGCGGGCGACGGCCACGGTCAGGATTTCGCCCTCGCCCGCGACGAGCCGCGCCAGCACGAAGCCGACGGGCGGCGCCTTGCCCCGGCCGACTTCGCGCGCGGCATAGCCGAAGACCGTATTTTGCGAGAGAAGATCGGAGAACTCCCCGCCGCTCCAGGGACGGACGAAATCCTCGTGATGAATAAGGGCAACGGCGTCGGCATCCTTGCCCGCAAGCGGCTCCAGCGAATAGTCACGCGGCCGCGAATGCAGGAAAGGTATGCGCATCAACTGCTCCTCGGGAGAATAAAACCCGCCTGTGGCTTGGCGTCCGGCTCGCGCAGATAAAGCGGCTTTGGCTTTTCGCCCGGTTCCTTGACCGCGGCGAGCCTAGCATAGGTGCCGATATCGGCTGTTTTCACCTGCGGGCCAAGGCCGAATTCTTGCGAGGGCATTGCCGCGGCAATCATCTGCGCCGCCGTGCCGGCGAGTGCCGGCGAAAACTGCGCCGCCAGTTTCGTCGCACGGTTCAAATCGATGACGGCAGGCGCAAAGAGCACAGCACCGGCGGCGTCATAGACCGCCGCCTGGATTTCGCCACGTCCGCCATCAAGAGCGGCAAGCACGTTGCGGGGACCGAGCTGGTCACGTGTCTCGACGGCAAGGGCCTCCAAGGTCGTCACGCCGACCGCAGGGACTTCCAGTGCCAGTGCAAGCCCGCGAGCGGTCGAAACGCCGACGCGCACCCCAGTGAACGAGCCCGGCCCGATGGAAACGGCAATGCGGCCAAGGTCGGAAAACGATAGGCCGCCAGCATTCAGCGCCTCATCGATCACCGCCATGAGATGCTCGGCATGTCCCTTGCCTAGATCGAGCACCTTGCGGCCAAGTTCCCTGCCCGCAGTGGCATCGTAGACGCAGGCGGCGCACAGGCTGGCGGAGCAGTCGATGGCGAGGAGGTTCATGGGGAAAGCCGAATCGTTTTGGCTCGACGAGCAAGTGTGGTCGTTGGTGCTCGACGTTGCCCCCCTCTGTCCTGCCGGACATCTCCCCCGCAGGTGGGGAGATTAGCAATGGCGATGCCGGTTCCCTTTCTGCAAGTCAGGAGATTGGTGAAAACGTCGATGAAGGCGTGATCTCCCCACCAGTGGGGGAAATGTCCGGCAGGACAGAGGGGGGCGCGAAGAAACGCGACCTTCCTGCTTCCATTCGTCGGACTGACACCCAGCATCAGTGCTTCGCCGTCGCCCGGTCCCGCGCCTTCAGCTCGAGCCGACGTGCATGCAGCACCGGTTCGGTGTAGCCGTTGGGCTGGGCGCGGCCCTTGAACACCAGGTCGCAGGCGGCGAGGAAGGCGATGGAATTTTCGAAGTCCGGTGCCATCGGGCGATAGAGCGGGTCGCCCGCATTCTGGCGGTCGACGATGCCGGCCATACGCTTCATGGTTTCCATCACCTGCGTGTCGGTGCAGACGCCGTGATGCAGCCAGTTGGCGATGTGCTGCGAAGAGATGCGCAGCGTGGCGCGGTCTTCCATCAGCCCGACATCGTTGATATCCGGCACTTTCGAACAGCCTACGCCCTGGTCGATCCAGCGCACGACATAGCCGAGAATGCCCTGAGCATTGTTGTCGAGTTCGTGCTGGATTTCTTCCGGCGTCCAGTTCGGGCGCACTGCGACCGGCACCGACAGGATATCGTCCAGCCTGGCCTTGGCGCGGTTCTTCAGGCCGGCTTGTACTTCCTGCACATTGACCTTGTGATAATGCGTGGCGTGCAGCGTGGCAGCGGTCGGCGATGGCACCCAGGCGGTGTTGGCGCCGGCCTTGGGGTGGGCGATCTTCTGCTCCAGCATCGCCGCCATCAGATCGGGCATGGCCCACATGCCCTTGCCGATCTGGGCATGGCCGGAAAGGCCGCATTCAAGCCCGGTGTCGACGTTCCACGCCTCATAGGCGGAAATCCACGGCGCCTGCTTCATGTCGCCCTTGCGGATCATCGGGCCGGCTTCCATCGAGGTGTGAATCTCGTCACCGGTGCGATCGAGGAAACCGGTGTTGATGAAGACGACGCGTTCGCGGGCGGCGCGGATGCATTCCTTGAGGTTGACGGTGGTGCGCCGCTCCTCGTCCATGATGCCCATCTTGATCGTATTCTTCTTCATGCCGAGCAACGCCTCGACACGGTCGAAAAGCTCAACGGCGAAGGCAACCTCTTCCGGCCCGTGCATCTTGGGCTTGACGACATACATCGAGCCAGCGCGTGAATTTTTCCGCACGCCGTTCGGGCCGACATCGTGCAACGCGATCAGAGCCGAGATCGCCGCATCCATGATGCCTTCCGGCACCTCGTTGCCATCACGATCGAGAATGGCCGGGTTGGTCATGAGGTGCCCGACATTGCGCACGAGCATCAGCGAACGACCGGGAAGCGTGACTTCGCCGCCATCAGGCGCGGTGTAGGTGCGGTCCGGGCTGAGCGTGCGGGTAAAGGTCTTGCCGCCCTTTTCGATCTCCTCGGCGAGGTCGCCCTTCATCAGGCCAAGCCAGTTGCGGTAGATGACAACCTTGTCCTCGGCATCGACGGCGGCAACGGAATCTTCGCAATCCTGGATCGTCGTCAGCGCCGATTCCAGAACGATGTCGGCGATTCCCGCGGCATCGGTCTTGCCGATCTGGTGGCTGCGGTCGATGACGATCTCGATATGGAGCCCATTCTGCCGCAGCAGGACAGCCGCCGGTGCACTGGCCTCACCACGATAGCCGGCAAACTGCGACGGATCGGCAAGTTCGCCCGTTCCGACGGCGAGTTTCCCGTCCTTGACGGCGAGAGCGCCGGCATCCGTCCATGATCCGGATTTCAATGGCACGGAAGCGTCGAGGAACGACCTGCCCCAGGCAATGACCTTTGCGCCACGAACCGGATTGTAGCCCTTGCCCTTCTCCGCTCCGTCCGTCTCGGGGATGGCGTCGGTGCCGTAGAGCGCATCGTAGAGCGAACCCCAGCGCGCATTGGCGGCGTTGAGCGCATAGCGCGCATTCATGACCGGCACGACCAGCTGCGGCCCCGCGACCACCGCGATCTCGGGATCGACATTTTCCGTCGACACCTGAAAGGCCGGGCCTTCCGGCACAATATAGCCGATTTCCTTCAGGAAAGCCTGATAGGTCGCCATATCGACAGGCGCGCCATTGTCGCGATACCAGGCGTCGATCTTTTCCTGAATGTCGTCGCGCTTGGTCAGGAGCGCCCTGTTCTTCGGCGCGAGATCATGGACTATCGCCGAAAAACCGGACCAGAAAGCCACAGGATCGACACCGGTGCCGGCGATTGCTTCCTGCTCCACGAAATCATGAAGCTTGCCGGCAATGCGCAGCCCCGATACCTCGATCCTATCGCTCATATTTGTTCTCCTGACACCCAGCCCCGGGACGACAATTTCCGGCCTTTGACCATGTCGGGATGGCAGGGTCAATTCACCCTAAGTTTCACAAACCGACTTCACTGCAGAATATGGCAGCAACCGTAGGTGTGAATAAGTTTTTCGCTTACACCGCAATGCGCGGCCGCCCCGTGGCGACCGCCAGAATCTGCGCCTCGATGAACATGCGCTGGCCTTCCACCGTGGAGGTGCGGAACTCGCGGATAATCTCGATTTCGGCGGCGTCGGTCCCTGCGTCTTTCGCCCTGCCGGCGGCGATTGCCCTGATGTCGGTTTCGGCGGCCAGAACGGCATCGTCCTCATTCAGGAAATCGCGCACCTGGTCGCCTGACGTCACCCGGAAAAGCCCTTCCTTCGGCTGGCTGACCCGCGCCTCGACCGAAACGCGGACCTGCCCGACAACCGCGCCAAGCGCATTGGCGACATCCGTATCCTCCGGCACGACGCATTCATTGCCGACGAGCGGCGGCAGGCCGGCATAATGCAGCGGCGCGGAGGCGCCCAAACCGATCACCGGACGGTCGAGCGCCACTGTGAAGCGGGCGATGCCGGGATGCGCATCGACGGCGCGCTGCACCAGCGCGTGTGCCACGGTGGCGGCACCATCGAGCCCGTCCTCAGTGAAGGCGGTCTCGAGGATCACCTCGGCGGAGTTGCGGGTGAGCGTCAGAAGCACGCGCTCGGCAATCGCTTCTGGAGAGCTGGCGATCGACTGGCCGCGACCATCCCGCTTGCGGGCGAAAAGTTCTGCGCCCAGCCGCGCAGCCTTTGCGTCCCAATTGGCCTGGCGGCCGAGCACATGGGCGGCATCGGAAGGGGTAAAGCCGACAATGTGAACGAGCCCGCGCGATACCAGCCGGTTCAAGGTGGCGTTCTGGGCGTTCGAGGTCAGCAGGCCATCCAGCGGCAGGGGCACGGCACCTATGCCCTCGTAAAGCTTCGCTTCGGGTGGCGTCAGGCCAGCTGCGAGGCGCTCCGGCACACCCGTGCGAACCGCAAAACGCCCATCCATGCGGCCCGGATTGGCAGCGCGCAACTGGCGTTCGAGCTGGCCGAGAACCGCCTCGCCATGCGCCATGCCGGCGAGCGCCAGCGGCACGACGCGGCGGGGGCCGAGCAATATGCGCGGGTTGAGCGCGCCGTCTTCCAGCGCGACCTCGGAATCGCCGCCGAGACCGAAAGTCCGCATGGCGACTGCCTCGACCATGGTGCGGAAGCCGCCGACGGTGGCGCCCTCGGGATCGAGCCTGGGGCGGCCATTGTCGAGCACGGCGACGTCCGTCGTGGTGCCGCCGATGTCCGACACGACCGCATTGTCGAGACCAGTCATGTGGCGGGCGCCGACGAGCGAGGCAGCAGGCCCCGACAGGATCGTCTCGATCGGACGGGCGCGGGCGAAGGCGGCCGAGACCAGGGCGCCGTCGCCGCGCACGACCATCAGGGGGGCCTTGATCCCGCGCGCGGCGAGAAAGCCTTCGGTGGCGGCGACAAGGCGGTCGATCATCGAGATCAGGCGCGCGTTGAGCAGCGTGGTCAGCGCCCGGCGCGGGCCGCCGAGTTTTGCCGAAAGCTCGTGGCTGGCGGTGACGGGCAGGCCGGTTCTTTCGCGGATGAGGTCGCGCGCGGCGATCTCGTGGGCGGGGTTGCGGGTGGCGAAATAGGCGCAGACGGCAAAGCCTGACATCGATTTCGCCAGTTCCGGCAGCGCCTCCTCCAGCGCGCCGAGCTCCAGCGGCCTGGCGTTGCCGTGGACGTCGTGGCCACCGCCGCAGAAGACGACCGGGTCGGTGCCGAGCGCGGTCTTCAGGCCATCGCGGGCGAGATCGGCCTCGGAAAAGCCGATCATGACCAGCGCCACGCGCCCGCCCTGCCCCTCGACCAGCGCGTTGGTGGCGAGCGTGGTCGACATCGACACCAGCTTTATCGCGACCGGGTCGGCGCTCGCCTGTGCCAGCACCGCATCCACCGCGCCGGAAATGCCGACCGCCAGATCGTGCCGCGTGGTCAGCGACTTGGCCTTGGCGGCGACACCCGCCGTTTCGGACCACAACACGGCGTCGGTGTAGGTGCCGCCGGTGTCGATACCGAGAAACAAAGGAGACGGCGCAGGCGTGGCGTTCATGGAGCGGGCTATCCGGCAGGTGGCTTTCACCGCCCTTTAGCCCATCGACCCCGCCCGCGAAAGCCGCTGGCGCGACCTCCTCTTACGCCACGACGCCGGCCTCAGCCCTTCGCCTTGCCTGCCGCCTCCCCGCCGGCCTTCGCCTTCTCCTCCGCCTCGCGCCGCTGCAGGGCCAGGATCTTCGGGGTGATTTCCCGGATCATCTCGCGCACTGGCTCGGTGCGGTCCCTGCGGTCGCAGCAGGGCGGCATCATCGGGCCGGGAAAGATCGTCCAGTCATCCTCCAGCCGCCGCGAGATGCATTTGCCGGCGCGCCGGCAGGCGCGGACCTTGCAATCGCGAAAATGGCCGCGATACGTCGCAGCTTTCTGCGACATGTAGAGATAGACGCCGAGCGCACGAAAATGCCGCTCGGTCGAGCGGCGCGAGGCCTCATACTGCTTGTCCGTCTGGTCCGGATCGCGCTTATGGTGCGGTATCCTGAAACGCGGGCCGACTTCGTCCGGCGGGATCGGAAAATATTCGTAGACGTCGGTGACGTCGTAGCGGCTCCAGTCACGCGGCACATATTCATGCTTGATCGCATAGCGGTCGATCGGCGGTGTGGGCTGGCCCTGGAGCGTGCGCGGTTCTTCCCTCTCGTCTGCCATGTCTTTTGTCTCCGTCTCGGTGAAAGCAGGGTGCAGCCGAGCGAAGGCGCTCTCGCGCCGCACGGCCGAGTTTTGAAAAGAAGGTCGGGAAGACGGGCGGTCGCGGGATCGCTCATCTGAATGTTTTAGTGCGATCTCGCGACCGCCCGTCCGGCGATTTCTGTTCCCGTCCGTTCCGCTGCCCCCCGCAAACCTTTCGGCCAACGGGGTCTATGTGCTCGTCCAGCACGCGCGGGCCGTAATACCCGCAGGGGAACCCTTGGACGGAACCTCCCCGGGCCCGCCGCTACGTTTGCGGAGAACCGGAAGCGCCGGCCCCTCCCCACAGACCGCCGTCGCGACCGGCCTTCCCGCAGGAGGAGCAGCCGCCATTATGCGAGCGGTGTTTGGGGTGGGGAAAAGATTTTTGAAAAATGCGGTGTTTTTTCTCTCGCCGTGAGGGAGAGCAAGGGATTTCAAGGGCTTGGCCGGGAGCGAGGCGCGGGCCGGGTGCCGGAAATCGCAAATCAGGGGATTTTTATCCCCGCCGTCGCAAGCTTCGGGCTACTGCCCGATCTCTTCCTCCTGCTCCTGTGTCAGAGGCTTTATCTCCGGCGGCAGAGGCTCGACCGTCGGCTGCACCTCGGCCGGAGGTGCCGGGCGAGGTGAGGCGCAGGCGGTGAGGATGGCGAGAGTGAGCAGGATGGGGAGGCGGTTCATGAGGTGGCGGTAGGTGGGAGGTGTGGCGGAATGAGGATGACTACGCAAGAACGGAAGTGCCGGTTAGACGATAGAAAGTTACGAGCGCCGACCTATCTGAACCGCAACGTCATCCCAATGCTGCAGCGTTGGGATGACGGCGATATGGAGGACTAGCCAAATCGAATACGTGACATCTGTGCTCCCGAATTCGCCGTCTGACATTTTACCGTGCGCAAGCTCATTACGTATTGCGGGACCGCCGCGAAAATTAAATAGAAGATCTATTTCCTGAATCAGGGCGGCTGGCATGATTCGCCGGAGCGGTTCCTGAAAATCCCCCAACAGACGGCTTAGCATCGCTTCTTCCTGAGTTCCGTCCTGATTGATACGATTGGTTTCGACTCCTGCCAAGCTGAGCATGTACCGAAGGGAATTCTCTAATTGAGGCAATATTAGATGCGCGGCTTCAAGCTCATTGCCGCCAATGAGTTTGGCCGCTCCGATGGCAAACGTATATTCGTGATCAGGCGGCACGAAGGGGCTCGCCTGCATAATCGGCAATAGTGCATCTACGGAAACGGAGTGCTCTTCCCAAAGAATGCGCCGAATTGGGTTGATCCTATTCGATACGACAAGATTGCGCCGAATACGATCTTGCTGATTGATGAGAAACCGGACCTGATTCTCGTCAGGTGGTCCATTAAGGGCAAGGCCGGGGGCTACGAAGCGGGTTCGGCCTTGACTGTCGCTTACGGTTGTTGAGAACAGCGCTGATATGCTCTCGTAGCTTGCTTTTAGGACCTCGTCGCGCAGTTTGTCAGGGTCGGGCGATTTCTCACACATGAATAGTGTGCGGAGGGTATGAGCGAGCGTTCTGCCCCGCACTGCCGCTTCAACGGCGTCGACAAGTGCAGTAATGTCGGTTTCGTGCGAGAAACTGGACATTTCATCCATAATTCGAGGCTGGATGGCGCTAAGCCGACCTTGTAGCTCCTTTCGTCTATCGACGGTTCCTGGAATAGGCCTTAGCGCTTGTATTGCGTCATTCAGGAAGTGAACTTGAACGGCAGCTGAGTCAGGTCGCGCATCCGCATCCGCAACGTATGTTTCGGCAGCTTCTTTCAAACACCGATTACTGTTGTCCGAGTCCTTAGTTCTTAGGTAGGCACGTCCGGCAAGTTCCCAAAGCTCTCTTCGCCCTGAAGGGTCGTTCGCCAGTTTTTCACTTAATGCAAGAGCTTCAGCCGCTTGTCCCGTTTTGACGTAGTCCCAGATCTGGTTGGCTAGATTTATTGAACCAATGTGGATGAACCCCCATCCGTCATCACATTCCAAGGCCCGTTGTGAAACGTCCGCAATAATCTGGCGCAATGGGTCAAATTCGTCGCGTTTCCACCCCATCGCTCGCGCAATAATAGCCGCCCGCGAGAGATACTCTGCTGCGGGCACGCTTGCTGGACTGGCCTCATCGAAGTCGAATTGGGCTTCCGCATTCAGGACCGACCTGACGCATTCAACGTAGCTCGCCACCGCCCGGAAACCCGATTCCGAGTCCTTCTTGTTCAGCAACCAGCAGACATCGGCGAGCCTAGCACGAAACGAGAGATGTCCGACTTCCGGTACAAGTTGTGCGATTATCTCAACCTGATCGGATAAAAGGTCCGTTGGAATGGGTGACCTACGACCGTCCATCACAGCCAAGGGACCGAAAGGCTCAATACGATCGCTGGCCTTAAAGTGGTATCCTGAAATCTGGCTCAACACTTCCAACGCTTGTACGCTTTGGGCATCTGCAGTTGCTTTCACGTCTGCAGTCGCTTCCCGGATGCGGGTATCCGCATCGTGATTATCAACGACCTTGGTGGTCGATATTGCCGTCTTCACGGCTTCTCGCTGGAACGACTCCAATGAAACAACAAAACTGACGCCGGGGATCTGAACGCCTTTTGCGCTTTGCTTTTCAGGCACAAGTTCCCCTCTTTCATCAACCCAAGTGTAGGTTGCCAATCATATAACCGCTTAATTATCACCCATCTTCAAGGCCTGAATAAACGCTTCCTGCGGGATATCGACCTTGCCGAACTGGCGCATGCGCTTCTTGCCCTCTTTCTGCTTTTCGAGCAGCTTGCGTTTGCGGGTGACGTCGCCGCCGTAGCATTTGGCGGTCACGTCCTTGCGCAGCGCCGAGAGCGTTTCGCGGGCGATGACCTTGCCACCGATGGCCGCCTGGATCGGGATCTTGAACATGTGCTGCGGGATCAGCTCCTTCAGCTTCTCGACCATGACGCGGCCGCGCTTTTCGGCTGCCGTGCGGTGGACCAGCATCGACAGCGCGTCCACCGGCTCCTCATTGACCAGGATCGACATCTTGACGAGGTCGCCCTCGCGGTAGTCGGAGAGGTGATAGTCGAAGGAGGCATAGCCCTTGGAGATCGACTTGAGCCGGTCGTAGAAATCGAACACCACCTCGTTGAGCGGCAGGTCGTAGACCAGCATGGCGCGCTTGCCGACATAGCTCAGGTCGGCCTGGATGCCGCGCCTGTCCTGGCACAGCTTCAGGATGCTGCCGAGATAATCGTCGGGGGTGAGGATGGTGGCGCGTATCCACGGCTCCTCGATCGACACGATCTTGATCGGGTCGGGCATGTCGGCCGGGTTGTGCAGTTCCTTCTGCGAACCGTCGAGCATGTTGAGGCGGTAGACGACGCTGGGGGCGGTGGCGATGAGATCGAGGTTGAACTCGCGCTCCAGCCGCTCCTGGATGATTTCGAGGTGGAGCAGGCCGAGGAAGCCGCAGCGGAAGCCGAAACCGAGGGCAGCGCTGGTTTCCATCTCGAAAGAGAAGGAGGCGTCGTTGAGGCGCAGCTTGCCCATGGCGGCGCGCAGATCCTCGAAGTCGGCGGCGTCGACCGGGAACAGGCCGCAGAACACCACCGGCTGGGCCGGCTTGAAGCCGGGCAGCGCCTGCGCGGTCGGGCGGCGATCCTCGGTGATGGTGTCGCCGACGCGGGTGTCGGCCACTTCCTTGATCGAGCCGGTGATGAAGCCGAACTCGCCGGGGCCGAGCTCGTCGACCTGGATCATCTTGGGCGTGAAGACGCCGGTGCGCTCGACCAGATATTTTGCGCCGGTCTCCATCATGCGGATGGTCTGGCCCTTCTTGAGCTTGCCGTCGATGATGCGCACCAGCACGATGACGCCGAGATAGGTGTCGTACCAGCTGTCGACCAGCATCGCCTTCAGCGGCGCGTCGATGTCGCCCTCGCGCGGCGGCGGCAGCTGGTTGACGATGGCCTCCAGCACATCAGGAATGCCGAGGCCGGTCTTGGCCGAGATGTAGACGGCCTGGCTGGCATCGATGCCGATGACCTCCTCGACCTGCTCCTTGATGCGCTCGGGCTCGGCGGCGGGCAGGTCGATCTTGTTCAGCACCACGACGATCTCGTGGTTGTTGTCGATGGCCTGGTAGACGTTAGCCAGCGTCTGCGCCTCGACGCCCTGGGAGGCGTCGACCACCAGCAGTGAACCCTCGCAGGCCGACAGCGAGCGCGAGACTTCATAGGCGAAGTCGACATGGCCGGGCGTGTCGATGAGGTTGAGGATGTAATCCTCGCCATTGTTGGCGCGGTAGTTGAGGCGCACGGTCTGGGCCTTGATGGTGATGCCGCGCTCGCGCTCGATATCCATCGAGTCCAGCACCTGCTCCTTCATGTCGCGCAGCTCCAGCCCGCCGGTGGACTGGATCAGCCGGTCGGCCAGCGTGGATTTGCCATGGTCGATATGGGCGACGATGGAGAAATTGCGGATGTGGGACAAAGGTGTGGTCATGGCCGCGCATTTAGCAGGGGCAGCGGGGGTTAACAAGCGTGGCGGATTGCGACAGGCGGTGCCGAAGCGGCTTTGCAAATCTCACCACCAATTGCAATTTTTAGTTGCAAATCTGCAAAATACAACTTTAACTGAGCAGCAATACATTTGACAAGAGCGGGGGCAAGACCTGGACGACGCGCGGGCAGCGCGGCGTGGGCGATTTCTTGCGCGTCTTCCCGCGGGCTGGGGGCAGCGTGGATATCGAAGCTTTCATCGCACGATGGACGGCCCGCGAGGGCGGCGCGGAGCGCGCCAACTACCAGATGTTCCTCGCCGAGCTTTGCGACGTCATCGGCGTCACGCGACCGGACCCGGCGGGCACTGAGCGGGACTTCAACGACTACGTCTTCGAGCGGGCGGTGCGCCGGCGCGAAAGCGATGCCATCGCGGCCACCAGGCGCATCGACCTCTACAAGAAGGGCTGCTTCATTCTCGAGGCCAAGCAGTCGCGCCTGCCCGGCGGCAAGAAGGCGCTTCCGGACCAGTTGTTGCTGCCGATCGAAGAACAGGAGCGGCTCGGCCGGCGCGGTGCAGCGCGCAACTGGGACGTGCTGATGCAGAATGCGCGGCGGCAGGCCGAAGACTATGTGTTCCTGCTGGATGCGAGCCATCCCGCACCGCCCTTCATCGTCACCTGCGATGTCGGACATGCCTTCGAAGTGTTCGCCGACTTCACCGGCACGGGCCGCGCCTACAGCCAGTTCCCCGACCGGAAGGGATTCCGCATCTATCTCGAGGATCTGCGCAAACCCGAGACACGGGAGCTTCTGGCAAAGATCTGGACCGATCCGGCCAGCCTCGACCCGGCAAAAGAGTCGGCGCGCGTGACGCGTGAGATCGCCAAGCGATTGGCCGCAGTCAGCCGCTCTCTGGAAGCGAGCCATGCGCCGGAGGAGGTTGCGCATTTCCTCATGCGCTGCATCTTCTGCATGTTTGCCGAGGATGTGGACCTGCTGCCGAAGGGCGAGTTCACGCGACTTCTGGAAGACGGCCTGAAGTCGCCGCGTTCGCTCGTTCCACTGCTGGAGGAGCTGTGGTCGAAGATGGACGAGCCGGACAAGGACAAGCGCTACTTCTCCTATTTCCTCACCCACCTGAAGCATTTCAACGGCAATCTCTATCGCAACGCCCGCGCCTTCCCGCTCGATCGCGAGGAGGTTGGAGAGTTGCTGGCCGCCTCGAAACACAAATGGACAGAGGTTGATCCGGCGATCTTCGGCACGCTGCTGGAACAGGCGCTCGACAAGACGGAGCGCAAGCGGCTCGGCGCGCATTACACGCCGCGCGCCTATGTGCAGCGGCTGGTGGAAATGACGGTGATGGAGCCGCTGCGCGCCGACTGGCAGGCCGCACTGAAACAGGCGGAGGCGGAGAAGGATACGGGAAACGACAAGAGGGCGATCAGGATCGTAGAAGCGTTTCATCGCCAGCTTCGGCAGACGCGGGTGCTGGATCCTGCCTGCGGAACCGGGAATTTTCTCTATGTCAGCCTGGAATTGATGAAGAGACTGGAAGGCGAAGTGCTGGAAATGCTGGCACGGCTCGGCGTGCCGGAGAGCCTGGGGCTGGAGGACGAGCGCGTCGACCCGCACCAGTTTCTCGGGCTGGAACTCAATCCGCGCGCGGCCGCGATCGCCGAACTGGTGGTGTGGATCGGCTATCTCCAGCAGCACTACAAGACAAACAGCGGGCACCCCGGCGAGCCGATCCTGAAGGCGTTCAGGAACATCAACTTTGGCCGCAAGGACGGTTACGACGCCGTGCTGACATGGGACGGCTATCCCATGCCCCGTGTCCTCATGAAGGATGGAGCCTGCATCGAGACCTGCCCGAATGCGCGCCGTCCCGAATGGCCCGCAGCGGAATTCATCGTCGGCAATCCTCCATTCATCGGCGGCAAGAATTTGCGTTCGCGGCTTGGCGATGCCTATGCCGAGGCGCTGCGGGCGACGCATCCCGGCATGAACGAGAGTGCCGACTTCGTCATGTATTGGTGGGACCGAGCAGCCGAACTGCTCGCGGCCAAGGAAACGCCGCTGCGCCGCTTCGGGCTGGTCACGACCAATTCGATCAGCCAGGTGTTTCAGCGGCGCGTGATGGAGCGGCACCTGAACGCCAAGGCGCCAGTCAGCGTGGTCTTCGCCATTCCCGATCATCCCTGGACGAAAGCCACCAAAGACAGCGCGGCCGTGCGGATTGCCATGACGGTCTGCGAAACCGGGAAGCAAGACGGGACGCTGTGGGAGGTGACTTGCGAAGGCGGGCTTGATACGGACGAACCGGAGATCGTCTATCTGAAGAATTCCGGATACCTGAATTCCAACCTGACCGTTGGCGTCGATGTCTCCAAAGCGACCAAACTGACCGCGAATGCCGGGCTGGCTTCAAGAGGCGTCGTCCTGCACGGCGCGGGGTTCATCGTCACGCGCGCAGAGGCCGAACTGCTCGGGCTGGGGCGAAGAGAGGGTCTTGAAGAGTTCATTCGCCCCTATCGCCATGGCCGGGACATCGCACAGACCGCGCGAAACGTCATGGTGATAGATCTGTATCCATTGCAATCGGACGAAGTCAGGCGCCGATTTCCCGAGGTCTATCAGCATGTCCTGGAGCGCGTGAAACCCGAACGGGACCACAACAACATGGAATTCCGGCGGCTCAACTGGTGGTGGTTCGGCGCGACCCACGAAATGTACAGGAGTTTCACCCGCGATATCGAGCGCTTCATAACAACGCCTGAAACCGCAAAGCACCGCATCTTCTCATTCCTGCCGGCCAGTATCAGAGCGGACAATATGCTGGTGAATATAGGATCGGATGACGCCGCAACGCTCGCCATCCTCTCGAGCCGGATTCATACGGTCTGGGCGCCGGTCGTCGGCGGCTGGCTCGGCTATGGAAACGATCCTCGCTATTCCAAATCGCGTTGCTTCGATCCCTTCCCTTTTCCCGCCTCGTCCGAGGTGATGATGGAAAGACTGCGGAAGGCGGGCGAAGAACTCGACGCGACACGCAAGCGGGTGCTGGAAGAGCATCCCGACCTTACCCTGACCGGGCTCTACAATGTGCTGGAGAAGCTGAAAGCGAACGCGCCGCTGACGGAAAAAGAGGAAGACGTCAAAACGCGCGGACTGGTGCTGATCATCAGGGAACTGCATGAGACGATCGACCGGCTGACCGCCGAAGCCTATGGCTGGCCGGTGGATCTTCCGGAAGGACAAATCCTGGAACGCCTGGTCGCGCTCAATGCGGAGCGAGCAAGGGAAGAGGCGGCCGGCCATGTGCGCTGGCTGCGGCCGGCTTATCAGATTCCCCGCTTTGACAAGGGTGCTTCGGCAAAGACCGACGAGCTTGCGCTGGAGGAGAAGGTCATCTCCATCGACATGCGCCTGCCTGCCTTCCCATCAGATCGCGACGAGCAGGTGCTGGCGGTGGAAGCGGTGCTGATGAAGCGCGGTAGCGTGATGAGTGCCGCCGAGATAGCGCGCGGCTTCAAGCGCGGCGGCGCGCGCATCGAAAAGAGGGTCGAGCAGTTGCTGACTTCGCTGGCGCGCTATGGGCATGTGAGCGCCCTGCCCGACGGCCGGTTTGCCGCGCGCCGGGCCGCGTAAGCGGCAACCTACCCGCTCAATCGTAGGTCAAATCCGACGCCTTGCCGCCGAAAACCCGGTAGGCATAGAAGGAATAGCCGATGATGACCGGCAGCACGACCAGCGTGCCGGCGAGGATGATGGCAAGGCTTTCGGTGGCGGAGGCCGCCTGCCAGATGGTAAGCTTGTCGGGCACGACGTAGGGATAGAAGGAATAGGCCAGCCCGACGAAACCGAGCGTGAAGATGGCGGCCAAAGTGAGGAAGGGCAGGATGGCGTGGCGGTCTCCTTCCTTCGGCAGATGAAACGTCTGCCACCATAGCCAGATGAACAGCACGGCCGACAGGATGGGCAGCGGCGCAAGATAGATCATGTCGGGCAGCACGAACCAGCGCTCGAAGATGCGCGGGCTGGCAAAGGGCGTGGCCAGCGAAACCGCGACCATGCCGAGCGCGGTGAAGACGAGCGCCGAACGCAGCCAGCGCACGGCCTTCTCCTGCAGCTCGCCCTCGGTCTTGTAGATCAGCCAGGCAGCGCCCATTGCCGCATAGGATGCCGCGAGACAAGCGGCGACCAGCGCGCCGAAGGTGAAGGCTGCAAGGCCGGTGTCGAGGCCAAGCACGTAGACGCCGAGCATGTAGCCCTGCGCCAGCGAGGCGATGAGCGAGCCGGCAAAGAAGATGCGGTTCCAGCGCGCCTTGCGATGGACCGGCACCTTGGCGCGGAAATCGAAGGCGACGCCGCGCAGAATGAGGCCGAACAGCAGGATGAAGACGGGGATGTAGAGCGCCGTCAGTATGGTGCCATGCGCCATCGGGAAAGCGACCAGCAGCAGGCCGACGGCCAGCACCAGCCATGTCTCGTTGGCGTCCCAGAACGGGCCGATGGCGGCGATCATCGTGTCCTTCTCGTGATCGTCGGCGGTGGCGAAGAGGATGCCGATGCCGAGGTCGAAACCGTCGAGCACGACATAGATGAGGATCGACAGCCCCATCAGCCCGGCGAAGATGAGAGGGAGGATTACCGGCCAGTCCAAGCTAGACATGATCTCACTCCGTTCCGTGCACGGGCTGCGACAGCGGCCTGTTCAGCACGCCGGGAAGCGGCGATTCATCGCCGTCCTTGGCAGCCTTCAGCGCCAGATGCACCAGCGTGCCGAGATAGACGACAATCAGCACCGCGTAGAGCGCCAGATAGATGGCAAGCGTGAAAGCGACATGGCTGCCGGGCACCGCGCCCAGCGCATCTTCGGTGCGCAATATGCCGGTGACGAGCCATGGCTGGCGGCCGATCTCGGTGGTGTACCAGCCGGCGAGCGTGGCCAGCCAGCCCGACAGCGTCATCGGCACCATGAGATAAGCGAGCGGCCTAGGCAGTGCGCGGCGGCGCAGGAGATACCATGAGGCGGCCCACGACACGGCAAGCATGGCCAAGCCCGTACCGACCATGATGCGAAAACCCCAGAACACCGGCAGCACCGGCGGGTGGTTGCCGACATAATCGTTCAGGCCCGGCACGACGCCATCGGCGCTGTGGCGCAGGATGAGGCTGGCGCCATTGGGAATGGTGATCTCGTATTTGTTTTCCTTCGCCGCCTCGTCGGGAATGGCGAACAGAACCAGCGGCACATTGGGGCCGGTGTTCCAGTTGGCTTCCATGGCCGCGACCTTCTGCGGCTGGTGCTCCAGCGTGTTGAGGCCGTGCTGGTCACCGGCAAAAATCTGGATCGGGATGAGGATCGCGGCGGTGTAGACGCCGGTGCGCAGCGCCTTCATCATCGAATCCGAGCGGTCGCCGGCGAGATAGCGCAGCGCCGACAGGCCGGCGATGAAGAAGGAAACCGTCAGCCCCGAAGCCAGCAGCATGTGGATGAGGCGGTAGGGGAAGGACGGGTTGAAGACGATCGCCCACCAGTCGGTGGCGTAGGCGACGCCGTCGCGGATCTCGAAACCGGCGGGCGTCTGCATCCAGGAATTCAGCGCCAGTATCCAGAAGGCCGACATTGTCGTGCCAAAGGCGACGAGGAAGGTGGCCGCCGTGTGGACCTTGTTGGAAACGCGGCGGAAGCCGAACAGCATGATGCCAAGGAACACCGCCTCGAGGAAGAAGGCGGTCAGCACCTCATAGGCGAGCAGCGGGCCAGCGATGTTGCCGACCTTTTCCATGTAGCCCGGCCAGTTGGTGCCGAACTGGAAGCTCATGGTGACGCCGGAGACAACACCGATCGCGAAGGACAGCGCGAAAACCTTCACCCAGGTGAAATAGGCACGCATCCAGGCCGCGTCGGAGGTAGCGTTGTAGCGGAGCTTGAAGAAAAGCAGCACCCAGCCGAGCGCGATGGTGATTGTCGGAAACAGGATGTGGAACGAGATGTTCGCAGCAAACTGTATGCGCGACAGGATGAGCGGGTCCATGAAGGAAGCTCCTGCTGTTTCTTATGCAACCGAGAATAGGCCTGTCGGCGCAGACCGTCAAAGCGGCCGCATGGCGCAGAGGCGCAGTGTCGCAGGAGACCGGTGCTGGATCGGAAAAAGGCTTAGCCGGCAAATGATTCCGCGTGAACTTCAACGGTGACATGCGACAGGCCCTGCAGGGTGGCGAGCTTTGCCTTGTAGCGTTCCGGTGCCTGCGGCGCGGGCGAGACCAGCGAGACGATCAATGCCATGTGACCCGGCCCGACCCGCCACAGATGCAGATCGGCAACGCGGTCGCCGTCGCGTTCCAGAATCGAGCGGACCTTGCCGGCGAGCGATGCATCGGCGCGGGCGTCGAGCAGCACCGCGCCGGAGCCACGCAGAAGGCTCCAGGACCAGCGGGCGATGACGATGGCGCCAACGATGCCCATCAGCGCATCCATCCACAGCCAGCCATAGAAGCGCCCGGCGAGCAGGCCGGCGATGGCCAGAACCGAGGTCAGCGCGTCGGCCAAAACATGGAAGTAGGCAGCGCGCAGATTGTGATCGTCGTGGCCGTGGTGGTGGTGATGGCCATCGTCATGGCTGTGCGCATGGGCGTCATTGTGGTCGCGGCCGTGATCGTGGTGACCGCCGTCGTGCAGCAGCCATGCGCTGGCGATGTTGACGAGCAGGCCAAGGGCTGCCACCGCGATCGCCTCGTCGAAGCGGATGGGCACCGGCGCGGTCAGCCGCAGCGCGGACTCAAAGCCGATCATCAGCGCGACGACGGCCAGCACGACAGCGCTGGTATAGCCGGCGAGTTCGCCCATCTTGCCGGTGCCGAAAGCAAAGCGCTCGTCGCGGGCATGGCGGCGGGCATAGGCATAGGCGACGGCGGCAATGGTCAGCGCGCCGGCATGGGTCGCCATATGAAAACCGTCGGCCAACAGCGCCATCGAACCGAACAAATAGCCGGCAACGATCTCGCCGACCATCATCGCAGCCGTCAGCGCAATGACTGCAAAAGTCCGCCGGGCGTTACGGTCGTGAGCTTCGCCGAGGAAGACGTGCTCATGCTTGAAGCGTTCGATCGAGGCGGTGCTCATCGGCATATCCTCACAGATATTTGGTGATCTCGCGGAAGACCGACAGCTTGTCCTTCATCTCGGCGGGAAGCTCGGAATCGCCGGCGCCGAGATGATGATCGATATGATCGATGATGAGGAGCTGCTTGGTCTTTTCCAGCGCCTTGATCACCGCCTGCATCTGCTGGGCGATGACGAGGCCGTCGCGACCTTCGGCAACCATCTTCACGACAGTGGCAAGATGGCCTTCGGCGCGGCGCAGGCGCTTGTGGATTTCGGGATCGTTGACATGGCTCATGCCATATCCATATCCCCCGGTAGGGGATATGGCAAATCAAAATCTCATGGGTTTTTGGCGGCTTGATGGATCATCATATTAGTTAGTATGAGTGAGATAGATTTCCGACAGCGCTGCCCCTCATCCGCCTGCCGGCACCTTCTCCCCGTATAGTGACGGGGAGAAGGGCGAAGCTCCAACGCTGAAGCCTCCCTCTCCCCGTTTTTCACGGGGAGAGGGTAAGGGTGAGGGGCGGCACTGCCGCCGCAGTAGCGATCACACCGCCTTGCACAACCGCAACAGGCCGGTCATTTCCATCACCGAGCCTTTCTTGAAGGCGATGTATGTCGGCTCTTCCTCGCCGTGGAAGCGGCGTTTGAAGGCGGCCTGGCCCTGCAGGTTGAAGATGCGGCTGTTGACGCTCTTGGAATCGTAGGCGCGGGCGAACATCGTTCGCCAGAAGCCGCTTTCGGAAAAACCGCTGGCCTTGATGTCGGCGAGCGGCGAGAGGCCGAGGGTGACGACGCTGCGGCCTTCCCTACGGAAGCGGTCGACCGCGAATTTGGTCAGGCCGACTTCGGCGTGCGGCGTGGTGCCGACCAGCTTGCGCTTGAAGGAGGTGGTGTAGCCGATGACTTCGCCGTCGCGATGCAGCGGGTCGAAGTCCAGCAGCGCCACCGATTGCCCCTCGGGATCGACGAGCGTGAAGCGGCGCATGCCCTCGCCGGCAGCGGCATCGAATGGACGGTTGAGAAAGCGCATTTCCCAGCGCTTGACGATGCGCTCGGACAGCCATTCCGCCGACAGTTTCTTGACATGCTCAAGCGAGGCGACGCCGCCATCATCCTCGATGATCGAATAGCCCTTTTTGAACAGCCAGCGTTCGGAATAGCGCACCGTTTCGTTGCGCGAGCCGGAAAAATCATGCCTGGCAAGGTCGAGCCTGGTGTCGATGCCCATGCGATTTATGCGGTAGCCAAGGCCGGAAAGCGTGCGGGCGGTGTCCTCGCCGATCTGGACGAACCAAGGCGTGCCGGCGGCCTCGACGAACCGCCGGATATAGTCACCGCGCTCATCGGGTGCGGCCACCGGATCGCCCAGCGCAAAATGCCCGCCCATCTTGGAGGCAAAGGCGACATAGCCATTGTCGTCGCCGAAATAGGAAAGCCCGTTCTGGACCGCAGTGGAGTAGGCAAGTGAGAAATCGCCGTGGCGGCGCAGCAGCTTCAGCCGATCTTCCAGCGCAAGATCGAGGGTCGGCACCCTGGCGGCCCTGCCCTCCATGAAAACGTCGAACCTGTTGCGCAGGGAGGGCATTCGTCAGTCCTTGATCGATAAGCGTAACTGCGTGCCCCTACCGCATCTCAAACCCACATGCGAGCCGCTTGTTCCACCGCACTCTTGCTCAAATTGCGCGGCTGCGCCACAAGGCTTCCAGATTGCACCCGCCACGAGCACCAGATTTCCGGTGATTTAGGAATGACTGCAACAAAAATCGAGGACGTGATCGTAATCGGCTCCGGAGCCGCCGGGCTGGCTGCAGCACATGCGCTGGCCAGGGCCGGGCTTTCTCCGGTGATTCTGGAGCAGGAAGACCGAATCGGCGAGCCCTGGCGGCGACGTCACAAGAACCTGCGGCTCAACACGCACCGCGACCTGTCCCATCTTCCCGGCATAAGGTTTCCACGCGGCACGCCCGCCTTTCCCTCCCGGGTCGAGGTGATCGACCATCTGACGGCCTTCAACGAGCAGCAAAAGCTTGCCATCGAATTCGGCATTTCGGTCGAGGAGATTTTTCGCGACGGCGACGCCTGGGCGGTGAAGACCGACAAGGGTGTCCGCCACGCGCGCGACGTGGTGGTTGCCACCGGGCGCGACCGGAAACCATTCATCCCCTCGTGGCAGGGACTGGCGGATTACGGCGGCAGGCTGATCCATTCGGCCGATTTCGGCGAGGCTTCCGACTACACCGGCAAGAGCGTGCTGGTGATCGGTGCCGGCAACTCCGGTTTCGACGCGCTCAACCATTTGATTCGCGCCGAGACCGGGCCGCTATGGCTGTCGGCACGCAGTGGCCCGACCGTGCTGCCCAAGCGCATCGCCAGCGTCGCGGTGCACAAGGTCTCGCCCCTGACAGCGGCGCTGCCGGTGAAGCTGGCCGACATGGTAATCGCTGCGACGCAGCGGCTGGTGTTTGGCGACATGACCAAATACGGCCTGCCGAAAGCGGCCGGTGGCGGCGCGAGCCGGCTCGGTTCAGACTACACGGCGATTGCCGCCGACGACGGCGCCATGGCGGCGATCAAGAAAGGCCGCATAACGATCGTGCCCGGCGTGCGTGAGTTCGCTGCGGACGGCGTGGTGCTTGCCGATGGGCGAACGATCCACCCCGACGTGGTGATCGCCGCCACCGGCTATCGCACCGGGCTGGACGACATGGTCGGCAAGCTCGGCGTGCTCGACCGCAACGGCACCCCACTGTTCAACGGCCCGCAGGCGGCTCCCGGCTGGCCGGGGCTGTGGTTCACCGGCATGCGACCGAGCCTGCGCGGCTGCTTCCGCAACGCGGTGGTGCAGGGCGAAGGGATTGCGAAGGTGGTTGTGAAGGCGCGGCAGCACTAAGGGCTCCCCTCTCCGTCTCGGCTTCGCCGAGCCACCTCTCCCCATTTCATGGGGCGAGGAACCCAAGCCTTGAAACGCCGCGGCCTTGCAGGACCTAGGTTCCTCGCCCCCGCAACGTGGGGGAGAGGTGGCTCGGCGAAGCCGAGACGGAGAGGGGGTATTCGCGACGACCTACTTAATCATCCGGTTCTTTCAGTCACAGACCAACGACCCCTGCCAACCTCACACCGACTTCGTTATCCCGCCGTCGACGCGGATGTTCTGGCCGGTGATGTAGCTGGAGCGGTCGCTGGCCAGGAAGGCGATGAGTTCAGATACCTCCTCGACGCGGCCGTAGCGGCCCATGGGGATGCGCTCGCGCCGTTCGCCGGCTTCGGGGAGGCTGTCGATGAAGCCGGGCAGGACGTTGTTCATGCGGATGTTCTCGGCGGCGTATTTGTCTGCGAAGAGCTTGGTGAAGGACGCAAGCCCGGCGCGGAATACGCCCGAAGTCGGGAACAGCGCTTCCGGCTCGAAGGCGGCGTAGGTCGAGATGTTGACGATGGAGCCGGACTTCTGCGCCTGCATCACCGGCGTGACCAGACGGGCGATACGCACGGCGTTGAGCAGATAGGTCTCCATGCCGAGATGCCAGTCCTCGTCGGTGATCTCAAGGATCGGCGCGCGCGGGCCGTGGCCGGCGCTGTTGACCACCGCGTCGATGCGGCCCCACTTTTCGACCGTCGCATCGACCAGCCGCTTGAGGTCGTCGTTGGAGCGGTTGGAGCCGGTGACGCCGATGCCGCCGAGCTTTTCGGCCAGCGCCTCGCCCTTGCCGGACGAGGAGAGAATCGCGACCTGAAAACCGTCTTCGGCAAGCTTGCGCGCCGCATCCGCACCCATGCCGCTGCCACCCGCGGTGACGATCGCCGTCTTCAGTTCCGACATTCTTTTTCTCCTTTTCGTGACTTGGCTGCCCGTGCGCGGATGAAAATCCGCCGCAACCAAAATGCATCGCTCAAGAGGTATCGGTGACGCCCCGGCAGGGCAAGACGCTGGTCCAACAGATGGCGAACGACGCTGGCCCATGGCCGCGGGCAAGCCAGCATCTTGACGCCGCTCCAGCTTTGCCCGAGAGATCGCGAAAAGGGGCTGGATGCCATGCACGGCCCTGCCCGCGGAGAACAATTTGTCCCTATCCGGCTTCGCCCAACTCATCGCTTCGACGGTGATATTCCTGCTCGCTGCAACGGGCGCCAAATCCTGGGCGCTCGCACCGAGCATTCCCAAGCTGCTGCTGACGCTGGCGCTCTATTCGCTGGGCAATCTCATCATGCTGCGGCTGGTGCGCGAATTCGGCATGGCCTCGGCCTTCAGCCTGTCGGCCGTCATCCAGCTTGTCGCGGTCAATGTGATCGCGCTCGCCTTTTTCGGCGAGAAACTGAGCCTTGTTCAGAGCGGCGGGATCGTGCTTGCGATCGTGGCTGTCGGGCTGATCACGCTTGGGCCGGCAGCGGGCGGGCAGTAGAATCTTCGAGGCAGGCGCTGCCCCTCACCCTTACCCATTCCGGGGCGAGCCACGGGTCTCGCCCGTCCTTCGGACCCCCGTAAAGAACGGGAGAGGGAGGCGTCAGCGTTGGAGTTTCATCCTTCTCCCCGTCACTATACGGGGAGAAGGTGCCGGCAGGCGGATGAGGGGCAGCTAGGCCTTGGTCGACTAGATCAAACCGCGATCTTGCCGCCGCCCTGCCTGGTGATGGCGACGACGGCCGGGCGTACCGGCATGTCGTCCTTGAAGTCGGGCCAGCGGGTCGACAGGTCCTCGTAGTAAGAGGGGCGGCCGAAGCCTTCCCAGTCCTCGCCGCCATCGCCCGGATGCTGGACGGCGACGAACATCGACTGCATGTCGGGGGCGAGCAGCGGGCCGCACATTTCGGCACCCACCGGCACGCGGAAGAACAGCTTTGAGGTCGCCCTCGCCTCGCCCTCGGTATCGACCGCCCAGATGCCGTCGGTGCGGCCGGTGGCCTTGGGCGAATTGCCGTCGGTGGCGACCCAGAGGCGGCCATCGGCATCGACGGCGCAGTTGTCGGGCATGCCGAACCAGCCATTAGCCGTCGTGGCGGTCGAGAAGGATGCGCCGACCTCGGCAACCGAAGGATCGCCGCATTTCAGCAGCACTTCCCACTTGCCCTTGGTCGCAGCGAAATCGCCGCCCTCTTCCACCAGTTCGATGAGATGGCCGAAGGCGTTTTCGGCGCGCGGGTTGGCGGCGTCGACCTGATCGGCCTTGCGCTTGGTGTTGTTGGTCAGCATGACATAGACCTTGCCGTTGACGGCATTGGGCTGAATGTCTTCCGGCCGGTCCATCTTGGTCGCGCCGAGCAGGTCGCCGGCGCGGCGGGTTTCGATCAGCACGTCGGCCTGGCTGGCAAAGCCGTTCTCGGCGGTCAGCGGGCCCTGGCCGAACACGACCGGCAGCCATTCGAACGAACCGTCATCGGCGAACTTGGCCACGTAAAGCGTGCCTTCGTCGAGCAGGTCGAGATTGGCAGCGCGATCGTCCGGGTTGAACTTGCCGGCGGTGACGAATTTGTAGACGTAGTCGAAGCGCTCGTCGTCGCCGAGATAGAAGACGACCTGGCCGTCTTTGGCGACGATCGATTCGGCACCCTCATGCTTGAAGCGGCCCATGGCGGTGCGCTTCTTCGGCACCGAGTTCGGGTCGTTGACGTCTACCTCGACGATCCAGCCGAAGCGATTGGCTTCGTTCGGCTCCTTGGCGACGTCGAAGCGGTCGTAGAAACTGGCCCACTGATAGGTGCCTTCGGGAATGCCCATGCGCTTGTAGTTGGCGGCTTCCTTGTGGTCGGCAGGCAGTTCGCCGGCGAAATAGCCGTGGATGTTCTCCTCGGCCATGACATAGGTGCCCCAGGGCGTCACACCGCCGGCGCAGTTGTTGAAGGTGCCGAAGACCTTGGTGCCGGCAGCGTCGGCATTGGTCTTGACGCGATCGTGGCCGGCGACCGGGCCGGAAAGCTGCATTTCGGTGGTGGAGGTGATGCGGCGGTTGAGCTTGCCGTCACGCACGACCTGCCACTTGCCGCCTTCCTTTTTGATCTCGACGATGGTGCCGCCATGGGCCGCCATTTCGATGTCGACGCGCTTCTGGTCGGCATCACTGACCTTGATCTTGCCTTCGGCCACAGTGACGATGCCGGGGAACATCAGATGCTCGTTGGTGTATTCGTGGTTGACCACGAGCAGGCCATGCTCGGACGAGCCTTCGAGCGGGATGAAGCCGACATAGTCGTTGTTGTAGCCGAACTGTTTCGCCTGGGCTTCGGCCGACTGGTTGTTCGGGTCGAATTCCGGCGCATCGGCAAACAGCGGATCGCCCCAGCGCAGCAGCACATCGGCGTCGTAGCCGGCGGCAACGTGATGCTTTTCGTCGATGCCGGCCTCGATCTCGTCGAAGTTGAAGGCGGAGCCGCTTGCTGCGCGCGCGTTGTCGGCGGTGATCAGCGCCAGCGGGCTGACGGTGGCGGCGATGGCCGAAACGGCGAGCGAACCTTTCAGGAAACCGCGGCGCGAGAAGCGCGAGGCGATGATTTCGCCCATGGTCGGGTTTTCCGTCGGATTGTGGCCGGGGCCGTCATTCTCCTCGAGCTGGCTGGTGCGGAAAACGGCTTCCGGGGGAAAATGATCGTTCATCAGCGTGTCCTCTGGCTTGATCGGTGGCTTGGGGATGAAACCGACGGCTAAAGCGGCTGCGTAACAGGAAGATGACGCTATCGCGCCGCAGGTTCAAATAACAATGCGCACGGCCTCATCTGCTTGACGGACCATCGGAATTTCCGAAAACCGGGCATGAAAAAATTCGCGGCATTTGCGCCGGCCGGCTTGCCCGCCTATTGAAGGCACCGCATCTATTGTGCCGACGAAACAGCCTGGGGTTTTCATGCCGACATTTCTGGCAAATCTGCGCGGCAAGGTGGAGTTCACCGTGCTGCTTGCGGCGATCATCATCGCCGGCGGGCTATGGGGCTTCGTCGAGCTGATGGAAGTAGCGCGCGACGCGGCCCCTCACGGCTTCGACACGCAGATCCTCCTGGCCTTCCGCACGCCGGGCGACCCAAGTACGCCGATCGGGCCGTTCTGGATGGAGGACGTGATGCGCGACATCACCAGCCTCGGCGGCGGGGCCATTCTCGTGGCCATCGTCACCGTCACGATCATCTACCTCCTGATCACGCGCCGCATTGCGACGGCATTGTTCGTCTTCGTTGCGATCACCGGCGGCCAGGCGCTGAACGGCCTGCTGAAGCTTGGCATCGACCGCCCGCGCCCGGAACTGGTGTCGCATCTGGTCAATGTGCACACGCTGAGCTTTCCGAGCAGCCATGCGATGATGTCGGCGGTGACCTTCCTGACGCTGGGCACGCTGCTGGCGCGGCGGATGACCGGGCGCGCGACCAAGATCTATGTGCTGTTCGTCGCCGTCCTGCTGACTTTCCTGGTGGGGCTCAGCCGCATCTATCTCGGTGTTCACTGGCCTTCGGATGTGCTGGCCGGCTGGTGCGCCGGGTCGGCCTGGGCGATGCTGTGCTGGCTGGTCGGGCGCTGGTTCCTGCGGCAAGGCACTCCGGAAGACGCGGCATCGGGACCTGCTTGATGGATTTACACCTCGTATTCATGCTTGAAACATCATGATAACTGTACCATACATTCATATTGCGGACTCAGACGGGAGTTCTGACCAGTGATCACAGCTGCGCAAATGCGCGCCGCCCGGGCGCTGGCCGGGATAGACCAGAAGACGCTCGCCGAACGCGCCGGCGTTTCGCTTCCGACCATACAGCGCATGGAAGCGAGTGACGGCGTGGTGCGGGGCGTGGTCGACACGCTGGTCAAGGTCATTCAGGCACTTGAGAAATCGGGCGTCGAACTGATCGGGGAAAACCAGCCGAGCGAAGGCAGCGGCAGGGGCGTGCGCCTCAGGCAGCCGGCGCCCGACCGAAATGGTTCCAACGGCTGATCCGCAAAGAGTCGCGACGGCGACCGCCGACATGATGCGAGAGTGACCGGCCTGCCGGCACCGCTGATCCAGCCGACGATCCCGCCGCCTTCATATGCGGAAGGCAGTTCATGGATACGCTTCGTCAATCACGGCATCAGGCATCCCAGAAAGCAGAGCCCAGCTTCGCGGAACTGTTTACGCCGAAGCTGATCACGGTCTTTCGCGAAGGCTATCATCTCCCGCAATTCAAGGCCGACGTGATTGCCGGGCTGACCGTCGCGATCGTCGCATTGCCGCTGTCGATGGCGATCGCGATTGCCTCGGGCGTCGGGCCGGAACGCGGGCTGTTCACGGCAATCGTCGGCGGCTTCATCGTTTCGCTGCTTGGCGGCAGCCGGTTCCAGATCGGCGGCCCGGCGGGTGCCTTCATCGTGCTGGTGGCCGCGACCGCCGACCGTCACGGCATAGACGGGCTGATCCTCGCCACGCTGATGTCGGGCGTCTTCCTCATCGCCACCGGCTATCTGAGGCTCGGCACTTACATAAAATTCATCCCCTACCCGGTGACCGTCGGCTTCACCGCCGGCATCGCCGTCATCATCTTTTCCAGCCAGTTGCACGATCTGTTCGGCCTGACGCTTGCCGGCAAGGAGCCCGGCGAACTGGTGCCCCGGCTGATCGCGCTTGGCGAGGCCGCAAGCACGACGAATGGCTCAGCACTTGCCGTCGCCGTACTGACGATCGCCATCATTATTGCCCTGAAGCGCTGGCGGCCGTCCTGGCCCGGTTTCCTGATCGCCATCGCGGTCGCGTCGCTGGCGGCCGTCGTGCTCAACCTGCCGGTCGAGACGATCGGCACGCGTTTCGGCGGCATTCCGCGCATGCTGCCGGAGCCGGCGTTGCCGATGTTCAGCCTCGACAAGGCCTACGCCGTGCTGCCCGATGCGATCGCCTTCGCGCTGCTCGGCGCGATCGAATCGCTGCTTTCGGCTGTCGTCGCAGACGGCATGACCGGGCGCCGGCACCGTTCCAACTGCGAACTGGTGGCGCAGGGCTTCGCCAATATCGGCTCGGCGCTTTTCGGCGGCATCTGCGTGACCGGAACGATCGCGCGCACGGCAACCAATGTCCGGTCCGGCGCGCATGGGCCGGTGTCGGGACTTCTGCACGCGGTGTTCCAGCTGCTCTTCATGCTCGTGGCTGCGCCATTGGCCGCCTATATCCCGCTTGCCGCCCTTGCCGGACTGCTGGCCGTCGTCGCCTGGAACATGGTGGAGAAGCCCGCCTTCGCCGCCCTGCTGCGCTCCTCACCCGGCGATGCGCTGGTGCTTCTGGCGACATTCGGCCTGGTTATCTTCCGCGACCTGACGACCGGAATCGTCGTCGGCTTCGCGCTCGGCTCGGTATTGTTCATCAACCGCATGTCCAAGGCGATCGCGGTGGAAGCGCACGCGCCGCTGGCCGTCGACGATGTTGCCGATGCCACCAATGGCGGCCGCAATGCCTATGACGCGGCCTCTGCCAGCGACCCGGACACGGTGGTCTACCGCATCTCCGGCGCGTTCTTCTTCGGTGCGGCCTCGACCGTCGGGACCGTGCTCGACCGCATCGCCGACCAGCGCAACAGCTTCGTGCTCGACTGCGCGGCGGTGCCGTTCCTCGATTCGACGGCGGCCAATGTCATCGAAGGCGCGGTGCGCAAGGCAAATCGCGCCGGCGTGCGCTTTTTCATCACCGGCGCCAACCGGCAGACCCGGCGCACCCTGATGGCGCATGGCGTGAAGCCGCCGCATGTCCGCTACAAGGCGACGATCGCCAGCGCGCTGGCGCAGATCAGGGCGGAACGCGACATGCCCGAGGATGTCCCGCTGCATTGAGCGGAATCGCCCGTGCTGAATTCTGTCCTCGGCTAGGCTCGACTTCGAGTTGCCAAAACCCGCCGAAAGCGACAATCTGGCTTCGGCGAGGCGGCTGACGGATGGATGCCGGCCGGGAATGTAGCTTCAGATGGGATCGACCGCGCGGATTTGCCGGGGCTGCTGGGATCAGATGCATATGCCGATCCCTATCAGGGGTCCGCTGGCGCTTCCGTTCCGCATCTGCGGCATCACGCAGAGCAAGATGAACCCGAACATCTGCACGATCTGCGAGCGCTCGTTCCGCTATGTCAAGAAACAGCGGCAGATCTCGGTGCCGGCCACCATCCTGTTTGCCGACATACGCGGCTACACCGACCTGTCGGAGCGTATGGACCCTGTCGTGCTGGGCGAAATCGTCAGCGTCTTCCAGGATCAATGCGCCCAAGCCATCTGGGCGCATGACGGCATCGTCAACAAGCAGATGGGCGACGGCCTGATGGCGATCTTCAACTTTCCGATCAAGACCGAGCGCCACGCCGACGCTGCGGTGACGGCGGCCATCGACATACAGCGGCGCTGCACGTCGGCACTTTCCGCGCTGGCATCGCGTCACGGCGAGACTTCAGCCGGCGCGCTGGGCATCGGTGTCGGCGTTCACACCGGTCAGGTCGAGATCGGGGAATTCTCGACGCTGCGCAGCGATTTCACGGCCATCGGCGGCGTCGTCAACCTGACGGCGAGGCTCGAAGCCCAGGCGGCGGCCGGCGAGATTCTTGTCTCCCCCGAGGCCGCAGTGCAGGCCGCGGGCCTGCTGGCTGGCACAGCAACGCGGGCGTTGACGCTGAAAGGCATTGCGCTGCCTGTGCTGGCCCATGTTCTGAACGCAGGCGGCTGAGCGGCGCTGCACGGAGAGCTTTCATGGAAAGAACAGCGACCTGCTCCTGCGAAAACCTCCGCATCGTCTGCACGGGCGAGCCGGCGAAGGTCTCGCTGTGCCATTGCCTGGCTTGCCAGAAGCGCACCGGGAGCACCTATGGCATCGCGGCCTTCTTTCGCCGTGATGCTGTTCGGATCGAGGGACCGCACAAATCCTATACGCGCCCGTCCGACAGCGGCTTTCCCGTGACGTTTCATTTCTGCCCCGACTGCGGTTCGACCGTGTTCTGGGAACCGCAGCGCCGGCCCGAGTTTGTTGCGGTGGGTGTCGGATCCTTCGCCGACCCGGATTTTCCGGCGCCGACCCAGGCGGTCCATTCCGAATCCCGGCATGGCTGGGTCAAGGACATCGACTGACATCCATCATTGATGGCCGGACTTCGCCGGCGGGTTGACAAGAACAGGGCCGCACGCCATACTTAACTCATAGGTTAAATACATCGGCGAGCGGGCAGTCGAGAAAATCGAAACGGCATTTCCTGGCAATGAGGAGCAAGACCATGGAACCGCATAAAGTCGTATCGCAGCAGGAATGGATGAAAGCGCAGACAGCGCATCTGGTGAAGGAAAAGGAATACACCAGGATGCGCGACAAGCTGCGTGCCGAGCGGCTCGAACTGCCGTGGGTCAAGGTCGAGAAGGAGTATGTCTTCGACACGCCCGACGGCAGGAAGACGCTTTCCGAACTGTTCGACGGCCGCAGCCAGCTGGCGCTATACCACTTCATGCTCGGGCCTGACTGGGAGGAAGGCTGCACCGGCTGTTCCTTCGGCTGCGACCATTTCGACGGCGCCAACCTGCATCTGCAGCACCATGACGTGACGCTGGTGGCCGTTGCGCGGGCACCGCTGGCCAAGATCGAAGCCTACAAGAAGCGCATGGGCTGGCAGTTTCCGTGGGTGTCTTCCAATGGCAGCGACTTCAATTTCGATTTCGACGTGTCGTTCAACAAGGAAGACATCAAGGCCGGCAAGGCGATCTACAATTTCCGCCCGCTCGATTTCGAAATGGACGAGCTGCCCGGCATGACCGCCTTCTACAAGGACGAGAAGGGCGACATCTACCGCACCTTCTCGCAATATGCGCGCGGCGGCGAGGAAGGCATCGGCGCCTACATGATCCTCGATATCATGCCCAAGGGCCGCAACGAAAAGGGCACCATGGACTGGGTCAAGCGCCACGATGAATATGAGGACGATCCGCAGCTGAAGGCGATGATGGCGGGGTCGTGCTGCGGGTGAGATTGGGGCAAGCGTAGGGAAGATCCCCCTCTCCGTCTCGGCTTCGCCGAGCCACCTCGCCCCCGCTTTGCGGGGGCGAGGAACCTTGATTCTGCAAGGCCGAGACGCTTCAGGACTTGCGTTCCTCGCCCCATAAAATGGGGAGAGGTGGCGCGCGAAGCGCGACGGAGAGGGGTCTTCTAGCCGCTTGAATAAAGGCGGTTCAGATCACCCCCAGACCATCAGCGCAGCCAAACCGACCGCGCCGACGATCAGCCGCCACCAGGCGAACAGCGCAAAACCGTGGCGCGAGACGTAGTTGAGCAGATAGCGCACGACGATGACCGCCGTGATGAAGGCGGCAACAAAGCCAACTGAAATGATCGGCAGGTCGGCCGCAGAAAGAATGTCGCGGTTCTTGTAGAGGTCATAGGCAAAGGCTCCGGCCATGGTCGGCATGGCGAGGAAGAAGGAAAATTCCGCCGCCGAGCGCTTGTCGGTGCCCATCAGCAATGCGCCAACGATCGTAGCACCGGAGCGCGAGGTGCCGGGGATCATCGCCAGACACTGGAAGAAGCCGATCTTCAGGCACAGCGACAGCGGGAAATCCATGACGTCGTGATATTTCGGCTTCAGCGCCATCCGGTCGAGGGCCAGAAGAACAAAACCGCCGATGATCAGCATGATGCAGATGAGCCGCGGCGATTCGAACAGCACCGTCTTGATGAAATCATGCGCCAGCGCGCCGATGACGGCCGCCGGCAGGAAGGCGACGAGAATGCCGAGCACGAAACGCTGCGTCCTTGGGTCGCTAGGCAGATCGGTCGCCATCTTCCATAGCCGGCCGAAATAGACCGACAGGATCGCCAGGATCGCGCCGAGCTGGATCAGCACCTCGAAGGACTTTCCCGTCGACTGGAAGCCGAGGAAATGCCCCGCCAAAAGGATGTGTCCGGTGGAGGAGACGGGGATGAATTCGGTCAGCCCTTCGAGCAGGCCGAGCAAAAGGGCTTCGACGATCGTCTGGTGTTCCATGGGTCTCTCGGTGACTTTTTATTAGAATGGGCAGTTGAGGAGGAGCGTTGGAATGATGGGCGCTTGCTTGTCACAGCGCGGAACTATGCCTATAGGTCGGGGCGCTTGACCGCCCGGTGAATCGGGCAGAGATAGAACTACCGGCGCGGCCAAATAAAGACCAGCGCACTTTTTCATCGCAGGACCATGCTGACGCTTTTCCATCACTCCATGTTCGCCTCCTGTCGCTTCGTTCGCCTGGCTTTCGGCGAGTATGGCGAGGAGCTGGCGCTGATCGAGGAAAAGCCGTGGACGCGCCGCAAGGAGTTCCTGGCGCTGAACGCCGCCGGCACGCTGCCGGTGCTGCTGGCCGAAGGCGACGTGCCGATCGTCGGCGCCGGCGTGATCGCCGAATATCTCGACGAGACGCGCGGCGTGCTGAAGCGCGACAAGCGGCTGTTTGCAGAAAACCCGATGGAGCGGGCCGAAATCCGCCGGCTGGTCGACTGGTATCTCGCCAAGATGGACAGCGAAGTGACGCGCCATCTGGTGCGCGAACGCGTGCTGAAGCCTTTGATGCCGAGCGAGATGGGCGGCGGCTCGCCCGATTCGGGTGCGATCCGCGCCGCGCGCGCCAATATCCGCCAGCACATGAAATACACCAACTGGCTCGCCGGCACCCGCCATTGGCTCGCCGGCCCGCGCATCACCTATGCCGATCTTGCGGCAGCCGCCGCCATCTCCGTGCTCGACTATCTCGGCGAGGTCGACTGGCGCGACCACAACGCGGCGCGCGACTGGTATACGCGCGTCAAATCGCGGCCGTCCTTCCGCCCGCTGCTGGGCGACCGGGTGCGCGGCCTTTCGCCGGTGTCGCATTATGCGGACCTCGATTTCTAGCCAACCTGTCCGGGCCGATCGCCTGCGGCAGCTGATCGACCGCGAAGCGGCTCGCGCCGGCTTCGCCGCGGTTGCCGTGACCACGCCCGACGCAATCCCGCAGGCGCCGATGCGGCTGGCCGAATTCGTCGCCGACGGTTTTCATGGCTCGATGGCCTGGATATCGGAGACGCTGCAACGCCGCGCCGACCCGAGCACGCTGTGGCCGGAGGTGCGCTCGATCATCGTTCTGGCGATGAATTACGGGCCGGAAAGCGACCCGCGCGCCTTGCAGGAAAAGCGCGATCGCGGCGCGATTTCGGTCTACGCCCAGAACCGCGACTATCACGACGTGATGAAGGGCCGGCTGAAGGAGATCGCCGGCAAGATCGTCGCCAGGGCCGGCGGCGACGTAAAGGTTTTCGTCGATACCGCGCCGGTGATGGAAAAGCCGCTGGCGCAAAGCGCCGGCATTGGCTGGCAGGGCAAGCACACCAATCTGGTCAGCCGCGAATTCGGCTCGTGGCTGTTTCTCGGCACGATCTTTTGCACCGCAGAGCTGACGCCCGACAAGGCGGAGGAGGACCATTGCGGCTCCTGCCGCGCCTGCCTCGACGCCTGCCCGACCGACGCCTTCCCCGCGCCCTACCGACTCGATGCGCGGCGCTGCATCTCCTATCTCACCATCGAGAACAAGGGGCCGATCCCGCAGGAATTCCGCGCGGCGATCGGCAACCGCATCTATGGCTGCGACGATTGCCTCGCCGCCTGCCCGTGGAACAAATTCGCCCGCGCTGCCTCCGAGGCCAAGCTTGTCGCACGCGACGACCTGCGGGCGCCGGCACTGGCCGATTTTCTGGCCATGGACGATACCGGCTTCCGCGACTTCTTTTCCGGCTCGCCGGTCAAGCGCATCGGCCGGGATCGTTTCTTGCGCAACGTGCTGATCGCGGCGGGGAATTCGGGGGATGCGTCGCTTGCCGCTGCCTGCGAGAGCTTGGCGGCCGACGCCTCGCCGCTGGTGCGCGGGGCTGCGGTGTGGGCGCTGTCGCGGCTGATGGAGCCTACGGCATTTTCCGCGCTGGCAACCAGCGCCCGACAGGACGACGATGCAGATGTGCGCCGGGAGTGGCTTATGGCCACCGGCAACCACCCAGAAATCAGGACACATGCATGACCGTGACAAAACTATTCATCTTCGGCGCCGGCTATTCCGGCAAGGCGGTCGGTCGAGCCAAGCCTGAGGGCGCAAGCGTCGCGGGCACGACGCGCTCGGCGGAAAAATTCCACGCATTGCGGCAGGCCGGGATCGAGCCTTTTGCGTTCGATGGCGCGTTGACCGAAGAGGTCGCGAAAGAGCTTGCCGAAACCACACATCTGCTGATCTCCATCGCGCCGGATGAAGCGGGCGATCCCGTGCTGAACGCGACGCGGGAGGTAATCACCAAAGCCATGCCCAACCTCCGCTGGATCGGCTACCTCTCCACCGTCGGCGTCTATGGCGACCATGGCGGCGCGTGGGTGGATGAGACAGGTGAATGCAAGCCTGTCTCGCGCCGTTCGGTGATGCGGCTGAAGGCCGAGCAGGAATGGCTGGAACTTGGCCGCGAGACCGGCCTGCCGGTGGCGATCCTGCGCCTTTCCGGCATTTACGGGCCGGGACGCAACGCCTTCGTCAATCTGGAGAACGGCACGGCCAAGCGCCTGATCAAGCCGGACCAGGTGTTCAACCGCATTCATGGCGAGGACATCGCCGGTGCCGTCTGGCATCTGGCGGAGCGAAACCTCGGCGGCGTCTTCAATGTCACCGACGACATGCCGGCTCCACCACAGGATGTGGTGACCTATGCCGCCGGTTTGATGAATGTGGAGCCGCCGGCCGAAATTCCCTTCGAGACCGCCCAACTTTCGCCCATGGCACGGTCTTTCTATGGCGAGAACAAGCGCGTTTCCAACGCGGCGATCAAGGCTGCGGGCTACCGCTTCCGCTATCCGGACTATCGCGCCGCATTCGATGCGATGTGGGCAGCGCGGAACTGGAAGGACGGCGAGGCACGCAGCCCGATGAAGCCCAGATGATCGAAGACCGATGCGAAGCGTGGTATGATTCGAAATCGAGCCACTCGTTTACGCTTCGGTAACCAGGGCGTCTCACCCTTGTCGTAGAGGGGCATGACCGGGAAATGCGCATGAAATCCATCCTTCAGGCAGCCGCAAGGCTGACCGGCATCGCCATTGCAGCACTGGCTTTCTCCGGGCTCGAGCCGAGCGGCGCGAGCGCGGATGAGCTGGCGAAGAACCTGTTCGGCAGCGAGAAACTGCCGGCAATGGCCGCCCCGCAATCGATCGGCTTCTACTCCAAGGGCTGTTTTGCCGGCGGCGTGGCTATCGCCACAGACGGCCCAACATGGCAGGCGATGCGGCTTTCGCGCAACCGTCGCTGGGGCCATCCGACGATGATCAACCTGATCGAGAAGTTTTCGCGCGATGCGACAGCCGACGGCTGGCCGGGCCTGCTTATTGGCGACATCTCGCAGCCGCGCGGCGGGCCGATGCTGACGGGGCATGCCTCGCACCAGATCGGACTTGATGCCGACATCTGGTTCACGCCGATGCCGGACCGCCGCCTTTCGCCGACCGAGCGCGAGAATATGAGCGCGGTCTCCATGGTCAACGAGAAGACACATCTGGTGAAGGACAGGCTATGGACGCCTGCCCATACACGGCTGTTGCAACGCGCCGCCAGCTATCCGGAAGTCGAACGCATCCTGGTCAATCCGGGCATCAAGAAGAAGCTGTGCGACACGGTGACGGGCGACCGCACATGGCTGCGCAAGATCCGGCCGTTCTGGGGCCATGACTATCACTTCCATGTCCGCATCGGCTGCCAGCCAGGCTCGCCCGGCTGCAAGCGGCAGGAGGCGACGGCTGCCGGCGACGGCTGCGACAAGTCGCTGGCATGGTGGTTCACCGAGGAGCCGTGGCGCCCCAACAAGAACCCGGACGCGCCGAAGGCACGCGACAAGATGACGATGGCGAGCCTGCCGGCGGCATGCAGGGCTGTGCTGAGCGCTCCCAATCCGGTTTCGGAAGCCGCCGTTACGGTTGGTGGGATGGGCTCGGCGGTTGCCACCGCACCTGCACCGGCGGCGCCCGAGACGGATACGGTCGATGTCGGCGCGCCTCCGGTCCCGGCCAGCGCCTTTGCGCCGACACCGATCAAGCGTCCGCCTTTGCCGGTGGCCAAGCCCTCGAGCCAGAACCGATAGGAATGGGCGGGGGCGGATCTTGCCGCCCCTTTCCTCGCCGCGTTTCCTTCTCTATAGGTTTCAACCGATTTAGTTTAATTCCATCGGCTTTTCTGTGGCATCTCCCTACCGCCTGGCACTGATCGCGCATGACGAGAAGAAGGACGACATGGTCGCCTTCGCGCGTGAGCATGCCGATTTCCTCGCAAGCTGCGACATCGTCGCCACCGGCACGACCGGCCAGCGCGTTCTGGACGCCTGCCCGGACCTCAAGATAACGCGGCTGAAGAGCGGCCCACTGGGCGGCGACCAGCAGATCGGCGCGCTGATTGCCGAAGGCAGGATTGACGGCGTGATTTTCTTCGTTGATCCGCTGACGCCAATGCCGCATGACGTGGATGTGAAAGCGCTGATGCGACTGGCGATCGTCTATGACATTCCGCTGGCGCTGAACCACGCCACTGCCGAGATAATGCTGAACGAGAACGGCGGGCAGCCGTCGCAGACCAGGGATGCCAGATAGATGCCTGTTTCCAGCGACGACGAAGCCGTCCTGCAGTTTCCGATCCTGATCGGCGACATCGGCGGCACCAATGCCCGTTTCGCCATCGTCGTCGATGCCAATTCCGAGCCCGGCGAAACGCGGATCGTGCAGACCGCGAGCTTTGCCTCGATCGACGAGGCGATACAGCAGGCCGTGCTCGACCACACATCGCTGCGACCGCGCTCGGCCGTGCTTGCCGTTGCCGGCCCGGTCGACGGCGACGAGATCAGGCTTACCAACTGCCCGTGGGTGGTGCGGCCAAAGGCGATGTTCGACACACTCGGCCTGCATGACGTGGTCGTGCTCAACGATTTCGAGGCGCAGGCGCTGGCCGTCGTGGCGCTCGGCGAAGAGCATATGGAAAAGATCGGCCCCGGCGAGCCGGAGGAAAATGCCGGCCGTGTCGTGCTTGGCCCCGGCACCGGGCTTGGCGTCGCCGGGCTGATCCATGCCAGCCACAAATGGATACCGGTGCCCGGCGAAGGCGGGCACATGGATATCGGCCCGCGCACGGCGCGCGACCGCGAAATCTTCCCGCATCTTGAAGCGATCGAAGGCCGCATCTCCGGCGAGCAGATCCTGTGTGGACGCGGGCTGGTGAACGCCTACCGCGCCGTCGCCAAGGCCGACGGCAAGGAGCCGCGCTTCTCGACGCCTGCCGAGATCACCGCCGCCGCGCTCGACAAATCCGACGCGATTGCCGTCGAGGCGCTGGAATTCTTCGTCACATGCCTCGGTCGCACCGCCGGCGACCTGGCGCTGGTGTTCATGAGCCGCGGCGGCGTCTATCTCACCGGCGGCATCGCCCAGAAGATCGTGCCGGCGCTGAAGGCCGGAAATTTCCGCGCCGCATTCGAGGACAAGGCGCCGCACAGCGCCCTGATGCGCGACATGCCGGTCTATGTCATCACCCATCCGCTGGCGGCGCTGAACGGGCTTGCAGCCTTTGCCCGCACGCCGTCGCGCTTCGGCGTCGAGACGGCGGGCCGGCGCTGGCAGGCGTAGAGGCATTTCGCGGCATTGCAGCCACAGCGGCAATGTTTCGCACTCCGGCCATAGGCAAGCCGGCATGATGGCGCTATTAGGGGCGCGGAAACGCGGCAGCACGTGCCGCACTATTGCTGAAACGGACGGGCAGACCGGACTTTGAGCCTTCAGACCCAAAAGAAGAAGAAAGCCGACAGCGGCGAGATCATCGCCGTCATCCGGCGCGTTCTGGCCGAGAACGGCCGCGAATATGTCTGGTCGTATGCGATCGCAGCACTCTGCATGATCGCTGTGGCGCTGACCACGGCCTATCCGGCGTGGATCATCAGCAGTGTCATCAACGATATCTTCTATCACCAGCGCAGCGACCTGATCCTGTGGCTCAGTGCCTCGATCTTCGGCGCCTTCTTCATACGCGGGGTTGCCGGCTATGCGCAGGCGGTGATCCTCGCCAAGGTCGGCAACAACCTGGTGGCGCGCTATCAGCGCCGGCTGTTCGACCATCTGATGAAGCTCGGCGTCAGTTTCTTCACCGAAACGCGCTCGGGCCACCTCGCCGCCCAGATCAACCAGAATGTCGGCGGCATACGCGACCTGCTGTCGATGACCTTGACGGCCGTGGCGCGCGATGTCGTGTCGCTGGTTGCGCTGGTGACGGTGATGTTCGTGCAGGATTGGTTTCTGTCGGCGATAGCCTTCGTTATCGGGCCGCCACTGGTCTATGCCGTCAACTATCTCATGCGCCGCCTGCGCCGCGTGACGCGCCAGTCCGTCGAGATCAATTCGCGATTGATCGGCTCGATGCAGGAGGCGACGCAAGGCGTCGCCGTGGTGAAGGCCTTCACCATGGAAGACCAGCTTTCCCGCCGCATGGGCGAGATGATCGAGCGCGCCGAAGAACGGTCGAACAAGATCGCAAGGGTTTCGGAGCGGCTGACACCGATCACCGAAATGCTGGCAGGCATCGCGGTTGCCGGCGTGATTGCCTATGCCGGCTACCGCGCCACCCATGGCGGCGAACTGCCGGGCGCGATCATGTCATTCATCACGGCACTTATGCTCGCATATGACCCGGTGCGCCGCCTGGCGCGGTTGCAGGTCGGGCTCGAGCGTTCGCTGGTCAATGCGCGCATGATCTACGAGATCCTCGATCTCGAGCCGCAGCAGGACGATGCGCCGAATGCGACCCCGTTGAAGGTGGCCAAGGGTGAAGTGCGCTTCGAAAACGTCGCCTTCTCCTATGCGGAACACATTCCGGTGCTGCACGGCGTGAGCTTCGTTGCGGAAGCCGGAAAGACGACGGCGATCGTCGGCGCTTCGGGCGCCGGCAAGACGACGCTGACGGCGCTGCTGGAGCGTTTCTACGATCTCGATTCCGGCGCCATCACGATCGACGGCCAGGACATCGCCAAGGTGACCAAGCAGTCGCTGCGCAATTCGATCGCCTTCGTCTCGCAGCAGCCCTATCTGTTCGAAGGTACGATTGCCGACAACATTCGCTACGGCCGCGAGAACGCGACCGACGAAGAAATCCACCGCGCCGCCGACCAGGCCGCGGCCGACAGCTTCATCCGCCAGCAGCCCAACGGCTACGACACGCCGGTGGGCGAGAACGGCGTGACACTTTCGGGCGGCCAGCGCCAGCGCATCTCGATCGCGCGCGCCATCGTGCGCAATGCGCCGATCCTGCTTCTCGACGAGGCGACTTCAGCGCTCGACAACGAGTCCGAAGCGCGCGTGCAGGAAGCGCTGGCGACGGTGATGAGGGGCAAGACCACCATCGTCATCGCCCATCGCCTGTCGACCGTGGTCAATGCCGACCGCATCATCGTGCTGGAGGATGGCCGGCTGGTCGAGGAAGGCACGCACGAGTCGTTGCTGGCCAATCCGCATGGCGTCTACGCCCGCTTCCACCGCCTTCAGAGCCAGAAGGGGCTGGGACTGGTCGACGACACGAAAACCGTCGAAATGCCACTAAAGCCAGCCAAGCCGGCGAAGGTCGCAAGGAAGAAAAGCGCATGAGCGATATGGGTCTCGTCGTCGTCGGGGCAGCCGGACGCATGGGTCAGACGCTGATCCGCACCATCCATTCCGTGCCGGGCGCGAAAGTGTCGGCAGCCATCGAGCGCGCCGGCTCGCCGCATATCGGCCGCGACGCAGGCGAGCTTGCAGGCATCGGCATCATCAACGTGCCGATCACCGACGACCCGTTGACGGCCTTCGCCAAGGCCGATGGCGTGCTGGATTTCAGCACGCCGGCCGCCAGCGTCGAATTCTCCGGCTATGCCGCGCAGGCGCGCATCGTCCATGTCATCGGCACGACGGGCTGTTCGCTTGAGGACGACGCGGCGATTGCAGCCGCCGCGCGCCACGCGACGATCGTCAAGTCCGGCAATATGAGCCTCGGCGTCAATCTTCTGGCAGTGCTGGTCGAACAGGCTGCCAAGGCACTGGGGCCTGACGATTTCGACATCGAGGTGCTGGAAATGCATCACCGGCACAAGGTCGACGCGCCGTCGGGCACGGCATTGCTGCTTGGCCAGGCGGCTGCCAAGGGACGCGGTATCGATCTTGCCGAACACAGCGTGCGGGTGCGCGACGGCCATACCGGCGCGCGCGAGGCCGGCTCCATCGGCTTTGCCACGCTGCGCGGCGGCTCGGTGGTGGGCGACCATTCGGTCATCCTGGCCGGCACCGGCGAGCGCATCACGCTTTCCCACAATGCAGAGGACCGCTCCATTTTCGCGCGCGGCGCGGTGAAGGCTGCACTTTGGGCGCACGGCAAGAAGCCCGGATTGTATTCGATGCGCGATGTGCTGGGCCTGAGCTAAAGCGGCGTCCACACATCAATCATGAGGATTGAAATGACCGGAACTCTCGTGCTTGTCCGCCACGGCCAGAGCGAATGGAACCTCAAGAACCTCTTCACCGGCTGGCGCGACGTCGACCTCACCGAGCAGGGTGTGAGCGAGGCCAAGGCGGCCGGCCAGAAGCTTGCCGTGCGCGGAATGAAATTCGACATCGCCTACACTTCAGTGCTGAAGCGCGCGCAGCGGACCTGCCAGTTCATCCTCGACGCCACCGGCCAGAACGATCTGAAGACCGTGCGTGACGCGGCGTTGAACGAGCGCGACTATGGCGACCTCAACGGCCTCAACAAGGACGATGCCCGCGCCAAATGGGGCGAGGAGCAGGTGCATATCTGGCGCCGGTCCTATGATACCCCGCCGCCCGGCGGTGAGAGCCTGAAGGATACCGGCGCCCGCGTATGGCCCTATTATATGCACGAGATGCAGCCGCATGTGCTGCGCGGCGAAACGGTGCTGGTGGCCGCCCACGGCAATTCGCTGCGGGCGCTGATCATGGCGCTGGAGGGGATTTCCGGCCCCGACATCGTCAAGCTGGAACTCGGCACCGGCGTGCCGGTCGTCTACAGGCTCAACGCCGATTCGACCGTGGCCTCGAAAGAAGTGCTTTCGGCGTAGGCCTGTCCTGCCGAGAACCTACCCGATGTGATTCGTGATGAGCCGGCGCAATGCATTTGCGTCGGCTTTTTGCGTCTTTGCCGCAGGCTTTGCCGGCGGATTCATTGCCGGCCGGCCGCGCATTCGTGGCAAGAATGCCGACCTGAACTATCTTTTTGTTTGAACGTGATTTTTTGCCGAAAGCGCGTTGACACCGCGCCGCTGCCCGCTTACATCAGCGGCGCACCTTGCCCAGGTGGCGGAATTGGTAGACGCGCACGGTTCAGGTCCGTGTGCCGCGAGGCGTGGAGGTTCGAGTCCTCTCCTGGGCACCATCGGCTTCGATGGCACCAGTCGTTTTCGACACGTTTTCTCGCAAACATCCAAAGCATCTGAGCTTTCAGCTCTAACCTTTCCGAGCCGAGCCATGGCGAACCGGATAACCTATGACGCTCGACCGGACCTGCCGGATATCAGGATGTCGAACGGGCTGACATCCGTTTTCATAGATGTGCTTGCTCTCGCTGCCTCCTCCCTGGCTTCCACCGCTCGCGAGTGTCAGATTGCGGCGTGGATCGCTTCGAAAGACCAGGGGGTCTATGGCCCGGGAACTGTCGGCTTCGATATCGCGGATATACCGTGGGAAGCTGAAAACTTTACTGACGATCAAGCCTTCCTGATCCGGTCGATCGCCGCGGCCAAATCGAAAGTCGATTGGGATAGACTCGGCTATGAACCCAACGAGGCCTGGCTTATGCCGTGCCTGGATGAATTCCGGGTGCTGCTCGCAGAGTTCCGGCCTGACGATATCAGCGCCAGCGCGTCCATAATTGGGCTGGCACCATCCTCACAATTTGAGTTCGAACGCTGTTCGGTGCACGGCATCGTCCAGCATGCATTCGGGTGCCCACTCTGCAACGCACAGTGAGCACGCGAATTGTTCGCCGAACTCTGCTCCGCGGCCATCGGAGAGAATCCGAAGACCATGGCAATCTAGACGATGAAGAACTCGTTCGCCGTCATGGCAAGGCCGGGTGACAGCGTGGCGAATTGCACGGCTGTGGCCCCGCCTATGCCATCCTTGTCGAACCACAAGGCACCGGTCGATTTGTTGTAGATGATGCGGTCGGTCGCATCATGGGCGGCGGTTCCCGTGTGGAAGGCGCCGGCAGCCAGCCAGCCCTTTGCCAGACCGGCAAAATATTTCGAGTCCAGCTGCATTGTGTCCTGCGCGACGTTGTAGTCGTTGATCTTGTCGATGTTGGTCGACCCGAGAGCCGCGTTGAAGACGAAAGTGTCCTTCCCGTCGCCGCCGTTGAGCGTATCCTTGCCGGCACCGCCGATCAGCGTGTCATTGCCTGCCCCGCCACGCAGAATGTTGCTACCGGAATTGCCGATTAGCGTATTGTTGAGCCCGTTGCCGTTGCCGGTCAGATTGGCCGAGCCCTGCAGTTCCAGCCGTTCGAGATTGGCGCCGAGCGACCAGTCGATATAGGAGCGGACCGTGTCCGTGCCTTCACCGGCAAGTTCGATCGCGCGGTCACCGGCCGAAGATACGACATAAATGTCGTTGCCGGCGCCGCCATACATCGTATCGCTGCCGGCGCGACCGTCCAGAAGATCGTTGCCGGCGCGGCCATACAGGGTGTTGTTGCCACTGTTGCCAATGAGATCGTTGTTGAGATCGTTGCCGACACCGCTGAGATGGCCTGTTCCGAGCAGCTCCAGCCGCTCGACATTGGATGTTAGTGTCAGGCTGATGGTGCTGCGAACCGTATCGGTTCCCTCGTTAACAAATTCGAAGACGACATCGCGCGCATTGTCGACGAAGTACAGATCATTACCAAGGCCGCCGAGCATGATGTCGGCACCGGTTCCGCCATTGATTATGTCGTTGCCGCCTTTTCCTTCGATGACATCGGAACCGGAAAAGCCGTAAAGTTCGTCATTCTCAGGGGAACCGTAAATTCGGTCATCGCCAGCGAAGATGAGACCAGGGAGGTCATTCGGCGTCTGGAATTTCCCGACATATATGTTTATGTCGTTGATTATCCACCTCGTTCCATTGGTTATAGGTGGATAGAAACTGTAGTCTTGATAATGAGTTTCGCTGACTATGCTTGTTACATATCCAGATATATGGAAAACACTCCCATCGCCTTCGTAGAGATATTCGAAATTCCCGTAGTAATTTGAATCAATACCTTCTTCCGTGTTTCCGTACATGTAGGATATTTGCCCGTAGGCGGTATCCATAGAGCGCTCGCTATACCACTCGTAATAAAACGAATCTGGCAGAAGGCTTTCGAAGACCAGCAAGGAATTGTTGATCGCGCTTGTTGATGAAAACGTTGCCATGATATTTCCCCAAGATTGCCTACCCTTGCCAATGTCTAGGCGTGGAACCGGCAACCGTCACCGCCCATTTGGGTGGTGCAGGGGAACATGCCGGCGAGCGCTTGCTGCCGGTTCAAGTCGATCTCAAATGGATTTCAGGCGGCTGAGCGTGCGCAGGCACGCGAGGTCAATGTCTTACCGCGTCACAGCCAAATCCGCGCCACCGGCCAGAGCACCAGGGCGAAGCTGCCGATCGTGATCAGCGCTCCAATGACGGCGCCGACACGCTCCGGGGCGCCGTCGATCTGTTCTTCTTCGGCCCTTGCGGCAAGCGGCGGCGTGTTCATGAGCTTCCTCCGGTGGTTTTTGCCTCGGGCGTGCCCGGCAGACAGGCATACCCAAAGCCGGGGTCAGACCCCGGACTCAGGATACGCCATTGAGCGGCGGGATCAATCTTCAGCCGTGCTCGCTTTCGAAGCGGACAGAACTGCGAGTATCCTCAAAGCTTACGCCGTCGGTGAAAGACTCGACGCTCTGCAAGGCCACCTCGTCATAGCAGAGGATGCGCTGCAACCCGTCGCATACGGCAAGAGCCTGTTCTTCTGTTGAAAACTCGTCGTCATCCGACACTGTCACCGAAACGGTGACGCGCAGTTTTTTCTTCATTTTCCTTAGCCCCTCAAAACATATTTCAGCATGCACTGTTTTAGAGATACTGCAAGTATCGGGGCCGTCAAACAAAGCCCGGTTCTCAAGGTCAGTACATATGAAAAATGCGCCCCAGCGACTGTTTTGCCGTCTTCTCAAAAGCGCATCGAAGGAAGCTTATGGCAAGATAATCGTTTGCGCTACTGCCAGCTTTCGGGAATCGACTGGAGAAGCGTCTCACGCGCCGATTTGAGATGCCGGCGGCAGGCCTTTTCGACCTGGTCGAGTTTTCCGGATTTCAGCGCGGCGATGTATTGCAGATGCTCCTGCAGCGCTATCTTGTTGCGTCCGGGCTCATTCGTCTTGTTCCACTGGTAGTGGTAGTGAAAAATCATCGCGATGACGTCGTAGAAATCGACGATGAAGCGGTTGTGCGAAGCGCTGTGGATAAGCCTGTGGAAACGTTCGTCCAGCTCTGAAAATTCGCCGTAGCGGGTGCCTATCGCGGCAATCAGCTCGTGGTGTTCCTGTTCCATCGCATCGAGATCGGTCCAGACGGGATTGTCCTTTGCCAGCGCGGCAAAGGCGGCGGCCGAGCGCAGCTCGAACATCTCGCGGATCTCGGTCAGCTCCAGCGCGAAGGATTTGGTAAAACCCTTCAGCACCCAATGGCTGTTGCGGCGCTTCTCGATCAGGCCGAAGCGGCTGAAGCGGATCAGGAACTCGCGCACGCTGGTGGTGCCGACGCCGATCTCGCGGGCAAGCTCCAGTTCGTTGATCTGCATGCCGGCCTGGGCGCCGCCGGCAAGCAGGCGGCGCATGAAGGACCGCTCGATGATCTGCGACAGGGAATCGGTCTCGTCGTCGGGAAAGAAATCGTCGGGCGCCGGTGCGCGCAGAACCAGCTTGCTGCGCTTGTTCCATTCGATCAGGCCGCGTTCTTCCATCCGCGACAGGATCGAGCGGACCGTCGTGCGACTGACACCCAGCGTCGTGCCGAGCTCAGGCTCCGAAGGCAGGCTTTCGCCGGCTCCGAGCAGCGCCAGGCAGCGGTTATATGCGTCCTTGTAGACATTGTTCTGCTTCGCCATCGCCTGCCTTTTGCCCGTCGCGTCTGCGCCCCGGTCGTCCCTTACAAGGAAAATCTATTGACGACAAAATGTCTTTTGACGATAAAAGACATTATCAAGGGAGTTGCAAGTGTCTTCGGTTCAAACGCCTGTCGTCCAATTCGGCACCAGCCGGTTTCTTCAGGCGTATGCCGACCTGTTCCTGCACGAGGCGGGCATGGAAGGCACTGTGACCATCGTTGCGGCAAGCGGTTCCGCGGCCGGACGGGCGCGGCTGCAGGCTTTCTCCGATCCGGCAGGGTTTCCGGTGATCATCCGCGGGCTGGAGGCGGGGCAGACCGTCGACCGTACAATCCAGGTGAAGAGCGTAGGGCGTGGCCTCGACGCCGAGGCGGATTGGGCGGAGCTGATGCGTATCGTCGTCGAGGAGGCGGAATTCATTCTCTCCAACACGACGGAATCAGGCTTTGCCGTGCCGGCGGGGCTGACGCTCGACCTGACCGGGATGACGGCGTCTGCACCGCCTTCCTATCCGGCAAAATTGCTGGCGTTGCTTGTGGCCCGCTTCGCCGCCGGCCGATCGAGGCTTACGATCCTCCCGACCGAACTCGTCGGCCGCAATGGCGATGTGCTGAAGCGGACGGTGCTCGATCTTGCACGGCGCAGCCGCGCCTCCGATGCACTGCTCACCTGGATCGAAGAGCAATGCGTGTTCGCCAATTCGCTTGTCGACCGCATCGTTTCGGCACCTTTGGACCCGGCGGGCGCGATTGCCGAGCCCTACGCATTGTGGGCGGTGGAGAACCAGCCCGGCCTGAAGCTGCCATGCGCGCATCCAGCGATCCGCATCGTCGACGATCTCGAACCGGTCGAGCGGCTGAAGATCCATATCCTCAATCTCGGCCACAGTTTTTTGGCCGAGACCTGGCTGACCGGGCGCATGGACGCCGACGAGACGGTGCGCGGCATGCTGACCAGGGCGGAAATCCGCAACGACCTGCTGTCGCTTTATCGCGACGAAGTCATCCCCGGCTTTGCCGTGCACGGCATGGGCGAGGCGGCGAGCGCCTATGCGGCGACGACGATGGAGCGCTTTGAAAACCCCTTCCTCGACCATCGCCTCGCCGACATAGCCAGCGGCCACAAGACCAAGGTCGCACGCCGCATAGGCGGCTTTATCGAGTGGGCAGCCACCGCCGATACCAACCGGAAATCACCCAGGCTCGCGGCCATCGCCGCCAAATATGCCAAGGAAATCGCAGCGTGAACCTCGCCCAGGCAATTCTTCTCTCGCCCTCCGACAATGTCGCGGTTGCCAATGGCCGCCTTGAGGCCGGCACTGCCCTGCCCGGCGGCGCCATTGCCATGGCCGCCATCGACGGCGGTCACAAGGTCGCCGTGAAGGCCATTCCGGCAGGATCGGCGGTGGTGAAATATGCCCAGGCGATCGGCCGGGCGACACAGGACATCGCACCGGGAGAGCATGTGCATTCGCACAATCTGGTCTTCGAATCCGGGCGGCTTCCCGTCGTGCCACCATCCGAAGCTGCGCACGCGACTGACGACGACCGCGCCCGTACCTTCATGGGCTATCGCCGCGCCGACGGACGCGCCGGCACGCGTAATTTCATCGGCATCATCGCCAGCGTGAACTGCTCGACCACGGTGTGCCGGGCGATCGCCGAACAGGCCAACCAGAAGCTTCTGCCGAACTATCCCGGGATCGACGGTTTCGTGCCGATCGTGCACGACCAGGGCTGTGGCATGAGCGGCACGGGCGACGGCATGCGCGTGCTGCACCGGACGTTAGCCGGCTATGCACGACACCCGAATTTCGGCGGCGTGCTGATGGTCGGGCTCGGCTGCGAGGTCAACCAGCTGACACTCTACGGCCAGAAGGGCGTGGCGGCGGGCAAGCGGCATTTCAACATCCAGGAGGCCGGCGGCTCGCGCAAATCGGTCGAAAAGGCGCTTGGTGTGCTTGCCGAGATCGCCGAGGAGGTGGGGCAGTTGCAGCGCGAACCGATACCGGTGAGCGAGATCGTCGTCGGCCTTCAATGCGGCGGCTCGGACGGCATGTCGGGCATCACTGCCAATCCGGCACTTGGTGCTGCGGTCGACATTCTTGCCGACGCCGGCGGCACGGGCATCCTCTCGGAAACCTCCGAAATCTACGGCGCCGAGCATCTGCTCGGTTCGCGCGCGGCGACGCCCGAAATCGCCGAAAAGCTCGACGGCTATGTGAGGTGGTGGGAGGACTATGTCGCCCTGCACGGCGCGTCGCTCGACAACAATCCCTCGCCCGGCAACAAGAAGGGCGGGCTGACCACCATTCTCGAAAAATCGCTCGGCGCCGTCGCCAAGGGCGGGCAGACGACGCTCAACGGCGTCTATGGCTACGCCGAAAAGGTGACCGAGCACGGCCTCGTCTTCATGGATACGCCGGGCTACGATCCGGTTTCGGCGACGGGCCAGGTGGCCGGCGGAGCCAATATCATCGCGTTTACCACCGGGCGCGGCTCATGCTTCGGCTGTAGGCCGACGCCCTCGATCAAGCTTGCCAGCAACTCGGCGCTGTTCCGCTCCATGGAGGAGGACATGGACGTCGACTGCGGGCGCATCGCCTCCGGGGAGATCGGCGTTGCCGAACTCGGCCGCGAAATCTTCGACCTGATCGTGGAGACGGCTTCCGGCCGCAAGACCAAGAGCGAACTCTTCGGCTATGGCGACAACGAATTCGTGCCGTGGCACCTTGGCGCGACGCTTTAGAGATTACGCCAGCATCGACAAGGCCGGGCAACGGCCGCGACTTCGGGAGGACATGCATGAAGAAGCGCCGCATCGGCGAAACAGCCCTTGAGGTCACCGAATTCAGTTTCGGTGGGGCCTCTCTGGGCAACCTCTACCAGGCGGTATCGGAGGCCGATGCAGCCGCCGTACTCGATGCAGCCTGGACGTCGGGCATACGCTATTTCGACACTGCGCCGCATTACGGGTTCGGCCTTTCGGAGCGCCGCTTCGGCGACTACCTGCGTCACAAGCCGCGCGACCAGTATGTGCTATCGACCAAAGTCGGCCGCCTGCTGACCCCTGCGCCCGCCGATCAGGTGCCGAACCTCGGTTTCGTCGACCCGCTGCCCTTCAAGCTGGAATACGACTACAGCTATGACGGCATCATGCGGTCGGTCGATTTCAGCTATGCGCGGCTCGGCCTGAACCGCATCGACATCCTCTATGTCCACGATATCGGCGTCTATACCCATGGCGTTGAGACGACCAAGGCGCATCTGCGCCAGTTTCTCGACGGCGGCATGAAGGCGCTCGAGGAACTGAAGGCGGGCGGCGTGATCTCCGCCTATGGCCTCGGCGTCAACGAGGTGGAAATCTGCCTGGAAGTGATGCAGCGCGCGCCGCTCGACTGCATCCTTCTCGCCGGGCGCTATTCGCTGCTCGACAGGTCGGCCGAAGCGGAACTCATTCCGCTGTGCCGGCAGAAGAAGACCTCGCTTGTCATCGGCGGTGCGTTCAATTCGGGTATCCTGGCGACAGGGGCGAAACCGGGCGCGCATTTCGACTATGGCCCGGCGTCGCCGGATATCCTTGCCAAAGTCGCGGCCATGGAAGCGATTGCTTCTCACGGCGGCTATCCGCTGGCAGCCGCCGCGATGCAGTTTCCCCTGCATGAGCCGGCTGTCGCGACGGTGCTCATCGGAACCGCCAAGACATCCAGCCTGCTGCGCAACATGGAACTGCCAAAGGCCCATGTTCCCGAAGACGATTACGAGAAATACGCGCCGCATACGACTGTGCAGGCGCCGCTGACGGGAGCGGTGCGCGAATGAAACAACGCCAATTCTCATTAAGCGGCGCTCGCGCCGCTCTGTCTGCCCTAACCCTGGAGCTTGTCTGATGCTGCGTGGAATTCACCCCTTGCTCGGACCCGAACTGCTGCATGCGCTGCGCACCATGGGGCACGGCGACGAGATCGTGATTGCCGATGCGAATTTCCCGGCCAGCACGCTCGGCTGCCCGGTCGTCCGCGCCGACGGCGTGCTTGCCGAACCGCTGCTGGAAGCGATCCTGACGCATTTTCCGCTCGACACGTTCGCGCCGGCTTCAGCCTTTCGGATGGCGATGGTGGATACCCCGGATGTGGTGCCGCCGGTCTGCGTCTCGTTCCAGAAGATCATCACCCGTCTTGCCGGCGATTTCCCGGTCGAGCCGCTCGAGCGCTTCGCCTTTTACGAGCGCTCGCGCAAGGCCGCCTATGTGGTCGCCACCGGCGAACTGCAGCTCTACGCAAATGTCATCCTGAAGAAAGGCGTGGTGCGAAAGGAGGAGCTGGCGCAGTTCGGATGAAACGCGCGGCAAGGGAACATAAATTCCATCTTGACCTAACGATGGAATTAATATTTCATCGCTGGAACAGGACGAGGCCAGTGCCTCAACAGACGATTGCAGGCTGAGGCGGAGCGTCGTCATCTGCGCCGAAGACGGGCACGAAACGCCGCTTGCAACGCCTTCAGGAATGGACTAACAAAAACGTGCATCTGTTTTTTATCTATAAAGTCCGGTTTGGAGACGCCTAACCGAACCGTCACGAACAGCACTGCAACAGGCGATTTAGGGAGGAACCTAATGAAATTCGTCAATGCACTGATCAACCGCCGCAGCTTCGTCGCGCTCGCAACAGCCACCGCCATGCTCGGCCTTGCGCCGACGCTGCCGGCTTCGGCTGCCGACGTGACCATTCCGATCATCGTCAAGGACACGACCTCGTTCTACTGGCAGATCGTGTTGGCCGGCGCCCGCAAGGCAGGCAAGGATCTTGGCGTGAAGGTGCCGGAACTCGGCGCGCAGGCTGAAACCGACGTCAACGGCCAGATCTCGATCCTCGAAAACGCGGTTGCCGGCAATCCGGCGGCCATCGTCATCTCGCCCACCGAAGCCAAGGCGCTCGGCAAGCCGATCGACGAAGCAGCAAGCAAGGTGAAGATCATCGGCATCGATTCCGGCGCCGACTCCAAGGCCTTCACCTCGTTCCTGACCACCGACAACGTCCAGGGCGGACGCGTCGCAGCCGACGGTCTCGCAGCAGCGATCGGCGAAGCCAATGGCGGCAAGGTCGAGGGCAAGGTCGCTCTCATCACCGCACTGCCGGGCGCCGGTTCGCTCGAACAGCGCGCCGAGGGTTTCAAGGAACAGCTCAAGGCCAAGTATCCGGGCCTGGAACTGGTTGCCGACAAATATGCCGACGGCCAGGCCACGACCGGCCTGAACATCGCCACCGACCTGATCACTGCCAATCCTGACCTGAAAGGCATCTTCGCTTCCAACCTGATCATGGCGCAGGGCGTCGGGCAGGCGATCGCGGAAAACAACCTTGCAGGCAAGGTGTCGCTGATCGGCTTCGACAGCGACGACAAGCTGATCAAGTTCCTCAATGACGGCGTCATTTCCGGCCTCGTCGTGCAGGACCCCTACCGGATGGGCTATGACGGCATCAAGACCGCACTTGCTGCATCCAAGGGCGAAAAGGTCGAGGCCAATGTCGACACCGGCGCCAATCTGGTGACGAAGGCCAACATGGCCGACGAGAAGATCAACGCCCTGCTGAACCCGAAGCTGGACTGACCCAAGGTTAGGTCGCGCTGCCCCTCACCCTTACCCTCTCCCCGTGAAGAACGGGGAGAGGGGGTCGTCATAGATAGAGCTTCGTTCTTCTCCCGCCTGCGGGGAGAAGGTGCCGGCAGGCGGATGAGGGGCAGACTCGACCTGCAAAGGAAACGGGCTAGGATAGGCATGTCGCCGGCGTTGCCGCGCATGCCAATCGGGAGGATTGTCATGATATTATCGACACTTGACGGTCACGATCACCCGGCGCCTGACGCCGCGGTGCCCGGCCAGCCGATCCTGGAACTGAAGGGGCTGGAAAAGAAATATATCGGCACCCATGCGCTGAAGCCGGTCGACCTCGCCTTCAAGGTCGGGGAGATCCACGCCATCGTCGGCGAGAACGGTGCCGGCAAGTCGACGTTGATAAAGCTTCTGACCGGGGTCATCCCGCGCACCTCGGGCGAGGTGTTCTGGGACGGCAAACCGGTCGCGCTGGCAACACCCAACGAGGCGATTGCGCTCGGCATCAATGCCGTGCACCAGGAGGTGGTGCTGTGCCGTCACCTGACGGTTGCCGCCAACATGTTTCTCGGCGAGGAAGACACCCGCTTCGGCATGCTGCAGGGCCGCACCATGGTGCAGCGGGCGCAGAAGATCATCGACGATCTCGGCTTCAACCTGCCGGCGCATGTCATGCTCGGCGACCTCACCATCGGCCAGCAGCAGCTCATCGCAGCCGCCCGCGCCACCATACGCGGCACGCGCTTCCTGATTTTCGACGAGCCGACCGCCTACCTGACCCGCAAGGAGACCGAGCAGCTTTTCGCGCTGATCCGGCGGCTGGAGGCCGAAGGCGTCACCATCGTCTATATCAGCCACCGCATGGAAGAAGTGTTCGAGCTGGCGAGCCGTGTTTCGGTACTGCGCGACGGCACGCTGGTCGGTACCCGCAACATCGCCGAGACCGACGATGCCGAACTTGTGCGGATGATGATCAACCGCTCGATCGAGCAGATCTACCACAAGGACCATTTCGAGCCGGGCGAGACGATCGTCGGGGCGAAGAACCTGTCCGGCAAGGGCTTTGAGGACGTCTCGCTTTCCGTGCGGGCGGGCGAGATCGTCGGGCTCTACGGGCTTATCGGCGCTGGCCGCAGCGAATTCGTGCTGACGCTCTATGGCCGCGAAAAGAAAAGCGCCGGCGAGATTTTCTGGAACGGAAAGCCGGCAAACATCCGCAACGAGCACGACGCGATGAAGCTCGGCATGGCGCTGGCGCCGGAAAGTCGCCGCGACCAGGGCCTTTGCCTCAATCTGTCGGTCGGCACCAATCTCAACCTGCCCATCTACAAACGCATCAGCAGCAAGCTTTTGATTTCCGGCGCGCAGGAGAAGTCGCATGCCGAGCGCCAGATCGGCGGGCTGCGCATCAAGACGGCGGGCCGGCACGCGCTGGCTTCCAGCCTGTCGGGTGGCAACCAGCAGAAGATCGTGATCGGCAAATGGCTCAACCACGGCGCCAAGCTGTTCATCTTCGACGAACCGACCGTGGGCGTCGATGTCGGCACCAAGGCGGAGATCTACCGCCTGTTCTCGACGCTGCTTTCGAAGGGCGCGGGCATCATCCTGATCTCGTCCTACCTGCCGGAAGTCTATGAACTGGCCGATACGCTGCATGTGTTCCGGCGGGGGCGATTGGTGGCAAGCCATGCCCATGGGCAGGCCAGCCACGAAGAAGTCCTGACCGAAGCAATCGGCGTCTAACGCCGCGTCGACCAAGAAAAACAACGGGAAACGCCGATGACCACCAGCACTGAAACGACACCGATCGAGAAGCCGAAGCGGAATTACAACATCCTTTTCGGATTGACCCTGCTGGCGCTGCTGGTGCTCCTGTGGATCGCCCTTTCGCTCGCCACGCCGAGCTTCGCGTCGGGCATCAACATCGCAAACCTGCTGCGCCAGGGCTCGATGATCGCGATCCTCGCGGTCGGGCAGACCTTCGTCATCATCACCGGCGGCATCGACCTCTCGGTCGGCGCGATCGTCGGCTTCTGCACGGTTATCGTGGCGATGCTCATCAATGCCGGCTTTCCGGTGTGGCTGGCGGTCCTCGCTACGCTCGCACTTGGTGTGGCCATCGGCCTGTTCCATGGCTTCGGCATCGTCAAAATGGGCCTGCCACCCTTCATCATCACGCTGGCGACGCTGACCTCGCTGCGCGGCATCGGCCTTCTGATGACCAACGGCAATTCCATCTCGATCAAGAACGACGCCTTTTCGGAATTCTCGCGCAACTCCTTCCTCGGAGTCCCGAACCTGTTCTGGATGGTGATACTGGTGGCGATTCCCGCCTACATTTTCCTCCATCACAGCCGCTGGGGGCGCTATTTGTTCTCGGTTGGCTCGAATGCGGAAGCGTCGCGCCTGTCCGGCGTCAACGTCAACCGCACCATCTATCTCGCCTATACGCTCTCTGCGCTGTGCGCGGCTTTCGTCGGCGTGCTGCTGGCCTCGCGCATCGGCATCGGCAACCCAACGCAGGCCGAGGGCTGGGAATTGCAGGCGATCGCCTCGTCGGTCATCGGCGGCACCAGCCTGTTCGGCGCCATCGGCTCCGTGCATGGGCCGCTGCTCGGCGCCTTCATCCTGGCGACGATCAACAACGGCGCGAACCTGCTGAACGTCAATTCGTTCTGGCAACGCATCATCACCGGCGCGCTCATCATCGTCATCGTCTATTTCGACGGCCTGCGCCGGCGCGGCAAGTAGACAGCGTATGAACAAGGCTGTGAAAACGATGCAGGCCCTGGTGTGCCGCGCGCCCGGCGAACTGGTGCTGGAAGAGCGCCCTGCCCCCGGCGAGCCGCCCGCCGGCTGGGCGCTGGTAGGTGTCAGCCACGTCGGCATCTGCGGCACCGACTATCATATCTTCCAGGGCAAGCACCCCTTCCTCGAATATCCGCGCGTCATGGGACACGAGGTTTCGGGCACGGTGCTGAAAGCCGGCGAAGGCGTTTTTCTGCCGGTCGGCGAGACGGTCATCGTCAATCCTTACATCGCCTGCGGCACCTGCATTGCCTGCCGCAAGGGCAAACCGAACTGCTGCACGAAAATTCAGGTGCTCGGCGTCCACACCGACGGCGCGATGTGCGAGGAAATCTTCGTCCCGGCCGGCAATCTCTACCCGGCTCATGGGCTTTCGGCCACCGATGCTGCGACGGTGGAATTCCTTGCCATCGGCGCACACGCCGTGCGCCGCTCGCTGGCGCCGGTGGGTTCGCGGGCCCTGGTCATCGGCGCCGGCCCGATCGGCATTGGCACAGCCATCTTTTCGCGCATCGCAGGCCATGAGGTGACGCTGCTCGACATGAGTGCGGAGCGGCTGGATTTCGCCGCGCGCGAGCTTGGTTTTTCCTCGACCATCGGTCCGGATGAGCCGGCCACCCAGGGCGTTGCCCGAGCGTCAGACGGCGAAGGCTTCGACGTGGTGTTCGACGCGACCGGCAACACGGCGTCGATCAAATCCTCTTTCGCCCATGTCGCGCATGGCGGCGTGCTGGTCATCGTCAGCGTCGTCAAGGACGACATCAGTTTTTCGGACCCCGAATTCCACAAGCGCGAGATGATGGTGATCGGCAGCCGCAACGCCACGCGGGAGGATTTCGACCATGTCGCGGAGTCCATCAGGCGTGGCCTCGTGCCGCTCGATCGCATCGTCACGCATCGCACCACGCTTGCCGAGGCGCCCGGCGATCTCGCGCGCTGGGCGCACGAAAAATCCGGCCTGATCAAGGCCGTCATCGCCGTCGGCCGATAGACGCAATCGCGGAGTTTTATCGTGAGGATCGACGCACACCAGCACTACTGGAAAATCGCGCGCGGCGACTATGACTGGATGGGACCAGCGGTCGCGCCGATCATCCGCGATTATCTGCCAGCCGATTTGCAGCCGCATCTGAAGGCAGCAGGCATCGGGAAAACCGTCGTCGTGCAGGCAGCGGCGACGGTGGCGGAAACCGAGTTCATGCTGGAACTCGCCGAGCAGGAAGCCTCGATCGGTGGTGTCGTCGGCTGGATCGACCTCGATGCGCCGGACGCACTTGCCGTGTTGAAACGGCTGGCCGGCCACCAGAAATTCCGCGGCATAAGGCCGATGCTGCAGGATATCGACGATACGTTCTTCATCCTCGCCGAGCATCGGATCGCCGTGCTGGCGGCATTGCCTTCGCTCGGCCTGGCATTCGACGCGCTGGTGCAGCCCCGCCATCTGCCGATTGTTGCAGCACTTGCCGACCGGCTACCGGAGCTACAAATCGTCGTCGATCATGGCGCCAAACCGTTCATTGCCAAGGGCATCACCGAACCATGGGCGAGCGATATGGCAGCGCTGGCACAGCGCCCGAACGTGTTTGCAAAAATATCCGGCCTGTTGATCGAAGCCGGCGAGGACCGGTCTGCCACCGCATTGAAACCCTATGTCGAAACCCTGCTTTCGGCATTCGGGCCGGAGCGGCTCATGTTCGGCAGCGACTGGCCGGTTCTCGAGCTGGCCGCCAGTTATGACGATTGGTGGCGGATCGCCAATGAGCTGACCGCGGGCTTGAACGCGGCCGAGCGCGACGCGATCTTCGGCGGGACGGCGGCGAGATTCTACCGGCTCTGATGCCTTGCACGCTTGAGATTGGTCGCTGACCTGAGGCGGCCAAACCTATGGGCCAGTGCCCTTATTCGCTTGCTCGGGGCGGATCGCAGCGCAATGCTGCCTTCGGAGGATCTGCCATGGACAGCGAAGACGATGCGGAAGGGCGCGGCTATGCTTCCCCGCCGTGTTTCATGCATGAGCTGACGCCGGACGGACGCCCCGCCGATCTCGTCGCCTGGACCGATGTGGCGCGCTGGCGCAAGGCCGAGCGCAAGCGCCTGATCGACGAGCGCATGGCGGTGCCCGCGGAGGAGCGTGGCATTCGTACGGAAACAATCGCGGCGGCACTGACCAGCGCGATTGAGAACCCCGAGAAGCATCTGATCGGCATCTACTGGCCGTTTCGGGCAGAGCCGGACCTGCGCGGCTGGATGAACGAGATGATCGCAGCCGGCGCAAAAATCGCCCTGCCCGTGGTCATCGAGGCCGGCAAGCCGCTCGACTATCGCCAATGGGCGCCCGGCGAGCCGCTGGAACGTGGCGTCTGGAACATTCTCGTGCCGTCCAACGGTCCGGCAGTTTTTCCAACCGTGGTGATCGCGCCGCTTGTCGGCTTCGACGGCGAAAACTATCGCCTCGGCTATGGCGGCGGCTTCTTCGACCGCACGCTGGCGGCGATGCCCAGGAAGCCGCTGGTGATCGGCATCGGCTACGCGCAAGCGCGGCTCGCCACGATCTACCCGCAGCCGCACGACATACCAATGGACAGGATCATCACCGGGTAGATCGTTTCAGATCTTGATGGAAACGGCCCTCACCCATACCCTCTCCCCGTTACAGCAGGGCGATCGCGGCAATCCGCTTCCAGCGCCGTCATCCTCGGGCCTGTCCCGAGGATCTGCTTCCGCTCACGAAATTTCGATCACACGGCGAGGAAAGACCCACAATCGAAACACCGGCATTCGTGCGTAGATCCTCGGGACAAGCCCGAGGACGACGACGTTTGAGCAGGATAGCGGTCTCGCCCTACCCGTTCTGCGACGGCGTGAAGCGCGCAACCAGCGTGTGGCTGTCGGCGGCATAGGTGAAGCGGACGTGGGTGACGGGATGCTCAGCGCTCCAGGTACGGCGCTCGACAACGAGGCAGGGAGAGCCGGCATCGATGTCCAGCGCGTCCGCGACGTCGTCGCTGGCAGCACTTGCCCTGATGCGGTGTTCGGCAGCACTCCATGGCACGCGGGCGATCAGCCACGGCCCCGGCGCGGTGTCGTCGAACATTTCGTCCGCCGCTTCCGGTACGGCAGCCAGATTGATCAGCCGCTCTTCCAGGCAGAAGGGGCGCTGCCCGGCGAAATGCCGGCAGGTCAGGTCGAGGATAAGGCCTGATGGCCGAAGATCCATGAGCGCACGGTCCTGGGCCATGCTCTTGCGCTTCTGGCGCGTGCCCGGCTCGTAGCGGTAGGGCAGGCCAAGCGCCTGAACCTCGACCTTGATGTCGTGTATCTCGAGGATCGCAGCCTGCGACTGCGGCCGGCGAACGAAACTGCCGGACCGGCGCCGGCGCTCGATAAGCCCGGCCTTGGCAAGCTGCGACAGAGCCTTGTTCACCGTCATGCGCGAACAGCCATACTGCTCGGTCAGTTCGTGCTCGAAAGGAATGCGGTGGCCGGGCGCCCATTCGCCCGAAAGGATGCGCTCGCTGATATCGGCGAGGATGCGCTGATGCAGCGACGTCGCTTCCTGTTCCCTTACCGCTTCCACCGTGTTTCCCCTATCCAGCTTCGCCGCTCACCGGGCGGAGAGCTGCATCATCACTGTTCGGAAGTTTTGGGCAATGGCCTCGCGCCGGAAATGTCTTCCGCCCGAGACAAGCTTCCTGCCACCGACCCAGACACTGTCGATACGCGTTCCATTGGCGAATATCCAGGCGTCGAGAATGCCATCGCCAGTCTTGCCCGCCAGCGAGGGATGATCGGCATCCAGCGAGATGAAATCGGCCGATGCGCCAACGACTATCTGCGCCGGACCCGCGCCGAGGGCAGTCGACCCGCCGGTCAAGGCTGCGTCGAACAGAGCGCGCCCGTTGGACCCGCCAGGAGCGGCCAGAACATTGCGCTGGCGATGGAAAAGCCGCTGCGAATATTCGAGCTGGCGCAGTTCGTCCGGCAGGCCGATCAGCACATTCGAATCCGAGCCGATGCCGAAACGGCCGCCATGTTCGATGAACAGCGGCGCGGAAAAAGTGCCGTCACCGAGATTGGCCTCGGTTATGGGACATAGCCCTGCGATCGCGCCGCTTTTCGCCATGGCGACGGTCTCGGCGTCGAGCATGTGGGTGGCGTGGATGAGGCACCAGCGGGCATCGACCGGTGCATGATCGAGCAGCCATTGAACCGGGCGCGCGCCCGACCAGGCGATACAGTCCTCGACCTCCTTTATTTGCTCGGCGATGTGGATGTGGATGGGGGCGTCCGTCAGCGCCGTGACGGCGGCCAGTTCCTCAGGCGTGACGGCGCGCAAACTGTGAGGGGCAACGCCGACGACTGCGCCGGGCAGGTTTTTCAGCGCCGCACGGGCGCCGTCGAGCAATTGGGCAAAACTGTCGAGATCGTTGATGAAGCGGCGCTGGCCTTCATTGGGCGCGGTGCCACCGAAGCCCGAATGGGCATAGAAGACGGGCAGCAACGTGAGATTAATGCCGGTGGTTTGCGCCGCTGATGCGATCCGCACCGCCATTTCGGCGATGTCGGCATAGTGCCCGCCATCGAGATCGTGATGCAGATAATGAAACTCGCCGACGCGCGAAAAGCCCGCTTCCAGCATCTCGACATAGAGTTGGGCGGCAACCGCCTCGACCTGCTCCGGCGTCATCGACAGCGCAAAACGGTACATGACCTCGCGCCACGACCAGAAGCTGTCGGCGGAAGGGCCGCGCGTCTCGGCAAGGCCGGCCATGCCGCGCTGAAAGGCGTGGCTGTGCAGGTTCGGCATGCCGGGAAGGACGATCGCGTGATGCTCGTCGCCCACTTGTGGCGCGGCATCCGTTTCGACGCCGGCAATGCGCCCTGCTTCGACGGTCAGCCGAACATCGCTGCGCCAGCCGTCTGCCAGCAAGGCATTTTCCGCAAAGATCCCCGTCATTAGCCCTGCCCTCCGCTTTGCGTATAATCCATCAGCAAGACGCTTGCGTCCATCGTTAATATGTATATACATATCAGAGCGGGATGGAAACGGAAAAGATCATGCCGGATCGGGAGAGAGCCCAGTCGAACGAGGTCCGCATCTGGCGGAATGCGCGGCTTGTGACGCTCACTGAGCGCACGCCGGGCTTGGGCATTGTCGAGCAAGGCGCAATCGCTGCTCAAGGCGGCTGCATCATTTATGCCGGATCTGAGAGCGATCTTCCCGTGGCCTTGCGCGACAAGGCCGAAATCATCGATTGCGAAGGCCACTGGATCACCCCCGGCCTGATCGACTGCCATACGCATCTGGTTCACGCCGGCAACCGCGCCAACGAATTCGAGATGCGACTGGCAGGCGCGACCTATGAAGAGGTGGCCAAGGCCGGCGGCGGCATCGTCTCGTCGGTGAAGTCCTTGCGTGCGGCGAGCGAGGACGAACTGGTGGCGCAGACCTTGCCCCGACTCGACGCCCTGATTGCCGAAGGCGTGACCACCATCGAAATCAAATCCGGCTACGGGCTCGACCTCGAAAACGAGCGCAAATCGCTGAAGGCTGCACGACGCATGGGCGTTGAGCGGCCAGTGACGGTACGGACGAGTTTCCTCGGCGCCCATGCGCTGCCCGCGGAAGCGAAAGGCGACAAGGATGCCTATATCAACGCCGTCGTAAACGACATGCTGCCGGCAATCGCTGCTGAAAAACTCGCCGACGCTGTCGACGGTTTCTGCGAGGGCATTGCTTTCTCGCCGGAGCAGATTTCCCGCGTCTTCGACAAGGCGAAAGAGCTCGGCCTGCCGGTAAAACTCCATGCCGACCAGCTTTCCAACCTGCATGGCGCAGCGCTTGCCGCACGCTATGGCGCGCTGTCGGCCGATCATCTCGAATATGCCGACGAGGAAGGTGCTGCTGCGATGGCCAAGGCCGGCACCGTCGCAGTCATCCTGCCCGGTGCATTCTACTTCATCCGCGAGACGAAGAAGCCGCCGGTGGCGCTGTTTCGCGAGCATGGCGTGAAGATGGCCGTCGCCACCGACTGCAACCCCGGCACCTCGCCGCTGACCTCGCTGCTGCTGACCATGAACATGTCCGCGACCCTGTTCGGCATGACGGTGGACGAGTGCATCGCCGGCGTGACCCGCGAGGCGGCGCGCGCGCTCGGCTTGCAAGCCGAGACCGGCACATTGGAAGCCGGCAAATGGGCCGACCTCGCTATCTGGGACATCGAGAGCCCGGCCGAGCTTGTCTATCGCATGGGGTTCAACCCGCTGCATCAACGCGTCTGGAGGGGCAGATGACCGAACTCGTTCTGAAACCGGGAGAGGCAACACTCGCCGACTGGCGCGCCATCTATCGCGGCGCGGTGCCGAAATTGCATGAAAGCTGCCGGCCCAAAATCAAAGCCAGCGCCGATACGGTGGCCAAGATCGTCGCCAAGGGTGAGCCGGTCTATGGCATCAACACCGGCTTCGGCAAGCTCGCCAGCGTGCGCATTCCGGCTGCCGATCTCGAAACGCTCCAGCGTAACATCGTGCTTTCGCATGCCGCCGGCGTCGGCGAGCCGATGCCGGTTGCCATCACGCGGCTGATGATGGCGCTGAAGCTGGCCAGCCTGGCGCAGGGGGCTTCGGGCGTGCAGCCCAAGACCGTTGCGCTGCTGGAAGCGATGCTGGCGAACGACGTGGTGCCTGTGGTGCCGGCGCAAGGCTCGGTCGGCGCTTCCGGCGACCTCGCACCGCTGTCGCATATGACGGCGGCGATGATCGGCGTCGGCGAATGTTTTACGCCGCATGGCCGGGTGCCGGCCAAGGTGGCCTTCGTCTCGCATGGTCTTGAGCCGCTGACGCTCGGCGCCAAGGAAGGGCTGGCGCTGCTCAACGGCACGCAGTTTTCGACTGCCTATGCACTGGCAGCGCTGTTCGAGGCGGAAGTCCTCTACCACTCGGCGCTTGTTGTCGGCGCGCTTTCGACCGACGCCGCCAAAGGCTCCGATGCCCCCTTCGACCCGCGCATCCACGCGCTGCGGAAGCACAAGGGCCAGATCGACAGTGCCGACGCCTTGCGCGCGTTGATGGCCGGCAGCGCCATCCGCGAAAGCCACCGCGTCGGCGACGAGCGCGTGCAGGACCCTTACTGCCTGCGCTGCCAGCCGCAGGTGATGGGCGCGGCCTTGACCGTGTTGCGCCAGGCCGCAGACACGCTGGGAACCGAGGCCAACGGCGTCACCGACAATCCGCTGATTTTTCCCGAGGATGGCACAGCACTTTCCGGCGGTAATTTCCACGCCGAGCCGGTAGCCTTCGCCGCCGACATGATTGCGCTGGCCGTATGCGAGATCGGCTCGCTGTCGGAGCGCCGCATCGCCATGCTGGTCGACCCGGCACTGTCTGGCATGCCGGCGTTCCTGACGCCGAAGCCGGGGTTGAATTCCGGCTTCATGATACCGCAGGTGACGGCGGCGGCACTCGTTTCAGAGAACAAACAAAAGGCCTATCCGGCAAGCGTGGATTCGATCCCGACATCGGCCAATCAGGAAGACCATGTTTCCATGGCAGCGCACGGCGCGCGCCGGCTGATCGGCATGGTGGAAAACGCCACCGCGGTCATCGGCATCGAGCTTCTGGCGGCAGCGCAGGGCTGCGATTTTCATGCGCCGCTGGCTTCGAGCGAACCGCTTGAAGCGGTGCGCAAGGCGATCCGGGCCAAGGTGCCGCATCTCGACGAGGACCGGCATTTTCATCCCGACATGGAAAAGGCGATCGCGCTGGTGCGCAGCGGGGCGGTGATCGAGGCGGCGAATGCGGTGAAGCTGCCGGAGATTGGGGGATGAGGCAGATGCTGCCGGTTAATTTTCAGGATCGCGTTCCTTCGCGCGCCCCTCTGGCCTGCCGGCCATCTCCCCCACAGGTGGGGAGATCAGCCTTCATGTCCGCTTACGCCAATTATCAGCGATTCAGAACGAGCATCAAAGTAGCAACTGCTGATCTCCCCACCTGTGGGGGAGATGGCCGGCAGGCCAGAGGGGGGCAACATCGAGCTCCCACGTTCAAAGGAGCCTCCGCATGACCACCCACACCCGCATCGACAATTCACGCACCATCCGTGCAGTGACCGGCGCCGAGCTTTCGGCCAAGAGCTGGCTCACCGAAGCGCCCATGCGCATGCTGATGAACAATCTCGACCCCGGCGTCGCGGAAAAGCCCGGCGAACTCGTGGTCTATGGCGGCATCGGTCGCGCCGCCCGCGACTGGGACAGTTTCGACCGCATCGTCGGCGCGCTGAAGCAGCTCGAAAACGACGAGACGCTGCTGGTGCAGTCGGGCAAGCCGGTGGGCGTATTCCGCACCCATGCGGACGCACCACGCGTGCTGATCGCCAATTCCAACCTCGTGCCGCACTGGGCCAACTGGGACCATTTCAACGCCCTCGATAAGAAGGGGCTGATGATGTACGGCCAGATGACGGCCGGTTCCTGGATCTATATCGGCTCACAGGGCATCGTTCAGGGCACCTACGAAACCTTCGTTGAGCTCGGCCGCCAGCACTATAATGGCGATCTTTCCGGCCGCTGGATCCTCACCGCCGGCCTCGGCGGCATGGGCGGCGCGCAGCCGCTGGCGGCGACCATGGCCGGCGCCTCCTGCCTTGCCGTCGAGTGCCAGCCGAGCCGCATCGAGATGCGGCTGAAGACCGGTTATGTCGATGTGCAGGCGAAAGATTTGGATGACGCGCTGGCGATCATCGACAAGGCCACCAAGGAAAAGAAGGCAATCTCCGTCGCGCTGCTCGGCAACGCAGCCGACGTGTTTCCCGAACTGGTGCGACGCGGCGTTCGCCCCGATGCCGTGACCGACCAGACCTCGGCGCATGACCCGATCAATGGCTACCTGCCGCAGGGTTGGACGGTGGCCGAATGGGAAGAAAAGCGCGAGCGCGACCCGAAGGCGGTGAACAAGGCGGCGCGGGCGTCAATGGCCGGGCATGTTCGCGCCATGCTCGACTTCCACAAGCAGGGCGTGCCGACGGTCGACTATGGCAACAACATCCGCCAGATGGCGCTGGAGGAAGGCGTGGAAAACGCCTTCGATTTTCCGGGCTTCGTGCCGGCCTATATCCGCCCGCTATTCTGCCGCGGTATCGGCCCGTTCCGCTGGGCAGCCCTCTCGGGCGACCCGGAAGATATCTACAAGACCGACGCCAAGGTGAAGGAACTGACGCCGGGCAATCATCACCTCCACAACTGGCTCGACATGGCGCGCGAGCGCATCCACTTCCAGGGCCTGCCGGCGCGCATCTGCTGGGTCGGCCTCGGCGACCGCCACAGGCTGGGCCTCGCCTTCAACGAGATGGTCGCCAGCGGCGAACTGAAAGCGCCGGTGGTGATCGGCCGCGATCATCTCGACTCGGGCTCGGTCGCCTCGCCCAATCGCGAGACCGAAGCGATGAAGGACGGCTCGGACGCCGTATCCGATTGGCCGCTGCTCAACGCGCTGCTCAACTGCGCTTCGGGTGCGACCTGGGTGTCGCTGCATCATGGCGGCGGCGTCGGCATGGGATTCTCGCAGCATTCGGGCATGGTCATCGTCGCCGACGGCACGCAGGATGCGGCACGGCGCCTGGAGCGCGTGCTGTGGAACGACCCGGCCACCGGCGTCATGCGCCACGCCGATGCCGGTTACGATATTGCCATAGACTGCGCGAAGGAGCATGGCCTCAATCTGCCGGGCATCCTCGGCTGATGCGCGTCATCCGCGCCTCTGAACACCGCCGCATGCCGTGGAAGAATGGCGGCGGCGAGACGACGGAGATCGCGATCTCGCCCGCTGGTGCAACGACCGGCGATTTCGACTGGCGGCTGTCGATGGCGCGGGTGGAAAGTGGCGGGCCGTTTTCGATGTTTCCCGGCATCGACCGGACGCTGGCCGTGCTCGACGGTGACGGCTTGCTGCTGACAATCGAGGGCATGGAACCGGCGGCGCTGACCTCTCGCTCCGAGCCGCTGGCCTTTCCCGGCGACGCGCCGACCAGCGCCGAGCTGATCGGCGGCGCCGTGACCGACCTCAACATCATGACGCGGCGGGGCAAGCTTGCGCATTCCATGAGACGGCTAAGAGTCGCCGCGGGTTCAACCGCGTTGTCGACTGATGGTTCGGAAGTTTTGTTGTTCTGTCATGAGGGACAGGCTCGGATTGTGACCGGCAGCAAGTCAGCGGATTTGGGGGCGCTCGACACGCTCCATCTCACTGAAACGCCGGGGCACTTGCTCATCGAGGCCGACGACGCCGTGCTGTTCGTCATATCACTCAAACGCACGGCCTGATCACGTTCCGGCGACTGGCCCTTTCGTGCTTGACACGTCAAATGCCGCGGGCGTATGCCACCCCCGCTTCGAGAGATCGAGGCCGTCAACAACAGATCGAACAGGTTATGGACAGTTACCCTAGTCGCTGTTCGGACAAGGCCACCAGCCCGGTTCGGACAACATCATCAATCAAGATTGTGTCCGGCATGTCCCGCCGGGTGAGCGCCAGGGCCTAAAGGTCTGTCCGCTTGCTTCCGGGTCCTGTGGGGCCAAGGAGGTGAGCCATGAACACCATCATCCTCTTTTTCCGCGATCGTCCTGCCGTGCGCCTTTCCATGAGTGCCGAGCCGGTCGCCCGCAAGCGCATTCTGCCGGTAGCCGCACCCGCCAATGCAGCCATCGGCCAGACCGTGCTGGCCTGCCGCTGGCTTCGCAACCCGGCCAACGGGCATCTCGAATGCCGCTGGACGCGCGAGAAAAACACCGTTTCCGAAGAGGGCGTCAGTCGAAGCATCCGCATGCTTCTCGCCGCCTGAGCTTTCGGACCGCACCAGAAATTCCTTCTTCCTGACCGCAAGGAGGATGCGCCCGCCGTCGCCCGACATGGCTTTGGCGACGCCTTCGCGCGTCCATTTACAACGTATCCCTGCAGCATCAGGAATTTGAGGGATCATCATGGTCTTCCTGCCCCCCAACCGCGCTTCGCTGAGCGAGGCCACCAGGCTCGCTCGCAACCGCATCGTGCCCAACATCCACGACATCGTCGCGCTGTCGATCATGGCGGCACTGCTCGTGCTTTTGGCCCATGGCGCCGCCGCCATGCGCGGCTCGGCCGAACTGCTCGTCTCCCAGCCGGTGACGCTCGACCCGGCCAACCTGCCGGAATATGCGCTGCGCACCACGCTGCGCATGTTCGCGGCCATCATCGCCTCGCTGGTCTTCACCTTCATCGTTGCAACACTCGCTGCCAAAAGCCGCCGCGCCGAGAAAGTGATCATCCCGGCGCTCGACATATTGCAGTCAGTGCCGGTGCTGGGCTTCCTCACCTTCACCGTCACCTTCTTCATGGGCCTGTTTCCCGGCAGCCAGATGGGGGCGGAATGTGCGGCGATCTTCGCCATTTTCACCAGCCAGGCCTGGAACATGACCTTTTCCTTCTACCAGTCGCTGCGCACGGTGCCGCATGACCTCGACGAGGTCAGCCGCGGCTTCGGCCTTTCGGCGTGGCAGCGCTTCTGGAGGCTGGAAGCACCCTTCGCCGCCCCCGGCCTGATCTGGAATACGATGATGTCGATGTCGGGCGGCTGGTTCTTCGTCGTCGCCTCGGAAGCGATCACCGTCGGCCACACCACGGTGGAACTGCCGGGCATCGGCTCGTGGCTGGCGCTGGCCATCGACAAAAAGGATTTCGTCGCCGTCGGCTGGGCCGTACTGGCGATGGGCGTCCTGATCCTGATCTACGACCGGCTGCTGTTCCGGCCGATCGTCGCCTGGGCCGACAAGTTCCGTTCCGAGCAGACCGCCAGCCAGGAGAAACCACGCTCCTGGGTCTACGACCTTCTGCGCCGGACACGCCTCGTCAAGACGATCGGCGTACCCCTGGCATGGGGCTGGCAACGGCTGATGCTGGTGCGTCTTGGCCGCCCGCAACTCAAGGTACAAACTGCCGAACAGCAGAACCTTAGCCGGCTTAGCGACAGGCTGTGGCTTGCCTTCATTGCGATTCTAGCCGGGGCGGGAGCGATCTTCACCGCGCACTATATTCATAGCGAGCTGGGCTGGAGCGATGTGGCGCAAGCCTTCGGCGGTGGGCTTGCCACGCTGCTGCGGGTGATCGTGCTGATCGCCATTGCCAGCGTGATCTGGGTGCCGATCGGCGTGTGGATCGGGCTTCGGCCGAAGGTCGCGGAACGCGTCCAGCCGCTGGCCCAGTTTCTCGCTGCGTTTCCGGCCAATGTGCTGTTTCCCTTCGCGGTGCTCGCCATCGTAGCGACAGGTGCCAGCCCCAACATCTGGCTGTCGCCGCTGATGATCCTGGGCACGCAATGGTACATTCTGTTCAACGTCATTGCCGGCGCCAGCGCCTTTCCGTCAGACCTCAAGGAGGTTGCTTCGGTGTTCAAGCTGCGCTCGTGGAGCTGGTGGCGAAACGTCATGCTGCCGGGGATTTTTCCCTATTATGTCACCGGCGCGCTGACCGCCACTGGCGGCTCGTGGAACGCCTCGATCGTCGCCGAGCTGGCGAGCTGGGGTAACACCAGGATCGAGGCCTACGGCCTCGGCTCCTACATCGCCAAGGCGACGGAAGCGGGTGATTTTCCCCGCGTCGTGCTCGGCATCGCGGTGATGTCGCTGTTCGTCACCCTGTTCAACCGCCTGCTGTGGCGCCCGCTCTACGTCTTTGCCGAGCGCCGCCTGCGCCTCGACTGAAGCCAATTTACCGATCTCGGGAGACCGATCATGAACAACCTCGCAATCACCACCAACGAAACCGCCCTCATCGACGTCAAGGGCGTGTGCCAGACCTATGACAATGGCGGGGCGGAACGCCTCGTCGTGCTCGACGATGTCGCGCTGACCTTGCGGCCGTCGGAAATCGTCGGCCTGCTCGGCCGCTCCGGCTCCGGCAAGTCGACGCTGCTGCGTTCCATCGCCGGGCTGATCAAGCCGACCGGAGGCACCATCACCTTTGAGGGCGTGCCCGTCACCGGCACGCCCGATGGCGTGGCCATGGTGTTCCAGAGCTTCGCGCTTTTCCCTTGGCTGACCGTGCTACAGAATGTCGAGCTCGGGCTGGAGGCGCGCGGAATCGCACCCACAGAGCGGCGCAAGCGCGCGCTGGAGGCCATCGATCTTATCGGTCTCGACGGCTTCGAAAGCGCCTATCCGAAGGAGCTTTCGGGCGGCATGCGCCAGCGTGTCGGGCTTGCCCGCGCGCTCGTCGTGCACCCGAAAGTGCTGCTGATGGACGAGCCGTTTTCGGCGCTCGACGTGCTGACCGCCGAGACGCTGCGCACCGACCTGCTCGACCTGTGGTCGGAAGGGCGGATGCCGATCAAGTCGATCCTGATGGTGACGCACAACATCGAGGAGGCCGTGCTGATGTGCGACCGCGTGCTGATCTTCTCGTCCAATCCCGGCCGGGTGGCAGCGGAAATCCGCATCGACCTGCCGCAGCCGCGCGACCGGCTCGATCCGGCGTTCCGCGCGCTGGTGGACGACATCTACGCCCGCATGACGGCGCGCAAGGGCGTGGCCGAGCCGGCGCGCGGCGGCATCTTTCCCGGCACCGGGATAGCGATGATGCTGCCGCGCGTCTCGACCAACCTACTGGCCGGCCTGATGGAGGCGGTCGCCGCCGAACCCTATCGCGGACAGGCGGACCTGCCGCCGCTGGCAGCCAGCCTGCAGCTTGAGATTGACGATCTGTTCCCGATCGCCGAGACGCTGCAACTGCTGCATTTCGCCGAGCTGGCCGAAGGCGATATCCGCCTGAAGCCGGCGGGCAAGCGCTTCGCCGAGGGCGACGTGGACGAGCGCAAGCGGTTGTTTGCGATGCAGCTGGCCACCCATGTGCCGCTGGCAGCACATATACGCCGGGTGCTGGACGAGCGGGCTGGCCATGTAGCTCCCGCGCGCCGGTTTCGCGACGAGCTTGAGGACCATATGTCGGAGGAAAACGCCGAGCAAACCGTGCGGGCGGTGACAAGCTGGGCGCGCTATGCCGAGCTGTTCGCCTATGACGAGGCGGCTGATATTTTCACGCTGGAAAACCCCGCGTGAAGGCAAGGCGCGCGGCGGGCGACGGCCGCGCGCTCATATTTTCAGGCGCCGGACGAGAAAGTCGAGAAATGCCCGCACGCGCGCCGGCAGGTGGCCGCCCTGCCCGAGGAAGACGGCGTGCACCGGCTCGATGTCGCCGGGGTTGCAGTCTTCCAGCACCGGCACCAGCCGGCCAGCCGCCACCTCGGCGCGCGCATGATAATCGGAAAGGCGCGCAAGCCCGAGCCCTTCAAGCGCAAGCTGCATCAGCGCATCGCCGTCGCTGATCTGCAGATTGCCGGAAACCGGTACGCGGATTTCCGTGCCATTCTCCATGAGGGGCCAACCATCGAGATAGCGCGCGAAGGAGAAGCCGAGCAGATTGTGCCCAGCCAGATCGGCCGGTATGCGCGGCGTGCCGTGGCGGGCGAGATAATCCGGGCTCGCCACGATCACCATGCGCGATCCTCCCAGTTTGCGCGCGATCAGCCGCGAGTTCTTGAGCTCCCCGCTACGGATGGCAACGTCGGTGCGTTCTTCCATGAGGTCGACGACCGCGTCGGTGAGAGCGATATCGAGCGTGACGGCGGGGTTCTCGGCGAGGAAATCCGGGACCAGCGGCAGCAGGTAGTGCCGGCCCAGCGCAAAATTGGTGTTGACGCGCAGGCGCCCGGCAGGGATTTCATTTGCCGAGGCGCAGCGCTCGGCCTCGTCGAGATCGGCGAGCAGGCGCACGCTGCGCTCGTAGAAAACGCCGCCTTCCGGCGTCAGCTGGAGACGCCGCGTCGAGCGGTTGACCAGCCTTGTGCCGAGCCGCGCCTCAAGCCGCGCCACCAGCTTGCTCACCGCCGACGGGGTCATGCGAAAGGCGCGGGCAGCTGCTGAAAATCCACCGAGTTCGACGACCCTGACGAAGACTTCCATCTCGCCTGAGCGGTTGACGTCCAGTCGTGCCATGGTGAGTTCAATTCATAAATCATTTTCCTGAAGGCATTCTACCTCACAGGTGGGGCGGGGTCCATATAGGGGTCGATCTTTCACCCGCGCTGACCAGGAGTACGACCATGCCCAGGGCGCTTTATGCATTAACCGTTGGGGCCTTCGGCATCGGCTCCACGGAATTCGTTATCATGGGACTGCTGCTGCAAGTGGCGGCGGACCTCAACGTAACCATTGCTGCTGCCGGTCTGCTGATCAGCGGCTATGCGCTCGGCGTGTTCGTCGGCGCGCCGATCCTGACTATCCTGACCCGTAGCCTGCCGCGTAAGGCGGTGCTGCTGACGCTGATGGTGATATTCATCATCGGCAATGCGGCGAGCGCGCTGGCGCCCGACTACACCTGGCTGATGGTGGCACGGGTCATCACGGCACTGACGCACGGCACCTTCTTCGGCGTCGGCGCGGTCGTGGCGACCGGACTGGTGCCGCAGGACCGCAAGGCTTCGGCGATATCGATCATGTTCACCGGCCTGACGCTTGCAACCCTGCTCGGCGTCCCCTTCGGCGCGTGGCTCGGCCTGCATTTCGGCTGGCGCTCGACCTTCTGGGCGGTAGCAGCAATCGGCGTCATCGGCTTTGCGGCAATTGCTTTCCTGGTGCCCGGCGACAAGGCTTCCGACGAGCAGAGCCATCTGCGCGATGAGCTTGTCGCCGTCGCCCGGCCCCAAGTGCTGCTCGGCCTGCTCATCACCGTCATTGGCTATGCCGGCGTGTTTGCCGTCTTCACCTATATCCAGCCGCTGCTGACGCAGGTTAGCGGCTTCCCGGAAACGGCTGTCTCGCCGATCCTGCTGGTGTTCGGCGGCGGCATGATCGCCGGCAATCTCATCGGTGGACGCCTTGCCGACCGCAAGCTGATGGCTACCTTGCTCGGAACCTTGGCCACGCTGGCGTTGGTGATGGGGCTGATGACCTTCGCCCTACACAACCAGATCGCGGCGGTGCTGTTCGTCGGGCTGCTCGGTGCTGCGGCCTTCGCCACGGTTGCGCCGCTGCAACTTCGCGTTCTCCAGAAGGCTGAAGGCGGCGGCCAGACGCTTGCTTCGAGCCTGAACATTGCGGCCTTCAATCTCGGCAATGCGATCGGTGCGTGGCTGGGCGGCGTGGTGATCGAGCATGGCCCCGGCCTCGGCGCGGTGACATGGGTGGCTGCATTGGTGACCGTCGCGGGTCTTCTGCTTGCCCTGCTCAGCCGGGCTCTGGAACGCAAGCAGGACCGGGTGAGTGCAGCACTGGCGAATGCCGCCTGCTGACTGCGGGTTGCTTGGGAATAGTGGCTCGGTGGGCTCTTACCTGCCGAGCACGAGCGCCCAGTATTTCCGGTCGCTGCCGGCTTCGTCGCGGACATAGGCGAGGCCATAGCGGCTGAAACGCGCGTCGAGCATGTTGCGGCGGTGGCCTTGCGAATTCATCCACATGGAAAAGAGCTTGGCCATGTCCATGCCGCCATGGGCGACGTTTTCCGCCGCTGCGCCCTCGACGCCATTGTCCTTCATGCGTGCGGCAAAATCCTTGCCCCAGCCGGTCGTGTGCGACATGCGGCCCGAACGCGCCATATAGCCGGCCTGCTGAAGGGCTGCCTTCTCCAGACGGGAGTCTGCCACCATCGTGCCTAGGCCGTTTGCCGAGCGTATCTCGGCGAGATAGCTATAGGCCGAACTGGAGGCGCCTGCACCATCGCCCGGAGCGCGGGCTGTCTGGCAGGCCGCAAGAAACAGCAGGGCACACAGGGCTGCGCCCCCGAAAAACTTCGTCTTCATGTTCAATCTGGTCTTCCGTCATGCTTCCGGCAATCGATATGCCTGCACGCATAGCGACCCGACGGAACGGATGTGGCGCGCAATCACGTCAAGAATATGCCGCCAGCGGCTATTCCTCCGCGACCGCCGGCTCGGCTTCCGGTTCGCGAACGCGGAACCAGGCGACGTAGAGCGCGGGCAGGAAGATCAGCGTGATCAGCGTGCCGACGATGATGCCGCCCATCATCGCATAGGCCATCGGGCCCCAGAAAATCTCGCGTGAAATCGGAATGAGCGCGAGGCTGGCGGCGGCAGCCGTCAGCAGGATCGGCCGGGCGCGATGGTCGCTTGCCTCATAGACGGCCTCCCATAGCGGTTTGCCCTCAGCCTTCAGCGCATCGATCTGCGTGACCAGGATGACCGAGTTGCGGATCAATATGCCTATCAGTGCCAGCACGCCCAATATCGCGACGAACCCAAGCGGCGCGCCTGACGGCACCAGAGCCGCGACAACGCCTATCAGGCCAAGTGGTGCGACGCTGACCACGAGAACCATGCTGTTGAAGCTCTGGAGCTGAAGCATCAGAAGCGTGAGCATCGTCAGCAGCATCAGCGGCACGACGGCGACGATCGGCGCCTGGCTCTTGCCACTGTCTTCGACAGTGCCGCCGACCTCGACCTTGTAGTCGAGCGGCAGCTTGCCGGAGAATTCGGCAACGGAGGGTGCGAGGCTCGACACGATCGTTGCCGGCTGGGCGGGACCGACGATGCTCGCCTTCAAGGTGATGGTTGGCTGACGTGAACGCCGCCACACCACCGGCTGCTCAAGCCCGTATTCGAATGTGGCGATGGCGCCGAGCGGAACTGAGCTTCCACTGCCGCTTGGCAATTGCAGGCCCTGCAACGCCTCGACCGAGTTTCGGTCCGCGGCCTGCGCGCGACCGACGACATTCACCAGATAGATACTGTCGCGGATCTGCGTGACGGTGGCGCCTGCCACGATGCTGTTGAGGCTCGACGCGATCTGCTCTGAACTGACGCCGAGCTGCCGCGCCTTGTCCTGCAATATGTCGACCTTGATCACCCGCGACGGTTCGTTCCAGTCATAGACGACCGCGCCCACCCGCGTGTCCTTGCCCAGCACGTCGGCCAGTTGCAGCGAAAACGCGCGTACCTTTTCGACGTCGGGTCCGCTGAGACGATACTGGATCGGCCGGCCCACCGGCGGCCCGAGTTCGAGCCCCTTCACCAGCACGTCGATGCCCTGGAATTCCTTCTGCGCCTTGTCCACAAGCTTGGCCCGAAGGCGCTCACGCGCCTCGACACTCTTGGTCAGGATCACCACCTGGCCGAAATAGGGGTTCGGCGGCTGGACGTCGTAAGACAGGATGAAGCGCGCGGCGCCCGCGCCGACATAGGATGTCCAGCGCACGATATCCTCGTCACCGACGAGGCTTGCCTCCAGCCGGTCCATCTGCACCTGCGTTTCGCGGATCGTGCTATTCTGGCGCAGGGTCATGTCGACGATGAGCTCGGGCCGGTCCGAGGGCGGGAAGAACTGCTGCTGCACGAAACGGAAGCCGAGAAGTGCCCCGACAAACAGTACCAGCGTGGCGGCGATCGTTATCCAGCGATAGCGCATGGCGGCATGCAGCACCTGGCGGAATTTCTTGCGCACCCAGCCGACATGATCCTCATGCTTCTTCATGTTCTTTGGCAGGAAGGTCGCGCCAAGCAGGGGCGCAAACAGCACCGCGACCACCCAGGAAAGAAGCAGGGAGATGGCGATCACCTCGAACAGCGAGAAGGTGTATTCGCCGGCACTGCTGCTGTTCAGTCCGATCGGGATGAAGCCTGCGACGGTTACCAATGTGCCGGTCAGCATCGGGAAGGCGATCGACGTCCAGGCATAGCCGGCGGCCTTCTCGCGTGTGTCGCCGGCCTCCAGACGTGTCACCATGGTTTCGATGGCGATCATCGCATCGTCGACCAGAAGCCCGAGCGAGATGATGAGCGCGCCGAGCGAAATGCGCTGAAGATTGATGCCGAGATATTCCATGAAGACGAAGGTCATCGCCAGGACCAGCGGGATCGACAGCGAGACGACGATGCCGGCGCGAAATCCGAGGCTGATGAAGCTGACGGCAAGCACGATGGCGATCGCCTCGAACAGCGCCCGCGTGAAGCCGCCGACCGCTTCCTCGACCACTGCCGGCTGGTCGGCCACCAGATGCACGTTGACGCCGATCGGCAATTCCTGCTCGACGCGCGCCATGGTCTCCTTCAGCTTCTCGCCAAAATGGAGAATGTTGGAACCGTCCTTCATGCCGATCGCCAGGCCGATGGCCGGCTTGCCGCCATAGCGGAACAGCGACTGCGGCGGGTCTTCATAACCGCGGCTGATGGTGGCGACATCGCTCAGGCGGAAGAAGCGGTCGTTGACGCGCAGATTGACATTGCGCAGGCTTTCCTCGGAGGTGAACTGCCCGCTGACGCGGACGGCAATCCGCTCCGGGCCGGCCTGTATGACGCCGGAAGGCGTGATCGCATTCTGGCTCTGCAGCGTGTCGATCACCGCCTGCTGGTCGAGGCCGAGCGCAGCAATGCGCTGGGTCGAGAATTCGAGATAGACGACCTCGTCCTGCGCGCCGAGTATGTCGATCTTGCCTGCTTCGGGAATGGCCAGCACGCGGCGGCGGACTTCTTCCACGTAATCGCGCAGCTGGCGCGGCGTCAGGCCGTCAGTGGTGAAGGCATAGATGTTGCCGAACACGTCGCCGAACTGGTCGTTGAAGGCGAAGCCGGCGAAACCTTGCGGAAAGTCGCCGCGTATATCCGACATCATGTTGCGGACGCGGGTCCAACTGTCGGTGATGCGGACGCCACGCACCGTCTCGGCCAGATTGACGAAAACGGTGGTCTGGCCCGGCGTCGTGACGCTCTTGGTGTAGTCGAGCGTGTCGAGTTCCTCGAGCTTGCGTTCGATGCGTTCGGTGACCTGCGACAGCGTCTCGTCGAGCGAAGCGCCCGGCCAGGAAGCGCTGACCGTCATCGTCTTGATGGCGAAGGCCGGATCTTCCTCGCGCCCGAGATTGAGATAGGAAAGCACGCCGGCCACCAGCGCGATGACCATCAGGTACCAGATCAGCGATCGGTGACGCAGCGCCCAGTCGGACAGGTTGAAACCGTTCATTCTTCGATACCGCCATCGATGTTCACGCGCTGGCCGTCGTTGAGCTCATGCACGCCGGCTGTCACCACGCGGTCACCAACGGCAAGACCGCTGTTGATCTCGATGCCATAGCCGGACAGCGTCTTGCCCGTTTCGACGGGTTTTTCGGACACGGTTTTCGCTGTCGCGTCGACCACCCAGACGGAGGCTTTGCCGTCCTTTTCGAACACTGCCGAAACCGGCAGCACGATCCGGGTGAAGGGCGCCTCTTTCGGAAAGGCGGTAACGAGCGAGCCGAGGCGGAAGGCTTCCGGCGGATTGTCGAGGAGAATCTTGACGTGCCGCGTGCGGGTGGCGGCATCGGCCTGCGGCGCGATCTCGCGGATGCGGCCATTGGCGCGGGTACGCGGATCGACGGCCAGCACGACATCGAACTCGGCGTCCGGGCGCATGCCAGCCATGATCTCGTTGGGAATATCCACGACCGCTTCACGCACGTCGGTTCGCGCAACAGTGATGACCGCCGTTCCCGCCGACACGACCTGCCCGACATCGGAATCGACCGCGGTGACAACGCCGTCGGTTTCGGCGCGAAGCTCGAGATAGCTCACCCGGTCCTTTGCCTTGTCGAGCTCCGCTTGTGCCTGCCTGACCTGCGCCTGCGCCGTTGCGGTCGCCAGTGTGGCTGAATCGAAATCGGCCTGCGAAATACTCTTCTCGGCAAGCAGCGTTCGCAGCCGCCCTTCGCTTGCCTGCGCATTGGCAAGCTGCGCGGCGGCCACCGTCGCCTGCGATTCGGCGGAACGCGCAGCAAGCATGATCTGCTCGCCATCGATGGTGGCCAGAAGCTCGCCCTTGGTAACGAGGCTGCCGAGCTCGACATCGCGCGATACGATGCGGCCGGTGGTCTGGAAACCGAGGGCGGCCTCGTAGCGCGGTTCCACCAGGCCGGTGAAGCCGGTCGACTTTATGTCTGGCACCGCCGCCAGCACCGAGCGCACCGTTCTTGGCACAGGCTCGGAGGATTTTTCCTCAGCCGGCTTGCATCCAGCGGACAGGACAGCGAGCAGCAGGATGGAAACGACGCCGGCCCGTCTCATTGGGCGTCCTCCAGAGACATGCTGACCTTCGCGCCGGCCCGCAGAAGCTGCGCACCCTCGGTCACGACGAGATCGCCGTCCTTCAATCCATCGCGGACGATGATCCGGCCGGTCTCGTAGCGGTCGACGGTGATCGGCGTGAGGCCGGCGGTGTTCGACGCGGCGTCGACGGTCCACACAGCAGGCTTTCCGTTGTCGATCATCATGGCCGACCAGGGGATGACGAAAGCCCGTATGCCCGGCACCGGGGCGGTTCCCAGCACCACTTCCCCGAGCGTCATGCGCGCCGGGGTTTGGTCGAGCGCGACCTTGACCTGAACGGTGCCGGTGGTCGGATCGATCGAGGGCGCGACCTCCCTGACATGGCCGGTCGTCTTGACCTCGGGGTCGGAAAGCAGCCCGATCTGGATCAGCGGGTCTTCCGGCATATGGGCTACGACCTGTTCCTGAACCTGGAAGACGGCATCGCGCGGACCATCGATGGCAACGATGAAAACGGTCTGCGTCGCCTGCACCACCTGCCCGACCTCGATATTGCGGGTGCTGACGATGCCGGCTTGCTGGGCTTTCAGCTCCGTGTCGGCGACGCTTTTGCGGGCGATCGAGAGCTGCGCGTTGGCTGTTTCCAGCGTGCCCTTTGCAACATCGACGGCTTCGGCCGCGTTGTCATAGGTGCTCTTGGTGGTGAAGCCGCCGGCAAGCAGTGATTTCTGCCGCTGGAAGGCGGCAGTGGATTGCGCAAGCTGTGCCTGCGCGGCGTCGACGCTGGCCTCTGCTGAAGCCACGTCGGAATTCTGCTGCTTGGGATCCAGCCGGGCGAGAAGCGCGCCGGCCTCGACATGGACGCCGACATCGGCAAGGACTTCCGTAACCTGCCCGCCGACCTCGAAGGAAAGCCTTGCCTCGTTGCGGGCGGTGACCTGGCCCGCCAGCGCAAAGCGTGGCCGGTAGTCGACCGTCTCGGCCTTGATCGCCTTCACATTGAGTATGGTTTCAGGAATGCTCTGCTTCTGCTCGCTGCAGCCTTGCAGCAGCATCAGGGCAACGGCAAAGGCGACCGTCGGAAAGAGGCGGCTGCTATCGTCCCCTCGAAGCGCCATGCAAGTGTCCCTCGCAAATGCTGTCGCCGTGCACGCTATTCCATCCGAAGATGCCAAGCGATGACTCAAGGTGCCATCATTGTCGGATCAGTGCAACGACGAAAACTGTGCGGGATCAAGGCGCTACAATCGAAATTCCTAGCCAGCAAAAAGATTCCGGCAGGCGGTTCCCTTACGGGCAGCGTTCCGCCGCATCGCAACAATTTTCTTCGCATTTGCACAAAACCATGTAAAACCGCGCGCGGGGTGGGAGAGAGTACCCCTAGGGAAGGAGAGGCCGATGAGTGCAACGGCAGAGACAAAAGCGCTGACACCACCGGATATCGCGGACAGGAAAGGCCGGACGCCCATCGTCTGCCTCACCGCCTATACGACACCGGTCGCGCGCATCGTCGACCGTCACTGCGACGTGGTTCTCGTCGGCGACAGCGTCGGCATGGTCCTACATGGCCTGCCTTCGACGCTCGGCGTGACGCTGGAAATGATGATCCTGCACGGACAGGCCGTGCGACGCGGTGTCGAGCGCGCGCTTCTGGTGGTCGACATGCCCTTCGGCTCCTACGAGGAAGGCCCGGCGCAGGCGTTCCGCAACGCGGCGCGCCTGATGACGGAAACCGGGTGCGCGGCGGTGAAGCTGGAAGGCGGCGAGAGCATGGCCGAGACGATCCGCTTCCTCACCGGCCGCGGCATTCCGGTCATGGCCCATGTCGGACTAACACCGCAGGCCGTCAACACATTCGGTGGCTACAAGGTGCAAGGCCGGGGCGAAGCCGGCGAGCGCATCCTTCGCGATGCGGTTGCCGTTGCCGAGGCGGGTGCGTTTTCGGTGGTGCTCGAAAAGGTCGTCGAGCCGCTCGCCCGCAAGATCACGCAGACGATCGCCATTCCCACCATCGGCATCGGCGCTTCCGCCGCCTGCGACGGGCAGATCCTTGTCGTGGACGACGTGCTCGGGCAGTTCGCGGATTTCCGGCCGAAATTCGTCAAGCGCTATGCCGAACTTGGCCGCGATGCCGAGACCGCGATCGCAGCCTATGCCGCCGATGTGCGCGAGCACCGCTTTCCGGCAAGCGAACATGTTTTCGGCGACAATCCGAAAGCTATCAAGGGTGGGGCCGCAGCATGAGCGTGCCGATCGTCAGAACGCTTGCCGAACTCCGTTCCACCGTTGCCGGTTGGCGGCGCGAAGGTTTGAAGGTCGGCGTAGTGCCAACCATGGGGGCGCTGCATGAGGGGCATCTGAGCCTGGTACGCGCGGCGCTTGAACAGGCCGACCGCGTTGTCGTCACGCTGTTCGTCAATCCAAAACAGTTCAACAATCCCGCCGACCTCGCCGCCTATCCGCGCACCGAGAAAGAAGACGCGGAGAAACTTTCGCCGGTCGGTGCGCATATGCTCTACGTGCCGGATGCGGAAGAAATCTATCCGGAAGGTTTTTCGACCACCGTCTCGGTGAGCGGTGTCAGCGAGGGATTGTGCGGGGCGCATCGGCCCGGACATTTCGACGGTGTCGCCACCATCGTCGCCAAGCTGTTCCTGCAGACCGGGGCGGACATGGCTTTCTTCGGCGAAAAGGATTTCCAGCAATTGCATGTCGTGAAGCGCATGGCGCGCGATCTCGACATTCCGATCACGATCGTGCCTTGCCCGACCGTGCGCGAGGCCGACGGGCTGGCGCTCTCCTCGCGCAATGTGCGGCTGTCGTCGCAGGATCGCGCAATCGCTCCGAAACTGGCTCAGGCACTATTCGCAGCGGCGGAAAAGCTTCGTGACGGCAGGCTTGCCAAGCCCGTGCTGGACGAGGCCGTCAAGGCGCTCGAAGACGCCGGCTTCCGGGAGGTCGAGTATCTCGAACTTCGGGCCGAGGACAATCTGCAGCCGATAGACAGGCTCGACCGTCCGGCGCGGCTGCTCGCTGCCGTCTTTCTCCGTGAGGTACGCCTGATCGATAATGTTCCCGCTCAACCGAGCTAGATAAAGCTGCTGATTGTCGGACGAGCCCCCTACACCAAAGAGATGCGTCACCTACCCGCCGGCAAAGGAATATTCTTCCCGTGTGGCTTGAACATCATGGGGGTTTATCATGCATAGCATTCGATCAACCGTCTGCGCGGCAGCACTCTGCCTTATGGCAATATCTCCGGCATCCGCTCTGACGATCGACCTCGGCATCATCAAGATCGATCTGGGCGGTGGTGGCTATGGCGGTGGCGGCGGCGGTGGTGGAACGAGCTATGGTGTTCCCGGCCCGCTTGCCGGCGTCGGCCTCCCGGTTTTGGCTGCATATGGCGGCTATATCTGGCTGAGGAAGCGCAACCGTCGCGGCAAAGACGGCAAGGGCCAGGAATAATTCGGCTTTCATCCGGGAGCATCGCTGCGGTGGCCGACACTCAGGCCTTGTGCACCTTCCACGGTGCCGTCTTGTCTTTGTGATACGCCAAGGCACTCCGGTGAGGCCGAGTTACATCGAACGGATGCCTCACCTACCCGCCGGCAAAGGCATAATCTTCTGGTCAGTTCCTTTTTGACGGGGGGTAGCCATGTCAGGCTTCCGATCAGTGCTTTTCGCGGCCGTACTCGGCCTTATGACAGTGGCACCGGCGCTTGCCGAGCAACCACCGGATCGTGGCCCCACGCCCGGCCTGGGCTGGGGACCGGGAGGCTCGAAAGGGTATGCGGTGCCGGGACCGTTGGCCGGCGTAGGATTGCCGATCGTTGCGGCTGTCGGCTGTCTTGTCTGGCTGAGAATGCGCAATCGCAAGAAGAACAAAGAATAGCATAATCCGAGCCGTCGACGCGGGGTGGGCAGGTGGCAAGATCCGATTCCGGCATGGCAGCAGGCGAAGGTGGCCATGCCACGCCTCTGCTTCGGCCGGCCGCTCTTCCGTGGCTCGGGACCGTTACCCTGACACGGCAATCCTTCTTCGCCGGCATGGTGGTTGTCGGCTTCGCGAACGGCATCAGTGAAAAAGTCTATCGGTCGGTGACCGACAGCGGGTTTGCCGCCGCCATATTCAACACATTCGAAATCAGCATCATTCTCTGGGGCGCCTGTTTCGCCGCCCTGGCGATGCTTCTGCGGCCATCCGCCGAGCAGGCTTTTCGGCGCGGCGATGTGCTGGTGAGTTTGCTCGCCGGCCTCGCGTTCATGGCACCGGTGCCTGCCCTGAGCTGGCTCGGCATCGGCCTGATCGCCGTTCATCTTCGACGCACGGCCAGCGACGATACAACCAGGCGCGCCGCGGCGATCGTCTTTGCGCTGACCATTCCCCTGTTCTGGACGCGCCTTGCCTTTGCGGCATTCAGTGGGACGATCCTGCATATCGACGCCAGGCTTGTCGGCTGGATGATCGGAACCGTGCCGGTCGCCAATGTCGTGCCGCTTGCCGACGGTTCCGGGTCGCTATTCATCGCGCCGGCCTGCTCCTCGCTGGCGAACCTTTCGCTCGTCTTCGTCAGTGCGGCGGCCTTCGTCAATCTGCGCAGCGGACGCTGGACATTGTCTGCAATCGGCTGGACGGCTGCGAGTGCTGTCGCGGTCGTCGCGATCAACATCACGCGCATCAGCCTGATCGGGCTTTACCCCTGGGAATATGAGCTTCTCCACGGGCCGATCGGCGCCAGCGTGGCAGGCTGGCTCACATTCGCGGTCATCGCACTCATCGGCTACAACAGGATCGGTTTCGATGCGCCTGTCCGTCGCTAGCCTCGCACTGGGATTGCTGCTCTGCGTCACCGTCGCGGGCAAGGTGGTGAGCCTGGCGCGGACGCCGGATGTCGCTTCCGATGAGGGCGCGGCGGCCGTTGCGCTGATGAACATGCGCGGCCTTGCCGTTCAACCCTTCAATCCTGTCGGCGCCCCTGCCTGGATCGTGGGAACCCTCGACGATTGCCGCGTGCGCATCGCCGAGGTCGCGCCGGAGGGCTGGTCGCGCGCCATCGTCGCCCAGCAGGCAACCAACGAGCGGCTGCTTTACGCCTTCGATGGCCGCTTCTACGATCAGCAGCCGGTGACGAACACGTGGATCGAGAACTATCGCCGCCGGCTAGCCCGCTATATCGGCTTTGACGAGCCAGCCCTGCGCTTGTTTGCCGTGACCGTCGCACCGGCCTGCCCGTCGGACATCGTGCGCCCGGAAGATGCCATAGCGCTGACGCAGTGAGCGCCGGCGCTACTTGGCTCACGACATGATGAGCCCGCCGTCAACGTTGATGGTCTGGCCGGTGATGTAGGCTGCGTCCTCGCTGGCGAGGAAGGCGACAAGCCCCGAAACATCGGCGCCGCTGCCGGCGCGGCCCATGGGAATGCCTTTCACCCACTCGGCCATCAGTTCGCCGGGCTTGTAGTCGCCGAGCAGCTTGCCCCAAGCGTTGTCGTTATAGGCCCACATGTCGGTGTCGATAATGCCGGGGCAGATCGCATTGACGGTGATGTTTTCCTTGGCGACTTCCTTGGCGAGGCTCTGGGTGATGCCGACGACGCCGAATTTCGAGGCGGCATAATGCGGCGTATAGATAAAACCCTGGCGCGCCTGGCCGGAGGCCGTATTGATCAGCCGACCGCCTTCGCCATGCTTGCGGATGCGGGCGATGGCTTCCTGGCAGCACAGGAACACGCCCTTGGTGTTGACGGCCAGCACCTTGTCCCACTCGGCTTCGGTCATGTCCTCGATCTTGGCGATGGTGATCACGCCGGCATTCTGGATCGAGATGTCGACGCGGCCGAATTCGCGCTCGGCGAGATCATAGAGTGCTGCAACCGCCTTGCTGTCGGTCACGTCCATGATTTGGGAGACCACCTTGGCGCCATCCTTGCGCAATGCGTCGGCGACTTGCTCGACGCGCGCGTCGATGGCGCTGACGACGATGGCCGCACCCTCGTCGGCGAATCGCTTCGCCATGGCAGCGCCGATGCCGCCGCTCGCGCCTGTTACGACGACGGTCTTTCCTTCAAAGCGTTTCTGCACTTATTTCTCCCTTACCAGCATACGAATCCGCCATCGACGATGAGGTCGATGCCGGTGACAAACGAGGATGCACGGCTCGCCAGGAACACCGCCGGGCCGACCATCTCGTCGACGCTGGCCATGCGCCCCATCGGCGTGTCGCGCTCGAAAATCTTCACCTGATCGGCCACTTCCGGCCGACGGTTCATCGGCGTCAGCGTATAGCCGGGGCTGATGACATTGACGCGCAGGCCACGATCGGACCACTCCATGGCAAGGCTCTTCGACATGTGGATGACGGCGGCCTTGGACGAGTTGTAATGCGCCTGGGTGAGGCCGCGATTGACGATGGAGCCCGACATCGAGGCGATATTGATGATCGACCCCTTGCGACGCGGCAGCATCACGCGCGCCTGCGCCTGGCAGGACAGGAACACGCCGTTGACATTGACCTCATAGAGCTTCTGCCACTGCTCGAGCGGCAGCGTCTCGGCAGGTGCGGCATTGGCGATGCCGGCATTGTTGACGGCGATCGTGAGTGCTCCGAGTTCTTTTTCGACTTGGCTGACTGCCGAGGCCAGATCGGCTTCGGACGTCACGGTTCCGTTGAGCACCAGCGCCTTGCGGCCGAGTGCCGTAATGCTGTTCGCCGTCTCATCAAGCCCGCCTTTGGAAGCATGGCCGAAACAGGCGACATCGGCGCCCGCCTCGGCAAGCCCGATGGCGATGCGCTGGCCGATGCCGCTGCCGGCACCTGTGACGAAAGCGATTTCGCCGGTCAGATCGAAGAGTTCCACGGTTATGTCTCCATCCCTCGAAAGACTGCCTGCCCGAATGAGCGGGCGCCAGTTTCTCGGAACTGGCGCCCGGCGCGGTCGGGTGCTTGGGAGGCTTACCCTGTTGCGCTATGTCTGTGTGGCCTCGGTCTTTGGATTACGCATGTCGTTATCCCAAAACCGCTTTACACTTTTGGGCGACATGCGTTAGCTCGTCGCCAGTTCCATCACCGCGACATTGTTCGCTTCCGCCCTCGGCAGGATACCACGCTGGCGGCCCCTGCTCAGCACCATGACGCGGTGCGAGAGGCCGAGCACTTCCTCAAGATCCGAGCTGACCACCACAACTGCCATGCCGGAGCGCGCAAGGTCGGCTATGACGTCATAGATGGCAGCGCGCGCGCCGACGTCGATGCCGCGCGTCGGCTCGTCGAGGATGAAGATCTTCGGCGGCCGCGCGATCCATTTGGCAATCACCACCTTCTGCTGGTTGCCGCCGGAAAGCTTGCGCACGGCCTGGTTCGGCTGGCCCTTGACGCCGAGCTTGCGGATGCCGGTTTCGGCGAATTTCTGCACCGCCTTCGGGAACACCCAACCGCCCGGTGCGACATGGTCGAAATTGCCGAGCGCCAGGTTCTCGCCGATGGTCTGGTCGAGCACGACGCCCTGCCCCTTGCGGTCTTCCGGCACCAGCACGACGCCGGCCTTGATCGCGGCTGCCGGGCCATCGAGATGCACCGGCTTGCCGGCAACGGTCACCTTGCCGCTGGAGATCGGGTCGGCGCCGGCAATGGCGCGAACGAGTTCTGTGCGGCCAGCGCCGATCAGGCCGGCAATGCCGAGGATTTCACCGGCGCGCACGGAGAAGCTGACATCGTTGAAAGTCCGGGCGGGCGAGGAAAGATTCTCGACCTCGAGCAGCACTTCGGGACGCGGCTCGTCGAGTGTGGGGAACATGCGGTCGACGCTGCGGCCGACCATCTGCTCGACGACCGTGCGGACAGGAATATCGCCCTGCTCATGACGAGCGACCACGCGACCATCGCGCATCACGACGATGCGGTCGGCGATCTGCACGATCTCCTCAAGGCGGTGGCTGATATAGATGAAGCCCATGCCTTCGGCCTTGAGCTTGCGTATCTGTTCGAACAGAAGCGCCGTTTCGTCGCCGCCAAGGGCAGCCGTCGGCTCATCGAAGATCAGGAGCTTGGCATCCAGCGTCAGCGCCTTGGCGATCTCGACCTGCTGCTGGGCAGCGACGCGCAGATCACCAACCTTGGTGTCAGGCGAGACGTTGAGGCCGAGCCGCCTGAGCTGAGCAGATGCGCGTTCGTTCATCCTGGCGCGGTCGATGGCGCCGCCGCGCGTCAGCATGCGGCCGACGAAGACATTTTCGGCAACCGAAAGATCGGGAAGAAGCTTGAGTTCCTGATGGATCATGCCGATGCCGGCATCGATCGCCTGTGCCGGGCTGGCAGGGGAATAGGGCTTCCCCTGCCAGGTGATCGCGCCGCGGTCTGCGTGCAGCGATCCGGCGATGATGTTGGAAACGGTCGATTTGCCGGCGCCATTCTCACCGAGCAGCGCCACGACCTCGCCCGGCCTGACATCGAAGCTCGCTTCGGTCAGCACCTGGATCGGCCCGAAACTCTTGCACAGGCCGCGCACGGAAAGCCCCTGATGGGAGCCTTCCTGAGGCAAGGTTGTCATCGACATCGTTTCGTCCGTCACAGCTTACGGATGCTTCTCGATGAACTGCGCGACATTGTCCTTGGTGGTCAACGTCGCGTCCTGAAGCTGCTCCGGCTCGACCTTCTCGCCGGCGACCAGCTTGATCGCCGAGTCGACAGCCAAGCGGCCCATGCCTTGTGTCTGCTGCGTGGCGGTGACGTCGAACACGCCGTCCTTCAGCGCCTTGAGTGCTGCCACGTCGCCGTCGAAGCCTGCAATCCAGACCTTGTGACCGAGATTGGCGACCTTGACCGCCTGTGCCGCGCCGAGCGCAAGCGCATCGGCCTGGCCGACGACGATCGAGACGTTCGGATGGGACTGCAACAGGTCCTGCGTCAGCTTGAAGCCTTCGTCCTGATGCCAGCCTTCGCTCCAGAGTTCGCCGACGACCTTGATATCCGGATAGCCTGCGAGCGCTTCGCCGCAGCCCTTGGAGCGGTCGACTTCAGGCGTCGTGCCTTTCTGGCCATGGATAATGATCAGCTCGCCCTTGCCGCCGGCCTGCTTGGCGATGTAGTCGCACACGTTCTTGGCCGAAGCGACGCTGTTGGTGGCGATGAAGGTGTCGCCCGGCGCGCCTGCGGCGTTGCGGTCGACATTGATGACGGGAATGCCGGCAGCCTTGGCCGTCTTGGTCGGGACGGTCGCGGCGGTGGCGCCGGCGGGGATGTAGATCAGTGCGTCGATGTTCTGCGTGATCAGGTCCTGCACCTGGCTGACCTGGGTCGCGGAATCGCCCTTGGCGTCGACGGTGACGACCTCCAGGCCCTTCTCCTTGGCGTAGGCTTCGACCGACTGCTTGATCTGGTTGAAGAAGTCGGCCTGCAGGTTGGCGACGGCGAGGCCGAGCTTCTTGGCTTCGGCGGCCGAGGCCCCGTGGGCAAGACCGAGCAGCGGAACGATGGCCGCGGCAGCGAGCAGGAATGAACGTTTCGTCAGCATGTATTTCTCCTCCGTTGAACTTGATAGATTTCGAGTGTCAGTAAAGTCCGATTCCGACGGGCGAGCCCGGCTGGAATTATTTGGCCCGGCGCCTCCACGTATCGGCTGCGACGGCCAGCGCGATGACGACGCCGATAACGATCTGCTGGATGAAGGGCGACACGCCGAGCAGGTTGAGCCCGTTGCGCAGCACGCCGATGATGAGGACGCCGATGGCCGTTCCGCCGATCGAGCCGACGCCGCCGCTGAGGCTGGCGCCGCCGATGACAACGGCGGCGATGGTGTCGAGTTCATAGCCGAAGCCGGAACTCGGCTGAACCGAATCGAGCCGAGCGGCAAGCACCACACCGGCAAGAGCCGCCAGCACGCCGCAGACGGCATAGACCCAGTTGGTCAGCCGGTTGACCGGAATGCCGGACAGCCGCGCCACTTCCGGGCTGCCGCCGATGGCGTAGAGATTGCGGCCGGTGGCGCGGTAATTGAGGAAGATCGCGAAGATCACGCCAAGCACGATCATGACGCCGACCGTCACCGAGATGAAGCCGAAATGACGGACGATGGACAGGTTGGTGAACCAGTCAGGGAACCCGACGATCTGCGAGCCGTCGGTGATGATGTTGGCGAGGCCGCGCGCCACCGACATCATGGCGAGCGTGGCGATAAATGGCGGCAGCTTGGCTACCGTCACCAGCAGGCCGGACACCAGCCCGCAGAGGCCGCCGACGAGCAAGGCCGCGGCGATGCCGGCCGGGATCGGCAGACCGAGATAGTCGGGGTTTACGACGTAGCCGAGGACCATCGCGCCAAGCGCCAGAATGGAGCCGACCGACAGGTCAATGCCGCCGATCAGGATCACCAGCGTCATGCCGATCGCCATGATGCCGAGAACGGTGATCTGGTCGAGCACGTTCAGGATGTTGCGGACGGTCAGGAAGGTATCGGTGGAAACCGACAGCACCAGGCACAGTAGAATAAGGCCGATAAGCGGACCCTTGGCACCGGCGAAAAGCGCAGCAAACAGCGGCTTCAGGCCACCTGCACGCGGCTCTCCAGCCGAGACGGAAAGATCGGCGCTGCCGGGTTTGGAACTCATCGGCACACCGTCCCTGCGCAATGCGCGGACGCCAGCCGCAACGACGTGCGTTCAAAAGCCAAGTTACACCTCCCTAGGATGAACATTTTAACTTTGCTTTGTAATTTTGTTCAAAGTAACTTCCGACTGAACGGATTGTCAAGAGGTAGCTTGGAAAGCGGCGAATGAAAGACATGGCTTACAGAGCGCTTCCGATAATGGGGTTTCGTGACACGCGAAAACTGGCATTATGAATGGTATCGGGTTCGGACGTATCCGACAGGGAAGGAATAGAAGCACGATGGCCAATGCAGACAATGACAGCACCGCGCGCTTTCCCGACGCCGAACTCAAGGCGCGCGCGGCCTGGCATTACTATGTCGAGGGCCTGACCCAGGAGAAGATATCCGAACTGCTGGGAATAGGCCGGATCAAGGTGCACCGCATCCTTGCCGCCGCCCGTGAGGAAGGCGTGGTCCAGTTCCGCATCAGCGACACCGTGGTCGATTGCGTGGTTCTGGAGCAGAAGCTGAAAGAGCGTTTCGGCCTTGGCCAGGCGATCGTGGTGCCGGCGGCAGCCGACAGCCGCAACAGCCCGATGATGATCGGCCATGCCGCAGCCGCCTATATCGGCGACAATGTGAATGCCGGCGATGTCATCGCGCTCGGCTGGGGGCGAACGCTGAAATTCGCCATCAACCAGCTGCCGCATCGCCAGATCAGCCGGACGACGGTCGTCTCCATGCTTGGCGGGCTGACGCATGCGCAGCCTTTGAACCCGACCGAAAGTGCCTGGGATTTCGCCGAGAAGATCGGCGCGGAATGCTATCTGCTGCCGGTTCCCGTCTATGCCGACAAGCCGGAGCAGCGCGACGCGTTCATGAGCCAGCGCAGCGTTCAGGACGTGGTTTTCCGGGCGCGGCGGGCCAATATCGCGCTGCTCAGCGTCGGTTCATTCTCGCTGGACAGCCCGATCGCCAATTACGGCTTCATCAAGCCGAGCGAACTGGAAGAGCTGAAGGCGCTGGGAGCAGTCGGCGACATTTTGTGCCATTTCGTCGACGCGACAGGCAAGACCATCGACCACGACGTAAACCACCGTGTCTGCGCCTTCCCGATGGACGAACTGGCGGACATCCCGAACACCATCCTGGTTTCGGGCGGTCGCGAAAAGGTCGCGGTGATGAATGCGATGCTGGCGCGCACCAAAGTTTCGGTGCTGATCACCGACGAAGAGGCGGCCAAGGGGCTACTGGGGCTTTAAGGCATCCAGCCTGGCATGGATGTCACGCGTCGCGTGATAGAGATCTCGGTAGATCTCCTTGCGGACCGCATAATTCACCGATAGTTCCGCGACCGGATCGACGCGATTGTCCGGTTGGGCAGTCATTGCCCTGCTTGCGTCCTCAACAGAGGGAAACCAGCCCGCCGCATAGGCCGCAAGCATGCCGGCACCGAGGGCTGCGGCCTCGTTGACCGGTGAAACCGACAGCGGCCGCTCGAGCACGCTCGCCATGATCTGCATCAGCAGGCGCGAATTGGTGCCGCCGCCGGCCGCGATCATCGATTGCGACTTGTGGCCGATGCTGGTTTCCATGGCTTCGGTGGCGATCGCCTGCTCGAAGCCGATGCCTTCCAGAACCGCCCGAAACAGATGCGCCGGCTTATGATCAAGTGACAGGCCGACGATGGAACCGCGCGCCGCGCCATCCCAATAGGGGCTCATGACGCCCGCCCAATAGGGCATGACGAGCAGGCCGTCGCTGCCAGGCAAAATGTCCTTTGCCAGCACTTCCAGCGCCGGAGCTGAATCCGCGCCGGTCGTCCTGACGATCCAGTCGACGAGTTGCATTCCAGAGCGCAACACAGTTTCGAGCATGAAGCCGGAGCCGGTTGGCGATGCCAGCGTGCGGAAGCCTTCCGACGTCCGATAATCTCGCGAATAGGCGCCGCTGACGACGCCGGAACCCAGCGAAAGGTAGGTCTTTCCCGCCTCGACCACGCCCATGCCGAGGCCCATGGCCTGGCCGTCGCCGGCTCCGGCGACTATTGGCAATCCCGCCTTCAGGCCGGTGAGTTTGGCGACTTCGGCTGTCAGACCGCCACATACTTCGCCCGGCGCAATGATTTCGGGAAGCTGATCGAGCCTTAAGCCCGCGGCCTCGACCAAGGTCGGGTGCCAGGTCGATGTTTCGAGCGAGAGCAGGCCCAGCGGATCGGCGCTTGGCGTGCTGGTGGCGAGCCTGCCGGTCAGACGGTGCATCAGGAAGCCGTTCACATCGACGACCGCACGCGCCTTGCGCACCGCTTCCGGCCTGTGTTCGGAAAGCCATGCGATGGCGTAGAACGCCGGCGTCGGATCCGGCGGCTTGCCGCTCCATGCCGTGATGGTGTCGCGTCCGAGTTCTTTCGACAGCCGCGCTACCTGCGGGCGGGCGCGCTCGTCCAGCCAGAGAATGGCAGGGTTGAGCGCCTTGCCCGCACCATCGATGAGCGTGAAGGTTTCACGCTGATGGGCGATCGACAACGCGGCAAAGCGCGAAGGATCGATGCGACCTGCAAGCTCTTTGAGAGCCTGCACGAGGGCTGACCACCAGTCTTCAGGATCCTGCTCGAAATGACCGGGCAGCGGATTGGAAAGCGGGTAGGCAACGCGCGACTGCGCCAATTCGCGACCGTCGCGAGTGAAGGCAATCGCCTTCACCGCGGTGGTCGACGCATCGATACCGATTACGACATCGGACATAAGGTTCTCAGGCGACGGCGCTGGTCACAAACCGACCGTCCGACTGATCGAGACGGCGGCGAATCTGGGTTACCACCATCGAGTCGTCAGGTACACAGTTGTCGTAGGTCAGGAACTCGCCGACCTTGAGCGGCTTGACCACCTTGGCGCGTTCGGCAAGGCCGAGCGGCAGCGCGCCCTTCTTGCGCGCGTCTTCCCAGGTCATGGCAAAACCGCGGTAGTCCGTCTCGCCGATCATGCCGAGCGACTGGCCGACGCCGAGGTCGCGCTTGGCGACGGCAACGGCTTCCGCCACCGGATGATCCAGCGGCTCCATGTCGGCCCGCTTGTAGATAACGGCGCGGGCTGCCGACAGCGGCACTTCAAGGCTGGTGAGGTGATAGGGCCGGAAAATGGTGAAATACGGACCCTTGCCGACCTTCAGGTCGATCATGCGCTCCAGCACGCGGGGATGCTTGGTCTCGATGACGCAGAACACGCCGGGCGCGACGCCCTTGCCGATGGAGTAATCGACGACGCCCTTGCGGTTCAGCAAACCGCCGTCTTCCTTCGGGCAGAGCACGTCGGCAAGCTGCTCCAGCGTCGCCGTCGGGCCATGCATGCCGGGAACGTCGGGCACGAGGCCGGTGGCATTGGCGATGGCGACCATTTCGATGGCGGTCTTGGAACCATCGACGAACTCGACCAGCATGCGCGCATTCATCTTGCGCTCAGCTGCTTCCTTTTCGTAATCGGCCGGCATGGCGTCGATCTTGAGGGGGTTGTTCTTGCCCTTGCCGGCAGCGACGATGCCGAAGCCGAGGCTCTTGGCGAAGCCGATGATTTCCAGCGTGCAGGCAGGCTCGTCGCCGGCGGCACCCGTATAAACGACGCCGGCCTTGCGGGCCTCTTCCTTGAGGAAGCGGCCGATGGTGATGTCGGCCTCGACATTGAGCATGACGATGTGCTTGCCGTTCTTCATCACTTCGAGCGCAAACAGCGTGCCGATGTTGGGATTGCCGGTGGCGTCGATGATGACGTCGATGCGGCCTGCCGCGGCCAGCGCATGGAGATCTTCGGTAATCGCCACCTTACCGGCCTCGATGACGCGGTCGATATCCGAGGCGGAACTGGCCTGCACGATATCGGAGCGGTCGTGGCCGGCCAGAAGTGCGGCATCGATGGCCGACTGAGGCCTGACTTCGGAGATCGCGCCAATGCGTAGACCCGGCATGAGCGCTACCTGCACGACGATGTCCGTGCCCATCTGCCCGGCCCCGGCAAGACCGATGGTGATAGGCCCCTGCCGCTCGGCGCGATCAAGAAGCTCTGCAGCGAACTGCGGATTAGACATTGTCCGGTCCTCCCGTGCATTGGTATTCAGGTGTCAAAGCGTTTGAACATTTCTATTTCTCAATGAAAAATATTTCAATACCGAAAATCACAAAATACTGCAGGCCCTTCGCTGGACGAGATGTCGGGATGGAAGAATCGAGAAGGAATGCGTTCTCACGCAATGCGTGAGCGCCAAGCCTCGGCATAGGATGCCAAGAGATCGCCATTTGACGGTCGGCGTTGAGCGATATTGCTGCACGCGCGTCCTGAAAAGGCCAGCTCGGCGGCACCAAGGCTGGTGCCGGTGGCGTTGGTGGCGCTGACGAATACCGGCCGTCCGGTCGCGGCACCGAGCATGTCGAGAAAAAGCCGATTGTCGGCGAAGCCGCCTTCGACGATCGTCTCGCCGAGAGCGCCGATCAGGTCGAGGCAGGTCGCGGTCATCAGGGCAAGATAGAACGAAACGATGGCGGAGCGCTCGCCGGCCTTGAGGTCGCTCGGCACGATCCATTCAGCTGCTCGCTGCGGGAACGGACCGGAGCCCTGCTGGACCGAAGGCAGGAGCATGAGTTTTTCGGCGAGGACGCGAGCGATGTCCTCGTCGGACACCGGCGCAACATCGTTTCCGATAAGCAGCTCATATTCGCGTCCGCCCATGAAGCGCGCCGACGGAACTGGGTCGCCAAGTGCGTTGACGTTGACCAGCGTATCGCGCGCCGGGTCAAGGTCGCGCACCGCTCCGCCGACCGCCATTGCCACGACCCATGTGCCGGTCGAAACGACTGCGAAAGGTGGCTTGCGGTGGAGAACATGCGGCAGCAGCGAGGCGTTGGAATCGTGGATGCCGCAATGGACCGACGTTCGCGGCGAAAGCCCGGTTCGCGCCGCGATCTCGGGAAGGATTGACCCAAGCCGGTCGCTTGCGGATCGCAGCGGTGGCATGAGGTCGCGCCAGCCCAGGCGGTCCACCATTGTCGAGAAATCGCGCCTGGCCGGATTCCAGAGATCGGTGTGGCAACCCAGTGAGGTGACCTCGGTCGCAAGAACACCTGTCAGACGGAAAGCCCAATATTGCGGATAGGGAAGGATCGCGCGGACGGCGGAAAACTGCTTCGGGAAGGTCTTCGACTGCCAAAAAATCTGAGCGCCGAGATTGAGACCGCCGGGAAGGCGAGGCGTGCCGCTTTCCGCAAAAGGCGGGCGGACGGCGGCGTAGTCGTCGGCGAGGTCATCAGGACCATCATGCTCGTAATCGAGGATTGGCAAAGCGAGTTCGCCGCGCTCGTCGAGCAATGCAGCCGTCGCGCCATGCGTGGTCACCGAAATGGCGTCTATCGCGTGCCTGCGCGCAAGCTCGGAGAGGCTGGCTATGATGAAATCCCAGAGCCGCTCCGTGTCATGATGCGGATAGAGTCCGTCATTCGACACGCGATTTGGCATCTTGCGAACGTCGATCTCGGCCATGGCGTCGAGATCAACAACCACCACCTTGGCGTTGGTCTTGCCTATATCGATGACGGCGACGTGGCGCGGTTCGGCCATCGCTCAATCCATGCGAAAAACGGTTTCGAGCGGCACCGCGACCGGTTCGTTATCCGGCTTCGTTTCCATGATGTCGGCCATGTGCGCCCACCAGCGTTTCATCACCGGGTGGTTCGGCAGGTCGGCCATGCCGTGATCCTGCCTGCGCCACAGCACGCCGAACAAAATGTTGGTCTCCTCGTCCAGATGGATCGAATAATCGGAAACGCCGGCGTCCTTCAAAAGCGCCGTCAGTTCTGGCCAGATCACGTCGTGCCGCCTTTTGTATTCGGCCTTCATACCGGGATTGAGCTTCATGCGAAACGCGTATTTTTCGGCCATCAGGCAGGGCGCTCCTTCATGAGACGCCGCCAGACGATCGGCAGCGCGATGACCAGAATGAGCAGCAGGCCGATGAAGATCGACATGACGATGCCGGGAACGTTGAGCAGGCCGAGGCCGAAGGTGACCAGCCCCATGATGAGGGCGGCCAAAACCACGCCCGGAATGCTGCCGGCGCCGCCAAGAATGCTGACGCCGCCGAGCACGACCATGGTGATGACTTCGAGTTCGTAGCCCTGCGCAATCGACGGGCGCGTGGAGCCAAGCCGCGAGGTGATCAGCACGGCAGCGATGCCTGACATCAGTCCGGTGAGGCAGAACAGGATGAACTTTATGCGCTCGACCCTGACGCCGGAAAACTGCGCCGCGACCGGGTTGTTGCCGATGGCGAAGACGCGCCGCCCGAAGCTGGTTCGATGGAGGATGACGTAATAGATGACCGCCGCGCCCAGAAACAGCACCAGCTCGAACGACACCACCCACCAGACATAGCCCTGGCCGAAAAAAGCAAAGCTTTCGGGATAACCCTTGTAGGCTTGGTCGCCGAGAATGATGAAGGCGACGCCGCGAAACAGGCTCATCGTGCCGATGGTGACGACGATGGACGGCAGGCCGAGCCGGGTGACAAGCAGGCCGTTGAATGCGCCGCAGGCAAGCCCGACGCCGATGCCGATGGCGACGAGACCCGATGTGCCGACACCGAATTGCACGGCCATGCCCATCATGGTCGAGGCGAGCGCGATAATGGCGGCGACCGACAGGTCGATCTCGCCCGAGATGATCAGCAATGCCATTGCCAGCGCGATCAGCGCCTTTTCGGTGAAGTTGAAGGTCAGGTCGGACAGCGACCAGGCGTCGAGAAAATAAGGCGAGGCAAAGCTGTTGACGGCGAAGATTGAAATGGCGACCGCGATCAGCAGCGCCTCCCAACTGAACACCGCCGAACGCAGCGGCCTGTCGAGCCGGTCGGGGATATGGCGTCCGTGCGGGGTTTCGGTCGCACTCATATTGCTTCCGCCTTCTTGAGAATGATGCGGCCCTGACGGCGCTCGCCGCGCGCGTTAAGCACGACAGCCAGGATGATGGCGCTGCCGGAAATCGCCATCTGCCAGAAGGGCGATATGTTGATCAGCGGCAAGGCCGAGCTGATGATGCCGAGGAACAACGCGCCAAGGACGGCACCGCCGACCGAGCCGATGCCGCCGGCAATCGATATGCCGCCGATGACGCAGGCGGCGATGATGTTGAGCTCGTAGCCATTGGCGATCTCGACGGAGGCGATGACGTAACGCGACACCCAGAGATAACCGCAAATGCCGGCGACCAGACCCGAGATGCAGAAGGCGACGAATTTGGTGCGGCCGACATCGATGCCGGCATAGACCGAAGCCGTCGGGTTGACGCCGATAGCGTAGAACGAGCGACCGAGCGGGGTGCGCGTCAGAAGCACGAAGAACGAAGCGATGACGGCGAGCGCGATCCACGACAGCAGCGGAATGCCGAGCATCTGCATTCGCTGGAGGCCGATGAAGGCCGGGCTCATCTTGTCAGCATTGACCCAGGCACCGCCGGAGATCACGAAGGTCGCGCCGCGATAGATCGTGAGTGTGCCGAGCGTCACGACGATGGACGGGATGCCGAGCTTCCAGACGAGCGCCCCGTTGAAGACGCCGAGCGCGAGGCCGACGCCGGCGGCTATCAGCATGAGCAGCGGCACCGGTACCGCGGGGTACGCCGCGTTGATCATCGCCACCACCATGCCGGTGAAAGCGAGGTTGGAGGCCATGGAAAGATCGATCGAGCGCGTGAGGATAACCACCATCTGGCCGAGTGCGAGGATCATCAGGATCGACGTGTCGTTGAAGACATTGGCGAGATTGCGCGGGCTGGCGAAAGCGCCGTAGCGGGTCGAGATCAGGCCGATGAGCAACAGGATCGCAGCCAGCAGCCAGATTTCGCGATTTTTCAGAAGGGCGTTCATTGGGCGACAATCCCCGCCGCCGTGCGCACCAGCGTCTCGGCGTCGAGCCCCTTGTTTTCGTGAACCGCCACGATGCGTCCCTCGCGCATGACGACGACGCGGTCAGACATGCCGAGGATTTCCGGCAGTTCGGAGGAGACCATGATGACCGACAACCCTTGCGCGACGAGCTCGGCCATGAAGCCATGAACCGCCGCCTTGGAGCCGATGTCGATGCCCTTGGTCGGCTCGTCGAGGATGATGACCTTGGGCGCTGTGGCGAGCCATTTGGCGATGACCACCTTCTGCTGGTTGCCGCCGGACAGCGTGCCGACATCCTGGCTGAGCGAGGCGGCGCGCAGGTCGAGCCGCTCGGTGTATTTGCGCGCCAGCGCGAATTCCTCGGCAAGACGCAGGAGGCCGGATTTGGAGGTGCGCTTCAGCGAGGGTAGCGACACGTTCTGGAAGATCGGCATACCGATGACCACACCCTGCTTGCCGCGCTCTTCCGGCACGTAAACGATGCCCTTTTCGATGGAATCCGCGGCCGATCTCGGCGCAATCGCTTCGCCTTCCAGCGTGATCGAACCGCGGCTTGTGCGGGTGATGCCGGCGATTGCCTGCATGACTTCGCTGCGCCCGGCGCCGACCAGCCCGTAGAAGCCGAGGATTTCGCCCTTGCGCAATTCGAAGCCGATGTCGTCGAATTCGGTCGGGTGCGACAGGCCGGAAATTTTCAGCACCGGCGCGCCGATATGGGCCTCGCGCTGCGGGAAGATGTGGTCGACGGAGCGGCCGACCATCAGCTTGACGATGTCGCCCTGGCTGGTGTCTTTCAGCAGCCCCTCGCCCACCATTTCGCCGTCGCGGAACACGGTGTAGCGGTCGGCGATGCGGTAGATCTCATCGAATTTGTGGCTGATGAACAGCACCGCCTTGCCGTCGCCTTTCAGGAATTCGATGAGCAGGAAAAGCTCTTCGATCTCCTTGGCCGAGAGGGCGGCGGTCGGCTCGTCCATGATGACGATGCGCGCGTCGATCGACATTGCGCGCCCGACGGCGACCAGATGCTTGTTGGCGATGCCGAGATCCTTCAGCCGCGTATCGGGATCGATATGGGCAGCACCCATGGCGTCCAGCACTTCCCGCGCCTGGCTGCGCATTGTGCCCCAGTCGATGGTGCCGAAACGCGTCTTTGGCGCGTGGCCGAGAAAGATGTTTTCGGCGACGGACAGTTCGTCGAACAGCACCGTTTCCTGATGGATCGCGGTGATGCCGCGCTCAAAGGCGGCGTGGGCGGTCGGCAAGTTTACTGCCGCGCCGGCAACGTTGATTTCGCCGGCGTCGGGCTGATAGATGCCGGTGAGGATTTTCACCAGCGTCGATTTGCCGGCACCGTTTTCGCCGATCAGCGCCGTCACCTGTCCCGGATAGAGCGACAGGGCGACATCGTGCAGCGCCCGCACGCCGGGAAAGCTTTTGCTGATGCCCGAGAGCGTCAGAAGCGGCGTCTTACCCTCCCCCTCACGGGGCGGGTCGCGAACGATGCGAGCGGGGTGGGGGTCGGCAAGCATTACGGTATCCTGCTATGCGGTCTCGATACACCCCGTCTCGCCTTCTTCGCCTTGCGAAGCAGCTCGCAGACCCTCCCCACGGCGGGGAGGGTAAAGCGGAGTGCCGAAGATCAATAGATCTTCGAGAACTTCTCGATGTTCGACTTGTCGAAGGTGAAGGGATCAGCCATCGGCGCGGAATTGTCATCGTCGAGCGTGATCTTGCCGACGCGGCCGATCGAGAGTTCGGCACCCGGCTTGGCCTCATCCTTCTTCACCGCGAGGTCATAGGCGAGATAGGTAGCCGAATAACCAAGGTCGATCGGGTTCCACAAGGCGACGGCCTGCGAAGCACCGTTGTCGATGAACTTCTTGAACTCCGACGGCAGCGCCAGGCCGGTGACATTGACCTTGCCGATCAGGTTCTCGTCGGTCACCACCTGCGCGGCGGCAACCACGCCCACCGTCGTCGGCGCGATGATCGCCTTCAGGCCGGGATAGCTTTTCAGCAGGCCCTTGGCTTCGTCGGTGCTCTTGGCCGAGTCGTCATCGCCATAGACGGTGGCGACGAGATTGATCTTCGGGAAGTCGGTCGGCAGCGCCTTCTTGGCCGCTTCGATCCAGGCGTTCTGGTTGGTGGCCGTCGAAGATGCCGACAGGATCGCGACATCGCCGCCTTCAGGCAGATAGTCGGCGGCGAGCTTGATGATCGTCTTGCCGATCAGGTCGGTGGCCGACGGGTTGAGGTGAAGCTGCCGGCCTTCCTTGGCGACGCCCGAATCCCACGAAATGACCGTGATGCCGCGTTCCATCGCCTTCTTCAGCACCGGCACGAGCGCGTCCGGGTCATTGGCCGAGATGGCAATGGCGTTGACCTTCTGGGCGATCAGCGAATTGATCACCTCGATCTGGGCTTCGGCGGTCGCCTTGGTCGGACCGGTATAGATGATCTCGACATCGCCGAGTTCCTTGGCGGCTTCCTGCGCGCCGGTGTGGGCGGCGTCGAAGAAGCCGTTGCCGAGCGACTTGACGACCAGCGCGATCTTGATGCTTTCGGCATGCGCGGCTGAGGCGAACATGGCGGCCGAAAGTGCTGCGGTCACCATCAGTTTCTTCAAGATGTTCATCGAGTTCCTCCCTTTGACGTTGTATTCCATCAGCGCTGCGACCGGGAAATCCCTCACGCCTGCAGCGAAGATTCCTCCATTTTCGATGCCGTGTTTTTCGCCACGATCAGATTGACGCCTGCGTCCTCCAGCATCTTGGCTTCGCGGTCCTCAATGCCGTCGTCGGTGATGACGGTGGTGATGCGCGCCAGGCCGCACAGGATCAGGCTCGAGCGTTGCCGGAATTTCGACGAATCGACCAGCACGACCAGTTCGTCGGCCTGGTCGATCAGCTTCTGCTCGGCCTGGATCAGCAGCGGATCGCCTTCCATCAGACCGAGCGGCCCCAGCCCCTGCGCGCCCATGAACATGCGCCGCGCATAGAAATTGCGCGTCACGTCATTGTCGAAGGGCGACAGGATGATGTTCTGCTCGCGGTAGATCGTGCCGCCCGACAGCATCACCGTGTTCTTGGAATGCTTGAGCAGGTGCTCGGCGATCGGAAACGAATTGGTGAAGATCGGCATGCGCCGGTTGGTGAGAAAATGCACCATCTGGAAAGTGGTGGTGCCGCCATTGATGATGATCGGCTCGCCATCGGCGCAAAGCTCGACCGCCTCGCGGGCGATCGCCCGCTTCTTGGAAGCATTGAGCGTTTCATTGACGGAAAAGGGCCGGCCGGCAAGACCGATGAACTGCGGCGGATTGATCGCCTCGGCGCCGCCACGAACGCGGCGCAGCCGCTTCTGCACATGGAGTGCCGCAATATCGCGCCGGATCGTCGCCTCCGACGATTCCGTCAGATCGACCATTTCCTGCACCGTCACCACAGGCTTTTCCTGGATGGCCGACAGAATGATCCGATGGCGTTCCTTTTCGTGCATGGTTCCTCCCGTTGCTGGTCATTAGGTCATTCATACCGGTCACTGTCAATCAACTTCAGTCATTTTATTTCATTGTGCAGCGCAATATGATCGAACATGATCGTTTTTGATTGACAGTAATGGCCCGATCATGAAAGCCTTGGGCAAATTACGCGCTGCCGCCGCGCGGCTCTGGGAGGATGGAAAATGCTCGAAACGCGCACAGCCAAGCGCCTCGCCAACCTTTGGGACGAGGCCAAGGCGGCATCCATGTCGGAAGCGCAGCGCCTGCTCTACCGCTCCAACTTGCTCGGCTCCGACAAGCGCATCACCAATTACGGCGGCGGCAACACTTCGGCCAAGGCGATGGAGAAGGACCCGCTGACCGGCGGAGAGGTCGAGGTCCTGTGGGTGAAGGGCTCGGGCGGCGATGTCGGCACCATCAAGCTCGACGGCTTCGCCACGCTCTACATGGACAAGCTCGAGGCGCTGAAAGGCCTCTATCGCGGCGTCGCGTTCGAGGACGAGATGGTGGGCTACCTGCCCCACTGCACCTTCAATCTCAATCCGCGCGCCGCCTCCATCGACACGCCGCTGCATGCCTATGTGCCGCAAAAACATGTCGACCACATGCACCCGGACGCGGTGATCGCCATTGCCGCCGCGAAGAACAGCAAGGAATTGACGCAGCAGATTTTCGGCGGCGAAATCGGCTGGCTGCCCTGGAAGCGGCCCGGCTTCGAACTCGGGCTATGGCTGGAAAAATTCTGCCGCGAAAACCCGAAGGCCACCGGCGTCGTGCTGGAGAGCCATGGCCTGTTCACCTGGGGCGACACGGCAAAGGAATGCTACGAGACGACGATCCGCATCATCAACCGGGCGATCGAATGGTTCGAGGAGAAGAGCGTCGGCAAGGCGGCCTTCGGTGGTGAAGTGCGCCCGACGCTCCCAGCGGCTGAGCGCAAGGCGATTGCCGCGAAGCTTATGCCGGCGATACGCGGCATGATCTCGGCTGCCGAGCGCAAGGTCGGGCATTTCGACGATTCGCCCACTGTCTTGGAATTCGTCGCCGCGCGCGACATGCAGCCGCTGGCCGCCCTCGGCACGAGCTGCCCCGACCATTTCCTGCGCACCAAGATCAGCCCGCTGGTGGTCGATTTCGACCCGGCAAGGCCCGATCTCGACAAGACGCTAGCCGGCCTCGGCACGGCGATCGAGGAATATCGCAAGGGTCATGCAGCCTATTACGAGCGCTGCAAGCGGCCCGAAAGTCCGCCGATGCGCGACCCGAATGCGGTCGTCTACCTAGTGCCCGGTGTCGGCATGATCACCTTCGCCAAGGACAAGGCGACGGCACGCATTTCGGCGGAATTCTACGTCAACGCCATCAATGTCATGCGCGGCGCGTCGAGCGTTTCATTCTATATGGGCCTGCCCGAGCAGGAGGCCTTCGACATCGAATACTGGGTGCTGGAGGAAGCCAAGCTCCAGCGCCTGCCCAGGCCGAAGCCGCTGGCCGGCAAGGTCGCACTTGTGACGGGCGGCGCCGGCGGCATCGGCAAAGCCACCGCCGAGCGCCTGCTTCGTGACGGCGCCTGCGTGGTGCTGGCCGATATCGACGAAAGCGCGCTGACTGCTGCCAATGACGATCTCGCCAGCCGGCATACGGCCGATGTCGTGCGCAGCGTGCGACTCGATGTGACCCGCGAACAGGACGTCATCGACGCCTTCACCGCCGCCGCGCAAGAGTTCGGCGGCATCGATATCCTGATCTCCAACGCCGGAATCTCATCCTCCGCGCCCATCGATGAGACGGAACTGTCGATGTGGAACCGCAACATGGATATCCTGTCGACCGGCTATTTCCTCGTTGCCCGCGAGGCCTTCCGCCTGATGAAAAAGCAGAAGACCGGCGGCGCCATCGTCTTCATCGCCTCCAAGAACGGCCTCGCCGCCTCGCCCAACGCGTCGGCCTATTGCACCGCCAAGGCCGCCGAAATCCATCTCGCCCGCTGCCTGGCGCTGGAGGGTGCGGAGTTCGGCATAAGGGTCAACACGGTCAACCCCGACGCAGTGCTGCGCGGCTCGAAAATCTGGACCGGCGAGTGGCGCGAGCAGCGCGCCGCCGCCTACAATATGAGCCCGGACGAACTGGAGGAGCATTACCGCAAGCGCTCGATGTTGAAGCTCAGCGTCTACCCCGAAGACATTGCGGAGGCCGTGTTCTTCTTCGTGTCGGATATGTCGGCGAAGTCTACGGGCAACATCGTCAATGTCGATGCTGGGAATGCGCAGAGTTTTACGCGGTAAACTGCGGTAGACTTCGACCTTTGCGCCGCCCCTCACCCTTACCCTCTCCCCGTGAAAAACGGGGAGAGGGGGCGTCAGCGCTGGAGCTTCTTCCTCTCCCCGTCACTATACGGGGAGAGGATGCCGGCAGGCAGGTGAGGGGCAGCGCCGGCATGACAAGACTTGGGAGGCATAAGTGACGGAAACTATCATCTCCGCCGATATCGTCGAAAGCGAAAACGAGAAGCGGCGCGCCGAGTTGACCCGCGACTACGCCTCACTCGGCGAGCGGCTGGACCGGCGTGGCATTGCCATCGACGCGATCCGCGACAAGGTGGCGGCGTTCAAGGTCGCCGTGCCGTCCTGGGGTGTCGGCACCGGCGGCACGCGGTTTGCGCGCTTTCCGGGCGCCGGCGAGCCGCGCGACATTTTTGACAAGATCGAGGATTGCGCCGTCATCCAGCAGTTGACGCAGGCGACCCCAAAGTTCTCGCTGCATATTCCGTGGGACAAGGCCGACGCCAACCGGCTGAAGCAGGCGGCAAGCCGCTTCGGGCTCGGCTTCGACGCGATGAACTCCAACACGTTTTCGGACGCGCGGGACCAAAAGCTCAGCTACAAATTCGGCTCGCTGTCGCATGCCGATGCCGCCACGCGGCAGCAGGCGGTGGAGCATAATCTGGAATGCATCGAGATCGGCAAGACGATCGGCTCGAAGGCGCTGACGGTGTGGATCGGCGACGGCTCCAACTTTCCCGGCCAGGTGAATTTCACCAGGCAGTTCGAGCGCTATCTCGATGCGATGAAGGCGGTCTATGCCGAGCTGCCGGACGACTGGCGGCTGTTCACCGAGCACAAGATGTATGAGCCGGCCTTCTATTCCACCGTCGTGCAGGACTGGGGCACCAACTACCTGATCGCGCAGGAACTCGGGCCGAAGGCCCACTGCCTCGTCGACCTCGGCCATCATGCGCCCAACGTCAATATCGAGATGATCGTCGCCCGCCTGATCCAGTTCGGCAAACTCGGCGGTTTTCATTTCAACGATTCGAAATATGGCGACGACGATCTCGATGCCGGCTCGATCGATCCCTACCGGCTGTTCCTGATTTTCAACGAACTGGTCGATGCCGAGCTGAACAACACCAAGGGATTCGACCCCGCCCATATGCTCGACCAGAGCCACAATGTGACTGACCCGATCGAAAGCCTGATGCTGTCGGCGATCGAGGTCCAGCGCGCGTACGCCGCCGCATTGCTGGTGGACCGCAAGGCGCTGGAAGGCTTTCAGGATGCGAACGATGCGCTGATGGCGACGCAGACGCTGAAGACGGCCTATCGCACCGACGTCGAGCCGATCCTTGCCATGGCGCGCCTCGATTCAGGTGGGGCAATCGACCCGGTTGCCGCCTACCGGGCAGCCGGCTACCGCGCGAAAGTCGCGGCGGAACGGCCGGCGGTTGCGGGCGGAAGCGGCGGCATCGTCTAATCGTGGGTTTGGCGCTGCCCCTCACCCTTACCCTCTCCCCGTGAAAAACGGGGAGAGGGGGTCGCCAGCGTTGCGACCAGCGAAAATGAATCCCGCGACTCCGGAAGGGTCGTGGGCATGCAAAAAGCTTACTTGCCGATCTCAATGACCACGCGGCCGCGCACCTGGCCGGCCAGAATCTCGTTGGCAAGTTCCGGCAGCCTGGACATTGGCTCGACACGGGTGATGCTGGAAAGCGCTTCACGGTCGAGATCGCGGGCCAGCCGCTCCCACGCCTTTTCGCGCTTGGCAATCGGCGCCATGACGGAATCGACGCCGAGAAGGGCAACACTGCGCAGGATATGCGGCAGCACGGTTGCCGGCAGATCGGCGCCGCCGGCAAGGCCGCAGGCCGCAACCGCGCCGCCATAGACGGTCTGCGAGAGAACATTCGCCAGCGTGGTTGAGCCGACGGAATCGACGGCACCGGCCCAGCGCTCCTTCTGCAAGGGGCCGCCCTTTTCGGACAGCGTGGCGCGATCGACAAAAGCCGTCGCGCCAAGCTTTGTCAGATAATCATGCGTTTCCGGCCGGCCGGTCGCGGCGGTCACCTTGTAGCCGCGCTTGGCGAGCAGCGCGATCGCCGTCGAGCCGACGCCGCCGGCAGCACCCGTCACCAGCACCTCGCGCTGGTCGGCGGCGATCGTGCCCCAGGCTTCGAGCGCATCGACGCAAAGGGCCGCCGTATAGCCGGCGGTTCCGATGGCCATTGCGTCCTGCAGACTGAAGGCGTCGGGCAGGCGGATCAGCCATTCCGGCTTGACGCGCTGGAAGCGCGTGTAGCCACCCCATTCGGTCTCCGACAGGCCCCAGCCATTGAGTACGACCTTGTCGCCCGCCTTCCATTTGTCGGAGCGCGATTCGACCACCGTGCCGGCGATATCGATGCCGGCAACCATCGGCAGTTTGCGGGCGATGCGGCCCTTGCCGGAAACGGCGAGACCATCCTTGTAGTTGAGCGTCGAGAAGGCGACCTCGACCAGCACGTCATGGTCGGGAAGATCGGCAATGGTGATCTGCTTGAACGCAGCCTTGGGCTTGCCGCCTTCGTCTTCGATCATGAGTGCGGTGAACGTATCGGACATGGTACCTCCAAATTATCCGGTGGTTGTTTCGAGGGCAGTGACGCCCTCAGGCGCGGGCGGCCAGTGCGCGCTCGCGCCGTTCGAGACTGGTGGAATAGTTGTCGCGCAGATAGGCGAGCATGGCGGCGAGCGCTTCCGTTGCCCTGGCCGCATCGCGGTTTTTAATGGCTGATGCCAGCTGCTTGTGGAAGCCGGCGACGGCGCGGCGATCGCGCACCCGCGAAACGATCATGTTGGTGATGGGCATGAAGGCCTCAACCACCGTGTACATCATCAGATTGAGCGGGCCGTTGCCGGCCGAATTCACCAGCGCGCGATGGAAGCGCACGTCGGAAGCGCAGAAGGCTTCGTCCGAAATGGTCTCATCGAGCTGGACGCGGATTTCCGCTTCCAGCGCCTCGATATCGGCATCCGTGCGATTGGCCGCAGCCAACCGGCAGCAGATCGTCTCGGTTTCGAGGCGCGCGGTGATGATCTCGTCGATGTCGAAGGCGCCGATGCCAACCAGCAATGTGGCAGCCCCGGTGATGGCCGCGGAAAGCCCCTCGGGATCGGGCCGCGTGACGAAGTTGCCGCCGGTCGGGCCACGCCTTGAGCGAATGAGATTTTCCGCGGCAAGGCGCTTCAGCGCTTCGCGCACCGTCGGCCGGGAAATGCCGAAGCTTTTTGCCAGTTCTTCCTCTGTCGGCAGGCGCTCGTCGATCTTGAGCCTGCCGTCCATAATGGCCGAGCGGATGTTGTCGGCGACCTGCTTGGCCACGCCCGACCGCACGACTTCATCGTATTTGAGGATCATATGCTCCGTCCCTTGGCTTTGTGATGGATGCCACGAAGCGACGCGGAAAGCCATATCTTTTTAATGAATATAGGTTTGACAAATAGCCGCTCGAGAATATGGTTGATCGATAACGGCTTCAACAGGTGGCAAGCGTGTCCAGTCAGGCATTTCGTCGGGTCTTTTTGGCGCGTGGTTACGGACGCTCGCAAAGAGCCAGCCCGCGAGCCGAAACCTTCTCTCTTCAGCGCGGTTCCTGACGTTCATGAGTCTCGAAGGCGATCGGCTTCTGTCCGAACTCAACGGCAAGCTCGACGCGGGCGACATTCTTGCCGGCCCCGCCGTCGACGAACGTTACCGCGACGATCCTGACGGCAAGCTCGGCGCATTGCCTGAAATTGTGCTGCGCCCGCGCGATACCGAAGGCGTAGCGATAGCGATGGCCGCCTGCAACCGCCTCGGCCAGCCTGTCGTGGTGCAAGGCGGGCGCACCGGGCTTGCTGGTTCGGCACGCGTGCAGCCCGGTGAAATTGTGCTGTCGCTTGAGCGGATGACAGGGCTTGGCATTCCTGATCGAGAGGCAGCGACCATCACCGTGCAGGCGGGTGCTACGATGCAGGCCGTCCAAGAGGCCGCTGACAATGCCGGCCTGATGTTCGGCGTCGACATCGGCGCGCGCGGCTCGGCTACCGTCGGCGGCAACATCGCCACCAATGCCGGCGGCATCCGCGTGCTGCGCTACGGCATGTATCGCGCGCAGGTTCTGGGGCTGGAGGCAGTGCTGGCCGATGGCAGCGTGCTGACCTCGCTGAAAGGCCTGCCGAAAGACAATTCCGGCTACGATCTCAACCAGCTTTTCATCGGCACCGAAGGCACACTCGGCGTCGTCACGCGCGCCGCGCTCAGGCTGCATCCCAAGCCGCTTTCGGAGGTCAATGCCTTTTGCGCACTGCCTTCATTCGAAGCCGCAATCGCGCTGCTCGGGCTGCTGCGGCAAAAACTCGGGCCGTTGCTTTCGGCCTATGAGGTGAATTTCGCGCCGCTCTATGACGACATGATACCCAGCATGGCAGCACCCGCGCCATTGCCTGCAGGCTCGCCGGTCTATGTGCTGACCGAGATCCAGGGCAACGAGCCGGATCGTGACGGCGAGCGCTTCGCCGAAGTGCTGATGCAGGCCGTGGAAGACGGCATCGTCAGCGACGTCGTCGTTTCGCAATCGCCGCGCGAGTTCCATGCGCTTTGGGCCGTACGCGAAAGCGTCAATCCCTTCCTGTTCGCAATGAAGGGACTGATCGGCGTCGATGTCAGCCTGCCGCTGGCGCGGATGCAGGCGTTTCTCGCGCAAACCGAAACCGCGATCCGCGCTATTGATGCCGGCGCGAACATCTATGTCTTCGGCCATCTGGGCGACGGCAATCTGCACTATCAGGTGCGCACGGTCGAACCGTCCGCCGCGTACGACATCATCTATCGCGGCGTCGCCGCTGCTGGCGGCGGCGTGTCGGCCGAGCATGGCATCGGCCTCGACAAGAAGCGCTGGCTGCCGCTTGTTCGCAGCGACGCCGAGCTTGCAGCGATGCGGCGGCTGAAGACCGCGTTCGACCCGAACAACATCCTCAATCGCGGGCGCGTCTTCGACATCGCGCCACCCGATCCTTCCGCCTGACGGAGCAAATCATGTCCGTAGCCACCGTTTCAGCCACGCAACATGACAAAGCGCCCTCGCCAATGCGGGACGGGGTAAGCCTCGACGACCGCTACGCGCTGGAGCGCGGGCGCATCCTCGTTTCGGGCACGCAGGCGCTGGTTCGCCTGCCGATGATGCAGCGCCTGCGCGACCTTGCCGCCGGCCTCAACACCGCCGGTTATGTCTCCGGCTATCGCGGCTCGCCGCTGGCCGGCTTCGACCGGGAGATGGCGCGTGCCGGCAAATATCTGAAGGCCAATCACGTCGTCTTCCATCCCGGCCTGAACGAGGACATGGCTGCAACCGCCGTTTGGGGCACGCAGCAGACCGGCATGTTTCCCGGCTCCCGCTACGACGGCGTTTTTTCCATGTGGTACGGCAAGGGACCGGGCGTCGACCGCTCGATAGACGTCATCCGCCACGCCAATGCCGTCGGCACCGACCGCCATGGCGGCGTGCTGCTGCTGGCCGGCGACGACCATGGCGCGGTTTCCTCGACACTGGCGCATCAGAGCGAGCACAACCTCATCTCGGCTATGGTGCCGATGCTGTCGCCGGGCGGCGTCGGCGAATATATCGACTACGGCCTTCTGGGCTGGGCGATGAGCCGCTATTCCGGCGCCTGGGTCGGCTTCAAATGCCAGACCGAGATCGTCGAATGCACAGCAACCGTCGATGTCTCGCCCGATGGGCTTTCGATCGCCATGCCTGATCTCGTGCTTCCCGGCGACGGGTTGTCGCTGCGCTGGCCCGACGGCCCGCATGCGATGGAGCGGCGGCTGGAGCACAAGCTGGAAGCGGTTCATGCCTTCGCGCGCGCCAACGCCATCGACCGCGTCCGAGGCAACGGCAAGGCGCGGCTAGGCATCGTCTCGACCGGCAAGTCGTGGCTCGACCTGCTCGGCGCACTATCCGCACTCGGCATCGACGAAAAGCGAGCCGCCGCGCTCGGCATACGCCTCTACAAGGTCGGGCTGGTCTGGCCGCTGGAGCCGGAAGGTCTTCGCGCCTTTGCCAACGGCCTGGACGAGATTCTCGTGGTCGAGGAAAAGCGGCCGGTGATCGAAGAGCAGATCAAGTCGCTGCTGTTCAACATGCCTGCGGACCGCCGCCCGCGCGTCACCGGCAAGGCCGACGAGAAAGGCGCACCGCTGCTGCCGTCGATCGGCGAGATCAATTCCGTCGTGGTCGCCCGTGCAGTGATGTCGCGCCTCGGCAAGCCGGACAAGGCGCTGGCCGCCAATGCCAGCCGCGTCGAAGAGATCGCGGCAGCCGTTCCCGCCGAGGCGATCGCGCTGAAGCGCGAGGCTTATTTCTGCTCCGGCTGCCCGCATTCGATCTCCACCGTCGTGCCCAAGGGCAGCCGCGCCTCGACCGGCATCGGCTGCCACATGATGGTAATCGGCGTCGAGGATCGAAACACCTCCACTTTCACCCAGATGGGCGGCGAAGGCGGCGCCTGGATCGGCCTGTCGCCCTTCACCGACGAGAAGCACATTTTCGTCAACATGGGCGACGGCACCTATTTCCATTCCGGCCTGCTGGCGATCCGCGCGGCGATCGCGGCCAAGGTCAATGCCACCTACAAGATCCTCTACAACGATGCCGTCGCCATGACCGGCGGCCAGCGCCACGACGGCGAGGTGACCGTGCCCGGCATCGTCGATCAGGTGCTGGCGGAGGGCGCCAAGCGCGTCGTCGTCGTTTCCGAAAAGCCGGAAGCCTGGGAAGGCGTGCTGCCGCGTGGCGTCACAATCTATCACCGCGACGAACTCGATGCGGCACAGCGCGAATTGCGCGAGATCGAGGGCGTCACCGTGCTGGTCTTCGATCAGGTTTGCGCGGCGGAAAAGCGCCGCCGGCGCAAGCACGGCGCGTTTCCCGTTTCGCCGAAGCGCGCCTTCATCAACGAACTGGTCTGCGAGGGCTGCGGCGATTGTTCCGCCGTTTCCAACTGCATCTCCATCGAGCCGAAAGAAACCGAATTCGGCCGCAAGCGCGCCATCAACCAGTCGAGCTGCAACACCGACCTCTCCTGCATCAAGGGCTTTTGCCCGAGCTTCGTGACGGTCGAGGGCGGGCAGGTGCGCAAGCCGAAGGGCAAGGCGAGAGAAGCCGATTTCTCCGACCTGCTGATGCCTGTTTTGCCGGCTATCGACCGGCCCTACAACATGTTGCTGGCCGGCATCGGCGGCACCGGTGTCATCACCGTCAGCGCCATTCTCTCGCAGGCAGCGCATCTCGACGGGCTCGGCCTGCTGACCCTCGATCAAACCGGGCTAGCGCAGAAGAACGGCGCGGTGACCTCGCATATAAGGCTGGCGCGCGACCCCGCGTCGCTTAACACCATCCGCATCGGCCCCGGCGAAGCCGACCTGATACTTGGCTTCGACATCGTCGTGGCGGCGTCGGCCGGTTCGCTCGCCACCGTCGCCAATGGCCGCACGAAACTGGTGCTGGACGACCATTTCGCGCCGACCGCCTCCTTCGTCAAAAACACCGCCATCGATTTTCGGCAGGAAGCGACGCTGAAGCAGCTTCGGCAGGCGGCCGGTGAGAACGCGCTGTCGCTGGTCTCTGCCACGAAGCTGGGCACGGCGCTTCTGGGCGACGCAATCGCCGCCAACATGTTCCTGCTCGGCAATGCCTGGCAGCGCGGGGTAGTGCCGATCAGCCTGGATGCGCTCGACAAGGCGATCGAGATGAACGGCGCAGGCGTCGCCATGAACCGCGCCGCCTTCGGCTGGGGCCGGCGCGCGGCGGTCGATCCGGGTACCGTGTCCAAGGCGGCTCATGTCGGGCCGGAAGCGGCAAAGCCGGAGACGCTCAATGAAATCGTGGCGCGGCGCGCTGAATTCCTGACCGCCTATCAGGACGCCGCCTATGCCGGGCGCTACCGGGCGCTGGTCGAAAAGGCCCGCAAGGCTGATGCCGATTTCGGCCTGGCCGTCGCGCATGGTGCGTTCAAGCTGATGGCCTACAAGGACGAATACGAGGTCGCCCGCCTCCACCGCGATCACTCCTTCGCGCAAAAACTGGCCGAACAGTTCGAGGGCGATTTTACGCTGAAATACCACCTCGCCCCGCCGATGATCTCGCGCATCGATCCGCGCACCGGCCATCCCGGCAAGATTGCCTTCGGGGCGTGGATGGGGCCGGTCTTCGGTATTCTGGTGCGGTTCAAGCGCCTGCGCGGCACACGCTTCGACCCGTTCGGCCGCACCGAGGAACGCCGCATGGAGCGGCAACTGATCGCCGACTATTTTGCCATGATGGAAGATTTGTCGGCGCGGCTGTCGGCGGACAATCACGCGACTGCGATCGAGCTGGCGAAGCTGCCGGAAGAGGTTCGCGGCTTCGGCCATGTCAAGCTTGCGGCGGTGGAGCGTTATGAGAAGAGGCGCGCGGCGCTGATGGTGAAAGTCGACGCTGCTTCAGCTTCGCCTTCCGTTGGAGAGGTTGCCGCTTAGGGGCGCCCTTCGAGGCTCGCTGCGCTCGCACTTCATCATCGCCGCGCCTGCTTTCGCATCCGGCCATTGTCAAAGAACTCCCTCTGAGAGGGTGGGAAAGCGGACGCATGGCTTGCGCCTGTCTTTTTATGTTTATGTGACGCTTGCCATGCGCCCGCCGACGCTCTTGTCCCGCTCAGTCGCCTCCACATTCGCGTGGCCAGCCGCCGCTAAGACCCGGGCTTAGGGGTTCATCACCCAGCAGCACCACCGCAGTGCCACCGCCCGGACGCTGTCCCCTCCACGCTCATCCGGTTCATGACCCGTGTTCCCGTGAGGGCGACGCGGAGATTATGCGGGAGGTGTTTGGGGTGGGGATAAATCGGGCGTGAAAAAATATTCGGTGTAAGTAAAATCAATAGGTTGGGTGGAAATCGGATAAAATTCTTTCCTACAGAAATCCAAGGTCGCTGCCTACCGCGATCACCAGCGCATCGAGCGCGCAGGCGCCCTTGCCGTTTTCAAACACCACGACAGGATTGAGATCCACCGCCTCGACCAGATGGCCGTAGTGGTCGGCGAAGCGTGATAGCGCGAGCATCGCTTCCACCAGCGCTTCGCGGTCGGCTGCCGGCGCGCCGCGATGGCCGGCGAGAATATGGCCGAGGCGGGTTCGGTCGATCAGCGCTTCGGCGGCAGCCCGATCGATGGGCAGCAGGTCGAAGGCGGCGTCCTTGACCAGTTCGACCAGCACGCCGCCGACACCGACGACGATGCCGAGCCCGAACGGCTCATGCCGAACCAGGCCGATCAGCGCCTCGACGCCGCGACCGGCCATTTCCTGCACGACGACGCCGCGCAGTTCGGCGGCGGGCGCATAGGCGCGTGCAGACGCCATGATGGCGTCGAACGCCTGCCTTGCTTCGGCTTCAGAAGCGATGTTCAGCCGCACGCCGCCGGCCTCGGTCTTGTGCAAAATATCCGGCGATTCAATTTTCAGCACGACGGGAAAGCCGATTTCCAGCGCGGCGGCGGCAGCTTCGTCCGCCGTGGTTGCAAGCCGTTCCTTCGTGACCCGCAGGCCGCAGGAGGCGAGCAATTCCTTGGCCTCGCGCTCGGTGAGTTTATCGCCGGCAGCGAGACGCTTCGCCCATGGATCGCCTGCAGGAGCCAGTTCGACGGCGGGCGATATGGCAGCGCGAAGAACCGGCGGCTCGACCATGTTGCGGATCGCCGTCAGGGCCGCGCGTGTCCCGTTGAGCACGGGGACGCCGTCGAGCACGGCGCGCACCGCAGGATGATGACCAGACGACAGATTGCTCATGAAGACGGCCGGCACCGTGGCGTTGCGCGCATAGCCCGCAACGGCCTCGGCGATGCCGACATATTCGGCGGCACCGCCCGCGTCGAGGCCGACAGGCGCGTCCTGGGACGCAACGATCAGGCCTATCGACGGGTCATTGGCCAATGTCTCCAGAACGCGGGCGTAAATCGATCCGTCGGCGAAGACGATGCCGGTGGTGTCGACCGGGTTCTGCGGCGTGGCGAAGGCCGGCAGCAAAACCTTCAACCCGGCTTTCGTCTCAGTGGCAAGTTCGGGCAGTTCCAGGCCGATCTCGGAGGCGATGTCGGAGACATGCGCCACGCCGCCGCCGCTGACGCCGACCACCGCAACGCCCCTGGCGCGCGGTTTTGCCTTCAGCGACAGGCAGAGCGAGGCCGTCTCGACGAAGGCGTCCATGTCGGAAACTTCGATCACGCCGCTGCGGCGGAAGAAGGCTTCATAGGCCTCGTTGGCGGCAGCGAGCGCGCCGGTATGAGCGGCGGTCGCAGCCGAGCCTTTAGCCGAGCGCCCGGCGCGCAGCGCGATCACTGGCTTGCCTGCGGCATGCATGGCCTGCATCGCCGCTGAGAAGGCTTTTGGATCGCGGATCGCTTCGAGCACGACGCCTGCGACGCGGGTCGCTTCGTCGGAGGCGAGATAGGCGAGATAATCGGGAATGTCGGTCGCAGCACTGTTGCCGGACGAGACGATGTGGCTGAGGCCGAAACGGCCTGTATTGGCGAGCGCGATGGCGCTGGCCCCGGAATGGGAAAGCAGCGCGAGGCCGCCCTTGCGAAGATTGGGCGACAGGGTCGACGAATAGAGTGCCGCACCGCTTGAGAGATTGAACAGGCCGAGGCAGTTCGGCCCGCAGATCGCCATGCCGTATTTCTCGGCGATTTCGATCAGCGCCTGCTGGCGCGCCTTGCCTTCGTCGTCAGTCTCGGCAAAGCCACTGGCCAGCACGACGGCGGCCTTCGTGCCGGCTTTGCCTGCCGCTTCGAGTGCGCCCAGAACATGCGTTGCGCCGATGCCGATGACGGCGACATCGGCGGGCGTGTCGAGCCGGTCGAGCGCGGGAATGGCCGGGATGCCGAAGACCTGATCGGCCTTCGGATGCACCGGGATGATGGTGCCGGAAAAGCCGAACGCCATCAGGTTGCGCATGACATAGCTCGAAGAAGCGTCCGGACGTTCCGTCGCGCCGATAACGGCAACCGAGCGCGGGTTCATCATGGCCTGCATTGCGGCGGTCATGTCAGGTGATTTCATCGCCATCGTATTTCGGTTCCCCCAACCTCAGCGCCCACAAGGGCACGCCGATCGCATATGAAGCACCCCCACCCCTAGCCCCTCCCCACAAGGGGGAGGGGAACTTCGGTGTCGCTTGCGCCAAATTCCGACAGGCTGGGTCAAGAACGCTCGACAGTATTCCCCTCCCCCTTGTGGGAAGGGGTTAGGGGTGGGGGTACTTGCGCCGGACCCCACCACCCCCGCTCAAACTCAGTCCAGATCCTTGAACGGCCCGTCGCGGAAGGCGAGATATTCCTTCAGGCTCATCTTGGCGAGGTTGGCCATCCATTCGCGTCCCTGATTGGTGACGTGAAGGGCGGCGATCGCCTCGATGTTGTACTGGAAGGACGGCAGAAGCCCGGCCACCATCTGCTGGTTGTTGATCGAGGCCTTGGTGAATTTCAGCGCCGGCACAGGCATGCGCGCCAGCTTGCGGGCGAGGTTTTCGGTCTTCAGCTTGAGCTGGTCGGCGGGCACGATCTTGTTGATGAGGTGCATGCGCAGCGCTTCCTCGGCGTCGACGAGATCGCCGGTATACATCAACCAGCGCACGTCGCGGGTGGCGAGCAGCCAGGGCATCATCAGTGCGGGCGGGCCGGAATTGTGGCGCACTTCCGGCTCACCGAACTTGGCGTTGTCGGCGGCGATCGCCAGATCGCAGCACATCATCAGTTCGAGCGCGCCGGCCAGCGCGTAGCCGTTGACGGAGGCGATGACGGGGATGGGCGCCTTCCAGATGTTGAGCAGCGCCTCGGCATTCTCGCCCATGTCGGAGCGCCAGAAATCGATATCGACATCGAAATCGCCGCCCTGCAGGTCATAGCCGGACGAGAAGGCGCGGCCGGCGCCGGTGATGACTAGCGCGTTGACGTCCGGGTCGGCGACGGCGGCGGCGAGTGCCTTGTCGATCTCGCGGATCACCGTCTTGTTCATCGCGTTGAGCTTGTCGGGGCGATTGATGGTGATGGTCGCGAATTTGTCGGTGGCATCCTTTTCGTAAAGGATGGTTTCGAAGGTCTGGTCGCTCATGCTGTCTCCTGGGCAGGCGGTTCGCAGGACCGCCCGCAGGGACGGCGCCGGCGGGATTGAACGGAATTACTTTGCCGACTTTTTCAGCCGCGCATGCTCGACGGCGATCCTTGCCGCGAGAGCTGCGTTGTTGCGCACCAGCGCGATATTGGCCTTGAGGCTGCGGCCCTGCGAAAGCTCGTTGATGCGGGCGAGCAGGAAGGGTGTCAGTTCTTTACGCGAAATGCCCTTCTCGTCGGCTTCCTTGACGGCAGCAGAGATCGTGCCGTCGATGAAGGCGGGGTCGAGCGCATCGGCTTCCGGAATGGGGTTGGCGATGAGGATGCCGGTGCCGGACGCCATTTCCTCATGCAGGACCATCGCCTCGGCGATCTCGCCGGGCGTGTCGAGGCGGTGGTCGGCCTTCTCGCCACTGGAGCGGGTGAAGAAGGCGGGGAAATCGTCGGTGCCGTAGGCGATCACCGGCACGCGTTGGGTCTCGAGGAACTCCAGCGTCTTGGGAATATCGAGGATCGACTTGACGCCGGCGCAGACCACCGTGGTACCGGTGTGGCCGAGTTCGGTGAGATCGGCGGAAATGTCGAAGGTGGCTTCCGCGCCGCGATGCACGCCGCCGACGCCGCCAGTAGCGAAGATCGAGATGCCGGCAAGGTCAGCCAACCGCATCGTGGCCGAAACCGTCGTGCCGGCCGAACCCTTGCGCACCATGACGGCGGCGAGGTCGCGGCCAGATGCCTTCACGACGCCCTTGGCCTGCGCAAGGCTCTCCAGTTCGGCGTCGGTCAGGCCGACGCGGAGTTCGCCGTCGATGACGGCGATGGTCGCCGGCACCGCGCCACTGTCGCGCACGACCGCTTCAACGTCGCGGGCCGTTTCCAGATTGGCGGGATAGGGCATGCCGTGGGTGATGATGGTCGATTCAAGTGCTACGACCGGCCTGCCCTCCTTGAGGGCGGCGGCGACTTCGTCGCTGAGATGGATGAGTTCTCTGGTCATTCTGGTCTCCCTGTCAGGCGGGGATGCGATACATACCGGCGGAAAGGAAACGCGCCGACAGATCTGGATGAACGCTGGATTCGCTTTCGGTGGTCAGCGTGGCGAGCAGCGCGCCGGTGCGCGCCGCGTTTTGCGTCGGCTCACCCGAAAGCACACGATACATGGTGCCGGCAATCATGGCATCGCCCGCGCCGGTGATGTCGACCGGCCGCGCCGGCACCGAGCGCATGGTGACGACGCCCTCCTCGGTCGCGACGGCATAGCCGTGCGCGCCCATGGTGACGATGACCTCGCCGGCACCGGCGGCGCGCAGTGCTGCGGCGGCATCCTTGGGCTTCAGCCGTTTTTCCGGCTCGGTGATGCCGAGGATGGTGTTGGCTTCGTCGTGGTTGGTGAAGAGCAGATCGATGCCGCTCAAATCCTTGGGGAGCTTGGCTGATTTCGGAGACGAAACGGTGTCGACGGCCAGCTTGAAGCGAGCGCCCTGCTTGCGTGCGAGCAGGGATTCGATGGTTGCCGCCGGCAGGTTGCAGTCGATGAACACCCAGGTCGCGGCGGCCAGATGCGGCCAGAAGCGATCGAGATATGACGGCGAGAAGAGATCGAATATCTCCATGTCGGCGATGCCGAGGGCAAGGTCGTTCTTGGGATCGAGGATTGCGGCATATTCCGCGGTCGGTCGCTCCGTGGTGGTGATGACCTGGCTGACATCGGCGCCGAGATCGCGCAGATGACGAACCAGCGAGCGGCCCGTCTCATCGTCGCCGACGATTGAGACGAAGGAGATATCGACGCCGAGGCGGACGAGGTTTTCAGCCACGTTGCGGGCGACGCCGCCGAAGCTGCGATAGCCGTCGACCGGGTTCGAGGTCTCGAAGATCAGTTCCTTCTTGGCGTGGTACTTGCGGTCGAGCACCGCGCCGCCAATGCAGATCATGCGCTTGGAGGCCGGCAGCACATAGCCGCGACCGAGGATGTAGCCCTTGTTGACGAGCTGCACGATGTGCGCGGCCACCGTCGAGCGGGCGAGGCCAAGTGCCGTGGCGATGTCCTGCTGACCGGCGAAAGGGTTCGCCGCGATGAGCTCGAGAACCGCTTGCTCCTGTGCTCCAAGGTCGTCCATCGCACCACCCGCAGGGTTGAAATCGCCGTTGAATAATTTCGATATGGACAACAACAGATGATCTTGTCAACATGTGTTTGTGCATATAACGTTTGGTCAACCGGCGTTTCCGCTTCCTGTTCGAAAGCGGAGAACAAGGCACAGAGGAAGGCATCGTGACGCATCTGCAAGGTCATCCGCCCTGTCCGTTTTCGCTGCTTCAGAATACTGAGGCGGCCATGCAACGCCTTCGCTTTCTCGCCCTCTCCCATTTCATACCATCAGCAGGAAGGTGACAGCGATCATGCAGTCCGCGCCGCAGACCCAGACAGTGGATCAGGAAATTCCCGTAATCGATATCGGGCCTTTCATCCGAAACGAGGCGGGTGCTGCGGCAGTGGTTGCTGCAATCGAAACGGCCGCCCGCGACACCGGCTTCTTCCTCGTCACCGGCCACGGCGTTTCGCCGGAAAAGACGATGAAGCTCTACAATCTGGCGCGCGCCTATTTCGACCTGTCGGAAAACTACAAGCGCAGCCATGGACGCGGCACCGGCGTGCTCGGCGGCGTTGCCTTTTCGCCGATGGCAGATGAGGCGCTGGCCGCCACCAAGGGCATCAAGACGCCCGGCGACTACAAGGAAAGCCTGAATTTTGGCCTGCGCCTGCCCGGCGATGTCTGGCCCGGTCAGCCCGAAGGCATCGAAGCGGCCTTCCATGACTATTTCGCCGAGATGGAAACGCTGGCGCGGCACCTGCGCCGCATCTTCTGCCAGGCGATCGGGCTTGATGCCAACTATTTCGAGCCGGCCTTCGAAAACCATCTCTCGGCACTGCGCGTCATCAACTATCCCGAGCAGGAGGAAGACCCCCTGCCCGGCCAGCTGCGCGCCGGCGTGCACACCGACTACGGTTTCATGACCATCCTGCGCTCGGAAGCATCGTCGGGTGGCCTGCAGGTGCAGAGCCGCGACGGCCGCTGGCTCGACGCGCCGTCGATCGATGGCGCCTACGTCATCAACATCGCCGACGCCTTCATGCGCTGGAGCAATGACGAGTGGGTGTCGACGCCGCACCGCGTCGCCAATCCGCCGCGCGAGAAGAAAGTCTCGTCGCGCCGCCAGTCGATCCCGTTCTTCGTCAATCCGAGCAAGGACACGCTGATCAAGTGCCTGGAGCCGTTCTGCGCTGACGGCAAGCAGGCCAAATACGAGCCGATCAGCTACGGAGACTATATCGACCTGAAGACGAAGCAGGCCTTCGGCCGCTGACGAAATACCGGGCGAGGGCAAGGCGGGGCACAAACGCAACCTTCTCCATCGGACTGCCAAGACGCACATGAACAACAAGGGGAACTGGACATGACAAAACTGACGAGACGACAGACATTGGCCGGAATGGGCGCGATTGGCGCTGCCGGCGTACTTGGAATGCCGGCGATCGCGCAGGCACGCACGCTGATCGTGCCGACGCTGGGCGGCGTGTGGGAACAGTTCTGGCGCTCCACCGTCGCGCCCGATTTCGAGAAGGCGTCCGGCGCCAAAGTGACGCTGGATGTCGGCAACGGCCGCGTATTCGGCGCCAACCTTCGTGCCGCCGGCGCCGACAAGCCGCCCTACTCGGTCATCATGACCAACGAGGTCTTCGCTTCGGGCCTGCGCAAGGAAGGCTTCTTCGAGAAGCTCGATATTGCCAAGATGCCCAACTACAACGACCTCTACCCGCTGGCGCAGGTCGCCGGCGGCTTTGGCGCCACCGGCGCGATTTCGCCGATCGGCATCGGCTACCGCACCGATATGATCAAAACGCCGCCAAAGGCCTGGAAAGACCTTTGGACCAACGAGGAATTCAAGGGCCGCATCGGCCTCTACAATTTCGCCAACAGCGCCGGCAAGATGGAGCTGCTGCTTGCCTCCAAGCTGTTCGGCAAGGACCAGTATGATGTCGACGCCGGCTTCGATGCGCTGGCCAAGCTCGGCCAGGTGGTGCAGGTCGACTTCAACCTCTCGACGGCGCTTTCAGCCGGCGAGATCGTGGTAGCGCCCTTCGATTTCGGCGAGATTGCGCGCCTGCGCAAGCAGGGACTGCCGGTCGACTGCATCGTGCCGGAAGAAGGCATGATCATGTTCGACCAGACCATCAGCATCCTGAAGAACGGCCCGGAAAAGGAGCTCGCCTATGAATATGCGAACTACCTTCTGTCGCCGGAAGTCCAGACGCTGATGGCCAAGGAATTCTTTGTGTCACCGACCAATTCGAAGGTTGTCATTCCGGACGACCTGAAGGCCGATGTTCCGGTATCGGGCGAGGCCATGTCCAAGATCCTGACATGGGACTGGGATTTTGTGAACGAAAAGCAGGGCGATCTCGCCGAACGCTGGGCAAAGACCATCCAGTAGGTAGTCCGGAGCATAGCCGGCGCATTCCGTCTGGCGACGGGATGCGCCGGCTGCCTTATTCGCCGGGCGCAGCCAAGCCGCGCGCCGGCAGCATAGCGATGTGGAGAATTGATCAATGACAGAGGTTAGCATCGAGAAGCTGACCAAGACCTTCGGCAGCGCGCGCGCCGTCGACGGCATTTCCGTCCGCATTGCAAACGGTGAATTCATCTCGCTGCTCGGCCCTTCCGGCTGCGGCAAGACGACGACGCTGAAGATGATTGCCGGCTTCGAGGACGTCAGCGGCGGCGCGATCCGCTTCGACGGGCAGGACGTGGTCAACGTGCCGGCCGAAAAGCGCGACATCGGCATGGTGTTCCAGAACTATGCGCTGTTTCCGCATATGACGGTGGAGCAGAACCTCGCGTTCGGGCTGGAGATGCGCAAGGTCGCCAAGCCCGAGATGCGCAGCCGCATTTCCCGCGTGCTGGAGATGGTGCAGCTTACCGGCTATGCCGAGCGCTACCCGCGCCAGCTTTCCGGCGGCCAGCAACAGCGCGTGGCGCTGGGCCGGGCGCTGGTGATCGAGCCAAAAATCCTGCTGCTCGACGAGCCGCTCGCCAATCTCGACGCCAAGCTGCGCGAAGAAATGCGCGTCTTCATCCGCGACCTGCAGCGCCGCGTCGGCATCACCACGGTTTATGTCACGCATGACCAGGCCGAGGCCATGACCATGTCCGATCGCGTCGTCGTCATGTTCGGCGGCCGCATCGCCCAGATCGGCGTGCCCGCCGATATCTATGAGCGGCCTGAGAATCTGGATGTCGCGCAGTTCGTCGGCCAGGTGAACCTGGTCAAGGGCACCGTGCGCGAAGGCGGCAGCGACGGCCGTTGCGCCGTGGAAACGACTTTCGGCGTCATTGAAGTCCATAGTGCCCGGATGCATGCGCCGGGAACCGCGGTAACGCTCACCTTGCGTCCGGAAGCCATCGAGCTTGGCGCCCCCGGCAAGGGTGCGAAGGGCACGGTGCTTTCCAGCTACTATTCCGGCAGCCTGATCGACTACCGCATCGAGCTCGAGGGCGGCGATATCATCCACACGCAGGCATTTCCCCACAACCGCTTCGCCGACAAGGAACGGGTCGGCGTATACGCACCCGCCGACCGCTTCTGGCTGCTGGGAGCCGCCGCATGACACCGGGTAGAACAAAGGGCATGGGCCCTTATCTGCTGATATTGCCGGCGGTTCTGCTGCTCGGCATCTTTCTTGTGCTGCCCTATCTCAACATCGTCTTGATGAGCTTTCGCGTGCCTGGCCAGGGCACGCCCTATGGCGTCGGCTTCACCGCCGGCAATTACGTAAAATTCTTCACCGACAGTTTTTATATCCTGCAGGTGGTCAACACACTGTGGATCGGCCTGCTGACGACCGCCATCTGCCTCGTCGTCGGCTTTCCCGTCGCCTGGCAGCTCGCCAGGGCCGACATGAAGTTTCGCGGGCTGGCCTATGGGCTGGTGCTGTCGCCGCTGCTGGTCGGTATCGTCATTCGCAGCTACGGCTGGACGATCCTGCTCGGCAACAATGGCCTGATCAACCGCACGCTGTTGAATATCGGCCTGATCGAGCGGCCGCTGCCGCTGATGTACAATGCACTCGGCATCGTCATTGCGCTGGTGCATGTCTTCCTGCCCTTCATGATCCTGCCGATCATGGCGGCGATCCAGGGCGTCGATCCTTCGCTGCATGCGGCGGCCCGCTCGCTCGGCGCCTCGAAGACCACGGCTTTCCGGCGCATCATCCTGCCGCTGTCGCTGCCGGGCATCCAGGCCGGCTGCATCCTCGTCTTCGTGCTGTCGCTCAGCGCCTATGTGACGCCGTCGCTGATCGGCGGCCTGCGCGTGAAAACCATGGCGGTGACGGTGGTCGATGCGCTGATCGACACGTTCCAGTGGCCGTTCGGCTCGGCACTGGCGCTCTGCCTGTCGGTGACGGGCGCGATCGCGGTGGTCATCTTCGCCCGCCTGACGCGCATGAAATGGAAGGCATCCTGAGATGTCGAGAAAAGTTCTCACGGTCTATTGCCTTCTCGTCTACGCCTTCCTGCTGGCCCCGATCCTCGTGGTCGTCGGGGCGTCGTTCAATGCGGGCTCGTTCCTGACCTTCCCGCCGCAGGGCCTGTCGCTGCGCTGGTACGTGACCTTCTTCAACAATGAAGTGTTCATGCGGGCGATAAGAACATCGCTGTGGGTGGCGGCGGTCTCGACGGTCATTTCGACACTGATCGGCACGGCTGCGGCGCTCTATTATGTGCAGCATGCGGGCCGCGGCAAGGAAGCGATCCGCATCGCCATGCTCTCGCCGCTGCTTTTGCCGGAAGTGCTGACGGCCATCTCGCTGCTGTTCTTCGTCTATTCGGTCGGCATCGGCACGCAGACCATGTTCGCCATGATCGTCGGCCATGTGCTGATCACGCTGCCCTTCGTCTTCATCAACGTCTCGGCCTCGCTGGAAACCTTCGATCCGGCCTGGGATATGGCGGCACGCAGCCTGGGTGCCGGGCGCTTCACGCGCTTTCGCCGCATCATGCTGCCGCTGATCAAGCCCGGCGTCATCGGCGGCGCGCTGTTTGCCTTCATCATCTCCTTCGACATCTTCACCATCTCCTTCATGCTGAAGGGCATCGGAACGTCGACGCTGCCGATCCAGCTCTTCGACTATCTGCGCACCAACTTCACGCCGGAGGCGGCAGCCGTCTCGACCGTGTCGATCGTGCTGACGCTGGTGGTGGTGATCGTCTCGGAAAAGGTGCTCGGCCTGCGCATTCACCGCTTCTGAGGGGCTTTTCGCCGGCAAAACAGTATCGCCGCAGAGCAATGCAGCGAGCCCCCCGCCAAACCATCTAGCTCGTCCGGTGCAAAAAGCGCCTGCGGACAGTCAGTTCGTAGGAGGCCCATGCTACCGCCAACGGGCGAGCGCATAACCACCTTTTCCCATCTGCCAATAAGCACCGTCCATGAATGATGGTGGGTTCTGGCCAATAACAGGCAACAGGTCAGCAAGAGGCTCGGCGACACTTTTTGAATCCACTCGTGAAGCTCGCCGAGCCTCATGAACCGTGAAAGATGGGCGAAAGAATGGACATCGTTGACGAAATGCTGGGCATGGCGCGGGACCCCGCCACCTTCACCAAGGACGACCTGGCGGAAATGGTGATGCTTGCCGCCACCGAGATCATCAAGTTGCGGCAGTTTCCGCCAATATGGGTGAAACAGGCGCAATTGAACGGCGCGCGTCGGGTAAAAAGAGCCGCCAGCCGTAAAGATATGGCCGGCGACGGACAACGGCTGCGCTAAAAATCGCCATCGGCACTTCAATCCTGACGGGAACCCCCTTAAAAAAGCATGCGGGGGCGTCGTGAGAGATTCGCATGCTTGCTGACGTCGCAGCGCCGTTTGCGCTGACCTTCCGCCTGTTGTGGCGTTTCTGGCCGCAGCTTGTCGCACTCGTGCTCATAGGCATTATCGCCGGCGACCTGCTTATGCTGCTCGCCGCCAAGGCCGCCTTTCTCAACCACATGCTGGGACTGGCGCTGCTGACTTTCGTGGCGCTCACCCAACTGATCGTCACCGTCGCGATGTTCCAGGTGCTGCGGCCAGGACTGCCGGAAATCAGTTCGGCGCAAACCGAGGCCGAAAGCGAAGCGGCCGGGCCGTCGAAAGACCGCGGCAAGGCGCGATTCGCCTCGATGATCACCATCGCGCTCCTGCCCTTCTTCGCCTACTACGCCACCTGGGGTTTTCTCGGCGATACGGTGCGGCAATATTCACGCATGGCGCTCGACATGGCGCCCTTCGGCGAGCGCGCCAACGTTCTCGACGTTCTGGATTCGCGCTGGCTGCTGGTATCGGTGGCGATCTCATGGGCGGTGCGAAAGCTGGCGCAGACCATGCAGAAAAGGTCGGCCTACTCTTTCTGGCAGATCGTCGTCGTGATCTGCGAGACCAACTGGATTTTCGTCGGTCTCTATGTGCTCAGCCGCTGGAAGGACGACTGGCTGGCCTGGATCATGAGCCGCAATTTCTGGAGCTATTTCCAGGCGATGAACGACGCGGTCGTCTCCTCGGCACACGCCGCCTCGATGGTGCCGGTGGAAGTGTCGTCGATCGGACTGGCGACGACGCTCAACAATCTGTTCTGGTACATGATGCTGCCGGTCATCTGGCTGGTCATGACCGCGCTGGTCTATGGCTACGACGTGCGCGACGACAAGGAACTGATGCGCATCCATCGCCGCGTCGAGCGCTTCGGCGAGCGCTACAAGGCGGTGCCGGCTTTCCTGCGCGATTTCGTCGAACATTTCATCAGCGGCTACCGCTCCCGCTATCTGCCGATCGCCAATGGCGTGCGGATTACGCTGAGCTCGGGCGTTATCCTGATCGTCATCCTGATCGTCGGCTATCGCTTCATCGACTGGGCCGCTGCCTGGCTCTGGCTCGGCTCGGCGCGGCTGATCGGCCCGCACGACCTCGACCTGTGGCAGATACTGGCCAAGGGCTTGACGCTGCTCTTCGGCAGTCCCTTTCAGGATTCATCTACCGGCATCCTGATCGAGCCGCTACGCATCTGCTTTCTCGCCGCGATCCTCGAGACAGCCTTCTCGCTGCCGAAGCGCGCGCAGGCAGCGGTGCCGCAGCCGGCGGAATGATCAGGAGCGCTTGAAGCGCAGATAGTAAGGCCGCTCGCTGCCCAGGCCGACCGTCGGCACGACGGTTTCGAGTGCGTCTTTCGGGATGACGAAGGTTTCCCGGATCTTCACGGTGTCGCCGGTCTTGGCCCCGGAAAAGACCGTCGAATTGCAGGTCGCCATGTCGTCCACCCGCGAATTGCGGACATAGGACGGCAGCCACGAGCGCCCGGACTCATCGACCAGCCCGATCTTGCAGCCGAGCCAGGCCTGTTCGAGATCGGCGTCGCCGATCTTCACGGTGAAATCGACGAAGACCGGCGCGGAATCGCGCGGAATGCGCAGCGAGCTCGTGTCCTTCATCGTCTGCATGTTTTCCAGCCGCCAGTCGCTGCCGCCGAAATGCACGTCCGTGAGCGGCTCCGCATCGCGCGCAACGAGATCGTTGTTCTGGAGATAAAAACTCGTCTGCTGGTAGCCCATCTCCAAAATGGCGGCAGGAAGGAGGATGACGAGCCCCCAAAGCGCGCGGCGGCGCCATTTCCGTTCCGGTCCGCCATCTTGGGGATCGAGTGCTGCAGCATCGGACACGCTCATCACGCTTCCTCCTCAGATGGGCCGATCAAGGTCATAGACATCGACCACGCTTAGCGGCGTTCCGTCAGAATCGAGCGGCACGCGGTCGAGCGCGATATTTGCCTGCGAATCCAGCGCCGAAAAGACAGTATGCGAGAAGACCAGCGTCGCGCCTTCCACCTCGCCGGGCGGCAGTTCGAACAGGAAGAGGCCGCGCTGCGGCAAGCCGGGAGAAACCGAAATCGGAGGCAGGTCGGAGCGGGAGGAAAACCTCTCGGTCTGGTGAAAGCGCAAGCCGGTTGGCCCCAGCCAGGTGGCAGCGCCCACCCTCGTCGTCCTGTCGCGGGCGGCAACATCCGCGGCCACCACGGCCCACAGCCCGTCGGTGGTCAACGTCTTCTGCTTGCCGAATTCGGTTACTTTCAGCTCACGCGCGAACACGACCTTGCCGATATGCACATCGAAGAGACGCGTCTCGACTTTGTCCACCATAGAGCCATGGACAGGTATCGGCGCGATGAGATTCTTGTAGCGCGGCTTTGACGACTGCATGCCGTAGCAGACGACCGCCGCCGCACCGAGTGCTGCGACATTGAAGACCCAGCGCATCATGACTGGCCTTCCGCGGCTTTCGCCTCGACCGGCATTTCAATGCTGCCCAGTTCACGCTCGTTGAACCAGCCTGGCGTGCCGTAGAGATTGTCTTGTGGCTTGTAGGTCTTGGTGTTCACGACAAGAGGAAGCTCACCCGGCAAGGCAACCGCCTTGGGAAAGGTCCAGACATAGGCCATGCGCTCCGTCATGCCGGGATGGAGTGCCGGCGTCATGCTCGCGTCGCGGGTCAGGATGACGGCGGGCTGTTCGGTCTGCCCGCCAAGCGGCGGCGCAAGCTGGAACAGCGTGAAATAGTCCTTCGCCGATTCAGCGGTGCGGTTGGTCATCTCGACCTCGAGCACCAGCGCCTGCTGGTCCGGCTTGACCGGCAGGTCGTAGACCCGGTCCGTGCCGATATAGGCCCGCAAAGGCCGCACAAGCCACTGGCCCGTCTCGATCTGGCTGTCGCGTGCCAGCACCGGTGTCTGCGCCTGCGGCAGTGCGCCGAAGGCGCCGAGCAGGCCCGCCACCGTGACTGCCGCCAAGGTTCCCGCACCAACGGTGAACCAGGCCCTCACTTTGCCGCGTATCGCGCCGAACATGGGTTCCGTTCCCTATTTCGAATCGATAAGCGCCCCGCCAGCTATAACTTAAGAGCTAAATCCTTCAGATGGAACCGCCAGCGCGAACACAACCGCCGCGATTGGGGCCGAACGTATTGCGTCAGGCAACCGAACGCATGGATTCTGAGCGCATACGCTCAGCCGAGGCGGCATTGAACGCAAGCCTTACAGCCATGTCGACCGCTACGCCGGGGACGAGATCGGCCGGAATGCCCGCGCCTTCGATCCGGTCGATCACAGCATCCGCATGTCTATCGTGCATCGGATCACCTGCCATGAGCCAGACGATATGCTTGCCGCATTTGGCGAGTGCGATCATCTGTTCGCATACGCTCTGACTGCCGTCGACGCGGATACGCTGCGCTTCGCGGCGGGCAAGCTCCAGCGCTTCCCCTGTCACGGAATTTTCGAACAGGATGACATCAGCCGCCTGCAGGACGCGGACGGCCTTGATCGTCAACAGCTCTGCCGCGCCCGGCCCGGCGCCGACCAGCGTGATGCGGCCAGCCGCCTGATCGGGATTTGCGGCGATGCTGTTTGCCTCGCGAAAGAGGCCGCTCGCCTCGCGCTGCGTGAACGGCCTGTCGAAAGCACGCCGGACAAAGCGCTCCCAGAAGTCGCGCCGCGGCGCGCCTGCGGTGAGCCGCGCGTTGATGGAAGCGCGCATCATCTGCGCCCAATGCGCCCATGCCGAAAGCGATGCCGGCAGCAGCGTCTCGATCCGGCGACGAATGGACTGAGCAAGAATGGGTGCAGCGCCGGCCGTCGAGATGCCGATAACGACGGGCGAACGATTGACGATAGAGCCGAATTGAAATTGACAGAATTCGGGCCTGTCGATGACATTGACGGGGACGCCGGCCGCGATTGCCGCCGCATGAAACGCCATTGCCTCGTCTTCGCAGGCAGCATCGGCCACAGCGATCGCCATATCTTCGAGAACCTCTGCACTCCAGCCCTCGTCGTGGTGGACGAAGCTTCCGTTCTCGATAAGTGGAACGAAATCGGCGCACAACTCGCTCGCTGGCGCAAAGACATGCACTTCTGCCCCCGCCGCCGCAAGAAGCTCGGCTTTCCAAAGTGCTGCCTCCGAGCCGCCGGCGACCAGGGCGCGCTTGTCATCGAGGTTGAAAAAGACCGGCAGGACGGAAAGCCTGCCCATGCGCGCTGGAGCACGTTCACTCTGCTGCTTGAAGACGCCGTGCATCGATGATCCCCTTGATTTCGGCGCGGCAGGAGCCGCAGTTCGTGCCGGCCTGAAGGGCCGCACCTATCGCCTCGACGCTGGCGCAGCCGCCTCGGACGGCTGCGGCAATCTGGTTGGCGCCGACGCCGAAGCAGGAACAGACGATGGCGCCGCGATCCGCCTGGTTGCCGCCCGGCCGTCCAGCCACCACCGCCAGACGCATGCGGCGGTCCGCATGGACCGCGCTTAGCTGCTCCACTGCCCAGCCGCGCGACACCGCCACCGGCTCGCGGGCCAGATAGAGTGCGCCGATGAGCCGTTCACCGATGAAGTGGGCGAAGCGGTGCTGTCCATTTGCCGTGTCGTGATAGGCGAGCGTCTCGCCCTGTTCCTCATGGCCGAAAAGCGTGGCGGCAAAGCCCGTCCAGTCTCTTTCCTCTTCAAGCGCCAATTCGACACGCCAGCCGCCGGCACATCGGGCCAGCGCCCAATAGTCGGCGTCTATGGCTGTGGGTCGTTCCGCCAGCACGGCAAAGCCGAACGCATGGGCGGCGAAGCGCTCCATGCGCGCCGGGACATTCTTGGACGCCGGCTGGCCGGACACCGGGTCGGTGATGGAGGTGACCAGCGCATCGACGCGCGCCTTCGACGCGAACTGATCGGTCCAGTGCATCGGCACGAAGATCGAGCCTGGCCGCTGGCGAGGCATCACCAGCGCGCGCAGCAGCACTTCGCCGTGAGCGGTCGAGACACGGAGGATGTCGGCGTCAGATATGCCGTACTGGCGGGCGTCCGAAGGATGGATTTCGGCGAAGGGTTCGGCCAGATGCTGCGACAGGCGCTGGCTTTTACCGGTGCGGGTCATGGTGTGCCAATGGTCACGCACGCGGCCGGTGTTGAGAGTGAGCGGGAAGTTGTTATTGATCGCTCTTTGCTCAGGGGGCGTTACCGCAACGAATCTAGCCTTGCGGTCGGGCGTGAAGAAATTGCCATCGGCGAAGAAGCGAAACCCACCCCCCTCTGGCCTGCCGGCCATCTCCCCCTCAAGGGGGGAGATTAGCAGTTCGGACCCCTTGCGCGTTTCTGCAACGTTGGATGTAGGCGAAAGCTGAGCAACTGCCTGATCTCCCCCCTTGAGGGGGAGATGGCCGGCAGGCCAGAGGGGGGTTGTGCCACCAGCTGGTGCTGGCCACTGAAATGGCGCAAGCGCCTCATAACCGTCACCATCGACCGCCGCATAAACTCCAATATCGAAATCGCGCTCGCCGCCATTCTCAAAGGCCGAAAACGCCGCATGCTCGGCAAAGATTTCCGAGGGCGCGTCATAAGAAAACGCCTCGGCAAAGCCCATGCGCTTCGCGACCTCCGCCATCGCCCACCAGTCCGGCCGCGCCTCGCCGGGCGGTGGCAGAAAGGCGCGCTGGCGTGAGATGCGGCGCTCCGAATTGGTGACCGTGCCGTCCTTCTCGCCCCAGCCGGTGGCCGGCAATTTCACATGGGCGTGGCGGATGGTGTCGGTATTGGCTGCAATGTCCGAGACGACGACGAAGGGACAGGCGCGCAGCGCAGCTTCCACGGCGTCGGCATCGGGCATGGAATCTGCCGGGTTGGTGGCCATGATCCACAGCGCCTTGATGCGGCCATCGGCGACAGCGCGGAACATGTCGACCGCCTTCAGGCCCGGCCTTTCGGCGATTGCCGGCGACTTCCAGAAACGCTGCACGCGGTCGCGGTGCTGCGGGTTCTCGATCTCCATATGGGCGGCCAGCATGTTGGCGAGCCCGCCGACCTCGCGCCCGCCCATGGCGTTGGGTTGGCCGGTGACCGAGAACGGTCCCATGCCCGGCCTGCCGATGCGGCCCGTAGCCAGATGACAGTTGATGATGGCGTTGACCTTGTCGGTGCCGGAGGTCGACTGATTGACGCCCTGGCTGTAGACCGTGACCACGCGCTGCGTGTTCGCGAACAGGGAATAGAACCGCGCGAGTGTTTCTTCCGAGATGCCCGTGCGATCGGAGACGCTGTCAAGATCGAGAGTTTGGGCCGCCAAAAGCGCGCCGTCAAAACCATTCGTATGCCGGCTAATATAATCGCGATCCAGACGCCCGTTGTCGGCCAGAAACGCAAGCAGGCCTGTGAAGAGCGCCGTATCGCCGTCGGGCGCGATGGCAAGATGCAGGTCGGCGAAGTCGGCAGTCATGGTGCGGCGCGGGTCGATCACCACGATTTTCATGGCGGGCCGCTTTTCTCTAGCTGCGACGATGCGCTGGTAAAGCACGGGGTGACACCAGGCGAGGTTGGAGCCGACCAGCACGATCAGGTCGGCAAGCTCCAGATCCTCATAGGTGCCGGGCACCGTGTCCGAGCCGAAGGCGCGGCGATGGCCGGCAACCGACGAGGCCATGCACAGCCGGGAATTGGTGTCGATGTTGGCCGAACCGACAAAGCCCTTCATCAGCTTGTTGGCGATGTAATAATCCTCGGTCAGCAATTGTCCCGAGACGTAGAACGCCACCGAATCCGGCCCGTGCTCGGCGATAGCCTGCGAGAATTTCGAGGCGACGAGATCGAGCGCTTCATTCCAGCCGGCGCGACGGCCGTGGATTTCCGGATAGAACAGGCGATCGTCGAGATCGAGGGTCTCGGCCAGCGCGGAACCCTTGGAGCAGAGGCGGCCGAAATTGGCCGGATGGTCGGGGTCGCCGCGAACGGCTATCTCCCCGTCCGCGGCGACCTCGGCCAGCACGCCGCAACCCACCCCGCAATATGGGCAGGTGGTCCTCACCTCGCGCGCTTCCTCCGTTTGCATGTCCTCACGCCGCCCGGTCTGCCAGCGCTTCCAGCGCGATGAACAGCCGTTCGCCGTCGACCCGCACCGGAATGGTTTTCACCGCACCATCGTCCGCACCGAGTGCCTTGCCGGTTTCGAGCGAAATCACCCAGTTGTGCAGCGGACAGGTGACCGCCGCGCCATGCACGATGCCCTGGCTAAGCGGGCCGCCCTTATGAGGGCAGTGGTCCTCAATGGCGAAGACCCGGTCCTCCGCCGTGCGAAACACGGCGATTTTGCCCTGCGGCGTTGCCACACAGCGCGCGCCGCGCTGGGGGATGTCGGTGATGGTGCCGATGGCGATCCAGTTCATGGTGCTCATTCCGCGGCCTCCGCAAAACCCACCGAAGCCATCGGCCGGAACTCATGCTTGTCCTTGCCGGAAACGCGTTCCGACCACGGATCGACCTGGGCGAATTTCTGGGAGAAGACGAAGCGCTCGTAGTAGGCGCGGCGCTTTTCGCCGTCGTCCATGATCTGGCGGCGGATCTCGTCGAGGCCGACGCGCTTGGCCCATTTGTAGATGCGTTCGAGATAGCGCCCCTGTTCGCGGTACATCTGCGTCAGCGCCACGATGTGTTCCAGCGCCTCGTCCTCGGTCTTCACCTGACCCAGAACCTCTGTACCCTTGATGTCGAGACCGGCGGCACCGGCGAAATGGATTTCGAAGCCCGAGTCCACGCAGATGACGCCGACATCCTTGCAGGTCGCCTCCGAACAGTTTCGCGGGCAACCGGAAACGGCCATCTTGACCTTGGCAGGCGTCCACGAGCCCCACATGAATTTCTCGATGCGGATGCCGAGGCCGGTCGAATCCTGCGTGCCGAAGCGGCACCAGTCGGAGCCGACGCAGGTTTTTACGGTGCGCAGGCCCTTGGCGTAGGCATGGCCGGAAACAAAACCGGCCTGCCCGAGATCGGCCCAGACGGCGGGCAGGTCCTCCTTGCGGATGCCGAGCATGTCGATGCGCTGGCCGCCTGTGACCTTGACCATCGGAATGTCGAACTTGTCGACCACATCGGCGATGGCGCGCAACTCGTGGGAATTGGTGACGCCGCCCCACATACGCGGCACCACCGAATAGGTGCCGTCCTTCTGGATGTTGGCGTGGACGCGCTCATTGATGAAGCGCGACTGGTAGTCGTCGGCATATTCGTCGGGCCAGTCGGCCACGAGATAATAATTCAGCGCCGGGCGGCACTTGGCGCAGCCGCAGGAGGTCTTCCATTCCAGCTCCTGCATCACCGCCGGAATGGCCTTCAGCCCCTTCGCCTTGATCAGCCTGCGCACCTCGTCATGGCCGAGCGTGGTGCAGGAACACATGGGCTGCACAGCGGCGGGGTTATAGGTGTCGCCCAGCGTCAGCACCATCAGCTTCTCGACCAGCCCGGTGCAGGAGCCGCAGGAGGCGGAAGCCTTGGTGTGTGCCCGCACATCATCGAGAGAGGTCAGCCTCCTCGCCGTGATCGTGCCGGTGATCTTGCCTTTGCAGACGCCGTTGCAGCCGCAGATTTCCGCATCATCCGGCAAGGCTGCAACGGCCGCCATAGGGTCCAGCGGCGACCCTCCCTGATAGGCCTGGCCGAAGATGAGCGTTTCGCGCATCTCCGAGATGTCGGTGCCCTTCTTCTTGAGGTCGTTGAACCACGCGCCATCGGCCGTCTCGCCATAGAGCACGGTGCCGATGATGCGGTTGTCCTTCAGCACGAGGCGCTTGTAGACGCCGGCAGAGGCATCGCGCAGCACGATCTCCTGCCGGTCGTCGCCATCTGCGAAATCGCCGAGCGAGAACAGGTCGATGCCGGTCACTTTCAGCTTGGTCGGCGTGTCGGAATGGACGAAGCCCGTTCCCTCCTCACCCGCAAGCCGTGCCGCCGTCACGCGCGCCATCTCATAGAGCGGCGCGACGAGGCCATAGACCTGCCCGCCGACCTCGGCGCATTCGCCGAGCGCAAAGATATCGGGATCGGAGGTCTGCATGCCGGCATCAACGACGATGCCGCGATTGACCGTCAGCCCGGCATCCTTTGCCAGAGCCGCATTGGGCCGGATGCCAACCGCCATCACCACCAGCGTTGCCGGGACAATGGTGCCGTCGGCAAGCTCGATGCCCTCGACCTTGCCGTTGCCAACGATCGCCTTGGTGTTGGCCTTGGTCATCACCTTGATGCCGCGTTCCTCCACCGCCTTCTGCAAGAGATAGCCGGCCGCCGGGTCGAGCTGGCGTTCCATCAGCGTCGGCATGACATGCAGCACGGTGACGTCCATGCCCTGCATGGAAAGCCCTGCCGCCGCCTCCAACCCGAGCAGGCCGCCACCAATCACCACCGCTTTGGCCCGCGATTGCGCCGCCAGCAGCATGGCCTGAACATCGTCGAGATCGCGGTAGGACAGAACGCCCGGCAGATCGTGGCCGGGAACGGGGATGATGAAGGGCACCGAGCCGGTGGCGATAACCAGCCGGTCGTAGCTTTCGGTGACGCCGTGGTCGGAGGTCACGGTCCTGGCCGCGCGATCGATGGCGACGATCTTGTGGCCCTTATAGAGCGTCACGCCATTGGCGACGTACCAGCCGTCGCCGTGGATGACGATTTCCTCGAAGGTTTTTTCGCCCGACAGAACGGGCGAGAGCATGATGCGGTCGTAATTGACGCGCGGCTCGGCGTTGAAGATCGTGACGTCGAATTGGCCCGGCGCCTTCTCGAACAGATGCTCCAGCATCCTGCCCGGCGCCATGCCGTTGCCAATGATGACGAGTTTCTCGGTCATGATTCTACTCCGCCGCTTCCACGAAGCGATGACGCTCGTAAAGGAATTTCAGCACCGCCTCGCGGCAGCGTAGATAGGTCCGATCGGAAGCGAGCTCGACGCGCTTGCGTGGCCGGTCGAGCGGCACGTCGAGCACTTCGCCAATGCGCGCCGCCGGCCCGTTGGTCATCATGACGATCCGGTCGGAGAGCAGCACGGCCTCGTCGACATCATGGGTGATCATGATCATCGTGTTGCCGAGACGGGCATGGATATCCATCACCGCATCCTGCAGATGCGCCCGCGTCAGCGCGTCGAGCGCACCGAAAGGCTCGTCGAGCAGCAGGATTTTCGGTTCCATAGAAAGCGCGCGGGCAATGCCGACGCGCTGCTTCATGCCGCCGGAAATCTCGGCCGGACGCTTATCCGAGGCGTGCGCCATCTGCACCAGGTCGAGATTGCGCATGATCCAGTCATGCCGCTCGGCCCTGGTCCTGGTCGAGCCGAAGACCTTGGCGACCGCGAGATTGACGTTTTCGTAGACGGTGAGCCAGGGCAGCAGGCTGTGGTTCTGGAACACCACGGCGCGCTCGGGACCGGGGCTGTCGACCTCCTTGTCCTCGAGCAGCACGGCGCCGGCCGAAACTTTGGTCAGGCCGGCAATGAGGTTGAGCAGCGTGGACTTGCCGCAGCCGGAATGGCCGATGATGGACACGAACTCGCCCTGGTCAATGCCGAGCGTGATGCCCTTCAGCACTTCGGTGCGGGTGCCACCACGGGTGAAGGACTTGTCGATGTGGTCGAGCTTCAGATAGGGCTTCATGATGTTTCCTCAGCTCGCGGATGTGCCGCGTGTGACGAAGGCGCCGACCGCCGCAACCAGCCGGTCGAGCATGAAGCCGACCACGCCGATATAGACGAGCGCCACGATGATGTCGGGCAGGCGCGAGGAGTTCCACGCATCCCAGATGAAGAAGCCGATGCCGACGCCGCCGGTGAGCATCTCGGCGGCGACGATCGCCAACCAGGAGAGGCCGATGCCGATCCTGAGGCCCGTGAAGATGTAAGGGGCAGCAGCCGGCACCATGATCTTGAAGAAGAATTCGACCGGGTTGAGCCGCAGGATCTGCGCGACGTTGCGATAGTCCTGCGGGATGTTCCTGACGCCAACCGCCGTGTTGATAATGACCGGCCAGATGGCGGTGATGAAGATGACGAAGAGAGCTGCCGGATTGGAGTCGCGGAAAGCTGCGAGCGCGAGCGGCAGCCAGGCAAGCGGTGGCACCGTGCGCAATATCTGGAACACCGGGTCCAGCCCGCGCATGGCCCAGACCGATTGGCCGATCAAGGCACCGATCGCCACGCCGACGACTGCCGCCAGCCCGAAACCAACCGCCACGCGCTGCAGCGAGGCAAGGATGCGCCAGCCGAGGCCGACGTCCTGCGGGCCGAAATTGAAGAAGGGATGGACGATCAGGTCATAGGCCTCGCTCCACACCTGCGTGGGCGGCGGCAGACTGGCGCCCGGCGACGAGCAGGCTGCCTCCCAGACCAGCAGGATGGCGAGCACGACGATGGCCGGCGGCAGAACCGCGGATGCGACGCGACGGGCGAGTGCGGCGGCATCGAAGCGCGACGATGGCTTCGCCGGCAACGCGACCACTTCGGACGGCCGGGACGGCGCGGCCATTTCGGCGGCATGCTCCTTGAGAGCGTGTACGGTCATACGAAAAACTCCAGGGATCGTTGCGGCGCGGCGGGCAGCCGCGCCGACGGGATCAGGACGCGACCTTGATCGATAGCGATTCGAGATAGGCGGACGGGTTTTCGGGATCGAAGACCTTGCCGTCGAAGAAGGTTTCCGGACCACGCGACGCCGAGGCCGGGATATCGGCTTCGGCCACTCCAAGTTCCTTGGCCGCTTCGCGCCACAGATCCTCGCGGTTGACCTGCCCGACCAGCGCCTTGATGTCGGTGTCCGGTGCGAACTTGCCCCAGCGGATGTTCTCGGCGAGGAACCAGCTTTCGTGGCTGCGGAACGGGTAGGAGACGCCGCCCTTCCAGAACTTCATGTAGAGGTCGGTGCCGGTGGCGACGCGGCCATTGCCATAATTGATATCGCCCTTGAGGCGGCCGATGATATCGGCTGGCGGCACATTGAACCATTGCCGCTTGCCCAGGATGGCGCTCATCTCTTCCTTGTTTTCCATGGCATCGCACCATTGCTGGGCTTCCATGACGGCCATCAGCATGGCCTTCACCGCGTTCGGGTTCTTTTCGATGAAATCGGCGCGCAGGCCGAAGGTCTTTTCGGGATGGCCCTTCCACAGCTCGCCCGTCGTGGCGGCGGTGAAGCCGATGCCCTGATGCACGAGCTGCTCGTTCCACGGCTCGCCGACGCAGAAGGCGTCCATATTGCCGACCTTCATGTTGGCGACCATCTGCGGCGGCGGCACGACGATGGTGGAGACATCCTTGTCCGGGTCGATGCCGCCGGCGGCCAGCCAGTAGCGGATCCACAGGTCGTGCGTGCCACCCGGGAAGGTCATGGCGACCTTCACGTCCTTGCCTTCTGCTTTCTTCTTCGCGAAGGCTTCCTTGAGTTTCGAGGAGTCCAGCGTCACGCCCGTTTCGGCATATTCCTGCGCGACCGAGATACCCTGGCAGTCGTAATTGAGCCGCGCCACGATCGCCATCGGCAGCGGCTGGTTGTTTTGCGTCACCTTGCCGGTGTGCATGAGGTAGGGCATCGGCGTCAGGATATGCGCGCCATCGATGCCGTTGGCTGCGCCACCGAGAACGAGATTGTCACGCGTCGCACCCCAGGAGGCCTGCTTTAGCACTTCGACATCGGGCATGCCGTGCTTTTCGAAGAAGCCCTTTTCCTTGGCGACGATCAGCGGCGCGGCGTCCGTCAGCGCGATGAAGCCGAGCTTGGCGCCGGTCACTTCCGGAGCGGAGGTCGCCGCATAGGCGCCCGACGGGAAAAGCTTGCGGGCAGCTATGAACATGGCCGCCGTGGTTGCGCTGCTGACGAGAAAGTCGCGGCGCGTCAGCGCCTTCAGGGGTGATCCAGTCTCGATCCGTTTCGTCATCGGTGTCTCCGGCTGGGCGCGGGGAGGATCGCGCCATCGATTGCGTGTTCGGTTCGGTCAAAAACAAAAAAGCTGCCGGCCAAGTCGCCGCGTCCGTACATCCGGGATCGCGTCTTCCTGATCGGCAGCTTTGCCTGTGGCGCCCGTCATTGGACGCCTGTTCCGTGACCCGAGGGCCTGTTGTTAGTAAAGCAGGAACCGTGCCAGTTTTGAGGACCAGCTAATTCAGCAATGGAATCAAGGAAATTTATTCAGCAGGTGAATGCGGCGGCAAATTACGCCGTTCACGCATTAGCCACACGGAATGTGCAATCGCACAAAAATTGTGCAGTGCATCATCATGCGCAAGAAATGCTCAGGCGTGCGCGACTGCAAATTTCTGCGTCGCCAGATATTCGTCGATGCGATCGGGATCGAAGATGCCGCCATCGAAGAAGCCATCGGGGCCAAGGATAAGACTGGCGCCGGCCGAGCCGACCGGTGTGGCTGTGGTCAGCGCCCCCTCGACCTTGGCATTCGCCCCCGGTAGTGCGACTCCAAGCGGCTTGAGAGCCGCGCGGTAGAGATCGGGGCGATAGCAGTTGCGGGCAATCTCAGCGTTCTCAAGTGTGTGGGCGATATCGCCCCAGCGCACCATCTGCGTGTAGAACCACAGAGCGTGGCTCTTCCACGGAAAGCTTGCTGCCTTGTCGAACGGCAGAAAAAAGTCGTCGACGGTCAGTTCGGCACCACCGCCGAGCGCGAGACGTCCGGTCAGGACCGGCATCTGCAACTCCGGCGACAGGCCGAGGAATGCAGGCTGCGCCATCAGCGCGGCCAGGTCGCCGCGATTTGCCGGGTCCTGGCACCAGCGCGCCGCGTGATGCAAGGCACGCAGCAGGGCAGCAAGCGCCTCCGGTTGCTTTTCGGCCCATGCCCTGCGCACGCCCAGCACCTTCTCCGGGCTGTTGCGCCAGATCCTGGCCTTGACCGTTGCGATATGGCCGGTGCCGGCGACGACGGAGGCGCTGTTCCAGGGTTCGCCGACGCAATAGCCGTCGATGCGGCCGGCGGCGAGCGCATCGGCCATGAAGGGCGGCGGCACGATGACGATCTCGATATCGCGCGAGGGATCGATGCCGCAGGCGGCGAGCCAGTAGCGAAGCTCGTAATTGTGCCCCGAATGCGGGTGGACGACCGCGAAGCGCAGCGGATCGCGCCCGGACTTGACGCGCTCGCGGATCAGTCCGCCCAGTGCCTTGCCGGTTCGCGCCGGATCGAGGTCAGGCTGTGCGCCATGCGTGGCCATGCCGGCCCAGACCTCGTTCGAAACCGTCACGCAATTGCCGCCGAGCCCAAGCGCGAAGGGCACGATGGTGTCGGAGGCCAGCGGCGACAGCCCGAGATTGCATGCGATCGGCATCGGGCCCAGCATATGTGCCAGATCGAAATGCCCGATCGCGATACGGTCGCGGATATTGGCCCACGAGGTTTCGCGGTTCAGCGTCAGGTCGACGTCTTCGCGCGCGGCAAAGCCCATCTCCTTGGCAGTGACGAGCACCGCACTGTCGAAGAGCGGCATGAAGCCGGCATTGATCTGGTGTTCAAACCCCATCTTCAACTCTCCCCCGGACCCAAGAGGTCGGCAGCGGTGACAAGGCTTTGGGCGATGTCGCTGATCTTGCGGTTCTGGTTCATGGCGGTCTTGCGCAGCAGCGTGTAGGCGGCGTCTTCCGACAGGCCGCGCGACTTCATCAGGATGCCCTTGGCGCGATCGATGACCTTGCGGTTCTCGAGTTCGTTCCTGGCTTCCTCCAGCTCCCGCGACATGCGCGAAAAGGCATTGAAACGGCTCACCGCCATGTCGAGGATCGGCTTCACCCGCTCCTGCCGCAGACCGTCGACGACATAGGCGGACACGCCGGCATCGACCGCCGCCTCGATCGAAGCCTGGTCGGAGCGATCGACGAACATGGCGATGGGCCGCTTCACCACGCGCGAAAGCTGGAACATGTTTTCCAGCATATCGCGGTTGGGATTTTCGAGATCGATGACGATGACGTCCGGCTCGATCTCGGCGATCCGCCGGGCGATGCCGGTCACATCATGAACGACCGTAACCTGCTCATGCCCGGCCTCCCGCAGTCCCGCCTCGATGATGGAAGCGCGGATGCGGTTTTCGTCGATCACAAGGACGGCGAGGGGTTTTCGGACCATGCCGCATTTTGCGCAGTTGCCGCGATTGTGCAATGCGGCATCATGAACGGACGTGAGCCGTCCGTCGCGGAGCCTTTGGTTCAAATGAACCTAAAGTCCGTGCCTGCATGCAACATAAGTCGATGAATTTATTGGCGCGCCGTACCGGGCGATGATGATAACTTCGTTTGCGCTATAGCCCTCTAAAATGGCGCCTGGGAATTGATTTTAACATACTGAATTAGCGGTATAATTTTGGTGCGGACTGCTGCCGGCAGCGAACCTTCATTCAGAAATGAAGCAAGGGCAATTATGAAGCAAGCCTTAAAGGCCCATTCCGATATCAGCGTCTAATCAAGCAATTAAATCAGATCTACCTTCCTCAATGAACGAATAGTTGAGACAAAGGGAAGACCATGAACTCGCTGCACCGATACGTTGCGTTCTTGTTGGCAGCGGGGATCATGATCGCCCCTGCGGGCGCGTTGGCCGATCAAAAGGCCACACCGGAGCCGCTGATGATCCAGGAGCAAGGGAGCTTCGCGGTCGGCGGGACGATTTTAAACACCGCTGGCACCTACAACAACGCGCCGACCGCAGAAGGGCAGAGCCTCCACGGCGATCATCTCTACGCCTTCTACCAAGTACCGCAGAACCCCAAAGCGCTGCCCATCGTCATGCTGCATGGTGCTTTCCAGTCAGCACGCAGCTGGGAGACCACGTCTGACGGCCGCGAGGGCTTCCAGACCATCTTCCTGCGCCGCGGCTTTCCAGTTTATCTGGTCGATCAGCCGCGGCGTGGCCGCGCCGGCAACAGCACTGTGGCCACGACAATCGAACCCACTCCCTACGATCAGCTTTTCTTCGATCAGTTCCGGCTCGGCAGATGGCCGGACTACTTCGACAACGTCCAGTTCGATCGCAAGCCTGAGACGCTCGACCAGTTCTTCCGGTCGGTCACTCCGAACACGGGGCCGTATGATGCTGGCGTGATCTCGGACGCCATGTCGGCGCTGATCGACCGGTCCGGACCGGCAATCCTGTTCACCCATTCGCAGGGCGGCGGTCCGGGCTGGCTGACGGCGATCAAGAACCCCAACGTCAAAGCGATCGTCGCCTTTGAGCCGGGCAGCGGCTTCATCTTCCCGGAAGGCGAACTGCCCGAAGCGATGCCGAGCGCGGCCGGAACTCTGACGCCAGAGGCGGTGCCGATGGCCGATTTCGAGAAGCTCACCCGCATCCCGATCGTCATCTATTACGGCGATAATTTCCCGACCGAGCCGACTACGGAGCGCGGCCAGGACAATTGGCGTGTGCGCCTCGCCATGGCGAAGCTCTGGGTCGAGGCCGTCAACAAGTATGGCGGTGACGCCCGGCTCGTGCACCTGCCCGAGATCGGCATCCGGGGCAACACGCACTTCCCGATGTCCGACATGAACAATGTCCAGATCGCCGATCAGGTCTCGCAATTCCTTGCCGAGAAAAAACTGGACTGATCCGACTGCGCGGACGCTTCGCACTGCGCGCGCATCCTACCCCTTCCCGGATCAAAGACTGGAGTTCGAAATGAACAACGAAGTCATCGACAAGAAAAGGCGCGAGTTCCTCGGAGCCTCGGCGCTTGTTTTCTCAGGTGCGATGTTAGGAGTTCCAGCAATGACCAGCGCAACGGCCATCGCCGCCGATTACAGGCAGAATCCATTCACCCTCGTCTATGACGGTGCGATCACGAAGAACGAGCCGGGCAAGGTCAATATCCACCCGGTCGCCTACAAGCTCAATGGCCTGGAAATCGTCGCTAACGTCTACACCCCGGCAAATTACGATCCGAGCCAGAAATATCCTGCGATTGTGGTTGCGCATCCGAATGGCGGTGTAAAAGAACAGGTCGCGGGCCGGTATGCTCAGCATCTGGCGGAACAGGGCTATATCACGATCACCGCGGATGCCGCGTATCAGGGCGCAAGTGGCGGCGAGCCGCGCAGCGTGGACAAACCCGCTAACCGCGTCGAGGACATTCACGGCATGGCGGACTTCATCACCCGCTATCCGGGAGTTGATGTTACGCGGCTGGGCCTGCTCGGCGTCTGCGGCGGCGGTGGATATTCGCTGGCCGCGGCGAAAACCGACAAGCGTTTCAAGTCGATTGCGACTTTGAGCATGTTCAACTCCGGCCGCGTTCGCCGCAATGGCTATGTGGATTCGCAGTTGGCGACCATCCAAGACCGCCTGCAGCAGGCTTCAAACGCCCACGCCCAGGAAGTGGCCGGCGGAGAAATCTTCTATTCGGGCGATGCCAACCTGACTGATGAGCAGATTGCTACATTGCCGTTCGATCTCTATCGGCAGGGCTACGAGTATTACTGGAAGACCCACGCCCACCCCGGCTCGACCTTCAAGTACACCACAAGCAGCCTGCTCGACCTGATGCGCTGGGATGCCACCGATCAGATCGACCTCATCGACAAGCCGCTGCTGATGATCGCCGGCAGCAAGGCCGACAGTCTGTACATGACCGAGGACACCTTCGCCAAGGCAACCGGCACCAACGACAAGGAACTATTCAAGATCGACGGTGCAACCCACATCGAGACCTATTGGGTTCCCGAATATGTGGAAGCCGCGATCGGCAAGCTGACGCCATTCTTCGCCAGAACCTTGTCATCCGACCGTTCGTAACTCGTTTTCCGACGAGCCATCCAACAGGCGGTTTCAGCAATACGGCGTCCGGCCTCTGTTCGCTGGCGCCGTTCCCCCAATCGCCGAGGAGTCATTCGTTGAAGAAGTTCGCCAAAAATCTGTTCGTCGCAGCCAGCCTGCTTCTATGCGGAGGAATTTCCACCGTGGCCATTGCCCAAAGCCAGATCCCCACCACGTCCGATGCGGCGCCTGCCCAGCAGCAGTCGCGCGCGCAGCAACTGATGGGCGACGTCGCGCCCAAGCTCGCCGAGCTGACCGATGAGGTGCTGTTCGGCGATATCTGGGAGCGGCCCGGCCTCGCAAAGCGCGACCGGAGCCTGATCACGGTTGCGACGCTGGTGGCACTTAACCGTCCCCAACAGCTCCGTTCCCATATTGCGCGCGCGCGCAGCAATGGCGTGACCGAACAGGAGATCGTCGAAACGATCACCCAGCTTGCCTTTTATTCGGGCTGGCCCAACGCGATCACCGCTGTCGGCGTTGCCCGCGAGGTCTTCAAAAATTGACGAGGTAACCGAGCTTACCAGCAAATCGAAGGAGTGAAATGAAGCCCCGTGTTACAGCAATCCTCACCATCGTCCTGTGCGCCTCCGCGGCATCGGACCAGTCGAACCAGATGATCACCGTTACCCGCCCCGGATCGCAGCCATCCAGCGTGGGCTCTGCCGAGAACTTCACCGGCTCGGTGCGAGTGGATTCCCGATTTCAGGGAAGCGCACCGGCCCAGATCGGTGGTGGCATCGTGACATTCGAGCCCGCCGCACGCACCGCCTGGCATACCCACCCGCTCGGTCAGACCCTGATCATCACGGTAGGCGTCGGCCTTGTCCAGGAGTGGGATGGCCCGGTTCAGGAAATCAGACCGGGCGACATCGTGTGGATTCCGCCGGGTGTGAAGCACTGGCATGGCGCCAGCGCGGAGAACGGCATGTCGCACATCGCTTTCTCGGAAGCTCTCGGGGGCAAGTCGGTCGAGTGGATGGAGCAGGTCTCGGACGAGCAGTACCAGCGCTGACCGAATGAAGGCGCCGCGAGACGCAAAGGCGGACCGAACCGTTCGCCACTCCCAATTTTTCCGAATTCCCAAGCGAGGTCGTTTATGACGAAATCTGCATATTATCTCTCTGCCTTAACGGCACTGGCTGCAACCTTTGTCCTTCTCGTCAACTGGCAGGTGCATGCCGAAACCAACCGCGTTCAGTTTCCCAACCTCGATGAGCTGGTCCACTACACGACCGTCCGGCGCGGCAACGTGACGGAACACATCATGACCACGCCTGCGGCCATTGAGGCCGTCAGGAACGGCCGGCCGATTCCGGCGGGCACGCAGTTCGTCCTCGTCGACTATCGCGACGATATGAAACTCTACCGCTACTTCGTCATGGAGAAGGGCGAAGGATGGGGTGCGGACTATGGCGAGAGCCGGCGCACAGCCGACTGGCAGTTCCAATGGTTCTGGCCGGACAAGTCGATCAACATGGACGAGAATACGGCGCGCTGTCAGTCCTGTCACAGCAGCCAGAAAAGCAGCGACTTCCTGTTCACGGGTTATCGCATTCCCCGATTCAACGGCACGCCCGTCGATTGAGTTCGAAAGGTCTGACGTTGACCCCTGTTTTCCTATCCCGACTGGTTTTCGATCTCGGTGCCGCCGGGCTATTGCTGTTCGGCTTTTCCTATTGGTGGCTCGGTAACGTCGCGCACGAACTGGCGGGGACCGCCATGTTTGTGCTCGTCATCGTGCATAATGGGTTCAACCGCCGCTGGTATGGCACGGTTCCGAAAGCCCGTCGCGAGGCACGCGCTCTGTTCAACATCGCGGTGACGTTCCTGCTGATCCTGGCGATGCTGGCCTTGCTCGTCACCAGCGTGCTCATTTCCAATGCGCTGTCCGGTGTCATGTCGGCGTATGCCGGCTTCACGGTGCGGCAGCTTCACACCTTGGCGGCCTATTGGGTTCTCGTGATTGTGTCCGTTCATCTCGGCCTGCGCTGGCCGATGCTCATGGGCGTGTCGTGCAAGCTGACCGGCATCTCACAGCCCAGCGCTATCCGGACACTGGTGCTCCGGTTGATTGCCCTCGCCATCGCGGTTTTTGGTGTTTGGAGTTCGTTTGAGCTGGCGATCGGCACAAAGCTTTCCATGCAGATGACACTCGACTGGTGGAACTTTGAAGCATCCGTGGCGAGCTTCTTCGTCCACTGCATGGCGATAGCAGGGCTTTATATGTGCCTGACCTACTACATCATGAAATGGCTGCAGAAGAGCATGCGCAAGACCGCATCACCGACTGCGATACCGGAGGAAGTCCGCCAATAAGGCCAGCGCCGGCGATTGTTGCCGCCGGCTGGGGTAATAGAGGTGATAGCCGGGAAAGAAGGGGCACCAATCCTCCAGAACCCGGACCAGCCGCCCGTCAGCAATGTAAGGAAGAACCTGATCTTCGGGCATGTAGGTCACACCGAGGCCATCCAAAGTCGAGGACAGCCGCATGGCGAGACTGTTGAAGATGAGCTGTCCTTCGCCCCGCACCTTCACTTCACGGCCTTTCTTCTCGAGGCCCCAGCTAAACACGCCGCCATATGTCGGCAGGCGGGTATTGATGCATTTGTGTGCGGTCATATCCTGGGGAGTCTTCGGGGGCGGATACCGCTCGAAATAGGCCGGCGACGCCACGACGGCCATTCGCATCTGCGGCCCGATGGGCACGGCGATCATATCCTTCGCGACCTGCTCACCCATGCGGACCCCCGCGTCGAATCCCTCCGCGACGATGTCGGTCAGACCGTAATCGACGATGATCTCGACCTGAATATCCGGATAGTCCGGCAGGAACCGTTTGAGCGCCGGTTGTAGAGCCGAGATGGCAGCATGCTCGCCGGCCGTAATACGGACCGTGCCAGCCGGCTTGTCTCGAAGTTCGCTCAAAGCAGCAAGTTCAGCTTCGATCTCCTCGAAACGCGGCGCGATCGTGCGCAGCAGACGTTCGCCGGCTTCGGTCGAGGCAACGCTGCGTGTCGTGCGCGCCAAGAGTCGTAGACCCAACCGTTCTTCGAGATTACGGATGGTCTGGCTCAGGGCCGAGGGCGAAACGCGAAGTTGTGCAGCGGCTCTCGTAAAGCTGCGCTCCTTGGCGACGACGGCGAATGCGGCGAGATCGTTGAAGTTTTCCATACGGATTTGTTAGCTCATCTAAAAGGCTCATGCGGATTATGGCATCTTATCACAAGCTGCGGCAGGCGCTAAATTTACGGTCATCACCCTCAAAAGCTTGTCTGCAATGTGAGCCAAGCGTCCGAACAGTCCATTGGAAACCACAATGCAAACCCGAAATCTTGGAACCCTGAAAGTATCGGCCCTTGGTCTTGGCTGCATGAGCATGAGTTCTGCTTATGGGCCTGCTGCTGATAAGCACGAGATGATCAAACTCATTCGTGCTGCTCATGATCGCGGCGTGACCCTGTTCGATACGGCCGAAGCCTACGGCCCCTTCGTCAATGAGGAGCTGGTCGGCGAGGCGATCGCGCCGATCCGTGACAAAGTTATCATCGCCACCAAGTTCGGCTTCGACATCGATCTTGATACCGGCGCGCGCAGCGGCGGCACCAACAGCCGGCCCGAACATATCAGGGCGGTGGCCGACGCCTGTCTCAAGAGGCTGAGAAGCGACCGCATCGATATTTTCTATCAGCATCGCGTCGATCCTAACGTGCCGATCGAGGACGTTGCTGGTGCGGTCAAGGAGTTGATCGCGGAGGGCAAGGTCAAGCATTTCGGCCTCTCCGAAGCTGGCGTTCAGACGATCCGTCGCGCCCATGCGGTGCAGCCGGTGACGGCGGTGCAAAGCGAATATTCGCTGTTCTGGCGTGGACCCGAAAGCGAGCTTCTGCCGACGCTGGAGGAGCTTGGTATCGGTTTCGTGCCGTTCAGCCCTCTTGGCGCGGGTTTTCTCACCGGCAAGATCGACGAGAACACCAAGTTCGATCCCTCGGACTTCCGCAACAGCGTGCCGCGCTTCTCTCCAGAAGCCCGCAAAGCCAATATGGCGCTGGTCGCCATCATACAGGCTGTTGCCGAGCGCAAAGGCGCGACGCCAGCCCAAATCGCGCTCGCATGGCTATTGGCGCAGAAGCCGTGGGTCGTGCCGATCCCCGGCACCACCAAACTCCATCGATTGGAAGAAAATCTCGGCGCGGTCCACGTGACGCTGACAGCGGAAGACCTGGGCGAGATCGCGACAGCGCTTTCAAAGATCGAGGTTCAAGGCGAGCGCCTGCCGGAAGCGGTGCTCAAAATGACGGGCCTTTGATCGACGTTTCGGAGAAGGCAATGGCTGACACTCCAACGCGAAGGGAACTCCTCATGACCTCGCTGCTCCTATCTCTTACGGCGGCAGGAGCAGCGCCGGTCACTTCGGCCGCAGCGGCGCAGCTCCCGGCAGGCAAGATACTCGTTGCGTATTTTTCGCGAAGCGGGAACACACGCGTCGTCGCGGGTCAAGTAAGCCGTGCTTTGCAAGGCGACTTGTTTGAGATCGAGCCAAAGCGGCCTTGTCCCGCCGACTATTTCGAGACGGTCAAGCAAGCGAAAGAGGAAACCGACCGTGGCTACGAACCGCCGTTGAAGGCGAAACTTGCCGACATCGCCCAATACAGAACGGTATTTCTTGCCTTTCCGATCTGGGGAATGACAGCGCCGCCCGCGGTCCGATCATTTCTCGCCGCCCATGATCTTTCGGGCAAAACCATCATCCCGCTCATCACGCATGGCGGGTACGGGCTGGGCGATAGCCTGGATGTTGTCGCCACCCATGCGCGCCAGGCCAATCTCGTCCGAGGGTTCTCCATGCAGGCTCCCCAGGAGCGGCAGACCATAGAGCGAGTTACCGATTGGTTGGACGACTTGAAGATCGCGCGGTGATTTCAGAGCGCCCGCAATAGGGATGAAGCCAATGACCGCGAAACGATCGTCGGGAACATCATTGGAAAGAGCCGCATTGCGCCCCACCTGCCTGGCCTTTTCTCTCCTCCTGACAGCTCCGGTCGAGGCGAATGAAGACAAGACCGTTTCATCACCTGCAGGCAGCGAGCGCGTCGCGGCGAGAGCCGAGAAGAGAGAACGGCACGCGCACCTGAAGCCGGAAAGCCGTCTTGTCGAGCCGGCGTGGAGGTCGAATACCGCAAATATAAAAACGTCGGCCATAGCTTCGGTGTAGGGTCGAATACAAGTGCGCAAGGGTAGGTTAGCGAGGCGGTTCGGTTTTGGGAGAAATTCATTCATGCAAGCAAACGTTAGTACGGGTGCTGACGGCGCCAAAGGCATCATACCCGCCGGAAGGCCCCCCGGGGAAGCGCGCGTGGCCGAGCTTGTGGCTCCTGCAAATGTCAGATTTGGGAAAAAGTCCGACACGGCAAGGTCCGGGAAGGGTCAGAATCCGTCATTTCACCCCGAAGCGATTCGAACTTTTTGCCGCCAATTGCCGCCGTTACTACGCCTGCGGCCGAAAAGTGTGGTTCCGGCGGCTATAGAAGGCAAATTCGGTGTTGGCGTGGAGGAAATGGCAGATTTGGCGCACCCGACAGGATTCGAACCTGTGACCTCTGCCTTCGGAGAATGGATAGTCGGTTTCGCCGAAACTATCCATTTCTATCCGATTGCGCGCTATGCTACTGAATTCGCAAAATAAATTTGAGTTCCATCAACGTCGAGGCTACGACAGGGCGGCCGAAAACCTACCCTGCCGTGCTTACGCTCTGCTTACGCGCGGAATCCTTCAATGAGACGCCGAACATGACTAAGCTAACCAAGCGAACCGTCGATACCACTGAAATTCGTTCCGCGGACTATGTCATTTGGGACGACGAACTGCCCGGCTTCGGGCTACGCGTTTTCGCCTCCGGAAAGCGAAGCTATGTCGTGCAGTATCGCGCCGCCGGCCGGTCGCGTCGCTACACGATCGGCCTGCACGGAGTTTGGACTCCGGAGGAAGCCAGACGCGAAGCGAAAGTGCTGCTCGGCCAGGTCGCAAAAGGCGGCAACCCCGCTGAGGAACGCAAACTCGATCGCGAAGCGATCACCGTCAAGGAACTCTGCACTCGCTATCTCGAAGATCTGAGCAACGGCCTTGTGCTGGGCAAGCGAGGCCGTCCCAAGAAGGCCACCACGATCTCCACCGATGTCGGACGCATCGAGCGCCACATCGTTCCTCTGCTTGGCAGTCGACGGGTGCGGGATTTAGCTAAGTCCGACATCACTCAGGCCATGAAAGACATCATGGCGGGCAAGACACGCGCGAACGTCAAGACGGACAAGCTGCGCGGGCGCGCTATCGTGCGAGGCGGGGCCGGCACGGCGGCACGTACGATAGGGCTCTTCGGCGGTATTCTCACCTACGGGGTAGAACTCGGCATCATCGAGCAGAACCCAGTGCACGGCGTTCGCAAGCCGAAGGACCAGGTCAACGCTCGTCGTCTGAGCGAACAGGAATATCGCACGCTCGGCGATATCCTGCGGAAAGCGATCGAGAACAGACACTACGAGACCACCGCAGAGATCATCCGGGTGATTGCCCTGACAGGGTGCCGGCGTAGCGAGGTCATCGGTCTGCGTTGGGGCGAAGTCGATATTGGGGGCAGTTGCCTGCGCCTCACCGACAGCAAGGAGGGAGCATCAGTGCGTCCCATTGGCTTGCCGGTCCTGGATTGTCTCGAGGGTCGCCTCGATGAAGAACAGAGCGCTGAGGACTACGTCTTTCCTGGCGGGGTGGATGGCACCCCATTCGGGAGTTTCCCCAGACAGTGGACGAAGCTGTTCAAGGATACCGAACTGGTCGGCATCACACCACATGTTCTCCGACACAGCTTCGCCAGTATCGGGAATGATCTCGGGTTCACGGAGGCGACCATCGCAGCCTTGGTTGGACACTCGCGAGGAACGGTGACGAGCCGCTACATCCATACTGTGGACACTGCGCTCATCATGGCGGCCGACAGCATCGCTGGCTACATTCAGGGTATGCTCGACGGGGTCGCCTTCACCCACACCGCCTATGCGCTCGATCGAGATTCCAGGAAGGCGGCTCTCGCTCATTTCCTGGGCGAGCCGACGCCGGGAGGAAGGGCCAATGAACGCTCGGCAGCAGCATGATTGGGCTTCCCTACCGAGCGTCGGCTTCGCGCCTGAAAGCTGACATTGCGACGTGACACCCCTGCTTCCCTGTTGCAAGATGAGCCAGGCACTCGCGATGGAATTTGGCAATGCCTACGCAGGATCGAAATCTCTGGGGTGCGAGCGACGCCTACGAACGCTATATGGGTCGGTGGAGCCGCCAGATTGCTCCCATCTTCACGAAGTGGCTCGATCTGGCTCCTGGCGCGCAATGGCTTGACGTGGGCTGCGGGACTGGTGTCCTCACCTCGAGCATACTCGCCAGTTGCGAACCTGCCGGGGTGCTCGGCGTCGACAGCTCTGACGCATTCCTGGAGACGGCCAGCACCTCGCTGTCAGACCCGCGCGTGAGCTTCACCCAAGGCGACGCGCAGGCGTTAGCCCAGGGCGACGATAGCTTCGACGCAGCCGTGTCAGGCTTGGTGCTCAACTTTTTACCGGACAAGGATGCGGCCATTCGTGAGATGTCCCGCATCGTCCGACCCGGCGGAACTGTCGGACTGTATGTCTGGGACTATGCAGGGCATATGCAGGTGATGCGAACGTTTTTCGACGTGGCAACTGCCTTGGACCCCGGCGCAGTAGACTACGACGATGGCGTGAAGGCACCCATCTGCCGGTCCGGACCGCTGAAAGAGCTGTTTGAGCGGAGCGGCTTAGGGAAGGTCGCGGTGCGCGCGATCGACATCCCTGCGGCCTTCGATAGCTTTGACGACTATTGGTGGCCTTTCCTGGGTGGCACCGGATCGGCACCTAAGTATTGCGGCTCGCTTGACGATGACGCACGAGATCGCCTCAGTCGCGAACTTCAGCAGCGACTTCCCACGGGTCCGGACGGAGAGATTCTGCTGGCGATAAGAGCCTGGGCCGTCAAGGGTCGCGTGCACTAGGGGTTCGCCGATTGCGGAAAGAACCCGCCGGGGGCTCGTGACCCCCCTACAAAGCCGCCCAGTCTGTCGATAAGGCCTTTGATTACCTTCGTGAAAAGGCCGGCAGGAATTCGACCCGGCGTGCGTACGGCACTTTGTCAGCCAAAAACGCAGGTAACATCGATCGTTCCAGCCTCAGATGTCTTTGTGACAAGTGCCGCTTGAAGATTGATTTAGACGATCCCAGCCTAGAGAGCGCCACGCAGAATCTGCAGCGCGCCCATTTCCAGGACCTGCAAGCTTCTCTTGAGGTTAGCCGCATCCGCCGTGGAAATGCTGGATCGCCGAAGGTAAACGGGCGTTGCTCTATGAGATAACTTCCGTAGTGTCGGCTCCATGAACTTTGCGCCACTCCAGCTTTTCCTTTCCGTCCGCGCCCACGGGATTGCGGGGTATGCAGTCGCCGTTGCGGCGTCGCTGATCGCGTTCTTGTTGCGTCTGGCGCTCGCAGGGGCTCTAGATGACCGTCTAGCCTTCGCGCTCTTCGTCCCGGCGATTCTCTTGTCGTCGCTCATGGGAGGAGCGGGTGCCGGGACCTTGGCATCGCTGCTGGCGATCTTGGGGGCGCTGTATTTGGGCGGGCTGTCTCCAGACATGGCGGGAGCGGCCGCAGAAATCCTGATCTTCGTTTTCGTCGGGGGGACGCTGACGCTGGTAGGTGCGACGCTCAGAACATCGCAGGAAACCGCACGGAGTTCGGAGGGCAGTCTTCGTGCCCGCGAAGCGCATCTCCGCTCGATCCTCGACACGGTCCTTGATGCGACCGTGGTCATCGAGAAAGACGGCACGATCGTATCGTTCAACGCGGCCGCCGTCCGTCAGTTCGGCTACGCCGAAGCCGAGGTCTCGGGACAGAACGTCCGGCTTCTCATGCCGGAACCCTATCGCCATGAGCACGACGGCTACATTCACCGCTACCTTGCCACAGGCGAGAGGCGCATCATCGGCGTCGATCGCGTGGTGGTCGGTCGCCGCAAGGACGGTTCGACGTTCCCGATGAAGCTTGCCGTGGGCGAGATGAAATCCGGCGACAAGACCTACTTCACCGGCTTCATCCGGGACCTGACGGAACGAGAGGAATCAGCGGCCCGCCTTCAGGAGATCCAGGGCGAACTGGCGCGCCTCGCGCGGCTGAACGAGCTAGGCGAAATGGCGTCCACCTTGGCTCACGAGCTCAACCAGCCGCTGTCGGCCATCGCCAACTACGCTCAGGGCTGCGTCCGCCTGCTCGCGGGAATGCACGAAGACCTGGCATCGCGCTTGCGCGAAGCGCTGGAAGAGACAGCGAGGCAGTCGCTTCGTGCGGGGCAGATCATCCGGCACCTGCGGGAATTCGTGACCAAGGGCGAGACCGAGAAGGCTCCCGAGGATATCCGCAAGCTGGTCGAGGAAGCCGGCGCTCTTGCCCTTGTAGGCTCGCGCGAACGCGGCATCAGGTCGATCTTCGAGTTTTCTCCGGGCGCCGATATCGTCATGGCCGACCGCATCCAGATTCAGCAGGTGTTGACCAACCTGATGCGGAACGCGATGGAAGCCATGCGGGACAGCGATCGCCGCGACCTGACCATACGGACGTTCTCGGCGCAGTCGGGCGAAGTGGCAGTCGAGGTCGAGGACACCGGGCCTGGAATCGCAGAGGAGATGCAGTCGCAGCTGTTCCGGCCCTTCGTGACGACGAAGCCGGGCGGCATGGGAGTCGGACTATCGATCTCGAAACGTATCGTCGAAGCGCATGGCGGCGAAATGACGGTGCGCAGAAACGAGGCCGGGGGCGCGACGTTCCGGTTCACGCTGCCGGCGATCGAAGGAGGCGGACAGGATGAGCGCTAACTACATCGTCCACATCGTTGACGACGAGGAACCGGTCCGCAAGTCGCTGGCATTCCTGCTGACGATGTCCGGGTTCGCGGTGCGCCTGCACGAAAGCGCAACGGCGTTCCTCGCCGCTGCCGCGGGCCTTTCCAATGGCGTGCTTGTGACGGACCTGAGAATGCCGGACATGACCGGGGTCGAACTGCTGCGCAGCCTTGAGGCGGCGGGGGCGCTGATGCCTGCCATCGTCATTACAGGTCACGGTGACGTTCCCATGGCCGTCGAAGCAATGAAGGCAGGCGCGCTGGATTTCATCGAGAAGCCGTTCGAGGACGCCGTGCTGATCGACGCCATCGAACGGGCGGCGCAGAGGGTTGCCGCACAGCCGACCGAGCGGGCGGACATCGCAGCGATAGAGAGCCGCCTTTCGCAGCTCTCCGAGCGCGAACGGCAGGTTCTGACTGGCGTGGTGGCCGGATTGCCGAACAAGGCGATCGCCTACGATCTCGATATCAGCCCGCGGACCGTCGAGGTCCATCGTGCCAGCGTCATGTCAAAGATGCAGGCCCGCAGCCTGCCGCATCTTGTCCGTATGGCGCTGTCGGCAGGTTTCGCGCCCGATTGATCTGACGCAAGGCGCGCCCTCTTCCAGTCGTTTTACTTCACCGTTCGACCGCCTGGCACACGGCCAAGGCGGCAATGGGTGTCGGTGCGTGAAACAAGGCGGAATCATTCTGGTAGTCGCCCCCGAAGGGGGCCTGCGTCGGAGCTACGAGTTCGCTTTGCAGGCGGGAGGATTCGCGGTCGAAGTTCACGCGTCCGTGTCATCGGCAGCGTCCCGGCACGGCGGCGATGCGATATGCGCGCTTGTCGACGAAGGCGCCTTGAAAGGGCCGGACATGCGACGCGACCGACTGGAACTGCTAGGGATTCCAGTCGTCCTGCTGGTCAGCGGGTTCGGCGACATGCCTTCCCGGCTAGACGGCCCGGGAGAAATCCTGACAAAGCCGCTGCGGGGAAACGAACTCTTCGACAGCATCGAACGCCTTCGCAAGCGCGAGGCTACGTAGTTCCACCTAGGATACAACCGAATTTCGCTGGCCCCCGTTTTCGGGGATTCTCCGATCCAACCAGTCCGGGGAACCAAAGCCATGCACGCCGCCACCCTTGCTCGTCCGATCGAAATCAACAGCGCGCCGATGGTCGCGCCTCCCGGCAGAGGCGAGGAGGGCCACCGGCCCCTGACGGTCTACATTGCGGGCAACGAAATCTACGGCCCGGGCGACGAAGCGAACGGCCACTATCATATCGCCTTCGGAGCGGTGCGCATCTATCGCCTCCTGGCCGACGGCCGGCGGCAGATCAGCGCCTTCCACATGGCAGGAGAATCGTTCGGTCTGGAACCCGGTGACCGTCATCAGTTCTTCGCCGAGGCCGTCTGCGCCACGGGACTGAGGAAGGTCCGGACGCTCCCCGCTCTGGAATCGATGCAAGGACTCCTGCAACTCGCGCTGGAGGGAATGATGCGCGCACAGCAGCACCTGCTGGTCGTGGGCCGCCAGAACGCGACCGAGCGCATAGGCGCCTTCCTGCTCGACATGGTCGAACGGCAGGGAGGCCTTCCACAGATCGAATTGCCGATGTCCAGACAGGACATCGGAGACTATCTTGGCCTCACGATCGAGACGGTGTCCCGGACCCTGTCCAAGCTTCGGGAGAAGGGCGTGATAAAGTTCCACGGGCTTCGCAGCGTCGAGGTCTGCAAGCCGAGTCTGCTGGAAGCGATCTGCCAGTAGCACGGCAGCTCTCCCGCTCGCCGCCGCGCGTCAGGGCGCGGGGCAGAAGCCAGGCGCACGAACGGCCCCTCCGCCGCAGCTCCGAACCATTCCGCACAGTTGCGTGAACACTTCGCTTTCAAGATTCTATCCTTACCGAGATGGTGGCTGCGGGCCTGATGGCCCGCGACCCAGATGAAGCGCCGCCGGGTCTTCAGTGACCCGCGTGCTCGCCATGCGTCAGTTCCAGCGCCGGAGCCGGAAATTCGAGCTCATGGGCATCCTGTCCTTCCGCAGGCACTTCGATCCATCGTGCGACGTCCTGCCCACAGGACTGGATCACCGGGAAGTAGATGGTCTTCCCGCCTTCCATGCTGGCGTCGAGCGTCCCGCGGAAAACGAACTCATCATACTCGTCGTCAGCCAGGCTGCCGCCGCTCCATGAGATTTCAGTCACGCCCTCTGCGACCTTCCGTCCGTGAAGTTCGTATTCCGCCGCATAGGGGGCGACGACCTTGTCGATCGTCCAGCCGGGCTTCGGCATCGGCTTGACCGACACCACCCCTTCGGGAATCCGGACCCGCACCGAGTCCGTGGCCTTGCCGCCGCAGCCATGCGGAATGCGCAGGACCGCCTTGTATGTCGTTCCGACCGCTGCCGTGGCAGTTTCGAAGGTGACGTGGGCGGAGGCGGGGCCCGCTGCCAGCACCAATGCGGCCGCGAGCGAAAGTATCTTGTTCATGGGAGTCTCCCCGGGGGTTGCAGGGCGGAGGTGCCGCGTTCTGTGGTGAGCGTCCGGTCGATCCGTCCGCTTCCGTGGCCAACTTACCGCGTCGCAGGAACGCGTCTTTGCGCGGCGACAAATTTTCCGACGTATGACCGTCCTGAAAAGCGCACGCAGTTTGTCGAAGCGCAAAGATCGCGCCCATGCCCGGGCGTAGCCTCTCCTCATCGACAACGAAGGATCGAAAAGGAGAACCGCCATGTTCACGCGTCGCCAGGCACTTCTGGGAGCGGCCGCTGCCGCCATGCTGGCCGCGATGCCGCCGCTTGCAGCCGCGGCCAACGAAGCCGAAGTCGCAGCGCTACCGCGTGAGAAGGTGACGCTCGTCGCGCCGCCCTTCGTGCATGCCCACGAGCAGGTTGCCACAAGCGGGCCGAAGGTCGTCGAGTTCACGATGCCCATCGTCGAGAAGAAGGTCGTCATCGACGACGAGGGCACAGAGTTCCAGGCCATGACCTTCAACGGTTCCATGCCCGGCCCTATGATGGTCGTGCACGAGGGCGATTACGTCGAGCTGACGCTGATCAACCTCGAGACGAATTCGATGCCGCACAACATCGACTTCCACGCCGCGACCGGGGCGTTGGGCGGCGGCGCGCTGACGCTGATCAATCCCGGCGAGCAGGTGAAGCTGCGCTTCAAGGCGACACGCACGGGCACCTTCGTCTACCACTGCGCCCCCGAAGGCGCGATGATTCCCTGGCACGTCGTGTCGGGCATGAGCGGCACTATCATGGTGCTGCCGCGCGACGGCCTGAAGAACGAAAAGGGCGAGCCGGTCCGCTACGACCAGGCGTTCTACATCGGCGAGAACGACTTCTACGTTCCCCGCGACGAGGACGGCAACTTCAAGACCTACGAGAGCCACGGCGACAGCTATGCCGACACGCTGGAAGTCATGAAGGGCCTGATCCCCACCCACGTCGTCTTCAACGGCGCGAAGGGCGCGCTGACGGGCGACAACGCCATGAAGTTGAAGGTCGGCGAGACCGTGCTGATCGTCCACAGCCAGGCCAACCGCGACACGCGGCCCCACCTGATCGGCGGCCACGGCGACTATGTCTGGGAAGAGGGCAAGTTCGCCAACCCGCCAGCCAAGGATCTGGAGACCTGGTTCATCCGTGGCGGATCGGCAGGAGCGGCGCTCTACACCTTCCTCCAGCCGGGGGTCTACGCCTACGTGAACCACAACCTCATCGAGGCTGTGGAGCTGGGAGCCACTGCGCACTTCCTGGTCGAGGGCGAGTGGGACGACGACCTGATGAAGCAGGTCGAAGCCCCGGGGCCCATCCCGGTGAACTGAGCCTCGCCAACTGAACCTCAAGGGAGCGGCGGTCCGGATACCCGGGCCGCCCGTCGAGGACAAGGCCATGCATCTCCACCTCTACGAAGCGGCCGTCGGTGCGGCGGCAGCCCTTGCGTTGCCTGCGGCCATCATCGGCATCAGCGGCGAACCCCGGGGGCCATCCCTGCACGAGGTGCGCCCCACGGTAGCGATCGTGGAGACGGTCCTCGACTATCCATTGCCCGGCGAATTCCTCGCGGGCGGAACTCCGGCAGCAGCCCCCGTCGAGAATAGGGCTGTGCCGGCTTTCCACGTCATGAAGCAGCAGGTGAGCCTGGCCGACTATGGCCTCTGCGTCGCCGATGGCGCATGCGATCCGGCAGACGCCGCTCCGACAGGAGCGGATGTGCCCGTCACCGGGGTCAGCTTCCTCGACGCCGAGGCCTATGCGCGCTGGTATTCGAAAGCCAGGGGTCAGACCTGGCGGCTGCCGTCGGCGGTCGAAGCCGCTGCCGCGGCCGCCGAACGGTTCGGCGGGGAATCCTTTTCGGCCGCAGCCGACGATGCGGCCAATCCTTCCGTGCGGTGGCTGCGGCGCTACCGTGAGGAGGCGGCGGTGAAGCGGCCCGCTGATCCGGAACCGAAGCCGCGCGGCCACTACGGCCCGAACACGCGCGGCATCGAAGACTTCGGCGGCAACGTCTGGGAATGGACGTCGACATGCTACGCGCGGACCACGCTTGCCGCCGACGGCTCTATCGAAAGCGTCACCGACAACTGCGGGGTGCACGTGCTCGAAGGACGGCACCGCGCCTACATGTCGAATTTCGTCCGCGACGGGAAGAGCGGCGGCTGCGCCGTCGGCACGCCGCCGGAAAACCTCGGCTTCCGTCTCGTTCGCGACGAGGATTCGATGATCGCCAGGGCGAGGAACTGGCTGCGCGGCGCCTTCCGCTCCGCGATGGCGGACACCGTCTGAAGGAACATGTCATGAGAACGAGAATGCGGGCCACGCTCGCCGCAACCTTGCCCGCGGGCAACGAAACCGTGGTCGAGCGGCTGCGGCGGGGCATCGCCGAGGCAGGCTTCGACTGCAACTGCCGCGAGGCCGCCAACGACATGCTCGACCGGGCAGGCCTGGAAGAGGAACTCGTGCGGCGCGCAGGCGGTCTCGCCGACGCGAGGAAGATGCGCGACGCGATCGTGATCGTGCTTGCCCTGCTGGGGGAGCTGGACGAACTCATGCCGGACGAACCGGACCGCAGCGCTTTCCACGAGATCGAGGGCCTGTTCCAGGATGTCGCCGACTTCGCCGCCTATGGGGCGACGGCTGCGATCCGGGCCGCCGGACAGGGGAATGCGTGATGGGCACGGCGAGCGTTTCCGACCGTTCGGTTCCAAGGGCCGCGCGTAAGTCCGGAGACGTCACGAGGGACGGCCGGGGGAGGATCCGCGCGATGCCGCCGATCCTCCACTACGGCTTCCGGCCGTTCTTCTTTCTCGCCGCGCTTCACGCCGGACTGGCGATCCCGCTCTGGCTCGGCGCCTACTTCGGCGGCTTCGACGTCGGCGGCCCGTTCGGCGGCATGCACTGGCACGCACACGAGATGCTGTTCGGCTATCTCTCCGCGGTCATCGCGGGCTTCATCCTCACTGCCATTCCCAACTGGACCGGGCGGCTGCCGCTGAGTGGGTGGCCGCTCGCCTTCCTCGTCGGGCTGTGGCTTGCGGGGCGGGCGGCGTGCCTGGCTTCGCCCGATCCGTGGCTCGCGATGGCGGTCGACCTGGCGTTTCCGGCCACGCTCGCCTTCGCGATCTGGCGCGAGGTCACGGCGGGCAAGAACTGGAAGAACGCGCCAGTGGCCGTGATGATCACGCTGTTCGGCGTCGCCAACGCGGCTGACCATCTGGCCAATGCGGGTTTAGTCGACCACGATCTCGGGCAGCGTCTCGCCCTTGCCGTGTCCGGCATGCTGATCGCGCTCATCGGCGGGCGCATCGTGCCCAGCTTCACCCGGAACTGGCTCGTGAAGGAAGGCTCCACCGCGCTTCCCGCGCCCTTCGGCCAGCCAGACAAGGCAGCGCTTGCGGCCACGGCCGCCGCGATGCTCGGGTGGGTTGTGATGCCCCACAACGCGCTCGTCGGGGCGTTCATGTTCGCCGCCGGAGCGCTCCTCGCGGTGCGCCTCTTCCGATGGCGCGGCCTGTCCACTGTGCGCGAGCCGATCCTGCTCGTGCTGCATCTCGGCTACGGCTGGCTCGCCGCCTCCTTCGCACTTCTCGGTCTAGCGATCATGCTGCCCGATGCGGTTCCCCACTCGTCCGCCTTGCACGCTCTGACCGCAGGGGCGGTGGGAACCATGACGCTGGCCGTCATGACGAGGGCGAGCCTCGGCCACACGGGGCGAGCAATCGTCGCAGACCGCTTCGTCGTCGCGATGTATGGCATAGTCTCGGCCGGGGCCACATTGCGCGTCGCCGCCCCGTTCGCGGGAGACTGGTACGCCCATGTGCTAACCTGCGGCGGCGCGCTATGGGCCGGGGCCTTCCTGCTCTTCGCGATCCGCTACGCCCCGATCCTCTGGGGACGGCGGGCTTGAGCGGCAGGTCATGCTTCCATTCCGATCGTATAACGATGGACATCTGAGAATGCTGGGTTAGTATTTTCTACGTATCGGCATAATGCCGAGTCCCAGGCCCATGATGAGGAGGTTATGACCCAGGACAGCGGAGAGGCGACAGTTTCCATGGAGATCCCGGCCGCGAAGACGCGGCGGAGGGAATTCTTGACCTTCCTGGTCCTGGCATTCGGCATCTGGCCCGTCGTCGCCGTGGGCGTCGTCGGCGGCTACGGCTTCCTCGTCTGGATGTATCAGATCGTCTTCGGCCCGCCCGGGCCTCCGGGAGGCTGACTGGCATGCGCGAACTTACCAGACGAGGCCTGCTCACCGCCGGCGCAGGCGACCGACATCACATATCGAGCGCGGTCGTGCTGGCGCTCCCGGAGCGGCGTGCCGACGTGGCTGAACGGCTCGCAGACATGCGTGGCGTCGAGGTGCACGCCAGCGAAGGGAGCCGGATCGTCGTTACCATCGAAGGTCCGACCAGCGGGATGCTGGGAGAAACACTGACGACGATTTCGGCGATAGACGGCGTGCTTGCCGCCAACATGGTGTTCGAACATGCCGAGGACCAGGAGGCGCGGTCATGACGGCAACCATCAACCGGCGCGACCTGCTGAAGGCCCATGCGGCGGCGCTTGCGGCCGCGTCTGCGGGCGTCGCGCTACCCGCCGCCGCCCAGCCCGTTCCGGGCGGCGTGAACGCGCTGGAGATCAAGTGGTCGAAGGCGCCCTGCCGCTTTTGCGGCACCGGATGCGGGGTGATGGTCGGGGTGAAGGACGGCCATGTCGTCGCCACCCACGGCGACATGCAGGCCGAGGTCAACCGCGGCCTCAACTGCGTGAAGGGCTACTTCCTCTCCAAGATCATGTACGGCCAGGACCGCCTGACCACGCCGCTGATGCGGAAATCCGGCGGGGTCTACGACAAGGACGGCGAGTTCGAACCCGTGTCATGGGACGAGGCGTTCGACGTCATGGCGGAGAAGTGCAAGGCGACGCTGCGCGAGAAGGGACCGGAAGCCATCGGCATGTTCGGTTCCGGGCAATGGACGATCTTTGAGGGCTACGCCGCCACCAAGCTGATGCGGGCGGGCTTCCGGTCCAACAATCTCGATCCGAACGCGCGCCACTGCATGGCGTCGGCGGCCGTCGCCTTCATGCGCACCTTCGGCATGGACGAGCCGATGGGCTGCTACGACGATTTCGAGCATGCCGACGCCTTCGTGCTCTGGGGCTCGAACATGGCGGAGATGCATCCGATCCTGTGGACCCGGCTGGCCGACCGCCGGCTCGGACATCCGCATGTCCGCTGCGCGGTGCTGTCGACCTTCACGCACCGCTCGATGGACCTCGCCGACATCCCGATCGTGTTCAAGCCGGGGACGGATCTCGCGATACTGAACTACATCGCCAACCACATCATTCAGACGGGCCGGGTCAACGAGGCGTTCGTCCGCGACCACGCCGTGTTCATGAGCGGGGCGACCGATATCGGCTACGGGCTGAGGCCGGACAATCCGGTGGAGATGGCAGCCAAGGGTGCTGCCGATCCAGGCAGGATGGAGCCGATCGACTTCGAGGCGTTCCGGACGATGGTCTCCGATTACACGCTGGAGATGGTGTCGGAACTCTCCGGCGTGGAGCCGGGCTTCCTGGAGCAGCTGGCCGAACTCTATGCCGATCCAGGCATCAAGGTGATGTCGCTCTGGACTATGGGATTCAACCAGCACGTCCGCGGCGTGTGGGCCAACCAGATGGTCTACAACATCCACCTGTTGACCGGGAAAATCTCCGAGCCCGGCAACAGCCCGTTCTCGCTGACGGGCCAGCCTTCGGCCTGCGGCACCGCGCGCGAGGTCGGCACCTTCGCACACCGATTGCCCGCCGACATGGTGGTGACCAATCCCGAACATCGCGAGCATGCCGAGGAGATCTGGCGGCTGCCGCACGGGCTGCTGCCCGACAAGGTCGGCTTCCATGCCGTCCAGCAGGACCGGATGCTCAAGGACGGCAAGCTCAACTTCTACTGGGTGCAGGTCAACAACAACGTCCAGGCGGCGCCCAACAACTCCAACGAGACGTATCCTGGCTACCGTAACCCCGACAACTTCATCGTGGTCTCCGACGCCTATCCGACGGTGACGGCGCTGGCGGCCGACGTGATTCTGCCCGCGGCGATGTGGGTGGAGAAGGAAGGGGCTTACGGAAATGCCGAGCGCCGCACGCACGTGTGGCGACAGCTGGTGAACGCCCCCGGCGAAGCCCGCTCCGACCTTTGGCAGCTGACCGAGTTCTCGAAGCGGTTCACGACCGACGAGGTCTGGCCTGCCGACATCCTGAACGCCCATCCCGAATACAAGGGCAAGACCCTGTTCGACGTGCTGTTCCGGAACGGCAAGGTCGATCGTTTTCCGCTCGCCGACCTCGACGCGGAATACGAGAACAGGGAGAGCCGCGAATACGGCTTCTACCTGCAGAAGGGCCTGTTCGAGGAATATGCCGAGTTCGGCAGGGGCCACGGCCATGACCTCGCGCCCTTCGACACCTACCACGAGGTGCGCGGCCTGCGCTGGCCCGTCGTCGACGGCAAGGAAACGAAGTGGCGCTACCGCGAGGGCCTCGATCCTTACGTGAAGCCGGGCGAGGGCGTGCGCTTCTATGGAAGGCCGGACGGCAAGGCGGTGATCCTGGCGGTGCCGTACGAACCCCCGGCGGAATCGCCGGATGAGGAATACGACGTCTGGCTGGTGACGGGCAGGGTGCTCGAGCACTGGCACTCGGGTTCCATGACCATGCGCGTGCCGGAACTCTACAAGGCGTTCCCCGGCGCGGTCTGCTTCATGAATGCAGACGACGCGCGACGGAGGGGCATCAACCAGGGCGCAGAGGTGCGGGTCGTGTCGCGACGCGGAGAACTACGTGTCCGGGTGGAGACGCGAGGCCGCAATCGAATGCCGCGGGGCGTGGTGTTCGTTCCCTGGTTCGACGCCAGCAAGCTCGTCAACAAGGTCACCCTCGACGCGACCGATCCCATCTCGAAACAGACGGATTTCAAGAAATGCGCGGTCAAGGTCGTCCCAGTCTGACGCGCCGGGCGCGCGTCTCCGTCGCCGCGGGGCTTCTTGCCCTGGCCGGAACGGCAGCCCTTGCCCAGATGTCGGCCGAGATCGTGCCGCCGCTGACAGGAACGGGCCAGCCGATGGAGAGCGCGCCCGCCGATCCGGTTCCGCGCTGGGTCGTCGACGACATCCGAAAGATGCGCGCCTACCCTGAGCAGCCGCCGATAATTCCGCATTCGATCGAGGGCTACCAGCTGTCTGTCAACACCAACCGTTGCCTGTCGTGCCACAAGCGCGAGTTCACGGAAGGGTCCGGCGCGCCCATGATCAGCGTCACGCACTACATGAACCGGGAGGGTCAGACGCTCGCCGACGTGTCACCACGCCGCTACTTCTGCACCGCCTGCCACGTTCCGCAGGCCGACACGCCCGCACTGATCGACAACACCTTCGTGGACATGCTCGAGCTTGGCGTCGGCCACGCCGGGGACGAATAGATGTGGACGCGGCTCAAGGCGGCCGCTCTGTGGGCCTGGCGGATCGTCTCCACGCCGGCGGCGACGCTCAGCCTCGGCTTCCTGACGCTCGGCGGGTTCCTCGGGGGCGTGATCTTCTGGGGCGCGTTCAACACTGCGCTCGAAGTGACCAACACCGAGCAGTTCTGCATTTCCTGCCACGAGATGGAGGCCAATGTCTACGAGGAGCTGACGCGCACGGTGCACTTCTCCAACAGGTCAGGCGTGCGCGCGTCCTGCCCGGACTGCCACGTCCCGCATGAATGGACCGACAAGATCGCCCGTAAGATGCAGGCCTCGAAGGAGGTCTGGGGCAAGATTTTCGGTACCATCAACACGCGCAAGAAGTTCCTCGAGCACCGCCTCGAACTCGCCCAGCACGAGTGGGCGCGGCTGAAGGCCAACGACAGTCTCGAATGCCGCAACTGCCATTCATCGGTCGCCATGGACCTCTCGAAGCAGGCTCCGCGCGCGGCCGAGATCCACACCCGCTACCTGCTGTCCGGCGAGACGACCTGCATCGACTGCCACAAGGGCATCGCGCACGAGCTTCCGAACATGGAGGGCGTCGATCCGGGCTGGAAGGTGCCGCCGGAACTGCAGGGCAAGGAACTGCCGCAGGCATCGGTGTTCGACAGGCTCGAGCGGTTCAACCGGATGCACGCCGACCTGGACATCCCTATGTCCCTCCCGGTGGCAGTCGGTCACGCCACGGACTGAAGCGCAGGAATCAAGGCTGCGTCCGCGACCCGTAGACGGCTGACGGGCCGCCTGATCCCGGCAATCCGCGCGGCTCCGGCCTTGCCTGTCGGCATTCCGAACAGGAAGCCTTGGACCTCTCGGCATCCGGCCTTGCGGAGGAAGGCCAGCTGCGCGGCGGTCTCGACGCCCTCTGCCAGAACGGGCCTTCCAAGCGCGCGGCCCAGCGCCACGGTGGCGAGGATAATCGCCTCGGCCTCGGGTGTGGTTCCGATCGCGGACGTGAACTCTCGGTCGATCTTGATCTTGTCGAAGGGGAACCGCTGCAGCATCGAAAGGGACGAATATCCGGTTCCGTAGTCGTCCATGGCGATACGGACGCCGAGGGCCTTCAACTGCCTGATGACGTGGAGCGCGAGCTGCTGGTCGGCGACTATTCCGGTCTCGGTCACTTCCAGTTCCAGCCGCGACGCCTTCAGTCCTGTCTCGAGCAAGATCGAATGAACCAGGGAGGGAAGCTCCATCGAAGACAGCTGCGACGGGGCGACGTTGACCGCGATCCGCATCGGCTTGCGCCATGAGGCGGCCTCACGGCAGGCCTCGCGCAGGACCCACTCGCCGATCGATCCGATCAGGCCGTCTTCCTCGGCGATCGGGATGAACACGGCCGGGGACACGTTGCCGTGCTTCGGATGGCTCCAGCGCAGCAGCGCCTCGAAGCCCACGACCTCTTCGGTCACCGTGTCGTTCTGCTGTTGATAGGCCAGAGACAGCTCCCGGTTGAAGACCGCGTGCCTGAGGTCCATCGTGAGTTCGCTGCGCGTCCTGGCGGTCTCCTCCATGTCCGGCTGGAACGTCGTCACGTTGTTGCGTCCCGCCTGCTTGGCGGCATACATCGCCACGTCGGCGCGCTGAAGAAGGACCGCCGGCGACAGCCCGTCCTCGGGGTAGACGACGAGACCCACGCTGGCCCCGACCGTCAAGGCGCTGTCCCGCCACTGCACTGGCTCGGCCACGAGGCGACGGATCTTCTCGGCAAAGCGTGCCGCCTCCGCGCGTCCGGAAACCGGGACCTTGATGGCGACGAACTCGTCCCCGCCGAAGCGCCCGACGAATTCGCCCTCGACCATCGCCGCCGAGATCCGCTCCGCGACGGAGCGGAGCACGTGGTCGCCAGCGGCATGGCCGTGGACGTCGTTCACTTCCTTGAAACGGTCGAGATCAAACAGCACGCCCGCAATCTGCCGTCCGCGCGCGACGGGGTCGGCCGCGAGTTCCTCGACCCGGGCACGTACGCAGGCGCGGTTTGGCAGACCGGTCAGTTCGTCGTGCAGCGCGAGGTAGCGAAAATGGCTCTTGGCGGTCCGTTCCGAATCGTAATCGATCATGAAGGTCGCGGCCGCCATGGCGGCGAGGGTCCCCGACATGGCGAGGATGAAGCCCGCGAGCACGCCGTTCGGGATCGACGACGCAGCATCGGCAACGGCGACGCCTGGACTGACGGCCATGGAGCCCATGCCCATGAAATGGAGGGAAAGGATTCCTCCCGCCATCAGCAGCGCGGCCTGAAGGCGCGACGACGCAGTTCCTCCCCTGGCGCGCAAAACGGAAGCGCAGAAAAGTGAGGCGCCGAATACCAGCGACAGCGCGATGCCAGTCCCGCTCCATTCAACGGTTCCGCTGATCCGCATCGCCGAGGCGCCGACGTAGTGCATGGCTCCGGCTCCCAATCCCGCAATGAGCCCACCCAGCGCCGGGGCATGGCTCCAGCGGCCGATCGCGGCATGCACGCCTGCAGCGCTGCCGGCGACGGCGAGGCCGAGCGACAGCGCTGTCAGCGCCGGATCGTAACCGTCGATCAGGTCGGTCCTGTAACCAAGCATCGCCACGAAGTGGGTGGTCCATACCGTCGCCCCGCCCACGAGACCAGCCAAGAACACCCACAGCGCGTGCCGATAGCCTCGTGTCGCAGTAGCGCGGGCGTTCACGCCGACGGTCACCGCAGCGCCGATCACGCAGGCGAGCGCTGCCAGCACGGTATACGCCGGGTCGTGATCCACGGCGATGCAGGTGAGGAAGTCGATCAATGCTTGGCTCCGGGCATGACGTCGTCTGGGCGTTGTTTCTCACAGGCGGGGCTGGCGCTCTTTGTGCTTCGTCAAACTGGTTGCAGCTGAGCCAAGGACCTCTCCCCATGGTTGCCGGGAGGTAAATCGGGAAAGCTGGATGAAAACGCGGCCGGGGAGCGCCGCCTCGCTCCCCGGCCGCCGGGCGGCCCCCTCTCCGGGAGACGGGCCTCCTCGTTCAGTTGGCAGCCAGGACCTGGCCGAAGAGTTCGGCGAAGACGGCCTTGGCCTTGCCTGTCTGCTTCACGGCCTTGGCTTCTTCCGCATTGGCGGGTTCGCCGACCCTGATCAGTGCGACCATTCCCATGGCGTAGTGCGGCGCGCACTTCACGCCGTAGACGCCTTCCGCCGTGACGGTGACCGTGAATTCCTCGTTGAACTTGCTCTTGAAGGGCTCCGCGCCCTCCGGGAGCATGCCCTTGATGGTCTCGACGTTGTGTCCCTTGTCAGTCGGGACGAAGCGGATCGTGTCGCCGGGAGTCGCGACGATAAGGTCGGGCTCGAACACCATCGCGCCCTTCGCGCCCTTGTTGAGCATGTGGACTTCGATCTCGGCCGACTGGGCGGCGCCGGCTGCGATCATTGCCGCGCCAAGGGCGAGTGCTGCGAGGATGCGTTTCATTTTTCTGTCCTTTCGTATTTGCGGCTTGATCTGCCGTTGACCCACCAATAGCCCGCGACGCGGGAAGGCAGTTTGCGCAAGCGCAAACAAAGGGTAGAAACTTGGGAAGCTTCGACTTCCGGAAGACTTCCAGCATGCCGCTCGACAGATCGCTCGTATCGGGACTGCCCGCCTTCGCCGGCCTGAGCGGCGAGGACGTCGACGCAGTCCTTTCGACGGCGCGCTCGTCGCGTTTCCCGAAGGACTCCGAGGTCTTCTCCCAGGACGAGGAAGCAAGGCAGTTCTTCCTGCTGCTGTCGGGCCACGTCAGGGTGGTGAAGGCCACGCCCGAGGGCGAACAGGTCATCGCCCGCTACATCAACGAGGGGGAGCTGTTCGGCATTGCCGTCGCAATGGGACGGACGGCTTATCCGGCAAGCGCGGTCGCGGCGGTGGACTGCGTCGTGCTGTCCTGGCCGAACAGCGTCTGGCAGGACCTCCAGTCCCGGTTCCCTGGCTTCGGCGCGAACGCCTACCAGACGATAGGCGCCCGCCTGCAGGACACGCAGTCACGCGTGGTGGAAATGTCGACGCGCCAGGTGGAACAGCGCATCGCCGGTGCGGTGATGCGTCTGGTCCAGCAGTCCGGTCGCAAGACCGAAGAGGGCGTCGAGATCGACTTCCCGATCACCCGGCAGGACATCGCCGAAATGACCGGGAGCACGCTTCACACGGTCAGCAGGCTGATGAGCGCGTGGGAAGACGAAGGCATCGTGCGCAGCGGCCGCCAGAAGGTGACCGTCACCGATCCGCACGCGCTCATGCTGGTCGCCGAGAATCGACGCAAGAAATAACCCGCCGGACGTCCGGCCGAGGCTAGGCTGCGTCGCGGGTGCGTCCCAGATAGAACTCGCGATTCCTGCAGAAGCCCGGAACGCCCCGCGTTCCAGCATTAACCCACTCGCCGCATTCAGACCCGTGCCTGCAGAAAATGCAGCGCCAGATCGCGTTGCGTATCTGGTTCTCGGACGACAGGCTCGAGGTCGGCAGATCGATCCCGAGGTTGGCCGCCATCCTGACCGACTGGTCGAGTCGGGTCGGCGACGGCTTCGATCACGCGCATGATTGTTCTCCTTTACGAGGTTCCGGGTTGTGAGCGTTCGCTTCGAAGGCGGACGGGGCATCTGCCGACGGGTCCGACCTCATCGCGGCGAGCAGCTCGGCCACGAGCGTTGCCTCTTCCATCGCATGGGCGGCGGCCGCGTCCGCCACGGTATGGAAGATGCCGATCGGGCAGCCGATGCACAGCATCCGATGGCGGATCATGACCCGGATGGTCGCGGGCCATCTGCGCATGATCTCGTCGACCGACATGTCGGGGTCTATCGCTGAAGGCATCATCCGGCTGTCTCCTCAAGCCAGATGCCTAGTCAGCTACACCCGGTCACTCGTTGTTCCGGCGCAAAGAGCGTGAGGAAAGCAGGCTGCGACATCCAGGAGCTTTCCTTCTCGGCGCGCCGACGCTAGAAAGTGGTATTGGAGATACCACATTGCCCCTTCCAGCCTCCGCGCAGCTGCTACGCCCTCCCGAGGAACGAGCCGTCGTCCATCCGGAGGTCGACCGGGCGTTCATCGGCCGCCTCGTGCGTGAGTTCTACGGACGCGTCCGCCGGGACGAACGGCTGGGGCCCATCTTCGGGGCCGAGATCGCGGGAAGCTGGGAGCCGCATCTGGAGAAGATGACCGATTTCTGGTGCTCGGTGATCCTGAAGGACGGCTCGTACAGCGGACGCCCCGTGCCCGCCCACACGAAGCTGGAACAGGTGCGCGAAGCCGACTTCGATGTCTGGCTCGGACATTTCCGCGCTGTCGCGGTGGAGCTCTGCCCTGACGGTGTGGCTCAGGCCTTCATCGATCGGGCCGAGCGCATCGCGAAAAGCCTGAGGCTCGCGATGTTCTTTCGCCTCGAGCGCCCTTCGGGCGCCGAACGATGACGGCCGTCAGCTGCAACCCGGCCGTCGCGCCTTCCGAGCCAGGGAGGCAGCCGTGCGCCTGACCTATCACACCGATCACGCGCTGCGCATGCTGGTCTACCTCGCGCTGAACCGGGGCCGCCCATCACGGGTCGTCGATGTCGCCGAAAGCTACGGCATCTCCCGCAACCATCTTCTCAAGGTGGCCCTTCGTCTGGGCCGGCTCGGCTACCTGACGACCGTGCGCGGGCGTTCCGGCGGCATCGCGCTCGCGAGGAAGCCGGAGGACATCAACCTCGGCGACGTCGTGCGGCAGATCGAAGACGATTTCGGGCTGGTCGAGTGCATGCGCCCGGAGGGCGGCACCTGCGTGATATCCGCCGCCTGCCGGCTGAAGGGGGTTGTCAGGAAAGCTGTCGAGGCGTTCTTATCCGTCTTCGACGAGTATTCGCTGGCGGACATCGCCGGGAACAGGGAAGTTCTTGCAGAGCTGCTCGGGCTCACGGGCAAGACTGCGGAGCCAGCATGATCGACTTGCAGAGGGCATCATGATCGGGAAACTCAGTTCCACCGAACGGCAGTACGCGGCGGTCGTCCTCGTCATGCTGGCCGCCGCCGGGATCGCGATGGCCGCGCTCGGCAGGAGCGACACGCTTGGCGTTCACGGCCTGCTGGTGATCCTCTTCGCGGGAGGACTGCTCTACCCGGTCCTGTCCGGGTTCTACGAGCCCGAGCCGACCGAGGACCGCGAGGCGTCCTACTACGACGATCCGATCAAGGTGGGCATCGTGCTGTCGATGGCATGGGCCGTGTTCGGCATGTTCATGGGCGTCTGGGTCGCGGCCCAGCTCGCCTGGCCCGACCTCGCCTTCGACGCGGCCTGGTCGACCTTCGGAAGGCTGCGGCCGACGCACACGTCCGGGGTCATCTTCGGCTTCGGCGGAAACGCCCTGATCGCCACGTCATTCCATGTCGTGCAGCGAACCTCCCGCGCAAGGCTCGCCGGACAGTTCAGCCCGTGGTTCGTGCTTTTCGGCTTCAACCTGTTCTGCGTCCTCGCCGTCTCCGGCTACCTGCTCGGCGTGACGCAGTCGAAGGAATACGCCGAGGCCGAGTGGTATGCCGACCTCTGGCTGGTCGTGGTCTGGGTCACCTACTTCATCCTCTTCCTGCGCACCATCGCACGCCGCCGGGAGCCCCACATCTACGTGGCGAACTGGTACTTCATGGCCTTCATCGTGGTCGTCGCGATCCTCCACATCGTCAACAACCTCGCCGTCCCCGTCTCGTGGGGCCATGCCAAGAGCTACACGATCTGGCCCGGCGTCCAGGACGCGATGGTCCAGTGGTGGTACGGGCACAACGCGGTCGCGTTCTTCCTGACGGCAGGCTTCCTCGGCATGCTCTACTACTATCTTCCCGTGCGGGCGCAGCGGCCGATCTTCTCCTACCGCCTCTCGATCCTCAGCTTCTGGGGGATCACCTTCTTCTACATGTGGGCGGGCTCCCATCACCTCCACTACACGGCGCTGCCGCACTGGGTGCAGACGCTCGGCATGACCTTTTCGGTCATGCTGCTGGTGCCGTCATGGGCTTCGGCAGGCAACGCGCTGCTGACGCTCAACGGCGCCTGGCACCGTGTCCGCGACGACGCGACGCTTCGCTTCATGATGGCGGCGGCGGTCTTTTACGGACTGTCGACGTTCGAAGGGTCGTTCATGGCGATCCGTCCGGTGAACGCGCTCAGCCACTACACGGACTGGACGGTGGGCCACGTGCATGCAGGCGCGCTTGGATGGGTGGCGCTGATCACCTTTGGCTCGTTCTACACGCTGGTGCCGACCCTCTGGAACCGGGAGCGCATGTATTCCGCGAGGCTCGTCGAGGTCCACTTCTGGCTCGCGATCGCCGGAACGCTGCTCTACGTCTTCGCGATGTGGAATTCCGGCATCATCCAGGGGCTGATGTGGCGGACCTACACGGAAGACGGCGCGCTCGCCTACTCCTTCGTCGACTCTCTCGTCGCGATGTATCCCTACTACATTGCCCGCGCCTTCGGCGGCCTTCTGTTCCTGATCGGCGCGGTCGTGTGCTGCTACAACATCTGGATGACGGTACGCTCGGTGCCGCTGGCGGAGCGTCGCGAGAGCGATGTCCCCGCGGCCATCGCCGTCCCGGGAGAATGACCGATGCCTGAACTCTTCCACCGCAAGCTCGAGCGCTCGGCGATCGGGTTCGTGCTGGCGATCATCGCCGCCGCGAGCGTCGGGGGCATCGTTGAGATCGCGCCGCTCTTCACCATCGACGAGACGGTCGAGGAAGCGCCGGACATGCGGGTCTACACGCCGCTGGAGCTGGCGGGTCGCAACATCTACGTGCGCGAGGGCTGCTACGCCTGCCACAGCCAGATGATCCGCACGCTGCGCGACGAGGTCGAGCGCTACGGGCCGTATTCGCTGGCGGTCGAGTCCCAGTACGACCGCCCGATGCTCTGGGGGTCGAAGCGGACGGGTCCGGACCTGGCGCGCGTCGGCGGCAAGTATTCCGATTTCTGGCACGTCGCGCACCTGATCAATCCGCGCGACGTCGTGCCGGAATCCAACATGCCAGCCTACGCCTTCCTGGCGCGGACCGAGCTCCGGACGAGCGACCTCAAGGAGCATCTTGCCGCCCAGCAGGCCCTGGGCGTTCCCTACACCGACGAGATGGTCGCCAATGCCGCCCGCGACGCCTACGGTCAGGCTTTCCCCGACAGCGAGGCGGCGTCCGGCGTCTCCGAGCGCTATGGCGAGGCCACCCAGGTGAGCGCATTCGACGGGGTGGCGACGCGCCTGACCGAGATGGACGCGCTCGTCGCCTATCTCCAGGTGCTGGGCAGGCTCACCGACGCCGCGTTCCGCGACACGGCCGCGACCGAACAAGCTCCCGATGCGGAGGACTGAGCCATGTTCGAGATCAGCCACGAGACCCTTGTCGCCTTCTCCAAGAGCTGGGGCCTGTTCTACCTGATGGGCTTCTTCCTGTGTGTCATCGCCTACGCCTTCTGGCCCTCGAACCGGATGCGTTTCGACAGGGCGAAGACCAGCATCCTCGACCGGGAGGACAAGCCATGGAAGTGAACGAGCGGGATCCCGTCACCGGAAGGGAAACGACCGGACACGAGTGGAACGGCATCAAGGAACTGGACACGCCCGTGCCGCGCGGGGTGCTGATGTTCCTGATCGTGACCCATATCTGGGCCATCGCCTGGTGGTTCTTCGTGCCCGCCTGGCCGCTCGGCACGACGTACACCAAGGGCCTTCTCGGCGTCGACCAGCGCACGACGGTCGAAGAGCGGATCGTCGAGGGCCAGCAGGACCGTTCGGCGTGGATGACGCGACTGGAATCCGAACCCTACGACGCCATCCTCGCCGACGAGGCGCTGATGCAGACCGTTCGCGGTACCGGGCGGCAGCTCTTCGGCGACAACTGCGCCGCCTGTCACGGGCGCGATGGCCGCGGACGCGCCGGCTACCCGGACCTGACCGACGATGACTGGCTGTGGGGCGGCGGTCCCGAACTGATCGAGCAGACGCTGCGGTATGGCATCAACACTGCCCATCCGGACACGAGGATCGCGCAGATGCCTGCTTTCGGACGCGACGGAATGCTGGAGAGAGACCAGGTTCGAAGCGTCGCGGCCTATGTGTATTCGCTGAGCAATCCCGACTACTCGACCGAGGAGAACCTGGAGCGGATCGAAGCCGGACGCGAGGTCTTCGCGACGACATGCGCGGCATGCCACGGCGAGAACGCCGAAGGCAACCGCGAGGTCGGCGCTCCGAACCTGGCGGACGCGCGCTGGGTCTACGGCGGCGACCTGCAGACGATCATCGCCTCCGTCCATGGCGGCAGGCAGGGCCACATGCCGACGTGGGACGAGCGCATGACCGACGCGGAAATCCGGACCCTGTCGCTCTTCGTCCACGATCTCGGGACGAACCAGCCATGACGACCCAAGCCACAGCTCGACGCCGGCGCTGGACGTCCGCATGGCTGCTGGTTCCGGCCGGGCTGCTGCTTGTCGCGGCGGCGAACGCCCACCTCGTCTACGTGGCCGTCACGTCTCAGCCGGACTGCGTGCCTCATCTCAAGGAGGCGGGTACGGACGGCAGCTACCGGGCCGCCAAATCGGCGTGCTGAGGGAGGAGTTTCGATGAACGAGACCGACAAGTCCTACTGGCTCTTGAGCGAGACCTCCGGGATCGGCGAGACGCGGGATCGCGCGCTGCAGCGAGGCCTGCCCGCGACGGCTGGACTGCGTTGGCTGGCGCTTGGGTGGCGCGATTTCTGGCGCGGGCCTTCGACCAGCATCGCCTATGGGGTCGGCGTGTTCCTGCTGTCGGCAGCCTTCGTCTGGACGCTGTTCGAGTTCGGGCGGGACTACATCCTCTTCCCGTCGCTCGCGGGCTTCCTGATCGTCGCGCCGTTCCTTGCGATCGGCCTCTACGCGAAGAGCCGCGCTCTCGGCGAGGGCAGGACGGTCGGGCTTGCTTCCATGCTCAGGACGCGCCCGAACGCCGGGCCGCAGGTGTTCTTCGCGGGACTGCTGCTCAGCCTGCTCATGCTGCTCTGGACCAGGGCGGCGGTGCTTCTCTGGGCGTTGTTCTTCGGGGTCACCGCCTTCCCGGGCCTGGATAACGTCATCGGCGTGCTGGTCGGCTCCGCCTACGGGTGGGCGATGATCGCCGTCGGGACGGCCATCGGCGGCCTGTTCGCGGCCTTCGCATTCTCGATCAGCGTGTTTTCCGTGCCGATGATGCTCGACCGCAGGGTCGACGCGCTGACGGCCATGGGGACCAGCATGAAGCTGGTGTGGAACAACCTTCCGGCGATGATCGGATGGGGAGCGATGGTGATCGCGCTCTTCGCGCTCTGCGTCGCGACCGGACTGCTGGGCATGATCGTGATCTTTCCGCTGCTCGGGCATGCGACCTGGCATGCCTATGTCGCCGTGGCGCGGCCGGGGGCCTGACGCGATGAGCTGCTGCGCCCCCGGAGCGGAGGCCGCCCTGATGGCAGGGCCGGGCCGGGACGTGCCGTCAGAGGAAATCCGGATGGCCAGCCGGGACCTCGGCGACGGAATCATGCAGACCGACCTGAGCGTTCCCGGTGCGCACTGCGGCGCGTGCATAGGTGCGATCGAAGGCGCGCTGGGAAGGCTTCCGGGCGTGACCGCCGCACGCGTGAACCTGACCGCGAGGAGGGCAGCCGTTAAGTGGCGGACGGACGGTCCGGTGCCGCCCATGATCGACGCGGTGCGCCGGGTCGGCTACGCGGCGACGCTGGCCGAGCCAGATCCGATCGGCGACCCGGAAATGGGGAGGCTGCTCCGGGCGACGGCCGTCGCGGGATTCGCCGCGATGAACATCATGCTCCTGTCCGTTTCGATCTGGTCCGGGGCGGAGGAGGACACGCGCCATGCCTTCCACCTGATTTCTGCGGCCCTGGCCCTGCCCGCGGTGGCCTATTCGGGTCGCATCTTCTTTGCATCCGCCTGGAGCGCGCTGCGCGTCGGGCGGACCAACATGGACGTGCCGATCAGCGCGGGCATCCTGCTCGCCTTCGCGCTCAGCGCCTACGACGCGCTGACGGGCGGAACGCACGCCTATTTCGACGCGGTGACCTCGCTGCTGTTCTTCCTGCTTGCCGGGCGCGCGCTCGATCACTCCATGCGCGGGAAGGCCCGGGCCGCCGTGCGGTCGCTGGCCCGCATGATGCCACGCGGGGCGAGCGTGCTGAACAAGGACGGCGGGCGCGATTTCCGGGACGTTCAGTCGCTTCGCGAGGGAGACACCGTGTTCGTGGCCGTCGGCGAGCGGATCCCGGCCGACGGCACCGTGCTGAAGGGCGTTGGAACGCTGGACCTATCCATCGTCACCGGGGAGACCTCGCCGGAGAGCATCGCGCCGGGGTCGCGGGTGCTCTCGGGAGCGCTGAATCTCAGCGGTCCGATCGAACTGCGCATCGACCGTCGCCCCGCCGACTCTTTCCTGGCCGACATGGTCAGGCTGATGGAGGCCGCCGAAGGCAGCCGCGCACGCTACCGCCGGATCGCTGATCGCGCCGCCGCCCTCTATTCGCCCGTCGTCCATGCGGTCGCGCTGGCGACGTTCGTTGGCTGGCTCCTGGCAACGGGCGACTGGCACCGTTCGCTGACGCTGGCGATCGCCGTCCTCATCATCACCTGTCCCTGCGCGCTCGGCCTCGCCGTCCCCATGGTCCAGGCGGCCGCCGCGCGCCGTCTTTTCGGAATCGGCGTCACCATGAAGGACGGCAGTGCGCTCGAGCGGCTTGCGGAGATCGATCACGTCGTCCTCGACAAGACCGGAACGCTGACGACCGGACGGATGCGGGTCTCCTCGCATGACGTGCCCCAGGCCGAACTGCCTGTCGCTGCCGCTCTGGCGCGCCTGTCACGCCATCCGGCGGCCTTTGCGGTCGCGGCGCTTGGCAGCGGCGAAGGCGTCGAGGTATCCGAGGCACGGGAGATCCCGGGCAACGGAATCGAAGCCCGGATCGGAGCGTGCCTCTGGCGGCTCGGCAGGCCCGGCTGGGCAGTCAATGGAGACGGCGACCGGAGCGGCTCCGGGCCCTGGCTTTCCCGCGACGGTATCTTCGTCGGCCGTTTCGACGTGTCGGACACGCTGCGCGAGGGAGCCGCCGCGGCGGTGGCGGCCTTGAAGGATTCCGGGCTGTCGGTGGAACTGCTGTCGGGCGACGCCGAGGAAGAGACCTGGCGGGTCGCGAAGCTGACGGGCATCGGGCAACTGTCGGGCAGACAGCGTCCAGAAGACAAGGCCAGCCGCCTCGAAGTGCTCCGCCGCGAGGCGAGACGGGTGCTGATGGTTGGCGACGGCATCAACGATGCGCCTGCCCTTGGAGCGGCACACGTCTCCATGGCACCGTCGACGGCAGCCGATGTCGGACGCAGCGCGGCCGATCTCGTCTTCCTGGGTTCCAGCCTCCGCAGCGTGCCGGAGGCGATATCCGTGGCTGGCAAGTCCATGCGCCTCGTCCGGCAGAACATCGCGATCTCGATCGCCTACAACGCGCTGGCGCTGCCGCTCGCCGTGGCCGGCTACGTAACGCCGCTCGTCGCTGCCGTGGCGATGTCGACCTCGTCGATCCTGGTCGTGGCCAACTCACTGCGGGTGCTTTCCGATCGGCGCGAGCCTTCGCCGAAATCGAGGGCGGACGACCTGCGTCCGGCGACGGCATGACCGGGCTCCTGGCGTGGCTGGTTCCGGTCGCCTTGGGCATGGGCCTTGCAGGCCTGCTTGCCTTCCTTTGGTCGATGAAGAGTGGACAGCTCGAAGATCTCGATGGCGCGGCGGAGCGTGTCCTCCATCAGGGCAAGGACGCCCCGCTCCCCGCGCCGGAACGTCTTCCGCAGAACGGGCGTTGAGGACATTAAGGAACGATCATGGGAATGACGGCCGACAAAAAGTTCGACTGGATCGCGGCGCTCTCCGTCGCTGCGGGAGCGGCGGTGATGATCCCGGCGCTTGCGGCGCTGGCCGTGAACCTGGCCGCGGTCGCGATCGGGCTGTTCTGAGCGAACGCAGCCCTGCACGGATCTCAACTTCGACGTCTCCTCAGTTTGCGCTTCGACAAACAAGCATGGCTCCGGGTTCGCTAGATTTCCCCGGAGTTGGCGGCGCGCTTCGCGTCATGCCCGCCTGCGGTTGAACCTGGAGCCTCGCGCATGACCACCGACGAACTCGCCGAAATCCCCACCATCGACGTCCGCACCATCCCGCCCTACGAGCGCCACCCGCGGATATTCTCGGTGCTCGAGGCGCTGAAGCCGAGCCAGTCCTTCGCGATCGTCAGCGATCACGAGCCGCGCCCGCTGCAGTACCAGATCCAGGCGAGGTTCCCAGGTCTCTTCGACTGGACATATGTCGAGCAGGGCCCGGAAGTCTGGCGCGTCCTCATCTCCCGGGAGGCAGGCAGCGGCTGTGAATGCTGCTGCGGCTCCTGAGTCGGCGACGGCAACCCAGATGACCGGAGCCTCGCTCTCGAGATGGACCATGGGCTACTTCGCCGCGGCGCTTCTGTCGTTGCTGGGGGCAGAGGCCTTGATGGCGGCAGGTTACGGCTATCCAGCCGACGGGTTGAGAGACCCGGGCACGCTGGTTGTAGTCCATCTCGCGGCGATCGGCTGGCTGAGCCTCCTGATGTGCGGAGCGCTGTTCCAGTTCGTTCCGGTTCTCGTGAACCGCCCGCTCGCGGGTGCCGGCCTGACGCTGCCCGCGCTCCTGTCCATCGTGGTGGGTCTCGTTTCGCTGCTGTCGGGTTTCTTGGCGATAGACGGACTCCTGGAGACGGCCGCGCCGTTCCTTCCCATCGGCGGCTTTCTGCTCTGCCTTGGCTTCGCCATGGCGGCGGTGGCGATCGGCCTGACGCTTGCGCGGTCCCGGCCGCTTCCGCTCCCGGCAGCCTACGTAGCCGTTGGGCTGGCCGGGCTTCTGGCGGCTGCCTCGCTGGGCCTCGTGTTCACGCAGGTCCTCGGAGGAACGCTGTCGACACCCGCGCTCATGGGCATCGCCGCCCGGGGCGTTCCCGTCCATGCAACTGCCGGACTCGGCGGATGGCTGACCATGTGCGCGGCGGGCGTTTCCTATCGCCTGTTTCCCATGTTCCTTCTTTCACCCGACCCGCAAGGGAACGGCACCCGTCTGGCATTCATGCTGTCCGCAGGCGCGGCGACCGTGGCCGTCGGTGGAGGGATGGCCGCCCTTCTTGCGGGCTGGACAGTGCCGGGCGTGTTGCTCGTCGCCGGGCTCGCCGCCGCGGGCGCGGCTGCCCTCTATGGCCGGGACGTGGTGAACTTCTATCGCGGTCGCAGACGCAGGGAACTGGAACTCAACATGCAGATCGCCGTGCTCGCTTTCGCCTCGCTGGGGCTTGCGGTGGTGCTGGCAGCGCCCCTGGCGGCACTGGCCGGGGGCGAGAGGGGTATCGCGGCATCGATCTACCTCGTCGCCTTCGGGTGGCTGTCCGGCCTCGGACTGGCGAAGCTCTACAAGATCGTGCCGTTCATGACCTGGCTCGAATGCTACGGCCCGGTACTTGGCCGCACGCCCACACCCCGAGTCCAGGACCTCGTCTCGGAGGCAGCGGCACGGCCATGGTTCCTGCTCTATTTCGCTTCGGTCTGGGCGGGGACGGCGGCCCTGGCGTTTGCAAGCGCCGCGAGCTTCCGGGTCGCCGCATTCGGCACGCTGGCCGCGACCGCCGCCATCATCGTCCATCTGGTGCGGGCACGGATGCTTTCCGACGTCGCCGCAAGCCAGAGGTTTCCCGAGGGAGCGCTGCGGCCTTCCCTGCTTTACTCTATTGCGCCGGGCGGGCGGTGAACGGAGCACGATCATGACCGAATACCTGGAACTGGACGTCCGGCCGATACTTGCGGCAGGAGGCGAGCCGTTCGGCCGAATCATGGAGGCGGTGGCAGCGCTCGGACCGGGCGAGGGGCTTCGCCTGCTGGCGCCGTTCCGGCCCGTGCCGCTGTTCGGGGCGCTGGGAGCGAGAGGATTCACGCATCAGGACCGGGAGATCGGCGGCGGGGACTGGGAGGTGCTGTTCACTCCGACGGCCGGTCCTGCTGTTTCCACGACCGAGGCTGCCAACGATCGTTGGCCGATCCCCCTGATGCATCTCGACAACCGCGGGCTGATGCCGCCCGAGCCCATGGTGAAGGTGCTGGGCGCCGCCGAGGCCATGCAGCGGGGCGAGGTGATGGAAGCCCTTCTCGACCGCGAGCCGACCTTCCTATTTCCGCAGCTCGCGCAGCGCGGACACGAATGGCGGGGCGGCTTCGATCCGGACGGTGCCGCCTATCGCCTGCTGGTGCGCATCGGAACGGGGTCATGACGACCGCACCTGAACCGACGGACCGGGGGACGCTGGCGGACAGAGTCAGGGATTCGCTGCGCACGGTCATCGATCCCGAACTGGGCCAGAACGTCGTCGACCTCGGGCTGATCTATTTCGTTGCGGTGAATGACCTTTCGACGGCGCACGTGGTCATGACCACCACCACGCGGGGGTGCCCGGCCGTCGGCTACTTGAAGGACGGAGTGGAGCGCGCGGCCTGCGCCGTACCCGGCGTGGCGGCTGCGGAGGTGGCGGTGACGTACGAACCCCCGTGGTCGCCCGACATGATGTCCGGACGGTCAGGGCAACGGCATTGCCCCGAGAAGCCGCGGTTCTGGCGGCCGTGGTGACGGAGCGCCCTGGATGAGGAGCTACGCGCTGGCGATGGGCCTGCTGGCTGCGGTGACTACCGCGTTGGTCTCGGGCGGCGCGATGATGTTCGCCTCGCGGGAGCGCGTGGATCCCGTCGCGGCGGCCGATCCCGCGGCCCTGGCCGCTCTCGGCCAGGCGCTTTACTTCGATCCCGACCTGTCCGCCAACCGGACCCAGTCCTGCGCCACCTGCCACGATCCGGGCCGGGGGTTCGCCGATCCCCGCGGTCTCGCCGCGTCGCTCGGCGACGACGGTACTTCGGTGGGTGACCGCAACGCCCCGACCGCATCCTACGCCGCCCTCGTGCCGCCTCTCACAGGGATGCGGACGGCAGGTGGAAAGGAGGCTTGTTCCACGACGGGCGCGCGGCCGCGCTCGAAGAGCAGACCGGCGGGCCGCCGCTGAACCCCGCCGAGATGGGCATGCCGGACAAGGCGTCGGTGGCGGCGCGGCTGCGGGAGAACGAATCCTACGGGGCCGCCTTTCCGGAGACGTTCGGGCCGGGAATCCTCGACGATCCCGAAGCTGCCTTCGACGCGCTGGCGCAGGCGGTAGCCGCGTTCGAGCGCACCGATGCATTCGCGCCGTTCGACTCGAAATACGACCGCTTCCTGCGCGGCGAGGCGACGCTGAGCGACGAGGAGGAACTGGGCCGGGTGCTCTTCTTCTCCGAGCAGTTCACGAACTGCAGCCAGTGCCATCGGCTCGCCCTCAGCCCGATGGATCCGAGGGAGACCTTCACCGACAACCGCTACCACAACATCGGCGTGCCCGAGAACAAGGCGCTGCGCGAGGCGAACGGCGTTGCACTGGGACGGTCGATCCCGGTCTCGGGGGCGACCCGGCCGTCGGCTCCCAGGACGAGCGCGGAAAGTTCCGCACGCCGACCCTTCGCAACGTCGCGGTGACGGGACCCTACATGCACAACGGCGTATTTAAGAGCTTGCACACGGTCGTCAGGTTCTACAACAGGTACAACTCAGGGGCCGATGCCACGGGGTGAATCCGGAGACCGGACAGCCCTTCGGGTTTCCGAGCGTGCCAGAGACGCTTGCGGTCAAGGAACTCACTCATGGTCCGGCACTCGACGACAGGCGCGTGGAGGCGCTCGTCGCCTTCCTCAGGACGCTGACCGATGCACGCTACGAGCCGCTGCTGGATCGTTGACGGTCTCCGGACAAAGGCGAACCGGCTACCGGAAGCCTCATGGCTCGGCATCGGTCAAAGGACTGGGCCTCGTCGCGATGAAGACGGCCACCATGGCAAGGACGACCACCTGAATTCCCAGGACGACTGGCCCGAAACCGATGGCCCACGACAACACGGGCGTCGCGCAGATCAACGACAGAGACGCCGCCTTTGCCTTCTTCGAGATCGCACGGTTGCGTCTCCAGTCCAGTATCATGGGACCCCACAGCGGATGCTCCAGCAACCAGGACTCGACCTTTGGAGAGCCGCGCGAGAACGCATATGCCGCCAGGATGAAGAACGGCGTTGCGGGTAGGAGCGGCAGGACCGTTCCAGCCGCGCCGGCCGCCAGCGAAGAAAAGCCGACCGCGTTCCAGAGGACACGCATGCTTTCAGACCGCCACCGAGTAGCGGCCGTTCGAATGGAGGTAGCCATCAAAGTGGCTGGCGACCAGACGCGCTGTTTCGTGGGGGTCCCGTTCGATCCCGGTCCGCCAGTCGTCGATCCGGACGCGTGTTCCCATCTCAGTGCGCAGCCTGACGATGTCCGGACCGAACAGATCGACTGGGATGCCATGGCGCTTTGCAATCACGGCGAGATCGGCTTCGAAGAAGCACAGGATCGACTCGATGATATCTCCCCGCATCCGGTCCACGGCATCGATCGCCTTCCCCCGGGCCACAGGCAGTTCGCCGGCCCTGATGCGGCGTTGCCAGCCAGCGTTGTCGGGCAGGTTCTGCGCATAGCCGGAGGGGGTCCGGCTGATGGATGACGCTCCCAGACCTATGAGGGTGGACGCGGTGTCGGTGGTGTAGCCCTGAAAGTTCCGCCGCATCGTGCCATTCCGCATCGCCGCCACAAGCGGATCGCTTCCGCGGGCGAAGTGGTCGATGCCCACGCCGTGATAGCCGGCCGTCACGAGGAGACGGCGCGCGAGCCGCGCCTGAGCGATCCGCGCGCCAGCGTCGGGGAGAGTCTCGTCGGCGATCAGGCGTTGGTGGGGTTTCATCCAGGGGACGTGCGCGTAGCCGAAGACCGCGAACCGTGAGGGAGCAAGACGGACCGCCTGTTCCACGGTTGCCTTGATGGACGCTTCCGTCTGGAAGGGCAGGCCGAACATCAGGTCGAAGTTAACGTCTGCGATGCCTGCCTGCGATATCGCACGCATCGCGTCCTCGACGATGGCCAGGGGCTGAACGCGCGCGATCGCTTTCTGGACCCTGTCATCGAGGGTCTGCACGCCGAGGCTCACCCGGTTCACGCCCAGACCAGCGAGGCATGCCATGCCGTCCACGGTAACATGCCGGGGATCGAGTTCGATCGCGTGTTCCATATCGTCCCTGAAGCGGAACGTCTCCGAGAGGAGCCCTACCAGTTCCGCCATGCAGTCCGGCGGCAGGATGTTCGGTGTGCCTCCGCCCCAGTGCAGGTGCGAGACCGCAACGCGTCCGGTTCTGGCTCCCACCAGACGGATTTCGTCCTTGAGCACTTCGGCATAGGCGCGGACGGGATCGTCGCGAAGTGCCGCCTTTGTCGTGCAACCGCAGTAGTTGCAGATCGACCTGCAGAACGGGACGTGGAGGTAGATCGATACAGGGGCATCGCGATCCGCTTCCATGTCCAGCCAACTCCCATAGATCGCAGCATCGACGTCGGCGGTGAACTGGGGGGCGGTCGGATAGGATGTGTAGCGAGGGATCGTTCTCGTTGCGAGCGTCAGGAGATCATAATCCTCCTGCCGTCGGTGCGTATTCGTCATCGAATGTGCTCCGGATCTGCGTGGCGCGACCTCTCGTGTACACGGCATGCTCAACAGCCTCGTTGAGCTAGCGCAAACGAGAAGCACTCATTTCTGCAGCACAATTCGCTGTCTGACACGGACATAAGTGCCTAAGCCAAAGGTCCGGTTCGGGCCCGAGGTGCCCTTAATCAGAGTGCTGCCTTCGTGGGCAGCGCTCAACTTTCGTTCTTGATGCTCATCCGCTGCAAATTGGCGTTTTTCCCGCAAATCTGAGGAATGTAGCGACATGGTCAGCTTGGACTCGAGGTCCGCAGTGCTTACGCCACTCAGCCCTGAAGCCCCTTAGGCAAGTGCAGACTAAGGCTAACTGCTTGCTACACAACAAAAAATTGGCGCACCCGACAGGATTCGAACCTGTGACCTTTGCCTTCGGAGGGCAGCGCTCTATCCAGCTGAGCTACGGGTGCCTGGCTGAAACGAAGACCTTCGTTTCAGAAATTCCCGGCCGGGCAACGCCCGGCTGACCGCTTCATAGCCGAAGCGCTGGCAGGCTTCAACGGGCAAATGAAACTGCGCGGCCTCCGATCGCAGAAGTCACAGGTTCGAGGCCGGTCCGGCGATACGCACGCTGGTCTTTGCAATTGGTATGCCGTCAGATGGCACTGAGCCTTATGATGGAGGGCGCAACACGTATGGGAGGGTGTTCAGCGCCCGCCGCTTCGGCTATTCGGATTGGACTGAAGTGCAGGGGGAGGCTGAATGCGGGCGCTGATCGCGAAGTTTGCGGCGGAGGTCGTTCTCCTGTTTGCCCGCGCCGTAACAGCTGTCAGGGCGACCTGGCATGAAAGCGGGTTGCCGCGTCGCCGGTCCGTCTATTTCGCCAACCATTCCAGCCATGGCGATTTCGTTCTGATCTGGACCGTACTGCCGCCGCGCCTGCGCCGGCGGGTGCGGCCGGTTGCCGGGGCCGATTACTGGCTCAGATCGAAGCTCACCAGCTTCATCGGCCGCGACGTTTTCAACGCCGTGCTGATCCAGCGCGACCGCGATGAACGCAAGGACGATCCCGTCGCGATGATGGCACAGGCCCTGGATGAAGGCTCGTCTCTCATCTTCTTTCCCGAAGGCACGCGCAACCAGACGGATGCGCAGTTGCTGCCCTTCAAGAGCGGCCTGTTCCATCTGGCGACCGCAAAGCCGGATGTCGATCTGGTGCCGGTCTGGATCGCCAATCTCAACCGGGTGATGCCGAAAGGCGAGTTCGTGCCCATACCGCTGATCTGCACGGTGACCTTCGGCGCGCCGATGCGCCTGGCGAGCGGCGAGGCGAAGGAAGCATTCATCGAGCGGGCGCATGCGGCGCTGCTTGCGCTTTCCCCGAAACAGGCAGGCGGCAGCGAATGAGCGCGACCCAGTACGACATGTTCCTTCTGGTCCTCGGCATATTCGGGGTCCTGCTCGTCGCCTCGCTCGTCGGCTACGTCCTGCAAAGGCGGCTGTCGCCGGATGGGTCGAACGCGGCCATCGAAAATCTCAATTCCCGCATCAATGCCTGGTGGGTCATGGCGATCCTGATCGCCATCGCATTCGTCGCCGGCCGCATCGGCGTGCTCATCCTGTTCGCCTTCTGCTCGTTTGCGGCCCTGCGCGAATTCGTGACCCTGACCAATACGCGGCGCGCCGATCACTGGGCGCTGGCCACCGCCTTCTTCGTTGTCCTGCCGGTGCAGTATTTTCTGCTGTGGACCGAGGATTACGGCATCTTCTCCATATTCATCCCCGTCTATGCCTTCCTGCTGATGCCCATCATCGCCGTCATGCGCGGCGACACCCAGCATTTCCTCATCCGTATCTCCGAAGTGCAATGGGCGTTGATGATCTGCGTCTTCTGCGCCTCGCATGTGCCGGCGCTGCTGACCTTGCATATCCCCGGCTACGAAGGCCGAAACGTGCTGCTGATCGCCTTCCTTGTCATCGTCGTGCAGCTCAGCGATGTCCTGCAATATGTCTGGGGCAAGCTGTTCGGGCGCACCAAGATCGCTCCCAACCTGTCGCCGTCGAAAACCGTCGAGGGCTTCGTCGGCGGCGTTGCCAGCGCGACGCTGATCGGCGCCGGCCTGTGGTGGATAACGCCGTTCACACCCATCCAGGCCGGCGTGATGGCGCTGGTCATCACCCTGATGGGTTTCTTCGGCGGGCTGGTCATGTCGGCGATCAAGCGGGATCGCGGCGTCAAGGACTGGGGGCATCTGATCGAAGGCCATGGCGGCCTCATCGACCGGCTGGATTCGGTCGTCTTTTCCGCCCCGATCTTCTTCCACCTCACCCGCTACTGGTGGGCCGCGTGACGATGGCGCGGCTGCGCGCGCTTGCCGGCAGCGGTGTGGTTCACGTCATCTTCGCCTTCGTGGCGATGGGCGGCTGGGCCGTTTTCGCCAATCGCGCATACCCCATGCCGCGCCCGCTCTTCGCCGGCGTGGTTCAGGGCACGCTTTCCGCCGTGCTGACGCTCTGCCTGAAGTCGATCATCGACGCGCTGTCGCGGCGGTTCAGTGGCTCCACCAGCCTGTGGGTGCCTCCGCTCATCGCCTGTCTCGCGACGACCGGCATACTCGTCACCGTCCATGCCTTGAGCGGCACGCCCGAAATTCTGCAGACCATCGCCGTGCCGCTGATCGTCTCCACGACCTATGCGGCGACCTATAACTATTCGATCTTCCGGAGAGGAGATAATCTTGGACAAGGGTGACCGCAGGCCGCTGGCAAGCCGCAACACGCGCTGGGCACAGACGATCGCCAAGCGCATGGCCGCACTTTCGATCACCCCCAATGCCATTTCGCAGGCAAGCATTGCCGCTGCTGCGGCGGCTGGCCTGGCCTTCTGGATTGCCGGGGAAACCAGCGGCACCGTGCGCAGCCTGCTGCTGGTCGCGGCCGCGCTGTTTTGCCAGCTTCGCCTGCTGTGCAATCTGTTCGACGGAATGGTCGCCATGGAAGGCGGCAAGGCCGAGGCGGACGGGCCGTTCTGGAACGAGTTTCCCGACCGGATCGCCGACATACTGATCCTGGCCGGGATCGGCTACGGCATCGGCGCACCAAGCTTGGGCTGGGCAGCGGCGGCCTTTGCGGTGCTGACTGCCTATGTCCGTGAACTTGGCCGCGCCAATGGCGCACCGAGCGATTTTTCCGGCCCGATGGCCAAGCAGCACCGCATGGCCGTCATCACCGCCGCAGCCCTGTTTTCCGCCGTGGAATTCCTCTGGAACGGCAGGAACGAGGTCCTGACGCTTGCTCTCTCGATCGTGGCGATCGGCGCTGCCTTGACCGCGCTTCGCCGGGCCCGACGGCAGGTACGATGGCTGAAGGAACGCAAGGCGTAATTAAACGTCGCCTTGCGCTATTGCGTCGCGACGCCCAGGCTTGCCTGCGGCAGGTAACGGTCGATCAGCTGCTCGACTTCGGCATTGCGGCTGCGCGCCGTGTCGCCGCCCATCACGACGACCACCAGCTTGCGGCCACCGGAATTCACCGACGTGACGATGTTGAAGCCGGAAGCGCGGATATAGCCGGTCTTGATGCCGTCGACGCCGCTGACCCGGCCGAGCAGGTCGTTGTGGCCGCGGATCGTCTTGCCGTTGAAGGCAAAGGACGTGGCGGAGAAATAGCCATAGTGCTGCGGGAAGCGCTTGCGCAGGGCGATGCCGAGCAGCGCCATGTCGCGCGCGGTGCTGCGTTGCGCCTCGTCAGGCAGGCCCGACGCGTTGTTGAAGAAGGTGCCGCGCATGCCGAGCTGGCGTGCCTTGGCCGTCATCATCGAGGCGAAACGCTCTTCCGTGCCACCGAGCGCTTCGGCAACGGCCACGGCCACGTCGTTGGCCGATTTGGTGCAAAGCGCGCTGATTGCCGATTCCACATCGATCGACTGGCCCGGCTTCAGGCCGATCTTCGACGGCGGGCGCGAGGCGGCAAAGGCCGACACCGGTATCTGAGAGGATTTCGACAGCTTGCCGCTCTCCAGCGCCTCGAACAGCATGTAGAGCGTCATCATCTTGGTGAGCGAGGCCGGGTAGCGCGCGGCCTCCGAATTCTGCTCGTAGAGAACCTTGCCGGTGCTGCCGTCGACGACGATTGCAGCGTGCTTTGGTGAAAGGTTCTGCTGCGGCGTCTGCACCGTGTTCAGCGTGCCGGTGGTCGAACAGCCGGCGAGCAGGCCCAGTGCGAGGAAAAGGACTGCAGCAATCCGCAGAGGCGATGAAAGGTGATGAGATGCGATCGGCAAGAAGGCTACCTGATTGAACGCGAGGACGACTGAGACGACGAACCCCTCGCGTTACAGCCTTGCCCAAATTATCGCAATCAAGGTTTCCGGTCCATTAACCCCGAGCGGACCTGTCGCCGCAGGCATATTGCATCACGCGAAGGTTTGAAATTTTGCCGATAACGCAGCAGAATAGGACCTTCCAGGCAAATGGAGGCAAGATGTCCGAAATAGCGACGATAGCCGCCACGATCTTCAAGCGCGCGGCCAAGGGCAAACGGTTCGTCGTGGCAATCGCCGGCGCGCCGGGCGCGGGCAAATCGACGATCTCGGAACAGTTGCGCGATCTTCTGCCCGAGGGGTCAGCGGTCGTGGTGCCGATGGACGGGTTTCACTATGACGACGTCATTCTGCATCAGCGCGGGTTGCGGTCGCGCAAGGGCGCGCCGGAAACCTTCGACTATGCAGGCTTCGAGGTGCTGCTGCGGCGCATCCATGCGGCGGAACCGGACATCGCCATTCCCGTCTTCGACCGCAGCATGGAGCTTTCGCGCGCCGCCGCGTCCATCATCGGCTCGGACGTCAAGTTCGTGCTGGTGGAAGGCAATTACCTTCTTCTCGACGAAGCGCCATGGAGCGGCCTTGCCCCACTTTTCGATTTCGGCATCTTCATCGACGTTGCGCGCCAGGAGCTGGAACGCCGCCTGCTGCAGCGCTGGCATGAGCACGGCAAATCGGACGAGGACGCCCGGGCATGGGTCGCCTCCAACGACATGCCGAATGTCGATCGCGTGCTGAAAAGCCGCCGCGCCGCCGATCTGGTGATCTAGAGAAAACTGCCTACTGGAACAAAAGCCGGCTTCGTTCATTCTGCGTTCGCGGCAACCGTGCCGTGTGAGAGGACTGGAATGATGGCGACCAAGAAGGCATCTCCAAAGACCGGCAAGCCAGCAGCGGCCAAGACGGGCGCGGCAGCAGCCCTTGCCGAACGCACGAAGGACACCAAGAAGTCGGCCAAGGCGCCTGCTGCGAAAGCGCCGGCGGCGCCAAAAGCAGCGGCGAAGAAGCCTGCAACCGCCAAAGCCGCAGCTGTCAAAACCACAGGCAGCAAGGCTGCCAAGGCAGTGACGGCAACCAAGGCGGCGGCCAAGAAAGCGACCGCCAAGGCCAGCAGCAAGGCAGCAAGCGTCAAGGCACCGGCGGCGGTAAAGGCTGCTCCAGCCAAAGCGGCTGCAACTGTAAAAGCCAAGGCCCCCGCAGTGGCAAAAGCGGCGGCTAGGAAGCCAGCAGCAGCAAAGCCCAAGGCGCCGGCAGCAAAAGCGAAGTCGACCGTTGCGAAGGCCAAGGCAGGGGCCGAATCCATCGGCACGAAGGTTCTGCGTGGGGTCAAGGACACGGCGACCGTTGCCGTCGGGCTTGCAACCGTCGTGGCCGGCAAAGTCACCGGAAAGACGAAGGCAAAAGCCAGGTAGCTTTCCGCTTCGCGTCGGAACCGGCTGGCGCCGACGCTTCAATCAATTTCACCAGCGGCTTTCGAAAGAAACGCCGCCACAATATTGTTTTGTTCTAGCCTCTGGCAGGTATTTCGAGGCCCGCCTTCACTGCAGGGCGTGCGAGACCACGCTCCAGCCAGGCCGCGACATTCGAGAAATCGTCGAAACCGACAAGCTCGCGCGCTTCATAGAAGCCGATCAGGTTGCGCACCCAGCCAAGCATGGAAATATCGGCAATGGTGTAGTCGTTGCCCATGACCCATTTGCGGCCGGCGAGACGCCTGTCGAGCACGCCGAGCAGGCGCTTGGATTCGTCGCGGTAGCGCTCCAGCGGGCGCTTGTCCTCGATCGCCCGGCCGGCGAATTTGTGAAAGAAGCCGAGCTGCCCGAAGATCGGCCCGATGCTCGCCATCTGGAAGAACACCCACTCAATCGTCTCGTAGCGCCCGATCGCATCGGCGGGGATCAGCTTGCCGGTCTTTTCGGCGAGATAGAGCAGGATCGCACCGGATTCGAACAGGCCGATCGGCTTCCCATCCGGGCCGTTCGGGTCGATGATCGCCGGGATCTTGCCGTTCGGATTGAGCGACAGAAACTCAGGCGTCCAGCTCTCGTCCTTGCCGATGTTGACGGCGTGGGGCTCGTAGGGAAGCCCGAGTTCTTCGAGCGCGATGGAAACCTTAACGCCATTCGGCGTCGGGAAGGAATAAAGCTGGATGCGATCAGGATGTTTTGCCGGCCAGCGGGCAGTGATCGGGAAAGCGGAAAGATCGGTCATGGGAGATCCTTGGGAGGGTGGCTCAGGAGACGGAGTTGGCAAATAGGCCTTCGCTATCACTTCATCAATGCGACGGTGACGTTGATTTCGGGGCGCAAGCCGTCACGCGCCCTTGAAGGCCAGAACAGCATTGGTGCCACCAAAGGCAAAGCCGTTGCTGATTGCCGCGCGCACTTCGCGTTCCTTCGCTACATTCGGCGTCACGTCCAGATCGCAGGCGGCGTCCTTTTCGCGATAATTGGCGGTCGGCGGCACGATGCCCTCGCGGATGCCCATGACGCAGGCGATCATTTCAAGCCCGCCCGATGCGCCCATGCAATGGGCGTGCATGGATTTGGTCGATGAAACCGAAAGCCTGTCGGCATGCGCTCCGAATACCCGGCGGATGGCCATTGTTTCGATCTCGTCATTGGCCTTGGTGCCGGTGCCGTGGGCGTTGATGTAATCGATATCCTCAGGCTTCAGTCCGGCATCGGCAAGGCAGGCTTGCATCGCCGAGACCGGACCTTCGACAGTCGGGGCAACGATATCGCTCGCGTCGCCGGACATGCCGGCGCCGGCAAGCTCGGCCAGAATGGTCGCGCCGCGCGCCACGGCATGGTCATAGGTCTCAAGCACGGCCATGCCGGCGCCCTCACCGATCACCAGCCCGTCACGGTCGGCCGAGAACGGCCGGCAGGTCTCGCGGGCCAGCGCGCGCAGCGCCTCCCAACCCTTCAGAACGCCATAGACGAGCGGGGCATCGGTGCCGCCGGCGATCATGACATCGGCGCGGCCGAGGCGAAGCTGATCGACAGCCGCGGAAAGGGCATGGTTGGAGGAGGCACAGGCGGAGGTTACGCCAAACACCGGTCCGCGCAGGCCGTAGGACATGCTGACCTGGCCGGCAGGTGCCCCCGGCATGATTTTCGGAACCGTGAAGATAGCTGCCCGCGATTTACCTTCGAGCAGAACGGCGCGATAATTCTCTTCGGCCGTTTCGGCCCCGTAAATGCCGGTGCCGACAATGGCGCCAATGCGCGCCGTGTTCGCCTGATCCACCACGAGGCCGGCCTGGCGAATGGCCTCGCCGGCGGCGATCACCGCCAGCAGGCTGAAGCGATCCATGGTGACGAGGCGCTTCCTGTCGAGGTCGTGGTCGGGCAGTTCCTTGATCTCGGCGCCGATGCGAACCTTCAGTTCGTGAAGCGGCGCCGTGGTGATCTCGCCGATGCCCGAGCGGCCAGCCCGCATCTCGCCCCATATCGCCGGCACGTTGGTGCCAAGCGCACAGAGCCCGCCCAGACCGGTGATGACGATACGCGGGCGCGCCATGTCAGGCTTTTTTTGCGATCAGTTCGCGCACGGCCTCGACCATGTCGCCGACATTCTTGAGATTGCTCCACGCCTCGACCGTATTCATCTCGATATCGATGCCATAGGCTTCCTCGAGATCGAAGATGATCTCTGTCAGCTCGAGCGAATGGATGCCCAGCGCGGTGAGTTCGGTCTGGGGCGTTACTTCGCCACCATCCGGCTCCGCATGAACCTTGATCTTGTCGATAATGTCCTGGGCCAGCTGATCCGCCAACACGCCTCTCCCCAAATTCCCGGCGCTTGCCCAAGTCAAAACGCCTATTTATGTCGTTGCGCTTCGAAATAAGCGACCGCAAGCATCTGCAAATGCCAAAACAGGCAAAAACGGCAAGAAGCTGCTTCTCTCTATAGAAAGCGAAAGCCCATCAGGCAACAAGTCATATCTCGACAAACCCATTGCGACCGTTAGGCTGTACTGCGAAAGAGCAACCTCATGCCATCAGAAACGATAGAACCCGTCGATCGTTCCCTTCAGCGCGTCGCAGCCAGCGCCCGGCTGTCGGCCAGTTTTATCGACGGGCGCACGCGCCTTGCCCGGCTCTATCAGGATGGTGCCGCCAAGATACGCATGCCGCAGACCGATGGCGGCCCGCTGGAAGCGATCCTGATCAACACGGCCGGCGGGTTGACCGGCGGCGACCGGATCGGCTGGGAGATCGCCATCGGCGCGGGCGCCAGCGCAACCATCACCACGCAGGCCTGCGAGAAGATTTACAAGGCGAATTCCGGCCGGGCCGAAGCCACTGTGAAGCTCACGGTGGCGGCCGGCGGAAGAATCGCCTGGCTGCCGCAGGAAACGATCGTCTTCGAACGTGCGGCCTTCATGCGCAGGCTCGACGTCGAGCTTGCCGACGACGCCGAGGCGCTGATCGTCGAAGCGACGATCTTCGGGCGGCTGGCCATGGGCGAAAGCGCTGAAAACGGCAGTTTTCATGACCGCTGGCGCATCAGAAGCGGCGGACGAATGGTTCATGCCGAGGATTTTTCGATCGGGCCGAAGATCGCAGATACGCTGGCGCGCTCGGCGGTGACCGGCGGGGACATCGCAGTCGCCGCCGTGCTGTTGATCACGCCGGAGCCGGAACGGCTCGTGGAACCCGCCCGCACCATCATCGGCGATCAGGGCGGCGCCAGCGCTTGGCGGGTCGGCAAAACTGGCAAGTTTCTTGCGAGGCTTCACGCTGGGGACGGCTACAGCCTGCGCAAGCGGCTGGTGCCGCTCATCGAATTGCTCAACGGGCAGGCAGGCTTGCCAAAAGTTTGGTCACTTTAGGGAATTTCGAAACAGCATGAACCTGACGCCGCGCGAAAAAGACAAGCTGCTGATCGCCATGGCGGCGATCGTGGCCCGCAAAAGACTGGAACGCGGCGTCAAGCTCAACCACCCCGAAGCCATCGCCCTGATCACCGATTTCGTCGTCGAAGGCGCGCGCGACGGGCGCTCGGTTGCCGAGTTGATGGATGCCGGCGCCCACGTCATAACGCGGGCGCAGGTCATGGAAGGCATCGCCGAGATGATCCACGACGTACAGGTCGAGGCGACCTTTCCCGACGGCACCAAGCTGGTGACCGTGCACGAACCGATACGCTGAAACCACGGCAGGGAGGCCGCGATGCTGGAACTTCGCCCCAATTGCGAATGCTGCGACAAGGACCTGCCGCCGGAGAGCGGCGAGGCCGTGATCTGCACCTTCGAATGCACCTTCTGTGCCGGTTGCGCACAAAATGTGCTCGGCGGCACCTGTCCGAACTGCGGCGGCAATTTTTCCCCAAGACCTATCCGCCCCGCCGCGATGCTGAAGAAATATCCGGCTTCGACCAAGCGCGTGCTTAAGGCCGAAGGCTGCGGCCCGGCCCGCAAGGTCGCGTGAGATTTCATCGAGAACGATCAGGAACCAAAAATGATGCTCAGGAAAATTTCCCTTGCCGCGCTGGCATTGGCTGCCAGTGCCGCCCCGGCCTTCGCACATCTCAACCCGGCAGAGCACGGCTCCTTCATGGCCGGCGTTTCGCATCCGTTGTTCGGCGTCGATCATATCCTGGCAATGGTTGCGGTCGGTCTCTGGGCGGCGCAGCTCGGCACGCGCAAGGGCTTTGAAAGCGCGTTCTGGCTGGTTCCTGCCGCCTTCGTCGGCACGATGACGCTCGGCTTTGCAGCAGCAATTAGCGGCGCGCCCCTCCCCTTCGTCGAGCCGGTGATCCTGGCCTCGGTCGTGGTCATCGGCCTGCTCGCGGCGATGTCGCTGAACGTGCCGACCTGGGCCGGCATGGTCATGGTCGGCTTCTTCGCATTCTTCCACGGCCACGCGCATGGCGGCGAGCTCGGCTCGGCGGGTGCTCTTTCCTTCGGCATCGGCTTCGCGCTCTCAACGGCACTGCTTCATGCGGCAGGCATAGGCATCGGCCTAGGCTTTGGCCGCCTGCTCGGCGGAGAAACCGGCCGGATCGTCACGCGCCTAGCAGGTGCCGCCACCGCGCTCGGCGGCGTGTGGCTCGCGGTCGCCGGTTAAGGGGACATTTTATGATACCCGGCGAAATCATCACGGCTGAGGGCGATATCGAGCTGAACAAGGGGCTGCCGACGGTGACGCTGAAAGTGGCGAACACAGGCGACCGCCCCATCCAGGTCGGCAGCCACTATCATTTCTTCGAAACCAACGAAGGGCTACGCTTCGACCGCGAGAGCGCGAGAGGTATGCGGCTCGACATTGCCGCCGGCACCGCAGTGCGCTTCGAGCCCGGCCAGGAACGCGACGTCACGCTGATCCCGCTCGGCGGCAAGCGCGAGGTTTATGGGTTTCGGCAGAAGATCATGGGCGCGCTCTGAAATGCAGCGCGCCGCTGCTTCTATCCGTTTTGATGGAAGAGGATGCCAGTCCTTAGCGGCTCGGCTTGGCGGCAGCGTAGATAATGACGCTCTTGCCGCCGTCGAACTCGACCGCGACCACGTCGCGCATCAGCACGGCGCGCGAATCGATGGCGTGGAACAGCATGGCGTTGCCTTCCAGCTCCTTGCGCAGGTCGACGACTTCCTTCTCATGTTCCTTGAATTTGGCATCGATTTCCGGCGGCAGGCCGTTTTCGGCAGCATCCGGCAGGAAGACGATATCGACCTTGTCGAGGTTGGAGGTCTTGCGCACCTCGCTGGTGGTGGCGAGCGTGTTCTCGATGGCCGCGATGATCCGCTCCGGCTGCGCTTCGGCGCTGGCCTGTTCTTCCTGGACGTCAGAACCGATGATCGTGTCGATAGCCTTCTGGCTTTCGAGGCCTTGCGCCATCAGCGCCATGTTGGGCGCGCAGGCGGCAAGAAAAAAAGCGAAGACCGCGATAACATGCATCCATTTCGCGTCGCGGGTCATCGTAAGCGTCATTCGGTGCTCCTTGAATTCCATTTCGAGCCCGGTCCTCAACGGGCGTCGCCATCCAAACGGCTAGTCTACGGCGGCGGTTCCGTGAATGCGACGGTTTGTTGCAACTCGCGCTTTTTTGTCATCCCCGATCGCAGCGTATCGCGCAATCATAAGCCTGTTTGCGGCAACACCGAAGTGCCCCCCGCCGCAATATCTGGCGGGCATGCCCGCCCGAAAAAGGCGTCAGCTCGCCTTCTTGGTGATCAGCGTCAGCGCGCCGTCCTTGGCCATGCTGGCGGCAATCACCTGAGCCGAGGTCAGGCCCTTGGCTTCGAGCGCCGACTTGATCTGCGGCGTCGCGTCGATCGAGCTGCGCAACTGCTTGAGATCGTCGTCGCTGCGCTGCGCCACGACGGTGTTGACCTGCGTCTGGGTCTCCTTCGGCAGCTCGTTGATGTCGACGACGGTGACGCTCTGGATCGTCGGAGCGGCCGACTGGCCTTCGGGTGCTGCCGGAGCCGAGGGCGCGGCAGCCGGCGGCTGGGCAGGCTGCTGCTGCGCACTGGCAGCGGTAGCGGCCATCATCGCAGCACTCGCCGCAAGAATCATTATTTTCCGCATGGATTTCCCTTTCCATCGTTTTGCAAAACGTCATCTCACGATGACTCGGCCACCTCACCTGCCGAATGGGCCCAGAACCTGCCGTTCATCGGGTCATTGCGAGGCGATACGGTGGCAGGAATGTGGACCGTGCCCTTCGCCAGCCCTCTCGCCTGCAGGAATTTCCGATGACAAAAATCTCCCGCGCCGCCTATGCCCGGATGTTCGGCCCTACCGTCGGCGACAAGGTGCGGCTGGCCGACACCGAGCTCTTCATCGAAGTTGAAAAAGACCTCACCACCTATGGCGAGGAAGTGAAATTCGGCGGCGGCAAGGTCATTCGCGACGGCATGGGCCAGAGCCAGGTTTCGCGCGCGCAGGGCGCCGTCGACACCGTCATCACCAATGCTTTGGTGGTCGATCACACCGGCATCTTCAAAGCCGATATCGGCCTGAAGAGCGGACGCATCGCGGCCATCGGCAAGGCCGGCAACCCGGACACGCAGGCCGGCGTCACCATTATCATCGGCCCCGGCACGGAAATCATAGCTGGCGAAGGAAAGATCCTGACCGCCGGCGGCATGGACGCGCATATCCACTTCATCTGCCCGCAGCAGATCGAGGAAGCGCTGATGAGCGGCATCACCACCATGCTGGGCGGCGGTACCGGCCCGGCGCACGGCACGCTGGCAACGACCTGCACGCCCGGCCCGTGGCACCTTGCACGCATGATCCAGTCCTTCGACGCCTTCCCGATGAATATCGGCCTGTCGGCCAAGGGCAACGCCTCGCTGCCGGCGGCGATCGAGGAAATGGTGCGGGGCGGCGCCTGCTCGCTGAAGCTGCACGAGGATTGGGGCACTACGCCTGCCGCGATCGACTGCTGCCTGTCTGTCGCCGACGAATACGACGTGCAAGTGATGATCCACACCGACACGCTGAACGAGAGCGGTTTTGTCGAAGACACGGTCGGCGCCTTCAAGGGCCGTACCATCCACGCCTTCCATACCGAGGGTGCAGGCGGCGGCCATGCGCCCGACATCATAAAAGTCTGCGGCCTGCCCAACGTCATCCCGTCGTCGACCAATCCGACGAGGCCCTATACGGTCAACACGATTGCCGAGCATCTCGACATGCTGATGGTCTGCCACCATCTGTCGCCGTCGATCCCGGAAGACATCGCATTCGCCGAAAGCCGTATCCGCAAGGAAACGATCGCGGCGGAAGACATTTTGCACGACATCGGCGCCTTCTCGATCATCTCGTCCGACAGCCAGGCCATGGGCCGCGTCGGCGAGGTGGCGATCCGCACCTGGCAGACCGCCGACAAGATGAAGCGTCAGCGCGGCAGCCTGCCTCAGGAAACCGGCGACAACGACAATTTCCGGGTGCGCCGCTACATCGCCAAATACACGATCAACCCGGCGATCGCGCATGGCCTGTCGAAGGAAGTCGGCTCGATCGAAGTCGGCAAGCGCGCCGATCTGGTGCTGTGGAACCCGGCCTTTTTCGGCATCAAGCCGGACATGGTGCTGATCGGCGGCATGATCGCGGCTGCCCCAATGGGCGACCCGAACGCGTCGATCCCGACGCCGCAGCCAGTGCATTATCGCCCAATGTTCGGCGCCTACGGCAAGGCGATGACGAATTCCTCCGTCACCTTCGTCTCAAAGGCTTCGCTGGATGCCGGGCTTCGCGAAAAGCTCGGCATCGACAAGCAGATGATCGCGGTGGAAAACACACGCAGCGGCATCGGCAAGCACTCCATGGTGCTGAACGACGCCACGCCGCATGTCGAAGTCGATCCCGAAACCTACGAAGTGCGCGCCGACGGCGAATTGCTGACCTGCCAGCCGGCGACCGTGCTGCCGATGGCGCAGAGGTATTTCCTGTTCTAGGGATAGCTTCGCAAACGGCTTTCTCGGAGACATCATGAAGCTCGAAATGGTCCAGGTGGACGCCTTCACCGACACGGTGTTTTCCGGCAATTCGGCTGCCGTCGTGTTTCTCGACGACTGGCTGCCCGACACGGTGCTGCAGGGAATCGCGCTGGAAAACAATCTGGCCGAAACGGCGTTCCTGAAGCCGCGCGACGACCAGTGGGACATACGCTGGTTCACGCCGACCGACGAAGTGCCCTTCTGCGGCCATGCCACGCTCGCCTCGGCCTGCGCCCTGCATCGCCGCAAGGGCATCGAGCGGCCGATGCGGTTTTCGACGCGCAAGGTCGGTGACATCGTCGTGACACCTGAGGGCGACGGCTACCGCATGGACATTCCACGCTTCGACCCGAATTTCGACATTCCCGCAGACGCCCTCGTCAACAGCCTGCGCAGCGATGCCTGGGTAAAGACCTTCCGCAATCAGGAGAATTTCTTCGCCGAACTGGCTTCAGAGGCTGATGTGCTCGCCTACCAGCCCGATCTGCCGGTGATCGCCAAACTCGGCTCCTTCGGCTTCTGCATCACGGCGCGCGGCGAAACGAGCGATTTCGTCTCGCGCTATTTCGCGCCCGGCGCGGGCATCGCCGAAGACCCGGTGACCGGCTCGACCCATGCGACGCTCGCTCCCTACTGGGCGGAGAAGCTCGGGAAGAAGAACCTCACCGCGCGCCAACTATCAGCACGTGGCGGAACGCTCGCCTGCGAGGTCGCTCCGGAACGCGTCTATCTGACGGGTGGCGCGGTGATCTATATGGACGCGCAGATTTACGTTTCCCAAGCCTGATCCGGTCGGGCAAGGCATCTCCGGATGCCTGCTTTGCAAGCATCTGCACGGCAGGCGGGCAGTGCCGATTTCTGCCTGTGGACCGCGACGGCTTGCCACGCGGTCAAGGCTGGACAGGCCTCGATCAATCGGTATTTTGTGCACCGCACAATGGCCTTTGAGTCCCCTTTTCCTCCCAAAAGGCGCGGGCTCGCCATCAACAAGGAGCACAGTCATGATCGGGAAGAAAGTTCCTTCCGTCACCTTCCGCACCCGCGTCCGCGATGAGTCAATCGGCGGCCCGAATCCCTTCCGCTGGGAAGACAAGGCTTCGGCCGACTACTTCTCGGGCAAGCGCGTCGTTCTCTTCTCGCTGCCGGGCGCCTTCACCCCGACCTGCTCGACCTACCAGCTTCCTGACTTCGAAAAACTGCACGGCGAATTCCAGCAGCAGGGCATCGACGCGATCTACTGTATCTCGGTCAACGACGCTTTCGTGATGAACGCCTGGGGCAAGTCGCAGAACCTCGAAAACGTCAAGCTCATCCCGGACGGCTCGGGCGAGTTCACCCGCAAGATGGGCATGCTGGTGGCCAAGGACAATCTCGGCTTCGGCATGCGTTCCTGGCGCTATGCCGCCGTCATCAACAATGGCCGCATCGAAAAATGGTTCGAGGAAGAAGGCTTTTCCGACAACTGCGACAGCGACCCCTATGGCGTCTCCTCGCCGCAGAACATTCTTGAGGCACTCAAGGCCGACGACGTGGCCGAGGCCGCCTGAGCCTGACAGCGGCGAGCCCGACTATGATTAGCCCCGGCAGCGTTTTCGCGCCGGGGCTTTTTGTTGCCGGTAGCAAAGCGGTGCTCTAGGCTGCCCCCAACCGATGTCACTTCGACGACAGGCTCATGGACGCAGACACACACACCGTCGCGGAAGTCTTCCCCCATATCCGCATCGTCATGGGCATGGTCATCGGCCTTGGCGTGACCCGATTGCTTTCGGGTGTGGCGCGCATCGTTCAGCACCCGCGCGGCTATGCGCTCTACCCGGTGCATCTCGCCTGGGTGGCTATGCTGCTTCTGATGCTCATCCATTTCTGGTGGTGGGAATTCGGCCTGTTTCAGATCCAGCACTGGACCTTCGGCAAATATCTCTTCCTCATCGGCTACGCCGTCATCCTCTTTCTCATGTGCGCGCTGCTGTTTCCCGACAGCATGCTCGACTACAAGAGCTACGAGGATTTCTTCATATCGCGGCGAGCGTGGTTCTTCGGCCTGCTGGCCTCGACCTATCTGCTCGATGTCATCGACACGCTGCTCAAGGGCCAGGAACATTTCGCGCGTTTCGGCAACGAGTATATGATCCGCACGCCAATTTTCTTCGCGCTATCCATCATCGCCATCTTCACGACGAACCGGACGTTTCATATCCTGTTCGTGGCGACGGCATTGATCTATCAGGCGTCGTGGATCCTGCGCCTGTTCGACGACATCGTGTGATCGGGCAGGCGACGGAAAACCGAATTCGGAAAGGCATCTTTCTTATCATGTATAAAGCCGTCGGTTCGCGCGGGTCGCGGGTCAGCCGCGTCCTCTGGATGCTGGAGGAACTCGGGCTGCCTTACGAATTCGTCGAGGTCGCTCTGCGCTCGCCGGAAGCCTATGCGCTGAACCCCTCCGGCAAGGTGCCGGTGCTGATCGACGATGATCTGGTGGTGACCGATTCGGCTGCCATCTGCGTCTATCTCGGCGACAAGCACGCCGACAAAGGCATGGGCGCAAATCCGGGCATCACTGGGCGTGCCGAGATGGATTCCTGGATGCATTTCGCGCAGTCCGAACTCGAAGCGCCGCTGTGGAACAAGCTCCGCCACCGCTTTCTTCTGCCCAAGGACGTGCGGGTGGATGTCGGGCCAGCGGCGGCCCATGATTTTGCAAGCGAGGTCGAGGCGCTGGATCGCCGTCTCACTGGCAAGGAATTCGCGCTGGGCGATCGTTTCAGCGCCGTCGACGTGCTGCTAGGCGATATCGGCGGCTGGGCGCGCGGCGGTAAGTTCAAGGTCGCGTCCGATACGGTCAACGCCTATTTCGATCGTGTCCTGTCACGGCCCGCCCGTGCCCGCGCCGACGCCAATGGAGGATCATTCCGATGAAGCTCGACATACGCACCGACTTCACCAAGCTGCCCCGCGCCGTCTCGGTTCTTGCCGCCGGTGAGGCGTCGGGAGAGCCATTTGGTAGCGCCGCGCTCGCTCATGACGAGCGGCATCTGCGCCGGCGTGTCATCGAACTGACAGGCGGCGACAAGGTGCTGGTCGACCTGCCAAAGCCGATTGCGCTGGGCGACCGCGACCGGCTGGTGCTGGAGGACGGCCGCCAAATCGAAATCATCGCCGCCGACGAGCCGCTCTACGACATCCGCGCCCGCGACGCGGTACATCTGTCCGAGCTTGCCTGGCACATCGGCAACCGCCATCTCGCGGCAGGCATCGAGGCGGCCCGTATCCTCATCCTTCGCGACCACGTCATCAAGGCGATGCTGGAAGGGCTGGGCGCGACGGTGACGGATGTGTCGGAACCCTTCAAGCCGGTGCGTGGTGCCTATTCGGGCGAAACCGGCCATGGCCATTCGCATGGCCACGATCATGACCATGGGCATGATCACCATCATCACGACGGGCATCATCACCACCATGACTGAACAGCCGCGACAGATGGCGCTGCTGCGCCTGATGACATGGCTTTCGCCGGTCTTCCCGGTCGGCGGCTTCTCCTACAGCCACGGGCTGGAGCAGGCGGTTCATGGCGGGCTGATCAACAGCCGCGAGACGCTGCTCGACTGGCTGTCGCAACTGATCGAGATCGGCTCCGGCTGGAACGACGCCGTGCTTTTCGCCGAGAGCTGGCGGCGCGCGCGCGATGGCGGCGACCTAGCGGAGCTGGCCGAACTCGCGGAAGCTTTGGCCGGTTCGCAGGAGCGGCATATGGAAACTATGCTGCAGGGCCAGGCCTTCGTCAGCGCCGCCCAATCATGGCCGCATCCTTTGCTCGCAAACCTGCCGGAAAGCTGCCCCTACTGCGTCGCCGTCGGCGCGGTTTCCGGTGCGCACGGCATACCGCTCGAAGACGCGCTTGGCGCATGGCTGCAAACCTTTGCGTCCAATCTCGTCCAGGCCTCGATCCGGCTGGGCGTCACTGGGCAGAGCGGCGGCGTCGAGATCATCGCCGCACTTGAAACGCTGACCACCGCGACCGCCGCGCGCGCCAAAAATTCGACGCTGGACGATCTTGGCACCGCCACGCTGCTGTCCGACGTCATGGCCATGCGGCACGAAACCATGCATTCGCGGCTGTTCCGCTCCTGAAAGGATTTTTGTCCCATGAAATCGCAAAACGGCCCGCTTCGCATCGGCATTGGCGGCCCGGTCGGCTCCGGCAAGACGACACTGACGGAAAAGCTGTGCAAGGCGCTGCGCGACCACTATTCCATCGCCGTCGTCACCAACGACATCTACACGCGCGAAGACGCGATGATGCTGGCGCGGCTCCAGGCCCTGCCGGAAGAGCGTATCATCGGCGTCGAAACCGGCGGCTGCCCACACACCGCGATCCGCGAGGACGCCTCGATCAATCTCGCGGCCATCGCCGAGATGAACAAGCGCTTCCCCGATCTCGATATCATCTTCATCGAGTCCGGCGGCGACAATCTGGCCGCGACCTTCTCGCCCGACCTTGCCGATCTCAGCCTCTATGTCATCTCGGTCTGCCAAGGCGGCGACATACCGCGCAAGGGCGGGCCGGCGATCACGCGTTCCGACTTCCTCATCATCAACAAGAGCGATCTTGCGCCCTACGTGAATGTCGATCTCGAACTGATGGAACAGGATGCTGCCAAGGCGCGCGGCAAGCGGCCTTTCGGCTTCACCGATCTGTCGCGCGGCGCCGGCTTGCAGAAAGTCATCGATTTCATCGTCGAGAATGGCGGTCTCCAAATAGACCAGCAGCGCCGCAGCGCTTGAGGCAGGGCCGGATTCAGGTTGCCGCGCAGGGCGCGTAAAGGCATCCTCAGGCAAAATCGAAAAAGGGGAAAGCCATGAGCGTGACGCAACTGACCGCGAAGAGCCGCACCAACCTGCCCTTCTACGAGGAGCGCGTCGACCTCGCCTGCGCCTTCCGCTGGACGGCGCGGCTCAACATGCATGAGGCCGTTGCCAATCATTTCTCGCTGGCCGTCAACGATGACGGCTCGCAGTTCCTGATGAACCCGAACCAGGTTCATTTCTCGCGCATCAAGGCGAGCGACCTTCTGCTGATCGACGCCAACGACCCGGAAACCATGAACCGGCCGGATGCACCCGACCCGACCGCGTGGGGCCTGCATGGCGCGGTGCATCGCAACTGCGCCCATGCGCGCTGCGTGCTGCATGTCCATTCCATCCACGCCACCGTTCTGGCTTCGCTGGCCGATTCCAAACTGCCGCCGGTCGACCAGAATTCGGCGATGTTCTTCAACCGCCATGTCGTCGATGAGCATTATGGCGGGCTGGCCTTCGAGGAAGAGGGCGAGCGCTGCTCACAGCTTTTGGCCGATCCCAAGGTCAAGGTGATGGTCATGGGCAACCACGGCGTTCTGGTCATCGGCCACAGCGTGGCGGATGCCTTCAACCAGCTCTATTATTTCGAGCGCGCCGCCGAGACCTACATCAAGGCGCTGTGGACCGGGCGGCCGCTGCGGTTGCTTTCCGACGAGATCGCCGAGAAGACGGCGAGCGAGATGGACGGCTATCCCGGCCAGGCCGAGCGCCATCTTGCGGAGCTGAAGGCGATCCTGGATGAGCAGGAACCGGCATATCGGAATTGATGGATCAATCCAGGCCGAGATGGCCGCGCAATTCTTCCGCGCTGGCGACATAGATCGCGCCGGGCGGGGCTTCAGCCGGCTGCTGCGGCCAGAACAGGGTGCGCATGCCGGCGGCAACGCCGGCGGATGCGCCCGTCCAGCTATCTTCGACCACGCAAGCCCCTGACGGATCGACCTCAGCCAGCCATGCGGCGCGCAGGAACGGCTCGGGATCGGGTTTGCCCAGGCGTACATCGTTGCGGGTGACGGTCTTTATGCCGGGACGGTCAATGCCGATGACGCGCATGTTGGCCTCGACGATCAGCCGGTCGGAATTCGATACTACCGCCTGCTGCGTGCCTTGCGCGCGCAGGTCGCGGAAGACTTCAACGGCACCGGGGCGCGGTTTCAGATTGCCGACATGTTCCATGTAGTAGACGTATTTGCGCACGATCCAATCGTCGAAGGCGAGCTTTAGCCCGAACTCGTCATGCAGCATTTCGTAGACCGGCAGAGCGGCGATGCCGAGCACGCGATCGTGCAGGTCGGCCGGCGGGTTGATGCCGAGGCTTTTCAGGACGGCGATCAGCGCCTGCTCGTGCAGCGGCTCGCTGTCGATCAGCGTTCCGTCCATGTCCCAGAATACGGCTTGCGGCATCATCATAAAAATCCTTCCAAAACGGTCATAGAGCGTTTGCCGCCGGAGATAAACCGGTCGAAGGCGATATCTCCCCGCGGCTCGGGGTCACGGGCATTAGCCCGCGAGAATCGGAAAAGCCTCCCGATCCCACATGCGAGCAATTGACGCCACCAATAGACAATTGCGCCCAGGCAAATTCCCTGCGAAAGTGATCGCTTCGGCCAAGAATGGCCCGGGAGGCACGGCAGGCATCATGAACACCCGGCAGGAAACCGGTGGCGGACGGCTCGACGATGCGGCGCGCGCCGGCTGGCTCTATTATGTCGCCGGCAACACGCAGGACCAGATCGCCGGCAAGCTCGGCGTGTCGCGCCAGACCGCGCAGCGGCTGGTTTCGCTCGCCGTCTCCGAAGGGCTGATCAAGGTGCGGGTCGATCACCCCATTGCCAATTGCCTCGATCTCGCGGCCAGGCTGAAATCGCGCTTCGCGCTCGATCTGGTCGAGGTCGTGCCTAGCGACCCGGATTCGACCTCGACGACGATCGGCATAGCGGGTGCAGCGGCGGCCGAAATCGAGAAATGGCTGCGCAAGACCGAGCCCATCGTCATGGCGATCGGAACGGGGCGTACGCTGAAGGCGTCGATCGAGCAATTGCCGCCGATGGAGTGTACGCAGCACAAGGTGGTGTCGTTGACCGGCAACATTTCGCCGGACGGTTCCGCCGCCTTTTACAACGTCATCTTCACCATGGCCGACAGGATCAAGGCGCGCAGCTTTCCCATGCCGCTGCCGGTCATTGCCTCGTCGCCCGAGGAGCGCGAGATGCTGCTCGGCCAGCCGATGATCCAGCCGACGCTGGCGCTGGCCGCGCGCGCCGACGTGACTTTCGTCGGCATAGGCGACCTCGGGCCGAAGGCGCCGCTCTACGAAGACGGCTTTATCTCGGAGACCGAGTTGAAAGCCTTGCAGAAAGCAGGCGGCGTAGCCGAGATCGTCGGCTGGGTGTTCGACCGCGACGGCAAGCAGATCGACGGCATCACCAATGACCGCGTCGCCTCGGCACCGCTGCCGTCGCGCGAGAAATCACTTGTCGTGGCGCTCGCCATGGGCGACCGCAAGCTGCCCGGCATACTGGCCGCCGTCACCCGCCGGCTGGTCAACGGGCTTATCACCGACGAGCGCACGGCGGCGGCGTTGCTGGCGGGGTGAGACGAATGACAATTCCTTACGAAGAGACCGGGGAAATAGCAGTCCGCCTGAGCAGTGAGCAGGCGGTGGTGCTGTTCGAGTTGCTGTCGCGCTGGTGCAACGACAACGATCGTCCAACGCCGGACCGCGCGTGCTTCGAAGATCGAAGCGAGTGTGCGGTTCTGCATGGCGTGCTGAGCGATCTGGAGACACAACTGGTCGCGCCGTTGCGCAGTGACTACAGACAAATCGTCAGCCGCTCGCGTGAACTGCTGGCTGAGCGCTGGGATGGCAGTGATCTGCGCAGATAGCGTTTGAGCGAGACTCAGCTGATCGCCGCTTCCTCCTGTACCTTCCAGCCGGCGACCCACTGCCTGCGCAGCATTTCACCTTCGCCATGGAAAAAGTCGTCGAGTAGCGCGCTGTCTTCGACCCGGTTGCTGCGGAAATTGCGCAGATCCTGGCGCAGCTCGCACCAGGCGACGATGTTTGCGACTTCCGAATAATAGATCAGCGCGATCGGCCGGATGATCCTCTCGGTCGCGCGGCCATATTCGTCGCGGTAGCGGATCTCGATCTTCTGCTCATCGCGGATGGCGCGCCTGACCAGTGCGAAATCGACGCCCTCGGGCGGCGGCGCTACCGTGCCCCAGGCGTGAAGGGCATTGCCGGTGAGCGTCTGGCGCAGCGGTGCCGGCATGGCGGCGGCGATCTTCTGGTTCACGCGCTTGGCCGCCTGCTTCAGCTCGACGTCGCCGGTGCGCTCAAGAAGCGCCAGCGCCAGCACGATCGCCTCGGTTTCCTCGATGGAAAACATCAGCGGCGGCAGGTCGAAGCCGGGGCGCAGGATGTAGCCGATGCCGCGCCCGCCCTCGATCGGCACGCGCATGGCCTGAAGTGCGGCCACATCGCGGTAGATGGAACGCTGTGTGACCTCAAGCTGCTCGGCGATCTGCGCAGCCGTCACGGGCTTTCGTGCGAGCCTCAGTATCTGGATGATCTCGAATAGGCGGGACGCCTTGCGCATGCCGATTTCCTGTCGCGCTCCTGATCGCAACTGACAATACCCTGGCCATTGGCCTTCTGTATACGGCCCGTCATCGGCTTGAAAAACAACGATATCGACGCGGGAAGCCGCGAAATGCGGCGGGGCAACTGACATGACTTACACGGAAAATCTCTGGCTGTTCCTGACGCTGCTTTTCGGCATCATCATCGTGCCGGGCATGGACATGCTGTTCGTGCTGGCAAACTCGTTGACGCGGGGGCGCAACGCCGGCCTGTCCGCCACCGCCGGCGTCATGGCCGGTGGCGCGATCCACACGCTGTTCGGAGCCCTTGCCGTCGGCATCCTGACGACGCTGGCGCCTTCGGTGTTCACCGTCATGCTTTTTGTCGGGGCGGGCTATATGGCGTGGATCGGCATAACGCTGATGCGCAGTTCCATTGCCATCGACGCAGTCGGCACGGCCACGGCAAGGTCATTGTGGGTGGCGTTTCGCCAGGGCGCGGTGACCTGCCTGCTCAACCCGAAGGCTTATCTGTTCGTGCTGGCGGTCTATCCGCAATTCCTCAAGCCGCAATATGGCGCGATCTGGTCGCAGGCGCTGGTCATGGGCATCATGACCGTGCTGATGCAGCTTGGCGTCTATGGCGGGCTGGCGCTTGCCGCCGGCAGGAGCCGCGACTTTCTCGTCTCGAGCCCGCAGGCAACCATGCTGGCGGGACGCGCTGCCGGCGCCATCTTCATCGTCGTGGCAGGGCTCACCGCCTGGCATGGCTGGGCGGCGAGCTGAAGGTCAAAGGCTCTTGGGAGGCTGCGCAGGCGCTACTTGCGCCTGCCGCTCGGGTCGTTGCCGTCGAGGATGCCCATGTCGCGCTTAAGGTGATCAGGCAGGGTCCGGACGTCGAGTGAGGCAGCATGGCTGGTGGAGCGTGGCCAGGAAAACTGCCGGAATGCCCGCAGGAACTGGCTGGACGAATATGCGGGGTTCGACTTGGCGTGAACGTGTGACATGTTGGTCCGGTCTTTTTGAAGACCGCTCCTGTTTGATGCGTCGACCCTTTATTTGCGCCTGAAATGCGCTATTTTCCAATCGAACGTCGATCATCATACATAAGGTGGCTTTATCCATCATGGTGTCCCAGCTTCCGCCGCTCCAGGCGATCCGCGTCTTCGAGGCCGCCGCCCGCCACGCCAGCTTCACCAAGGCGGCGGGCGAACTCGGCATGACGCAGGCCGCCGTCAGCTACCAGATCAAGCTGCTGGAGGAGCGCGTCGGCGCGCCGCTTTTCCTGCGCAAGCCGCGCCAGGTGACGCTCACCGAAGCCGGGCAGCGGCTGGCGCCATCGATCACCGAAGCCTTCGGGATCATCAGCGAGGCCTATGCCGCCGCGCGCACCGGAGCGGAAGGCGTGCTGTGTGTCACCACCATCCTCACCTTCGCCTCCAACTGGCTCGCCCGGCATCTCGGCGCCTTCCAGATCGAACACCCCAATCTCGCCGTTCGCCTCGACACCTCAACCCGGCTGATCGATTTCGCCCGCGAGGACGTCGACGTCGCCATCCGGGCGGGACCCGGCAACTGGCCGGGACTCACCAAGCACTTCCTGTTCAAAGCCGACTTCACGCCCATGCTCAGCCCGAAGCTTGCCGAAAGCATCGGCGGCCTGAAGGAGCCTGCCGACCTCTTGCGCCTGCCGGTGCTCGACCCGGGCGACTACTGGTGGAAGGAATGGTTCACCGCTGCCGGCCTGCCGACCGACTCGCTGGAATCGCGGCCGCGCAACAGCCTGGGCGCCCAGGCCTATGAGGCGAATGCCGCCATGGCCGGGAATGGCGTAGCGATACTGACGCGGGCGCTGTTTTCGGCGGAACTCGCCGATGGCCGCCTGATCCAGCCCTTCGATCTGGTTGCCTGGGACGGCAACGCCTATTGGCTGGTCTATCCCGAGGCACGCCGCAACGTGCCCAAGATCCGCGCCTTTCGCGATTGGCTGCTTACCGCGGTGGAAGCCACACTCGGCAAGCCCGAGCCCTAGAGCGGGACGACGTTTCCTTGAATCGTTATCCCACTCTAGAATATTGATTTTGAAGCATGATCTTGTCCGAAAAGTCTGCAACTTTTCGGGATCATGCTCTGGACGCTCAGGCCTTGCCAACCCTGGGGATCGCCCAGACATTGACCGGTTCGTCGCGCCCGCGCAGCGTGACGAGGCCATGGTCGACCAGTCCCGACAGCGCGTCGATCCCGTCCTCGCGCCCGACCGCCTTGACGAGCGAGGCGCCGACGCAGATGCCGGCGTCCAGTTCGCGGCACAGGGCCTGCAGGCGGCTGGCGACGTTGCAGGTGTCGCCCACCACCGCGATCGACAAATTGCGCTCGCTGCCGACAGCGCCGAGAACGACCGGGCCGTACTGGCATCCGATGCCGACCTCTATCGGCTCCTCGCCCGCGGCAATGCGCCGGGCGTTCCATTCGTTCATCGAATTCATCATCGCCCATGCGCAGCGCATGGCCCGCGTCGCGTCCGTCTCGGTCGGCCGCGGTACGCCGAACGTCGCCATGATGCAGTCGCCGATATAGTTGTCGACCGTGCCGCCATGGTCGAACACGACCTGTTCCATGCGGCGATGGAATTGCCGCAGCAGTTCAAACACTTCTTCGGCCGGGTGGTCTTCGGAATAATTGGTGAAGCCGACGATATCGGCAAACACCACCGCAACCTCCTGACGCCGGACGGGACCGAACGGCTCGTCGGCCGATGCCAGTTCGTCGACGACATTGGGCGAGAAGTGCCGCGCCAGATTGATGCGCGACCGCTCCGCGGCGATGTAGTCGTCGGCCAGCCTTCGGGAGCGCGAAACGACGATCGCCAGGATGCCGGTGACGATCAGGATCAACACCACATTGGCCGATTGGGCGATGATGTCGACGTAGTTCGGATCCTGCGCGAAATGCAGCCGGTCAACAAGCTCCATGTCGGATCGTATCTTGCTGGCGATATAGGTGCCCGGCCGCGAGATGACCCAGACTATCGCCCCCGTCCAGGAGAGTGCAGCCGAAAGCCCGAGCCACAAGGCAAGGCGCGGCGAAAGCGTCAACGCGCCAAGGCTGACGAAGATCAGCAGATAGGCGAAGGTGCCCTCGCGCAGATGCATTGCCGGCGGAATTATGTCTGTGCCGAATGGATTCCGGCCTACGATCAGGAAGGTGAGCAGCACAATGTCCAGCGTTCCGATCACCGCGCTTAGCCAGGGTGGGCTCAGCCGCCGTTTCACCAGCCGGTAGTTGATCAGGCCGATAATGTAAAAAAGGCCCAGGCTCGAAAGCGTGAAGGCAAGCGCAGCGCCCCATTTGGCAAAGGCCAGAAAGAACAGGGCGATGGCGACGAGGGCTGCCGAACGCGCCCAGTATTGCAGCCGCGCACCCTCGCGCTCCGCGCGCGCCAGCATGGCCGACAGCCGAAACCGCCGCCGCTTACTTAGGCTAGTCGCAGCCTGGATAGCCTCAAGCGAAATGGTCGGCACATCTGCCTTCGGCTCTGTCTGACTATCGATCGACGGCAAGAGCGTCATCCAATCCCACCGCTTTCAGAAGCAGGCAACGGGGCCTCGCGAGCGCGGCTGCTTTGCGCCCGCACGGTCCGTTGATTCCTGCCAGTTTTAGCAAAACCCTCGATTACAGGCGTGAAAATTTTCAACCGTGTTTCCCTCATTGAAACATGTTCACGCGACTGGCGCCGAATTTGGGGAGCCGGATCGAAACCTGCAAGAGCCTAGAGCTCATTCTCAGCGCTGAATCGTTCCCTTGTGCGTCCGAATGGACGCACGGCGATCCAGGTGCTGCGGCGCAGCATCGAATCCGGGTTGACATAAATCACGGTAAGTGAATAATTGCCCACAGCCAAGGCAAATGCTCAACTTGGTCCTAGGGAGGAATATCGATGAAACTGACCACGCTCATTCTGGGCCTGTGTTCGGCCAGCGCGCTTGCTTTTTCCGCGCATGCCGAATCCATCACCATTGCCACCGTCAACAATGGCGACATGGTCCGCATGCAGAAGCTGACGGAAGACTTCACGTCCAAGAACCCCGACATCCAGCTCGAATGGGTCACGCTCGAGGAGAACGTGCTGCGCGAGCGCGTCACCACCGACATCGCCACCAAGGGCGGCCAGTACGACGTCATGACCATCGGCACCTACGAGGTTCCGATCTGGGCCAAGCAGGGCTGGCTCCTGCCGCTCGACAATCTCGGCGCCGACTATGACGCCAAGGACATCATTCCGGCGATTGCCGGCGGCCTTTCAGCCGACGGCAAGCTCTATGCCGCGCCCTTCTACGGCGAGAGCTCCTTCGTCATGTACCGCAAGGACCTGATCGAGAAAGCCGGGCTCAAGATGCCCGACGCGCCGACATGGGACTTCATCGCCGACGCGGCCCGCAAGATGACCGACCGCGCCAATGACATCAACGGCATCTGCCTGCGCGGCAAGGCCGGCTGGGGCGAGAACATGGCCTTCCTCACCGCCATGTCGAACTCCTTCGGCGCGCGCTGGTTCGACGAAAAGTGGCAGCCGCAGTTCGACCAGCCCGAATGGAAGAAGACGCTTCAGTTCTATGTCGACCTGATGAAGGATGCCGGCCCGGCCGGTTCCTCCTCCAACGGTTTCAACGAGAACCTGGCGCTGTTCCAGCAGGGCAAGTGCGGCATGTGGATCGACGCCACCGTCGCCGCCTCCTTCGTCTCGAACCCAAAGGACTCCACCGTTGCCGACAAGGTCGGCTATGCGCTGGCGCCCGACACCGGGCTCGGCAAGCGCGGCAACTGGCTGTGGGCATGGTCGCTCGGCATTCCGGCCGGCACGCAGAAGGCTGCCTCGGCTGAAAAATTCGTCGCCTGGGCAACCGGCAAGGGCTATCTCGACCTCGTCGCCTCGAAGGAAGGCTGGGCCAACGTTCCCCCGGGAACGCGCACCTCGCTCTATGAAAACGCAGAATACCAGAAGGCCGCGCCCTTCGCCAAGATGACGCTCGACTCGATCAACTCGGCCGATCCGACCAAGCCGACCGTCAAGCCGGTGCCTTATGTCGGCGTGCAGTTCGTCGCCATCCCCGAATTCCAGGGTCTCGGCACGACGGTGGGCCAGCTGTTCTCGGCAGCACTTGCCGGCCAGTCCAGCGTCGATGACGCGCTTGCGGCAGCTCAAACCGCCTCGGTGCGTGAAATGACCCGGGCCGGCTACATCAAATAAGGCATCATCTCGATGCCTTGGGCCGTCCGGTTCCCAGTCCGGGCGGCCCGCCCCAACCATGTTGGCGTCCGCGTACAGACAGCGTGACTGCCGAGTTCGCCCTGTTTTTGGGCATGCTCAACTCATTCGACCGGCGCCAGGCGCCGCCTGTGGTGAAGACAACCGGAACGGTTCATTCAAACCGAGGGTGAAACCATGGCTACTCAACAAACCCGCACGCTTGCGCGCTTCATGATGGCGCCGTCGGTGTTCCTGCTCCTGATCTGGATGATCGTGCCGCTGGCAATGACGCTGTGGTTCTCGTTCCAGAACTACAATTTGCTCAACCCGGCCAATGTCAGTTTCGCAGGGCTGTTCAACTACCAGTTCTTCTACACCGATCCGGCCTTCTTCCAGTCGATCTGGAACACTCTGCTGATCGTCGTCGGCGTTCTGCTGATCACCGTCATCGGCGGCACCGCGCTGGCGCTGCTGCTCGACCAGCCGATGTTCGGCCAGGGCATCGTGCGCATCCTGGTGATCTCGCCCTTCTTCGTCATGCCGCCGGTGGCGGCACTGGTGTGGAAGAACATGATCATGCATCCGGGCTACGGCGTCTTCGCCGGTATCTCGAAATCGCTCGGCTTCCAACCGGTCGACTGGTTCGCGCAATACCCGCTGTTTTCGATCATCATCATCGTTGCCTGGCAGTGGCTGCCCTTTGCCACCCTGATCCTGCTCACCGCGCTGCAATCGCTCGACGGCGAGCAGAAGGAGGCCGCCGAGATGGACGGCGCCGGCTTCGTCAGCCGCTTCATCCATCTGACCATCCCGCATATGTCGCGGGCGATTACGGTGGTCATCCTGATCCAGACCATCTTCCTGCTTGGCGTCTATGCCGAAATCCTCGTCACCACCAATGGCGGCCCGGGTTACGCATCGACCAACCTGCCCTTCCTGATCTACCGCACCGCGCTCCTCGGCTACGACGTCGGCGGGGCATCGGCGGGCGGCATCATCGCGGTCATCCTCGCCAACATCGTCGCCTTCTTCCTGATGCGCGCCGTTGGCAAGAACCTCGACAAATAGGAGAGACCCATGGCACGCGCAGTTTCGACACAGACCAAGGTCGGATGGACCATCGCCGCCTGGGTGATCGCCCTGCTGATCTTCTTTCCGATCCTCTACACGATCATCACCTCGTTCAAATCCGAGACCGAGGCGATCGCCGGCTTCAAGCTGATCCCGTCGGGAACGCTGGAGAGCTATGCCGAGGTTCAGTCGCAGAGCAACTACTTCAAGTTCTTCATGAACTCGGTGGTGATCTCCGTCGGCTCGACCATCCTCGCCTTGCTCATTGCGATACCGGCGGCCTGGTCGATGGCGTTCTCGCCGACCAAGCGGACCAAGGACATCCTGATGTGGATGCTTTCCACCAAGATGATGCCGGCGGTCGCGGTTCTGGTTCCGATGTATCTGATCTTCCGCGACTGGGGACTTCTCGACAGCCGCATCGGCCTGACCGTGATGCTGATGCTGATCAACCTGCCGATCGTGGTGTGGATGCTCTACACCTACTTCCGTGAAATCCCGGGCGAGATCCTGGAGGCCTCGCGCATGGATGGAGCGACCCTCTGGGGCGAGATCGTCTATGTGCTGACGCCGATGGCTATCCCCGGCATCGCCTCGACCATGCTGCTCAACATCATCCTCGCCTGGAACGAGGCCTTCTGGACGATCCGGCTGTCGACGACCAACGCAGCGCCGCTCACCGCCTTCATCGCCTCGTTCTCCAGCCCACAAGGCCTGTTCTGGGCCAAGCTGTCGGCGGCCTCGACGCTGGCGATCGCGCCGATCCTGATCATGGGCTGGTTCAGCCAGAAACAGCTGGTCCGCGGCCTGACATTCGGTGCTGTGAAGTAACGAAGACAAAAGCCCTTCGGGGGAGGAAATCATGGGAAACATCACGCTCAAGCAAGTGTCGAAGTCCTTCGGGGCGACGGTCATCATTCCGAAAATCGACCTCGTCATCGAAGACGGCGAGTTCGTCGTCTTCGTCGGCCCCTCGGGTTGCGGCAAGTCCACGCTGCTCAGGCTGATCGCCGGGCTGGAAGACACCAGCGGCGGCACCATCAACATCGACGGGCGCGACGTGACCGGCGAGGCCCCGGCCAAGCGCAAGCTCGCCATGGTGTTCCAATCCTACGCGCTCTACCCGCATATGACGGTGGCCAAGAACATCGCCTTCCCGCTCAAGATGGCCGGCGAGAGCCAGGCCAGCATCGACAAGAAGGTGCAGGACGCAGCGCGCGTTCTGAACCTCACCAACTATCTCGAGCGCCGGCCAGGCCAGCTTTCCGGCGGCCAGCGCCAGCGCGTCGCCATCGGCCGCGCCATCGTGCGCCAGCCATCCGCCTTCCTGTTCGACGAGCCGCTGTCCAACCTCGACGCCGCCCTTCGCGGCACGATGCGGCTGGAGATCAGCGAGCTCCATCACCAGCTCAAGACGACGATGATCTACGTCACCCACGATCAGGTCGAGGCGATGACCATGGCCGACAAGATCGTGGTGCTGAACGCCGGCAATATCGAGCAGGTCGGCTCGCCGATGGAGCTCTACAAGACGCCGAAGAACCTGTTCGTCGCCGGCTTCATCGGCTCGCCGAAGATGAACCTCATTACCGGCGCGCCGGCTGCGAAGGTCGGCGCGACGACCGTCGGCGTCCGCCCCGAGCACCTCGCCATCTCGAAAACCTCCGGCGACTGGAAGGCAACCGTCGGCGTTGCCGAGCATCTCGGCTCCGACACCTTCCTGCATGTCCATTCCGACGGCGTCGGCCCGCTCACCGTGCGCGGTGACGGCGAAATCTCGGTCAAGCATGGCGACACGATCTTCCTGACGCCCGACCCCTCGAAATTGCACCGCTTCGGTGCCGACGGGAGAGCAATTTGACACAAAGACTGAAGGGCAAGTCCGCCCTGATCACGGGTGCTGCGCGCGGCATCGGCCGCGCCTTCGCGGAGGCCTATATCCACGAGGGTGCGACTGTTGCGATCGGCGATATCAATCTCGATGCGGCGATGAAGACCGCTGACGAGATCGGCCCATCGGCCTATGCCGTCAGCCTCGACGTGACCAACCAAACCTCGATCGAGGCGGCGATCAAAGCCGTGGAACAGAAGGCAGGTGGGCTCGACATCCTGATCAACAATGCTGCACTTTTCGACCTGGCGCCGATCGTCGACATCACGCGGGCGAGCTACGACAAGCTGTTTTCCGTCAATGTCGCCGGCACGCTGTTCACCATGCAGGCCGCCGCCCGCTCGATGATCGCGCGGGGCAAGGGCGGCAAGATCATCAACATGGCAAGCCAGGCCGGACGGCGAGGCGAGGCGCTGGTCGCCGTCTACTGCGCCACCAAGGCCGCCGTCATCAGCCTGACCCAATCGGCCGGGCTCGACCTCATCAAGCACGGCATCAACGTCAACGCCATCGCGCCGGGCGTCGTCGATGGCGATCACTGGGACGGCGTCGATGCGCTGTTTGCCAAGCACGAGAAACTGGCAAAGGGCGAGAAGAAAAAGCTCGTCGGCGAGGCGGTGCCGTTCGGCCGCATGGGCACGGCGCAGGATCTCACCGGCATGGCGATCTTCCTCGCCAGCGCGGAAGCCGAATACATCGTCGCCCAGACCTACAATGTCGACGGCGGCAACTGGATGAGTTGATTTTCCCTTCTCCCCTTGTGGGAGAAGGTGGCCGAGCGGAGCGAGGTCGGATGAGGGGTGCTGGCAGGATCGCCAGCGTCTCATTTCTTCCAACACCCCTCATCCGTCTCGGCGCTGCGCGCCGATCCACCTTCTCCCACAAGGGGAGAAGGTGTCGCGAACTTCGGCGCCCAAAAGAGAAAGCGTCGAAACATGCCCGTAAAACTCTCCCAAACGACCCTCCGGCACCTCCCCGCCAACGTCGCCGGCCCAAAGTACGACCGCGCCGCGCTCACCCCCGGCATCCTGCATTTCGGTGTCGGCAATTTCCATCGCGCCCATCAGGCCGTCTATCTCGACGACCTCTTCAATGAAGGCCGCGACCATGATTGGGCACTGGTCGGCGCGGGCGTTTTCGAGGGCGAGAAGGTCGGGCGCGAAAAGCTTGCCGAGCAGGATTTTCTCACGACTGTTGTCGAGCAGGATGAAGGTCACATGGCAGCGCGCGTGACCGCGGCGATGACGGATTTTCTTGTCCCCGGCGACACCGATGCTATTATTAGCCGGCTTGCCGATCCGAAGATTCGCATCGTCTCGCTGACCATCACCGAAGGCGGCTATTTCATCGATCCGGCCTCCGGAAAATTCAATCCCGCGCACCCCAACATCGTCAGCGACGCGAGCAATCCGGAAGCGCCAAAAACCGTCTTCGGCCTGATCCTGGCCGGGCTGGCGCGACGGCGCGTCGAAGGCACGCCGGCCTTCACTGTCATGTCCTGCGACAACATCCCCCACAATGGGCACGTGACTGCCGATGCGGTGATCGGGCTGGCGCAGCTCAGCGATCCCGATTTCGCCCGCTGGGTGGCGGAGAACGTCGCCTTTCCGAACGGCATGGTCGATCGCATCACACCGGCAACGACTGACCGCGAGCGCAAGCTCCTGGTGCAAGAATTCGGCCTGGAGGACAACTGGCCGGTGTTCTGCGAGCCGTTCAGGCAATGGGTGCTGGAGGACAATTTCCCGACCGGCAGGCCGGCGCTTGAGGCCGTCGGCGTGACCTTCGTGAAGGACGTGTCTCCCTTCGAGCTGATGAAGATCCGCATCCTCAATGGCGGACACGCGACGATCGCCTATCCGGCCGGGCTGATGGACATCCATTTCGTGCATGAGGCGATGCAGGAGCCGCTGGTGCGCGATTTCCTCGCCAAGCTGGAGCGCGACGAGATCATTCCGACCGTGCCGCCCGTTCCCGGCGTGGTGCTGGAAGACTATTTCAAGCTGATCGAAAAACGCTTTTCCAACCCCAAGATCGGCGACACCGTGCGGCGGCTCTGCCTCGACGGCTCCAACCGCCAGCCGAAATTCATCATCCCGACCATCGCCGACCGGCTGAAGGCGGGCAAGGACGTCTCGGGCCTCGCGCTCGAATCGGCGCTGTGGTGCCGCTATTGCTTCGGCACCACGGATTCAGGAGCGCTCATCGAACCCAACGACCCGAACTGGGAGCGCCTGCAGAAAACCGCGCGTGCGGCCAAGGACGATCCCTCGGCATGGCTTGCGATGGAGGATATCTATGGCAAGGTCGGGCGCTCGCCGGTCTTTGCCGCCGCCTTCGCTCATGCGCTTCGGACACTTTGGAAGATCGGCACCGCGGAAACTCTGAAGCGCTATCTCGGCGGGACGCTCTGACATTCGAAAAATTCCCGTAACCGGAGAACTGCATGGACCTCGGACTGAAGGGCAAGGTTGCCGCGATTACCGGCGGCAGCATCGGTATCGGGCTCGGCGTCGCAGAGGCTTTCGCGCGCGAGGGCACGCATCTCGTTCTCGGTGCGCGGCAGAAGGAGCGCCTGACTGCCGAGACGGATCGGCTGGCCTCGACCTATGGCATCAGGGCCGTGCCCGTTGCCGGCGACATCGCAACAGCCGAGGGCGCGGAACAGTTCGTGGCTGCGGCGAAGGAGCATTTCGGCGGCGCCGACATCCTCGTCAACAATGCCGGCACCGGTTCCAACGAGACGATCATGGAGGCGTCCGACGACAAGTGGCAGGCCTATTGGGAACTGCATGTCATGGCGGCAGTGCGGCTGGCACGCGGCTTCGTGCCGATGATAAAGGCGCGCGGCGGTGGCGCGATCCTGCACAACGCCTCGATCTGCGCGGTGCAGCCGCTGTGGTATGAGCCGATCTACAATGTCACCAAGGCGGCGCTGCTGATGTTTTCCAAGAACCTCGCCAATGAGGTGATCAAGGACAATATCCGCGTCAACACGATCAATCCCGGCCTGATCCTCACGCCGGACTGGGTGAATACGGCGAAGAAACTGACCGCAGGCAGCGGCGGCGACTGGCAAAGCTATCTGCAGACAGTCGCCGACGAACATGCGCCGATCAAGCGCTTCGGCACCGTCGAGGAACTGGCGGATTTCTTCGTATTCCTGTGTTCCGACCGCGCTAGCTACTGCGTCGGCGCCACCTATCATGTCAACGGCGGCATGCTGAAGACGATCTGATTCCTCGCGATCGCAGGAGAGACCTTGCGCCCTATCCGATGGGCATTATTCTGCCTGCCATGATGCTTCGCCCTCGCTCCCCGAAATCCAGAAAGTCCGCCCGCTGATGGCGGGGTTCGTCTGCGCCGTCGATGTCGGAACCGGCAGCGCGCGCGCCGGCATTCTCGATCGTGACGGCAATCTGCTCGGCCGCGCCGACCACAGAATAGCGATGCGCCAGCCGAAACCCGGCCATGCCGAGCATGATTCGGAAGACATCTGGTCGGCAGTTTGCGCGGCCGTGAAGGCGGCGCGCGAGAAGGCCGCGGTGAAACCGGAAGACATCGTCGGCATTTCCTTCGATGCCACCTGCTCGCTGGTGGTGCGCGATGTGGATGCAAACCAGCTCGGCGTTTCCGGCGACGGCGACGATCGCTGGGACACCATCGTCTGGCTGGACCATCGGGCGCTGGCCGAGGCCGACGAATGCACCGCCACAGGGCATCATGTGCTCGACCATGTCGGCGGCGTGATGTCGCCGGAGATGGAAATTCCCAAGCTGATGTGGCTGAAGCGGCATCTGCCCGGCCAGTGGCAGAAGACCGGTTATTTCTTCGATCTGGCCGATTTCCTGACCTGGAAGGCTTGCGGCTCGATGGCGCGCTCGCAATGCACGCTGACCTGCAAATGGACCTATCTCGCCCATGAGACACCCGGCTGGCAGGACGATTTTCTCAACACGGTAGCACTCGGCGATCTTCTGGCGCGCGGAAACCTGCCCGAGCGGGCGAGCCCCGTCGGCGCCGACCTCGGCCCGCTTACCCCGCAGGCCGCAGATGCACTCGGCCTCACCATAGCCTGCCGCGTCGGCTCCGGGCTGATCGATGCCTATGCCGGCGCGCTTGGCGTGCTCGGCCGCTTCGTCGGCGATTTCGCCAGCATAGAGCGGCATATGGCGCTGATTGCCGGCACGTCGAGCTGCGTCATGGCAATGTCGCCGGAGCCACGTCCCTTCACCGGGGGCTGGGGCCCCTATTTCGGCGTCACGCTGGCGGACTGCTGGACGAGCGAAGGCGGCCAGTCGGCGACGGGCGCTTTGCTCGACCACATCATCCGCTGGCACGGCGCCGGCGGCGAACCGGATGCCGCCATGCATGGCAGAATCGCCGAGCGCGTCATGGCGTTGCGAACCGAAGAAGGCGAGGCGTTTGCGTCGCGGCTCCATGTGCTGCCGGATTTTCACGGCAACCGCTCGCCGCTGGCCGACTCGCATGCGGTCGGCGTCATCTCCGGGCTGACGCTCGACGCCTCCTTCGACAGCCTGTGCCGGCTCTACTGGCGCACCGCCGTCGGCATCGCGCTCGGCGTGCGCCACATTCTCGAGACGCTGAACGAAAACGGCTATGTCATCGACACGCTGCATGTCACCGGCGGCCACACTAAGAACCCGCTACTGATGGAACTCTATGCCGATGCCACCGGTTGCATGGTGATAGAACCTTTAGCCGACGAAGCAGTCCTGCTCGGAACCGGCATGGCGGCGGCGGCGGCGGGCGGCCTTTATCCGACGCTTGCCGAAGCCGCAGCGGCCATGCAGCAGGGCGGACGCGAGCGCAAACCCAACCCGGCCGCACGAAAAAGCTTCGAGCGCGACTACCGGATTTTCCTCGAAATGCACCGCCAGCGGCAGGTGCTGGAGAGGCTGTAGGCGACGCGGCATCCTTCGAAGCGTTACTCGTAGGCGTCATCCCGTGCGACCGAAGCGTAGCGAAGGGACCCGGGACCCATTGGTCAGGGCATCGTCGAGCGCGGCCCGGTCCTCGACTTGGCACGCTTCAATCCCGATGTGCGAACTCAGTATCCGGCCGTGCCGGTCAATGGGTCCCGGCTCGCGGTCGCTTCGCTCCCTTGGCCGGGATGACGAGGTTGAACGGCAAACTGTGCCGCTTCCACCGTGGAAGAGACGGCGTTGCCATCACCCTGGCTCAATTGTCGACCACGCTGGTGGCTTGCCTAACGAGAGCATTTCGTTCAAAAGGCATTCAAAATCGGAAAAACCGTTCGTTTTTCCGTAAAAACGCGACTGATGGCATGATTTTCGCCGCGGTTCGCCCCTGAAAGTTAGAAAAATGTCTGCGATACAGGTCGAAGCGAGAGCTCCGGCAAACCCTTGGCGTCTCGAAATTCGCGCAATGCTGGCGCTGGCCTGGCCGATGATCCTGACCAATCTCGGCCAGACCGCGATGACGGCCACCGACGTTATGATGATGGGCCGGCTTAGTGCCGACACGCTGGCTGCCGGCGCGCTGGGCGCCAATCTTTATTTCGCGCCGCTGATCTTCGGGCTCGGCCTGATGCTCGCAACCTCGCCGATGATCGCTACCGAACTCGGCCGCAGGCGCCATTCGGTGCGCGACCTGCGCCGCACCGTGCGCCAGGGGCTGTGGCTCGCCATCCTTGTTTCGATCCCGATCTGGATCGTGCTGTGGAATGCTGAAGCCATTCTGGCCGCCATGGGGCAGGAACCGGCGCTCGCCGCGCAGGCCGGCATTTATGTGCGCTGGCTGCAATGGGCGGTGCTGCCCTTCTACGGCTATATCGTGCTGCGCTCCTTCATCTCGGCGCTGGAGCGTCCGGGCTGGGCGTTGATCATCGTCTTCGTCGCGGTGGCCTTCAACGTGCTCGCCAACTGGTGTCTTATGTTCGGCAATCTCGGCTTCCCGGCCATGGGCATCGCCGGCTCCGGGCTGGCGACGAGTCTGTCCAGCGCGTTGATGTTCATCGGCATGGCGGCGGTGGTGATGATGGAACCGAAATTCCGGCGCTACCGCCTGTTCGGCCGCTTCTGGCGCTCGGACTGGCCGCGTTTCGTCGGGCTTCTGAAGCTCGGCCTGCCGATCGCCGGCATCCTGGCTTTTGAGGTCACCATTTTCAATGCTGCTGCGCTGTTCATGGGCCTGATCGATTCGCCGTCATTGGCAGCACACGCCATCGCCATACAGATCGCCTCGATCAGCTTCATGGTGCCGCTGGGGCTCAACCAAGCGGTGACGGTACGCGTCGGCCTGGCCTATGGCGCGCAGAACCCGGAAGGCATCAGCCGCGCCGGCTGGACCGCCTTCGTCATGGGCGTTTCCTTCATGGCGCTGACCGCGCTCGCGATGATCCTGTGGCCGCGCCTGTTGATCAGCGCTTTCATCGATCTCAATGATCCGGCCAACGCGGTCGTCATTGGGCTTGCCGTGTCGTTCCTGGCGCTGGCAGCGCTGTTCCAGATCGTCGACGGCGCGCAAGCGGTGGCTGCCGGCATGCTGCGCGGCCTGCACGACACCACGATACCGATGATCTATGCGGCGATCGGCTATTGGGGTGTCGGCCTGCCGCTCGGCGTGGCGCTGGCCTTCCATTTCGGCTTCCATGGCGTCGGCATCTGGATCGGCCTGTCAGTGGGCCTTGCGGTGGTGGCGGTGTTGCTGATGTGGCGCTGGCTACGGCGCGATCAGCTTGGGTTGACGGGAATGGCTACAGTTACGAACTGAACCTTCACGGTTGCGTTCCTTCGCGCCCCCCTCTGGCCTGCCGGCCATCTCCCCCGCAGGTGGGGAGATTAGCTATGTCGCTCGTGCCGCCTATTCTGCAACGTTGACGATTGGCGAAAGTCAATCTGAAGGCTGATCTCCCCACCTGCGGGGGAGATGGCCGGCAGGCCAGAGGGGGGCGCCGTAGAGCGCGTTCGACAGAGCGAAATGTAACTCTGCGGCGTTAAACCCTGAGATCGGCCAAATAGGAATTCGTCGCCGCCGAAGCCGCGTAATCGGCGGGACGGACTTCAGCGAGCAGCAGCGCCTCCTCGCCCCGGCCCGCTTCGGCCAGCAACGTGCCATCGGGTGCGGCAATGCCTGAAAGACCGGCATAGGAAAACAGCGCATCCGCGCCGCAATGGTTCACATAGGCGACGAAAATCTGGTTCTCGAAGGCGCGCACCGGGATCAGCTTGCGGGCGATAAATTCGTCATGATCACTTGCCGGCAGCGCCGTCGGCACGATGACCGCATCGACACCTGCCTGCGCAAGCCGCCGCACATTTTCGGGGAACTCGACATCGTAGCAGATCAGCAGGCCGATCTTCGCGCCGCGATGGTTGACCACGCAGGCAGCCGGCTTTTCCGCCAGGAACAGACCGCGCTCGTAGGCGCCATAGAGATGAGATTTGCGGTAGACGACAGGAGCCGCCGAGCCATCGACATAAAGCGCGCTGTTGTAGATCGTCTCGCCGGCGCGTTCGGCAAAACCGACGACCATCGCGATTCCGGTTTCAGCCGACAGCGCTGATAGCCGGGCGGCAAGATCGCCGTCGGCAGGCTCGGCCAGTGCTTTCGTCGCCTCGCCCGCACCGTAACCTGTGACGGCCAGTTCGGGCGTGACGAGCAGATCGGCACCGCCCTTCGCCGCCTCGCGCGCCGCCCGTTCGATGCGCGCAAGATTGGCAGCGACATCGCCGGCCACGGCCTGCATCTGGAGTGCCGCCAGTTTCATCACTTGCCCTCCGAACCCATGGCACCAAGCAGCCGCCTGATGTCGCCGAACCTGGCGATCAGCCCGAAGACCAGCGCTGCGATCGCCACGAAGAACACCGTCACGGACGCCATGGTCGGCGTATAGCCGTAGCGCAGCGCGTTGAAGATTTTTATCGGCAGCGTTTCCATGGTGAAGCCGATGGTCATATAGGCGACGATGTATTCGTTGAGCGACAGCACGAAGGCGAAGGCATAACCGGAAACGAGATAGGGCAGGATCAGCGGCAGCACCACGGTTTTGGCGATGGTGCGGTCGTCGGCGCCCATGGTCGCGGCGGCTTCCACCAGCGAGCGGTCAATGGAGGCGAAGCCGAGCGACAGCGTCACCAGCGGCAGCGTGACGAAGAAGATCGCGTGGCTGATCGCCGCCGTCCAAGGCTGGCCGTAGAAGCCCGTTGTCGCCCAGAAGGTCAGGAAACCCAAGGCGGTGATGACCGGCGGGAGAATAAAGGGGGCGACCCCGAGAAGCTGGAAGATATGCGCCCAGGGCGCATGACGACGCCACAGGAACCATGCCAGCGGCAGCGCAATCGCCACCGCAAGTGCTGCCGCCGAAACCGCCAGCAGCAGCGAAGCGATCAGCGCGCTGCGCCATTCCGGGTCGGTAAAAATCTGCGCGTACCAGGCGAGCGAAAAGCCTTTTGGCGGGAAGGACAGATCCTGTTTCTCGTTGACCGAGACGCCGAGCACGACGATCAGCGGTGCTGCGAGAAACAGCGCGACAAGGGCGAAATAGAGCCGGCGAAGCAATCTGTCCGTCATCCCGCATTCTCCCGCCTGCCCACCAGCAGGGTAAGCCCGACCAGCGCCAGCGACATCAGCACCAGGAACACGGCCATGGCTGCCGCGAAAGGCATGTTGGACTGGTAGATCGCCTGATCGGTGATCAGCACCGACAGCGTCCATTGCGACGGCCGGCCGAGGATCTGCGGCAGCAAATAGCAACCAAGCGCGAAGACGAAGACCATGATCAGCGTCGCCACCAGCGTGTTGCGCAGCGCCGGCGTCACCACGTTGAAGAAGGCGCGCACCGGTGAGGCGCCTAGCGTTCGCGCAGCCTCGAGCAATGTCGGGTCAAGCCGCACGAGGGCGGGATAAAGCACGAGGATCGTATAGGGCAGCGCCTGATAGACCATGCCTGTCAGCACCGCGCCAAAGCCCGGCAGCAGCGCCTGCGGCTGGGACATCAGACCGACCGCGACCAGCAGATTGGTGATGCCGGCTGTGCGCGAAAACAGCGTCGACCAGGCAAAGCCGATGATGACTTCCGACAGCGACAGCACCGACAGCAGGCAGACCAGCCACACCGTCTGCACCTTGCGCGATTGCTTGGTCAGCAGATAGGTGAAGGGGAATGCGATGGCGATGCAGCAGATGGCGACCAGCACCGCCAGCATCAGCGAGAAGCCGAGCACGCTGCCGAAGAAGGTTGACAGGAAGCGCGCATAATTGTCGAAGACGAAATCGGTCTTGTAGAAGCCGGCCGGATCGCGCTTGAAGAAGCTCACCGCGATCATCGTCGAGAACGGCACGACGAAGAAGACGATCAGCATCAGCGCCGGAAAGAACAGCGGCGTGTAGTCGCCAATGGAACGCGGCGCCTCGCGTCTCATGACTTCAGAACCACGCAGCTTTCGGGCGGCAGCACGATGCCGACGCTCTGCCCGACCTTGACCTCGGGCCGTTCGCGCGGCGTGGCGACAGCGATGATCGTCTTGCCGCCGGCCTCGACGAAGGTCTCGATGGTGCCGCCGAGGTCGCGCACGAAGGTGACCGTGCCATCGATCGCGCCGTTGCCGGGGGCGGTGAGATGCACGTCCTCAGGCCGTACCGAAATCGAGGCTTTCGAGCCGCCGGAAGGAAGCGTCAGGCCGGAAATGGCTGATCCCAGAACCGTGGCGCGGCCGGCGCTGTCGGCGGAGACCGGCAGAAGGTTGGTCGAGCCGATGAAGTCGGCGACGAAGGCGTCCGCCGGCTTGCGGTAGATTTCGACCGGGGCGGCGGCCTGGCGGATGCGGCCCTCGCCCATCACCACGACCAGATCGGCCATGGTCATCGCTTCGCGCTGGTCATGGGTGACGACGATGGTGGTGATGCCGAGCTTCTGCTGTAACTGGCGCAACTCGACCTGCATGGATTCGCGCAGCTTGGCATCGAGCGCCGACATCGGCTCGTCGAGCAGAAACAGTCGCGGCGAAAGGGCAAGTGCACGGGCGATGGCGACGCGCTGGCGCTGGCCGCCAGACAATTTTGCGACGGGCCGGTCAGCAAAACCCGGCAGATGGATCAGCTTCAGCAACTCATCGACGCGCTTCTGCTGGTCCTGCTTCGAAGCACCGCGAATGCGCAGCGAATATGCGATGTTGTCACCCACCGACAGATGCGGAAACAGCGCCAGCGACTGGAACACCATGCCGAGATTGCGCTTGTGGGTCGGGACGGCGGTGATGTCCTCGTCGTCGATGACGATCCTGCCGCTGGTCGGCTCCTCCAATCCGGCGATCATACGAAGCAGCGTGGTCTTGCCGCAGCCCGACGGCCCGAGCAGGCAGACGAAGGTGCCGTGCGGCACGTTCAGCGCGACATTGTCGACGGCTTTGAAATCGCCGAATTCCTTGGTGATGTCGTTCAGTGACAGGCCGGACATACTGGTTACCCTGCTCTTTTGCTTATCATATGCGGGTAGGGGGTCAGGCGAAAAGGCCGCCGTGTCGGTTTTCTTCCTTACGGCAAGGCAATCGCCGATGGCACAGCCGACCCCCACTCCGCCTCGCTACGCTCGACACCTCTCCCCCTCAAAAGGGGAGAGGAAGGGCGCCAGGTTTGCGGACGGCGTTTCCTCTCCCCCGTCGATCGGGGGAGAGGTGGCTCGGCGGAGCCGAGACGGAGTGGGGGTCGAACTCTGTATGCGATTGCCCTTCCGTGAACGGGGAGAAGGAAAGAAAGAATTTTACCCCGCGATCAGCTCGGTCCATTTCTGGTTAAGCCAGTCGGACTTGGTCGTGTAGAGGTCGTAGCGCGGGATGATCGGCTCGATTTCCGACGACACGGCGGCGAATTCCTCCGGCTTCAGGTCGAGCACTTCCTTCTTCAGCGTCGGCGCAGTGCCGACCTTGCGCGACATCAGGCCCTGGACCGAAGGCTGGCTCATATAGTCGATGAAGACATGGGCCTCGTCGGCCTTCTTGGAGGCGCGCGAGATGACCCAGTTGCCGGAATCCTGAATGCCGCCTTCCTTCGGGAAGGTCGAGCGCACGGGCTGACCGTCGGCGGCAGCAAGGCCGGTGACGTCGTGGTAATACTGACCCATCGGGATTTCGCCCGACTTCAGCGCCTGCTCGAACTGCGCCTCGTCGCGATACCAGAGGCGGACATTCGGCTTGACTTCGGCAAGCTTTTCGAAAGCCTTCAGTTGGCCTTCTTCAGTGTCGAGCGCATTGGTGCCGCCCAGGAAGGTCTTGGCCGTCACTTCGAGCAGGAAGGAGTTGGAAACCAGGGCCAGAAGGCCGAGCTTGTCGGCATTGGCCGGGTCCCACAGGGCTTCCCAGGAAGTCGGCGCTTGCTTGTAGACATCGGTGTTGGTGACCAGCGTGATGTACCACGCCACCGCGCCGATGCCGGCGATGCGGCCGTCCGGATATTTGTTGACGAAGCGGTCGAGCAGGTCGCCGCCATGCTTGATCTTGGCGATATCGATCGGCGTCCACAGTTCGGTCGCCTGGCCCTTCAGTGTCGATACCTGAGACATCATCGAAACGTCGGCCGGGGCCTGGCCTGCCTTGGCTGCCTGTTCGAGCTGGACCAGCCAGGCTTCGCCCGTTGGCTCGGCGATGGATTCGACGGCAATGCCGGTCGCCTTGGTGAATTCCGGGAAGATGTGCTCGTCGAAGGACTTCTTGAAGTAGCCGCCATAGACGCCGACCTTCAATGATTTGTCCTGCGCGCGCAGCACGGCAGGCATGGCAAGCAACGCGGCACCCGCAACGCCCGCGCCCAACACGCTGCGGCGGCTGAGACTGGTTTTCAGAAATTCGGTCATTTTCGTTCTCCTGTTTTTTGCCGACGTTGCGGCTGTTCCCACGGTTGTTCAAGCGAAATCAATGTGCAGCGGCGCGGCTCTCCAGCATTCTGGCATATTGGGTGAGCGGATAGCACAGCACGAAAAAGATCAGCGCGACCAGCCCATAGACGGTGAAGGGTTCGAACGTCGCATTGTTGATCGCATTCGAGGTTCTGAGAAGCTCTTCGAAGCCGATGATCGAGGTCAGCGCCGTGCTTTTGATGAGCTGGACGAGGAAACCGACGATCGGCGCCCGCGTGATGGAAAACGCCTGCGGTAGGATGATGAGGCGCAGTTCCTGCACATAATGCAGCCCGAGGCTGGCGCCGGCGTCCCACTGGCCGCGCGGCAAGGCGTCGACGCCGCTTCTCCATATCTCGGCGAGATAAGCGCTGGCAAAGAAGGTCAGCGCAAGCACGGCCGCCGTCCACGGCTCGATGCGAAAGCCGAGCATCGGCAGGCCGAAAAACATCAGGAAAAGCTGCATCAGAAGCGGCGTTCCCTGGAACAGCGCGATGTAGCCGCTGGCAAAGCGACGAAGCCATTTCGCCTTGGATATTCTGAGGAAGAGGATGACTATGCCGACCGCGCCGCCACCAACAAATGCTGCGATCGACAAAAGGATCGTCCAGCGCGTGGCAAACAGCAGGTTTCGCAGAATATCCCAGAAGGTGAACTCGATCATGTCACACCTGCCGAGAGTGTGCGGCGTCCGACCGAAACCAGCATGCGCCGCAGCGCGATCGAAAGGCCGAGATAGACCATCGTCACGACGAAATAGGTCTCAAAGGCGCGAAAGGTTCTGGCCTGCAGCATATCGGCTTCATAGGTGAGTTCACGGACGGCGATCTGCGATACGACTGCGGATTCGAGCATCATGATCACGATCTGGCTCGTCAGCGCCGGGAAGATGACCTTCAGCGCCTGCGGCAGGACGATCTTGACGAACACCTGGCGCGGCCGCAAGCCCAAAGACAGTGCCGCTTCCTTCTGCCCGGCCGGCACCGCATCAAGGCCGGCGCCGACGATCTCCGTCGTATAGGCCGCCATGTTGAGCGTCATCGCCAAAATCGCGGCGAGGATAGGGTCTAGCCTGATGCCGAGGCTGGGCAGGCCGAAGAAGATGAAGAAGAGCTGCACCAGAAACGGCGTGTTGCGGACCACCTCGACATAGGCGGTTATCGCCAGGCGGAGCCAGCGATAGCCGCTGCGCCGCCCGGCGGCGGCAAGGACGCTGATGAACGTCCCGGCCAGCGTCGTCACCACGATCAGCATGACCGTTACGGCAGCACCCCGGGCGATTGCGCCCGAGGCCTCGTAAAGCCAGCCGAAATCGAGGCTGTAGCCCACAGATCAATCCTTGAGGTTTTCAGGATTGAGCGGCGTCTTCAGCCATTCCTCCGATGCCTTGTTCAACTGTCCGTCTGCCAGCATCTTGGCGACGGCGTCGTTGACCGCCTTCTTCAGTCCCTCTTCGTTCTTGTTCAATCCTATATGCGAGGGAGAGGTCAGCAACTGGAACTTCTGCTCCGGCTTGAGCGCCTCCTGGCGCGCCAGAACCTGCGCGCCGACATCGTTGCCGACGACCATCAGCTGGGTCTGGCCCGAGATGAAGGCCTGGATCACAGCGTTGTAATTGTCGAAGCGCTTGATGTCGGCTGTCGCCGGGGCCGCTTCCGTGAGTGACGTGTCTTCCAGCGTGCCGCGGTTCACGGCGATGCTCTTGTCGGCCAGCGCGGCCTTGTCCTTGACCTCAAGGGCGGCGGGTCCGATCACCGCGATGTAGTAAGGCGCGTAAGCGACGGCGAAGTCGATGACCTGCTCGCGCTCCTTGCTGTAGCCGACGCTCATCAACAGGTCGACGCGATGATCGGTCAGGTAGGGAATGCGGTTCTGGCCGGTCACGGCGACCGTGTTGAGCTTTACCTTCAGCGAGTCGGCGATGAACTGCGCGACTTCCATGTCGTAGCCCTTGAGGCTCATATCGGCGCTGGCCGAGGAGAAGGGCGGAAAGTCGGCGAAGACGCCGACATTGATGACGCCGGCCTTGGCGATGTCTTCAAGGGCGTCGGCATGGGCCGCCTGCGTGGCGATGGCGGCGCTGCCGAGCAGCAGCAAGGCGGCAAAGGACGATTTGAGATGCGAATGCATGGTCATTTTGGTTCCCCTTCTGGAAAATCATTATTGTCGGTGCGGCCCAGGCGGGCCGCCCTGCCATCGGTTCCAGGCCGATGGCTAAAACTGGATCAGGCCGTCCTGTCTTTGACGGCGGGACTGAACACCATCAGGCTCAGGATCTCGAACAGAACCTGCGCGCCGGCATGTGCGGTGTTGGTGGTCGAGTCATATTGCGGCGCGACCTCGACGACGTCACCGCCAACGAGATTAAGCCCCTTCAGCCCACGCAGGATTTCCAGCACCTCGCGCGTCGTCAGCCCACCGACTTCCGGCGTGCCGGTGCCGGGCGCGAACGCCGGGTCGAGGCTGTCGATGTCGAAGGAAAGATAGGTCGGGCCATCGCCGACGATCTTGCGCGCCTTTTCGATGACGGCGGAAATGCCCATGCCCGTCACCTCCTCGGCGTGGATGACCGTCATGCCGGACTCGTAGGTGAACTCCCACAGATATTCGGCCGAGCCGCGAATGCCGATCTGGATCGTGCGCGTCGGATCGAGCACGCCGTCCAGCACCGCATTGCGGAACGGGCCGCCGTGATGGAACTTGGTCAGATCGTAGGCGCCGCCGGTGTCGCAATGCGCGTCGATATGGATCATGCCGACCGGGCGCTTCTTGCCGACCGCCTTGAGGATCGGATGGCTGATCGAATGATCGCCGCCGACCGACAGCGGCAGCACGCCGGCATCGACGATCTGGTTGATGCGCCGCTCGATGTCGTCATGGCTGAGTTCGAGACGGTAGCGGCTCTGGAACGGCACGTCGCCAATGTCGGCGACGCGCAGATCCTGCACCGGGGCGCAGTCGAGCACGTGATTATACGGCCCGATGCGCTCGATGGTGCGCAGGGCGCGCGGACCGAAGCGGGAGCCTGGACGATTGGTGACGCCGAGATCCATCGGCACGCCGATCATCGCGACCTGGAGATCGCCGAAATCGGGATTGTCGTTGTCGACCTGCACATAAGGCGCGGTCAGGAAGGTCGGCACACCCGAATAGGGAGCCAGCCGCGTGCCGCTCTTGGAGAAAATCTTGTCGGCGACGCGCCGGAACTGGGGGTTGAACAGTTCGCCGCCATGGCTCTCACCATATTTGCGGCGCAACGCGTCGAGCTTGCCACGATCGAAACCCATGCCGGTAGTCTCCCTGATTAAGCCGTACTGGACGGTGGTCTGCCGGAGTCCCTCGCGGCGTTTTCGCCGTCTCGCTCCTGCGTGAAAGTGCAATCCCGCACCTTCTGTTCCGTCTGAATTCTTGGGCAGGCGCGTTGAAAAATCAATTGATATTGTTAAAGCTTCGATTGTGAGATTTTCTCACATGCGAGTGCTACCGGAAACCGCAAATGAGCAAGCGCCTGCCGCCCCTGAACCCACTGCGCGCCTTCGAGGCGACGGCGCGGCACGGCTCCCTGAGCAAGGCCGCCGGCGAGCTAAACGTCACCCACGGCGCCATCAGCCACCAGATCCGCGCGCTGGAGCTTTCGCTCAGGGTTAAGCTGTTCGAGCGCGCCGGCCAGCGGCTCAAGCTGACGCCGCAGGGTGCCGAGCTTCTGCCGGCGGTGTCGAGCGCCTTCGACGGCATCGCGGCGGCCACCGCACGCATGACGCGGCCGACGAGTTCCGGCACGCTGACCATAAGCTGCGTGCCGGCGCTGCTGTCGCTGTGGCTGATCCCGCGGCTCGGCAGCTTCATGGCGCGCTTTCCCGACATAAGGCTCAAGCTGATCGCCTCCAACGACCCGCAAGACATCCGCTCGCCCGATATCGATATCTGCGTGCACTATGGCGATGGCAACTGGGCCGATTGCTGGCTCAAGAAATGGCTCAACCTGGAACTCTTTCCGGTGGTGAGCCCGACGCTGATCAACAACCGGCCGATCCGCACCATCCGCGACCTTGCCGACCACGTCATGCTGCATGGCGACGATGGCCGCGAATGGCACACATGGCTTGCCGCAGCCGAGGCGCTGGACCTGAACCGCGGGCGAGAACACCATTTCAGCGACGCGCGGCTCTCCACCGAGGCGGCTATCAGCGGCCATGGCGTGGCGCTGGGCGATTCCGTCACCGCCAGCGGCCTGCTCGCCAAGGGCCAGCTGGTGACGCCGTTCAACCTGTCGGTACCCGCCAGCTACGCCTTCTACGTCATATGCCGCAACGAGGTGCGCTCGGCCCCCGTGGCGCAGGTCTTCATCGACTGGCTCTACGGCGAAGGCGAGGAGGCGGCGGGACGCACGGAGGCCGCCGTCGCCGGCCAGATCAGCATCCGCAAGCGCCGCTCGCAGAAGGTAAATACCGCCGTGGAGCCGTAACCGATCTCTGTCGCCGGCTCATTTTTTGTCGGTCCAGAGCGGCAATCATGAAGCGTAACGCCAAATTCAATGATATTAGCGCTGTCGGACAGTCCGAAGCGGCATGAAAAGGCTCCTGGGTGAATGGCAAAAACCGATATTGCGCGGCGCGTCTACAATCACGCATGGAAGCTCGATCCCATCGTGCGCAGCCTGCTCGATACCGATTTCTACAAGCTGCTGATGCTCCAGATGATCTGGGGCATGTATCCGAACGTCGACGTCACCTTCTCGCTGATCAACCGCACCACATCGGTCAAGCTCGGCGAGGAAATCGACGAGCAGGAGTTGCGCGACCAGCTCGACCATGCCCGCACGCTGCGCTTCAGCAAGAAGGAGATGATCTGGCTGGGCGGCAACACCTTCTATGGCCGCAAGCAGATTTTCGAGCCGGAGTTCCTGGCCTGGCTGGAAGATTTCCAGCTTCCCGAATATGAGCTGACCAAGCGCGATGGCCAGTACGAGCTCGAATTCCACGGGCCGTGGATGTACACGACGCTGTGGGAAATCCCGGCGCTCGCCATCATCAACGAGCTGCGCTCGCGTTCGGCGATGAAGCCATTCGCGCCGTTCGCACTCGATGTTCTCTATGCCCGCGCGAAGGCCAAGCTCTGGACCAAGACCGAGCGGCTGCGGCTTTTGCCGGACCTGAAGATTTCCGACTTCGGCACCCGTCGCCGCCACAGCTTCCTGTGGCAGCGCTGGTGTGTGGAAGCGCTGAAGGAAGGCATCGGCGAGGCCTTTACCGGCACGTCGAACGTGCTGCTGGCCATGGACAACGACCTCGAAGCGCTCGGTACCAACGCGCATGAACTGCCGATGGTGGCGGCGGCGCTGACCAACAGCGAGCAGGAGCTGCGCAAGTCGCCGTACAAGGTGCTGCAGGACTGGCAGCGTTATTACGGCGGCAACCTGCTGATCGTGTTGCCCGACGCCTTCGGCACCACCGCCTTCCTGCGCGATGCGCCGGACTGGATCGCCGACTGGACCGGCTTCCGCCCCGACAGCGCGCCGCCGATCGAGGCCGGCGAAAAGATCATGGCCTGGTGGCGCGAGAAGGGCGTCGACCCCAAGAAGAAGCTGCTGATCTTCTCCGACGGGCTGGAGGTCGAGACGATCGAGGAGACTTACCGCCATTTCAAGGGCAAGGTGCGCATGTCCTTCGGCTGGGGCACCAACCTGACCAATGACTTCGAAGGCTGCGCACCAATGGAAACCCGCGGCCTCAACGCCATCTCGCTGGTCTGCAAGGTCACCAAGGTCAACGGCCGTGAGGCGGTGAAACTCTCCGACAATCCGGCCAAGGCGACCGGCGACAAACGCGAGATCGAACGGTACTTGCGGATCTTTGGCGAGAAGGACCGGGTGGAGCATCTGGTCAAGGTGTGAGGGGAGAGGCTTCGCCGGGTGTGGATACTCATGCCCCGGGCTGAGATGACGTGGATGGCCAGGAGCAGATCTTGATCCGACAACCCACTACATCACCACCCCCCTCTGTCCTGCCGGACATCTCCCCCGCAAGGGGGGAGATCAGACTTTCATCTACGGTTTCGCCAATCTCCAGCTTTGCGAGAGATGAGTCGGCGTTGAAGCTGCCAATCTCCCCCCTTGCGGGGGGTGAGAAGTGGTCCGCGCAGCGGACGAAAAGCCAACGATTTGCCTTTTCGAACGACGAACGCCCGAAGCATAAGCGAAGGGCCGGGTCCGGCAGGACAGAGGGGGGTGGTGACGCGGGGCGAAGGCCGACCTCCCTTTTACTCACCCTCATATTCCTCGCCTGCATAGCCACCTTTCTAAACACGTCCCCCGCTTTCGCTCACGCTTCCGATCGCGGCTATGTCCTGCTCATGCCGACCGGCTATTACCTCACCGGAGGCGCCATAGCGGTTGCCGCAAGTTTTCTGGTGCTGGCCATTCTGCCGCCAGCCTTGCTGAAGCGCATCGCTGCCAAACGTCTTGCGCTTTTCGCGGTCAATAACGGCCTGCGGCTCCTCACCAGCCTCATCGCCTTTGCCATCTTCGCCACTCTGATCGCCGCAGGCTTTCTCGGCAGCCGCGATCCGCTTTCCAACCCTCTGCCGCTGACCATCTGGACGCTGCTGTGGGTCGGGCTGACGCTGGTGCAGGGCGTGTTCGGCAATCTCTGGGCATGGATCAATCCTTGGTACGGGCCATGGCGGGTAGCGACTGCCATCTTTCCGGCGCTGCGCGACAGACGATTGCCCCAATGGGCCGGCTACTGGCCAGCACTCATACTGTTCTTCGCCTTCGCGTGGTTCGAGCTGATCGACCCCGCGCCCGACGATCCGGCGCGGCTTGCGTGGGCTGCCGGCATCTACTGGCTGATGAGCTTCTTGGCTGTGATCGCCTTCGGCTATGAAGACTGGAGCCGGCGCGGCGAATTCCTGTCCGTGTTCTTTCGGATGGTGTCGCGGTTTGGGATGGTGGAGGCTGCACGTCCAGAAAACCGGACATCACTCTGCCTGCCCGGCGCGAAGCTTTGGGCCGCAAATCCTTTGCCGGCTAGCGGCATGTTCTTTCTCTTGCTGTCACTTAGCTCCGTGTCCTTCGACGGCCTGTCGAAAACCTTCTTCTGGCTCGGCCTCAACGGCATCAATCCGCTGGAATTTCCAGGCCGCTCGGCCGTCATGACAACGAACACGATAGGGCTGGTGCTGATATTCGCAGCCCTTTCAGCCGTCTATCTGCTGGCCGTGCTCCTCGGCGAGCGTCTCGCCGGCAGCCGCCTGCCCTTCGCCAGATCCGCCGGGCTTCTGGTCTGGTCGATCGTGCCGATCGCGCTCGCCTATCATTTCTCGCATTACCTCACCGCCTTCCTCGTCAACGGCCAGTATGCGCTGGTGGCAATCTCCGACCCGTTCTCCAGCGGCTGGGACGTGTTCGGCACCGCTGGCTTTCAGGTCGGCGCCGGCATCGTCGCCGGTTATCAGTCGGCCTGGGCGCTTTGGAACGCACAGGCTGCGGCAATCATCGGCGGGCATGTGCTGGCAGTGCTCATAGCGCATGGGCTGGCCTACCGGCTCCATCCGACAGCAAGACAGGCTGCGCTCAGCCAGTTGCCGCTCACGATCCTGATGATCGGCTACACCGTTTTCGGCCTGTGGCTGCTGTCGACGCCGACCGCCGGCTGACGCTGTTTTCGGACTGAAACACGGCGCGTGCTTCCCCTTGGGGAGCAGCTATTGCCATGCCGGAACTTTGGTGATTTAGTTTGTACACATGCAATTTTCCGCCTCGAAAATGGGCGAGGCGTTTGATGTTGATCAGCGGTTATAAGTCATAAGACAAGGGGAACCGACATGACCGATAAAAGCAGGATTCTGGGGCCGGATGGCCTTCGTCTAAACCGCCGCACCGCGCTGAAGGGGCTTGCCGCCACCGCCGGCCTCGCCGCCGCGCCCGGCTTCGTCCGCTATGCGCAGGCGCAGAGCTCGGCGCCGATCAAGATCGGCTTCCAGTCGCATCGCACCGGTATCGGCGCCGCCTATGGCCGCTGGTATGAAAAGACAACCGCAGCAGCCGTAAAACTCATCAACGATGCCGGCGGCATCACCGGCCGTCCGGTCGAGATCGTCATCGAGGACGATGGCACCGACCCAAAGCGCGGCGCCGAAGTGGTCGCCAAATTCGCCAGCCAGCACAAGACCGACATCGTCTTCGGCACGCTGTTTTCCCACGTCGTCATCGGCTCGGCGCCCACGGCGGGCGAACTGAAAATTCCCTATTACGTGGTCAGCGAAGGCCACCACGTCGCCTCCACAAAACTCAACCGCTACTGCTTCCAGCCTGGCATCACCGACGTGAAAAGCCAGGTGCAATCGGTTGCCCCGTGGATCGCGGCCAATGCCGGCAAGAAGGTCACGATGATCTATCCGGATTTTGCGTTCGGCTACGACCATCGCGACTACCTGCCGCCGGCGCTGAAGGCGCAGGGCGCGGAAGTCATCGCGCAGATCGCCATTCCGCCGACGGAAAGCTCGTTCACCCGCTATTTCCCGCAGATCCCGGCTGAGACCGAGGTCATCTACCATGTCATGGTCGGGCCTGCGGTGCTGACCTTCGTCAAGGAACTCGGCGAATTCTACGGCTCCAACCGGCCGCAGCTTTTCGGCTTCATCGACTCGCTCGAGGCCGTCGACATCAACAGCCCCGGCCTCGAATTCCTCGACGGCAGCCATTTCTGGGAAGGCTCGCCGCGCTACGCCCAGGAGAACGACTCCGACGCGCAGAAAGCCTATCGCGCCGCCGTCGGCATCGACGAGAACGGTGCTGCCGTCGGCGACCCCAAGGACGTTTCCACCGCCGCCCACATGTTCGGCTGCTGGGAGACGCTCTATGTCATCAAGAAGGCGATGGAAGACGCCGGCTACAAGGGGCCGGAAGACCGCGGCAAGCTGGTCGAGGCGACCGAGGCGCTGACCGAGTTCAAGGAAGGCCCCGAGCATCCGCAGGGCGACAAGACCTTCAACGGCAAGATCCACCAGTGCTTCGGCCACCAGAACATTTCCAAGGTGGAAGGCGGCAAGCTGAAGGTCGTGCACCGCACCTCGATCGAGGACGGCATGTACGAGGCCGAAGGCGATTATACGACGCAGTCGCTGTAAGCTGAAAGTTGCCGGAAAGGTACTGACGGCGTATATACATCGTCAGTACCGCAAAGGAGGCTGTTATGCCGAAAGAAGCTGTATTCACGATGAAGCTGGAGCCCGAACTGCGGGATGCGTTCATGGCTGCAGCCGAGGCGGCAGATCGCCCCGCTTCCCAGATCGTGCGCGAAATGATGCGTGATTTTGTCCGAACGCGAGAGGAAGAAGAACGCAGTTATGTGGAATTCCTGCGCCGCAAGGTTGAAATCTCGCGCAAGCAATTCGAAGCCGGCTTGAGTTTTTCTCAGGAGGAGGTCGAGGCAGAAGTTGCGGCAAGGCGAAAGAAACTGCTAGCCCGCACTAAAGAGGCCTAGCCGTGAAAGTCAGGTGGTCAACCGCCGCAAAACTAAATCTTGCCGAGATTGTTGATTTCATAGCCATTGATAACCCTCGTGCCGCGATACAAATGGACGAACTGCTGTCCGGCGCCACCGGTAGGCTCGCTGATTTTCCCAATTCCGGGCGGCAAGGCCTTCTTGCCGGCACACGCGAATTGCTTCCCCACAGAAGCTATCGGATCGTCTACGACTTTGATGCCGGGATGGTCCGTATTCTTGCGGTAGTCCACACCTCCCGCCAATGGCCGCCGGTCGAACACGAGGGCGATCACTAATGGCCTTCGGACCCCACCTACTTCTCGCCGCCCTCGAAGGCCTCGTCACAAGTGCGGTTCTTGCGTTGATGGCACTTGGCCTGTCGCTGGTGTTCGGCGTCATGCGCGTGGTCAATGTCGCGCATGGCGAGTTTTTCATGCTCGGTGCTGTGCTGGCCTGGTGGATCGCTTCGCTGGTCACCGGGCATCCGGCGATAGGCTTCCTTCTGGCGCTGGTCATCAGCCCGCTGATCGTCGGGGCCGTGGCGCTCGTGGCCGAACGGCTGGTGCTGCGCCGGCTGAACTACAATCCCGAAGCCACCATCGTCGCCACCATCGGCATGCTCTACATCATCCAGCAGCTCGCGCTCACCTTCTACGGTCCGCAGGCGCGGCCGGTCGATGCGCCGTTCACCTATCGCATCCTGTTCCCATGGTTCGGCTATTCCGGCTACAAGCTGTCGATCATCGCCGCGTCCATCGTCCTGCTGACGGCGACATGGTTCGTGCTGACGCGCACGAAAATCGGCCTCGTCATGCGCGCCACGCAATATGACAGCGAAACGGCGCAGGCGTTCGGCATTCCGGTCGACCGCGTCTATGCCGGCGTCTTTGCGCTCGGCGCGATGCTGGCGGCAATCGCCGCCGTGCTGATCGTGCCGATAACCCAGGCCCATTACCTGATGGGCATGGACCCGCTGCTACTCTCCTTCATCGTCGTCATCATCGGCGGCCTTGGTTCGCTGCGCGGCACGGTGGTCGCCGCCGTGCTGATCGGCCTTTCGGACGGCATCATTTCGGCCTTTTTCTCGCCGACACTGGCCAAGATCATCGCCACGCTGCTGGTCGCCATGGTGCTGGTGTTCCGCCCGCAAGGCCTGTTCGGGACGGCCAGCCGATGAGGGGAGGCAATTCGTCGGCCAAGGTCTTCCTGCTGCACATCGCCGTCATCGGGATTCTGTTCGCGCTGAATTTCATCCTGCCCGAATATCACCATGGCGTGCTTGCGCGCGTCATGGTGCTTTCCGTCGTTGCCATGGGCTACAATATGCTGTTCGGCTATGCCGGCCTGCTCAGCCTTGGCCACGCCATGTTCTTCGCCGCCGGGCTCTATGGCGCGGGGCTGACCGCCTATCATTTCGGCTGGGCCATGCCGGCAGCCTTTGCCGCCGGGCTTGTCTCCGGCGCGGTGCTGTCGCTCGCCATCGGCCTGCTGGCGCTGCGCACCACCGGCGTCGCTTTCATGATCGTCACCATGATGTTCGCGCAGGTCTGCTATCTCCTGACCTTCTATTTCAGCGAATGGACGCGCGGCGACGACGGCCTCGTTCTCGGCCAGGAAACCCGCCGCCTCTTCATCGGCGACTTTTACCTAGACCTCACGCATCCTGCGACGCGCTACATGGCGGCGCTTGCGCTGTTTTCCGTCGTGCTTCTGATAACGCTTTTCATCGTGCGTTCCGCCCATGGCCGCGTGCTGGTGGCCATCCGCGAAAACGAGGAGCGCACGAAGATGCTCGGTTACGACACCTTTGCCAACAAGCTGGTCGCAGTCGTAGTCTCCGGCGTCATCTGCGCCTCGGCGGGTGCTGCCTATGCGCTGCTGTTCGGCTATGTCGGCTCGAGCTTCGCCTCGGTGCAGTATTCGATCCTGCCGCTGCTCTGGGTTCTGCTCGGCGGCGCCGCCACCACGCTCGGCCCCTTCGTCGGCGCGCTGTTCATGTATTACGTCGTCGACATCACCTCCAGCTACACCTCGGCCTATCTGCTGATCGTCGGCGTCGCCCTCATCCTGCTGGTGCTCTATTTCCCGAAGGGCATTCTCGGCACCATCCGCGAACGCTGGATACGGTGGCTGCCATGACGCCGCTGCTCACCACGCGCGATCTCCGGAAAAACTATGGCGGTCTGCGCGCCGTCGACGGCGTCGATTTCACGCTGCTGCCCGGCGAGATCCACGCCATCATCGGCCCCAACGGGGCAGGCAAGACGACCTTCGTCAGCCTCGTCTGCGGCCGGGTGATGCCGAGTTCGGGCACCATCATCTTCGACGGCGACGACATCACCGATCTGCCGGCCTATCGGCGCGTTCGCCAAGGCATTGCCTATACGTTCCAGATCACCAGCGTGTTCGCTCATCTCAGCGCCTACGACAATGTCGCCCTCCCGATGCAGCGCACCCTGACCGATGGCCGCTCGCGCGCAAAACTCCATGCCGGCGTCATGAACGCGCTCGAGCGCACCGGCCTGGCCGGCCGTGCCAACAGCCTTGCCGGCACGCTGTCCTACGGCCATCAGCGGCTTCTCGAAGTCGCCATGGGACTTGCGCTGAAGCCGCGCCTGCTGATCCTCGACGAGCCGACACAGGGCCTTTCCGATGGCGAGATCGCCGGCTTTATGGACCTCGTGCGCGAGATCGCACAGGACGCCACCGTGCTTTTGATCGAGCACAATATGCAGGTGGTGATGGGGCTGGCCGACCGCATCACCGTCATGAACGCCGGCAGGATTCTCGCCGAGGGCACGCCTGCAGACATCCGCGCCAATGACGAGGTCCAGCGCGCCTATCTCGGAACGGAGCCGGCATGAGCGACGCGCTGACCATCTCCGGGCTCAACTGTTTCTACGGCGAAGTGCAGGTGCTGCATGGCCTGTCGCTGACACTGAAAAAGGGCGAGGTGCTTTGTCTTCTCGGCCGCAACGGCGCCGGCAAGACGACGACGCTCAAGGCGATCATGGGGCTGGTGCCGGCGCGTGCCGGCTCGATCAAGCTCGGCGAGCGCCAACTGACGACCCTTGCCGCCCATGACGTGCCCAAGGCGGGCGTCGCCTATGTGCCGCAGGGACGACGGCTGTTTGCCGAAATGACGGTGGCCGAAAACATCGAGATCGGCCTGATGACGCGCGCCAAGGGCAAGGCGACGCGCGACGCCGTACTCGACCTCTTCCCGCTGCTGCGCGACCGGCTCGGCCAGCGCTCCGGCACGCTGTCGGGCGGCGAGCAGCAGATGCTGGCCATGGCCCGCGCGCTCTGCCTGGAACCCGAAGTGCTGCTGCTCGACGAACCAACGGAAGGCCTGATGCCGTCGATGATCGCGAAAATCCGTGAGACGGTGGCCAAGCTGCGCGAGCGCGGCGTCTCGACCATACTGGTCGAGCAGCGCGTCGACGCAGTGCTGTCGGTCGCCGACCGCGTGACGTTCATCGAGAACGGCCGCGCCCGCGAGACCGTCAGCGTCGAGGCCCTGCGCGCCGATCCGGCGTTCGTGCAGAGATATGTGGGGGTCGGATAGACTTGGGGGCGGCCTGCCGTCCCTTTGAGGAGAGATTAGACAGCCCCGTCAGCCGCCGTCCTGATCGCCTCGATATTCGCGCGGTAAGCGGCCTCCGAGCCGCCCTTGAAGATCGCAGCGCCCGCCACCAGCACATTCGCGCCGGCAGCCGTGACCAGCGGCGCGGTCTCTGCGCTGACGCCTCCGTCGATCTCGATATCGATCGGACGGTCGCCGATCATTGCCTTGACCCGCTTCACTTTCTCGACCATCGCCGGAATAAAGGCCTGGCCGCCGAAGCCGGGATTGACCGTCATGATCAGGACGAGGTCGAGCCGGTCGAGTACATATTCGATGACGCTTTCTGGCGTCGACGGGTTGAGCGAAACGCCGGCCTTCTTGCCGAGATTGCGGATCGCCTGCAGCGAGCGGTCGAGATGCGGGCCTGCCTCGGCATGGACCGTAATGATGTCACAACCGGCGTCGGCAAAGGCGGCGAGATAGGGGTCGGCCGGCGTTATCATCAGGTGGCAGTCGAACACCTTGTCGGTGCGGTCGCGAATGGCCTTGATGACCGGTGCGCCGAAGGTGATGTTCGGCACGAAATGGCCGTCCATGACATCGAGATGAATCCAGTCGGCGCCGGCCGCTGCGACGGCTGCGACCTCATCGCCGAGCTTCGAAAAGTCGGACGCCAGCACCGAGGGGGCGATCAGGGTTTTTGTGCGCATGCCGGGCCTTTCAGGGTCGTGAACAATTTCCTCGCCCCGTAAAGCCAAGCCTCGCGATTGTCGATAGAAGAAAGTCGCTTAAACGGGCGCGCCGGCGATCGAGCCGCGCACGACGAGATCGACCGGCCATATTTCGCCGCGTGCGCCGGTTTCCAGACCCGAAATCCGTGCTGCCAGCCGCTCAGCAATACGCTGGCCCGCCGCGCGGATCGAGGAACGCGTCGTCGACAGCGGCACGGAAAAGTTTTCCGGCTTCAGCCATGGAAAAACGTCGTCATGGGCGATCAGCGACAGGTCGCCGGGAATGGTGAGCTTGAGATCGCGCACCGCGCGCACCACGCCCAGCGCCATGATCAGGCTGGAGCAGACGATGCCGGTCGGCGCCTCACTCTGCTCAAGCAGGCTGCGGGCGGCGCGGTAGCCGTTCTCCTCCGTCATCGCCACCGATCGCAGCAAGACCGGCGGCAAGGCAATGCCGCTCGCTGCCAGCGCCCGCCGCACGCCCCGCTCGCGGAAGATCGCAAAGGTCTGCGTGTCGTCGCCATTGATGAGCGCGACGCGCTTGTGGCCGAGCTGCACGAGAAGCCGCGTCGCTTCGTGAAAGGCTGCCTCATTGTCGATGTCGAGGTAGGGATAGTCGAAATCCAGCCCCTCGCTGCGCCCATGGACGATGAAGGGCATGCCGAGCTGATGAATGAGCGCGACCCGCTTGTCGCCATGGCATGGTGCCGAGACATAGACCGCATCGACCTGCTTGTTGGCGACGATGCGGCGATAGGTGGTTTCCTCGTCGCGGGCATCGGCCGGGCTTAGCACCAGGTCCAAATCATGCGCGCGGGCGTAGTCGCCGAGACCCGACAGGAATTCGACGAAATGCGGATCGATGTCGACGCTGGCGCCAGTCGGCATGACGTAGCCGATCATGCCCGCCTTGCCGGTCGCCAGTCGGCGTGCGCTGGGGTTGGGACGATAGCCATGGCGCTTGGCGGCATCGGCCACGCGCCGGCGCGTCTCCTCGCTGACCTCCGGATAGCCGTTGAGCGCCCGGCTGACCGTGGTCTGCGACAGGTCGAGCATAAGCGAGAGCTGCTTGAGGTTCACAGCCGCTTTATCCTCAAAGCGCTTTTAAACATCGGTATTTTCCTTTGCCCATACCCAAATCCGGAATTATCAGTTTAGGTGCAGAAAGCTCGTTTCAGAAGCGAAATTCGCTGTTGCGGCGCAAAAAACGATGATGCGACGCAGCAAATTTGCAATTTAAATCGGTTTATGTAACATGATGCTTGACTCTGACCCGCTTCGGCGGCGATGATAAAAGCAGCCAAAGCGCTTTGGAAGACTTTCGACCGACATGGTCGGAAGTTGACGGTTCCGCAAGGCGGACGCGACCAGGGCGACATCGGCACGGCGAAATGGAGGTTTCGCCGATGACCTGTGACCACTGGGAGGAAAGTCGATGAGAAAGAGCCTTTTCATAGGCGTGGCGCTGGCAGCAGTGGCGCTCGGTGCGCCCGCTCAGGCGGAATTGAAATTCAAGCCGGGCGAGGACGCCCGTTTCCACTGGGCCGATTTCGAGACGTTGAAGAAAGTCGACCTCAAGGGCCAGACGCTCTCCATTTTCGGACCGTGGCGCGGTGAGGACGAAGCGCTGGTGCGCAGCGTGCTCGAATATTTCAGCGAAGCCACCGGCGTCGATCTCAAATACTCCTCGTCCGAGAATTATGAACAGCAGATCGTCATCGACACGCAGGCTGGCAGCCCGCCCGACATCGCCATCCTGCCGCAGCCGGGCCTGATCCAGGACCTGGCCTCCAAGGGCCTGCTGACGCCGCTCGGCGACGAGACGGCCGCCTGGGTCAAGGACAATTACGGCGCCGGCCAGTCATGGGTCGACCTCGGCACCTTCAAGGACAAGGACGGCAAGGCCGGCTATTTCGCCTTTCCCTACAAGGCCGACGTGAAGTCGCTGGTCTGGTATTCGCCGGACAATTTCGAGGAAGCCGGCTACGAAGTTCCGAAGACCCAGGAAGAACTGCAGGCTCTGTCGGAAAAAATCATTGCCGATGGCGGCACGCCATGGTGCATCGGCCTCGGTTCGGGCGGCGCCACCGGCTGGCCGGCGACCGACTGGGTCGAAGACATCATGCTGCGCACGCAGCCGCCGGAAACCTATGACAAATGGGTCAAGAACGAGATCCCGTTCAACGATCCGGCCGTAGTCGGCGCGCTCGATATCTTCGCCAAGATCGCCACCGACGACAAGATGGTCAGTGGCGGTGCGGCGGCAGTGTCCGCAACCGATTTCCGCGACAGCCCGAAGGGTCTCTTCTCGGTGCCGCCGAAATGCTACCTGCATCATCAGGCGTCGTTCATCCCGTCCTTCTTCCCGGAAGGCACGAAACTCGGCCAGGACGCGGACTTCTTCTACTATCCTACCTATGCCTCGAAGCCTGAACTCGGCACACCGGTTCTCGGCGCTGGCACGCTGGCGATGATCACCAAGGACACCAAGGCCTCGCGTGCCTTCATCGAGTTCCTGAAGCTGCCGCTGGCGCATGAATTGTGGATGGCGCAGGGCAGCTTCGTCACGCCGTTCAAATCGGTCAATAACGATGCCTATGCCAGCGACGCTTTGAAGAAGCAGGGCGAAATCCTGTCCGGCGCCTCGACCTTCCGCTTCGACGGTTCGGACCTGATGCCCGGCAAGATCGGCGCCGGCGCCTTCTGGACCGGCATGATCGATCTGGTCGGCGGCAAGCCGGCTGCCGACGTGGCAGCAGACGTCCAGAAGAGCTGGGACGCGATCAAGTAGGGCCAATCAGGCCGAAAACAGGATTCGGGCCGGCGGCCCGGATCCTTCCGGCGGCCCTGCCCAAGGAAAATTATCGCAAGTCTGATCGGGGAACACTCCCATGACGGCACAGATTCTCTCAGCGGTTTTTACCATCATCATCGGCGTCGGCGGCTGTGTCGTCTATTTCTGGACCGCAAACCGACTCCTCGATGTTATCTTTCCCTCGCGCGGTGTGTCGGGCGCGGCTGCCATCGATAACCTTCGCCGGCAGGGCTATATCCGGCCATGGCTGTTCGTTGGCCCGGCGATGCTCATTCTCGCCGTCTACCTGATCTATCCGGTTGTCGCGACGCTGATCCTCTCCGTTCACGACCGCACCGGGCAGAACTTCGTCGGCATGGCGAATTACAGCTGGGCCTTCGGCGACCGGGAGTTCCTGCAGGCTATCTTCAACAACATCCTCTGGCTTGCCGTCGTGCCAGCCGCCTGCACCTTCCTCGGCCTCATCATCGCGGTGCTGACCGACAAGATCTGGTGGGGCAACATCGCCAAGAGCCTGGTCTTCGCACCGCTCGCCATCTCCTTCGTCGGCGCCAGCGTCATCTGGAAATTCGTCTACGAGTATCGCGGCGAGGGCCAGGCGCAGATCGGCATCCTCAATGCCATCGTCCAGTATTTCGGCGGTAATCCGCAGGTCTGGATATCGACGCCGTTCTGGAACAACTTCTTCCTGATGGTCATCCTGATCTGGATCCAGACAGGCTTTGCCATGGTCATCCTGTCATCGGCGCTGCGCGGCATTCCTGACGAGACCATCGAGGCGGCGACCATCGACGGCGCCAGCGGCTTCCAGATTTTCTGGAAGATCATGATCCCTCAGATATGGGGCACCATCGCCGTGGTGTGGACGACCATCACCATCCTCGTGCTGAAGGTCTTCGACATCGTCCTGACCATGACCAACGGCCAGTGGAATTCCAACACGCTGGCCAATCTGATGTTCGACTGGATGTTCCGCGGCGGCGGTGATTTTGGCCGCGGTGCGGCAATCGCCGTCATCATCATGCTGGCCGTCGTTCCGATCATGATCTGGAACATTCGTCAGGCAAATCGCGAAGGCGGAGGACACTGAGATGGCCAGCTCCACCGGAAAATCCTTCCTCGGCCGCTTCGGCGTCCACATTGCGGTTCTGATCTTCGTCGCGATCTGGACGATCCCGACGCTCGGCATCCTCGTCAGCTCGCTGCGCGACAAGAACCAGCTCGCAGTCACCGGCTGGTGGACGGCGCTGGTCACCTCCTCCCAGAACGACGATGGACGGCTGGGCACTGCCGCCGACCAGGTCGAGAAGGACGGCAAGTTCCTGATTATGGGCAATCTGCTCAAGGCCGGCGACAACCGCACGATCAGCGCGTTCGGCATCAAGTCGCAAGCCCCCACCGAGTTTGCCGCGGGTGCCGTTGCCGACCTCGGCGATGGCGTGACGCTCCAGGTCAATGACGACGGCTTCTACGTGCAATCCTCGCCGGTCGCCTTCGAGGGCGATCGCGGCCGCCGCATCTATTTCGCCTCCTCGATGCCGCCGCGCTTCACCACCGACAACTATCAAACGGTGCTGTTTTCGGAAGGCATCGGGCGCTCCTTCATCAACTCGCTGACGGTGACTATACCGGCCACCATCATCCCGATCCTGATCGCGGCCTTTGCGGCCTATGCGCTGGCCTGGATGCGCTTTCCCGGCCGTGCGCTGCTGATCGCCACCATCATCGGCCTGCTCGTCGTTCCGTTGCAGATGTCGCTGATCCCGCTGCTCAAGCTCTATAATGGCGTCGGCCTGTTCTTCGGCGTGCCGGCAAAAACCTATCTCGGCATCTGGCTGGCGCATACCGGCTTCGGCCTGCCCTTCGCCATCTACCTCCTCAGAAGCTACATCGCCGGCCTGCCGCGCGAGATCATGGAATCGGCGCGCATCGACGGCGCCAGCGATTTCGAGATCTTCATCAAGATCGTGCTGCCGCTGTCCTTCCCGGTGCTCGCCTCCTTCGCCATCTTCCAGTTCCTCTGGGTCTGGAACGACCTTCTGGTGGCGATGGTGTTCCTCGGCTCCGGCTCGGACCAGCTCGTGCTCACGGGAAAACTCAATGCCCTGCTCGGCTCGCGCGGTGGCAACTGGGAAATCCTTACCACCTCGGCCTTTGTCACCATTCTGGTTCCGCTGGCCGTGTTCTTCTCGCTTCAACGTTATTTCGTCCGCGGCCTGCTCGCGGGCTCCGTCAAAGGAGGCTGACCGCCCATGCATGCTGCACGCATAATCGAACATCCTGAACCGGCGGTCGACCGCGACTGGTGGCGTGGCGCGGTGATCTACCAGATCTATCCGCGCAGCTACCAGGACTCGAACGGCGACGGCATCGGCGACCTGAAAGGCATCATCCAGCGCCTGCCCTATATCGCCGGGCTCGGCGTCGACGCGATCTGGATTTCGCCTTTCTTCAAGTCGCCGATGAAGGATTTCGGCTATGACGTGTCGGACTATTGCGACGTCGACCCGATGTTCGGCACGCTGGCCGATTTCGACGCGATGATTGCCGAGGCGCACCGGCTGGGCCTCAAGGTGATGATCGACCAGGTCATCTCGCACACTGCCGACGAGCACCCATGGTTCAGGGAAAGCCGCGCCTCGCGCACCAACCCGAAGGCCGACTGGTTCGTCTGGGCCGACGCCAAGCCCGACGGCACGCCACCGAACAACTGGCTGTCGATCTTCGGCGGCTCGGCCTGGCAGTGGGACGCGCGGCGTCTGCAATATTACCTGCACAATTTCCTGGCCGAGCAGCCGGATCTCAACTTCCATAACGTCGAGGTTCAGGACGCTGTGCTCGACGCCACCCGCTTCTGGCTGGAGCGCGGCGTCGATGGCTTCCGCCTCGATACGATCAATTTCTATTTCCACTCGGCCGGTCTCGAAGACAATCCGCCGCTGCCGAAGGAACAGCGCAACGATTCCATCGCGCCGGCAGTCAATCCCTACAACTACCAGGACCATCTCTACGACAAGAGCCAGTCCGACAATCTCGGCTTCCTTGAGCGTTTCCGAGCTCTGCTGGACGAATATCCGGCGGCTGCCGCAGTCGGCGAAGTGGGCGATGCACAGCGCGGCCTCGACATCGTTGCCGCCTACACCGCCGGCGATAACCGCGTGCAGATGTGCTACGCCTTTGACTTCCTCGCACCGGAAAAGATCACCGCTGCCCGCGTGCGGACCGTGCTGGAAACATTCGGCGACGTCGCCAGCGACGGCTGGTCGTGCTGGGCCTTCTCCAACCACGACGTGATGCGCCATGCCTCGCGCTGGGGCGGGGGCGAGGCCGACCGCACCGCCTATCTGAAAGTGCTCTCGGCTCTGCTTATGTCGCTGCGCGGCTCGGTCTGCATCTATCAGGGCGAGGAGCTGGGCCTTGGCGAAGCCGATCTCGCTTTCGAGGATCTGCAGGACCCCTACGGCATCCGCTTCTGGCCTGAATTCAAGGGCCGCGACGGTTGCCGCACGCCGATGGTGTGGGACGGAAGTGCTGCCAATGGCGGGTTCTCGACCGCGAAGCCATGGCTGCCGGTGTCGAAGGACCATCTGCCGCTGTCGGTTAGCAACCAGCAGGGCGACGAAGCATCCCTGCTTGAGCACTACCGGCGCTTCCTCGACTTCCGCCGCACGCATCCTGCTTTGACCAAGGGCGACATTTCCTTCCTTGCGGCAGATGGCGATGCGGTTGCCTTTACCCGCCGCGAGGGCAACGAGGAGATCGTCTGCGCCTTCAATCTCGGCTCGGCGCCTGCGGTGATCGATCTTGGTGGGAACGGCACGGCGCAGCCGCTGTCGGGTCATGGATTTTCGGGAAATGCCGGCGCCGGCGCGATCCGGCTTGGAGCTTATGAAGCCTGGTTCGGGCGTCTCGCCTGATCGGGGAACAAAGGAAATCGGGAGGATATTATGGCCGATCTCACATTGACCAGCGTCAAGAAAGCATATGGCAACCTCAACATCCTGCACGGCATCGATCTCGACATAAAGTCCGGCGAGTTCATCGTCTTCGTCGGACCGTCGGGCTGCGGAAAGTCGACGCTTCTGCGCACCATCGCCGGGCTGGAGGAAATCACCGGCGGCACGCTTGAGATCGCCGGCGAGAAGGTCAACGACGTGCCGCCATCAAAGCGCGGCATCGCCATGGTGTTCCAGTCCTATGCGCTCTATCCGCATATGACCGTCTACGACAACATGGCTTTCAGCATGAGGATCGGCCGCGAAAACAAGACCGAGATCGACCGGCGCGTGCGGCAGGCAGCCGAAATCCTGCAGCTCACCAAATATCTCGAACGCCTGCCCAAGGCGCTTTCCGGCGGACAACGCCAGCGCGTCGCCATCGGCCGCGCCATCGTGCGCAATCCGAAGGTGTTCCTGTTCGATGAGCCGCTGTCCAACCTCGACGCAGCCCTCCGGGTCGCGACCCGCATCGAGATTGCAAAGCTCAAGGAGAGCATGCCGGAAACGACGATGATCTACGTCACCCACGATCAGGTCGAGGCGATGACGCTGGCCAATCGCATCGTTGTACTGAAGGACGGCCGCATCGAGCAGGTCGGCTCGCCGATGGAGCTTTACCGGCATCCCGGCAACCTGTTCGTCGCCCAGTTCATCGGCTCGCCGGCTATGAACATCTTGCCGGCAACGATCGAGAAGACGGGCCAGCCGACGATCGTCAGCCACGTCGGCGGACACAACGTGTCCGTTCCCGTGGCAACGCCGGCAGACGCCGCAGGCACCAAGGTCAGTTTCGGCGTGCGCCCGGAAGACCTCAACATCGCGACAGGCAAGGATTTTCTCTTCGAGGGCGTCGTCGATTACATCGAACAGCTCGGTGAGGTGCAGATGGCCTATATCCAGGTCGGCCGCGTCACCGAACCATTGGTGGCAAAGCTGCCCGGCAATGCCGAGATCCAGCGCGGCGGCGTCTTGCGGCTGACCGCCGATCCCGGCGACCTGCATATCTTCGATGCCGATGGACGCTCCTTCGCGCGCGACCGCCTGGCTGCGAAAGCGGCCTGATCCCAAGACGCGCATGGCAACGGCGGGGTTTTGCCCCGCCGTTGTTGTGTCAGCAAAACTGGATTGTGCGGCGGATAGTTCATCCCGCTCCCGCATCCACCTGCCTGCGTTCGGCGCGGGCAGTTTTCCAGCGCGAATAGATGAAGGCCGCAACGAAGGCGATGCTCATCAGGAGCACGATGGTCGGGGCCGGTGCGCTGTCGATGAAGAAGCTGAGATAGACGCCGAGGAAGGACGCCGTCACCGCGATAATGACGGAGACGAGCATCATCCGCGAAAACCTGTCGGTCAGCAGGAAAGCGATGGCGCCTGGCGCGATCAGCATGGCGATGGCTAGGATGATGCCGACAGCCTTCAGCGCCCCGACGATGGTCAGCGACAGGATCGCCAGCAGCCCGTAATGCAGTAATCTCACCGGCAGGCCGATCGCCTGCGCATGCTGCGGGTCGAAAGCGTGCAGCAGCAGGTCGCGTCCGAATATGCCGATGGTGCCTACAGTAATCACCGCGATGATGCCGGTTTGCACGACATCGCCCCAGGTGACGCCGAGTATGTCGCCGAACAATATGTGGTCGAGGTGAACGTCGGTCTGGATCTTGGTGTAGAGCACGATGCCGAGGCCGAACATGCCGGAAAAGACGATGCCCATGACCGTGTCTTCCTTGACCCGGCTGTTCTCCTTCAGGAAGCCGGTGGCGAGCGCGCAGACCATGCCGGCGGCGAAAGCGCCGATGGCGAGCGGGATGCCAGCGATATAGGCCAGTACGACGCCGGGCAGCACCGCATGGCTGATGGCATCGCCCATCAGCGACCAGCCCTTCAGCACCAGAAACGCCGACAGCATGGCCATGGGGATGGCAACGAGCACGGCGATAACGAAGGCCTGCTGCATGAAGGGGAATGCGAAGGGCATGAGAAGGGTTTCGGTCATACCCCCGCCTCCAGCGCTTCGCGCGCCTTGCGCCGCGCCGCCAGCATGCCGTGTTTGGGGGCAAAGACGAAGGCGGTGAGGAAGATCAGCGTCTGCAGCACGACGATGATGCCGCCGGTCGCGCCGTCGAGAAAATAGCTGGCATAGGCGCCGACGAAGCTCGTGGCAGCACCTATGGCAACGCTGGTGGCGATCAGCCGTGGAAACCGGTCGGTGAGCAGATAGGCCGTCGCACCGGGCGTCACCACCATGGCGATGACGAGGAATGCGCCGACCGTCTGCAAGGCAGCAACCGTAGAGGCCGAAAGCAGCGTGAAGAACAGCACCTTCAGCCAGTCCGGGTTGAGACCGATGGAGCGGGCATGGTTCTCGTCGAAAAAGGCGACCATCAGGTCCTTCCATTTCGCCAGCAGGATCGCGAGCGACACGCCACCGATGATGACGAGCTGCAACGTATCGCTTGGCGTGATGGCGAGGATGTTGCCGAGCACGATGGTCTGGATGTTCACCGATGCCGGCGACAGCGAGATCATGAACAGGCCAAGGCCGAAGAAGGAGGTGAAGATCAGGCCGATGATCGCGTCCTCCTTCAGCTTGGTACGCTGGTTGAGGAACAGCATGGCTGCAGCCGCAAGCCCGCCGGAGAGAAACGCGCCAAGCGCGAAGGGCAGGCCGAGCATATAAGCACCGGCCACGCCCGGCACGATGGAGTGCGAGAGCGCGTCCCCGATCAGCGACCAGCCTTTCAGCATGAGATAGGCCGAGAGAAAGGCGCAGACGCCGCCAACCAGTGCCGACACCCACATGGCATTGACCATGTAGCCATAGCCGAAGGGTTCGAGGAGCGTTGCGATCATTTCTCCGCACCTGTTTCTTCGGGAACGGCAGCATCGCGCGGGTCTTCGCCGTCGCCATAGATGACGAAGGGGCGCTCGTCATCGGTCAGCACCGTGACGCGGCGCTTGTCGGCATCGTCATGGAGATCGGCGCCGCCGAGGATGAACTGACGCAGCACGCCGCCGAACGTCTTTTCGAGATTGGCCTGCGTGAACACCTCCGCAGTCGGTCCGGCGGCAAGCACGGTGCGGTTGATCAGCACGGCGCGGTCGCAGAAGCGTGGCACGCTGCCGAGATTGTGGGTGGAAACCAGCATCACGCGGCCCTCATCGCGCAGCGCCTGCAACAGCGTGATGATCGCCTCTTCGGTGCGCACGTCGACACCGGTGAACGGCTCATCGAGCAGGATGATTTTTCCTTCCTGCGCCAGTGCGCGGGCAAGGAAGACACGCTTCTTCTGGCCGCCGGAAAGCTCGCCGATCTGGCGCTTGCGGTAGTCGCTCATGCCGACCCGCTCCAGCGCCTCGTCGACGGCCTGCCGGTCGACCGGCCGTGTCATGCGCAGAAAGTTCATGTGGCCGTAGCGGCCCATCATCACGACATCCTCGACCAGAACCGGAAAGTTCCAGTCGACATCCTCGCTCTGCGGCACATAGGCAACGGCATTGCGCTTCAGGGCGTAGGCGGCAGGCTGGCCAAAAATCTCGACCGTGCCGGCGGCCAGCGGCACGAAGCCCATGATCGACTTGAAAAGCGTCGACTTGCCGCTGCCATTGACCCCGACCAGCGCCGTAATGGTGCCGGTCGGGATGGCGAAGCTCGCATTGCGCAGGGCGGTTTGGCCGTTGCGGTAGGTGACGGTGATGTTGTCGACGCGAAGCCCGCTGCTGTCTTCTGTCCCGTTGGCTGGGTTCGCCCTGGCTAAAGCATTCATTTCACGAGTGCTTTCGTGATCGTCTCGGTGGTGACGCGCAGAAGGTCGAGATAGGTCGGCACCGGGCCGTCTTCGTTGCTCAGCGAGTCGACATAGAGCACGCCGCCATATTTGGCGCCGGTCTCGCGGGCGACCTGCTCGGCGGGCGAGGCCGAGATGGTGCTTTCGGAAAACACCGCCGGAATGTTGTTGGCGCGCACGGCGTCGATGACCTTGCGAACCTGCTGCGGCGTGCCCTGCTGGTCGGCATTGATCGGCCAGAGATAAAGCTCCTTCAGGCCGAAGTCGCGGGCGAGGTAGGAAAACGCGCCCTCGCTGGTGACGAGCCAGCGGCGGTCTTCCGGAATGCTGGCGATCTCGGCGCGGATCGGCTCGACGGTCGCCTTGATCTTTTCCGAATAGGCGGCAGCGTTTTTCGCATAGGCCTCGGCATTGTCCGGGTCCTGCGCGGCAAAGGCCTTGCGGATGTTCTCGACATAGATCAGCGCTGCCTCGGGCGACATCCAAGCATGCGGGTTCGGCTTGCCGGTGTAGGGGCCTTCGGCAATGCCCATCGGCTCGACGCCTTCCGAAACCACGACGCTCGGCACCTCGCTCAGATTGGCAAAGAACTTTTCGAACCACATTTCGAGATTGAGGCCGTTCCACAGGATCAGGTCGGCCTTCTGCGCCTTGATCATGTCGCCGGGGGTCGGCTGGTAGTTGTGAATCTCGGCATCGGGCTTGGTGATGGATTCGACGGTCGCGGCATCTCCGGCAACGTTGCGGGCCATATCGGCAATGACGGTGAAGGTGGTGACGACATTCATCTTGTCGGCGGCCTGGGCGCTGCTGGCGGAGATAGCCGCAAGAACCGTGAGAGATAGTGAAACAAGAAACGCTCGAATGCCTGTCATGAAAAATCCTGTCGGGTGGAGTTTGGGCGCGCGGAAGCCCCGGCCCTTATGTCTCGAGATAAAGCACCGTTGCGCAGGTGTCAATGCAATTGCAAATCGTTTGCAAGAAGAATGTGAAATGACAGGCGTCACGCTCCCCCTTGAGGGCATTGCTTACATCCAACTGTTTTGGGATTCTTCTGATGCCTGTCGCGAGGGATGGAATGTCCACGTCGCCGGAGCCGGGATTTGCGCAAGACCGGTCGTAAGGATCGAGCGCAACGCTATTGCTGCCGCTGATGTGGGCAAAGCGCGCCAGCGCTCAAATCAGCTTCACCCCGGCATCCCGCATCTTCCCCGTCATGAGCTCCAGCGTGCCGCCGAGATCGATGGCGCGGCAAGCATCCAGCCGCACGGTCGTGTCGAACCCCAGTTTCACCGCATCCAGCGCCGAATAGGCCACGCAGAAGTCGGTCGCCAAGCCGACCAGCGTAATGCTTCCGATGCCGCGTTCCTTCAGATAGCCGCCGAGGCCGGTGGGTGTCTTATGGTCGTTCTCGAAAAACGCCGAATAGCTGTCGATCGTCTTGCGGAACCCCTTGCGGATGACGATCTCGGCCCTGGTCCATTCCAGCGCCCCGTGGAACGCCGCGCCGACCGTGCCCTGCATGCAGTGGTCCGGCCACAGCGTCTGGTCACCATAGGGCATTTTCGTTGTCTCGAAGGGCTGATTGCCGGGATGCTGCGAAGCGAAGCTCGAATGGCCGGCGGGGTGCCAGTCCTGCGTCAGCACGACATGCTCGAACCGGCCGATCATCTCGTTGATCAGCGGCACGATCTCGTCGCCGCCTGCCACCGCCAGGCTGCCGCCCGGGCAAAAATCGTTCTGCACGTCGATGACGACAAGCGCTTCTTCCTTCATGTGACCTCCGGCCCGAAAATGATCGCGCTAAGCGTTGTCCGGAAGCTGCCGCGCCGTCAACCGGCATTGTGTTGAAAGCTCGAATTCCGGGCACGGTACGACGGCTTACAAACTCCGCTTTGACAATTTCCGCGACCTTGATATCATTTGCATGCGAATGAATTTTCGAGCGCCGGCCACGCCGGGAGGCATTGCGTGATCCGTTACGCGAAACCCAAAAATGTCGATGAGGCGCTGGCGCTGCTTAGCGATGGGCCATGGCGCATTCTGGCCGGCGGCACGGACTTTTACCCGGCGCTCGGCAACAGGCCGCTCAGCGAAAATGTTCTTGATATCAATGGGCTATCCGAGCTTCGCGGCATAGCAGAGGTTGGCTCGCATATCGTCGTCGGCGCGCGCACGACCTGGACCGATATCATTCGACGCGACCTGCCCGCCGCCTTTGACGGGCTGAAGCTTGCGGCACGCGAAGTCGGCTCGGTGCAGATCCAGAACCGTGCATCCATCGCCGGCAATCTGTGCAACGCCTCGCCGGCCGCCGATGGCGTGCCGCCATTGCTCACGCTGGGTGCGGAAGTCGAACTGCGCTCAGCCAGTTTAACGCGCCACCTGCCGCTCGAGGACTTCATTCTCGGTAACCGCCGCACTGCCTTGCAGCCGGGCGAGATGGTGACGGCGATCCGCATCCCGAAATCCGCGACTGCCGGCACCAGCGCCTTCGTAAAACTCGGCGCGCGCCGTTATCTCGTCATCTCCATCGCCATGGCCGCCGCCCGCATCGTCGTGGAAGACGGCATCGTCGCGGAAGCAGCGGTTGCGGTCGGCTCCTGCTCGCTCGTCGCCAAACGGCTGACCGGCCTTGAAGCCGCCTTGCGCGGCCTGCCCATTGGCCCGGCGCTGGCGGAGACAGTCGCTGCCACGTCGCTCCCCGAACTCGCTCCCATCGACGACGTGCGCGGCACTGCCGAATACCGGCGCGAGGCGGCGCGCGAAATCGTTACCCGCGCCGTGCTTGCGGCTTCCGGTCACCATCCTCTGACGAAGGTGGCTGCATGAGCACCGGGCGCATCGACATCGCCTTCGAGGTCAATGGCGCCGCCGTCGCCGTCTCGACGCCGCCGGTCCAGCGCCTGTCCTCACTGCTGCGTGACGAGTTGTGCCTGACCGGCACCAAGGTCGGCTGCGATGCCGGCGATTGCGGCGCCTGCACGGTGCTCATCGACGGCGAACCGGTCTGCGCCTGCCTCGTGCCGGCGGCGTCGGTTGCGGGCGCGTCCGTGCGCACCGTCGAGGGGCTTGCCAACGGAAAGCTCTCGGCGCTGCAGGCGTCGTTCCTCGAACATGGCGCCGCCCAATGCGGCATCTGCACGCCGGCGCTGCTGGTGGCAGGCACCGCGCTGCTGGACAGGAACCCGCACCCAACCGAGATGGAGGTACAGGATGCGCTCGGCGGCATTCTTTGCCGCTGCACCGGGTATCGGAAGATCGTGGCGGCGGTGATGGGGGCTGGGGGATTCATTCCCGCCTCACCTGATTCTGAACCACCCCCCTCTGGCCTGCCGGCCATCTCCCCCGCAAGGGGGGAGATTACTCGGTCATCGGCCTCCTCGCCAATCTTCGACATTGCAGGAGGGGGTGAAACCGCAGAGCTGCTGATCTCCCCCCTTGCGGGGGAGATGGCCGGCAGGCCAGAGGGGGGTGGTGCACGGAGCGCGCCATCGCAGAAGGCTACCGCAGACATTGCGCTTCCGCGCACCCTCAACCGCCGTCTCCCCGAAACCGGCCACGCCGTCGGTTCCTCCCCCATCCGTCTCGACGGCATCCCCAAGGTAACCGGGGCCGAAAAATTCGGCGGCGACAGCTTTCCCGCCGACGCACTTGCCGTCGCCGTCATTCGCTCGCCACACTACCACGCTGCTTTCGCCTTCGGCGATCTCGAAGCCTACAAGGCAAAAAAACCCGGCATCGTCGGGATCTTCACGGCGGCGGACATTCCCGGCAAAAACTGCTTTGGTGTCATCCCGCCCTTTGCCGACCAGCCCGCGCTTGCCGAGACCACCGCGCGCTTTCGTGGCGAGGCGGTGGCGCTGGTTGCCGGCGAGCGGGAGGCAATCGCCTCGCTCGACCTGACGAAATTCCCCATCATCTGGACCGAACTGCCGCACATGCTTCAGCCCTGCGAGGCGCAGGCGGAGCATGCGCACCTGATCCACCCGAACCGCGAACACAATCTGCTCACCCAAGGTTTTGTCGAACGGGGCGACCCGGAGGCTGCACTCGCCAAGGCAGCGCATACCGTGTCCGGCGAGATCGAAACCTCCTTCGTCGAGCACGCCTATATCGAGCCGGAAGCCGGTTTCGCGTACATGGACGGCGACACATTGGTCGTCACCGCCTGCACGCAGGCGCCGTTTATGGACCGCGACGACACGGCGAAAGTGCTCGGCCTTGCGCCGGAAAAAGTGCGCATCGTGCCGACTGCGACCGGCGGCGGTTTCGGCTCCAAACTGGACGTGTCGCTGCAGCCGCTGATCGGCCTCGTCGCGATGAAGACCGGCCGGCCGGCAGCCCTTGCCTACAGCCGCAACGAATCCATGATGTCGACCACGAAACGCCATCCCGCCTCGATGAAGGCGACCATCGGCGCGAATGCCGAGGGCCGCGTCACCGGCATGGTGTTTTTCGGCGATTTCAACACCGGTGCCTATGCGAGTTGGGGCCCAACGGTGGCCAACCGCGTGCCCGTCCACGCTTCCGGCCCCTATGCCACGCCGAACTATCGCGCCCTTGGCCGCGCCATCCACACCAACGGCCCGATTGCCGGCGCGTTTCGCGGCTTCGGCGTGCCGCAGGCGACCATCATGCAGGAGACACTCTACGACGCGCTGGCGGAAAAACTCGGCATGGATCGGCTGGATTTTCGCCTGAAAAATGCGCTTCGGAACGGTTCCGAAACAGTGACGGGGCAGATCCTCAAGGCTGGCGTCGGCATCGCCGATTGCCTCGAAGCCCTGAAGCTGCATTGGGCGCGTGCGCTGGCCGACGCCGAAAACTTCAACGCCGGAAACGACGCGAAAAAACGCGGCGTCGGCGTTGCTTCCTGCTGGTATGGCTGCGGCAACACTTCCCTGCCCAACCCCTCGACGATCAAGATCGGCATTTCGCCCGCCGGCAAGGTCGTGCTGCATCAGGGCGCTGTCGATATCGGCCAGGGCTCCAACACCGTGATCTCGCAGATCGCCGCCGATGCGCTCGGCGTGCCGCTGTCGCTGGTCGTGCTGCGCAGCGCCGACACCGCGATCACGCCCGACGCCGGCAAGACCTCCGCCTCGCGCCAGACCTTCGTCTCGGGCAAGGCGGCGGAGAAGTCGGGCCGGAGCTTGCGCGAAAAGATCCTGCGTTTCGCCAATGTTTCCGAGCGCGCGACGCTGCAATTCGATGGTGCGGTACTCGTCATCCGCGAGGGCGAGGCCACCCGCCGCATCGATCTCGCCAGCCTTCCCGCGGACGCTGACGGTTTTGTGTTCGGCGCGCAGGAGACCTACGATCCGCCGACGCTCCCCTTGGACGAAAAAGGCCAGGGCACGCCCTACGCCCAATATGGCTATGGCGCGCAGATCGCCGAGCTCGAAGTCGACCTCAAGCTCGGCACGGTCAAGCTGATCAAGATCACCGCCGCACACGATGTCGGCCGCGCCATCAACCCACTGCTCGTCGAAGGCCAGATCGAAGGCGGCATTGCCCAGGGCATCGGCATGGCGCTGATGGAGGAATACATCCCCGGCCGCACCGAGAACCTGCACGACTACCTCATCCCGACCATCGGCGACGTGCCGCCGATCGAAACCATCCTGGTGGAAGTTCCGGACCCGGAAGGACCGTTTGGCGCCAAGGGTTTGGGCGAGCACGTGCTGATCCCGACCGCGCCGGCCATCCTCAACGCCATCCGCCATGCAACGGGCGTTCTGGTGACCAAGGTGCCGGCGACGCCGAGCCGGATACGCGCGGCGATCCGGGAGGCAGAGGCCGAGACATGAAAGTCTTATCCAACCGCTGCGATGCACCCCCACCCCTAACCCTTCCCCACAAGGGGGAGGGGAATATCGAGGCCGATCTCACTCGTGATCTGCTGGCAGCCGGCAGCCCAACAAAGTCCCCCTCCCCCTTGTGGGGAGGGGCTAGGGGTGGGGGTCTATCGACAATCGGGAACATCGCGCCATGAGCGAGCTTGCCGAACGCTTCGACACCCATGATCCCGGCGAAAAGCAGGTGGCGGAAAAGATCCGCTGCGATGCCTGCCCGGTCATGTGCTACATCGCCGAGGGTCGCACCGGCGCGTGTGACCGCTACGGTAATACAGGCGGGCGCATCGTGCGCTGCGACCCGTTGACCATCCTCGAGCACAGCGCCGGGACCGGCGGCGCGGTGGTGCCCTTTGCTGGCGAAGGCGAAGAATGGAATGGCGAGCTGGTCAATAGCGGCCGCCGCTTCGTCACGGCGATCGGCGCAGGCACCACCTATCCAGACTACAAGCCTGCCCCCTTCATCGTCAGCCAGGAGGTCGAGGGCGTCGATCTGGTGACGGTCGTCACTGAGGGTATTTTTTCCTATTGCGGCGTGAAGATAAAGATCGACACCGATCGTTTCCTCGGCCCTGAAACGGCGATTGTGCGGGCCGAGGGCGAGGCGGTCGGCCATGTCACCACCGGCGAATATGGCTCGCAGATGCTATCGCTCGGCGGCGTGCACCACCTGACCGGCGGCTCCAAATCGGAAGGCCGCGTCACCTGCGCCACCATGCTCGACCTCTGCAACCGCAAGCCGGTGGAGCTTGCCATCGACGGCGGCGCAACCGTCATTGTCGAAGCCGGCAAGGCCCCGGTGATCGACGGCCAGGCCGAGCACCGCATGCGCGTCGGCTGCGGCTCGGCCACCATCGGCATGTTTGCCACGCAGTGGCGCGGGCTGGTCGACGAGGTTGTGGTGGTCGACGACCACATCACCGGCGTCGTCTCCGAGCATCAGGCCGGCAAGGTGCTGGGCTGGGAGGACACGGGCATAAAAATCCTCGGCCGCCGCTCGACGCCCGGCCGCTATTTCAAGGTCTCGGAACCCGGCCTCGGCTGGGGCGGCACGACGATTTCCGACCCGTTGTCGATCCTCGGCGAATGGAACCCGAAGAAGGGCGCGCGGTCCGGCCTGTCGCTGCTGATGGTCTCGACCACCGGCGAGCAGTTCGCCTATTTCGAACTGAACGACGATTTGAAACCAGTCGAAAAACCGTTCCCCGAGCGGCTGCGCAAATCGGTCGGGCTGATCGAGGACAATTGCGAGCCGGCGCTGTGCACAGTGCTGTTCGTCGGCGGTGCCGGCGGTAGCTTACGCGCCGGTGTGGTGGAAAATCCGGTCAACCTGACCCGCTCGGTGCAGGGCCTGAAAACCTATGTCACGGTCGGTGGCGCGCCGGTCTATGTCTGGCCCGGCGGCGGCATCACGCTGATGGTCGATGTCATGCGCGTGCCGGAAAACGCCTTCGGCTATGTGCCGACGCCAGCTCTCGTCGCGCCGATCGAATTCACGCTGCGGCGCGACGACTATCTTCGCCTTGGCGGCTATGCCGATGAAATCCGCAGCGTCGACGATGTCCTCGCCAAGGGCGGCGAATATTTCAATGCCCGCGGCCGCAAAGACGCGCCGACTGACAATCCATGGCCGCCGCTGGCGCAACTGCGCCTCGCCGGCGAAAGCCCGGATCGATGAACGGTCCGCAGGCATCCTGGCTGGTGGACGGCAAGCGCCTTCACCTCAATCACGGTCCGATCGACCTGATCGTCGAGGCGTTTGGTGAGGCGGCCGAGGTGCGCGCCGCGTATGAACAGGCCGTCTCTCGGTTCCAGACGGTGCTGACCGAACTCGTCGCCGAACTGCCGGAGCTGCGCCGGCCTGCAAGCACACAGCCGCGCGCCTTTGCCAGCCCGGTAGCCCGGCGCATGGAGGCCGCCGTCAGCCGCCTTGCCGAGAAAAATTTCATCACGCCGATGGCCGCCGTCGCCGGCTCGGTGGCCGAGGAAATCCTTGCCGCGATGCTTGCGGGGCGGAGGCTGCAAAAGGCCTATATCAACAATGGCGGCGACATTGCACTGCATCTCGCCCCGGGCGAAACGATGACGCTGGCCATCGCCGGTACCGGCCACGGCTTTGCCGACCGCATCACCATTTGCGCAGAAGACGGGATAGGCGGCATCGCCACCTCCGGCTGGCGCGGGCGCAGCCATTCGCTCGGCATCGCCGATGCGGTGACTGTTCTGGCGCGCACGGCGGCGGAAGCCGATGCGGCTGCGACGCTGATCGCGAATGCAGTCGACTTGCCGGGGCATGTCGCGATCGAGCGGCGACCGGCGCGGGAGCTTGCTCCCGACAGCGATCTTGGCGGCCGGCTTGTGACGGTGGATGTTGGGACGCTCAACTCTGCCGAGGTGGAAGCTGCGCTTGCGCGCGGCCTTGATGTTGCGGAAGACTTTCGCCGCGGCGGATTGATCGAAGCGGCGGCGCTGTTTCTGGGTGGCGATAGTCGCCTCTGCGGGGAAGTTCATCCTGAAGTATCGACGCGCCACGTTGCCCCTCCCTACCCTGCCGGACGACCGCAAACACTGCCCGATCGCCACACCCGACAAACATCGAAAGACATCCACCATGCCTGAATTCCCGATCCGTAAGATCGCCATTCTGACCGAAGAGATTTTTCACGAGGGCGGCCCTGTCTCCCAGGAACCGCGCCGGCGCGTGGCCGGGCTGGCCGTCGTGAAGAACCCTTTCGCCGGTCGCTATGCCGAGGAACTGCAGAACGCGATGGACGATCTGAAGCCACTCGGCCTGCTCCTGACCGACAGGATGATCGAGGCGCTGGGCCGCGACATCAAGGCCATCGACGGCTACGGCAAGGGCGCCATCGTCGGCACCGCCGGCGAGATCGAGCATGGCGCGCTGTGGCATGTGCCGGGCGGCTATGCCATGCGCGAACGGCTCGGCCAGGCGAAGGCCATCGTGCCGTCGGCGATGAAGGTCGGTGCTTTCGGCTCTCGCCTCGACTTGCCGCTTGGCCACACCAACGCCGCCTATGTGCGCAGCCATTTCGACGCCATGGAGGTCGGCATCGCCGACGGCCCACGGCCGGACGAAATCCTGTTCTGCCTTGCCATGGCCTGCGGTCCGCGTATTCATAGCCGCATGGGCGGGCTTGAGGCCAAGGACATCAAGGTCTGGGACGGGCAGCGATGACCGGGGAAGACAATCTCCTGAAGCTTGTCGAAGCCGACGAGACAGAAGGCGAATATCATCTGCAGGAGCAGGTCGGCTTCATCCTGCGCAAGGCGCATCAGCGCCATGTCTCCATCTTTGCCGCGCATATCGGCGACCTGACGCCGCCGCAATTCGCGGCACTCGCCAAGCTGCATGACGTCGGCGAGACCTCGCAGAACCAGCTCGGCACGCTGATCGCCATGGATGCGGCGACCGTCAAGGGCGTGATCGACCGGCTGAAGGCGCGCGGGCTGGTCGAGCTTTCCAGGCACGAGGTCGACAAGCGCCGGCTGCTGGTCAGCCTGACGGTGGAGGGCCGCGCCATGGTGGAGCGGCTGATACCCCTAGCGCAGAAAATAACCGAGGAAACGCTTGCGCCGCTGACGCCGAAGGAAATCGGCACCTTCCTGAAGCTGCTGGCCAAGATGGCTTGAGCCGCTTGCAGACACGCGAAAGGCTGAGGCATACCCCAAAGATCGGAATCGATTTTTGAAAGCGCCGCGCCCAGATTAGAGATAGCTAATGCGCTGTATGGTGCATGCGACACTTGCGTGTGCTGCAGTGCGATATTTTATGTTGCAACGCAACAAAATCAGCATAGGCTGAGTAAGAACCCTGGGAGGAGCAACCGTTTCACGGAAAGGCGTGAATGCATGCTCCAGATCATGATCCTCGTTTGTTCGGTCAATGTTTCCCCGGTCGACTGCCAGATGGAAACCGCCCTCGACGTCATCAGCGGCCCGCAAACGGCCAGCGCCATTTCCTGCGGCATGCAGGGCCAGGCGCTGATCGCGTCGACCTCATTCGCCAGGCAGCGTCCCGGCGAATATGTGAAGATCAAATGCACGCATCTGAAGGGCATGAAGACGGCGCAGAAGATTTAGCCTTCTAGCCACCGTAGACGTCGAAGGAAAAATACCGGTCGTTGATTTCCTTGTATTTGCCGTTGGCGCGCAGCGCGTCGATTGCGGCGTCCAGCTTTTCGGTCAATTCCTTGTTGCCCTTCTGCAGCGCGATGCCGACACCGGGGCCATGCACAGCCGGGTCGGGCGTCAGCGTGCCGAGCAGCTTGCAGCAGGCGCCGGCATCGGTCTTCAGCCATTCGGTCAGGATGATCGAGCCGTCCATCACCGCATCGACGCGGCCATTGGCCATGTCGGCGCGGGCATCATCGCCGGTCGGGTAGGACTTGACCTCGGAGCCGGCATATTCCTTCTCGGCGAAGTTGGCGTGAATGGTGGCGTTCTGCACGCCCAGCACCTTGCCTTTGAGGTCTTCCGGCGTGGCGCCTGTAAGCGGCGAATCCTTCGGCACGGCGATGGCCGGCGGCGTCTGGTAGTATTTGTGGGTGAAATCGACCTTCTCCGCCCGCTCCGGCGTGATGGTGATGTTGATGATGGCGTCGAATTTTCCGGCCTGAAGTGCGGGAATCGAACCGTCGAAATCCTGGACGACGAATTCGCATTCGACCTTCATTTCTTCGCAGAGCGCATTGCCGATATCTATATCGAAGCCGGCAAGCTTGCCGTCGGCGGTGGCGTAGTTGAAGGGCGGGTAGGCGCCCTCGGTGCCGAGCTTCAATTTTCCGCCTTCGGCGGCGGCAGAACCGAGCATGAGCGCAAAGGCGGAAGCAGCAAGCACAAGACAGCGCATTCTTGAATTCCCCTCATTATGATTATCGGGGAATTTTATCCCACACAGGAAACAGGGCCTGCAAGGATGCGACGCTCGCTATGATTTTTGGGACAGTGCCCCGCCAAGGATAAGTCAGGCAGCGGGTGTTTCCCGCAGTTCCTGCGTCGCCTCCCGGTCGATCGTATCTGCCACCACCGCAACGCCGAACATCGCCGCTGCCTGCTTGGCGGTGTAGTAGCCAAGCCGGACATCGCGCAGCACCAGTTCAGGATCGCGCCTGAAGGGATCGCCATAGCCGCCACCGCCGGGCGTGCCGACCTGCACGCGGTCGCCGGCCTTCAGCGGAATGTCCTGCTCCTTCGACAGATGCGGCGGCACATGCGCCTCGCCGCCACGATAAACAGTCACCGAATTGACCGCGCCATCGCTGCCGCCGCGCGCGCCCTGCGGCCCGACGCGGCCATGGTCCATGACGAACGATGCGCGCGCCTCGCCGCGCAGCAGTTCCACCTCATAGGCCAGCCCGAAGCCGCCACGATGCTCGCCCGCACCGCCCGAGCCTTCGCGCAGTGCATAGTGGCGGTAGAGCACGGGATAGGCCTGTTCCATGATTTCCACCGGCGGCGATTTCGAAATGCCGATGGTCGAGCAGCCATTGGAAAGGCCATCATGGGAAAGATTGCCGCCATAGCCGCCGCCGGAGATCTGGTACATGACGTAGTCCCTGCCCCGCACCGGGTCGCTGCCGCCGAGTGCGAAATTACCGCTGGAGCCGGCGGGTGCTGCCGTCACTTTTTCGGGCACTGCCTGCACCATGGCGGCAAACACCGCCTCGGCGATGCGCTGCGACACCTCTGCCGCACAGCCGGAAACCGGGCGCGGGTATCTGGCGTCGAGGAACGTTCCCTCCGGCCGCTTCACCTCCAGCGGCTCGAAGGCCCCGGCGCTGATCGGCACGTCGGGGAAAATGTGGCGCATGGCGAGATAGACGGACGACAAGGTTGTCGCCAGCACGCTGTTCATCGGGCCGATGCAGGGTGGGCTCGATCCCTCGAAATCGAAGGTCAGCGTATCGCCGTTCTTCTCGATCGCCAGCGCGATCGTCAGCGGCTGGTCGACCACGCCGTCGGAATCGACGAAGGCCTTCGAGCGGTAGGTGCCATCCGGGATCGGCGCGATATACGCGCGCATCTGCTCTGCAGCGCGCCTGCGCAGCTCGGCAATGGACTCGACCACCGTTTCGTCACCGTAACGATCCAGGATCGCAAACAGCCGATCCTGTCCGACATAAAGCGCTGCTGCCTGGGCGCGAATATCGCCGATGCGCTGGTCGGCAACGCGGATGTTGGAGCAGATGATCGAATAGATCTCCTGATCGAGCATCTTCTTCTTGAACAGTTTTACCGGCGGCAGGCGCAGACCCTCCTGCTCCACCGCCGTCGCCGAGGCCGAAAACCCACCCGGCACCGAGCCGCCGATGTCGGGCCAGTGGCCGGTGTTGGAGAGCCAGCAGAAGATCTTGCCCCCGCGCCACACCGGCATGGCGAAGCGCACATCCATCAGATGCGTGCCGCCGAGATAAGGATCATTGACGATATAGATGTCGCCCTCTTCCGGGGCTGCGCATCTGCCGTCGCGGATCATCTCGATGATCGTGCGCGTCGAATACTGCATGACGCCGACGAACACCGGCAGGCCCTGCGAACCCTGCGCGATCAGCGAGCCGTCCTCGGCCGAATAGATGCCGTCGGAACGGTCATTGGCCTCGGCGATGACCGGCGAGAAGGCGGCACGGCTGAAGGTCAGGTCCATCTCGTCGCAGGTTTGTTGGAGCGCTGCCTGGATGACGGAAAGGGTGATGGCGTCGAGCGACATGATCAGGCTCCGGCCGAGTACAACAAGGATGGGGCAAGCACCCCCTCTCCGTCGCGCTTCGCGCGCCACCTCTCCCGCATTTCATGGGGGCGAGGAACCGCTGCCGCAACGTTTTCTCGAACCTGCCAAGGCTTGGGTTCCTCGCCCCCTGTAAGGGGGAGAGGTGGCGCGCGAAGCGCGACGAAGAGGGGGTTCCGCTTCATAACTTCCCCACCTCGATCACAATATTCCCATCCGCATCCGACCGCGCCTTATCACCAGGCTCCAGCACCGTCGTCGCGTCCATCTGCTCCAGTATGGCCGGCCCCTCGATCTCAGCATCCAGCGGCAGCTTTTCGCGGGCGTAGACCGGCGTGTCGTGCCATGCGCCATCATACCAGACCGGCCGCGTCTCGCGCAGCGCGCCTTCCAATGTCGCGGCCCGCCCCGCCGGGTCGATCAGCCGCGAAAGATCGACTGCCGGACGCACGCCGGTGACCGAGGTGTTGAGGTTGACGAGATTGGCGCGGATCTCCGGAAGCTCGACCTTGAAGCGGGCAAAATAGGCTTTTTCAAACAGGCTCTGCAGCGTGGCGCGGTCCACTTGCGCCGACGGCAGCGGTACGTTGAGAATATGGGTCTGGCCAACGAACTGCATGTCGGCCGAATGCGTCACCCGAATGCTTTCCGGCTTCACGGCCTCCTTGGCGATCAGCGCCGCACCCTCCTCGCGATGCCTTTCCAGGATTTCCGCAATACGGGCCTCGTCCACGCTCGCCACCGGCTGGTTGACGGTGTTGACGAAATCGTGGCGCAGGTCGGCAACGACGCAGCCGAGCGCATTGGTGATGCCCGGTCGCGCCGGCACCAGCACTTTCGGCAGGCCGAGTTCGCGAGCAAGCGCTGTTGCGTGCAAGGGCCCTGCACCGCCGAAAGCGAACAGCGCGAAGTCGCGCGGGTCGTGGCCGCGCGCCACCGAAACCATGCGGATCGCGCCCGCCATCTTCATGTTGCCGAGCCGCAGGACGGCACCCGCCGCAGCCACACCGTCAAGGCCGGTCGCGCGCCCGATCTTGTCAGCAAAGATCGCGCGCACATGCTCGACCGTTACCGGGTTTTCCACCGCCAGCAGCTTTTTCGGGTCGAGCCGCCCCAGCACAAGATTGGCGTCGGTGATAGTCGGTTCCGTGCCGCCGCGCCCGTAGCAGATCGGACCGGGATTGGCCCCTGCACTTTCCGGCCCGACCTGGATCAGTCCCGACGCATCGACGCGCGCGATCGAGCCCCCGCCGGCGCCCACGGTGTGCACCGCCACCATCGGCACATGGATCGGCATCGCATATTCGATCTCGGTTTCGTTCGACACCGCCGGCTCGGCGTTCTGGATCAGCGCCACGTCGGTCGAGGTGCCGCCCATGTCGTAGGTGACGAGGTTTTCATAGCCGGCGCGCTTGCCGGTATATGCCGCCGCGATCACGCCGGAGGCCGGACCGGACATCACCGTCTTGGCTGATTCACGTGTGACGAAGCGGGCCGAGATCATGCCGCCATTGCCGTTCATGATCAGGAAATCGCGGCCATAGCCGCGCGCTTCCAGCTCCGTGCGCAGCCGCTCGACATAGCGCTCGAGGATCGGCTGCACCGAGGCGTTGACGGCAGCTGTCACGCCGCGCTCGAATTCGCGCGCCTCCGAAAGCAGCGCGTGGCCGGTGGTGATGTAGCCGTTCGGCCAGCTTTCCCTCGCGATCTCGGCTGCACGTTTCTCGTGCTCTGGATTTGCGTAGGCGTGCAAAAAATGGATGACGAGGGATTCGCAGCCGGCCTCGATCAGCCGCCGCACGGCCTCTCGCATCTCAGCCTCGTCGAGCGGGATCCGCACCGCGCCGGACGCCTCGACGCGCTCCGACACTTCAAGCCGCAAGTCGCGCGGAATGACCGGCACGAACACGCCTGTCATGCCGTAGGCCTGCGGCCGCGTGCGTCGGCCAAGCTCGATCACGTCGCGAAAGCCGCGCGTGGTGATCATGCCGGTGCGCGCTAGCCGCCGCTCCAGCACGGCATTGGTGGTGGTGGTCGTGCCATGCACGATCAGGTCGATCTCGGGAATGGGAAAGCCGGTGTCGGCAAGGGCCGAAACCACGCCGAAAGCCTGGTTGTGGACGGTGGTCGGCGTCTTGGCGATGTGCACCCGGCCACCGCTTCTGCCATCGATCATCAGCAGGTCGGTAAAGGTCCCGCCGACATCGATACCGGCGACCACACTTCCGGCATTTGAGGAATAATTCTCAACCATGCTCGAAACCCGAAATGTACGGCCTAAGGATGGGAAGTAGATTGGAAAGGTGTTTCACGTCGCTATCTTGACGTCAATATCGTTTGTATACTAATAAATTTCGGACACAAGAGTATACCGTTTCGGGATTTGTGGTGGCGCGCCGGGCAGTCAGGCCATGGTTCGCAAGGCGATGTTTTTGCGCCGCCGCAGGCACAAGGTTTGGTTTCGATGAACACCGCGACTGCCCTGAATACCGTCGGCGCCAAGCCGCTCGATTTCCCGATTCCGGCCAATGTTCACGCCGAGACCGTTGTCTCGGTCAAGCACTATACCGACCGGCTGTTCTCCTTCCGCATCACCCGGCCGCAGTCGCTGCGCTTCCGCTCGGGCGAGTTCGTCATGATCGGCCTGCCCAATGCCGAGAAGCCGGTGTTCCGCGCCTATTCGGTCGCCAGCCCAGCCTGGGACGAGGAACTGGAATTCTTCTCGATCAAGGTGCCGGACGGCCCGCTGACCTCGCATCTCCAGAAGATCCAGCCCGGCGACACCGTGCTTATGCGCCAGAAGTCGACAGGCACGCTGGTGGTCGACGCGCTGACCCCGGCCAAGCGCCTGTTCATGATCTCGACCGGCACCGGCGTGGCCCCCTTCGCCAGCCTGCTGCGCGATCCCGACACTTATGAAAAGTTCGATCAGGTCATCCTCACCCACACCTGCCGCGATGTGGCCGAGCTTGCCTATGGCAAGGAGCTGGTCGAAGGGCTGGAGAACGATCCGCTGATCGGCGAACTCACCCATGGCCGCGTCACGCTCTATTCGACGACGACGCGCGAAGAATCCTCCCACATGGGCCGCATCACGGCGCTGATCGGCTCGGGCAAGTTCTATTCCGATCTCGGCATCGAAAAGCTGAACCCGGAAACCGACCGCATCATGATCTGCGGCTCGATGCATATGCTGAAGGACGTCAAGGAACTCGCCGAAAGCCTCGGCTTCGACGAAGGCTCCCTCAGCCACCCCTCGACCTTCGTCGTCGAACGCGCTTTCGTCGGCTGAGTTTTTGGCGGGCGGCGGGTGTCGCTCGCTTTTCCCGTTTCCTCCGAAAATCTTGGGCGGCAAGCTTAAGCATCGATAGCTGGCGGTTACGTCCGTGGTGTCGTCGTCCCTAAGGCGAGCGAAGTCCGCGTAGGCTCGATTGGTCCGCGCCTCGTCAAATACGGCTCGGTTTCTGTTCGTATTAAATTCTGCACCGCCGACGCTCTTCTCCATTCCGGCATGGATTCCCGACACTCTCCGCTCGTTCCTCGCTCACGAGGTCGAGAATGACGAATTGCATTTAGGCTTGCCGCCAATCTCAGGCGTTGGCGATTAGCGAGAGCCAAACACCCAGTTCGTCATCCTCGGGTCGCAGCACGAGCAAAGGGAAGGGCGCAGAACCATCAAAGCAGGCCAATCGACAACGATTTATCGATTTGCCGCCCTTGGCGACCGCGCCTCACCGGGGAGGGAAAGCGCCGCCGAAAACCTTCTCGCCCTCGATCCACACGCCTTCCACATCCAGCGCGTCCGACAGATGCACGATGCTGGCGGCAGTGCCTTCGCCGAGATGGCCGAGGCGATGGGCCTGCCCGACACTCTGGGCCGGGTAAAGCGAGGCCATGCGCAGCGCCTCGTCGAGCTCAAGTCCGATGGTCTCGTGCATGAAACGCACCGCCGAAATCATGTCGAGATCGGCGCCCGCCAGCGTGCCGTCCTCCAGTGTCAGCCGGCCATTCTCGCGGCGGATCGTTCGGCCGTTCAGCGTGAATGACTTCATGTCTGTGCCGATGGTCGCCATGGCGTCGGTGACGAGGAATATCCGCGCCGGTCCCTGCTTGGCGCGCAGCGCAATTTTGATGGTCGCGGGGTCGACATGGATGCCGTCGGCGATCAATCCGGCCGACAGCGTGCCGGTGTCGATCGTAGCGCCGGCGAGACCCGGTTCGCGATTGCCGATCTGGCTCATCGCGTTGAACAGATGCGTGACCATGGTAGCGCCGGCGGCAGCCATGGATTGCGCCGTCAAGTAGCTGGTGTCGGAATGGCCGAGGCTGACGATGACGCCGGCACTCGTAAGCCCGGCAACGCGGCGTTCATCGACCGATTCGGGCGCGACCGTGGTCAGAAGCACCGGCATTTTTTCGCGTGCCGCGATCAGCCGGGTTTCGTCCCCGTCCGTCATCGGCCTGATCAGCGCCGGGTCATGCGCCCCCTTGCGGGCCTTGGAAAGATGCGGGCCTTCGAGATGAAGGCCGAGGAAGCCCGGCACTTTCTGCAACGCTGCCTGCGCACCGGCGGCAATTGCTGCCTCGGTGATTTCCGGCGTGTCGGTAATCAGCGTCGGCAGCAGCGCCGTGGTGCCGAAAGGCACGTGGGCCGCGCAGATGGTGCGGATCGCCTCCACGCTGGGGCCGTCATTCAGCATCACCCCGCCGCCGCCATTGACCTGAAGGTCGATGAAACCAGGCGCAAGCATGCCGCCTTCGAGTTCGATCAGCCGGATGCCAGCAGGCAGGCTGCCGCGCGGCACGATGCGCTCGACACTGCCGTCGCGAACGATAAGCGCGGAGTCTTCATGCCACGCCTGTCCGTCGAAAATGCGTGCGCCGGCGATGGCAAAACTGTCGGTCATAGGGTCTCGGTCACTTTTCTCAGGTTTCTCGGTTCGTCGGGGTTCAGCCCGCGATGGCGGGCGAAGGCCTCGACGAAGCCGTAGAAGGAAACGATCAGCGCCAGCGGGTCGGTCAGCGGGTGGCCGGTGGCGACATAGGGCAGGCGCGTTGCCTTACCTGCTTTTTCCGATGTCATGAAGACCGCCGCGCGTTTTTCGGCAAGCTGGCCGACGACATCGGCCATGGACGGCTCGGAAGCATCCCGCGCCGCCAGCGCCAGCACCGGAAAGCCGGGGCGCACCAGTGCCAGCGGGCCGTGCATGACCTCGGCCGCGCTGTAGGATTCGGCATGCATGGCGCAGGTTTCCTTGAACTTCAGCGCCGCCTCGTTGGCGATGGCGAAGGACGGGCCGCGGCCGAGAATGAACAGCGAGCTTTCATCGGCAAGTGCTGCGGCCAGTTCCATCCAGTCGCAATCGACCGCCTTTGCCAGATGCACCGGCAGGTCGCGCAGCGCATTCATCAGCGCGTCGTCATTGGTGCAATGCGCCATCAACGCCAGCCCGGCGACAGCCGAATTCATGAAGGTCTTGGTCGCCGCAACGCTCTTTTCGACGCCGGCCAGAATGTCGATCGTGTGGTCGGACGCTTTTGCCAGTGGCGAGTCCGGCGTGTTGGTCAGTGCAATTGTCAGCGAACCGGCCTTGCGGGCGGCGTCGGCCATGGCGACGATGTCCGGGCTCTTGCCGGACTGCGAGATTGCCAGGCAGGCGGAACCGGCGAGGCGAAGTTTCGCGCCATAGATCGAGGCAACCGAGGGACCAACCGAAGCGACGGCGAGACCAGCGGTGAGTTCGATGGCATATTTGAGAAACGAGGCAGCGTGGTCGGAAGAGCCGCGCGCGACGGTGACGATGAAGCGCGGGTCGCGCTCCCTGATGTCGCGGCCGGCTTCGGTCAGCGCCTGCCCCGAACCGTCGAGCAGTCGTGCCACGGCGTCGGGTATTTCGACGATTTCGCGCCGCATATGGGTGGTGTCAGTCAATTACAGTCTCCGAGATGCTATTCCGAACCCGCCAGGCGCAGTTCGGCGACGAAGTCGTAGGCGTCGCCGCGATAGATGGAGCGGGTGAATTCGATGACCTTGCCGGTCGCCAGATAGGAAATCCGCTCGATGTTCAAGCTGGCCGAACCGGGCGGCACGTCGAGCAGTTTTGCGTCGGCGTCGCCGAGATTGGCTGCGGAAATCCGCTGCACGGCGCGAACGGGACGGTTTCCCGTGCGCTCCAGCACCGCATAGAGCGAGGAGCCGATGGCGGTCGGGTCCGGCAGAACGGTCGCCGAAAGCGAAGCGCGTTCGATCGCCAGCGGCGTGTCGTTGGCGATGCGCAGGCGGCTGATGCGGGCGACCAGTTCCTTGGCCGACAGGCCGAGCACCATGATTTCGTCGGGCGACGGTGGATAGACGCCGCGATCGAGCCATGTCGACGTGACCGCCATGCCGCGCCGCGCCATGTCCTCGGTGAACGAGGTCAGCCGCGACAGCGATTGTTCGACACGCTCGACGCGCGGCGCAACGAAGGTGCCGGAGCCGTGGCGCTGCACCAGAATGCCGCCCTTGACCAGATCCTGCACCGCCTTGCGCACGGTCACGCGCGATACATCAGCCTTCACTGCGATATCGCGCTCGGACGGCAAGGCATCGCCCGGTCCGATGACGCCGCGCTGCACCGCGTCCTCGATACTCTTCTTCAGTTGCAGGTAGAGCGGCGCGCCGTTGCGCGCCGAGGCCTTCACGGTCGAGAAAATCTGTTCCGCGACGTCAGGCATGGGCAGGCGCTCCGGCATTGCCGAACAGCCGCGCCGCCATCGTCACGGCGCCGCCCAGCGCATCCTGCAGCGGCGTATGCAGCATCGCCTGATAGCGGGCCGACATATAGGGCGCGACGAGGCCGGCGAGCCCGCCGAGCAGGCAAAGCCGCTGGCCGGGCTCGAGCTTCAGCGCATCCAGCGCTTCCTCGAGATCGCCGACGGCGCGCTGGAGCACGCGCGCGGCAACCGGGTCGCCCTTGCCGGCATGGTCGAACACCATCGGCGCGAAAGTGCCAAAATCGGCCGGTTTTGAAGCCGCGCCGAACTTGACGATGTCGCGCGGATCGCCGGCGAATTTCTCCATCACGGCCTGCGTCAGCGCCGAGCCGGGGCGGATGTCGTCATGGGCGAGCAGCGTTTCCTGCAGCAGGTCGCGACCGATGCGCGCCCCGCCGCCGAGATCGCCGAGCAGAAAACCCCAGCCGCCGATGGTCTGCATGGCGCTGCCCTTGCGCGACATGAAGATAGAGCCGGTGCCGATGATGGCGATGGCGCCGTCATGGTCGCCGAGCGCGCCGTTCATGGCGATCAGCGCGTCGCTTTCGACGAAGCTGCGGCGGAAGGGCAGGATCGCCTCGAGCTGCTGCTTGTAGCCGCCCACATTGGTGCCGGCGAGACCGAGTACCGCAGACGTATCCGGGATGAGGCCGGGGTCCATGCTCGCCTCGACGAAGGCCAGCCGCGCCGCCTCGACGATGTTGTGGCGGGCGCCGTCCAGATCGGTCATGATGTTGGCCGGGCCGCTCTTGCCGCGGCCGACGACATCGCCGGAAGCCGTCGCCAATGCGGCCCTGCAGCTTGTGCCGCCGCCATCTATTCCGAGCACCAGATTCACTGTGAAGTCTCCTCAATGACTATGATACCAATAAAATACCAATAGCCAAGGGTTAATTTCTTTTCACCGGGTCGCAATTGCGAAATCATTGAATTTAAATCGTTTTACTGACCTCACCTTGCGGCAGCCAGCAAAAATGTTAACGCGGCTGGACAAGTGGTATTTTTTTGGTATTGTCGATCCAGGGAGGAGATTTGATGGTCGAAGCGCGTACCGGAATGGTGCACGAAAGGGCCGGCGCGTTGCAAGTGCAGCCGCCTGCGATCATGCATCAGTTCTTCTCCGACGTGGACGCGATCCTGCCTGCCACCGGCATTCGAATGCCGGCGCAGCATTGAGACTGCTCGAAAATGCGAGCCGAGATTTCGCCCGCCTTGTCGAGAATGGAGGAGGGCGAGGGCTCTCATCAAAATCGAACCTGAACAGGTCAACAGGGAGAACCAAAATGAAACGTACGGCACTAACCACGCTTCTGATGGCAACCAGCATCCTCGGCTCGGCCGGGTTCGCTGCCGCCCAGGACGCCGCGCTTACCGTCGAAAGCTGGCGCAATGACGATCTTGCCATCTGGCAGGAAAAGCTGATCCCCGCCTTCGAAAAGGCAAACCCCGGCGTCAAGGTCACCTTCGCGCCATCCGCGCCGACCGAGTACAACGCCGCGCTGAACGCCAAGCTCGATGCCGGTTCCGCCGGCGACCTCATCACCTGCCGCCCGTTCGACGCCTCGCTCGAACTCTACAACAAGGGCCAGCTTGCCGACCTCGCCAGCCTGCCCGGCATGGAAAACTTCTCCGACGTCGCCAAGTCTGCCTGGACGACCGACGACGGCAAGGCGACCTTCTGCGTGCCGATGGCCTCCGTCATCCACGGCTTCATCTACAACCAGGAAGCCTTCGACAAGCTCGGCATCAAGCCGCCGGCAACCGAGGAAGAATTCTTCGCAGCGCTTGAGAAGATCAAGGCCGACGGCACCTATGTCCCGATGGCGATGGGCACCAAGGATCTCTGGGAAGCCGCGACCATGGGCTACCAGAACATCGGCCCGACCTACTGGAAGGGTGAGGAAGGTCGCCTGGCGCTCATCAAGGGCGACCAGAAGCTGACCGATCCGGATTGGGTCGAGCCCTATGCAACGCTTGCCAAGTGGAAGCCCTATCTCGGCGACGGCTTCGAGGCGCAGAGCTACCCCGACAGCCAGAACCTGTTCACGCTCGGCCGCGCTGCGATCTATCCGGCCGGCTCGTGGGAAATCTCGGTGTTCAACACGCAGGCCCAGTTCAAGATGGGCGCCTTCCCGCCGCCGGTGCGCAAGGCCGGCGACACCTGCTACATCTCCGACCATAACGACATCGGCATTGGCATGAACGCCAAGAGCAAGAACCCCGAGGCCGCGAAGAAATTCCTGTCCTGGGTCGCTTCGCCCGAGTTCGCCACCATCTACGCGAACGCGCTGCCGGGCTTCTTCAGCCTGTCCTCGACACCGGTGAAGATGGAAGACCCGCTGGCGCAGGAATTCGTGTCCTGGCGCGAGAAGTGCAAGCCGACGATCCGCTCGACCTATCAAATCCTGTCGCGCGGCACGCCGAACCTCGAAAACGAGACCTGGGTCGAATCGGCCAACGTCATCAACGGCACCGATACGCCCGACGTTGCAGCCAAGAAGCTGCAGGACGGCCTCGACAGCTGGTACAAGCCGGCAAAATAAAGCTCAGGCAGCAGGCCGGGTCGCGCGTCATGCGCGGCCCGGTTTAGACAATTGTAGTTGTTGGCGCTGCCCCTCACCCTTACCCTCTCCCCGTGAAAGACGGGGAGAGGAGGCGTCAGCGTTGGAGCTTCTCCCTTCTCCCCGTCACTATACGGGGAGAAGGTCCCGGCAGGGGGATGAGGGGCGGCACCACACCTATCAATTCCAGCACCAAGTTTGGAAAGCTAGACCATGGCCGGAGACACCGAAAACAGGCGCCCATTCCGCTGGCATATCGCCGTTTTCCTGGCGCCGGCGGTGCTCGTCTATACGGCGATCATGATCCTGCCGCTGTTCGGCACGCTGCAGCTGTCGCTGTTCACTGCCGACGGTCATCAGTCGCGCATCTTTGCCGGCCTCGACAATTTCCGCCGACTGTTCTTCGACCCACGCTGGTCGGCCACTTTCTGGAATGCGCTGTGGAACAACACCTGGTTCTTCATCATCCACATGCTGGTGCAGAACCCGATCGGCATCGCGCTGGCAGCCCTGCTTTCCAGCCCGAAACTGCGCTTTTCGGCGTTCTACCGCACGGCGATCTTCATTCCGACGGTGCTGTCCTTCGTCATCGTCGGCTTTGCCTGGAAGCTGATCCTCAGCCCGCTCTGGGGCGTGGCGCCGAACCTGCTCGATCTCGTCGGCCTGAAGAGCCTGTTCGTGCCATGGCTCGGCAAGGAGGAATACGCGCTGACCACGCTCGGTCTTATTTCGGTCTGGCAGTTTGTCGGCATCCCGATGATGCTGATCTATGCCGCCCTGCTGTCGATCCCGGACGAGGTGATCGAGGCCGCCGAATGCGATGGGATCACTGGCATGTCGCAGTTCTGGAAGATAAAGCTGCCGCTGATCCTGCCTTCGATCGGCATCATCTCCGTGCTGACCTTCGTCGGCAATTTCAATGCCTTCGACCTGATCTATTCGGCGCAAGGCGCGCTCGCCGGCCCGAACTATGCGACCGACATTCTCGGCACTTTCCTCTACCGCACCTTCTTCGGTTTCCAGTTGCAGACGGGCGATCCCTATATGGGCTCGACCATCGCCTCGATGATGTTCTTCATCATCCTCACCGGCGTCTGCCTCTACCTCTTCGCCATCCAGACGCGTCTGCGTCGGTATCAATTCTGAGGGCGGCGCGATGAGCAAGGCAACACACTCCCTCCCCCGCACCATCGCCGCCCATGCGGTGCTGATCGCCTATACGGTGATCGCGCTGTTCCCGGTCGTGGTGATCATCATCAACTCGATGAAGTCGCGCAACGCGATCTTCCGCACGCCGCTGTCGCCGCCGACGCCCGAGACATTCGATCTCGTCGGCTACACCACGGTTCTGGCGCAGGGTGATTTCTTCCTCTACTTCCAGAACAGTTTTATCGTCACCGTCGCCTCGCTGTTCTTCGTGCTGCTGTTCGGCGCGATGGCGGCCTTCGCGCTTGCCGAATACCGCTTCAAGGGCAACACGCTGATGGGGCTCTATCTGGCGCTCGGCATCATGATCCCGATCCGGCTCGGAACGGTCGCCATCCTGCAGTTGATGGTGGCAAGCGGGCTGGTCAACACGCTGACAGCGCTGATCCTCGTCTACACCGCGCAAGGCCTGCCGCTCTGCGTCTTCATCCTGTCCGAATTCATGAAGCAGGTGTCCGACGATCTGAAGAACGCCGGCCGCATCGACGGGCTCAGCGAATACCGCATTTTCTTCCGCCTCGTGCTGCCGCTGGTGCGCCCCGCCATGGCGACGGTTGCCGTCTTCACCATGATCCCGATATGGAACGACCTGTGGTTCCCGCTGATCCTCGCCCCGTCCGAAGCGACCAAGACGGTGACGCTCGGCGCCCAGCTCTTCATCGGCCAGTACGTCACCAACTGGAACGCGGTGCTGGCAGCGCTTTCGCTGGCGATCCTGCCGGTGCTGGTGCTCTACCTCATCTTCTCGCGGCAACTGATCCGCGGCATCACCTCGGGAGCCGTCAAGTGAGTGCGTCCAGTGAAAAGCCTCTGCGCGTCGTCGTTGCCGGGCTCGGCAATATGGGCCGCAGCCATGCGCTGGCCTATCACAACAATCCCGGCTTCGAGATCGCATCGCTGGTCAATCGCTCGGACGTTCCGCTTCCGGCTGAGCTGTCCGGCTATGAAATCCGGCGCTCCTTCGAGGATGCGCTGCGCGAGCTGAAGCCGGACGTCGCCTCGATCAACACCTATTCCGACAGCCATGCCGACTACGCGATCGCAGCTTTGGAAGCCGGCTGCCATGTCTTCGTCGAGAAGCCGCTGGCGACAACCGTTGCCGACGCCGAGCGTGTCGTGGCGGCGGCGAAGGCCAATGGCAAAAAACTGGTGATCGGCTACATCCTGCGCCATCACCCGTCCTGGATCAGGCTGATCGCCGAAGCGCGTAAACTTGGCGGGCCTTATGTCTTCCGCATGAACCTGAACCAGCAGTCGAGCGGCCATACCTGGGACACGCACAAGCAGTTGATGAAGACGATCTCGCCCATCGTCGATTGCGGCGTGCATTATCTCGACGTCATGTGCCAGATCACCGATGCCAGGCCGGTCGAAGTGCGCGGCATGGGCGTTCGCCTGTCCGACGAGATCGCCTCCGACATGTACAATTACGGCCATCTGCAGGTGCTGTTCGACGACGGTTCGGTTGGCTGGTACGAGGCCGGCTGGGGCCCGATGATTTCCGAAACCGCCTTCTTCGTGAAGGATGTCATCTCGCCCAATGGCTGCGTCTCCATCGTCATGGACGAGAAGGCGAAATCCGACGATGTCGATGCCCATACCAAGACCAATATGATCCGCGTGCACCACGCCGCCACCGGCAAGGATGGCCGCTTTGCAGCGCCGGACCAGAACCTGTCGATGAGCGGCGAGCCCGGCCATCAGGATTTGTGTGACCTCGAGCAGGCCTTTCTGCTGAAGGCCGTCCGTGAGGACATCGACCTCACCCGCCATATGAGTGACGCCGTGAAATCGCTCGCCGTCTGCCTTGCGGCGGATGAAAGTGTGCGCACCGGCCGCGCTGTTACGCTGTAGGAAACGGAAGGGAACGACCAGTTGGGTTCGCTCAAAATCGAGAACGTCAAAAAATCCTTCGGCAGTGTCGACGTGCTGAAAGGCATCGACCTGGAGGTGAACGACGGCGAGTTCGTCGTTTTCGTCGGCCCCTCCGGCTGCGGCAAGTCGACCTTGCTGCGCGTGATTGCAGGGCTGGAGGACGCAACCTCGGGAAATGTGCTGATCGACGGCCGCAAGGTCGATGCCGTGCCGCCGTCCGATCGCGGCATTGCCATGGTTTTCCAGACCTATGCGCTCTATCCGCATCTCTCGGTGCGCAACAATATGAGCCTCGGCCTCAAGCAGGCCAAGACGCCGACTGACGAGATCACGCGCCGCGTCGCCACGGCGTCGTCGATGCTGTCGCTGGAGCCCTACCTCGAACGGCGGCCGGCCGAGCTTTCCGGCGGCCAGCGCCAGCGCGTCGCCATCGGCCGCGCCGTGGTGCGCGAACCGAAACTCTTTCTCTTCGACGAACCCTTGTCGAATCTGGATGCAGCCCTGCGCGTCAACACGCGGCTGGAGATTGCGCAGCTTCACCGTCGGCTGTCGGCAACAATGATCTACGTCACCCACGACCAGGTCGAGGCGATGACGCTGGCCGACAGGATCGTCGTGTTGAATGGCGGTCGCATCGAGCAGATCGGCAGGCCCATGGAGCTATACAATTCGCCGGCTAATGAATTTGTCGCCAGCTTTATCGGTTCGCCCAAAATGAACTTCATCGACGGCGCGCATCTTGGCGAGCCAAAGGCCAAGACCGTCGGCGTTCGCCCCGAACATCTGACTGTCGACGCCAAATCCGGCGCCTGGAAAGGCACGGTCATCCATGCCGAGCATCTCGGCGCCGACACCAATCTCTATATCGACACGGAAAAGGCCGGGCTGCTGACCATCCGTATCTTCGGCGTTTATGACGCCGAGCCGGGCGCCACGCTCTATGCCACGCCCAACCCGGCGAAGACCTATCGGTTTGACGCGGACGGCAAGACACTGGCTTGAAAGCAGCCTCCGGCCGTCGCATCCTGTGACTGGCGAACAGGCCGGAGCCGATGAACGAAGAAAGCCTGAACCTCCTTGCAGACTGGATCGTCCAGCGGGGTCTCGCGGGCGACAGCGAGATCGATTTGCTGCAAGGCTTTTGCGATCGATGCGTCGAGGCCGGGCTCGATCTCTCCCGCAGCGTTGCCATCGTCGACACGCTGCACCCTGTCTATGAGGGCAGGGCGTTTTTCTGGCGGCGCGACCAGCTGCTTGAAACGCCTTTCGTGGAATACGGCCCGAGCAATCAGGGCGAAGGCCTGGAGGAGTGGAAGAAGAGCCCGTTCTATCACCTGCTTCAAAGCGGCGAGAACGAAATGCGGCGGCGGCTCTGCGACGGCGAGACCGAGGGCTTCTCCGTTTTCAGCGAATTGCAGCAGGAAGGTCAGACCGATTACCTGGCCATGGTGCACAGGTTCAGCCGCGACTCGGTTATCGGCGAACTGGACTGCATCCTGTCGCGCTGGACGACGGCGCGCGCCGGCGGGTTCAGCGAAGAAGACATCGCAGCGCTCCGGCGTCTGGTTCCGGTGCTCTGCCTGGCGATCAAATCGACATCCCTTGCGCGCATCGCTCAGTCGCTGGTGGAGGCCTATCTCGGACGGGATGCCGGCCAGCGCGTCCTGCAGGGCCGGATATCGCGCGGCATAGTCGAGCGGATAAACGCCGTCATCTGGTTTTCCGACATGCAGGGCTACACTGCGCTGTCGGAGAGGATCGATTCCGACCAGCTCATTCCGCTTCTCGACGACTATGCGGAGATCGTGATTACGGCAGTGCAGGGTGCAGGCGGCGACGTGCTCAAGCTGATGGCCGACGGCATATTGGCTATCTTCACCGCCGACGATCCTGCCAATGCCTGCGTTTGCGCACTTCAAGCCGAAGCCGATCTTCGGCTTAGGCTGGAAGCACTCAATCGCCGGCGGTCGGCCGAAAACCAGCCGGTCACCGGCATTTGTCTCGGGCTGCATATCGGCGATGTCTTTTATGGGAACATCGGCAGCAAGGACCGGCTGGACTTCACCGTGGTCGGCCAGGCCGTCAACGAGGCGAGCCGCATCGAGACGATGTGCCGCTCGGCCGGGCGCGGCACGCTCTTTTCTTCGGCATTTCGCGACACCTTGCCGGACGCGGAAAGGGCAAAGCTCGTCTCGGTCGGACGCTACGCCCTGCGCGGCGTCGGCAAGGCGCAGGAGCTGTTCACGCTCGACCCGGAAATCGCCGGCTGACGATTTCCGGTCGGGCCTGCCTCAGGCGTCGGCCTTCACATCCTGCCGCTGCTGGCCAAGGTCCTCGATGCCGAGTTCGACGACGTCGCCGGCTTTGAGATAGCGCGGCGGCTTCATGCCCATGCCGACGCCGGGCGGGGTGCCGGTCGAGATGATGTCGCCGGGATGCAGCGACATGAACTGGCTGAGATAGGAAACGAGATAGCGCACGCCATAGACCATCGTCCTGGTCGAGCCATCCTGCACCTTCTCGCCATTGACGGTGAGCCACATCTTGAGATTCTGCGGGTCCGGCACCTCGTCCTTGGTCACCAGCCACGGTCCGATCGGTCCGAACGTGTCGCAGCTCTTGCCCTTGGTCCACTGGCCCGAGCGCTCGGTCTGGAACGCACGCTCGGACACGTCATGGGCCGTGCAGTAGCCGGCGACATAGTCGAGCGCGTCGGCCTCGGAGACATATTTTGCCTTGCGCCCGATGACGACGCCGAGTTCCACTTCCCAGTCGGTCTTTTCGGACCCGCGCGGGATCAGCACGTCATCGTTGGGACCGACGATGGCCGAACTGGCCTTCATGAAGATGATCGGCTCCGGCGGTACGGTGGCGCCGGTTTCGGCCGCATGGTCGGAATAGTTGAGGCCGATGCAGATGAATTTGCCTGTGCCATGCACGCAAGGGCCGATGCGCGGATTGCCGGTGACCACGGGCAGCGAGGCCGGATCGATGCGCGCCAGCCGGTCGAGTTCCTTCGGATCGATGGTCTCGCCGCCAAGGTCGGCAATGTGCTGTGACAGGTCGCGGATCACGCCATCCTTGTCGATCAGGCCCGGGCGCTCGCGTCCCGCTTCTCCATAGCGCAGCAATTTCACGTCAAAACTCCCTTAGTGAAAATCAGATTGTCCAGCCGCCATCGATGGCATAGGCTTGGCCGGTGGTGTAGGTGGCGCCGGCGAGATAGACGGCAAGTGCGGCGATTTCTTCAGGCGTGCCGAGCCGGCCCATCGGCTGGCGGGCGATGAAGGCAGCGCGTGCCGCCTCATAATCGCCGCCGGCGCGCATGCGGCCTTCCAGCGACGGGCTTTCCACCGTGCCGGGGCAGATGGCGTTGCAGCGAATGCCCTGACCGATATGGTCGGCGGCAACCGCCTTGGTCAGCCCGATCACCGCTGCCTTGGTGGTGCCGTAGGCGAAGCGGTTGGGCACGCCCTTTATGCTCGAGGCGACCGACGACATGTTGATGATCGAGCCGCCACCGCGCTCGATCATGCCGGGCAGCACAGCGCGGATGGTGCGGATCATGGCGCGTACATTGAGGTTGAAGGCGAAGTCAAGGTCGCTGTCCTTCATCTCGAGGATGGAGCCCGAATGCACGAAGCCGGCGCAGTTGAACAGAACATCGACCGGCCCGATCTCGGCAAAGGCTTTTTCCACCGCCACATCGTCGAGAACGTCGAGTTTTCTCGTCACGATGCCGGTTTCGCGAGTGAGTTCGGCGAGCAGCGTCTCGTTGATATCGGTGGCCGTCACCAGCGCGCCTTCGCGCGCGAAGGCCAAAGCCGTGGCACGGCCGATGCCCTGCGCCGCAGCCGTAATCACCACGCTCTTGCCCGCCAATGTCCCCGTCATGCTTCCTCCCGACGCAAAGCTGGCCCTCGGCGGGCCAGCCTATCAAAATGTTTATTTATCGGTAAAGAACAAGACTGAAAGCGTCAAGCCCGATTGCCGTGTGAGAAAAGCGCTCAATCGCCATAGGGAACCCAGACATTCTTGACCTCGACGGCGCGGCGCAGGAAGGCATCGCCGGCGACCAGATCGGAGCGCCAGTCGACATTCCTGCCATTGCTGGTCCAGACACGCTTGAGGTTGCCGATCGATTCCGCTTCGACCAGCTTGCAAGTGTCGGCATCAGCCACGCACCACAGTCCGTCGACATCGTCATGCTTGGCCAGCACGGCCGCCAGTTCGGCATGCTTGCCGGTGACAATGTTGATCGCGCCGGCCGGCACGTCGGAATATTCGATGACCTGATAGAGATCGGTTGCCAGCAGCGCATGCTTCTGGCTCGGCACAGCCACCACCGTGTTGCCCATGGCAAGCGCGGGTGCTGCCAGCGAGATCAGGCCGAGCAGTGGCGCCTCGTCTGGCGCGACGATGCCGATGACGCCGACCGGCTCATGCAACGCCAGCGTCACAGCCCGTGCCGGCGGCGCATGCACGCGGCCTTCGAACTTGTCGGCCATGCCGGCAAAGGAGAACAGCCGCTCTATGGAAAGCTCGACCTCCTCGCGCGCTGCCTTGGCGCTAACACCGGTGAGCTGCACCAGCCGCGCCGAGAACTCGTCGGCGCGCGCCGAGAGGTTTTCGGCGAGGAAATAAAGCACCTGGCTGCGGTTGTAGCCGGTCGCCTCGGCCCAAGCCTTGGCGCCCCGCGCCGCCGACACCGCATCACGAATGTCCTTGCGGCTGCCCAGCCCGACTTCGCCGGCAAGTTTTCCTTTCCTATCAGCGACAGGCAGCGAATAATTGCCGTCTGGCCGAACCTGCTTGCCGCCGATGAACAGTTTTGCCGTGCGGTCGATGCCGATGCCGTCGGTCTCAGTGCGCTCGGTGATCTTTTCTGCCGTCGCCGGCTTGATCGCAGAGCCCAGCGGCAGCTTTACCGAGAGATATTCGAGCATGCCTTCGCGGCCGCCCTCGCGGCCGAAGCCGCTTTCGCGGTAGCCGCCGAAACCACAGGCGGCGTCGAACATGTTGGTGCCGTTGACCCAGACCACACCGGCCTTGAGCTGCGGCGCTGCATGCAGTGCGAGGTTGATATTCTCGCTCCACACCGAAGCTGCGAGGCCGTAGCGCGTGTTGTTGGCAAGCTCGATCGCCTCTTCCGTCGAACGGAAGGTCATGGCGGCCAGAACCGGCCCGAATACCTCTTCCTGAGCAAGGATATTAGCCGGCGAAACACCGATCGCCAGCGTCGGGAGGTAAAAATAGCCCGTCGAAGGCAATGGGCAATCCGGCTGCCAGCATTCGGCGCCCTGTTTTGCACCCTCGGCGACCAGCCCGTTCACCCGGTCGAGCTGGGTCTTGTCGACCAGCGGGCCGATATCGGTATTCTTGTCGAGCGGGCTACCGACGCGCAGACGGCCCATGCGCGTCTTGACCTTGGCGATGAAGGCGTCGGAAACACCCTCCTGCACCAGCAGGCGCGAGCCCGCGCAGCAGACCTGGCCCTGGTTGAACCAGATGCCATCGACCAGCCCCTCCACGGCGCTGTCGAGATCCGCGTCCTCGAAGACGATGAAGGCCGACTTGCCGCCGAGCTCCAGCGACAGCTTCTTGCCCGAGCCGGCGGTGGCCTTGCGGATGATCTTGCCGACTTCCGACGAACCAGTGAAGGCGATCTTCTGCACGCCCGGATGATTGACGATGGCCGCACCGGCTTCCGGCCCGCCGGGCACGATGTTGACGACGCCCTTCGGCACGCCGGCGCGCTCGCAGATTTCGGCGAATAGGATGGCCGTCAGCGGCGTGTATTCGGCGGGTTTCAGCACCACGGTGCAGCCGGCAGCGAGAGCCGGCGCGATCTTCCACGCCAGCATCAGCAGCGGAAAATTCCACGGGATGATCTGGCCGACGACGCCGACCGGCTTGTGGTCCGGGAATTCCTTGTCCAGCGACTGCGCCCAGCCGGCATGATGGATGAAATGGCGGATCGCCAGCGGCACGTCGATGTCGCGGCTTTCGCGGATCGGCTTGCCGTTGTCGATCGATTCCAGCACCGCGAACAGACGCTGGTGGCGCTGCATGGCGCGGCCTATGGCGTAGAGCACCTTGGCTCTGGCGTAGCCGGATTGCGCGCTCCATTTCGGCAGCGCCTTGGCCGCCGCTGCGACTGCCGCATCGATATCGGCGTCACCCGCGTCGGAGATTTTTGCCAGCAGCTTGCCGGTCGCCGGTTCGCTGGTTTCGAAGGTTTTTCCTCCGGCTGCCGCCTTCCACTCGCCGCCGATGAACAGCGCCTTGCCGAAATCGCGCCCAGCGAGCCAGGCGTCGGCTTCGTTGCGGGCCTCGGGGGCTGCGTCATATTCCATCGCGGCGTAGCGTTCGAGAATGTTCATTGAAAAATCTCCCGAATTCTTTGCCGTCACGCCATTGCGTGGCGATGATTGGCCGAGTAGCGGCCGGTCAGATGGTGCTCGAGCTGGCGCTCGATGTCGGTGAGCAGGCTGGATGCGCCGAAGCGGAAAAGCTCCGGCTCCAGCCACGGCCGGCCAAGCTCTTCCTTCATCAGCACCAGCCAGTCGAGCGAGACCTTGGCGGTGGAAATGCCGCCCGCCGGCTTGAAGCCGATGAGATAGCCGGTGTGCTCGAAATAGGCGCGGATCGAGCGTACCATGGCGAGACCGACCGGCAGCGTGGCATTGACGCTTTCCTTGCCGGTCGAAGTCTTCACGAAATCCGCGCCCGCCATCATCGCCACCATCGAGGCGAGCATGACATTGCGCAAGGTCGCCAGATCGCCGGTGCCGAGGATGACCTTGAGATGCGCCTCGCCGCAGGCGGCGCGCATGGCGACGATCTCGTCATAGAGCTCCTGCCATTTGGCGCCGAACACCAGCCCGCGCGGGATGACCACGTCGATCTCGTCGGCGCCGTCCTTCACCGAGGCCTCGATCTCCTGAAGGCGGGTGGCGAGCGGCGCCAGCCCATGCGGGAAGGCGGTGGAGACGGCGGCGACATGAATGCCGGTGCCCTTAACGGCGTCCACAGCCGTCGCGACGAAGGGGTGGTAAACGCAGACGGCAGCGGGCCGTATCACCGTGTCACCGAGGCCGAGGCCTTCCGCGATATCGCGGCGCAACGGGTTGATCGCCTTGGCGCAGAGCCGGCGCACGCGCTCGTCGGTATCGTTCGAGTTCAACGTGGTGAGGTCCATGCAGGCGATGGAACGCAGGAGCCACGCCGCCTGGTTGTCGGCCTTGATCGAGCGGCGCTTGGTGAGCGAGGCGACGCGGCGTTCAAGCGCCGAGCGGTTGACGTTGCGCATCGATTCGAGAAAGCCGAGATCGAGCGCCATGCCGGGGTTGCGGGCAATGCCATGCGTGGCAGGCGTATTGGCGGCAATGCGCGTCGGCAGGGAGGTCACGCTGGAATCCCGCGCCTCTCCTGTGCTGAGACCGGCCTCAAGAAACTTGCTGCTCATCACCTCCCCTTTCACTCCACACTTTTGGCGGAGGATAGCCCGTGAAGTGACGCTTCACGAGTCCTGTCAGCGGTAATAGCGGAGAAAGCACATCAATGCAGCTAACTTTTGACCGTATGGTCAAAACCATGAGGCTCGCGTGAGGTGTCCAACGTCGGCTTTCCGTTGAGAAAGGCTCTTACTTCTTTGCAACTGGGTGTCATCTGGCGCATATTCCGGGCATGGCAAAGCAGAAGAATCAGAAACCAGACTACGAGAAAATGCTGCGCAAGGCAGGGATCAGGATCACCCGCCCGCGCCGCATCATCGTGGAGATATTGACGGCGACGGATGATCACCCCGACGCGCTTGAAATCTTCCGGCGCGCGGCCGCGATCGATTCCGGCATTTCGCTGTCGACCGTCTATCGCACGATGAAAGTGCTGGAAGGCCTGGGGGCCATTCACCGCCATGCCTTCGAGGGCGGGCCCTCGCGCTTCGAACAGGCCAGCGGCGAGCATCACGACCATTTGATCGATCTCGACACCGGCGACGTCATCGAATTCAAGTCCGACCGCATCGAGCAATTGCAGAACGAAATCGCCGAGGCGCTGGGCTATGACATCGTCCACCACCGTCTGGAACTCTATGGCCGCAAGCGGCGCGGGCGCTGAACCTTGTCTGTCTGCGAAAGTCACATCGGCGCGACGCCGGGAGCAAACTGCGCTGCCATGCATTATGGCAGGGGCAGACCCGCGCCGTGACGTGTTGACGCGGCCCGCCTGCCGGTCGATCATCGGGATCTAGGTGAGGCACTTCTCAAACCAAAAACAATCCGGGATACAAAAATGGAAAAAGCCGAAATCGGCCTGATTGGCCTTGGCGTCATGGGCTCCAACCTGGCCCTTAATATCGCCGAAAACGGCCACCCGATCGCCGTCTTCAACCGCACCACCAGCCGCACCGGCACATTCTTCGAGGCAGCGGGCGACCTGCGCAAGATGATCGTGCCCTGCACGACGCTGGCTGAACTCGCCGACGCGATCAAACCGCCGCGCCCGGTCATCATCATGGTGCAGGCCGGCCAGCCGGTGGACGAGCAGATCGCAGCACTTCGCGAGGTGCTTTCGGCGGGCGACATCATCATCGATGCCGGCAACGCCAATTTCCGCGACACGATCCGGCGCTTTTCCGAACTCGACGGCTCCGGCCTGACCTTCATCGGCATGGGCGTTTCGGGCGGCGAGGAAGGCGCGCGGCACGGCCCCTCGATCATGGTCGGCGGCACGGAAGACTCCTACAAGCGCGTCGAAAAAATCCTCATCGACATTTCGGCCAAGTTCGAGGGCGAGCCTTGTGCCGCCTGGCTCGGGACCGGTGGCGCCGGGCATTTCGTGAAAACCATCCACAACGGCATCGAATATGCCGACATGCAGATGATCGCCGAGATCTACGGCGTGCTGCGCGACGGGCTTGGCATGAAGCCCAAGGAAATCGGCGCGGTTTTCGCCGAATGGAACAAGGGCCGGCTGAATTCATACCTCATCGAAATCACCGCGACCGTTCTGGCTGCTGACGATCTCGATACCGGCAAGCCTATCGTCGAGATGATCCTCGACCGCGCCGGCCAGAAGGGCACAGGCAAATGGTCGGTGATCGAGGCGCAGACGCTCGGCGTGTCAGCCACCGCGATCGAGGCTGCCGTTTCGGCACGCATTCTCTCATCGCTCAAGGACGAGCGGCTGGCGGCGGAAAAGGCTTATGGCACCGGCGGCGTCTCGAAATTTTCGGGCAACCGCGACAAGGTCCTGCACGATCTGGAACTCGCACTCTTCGCCGGCAAGATCGCTGCCTATGCGCAAGGTTTCGCAGTGATGGATGCTGCCTCGAAACAGTTCGGCTGGAACCTGCCGATGCCGACCATCGCCAAGATCTGGCGCGCCGGCTGTATCATCCGCTCGCAGTTCCTCGGCACGCTGGCCGACGCTTTTGAGAAGAGCGGCGCGCTCGCAAACCTTTTGATGGCGCCGGCCTTCATCGAGATGATGAAGGAGGCGCATCCCTCGCTGCGCCGCATCGTGGCGCAGGCCGCCGAAGCCGGCCTGCCGACGCCGGCGCTGTCATCGGCACTGGCCTATTTCGACAGCTATCGCCAGGGACGCGGCACCTCAAACCTGATCCAGGCGCAGCGCGATTATTTTGGCGCGCATGGCTTCGAGCGCATCGATGCACCCGGCGCGCATCACGGTCCATGGGCCGGCGGCGGCTGAACTCGTTCGGTCCGTTTCCGCAATCTGATCGTTGCCTTGACCGACCTGGGCGTTGTTCGTCAGGTCGGTGGTTGCGGATATTATTCTGAACGCCTCTGACTGCATGATCTGTCGAGGCATGGATTCCCGACACTCTCCGCTTCGCTCACGAGGTCGAGAATGACGAGCTTCATTTTAACGCTTCTGCAACCGGAGACGTTGGAGATTAGCAAGCGGCGAAACCGCAACTCGTCATTCTCGACCTCGTGAGCGAGGAACGAGCGGAGAGTGTCGGGAATCCATGCCTGAACCTGGCGGACGTGAGAGGCGGTTCGAGCACAGACACCAGAATGCGCCGAAAATTACTTCTTCCGCACCGGCCCTTTCCGCTCGGCCGAGCGGGCCCAGAGATTGATGTCGGCCTCGCGGGCGTACTGATCGATCTCGGCAAGCTCGGCATCCGAGAAATCCGGGTTCTTCAGCGCACCGACGCAATCCTCCACCTGCTCCGGCCGGCTGGCGCCAATCAGCGCAGAAGTCACCCGACCGCCGCGCAGCACCCAGGCAAGCGCCATCTGCGCCAGCGTCTGGCCGCGCTTTTCGGCGATGGCGTTCAGCGCCTTGATGTTGGCGAGCGCCTTGTCGTTGAGGAATTCCTGGCGCAGCGACTTGCCTTGCGCGGCGCGGCTGTCCTCGGGAATGCCCTTCAGATATTTCGTCGTCAGCATGCCTTGCGCCAGCGGCGAGAACACGATCGAACCGACGCCGAGCTCGTCCAGCGTGTCGAGCAGCCCGTCTTCCTCGACCCAGCGATTGAGCATGGAATAGCTCGGCTGGTGGATAAGGCAGGGCGTGCCAAGCTCGCGCAGGATCGCCGCGGCCTCGCGGGTGCGCTGCGAATTGTAGGACGAGATGCCGACATAGAGCGCCTTGCCCGAGCGCACGGCATGGTCGAGCGCCATCATCGTTTCTTCCAGCGGAGTTTCCGGATCGAAGCGGTGCGAATAGAAGATGTCGACATAATCGAGCCCCATGCGCTTGAGACTCTGGTCGAGGCTTGCCAGCACATATTTACGGCTGCCCCATTCGCCATACGGCCCCGGCCACATGTCGTAGCCGGCCTTGCTGGAGATGATCAGCTCGTCACGCAGGCCGGCAAAGTCGGCGCGCAGGATTTCGCCGAAGGCAGTTTCGGCAGAACCGGGCGGCGGACCGTAATTGTTGGCGAGGTCGAAATGGGTGATGCCGAGGTCGAAGGCCTTGCGGCAGATCGCCTGCTTGGTCTGGTGCGGCGTATCGTTGCCGAAATTGTGCCAGAGCCCGAGCGAGATCGCCGGCAGCTTCAGGCCGGAGCGGCCGCAGCGGTTGTAGCGCATCGTCTCGTAACGGTTGTCGGCGGGATGCCAGGCCATGGTGATTTCCTCGAAGAATCTGTCGGGAGGGATTTGGATTTGCTCCCTCCCGATAGACCTATTTTGTTTTGGCGAGAAGCGCCTTGGCTTCCTTTATGCCGAGTGCGGCAGGCCGCTCGCAGGTCGTCCGCATGTCAACGAACTTGCCGCTGTCCCCGGATTTCAGGATGCCGGTCATGATGTCGACGACATGCAGCGCGAGGTCGAGCGAGCAGCGATGCGGCCGTCCCTCCCGGATGGCGATCGCCATATCGGCAAGGCCGGCCGTACGGTAATTGGCCATCGGCCCTTGCGAATGGACTTCATTGGCCTTCTGGAAAGGATGGTCCCATTTCGGCAGCTTCTTGGCCGGCTTGCTGCCCTTGGTGTAGCGCAGGTCGCCGCCGAAGAAGTTGGGATCGGGCATGTAGAGCGTGCCGTTCTCGCCGTAGAGTTCCATCGGGGCATGGCCGCTGTGCCAGACATCCCAGCTCGCATTGAAGGTGATCACCGCGCCGTTCTCGAATTCCAGTAGGGCATGGATGGTCGTCGGCGTCGAGACCGGGATTTTTTCGCCGGCACGCGGCTTGGAACTGATCGTCCGCTCCCTGGCGGGGATCGCGGTCAGTGCGGCCACCCGCTTCACCGGTCCGATGAGTTGGACCAGGTTGGTGATGTAATAAGGCCCGAGATCGAGGATCGGTCCGCCGCCGGGCAGGAAAAAAAAGTCCGGGTTGGGATGCCAGTGCTCCATGCCGTGGCTCATGACATGGCAGGTGCCGCTGGTGATCTTGCCGAGCTTGCCGTCGTCGATCATGTGGCGGGCAAGCTGGTGCGAGCCGCCGAAGAAAGTGTCGGGCGCCGAACCAATGCGCAGCCCCTTCTTTTCGGCCCGCTTCTTCAGGTCGAGCCCTTCCTTGACCGAAAGCACGAAGGGCTTTTCCGAATAGACATGCTTGCCGGCGTCCAGCACCTGCTTCGACACTTCATAATGCGCTGCCGGAATGGTGAGGTTGACGACGATGTCGATGTCGTCGGACTTGAGCAATCCGTCGACACTCTCGGCGCGCAGGGAGAACTCCTTGGCGCGCGCCTTTGCCGCTTCTTCGTTTATGTCGGCGCAGGCGCGCATTTCCATGCCGCGAAACAGCGGCGATAGCTTGAAGTAAGCCTTGGAGATGTTGCCGCAGCCGATGACGCCGATCCCGAGTTTCTTTGCCATGATCGTCGTCTCCTAGAAGCTCTTGGCGGCTTCAAGCGAGCGCCGGGCGAAGCGTTCGAAATTGTTCGGATTGTCCTGTTCCATGATGAAGTATTTCGCCGGCGTCCGGTCGCGCAGCACGGCGGTCAGCGCCCTCCAGTCGATCGTGCCGTGGCCGACATCCGACCAGCCGTCTTCGTCCAGCCCCTCGCCGCTGCGGGCAATATCCTTCACATGCACAGCAATGATGCGCGAGCCGTATTTCTCGATCCAGGCCATGGGATCGGCACCGCCGCGAACGATCCAGGCGATGTCGGCCTCCCAGCCGATATCGGGAGCCGCTTCGAGAATATGCGTCAGTGGCACCGAGCCGTCGGACAGGGCCGCGAATTCGAAATCGTGATTGTGCCAGGCGAAACCGAAGCCGGCCTTCCTGGCCTTATCGCTAACCGCAGCCAGGCGCTTGCCGAATGCCTGCCAGCCGGCGCTGTCGGTCGGACGCTGCTCGGCCACCAGATAGGGACAAACCAGAACCTTCATGCCGAGCGCCGTTGCGATTTTTTCCGCGGCTGCGAAATCGTTCTCCAGCATGTCGATGGAAAAATGCCCGGTCGGCATGGCAAGGCCGTTCTTGTCGAGCTCGGCGCGCAGGCCGGCCGGATCGTCATAGACGCCGCCAAAGCCTTCGACTTCCCGGTAGCCGATCCAGCCGAGTGTTTTGACGACATCGTTCCAGGGCTGAAAATTGCGGGCGCTGTAAAGTTGAAATGACCAGTTCATGCCGATTGTCCGTGTTTGATGTTGGGAGTTCAGATGCGGTTTCCGGTGGGAGCGTCGAACAGCGAAGCGCGCGCCGGGTCGAAGCCGACGATCACACGGTCGCCGACTTTCAGGGGCTTTTCCGCCTCGGCGCGGAATGTGAGATTGCTGCCGCCAAGCTTGGTCCAGACGAGCATGTCGGAGCCCATCGGTTCGATGATCTCGACCTCGATTTCGCGGGAGAAAGGCAGTGCCGCCGCCTGCTCGCCATGGGCGATATGCTCGGGCCTGATGCCGAATATGCAAGCGCCGGTGGCGGCACTGGATTTGTCGAAGGCATAGCGGTCGAGCGGCACCGAAACACCGTCCGCCTTGAAGTGTGGCTTCTCGCCGCCTTCGAGCTGGCCACTTATGAAATTCATGCTCGGAGAACCAAGGAAATCGGCGACGAAGCGATTGACCGGACGATTGTATATCGCCTGCGGCGCGTCAAGCTGCTGGATGACGCCACCCTTCATCACGGCGATGCGGTCGGCGAGCGTCAGCGCCTCGATCTGGTCGTGGGTGACATAGATCATGGTGTTGGCAAGCCGCTGATGCAGGCGCTTGATCTCGACGCGCAGTTCCGAGCGCAGCTTGGCATCGAGATTGGACAACGGCTCGTCGAACAGGAACACATCTACGTCACGCACCAGCGCCCGGCCGATGGCGACACGCTGGCGCTGGCCGCCGGAGAGCGCGGAAGGCTTTCGTTTCAGCAACGGTTCGATCTGCAATATTTCCGAAGCCCGCGCGATGCGCTTGGCGATCTCGTCCTTTGGCAGTCCGGCCGTCTTCAGGCCGAACGAAAGATTTCCCTCGACAGTCATCTGCGGGTAGAGCGCATAGGACTGGAACACCATGCCGATGCCGCGGTCTTTCGGCTCTTCCCAGGTAACGTTCTTGCCGTTGATGAAGATCTGTCCGTCAGAAATATCGAGCAGGCCGGCGATGCAGTTGAGCAAGGTCGACTTGCCGCAACCGGACGGCCCGAGCAGCACCAGGAACTCGCCTTCGGCGATGTCGAGGTTCAGCGCCTGAAGCACCTGCACGTTGCCGAAATTGAGCGACAGATCCTTGATCGAGACGCTGGGCTTGCCTGCCGCCATAACCATCAACCCTTGACCGCGCCAGCGGCGATGCCGCGCACGAACAGCTTGCCGGAAGCGAAGTAGACGATCAGCGGCACAAGGCCGGTCAGGATGGTTGCGGCCATGTTGACGTTGTACTCCTTCACGCCTTGCACTGAATTGACGATGTTGTTGAGCTGTACGGTCATCGGATAGGTGTCCGGCCGCGTGTAGACGACGCCGAAGAGAAAATCGTTCCAGATGCCGGTGACCTGCAGGATGATCGCGACGACGAAGATCGGCAGCGACATAGGCAGCATGATGCGGAAGTAGATGCCCCAGAAACCTGCCCCGTCGACGCGGGCTGCCTTGAACAGCTCTTCGGGAACGGAGGTAAAGTAATTGCGGAAAAGCAGCGTCAGGATCGGCATGCCGAAGATGGAATGAACGATGACGAGACCCCACAGGCTGCCATAGAGGCCGATTTCCCTGAGCAGTATGACGATCGGGTAGATCATCACCTGATAGGGGATGAAGGCGCCGACGATGAGGATGGTGAAGAAGAGATCGGCGCCCTTGAAGCGCCAGTTGGCGAGCGCGTAGCCGTTGATCGAGGCGAGCGCGATCGACAGGATTACCGACGGCACGGTGATGCGCACCGAGTTCCAGAAGCCGCGCGAAAGGCCGTCGCAATTGAGGCCGGTGCAGGCCTGCGACCAGGCCTTTACCCAGGGCTCGAAAGTGATCTCCACCGGCGGCGAGAAGATGTTGCCGAGGCGGATTTCCGGCATGCCCTTCAGCGACGTTACGACCATCACATAGAGCGGCAGCAGGTAATAGACCGCCACCACGATGAGCGTGCCGTAGAGAAAGATGTTGCGGCGGGAAAAGGTTTTTCGCGGCTTTGCTCCGCGCGGCCCGGTTTCGATCCGGGTTGCGGTTGCGGCGGGCGCCATGTCGAGGGTTGCCGTATCAGCCACGCCGCGCCCTCCCGAATTCGAGATAGGCCCATGGCACGACGACGATGATCACACTGAGCAGCATCATGGTCGAGGCGGCAAAGCCCTGGCCGAGATTCTGGGCGAAGAACATGTAGTCGTAGACATATTTCGCCGGCACTTCGGAAGCGATGCCGGGGCCACCGCTGGTCTGCGCGACGACGAGATCGTAGACCTTGATGATGCCAGAGGCGATGATGACGATGGTGGTGATGAAGACGGGCCGCATCATCGGAATGACGATGAAGAGATAGGTCTTCCACATAGGGATGCCGTCGACGCGCGCCGCCTTCCAGATGTCCTCGTCGATGCCGCGCAGGCCCGCCAGCATCAGGCACATGACAAGGCCGGTGCCTTGCCAGAGTGCCGCGATCAGGATGCCGTAGATGACGATGCTGGCATCATAGAGCGGGTTGAAGGTGAAGCTTTCCCAACCCAGCCCGCGCACCACGGCCTGCACGCCGAAATCCGGGTTAAGCAGCCATTGCCAGACCAGCCCGGTGACGATGAAGGACAAGGCAAAGGGATAAAGGAAGATGGTGCGGAACGTGTCCTCGAAGCGAATCTTCTGGTCGAGCAGGGCCGCAAGCAGAAAGCCGATCGCCAGCGAGAAGATGAGCGAGAGCACGCCGTAGATTGCAAGATTCTCGACGGCCACGCCCCAGCGTGGTGCCGCCCAGAGCCGGTAATACTGGTCGAGCCCGACGAAGCTGAAGCGCGGCAGAAGCTTCGAATTGGTGAAGGAATAAAGCACGGTCCAGGCGGTGCCGCCGGCGAAGACCACGACCGCCGTAAGGATCATCGGTACGGAGGCGATCTTGGCGCTCAGGTTCCTGAACAGCTGGCTGGGGCGCTTGGGATAGGTTTCGCTCACAGCAATCCTTTTGGATATGAGGCCGGAACACACCGGCCCGTTCAGACGGGCCGGTGTGCAGTATCGGCAGCAAGATCAGTCGGCGCTCGAGACGATGTCGGCAAAACGCTTCTGGGCGTCTTCGACGGTCAGGCCCTGATTGGAGAAGAACTCGGAGAAGAGATCCTCCTTCTGCTTCTGGGTGTCCTGCGACATGAGCTGGTCGGTCCAGGGCATGACATTGCCCTTGGCCAGGATGTCGAGGCCTTTCTTCATGCAGTCATTGGCGGCGTTCAGGTCGACGTCGCCACGTACCGGCAGCGAGCCTTTCTTGAGGTTGAACGCAACCTGCGTCTTGGGATCGAGAAGCGTCGTCGCCAGCGCTTCCTGCGCCTTGGACTTGGCTTCGTCCTTCAGCAGCGGGAAATAGAAAGCGTCGCCGCCGGTCGCGATCATCGGATTGAGGCCGAGCCCGGGCAGGCAGGAATAATCCTTGCCGGCCACCTTTCCGGCAACCTGGAACTCGCCCTGCGCCCAGTCACCCATGATCTGGCCGCCGGCCTTGCCGGTGATGACCATGTTGGTGGCCTGGTTCCAGTCCTGCACATTGGTGCCCTTCGACATTTTGCGGGCGTCGTCGGCGGCCTTGAAGACCTTGCCGATCTCTGGCCCGGCGGCAAACGCCGCATCCTTGTCCTGATAGACTTTCAGGAAAGTGTCCTTGCCGCCAACTGCGGCGAGCAGAACGTCGAACGCGCCGGATGCCTGCCAGGGCTGGCCGCCGACTGCCAGCGGCACGATGCCGGCTTTCTCGAGGGCGGGAGCAGCAGCCACGAACTCGTTCCAGTCCTTCGGCACGGCGACGCCGGCCTTCTCGAAGGCTTCGTTGGACAGCCACAGCCATTGCCATGAATGGATGTTGACCGGCACGCAGTAAATCTTGCCGTCGATGGTGCAGCTGTCGAGCAGGCTCTTCGGCCGAACGATCTCGGTCCATTTTTCCTTGGTGGCGATGTCGGTCAGGTCGCGCATAAGCCCGGCCTGCACGAGCTCCTCGGCCTGGCGGCCGTGGTTGAACTGGGTGGCGCCCATCGGATCGCCGCCAGTAATACGGCTGATCATGATCGGGCGGGCGGTGCCGCCGGAACCGGCAATGGCGCCGTCGACCCAGTGATTGCCCGTCGCGTCGAAGGCCTTGGCGAGCTCGCCAACCGCGGCTGCTTCGCCGCCGGAGGTCCACCAATGCGTTACTTCAAGATCGGTCGCCGAAGCGGCGGCGGCAGTCATGAATGCAACCCCAGCTGCAAGCGCAGCGGTCGTGAGACAATAACGCATCGTCACTCCTCCCTGAAATCTGAAACGTTACAGCCCGGCACGCTATGCGAAGAAAAATGACTTCGCAACAGAAGAGTGGCCTGTCGCCATGATTTTTTCGCGCCCCGAATAAATATCACGCAGCGCCAAGCCTGGATCGCAGGCGCAAAAATCCGTGCTGCATTGCAATAAATCAGCAGAAATTTGCGTTAAAAATCAAGGTTTCGATTATTCCCTTCACCGATAGCCGGCTAGTCTTCCGATGCGCAGCGCGGCCAACCTCAACCCACAGTTCAGGGGCAATCGATTTCGCACCGCACAATTTCTGAAACGTTACAGGTATTGCGGGAAACACTTGCAAGGTCCAATGTTAGAGTGCGATATGCGGTCACTCTGGGGAGCCGCAGGCAACGGCAATGAATGACAGACCACAAACCGACGATCCGGCAGGCCCGGCCTCTTCCAGAACGGACGAGCGGCCGACGCTGAAGACGATCGCCTTCATGACCGGGCTCGGCGTCACCACGGTTTCGCGCGCCTTGAAGGATGCGCCGGAAATCGGCGTGGAGACGCGCAAGCGCGTCCAGCTCGTCGCCCGCCAGGTCGGCTACCGCCCGAACCGCGCCGGCGTCAGGCTGCGCACCGGCAAGACCAACGTCATCAGCCTGGTGCTCAACACCGAGGAGCAGGTTGGCGGCTTCGTCTCCGACATGATCTACGGCATTTCCGAGCATCTGGCGCAGACGCCCTACCACTTCATCGTCACGCCCTATTCGCGCACCAACGATCCGCTGGAGCCGGTGCGCTACGTGCTCGAGACAGGCTCGGCCGACGGCATCATCATCTCACGCACCGAGCCCAACGATGCCCGCGTGCGCTACATGGTCGAGCACGGCTTTCCCTTCACCACCCATGGCCGCACCCATATGGGGATCGAGCATCCGTTCCACGACTTCGACAATCGCGCCTATGCCGTTCAGGCCGTGCGCAAGCTGAAGGCGCTGGGACGCAAGCGCATCACGCTGCTCGCTCCGACGCCCAACCTCAGCTATTACCGGCACATGCGCGAAGGCTTTCTGGCAGCTTTGGCCGAATGCGAGCTGGACGAGATTTCCTTCGGTACGGCCAATCTGGATCAGTCGATCGACGAAATCCGCGAGCACACCAGGGAACTGATGCGCCGGCGCACGCCGCCCGACGGCATCGTCAGCGGCAGCGGCGCGGCGACCTTCGCCCTGGTCGCCGGCACGGAAGATGCAGGGCTTGCGGTCGGCGCCGATGTCGACATCGTCTCGAAGCAGTCTTCGAAGCTGCTGCATCTGCTGCGGCCGAAGATCTACGTCGTCAACGAAGACGTCCGGCTCGCCGGCCGCGAACTGGCGCGCTCCGTCATCGGGGCGATCGACCGCAGGGCGGTGAGTTCATTGCAGAGCCTCAGCGTGCCGGAGGCCGTGGAAACCTGCTGACGGCAAAGCTTCGAATTCAAGCCGCCCTGTCGCGGACCTGATAATCCTTGATCGCGGCGAAGTGGATCGCCTTCCAGCGCTCGGCCTCGTAGTTCAGCGAGAATTCGTGCTGGGCGAGGAACACCGGGTCGCCGTCGAGGTCGCGGGCAATGTCGCCGCGATGCGATTCGATGAAGCGCAGCAGGTCTTCCTTGTCATCGGCATCGATCCAGCGGCAGATCGAAAAACGCGCCATCTCGAAATCGACCGGCAGCGTATATTCCGCCGACAGACGTTCCTTCAGCACGTCGATCTGCAGCGCACCGACGACGCCGACAATGGCCGGCGAGCCGTCCTCCGGCTGAAACAGCTGGACGACGCCCTCCTCGGCCATCTGCTGCAGCGCCTCCTTCAGCTTCTTGGCTTTCATCGCATCGCCGAGGCGGACGCGGCGCAGGATTTCCGGTGCAAAATTCGGCACGCCCCGGAACAGAATATCCTCGCCCTCGGTCAGCGTGTCGCCGATGCGCAGCGTGCCGTGGTTGGGAATGCCGACCACGTCGCCGGCATAGGCCTCGTCGGCGGTGATGCGCGAACGGGCGAAGAAGAACTGCGGCGCAGACAGGCTCATCTGCTTGCCCGTGCGCACCAGCTTGGCCTTCATGCCGCGCTGAAGCGTGCCGGAGCAGACGCGCACAAAGGCGATGCGGTCGCGGTGGTTCGGGTCCATGTTTGCCTGGATCTTGAAGACGAAGGAGGTCATCTTCTCCTCAGTCGCCTCGACCTTGCGCGTGTCTGCCTCCTGGGCGCGCGGCGCGGGACCGTAATCGCCCAGCGCCTCGATCAGGTCACGCACGCCGAAATTGCGAAGCGCCGAGCCGAAATAGACCGGCGTCAGGTGGCCCTCGCGGAACGCCTTGAGATCGAAGGGCCGGCAAGCCTCGCGCGCCAGTTCCAGTTCCTCGATGAAGGCCGGCCGGTCATTGTCGGGCAACAGGCCGGCGGCGCGGTTGGAATCCGGCCCGCTGACCGGCGTCCGTTCCTTCTCGTCGTCACCGCGGCGCACCGCATTCTGGGCGAGATGGTAGGTGCCGGCAAAGGTCTTGCCCTGGCCGATCGGCCAGGTGATCGGCGCGGTGTCGAGCGCCAGCTTCTGCTCGATCTCGTCGAGGATCTCGTAGGTATCGCGGGCCTCGCGGTCCATCTTGTTGACGAAAGTGACGATCGGGATGTCGCGCATGCGGCAGACTTCGAAAAGCTTCAGCGTGCGCGGCTCGATGCCCTTGGCGGCGTCGATGACCATAACGGCCGAGTCGACCGCCGACAGCGTGCGATAGGTGTCGTCGGCAAAGTCCTCATGGCCGGGCGTGTCGAGCAGGTTGAAGACGTTGTCGCCATATTCGAAGGTCATCACAGAGGTGACGACTGAAATGCCGCGCTCGCGCTCGATCTTCATCCAGTCCGAACGGGTCTGGATGCGGTCCTTCTTGGCCTTGACCTCACCGGCAAGCTGAATGGCTCCGCCGAACAGCAGCAGCTTTTCGGTCAGCGTCGTCTTGCCGGCGTCCGGGTGCGCGATGATCGCGAATGTGCGGCGCCTGGCAACCGCCTTGGCTATGTCTTCAGCCATTTACGATGATCCTGTTGATGCGCGGGCTTCTAGCAGCACATCGACAGGCTGTCGAATGCGAAATGGCGACGCAGCTAGGCCAGCTGCAGGCTGCCGAGCGGATGAAACCGCCTGACTGCGAGAAAGCCGGTTATAAGGAAGAACAGCAGCACGATGCCCTGCACGATCGCGAAGGGTGGCTCGGAGCCGGTGGGCGCCAGCGCATTGAGCGCCGGTACCTTCAGGAACGACTGCACGACCAGCACGAAGCAATTGAGGTAGAGCGAGATCACCGCCGTGACGACATAGATCCAGCGCCACGAGCCGGCGAGGTGATAGGCGTAGCGCGCCGCTATTGCCGCAATCAGCAAGATCATCGACAGGATCCCGAAAGCGATAGCCGGCGTGAACCCGTTGAACGGAAAGAGAAAACCGGTGACGCTGGTCAGCACCGTTGTGAGCAGAAAGATAGACGTCCAGCTGTCCATGCGCTGGGACTTCAGAAGCCCGTAGAGAACGACCAGTCCTGTTACGATACCAATCAGGCTGATTATGACATGAAGAAGAGTGAATGTGGAAAGCGACATACCGAGCAGCATAGCTTTGTTCCCTCAAACAAACTTCCCCTACGGAACTACGGTGCCGTGAGTTTGTAAAGACCTCCATTAAGTAAAGAACCGCGGCCAACCAGAGAGAGCGTCTGGCCCTTTGCCATCGACGGCGAATCTGAAATCACTGCGCGATGTTCGAACTTGAGGCCTAACCGCGATGAAAGTTCTGGTGACGGGAAGTGCAGGCCATCTCGGCGAGGCGCTGGTGCGCAGCCTGCACGAGCAGGAGCACGAGGCCATCGGGCTCGACGTTCTGGCTTCACCCTCCACCAACGATGTCGGTTCAATCACCGACCGCAACTTCGTTCGGCGCCACATGTACGGCGTGCAGGCGGTGCTCCATGCTGCTACGCTGCACAAGCCGCATGTCGCCACTCACAGCCGGCAGGATTTCGTCGACACCAATATCAGCGGCACGCTGAACCTGCTGGAAGAGGCTGCCACTGCAGGCGTGAGCGCCTTCGTCTATACCAGCACGACCAGCGTCTTCGGCGACGCTCTGGTGCCGCCGGCAGGTGCTCCCGCCGCCTGGATCACCGAAGACATTATGCCCGTTCCCAAAAACATATACGGCGTGACCAAGGCAGCGGCGGAGGATCTGTGCCAGCTCTTTTCGCGGAACCAGAAGCTGCCGGCAATCGTGCTGCGCACCTCGCGCTTCTTTCCCGAGGAGGACGATGACAGCGATGTGCGCGAAGCCTATCCAGATGACGCCAATGTCAAGGTCAACGAGTTCCTGAACCGGCGCGTCGACATCAGCGATATCGTCGATGCGCATCTGCTCGCCATCGAGCGCGCGCCGGCGATCGGCTTCGGCAAATACATCATCAGCGCAACCACGCCCTTCCTGCCAAAAGACCTGGCCGAACTGCGCACCGACGCGCCGAGCGTCGTGCGGCGGCGAGTGCCGGGCTACGAGGCCGAATACCGGCGGCTGGGCTGGACGATGTTTCCGAGCATCGGTCGCGTCTACGTCAACGAACGCGCGCGGCGCGACCTCGGCTGGCAGCCACGCTACGATTTCGCCTCGATCCTCGATCGCCTCAAGGCCGGGCACGATCCGCGCAGCCCGCTGGCACAGGCCATCGGCTCGAAAGGTTATCACGACGAGGTTTTTGCCGACGGCCCCTACCCGGTGAATTAGGCCGGGATACGCTGGCGAGGTGCTGAGGCCACTGCCGGTGCTTCCGGCTCAAACGGCCGAATCGTCATCGCGTCCGTCGTCATCGTGACGAAACTCGACGGCGGGATCGGCTGCCAGTTCGGGCCTTCGCGGTCGAAGGGTTCCGAGACGAGGCAGCGCCCACCGGAACCGCGAAAAGACCCAGCATAGAGCGTCGGCGCATGGGCGTCGGTGGAATAGCGGATCGCATAAAGCGTCTCGCCGTCGGAAAAGGCGGCGGTCAACTTCAGCGCCGGTTCCAGCCCGGCACGGCGGCAGGCTTCAAGTACCCGCACGGTCGCTCGCTCCGACGCGCCTTGCGGGTCTTCGGCCAACCCCTCCTGAAGCATCATCAGGAAAAACAATTCGGAATCGGTCGTGCCTTCGCGTTGGTCGTAGAGCGCGTCGCTGATCGAATTTTCGAGGCCGCGGCGCACCCGCTCGAAGCCGCCAATCTGGCCGTTATGCATGAAGGACCAGCGGCCCGACACGAAGGGGTGGCAGTTCATGCGGCTGGTGGCGCCGCCGGTGGCGGCGCGGACATGGGCGAGGAACAAGCCGGACCTGATCTGCCTGCACAGGCTTTTCAGGTTCGGGTCGGACCATGCCGGAAGGATGTCGCGGTAAAGGCCGGGTTCAGGCCGCGCGCCATACCAGGCAACGCCAAAACCGTCGCCATTGGTCGGCGACTTGGCTTCGAGCGCATGATGACTCTGGGCGATCAGCGAATGGCAGGGCGCGGCGACGATGTCTTCGAGAAAGACTTCCGGTCCGAGATAGGCCGCCCATCGGCACATCGATTTACTTGCCCCTCAAGCATAGCCCCGAAAAGTTCCAGACTTTTCGGATGAAGGTCATGCGTTCTTCGCGCGATTATGCGTCCGCTCGTAGAGCTGGCGAATGATTCCGCTCGCCGTAGATTCGAACAGGAAGGGTAACAAAGCGTGAATGAGGGCTGCGAAGGCGGCCAGGAACAGTTTTCCCGAAAACTTGCCGGCAAAGGCCATGTGCTCGAGATAGCTCTCATCGACGGAGGCCGGGTGATCAGTGAAAATCCTTGCGACGCGGTTCATGTCTGTCTCCCATTTTTGACCGTGACGTGAAGATTAACCCGCCCAATATGGCGATTCGTCCCAATTCGTCCTTGCCTGAGAGATAATTTTGGGACATTCATCCCAAATGAGCGATAAAATAGATACGATTGATCGAAGATTGCTAGCCGAACTGCAGCGTGACGGCACGCTTTCGGTCGATCAGTTGTCCGAACGCGTCGCCCTTTCGCGCAATGCCTGCTGGCGGCGGGTCAAGCGGCTGGAGGACGACGGCTTCATCACCGGGCGCGTGGCGCTGGTCGACGCCGAAAAGCTCGGGCTCGGCCTCTCGGTCTTCATCATCGTGCGCACCTCGAATCACGATCCCGAATGGCTGGTGAAGTTTCGCAGTGCGGTCACCGCATTCCCGGAAATCACCGGCGTCTACCGCATGTCGGGCGACCTCGATTATGTGTTGCGCGCCCGTGTCTCGGACGTGAAAGCCTATGACCGCCTCTATCAGCGTCTGATCGCCCGGGTGCCGCTGTCCGATGTCTCCGCCTCCTTCGTCATGGAAGAGATCAAGGAAACGACGGTCGTTCCTGTCGAAATCCGTTGAATGAGACCACGTCGATAATTGACGAAACGCTCAAGCCGGACGATAGATCGCGCCATGAAAACGGCTCCTCAAAATTCTCCCATCGTCGGCGTCGTCCGGCTTCCCCACAGCAACGGCCTCGACCTGCCGGCCTATGAGACGGCAGGTGCTGCCGGCATGGATTTGCGCGCGGCGGTGCCTGAAGACCGGCCGCTGCTGATCCTGCCCGGAAAGCGGGCGCTGGTGCCAACCGGGCTGATCCTCGAAATCCCGGAAGGTTTCGAAGGGCAGATACGTCCGCGCTCCGGCCTTGCCTTCAAGCACGGCATCACCTGCCTCAACACGCCCGGCACGATCGACAGCGACTATCGCGGCGAGGTCAAGGTGCTGCTGGTCAATCTCGGCGACGAGGACTTTGTCGTGACCCGCGCCATGCGTATCGCGCAGATCGTCTTTGCGCCGGTGACGCGGGCCGCGATCGAGGAACGCAGCCTTGCCGGTTCGACCGAGCGCGGCGCGGGTGGCTTTGGCTCGACAGGCAGCGCGTGACGACGCCAAAGCTCGTCATCTTCGATTGCGACGGCATTCTGGTCGACACCGAGCGGCCGGCCAACGAGTTCATGGCTTCCGTGCTCACGCAACGGGGCTTTCCGGTCACCTATGAGGAGTGCCGGCGGCGTTTCGTCGGCCGCTCGCTCGTCTCGGTCCAGCAGGAGATCGAGGCGACAGGTATTACGATCGGCAATTTCGTCGATGACATCTATGCCGAACTGCCGCGCATTCTAGACGGCGTGCAGGCCATTCCCCATGTCGAGACTTTCATCCAGACTGTTGAAGCAGCAGGCATTCCCTTCTGCGTGGCCTCCTCCGGCAAGCCGGAAAAGATGCAGATGACGCTCGGCGGCACCGGGCTTCTGCCATATTTCGAGCATGCCATGTTCAGCGCAACGATGGTCGAGCGCGGCAAACCTTTCCCCGACCTGTTCCTTCATGCGGCCAAACAGATGGGCTTTGCGCCTGCTGATTGCATCGTCATCGAGGATACCGTCGCCGGCGTCACGGCGGGAGTCTCGGCTGGCATGCGCGTCTTTGCCTATCATGGCGACCCGCATTCCGACCGTGACGGAATGGCGGCTGCCGGCGGCATCCTGTTCGACGACATGCGCGCGCTGTCAGGATTGATTCCGATCGCCTGAATCGGATTTGCGGTGCCACAATCTCCAGCGTAGACTTGGCTTCAATTCACCCTGATCGAGGTCATCTGCAATGGACAAGGGCGCGGTTTTTCGCAAGCTCCATGAGGCGCCGGGCGCCTTCGTCATCCCCAACCCGTGGGATATCGGCACGGCCAAGCTGCTGGCGGCCTCAGGCTTCAAGGCGCTGGCGACGACCAGCGCCGGTTTTGCCTTTTCGCGCGGCCTGCCCGATGGCGGCGTGCCCTTCGACGTCATGATCGCCCACTGCAAGGAACTGACCGGCGCAACCGACCTGCCGGTTTCGGCCGACCTGGAAAAGGGCAAGGGCGACAGCCCAGAAAGTGCTGCCGAAACCATCTTCGCCGCCGAAGCGGCAGGCCTTGCCGGCTGCTCGATCGAGGATTTTTCGGGCGATCCGGCCAAGCCGGTGTACGAGTTCTCGCATGCGGTCGAGCGCGTGACGGCAGCCGTCGAGGCGGCGCGCGCGCTGCGGCACGATTTCGTCTTCACCGCGCGGGCAGAAAATTTCCTGCGCGACAACCCCGATCTCGACGACACCATCGCGCGGCTGCAAGCCTTCGAGCGGGCAGGTGCCGACGTTCTCTACGCGCCGGGCCTCACCGACATCGAGACGGTCCGCAAGATCTGCTCGGCAGTGTCCAAGCCGGTCAATGTGCTGGTCGTTCCGGGCTTCACCGTGGACGGGCTTGCCCAGGCCGGCGCGAAACGCATCTCGCTCGGCTCGAAGCTGACGACCTATGCCTTCGGCATGCTGCAGAAGGCATCGCGTGAAATGCTGGACAAGGGCACTTTCGAATTCTCGCGGGACGGCATGGCCTTCGGCGCATTGCAGACCATGTTCTCGACCGCCGACGCATGATCGAAAACATCACCGTCGTCGACATGCACACTGGTGGCGAGCCGCTCCGGATCGTCACCGGCGGCTATCCCAGAATTCCCGCCGAAACGATCCTGCAGAAGCGGGCTTACGTGCGCGACAATCTCGATCATCTGCGCAAGCTGTTGATGTTCGAACCGCGCGGCCATTACGACATGTATGGCGCGCTGCTGGTCGAGCCCGATCTGCCGGGCGCAGACCTCGCCGTGCTGTTCATGCACAATGAAGGCTATTCGACCATGTGCGGCCACGCCATCATCGCGCTTGGCCGTTACGCGATCGATCAGGGCATCGTCGCGGCGCAGGAACCGGTGACCACCGTCAACATCGAATGCCCCTGCGGCATGGTCCTCGCCTCGGTCGAGGTGAAGGACGGCAAGTCGGGCGCTGTTTCGTTCGAAAGCGTGCCGGCATTTCTGTTTGCGCGCGACCAGAGCATCGACCTGCCCGGCCATGGCAGTATCGCCTTCGACATCGCCTATGGCGGCGCTTTTTACGCGCTTGCCGACTGCCGCCAGTTCGGGCTGGAATTCGGCAGGAACCGCGCCCGCGATTTCGTCGATGCGGCCACAGCCCTGACCGAAACGCTGAAGCGTGATTTTCCGCTGTCGCACCCCGACCACAAAGACCTCGCCTTTCTCTACGGCACGATCCTGACGGATGGCGGCGACGGCTCGAAGGGCCAAGCGACAAAAAACGTCTGCGTCTTTGCCGAGGCCGAAGTCGACCGCTCGCCAACGGGTTCGGGCGTCACTGCGCGGCTGGCCGCCATGCATGCCAAGGGTGAATTGGCAGTGGGCGAGACACGGCTGTTCGAAAGCATCGTCGGCTCGCAATTTTCCGGCTCGGTGGCACGGACGACGAAGACTGGGGCGCACGACGCCATCGTCGCACGCGTCGGCGGCAGGGCCTTTTACTCTGGGAAAGGCGAGTTCTTCCGCGAAGAGGAAGACGAATTGGGTCGAGGGTTTCTGGTTCTATGAAATTGGCAAATCAGATTTTTCTGGCGCTCCTTCTCTGCCTCGTGGGCATTTCAAGCAATGCGCAGGCACAGGACAGCGCTGTTTCCGATCTCGTCAGCGCGCTTCGGGGCGAGGTGCAACGCTGTTGGGCGCCACCTATGCTTACCGGCAAGCGGCCAAGACCGGCCGTGATTTCCGTCCGCCTCAATCGCGACGGCTCGCTCGACGGCACACCAGTGCTCGCCAATCGCTCCAGCAACGAGAATTTCAAAGTGATGGCCAACAGCGCCATCCGCGCCATCGAGCGCTGCGCGCCTTTCGAAAGCGTGCGGCAGAACCATGTTCCCTATGACAAATGGCGCCAGCTGAAGCTGCGTTTCGTAGCGCCCGAGTTTTAAAGCATGATCCCGAAAAGCTGCAGACTTTCGGACAAGATCATGCTTAAAAATCAATACCCTAGACCTACCCGGCCTGTCAGGCGCCTTCCCGCACTGACACCATCTTGTGCAGATGCACCATCATGGCGGCGGCAAAGAGCGGCGTCAGCAGGTTTAGCAGTGGCACGGCCAGAAACGCGGCTATCACCAGACCTGCCATGAACACCGTGCCGGCATATTTGCGCCGCAGCGCCTTGGCCTCGGTTTCCGTCCGGAAGCGCATGGCGGCGAATTCGAAGAATTCGCGCCCGAGCAGGTAGCCGTTGACGACGAAGAAGGCGCCGATATTGACCCCCGGCACCAGCAGCAAAAGCAGGGCGAACAGATTGCCCAGCACGACGATGCCGAAGAATTTCAGCGACATGATCAGCGCCGGAATGGTCGGTACGGCGCGGCCAGGCCTGTCATTCGGATAGTCGCTTCTCTCGACAAGCTCGGCGACATCGTCAAGAAACAGCCCCGCAATCACCGCCGTCACAGGCGCGATCAGCAGCGCCAACCCCAGCGCAAGCCCGATGCCAGCAAGGATCGCAGCGATCAGGCTGAGCCAGCCGGCCCAGGATGGAAATCCGGGCAGCAGCGCATCGATCCACGGCAGGGCCAGCGCATCGAATGCCTGATGCAGGCCGAACCACAGTGCGGCCAGCGCCAGCAGCGTGATGCCGATCGTCTTGAAAAACACCGTGCGGAATTCGGCGGTGAAGAGCTTGCTGGCTGCGGCGCGGGCGGCGTCGAGGATCATCGGCAACAGTTCCTTTCGCGTCCGAAGGGCCGCTTGCAACCGCCGAGAGATAGGCAGGCTTTCAGCCGACCGCAAGAACGCGCTTTCGGCGCGGTTTGCAAAACCACCCCGTTTTCTTGCCTGACCATGATCTTTTGCGAAAACCGGGTTCCACTTTTCAAGATCATGGTCTAGACCCACGCGCGGCCGGCGTGCCAAAGGAATTGGTCTTTCCTGCGCGGTTCTGCGGAGTTTTTCATGAGCCAGTATGACGTGCTTTGCATCGGCAATGCCATCGTGGACATCATTGCCCAATGCGACGACGCCTTTCTCACGGAAAACCGCATCATCAAGGGGGCGATGAACCTGATCGACGCCGAACGCGCCGAGCTGCTTTACAGCCGCATGGGCCCGGCGATCGAGGCTTCGGGCGGCAGCGCCGGCAACACGGCGGCGGGCGTTGCCAGCTTCGGCGGACGCTCGGCCTATTTTGGCAAGGTCTCGCGGGATCATCTCGGCCAGATCTTCACCCATGATATCCACGCCCAGGGCGTCGCCTTCGACACCAGCCCGCTGACGGGCACTCCGCCGACAGCGCGCTCGATGATCTTCGTCACGCCCGACGGCGAGCGCTCGATGAACACCTATCTCGGCGCCTGCGTCGAACTCGGCCCGGACGATGTCGAGGTCGACAAGGCGAGCGGCGCAAAAGTCACCTACTTCGAAGGTTACCTCTGGGATCCGCCACTGGCCAAGGAGGCGATCCGCATGACCGCGGCCCACGCCCATGCCGCCGGCCGCGAAGTATCGATGACGCTGTCCGATCCCTTCTGCGTCGACCGCTACCGCGACGAATTCCTCGACCTGATGCGGACCGGCACGGTCGATATCGTCTTTGCCAATGAGAGCGAGGCGAAATCGCTCTATCAGACCGAATCCTTCGAGCAGGCGCTGGAATTGATCCGCAAGGATTGCAAGATTGCTGCCGTCACCCGCTCCGAGCTCGGCTCGGTGATCGTGCGCGGCGACGAGACCGTTGCTGTCGATGCGATCGAGATTGAAAAACTCGTCGACACCACCGGCGCCGGCGACCTCTACGCCGCCGGTTTCCTGTTCGGCTACACGGCAGGCCGCAGCCTCGCCGATTGCGGCAAGCTCGGCTCGCTCGCCGCAGGACTGGTCATCCAGCAGATCGGCCCGCGCCCGCGCAAGAATTTGCGCGAGGCAGCCGAGCAGGTCGGGCTGATCTAACGCCGCTCCAAGTTCCGGAGCTCTCAGGCTCCCGTCACACGCCAGATTGCATCGCCGGCGTCGTCGGCCACCAGTAGCGAGCCATCCGGCCCGATGGCGACGCCCACCGGGCGGCCATAGGAAACCTTTTCGTCCGGGGCGAGGAAGCCGGTGAGGATATCCCGCGCCGGGCCAGACGGTTTTCCTCCCTCGAACGGCACGAAGACCACGCGATAGCCCGAGAGTTTGCTGCGGTTCCATGAGCCGTGCTGGCCGATCGCCATGCCGTCGGGGAACCCCGGCAACGTGCCCGCCGGCATCCAGCACAGGCCGAGCGACGCCGTGTGGCCGCCGAGCGCGAAATCCGGCTGGATGGCGCGCGCGACCAAAGCTGCATCCTGCGGCACGCGATCATCCACCGTCTGGCCCCAGTAGCAGTAGGGCCAGCCGTAGAAGCCACCATCCTGCACCGAGGTGAGATAGTCCGGCGGCGTCTCGTCGCCGAGGCCGTCGCGCTCGTTGACGACTGTCCAGAGCGCGTTCGTCTGCGGCTCCCAGGCGAGCCCGACCGGATTGCGCAGGCCAGCGCCGAAGATGCGGCCCTGACCGGTGGCGATGTCATATTCGTAGATCGCCGCGCGGCCTTCCTCGGCCTCCATGCCCTCATCGCCGATATTGCTCTGCGATCCGACGCCGACATAGAGCCTGGTGCCGTCGTTGCTGGGAAGGATGCTGCGCGTCCAGTGGCCACCCGGCTTGAAGTCGAAGATTTTTTGGCCGGCAGCCGAAATCCGTGTCTCGCCGGAGCGATAGGGGAAGGCCACCAGCCCGTCGGTGTTGCCGACGTAGAAAGTGTCGCCGACCAGTGCCATGCCGAAAGGCTGGTTGAGGCCGGAGAGAAAGATTTCCCGCGTCTCGGCCACACCGTCGCCATCCGCGTCGCGCAGCAGCGTGATGCGGTTCGCGCTGACGCCGACGGCGGCGGCCCGCTTCATGGTGCTGTACATCGCGTAGTCGAATGCCGAGCGTATGCCGCCGGGCGTGCTCAATGCCTCGGCGATCAGCACGTCGCCGTTCGGCAGAACCTCGATCCAGCGAGGATGCTGCAATCCCCGTGCGAAGGCGTTGACCTTGAGGCCGGGCGCGGCAACCGGCGTCCGCCCCTCATCCCAGCCCCGTGCCGTCGGCATCTTCAGCGTCGGAATGCCTTGCGGCCTTGCCGGCGGGATCGCGGGTGTGTCGCCGACCGCCTGCGGCAAGGTCTGGTCACCCCGATGACGCAACAGGATCACGCCCGCGCCAACCATTGCAACCAGCCGCGCGAAGATGTCCGAAAAGGCCATTGATGATATTCCCGCTCATGAATGATGGCTGCAGGAATACACAAGTCGAACGCGGGTTGAAACCCGGCATCGCGAAGCCAGCCGTACAGAGCCCTGTAGTTCTGCCGCCAGGATCGTCAGATGGTCTCGAAAAAGCGAAGCGCTTCCGCACTTTCGCCGGGTATGGCCGAGGAGTGATCGCCTTCGACGATGGCGCGGCGCACATCCAGGCCGGCCGCCCGCGCCCGCGATACCGTCAGGCGGACGGCGTGATCGCTGTTCATCTCCTTGCTGCCATGGAGCATCAGCACCGGGCACTTGAAGCTGCCGGCAAAACAGACCGGCGAGCGCATGTCGAACTCCTGCGGATCGTCGACATCGAAGCGGATGTCCTCGGGAAAATGGCGGAAGAAAGCCCGCGCGTCCGGGTTGCCCGCATAAGCGGCGGCGGCACGGAAAGGATGCCTGCTCATGGCCGCAAGCAAGGTGAGCGTTCCGCCGACGCTGTGCCCCGCGATGTAAAGGCGGGCCGGATCGACCCCCGGATAGGCCCGCAGGACGTCGGCTACCGCAAGAACATCCGCCGTCTCGTCATAAAAGCCCGAAAAGCTGCCCGGCAAGCCGTTCTCGCCGCGCATGGCGGGGATCATCGCCACATAGCCCGCTTTCACGAAGGGATGCGCAAGATCGTCCCAATGGCCCGGCCACAATGCATTGCCGCCATGCAGGACGAGCACGCCCGGCCGAGGCCTTGACGCATCGGCGTTCTCCGATACCCAGGCGACAAGCTTGAGCGGGCCGGACCTGTAGTCCACCCGCCGGGCGCCATGCGGCGGCGAAAGCGGCTGCGGCGGATCGGGCGAAGGGCCGGTCTGGGTCAAATGCGTACGAAACCGCTCGCGCGCCACCGCATAGTCCTCGCGAACAAGCTTCGGCTCGGCCCTGGCGGCGGTTGCAGGAAGAAGCAACCCGGCAGCGGCTGCATGGGAGAGAAAAGCCCGGCGGTCCATCTTCATGAGGAGCGCGTCCTGTTTCGACCAGCGAAGCCATCGCCGGTTAATAAGCCAATTTCACGGCTTTATCTAATCTTGAGCGCCACGCGACGGAAATCAACTGCCTGCAACGCCAGTTGCGGTGGCTACGGCGTTCACATTGTCGCTACTTCGGATTGAAGAAGCGCGGGACAAAGGATGGCGTCCGCCGCAAGGCAGACGCCTAAAAGCCTTCACGCCCCCGCATTATACGCCATACGCCGCGATCGCCGCTATGTTGACGATTCGAAACGAGGCCGCTTATTCAGGTGGCCATCCGTGGATGCAAAACAATCACAGGTCGCGTTTCATTTGTGTCAGAAGGAATGCTTTATGAAATACGAACCGATCCCCGAGTTTGATCGCGAAGAAATACTCCGTCAACTTAAGAGCGGGAATGAAAATGAAGAGAACATAGTTCTCGCCATATTAAGTGCGGCTCTGCACGATGACGATTGGTTGTGGGCCCAGAATATTTGCCTGAAAGGACTCGGCCACGCGAACTTTGTCATTAAACGTGCAGGCCTCATCGGGCTAAGCCATGTAGTCAGGCTTCATGGTCGGCTGGATCTCGATGTGGTGGCGAAGAAGCTTTCTCCTTATCGGGAAGCGCACGAACTGAGCGGATACGTCGAAAACCTATTTAGCGACATCAATATCTACCATCGCCCGCAAAGCGAGAATTAAAATACTCAATCAGCAAACGAGAGATCTCTAATCGTTTCCCTGTCTATCTTCCCAACATAATGGCAATATGTTCCACGATTGAGGAGCGCTGCCACCTCCATTTCGTCGTCGAACAATATTACTTTCTCCCCGAGAGAAAGTTCTTGATAAGCAGCGTTCCAATCCTCTCTGACCTCAATCAGGTCGATATCTTCGCGCTCATTGAAATCGACTTTTAGCCGTTGCAAATTCATCATCAATTGCTAATCGCCCTCACGCCCCCGCGTTATAGGCGGCGATCGCCGCCATGTTGACGATGTCGCTATCCTTGGCGTTGAGCTGCACGATCTGCACCGGCTTGTTCAGCCCGACCAGCAGCGGCCCGATAACGGTGGAGCCGCCGAGTTCCTGCAGCATCTTGGTCGAGATCGAGGCCGAGTGGAACGCCGGCATGATCAGCACGTTGGCCGCGCCCAACGGGCGGCAGAACGGATATTGCTGCTGCGTCAGCCGGTGGTTCAGTGCAACGTCGGCGGCTATTTCACCGTCATATTCGAAATCGACGCGGCGCTTGTCGAGGATCTTCACCGCCTCCTGCACGCGCTCGGAGAGCTCGAGCGCCCCGGCTTCAAAGGCTGGCGTAAAGCTCCGCCGCATTCTCGTAGGTGAAGCGCAGAGGCACCGCGCCCTCGACCATCCACGCCTGAACCGTCTCGCCGGCCATCAGCCGGCAGGCGTTGGTGGTATCGGCAACCGCACCGCCATAGAGCCGGTTGGCGAGGTTGAGAATACCGGTCTGGTGCATGGCGACGCTGCCGCTGCCGCAGGCATCCTTGACCAGCACGACGCGCAGGCCGGTTGCCACCGCATGCTTGACGGTCGCGTCGATGCAGGCTTCCGTCCAGACGCCGGCAACGAAAACCCATTCAACACCGCGCGCGCCAAGCAGCGCTGCCAGCCGGCCGTCGCCAAAGGCGCTCGCCTCGGATTTTATCAGCAACGGCTCATCGCCCAGCGGCGCAACCTCGGGGCAGATCGCGGTGAGCGGATCGTCCTTGTCGCTGAAATAGGAACGGCCATCGCTAAGAACCGGGTGAAACGGCCGGCTTGCCGCTGCATCGACGACATAGGCGAAATGCAGAACCGGCAAGGCGGCAGCGCGCGCGGCCTCCTGCAACCGCACCACATTGGCGAGCACACGGTCGTAGTCCACGGCGAGCAGGCGTGGATCTCCGCGATGCTCCTCCTGCAGGTCGATACAGAGCAACGCCGCCTTCGACGGATCGAGGGACAAGAAGGCTTTCATGCAGGCAATTCTCCGCAGCAATATCTGCTGCGGATTAACAGCCTGCTCCGCTATTGTCCGCTATCCCTGCAGCGACGCTGTCGAGCGGTTTTTAGCCTCTCACGCCCCCGCGTTATACGCCGCGATCGCGGCCATATTAACGATGTCGGAATCCTTGGCGTTGAGCTGCACGATCTGCACCGGCTTGTTCAACCCGACCAGCAGCGGCCCGATGACGGTGGAACCGCCAAGTTCCTGCAGCATCTTGGTCGAGATCGAGGCCGAGTGGAACGCCGGCATGACCAGGACGTTGGCAGCACCCGACAGGCGGCAGAACGGATATTGCTGCTGCATCAGCCGGTGGTTCAGCGCGACGTCGGCGGCCATTTCGCCGTCATATTCGAAATCGACGCGGCGCTTGTCGAGGATTTTTACTGCCTCCTGCACCCGCTCGGAGCGCTCACCCTGCGGGTGACCGAAGGTGGAGTAGGCAAGCATGGCGACGCGCGGCTCGTAACCCATGCGCCGCGCGAAGCCCGCCGCCTCCTCGGCGATGTCGGCGATCTGCTCGGCATTGGGCATGTCGTGGACGGCGGTGTCGGCGACGATCACCGTGCGGCCACGGCACAGCGCGATCGACACGCCGATGACGCGGTGGCCCGGCTTGGCGTCGATGACGTGGCGGATATCGTCCAGCACCGTCGAATAGTTGCGCGTCACGCCCGTCACCACCGCGTCCGCGTCGCCCAGCGCCACCATGGTCGCGGCGAAGTGATTGCGGTCGTTGTTGATCAGGCGCTGGCAGTCGCGGAACAGGAAGCCTTTGCGCTGCAGCCGCTCGTAGAGATAGTCGGCATAGACGGCGTTACGGCGCGACAGACGCGCATTGATGATCTCGATGCCCGGCTTGTCGAGATCGACGCCGGCATGGCGGGCGTTTTCCTTGATGACATCGTCGCGTCCGACGAGGATCGCCGTGCCGAGCTTCTGGTTGGCGTAGGACACCGCCGCGCGCATGACCTGCTCCTCCTCGCCCTCGGCGAAGACGACGCGCTTGGGCTGGCGGCGCACGCGGTCGTAGATGCGCTGGAGGGTGGAAGCGATCGGGTCGCGTCGGGCCGAAAGCTCGTTGGCATATTTGCCGAGATCAAGGATCGGACGGCGGGCGACGCCGCTTTCCATCGCAGCCTTGGCCACAGCCACCGGAATGGCCGAGATGAGGCGCGGGTCGAACGGCACCGGAATGATGTAGTTGGGGCCGAATTTCGGCCGCATGCCCTGATAGGCGGCGGCGACATCGTCGGGCACATCCTGCCGTGCCAGCGCGGCAAGCGCCTGGGCGGCAGCAACCTTCATCTCGTCATTGATGGTGGTCGCCCGCACATCGAGCGCGCCGCGGAAGATGTAGGGGAAGCCCAGCACATTGTTGACCTGGTTCGGATAGTCCGAGCGCCCGGTCGCCATGATCGCATCGGTGCGGATTTCCGCCACTTCCTCCGGCGTGATTTCCGGATCGGGATTGGCCATGGCGAAGATGATCGGGTTTTTCGCCATCGACTGGATCATCGGCGTGGTCAGCGCCCCCTTGGCCGACAGGCCGAAGACGATGTCGGCGCCGTCGAGCGCGTCGGCCAGCGTGCGCGCATCGGTCTTGGCGGCATGCGCCGACTTCCACTGGTTCATGCCTTCGGTGCGGCCCTGATAGACCACGCCCTTGGTGTCGCAGAGGATGACGTTTTCCGGCGTGAAGCCCATCGACTTGATCAGTTCGATGCAGGCGATGCCGGCCGAGCCGGCACCGTTGCAGACGAGCTTGGCCGTCTTCATGTCGCGGCCGGTGATCTCCAGCGCGTTGATGAGGCCGGCGGCGGCGATGATCGCGGTGCCATGCTGGTCGTCGTGGAAGACCGGGATATCCATCAGCTCGCGCAGGCGCTGCTCGATGATGAAGCAGTCCGGCGCCTTGATGTCCTCGAGATTGATGCCGCCGAAGGACGGCCCGAGAAAGCGGACGCAGTTGATGAACTCGTCGACATTCTCGGTATCGACCTCGAGATCGATGGAATCAACGTCGGCGAAACGCTTGAATAGCACCGCCTTGCCTTCCATCACCGGCTTGGAGGCCAGCGCGCCGAGGTTGCCGAGGCCGAGGATGGCGGTGCCGTTGGAGATGACGGCGACCATGTTGCCGCGCGTCGTATAGTCGAAGGCGCGGCTCGGGTCTTCCGCGATGGCCAGAACCGGCACGGCGACGCCCGGCGAATAGGCGAGCGACAGATCGCGCTGGGTGGCCATCGGCTTGGTCGGATTGATCTCCAGCTTGCCGGGTCGGCCGGACGCGTGGAAATCGAGCGCCTCCTCGGCGCTGACGGAGGGGCCTGCGTTGTCGGATTTCTTGCCGGATGCCATGATTAAGCGCAGTCCCTTCCCTAACGTGCTTCTTTTTGTGGAGTGTTCGGGATTAAGGCTACACTTCCGCCCTGTAAACCGCCAAGCAGGACAAAGCTCTTTTTTGGATGACACAGTGAACGACGAAACGCCGATCCGCATCGAAGGCAGCTCGCCCGCTTTGAACGCGGCAGCCGCCACGCCGATGATGGAGCAATTTATCGAGATAAAGGCGGCGAACCCGGATTCGCTGCTGTTTTATCGCATGGGCGATTTCTACGAGCTGTTCTTCGACGACGCGGAAGCTGCCTCGCGCGCGCTCGGCATCGTTCTGACCAAGCGCGGCAAGCACCAGGGCCACGACATTCCGATGTGCGGCGTGCCGGTACATGCGGCCGACGACTATCTGCAGAAGCTGATCGGGCTCGGCTTTCGAGTCGCCGTCTGCGAGCAGATCGAGGACCCGGCCGAAGCCAAGAAGCGCGGCTCGAAATCGGTGGTCAAGCGCGATGTCGTGCGGCTGGTCACTCCCGGCACGATCACCGAGGAAAAACTGCTGGCGCCGTCGGAATCGAGTTTCCTGATGGCATTGGGGCGCGTGAAGGGTGGAGCCGACAACACCTACGCGCTGGCCTGGATCGAGCTTTCGACCGGCATTTTTCGTGTGGCGGAAACCTCAGCCGACAATCTGCTCGCCGACATCTTTCGCGTCGATCCGCGCGAGCTGATCATCGCCGAGCCGGTCTTCTACGACGAGGAGCTGAAGCCAGTTTTCGATCTGGTCGGCCGTGTCGCCAGCCCGCAGCCGCCGAGCCTGTTCGATTCGGCCTCGGCACCGGCCCGCATCGCCCGGTTCTTCGAGGTGGCGACGCCGGACAGTTTCGGCACGTTTTCCCGCGCGGAGCTGTCGGCGATTTCAGGCATCGTCGCCTATGTCGAGAAGACGCAGAAGGCCGAGCGCCCGCCGCTGTCGCGGCCCGAACGCGAGCAGTCGGGCTCGACGCTGTTCATCGACCCGGCGACGCGGGCCAATCTGGAACTGCTGCGCACCATGGGCGGCAGCCGCGACGGCTCGCTGTTCAAGGCGATCGACCGCACCGTGACAGGCGCCGGCGCGCGGATGCTGGCCGACCGGCTGATGTCCCCGCTGACCGACCCCAAGACGATCAACCAGCGCTTCGATTCCATCGCCTTCTTCCTCTCCGAGCGCCGCCTTTCCGAAAGCCTGCGCGCCTGCCTGAAGGGCGTCGCCGACATGCCGCGCGCGCTGACGCGGCTGGCGCTCAACCGCGGCAGCCCGCGCGATCTCGGCGCGCTGCGCTCCGGCTTCGAGGCAGCGCTTGCCCTGCGCACGCTGTTCACCGACGTCATCGCCCCCGCCGAGGTGACTGCGGCACTCGAGGCGATCTCGGCGCTGCCGATACGCTTCGCCGACCATCTGACGGCTGCCCTTGGCGACGAGCTGCCTCTGCTCAAGCGCGACGGCGGCTTCGTCCGCTCGGGCTATCATGCCGAACTCGACGAGATGCGAGCGCTGCGCGACGAATCGCGCCGGGTGATCGCCGGCATGGAGCGCGACCTGATCGAGGAAACCGGCATCCGCTCGCTGAAAATCCGGCACAACAATGTGCTGGGCTACTACATCGAGGTGACCGCCAACCATCAGGCGATCATGATGGGATCGGACGAAGCCAAGGGCCGCTTCATCCATCGCCAGACCATGGCCAACGCCATGCGCTTCACCACCACCGAACTGGCAGAGATGGAAACCAAGATCGCCAATGCCGCCGAGCGCGCGCTGTCGATCGAGCTTGGCGTGTTCGACGTGCTGGTGGCGGAATCGGTCGGCCAGGCGCAAGTGATCCGTTCAGGTGCTGCGGCTCTTGCCGTGCTCGACGTGTCGGCAGCACTCGCCGTGCTGGCGCTTGCTGAAGCCTGGTGCCGGCCAGTGGTGGATGCCAGCCTTGCCTTCGAAATCGTCGGCGGGCGTCATCCCGTGGTCGAGCAGGCGCTGCGGCGCGCGGCGGCCAATGAATTCGTCGCCAATGACTGCGACCTGTCGCCGGAAGACGGCGCCAAGGCCGGCGCGATCTGGCTGCTGACCGGCCCGAACATGGGCGGTAAATCGACCTTCCTGCGCCAGAATGCGCTCATCGCCATCCTCGCGCAGATGGGCTCCTACGTCCCGGCGAAATCGGCCAGCATCGGCGTGGTCGACCGGCTGTTCTCACGCGTCGGCGCATCCGACGATCTGGCTCGCGGGCGCTCGACCTTCATGGTCGAGATGGTCGAGACCGCCGCGATCCTCAATCAGGCCGGCGAGCGCGCGCTGGTCATCCTTGACGAAATCGGGCGCGGCACGGCGACCTTCGACGGCCTGTCGATCGCCTGGGCGGCGGTGGAATACCTGCACGAGAAGAACCGATGCCGTGCGATCTTCGCCACCCATTTCCACGAGATGACCGCACTCGCCGGCAAGCTCGAGCGGCTGCATAACGTCACCATGCGGGTCAAGGAATGGGAGGGCGACGTCGTCTTCCTGCACGAGGTCGGCAAGGGTGCCGCCGACCGTTCCTACGGCGTGCAGGTGGCCCGCCTTGCCGGCCTGCCCGATGCCGTGGTGCAACGGGCCAAGGACGTGCTGCACCAGCTCGAAGCCGGCGAGACATCCGGGAAGGCCGACCGCCTCGTCGACGACCTGCCGCTGTTTTCAGCGGTGGTGAAAAAGGAAGCGCCCGCACCGGCCAAGAACGACGCGCTGGGCGGCGCGCTGGCGGCGCTCAATCTCGACGAGATGACGCCGCGCCAGGCGCAGGAGGCGTTGTATCGGCTGAAGGAGATGCTGGGGAAGGGGTGAGGCGGTGCAGCGCGCCAACTTCCCCCTGATAAGGAATTCGCTACGAAGTGGCGGGTGGGGACGAAAGATAGACAGTTATCCCCGTTCCCGATTTCCTGCGCGGTAAACCCCTCTCCGTCTCGCTGCGCTCGACACCTTGCCTGGGCGAGCCGCGGGTCTCGCCCGTCCTTCGGACCCCCGCAAGCGGGGCGAGGAACCCAAGCTTTGGAAGGTGAGCGCCTGCATCGCGGCAGCGGTTCCTCGCCCCTACGAAGTGGGGGAGAGGTGGCGCGCGAAGCGCGACGGAGAGGGGGAAGCACACAACTGACAAGGGTTCGGCTTATGATGTCCGAGCCTACTCACCCCACATCCCATCGCCCCAGTCCAACTTCCGCGCCGCCTTGAACGCTGCACCCTCGCGGCGCGTTACCACCCGATCCGCAACCGTCCCATCCGCCTCGCACAGCTTCAGCCGAACCATGCCGCTGCTCGCCTGCGGCGGAGCCAGCACGCGCGCCTCCAGCGCATCAGCCGGCACACGCGATGCAGCGACAACAATATACTTCTCGTCCTCCCACGGCACCTCTCCGCCCTTGGCAAGGCGGTGCAGACGCGAGCGGGCGACGCGGCGGGAGAAGTGGCACCAGTCGGGCGCGACCAGCGGACAGGCGGCCTGATGTGGACAGGGGGCGGCCAGATACGCACCGGCTTCGATCAGCCGCGAGCGGACGCGCAATATGCGCTGCCAGCCGGCTGGCGTGCCCGGCTCGACGATGATCAGCGTGCCGATCGTCAGGCTCCACAGCCGGTCGATAAGCGCATCGATCTTCGCCGGATCGAGCTCGTCCAGCACATAGGCGAGCGTCACCAGATCAGCGGCATTCAAATCGCGCAGACCGCCGCCGACATCGGCAGCGATATAGCGCGCGGCAGTCGGTGCAGCATGACTGGCAAGCCCGGCACCGACGGCACGAATGGCCGGGCTAGTCTCGACCAGAACCGCCTCTTCCAGGCCGTCCCAACAGTCGCGCGCCGCCCAGAATGCCGTGCCGGGACCGGCACCGACGTCGAGCAGGGTTTTGGGCGAAAAGTTCGGCAGGCTTTGCGCCACCATATCCATGCTGGCGCGGACAGCGGCAAAAGTCGCCGGCAGCCGTGTCGCCAGATAGGCTTTTGCCGCGAGATCGTCGGAAAGGTGCAGCCGGCCGTCGCGCGTCTCGGCGCGATAACGGCGCGACAGCGTATCCGCCGCCTGCTTCAGCTTCGGCAGCGGGATGCCTTCCAGCAGCTGATCGACCGCCTGCCGCAGCGGCGCGGGAAGTTCCATACTTGCCTCTCAGGCGGTGCCGAATTTGCGTGTCGCGTCGAGCGCGAGGCCGAGCCCGACCGAGCCGAACATATCGCCTTCCACCACCGTTGCACCCGGAAAAAGCGCAAGCACGCTCTGCTTGAGCAGCGGTATCCCGGTCGAGCCGCCGGTGAGGAACAGCGTGGTGATCTGCTCCGCCCTCACCCCGGCGTCCTCGAGCGTTCTCGACACCGTGTCGGTGACGCGGCCCACTGCCTCCTCGATCGCGCGATCCAACCCGATGCGCGTCATCGGCACGCTCAGCGTCTCGTGGGTCAGGCGAATGTCCATCATCGTCTCAGCGCTGTCGGTCAGTTCGATCTTGGCCCGCTCGACCTTGCTGGCCAGAGCATGGCCCTGCCTGTGGCTGACGATGTCGATCATGCGCTCGACCAGTTCGGGCCGCGCCGCCTCGTAACGGATCTGGCGCAGATCTGTCGCAGCCTTGGCGGTGTAGAGCTGGTTGATACGCTGCCAGGTGGCCAGGTCGAAGAAATAGCCGGCGGGCAGGTTGCGCTTGCCGTCCTTGGTCTGCGTTTTGTAGCCGAGCTCCGGCATCAGATGCGCCATGGACAAGAGCCGGTCGAAATCGGTGCCGCCGATATGGACGCCGGTGTTGGCCAGGATATCGTCCTTGCGGTCGGCCGCCCGAGCGCGCTCGGGCGAAACGCGCACGATGGAAAAGTCCGACGTGCCGCCGCCGATGTCGATAATCAGCGCCAGTTCCTCGCGGGTTACGCTCTGCTCGTAGTCGAGGGCGGCTGCGATCGGCTCGAACTGGAAGGCGATGTGCTGGAACCCTTGCGCGCGGGCGGCCTTTTCGAGCTGGCCCTGCGCGTCACGGTCGGCTGCCTCGTCGTCATCGACGAAATGCACCGGCCGCCCGAGCACGACGCTGCCGACTTCGCCATCGGCGGCGTGTTCCAGACGCTGTTTGAGATAGCCGACGAAGGTGCCGATGATGTCGGAGAACGCGAGATAGCGTGCCTTGATGCGGGTCTTTTCGTGGATGAGGGACGAGCCGAGCACGCTTTTCAGCGCACGCAGCAGGCGGCCTTCGGCATGTTCGGTATAGTCCGCGATGGCGCGGCGGCCGAAATAGGTGCCGTTGTCCTCGAAATTGTAGAAGACCGCGCTCGGCATCGTCACATGCTCGTTCTCCAACCGCACGAGCCGCGGCCGGCCCTGCTCCATGACGCCCACCGTCGAGTTGGACGTGCCAAAGTCGATGCCACCGCTGATCGGTTTCATGGGGTGCTTCCTTGTCTTTGATTGCGGCCGCGGCGCGGGGAGACAGGCGGTTACACAAGGCGGGCGACAATGTCGAGGCTGCAAGCCGGTTTTTTTGCTTGCCCCGCCACGATTTCGCACCCCATACCCACATAAGGAAAAACGCGGTATAGACGCCGCCCGGAAAGCGAGTCTTCTACTCACACATGGCAAAGATTCCCCTCAAGCTCGAAGAGATGGTCGACGGCGAAACCCTGCGTCGGAACCTGACGGCCTTGACTGCCGAGACCGGCGGCGACGGCTCGTCGCTGGCGGTGCGCGGCAAGGTGCTGCAGCTGCTGAAGGAGACGAGCGTTGCAGGGCGCGCGGTCGCCGAAAAGCTGCTGATGGAGGATGGCGGCGGCACGGCCTGTGCGGCGCGGATTTCCCATCTCATGGACGAGATCATCCGCGCGCTCTACGATTTCGCCGTCACCCATGTCTACCGCGCCAAAAACCCGTCATCGGCCGAGCGCATGGCGGTGGTGGCCGTCGGCGGCTATGGCCGCGGCACGCTGGCGCCCGGCTCCGACATCGATCTCCTGTTTCTCCTCCCCTACAAGCAGACGCCGTGGGGCGAGCAGATCGTCGAGTATATGCTCTACATGCTGTGGGACCTCGGCCTGAAGGTCGGCCACGCCACCCGCAACATCGAGGAATGCCTGCGCCTGTCGCGCGGCGACATCACCATCCGCACCGCCATCCTCGAAGCCCGCTTCATCTGGGGCGAGGAAAAGCTGTTCAACGAACTGCTTTCGCGCTTCGACAAGGAAGTGGTGAAGGACACCGGCCCCGAATTCGTCCAGGCCAAGCTTGCCGAGCGCGACGACCGCCATGCCAAGGCCGGCGAAAGCCGCTATCTCGTCGAGCCCAACGTCAAGGACGGCAAGGGCGGCCTGCGCGACCTGCAGACGCTGTTCTGGATCGGCAAATACTTTTATCGCGTCCGCAATGGCGACGAGCTGATCGATCAGGGCGTCTTCACCCGTGCCGAATACAACCAGTTCCTCAAGGCCGAGGATTTTCTCTGGGCGGTGCGCTGCCACATGCATTTCCTGACCGGCAAGGCCGAGGAAAGGCTGCATTTCGACATACAGCGCGATATCGCCGAACGGCTCGGCTACACAAGCCATCCCGGCCTGTCGGCGGTCGAGCGCTTCATGAAGCACTACTTCCTCATCGCCAAGACCGTCGGCGACCTGACGCGCATCTTCTGCGCCGGGCTGGAAGAGGAGCAGGCCAAGCATGTGCCGGGCTTCAACCGCATCTTCCTGACCTTCTCGCGCCGGCGCCGCAAGCTTGCCGGCACCACCGACTTCATCGTCGACAATCACCGCATCAACGTCGCCGACGACCATGTCTTCGAGCGTGACCCGGTCAACATGCTGCGCCTGTTCTGGTTCGCCGACCGGCACGGGCTGGAATTCCATCCCGACGCGCTGAAGCTTCTGACGCGCTCGCTGTCGCTGGTCGACAAGAACCTGCGCCGCAACAAGGAAGCCAACCGGCTGTTCCTCGATATCCTGACCTCGGACCGCAACCCCGAACTCAATCTGCGCCGCATGAACGAGGCCGGCCTGCTCGGCAAGCTGATCCCGGATTTCGGCCGCATCGTCGCGATGATGCAGTTCAACATGTATCATCACTACACGGTCGACGAGCATCTGCTGCGCTGCATCGGCGTGCTGTCGGAAATCGAACGCGGCGACGGCGAGAAAATCCATCCGCTGTCGCACTCTCTGATGGCGGGGCTGAAGAACAAGCGCGAGGCGCTCTACGTCGCCGTGCTGCTGCACGACATCGCCAAGGGCCGTCCCGAGGATCATTCCGAGGCCGGCGCACGGATCGCCCGCCGTCTCTGCCCGCATATGGGGTTGTCGGCCGCCGACACCGAGACCGTGGCCTGGCTGGTGGAAAACCACCTCGTCATGTCGATGACGGCGCAGACCCGCGACCTCAACGACCGCAAGACGATCGCCGATTTCGCCGACCTGGTGCAATCGGTCGAGCGCATGAAGCTGCTGCTGATCCTGACGGTTTGCGACATTCGCGGCGTCGGGCCGGGCGTGTGGAACGGCTGGAAGGGCCAGTTGCTGCGCACGCTCTATTACGAGACCGAGTTGCTTCTGACCGGCGGATTTTCCGAAGTGTCGCGGGCGCAGCGCGCCGGACAGGCGCGCGAAAGACTTGCGGAGGCCCTTGCCGACTGGCCGGAGAATGAGCGCAAGCGCATCGTCGGGCTGCCTTACGAGAACTACCTTCTGGCCGTCGATCTCAAGGATCAGGTGCGGCACGCCCAGTTCATCCGCGAGGCCGATGCGGCACAGAAAAAGCTCTCTACCATGGTGAAAACCCATGAATTCGAGGCGGTGACCGAAATCACCGTTCTGGCGCAGGACCATCCCCGCCTGCTTTCGGTGATTGCGGGTGCATGTGCTGCCGCCGGCGGCAACATCGTCGACGCACAGATCTTCACCACCTCCGACGGGCGGGCGCTGGACACGATCCTTATTTCCCGCGAATTCGACCGTGACGAGGATGAGCGCCGCCGCGCCGAGCGCGTCGGCCGGCTGATCGAGGACGTGCTATCCGGCAAGAGCTGGCTGCCGGAAATGATCGAGAAGCGGACCAAGCCGAAGCGTGGCGCCAAGGCCTTCCGCCGCGAGCCGCGCGTCGATATCCGCAACACGCTTTCGAACCGCTTCACCGTCATCGACGTGTCGGGACTTGATCGCCCCGGCCTGCTGTCGGAAATCACAGGCGCGCTGTCCGACCTGTCGCTGGACATTGCGTCGGCGCACATCACCACTTTCGGCGAGAAGGTGATCGACACCTTCTATGTGACCGACCTGACTGGCCAGAAGATCGATAACCCGACCCGGCTCCAGACCATCCGCACCAGGCTGATCGCCACGCTCGGCGGCGAGGCTGCCGTCCAGCGCGCCGCCAAGGCCAAGGCAGCAGCGGAATGAGGGCCGCGCCGCTATTCTCCCCCCTCGAGGGGGAGATGTCGCCAAAGGCGACAGAGGGGGTCGGCTCATGCCGCGCCCGGCGCAAAGGAACGTCGAGCGCAGCCGCACTGACCCCACCCGCCCGCTACGCGGCCACCCTCCCCGCGAGGGGGAGGGTGACCACCCCATGAGCCTCATCAAGAAATTCGCCACCGTCGCGTCTGGAACGCTGATGAGCCGGGCTTTCGGCTTCATCCGCGAGATGCTGATGGCCGCCGCCATCGGCACCGGGCCGATTGCCGATGCCTTCTATGCCGCCTTCCAGTTTCCCAACACGTTTCGCCGGCTGTTTGCCGAAGGCGCTTTCAATGCAGCCTTCGTGCCGCTCTTCGCCAAGGAGATCGAGGCCAACGGAACCGAAGGCGCCAAGCGCTTTTCGGAAGAAGTCTTCGGTGTCCTGTTCACCGCATTGCTGGCGCTGACCATCGTCATGGAACTGGCGATGCCGCTGCTGGTGCGTTTCGTGATTGCGCCGGGCTTTGCTGACGACGCGCAGAAATACGATCTCACCGTGGCGCTCGCCACCATCATGTTCCCCTATCTCATCTGCATGTCGCTGGCGGCGATGATGAGCGGCATGCTGAATTCGCTGCGCCGCTATTTCGCTGCCGCGATCGCCCCGGTCTTCCTCAATTTCATCCTCATCGGCGTGCTGGCCAATGCCTGGCACAAGGGCCATGACGGCCTGACCGTCGGCTATGCGCTGTCCTGGGGCGTGCTGGCGGCAGGACTGGTGCAGCTCGCCATCGTCTGGATCGCCGTGCGCCATGCCGGCATCTCGATCGGCTTTCGCCGCCCGCGCCTGACACCCAACGTCAAGCGCCTGCTGATCCTCGCACTGCCCGCCGCAATCACCGGCGGCATCACCCAGATCAACCAGCTCATCGGCACAGCCATCGCTTCCGGGCAGAACAGCGCCGTCTCCTCGCTGGCGCTGGCCGACCGCGTCTACCAGCTGCCGCTCGGCGTCGTTGGCGTCGCGGTCGCCATCGTGCTGCTGCCCGAACTGGCGCGCGCCCTGAAGTCGGGCAATCTCAACGAGGCATCGAACCTGCAGAACCGCTCGGTCGAGTTCACGCTGTTCCTGACCTTGCCGGCGACGGCCGCCCTGCTGGTCATGTCGGAACCCATCGTGCGCGTTCTCTACGAGCGCGGCCAGTTCGCCGCCACCAACAGCACGCCGACCGTGGCGGCGATCCTTGCGATCTTCGGCCTCGGCCTGCCGGCCTTCGTGCTGATCAAGGCCTTCACGCCCGGCTATTTCGCTCGCGAGGACACACGCACGCCGATGATATTTGCGGCGATCTCGGTGGCGGTGAACATCGCTGTCGCGCTGACGCTGTTTCCCGAAATGGGGGCGCCCGGTATCGCGGTTGCCTCGGCAATTGCCGGCTGGGTCAATGCGGCCATGCTCTTCGGCGTGCTGATCAGGCGCGGTCACTGGGGCACCGACATTCCGCTGTTGACCCGCATCCCGAGGCTGGTGCTGGCGGCGGTCGTGATGGGCTTTGCGCTTTATTTCGCCATACAATGGCTCGCGCCCTACCTCGCCTCCTCCTCGCCGGTCTACACGCAAGCCGCGACGCTTGCCGTTCTGGTCGGCGTCGGCACGCTCATCTACTTCATCGTCGCTTTCGGGACCGGCGGCGCCGATATCGGCATGCTGCGGCGGAGTATCAAACGGGGTCAGAAGAAGGTAGAAAATCGCGACTGACACCTCGCCACTACGACCTAGCCCCGTTATGCTTCTTGCATGAAGGGGTGGCTGAAGAAATTAGACGATTGGATTTCAATATATGGCATTAGCCTAGCCGGGGCTTTCTTTATTGCGATTGGCGTAGCTACCGCCTCGATTGAAGTTCTGACCGGAACGTATCAGATGTGCCGTCGCGGGGGATATCTCTGTGCCGAACAGGTCGCCGACGGCATATGGTTTTATTTAGCAGCTTTGTTGCATGGATGCGTATGGGCTGGGATGGGTATAGCCATCCTCATAACCGAGAGACGAAAGCGCAATTCGTCATAAGCCGCAAGGGTTTTGCTGGATAGGCCTCACGTAGCGCGCGGCTGGATCTTTGCAAGTTCGTCACCGAGCCGGCGCTTTTGCTCCATGAGCTCGAAATCATGCTGAAGACCGAGGAAAAACCCTTCCGACATGCCGAAATAGCGGGCCAGCCGCAGATCGGTATCGGCAGTCACCGCCCGCTTGCCCAGGACGATCTCGTTGATCCGACGCGGCGAAACGCCGATGGCGCGCGCCAGCGCATTCTGGCTCAGATGCATAGGCTCCAGGAACTCGGACAGCAGGATCTCGCCGGCATGCGGATTGTGCAGATGCTCGTCAGTGGTAATCGGTGATTTCGACATCGCTCGGCTGCCCTTCCTTCCAGTGGAAACCACTGCTCGTTGATCCTGATCGAGAACTGCCCTTTCCGATCTCCCTTCAGGGCTTCAAGCCGGTTGCCTGGCGGCACCCGCAGATCGTCGAGCTGACGCGCCTGATTGATGAGCCTCAGTTTGATCAGCGCCTTGTTCTGGATATCGGGCGGCAACCTACGGCTTCGCAGACCATTCCATATCTTCTCTGTCTCGGGATCAGCGAAGCTTGCAATCATCACCCAATGTATAACGCATAACGTTATAAGGTGCAACGCAAAGGCGGAAACTCGACCGCGACGCTACGGAACCGTCTCCAGATCCGTAAGCCGGAACTCGTCGGCCGTGGATAGCATTGGGGCGGCGTAATATCTGGCACAGGCGTAGTGGAAGCAGTCGGCCATGTTGAGGCGAATGGCGTTGCTGCGGAAGCGCGATGCCGCTTCGACGGACAAGGATATCGACTCCTCGCCAGGCGGAAGCTCCCTAACCGCAATCCCGCGCTCTTCCAGAAACCGCGTGACGATCTTCGCGCTTTGATCGACCGGCACAGCAAGCTTCTCCGGGCGCGAAAGCGCCATCGCGGCTTCCCAGACGGCAATCGCAGAGGTGAAGGGGTCGGTTGCTCCGACTATCGCGTCCGCGCAACGGCGAGCCTCCATCTCGTCACTGAGGATTGCCACTATCGCGGCGGCATCGATGAACATCATTCCTCGCCGGACAATTCGTCATAGACCGAGCGCGGCAGCGGCTTTCGCGCCTCGTCGCTCAGTTCGATCCCGAACTCGGCCCTAAGCCTTGCTGCTGTGTCGAGGGGGCTTTCGCTGTTGCGCCGGCGTGCCAGCGCCTCGGTCATGGCGATGACGATAGCTTCGGTAAGGCCGACGCCCTCCATCTGCGCGAAGGTCCGCGTCAGCTTGTCGGCATCCTTGTTGGTGATGTTGATCGTCATGCTACACACCTCTTTCTCTATATAGCTCAATCTATATGGAATTACCAACATGGTAAGTTTTGAGCCGTTTCTGTTCTGCGCTCTTGAAGTCGCATCTTGATCGCGCCCGCGCCTTCGTTCATAAGCGCGCATCGATTTTCGCCGCGCGCGAAACGGCCCTCCACAAGCCACGAGGAACACATAATGACCGCCTTCAAGCCGCTCGTCTTTTCCGGTGTCCAGCCGACGGGCAATCTCCATCTCGGCAACTATCTCGGCGCCATTCGCCGCTTCGTCATGCTGCAGGACAGCCATGACTGCATGTACTGCGTCGTCGACCTGCACGCGCTGACCATCGCGCCCGATCCGGTCGAGCTGATGAAGGCGACGCGCGAAGTGACCGCGGCGTTCCTCGCCGCCGGCATCGACGCGAAGAAGCACATCGTCTTCAACCAGAGCCGGGTGATGCAGCATGCAGAGCTGGCCTGGGTGTTCAACTGCGTTGCCCGCATGGGCTGGCTGAACCGAATGACCCAGTTCAAGGAAAAGGCCGGCAAGGACCGCGAGAACGCTTCGGCGGGCCTGTTCGTCTATCCGAGCCTGATGGCTGCCGACATCCTCGTCTACCGCGCCACCCATGTGCCGGTGGGCGACGACCAGAAGCAGCATCTGGAACTGACGCGCGACATCGCCCAGAAGTTCAACAACGACTATTCCAACCGCATCGCCGATCTCGGCGTCGGCGTGGAGATGATGTCGGGCGAGGAGAAGGTGAACGGCTTCTTCCCGCTGACCGAGCCGCTGATCGAGGGACCGGCGCCGCGCGTCATGTCGCTGCGCGACGGCCTGAAGAAGATGTCGAAATCCGACCCGTCCGACCTGTCGCGCATCAACCTGACGGACGACGCCGAGACGATCTCCAAGAAGATCCGCAAGGCCAAGACCGATCCCGAGGGCCTGCCGTCGGAAGCCGATGGGCTGAAGGGCCGGCCGGAAGCCGAAAACCTCGTCGTGCTCTACGCCGCCCTTGCCGAGACCAGCAAGGACCAGGTGCTCGCCGAGTTCGGTGGCCAGCAGTTTTCCGCTTTCAAGCCGGCACTTGCCGATCTTGCGGTGGCCAAGCTTGCGCCGATCGCCACCGAGATGCGCCGCATTTCGGCCGACACCGCCTATATCGACAGTGTCCTGAAAGACGGCGGCGAGCGCGCCGGCAAGCTTGCCGAGACCACCATGAAGACGGTGCGCGAGATCATCGGGCTCGTCAGCAGCTGACGAGCCGCCTGCGCCTTGCTTCCAAACCGTCATGTGATCCCCGAAATGTCAGCAGCATTTCGGGGCCATATGCTGGCGCTTGCCGATAACGGGCGCGAATGGCAGATTGCGCCGAAACAGGCTTTCCCGCGATAGGGTTGGAAAATGGTCTCTAAACGTCTCAGCCGGGAAGCCGGACACCGGCGCAAATTCCTCGCGATCATCGACGACACGCCCGAATGCGAGCGCGCCGTGGCCTACGCCTCGCGCCGCGCGAAAAGCACCGGCGGCGTGGTCGTGCTGCTCTACGTCATCGAGCCCGGCGATTTCCAGCACTGGCTTGGCGTCGAGAAGATCATGCGCGACGAGGCGATGGCCACGGCGAAGGCAGCGCTCGACACCTATGCGGTGAAGGTGCGCGAGACGCTGGGCATCGAGCCGGAACTGGTGGTGCGCGAGGGCAAGCCCGCCGAAGAGATCCACCTTTTGATTGAAGAGGACCAGGATATCGCCATTCTGGTGCTGGCAGCGGGTGCGGCCAAGGAAGGCCCGGGGCCGCTGGTCGCGTCGATCGCCGGCAAGGGTGCGGCCTTCCCCATTCCGGTCACCGTCGTGCCGCAGAATCTTTCCGACGAAGACCTTGAAAGCCTGGCCTAAGCAAATCATCTGTCCGGCAGGGCTGCCGCCGACCGGTTTTGCTTGAATGTCGCCGGCATAAAGCCTATTTAGAATTATTCCAAACTATACGCACGGAGATGCGGCCATGTTCATCCAGACCGAGGCGACCCCCAATCCCGCCACGCTGAAATTCCTGCCCGGCAAGGAAGTCCTGCTCGACGGCACGGCCGATTTCCGCGATGCGGACGCCGCGCGCGAGGCTTCGCCACTGGCCGGCCGCCTGTTCGACATTCCGGGCGTGACCGGCGTGTTCTTCGGCTATGACTTCGTCACCGTCACCAAGGACGGCCCGGACTGGCAGCACCTGAAGCCGGCAATCCTCGGCGCAATCATGGAGCATTTCATGTCTGGCGCGCCGGTGATGGCCGTCGGCGGCCAGGCGGCCACCGACAAGGCCGACCAGAGCGGCGAGTTTTTTGGCGAGGAAGACACAGAGATCGTTGCGACAATCAAGGAACTGCTCGACACGCGGGTTCGCCCGGCCGTGGCGCAGGATGGCGGTGACATCACCTTCCGCGGCTATGAGAACGGCACCGTGTTCCTGCACATGAAGGGCGCCTGCGCCGGCTGCCCGTCATCCACCGCGACGCTGAAGCACGGCATCCAGAACCTGCTACGCCATTTCGTGCCAGAGGTTCAGCAGGTCGAGCAGATCAGCTGATTTTTGGCCGCTTCGGGCACGCATTTCTGACGCACCAAACAAAAAACCGGGCCAAAAGCCCGGTTTCCTGTTTTTGGACGTCCGTGTTGCCGAGACGGTCCGTGTGCAGTCTGTCGCCACTTTCACCATCCGAAAAGCCTGCAACTTTCCGGACGGCCCCCTAACTAGATTAGAGCACCACCACCTTCGCGCCGACCTCGGCACGGTTGTAGAGATCGATGATGTCCTGGTTCATCAGGCGAATGCAGCCCGATGACATGGCCTTGCCGATGGAGAACCATTCCGGCGTGCCATGCAGCCGATAGCCGGTGTCGCCACCCTTGTTGAACAGATAGAGCGCACGCGCACCGAGCGGATTGGTAATCCCCGGCGGCATACCCTGGCGCCACTTGGCGAGTTCAGGCTGGCGGCCGATCATCTGCGAGGGCGGCGTCCAGACCGGCCATTCGCGCTTCAGCGCCACGCGCGCCGAGCCTTTCCATTCAAACCCTTCGCGGCCGACGCCGATGCCGTAGCGCATCGCCTTGCCTTCCGGCAGCACGAAGTAAAGAAACTTGTTGTTCGTATCGACGACGATCGTGCCGGGCGTTTCCGCCGTATCATAGCGCACGACCTGGCGATGGAACTGCTTGGGAACCTTGTAGATCGGGATCGTCGGAAGCTGGTAGCCTGCGTCGGTGCGCGTGCCATAGTCGCCGGAGAAAGTCCTGAGCCCGCCGTCGAAAGTACAGCCTGCCAGAGCTGTCGTCAGCGCCAGGGCTGCCGCGACGAAAAGTGGTTTCATGCGCATGAATAAATCCGCTGCTCCAACCCGACCACGCCAGCCCGATTCGGGCCGCATTTTCGCCTTCATTCTTAACGGGCGTTTTTAACCATTGCCAAGAGGCTGGTCCTGCCAGTGTGGGCATGACGCACGGGTAAGTTGAGGCTGTGGCGCTTTTGCAACAGAAGTGGCGCCTATTTTTTGCCAGCGATCTTCTTCGGCTCGTACAGCGCCGCAATCTGTTCTGCGTTATTCATGCCGCCCGAAAGGGCATTTGCCTTTCTCAATATGTATGATGGGTATTTAGTCAGCAGATATTCATGCTTGAACCACCGCCTGAATTCGGCCAGTGCGCTATCAGGATATGCCCACGGCAGTTGCGGATTGCTAACCGACTGCGGGTAGTAGTTGGGATAGTTATGCTCAAACTTGATACGAGCATCGTGGTCTTCGCTAAGACCGCTGTCGTCCCAGTGCTTGCTCCAGCACTTGCCGACGCTGATATCCGGGATTGTCTTGTCGTTGACGGGCAGCCCGGCTCGGATGAGATCAACTACCATGCCCGTGGTTTCCTTGAAGACTATGAAATAGCCGTCCGGCGAACTGTCTTGCAGTATGGACACACGGTCATTGAAATAGACCCACTTGTCGGCCGGCCTGTATCCAAGGGCATCATAGATGAATTGATTTAGGCCATATCGAGCAAGTTTGCGGAAATTCCGTTGCGCGGTGTCGTTCGTTCTTTGAGCCTCGAAGGCGAAGAACTCAATGAAGGCCATGCAGACGATCTCGGGATAAGCATAATGAGTGGACCCATTGTGCTCTATTTCCATGTAGAGGGCCGGATCATCATAGCCCGCTTGCCTAAGATAATCAGAGAAATAGAGCGCCCGTCCGCGCTGAAAGTCGAGACCGAAGTTGTCTTCCCACTCTTTGGAAATTTCCTGGATCGTAGAACGGGCCGCACCACAGATTGCAGAAAGTCCGCGTTGCGTGAGATAGGTCATGCCGTTTTCGAGCACGCCCATTTCAATGCCGTTTACGTCGCGCTCCATCTCGATTCCAAGGTCGAGTTTGAGTTGTTTGTGGGCGGCCGGAACTTGAGGTGACTTTACCATTAAGCCATTGATCCTTTTAACAAATTGGGTGGCCGGACTTTAAGGAATCAGCAACCCATGATTCGCATTACCCGAAGGTAACACAACCGCAGCGATTCCTAATGTAGGGAGCGCTTCCGTACCCAAGTTTCGCAGATCAAAACGAGAACACCCAACCTTATGGAAAGCAGGCCGTTCTGGTCGCGGCGTTTTTATAATGAAGGGGGATTAGGTTTGTTAACATATAGTCGCTTCATTAAAATGGGTTCAAAACGAGAACATTCGGTGGCATGCTAGGCGCATGCCTATTGTCCTGCCGATTCCCGTCAATCCGCTTGTCGATGGCCGCCAGTCCGAGCGCGCGATGATCGTGCGGCGGGGTGTGCAGCGGCTGTTGATGCAGATGGGCATGCATGTGCTGCCCGAACTGTCGCTGGCGACCGGGCGGCGCGCCGACCTCGTCGCGCTGACGCGGCAGGGCGATATCTGGATCATCGAGATCAAGTCGTCGATCGAGGATTTCCGCGTCGACCGCAAATGGCCGGACTACCGGCTGCATTCGGACCGCTTCTTCTTCGCCACGCATCCGGACGTGCCGGCCGAAATCTTTCCCGAGGAATGCGGCTTTATCCTCTCCGACGGCTATGGCGCGGAGATCATGCGCGACGCGCCCGAGCACCGCATGGCGGCGGCGACGCGCAAGGCGTTGATGCTGCGCATTGCGCGGGCCGGTGCGGCGCGGCTGCTGGCGGCGGAGCTTGCGGGTGTTTCGGTGCCGGCGCTTGAGGGTGAGAGTGAGTAGAAGTTCTCGCGGGAGCGATGGTTCTGCACCGCCGCCCCCCTCTCCGTCTCGGCTTCGCCGATCCACCTCTCCCCCATTTCATGGGGGCGAGGAACCCAAGTCCTGCAAAGTTGCGACCTCGGCGAGTGCCGGTTCCTCGCCCCTGCGAAGCGGGGGAGAGGTGGCGCGCGAAGCGCGACGGAGAGGGGGTTCTTGAGGCCGTCAGTTGCTAAGCGCTAAACGGCCTACCGCGGCGCGCGCTTGGCCAGTATCCGCTGCAGCGTACGCCGGTGCATGTTGAGCCGCCGTGCAGTCTCAGACACGTTGCGCTCGCACATCTCGTAGACGCGCTGGATATGTTCCCAGCGCACGCGGTCGGCCGACATCGGATTTTCCGGCGGGGCGGCGCGCTCGCCGCCGGTGCGGGTGAGGGCTGCAAAGACGTCGTCGGCATCGGCCGGCTTCGACAGATAGTCGATGGCGCCGAGCTTCACCGCCGTCACGGCGGTGGCGATATTACCATAGCCGGTGAGGATGATGGTGCGGGCGTCGTCGCGCTTCTCGCGGATCGCCGCCACCACGTCGAGGCCGTTGCCGTCGGCCAGCCGCATGTCGACCACGGCATAGGCCGGGGCATGGGCGCGCGCCTTGGCGACGGCTTCCTCGACGCTCTCGGCGGTCTCGACCTGAAAACCGCGTGTTTCCATCGCGCGGGCCAGTCGGGTCAGAAACGGCTTGTCGTCATCCACGATCAGCAGCGAGGTGTCGCCGCCGGTAATGCTGCCATCAACTGTTTCTTCCGCGATCATCATCGTCCATCCATCTTATTTTTCAGCGAATATAAGCGTCAAATGCCTGTTTTTCCAGCATGAAGCCGCTTTGCGCCTGCGTCTCTTCGAAACAGGCTTATTTCGCTCGGTCTCTAAGCGGTATCAAACATCGAGGACGACGCCGACCCGGGATTCAAAAACACCTCGCGCGGCCAGTCGATCTGTACCACAGCGCCCTTGCCGCGCTCATTGGCGTTGTAGAAGGCAAGCGTGGCGCCGGAGCGTTCCAGCAGCGTCTTGGCGATGAACAGGCCGAGCCCGAGGCCGCCGCCCGACTCCGGCCCCTGGCGGGTCGACATATAGGGCTCGCCGATACGGTCTATGATCTCGGGCGGAAAGCCCGGCCCGTCATCGACGATCTCGAAAACGACGCTGCGGTCATCCCAGCGCCAGCGGATGGTGACGGCGCTGGCGGCAAAATCGACGGCGTTCTCGACCAGATTGCCGAGCCCGTAAATGACGCCCGCATTGCGGCGGCCGACCGGCTCCGCGCCGACGCGCTCGCCCGGTTCCAGCTTTATCGAGATGCCAAAATCGCGATGCGGCGCGATCACCTCCTCGACCAGCGAGGTCAGCGGCAGCCGCGCCAGATGCTCCTCGCTTTCCGACGACAGGCTTGTTAGACGCTTGAGGATCTGGCGGCAACGCTCGCTCTGCGATCGCAGCAGCGTCACATCCTCATGGAACTTCGTATCCTTGCCGAGCGCGCGTTCCATCTCCTTGGCCACCAGCGCGATGGTTGCCAGCGGCGTGCCGAGTTCGTGCGCGGCAGCAGCGGCAAGCCCGTCCAGCGCCGACAGGTGCTGCTCGCGCTGCAGCACCAGTTCGGTGGCGGCGAGCGCGTTGGCCAGTAGCCGCGCCTCCTCGGCGACGCGCCAGGCGTAAATGGCGGTGAAGGCGATGCTGGACATGACCGCCGTCCACATGCCGGCGACATAGACGAAGGGCATCGCCAGTTCAGCACCTGCCGTCCACGGCAGCGGCAGATGAACGAAGACGAGAGCCGTCGCCATCGCCATGACGAAGCCGCCAAGCAGCGCGGTCATGCGCAGCGGCAGCGAAGTCGCCGAAATGACCACCGGAACCGTCATCAGCAGCGAGAACGGGTTGGTCAGGCCGCCTGTCATGTAGAGCAGGCCGGCAAGCTGGAGCGCGTCGAAAGTGAGGATGCCGAGTGCTGCCAGCGGCTGCAGCCGGTGTGCGGACGGAAAGCGGAAGGTCAGCAGCAGATTGAGCCATGCCGAACAGGCGATCAGCGCAAAGCACAGGCTCACCGCCAACGGGTAATCGAGCCAGTAGGCGACGAAGACGACGGTGACGCTCTGGCCGATGATCGCCAGCCAGCGCAGGCGGATCAGTGTGTTCAGCCTCAGCCGATGGGTCTGCTGGAAATCGGGCGTTTGCAGCTTCTTGATCATGCCGGCTTTATGCGCTGGAGAGGCGTTGTGCGCCAAGCGCTATTTGACGCGGGGTTTTGCCCGCGCGGTGGCTGCCGTGGTCAACGGATCGTCGGGCCAGACATGCTTAGGATAGCGCCCGCGCATATCGGAGCGTACGTCGGCCCAGGAGCCGCGCCAGAAGCCGGGCAGGTCGCGCGTCGTCTGGATCGGCCGATGCGCCGGCGACAGCAGTTCCAGCGTCAGCGGCACCGTGCCGTTGGCGATGGAAGGGTGCTTGTCCAGCCCAAACAGTTCCTGCACGCGGATCGCCAGAACCGGCCACTCGCCCTCATAGTCGATCGGCACATGGCTGCCCGAAGGCGCATCGAAATGCGTCGGGGCAAGTGCTGAGATTTTCCGTTGCAGGTCGTGTGGCACCAGCGACATCAGTCCGGCCTGAAGCACGCTCGACGGGATGCGCGCGAAATTCGCCTCGCCGATCAGGAAGGGCAGCAGCCAGTCGTCCAGCGCGGCAATCAGCGCCTCGTCGGAGACATCCGGCCAAGGCGCGCCGAGGCCCTGATGCAGCCATTGCAGGCGATGGCGCAGGATTTCCGCTTCCTTGCCCCAGTTGAGCAGCGACAGCCCATGCTCGCGCAGCGCGTCGATGATGGCGCGGTCGGCATCCGCACCCGTTGGTGGCGGCAGCATGCGTTCCGAAAGAAGGATCGCGCCGAGCCGCACGATCTCGCGCACCCGCACGGCGCGTTTGTCGCGGTCGAAGGCCGTCTCCAGTCTCTTCTCGATGCGGTGGCCGAGCGCGGCGCGAATATCGGCTTCCGAGACCGGAGCGGCGGCGGCAATGCGCGCGTTCTGGGCCTTGCCCTGCAGGTCGGCGACGACAAGGAAGGTTTCGCCGGCCAGCGGATCGGCGGCATCGAGCGCCGCGCCGCTGCCATTGGCAAGGACAAACCGCCCGCGCTCGCCGCGCGCCTTGGCGACGCGATCGGGCCAGGCGTGGAGGAGGAGAGCGCCGGCGGAAGTTGCGCCTGATTGCCCCTCACCCTTACCCTCTCCCCGTGAAGTACGGGGAGAGGGGGGCGTCAGCGTTGCGGCAGTCCTTCTTTTCCCTGCAAGCGGGAGGGGTGACGGATCCAACGTTGACGACCCCCTCTCCCCGTTCTTCACGGGGAGAGGGTAAGGGTGAGGGGCGACTTTTGCATTTGCCGCGGCCCGCGCCAGCCGCTCCGCCAATTGCCGCGCCGCAGTCGCCCTCGGCGATCTCTCGCCGCGAAACCGCGATAGCCGCCGCTCCAGATCAGCGCCATCGCCGCCAAGGCCGCGCTCGGTCAGGAGCACGGCGAGCTGGGCCGCCTCGCCGGCATGACCGTCGCTTGCCGCTTCCGCCACCATATGCGCCAGCCGCACCGGCAAAGCGAGCCTGCGCATCGCCTCGCCCGACGACGTCAGGCGACCGTCCGTATCGATGGCATCAAGTGCGCAGAGCAGCGCCTTGGCCTCGGCCAGTGCTGGCGCCGGCGGCGGGTCGAGAAAGCCGAGGCTTGCGAGGTCGGCAACGCCGAAGGCAGCGCAATCCAGCACGAGGCCGGAAAGATCGGCCTCAAGAATTTCCGGCGGCGTGAAGGCAGGCAATGCCGCCGTCTGCTCGGCCCGCCACAACCTGATCGCGACGCCCGGCTGGGTGCGCCCGGCGCGGCCGGCGCGCTGGTCGGCGGAGGCGCGGGAAACGCGCACCGTTTCCAGCCGCGTCAAGCCGCTTGCCGGCTCGAATTTCGGCAGGCGCGACAGGCCGGAGTCGATCACCACGCGCACGCCGTCGATGGTGATGGAAGTTTCCGCAATCGCCGTCGCCAGCACCACTTTGCGGCGGCCCGCCGGCGCGGGCTTGATCGCCGCGTCCTGCGCCTTGCCGTCGAGCATGCCGTAGAGCGGCACGATGTCGGTGTCGGCTCCTATGCGTCCCTCGAGCCGTTCGCGCGTGCGCTCGAGCTCGCGCTGGCCGGGCAGGAAGGCGAGCACGCTGCCGGGCTCATCCACCAGCGCCTCGCGGATCGTTTTCGCCATGGCATCCTCGACCGGCGTGCCGGCGGCGCGCTCCTGATAGCGGACATCGACGGGAAAGCTGCGGCCCTCGCTTTCGATCACCGGGGCCTCGCCAAGCAGCCGCGCGACGCGCGCGCCGTCCAGCGTCGCCGACATCACCAGCAGCCGCAGTTCCGGCCGCAGCGCGCCCTGCACGTCGAGCGCCAGCGCCAGTCCGAAATCGCCGTCGAGCGAGCGTTCGTGGAACTCATCGAAAATCACTGCCGAGACACCCGGCAGTTCCGGATCGTCGAGGATCATGCGCGCCAGAATGCCCTCGGTGACGACGAGGATTTTTGTCCGCGCCGTCTGCCGGCTTTCCATGCGCATGGCGTAGCCGACCGTGCCGCCCGGCTCCTCGCCGAGCAATTGCGCCATGCGCCGCGCGGCGGCGCGGGCGGCAAGCCGGCGCGGCTCCAGCAGCAGAATTTTTCCACCGCCCCGCCACGGCGCATCGAGCAGCGCCAGCGGCACCAGTGTCGTCTTGCCGGCACCGGGCGGCGCGACCAGCACGGCGCTTGAACCTTTGTCCAGAGCATCAAGCAGCGCCGGCAGCACTGCCGTGACGGGAAGTTCGGGCAAGGCAGTCATTGCGCATTCCCGATGCGGACGATCGACCCGCCAGCGGCTTCAGCGTCGGCCGCATCATGCGTCACCAGCACCACCGGCAGCGCACTATCGCGCGCCTTGGCAAAAACCAGTTCGCGCATTTGGCCGCGCAATTCGGCATCGAGCTTGGAAAAGGGTTCGTCGAGCAGCAGCATGCGCGGCGCCGACAAAAGCGCGCGCGCCAGCGCCACCCGCGCCTTCTGCCCGCCCGACAGGGTGTCTGGATCGCGTGCCGCCATGCCAGCAAGGCCGACGCCCTCGAGCGCTGCCTCGGCAAGCGCGTAGCGCGCCGCCTTGCCCTTCACACTTGCCGGAATGGCGAAGATGAGATTGCCGCCGACCGACATATGCGGAAACAGCAGCGGGTCCTGGAACAATATGCCGACATGACGGTCCTCTGCCGGCAGCGCCGTCAGCTCCAGCCCGTCTGAAAACACCTTGCCGGAGGCTTCGAAAGCCGGCGCAAGAAAACCGCCGATATAGGCAAGTAATGTCGACTTGCCCGAGCCGGACGGTCCCATCACCGTCAGCACTTCGCCGGGTGCGACGCTATGCGCCAGCGCCACGAGCCTGTGCCCGTTCAGCGCGATCGACACATCGTCCAGAAAGAGCCCGTTCTCGGCCATCACCCAACCGCTTGCTTCACACCCGCATGGCGCGGCGATGCCGGAATATCAGCGCCGGCAGGAGCGTGGCAACCGCAAAGCCGATCACGGGCAGCAGCATCTGGAGAAAGGCGTAAACGCCGATGATGCGGCGGTTGCCGCCGGAGGCCAGCGCCACCGCCTCGGTGGTGATGGTTTCGAGCCGGCCTGCGCCGATCAGCACGGTCGGCAGATACTGGCCGATGGAGACGGCGAAGCCGACGGCCGCCCCAACCAGAATGGCGCGCAGCATCATCGGCAGGCGGATGCGCAGGAGCGTCGAAGCACGCGATTTGCCAAGCCCCGCCGCCACCGCCTCGTAGCGCCGGTCGAAGGCGCGCCATGGGTCGCCCAGCGACAGGAAGACATAGGGCATGACGAAGACCAGATGCGCCAGCACCAGCGCCGGCAGGCTCGCCACCGTGCCGGTGCCGACGAAGATCAGCTGCAGTCCGAACAGGAACGCCGCCTGCGGCACCAGCAGCGGCAGGTAGATCAGGAACAGCGCGCGCCGGCCCGCCCTTTTGCCGGTCTCGTCCTCGCGGATCAGGCAAAGCAGCGTCAGCGCCACGGCAAGCAGCGTCGAGAGTGTCGCCACAAGCAGCGTCGTCGCAAGCGGTGCTGCAATGCGCGGCGCGGTTTTCATCCAGGCGTTGGCGGTAAAACTGTCGGGCAGCGCGTTGGGGAATTGCCACAGCCCGGCGAAGGACCAGAGGGCCAGCGTGGCAAGGCCGGCGAAGATCGCCAGTGCCGAGACAACCATTGCCGCCAAGGCCGTTCGTGCCAGCCATCTGTCGCGCCGGAAACGCAGGCCGCAATCGCGGATGTGGTCGCGCAGGGCCGCGCCGATGTGCTCAAGCCCGATCCAGATGATGATCGCCAGCGCCGTTATACACAGCTGCAGCAGCGCACCGGCCGACGCAAAGAAACGCATCGACAGTTCCGGGTCGCTCATCCAGCCGACCAGCCGCACCGCCAGCGGCGCCGGCGTCGTCGGGCCGAGGATGGCGGCGACATCGACTACAGACGACGAGAAGGCGATGACCGCGAATACGGCCAACCTGATCTGGCGGTAAAGCGGCGGCCACACGCCATGCACGAAGCCGGCAATGCGGCCATAGCCGAGCGAAGCCGACAGCGCCCGCGTGCGGGTAAGGTCGATCTGCGGCAGTGCCGCCAGCGCGATCAGGAGAAGAAAGGGTATTTCCTTGACGATCAGCCCCGCCATCATCGACAGGCCCATCGGATCGTTGACGATGAGCAGATCGGGCGGGCGCTGCCAGCCGGTGATTTCGGGCGAGATCAGCCGCGACATCATGCCCGACGGGGCGATCAGGAAGGCGAAGCCGAAGGCGGCGGCTGCATGCGGCACCGACAGCAGCGGCGAGATGAGATGCTGGATGCGCGAGAGGGCTTTCGTGCCTGCCCAGCCGGCGATGAACAGCGCGACGATGCCGAGCGAAACGGCGGCTGTGACGAGCCCGGCGGCAAGGCTGACCAGCGCCGACATCATGATGCCGGGGCGGCCAAGCAGTTCGGCAAAATGGTCGAGCGTGAATGCGGTTCCGCCGAGCGCCGGCAGATAGCCGAAGGCCGGCAGCAGCGTGCCGAGCAGGCCGGCGAGGATCGGGCCGGTAAGGAGGATCACCGCCAGCGGCGGGCCTAGGCGGGGGAGCATGGGACAGGTTCGGACGGCAACATTCCGCTCTGCTTCGCGGGAGAAACGCCCTCTGGAGAGCGAAGGGTTTCGCCTTGAACGCAACCCCCTCTCCGTCTCGGCTTCGCCGAGCCACCTCTCCCCCGCTTCGCAGGGGCGAGGAACCCAAGTCCTGAAATGTCGCGGCCTCGCAGAACCCAGGTTCCTCGCCCCCATGAAATGGGGGAGAGGTGGCGCGCGAAGCGCGACGGAGAGGGGGTAATAGCGGGAGCCTCACAGAGGACAGCAGCGCCATTACTGCAAATCGCAGTCACCACTAACCTCATCACCTTGTTCAATTCGCCGCGCCGTAGCGCTTCTTCCATTCCAGTTCCAGCCGCTCCATCCAGCTTGGATGCGGCTCGTCGATGGCGGGGCCAAGCTCATCCGGCTTCAGCGTCGCAACCCCAAGATCGAGCGCGTCGAAACGCGCCTTGTCCTCCGCATCGAGCTTCGACACCGCCAGCACGGTCGGGTCGCCCCAGACCTTCGGGTCCTGCTTGCGCGCCTGCGCTTCCGGCGAGATCAGGAAATCGGCCAGCACCAGCGCGCCGGCCTTGGCGGCGGCGTTGTAGGGGATGGCGACGAAATGGGTGTTGGCGAGCGTGCCCGCCGGGAAGGTGAAGGAGCGCACGGTGCCCGGCAGTTCGCCATTGGCGATGGCGCCCGAGGCTTCCGCCGGGTTGAAAGCGAAGATGATGTCGACCTCGCCATCGGCGAGAAGCTGCTTCATCGCCGGATAATTCTGCGGAAAGGCTTTTCCGCCGCGCCACAGCAGCGGGTTGAGCTCGTCGAGATAGGCAAACAGCGGCGCGGTCACCGCCTCGAAGGAAGCGTCATCCACCGGCTTCTGCAGCGCAGCGCGGTCGGTGACCAATTCCGACAATATCTGCTTGAGGAAGGATGAGCCGATGAAGTCCGGCGGCTGCGGATAGGAGAAGCGGCCTGGGTTTTTCCTGGCCCATTCCAGCAATTCCCTGGCCGATTTCGGCAGGCTCGCGGCATCGGTTTTGGCCTGGTCGTAGAAGAACACCAGCTTGGCCATGCCCCATGGGCTTTCCAGTCCATCGACGGGAATGGTGAAATCGGTGCGGATCGTCGGCTTGTCATCGGCGTCGACATATTTCCAGTTGGGCAGCTTTTCGGCCCAGCCCGGCGACATCAAAAGGTCCTGCCGCTTCATCGACGAAAAGTTCTCGCCATTGATCCAGATGAGATCGACCGTGCCGGTGTCATTGCGGCCGGTGGCCTTTTCGGCCACCACCTTGGCCACCGCATTGGCGGTATCGTCGAGCTTCACATGCACCAGCTTGACGCCATAGCGCTTCGCAATCTCGCTGCCTGCCCATTCGAGATAGGCGTTGATGTTTTCGGCGCCACCCCAGGCGTTGAAATAGACCGTCTCGCCTCTGGCCTCCTTGAGCACGTCGTCCCACTTCGCCGGATCGGGATCCTGGGCGAAAACCTGAAAGATCATGGCCGCGAGCGCGGCCGCAGCAAGCAAAAATCTTTTCATGGGCACCCCATCCTCCCCGGTCTTTTCGTCGCCGCGATTGAGCATTCTTGGCCAAACCGGGTCAATGCACGCTCGCCCGGCCAACGGTCACTTCGCTGTGACAGACGGTGCCGCCACAGCACCAGCGGCCGACAGCTTCTGGCTGATGACGCAAAGAAACTTGTCTGATATTACCGACAAATCAAAAAGCTTCGTCAATCCGTCATGCAAATCGCCTATGGCAGCGAGGCTGACCAGGACCATACGATGCGCTACGCCATTTACTTCACCCCCGGACCCGACGACGCGCTGACCCGCATCGCTGCCAATTGGCTCGGCCGCAACCCGTTTACGGGTGCTGCCAGCACCGCGCCGGCAACGTCGCTGCTGACGCCGACGGAAGTCGCCTTCCACACCGCAGCCGCCCGCCGCTACGGTTTTCACGCAACGCTGAAGGCGCCGTTCCGGCTCGCCGAGGGCGAGAGCGAAGCCTCGCTCGACAAGGCACTGGCCACTTACGCGGCAACCACCGAGCCAGTCCTGATCCCGCGTCTGGTGCTGGGCCAGATCGACCGTTTCTTCGCGCTCGTCCCGGGCGAAGTATCGCCCGAACTCAACCGCTTTGCCGGCGACGTGGTGGAAAAATTCGATCGCTTCCGCGCGCCATTGACCGACGCCGAGATCGAGCGCCGCAACCCCGACGCGCTGAGCCAGACGGAGTTCCGCAACCTCTGTCAGTGGGGCTACCCTTACGTGTTCGACACGTTCCGCTTCCACATGACGCTGACGGGCCGCGTCAGCGCCGAAGAAAGCCCAAAATTGCGTGCGACCATCGAAGAATTGTTCAGCAACGCCGTTGCTGCACCCTTTGCCATAGACGGGCTGGCCCTGTTCGTAGAGCGCGAACCCGGCGCACCCTTCATGGTGCATTCGTATCACGCGCTTGGCCGCATGCGCGAAAGAAAGACTGCTTGAAATGACCACCGAAACGACACTGACAAATGCCCGCATCGTGCTTGCCGACGAAATCGTCAACGGCTCGATCCTGATCCGCGACGGCAAGATCGCCGGCATCTCCGCCGGCCCGAGCGCCACTGGCGACGACATGCAGGGCGACTACATCATTCCCGGGCTGGTGGAACTCCACACCGACCATCTCGAAGGCCACTATGCGCCGCGCCCGAAAGTGCGCTGGAACCCGATCGCCTCGGTGCTTGCCCATGATGCGCAGGTCGCCACCGCCGGCATCACCACCGTGTTCGACGCGCTGCGGGTCGGCATGGATACAGATTCCGACATCAACGCCGCCGACATGCGCAAGCTCGCCGACGCGATCGAAGACAGCGTCGTCAACGACCGGCTGCGCGCCGACCACTTCATCCATCTGCGCTGCGAGGTTTCGGCGCCCGACTGCCGCGAGGCTTTCGCGCTTTTTGACGGCGACGAGCGGGTGAAAATGGCCTCGCTGATGGATCATGCGCCGGGCCAGCGCCAGTTCGCCAGCTTCGACGCCTATGCAGTCTACTATATGGGCAAGCTGAAGATGAACGAAGAACAGTTCCGCGCCTATTGCCAGAAGCGCATGGCGCAATCGGCCGAAAATTCCGCGCCCAACCGCGCCGCAATCGCCGAGGCCTGCAACGCGCGCGGCATCATCCTCGCCAGCCATGACGATGCGACAATCACCCATGTCGACGAGGCGATCTCGCAAGGCATTCGCGTCGCCGAATTCCCGACCACGATGGAGGCGGCGAAAGCCTCCAAAGGTGCGGGCCTTGGCGTGCTGATGGGCGCACCCAACGTCATGCGCGGCGGCTCGCATTCGGGCAATGTCTCGGCCCGCGCGCTGGCCGAGGACGGGCTGCTCGACATCCTCTCGTCCGACTACATCCCGTTCAGCCTGATCCAGTCGGCCTTCTTCCTTGGCGAAGTCGTCGATACGATCTCGCTGCCACAGGCGGTCGCCATGGTGTCGAAGACACCTGCCGAAGCCGTCGGGCTGAGCGACCGCGGCGTCATCGAGATCGGCCGCCGCGCCGACCTGGTGCGCGTGCGCGTCGACGAGCATGTGCCAGTGGTCCGCACGGTTTGGCGCGAAGGGCGCCGCGTCGCATGATGGTCTCAGCCCTCATCGAGCGTGAGCAGGCAAGCGCTGCTTTCCCGGTTCGCCATGGCGTCTTCATTGCCGTGGTCGGCCCGAGCGGCGCCGGCAAGGACACGGTCATTGCCTATGCGCGCGAGCATTTCGCCGGAGACGATACGGTTGCGTTCGTCCGCCGCGTCATCACCCGCCCCTGCGACGGCGCGACCGAAGACCATGATACGCTGGAAGACGCGGCATTCGTTGAAGCCGCGACTGAGGGCGCCTTCGCGCTTTCCTGGGAAGCGCATGGGCTGAAATACGGCATCCCGGCGAGCGTCGACGAGGCCATCGCCAACGGCCACATCGCCATCGCCAACGGCTCGCGCAATGCCATACCAGCCCTTCGCGAACGCTACGAGAATGTCGCCGTCGTCGAGATCACCGCGGCCCCCGAGATCCTGGCCGAGCGGCTGGCGGCACGCGGCCGCGAATCGCGCGGCGAGGTGATGGCGCGGCTGGCGCGCACGGTGAAGGTCGAACTCACCGGCCCCGGCATCTCGACCATCGACAATAGCGGCCCCAAGGAGATCGCCGGCGAACAGTTCGTCGCCATCATCCGCAAAGCGATCGCCTTCGCCGATGTCGGGCGGTTCTAGCACAACTCCTTTTGCTGATCGGGATCGGCCTCGCGCCGGTACCGCATACGCGTTCCCTGCGGCGGACGGTGGTTTGGATTTTCACAACAGGCGCGAGAGGCAATATTTCGCAAAATATACTTAAATGTATCAGGAATACGCACGTCAAAAAAAGTTAGTATAAATTTGTACTTCGGTGCTAATGTAGTTCATTATTTGGAAATCCACCCGCCAAACGAGTAAATCGACCAAGATCGATGTAACCGGCTATGGGATTACCGGAAATGTCCGAGGCGATGCATCCGCTGGCACCTCACTATCTGCCGGGGTTCATAACCGCTCCCGGGGAAACGGACGTTCTGTTCGTGGGCTCGGTTGTAGCCCTTGTCATCATAGTGCTCATGATCGGGAGCCTGTATTTCTGGCTCCATGCGTTGCCGGAGCGAATGGCTCACGGCGCCAGCAATCTGCAGTTCCAGTTGGTTGGGGTTCTGTCGTTGCTTGCGCTGTTCACCCACAACAACGCGTTCTGGGTCGCAGCATTGTTGCTTGCCTTCATTCCGATCCCTGACTTCTGGACACCGCTGGCCAACATGGCCGATTCTCTCGCGCGCATCGCCAATCGGAAGTCGCATTTAGCGTCTTCCGATGCTTCTTCCACGTCGCCGGCCGAGGACGCTGCAATCAGTTCGCCAGCCTTGGCTAGTCAGCCTCAACCAACGG
>NZ_JAAKZG010000060.1 GCF_011045115.1 Mesorhizobium zhangyense
CCAGCGGCTGTTCCGGTTTCCAGGCTGATGATAACGCCCGCCGTCGAGGCGGTATAATCGGCAGTGTCGGAACCGCCGCCGCCGCCGTCCAGCGTGTCCGCACCGCCAAGGCCGGCAAGCACGTCGTTGCCGGCACCACCGGTAAGGATGTTCGCGTCCGTATCGGTGCCGGTCAGTGTATCGTCAAAGGCCGAGCCGATGAGGTTTTCGATGCCGGTCAGCGTATCGCCTTCGGCATGGCCGCCGCTCCCGGTTCCGGTGTCGAGGTTGACGATGACGCCTGCCGTCGAGGCGATGTAGTTGGCGGTGTCCGTGCCGGCGCCACCAATCAATGTGTCGGCACCGCCAAGCCCAATCAGCACATCGTTGCCATCCCCGCCGTTCAGGACATTCGCGCCGGCATCGGTGCCGGTCAGCGTATCGTCGAAAGCCGAGCCGGTGAGGTTCTCGATGCTGGTCAGCGTATCGCCTACGGCATGGCCGCCGGCGACAGTTCCGGCTTCCAGGCTGATGATGACCCCTGCCGTCGAGGCGGTGTAGTCGGCGGTGTCCGAACCGAGCCCGCCGATCAACGTATCCCCGCCGCCAAGCCCGGCCAGGATATCGTCGCCATCCCCGCCGTTGAGAACATTCACGTCGGCATCGGTGCCGGTCAAGGTGTCGGCAAATGCT
>NZ_JAAKZG010000061.1 GCF_011045115.1 Mesorhizobium zhangyense
GGCATTTGCCGACACGTTGACCGGTACCGATGCCGACGTGAATGCTCTCAACGGCGGGGATGGCGACGATATCCTGGCCGGGCTCGGCGGTGCGGACACGTTGATAGGCGGGCTCGGTTCGGACACCGCCGACTACACCGCCTCGACGGCAGGCGTCATCATCAGCCTGGAAGCCGGAACTGTCGCCGGCGGCCATGCCGTAGGCGATACGCTGACCAGCATCGAGAACCTCACCGGCTCGGCCTTTACCGATGCGCTGACCGGCACCGATGCCGGCGCGAATGTCCTGAACGGCGGGGATGGCAACGATGCTCTGATTGGGCTTGGCGGTGCAGACACATTGATTGGTGGCGCCGGCACGGACACCGCCAACTACATCGCCTCGACCGCAGGTGTCATCGTCAATCTCGACACTGGCACCGGGAGCGGCGGCCATGCCGAAGGCGATACGCTGACCGGCATCGAAAACCTCATCGGATCGAGCTTTGACGATACACTGACCGGGACCGACGCGGACGCGAACATCCTTACCGGTGGTGCCGGCAACGACGTGCTTGCCGGCCTTGGCGGTGCGGACACTCTGGACGGCGGCGTCGGCGGTTCCGACACTGCCGATTATACCGCCTCGACAGTAGGCGTCATCATCAGCCTGGAAACCGGAACAGCCGCTGA
>NZ_JAAKZG010000062.1 GCF_011045115.1 Mesorhizobium zhangyense
CTCGAAACTCACGATAATTCAGACCAATCGGCTGTGTGAGCACTTCGTTGCCGGAACGCCGGCCCGGACAGCGGCTGAATTGATTGGCGTCAACAAGAACACGGCAGTCCTTTTCTATCACCGTTTGCGCCTCATCATCGCTGACCAGATTGAGGATGCCTCGCCGATCCGCGGCGAGATCGAGGTCGACGAGTGCTATTTCGGTGGCACCCGCAAGGGCAAGCGTGGCCGGGGTGCTGCCGGAAAAGTGCCGGTCTTCGGCATCCTCAAGCGGGGTGGTCGCGTTTATACCAAGATGATCCCGGACTCCAAAATCACCACCCTCATTCCCATCATCGAGGCCAAGGTGGAACCGGATTCCATCGTCTTTTCAGATGCTTTCGCAGCTTATGACGTTCTCGACGTCGCCGGCTTCCGCCATCAGCGCATCAATCATCAGAAGACCTTCGTGCAAAGTCCAGGCCGACACATCAACGGCATCGAAAACTTCTGGAACCAGGCAAAGCGACACTTGCGCCGCTACAATGGAATTCCACGACACAACTTCCATCTCTTCCTCAAGGAATGCGAATGGCGCTTTAATTACGGACCACCAGCAAGCCTCTTGAAGACACTTAAAACTTGGATCAAACAACAAATCTCCTAGGACAGCCCCA
>NZ_JAAKZG010000063.1 GCF_011045115.1 Mesorhizobium zhangyense
TTTGAATTCCGGCACTGTGGCAAGGAGAGCCTCTGACATTTTGGAGGATTGAATGTTCAAGGGCCGCCAGTTCGATCAGTCCGTGATCCTGCTATGCGTGCGCTGGTACCTGGCCTACAGTCTGAGCTTGCGCGATCTGGAAGAAATGATGGCCGAGCGGGGCATTGCCGTTGACCATACGACCATTCACCGCTGGACCGTTTGCTACGCACCGCTATTGCTGGAGCGCTTCAACCGACGCAAGCGGAGCGTGACCGGCAAATGGCATATCGACGAAACGTACATCAAGGTCCGTGGTCAGTGGATGTACCTTTACCGCGCCATCGACAGTGTAGGCGACACGGTCGAATTCTGGTTCAGCGAGCAGCGCGACTTGCCGTCAGCCAAGCGGTTCTTCAGGAAAGCGCTGGCACGTCATGGCCGGCCCGACCGCGTTGTCATCGATGGTAGCCAAACCAATCACGAGGCTATCGTTTCCTGTGACACCACAAATCGTTTGCAGGATCGCGCTCGGAGCCGGCTCAAACCGATCCGTATCCGCAAGAGTAAATACCTGAATAACCGGATCGAACAGGATCATCGGCGCATCAAGCGTCGCGTCCGGCCAATGCTCGG
>NZ_JAAKZG010000064.1 GCF_011045115.1 Mesorhizobium zhangyense
CCGATCCTGGAAGCACTGGAACGTTGCGATGCCCGCTTCGCGAAAGAATGGTGGCACTGGTTCTTCTTCGCCCAAAAGGAAAAGCCAGAGCGAGCGATTCTGACCGACCCAGACGGCTGGTATGGCGGATCGCCGGAGCATATGGGCGCAGAAGCCTTTGAGGACTACCGGGCTGCCATCCATGACCCTCGGGTCGTCTATGGAATGCTCGAGGACTACCGTGCTGGTCTTGGGATCGATCGCGAGCATGACCAATCGGACCGTGCTGCGGGCCGCCGGATAGCCTGCCCGACGATGGTGCTCTGGTCGCTTCAAGACGATCTGGAACGACTCTATGGCAACGTCCTCGATGTATGGATTCCCTGGACCAACAAATTGTCTGGGAGGGGCCTGGATTGTGGGCACCATATGGCGGAGGAGGCGCCGGAGACAGTTGCGGTGGAACTGCGAGAGTTCTTTCGATCCGCTTAGATCCGCTACCCATCCGCTTTCGCTGCTTAGGCAGCGATACGATGCTGCAATGAATT
>NZ_JAAKZG010000007.1 GCF_011045115.1 Mesorhizobium zhangyense
ACAAGGGGGAGGGGAACTTTTGCTGCATATCTGTCCAGTCCCAATCTTCAACGTCGTTGGCGGCCAAGGCGATGAAATCGTCTCCCTCCCCCTTGTGGGGAGGGGTTAGGGGTGGGGGTATGGCCTCGATCAGGTCCATCTTGGCGTTTTCGCTGCGAACGGCTAGACGAAGCCGATGACCGATGCACTTGCCGCAAGCACAACGCCTCCTGCAGAAATTCTGGCGCTTCTGTCGCTGCTCTGTCCGGAAGTCGTGCGCGACATCGAGCAGAACTGGGATGCGCCGGTTTCCGAATACGCCCGCCATCTGTGGCGGCCGGTTGCCGGCCCTGCCTCAAGCCCGGCAATCGCCGCACGTTCGATCCTGCGCGAGGTGCTGCACGATCGGCTCGGCGCGCTCATGCAGCCTGAGGAGGTTCGCAAGGCCCTGGACGAGTTTGAGCACAGGCCGGTCATCCAGTCCGGCTTGCACTGCCTGCTTCTGATGGACCGGATCACCTTCGATGCCCTTCTGCTTGCCTGGCTAGGTGCGGTCGAAAACGGGTTGTCGGCTTTCGTTGGTTTCGTCGGAGCGACGATGACGATGGAGACAATCGGCCGGGAAGGGCCTGGCTGGCTCGATGTCGGCGGCGACAAGGTCAATCTGTTCGGCATGGGACGTCACAAGCTGTGCCGCAAAAGCGTTTGCGCGGCCGGTCCTGTATCCCTCAACAGGCCGGCCCTAGAGGCGGCAGGTGACGAGGCCGACGCCAGCCGCTGGCTGGGCACGCTGCTTGCCAGCGCTGACAAAGAATTCCCGACCGCGGCCGATGCGCTGACGAGCCTCAACGAGGATCTGGTGACCGATTGGGATCGTTCGGCCTCGGCCCGGCCGGTTTTCATCGACGACCGGCTCGCAGCCGTTGCCATGGCCCGGCATCTCGAAGACGACGACAGCATTCTCACAAAGCTGCTTACCGATCCGCAACGGCGCCAGCGCTTCGATCATGCGTTGGAGGCTGCTGCATCCGGCCCATTCGGCAGGTTCCTGCCCAACGCCACCGATTATTTCTGGGGCATCCGCGAGGAGCGGGTGCGCAAGCTCGTCATCGAGAACGGACGCCTGATCGAACCGGAGCGGCCGAATGGCGTGTCGATCCCGCTTGAGCGGGAGCCTCTTCGGCGGGCGCTGCTGGACGGCATGCTGCTGCCGAACCTGTTCCTGATGTTCCTCGTCCTTGCCATATTGCCGCGCGTGCGGGTTTTGGGCGGCCTGCGGCAGGTCGGTTATGTCGCGCTGTTCCACTCGATTTTGCTCGCCGCGCTCGACGAAAATGTGCCGGAAGAGCGCGATCTGGCCGCGGAATTGCAGGTCCGGGAAAATGCCTGGGGCATGCGGGTCATCGACGAGCAAATCTCCGTACGGGAGCAGCTTGCAAGCCTTCCGGCGGGCGAACTTTTCCCCCAACTACTTCGGCAATATCGTTCCCGGACGCTAGCCGAGGTCACGGACGACCTGAAACTGGTCCGCGAAAACGCCAGATGGCGCAAACTCGCCCGGAGCAAGGCAGCCGGAGAGTTCTAGGCTGCCAGCCCGGAGTCAGGCGGCTGCCGGACTAGACGTAATAGGCTTCGAAACCGCGTGGATGCCGTTTTCGCGGAAGGCGCGATGCACGGCAACCATCACGGCGCGGCGGATCATGGTCTGCTTGCCGGCCTTGGCCTTGAATTTGGCGGTGATGACGAGCGTGCCGTCTTCGACCTCGGCAATGCCCTGGCTCTTGAAGGGCTCCAGCAGGTCCTCGGCGACTTCCGGATCGGCCGCGACGTCCTGGCCGATCTTCTTGAACAGCTTGCGGACAAGTTCGACATCGGTGTCGAAGGCGACGCGGAACATCAGCTTCTCGATCACCCAGTCGCGGCTGTAGTTCTGGATCTTGCCGATCTGGCCATAGGGTATCGTCGCGAGCGCGCCGCGCTGATGACGCAGCGAGACGGACCTGATCGAAATCTTCTCGACGGTGCCTTTCGCCCCCGAGGTCTCGATATATTCGCCGAAGCGGAAAGCGTCGTCGATCAGGAAGAACAGCCCGGAAACGACATCCTTCACCAGCGTTTGCGAGCCGAAGCCGACCGCGAGGCCAAAGACACTCAGGCCGGTGATCAATGGCCAGACATTCACCCCGATCGTCACCAGAACGGAAAGCATGGCCAGCGCCAGAATGGTGGATTTGCCGACGCCGCTCAGCAGGGGCACCAGCGTGCCGAGCCGCGAGCGCGGCGCGCTCAGCGCTTCCGGATTGGCGCCGAGTGTCGGAACCTCGGCCAGCAGCGCGCGTCCGGTTATCGTGCCGATGACGTTCCACAGGAACGCCGTTCCCAAGGCGATCAGCGCCATGTCGAACACATTGGTTGCGACCGACTGCAGGCCGAAGCCCAGCCCGACAGCCAAAGGCGTTGCCCATAGGGTTTCCAGAAGCGCCAGCATGACGACCAGAATGGCGAAGCGCGCCGTTTGCATGCCCGCCGCAGCCGCAATTGAGGTGCTTGGCGATTCGAGCCCGCGCTGTGCCCAATGGCTGATCATCGTGTCCAGATGCGGCGTGGCGATGAAGATCAGCGCGGTCAGAAGGATGGCGGACCCCGGAATAGGCATCCCCAATGTCTGGGCGGCTTCGGTGGTGCAGAAGGTTACGAGCAGGAACCCGATCACGATCGCCGGCCATGCCTTGGCGAGACGCCCGCGCCAATGGCTTCTCGGCCGCGAACCGGCGACCGCAACCACCATTGTGCGTTTGTTGCGCCAGACTGCGATCACGAACAGTAGAAAAGCAGGGATTCCGACCAGTCCGGTCCCGGCAAGGTCCATGAGACCCGGCCCGGCGCCCCAAAGATGCAGCGTTGCGATCAGCCCAATGCCGACAAGGGCCCAGCCGATGGCAATCGACAGACCACGCACCAGCCCTGCCATGTGGACGGAGGGTTTGGGAAAAGCAGGCGGCATCGAAGCCATCAGAACGTGTCTGAGCGTGAAGAGCGTGATTCCGCCGGCAACAGGAAAAATAGTCCAGACCCGTAGGGTTCGCATTTCCAGGTCGGTGCGGCTGAGCAGGCGTGCAGCGATGAATCCGGCCAGAAGCGCCAGGATTGCTGCCGCAACACCGGCGAAAAATCTGCGCCAGAAACTTCTGTCGGCGGTCGCACGCCGGAAACGGCGGCTGATCCAGATGAAGACGCCGCCAACCAAAGCGACAACGAGAATGATCTGGAAAATCAAGAGGAAAGGGGAGACACCCGCCGCCGAAAATGCATCTCTCAACGATTGGAATTCCGCAGAAATGCCGTTCAGGGCGGTCAGTCTGCTGTGGAGACCGGCAACCAGACGGTCGTCGATCTGCCCGACGCCCGTGATCATCGAGGTGACGTCCTTGGCAATCGCAGGCTCGTTGTCCACGGCCCTCTCCCATCTTCAGCCTTCGACTGGAGAGACCTTATTCCACTTTCCCTAATAGCGGGTTGCAAGATCGCACTTGGCGCAGCCTGCCGCTCGCATCCGAGATTCGGGTTGATCGAAGGCCCGTTGCTCGCCTATGCTCCTTGCACAGTGATCAGGGCATCCGGGGGCGACGAGTGTTTTTCCCAAGAGGCAGCTTCTGGTCTGTCGGCAATATACCGAGCGGGCCATTTTCCGTGGTGACAGAGATGCCGGACAGATTACGCGAAACCCAGCGATTTTCTCGTGTCGATGCGGCGCCCAGCTCCCATGACCGTACGGCAGTGGATTTGGATGACGAACCGGGCTATATCGCCGCCCTTCGCGGCGACTTGCCCGGCGGCGGTGGCTCCCATCGCCTGTGACCATATTGCATCGGTAAGAGCGGTCCCCTTCGGCCGGCTCTTGCTATCGTCAATTGACAAATACAGGTTTAGGAGCCTGCGGGGCCATCCACGGTCCTCAAAGGTGAGAATTTTAAAAGAGGTTCGATAATGACCCAGCGCGTACAAGACGCACGAATTCTCATGTACAGCCACGATACGTTCGGGCTCGGCCATCTGCGGCGTTGCCGCACGATAGCGCATTCGCTCGTCGAGGATTTTCGCGGGCTTCAGGTGCTGATCATTTCGGGCGCGACCATCGCCGGCGCGTTCGACTACCGCGCCCGCGTCGACTTCGTGAAGATCCCCAGCGTCATCAAGCTGCGCAACGGCGAATACACCTCGCTGGAGAAGCATATCGACCTGCACGAGACGCTGAAGATGCGCCAGTCGATCATCCGCCACACTGCAGAGACCTTCCGGCCGGATATCTTCATCGTCGACAAGGAGCCGCTCGGGCTGCGCGGCGAGATCGAGGATACCCTGTCCTACCTGAAGACGCGCGGCACGACGCTCATTCTCGGCCTGCGCGAAGTGATGGATGCGCCGCATCTGCTCGAAGCCGAATGGGCGCGCAAGGACGTTATGCGCAAGATCGGCCTGTTCTACGACAAGATCTGGGCCTATGGCCCGCCGGATTTCTACGATCCGCTGACGGGGCTTGAAGTGCCGCCGACCGTGAGGGCGAAGATGAAGTTCGTCGGCTTCCTGCAACGGGGCTTGCAGCAGGACGAGATGCCGGGGCACCGGCCCGAGGGCGATTATATTCTCGTCACCACCGGGGGCGGCGGCGACGGCGCCGAACTGATCCACGATGTCATCGATGCCTATCAGCAGGACCCGCAATTGCAGCACAAGGCGTTGATCGTGCTTGGGCCCTATATGCCGGCGCGCAAGCGCAGCAAGCTTCTCAAGAAGGGAGCCCAAATTCCCTACATCAAGATCATCGAGTTCGATAACCGCATGGAGGAGCTGATCGCTGGGGCCAAGGCGGTGGTGGCGATGGGCGGTTACAACACCTATTGCGAAATCCTGTCCTTCGACAAACCGGCGCTGATCGTGCCGCGCGTCAAGCCGCGCGAGGAGCAGCTTATCCGGGCACGCCGTGCGGCCGAGCTTGGGCTGATCGACATGCTTTTGCCGGAAGAAGCAGCGGATTCCCAGCGCTTCGCCGATGCGTTGAAGGCGCTGCCCGGCCGGCCGCGCCCATCTCAAAGCAATCCGCATCTCACTCTGGAAGGGTTGCCTCATATCTCCGAAATCGTGGCTGAGCTGCTGGATCGGCGAGCGGGCCACCATCTTTCGGTCGTTGAAGGTGTGAACTGAGTTGCAGCACCGTAAGATCGTCGTGGTTCTGAAGGGGTATCCTCGCCTGTCGGAGACCTTTATCGCCCAGGAACTGCTCGGTCTTGAACGCGCCGGGCTCGAATTGGCGATCGTGGCACTCAGGCGGCCCACTGACGGCAAGCGGCATCCCGTGCATGACGAGATCAGGGCTCCCGTCCACTACCTGCCGGAATATCTGCATCAGGAGCCGTTGCGGGTGGCGCGCTCGCTGCTGGCCTGCCTTCCGAGGGCCGGCTTCTGGCGCGCGCTCAGGTCGCTGGCAGCGGACCTTCCTCGCGATTTCACCCGCAACCGCGTGCGGCGCTTCGGACAGGCGCTCGTTCTGGCCGCCGAATGGCCGGCAGATGCCGGCTGGCTGCATGCCCATTTCGTGCATACGCCGGCCTCGGTCACGCGCTATGCCAGCCTGCTTCGTGGCTTGCCATGGACCTGTTCGGCGCATGCGAAAGACATCTGGACATCGGCAGACTGGGATCTGGCAGACAAGCTTTCCTCCGCCCGCTGGACGGTTACCTGCACGAAAACCGGCTTCGAGCATTTGAAGATGCTCGCCAATGGCAGCTCGCCGGTGCATCTGAGCTATCATGGCCTCGACCTCGATCGCTTCGGCAGTTTCAGTGAGGCGCGCCGCGAGCGCGACGGCTCGCTGGCCGAGGAGCCGGTGATCGTGCTCAGCGTCGGGCGCGCCGTCGAAAAGAAGGGCTATGATATTCTGCTGAATGCCCTTGCTCTGTTGCCCGCTGGTCTGGCGTGGCGTTTCGAGCACATCGGGGGTGGCGAAGAACTCGACCGGCTCAAGGCGCTGGCGAAAAAGCTTGGAATTGCCGACCGCGTTTCATGGAAAGGCGCGCTTGCCCAGGAAGAGGTGCTGGAGCACTACCGCCGCAGCGATATCTTCGCCCTGGCGTGCCGGATTACCGCCAATGGCGACCGCGATGGCCTACCGAACGTCTTGGTGGAGGCAGCGAGCCAGCGGCTTGCCTGTGTCTCGACCGACGTTTCTGGCGTTCCCGAACTGTTGTCGCCCGAAGAGACCGGGCTGCTCGTTCCGCCGGAAGATCCGGTCGCGCTCGCCAAGGCGCTGGAGCGGTTGATACGCGACCCCGCCCTGCGCGGCAGGCTCGGTGAAGCCGCCGAGCACACAGTGCGCCATCACTTCGATCATGTTTCGAGTATCGATCAGCTCAAGGAGTTGTTCGAACGGGAGTGGCAGGCGGCCGAATGAAACCTTTGCGGGTCTTCTTCTATGTCCAGCACCTGCTGGGCATTGGCCATCTTGCACGCGCCAGCCGTATTGCGGTGGCCCTTGCCGATGACGGTTTTGACGTAACCGTCGTGACCGGTGGAGCGCCAGTTGCCGGATTTCCGGGGCCAGGCGTCAAATCCGTGACCCTTCCGCCCGTAACCTCCGGCGACGAGGGGTTTTCCGGGCTGGTCGATCTGCAGGGAAAGCCGGTCGACGATGCCTTCAAGCAACGGCGCTGTGAAATGCTGTTGGAAGCGTTCCGGGAATGCCGGCCGGACATAGTCATCATCGAGGCGTTCCCCTTCGGCCGCCGGCAGATGCGTTTCGAACTTCTGCCGCTGATCGAGGCCATCGATGCGACATCGCCCAGGCCGATGCTCGCGACGTCCGTCCGCGACATCCTTCAGGAGCGCGTCAAGCCGGGCCGAAATGAGGAAACGGTCGATCTCATCGACCGGCATTTCGACCTCGTATTGGTTCATGGCGATCCCACTTTCGCGACGATCGACAAGACATTCCCGCTCGCCGGCACGATTGAGGCCAAGGTTGCCTATACCGGCCTCGTCGCAGCGCCTCCTCCGCCAAAAACCTCCGAGAACTTCGACGTTCTGGTGTCGGTTGGCGGCGGGGCTGCGGGCAAGGGCCTTGTCAGGTCCACGGTCGCGGCGGCGCGGAACGCCGACAACGCCTGGAAATGGTGCCTGATCACCGGCCCGAACCTGCCAAAGGACGAGTTCGAGGCGATCACGTGTGAGGCGACGCCGGGCCTGTCCATCTTCCGGTTCCGCGAGGATTTCGCCAGCCTGCTGACCGGCGCGCGCCTTTCGGTCTCACAGGCGGGCTACAACACCGTTTGCGATGTCCTGCGCGCTGGCTGCCGCTCTCTGCTCGTTCCATTTGCAGCCGGCGGGGAGACCGAGCAGACGGTTCGCGCTCTGATGCTTGAGGAACTCGGGCTTGCAACCGTGTTGACCGAGCAGGATCTGACGCCCGAAGGTCTGGCGCAAGCGATCCAGGCAGCGTTTGCCGGGCCGGCGCCAGCCGCGCATCGCCTCAATCTGGAGGGCGCGCAGCGCACAGCACAAATCCTGCACGAAAGACTTGGGACTAAACCGACCCTATCAGCATGAAACGCGTATAATTCTTCGTCGGCAGTTCGCCGGAGAAACGCACCTCCTTCAAAGCGGCCATTGCCTCGAAGGCGGCAAGCGAGGCAACGCAATTGATGTGGGTCGGCTCGCTGAAATAATCGTTCGACTGCAGTAGAACATTCGTCCCCTCCGGAAGGACGGCCAGCCAGTCGCGCAGATCGGCAATGTGTTCGCAACTCGTGTTGACCACCAGGTCGGGCCGCGTGGCTGCATAGTCGAGCGCGTACATATCGCCGGTCACCGCCCGGAACCGGTCGCCGGCCTCCCGGTTGAGCGTTTTTGCGACGGCAGAAACTTCGGGATCGATATCAATGCTGTCGATCGCCGTGATGTCGAAGCGGGCATCGTTGAAAAGCATCGCCGGCAGCACGCCATACCAGCCGCCGAGAACCCATATGTGCCGATATTTGCCGCCGCAGGTCTCGAAGAGCCTATCGCGCGCCCACATCTTGCAGGCGACCTGCTTGTGGTTGAAGGCGTTGGCGATATCGGCCTCGGGATGCTTGGCGATGATGCGCGCCAACCCCGCGACCAGCGGGCAGGCGGCATAGGCCGCAATCCCGCGCGTGAGATCGTAGGCTTGCTCGCGCCAGTCCGTGCCGGCATTGCCTGCTTGCGTGACATCCATCATATTCGTCTTGTATGTTGGGATTTCGGGCGACACAACGCAATCTTGCCTTCCGCAAGGCTGTTTGATTCGTGGATGTGATTATGCTGCAAGCCGCTTCACCGTTGGCCGGTGCCGGAGAGGGCCTGCTGCATCTATCCGGGCCGTCGGCCTCCATCCGTCAGGTGCTGGCTGCGCATTTCGTCCGCGATTGCCCGCATGTGCTCGAAATCGGCGGCCACGAACGGCCAATCACCGGCTATCTGACGCATAGGCCTCTGTCCGTCCTTTCCGTCGATCCCAAGACGGCGGCCCTCGAGGCGGACGAACTCAACGGCCATCCCTGCCGCGTGAGGCATGTCCCGCGCAAGTTCCAGGAAGTTGAATACGACTACGCCCCGCGCAGCTACGGCCTTGTCCTGCTGGGTTATTCGCTAAAACCCTATGGAAGCCGCGAACCGCTCGGCCAGCTGCTTTTTTCGCTGATCGACAATGCCGGCGTCGTCGTCATCGACTATGCACCGGAACTGGACCGCGCCGCCTCGCAGGTTCCTTCCATCCTCGAACGCAAGACACTCTCGGTGCATTGCAACTTCGAGCTTGTCCTTGGCGATGAAGAAATCGCCGATACGCCATTCGCCAGAAGACGCTTTTACGTCCTGCATCCTTCCAACTGAACGGTCCGCAGTCGCATATGGAACCCAGCCTAGCCCGCTATATCTGGACGCACACCCGGAAGCAGCAGCTCTGGATCGTGATGATCGTCGTGCTCTCGATGATCCCCTATTTCATGTCCTTCGACCTGCCGAAACTGATCGTCAACGGCCCCATCCAGGGTGGCGGTTTTGAACAGCCGGGCGCGACCCAGCCGTTTATGAAGCTGCACTACGACATTCCCTTCATCGGGGATGTCCAGTTTTTCGATGGTTTCCAGCTCGGCCGCGAGGCGACGCTGTTTGCGCTGAGCATGGTCTTCCTGCTGCTGGTCGTCGTCAACGGCCTGTTCAAGCTCTACATCAATACCTACAAGGGCCGCCTCGGCGAGCGCATGCTGCGGCGCATACGCTTCGAGCTGGTCGATCGTGTGCTGCGGTTTCCGCCGTTTTACTTCAAGCGGGTGAAATCCGCCGAGGTGGCGACCATGGTGAAGGACGAGGTGGAGCCGCTGGGCGGCTTCATCGGCGATGCCTTCATCCAGCCGGTGCTGCTCGGTGGCCAGGCGCTGACCGCAATGCTGTTCATCATGGTCCAGAACTTCTGGCTCGGCATGATAGCTGCCGTGATCGTTGGCATTCAGATCATTCTTATCCCGCGCATGCGGCGCCGGCTGATCGTCCTCAGCCGCGAGCGGCAACTGACGGCGCGAGCGCTTTCTGGCCGGGTCGGCGAAATCGTCGATGGCATCGGCGCGGTCCACATTCACGATACGTCCAACTATGAACGCGCCGATATAGCCGCCCGGCTCGGCCGCATCTTCAAGATCCGCTACGACCTTTACCAGTGGAAGTTCATGGTAAAGTTCCTCAACAATTTCCTCGCCCAGATCACGCCTTTCCTGTTCTACATGATCGGCGGCTATCTCGTCATTCAGGGGCGTCTGGATGTCGGTCAGCTCGTGGCGGTGATCAGCGCCTACAAGGACCTGCCCGGACCGATGAAGGAACTGATCGACTGGGATCAGGCGCGGCAGGATGTGCAGGTCAAATACCAGCAGGTCGTCGAGCAGTTTACGGTCGACGGTCTCATCCCGCCGCAAATCGAGGCCCTGACGATCGAAGACCCCGGCCGGATGACCAACTCCCTGTCAGCCGTCAGCCTGTCCATGACCGACGATGGCGGTGCCATGCTGCTTGACCGTGTATCGCTCCAGGTCAAGCCGGGCGAGACGTTGGCGCTGGTCAGCTCCGCGACAGGCGGAGCCGAGGCGCTTGCGGAAGCTTTCGCGCGGCTTAACCGGCCGGAGAACGGCAGGGTCGTTTCGGGCACCGACGACCTGCTTGAACTTCCCGAAGCCGTGACCGGCCGGCGCATGTCCTACTCGTCGTCGGATGTTTTCCTGTTCCATGCAAGCCTTCGAGAGAACCTTCTCTACGGGCTGAAACATGCGCCGCTTACGCCCGTGACCTATGACGGCGCTGCCGCGGTCCAGCGTCGCTGGGACGTCGATGAAGCAAGCCGGTCGGGCAATCCCGATTTCGACATCAGCAGCGACTGGATCGACTACGCTTCCGCCGGCGCTACCGGCCCGCAGGACCTTTTCGAGGCCGTGCGCCGGGTGCTCGATGCGGTGCTGCTGTCGCGCGACATCCTGGATCTCGGCCTGCGCTCTTCGGTCGACGTCACGCGTCACACTGAGCTCGCCGGCCGGATCGTCGAATTGCGTGCAGCACTTCGCAGCCGGCTGGAACAGGAAGGACTGAGCGGGCTGGTGGTTCCGTTCGAACCGGGCGCCTACAACAAGGAAGCAACGATCGGCGAAAACCTGCTCTTCGGCGCCGCCGCGGGCACAGAGCTCGCCGACAGGGCGCTTGCGGCCAATCCTTATTTCGCGTCCGTGCTGCGGCAGGGCGGTCTCGACCGCACGCTCTACGAAATGGGCCTGGAGATTGCCGAACAGGCAATCGAGCTGTTCGCCGATCTGCCGCCCGATCACCCGTTCTTCCAGCAACTCGCCTTCATGACGCCCGAGGAGATTCCGGCCTACGAAACCTTGCTGCAGCGGCTCAAGAACCGCCCTTACGAGGCGGTGTCGGAAAGCGACCGCGCCATGATCGTCACCTTGAGCTTTGCCTATATCGAACCCCGGCACCGCTTCGGCCTGCTGACCGAAGAGCTGATGGGCAAGATCGTTGCGGCGCGCAGCCGGTTCTATGAAAACCTGCCGCCCGAGCTGCAGAATGCGATCGAGCGGTATGACCCGGCCAAATACATTGCTGCGGCCACCGTCATGGACAACGTCCTGTTCGGACGCGTGGGCAACAATCATCCCGACGCGCCGGAACGCATACGCTCCATCGTCTACGACATTCTGGACAAGCTCGGCCTTTACAACGAAGTTCTGGATGTCGGCCTGGACTTCAACGTCGGCTCCGGCGGCCGGCGTCTGACCGGTGGGCAAAGGCAGAAGCTCGACGTTGCCCGGGCACTGCTCAAGCGTCCCGATTTTCTCATCATGAACCGGCCGCTTTCAGCTCTGGACCAGCGCATGCAGGAACAGGTGCTGCGCAATGTGCTTGAAGAGGCTAGACGTGACGGCCATTCTCCGGCGATTGTCTGGGTCGTGACAAACCCGTCAATGGGGATGATGTTCGACCGCGTTGCCGTCTTCGACGCGGGTCAATTGGTGGAAGACGGAACACACGAGACACTTTTGGCAAGAAACGGTATCTTCAAGGAACTGCTGTCATAAAGGTCTGGCAAACGCGAATTTTGGGGAAGGTTTGCGACGATGCTGCTCAAGGATGAAGTTGGAATGCTGCAACGCGTTCCCCTGTTTTCCGGCGTCGAGCCGGCAAAGCTGAAGCTGCTCGCCTTCACGTCGGACCGCGTTACCTACGGCGCCGGACAGATCCTTTTCCGACAGGGCGACGAGGGAGACGCCGCCTATGTCATTCTTTCAGGTACAGCCGATATTCTGGTCGAGTCCGACGCCGGGCCGATCAAGGTCGCCGAGCTGGAACCCAATTCGATTGTTGGCGAGATCGCAATATTGTGCAACGTTTCCCGCACCGCCACCGTCAGGGCGGCGGTTCCGCTGGAAGTCCTTCGAATTCGCAAGGATCATTTCCTGAGACTTATGAAGGAGTTCCCCGAAATGACGATCGAAATACTGCGCGTTCTGGCCGATCGCCTGAGCCATACGACAGCGGAACTGATCGACGCGCGAAGCGCCAAATAGCGAATGGCGGGCGTTCGATCCTCCATGCCCCATAGCCATGGCACATGCCTCTTTTTCAGGGGGCCCTCCGGAGAAAACCTGTCTCGCCTAGCCGCCGCTGTTTGGCTACTATGGCCAGCGGGGACTGCGAAGGGCTAGCATGGACGACGACGTTTTCCTGGTCAGGTTTTGGGGCGCGCGCGGCAGCATTGCGGTATCCGGGCCAGAGTTCTCGCGCTACGGCGGGAATACTATCTGCGTCGAGATGCAGTGCGGCCCCCATACGCTCCTGTTCGACGCCGGATCGGGGTTAAGGCCTGCCGGCGAAGCGCTTCGGGCGGCGGGCGTGACCGATTTCGACCTGCTCTTCACCCATTGCCACTACGACCACATCATAGGGCTGCCGTTTTTCTCGCCGGTCTATGACCGCAGCGTGAACGTTACGCTTTGGTCGGGGCATCTGGCCGGGCGCATGACGACGCGGCAGATGGTCGACGAATTCATGCAGCCGCCGTGGTTTCCAGCAAAGCTCGATATCTGCAAGGCAAGCCTCGACTGCCGGGATTTCGTCTCCGGAGACGTGCTTCGGCCCCGGGAAGGGGTCGTGGTCAAAACCGGCAGCCTCAACCATCCCGGAGGCTGCATAGGCTATCGCGTCGAATGGGGCGGCCGTGTCGTGGCGATGATTACCGACACCGAACATGAGCCCGGCAAGCTCGATCAGTCCATTCTTGGCCTTATCAAGGATGCCGATCTCGTCATCTACGACTGCACCTACACGGAGGAGGAGATGGAGCGCCGCCGCGGTTACGGGCACTCGACCTGGCAACAGGGCGTCAAGCTGTGCGAAGCGGCGGGTGCGCGGGGTCTGGCACTTTTCCATCACGATCCGACGCGTACCGACGAGGAGCTGGACGAGATCGAAAAGCAGGCCAAGGATAGGTTTGCCGGTGCATTCGCCGCCCGCGACGGCCAGACGCTGGAGTTGCCAGCTTCGGGGCCGCACCGGAAATAACTATTCCCCGCCCTTTGTGCGGCGATCGATCAACACGCTGACGGGAAGCCACTCGCACACGCGGCTGCGGCCCGTCACTTCGAAGAGCCGCTCCAGAAAAATCCACGCAGCCTCATCGTGCACGAGATGATGCGTGAGCAGGCCAACCGGCTCGCCGCCATCATAAGCCTGCTGCAACCGCGCGACGATCTCCTGAACAAGCAGACTGTAATCCCGGCAGCCGCGCGTGCCGTGCCAATCCATGATGTCGACATTGCTGTTCACCACGCGGATGGGCGCCGGTTTCGGTGGCCCGTAGACCGACAGTGCGGTGAAACCGATCGATCCGAGATTATCGATCAGGCCTGCGTCTATCCTGTTCCACGGCGGCACCAGCATCGGCACGGCGCGCTCGCCGTGCAGACGGACTATCTGCGATAATCCCCGTGCCAGTTCATCAAGCACCGCCCCGCGCGGCCGATGTGCCCCGAGCTCCTGCTTTTTCTGGTCTCCGGGCGCATGATTCTGGTGCGCCCAGCCGTGAATGGCGACCGCGGCATGGGCAGCTTGGCTGAGCCGGTCGGCAAGCCTCGCATCCGTGACGGCCGGAATGACGGCCAGCGTGACCGGAACGGCGAAGTCGCCGGTAAGGGCCAAAAGGCGATCAAGTGCGGGCGTTGGCTCCACGGCGTCATCATCCCGCAGCCAGAACTCTGCCGTGCGACCGGCGTTTTCCCAGCGCATGAGTTCTTCGCGCAATGGCTGCCAGATCGAATCCACAGTCATGATGAGGCCACCTTCGCAAGCAGATCTGCCAGACGCGTTGCTGCCGTGTCTAGGGAGCGTTCGTCCAGCACAAAGCGCCGGGCAGCCTGGCTGAGGGCGGCTCTCTCGTCCTCTCGCGTCAAAAGCCTTTCGATTGCCGCTGCAAATGCCGATACGTCGCCAGGCGGCGTCAGAAATCCGGTCTCGCCATGGCGCACGACTTCCGGCACACCCGCAATGTCCTGCGCCACGACGGGAAGGCCGGCGGCCTGTGCTTCGAGATAAGCGACGCCATAGGCCTCGCCAAACCCCGGCCAGACGTAAATACCTCCGCCATAGAGGAACTCCGGCACGGCGGCTGGTTCGATAGCGCCGAGCCATTCGATGCGTTCGGCCGGCAAGCCGGCGAATAGAGCCGTCACATCCTCGCGGGCAGGCCCGTCACCAACGACCGACAAGGTCCATGGCAGATGGCCGATCAGGCCGAGCGCTTTTGCCAACATGCCATAGCTTGCAAGCTTGTCGCCCGGGCGCATCATGGCGACGGTGACGAGCCGAGCTGGCGCGCTCCGTGGTGGCGTTTTCAGGAATGCCGACGTGTCGATGAAGGGCGCGAGCATGCCGAGGGCTGCGTTGGGAATTGCCTCGGCCAACCCTTGGCGGTCCCGGTGGGTGAAGCAGATGTTCAACGCTGCCTGCTCGACCGATTGCGCCACCAGCGCCTGCGTTTCGGCCCAAAGGCCGCTATTGCGCCGGTTCGAATACGAAGCTTCCGCCGTCACATAGGGAATAGTGAAGGTCGAGGCCAGTTCGGGGCCGATCAGGTCGGGCGCCTTGTAATAGGGGTGGTAGGAGAACCACAGGTCGGGCTGGCCATCCCGCGCCCAGAGTTCGCTCAGCCGCGCGATTTCCTGTTGAGCTTTGGTTCTCAGCGCATCGAAATTTTCCTGCACCGGTTCGCGCAGAAAGCCGCGCAACTCGGAAACTATTTCGACGTTGTGGCCGTAACTCCGGAGCGCTTTCACAAGCATCCGCGCCATCTGGCGGTCACCGGAGGCAACGGGATGATTGGGCGACTTCAGGGGTGCGTAGAAGGCAATTCGCATCGCCGGACCCTATCATCGGAAAGCCTGTGCAAGTCAATTTCGAAGCGTGATCGACTTCACTCTCACGCAGGGGAAATGTGGTATTTGATAGGCATGGACACATCCGCCAAAACCGATCCCTTTGTCGACACCTTGCCGGTTTTCACCGAGTTCGAAGGTGTTGCCGATGTCGGCAACTATCGGCCGCTTCCCGACGACTGGGCGCTTGCGACGGCGGACATCGTTGCCTCGACCGACGCAGTCTCTGCCGGCGGTTACAAAGCGGTCAACATGGCCGGCGCCAGCGTGATATCGGCCTTGCTGAACGCGCTCGGCCAGCGCGATCTTCCTTTCGTTTTCGGCGGCGATGGCGCGATGGTTGCGTTTCCGGCGTCCCAGCTGGAGATCACCAGAAACGCTTTGGCGGCGGTGCAGGCGTGGGTGGCAGACGAATTGAACCTTACCTTGCGCGCGGCGATCGTGCCGGTCAGCGATATCCGGGCGCACGGGCTGGACGTGCGCGTTGCAAGGTTCCAGCCTTCCGAGGAGGTTTTCTACGCCATGTTCGCCGGTGGCGGCAGCAGTTGGGCGGAAGCTGAAATGAAGGCGGGACGCTACCGCATCGACCCCGCGCCAGCGGGAACCCGACCGGATCTTACGGGCCTTTCATGCCGCTGGGACCCCATCGAGGCGCGGCATGGCGAAATCGTCTCGATCATCGCCATTCCCGGTGCTTCGCGCGACATGCAGGCCTTTCAGACGCTGGTGTCCGACATCATCGCCCTGACTGGCGGAGAAGAGCGTGGCGGGCATCCCGTTCCGGTGGAAGGCCCCGAATTCAGCTTCCCCCCGCCGGGTCTCGATCTGGAAGCGCGTGCGATAGCGCCCGTGGGCAAGCGGTGGCTGGCCAAACTGTGGGTCGTCTTCCTGATGACGCTTACGACCGTCGCCATAAAACTCGGCCGCAAGGTCGGGACGTTCGATCCAGATCTCTACAAGCGCCAGGTGGCGAGCAATTCCGATTTCCGCAAATTCGACGACGGCTTGAAGATGACCATCGATGTGGATCGCGACGTCTTGCAAAGGATCGAGGACCGGCTGAAACAGGCGGAAAAGGCAGGCGTGTGCAGCTACGGCCTGCACCGGCAGAAATCGGCCCTGATGACCTGCATCGTCGCATCACCCCTGCAGCGCGACCATGTCCACTTCGTCGATGGCGCCGCCGGTGGCTACGCGATGGCTGCCGCCGGCCTGAAGGCAAAGCTGGCAGGCTGACTTCGGCTTGCGGAAATCCGATTTCCGCAATATGCCTCGCCGGTAGCTCCTGGGATGAGCGTGGCATCGCCATGGTGGCGGCGGCTTGTCCGGGCAGGAAAGCAGATTTTTGGATACCTCCAGATCGACATATCATCTCCTTCTTGACCGGATTTCGGCACGTACCGCGTCGGTCGCCGTGATCGGGCTGGGCTATGTCGGTCTGCCGCTGGCAATCGCTGTCGCACGCGCCGGCTTCCCGGCTGTCGGCTTCGACATCGAGGCGCAGAAGATCGAAAGCCTGAATGGCGGCCAGTCCTACATCGAAGCGGTGACCTCGCAGGCGCTGGCCGAGCAGGTGGCGGGCGGGCGGTTCCGTGCGACGGCGGACTTCACCGAGCTTGCCGGCTGCGACATCATCATCATCTGCGTGCCCACGCCGCTGACCAGGCACCGCGAGCCGGATCTTTCTTTCGTCCGCAACACCGCCAGCACCATCGCCAGCAATCTGCGGCGTGGCCAGTTGATCGTGCTGGAATCGACCACCTATCCCGGCACCACCGACGACGTGATAAGGCCGATCCTGGAAGAGACCGGCCTGAAGTCGAAGGTCGACTTTTTTCTCGGGTTTTCGCCGGAGCGGGAAGATCCGGGCAACCGCAATTTCGAGGTTGCCACCATTCCCAAGGTCGTTGCCGGCGACGGCCCCGAAGCGGCAGCTGCGGTCCAGGCTTTCTACCAGAGCGTCGTCAGGACGGTCGTGCCCGTCTCGTCCACGGCGACCGCCGAGGCGGTCAAGCTCACGGAAAACATCTTCCGTTCCGTCAACATCGCCCTCGTCAACGAGTTGAAGGTCGTCTACGGCGCGATGGGCATCGACATATGGGAGGTCATCGAGGCGGCCAAGAGCAAGCCATTCGGCTATATGCCCTTCTATCCCGGCCCGGGGCTCGGCGGGCATTGCGTGCCGATCGATCCGTTCTACCTGACGTGGAAGGCGCGCGAATACGAATTGCCGACCCGCTTCATCGAGCTTGCCGCCGAAATCAACACCGCCATGCCGCGCCATGTGGTCGACGTGCTGGCAAAGGCACTGGACCGTCGCTGTGGCAAGGCGTTGAGCCGCTCGCGCATCCTGATCGTCGGGCTCGCCTACAAGAAGAACGTGCCCGATATCCGCGAGAGCCCGTCGCTTCGGCTCATCGAACTGATCGAGGAATGGGGCGGCAAGGCGGAGTTTCACGACCCGTATGTCGCCGAAATCCCCGCCACGCGCGAGCACATGGCCATCAAGGGGCGGCGTTCGGTCGAGCTGGGCGCAGCAGCTTTGAAGGGGTTTGACGCAATTGTGATCGCAACAGATCATGACGAGGTCGATTATCAATTGATCGCCGGCCATGCGCCGCTGATCGTAGACACCCGCAATGTTTTTGGGCGTCTCGGCTTGGCTTCCGACAGCGTCGTGAAGGCCTGATCCTTGCTGCGCCGGCGAATTTTTTTCGCCTTTTTGTCAGCATCGAGATTGTAGTCTGCCAATCGCCTCACCACATGAAGTTCAGACGGATAGATGCGGTTTTGCCTGCGCCTTGCCTACGCAAGGACAGCCATTCGGGAAATTCTTCGCTGGCTTTGCCCCCTAGCCGGCTTCATTAACTTCGATGGTCTTATGCTTGGCTTCCACGGCCGGTCGTCGCGTCTTTTTGGATCAGAAGAAGAGGGCCTGCCTGTGAATAGTTTTGACGTGGGCTTTGGAAACAGCATGAGCACAGCGCAATCCGAAATTTCCACCATTCTCATGGACAAGGTTGCCGACTGGCTGACCCAATCGGCGCTGGCTGGCAACGATCTCGAAACATTGGTGAAGGGCTTTTGTGAGCGGCTGGCGGCTGCCGGCCTGCCGCTGGTTCGGGTGCATCTGAGTTTCTCGATGCTCCACCCGCTTTACGATGCACTCGGCTTCACCTGGCTTCGGGGGCAGGGCATGGAAGTCGAAGGCTTCCGCAAGAAGGGCGGCGGACCGAATGACCGGTTCCTGACCAGCCCGTATTATCACCTGCTCAGCAACAAGCTCGACCACCTGCGGCGTCGGATCGACCCGTCGGTACAGTCGGAGTTTCCGGTATTCGACGAGCTCAAGGTTATGGGCGTCACCGATTACATGGCTTTCGTCCATCCCTTCAGCAGCAACGCCAACCAGGGCATGATCGGGTCGTGGGCTACCGACAGTGCCGCAGGCTTCAGCGACAGCATGATTTCGGCGCTGCTGCGCATCCAGAACCATCTCGCCGTCGCCAGCAAGATGGCGGTGCTCACCAAGCTTGCCGACAACATGATGACCACCTATCTCGGCGGCGATGCCGGCAAGCGCGTGCTGAACGGCCAGATCAAGCGCGGCGAGGGCGACACGATCCGGGCCGCATTGGTCATGGCCGACATGCGCGGCTCGTCCAGGCTTGCCGAGACCTCGGGTCGCGAGATCTACATCGACACGCTGAACCAGTTCTTCGACGCCATCGCAGCACCGTTCAACCGCAGCGGCGGGCAGATCATGAGCTTCATGGGCGATGGCTTCCTCGCCGTTTACCCCTGCGAAAGGCACCGCTCGCAATCCGAGATCGCCTGCCAGGCCGCGCTCGCGGCAGCGCACAAGGCCACCGCGCGCATGGCGGATCTCAATCTGCGCAGAAAGAGCGAAGGCCTGGGCGACATCAACTTCGGCATCGGCCTGCACGTCGGCAATGTGATGTTCGGCAACGTCGGGCTTACCGACCGCCTCACATTCTCCGCCTTCGGCTCGGCAGTGAACGAGGTCCAGCGGCTCCAGACCCTGACCAAGAAGTATCCGCACAGCGTTCTCGCCAGCAAGGATTTTTCCAGCTATTGCGGCGCCAATAGCTGGCTGACGCTCGGCAAGGAGGAACTGGCGGGCATCAAGCAGAAGCTGACGGTCCTTTCCCCCGACTTTTCCGAAGCGCTTTCGCTCGACGAAGATGGCGCGCTGGAGCCGATCTACGACCGTATCTCGGATGCGGAGCAGGTCATGCTGCTTCATCGCGATGCCAACCGTCTGTCGGCTGCCGATCTGAAGAAGCTGCAATAACCGCTGCTATTTGGTCCGAACGCCCTTTGGCAAGCAGTCCAGTTGCCGGTTCCGTAACGGAACCGGTGGCCGTTTCGAATCCATGTTGCTCTAAACCGGCAATGCGCTAGTCTCGCCTTTCTGGGACCTGCCGCCAACAAGGCAGGCCCTCGGAGTGGGGCCGGTGTGCGTATGAATTCGGGCGTTGATCTGCTGCGGATCGAGGATCTTGGCATCTCCTTTGCCATCGTCGGGGGACCGTTGCATGCCGTCAGGCGGGCAAATCTGCGCGTCCTGCCCGGCAAGGTCACCGCGCTTGTCGGCGAGTCCGGTTCCGGAAAATCGGTCATCAGCCAGGCCGTGATGGGCATTCTGCCAAAGACGGCCCATACACGCGGGCGTATCCTGTTTTCCGATCCTGAAAAGCCCGGCACCACGCAGGACATCCTGCAGATGCCGCGCGACGGGCCTGAAATCCGGGCGCTGAGGGGCAGCCGTATCGGCAAGATCTTTCAGGAGCCGATGACGTCACTGTCGCCCCTGCACACGATCGGCAACCAGGTCAGCGAATCCCTGCAGATCCATACCCCGATGCCAGCGGCGGAGCGCAAGATCCGCACCGAGGAGATGCTCGGCCTCGTCGGCTTTCCCAATCCGAAACGCGCCTATGACATGTATCCCTTCGAGCTCTCGGGGGGACTGCGCCAGCGCGCCATGATCGCCATGGCGCTGATCTGCAAGCCGGCGCTACTGATCGCCGACGAGCCGACGACGGCGCTCGACGTGACCATCCAGGCGCAGATCCTGCAATTGCTGCGCGAGCTCCAGACCAAGCTGAACATGGCGATGCTGCTGATCACGCATGATCTCGGCGTGGTCGCCAATGTCGCCGACGAGGTGGTGGTCATCTATCACGGCGAGATCATGGAGGCGGGGCCGGTCGAGGCGATATTCCGCCACCCCGGTCATCCCTATCTGAAAGGCCTGATGGCGGCGGTCCCGCATTTCGACCTGAAGCCGGGCGAAAGGCTCAAGGCGCTGCGCGAGGTGCCGGTCAATGTCGAGAGCCTGCTCGGCAAGCAGACGGCGCCAGTCTCGAAGGGAGCGGACGACGTCCTGCTGACGGTCCAGGACCTGGGCAAATCCTTCACCACGCGCAAGTCCGGATGGTTCGGCGGCGAGCAAAGTTCAGTCCGTGCCGTGGACGGCGTGAGTTTCGATATAAAGCGCGGCGAATGCCTAGGGCTGGTCGGCGAAAGCGGCTCCGGCAAGACTACCGTCAGCAAGATCCTCATGCGGGCCGTCACGCCGGACAGCGGCTCGGTCATCTTCAACGGACGCGACGGGCCGATCGATGTCCTGAAGGCCGAGGGAGACGCCCTGCGCACGCTGCGGGCGAAGATCCAGATGGTCTTCCAGGACCCGGTTTCGTCACTGTCACCGCGCATGACGGTGGAAAACATCCTGAGCGAGCCGCTGGAAATCCACGAGCGCGGCGATGCTGCCTCCCGTCTCGCAACGGTCAAGAGCCTGATGCAGGCGATCGGGCTCGATCCGCGCTTCATCAAACGCTATCCGCACAGCTTCTCCGGCGGCCAGCGCCAGCGCATCGGCATTGCGCGCGCGCTCGCGCTGGGGCCTGAACTGCTGATTTGCGACGAGCCTGTTTCAGCGCTCGACGTTTCCGTCCAGGCGCAGATCCTCAACCTTCTGAAGGATCTTCAGAAGGAACTAGGCCTGACCTACCTGTTCATATCTCACAATCTGGCGGTGGTGGATTACATGGCCGACCGTATCGCAGTGATGTGCGGCGGGCGCATCGTCGAGCTTGCGCCGCGCGAAATCCTGCTCAGGAAGCCGATCCATCCCTATACGCGCTCGCTGGTTGCCGCCGTGCCGTTCCCCGATCTCGACAGGCCGATGGACTTCAAGACGCTGAAGATAACGGGCGCCTCGGATGCGACCGCGTGGGGGCCGCAGTTCCGCGACGAAGGCAACGACGATGTGCTGTCGCCGCTCGACCTTGGTGGCGGCCATCTCGTGCTTGCCCGGCGCACCGCTGACGTCAAGGAGTTACGGCCTTGATCACCCGGCGCGTCGCCCTTGGCCTCATGGCGTCGGCATTTCTGCCGGGCACGCTGCGCGCCGGCGACTTGGAACCGGAATTTCTTCAAGAGCTGCTGAAGGCCAGAGCGTTGCCGGCCCTTACTGAGCGCCTGCCGAAGACCCCGCGCGTGGTGAACATCGCAGCCATGGGCCGGCAGCCCGGCCAGTATGGCGGCACCTTGCGCACGATCATCGGCAGCCAGAAAGATATACGGCTGATGACCATCTACGGCTATGCCCGGCTGGTCGGCTATGACGAAAAGCTCAACCTGCAGCCCGACATCCTCGAAAGCTTCGACGTGGCGGACGACCGCGTCTTCACCTTCAAGATCCGGGATGGGCACAAATGGTCCGACGGCAGCCTGCTGACACCGGAGGACTTTCGCTATTGCTGGGAAGACGTGTGGCTGAACGAGGAGCTTTCGCAGGGCGGTCTCGCAGCGGCCCTGGTGGCGGACGGCAAGCCGCCGCGCTTCGAGATCGTCGATCCCCTGACGGTCCGCTATAGCTGGGATGCGCCCAATCCGGATTTCCTGCCGAAGCTCGCAGCGGCCTCGCCGCTGCCGCTTGTCCTGCCGGCTGCCTATCTCAAGCAGTTCCACAAGAAATATCAGGACCCGCAAAAATTGGCTGGCCTGATGAAGGAAAACCGGGCCAAGAAGTGGACGCTGCTGCATATCCGCATGTCGCGTCAGTATCGCCCGGAGAACCCGGAGCTGCCGACGCTCGATCCCTGGCAGAACCGGACCAAGCCGCCGGCCGAGCAGTTCATCTTCGACCGCAATCCCTTCTTTCACCGGATCGACGAGAATGGCCGGCAACTGCCCTATATCGACCGGTTCGTCATGAATGTGAGTTCGTCGGCGATCATTTCCGCCAAGACCGGTGCCGGCGAGACCGACCTGCAGGCAATGGGAATAGACTTCACCGACTACACTTTCCTGAAGGACGCGGAGAAGCGCTATCCCGTAAAGGTCCATCTGTGGAAGCGTACGCAGGGATCGCGGCTGGCGCTACTGCCCAACCTGAATTGCGCGGACCAGGTGTGGCGTCAGCTGCTGCGTGACGTTCGTGTGCGCCGTGCGCTTTCGCTCGCTATCGACAGGCGCGAGATCAACATGGCGGTGTTCTACGGACTGGCGCAGGAAAGCGCCGATACGGTCCTGCCGGAAAGTCCGCTCTTCCGGCCGGAATTCGCCAAAGCCTGGGTCGCTCACGACCCGGACCAGGCCAACGCCCTGCTCGACGAGGCCGGGCTCAAGACACTCGACGACGATGGCCTGCGGCTGCTTCCCGACGGACGCCCGGCGCAGATCATGGTCGAGACGGCGGGCGAAAGCACGCTGGAAACCGACGCGCTCGAACTCATCACCGATCACTGGCGCAAGATCGGCATCGCCCTGTTCATTCGTACTTCGCAGCGCGACATTTTCCGCAGCCGCGCGCTTGGCGGCCAGATCATGATGTCGATGTGGTCGGGCATCGACAATGGCGTGCCGACCGCCGACATGAACCCGAGCCAGCTCGCCCCCACCATCGACGACCAGCTGCAATGGCCGCTGTGGGGCGCGCATTATCTGTCGCACGGCAAGCTCGGCGAAGCGCCCGATCTTCCGCCCGTGGTCGAGCTTATGGCGCTGCTCAAGCGCTGGAATGCGTCGACCGAAACCTCCGAGCGCGCCGAAATCTGGAACTCGATGCTGTCTATCTACACCGATCAGGTGTTTTCGATCGGCACCGTCAACGCCACGCTGCAACCGGTTCTGACGTCCTCGCGGCTGCGCAACCTGCCTGACAAGGCGCTCTACGGCTTCGACCCGACTTCCTATTTCGGCGTCTACATGCCGGATACATTCTGGCTTGGAGACTCCTGAGCGTGCTGCGATACATAGTCTGGCGCATCGCCGTGATGGTTCCGACGCTGCTGATCATATCGGCGCTGGTGTTCACGATCATCGAATTGCCGCCGGGCGATTATTTCGACAGCTATGTCGCCGAGTTGCGGGCCCAGGGCGAGGGGGTGGATTCCGATCGCATCGAGATGATGCGCAAGGAGTACGGTTTCGACAAGCCGCCCGTCATCCGCTACTTCTACTGGGTCGGCGGAATGCTGCAGGGCGATTTCGGCTATTCCTTCGAATACGAGCTGCCGGTCCGCGACGTCGTCGGCGACCGAATGTGGCTGACCGTGCTGGTTTCCTTCGTCACGATCATCTTCACCTGGCTCATCGCCTTTCCGATCGGCATGTACTCCGCCACGCATCAATACAGCTGGGGCGATTACGGGCTGACCTTTCTCGGCCTTCTCGGGCTCGCCATCCCGAACTTCATGCTGGCGCTCATCCTGATGTATTTCGCCAACATCTGGTTCGGCACGTCCATCGGCCATCTCATGGACCAGCAATATCTCGGCCAGCCGATGAGTTGGGACAAGGCGAAATCGATCCTCGCCCATCTCTGGATCCCGGTCCTCATCATCGGCACCGGCGGCACCGCAAGCATGATCCGGCGGCTGCGCGCCAATCTGCTGGACGAGTTGCACAAGCAATATGTCGTCACCGCGCGCGCCAAGGGCCTCAGTCCCTTCAAGACGCTGGTCAAATATCCGCTGCGCATGGCGCTGAATTTCTTCATATCCGACATCGGCTCCATCCTGCCCGCGATCATTTCCGGTGCCGAAATCACGGCGATCGTGCTGTCGCTGGAAACCACCGGCCCGATGCTGATCAAGGCGCTGCAAAGCCAGGACATGTATCTGGCCGGGTCGTTCCTGATGTTCCTCGCCTTCCTGACGGTCATCGGCGTCCTGATCTCGGATCTGGCGCTGGCGCTGCTTGATCCACGAATTCGTTTGCAGGGCGGCAGCACCAAATGAACACGCATTCGCCGCTTCCCGCTCCGGGCGCTCCGCTGCAGCATTACGTCTCGACCGCACCCTTCGACCCGCAGTCCGTCGAGGCGATGACGCCGGAGCAGGCGAAGGTCTTTCAGGCGTCGCAGTTGCGGCTGATGTGGTGGAAGTTCCGCAAGCACCGGCTCGCCGTCGTTTCGGGCGTGTTCCTTCTGGCGCTCTATCTCGTCATCATGTTCTGCGAGTTCCTTGCGCCCTACAATCTGCATACGCGCAACATGGACTTCATCTATGCGCCGCCGCAGCGCGTGCATCTGTTCCATAACGGGCAGTTCGTCGGCCCCTTCGTCTATGGCCGCCAGATGACGCTGGACATGGACACGCTCAAGCGCAACTACACCGAGAAGCAGGACGAGGTGCAGCCGATCCGCTTCTTCTGCAAGGGCGACAGCTACCGGTTCTGGGGCCTTATCGAAGGCGACAGGCACTTCGTCTGCCCCGCCGAAAACGGCCAGCTGTTTCTGGCCGGCACCGACAGGCTGGGGCGAGACGTGCTGTCGCGCATCATCTATGGCGCGCGCATTTCGCTGACCATCGGCCTCGTCGGCATCAGCTTCAGCTTTGTCCTCGGCATCGTCATCGGGGGGCTTGCCGGTTACCACGGCGGCGTCTTCGACCTGATCGTGCAGCGGATAATTGAAGTCCTGCAATCGATTCCCAGCATTCCCCTATGGCTGTCACTGGCGGCGATCATGCCGATTACGTGGAGCCCGATCCTGATCTATTTCGGCATCACCGTGATCCTCGGGCTGCTCGACTGGACCGGGCTGGCGCGTGCCGTTCGCTCAAAACTTCTTGCCTTGCGCGAAGAGGATTATGTGCTGGCAGCCCAGTTGATGGGCGCGAAAAGCAGCCGCATTATCGGGCGGCACCTCATTCCCGGCTTCATGTCGCACCTGATCGCAACGGCGACGATCTCCATACCCGGCATGATCCTGGGCGAGACGGCGCTGAGCTTTCTCGGGCTGGGGCTCAGGGCGCCGATAACCAGCTGGGGCATCCTGCTGACAGAGGCGCGCAGCGTCAGCGTAATTGCTTTCTATCCTTGGCTGCTCCTGCCGATGGTGCCGGTAGTCCTCGTCATCCTGGCGTTCAACTTCCTCGGCGACGGCTTGCGGGATGCGGCCGACCCCTACAAGTGAGGCCCGCTACTCCGCCGCGCGCCGGGCCGAAGATTCCGCGCCGTTCAGCCTGACGGAGTCGCCACGCCCGATGGCGTAGTAGAGCAGGCCGTGCTTGCGCAACTGCGCCGGGTCGTAGAGATTGCGGCCGTCGACGATCACCGGGTTGAGCAGGTTTGCCTTCAGCCAGCCGAAATCGGCGACACGGAACTGCTTCCATTCCGTGCAGATCACCAGCGCATCCGCGCCCTTTGCCGCGTCCTGCGGGCTTGCCGCAAGAACCAGGTCGGGCCGCTCGCCGTAATGGCGGCGGGCTTCCTTCATGGCTTCCGGATCATAGGCCCGAACCTTCGCGCCAGCGGCCCACAGCGCTTCCATCAGGACCCGGCTCGGTGCCTCGCGCATGTCATCGGTGTTCGGCTTGAAGGCCAGTCCCCACAGCGCGATCGTCCGGCCCTGCAAATCGCCATCGAAGGCCTGCGACAGTTTTTCGAACAGAACATGCTTCTGCGTGTCGTTCACACGCTCGACCGCTTCCAGCAGATTTGCCGCGAAGCCGCTGGAGCGTGCCGTTCTGGCGAGCGCGCGTACGTCCTTGGGAAAACATGAGCCGCCATAGCCGCAGCCGGGGTAGATGAACTGGTAGCCGATGCGCGGATCGGAGCCGATGCCGTGGCGCACTTCCTCGATGTCGGCGCCGAGCCGTTCGGCGATGTTGGCCATCTCGTTCATGAAGCTGATTTTCGTCGCCAGCATCGCATTGGCGGCATATTTCGTCAGTTCCGCCGAGCGCACGTCCATGCTCATCAGCTTGTCGTGGTTGCGGTTGTAGGGGGCGTAGCAGTCGTGCAGCGTCTTCAGGACGGCTTCCGAACTCGTGCCGATGATGATGCGGGCAGGGCGGGTGAAATCCTCGATCGCACTGCCCTCCTTCAGGAATTCCGGGTTGGAGCAGACATCGAAGGGATGATCGACGCCCCGCGCCTTCAAGGTACTGGCAATGACGTCTGAAACCATGTCGGCTGTTCCGACCGGAACCGTCGACTTGCCGACGACGATCTTGTGGCCGTCGATGTGTTCGCCGATTGTCCTGGCCACGGCCAGCACATGGCTGAGATCGGCCGAACCGTCGCCATTCGGCGGGGTGCCGACGGCGATGAAGATCAGTTCGGCAAATTTGATGCCCGCCGGCGCATCGGTCGAGAACCGCAGCCGTCCGTTCTGGGCATTGCGGGCGACCATTTCCTTGAGGCCGGGCTCGAAGATCGGCACCTGACCCTGGTTCAGAAGGGCGATCCGGTTCTCGTCGATATCGATGCAAAGCACGTCGTGGCCGACATCGGCGAAGCAGGCAGCGGTGACCAGACCGACATAGCCGGTCCCGAAAATGCTCAGTTTCATGAGTTCGTCCCTTGAACATGGGGCACATTGGCCCGCCAAAGGCCGCCATGATCATCGGCGGCAGCCTGTTCGGTTATTGCAATGTTCATCGTTCGCTTCTATCCGGTCGATCCAGCAAGACTTGGATCGGGGGTTTAACACATCGCCATGACAAAACATGACGAGATTCGGGCATCGCGATGAAGGTACTGTTGACGGGTGCGGCGGGGTTCGTCGGCTATCATGCCGCCCGGCGTTTTCTCGACCGGGGCGACGAGGTTCTCGGGCTCGATAATCTCAACGACTATTATGCCGTCAAGCTCAAGCAGGACAGGCTTCAACAGATTGAATCCCATAAAGGATTTCGTTTCCGGGAGCTCGATGTCGCCCGGCGCGACCTGGGCGATGCGATCGGACCGGAAGGCGCCGATGTCGACGTTATCGTCCATCTCGCAGCACAGGCCGGCGTCCGCTATTCCGTGACGAATCCTTACGCCTATGTCGACGCCAATGTGACAGGGCAGGTCGCGCTTTTCGAACTGGCGGGACAGCTGCCGAAGCGTCCGCCGCTCGTCTATGCAAGCTCATCCTCCGTCTATGGCGCCAATGACAAGGTGCCGTTTGCGGAAACGGACCGCACCGACAGCCCGGTTTCCATCTATGCCGCGACCAAAAAGGCGGGCGAGCTGCTGGCGCATGTTTATGCCGACATGCACGGCATCCACTCGACGGGGCTGCGCCTGTTCACGGTCTATGGCCGCTATGGCCGCCCGGACATGGCGCCGTGGCTGTTCACCGACGCGATCCTGCAGGGTAAGCCCATTTCCGTCTTCAACAATGGCGAGATGCAGCGCGATTTCACCCATGTCAGCGATATCGTCGCCGGTGTTGTCGCCGCGGCGGATCGCATCGTAGCCAAGCCGGACGAGACCGCCCCGGTCTACAATCTCGGCAACAACGCGCCGGTGAAATTGCTCGACTTCATCGCCGCGATCGAGAAGGCGGCCGGGCGCGAGGCGATCATGGAGATGAAGCCGAAGCCCGCCGGCGACGTGCTGCGGACATTTGCCGACATTACGCTCGCCGAACGCGACCTTGGTTTCCAACCGAAAATCGCGCTGGAAGACGGCATGGCCGATTTCGTCGACTGGTTCAGGACATATAACCGCTCATGAGCCGTCTCGACAGTTTCATCCGCCGAATGACCGCGCAGCGCGACATTCTCAATCATGTCTGCGTCGAGGTGGCAAAGACGGAAGGGCCGGTGATCGAGCTCGGCCTCGGCAATGGCCGGACCTTCAATCATCTACGCGAACGCCTGCCCGGACGTCGGATCGTTGCCTTCGACCGCAAGCTTGCCGCACATGCCAGCTCCATTCCCGACGCCGATAACCTCGTGCTCGGCGAAATCCGCGAGACGGCGAGCACTTTCGTCGGCATCGAAGCCGCACTCGTCCATGCCGATATCGGCACCGGCTATGAAGACCGCGATGCCGTTACGCTTACCTGGCTTCCCGATCTTTCCGCGCGGCTTCTGCGTCCCGGCGGCATCGCGGTAAGCGGCCTGCCGCTCGAACATCCGCAATTGCAGCAGCTTCCGCCGCCGCCTTCGGTGCCGGCCGATCGTTATTTTATCTATCGGCGCGTGTAACGGCCCAAGGCTTCACGGGATCGTATAGACCGCTATCTCCCGCTCGATACCCCGCAGCGAGACGTCATGCGGTACCGGCGTCAGCGCGTTCCTGTGCAGCAGGTCGGCAGTGAGATTGTCGTCGACCACCGCGCCGGTGACGAAGATCGCCTGCGCGTTGGCAAGGTTCTGCACGCGCGAGGCGATGTTGACCGTCTGGCCGAAATAGTCCTGCCGCTCGTTCATCGACACGGCGATGCAGGGTCCGGCATGAACGCCGATCTTGAGCAGCAGGTCCTCGCGTCCACTCTTGTCGTTCAGCGCCCGCATGGCATCGCGCATCCTCAGCGCCGCCGCGATCGCCCGGTCCGGCGTCGGGAAAGTCGCCATCACCGCATCGCCGATAGTCTTCACCACAGCACCTGCTTCCGCCGCCACGATCTCCTGCAAAACCTGAAAATGCGCGCGCACCATATCGAAGGCTGAAAGGTCGCCGACCCGTTCGTAAAGCTCGGTCGAGCCGCGCAGGTCGGTGAACAGGAATGTCAGGCTGGTGATCTTGAGGCGCTGGTCGACGTCGAGCGTATCCGTCCGGTAAAGATCGCGGAAAGTCTGGTTGGAGAGCAGGCGCTTGGCCGTCAGGAACGGCCGGCGCTTTCCCAGCATGCAATGCAGCTCGGCACCGGCAACGCAGACCGTCGGTAGGACGCGCGAGTCCGTGCGGTTTTCGAGCGCGATGCGCAGCGGTCCCGGCTGCATCTCCAGCATCTGGCTCTGGATATGGTCGCGGTCGAAGACCAGGGACAGGTTCCGGCGTTCCTTTGTCGGCTCGCCCTTCACATCGATGAACTGCGCTGAATGCGTGACCGGCTCGAAGACGATGACGAACTCGGCGGGAAGCTGGATGGTCAGCACGCCCTTCTCGCCGGGCTCCAGCTCGACATCCTCCAGCGCGAAGCTGGCCATGGCCTCCTCGAAATTCTCCTCGGGCAGGTCGACGCCGGACGCCCAGTAGATCTGGCGGAAATACTCCGTCACCGACAGTTGCTCGGGATTGTGCGCGGCGATCCGGCGAACCCTCGGGCTGACGGTGAACGTCACTTCCACCATTTCGTCGAGCGTCGGCGCATAGCCCTCCGAACACAGTGCGCAGGTGTATTCCTCCTTGCGCACGGTTTTCAGCGTGGCGTTGCTGTCGAGCACGCCGCCGCAGCCGGGGCACAGCACGTTCCAGGAAATATCGAAGATGCCTACCCGCGCCGCATGGAGAAAGGCGCCGATAACCCGCTCCTCGTCGAGGCCATGCTTGGCCGCGAAGGCCGGCGCATTGATACGGCAAAGCGCCCGATCCTCGCCCTCGGCGACGGTTTTCTTGATCGCGTCGATCGCCTGCGGATCGACATCGCTCGATTGCCGCAGAAGTGAGAACAGGTCTTGAACTTCATTCATCATAGCGGCTCCGGATAATGCGCCCCCGGAACGTTGTCAGACCGATGCTCCGGTCACGGTCCTCTATTTTACTGCGAATCGGTCCATCCGGCCATTCGAATAGATGAGCCTGCTGACAGCCGAATTTGTATTCGGTGCATTTCCAGCAGGCGCAGGTGGTTCTATGCTGGCAGCGGGGCATAAATCATTGGGAATTTTCCCATGCAGACATCCGACAACCCGCCATTTCCCGCGGCCCTGCGCCTTTTCTCGGCAGCCGTCATCATCGTCCTGATCGTCGGCGCCGGCCTGTTTTTCGCGCCTGCGCTGGTCAAGGCGCGCTGGCCATGGGCCGTCACCCCGTTCAACGCCCGCTTCCTCGGCGGTTTCTACACCACCGAAATGGTTGTGATGGCCGCACTTCTGGTGTGGAACCGCTGGTCGCCGGGCAGGCTCGTGCTGGTCATGGCCTTCATCTTCACGGTCATCGTGTCGGTCGCTTCCTTCATCAACTTCGGCTATTTCGATTTCGCGCGCAAAGCACCCTGGCTGTGGTTTGTCGTCTATCTGGCCTCGGTCGCGGTTTCAGGCTGGTTCCTATGGCGGTCCAGAGCGCGTCCTTCGGCCAAGGGGTTGACCTTGAACCCCGCATGGCGCGGCTACATGCAGCTGGAATCGGCGATTCTTGGGTTCTATGGCGCTGGTCTGCTGTTGTTTCCCCTGACATTCAGCAGCTTCTGGCCATGGCCGATCGACGCTTTTCACGCCCAGGTCTACAGCGCAATCTTCCTCGCCGGCGCGGGCGGCATCTATCTCGTCTGGAGAAGCGCGCCGCGCGAGGAACTGCTGGTGCTCGGCCTGGCGCAGCTCCTGATCGGCCTGTTTGCCATCATCGGCCTCACCATCACCGATGCCGCCGTACACAAGATAAACTGGTCCGCGACAGGAACATTGTGCTGGCTCGCCCTTTTCGGCTGGATCGGTGTCAGCGGCCTCTTCAAACTCTACGCAGCTTCCCGGCACCGCCCGCAACCGGCATCATAGATTGCCAAGCCGACTGGATTTTGCGGCGATGTCCTGCGCATTGTGAAAACCTGATTTGCCAGCATCCGGGACGCCATGACCACCGCGACATCTCCATCTTCCGAAAAAGCGCAGCCGCAGCTCCGGGCCGTCCGGCCAAGCGACGCTGAAGCGCTCTGCGCAATCTTCAACATGCCCGGCTTTCGCTGGGGCACACTGCGGATGCCGTTCGAGATGGTCGAGCAGGTGGAGCGGCGCATCGCCAAGTCCGGCCAGGAAACGACGTGGATCGTCGCCGAGGTGGATGGCAAGGTCGTCGGCGATGGCCGTCTCATCGGGCAAAGCTCGCCGCGCCGCGCTCATATCGGCGAGATCAATATCGGCCTTGATGACGCCTTTGTCGGCAAGGGCATAGGCTCGGCGATACTGGAGGCTTTGCTCGATGTTGCAGACAACTGGCGCGCCCTCAAGCGGGTCGAGCTGACCGTCTATGCCGACAACGAACCGGCCATACGGCTTTACACGCGCCACGGCTTCGAGGTCGAAGGCAGGCATGTGAAGGCGGGCTTCACCGATGGAGAATACCACGACCTCCTGGCCATGGCGCGGCTGCGGTTCTGAAACCACCGTCAGCCAGAACTGTTTAGCAAAACTAACGGTTCGTCCTGAGTTTCTAAATTGTGCTAATTTGGCAAGCCTCTTAAGGTCCGTCCATAAGCAGCGCGTGAAAAGCTGCCTGCGCAGGCGATCCGGCCATCGCATGTGCGGAGGAAACAGAGCCGGCAAGCATCAGTCCAGATAGCGGGCAGCGTCTTCAAGACGCCGAGCCTGGCATGAAAGTCGTGACCTGAACGGCAGGCGGCGCGGTGCCCGTTTGCCGGAGCGTTGAAACGCGCCCGCAACCGACCATCAACCCAATCCTCCCAAGGACCAGACCATGAATCTTTCGACCTTGCTCCAAGCCCGCGCCGCCAAAGGCCGGCCCGTCCGCGTCGGCCTGATCGGCGCCGGCAAATTCGGCTCGATGGTGCTCGCACAGGCGCAGCGCATCGAAGGCTTTCACATGGTCGCGGTGGCCGACCTCAATGTCGGCAAGGCGCGCGAATCGTTTGATCGCGTCGGCTGGCCGAAGGAGCGCTACTCCGCCACCAGTGCCGCGGACGCGGTGAAGAACGGCACCACCTTCGTCACCGACGACGTCAATGCACTGCTTGCCTGCGGCGAGATCGAATGTGTCATCGAGGCGACCGGCCATCCTCTCGCCGGCGCCCGCCATGCCCTCAGTGCCATCGAGCACAACAAGCACGTCGTCATGGTCAATGTCGAAGCCGATGTCATGGTCGGGCCGATCCTGGCCGAGAAGGCGCGCGCCAAGGGCCTTGTCTACTCGATGGCCTATGGCGACCAGCCGGCGCTGATCTGCGAACTGGTCGACTGGGCACGCGCCACCGGCTTCGAGATTACGGCTGCCGGCAAGGGCATGAATTTCGAGCCGCGCTACCGCTATTCGACACCGGACACGGTTTGGGGCTTCTTCGGCTGGACTGAAGAAGAGGTCGCCAAGGGCGACTTCAATCCGAAGATGTACAACTCCTTCACCGACGGCACCAAGGCAGCCATCGAAATGGCGGCGGTCGCCAACGGTACCGGTCTCGACTGCCCGGATGACGGCCTCGCCTTCCCGCCTTCGGGCCTGCACGATCTGGCGAAAGTGTTCCGCCCGGCCGCCGATGGCGGGCGCATGGCCCGCTCGGGTCTGGTCGATATCGCCGCCAGCCAGGAGCCGGACGGCCGCGAAGTCGTCAACAACATCCGCTACGGCGTCTTCGTCACCTTCAAGGCGCACAATGAATATGCCCGCGCCTGTTTCAAGCAGTATGGCCTGCTGACCGACCCGTCCGGCTGGTATGCCTCGATGTGGCGTCCGTTTCACATTATCGGGCTGGAAACCTCCGTCAGCGTGCTTTCGGCGGTCCTGCGCGGCGAAGCCACCGGTACCTCCAAGGAATTCCGCGGCGATGCCGTCGCCACCGCCAAGAAGGACATGCAGCCCGGCGAAATGCTCGACGGCGAGGGCGGTTTTGCCGTATGGGCCAATGCCATACCGGCGACCCGCAGCCTCGACCTGCGCGCCCTGCCGATCGGCCTGGCCCACAATGTCAAGCTCAAGCGGCCGATCAAGAAGGATCAGATCGTCAGCTTCGACGATGTCGAACTGGTCAGCGATCTCGACGTGGTCAAGCTTCGCCGGGACATGGAAGACAGCTTCCGGCCCGGCAAGAGCGTCGCGGCCTGAGGCGGCAAGATCGGGGAGGATCGAAAGTGAATACGGCAAAGGCATTCGTCGTCATCGCGGAATTCCGGGTGAAGCCTGGAAAGATGGATGCCTTTCTCGAGGCGGCCCTCGACGATGCGCGCCATTCGGTGGCCGATGAGCCCGGATGCCGTCAGTTCGACGTCATCCGGCCGGAGGGCTCCGACGATACGGTCGTCTTCTACGAGGTCTATGACAGCCGCGCCGATTTCGATGCCCATCTGGAAACGCCGCATCTGGGCCGGTTCCGTGACGCCTTTCCACCACTGATCGTGGTGGAGCTTCCGCCGCGCTTTTCCGAACGGCAGCATCCATGATGCAAACCGGACGCAGGATCGGCTTCGTCGGCACCGGCATCATGGGTGGGCACATGGCGCGCCGGTTGGCCGAGGCCGGTTTCACTGTCACGGCCTGGAACCGCACGGCGCAAAAGGCCGAGGCCCTGAAGGGGCAGGGCGTTTTGATCGGTGCCTCGGCCACCGACACAGCGCGGGATGCCGATGCCGTCATCTGCATGCTGAGTTCCGGCCCGGTCTGCGATGAGGTTCTGCTGGGGCAGGGCGGTGTCATCGCGGCGATGAAGCCGGGCGCGACGCTTGTCGTCATGAGCTCCATTCCCGTCGAAACGGCGCAGGCTCAGGCGGTTGCTGCCGCCGAATACGGCGTCCGCTATATCGACGCGCCGGTTTCCGGCGGTGAGAAGGGAGCGCGCGAAGGCACGCTCGCCATTATGGCCGGCGGAGAAACGGAAGCAGTCGAGGCGATGCGGCCGCTGTTCGCACCGCTTGGCCGCCTCACTCATGTCGGCCCCGCCGGTGCCGGCGAACTCACCAAGCTCGCCAATCAGTTGATCGTCGCGTCTAACATCTGCGCTGTCGCCGAAGCACTCACCCTGGCCAAACGTGGCGGCGCCGACCCGGCCCGCGTGCGCGAGGCGCTGCTCGGCGGCTTTGCCGATTCCACCGTGCTGAAGCAGCACGCGCTGCGCATGGTCGAGAGTGATTTTACGCCCGGTGGCCCCGCAAAATATCAGGTCAAGGACACGTCGACCGCGCTCTCCCTTGCCCGCGCGCATGGGCTGACATTGCCGGTGGCGGAGAATGTGGACCGCCTCTTCCAGGCGATGGTGGAAAATGGCGACGGCGACCTCGACCACAGCGCCGTTATCCTGGAACTGGAACGCATGAATTCTGGCGGAGGCACTCGCCCCGCCGAATAGGGACATCTTTAGGACTACAGTGGAGGAGAATAAAATGAAGCACCTTTCGATACGCGGCCTGCTGACTGCAGCCGCAATGTTCGTCGCAACCGCAGCTCACGCCGGCGCGACGCTGACGTTGTCTACGCCCGATCCCGACGGTTCGGAGATCACGGTTGCCGCCAATAAATTCGCCGAGCTGGTCGCCGCCAAAACCAATGGCGAGGTCACGGTAAAAGTGTTTCCGAACGGAACGCTCTACGGCGGCGATCCATCGGCTGCGGTGAAGCAGCTGGCCGGCGGTTCGCTCGACATGCTGGTTCTGGCGACATCGCTCTATGCCAATTTCAACCCGAAATTCTCGGCCATCTCGATCCCCTATCTGTTCGACGATGAGGCGCAGCTTCGCACCTATCTCGCCGGCGAGCAGGGCCAGGAGCTGATTTCCGATCTTAACAACATCGGCATCAAGGGCATCAATTTGTGGACGCGCCCCTTCCGCCAGATGACCAATTCGCGCCATGCGATCGAGAAGCCGGCCGATCTCGCCGGCATGAAGTTCCGCGTGCCCAACAACCCGCTCTGGGTCGAGTTTTTCAAGAAGCTTGGCGCCGCACCGACGCCGATGGCTTTCGCCGAAGTCTACAATGCCTTGCAGTTAAAGGTCGTCGACGGCCAGGAAAACCCGATCAACGTGCCGGTCAGCGCCAAGTTCTACGAGGTGCAGAAATACGTCTCGATCACCAACCACATGGCTGATGGCTGGGTGCTCGGCATCAACCCGGCCAAGTATGATGCGCTGAGCGACGCAGAAAAGGCCGCCCTCACCGAGGCCGCCAAGGAAGCCGAAGCCTGGAAGGTCGAGAACGATGCGGCAACCGCCGATTCCTCGATTGCCGAACTCGAAAAGCACGGCATGCAGACCAACCGCCTGACGCCCGAGCAGCAGCAGGCCTTCGTCGCGGTCTCGAAGGAGCTGTTCCCGGTCTTCGCCGGCCTCGTCAAGGACCAGGCTTTCTTCGACAAGACGGTCGCGGCTGTCGGCAAGCAGTAGTAAACCCGGTTGACCGGACCTGCCACCAGGCGGGTCCGGAAAGGGAGGAGCCGTCATGGCCCACAACACATCCACTTTCGGCAAGATCGTCACGCTGTTGACCGATGTGGCCGCCGGCATTGCAGTCTTCGGCGTTCTCGTCGTCGTGCTTTTGCAGGTGTCCAGCCGCCTCCTCGGCGTGCCGGTCTCCTGGACCGAGGAGGCCACCCGCTACCTCTTCGTCTGGATGATCTTTCTCGGCCTGTCCGCCGGCTTCCGCACCGTCGAGACCGCGCGCGTCACCGTCTTCATAGGTGCGGTGCCCGGCCTGTTCCGGCGCTTGGCGGTGCCGATCTACGTCGTTTCCTCCGTCCTGTTTTTCATCCTCACGGGCTGGACCGGCATCACGCTGGTCAAGCAGCAGCTGATGATGAACGAGACTGCGGCAACCCTCGCCATTCCCATGTGGATCATCGGCATCATCATGCCGGTTTCGGCAGTGCTCGCCATCCTGGCCATCATCGAATCGCTGCGCACGCGGCGTGACCTGATCGCCTTGCCCGAAGATGGGTTTCCGGCAATCCGAACCGAAGACGCCGACGTCGTCACCAATGCAGGAAAGCCATCATGAGCATCGCACTCCTCGTCATCTTCCTGCTTCTTTCCGCGCTTGGCGTTCCGCTCGCCGTGGCGCTTGGCCTCGCCAGTGTCGCCGCCATGCTGATGTTCACCTCGACGCCGATCGACCTCCTGTCGCAGAGCATGTTCTCGGCGATGAATTCCTTCCTCCTTGTCGCCGTGCCGCTGTTCATCCTCGTCGGCGTGCTCATGGAGCGCGGCCGCGTTGCCGAAAAGCTGTTCGACTTCGCCGGCGCCATGGTCGGGTGGATGCCGGGCGGGCTTGGCCACGTCAACGTGGTCTCTTCGGTCATCTTCGGCGGCGTCTCGGGCTCGTCGGTCGCCGACATCGCCTCCATCGGCGCCATTGAAATCAAGGCCATGGAGCGCCACGGCTTTCCCAAGGGCTATGCCGTCGGCATGACGCTGTGCACCTCGACGCTGTCGTCCATCATCCCGCCATCGATCCTCGTCGTCATCGCCGGTTCTATCGCCAATGTCTCGATCGGCACGTTGCTGGTGGCAGGGCTGATCCCCGGCCTGTTCATCGCCTTCATGTTCATGGTGTTCAACCATTTCTACGCCGTGCGCCATGGCTACAACCCGCCGACGCCGTTCAATCTGCGCCTCGTGATCACCACCGGCCTCGCAGCCATCCTGCCGATGCTCACACCGGTCATCCTGCTCATCGGCATCGTCGACGGCTATTTCACGCCGACCGAGGCCGCCGCGATCGCCGTGCTCTACACGCTGTTCCTGGCCGTGGTGCTCTACCGCACGATACCGCTCAAGGAATTGCCCGGCATCTTCATGGAAACGGCGCGTGTCTCCGGCACCATCCTGTTCATCGCCGCCACCGCCAAGCTCGGCGCATGGGTCTTCACCTATGACGGCCTGCCGGCGCAGGTCGCGACCTTCCTCAGCCATATCAGCAACGGACCGACCACGACGCTGGTGCTGATCTTTCTGTTCCTGATCGTCGTCGGCATGTTCATGGACGCGATCGCCGCCATGTTCATCCTCATTCCGGTGCTGATGCCGCCGGCCGTCTCGATGGGGGTGGATCCCATGCATTTCCTCATCGTCATGGTCATCACGTTGACCCTCGGCCTTGTCACGCCGCCGGTAGGTGTCTGCCTCTTCGCAGTGGCGCAGGTGGCAAAAATGTCGATCGAGGACGTCATCAAGGGCTCGCTTGCTCCGATGTCGGTGCTGGTCGCAGCCATCCTGGCGCTGGTGCTGTTTCCGGTGTTGACGCTCGGGCCGATCCGCTTGCTCGGGCTTTACTAGACCGGCTATGACCATCGGCATGAAGAATGCAGTTGCCGCCAGATCGGATTTCCTCGTCGTCATGGGCATAGCCGGCACCGGCAAGACGGAAATCGCCAGCCGTCTTGCCGAAACCCTCGATTGCCAATGGATCGAGGCCGACAGGCTGCACAGTCCGGAAAATGTCGAACGCATGCGGCAGGGCATCGGCCTCACCGACGAGCAGCGCTGGCCGTGGCTCGCTGCCATCTGCGATGCCGCTCTTGCCGAGCCAGACCGCCCCGTGGTCATCGCCTGCTCGGCGCTGCGGCTTCGTTATCGCGACTTCATGCGCGACAGGCTTGGTGAGGTCCGGTTCCTGTTTCTCGACGGCCCTGCCGACCTGATCGAGCAGAGACTTGGCGCCCGCAAGAGCCACTTCGCAACCACCACGCTGCTGGCGAGCCAGCTTGCGACGCTGGAGCCGCCGTCAGACGACGAGGCGCCGATCCGCCTCGACATTGCTCTGACGCCGGGCGAGATCGTTGCGCAGGCCGTGGCCGTCTTGCGCGCCGGGTAGGTACTCACGCAGCTGGCAGGTTCCGCGCCTGCCACGCACTTCCCTCGCTGCGCAGCCAATCGAGGAAAAGCCGCACCTTTTTCTGCCGCAGATGGTCGCGCGGACAGACGATCCACTGCGTGATCAACCGCACCTGTGGCGGTGTCCTGACAGGACAGACCAGCCGCCCGCTCGCCAGTTCGCTTTCCATCATCAAGGTGCTTTCCAGCGCGATGCCCATGCCATCCACAGCCGCGTCGATCGCCATATGGCTGCGATCGAACAGCACGCGGCGCCAGCGCTCCTTCGGGTCCACGCCGGCGAGCGAAAACCAGCGTCCCCACTGCGCCTGCGACTTCACCGAATGGATCAGGCGGTGACCCGGCAGCGCGGCTGCATCCAGGCTGCCCGCCGCCGCATAATGCGGTGCGCAGGCCGGCAGGAATTCCTCCTCCGCCACGCCTTCGACGAACAGGCCAGGCCAGCGCCCATCGCCGTGACGAATCTCGACGTCGACCAGTTCGCGGTTGAAGTCGGTCGGCTCATTGGTGCCGTCGAGCCTCATCTCGAGATCGGGATGATTGTCGAGGAAAGAACCGAGGCGCGGCAGCAGCCACTTGGCCGAAAATGTCGGCGTGGCGCGCACCGTCAGCGCAGTGATCGAGCGATAGCCGCGAATGGTGTTCGTCGCCTCGGCGATGCCCTCGATCTCGTCGGTGATGGTGGCAAAGTAGCGCTCGCCCGCCTCCGTCAGCACGATACCGCGACCCATCCTGGTCATCAGCGTCACGCCAAGCTGCACCTCCAGCGCCTGTATCTGCTGGCTGACCGCCGACGGCGTGACGCTCAGTTCCTCCGCCGCCTTGGAAATACTGCCGGCGCGTGCTGCGGTGTGGAACACCCAGATCGCTCTGATCGGTATTTGCATGATTGAACCATTTAGCCTGACTAACGTTTTTTCGACGATAGCGGATTTTCGCTAATATGGCAGCTGAAGGTTTCGTGCTGCCGTTCAGGCCGGGACCAGTGGTAACCGTTGTGAGGTTCTCAAGCTCTCGTCCCCATTGACGATTGGCGAAGGCAGAACATGCAGTTCTCGATTAGCGGTGACAACCATGGATGAAGTTGGCCATCCCGGAAACCGGAGCGAAGCGCAGGTTATCCAGGATTCATCGACCGCAACATCGTCTGGCCCGATCCTGATGTTGACGCGCGTTATGCACCGCCGAAGCTCCTCACCGTTCCGGCATGGATTCCCGACACTCTCCGCTTGTTCCTCGCTCACGAGGTCGAGAATGACGAACTGCATTTGGGCTTGCCGCGAGTCCCAAGCGTTGGCGATTTGCAGACGCACAAATTACAAGCTCGTCATCCCCGGGTCGCAGCATGAGCGAAGCGAATGCGAAGAACCCGGGGATCCATGCCGGAACATCTATGACGGCTGCAGCGGTGCAGAACTGTGGACTGTGAAACTCGCGGAAACTGTGGGAAAGATTTTCACGCAATTTCCAGCCAACCCATTGTTTCCATTCACCCCACACATTTTTTCACCCCCAATCTTTCCCCACCCCAAAGCACCTCCGGCATAATCCCCCCATCGCTCCTGCGGGACCGGGTTTGGAACCGGGATCAAGGGGGAGTGGCGGTGACCTCCCGCCCTGGTGTGGTAGCCAGGGACCCGAGGGCCCGACACAGGCCGGCGTGGAACGAGCACGGCGCAAATGCCACTGCCCAAAACCATGCGGAGAACCCGCGGCGTCTTGTCCATGGAATGTACATGGAGCGGGCGTTGTGACCGGCCAACTTCGGGACAGACACCGAGACGGGCGGTCGAGAGATCGCAGAAAAATACAAAAGATGAGCGAGATTTCGGCCGCCCGTCTTTCCCGATCTTTGACAATGGCCAGACGGTGAATACCGGGCGTGGCGATGATGAAGCGTGCCTCTCCTTCTCCCCTTGTGGGAGAAGGTGGCCGACCCGAAGGGGAGGTCGGATGAGGGGTGTCGGACGGAACGCCAGCGCCTCATTTCTTCCAGCACCCCTCATCCGTCTTGGCGCTGCGCGCCAATCCACCTTCTCCCACAAGGGGAGAAGGAGAGAGGGGGTGCGAGGTTCGTTCTGCTCGCACCTGCAACATTTTTAAGACGATATTCTCGCCTTTGCGAAATGCGCAAAAAACAGTCCTTTGCTTAAACGGCGGGCATTCCAGACGATATGGGCAAGGCTTCGCAACCAGCGTGGCCCTCCAATTCCGGCAACAGGTTTCAACAGGAATCCACCATGACCGCATTCGCAAAAACCCGGCTCCGATTGTTCTCGCAAGCTATTTCCCGCCGCGCGGCTCTCGCGGGACTGCTCGCCGCCGGCGTCGCTTTGGTCAGCATCGCCGGGCCGTCGCCGTCCTTCGCCGAGGACAAGAAATCGATCAAGGTCGGCATCATCAGTGGTGAGGATGAGGACGTCTGGCGCGTCGTCACCGAACAGGCCGCCAAGAACGGCCTGACGATCGAGACGGTCGTCTTCAACGATTACACCCAGCCCAACGAAGCGTTGGAGCGCGGCGAGATCGACGCAAACGCCTTCCAGCACCAGCCCTATCTCGACAACCAGATCAAGACCCAAGGCTACCACATCGTTTCGGTCGGCTACACCGGCGTCTGGCCGATCGGCCTTTACTCCAAGAAGTTCACCAAGATCGCCGATCTGCCGGAGGGTGCCGTGATAGGCGTGCCGAACGATCCGTCCAACGAGGGCCGCGCGCTGCGCGTGCTGCAGAATGAGGGCGTCATCAAGCTCAAGGACGGCACCGGCATTCTGGCGACGATCGCCGACATCGCCGAGAACCCGAAGAAGGTGAACATCAAGGAGCTCGATGCCGGCGTCGTCGGACGCGCCATCGAGGATCTAGACGCAGCCGTGGTGAACACCGACTGGGCGTTGAAGAGCGGGCTTTCGCCGGAAAACCGCATTGCCCAGGAGCCGGTGGCCGACAACCCGTATCGCAACTTCATCGCGGTGAAGGCCGGCAGCGAAAACGAACAATGGGTCAAGGCGCTGGTCGCGTCGTATCAGAATGAGGCCGTGAAAGCCGAGTTCGACCGCGTCTACAAGGGCACCGGCATCAGCGCTTATTGACGCTTGCCGAAGCGCCTTTGCTCCAATCATGAGACTGCCCGCGGCTCAGGCTGCGGGCAGTCTCATTCTGCGTTTTACAGCCGGCTTCCCGGCTGTCGGGAAAGGAACCCGAAATGACCCAGCACTTTGCCATCACTGAGGCCGGCGAACCGCCGGCCAAGGCCGATCCGCAGCAGGCCGAGCAGGTCGTTCGCCTGGTCGATGTCAAGCGCCGGTTCGGCACGACGCCGGCCATCGATGGCATTTCGCTCTCGGTCGGCAAGGGCGAGGTTCTGGGCATCATCGGCCGCAGCGGCGCAGGCAAGTCGACGCTGATCCGCTGCCTCAACGGTCTGGAGCGCCCCGATTCCGGCCAGATATTCATCGAGGGCCGGGATATTGCCCAGCTTGGCGAGCGCGATCTCCAGCCGCTGCGCCGGCGCATCGGCATGATCTTCCAGCATTTCAATCTCCTTTCGGCCAAGACAGTCGAGGACAATGTGGCGCTGCCGCTGAAGATCGAAGGGCGCTCCAAGGCCGAGCGCCGCAAGCGTGCCGCCGAGCTCCTCGAACTGGTCGGCCTTTCGGAAAAGGCCAAGGCCTATCCGGCGTCGCTTTCCGGCGGCCAGAAGCAGCGCGTTGGCATTGCCCGCGCGCTCGCGGCTAGACCGGCGCTGTTGTTGTCGGATGAGGCCACCTCGGCGTTGGATCCCGAGACGACGCGGTCTATTCTGGTGCTGCTCAAGGACATCAACCGGCAACTCGGCCTGACCGTCCTGTTGGTCACGCATGAGATGGAAGTGGTCCGCAGCATCGCCGACCGCGTCGCGGTGATCGATACCGGCCGGATCGTCGAGGAAGGCCCTGTCTGGTCGGTCTTTGCCGATCCGAAATCGCAAATCACACAGAGCCTGCTCGGCGGCATCCGCCCGCAACTGCCGGCGGAGATCGCGGTGCTGCTGAAGCCGGCCGGCAAGGAGGCGATCTTGCGGATCGATGTCGCCGGAGAGGCGGCGCGAGGCCCGCTGCTTTCCGATCTGGTTGCTGAGGTCCCGGGCGCGTTCCGGCTGATCCATGGCGGCGTCGATCATGTCCAGAGCCAGCCGGTGGCGAGCCTGTTTCTCGGCGTGCCTGCGATCAAGGCTGATCATGTCGCGAGAATTGTCGAATTCCTGAAGACCCGCAATGCCCGGGTGGAGGTGCTTGGTTATGTCACCGGTAATGATTGATCTTCTGTTTCGCTCGCTGTGGGAAACGGTGCTGATGACCGCCGCATCCGGCATCATCTCGCTCGTCGTCGGCCTGCCGCTCGGCCTTGCGCTGATCGCCACAGACCGCGGCGGCATTGCCGAGAACCTGTGGGTCAACCGCATTCTCGGCGCGGTCATCAACGGCTTCCGGTCGGTGCCGTTCATCATCCTGCTGGTGGCGCTCATCCCGGTCACGAGGCTGATCGTCGGCACCTCGATCGGCACCTGGGCGGCGATCGTTCCCCTCTCCATCGCCGCAACGCCCTACTATGCGCGCATCGCCGAAGTGTCGTTGCGCGAGGTCGATCGCGGGTTGATCGAGGCGGCGCGTGCCATGGGGGGAAACCGCTGGACCATCATACGCGAGGTGCTGGTGCCGGAAGCGCTGCCGGGCATTGTCGCCGGTTTCACGGTAACCTTGGTGACGCTCGTCGGTGCATCCGCCATGGCCGGCGCGATCGGCGCCGGAGGATTGGGCGATCTCGCCATTCGCTACGGCTATCAGCGCTTCGAGACGAATATCATGATCGCGGTCGTGATCGTGCTGATCATCATGGTCTGCGCCATCCAGTGGGTGGGCGACCGCCTGGTCGCCTATCTTGACCACAAGGCGTGAGGCGTCAGGAATCTTCGGGCGTTCGCGGCGGCCAGCGGAACTCGGATGCCTGCCGCAGATGCTGGCGCAGCATCGCTTCCGCCCATTCCATGTCGCCCGCCTCCACCGCGTCGAGTATGGCCAGATGCTCGCGACAGGACTGCTCGATGCGCTCGACCGGAAGCTCGAGGAAGACGCCCGACTCGTGCATGCGTCGGAGATTGTTCTGTTGGCGTACGGCGTCCACCAGGAACCGGTTTCCCGAACAGGCGGCCAGGCTTTCGTGGAACGACGCATTCACGCGAAACCACTCGTCGCCGCCAGTGCTGGCCTGAGGATCCCTGAGGATGCGCTCATGCGCGCGGCGGACCTGTCCCAGATGTTCGGGGTCGGCATTGAAAGCCGGCGCCCGCAATGCTGCGCATTCGACGACGATGCGAAACTCGTAGCTCTCGCGATAGGCTTGGTCGCCAACCAGCGAGTCGACGAAGCGCCAGCCATGCCCGGGTAGCCGCTGCGCCAGTCCCTCGGCGGCAAAACGCATAAGGAGCTTGCGCACGATCCCTCGCGAAACACCGTAGCGCGGCATCAGCTCTGCCTCGGATACGTCCTGCGGCAGTTCGCCTGACGCGCGTTCGCGCATCATCCGCCGATACAAATCTTCGATCGGCGAACTCGGCAGCAGATCGTGGATGTCTATGCCCGAGATGTCCGAGGCGATGCGAAGCCCACGCTTTTCCGTCGGCTGCAGCACGCCCTTTTCCACCAGCATGTCGAGCGCGGCGCTGATCGGAGACCGCGACACGCCGAAGGCACGGGCGAGTTCCGGCGCTGATATTCGGGTGCCGACGCCCAGCTCGAAATCGCGGATGCGCTCGAGGATGCGCCGCGCCAGATCGATCTGAAGCGGGCTCGGTCCTTCCGCAGGCTCGTGCTCATCGATCATCGTCTGGTTCATGAGTTCTCCCCGTGCGAAGCGCATTATAGATGCAACACAACGCAACGCGAACCCCTCAAACTGCGCGAAATTGTGCTTTTCATTTGATCAAAATGCACTATGCTGATTTGGAACGCGACCGCTGAGGCTTAACCTGATGACTGACATTGCCCCTTTCCCTCTCGTTGAAGTCCGGGGAACGCCAAGCGAGCGCGGGTGCATGTATGGCGAACAGGCGCGTGAGCGCGTCAGACTTTCCGCCAGCCTCTACGAGGAGCAACTGCGTCGGCTTGGTTTCAGCTCGGAAGACGTATCCCGGCTCGTCACGATATTCCTGCCGAACATCAAGGCATGGGCGCCCGATCTCGTTGAGGAGATGGAAGGAATTGCAGCCGGCGCGGCTGTCGATCTCACCTCCGTCGTGCTCGTCAATGCGCGAACCGAGGTGCTTCAGCTGGCGCGCCGCGAGAAGGGTGTTGGCGACGACGAGCCGGATGGCTGCACCGGCGCCGTCATCCTGCCCGAAGCGACCCGGGATGGCGCACTCATTCATGGCCAGAACTGGGACTGGAAGGCCGAATGCGCCGACACCTCGGTCGTGCTGAGAATCCTGCGCGACGACGGGCCCGATGTGCTGACCTTCACCGAAGCTGGCGGCCTGGCGCGCAGCGGTTTCAATTCGGCCGGCATAACGGTAACGGCCAACTATCTCGAATCCGATCGTGACTATCGCGACATCGGCATCCCCCTGCCGTTCATTCGCCGGCGTGCGCTGGAGGCGCAGCATTTCGCCCTGGCGCTCCGCGTCGTTGCCATCACGCCCAAATCCGGCTCGAACAACATGATGGTCAGCACGGCCGAAGGCTACGCGGTCGATCTGGAATGTGCGCCGGACGAGGCCTTTCCGATCTATCCCAGAAACGGGATGATCGTGCACGCCAATCACTGGCAAAGCCAGGTGGCGCTTTCGAAGCTCAGGGAGACCGGTCTCGCCAGTGTGCCGGACAGTCTTTATCGCGACCACCGCGTCGAAAAACTTCTGTCTGCGCGCAGCGGCGACATCGTCGCCGATGATCTGAAGAACGCGCTGTTCGACGATTTTGCAGCACCTTTCTGCGTCTGCCGCGCGCCCATGAAGAAGGAGGGCGGCAACCTCTCCGCCACCGTCGCGATGATCGTCTGCGAGCCGGCGAAAGGCATGATGGAAATTGCACCGCTGCCAGCGATCAATCGGGCGTTCACCCGCTATGATCTGAGAATGGACGAAGCGTTGCTTGCCAGGCTTTCCAGCACAGGCGGCCTTGCAAATGGCGCCGCTGTCAAACACGGGGAGAAACGATGGTCCGCTTCATCCTGAGCCGGCTCGCCACGGCGATCCCGACCCTGCTGATCGTTTCGATCACCGTATTTGCCCTGATACGGCTTATTCCGGGTGACCCCGCGACACTGATGCTGGGCGATCTCGCGCAGCCGGGACAGGTCGAGGCGTTGCGCCATCAGATGGGCCTCGACCAGCCCGTCATCGTTCAATATCTGATCTGGCTCGGCAATGTCGTTTCGGGCGACTTCGGTCAATCGATCTCCACCCACCAGGCAGTCCTGCCGCTCATTCTCGAACGTTTTTCAGTGTCGGCAACGATCGTTCTTCTGGCCGTCTTCCTTGCATCACTGATCGCAGTGCCGGCGGGCATGTTCGCCGCCTGGCGGCAGGACCGTTTCGGTGACATCGCGGTCATCGCGACATCGACGCTGCTCTTGTCGATCCCGAGTTTCTGGCTCGGCCTCATGATGCTCATGGTCTTCGGGCTCTGGCTGGGGTGGCTGCCTGTGGTCGGTTATGTTCCCTTCGGGCGCGATTTCACCGGCGCGCTGCTCTACACCATCATGCCCGTCGCGACACTGGTCATGGTTGAATCAGGCTCTATCGCCCGCATGGCCCGAGCCAGCACGATCGAAGTTGCGCGGCTGGACTACATCACCCATGCGCGCGCCAAGGGCCTGTCGGAACCGGCCGTCATGTGGCGGCACGCCTTCAAGAACGCTTTTGCGCCGACCTGGACCCTCATTGGCCTGATCCTGGGCAGCCTGCTTGCCAATATCGCCGTCATCGAAACCGTCTTCACCATCCCCGGTCTCGGCCGGCTTCTGGTCGATGGAATCTATGCCCGCGACTATCCCGTCGTGCAGGGTTGCATGCTGTTCGTCGCCTTCATCTATGTCGTGGTCAATCTGGCCGTCGATCTCGTCTATCCGCTTCTTGATCCGAGGGTTACGACATGATCGCGCGGGCGTTGAAACTGCCGCGTCTGCGCTTCAACGGCCTGGTCGGCGGCATCGTCGTGGCGATGCTGCTGTTCATCGCCATCGCCGGGCCATGGCTTGCGCCCTATGATCCCCTCAAGCTCGACCTGATGTCGCGCCTGAAGGGGCCGTCGCCGGCGCATCTGCTTGGTGCCGACGAGTTCGGGCGCGATGTTCTGAGCCGTCTTATGTATGGCGCGCGCACCAGCGCCTGGATCGCATTCTCCACCGTCGCCTTCGCCATTTTCTTCGGCGTGATCGTCGGGGTCCTCGCCGGATTTTTGCGCGGTTGGACCGACCGCATACTCATGACGTTCAACGATGCGCTGCTGGCCTTCCCCGGCCTGCTTTTGGCACTGGGTTTCATGGCCGTGTTCGGCGCAAGCCGTAACGGCATCATCATAGCGCTCGGCCTTGCCTATCTGCCGGTGGTGGTGCGCGTCGTTCGCGGCGCCGTCCTGTCCATCCGCGAGCGGGAATTCGTCGAAGCGTCGCGCGTCATGGGCAACAGCGAGATCATCACCATGGCGCGGCATGTCCTGCCCAATTGCGTCGCGCCCATCACTGTTCTGGCCACGACGATGTTCGGCTGGATCATCCTTTCGGAAAGTGCGTTGAGCTTTCTCGGCCTCGGCGTGCCGCCGCCGGCGCCGAGCTGGGGCAACATGCTGGCGACGGCGCGGCCCTATATCAGCCAGTCGCCGCATCTCATCATCCTGCCCGGCCTGTGCATCTCGATCACGCTTCTCGGCGTAAACATGCTGGGCGATGCGATCCGCGACCGTCTTGACCCGAAGATGCAGAGCTGACCATGACGCCGCAATCAGATGTGCCTTCTCCGATCCTTGAGGTCGACGATCTCTCGGTACAAATCGGTCCTGCCGGAAACAAGGTGGTCGACGGCCTGAGTTTCTCGATCGCGCCGGGCGATATGCTGGCACTGGTCGGTGAATCCGGTTCCGGCAAGACGATGGCCGCACGCGCCGTTCTTGGATTGCTCCCGCCGCCCCTGATCGTGACGCCGGACAGCAGCATCCGCTTTCGCGACACCGAGCTTACCCGCCTGCCACCGGCGGCCATGCGCAAGATACGCGGCGCGCGCATCGGCATGGTGTTTCAGGAGCCGATGGTCTCCCTCAACCCCTCGATGACCGTCGGCGACCAAATGGCGGAAGGTCTGCTTCTGCACCAGCGGCTTGGGAAGGCCGAAATCCGCGACCGTTGCCTGGCGATGTTGGAGCGCATCCGCATCCATGAGCCGACGAAATGCCTGGCGGCTTTCCCGCATGAGTTCTCCGGCGGCATGCGCCAGCGCATCATGCTGGCTTCGGTGATGCTGCTGAAGCCGGATCTTCTGATCGCCGACGAGCCGACGACGGCGCTCGACACGCTGGTCCAGCGCGACGTGCTCGACCTGATGGTGGAGCTGACGACAGAGAACCAGACCAGCGTCCTGCTGATCAGTCATGATCTTGGTATGGTGTCCCATTACGTGCGCAACGTGGTGGTGATGCACAAGGGCGTTGCCGTTGAGCAGGGCGAAAGCACGCAAGTGCTGCAAGGCCCGAAACACGAATATACGAAGCGCCTTGTCGATGCGCTGCCGCGCCGCTCCGCAGGCGGTGCCCGCGCCGATCGCGCTGGCGAGCCTTTGATCGAACTCAGGGATATCGTCATCGATTATCCCGGCCGTGATGGGCTTTTCAAGAAAACGGCCGGAAAACGTGCGGTGCACGGCGTCGACCTGACGATCGGCAAGGGCGAGACGCTGGCATTGGTCGGCGCATCGGGTTCGGGCAAGACTACGCTTGGCCGCGCGATTGTCGGTCTGGTTCAGCCTACTAGCGGAGCGATTACTTTTCGTGGCCAGTCGCTGCTGGATCAGGGTGCTGCCGCTCAACGCCGCGAGATGCAGATCATCTTCCAGGACCCGTACTCGTCGCTCGATCCGCGCCAGCGCGTCGAGGATATCGTCGCTGAACCGCTCAAGCTCTACCCAACGATGGATCGCCGCCAGCGAGCCGAGCGCGTGAAGGAGGTTTTCTCGGAAGTCGGCCTTGGGCCGGAGTTCGCCCGCCGTCTGCCGCATCAGCTTTCCGGCGGCCAGCGCCAGCGCGTCGCCATTGCGCGGGCGATCGTGAGGCGGCCTGCTTTCGTCGTCGCCGACGAACCGGTGTCCGCGCTCGATATGACCGTGCAAAAACAGATCCTGAAACTGATCCGCAGCCTGCAGGAGCGCCACGGTTTCGCCTGCCTGTTCGTTTCGCACGATCTAGGCGCCGTCGAACAGGTCGCCGACCGCGTCGCCGTCATGGAGAACGGGCGCATCGTCGAAGTCGGCGCGCGCGACGAAGTGTTCGATGCGCCCAAGCATGAATACACCAAGCGGCTTCTCGATGCCGCGATGCTGCTCGACCGGAAATTCGCGGGCGTGCAGGCCGTCAAGGCAAAAGCGGTCGCTGTCTGACAGTTCGGGCTGTCGTTCTGGCTGCGCAGACAAAAAAAGGGCGGGGATTTCCCCGCCCTTTTCATTTGGCATGCCTGCTTCCGGCTGAAGCCTACTTGGTTTTCCACACGCCCCAGGCGCGTGTCTTATCGGCCGGCCAGACATTGTAGCCTTTGACATTCGCATTCACCGCATCGGTAACCGGCTCGTAGTAGAGGCCGAGGATCGGAACCTCCTGCGCCATCAAGGCGTGGATCTGCTTGAACAGCGCCTTGCGTTCTTCGAAGTTCGTCGTCTTGGTCGACTTCAGATAGAGATCGAAGGCCTCCTTGCTGTCCCACTGCGCGGTCGGGTCGGTCGATTTGTCGCCGAGGAGCACGCCGTACATAAGCGATGGATCAAGACGCGCCGAATAGCCGAAGGCCTGGATCTGGAACTTGCCGGCGAGATAGTTGTCGAGCTGCGCTGCCCAGTCGAGCACTTCAAGCTCGGCATTGATGCCGGCTGCGGCAAGCATGGCCTGAGTCAGCACGCCGTTCTCATACATGCCCTGATAGCGCGTGTTGGTCTGGATCTTGATGATCTCGCCCTTGTAGCCGGCCTCGGCCAGCAGTGCCTTGGTGGCTTCCAGATCGTATTTCGGCCACTTCAAGAAATCGTCATCGAAGAAGGCGCTGGCCTGCGCCACGCCGGATGGATTGAAACCAGACATTCCATTGGTGCGCGCATTGGCGATCTGCGCAAAGTCGATCGCGTGGGCGATTGCCTGCCGCATTTTCACATTCGACAACAGAGGGTCTTTCGTCTGGATCAGCAGCGGCGTGAAGGCCAGGCCCGGGGTGGACAACACGGTGACCCCGCGCCCCTTTGTCTCCTCGATGCGGCTTGCTTCGAGATTGGGCAGGATGTCGATCTGCCCGGCGAAGAGGGCGGTTTCCGAAGCTGATGTATCCGGAATGACGAGGAATTTCACGTCGTCGACATAGGGGGTCCGATCGCCGGCAAGACCACTCATCTTTTCCTTCACCGGCTTGTAATCGGCATTCCGCTCGAGTGCGATATACTGGCCCTTCTGCCATTCCTTCAGCTTGAACGGGCCGGTGCCAATCGGAAGATCGGGATTCCATTTGTCGTCTGCACCAACATTCTTGGGGCTCGCGATCCATCCGTTGCACTGGATGTTAGCAAGCTGGGCAAGAAACAGGGCATTGGGTTCGTTGATCCTGAAGACGACGGTGCGGTCGTCCGGTGTTTCGATTGCTTCGACCTTAAGGCCCTGAGAACCGTCGAAAAATGAATTGCAAAACCACTCCTGGCCGGCCGCCACGCGGCGATCCCAGTTCCATTTGACGTCCGCTGCCTTCACCGGGTCGCCATTGTGGTAGGTGGCTCCTTCGCGGATCTTGAAGGTGTAGGTCTTGCCATCCTGTGAGACCTCCCAGCTCTCCGCCAGCAAAGGCCCGATGGTCAGGTCTTCGCGATAGGCGACGAGCGTCTCGAAGATGTGGTGTAGAACGGTGTCGGTGTTCCCGTCACGATTGAGACCGTCAGTGCCGCGAATATCCGAGTTGATGCGGATGTTAAGCGTGCCGCCGGTCTGGGGCTCCTCCGCATAGGCCATGCCGGCCAGCGTCAGGCCAACGCCCAGCGCGGCCGAAAAGATCGATTTCTTCCAGCTCATTTTCGTCTCCAGGTGTTCCGTCCGCTGCTTGTTTTGTCAGGCCGGCGCGCGGACAGCGCTCAGCGATTGCTTGAAGAAGTCCTTGACCTTGGCGATCAGCAGCCGGTCGTCATGGGCTACGCCCGGAACGATATCGTGCCGCACATCGATCCCGTGTTGTTCGAAGCTCTTCTTGAGCGACCGCATCCGGTCGTTGCGGTCAGGACCGGCGAGATCGGCACCCGGCATCCACCAGGCGTCTTCGGGCGTGATGGTGATTTCCCAGGTTTCGTGATCGTCTCCGCCGATCACCATTTGCACCGCGACGTTGCGCATGGCTTCAAGATTGATCTTCTTGCCGAACACAGCCTCGAAATCGCGCACGCCAACCCAGAAGTCATGGTCGAAATCGAGCAGCGTCACCACGCCTGGTGCGCCGATCGATGCAGCCATCAGTCGTTCGGGATGCAGGTAGAAAAAGCGGTGCGTGAAATGCCCGCCGCCGGAGAAGCCGTACATCATGACGCGGTCGCCCATGATGCGGTAGCGCTCGCGCATCTCCTCGATCATATCGATCATGATGGCGTCATAATGCAGATCGCCCGCACGCAGCATTTTGTATGAGGAAAGATCGCCGGGAAAGCAGATCCCTGTCGGGAACAGCGGGCACAGCACGATGACGCCGTTCTCCTCGGCGAAATCGGCGAAACCATCGCGATAGGCCTGCATGCCACGTTCCGTGCCGTGGACGATCACGGCGAGCGGATAGGTCTTGTCGCCATCTTCCTCATAATCTTGAGGTACATAAGCGCAGTAGGGAAAACGCTGGTCCATGCGCGAGGCATAAACGGTGGTGTGCCCGAAATCGTAGTAGGACAGTTTCTTTCCGTGCCCGCCGGTCTTGCGCATTTAGCCGTTCTCCCTTCGACATGAGAAAACTATTTCATAATTTTATGTACATGAAAAGCGTTTTGAATGAACGCGGCTCACTTGCTGCCGACAACTTCGTTTTTGCTGCCGTTCTGCTCGTTGACAGCATCGTTCCGATGCGACTAGTCTAACTTGTCTACTGGACCAACCAGTATATCAGTGAGTGCTTGTGGATATGATCGGCAACGACATTCTGGCGCAGGTACCCGACCTCAGGCCCAGCCTGACGCGTCGTACGGCGCGTGATGTGATTGCCGATAAACTGATGTCTCTGATCGCCACGGGCGTTCTTGCCGCCGGCGACGAATTGCCCGGAGAGCGCGAACTGGCGACGGCGCTGGACGTCAGCCGCGAAACCGTTCGCGGTGCCATACAGGCGCTTTCGGCGCGCGGCATCGTCGAAGTCTCGCAAGGCAGCCGCACGCGGGTCGCCAATATCGATCTTACTCATGTCCCGGTGACGATCGCAGCACCAAGCGCGATCGACAGATACGATTTGAACTCCGTCCACGCAGCCCGCCTGCTCATCGAATTGAAGGTGGTCGGCGATGCCGCCGATCGGATCTGCGAAGCAGATCTGGCGCGGCTGGACAGTTCGCTCGCCGCCCAGCGGGTGGCCAATGCCGACCCTGTCCGCTTCCTGATCTGCGACCGGGAGTTTCATGTCACGGTCTATCGTGCTTGCGGAAACCCGCTTCTGGCCGATTTCGTCACCGACCTCTACACTTACATGATGGAGCATCGCCGCTACGCCATGGCCAGGACGGGCGCGATCGAGGAGAGTTATGCCGATCACGTTGCGATCGTCGAGGCCCTGAGGGCGCATGACCGCGAAGCGGTCGTCTTGGCCTTCAAGGGACATCTGCAGCGCATTCACGACACGACCAAGGAGATGCTGGAAGGCCACGTCGCCCGAGGCGAAGGGCGTTGAGAATTCAAGAATCAGGATGCGTCATCGACGCTGCATCCCCGGGAGGAAACTAGGCATATGCATGTGCTCGTCATCGGTGCGGCCGGAATGGTCGGCCGCAAACTTCTGGATCGAATTGCCGGGGAAGACGGCGTTCTTGGCGGCGAGGTGACACGCCTGTCGCTGGTCGATGTCGTCGAGCCGATCGCACCGCAGCCTCTGGCCGGGCTCTCGCAATCGTTCGCGGTCGATCTTTCCGATGATGGTGCGGCAGCCAGGTTGATTGCGACGCGCCCCGACATGATTTTTCATCTGGCCGCTATCGTTTCCGGCGAGGCGGAAGCCGATTTCGACAAGGGCTACCGCGTCAATCTCGATGGCACCCGTGCACTTTTCGACGCGATCCGCGCCGAAGGTATGAAGTCGCCCTATCGGCCGCGCGTTGTCTTCGCGTCATCGGTTGCGGTTTTCGGTGCGCCATTTCCGGACAAGATCGGCGACGAGTTCTTCACCACGCCGTTGACCAGCTACGGCACCCAGAAGGCGATCACCGAACTGCTGTTGTCGGACTACAGCCGTCGCGGAATCTTCGATGGCATCGGCATTCGCCTGCCGACGATCTGCATCCGTCCGGGAACGCCCAACAAAGCCGCCTCCGGTTTCTTCTCTAATATTTTGCGCGAGCCGCTGGCCGGAAAGGAAGCGGTGCTTCCGGTGGAAGAGAGCGTGCGCCACTGGTTCGCAAGCCCGCGCTCGGCTGCCGGTTTCTTCATCCATGCCGCCAGGCTCGATCTGGAAAAGGTCGGAGCCCGCCGCAACCTGACGATGCCCGGCCTTTCCGCGACCGTCGGCGAGGAGATAGCGGCTTTGACCCGGGTGGCGGGCGACAAGGCAGCGCGCCTCATCAGGCGTGAGCCGGACGAAACCATCCGCAGGATCGTTGCCGGATGGCCCTGTGATTTCGACGCGCAACGTGCAGCGAGCCTTGGTTTCAAGGCTGAAACCCGGTTCGACGATATCATCAAGGCGCATATCGAGGACGAATTGGGAGGCAAGGTCTGATCATGACGGACGAACCGGCAAAGGCCAAAATCGCCCTGGTTACCGGTGGCGGCACGGGTGTCGGCAAAGCGATCGCCGAGGCGCTCCTCGCGGCAGGCTTTACCGTCGTGATAACTGGCCGGAGGCAGGACGTTCTGGACAAGGCTGCCAGCGAACTCGCTAGGGGCGGCAAGGTTCGGGCGATCCCGGCAGATATCGGCGATCCAGGTTCTGTCGCGACGCTTTTCGAGACGGTCAAGGCGGAGTTCGGCAGGCTCGACCTTCTGGTCAACAATGCCGGAATGGGCGCGCCCGCTGTGCCGATGGAGGAAATTACCTTCGAACAGTGGAGTGCCGTCGTGGGTGCCAATCTCACCGGCGCGTTCCTCTGCACGCAGCAGGCGTTCAGGTTGATGAAGGCTCAAGCGCCGCGGGGTGGACGCATCATCAACAACGGCTCGATCTCGGCTCAGACCCCGCGCCCCAATTCCGCGCCCTATACGTCGACCAAGCACGCGATCACCGGGCTTACGAAGTCGACGGCGCTTGACGGTCGGCCTTTCGACATCGCCTGCGGGCAGATCGATATCGGCAATGCTGCAACCGAGATGACCGCGAGAATGGCAGGCGGCGTGCAACAGGCCAATGGCGAGATGGCAAGCGAGCCGACCATCCCGGCAAGCCACATCGGCGATGCCGTGGTCTATATGGCGAGCCTGCCGCTGGAGGCCAATGTCCTGACCATGACCGTCATGGCGACGAAGATGCCATTGGTCGGCCGCGGATGAAGCGAACCACGAGAGCTTGAACAGGAGAGCCGCTTGAAAAGATAACGACAGCCGAAACTGCACAGCAATTCTGGGAGGAAATAGCGTGGCGTCAGTCGACTTCGTGAATGTCAAGAAATCGTTCGGATCGCATCCGGTGATCAAAGGAGTGGATGTCGAAATCGCCGACGGCGAATTCGTCATTCTGGTCGGTCCGTCAGGCTGCGGAAAGTCGACATTGCTGCGCATGCTCGCGGGACTGGAGAATATCTCCGCAGGTGAAATCCGCATCGGCGACAAGGTCGTCAACCGGCTGGCGCCCAAGGAACGGGACATCGCCATGGTGTTCCAGAACTATGCGCTCTATCCGCATATGACGGTGGCCGAGAATATGGCCTTTTCGCTGAAGCTGAAGGGCGCGTCGAAGGCAGAGATCGAGACGCGGGTAAAGCCGGCCGCTGAAATTCTGGGACTTACGCCGCTTCTCGACCGCTATCCGCGCCAGCTCTCCGGCGGCCAGCGCCAGCGCGTTGCCATGGGCCGCGCCATCGTTCGCGATCCGCAGGTTTTTCTGTTCGATGAGCCGCTGTCCAATCTCGATGCCAAGCTGCGCGTTGCCATGCGCGCCGAGATCAAGGAACTGCATCAGAGACTGAAGACGACGACGGTCTATGTCACGCACGACCAGATCGAGGCGATGACCATGGCCGACAAGATCGTCGTCATGCATGACGGTATTGTCGAGCAGATTGGCGCGCCGCTCGAGCTATATGATCAGCCGGCTAATCTCTTTGTCGCCGGTTTCATCGGCTCGCCGGCCATGAACATGATCAAGGGCCGCCTCGATCCGGAAAATGCCAGCCGCTTCATTGCATTGGATGGCACGGTGCTTCCGGTGGGAAAGCCTGTTGAGGCGGCAAAGGGCAAGGACCTTATCTATGGCCTTCGGCCCGAAAGCATGCGGCTTGATGGTTCGGGCATTCCCATCACGGTCGTCGTCATCGAGCCGACCGGTTCCGAAACGCAGATGATGGCTAAGCTGGCAGGCGTCGACGTCGCCTGCGTCTTCCATGAACGTGTCGCGGCCAGGCCCGGGGACATCATCAACGTGGCGATCGACACCCGCTCCACGCATCTCTTCGACGCCGAAAGCGGACGCCGGCTTTAGGCCGTTTCCTGAAAGGTTTCATTACGGCATGCGCCGCTTCGGGACGGTGCGACGCTGGCAGATAACCAGATCCCGTAAACCCAGATGGAGGAAAATCGATGACGATCAACAGACGCGATTTACTCGCCGCTTCCGCCGGCATTGTGGCGGCGAGCGGCCTTGGAAAATTTGGAATGACTCCTGCATTCGCACAAGGCGCGGAGCCGAAATACACGCCGGAAGCAGGCGCCAGCCTGCGCCTCCTGCGCTGGACACCCTTCGTGCAGGGTGACGAGGACGCATGGCTCGCCAACACCAAGAAGTTCACCGAGGCCACTGGCGTCGAAGTCCGTGTCGACAAGGAGAGCTGGGAAGACATTCGTCCGAAAGCGGCGGTGGCGGCGAACGTCGGTTCCGGCCCGGACATGGTCATGTGCTGGTTCGACGATGCCCATCAATATCCCGACAAGCTCGTCGATATGACTGATCTCGCCACCTATCTCGGCGACAAATATGGCGGCTGGTACGAAGGTATGCGCGGCTATGCTGTGCGCGACGACAAGTTCATCGCTCTGCCCCTGGCGGCTATAGGCAACGCCGTTGTCTACCGCGACAGTCATATGAAGGCTGCCGGTTTCAACGAGTTCCCGAAGGACACGGACGGCTTCCTGGAACTCTGCAAGGCGATGAAAGCCAAGGGCACGCCCGCGGGTTTCCCGCACGGCAAGGCGGTTGGTGACGGCAACAACTACGCCCACTGGCTGCTGTGGAGCCATGGCGGCAAAATGGTCGACGAGAGCGGCAAAGTCGCAATCAACAGCCCGGAGACAATCGCGGCCATCAACTACGCCAAGGCGCTCTACGAGACGTTCATCCCAGGCACCGAAAGCTGGCAGGACATCAACAACAACCGCGCCTTCCTCGCTGGTCAGGTATCGCTGATCGCCAATGGCGTCTCCGTCTATTATGCAGCCAAGAAGGATCCGGCGCTTGCGGAGATCGCTGCCGATATCCGTTCGACCAATTTCCCGATCGGTCCCGTCGGACAGAGCGTGGAGCTTCACCAGACGAGTTCATTGCTGCTGTTCAGTCACACGAAGTATCCGGAAGCCGCCAAGGCCTACATCAAGTTCATGATGGAAGCCGACCAGATGAATTCCTGGATCGCCGGTGCCAGCGCCTATTGCTGTCAGCCGCTCAAGGCGTTTGCCAGCAATCCCGTCTGGACGGCCGATCCGATCCACGCGCCCTATGCCCGTGCCTCGGAGACACTGCGCCCGAACGGCTATGCCGGCCCGCTCGGTTACGCCTCAGCCGGCGTGATGGCGGACTATGTGCTTGTCGACATGTTTGCGGTCGCCGTCACCGGGCAGATGACGCCCGAGGAAGCGGTCGAGCAGGCCGAAAAACGCGCCAACCGCTATTATCGCGTCTAAGCAATCGAATAGCCTCCCGCCGGCTTGCGGTGGGAGGCGGCCTTCTAACTGGAGACGTTCGATGAGCACCACATCGTCAGAAACGCGGCCGTCCTTCCTTACGTCGCTGTTTCGGAACAACAATGCGCTCGGCGTCATGTTCATGCTGCCTGCTGCGGTCTTTCTGGTCTGCTTCCTGACCTATCCGCTTGGGCTGGGTGTCTGGCTCGGCTTCACCGACACGAAAATCGGCCGCGACGGCATCTTCATCGGCCTGGAGAACTATGAGTTCCTTTGGGGCGATTCAGTCTTCTGGCTCTCGGTGTTCAACACTGTTCTCTACACATTCGTCGCTTCCGTCCTCAAATTCGGGCTGGGGCTCTGGCTGGCACTGATCCTCAACGAGAACCTGCCGTTCAAATCCTTTTTCCGGGCGATCGTGCTTTTGCCCTGGGTGGTGCCGACGGTGCTGTCGGCGCTCGCCTTCTGGTGGATATACGATGCCCAGTTCTCGATCGTGTCGTGGTCGCTGATGCAACTCGGGCTGATCGACCACCCGATCAATTTCCTGGGCGACCCGGTCAATGCGCGTGCCTCGGTCATCGCTGCCAATGTCTGGCGCGGCATTCCCTTCGTCGCCATCTCGCTGCTCGCCGGCCTCCAGACCATATCGCCGTCGTTGCAGGAGGCTGCTTCCCTCGACGGCGCGACGAGCTGGCAGCGTTTCCGCTATGTGACATTGCCGATGCTCACACCGATCATTGCCGTGGTGATGACCTTTTCGGTGCTGTTCACGTTTACAGACTTCCAGTTGATCTATGTGCTGACCAAGGGCGGGCCGGTGAACGCCACGCATTTGATGGCGACGCTCTCCTTCCAGCGCGGCATTCCCGGCGGACAGCTGGGCGAGGGCGCGGCCATCGCCGTCGCCATGATCCCCTTCCTGCTGGCATCGATCCTGTTCAGCTTCTTCGGGCTGCAGCGGCGCAAGTGGCAACAGGGCGGGCAGGATTAGGAGATGACGATGAACACCTCGAATCCGGCAATTTCCCCGCTGACCGACAATGTCGAAGGCATGGGCTATCTGAACAATCTGCCGCGGCGGGTCGTAACGATCTACCTGCCGCTGGCAGTCTTCGTCTTCGTGCTGTTGTTTCCGTTCTACTGGATGGCGATCACGGCGGTGAAGCCAAACTCGCAGCTGACCGATTATAACAACTACAGTCCGTTCTGGGTGGTGGGCCCGACGCTCGACCATATCAAATATCTGCTGTTCGAAACCTCCTATCCGGGCTGGCTGCTCAACACCATGTATGTCGCGGTCGGCGCAACGGTGCTGTCGCTGGGTGCCTCCGTATTCGCCGCCTATGCGATCGAGCGCGTGCGTTTCACCGGGTCGCGGTCGGTTGGCCTGCTGATTTTCCTTGCCTATCTGGTGCCGCCGTCGATCCTGTTCATTCCGCTGGCTTTCATCGTCTTCAAATTCGGTATCTACGACTCCAAGCTGGCGCTGATCTTCACCTATCCGACCTTTCTCATCCCGTTCTGCACATGGCTGCTGATGGGCTATTTCCGCTCGATCCCGTTCGAGCTCGAGGAAAGTGCGCTGGTCGACGGCGCTTCGCGCTGGCAGATTCTGACGAAGATCATCCTGCCGCTTGCGGTGCCGGGGTTGATCTCCGCGGGCATCTTCGCCTTCACGCTGTCCTGGAACGAGTTCATCTATGCGTTGACCTTCATCCAGTCGTCGGAAAACAAGACCGTTCCAGTGGGTGTACTCACGGAGCTGGTTCGTGGCGACGTGTTCGAATGGGGGTCGCTGATGGCGGGCGCGCTGTTCGGTTCGCTTCCCGTTGTGATCCTCTACTCCTTCTTCGTCGACTATTATGTGTCGTCGATGACCGGTGCGGTGAAGGAGTAGGAAGGCAGGTCAACGTGCCCGCTATTTCGGAACCAGAGTTTGACAAGTGTCAAATGATGGATTACGACTGACGAAAATTGAAAATCGTCACTCGTAACCGGAGGCCAAGCGTGAGCGATATCGCCGACAGGGTTGCCGACTCAAGTCGCCAGGAAAACGTGAACCGCATTCTCGATGCGGCTGACCGGCTGTTCCGGCACTATGGCTACAGCAAGACGAACGTGGCCGACATCGCCCGCGATCTCGGCATGTCGCCAGCCAATATCTATCGCTTCTTCGGTTCCAAGTCCGAAATCCATCAGGCGCTGATGGAGCGGATGTTGACGCACAGAAACGACCTTGCGATGGAAATCGCACGTCTGCCGATCAGCGCAGAAGAGCGTTTGAGACGCTATGGCCATGAGGAACATCAGTTCACTATCAATGTGCTGACCGACCAGAAGAAGGTGCATGAGATGGTGGTCGTCGCCCTGGAGCATCAATGGGGCGTTATCGAAAAACATATCGACCAGCTTCATATCGTTCTCGCCAAGATCATCAGCGACGGCATCGCCGCTGGTGAATTTGTCGAACAGGATCCGGAGATCGCGGCGCGATGTTTTGGCGCCTCTATGGTCGCTCTGTGCCACCCCCAGGTGGCGGCCCAGTGCATGAACAAGGAAAACCGGGCCACCGCGGACGAACTGATAGAGTTCGCGATCCGGGCCCTGAAGAAATAAGCCGTTCCGGAAGCGGAACGGCAATCGTTCATTGAAGTTTTATCGGAGTGCGGACATGGTCTCGCTGTACATAGCCCGGTCGAAGAGGCCGTCTATACCCGGTTTTGCGCTCTTCGTGGCGCTTGGCCTCGCGCTCTCGGCCTGCTCCCAGGAAAAGGCTGAAACAAAAGAGGTGATCCGTCCGGTCAAGGTCGTGGAAATCGCCAAGGCGGATGATACGCGGCGCCTCGATTATTCCGGCTCGGTAAAATCGCGCACCGAAACGAGCCTCGGTTTCCGCATCAATGGCAAGGTCATCGAGCGCAATGTCGATATAGGCGACCGGGTGAAGCCGGGCGACGTTCTGGCTCGCGTCGACGCCAATGATTACGAGCTTGCCACGCGCAGTGCGCAGGCATCCTTGATGGCTGCGCAGAAGCAGGTCGAAACCACCGACCTGACGCGCAAGCGTGCCGAACAGCTCTTTGCGAAGAACTTCGCATCCAAGTCACAGCTCGAGGCCCAGACGCTTGCTTATGAGCAGGCGGTTTCAAGCCGGGATGCGGCAGCCTCATCGCTGGAGCAGGCGAAGAACCAGGTCGCCTATACCGATCTGACGTCCGGCCTGAACGGCATCGTGACGGCGATAAATGCCGATGTCGGGCAGGTCGTGGGAACCGGGACGCCGGTCGTGACGGTTGCTGTCGATGGCGAGAAGGAAGTTCAGATCGCCGTGCCGGAAACCGATATTGCGCAGTTCCGCATCGGCAAGTCCGTTCAGGCGCGTTTCTGGTCGGACAATGCGTTGGTGCTCGATGGCAAGGTTCGCGAGGTCGCCGGCAGTGCCGATCTTCAGTCGCGGACTTTTGCGGTGCGCGTCAGCCTGCCCGCCGATCCGCGCGTTCTGCTGGGTATGACGGCAACGATCGAAGCGAAGGTGGACAATGCCAATGCTTCCATATCCATTCCGCTGAGCGCGCTTGGCCAGAAAGACGGCGCGTCAGTCGTATGGCTCGTGGATCGCGCTGCCGGAACGGTTCACATGCGCCCGGTCAAAGTCGCGGACTTTTCCGATGATGGAGTCCGCGTTGCTGACGGCTTGCGGCCCGGCGATGTCGTTGTTGCCGCCGGCACGCAATTCATGTCGGAAAACATGAAGGTGAAGCTTCCGGAAACCGGCGACCAGAAGGCGGCGGCAGCGGAGCCTGCCGCTGTTCCTGACGCCGGCGTCGTCCGTTAGCCCTTCTTCAAACTCCAAAGCGTGAGTAAGGCCATGAGCAATTCCTCAGAGGAAAAGCAGCCGTTCAATCTTTCGCGCTGGGCAATAGCGCATCCGAGCATCGCACGCTTTCTGTTCGTGCTGCTGATTGTCGCCGGCGCCTTCGGCCTGATGCGGATGGGACAGAAGGAAGATCCTGATTTCACCTTCCGCGTCATGGTGGTGCAGGCGGTCTGGCCGGGCGCGTCCATCGAGGAGATGCAGGACCAGGTCGTCAACAAGATCGAGCGCAAGCTGCAGGAAACGCCGCATCTCGATTTCGTGCGATCCTATTCGCGCGCCGGCAGCGCCATTATCACCGTGCAGATCAAGGGCGATACCAACGCCGAACAGGTGAAGGACGCCTTCTATCAGGTGCGAAAGAAAGTTGGCGATATCTCCAGCGAACTGCCGCAAGGCCTGCTCGGGCCCTACTTCAACGACGAATTCGGCGATACTTTCATCACGCTGAACGCAATCAGCGGCGATGGCTTCAGCTATCCCGAATTGAAGAAGTTTGCGATCCAGGCGCGTGACATGCTGCTGGCCACGCCGGGTGTCGAAAAAGCCGTGATCCTCGGCGACCAGCCGCAGAAAATCTATATCGACGTATCGTCGAAGGCGCTTGCCGAGCGCGGGCTGACATTGAATGACCTTCGCAACACCGTTGCAGGCCAGAACAACGTCGATCCGGCCGGATCGGTCGAAACCGGAACACGGTCGGTGCGCATCGCGGTCGAGGGCGATGTCCGCAAGGTCGAGGATATTCGCGAACTGCGCATCAAGGCCGGCAACCAGGTGACACGCCTGGGCGATATCGCGACGGTATCTTCCGGTCTCGAAGACCCATATGCGCGCAAGTTCCGGATGAATGGCCATGACAGCGTTCAGATCGGCGTGGTCATGGCAAACGGCTTCAAGGTCACGGATGTCGGTAAGGCCGTGGACGCGACCTATGAACGCTTCGAGGAATCGATGCCGGTCGGCGTGTCCGTCGATCAGATATCCAACCAGCCCGAAGTGGTGACCGACGCCATCAGCGAGTTCATGCACGCGCTCGTGGAAGCACTCATTATCGTGCTCGTCGTTTCATTCCTGTCGATCGGCTGGCGTTCCGGCCTGATCATCGCCATCGTCATCCCCCTCGTTCTGGCTGCAACCTTCGCCATCATGTACGAGCTGGGAATAGATCTGCAGCGCATATCGCTCGGTGCCTTGATCATCGCGCTCGGCCTGCTGGTGGACGACGCCATGATCGTCGTCGAACTCATGGAGCGAAAGCTGGAGGAGGGGCTGGAAAAGCTCGACGCCGCCAGTTTCGCCTATTCCTCGACAGCCTTTCCGATGCTGACCGGCACGCTGATCACCATCGCCGGCTTTATCCCGGTCGGCTTCGCGGCGTCGACGGCCGGCGAGTATGTACGCTCGCTGTTCTATGTGGTGGGGATCGCCCTTGTGGTGTCATGGTTCGTGGCGGTCTATTTCACGCCATGGCTCGGCCACATGATCCTCAAGCAGCGCGCACATGCCGGACAGGATCATCACGACGTCTTCGACACGCGCTTCTACCGCCGGCTTCGTTCCACGGTGACATGGGCGGTGCGTCACCGGATCATCGTGTTGTCACTGACGCTCTTCACCTTTGCCGGCAGCCTCTACGCCTTCCAGTTCATTCCGCAGGCGTTCTTCCCGCAATCGTCCCGGCCCGAAGTCCTCGTCGACCTCTGGCTGCCGGAAGGCACCAGCATCAAGGAAGTCGAGAACCAGGCGAAGGCGCTTGAGACGCGCATGATGGACGACCCGGACAAGAAGTTCATCGCCACCTATATCGGCGAGGGCGCACCGCGCTTCTTCCTGCCGCTGGATCAGCAATTGCGCAATCCGAACTACGCGCAGCTTCTGGTCATGGCCAATGACGAGCCTGCACGCGAACGCATCATCGCCAAGCTGCGCGGCATTCTTGCCCAAGACTTCCCGACGGTTCGCGCCAAGGTGGATCGCCTCTTCCTCGGGCCGCCGGTCGGCTGGCCGGTGCAGATGCGCGTGTCGGGACCCGACCGGGAAGAGGTGCGCAAGATCGCGGACGAGGTGAAGCAGAAGTTCCATGCCGATCCAAGGATCGGTGCGATCCATGACGACTGGCTGGAGCCGGTGCCCGCCATGAAGCTGGTCATCGATCAGGATCGGGCGCGGATGCTTGGCGTGACGTCGCAGCGCGTTCGCCAGATGCTTCAGGCGACGATGTCCGGCGTGCCGCTCGACGATTTCCGCGATGGCGAGGAAACCGTCTCGATCGTCGCAAGGGAACCGGAAGCTGCCCGCCATCTGCTTTCGTCGGTCAACTCGGTCTACATCCCGACCGATTTCGGCGGCTTCGTGCCGGTCTCGCAGATCGCCAAGGTCGTGCCGGTGATGGAGCAGGGCATCGAGTGGCGTCGTGACCGTCTGCCGACGATTACTGTTCGCGGCACGCTGCCGGACGGCGTCCAGTCGAATGACGTTGCTACCGCAATGTTCAACGGCATGAAGGATCTGCGCGCTTCGCTGCCTGCAGGCTACAAGGTCGAAATCCAGGGCGGTGCGGAGGAATCAGCGGAAAGCCAGGCTTCGATTGCCGCCAAGGCGCCGATCATGCTGCTGGTCATCCTCGTGCTTCTGATGATCCAGTTGCAGCATTTCGGCAAATCCATGCTGGTGCTGGCGACAGGCCCGCTTGGCATCATCGGCGCTGCCATGGCGCTTCTGATAACAGGCGCTCCATTCGGCTTCGTCGCCATTCTAGGCGTGATCGCTCTGCTCGGCATCATCATGCGCAATTCGATCATTCTCGTCGACCAGATCGACCAGGATATCGCGGCCGGCATGGAACGGCAGGAGGCGATCATCGGTGCCGCCGTTCGCCGCTTCCGTCCGATCATGCTGACGGCGGCAACCGCAGTTCTGGCGCTGATCCCGATTTCACGCGGCGTGTTCTGGGGGCCGCTGGCTTACGCCATGATGGGCGGCATTCTGGTGGCGACGGTTTTGACCATCCTTGTTCTGCCTGCCGGCTATGCGCTGTTCTTCGGCAAGGAGCCGAAGAAGAAGTCGGTAGAGCCGGCCAGCCCGGCCGACGAACCCGGCATCACATTGACACCGCTGGGCGAGATACGGCCTTTGGCGGCGGAATGAGACGTTCGGCCGGTACCTGATCCCGCATCCGTTGTGGGATCAGGATGATGGATGTGGCTCGTCTATGCCGGAATTGGCGAAGAGGTTGGCGACCCAGTCGACGAAGACCCGCAGCTTGTTGCTCAGGTGCCGGTTGGGCGGATAGACGACATAGAGGGGCAAGGGATCGCGGCTCCATTCGCGCAGCACCGGCTGCAGGGTGCCTTTGCTGAACGCTTCCTTGACCAGAAAACGCGGCGCCTGGACGATGCCCATTCCTGCCTCGGCCGCCGCGACATAGGTGATTGCCTCGTTGGTGGCCATCGAACAGCGCCCGAGGATCTCCAGCTTCTCATCACCACGATCGAATAGGAAAGGTTGCTGGCGACCCATCGGCGGCATGAAAAAGCTTACGACATAATGGTTTTTCTCGAGATCCAGCGGATGCTGCGGTTCACCAAACCGTTCGAAATAAGCCGGTGCCGCGCAAGTGACGACGCTCATCTCGGAAATGCGCCTGGCGATAAGGGATTGGTCGTTGATTTCACCAGTCCGCAGGGCGCAGTCGACGTTTTCAGCCAGAATGTCGATCTGCCGGTCGGATACGCCGAGGTCGATTTGGATGTCGGGATAGCGGTCATAGAAATCGCACAGCGCCGGAATGACGATCAGCTTCGCCAGCGCTCCCGCCATGTCGACGCGCAGTTTGCCCTTGGGCAGGGCCTGCGAAGTCGCCATATTGCTGTCGAGTTCGTCGATATCGGAGAGCAGCCTGAGTGCTCTTTCGTAATAGAGCGCGCCGTCGGGTGTCACCAGAACGCGGCGGGTGGTTCTATTGAGGAGCTTGGTGCGCAGATGCGCCTCCAGGCCTTGAACCAGTTTGGTGACGGTGGCCTTGGGCGTGGCCAGTGATTCTGAAGCCCGGCTGAAATTGCCGACTTCGACGACGCGAACGAAGGCTCGCATGGCGGCAAGCTGGTCCATCGTTTTATCCTGTCCAAGATTCTGAAATACCGCTTTATTATTCACTAACAGAAACAGTGAAATTACAAAACGCCTACTTTTCCGTATGTAGCAACAATCCCATCTTATGAAGAACGCGTGGGGGCACTGCGCTTCCCCTGACAAGATGCTGTCAGGAGGCATATGAGATATGAGAGATCTGCCGCTTGACCTCAACTTAGGTTGAGGTCCTATATGGCTGATCGATCGGATGACAGGACGAGTTTTTCAGGGGTCATGAAAGCCAGTTGGACAGAAGAATCGCTTGATGGTGGAGCATGCCGCGTGCCGGTGCGCCTCTATCGCGGCGATGCGCTGGCAAAAGCGCCTCCGCTGGTCATGCATCTGCATGGCGGCTCGTTTCTCGGCGGCTCGCTTGCTACCGGGCAGGCAATTGCGACGCTGCTTGCCGAAGCTGGCGCGGTCGTCGTCTCAGCCGATTATTCCTGCGCCAACGAGCATCCATTCCCACGGGCGCTGCAGCTTTCCTATGAAGTTCTTGGCCGTGTGTGCGGCCAGCGGGCGAAATGGGCGGACAAGAAATCCGCACTGTTCGTTGCCGGCGAAGAGGCCGGCGGCAATCTTGCCGCGGGGCTGGCGCTGATGTGCCGCGACCAGCATTTTGGCGCCTTGCAGGGGCAGATACTGCTCTCGCCTATGCTTGATCCGTTCATGGCGACGGGATCGTTTCGCAAGGCCGAAGCCAAGCCTACCGGCTGCCAATGGTCGGACGGCTGGAACCGTTATCTGGGGTTCGGCGCCAATGCCTGCCACCCCTATGCCGCACCTGCATATTGCGCGCGCCTTGCCGGTGTGGCGCCTGCGCTCATCGTGACCGCGGAGGACGATCCGATGCGCGACGAAAGCCTGAAATATGCACGGCGATTGAATGATGCGGGCGTGATCGTCCGTGAAAGTGTGTTGAGCATCCCGACGGGATGGCCGGCCACTTATTCGAGATGCCCGGCCGTTCAGCCGGGATGGGGGGAGACTGTTCGCAGCCAGTTTGTCGAGTTTTTCCAAGAGACCGGAGCGTTACCCCACTGACGGACCGTTTCCAACCTATACGGCCTGAGCGCCGCTAAGGAGATCATTATGAAGAAGACTACCGCCCGCCGGCTCCTCTGGGGCGCCGGCCTACCCCTTGTTGCGCTGATTTTCGGCGTAGCGACAATCACAAACCTGCCGGAAACGGCCAAGGCTGAGGTGTCGGCACCGGCGCCGGCAACGCCGGTCTCGGTCGCAGTGGTCGAACCGCGTGAGATCACGACCTGGGAAGAGTTCTCCGGCCGCCTAGAAGCGGTGGACCGCGTCGAAATCCGCTCGCGTGTCGCCGGCGCCATACAGTCTGTGCATTTTCGCGAAGGGGCGCTGGTAAAGCAGGGCGATCTGCTCGTGACGATCGACCCGGCACCTTTCGCGTCGGCAGTGGCACAGTCCGAGGCCCTTGTCGCTGCAGCCGAGGCGCGCGTGGAGTTGACCAGGCTCGAACTCGAGCGTGGCCGCAAGCTCGTCGAGAACCGCACGGTATCGCAAAGCGATCTCGACCAGCGGCTTAGCGCTTCTCACGAAGCGGAAGCCAATCTGCGGTCGGCGCAGGCTGCCTTGCAGTCGGCGAAGCTCGACCTTGGCTACACCGAGGTTCGGGCCCCGATTTCGGGTCGCTTGGGCAGGATCGAGATCACGCCCGGTAACCTCGTCGCCGCAGGTTCCGGTTCGCCGATCCTGGCGAAGTTGGTCTCGGTCGACCCGATCTATGCCAGCTTCAGTATCGACGAGCAGCTTCTGGCGCGCGCCTCGGCCGAGCTTCCGGTGACGGATAGCGGAGCGCTGGCGGTCGAGCAGATCCCGGTGGAAATCGGCACGGCCAGCGATGACGGCACGCCGATCCGCGGCAAGCTTCAGCTCATCGACAACGAGGTTGATACGGCAAGCGGCACCATGCGGGTCAGGGCCGTCTTCGACAACCCCAATGGCCGCCTGATTCCTGGCCAGTTCGTGCGGGTGCGCATGGGTCAGCCGAAGCCGGCGCCTGAACTGACCGTCAGCGAGCGAGCAGTCGGGACCGATCAGGACAAGAAGTTCGTTCTGGTCGTCGAGGCGGACAACAAGATCGCCTACCGCGAGGTGGCGCTCGGCGCTTCGGTCGAGGGACTGCGCATCGTCAAGAGCGGGCTCAAGTCCGGCGAGCGGATCGTCGTCAACGGTTTGCAGCGGGTTCGTCCCGGTGCGCTGGTCGATCCTCAGCCGGTTGCCATGGTGCCAAATGAACAGGCGCTGGCCGAAGCCAACGCGGTGGCGCAGTAGAGCAGAAAAGTGAGTACCGTTTCTTCGAATATTCCGGTGCTCATTCAGAACGTTGGGTCGTGCTTCGTGCCTCCGAAGGGATGCGCTGCGATCTGACAGACCGGCGGAAGCGGGGCGCTTCCCACCTGCTTCCGCCGGCAGTCGACACATTGAATTTTGCCGATAGTCCCGATGCCGACAGGCTTTTTCGAGGGCTGTCCGCCAGTTTGCGCCCGGAAGGCGGGATTTTGACATGAATTTTTCCAGATTTTTCGTTGACCGGCCGGTTTTTGCCGGCGTGCTTTCGGTCCTTATTTTGATTGGCGGTCTGCTTGGCCTCCGTGCCCTGCCGATCTCGGAATATCCCGACGTCGTGCCGCCATCCATCGTGGTCAGGGCGCAATATCCGGGCGCCAACCCGACGGTTATCGCTGAAACAGTGGCGACGCCGATCGAGGAGGCCATCAATGGCGTCGAGGACATGCTCTACATGTCGAGCCAGGGCACCACGGACGGCCTGATGACGTTGACCGTGACCTTCAAACTCGGCACCGACCCGGACAAGGCACAGCAGCTCGTGCAGAACCGCGTCAGCCAGGCCGAGCCGCGTCTGCCGGAGGAGGTGAGGCGTCTCGGCGTCACAACGGTCAAGAGCTCGCCCGACCTGATGATGGTCGTGCATCTTCTGTCGCCGAATGACCGCTATGACATCACTTATCTGCGCAACTATGCCGTTATCAACGTCAAGGACCGGCTCGCCCGCATTGACGGTGTCGGCCAGGTGCAGGTCTTCGGCTCAGGCGACTATTCCATGCGCGTCTGGCTCGATCCGCAAAAGGTGGCCAAGCGCGACCTTTCCGCAAGCGACGTCGTACAGGCGATCCGCGAGCAGAATATTCAGGCTGCCGCCGGTGTCGTCGGCGCTTCGCCGGGAGCGCCCGGCCTCGACCTGCAGCTTTCCGTCAACGCTCAAGGACGTCTGCAGAGCGTCGAAGAGTTCGGCAATATCATTGTTAAGACCGGCGCGAATGGCGAGGTCACGCGGCTGCGCGACGTTGCCCGCATCGAACTGGGCGCTGCTGAATATGCGCTGCGCTCGCTGCTCGACAACAAGCAGGCCGTTGCCATTCCGGTGTTTCAGGCGCCCGGTTCCAACGCCATCGAGATTTCCGACAACGTCCAGAAGGTGATGGCGGAGCTGCAGCAGACCATGCCTGACGGCGTGGAATACCAGATCGTCTACGACACGACGCAGTTCGTCCGCGCTTCCATCGAGGCGGTGGTTGATACGCTTCTTGAAGCCATCGTCCTGGTCGTGCTCGTCGTCATTCTGTTCCTGCAAACCTGGCGTGCCTCGATCATCCCGCTGGTCGCGGTGCCTGTCTCGATCATCGGCACCTTCGCGGTGATGTATGTCTTCGGCTTTTCGATCAACGCGCTCACTTTGTTCGGGCTGGTGTTGGCCATCGGTATCGTCGTCGATGACGCCATCGTCGTCGTCGAAAATGTCGAGCGCAATATCGAGGAAGGGCTCTCACCCCGCGATGCGACATACCGCGCCATGCGTGAGGTTTCCGGCCCGATCGTTGCGATCGCCATGGTGCTGGTTGCGGTGTTCGTGCCGCTGGCCTTCATTTCCGGTCTGAGCGGTCAGTTCTACAAGCAGTTCGCCTTGACCATCGCAATCTCGACGGTGATTTCCGCATTCAATTCGCTGACGCTTTCGCCGGCCCTGGCGGCCCTCCTGCTGCGTGGACACGATGCGCCGAAGGATTGGCTAACCCGCGCGATGGACAAGACGTTCGGCTGGTTCTTCCGTGGTTTCAACCGTGCCTTCGGCAGCGGCTCCAAGGCCTATAGCGGTGGCGTGAGGCGGCTTCTGTCGCGCAAGACTGTGATCATGGGCCTCTATATCGTGCTGGTGGCTGCGACCTTCGGCATGTTCAAGGTGGTGCCCGGCGGGTTCGTGCCGGCGCAGGACAAGCAGTATCTTGTCGGTTTCGCGCAGCTGCCCGACGGGGCAACGCTGGACCGCACCGAGGAGGTGATCCGGCGCATGAGCGACATCGCCCTGAAGCAGCCGGGCGTCGAAAGCGCCATTGCTTTTCCGGGCCTGTCGATCAACGGCTTCACCAACAGCTCCAATGCCGGCATCATCTTCCTGTCGCTGAAGCCGTTCGAGGAACGTAAGACGCCCGACCTTTCGGGCGGCGCCATCGCGCAAGCGCTCAATGGCCAGTTCGGCGGCATTCAGGAAGCCTTCATCGCCATATTCCCGCCGCCACCGGTGCAGGGTCTTGGCGTGGTTGGCGGCTTCAAGATGCAGATCGAGGATCGCAATGGCCTCGGCTATCAGGCACTGGACGAGGCGACCAAGGCCTTTCTGGCAAAAGCCTATGCCGCGCCTGAGTTGACCGGGATGTTCACCGGATTCCAGGTCAATGTTCCGCAGCTCTATGCCGATCTCGACCGGACCAAGGCGCATCAGCTCGGCGTCGCGGTGACGGATGTCTTCGATACGCTGCAGATCTATCTCGGTTCGCTTTATGTGAACGACTTCAATCAGTTCGGCCGCACCTATTCCGTGCGCGTTCAGGCTGATGCCGCCTTCCGCGGTCGGGCCGACGATATCGGGCGGCTGGAAGTTCGGTCGCAGTCGGGCGAGATGATCCCGCTGTCCGCCTTGCTCAACGTCAAGCCGAGTGCCGGGCCGGAACGGGCAATCCGTTACAATGGCTTCCTGTCGGCCGACATCAATGGCGGGCCGGCGCCGGGCTATTCTTCAGGCGAGGCGCAGGCCGCCGCCGAGCGGATTGCCGCGGAGACCTTGCCGAAGGGCATTGCCTTCGAATGGACCGACCTGACCTATCAGGAAATCCTCGCCGGCAATTCGGGCGTGCTCGTCTTCCCGCTGGCGCTGGTCCTGGTGTTCCTGGTGCTGGCCGCACTCTATGAGAGCCTGGCTCTGCCGATCGCGATCATCATGATCGTGCCGATGGGTATTCTGGCGGCTCTCACCGGCGTCTGGCTGACCAATGGCGACAACAACATCTTCACCCAGATCGGCCTCATCGTTCTCGTTGGCTTGTCCGCCAAGAACGCCATCCTGATCGTCGAGTTCGCACGCGAACTGGAGTTTTCCGGGATGACGCCAAGGGAGGCTGCGGTCGAGGCGAGCAGGTTGAGATTGCGCCCGATCCTGATGACTTCCATGGCCTTCATCATGGGCGTCGTGCCGCTGGTCTACTCCACCGGTGCGGGCGCGGAAATGCGCTCGGCCATGGGTGTTGCGGTGTTCGCCGGCATGATCGGCGTGACGGCCTTCGGCATCTTCCTGACGCCGGTTTTCTACGTGCTGATGCGTGGACTGACCGGCAACCGGCCGCTCAAGCAGAGCGGCGAAGCGACGCTTCCGGCGCCCGTTACCGAGGCGCCTCACTAATACTTCGCAGCCGCGGGCGGCAACGCCTGCGGCAGCTTCCAACCGACGCGGCCAGATCGGCCAACGTCGGTTTCTCCCCTTCTTGCCGGGCATAAGCCGAACCGCGCCTCCAGCACGGTTCGGCTTCTCTTTGTTCGCGCCCGTTTCGCATTCGTGCCGGCTGAGCAGTCAGCGGGCGGGGATGAACCTTGCCCAATCGGTATAATATGGTATTCCAAGAACCGTGCCAGATCAGGGAGGACCATAGATGACCATTGCCAAGCGTTCGTTGCGTGTGGACCGTCCTGAAAAAACGCTGCGGGAACTCGCGCTGGAAAGCCTGCGCGATGCCATTCTGGACTCGCATTTCAAGCCCGGTGCACGACTGGTGGAACGTGATCTCTGCACCCAGCTCGGCGTCAGCCGTACAATCGTTCGCGAGGTCTTGAGGCATCTCGAATCCGAAGGTCTCGTCGCGACAGTTGGCACGAGAGGCCCGGTGGTTGCCGAGACGACGGCAGATCAGGCGCTGCAGATCTACGAAATTCGAGGCGCTCTCGAGGGTATGGCCGCGAAGCTCTGTGCGCAAAAGCGGGACGGCCGGATAAGCGAAGATCTGCAGGCCGCACTTGAGCGCATCAAGGCTGGCTATCAAAAAAAGAAGATGGACCGGGTTCTTGCCGAGACGACGGAGTTCTACCGCATCCTGTTCGCTGGCGCCGAGCGGGAGGTTGCGTGGGGGATCGTCAGCTCGCTGACCGCGCGCATCAACAGGCTTCGCTCGATGACTATCAAAACGGAAGGCCGCGATGTCGAAGGCCCGAAACAGATGCAGCATATCGTCGATGCCATCCGCGGCGGTGATGGTGAAGGTGCCTATCGCGCGGCGCAGGACCATATCACCCTAGCCTCGTCCATAGCCCGCCAACTGCTGGCCGAGGCGGCGGGCGCCTAGCAAAAACTTACCGAAAAAATCAAGCCGTCGCCTCAAGCAGAAAGAAGGAGGCAAGGGGCTCTTGACATCCAAAAGTTTGGTATACCATAATATGGTTTGAGATATTAGCATATGGAGCAACCGGTGCCGATCGCCATCCGCAAGACAATGCTGCAGGTCGAAACGACGTTCGTCGAAGGCGGCAAAAAGGCAGGGCAGCCGCTGAAGCTCTATGCAGCCATGGCCGTGATCACCAATCCCTGGGCGGGACGCGGCTTCGTGGAAGATCTCAAGCCGGAGATTCATGCCGTTGCTCCCGTACTCGGCGAGCTTCTGACCGGCATGATCATCGACGCCGTCGGCTCCGGCGCGGCCGTCGAAGGCTATGGCAAGGCCGCCGTGGTTGGGCTTTCGGGCGAGGTCGAGCACGCTTCCGCGCTCATCCATACCTTGCGGTTCGGAAATCATTTTCGCGAGGCGGTCGGCGCCAAGACCTATCTTGCCTTCACCAATACGCGCGGCCCCGGCAACGCCCCGATCATGATCCCGCTCATGGACAAGTCCGACGAGGGCCGGCGCTCGCACTATCTCACGATACAAACCTCGATACCCGATGCGCCGGCAGCCGACGAGATCGTGATCGCCTTGGGCGCCTCAGTCGGCGGACGGCCGCATCACCGCATCGGCAACCGCTATGAAGACCTGAAAGACCTTGGCCGTGATGTCAGCAATCCCGCAGCGGTCTAGGACGCCCGGCGGCGCAGCCTATGTGGAGCGGGGTTCAGGAGAACCTCTGCTTCTCATTCATGGCGTCGGCATGAGGCTTGAAGCCTGGTCGCCGCAGATAGGCGCACTGAGTCATACGCATCGCGTTATTGCGGTCGACATGCCGGGGCATGGTGAGAGCGACAGGATAGCAGCCGGGGCGTTGCTACCGGATTTCGTCGCCTGGTTCGGGAAGGTTCTGGACGACCTGCGCCTCGAGAGCGTCAATGTGGCAGGCCATTCGATGGGCGCGCTGATTGCGGGGGGCATGGCTGCAAGTTTTGGGGCGCGGGTGAAGCGCGTCGCACTACTCAACGGTGTCTACCGGCGCGATCCCGAAGCGCGAGCCGCAGTGCTTGCCCGCGTCGATTCCATCCGCGAAGGCCGCATCGACAGGGACGGTCCGCTGCGCCGCTGGTTCGGCGAAGGTAATGAGGACTCACCAGCATACCGCTTGACGCATGGCTGGCTTTCCCAGGTTGATCCTGAAGCTTACGCCACGGCATACGCCGCTTTCGCGCAAGGCGATGCCACCTATGCCGATGCCTGGCCGAGTATTGCGTGTCCGGCACTTTTCCTGACCGGTGAACACGATCCCAATTCCACGCCGGCGATGGCAAAGGCCATGGCAGCGGCGGCACCTTCGGGGCAAGTCAGGATCATTGCGGGGCACCGGCATATGGTGAACCTGACAGCACCCGAAACCGTGGATGGCATCCTGACTGACTGGCTTTCCCGTGAGGAGGTTCCCGCCTGATGGCCGCAATCGATCCAAGGGCACTGCGCGACGCATTCGGGGCGTTTTTGACGGGCGTCACCGTTGTCACGACGCATGATACTGCCGGGCAGCCGGTCGGATTTACCGCGAATTCCTTCACCAGCGTATCGCTCGATCCGCCCTTGCTGCTGGTGTGCCTGGCACGCAGTTCACGGAATTTCGAAGCACTGACCAAGGCGCAGGGCTTTGCAATAAACATATTGTCGGAAACGCAAAAGGATGTCTCGAACACCTTCGCGCGTCCGGTCGAGGATCGGTTTGCGACCGTTGACTGGAAGCGCGGGCCGCATGGCGCGCCGGTGTTTTCCGAAGTCGCCGCATGGTTCGATTGCTCGACCGAAACGATCGTCGATGGCGGAGACCATGTCATCCTGATCGGCAAGGTCGAAGCTTTCGAGAACGGCAAGTCGAACGGTCTTGGCTATGCGCGCGGCAGCTATTTTACGCCGTCGCTCGCGCAGAAGGCGGTTTCGGCTGCGGGCTCCGAAGCGACCGTCATTGCTGGAGCCGTGGCCGCCCGGGATGGCGAGGTCTTGCTCGTCGAGAAAGAAGCAGGCGTCTACGCGCTGCCGTCTTGCGAACTTGTTTCGGGAGACGGCCCGGAACGGCTGCAAAAGTATCTGTCAGAGGCAACGCATCTGCCGGCTTCGATCGGGTTCATCTATTCCGTCTACGAGGATACCACGGCTTCAAAGCAGCACATCGTCTACCGCTGCCAGCTAGGCCCTGGCGAACCGGCAACCGGTCGCTTCTTTGCCGTTGACGCCTTGCCGCTTACCACGATTGCCGACGCTGCGACGGTCGATATTCTGCGGCGCTACGCTGCCGAGAGTGTGCTCGGCAATTTCGGCATGTATGTCGGCAATGAACGCAGCGGCCGCGTCCACCCGGTCGCCGGAAAGGTCCAGCCATGAAGTTTTCGCTGTTCGTGCATATGGAGCGGCTGGACGCGGACCAGAGCCAGCAGAGCCTCTACGATGAATTCATCGAACTCTGCGAGATCGCCGACCGCGGCGGCATGCATGCGATCTGGACCGGCGAACATCACGGCATGGATTTCACCATCGCGCCCAACCCTTTCATCAATCTCGCCGATCTTGCCCGGCGCACCAAGAATGTCCGCCTCGGCACCGGCACCGTCGTTGCGCCTTTCTGGCATCCGATCAAGCTCGCCGGCGAGGCGGCGATGACCGACATCATCAGCGACGGGCGGCTTGATATCGGTATCGCGCGCGGCGCCTATAATTTCGAGTATCAGCGGCTTTCGCCCGGCCTCGATGCATGGGGCGCCGGCCAGCGGCTGCGCGAGATAATCCCTGCCATCAAGGGGCTTTGGGCGGGAGACTATTCTCACGAAGGCGAGTTCTGGTCGTTCCCGTCGACGACCTCTGCGCCGAAGCCTTTGCAGCAGCCGCATCCGCCGATCTGGGTCGCGGCGCGCGATCCGAACTCGCATGAATTCGCGGTCGCCAATGGCTGCAACGTGCAGGTGACGCCGCTCTGGTTCGGGGATGAGGAAGTTGAAAGCCTGATGGGGCGTTTCAATGACGCCTGCGAGAAGTATCCCGAAATTACGCGGCCGAAGATCATGGTGCTGCGCCACACCTATGTCGGCACTGATGAGGCCGACATCGAGCAGGCGGCGCGCGAGATCAGCGTTTATTACAATTACTTCGGTGCCTGGTTCAAAAACGAGAAGCCAATCAGCCAGGGGCTGATCGAGCGGTTAAGCGCGGAAGAAATTGCCGCGAATGCGACCTACGCCCCGGACGTCATGCGCCGCAACAATGTGGTGGGCACGCCGATGGAGGTGATCTCGCGGCTCAAGCACTACGAGGCGCTCGGCTACGACGAATATTCCTTCTGGATCGACACCGGCATGAGCTTCGAGCGCAAGAAGGCGTCGCTGGAACGCTTCATCGCCGACGTCATGCCGGCCTTTGCGGGGTAGGGCGATGAGACGTTTCCAGCATTATATCGACGGCAATTTCGAGGATGGTGCCCATTCCTTCGAAAGCCTTGACCCGGCCACCGGAGCCGCCTGGGCCGAAATGCCCGAGGCACGTGAAGCCGATGTCGATAGCGCCGTCACCGCCGCGCACAAAGCTCTCCATGCAGGTGCGTGGCCGGCATTGACCGCGACCGCGCGCGGCAAGCTGCTTTATCGGCTTGCCGATCTGGTAGCTAGCAATGCTGCCAAGCTGGCTGAACTCGAGACGCAGGATACCGGCAAGATCATTCGCGAGACCTCGGCCCAAATCGCCTATGTCGCCGAATACTACCGCTACTATGCCGGGCTAGCCGACAAGATCGAGGGCTCGCATCTCGCCATAGACAAGCCGGACATGGATGTCTGGCTTCGGCGCGAGCCAGTTGGCGTGGTCGCGGCGGTCGTTCCCTGGAACAGCCAGTTGTTTCTTGCCGCCGTCAAGATCGGGCCAGCCTTGGCTGCCGGCTGCACGCTTGTCGTCAAGGCGTCGGAGGATGGTCCCGCGCCTCTGCTCGAATTTGCGCGCCTCGTGCATGAGGCAGGGTTCCCGGCGGGCGTCGTGAATGTGCTGACTGGCTTCGGAGCGACCTGTGGCGCAGCACTTACCCGGCATCCGAAGGTCGCGCATATCGCCTTCACCGGCGGGCCGGAAACGGCGAGACAGGTGGTGCGCAATTCGGCCGAGAACCTGGCCAGCACTTCGCTCGAACTCGGCGGCAAGTCGCCGTTCATCGTCTTTGCCGATGCCGATCTCGAAAGTGCTGCCAATGCGCAGGTCGCAGGCATTTTCGCCGCAACGGGGCAGAGTTGTGTTGCCGGCTCGCGGCTGATCGTCGAGGCATCTGTGAAAGATCGCTTCCTCGCCATTCTCAAGGCAAAGGCCGAGGCGGTGAAAATCGGTTCGCCGCTCGATATGGACACCGAAGTGGGACCGCTCTGCACGAACCGCCAGCGCGAACTCATTGGCGACATCGTCGCGCGTTCGGTTGCGGCTGGCGCCGAGCTTGTCACTGGCGGGCATATGCCCGAGACACCAGGCTTCTACTATCCGCCCACCATCATCGACTGCACGAAGGTAAAGGCGCCGTCGGTCGAACGGGAACTGTTCGGCCCCGTCCTGTCGGTGCTGAGCTTTACGAGCGAGGAAGAGGCGCTGGCGCTCGCGAACGACACGCCGTTCGGCCTCGCCTCCGGCCTGTTCACGCAGAACCTTACGCGGGCCCACCGCATGATCAAGCGCATCCATGCCGGGGTCGTGTGGGTGAACACCTATCGGGCCGTTTCGCCGATCGCGCCGTTCGGCGGCTATGGCCAATCAGGACACGGCCGCGAGGGCGGACTTGCAGCGGCACTCGACTTCACGCGTACCAAGACCGTTTGGCTGAGGACATCGGACGAACCGATCCCCGATCCATTCGTGATGCGGTGAACGAAACCGCGCCTTGGTGCGGACGCACGACATGACTGACCGACACAACAAAAATGGGAACAAGGGAACATGCGTAAAACAATCAAGATGGCAGTGGTTGCTGCCGCGTTGAGTTTGACTGGTGCTGCCTCGGCAGCGGATCTTGTATTCACAAGTTGGGGCGGAACCACCCAGGATGCGCAGAAAGCGGCATGGGCGGACAAATTCGCCAGTGCCACGGGTGCGAATGTCCTGATGGACGGCCCGACCGACTACGGTAAGATCAAGGCCATGGTCGAGGCCGGAAGCGTCTCTTGGGATGTGGTCGACGCGGAAGGCGATTATGCCGTGCAGGCGGGACAGAACGGCCTTCTCGAAAAGCTGGACTTCAACGTCATCGACAAATCGAAGCTCGATCCGCGCTTCGTCACGGACTATAGCGTCGGCAGCTTCTACTATTCGTTCGTCATCGGCTACAACGCCGCCACCGTCAGCGAAGGCCCGAAGACCTGGGCCGACCTGTTCGACACGCAGAAATTTCCCGGAAAGCGCACCTTTTACAAATGGTCTGCACCCGGCGTGATCGAGGCGGCATTGCTGGCCGACGGTGTGGCTGCGGACAAGCTCTATCCTCTCGATCTCGATCGCGCCTTCAAGAAGCTCGACACCATAAAAGGCGACATCGTCTGGTGGACCGGCGGGGCGCAGTCGCAGCAGCTTCTCGCTTCCGCCGAGGCGCCCTACGGCATGTTCTGGAATGGGCGCCTGACGGCGCTGGAGCAGACAGGCGTCAAGGTTGGCGTCTCCTGGGAGCAAAACATCACGGCGGCGGATTCACTCGTGGTGCCCAAAGGCTCCAAGAACAAGGATGCGGCGATGAAGTTCATTGCGCTTGCAACCAGCGCCGAGGGGCAGAAGGACTTTTCCATCGCCACAGGTTATGCGCCGACGAACCTTGGCTCGGCGGCCCTCATGGATGAGGCGATGCGCAAGACTTTGCCCGACGCACAGTCGGCAAGCCAGGTGAATGCCGACATGAACTACTGGGCGGCAAATCGCGATGCCATCGGCACGCGCTGGTACGCCTGGCAGGCGGAGTAATCGATATGCCGCCGCGTCAGTCGAGGATGCGGCGGCAATCGTAAAGCCCGACCTGATGTTGAGCGGATATGTCCGCTCCATCAACCCTGGGAGTCAGCATGTCGGCAGTGACGGAAACAACGGCGGCAGGAAACTCGGAACGCGCGCGCGGTACGAGCGGCTGGGCCTATGCGCTGCCCGCGCTGTTGCTGCTGCTGATATTTTTCGTCGTGCCGGTGGTAGGGCTGCTGCTTCGAAGCGTTCTCGAACCCGAACCGGGGCTGGGCAATTACGCAACGCTTTTCGGCTCCTCGACCTATCTGCGCATCTTCCTGAACACCTTCATGGTGTCCGCAGTCGTAACTGCTCTTTCGGTGGTCATCGGCTTTCCGGTGGCTTGGATGCTGGCCATCATGCCATCACGCTGGGCTTCGGTGGTGTTCGCAATCCTCCTCCTGTCAATGTGGACGAACCTGCTCGCAAGAACCTATGCCTGGATGGTTCTGCTCCAGCGCACCGGTGTCATCAACAAGACGCTCATGAACCTCGGCCTGATCGACCAGCCGCTGGCGCTGGTCAACAATCTGGTCGGGGTGACGATCGGCATGACCTATATCATGCTGCCCTTCGTGATCCTGCCGCTGCGCGGTGTCATCAAGGCAATCGACCCCGCCATTCTTCAGGCCGCTTCACTGTGCGGCGCGACACGCTGGCAGTGCCTGACACGCGTGCTGATACCGCTTGCGCTTCCGGGTGTCGCGGCCGGCGCCCTGATGGTTTTCGTGATGTCGCTCGGATACTTCGTAACGCCAGCATTGCTCGGCGGCACCGCGAACATGATGCTTGCCGAGATGATTGCGCAATTCGTCCAGTCGCTCGTCAACTGGGGCATGGGCGGAGCCGCTGCCTTCGTCCTGCTGGTGGTGACGCTCTGCATCTACGGCATCCAGCTGCGCCTCTTCGGTGCGGGCCGCCTCGGCCAGGGGGCATAAAACAATGCTTCTTGATTTCGATCGCCTCGGCGCATGGAAATGGGTACTGGTGACGATCACGGCGCTGGTATCACTGTTTCTGCTGCTGCCTATCGTCTTCATCGCGGCCTTGTCCTTCGGCAACTCGCAATGGCTGATTTTCCCGCCGCCGGGCTGGACTCTGCGCTGGTATCGCGACCTGTTTGCCGACCCGCGATGGCTTGAGGCGGCCTGGACCAGCGCCAGGATCGCCATAGCAGTCACGGTCCTGTCGGTTGTTCTCGGACTGTTTGCATCGCTTGCTCTCACGCGCGGAAACTTCCGCGGCCGCGAAGTGCTGCGGGCATTCTTCGTCACGCCGATGATCCTGCCGGTCGTCGTGCTGGCCGTAGCGCTTTATGCGTTCTTCCTGAAAATTGGGCTGAACGGCACATTCTTAGGCTTCATTCTCGCGCATCTTGTTTTGGCACTGCCGTTCTCGGTCATCTCGATCAGCAACGCGCTCGAAGGTTTCGACAAGTCGATCGAGGACGCGGCCATTCTTTGCGGGGCAAGTCCATGGGAGGCGCGGTTCAGGGTAACGCTACCTGCGATCAGCCATGGGCTCTTTGCGGCCGCGATCTTCTCCTTTCTCGTTTCGTGGGACGAGGTGGTGGTCGCGATCTTCATGGCGAGCCCAACCCTGCAGACATTGCCCGTCAAGATATGGACCACGCTGCGGCAGGATCTCACTCCGGTCATCGCGGCTGCTTCCACGCTGCTGGTTCTCTTCACGATAGCGCTGATGCTGCTTGCCGCCCTTGTGCGCAAAGGAATGAAAAAATGACGACGCCCTTTCTCCAGATCCGGAACATCCGGAAGGCATATGGCGACGTCACTGCGGTAAACGACGTCACGCTCGACATAGCGCAGGGCGAGTTCATGACCTTCCTGGGACCGTCCGGCTCGGGGAAGAGCACGACGCTCTATATACTGGCGGGTCTTCAAAACCCGACTTCCGGCGATATTTTGCTGGACGGGCGCACATTACTCGATACGCCGCCGCACAAGCGCAATATCGGCATGGTGTTCCAGCGCTACACGCTTTTCCCGCATTTGTCGGTGGGCGAGAACATCGCTTTTCCGCTGCGTGTTCGCCGCAAGCCGAAGGCGGAAGTCGATGCGGCTGTGCGCCGGGCGCTCAAATTGGTGCGGCTGGAGGGCTTCGAGGACCGGATGCCGGCAAAAATGTCGGGCGGACAGCAGCAGCGCGTGGCGTTGGCGCGTGCGCTGGCCTACGATCCGCCAGTGCTCTTGATGGACGAGCCATTGTCGGCGCTCGACAAGAAGCTACGCGAGGAGATTCAGTACGAAATCCGGCGCATTCATCAAGAGACCGGCGTTACCATCCTTTATGTCACCCATGATCAGGAAGAGGCGCTACGCTTGTCGGACCGCATCGCGGTGTTCAGCAAGGGCGTTATCGACCAGGTTGGTACTGGCACCGAGCTCTACGCTAATCCGGCAACCCGGTTCGTGGCGGAATTCATTGGCGACAGCGATTTCCTCAAGGGCAGGATCGAAGCCACGGACGGGAAGAGCGCCGACATTCGCATCGGCGAGCATCTCATCCTGCCGGCGGTTTCGGTGCATGGTAGCGCACGGCCTGGAAACGAAGCTGCGGTGATGTTGCGGCCTGAACGGCTCACTCTGTCGTCGACGCCGGTTTCAACTGCCGGAAGCCTTGCGGCAACGGTCAAGGACGTGACATTTCTCGGCAATAATACACATGTGCTGACTGAGACCGCCACGCAAGAAGTGCTTTCGGTGCGCTTGCCTTTCGGCCATGAGGCTGCTGGCAGCCTGCGACCGGGCCAACCGGTCTGGGTGAGCTGGGATTCGTCATCAGCTCACGCGTTCTGCACTTAGCGAACAGTGCGTTTTTCGTTCGGCTGATCGCATAGGCAAATGAACGACAGCACGCTCTCAGCGAAGCGCGCAGGCCGTGTGTAGAAGTAAAAACCCCTAAGTCGAAATTTCGTGCGCATTTTGTCCAGCGCTTTTTTTGGTCAGGCGGAAGCTGTTTCGAACGGCAGAATATCCTTCATCTTATAGGCGACTTCCGTGCGGTTCGTCGCTTTCAGCTTGCGCATGATGTTGCGGATATGAACCTTCACCGTGCTTTCGCGCAGGTTCAGTTCATAGGCGATGACCTTGTTCGCCTTGCCGCGGCGCAGGGCTTCGGCAACGTCGGCCTGACGCGGCGTGAACAGATCTGCGATGGCGGAACGCTTTGGCTTGGCGGACAGGAAGGCGTCCTGCATGGCAAGCACGCTGCTCACCGGCACGAAGACCCCGCCGGCCAATGCCAGCTTGATCGCCTCGACGCATATCTCAACGCCAACCGACGCCGGGATATAGCCTTTGACCCCGCAATCGAGAGCGGTGAAGACCTGCGTGAGGTCGTCGAGATCGGCAAGAATCACGACCGGTATCGACTTGAACTCGGACACGACTTCCCGGATTTCCGCGCTGACTTCGGCGTCTGTGACCTTGTTTGCGCCGATATGCAGGAGAATCGCAGCCGGAGGCAGGTGGAGATCGGTGTTTTCCCGCCAGTCTTCAAGCGAGCTATATGCTGCGACTTCCCGAAGGCTGCCCTGTCCCGCCAGGCTGCGTGACAGACATTCCCGGGTAAGTGCGCGGCAATCGATCAGAACAAGCGATCGATCTTCCGTAGGTTGTCGTTCAAGGTTGATCTCTTCCGAAGAAGGGGTGATTGCAGGGCTGGTAGGATACCTCGCGCTGCTGTGTGCTGAAATAGATATCATGTGGCTTACTTCCTCATATATATCCGGTTTGCCGGGAATTTCTTTCCCAGGCTCAGCGCACGATGCATCTCCTGCGGAGATTCGTATGTGAAGCTTGTTACATTCATTGATTTTGTTATCGGTGGGTGATTTGCCGAAATGCAGATTGAAGAATAACCAAGCATTGAAACAGATTCGTGACTTGAAGAAAGCAAGGTCAAATGAGCAATTTCGATTGCGGCTTGCAGATCAAGGCGGTAACTTTTCATACCGGGGACGAAAAGGTAACAGGGGGATATGGCTGAGCGGCAGTATACGCGTCAGCTCGCGACTATAATTTCCATCGATGCGGTGGGCTTCTCACGCCTGATGGGCCTCAACGACGAGGCCGCTGTTTCCGCGTTCGAGGAACGGAGAGGAGTGATTGTCGAGAGTTGCACTTCCTTCGGCGGCCGAACCTTCGGCGCCGCCGGCGACAGTATCATGGCAGAGTTCGGCACGCCGATCGACGCCTTGCGGGCGGCGTTTGACTTTCAGGAGAAGATAGCAGCGATCAATGCTTCTGCTCCCGAAGAGATACGCATGCCGTTTCGCGCAGGCATCAACACGGGCAATGTGATCGTGCGGGATGAAAGCCTGTATGGCGACGATGTGAACATCGCCGCCCGCATTCAGGAATTCGCCCCGCATGATGGCCTCGCGATATCCAAGACGACCTGGCATCACGTGAGGGACAAGTCCGTCGCCGAATTCACGGACCTTGGTGAATTCTCGCTCAAGAATATCGCCTTGCCGGTTCAGGTCTTCATCGCCGCGCGCGGAGGCAAGCCGTCTCCTGCGATTGCGGGTCTATATGGGTCAGCCCGACCAAACCCGGCGCCGAGCGGGCCGCCTGCGGTTGCGGTACTGCCGTTCGGTATCGAGGGTGACGGTCGCGAAATCGAATATATGGCCGAAGGTATCGCTGAAGACATCATCCAGGGTCTTTCGAATACCAGATGGCTGCCGGTGATTGCCAGGAGCTCCAGTTTCCAGTTTCGCGACGATACACTCGGCACGCGGCTTGTCGGCAACGCTTTGGGCGCGCGCTACATCGTCAGCGGAAAGCTTGCCCATGGCGGCGGCAAGATACGCGTTCACGTCAATCTTGCCGATGCTTCCAACGGGCGGCAGGTCTGGTCGCGGCGCTTCGACCGCGATTTCACCGGCATTATCGACCTTCAGGACGAGATCGGTGGCGAAATCGTTTCCATCCTGGAAAAGGAGGTTGACCGGGCAGAGCAGGTGCGCACGTTCCAGGTGCCTTGGGAAAGCATGGAAACGTGGCAACTCGTCAGGCGCGGGCGCTGGCACATGCAGCGGCGCACAAGCGAGGACACCAAGCTCGCGCTCGAGTTTTTCGAGAAGGCGTTTGTGGAAGATCCGAATTCCTCGGCAGTGCTCAACGAACTTGCCTGGTGGTATTTCTGGCGGGCCTGGCTGCGCTTCGGTCACATCGAGGACCTTGCCAAGGTGGTCGATTTCTCGCGCAAGGCGCTGTTGATGGACAGCCAGGATGCGCGGCCGCACGCTCATCTCGGTATCACGGAAATCATGCGCGGACGCCCGAAACTGGCGCTGGAGCATCTTGGCGAAGCACTTCATATCAATCCGAGCTTTGCCTTCGCGCGCTCAGCCATGGGCAGTGCCCACCTTCTTCTCGGGCAGGCGAGGCAGGCTATGCCCCTGCTGCTCGATGCCGAACGGCTGAGCCCCTTCGATATCTATGGTTTCCACAATCTCGGGGAACTGACCGCTGCCCACTCCTTCATGCATGACTGGGATGCCGCGATCGAGACCGCCAATCGGTCACTCGACCTTTCTCCGGGGTATTTCTACGCCCGCTTTCTCAAGGTTGGCGCGCTCGCGCGAAGCGGAAGGATAAACGAGGCGAAGCGGGAACGCGCTATTTTCGAGACGCGCCATCCGGATTTTTCGATTGATCGCGTGGCGTGGATACCCTTCACCGAAAAGTCGGCAAACACCTATCTGATCGAGAATTTCGAGTTGGCGCAACGAGATTGAGGCAAGGCCGGGCAGCACTGTGAAGCAACTCACATACGTCGCAGTTGCGCCGCCATAGATCACATCGTTGGGCATCCAAATGGCTGAAGACGCCGGGGCTTTGAGGCGATGATCAAAACCAAATATTATGACGGCATTCTCGAGGCGCAGAAGACGCAGCGTCCTGCTGCGGAACTGCCGGCCTTCAACATAGAGCGCCTTCGCACCACCAAGAGCCTGATCGGACGAGTTCTGAGCCCGCTTGCCCCGGAACCGCGTACGGTGTTCCGCGTCCTCCGACGCTTTTGGCCCATGCTGAGGATCGGCAAATTCCTGCTGGTGACCAGAAATGCCGATGTCCGCGAAATCCTTGAGCGGCAGGATGTCTTCGAAACCCCCTACGGCCCCGAAATGACGGAAATCGCCGGCGGGTTCAACTTCATCCTTGGCATGCAGGATGGGCCAACATACCGGCGCATGAAGTCAACGGTCCTCAGTGCCTTTCCCGTGGACGAGATCGGCTGGAAGGTAAGGGAGATAGCCGCACAACATTCACAGGAAATCATGCAGCGGGCCGGGCCGGGCTTCGATGTCGTGCGCCATCTGTTGAAGATCGTGCCGGCGCGCATCTGCAGGGACTATTACGGAATGACGATCGACGACGACAATGAGTTCGTCGACTGGTCGAATGCGCTGAGCGGGCTTTTCTTCGGCGATCCGGGCGGAAAGCCGATAGTCCGCGAACTCGCAGTCGTCGCTGCGGCCCATATGACAAGGGCGGTGGATCTCTCGATCCAGGCGGTTCGCGAGGGGCGCACGGATCGGGAAACGCCGCTCGGCCGTCTCGTCGAAATGCTCGACCGTGACACACCGGCGGTGAGCCTGGGCGAAGTTCATTCCATCATGCTCGGCATGATAGCCGGTTTTGCGCCGACAAATCTTCTGGCGGCGGGCAATTGCCTCGATGTGATCCTTTCGCGCCCGGAAGCGCAGAAAGCAGTCGAAGATGCCGTAGCCGATGGTGACAACGAACAACTCGACCGGGCGATCCGCGAGGCGATGCGGTTCAAGCCGATCTGGTTCGGGCCATTCCGCTACGCGGCACAGGACGTCGTCATTGCAAAGGGAACGTCGCGCGAGCGCACGGTCAAGGCGGGGACATCCGTGATGCCGGCGACGTTCTCGGCAATGTTTGATTCCGATGCCGTCGAACGGCCGGACGAATTCGACACCAACCGTCCGGCCCGCGACTATCTTCTCTTCGGCCATGGCATCCACCAGTGCATCGGCGCGGCGATGGCGAAGATACAGATCGCCGAGGCATTTCGCGCCTTGTTCACGAAGAAGGGTGTGCGGCGGGCAAAGGGAAGGGCAGGCAAGCTCAACTCTCTCGGAGCCTATCCGGAGAGCCTGAAGGTCGATTTCGAAACCTCGCCGCTTTCAAAGACCATGACACATTCCATGGTCACCGTAATCTGCAAGGTAGAACCTGGCGTCTCGTTGAAAGCCTTGCGCGAAAAGGTTGCCGCGTTTGGCAATCCCGCCACTGGCCAGATTGCTGCCGCACTCGATGCGAATGGCTCCATTCATTTCGCGAGCCTTGCCGTGGCCTGCAAGGCGGAACCTGCGGATGAGAAGAGCGATGATGAAGCGCATCTTGTCCTTGAGCTGTCCGGAGATGGGACGGATGAAGCCGTGATGGACAATTTTGCCGCGACCGCCGGTCATCTCGTCAGGGGGATATTCGAGGAAGCGGGCGGCCTAAGCAGCGCGGAAGCGCTCGAAACGCTCATGCGCAAGCATGCGGTCAAGATTTCGCAATTGTTTGGCAGCAACGCCGGTCTGGTCTTCTCCGGCACGCCGGGGCATTCGGTTGCGCGCATTCACGCCGAGGCAAAGCTTGAAAACGCGGCGCGGCAGATCATAGCAACGATGGATAGGCCCGGCGGCGAGAATGCAGGCAAGACGCTGGCCAAGGTCAGAGAGCGCCTTGCTGAAAACAAGGACTATGGCTGGGCGCTGGAGCCTGCCGAAGGTTTGCTGGAATTGCCCGGAGGCAGCGGCTGGCGTGCCGCCTGGATGACTTTCAAGGCGCCATGGGTATTTTTCCCGACGGTGATCATGCTGCTTGTCTTATGGTGGATGACCTTCAATTTGACCTTTGGTCTCGGGGGCGGTGTCATTCGGATCGCCTTCCTTAGCATCCTCGCATTGGGACTTACCCTTGGCGGGCTTATCGTATTCTTCGGCATAATAGGTGGGCTGCTTTACCTGGGGTTGAGACGCCTCGAAAAACGCGATGTGCCGAGCGAAACCTCTGTCGATCCCGACCGTCTCGAAACGATAATCTCACGCGAAAACCATATCCTGCAGAACAATCTGACCGCGATCTCGGTCATGAAGCCCAGCACGATGAGAAGGCTCGCATTGCGGCTGGCCTTCTACATAATCTCCATCTCGGCGAAGAGCATCTATCGACCCGGCTTTCTCTCTGGCATCAACACCATCCATTTCGCCCGATGGGTGCTTCTGCCAGGCACCAACAAACTTATGTTTTTCAGCAATTACGGCGGCAGCTGGGAAAGCTATCTGGAGGACTTCATAGCCAAGGCCCATCTCGGCCTGACGGGTGTCTGGAGCAACACGCTCGGCTTTCCGCGTGCGCGCGCGCTGTTCTGGAAGGGTGCGACGGATGGCGACCGGTTCAAGCGTTGGGCGCGGTTGCAGCAGATACCGACATTGTTTTGGTACTCCGCCTATCCGGAACTCAACACCGGCCGCATACGCATGAACTCGCTCATTCGCTCGGGCATCGCCAAGGCCGAGACGGAAAGCGAGGCGCGCGATTGGCTTGGCCTGTTCGGCTCCACGCCCCGTCCGCCCGGCACGCTGGAAACGAGAGAGATACAAACGATCTTCTTCGGCCCGTTAGGCCCGCTGCATCTCGGCCAGATGGTTGCCGTGCGCATACCGGATGGACTTCCGCGCACAAAGCGCAAGGCATGGCTGAAATACGTTGCCCTTAGAACTAGCTTCGCGAACCAATTGCCGAAGGATTGCGCGACGGTCGCCATGTTCGGCCCGCAAGGCCTGGTGCGTCTCGGACTTGACGATGCCGCTGCAAACGGAGGCCTGTCGACATTCCCGTCCGTCTTTCGGCAGGGGATGGGCAGCCCGGCCAGAAGCCGCGTGCTCGACGACGTCGGAAACAGTGCGCCGGAAAAATGGGACTGGGGCTCGCCTGAAAAGCCCGTTGATGCGGTGGTGGTGTTCTACGCCGACGATGAGAAAATCCTCAAGCAGAACGTCGCTGCGTTCGAGAAAGAGACGAAAGCGGCCGGAATGACAATTGCCGCGCAGTTGCCGCTTGCCGTTAATCGCAAGGGGGACCTGGCCTTCGAGCATTTCGGCTTTGCCGACGGCATCTCGCAGCCGGTAATCAACGGCACCCCGCGCTCAAGCAAGCCGGTCGATCCGATGCATCAGGTTGCGCCGGGCGAGTTCCTCTTCGGCTACAAGGACGAACTCGGCTTCTATCCTCCGACGCCGACAATCCCGTCGTCGCTCGATCGAACCGGTATTCTGCCGGAGATCGAGAAAGAGGAATTGCCGCTGTTCGGCTGCGAATCCGATCTTCGCGATTTTGGCAGGAACGGTACTTTCGTCGTCATGCGCCAGATAGAGCAGCACGTCGAAAAGTTTCACGGCTTCTGTCAGGCGGCGGCGAAGGAACACCGGCGTAAGTCGAACAATGCCGCCATAACGCCTCACTGGATCGCTGCCAAGATGGTCGGGCGCTGGCAGGATGGGACATCGCTGGTGCGCAATCCAAACGCCCGTGGTGCGCGTGAACCGGACAATGATTTCTCCTTTGCCGACGAGGACCCGCAAGGACTGCAATGCCCGCTGGGCTCGCATGTGCGCCGGTCGAACCCGCGCGATTCACTGGGCGAAGACCGTGCGGCTCAGATCAAGATCAACAAGCGGCACCGCATTTTGCGCGTCGGCAGAACCTATGAGAAGGATGGCGAAAAGGGCCTGCTGTTCATGTGTCTCAACGCCGATATCGAGCGCCAATATGAGTTCATGCAGCAAAGCTGGGTTTCCGCCGTCTCCTTCAACGGCCTGCAGGAAAAGGACCCGGCGATCGGCACGCAGAAAGACGATGCAGGCCGCTTTTCGATCCCGTCGCCTGAGGGAAGCATCGTGCTGGAGAAGCTTCCGAGTTTTGTGACTACGCGCGGCGGGGGTTATTTCTTCATGCCGAGCCGCTCAGCCATGCAGTATCTGATTTCACGGCTGTAAGCCTTTGGCCGATCAGCCGTCCTCAAAATCGGCGATGTCCTGCAGCGCCTGCCGGTCCTTGACGCGAATGCCGCCCCGCTTCATTTCGATCAGGGAGCGGCCGCGCCAGTCGTTCAGGATCTTGTTCACCGATTCCCGGGTCGCGCCGAGAAATTCGGCAAGCTCGGTCTGCGATATCAGTATCCATCCTCCGGAATCGCCCATATGCCCGGAAAGGAAGTTCAAGCGCTTCGCAAGGCGCGCCTCGATCTTCAGGAGCGCGTGATCTCCCAACTCGCCGCTTACCCATCGCAGGCGGGCGCAAAGCAATTCGATTATGGCGCGGGCAAGGGGAGGGTTCTTTTCGATCCTGTCGAAGAGCTGGTTGCGGCTGACGGAAACCAGCTCGCAATCGGTGAGACATGTCGCCGTCGCCGTGCGGGGCTGACCGTCCAGCACGCCGATCTCGCCGATCAGGCTCTGCGACAGTTCCATATTGGCGACGAGCTTTTTCCCGCTGGAGGAATAGATGGAAATTTCGACGGTACCGCTCAGGACGCCGTAAAGGCGTTCCGGCATATCCTCCTGCATGAAAAGATGCTCGCCCGCGCGAAAGCGCTCGGGTTTGCAATCCTTGAACAGAAGGTTGAAAAGACCCGGGCCAAGCCTGACGGCACGCGCAGCTGAATCGTTATGCCTGTCGGCGTCGGCACCCGGCCTTCGGTTGTCTTCTGACAGCATCTTGGCGTTAACTCGTTCATTCAGGGAAGGAACCGCTGCGTGCAGCGATTTTCCTACCTTGCGGATATCGGATCAGTCGATACACGGTCAACCGTGCACGGTCAGCTTCATTTGTCGGCATGCTGAATCAACGTTCAATTGATTATAGCATCTTTTTCTGCAGGCAAAGGCAGGTGTTTGGTGCGGTCTATTCCGGCAAGCCAGCCTGGCGCAGCGCGTCGAGGTAGCGTTCCATCACTTTGCCGTCCTTCCAGGGTACGCCAGCCTGTGTGCTGGCGATATTCGTACCCGGTGCGATGCGCAGCAGCTCCGCGACAGCGGCGCGGGCCTCATCTACGCGGCCCAGCATGCCGTAGCTTGCAGCGAGGAGGCGATGTGCCGTCGGGAAGCTCTGGTAAAGATGGATGGCCTTCAGGCCCCATTCGATGGCTTCATCGTAATGTTCATCGGCAAATTCAGCCAGTCCGAGAAAGGCAAAGGTCCAGTAATTGGCCGGATCGCGCGGGCTGAGCCGCAAGGCCTCCTTCAGGCTTTCGCGAGCGTTTTCGCTGTCTCCGGACAAAGCGTAGCCACCGCCGCCCCACATATGCGCAAAGGCCAGGTTGGGGTTTATCGTCAGCGCCGTGTCCAGCCTTCGGAAAGACTCGTCGTAACGGCGCATGAACAAGGCCACGCCACCAAGTATGGTGTGAGCTTCGGCATCGCGGCCGTCCAATTCCACTGCCCTGGTCGCCATTTCCTGGGCCCTCGCCAGCAACTGCCCGGGATGACCGCCCCGCGCGTAGAGCACATCCCAGATGTCGCAGGTCGCATGAACAACCATGGCTCTCGCCATGCGCGGATCGAGCTCGAGCGCCTGATCTGCGAATTTCCGCGCTTCCGCACAGTGCTCTTCGGTCAGGCGCCAGGCATGCCAGTTGGCGCGCATCACCGAATCCCAGGCGTCGAGGCTCGCGGGATCCTTGCGGCGTGCGCGTTGCATTTCTGCGCCGATCAATTCCGGTGCTACGACCCCGACGATGCTGGCCGTGATTTCATCCTGCACGGCGAATATGTCGTCGAGTTCGCGGTCGTAGCGCTCAGCCCAGACGTGATTGCCGTAGGCCGCGTCGATGAGCTGGGCCGTGATGCGGATGCGTTTGCCGCCCTTGCGCACACTGCCTTCCAGCAGGTAGCGGACACCCAGTTCGCCGGCTGTCTTTTTCACGTCGACAGCCTTGCCCTTGTAGGTGAACGAGGAATTTCGTGCCGTAACGAAGAAGGCGTGGTTACGCGAGAGCTCGGTGATGATGTCTTCGGCAATGCCGTCGGCAAAATATTCCTGGTCCATTTCGGGGCTCATGTCCTGAAACGGCAGCACGGCGATCGAAGGCTTGCCGGAGGCTTCCGGAACGCCACGAGACGAAGCGGATCTTTTTTCGGGCATGATTTCGAGGCGAACCCGGTAGACACGGACCGGTTTGCGAATGTTCTTGACCTCCTGCTCGCCCATGTCGTCGAAGGCAAGGTCGAGCTTGCCGACGACCTGTTCGAAGACGCTGGCCGTGATCGAAATGCCGCCCGGGTCGGCAAGACCCTCGAGGCGGGCCGCGAGATTCACGCCGTCGCCGAAAATGTCGTCGCCGTCGATGACGATGTCACCCAGATTGATACCGGCGCGATACTGCATGCGTCGCTCCCTGGGCAACGAAGCTTCGGCTTTGGCGATCGCCCGTTGAATCCGCACCGCACTTTCGAGCGCATCGACGACGCTGACGAACTCGACCAGCAGGCCGTCGCCGGTGGTCTTGACGATCCGGCCGTGATGCTCGTGCAGGATAGGGTCGATCAGTTCCTGGCGATGAGTTTTTTGTCGGCTGATGGTTCCTGTCTCATCAGCTTCCATATGCCGCGAGTAACCGACCATATCGATGGCCAGGATCGCAGCCAGTCTCCGTGTCACGCGGTCGGTGGTCAAAAATCATTCCTCGCCGGAGACGCACCACACGGAGCTTACGATCCCGGCTTCTGCGAGTCCACGCGAAAGGCCTGCCGCTCCCTGAATTCCGATCGTGACAGGCCCAGGCGATGCGATCCTACTTGGCGGCAGGCCTCATCCAGGCATCAGGGTCCGGCGCCGGCGGGATGGTGGCATCGCGCGAAAGCAGACCTGTCATGCGGGAAAAGGCCATGAAGGATCGCCTTGCATCCTCCGCAGTTACCTGATCGATCATGGCAGCCGTGCAGGCTTTCAGAGTCGTGCGATATACCGGGCCTTGTCGGCCGACGGGCCACGCCTGCAGAAAGTCGAGCGCCTGATCGACGCTGTAGATTTCCGTCACGATTTCATCGGACCCGGCAACGAGCCGGACCGGCATAAAAAACTGCAACCTATCCATGTGTTTCCTCCCAGAAACGCATTGCGAGCTCAGAATATCATCCTTTTTTCTGCATTGCTCGACTTTTAGCGGCCTATCGATAGCCGAACACAAACAGTTGCTCTCATAGTAATCGACTGATTGGGCGCTTGTCGTTGCACAGCAGTTCTGTCGCGGTGACAGAACTCAACGCTGAACCGCCGGCTAAGTTGCAGGAATGTTAAAAGAAAAGTCGTGGTCAAGCAGGGTTGTTTGACGCTCAGCCTTTGGCGAGGATATGCGCCTCGCGTGCCGCTGCGATGAATGCCTGCCGCGCTTTCCGCACGGGCTGCCATCCATCGAGTGTGTCGCGGCAGATGCGGAGTGCGGCCTGGTATTTCGGACCGGGCATCGCCGGCCTGTTCTGCGACAGGAATTCGATGCCTTCCCATGCCGTAGCGATGATGCGCCGATGCTCCGCGTCCAGGTTGACTTCAACAGGAACGGGAAAAACATGGTCGCTCATTTCTTGGTCCTGCGCTGAATCGATTGCCGCATCGGAGTTCCGGAAAATCGGTCCGGTCAGACCTGCCCGCCTTCGACCAAAATATCGGCCTCGCGGGCGGCGGCTATGAAAGCATCGCGGGCAACCAGAAGGGTTTCTCTTCCGGCAATAGCCATGACGGAGGCTGCGTAGGCGTCGGCATGGCGGGGACCGCGAAAAGCCGGCCATTTCTTGGAAAGGAATTCAGCCGCGCTGTCGGCATTCTCGATGACATGAACCGACGAATTAGGCGCGTCTGCTACCGCTACCGGTGCAACGAACTGATGGTTCAACACAGACCTCCCGACTTGCTCTCGGCGGATCGAAACTCGCGGTAGAGCTTCTGGTTCCTGCCTGGAAGAAAGAATTTCCCGACCAGCTCATTTATAACACCGGGAAGGGGAAGATCAGGCGACCCTCATTGGGATAAGGCGTACATCAAAATGAACAGATACGGTCAGCCGGCCGGCCGTTCCTTATGCAAGCGAAGCAAGCCGGTCGGCGGAAATCAGTCCAACCCGGCTCGGCGGTTACACCCAGCCGCCGTCTACGACAAAATTCTGGGCCGAACACATTCTTGAATCGTCAGACGCCAGAAACAAAGCCATGCGCGCAATATCGTCGGGCATGACCCGGCCAGTGAGGCACTGGCTTCGGTCGATCAGTTCATTGGCCGCATCGTCCACCCAGAGATCGAGCTGCCGCTTCGTCATCACCCATCCCGGCACCAGCGTGTTGACGCGGATGCCATGCTTGCCGAGATCGCGTGCGAAGGAACGCGTCATGCCATGCGTGGCAGCCTTTGAAGCGGCGTAACCCGGGTAGCCGCCGCTCGCCATCATCCAGCCGACGGAACCGAAATTGACGATCGAGCCACCGCCCGCCGCAATCATGCCGGGCGCCACAGCCTGGATAGCAAAGAAAGCGTGGCGCAGGTTGACGGCGATGCGGGTGTCGAAATAGTCGGGCGTCACGTCCCGCCAGTCGTGGCGCGTGTCGTTTGCCGCGTTGTTGACCAATGCAAGCGTCGGACCGTGCGCCACCTCGATCGCGCCGATCGCCGCGCGATAGGCGTCGATGTCGGTGACGTCGCAGCGCTGGAACATCACGCTGCCGCCCTGCTCCGAAAGCTCGGCGCTTAGCGCAGTGCCGTCGGCTTCGGCCAGATCGACGAACCCGACCTTGGCGCCTTGTGCCGCGAAAGCCCGCACCAGCGCCTCGCCGATGCCGCTTGCGCCGCCCGAAATGACTACGGGAAGCCCGTCAAGGCTCGGATATGTTGCCTCTTTCATCGAATGCTCCTTACAGGGCGCGGACTTCGGTCGGCGTGTCGGCGTCAAGTTTAAGAGCATTGCGCAAGGGCAGGCCGAAGCCTCTGGCCTCTATCTCGAAAACATCGCCCGCTTCGGTCTTTACGCCGTCGGCAAAAGACAGTGTCGCAGTCCCGAACATGTGGACATGAACATCGCCAGGCTGCCGGAACAGGTCGTACTTGAAGTGATGATGCTCCAAATTGGTTATCGTATGAGACATGTTCGCCTCGCCCGATAGGAACGGCTTTTCCCAGAGGGTCTTTCCTCCCCGCAGAATCCGGGATGTGCCGTGCAGATCGTCGGGCAGTTTTCCGACCAGAATTTCCGGCCCTATGGAGGCATTGCGCAGTTTGGAATGCGCGAGATAGAGATAGTTGATCCGCTCGGTGACGTGATCGGAGAACTCGTTTGAAAGCGCGAAGCCTATCCGGAACGGCGTTCCATCATCGCCGATGATATAGATGCCGGCGACTTCCGGCTCCTCGCCGGCATCGAGTGCGAAGGCGGGCGACGACAGCGGCTTTCCCGGATCGACGATCATCGTGCCGTTGCCCTTGTAGAACCATTCCGGTTGCACGCCGGGCTTGCCATCGGCCGGCTTGCCGCCCTCGACCCCCATGCGGAACATCTTCATGGAATCGGTGAGCTTTTCCTCCGCATTCACCGTCTTATGCATGGCGTCGCGCGTCGCGGCGGACCCGAGATGCGTAAGACCTGTTCCTGTTACATAGAGATGTGCGGGATCAGGATGACGGATCGGCGACATGACGCGGCCTTCGCGATAAGCCGCTTCGAGATCCACCGCTTCGCCTCGGCCACGCTCTTCTATGACGGCATCCAGCGGCTTGCCGGCGCGCACGGCCTCAAGCGCAAGCGCATAGACCGATTTCGCCCCCTTGACCAAACGGGCCTCGCCATTGTCGCGAACCACTACGGAACTCAATCCGTCGGGACCTGAAATCTGGGAAATAAGCATCTCGCCTCCGTCTTTTCCAGCGCCTGCCATGCCGTTGGGCATGCAGGACGCAATACTTCGCCACCGCGCAGCGGACGCTTGCCGCCGCGCGCTCATATTTTTGCAGTAACGATTCCGGTCACGCCGATCCGACTTGTTCGCCGGGCTTCTATCCGCTCTTTTGCACTGGCGCTGCCGTTTCTTAATTGCTGCTTGCGGCTACCTCCTGCCGGCTCAAGCCTTATTCTTGTTGTAGACGTCGAATACGACCGCGCCGAGCAGGACCATTCCCTTGATGACCTGCTGCCAGTCGATATTGATGCCCATTACGCCCATGCCGTTATTCATGATGCCCATGATAAAAGCGCCGATCACTGCGCCGGTCACCTGTCCAACGCCGCCCAGCGCCGATGCGCCGCCGACGAAGACAGCCGCGATGACGTCGAGTTCGAGGCCGGCGCCGGCCTTCGGCGTCGCCATGTTGAGGCGTGCCGAGTAGATCAGGCCGGCAAGTGCGGCCAGCATGCCCATGATGACGAAGATGTAGAAGGTGAGACGCTCGGTATGGATGCCGGAAAGTGCCGCCGCCTTGACGTTGCCGCCCATCGCGTAGATGCGCCGGCCGAAGGTCATGCGCTTGGTGATGAAGACGAACAGCGCGATCAGGATGCCCATGACCACCAGCACGTTCGGCAAGCCTTTGAACGACGCGAACTTGTACATCAGGAACAGCAGGATGCCGGCCATCACCAGATTCTTGATGACGAAGAAGGCGAATGGCTCGGCATCGTAGCCATGGCTCTCGCGGTCCCTGCGGCTTTTCAAGGCGAAGTAGAGCATCGCCAGAACGATGAGGATGCCGATCACCATTGTCGTCGAATGGAGGACGATGCCGGTGTTGGGTATCGGCGCGCCGGCGGCATTGAGCGTCGGCGCGACGAGCCGCAACGGCCCTATGACGTCGGGGATGAACCCGGCGCTCAGAAGCTGGAACAGCGGCGGAAAGGGCCCGACGGAACGGCCGCTGAGCACGTTGAGCAGCAGGCCCTTGAACACCAGCATGCCTGCCAGCGTCACGATGAAGGAGGGGATCTTCATGAAGGCGATGAAGTAGCCCTGTATGCCGCCGATGACAGCACCAGCCGCGATGCACAGGAAGCCGGCCAGCAGCGGATTCATGCCGTAGTCGACCATCAGAATCGCCGCGACAGCGCCGATGAATCCCGCGACGGCGCCGACCGAAAGGTCGATGTGGCCGGCGACGATCACCAGCAGCATGCCCAGCGCCATGACGATGATGTAGGAGTTCTGAAGGACGATATTCGTCAGGTTCACCGGCAGGAACAGGATGCCGTTGGTCATGACCTGGAAGAAGACCATGATGGCGACCAGCGCGAGAACGAGCCCGTACTCGCGCAGGTTCTCCTTCATTGCCTGCTGCATCGATGCCCTTGCGGCACTTACGCCCGGTGTGGCTTCGGTGCTCATGAGGCTGCCCTTTCCAACTGTTCTTCCCGGGCCGTGCCGCGCACGATCGCCCGCATGATCTTTTCCTGGCTGGCTTCGTGGCTTGCCAGTTCGCCGACGATACGACCCTCGTTCAGCACGTAGATACGGTCGCAGATACCCAGCAGTTCCGGCATTTCCGACGAGATGACAAGGATGCCCTTACCCTCGTCAGCCAGCTTGTTGATGATCGTGTAGATCTCATATTTCGCGCCGACATCGATGCCACGCGTCGGCTCGTCGAGGATCAGCATGTCAGGATTGGCGAACAGCCATTTCGACAGCACCACTTTCTGCTGGTTGCCGCCCGAAAGGTTGCCGGCGATCTGGTAGACGCTGGACGAGCGGATGTTCGTCTTCTTGCGGTACTCGTTGGCGACCTTCAGTTCGGCCATGTCATCGATGACGCCGCTTCTGGAGACGCCCGGCAGATTGGCGATAGTCACATTGTGCTTGATGTGGTCGATCAGGTTCAGCCCGTAGACCTTGCGGTCCTCGGTGGCATAGGCGAGGCCGCCGGCGACCGCCTTGCCGACGGTCGAGGTATCGGCGCGCTTGCCGTGCAGGAACACCTCGCCGCTGATGTTGGTGCCGTAGGTTTTCCCGAACACGCTCATGGCGAATTCGGTGCGCCCGGCGCCCATCAGCCCGGCAATGCCCACGACTTCGCCCTTGCGGACATTGAGATTGATGTTCTTGATAACCTGCCGCTCCGGATGCAGCGGGTGGTAGACCGACCAGTTCTTCACCTCGAAGATCGTCTCTCCGATCTTCGGCGTGCGCGATGGATAGCGGTTCTCGATCGAGCGGCCGACCATCGACGTCACGATGCGGTCCTCCGTGATGTCGGCCTTGTCCATCGTCTCGATCGACTGCCCGTCGCGGATGACGGTGATCTGGTCGGCGATGCGCTGAATCTCGTTCAGCTTGTGCGAGATCATGATCGAGGTCATGCCTTGCGCCTTGAACTCGAGCAAAAGGTCGAGCAGCGCATCACTGTCTTTTTCACTGAGACTTGCGGTCGGCTCGTCGAGGATCAGCAGCTTCACTTCCTTGGAGAGCGCCTTGGCGATCTCGACCAGCTGTTGCTTGCCGGTGCCGATGTTGGTGACCAGCGTGTCGGGATCTTCGCGCAAGCCCACTTTCCGCAGCAATTCCGAAGAGCGGCGGCGCACGGTGTTCCAATTGATGACGCCGTTCGTTGCCTGCTCGTTGCCGAGAAATATGTTTTCGCCGATCGACAGCAGCGGCACCAGCGCCAGTTCCTGATGGATGATGACGATACCGACCTTCTCGCTGTCATGGATGCCGTTGAAGCGGCATTCCTTGCCTTCGTAGTGGGTTTCGCCTTCATAGCTGCCGTACGGGTAAACGCCGGACAGGACCTTCATCAGCGTCGACTTGCCGGCTCCGTTCTCGCCACAGATCGCGTGGATGTCGCCGCGGCGAACCTTCAGGTTGACGTTTTCCAGCGCCTTGACGCCTGGAAACGTCTTCGTGATATCGCGCATTTCGAGGATTATGTCGTTCATCGTCCTGCTGTCCTGCTCCCATCCTCAGCTGCCGCAGGCCACGCACGTCGTCGCGACCGCAGCGTACACAAGGCAAGGGGATACCGGAAGGCCCGCTTACGGGCCTCCCGGCGTTTGTCGATTACTTCAGGTCTTCAGCCTTGATGTAGCCGGAGCCGACCACGATCTGCTCGTAGTTCGACTTGTCGACCGACACCGGGACGAGCAGGTAGGACGGAACCACCTTGACGCCGTTGTTGTAGGTCTTTTCGTCGTTGATTTCGGGCTTACCGCCCGAAAGAACGGCGTCCACCAGGTTCGCGGTGACCTTTGCCAGTTCGCGCGTGTCCTTGAACACGGTCGAATACTGTTCGCCGGTGATGATTGCCTTGACCGAAGGCACCTCGGCGTCCTGGCCGGAGATGATCGGCCATGGCTGCTCGGCAGAGCCGTAGCCGACGCCACGCAGCGACGAGATGATGCCACGCGACAGGCCGTCATAGGGAGCAAGAACCGCATCGACGCGGCTGCCATCGGAGTAGTTGGCCGACAGGATGTTATCCATGCGGGCCTGCGCGACCGCTGCGTCCCAGCGCAGCGTGCCGACCTTCTCCATGCCCGTCTGGCCTGACTTGACGACGAAGTCGCCCTTGTCGATCAGCGGCTGAAGGACGCTCATGGCGCCGTCATAGAAGAAGAACGCATTGTTGTCGTCCGGCGAACCACCAAACAGTTCGATGTTGAACGGACCCTTCTTCTCCGGATAGCCGAGGCCCTTGAGGATCGATTCGGCCTGAAGCACGCCGACCTTGAAGTTGTCGAAGGTGGTGTAATAGTCGACATTGCCACTGTCGCGGATCAGGCGGTCATAGGCGACGACCTTGACGCCCTTGTCGGCGGCCTGCTGCAGCACGGCCGACAGCGTGGTGCCGTCGATCGAGGCGACAACCAGCGCCTTGGCGTCCTTGGTGACCATGTTCTCGATCTGGGCGAGCTGGTTCGGGATATCGTCTTCGGCGTATTGCAGGTCGACGGTATAGCCCTTCGACTCCAGCGCGGCCTTCAGTTCATTGCCGTCGCTGATCCAGCGCAGCGAGGACTTTGTCGGCATGGCGATGCCCACGAGGCCTTTTTCCTGCGCCGAGGCGGTATAGGTCATGGCGGCGAGGCCGAGCGCGAGCGCACCGACTAACGTCTTGATGATCTTCACTTTAATCTCTCCCTTGTGAAAATCGCAGCCGGCATTGCCGCCGGTGCGGCTCATCCCGGCCACTTAAGGCTCGGGCTGAAAACTCTGTGAAGCAAACTCCCATTTGGCCACGAGCTACGAATTCCTCCTTCGTGCAGCAAGCGACGGGCCCGAAGGTTCAGGATTTCGATATAACTGTCAAATGCAATTTCGATGGCATGATATATCAAAATCGATATACTTATGCCGTCGTAGGGATCACATAGCGGAGTAAGGGCTTATGCCAACCGGTCCGAAGCAGGGGCGTGTCCAGAACAGCTATGAGAGCGATGAAGGCCTGCTGCGAAGCGGGTTGAAGCTCCGTCATTTGCGCCTGACGGCAGCACTCGAAGAGCACGGCCAGATCAGCGCTGCGGCGCATGTCATGAATATTTCGCAGCCGGCAGCGTCGCGCATGATCGCTGAAATCGAAGCGATCCTCGGCGTCGAAATATGTGAGCGGCTGCCACGCGGCATCCGGCTGACGCCATTCGGCGAGGTTCTGGCGCGGCGCGCGCGGACAATTCTGCTTGAGATGCGCGAGGTGGACAGGGAAATTTCGGGCTTGAAGCAGGGCACGGGCGGGTCGGTTTTTCTCGGCGCCGTCACGGCTCCGGCAATCGAGCTCGCAGTGCCGGCCATCAGGAAGGTCAGGCAACGTCATCCGCGCATCGAGATCAGCGTGCAGATCGAGACCAGCGCGGTACTGGCCCGTGAACTGCTGGCGTCACGACATGATTTCATCATCGCGCGCATCCCTGACGATCTGAACCCGAGGCTGTTCGAGGCGCGTATCATAGGCGTCGAAAAGGCATGCCTGATTGCGCGCCGCGGTCATCCGCTTTCGACCGGCAAGACCATCGATCTGGATCAGCTCAGCCACTATGACTGGGTTTTCCAGCCCAGCGGCTCGCTGCTCAGGCAGACTGTGGAAGGCATTTTCGTCAGCCAGGGCGCGCCGCTGCCGGACCGCATCCTCAACACGAGCTCGCTGCTTCTGACCCTTGTGATGATCGCCCAGTCCGACGCGATCGCGCCGATCGCCATCGATGTCGCGCGCTTCGTCAACAGTCGGTCAGGGCTTGCCGGCTCCATCGACATTTTGCCCATACCCTTCGAGATCAATGTGCAGCCCTACAGCCTGATCAAGGTTCGCGACCGGACGCTCTCCCCAACTGCCGAAATGCTTTACGAGCAGATATTGCGGGAGATTTGACGGCTGCCGCCCTCGAAAGCCTGAAGCGTCAGGAATTGCGCAGATGCCGCTCTACGCTCTGCAGATGAATGCGCATTGCGGCTGCGGCGCCCGCTGTGTCGCGATGGGCGATGGCTTCCACGATCTGGTCATGCTCGGCGAAACTGTGGTGATCGTCCGGCGGGCGCACCGGGTTTTCGCGCAGCCGGCCCCACGTCACTTCCCGGCGCACGGCATTAAGCGTGTCGAGAAGACCGAGCAGAAGGCTGTTCTGCGTTGCCTCGCCGATGGTGCGATGAAGCTTGTTGTCCCACAGCTCATAATGCCGCCAACTGGGCGCCTGCCTCGTGCGGGTGACGCAATTGCGCATTTCCGCCACCAATGCAGGCGTTGCGTTGAGCGCTGCGCACCGGGCGATCTCAGGCTCGAAGGCGATGCGTGCGCCCATAACTTCGATCGGATTGGTGCGTCGTGCCATAGCGGTGACATCGGCCACCGTGTCGATGGGCCGGCTGCCGGTAAAGGTGCCCTTGCCGACATGACGCCACAACTGCCCTTCGGCCTCAAGCGCCGCCAGCGCCTTGCGCAACGCGGCGCGCCCCAGATCGAGCGTTTCGGCCAGCTCGCGTTCGGGCGGTAGCCGGCCATCGCTGGGCAACTCCATGCTTGCAAGGAATTGGCGCAGTTTCGTTGCGGCTGCCGTGTCGGCCAGAGTGACGCTCTTTCTAGGCATTTTTCAAAACCAATTACTATATTGGTTTGATATATAGCCGGCCTCCAATTGGCTGTCAATCACGTCAGTGAAGAGTTGGTCGCTGACTTTGTAAACTTATTATCTTATTGATTATATTTACCTATTATCGCTCTAAGGCAATGCAGGCAATCGATCTACGTCATGCGCCGACATCGCGACGTTGACATGCCGTGAAAAATCAATCTAGATTAATCTGTAATTGATATCGAATTGGTCTTGGAGGAGCGTTCGATGTTCAAGCTGGGAGGAGAAAACATGCACGGGTTGATCGACAAGTTTAGAAACATTACAGCCGTCTTCACGTTTGGAACTCTTTTGGTTGCCGCGCCGGTGTCTGCGCTGGCCGATCCGGTTCGGATCGCCTTCGGCGATATTGCGACGGTTGAATCACTGCATCTGCTGGTCGCCTTCGAACGCGCCAAGGAAGCCGGTGTGGACCTTCAGGTGACGTATCTCAAATCCGAAGACATTGCGGCTCAGGCCGTGGTCGGCGGGCAAGCAGACATTGGTGTCGGTGGGCCTTACTCGCTTATCCAGAAGGTCAAGGCGCCCGTCCGCATGTTCCTGCAGCTGAGCCAGTTGCGGTTCTACCCGGTGGTCAATTCAGAGTTCTACAAGGACTGGAAAGATCTGGACGGCCAGGAAATCGCCGTCCACTCGCGCGGTTCGGGCACCGAAGCGATCATGCGCCTGATGGCCGATACGCACGGCATCAAATATTCCAACTTCTCCTATGTGCCGGGTGCCGAAGTGCGTACCGGCGCTCTCCTGCAAGGCAACGTCAAGGCGACAATCGTGGACTCGTCAGGCAAGCGCATCCTTGAAGACAAGGCGCCGGGCAAATTCGTCTTCCTGCCGCTCGGCGACGTGAGCGCCACCGACGAAGCGCTGTTTGCCAACACGGCGTTCCTGGAGAAAAATCCTGAAGACGTGGCTAAGCTGGTCGAAGCCATTCTTTCGACCTGGCGCGATATTGCCGCTGATCCCAAGTCGATCGTCGCGCTGCGCGAAAAATACAATCTGCTGCCGGACGCCACCTCGGATATGGTGGCCGACATCGAACCCTATTTCACCGAGGCAGCCGCCCTCGGCCTGCCGGTGAATGGCGGTGGCGCGGACGCTGCCAAGGACGATTTCGAGTTCTACACGATCTCGGGTGCTCTCGAAGGCAAGGCCGAGGAACTCAAGGTCGAGGACTTCTGGGCGCTCGGACCGCTCGATACCGCTATCGCCAAGCTCGGCACGAAATAGGGCAGGCGGAATGTCTTCATCGCTCAAACTGATCGATGTGACCGGGGCCGACAAAGCCCCGGTCAATATCGGCCAAGCTCTCGGTCGCTTATTCGAAAAAGTGCCGGCACTATGGACGCTGGCGTCCTTGGCTCTTCTGTTCGGAGCCTGGGAGATTGCCGGGCTGGTCCCGATCAGCATCGCCTTTCCGACCTTTACCTCGACTGTCGCCGCCTTCGTGGAGATGGTTCTCGATGGTACGATGGGTCACGCATACTTCCTGACCTTGCAGCCATTGCTGCTCGGCGTTGCCGTCTCGGCGGTGCTGGGTATCGTGCTCGGCATTCTGATGGGACTGTCGCTCAAGGCCGAGTGGTTGCTGGCACCCGTCTTCATCGTGCTGCAGGCCGCGCCGATGGCAGCGCTGGTGCCGCTGGTGACGTTCATCTACGGCATCGGGCTGACGGCGAAGACATTGGCGGTCATCATGCTGGCATTGCCCGTGATCGTGCTGAATTCCTACAAGGCAGTTCGCCACGTCAATCCATCGCTGGTGGCAATGTGCCGTTCGTTTCAGGGAACGCGCCTCCAGCAGATCATGAAGATCATCATCCCTGACGCGTCTCCGGTCATTTTTGCCGGGCTGCGGCTGGGCATCGCCGCCGGCTTCATCGGCGTCATGCTGGCCGAGCTGCTGATCACGCCGACCGGCGTCGGCGACCTCATAACCTATCACCGGTCCATCGCGAACTACGCGCATATGTATGCGGCGGTGGCATCCATCATCGTCGTATCGACCGTGACGCTTGCGGCCCTGCAGTGGTTCGAGATCCGGTTCCTGCGCCCCGAAAAAAGGAAGAGGTGACATGCAGCAAGCTGCTCGCTCCACCATAAAAGCCGCCGCTACAAACGATGAGGCGATCGTTCAGGTTCGCGGGATCGACAAGACCTATGGCGACATCGAGGCGTTGCGCAACGTCGATCTGGAATTCTCACGCGGCAAACTGACCACGCTGCTCGGCCCGTCCGGCTGCGGCAAGACCACGCTGCTCAAGATCATCGCCGGCCTGGTGCCTGCGACTGCCGGCGAAATCCGGGTCAATGGCCGCGTCGTGACCGGTCCCGGCCCCGAACGCGCTTTCGTATTTCAGGATTTTGCCCTGATGCCGTGGGCGACCGTCATGCGCAACGTGGCGTTCGGCCTTGAGCTGCGCGGTGTCAACGCTGCCGAACGCAAGCGCATAGCGACCCACTATATCGAGGAAGTCGGTCTCGTCGGCTTCGAGGACAAGTATCCGCATGAGCTTTCCGGCGGCATGCGCCAGCGCGTCGGCATCGCAAGAGCTTTCTCGGTCAACGCCGACGTCCTGCTGCTCGACGAGCCGTTCTCGGCAGTTGATGAGCAGAACCGCCGCAAGTTTCAGGAAGACCTCCTGCGGCTGGTCGATCTGGAGAAGAAGACCTTTATCTTCGTCACACATTCCATCGAGGAAGCCGTCTATGTTTCCGACCGCATCGTGCTTCTGTCACCGCGTCCGGGTCGCATATCGCAGATCATAGATCCGAAAATCGACCGGAGCGCTTCGCCCGACGACATCCGCCGTGACCCAGGCTACCTCAACACCGTCGAGGAAATCTGGGACGGGCTCAGGCACTATGTGGATTGAGGCGCGGCCATGACGATTTTCGGTTTTCGCGTTCCGATGATGGCCTCGCTCATCGTATGGGCGATCCTTTGGGAGATCGTCGGTCGGCTCGACCTTATCTTCCTGATCCCGCCGATGAGTTCCATCATCGAAACCGGTGTGCATCTGGTGCAGACCAATTCCTGGCAGAACGCCTCCATCATCACTCTGCGCAGCTTTGCCATCGGCATGGCACTGGCGATCGGCATCGGCGTCCCGCTCGGCATATTGATGGGACGGTTCAAGGCGGTCGACAATCTGATGGGCTTGTGGGTCAACATGTTCGTCAGCGCGCCGCTGTCGGCACTGGTTCCGGTGCTGATGATCCTCTTCGGTCTCGGCGAAACGACCGTGGTCGTCACGGTATTTCTGTTCGCGGTCTGGATCATCGTTCTTGACGCGCGGGCAGGGGTGATGCAGGTGCCGCCTTCGCTTATCGAAATGGGCCGAAGCTATGGCGCGAATGGCTGGGTGTTGTTCAGCAAGATCATCCTTCTGTCTGCCTTGCCGGAGATATTGGCTGGCATCCGCATCGGGCTTATCCGTGGCGTCAAAGGCGTCGTCATCGGCCAGATCCTCGTCTCGATCGTCGGCTATGGCGAGCTGTTCGAACTCTTCTCCCGCAGCTTTGAAATGGAAAGCTTCTGGGCCTTGACCATCATCCTCTTCGCGGCAGCGATGCTTCTGTCCGCGCTGATCGAAACCTTCGAAAAACGCATCGAATATTACGCAGGAGCGAGATAATGAACGTGCATACAACAACCAACTATCTGTTTGCGCCGCTGGCCATACCGACGCTGCCAATCGTCGGAAGCGATGCGCTGTTTCCGGTTCACCGTATCTATTGCGTCGGGCGCAACTTTGCCGACCATGCCATCGAGATGGGCCATGATCCCAACCGCGAGCCGCCCTTCTTCTTCCAGAAGAACCCGGATACGCTTGTGCTTTCCGGCCAGGATTTCCCCTATCCTTCCCAGACCAGCGATGTGCATCACGAGATCGAACTGGTGGTGGCGCTGAACAAGGGTGGCACCAACATCCCGCTCGAAAGCGCGATGGATCACGTCTTCGGCTATGGTGTCGGTCTCGACATGACGCGCCGCGATCTGCAGGGCGAGGCCAAGAAGCTCGGGCGTCCGTGGGAGACCGGCAAGGCATTCGAGGCCTCGGCACCCTGCACGCCGCTGGTTCCGGCTTCAAAGATCGGTCACCCAACGGCCGGTGCAATCTGGATCAAGGTGAACGGTGAGCTTCGCCAGAGCGGTGATCTCAACCAGATGATCTGGAAAGTGCCGGAGATGATTTCCTATCTGTCGGGGCTGTTTACGCTTCAGGCCGGCGATCTGATCTTTGCGGGAACGCCTGCCGGCGTCGGTGCGGTGGTGCGCGGCGACGAGATGCACGGCGCTGTCGAAGGCGTGGGCGAAATCCGCACCCGCGTCGCCTGACTTTTCAGAGCGATCTAGACTGGGCAAGGACTAAGAAGGTCCTTGCCCGATGATCTCATCGGTATTCGCCAACAGTTTGCGAACCGCGCTGCGCGCCGTATTGGGCCGCTGCAAGCGAATGCTCTTCTCTATGTTCTCATGAAGTTTTTGCGCGCGTTGCAGGCTTTGCCCTTCTCGGGTGACATGCACGAAGAGGTGGTTGAGCGCGGATTCGATCAGCACGCCAAGCGGCACGAGCAGATCGTTACCTGATGCGCGCAGGATGGCTACGTGAAATCTGGTATCGGCCTGGGTTCGCTGCTGAAGCGACCCGGCGTGCTCCATATCGTGCAGCGCCTGGCTGATCTCAGCCATTTGTTCGTCGGTGCGGCGCAGCGCCGCCAAGGCGGTCGCTTCGGGCTCTATGATGTGCCGGAATTCCTGCACCGTCCTGAGAAAGACTTCGCGATCCGGCGAAGCCGCGTACCAGCTCAAAACATCGCGATCCAAGAGGTTCCAGCGATCACGGGGCTGGACCCGGCTGCCGATTTTCGGGCGTGAGCTGAGCAGGCCCTTGGCCATCAGCATCTTGATGGCTTCGCGTACCGCCGAGCGGCTGGCGTTGAACATCTCGGTCCAGTTCGCCTCGTTCGGCAGGATGGTGCCCGGCGGGTAGTCGCCACGAACGATGCGCAGCCCGATCTCGCTGGCCAGTGACGCGGGCACGCTAGATTTTGCGACGCGATCGGAGTTCGAACCGCCCTTCGGACGCGGCTTGTCCGTGATCGCAGCGCTAGCTGGCTTCCTGGCCTTTCTGGATTTCGGCTCCGCCATATTTACTCAATTGTCCTTGCAAGTTTGTGCCGCAGCACGCAGCTGGCGGGATAGATATGGTGCAGATCAACTCTGCCGCACGTATTTCCGCCAACTGTGCTGGGGCCGGAAACCGAGCAATTCCCTGACCTTGCGGTTCGCCAGCAGCGTCTCGAATTCGCCGATCTCGCGCTTCAACGGCACCCCAGGATAGAAGCGGTCGAGCAACTCCCTGGTGGGCAGGTCCGACGACGTGTCATCATTGGCCGCATTGAACACCTGATAGCCGAGACCATCCTTCTCAACCGCAAGATTGGTGATCTGGCCGAGGTCGCGTGCGTCGATATAGCTCCAGGCGATCCTTTTGCGAAAACCGGGATCGGCAAACCATTTCGGAAACAGGTCATATTCATGCGGCTCGATTACGTTGCCTATGCGCAAGGCATAGATGTCGGCACCGCTGCGCAGGGCAAAGGCGCGTGCGGTCTGCTCGTTGACGATCTTGGAGAGCGCATAGCTGTCCATCGGATCGACGTCATATTCCTCGTCGAGGGGGAAATAGCGCGGGCTACGCGGCTCGTTGGCAAAGACAAGCCCATAGGTGGTCTCGCTCGATGCTATGACGATCTTGCGGACGCCGAGCTTCACCGCCGCCTCGATCACATTGTAGGTGCCGAGCGCGTTGATGCGGAAGACTTCGTTGTCCGGCGTGATCATGATGCGGGGGATCGCGGCAAAATGAACGACGGCGTCGATGGGTTGCGGCCGCAATGATGGGTCGAACTCGTGCAGCCCGGTATAGCTCGACAGCGCATTGAAAACCTGCCCGCTGTCGGTGATGTCTGTGATGAGTGTGCGGACCTTGGGATTGTCGAGCGGCTTGGTGTCGAGATTGAGCACCTGATGGCCTTGTTCGACAAGGTACTGGACGACGTGCCGCCCGGCCTTGCCGCTGCCTCCGGTGAATATGATCCTCTTCGACATTTTGTCCTCCACATTCTGCGCGATCGGTAGATATTGTCAGACAAACACGGTTTCCGGGAGCACCACTTCGTCGCAGGCCGCGAGCATGAAGTGGAAGAACGCCGGCGATGCCAGAGCTGAATCCAACGTGCGACAAGGTAAGCAAGGAAGATGAGCATGACTGCGAACGCAAGCGAACAAATCGGTTTCATCGGCCTTGGCCTCATGGGCCACGGCATGGCGAAGAACATCGTCGAAAAGGGCTATCCGCTGACATTCCTGGGCCGCAAGAACCGTGCGCCAGCCGAGGATATGATCGCCCGTGGTGCAACCGAGGCCTCCTCGCCGACCGAGGTCGCGGCGCGCTCCACCGTTGTCTTCATATGCGTCACCGGTTCGCGGCAGGTGGAAGAGATCATTCGCGGAGCGGGCGGGCTCAAGGCCGGACTGAAGCCCGGATCGGTTGTGGTCGACTGCTCTACAGCCGATCCGGTTTCGACGATGGCGCTTGCCACTGAGCTCGCCGAGCTTGATATCGCCTATGTCGACGCGCCTTTGAGCCGTACGCCGAAGGAGGCCTGGGAAGGCACGCTGGACACGATGGTCGGCGCTTCCGACGAACTCTTTAAGCGGTTGAAGCCGGTACTGGACACATGGGCCGGGCGCGTCGTTCATATCGGCGGAACGGGCGATGGCCATCGCATGAAGCTCCTGAACAATTTCGTCTCGCTCGGCTATGCCGCGCTTTACGCCGAAGCCTTGGCGCTGGCGCAGAAAGTGGGTATTTCGCCATCGCGCTTCGACAGCGTCATACGCAACGGACGCATGGATTGCGGCTTCTACCAGACCTTCATGCGCTGGACGCTGGAAGGCGATCGTGATGCTCATAAGTTCTCCATCGCCAACGCCTTGAAGGATATGACCTATCTGGAAGCAATGGCTGAATCCGTCGGCATGGCAAATCCGCTCGGCAACGCCGCCAAGAACTCCTTTGCTGGAGCATCTGCTGCAGGCAAAGCCGACCAGTTCGTTCCAATGCTGGCTACGCATATCGGCAGCGTCAACGGTGTCGACCTGTCGCCATCAAAGCCGGCTTGAAGCAGCCTGCGTGACCACAATATCGAAGCGTCGGTTCGGGCGTCTGGAAACACAGACGCCCGAAACGGAATGGAGCTACTTCTGAATGCAGGTGTCGACCGTGTCCTTGGTGCATTCGTCGAGGCCGGTGAAAACCGGATCTTCGACCGGCTTGCCGGCAATGAGATCCATCATCACCGTCGGTGCCTTGTAACCCATCTCGAACGGACGCTGGCCGACAAGTGCCGTGACAAGGCCTTCCTTGGCAATCGCCACTTCGTCGCCGATGGTGTCGGCCGCACCGATGACGAATTCATTGCTGGCGATCTTGTCGGCCAATGGCTTGAACAGATCGCGATAGGGCTGCGGTGCCCCGAACAATGGCCAGCCGCCCATGATACCGAAGGCATCCAGGTCAGGATTTGCAGCGAGGATGTCGGTCATGGCCTGGACGCCCTTGGCGCCATCGTCATTGGTGAAGACCGGGCAGCCTGCGACTTCCGTCCAGCCGCCTTCGCCCTTCAGTTCGGTCAGGCCCTTCTGGCCGGTGAGTGTATCGCGCATACCCTGGGCGCGGCGCAGGATGTTGTCGGCGCCCGGATTGCCTTCGATCGTGCAGATCTTGCCGCCCTTCGGCTTGCCCTTCTTGATGTATTCGCCGATGCGCGCACCCATCAGGTAGTTGTCGGTGCCGAGATAGGTTTTGCGCAGTGCGGAATCTTCGGCGGCGAGATCGGCGTCGAGCGTCATGACCGGCACTGACGGATTGGCCGTCTTCAGGGTCTGGGCGATCAGCTTGGCGTTGGACGGCGAGATGGCAATCGCGGCGGTGTCCGCCTTGCCGAGCATGTCTTGCACGATCTGCGCCTCACCGGCCTCGTCCGAGGTCGATGCCGGACCGGTATAAAAACACTCATATTCCGCGTCCGCGTTTTCCTTGTTCCACTTCTGGCAGCCTTGGTTGATGGCCTCGAAGAATGGATTGTCCAGGCCTTTCACAACGATGACGAGCTGTTTCTTGGCCAGCGCCTGTCCGGCACTGAGTGCCAGAACGGCAGTTGCGAGCAGTAATGCCTTCCTCATTGGTTCCTCCCTTGAAAAAGACGGACACCGCGTGTCCGCTACTCAAAATCAAACCGGATGCCAGGCGATGCGACGATCTTTTCGAAAGCCCGCAGCACCAGGCTGAGCCGATAAGCATTTCCAGATCGTATTAAGTCTGCCGGTACGGCCGGCATCTGATTTTCTTGCAAGCTTTGCAGTCGATGGGCGATGCGCTTGATATTCAGGTGGAGCCGAGGCTTGGAAATAACGCTCGCGCCTTGCCCAAGCGACGGCGACAAGCCTTGGCATGCTCTTCCTCGTATGGTCAGCTAATAACGGCGTGCTTCGCGCGTCAACGGCTATTTGTCCTACAAATGAACTTTCTGCCTTACGCCCTTCGATTTATCAGACAATTGATTGACGCTGTGGCGCGGTTTTGCGTAAATGCACGCTATCGCCCACCTGGGAGGAGACCGGGAAAGCGAGATCGCGACGGCTCCGCGTCAAAGACCAGCCGCTTGACAGCGGTGGCGGGCCTGCAGGTTTCGGGAGGCTGGAAGGCGCGTGGCGGTTCTCGAACTGACCAACATTTCCAAACATTTCGGCGCCATCCAGGCGGTGAATGATGTTTCGTTTTCGATCGGGGCAGGCCAGGTGGTCGGCCTGATGGGCGACAACGGGGCCGGCAAGTCCACCCTGGTCAAGATGATTGCCGGAAATTTCCGGCCGAGCCACGGCACCATGCAACTGGACGGTGCCGAACTCATAATGCACAGGCCGATCGAAGCGCGACAGCATGGCATCGAGATCGTTCATCAGGATCTTGCGCTCTGCAACAACCTGACGGCAGCGGCCAATGTCTTTCTCGGACGCGAACTGCGCCGCGGCGTCGGGCCTCTGCGCGTGCTCGACTACAAGGCGATGTACAGGCGCGCCGGGGAGATATTCCGGGAGCTCAAGTCCGAGACGCGTCCGCGCGATCTTGTCAGGCAGATGTCGGGTGGCCAGAGGCAGGCGGTGGCGATTGCGCGCACCATGCTGTCGGAAGCAAAGATCGTGCTGATGGACGAGCCGACGGCGGCCATTTCGGTGCGCCAGGTGGCGGAAGTGCTGAACCTGATCCGCCACCTGCGCGACCGAGGCATCGCTGTCGTTCTGATCAGCCATCGCATGCCGGACGTATTCGACGTTGCCGACCGGGTCATCGTCATGCGGCGCGGCCGGAAAGTTGCCGACAAGCAGATCGGGGCGAGTTCGCCTGAGGAAGTGACGGGACTTATCACCGGTGCCATCGAACAGGTGTGATCGACGCTGTTCATGGGTCTCGGAAGGAAACGAAGGTCGACGATGGCTATCACCCTTGACCAGACGATTGGACAGAAGCAGCAGAGCTGGCTTGCGAAGATACTGGGCAGCCAGACTTTCTGGGTGCTGATCGCCGTCATACTGGCCTGTATCTTCCTGTCTTTCGCCACCGACTCCTTCGCTACGACGAAGAACCTTTACAATATCACCCGCAACGTCACTTTCGTCGCAATCATCGCGCTCGGCATGACGCTGGTCATCATAACCGGCGGCATCGATCTGTCCGTCGGTTCCGTGCTTTGCCTGTGCAGCATGGTGCTGGCAGTCGTCATGCATGCCGGCTACAGCATTGAGGTTGGCATCGTGGCATCGATCGGCACGGCGCTTCTGATCGGGGCATTCAACGGGATATTGATCGCCTATCTCGGCTTTCCGCCATTCGTCGTCACGCTCGGCATGCTGTCGATCGCCCGCAGCCTGGCGATGGTTGCGTCCAACAATACCGTCGTCTTCGAGTTCGGACCCGATCACGACAAACTGCTGGCACTGGGTGGCGGTGCCTGGTTTTTCGGCATCGCCAATCCTGTCCTCTACATGATCGTTCTGGCACTCATCACCGGCTTCGTGCTGCGCTGGACCAGGTTCGGCCGCTACGTTTTTGCTATCGGCGGCAACGAGCATGCCGCAACGCTTACCGGTGTTCCTGTGAAAAGGATCAAGGTTGCCGTCTACATGGTTTCAGCTCTGTCGGCAGGCATTGCCGGCATTATTCAAACGGGCTGGCTCGGCGCGGTAACCACCAATATCGGCGCCGGAATGGAACTGCAGGTCATCGCGGCCGCCGTTATCGGCGGCGCCAATCTGGCAGGGGGTGCCGGTACGGCTTTCGGCGCGCTCATCGGCGCGGCATTGATCGAGGTCATTCGCAACAGCCTTGGCCTGCTCGGCATCAACGCCTTCTGGCAGGGCACCTTCATCGGCGGTGCCATCGTGTTTGCCGTTCTGTTCGATCGCATCCGCAACTTCCGGCAGAGCGAATAGCCTCAGTTCTTATCGACCGGTTTCGAGCGCATGCGCGAAACGGTCTCGCGTTCCGCCCGCTTGCTGCGCATCGGCGGCAGCCCACGGTCGACAAGATCCATGTCTTCCAGCACCATGTCACCCATGCGGGTGAAAGCGATATCGAGCGCGCCGGCGCGATGGGCGGAGCGGAGGAAGCCGGGCAGCGAGCGGACAGGATGGTCCCTGGCCAGCGGCTCCTCGGGAAAGACATCGCTGGCAGCCACGATATGGCCGCTTCGCACTGTTTCCATCAGCGCAGGAAAATCGACAACGCCAGCACGGCTGAGCAGAATGAAAGCCGCACCCGGCCGCATCGAGGCGAAAGCATCCTTGCCGAGAAACCCTTCGTTCTCGCTGGTCACGGAGGCGACGACGAAAACGAAATCGCTCTGCGAAAGCACCTCACTCAGCGAAGCCGGTTGAACGCCATGTTCGATAAGGATCGATGGCGGCATCCAGGGGTCGAAAACCTTTATGCGCGTCCTGAAGCCGGACAGCACCCGGTTGAGCGCCTTGCCGAGATCGCCGAAGCCGATGATGCCGACATCCGATCCCGAGAGCAGCCGCGCCTTTCTGTTGCCGTCGCCACCCCAGAGCTCCTTGCCTGCACGAAAGTCGATATCCGAATCGACGATACCGCGGGCAAGATTCAGCGCCAGCGCCAGACCCAGTTCCGCTACCGGCTCGGCAAAAACCGCGCCGGTCGTCACGACATGGATGCCCCGCTCGAACAGAAATTCATAGGGCATATTGTTGAACAGGTTGCTCTCGACATTGAAGATGCATCGCAGGGAACGCATTTTCTCCAACGTCTGCCGTGACAATGGCGGCTGGCCAACGATGTAGCGCGCCTGTTCCAGAATGGCATCCGGCAGGCGATCGACTTGCACCGCCTCGACCTCGAAGATTTCGTAGCGGTCGCCGAAAATCTTCCGCGCCGACGGCGTGAAGATCAGGTCGAGCGTACGTGGTTCGGGCGCGCTGATGACCAGTGGCCGTTTGCTGTCAGACATGATCCTCCTCCCGGCGAAATCAGGTTACGCCTTTCCATGTTTCAGTGTTGTATCAGCTGTGTGCATTGAAAACATGCCTCCCTGGGAGGGGAGCAGATCCTCCGGTGTGTCGCGGTGGCTGACAAGCTGATCAGATACGGTATTCAGGCAACTAGGCTTTCAAACTGCCCGGCGAGCGATGGCGCCGGATTGTAGGCGTACCTCGCCTGTCGAAGGCTGAGGTTGTACGCCAGATACCAGCGTACGCACAGGATCACCGAACGGTTGAGATGGCGGCCTGAAACATGAATACGCTTCTCTGAAAGGGAGGAACTCTAATGCCTTAGCCAAGGTTGAAAATGGTTTGCGACAAAGCCTTCTAAAGTCCGCCTTCGACGAGCCTTTCCAGAAGCTTGTCCAGCATGTCGTCGCAGCGGTCCATCTGCTCGATGCTGACGAACTCGTCCGGCTTATGACCTTGCGCCATGGAGCCAGGCCCGCAGACCACGGTCGGTGTGCCAAGATCGCGGCTGAACAGCCCGCCTTCCGTGCCGAATGCCACCTTGATCGTGCCGTTTGCACCGGTGAGCGATTTCACGAAGGCGACAGCCTTTGAATCCGTCGGCGTATCGAGGCCCGGATAGGTGTTGAAGATGTTGATGTCGATCGCCGCCTCCGGCGCGATTGCGGAGGCTTCGGAAACGATGCGCTCTGCGCCGCCTTTGATGCGATCCAGAATTTCGTTCGGATCGTCAGCCGCGACGTTGCGGATTTCGAAGTCGATCTGGCAAAGATTGGGAACGATGTTCAGCGCGACGCCGGCGTTCATCTTGCCCACGTGAACGGTCGAATAGGAGATATCGTAGTCGCCATCGCGCGCGCCTTCTTCGACAAGCCGCGCCTGCTCGTTGCGCAGAACATCCACGAAGTCGCATCCGAGATGAATGGCGTTCAGCGCCAGCGGGGCGAGTGCCGAGTGGCCCTCACGGCCCGTGCAGATCGCGCGCGCGCCGACTTTGCCCTTGTGGCCGGTGGCGACCTGCATATTCGTCGGTTCGCCGATGATGCACAAAAGCGGCTTTTGGGGTGCTGCTTTCAGCATGTCGATGAGGCTGTGCACGCCAAGGCAACCAAGTTCTTCATCATAGGACAAGGCCAGATGCAGCGGTGTTGCCAGCTTGACCTTCGATGCCTTGACGCACGCAGCGATGGCTGCAGCAACGAAGCCCTTCATGTCTGCCGTGCCGCGTCCATAGAGACGCCCGTCGCCTTCGGTCATCTCGAAGGGCGGCTTTGTCCAGTTCTGCCCGTCTATGGGAACGACGTCGGTGTGACCGGAAAGCATGATGCCCGGGACGTCGTCCGGTCCGACCGTCGCGTAGAGGTTAGCCTTGGTGCCATCGTCATTGGTGATGATCGTGGAGGCTATACCATGCGTATCCAGCAATTCGGCGACGAAGTTGATGAGGTCCAGATTGGAATCCCGGCTGACGGTCGGGAAGCCGATCAGTTTCTCCAAAATTTGAATGCTGTTCATGCGTGGAAATCTCACTTTTCGATCGCGCCTATCTAGCACGATGCGATCGTTCCTCTAAAGGCGCATTTGCTTCATTACGGCATCGAAACTTACGATCCCGGCCCGGTTTCGACGATTAGGCGGTTCCTAACCGGTGCGGAAGAAATCTCTAGTTTCACGCCGCACGCCTCACCATAAGAGTAAGGAAATTGATCCAACCCAACGGCCTCGTGCCAGACCGCATATTGCTCGAACAGCGGTTTCAGGAAGGGAAAATAGATGCGTGATCCCCGCTACGACGTTCTGTTCGAGCCCATGAAGATCGGGCCGGTCACGGCAAAGAACCGCTTCTACCAGGTTCCGCATTGCAATGGCGGCGGTTATCGCGATCCCTCCGCTGCGGCCGAGATGCGCCGCATAAAATCCGAGGGTGGCTGGGGTGTCATCTTCACCGAACAGACCGAGATGCATCATACCTCGGAGATCACTCCGTTCATCGAACTGAGATTGTGGGACGACGCCGATATTCCCATGCTGGCGAAGATGGCCAAGGCGATGAAGCAATATGGCGCGCTGGCTGGCATTCAGCTGGCCTATTCGGGGATCAACGGACCGAACCTCTATACGAAAGAAGTGCCGCGCGGGCCTAGCGCCTTGCCGATCCGCACCTTCACCAACGATCCGGTGCAGGCGCGCGCCATGGACAAGCAGGATATCCGCGATCTGCGCCGCTGGCACCGCAACGCCTTCAAGCGCGCTAAGCAGGCCGGGTTCGATCTGGTCTGCCTCTACGGTGCGCATGGGTTCGGCATCATCCAGCATTTCCTGTCGACCGCTACCAACCAGCGCACCGACGAATATGGCGGTTCGCTGGAGAACCGCTCGCGCCTGATGCGCGAACTGATCGAGGAAGGACGCGACGCCATTGGCGACACCTGCGGCCTCACCTTGCGGCTTTCGCTCGATGAGATGATCGGCGACCTCGGCTTTGCGAATTCCGAAGTGCGCGACATGATCGAAATGCATGCCGATCTGCCCGACCTCTGGGATCTCGCTCATGGGGCGTGGGAAGATTGCTCCGGCCCCTCGCGGTTCAAGGGGGAAGCCGCTCAGGAAGACCTTGTCTCCGGCATCAAAAAGCTGACTTCGAAGCCGGTAGTCGGTGTCGGCCGCTTCACGTCTCCCGATGTGATGGTGAAGATGATCAAGTCGGGCACGCTCGACTTCATCGGTTGCGCGCGTCCTTCGATTGCCGACCCTTTTCTGCCGAGAAAGGTGGAGGAGGGCCGCATTGAGGACATTCGTGAATGCATCGGCTGCAACATCTGCATCACCGGCGACATGACGATGTCGATCTCGCGCTGCACGCAGAACCCGACTTTCATGGAAGAATGGCGCAAGGGATGGCACCCGGAGCGCATGCAGGCCAAAGGTCCCAGCGAAAGCGTGCTGATCGTCGGAGCCGGCCCTGCTGGGCTTGAAGCGGCGCGCGCGCTGGGCTTGCGCGGTTATCAGGTGGCGGTTGCCGAGGCGGGCACCGAGCTTGGCGGCCGTGTGGCACGAGAATGCCGTCTGCCCGGGTTGTCTGCCTGGGGCCGTGTGCGCGACTATCGCCAGTACCAACTCAGCCAGATGCCGAATGTCGATATCTACTTCGAAAGCCGGCTTTCGGCCGACGACATTCTGGGTTTCGGATTTGACAATGTGGCCATTGCGACCGGGTCTGCATGGCGGCGTGATGGCGTGGCGCGGGCGCATGTCGTGCCGATGCCGATGGCCCCGGACATGCCTGTCTATACGCCCGACGATCTGATGGACGGCAAGGTGCCTACGGGAAATGTCGTGCTCTTCGATGACGACCACTATTATGTGGGTGGCGTTCTCGCCGAACTTATGGCGCGCCAGGGCGTGAGGGTGACGTTGGTCACGCCATCCGCCTATGTGTCGGACTGGACGCGCAACACGCTGGAGCAAGGCGCCATTCATCGCCGGCTGGCTGATCTCGGCGTTGAAATCGTTCTGAACAGGACCGTTACGCGCATTGTTTCGGGCGGCGTCGCAACCGCCTGTACCTATACGGGCGCGGAGCGCGATATCGAGTCCGATGCGGTCGTGCTGGTCACGTCCCGCCAGCAGGACGATGGAATATGGCGCGAGCTTCAGGCGCGGCGCGAAGAGTGGGCCGGCAATGGCATTCATTCGATCAAGGTGATCGGCGATGCAGAAGCACCGGGTCCGATCGCCTGGGCAACCTATGCAGGTCATCGATATGCGCGTGAGCTGGACGAGGCAGACATCGGCGACGCGCTGCCATTCCGCCGGGAGATCACAGCCCTCGCTTTGGATTAGGAAAATTGGCCTGTCGTTCTGGTGCGTGACACGCAGACCGGCCCACTGCGCTGTTGATTCCAGCGAAAACTCTCGGTGGAAATGCTGGATCGATTCTCAGTGAAACGTTTGGCCCGCCCATTTGAAGGATAGCACAGGCTAACGCTGATCAGTTGGCCGAGGTTCTTTTCGATCTCTATAACTTGATACGGTAATCTCTCTTACAGTATGATCAATTTAATTATAGCAAGAGGCCGTGATGCCGGGTGATTCCCCAGCCGCGTCGTTGCCGAAGAGGTGTGCATGCTCAATCTTCATGTTCGTCAGGTCGAAGCATTCCGTGCCGTTGTGACGCTGCGCAGCATGACAAAGGCGGCCGAGCTTCTGGGGATATCCCAGCCCGCCGTCAGCCGCCTCATGGCTGATTTTCAGGAAACGGTTGGGTTTCGGCTTTTCAGCAAATCACGCAACAGCGCTGAACCGACCCCCGACGGGCAGCTGCTGTTCGAGCAGGTCGACAAGCTCTTCACCGGACTGGAAGAACTGCGGCAGCAGATCAACGCCATCAGCACGCTGCAAACGGGCCGGCTGACTGTCTCGGCGACGAATTCGCACGCATCCGGTTTCCTGCCGGCCATGGTCGCTGAGTTCAAGCGACGGCATCCCGGCGTTGCGATCGCCTACCACATTCAGGCGCACGAGCAGGTCATCGATTGGGTCTCGTCCGGTCGGGCCGATATCGGCTTTGCCATTCAGGCGGTCGCGAAATCAGACTTGACGGCCGTGGCGCTCGCCTCCCATCAGGCGCATTGCGTCATGCCCCGGGATCACCGGCTGGCGGCCAAGAGCGTGCTCGAACTGAAGGATTTCCATCAGGAGCCCTTTGTCAGCTTTCCGCGCGGTCAGGCTTTGCGTTTCCTCATCGACGGCCTGTTTGACCGTGCCAAAGTCGACCGCAACCTGCATGTCGAGGCCACGTCGCATCATGCGGTCTGTGCCCTTGTAGCCAATGGAATGGGCATTGCCCTTGTTAACCCCTTTGCGCCGCTGGATGACGCCGATGGTCGTCTGATCGCAAGGCCGGTTAAACGTAGCGTCGATATCGAGGTTCAGGCCATCTACAATGAGAGCGCGCTGTCGGTGACGGCCCAACGCTTCCGCGACTACATTCTCGCCGAGGGGCCGGCCATCCTGCGGGCTCGCCTGTAATCATCCAGATCGTCGATCGGACAGATCGACCTTGTCAAGAGAGCGGCAGCCAGCTTCACGCGCCCGTTCGGAGCGGATATTGCCGCGCCTGTCGCCCGCTGCCACGACAGCTTCAGCCCGTAAGACCTCAGAAGTTCACAATAATATTTAAACGATTTTCGTTTGACATTTTCCTATCATATATTATACCAAAATCATGATCCGGATTACCGCGGAGGCGAGTGATCCGAGGTCGGGTTCTTTCATAATTAAAGCGCCCGACGGAAACGGCGTCGCGACCTGGAGGAGGTCATATTGTCCAAATGATTGCCCAGCAGATTTTGAATGGTGTAATCACCGGGTCCATTTACGCGTTGTTCGCGCTGGGCTTCACGCTTGTTTTCAGTGTTCACCGGGTCCTGAACCTCGCCCATGGCGGCGTGTTCATGGTGTCCGCACTCTTTGCCTATTACCTTGTCACCTCGGGTGTCTCGATATGGGTCGCAGCGGTTGCTGCCGCGCTCGCGGGCGGGGTCGTTTCCGGCCTCATCGAGATCGTGGCGCTTCGCCGCCTGCGTCGGTTCCCGCCTCATGTGATGGAGTTCGCCGCGCTGATCACGACACTCGGTGCCGACATCGTCATCATCAATATCGGCCACAAGCTGACCGACGCTCAGACGGTACGCTTTCCCTTTGGAACCTTCCCGAATGTGTTCTTCAATCTGCTCGGGCTGAGAATATCCTTCCTGCAGATCGCGGTGCTGCTGACGGTCGGCGCGATGCTTCTGTTCCTGATGTATTATCTCTACCGGACTCCGGTTGGCCTCAAGCTGCGCGCTGTCGCATCCAGCGAGAAGGCCGCCAGGCTCATGGGCGTCAATCCGGATGCGGTCTATCTCCAGACCTTTTTCATTTCCGGCGTGATGGCGGGGATCGCCGGCGTCCTGATCGCACTGTCGTTCAATTCGATCAGCGCCCACATGGGCGAGCCTTACATGCTTAAGGCTTTCGTCATCATCGTTCTCGGTGGGCTTGGCAGCATTCCCGGCTGCGTCATGGCGGCGATTTTCTTCGGGGTCGCCCAGACCCTCTGTGTCGTCTACCTCCCGCCGGGGGCGCCCGACATTATCCTCTACTCCTTGCTGTTCCTTGTGTTGCTCGTCAAGCCGTCCGGCCTGATGGGAAGTGCCGCAGCGATCAGCATAGTGGGACGTCGCGCATGAACTATTTCAGTCAGTACCTCCCGCTTGCCGACATTTTCCTCCTGGCCCTTGGGTTTGCCTTCAGCCAGCAGGTCGTGCTTCGCGCCGGCGTCTTCTCGGTTGCAACAGCAGGATTTGCGTCGCTCGGCGCCTATTGCTCGGCAATCCTGGTCACGACCTACGGATGGCCGGCCCCCGCGGCGATCGCGGCATCACTGCTGTTCGGAACGGCTGCCGGATGGTGTCTTTCCCTGCCGCTGGCGCGGCTCCGGGGCATCTACCAGGCCATAGCGACGCTTGCCTTCGTACAGGTCGTCATCGCTGTGATGTTGTTCGCAACGTCCATCACCGGCGGGGGGCTCGGGATCAACAGCATTCCGAAGTCCGTCGGAACGGGCACGCTGCTCGCCGCCGCTATCATCACCGGATACGTCATGTTTGCGATGCAGCGATCGGGCATCGGCCGTGCGTTTGATGCGATCCAGCAGGAGGAGACGGTTGCGGCGGTTCTCGGTGTGTCGATCCGTCGCTATCACGCTCTCGCCTTCACGATTTCGGGCGCGATTGCCGGACTGTTCGGCGGACTTCAGTCGCTGAATACCTATACGCTGACGCCCAGCAGCTTTTCCTTCACCTTCGTCATCATGGTTCTCGGCTATATCGTGGTGGGTGGCCGGCGTTCCGCCTGGGGCCCGGTGGTCGGCGTCGCTTTTCTGACGCTTCTTCCCGAGCTTTCGCGGGGACTGGCAGAGTACCGGCCGATCGTTACCGGGATTGTCATGATTGCCGTCATGATCTTCCTTCCGCTCGGCCTTGCCGACACCTTCATCTTGTCCCTCAAGCGCAGGAAGCGGCAGGGCAACTTGGTAGAGGGAGGCACACATGTCCGCTCTGCGTCTTGAGGGGGTCTCCAAATCCTTCGGCGGTCTCCGGGCCGTCTCGGATATCACGCTGTCCACCCCTGTTGGGAAGATCACCGGCCTGATCGGCCCGAATGGCGCCGGCAAGACCACGGTCATCAACCTGATCACTGGCACCCTCAGTCTCACCGACGGTCGGGTCTGTCTCGGGGACAGCGACCTGACTACGGCGGAGCCCGACGCCATCGCCCGTCACGGTATTTCGCGGACGTTCCAGAATATCCGGCTGCTGGCCGAAGCGACGGTCCTCGACAATGTCATGATCGGGTTCCACCGCCACGAGAAGGCCTCGTTCGTCTCGGGTCTTTTGGGCCTTGGGGCCGCGCGTCGCGAGACGGCGGACATTCGTGCGAAGAGCGCGGAGCTGCTCCAGCGGTTCGGGCTGCTGCGTTATGCGGATATGCCCGCAGGCAACCTGTCCTACGGCCACCAGAGGCGCGTGGAAATGGCGAGAGCCGTTGCGACGGACCCGAAGATACTACTTCTCGACGAGCCGGTTGCCGGCATGAACGATGTCGAGGCGGGCGAACTCGGCGACCTTTATCAGGAGCTGGCCGCATCCGGCATAGGCCTCCTTATGATCGAGCACAATGTCCGGTTTGTCACCCGTATGTGCGAGCACGTCTATGTCATGGCGTCGGGCCGGATGATCAGCGAAGGCCGCCCCGGTGCCGTCATGCAGGACCCGAAAGTCGTTGCTGCCTACCTCGGAGACAAGCATGCTCAAGGTTGAGAACCTCGTCGCCGGCTATTCGGGAATCCGGGCGCTGCGCGGGGTCAGCATCGACGTTGCCGGCGGCGAGTTCGTTGCTGTTATAGGCGCGAACGGCGCGGGCAAATCCACTCTGCTCAATGCTATCTCCGGTATCATTCGTCCGACATCGGGAACGGTTGCGCTGGACGGCCATCAGCTCGAGGGGAAGCCGGCCCATGTCATCGCCCGTTCGGGATTGTTGCAGGTTCCGGAAGGCCGACAGATACTGCCCGACCTGACGGTCCACGAGAATCTCCGCCTGGGCGCGCTGGCCAGGCATGGCCGGACGCCGGACTTCGATATCGAAGGCATCTTGAAGCTTTTTCCCCGGCTCGAGGAACGGCTGAAGCAGCCTGCCGGCACCATGTCCGGCGGCGAGCAGCAGATGCTGGCTATCGGCCGGGCCCTGATGGGTGCGCCGAAGGTGCTGCTTCTGGACGAGCCCAGCCTCGGACTTTCCCCGCTGATGGCAGATCACGTGTTTTCGGCTCTTGTGCAGCTTCATTCGCGCGGCCTGTCGATCCTGCTGATCGAGCAGAATGTTCATCGCGCGCTGGAAGTGACCCAGCGCGGCTATGTCATTGACCAGGGACAGGTCGTGCATCAGGGCGCAAGCGCCGATCTCGCGACGGATGACAGCCTGATCCAGCATTATCTCGGCCAGGAGCCTGCAACGGCCTGAACGAGGACGACATGGCCCGTCGGGAGCAAGCGAGCCGAAATGCAACCCTAGTCCCGCAAAGGCGGGAAGGGGCAAATGGGAGGAGTGGACCATGAAATTACCAATGCTTGCCGCTATGACTGTCGTCGCTGGGACGCTTGCGTCCCAGACGGCGACTGCCGCAGAATTTCTGATTACGTCGATTACGGAATTAACCGGTAGCCTCGCTTCGCAGGGCGTTCCCCTTTCGCGCGGCATGAAGCTTGCGGCCGACGAGATCAATGCGTCCGGGTATCTTGGCGAAGACAAGATCAAGCTCGTCCAGCTCGACAACGGCAGTGACCGCGGGCAGGCAGCTCTTCTGGTGAACCAGGCCAATGCATCGGGAAGCATCGCCATAATAGGTACGGCGACCGGTTATGTTTCCCATTCGATCGCACCGCTCGCCAACGAGTTGAAGGTGCCGCTGATGGGCATGGTCTACTCGGTGGACCTCCTGAAGCCGGGGCCGTACTCGGTGAAGATCACATCTTCCGACGACAGCCACACCATCTCGCTGGCCCGGTACGTTACGGATGTTGCAAAGCCGAAGCGCTGTCTGATCATCTATGCCAATGACAATCCGGGCTTTATCGCGCAGTACAAGACATTCCGCGAATATGCCGAGAAGCAGGGCATCGAGTTTATCGGTGAGGAGGCGGTCTCGCTGCAGGATACGGACTTCTCCGCCCTCGCCACGAAAATCACCGCCCTTGCGCCAGATTGCCTCCATATCTCGATGACGGCGCCCGGCGGGGCAAACCTGATCACCCAGGCGCTGCAGGCCGGCATGGACCCGGCTACGCAGATCTTTGCCGGGGCAGGCTTTGCCAACCAGCAGCTTATGAAGGTCGGCGGCGCCGCCGTCGAGAATGTCGTGGTCTCTGCCGATTTCGTGCCGGGTGGCGTGAATGAGGAAGGCAAGAAGTTTTCGACCGACTATGAGGCCGCCTTCGAGTCGCCCGCCGAAAACTGGTCGGCCGTAGGCTATGCCCAGATGAAGCTGATTGCCTATGGCCTGAAGCAAGCGGGTTCGTCTGCGACCCGCGAGATGCTCCTGGATGCGATCCGCAACGTCAAGGATGTACCGACGATCCTCGGTGCAAAAGGCGTCATGTCGATCACCGACCGCCTTCCAGAATACGATGCGGCCATCATCAAGGTCAAAGACGGCAATTTCGTCAACGCGCAGTGATGTTACCGGTCGTCCCACGCCGATCGTTGATCAAATAGGACGGCAGTGCTGAACTGCCGTCCGGGGACACAAGCAGGTTCGAGGCGATGACCGAGTTTTCAGACTACAGTGCCAAATATCCCGAATTCGCGCTTTCTCGCGACGACGGTGTCGTTCATCTCCGCTTTCACACGAATGGCGGTGAGTGGATCTGGTCGGCCGAAGGCCACCGCGCCATCAGCGAGGTCATGCACGACCTCGATACGGACCGCGCCAACCGCGTGCTCGTCCTCAGCGCGACCGGCGACAACTGGATCAACTCGATCGACCTGCCGAGTTTCCGGGGGATCAGCTGGGACGTCATGACCTGGGAAGCGAAACGCTACTTCCGGGCCATGCTCGACCTCGAAATTCCGGTTATCGCTGCGGTTCACGGGCGTTGTACGATCCACGCCGAAATCGCACTGATGAGCGACATCGTCCTCGCCTCGCCGACCGCGACGTTCGGAGATTCCGCCCATCTGCCCCGCAACGTGGTGCCCGGCGACGGCACCCACATCATCTGGTCGGCGCTGCTCGGTCCCAACCGCAGCCGCTACCTTCTTATGGGGGAGCAGATCCTGTCGGCGCAGGAAGCGCTGGACGCCGGCATGGTGGCCGAAATCCATCCGCCGGAAGAACTTCTGGAGCGCGCCTTCGTCCATGCCCGTCGTTTGGCGGCAAAGCCTTCGGTCGTTGCCCGCAACACCCGCACCGCCCTGATCCGGCCCTTGCGCAAGGCGATAGAGGACGGCCTGGCCATGGGGCTGGCCCTTCAGGGCGCCGCCTATTCGAACAGACCTCATCGCGGAGAAGTGCCAGTCGAACTGGACGACAAATGAAAGAGTCCCGATGGGCCGGTGATATGACAAGGATTGAGACATGACAGAAACGATCTCCGTGACCTGGATCGGCAGCGACGGAAACCGAACCACCGCAGATGTGCCGCTTGGTCATTCCCTGATGGAAGCGGCGGTATACAACAGCATCCCCGGCGTGATCGGAGACTGCGGCGGCGCTCTTGCCTGCGCGACCTGTCATGTCGTTGTCGAGGAAACGCCCGTGCCGTTGGAAGAGAAATCCGGCACCGAGGCCGACATGCTGGATTTTGCCGAAGCCCCCGCCGAACCGAGCTCGCGCCTGTCCTGTCAGATCCGGGCGGCGCGTGAACTGGACGGGATCGTATTGCGCGTGCCCACCGTGAGCGCGCTTGCATAGATATTTGAGGAGAGAGCCAATGAACATGGCAGTCAATCAGGCGCCGGGCAATGAAGAGCGTCCCGGCGATCCCCGCATCCCGGTCTTGGACATCGACCCCTATGCGCTCGATGTGATCGACAATCCCTATCCGTTCGATGAGTTCCTGCGGGAAGCCGGGCCGGTCGCATGGCTCCAGAAATACGGATGCTATGCCGTTGGCCGGTTCAGCGAGGCTCAGGAGGCGTTCTCCGACGACAGCCGTTTTCTCTGCACGGCCGGAGTCGGCCTGACGGACATCCGCAAGCCGGAGTCGCTGCGCGACAAGAACCCCCTCATGGAGGTCGAGCCGGAAGTACACCGTCGCGTTCGCTCCAGCATAATGAAGATATTGTCTCCCGCCGCCATGCGAAGCTATCGCGGCCGCTTCGAGGAAAAGGCCAACGCCTATGTAGACAAGGTGATTGCCCAAGGGGTCTTCGACGGCGTTCATGAGCTGGTCGAGCCCTTCATTCTCGACGTGTTTCCTGAAACGGTCGGCATCAAGATCAATCCAGAGACCGTGCTACTGTTCGGTGACCTGAACTTCAACGCGAACGGGCCGATGAACGACCTTTATCGCGGCGCGCTGGAGCGGGTCTCTCCCTATCTCCCGGATTTCGAGAGGTCCTTCCGCAAGGAGAACATGCAGCCGGGCGGCATGGGCGCGCAACTCTACGAGGCTGAGGATGCCGGCATATTCGAGCCGGGAACGGCGCTTGGCTTCGTTCGCGTTCTCTTTCGCGGCGGCTTCGACACGACGATCGCCGGCATCAACGGCGCTCTCATGTCCCTGTCGCAGGACGAGACGGCCTGGAACTACATCAAGCAGAATCCCGACAAGGCGCTGAATGCCTTTGATGAGGCGCTCCGCCACGTTTCACCATTCCGCGTCTCGCACCGGATCACGGTTCCTGACGGTTGCGACTTCGGCGGCTATCGCCTCGATGGCGACCGGAAGGTGGCGATCTTCATGGAGGCCGCGAACCGCGATCCGCGCAAGTGGCCGCAAGCCGATCGCTTCGATCCGTCGCGCGCCGCCGTCAACGAACATCTGGCGTTCGGCCATGGTGCGCACAAATGTATTGGCCTCCTGGTCGCGCGGTACGAGGCCGAGGCCCTGATCCGCGCCGTCGTTACGCGCATGGACCGGCTGGAGTTCGTCGGAAGCGGACCTGTCGAATACCGGCGCATCAACACGTTGCGGACGCTGACGGCGCTTCCGTTGCGGGCAGTCGCTTGAGGCGCCCGCCGGCGTAAACGCGTGGCATGAGGATGGCCGACATGAACGAACAGACTATCGACCTGCCGCTCATTGCGCGTGATGAGCGGTTGAAGGGTAAGGTAGCGGTGGTGACCGGCGCGGGGTCGGCCGGCGCATTGTTTGGCACCGGTGCGGATATCTCCATTCTCTTCGCGGCCAAGGGCGCGAAGGTGGTGCTGGTCGATATCGACGAGGAGCGGGCGTACAATACGTTACGCGTGATCGAGCAACAGGGCGGCACTGCGATCGGCGCTGTTACCGACATCACGAAGGCCGATCAATGTGCCGCGGCTATCCGCCGGGCGACCGAAACGTTCGGCACAGTAGATATTCTCGTCAACAATGCCGCGATCGCTCCCGGCGAGCAGGAGAATCTCGAATCCCTCTGGGACCGGATTATGGACATCAACCTCAAGGGGGCCAAGCTGATGTCGGACGCCGTCGTGCCGGGCATGAAGTCGGCAGGCGCCGGTTCGATTGTGCACGTCTCCTCGGTCGCCGGTATGGCGGCTGGCGGCGGTATCGCCTATTCGGCGTCGAAGGGCGGCATGATCGCGATGACGAAGGCGCAAGCCTTTGAATATGGCCGGTTCGGTATCCGCGTGAACAATGTCGCGCCCGGCCATGTCGCGATCCCGATGGGGCTCAACTTCAAGGGCTGGGACGGGGCTGGAAGCGACGCCATCCGGCAAAAGCGGGCCCGCGCGAGCCTGCTCGGAACGGAAGGCACCGGCTGGCATGTCGCCTATGCCGTGCTGTTCCTTGCCAGCGACGAGGCCGGCTACGTTACCGGCCACACGCTGCCGGTGGACGGTGGCACGACTGCGGTCATGCCGATCGTCATGGCAGAGACCATCGTCGGTCGATGAATGACCGGCGATGGTTGTCCTTCAGAGGGGTTTGCCTTCGCGCGTGTAGACCCGGTTTCTGACGGAACGGAACTCATCCGTCATGGACTTCATTTCTTCTTCGCCGCCCGGAGAGACGATCTCCACTATGTGGTCCCGCACGGCCTCGGGCCCGATACCCTCGATCCGGTCTGCCATCCAGCCTGCATTGAGACCGCGATGCACACGCGCATAGCGTCCGGCCTGCGCGGAGATGCATTCGCCGGTGACGGCGCATTCCTCGCTGGCGAGGTAAAGCGTTGCTGCCGTGACGGTCTGCGGCGGCGAGCGATGTGCGATATCGCGCTGGTAGCCGACATTGGCGGCTGCATCGCGGGCTGCGATGGCCGTCGCCGGATTTTCCTGCGCCATGAGCGAGACAGCGAAAGGCAGGATGCCGTTGACCTTGATGCCGAGCGGCTCACCTTCCATCGCCAGCGCCGGAACCAGTCCAAGCATGGCGGCCTTCGCGGCGACGTAGGCGCTGTTGCCTTCCATCCCAAAGCTCGCGGCTGAACTTGTCATGACGACGCGGCCGTAGCCCGCTTTCGCCATATGCCGCCAGGCTGGCTGGGTCACGTTGAAGGCGGCATTCAGATGCACGTCGATCGTCCAGCGGGCCAGCTCGAGATCTGTGTCGGCGAACATGCTGCGCCGGAGAACCCCGGCATTGTTGATGAGGATGTCGATCCGGCCGAAGTGCTCTATGGCGAGATCGGAAATAGCCGTGGCTGCCAGTGGATCCGTGATGTCGTGCGTCGACGCGATCGCCTGCGCGCCGGCGGCGCGAATTTCGGCGGCAACGTCTTCAGCCCTGGAACTGCCCGCTGTCTCCCCTGGACCGATATCGTTGACGATGACCTGTGCGCCGCGCGCCGCCAGCGTCAGGGCATAGTCCCGGCCAATGCCACGCCCTGCGCCGGTAACGATTGCAACGCGCCCGTCGAACCGGATGTCGCTCATTGTGTTCCTCCTTGATCGCGACGGCCCGGGAAAATCCGGCGCTGTCGATTGCATCTCAGTAACCGGCATTCCGATAGGGTCCGCAGCCGCGCCGGTAAATAAGCAGGTTGCGCGTATAGGCACAGACGAGGCGGTCGCCCGCATAGGCGCGGGTATCGACGGTGGCGATTCCCTGGTCCGGGCGCGAGGACGATCCGCGTACCGCTGTGACGGTCGATTCCGCCTGCAGGCTATCGCCCGGCCGGACAGGCGAGGGCATGGAAATTCCCGTCCAGCCGAGGTTCGCCACCACGCGGCCGAATGTGCGGGTGGTGAGTGCAGTAACAGCGCCGAGAACCAGGGGCTCCCACACCATTTCGGTGAATTCGGGATGGGCAGAGCGATAATTTGGATCATGCCACCGCGGATTGATCTCCAGCGACCTCAGAGCAGCAAGCCGGCTCTCCTCCACGCTGAGACTGCGTGTCGGCCAGTGCTCGAAGGTCTCGCCGGGCACCAGATCTTCGAAAAACAGTCCCGTCTGCTCGACGAGGGCGCCGTCCTCGGCCTCATGGTAGAGGGCGAAACGGTCCTCATCCGCGATCGGCGCGGCGGATCGGTCCTCCGGATGGCGGCCTGTTCGATAGACTTCGATTCGACAGTCGATCTTGGCCGCGACCTTGCCGTCCCGGTTGCGGCCTTCGATGCTCAGTGTCGCTTCGCCGACATCGCCGTCGCAGCCCGGAGACAGGGCGATGACCTCGGATTCGGAATAGAGCGTGTCGTCGCCCCTGATCGGGGCGGTCAGCGCCAGGCTGTCGATGCCGAGGAGGGCGCGGCGGCGATACCAACTGCGCGAAATCATGCCCATGAATCTCTGCACCGTCATTGTGCTGACGGTCAGCGGGTGCTGCCATTCGGTATTGGCGGCGTAGCGGCTGTCATAGTGGAGATGGGCGTTGTTGATCAGATCGACCGCGTCGAGATGATTGTCGCGCTGCGAAACGTCGATGCCGGGCCGATGCCGGATGCGCAGGCCCGGCGTCAAGTCCTCGAAGCTCAGACCGAAGCGCTCCCGGTAACGGTTCGGGGCGATCCTCAGATATCCGCTGCGGCTCATTCTGTCCTGCCCTTCGTATCGGCTGATGTCGCGCGGCGGAGCAGCCGCTCGGCTGCGAGCGCGACCGGGCGATCAATCATGCGGCCGTCAAGGCTGCATGCTCCACCTCCTGATGACTTCCATGCCGCAAGAACAACCTTCGCGCGCATTACTTCCTCTGGAGTGGACGAGAAAGCGGTATTTATTGCCGCCACCTGCTTCGGATGGATCGCCAGCTTGGCGGAAAGACCGAGCGCGCGGGAAGCGCTGGCTTCCCGGGCCAGGGCCTTCTCGTCGGCAAGCGCCAGATGCGGAACATCCCAAGCCGGAACCCCTGCGGCCACCGCCGCCTGAACGATCCGGCTCCGCGAAAAGAGCAGGGGTTCCCAGGAAAAGTCGGCTCCGAGGTCCGCGGCGAGATCCGCGCCGCCCAGCGCGAGACCTGCAACGGCCGGATGGCTGCCGATCGCCGCAGCAGATTCCAGCCCTTTCGCTGTTTCGATGAGCGCGATCACCGGAACCGGTGTATCGCTGTCCGGCAGATGTGCCAGGAGAAGGTCGATCTCCCACACGCTCTCGACCTTCGGGAGCATGATCGCCGACAGACGCGCCGAGGACGTGCGGAGCGCTAGCATGTCGTGCAGCCCGGCCGCCGTTGTTGCGTGGTTGATCCTGACCATGACCGGGATGCCGGAAGGGATGTCCAGCGCCATCACCGTGGACCGCGCTGCGTCCTTGTCTGACGCGCCAACGCCGTCCTCAAGATCAAGGATCACGCAATCCGCGCCGCTGGCCAGAGCCTTGTCCAGGCTGGTCAGACGAGTGGCCGGCGTGAATAGCGCAGTACGGACATAATGAAAGGGCGACCAGATCGTGCTGGTTTTCATGTCAGGCAGCGCCCCGGCGAGCTGTATCGAGATAGGCGGCAATAGTGCAGGTCATTGCCCGTACTTTTTTGCCGCCGTCCAAGGAGAGGATGATATCCCTGACATCGGCCCCAGCCTGCTGTCCGACACGCATGCCGGCGCGCAAGACAAATCGTCTCGCAACGTCCGCCAGGTTAGGGAAAAGCACTGCGGACTTGTCGTCGTCGAGGACGATCTCGCTGCCGTCGGTGAGGAAGATACGGACCGAAACGGGGCCTTCATCCATGGGAACGAGATCGATCCGCCGGGTCAGTTCGACGATCGCCGTATCGGCGTGGTGCCTGTCGAAAAATTCCGGATCGTCGATCGGGTGACCGAGCAGTGCGGAGGCGGCGGTAAAGCGGGCCGACATCTGCGCCGAGAGCATGTTGGCGAACGGCGCCGAGCGCGACACGCCCGGGCTGTTCAGTCCGTTTGTGCCGACTGCTGGCCGGGTGATGGTCACGCGGGCGATGTCTTCTGCCTTGAGCGGCTGCTTCAGTCCGTCGGCGATCAGGGCCAGTGTCTGCTGGTTTTGAAGACAGGCAGCGAAACGCTTCGTGCCGACGGTTTCGATGCCGAAGCTGGGACGATCCGCCAGCATCTCGCCGAGCTTTCCCGCCGCTCCGCCATAGGTCTGGAAGAAGCCGAACTCGCCTTCCAAGGCGGCACGGGGACAGGCGGCACCCGCCATGGCCAGACGGGCCGCGACGACGCCGTTGCGCGCGGCGAAGGCGGCTTCGAAATAGGCGTCCATCGTGCCTTCGAAAATACCTTGTGTGGTACCGCCGGCAAGGTTGGCGGCGATCGCGAGCGCCGCCGCAACCTGCTCTGGCCCAGCGCCCATCAATGTCGCACTGGCCGCGGCCGAGCCGAATGCACCCATGACGCCCAGCGGCCGGAAACGCCGTTGGACGATCTCCGGCGGACCGGCAAAGCCGATGCGGCTGACCGCCTCGTAGCCGACGACCATGGCAGCCAGAAGTGCAGCGCCGTCTGCGTCGAGCTCCTCGGCAACCGCAAGGGCCGCGGGAATGACGAACGTGCCGGGGTGGCTGCCTTCGCGCAGCCCGCCCGGGCCACAGTCCTCCAGGAGGCTGCCGTGGCCGATCGTAGCGTTGATGAAAGCAGCGTCCTCCGCGCCGAGCCGCAGGTTTCGGCCAAAGGCAAAGCTTTCGCCCCGGCTGAATCCCAACGCCTTCCACGCCGTAGCCGCCGCGGGCAGATCGCTGTGGGCAATCGACACGCCGACGGCATGCAGAAGCCTCAGCCGTGCCGCCTCCATGGCTTGGGGGGAGATGCGGCCCATCGGCAGTTTGCAGAGCTTTTGCGAGAGTTGCAGGCTCCAGCCGTCTTCAGTCTCGCTCGTCATGAGCGCCTCCTTCCCCATTGCTAGCTCAGACCGGCGCGAGCGAGCACCAGTTTGGCGACACGGTAGTCCGGATTGGTGATCACCTTGCCGTTGAGAACGGCTGCCGGATCGCCCCTGCCAACGGCTGCATCATAGGCTTCGCAGACCGCCTTTGCGGAGGCAATCTCGCTCTCGCCGGGGCTCATCACGCGGTTGATGATTTCCAGGTGGGCGGGCGACAGGCCGATGCAGGCGGTATAGCCGAGATTGGCCCATATGCGGATGAATGCCTCGACCTTCGTCAGGTCACGGTAATCCGGGATCATCGACCCGCCGGTGGAAAACAGGCCATAAGCCGACGCCGCGACGGCGATCTTCGTGCGGGCGTAATAGTTGGCCGGTGCGTAGAGGTCATCGCCGGCGTCGTTGAATGGGCGAGATCCGACGTCGGCCGCATAGTCGACATAGCCGAAATGCAGGCCGAAGACGCCGTCCGCGCTAGCGATCCGGTCCAGTTCGATCATCGCCCGCGCCGTCTCGATCATGGGATAGACACCGCGGTTGGGTACCTTGCTGCGGAGCGTGCGGACGACCTCGCAGACCTCCTCCGCCGTTTCGACCTTGGGATAGCAGACGATCAGGTCGCCCTTCACGTCGGCCATGGCCTCAAGATCGTCGCGACCCCAAGGGGTCGACAGATTGTTGACCCGGACGATGATCGTCCGGTCTCCGAAATAGTCGCGGTCCTTTAGGGCCTCGAGTATCTTATCTCGGACGAGAACCTTGTTGTCGGGCGTAGCGGAATCTTCGAGGTCCATCATGATGGCGTTGGCCGGGGCGGTCGGCACCTTGGACCAGTATTTCTCGTTCAGCACCGGGACTTCGAGGATGCTCTTCATGGCGGCATAGCGGGTGCGAGGTGTGCTCATTTGCTTTCGTGCTCCGCCAGGAAGGGTTGCAGGCAATCGAGGAACTCCTGTGGCTTCTCGCGCAGGAAGTAATGTCCGCCGTCGAACCAGGTGGCGCGGGCGTTGGGCATGGTCTTCACCATCTTCTCGACAACCTCGGCGTCGATGACATTGCTGTTGCGACCGGCCATGATCTGGGTCGGCATGGACAGCCTGGCGGCCATCTTCCAGAGATATTTGACGTCCGGCAGGCTGATGGAGCCGACGATCCATTGCAGATCCGGATCCTGCTTGGGAACGAGCTTCCCCGCCCAGTTGCGACGCATCTGATACTTCACATGGAGATCGATGAATTCCGGGTCCCACTCGGGGTGGTAGCCGAGATAGAACTTGCGAAGCTCAGCTTCGTCGCGGAAGCTACGCAGGTTCGTGGTCTCGGTGATGAAGTCGCGCATCGCGATCGCGCCGGTGGCGGAATTCTGCGGGCCGGCATCGGAAAGGGCGAGCGTGCGGATCATCTCGGGCCGCTCGCCGGCAACGGCGATGCCAACGCGCACTCCGTTCGAATGCCCGACCAGATGCAGCGGGCCGTTACCCATCGCATCGATGAACTTGTGGACGTCCTGTGCGAACTGGCGGACGCGATAGCCACAGCGGGCCCAGTCGCTGTCGCCGTGACCGCGCAGGTCGAGGCAGAGCACGTGGTAATCGTTCTGCAACACCCGGGCGAAGGGATCCCAGGTGTGGCAGGTGACGTTCAACCCGTGCAGCATCAGCACCGTCGGCTTCGAAGGTGAACCCCACTCCGTGTAGTGGAACCGCAGCCCCTCCAGCGTAATCCATCCATCCTGAAAGGTGTCGTTCATGTAGTCCTCCATCTGTCGGTATTCGGGGATTTCAAAAACCTGATGCTTCGCGCAACGTTGCCGTCAGGGCGTCGCGGTCGTCCGGATGAGCCACTGCGATTAGCGCCGTGGCCCGCTCGCGCATCGAACGCCCGCGCAGATCGGCACTGCCGAACTCCGTGACGACGAAGTCGATGTCCTGCGCTGCCGAGGTAGGGCGATGGCCGTTTGGCAGCGCACCGACGATGCGACTGTCGCCCTTGCCAGTGCGCGAAGGCAGGGCGATGACCGAGGCGCCTCCCGGACTGATATGGCCGGCGCGGACGAAATCGCCTTGACCTCCACCGCTGACCAGTCGCTGCCCCTGGATATATTCGGCATTGGCCTGACCGGTCAGGTCGACTTCCAGCGCGGAGTTGAGCGCCCAGAGGCGCTCCTGCAGCGCAAGCCGCCGGGGGTCGTGGGTTTCCGACAGGGGCCGAAGCGAAAGCGCGTCTCTTATCGGGGCATTGTCCGGATGCACGCCGCCGACAAGGCCGGTAGCCACGATTTTCCCGGAATCCAGGCTCTTCGCCTTGCCGTTTATGACGCCGCTTTCAACCAGCCTTTGTATGGTGGGCGTTACGATTCCCGAGTGAATTCCGAGATCGCGCTTGTCGTCGAGCTCCAGAAGAATGGCTTCCTGGAGCGCGCCCAGACCCAGCTGCAGTGTTGCTTCATCCGGGATCAGGCTGGCGACCCGGCGTCCGATTTCGCGTTGCTGCGCCGAGAGGGATGTCGGTGCGCCCTGTCTGCGCTCCCGTGGCTCGCCTCGGATCACCCGGTCGAAACGTTTCAGGGCAATCGTCGGCGCATCGGCGACATGCGGAGTGCCGGGACGAGTCACGGCGACCGCAGTCGCGTTCGTATCCAGTGCCGCAGCCATGTAGCCGATCATGTCGCCATAGGACAGTTCATCCGGCGAGGTCCCCTCGGCGGCCTCCATGAGGATCAGGTCAAGCTTCAGCTGGCCACCGGCAATCATCCGATCAGCGTCCCATAGCGCATTCGGGAGGAAATCCACGTTACCGGCCCAGAAGCGGGGAATTGCGCCTGCCAAGGGCAGTAGCTGCAGGCGGCCGCTTCGTGCCGCCGCAAGATGTTCCGGACTCAGGAAGGCAAAAGCACCCGTCAGGTCGGCGAATATGAGTGTGAGCGGGACGTCGGCTGCCAGCGACGCATCCACGAGTGTCGTCATCAGCGACGTCGGTTGCGACGGGCCCATCGCCGCGAGCGTCGTCAGGGACGAACGCCCGGCGACAAACGAGCTGGCAAAGGCGGCTTCCTCCCCGATCATAACGCTCCTCTCAACGGACTCTCTCGAATGGCTCTTGCACAAATCTCATAACTTCAGTATTAAATCTTGTAAAGATATCTTCGCAAATGTTATGAGGAAGGCGATCGATATCGTGCTGGAAAGATCTGGGAGAGACCTCTTATGGAGCAGACAGTCACGGGGGCTCGGCGCATCGTCGATTGCGACGTTCACCCCCTGATCAAGAGCGTCAGCGCGCTAAAGCCGTACTTTTCCAAGGAATGGGCGGACTTCTTCGTTCCGAGCAGCGTCGGGCAGAGCAGCACAAACGGATTCGTCTTTGCGCGGGCCAGGGACCGATATCCCCACCCGAATACAACCTATCGGCTCGATGCGTTGCCGCCGGCCGGCGGGCCGGCCGGCTCCGATCCCGCCTTCGTTGTGCAGGACCTGATCGAGCCTTTCGGAATCACCACGGCTCTTCTGCTTCCCCAGGAGCACTACGGGGTTATCCGCTTTGCCAGTTCGGCTGCGGCTGCGGCGTTCGAAAGGGCTAATAACGAGTATCTCATCGACCATTGGCTTGAGGCGGACAGGCGTTTTGCCTTGGCCTTGACGGTTTCGGAGCATGATCCGAAAGCCGCGGCTGAAAGCATCCGCGCCCTGGGCCATCGCAACGGCGTCGTTGGCGTCCAGTTGCTGATCAACAAGAGCATGCTCGGCTCACTGGTCTTCGATCCTATCTACGAGGCAGCGCAGGAAATGGGGCTCGCCATCGTCAGCCACCAGAACGGCTCCGAGGGATGCTATTCCTATTCGCAGGTGCCGGCGGGCGGCGCGCCGCGGTTCTATGGTGAGCGGCATTCCGTCCTGCCACAGATCGGTGCGGCGAATGTCGTTGACATGATCATGTCTGGGGTTTTCGAGCGCTTCCCCGAGCTTAAGGTGGTCATGGTGGAGTGGGGCTTTTCCTGGCTCGGCTCGCTGATGTCGCGTGCCGATTACCTTTGGCACAAGAACCGCAGCGCAGCGCCGCATCTGAAGCGGCAACCGAGTGAATATCTCGTCGAGCACTTCAAGTTCGCGACGCAGCCGCTCGACGAGGCGTCAGGCATCCGCGAATTCGAAGCGATGTTCGGCATCCCCGGCCTCGACAGGATGCTGCTCTTCAGCTCGGACTACCCGCACTACGACACGGATGCACCGGACGTGATCCTGGGCAAGATCCCGGAACAGATGAAGGACGCCGTCTACTGGCGAAACGCGGTCGAAAGCTTCGGCCCTAAAATTTTCCGCCAGTAGGGGAGGAAAGAGCCATGCCGATTGATTGTTGCCGCTTTGCCGGTGTCAAGAAGTTCGAAGACCTCTTTCCGCTGATGCCCGGTGACTGGCGCCGCCATTTCGACCGGTATGAATGGACCGGTGCTGTCGATCTCGCCTCGAACCACATCCGGGTTTCCGATCGCTTCAGCCACGAGCCGCTTTCCGTATTCGACCCGATGTCGCTCGATATGGAGGCGCTCGTCCTGCCTCACCAAGGTCTGATCGTGAACGGCTGGAGTGATCTGATCGCTGCCGGTGTCTTTCTGGATGCCTTGAATGATTATGCCCTGGAGCACTGGGCGTCGCAGAAGAGCCGCGTCGTGCATGTCGTCAACCCGCATGATCCGGCTGGGTCGGCGGAGCGCATCGGGCGCTGCGCCGGGGACCGGCGGATCGCGGCCATCACCATTCCGCTCATGCCGACAATGCTGGGCTCTGTCAGTTGGGACCCGGTCTTCCGCGCAGCTACCGAGGCAGGGCTACCGGTCGTCATTCACTTCTCGGGCGTCGAAGGCTCTTATGCGGGCGCCCCGCCGCTCGCCGGCGCGCCGCACACCAACCCCCTCTCTCGCCATATTCTAATGCCGCATCTGGCGGAATCGAATGTCGCGAGCATGATCTTCGAGGGGGCTTTCTATCGGTTCCCGACTCTTCAGGTCCTGTTTGCCGGTTTCGGTTTCAAATGGCTCCCGTCGCTGCTGCGGCGACTGGATCAGGAGTGGCGCAACTTCCGGTCCGACATGCCGTGGGTGAAGGACAAGCCGAGCGCCAAGGTCGTCGACCACATCTGGGCCAGCACGTATCCGGTCGGGGAAGCGCACAACCCTGAGATCTGGCTGGGTGAGTTTTCCGAACCGCTGCTGCGTCGCGTCGTTTTCGCATCCAATGCGCCATTTGACGGCGATCCGTTTACGCAGGTCATCGATACCCTCGGTCAGGAATGGGCGCAGCGCCTGGCCGACAACGGCTCCGCCTTCGCCCATCCCGCGCTTCGCCGGGAGGTGGCCGCATGACCATCGCGCAGCAGCAGACGATGCCGGAGCACCGGATCGGTAAGCTTGAGGACTTTCCCGAGCGCAAGGTCGTCCCCGTCGAGGCTGGCGGCAAGACGATCGGCGTGCTGCGGCGCGGCGACGATGTCCATGCCTTCGCAAATCGCTGTCCGCACCACGGCGCGCCGATGTGCCGGGCACAGGTCTCGGGTACCATGCGTCCATCGGAGCCCAACCAGTTCGTCTACGACCTCGACGGCTTGATCGTGAAATGCCCCTGGCATGCCTACGAGTTCGACGTCCGCAGCGGCGAGGCGATGGGCGGCATCATTCGAGGCCGCCTGTTCGTCTATCATTGCGAAGTGCGCCACGGCGAAGTCTTCGTCCAGCTCCGCCGACCGGCTACGCCGTCGCTCAAAGCATCCCCAATCCCTGGAGAATAGAATGGAATTGACAGCCGAGCAGGAGGCAATCCTGCGCACAGTGCGAGAATTCGTCGACAAGGATGTTTTGCCTACCGTCGCGAAATACGACAGGTCGGACGAGTTTCCGCAGCCTCTCTACGAACAGATGGTGGAGATGGGCCTTTTCGGGATCACCATCCCCGAAGAGCATGGCGGCCTCGGGCTGGATCTGATGACCTATGCGCTGGTCGTGGCCGAACTGTCGCGCGGCTGGATATCGCTGAGTGGCATCTTGAACACGCATTTCATGGCGGCATGGATGATCCAGAATTTCGGAACCGAGGAGCAGAAACAGAACCTGCTGCCGCTGATGGCGACCGCCGAACTGCGTGCTGCCTATTCGATGACGGAGCCTGGCGCCGGTTCCGACGTGCAGTCAATCCGGACTACGGCGAAGCGAACGGAAGATGGCGGCTGGCGGATCGACGGCCAAAAAATGTGGAGCACAAACGGTCTGCGCTCAAGCATTATCATGCTCCTGGCCGTCACTGACGCATCGGCCAATCCCCGTCACAAGGGCATGACCGCCTTCATCGTTCGAAAGGAGCCCGGCGTCCAGCATCAGCCGGGCCTGACGATTCCGCCGAACCTCAAGAAACTCGGCTACAAGGGGGTGGAGACGACAGAGCTCGTCTTTGACGACTACCGGGTGCCCGCCTACGCGGTGCTCGGCGGTGAAGCCGGGATAGGGCAGGGCTTCAAATATTTCATGGCTGCCGTCGAGCTCGGCCGGGTCAACGTCGCAGCCCGCGCGGTTGGTGTCGCCCGTTGTGCCTTCGAACTGGCGATCCGATATGCGCAGGAACGCCAGACCTTTGGCCGCAAGATCGCACAGCATCAGGCTATCCAGATGAAGCTTGCCCAGATGGGTACGCAGATCCGTGCTGCAGAACTGCTGACCTTCGACGCTGCGCGCCGCAAAGCGTCGGGCGAGCGCGCCGACCTGGAGGCCGGAATGGCGAAGCTCTACGCCACCGAGGCGGCCCAGTTCTGCGCCATCGAGGCGATGCGCATCCATGGTGGCTACGGCTATTCGCAGGAATACATGGTCGAGCGCCTCTACCGGGACGCGCCGCTGCTGATCCTCGGGGAAGGCACCAACGAAATTCAACAATTGCTGATCGCTCGGCGGCTGCTGGAACTGCACGCTGTCTGAGCAGCGTCTGAATCAATCTTAAAGGAATGAGGAAAATGACCAAGAAATCAGGTGCCCTCGAAGGGCTGAAAGTCGTGGAATTCGCGCATGTGATTGCCGGGCCGTTGTCCGGAACGCTGATGGCAGACCTCGGTGCAACCGTCGTCCACGTCGAGGACCCAGGAATTGGCGACCCACAACGCACGGCCGGCCCGGCCAAGGACGGTGTGCATCTCTGGTGGCAGATGGCGGCGCGCAACAAGCGCTCAATCACGCTGAACCTGCGCAGCGACGAGGGCCGCGCGCTTGCCAAGGAACTGGCCGCCTGGGCAGACGTCGTGATCACCAATTTCCGTGTCGAGACGCTGGAGAAATGGGGACTGGACTTCGCATCGCTCAACAAGATCAATTCGAAGGTCATCGTTCTGCAGGTTACCGGCTTCGGCGCGACCTCCTCACGGCGCAATGAGCCGGGCTTCGGCAAGGTCGGCGAGGCCATGAGCGGCGTGGTCCACCTGACAGGCTTCCCGGATGGCCCCCCGGTTCATACTGGCTTCTCCCACGGCGATTCCGTCACGGGCCTGATGGGGGCTTATGCCGTACAGGCCGCGCTCTACCGCAAGCATACCGACCCGGATTTCAAGGGCGAGTGGATCGACCTGTCGCTTTATGACGGGCTGTTCCGCCTCATCGAATGGCAGGTAATCTTCCATGACCAGCTGGGCACGGCGCCCGAGCGGATGGGCAACAAGCTAGCAGCCGCGCCGGCGGCCGTCATCAATATGTACCAGACAGGCGACAAGCGTTGGCTGACGGTGACCTCGGGCACGCCTCGCGCCGTCTCGAACACAGCAAAGCTCGTCGGTGAGCCGGCCGAGGATTATGTCACCCGTGCCGATCAGGCCAAAAACTCGGAGCGCCTGGATAAGCTTCTCGGCGAGTGGATCGCCAAGCGCGGCATCGACGCGTGCATGGCTGCTATGAAGGAGATCGGCGTCGTCGCATCTCCGATCTATAGTATGGAAGACATTCTGGAGGACGAGACTTTCAGGGAACGCGAAAGCATCATCGAACTGGAGGTGCCTAAACTCGGTAAGGTGCGCATGCAGAACGTCGTGCCGAAGCTCGCCAACCATACCGGCGAAGTCTGGCGCGCCGCGCCGGAACTGGGGATGGATACCGATCTCGTCTACAAGGAATTCCTTGGCAAGACTGACGACGAAGTCGCCGCGTTGCGCGTCGGCGGTCATATCTGACAGGACGGAGCCGCCTGGGGCAAACTCCGGGCGGCATACACTCTTTTCACATCCAGAGTTGGTGGAATGACCAGACGTATCGTTATCGTCGGTGCGGGCCAGGCCGGCCTTGCCGTCGCCATGCAGTTGCGCCGACTTGGCTTCGATGGCGATGTGTCGCTCATCGGCGAGGAAGCCCTGCCGCCCTATCAGCGGCCGCCACTCTCCAAGGCCTACCTGCTCGGCAAGCTGGATGACGACCGGCTTCTCCTGAAGCCACTCGATTTTTACAGGGATCAGAAGATCGAGTTGCTTCTCGGCGCGCGGGTCGAAGCCGTCGACCTCGCCAAGCGGGAAGTTCGGCTGGCGGAGCGCTTGCTCCCGTTCGATGATCTTGTCCTGGCGACAGGCGCGTCGCCGCGTCCGCTGCCAGCCGAAGTGGGCGGCGGCCTTGCTGGCCTCTATTATCTACGCAACCAGATGGATGCGTTGCGTCTTGGACCCGAACTGCAGTCCGGCAGGCGGTTATTGATCCTCGGCGGCGGCTATATAGGGCTCGAAGTTGCAGCAATTGCGCGCTCGCGCGGCCTGGAAGTCACCGTTCTGGAAATGGCCGACCGGATTTTGCAGCGTGTCGCCGCACCGCAAACTTCCGACTTCTTCCGGAAGCTTCATGCGGCGCACGGCGTTCAGATCATGGAAAGCGCAGGTCTGTTGCGGCTGACCGGCAATGGCCATGTTTCCGGCGCCGACCTCATCGACGGTAGACAGCTTCCCGCCGACCTGGCGGTGATCGGCATTGGCGTTCTGCCGCGAACCGCTTTAGCCGAAGCGGTGGGGATCAACGTCGAAAACGGCATTCGAGTGGATGCCAGGGGGCAGACCTCCGCGCACGGCGTCTGGGCTGTCGGGGATTGCTGCTCACTGCCTTTCGAGGGACGGTGCATCCGGCTGGAAAGCGTCCCGAATGCCAACGACCAGGGCGCCATTGTCGCCCACAATATCCTTGGAATGGACAGGGATTATCTTCCGCAACCCTGGTTCTGGTCTGATCAGTATGATGTCAAACTGCAGATCGCCGGGCTCAACCAGGGCTATAATCGCACCGTCGTCCGCCCCGCGGCCGACAACCGTAGCCAGTCGGTCTGGTACTTCGAGAATGATCGCCTGCTGTCGGTAGATGCCATGAACGAGCCACGGTCCTACATGCTGGCGCGGCGGCTTCTGCAAAAGAATGCGTCGCCTCGCTTCGAGCAGATTGCCGATCCCGAATTCGATCCCGCCACGCTGCTTTGAAGACTTGGTTGTAGCGGAAAGGCGCGCGCACTCTTTCGTGTCACGGATGACAAGACGGGCGAACCCAGCTCCATAAGAGATAAGAGTCTGGGCTTGGTCGCCAGGTCTAACCAACGGATTTCGTTTGTTTTATTTTTGCGCCGTCGTGGTCTTGGCCGCCGCGGAATAGCGTTCGAGCTCCTTTTCCATGTAGGCCTTAAACGCTGCCGGATCGTCCGAACCTGACGTGTCGAAGCTCAACTTGTCGAGTAGTCGCTTCGAGATATCGGGGTCCGCGCGGATATCGTTGACACTCTTCACCAGCAGCTCTGTGACGGTAGCCGGCGTCCCCTTCGGAACATAGAGGCCATACCAAGCATCGACGACGAAATCCTTCAGCCCGGATTCGACAAGGGTCGGCACGTTCGGCAGGGCGGGGAAGCGTTCGACCGATGTGACGGCGAGGGCTTTCAATGCACCGCTTTGGACATACTGGCGCGCCGCCGGAAGGCTCAGCAGCATCAATTGGATTTGACCGGACATCAGATCGACAATGCCGGCTCCTTCGCCGCGGTAAGGGACGTGCGTCAGCCGCACACCGATCGCCGAGGCCAGCATTTCAAATGCGAGATGCGTCGTGCTTCCGACGCCGGATGAACCATAAGCCAGATCCGGATTCTGCTTGGCATATGCGACAAACTCCGAGAAGGAGTTCAACGGCAGCTTTGGATCGGCAGCGAGCACCAGCGTGGTTGCGCCATAGCGTGCGATAGGCTCAAGTTCCGTCAATGGGTTGAAACCGCTCTGGTCCATCGCCAGATTGACGATGCCAGAGCTTGTTCCGGTGCCGATCGTGTAACCATTTGCCTCGGCTTCCGACAATTGCCTGCTGCCGACGGACCCACCCGCCCCGGCAGCTACGTTCTCGATGAAGAACCGCCTGCCAAGTTTGTCGCCAAGGGCTTGGGCAAATATTCGCGTAACAAGATCTGTCCCGCCGCCAGCCGAAAATGGCACGATGACCCGAACCTCCCGTTCCGGGTACTGCTGTGCCGATGCCGAGTGGATCGTCATCCCCACCGCGGCAGCGAGGATAAGAGACAGCGTAAGCCGCCAATGTCTTTTGCGAAGCATGGTTTCCTCCCGTGTTCGTCGCCAAAGGCGAAGTTCAATAAATAATCAAATTATTCAGATACTTAGGATGTCTCATTCTGGAGACGTCATGACCGCACGACCAAACATCTGCCAGCCGCAGAGTTTTTGTCTTTAGCCGCTCGGGCTCGGAGCCGATCAATCCTAATATAATATTATCGAATAAAAATAGTCAAATATTTTCAATAAAGTTATTCTGGAACAAGCCTCTCCAGAGGAACCGTCACACAAGGCGATACCGACGGTCAAAGTCGCGTAAGATGCAGAAGGGAATGCGTTGGAGCCCAGGGGATGACATTCAGTGAATGTTTTTACGTACTGCGTGGTTTAGGTCGGAAATCGGTAAATCTCTACGCTCTCGATCACGATGACTTTTCTGCTTGCCCGCCGTTACCAGCGCTGAAACCGGCGCGAGGCTAGAGCCCAACGCAACCCTTCAGTTCGTAAATCATCGAGAATTCCTCCGGCGGTCTTTTTTCGCGAGGCGCTTTGGCATCATTTCAGTATCGATCATTGGGCCTAATGGTGCGGGCAAAACAACGCTCTTCAACCTTCTAACAGGTCAGCTTGCGCCTTCGTCCGGTAGCCTTGTTTATCTCGGCAAGGATATCGGACATCTGAAGCCGCACCACCGGGCACGTCTGGGTTTTGGCCGCACATTCCAAATCTCGCAGACGATGACCTCGATGACCGTGCTAGAGAAAGCGATGATTGGCGCTTTCCTGCGTCGGTCAGCAATTCGCGATGCAGCCGAACGCGCAGAGCAGACCCTCGAGATGGTGGGGCTTGCGGCATATGTTCACCGCCGCGCCGGCGAACTAACGCTTGGCGGCCGCCGTCGCCTGGAAGTCGCCCGCGCCCTCGCCATGGAACCTCGGATCGTTTTGCTTGATGAGGTGATGGCGGGTCTGAACCAGACCGAGGTGCAAGAGATCCTCGATCTGGTCGTCAATCTCAATGCGTCGGGCACCACGTTCCTGGTCATCGAGCACAATCTGAAGGTGGTACGCGCTTTTGCTCGACGGGTGCTTGTTATCAATCGCGGCCAATTGCTCGCGGAAGGCACGGCCGACGATGTGCTTGGCAACGATGCCGTGATCGAAGCCTATGTCGGAAAGAAACGCGCATGACGACGCATCTCGAACTCAGCGACATCAGCGCCGGTTATGGAGAGGCGAGCGTCTTGCACGACATCGACCTCACCATCGCGCGCGGTGAGATCGCAGCAATCGTCGGCGCGAACGGTGCCGGCAAGTCGACCCTGCTTTCCACAATCGCGGGCCTGATAAAGCCGACCAAGGGTAGTATCGACTTTGACGGGTCCGCCATCGCCGGCAGACGACCGAATGAATTGCCGGAACAGGGGCTTGTCCTGGTACCTGAAGGCGGGCGATTGTTCCCGTTCATGACGGTCAAGGAGAACCTGGAACTTGGTGCCTACAGCCCAAAATCCCGAGCAACAATCGCCACCCGCCTCAAGGAGGTCAGCGAGATATTTCCGCTCCTGCGCGAGCGCTACAGCCAACTCGCCGGACGGCTGTCAGGTGGCGAACGGCAAATGTGTGCGATTGCGCGCGCACTGATGAGCCGGCCGGAGATGCTTATGCTTGACGAACCGTCCGTCGGCCTGTCGCCGCTGATGACGGGGCGCGTTCTCGAAACGGTAGCGCATTTGGCGCGCGAGGAAGGCCTGACTGTTCTGATCGTAGAGCAGCGCGTGACAGAAGTTCTCGCGATCGCCGACCAGGCTCACATCCTCGATCATGGTCGCATTGTCAGATCCGGTGCTGCTTCGATCCTGCAAAACGACAGACAGGTTCAGGAAACCTATATGGGGATGTAAAGAAGCGATGATTCAAACTGTTTTCATGCTAGAAAAGGTCTGATAATTGGGATTGAAAGCGAAAAAGGAGATTTGATGACGAGCAGGGTCGCTTCACAGATCGTACCGATCGTCGTGCCGAAGGCGTCCGATATTCTCGCCAATCAATTGCGCCAGATGATTGTTCAGGGCGACCTGCGGCCTGGAGCACTGTTGCCGAGTGAACGGGATCTCGTCACCGAATCGGGCTTAAGCCGGTCGTCGGTTCGCGACGCTCTTCGGGTTCTGGAGTCCGAAGGTTTCGTCACGACCAAGGTCGGACGCAGCGGCGGATCGATAGTAACTCTCCCCGGCCGTGATATCGTTGCCCGCTCTGTCGAACTCTTCGTGCGGACGCACGGCATTCGCCTGGATTCACTCCTTGAATGCCGAGTTGCGGTGGAACCTACTCTTGCCCGCCTGGCGGCGCGCAACAGGAGTGAAGCCGAACTCGAAGAGATTACCGATCTTCACAAGCAATTCGAAATGTCTGTCGGCGATGTCCAACTTTACAAGCGCATCAATCTCGAATGGCATCTCGCGATCGCTCGATCGAGCGGCAACGAGCCGCTGCTTGCGCTGATGGAAGCGATAACCATGCCTATCCGCGACGCAATGGATTACCAGCATGTCACGACTCCCGAGATGCGCTCTCATGCCGTGCGCGCCCACACTGTCATCCTTAAAGCGATCCGGGATCAGGACGAAGCTTCAGCCGCACGTCGCATGGAGCGCCATGTAACTGCATATCGCGATGTAGCCACCGGCAGCGTTGGCCGGGAACCAACCCGACGCTAAGACGCTCTCGTACCGTTGCCGGACCGCTGCATGGGAGCCGGCCTTGGTCTTCCTATGCGCTCGCAGTCGTTCATGGCGGTTGCCAATCGTTCGTGGTTACTAACGATCGGCTGTGACCTCGCCCCAGCCTGATGAAATACGAATGTGCTCTTGAGCCACGGCGGTTCCATCCATTGGCGCTGTGAGAGCAGCGGCGCTCATTAATTTCAGCATGCGGCCATCTCTCTTTATCCCTAACCCGTTCAGAGGGAGCCTGCACCTGCGGAGCAGGTTCCCTCTCGCCACTTACGCAGCTAGATACTGATTGAAGAAGCTGGTCAGCTTGTCGAACGGGATCACGTCCACCTTGTCGTAAAGATCGGTGTGGTTGGCGCCCGGAATGATCATGAGTTCCTTCGGCTCCGCCGCGGCGGCGAAGGCCGTTTCGCTGAAGTAACGCGAATGGGCCTTCTCGCCATGAACGATGAGGACCGGGCGCGGCGAAATCTCGGCGATGTAAGTCAGGATCGGCATGTTCATGAAGGACAGCGGAGTCGTCAGGCTCCACGAGGCGTTTGAGTTGACCGCTCGCCGGTGGAAACCGCGGGGCGTCTTATAATAGTCAGCGTATTCCACGACAAACTGCGGCTCGCCACCTTTCAGCTCCAGCGAGACCGGACCATAAGCGGGAGTGCCTTTCTCTGCGTCCTGCCAGCGCTGCCGGCTGAGTTGCTCCAGCGTCTGTGCGCGCTGTTCGGGCGTCACACTGTCGTTGTAGCCCTTCGACATGACGCGGGTCATGTCGTACATGGTGCTGGCGGCAACGGCCTTGACGCGCTTGTCGGCAGCTACGGCGTTCAACGCCATGCCGCCCCAGCCGCAGATGCCGATGACGCCGATGCGCTCGCGGTCGACGGAAGCATGCAGGCCGAGATAGTCTACCCCCGCCATGAAATCCTCGGTGTTGATGTCTGGCGACGCGACGTTGCGGGGCTCACCGCCGCTTTCGCCGGTAAAGGATGGATCGAAAGCCAGCGTGACGAAGCCGCGCTCGGCCATGGTCTGCGCATAGAGGCCCGATGACTGTTCCTTGACTGCGCCGAACGGGCCACTGACGACAATGGCCGGCAGGCGGTTATCGGCACGGTTCTTCGGCAGATAAAGATCGCCTGACAGGGTGATGCCATAGCGGTTCTTGAAAGTGACCTTCTCGTGGTCGATCTTCTCGCTGCGCGGGAAGACCTTGTCCCATTCGTCTGTCATAATCTGAGCCTTTGCTTTGGGGGTGTTGAATAGTGAAGCTGCGCCGAATGCGGCGACGCCCGCGCCGGTCAGCTTCAGAAGCTCGCGCCGTTGAATGGCGCGTGCCGACGAGTTCGTGTCAGGGGTATCCATAGGCATTTCCGATCTCCTTCTTTGAGTTGATGTGTGTGTGTGTGGTGCGTGCCGAATTGGTCCATCCTGCCGGGTTACTCAGGCTTGAGCAGACGCTGGCCACTGCCGATGAGCGCGATTGCAAGACCGGCCAGGACCACGCTGCCAACGAAGGTCGCCACGATCGTCAGGCCGTCCAGAAGCAGGCCGCCAACGACAGCGCCTAGCAGGATCGAAGCCTGGATAGCCGCAACCATGAGGCTGCCGGCGGCCTCTGGCGCGTCGGCTGCGTTCTGTGACATCCAGGTCATCCAGATGACCGACATGGCGGTATTCATTGCGCCCCAGAGCGCGAGAAACAGGGCCGCCGCGACTACCGAGCCGCCCAGCAGCAAAAGGCCTAACGTGCAGCCGCCCATCAGCAGCGCCGGCAGTTTCAACAGCGGCGCGACGCTGCCGCTCAGGAACCGACCGGATGCCCAGGTGCCGACGAAGCCGGCGCAGCCGAGTAGGAGCAGCAGGATCGAGAGCGTCGCCACGTCCACGCGCGTCACCTGCTCCAGAAACGGGCGCAGGTAGGTGAACATGGTGAACGCCGAGCCCCATGAGAGCATTGCCGCGATAAGACCGCGCAGGAAGTATGGGCGCTTGAGCAGACCGAACATGGTGCGGAAGTCCTGGCGCCGGTGTGCGGGCAGCGAGGGCAGCGCCACCATGTGCCAGACAAGATTGCCGGCGACGATCGGCGTCAGCGCCCAGAACACCGCACGCCAACCGAACATAGCACCCAGATAGCTGCCGATCGGCGCGGCGAAAGCCGCCGCGATGGCCTGTCCGCCATACATCAGGGCGAGCGCACGCGGCACATCGCGTTCAGGAACAAGCCGCATGATGACGGCGGTAGCCAATGCCCAGGAACCGCCGATGCAGATGCCGAGCAGCGCGCGGCCAATCATGAGCACCGCGAAATTCGGCGCCGCCGCTACCAAAACCAGTGACAGCGACATCAGGGATGTCATCGCGACCAGAACCGATTTTCGGTTGAGCGTCCCGGCGGCGGTGGTGATGATCATGCTGGCGGCCACCGCGAAGAGACCGCTGATCGAAATCGCCTGTCCGGTCTGCCCGGTGGTCGCGTGTAGCCCTTCCGCCATCGGCGTAAGCAGGCTGACTGGCATGAACTCCGAAGCGATCAGCATCGCTACGCAGAGTGCCATCGAGAGAACCGCGCCCCAGGCGGCGTTCGGTTTGCTACCCGTATCTATTGTGGCGGCAATCGCCATGTTCGTGTGCTCCTGCTGAATTGTTGCAGTGCAAACCTAGTGGCTTTGCCATAAAACGATTACCCATCGAAATTGGCATGAACTAATCGACTGCATCGAATAATGTGTTGCAGGATGGCAAACGAAGGAGCGTCATGGCCAAAACCGACCTCAATCAACTGACGTGGTTTCAGGCCGTCGCCGAGGAGCGCAGCTTTACTAAGGCGGCGGCAAAGCTCGGCGTGGCGCAATCGACGCTCAGCCACGCGATCAAGCAGCTCGAAGCACGAATGGGCATACGCCTCCTGACCCGCACCACGCGCAATGTCGCGACGACGGCCGCAGGCGAACGGCTGTTACAGACGATCGCTCCGCGCATCGGCGAAATCGAGGACGAGATTGCCGCCTTGATGGCCTTTCGCGAGAAGCCGTCGGGCTCGATCAGGCTGACCTTGTCCGACCACGCATTGGAAAGCGTCGTATGGCCAAAGCTCAAACCGGTGCTGAACACCTATCCCGACATCAGCGTCGAACTGATCCTGGACAGCACGTTCCGCAACATTGTCGAGGAGGGCTTCGACGCGGGCGTCCGGCTGGGGGAGAGCGTCGAGAAGGACATGATCGCGGTCCGAATTGGCCCGGACTGGCGTTTGGTGGCTGTGGCTTCTCCCGGATATTTCGCTGCGCATGGTGTGCCTGAGCACCCACAGAATCTGGTCCGGCACGTCTGCATCAACATGCGTCATGAGACCGCCGGGGGCCTATATGCCTGGGAGTTCGAGAAGGATGGCCAGGCACTGCGCGTCAGGGTGAACGGACAACTGACCTTCAACAATTCCTACGCGATGATCGATGCCGCTGTAAGCGGCTACGGCATCGCCTATGTCCCCGAAAACATTGTGGCGCAGCACATCGCTTCGAGCTTGCTGGTGCAGGTTCTCGATGATTGGTCTCCCTTCTTCGACGGCTATTTCCTCTACTATCCGAGCCGCCGTCAGAATCTTCCGGCGTTCAAGGTCATCGTCGATGCGCTCCGATTTCGAGGATAATCGGGTTCGTAACACTTCCACAATTAAACCCAGTAGACGCCGAGGCGATCTCCTCGAAAATCCCTCACAGCTTCGGCCCGTTTGCGACAGCTGCCAAGCGCGCTGGCGGCCTGCGCGGCGGGTGTTGCGGACTAGCAGCTCAGCGATGAGTGAAGCGTCCGCTGCCGTCAGGAGTAGGCGTTCAGGCGCTGTCACAGGAATGACTTAAGGGCTCGACTCCAGGTCGGAGCGCCTACAGCCGGTGAAGGGCAGCTATCCCACTGGCACTCCCTAGAACCTGATGGTCGGCTTCGGCCCCGATGCAGATGGACATCGAGGTCTGGTTTGCCTCTTGCCACGGACGCAGTGCAACATAGGAGCGGTGGGTCCGCAGTTTCGCTTTCGCCAGAACCGACGGTGCTGTTACGCTGGCACAGGCAGTAACGGATTCACGGTAAAAGCGTTCGAACACTGTGGCCCTACTGGGCTGAGAACTTCACGCTCACGCCGCGCTGCCGAAAATAAGCCTGCATCAGCTTGCGTCCCGAACGGTTGTTTTGTGCCAGCTTGGTCGGGTCGAAAACTGCTTCTTTGGCACCCTCCCTGGACAAGGCTAGCTTGAGGGTAGCGATATGTTCATCGATGTCAGCATTGTCCGATCGGAGCGATGCATAAATGATATCGGTCGCCTCGGCAACGGTCGGCTCGCTCACGGTTTGTACTCCTTCGCTAGTAAAACCGACCGGCTACCACAAATTGGCGAACTGGCCTACTGCAATACTGCGGATGTCCATCACCACCTACGCACCGCGAGGCCTCGAAAGTAGTCTCCCTGCTTTCGTTCCCATGCAGCTATCCACCCCTGGCACCTGAAGCAGCCTGTTCGGGATCGGCCCCGAAGCCGACTTACGTATTGAATTGGAAATCGAAGGCGCTGCATCTGCAAGATGCAGAGTGGAACTGAGATGCCAGGAAGCTGAAGATCGTCAGTGCGATTTCACTCAGTATTTAGTCTAGCCATCGGCAATCTACTGAAGAGCCTTCATTAGCCGGGTTGCAGCTTCGCGGCAGAGCCGCGCGACGGTTGCGGGGCCAAGTTCGGCTGTCATGCGTTCCATCGGAACCTCGAGCCCGATCGGCAGGTCGGCAGGCATAGCAGACAGGAAACCTGCCAGATCCAGTCCGCCATCGCCCGGCGCCAGACGTTCGGCACGGGCGGCAAGAAGCAGCCCCTCGAGTGAGCCGGGATGGTCCGCGGATGCGTCGCAGAGATGAAGATAGTTGTATCGGTTTGCCGGGCTCGCACGCAGTTCAGCAAGCGTGGTCGAAGATCGTGCCAGGTGCAGGGCGTCGACCAGAATGCCTGCGTTGGCAGCATCTGAGGCGGCAACCACGCGTTCGGCATCTGCAAGACAAGAGACCACCGTCCAAGGATAGAACTCCAGATTGACGGTCAGTCCCAGCGGATGTGCCAGGTCGGCCAGGGCTGCGACGTTGTGAACGAGCCGTGACTCGTCGGGATCATATGCAGCCAGGAGAACTTGTGAAGCGCCAAGTTCGGCTGCCGTTTCCAGGACGGGCAGGAATTTTGCCGGTTCTGTCGTTGGCTCCAGCCGCAGGAACTCCACATCGAGAATGCGGATGCCCGTATCGGCAAGGGCAGCGCGGGTTTCGCGCAGGCCCATCGGGTCGTCCATCAGTGGATAGGAGGGTGTTTCAGGCGTGACCGCCACCAATCGCAAACCGACGGCCTGATAACCGGTCTCGGCTGCAACGCGGATTAGCTCCGGCGGTGTCAGCGACAAGGCCGTCAGATGGGCGAGGGACAAGAGACGGGTCATTGCGGGCTGCCTTCGGAATATGCGTCGCGCGTCAAGAAACGTCCGGCGACAAAACCGAAGGTCATTGCCGGACCAAGATTGATGCCACCTGCAGGATATGTGCCGCCCATGATGCTTGCCATGTCGCTGCCGACGGCATGAAGGCCGGGGATGATATCGCCGGCAGCGTCCAGAACGCGGGTCGCGGCATCCGTGCGCAGACCGGCAAAGGTGCCCATGCTGCCGGGCAGGATGCGCACGGCGTAGTAGGGCGGCTTGCAGATGGGTGCGACGCAAGGGTTAGGCCCGACCTGCGCGTCGCCGCCGGCGCGGTTGAAAGCGGAAGTGCCACGGCCAAAGGCATTGTCCTCGCCGCTCTGCGCGCCGAGATTATAGGCCGCCACCGTTTCCTCCAGCCCGGCCGGATCGATCCCGCAAAGACGGGCAAGCGCGCCGAGCGACTTCGCGCGCTTCAGATAGCCGGCCTTGATATGCCAGCCGATCGGCACGGGTGCCGGACGCACATGGCCAAGGCCGTAGCGGCGCAGGAAATGATGATCGCAGATCAGCCATGCCTGCGGCTGCTCGGCCTCGGGCGTTGCCTGCAGCAATGCGGCCAGCACATCGTGATAACCGTCCGCCTCGTTGACGAAACGGCGTCCGTCGGCACGCACGGCAATGACGCCGGGCTTGGCGCGGTCGATGAAATGCGGGAAGGGATGAAGGGTGCCGTCGCGTCGCGGTACCAGCGACACTGGCACCCACGCGCCCGGAGACACCAGATCCCGGCGCAGTTCCGCGCCTTCGGTCCGCGCTATCCGTATGCCGTCGCCGGCATTGCCATGCGGCGCGACCGACCAGTGTTCGTGCCCGGTGGGAACGTGCGGGAACAGCGACCGCCGCAATTCCGGATCGTGCGGGAAGCCGCCTGAAGCGAGCACCACGCCGCTTTTGGCATAAATCGTTTCCCGGGTACCGTCCTTGCGCAGCACATGGACGCCGGTGACGCGGCCGCTTTCGCGGATCAGCCCGGTGACGCGGCTTTCGCTGCGCAAATCCACGCCGGCATCGAGAGCCGACCTGACAAGCCGCGCGGCCAGTGCATTCCCGTTGACGAGGTGCATGCCCCGTCCATGAATCGCGAGATCCAGTAGATGCCTTCCGAAACGCCGAATGACATGGATCGCGGAGCGCAGGGACCGTGTCATCGACATGAAGCGCGCAAGATCGACGCCCGAAGCGATCCCCATCCCGAAGAATGCCGTTTCGGGAAGCGGTTTGCGCAGCAGGTTAATGGCGCACCCCAACTTCCTGCCGTCATAAGGGGCTGCACAGACCGAACGGCCTCCGGTTCCTGCCCCCGGCATATCACCATGCATGTCGGGTATCCGGTTGCCATCGACGAATTGAAGCGCGGTCCTGTCCTGAAAGAAGGAGACCATCTGCGGACCGGCTTCCAGAAAAGCCTCGATCAGGCGTTCATCATAAGCGGAGCCAAAATTGGCGCGAAGATAGGACCGGATCGTCTCGGCATCCTCATCGATGCCTGCCTGACGCGCCAGTAGATTGCGGGGAATCCACATCCAGCCGCCAGACCATGCCGTGGTACCGCCGAAGACGGCCTCCTTTTCCAGAACGATCACCTTGCCGCCGCGATGCGCGGCGGTGACGGCGGTGGAGAGCCCGCCTGCGCCCGACCCGACGACGAGAATGTCGCAGTTCTCGGTCTCGTTTCCGCGTGGTGCGGGGGAACCGCCGGTGGTCACGCCAGCCCGTCCTCTCCCGCAATTCCGGCCGACTGGAGAATTTCGGCGCACTTCACGATACGGCCCTCACGAAGGGACCTGTCGGCCGCTGCCGCAATGATCTGCGCCTGCAGACCGTCTTTCACACCGGGCACGGCTTCCCGGCCAAGCGCGCTGCGCGCGAAGTCGATGAAAGCGTTGATCGAGGCGCTGTAGCTTGGCGCCATCCGCACCATCGGATCCTTGGGCAGCCCCTCGGTGAGGATCTTGTCGTCGATGATGCGCATGACCGACCCTTCGGTGATGCGCGACGATTCGATCAAGCCGCCGGTTCCGAGCACCTCAATGCGGTCGTCATAGCCATAGACCGCGCGGCGCGTGTTCTCGATCTGGCAGAGCGCGCCGCTCTTCATCCGCAGCGTAACCATGCCGGTGTCGATGTCGTTCGCCTCGGCAAAGACCGGGTCAGCAATGACCGAGCCGAAAGCCACCACATCGACGGGTTCCTCGCCGGTGAGCCAGCGGACCATGTCGAAGAAGTGGATCATCTTGTCGAAGAAGAGGCCGCCTGAAACCTTGAGATAGTCGAGGCTGGGTATCGTGTTGGGGCCGCGCGAGGTGATCTGCACTGTCTGGACCTTGCCCAACCGTCCGGCAGCCAAATCCGCCTGAACGGCGGCGTGGTTGCGGTCGAAGCGGCGGTTGAAGCCGACCATGACGGCGTCGGCCGCGGCCCCGAGCGCAACATAGGTCGAATAGGCCTCTGCAAGCGTCGAAGCCAGCGGCTTCTCGCAATAGACGCGCTTGCCGGCTTTCGCCGCCGCCAGCATCAAGGGGCAGTGCGTATCGGTCGATGATGCGATGATCACCGCATCGATGGCGGGGTCGGCGATGATCTCTTCGGCTGACGCAGCGACGCGCGCGCCGTGCTCGCCGGCAATCGCAGCAGCATTCGGCGCATGCGGATCGGCCACGGCCACGATCCGTGCGAAGTTATTGCCACGCAGATGACGTGCATGGACCGAGGCAATGCGCCCCGCTCCGATCAGTCCAACGGAAATCATTCCAAAACTCCGGTTCCAGTATCAGCCGACAGCGATCGGCAAGGTGTCGTCTGCGGCCCATTCCGAGAGCGAGGCATCGTAGATCGCGACGTTCTCATAGCCGAGCATTGCCAGCACGAACGCATCCGCGCTGGCGGCGATGCCATGGCCGCAATAGGCAATGACGCGCTTGCCTTCGATGGGCAGGTGGGCGAAGCGTTGGCGCAAGGCGTCGATCGGCAGGTAGGTTTTCGTTTCCGGGTCGATGAGGCTCGCAGCTGGAACATTGACGCTGCCCGGCACGCTGCCCGGCCGGCCGTAGCTATTGCCGTCGATGCCCACGAATTGCGACGGCAGGCGCCCGCTTATGGTGCAGACCGCGCCGTCGCCGATGGCGGCAAGAACCTCGGCCCGGTCGGCGACCATATGGCTGCGCAGAATGGGCTGAAACCGGCCGGCAGCGCGCATTCGGGCAGGCCCTGTCTCAAGCGCCCGGTTTTCGCGGGCCCATTTGTCGAAGCCGCCGTCGAGAACGGCAACATTGTCGAAGCCGAAGACCCGGAACAGCCACCACACCCGCGTTGCCCACCAGGGATCCATGGTGGAATAGAGGATCACCTTCTTGCAGTCCGCGACGCCGAAGGCTGCTGCCTTCTCGGCAAACTGCTCTGCCGGAGGCAGCATGAACTTGTAACGGTGGGTATTGTCGGAAAAATCCTTCTGCACGTCGATGAACTGCGCGCCCGGAATATGCCCTTCCACGAACCGGTCGATCACCGGTTCCGTGCGGTAGATCGTCTTCGCATCCGGCACGATCCGCGTCGTGCAGTCGAACACCAGGACGTCAGGGTCCGAAATATGGGCTTCGAGCCATTCCGTCGAGACGAGATATTCGGGATGGATTTGTCTGCTCATGTCTTGTGCCCGTTCAAAGAACCTTGTCGAGGAACGCCTTGGTGCGGTCATCCTGCGGGTTCTCGAAGAAATCCTTCGGATTGTTGCTTTCCACGATCCGGCCCTGGTCGGTGAAATAGACGGTGTCGGAAATCTCGCGGGCAAACCGCATCTCGTGGGTGACGAGAATGCAGGTCATGCCTTCTGCGGCGACGTCGCGTATGGTGGTCAGAACCTCTTTCACGGTTTCCGGATCGAGGGCTGCAGTGACCTCGTCGAACATCATGACTTCGGGGTTCATGCACAGGCTGCGCGCGATGGCGACACGCTGTTGCTGGCCGCCGGAAAGCTCGCCCGGATAGGCGTTTTCCTTCTCTGAAAGCCGCACTTTCGCAAGCAAAGCGCGAGCCCGCTGTTCCACGTCGGCGCGGTTCTGCTTCAGCACCTGCAACGGGGCCATCATGATGTTTTGCAGAACGGTCCGGTGCGGAAAGAGATTGTAGCTCTGGAACACCATGCCCACGCGCCGCCGCAATGCGCGCTCGTCAAGCTTCGGATCGTTTACCTCTATGCCGGCGACGTTGATTGAACCGGCGTTGACCGGCGCCAGCGCATTGATGCAGCGCAGGATGGTCGATTTGCCCGATCCCGACGGCCCGATGATAGAAACGATCTCGGATCTGTTGACCGACATCGATATGCCCTTGAGGACTTCGAGTTGACCGTAGGATTTGCGGACATCTTTCAGGATGACCTGGGGAGTGGCGTTTTCTGCTTTCATCTCTGAATTCCTTTGCCCCAGATCTTCTCCAGCCGGCGGGACAGAAGCGAGATTGGAAAGACGTAGAGGAAGAACAAGACCAGCGTGGTGCCATAGGCAGGCAGGATCAGGCCGGGCTTCGTCTCCGTCGTGAGAATGGTTTGCGTGACGGTGATGACCTCCTGCACGCCAACGATGTTGGCAAGCGAAGTCGCCATGGCAACCGAGCAATAGAGGTTCATTGTCGGCGGCAGCATCTGCCGGAACGCTTGCGGCAGGATCACCGAAAAAGCTGTTCTTACCGGGCCGAACGCGAGGGCTGCCGCGGCTTCCCATTGCGTGGTGGGAACGGAGCGCATGCCGCCGCGGACGATCTCGGAAATGTAACCCGTGACCGGCAGGGAGAAGGCGACCACTGCCTTTACCCAGTCGGGGAACGAGATCCAGTGCGAACCTATGCGCATTTCGAACGGCATCAGGAACATCACATAGAAGACGATGACCAGCCAGGGACTGTTTCGCAGGAACAGCGTCAGAAATCGCGCGGGCGCGCCGATGGCCTTGATCTTCGACATCTGTAACGCGCCGAGAACCGCACCGGCAAAGATGCCGATCAGCATGCTGAGGGCCGAGATGGCGATGTTGAGGCCGAAGCCTTTCAACATCAGCGGGAACCACGGGATAAGAATCGCCCAGACACTTCCCGGATCGAACCAGGACACAATAGTCGTCATCTTCCCATCCCCGGCACATGCAGCCAGCGCTCGATCAGCCTGACGATCAGCGTGAATATCCACATCATCCCGAGGTAGGTGAGGAGGACGACATTCATCATTTCGATCACGTTGAAATGCTCGGTCCAGATTTCATGCGCGACATAAAGAGCTTCCGGAACCGCGATGGCATAGGCCATTGCAGTGCTCTTCACGATCTGCGCCATGTTGTTGCCCAGGGCCGGAAGACTGATCCGGAAAGCCAGCGGCATGACGATGTGATAGAGCGCAGCCCAGCGACCGTAGCCCAGTGCTTCGGCAGCCTCCTTCGTCGTTTTCGGGACCGCCTCGATGCCGGCGCGCAATATCTCGGCGACGAATGCGCCATATTGCAGAGACAGGCCGATCACCACGAATTTGAAAGGACTGAGGAATGGCGGCTCGCCGTTTTGTCCATAGGTACTCAGTTGAAAGTAGGAACCGAGTCCGAAGAACAGGAAATAGAGTTGCGCCAGACCCGGTGTGTTCCTGAAGAACTCGATATAGGCGGTAACCAGCCAGCGCAGGGGCGCGAAACGCACCAGCCTAAGAAAACAGCACAATGCGCCAATGATCATCGCGCCGAGCAGGCCCCAAAGGGCCAGCTCCAACGCGATGTAGATGCCATTGACGTATTTCTTGGCTTCCCAGGCATTGTATAGGACCGAGAAGTTCCACCCCGTGCGGTGGTAGAGCTCCTCGAAGAATTGAGCGATCAATTCCATTGTCCGCTCATTGCTTTTTGTATTTGTCTTGCATGTCGTAGGAGAACTTCGGCGGCGTGAAGCCCCACTTCTTGGCGGTGTCGATCACCTTGCCGGAAGCGTGCCATTCGGTGGTGATGTCCGAGAGCGCCTTCTGAAGGTCGGCATCGCCGAATTTGACCGCCAGACCCCAGGGGCCTTCCGAGAAAGCCGGCAGCTTCTGGATCTCGAAGTCTTTCCACACGCCGTCCTTGTCGGTCAGGAAGCGGGCCTGGAGATAGCTGTCGTCGGAAACGAGGGCGATGCAGCGGCCGTCGCGAAGCGATTGATCGACTTCCTGCTGGGTCTGAAAGGCCACGATGGTGACGCCGTAGTCACGCTCCAGCGGCACGTTCCAGCTCGAGCCCTGATTGCTGCAGATCGGCTTGCCGCGAACGTCGTCCCAGCTTTTCAGCTCGACGCCCTTCTTGGTCTGAAGGCCAGGGCCGGCGGCGTAGTAGTAGGGCTCCACGAACTGGATCAGCTTCTGGCGCTCCGGCGTGACCGTCAGCGACGTGAAGATCATGTCGCACTTGCCACGGTCGAGAAATTCGACGCGGTTGGCCGGCAAGGTCGGCACCAGTTCGATGGCGAGGTCCTTGCCGACGACCTTGCCGAGTTGGCCCTTCATGTCTTCCATGAGGTCGACCTGCATGCCCTTGGCCGTGCCGGAGGAGTCGAGAAAAACGTTGGGGGGATTGTTCACATTGGTGCAAACGGTGACACGCGCCCGGTCCTTGATCTTGTCGAGAACCTCGCCTGCATGTGCAGACGGTGCAGCCAGCCCACTGACCAGAGTTGCAGCAATAGCAACAATTCCGGTAGATTTCGAATAATTTAGCATCATATAACTCCCCTTGAGACAGTTTTGGTGCATTCTTGCTCCCGGTGTTGCACGTAATGGCACTGGGGGCGGGGAGTCAAAAGAAAAATGCAACAAACAATAATATTTGCAAATATAGCAACAATGTGGAATGAATTCCTGAGAATTGGGCTGCAAGGAGAGCAATAAATGCGGGCAAAGCGTGATATCGCGGATGAGACGGGTGAATCTTCGGCGCAGCCCGAGGTCAAGACCCTTGCGCGAGGCCTCGCCGTTCTGGACTACCTGATGAAGCATGGCTCGGTCCGGACCACGGCGCTGGCTTCGCATCTCGGTGTCGACAAGGGCAGCGCCTCACGGCTGCTTCAGACGCTGTGCGTGTCCGGATATGCCAGGCCGGGCGAGGGGCGTTCCTTCGAGCTTGGCGAAAAGCTTGTTGGCAGATCAAGTGTGCAAAGGCCGGATCGCAGCCTGCGCGAAAGGGCAAGGCCGCTGTTGATGCGGCTTGCAGCCGAAACGGGTGAGGCCGTACATCTGTCGATTCCCGCCGACGAGCATGTGCTTTATGTAGATACGATCGACGCGCAGTCGCCGCTCCGGGTTGATCGCCCGGCTGGAACCCTGGCCCCGCTCGATTGCACCGCCATGGGAAGAGTGCTTCTGGCGACGACGCTGACGCCGATACCCCGGCAGTTGCAGCAGAGAACCGAGCATACGGTGACGGACCCCAAAAAATTCGCCGAGCTTCTGCAACTGATCAAATCGCAGGGATATGCCCTCGACGATGAAGAGTATCACATAGGTATCAGATGCGCCGCCGCGCCGTTGCGGGACAAGGAGGGTATGGTCGTGGGTGCTATCGGCGTTTCAGGCCCGACCGTGCGGATACAGCGTGAGGAATTGCCCGATCTCGGCCGGAAACTGAAAGAACTGACGCAGTCATTCATCTAGGCGAGGGATAATGCGCGTCTTTGACCCGACGCGCTGAACGACGGGCCTTTGTGTTATTAGCAACAATGACACCCCGCATTGTCAGACTTCACCGTACATTCGCAGGCGCGGCAATCGGATCGGAGCTTTTCGACGGCCGCAAGATCGCGGATTGAGGCGATCGCCAGCAGTTTGTTGTGATATATGGAACTAGTCATATTAATCACAACAAAAATGGAGAATCTTGTTGAACTTGATGGGGCGGTATGAAAAGTTCCGGCGCACTGCTGAAATTGGAATTATGAAATGCTCCGCTACAATCTCACTTACATCACTGTGCCACCGACAGGCATGCAACAGGCTCTTGCCGGCATTGAACAGTGGCTCAAGTCGTCGCCACTCAAGGGTGTTTTCCTTGCCTGCTGGGTAGCGGAAATCGGCGAACTCTCGCGCATTCTCTTGGTTCACGGCTATGATGTGATCGCGGATATCCCCGCCGATCGCGAAGCCATTCTCTACAGCGACAACCCGCTTGGCATTGGAAGCCTCATCGTTTCGATGGAAACCGATGCCTATACGCCGCTCAAGGGATTGCCGGATATCCTGCCGGGCGCCGCGGGCCCGATCTTCGAGGTCCGTACATACAAGCTCAAGCCGGGCGGGCTCACTCCGACCTTGGACGCCTGGACCAATGCCGTCGGCCCGAGGTCGGCCTATTCGCAACTCCTGTCCTTCATGTATGCGGTCGGCGGCGAAATCCCGCGCATCGTCCACATCTGGCCTTACAAGAGCCTTGATGAGCGCCTTGCAATCCGTGCGAAGACGGTCGCTGAAAAAGTCTGGCCTCCGGTGGGCGCGCCGCCGCACCTGGCGTCGATGCGGTCGGAAATTTTCGTGCCCGCCAGTTTCTCTCCGGTGAACTAGGACTTCTGCCATGGCCGGTGCCGTTCAACGTCAGCTTTCCGTTGCGCATCTGACGGCGCTCGAGGCCACTCCTTCCGAGTTGATCGCCGGAGCGGCGGGCGCTGGCCTCGATGCCGTTGGCTTGAGGATCATCGCGCCCCGCCCCGGCGATGTCGTGGCCCCCGTTTCCGGCAATCCCCTAGCGATACGGGAGCTGAAAGACGAGTTGGGCGCCCGCAACATCCGGCTGAACGACATTGAGGCGATTATCATCCGCGAGGACACCGATTTCGCGGTCTTCGAGCCGGCGCTAGCGGCCGGTGTGGAGCTGGGCGCGGCCCATGTGATCGCCAACATGTATGTTGAAGAGCCGGTCCAGGCGGCAGAGCAGTATGCGAAACTGTGCGAACTGGCGGCGCGACACGAGCTCTGCGTAGCGCTGGAATTCATTCCACTGTCGCTGCTCAAGACGCTCGACCAGGCGCTCAATATACTAAAGTTGGCCGATCAGCCGAATGGTCGGCTCCTGATCGATGCGATCCATCTGAGCCGGTCGGGCGGGCACCCGCGCGACCTTGCCGGGGTCGATCCGAAGCTGTTCGCATTCGCGCATTTCTGTGATGCTCCCCTGAAGCAACCCAGCCTCGAGAATCTTCCTTTGGAAACACGCCAGCAGCGCATGCTGCCGGGCGAAGGTGAATTGTGGTTGCCTGAATTCGTTGCCGCACTCCCCGGAAATCTGACACTCGGTATCGAGACGCCAAGTCTTGCGACAGCCGGCCTTCCGGTTGCGGAGAAAATTGCCCGCGGCGCGGCCGCCATGCGCCGCGTGCTGGAAAGATGCGGCGAGAAATCAGCCTGATGAACCCGGTAAGAGATACAGGAAGTACCATCCTATGAAAGACGATACCCGTATTGTCCATGCCGGCCGTCATCCCGAAAACTTTCGCGGTGCGGTGAATACGCCGGTCTATCGAACCTCCACCGTTATCTCCCAGAACATGGACGAGTGGGATCGCAAGCATCGCGAACAGGCGTCGACCTACGAGCCGGACCTGTTTTATGGCCGTTACGGGACGCCGACCAGCAAGGCGCTGCAGGAAGCCATGGCCGAGCTCGAGGGCGGGTTCAAAGCCTTCGTCTACCCTTCGGGCGTTTCAGCTTGCGTCACCGCCATTCTCGCCTTCGCCGGGCAGGGCGACCATGTCCTCGTTCCCGACTCCGTCTACGGTCCGGTCCGGCGTATTTCAGGAACGATGTTCAAGCGCTTCGGCATTGAAGTCGAGTTCTACGATCCCGGCATAGGCAGCGGCATAGAAGCCAGGATGCGGCCGCAGACCCGTGTCGTTTACACGGAAGCTCCCGGCTCGATGACCTTCGAGATGCAGGATATCCCTGCTATCGCCGCCGTCGCGCACCGTCATGGTGCGGTGGTCGTCATGGACAACACCTGGGCGACGCCGCTTCTTTACCGCGCCTTCGATCATGGTGTCGACGTTTCGGTTCATGCCGCCACGAAATACGTAACCGGCCATTCCGATGCCATGCTGGGCGTCGCGACCACGACCGAGGCCTGCTATGAACGCCTGAAGGCTGCGACGCTGGATCTGGGGCAGGTCGCCAGCCCGGACGATTGCTATCTTGCCCTGCGCGGCCTGCGCACGCTCGGTGTGCGGCTGAGGCAGCAGGGCGGCGCAGCGATCAGGGTTGCCGAATGGCTCGAGACGCGGCCGGAAGTGACGCAGGTCATGTCTCCCGCGCTGCCGGGCGATCCGGGTCATGCAATCTGGAAACGCGACTTCCTTGGCGCATCGGGATTGTTTGCATTCGCGCTCAAGCCGGAATTTGCGGGATCGCGCCGGACCTTCATCGACGCGCTGAAACTGTTTGCTCTCGGCGGCTCGTGGGGTGGCTACGAAAGCCTCGTCATGCCGATCGACCCGCCGCGGACTGTCACCCAATATGCCTATCCGGGCGCCGGCGTCCGGCTGCATGTGGGCCTTGAAGATGTCGATGATCTGATCGCCGATCTCGACCGCGCCTTTGCAACTGTTGCCTCCTGAAGATGAGATGAACATGAACAAGAACGATCATCACGGAAAGATCGCCGTCATCACCGGCGGCAGCGGCGGCATAGGCATGGCGATCGCCCTTCGCCTCGCTTCGGAAGGTGCACAGATCATCCTTTGGGATTTCGATGCAACAAGGCTAAGTGCGGTTATCACCGAACACGCAGATTGGCGCAGTGCTGTCGTCGATGTCACGGACAACGCCAGCGTAGTGGCTGCAACCAAGGCCGCGATCGCCGAATTCGGCAGGATCGACATCCTCGTCAATTCGGCAGGTTTTTCCGGATCGAACCATCGGATGGAGGACTATCCTCTCGATCTCTGGGACAAGGTGATCGCCATCAATCTGACTGGCGTGTTTCTGACCTGCAAGGCGGTTGTGCCGGAGATGGCAAGGACCGGATACGGACGCGTCGTCAACATCGCATCGATGGCCGGCAAAGAGGGCGTTCCGACCGTATCCTGCTATTCGGCTGCAAAGGCTGGCGTGATCGCCTTCACCAAGGCCATCGCACGCGAGTATCTGGAGCAGAACATCTGCATCAACAGTGTCGCGCCCTCGGCTGTCGAGACCGAGCTTCTCAAGCAGATGGCGCCGGCGACACTCGAAATGGCCAAGTCGAAAATCCCCATGGGCCGCTTCGGCCGGCCTGATGAAGTCGCGGCCATGATAAGCTTTCTGTCGTCGGATGACTGCTCATTCTCGACGGGAGCGGTTTTCGATCTGTCGGGCGGCCGCGCTACCTACTGATCGCACAGCCAGATCCGTGGCAACGGAAATACAATCAGGACGAATTCCATGGCCGCAACCACGACCGGTTTGAAGCTTTACGGCATCGCGCGCTCGCGTGCGATGCGCAACCTTTGGCTGCTGGCTGAACTCGGCATACCGTTCGAACATGTAAAAATCGTCCAGACCTACAACAAGACTTTGCCTGACGAAGTGACCTCCCGCGACACGGAATTCCTGGCGATCAATCCGAACGGCCGCATTCCCGCACTGATCGACGGTGATGTGACGATCTGGGAATCGATGGCGATAAATCTCTATCTCGGCCGCAAATACGGCGGACCGTTGGGGCCGGTCGATCTGGGCGAGGAGGGGCAGATGACCATGTGGTCATTCTGGGCAACCAACGAGTGCGAAGCCTACGCCATCACCGTTCACGAGAGCAGCATGGCGAAGAGTGAGGACTGGCAGCAAACGCCGAAGGCACAGGCTGCCGTCGAACATCTCGATGCGCCATTCTCGGTACTGGAAACAGCTTTGTCGAAAACCGGCTATCTCGTCGGGTCTCGCTTCACCGTGGCCGATGTCAATGTTGCCATGGTGATCTTTTATGCGCGCAACGCATCCGCGCTATTCGAGCGGTATCCGTCGGTCGCCAGATGGTATGCTGCGGTAACGGCGCGACCGCATTTTCAGTTGGTCATGAAAATGCGCGAGGGATAACGCAAGCGCCAGGCTAGAGGACCGAATGTGCAGTCAAAAATGATCAGCATTCAGGTCCACCGGTGAATCCATGCCAAAGTGCAACGTCTGCGCGTGAAGGGTAGGGCATCAGTCATCGTCGCGCAAATACGCATTGATGACTTCTTTTACCGTCATCGACTATCAATGTCCTTCGATAGAACCTTCAATCCGCTGCAGAGCACGCTCGTTTGTCGCAATCGGTTTCATCTCGCCGCATACAGAAGTCGTATAAGATGCAAAGGAATGCGATTACGGCAGGCTGGGATTTTGGGCGTGCCTGGGAACCTGCCGCAGAGTGATAGCGAGTGGACGTCCCGCATCATTATGGTCGTCCATCGCGCATTGCTCGAAGCTCGGCTGGGGGACGTGATGGCCCGACTTAGGACAGATCCGAGAGCCCGTCCCGCAGCTCCGCAGCATGCGCGGTGGCCAGCGGAAAGGCGAAGCTCGCGGCAAGTGCCGAGGCAGAGATTAGGGCATCGCGACGGCTGAGCAGCAAGCTTGGGACGGAGGTGGGAGGCATGGAGGAGTTCATCCCAGTTACGGAGCCGAGCCCTAGTTGGTCTTCAACTGCCCAATGCGGTTTTCGGCGATCCAGCGCGCGGCAAGCACCAAGGCCCCCATGCTGAAATCCTTGCCGTGCTTGGCCACCATCTCTTCCGACAGTTCGGCCAGCCTTTCGAAGAAGACGTCCTTGCTCTTCTCTTCGGGAGTAAGTTCGGTCTGCATTTCATCCTCCTGTTTGATGTGGCGTGCTTCCGCTATTTGAACATCTGCGTTGGAAAGGTGACGATCGCGGCGGTGCCGTCGACAGTGCCCATCGCCAGATGATGCCCGTCGCCGGACCAGGCAAGTGCTGTCACCGCGCTGCCCAACGGCCTGACGAGAAGTTCATCACGCGTGCCGATCTGGGCGATGGTGATCTGGCCGTTGGCACAACCTGCGGCGACGAGTTTTTTCTCCGGATGCGCCGCTATCGTTTCGAGCAGCACGAGCCCGGCGCGACCCGTCTCCAGCGCGCCCGAAGTTTCTCCATCGAACGGCGGCGCCGCCATCGACCAGCCGGCGATGCGGAACGCGCCCGACGCAAACAGGGCACTAGCCGGTGAACTCCAGCACACGTTCCTTACTGGCGAAGGAAATCCCGCGACGATGCCGTTGCGGCCATCGACCAAGCCGACCAGAGAAAAGCCTCCTGTTTCGAGCCCGCAGGCCAGCCACGAGCCGTCGCTGCTCCAGCGGATCGAAACCGGGGGCACGGAAAGGGAGATGTGGCGCATCGGCGCGGCGTTGCCTTCGATCGACCAGATCGACAGCCCATTACCGGAACCGCAGGCCAGATGCTGCCCCTCGGGCGAAAAGGAGAGTGTACCTGTGGGCGATGCCTCGCGCTGTTCGAGTTTCACGGCATCGTCGTGACCGCGCGACAGGTAGATATCGTGTCCATTGCTGACGGCTGTCATACCCGCGCCGGCGCTGTGGTCGATGGCCACGATCGGACCGTCGATCTTGAACAGGGTCTCCGCGATTTCGCCGCCGGCCGTCAGATGCAGCACTTCGCCTGCAGGCGTGCCAATCAGAAACCCTGAGTCCAGATAGGCAGTGAGCGGCACATCGCCATCGGCCAGTGCTGCAGTAGCGACCAACGGCACCGGCGGCTTTTCGCGCGGGCGGATGGTCGTCTGGCCGAGATCGTTGCTCACCCTGATCCGCGATTCCGGCGGTTCCTGGTCTGCCACTGTGGCGATGGCGACGGTTCCGTCTACGCATGTGAAGGCAACAGTTGCGCCATCGGTGCTGAAGCACAGGTCGGAGACGGCCGATGAACGCCGCCAGCTTCGGGCCAGCAGATCGAACAAGGTCAGATTTTGCATCGCCTGCTGGTTCATGGCCATTCCCTTTGTCAGTCCGCCTCTGTCGCTGCGAGCCTGCGATCCACGTCCTCGACGTCGCTCTCGGCAGCAATGATGCGTTCCTCGCACGCCGCGCATTCCTGCATGATCGCCTCGGCGCTCTCTTGTGCCTCATGCAAATCCCGCACCAGTTGCTCGCTGGTACCGTTCTTGCCGATTTCAAGTTCCAGGCGCAGCACATCCATATCGATGCCGGCGCGCTTCTGGTTGAGCCGCAGCGCCTCGGCGGTGAGTGCGGAGACATTGGCGACGAGAGCCAGCCGGCGAACCAGCAGTGCTTCACGCGCGGCAGTTTTATCCTCCATCTAGACCTCCTCTTACTTCTTCCCGGGCATCGGCCCGTCCGGCTTTTCGAAAGCCGTCAGCAGGCCGGGCAAGCCGTCAGCCTGCGACTGGAACTGCTTTTCTGCCGTTTCGATGTGGCTCTTGAGCTGGTCCCAAATGTCGACGCGGATCATCGATGTGGTGTCGCCGGTGAGCCGCTCGATTTCGTCGACGCGGAACTGGCGCGACAGCGAAACGCCGGAAAACACGAAGTCGCGCAACAGGATCGCATGGCTCTCTATGAAAAGATGGATCATCGGATGCGTCTCGGCCGTGACGCCGCCGGCGGCCAGTTCGGCGCGGATGAAGTCCTGAAAGTGGCTTTGAAGGCGGTACTGACTCTCGCCCATGAAACGCATGACGAAGACCAGGTCGCGCGGCATCAGCCTGACAAGATCGCCGGTGACCCCATTGGCCTGATCCGACATGGGAGAGGGCGGCCCTCGGCTGTCCTTATTGTTCGGCATGATTTCTCTTTCTTGCGCAGCGACGCCTCAGGGCTTCACCTTCAAATAGTAGAGAAACACGCTGAATTGAATATATGATTTATAATTTCAATTATATTGCACATGCTAATTAATATATCGCATATGCGAAAAGGCTGTTTGCAGTTACAAGCGTAATATACAAATGTAAAATAACGTTACAGTTGACTGAATTATTGTTTGCAAAAAGAGTTGCGAATTCATCGCGGGTGTCGGGCTGCGGCGCGATTTGAAACTGGCACGGCCTTTGCTTCACCAATTTGCATAAGAAGCCCACCGCGTTTTACGCGGTGCCACAAGAACGAAGGAATGGAGGGAGCAGGGGTAAAGACTATCCGCTTCGATACGCCCGCAGCAATGTGCGGCGCCCGGCGGACCTCCTGCAAAACGCCTCGAATACCTTTGCCGCGATCCACTTGAATGGCCGGACGCAAGTCGTGCCTGAAGGCGCGATCCATTGTCATGCCGCTCGCACTTTCACTGGCGGTGCCGTGCACCGCTTCATGCCGGGGTCGACAGGCCCGCGGCTTAAACCTGGTGGAGGCTTATGACTATGACGTCTCTGACGCTCAACAAGATTACCTCGCAGCGCGGAATATCCGTCGGCGAGGCAACCAAGAAGATTTCCGATCTCGGTTGGAACCCTTCTTACGTCCAGGAAGCGATGACGTTTCCGACGGACTACAAGATCAACAAGACACCGCGCGACCCGATGAAGCAGGTTCTGCGGTCCTATTTCCCGATGCAGGAAGAAAAGGACAATCGCGTCTACGGCGCGCTCGATGCGGCGTTGCGCGGCGACATGTTCCGCAACGTGGAACCGCGCTGGGTCGAGTGGATGAAACTCTTCCTGGCCATCATTCCCTTCCCGGAAATTTCCGCGGCCCGCTCGATGGCGATGGTCGCGCGTATCGCACCCGGCGAAGAGCTGCGTACCGGCTTCACCATGCAGATGATCGACGAGTTCCGGCACTCGACGATCCAGATGAATCTGAAGAAATGGTACATGGAGAACTACATCGATCCGGCCGGCTTCGACATCACCGAGGAAGCCTTCGGAAAATGCTACGCAACGACCATCGGCCGTCAGTTTGCCGAGGGGTTCATCACCGGCGACACCATGACCGCCGCCTGCATGTACCTGACCGTGGTGGCCGAGACGGCATTCACCAACACGCTGTTCGTCGCCATGCCTTCGGAAGCCGCCCGCAACGGCGACTATGCGCTGCCGACGGTCTTCCTGTCGGTGCAGTCTGACGAAAGCCGGCATATCGGCAACGGCCACTCGCTGCTGATGGCTGCACTCAAGGAGCCGGAAAACCACCTGCTGCTCGAGCGCGACCTGCGTTACGCCTTCTGGCAGAACCACGCGATCGTCGATGCCGCCATCGGCACCTTCATCGAATACGGCACCACCAACCGCGACAAGAACAAGGAGTCTTACGCGGAGATGTGGCACCGTTGGATCTATGAGGACTACTACCGCACCTACATGCTGCCGCTCGAGAAATACGGCATCAAGGTCCATCACGACGATGTCCAGGCTGCCTGGGAACGCATCACCAAGAAGAACTACGTCCACAAGGTCGGGCAGTTCTTCGCGGTCGGCTGGCCGGTCAATTTCTGGCGCATCGAAGCCCAGACCGACAAGGACTTCGAGTGGTTCGAGCACAAGTATCCGGGCTGGTATGCCGAATTCGGCGATTTCTGGAAATGGTACGCCAAGCTCAGCCACAAGGGCGAGAAGGTGCTGCTGTTCAACAGCGACGTCGGCTACGTCTACCCGCACCGTTGCTGGTCCTGCCTCGTTCCCTGCCTGATTCGCGAGGACATGGTGGTCGGCGAGATCGACGGCCAGCTTCACACCTTCGCCCACGAACTCGACAAGTGGACCGCCACAGTGGCCTTCGCAGACGAGTATGAGGGCCGTCCGACGCCCGCGATGGGCCGCTTCAGCGGCAAGCGCGAGTGGGAGACGCTCTATGACGGCTGGGATCTGGCCGATGCGATCAAGGACCTGAACTTCGTCCGTTCCGACGGCAAGACGCTGGTTCCGCAGCCGCATCTGCGCTTCGACGACAAGGAGATGTGGACGCTCGACGACGTGCGCGGCAACACGCTCGGATCGCCGCTCAACGCGCTTCGCGCCATGTCGCCGGAGGACCGCGAGAAGCACCTGGCTGAATACCGGGCCGGCTTCACGATCAACCCCTGCAACTGATCAGACAGAAGGGGGCGGGCCTCACCACCCCCTTCCTTTCACTGGAGGTCCGTATGTCGGAAACCCACACGGTCAGGCTCAGCCCGGTCAACGTCGAATTCGACGTCGAGCATGGCGAAACGGTGCTCAACGCCGCGTTCCGCCAGGGCATCGCCCTGCCGCATGGCTGCAAGGAAGGGCAATGTTCGGCCTGCAAAAGCGTGTTGCTCGATGGTGAAGTCGACATGCTGAAATACTCTACCTTCGCGCTGAACGACATGGAGAAGGAGAGCGGGCACATACTCTTGTGCCGCTGCATCGCCTACTCCGACCTGGAAGTCGAGCTTCTCAACTATGACGAGGAGATCTTGGCGAAAGCGATCGCCGTGAAGACCTACAAGGGCCGGATTGCTCAGATCGAGCATCTCACCCACGACATTCGCGGCATCGAAATCGAACTCGGGTCCCCAATGAAGTTCTGGGCGGGGCAATATGTCGACATCACGGTTACAACGCAAAAAGGGGAGACGATTACGCGCTCGTTCTCCATGGCAAATACGCCGGACCAAACCCAAAAACTTTCCTTCATCATCAAAAAATACCCTGAGGGAAAATTCTCCGGCGAACTCGATTCAGGAGGAATCGATGCCGGCGCCGAAGTCACCGTCGTCGGACCCTACGGAACCTGCTTCCGCCGGGATGAACGGCAAGGACCTCTGATCCTGGTCGGTGCCGGATCCGGCATGTCGCCGATCTGGTCGATCCTCAACGACCATCTGAAAAGCGGCGAAAAGCGTCCCGTCTACTTCTTCTACGGCGCCCGGACCCGCAACGACCTGTTCTATCTCGACAGGATTGCCGAACTCGTCGGCCAGAATTCGGATGTCACCTTCATCCCCGTGCTGTCGCACGCGGCTGACGACGCCGAATGGCAAGGCGAGCGCGGTTTCGTCCACCAGAGCGTCGATGCCACGCTCAAGCAACTGGCGGTCGATGGGCAAGGTGATGTCCACGCCTGTGGTCCGCCTCCCATGATCGACGCGCTTCAGCCGGTCCTGTTCATGAACGGGTTTGAGACGGAGCGGATCTTCTTCGACAAGTTCACCACATCGGCAGGTGCAACGCCGGCTCATTGAGGGCTGCCCGCGCAACCGCAACCAAACTGCAACAAGGGAGTGAAGACTATGCCTGCAACCTCGAGTTCAGTCGGATCCGGAGCCGCCGGCGCGGCGATTTTCGCCGACTCCGACAGCCGGAAATACCGGTACTTCGATCCGAAAGGCCAGCGTGCCACGCATTATGAGGACATGACGGTCGATGTTCAGCCCGATCCGGAGCGTTATCTGATCCAGAACTGGATCATCTCCTTTGCTGACGGCAACGGCGCTTATGTCAAACAAAACACCGCCGCTCAAAGCTCCGACTGGCACGCTTTCCGTGCGCCCGATCAGGAATGGGAACGCACGCACTATCAGCGCCAGTCGAAGATCGAGACGATGGTGCAGAGCGTCATCAACAACGCCCGCAAGTCGGGCACGCCGAAAACCTTCGACCAGGCCTGGGTCAAGATACTGCAGACGCAGCTCGGCGCCTGGAAACATGCGGAATTCGGGCTCGGCACTTCGTTGATGCAGGCGCAGCGCTACGGCTACACCCAGATGATCAACAACGCGACGCTGACCAATTCGTCCTACAAGCTGCGGCTTGCCCAGGACATCACGCTCTATCTTGCCGAGATCGGCATGGACCTGCCCGGCTGGGACGACGAACTTGGCAAGAAGGCCTGGCTCGAGGACAAGAACTGGCAGGGCACGCGCGAAGCCGTCGAAACCATCATGGGCGCGACCGACTATCTCGAGCAGTATTTCGCCATCAACATCGTCTTCGAACCGCTGGTCGGCGAAGTGTTCCGCTCAGGCTTCCTGATGCAGATCGCAGCCGCCAACCATGACTTCATCACGCCGGCGGTGATTTCGGCAGCCGAAGCCGACTACGAGCGCAACCTCGCCAACACGATCGACCTCATGCACATCCTCGCCAATGACGAGAAGCATGGCGCGGCCAACCGCAAGCTTTTCCAGGGCTGGGTCAAGAAGCATGGCGCGCTCGCCGACAAGGCAGCCACCGGCCTGCAGCCGATCTGGTCGATGCCGCATTCAAAGCCGGTTGCGTTCGCGGATGTCCGCGCCAAATCCGAGGAACGGATTGGCCAGATCCTCGGCGAACTCGGCCTCAAGCGCTGACACAGGAGAAATTGTCATGTCACTAGCAGCACGCGACGCAACCCATTCCAACATCTTCAAGGCGATGAAGGACATCACCTTCGAGCAGACGATTTCGCACCAGTGCGGCGTCACCATGAACGACTCCGTCGAGGCCAGGGCGATCGCCGAATTCATGGGCCAGAAGCCGGGGGTGACGATCACCTATCAGCCGGCGCTGATTCGCATCGATGGCACCGGCAAGCTGATCTTCGAGATGGACGCGATCAGCGAATATCTCGGGCGCGAGATGACGGCGGAAACCTTCGAGGTCAACACCTCCACCCACTACGGACGGATGGTGCGCGTCGACGACAACACCGTGATCCTGTTCGGCGATATGGGCGAGATGTTCGAGTACATCGAATAGCCGCCAGAAAATCGGGCGCGCTGCTGATCTGCGGCGCGCCGCGTCGATCAATCCGATTGTTGCGGAGGAAACAATGTACAGAACACCGGAAGGCAAGGACATTTTCGTGGTCGACGGCCACACCCATTTCTGGGACGGCAGCCCGGAGAACCAGAAAAATATCCATGGCAAGCAGTTCGTCGAGTGCTTCTACGCCTACCACACCGCACTCAGCCCCAAGGAGCAGCTGTGGGAGAAGAGCAAGTTCGAAAAATACAGCGCTGACGACCTTTATCGCGACCTGTTCATCGACGGACCGGACGATGTTGCCATCATTCAGTCGACCTATCTGAAGGACTTCTACAAGAACGGCTTCAACACGATCGAGCGCAACGCCGAGGTCGCCAAGCGGTATCCGGAACGCTTCATCGTCAATGGTTCATTCGATCCGCGCGACGGCGAAAAGGCGCTGGAATACATCCACTACATGAAGGAAACCTACGACATCAAGGGCGTGAAAATGTACACGGCCGAATGGAACGGGGATTCCAAGGGCTGGAAGCTCAACGACCCAAGAGCCTATAAATGCTTCGAACTCTGCGAGAAGCTCGGCATCAAGAACGTTCACGTTCACAAGGGCCCGACGATCATCCCGCTGAACAAGGATGCGTTCGATGTCCACGACGTCGACTACGCGGCAACGGATTTCCAGAACCTCAATTGGATCGTCGAGCATTGCGGCCTGCCGCGCCTCGATGATTTCTGTTGGATCGCCGTCCAGGAAACGAACGTATATGCCGGACTGGCGGTGGCGCTGCCCTTCATCCATTCGCGTCCGCGTTATTTCGCCGAGGTCATGGCGGAACTGCTGTTCTGGTGTGGCCCGGACAAGATCCTGTTCGGCTCGGACTATGCCATCTGGACGCCGCGCTGGCTTGTCGAGCGGCTGTGGGCCATGGAACTGCCGGAAGACATCGCCCGCGAGCGCGGCGTCGAACTGACGCCGGAGATCAAGGAGAAGATCCTCGGGCTCAACGCCGCGCGCCTCTACGATATCAATATCGAAGCCAAGAAGAAGGCGCTCGCCAGTTCGCCCTTCAGCATCGCGGCGGAGTAGGGCGATGACTACCGCCAGTGTTTCCGGCAGCCGCGAGAGGGAACTCTGGCGGCGCCTCGGCGAGGTCAACGATCCCGAACTCGACGAACCTATAACCGAGATGGGTTTCGTCGAGCGGGCGGAAGTGGCGGGCGACGGTGGCGTGGAAGTCGATTTCCGCCTGCCGACCTACTGGTGCTCGCCCAACTTCGCCTTCCTCATGCTGGACGGCGTGCGCAAGGTGCTCGACCGGCTATCCTGGTCGCCTGTCTATCGGGTCACGCTTCACGACCACATGTTCGCCGAAGAGGTGAATAGCGGCATGGAAGCCGGCAAATCCTTCGGCGACATATTTGGTGAGCTGGCCGGCGACCTCGATCTTGGCACCTTGCGCGAAACGTTCGCGATGAAGGCGTTCAAGCGGCGGCAGGAAGCGGTGCTGCTCAGCCTGAGACAGTGTGGTCTGCCGGATCAGGAAATTCTCGGCATGGATCTGGTTGCCTATGACCGCGCCCGATTCCGAATGGAAGAAACAGCCAAGCAGAAGGCGAGATACCGGGCAGCGCTTCTGGAGCGTTTCCCCGCGCGGCGGGCTAGCGACCCTGTTTTCCTGACGTGGGAAGGACAAAAAATCCCGGTTTCCGCCTTGGGCGCGCATCTCGCCGAACTGCGCGGCGTGCGTATCAATATGGAGTTCAACGGCGCGCTTTGCCGTGGGCTCAAGCACACGAGATACAAGGAATTGGATGTGGTCGATGGTGAACCGACGCTGGTCGATTTCATCATGGACCGGGTGCCGGTCGAGCCCGCTCCAAACATCTGAACTGCGCTGAAACAACGGCCTCCCTCGCACGAGGCCCCAAACCAACAACCCGCCCGTAAGGCGGAAGGAGGAATCATGCCCAAAATTATGCTTCACAATTCCGAGGCCCGTCGTGCGCTTGCCCGCGGTGTCTTCCGGCTGGCAGCCGCCGTCGAGCCGACGCTCGGTCCCAAAGGCATGAACGCCATGATCGACCGGCCGATCGGCACGCCTATAGTGACCCGCGACGGCGTCAGCATCGCCTCCGAGATCGAACTGCACGACCGCTTCGAGAATATGGGCGCGCAGGTGGTCCGTGAGGTGTCGATGCAGACCAACGAGGTTGCCGGCGACGGCACGACCACGGCCATCGTGCTGGCCAACGCGCTCATCCAGGGCGGCATCGAGGCAAATGAACACGGCGCCAAATCGGTCGATCTCTGCAAGGGGATAGATATTGCCGTGGCGGCAGTGGTGGCCGCGCTCAAGGGCTCGGCCAAGCCGGCCAAGGGCAACGGCATCCTCGCCTCGGTCGCCAACATTGCCGCGACCAACACCAAGCTCGGCGCGCTGGTGGCGGAAGCGCATGAGCGGGTGGGTGCCGAAGGCGTCATCACCACCGACTTCAGCGTGACCACAGAGACCACGCTGGACGTGGTCGAAGGCATGTCCTTCGAACGCGGCTATCTCTCGCATCACATGGTGACTGACCAGGAGAAGATGGAGGCTGTTCTTGAGCGGCCTTACATCCTGATGACCGACCTCAAGATCAAGGAGCCCGAACAGCTTGAAGCGGTGCGCCGTATTGCCGATCAGGATGGACGGCCACTGCTGATCGTGTCCGAGGAAATGTCGCCTGAGGTGGTAGTGACGCTGCTCGGCAAGCAGGGTCCGGGAAAGTACCTCGTCGTGCATCCGCCGGAATACGGCCATTGGCGCAAGGCGATGATGGAGGACCTGGCGATCATCACCGGCGGCAAGGTGATCGCGCGCGATCTCGGCGGCCGGCTCGAGGACATTACCGTCGAGGATCTCGGAACGGCCGATCGGGTCAAGACGAGTTCGTCGTATACCTCGATCATTCGCGGCGGCGGTGACCACGACGCGATCGCATCGCGACGCGCCCAGGTGCAGCGGCAGTATGAAGCCTCGCCGCCGAACATCGATCAGGACAAGCTGCGCGAACGGCTGGCCAAACTGTCCGGCGGTACTGCAATCCTTTATGCCGGCGGCGTGACGCCGGTGGAGCAGAAGCGGACCATTCAGCTGATCGAGGATTCGCTGAACGCGGTGCGCGCCGCTTCCGAAGAGGGCGTGGTCGCCGGCGGTGGCTCGGCGCTTGCCCAGATTGCACCGCTGCTCGACAAGGTGGCGGCCGGCGTGGAAGGCGATGTCGCCGAAGGCGTGCGCCTGGTTAAGTCGGTGCTTTCGCGGCCGCTCTGGCGCATCGCAGTCAATGCCGGCGCCGATCCCGATGCCGTCGTGGCCGAGGTCACACGCATCAATGGCGGCTACGGCTACAACGCCTCCACCGGCAGCTACCAGAACATGTTCGAGGCGGGGATCATCGATCCTGTTCGCGTCACCTACACCGCGCTCGCCAATGCGGCTTCGGTGGCAACGCTGATCCTGACCACCGAAACGCTCATCGGCGATCTCGCCGAGGACGAAGATCCGACCGCCGGCCCTGCGCGCGGCGGTGGTTCGGAAAAGCTCGGCCGCGCCTGAAGCGGCAAATCCACGGGAACGATTTCGACGTTGAAAGGATACGACGATGAAAGCTGCCAGACTCTACGAATACGATCCGCACATGAACGTCCAGCTCAAGATCGAGGAGGTCACAGCACCCACGATCACGGCTCCGGACGAGGTGATAGTGCGGGTGGGGGCTGCCGGTCTCTGCCGCACCGACCTCCATATCATCGAAGGCATCTGGAAACCGACAATGGACCCGGAAGGCACGCTCCTGCCTTACATCATGGGCCATGAGAATGCCGGCTGGGTCGAGGAAGTCGGCGGCGGCGTCCGGTCGGTAAAGCGTGGTGACGCGGTGATCTGCCACCCGTTCCGCTCCTGCGGCATCTGTCTCAACTGTCGTCACGGCGAAGACATGTATTGCGACAACGGGCAATTTCCGGGCCTCGGCATGAACGGTGGTTTCGCCGAATACTTCATCACCAGCGAACGCTCGCTGATCAAGCTCAACCCCAACATCACGCCGATCGAGGTCGCGCCGCTGGCCGATGCCGGCATAACCGCCTACCGTGCCGCCAAGCGCGCCGCGAAACTGCTGCGGCCCGGCAGTTATTGCGTCCTGCTCGGCATTGGCGGGCTCGGCCACATCGCGCTGCAATCGCTGCATGCGATCTCGGGTTGCCGCATCATTGCAGTCGATCGCGAGCCGGCCGCGCAGCTGCTGGCCAAGGACCTTGGCGCGGATTTTGTTCTCGATGGAGGCCCGAATATCGTTGAAGAAGTCAGCCAGATCACCGGCGGCGGCGCGCATGTGGTGATCGATTTCGTTGGTGAACTGGGCGTCGAGAACATCTGCTGGAAGATGGTGCGCAAGGGCGGGCAACTGTTCGTCGTCGGCTATGGCGGCAACATCAATGTGCCGACCGCGCACCTCGTCATCGAGGAAATCAATATCGGTGGCAGCCTTGTCGGCAATTTTACCGAGCTGGTCGAGTTGATGGAGCTGAACGCCGACGGCAAGGTGAAGATGCACTACACCGAATACAATCTCGCCAGCATCAACACCGCACTCGACGATTTCAAGAACCGGCGGTTCACGGGCCGTGGCGTCATCGTGCCGTAAGGCCAGCCCGATCGCGGAGTCCGGTTGCCAGATCTATCGGCCACAATTCCCCAACTCCACGGTGCAATGCCGTGGGGTTCTTTTTGTGCTGACTCAGACGAAGCCGCGGCGGATGCCGTACTGGTCGAGCTTGCGATAAAGCGTCGGCCGCGAAATGCCGAGCCTGCGCGCAACACGGCTGAGATTGCCACCCTCCGCTGCCAGCGCGTTCTTCATCGCCTGGCGCTCTGCGTCAACGAGTGTGCTGCCGAGCTGCTCGGTCCCGGTGGTTGGACGATCGGCAGGCATGTTGGTGCGCTCAGGAACGGGCGTCGTGATTTCCTTGGGGAGGTCCCGGAGCCCAACGTTTCGGCCCCGCGCCAGCACATGCAGCCTTTCGATGAGGTTCTTCAGTTCGCGCACATTGCCCGGCCAACGATAGGCGAGCAGGGCATCGAGCGCATCGTGCGAGAATTCCAGCGGGTCTTCGCCTGCTGCAGCCGCGATCTGCCGGTTGAAATGCTCGGTCAGCAACAGCACGTCCTCGCCCCGGTCTCGCAACGGCGGGACATGGATAGAGACAGCACCGATGCGGTAGTAGAGGTCGCTGCGGAAGCGTCCGGCCGCGACTTCCTGTTTCAGGTCGCGGTTTGTCGAGGCGATGAGGCGGACGTCCACCGGGCGGCCCCTTGCGTCGCCGATGCGATGGACCACGCGCTCTTCCAGAATGCGCAGCAGGAACGGCTGAATCTCGAGCGGCAGCTCACCGATCTCATCGAGGCTGAGCACGCCGCCATTGGCAAGTTCGAAGACACCCGGCTTGCCTTCGCGTGAAGCACCGGTAAAGGCGCCGGCCACGTGACCGAACAACTCGCTTCCGAACAGCTCCTTGGTGATCGCTCCGCAATTTATCGCGATGAAAGGGTCGTTCGAAGTGCGCCGGCTGCCGGCATGAACGAGCCGCGCAAACAGCTCCTTGCCTACACCCGTTTCGCCCTCGATCAACAACGATGTGACGCCGCTCGACCGCGCAACGCGAGAAGCGATATCGACGGCTGCCAGCAGCTCTTCGCTTTCGCCGACGATCTTCGTCGTGGCCGCTTGCAGGTGCCTGTTCACCTCCCTGTCTATGACGGCTACGGTTGAGATGGCCGGTCCCGAGGGGAAGACAAGGGCTGCGCCGCGGAGATTTCCGTCCAGCTTCAGCGGCGTGATGTGGCAGGATCGCAGATGCGGCGGCAGCGCCTTGGCGAGCTCGTCTTCGGAGCCGCTCGGCGGCAGGTTCATGAGCCAGCGGCCGCGACCCGGTTCCATCGGGCCATCCCGCATTTCGGTTGTCTCGCCATCGGGCACGTTGTTGCAGAAGATCGCTCGTCCCCGGTGATCCATGATCACCAATCCGTCTTTGCTGCGATAGCTGGGGGCTGATGAAATGAAGGCTTCGAGCAGGCGAGTGCGTTGTTCCTGCTGTTGTTCGGCGAGCGCCTTTTCGATCTGCCTTGCCGTCGCGGCGACGAGCGCGGTGTTGTGCGGGCGGAAGATCGGCGAATAGCCCGACAGGTCGACAACGCCGATGATCTTTCCATCCAGCGGATCACGGATCGGCGCGCCGGCGCAGGTCCAGGATTTGATGCCAGCGCAGAAATGTTCGGCTGCATGCACGAAAATCGGCTTGCCCGTCCAGAGCGCGGTGCCGATGCCGTTGGTACCGACGGCGTCCTCGTTCCATTTGCCGCCGATGCCAAGATGAATATCCATGCCGTCATGGAGGGTTTTCTTGTCGCCGATGGCGTCGATCAGCACACCGTCGCTGTCAGCGAGGACCAGCATTGCGCCCGTCCCGTCGAGCAATTGTCCGAGCGACGCGAATGATCGCTGCGCTGCCGAAAGCAGTTCGGCGTTTGTGCGGGTCAGATATTCGATCTCGTCGCGGTCACTGCTTAACGGCGCTTCTATGCTCTGGGCGTTGATGCCGCCGGTGGCGCTGCGATACCAGGATTCATGGATCAGGGAGCGGACGTGAACCGGATCGCGGGCGCATTTTGGCTCGTCGGCCAGAAAATTTTCCCAGGCGCGCATCGTGGCACGCTCGTCATAGTCCGCGTCGTTCAGAGCCAACTGGCCGGTGCCAATCGATGTACGGGCCGGAAGGGTATCGGTCTTGATCTGGTTGGGGCCGCTCGCGTGTTTCATTCAGTCATCACAGAACCTTTGAGGTATGCCATTTCTGTATGCTGTCGGATTGGGCGTGCAGAAGGACGACCAGATGTGCGATCGTCAATCGATGCCGAGTTTCGCGCCGATGTCGGCGGCAAGCTGCTCTTCGGTGTAAGCCGCGGTCAGGCGGGATCCGTCCATGCCGGCGAGCGCTTCGGCGACGGTTGCGTCGACCGGCGAGAAAAATCCATTCTGCTTCGTTGCCATGACGAAGACATGGTCCCCATCACGGTTGCGGATATCGCCGATATGATGAAGTTGGCGTCCCGTGTTCTGATCTTTCGAGATCACACGGCCGTTCAAGGTGACGTGGATGGACGGCATGGCTTCAGCCGCAGGTGCCGATCCTCCGCCGACATGGATGATCAGGCCTTCGGCCTTCGGTTCCTGGCGTGGTTTCCTTGATGCCGAGTAACCGCCGCCGCTGATCTGGTCGGCAAGCTTGACGATGGTCGAACGGTTCTGCTCGATCAGTCGCTTGACCTGAACATCCTCGCGTCGCGGGCCGTCCCGCTTGGAGATGATCTCGACCATGAATCCTCCCAGATTCGCTCGGCAGTGACCTTGGTGCGGCTCAATTTCTTACTTTGAGTGAACTCTACACCGCCTCGGTGAACTTCGCCATTTATATCAGATAGCGTCAAAATTCGTGGCGTAGGTAGCAGGTGGCTGCTACACGGAATTTCGTGCGGCTCTGTCGCGGACCGGAGAGAGCGCCGGCTCGCATGTCTCCACGATTCGGGACCACCCGACTAACCTATGTAACTGCTCAAACGCACGCTCAGCCTTGGATGCCAGAGACAAGAGCGGCAGCGGCTGAAATGGCGTCCTGCTGCCATGGCCGCAGGTCTTGCCCGCGATAATTCTGGAAGACCGGCAGGAAGGGGTCGTCGATATGGGTCTTGATGCCGGACAGCTGCTCCATGACGGCGAGGCCGCAATAGGGCACGTAGGCTGCGGAATAGCCGCCTTCGTGTGACATCACGAGACGTCCGCCGCACAGTTCGTCCGCCGTTTCCATCAGCATGCGTGTCATCTCGCGATAGGTATCGCTGTGCAGCATCATGCGGCCGAGCGGATCGGCGCCCGACCCGTCGAAACCGGAGGGCACGACGATGAGGTCCGGTTTGTAGGCTTTCAGCGCCGGCAACACCACCTGTTCAAACGCTGCAACATAGGCGCCATGGCCGCAGCCGGCCGGTAGAGGGATGTTGAGATTGTAGCCGTAGCCGGCATCAGCACCCCGTTCCTCGCGGTCGCCGCTGTCGTGCGGATAGAGCCGTTCCTGGTGCAGTGAGATGGTCAGAACGCTGGGGTCCATCCAGAAGGCGGCCTGCGTGCCGTTGCCGTGGTGCACGTCCCAGTCGACTGTCGCGACACGCTCGAAGCCATGCTTCTTGCGGTTCTTCAGGATCGCCACCGGGACGTTGCCGAAGAGGCAGAAGCCCATGCCCTTGTCGCTTTCGGCATGATGGCCCGGCGGGCGCACGAGCGCATAGCCGTTATCGATCTCGCCGGAGAGAACCTCGTCCATCAGCGCCGAGGTGCCGCCGGCGGCAAGGCAGGCGATCTCGTAGCTGCCGCGGCCGAAGGGCGTGAGATAACTCGCATCGCCGCCGCGATCATCGCTCAGCGCCTTGATGCGGCGGATGTAGTCGCGCGTGTGGAAGAGGGCGAGATCGTCCTCGTCCACGGGGATGGACTTGACGCTGACAAGCTGCTCCGTGAGGCCGGAGACCTCCATGAGATTGCGGAAGCGCCGTTTGGTCTCGGCGTTTTCCGCATGCTCTCCGGGCTCAACGGTAAGCCCCGCCGGAAAGAACTGCGCGGCGGCACCCGTATCGTGCCATAGATAGAGCTCGTGGAAGTTCCAGCCCGTTTTCATTGTCTGCTCCATATCAATATCAATTGCCGCCGGCGAGGATCATCCGGGCCGCGCGCTCGGCAACCATGATCGTCGGTGCGTTGAGGTTGCCGGAAACCATTTTCGGGATGACGGATGCGTCGGCGACACGGATGCCTTCGAGGCCGTGGACCTTCAGCGTCGCGGGATCGGTGACGGCCATCGCGTCGTTGCCCATGCGGCAGCTCGACGACGGGTGGTAGAGCGTCGTCATATGGCCACGGACATAATTGGCGATCTCGTCGTCCGTCCTGCACTCTGCGCTGGGGCTTACTTCATAGTCGACGAGCTCCCGGATCGGCGACTGGTCCATGATGCGGCGGTTGATCTTGATGCCTTCCACCATGGTGGCGAGGTCGAGGCCTTCCGGATCGCTGACGAAATATTTCGGGTCGATCGACGGATATTCGATCGGGTTCGCCGAGCGCAATTTGATCTCGCCGCGGCTGTTTGGCCGCTGGAGAGTGGAATGCGTCGTGATGCCCGACTGGCCACCGAGAAAGCGGGCGTAGTCGCGATGCGGGCTGATTGCGCCGTAGAGCTGGAGGTCGGGCTCGATGCCGGGGCGGCTGCACACATGGCCGCCGGACGCGACCCAGGGCGAGGTACGGATCCCAGTGCGCCGGTCGCGCCATTCCGTAAAACTGTCGGCGATAATCTCATCCGTCCAGGCGCCGATGCCGAGCGCTTCCTTCGTGTAGAAGGTGATCGGGATGTTGAGGTGGTCCTGCAAATCCTTGCCGACGCCCGGAAGGTCGTGAACGGGATTGACGCCGACGGCCTTCAGCTCGTCGGCAGGGCCGATGCCCGATAGCATGAGGAGCTGGCACGACCCGATGGCGCCGGAGGAGAGAACGACCTCATTGTCCGCATAAGCCGTTTCCGGCACGCCGTCGACGAGATACCTGACGCCCTTGACGCGGCCGTTCTCGACGATGAGCCCGGTGACGAGCACGCCGGGCTTCATCGTCAGGTTGGGGCGTTCCAGTGCCGGGCGCAGATAGGCCTTCCCCGTGCCCCAGCGTTCTCCGTTTTTGATGGTGAACTGAAAGAGGCCGACGCCTTCCTGCGTCTCGCCATTGTAGTCGGGATTGTGGGGATAGCCTGCGGCTTCCGCCGCCTCGATCCACATCCGCTCGTACTTATCGACGTAGGGCACGTTGCCGATGTGCAGCGGGCCGTCATTGCCGTGATAGGGACTGTCCTTGATATCGGCATTGGCTTCCGACTGGAGGAAGACAGGAAAGACGTCTTTCCAGCCCCACCCGGCGCACCCCATCGCTTCCCATGCTTCATAGTCGGAGGCCAGGCCGCGAATATAGATCATCGCGTTGAGGGCGCCCGAGCCGCCGATCATCTTGCCGCGCGGCCAGAAGATGCGGCGCCCCCGGCAGCCGGCCTGCGGCTCCGTGTAATAGCCCCAGTCCGAGCCCGTGTTGAACATGGTCACCCAGTCGGACGGGATGTCGGAGGCTATGGGTGCCGCCCGTCCCGCCTCGAGCACGAGGACCTTGCGGTCAGGGTCGGCACTCAGCCGGTTTGCGAGCACGCAGCCGGCCGAGCCGGCGCCGATGATGATCGTGTCGAACATAATACTCCTCACTCCCCGGCCGCGGCCCGATTTTCCTGAAGCTTGGTCTTGGGCCCCGCAGCATTGCGATGACGCAGCCAGCGCACGAGATCGCCGACCCGGCCGACGAGGCCCTTCGGCATGAGCAGAATCGACAACGCTATGATGAGACCGAGGCCGAGCGTGCGGAACTCGCCCATTTCGCGCATCAACTCATCCGCGCCGACCAGCACGATGGTGCCGACGAGCGGTCCCCAGAACGTGCCCACGCCGCCGACGACCGTGATCGCGATGATGAACATTAGCTGCGACATCGAAAGGATGCCCGGGCCGATGGCCTGGAAATGCGCTGCGTAGAAGCCGCCGGCAAGGCCGGTGAAGAAGGCCGAGATGCCGAACACCAGAAGCTGCGCCTGGAAGCGGTTGACGCCGCGCGCTACCGCATAGCCTGGATTGTCCTTCAATGCCTTGAAGGCGAGCCCGATTGGGCTTTTGACGATGACGTAGGTGACGATCATCGTAACTGTGAAGAGGGTGGCGATGATCGCGTAGTTGCCGACCAGCCATTGGCCTTTCAAAAGCGCCCTTGTGCCGAGATCACCGAAGCGCGCGAAGCCGACCGCGCCGCCGGTGAACTGCCGGCATATCGAACCCACCATGGTGAAGCATTCGGTATCGGTGACGATCAGCAGATACATGGTCTGCGCGATCGCAAGGGTGAGCAGCGCGACGTAGACGCCAGTGAGACGAAGGCAGGCAAGCCCGACGACCAGAGAGAAGACGACGGTCGCAAGCGCGCCCGGCAGCAGTGCCGCCCAAACATTCCAGCCGAAGTAGAAGCAGATCATCGCGGTGACGTAGCCGCCGAAAGCGAACATCGCCATCTGGGCAAGCGAGAAGACGCCGGCAAAGCCGAACAGCAGGTTCCACTGCGAGGCGATGGTGGCATAGAACAGCGCCAGCACGATCTGGCCGAGCACGTAGCGGCTGTCGACCATGAAGGGCAGCGCTATCGCCGCCGCGATCAGCAGCAGGCTGACGAGAAGGTCGAGACGGGCGGAACCGGAAATGCCTTTGGATCTTGAAATCTGAGTCATGGCGGCCTCACATACGACGGATCTGGACCCGGCCGAAGAGGCCGGCGGGCCGCCAGATCAGGACGGCGATGACGACGAAGAGCAGTGTCGGGAAACCCCAGCGCGCGCCCGCGACATACTGGACGAAGGCTTCGAACAGCGCGAGGCCGAAGGCGGCGGCCACCGCACCCGGCAGGTTGCCGAGACCGGCCACCACGCACATGATGAAGGCCTTCAGCATCGGGTCGTTGCCAAGCGGCGGCGACAGTTGGGTCATGGAACTCACCATCACGCCGCACACACCTGCGATGGCGCCCGACAGCACGAGCACCTGGAAATAGACGCGGTTGACGGCGACGCCCATCAGCTGCGCGGCTTCGCGGTTCTGCGCCGTCGCGCGGATGGCGCGGCCCATGCGCGTTCGGCCCAAAAGCAGCGCAATGACCGCCATCAGCACGATGACGACGAAGACGATCAGCATGTTCTGGTAGGGCAGGCTGAGCGGCCCGAGGACGAGCGATCCGGTTGCCGAGATCGGCTGCTTCAGCGGCTGGCCGCCATAGGTGAGCAGGATGGTGTTTTCGAGCGCGATGCCGATGCCGACGGTGGCGATCATCACATTGGATTCGAACGTCGCCTTGTCGTTCTTCAACAGGTTGCGCACGATCAGGATGTAGAGCAGTCCGCCGGCAATGGCGCCGACGACGATGGCGCCGAGGAACCCGACAAAGGCTGGCAGACCAAGGGCCGTGGAGAATGTATAGGCCGAATAGCCTCCGAGCGTCAGCATGGCAGCATGCGCCATGTTCAGCATGCCCATCGAGCCCCAGACGAGGGAGAGGCCGACGGTGGCGAGCGCATAGAGCGCGCCGGTCGTGAGGCCGGCGATGAGGATGGCGGTCAGGATGTCGAGCATGATCGTCAGCCTCCGAGATAGGTTGCGAGGAGCTCGTCACGGGCGAGAAGCTCGGCGGGCGGGCCGGACCACACGATCACGCCATCGTCGAGCAGGTGGAGGTGGTTCGCGAGATCGGCGACGCGGGCGGGGTTTTCCTCCACGAGTAGGATGGTCCGCCCGCTCCTCGAGAGTTCCGCGATGACGCCGTAGATCTGCTCGATGATGAGGGGGGCGAGCCCCAGCGAGGGTTCGTCGATGAGCAGGATCTGCCCGCCCATCATCAGGCCGCGCCCGATGCCGACCATGCGGCGCTCGCCGCCGGATAGCGACGAGGCAACCTGGTTGCGCCGGTCGGATAGCTTGGGGAGCAGCGTGAAGACTTCATCGAGCCGGCGGTCGATCTCTGCCTTCGATGGCGCGAGGTAAGCACCCATCAGCAGGTTTTCCAGCACGCTCATTTCCGGGAACAGCATGTCGCCTTGCGGCACATGGGCAATGCCGAGCGCGGCGATCGCGTGCGGCTTGGCGAGCGTCGGCCCGCCATTGATGCTGATCGTGCCGGAGGTCAGCGGCACGAGGCCGGAAATCGTCTTGAGCAGCGTCGACTTGCCATGCCCGTTGGGGCCGACCACGGTAATGAAATCGCCGGCTTCAATGTCGAAGGAGATGCCCTTGAGGACTTTCAGCTCACTGTAGCCGGAGACCACGTTGGCGAGCCTGAGAAGGGGCGGTTTGGCGGCATTGTTCATGCCTGCACCTCGCCTTCCGAGAAAAACGTCTTGAGGCGTTTGCGCGTGCCCTCGCCGAGATAGGTCTCGACGACGACCGCGTCTTCCGCAACCTCGTTCGGAAGCCCTTCGAAGATCTTCTTGCCGTGATGCATGATGAGGACGCGGCTGGAGAGTGCGAGCAGGAAGCGCATGACATGTTCGATGAGCACGACGGTGAGGCCGCCTGCCTTCAGCCGTTCTACGAGGCCGATGATATGGTCGATCTCGGTCGTGTTGAGACCGCCGACCGGCTCGTCGAGGAAGAGCAGCTTCGGCTTGGTGGCGATCGCGCCGGCAATCATCAGCAGCTTGCGGTCGAGCACCGGCAGCTGTGCCACTGTCGCATCCGCCTTGTCGGCAAGCCCGACAAAGGCGAGCGCCTCATCCGTCTGCTCGCGCACGTCCTTGCCGAGTTTCAGGCCGGGAATTGTGCGGCGGCTGCGGCCGAAATAAGCGGCGATGTCGATATTCTCGCGGACCGTCAGGCTTTCGAAGGCTGCGTTGAGCTGGAAGGTGCGGGCGATGCCGTACTGGCATATCCTGTCCGCCCCGAGCCCGGAAATATCGTGGCCATCGAAGACGATCCGGCCTTCCGTAGCCGGCGTCACGCCCGTCACCACGTCGAAGAAGGTCGTCTTGCCGGCGCCGTTCGGGCCGCCGATGCCAACGATCTCGCCTGGGGTTACCGTCAGCGACATGCCGTCGACCGCCGAAAGCGAGCCGAAGCGCTTCACGACGTTTTCGCATTCCAGCAAGGGTGTCCTGCCGTTTTCCATGATCCGCTCCTTCCGTCGTCGGCATCGGCCGGTTGTTCAGGCCGATGCGCAGATCCAGCGTCCTGGTTGTCCGCCTACTTGATCCAGGGCGGCAGCAGGAACTCGTCGGTCGCATAGAGCACCGGGGCGATGAGCTTGGGATCGGTCTTGTAGTCCTGGTGCTGCAGGAACTGGTGCGGCATGCCGAGCGACGGGTCGGCGACCTGCGTCGGGTAGCAATAGGCCGACTGGCCCGCCGGGTCGGCGCGGTAGGTGCCGTTGACGCCGCGATAGACATTGCGCCGCATCACGGCGGCAACCTTGCCCACCTGCTCCTTGTTGAAGGGCTCGCCAGGACCGCCGGCGATCGCCGCAGCGGTAGCCCACATCCAGAGACCGTCATAGGTCTGTGAGCCGGTGATGTAGGCCGAATTCGGTCCGAATTTCGCGCGATAGGATTCGCGATACGGCTTCGAAAACTCGTCCGGCAGGCAGCCGACAACGGTCGAATATATGACGCCATTGATATTCTGGCCGCCGATCTCGCGGAAGGCGGGAAGCGACGGGCCGTACTGCATGTAGACGAGGCTGTTTGTCGGCTGCGCGAGGAACTGCACCATGAACTGGGCCAAATCCTGCGGCAGGAAGTGGGTGACGATAATCGCGGCCGGCGGGTCCTGGCGCAGCTTTGCGAGCGTTGGGCCCCATTGGTTCGTCGGGAAGGGCACGGTCTCGAACAGGCTCACTTCGAAGCCGAAATCCTTGGCCTGATCGCGGATCGCGTTGGCGATCACGATCGAATATTCGTTGGCCGAGGGAATGATGGCGATCTTCTTGTTCGGCGCGGTCCACTTGCCGCCTTCCGAAAGCGTCTTGAGGAAGTTGAGGCAGCCGGGGCCATACCAGAACTCCGGCGGATCGCCCTGGAAGGAGCCGTAGTACCGCTCCGGATCGGTCTTGAACTTCTCATTGTGTGAGATGAGCGTGTTGTAGTGCATCATGATGATGTCGTTGTCGGCAGCGACATCCATCTCGATCATGTTGGTGCCGAGGTTGTAGCCGTTGATGATCGCCGGCGTGTTGTAGCGATCGATCAGGCGCTGCATCGCCTGCGAAACCAGGTCGGCGCCTTGCTCCTTGGTGTCCTCGATGTGAAGCTCTATCTGTCGGCCGAGAATGCCGCCCGCGGCGTTGATTTCAGCTGCGGCCAGTTCGAGCCCGTTCTTGAATTCGATGCCGTCTGCAGCGGCGAACCCGGACATCGGCAGCGCCGCGCCGACATGGATGGTCTCGCCGCCCTGCGCCATGGCGGACTTGTTCATGTCTGCAAGGAGCATCCCGCCGGCTGCGCCGGCTCCCAGAGCTCCCTGAAGCATTGCACGTCTATTCATCATAACGGTTACCCCTTTTATGGTTGGTTGTTGTTCGTCATGCGTCGATCGGTGCTTACCTGGAGAAAATTACCTCCAGGCTGGCAGCTGCTGAAAGAACGCGGGCGTCATCGCCGCGCGCTCCAATGATCTGGAAGCCGATAGGAAGGCCCGCTGCGGTGAGGCCGCAGGGCACGACGCAGGCTGGTTGCTGGCTGAGGTTGATAGGGAAGGCGAACCCGGCCCATTCCGTCCAGCGGCCGAACGCGCTTTCTGCCGGAACCTCAAGCCCCGCATCGAACGCCGGCAGTGCCGTTCCGGGCGAAACGAGGAAATCGTATTCGGCGAGCAGGAGATCCATTGCCGCGCCGTATTCCCCTCGTCTTAGCTGCGCCAGAACGAGATCCGTCGAGCTGTAGGCGGCACCGGCGCGAGCAACCTCCAGAAAACCGGGATCGATGGCCGAGCGGTCGGCGTTGGGGATCGAGGAGAGGCGAGCGGCCGCCCCCGTAAACCAATGATGGTGAAAGAGGTCGAGAAGATTGTCCGCCGGCAGGTCGACCGGCTCCACGATTGCGCCTGTGGCCGACAATCTGGCGACTGCGGCATCGACGACGCCAGCAACCTCCGGATCGAGCGCTCCGGAGGCCGGCTTCGACCAGTAGCCGATACGCTTGCCTGAGAGGTTGATCGGCGCTTCGTGGTCAAGTGGTGCCAGTTTTCCAGCACCTTGGCTCCAGTCCCGCAGATCCCGACCGGACATGGTCTTCAGCATGGCCGCGGCATCGGCCGCACTTCTAGCCATCGGCCCGATATGGGCGACCGTGCCGAAGGCGCTCAGTGGGTGGGCCGGAACCCGGCCGAAGGTCGGCTTGTGGCCAACAATGCCGGTAAAGGACGCCGGAATGCGGATCGATCCGCCGCCATCTGTGCCGAGATGAAAAACACCGGCGCCGACGGCAGCGGCAACAGCCGCCCCACCGGAGGAACCGCCTGGTGTCTTCGCCTTATTCCAGGGATTGCGGGTTACGCCGAAGAGCGCGCTGTCGGTGATTGCCTTCCAGCCGAATTCCGGAGTGGTGGTCTGCGCGATGAAGACCGCGCCCGCCTTGCGCAGGCGGGCGACGGAGGGTGCGTCTTCCGCGTAAGGCTGCGCCGGCGTGGTGGTGCTGCCGTAGCGCACGCTCCAGCCTTCCACCCAGACGATATCCTTCAGTGTGGTCGGAACGCCGTCGACCTCGGAAAGGGATGCGCCATCCTTCCAGCGCCGTTCGGAGGCGGCAGCGGCGGCAAGCGCGCCATCGCGGTCGATATGGGTAAAGGCGTTGAGATCGGTATTGATCTCTTCCGCGCGGTCCATAGCGGCCTTGGCGACCTCGACCGGCGAAAGGGAGCGCGTGCGATAGGCCTTTGCCAGCGCAGCGGCATCCATACGGCACAGCTCGCCCGCTCCTTCGAGAGGGTTGTGAAAAGGCATTCTGTCGTTCCCCTGGCCTTGCCCGATCTGCGGCAGGCCTTCTTTGTTGGGGAGCAGACTGGACCTTTCCTTCGCTTTCACAAAATGTATTCTCTCACATAAGTTTCTACATTTTATGGAAAAAATGCCGATGAACCTGACGATCCGGCAACTGCGCTATGTCTGCGAAGTGGCAAGTCTCGGCAGCGTGCAGGCCGCGTCGAAGGCGCTGCACATCTCCCAGTCGTCGATCCTTGCCGCCATCACGCTTGCCGAAGGAGAAATGGGTGCACGCATCTTCGAGCGGCGGCCGGCGCGCGGCGTCCAGATCACACCTGCCGGCGAACGCTTCATCAGCGCCGCCCGCATCATGCTGTCAGCTTCCACGGAATTCGACCGGGCGATCGGTGACCTTGCGGACCGCGTGCCAAAGGTTCTGCGCATCGGCTGTTTCGAGCCGTTCGGCGCACTCTTCATGCCCGAAATGCTGCGCATGTATGTCGACAATGTCGGCGACGTCGAGATCGACCTTCTCGAGGGCGATCAGGTGCGGTTACAGGCGTGGCTTGCGGAAGGCATCATCGATCTTGCGATCCTCTACGACATCGGCGCGATCACCACCGGCACGATGACGAAGATATGCAAGGTTCCGGCCCATGCAGTGCTGCATGTCGACGATCCGCTCGCGACGCGGGAGGCGGTCTGGCTTTCCGACATCGCGACACGGCCCTTCGTGCTGCTCGACATGCCGCAGACGGCGACATACCTGCTCACGCTCTTCGATATCCTTGCAAAGCGGCCCGAGGTGCGCTTTCACACACGGTCCTATGAAACCGTACGCTCGGCAGTCGCCTCCGGCTTCGGCATGTCCATCCTCAACATGCGCCCCATTGGTCGGGCGACCGTGGACGGTCAGACGATCATTCGCCGCCCGATCCTCGATGAATTGCCACCGCCGACATTGATTGTCCTCGATCTGTACGGAAACTCCAAACCCCTTTTCGTTCGACTTTTTATTGAAATATTCCGTCGATTTTTCAAAGAGGTTGGGCCATCGCGCTTTTCCGTGACGATAAAGGAACGCGAAGGCGCGTTGTTGTTCGGCTAGCTGTGAACGACGGTAGGTCGTCAGTTTGAGCGCACGAGACGCTGCAAAAGCTCTGGATCGGATGGCAGGTTTTCGAGATTGATCAACATGATCGTATCTACCCAAACTGCTATGGCTTCCACTTCATGCCAGCTCGCAATCCGGACAAAGGTATCTCAGCCATTGGGCCGGCCCTCAATACATGACTGTGTTGAGTGTGACATAGACGGGCGAGCCCACCTCGAGCTGTGCGCTGCCCCGCGCGACCAGCCAGCCATCCACGCGCTCCAGGCGCGCAACGATCTGTAGCTTTGGCGAAGCAGCCGAGCTTTCAGGCAAGGACAAGGAGAACGTTATCGTCTTTGAGCTGCCGTCGCTTTTAACGAGCGTTTTGGCGGCGCGACGTAGCGCCTTGTCCTGAATGGCAGCGTCCTCGAGATAAATCTCGAGTTGACCTTTCGGAATAACCGCGCCGCCCTCGAACGTGACTGCGCCGCGAATATCTGTCGATTGCGCAGAGACCCTCCCGGCGGCCGCGGCGACAGCTGCAGCTCCGGCGGCTATTAATATTGTGCGGCGGTCGGTCGGGCGCTTCATCACACACTCTCCCTTGTCGTTGCGGTGTCCATGCCGGCTCCGATGCATGGGTGACCCAGCGCCGTACCAGGAGGGGCGCCTGAAAGCGCCCCTCCTGTAACCAGCTAGGCAATAATGAAGTCCGCTGCCGAAAGGTTCAGATTTGTGCTTAGTCGCGCAAACTGAATAGCTGCAGTTTGTCCGGAGCCATCGGCATCATAAGACAATGTTCCATTATCGGTGTCATAGATGATGCGGTCGTCGGCATCATGAGCAACACCGGCTGCACTCTTGAAAAATGCGCTCAGGGCGAGATTGCCTTCGCCGCCCACGTTGGCAAAGATGAGGTTGTCCAGCAGGATTGAATCGTCGGCGACGTTGAAGTCCTTGATCCAGTCAATATTGCCGTTTCCAAGCGCCGTCGAGAAGCGGAAGGAATCCTCGCCTGAGCCGCCGGTCAGCGTGTCGGCGGCCAGCCCGCCGTCCAGCAGGTCGCTGCCGCGGCCACCGTCAAGCGTATCGGCCCCCGCAACGCCCGGCTGAGCCGGGGCGGGCGGGAATTCGACCGATACGTTCACCTCATATGTCGAGCCTTCCGGCACGGCTTCCGCCCAGCCGTCGCCCGGAGCGGTCTCCGACCAGCTGCCTTCCAGAATATAGTAGGTTCCGGTTTCCTGGACGACGAAGACCGCGCTCGAATCCCGGCTGCTTGTGGAGCCGGGGTCGCCGCCGCCATCGTCGTTCTGGGCAACGATATTGCCGTCGCTGTCCAGCAGCCTGACCCAGCTGTCATGGACGTTGGGATCGGCAATTCCATCGATGTCGACCGTGATGACGGTGCCGGCCGCCAGGTTGACGCTGTAATATCCGCCCTGGCCGTTTCCGGTGGCGTTGACGGTCGTGTGAAGGACGGTCGTCGAATCGAAGATGTCCGGGTCGGCGGCCAGCGAGAAGTTGTTAGAGATGTCAAAGGCGGTCGCGATCGAATTGTTCGTCGCATCCGGTCCGAGCGTGGCGTAGCCGGTGCCCATGCCCGGTCGTGGTGGAGCATCGCCCTGATAGGCGAAATCGCCCAGCAGGATGTCATCGCCGCCACCGCCGTCGATCCTGTCGTTCCCGCCCTGGCCGGTCAGGACATTGGCCGCGCCGTTGCCGGTCAGTCGGTCACTGAATCCCGAACCTGCAAGGTTTTCGATGGAGACATATGTATCTCCGCCGGATTTGCCTCCAGTGAGCGCAAGCCTGACGCCGCTTGTTGCGTCGGCGTAGTCTGCGGTGTCACTGCCGGCGCCGCCGTTCAATCTGTCTGCGCCGCCTCCGCCGGTCAGCGTGTCGTCGCCCGCGCCGCCGGAGAGTTCGTTGGCTTTGGCGTCGCCGATGAGATGATCATCGAAAGATGATCCGATGGCGTTTTCGAAGCCAGCGAGGATGTCGTGCCGGATAGCAGTGCCGCGTCCGACGATCTGCACGGGGCCATCACCGTCGCCGCCGTTGGCCGTGCCGTTGGCGAGATCGATCGTCACACCGCCGGAGCTGCCGGCGTAGACGACCGTATCGGTACCGGCTCCGCCGTCCAGATAGTCTTGGCCAGCACCGCCGATGATGGTGTCGTTGCCGCCCTCACCGTAAAGGATGTCGCCATCGTTGCCGCCATCCAGTATGTCGTTGCCGCCGCCACCATTGAAATAATCACCGCCGCCCTGGCCCCAGAAATGATTTGCTGCGGAGGTGCCGATGAAACGGTCGATGCGGTCATCTGACCCGATCAGGTTCTCGATGCTGTAGAAGGTGTCACCCGAGGCGGTGCCGCCGCTGGCGACGTTCGTGGCGAGGTTTACCAGCAGCTGGAAGGGGCTTTCCTTGCTGTAGTCGACCGTATCGATTCCCGCACCGCCTCTGAAAATATCTACTCCGTCCTGGCCGCTCAACGTATCGTCGCCGCTTCCGCCATCGAGAATATCGTTGCCCTGGCCGCCAAGAATGGTGTCGTTTCCGGCACCGCCATAGAGCGTGTCGTTGCCGTCATCGCTTTCGGTCTGGTCTTCAAGATCCGCGACATCGATCGTGTTGTTAATGTCGCGGCTGGCAAGCGAGTCGCGGCCGCCGACGATCAGGTCGTCACCGCCCTGGCCGAAGATCGTGTCGTTTCCGGCACCGCCGTCAAGCGTATTATTTCCGTTGTCGCCGAAGATGATGCTGGTCATCGTGTTGTCGCCGACACTGGGCGCGGTTCCGCCGCCGCCACCTCCCGGTTGGAGTGTCGACTCGTCGGCGTAGATGATGTGCTCGACGTTGGCGATTTTCCGGATATTCAGGTCTCTGGACAGCAGGACGACCGTGTCGTTCCCGCCGTTCGCTAGTTCGCGCACGATATCGTCGCGGGAATCGACGAAGTAGATATCGTCGCCGCCGTTACCAGCCATGCGGTCGTCGCCGCCCCGGCCGTCAAGGACGTTGGCTCCGTCATTGCCGATCAGGATGTCGTCATAGCTGCTGCCGATGCCGTTCTCGATGTAATAGTCGGTTCCATCGGCGTTATGCCCGTCGAAGATCGACACATTGTTGCTATGGCCGTTGACGCTGGAGAACTGCCCGGGGCGCAGGTCAAGGATTGTGCCTGCCGTGGAGCCGGAGAAGTCAACCGTGTCGGTTCCGCCAGTGTCATGGATCACAAAGCCGATATCGTGCTGCATGCCCGAGGAGGTGAGCTGGTAGCCATACTTCGTGCTGCCGAAGCCATAGACATCATCGCCTGTGTTGAGGTCGATATGCTGATAGGTGCGCACGCCATTATCGTCGAGCGTCGAGAAAAAGCGGCGGATGACCGCCTCGATATCGGCCATGAGCGGCGTCGACGCCGACCAGCGGCTGGTTTCGCCCACGTCGATCCCGTCGAAATAGGACATGACGCTGTATTGCTGGCGGTCGTAGGTCCAGGTCGCATTGTTCAGATAGTTGATCTGCACACCGCCGGGGCCGCTGTAATTGTAGAGACCGGGATGGTTCAGGCCGAACTCATGGCCGAATTCATGGATGAAGGAATCGAACACATAGCCGCCAATATCGGTCTTGTTCGGCTCCGTGTCGTGGAAACGCTGGCCTATGCTGACATAACGATTGCTTGAATAAGCGCTGCCATCGTCCTCCTCGCCGAGTTCAGGGCTGACAACCTCCATCCAGTCCGTATCGGGATTGAATGGCGCATCGTCGACGATTTCGAACTTCAGCGGCGTGACAGACGACCACATCTCCAGAGCGCCGATCGCGGCGGCCTTGTATTCGGGGTGGTCATTGAGGTCAGAAACGTTGATCCTCAGCGTTCCCGCCGCGATCTCCGGCGTCAGGCTGCGGCCCAGCGCTCCGAGATAGTCGAGGAAGGCATCATAATCTTCGCTTTTGCCGTACGGATTGTCCGGCGTCTGGTCGTTGATCCACCATTGGTCGCTAGTTTGGCTTGGGTTCGGCATCGTTGGGACTCCTCTTCTACAACCGTGGATAAGTACGGCCGTACGGTTTGCTGTTTCCAACTACCAACAGGCATCGCTTGTTTGCCTGTTAAGCCCCGTCACCTTCACCAATAATGCTATTGGAATTTTCGACTTGTCTACCCTATCGGGCAGTGTTTTCGATCTTGGCGTGCCCGAGCAGATTTGCACGCGCGGAGATTGCCGGTCGCGATGATCAAAAAACAGGCAACAAGAATGTCGCTGTCAGGAAAAGACAATGTTTCAACAGATAGTGGATTTCAGCTAGGCCTCGGCGGGCGGCGCCCTCAGACTGCGTTATGACCTCTTCATGCGCCTCAGACCGCTTCAACCGTGAGCGGCGCGTCCAGAGAGAGGCAGACCGCAGCGCTTGAGAAGATCGATCGCGCCATTGCCGGCATCATGGCGGCTATCGAGCATGGCATGGATCAGCCGTTCATGAAGGCGCGCATGGAGGAACTGGAACGACAGAAGACGGAGATCGCTGCACGCTTGACTGGCTCCTGCCGACGTGCATCCGAACGTCGCGAATATCTACCGGACTCGAGTCGTCACCTTCACGGAGGCGCTCAATGATCTCGACGGCAGCCGGGAAGTGACCGAAACTCTACGTTCAGTACCTGTGGGGGCGGAGCGTATTGCATTGTCCGAAGGCAACGCCGCCAGTTCGTCATTGAGTGCGCTCGATTATTCCAAAGGCCGACTTATATCTGACCAGCGGTAAGATGAGTACAGTATCTGGAAAATGATGAATCCAGATTCTGGAATCTGCTCTCCCCCCGATAACAAGGCATCACCGCCAATCGGCTTGGGCGGAGCCCCGAATGCGGAATTAAGTCATTGTTATATCTTGAATATTCCGATGGTCCCGAAAATTTCCATTATTGGCACGCATCTTGCGCCGGCATTTGCATGATCCCTCATGCCTTTGCGGAGAACATAATTGTCACTGCCCCTCCTGCTGATCCCGCCACTCGAACTGCTGTTGCGATTTAGCATCGACATTATCGCCGTGCTTTTGCTGGTCTTTGGCATGTATTACCGCCGCCGTTACGACAAGGAACTCGCGACGACGGCGGTGATGTTCAACGTCGCGACATTTTCAGTCCTCATCATCCTGTCCTCGGTCGAGTTCGGCGTCGCCGCCGCCGGCTTTGGCCTCTTTGCGATCCTGGCGTTGTTCCGGCTGCGGTCGGAGCAGTTCGACAAAGTCGAAATAAGCTATTTCTTCGCATCCATCGCCATCGCGCTGGTCTGATCGGTAACGGGTACGACGCTCTGGCTGGTTGGCGCTGTGGTGGTGTTTCTGCTGCTCAGCGCGTTCATTCTCGATCATCCGCGCTTCCTGCATGCCATCAGCGGCGTCAAGATAGTGCTCGACGAAATCGACCATCGCGCTCTCACAGACGAACCGGCGATGCGGGCGGACCTCGGCAAACGCCTCGGCGTGGAGGTGATCTACTATGAAACCAAGGCGTTCGACTATGTCAACGAAACGGCATTGATCAACGTCTTCTTCCGTAACAAGTGACATTCCGGCCGCGTCGATCGTCGTCTACCTCGCGACGTGCGCTCCACTCAATCAGCGCTGACGGCCGATCGCGTGCGAATCCAGTTTGCGCCGCCAGTCACTCCAGCTGCGACTGCCATGGCCGCAAGAAGCAGGGCGGTGCCACGGAACAGCCCTTCATAGTCGTGGTTTGCAATCAAGGGCGTGCTGACAAGGGGCGAGCAGAATTGCCCAATGAAGATGGAGGCGGTCAAAACACCTCCGCTCAGCCCCCTGTATTGCTGCGGCGTGAGGTTTAAGGCGAGGGCGATGAAGCTCGGTGACACGAGTGCGTAGCCAGCGCCGATTGCCGCGGCTGCCGCAAACAAGAGTAGCGTCGTCGCAGCGAAAACCAGCAACACAAATCCGAGCGCCATCGCTGCATAGCCCAGGAAGAAGATGCCCGCGTAACCGGTTGCTCGCTGGATTCGAGGATAGAGGAGCGCGAAGCCACCCCCCGAGAGCATCAGGATGCCGAGGACCGCGCCTGTCATGACAGTGCTTTCAAATCCCCTGGCCTCCAGGAAGAACGACATCTGGGTCGGCATCACGAAAAAGATCATGTTGGTGGTCGCTTGGAGAAACACCAGCAGCAGCATCGGGATGGCCCAAGAATGCCATTCACCGCCACCCGCCGGATTTGCATCAGACGCCGGGGAACGTCGGGGCAGATCGACGATCGCCTTCCACATCAAAGGCAGGAAGACGGCGGCGAGCCCATAAATGGCAAAGGGCAAACGAGGCGAGATTGCCGCTATCCATCCAGCGAGCGAGATAAAGATCAAGCCGCCGAAATTCCGGGCCGAAATCTGCAGCCCTGTCAGCGCGTTCCGGTCGTTGCCAGTGAAGTAGTCCCCGATCAGGGCGGTCTGCGCCGTCATGATGAGAGCGACGGCGACCCCGAGGACGAGACGACTGGCGAAAATCGCGGGAAGGTTCGGAAGAAAGAGCCCGGCGCATCCAGCGATTACGAACAGGATCACACCGGCGAGCAGCGGCAGGCGCCGTCCATACCTGTCTATCACGAGCCCGGCGAGAGGGGCGCACAGGGCGACGCTGAGCGAGGGTGCCGGAACCAAAAGGCGTGTCAGCATCGCTGCGTTCGGATCGTCCGCGAACAGCCGCTCGAGTCCGGGAAGCGCTGGGCTGATCGTTGCATTCGCCATAGTGGTGAGGGACGCGGCCATCAGGAGTGCGACTGCCCGCCCGTCCAACCAGACCGGTCTTACTCTTGTATCGTGCACGCTCTTCATGACTTTTCCCTTGCTGAAATCGGCAGTTCGGAAGAGCATACGAATTCAAGTCAACTTGAGGTCAAGCATGAAATTCCTGGATATTGGAAAGGTCGCGGAACACTCGGGCGTGCCGCCGTCGACATTGCGCTATTACGAGGAGATCGGTCTGATCCGTTCCCTTTGGCGACACGGTCTGCGGCGGCAGTTCGACGGAGACGTTCTCTTGAAGTTGTCGCTCATCAGCCTCGGGAAGGCGGCTGGCTTCTCCCTGACTGAGATCGCAGGCATGTTCGGCCGTGACGGCCGGCCTGATATTCCTCGTGCGCAGTTGCACGCCAGGGCCGACGAGCTGGAACGGCAAATCCTGGATTTGCGGATGCTGCGAGACGCCCTCCGCCACGTTGCCGATTGTCCCGCTTCGACGCATCTGGAATGCCCAAGCTTCCGTAAGCTTCTGAAGTCGACGACGCGCAGCCGCGCTGTTGATCATTCCCGTAGCCACGCGGCAACCACAGCCGTCACACGGAAGCGGTCGGTTCGAGGACCACTATGAGATTTTGATACAGCAGGCTTTTGGGTCCTCTCAATTCTCCTGACCGGCTTTGCCGCGACAGCCATCGTGCCAGCCTAGCTGAACCTTGCCGTCAGTTTTGAGACCCAAATATCACGCCTGGAATACAGAAAGGCTCTGTCCTTCAAAGCATTACCTTGAAACTTTTCGACACCCCGCCTATCTCCCAGAGGCGGACCGGGCCCTCTGGCTGTTGCCCAAGCAATAGTGATGTCGGATCGCATCAAGGGCCCGACTATGCATTCTGGAGCGGGTCCAGTTTCCTTGGGTCTGTCCGGAGGTTCCGCATGAATTCCCCCGTCGCCGGTTTGAATTGTCCATCCTGCCGAGTGGCTCTGTTACGGGCGAACGGCAGGGCATCGAGATCGGCTGTTGTCCGCAATGTCGAGGCTCCTGTTCTCACGGCCAGGGCTACCCCAAGCAAGAAATCGTCCTTTGAGGGCATGTTCGACTGATCGTTCGGACAACTGCAAGAATAACCAAGGCGCCTCCAGCGCAACCAACACCAATGCCTTTGGAGCAAGTTTCATGTTGAATTCCCGCGCGAGCCGACTCTACGTCCTGATTGCAGGTCTGTTCCTGACTTTTTCGATCGTTGCGATCGACCACGCGGAAGCGCGCCGTGGCGGTAGCTTCGGCAGCCGCGGTGCTCGCACACTCCAGGCGCCGCCGGCGACCCGCACGGCGCCAGAGACGGCAGCGCCGATCGAACGCTCCATGACGCCCAACGCCGGAACGAGTGCTTCCGCCCGGCAGCCTCAATCCGGCCTTCAACGCCCGGGCTTCATGAATGGGTTTGGTGGCTCCATGATGAAGGGCCTGTTGCTGGGCGGCCTGATCGGCCTGTTTCTGGGGCAGGGGTTCGGCGGTCTGGCAGGCATGCTTGGCCTTCTGCTTCAGGTCGTATTGATCGGGGGTGCGGTCATGCTGGCAATTCGTTTCTTTCGTTCCCAGTCTACGCGTGCCCATGCGCCGGCGACGGCCGGTGGCCCACGCGATGCAAGCAGCTTCAAGTATGACGAGGCGGAACGGCGCGACGGAAACACAAGCAGGTCGTTCAATTTTCCGGGGATCGGGTCGGGCAGTGGGGCAAAGACCCAGGCTTCTGGTTCTGACGAGATTTCCTTGACGCAGACGGATGTCGATACCTTCCAGCAGCTTTTGAGCGATGTGCAGGAGGCTTTCGGACGAGAAGACCACGCTGCCTTGCGCAAACTGGTCACGCCCGAGATCGTTTCATACCTGTCTGAAGAACTTGCGGACAACGCAAAGAACGGGGTCAGGAATGATGTTTCCGACATTGTGCTGCTGCAAGCCGATGTTGCGGAATCGTGGCGCGAAGGCGACCGCGATTATGCGACGGCCGCCCTGCGCTATGAATCGCTCGATGTAACCCGAGAACGCAACAGCGGCCGCGTTGTCGAAGGCACTCCCGACCAGCCGACTGAAACAACGGAGCTTTGGACCTTCACGCGCCAGCGAGGCGCCGACTGGCAGCTAGCCGCGATCCAGGAGGCGCGCCAGTAACGTTGGATCTCATTCCAGCGATTGCCTGGATGGCAGCAGACAGGTCACTTTCTGCTCCGTCAGGCCGGCTTTTCGGCGCAGATCGCGTAGCGGTGCTGGATACCACGGGCGAGACCTTTCAGCACATTCCAGTGTTTGGCCTGAGTCCTATGTATCGTGCGAAGATCGGTATCGACGATGATGCGTTCAAACCCCGTTTCCCGAAGCATCGCCGCGACAGCCTCGGCCCGCGCGCCGTCGGAAAAATAGACTCTCGAGACAATGCTGTTATGCGCCGCCATAAGTTCTTTCGGCGCATGCAGCGGATCCGGTTTGAGCAGGCCGATTTTCTGCAGCCTGTCGGCTAGACCCTTCAGCAGCTTCTCTGCGAGGCCAACATTGACGAAATCGCCGTCGATGATCAACAACCGTCCGCCCGGTTTCAAGACGCGCATCCACTCGGCGAAGGCCGCCTTCGGATCGACCAGCGTCCACACCAGATGACGGTTTACGATCACGTCATAGGCGTTGTCATTTTCCATCGTGTTTTCAGCATCGCCCAGCCGGAAGCTGATCGAACGCTGGCGCTGCCCGACTTTCGCTTTCGCCCGTTCAAGCATAGGCTCCGCCCAGTCGAGACCGGTCACGCGGTAACCGAGATCGTCCAGCAGATGGGAGACGACGCCGGTGCCGCTGGCGAGATCGAGGGCGCTGCGTCCCGCTCCGTCGCCGAGATGCTTCAATACCAGTTCGTGCCATGCCTCCCGCTCGTCCTCGGAAAAAATCTCATGCCCCGGAGACAGATCGAAGGTTGCGGCACGCGCGGACCAATAGGCCTTGATCTCGTCGCGCAGACCGTAGTTGTTCCCGTTTTCATTGATGTCGGCCATCGCCTTCAACCCTTGATGCTTTTCACCTTGGAACAGCTCTAAAAGATAAAACTTGACTGTTCTACTCACAAAATCATAGAGCGCTTCCACTTCCCACTGGAGAGAAACTGCGATGCGCTTTACCGGCAGATCAGCCGTCCTTGCAATGGCCCTTGTTGTCTCGGCGGCCTGGCCCGCGCTGGCGGACAAAATCACGGTCAAGGACGTGACCGGCCGTGACGTTCAGGTCGAAGCGCCAGTGCAGCACATCATCCTCGGCGAAGGGCGGCAGATTTATTTCCTTGCCGCCCTCGAGAAGGACGCGCCCTTCAAGCACGTCGTCGGCTGGCGCGACGATCTGCCGAAAGCCGACCCTGAGTCCTATGCGGCCTATCTCGCGAAATATCCGGACATCGCCAAGCTGCCGACCTTCGGCGGCATGAAGGACGGCACCTTCGACATCGAACAGGCCGTGGCGCTCAAGCCCGACGTCATCCTGATGAACATCGATGCCAAGACGGCAACCGAAGAGGGCGGCTATATCGAAAAGCTCGCCAAGGTTGGCATTCCGCTGGTCTATGTCGACTTCCGCGAAAAGCCGATGGAAAATACCGAGCCGAGCATGCGCATCATGGGCAAGCTGATGGGCAAGGAGGATGTGGCTGAAGACTTCATCAAGTTCCGCGCCGACAGCATCAAGCGCGTGAGCGATGTTCTGGAAAAGGAGAACCCCAGCAGGCCGCTCGTCTTTGTCGAGCGCGCGGGCGGCTACTCGGACGATTGCTGCATGTCCTTTGGCAACGAGAACTTCGGCAAGATGGTTGAGCTTGCCGGCGGCATCAACATGGCCAAGGACATCATTCCCGGTACCTTCGGTACCGTCAATCCCGAGCAGGTCATCGCTTCAAACCCGGATCAGATCATAATCACCGGGGGCAATTGGGACGGCTATGTTCCCGGCGGCGATTGGGTCGGCGTCGGTTATGGCGCTGATATCAAGGAGGCGCGCCGCAAGCTCGAGAATCTCACCAAGCGTCCGGCCTTTACCGGCGTGAAAGCAGTGAAGGACGGCAACGTCCACGCCATCTGGCACCAGTTCTACAACAACCCTTATCAGTTCGTCGCGATCCAGGAGATCGCCAAGTGGCTGCATCCGGAGTTGTTCAGGGATCTCGACCCGGAAGCGACATTCAAGGAACTGCATGCCCGGTTCCTGCCGCTGGAATACAAGCCGGGATATTTCGTCTCCCTGAAGGACGAATAGGGCATGGCCGCAGAGGTCACTCTCCCGACGGTAACAGGGCGCGATCAATATCGCGCCCTTGCCTTTAAGCGCATCCTGATTCTTGCGGCGCTGACCGTCGCGCTGGCGGTCAGCATTGCCGTCGACATGGCTCTGGGGCCAGCCAATTACCGGTTGACTGAGGTCCTGTCCGCGCTGATGGATCCGGCCGCTGCCGGCGATCAGCTCAGGGTCGTCATCTGGGACATCCGCATGCCGATCGCGCTCATGGCCGTTACCGTGGGAGCGTCGCTCTCCGTTGCCGGCGCGCAGATGCAGACCATCCTCTCCAACCCGCTCGCCAGCCCCTTCACGCTCGGCATTTCCGCCGCAGCAAGCTTCGGTGCAGCGCTGGCCCTCGTGGGAGGAGTCGCGCTCTTTCCCGGCGCCGTGCAGTATATGGTGCCGATCAACGCCTTCTTGATGGCGATGGCGGCGGCGATGTTCATCCATTTTGCCTCCACCATGCGGGGTGTCAGCGTCGAGACCATCGTGCTGCTCGGCATCGCCCTCGTCTTCACCTTCAATGCAGCACTTTCCCTGCTCGAATATCTCGCTTCCGAACAGGCGCTGGCCGCCGTCGTGTTCTGGACCATGGGCAGCCTTACCAAGGCGACCTGGCCGAAGGTCTGGATCACCGGCGCAATCCTCGTCGTGGTGGTGCCGCTGTTCATGCGCAATGCCTGGGCCTTGACCGCGCTTCGCCTGGGTGACGACAAGGCTGCCAGCATGGGTGTGAAGGTTCGCCGCCTGCGGCTCGAAACAATGCTTTTTGTTTCGCTGCTGGCCGCAATCCCGGTGTCATTCGTCGGAACCATCGGCTTTGTCGGCCTCGTCGGCCCGCATATCGCCCGCATGGTGGTTGGCGAGGACCAGCGCTTCTTCCTGCCGGGTTCCGTCATCTGTGGGGCACTTCTGCTGTCGACGACTTCAGTCGTCAGCAAGATGCTGATACCGGGCGCTATTCTGCCGATCGGCGTTATCACGGCGCTTGTCGGCGTGCCTTTCTTCTTCATCTTGATCTTCTCCAGCAGGAGGCGGGCATGGTAGCGCTTGCCCTGAAGGATGTTGGCGCCAGCTATGGCCGCGTCACGGTCCTTGCCAATGTCAGCGTGGATATGCTGATGGCCGGCAGCATCACCGCCGTCGTCGGGCCGAATGCCGCGGGGAAGTCGACCCTTTTCAAGCGTATTGCCGGACTGATCTCCGGACCCGGTATCGTTACGCTTTCGCAGACAGAGCAGGGGCCACGCACCATCTGCTATATGCCGCAGGACACCGGCGCCAATGCGGTACTGACGGTCTATGAATCGGTTCTCCTGTCAGCCAAGCAGGGCAGCAGCTGGAAGGTTCGCGACGAAGAACTGGCTGAAATAGACGATATCCTGAAGGTGCTGCGCATCGAGGACCTTGCCTTTCGCGGCCTCGGCGAACTTTCGGGCGGACAGCGGCAATTGGTGTCTCTCGCGCAGGCGCTGGTTCGCAAGCCGGAAGTTCTGCTGATGGACGAACCAACTTCCGCGCTCGATCTGCATCGCCAGGTCGAGGTTCTCGACTTCGTCTCGAAGCTGGCGCGCCGGCAGCACATGATCGTACTGATCGCCTTGCACGACCTCAATCACGCCCTGCGCTACTGCGAAAACACCATAGTCATCGCCGATGGCGCGATGATCACCAGCGGTCCGAGCGGAACGGTGATCACGCCTGACATGCTGCGTGACATCTACAAGGTGAGCGCTCGCATCGAGACCTGTTCCAGGGGCAATCCCTTCATCCTTGTCGATGGGACTGCCTGAAGCGGCTTGGCTTTCGGTAGCAAGAGGCGTTCGTCCCCCGGTGCTGCTGGCCTTTGGCGGAACTGCGTTCCCGACATATGGAATGACTGCTTTGCGCACCTGCTGGCCTTTGGCGCAAGAAACCTTGCCGATCAAGAATTGCTGGCCAATCGCCTGAAAAGGCTGCAACCAACGCCTCAGCTGCGCGCGATACATCATCGTGGTCGGTCAAATATGCGAACGCCTGTGGAGCATTTGCCGTGTCGCGCCACGGCTGCACACCGGCATGTCCTTCATTGGAGGAGCTCAACTTCTTTCTGAGGCGCGGCGTCGTGCGGCCTGATCTTCGCAACGATGCCGAACTGGAACAGCTTCACTGGTCGACAAACAGGCACGGCGACTGGCCGGAAATGCGGGTCTTTGCCTTTGACCACCGGATGCAGCTCGAGGCGATGGCAGGGTACACGCTTTCCAAAGGCGGAGTATTCAAGGACCTATGCCTTCAGGCGGCATTGCGTGTGCAGAACGGGCAGCCGGGCTATGGAATCTTGTGCAATGACCGGATCGGAAGACGGGCGCTACGCGGCCTCGCGCCGAAACAGGATGGAGTTCCTGCTGGAGATCATTCCTTCAAAAGTAGGGACCGTTTCAACAGACATAGTCACCTTGTTGATACGGCGTTTCTATGCGGAGGGTATCTATCCCGATTGGTGGAAACTGGAGCCGATGGAAGAGGAACGCGCATGGGCGCAGACCTGTGCCGCCATTATCGAGCATGACCCCTCACGATACGCCCGACTCTGCGCCGTATGGGATGAACTATCTCGAAAACCTGATCGAGCTGAACAAGTCTGCGCGATGAGCTGGCATTGGGACGAGACCACGCTTGCGGCCCTTGAGAGATTTCTGAGGGAAAGAGCCTGTTCGAACGGACGCCTGAACCGCACGTGGTCACCGATACCTTGCCTACCAGCTTCGATGCAGGCCGCGATGGCGAAGCCATGGCGTTCGCACTGGTCGACGGCCTGGCACGCCTCCATGCTGTCGACTGGCAGGTCTGCGGGCTCGGCGATTTCGGTCAGCCGCTGAATTTCAATGCGCGTCATCTCAAGCGTCTCGAAACATTGATGACCTTGCGCGATGACGCTGTTCCGTCCTTTCTTGCCGACATGGCAGCGCATCTGAAGGCGCATCTACCCAGGGAAAGTGGCGCGGCCATCGTCCACAACGACTATCGCCCGGGGAATGTGATCTGGTCGCAAAAAGGGCCGCCACGCCTGCTCGCGATCCTTGACTGGGAACTTGCGACGATCGGCGATCCGCTTCTCGATCTTGGTTACATGGCCTGCTGCTATCCGGTGAAGGGTGAGGAATTGACGCCGACACAGGAGCTTTCGGCAGCATTGCTTGCCGAGGGCTTCCCCTCGCGCGAAGCGATGATCGCGCGCTATGCCGAAGTTACCAAGCGCGATATTTCCGGCCTCGGCTGGTATGCTGCAATGGCCTCCTGGAAGCTTGCGGTATTGTACGACTATCAGCACAGGCTCGGCCGCGATGGCTATTACGAAGACGCAACGCAGGCGCCACGCTTCATCGCAGCGGCGGAACGATTTACCCGCTGGAACTGACCGGTTCGGGGAGGAAAAGTTGGACGACAAACCGCTGCTGATCGAGATTGCTGACGGCGTCGCCATACTGAGGCTCAATCGGCCTGCAGCACTGAATTCACTCAACCGGACGCTGCGGGCGATGTTGATCGAGGCGTTGGCTGAAATGGACGCTCGCAATGACGTCTCAGCCATCATCCTTACGGGCACGGGCAGGGCGTTCTGTGCCGGGCTCGACGTCAAGGAACTTGGCGCCTCGGGCAGTACGGTGGCGGAGAATATCGACAATGACGATCTGGGTTCGGCACTTTCGCGCGTGAAGACCCCGCTGATTGCCGCGATCAACGGCCTCGCGGTGACTGGTGGCTTTGAGATTACGTTGGCATGCGACATCGTGCTTGCCGCCGAATCGGCCTGGTTCCAGGACACCCATGCCAAGATCGGTCTTCTGCCCGGATGGGGACTGTCACAGCGTCTGCCCCGCGTCGTAGGACCCTATCGCGCAAAAGAGATTTCGCTGTCGGCGCGCAAAGTTACTGCCGAAGAGGCCACACACCTCGGCTTCGTCAACAGCGTCGTGCCGGATATACAGCTTATGCCTGAGGCGCTTGGGCTCGCACGCTCGATCGCTCAATGGCCGGGTGAACACACGCGGCGTATCAAGACACTCATCGACGACGGCTATGCCATAACGCTTGCCGACGCACTGAAATTCGAAGCGCGGGAAGCACATGCGCTGAATGTGCAGGTTCAGATCGAAGCAAAGAACTCGTGAGGACAGGCTATTGCGCTGTGACTGGCCTAAGAGAAGTGTTTGAGAATTAAGGATTTTGGCGTTTCTTGTCGACTGGTTTGAAAATCGGCTGGACCGGTTGGAGCATGTTTTGATCAGTGAGAGATCGTGCGATCAACGGGCGCCAGATTCGCTCGGCTCTAGCATGGCGCGTTGTAAAGGTACGCCGGTTGTTACGACCTGCCTTCCTTCGAAGCGTCTTCCCTTGATTGTTAGATGGGCCACCTCAACACTGCCTGCTGACGTTGCGTGTTGGTTGCGCCGAGATTCTCCAAAAGATGCGTGCGTAGAAGATAGAGATGTGCGTCGCATTCAGCACTGAAGCCGATACCGCCATGCACCTGAATGCTGCTGCGGCAGTTTTCCAGAGTATAGCGGCATGCCAGCAGCCAGCATGCCTCAATCTGGAAGAGGGCGTCTGGCCAGCCGTCACGTTCGGCAATCGCAGCGAACAGGAGCTGGGCCGAGAGGACATCGGCATTGATCGCCATATTTGCGCAGCGATGCTTGACCGCCTGAAACGAGCCGATCGGTTGACCGAATTGGGTCCGCACCTTCGCGTATTCGACGGACATATCGCGGACCGCTTCGCACATGCCGAGCAGCTGCGCCGAAATGAGCAGCCTTGCCATGCGTGCGGCAGATGAGGTGGTGGCATCGCGGAACTCGAGCGCGTGATCTGTCCCCAGGACAGCGCGCGAAAGACTTATCGTGCGATCGGTTGAGGCGACGTGCGTATGAGTGATCGAAGACACGTCTAGAAGCGCTACCCCGCGCGGTCCCAACACGAGAGCAAGGTCCGCATCGCCCACATCATAGAGGTGAAGATGCTCGCCATTAGCGCTTCCCGTCTGAGATTGGGCGGATTCGCCAAGGTGATTTGCCAGACACGCCTTTCTCGTTCCATCGAGAAGTGCTGCAACAAGCTCTGTCTGTCCGGTCTCGCCTGCAAATCGGACCGCGATCGTCCTTGCCAGGGCGGAGGGCGAAACGATATGCCGCCCAAGTTCCGTATGAAGCAACACATCCTCGACCACGGAAAGTCCCGCCCCGCCATCATCTTCGGGGAGCGACATTGTGAAGCCGCCGAATTGTGCAATCACGTCGAGATTGTCGACTGCAGATCTGCTGCCTTCCCGGAGCCGGGCAACAGGATAGGACTCTGCCAGCATCGCGCGAACCGAATCCACGATCTGTGTCTGCTCGACCGAGTTGTTAAGATCGATCATCGGGCACCTCCGCGCGGAAGACCGAGAATCCGCTCGCCTATGATGTTGCGCTGGATCTCGGCGGTCCCACCGGCGATGGTTTCGCTGAACGCCTCCAGATAGGAATACACCCACTCCTGATCCTGCTCTGCCTCGGCATTGCGGGGGCCAAGCACCTCCATCGCTATGCCGTAAATTCTCTGGCTGAGTTCGGCAAAGAATAGACGGACGATCGAGCCGTCGAATGCAGTAGCAGGGTCCTTGAAGAGGGTCCGGTAGGTCAGTGCGCGCAATGCTGCAGCTTCCGCGCGTGCGATCGCTATGTCGCGGCCAATCGACGAGCAGGCTGCGTCGCCGCCTCGCGAAAGAAACAGGGTGGCGAGAGACTCGATCTTCTGCTCCATCATCAATTGCAAGGTGATCGCAGCGGTCCGGCGTTCGAAGCCCAGCGTGGTCATCGCCACGTTCCAGCCGTCATGCAGGGCTCCGACAACATTCGACAAGGGGATGCGAACGTTGTCGTAGAAGACCTCGGCGAAATGCGTGGCGCCGGCAAGGTTCTTGATGGGGCGCACGGTGATGCCTGGCAGGGTCATGTCGCAGATGACCCAGCTCAAACCCTTGTGACGCTGAGAGCCGGGGTCGGTGCGGATCAGCAGTTCCTGATAGTCGGCGATATCGGCGAAACTCGTCCATATCTTCTGGCCATTCACGACGAGGTCCTCGCCGTCGATCCTGCCGCTGGTCCTGATGCCGGCAAGATCGGAGCCGGCACCCGGCTCGGAAAAGCCCTGGCACCAGATGGAGTTGCCCGAGAGGATGCGCGGGAGATGAAAGGTCTTCTGCTCTTCGGTCCCGCATTCCATCACCGTCGGTCCGGCATGGTTCAGCGCCACGAATGTCGAGTCGAGCGGCGTCGGCGCACCGGAGCGTACATACTCTTCGTGCCAGATGATCTGCCGTTCGAACGAAAGCCCGCGCCCGCCGAATTCCGCCGGCCAGGAGATGCCGGACCACCCGCCGGCATGGCGCTTGCGTAGCCATGCGAGGGCGAATTCGCGCGCTTCGATACCGCTGTGAGGAGGTGTTTCAGTGGGCACATTCTCAAGCAGCCATCGCCTGGCCGACTTCCGGAACGACACGTCCTCTTCGGAGAATTCAAACTGCATATCCGATGTTCCGTTTAAGTCTCGATGCTGCTGGTGTTCATCGCTGCGATCAGAGCGGCTTGAATATTGCCGCGAGTTTTTCCAGCGCCATGGCGCTGGAAAGGACCATCGCATCCGTGCCGGCGCGCTTGCCGATCTCGTCGGAGACGGATTTCAGGTCGTCGGTCTCGATCTCATAGATGGCGAGATAGCGGTAGGGCAGGGGCAACGCACTGCGCTGAACTTCGGCCAGTTCGAACCGCTCAGCTTTCACGATACCCGGAACCGCCAGAACGTCGGGAACGTGGGTGCTGGAATACCAATCGTTGAACTCGCCATCCCTGCCTTCAACGGCGTTGGTCAGGACGACGAATTTATAGGCTTTCTTTTCCATGGATCGCTCCTCCCCTGTGAACGTCAGGCCTGAGACATCAGAGCCCGGCCAATGACCATCCGCTGAATGTCGCTGGTGCCTTCGTAGATCTGGCAGACGCGAACATCGCGGTAGATCTTCTCGACTGGGTAGTCCGCCACATAGCCGTATCCGCCATGGATCTGGATCGCATCGGAGCAGATTTTTTCGGCCATCTCGGAAGCGAACAGTTTGGCCATCGAGGCCTCTTTCAGGACAGGTTGCCCCGCTTCCTTCAGCGCTGCGGCGTGCAGAACCAATTGCCGTGCTGCCTCAAGCCGCGTCGCCATGTCGGCAAGCCGGAAGGAGACGGCCTGGTGCTCGGCGATCCTGACGCCAAAACTGCGCCGCTCTCCGGCGTAAGCTATCGCAGCGTCCAGTGCTGCCCGCGCCATCCCGACAGACTGGGCGGCAATCCCGATGCGCCCGCTCTCCAGATTGGACAGCGCGATTCTGTAGCCCTGGCCTTCTTCGCCCAGCAGCAGATCCGGCGTCAGTTCCATATCGTCAAAGGCGATCTGGGCAGTATCCGAAAGGTGTTGGCCAAGCTTGTGCTCGATGCTGGCTACACGATATCCGGGCGTGTTCGTGGGAACGATGAAGGCGCTGATGCCCTTCTTTCCCGCAGCAGGATCGGTGACGGCGAAGACGATCGCCACGTCGGCATTCTTTCCGGACGTGATGAACTGCTTGACGCCGTTGACGATGTATCGATCGCCAATCTTTTTCGCGCGCGTCGTGATTGCGGAAGCGTCCGATCCAGCCTGTGGTTCGGTCAGGCAGAACGCACCCAGCCATTCGCCGCGCGCCATGGGCTGTAGGAAGCGCTCTTGCTGGGCCGGAGTTCCAAAACTCAGGATCGGTCCGCAGCCGACCGAATTATGAACGCTCATCACCGTTGATAAAGCGCCGTCGCCTGCAGCGATTTCCTCGATTGCCAAGGCATAGGATACGAAATCTGTCTTCGAGCCGCCCAGCGTTTCGGGCACGAGCATGCCCATCAGGCCAAGCTCGCCCATCTCCTGTATGCGGTCGCGCGGAAATGTCTTCGTACGATCCCATTCGGCGGAGAATGGCTTCAGCCTCTCCTGCGCGAAACGGCGCGCCATATCGCGCACCATGGCTTGTTCTTCCGTTAGCAGCATCGCAACGATCTCCGGTTCTTCAAATCAGTTCGACTGCAATGGTTCGGGTGGAGGCAGTAATGGCGAGATCCATATCGAGACGCATGTGAAGGCCTGTCGAGAAATTCGCCGACGGCGATTGACGGTTATTTACTTCTCAGTATATGACCTACTGACAAGAAGAAATCAATCTTGCCTTTTCACGACAGAACCAATGAACGCAAGCCCGCAGAAATCGCCCTGGCCAAATGCCGCCGACCGCGAACGCGAGCGTGGCGAGAAACGCAATGCGCTTCTCAGTGCGGCAGTCCGTTCCTTCAACGAGCGTGGTTTCCATGCCACCTCGCTCGACGATGTGGCGGCTTCGCTGAACGTCACGAAGCCGACAATCTATTATTACTTCGCCAACAAGGATGAGATCCTCTTCGAGTGCGTCCGGCTCGGGCTGGATGGGATTCGGCAGATCGCCGAGGCGGTCGAAAATGCCGGCGGCAGCGGGCTGGACCGGCTTACGGCTTTGATGCGCGGGTATGCAGTCATCATGACAAAGGATTTCGGCATGTGCGTGACCCGCACTGCCGATCACGAACTGTCCGAGGAAAGCCGGTCCCGCTTCCGTGCGCTCAAGCGCGAAATCGACATCACCGTTCGGCGCGTCGTTGAGGATGGAATTGCCGACGGCTCGATCGCATCCGACGATGCGCGTCTCACGACATTTACGCTGGCGGGCGCATTGAATTGGATCGCCAGATGGTACGAGCCGAACGGGCCTTTGACCGCTGAGCAGATCGCCGATTCATGCGTAAAGACCCTTGTGCAGGGCCTGGCTCCGCGATCCTAAGGACAGTCTCATGCCGGTTCCCCAGAATTTCGAAGGCCGCCTCAAGCTTCCCGCAATCGCGGCGCCGATGTTCCTGGCTTCCGGGCCCGATCTCGTGGTGGAAGTCTGCCGCTCGGGTCTGGTCGGCACCTTTCCAGCGTTGAACCAGCGCAGCAGCGCCGGCTACGCGGAATGGCTCGAAGAGATTGAAGCGCGGCTGGCTCCGGCCCCGCACGCCGCGCCGCATGGCGTCAATCTCATCGTTCACAAATCAAATCCACGCCTTGCCGCCGACCTTGAGGTGACCATCCGCCACAAGGTGCCGCTGGTGATCACGTCGTTGGGCGCGGTGAAGGATATTGTCGAGGCAGTGCATTCCTATGGCGGGTTGGTGTTCCACGACGTCGTCAACCTGCGGCACGCGCAAAAGGCGGCGGAAGCGGGTGTCGATGGCATAATCGCCGTCAGCGCCGGTGCGGGCGGCCATGCCGGAACGCTAAGTCCTTTCGCCCTGGTGTCGGAGATTGCGTCGTTCTTCGACGGCACCATCATTCTTTCGGGCGCATTGAGCAATGGCAGGCAGATCGCGGCGGTGCGCGCTATGGGCGCCGACATGGCATATCTGGGCACGCGGTTCCTTGCCACCAAGGAGTCGATGACAGCTGATGCGCAGAAGCAGATGATGGTCGAAAGCCGGGCGAGCGACATCCTGTACACGCCAAACATTTCAGGCATTCACGCCAATTTCCTGCGGCAGAGCATCGTTTCCGCTGGCCTGGATCCTGACAATCTGCCCGCGCATGGAAAGCTCGACATGAGCAATGAAGCCAGAGCCTGGAAGACTGTCTGGTCTGCCGGGCAGGGTGTCGGCGGCGTTGCCGACATTCCGGGGGCAGCCGATCTCTGCGAGCGGCTCATCGCGGAGTACGATGCCGCAATCGGCCAGTTCCGCAACGACCCCTTTTCACGCCGTCGCGAAAAAATGGCTATCGGCTGAATGGAGCTGAAATGACAAAGCCTGTCCTGCTGTCGGTCGAAGCCGGAATCGCCGAGATACGTTTCAACCGTCCCGAGCGGTTGAATGCACTGGACCGGGATTTGGCAGACGGTTTTGCCGATGCGGTCATTGCGACGCTTGCCGAGCCGTCGGTGCGTGTCATCGTCGTATCGGCGGAAGGCCGCGGCTTCGTCGCAGGCGGAGACCTGGGCCATTTCCAAGCCGCGGATGACAAGAGCAGGGCGGCTGATGAACTTATCAGCTCCATGCACGGGGCGATCAAGATGTTGGCGGCGGCCCCACAGATCGTCATCGGCAGTCTGAAAGGCGCGGTCGCGGGCGGCGGCATGTCTCTGGCACTCAGTCTCGATCTGCTCGTAGCCGCCGACGATACGGCGTTCAATCTTGCCTATGCGCGGCTCGGAACATCACCGGACTGCGGGGGGTCATGGAGTTTGCCCCGGCTGATAGGGTATCGGCGCGCGTTGGAAATCGCGCTGCTGTCTGAAACCATCAGTGCCGACGAGGCGCTAAGGCTCGGCCTCGTGAACCGCGTTATGCCCCGCGCAGAGCTCGAAACCGCGACCAGGCAGCTGGCGGAAAAACTGGCGGCAGGCGCACCAGCGGCGCAGGCGCATATCAAGCGGCTGTTCCGTTCAAGCCTGGAAAGCAGTTTTGCCGAACAACTCGATGCCGAGGCGGACGCATTCGCGGCTTGCGCATCGACGGCGGATTTCGCCGAAGGAATCGATGCGTTTTTCGCAAAGCGCAAGCCTGTCTTTACCGGACGCTAGCACACGGGATCAAATTCATGACCAAACACGCCTTTATCGCCGGCTATGTCCGCACGCCCTTCACTTTTGCAAACAAGGGCGCGCTTTCGTCGGTGCGCCCGGACGATCTCGGTGCGCATGCCGTTCGCGAATTGCTGAAACGAACCGGTGCGCCCGGCGAAGAGATCGAGGATGTGATTTGGGGCTGCGCCTTTCCCGAGGGCGAACAGGGCCTGAATATGGGCCGGATCGTCGGTATGCTCGCGGGCTTACCCGAACAGGTCGCCGGCGCGACCGTCAACCGCTGGTGCGGCTCGTCGATCCAGGCGGTGCAGATGGCTGCCGGCATGCTGGCAATGAATGCGGGTGAGGCCTTCATCTGCGGAGGCTCGGAAAGCATGTCGCGCGTGCCGATGATGGGTTTCAACCCACAGCCTCACCCGAGCTGGGATCAGCAAGCGACAGAAGCCTACATGAATGTCGGCCTCACGGCCGAGCGCGTGGCGCGGCAATTCGCGGTGTCGCGTGAACAGCAGGACAGCTTCGCCTTTGCGAGCCATTCCAAGGCGCTCGCGGCGCAGCGGGACGGGCGGCTTGCTGCAGAGATTTCTGCGGTGGGCGAGGTCACGCAGGACGGTTGCGTGCGCGAAACATCGATGGAGCGCCTTGCTCAACTCAAGACGGTGTTCATGGAAGAGGGGAGTGTAACCGCAGGTTCGTCTTCGCCAATGACCGATGGCGCTACGGCGGTGCTCGTCTGCAGCGAGGAATTCGCGCTGCGGCATGGTCTTGAGTTGCTGGCGCGCGTCGAAGCATTCGCGGTTTCGGGCTGCGCGCCTGGCATCATGGGGATGGGGCCTGTCGAATCCTCGCGCAAGGCGATGGCACGCGCCGGCATTTCAATGCGCGATATCGATCTCGTTGAGATGAACGAGGCGTTTGCCGCGCAGGCCGAAGCCTGCCGCCGTGAACTCGGCATAGCCGAGGAAAAGCTCAACATCGATGGCGGGGCCATTGCGCTCGGCCATCCGCTCGGTGCGACGGGAGGTCGGCTGGTGGGCAAATCCGCGATGCTGCTGAAGCGCGAGAAGGCAAAGCGCGCGCTTGCCACGCAATGTATCGGCGGCGGCATGGGGATCGCGATGATCCTGGAAGCTGCCTAGTCGCCGGTTTCGCGTTCTCAGGCTCGCAAAAGCACTTTTATATCCGGGGTTGAGAGCTCCGGGGGACGCCTGTGTTCGCCCGCAGGAAGGATGTTCATATAGTGGGACAATTGGAGCGCTGTAACTTCTTCTCTTGGCCGTGAGATCGCGCGTTCGAGGCATGATTCGGCAAAATACCGTTGACGGAATAGATGAATTGATGCAGATTTGCTTTTCAGTCGTACCATATATTGGAACAAACTGACGCTACGACTTTTGGGAGGGAGTGCAGGTGAAGTTATCTCGTCGGTCTTTTATCGCGACGTCAGTCGGGGCCTTGGCAGTCGCGCGCGGGTTTCCTGCGATCGCGCAATCCGGGCCCATTCGTATCGGCTGCATAACCACGCTTTCGGGTGCTGCCAGCATTCTCGGCAAGCCCCAGCATATGGGCATGGAGATTGCCGCCAGGAAGTTGAATGAGGCGGGCGGCATTCTCGGACGCCAGGTCGAGATCGTCGTTCGTGACGATCAGTCGAAGCCGGATATTGCGGTTGCAGCCGTTCGTGAACTCGCTGGCGATGGCGTCAACATCTTCGCCGGTGTTCTGGCAAGTCCGGTGGCTTTGGCCATTAGCGGCATCGCTGAAGAGCTGGACGTCGTGTTCCTCAACGCGGCCTCTCACGGAAACAACCTTACGCATGAGAATTTCCGCAAGAATTACTTCCGCGTGACCGATTATTCGGCAATGCGCATCTCCGCTGCATCGCGCCTCATGGCGGAGAAATATCCCCATGTGACGAAATGGGGTGCGATCATCCCGGACGCCGAGATCGGACGTTCGACGATGGCTACCTTCCAATATGGATTGCCGAAATATCACAAGGAACTGAACAACCAGGAGGTCTCGATCAACGACCCTGTGGTGGTCAAGTTCGGAGCGACGGATTTCCGCAACGCCGTTTCCACGCTGATGAGTTCCGATGTCGACGGAATTTTCATTGGTGTCGGCGGGGGTGACGAGGTCGGCTTCCTTCAGCAGGCCGGGCAGCTTGGCCTGTCGAAGAAGGTAAAGGTCTACGTGAGCTCCGGCAGCGATTTTCAGGTTGCCAAGGCCTTGGGCAAGCGCACTCCGGAAAACTACTGGAGCGGGCACCATTGGTATTTCGGTGCGTATCAGGACAACCCTGTTTCCAAGGCTCTCTACGATCAGTATGTGGCCGACACCGGCGACAAATTCCCCGACGGCTTCATCGGCATGGGTCATACCGCGATCACGGCGGTCGCTACCGCTGCTGCCAAGGCCAAAGATCTTTCCACCAAAGCACTGGTCGGTGCGCTAGAAGGGCTGACCTTCGAGGGCGTCAAAGGCAAGGTGACGCTTCGTGCCGAGGATCACCAGGCGCTCTGTGATGTCAACTATGTCAAGCTCGGCCCGGATGACGGCGAATTGGGTTGGAAAGTGTCCGACTTCTACAAGACGGACGGCACCGATCTCGCAGGTCCGGCGACGCCGGGTGTGGCAATCAAGTTCCAATAGACAGAGCTGGATAGCGGGCCTTGACCAGGCCTGCTATCCGTCCTGCACACGGGTAAGTGACCCTTCATGCTGAGACGAACCGATACTGGCTGGGTGCTGCCGGAGGCTGGCGCGCGTGCGCAGGAATATCTCTCTTCCGGCGAATGGAGTTCTGAAAGCCTCCATGACATCGTGCTCAGGCGCCTCGGTGAAGATCCCGATCATCTGGCGGTGATCGACGATCGCGTCAGAATGACCAGAAGCGCGCTCTATTCCGATGCACTTCGTCTTGGCAGCGCTCTTGTCGGGCGGGGGCTCGGGCCTGGCTCGGTGGTGTCGTTTCAGCTGCCGAACTGGCACGAGGCCTGCGTTATCGGCCTGGCGAGCGCACTTTACGGGTTTGTTCTCAACCCCTTGCTGCCAATGTATCGCGAGCACGAGTTGAGCTTCATCCTGTCGCAATGCCGTTGCGACGCGCTTTTTATTCCGGCCAGTTTTCGAAACACGGATTTCGAAGCGCTGTTAGCGCGGGTCGATTTCGAGACGAAGCGCGAGGATCGCATATTCCGGGTCAGGAGCGGGCGGGAGGACGTCCCCACCTTCGAGGCTCTGCTGAGCGAAGGTGATGATATTATCGAGCCGCCCGCAGTGGACAATGCGGATGTGAAGATAGTCATCTACACATCCGGCAGCACCGGCCGGCCGAAAGGCGTGCTGCACAGTCACCATACGCTGCACGCGTTCGTGCAGGAGGGCGCGCGCTTCTGGGGCATCGATGGCAACGATCGCATGTTCATACCTTCGCCGGTGGGCCATGTCGGCGGATCGATCTACGCTTTCGAAATGCCGTGGTTCACCGGAGCAACCGCCATACTGGCGGATACGTGGGACGCGGACCAAGCGGTCGATGTCATCGACGCTGAAGGTGCGACTTTCTTTGCTGGGGCCACGCCCTTCCTGCAAGGATTGCTGGATGCCGCGTCATCTCGGGGCAGCCATCTTCCCACTCTCAGGCGTTTCGTCTGCGGCGGCGCGAGCGTGCCGGTTTCCCTGATCGCCCGCGCGCAGGACCACTTCCGCAATGCGGTCATCTCGCGCGCCTACGGCTCGTCCGAAGTCCCCATCATCTGCCCGGGCATATTTACGCGTAACGATGCGGTCCATGGCCAAACAACGGATGGAGAGATCAGGGTCGAGCTGGTGATCGTGGACTCCGACGGCAGGCCTGTCAAGGCGGGCGACAGCGGCGACATTCTCGCGCGATCGTCGCGGATGTTTCTCGGATATATCGATACCGACGATGAGGCGGGACAGTTCACCCCGGACGGTTATTTCGTCATGGGCGATGTCGGGCGCAGGATCGACGGCCGGTTTCTCGAGATCACCGGCCGCAAGAAAGAAATCATCATTCGGCACGGCGAGAACATCAGCCCTCGCGAAATCGAAAACGCGCTGCTCTCACATGAGGCGATCTCAAGTGCTGCCGTCGTCGGCGTGCCGGATGCCAGAACCGGCGAGCGCGCCGTGGCGTTCGTTGCGCTTAAGCCGGAGAAGGCGTTTTCGATGGAAGCGATGCGGTCGTTTCTTTCCGAGTTTGGCATGGCCCGCCAGAAATTCCCGGAGGAACTTCACATCATGGATCGCCTGCCGACGAATTCGATTGGAAAGATCCTCAAGGAGCAGTTGAAGGCGAGTCTGGTCCGGCCTGCTCGGCCTGATGTGGGCAGCTGGGAGGCATCACAGTGACTGCGCAGATCGCGTTCGCCGCAGCCAACGGCATTGTCCTTGGCATGGCGGTATTCCTCGTCGCCGCCGGCCTCACGCTGGTCTTCGGAATTCTGAAGGTCTTCAATTTCGCTCATGGAAGCTTTTTCATGATTGGTGCCTATATCGCACATGCGATTACCGGCCAGGATCCTTCCTCGCTACCGTATTTTCTTTTTGCGGCTTTCGTTGCAGCGCTTGCCGTTGGTGCGATGGGGATCGCTACCGACACCTTGGTGCTGCGCCGCCTCTCCAGCGTCGCGAACGACTATACGCTGATTGCGACCTTCGCCATTCTTCTTCTGTGCGACGGCGCCACGAAAATGGTCTTCGGCCAGGATATCTATGCTGTCTATCCCCCAGCGGTACTCGATCAGACGATGGATGTCGGAATCCTGCTGACCTATTATTCCGTATTCATCGTCGCCTGCGGGATAATCGTGTTCGTGCTGCTGGAACTGGGGCTCAACAGGCTGTGGTTCGGCAAGCTCGTTCAGACGGTGGCGCGAGACCCGTGGATGGCTGGTGTGATCGGGCTGCGCGTGCAGCGCCTGAAGCTCGTCAGCGTCGGCGTCAGCTTTGCGCTGGCCGGTCTTGCCGGTGGTCTTCTGGTAGCCAACCAGAGCCTTTCGCTTAGCCTTGGACACTCATACCTTCTGCTCGCCTTCAACTCGGTCATCGTCGGCGGGCTTGGAAGCATACGCGGCGCCTTTGTTGCCGCACTGATTTTCGGCCTGTTCGAAAGCTTCAACTCGCTCCTTCTTCCGTCGATGCCGGGAACCGTGTCCTACATGGTTCTCATCGCGGTGATCCTGTTGAAGCCCGAAGGCCTTTTCCCGGAGCGGACATAATGAACGGCAGCTCATTCATGCGTCCAGCCGTTATCTTGCTCTTCGTTGCCGCTCTCGCTGCCGCCCCATTTGCGGTTAATCAGGGGCTATTGTTCCTCATTGGCATCGCGATGCTGCAGGCGATGTTTGCGCTCTCGTGGAATCTCATGTTCCGCTATGCCGGCCTGGCATCGTTCGGGCATGCGATGTTCTATGGCATCGGTGGCTATGCGGTCGCGGCCATCATCTTTCATGGGTTCCCGCTGCCGTTTCTTCTCGCAATCCTGCTCTCGACGGCAATCGGGGCCGTCGTTGCGTTTGTTGTCGCGCTGATCGTTCTCCAGCGAGCGGCGGGAATTCAGCTCGCGGTTCTTACATTGGCGCTGTCGCAGCTGGTACTTCTCTTCGTCAGCTACACCGACTTCCTCGGACGCGATGACGGCCTTTCGGGCCTTGCGCGCCCGGTTCTCGATTTCGGTTTTTTCACTCTCGATCTCCGGTCCCCGACCGCATTCTACTACTTCATCATGGTTGCATTCGCCCTGGTGACTGCCGGCCTGTTGTGGTTCGTCTCGGGGCGCTTCGGGCGCGTTCTGCTTGCCGTTCGCATCGACAGCGAGCGCGCCGCATTCCTGGGCGTGGATGTTCGGCGCAAACGTATTTTCGTCTTTACACTGGCAGGCGCCATCGCCTCCTTTGCCGGCGCGCTGGCCGCTCCGTGGGCGCAGATCATATCCACCGACAGCATGTCGTGGTTCAATTCCGCGCAGCCCATGCTCGCCACGCTGCTTGGTGGCGCTGGCTCCTATTGGGGGCCGGTGATAGGGGCCTTCGGCCTGATCCTCGTGAACTACTTCACGAGGACTTTTGTCGGCCTGTCCGAGTTCATGGTCGGTGGCATTCTTCTCTTCGTCGTGTTGCTCGCCCCGTCGGGTATTGCCGGGTTCTTTGAAATGCTCCGCAGGATGCGCAATCGAACCCGCACCGCCAGTGCCCGGGAGCACAACCAATGAGCGTTCTGGTCGCGAAGGGCATTCGCAAGACCTATGGCAGTCTGGAAGTGCTCAAGGGTGTCGATCTTTCGGTCGGGGCCGGGGAAACCTTTGCCATCATCGGGCCAAACGGTGCCGGCAAGACGACCTTGTTCAAGGTGCTGACGGGAGAGGTCAGCGCGCAGGGTGGATCGGTCAGTTTTGACGGCAAGGATGTCACCAGGCTGCCGGCATTCGTTCGCGCCCGCATGGGGTTTGGCCGGACGTTTCAGGTCGCTCGCGTGTTCGGGGAGCTGTCGATCTTTACCAACGTCGTACTGGCCATCGAAGCGCGCAAGGTGAACGGCGGCGAGTCGTGCGGCCGCTGGTGGGATTGGCGCCCATCGGCAGATACAAGCGACGAAGCACGTTCACTGCTTGAGAGTGTCGGCCTGGGTCGTCAGGGCGACGAGGAAGCGGGCCTGCTGTCACATGGCGATAAAAAGCGCCTCGAATTTGCCGTCACTCTTGCCGGCAAGCCGCGCATTCTCATGCTTGATGAGCCCACGGCGGGCATGTCGGCTGCTGATCGCAAAAGCACGACCAATCTGCTTCGCGACCTGAAGGCGAAGGGGATAACGATCATTATGACCGAGCATGACATGGACGTCATTTTCGATCTCGCCGACCGTCTCATGGTCTTGAACTACGGTGCGGTGGTCAGCCAGGGCGATCCGGTCACGGTGCGCGAGGACGAGATGGTCAAGCAGGTCTACCTCGGGAAAGGTGTCGGGCATGCTTGAACTGGAAGGCGTGAACGCATTCTACGACCAGAGCCATATTCTGCACGACATCGGTTTCTCGATGGAGGAGGGCGGCCGCGTTGCCATTCTCGGCCGCAATGGCGCCGGCAAGACCACGCTTCTGAAGAGCATCATGAATGCCGGGCCTCGGGTGCAGGGGGGAATCCGCTTCAAGTCCAGGGCGCTGGCGAATGCTTCGCCGGATGAGCGGGCGCGTCTCGGGCTGGCTTTCGTTCCGGAAGATCGGCGCGTGTTCGGACACCTGACCTCCTACGAAAACCTGAAGATCGCGCAGTATGGTGCATCGCCCGAACGCGAGAAGGTGCCGATCGACGATTTGATTGGCCGCTTCCCCATGCTTGTGCCGCTCAGGAATCGCCCAGGATCGCAGATGAGTGGCGGGCAACAGCAGATGCTTGCGGTTGCGCGGGGAATTGCGGCACGTCCGCACATAATGCTACTGGATGAGCCTACGGAAGGGTTGGCGCCTGTTATCGTGGCGGAACTTGCACATGAGGTGGCCGCCTGTTGCCGGGACTACGGAATTGGTCTCCTGCTCGCTGAACAGAGTATCTGGTTTTCGCGGCAATGTACCGAGCGGGTTTTGGTTATAGACACGGGGCGGATTGTCTTTTCGGGCAGCTGGCAGGACTTCGATGAAAATGCAGAGAGGGTGCAGCGGCATCTTGCGATTTAGCGCAGACAACAAGAGCAATCATGTTCATTGCGCCGGCATGGCAGTGTGGTGCGACCGGTGACCAAAACGGATGTCCCTAATGATGGCACGCAGGCGATACGCCGCGCTGCCTCGATCCTGAAGCAGATTGCCAAAACGCCCCAGACCGGGTCCACCCTGCGCGAGCTTTCGGAAGCGATGGAACTCTCGCGTTCGACGACGCACCGAATTCTGAAATGTCTTGTCAGCGAAAAGCTCGTAGCCCAGAGCGACGACGCCAAGCGTTACTCGATCGGTGAATTGGCGGCCGAGCTTGGCCTGGCCGTGAGGGGACGAAAAGACGTTATCCTGACGTGGCGGCCCGCCATTGAAGCGCTGGCAAGAGATACCGGGGCGACCACCTATCTCATGGGACGCAGCGGCAGCGAGTCCGTGTGCCTGGACAAGGCGGAAGGCTCTTCGGTGATAAGGGTCATTCCGGTCGAGGTCGGCCAGCGCCGCCCGCTCGGCCTCGGTGCCGGCGCGACGGCCATTCTGGCGGCAATGCCCGAAGCCGAATGCGAAGCCACGATCGCCGCAATCGAGCCCCATCTGCATCGATATGGGCGTGCCACTGCCGACGATTTGCGAAAGGCCGTCGCAGACGCGCGGGCCAGCGGTGTCGCAGAGAGCTGGGGAAAGGTGGTCGAAGGGGTCTATGGCCTCGGCATCGCCGTACCGTCGGACAAAGGCGGCATGCTGGCTCTCAGCATCGCCACCCATCAGTCGCTTGCTACGGAAGAGAATATCCAGAAGTGGAAGCGCCTTCTGAAAGCCGCTGCTTCCCTTCAGTGATCAGGTTCCTCATCGGGATTTGATGTCAACCGTGAACCACGGGCTTTCCCGAATGGCTGAAATCCGGCTGCACTTCGGTGCGGGTGGCAACGAGCGCCGTCTCTGAAAGAAACTTGGTAGCCGACCAGCCTCCGTCGATTGCGATGCACTGACCGTTGATCCAGCCGGCGGCGTCCGAACACAGGAAGGCAATCGTGTTGGCGACGTCATCGGCAGTGCCCAGGCGCGGCGACGGCGTCATATCGTTGTTCATGCGCTTGAACCGCTCGTCCTCGAAGCGGCCTTCCGTCATTTCCGTCGGAATGACTCCCGGGGCGATGGCGTTGCAGCGAATACCGCTGCTGCCATACTGGCAGGCGACATGCGACGTCAGGCCAAGCAGACCTGCCTTGGCAGCCGAATAGGCTCCACCCCGAAGCCCGCCGACCAAAGCGTATGTCGAGGATACGTTCACGATAGCCGAGCCCGGCTGCATGACGGTCAAGGCTTCGCGAATGAACCGGAACGGCGCGCGCAGCATCAGGTTCAGGCTGGCGTCGAGCGTAGCGTCGTCGGTTTCATGCACCGGCTTTGGCCGGCCACTGCCTGCATTGTTGACGAGGTAGTCGAGGCGGCCGAAGCGCGACATGGCCAGCTGAACGGCGCGGGATGGAGTGTCGTCCAGGGTGGCGTCTGCGGCCAGCACAGCGACCAGGTCGCGCCGTTCGCCGGCGGCCGAAACCAGCGCGTCAAGCTTCTCGCTGCGACGGCCCAAACCAACGACGGCAATGCCGGAATTCACAAAGGCCAGCGCGGTTGTCAGGCCAATGCCGCTTCCCGCTCCCGTTATGAGTGCCACTTTCATATTCCAGAACCTCCCTCTTGAAGCTGTCTGTCTAACGCTGGTTGCTTCGCACCGCCAACTTGTAGCGCTTTGTATGGATCATCCCGTATAGTAGGACAAATATATGATGATTGTTTTCGCCTGATTGATATTGCTAGCAGAAGTTCTATTGACATAGAAGCAAATTATGCTGATTTTCGAGTTCAATCCGTTGATTGGCGATGTACCATTATATGAGACAGGTTTTGAGTTATGGACTTTTCCTGGTCTGGTCCGCAAAGCGCATTTCGCGCGCGTGTCGTTGACTTTCTGAAGTCGGAACTGCCCGACGACTGGAGCGAGATCGCGCGGCACGGACCGGGATCGCGTCAGCAGACGGATTTCTCCCTCCGCTTCTGCCCCAAGCTTGCCGAGGCCGGCTTGCTGGTTCCGCACTGGCCAAAGGAATTCGGCGGTGAAGGCGCAACCGTTTGGGAGCACTTCATTCTTGGCGAAGAGATGTGGGCGGCCGGCGAGCCGCGCGGGCCGCAATATATGAACGTCAACTGGATCGGCCCGACGATCATGCGCTTCGGTACCGATGAGCAGAAAGAGTTGCATCTGCCGCGTGCGGCCAAGGGTCAAGCCATCTGGTGTCAGGGCTTCTCGGAACCTTCGGCGGGATCCGACCTCGTGTCGCTGCGAACATCAGCCGAGCGCGACGGGGACAACTTCGTCGTCAACGGCTCGAAGATCTGGACGTCTTATGCGGGCCTGGCGGATCACTGCTTCCTGCTCGCGCGTACATCGGGCAAGCGCAAGGACGGCATCTGCATCTTCATCGTGCCGATGGACACGCCTGGCATTTCCGTACGGCCGATCCCCAGTCTCGTCGGCGAAGGCGATATCCATGAGGTGTTCTTCAACGATGTGACTGTTCCGGCATCGGCGATGCTCGGCGAAGAGGGCAAGGCCTGGTCGATCATCACCTACTCTTTGGGCAATGAGCGCGTCGGCATTCCTCGTTATGAGTTTTCACGCCGCACCCTCGACGCGCTTGTCGCGCGATTGAAGGAAGAAGGTCGGTGGAACGACGAATATATCCGCTACCGCGCGGGGCAGGCGCTTTCGGCATGCGAAGCAGCACGCCTGCTTGTCTACCGGGTGGTGGATGAGCGGTCCCGGGGCGCGCCGCCGAGCGCGGAGTCGAGCCTCGCCCGCTTTGCCGTCATTACCGCCGATCATGCCGTCTCGAATTTCGGTCTCGAGTTCCTGCCGGCTTCATATTCGAACGACGACATACCCTCGCTGAAGCCCCACCATGAACGCGCGATCGCATCGGGGATCGCCTCGGGGGCAGCGGAAATCCAGCTTGGCATTGTCGCTCAATCTTACCTGGAACTTCCTTGGGAGCCTCGCGCGTGAATTTTGCTGTCCCGGAGGAGTGTACCGCGCTCATCAGCGCTCTTGAGAAGCTGCTTATGCAGGCGGAAGCGACAGCTGCGCCTGTCGACGGAAGCAGGTCGTTCTTTAGTCGCGATCTTGATTCGGCACTTGAGGACTCAGGCTTCCTCGATGCGGCGGGGCTCGAAGAGTTCGGGCCGATGGCCGCCGCCATGGTCGTTCAGGAGATTTCCTCAAGGCCTGTGATTGTCGAGGCCGCCCATTCTTCGTTCTTGCGGGCGCTGGCATTGCCCGAGTGGCCGCGTCCGGTCGCCGTGTTGACGGGTAAGTTCGACCAGGCGACCAGATTTCTCGGTGTGGCGCGATCGGTCGTCCTGCTCGGCGAAAACGAGGCGCGGGTTTGCCGGATCGAAGGCAAGGACACGATCGCCACCGCGCCGTTCTTCGCATACCCGATGGCGCGGCTGGCGGACCCTGCCGCATGCCTGGCGCGGTCCGAGGTGGTGGCGGACGCAGCGCTCGTGCGGCGGTTGCTGCTTGTGGCGACGGCATGCGAACTGAGTGGCATCCTCAAAGGCGCTTTGTTCAGTGTCACAGACTACGTCAAGAACCGCCGCCAGTTCGGTCGCGCGATCGGGTCGTTTCAGGCAGTCCAGCATCGGCTTGCAATGTGTGCGAGCACGATTGCGGCAGGCGAGTGGCTCGCACGCAGGGCCGCTGTTTCCGGTTCCTTGGAGGATGCTGTCATGGCCGCCGGCTATCTTCAGGAAAGCACCAGCCGCATACTCTACGATCTGCATCAGTTCATGGGAGCAATGGGGCTGACGCTTGAACACCCACTATACCGGTGGTCGTATCGGGCAAAGCTGCTTCTGTCCGATCTGGGTGGGGCATCGCGGCAGTTGCGTGATGTCGCGGCAATAACCTGGCCAGAGACCGCCTAGTCAATCGCACGGCTGGTTGAATACATTTTTGAGCAGGAGCATTGTATGTCGGAGAACTGGCAGGACAAGTACGCCGCGATTGCATTTTCGCGTCGCGGCCGGATCCTCACCATACAGTTGAACAATCCGGACAGCCTGAACGCCGTCGGCAAGCAGATGCACGATGAACTCGGTTGCGTGTTTGCCGACGCGGCGGCTGACGAGGAAAGTGATATCATCGTCTTGACCGGAGCGGGCCGCGCATTCTCCGCCGGAGGGGACATCGCCCATATGCAGGCCGTCGTCGATAAGCCAGAGCTCTTTCTCCACGAGGCCGAAATTGCCAAGCGGATCATCTTTTCGCTGCTCGACCTGGAGAAGCCGATCATAGCGAAGATCAACGGCCACGCCGTCGGTCTCGGCGCCACGCTTGCCTTGATGTGCGATGTAACCTTCATGTCGCGAAAAGCCAAAATCGGCGACCCTCACGTCGGCATTGGCCTCGTGGCAGGCGACGGCGGGGCCGTCGTCTGGCCTCATCTTGTCGGGTTTTCGCGCGCCAAGGAATTCCTGATGACCGGTGATCTGCTTGACGCTGCGCGCGCTGCCGAGATCGGTCTCGTCAATCATGCGGTGGACGCTGACAGGTTGGATGAAGCGATCGACACCTTCTGCGACCGTCTCGCCGCCGGTTCTACCCAAGCCATTCGCTGGACGAAGACCATCGTCAACATCGAACTCAAGCGGATTGCCGCCGCGGTGATGCAGGCCGGCATGGCCTATGAGACGGTCACGGCCTACTCCGCCGATCACGCCGCCGCCGTTGCCGCCTTCCGGGAGAAGCGGCCTCCTGTGTTCAAGTGAATGGCATTGATAGCGTCCTTCTCAGGCCTACACCCGGCCTGGTGGAAACGCCTCGAACGTCTTGCCGACATTTCCCGTCTCGCTCAACGGCTTGACAGCCACGCTCAATTGGATCTGGACCTTTAACGCGATCGACGCGACTATTGTCCCTTACCGGGCGAACTGCCTTCCCCCTCGATCCGCCCTCAGGACGCCCTTCCATCCGCGTTGCCCGCAGACAATGACGCGCTGCCGGGAGGTTGTCCCAGTACTGAAATAAACTGCTCCGGATCGTTGGTCGGCTTGTCATCTGAACGAGGCAGCCTGATCCATGACGAACGATCTGTCTTTCGAAGAGGCCGCCGCCTATCTAGCGAGACAGCATCGTTCCGGAATCGCCAATCCCGACGTGGGATTTAAGATTAATTCATCTCGAGTTGCATAATATGCAGGATGGAGATGTGAGAATAGAGTCTCTAAAAGTCGAATTTTTATTTCCAGAACAGCGATTCAATATTGGGCTGACATTTCTTGTCATCGGCGTATCCAAAGGAGCCATATCAGATAGGGACCACCAATAAAGGTCGTAACGAGTCCGAGAGGTATCTGGTATGGAAACATCAAATACCGGCCAAACCAGTCGGCGAGTACCATAATCATCATGCCGACGGCAGCCGACCCGGCAAGTTGCTGGAGAGACCCTCGTAATCCAAGAAGGCGCGCGATCTGAGGCGCCATCAGCCCAATGAAGCTGATCGGGCCGACCAGCAAGGTAGCGCCCGTGGACAGTACCGACGAAATAAGAAGAATAGCGATCCGGGTCCCTGAGATTCTCACTCCCAGGGCGGAAGCGGTCGGCACGCCAAGCGGCAGGATATCCAGCCAGCGAAAGCAAAGGACAACGCCGAACATTGCGGGGAAAGCCACCGCCGATACCGCAAGAAGCTGATCCCATGTCGTCTGATAGGTCGAGCCGGCCAACAAGCCTCTGATCGACCACAATCGTGGATCACCGGAAGCCATGAGGGCTGTGAGCACAGCGCCGCACACTGTCGTTGTGGCAACCCCTGCGAGCAGCATGCGCTCCGGAGCGAATTTGCTGCGCGCACCGAGAAGGAGCATCATCGCCAAGGGAATGACCGCACCGGCTACGCCGCCGCCAAGCTGTAATTGGTATTCCGCCGAGGGAACCAGCAGCAGGACCAGCACCATGCCCATAGCGGCGCCTGACGACACACCAAGAAGCTCGGGGCTGGCCATGGAGTTGCTGAACAAGCGCTGTAGCGCGGTGCCGGCGAAAGGCAGCAGCATTCCGGCCAGCAGTGCCGCGAACAAGCGTGGCGCACGCCATTCGAAAAGATCGCCGAAGACCGGGTCGAAGACAAACCCGAAACTTGCAGGCACCCAATTTGCCGACAGGCCGAACAGAATCGCAGGAACGAGCAGGGTGAGGATGCTCGCGATCCATAGCCAAGGATGGGGCAGCTTTCTGACGAGATTCGAACCTTCGCTTTCGACGGACTGCTCCCTCTTGAGCCTCGACAGGAGAACGAGAAGGATCGGTGCGCCCAGAAAGGCGGTAATAATGCCGGTAGGAACTTCGTAGTGCCCACCGCCGGCCAGTTGGGCGGCCTGATCGGCAACCCACAAGAATACTGCACCGATAGCAGGAGACCAGAGCAACTGGCTCGACGCCGTCCGGGCTCCGGTCAGACGGGCGAGCCAGGGCGCGAGCAGCCCGACAAAACCGACCACGCCGACGACACTGACCACCAGCCCGGTGAGCACCGTTGCGACAAGCAGCAGGGCGAGCCGGACTGTCCGGACCGAGATGCCGAGGCTATGCGCGCTGTCATCCCCAAGCCCGATCAGCGCTAGTGGACGAAGGAATATCGCAGTGACAAGAGCGGCAACGAGAAAAGCCGGTGTCAGAATGATTGCTCCCGACCAACCATTCTGAAGGAGAGAACCGGCGCTCCAGATATAGACGCTCAACGCTTCCTCTTGCCGGAACAAGCTAAGGGCATATTGAGCCGAACCGCAGTACAAGTTGATGAGAAGCCCTGCCAGGATCAATACGACAGGGGAGAAACCTCGACGTGAGGCCAGCCCAAAGGCAAGCGCGGTCGCGGCGGCCGCGCCGGCGAATGCAATCAACGGGCTGCCATAGGAAAGGGCGGAAGGCGCGAATGTGAATGCAAGGGTGAGAGCTAGTTGCGCGCCGGAGGCCGTCCCGAGCGTTGTCGGAGAGGCCAGCGGATTTCGCAAGGCCATCTGAGAAATCGCACCGGCTAAAGCAAGCGATGCGCCGGCAAGCAAGCTGACGAAAAACCGTGGGAGATCGCTATAATAAAACAAGACCCGCTCATACTCGCCTTGCACGGCTGTTCCAGCGGCCCAGTTCGCTAAATTTGGCCCGTTGAGAGTGGTAAGAAACGCCGCCAATCCGCCGAAAAATACGGTGAGAAAAGCTGGCCCTCCAAACCCGAAGCTTCGCCATTGGGCCCGTTGCCGGTACGCCACCTCACCCGGCATGGGGAATGCCCCGCAAAATATCTGTCAGCGACCAGGAAAAGCGAACTGCACTTGGAAGCGCCCCAAAAGTCCAGAGCGACGGGATGGTATGAAACTGTCCTCTTCGATTGAAAGGAAGGCTGCTCCACAATCGGCTGGATTTCAGCGCGATCTGAACATGGGCCGGAACCGGTCCCAGATTGATGACCAGTGCGTCCGGTTCGCTCTTTAGCCGCTCGATGCCGGCGTTGGAGTAGCCCCAGATATTTCCCGCCTGGTCCCATGCATTGCGCAAACCCGCGACATCAAGGACATGCTGAAACAGCCCGTTGTTGCCATGGATCATTAAGTGGCGTTCGTCGATCATCGTGACAAGATATACCGGCCGACCCCTAAAATCGTTGGCGGAAGCCTTCAGTTGTTCAAGCGCAACTGTCGTCTCCTCTAGATAGAGCCGCGCCTGCTCGGACCGTCCGGTAACGGTGGCTATTTGCACAAGCGCCTTGCGGGCGTTGTCGAATGGCTTTCCGCTCCCGTCAAAGATCGAATAGGTTTCGACAGAGGCAATGCGGCCCAGAATGTCTGCGATACCGGCATAACCGGGATTAACGAGGATAAGGTCCGGATCGAGCCGGCGCATCAGTTCGAGGTTGGGCTCCGTACGCAGGCCGATATCCTGAACTGTCTCCGGCAGGTCTGGATCGACGAGGTTCCGATAGCCACGGACCTCGGGGATCGCCAGTGGTTTGACACCCAGTGCGAGCAGCGTTTCCGCGAGCCCCCAATCGAGCGCGATGATACGCTGTGGACCGCTCGCCTGCTCGACGCAAAACCCGGATGCGGGTGCAAGAACGGCGGAGGCTGCCATGATACCTGCAGCGATGAAATCGCGGCGGGTCTGCGTTGATGACATGGCGTGCCCGCTATGTTTGCCGGCCTTCATACCGCTACCAGCGACGTGTCAGCGTGCCCAGAATGGTGCGTCCCTCCTGCCAGTAGCAATAGCCAAAGGAGCAGGTGGCCACTTGCTTGTCGAAGAGATTGGTTGCGTTAACAGCCAATCGCAGTCCGTCGCGCTCGTAGTGGATCGACGCATCGACGAATGCCGAGGAGTCGTTCTTCTGGGTGTTTTGTGCATCCGCGTAGGTCTTGCCGGTAAACCGTACGCCGGCACCAAAGCCAAGGCCGTCGAACATGCCTTCGTTCACCGTGTAATCGGCCCAGAGCGATGCCTGATTGGCGGGAACGCTGACCGGCCATTTTCCGACATCGCCGTCCGTGCTCTCGACAACCTTCATGTCCTGGTAGGTGTACGACGCCTTGAGCCGCAGATTTTCTGTCAGGTTGGCTGCTCCTTCGAGCTCAACGCCGCGCGAACGTACCTTTCCTGTCTGGATTTTCTGATTGGCATCATCTGGGTCGGACGACAGCATGTTGCCTTGCGTCAAAGAGAATACCGAAAGTGTCACGAGACTATCGGCTGTCGGCTCATACTTGATGCCGGCCTCGTACTGTTCTCCCGTCGTCGGCTCGAACGGCTTGCTGCCCCGGGCGGCAGATGTCGTTCCGACCTGGGGCAGGAACGAGGTCGAGTAGCTGACGTAAGGTGCCAGTCCGATATCGGACAGATAGGTAAGGCCAACGCGGCCGGTAAACGCGCTGTCTGTCGTTTTCAAAGTCTCGGATGTGAGAAAATTGCTGGTGTCGAGATCGGCCCAGTCATGACGGCCGCCCAGCGTCAGCACCCAACGATCCTGGTATTTGATCTGATCCTGCAAATAGATGCCGACTTGACTCAGCTTCTGCCGGGTATTTGCCATCTCGATCGAGAAGTCGGTTGAGACCGGTTGTCCGTAAACCGGATTGTCCAGATCAAGCGACGGCCCATAGCCATTATGGACATTCGATTTTCCATCCATCCGCTGGTAGTCGAGACCCAGAAGAACTTTGTGGCTGAGACTTGCGGTATCGAAGGTGGCGATCGCCTGATTATCGACCGTGAAGGAGGTAAGGTTCTCCTCGCGGTGCTCCCAGAAGCGGTTGAGCGTGTGCCCGTCGCTTGCGAGCGGGCCGGGAACTACATACCGGCCGTCGAAATCTATGCGTCCCCATCGCAGATTCTGTTTGACTTGCCAGACCTCACTGAACCGGTGTTCAAACTCATATCCACCGGAGTATTGTTCCTGGGCGTATCGGTCGAATGACGGTTCGCCCACAAATATGTGCGTTGGCGTTCCGTCCGGTCGCGTATGATAAAAATTCCAGCCGACATTATCCTTCATGTAGTCGCCAAGAATCGTCAGTTTCGTATCGCTGGAAGGCTGCCACGAAAGTGAAGGCGCGATGTAACGGCGGTCATCGGGCATATCGCCGTGTTGAAAACTATCGGCATCTCGCAAGACGCCTGTCAGCCGGTAGAGGAACTCCTTGTTCGCGTCGACCGGGCCGCTGAAATCAAATGCCCCCTGATACCGGTCGTTGCTGCCGATCTGCCCCTGCACTTCGCGGATCACCTCTTCAGTCGGCTTCTTGGTGACGCGGTCAACGACGCCGCCGGGAGCACCTTGCCCGTAGAGGACAGAGGATGGGCCTTTCAGGACGTCGATGCGTTCAAGCCCGTAGGCTTCGGTCTTGAAATAGGAGAAGGAATAGGTTGGCTGCCGCAAACCGTTCTTGAAATCGCCTGAAGGATGCGAATTGAAACCGCGCAGCATCATCTGGTCGAAACGCGGGTCGGTTCCAAACAATCCGGTTGTCACACCGGCCGTATAGCGCAGTGCTTCCGAAACCGTCTGTGCTCCCTGGTCGCGAATCTGGTCCTTGGTAACGATGGAAATCGCTTGCGGCACCTCGACCAAAGGGGTGTCCGTCTTGCTGCCGGTCGAACTGCTGCCTGCGACATAACCGTTTGTTCCCGAACCCTGCCCGCTGATCGTGACCGCATCGAGCAGTATCGAGCCATCTTGGCTGATGCCGGCGCCGCTCTCTTGCGCCCGGCTGGTAATTGTTACCGTGTTGTCGTTGACAAAGGAGTAACTGAGGTTCGTGCCTGCAAGAAGCGTAGCGATAGCCTGTCCGGTAGTCATTGAACCGCGCACCGGTTTGCCCGTCGACGATGCTGCGGAGGTTTCCGGGAAAACAACATCGATGCCGGAAATGCGGACGATATCGTTCATTGCCTGACGAACCGGTTTTGCCGGAATATTGAAATTATGGGTCTTCTGTTTGGCGGTCTGGGCGAATGCTTTCTGGCCAATGCCCCTGTCGCCAGCGATCCCCACAAACACCGTTGTTGCCAGCAGAAAAACCATTCTGCCGCTCATAAGCCTGCCCTTCATCGGACGCCCCTTTTTCCTCGAAAACCTGTGGAAGGAACCGTTCCGAAGAAGCGTCCTTGCCCTCTCACTTTCCTTATCGTTCGAGGAACGGGGCTACCCTCACATCGCCGGTAAAAATTTATGCAATGACGGTTTCAAGGGCCGATGACGGTCACCATCCCGCCGATTGCCGTCATCCGAAACCCAACGGAGGATTGTACCGCGGCCAGGGCGGCATCGGTATTTTCGAGAGAGATATTTCCGCTGACGCGCGTTTCGCCGACGGAAGAACCTAGAACGACGATGCGCCCGCTGCGATACCTTCCGATCTTCGCCAGAACGTCCCCTAAGCGGGCATTGGTGAAAATCAGCCGGCCTGAGTGCCAGGCGGTGCTCTCGTCTATGCTGACCGAACGGATTTCCCCCAACCCGGTTCGACCATAATCGACGCTTTCTCCCGGCTTGAGAACGGTCTCCTGTTGCTTGTTGAGGAGACTGACTTCAAGACTGCCGCTGGCAAGAGTGATCGTAACCTCGCGTTCGCCGCCAAGGGCGACATCGAACTCGGTTCCGAGCACGCGAGCTTCGCCATTTTCGGCTTCGACGATGAATGGGACGTCCGCTCGATTGACGCGGAAATAGGCCGTTCCCCGCAAGAGATGCACCCGGCGTTCGCTCCCGGTCATCTCGACTTCAAGAGCGGTGTCGGCGTCCATAAGCACCTCGGAGCCGTCCGAAAGCGCGATGCTGCGTCTTTCAGCGCGTGCCGTTACATAGTCCGCTTCCAGGTCCTCAAGTATATGCGGGTGCTCCAGCCAGACCCAGGACCCAACGAGAAGCGTGGCAAGACCGACAACGACCGCCGCACCGGCCTTGTTTACCCGGTGTCCTTCCCGCAATTTTCTGATTTTTTCGAGCGGTTCAGCCAAATTGTCATCCGGCCTGCGCCCAACGATATCGGCGACAGGCCCGAGAGCCGACCAAAGCGTCCGAACCTCTTCGAACGCTTGTTCGTGCTGTGTCGAGGCCTTGATCCATGTCCTGAAATCACGCTCCTCGCGGCCCGACGGCTTGCCGTTCAGGCGAGTGAACCAAGCCACCGCTTCCTTTTCGATGAGCGCCTTGTCTCGCGATGCGGGTTCGCCGCCGGTCATCATTCGGATCGTTCCGGATATGCGATAAAATGAACTCTCAATGGTGTGAAGCGGTTACTGGCAAGCTTTGCACGCGACAATCGCCCGGGCTATTTCGCGCTCGACTGTACTATAAGACAGGCCAAGACTTTCAGCGATCTCGTCATAGGTGCAATTGTGCAATCGGTTCAGAATGAAAATCTGGCGCGTGCGTGCCGGCAATGTGTGGATGGTCTCTGCAAGCCGCTGCAAATCCTGCCGCGCAGACACTATCTGGTCGGGCGTTGCCACAGGCACTGAATATTGCTCTTCGGTAATCGCACCAAAGAACTTCCTTTTCCGCTGCTCGGCTCGAAAGTGGCTTATGGCGCCATATTTTGTCGCTCGGGAAAGATAGGCGGGCGTTAGTGTGATGTGCTCGACCGCACGCGACCAAAGAGCGGCAAAGACGTCCTGAACGATATCCGCCGCGTGGGCTTCGCCGACCCTGCGAAGGGCGACGCGTTCAAGGCGACTTCGCTCCGAAATATATAGATGCTCGATATCTTCACGGCTGCTGGTCAACGGTGCTGGCTCCATGCACCCGTCTTTCGTAGAGGTGCCGATTCCCGTTTAGTGACCCCGGCGCGCTCCTTCAACTGCTATCTTTTGGAAGAATTCTAATGATTTCAATCCCCTATGATAAACTTGTGTTAAATACTCAGCAATTATGTGAAATCGCTCACGTTTCTGATTTTGACCGGAGCGGAGCGCACCACGAGACACTCGAGCCGGGTGAATTATCAAGCGGAGTGTTGCATTTGGGAGACGCCTTCCTTTGCCGCAAGTGCACGCGTTGATCCGAGCGGTAGATGGTGGAGCCTTCCACACGGTAAGTAGAAGAATGCCAGCAAGCGCAAGGGCAAAATCGTGCGGTCCAAGGACGGCGCTGGTCCAGACCGAATAAAGCGTCCCGGCGCTGAGCTTGTAACCATGCCGCGCAAGTTCCTCTATCATCCACTGGCCGTAGAGTTCTTCTTGCGCCGTCGGCGGATGTGTCAAATGTCTCCTCCCACTCGTCTGATGCATATCAGAAGGTCTCAGTCACGCATCCGCAAGCTTCCCATTTGGAGCGTGCATCACGCTGCGTAGAGAGCCTTGGCAAGTTCGTCGGGAAAGCGACCGCCGGGAGATTGCCCCTCCAGGCCCGCATTGGTGAAGGCCACCATCGTAAGCTTCCGGTCTGGATCGACAAACCATGAGTGGCCATAGGCCCCGCCGAGACGCCACGTCCCCGCGGTTTCCGCCGAGTGCGCGATCCCTGGGTTGCGCAGGATTGTGAAACCGAGACCGAAGCCGCGTCCGGGCCAGGGCAACAGGTCCATTCCAACTGTGTGATCGGTTGTCATCTCATCGATCAGCGCACCAGTCAGCAAAGGCTCGCCGCCGGTGCGAAGCACTTCAAGCAAAAGCAGCAGATCGCCGGCCGTGCCGATCATTCCGGCTCCACCCGAAGGGAAAGCCTTGCTATCGAACGCCCGGTCGAGAGCCATCCGCAGCCCCTCGGCTTCCGGCATGAAGGGTAGCGGAACGATCTCCATGCCCGCCATTCGGCGCGGTCTCGAAGGTTCGCTGACATAGCCGGTCGCCAGCCGGGTGGGATCGGCAGCCGTGAAGCCGGTATCCGCAATGCCGAGCGGTCCGGTGACGAGAATTTTGACCGCCTCGTCGAGCGGCAGGCCGCTGACGCGCTCCACCAGGGCCCCGAGCACATCCGTTGCAAGCGAATAGCCCCAGGATGTCCCCGGTTCGAACAGCAGCGGCACTGTGCCGATGCGCCGGACATTCTCGGCTAGCGTGACTTCGGCTCGATCCATGCCATCCGAAACGCCAGCGCGATGATAAGGGCCGTCGGCGGGCTCGAGAAAGCCATAGCCGAGACCGGCAGTGTGACTGAGCAGATGGCGCACAGTGATTGAAGGCACAGTGCCGCTCGGTCCCTCGGGCGTGAACTCCGGAAGCCAGGCCGTGACGGGCGCGTCCAATGTGAGGCGCCCCTGCCGGACGAGTACCAGAGCGGCGACAGAGACATACACTTTCGATACCGAGGACAGCCTGAACAGGGTGTCGAGACGCATGGGACGTTGCTCTTCCCGGTCGGCAAGGCCGGCCGCGCGGGCATAGATACTCTGGCTGTCGAGAGCCACGAGGACAGTCGCTCCGACGATCCGCTGTTCCGCCAACGCTGCGTCGATTACAGCATTTATACGCTCCGAAATGGGCTGCGGATCGCTAGTCGGGTTGAGGAGGGCAAGCGTCTTTGCGTCGTGAGACATGAGGGTTTCCTTCTGGTCATTGTTGGAGTTGCGGTGATTACTTCGGCATTGCTGCTGGAGAACCGTGGCCGCTCGCGGCCCACGCAACCACGAGCGTTGCAGCCAGCAACGTCAGCAGCGCCCACGGGAAGGAAGCGACGCCGAGGGTTTCAAGGAGAACGCCGCCAACCAGACCGCCACCGGCAATCGCAGTATTCCAGGCAGTAACGAGCATGGACTGTGCCACATCGGCTGCATCGCCCGCAGTCTTGGCCGAAGCAGTCTGGAATAGTGTTGCAGCGCCGCCGAATGCGAGACCCCATACACCCACCGCGCCATAGACGACTGCTGGGACGGTATTCCAAAACCCCAGCGCCAGCGCCGCGAGCCCAAAGAGAAGCGTACTGACCAGCACCAGCTCGCGCAGCCAACGATCGATAAGTACACCGACACCCCAGATGCCGAGTAACGCCGTCACGCCGAAGACAAGCAGGACTGCGTCGACCCTGTCTGCGAGACCGGCCGGAACGAGAAAGGGGGCGATGTAGGTGTAGAGGATGTTGTGTGCGAGCACGAAGGCCAGCGTGACGAACAGCACTGGCCGGATACCCGGCAGGGTGAAGGCTTTGCCGAGCGACCAGCGCTTGTTTTTCGCCTGTCCGGGGAAGTCCGGCACCTTCGCCAACACCCAGACGATAAGCACCGCGGTCAGGACACTCATGATGCCGAAGGTGAGGCGCCAGCCGACGGTGCCGCCGAGCAACGTGCCCGCTGGGATGCCGAGCGACAGGGCCATCGGCGTCCCGACCATTGCAACCGCGATGGCGCGTCCCTTCAGGTGGTCCGCAACCATGCGGCTTGCGTAACCAGCCAGTAGTGCCCAAAGCAGGCCAGCGAAGACGCCGGCGAAGAAGCGTGCGACTAGAGTCAGCACATAGCTGTCGGATATCGTCGTTACCGTATTTACAACGGCAAAACCACCGATAGCAATCAACAGGAGGGGGCGCCGCCGCCACCCTTGCGTGGCTGCAGTCAATGGGATTGCCGCCACCAGCGATCCAGTCGCGTATATCGTGATGAGTTGACCGACCAGCGCCTCCGAGACTTGGAGATCCGCGCTCATCATCGGAAGCAGTCCGGCCGGAAGGGCCTCTGTCAGGATGGTGATGAACCCAGCCATCGCCAGCGCAAGGAGGCCCGACATCGGTAGGCGTTCGGTTACCGCCGGACCGGAGGATTTAGCGGGCCCAAGTGATGGAGAATTGGCGCAAATCGGGTCGCTGGTAGAAGTCATGAGGCCGTCCAGGATAAAGGTGAATGTTCGCCTGCAACCGAAATTCCACATCACTCAACGATGAGAGAGTTCCGGCTACAGCATTGACCGGCAGGATAAATTCACTATCGATGAAAGAGAATTGTGCTAGAATTCATAACTAGCTGGACATTTTTGACCATAATCTGAGGTGTAAATTGGAGAGCCTGGGCTCACTGAGAGCGTTCGTGCTCACAGCCGAAGCGCGCAGTTTCACCATCGCCGGCCGGCATCTCGGCATCTCGCCCTCAGCGGCCGGAAAGGCCGTCGCGCGGCTGGAGGAACATCTCGGCGTTCGGCTGTTCCACCGCAGCACCCGATCGATCGCGCTTACACCGGAGGGCAGCCTCTTCCTGGAACGTTGCCGGCGGATCTTCGGCGAGATCGAGGCTGCCGAACTCGAACTTTCACAGACCCGAGGTGCGCCAAAGGGCAAGCTGCGCGTCAGCCTGCCCATCGTGGGAATGTTGATGATGCCGACGATCAGCGCTTTCGTACGGACTTATACCGAGATCGAACTCGATCTCGACTTCAACGATCGTCTGGTGAACGTTGTTGAGGAAGGCTTCGATGCGGTCGTGCGGACCGGTGACGCCACTGACTCGCGCTTAATGACACGCGTTCTCGGGGCCTCGCCCTATCTGTTGGCGGGCTCGCCCGGCTATTTCGATCAACGTGGCTTTCCCGCAAATCCGGCCGATCTTAAGAATCACATCGGCTTGCGGCACCGTTATCCGAGCACCGGGCTCATCGAGCCGTGGCCGTTGGGAAGCAAACGGCGGAAGGCGGAGGTCGAGATATCGACGGCCGCCGTCTCAAGCGGTCTCGAGCCTCTGATCTTTATGGCCGAGCAGGACCTGGGCCTGATCTATGTTCCCGAGTTTGCGATCCACCGCCAGCTTGCCGACGGCACGCTCGTGAGTGTGCTGGAGGATTATATCGACCACTCCGTCACGTTCCGGATGCTATGGCCGTCAACAAGGCAGCTTTCTCCCAAGCTTCGCGTATTCGTCGACTTCCTGGCCGATAATCTTTTTTCGCTGCCAAGCGCCGTGGCTGACATGGAGGTCGCCCACATATAAGCCGGTTTGCCATCAATCGGCCGCGGCCGGACAGCATCAGCATCCGACTCTTACTCCACAATTTTCCAGTATGAGTCCTTGCGGATCACCTTGCCGTTTCGAAAGGTGTAGAAGTCACAACCTCGGACTTCCACCGTCGTCCCGTCGCGGGTCGTGCCGGTGAGGGTCCATTTCGAGATACCAGTATCGGCAGCCGAATCCACAAAATGCTCGTCAGTGCCATAATGGACATCAGGCAGGCCTTCAAAGCGTGCTGCCAGCGCTTCCCGTACGGTGCGTTTGCCCTCGAACCGAGATCCCCAAGGCTTGTTTCCCCTCGGCATCTCGAGGACACAATCGTCGGAAAAGAACGCCATAATACGATCAAGATCGTGCGCGTTGAAGGCCTCACTTAGCTCCTTCAGTGTCGATCGAATGTCCATTTGCGCTGTCCAGCCATTGTCCGTGAGCGTTCGATCTCCGAAATAGGTCAAAGTCGAAGCTTCCTGTAAAGGGGTCCGCTGTCATGCGGGCATGCCGCTGGGTCGCAACGGTCTGACCTGGATTGGCGGTCTTAGTGCAAGTAGTCGAGATGAAGGGCGTCGTTCTCCCGTCGGTCGAATCCGAAAAATCGTCAGACCTTGATGAAACGCCACGATTTCCCCTTTCACGGTTGAGCGAAAGTCAGAACAGCTTCGGCGTAAGTGCTTATTGGGCCAGATTGCTCAATGGCGAGGAGCCTCCGTCCGAAAAGCCCCTATACCGGAGGTGGCTGCGGTTCAGATGCGCGCGCATCGCTTCGCGCGCCTCGCCGGAATTTCCACTGCTGATCGCTTCACAGATGGCCCTGTGCTCTCTTACCGTGTTCTGAATGTATTCGGGGGTGATGAGCGCTGGATTGAGCTCTTTCGAGAAGGCGGGCTGGGGAATTATCTGAAGGCTCATCAAGTTGAAGAACTCGATGAAGGCGCCGTTATTCGTCGCTTCTGCGATCGCGCGATGAAAGACAAAGTCGAGATGGTCAAGCGCAGCTTCGTCATCGATCGATGCTTCGAACTGGCGAGCGGCGTTCCAGATATTCGATTCCTGCGCCCAAGAGCGCCGGGTCGCGGCAAGACCGGCGGCGTGCACCTCGAACGCCATCCGCAGCTCCAGGAGGTCCATGAACGAAGTCTTCAGCTGGCGTAGCGGTGCCAGCGTAAGCTCGGAATCATAACCGCTCGAATCTTCCGGCTGCGGCACATCGTGTACGAACACGCCAACGCCATGGCGTGCTTCGACGACCCCATCGGACCGCAGTGCGGAGATTGCCTCGCGAATAACAGTACGGCTCACGCCGAACTGCTGGGATAATTCATTCAGCGACCCAAGCTTGTGTCCCTTGTCGAGTTGACCCTCGATAATAAGGGCTTTCAGTGCCTGTATTGTCCGGCTTGTCAGTGTGTCCAAGGTTCACCCGTTTAACTAGTGCCGCCGTCTCCTTGACCTTCATTCGATTGATAAGGATTCGCGACTTCTCTGACAAGGTATCACTACCTGGATAAGAGATGCTACCTCTGATATGTGGATTTTTCCCACGTGTGCGCACACCTGTTGAGATCGCCTCTCTGACGGCACGCACACTTCAGATTTTTTACACTAAGCCGCAAATTAATTTTTTTCCGTAAGGAGGCGTTTAGTTCTGTCGGCGCCGATCTACTTTCGTACATATAATTGAAAATAAAGGGGTTTTTCAGATGGCGACTCTTGGTAATCTCAAGAGGTAGTATCTCTAAATTTCATATTGACAAGAGATACTATTTCAATAATCTTTGGTGTCAGAAAAGAGGGCCTGTGACGCAGTTCGACCGGTAGGGCGACTGTGATGAATGGTTCCGGGAACGATATTTGCGCCGTGTCGCGCGCACAAAACAGGTGGAAAACTGCTATGGGTGTCGTCTCTGCGCGCCTCTCCGAGCTCGGCATCGTGTTGCCTTCGATTGCCCCGGCCTCTGGCAACTACATTGCTCACCGGATCGCCGGGTCCCTTCTGTTCGTATCGGGCCAGATCCCGCGTATCGATGGCGTCGAGCATTTCGTCGGCGTGGTCGGGCAGGACGTGTCGCCCGAAGACGGCTACCGAGCTGCACGCCTTTGCGCATTGAATCTGGTGGCACGGGTGAATGCGGCGCTCGACGGAAACCTCGATCGAGTGCTCGCCTGCGTGCAGCTTCGCGGTTTCGTGAATGCGCTGCCGGATTTTAAGGGGCATCCGGCGGTAATTGACGGCGCTTCCGATCTGCTCGTCGAAATCTTTGGAGAAAGCGGTCGCCATGTGCGCACGGCGCTCGGCGCCGGGTCACTCCCACGCGGCTCATCCGTAGAGGTCGACGGCGTGTTTGAAGTCGCAACGCAATCCTGATGATAACAGGAAGGGGAACTGGCCATGAGCGAGATCGCGAAGTCCGAAAAAGCCATCGATATGATCGGCGTCAACAAGTGGTATGGCTCCCTGCAGGTATTGAAGGGCATAAACCTGAACGTCGCGCGCGGCGAGCATATCGTTTTGTGTGGTCCGTCGGGTTCCGGAAAGTCGACGCTGATCCGGTGCATCAATCACCTGGAGGAAATTCAGGAAGGCACCATCTTCGTCAATGGCACGCAGCTCAGCCAGAGCGGCGCGAATGCCGACCATATCCGGCGCGACGTCGGCATGGTGTTTCAGCAGTTCAACCTCTTTCCCCATCTGACCGTACTCGAAAACTGCATGCTGGCTCAGCGGCGTGTGCGCAAGGTCTCCGTCGCCGAGGCCAGGGAAAAGGCGATGCGCCACCTGGAGCGCGTCCATATCGCCGAACAGGCCTTGAAATATCCCGCGCAACTCTCCGGTGGTCAGCAGCAGCGCGTGGCGATTGCGCGGGCGCTCTGCATGGATCCGAAGATCATGCTGTTCGATGAGCCCACCTCGGCGCTTGATCCGGAAATGGTCAAGGAGGTGTTGGACACCATGATCTCCCTTGCCGACGACGGGATCACTATGATCTGCGTCACGCACGAAATGGGTTTCGCCCGTGCGGTGGCCCACCGTGTCATTTTCATGGACCGTGGCGAGATCATCGAAAGCGCCGAGCCCGCCGCGTTCTTCGGCAATCCGAGCCATGAACGCACCAGGGCGTTCCTCAGCCAGATCCTCGATCATTGAGGAGCGGGCGATGAACTACACATTCGACTTCAGCCCGGTTCTTGCTGCATGGCCAACACTTCTGGAAGGCGTCATCGGGACGCTGAGGATGTCGTCGCTCTCCATGGTCTTTGGATTGAGCCTCGGTATCGTGTTCATGCTGATGCGCCTGAGCAATCAGAAAGTCCTGCGCATCATTGCCATCGGTTACATCGAGCTGATCCGCAACACGCCGATCCTCGTCCAGGTCTTTTTCGTCTTCTTCGGCATGCCGGCGATAGGCATCCGGCTCAGCGGAGAGCAAGCGGCGATCCTTGCAATGACGCTGAACTGCGCGGCCTACGCGGCGGAGATCGTGCGCGGCGGGGTTCAATCCATCCGGCCCGGCCAGATCGAAGCGGGCAGGGCACTCGGCATGCATACGGCCGACATCTACCGCTTCATCGTTTTCAGGCCGGCGATCCGGGCCGTTTATCCCGCGCTTTGCAGCCAGTTCATCCTGATGATGCTGAATTCCAGCCTCGTCTCATCGGTCTCCGCGGAAGAGTTGACCTACTTTGCTCAAACCCTGGATTCACAGACCTTCCGAAGCTTCGAGATCTATCTCACGCTCGGTGTCATCTATCTCGTTCTGTCCCAGTTCTTCTCTGCCGCTCTGAGCATGATCGGCAGGGTCTATTTCTCCTACCCGGCAAAGTGAGGCACTGCGATGATCCGTCAATTTGGTTGGGGAGAATTCGTCTTCCTGCTCGAAGGAGCGCGGTGGACCATCGTTCTCTCGCTTCTCGCCTTTACCGTCGGCGGCGCGCTCGGGCTGGCCGTGGCGCTCGGCCGCACCAGCAAGTGGAAGATATTGCGCGTCCTGATGGCGACGTACATTCAGATTTTCCAGGGCACGCCGCTGCTGGTCCAGCTGTTCTTCGTCTATTTCGGGCTGCCCATGCTGGGCATGAAGGTGGATGTCTGGGTGGCGCTGACCATCGGTCTGTCGCTCCATACCAGCGCGTTTCTCGGCGAGATCTGGCGCGGCAGCATCCAGGCGGTGCCAGACGGCCAAAGCGAAGCTGCCCGCGCTCTGGGCATCGGTTATGTGCACAGGATGGTCGATGTCGTTCTGCCGCAAGCCTTCCGTATTGGTCTTCCGGCGACCATCAGCTTCCTCGTCAACCTGATCAAGGGCACCGCACTCGCCGCTCTGCTTGGCCTGACGGAACTCACGCGCTCCGGTCAGTTGATGGCGAACATCACGTTTCAGCCGCTGCAGGTCTACGGCGCAGTTGCGCTCATCTACTTCTTCATCTGCCTGCCCCTGACCTACTGCAGTGCACGCATCGAACGGCGCCTCCACGCCGTGCGGTAAACAAGAACGCATCACAAAAACCAACCAGAGGTGACTACATGTTGAATACAGCATTGATCCTTTCGCGTTCGAAAGTGCTGGGCGGGTTTGCCGCCGTGCTTCTCGCGGCGTCCTCCTTCGTAACGACGGCGCTGGCCGTAACGCCCGAAGAACTCAAGGCCAAGGGTACCGCCACCATCGGCGTGCAGATGGATCAGTTTCCATGGGGCTTCATCGACCAGAACGGTCAGAATGACGGCTTCGACATCGAGATCGCCAGGATGATCGCCAAGGAGCTCGGCGTTGACGCGAAGTTCGAGCGCATCACCGGCCAGAACCGCATTCCTCTCCTCATCAACGGCAATGTCGATTTCCTGGTGCCGTCGATGACGATCACCGAAGAGCGTGCCAAGGTCATCCAGTATGTCATTCCCTATTCGTCGAACGATATCACGGTCTGGGGCAAGACGGATGCCGCCATCAAGGGGAACGACGATCTTGAGAAATATGTCATCGGCGTCAATCGCGGCAGTGCCTTCGAACCGCTGCTCGTGAAGGTCGCGCCGCCGAACACGAAGATCAAGCGGTTCGACGACGATGCGACGACCGTCCAGGCGCTTCTTTCCGGCCAGGTCGATGCGATCCTGGGCAGTGTGACCTACGGGCTCGTCATCAAGCAGACCGGAAACGATGCCCAGTTCGAGCGCAAGTACAAGGTTGCCGACAATTTCCAAGGCATGGCAGTGCGCAAGGGCGATCAGGAGATGCTCGACCTTCTCACGGATTTCGTGACCCGTCATACCGCTGATGGTTCGCTGGACGCGCTCTACAAGAAGTGGATCGGTGTCGACCGCGCGAAGCTTCCCACCACGCTGCCGGGGGTCGATTTCACCGGCAAGCAGTAACGCTGGAGCCCTGCGCGACCGCGAGGACTGCCGCGCAGGGCACCAGATACATCAACCACTGAAGAGTTTTTGGCCCCCGCCTGTTGGTGCGGGCGGGGGTAGGCCGCTGCACGTCGAAACTAAGCCTTCACGGGCGCGGCGCAACAAAAGCTCGCTTACGGAGCATGAGCAAGAAAATGGCGAAAGATGGCAAGCAGATCAGGGTCGGTGTCGATATCGGCGGCACCTTCACCGACGTTGCAATGGAGGTAGGCGTCACGCTCCATTCGATCAAAGTGCTGACGGACTATTCCTTCCCTGAAAATGCGATCGTCAAGGGGATACATCAGGTTGCCGAGGTCGCGGGAGTGGAGCTCTCCGAAATCGACACGATCATCCACGGCACGACGCTCGCCACCAATGCTCTGATAGAGCGGCGCGGCGCCAGGACCGCCTTCATCACCACCAAGGGTTTTCGCGACGTCATCGAGATGCGGACCGAAAGCCGCTTCGAGCAGTACGACCTCAACATCGTCCTGCCGGCGCCTCTGGTTTCGCGAGATGAGCGCTTCGTGCTCGACGAGCGTATCGGGGCCGACGGATCAGTGTTGAAGGCACTGGACCTCCTCGAGGTCGATGCCCTTTGCGACCGCATCATCGCCGCCGGCTACGAAAGCGTGGCGATCGGTTTCATCCATTCTTACCTCAACGGCGCTCACGAAAAGGTGGTGCGCGAGCGGCTGCTGGCCAGGAAACCGGACATTTCCGTCTCCATCTCCTCGGAAGTCTCGCCGCAGATGCGCGAATTCCAGCGTTTCAACACGGTCTGCGCTAACGCCTTCGTCAAGCCGTTGATGGCATCTTACCTCAATCGCCTCGTCGGGCGGTTGACCGAAGAAGGCACGCGCTGCCAGGTCTTCATGATCCATTCCGGTGGCGGCATCATCAGTATCGAGAGCGCTGTCGAATTTCCGGTTCGCCTGCTCGAATCCGGCCCGGCCGGCGGCGCGATCTTCGCGGCCCACATCGCTAACAGCTATGGTCTCGACCAGGTGCTCTCCTATGACATGGGCGGAACGACCGCCAAGATCTGCCTGATCGAGAAGCAGACGCCGAAGACATCGAAGACGTTTGAGGTCGCCCGAACCTGGCGCTTCAAGAAGGGCAGCGGTATGCCGATCTCCATCCCGGTCATCGAGATGGTCGAGATCGGCGCTGGTGGAGGCTCGATCGCGACGGTCGACAGCATGCGCCAGATCCGCGTCGGTCCACACAGCGCTGGCTCCGAACCGGGCCCCGCCTGCTATGGCCGCGGCGGTGCGAACCCGACGGTTACCGATGCGGACCTGATCCTCGGCCGTCTTGATGCCGAGGAATTTGCCGGTGGCGCAATGAAGCTCGACCGGCCCGCTTCCGACCAGGCCATGCGCGCTGGCCTGGCGGTCAAACTCGACATGGATGAGGTGACGGCCGCTTACGGCCTCAGCGAGGTGGTCGACGAGAACATGAGCAATGCCGCCCGCATGCATGCGGTGGAAAACGGCAAGGAACTCTCCGAATTCACCATGATTGCTTTCGGCGGTGCCGCACCCATTCATGCCGCCCGCCTTTGCGAAAAGCTCGGCATATCGGAACTGCTGATCCCGCCGGGCGCAGGCGTGGGTTCCGCAATCGGCTTCCTGCGTGCCCCCTTCGGTTTCGAATCCGTCCGCAGCGCCTATAGCCGCCTTAGCCGTTTCGATGCGGCAGGTATCAACCAGACGATCGCGGACCTGATTGCGGAAGCAACATCCTTCGTGCGCTCCGGCGCGCCGGATGCCGATCCCGATCTCGAATGCACGGCCTACATGCGTTACGTCGGGCAGGGCTGGGAGGTGCCGGTCACGATCGCGGTGCGTGACTACGTAGATGGCGACGGCGCATTGTTCCGCGAGCTGTTCGATGAACAGTACGAACATTTCTTCGGCCGCGTTATCGATGGTCTCGACGTCGAAATCGTCAGCTGGTCGCTGCGCGCGGCCTCCAAGGTGACCGCGCCGCAACGGATCGGCAAGACTGCCGGGAGAGCCGCGGCGGCCGTCCGCGGCAACCGTGAAATCTTCGATGTCCAGGAGGGCAAGTTCCAGAAGGCCTCGATCGTCTCCCGTAACGAAATGCAGCCGGGCGACTGGGTCTCGGGTCCCGCCGTCATCACCGAACGCGAGACCTCGACCATCATCACGGCGAGCCGCGAAGTCATCATGCAGGCCGATGGCTGCCTGCTGTTACGCGTCAAGCAGACAGCTTGAACGGAGGATTACCCATGAAAACCAACGTACTTTCCGACGTTCACATGCAGATCATGTGGAACCGGTTGATCTCCGTGGTCGAGGAGCAGGCCGTCACCCTCATCCGCACCGCCTTCAGCACCAGCGTGCGTGAATCGGGGGATCTTTCGGCCGGCGTCTTCAACCGCGGCGGCAAGATGATCGCCCAAGCCGTGACCGGCACGCCCGGCCACGTCAACGCCATGGCCGAGGCAGTCGGCCACTTCATCCGTGACATCGGCCCTGAAAACATCTTCGAAGGTGACGTCTACATCACCAACGACCCTTGGAAGGGCACCGGCCACCTGCACGACTTCACCGTCGTCTCGCCCAGCTTCCGCAATGGAGCGCTGGTCGGCTACTTCGCCTGCACGGCGCATGTCGTCGATGTCGGTGGCCGTGGTTTCGGCCCGGATGCCAACGAGGTGTATGAAGAGGGCATCTTCGTTCCGATTATGAAGTTCGCGGAGCGCGGCAAGGTCAACAAGGACCTGGTCAACATCCTGCGCAACAATGTGCGCGAGAGCCACCAGGTGGTCGGCGACGTCTATTCGCTCGCTGCCTGCAACGAGATCGGCCATCGCCGCTTGATGGACATGATGGGCGAGTTCGATCTTGCGGATCTGGAGACGCTGGGCGAATTTATCTTCAAGCGCAGCTACGATGCCACGCTGGAACTGATCGCAGCGCTGCCGAAGGGCACCTATTCGAACGTCATGCGCGTCGACGGCTACGGTTCGCCGATCGATATCGCGGTTCGCCTCGACGTGGCAGAGGACCACATCCTCGCCGATTTCGAGGGAACCTCGCCGCCAAGCCCGAAGGGTATCAACTGCCCGATCATCTATTCCGCGGCCTATGCCTGCTATGGCCTGAAGTGCTCGATCGCACCGGAAATCCCGAACAACCACGCGTCCTTGCTGCCGTTTCGCGTAACCGCGCCTGAAAACTGCATTCTGAACGCGCAGCATCCGGCACCGGTGTCGGTGCGCCACGTGCTCGGTCACCTCGTTCCCGACGCCGTGCTGGGCGCCGTGCACAAGATGCTGCCCGGTCGCGTGCCGGCGGAAGGGGCGGGCGCGCTCTGGAACCTGCATGTCAGCGTTCGCCCGCTGCATGGCGAGCAGGCGCCGGCCGACGGCGGCCAGCGCGCAGAGGTCCTGTTGTTCAACAGCGGCGGCGCGGGTGCCCGTCCGGCGCTCGACGGTCTGAGCGCCACGGCTTTCCCTAGCGGCGTGCATTCGATGTCGATCGAAGCGACGGAGCATGTCGGCCCGGTCATCTTCTGGCGCAAGGAGCTGCGTGACGGTTCCGGTGGCGCCGGCCAGTTCCGCGGTGGGCTCGGCCAGGTGGTGGAAATCTCGCCGACCAAAGGCCACGAAATGCATTTCAATGCCATGTTCGACCGCGTCGAGCATCCGGCATGCGGTCGCGAGGGCGGAGAAAGCGGCGCAGCCGGTGCCGTACTGCTTGACGACGGGACCCGTCTTGCATCCAAGGGGCGCCAGCATGTGCCCGCCGGACGCAGGCTGATCCTGCAGCTGCCGGGTGGCGGCGGCTATGGCCCAGCCGAAAAGCGCGATCCGGATGCTGCCCGGCGTGACAGAGATTTCGACTACGTCATCGCCAAGTAAGACCTTCCGGAGGCCGGGAGGAGCGCAGGCTTCGCCCGGTCCCAGATACCGGAATAACTAGGGGAACCGGAGATGAAATTCGAGAACAAGCGTGCAGCGGGCATAAAGTCGTCGCCAAGCATGGCAATCGCCATGGCCGCCAAGAAACTGGCGGCTGAAGGCCACGACATTATCGATCTGTCTCTGGGCGAGCCGGATTTCGAGCCGCCGGTCCATGTTACCGAAGCAGCCTGCGAAGCCATTCGCAGGGGCAGGGTGCGCTACGGCGCGCCGGCAGGCATGGAGAGCCTGCGCCAGGCGATCGTCGGTAAATTCAAGACCGAGAATGACCTTGATTACACGGTCGACGAGGTCACGGTGGCTAACGGTGCCAAGCAGATACTGTTTGACGTGTTTCTGGCCACGCTGGAGCCGGGCGACGAGGTCATCATTCCCACGCCGTGCTGGGTATCCTACGGCGACATCGTCTCCCTGCATGGTGGCGAGCCGGTCTATATCAATTGCGGACCTGATGCCGGCTTCAAGCTCACCGCCGAGAAACTCGACGCAGCGATCACGCCAAAGACCCGCTGGCTGATGCTGAATTCGCCGTCCAACCCGACCGGTGCGATCTATACGGCTGATGAATACCGGGCACTTGCCGGCGTTCTGGAACGCCATCCTCAGGTGCTGGTGGTCTCGGATGAGATATACGAGCACATCCTTCTCAAGGACGTCCCGTTCGTTTCTTTCGGCCAAGCCTGCCCGGAGTTGCGGGAACGTACGCTGATCGTCAACGGCGTTTCCAAGGCCTATGCGATGACCGGATGGCGCGTCGGCTATGCCGCAGGCCCGAAGGCCTTGATCGCAGCGCTCAACAAGATGCAATCGCAGAGCGTCTCATCGGTTTCGACCGTAGCGCAGGCGGCTGCCCTGGCGGCGATCACCGGTGATCAGGCATTTGTCGGCAAGGCCGCAGAAACCTTCGCCAAACGGGCGAAAATCATTGTCGGACATCTAAGCAAGATCGAAGAGCTCGACTTTACCCCGCCGGACGGTGCCTTTTACGCTTTCATCGGCGTCGAAAGGCTGCTCGGCAAGAAGACGGCGAATGGAGAGATCATCGCCGACGACACGGCGTTCGCCTCGCATCTTCTGCATCGTTTCGGCCTGTCGAGCGTGCCCGGTGCCGCGTTCGGCGCACCGGGGTTCATACGCCTCTCGATCGCGGCCTCCGACCCTGAATTGGAGAGCGCCTGCGCGCGCCTTGCCACCATGGTGCGTTCACTCGAGGGCTGAGCAAAGTCGACAACAACCAGTTTCAATCAGGCCGCATCGGCATTCTTCGCTGCGGCCTCTAACGGAGGGTTACATCCATGAAAACCGAAGACCTGAAGCACGCGCTGGGCGCCGGCCTTCTCTCATTCCCGGTAACGCATTTCGATGCCGAGGGAAACTTCAACGCCAAAAGCTATGCGGAGCATGTCAATTGGCTTTCCGGCTTCGAGGCGGCCACGCTGTTTGCCGCCGGCGGGACGGGCGAGTTCTTTTCGCTGACGCCGGAGGAAATTCCGCAGATCGTACGTGTCGCCAAGGAAGCAGCCGGCAAGACGCCAATCGTATCCGGCTGTGGCTACGGCACCAATATTGCTGTCTCGATTGCCAAATCCGTCGAAAAGGCGGGTGCAGATGGCATCTTGCTGCTGCCGCACTATCTCATCGATGCGCCGCAAGAAGGTCTTTACCGGCATATCAAGGCGGTGTGCCAGGCCACCGGCATGGGTGTGATGGTCTACAACCGCGACAATTCCGTTCTTCAGGCCGATACCCTTGCTCGGCTTTGCGATGAATGCCCGAACCTCGTCGGCTTCAAAGACGGCACTGGCGACATCGGCCTCGTCCGCCAGATTACCGCGAAGATGGGTGATCGCCTGACCTATCTGGGCGGCATGCCGACGGCTGAACTCTTTGCCGAAGCCTATCTCGGAGCCGGCTTCACCACTTATTCTTCCGCCGTCTTCAACTTCGTCCCGGGCCTGGCGCTGGAATTCTACAAGGCACTGCGTGCCGGTGAGCGCGCCAGATGCGAGGAAATCTTGAACGGCTTCTTCTACCCGTTTATGGCGATCCGCAACCGTGCGAAGGGTTATGCCGTGTCCGCCATCAAGGCCGGCGTACGCCTTCAGGGCTTTGATGCAGGTCCCGTTCGCTCGCCGCTGCAGGATCTGACAGCCGAGGAAATTTCGATGATGGAAGCCTTGATTGAGCAACACAAGCGCTAGCCAGGAAAGGGCCATCCATGTCATTGACAGGGGCGGCTCGGCCTGCCGCTATGCGCCAGTTCACCCAGCAGTCGGAGATAACATGACGATCCACCAGAACCTGATTGCCGGCGAATGGGTCGGCAGCGATGCGACCAAAAACATCAACCCGTCCAATACCGGCGACGTAGTGGGCGAGTACGCTCGGGGCTCTGTTGAAGATACCAAGGCGGCAATCGCGGCGGCCAAGGCTGCCTTCCCATCCTGGTCGCGCTCCGGCATCCTCGAGCGCCATGCCATCCTGCGCAAGACCGCCGACGAGATTCTCGCTCGCAGGGACGAAATCGGTCGCCTGCTGTCGCGAGAAGAAGGCAAGACGCTCGCTGAAGGAATCGGCGAGACCGTGCGCGCCGGCCAGATCTTTGATTTTTTCGCAGGCGAGTGCCTGCGCCTTGCCGGCGAGTTGCTGCCCTCGGTGCGCCCGAACATCGGCGTCGAGATTACCCGTGAGCCGGTCGGCGTCGTCGGCGTCATTACGCCGTGGAACTTCCCGATCGCCATCCCCGCCTGGAAGATCGCGCCCGCGCTCTGCTACGGCAACACGGTCGTCTTCAAGCCGGCTGAACTCGTCCCGGGCTGCTCTTGGGCGATCGTCGACATTTTGGTCCGCGCCGGCCTGCCGAAGGGGGTGCTGAACCTTGTCATGGGCAAGGGCTCCGTCGTCGGCCAGACGATGCTCGACAGTCCAGACGTCCATGCCGTCACGTTCACCGGCTCTACCGGTACCGGCAAGCGCGTCGCCACTGCCTCCGTAGAACATAACCGCAAGTACCAGCTCGAAATGGGCGGCAAGAATCCTTTCGTCGTGCTCGACGATGCGGATCTCAATGTCGCGGTCGAAGCTGCCGTCAACTCGGCCTTTTTCTCGACCGGCCAGCGTTGCACGGCCTCCTCGCGAATCATCGTCACGGAAGCTATCCATGACCGGTTCGTTGCCGCCGCGGGCGAGCGCCTGAAAAGCGTCGTAATCGACGATGCCCTGAAGGCAGGCACCCATATCGGTCCGGTCGTCGATGAGACGCAGTTGAAACAGGACACGGATTACATCGAAATCGGCAGACAAGAAGGCGCAAAGCTTGCCTTCGGCGGCGAGCTTCTGAAGCGCGATACGCCTGGCTTCTACCTTCAGCCGGCACTCTTCACTGAGGCGACGAACGACATGCGTATCTCGCGCGAAGAGATTTTTGGCCCAGTTGCCGCGGTCATCCGCGTCAAGGATTATGAGGAGGCGCTGGCCGTCGCCAACGACACGCCATTCGGCCTTTCCTCCGGCATCGCCACGACGAGCCTCAAGCATGCGACGCATTTCAAACGCAATGCGGAAGCCGGCATGGTGATGGTTAACCTGCCGACGGCGGGGGTCGACTTCCATGTGCCGTTCGGGGGCCGCAAAGGCTCGTCGTACGGGTCGCGCGAGCAGGGCAAAAACGCCAACGAGTTCTATACAACCATCAAGACCGCCTACACTTTGGCGTGAAGCCTGAGCAGGCGCAGAAGCAGAGCAAAAGCGAAACTCGCTTAGCCATCCCGGTGCCAAGTAATCCTAGTGGCCGTTCGATTCCGTTGAAGGTGCTAGGCCCGCTTGGCTGCTGTCGGGCTCCAAGCTAACTTAAGTGGCGAATTGGAATCCAACCCATCACGCCTTCCGTGCTCGTGATTTGCACTCGAAAGTCGCATAAAATGCAGTGTGGAAGGCAATCTTCGCTACAGAAATCTCCCGCGATCTGATCAGCATGCTGGGTGCGCCGCAGTTCGCAGCCAAGCATCTTTTCTCTATTTCCCGACGCGAGGTCAGTAAGCTGTATGGCTTTTTGGTGCGGTATCAGCTCTCTGCGAAAATCAACATCGAAAGGCCCCGCCGATGGATGGGGCCTCCGATCTTTAGAACCCGTATTTCGGCGGTGTCGATCCTTCCTTGTAGATCACTGCGGCGTCCGTGGCGCCGTAGGCTGTGTCGGTTTTCTCAAGGATTTTCGTATAGTCGCTTGTCTTGATGAGGTGATCGTAGGCTGCTTTGAGAGCTTCGAGCATCTTTTCCGAATCGAGATTATCCCGATGGCTACTGCTACTCAGAAAATCGTCCTGCCGTCCTCGCGCGACATCCGCTTCAACCAGCAGCCCCGTTACGATGCGTCCGAACCGCTTGAAGCAGTTCTTGCGATAGCGCTGCATCATTTGAGGTGCGGGACAGCAAGACCGCGCCTACCATCTCAGAGAGGGTCCGGAGGGCTTGTGAACGACTGTCCTTTGTCTGCTCTTCGGATGGCGCGTCCAGCAAGCTGGCATAGGCTTGAATCGCCTGCGTGAATACACTGCGGATGTTTTCCGGCTGTCGGGCTGCCTCGCCTGCCAGCGCCGGCAGAAGACATCCCTGAGCTACATTGTCGCGGTGCCTGTCCGACAGGTAAGCGTGGATGAACGCGGCGCGACGATCCGCAGTGTCCTCCAGATAGTCTTCCCAGAAGCCAAATGTCTGCGCAAGCGCAGCCGTACAAGCCTCCTCAACGAGTTGCGCTTTGGAATTGAACTGCTTGTAGAAGCCGCCATGGGTCAGTCCGGCCTCGCTCATCAGATCATTGATAGCCACGCCATCCATGCCCTTCTCGCGAAAGAGGGCGCTGGACATAGATACAACTCGTTCCCGGTTCTGGCGGGCTTGTTCACGGCTCACGCGCATGGCCTTGCTCCAAAAAGATGTTGACTGACATCTAACAGATATTTAGATGTCAAACAACATCTTTAAGGATGCTTGTGGTCCCCGCAGGTGCTGAAGCGGGGCACCCATTCAACATGCGTGGAGAACGAGAATGCCACTTTGGAAAGTTTATCATCCGGTCGGCGCCTATTCGCAGAAAGACAAGAAGGCGATCTCGCAGTCGCTGTCTGACCTCTATGGCCGCATGATGCCGCGCTTCTATGTCGGCGTGATCTTCCAGGAGGTCAATGCCGACAATTTCTACATTGGGGGAGAGCCTAACGCACAGTTTGTCCGTATCTGGGTCGATCATGTTGCCCGGACCTTCACATCCGATGCAATGAAGGTCGGCTTCTTCAACAGGATCAACGAAATCCTGGCTCCCTGGATCTCGCAACGCGGTTACGACTGGGAAATCCACATCGATGAAACGCCGTTCGATCTCTGGACCATCCAGGGGCATTTTCCACCACGGGAAGGCACCGAAGATGAAAAGCGCTGGATGAGCGAGAACCGCGCTTCTCCCCGCACCCACGCATAGTTCTTCTGGGAGACACAGATGTCTATCATACCAAAAGACGGTCGCATTCTCATCACCGGCGCATCTTCCGGGATCGGAGAAGCGTACGCCATAAAACTTGCCGGACGCGGGCACAAACTGAGCCTTCTCGCGCGGAGAAAGGATCGCCTTGAAGCGCTGGCACAAAGGCTGAGGTCCGATTTCAGCGCTGATGCGGAAACCATTGTCGCTGACCTCGAAGACGCCGTTCATCTCGGCCGCCTAGAAGAGCGCCTTACCCGCGACGACTTCTCTGGCGTTATAAACAATGCCGGTGCTGGTGGTCTCGGTTTCCTTGCAGACTCGTCCACGCAAAGTGTCGAGCGAACCGTTACGTTGAATATCGTTGCTCTTACGCGGTTGTCACGGGCCGCTCTGATTGCTTTCAAACGCAAGAACGCAGGGTTGCTCGTAAATATCGGCTCAGTGCTTGCGCATGCGCCGTCTCCAGGCGGTGCCATCTACAGCGGCTCGAAAGCATTTGTGCTGAACTTCACACGTTCCCTGCAAATGGAATTTGCCGAGACGGATGTGAGTATCCAGCTTGTCATGCCGGGGCCTGTCCGGACTGAATTCTTTTCCAGTCAGGGAATGGACGGATCTGTCTTTCCCGCCGCCGCCTACCTCAGTGCTGATGAACTCGTCGAAGCGGCGTTGGCGGGTCTGGAGAATCGGGAGCTTGTTACCGTACCGTCTCTTCCTGACCTGCAAAGCTGGGAACGCCTGGAGACCATTCGACGGGAATTCCTGGCCGCGACGATGTCAGGCAAAGTCGCTGACCGATATGGGGCTGGAGACCCAGCTTTGGAATAAGTGACAGTTAGCTTGCAAAACGATCGCTACGGGTTTGAGTGGCGACAAACCCGCCCCGGCGGCCCGGTGCTCGGATGCGCAACTTCGAAAGCGCTCTGAAACTCTATTGTATAGGCGCAGGGCGTTATCCGACCACGAGCAGAGGATATTTTGGGGTGCACGGCTTTTTCGTCGTTCCCTCGCTGCGAACGTCAGGACAGTCGTCGCACGCGGCCGGATCGTCCTTTGCTCCTGGAATCGTGCCTCAAACTACGCATTCGCAAGCCGACTGTGGTCTGCGAAGCGTCCTTACTGAATCGATCAGTCCATCTTGTCGTCGAAATTCGTACTATGACCCAAATGCCGCAGTGATATTTTCACTCAGACGATCTCGTAAGGTATTGCACCTCGACTGTGTGGAGTGACCATGATCTTGCGTTTCAATGGTGGTACGGCACGCTGCTGGCAGTTGGTGCGCTCGCAGATGCGGCAGGAGATGCCGATCGGATCGAACGCTGCCCGGTTTCCGAGGTCGATCTTGTCGGCGTAGACGAAGGCGCCGGCATAGGCGATCTCGCATCCGAGCGCGATGGCGTAGCGGCGCTGCGGCGCGTTGAAGCCGCCACCGGCCTTGGCCAGTTCGGTCGCGACGCTGAGATAGCGCACGCCGTCCGGGGTCTCGGCCAATTGACGGATGAGGCGGCCCGGAGTTTCGAATGCCTGATGGACATTCCATAGGGGACAGGCTCCGCCGAAACGGGCGAACTGCAATTTCGCAGCACTGTGACGCTTGGTTATGTTGCCGGCCCGGTCGATGCGGGCGAAGAAGACCGGAACGCCTTTCAGTTCCGGTCGCTGCAGGGTCGAAAGGCGATGTGCGACCTGTTCGATGCTTGCGCCGAAGCGCGCGGCCAGAAGTTCCAGATCATGACGCAGTTCCTTGGCCTCAGAAAGGAACAACTGGTATGGCAGGATCAGTGCGCCGGCAAAATAGTTGTAGAGGCCAATCCTGCATATCTCGAAAGCTTCAGCGGAGCGGAAGTTCGCCTTTCGCGCTAATGCCGTCACTTCTTCACCCATTTCCAACTCGGCGATCTGGAAAGCTATTTGGAAATTGCGGGTTGCAGTTGGCGAATAAGGGTTCAGGAAGAGCAGCTTTGACCTGGCATCGAAGCGCCGGATGATATCCTCGTCTGCCGCCGCGCGTGCCACACGTACCCCGTGCCGGCTTTCAAGATGGGCGCCAAGGGCAGCTCCGGTCTCCCGTTCGCCGATGCCCAATTCGCCGGCCAGCCGCTCGGCTGCGATATCGAGCTCGTGAATATAATTGTCGACGAAATGGAAGAAGTCGCGCACCTCCTCGTAAGGGGTCGGCTCGTTGAATGCGCTCGATTGGCCGAAACGATCATCGAGGCTTGCAAGCTGCTCGCTGCTTCGCCGAAAGGCCTGATGACAGGCAATCAGCGCGCGCGCCAACCCCGGCGCATTCTGGGTGATCAGCTTCAATTCCTGGAGATTGGGCTTGTAGTTGTCGAATACGGGATCGGCCAGCGCCTCGGTGACTGCCGAAAGCAGCCGGTCGTCGTCTCCCAGTGAGATGGCGCCGATATCGATCTGGAAGTTCTCGGCTAAAGCTAGGAGCACTGCCGCCGAAACCGGCCGCTGATTATTCTCGATCTGGTTGAGGTAGCTGGTCGAGATGCCGATGCGCTCGGCAAAGACGGCTTGCGTAACCTTATGAGATTCGCGGATTTCCCGGATCTTGCGGCCTACATAAAGTTTTCGAGTCGCCATGTTTGCAATTTCGCAATTTACAATTTTCAAAACTTTACATTACACAAGCATACCTCTTCAACCATTTCCGCCTAGCCGACCGCGATTTATGGAAGCCACTCGGTGGCCAATCCTATCTCGGGGAGCGAAACGATGACCCTCTACACCGCAATCACGGCGAAATCCGGCGCCCGCCTCACTGCGACCAATGTTCTTGTCGTTGTGGCGGGATCGCTTCTCCTTGCGCTTTCAGCCAAGATTCAGGTGCCGTTCTATCCAATCCCCATGTCCATGCAGACATTCGTCGTCATCGGCCTTGGTTTGGCTCTTGGTTCAAGCCTGGGGTGGTGCACCGTGCTGCTCTATCTTGCCGAAGGTGCGGCTGGTCTGCCGGTTTTCGCCGGCACACCGGAGAAAGGTCTGGGCCTTGCCTATATGACGGGACCGACAGGCGGCTTCCTGATCGGTTTTCTGCTGGCAGCCGCCCTGGCCGGCTGGCTTGCTGAGCGGGGATGGGATCGCAACCCTTTGACCGCAATGGCTGCTGCTCTTCTGGCTGCCGCTGTCATCTATGTGCCGGGCCTGATCTGGCTGGGCAGTGTAATCGGTTTCGACAGGCCGGTTATGCAATTCGGCCTTATCCCTTTCATCCCCGGCGACATCGCCAAGGCATTGCTGGCAGCTCTCGTATTTCCGGTCGCCTGGAAGTGGCTCGACGCGCGGGGCAACCGCTGATGCGCGCCGTTCTCGAACAGCTTGAAGACCGCCGTTCAGAAGCCCGGTTCGGCGGCGGGCAAAAGCGAATCGATGCACAGCATGCCAAGGGCAAGCTGACCGCACGCGAACGCCTCGACGTTCTCCTCGATGAGGGATCGTTCGAGGAATACGACATGTACGTCACCCACCGCGCCACCGATTTCGGCATGGCCGGCCAGAAGGTCGCCGGCGACGGTGTGGTCACCGGCTGGGGAACGATCAACGGCCGTCTGGTCTATGTCTTCTCCCAGGATTTCACCGTTCTCGGCGGCTCGCTGTCGGAAACCCACGCCCAGAAGATATGCAAGATCATGGACATGGCCGTGCGCAACGGCGCGCCGGTGATCGGACTGAACGACAGCGGCGGCGCCCGCATCCAGGAAGGCGTGGCTTCGCTCGCCGGCTATGCCGACGTGTTCAAGCGCAATGTCGATGCCTCGGGCGTCGTGCCGCAGATCTCGGTCATCATGGGACCATGTGCGGGCGGTGCGGTCTACTCGCCCGCCATGACCGATTTCATCTTCATGGTGCGTGACAGTTCCTACATGTTCGTCACCGGTCCGGACGTGGTGAAGACGGTCACCAACGAGATCGTGACGGCCGAAGAGCTCGGCGGCGCACGCACCCATACGGCAAAATCGTCGGTCGCCGACGGCGCCTACGACAACGACATCGAGGCGCTGGAGCAGGTGCGCGCGCTGTTCGATTTCCTGCCGCTCAACAACCGTGAAAAGCCGCCGCTTCGCCCATTCTACGACGACCCGTCGCGGCTGGAAATGCGGCTCGATACGCTCGTGCCGGACAGCGCCAACAAGCCTTACGACATGCGCGAGCTTATTCTGGCGCTGGCCGACGAGAGCGATTTCTTCGAAATCCAGGAAGCATTCGCCAGAAACATCATCACCGGCTTCCTGCGCATCGAAGGCCAGACGGTCGGCGTTGTCGCCAACCAGCCGATGGTACTCGCCGGTTGCCTCGACATCGACAGTTCGCGCAAGGCAGCACGCTTCGTGCGCTTTTGCGACGCCTTCTCCATCCCGATCCTGACGCTGGTCGACGTGCCGGGTTTCCTGCCGGGAACGGCACAGGAATATGGCGGCGTCATAAAGCATGGGGCGAAGCTGCTCTTCGCTTATAGCCAAGCGACCGTGCCGATGGTGACGCTGATCACGCGCAAAGCCTATGGCGGCGCTTACGACGTCATGGCCTCGAAACACATCGGCGCCGACGTCAACTACGCCTGGCCAACCGCAGAAATCGCGGTGATGGGCGCCAAGGGCGCGACCGAAATCCTCTATCGCTCCGAACTTGGCGACAAGGACAAGATCGCCGCCCGTACCAGGGAATATGAAGAGCGTTTCGCCAATCCTTTCGTCGCCGCCGAACGCGGCTTCATCGATGAGGTGATCATGCCGCATTCCTCGCGCCGACGCATCGCCCGCGCCTTTGCTGCGCTACGCGGCAAAAGCGTCGAGACGCGCTGGAAGAAGCACGACACGATACCGCTGTGAGGCCGCAGATGTTCAAGAAAATCCTCATCGCCAATCGCGGCGAAATCGCCTGCCGGGTCATCAAGACGGCGCAGAAGCTCGGCATCGCCACCGTCGCCGTCTATTCGGATGCCGACCGCGAGGCGCTGCATGTGAAGATGGCCGACGAGGCCGTGCATATCGGCCCGCCGCCGTCCAACCAATCCTACATCGTCATCGGCAAGATCCTTGATGCGGTGAAGGCAACCGGGGCGGATGCCGTGCATCCGGGCTACGGCTTCCTGTCGGAGAACGCCAATTTCGCCGAGGCACTGAAGGCTGAAGGCGTTGCCTTCATCGGCCCGCCGCCGGTGGCGATCGAGGCGATGGGCGACAAGATCACCTCCAAGAAGATCGCCGCATCGGCCGGTGTCTCGACGGTGCCCGGCCATATGGGCCTGATCGCGGACGCCGATGAAGCCGTGAAGATCGCCGGCAAGATCGGCTATCCCGTGATGATCAAGGCCTCCGCCGGCGGCGGCGGCAAGGGCATGCGTATTGCCTGGAACGACGCCGAGGCCCGTGAAGGTTTCCAGTCGTCGAAAAATGAGGCGAAATCTTCCTTCGGCGACGATCGCATCTTCATCGAAAAGTTCGTCACCCAGCCGCGCCATATCGAGATTCAGGTGTTGGGCGACCAGCATGGTAATCTCATCTATCTCGGCGAGCGTGAATGCTCGATCCAGCGGCGCAACCAGAAGGTCATCGAGGAAGCTCCCTCGCCATTTCTGGATGCTGCAACACGCAAAGCCATGGGCGAGCAGGCGGTGGCGCTGGCCAAGGCTGTCGGCTATTTCTCGGCAGGCACGGTCGAGTTCATCGTCGATGCCGATAAGAAATTCTACTTCCTCGAAATGAACACACGGCTTCAGGTCGAGCATCCGGTGACGGAGCTGATCACCGGCATCGATCTGGTCGAAGAGATGATCCGCGTTGCCGCTGGCGAAAAGCTGCGCCTCACCCAGTCTGATGTGAAGCTGAATGGCTGGGCGATGGAAAGCCGGCTCTATGCGGAGGATCCCTATCGCAATTTCCTGCCGTCGATCGGACGGCTGAGCCGCTATCGTCCGCCTGCGGAGGGTATTCGCGAAAATAGCATCGTCGTGCGCAACGACACCGGCGTCTTCGAAGGCGGCGAGATATCGATGTACTACGACCCGATGATCGCCAAGCTGTGCACATGGGCGCCCGACAGGCTGACAGCCATCAACGCCATGGGCAAGGCTCTCGACGATTTCGAGGTCGAAGGCATCGGCCACAATCTGCCATTCCTGTCGGCAGTCATGGACCATCCGCGTTTTCGCGAAGGCCGGCTCACCACCGCCTTCATCGCCGAGGAATATCCGGACGGCTTTGCAGGCGTCGAGCCGTCATCGGACGATGCAAGGAAGCTCGCGGCAATCGCTGCTTTCATCAATCTCAGGGCTCAGAAGCGCAGCGTGCTGATTTCCGGGTCAATGGATAATCACCGCCGCATCATTGGCAGCGACTGGGTGGCGACGCTGGCCGGCGACAGCTTTGCAATCACGGTCAGGGAAGAAGGCGGCAAGACCATCGTCAGTTTCGGCGACGGCCCTTCGATCTCGGTCGCCAGCGATTGGCTTCCCGGCCGCAGCCACGCGCAATTCACCGTCGATAATGAGACGATCGGTGTGAAGACCGTGCCTGCTGCAACAGGTATGCGCCTGCGCTGGCGCGGCATGGATGTCGTGGCCTATGTGCGCACCCCGCGCGTTGCCGAACTGGCGTTGCTGATGCCGGAAAAGCTGCCGCCGGATACGTCGAAGATGCTGCTTTGTCCGATGCCCGGCGTGATCACCGCAGTCACCGTAAAGGCTGGAGACCAGGTCGAGGCCGGGCAAGCACTTGCCACTGTGGAAGCCATGAAAATGGAGAACGTGCTGCGCGCCGAGCGTCGGGGCGTCGTGGCGCGCATTGCGGCGGAGGCCGGCGCCAGCCTGGCGGTTGACGAACTCATCATGGAATTCGAGTGAGAGCAAATCGATGAGCGACCGCGTAACCTATGATGACTGGCAGAAACTCGCCGAGCGCGAGTTGAAAGCCTCGCCGGAGAGCATTGTCTGGCAGACGCCGGAAGGCATCGCGGTCAAGCCGCTCTACACGGCCGACGATCTCGAAGGCATAAACCAGCTTGACTCCCTGCCCGGCCTGAAGCCGTTCCTGCGCGGCCCGCGTGCCACCATGTATGCCGGCCGCCCGTGGACGATCCGGCAATATGCCGGCTTTTCGACAGCCGAAGAATCCAATGCCTTCTACCGCAAGGCGCTCGCTGCCGGACAGAAGGGCCTCTCCGTCGCCTTCGATCTCGCCACTCACCGCGGCTACGATTCGGACCATCCGCGCGTCGAAGGCGATGTTGGCAAGGCAGGTGTCGCGATCGACTCGGTCGAGGATATGAAGATCCTGTTCGACGGCATTCCGCTCGAGGAGATGTCGGTTTCGATGACAATGAACGGCGCGGTGATCCCGATCCTCGCCAGTTTCATTGTCGCCGGCGAAGAACAGGGCGTGCCACGCGCTCAACTGTCGGGAACCATCCAGAACGACATTCTCAAGGAGTTCATGGTCCGCAACACCTACATCTACCCGCCTGAGCCCTCGATGCGGATCATCGCCGACATTATCGAATATACAGCCAGGGAGATGCCGAAGTTCAACTCCATCTCCATCTCCGGCTATCACATGCAGGAAGCGGGCTCGACGCTGGTACAGGAACTGGCTTTCACGCTGGCCGACGGGCGCGAATATGTGCGGGCGGCCATCGCCAAGGGCCTGAATGTCGATGAATTCGCCGGCCGACTTTCCTTCTTCTTCGCCATCGGCATGAACTTCTTCATGGAAGCTGCCAAGCTGCGGGCGGCTAGGTTGCTGTGGTCGCGCATCATGGAAGAATTCCAGCCGAAGAAACAGTCGTCGCTGATGCTGCGCACGCATTGCCAGACCTCCGGCGTATCCCTGCAGGAGCAGGACCCATACAACAACATCGTGCGCACCGCCTTCGAGGCCATGTCGGCGGCCCTTGGCGGCACGCAGTCGCTGCACACCAATTCCTTTGACGAGGCGATTGCGCTGCCAACGGAGTTTTCCGCCCGCATCGCCCGCAACACACAGCTCATCCTCCAGCATGAGACTGGCGTCACCAAGGTCGTCGATCCCCTCGCCGGTTCCTACTATGTCGAAAGCCTGACCCATGAGCTGGCTGAAAAGGCCTGGGCGCTGATCGAGGACGTCCAGGCGATGGGCGGCATGACCAAGGCCGTTGCCACCGGCCTGCCCAAGCGCATGATCGAGGAAGCTGCGACCCGCCGACAGGCCGCCGTCGACAAAGGCGAGGAAGTCATCGTCGGCGTCAACAAATACCGCCTCGAGACCGAAGACCAGATCGACATTCTCGACATCGACAACGCCGCCGTACGGCTGTCGCAGATTGCCCGCATCGAGCGGACGAAACGGCAGCGCGATCCCAATCGAGTAGCCGAAACGCTCGCTGCACTTGGCGAAGTTGCGGCCAGCGGCCAAGGGAATATCCTAGAAGCGGCAGTGGAGGCAGTGCGTGCCCGAGCCACAGTCGGGGAAATTTCCGACGCCATGCGCAAGGTCTTCGGCGACCATACCGCCGTTCCGGAAGTGGTCCGCAAGGTCTATGGCAAGGCCTATGACAGCGAACCGGAGTTCAAGACGCTGGTTTCCCGTCTCGAAAATTTTTCAAACTCGCTCGGTGGCAAGCCGAAGATCATGGTCGCAAAGCTCGGTCAGGACGGACATGACCGCGGCGCCAAGATCATCGCCTCCGCCTTCGGCGATATCGGCTTCGACGTCGTTGCAGGGCCGCTGTTCCAGACGCCGATTGAGGCAGCCGATCTGGCCATCGCCTCGAAAGTGCATGTCGTCGGCGTCTCTTCGCTGGCGGCCGGCCACAAGACGCTGCTGCCGCAACTGGTCGACGCGTTGAAGCAGAAGGGCGCTGAGAACGTCATCGTGATCTGCGGCGGTGTCGTGCCGCGCCAGGACTATCAGTTCCTGCTCGACCATGGCGTAGTGGCGGTGTTCGGGCCTGGCACCAATGTGCTCGACGCTGCGCGCGCCGTACTTGATCTTATGGAGGGTAAGCGTCGGAACACCTGACCTGGAAGCATTCGGGAAAAGAACGGTTAGCGTTCTCGGCGAGATGGAAGACACGAATATGCGCTGTAAGGCCGCCTAACGGTGGCAAGTCTCGCGGACTTTTTTCGTCAATCCCGAAGAACCGGTATGGATGGCTCGGCTGCTGGTCCTCTGCCCGCCTCGCCGTTCGCGCAAACTCACCCCTCGACATGAAGGATCGTCTGAAGGACAGGGGATGTCGCTGGTTGGGCGGTAGCGACGGACGGCATGCTGGGTCGAAATCGACAAGGCCCTCTACGACGACGAGCTCCGCTATCTCCGTACGGATATCTACGCTTGGGAGGACACAGGGCCTTTCTCACCTTTCCTGCGCTAATGCTTAGGATTCGCCAAGCTCCGCATGCAACTTGGCTGGCGTTCTTCTATTGCAAATCCTGCTGGTGGTCATGAGATGGTGCATTTGCGACAGATCCGGTTTCGATCGTGAGCGCAGCGGACATCCTCGTGGTTGCCGTTGGGCGCCCTGAAATGATTCCGGGCAATTGGGTGAAGCCGGGTGCCACGGTAATCGATGTCGGTATCAATCGCATAGAGCGCGATGGAAAGCCGAAGCTGGTCGGCGACGTTGATTTCGAGAGTGCCGCCGCTGTGGCAGGTGCGATCACCCCGGTGCCCGGTGGGGTGGGTCCCATGACCATCGCTTGCCTGCTGGTTAACACCCTCACTGCCTGCTGCCGTGCCCATGGTCTCGGCGAGCCGGATATCCTTTCAGCTTGAAAGTGCTGCTACGCCGTTCTAGGACGTGCCCGATGACCTTCCAGGAGATTTCATGACTCAGTTTGCCCTAGCCGTGACTTGCCCGTCCACACGCGGGATCGTTGCCGCTATCACCACCTACCTGACTGAGAATGGATGCAACATAACCGACAGTTCGCAATTCGATGACAGCGAGAGCGGCAATTTCTTCATGCGGACCAGCTTCAAGTCGGAAACTGGCGCCGATCTCGCTGGCTTACGCGCCGGATTTGCAGCGACCGCCAAGTCGTTCGGCATGACCTATGCCTTCCATGACGAGACCGAGAGGATGAAGGTCGTGATCATGGTTTCGCGCTTTGGCCATTGCCTGAACGATCTGCTCTACCGCTGGCGGATCGGCGCATTACCGATCGACATCGTGGCGGTGATCTCCAACCATATGGATTACCAGAAAGTGGTCGTGAACCACGATATTCCGTTTCACTGCATCAAGGTGACGAAGGCCAACAAGACCGAAGCCGAGATGATGCAGATGCGCATTGTCGAGGAAGTCGGTGCGGAATTGATCGTTCTCGCGCGCTACATGCAGGTGCTGTCGGATGAGATGTGCCGGAAGATGTCGGGGCGGATCATCAATATCCACCATTCTTTCCTGCCGAGCTTCAAGGGAGCCAATCCCTACAAGCAGGCCCATGATCGGGGCGTGAAGCTGATCGGCGCCACGTCGCATTACGTCACCGCAGATCTCGACGAGGGTCCGATCATCGATCAGGACACTGTCCGGGTGACGCATGCCCAGAGCCCAAGCGATTATGTTTCGCTTGGTCGCGATGTGGAAAGCCAGGTGTTGGCCCGTGCGATCCATGCACATATTCATCGCCGCGTCTTCCTCAACGGTGATCGAACCGTCGTTTTTCCGGCCTCACCCGGATCCTATGCTTCCGAGCGGATGGGGTAAGGGCTGTCGGCAAGCGCTACGGCAGACTTTTGACAGCCGAATAAAAAAATGCGCCGTACTTGTCAGGTACGGCGCATTTTTTTAGAAAACATACGCTCGGCGTAGTCGCGAATAGCCGGCCTATACCGCTGCAACCAGTTGCACTTCCACGGGGGAATTGCCCGGCAGCGTCGCGACGCCGACTGCTGCGCGGCTGCCTATTCCCCGCTCGCCAAGCCTGGATTTCAGAAACTCGGACGCGAAGTCCGCCAGCTTCGAGTGTGCCGTAAAACCGGGCTCGGCAGCGATGTAGACCGTGAGGCTCAGGATGGCGGAAAGGCTTTCGCCCTCCGCAAGCTGCGCTTCGGCTGCCGCCAGCGCGTTGCTGCAGGCCAGGATCATCGCGTCCTTATGTAGGCCTGGGTCTGCATCGGCGAGCACTGGTCCGGTAAATTGCAGTACGCCATCCTTGCGCGGGGTCATTCCGGCCGTGAATATCATGCTGCCGTGCCGTGTCGCGGGGAGGTACAACCCCTGCGGCACCGGGTTCTTTTTATCCGCCGCGTTGCCGATCATGCGCGGTACCGGTCGACAAGGGTTACGAGACGCTTGGAGGCTGCAACGGCAGCGGCGTGGTCCTGCGAGAAGTTCAGGCGCACACTGCTTTCGGAAAACGGGCTGAACTCTGTTCCCGGTGTCACTATGACACCTGCTTGCAGGCGCAGGATACGGACAAAATCGTTGCCCGCCACGGACAGATGCGGCAGTGCCGGAAAAATGTAGCTACCTGCTTCGGTCGTACGGACTTGAATGCCTGAAGTCGCGCGGAAAACCTTCAACAGATCATCGCGGATCGCCTGGTGCTTGCGAATGCGCTCGTCCATCCATCCAGCCGGTTCGTTGAACCAGGTGCGCAAAACGGCCTGGCTATAGCCGCCGGCACGCAGCGATACGATTGCCTGCAGTTTCTCCATTCGGGAGATGATTTCCTTTGAGCCAAAGGCTACCCCCAGCCGATAGCCGCTGAGCGATTCCGTCTTTGACGGGCCCATGATGGTCACGACATTTTCCGCATCCACCTGCTGTGCGCGTAGGTGCGTATAATTCACGCCAGAATACAGAAGGCGCGAATAGAGCTGATCGACGATGACTGTCGCGTTGTATCGGCTCGCCAGAACAGCAATCTCTTCAATCTCTTCGCGAGAATAGACGACGCCGACCGGATTGTTGGGGTTCGAGAACAGAAACACCTTTGCCCCCGATTTGAACGCGTCTTCCAACTGGCCAAGATCGAGACCCGCAGCACCCTCGGTCGTCGCATAATCCATTCGAACGGGGATCATTTTTCCTTCGCAGAATTCCACCAGTTTGCGGTTGGCAAAATAATCGGGCTGGACGATCGCCACCTTGTCGCCCTGCGATACGGTCGAGGCGACGGCCAGGAATAGCGCGCCCTGGGTGCCGGGGGTAATGATCATGCCATCGCGGGCATCGACAGGCGCTCCGGTGAAGCTGGCCAGCCGCTCGGCGAGTTCTTCGCGGATGCCCAGATCACCGCGGTATTCCGTGTAGGCCTGCTTGCCGCCGGCTTCGACGCCCGCTGAGAAGACCTCGAATGAGTGGGGTGTTGGGGTGAACGCGTCCACATCACCGTGCGAGAAGTCCACCGGCCGCCCGGCGATCGTGTCACCACGCAACACTGAGTCGAGGCTGCCGGACAGCTGGCGCACCTCTTGTCCGGGCGCTGCGTCAGTGCCGAGGCGGCTGAATTTACTCTGGATGGTCATGGAAACTCCCGATTGACAGCCCTTCGGCTGCTGGAACGCGACGCCACTCTATGGCCTATATGAAACAATAAAATATGCTTGCCTCTTTCTTTAGAAGATAGAAAAAGTAAGGGGCTGTCCTAGGAGATTTGTTCTCTTAGGATGGCATGATGCGGTTAAAGCG
>NZ_JAAKZG010000008.1 GCF_011045115.1 Mesorhizobium zhangyense
GAACTTTTGCGCGCGCCCGCCTAGCTGCAAACTTCAACGTTCTTGGCAGCAAAAAAGTGATGAAATCGTCCCCCTCCCCCTTGCGGGGAGGGGCTAGGGGTGGGGGTGGTTCCACCGCTGGGACCGTCGGAGAATACCCTTCGCGCGACAGAAGCGGGATCGATTGACTTTTGTCAGCCTCAGTGAATAATGTAAAAAATGGGAGAGCGGAGCGATGGCGATCCGGGCGACAGATCAGATCATCCATAAGGCCGCATGGCTCTATTATACGCATGGCTTGCGCCAGGACGAGGTTGCAAAGCAGCTCGGCATTTCGCGCGCATCTGTCGCCATGTATCTGCGCAAGGCGCGAGATACCGGCATCGTCACCATATCGACTTCGACGCAGCTTTTCAGCCAGGACGTGCTGGCGCGCGAGGTCGAGGACGCCTTCGGCCTCGACACCGTCTGGGTGGTTTCACCGGAACGTGACGGGCCGGATGCTGCTGCCGAAGTGCCGGTGGTGGCGGCGAGCGTCTTTCTGGAATTGGTCGAGCGCGGCCAGCGCATTGGCGTCGCCTGGGGCCGCACGGTCTATTCCATGGCCGACGTCATGCCATTCGCCGACCTTCAGGATGTCACGGTGGTGCAGCTCTGCGGTAATCTCGGCGCGCCTTATTCCTACCGGCCCGACCAGTGCACTATGGAAATTGCCCGGCGGCTCAATGCCAAGGGCCTGAATTTCTATGCGCCGCTGGTGCTGAGTTCGGAACGGCTGGCGCGGGAATTGCGCGACGAGCCGGTCATCCGCGAACAATTGGCAAGCGTCGCCGACTGCGACCTGGCACTCTATTCGATCGGCACGGTCGATGAGGACAGCCATGTCGTCAAATGCGGCGCGATGAGCCCGAGCGAAGTGCATGCGCTGCGTGACAATGGCGCGGCCGGCGTCGTTGCCGGCCAGATGATCGACCGTCACGGAACGTTGCTCGACTGCGATTACAATCGCCGCATCATTTCGGCAGACCTCAATTCGATCCGGGCAATCAGGCGGCGCATGGTGGTGATCCAGGAAGACAGCAAGCTTGAGCCGCTGCTCGCTGCCCTTGCCGGCGGCCTGTGCTCGCATCTGGTGATCACCGCTGAAATGGCGCGGCGGCTGTTGGCGCGCGCGGCGAAGCCATCGGTCAGGGCTTCGGCCTGACTCGACAAATCAACGAACCTTCAAGAACACGCGATACGGGAAGAGAGCATGAAAAACCTTTGGAATGACGCCGAAGCCGAAGCGCTTGTCGAGGCCTATGCCAAGAAGGGCGTCGCGCGCGATCTGGCGCTCCGCGTCTACACCACGCGCCTGCTCGGCGGCGAGCCGCGGCTGGTGCTGCATGGCGGCGGCAACACCTCGGCCAAGATGCGGGTGAAGGATTTTGTCGGCGACGAATGGGACGTGCTCTGCGTCAAGGGCAGCGGCTGGGACATGGCCGTCATCGAGCCGCAGGGCCTGCCCGCGGTGAAGATGGGATCGCTGCTCAAGGCCCGTGCGCTCGACAGGCTGTCCGATGAGGATATGGTCGCCCTGCAGCGCGCCAATCTCATCGATCCGTCGTCGCCCAACCCGTCGGTGGAAACGCTGTTGCATGCCTTCCTGCCGCACAAATTTGTCGACCACACCCACTCGACCGCCGTGCTTGCCATCGTCGACCAGGGCGAGAACAGCGAGGCGCTGATCCGCAAGGTGTTTGGCCCGAAGATGGGATACGTTCCCTACATCATGCCGGGCTTCGATCTTGCCAAGGCGGCAGCCGAAGTGTTCGACGCCGACACCAGCGTCGAAGGCCTCATCCTCGACAAGCACGGCATCTTCACCTTCGGCGACAATGCAAAGGAAGCTTACGATCGCATGATCCATCATGTGACGGTGGCCGAGGATTATGTGGCAAAAAATGCCAAGCCTGCACCGAAGCTGATTGCCTTGCCGAAGACGCTCGCCAAGCCGGCCGACTTTGCCTCTTTCCTGCGCGGCGCGGTCGCCTTCGACCGCGGCGAGGGCCGCTTCGATCGCATGGTCAGCGACTTCCGCACCTCGCCTTCGATCGTCGAGTTCCTCAACCGGCCGAACCTCGCAGCGCTGGCAAAACAGGGCGTCAGCACGCCCGATCTTTCGATCCGCATCAAGACCGGGCCGATGGTGCTGCCGGCACCGGACGCCGAAAAACTTGGCGACTATAAGAAGGCGATCCGCGAGCATGTCGCGGCCTTCGAGAAGGATTACCGCAGCTATTTCGACACCAACAATGCACTGGACGATGTCGAGCGCACCATGCTCGACCCGATGCCGCGCCTGTCGCTGGTGCCGGGGCTCGGCATGTTCGGCCATGGCCGCACGCTGAAGGATGCGAAAATCGCTTCCGATGTCGGTGAGATGTGGATCGAGGCAGTGCGTGGTGCCGAAGCCGTCGGCGACTTCCACCCGCTCAGCGCCGCTGAACTGTTCGGCCTCGAATACTGGTCGCTGGAGCAGGCCAAGCTCGCCTCCAACAAGCCCAAGCCGCTGACCGGACAGGTGGTGCTGGTGACGGGCGGCGCCGGCGCAATCGGGGCGGCGACCGCCAAGCTGTTCGCGCAGACCGGCGCGCATGTCGTGGTGGTCGATCTCGATGCCGCCAAGGCGGCGGAGGTCGCCAAGAAGGCCGGCAACAATTCAATCGGCGTCGGCGGCGATATCACGAAGCCGGAAGACGTGCGCGCGGCCTTCGATGCAGCGGTGGCCACCTATGGCGGCGTCGATATCGTCGTCTCCAATGCCGGTGCAGCCTGGGAAGGCGCGATCGGCGACATCGACGATGCGCTGCTGCGCAAGAGCTTCGAGCTGAATTTCTTCGCCCACCAGAGCGTGGCGCAGAATGCCGTGCGCATCTTTAGGGAGCAGGGCACCGGCGGCGTGCTTTTGTTCAACGCTTCCAAGCAGGCGGTCAATCCCGGCGCGAAGTTCGGCGCTTATGGCCTGCCCAAGGCAGCGACGCTGTTCCTGTCGCGGCAATATGCACTAGAATATGGCGCGCTCGGCATTCGCTCCAACGCGGTCAATGCCGACCGCATCCGCTCCGGCCTACTCACCGACGCCATGATCGCCAGCCGCTCGACCGCGCGCGGCCTGTCGGAAAAGGACTACATGTCGGGCAATCTGCTCGGGCAGGAGGTGACGGCCGAGGACGTGGCGCTGGCCTTCCTGCATCAGGCGCTCGCCGAACGTACGACGGCTGATGTGACCACCGTCGACGGCGGCAATATCGCGGCGGCGTTGCGGTAGGTAGGGATCAGCGAGGTCGGGCGGTGGATTTAGCCGATCCGCCGCCTCAAGCGATGTCGGTCAACGCAAAGTCGTTGCCCTTGTAGGCAAGGGGGACGTCGAGCGCCTTGGCGCAGGCATAGGCGAAGCAGTCGCCGAAGTTGAGGTCGGCCGGATGACCGACCGCTTTGCCGTAGCGCATGCTGGCTTTGACCGCGAGCGCACCGATTTGCACCGAGACTGCAATCTCTTCGATCCGCAAACGCGTAATGAAGGCATCGAGAATCAGATCAGCCTCTTCGATCGCCGCCGCCGAAGGCTTGGCTGAATGACTGGCCCGTTTTCGGGCCAAAGCCTGGACAACTTCGAAGCGCACCAGCGGCGAGATGTAGAGCGGCGCTTCGTGCGCTTCGAGCCTTCGGAGTGTTATGTCCCAGTCAGATTCCTTGCTCAGAATGGCAACGATCACCGAGGCGTCGACGAACATCAGATATCGCCCCACATTTCGTCGGTGAAGCGCTTCATGTCAAAGTCCGGGTCGCCGGGCCCAAGTGCTGCAACTCTGGCCTGAAGATCAGCGACCACTTCGGTCAGCGGGCGTGCTCGCCGCGCTCGCTCCAATTCGTGCTCCAGCGCAATGCGGACGGCTTCCTTCTTGGTGGTCGTTTTCAGGGCCTTTTGCACTTCGCTTGCGAGGCGATCCACGGTTTCGTCCCGGATAAACAGGGCCATCGGATATCTCCTTCAGATATCCAGATATATGCTTTGGATATCCGGCATGCAAGAAAAAGGGCGGCCCGTGAGCCGCCCTTCTCGTTCCGTTCAGAAAACGCCTCTTACTTCGCGTTCGGGTTCGGCATCCAGGCAGGCATGGCGACATCGGCATGGGCGAATTGCGGCAGCTTGGCCGACAGGTCTTCCATGTTCTTGATGTCGTTGTCGTTGAGATCCTTCTGGGTGATCAGCGTCGGCGGAACGATGACGCTCTTGCCCGGGTCTTCGCCGGCCAGAAGCTGTGCCAGCGCGCGCACCGAGACCTGGCCGACGACGGCGGGGTTGGTGGCGGCGGTGGCGGCCCAGGCGCTGCCCGACTCGCGCATCGCGGCGATGTCGGAGGTCGAGATGTCGGCCGAGTAGATCTTGATGTCGGAGGACAGGCCGGCCTCGTCGACGGCGATCTTCACGCCCTTGGCGAACTCGTCATAAGGGGCGAACATCACCTTGATGTCAGGATTGGCGGTGATCACCGAGCGCGCCTGGTTGGCGACCGAATTGGCGATCGGATTGTCAAGCGTGCCGAACATCGCCTTCTCCTCGATGCCCGGATATTTCTTCTTGAAGTCCACCCAGGTCTCGTTGCGGCGGTCGAGCGGGGCGATGCCGGCGACATAGACATAGCCGGCCTTCCAGCTTTCGCCATTGTCCTTGATGGCCTGCTCCAGCGCCAGCCGGGCGAGGTCGCGGTCCGACTGCTCGATCTGCGGGATCTTGTCGTTCTCGACATTGACGTCGAAGGCGACGACCTTGATGCCGGCATCGACCGCGCGCTGTGCCGCTTCCTTCATGGATTCGGTCAGTCCGTGCTGGATGATGATGCCGTTGACGCCAAGCGCGATCGCCTGGTCGACCATGTCGGCCTGAAGGGCAGCATCCTGGCGGCTGTCGAGCACGCGCAGGTCAACACCCAGCGCCTTTGCCTGGCTTTCCACGCCCGACAGATAGGCCTGGAAGAAATCGCCGGTCGAGAGATAGCGCACCAGCGCGATCTTGACGTTGCCGGGATTGTCGAAGGGCGCAGGCTTGTCCTGGGCCATGGCCGGCAGTTGCATCAGGCAGGTGGCGCCGACCAGGCCCATTGCCATTTTACCGAGAGTTCTGCGATCGATCTTCATGACTTTCCTCCACTGAAAACCTGAGTTCAAAAGTATCAAACCTATTTCTGGCCACTCCTCGACAATGCGAAGGTGAAGACCAGCGCAACCACCAGAACCACGCCTTTGACGAAGTCCTGCGTGTAGTAGGGCGCGTTCATCATCGTCAGCCCCTGCAACAGGATGCCGACGAAGAGCGCGCCTATCGCCGTGCCGAAGGCGTTGGGCTTTGCAGCACCCAGAACGGCAAAGCCGATGAGCGCTGCGGCAACGGAATCCAGCAGCAGATTGTTACCCGATGCGATGTCGCCGCGTCCAAGCCGGGCGGCCAGCAAAATCCCGCCGATTGAGGCGAAAATGCCGGAAATCACATAGGCCCAGATCTTGTATGCCTTGACAGGCGCGCCGGCGAGTTGGGCTGCGCGTTCGTTGCTGCCCACCGCATACATCATGCGCCCGAAACGCGTGTATTCGAGGAAGAACCAGATCAGCACGGCAAGGATCAGAAGCACCACGACCGAGACCGGCACGAGGTTGGGAATGAAGAAATCGAAGCGGTGGCGCCCGAGCGCCAGGAAGGCCGGGCTGAAGGTGCCGCTCGCCACCGAACCGTCGGGCATGGTCATGCCGGTGGCGATGGAGCGGCCCTCGGTCGGGATGCGCTGAAGGCCGACCAGCAGGAACATCATGCCGAGCGTCGCAAGCAGGTCCGGCACGCGCATATAGACGATCAGGAAGCCGTTGATCAGGCCGACGATGACGCCGATAGCCAGGCAGACGATGACGGCGACAAGCGCATTCTGTTCCAGCACCACCATGACATAGGCGGCCGCCATCATCGCCGTCGTGGCGACCGAGCCGATCGACAGGTCGAAGCCGCCGACGACCAGCGTGGCGGTGACGCCGAGCGCCAGGACGCCGGTGATCGCGACCGACTGGAAGATGAAGACCGCACTTTGCGGCGAGACGAATCCGCTGGCCGAAACGGCGAAATAGGCAATCATCGCCGCCAGAAGCGCGAGGAAGCCGTAGCGCATTGCAAGGTCACGCACTGTCATTCCGCGCAGCCTCCGCCGGCGCGCGCCGAAATCGTCATGAAATGCATTCTGTCCTGGCTCCTGTGTCTTTGTAGCCTCATGCGGCGCCCCGTACCGGCTGCCCGGCGATCTCCGCAAGCAGTCGGTCCATGTCGACTTCGGCATTGCGGTGTTCGCCGACGATGCTGTGTTCGGACATCACCAGAATGCGGTCGGCGGTTTCGAGCGCCTCGTCGAGTTCAGTGACGAAGATGAGCGTGGTGCGTCCGGCGGAACTGGCCCGCAATTTGGCGGCGATGTCGCGGCGCGCGGCGATGTCGACGCCCTGGAACGGCTCGTCGAGAATGAACAGCCGCGCATTCTGCGACATCCAGCGCGCCACCATCACCTTCTGCTGGTTGCCGCCCGAAAGCGTGCCCATCTCGTCCCGCTCGGTGCGGCAGACGATGCCGAGATCGCTGATCTGCTGCCGCGCCGTGGTGCGTTCCGCGCCCCGCCGCAGTATGCCCATGCGCGACAGACGCTGGAGGAAGGGCAGGCTCATATTCTCGTAGATGTTGAAGTCGTGGACGATGCCGTTTTCGGCGCGGTCCTTGGCCACGAGGAACACGCCGGCATCGATGGCCTCGCTCGTCGATTTCGGCGCATAGGGCCGGCCATTCAAATTCATATTGCCGGCTAATGGCTTGCGCAGTCCGAACAGCGTTTCGGCCAGCGCCGTCTTGCCGACGCCGACGAGGCCGGTGATGGCGACGATCTCGCCGTCGCCGAGCGTCAGCGAAAAGGGCGTCGATCCTTCGGCAATTTTCAAATGCTCGGAAGAAAAGATCGCCCCGTCGGCATGACGCACGGCAACCGCGCTGAGACCGATCTTCTGGCCGAGCATGGCATTGACCGCGCCTTCATAGTCGAGAGGCTTTTCCCCGAACACGCCGGCAATGACGCCGTCACGCAGGCTGATGATGCGGTCGGCAAGCCGGCGGATGTCGGACATGCGGTGCGAGATGTAGAGGATCGCCACGCCGCGCCCGCGCAGATGGTCGATCAGTTTGAACAGCCGGTTGGCTTCGGCGCTGGAGAGCGACGAGGTCGGCTCGTCGAGGATAAGCACCTTGGGCTCATGCGCCATGGCGCGCGCAATCGCCACCATCTGCCGGTCGGCCAGCGACAGGTCTGCGATCTGGGCGTCGAGGTCGATCGACAGGCCCATCGCATCCGCGACCTTGCGGGCCTCGCGGCGCACGCGGCGTGGATTGAACAGGAGAGGCGCGCCCTTGCCGTTCAGCCGGTCGAGCGTGAGGTTGGTGGCGACATCAAGCGCAGCAACCACGCCGTCGGCGATGTTCTGATGCACCGTCACTACGCCGGCGCGAATGGCTTCTGCAGGAGTGGCCGGCTGGAAGGGCTTTCCGTCGAGGGTGATTTCACCTTGGTCGAGGCTGTAGACGCCGCTGACGATCTTCACGAGCGTCGACTTGCCGGCGCCATTGGCGCCCATCAGCACCGTCACCTCACCCGCGTGAAGTTCCAGCCCGACCCCGCCAAGCACCTGAATGGGACCAAAGGATTTCTTCAGGCCCGCAGCGCGGAACACGGCACCCTCGACCATTCATTTCCTCCCAATGAACAGGATGCTATGAAGCGCATCATCAAATGTCAATACGATTGACATTTGACAGAATGGTGAGCTACCCCTTTCATGGTCTTGTCTGGTCCGTCATGCTTGGAGCAGGCAGGCGACGGGAGGAACCGGTGACGAAAGTGATGACATTCGAGGCTTTGTCGATCGAGACGCTGGCGTCGCGGCTGGGCGGCACGGAGGCGGTCACCGCACGCATCGGCACGGACACCGGCAAGTGGAAAGTGCGCGAGGTCGGCGATGGCAATCTCAACCTCGTCTTCATCGTTGAGGGCGACAAGGGCAGCGTGGTCGTCAAGCAGGCGCTGCCTTATGTCCGTCTCGTCGGCGATAGCTGGCCGCTGCCGCTGAAGCGGTCCTTCTTCGAATATCACGCGCTGACAAGGCAGGAAGCCCGCGCCGGCAAGGGCACGGTGCCGGCGATCCACCATTTCGACGAAGTTCAGGCGCTGATCGTCATGGAGTATCTGTCGCCGCACATCATCCTGCGCCGGGCGCTGATCGAGGGACGCACCCCGCCGAAGATCGCGCGCGACCTCGGCCTGTTTATGGCCCGCACCCTGTTCCGCGGCTCCGACCTCCACATGAAGGCGCGGGCGCGCAAGGAGGATCTGGCGCTGTTTGCCGACAATGCCGAGCTTTGCGACATCACCGAAAATCTCGTCTTCACCGATCCCTATTTCGAAGCGGCGATGAATCGCCACACCACGCCGCAGCTCGATGGCATCGTCACTGAGCTGCGCGCCGACCGCGATCTCAAGGTGGAGGCGCAGAAGCTGAAGCATCTCTTTGCGGCCAATGCCGAGACGCTGCTGCATGGCGACCTCCACTCGGGCTCCATCATGGTGACTGATGAGGACACGCGGATCATCGATCCCGAATTCGCCTTCTATGGCCCGATGGCCTTCGATGTCGGCATGCTGCTGGCGAATTTCTGGATGGCGTTCTTCTCGCAGCGCGGCCATGAGCTGGGTGGCAGCCGTGAGGCTCAGCGCGGCTATCTGCTCGGCGTCATCGTCGAGACATGGTCGGTCTTCCGCACCGAGTTCGCGCATCTGTGGCGGACCGAACGCAGCGGCATGCTCTACGCCAAAAGCCTGTTCGAAGATCGCGGCGATATCTTCGGCAGCGAGCAGGCGCTCGATCATGTGCTGCACGGCATCTGGACTGATATGCTGGGCTTTGCCGGCGTCGAGATTCACCGCCGCATTCTCGGCCTCGCCCACAACGCCGATTTCGAGACCATCGAGGACGAGGATCTGCGCGCCGCCTGCGAGACGAAGGCGCTGAAATTCGGCCGGCATCTCGTCGTCAACCGCCGCCACATCCACAGCCTCGATGAAATCAATACGCTGGCCGGTCTGATCGAAAAGGAGAAAGTCGCGTGAATGTCGGAGACCGCCACTACCGGACGATCTGGCTGAATGAAGACGGCCGCTCGGTCGACATCATCGACCAGCGCTGGCTGCCGCATGATTTTCGCATCGAAACTGTCGGCACAGTGGACGGGATTGCGACCGCTATCCGCGACATGTGGGTGCGCGGCGCGCCGCTGATCGGCGTGACGGCGGCTTACGGCATGGCTTTGCAGACGCTCGATGACCCTTCTGACGAAGCCTTGGACGCCGCCTGGGAGAAGCTGCACGAGACGCGCCCGACCGCGATCAATCTGCGCTGGGCTCTCGACGAGATGCGCAACCTGCTTCGGTCGCTGCCCAATGGCGAACGCGCCAAGGCTGCCTACAAGCGCGCCGCCGAGATCGCCGACGAGGATATCGAACTCAATCGCGGCATCGGCCGCAACGGGCTGGAAATCATCCGCGCGATTGCCGCGAAAAAGAAGCCGGGCGAGACCGTCAACATCCTGACCCATTGCAATGCCGGCTGGCTGGCGACCGTCGACTACGGCACCGCCACCGCGCCGATCTATCTGGCGGCGGCGGAGGGCATTCCGGTCCACGTCTATGTCGACGAAACGCGACCCCGCAATCAGGGCGCGCAACTCACGGCGTGGGAAATGGTCGGCCACGGCGTGCCGCACACGCTGATCGTCGACAACGCCGGCGGCCATCTGATGCAGCGCGGCGCGGTCGACATGGTCATTGTCGGCACCGACCGCACCACGGCGGACGGCGACGTCTGCAACAAGATCGGCACCTATCTCAAGGCGCTGGCTGCGCGCGACAACGACGTGCCGTTCTATGTCGCGCTGCCGTCGCCCACCATCGACTGGACCGTCGGCGACGGCCTGAAGGAAATACCGATCGAGGAGCGCTCCGGCGACGAGGTTTCGCTGGTCTGGGGCAAGACGGCATCCGGCGAAATCGCGCAGGTGCGCGTCTCGCCCGAAGGCACCACGGCCGGCAACCCCGCCTTCGACGTAACCCCGGCGCGGCTGGTTACCGGCCTGATCACCGAGCGCGGCGTGGCAAAGGCCTCGCGCGAAGGCCTGCGCGAACTCTTTCCGGAGCGGCGCGGCTAAGCCTCGATCAATCCAATCATTGCCGTAACGGCGGTCGGGTATCCCTTGGGACCCAGCCCGGCGATGACGGCTGTCGCGACCTTCGACACGAAGGAGTTGTGATAATAGGCCTCGCGCTTGTGGATGTTGGAGATGTGAAGTTCGATGATCGGGCCGGGAAACATCTTCAGCGCATCGAGGATCGCGATCGAGGTGAAGGTAAAGGCGGCGGGGTTGATGATGATGCCCGCACCCTCGTCGATCGCCTCGTGGATCCAGTTGATGATCTCGCCTTCGATGTTCGACTGGTGGAAGCGCAGCGGCCTCTGGCCGGCTGCCTGTCTGCACATCGCCTCGACCTCGGCCAGCGTCGTCGTGCCGTAGATTTCCGGCTCGCGCTTGCCGAGCCGGTTGAGGTTTGGCCCGTTGATCACGAAGATCGGCTTGGTCATGAGTTGCTCCGGTTTTATCGATGGGCTTGGCGAGGGGAGGCCGTTGCCGGCCCCCCGGGACCTCAGCCGGCGTAACCGGCCATGCGCGGCAGCCACAGCACGAGGTCGGGAATGAAGGTGATCAGCCCGAGGCACACCACCATCCAGAACAGGAATGGCAGGCAGTCGCGGATGATGTCCTTGATCGGCGCGCCCGAAATATTGGTCATGATGAAGAGCAGCAGGCCATAGGGTGGCGTCACCAGCCCGAGCATGATGTTGACCACTACCATCACGCCGAAATGCACCATGTCGATGCCGAGCGCCTGCGCGGTCGGAATGAAAACCGGCACGATGATGAGCAGGATCGCCGTGCCTTCGAGCACACAGCCCAGCAGCAGCAGGATGACGTTGACCAGAAGCAGGAACTGGACTGGGGTCAGATCCCAGGCAGTCAGGATGACGCGCAGGCTGTCGGGAATGTTCTCGACCGTCACGACATAGTTGAAGACGAGCGAACCGGCGATGAGCATGCCGATGGAAGCGCTGGTCTTGGTGCTGACGAGCAGCGCGTTGTAGCCTTCGCGAAACGTCAGGCTTCGATAGAACACGATCGAGATGACGAGCGCGTAGAAGGCGGCGAGGGCTGCTGCTTCAGTAGGCGTCGTAATGCCAGTGTAGATGCAGCCAAGCAGCAGGATCGGCATGAACAGCGCCGGCAGCGCTCGCCAGGTGATGAGCGGGATGTCGCGCATCGGCACCGCTTCCTCGACCGGGAAATTGTTGCGCCGCGCGGTCCAGGCCACCTGTCCCATCTGCATGAACGACATCAGCAGACCCGGCACCACGCCGGCGAGGAACAGGTATCCAATGGATGCGTCCGATACGAGCGCGTAGATCACCAGCGGGATGGATGGCGGGATGATCGGGCCGACCACGGCCGTCACAGCCGTCAGCGCCGCTGCATAGCTGGGGGTATAGCGGCCCTCGCGCGTCATCATGTTCTGCATCATGCGCCCGCTGCCGGCAGCGTCGGCGATTGCCGAGCCAGACATGCCGGCAAAGATGATGCTCTGCACGATGTTGACCTGCGCAAGGCCTCCGCGGAAGCGGCCGACGAGCACGTTGCAGAAGCGCAGAAGCCGCTCGGTCATCGAGCCGCTATTCATGATTTCGGCCGCCAGAATGAACAGCGGCACGGCGAGGATGACGTAGTTCGAATACATGCCGTTGAGGAACTGCTCGGCGGCGGTGCCCATGTCGAGGCCGGCCATGTAGAGATAGAGGATCGAGCCGGAAATCATCGCCAGTCCGATCGGCAGGCCGAGAAAGGCGAGAATGGTGATGACGACGATGGATATGGAAAAAGGGCTGGTAAGGTTCATACGCCTGAACTCGCCTTGGTTGGGTCGAACGCTTCAGGAGCGTGTCCGCGGATGGCCTGCCAGCCGATCCAGAGATAGCGGATGATCATCGCAACAGCGAAAACGACGTAGATCGAATAGAGATAGTCGAAGCGAATCTTCAGATAGGCGGTGTGCTCCACCTTCATGAAACCGACATAGTCGATGACGGCGGGAAGCGAGACGCCGAAGAGCACGATGAGCGCTGCGGCCGTGATAATGGCCATGATCCGGCGCGTGTTGTCGCCGACCGCACCATAGATGAGGTCGAAGCGGATTTCCTCGCGTTCGCGCACGACGAAAGCGCTGCCGAACAGAACCAGCCATATCCACAGGACGACGCTGATCTCATGCGTCCAGCCGATGGAGAGGTTGAGCACGTAGCGGAACACGATCTGCAGCATGAAGGCCGCGAACATGACGGCCAGCATCGCCGATGCGATGTTCTCGGCCCGTGCCCGCAGCCATTCAAAAGTGTCGGTAGAAAACAATCTGGCCACGAGGCCCCCCTTTCCAGAATTTTACGCCCCGCGCCGGCCGCGTCTGCGGCCTGAAGTCGAGCCGAAGCGCTGCCCGCCCCGCCATGTTTCGGGGCGGGCAGCAAGCAGTGCCTAGAGCGCGTTGATCTTCTCGACCATGCCTTCCGGCCAGCTCTTGGCCAGGTCGGACTCAAGATACATCTTCTGCGCATTGCTGCGGAAGGCATCGATATCCGGCGTGTAGATGTCGAGCCCCTTTTCCTTGAAGGAGGCGAGCAGCGTCTCCTCCTGCTTGAGGTGCTCGGCAGCGCTCCAGTCGATGGCCTTGTCGGCCGCTGCCTGGAACTTCGCCTGCTGTTCGGGCGACATCTCTTTCCAGACCTTGTCCGAGACCACGAGCAGGTCGAAGCCGACGAGATGCGAGGTCAGCACGATCTGCGACATCACTTCGTAGAACTTCATGTTCTGAACGTTGGGAAGCGGATTGTCCTGGCCGTCGATCGCGCCCGTCTGCAGGCCCGTATAGACTTCCGCATAGGCCATCGGCGTTGGGTTTGCGCCGAGCGAGCGCCCGAGGAACTGCCAGGCATCGCCTCCCGGCATGCGCAGCTTGATGCCGGCCATGTCGGCCGGCGTGTTGATCTTCTTCTTCGGGACGAGGCCGACCTGGCGCGCACCAAAATAGGTAGGCCCCAGAACGTGCAGTCCGAGCTGGTCCAGCACCATCTTCTTCATCCCGGTGCCGAGTTCGCTGGCAAAGAAGGTTTTCAGATGAGCCGCATCGCGGAACAGATAGGCCGAAGTCAGGATCGACCAGGCAGGAATCTGGTTTGCGACATCCTGCGGCGCGATGTTGCCCATTTCCAGATTGCCGCGCTGGAGCGCTACGAGTTCGGTGCCCTGCTTGAACAGCGTGCCGCCATAATAGCCCTCAAAGGTGAAGTCTCCGCCGATCTCCTCGGCGAATGTCTTCATCATGTTGGCGCGGATATCCTGTTCCGAGAAGACTGCCGAAAAGCGCAATTTCGGCTTGTCCTGTGCGAACGCCGGGAAGGCGGCCGCTGTGGTGAGAAGGCCGGTTCCAATCAGGAATTGGCGGCGTGTGGATTTCATGGTCATGCTTTCCTCCCAGTTGCAATCACGTTGAATTTCGTAGGCACTACAGTTTGTTGATCCGCTCCAGCATGCCTTCCGGCCAGTCCTTGGAGAGCGGCGATTCAAGATATTTCTTGTTCGAGTAAGCGCGGAACGCCTCGACATCAGGCGTGTAGACATCGAGCCCATGAGCCTTGAAGAATTCGACGAGTTCGCTCTCCTGCTTCACATATTCGGCGTCGCTCGAGGCGAAGGCAGCGTTTGCGGCCTCCTGCATCGTCTTCTGCTGTTCCGGCGTCAGTGAATCGAACAGCTTGGCGTTGATAAGCAGCAGGCCGAAGCCGACATTGTGCCCGGTCAGCACGATCTGGTTCGTCACCTCGTAGAACTTCATCAGCTTGTCGTTGGGCAGAGGATTGTCCTGCGCGTCGATCGCCCCGGTCTGCAGGCCGGTATAGACCTCGGCATAGTCCATCGCGGTCGGGTTGGCGCCGATGGATTCGCCGAGGAACTGCCAGGACTCGCCACCCGGCATGCGCAATTTCACGCCGGCGAGATCTGCCGGGACGTTGATTTTCTTGTCGCCGCGCAGATTGACGTGGCGCGTACCGTAATAGGCCGGCGCCAGCACCACGACGCCCATCTCTTCGCGCGCCATCTTCTTGAGTTCTTCGCCGACGTCGCTGTCGAAGATCGCTTTCATGTGCTGTGCATCGCGCACGAGATAGGCGGCGGTCAGGATGCTGAAGGCTGGAACCTGCTTGGCGAAATCGGAGGGCGGCATGAGCGCCATTTCGAGATTGCCGCGCTGGACGGCGACGATTTCCGTGCCCTGCTTGTAGAGCGTCGAGCCGAAATAGGGCTCAAACTTGAACCCGTCGCCAAGTTGCTTGGCGAAGATGTCTACCAGCGCGACCGAGCGCGGCGCATCCGCGGTGGTGGAATCGGCGAAGCGCAGTTTCATCGGCTCGGCGGCAGCTGATGCGGTCAAGAGACCGAGACAGGCCGCGCCGGCGATCAGCGCTCTTCTGGTGATAGTTGCAGGCATTCGTATTCCCCTCCCAAATAGTCGAATTATCCGAAGCGATTCTCCGGCAGCCCCTGGCCGATACCTTCGATCGCAAACAATGATCCCGCCAACGGTTCCGCCGCCCGCTGCTCGGGCGTCAGGAATTTCGTGGCGCTGGTGACGTAAAGTGTCTTGAGCTCTTTCCCGCCGAAGCAGAGGCAGGTCGGATTGGTGACCGGAAGCGCGATCTGGCGATCGATGGCGCCGTCGGGCCGATAGCGGACGATGCGGCCGCCGGCGAAGAATGCGGTCCAGAGGCAACCGTCGACATCGATGCAGGCGCCGTCGGGCCGGTCGCCTGTCGCGGAATAATCGGCAAAGACGCGCCGGTTGGTGATTGCGCCATCGTCGAGGTCGAGATCGAAGGCCCAACTGATGTATCGCCGCGTGTCGGTGAAATAGAGCGTCGTGCCATCCGGCGAAAAGGCGATGCCGTTGCTGACGATGATGTCGCCGGCCATTTTCTTGACCGTGCCGTTCGGGTCGACCCGGTAGAGGCTGCCGTTCGGCCGGTGGAGCTGGTTGTCCATCGTGCCGATCCACAGGCGTCCGCGCTGGTCGACACGGCCGTCGTTGAGGCGATTGTCGACGCCGTGTTCCACAACGGCGAAGGGAGTCGCCGTTCCGGTCTCTGTATCGAACAGCTGCAGTTCGAGATCGATGGCGACCATCCGCGCTCCGGAAACCGTCAACGCTTGCGAACCGAGATAGGTGCCGGGCATCTCGATGACACGATGCGCGCCGGTGGCCGGATCGAAAGACTGCAGCCTGGGCTGTTCGATATCGACCCACCAGAGCTTCTGCGTCCGCTCGCACCACAGCGGCGTCTCGCCAAGCTGGTCGTGATTCTGCACGACGCATTCGATATGGTTCGTATGGGTGAGGGCGTTCATGCAGCTGCCTCGAAATGGCCGACCATTGCCGCGCGGTCCGGCGCTATGCCGGTGAACAGTTCGAAGGCGCGCACGGCCTGATAGACCGCCATGCCGGTACCCGCCAGCGTGCGGCAGCCGAGCGCACGGGCGCGGCGCAGCAATTCGGTCTCCTGCGGAAAATAGATGATCTCAGCGACCCAATGACGGGTCGAAAGCAGGTCTGCGGCAAAAGGAATTCCCGGATATTTCGCCATGCCCACCGGCGTCGTGTTGACGATGCCGGCGGCACGCGAAAGGCTGTGTTCGACATCCGCCGAAGCGTGGGCACGCTGCCCGAATCGAGGCGCCATCCGTGCCGAAAGGCGCTCTGCCCGCTCGCGATCGCTGTCGATGATGGCAAGGTCGGCAACGCCGAGCTCCATCAGCGCGTAGGAGACTGCCGCACCCGCGCCGCCCGCGCCGAACTGGACGACATTGCTCATGGGGCAACCTGCCATCGTGTCGCGAAAGCTTTCGGCAAAACCCCAGCAATCGGTGTTGTGGCCCGTCCGCGCGCCGTCCTTCAGCACGACAGTGTTGACGGCGCCGATCGCCGAGGCTTCGTCCGCGAGGCCGGTGAGATGTGGGATGATGCTCTGCTTGAAGGGATGGGTAACGTTGAAACCGGCAAAGCCCAGCTTCTCCAATCCCTCGACGATATCGCCCAGCGCCGAATCCGGCAGGCCGAGCTTGTCGAAGTCGATGAGTGAATAGGTGTAGCGCATGCCGAGCCGCGCGCCTTCACGCTCGTGCATGACCGGCGAGCGGGAAGACTGGATGCCGCGCCCGATCAGGCCGATCACGATCGCGGCTTGCCCGGCATCGAGGCGCTCGGCCTGATGTGCGGTCAATGCGCGCAGCATATCGATGATCCTGTCGCCAGAAACGTGCACTTAATCCTCTCCCGGTCGGCCTGGCGGCCGAAAGCGGCTGATAGCCGCTCTTGTCTTTGGTCGAGCGCCGCCGGTAAATGACTGCGCTTGATTTTGGGCACAATGTACGATCTGGTTAGTTTAGTCAATCACCGATCAAGTGGTCGGGGGGATGGATGGCGATATGAGCACGGAAAGCGGCAAGCGGCGGCGCAAGGCGGACGGGTCTCCGACGCGCGCGCAGGACCCGGAGGGAACGAAGCGCAACATATTGGAGATCGCCTCGGAGGAGTTCGCGCTGAACGGGCTTTCCGGTGCCCGCGTCGACGAGATCGCGGCCCGCACCCGTTCCAGCAAGCGGATGATCTACTATTATTTCGGCGACAAGGAAGGGCTGTATCTCAGCGCGCTCGAAAACGCCTACCGGCTCGTTCGCGAAGGTGAGGCCAAGCTGGACATTGAAGGCTTGCCGCCGATTGCGGCTCTGAGCCGGCTCGTCGAATTCACCTTCGACCATCATCACCGGCACGAGGAATTCATCCGTATGGTGATGATCGAGAACATTCATCACGGGCAGTATCTCGATCGTTCCGAGATGATTCGCGATCTGAACGTCACGGCGATCGACCATATCGCCCGCATCTATGCCAGGGGCGTCAGGGAAGGGTTTTTCCGAGAGGGCATTGATCCTGTCGAACTGCACTGGCAGGTGAGTGCGCTCTGCTTCTTCAACGTTTCGAACCGGGCCACCTTCTCGAAGATTTTCGGCCGCGACTTCGGCGCTGAAGACCAGCTTGAAAGGCTGCGCTGCAATTCCGTCGAAATGGTCGTCCGCTTCGTGACCCGCAGCGAAAACCTCGGGGAGTGACGGTGGCTCAGCCTGGTTTCGCTTCGCAACAGGATGCATTTGAGCAGGTGTTGCTCTAGACGAACTGGTTCGTACTTTTATGTGGAGACCTTGCATGATGAAGACGTCGATAGCGACGGTATCGATATCGGGCGATTTAGGTGAGAAGCTGGCAGCGATTGCCGCGGCGGGTTTTGACGGCATCGAAATCTTCGAGAACGATTTTCTGGCCTTCGACGGCTCGCCGCGCGATGTCGGCAGTATGGTGCGCGATGCCGGGCTGGAGATAACGCTGTTCCAGCCGTTCCGCGATTTCGAGGGCCTGCCCGAGCCGCAGCGCGGCCGCGCCTTTGACCGGGCCGAGCGCAAGTTCGACGTCATGCAGGAACTGGGCACAGACCTGATGCTGGTCTGCTCCAGCGTCTCGCCGGTTTCGCTCGGCGGCATCGACCGGGCTGCGGCTGATTTCTTCGAACTTGGCGAGCGTGCGGCAAAGCGCGGCCTGCGGGTAGGCTATGAAGCGCTCGCCTGGGGCCGGCACGTCCACGACCATCGCGACGCCTGGGAGATCGTGCGTCGCGCCAACCACCCCAATATCGGTATCATTCTCGATTCCTTCCACACGCTGGCGCGCAAGATCGATGTGGGTTCGATCCGTTCGATCCCGAAGGACAAGATCTTCATCGTTCAGCTCGCCGATGCACCGGCCATCGACATGGACCTGCTCTATTGGAGCCGCCATTTCCGCAACATGCCGGGCGAGGGCGACCTCCCGGTCAAGGATTTTATGCGCGCGGTCGCCGCAACGGGTTACGACGGCTACCTCTCGCTGGAGATATTCAACGACCAGTTCCGCGGTGGCTCGGCAAAGTCGATCTCGGTCGACGGCCACCGCTCGCTCGTCTATCTGATGGACCAGGTGCGGCGCGAGGAGCCAGACATTGCGCTCGCCACGCCGGACATCCCGGATCGGGTCGGCGTTCATGGCGTGGAGTTCATCGAGTTCGCCGCCGACGAGACTGATGCGGCGAGCCTGGCGACGATGTTTGGTGCGCTCGGCTTCCGCAAGGAGGGCCGCCATGTCTCCAAGAACGTTACGCTCTACCGGCAGGGCGGCATCAATCTGGTCATCAACACCGAGCGGGAGAGTTTTGCCCATTCCTCCTTTACCGTGCATGGCACCTCGGTCTGTGCCATCGGGCTGGGCGTGGAAGATGCGCAGGCAGCCGTATTGCGTGCCCGGGCGCTGGGCGCGGAACCCTTTGAACAGGCGGTTGGGCCTGGTGAACTGACGCTGCCCGCCATTCGTGGTGTCGGCGGCAGCGTGGTTCATTTTGTCGACCGCACATCGGAACTGGCGCGGGTGTGGGAAGTCGAGTTCGTTCCAACAGACGCTCCCGCTCCCGCGCGTCCGGTCGGCTTGCGGCAGATCGATCACGTCGGCCAGACGATGGACCACGACGAAATGCTGACCTGGCTTTTGTTCTACACGTCCATCTTCCGGACGCGGAAGACGCCGATGGTCGACGTCATCGACCCGGCCGGCATCGTGCGCAGCCAGGTCATCGAAAACGACGACGGTTCGCTGCGGCTGACCCTCAACGGAGCGGAAAACCGGCGCACGCTTGCCGGCCATTTCATCGCCGAGAGTTTCGGCTCGAGCACCCAGCATCTGGCTTTTGCGACCGACGATATTTTTGCCACGGCCGCCGCGCTGAAGGCGAACGGCTTTGCCACGCTTGCCATCTCGCCCAACTACTATGACGACGTCGAAGCCCGCTTCGGGCTGGAACCCGAGCTTGCCGACCGTCTGCGCGAGGAGAACATGCTCTACGACCGCGACGAGCATGGCGAGTATTTCCAGCTCTATGCGCCGACCTGGGGCGAGGGCTTCATCTTCGAGATCGTCGAGCGACGCGGCGGCTACAAGGGCTATGGCGCCGCCAACGCTCCCTTCCGCATTGCCGCGCAGAAGCGGCACATGCGGCCAAGGGGAATGCCCCGGGTCTGAGCGCAAGCGGCTGTCGCTTAAGTCAAAAGTGGTAGCGCACGGCGCGCGTATCCTCTTGCGGGCATTGCGCGCGCCATGCAATCTGTCCGTGCTCAGAAGTACGTGGGCCTTTGGGGGCAGTTCATCCGGCCTGGGCTTTGATCGCGAACGGATACGTTCGCGCAGAGCCCTGTTTTGGTGCCGGGATGAGAATCCCGCTGCAATCACGCTCTGTGCAGTGTTGTCCAGTCGCAGCAACCCATTGGTGGTGCCCGTGATTGCGGGTCGCCTGGCGGAGACGAGGCATGGCCAACAACATCTACATCGTCAATTCACTGGGATCGAGTTCCGGCGTGGTCATCAACGACGACGGGACGGGTATCGACGAGATTCGCATAACGGGAACCTACTCCCAGCGCCCCAGCATTCGGCTCGACTGGACAACGTCACCTTCGCCGTCGGCGCATGGCAGATTCTTTCCCAATCCGTCGCCTGACAACACCAGCATATCGCTCACCATAAACGGCATCATCGAAAATGCCCGCGGCAGCAATGGCGGCGATGACATACAGGGCAACCAGTTCGCCAACGTCATCTATGGCGACGCGGCGCGCACCGGTCCGGGCGGCAATGACGTGATTTCGGCCGGCGACGGGAACGACACGGTTTATGGCGGCACCGGCAACGATTCCGTCGGCGGCGGAGCGGGCAATGACCGGCTCTATGGCGATGATGGTGCCGACACCATCAACGGAGATTCAGGCATCGATACGATTGAAGGCGGTGCCGGCGCGGATGTCCTGTTCGGCGGCAGCGATGCCGGCGATACGGTTTCCTACGCTTCGTCGAATGCAGCCGTCACGATTAATATAACCCATGGCACACAGACTACCGGCGTCGGCGGGCACGCTCAGGGCGATAAGTTAAAAGGGTTTTCTGACGTGACGGGCTCTGCCTTTGCAGACATCATCACCGACACTGCGAAGGGCACGATCGCCTTCGGTTACAACGACAACAAATTCTCCGGAGGTGCCGGCAACGACCGGCTCTATCTCGGCGGTGGCGATGACGCCGGCTATGGCGGCGACGGCAATGACGCGATTTATGGTGAGGTGGGCAATGACCTGCTGGACGGTGGCGCCGGTCATGATCTTCTCGATGGTGGCGGCGGCAATGACACCATGTATGGCGGCACGGGCAACGATATCTATATCGTCTCGTCGACTGGGGATCGGGTGATCGAAGCGGTGGGCGCAGGCATGGACACCGTGCGCTCCTATATCGACTGGACATTGGGAGCCAATGTCGAGCGGCTGGAGTTCGTGGGCACGGCCAGTGTTTCCGGAAACGGCAACAGCCTCAACAACACGATCATCGGCAATGGCGGCAGCAACACGCTTCGCGGCGGTGCCGGCAACGATCTCCTCGTCGGTGGTGCCGGCAAGGATACCTTGGTCGGTGGTACGGGCAGCGATGCGTTCCTGTTCAATGCGCCGCTGGGCTCGACCAACATCGACAAGATCACCGATTACAGCGCGGCAAGCGACACCATCCAGCTTGAGAACAGTATCTTCACCGGTTTGCCGGCCGGCTGGTTGACCGCCGGTGCTTTCCGCATAGGCCCGACTGCGCAGGATTCCACCGATCGCATCATGTACGATCCGATGAGCGGCTTTTTGCGTTTCGACAAGGACGGCCTTGGTGGCGCCGCCCCGGTGCAGTTCGCGACGCTCACGCCGGGGCTGGTCCTGAGTGCCGGCGAGTTCTTCATCGTCTGATCCTGCCGGGAAGCTCCCACTCGCACTCGAATTGCGAGTGGGATATCGGCGACCTGCGTCAGGCGTCGATGAGCGGCATGAAGCCGCCATGGACCCTGCGCTTGTTGTCGTAGGGCTCTGCGTCCGCATACATGCGAGGGTCCGTAAACACCTTCTCCCAGCCGGCATCGCGGACTGCCTTCGACGGCCATTCGATCCAGGAATAGACGATCTTCTCGTCGCCCGACGCCTTCACCGCGCCCTTGTAGTCGGTAATCTTGCCGTCGGGAACATTGTCTTCCCACGTATCGACCACGCGCGTCGCGCCATGCTCCATCAGCACCGGAATGAGCTTGGCCGACAGCTCGTGATAGGCAGCCTTGTTACTGGCGGGGACCGGCACGAGCGAGCCGTCGACATAGCCCATCTTGCCCTTGGCGTTTTCGTCGAGAACGGACGTGAAACCGCCGAAGATCATGCGCATGCCATCATAGGGCATCGTTGCGCCGAGTTGCTTCATGCGCGGGTCGCTCATGAATTTCTCGTTTGCGGCGTCGGCCACTTCCTTCGAAGGATATTCATGCCAGGCAAAGACGATGATCTCGTCCGGCTTTGCCTTCACCGCGCCCTTGAAGTCGGTGATCGTGCCGTCGGGGACGTCGTCGCCCCATGTCTCGACGACGCGGGTTGCGCCGAATTCCCTGAATATTGCTGCGGCGTCCGCGGCGTGCTTGCGATAGGCTTCCTTGTTCGCGGCGGGCACCGCAGCAACGCGTCCTTCGATATAAGCCATTTTGTCTCTCCTCGTTGTTCGAAGCGGTTTTCCTGCGCTCGCAGGCCCCTTCACGTGAAAGACGCCGGAGGCTCGCAAAAAGATTCTCAGGTGCATGAGAATCTTTTTGCGAGCCTCTGGCGTCTTATTGGTAGGCCAAACATCAGGGAGAACGCCCCCGCAGGGGGCGTGGGCAACTGCCGCATGCTTGCAGGGACGAAACCGACAACCTAGGGTTCCGACCCGGACGGGTAAATTGCAGAAATCGGAAACACCACGGGACGCAATGAACTCAGCAACGCAGAAACTGGACCGGCCGGCTTTCGAGGCCATGCTGGTCGACCTCCGCCCGAGACTGCATCGCTACTGCGCCCGCATGGCGGGTTCCGTGATCGACGGCGAGGACGTGGTGCAGGAAGCGCTTGCGAAGGCGCTCCAGGCATTCGACGGCAATGTTACAGTCGAGCAGCCCGAGCAGTGGCTGTTTCGCGTCGCCCACAATGCCGCCCATGATTATCTGCGCCGACGCACCCGGGAAAGATCGCGCATGAGCGAGGCCGATATATCGATGATCGAGGACCCGTCCAGTGCAGCCGACAGCCGGCATGTTGCCCAGATCGGCCTTCGCACTTTCATGCATCTCTCCGTGCAGCAGCGCAGCGCGGTGATCCTCGTCGATGTGCTCGGCCTCAGCCTGCATGAAGCCTGTGAGGCGACTGGCGCAACGCTCGCAGCCACCAAAGCGGCGTTGCATCGCGGGCGGGCGCAGCTTCGCCTGCTGGCGCAGGAGCCCGAAGAGGTCGTCAAACCGACGCTGGATGCCGACGATGAGCGACGTCTTCGGCGCTATGTCGATCTGTTCAACGCACGCGACTTCGACGCGGTGCGGGCTCTTATCGGCGAGGATATCCAGCTCGAAGTCGTCAACCGCACCCGCATGCGCGGCAAGGCGCAGGTGTCGAACTATTACGGCAATTACAGCCGCGCCGACGACTGGTCACTGTCGCTCGGCTTTGTCGACGGCCGGCCGGCCATCCTCATCCGGGATCCGCAGTCACCGGATGCCGGCGTGCGCGGCTTCATGCTGCTCGAATGGCTTGGCGAGAACGTCGCCAACATCCGCGATTTCCGCTATGCGACCTACGTTCTGGCCGACGCGGATATCCAGCCGCTTGACGGCTGAGCCAAGCGTCTGAGCGGTGTAGTCATGCGCCTTAGCGCTAAATTCGCTGGCCGAAAAATTCGCGTTTGGCGATCTCGTTGACCAGCCGGAGCTTGCCCAGGTTGCGCAGCAGTCGCCGGGGCCGCTTGAGCGCTTCCCAGCTCAGGAAATATTTGACCAGGATGCCGGGCGCCTTGCTGTGCGAACCCGCATGGGCGACGCGGTAGACGGCGCCACGGAACGGCAGCGTCCCCAATGGCGTGCCGCGCTGCGCGAGGATGTCGGCGATGCGGACATGGCTGCCCAGCATCGTCTTGATCCAGTCGAGCGAGGCATCCTCGAAGCTTTCCGGCAGGCCATAGAGATCTGCTCGGACGATCAGCGACGTCCCGCAGAGATGGTTGAACTCGTCATATCCCAGCAGCAGTTTGCCGCCATCGTCCCAGATATAGCCGCGGTCGATCGCCCATCCATTCGCGTTGGGACTCTCCGATGCATATTGGACGATGCCGGCATTCACGAAATCGTCGTCGTCGACGATCATGAAGAAGCGGCTGTCGCGCGCGCGCAGCATTCCCATCAGCACCCGGCGTCCCTTGTCGGCGCGGAAGGCATCGTAGACAGCCTCGATGTCGGCCTTGTCGATTTCGTGCAGGTTGTTTGGCGGAAAGGTCACGCGCTCCACCTCGAAGCGTTCCGGCAAATCGGGCAGATCGGCGCCCTCATTCGCCACGACGATGCCCCGCCAGTCGCCATTGGTCTGGTTCGAGATCGAGGCGATGGTCTGGGTAAGGTTCGCCTTGAGAAGGCCCCAGTCGCGGGCATTGTCCTGATGGCGGACGGGAATGATGAAGGTGACCGTGGTCATCGTATTTCACCTCCGCGGATATCTGTTCGCATGACGCACGGCATCATGCGGCGGCTCCGAGGCCGGCCTGACTGCGCGCCCAGGCGATCCCGTCGTCGAGCGATTCCGCCTTGTAGGACAGGTCCGTCCCGCCCGAGAAGGCGTTCATGAACCGCCGCACCTTGCCGTAGCTGTTGTCGAGGACGGCATGCGGCCGGCCGAGCAGCAGCGCGCAGATGTGGACATGCAGGCGGTCGGTGACGATGGCCTGCCCGCGCGAAATCTGCCGTATGCCGCGCCGGAAGCGGTTGTGCGCGGCAGCGTTGAGCTTGGCGCCCCGTATCCGCTCGGGATCCAGCGAAACGACTGCCTTCGCCGCACCAAGCGCCTTGGCGATGCGCACCGGGGTGCGGGATTCGCTGATCCAGTCCTCGACGGGAACATCGGGATAGGCGGAAAAATCGTAATTCGAGGCCTTTTCCTGATCCGCCCGCAGCATCGCCAGCACTGGAAATTCGGTTGCGGCCAGCGGCTGGATCGGGCCGATACCGAACGCCATGTCCGGGCAGAGATGCACCCGGCAATCGAAATGCTTTTCGGCGAACGCCTTCGATTCCTCGTCGCGCACGAGCAACACGAAATTCTTGTGCTTTGCGATCGCCCGCGCCATCCGATCGGCGTGGTCTTGCGACTTGTAATGAATGGACTGCGGCAATTGCACGACCAGACGGTTGGGAAAGCGCTCCAGGATGCTCTCGCGAAGCTCCTGATGTCCCGACCAGATATCGCCGAACGTGCCTCCCCCGGTGATGAGAATCGGCCCGGAAGGGGCGGCTTCGTTCAGCTTCTCGTGCGAGTGGTCCTGCAGCGACGATATGTAGGTGGGCGCCTTGTCGAACCGGGACGAGAGATAGGCCATCTGACCCAGCCAGATCGCGGAATCGCCGACATTCTTGTAGTCGGGGAAATCGACCATCGCCACCGGCTCGTCGCCGGAGACATAGTCCTTCAGGCAATCGTGGATCATGTCCTGCAATTCGGCGATCAGGACCAGATTTGATTTCGAGGTCATTTTCTCATTCTCCATCTGGCGTGCAAGCCGTGCATGCGGCGGGAAATTGCAGCGTAGCCTTCAAGCGGGGCGAACTTTCGACAGGATTTTGCCAAGGATCTTCTGGATCTCCATCTCGGGGCCGGCTGGTCGCTTCATCAATATCCAGAGCAGCAGGCTCGACCCGCAATACAAAGCGCCCCCCAGCGTCACCAGGAGCGCCAGTTGCTGCACGAGCATCATCTTGTCAGCCGTGTGGCCCAGATAGCGCGCGGCGAGCGTAACGCCTGCCGCCATGACCACGACGCTCGCAAGCGCGCGCACATTCGCCGAGAGTTGTTTCAGCACCGTGACACCGATGAAGCGCTTGACGAGGATCATGTTGACGAGCGCGTTGAACAGGCCGGTGAACACGCGGCCGATGACGATGCCCGGAAGTCCGTAGAGCAGCAGGCCGATGACCATGATCGGAACCCGCACCAGCAGCATCTGCGTGTCGCGGATGAACAGCAGGCGCGTCTCGCCCTTGGCCATGCCCAGCGGCTGCACCAGAGAGCCCAGCGTCTGGAGCGCGAAGACCGAGGCGAGCGACTGGATGACGAAGACGATCGGCACCCATTTCTCGCCCAGCGCGAGCCTGACAAGCGGATCGGCGACCACCGCGACGCCGATGCCGGCGGGAAGCGCGATCGCGGCGACCAGTGCCTGCACGCGCTGATAGGCGGCGGCAAGGCGTGGCGGATCGTGGCTGATGCTGGAAAAGCCGGGATAGATCGTCTGCGTCAGCGGCGCGGTCGCTTCGCGCGTCGGCATCATGGCGAGGTTGCTGCCGACCGAATAATAGCCGAGCGCCGTGCCGCCGAGCATCTTGCCGACCAGCAGGTAATCAAAACGCCAGTTGAGCGTATTGACGATCTGGCCGGCCGTGAGCCACGCGGAGAAGGAAAAGAACTCCCGCATATGCTGGAACGTGACCCTCGGCCGGAACGGCAGCACGAGATAGGAGACGATGACGTTCGTCGCCTGTGTCACCAGCGTCCCGATCACCAGCGCCCAATAGCTGTGATAGATCATCGCGATTGCAACTGCGGCGATGAAGCCCGTGAACTTCTGCGAGACGCTGAGGACGAATTCCTGCCAGAAGATCAGGTCACGCTGAAGCAGGATACGGCGCGGATTGATCAGGCCGCCCATGAACATGCTCAGGCCAAGCGCGAGCATGACCCCGGCAAGCCTCGGCTCTTCGAACAGGACCGACGCCGGATAGGCGCAGACTGCAAAAAGCAGGCAGAGCAGCAATCCACGCGTGGCGTTGAGCGTCCAGGCGGCGCTGAAATGCGATTCGTCGGGCGCCTTGTGGCGAATGAGCGCTTCGGTGAGCGATAATTCGGTGACGGTGCTGACGATCAGCAGCATCGTCGTGCCCAGCGCGACGACGCCGAAATCGGAAGGCGTCAGGTTCCACGCGAGCACGAAAGTGCTCAGCGTCGCCAGCCCGTTCACGATCGCGCGGGACAGGCTCAGCCACATGCTTCCCTTGATTAGCCGGCCGGTGATGCTCGTCATATGGCGATGGTGGTCCTGGTTGCGCGCACCACGAATCCGATCTTAAATCGATTGATCCTCTTCAGATCGACAGTCGTGAAAGCGATGTCCGCCGGTATCAAACCGTACTCCAATCAGGATTGAACGCGGCGGCAATCCGCGCGTCGGAGGCTCTTGTATTCAGCTGATGGTGCTTGCCGATCACGCAGCCGCCCGAGACCGTCGCAATTTAAATGCCGCTATGCTGCACTGCAATAGGCGAGCGATCACGCTTGATTTCAGGCGTTTTTCGATCGGCCCACAGAGGGTGAAGCGGGGCTGCGACCAGCGTGTCGCGGGTTGTCGATCCCGCAGAGCGAGGCGTGTCGTGGCGGTTCTGATAGCGGCTAAAGTGTTTCAGGCGATAGGTCCGCATGTGATTGAAAACATGGCGGCATTGCAGGCCGCCTATCCCGGATAAGCGCGCCGAAGCCGGGAATTATGCGCGCGTCGGAAGTGGGAACCGCGAAAATTGACCTGACATTTCGGGTCGGGCCGCGTCCGATTGTCTCAATCTCGTTCAGAACGGAATTCGAGACAGGATCTGCCAGATGTTCCGCTCGCAGCGCACAATTCTGCCACTTTATCTGCGTCGGTGGCTCGGCAGAACGCCATAGGTCCTTTTGAAGGCAGTGGTGAAGTGCGCGGAGTTGGCATAGCCGGCAAGATGGGCTGCCTGCGCGATCGAGATGCCGTCGCGCTGCAGCGCATCGCTGGCGCGTTCAAGCCGCCTTGCACGGATGAATTCAAAGACCGTCAGCCCGAAATGCTCCTTGAAATGCCGTTGCACGGAAGAGACGCTTGCTCCGACATCCCGCGCAATCCTGTCGATCGTCAGCACGTCATCGAGGTTGTCGACAATGTAGTCCCGGACGCGCTCGCTCTGGCGAAGGCTCATGAGGCCGGGTTTCTCGCGATGTTCCCGGTGATCGAGAAGCGTCGCCCACGAGGACGACAATATGTCGAGGCCACGCGAACTGCGGTAAAGCGTTCGAATCTCACCCTGCATTGACGGCGGCGGATTTATCAGCTGTTCGGCCAGGGTCGTCACATGACGGCATGGTACGTAGCGAAACTGTGCGAGGTGCTCGGACAGGAAGCGGTTGAGCGTCGTCGATCCTTGCGTCTGCGTTTGCATCAGCCAGTCCAGCCAAGGCCGCGGGGCGGAAATCATCGCCTTGCGGATCGGGGCGTCGTGGTCATGAATGAACCGCAAAGTCGAACGACGAGCGACGTTGAGCATGAACACCAGCGGGGCGGCTCCTTCATCCTGACCGGCGTCGATGTGAAATGGCATGCCGTCGACCACGAAGTGCTGGACGCCCTGCATCAGCACCATCAGGAGAAGCTTCGGCCAGATCTCGTAGGTCCTGGAATCGGTCGTGCAGGTGGGCACGCTATCGACGCTGCCAACAAACAGCTGATGCGGAATCTCGGGCTTCAGTGCCACGTGCTGCATAAGATCGGTCCCAATCAGAAATCCAGATTGTCTAACTGCCGGCAGTTCCCCTCGCCGTTTGTGCGTAGCTATTTGCCGTTCTGGCGTAGCCCGCTTCGGTCGACGTGAAACCGTCCTTCCTATATATGAGGAAAAATATCAAGTTTAAATGTCCCTGTGTTGCAGGGCCGAGCAGGCGCGATCGGCGTGTCTCCCACCCTTGCGCCGCCACCGTCTGGATAGGCGCGTCAGACTTATAGGAAACGCTGTGGCCACCATGTCCGAGTTGAGCGAGCGGTTCGTCGATAGCCCCTGGCTTGTCCGTTTCCGTGACGTCGTCGAACCTGAAGCTCGTATCGTCTGCTTTCCGTTCGGTGGGGGAAGCGCTGCCTATTTCGCCCGCTGGGCCTGGCGTGTAGGTGATGCCGCCGATCTCGTTGCGGTCCAGTATCCGGGGCGCTGCTCGCGTGCATCGGAGCCTGCGCTCGTGGATTTCAACGTACTCGTAGACAGTGCGGCCCGTGCGATCGCGCCGCTTCTCGACCATGGCAAGGTCGTGTTCTTCGGTCACAGCTTTGGCGCGCTCGTTGCCTTCGAGGTGGCGCATCTTCTGTCCGAACGGGGCCTGAATCCGCCGCAGCATCTCGTCGTCTCGGCGCGAGGCGCGCCGGGTGACGATCGAGGCGATGCCTGTTCCGAACTCGGCGAGGAGGACTTGCGCGCACTCGTCCGCCGTCTTGATGGGATGAGCGAGGAGGCAATGGCCGACGAACGGCTTATGGCTTCGATCATACCGGCCTTGCGGGCCGATCTGATGGCACTTGGTACCTGGCGCTACAAGCCGCGATCCCCTTTGGCGATGCCCATGACGGCAATGGGTGGCAGCGAGGACCGGGACTGCCCGATCGAGTGGCTTGATGACTGGAAAAAGGAAACGAGTGGCAACTTCACGCGACGCGTATTTTCAGGCGGACACTTCTATCTGAACAGGCATAGCGATGCCGTGCTTGGCATGCTTCTTGACGCAGCCGGTCTCGAACTGCCTCGGCCGAGGCCGCGACGGATCGTTCCGGCCTTTACCCCGGAAAAGCTTCGGCAGGTTTCAGGCGGAGCCCGGCCATGACGGTGTCTCGCCTTTTCGTCGACATATCGCTGCTCAGGACCAACGCCAATTTCCGGCACGTCCTTCTGGCACGGACCATTTCGCTGATGGGGCTTGGCATGCTCGCGGTCAGCGTCCCGATCCAGGTCTATGCGATCACAGGGTCGAGCTTTCAGGTCGGCATCGTGGCAGCACTCGATGGTGCGGGAATGTTCGCAGGCCTGCTTCTCGGCGGCGTGCTGGCCGATCTCTACGACCGCCGGCGTTTGATCCTGTTTGCCCGCAGCATCTGCGGCCTTGGATTTGTCGCCCTGGCCGTCAACAGCGCGTTTGCCTCTCCTTCGGTGGTCGCGATTTGTGCACTCGCCTTCTGGGACGGGTTCTTCGGCGCGCTGGGCGTTTCCGCGCTCATGGCGGCAATGCCGCATATCGTCGGCCGTGAGAATCTGATGCAGGCGGGGGCGCTCGGCATGATGACGGGACGGTTCGCCAGCATTATCTCGCCGGCGCTGGGCGGGATGATCATCGCCTGGGTTGGCCTCACCTGGAATTACGGCATAGCTGCGGTGGGCACGTTGCTGACGGTTCTGACGCTGCTCAGCCTGCCGCGGATGGTGCCTGAACGACACGAGATCGAGCATCCGCTGCGCATGCTGGCGCAGGCTTTTGTCTTCCTCTTCCGGCAGCGTCTGCTGCTTGGCATCTTTGCGATCGGCACGCTGCTGACGCTGACGAGTTCGATCAGGATCCTGTTTCCGGCGCTCGCCTCCGGCCCCTTTGGCGGCGGCGCCTTCGAGACCGGATTGATGTATTCGGCCGTGCCGATCGGCGCGACCGCGGGTGCCGTGCTGAGCGGCTGGGCGCGCAATCTCGAACGACCAGATCTGGTCATGCTCGGCATGTGCATGCTGGCTTTTGGGTGCGTCGTGGCACTCGGGGCGGGTGGCCACATCTACTTCGCGCTTCCGGCCCTTGCCGTCTACGGCTATGCGACCGCCATCGCCTCTCTCCTGCAATACACCATGATCCAGGCGCACACGCCCGACAGCTATCTCGGGCGCGTGAACAGCCTCTGGGCAGCGCAGGATACGCTGGGCGACATTGTCGGCGCTCTGGCCATTGGTGCGATCGCCAATGTGTTTTTGCCGGCGCAGAGCATTCTCCTGCTCGGCGTGACGGCTCTGGCATTGGGCCTGCTTCTGGCCTTGCTGTTCCGCGCGATGCGTCGGGCGGGGCTGATCGATCTGCGCGCAGGCCTTGAAGGAGCCAGCTCATGACGCTCCGTTCTTCGACATCTTCACATGAAGGCCGCGCAGCGGCGACTGAAACATCAGGAGGCCAGGATGCTTTCAAATGATCCGGTGACGCATGCATCTCTTTCGAAAGAGATGCTCAGGCAACAGGTCATGCGTTTCCTCGATGATGAGCCGGCCGACGATGACAATCTCATGGATTTCGGCCTCAACTCCATCGCCGCCATGCAGCTCGTGGCCGAATGGAAGCAGGCAGATATCGAGGTGAACTTCGTCGAGCTTGCCCGGCGCCCGACCATCGATGGCATGTGGGAGCTGCTGCGGCAGAAAAGCTCGGCCACGGCCCTGGTAGCTTAATCGGTCAATCGAGGAGGCAACACCGTGACCGATGATCTCAATGTGAACCCTTTCGACGATGAGCGGCATCGCTTTCTGGCGCTGCTCAACGGGGCCGGACAGTACAGCCTGTGGCCTGCCTTCGCCGGTGTGCCGGCAGGCTGGAGCGTGGTGTTCGGTCCACAGGACCGCGAGGCCTGTCTCGCTCATATCGCAAGCGTGTGGACCGACCTCAGCCCCGTTGCGGCGTGAGGTGCACGCACCCGCTCTGCCCGGTGCGGAACCAAGGGACTTGTCATGCATAAACTTCCGCTCGTAAGCACTCAGCTCGGCATCTGGCTGGCAGACCAGGTCGCTGCGCGCAAGAACCGCTATGTCATTGCGCATGGCATCGAGTTCCGAGGCGGAATCGATGTCGAAGTGCTGCAAAGAGCGATCCGTATCGGCCTGTCCGAGGCCGATACGGTCACAGCACGCTATTTCGAGGACGAGGCCGGAGCCTGGCAGGGCATGCCGGACCCGGTTTCCGTGGCCGATCCGGAAATCCTCGATCTAAGCCGCGCAGCCGACGCAGAAAGCGCCGCGCGTGCTTTCATGGAAGGCGATATCGCGGAGGATCTGCCGGCCAGCGGCGAGCGGCTGCTTTGCCGACAGGTGCTGATCAATCTCGGCAAAACGGATGGGGCGCCGCACTGGTTCTGGTACCAGCGCTACCATCATGTGATGCTCGATGGCTTCAGCTTCACCGCGCTGACGCGGCGGATCGCCGAGATTTATAGCTTGAGCCTGCGTGGTGAACCGGTCGACCCATCGCCTTTTGGAAAGGTTTCGGAGGTCGTCGAGGAATACCGCGCCTACGCTCAATCCGCTGCCTTTTCGGCGGACCGCGATTTCTGGGCAGGGTACTGCGGGGATATTCCCGCAGCCTGCAATCTGTCGATTCGCCGTGATCTGCCCAGTCTGGAAAACACCTCCGGTGTCGTCGCTCATTCGCATCGGCTGCCGTCCAAAAGCCTCGCGACGTTGGAAGCTTCCGCGGCGCAGCACAAGGTTGCCGTATTCGACATCCTGATGGCGTCAGTGGCTGCCTATCTCTTCCGTGCCTCGGGCGAGGCGCGTCAGGTGGTCGGCATTCCCTTCATGCGCCGCATGGGGTCAGCTGCCATCAATTCCGTGGCGCCGGTCGTCAACGTGCTGCCGGTGCGCGTCGATGTCGACGGTGCGCTCCCGCTCATCGCAATTGCCGAACGCGTTAAGGCGGCGTTGCGCGAGGTGCGCAGGCATCAGCGATACGACGCCGAGCAAATCCAGCGCGATCTCGGCCTCGTCGGCAGCGGAAGGGCGCTATACGGCCCGGTCGTCAACTATCGCATGTTCGACTACGACCTGAAATTCGGCGACCTCCGCGGTGTTACCCACCACCTCGCGACCGGTCCCGTCGACGATATCGAGTTCGGCATTCTCATTCATGAAGGGGTCATCACGCTCGAACTGCGCGCCGATGCGTCGCTTTACGACGAGGGGGATCTGCACCGCCATGCAACGCGCTTGGCGGGCCTGATTGAGGCGTTCTGCGAGGACAATGAAACTTCGATCGCACGCCTGCCGGTGACGGAAGACAGCGAGGCCCGGTTGATTGCCGCGAGCGCCACTGGCGCTGCCATCGCGCAGCCGGCGGAACTCACCACCATTCTCGATGTCTTCATCACGCAGGTAGCGAAGACGCCCGATGCGACTGCTCTGGTCTTCGGCGAAACCGCCCTGACATTTGCGGAGCTGTCGACGCGCGTCTTCCGTCTGGCGCGCCTTCTCATCGGCAGAGGCATTGGCCCCGGCGATGTCGTCGCCGTCGCGCTGCCGCGCTCGGAAGAGGCGGTGATGGCCATGCTTGCCGTGCTTGCAAGTGGCGCGACGCATATGCCGCTCGATCTCGATTATCCGACTGAACGTCTAGCCATGATGTGCGAGGACGCGCGCCCAGCCGTTGCCCTGACCACGCAGAGCGAGGCCACGCATCTGCCGGCGAACCTGGACCTGATCTGTCTCGACGATCCGTCGGTGATCGCCGCTTGTGCTGCCTGCTCGGAAACCCCGGTTGCTGCAGCCGAGAGAAAGATGCCGCTCGGCGCCAACTCGATCGCCTATGTCATCTTCACCTCGGGTTCCACCGGACGGCCCAAGGGCGTCATGAACAGCCACGGTGCCTTGCTCAACCTGCTTCTGTCGCATCGGCCCACGATCTACAATCCGGGTCTTGAAGCCTTCGCTGCGAGGCAATCGGGGAGGGCGCTGCGTGCGGCACATACCCATTCCTTCGCCTTCGATTCGTCCTGGCTGCAGATCTTCTGGATGCTGCTCGGGCAGGAACTGCACATTATCGACGATGAGTTGCGCCGTGATGCCGAAGGGCTGGTCGAGGTCATCGATTTGCTCGGCATCGACGCCATGGATCTGCCGCCTTCCTTCTGCGCGCAGATGATGAATTGCGGGCTTCTGGCGTCCGGCCGTTATCGTCCGACCGTGCTGCTGATTGGCGGTGAAGCAGCATCGCCTGCGCTCTGGACCGCCTTGCGACAACACATCGACCTGCAGGCGCACAATCTCTACGGGCCAACCGAATACACCGTCGACACGCTGCACGCGCCGATCAGCACGGCAGATCACCCGGTGATCGGCCGACCGATCGGCAACACGCAGGTCTATGTCCTCGACGGCTTCCTGCAGCCGGTGCCGGTCGGCTTCGTTGGTGAGCTCTATATTTCGGGCAGCGGCCTTGCCCGTGGTTATCTCGGGCGGCCAGACCTGACAGCACAGCGCTTCGTCGCCAATCCTTTCCGAGCCAGTGAGGTCATGTACCGGACCGGCGATCGTGTCCGCTGGAATGAAGCCGGGCAGGTCGAATTCATCGGCCGCAGCGATCATCAGGTGAAGGTGCGCGGCTACCGGGTCGAGACATCGGAGGTCGAAGCGGCATTGCTGGCGCTGTCCGGCGTGCAGGCAGCGCTGGTGATCGCGGAGGCGATGAACGGCAGCCATCGCCTGATCGCATACTGCACGATGGATCGGGCGGCTAGCGAAGACAGGCCGTCGCTCTCTCTCGCCTTGCGCCGCAGCCTGAAAGACAAACTGCCCGACTATATGATCCCGGCGGCGATTGTCGTGCTGGATGCGTTTCCGCTGACAGTGAACGGGAAGGTGGATCGCGCGCGGCTCCCGGCTCCGATGGTATCGGTAGAGGCGGCGCCATCGACGGCTGGCGAGCTTCTCGTCTGCAAAGCCATGGCACAGGCTCTGAAGCTACCCGCAGTGGGCGTAGACAGCGATTTCTTCTCGCTTGGCGGTGACAGCATCACGGCCATCATGCTTTGCAGTGCCTTGCGCGCAGAAGGCTTCCTTCTGCGGCCGCGCGATATCTTCGCCGAGCGCGATGCGCGCCATATTGCCCTCGCGATGAGGCCACTGGCGACCCAGGCCACTGCTGCAGAGCCCGTTGCAACGCTTTCGCTCACGCCTGCGGAAGCCATGGCGCTGCGGGCACGTTACGGCCCGATCGATGCGGTAGTGCCGGTGCTGCCCACTCAAAAGGGCATGCTGTTCCACGCACAGCTCGGCGACCAGGCCGGGACATACAACGCCTTCACCCGGCTCGATCTTGATGGTCCACTCGACATTTCAAGGCTTCGCCGCGCCTTCGATGCCGTCCTGCGCCGTCATCCGCAACTCGGCGGTGTCTTCGACATGGAGGGCCGCGACGAGCCGCTGCTGCTGGTTCCGAAACTGCCAGAGGGAACAGAACATCTCTGGCCCTGGGCCGAACACGACCTCTCCGCGCTGGCTGCTGATGAGCAAATGGTGGCACTCGAGCGAATTCAGGCTTTGGCGGTCGAACGTGACCATGTCGGTCCTGCCTTCCGGCGGCTGTTGAGCGCCGCGCTGGTGCGGCTTGGCGAGGAACGGCATGTCCTGCTGATCGTGGTTCATCACCTGATGATCGACGGCTGGTCGACACCGCTCCTTCTTCGCGACCTTCTCGATGCCTACACGCTCGATGCCCGCGAGCTGCCGCCTCAGACCGTCAGCTACGCCGACGTAGTGCGCAGACTGGCGGCGCGCGATGCAGCGCCGAGCCGGGAGATCTGGGCGGCAGCACTCGACGGTGCTGCCCGGACCTGCCTTTTCGATCATGTGACCACGACTGGCACGGTCGAGGAACACGAACTGTCATTGTCGGCGGAACTGTCGGAGGCATTGCTGTCGCAGGCACGTCAGCGCGGCGTCACGCTCAATGTGCTGATGCAGGCCGTCTGGGGTCTGGTTCTCGGCTCGATGGCCGGCCGCGACGAGGTGATTTTCGGCACGCCGATTGCCGGCCGCTCGGCACCGATCGACGGCGTCGGCGAGCAGGTGGGCCTGTTCCTGACGACCATTCCGGTGCGGGTCGCCTTGCGCCCGGAGGTCTCGCTCTGGGATCAGATGCAGGGCATGCAGACGCAGCACGCTTTGCTGATGGAGCGGGACGATCTTGGCCTTGGTGAAATCCAGGCCCTGGCCGGCGGCAAGACACTGTTCGACACGCTGCTCGTGGTCGAGAATTACCCTGACAACGACTATCTGGAACGGGACCTTGCCGGGCTTCGTGTCCGCAATGTCCACAATCGCGGTTATAGCCATTATCCGCTGGCGCTGCTGGTGCTGCCCGGCCGCGAACTGACGCTTCTCATTGAAAATCGCGGCGCCGTTACCGATCCACGCGCGCTGGCGGAGCGGATCGCCGGCGTGCTCGAAGTGCTGGCCCGCCGGCCGGGCTGTCCGGTCGCCGCGCTTCCGGTCTGGGCACCGCGCGATCGGGAATTGATCGAGAGCGTCAACACGACCGCTCATCCGCTGCCGTCGCTGACATTGCGTGACCTGCTTATCGCCCAGGCGGGCCGCACGCCCGACGACATTGCGCTTGTCGACGCGGACGGCGAATTGACTTTCCGGCAGGTGCGCCAGCAGGTTCTGCATCTGGCGGAGCGCCTGCGTGGAGAGGGGGTGAAAACTGGTGACGTCGTCGCCGTTGCCCTGCCGCGTTCCGCTCGGCTGAGCCTTGCCATTCTGGCGGTGATCGAGGCGGGCGCAGCCTTCCTTCCGCTCGACCTGAGCTATCCGCCCGATCGGCTCGCCTTCATGCTCGACGATGCGAAGCCGCGCCTTGTTATCGCCGACGGCAGTTCGCGGTCGCTCGTCGAGGAAACGGTGCCGCTGCTCCTGTTCGAGCAACTTGCCGATTCTTTAATCGAGGTTCGCGACCTGTCGGCGGATCAGGCGCTGACGCCACAGCATCCGGCCTATGTGCTTTACACGTCCGGTACGACCGGCAGGCCGAAGGGCGTGGTCGTATCACATGCGGCGATCGTTAACCGCATCCTCTGGATGCAGCACCAATATCCGCTCGATCGCAGCGACGTGGTGTTGCAGAAGACGCCCTGCGGCTTCGACGTCTCGGTCTGGGAATTCTTCTGGTCCTATATGGTGGGCGCAAGTCTGGTGATGGCGCCGCCCGAGGCGCATCGCGATCCCGCCGCGCTGCTCGACCTTATCGAAACTCAGGGCGTGACGACGCTACATTTCGTGCCCTCCATGCTTGCCGTCTTTCTTGCCACGACGAAGGAGACTGCCGCACCGGGCGCGCAGCCCTGTTCTTCAATGAAGCGGGTCTTCTGCAGCGGCGAAGCATTGGCCAAGGGTCTGGCACGGGAATTCACCGGTCTGTTCAGTGCAGAACTTCACAACCTCTATGGCCCCACGGAAGCCGCTGTCGATGTCACCTACGCTCCTGCTTCGGGCGATCTTGTCGCCGGAAGTGGCGGCGTGCCGATCGGCCTGCCGGTGTGGAATACGCAACTGCGCATCCTCGACCATCTGCTCCGCCCAGTACCCGTCGGGGTCGCGGGAGAACTCTATCTCTGCGGGGTGCAGCTTGCGCTTGGTTATCTTGGCCGTGCCGAGCTGACTGCTTCGCGCTTCGTCGCCGATCCGTTCGCCGAGGGGGAGCGCATGTACCGCACCGGCGATCTGGCGCGCTGGCTGCCGGATGGACAGGTGGAATATCTCGGCCGCACCGATCATCAGATCAAGATCCGCGGCCAGCGTGTCGAACTCGGCGAGATCGAGGCACAGATCGAGCGGTTGCCGGGCGTGCAACAGGCGGTGGTAAATGCCGTCCAGGTCGGGCAGCCCGGTCTTGCCGGTGCGGATGAACGTCAATTGGTGGCCTATGTCGTAGCTGTCCCGAACGGATCGCCAGCGCTCGACACCTTCGCGGACACGCTGAAGGCGGTACTGCCGGGCCATATGGTGCCGGCCACCTTCATCGCTATGGACGCGCTGCCGCTGTCGCCCAACGGCAAGCTGGATCGCAAGGCGCTGCCGCTGCCGGCGGCGGCTGAGTCCGCCGCGGGGCGGGCGGCGGCTGAAGGACTGGAGAGCCGGATCGCCGAAATCTTTGCCGATCTGCTCGGCCGCGAGACGGTCGGGGCGGACGAGGATTTCTTTGCCATCGGCGGCCACTCGCTTCTGGCGATGCGGCTGGCCGCACGCATCCGCCGCGACCTGAAGCGGCAGCTTTCCGTCGGCCAGATCATGGTGATGCCGACGGTTGCGAAACTCGCGGAACACTTCGTTGCCGGCGAACTGGTCGGCGGCATGGCCAAGGACGGTTTTGAACTCGTGATCCGTCTCAGGCCGGGCGAGGGACCGCCACTGATCTGTATCTATCCGGCGTCGGGCGTGTCCTGGCAGTACAGCGTTCTGTCGCGCTACCTGAAAAAGGACATGCCGATCATCGGCCTGCAGTCGCCGCGGCCGCAGGGACCAATTGCCATGAGCGAGACGATCGACGAAGTCTGCGACAGGCAGATTGCCATCCTGCGCGAGGTACAGCCCGCCGGACCCTACTATCTTCTCGGCTATTCGCTCGGTGGCACGATTGCCTACGGGCTTGCGGTCAGGCTCCGGCGTCTGGGCGAGACGGTCCGGTTCCTGGGACTGCTCGATACCTACCCGTCCGAGGAACACGACTGGAGCGATCCCGACGGTGCGCAAGCCAATCTCGGTGCCGAACGCGAGCAGGAGCAGTTCATCAACGATGCCATGGCCGATGTGATGGACGATGATTTCCGCAGGGAAAAGGAGGAAATGTTCGGCCACATTTTCGAGAACTACGGCGACAGCGTCACCCTGCTCTCGAAGGCGACGACCCCCGACTATGACGGGCGGATAACCCTCTTCGTCGCCGGCAAGTCGGTCCCGCCGGGTATCGACCCGGAGACGTGCTGGAATAGCCGCGTCTCTTCGCTTTCGATCCATCGTCTGGCGCATTGCTCGCACGAAGACATCATCTCTCCGGCGTCGCTCGAGATCCTCGGGCCGTTGCTCAACACCTTGATCCTGGAGGCAGACCCTCACGGTGGAACGGTTGCTCCGATGCTGCCGCAGGAGGCTGCGGAGTGAACGATGCCCAAGGTCGATACGCGTGCCGCAGAATTTCAATGACAGGCAAAAGATGATGAAAAACATTATCAAGCTCCATAACCGCCCGTTCCTTTCGACGCTCAGCGGAGGCGGGCGATGAACGCTCTTGCGCGCAAAGTGGTAGCGGCTTCGGCCCTGCAAGAAGATCTGCTGTTCGCCTTCCAGTCGCGTCGCGGGACAATTCGCGGTTTCGGTATGGAGGCCGCGCTCCAGCGTGGCCCGGCGGCGAGTCTCGCAGAGCGCGTCGGCTCATTCTTCAGCAAGGTTGGTGCCGACGGGTTGATCGCCGGCGCTCTCCCGTTCGATCGCGATGCCGACGACTATCTGTGGCAGGCTTCGCAGGTAACGAAGACGCCAGCGCCGGTGCCTTCGGCCGCTCGCCACGCAGGCCGCTGGCGTCTGCGACCCGAGCCGGAACCGGCGGGTTATGTTGCCGCGGTGCAGCGCGCGCTCGCTATCATGACGGCGGAAGAAGGACAGGCGGATGCGCTGGCAAAGATCGTTCTTGCCCGCAGCCTGGTGGCGGTTGCGGAACATCCTATCGACATCGGCATGCTGCTCGCGCGGCTTTCGATCGATCCGGCAATCACCGCCTTTATGGTCCCGTTGCCGCACAAAGCGGGCCGCTCTCGTGCGCTGGTAGGCGCGACACCCGAGTTGCTGCTGTCCAAGGCGGGCGGGCGTATTTCGTCGCATCCGCTGGCAGGTTCTGCGCGTCGCCAGAGCGATATTGCGGTCGATGCTGCCGCTGCTGCCGCCCTTGCCCGTTCCGACAAGGACAGGCGCGAGCACCAGATCGTCGTCGAGTTCATACTCGACACGCTGGCACCTTTTTGCCGGCACCTCTCGCGGCCGGAAGGGATGTCCCTGACCAGCACGAGGAGCATGTGGCATTTGGGCACTCGTATCGAGGGCGAACTCAGGGACGAGACCGTTCCTGCGATCGTTCTCGCCGCCGCACTTCATCCGACACCTGCCGTCTGCGGCCTGCCACGGGACCGCGCTGCGCAATTGATCGGCCAGCTCGAGCCCCATGACCGGGATTTCTATGCCGGCACGGTGGGATGGTGCGACGGGCGCGGCGACGGCGCCTGGTATGTCACCATCCGCTGCGCCGAGATAAGCGGCTGCGAGGCACGGCTTTATGCGGGCGCCGGCATCGTGCCGGGCTCCGATCCATGGGCCGAAGTCGAAGAAACGGGCGCCAAATTTGGCGCGCTGCTTGCGGCCCTTGGCATCGATACGCAAGGGGTACGGATATGAAGTCAGTCGAACAGCGCTGGCCGGACGAGTTTGCGCGCCTTTACCGCGAGGCCGGCTACTGGCGCGGCGAGACCTTTCCGGGGTTCCTTCGCGATCGTGCTGCCGAGCGGCCCGACGCTATCGCCGTAGTCGATGGGGCACGGCGCTGGAGCTACGCCGAACTGCACCGCCGGGCCGAGGCGCATGCGGCCGGCTTTCTTGCCCTTGGTCTGGTGCCGGGGCAAAGGGTTGTCGTCCAGCTGGGCAACATCGCGGAGTTCTTCTCTGTCGTTTTCGGGTTGTTTCGGGCGGGTCTCGTCCCGGTCTACAGCCTTCCGGCACACCGGCTGACCGAGATCGTGCATCTCGCACAACGATCCGAAGCAGCAGCCTATATTGCCGGTGAGGACTATGACGGTTTCGACTATCGCGTGCTTGCCCGCGACCTGCGGGACGCGGTGCCTGAAGTACGGCACGTGGTGATCGTCGGCGATGCGCAGGAATTCATGGCACTCGATGCCTGTGTGGCCGACACGGCGAACCTGCCTGCCGATCCTGATCCTGCCGCCGTTGCCTTCATGCAGATTTCCGGCGGCAGCACCGGGTTGCCAAAACTCATCCCGCGCACCCACGACGACTACATCTACAGTTTCCGCGCCAGCAACGAGATTTGCAGCGTGACGCAGGACAGCGTGTTTCTCGTAGCGCTGCCTGCCGCACATAATTTCCCGATGAGCTCGCCCGGCCATATGGGTGCGCTCTATGCGGGTGCGCGGGTGGTTCTGAGTCTGGCCCCCAATCCCGATTTCACCTTCCCGCTGATAGAGCGCGAGCGCGTCACCATCACCGGTCTGGTGCCGCCGCTGGCGCTGCTGTGGATGCAGGCTGCGCCCACAAATACGCGCGACCTTTCCAGCCTGAAGATTCTGCTGGTGGGCGGCGCCAAGTTTATTCCGGAAGCGGCAAAGCGGGTGAGAGCGACGCTCGGCTGCCAGTTGCAGCAGGTCTTCGGCATGGCCGAGGGGCTGGTGAACTACACCCGCCTCAATGATCCCGACGACATCGTCATCCACACCCAAGGCCGCCCCATCAGCCCGGATGATGAGGTGCTGGTGGTGGACGATCAGGGCAGGGAAGTCGAGGAGGGAAAGCCGGGTTACCTGCTGACTCGTGGACCTTACACGATCCGCGCCTATCACAACGACGAGGCCGCCAATCAGCGCTCTTTCACGCCGGACGGCTATTACCGCACGGGAGACGTGGTGCGCCGGCTGGCTGGCGGCTATCTCGAAGTTCTGGGCCGCGCGGGCGATCATATCAACCGGGCCGGCGAGAAAATCTCCGCCGAGGAGATCGAGGATCATCTTCTGGCGCATTCCGGCGTGTTCGATGCTGCCATCGTCTCGATACCCGATCCGACGCTGGGCGAGCGAAGCTGTGCCTTCGTCATCGCACAGGAAGAAGGGCTGAAATCTTCCACCCTGAAGGCATGGATGAGAAAGCGCGGCATCGCGGCTTTCAAGGTGCCGGACCAGATCGTTTTCGTCGATCGTTTCGAGACCACGGCTGCCGGCAAGGTCAGCCGTAAGGAACTTAGGGCGCGCCTGCGCGGCGAATTCCTGACGCAAAACGAGGAGAATGTTCAGTGACTGCCAAGGGCCTGCCCCAGATACCGGCCTATGCCTTGCCGACGGCCGAAGAATTGCCGGTTGCGCGTGCACCCTGGAGACCGGAGCGCGAGCGTGCCGCTTTGCTGGTGCATGACATGCAGCGCTATTTCGTGCGTCCCTTTCAGCTGGGGGAATCGCCGATTGCTCCGGTTATCGCAAACATTGCCCGGCTGATCGCCCATTGCCGGGCTGCCGGCATACCAGTGTTCTATACAGCGCAGACGGGCAATCAGGACCGGCGCGATCGCGGCCTGCAGGCCGATCTCTGGGGTTCGGGAATGAGCGGGGAGGCGGAGCATCAGCCGATACTGCCGGAGCTTGAACCGGCGACCGGCGATTTCGTTCTGGTGAAGCACCGCTACAGCGCCTTTCAGCGCAGCAACCTTGAAACGCTGATGCGCGTTCGCGGCAGGGATCAGCTTATCATCTGTGGAATCTACGCGCATATCGGCTGCCTGATGACTGCCGGCGAGGCCTTCATGCGCGATATCGAGCCGTTCTTCGTGGCCGATGCCGTTGCCGATTTCTCCCGTGAGAAACACGATATGGCGATTGCTTATGTCGCGGCGACATGCGGCGTTCCTTTCACCACCGCACAGTTGGAGGCAGCGCTGTGAGTGGCGTCTCCCTCTCAAACGGGACTGCGCGCGCAACGCGCCCCTCGGGCCTTGCCGGCAAGATCGTGCTTCTGACCGGTGCGGCGGGCGGCATCGGAATTGCCCTGGTCGAGTCGCTGTATGCGGAAGGTGCGAGGGTAGTCGCGACGGATCTGGACGTTTCAGGTGTGCCCGCGCTTGACGGCGTTCGCCGCGAACGGCTCGACGTGACTGATGGTCCGGCGGTCGAGGCGCTTGTCGAAAAGATCGAAACCGAGTGGGGGCCGATCGAGATCGGCGTCAGCGTTGCCGGCGTTCTGGCGACCGGGCTGGTGGCGGACACCACCGATACCGCGTGGCAGCGTGTTTTTGCCGTGAATGCGCAAGGCGTCTTCTATCTCGGCCGCGCGCTCGCAAGGCATATGACGCCGCGTCGCAAAGGCAGCATCGTCACGGTCAGTTCGAATGCCGCCGGGGTTCCCCGGCACGGCATGGCGGCCTATGCCGCCTCGAAGGCGGCCGCGACAATGTTCACCCGTTGTCTCGGGCTCGAATTGGCGCCTCATGGCATCCGCTGCAACATCGTTGCCCCGGGCTCCACGCTTACACCCATGCAGACCGGCATGTGGGCGGATGCCGATGGCGCGGCGAATGTCATTGCCGGTTCGCCCGAGACCTTCAAGGCAGGCATCCCGCTCGGCAAGCTCGCGACGCCGGAAGACGTGGCCGATGCCGTCGTGTTTCTCCTGTCGGACCGTGCCGCTCACATCACCATGGCCGACGTTTATGTCGACGGCGGAGCAACACTTCGTGGTTGAGGCAGTTCTTCCGGTCCGCTTGCACGAGACGTTCGGGCTTCCTGCCGGAGAGATCCTCGTTTGGCAGGTGGAAGTGCCGCATGACTACACGCCGGATGTCGATATCACGCTGCTGGACGAGGTCGAAAGCAAAAGGGCTGCAAGCTTCAAGACCGCAGCGCTACGCGCAGTTTTCGTCGCCGCGCATGCTTCATTGAGGCGCGTTCTTGCGGCTCGACTTGGCGTGAATGCGAAAAGCCTCACCTTCGATGTCAGCGAATGGGGCAAGCCCTCGCTATGTCATCCTCGCTGCGATCTTGAGTTCAATATCTCTCACAGCGCAAACAGGATCCTGATCGCGGTCTCGTCCGCTGGACCGGTCGGCGTGGATATCGAGAAAATCCTGCCCGAGCCGCCTTACGAGGTTGCTTCGATCGCTTTTTCGCAGAACGAACGGGCTGTGCTTGAGCGCGTGCCGGCGGCGCGGCGCGGCAACGTTTTCTACGATCTCTGGACGCGCAAGGAAGCTCTGGTCAAAGCGATGGGCCTGGGTCTCGACATCGAGCTTCAGGACATCGACGTGAGCCCGGATATGCAGGCCGGCCGCAGCAGGGCGATGCTCTTCGCAACCCAGGCGGAGGCGGGCGACTGGTCGCTTCTCCGCCTGCCTTCGATAGCCGGATTTTCGACAGCCCTGTCGATGCGACGGCATCAGCCAAAGGAAGCCGTTGGCGAAAAGACACGGCTCGCCAATTTCGAACTGTCGCGGCATGTATTTGGCTACAAAAAACTTGACTCAAATATTCAAGTTCAATAGCCGGGTCGTGGGGATTTAGTGGAAAAACATATCTATAGCCAGCAAGCCAGTATGGGTGCGCCCTGCCAGCCAGCTTTTGATCAGCAGGGGGCTGAAATGTACCATTCATCGGGGATAACCAACAGAAACACTGCCGTACGCTACGTGACGGCGCGGCGCGGATTGAAGCTCTCTCTCGCACTTCTCCTGTCGACCAGTTCGATGGCGTTCGCGGAGGAGGAAGAGGCAATCGTCCTGAACCAGGTCGTGGTCACGGCTTCGGGATCGGCTATCGACAAGAGGGATGCTCCAGCCAGCATCACCGTCGTTACCGCCGAGGAGATTGCAAAGATGCCGGCACAGGACGTGCGCGACATTCTTTCCAAGGTCGAAGGCGTAACGGTGGGGCGTGCCGGAAACGCGAACACTATCCAGATCCGAGGTCTCGGAGAGCGCTACACGCTGTTCCTGATCGACGGCAAGCGCGTGAACTCCGCGCCGAACATGTTCCGCGGCAATGATTATGATTCAGGCTGGGTGCCTCTGGATGCGATCGAACGCATCGAAATCGTGCGCGGGCCGATGTCTTCGCTGTACGGCTCCGACGCCATCGGCGGTGTCATCAACATCATTACCAAGAAGGTCACCGACGCCTGGCATGGCTCAGTCACCACCGACTACACGCTGCAGCAGAACAGGAAGGCCGGCGACTCCTGGCGCACCGGTTTCTATCTGTCCGGTCCGCTGGTGAAGGACAAGTTCGGGCTCAAGCTCTATGGCAGCTGGGACCATCGCAACGCCGATGACCCGTCGCTGAATCCCAACGCCGCACTTGCCGGCTTCACCGAAAGCGACAGCAAGTTCATCGACGCGACAGGCACCTGGACACCGGACTCTCAGAACGAGTTCGACTTCAACTACGGCTATTCCCGCAAGGCGCATGACAACTATCCGCTCGATCGCCACGCTCTCTCGCTGACGCATCGCGGCGACTATGATTTCGGCACCACCGAACTGAAGCTCTGGGGTGACCGGGTTCACAACTATCGTGGCCATGGCAACACGCTGGGTGTGGATCAGCCGAATACTGCCTACAATGCCGGCATCGACGGCAAGGTCGTGCTGCCCGTCGACATGATGTTCGACCAGAAGCTGACGATCGGCGGCTCGCACCGGTATCAGAGCATCGACGATCCCTATGTCCTGACCGGCGAAGGCGGCACATCGTCGTCGGTGTGGCAGAGCGCGCTGTTCATCGAAGACGAGATAAAGTTTTCGGATGATTTCCTGGTGACGCTTGGTAACCGCCTCGATTATCACGAGAATTTCGGTGCTCATAACAGCCCGCGCGTCTATGGCGTTTATCATCTGACGAAGGAGCTGACCCTGAAAGGCGGCTGGTCTTCCGCCTTCAAGTCTCCGACCCTGCTCGAGAACAGCCCGAACTGGAGGCAGATATCCTGCGGCGGCAGCTGCTACCTGCTCGGCAGCACGGACCTCAAGCCGGAGACGAGCCAGAGCGTTGAACTCGGGCTGCTTTACGAAGGGGCGATCTGGTCGGGTGGCGTTACCGCCTTCCGCAACGACCTGAAGAACATGATCCCGTTCCCGCCGAACCGTACCGGCGATGTCACTGAGGCGACGAAATATCCCAATTTCGTCGGCTTCACGCCTGATGGGCTGCCGATGTTCACCTACGAGAATGTCGATCGCGCCAGAACCCAGGGCATCGAGGCGTCAGTCTCCGTACAGCCGTTCGACGGCTGGACCTTCAAGGCCAACTATACATTTCTCGACGCAAAGAACCTGAGCGGTGTCGAGCGGCCGCTGGCCTATCAGCCCAAGCACTCCGCGAATTTCGGGGTCGACTGGCAAGCCACCGAAAAGCTCAACCTGTCCGTCAACGTCAACTATGTCGGCAAGCAGTACACATGGGTGCCGGCGAGCGGGAATCTCGAATGGGCCTCCAAGATGGATGCCTTCGTGACCGGCGATGTCGTCGCCAGCTACGACGTCAACGAGAACTTCACCGTGCGCGGCGGTGTGCTGAATGTCGCCGACAAGACGGTAACCCGAACGGTCGGTGACGACTTCAATGTCGACGGCCGCCGCTTCTTCTTCTCGGCCACCGGAAGGTTCTGAGAGATGCGGCGCGGATCGGTGATCTCTTCCCGTAACCATCGTGGGGAATGGAGCTGTCAAAACTCATTGCTGTCTGGATTTTCGTCATGAACATAGCTGCATCGAGTGCTCAGGCGACCGGGTCTTCGGTTGGGATCACCGTTCCCGCTACGGAACAGTTTACACTCACAGCGTCGGCCAATGGCCGGCGCTACCGGATATTCGTGGCTCATCCACGCGACGCCGCGCCGGCGGAAGGCTATCCCGTAATCTATCTTCTGGACGGCAACGCCACCTTCCTGATCGGAGCGGAAGCCGTAAGGCTCCAGACTCGCAAGCCAAAAGGTTTTGAGCCGGCTGCACTGGTTGCGATCGGCTATGAGACCGACGAGCCTTTCGATGTCGTGCGCCGCTACTTCGACTACACGACGCCGTCGTCGCCCTCCGCTCTGCCGCCGCGCAAGGTGGACGAACCCTGGCCGAAACTGGGCGGGGCGGACGCATTTCTTGATTTTATCGAGCGCGATCTGAAGCCCGAGATCGAACGCCGCCTGCCCATCAATCGAAAACGGCAGACCCTGTTCGGCCATTCGCTTGGCGGGTTCTTCACCTTGCATACCTTGTTCACGCGATCTCATTTGTTCTCCACCTATATCGCCGGCAGTCCATCGATCTGGTGGAACAATAGCGAATTGCTTGATCGCGCCCGTGACTTTGTCGCCAGTTCCCCCGATCTGGGCGGCAAGAAGCTGCTCATCGGCATAGGCGCAGACGAGCTCGACGACATGGTGGCGGATTCGCGCAAGATGGCCGCGCTGCTTGCGCCCCTGGCCGCCAACGGGTTGACGTTCAAGCACGCCGAATTTGCGGGCGAGGAACACATGACGGTTCTGCCGGCGCTGGTCAGCCGCACGATAGGATTCAGCCTTCTTCATCGCGAAGGGGCCGGGCGATGACGTGGATATCATCGGGGGTGGTGCTTTCGCGCCTTGCTCTTGTCTTGCTTGTCGTGGCCTTCGCAGCGCCTGCGGCCATGGCCGAGCAGATCACGGTCACCGACCTTGCCGGCCGCACGGTCTCCGTCCAGTTGCCGGCGAAGCGCATCGTGCTTGCCGAAGCCCGTCAATTGGTCAGCCTCTCTCTTATTGACCGGGATGTGGCCAGGCGCATCGTCGGAACGGCAGGCACGAGGCTGTTCGATCCAGAAGCACGCAAGGCCTATGAGGCAACCTTTGCCGGTTTCGCAGCGGCGCCGAAGCTCGATGATGACGCGAGCAATCTCTCGGCCGAAAAGACGATCGCCGTCGAGCCCGATCTTGTGATCCTGAGCGGAAATATCGGCCTCGATCCGCGGTCGCAGGCGTTGGCGGATACGCTCACGGCCGCCGGCATTCCGGCAATCTTCATCGATTTTCGTGCCGACCCCTATGAGAACACGGTTCCCAGCGTCGAGCTGCTGGGCAAGGTTTTGGGCAAGGAAGCCGAGGCGAGGGCGTTTCTCGACTTCTATCTCGAACACAGAAGCCGGATCGTCGAGCGCGTCGCCGGTATTTCGGACAGGCCGACGGTCTTCATGGAGATGCAGGCCAACTCCAGGGAGCAGTGCTGCATGTCGCCGAGCCGCGCCAATCTCGGCCGGTTCATCGTCGAGGCTGGCGGCATCAATATCGGCGAGGCCGTGGTGCCGGGCGCGTTCGGCCCGCTTAGTCCCGAATATCTGCTGGCGCAGGACCCGGACATCTATATCGGCACCGGCGGGCGGCATCTTGCTTCCAGCGGCGGCATAGTGGTGGGGCCGGGGATTTCGGAAGAAGAGGCCCTGTCGGCGCTCAAGACGGTCGTCGCACGACCCATCATTTCCGAACTCAGCGCCGTGCACAAAGGCGATGCACACGGTCTCTGGCATAACTTCCACAACAGCCCTCTCAACATCGTGGCTCTTGAGGTGCTGGCGACGTGGTTCCATCCGAATGTGTTTGCCGACGTGGACCCTCGCGCCACGGTCGACGAAATCAACCGGCGATTCCTGCCCGTTCCCTTCGAGGGCGCGGCGTGGATAAGCCTGGCGAAAGACTAGCCGATATGAATGCGCAAATTGTTGAGGCAGCAACCGGTCACGCGCGAGACGCAGCCGCCGATGCCTATGGAAATCTGCTCTGGCGCCGCCGGCTGCTGATCGCCGTACTCGCTACAGCACTTGCCGCTTCGTTTTTCTTCGATATTGCCGCGGGGCCTTCCGGTCTCGGGCTCGGCCAGTCCTTCAACGCTCTCTTCGGCCTGGAGGGCGCGACCCGAACCCAAGGCATCATCATGTGGGAGGTGCGTCTGCCGCAAGCGGTCACCGCAATCCTCGTCGGGGCGGCGCTGTCGCTCGCAGGCGCCGAAATGCAGACGATCCTCGACAATCCGCTGGCCAGCCCGTTTACGCTGGGAGTTTCGTCGGCAGCGTCGCTCGGCGCGGCCCTCGCCTTGATCCTCGGCGTCAGTCTTCCCGGCCTGCCGGCGACGTGGTTGGTGCCTGCCAACGCCTTCCTCTTTGCCTTCGTGTCGGTGATGATCCTCCAGGCGCTCTCCGCGCGCCGGGGCACGGGACCGGACACGCTGGTGCTGCTGGGTATTGCCATGGTGTTTGCATTCAACGCGCTGGTGGCGCTGCTGCAATTCGTGGCCTCCGAGGCAGCGTTGCAGCAGTTCGTCTTCTGGACCATGGGCAGCATTGCCCAGACCGGCTGGACGAAGATCGCTATTCTGGCCGTCGCCCTTGCGATCGCCTTTCCGGCGTCATTCGCCGCGCGCTGGCAATTGACCGCGCTGCGTTTCGGAACCGACCGGGCGCGAAGCTTCGGCGTGCCGGTTGCCCGGCTGCGTTTCTTCACGCTCCTGCGGGTCAGCATGCTGGCGGCGCTCTCGGTCGCCTTCGTTGGAACGATTGGTTTCGTCGGTCTCGTCGGACCGCATATCGCCCGGCTTCTGGTCGGCGAGGACCACCGCTTCTTCCTGCCGGCAAGCCTGCTGACCGGTGCAACGATGATGTCGCTGGCATCGCTTGCCAGCAAGACGCTGATCCCCGGCGTGCTGCTGCCGGTCGGGATCGTCACCTCGCTCGTCGGAATTCCGATCTTTGTGGCGCTTATCCTGAGGCGGCGTGGCCGATGACCGAACGATCGCTAGCCATTAACGGCCTTACCTGCGGCTACCCCAAGCATGAGGTGTTGAAGGAGCTTTCGCTTCCGCGCATCTGCGCAGGCAGCGTTACAGTGATGATCGGCCCGAACGCGGCCGGCAAGACGACGCTTCTGCGCGCCATCGCCGGGCTTTTGCCAGCTCGGGGCGAGGTGAATTTCGATGGCAGGAACCTTCTTGCTCTTGCCCCAACAGAGCTTGCGGGTCTTGTCACCTACATGCCGCAAGTGCTGCCGCAAGGCGTCGCCCTGACCACGATCGAGGCTGTCATCACCGCACTCAGGGTTGCTCCGGACCGGCGCGGGGACTCCGACGCGGCGGTTCACGCAGAGGCTGCCGCTGTCCTGAACCGGCTCAACATCGGACACCTCTCGCTCACTCCGCTCGACGAATTGTCCGGTGGTCAGCGCCAGCTGGTCAGCCTCGCGCAGGCGATCGTCAGGAGACCGGCTGTCCTGCTTCTCGACGAGCCGACAAGCGCGCTCGATCCGCGCCACCAGATCGATGTCATGAGCGCGGTTCGCGAGATCGCGATCGAGGACGGCATGATCGTGATGGTGGTGCTGCACGACCTCAATCTGGCGCTCGCCTGGGCCGACACGGTCGTCCTGCTGGTCGACGGAAAAATCGCAGCCGCAGGGCCGCCCGAGGAGGCGATCACCTCCGCGACGCTTGAGACCGCCTATCGCGTCCGCGCGCGGGTCGAGCGTTGCTCGCAAGGCAGGCTGCAGGTCATCTACGACGGCAAGTCGGTGTAGCGGTTCTTCGTCAGCTCGCACAGATTAGGCGCTCAGTCTTCCCCATTCGCGGGCAAGGCTGCTGGCAGCACGATCGAGCGCTTCCTCTGAAAGGATGCCTTTGTTGCGCGCGAAGTTTTCGAACGCCTCGCGCACATCTGCGGCGGTTCTCTCGTCATTGATGGCCTTGCGGCAAACCTCCAGAGCTCCGTGATAGTCGAGGTCGGGAATGCCGTTCCATTCGAGAAGGATATCGTAGGCGTCCAATACGGTTTCGACGTCACGGGGAAAGCCAAGGCCGACGAAGATTGACAGCGGCTGGTCGAATTTGTGAGCGATCATGGGGTCGTAACTCCTTGCTTGATGCCGCTGTTTCAACGGCAGAAGTGGGCGACAGCAAGATTTGCTCCGTCACGAATAAAGAAAGGGCGACGAGTGAACGTGAACACGCAGGCACAGGATGCGAGGATGGGAGCCGGTGTCGTCACGCGAGGCGGCGTGATTTCTCGCGTCCCATGCGGCAGTCTTCGGTGAAAGGACTGGCAAGGGCCGGATCGCCGGCGAACAGTCGATACTCGGCCTCTGAAATTGCGTAGCAGGCTTCGAATTCAACAGCCCGCAACGCTTCGGGAAGCACTCAACGAGCCGAAGCGCAAATCACCTCGAACTGGCCCCAAAGCAATTCAAGAGACACCGCAGCGAGCAGCGAACGGATTTGGCGAATTCCGAATTGAAATCGTAGCGCAGCCAATCATTGAGCATGCCCGATATGAAGCAAAGAAACGTCGTCGATGCTGACCTGGCATCCCATCCGTTCGACAACTCACCTCTCGATTCGGCCAGCTCGAATGCACGTTCGAACACAGCCGCCATGGTGTCGTGAAGAGAGCGCTGCCACACCAGGGCCTCCTGCATCTCCCCGACATACTCGCAGCGCGTCACAATAATTTGATAGACCTTCCGCGTGTGCTCATTTTCTTCGAACAGCCTGACAATCTCAAAGGCGCGTTCCTCGATAAAGCCCAGAGGATCGGTCGACGTTTCGTCGATCTGAGCTTCCAGGAGTGCACTGTGTAGCGAACGCACGCGGTCCGTCATCGCGTTGAAAAGCTGCTGTTTATTGGAGAAATGCCAGTAGATCGCCCCACGCGTCAGGCCAGCCTCCTGGGCGATGCGCTCCAGCGACGCCCGCGACACGCCCATGTCGAGAAACACTGTCTCTGCGGCATCAACAATATGTTGCCGCGTCTCTTCCGACTCCGATTTCGTGCGTCGCATGATTTCGGCCTCCCTTTACATACATTGCTGTTTGTATATATGTTGCACCGCAATATAGCGACCCTTTCCGTTCACCTGGTGCATCATGAAATTGTTGTCCTCCACCAATCGAATCATAGCCGTCCTGGCTGTCAGCACCAGCCTTCTAACGGCAATGCCCAATATTTCCTCGGCGCAGCAAGCCGGTGCGCCCCCGCCCCCCGCGGTCGAAGTCACGACCGTTACCGCACGGGAAGTGCCGCTCGACTACACCTATGCCGGCCGCGTCTCCGCCTTCCGTGAAGTCGAAGTCCGTGCCCAGGTCGGTGGTATCCTGAAAGAACGAGCCTATGTGGAAGGTGCCCGGGTGAAAGCCGGCGACGTCCTCTTCCGTATCGATCCGGCCAGCTTCGAGGCAGAAGCCGCGCGCGCTTCTGCGCAGTTGCAGACGGCGCAGGCACAGCTTTCCCAAGCCAAGCGCGATCAACAGCGGGCCTCAGAACTGCTCGATCGCAAGGTGGGTTCGCAAAAGACCTTCGATGACGCGAAATCCGCCGTGGAACTGGCGCAGGCTGCCGTCGCGGTGGCGGCTGCTCAGGTGAAGACTGCCCAGATCAATCTCGACCATGCCACGGTGCGGGCGCCGATCGATGGCGTCACCAGTCTCGATGTCGTGCCGGAAGGCAGCCTGATCGGCACCGGCGGCAGCGACAGTCTGCTGACCCGGATTACCCGTCTTGATCCCGTCTACGTCAACTTCTCCTACGCTAGTGAAGATGCAGCCGAAATCCGGCGCATCATCGACCAGAACGGTTCGGATGACGGCAAGCTTTCCGCCTTGATCGTTTTCGGCGACGGCACTGCACTCGACCGCAAGGGCGTGATCGACTTCACCGCGCCGAGCCTCGACACCCAGACCGGAACGATGCGGGTTCGCGCCGTCTTCGACAATCCCGATTCCCGCCTGATCCCGGGCCAGTTCGTCCGCATCAGGATTGGCGGCTTGACAGTACCTTCGGCCATCGTCGTGCCGGAGGTGGCCGTCATGCAGGGGCCGGACGGCAAGTTCGTCTACACCGTAGACGATAGCCAGACCGCGGCCATGCAGCCGATTACGACAGGCCGCTCCGTCGAGGATGGGTGGATCGTCACCAACGGCCTGAAAGCGGGCGACCGTATCGTCACCAGCGGCGTTATCAAGGTGCGTCCCGGCACGCGCGTTGCAGCCACCAAATCCATACTCCAGACAGCCCAGGCCGAGTAATGAACCACCGTTTCTTCATTGACCGGCCGGTCTTTGCGGCGGTCATCTCTATCGTCATCGTACTGGCCGGCGTTGTCGCCATGCGCGTGCTTCCGATCGCGCAATATCCGGAATTGACGCCGCCGCAGGTCGTGGTGTCGGCGACCTATCCGGGCGCCAGTGCCGAGGTCCTGACGCAAACCGTTGCCGCTCCCCTGGAGGAGCAGATCAACGGCGTCGAAAACATGCTTTACATGCAGTCGATCAACTCGGGCTCAGGCACCATGCGGCTGATCGTGACCTTCGCAACGGGCACGGACGCGGATCAGGCCACCATCAATGTCAACAACCGCGTTCAGCGTGCGGTTTCGTCCCTGCCGCAGGAGGTCCAGCGTCTGGGCGTTTTGGTCAACAAACAATCGAGTTCGATTCTGGCGGTTATCTCGCTCAATTCGTCGAACGCGCAGTATGATTCCGTCTATCTCGCGAACTACGCGCTGCTTAATGTCATCGACGAATTGAAGCGCACACCCGGCGTTGGCGATTCGAATTTGTTCAGCCGCGAGAACTATTCCATGCGTGTCTGGCTGCGGCCGGACAAGCTCGCGCAGTACAACCTCACAACCACCGACGTCGCTACGGCCATCACCGAGCAGAACGCGCAATACTCGGCCGGTCGCGTCGGTGATCCGCCGACGCAAGGCAAGCTCTCTTACTCCTACGCGGTGACGACCGACGGTCGCCTGCCCGATGCGGAAGCATTTGGCAATATCATATTGCGTGCCGACGAAAACGCGGCGACGCTGCGCCTCAAGGACGTCGCGCGCATAGAGCTTGGCGCCCAGGACTACAGCTTCCGCGCCATCCAGGCCGGAAAGCCGACGGTTCCGATCGGCATCTACCTGCAACCGGGTGCCAACGCGCTCAACACGATGGCGGCGGTTGAAGCGCGCCTCGACGAATTGGCGACACGGTTTCCCGATGGGGTCACCTACGAAATTCCCTACGACACGACGCTGTTCGTGCAGGAGTCCATCAATGAAGTCATAAAGACCTTCATCGAAGCGCTCGTCCTCGTCGTGGTCGTGGTCTTCGTCTTCCTGCAGAACTGGCGGGCAACGCTCATCCCGCTCATCGCCGTGCCGGTCTCCATCCTCGGCACCTTCGCCGGCATGTATATGCTGGGCTTCTCGATCAACATGCTCACACTGTTCGGCCTGGTCCTGGCCATCGGCATCGTCGTCGACGACGCCATCGTGGTGCTGGAGAACGTCGAGCGCATCATGACGACGGAGAAGCTTCCGCCGCGCGAGGCCGCCATCAAGGCGATGGGCGAAGTGACCGGGCCGGTCATCGCCATTGTCCTCGTGCTGGTCTCCGTCTTCGTGCCGGTCGCATTCATGGGTGGTCTCGCCGGCGAAATGTATCGCCAGTTCGCGATCACCATCGCCGTCTCGGTGACGCTCTCCGGTGTCGTCGCGCTGACGCTGACGCCCGCCCTATGTGCAATTCTTCTCAAGCCGGGCCATCATGAACCGTGGGCGCCGTTCCGCTGGTTCAATCGCGCCTTCGATTGGCTCACGTCGGCCTACACGGCCGGTGTCCGTTTCTTCCTGAAACGCGCGCTTCTTGCCCTCACGCTGTTTGCCATCATGGTCGGCGCGATGGCCCATCTGTTCAACACGGTGCCGAGTGCATTGGTGCCGAACGAGGATCAAGGCGTGATCCTTGCGGTCGGCATCCTGCCGCCAGCCGCCTCGCTCGCGCGGACCAGCGAGGTCATGTCGACCGTCAGCGACAACGTCATGAAGAATCCGGCGGTTGAGAACGTTCTGGCTTTTTCCGGCTACGACCTGCTGGCCGGCTCGCAATCGCCGAGTGCTGGCGCTGCCTTCATCAAGCTGAAGGACTGGTCGGAACGCAAGGCGCCTGAACTCGATGCACGCGTTCTGCCCGGAGCGGTCATGGGGATGAACGCCGGCATCCAGGATGGTATGGTGCTCGCCTTCAACCCGCCTCCGATCCAGGGGCTGAGCACGACCGGCGGCTTCGAGCTTTACGTTCAGGACCGCACCGGCGCCGGCGCTCAGGCGCTGATGAACGCAACGCAGCAGATCGTTACCGCTGCCGCGGAACACCCGGAACTCGCCAATGTGCGCACGACGATGTCGATGAATGTGCCGCAATACAAGATCGACGTCGATCGTGAAAAAGCGACTGCGCTTGGCGTGCCGCTTTCGTCGGTGTTCTCCACCATGCAGGCGACATTCGGCAGCGTCTATGTCAACGACTTCACGCTCTACGGTCGCAACTTCCAGGTCAAGCTGCAGTCGGAGGCCAACTTCCGCGAAAAGCCCGAGGACCTGAGCCAGATCTTCGTGCGGTCGCAGACCAGCAGCGCAATGATCCCGCTCGACAGCCTGGTCACGGTCAAGCGCGTGATCGGTCCTGATCTTCTCGAGCGCTTCAACAACTTCCCGGCCGCCAAGATCATGGGCGACCCGGCTCCCGGCTATTCATCGGGGCAGGCATTGCAGGCGATCCAGAAGGTTGCGGCAACTGCCCTGCCGGAAGGCTACACCGTTGCCTGGACCGGCACGGCCTACCAGGAAATCGAAACCGGCGGCACCGGCATGCAGGCGCTGCTCTTCGGCATCGTCATGGTATTCCTGATCCTTGCCGCCCAGTATGAGCGCTGGTCGCTTCCGCTTGCCGTCATCCTCGCGGTGCCTTTCGCGCTGTTCGGAGCACTGGTGGCGATCTGGCTGCGCGGGTTAAGCAACGACGTCTACTTCCAGATCGGCCTTGTGACGTTGATCGGCCTGGCCGCGAAAAACGCCATCCTGATCGTCGAGTTCGCGGTGCTGAAGCGGCAAGAGGGCCTTAGTGCCTTCGACGCCGCTCTCGAGGCTGCGCGCCTGCGTTTCCGTCCGATCATCATGACGTCGCTTGCCTTCATTCTGGGCGTGCTGCCGCTGGCGATCAGCACGGGAGCGGGCTCAGCCAGCCGTCACTCGATCGGCACGGGCGTCATCGGCGGAATGCTCGCGGCGACGTTCCTTGCCATCTTCCTCATTCCGCTGTTCTTCAAGCTGATCGGCGGCCGGGACAAGAGGCGGGTTGATGCACCGCAGCCGGTCGGCGGGCATGAGGCGGGGGCAAGCATCCAGTGACCGGGCACGGGCTGGAGTTTGCCGGCTGCCAGACTTGTTAGAGACACAGCAGCGTCGAACCAGGCGACCCGAAGGATCGGCGACGCGGGATGCCGCCCGCAACAGCAGGGGCGGCATCCTTTCCGTTGCCGAAACGATACTCGCCGAGAGCGGTGGTTCGGCACTGACCATCGATGCGGTGGCAAAGGCAGCCGGCCTCAGCAAAGGCGGCGTGCTCTATCACTTCCCGTCCAAGGCATCCCTTATCGAGGCGCTGATCGACCGCTCAATCGCGGCGATCGACGCCGTGTTCCTGGCCGCGGAAAAGGGGAGGGCGACCAGCGGAGACACTACGACACCTTACGCGGTGATACGCCGGCACCTCGAGAGGCAACCGATAGAGTTGCATTCGTGCCTGATGTCACTCACGAATGCGAGCGCCCTTGAAATCTACCGACGGAAGCTTCTTGAGCTTGCCGGACAGCGTCTGGCAGCCGGCATCGATCGGGCGAGTATAGACACCGTTCTTATCCTGCTTTTCGGTGTCCTCGGCAAAAGGTTGCTGCGTTTCGAACTCCGGTGAACCAGCCTGTCTGATCCGGTCGTGCAGAGATGTAATCGCGACACGGTGAACTGCACTTTCTGCACTTAAGCCAATGTCAGAGCATGCTTGTGCTTTTGACTTGTTCTTACACTCAAGAAGCTGTCTTACAAAAAAAGCCCGCGACCATACTGGTCACGGGCCTTACTTCAACCTTGGTTGTGAAGCCGATTAGAAGTTGCGCTGGAAGCGGAGGAAGCCGCCGACGCCGTCGTCGATCTTGACCTTGTCGTCCGTGTGAGCGGAGAAGTAGGTCACTTCCGGGGTGATCTTCAGGCCCGGAACGAGTTCGTAGGCCACGTTGGCAGCAACGGTGACGTCTTCGTTCTCGAAGTAGGATGCCTGAAGGTTGAAGGTAGCCTTTTCGTTCAGCTTGGCCGAACCACCGCCCCAGACAGCCCAGTTGCCGCCCCAGGTCTTGTACCAGCTGCGGGTGACATTGTCGTCAGAGCCATAGCCGGCCATGACCCACAGGTTGATGGTCTCCGTGGCTTTGACATCGAGGCGAACCTTGCCAGCCCATTCCTCGTAGACCGAGTCGTAGCCGACGACGCCGGACACGCCACCCCAGCCCTGCGTATAAGCAGCGCCGACAACGACGTGCGGAATGTAGTCGTCGAGCGTGTAATCCTCGGTGCCTTCTTCAAGAGCGACTGCAGCCGAGAAACCGTTCGCGCCAGTGTAGGTGTATGAGATCTGGTGCGTGTCCCACGGACCATAACCACCGAGCATGTCGTCAGCAATCACATCGCCGGCATAGAGATTGTTGACCAGGGTCGTGAACATCGAGTCGGTCTTGCCAACGCGGAAGCCGCCGAGTTCGATGTAGGCGTGGTTCATTTTGGCGGTGGTGCCGCCGGCAAAGGAATCACCACCCGTCGTCTCACCGTCTGCACGGCCGACAATCCTGGAATCCCAGTCGAAGTTGAGGTGCATGTAAGCACGCAAGGTACCAAGTTCGGTTTCCGAACGAGCATCGAGCTGAATGGCTGCGCGAGCACGCTTGTAATAGGTGTCGTTCAGGCCGTCACCCATCTTGTCATTAATATCGTTCAGACCGCCATATCCTGCGCCGTAGGAAGGCCGGTCACCAACGCCGATGTCATAGCGCAGGTAGCCACCGACACGCAGGCAGGTTTCGGTACCGGGGATGTAGTAGAAGCCGGCGCCGTAAACGTCGCAGACGCGGACGTATTCCATAGGCTCCGGCTCGGCGACGACGACAGCGTCGGCCGCGCGGGCGCCTGAGACTGCGGTGAGGGCCGCAGCTGAAGCCAGTAATATCCCTCGCATAGTCATATCAATTATTCTCCAGTTGAAATTTGTAGACGAGCTAAAAACGCCGCCATCCAATGCCTACCTTTAACGTCGGCACTGGATCAAAGGACAAGATTGGGGGTATCTAACGGAGGGCTAAGCGTGACAATTCTGCAACGCATTCGGAGCGCCGGCAGTGGTGACGGAAGTGCGTTAAGTGTCTGTAATCTTATGAAAAATAGACATTCCATGAAATGGAGAACGCTGCGGCTTCCATTGGGGGCGTTCGCCAATTTCCGCAGGCCGAGGCGCTCGGGAAAGGCTGCGCATTCAATGTTGGCTAATCTTAGTCTAGCTTATTCTCTCAGGAAGACAATTTTCTGAAAAACAAGAACCAAATATGTTCTTTGACTGGCCATATGCATGGGAGCAGTATGAGGCTGCATCTCGCTCGCGTAGAAGGACTGCCTGAGCTGGAATGCGGTTGATGCGTTCTGACCTCCAGTCAACGCACCAAAGCCCCGCTCTTCGCTGAGCGGGGCTTCTTTCGTTCAGGGTCTGAGATGGAAGATTCTATTGAACGCGAAACGGGTCTATGGGAAGCAGGTCGTAGTCACCATTGGCGAGATGAAGGTCGAACTGCGCTCGCGCGACATTGAGTGCAACGATGTTCTCAAAGAATGCCTCAAGTGGTGGCAGTATCTGAACGCGACGGCCGCCGTCTTCCAGCAGGCGCACAAACCCACCGGCTTCGGCTTTCTTCATCAGGCGTCTTACGTGTGTTCTCGACAATCCAAACAGGGATCCGACTTCTTCGAAGGGGAACTCGACGGTATCTTCAACTGAGGACTGGCCTGTATCTTTCAGAGACATCAGCTTGAGCAGCAGTATCTTTCCGCCATCGGAAGTGTCGAATATCAGTGAGCCTGGAAGATCGCGGGCAAATGAATCGGTGATCAGCAGAGAATGAATGCTGTTGGCAAAGCAGCGCTCCAGGACATCGTCATTGGCATCGATCAATTCACGATATTTCCTGGCGGGGAACAGCGCGTCAGCAACGGTGAGGTTGGCACGAAGAAAGCTCTCGACTTCCTTTATGAGTTGCTCCGTGGGTCGAATGCTTCGCCATCGGCGATCCTTGGAATTTTCCGAGCGAGTTACCAGGCCGACACGCTCCAAAAGCACAACATTTGCCGCAGTGGTATTCCTGCTGCACAGGTTCATCTCGGTTGTCAGGTTTTGTATGGAGGAGAGGAAGGGGCCGGTCTTTTCCGTTTGTTCGAAATACAAGGATAGAATTGCGGTGCAGATCGTCTGTCGCGCAACGTTGGCGATCGCTCTGTTGATCAGATAGCGTCCTTTGTACAGGTCCACCATGCTGCGGGCATAGTCCGCTGCCGCCGCCGAGAAAGCGGGATTGCACCTCAGTATGCGCATGCGCTGCTTGAACCACTCCACACCCGTCTCTTGACTGATGAGCCGCTCGACCTGCGCATGCTCAAGGTAGCGGACAGGTAGATTCATCGTGAAGGTCTCCATTGCGGTGGCTGATGTTGTCTCAAGGAGCAACGAAGCCACTGCGGTTATCCAAATGCATTCGAAGCTGAGTTACGCGCAAGCTCTTGCTGGTCGTTCTTCAGGATCCCACCGAACGCCGGACAATTGGACCTGACGGCTATGTGACAGCCGCCCGCTTGAAGCTGGATGCTCATCCCCGTGTGCGGGATTTAAGTATGGCTTGAGCAGCGTTCAATGTTGCTTCCGCAGCCTTAGACGATGCATTGGCTCACACAGGCTGCACGCGAACTGCATGATGACGAAAACGTGTTCAAAAAGTGCCGCAAATCGGGCGGTCAGGAGAGTGTCTCTGCGACCGATTTGTTTCGGATCAACTTCTCGTTACTCTGTGTCGCCTCAGCCCTTCTCGGTGTCAGCTGCGAGCCTCAATTCAACTGTGGTGTCTGATTGGTGAGCTTCGGCCTTGGAACGTGTTCGCGGGCTCTGTCGGCAGGAGCCGTTACAACGTGCGGTCCGATTCGCCGCCTGCAGGCTTGCAGGTTCCCGCGGGAGTCTGTAGGCGCTAGGCGCCTGATATCCGTAGCGTGATGGAGTGAACACGTTGAAACTGAAGGTTGCGATTCTTGCCGTTGGTCTGGCTTTTTCCCTGGCGACATACGCCCACGCTGACGATGGCACGGTGGCCTTCGACAAGGGTGAATATGAGGCAGCACTAAAGTACTGGCAGCCGTTGGCGGACAAAGGGGAAGCGGCCGCGCAATACGGCCTCGGGCTTTTGTACGAAGGCGGAACCGGTGTCGATCAGGACGCCGCCAAGGCGCTCGATCTCTACAGGAAATCCGCGGACCAAGGCTATGCCCTGGGGCAGAACGCGCTGGGTCATATGTATCAGATAGGCTTCGGCGTTGAAGAAGATCCGGCGCAAGCCGTCGCCTGGTTCCGCAAGGCTGCCGATCAGGGACTTGCAAAGGGCCAGCGCAATCTGGGTTTCATGTATTCCAACGGCATTGGCGTCGAGGAGGATGATGCGCAGGCCCTTGCGTGGTTTAGCAAGGCCGCAGACCAGAATGATGCATGGGCTCAATACTATCTCGGCAACGTCTATTTGAATGGCTACGGCGTTGAGCAGGATGACGCGCAGGCGGTGGCCTGGTATCGCAAGGCAGCCGAGCAGGACAATGTCGAAGCCCAGAATACGCTTGGGCTTTCCTATGAGCTTGGCAACGGTGTTTCCCAAAGCGATGAAGACGCGGTTATCTGGTATCGCAAGGCCGCGGAACAGGGCGATGCCCGCTCGCAGATGAGCATCGGCAACATGTATCTCGAAGGTCGCGGCGGTCTGCCGGAAGATGCGGCCCAAGCTGTCGAATGGTATCGGAAGGCGGCGGACCAGGGCTATGACGTCGCCCAGGACAATCTGGGGCTCCAATATGCGGCGGGCAACGGCGTCCCCAAGGATGAAGTCCAGGCCCTTACCTTGTTCCAGATGGCTGCAGAGCAAGGATATGCGAAATCGCAATACAATCTCGGCGTTATGTACAATCTGGGGTCAGGAGTTCCCAAAGATATGGACAAGGCGATCTACTGGTGGCGTCTGGCAGCCGACCAGGACTTGGAAAGCGCGAAGGAAGCCCTCGAGGCCGCCGGGGCCAAGTAAAGGCTGCGGCCGGCTTTCTTTGTCATGCTTGCTCCAAGGACCTGGGTCGGCGTGGGAGGGAAGAGTGGTTCGACAAGATCTGACACTGACCGAGACGCCACACAGCTGAGCAACCGCTCCTGAAGGCCCATCTCGGCCGGAAGCAGACTGATCTCCGAACTCTGGCGCCACTGGCGGGCAAAAGTTCGAGATGGATACGGGCAAGGCCGGCGGCGCTCGGCGTCGTCCCGAGACCGGCAGAAGAGACCCTGGTGGATTGCACAGAACGCTTCGCCACAACGAGAGGCTGATCAAGCTGGCTTGTGCGCTTAAGCCGGAATAGCCGGACAGAACGCCCAATGAGAAGCAGCCGGTGCCGAGTCTCGTTCCTTGGAGTAGAAAATATGGCGCGCCCGAAAGGATTCGAACCTCTGACCCCCAGATTCGTAGTCTGGTGCTCTATCCAGCTGAGCTACGGGCGCGCAATCGACCGTGTCCGACACGATCGCCGCTGGCAGGGATTTTGTCCCCACCGCGATGAGAAGTGCTACCTAGCGATTGAAGGAATGAAAAGCAAGCGGGTGCCGGCAAACTTTTTTCGTCGTTGAAATCGGTCCACAGCCTGCGCGCGTCTGACATGCTGTCATAGCGACACTGCGCCGGCACCAGCAGCCGGCCCGTGCCGCATAGTCTCAAGCTGGCCTGCGCAGGTGATGGCGCGCTTCGTCGAGGCGGACGGGCTGATCGGGTATGGTCACGGAGAATACGGTGCGGCCGCCGACGCTTTCGACGAGGTCGAGCGCGCCGCCATGGGCACGCACCAGTTCGTGGGCGATCGCCAGCCCAAGGCCGGTTCCGCCGCTGCGTGCCGAACCACGGAAAGCGGCGAAAAGGTTCTCGCGGGCCTTTTGCGGCAGGCCAGGCCCCGTATCGGTGACCAGGATGCGGCTGACGCTACCCGTACGGTCGGCCGCAACCGAGAGCCGACGGACGATGGCGCCCTCGGTGTCGGAAGCCATCGCCTGGATAGAGTTGCGGCACAGATTGGTGAGCACCCGCACCAGCTGTTCCGAATCGGCATCCACCTCGAAATTCGCCTCGACGTCGTTGATGAACTCGATCTCGCCTTCGGGATCGATGCCGAGCAGGCCCTGCACATCCTCGACCGTCTGCCGCAACCGCAGCCGCCGGCGCGATGGCGGCGCCTCCTGCGTGCGGCCGTAGGTCAGCACGCCTTCAGAATAGGAAACGGCACGGTCGAGCGCGCGCACCAGCCTGGGCACCAGGGATTGGACGGTGGGGTCCCGCACCAGCCCCAGCCGGTCCGACATCAGTTGCGCCGAGGCCAGTATGTTGCGCATGTCGTGGTTGATCTTCGAGACAGCCAGGCCGAGGTCGGCAAGATGGCGCTGCTCGTTGAGCGTCTTTTGCAGGCGCTGCTGCATGTCCGAAAGCTTGCGCTCGGCAACGCCGATCTCGTCGCCACGGTCTTCCGGTTCGATGATGCGGCTCGGATCGTCCGGCGCCTGCGAAAAGGCCAGCATCGACTGCGTCATGGCACGGATCGGGCGGATCATGATCCGGTCGATGGCGTAGAAGACAAGCGTCGCGGTAAACAGCGAGATCAGCAGCGATAGGAAGGCGACGTTGCGCGAATAGACCAGCATCGCCTTGCGCAGCTTGTAGTCCGGAATGATCAGCTCAAATTCCTTCTCGCTGTCGCCGACGGGGCCAAACACGCGCAGCATGCGGTCGCCGCCGGTGAACAGGGTGCTCAGCGCACTGGTCATCGCTTCCATCGGGCCGGTATTGGCAAGGTCGATATGCTCGTCCACCTGCGGCGGCATTTTCGCGACGACCAGCAGGCGCGACACGCCGCCGTCGCGCACAGCGATCGCCTTGGCACCGATCGATCTCAACACGTCCTGCTGCACCTCGCGCGACAGGTCGGAGGGGTCGGTCTGAACGAGCACGATGGAAACGGCTGCGGCGGTGCCGAGTCGTTCTTCCAGCCAGCGCAATCGGAAATTGGCGATCGACGGCAGGAAGATCAGCACTTCCGCGATCAGCACGAAAATGATGGTGAGCACGAGCAGCTTGGTCGACAGCCCGCGCGAAAGGGGCACGGAGCGTCCCGTTTTCATGTCGGGGCTTTCATCGGCATCGCCAACGGTTTTGTCTGCCATCCGACCTGTCTCAAACTCTCGATTCGCCGCCTATCTAGCCGAAATGCCGTAGAAAGGCGACCAGGCGGCGAACCAGCTTCTTGCGCGTGGTGGGGGTAAAGTAGGTGATTGCGGCGCGTTTGCCAATTTCGCCCATGGTGGGATAAGGCGCGACGAAGCGGGCGATGTCGCGAACGTCGAGCTTCTTCGACAGCGCCAGCGCCCAGAAATTGATCATTTCGCCGGCGCCAGAACCGACGATCGAGACACCGAGGATTTTGCCTCTGGCGTCAGTCACCAGCTTGATATGGCCATGCGTCTTGCGCTCTGCCTGGGCGCGGTCGTTTTCGGCATAGGGCCAGCGCAACACGCGAATGGTCTTTTGCTTTTTGGCAGCCTCCGCTTCGGAAAGGCCGACATGGGCGATTTCCGGGTCGGTGAAGGTGACGCGCGGAATGATGTCGAGGTTCTCGCGCGCCGAAAGTCGGAACAGCATGGCGCGTATCACCAGCCCGGCATGATAGTTGGCGACATGGGTGAATTGCAGCGAGCCTGCAACATCGCCCACGGCATAGACGCGGCGGTTGCTGCTGCGCAGCGTGTCGTCCACCTTGATGCCCTTCTGGTCGAACAGGATGCCCGCCTTGTCGAGATCGAGCCCGGCGACATTGGCCAAGCGTCCTGCCGCCAGCAGAAGATGCGAGCCGTCGATCTTTTTAGCGCCGGCTGCAGTCTCCAGGAACAGGCGCACCCCGTCCTCGCCCAGGCTTTCGACGCGCGCGAGTTTTGCGCCTTCGCGGATATCGACCCCTTCGGCACGGATTTGCGCGAGCGCTATGGCTGAAATCTCGGGGTCTTCCTTGCCGAGCGCGCGCTCCGCCTCGATGACCGTTACGTCCGAACCAAGCCGGCGGTAAGCCTGCGCCAGTTCCATGCCGATCGGGCCGCCGCCAAGGATGACCAGATGGGCGGGGCGCTGCGTCAGGTCGAATACCGTCTCGTTGGTCAGGTAGCCGATGGAATCGAGCCCCGGTATCTGCGGGATCAGCGGCGAGGAGCCGGTCGCGACGACGAAGCGGCGGGCGCGGATTTCGACGTCGCCGGCAATGACCGTCCTGGCATCCCTAAAACGGGCTTCCGCCTCGATCACATGGACGCCGAGCGCGGCGAAACGTCCGACGGAATCATTGGGGGCGATCGATGCGATCACCTCTTGGATATGGCGATGTACCGCCTCGAAGTCGATTTCAGGCTCAGTTGGAGCTATGCCGAATTTTGCGCCGCCTCGCATGGCATGGGCCTGTTTCGCAGCCGCTATCAGCGCTTTGGAAGGCACGCAGCCATAGTTCAGGCAGTCGCCGCCCATCTTGCCTTTCTCGATCAGCACGACATGGACGCCGAAAGCTGCGGCGGCTGCCGCCACCGACAGACCGCCCGACCCGGCGCCGATCACACAGATGTCCGGGGTAAGCGTTTTGGTCATGAAGTCGCCTTGTGAAAGCAGGGCAGGAAGGCGGATGCGGATCGAGTTCCACTGCCGCGAGTCACGGCATGCGTGATATCCATGCCTTCTTTACGACGGCGGCTAGTGCCGCGACAAGCGCAAGGGCCACGAAGGCGATGGTGATCTGCGGTGTGACCAGGTCGCGTATGGTTGCCTGCTGGCCGGCGTTCCTGGCTGCGATCAGCACGCTGTCGCAACCCTGTCCGAGCCAGGCATAGGCGAATGCGCCCGGCATAATGCCTATGAAGGTTGCGACTATGTAGGTGCGCAGGCGCACCTTGAACAGCGCTGGCGCTATGTTGACGATGAAGAACGGAACGAACGGCGCTATGCGCAGCACGAGGAGATAGGCGAAGGCGTTCTTTTCGAAGCCGCGCGAGAGTTTGGTTGCCACGCTGCCGACACGCTCTCTCACATAGCCGGAGCAGAAGGTGCGCGCTGCCAAGAAGATGATCGTGGCGCCCACTGTCGCGCCGACAATGGCGAGCACGCCGCCAAACAGCCAGCCAAACAGGAAGCCGCCGAAGATCGTCAGGATGGATGCGGCTGGAAAGGAGAAGGCGACGGCAAGTGTATAGAGGACCACGAAGCCGAGCGGTGCGATGACGGGATTGGCCGCCACGAAGGCTTTCAGGGCCTGCCGGCTTTGGCCGAGATATTCCAGCGACAGATACTGGTGCCAGCCCAGTGCGTAGCCAAGCACGAGGCCTGCCGCGACGATTGCGAGCGGAACAAAATGCCAGCGGCCCGGTTCGGGCATGCCGCCATTGCAGTTTCCGCTCATATTGGCTCCGGCAGCCTTTTGGTTCACCGTCTCGCTTCCATCATCATCCTGCGCGGGTTACCGCGGCAAGAGGCCGGTCCGCCTGGGTTCAGTTGATAGACAAAAGCCGCCGAAGCAAGCTGTTCTCGTGTAAACTCACCGTCTATTGATCGCGTTTCACGAAAAGCTCACCCTGCCGTGACGGGCTTTACGGCTGACGCAGATGCCGCAATCCCGGCGATTGACTCAGCGAAACCTTCTTTCTATAAGCCCGCACACGCTCGGGCCCTTCGTCCGGCGCAATTTGCATTGCGCCAAGACAAGCCCGGCACAGCTCCTGTTACATGAGTGACAGATACAAGAAGGGCCGCACACCGCGGTATTAAAACAAATGAAGCGTACCTATCAGCCATCCAAGCTCGTCCGTAAGCGTCGGCACGGTTTCCGTGCGCGCATGGCCACCAAAGGTGGTCGCGGCGTCGTCGCAGCTCGCCGCAACCGCGGCCGCAAGCGGCTGTCCGCATAAGAAGAAGAGAAGAGACCGTTGCCGGATAACGGCAAGTCAGAATTTCTGCCTCCGCTGCGGCTTCGCAAGCGAGCTGAATTTCTTGCCGTCCGGCGTGGTGAAAAGCGCCGCGGGCGGCTTTTTCTCATGGAAGTCCTGGATCGCGGCGTGACGGAAGCGCCGCGTGTCGGCTTCACGGTCACCAAGAAGGTCGGAAATGCGGTTGTGCGCAATCGCATCCGCCGCCGCCTCAAGGAGGCGGTTCGCGTCCATGCCGCAGGTGACATGCAGCCTGGCAAGGACTATGTGATCGTCGGGCGGGAAGATATCCTGACGGCTCCTTTCGATGAGCTTGCTGCCGAGCTCAAACGACGAATTCGCGGAACGCGTTAAGGGTTTTCGATGGAAAACAACCGGAATTTCTTCATCACGATCGCGCTTTCGGTGCTGATCCTGACCCTGTGGCAGGTGTTCTACATGAACCCGCGCATCGAGCGCGAGCGTGAAGTCGCCCAGATCGAAGCCCAGCGCGTCGAGGCCGAAAAGAAGGCCCAGCAGCCAGCCGGGCAGGGCGCAACGGGCGCTGATGTGCCTGCTACGCCAGGCGCGGTTCCCGCTATTCCGGGCGTCGATGGCGCAACGGCTGCGAGCCGCGACCAGACCGTTGGTTCTTCGCAGCGCGTCAAGATCGATACGCCAAGCCTTGCCGGCTCGATCAATCTGACCGGCGCGCGCATCGACGATCTTCTCCTGAAGGATTATCACGTCACGGTCGACAAGACCTCGCCCGAGATCGATCTGCTCAATCCGGCCGCGTTGCCGAACGGCTACTACGCCGAGATCGGCTTCGTCGGCAGCGAGGCAACGGGCGCGGTGCCCGGTCCCGATACGGTCTGGACCGCTGACGCCGGCGCCACGCTGACGCCGACAACGCCCGTCACGCTGACCTACACGAACGACAAGAGCCTGACGTTCAAGCGCACGATCAGCATCGATTCCGACTACATGTTCACGGTCTCCGACACGGTTTCGAATGCCGGATCGGCACCGGTGACGCTCTCCAACTACGGCCGCGTCATCCGCTTCGACAAGCCGACGACTGCAAGCGTCTATGTGCTGCATGAAGGCCTGATCGGTGTGACCGGCGAAGAAGGCCTGCACGAAATCAAATATTCGTCCATCGAGAAGGACAAGCAGGTCGTTCCCGGCAAGTCGACCAATGGCTGGCTCGGCATCACCGACAAATACTGGGCCGTGGCCATGGTGCCTTCCGAGAAGCAGGCGTTCCAGCCGCGCTTCAGCTATTTCAGCGAAGGCCGTCCGCGCTATCAGTCCGACTATATGACCGACCCGCTGACCGTCGATGCCGGCCAGTCGGCGACCGTCGAGACGATGGTCTTCGCCGGCGCCAAGGAAGTGAACAAGATCAACGGTTATGAGAAGGACCGCAACATCCGCCAGTTCGACCTTCTGATCGACTGGGGCTGGTTCTATTTCATCACCAAGCCGATGTTCTGGCTGATCGATACGCTCTACAAGCTGCTTGGCAATTTCGGCCTCTCGATCCTCGCCACCACCGTCATCGTCAAGGCCATCTTCTTCCCGCTTGCCAACAAGTCCTACAAGTCCATGGCGAACATGAAGATGGTGCAGCCCAAGATGCTGGAAATCCGCGAGAAATACGCGGACGACAAGATGAAGCAGCAGCAGGCGATGATGGAGCTGTACAAGACGGAGAAGATCAATCCGCTGGCCGGCTGCTGGCCGGTGCTGATCCAGATCCCGGTGTTCTTCGCGCTCTACAAGGTGCTCTACATCACCATCGAAATGCGCCATGCGCCGTTCTTCGGCTGGATCCAGGATTTGGCCGCGCCCGATCCGACGTCGCTGTTCAACCTGTTCGGCCTGCTGCCGTTCATGGTGCCGCAGTACCTGCACATTGGCGTCTGGCCGCTCATCATGGGCATCACCATGTTCCTGCAGATGCGCATGAACCCGACGCCGCCGGACCCGACGCAGGCGATGATCTTCACCTGGATGCCGGTGATCTTCACCTTCATGCTGGCATCTTTCCCGGCGGGCCTCGTCATCTACTGGGCGTGGAACAACTCGCTGTCGATCCTGCAGCAGGGCGTCATCATGAAGCGCCAGGGCGCCAAGATCGAGCTATGGGACAACCTCGTCGCCTTGTTCAAGAAGAAACCGTCGCCCGCTGAATAGCGGGACCCCGATCGAAAAAAGCCCCGGTTCGTCCGGGGCTTTTTTTGTTGGCGCATCGCCTCTCTGAGCGTTCTGACTAGTGGACGCCGTAGATCTTGGCGATCCGCTGGTAGTAGTCATTGGCGTCGTCCAGCCGTTTCATGAACTGCGTGGCGACTTCGGGCTTGGTTGGCGGGCACCCCTTGCTGACGTAATAGTCGGCATCCCGCAGGATGCCGGAGTGGGTCGCATAGAAATTCACGAAAAGAGCAAGGTTGGGATCGCCGAAGTCTGCCAGCTTGGGGGCGATCGAATCGTAGATCGGCGTGGACCGCACGAAGGCGTTGTCCAACTCCTGGATAACGCCGGAGCAGCCGGCCGAACTGCCTGCCGCTGCATCGCCACTAACGGCGTGAAAGGTCGACGCGGCCTGCCGCACCCTCTGAAGCACGTCGTTCATGCTTCTGGCTTCGACGGCGAGCGCGTGGCCGGCATGGACGGTTGCCTCGGCGTTTCGCTGAGCCATGGTTTCCTGCTGAAAAGCCGTGCTCAGCGCCAGGATGCCGGCTGCCGTCGCAAAGCCTATCAGCGTTCCGAGCATGGTTTGCCATTCCCGGAGCGTACCGATCCAGGTCACGGAGCCGTCGGTTCGTATATCGGCCAGAATGACGACGACCAGACCGGCGACGATAAGCGCAACTGCTATAGAAGATATTGCGAGCATGGAATTTTCCGCGCACTTGCCGCTGAAAATAGCCGAAATTCTCCAGAAGCAACAGCAGTCCGTATGGATGACGTTACCGTCGCGGCCAGCAATTCGGTGTGGACGCACCAAGGTCTCAAGGCTAAACAGGTCATCAACAGGAGTTGTTTCGATGGTCGGTTGAGCGAGATCCGTTTCGCCAGGCGTCAAATGCGCCGGAGCGGATCGCATCATCTCATCCCTTGCGAATCCATCACGACGGAACTTGCCATGACTGGTCCCAATCCCTCCATTAAGCACCCGGTAGCGCTTCACCCGCGCGTCGGCTACCTTAAGGCGCTGGTCGATGCCGAAAACATCGAAATCGGCGATTTCACCTATTACGACGATCCGGACGGTCCCGACCGCTTCGTCGAAAAATGTGTACTGCACCACTATCCCTTCATCGGTGACAAGCTCATCATCGGGAAATACTGCGCAATCGCGGAGGGCGCGAAGTTCGTCATGAACGGCGCCAATCACGCCATGTCCGGCTTTTCCACCTATCCGTTCAACATTTTCGGCCATGGCTGGGAGGTTGGGTTCGACCCGACGACGTGGTCCAAGGAAGTGCGCGGCGATACGGTCATCGGAAACGACGTCTGGATCGCCATGGAAGCGTTGATCATGCCGGGCGTCACCGTCGGAGATGGCTCGATCGTTGCCGCGCGTGCAGTCGTCACTCATGACGTGCCGCCTTACTCCATTGTCGCCGGCAATCCGGCCAAAGTCGTCAAGACGCGCTTCGACAGAAGGACCGTCGATCGCCTGCTGAGGGTGGCCTGGTGGGATTGGCCGGTTGACAAGGTGACGCGTAACCTTGATGCCATACGCGGCGCCGACATTTCCCGGCTGGAGCAAGCGAATTGAGCGAATACACAAAGACGAGCCTGCCGGTGGCGAGCAGCCTCTTCACCAACACATGGATTTTCATCCGCGGCGTTCCGTCGATGAAATTCCTGCCGCCGGAAGGCCCGCCCGAGATCGCCTTTGCCGGGCGCTCCAATGTCGGCAAGTCTTCGCTGATCAACGGGCTGGTCGGGCAGAAGGGCCTTGCGCGCACCTCCAACACGCCTGGGCGCACGCAGGAGCTCAACTATTTCGTGCCGGACGGCTTTTCGGGGGTGGGCGACGACCTGCCGCCGATGGCGCTGGTCGACATGCCGGGCTACGGCTACGCCAAGGCGCCGAAGGATCAGGTCGACGAATGGACCAAGCTGGTCTTCGACTATCTCAAGGGGCGGGTCACGCTGAAGCGCGTCTATGTCCTGATCGATGCGCGCCACGGCATCAAGAAGAATGACGAGGATGTGCTGACCCTTCTCGACAAGGCTGCCGTCTCCTACCAGATCGTGCTGACCAAGACCGACAAGATCAAGGCGGCCGGCGTGCCGCGCCTGATCACCGAGACACTGGAAAAGATACGCAAGCGCGCGGCTGCCTTTCCCACCGTTATCGCTACCTCTTCGGAGAAGGGCGACGGCATGGAAGAACTGCGCGAGGCAATAGCGCTCGCCGTTCGCGGCGGCTGAACGGCAAGCCGGTCTGGCAGACCATGCCGGCGAACCGCTGCGGCGGCTTTCATTGCGGCATTCGCCTATGCTTGCCAGAAGCGCTTGGCGATCTCAGCCTCGGCCTGCCGTTTCGTCAGGCCGATATCGTCGATCAAATGGGGATTGGCCTTCGCCATTTGCTCAAGGTTCCAGCGAAAGCGTATCCGCTCGCTCCAGGTCGCGATAATGCTTCGCGGGGCCGACGCGAATGTATCGTTCATGGCAACCTCCTATGGTTGAGGGCCGGGGCCCTTGACCTGAAAGAGGCTGAATTCTGCAGGATGCGAACAGCGCCGTAATTAAGCGCGCCCAAATAGTTCGAAAAACTTCCAAACGGCTACATGCAACCGACTGGCATCGATCCTACGCATTTGAGTACGAGGCGAAGGAAGCGTTCGTTATCTTGGAGACAGGCCATCGAGCAGCAAGCCGAGGCCTTCCCGGAAAGCACCATCCCAATCGTTATCCAACAGCAGGCGGGAGCGTTCGATTGTCGGGTAGCGTTCGCTGAGACGTGTAAGGCGCTGCTGCGCCGCGTTCCTGTCGTCGTCCGAGACGTCGAAGCTCGCCCGGGTGATGGTGGCGCCCATCACATAGTTCCAGAGCGACCATATCGCGACGTTCAGACCCGCGTCCGCTACACCGGCGCTGGACAAGATCTTGCTCAGCAGTTCCAGGCGGCTGAGGATGTTCGGGCCGAGCGCCCGGCGCGGCAACAGCGATGCCGACCAGGGATGGCGCAGCATGCTGGCGCGCCAGTCTTCGAGCATATGAAAGACTTTCTCGCGCCATGCTTGAGACTCGATTGGTTGCGGCGGTCCGCGATATTCGAGCACCGAGTCGAGCGCCAGATCGAAGACATCCTCCTTGTTGTCGACGTGCCAATACAGGCTCATCACGCCCGAGCCGAGGCGATCGGCCAGCCGACGCATCGTCAATCCGTCGAGCCCTTGAGCGTCCAGCAGTTCAACAGCGGTCGCCACGATACGTTCGCGCGAGAGCGGCGGTTCATTGCGCGGCTCCTGCACGGGCTGTTGCTGCTCGCCTATCCGTGGAGACCGTTTGCTGCGGGCGCCGCTACGTTTGGCTGCCATTCGTCTTTCCTCGCTGGTCGGAACCTCGATTTTGGCAGGCAACGTCAGGAATGTCGATCTTGAGCGCTTGACTCGTACGTCGTACCATACGATGACTCGTACATCGCACGATCAATCTGGGCGATGGGCTGAAGTTCAATCACGCCGGCCGCGAGGGGACTTTGCTCGCGGTCCGCAGATTCAAGAGAAAATCATGTCACGCGCAATCAAGCATCTGCTTATCGGAGGGCTAATTATCATGACCATGGGAACTTCCACCGCGGCGACAGCGAATGATCTCAAGCTGACTATCGTCAATCCACAAAACCTCTACGACCCTTCGCCGAATGGCTACAGCACGGCCGTGATCACGCCCCGCGGAGCCCGGCTGGCCTATATCTCCGGACAGGGCGGCCAAGACAGCACGGGAGCCTTGTCGCCCGATTTCGCTGTCCAGGTTAAACAGGCCTACGCAAATCTGCGCACCGCCCTCGATGCGCTCGGCGCCAGGCCGGATCAGGTCGCCAAGCTCACGGTCTTCGTGGTCGATCATGATATGTCCAAGCTTGAGGTGTTGACCAGGGACGTCAAGGAAATGTTCGGCGAAGCGCTGCCGGCCCAGACGTTGATCCCCGTTCCCAAGCTGGCAATCGACCCCATGCTATTCGAGGTGGAGGCCGTGGTCGTGCTCGACTAGAATTGATATGGTCAAGCGCGCCGTCGACAGCTGCGCGCTCGACCCAAGAGAGGATGACGTCTGGACGATACGAACAGCGTCATAATCAAGTTCGCGCAAAGAGTTCCAAAATCTTTTAAACGGGCTAATCTGCGCCCTCAGCGTGGGATTTCGCCCTTCAGCAAATGATCTCGTCCTGCGCCCTCAACACCGAAATTTCAGCTGAACCATCAAGAAATGACCGCCGCACCTCCCTTTCTCGGCTTTCCCGATCGCCTCGCCGATGGCGGCATGCCCCGTGCTGTGATCTTCGGAGCCGCTCACGGCAGCACCTATCCCGGCGAGGACAGCAACGGCTATGAATTGGCCGCCGACGCCATCCGCGCTGCAAGCCAGGCGGATGCCGGGCTCGTCGAGCACTGGGATTTCGATCTCGGCGGCCCGCTGTTCGACGGCAGGCCGGTCTGCTGCATCGACACCGGCGACATCTTGACCACCATGCATGACAATGCCGGCAACCGGGCCCGGATCGAGGCGAAGACGCGCGAGGTCCTGGCCTTGCCGGCCGTGCCGATCCTCATCGGCGGCGATGATTCCGTGGTCATTCCCTTCCTCGCCGGCTTTGCCGAGCACGGTCCGGTCTGGATCCTGCAGATCGACGCCCATATCGACTGGCGCGACGAGGTGAATGGCGAGCGCTACGGCTACTCGAACCCGATGCGCCGGGCGAGCGAGATGGCGCATGTCGCCGGCATGGTGCAGGTCGGCCTGCGCAGCGTCGGCAGCGCGCGCCTCGCCGAGATCGAAGCGGCGCAGCGCTACGGCAGCCGCTTCGTCACCGCCCGCGAGGTTCACGCCCAGGGTGTCGGCACCGCTCTGCGGCATATTCCGCAAGGAGCCCGCGTCGTCGTCACCCTCGACTGCGACGGCCTCGATCCCGGCATCATGCCGGGCGTGGCAGCGCGTACGCCCGGCGGTCTCACCTACACACAGGTCATCGACCTGATTGCGGGCGTCGGCAGGCGGGCCAGGATCGCAGGCTTCGACCTTGTCGAACTCTATCCTCCCGCCGACATTGACGGCCTGTCGGCCCTGACCGCCGCGCGCCTTCTCGTCAATGCGATCGGCACCATCGTGCGGCAGGTTTGAAACCGGCTTCCTCCGGCGGGACGGTTCCATCCAGGCTTGAAAGGCTCTAAAGATGCGCCCTATGCAGGGATCGCGCTTTGCCTTTGGTCCGTTCGTGCTTGATTCCGATGCAGGAACGCTTCTTCGGAACGATGACCCCGTTGCCGTTGGCTACCGCGCACTGAAGCTGCTTGCAGCGTTTGTCGGACGGCCCGGGGAAATCCTGGGCAAGGCCGAGTTAATGGACGCGGCATGGCCGGGCATGGCCGTCGAGGAGGGCAACCTCACCGTCCAGATCGCGCAGCTCAGGAAGCTGCTTGGCCCGACCGGTGATGGGAGCGGCGAATGGATCACTACCGTTCCGCGCGTCGGCTACCGCTTCACCGGCGCCGTCGAACAGCGCGGCAGCGCGAAGCGAAAACCTTTGCCACTGCCCGACAAGCCATCGATAGCCGTGCTGCCCTTCGTCAATCTCGGCAACGATCCCGAGCAGGACGCTTTCGCGGATGGATTGACCGAAGACCTGATCACCGACCTGTCCAGGAATTCCGGCCTGTTCGTCATCGCGCGCAACTCGGCCTTTGCCTACAAGGGAAAGGCGCTCGCCGTGCGCGAGATCGCCGAGGAGCTTGGCGTGCGCTACCTCCTGGAAGGCAGTGCAAGACGCGCCGGAGGCCGCGTGCGCATCAACGCCCAGCTGGTCCACGCGGTGAGCGGCGAACATCTATGGGCGGAACGCTTCGATCGCGGCCTGGAAGACATCTTTGCCGTCCAGGACGAGGTCACGGCGAGGATCGTCGAGGCGTTGCTCGGCCGGCTGCGCGCACCGCTGCCGCGCCATAGGCCCCAAAATATCGAGGCATACGATCTCTGCGCGCGAGCGCGTAAATTGATGGATGACACGCCGCAAGCGGCGCGAGAAGCGCATCTGATGCTGACGCGCGCGGTCTCGCTCGATCCGGAATACGCCGAGGCCTATCGCTGGCTGGCTATGAACCACTGGATGGGATGGGTGCATTCCGGCGGGCCGACTGTGGCTTCCCGCAGCGTTGCCCTGGAGCTGGCGCGCAAGGCGGTGGCGATCGACCCCAACGATGCCGGCTGCCGCTGGGTGCTGGCTTATCTGCTTGCCTATGAGCGCAGCTTCGTCGAGGCGGATGCGGAATTCGAGCACGCGATCGAGCTCGACCCCAACGAGGCCGACGCCTGGGCGGCATTATCCGACATTGCGGTGCTCGCCGGGCGGGTCGATGAGGGCCTCGGGCATATCGCCAAGGCGTTCCGGCTGAATCCGTTTCCGGCAAGCTGGTACTACCTGGCACTCGGCCAGGCGCAATATGCGCACCGACAATACGAAGCCGCTGTCGAGACGCTGCGCCGGGACGAGACGTACCGCACAAGCTCACGCCGTTTCCTGGCGGCAAGCCTTGCGCAACTCGGCCGGCTCGACGAGGCGCGCGCAGAGGCCGAACTGTTCCTCGTCGGCAACCCGGATTTCACGACCCGTCACTGGGCGGCGACGGAGCCGTTCCGCGATGCAGCAGTGCTTGAGCACTTCGTGGTGGGGTTTCGCAAGGCGGGGCTGCCGGAGTGAGGGTCGACTGCAACGGGTGAAAAGTCAGATGGCTCTTTCCATGAGATTCATCATCTTGCCTTTCATGGATGTGGTTCCGACCGAAACGAACCCGTTGCGCTCGTAAAATGCGATCAGATTTGCGCTGGAGAGGAAGCAGTCAAGCCGGACTTTGGCGAGGCCGCGCTCGCGTGCCATGCCGACGACTTTTTCAATGACGGCCTCCCCAATGCCAAGGCCGGCTTTGCTTCGCCGAACGGCGAAGGTGTGAAGGTAGATGCTATCGCCGACTTCCCGTTCCCCCCAAAACGGGCGGTCCTCCCAGAGGATGCGAAATGCGGAAACAGGCTCGCTGTCCAGATAAACCAGGAACAGTTCACCGCGCTCTATGCGTGGCAGCATCCAGTCATCGTCGAAAGGAGAGGACCATCCCTCCGAACCGCGCGCCTTTTGCCACGCATTTGCTTCATCCAAGAGAGACGAAAACGCATTCCTCGTCTCTCTTGTGGCCGGTCGAATTTGAATGTCCAAATTGATGCGAGCTACTCCTCAAAGCGTCCCGATGTCTCACGATCGCGCTCATATCGTTTCGTGAGCGGAAACGGCGGCAGCCAGGACTCGCGACGGTCGGTCCAGCTCTCGTAGGTTGGCATCAGTTGGTCAGGGGCATCCAGGGCGCCCAGGTGCACTTCGATTTCGTCAGCGCTGCGTGCGAAAACCGACGAGCCGCAGCGGGGACAGAAAAACCGCCCGGCATAGTCGCGTGTTTCGCCATCGATCGTCACCGCATCCTGAGGGAACACCGCGGCAGCGTAAAAAAGCGCGCCATGATGCTTGCGGCAGTCGAGACAGTGACAAATGCCGACCCGGTATGGCGCACCCGACGCCACAAATCGGACGTTGCCGCACAGGCAACCGCCGGTGAATCGGTCCATGCTGCGTCTCCTCCCGGATCAAGCGATCAGAATGGCTACAACGAACAGCACAGTCCTTGCAAATGCCGCCCGCAGCTGTTTGCTCCAAGAAACCCCCGCAGGGAAAGGGAAAAACAAGGCGATGTTGGCGGCTTGCCGCGCGTCACGGCGCCTATATCTGCCCGACTTCGTGGACGACCTGATAATATCCCGGTCCCGCGCTTTCGATCAGGGGTCTGACCTTCTGGACGTGTTCGGCAAACCGGCTGGTTTCGTGCACGCGCTTGTGGTCGCCTATCGTGTCGAACGCGCTCATCATGATCGCGGTCCGGCCGTCGGTGGCGCGATGCAGGCGGCTGCCGCGCCAGCCTTTGACGACACCGACAGAGCCATCGAGATTGGCCTTCTGGATGGCGATGAAATCGTCCAGCCTGCCGGGTTTCACGGTGAAGATGTTGATGAAGACGACGAGACCGAGGTCGTCGTTCTGAACTGTTGCTTGCATGATAACATTCTCCCTGGTTCGGGATTTTCCCGATAGGTCGAATGGGTTTGTAGGACCTCAAGTACGGTTGAGGTCAAGCGAAAATAGATGTTCAAACCGAAGCGGCATCAACACATCGGTAACCAGTTCGCGGTTCCGTGCAGGCCTGCACTGCACCCAGCCGAATGGATTTCGAATGATGATCGACAAACTCAGGATGCCCGCGCTTTTGTTTGCCTTTGCGGCCGGCCTCGCCTTTCCAGCTTTGGCCGCGTCACAGAAACGCGCCCCCGAATGCACGGTAATACTGGACGCGGCGTCAGGTGACGTTCTTCATCGCGAGGGCATCTGCGACAGGCGTCTCAACCCATTCTCGACCTTCAAGTTTCCCTTGGCGCTGATGGGTTACGATGCCGGAATCCTCAGCGACGAACACACGCCTGCCTGGGATTACCAACCCGAATTCGATGCGGTGAAGCGGGACCGGAAGACCGTCGATCCGACGATCTGGGAAAAGGATTCCGTCCTCTGGTTTTCGCGTGAAATCACGCGCCGGCTCGGCGAGGAAAAATTCGCCGCCTATGTCAAAAAGCTCGGCTACGGCAACATGGATGTCTCCGGCGATGCGGGTAAGAACAACGGCCTGACGCATTCCTGGCTGAAGTCGTCGCTGAAGATCTCGCCGGACGAACAGGCTGCTTTCGTGCGCAGCTTTCTTGCCGGCAAACTGCCGGTCTCACGCAAGGCCAACGCCATGACCATGGCGGTCATCCCGAGTTTCGGCGCGCAGGGCGGCTGGACCGTCCACGGCAAGACCGGCAGCGGCAGGCTCGGCGATGATGCAGGCAAGGCGAACAGGAACAAGCCTCTGGGCTGGTTTGTCGGCTGGGCGGAGAGGGACGGGCGTAAAGTCGTCTTCGCGCGCATGCAGGTGGGCGCGGATAGCGCCGACTCTCCGAAAGGCCCGAAGGTGCGGGAGATGTTCCTGAAAGAGCTGCCGCACCTGATGAAGCAGCGCTGAAATTGCTGCCCTGCGCGCCGGCGCGGAAACAGCATCTGTGCCGTTGCAAATCAACTGCAAAGCCCTAATTTGGCTTCGATGACGCCACAAGACATCACAAAGCTGATCGTCCGGACTTCGATGAAGGACCGGGTGGCGTTCGACCTGTTGTATCGGCAGACGAGCGCGAAACTTTTCGGCGTCTGCCTGCGTGTCTTGAACGATCGCGCAGAAGCTGAGGAAGCCCTGCAGGAGGTTTTCGTCAAGATATGGATGAAGGCCGACCGTTTTGCAGTCTCGGATTTGAGCCCGATATCGTGGCTGGTGGCGGTTGCGCGTAATCACGCGATCGACCGTATCCGGGCGCGACGCCAGCCTGCCGTCGATATCGACGCCGCGCTCGACGTGGCCGATCCGGCGCCCGGGCCTGAGGCGGCGGCGGTGGCGGGCGGCGAAAACGAGCGCATCCATCACTGTCTGGAGGAGCTGGAGAAAGACCGGGCGGCAGCCGTCCGGGGCGCCTATCTCAAGGGCGAGAGCTACGCCGAACTGGCGGAACGCTACGGCGTGCCGCTGAACACGATGCGAACCTGGCTGCGCCGCAGCCTGCTGAAACTGAGGGAATGCCTCGAGCGATGACGCTGGCAGACAACAACGAACCGGAACGTGGCGGCGATGACATGATCGCTGCCGAATACGTTCTTGGCGTTCTGCCGAACGATGAACGGCAGGGAGCTGCCCGCCGCATCGACGGCGAGCCTGAGTTCGCGCGTCTTGTCGATCGCTGGGAGGTTCACCTGTCCCCGCTTGCCGAAGCCTATCCCGAAGTCGAAGCGCCGGCTTCCGTGAAGCCCGCTGTCGACCGGCGGCTGTTCAGCGGGGCGGCGCAATCCCAGGCCGCGCGCCAAGCCGGCATGTGGTCGAGCCTCGCCTTCTGGCGTGGGCTGGCTGCCGCCGCGGTTGCGGCGCTCGCGATCTATATCGCCGTGCCTTACATCAATCCGCCTGCACCAGTGCCTGAGACGCGCCTCGTCGCCTCGCTGGCTGCCGACGGCAGCGATGTCCGTTACCTCGCCGTCTATGATGCTGCTCAAGGTGATGTGGGTCTGTCGCACGTATCGGGCGAACGCGCAGCGGGCCGTGATTTCGAGCTTTGGATGATCGAAGGAACCAACGCGCCGGTCTCCATGGGCGTCATCCCGGTCGGGTCGACCATTCATCTCAAGATCTCGCCCGAGCTTCAGAAGAAGCTCGCCACAGGCGCGGTTCTGGCCGTCAGTCTCGAGCCGTCGGGCGGTTCGCCGACGGGCCAACCGACGGGACCGGTGGTCGCTGCGGGTGATCTGAAGAATATTTAAGTAAAGTTCTTATCACCGCTATGACTCTATCGTGAAGTATAGGTGAATCTATAATTAGGTAACTCTAATTATAGGTGGAAATATCGCGGATGAATTGACGCGAGATATTTTAGAAATCGCGACGAGAAATAATATTTTTTCGCAAGCGCCGAAACTTACTATTTTCATCCTCGTAACTCCTTGCATCCACCGAATGTGGAATAACCCAGGGAGTTACAAAATGCGTAGATTCACCTCCACCATTCTCGCCGGCGCAGTCGCGCTCTCCGCCCTCGCCACGGTCGCCTATGCCGAAAACCCGAAGGTCGGCGGCGCCGCTATGTTTGAAGACAAGAACATTGTCGAGAATGCGGTAAACTCGAAGGATCACACCACGCTCGTCGCTGCCGTCAAGGCAGCTGGTCTGGTCGAGACCTTGCAGGGCAAGGGTCCGTTCACCGTTTTTGCGCCGACTAACGAAGCTTTCGACGCGCTGCCCAAGGGCACGGTCGACGAACTGGTCAAGCCGGAGAACAAGGAAAAACTGACCAAGATCCTGACCTGCCATGTCATCGCTGCAGACGCGACGTCGGACGTGGTCATGAAAATGGTCAAGGATGACGGTGGCTCGCACAAGGCCAAGACCGTCGGCGGCTGCGAACTGACGCTGAAGGACGAAGGCGGCAAGGTCACCGTCACGGACGAGAATGGCAACACCGCCAATGTCACCATCGCCGACGTCAAGCAGTCGAATGGTGTGATCCATGTCATAGACAAGGTGCTGCTGCCCAAGATGTAATGGGTGGCTCGCTGATTAGAAGGCCGTCTCAGGCCTAGATTGCGCTGGGAAGCTATAGGGCTCCTGCGACCTGGCGCAATCGGATCGCCCCGCATCTTCACGTGTCTGCGTGTTCGATGCGGGGCGTTTTTCGTCTTGGTCTCAATCGGAGTTGATTGGCGCGTGATGCCGGGCATGACATAGCTTGTTGTGAAGAGGAGATATTCGAATGAATCGCCGCGATTTTCTGTTGGCAGGTGCTGGTGCTGCTGCATTGCTGGCCGGCACGACGGCGCTGTGGCGCATGGGCAGGCCAACGGATGCTATCGCCGAGACCTTCGAGGTTACCAAAACCGACGATGAATGGCGCAAGCTCCTGTCGCCGGAGCAATTCGCCGTGCTGCGCCAGGAAGACACCGAGCGGCCCGGCTCGAGCCCACTCGACCATGAGAAGCGCAAGGGCATTTTCCACTGCGCCGGCTGCGATCTGGCTGCCTATTCCTCCGAGGCGAAATATGATTCAGGCACCGGCTGGCCGAGCTTCTGGCAATCGCTGCCTGATTCGATAGGCACGAAGACGGACAATACGCTCTTCATGACCCGCACCGAGGTTCACTGCCGCCGCTGCGGCGGTCATTTCGGCCACATCTTCGACGATGGCCCGCAGCCGACCGGCAAGCGCCACTGCCTCAATGGGCTGGCTCTGAACTTCAAGCCGGCCTAGTCGGGGTTCATACCCGACAAAGCCATCCGCCCTGGAAACCGCTGGCATCGAGCCCGCGTCTTACGGGTTCGCTCTTGCGCATGAGATCCCAGACCAGTCCGGTCCTGAAATTCTCCACCATCATCACGATAAGCCCCTGATCCAGCCCGACGCTGCGCGGTGATATCCAGCCCTCGGGATGGGTGGTGCGAACGCTCGGGTTGAAACTGTCCGGCAGGCGGCCATGCTTCAGCAAACGAGGATAGTGCGAGAGAATGTGGGCCAGGTTGTCGAAGCCTGCATCGGGCGAAAAAGGAAGACAAGCAAGGCCGGACCATGGGGCAACGGTTCCGTCGTCCGGGCCGGACGGCGCGCCGCGCGCAATATAACCCATCAAGCCCTGCCGCTCGCCATTTCTGAGCACGAGCCGCCGTCTCGGCCCCTCACAGGCGGTCAGCCCCCAGAGGTGTTCGCCATAGCCCGTGAACCTGTTGGGGTTGCGTATCGCATAGTGCCGATGCTCGGCGATCGCCCTGCGGGTGTTCTCGAAATAGTCGATGCCGCGCTGGGCCGAGAACGGGTCTTGAAGGCCGCGAAGATCGATCCAGGCCTGCGGGAAGAGGTGGATGAAAAGCGGCCCCGCATAAAGATATCCGCCGTCCTTCGCATCGAGCCAGTCGCAGCTTTCCAGCCATAGCCGATAGGCATCCTTGTGCAAGGGAAACGTCGGAGAGCCGAGCCCGAGGACAAGGAGCAGCAAGACTTCGCTGTAGCCCTTCCAGCTGAAGCGCAGGAAGCCTCCCTTCGGCTTCCAGCCCAGGCGGACGAATCCGTCCTTTCCCTGTGACCATCGCCAGTCGACGCGGTTGTAGAGGCGCGCGGTACTTGCGCGTATTTCCTCTTCGCGAGGGTCGGAGCCGTCGAAGAAGCTCGCGGCCGTCAGCATGCCGGCAATCAGTATCGCCGTGTCGATGACGGAAAGCTCGCAATTCCAGACCCGTTCGCCCGTCTCCATATGCAGGAAGTGATAATAGAAGCCCTTGTAGCCGGTGGCGTGGACGTGCCGGCTCTGCTCCGATTGCTCGAAGAACCGCAGCGTGGCCAGAATTCTCGTGATGGCCTCGTCTCGCGATATCCAGTTGCGGCTGACGGCGACCGGGTAGCATGAGAGCCCGAAGCCCACCGCCGCAATGCTGCATGGCGAGCCGGGGCTGGTGGCATCGGCGACGAGCCCGTTTGCGGGGTTCGAATATTCGATGAAGTAATCGAATGCGGAGCGCTGGAGCCGATCGAGCAACGCGATATCGATATCCGGCGCGGGTTCCGCCACAGTCGAAGCTGAGCGGATCGGAACGTTCAGCGGCGCCGGGTCATCCTGGCTGGAAGGGTCGGAAAGAGGGGCGTTATCATTTGCATGTCGCATTGCCCAAAGAAACAGGCTTCGGTTTAGGCTTTATTTAAGGCGGGGAGGACGAAGTGCCGTGCACAGCGTCGTGAACATCGGAAACACATCGATGGAACCCCGGCGCAGCTTTCTCGCTTCCGCCGATTGCTCCAAGCGTTCTTTGCCGCTAAGTAACCGCCGATTTCCATCCGACGGGGACATTTCATGACATCGACGGACATTGCCGCAAAGGCTGCCGAGCAGGCGCATCTTCTATCGGCCGCTCTGCCCTATATGCAGCGCTACGAGAACAAGACCGTCGTGGTGAAATATGGCGGTCACGCCATGGGTGATGCCAAGCTCGGCCAGGCCTTCGCCCGCGACATCGCGCTTTTGAAGCAGTCCGGCGTCAACCCGATCGTCGTTCATGGCGGCGGCCCGCAGATCGCGGCGATGCTTGCCAGGATGGGCATCGAATCCAAATTCGAGGGCGGGCTGCGTGTCACCGACGAGAAGACCGTCGAGATCGTCGAGATGGTTCTGGCCGGCTCCATCAACAAGGAGATCGTCGCGCTCATCAACGCCGAGGGCGAATGGGCGATCGGGCTGTGCGGCAAGGACGGCAACATGGTCTTTGCCGAAAAGGCGCACAAGACGGTGAAGGACCCCGACAGCAATATCGAGCGCGTGCTCGATCTCGGCTTCGTCGGTGAACCCGTCGAGGTCGACCGCACGCTGCTCGACCTGCTTGCCCGTTCCGAGATGATCCCGGTGCTGGCGCCGGTGGCTCCGGGCCGCGACGGTCATACCTACAACATCAACGCCGATACTTTTGCCGGCGCCATCGCCGGCGCGCTCGGCGCCTCGCGCCTGCTGTTCCTGACCGACGTGCCCGGCGTTCTCGACAAGGACAAGAACCTCATCGACGAATTGACCGTCGCCCAGGCCAAGGCGCTGATCAAGGACGGCACCATCTCCGGCGGCATGATCCCCAAGGTCGAAACCTGCATCGAAGCCATCGAGCGCGGCGTCGAAGGCGTCGTCATCCTCAATGGCAAGACGCCGCATTCGGTGCTGCTTGAGCTGTTCACCGAGCATGGTGCGGGAACGCTGATCGTTCCTTGATCGAAAGGCCGGCCGCCGGTCAGACGATCTTGTGGCTGAGATGGTCGCCCAACCGGGCGGCCAGGCAGACGATCGTCGTCGTCGGATTGCACTGCCCGGACGTCGCGAACACCGACGAGCCGCCGACATAGAGATTGTCCATGCCGTGGACCTTGCAGTCACCATCGACGATGCCCTTGGCCGGGTCCTCGCTCATGCGGGTGCCGCCCATGTGATGGTGCCCGGCAAGCTCCTGGTCAGTGGGGTAGTCTTCGCCGTTGACCAGCCAGTCGGCAAGCCGCACGCGGCCGAGATTCTTGGCGACCATGGTTTCGCCGAACAGCTTCAACCCTTCCAGAATCGTGCGGCGTTCCATGTCGCGCTTCTTCCAGTTGAGCTCGATGCGCGGCACCCCGGTATGGTCCGTAGCGGTTTTCGACAGGGCGACGTGGTTTGAAAAATCCGGCGCCTGCTCCCAGCCGACATAAAGCTGGGCGGCACAGCGGAGATTGAGACTGAGCTGATAGGCGGCCCATTCGGCGGTGTCGGGTGCGACGCAGGCAAGGTCGGCGATCAGGCGCTTGACGCCGGGATAGGGCATTTCGATCAGCCTGATGCCGAAATTCATGATCTGTTTGCGTTCCATCGCCGCCGGCGTCGGCGAAAAGAACACTTCGTTCGTGCGGTCGACTTCGAACTCGTCGTAATCGGCGAGGATGGCGTTGCCGCCTTCGAACTGCGGATGCTCCATCCAGTAGCGGCCGAGTGCCGTCGCGCTGGGAACAACGCCGCCATTCGAGCGCTCGTTGGACCACAGCAGCAGCCGGGAATTTTCCAGCCCGCCGGTGCAGGGGATGTAGTAGTCGGCCAAGAATTGACCCGCATCCGCGCCATTGGACCAGATATGCGCCCCTGTCACCCGCTTGCCGTCACCGACCAGTTCGCGAACATAGGTATTCAGCACCACGGCAATGTTCTGGCTCTTGTCGAGGTCACCGTAAAACTTCTCGGCGAAGCGTACTGCCGGGCTTTTGATGAACTGCACCCAGCTGATGTCGTCGGAAATCGGCGCGTCCGGGCGGAACTCGACGAGGTCGAGAATGTCGTGCACTTCCTTCAGATAGGGCTCGATATCGGTGCGCCTGATCGGCCAGCCCGTATCGGGCGCCCAGGCCTTGGGCGTAAAATCATGGGCGTCGAGCACCCGGCACCAGCCGGCCCAATGGTTCGAGCAGCCGCCGAGATAACGCAGCCGCGTCACGTCGAGATCGAAATAGGGGTCGCCGACGGTGGTGCCGCGGTAGAAGTCCTGCGACTCCTCCGTCCACTCATTCGAGCCAGCCTCGAAGATCACCACTGGAATGCCGGCAGCGCCGAGCTTGCGGGCAATCGTTATGCCGGCCGGCCCCGAGCCCATGATGCATACCTTGGGCGTGAAGGCGGCCGCGCGAAACGCCTCGTAACTGTCGAAGATCATGCAAGGTCGCTCCGCCGGACGATCCAGCCATTGACCTCGATGATTTCGTCGGGATCGGGTGCTGGAGCGGGAAGTTTGCGGATGAGGGCGAATGCCGGCAAGGCGAGGATTGCCTGGACCAGCGAGCGACGGGAGAGTTTCGCGATGGCGATCATGACCAAGTTCCGGGCGAGGGGCTATGTGTTCGGCAGCGTCCTCGTTACGAATTGGGACGCTGGCTAAATCCTCGCCAGAGACATGCCAATATCAGGCATTCCTTTATGCCGTCTTGCGATCATTACCGGGCGTTTGCGGGAAGGGTTAAGAAACGTTCAACGATTTTCTTCAGCGCGGCCGCATCGAATTTGATGCGCAAAGGACGCTCTACGAGCGCCCGGCCATCTAAGTGCTCGCTTTCGCAAGACCAAAGGCGTAAGAGCAGGGATGCAAAGCGATCGATTTGAAGTTCCGGTTACCGTAAGACAAGGTGCCGCCGGCAACCAACTGATACTGAAAACCACGCGCGAAGCGTCTGATTTTCTTCTCAACAGCTGGCCCGGAAAGAAAAGCCCGAAGCACCGTGCGGCGCTTCAGGCTTGTCATGATGCCCAGGCCGGCGACAAGCCGGTCATGGCAGCCAGGCGGGCCTTCATCGCCGCCGCCCGCGAGGCGGACGTGCTGGTCAGCGACAAGGCGCCTGTGGCTTAAAGCGCGTCGCGATTTTTCAAATTCGCTTCTTGCGCTTTAAGTCTTTGTTTTTACGCATGTCGTTATCGCAAAACCGCTGCACACTTTTGCGCGACATGCTTTAAGCGGTTTTCGGCAGAGCCTTCTTGCGAGGCGCGCGCTTCACCGGGGCTGGGTTGTTTGCCTCCTCGACGCGTGCGGCTTCTTCCTTTTGGAGTCGAAGCACTTTCAGGCGCGCGGTTTTCTTTTCCCGAGCGACCAGTTCCGCACTCATGATCTGGCGTGCGGCGGTGTCGGTCTTGGCGATTTTCTGTTCAGCTGCGTGAAGCTTCATGATCGTACTCCTGACTCGGTCGATGCGAAGCGCTTACCTCGCTAAGTGATTGTATTTCCGGCAGCGCGTCTACTTGGCCTCCGCCTCGTTCGCATCGTCCGGTTTGCGTTCCGTCTTCGCTGCCTTGGCCTTTTCGGCCTTCTCAGCCTTCTTGGCCGCCTTTATCCGATCGCGATCCCTGCGCTCCTGGTCGTAGTTCGGCTTTTTTGCCATGTTCTTCTTGGTCCTTTCCGGGTGTCGTTTCAGGGTCTGCGCCGTTGCATCGGCATTCGCAGAAACTGATGGATATCACGCCGGCGAACATAAGTACCTCTGCAATACCGTTTCAGCGCAAAAGGTAAGGGCTGTACATGACGTACTGCCGAGACTTTTTATGCCGGCGCGGCGAATATTATTAGTGATATAGGCGCGGACGGCGGAAAATCCAAAAATACTGGCCGGTGCGCCCCGGCGCATCGGGATCTTGTTGACCGCGGGTGAAAGGCTTTTCCGAGCGATTGCCGGGTTTCGGAAATTCGAATACCGTTGACCAAATGATAAAAAACGGGCCGGGACTTGGCTTGAGCCCGTAACAGCCAGAGGTGGTCAAAAATGCCTAAAAATGGAATCGTTTTTTCGTCTTTCTCGCGCCGGTCGGTGCTCAAGGCCGCAGGCGCAACTGCAGCCCTTGCCACTGTCGCCGGCCTGCCGACACGTCTTCTTGCAGCTGACCCGATCAAGGTGGCTGCGGTCTACACCGTGCCTGTCGAGCAGCAATGGGTCAGCCGCATCCACAAGGCGGCTAACGCCGCCAAGGAACGTGGCGACATCGAATATGTCTATTCGGAAAACACCTCAAACAACGACTATGAGCGCGTCATGCGCGAATATGCCGAGGCCGGCCACAAGCTGATCCTCGGCGAGGTCTTCGGCGTCGAGGAAGCTGCCCGCAGCGTCGCCAAGGATTATCCTGATGTCGCCTTCCTGATGGGATCGAGCTTCAAGCCGGATGCTGCCTTGCCGAATTTTTCCGTCTTCGACAATTACATCCAGGATGCGTCCTATCTCTCCGGCATCATCGCCGGCGCCATGACCAAGTCGAAGAACATCGGCATGGTCGGCGGCTACCCCATCCCCGAGGTCAACCGGCTGATGAACGCCTTCATGGCCGGCGTGAAGGAAAGCGCCCCCGACACCAAGTTCCAGGTCGCCTTCATTGGCTCGTGGTTCGATCCGCCCAAGGCCAAGGAAACCGCCTTCGCGCAGATCGATGGCGGCGCGGACCTGCTTTATGCCGAGCGCTTTGGCGTGTCGGACGCGGCCAAGGAGAAGAAGGTTCTGGCCGTCGGCAATGTCATCGACACGCAGGCCGATTATCCCGAGACCGTGGTCGCCTCGGCGCTCTGGCATTTCGAGCCGACGCTCGACAAGGCGATCGCCGAGGTTAAGGCCGGCTCCTTCAAGGCCGACGACTACGGCGTCTATTCCTTCATGAAGGCCGGCGGCTGCTCGCTGGCCCCGCTCGGCACGTTCGAAGGCAAGGTGCCGGCCGAGGTGATGGCCAAGGTCGCCGAAAAGGAAAAGGCGATCAAGGACGGGTCGTTTACCGTCGAGGTCAATGACAACGAGCCGAAGTCGAGCTAGCGCAACTATCCCTCCCCCTTGAGGGGAGGGTGGCCCGTGCAGCGGGTCGGGTGGGGTCGTGGCTGAGAAGCTCGACCTTCACTTGAACAAGTCATGCAAAAGAGGACGCCGAGCCCTGCCGCAACAACCCCACCCGGCGGCTTCGCCGCCACCCTCCCCTCAAGGGGGAGGGGAGGCCGCCGCACCCGTCCTGCGCCTGTCCGGCATCACCAAGCGCTTCGGTCCGCTGGTCGCCAACAATGGCATCTCCTTCGACCTTAAGCGCGGTGAGGTCATCGCGCTGCTTGGCGAGAACGGTGCCGGCAAGACGACGCTGATGAACATCCTGTTCGGTCATTACGTGGCCGACGAAGGCACCGTCGAGGTTTTCGGCAAGCAACTGCCTGCCGGCGATCCGCGCGCCGCACTCGATGCCGGCGTCGGCATGGTGCATCAGCATTTTACGCTGGCCGAGAACATGACGGTTCTTGAAAACATCGCGCTCGGCACCCAAAGCGCCTGGAAGCTGCGCCTCGACCGCGCGGCGGCGCGAAAGCGCATATCGAAACTCGCCGGCGATTTCGGCCTCGCGGTGAACCCCGATGCCACCGTGTCAACGCTTTCGGTCGGTGAGCGCCAGCGCGTGGAAATCCTGAAAGCGCTTTACCGCGACGCGCGCATCCTCATCCTCGACGAGCCGACGGCAGTGCTGACGCCGGCCGAGGCCGACGCCCTGTTCCGCACGCTCAAGCTTCTCGTCGCGCAGGGGCTGTCGATCATCTTCATTTCGCACAAGCTGCACGAGGTCATGGCCGTCAGCGACCGCGTGCTGGTGCTGCGGTCCGGCAAACTCGCCGGCGAGCAGGTGACGGCCGAAACCAGCCGTGCGGAGTTAGCATCGCTTATGGTCGGGCAGGAGGTCGCCAGCCCGAAAGTGGCTGAACCGAAGATCGGCGCCGTTGCGCTCGAGTTGAAAAGTGTTTCGGCTGCGGGGCAGGGTTCTTCGCATCGTCTCGACGGCTTGTCGCTGGAGCTTCGTGCCGGCGAGATCACCGGCCTGGCCGGCGTGTCCGGCAACGGGCAGGCGACGCTCGCGGCACTCATCGCCGGCGTGCTGAAACCCGCGTCCGGCGAAGTGGTCGTCCAGGGCGCGTCGATGCGCGACTGGTCGCCGCGCGCGGCCCTTGGCGGAGGCGTCGCTCGCATCCCCGAGGATCGCCACGCCGTCGGTACGATCGGCGATATGAGCGTTACCGAAAATGTCATCGCCGAGCGCTACGCCACCGCGCGCTTCAGCCGGCGCGGTTTCCTGGACTGGAAGGCGGCGAAAAATTTCGCGGAAGAGATCATCCGCGACTACGACGTAAAATGCCCGTCGCCTGACGCGCGCATTCGGCTGCTCTCCGGCGGTAACATGCAGAAGCTCATTCTCGGCCGCGCGCTCGATCCCGATCCGGCTGTCATCCTCGCCAACCAGCCGACGCGCGGGCTCGACGTCGGCGCGGTCGCCTTCGTCCATCGCAGGCTGCTTGAGGCGCGGGAGAGGGGGGCTGCGATCCTGCTGATCTCGGAGGATCTGGAGGAAGTGCTGGCGCTGTCGGACCGCATTCTGGTGATGTCGAAGGGGCGGCTGTCGTCGCCGTCGAGGCGTGGGGAGCGGACGATTCGTGAGTTGGGGGAGTTGATGGCGGGGCATGGCGAAGGGATGGCAGCGTGAGATCACCCGTCCATATGCCGGCGCTCTGTCGCACCCCCCTCTGTCCTGCCGGACATCTCCCCCTCAAGGGGGGAGATCAGCTGTCGTGTCTGCTTTCGCCAACCTTCGATGTTGCAGGAAGAGCGTCGGCATTGGAGATACTGATCTCCCCCCTTGAGGGGGAGATGTCCGGCAGGACAGAGGGGGGTGCTGTCCCGCCAGCATCTCCAAGCGGCGGGAAGCAAATTCATGCGGCTTGAACCCAAACCCGCGCCGTCGCTGGGCGTCACGCTGCTGTTCCCCATCGCGGCGATCGTCGTGACCTTGCTCATCACATCCCTGCTCGTTCTCGCCGCCGGTGCCTCACCTTTCTCGGTGTTCTATCTCGTCGCCAAGGGTGCAGCCGGCTCGCAATTCGCCCTGCTGGAAACGCTGACGCGCGCGACGCCTTTGATCTTCACCGGCCTTGCCGTCGCCGTTGCCTTCCGTGCCAAGCTCTGGAACATCGGTGCCGAAGCGCAGCTCTATATCGGCGGCGTCGTCACCGTGGTCCTCGGCACCGGCGCACTGCCGCTGCCGTCCTATCTGCTCATCCCCATCATCATGATCGCCAGCATGGCTGCCGGCGCGCTTCTGCTGCTTGGCCCGGCGGTGCTGAAAACCCGCTTCGGCGTCGACGAGGTGGTGACGACGCTGCTGCTCAATTTCATCGTGCTTTTGTTCGTCTCGATGCTGCTCGAAGGCGTGCTGAAGGACCCGATGGGCCTTGGCTGGCCGCAATCCTCCAAGGTTATCGCTGAGGCGCAGCTACCGCGCATCATCCAGGGCAAGCGCCTGCACTACGGCTTCGTCATCGCCGTGGTTGCGGCGATCATCGCCTGGATCATCATGAAGAAGACGGTGCTCGGCTACGAGATGCGCGCCGTCGGCCACAATCCGGAAGCGGCATCCTTCGCCGGCATCCCGGTCAACCGCGTGCTGATGAAGACTGCACTTCTGTCCGGCGGGCTGGCGGCCCTTGCCGGCTTTTCGGAAGTGTCGGGGCTGAAAGGCAATCTGACGCTCGACCTGTCTCCCGGCTATGGCTATTCGGGCATTGTCGTCGCCATGCTCGCGATGCTCAACCCGCTCGGCGTCATCGCCTCGGCCATCTTCGTTGCCGGCATCTTTGTCGGCGCCGACGCCATGAGCCGCACCGCCGGCGTGCCGAGCTACATCGCCCAGGTGATGGTCGCGACCGCGCTGCTGACCATGGTCACGGCGATCTTGCTGACGCGGTTCCGGGTGAGGTGGCGGTGATGGAACAGGCGATCGAAATCCTCTTCACCGCCTCCTTCTGGGTTGCCGCAATCCGCATTGCCTCGCCGCTGATCTTCGCCACCATGGGCGAGCTGATCTGCGAGCGCGCCGGGGTGCTCAATCTCGGTATCGAAGGCATCATGACCGTCGGCGCTTTCGCCGGCTGGTTCACCGTCTATTCGGGTGGCGACCTGTGGACTGGCGTTCTTATCGCCGCCCTTGCCGGAGCCATGTTCGGCCTGCTGCATGCCACGCTCACCGTGCCGCTTGGCCTGTCGCAGCATGTCGTCGGCATCGGCATCACGCTGCTGGCGACGAGCCTCACCTATTTCACCTACCGGCTGGCATTGCCGCAGGTGACGACGCCACCGAAGATCGAGCCGTTCCAGCCGCTGCCGATTCCCGGCCTGTCGAAAATCCCGATCCTCGGCGAAGCACTGTTCTCACAGACGCCGCTCACCTATCTGGCCTTCGCAACCGTCGCCATCGTCGCCTGGGTGCTTTACCGCACGCCCATCGGGCTGGCGGTGCGGGCCGCCGGCGAAAACCCGTCGGCGGTGGAGGCGCAAGGCATCAGCGTCACCGGCATCCGCATGGGCGCGGTCATGGTCGGCAGCGCGCTGATGGCTGTCGGCGGGGCGTTCCTCACCATGTCGGCGTTCAATTCGTTCTTCTTCGAGATGATCAACGGCCGCGGCTGGATCTGCATTGCGCTCGTCGTGTTCGGCTCATGGCGGCCGGGCAAGGCGCTGCTCGGCGCGATCCTGTTTGCCGCTTTCGATGCATATCAGGTCCGGCTGCAGCAGATTTCGGGCGGCGTCGTGCCCTATCAGGTTTTCCTGATGATGCCCTATGCGCTGTCCATCCTGGCGCTGATACTGGTGGCGCGCCGCGCTACCTATCCCAAGGCGCTGATGATTCCCTATCAGAAAGGCGAAAGATGAGTTTCGACATTCTTGTCAAAGGCGGCATTCTTCCAAGCGGCGTGGTCGCCGACCTTGGCATCAAGGACGGCAAGATCGCTGCCATCGAACACGAGCTGAACGTCACCGCCGGCACCGCGATCGATGCCTACGGCAATCTGATCTCGCCGCCCTTCGTCGATCCGCATTTCCATATGGACGCGACGCTGTCCTACGGCCTTCCGCGCATCAACGCTTCCGGCACGCTGCTGGAGGGCATCGCGCTGTGGGGCGAGCTCAAGCCGCTGCTGACGCATGAGGCGGTGAAGCAGCGCGCGCTCGATTATTGCGACTGGGCCGTCTCCATGGGCCTGCTAGCCATCCGCACCCATGTCGATACCTGCGACGACCGGCTGCTGGCCGTGGAAGCGCTGCTGGAGGTCAAGAAAGAGGTCGCGCCCTATATCGATCTGCAACTCGTCGCCTTCCCGCAGGACGGCTTTTACCGTTCGCCGACAGCGCGCGAAAACACCATCCGCGCGCTCGACATGGGCGTGGAGGTTGTCGGCGGCATCCCGCATTTCGAGCGCACCATGGCAGACGGTACCCGCTCCGTGACGGAGCTTTGCGAGATCGCGGCCAAGCGCGGCCTGATGGTCGACATGCATTGCGATGAGACCGACGATCCGATGTCTCGCCACATCGAGCAGCTCGCCTATGAAGCGCAGCGGCTCGGATTGCAGGGCAGGGTAAACGGCTCGCATCTCACGTCGATGCATTCGATGGACAATTACTACGTCTCAAAGCTGCTTCCGCTGATCGCCGAGGCTGGCGTCTCGGCCTGCCCGAACCCGCTCATCAACATCGTCATCCAGGGCCGCCACGACACCTATCCCAAGCGCCGCGGCATGACGCGTGTGCCCGAAATGCTGAAGGCCGGCATCAAGGTCGGCTTTGGCCAGGATTGCGTGCTCGACCCGTGGTATCCGCTCGGCACCGCCGACATGCTCGACGTCGCCTTCATGGGCCTGCATGTGGCACAGATGACCAGCCCGGCCGACATGCGCCAGTGCTTCGACATGGTGACGAAGACCAATGCTGAGATCATGGGGCTTAACGACTACGGCATCGAAGTCGGCAAGACCGCGAGCCTCGTCGTGCTCGACGCCGGCAACCCGGTCGAGGCGCTGCGCCTGCGCGCCGAGCGGCTCTGCGTCATCGCCAAGGGCAAGGTGGTTGCTACGCGTGAAAAACGCGAAACGGCACTCTCGCTCGCTGGGCGGCCGGCATCGGTAAACAGGCGGCATAGGACACCTGTGCAGGACCAATGACAGGGCGCGGCTAGCGCTACATTCCGCCGCAATTAAGTCTACAATTCTTCTCCAGTTTATATCCGAGGAGGATTCGTCATGTGGCACAAAATGGTATTGGCGGTGACTCTGGCAGCGCTCGCTGGCGGCTGCACGACCATGACGCCCGAACAGCGGCGGGCGGCGGACGAGGAAAAATGCCGTTCCTACGGTTTCACCAAGCGCAACGATGCCTTTGCGGAATGTCTGCAAAGGCTTGATCTCGATCGCCGGGCAGCACTTCGGCAGAGCAACGACTTCAATGTCTGGCAGCCGCCGGTCGTCATCTATCGCCCGGTGCCCGTGCCGGTGAAGCCCGGCTAAACAATTCCGTTTCGGAGTATCGCCACCTGCCATGTGGCCGGGGGATTGCCCGGCCCTGCTTGACAGAATTTTGTATGCAGTGTACTTAACCTTTAAGTTAATTAAATGATTGGTTTATTCCGGAAATGACCACCGACCGCCTCAGCGCCACTTTTGCAGCCCTCGCCGATCCAACGCGGCGCGCAATCCTTGCACGCTTAGCGCTGGGCGAAACGTCGGTGACGGAGCTTGCCGAGCCTTTCCAGATGAGCCTGCCCGCCGTCTCCAAACACTTGAAGGTGCTGGAACGGGCAGGGCTGATCGCGCGCGGCCGTGAGGCGCAGTGGCGCCCCTGCCGGCTCGAGGCAGCACCTTTGCAGGACATTGCCGGCTGGGTCGAAGAGTACCGCCGGTTCTGGGAGGGCAGCTTCGACCGGCTTGATGCTTATCTGCAGACAATCCAGAAGGGAGAGGGAAATGACACAAGCAACTAGCTTGAAGGAAAAGCCCGGCCACGAGCTTCTCATCACCCGTGTTTTCGATGCGCCCCGCAGCCTGGTTTACCGCGTGTGGACAACACCCGAACACCTTTTCCGCTGGTGGGGTCCGAAGGATTTTACCGCGCCCTCCATCGCCATGGATTTCCGCCCCGGTGGTGCCTATCGCGCAACGATCCGCTCTCCGGAAGGCAACGACCACATTATGGCCGGCATCTACCAGGAAATCGTCGAGGCCGAGCGCATTGTCTTCACCTTCGCCTGGGAGACGGATGGCGAGCGGGGGTTGGAGACGCTGATCACCGTCACCTTCGCCGACCAGGGCGGCAAGACGAAGCTGACCTTCCATCAGGCGCCTTTCGATACCGCAGAGAATCGCGATTCCCACAACGAGGGTTGGGGCCAGTGCCTGGATCGTCTGGCGGCCTATCTGTCGGTCGGCGATCACGCCGGGCTGCTATAGAGGAGGAACACCATGCAAGCTCACCGGACTGTTTCCCGCGAGGAATGGCTCGCGGCGCGCAAGGCCCATCTCGCCCGCGAAAAGGAACTGACACGGCTGCACGACGAAGTTGCAGCCGAGCGTCGCGCGCTGCCCTGGGTCAAGGTGGACAAGGACTATCGCTTCGACACGCCGTCGGGTCAGGTAGCGCTCGCCGATCTGTTCGAAGGGCGCAGCCAGCTCGTCGTCTATCATTTTATGCTGACTCCGGGCTCGGACCACATCTGCGAAGGCTGCGCTTTCGTCTCGGACCATGTCGACGCCGCCCGCCAGCATTTCGAGCACAATGATCTATCGTTCGTTGCGATATCGCGCGTTCCGCTGTCTCGCATCAAAGCGGTGCGCAAGCGCATGGGCTGGAAATTCAGCTGGGTTTCGTCTGCCGGCGGCAGCTTCAACTTCGACTATGGCGTCTCTTTCACCAGGGAGCAGGTCGCCAGCGGCAATGTCGGCTACAACTACGGCACCTCCTCGCTTGTGCACGACGATCTGCACGGCTTGAGCGTCTTTTATCGCGACGGCGACGAGGTGTTTCACTCCTACTCGACCTATGCCCGCGGCGTTGACGTGCTTCTGGGCGCGCACAACTACCTCGACCTGACGCCGAAGGGACGCAACGAGAAGGGCACGATGGATTGGGTGCGGCTTCACGACGAGTATGAAGATCGTCCCGCCGCACAGGCCTGCTGCGCCTGACAAGGAAAAGCCAGATGAAAAAGACTTATCATGGCAGCTGCCATTGCGGCGCTGTCCGCTTTGAATGCGATATCGATCTGGCCGACGGCACGAGCAAGTGCAACTGCTCGATCTGCAGAAAGACGCGCTTCTGGAAGGCCATCGCCACCGACGGCAACTTCCGCCTCGTGCAGGGCGCGGATGCGCTGTCCGACTATACTTTCAGCGACGGATCGAAAAATCCGTCAGGGCAACCCATCCATCATTTCTTCTGCAGCATTTGCGGCGTGAAGACCTTCGGGCGGGGCTCCATGGAGGCGCTTGGCGGAGAGTTTCACGCCGTCAATGTCGCCTGCCTCGACGATGTCACCGACGAGGAACTGGCGGCGGCGCCCGTCGATTATCAGGATGGCCGCGCGGACAATTGGGAGCGCCCGCCAGCGGTAGCAGGCTATCTATAGCCAGTCAGGCCGAAGCAGCGAGATGCTGTTTCGGCCCTGTTCGTTACGACTGAACCTCAGTCTTGCGCGAGAACTGCCCGGCAGCGCGATAGCTCCAGAGATAGGTCGGCAGGATCGAGGCTGTCGATTGCGGTGCGATGCCGAGGCCGGCAAAGCTGCGCGCCTCGTTTTCCGCGTCCGTCGAGACGACGTTGTCATGCTGAAGCAGTATCACCTGGTCGGTGGTCAGCAGCTTGAACTTGCCGGGCAGCGCGCCGAGTATGGAGCCCTGCAGCTTGGCCAGCCACCACGGCATCGGCACGAGGATGCGCTCGCGGTCGACCACGTCCAGCATCTCTTCCATGCACTGCCGGAAGGTCAGCACATTCGGCCCGCCGAGTTCGTAGACCTTGCCGCCCTCGACCTTGCCGTCGACCGAGCGCGCGATGGCTTCGGCGACGTCGCCGACATAGACCGGCTGAAAGCGGGTCTCGGCCCCGATCAGCGGCAGTACCGGCGAAATCCGCGCCATGGCGGCGAAGCGGTTGAAGAAGCCGTCCTCCGGGCCGAACAAGATCGACGGGCGGAAGATAACGGCGTTGCCGACCGTCTCCAGCACTGCCTTTTCGCCGAGCGCCTTGGTGCGCGCGTAGATGGAGGGGGAGGCTGCGTCGGCACCGAGCGCCGACATATGGGTCAGGCCGGCGCCTACGGCGCGCGCAGCTTCAGCTACCGCGCGGGCACCGAATTCCTGGACGGTTGCAAATTTCTGGCGGCCGGATTCGGCAAGGATGCCGACGAGATTGATGACGTGGTCCGATCCCTGCACGGCCCGGTCGATCGACCAGCGCACGCGCAGATTGGCCTGCACCACCTGAATCTGGCCGACATTGCCGAGCGGCTGAAGATGCCCGGCAAGCTCCGGCCGGCGGCAGGCGACGCGCACGCGATAGCCGCGCTTGGCCAGCGCCCGAACCACATGGCGACCGACAAAACCGGACCCGCCGAAAACGGTCACAAGCTTTGGGGTTTGCAGGATTTCGGTCATGGCTGGCTCCGGGCGTGGCTCAGGCGTCGTTAGAGCATCGGACCGAAAAGTGGAATCCGGTTTTCGGAATAATCCGATGCTCATTCAAAGTGCTAGATCGTCCTTTTGTGCGTCCGAATGGACGCACGGCGATCTAGGTGGTGTCTTAGTCCGTTTTGGCGCAAAGGCAAAGAGTGAAGCGCAAGGCTTTTCTGCCGCATCCCAGGATAACAAAAACCCCGCTGGATCGCTCCGGCGGGGTTGGCGAAGATTGCTTGATAATTCGCTCTGCCGAGTCATATGGCGTGGTTTTCGAGAACCGGAGCGGAGCGTACATTTGGTACGTGAGCACCGGAAGCGCAGAAAACTGCGTCAGATGGCCGGCAGAGTAGAATTAGCGAGTGATCTTAGAACTGGCGGCCGATCTTTGCATCCACCGAATGGCGGTTGCCGCCACGGATGAGGAAGAAGAACAGGACCGCCGCCCAGAGGATCGATTTTTCCGCGCCCGAATAACCCTGGCCGAGCGTGATCCAATGGAACCAGACGGTGACGAGCAGGACAAAGGTGGTTGCCGCAGCGACGGGCCGGGTCAGCAGACCGAGCGCCAGCAGGATGCCGCCGAAGAACTCGGTTGCCGACAGAAGCAGCGACCAGAAGGCGCCGGGATAGAAGCCGAGACCCTCGACCATTTCGGCAGCCCCGAACGGGTCGGCGATCTTGCCGGCACCGTGGGTGACCAGCGCAAGGCCGGCAACGACACGCAGCAGCGTCTCGGCACCATCATGCAGGCTGCCATAGAGGCCGCGCAGGGCCGGAATGATCAGTCGGGTGCCGGCGGCGTTGTTCGTCGTCGTATCGGTCAAGTTCGTCTCCTATGTTGCGGTGCACAAACACCTGGACCGTCGATCACGGTCAAATCAACAAGGATTGAGAAATAGTTGATTAAAGGAGTCAAGTTTATTTTTTGGAACTGGCCGCAGACAGCCCCGATGGGCGCCTAATCCCAACCGGGCAGCTTTTTGTCCATCTCGCTGCACAGGCCGGCCTTGACCTTGTCCAGCCGGAAAACTCGGTCTTCGGTGGAGAAATCACGAAACTCGGCAGGCTGGCGCCTGTCATAGGAGTGCCACGCCGCAAGGCTGTCGGGAAAGTAGAGCAGTATGGCCTTGCCGTCCCTCAGATCGATCGGAAAGTCGCCGCCTTCTTCCGCCGAGGAGCCGTCGGCGCTTGTCATGGCGTGGCAATCGAGCCCGCTCGGACCTCTGAAAGCCTCGATCAGCGGCTTGTCCTGGATGTCGAGATTGGCGTGTTCCTGCCAGTCGCAGCCGCCGACGATATAGTGCGTCCCGCCCTTGCCGCTGACGCGGATGCGTATGATCGCATTATTGCCATCGCTGAATTCGCGCAGCGAAAGAAGCACGGCCTGCGTGGCCTGCTTCGGATGCTGCGCCAGATGCGCCTTGTCGTAGACGCGCTCGTAACAGGCGCCGCCCTTGCCCCTGGCGAGCAGATCGGAAAGCGGATCTGCCGAAGCCGGTAACGCCAGCGCGAGCATGAAGGGCACGGCAATTGCTGGAGACAAAATCCTCATGGCGCGCTCCCGCTGCGAACAGGAACGATATGCCTGCAGCGGCCGTTCGGCAAATCAGCCGGCGATGCGATCGTAAAGCGGTTTGGGAACCGAGATGCCGTCGCGCTCGGCCTTCTTGCGGGCGATGCTCTTGGCCGGTCCCGGAATGTGCACGCCATACCCGCTGGAAAGCCGCTCAGTCTGGCTGGCCATGCGCGTCGCAAACGTGGGATCGATAAGCTTCGGCTCGATCGCCAGCACGAACAGGCCGGCTCCCGGGGTCTGCGAGCCCGAAGTGAAAGGCGGTGCATCAAGCGACCAGTTCGCGCCGGAAAGGCCAGCGGCCAGCACCTCGACCATCAGCGCGATGTTTGCGCCGCGCCTGCCGCCATAGGCCAGCAGCGCGCCTTTCACTGCCGCTTTCGCGTCCGTTGTTGGCTTGCCCTCGGCGTCGATCGCCCAGCCCTCGGGAATGCTTTTGCCCTCATGCGCTGCCTTGCGGATGTTGACGAAGGCAGTGGCGCTCGAGGCCTGGTCGATGATCAGCGGCGGGCCGTTTTCGACGGGAGCGGCGAAGGCCAGCGGATTGGTGCAATAGACCGGCTTGGTCGAACCCGAGCCGGCGAGCAGCGCCGGGCCGTTGGTCGCGGCAAGGCCGACCAGCCCTTTCTCCGCCAGCCGCCTGACGAAATAGCCGAGCGCGCCGGCGGTGAAGGCGTTCTTCTGCGAGAAGATCGCCACGCCAAAATCGCGCGCCGTTTTCACCAGATCGTCAAAAGCCGTGTCGAAGCCAAGATGCGCCGAACCGCCCTTGGCATCCGAAGCGATGATCGCGCCGGCCGGTCGGCTGATTTCGGGCAGGGCCTGCCCATCGATTCGTCCCGCCTCCAGCGCCTCGAGATAATCGACGAAGTGAGCAAGACCGACCGACGGCTGCCCCTCCGCTTCGGCATCGACCACAGATCGTGCCAGCGAGGCGGCCGTTTCCGGGCGTGCACCCGCGCGCCGCGCCGCATCCTCGCAAAGGCGCAGCCCCTGTTCGAGGCTGAGTGTGATCGTGTTTTCCATGTTTATCCTACTCGCGTCGGTATGCGTGCTTCGAGCCGGCGGAAAATGAACACGATTATGCCGGTGATGCAAAGATAGATTAGCGCGAGAAGAAGCAGCGGTTCATAGACGATGTAGGTGTCCTGCCGCACGCGCGAGGCCACCGCGTAGATGTCCACGACGGTGATCGTTGCCACCAGCGGCGTTGCCTTGAGCAGCAGGACAGACTCGCCGCCGAGCGTCGGCAGCGCGCGCTGCACCGCCTGCGGAAACCAGATGCGCCGAAAAATCTTCCAGCGCCGCATGCCATAGGCGCGGGCCGCCTCGAGCTGGCCGTGCGGCACGCCGGCGAAAGCCCCGCGCATCACTTCGCCGACGTAACCGCCAGTAGAAAGCGTAAGCGCCAGCACGGCATAGGGCCATGCCTGCCGCAGATAGGGCCACAACCACGACTGGCGGATTGCCGGAAACTGCGGAAACAACGACCCCAGCCCGTAATAGAGCAGCCAGAGCTGTAGAAGCAGCGGCGTGCCCCGTATGACGGTGCAGAAGGCATTGGCGGGCCAGGCCAGCCACCACGGGCCGACCGCCTGGGCGAGGCCGAGCGGAACGGCTAGCAGGAAGCCGAGCACCGCCGTGACCAGCATGATCCAGATCGTGCGCCAGATGCCCTGCAAAGCGAGATCGTAGTAGTTGGGAATCCAGTCCCAGCGCATGAAATAGACGGCAGAGCCGAACAGGGCGATCCCAATCGCGATCAGGCCGATGCGGTGCGGCTGGAGCCAGCCGAGCGCGCGCTGCGTTCGCGTCGTGTTGACGAGATCGATCGACATCAGCGCCCCTCCGCGATCGAGGGCATGCCGCGCCGCGACCATCGCTCTATGCGCGCGATGATGACGTTGGAAAACAGCGTCAGCAGAAGATAGAGCCCGCCCGCTGCGAGGAAGAAGGTGAAATAGGCCTTGGTCGTGCCTGCCGCCTGCCGCGTTTCCAGCGTCAGTTCGTTGAAGCCGACGACGGCCAGAAGGGCGGTGTCCTTGGTGGCGATCAGCCATAGATTGGCGAGGCCCGGAATGGCGAAGGGCAGCATGGCCGGCATGGTGATGCGCCGCATCAAAAGGCCGGGCGACATGCCATAGGCGCGCGCCGCCTCGATCTGGCCTTGCGGCACGGAAAGGATCGCCCCGCGCAGCACTTCGGTGGCATAGGCGCCCTGCACGAAGCCCAGAACGGCGATGCCGGCAACCAGTCCATTGATGTCGATGCGGGTATAGCCGAGCCCTTCCAGCGCGCGGTTAATGAGGTCGGCGCCGGCGTAATAGAGCAGCAGGATCAGCACCAGTTCCGGCACCGCGCGCACGACGGTCGTGTAGACTTCCATCAGGTCGCGAACGATCGGCCCGCCATAGAGCTTGCCATAGGCGCCTGCCGTGCCGATCAGCAGGCCGAGCCCGAAAGCACCCAGCGCGATCTGGACTGAGTTGGCCAGACCGCGCAGCAGGTTGCCGCCCCAGCCCGGAGGGGCTGGGGACAGGAGTTCGATCGCTCCAAGCTGGAGAAGCGGGGAGAAGATGTGGTCGAGGCTCACGGCCTGATCAAACGCTTACTCGCCGTAGATGTTGAAATCGAAGTATTTCTTCGCAATCTCGTCATACTTGCCGTTGGCGCGGATGCCCTTGATCGCGGCGTTGATCTTTTCCTTCAACTCGGTGTCTTCCTTGCGCAGGCCGACGCCGACGCCCGGTCCGAGCACTTCGAGGTCGTCTGCCACCGTGCCCTTCATGTCGCAGCATCCCTTTCCCTGGTCGGTTTTCAGGAAGTCATTCAGCGCGATGGAATCGGCCTGCACCGCGTCGATGCGGCCGGCTGCGAGGTCGGCATTGGCCTCGTCCTGCGTCTGATAGATCTTGATCTCGGCAGCCGTCGGGCCGAAGTGTTTCTTGGCGTAGACCTCGTGCACGGTCGACACCTGCACGCCGATGATCTTGCCTTTCAGCCCCTCGGGCGAGGCGTCGAATGTCTCGCTCTTCGGGCCGATGATGCCGGTCGGTGTGTTGTAGTATTTGTCGGAGAAGGCGATCGTCTTTTCGCGCTCGGCGGTGATCGACATGGAAGCGGCGATCATGTCGATCTTCTTGGTCGTCAGCGCCGGAATGATGCCGTCCCAGGATATCGGCGTGATCACGCATTCGAGCTTGGCTTCGGCACACAGCGCCTCGGCGACCTGGACTTCCCAGCCATCCCATTTGCCGGAGGCATCAGGCGAGGCGAAGGGCGGATAGGGCTCGGCGGCGATGCCCACCTTCAGCGGTTCGGCGTTAGCCGTCACCGCGCCGGACAGGCCGAGCGCCAGAACGGCGACTGCCAGTTTGAGACTTTTGATCATCTGAGACTCCCATTTTTCGTTGAGCTGAGTGTTCCCTTTGTTCCATTCCGCCTTCAGCCAATGTTGCGGATGAATTGTTTGAGCCGTTCGGATTTGGGCGCGCCGAAAATCTGTTCCGGCGGGCCTTCCTCCTCGACCAGTCCGTTGTAGAGGTAGATGACGTGGCTCGCGACTTCGCGGGCGAACTTCATCTCGTGGGTGACGAGGATCATGGTGCGCCCCTCATGCGCCAGGTCGCCGATCACGCGCAGCACTTCGCCCACCAGTTCGGGATCGAGCGCCGAAGTCGGCTCGTCGAACAGCATCACGCGCGGCTGGATGGCGAGCGCGCGGGCAATAGCACCACGCTGCTGCTGTCCGCCCGACAGGAAGGCCGGATAGACATCGCGTTTCTCGGCAAGGCCGACGCGCGCCAGCAGCTTTTCGGCAGTGGCGATCGCTTCCTCGCGCTTGACGCCGAGCACATGCACCGGAACCTCGATGACATTCTCGATCAGCGTCATGTGGCTCCACAGGTTGAAGCTCTGGAACACCATGCCGAGCTTGGAGCGGATGCGCTCGATCTGGCGACGGTCTGCCGGCACGGTGTTGCCGTGGCTGTCGGCCTTGAGGCGGATTTCCTCGCCATTGACGCGGATGATGCCGCTGGTCGGGTTTTCCAGGCAGTTGATGCAGCGCAACAGCGTCGACTTGCCCGAGCCGCTGCCGCCGATGATGGCCACGACATCGCCGTCGCGCGCCGACATCGACACGCCTTTCAGGACGTGAAGCTGGCCGAATTTCTTGTGCAGGTTTTCGATGTGGATGGCTTCGGCGGCGCTGTCCGGCGCCGTCTTCCGCGTCGCGAGAGGTGCGCCGGCAGCGCTCATCCACGACCCTCGGGGGGACGTTTCACCCTCGCTCGCAAGCTTGCCCCACAACCCGTCATCGCGTCACGCAACCATGTTCCACGCCAGCATGGACCCGATCGAGCAGGCCCGTCAATCCCGCCCATTACGGCACTTGCGGCCTTGTTATGCAAGTGTATAAATACTCCAACGCCAGTCCAATTGTCATTTTTCAGCGCAAAGAGGCCTTCGTGAACGCTTACGGCTCTCAGTCCATGGCGGCGCCGCTCCGGCGCGTGTTGATGCGATCCGCTGCCAATGCGATGCGCGGCGCAGAGCGCGCTGCGTGGCATTACGGCCCGGGTTTCGACCCGGCAAAGGCTGCGATCCAGCATGCCGCCCTTGCCGATCTGGTGGCCGCTTCGGGCGCTGCCGTCGAATGGATCGAGGATCGCGAGGATGGCCTGTCAGACTCGGTCTTCACTCACGACCCGTCGCTGATGAGCGACCATGGCGCGATCATCCTTTCCATGGGCAAGGCGCTGCGCAACGCCGAGCCGACGCTGCATGAGCAGACATACACGCGTCTCGGCATTCCGATCCTCGGCCGCATCGAGGCGCCGGGTCAGGTCGAGGGCGGCGATTGCGTCTGGGTCGATGCGAAGACGCTCGCCGTCGGCAGAGGCGTTCGCACCAACCAGGCCGGCATCCAGCAGCTTGCCAACATGCTGTCGCCGCACGGCGTCGAGGTCTATGGCTATGACCTGCCGCTCTGGCACGGCGAGGAAGCCTGCCTGCATCTGATGTCGGTCATCAGCCCGCTGGCCGACGATCTGGCGCTGGTCTATGCGCCGCTTCTGCCGGCAGCTTTTTATCAGTTGCTGAAGGCGCGCGGCATCACGCTCGTTCAAGGCGATGCCGACGAGTTTCATGCCTCGAACGGGCTGAGCCTCAACGTGCTGCCGACCAGCCCGCGCGAGGTGATCGCGGTCGCAGGTTTCCCGAAGACCAAGGCTGCGATGGAAGCTGCCGGCTGCACGGTGAAAACCTTCGAGGCCGATGCGCTATGCATTGCCTGCGAAGGCGGGCCGACCTGCCTGACGCGCCCGATCCTGCGCCAATGAACACGCCCGGGCGTCGCAAGTTTCGCCGCGAGGGCGAGGAGCGGCGGCGTCAGGACCTGATCGAGGCGACGCTGGATTGCGTTGCCGAGCGCGGCCTGCAAGGGGCAACGGTGCGCGCCATCGCCTTGCGTGCCGGCGTGACTGGCGGGCTTATCCGCCACTATTTCCCGGGCAAGGAAGAACTGTTGCAGGCCGCCTATGCGACCATCGTCGGGCGCATGACCGAGCAGGCCAAGGCGGCCCTCAGCCTTGAAGGCGCGGGGCCGAGGCGCAGGCTTGCAGCTTTCGTCGAGGCCAATCTCGCGCCGCCGGTGGTCGATGCGCGGGTCTTTTCGCTCTGGGCCGGCTTCATCGGCCGGGCGGTCTCCGATCCGGCGCTTTCGATAGCCCATCGCGAAGGCTATCTTGGCTTTCGCAACGAGGTGGAGGCGCTGGTGGCGGAGGTCCTCAAGGCTGCGGGTCGCAATGCTGAAGCCAGCGCGTTGCGGCGTCACGCCATCGCCATCAACGGCTTGATCGACGGCTTGTGGATCGAGGGTTGCCTGGCTGCCGACATGTTCGAGAGCGGTGAACTGGCCGAAATCGGCATCACGACGGTCGAGGCGCTGCTCGGCCTGGATTTGCGGGGAGGAGAAGCGGCATGACGACCGTAGGAGAGGCGCTGATTTCACTGCTTGAGGCGCATGGCGTCGACACTGTCTTTGGCATTCCGGGCGTGCACACGGTCGAGCTTTACCGCGGACTTGCCGGTTCGAAGATACGCCACATCACGCCGCGCCACGAACAAGGCGCAGGCTTCATGGCCGATGGCTATGCCCGCGTCACCGGCAGGCCGGGCGTCGCCTTCGTCATCACCGGGCCGGGGTTGACCAACACCATCACCGCAATGGGGCAGGCACGGGCGGACTCCATCCCCATGCTGGTCATCTCCGGCGTCAACGCGACGCCGACGCTCGGCAAGGGCCTCGGTTATCTCCACGAAATGCCGGACCAGCGCGGCATGATGGAAAGGCTGGCGCTGTTTTCGCATAGGATTACCGATGCCGGCGAACTGCCGGGCGTTCTGGCGCGCGCCTTCGAACTGTTCGCGACCAGCCGACCCGGCCCGGTTCACATCGAGATTCCGACCAATGTGATGGCGCTGCCGGCCGGCAGCCTTTCGGCTGGCTCCGCCAATACCACTGCGCCGCGGGCCGAGATGAGCGCGATGGTGGAGGCGGCCAATTTGGCCATCATCGCGAAGCGTCCGCTGATCCTCGCCGGCGGCGGCGCAAAGGCGGCCGGAACGCCGCTCCAGAAACTGGCCGAGTTGCTCGACGCGCCGGTCGTCACCACGGCCAATGCGCGCGGGCTGCTGCACAAGCATCCACTCGGCGTGCCGGCAAGCCCGAGCCTGAAAGCCGTCCGCGCGCTGATGGCGGATGCCGATCTCGTCATCGCCGTCGGCACCGAGTTCGGTCCGACCGACTACGACATGTATGGCGATGAGGGCTTTTTGCTTCCCGCCAATCTGATCCGCATCGATATCGACGAAGCGCAGCTTGGCCGTCGCCCTGCGACGATCGACATAAGGGCTGACAGCGCCCTGGCGTTGGAAGCGCTCGCCGGTCTCATCGAGGCTGACAGGCGCAACGACCGCGACAGGGCATCCGGCGCTGCCCGTGCCGCTGAAGCGCGTGACGCCGCATGGCAGGAGATAGGCGCGGATATGCGCGCGCAGGTCGAGGTGGTGGAAACCATTCGCGATGCGCTTCCGGGCTCGATCATCGTCGGCGATTCCACCCAGCCGGTCTATGCCGCGAACCTCTACTATGACCATGACCGCCCCGCCGGCTGGTTCAACGCGGCAACCGGCTTCGGCGCGCTGGGCTATGGCCCGCCGGCGGCGATCGGCGCTGCACTCGCCCTGCCGGACGTGCCGGTCGTCTGCCTGTCGGGCGACGGCGGCTTCCAGTTCACGCTGTCGGAACTGGGCGCCGCACTCGATGCAAACGCCGCGGTGATCTTCGTCATCTGGAACAATCGCGGCTACCGCGAAATCGAAACCTCGATGCGCGATGTCGGCGTCGAGCCGGTCGGCGTGTCGCCCGCACCGCCGGATTTTTGTCGCGTCGCCGAAGCCTATGGCATCGCCGCCGAACGGCTCGATGATCTGTCCGATCTCGCTGCCGCGCTAAAGCTGGCACGAGCGACGAAAAAGCCCTATCTGATCGAAATCACGGTGGCCTGATCCGCTATCGTGCAACCGAGAGGGTCGGGCAGGCGGGCTGGCTGCCATCCGTGCCGACGTAGCGATAGATGCGCAGCGGCGAAGATGGGTCCGTTGCGCATTCGCTCAGCCATTCCGGCGGGCGTCCCTCGATCAGTGCCGACGCGAAAGAATAGCCGTTCTCCAGCCATGCAAGCGGTTTGCCGCGCCAGGCGCAGACGGCGACATGCGTGGCTTGCGCCTCATCGACAATCGCTCGCGGATTCTCGGTTTGCGGATCGAGAAAGCGGTAGGCACGCTCGATGCCGTGGCCGGCATTGTGGAAGGGTATGGCGACGATCGAAAGCTTCGGGTCCGGCGAAAGCAGGTGTATTCCAACGAGCGGAGACGAGAGGACGCGCGACCCTGCCGGCCAGTCGAATTTCGGGGTTGTGACGAGGTCGCAGCTATCGGCCAGTTGCCCCGCCGGCGCATTCGGTTCGGCTGGTTTTACCGCCAGATGGAACAGCAGCAGGGCCAGGGACAAAACCAGCCCCGGCGCCAGCAGGAGATATTTCTGGGACGGTGCGGCGTAGTTCCGCACCGTCATATAGGTCTCTATTTTCAGGCGCATCGGGAAGAAGGCAGCAAAGACCAGCGGCAGGCCCAGGCCGGCAAACAGCGGGACGTAGCGGAAATAGCGAAACCAGACGACCGACTGGACAACGGCCAGCACGGAAAACAGCGCGAGAATGATCAGCGAACGGTCGCGCACCTTTCCCACCCCGACAATCATGGCTGGAGCCAGCGCGCCGATGAAGAAAATGAGTATGCTGGCAATGCCGCTGGAGAGGACGAAATTGCGTCGCGTCAGCAGCGATTTTTCCTGCCCGATCCAGTTAAGCCAGTTGTCGCGGGCATAGTCGCTGAGCACCGCATAGGGGCCGTTGACGCATTGCGGAAACAGCCCGATCGTCACAACGAGGCTCGCTCCGGCAAGGCCCACCAGCAGCCCCGCTCGAAGCATCCATCCGCCGCGCTCCCTTAGCAACAGCGGCAGGGCGATGAACGTACCGCCGGCGCAGGCCAGAGCAAGCAGATGGGGGGCGGAGTAGCTGTCGCAGCGCGCGACGGCATAGGTTCCGAAAGGAACGATTGCGAGGAAAAGAACGACGGCGCCCGCGCTCAGCGTCGCGCCGAACGATGCCAGACGCATCGCGCCGTCACGCGCCGAAAAGATGAAGTCGAATGCATAGACGGCCATTACCAGCGCGAAGAAGGCCGCGAATTCCGTGCTTATCGCCAGTGCCAGCGCCGCTATCGCGCCGTTGGCTGCGGCGGCACCGCGGCGCTCCGACATCAGCAGCGCGACCGCCGCCAGAAGCAGAAGCATCTCCAGATTGTGGTAGTCGATGCGGCCCGGTTCGAATTCGAAAAAGCTGCGAACGGCAAAGAGGATGGCCAACGGTAGGGCTGCGGCGGGGGTCTGGAAGCCGATGGCGGCCAGTATGCGATAGAAGAAGTGCAGCGCCGGCAGGAGCATCAGGAGGGGAACCGCGAAGCTCGCGACCGACAATGCCGGCTCCAGGCCGATGAAAGGCCTCAGCAGCCAGGTGACCAGCGCATAGGGCAGGTCGACGATCCACGGCCAGTGGGTGACGAACGGCTCGGGCTGGAGAATATTCGGAAGCGTTCTGTCGTAGATGTTTCCCGTTTCGACGAGGAAGCGGATTTCATGCAGCTTCAGAAGGTCGTCGACATCGCCATTCAGGTTGGCGCCCATCCACCACAGAAACGTGCACAGCAGCGCCAGCACGATCCAGGTGCAGACCACCGGATACTGGGCGTAGCCGGTACGCAGCCAGCTCATTTGCAGGCCGGAATCTCGATCGGAATTCTGAACCGTCACGCGAAGCCCCCCGCTTCACCGCATAGTCATGGCGCAGTCTTAGCGCGCGGACCTTGCTGTCCGGTAAATGCGCAGCCGGCCGGCACCTCGGCGTTTAACCTCGACGGTCAATGAAGGTCGAGCATATCCTTGGGCGGTGCAATCGTCACGGACCAGTCCGTCGGTCGCTCGATCATGCGGTGCACACGGGGCGGCTCCTGCCCGCTGTGCAGCTTCCTGACACGCTCGCCGACGATGGCGTCGGCATGGGTTATGCGCTGGTTGTGCCGCACATATTCGACCCAGGTCGGCGTGTGATAGGTTTCCATCCACAGTTCCGGATTTTCCAGGTCGCGCGCCAGCGTCCATTGCCTGGCCCCGTCGCGCCGGCGCACGCGTCGGCGCTCGGCCATCGCGTCGAGGAATTCGGCGGTGTCCTTCAGCGCGATGACATACTCGATCATGATGACGATCGGGCCGCTGCGCGGCTTCACGTCGAGCGCCAGATGCGGCTCCTTCCAGCGGTTGAGCGGGTCGAGATTGAGGGATGTCTGCTCCGGCAGCGTGAACCATTTCAACCCGAGTGCAGCACCCGCGATCATCAGGGCGGCCGATGCAAGCAGTGCCTGGCCCGCACCGTGATTCTCGGCGATCACGCCCCAGATCCAGCTTCCCAGCGCCATGCCGCCGAAGGTCGCCGTCTGGTAGAGCGAGAGCGCGCGCCCGACCACCCAGCGCGGCGTCGACATCTGCACGGTGACGTTGAACAGCGAAAGCGAGATCACCCAGCTGCCGCCGCCGATAAGCAGCGCCGCGCAGGTAAGCCAGGCCATCTGGCTCAGCGCTGCAACGCTTGCGCAGACGGCAAAACCCATGAAGCCAAGGCGCACGATCCATTCGCTGCTCAGCTTCTGCCGCAGCCATGCGTTGATCAGCGCGCCACCGACTGCGCCGATGCCGAAGGCTCCGAGCAGTACGCCATAAAGCAGGGGGCCGCCCTGCACGATGTCGCGCGCGACCAGCGGCAGCAGGGCCAGCACCGAGATTGCCGTAAAGCCGAAGACGAAGCCGCGCAGCAGAACCTTTTCGATGTTGGGCGACATGGCGACGTAGCGCAGGCCGGCCGTCATCGCGATGCCGAGCGTCTCGCGCGGCAGCGTGCTGGGCGTCTCCTTCTGCTTCCAGCGCGACAGCACGAAGAGCAGCGGCAGATAACTGACCGCGTTCACGGCAAACGCCGCCGCCGCACCTGCCGCAGCGACGATGATGCCGCCAATGGCCGGGCCGACACTGCGGGTCAGGTTGAAGCCCATGCTGTTGACGGACACTGCCGCGGGCAGGTCGCTGCGCGGGACCATGTCGCCGACGGCGGCCTGCCACGAAGGATTGTTAAGTGCAGTGCCACAACCGAGCAGGAAGGTGAAGGAAAGGAGCAGCCAGGGCGTCAGGAAGTCGAAATAAGCGGCCAGCGTCAGCGCAATGGAAACTGCGAACATGAAGCCTTGCGCGGCGATCATCACCTTGCGCCGGTTGTAATTGTCGGCGATCGCGCCCGAGGCCAGCGAAAACAGCATGATCGGCAGGGCAGTCGAGGCCTGGACCAGCGCCACCATATCGGCCGAGTTCGAGATGGCGGTCATCATCCAGGCCGCGCCCACGCTCTGGATCAGCCCGCCGAAATTCGAAGCGAGGCTGGCGATCCACACCGAGCGGAAGATGCTGTGCTTGAAGGGCGCCAGGGCTGAGGGTCGGTCGGGCGCTGGCTGGTCGTTCATGTCTGGCTGCGGCGCGTCTGTCATGTGAGTCGTTTATGCCGCGCAAACCCTAAAGCAACAAGCATAGCGAAGAAATCCATTCCGCATGGGCAAAAAGAAAAACCCCGCCGGATTGCTCCGGCGGGGTTTCGTTCACGGGCGGTCAATGACGAAAGATCACTCGCTGCCGCGGTTCTTCAGGGCCGCGCCCAGGATGTCGCCGAGCGAAGCGCCGGAGTCGGTCGAGCCGTACTGGGCAACCGCTTCCTTCTCTTCGGCGATTTCCAGCGCCTTGATGGAGACCTGGATCTTGCGGGTCTTCTTGTCGAAGGCGATGACGCGCGCATCGACCTTCTGGCCGACGGTGAAGCGCTCGGGGCGTTGCTCGTCACGGTCGCGCGACAGGTCGTTGCGCTTGATGAAGGTCTCGACATCGTGGTCGACAAGCCGGACTTCCAGGCCGCCGTCCTTGACGCCGATGACTTCGCAGGTCACGACCGCGTTCTTGCGCAGTTCACCCGAAGTTGCAGCTTCGCCGACAGCATCACGCGAAAGCTGCTTGATGCCGAGCGAGATGCGCTCCTTGTCCTGATCGACGTCGAGCACCTGCGCCTTGACGATGTCGCCGCGGTTGTACTCTTCGATGACCTGCTCGCCCGGACGGTTCCAGTCGAGGTCGGACAGGTGGACCATGCCGTCCACGTCGCCTTCCAGGCCGATGAACAGGCCGAACTCGGTCTTGTTCTTGACCTCGCCCTCGACGACAGCACCGACCGGATGGTTGCGTGCGAACGCTTCCCAAGGATTCTCGAGCGTCTGCTTGAGGCCGAGCGAAATGCGGCGCTTGGCCGGATCGACCTCGAGCACGACAACGTCGACTTCCTGCGTGGTCGAGAGGATCTTGCCGGGATGCACGTTCTTCTTCGTCCACGACATTTCCGAAACGTGGATGAGGCCCTCGATGCCCGGCTCCAGCTCCACGAAGGCGCCGTAGTCGGTGATGTTGGTGACCGTGCCGGTGATCTTCTTGCCGATCGGGAACTTGGTGCCGATCTCGCTCCACGGATCGCTCTCGAGCTGCTTCATGCCGAGGGAGATACGGTGGGTTTCCTGGTTGATGCGGATGATCTGCACCTTGACCGTCTGACCGATGTTGAGGATTTCGGTCGGATGGTTGACGCGGCGCCATGCCATGTCGGTGACATGCAGCAGGCCGTCGATGCCGCCGAGGTCGACGAACGCACCGTAGTCGGTGATGTTCTTGACGACGCCTTCGACAACCTGGCCCTCTTCGAGGTTCTGCACGATTTCCGAACGCTGTTCTGCACGGCTCTCTTCAAGCACGGTGCGGCGCGAAACCACGATGTTGCCGCGACGGCGATCCATCTTCAGGATCTCGAAGGGCTGCGGGTTGTGCATCAGCGGGGAAACGTCGCGGATCGGGCGGATATCGACCTGCGAACGTGGCAGGAACGCCACGGCGCCGTCGAGATCGACCGTGAAGCCGCCCTTGACCTGGTTGAAGATGACGCCTTCGACGCGCTCACCCTTGTTGAATTTCTCTTCGAGCTTGACCCAGCTCTCTTCGCGGCGAGCCTTGTCGCGCGACAGCATGGCTTCGCCCAGCGCGTTTTCGATGCGCTCGACATAGACCTCGACGGTGTCGCCCACCTTGAGCTGGCCGTCCTTGGCCTTGGCGCCGAATTCCTTCAGCGGCACGCGGCCTTCGACCTTGAGGCCGACGTCGATGATGGCCATGTCTTTTTCAATGGCCGTGATGATGCCGCGAACAACCTGGCCTTCACCCGAGTGGCCGTCGGAAAACGACTCGTCGAGAAGGCTGGCAAAATCGTCGCGGGTTGGATTGGAAGCTGACATTGTTTCTCCTGGAAGGCTCTCGCATCTGCGGAGCCGGCGCCTTGGTTCGTGTTGCGTTTTGCCTGTTCAGCATCCCGGGCAAATGCCCTGGTGCCGCTTTCGCGGCGGTATTCGGCGCATGAGAATGCTGGCAGGCGGGTTATCCGGCCCAGATGATGCTTCGTGACCGCTTCAGCAAGCCACAACGCGAAACATCGGGATCAGATTTCGCTTCTCTTGGCTATTGCGTCGTCAATGATCGCTTTTGCCGCAATAAACGCGGTCTCTATAGACATTTCCGACGTATCGAGCAAGTGCGCGTCTGCGGCGGGCTTGAGCGGCGAGTCGGTACGGCCCATGTCGCGCTCGTCGCGAAGCTTGATGTCGGAGAGGATTTCGTCGAAATCCGCCTTGCCGCCACGCCCCTCGATGTCACGCAGACGGCGCATGGCGCGCACCTCGGCACTTGCGGTGACATAGAGTTTCACTTCCGCCTCGGGGCAAACGACGGTGCCGATATCGCGCCCGTCCAGCACCGCGCCGCCGTCCCGATCGGCAAAGGCGCGCTGCTTGTCGACCAGGATGCGGCGAACCTCCGCAATCACGGCAACACGCGAGGCAGCATCCGCCACCGTATGGGCCGACAACCCCTCGCGATCAAGATGGCCGAGATCGACCAGCCGCGCCGCCTCGATCGCATGCGCCTCGTCATCGAGCGGCCAGCCCTTCGTCAAAAGCATATGCGCCACCGCCCGGTAGGTCAGGCCGGTGTCGAGATGCGGCAGGTGGTAATAATCGGCCAGCCGCCGCGCGAGCGTTCCTTTGCCGGAAGCCGCGGGACCGTCGATGGCGATGATGAGGGAGCGAGACATGCCTTGCTTCAAGCCGAGAGGCGGTCAAAAGGCAAGAGGCGGCGGAATCTAGTCCACCTTTATGCCGGATTTTCGCGCCCACTCCTTGTATTCAGGCTCGAACGGGAAGGGGGATGGCTCCCAGATATGTTCGACTTTGTATGCGGCAACCACTGACGCTTCTATCTCGCGTAGACAACGTCCTATGCCGGTGTGGTCATTTGCATCTAATAGGGCACAAAGCTGCCTCTCGTGGGTATGATCTGCCTGCGGTTCATCCGATAACCATCTCTTTGAATGCCACCGCATCAGCATTCGGGCAGCATCAAAGTTGCCCATCGCGAGTTCCAATCTGAAGTGGAGAGCCTCGTGCTGCCAGATTTGCAGGTCACCATGCATCGCATAGGCGTAAAGCCGGTCGAACGTTGCCAGGGATCTAAAAAATGGCAGGACGGAGGACTCGATGTCGGCACGCAGCTGCTCGCTTAAAATGTCTTCCGGCATGCTGCGTGCCGGCTCATCGGAATATTTGGTGCCTACTCCATCTATGTTCATCAACTGCAGCACCGGCGGCAGGGCAAATATCGGAACGACAAACCAACGCGGACGAAAAACACCGGCGATGCCGACCGCATCGAAAAGCAGCGCGCAAAAAGCGTGTCGTACCGGGCGAAGAACAAGAAAGCGTTCTCGATGCAGACGTCGCTATTTCGAAGCAATAAAGGCGTCAGCAAGCGCTGGAAACGATTCTTACGAGGCATGTTCAACGGGAAAAATTGTTGGCTGCCAAAGATGGCTCAGCCTAAGTTCTTCAGCTGCCGCCTCCTCTGCTTCCCGTAATACATGTGGAATTTCGGCGGCATTATCGGCCTCGAGCAGCAGGCATAGCCGACGCACGAGAGAATAAATGGGACTCTCCTTCCGATAAGTATCAACGGGTCGGTCGAACCATTGTTGGCGATGCCAGCGTCTGAGCATATGGGCCGCATCGAAATTCCCCATCGCAAGCTCGAGTGGAAAATGCAGTTCGGGCGAGATCGAGAACGGCCGCTTTCCGCTGACCAGGTATTCGTAACATGTTTCGATTGAGTTCAGCCTTCGCAGCAAAGGCATATGCTGTTTTTCAATTTCAACGCAGGCCGTTTTCGAAATGGAATTCTTAGGTAGACTGACAGTCTTCCTGAACGGCCCGGCATCCTTTGCGGCAATCACACCCGAAACTGTATTTGTTGAATCCTTCAGAAAAAGGATATCCACGGCCCATTCCAGATAAACCCGGCCTTCTTCGGAAGCCTGTTTTGTCAAGATTCTCCGGCAAACATGGCCTACGGGATCAAGGAGCAAAAACCCGCCAACGCAGGTTGTGTCGGGGTTCATCTCGAAAACTGGTTTGAGAATTATTTCAATATCTGCTGGTGTCGTGCATTCTATGTCTCCCTCCATTAGTCCGCCTTTGGGCCGGATTTTCGCGCCCAGTCCTTGTATTCGGGTTCGAACGGGAAGGGGGATGGCTCCCAGAGGCCGTCCAGATCGGAAAATTCTGTGGTCGACGCTTCCCATTCGTGTAGATGTCGAGCGATCGCGCCGTAATTTCCATCATCGAGCAGACGGCAGAGCGGGCGTATCTGTTCAAGCTCGTAGTCATCAAAATCATCGTCTTGCTTCCGAAACCAATGGTCGCGGTGCTGCGCCAGCAACGTGCTGGCGGCATCGAAATGCCCCATCGCAAGCTCAAGGCAAAACTTCGAGTCCGGTGTATTCGTGTTCAGATTTGCCGGCCTGTTGGTGATTTCGTGGTAAAATCGCTCCATGGTGTTGATGGAGCGTAGAAAAGGCAACACCTCGTCCCTGACAGTGTCCTCAAAGGCTTCATATTGTATCGGCCTCGGCAGCAGTTCGGGGTATATCACGATCGCTTCCCCCTGAGGGAGAGGGGTGCTGAAGCCGATCGTATTCTCCAGTTCAGTTGGGGAAGACGGCGCCCACAGGCTGTGGATGCTCCACACCCCGTAGAGCCCGTTTTTCTCCGGGGCGTCAAAGGCCATTATCCCCCGTACGAAGTGATGGACCGGCTTCACCACGGTCCATAGCTTAGTCTGGACTACGTCCGGTTGCTGTTCGAGCCGTTGCGTCAGCCGGTCCTTGCCGATTGGTGCCATTGTTGCCCCCTTTTGACCGGGAACGATTTTGCCATCGTACGGAAAGAGTGTGGACTCTCAAAATCGAGTTAGTTTGTAATTGCGGACAGTGATCGCTTCGCTGTCAGGCAACAAGCGAGCTACCTCGATGCAGTTTCCTCCAATTTTTGAGGTGCAACTAGGTTGCCCACCGCGGCCCGACCAGAATTCCGCTTCCGCTCGTTCGCGATTGAGAATTCTTTGGATGCCGCTTCAGAAGAGGCATCCAGAAGATACCGTGTTCGCGGTCCGTCTTTCATTTTGCAGGTCGAATTTCGACGATAACGATCTGATATACCTCATCGTGTTTGGCTATCACGTTGCTATATATCTCCAAAATGCGCGCCCTTGTCAGTCCTCGTCGCCCGGTCTTAAGATCGTATACGCAAATAGTTTTTTTGTTGACCCTTTCCACAACATCAATACGCACGGAGTTTTTGAGACCGTACCGAGCTTTGTCCTGCTCCGATTTATGAAGGATTCTTCCGTAGTAAGATTTGGGTTTCCCAACGCGTCAATCATGTTTTTAACTGACATGTGTACAGCTGTACCGTACGCTCCGGCGTTCTTGAATAACGCTCTATTTAGTGAATTTGCAGCGTAATTGGCTACTGTTTGAACTTGCGGAAAACGCGGGCAGGCATATTCAACGTCTTCGCGTTTCATGCCGCTCATCCAGGCAGGTGGTTCTCCTGGTACTTGGTTCAACAGCTCGTCTGCACGAAACGAAAAGATCGTATGCTCGTCAGACTCCTGGGTGCTTAGCCACCAATTGTAGAGTTCGGTCGCGGCGTCCAGAACCACTTCGGTTGGGTAAGAAGTTGGGTTTCGCGTTCGAGACGGTTTCCGCGAGTCGTCAAAGAAAGCTGGCAAAAGGATAGGCTGTGATGCCGGTCCGTCGAGTGTCCAGGTCGACTCGCTGAGCAGATTGCCCCTTGCATCGAAGATACGCTGCGTATCGCCATTGTTTTCGAAAGTGACGCGGGTACCGTTAGGTAGGGTTACCGTATTTCGTTCGATGCCCTGTGCCGGGTAGTCCGCGACTATTCTGCTGCCGTTGCGATTTACGATCGTGCGAGATGCGACAGAACCGTCCGGCCGATACTGCTCAGCATAGGATGACCAAGGCTGTTCGCCTTCCCGATCTTGGACCACGCGCTGCCTGGTCGCATCCGCTCGCAATGAATCGGTAAGCCCGCCACCAGCGCCGCCGCTATCGGTCCATTGGCCGCCCTCCGAGTTTCCGGTCGGAACACGAGGCTGATTGGGATTGAAGTTGGCTTTGAGGTCGGTGCGCAGCAACCCGAGTTTGAATTTCAAGGCCGCGACCTGGAATCGCAGCTGGCTTTGGTAGCGTGGGTCGAATGAATTCCAGTTTGACATTGAAGCATCCTTTCTTTGATGCCTCAATTTTAGAGGATAATATTCCTACGTGGATAAACGAAGTGCGTGTTTTTGTAATAGCGAGCTATGCGAGCGGCTAGCCACTGTTCCGCCCCAAGATCACCCCGATCACATACCCCGCCAGCAACCCGCACGCAGGCGGCAGGCTGAGGAACATATACGGCCCCCAGTCGCTGACCCGCTGCTGGTGCTGCATGCCGCCGATACCGCTCAGGAAGTAATAGGCGATGAACAGAATGGGGATGACGGCCAGGAAAATAGTCGCGCCCGTGCTGGGTTTTCCCCTTAGCTTGCCGTCCACTTCCACCTGAACGCTGGCATAGACCGTCCTGCCGGACCAGATCAGAAACGGAAAGCCCAGCATGAGATAGAGCAGGAAGGCAGTAGCGAACGAGCCCAGTTGCTCCAGCATTTTCTAGCCCGCCACGGCCTCTGAAATGGAAATCAGCGCGCCCATGCCCGTCATCAGGCCCATGAATTCCGGGAAGCTGGTGGCGATCATGGTCTGGTCGTCCACGCTCACCGGTTTTTCAGCGGCGAGGCCCATGACCAGAAAGCTCATGGCGATGCGGTGGTCGAGATGCGTCTTCACCGTTCCGCCGCCCAGGCCCTTGCCGCCGGTCTTGCCGCGCACGGAAAGCGAGGCTTCGCCCTCGGTGCAGTCGACGCCGTTGGCTTCCAGCCCGCGCGCCACGGCGGCCAGACGGTCGCTCTCCTTCACCCGCAACTCGTCGAGGCCCTGCATCAGCGTCTCGCCCTCGGCAAACGAGGCTGCGACCGCCAGAACCGGATACTCGTCGATCATCGACGGCGCACGCTCGGCCGGCACGGTCACGCCCTTCAGCTCGGACGAGCGCACGCGCAGGTCCGCCACATCCTCGCCGCCGGCATTGCGCCGGTTAAGAAGCTCGATCGACGCACCCATTTCCAGAAGCGTGGTGATCAGGCCGGTGCGCGTCGGGTTCATCAGCACGTTTTCGATGGTGATGTCCGACCCCGGCACGATGAGTGCCGCCACCAGCGGGAAGCCGGCCGACGATGGGTCGCCCGGAACGGCGATGGTCTGGCCGGAAAGCTTGCCCTGGCCCTCGATGCGGATATGGCGCACGCCGTCCTTGTCGATTTCCACCTCGAGATTGGCGCCGAACCCTTTCAGCATCTTTTCGGTGTGGTCGCGCGTCATCACCGGTTCGATGACGGTGGTGATGCCCGGTGTATTGAGGCCGGCCAGCAGCACGGCCGATTTCACCTGTGCGGAGGCCATCGGCACGCGGTAGCTGATGGGAGCGGCCTGCTTCGGCCCGCGCAGCGTGATCGGCATGCGGTCGCCGGGCGAAGCCTTTAGCACCTGAACGCCCATTTCGCGCAGTGGGTCGAGCACACGCGCCATCGGCCGGCCGGACAGCGAGGCGTCGCCGATGAAGGTCGTCTCCATGTCATAGGTGCCGACGAGCCCCATGGTCAGGCGCGAGCCGGTGCCGGCATTGCCGAAGTCGAGCGGCGCCGTGGGTTCCAGCAGGCAGCCATTGCCGGTGCCCTGGATGATCCATTCGGCGCCGCGCTTCTCGATATGCGCGCCCATCGCCTTCATCGCTTCGCCGGTGCGCAGCACGTCTTCGCCTTCGAGCAGGCCGGTGATGCGCGTCTCTCCGGAGGCCAGTCCGCCAAACATGAAGGAGCGGTGGGAGATGGACTTGTCGCCCGGCATCCGGACCGTTCCGGAGAGTGCTGACGATTTGCGAGCGGCCGCAGGCTGCGGAAGTGATTGATGCGACATGAAGATACCTCTTGCGGAAGACCGCAAAACATGCGTTTTCCAGATAGTGCGGCGGTCTCCTACCATGGCCCGCCGTGCCGGTCATCCCCTCCAGTGCGGCTGTTTTGACAGCTGTTTGGCTGATGCGGAAATTTCCGTCTTTTGGCTTTGACAGCGCATCAAACTGTGGTTATGGGGACCAAACTTTGCATACGAGGCATAGACGGTGGCTAAACCAGAACTTGGCATAAAGCGCATCGATCCGGAAACCGGGCGTAAATTCTACGACCTGAACAAGGATCCGATCGTTTCGCCCTACACGGGCAAGACCTACCCCCGGTCTTATTTCGACTCGACCAGCATCAAGGCTGTCGATGACGAAGAGGAAGAGGTCGAGGAGAAGGAAGTCGACGCCGAGGAAGAAGGCGCCGAAGTCGTTTCTCTCGAAGAAGCAGACGACGAGGCCAAGGACGACGTTATCGAGATCGAGGACGAGGAAGACGTCGACCTCGGCGATGATGACGACGACACCTTCCTTGAAGATGAAGAGGAAGACGACGACGACGTCTCCGACATCATCGGCGTTGGCGACGACGACGAGACTTGAACCAATGCCGCGGTGTCGGGGTGCCGGCACTGCGGTGTAAGAAAAAGGCCTCAAGCAGGCTTGATCTTCCGACGAGGCGGCGCTAGAAGCCGCCTCACACCGGTTCGGGGCCAGCCCCGGTCGGACTACTCGCCGGAAACGGCGTCCGGGTTTTAAATTCGGAAAATGGGGCCATAGCTCAGCTGGGAGAGCGCCTGCATGGCATGCAGGAGGTCAGCGGTTCGATCCCGCTTGGCTCCACCAAATATTTCCAAGCGGTTGATTCTTCCGAAAGCTTTTCCCGGCGTATTCTGAACTGCGGAAAGGCACAAATTCGAAGTGCACCCCCCCCGCAAGGTCTCTACCCGCCGATCGGCTTCCACTCGAAAGCCAGTTCCTCCCGAAACGCAAAGCGCACGATATGGTCGGCGACGACCTGTTCCATTCGCGGCAAGTCGGAAGCTTCGACCTCGACCGTAAGCGCGGTCGGGCTTGCGTCCATATCGACCAGACGCCCTTCACCCAGATCGATATGCCCCTTGAGCGGGGTGAAATCGACCGTGAATTTGTGGCCCCAATGCTTGCAAAGCTGCTGCAGGTAGCGGCTTGCGTTCTCGGTTTCGACCACGGCTTTCGATTTCGGCACGATATTATTCCCTTTGCATGGCGGCGAAGCTTGCCTGGACGCCGTCTATCTAGGTCATAGGTAGCCGTTCTCACAGGCTGGTGGCGATCGTAAGGTTCAACATACACAATTGTTATCTGAGTTGCGGCTCACGGTCCCTGTCGACGCTTAGTGCGCCGGCCTGATCTCACCGTCCCCATCCAGCACGAGCGCATGGGCGTCGTCCTTGGTGAGGATCTTGGAGACGCGAGCAAAGCTCGTAAACGCCTTGCGCGCATCTTCGGTGGGAACCTGCTCGATCATTGCTTCCAGGCAGGCATTCATCGCCGTCTGATAGACTGGACCCTGCCGCCCGACCGGCCATTCCTGCAGGAAGGTCATCGCGTCGCCGACGCTGTAGATTTCCGTTACCGGTTGGCTGGGCTCGGGGCTTATGCGCACCGGTATGATGAACTGCAACCTGTCCATTTCAAACCTCGTCTCTGCCATCGCAGGCATTCGGCTTTTCCGCCGATATGGTGGCCGGCATCCGTCGCGCCAAGCGTTGACGCCGTCAATTCAGCCAAACGGGTGATCACACTTGCGGCATCGGACCGCTAACGCGGCGCGTTAGCAAAGGTTGCGCGCGGCAGCCCGAAGAGGATTCTGCGGCTTCGCAGGTGCATTCCATTGTGATATGTTGACATAAAGATGTCGTTATGTGACATGCGCTGGCATGTCGCTTAAGGTGCAAAATATGTCGCAGTCAAATAACGCCCTCGATGCACTGTTCGGTGCCGTTTCGGCACCGCGCGACGGCGCGGAGATACGCGTCGCACTGGAAAAGGCGGCGCGCGAGCGCATCCTCATCCTCGACGGTGCGATGGGCACGCAGATCCAGGGGCTCGGCTTTGACGAGGATCATTTTCGCGGCGAGCGTTTCGGCGGCTGCGCCTGCCACCAGCAGGGCAACAACGACCTTCTGATCCTGTCGCAGCCGGCGGCGATCGAGGAAATCCACTACAAATACGCCATCGCCGGCGCCGACATCATCGAGACCAACACCTTCTCATCGACCTCCATCGCGCAGGCCGATTACGGCATGGAGGACATGGTCTATGACCTCAACCGCGACGGCGCGCGGCTGGTGCGTCGCGCCGCGATCCGCGCCGAGCAGGAGGATGGCAAGCGCCGCTTCGTCGCGGGTGCGCTCGGGCCGACCAACCGCACGGCCTCGATCTCGCCGGATGTCAACAATCCCGGCTACCGCGCCGTCAGTTTCGACGATCTGCGCATCGCCTATGGCGAGCAGTTGCGCGGCCTGATCGATGGTGGCGCCGACCTGATCCTGATCGAGACGATCTTCGACACGCTGAATGCCAAGGCGGCGATCTTCGCCTGCAGCGAAGTCTTTGCCGAAAAGGGCATCGACCTGCCAATCATGATCTCGGGCACCATCACCGATCTTTCCGGCCGCACCCTGTCGGGCCAGACGCCGACAGCCTTCTGGCATTCGGTGCGCCACGCCAGCCCGTTCACAATCGGCCTCAACTGCGCGCTCGGCGCCAACGCCATGCGCGCGCATTTGTCCGAGATTTCTGACGTTGCCGACACCTTCGTCTGCGCCTATCCCAATGCCGGCCTGCCCAACGAATTCGGCCAGTATGACGAGAGCCCGGAGTTCATGGCGGCGCAGATCGAGGATTTTGCGCGCGAAGGTCTGGTCAATATCGTCGGCGGCTGTTGCGGCTCGACGCCAGATCATATCCGCGCCATCGCCGAGGTGGTGAAGAAATATCCGCCGCGCGCGCTGCCACAGATCGAGCCGAAGATGCGCCTGTCGGGGCTGGAGCCCTTCGTGCTCACCGACGAAATCCCCTTCGTCAATGTCGGCGAGCGCACCAACGTCACCGGCTCGGCCAAGTTCCGCAAGCTGGTCACTGCCGGCGACTATGCAGCCGCCCTCGATGTCGCGCGCGATCAGGTCGTCAACGGCGCGCAGATCATCGACATCAACATGGACGAGGGCCTGATCGATTCGCAAAAGGCGATGGTCGAATATCTCAACCTCATCGCCGCCGAGCCCGATATCGCCCGCGTGCCGGTAATGATCGATTCGTCCAAATGGGATGTGATCGAGGCCGGGCTGAAATGCGTTCAGGGCAAGCCGCTGGTCAATTCCATTTCCATGAAGGAAGGCGAGGAGGCTTTCCTGCATCACGCCAAGCTGTGCCGGGCCTATGGCGCGGCGGTCGTCGTCATGGCGTTCGACGAAAAGGGCCAGGCCGACACGCAGGCCAGAAAAGTCGAGATCTGCACCCGTGCCTACAAGCTGCTGACCGAACAGGCCGGCTTCCCGCCGGAAGACATCATCTTCGACCCGAACATCTTCGCGGTCGCCACCGGCATCGAGGAGCACAACAATTACGGCGTCGATTTCATTGAGGCCACCCGCGAGATCATCGAGACGCTGCCGCATGTCCATATCTCCGGCGGCGTCTCGAACCTGTCTTTCTCCTTCCGCGGCAACGAGCCTGTTCGCGAGGCGATGCACGCCGTGTTCCTCTATCACGCCATTCAGGCGGGCATGGATATGGGCATCGTCAATGCCGGCCAGCTTGCCGTATACGAATCGATCGACCCGGAACTGCGCGAGGCCTGTGAGGACGTCGTTCTCAACCGTCGCGACGATGGCACCGAGCGCCTGCTGGAGCTTGCAGAGCGCTACAAGGGCACGGCCGGCAAGGAGGCCAAGGAGCGCGACCTTGCCTGGCGCGAATGGCCGGTCGATCAGCGCATTTCGCACGCGCTGGTCAATGGCATCACCGAATTCATCGACGCCGACACGGATGAGGCGCGGCTGAAGGCCGAGCGGCCGCTGCATGTCATCGAAGGCCCGTTGATGGCCGGCATGAATGTCGTCGGCGACCTGTTCGGCGCAGGCAAGATGTTCCTGCCGCAGGTGGTCAAGTCGGCCCGCGTCATGAAACAGGCCGTCGCTGGCCTGCTGCCGCATATGGAAGCCGAGAAGATCGCCAATGCCAAGAACGGCATTGCTTCCAGCGGCCGCGAAAGCGCCGGCAAGATCGTGATGGCGACGGTGAAGGGCGATGTCCACGACATCGGCAAGAACATCGTCGGCGTCGTGCTGGCCTGCAACAACTACGAGATCATCGACCTCGGCGTCATGGTGCCGGCGGCGAAGATCCTGCAGACGGCGCGCGACGAGAAGGCCGATATCATCGGCCTGTCCGGCCTGATCACGCCGTCGCTCGACGAGATGGTGCATGTCGCTGCTGAGATGGAGCGGGAGGGTTTCAGCGTCCCCCTGCTCATCGGCGGGGCGACGACCAGCCGCGTGCATACCGCCGTGAAAATCCACCCGCGCTATGAGCGCGGCCAGACCGTCTATGTCACCGATGCCAGCCGCGCCGTCGGCGTCGTGTCGAGCCTGCTGTCGGCAGATGCCAAGCCCGGCTATGTCGAGAATGTCCGCGCCGAATACAGGAAGGTCGCCGACGCTCACGCCCGCTCCGAGGCAGACAAGCAGCGCCTGCCGCTGGCCAAGGCCCGCGCCAATGCGCACAGGATCGACTGGACGACTTACCAGCCGCCAAAACCGTCCTTCCTCGGCACTCGCACCTTCGAGACCTGGGACCTTGCCGAGCTCGCCCGCTACATCGACTGGACACCCTTCTTCCAGACCTGGGAGCTGAAGGGCCGCTATCCGAAAATCCTCGAGGATGAAAAGCAGGGACCGGCCGCGCGCCAGCTGTTTGAGGATGCGCAGGCGATGCTGAAGAAGATCATCGCCGAAAAATGGTTCGCGCCGAAAGGCGTCATCGGCTTCTGGCCGGCCAATGCCGTCGGCGACGATGTCCGGCTCTACACGGACGAGGGCAGGGGGCAGGAACTCGCTACCTTCTTCACGCTGCGCCAGCAACTAGCCAAGCGCGACGGCCGCCCGAACGTCGCGCTGTCGGATTTCGTCGCACCCGCGGACAGCGGCAAGCCGGACTATATCGGCGGCTTCGTGGTTACGGCCGGGATCGAGGAAGTCGCGATCGCCGAGCGTTTCGAACGCGCCAATGACGATTACAACTCGATCCTCGTCAAGGCGCTGGCAGACCGCTTCGCCGAAGCCTTTGCCGAGCGTATGCATGAGAAGGTGCGCAAGGAATTCTGGGGTTATGCGCCGAATGAGACCCTCGCGCCGGACGAGTTGATCGGTGAACCTTATCAGGGCATCCGTCCCGCGCCCGGCTATCCCGCGCAGCCAGACCATACCGAGAAGGTGACACTGTTCAGGCTGCTCGACGCTGAGCGCAATTCGGGTGTCAGCCTGACAGAGAGCATGGCGATGTGGCCGGGTTCGTCCGTTTCGGGCATGTACCTCTCGCACCCCGAAAGCTATTATTTCGGCGTCGCCAAGGTCGAGCGCGATCAGGTCGAGAATTATGCGGTTCGCAAGGATATGGCGGTGATCGAGGTCGAGCGCTGGCTCGGGCCGATCCTCAACTATGTGCCGGTCCCGCATGCCGAGGCGGCGGAATAGCGGCGGATTTTTCCGCTGTCGCCTTTGCGCTCTGGCCATGTCGCTTTCGTATCGCCGTGCGGCGGGATTCGGTGATTATATCGGGATACTTGAGGTGCTGGTTCGCTTGAGGGCGGATCGGAGAATTGGGAAGCCGGTTCAATGCCGGCGCTGCCCCCGCAACGGTGGTGGAGAATGTCGCGATGGGAGACCACTGGGCCGCAAATGGCTTGGGAAGGTGTTCGTGACAGGTCCTGCAGGACCGCTCCAGAGCCCGGAAACCAGCCTTGAGTGTTGTAAATTCGACTGATCGCGGTGGGCGATCAAGCGGCGGATTTTTGCGCGGACAGGCTCCAGCGGGCGTTGCCGTGCAATCGTTCTCCCCTGAAATCACCACCAGTTCAGTCCTTGGATAGCGAGGACAGGACATGGATGCGCGCAATGAGATGCTGCGGCAGTTACGCAACCGCCGCGAGGGCTTCAGCCTCGAGCAGGCTTTCTATATCGATCCGAACTATTTCAAGCTGGACCTCGACCTGATCTGGTATCGCGACTGGCTGTTCCTCGGCCATGATTGCGAACTGCCCAAGCCCGGCAGCTACATCACCGCGCAGATCGGCGACTATCCGGTGCTGGTCGTGCGCGACCAGAAGGGCGACATCCGCGCCTTTCACAATTCCTGCCGCCATCGCGGCTCGCGCGTCTGCACCGCGGAAAAGGGCACGACAGCCAAGCTCGTCTGCCCCTATCATCAGTGGACCTACGAGCTCGACGGCCGCCTGCTGTTTGCGCGCCAGATGGCGGAAGGCTTCGACAAGAACCAGTTCGGCCTCAAGCCCGTCGCCTGCGAAAGCGTCGGCGGCTACATCTTCATCTGCCTAGCCAAGGAGCCGGCGGATTTCGCGCCGATGCGGGCGCTGGTCGAGCCCTATCTGCTGCCGCACCGCCTGCGCGATGCGAAGGTCGCTTTTGAGAGCACCATCGTCGAGAAGGGCAACTGGAAGCTGGTCTGGGAGAACAACCGCGAGTGCTATCACTGTGCGGCGAACCATCCCGAACTGTGCAAGACCTTCCCCGAAGCCCCGACCGTCACCGGCGTCAACGGTGCCGAGAGCGACCCGGAAATGCTCGCCCATTGGGCGAAGTGCGAGGCTGTCGGCCTGCCGAGCAAGTTCCGCATCGATGCTGGTGGCCAGTACCGCGCCACGCGTGCACCGCTGCTGCGCGACGCCGTCAGCTACACGATGTCCGGCAGGCGCGCGGTGAAGAAGAACCTGTCCGACATCGTCACCGCCGACAAGATCGGCGCGCTGCTGCTCTATCACTACCCGACGACCTGGAACCACGTGCTCGGCGACCACGCCGTCACCTTCCGCGTGCTGCCGATCTCGGCGACAGAGACGGCTGTCACCACCAAATGGCTGGTGCACAAGGATGCGGTCGAAGGCGTCGACTACGACCTTGCCGAACTCACCCATGTCTGGACCGAAACCAACGACCAGGACCGCCGGATCGTCGAGGAAAATGCCTTCGGCATCAAGTCGCCGGCCTACGAGCCCGGACCTTATTCGGTAGAGCATGAGGGCGGCGTGATGCAGTTCGTCGAATGGTACTGCAACTTCATCGAGCCGCGCCTGACGGACGGCGAAAAGCCGGCGCTGCGTAGCGTCGCCTAAGACCATGAGCCCGAACCGCAGGACCGCGTTAGCGAAAAGTGGTTGCCGGTTTTCGGAAAAGCTCATGGTCAATCAAACGGAAATAAGCGGATGAACGCGATGACGGAACTTTCCCTTTATCGGCATCTGGATGAGATGGTGCCGTGGAACGACCGGCTGCAGGTGCTGGAATGCATCGGCGTGATCGACGAGGCGCCGGAGGTGAAGACTTTTATCTTCCGCTCCGACAACCAGACCTGGTTCCGCTACCAGCCGGGTCAGTTCGTCACGCTGGAACTGCCGCTGGAAGACGGCCCGGTGATGCGCACCTACACGCTGTCGTCCAGCCCGTCGCGGCCGTTCTCCATCGCGGTCACGGTCAAGGCTCAGGCCGGCAGCATCGGCACGCGCTGGATGTTCGACAACCTCGTGCCGGGCGTCCACATCAAGGCCTACGGCCCGGCCGGCGATTTCTCGCATCATAACCACCCGTCAGCGAAATACCTGTTCGTCTCCGCCGGTTCCGGCGTCACGCCGATGATGTCGATGCTGCGCTGGCTCAACGACTGCGCTCCATGGACCGACGTCGCCTTTGTCAACTGCGCGCGCCGCCCGGAAGAAATCATCTTCCGCAAGGAGCTGGAACTGCTCGGCAGCCGCATGCCCGGCCTGTCGCTCGGCTTCCTCATCGAGGAGCGCTCGAACCGCGAGGTCTGGAGCGGCCATATGGGCCGCATCGACGCCGTGCGCCTGCCGCTGCTCGCGCCCGATTTCCGCGACCGCGAAGTCTTCTGCTGCGGCCCAGACCCCTTTATGCGCGCGGTGCGCCAGATGCTCGAGGCCGCCGGCTTCGACATGGCGCATTATCATCAGGAAAGCTTTGGCGCGCCTCCGGTCGAAGTCGTTCCGGCGCCCTTTTCCGACGCATCTTCGACCACCGGCGACGCCGCGCCTGTCGAGCAGATCACGCCGATCCGCTTTGCGCTCTCGGATGTCGATGCCGATTGCGTCTCCGGCCAGACCGTACTCCAGACCGCCCGCGCCTCGGGCGTGCGTATTTCAGCTGCTTGCGAATTCGGCCTGTGCGGCACCTGCAAGATCAAGAAGGTCTCGGGCGAGGTCGAGATGAGCCACAATGGCGGCATCCTCGACCACGAGATCGAGGACGGCTTTATCCTCGCCTGCTGCTCGAAGCCGCTCGGTGCGCTGACGGTCGAGGCCTGACCCATGGGCTCGCATTGGCAATCGGACGCGATCGAGCGTCCCGCCGGCTCGGCTGTGTCTGTCGAAGACCCAGCCCTGTCGTGCCCGGAAGATATCTTCCTGTCCTGGCTGCTATGGCTGCCGCAAGGCAGCGACATACGCACTGCCGCCGCCCGCGAAGTGGCGCGGCTCGACCGCCGTGCACCACTGCGCGATGACCTGCGGCGTCTGCGACGCATGTTCATGCTCGTCGCAAACGGCTCGGCCGTTTAGGCATTTCCACATCGGCTTTTTCCACGCATGGCCAAACCCGGTTGACGCTCGCCGGACGCACAGCTACCAGTGGAATCGGAAATGGTTCCGCTTCACGGCGGATGAAAAGGGAACACGGTGAGATCGTCAGATCGAAGCCGCGACTGCCCCCGCAACTGTAGCCGGCGAGCTTTCTTTCAACAGGCCACTAAAAGCGCTCCAGCGCGATTGGGAAGGCGAAAGACAAGCATTGACCCGGAAGTCAGGAGACCTGCCTTTTCCGGTCACCCATGCTTGAACACGGGGTGTGTTCAGGCGCGGTCGCCCGTGGCGGTGACATTTGAAAAAGTGTTGCCGCATGCCGGGGTTGGCCGAGGGTTCGATGTCGTCGTTTCATAGTCTGCCTGTCGATCATTTTCCTGTCTGCGGTTTGTCATCAAACCTTCGGGCGCGCTTTGCCGCCCGCCAAAAGCCTATCGGGGGCAGACATGCAGAAATCGACCATTTTGGCTGGCGCATTGGCGCTGGCTTTCTCGAATAATGCCGGTGCGCAGGAACTGGACGACGGTGACGCGAACGTAATCAGGCTCGACACCGTGGTGGTCACGCCGCTTCGGCGCGAGACCACGCTGGCGCGCTCGACCTCGTCGGTGACGGTGATCGACCGCAAGGAGATCGCGCAGTCGGCCGCGCCCGACCTGCCGTCGCTGCTGAAATCCTATACCGGTGTCTCGATCATCTCCTATGGCGGGCAGGGCGCGGGGGCCAATGTCTATCTGCGCGGCATGTCGGCCACGCAGACGCTGGTGCTGATCAACGGTGTGCGAGCAAGTTCCGCCACCAGCGGCACGACATCCATCTTCAACATCCCGCTGGCTTCCATCGAGCGCATCGAGGTCGCCAAGGGCGCGCATTCGGCCCAGTACGGCGCCGACGCCATGGGGGGTGTCGTCAACATCATAACGAAGCAGGGCGGGGCCTGCGCCGATGGCCGCAATGCATGTGCCACGCTCACCACCGGCGTCACCCATCCCTGGGGCGGCTATGTCTCCGGCACGGTTCAAGGACGCAGCGAAAGCGGCGTGAACTACGCGCTCAGCGGCAGCCTGCTCGGCACGCGCGGCTATGATTTCACCACGCCGCTGGCCTGGGGCCATGAGCCCGACGATGACGGCTTCCTGCAAGGCTCAGCCAATCTCTCGCTGTCGAAGGACTTCGATTGGGGACGGCTCTATGCCGACGGCCTTTTCGCGCGTGGCCGCAGCCAATACGACGCGACATTTCCATCCAGCAATGAGGTCGACACGACGACCTTTGCCGGCAAAGTGGGAGCGCATGTCCTGCATTCCGATAGCTGGTCCTCGACCGTCGAAGTCAGCTCCGGCCTCGACTACTCGACCAATTTCCGCGACGGCGTGTCCGGCGACAGCCAGTTCGACACGCAACGCTACGGCATCTTCGCCTCGACCGAAAAACGCTTCGAAACCGGCAAGGCCAGCCACATCCTGACCGGCGGCGTCGAAGCCTATCGCGAGCAGGTCGATTCGACCGTCGACTTCGCCGTCGATTCGCGCGATCTGGCGGCGTTGTTCAGCCAGTATTCGCTCGAATATGAGGCGCTTCGCATCGATACGGGCATCCGCTACGACCACAGCAGCCAGTTCGGCAGCGCCACCACCTACAATGTCGGCGCGAGCTACGAGGTGCTGCCTGATCTCGTGCTGCGCTCCTCCTACGCCACCGGCTTCCGCGCGCCGACCTTCAACGATCTCTATTATCCAGGTTACTCCAATCCGGACTTGAAGCCGGAAAAGTCGCGCTCCTATGAAGTCGGGCTCAACTGGCAGGCAACCGCCGGCACCGGTCTCGACCTCGCTTTCTACCAGACGTGGCTGACCGACGCGATCGCCTCCAATCCGCCGACCTACCTCCCCTTCAACGTCGCCCGCGCTCGCATAACCGGCTTCGAGGCGACGCTGGCGCATCGCTTCAGCGACGAGTGGAGCGGCAAGGCCACGCTCGACATCCGCGAGCCGCTCAATCAGGACAATGGCAAGTACATTCTCTATCGCGACCGCTTCAAGGCGACCACTGAGCTCACCTACAGCCCGACCGAACAGCTCGATCTCACGGCGAAGGTCCTCTACGGCGCGGCGCGTTATGCCAACGCCGCCAACACCGTCGAACTGCCGGACTACGTGACCGTCGATTTCACGGCGCTCTATGCCCTTGATGCGCGGTCGCAGTTCAAATTCTCGGTCGAGAACATGTTCGACGAGGAATACGCCACCGTCACCGACTATCGCGCACCGGGGCGCACCTTCAATCTGAGCTTTACGCGAACGTTCTGAACGGGGAGGTTCTGCATCGGGCCTCTCTTGGAGGTCCGATGCCTGGAGAAAAGCATGAAACAAATCATGGCGATCTTGATGATCTCGGTTCTCAACGCCTCTGCGGCTCTCGCCGCCGAGGTTCCGCACCGCGTCGTCTCGATGAATGTCTGTACCGACCAGCTTGCCATGCTGATCGCCGGCGCGGGCCAGCTTTATTCGGTCTCCTATCTCGCCGGCGACAGGAATGCGTCGGTGCTTGCCGATCAGGCCGGAGGCTATGTGGTCAACCATGGGCTGGCGGAGGAAGTCTTTCTCATGCAGCCGGACCTGATCATCGCTGGCACCTTCACGACCCGGACCACGGTCGAGCTTCTGCGGCGGCTGGGTTTTCGAGTGGAGGAATTCGCGCCGGCAAATTCCCTTGATGATATCCGCGAACATATCGCGCGCATGGGCGAACTTCTCGGGCGGCAGGAGAAGGCCGCCGAACTGGTAAAACGCATCGACAATGATCTTGCCACCCTGCGCGCGCAGCCGCCTTCCAGCAAGTCTGTCGCCACCTACTACGCCAACAGCTACACCTCCGGCTCCGGCACGCTGGTCGACGCGCTGATAGGCGTCTCGGGCCTCGAAAATGTCGCTGCACGGCTCGGCCTGACCGGCACGTCGAAACTGCCGCTGGAACTGCTGTTGCTGGCCAATCCCGATCTCATCGTCTCCAGCGAGGGCGATTATGCGGCCCCGGCGCTGGCCGAGGAAGGCTATGTCCACCCGGCCTTCAAGGCTGTGACCGCCGGCAGCAAGGCCGTCAACATTTCGACGAAATACACCATCTGCGGCGCGCCCTTCACGCTCGAGGCGGCGCACATGCTTCGCGACGCGGCGGGAGCGGCCAAATGAGCGAGACTGCCCGCTATCGACTGTTGCTCATCGTGCTTGGCGCGGCCACGTTCATCCTGTTCCTGCTGTCGCTCACCGTCGGCCCCGCGGCATTGGCCTTTACCGACAGCATCGCCGCGCTATTCTCATCGAAGGCCGGCGCCATCGCATTGATCATGCAGGAAATCCGCCTGCCACGCGCCATTCTCGGCCTGATGATCGGCGCGACGCTCGGTCTTTCGGGTGCGGCACTGCAAGGCTATCTGCGCAACCCGCTGGCCGAGCCGGGGTTGATCGGCGTCAGCGCCACTGCCTCGCTCGGTGCGGTCATTGCCATCTACACCGGCTTCTCCGCGGTCTTCCCGCTCGGCCTCCCGCTGGCCGCCCTTGCCGGTGCCATGCTCGCGGTGCTGGTCGTGCAAGCCATGGCCGGCATGAAGGGCGGCGCGCTCACCATCATCCTCGCCGGCGTCGCCGTTTCGAGCTTTGCCGGTGCAATGACCTCGCTGGCGCTCAACCTGTCGCCGAACCCCTTTGCCGCACTCGAAATCATGTTCTGGATGCTAGGCTCGCTCACCGACCGTTCCATGACCCATGTCTGGCTCGCCGCGCCCTTCATGGTCGTCGGCTGGGTCATGCTTGCCTCGCTCGGTCGCCCGCTCGACACGCTGACGCTCGGCAATGACGCCGCCGCAAGCATGGGTGTCGATATGCGCCGCGTTCAGTTCCTGGCGGTGTTCGGCACCGCCGCGTCCGTCGGTGCCGCAACCGCTGTCGCCGGCGCCATCGGTTTCGTCGGTCTCGTCGTGCCGCATATATTGCGCCCGCTGGTCGGCTCGCGCCCATCGCGCCTGCTGCCGGCCAGCGCGCTCGGCGGTGCCTGCGTGCTGCTCGCCGCCGATATTCTGGTCCGCATCATCGCACCGGGAAAGGATCTCAAGCTCGGCGTGCTGACGGCAATCGTCGGCGCGCCGTTCTTCCTCTGGCTCGTCTATCGCACGCGGAGGAACCTGCTGTGACCCTGCTTGCCATCGATCAGCTACATACCTCGCTTGGCGGCAAGCCGGTGCTGCACGGGCTTTCGCTTGCCGTGCAGGAAGGCGAATTCGTCGGGCTGATCGGCCCGAACGGTGCCGGCAAATCGACGCTGCTCAGGGCAGCCCTCGGTCTCATCCCCTCGACCGGAAAGATCGCCATTGCCGGTAAGGATGCCGCCGCCATGCCGGCGAAGGAAAGGGCGCGTCACCTCGCCTATCTGCCGCAGGAGCGCGAGATCGGCTGGCCGGTTTCGGTCGAAATGCTCGTCTCGCTCGGCCGCGCGCCGCACCGTCCGGCCTTCGCTGGGCTGGACGCCGCCGATACAGCAAAGATCGAAGAAGCCATGCGCCGCATGGAGGTCGACGCCTTCCGCCACCGCCCGGCGACCGACCTTTCCGGTGGCGAAAAAGCGCGCGTACTTATCGCCCGCGCGCTTGCTCAGGATGCGCCGCTGCTGCTCGCCGACGAGCCGACCGCCGGCCTCGACCCGTCCCACCAGATCACGCTGATGCGCCTGTTTGCGCAGCTCGCCGCGGAGGGCAGGGACGTCGTCGCATCGCTTCACGATCTCGGCCTTGCGGCACGCTGGTGCACGCGGCTTATCCTCATCGACAAGGGCCGGATCGTTGCCGACGGCGCGCCGCGCGAGGTGCTTACGGCTGCGCGCCTGCGCTCGGTCTATGGCGTGGAGGCTTATCTCGGCGAGACGCAGGGCGGCATGCTGGTCATGCCGCTGGATGTCGCCAGCTGACGGACTTGGGAGGGCGAAACATGGAAAAGCTGCACAACCTCATTCGCGACCATCTGCGCGACTGGCAGACGGGCTGGAGCATGGGCACCTTCGGCGCAATCGCCGAGTTCCATCAGGACCGCGACGAGACGCCGGTCATCGACGACGGCTTCACACTGTCGCGCGCGACACGGCGCGGCGCGATCCACATCGACCGCAAGCGGCTCGACGAGGTCGTCCCGCTCGCCTACGAGACGGTTAGCCCGCGCGCCCATCGCTGGAGCCAGGCGGTCGCACTGTGCCTGCCGGATGCGCTGGCGCGCCGCGAGGCGCGCTCAGTCCTGACAGAGCTTGGTCCCGACGACGACGCCATTCGCGGCATCGACCACACCGGCATTCTTTTCGATATGGGCCTGTCCCTGCCGCAATGCGATTTCTGCATCCGCACCAGCGATCCGAAACTGCTTGCCGTGCTGCGCGCCAATCTTGGCCGCTCGCTGTTCGAGCATGACAACGCCGCCATGCCCGCCATTCTTTCCGCGCATCCGCACCGCGTCGCGCTCACCCATATCGGCCGCGTCGAGGTGTTCCAGAAGATCGGCGGTCCCGACACCGGCGGCGTCTCGCCACCCGGCCCGCACACGCATCTGCTGCTGAAGCTGCTGCGAACCGGGCGTACGCATTCGGCCAACACGCCGATCCCGGAAGGGCTCATGCCGCTCGGCTCGCTCCATCCCGGCAACCCGGTCATCGGCGCCATGGGCGAGGACATCGAATTCGATGCGGTACTGCACCGGCATTTCCAGGATATCTATTTCGCCTATGGCGACCCGAACCTGGTGATGCTGAAGCGAACTGTCCTCGGCGCGCTGCAACGTGGCGGCGACCCGGAAGGCTTTGTCGTTCCCGATGGCCGCTTCGAACGCGGCGTCGTGCGCCTTGTGCTGCGCCAGCAGGCGCGGCTGGCCGAACACCAGCAGGACTCGGAGCTGGCGCACCGGCTTACGGTGTGGCGCAAGGTGCATGACCAGCGGGGCGATGCCGAGCTCGAGGACGACGATTCACCGGGGCATTGATGGCGTTTTCTGTGAGAGGTTTCGTCTGAAAAATTGCCCCTCACCCTTACCCTCTCCCCGTGAAAAACGGGGAGAGGGAGGCGTCAGCGTTGGAGCGTCCTTCTTCCCCATATTGTGACGGAGAGAAGGAGATTGGCCGCTACGTCGATGACCCCCTCTCCCCGTTTTTCACGGGGAGAGGGTAAGGGTGAGGGGCAGCGCAACTCTCAGATACGCTTCCCATCCTGATCGAACAGAAACGCCCGCGATCCATCCAGCCCGAAGCGCGCGCCGTCGCCGGCGTTGAAGCTGCGGGCGTCGCGGCTCTCCACGGTGATCGTGCCGCCTTCGGGCAGTTGCGCATGCGCATAGGTGACGCCGCCGAGGCGCTCGACCAGCGTGACCTTGCCGGAAAGCGCGCTGGTTGCCCCGTCTGCTGCCACGAAATGCTCGGGCCTTATGCCGAGGTTGACTGCCGTTCCAAGCTTGGGCGCCGCGCCGCGCGTTGCGACCGCCATGCCCGTCAACCCAAGCTTGGGTGCTGCGACCATGGCCTTGCCGCCTTCCACGCCGACAACCGTGACCGGCACGAAATTCATGCGCGGCGAGCCGATGAAGCCGGCGACGAAGCTGTTGTCGGGGTTTTCGTAGAGTTCCAGCGGCGCGCCGACCTGCTCGATGCGACCTGCGCGCAGCACCACGATGCGGCTCGCCAGCGTCATCGCCTCGACTTGATCGTGGGTGACGTAGATCATGGTCGTGCCGAGTTCCTGATGCAGCCGCGCGATTTCGATGCGCATCTGCACGCGCAATTCCGCGTCGAGGTTGGACAGCGGCTCGTCGAACAGGAAGACGCCGGGCTGGCGAACGATGGCGCGCCCGATCGCCACGCGCTGGCGCTGGCCGCCGGAAAGCTCGCGCGGCTTGCGTTGCAGGTAGGGTTCCAGATGCAGGATCTTGGCTGCTTCCGCCACCTTGCGGTCGATCTCTTCCTTCGGCCGCTTCGCCATTTCCAGGGGAAAGCCCATATTGGTCGCCACCGTCATATGCGGGTAGAGCGCATAGGTCTGGAACACCATGGCGATGCCGCGCTTGGCCGGGTCCTCGCCGGTCACGTCGCGTCCGCCGATTTCGATGCGTCCATCCGAGGTGGTTTCGAGCCCGGCGATCATGCGCAGCAGCGTGGACTTGCCGCAGCCGGACGGCCCGACGAAGACGACGAATTCGCCGTCCTTGACGTCGAGATCGACGCCGCCGATCACCTCGGTCTCGCCGAAGCGCTTCTTCACTTTCTGGAGCGACAGGCCCGCCATGACTATACCTTCAACTTACTTGACCGCGCCGTCGGTAAGGCCGGAAACGAACCAGCGGCCGACGAGGGCGAAGAGGATGACGACCGGGATGATCGCGGCTGTGGCGCCGGCAAGCAGCAGGCCCCAGTCGATCTGATACTGGCCGATGATGCCGGCAAAGCCGACGGGAATGGTGCGCCGCGCGTCCGACACGATCAACACCGAGGCGAACAGATATTCGGTCCACGACGAGATGAAGGCGAAGATCGCCACGCTGGCGATGCCCGGGGCGATCAGCGGCATCAAGATGCGCACGAGGATGGTGGTCGTCGGCGCGCCATCGACCACCGCCGCCTCCTCGATTTCGCGCGGGATGGTGGCGAGGAAGGAGCGCATCATCCAGATCGAGAAGGGCAGGGCAAAGGCGACATTGACGATGACCAGCGCCACCGGACTGTCGATCAGCCCGACCTTGGCGAACAGGCCGTAAAGCGGGATCAGCACCACGACGCCGGGAAAGGCATAGGCGAGCAGGATCGTGCGGTAGAGCGCGTTGCGGCCGGGAAATTCCATGCGGAAGAAAGCGTAGGCCGCAGGCAGCGCCAGCAGCACGGTGAACGCCATCGAGAACGAGGCGACGATGATGCTGTTGATGAGATAAACCGGGAAGTCCGACGCCTGCAGCAGCTTCTCGAAATGCTGCAGCGTGAAGCTTTCCGGGATCATCGTCGGCACGCGCTGAATGATCTCGCGCGGCAGCTTGATCGAGCCGCTGATGACCCACCAGAACGGCAGCACGATCAGAAGCGCGATCAGCAAAAGTCCGCCATAGAGCGAAAGCGACTGTCCGAAGCTGCGTTTCATCGCGCGGCCTCCTGCGCAGTCATGGCGCGCGTGGCAAGGAAGGCGAAGCCCATCAGCAGGATGCTGGTCAGCACCGAGACGGTCGCCGCCTCGCTCAGCCGGTATCCCTTGAAGGCGGTCTCGTAGATCAGCACCGGCAGCGTCTGCGTGGCACCCGCCGGTCCGCCCGCAGTCAGCAGCCAGATCACATCGAAGACGTTGAAGGACAGGAGCGTGCCGACGACGCCAAGCACCAGCAGCGTCGGCTGAAGCAGCGGCCAGGTGATGCGCTTGAAGCGCTGGAAAGTGCCGGCACCGTCGATGCGCGCGGCCTCATAGAGATCGCTCGGGATGCGCGTCAAGCCTGCCAGCATCATCAGCGCGGTGAAGGGGAACCAGCGCCAGGAATTGATCAGGATCAGTGTCGTCATGGCGCTTTCGCGGGTGGCGAAGAAGCCGACCGGGCGCTCGATGACGCCCGCTTGAATAAGCAACGGGTTGATCATGCCGCCCGACGACGACAGCAGCCAGCGCCAGATAATGACAACGACCACCGTCGGCACGATCCAGCTCAGGATGACCCAGGTGCGGGCGATGCGGACGCCGGGAAATTTCTGGTTGAGGATCAGCGCTGTCGCCAGCGCCAGTGCCGTCTGCACCACGGCATTGCCCAGCACCCAGACGACACTGCGGCCCAGCGCGCGCCAGAAGCCGGCGCCGCCGAGGATCGCGGCATAATTGGCAAGGCCGACATAATGGCCTTGCGAGCCGATCACGCCGACATCCTGAAAACTCAGGATGACGGCCTGAACCAGCGGCCAGCCGAGAACGGCCAGCAGGAACAGCAGGGCAGGCGACACGAACAGGAAGGCCAATGTGGTGTTCTTCATCGTGTCTGTTCCCGCCCCGCCGCTTTCTTATTTCTTGGCGATTTCGGACATGCGTGCCTGGCCGCCCTTGACGGCGTCAGCTGCGGTCTGCCCGTCCACCACGATGTGCTGCAGCGTTTCGGCAATCACGTTCTGCGCCGAGATGGCGCCGATCGACGGGAACACCTTGCCGGTGGTGAAGCCGAACAGCTTGCCGGCATGCGAGTTGGCAACCATCGTCTCGACCTGTGACTTGTACTTGGTCACGGTCTTGTCGTTCCAGAATGAGTCCGCCTTGGCGCCGTCATCGGTCACCGGCAGGAACAGGCCCGGCTCCATGGTCAGGAAGCGGCCATAGTTAGCCGGCTCCAGCAGCCAGGCAAGGAACACCTTGGCGGCGGCCTGCTTGGCCTCGTCCTTGGTCGTCAGCATGATCGCGTTGGAGTAAGAGATCGTCGCCGATTCGCTCTGATCGTCGGCATGCGGCACGGGTGCCACGCCAAGATCGGCAGCATCGCCTTCGGCCTGCGTGTCATAGGTGTTGATGACGCCGAACTGCAGGATCATGCCGCAGGTGTTGCTGGCAAAGCAGGCCTCGGCCTCGCCCCACGTCCACGAGCCGTTGTCGGCCGGTGAAAGCTTGGCGAGCTTGCTGTAGAAGTCATAGGCGTTGACGGTCGCCGGCTTGTCGAAGTCGATCGAGCCGTCATCCTTGTAGATGTCGGCAGCGCCGCTGTTGACCATGACGCTGTAGACGGTCTGGTCGGTGTAGAGCTGCTTGTTGGCCGGAAGGCCGATGCCGTATTTGCCGTCGGTGCTGAGCTTCTCGGCGGCGGCCTGCCACTCGCTCCAGGTCTTCGGCACTTCGACGCCGGCAGCCTTGAGCACGCTGTTGCGGTACCACAGCGAGATCGCCATGTTGTAGGCAGGCACTGCCCAGACATGGTCGTCATACTGGTAGGGTGCGAGCGTCGCGGGGATAAAACCGTGCTTGGCGTCGAGATCCTTGACCAGATCGTCAACCGGCACGACCGCGTCGATGCCCTTTAGCACCGTGGTGAAATCGGGAATGGTGAAGAGCAGGTCCGGGCCGTTGCCGGCTGCGAAAGCGGCGGGCGCCTTGGCATAGACTTCGCCCCAGCTCTGCGGCTCCTGCTTGACCTGGATGTCGGGATGGGCGGCGTTGAACTCGTCGAGCAGTTCCTTCATACGCTGCACGCGGTGCGGTGGCTGCTCCATGTGCCATAGCGTCAGGTCGACCGGCGCGGCATAGGCGGTGCCGGTCATAAGCGTTGCGGCAAAGCCGGCAAGTGTCAGAAATTTCGTCAATTTCATCATGTAGTCTCCCATTAATTCGCGGCTCCCCTTGAGTCCGCGGAATTTCCTCAAAGATGTGGATTGCGCGGCCTGTATTTGGCGATCAGAGCCGCATTGACCTCTTTTGCGCCCGGCATGTTGGCGCTGAGATAGATCGGCGCGTTGATCCCGCCGGATTGCAGCCGCACGGCGGCCTCGACGAACACCGCGTTCATCAGCGCCGCGCCGATCGAGGTCGAGATCGGCCCGACGCGCAATTCGCTGCCAGGCACCTGCATCGTGGCGTCGCCGGGAGGCCCGCCATTGTCGAGCACGATGTCGGCGACGTCGGCCAGCCGTGTGCGCCCATTGGCTGCCTGCCTGGAATATTCCTCGGAGGTGATGGCGATGACGGTTGCGCCCTTCGCCTTGCCGAGCTGGGCGGCCTCCACCGTTGCGGTGTTGACGCCGCTGTTGGAGACGACGATCAGCACATCGTTCGGACCCATCGGGTAGCGCTCGAAGATCGGCGCGATGATGCCTGACATGCGCTCGAAGACGGTGCCGGCAACGGCACCCTCATGCACCATGGTGGTGGAGGACAGGATCGGCACGGTCAGCGCCAGCCCGCCGGCGCGGTAATGCGCCTCCTCGGCCATGGTGTGGCTGTGGCCGGTGCCGAAGATATAGACCAGACCGTCGGCCTTGGCGGTGCGCTCCACCGCGTCCGCCGCTGCCGCGATCGACGCGGCGTTTTCCTCGATCAGCCGGCCGGTGCGCGCGGTCAGGTCGGCGAGATAGGCGGCGGCGTGCGGCGTCTTGGTCATGCATCTTTTCCGAGTGTCAGATTGACCCGCATCACGAAACAGTCGCCGCGATAGACCGAGCGGACATATTCGATCGGGCGTCGCGTCGCATCGAGCGTGCGGCGGGTGAGGACGAGAACCGAACTCTGCATCGAGATGCCAAGTGCTGCCGCACTCGATGCGTCGGGATGCGCCGACCACAGTCTCTGCTCGGCCTCGCTCGGATAGATGCCGTAGTCCTCGCGCAGCACGCGGTAGAGCGAGTCCGTGGTGAAATCGGCGCGGTCGAGCAGTTTCGGCGCAAGGGCGGCGGGAATCTCGGTGCGCTCGAGCCCGACCGGCTCGGCATCGGCAAGGCGCACGCGCACCAGCCGGTGCACCGGCGCATGCTCGGCAATGCCAAGGGCGTTTGCTGCCTCCAGATCGGCGGCACCCACGCCGGCATCCAGCACGATCGAGGAGGCGACACGGCCGCCGCGCTGCATGTCTTCGGTGAAGCCGCTCAGCGTCGAAAGCTGCTGCTCGATCTGCGGATGGGCAACGAATGCTCCGCGGCCCGTACGAGTCTCGACCAGCCCGCGCCGCTCCAGAACCTTCAGTGCCTGCCGCGCCGTCATGCGGCTGTAGCCAAGGTCCTCGGCCATCTGCCGTTCCGAAGGCAGCCTTTCGCCAATCTTCAGTGCGCCGGACGCGATCCGCGCCGCGAAGTCATTCGCGATGCGCTGGTAGAGCGGTTGCTGGTCGGCGGCGATAGACGTCATGGGCACCGGTATATTCCATTGCTACCAGTGGTATGCACCACTCTCTTGCATCCTGTAAAGTGCTTTGCCGCCTATTTCCCCAATGCAGCGTCGCGACGGGCACGATAGGTGACAAAAGCGCTGTCCCAGGCAGGTTTGACGGCAGTGTCCGGTTCATGCCGGCGCTGGATTTCGCGCGTCGAGACCGAGGCTTCGCGGATCGATGAAAAACGTCCGATGGCGGTGGCGGCAAGCAGGGCCGCACCGCGTGCGCCGAACTCGGTACCGGCCGGCACCAGCACGGCCGTGCCGAGGCAATCGGCGATCATCTGCGTCCACATCGGGCTGCGCGCGCCGCCGCCCGTCAGCAGTATTTCGTGGCCCGCGCCTTCCAGATCCTGGAAAAGGTCGCGCAGCGCCAGCGCCACGCCCTCATAGACCGCGCGGATCATATGCGGGCGGCCATGCCGGGGCGAAAGGCCGTGGAAGCCGGCCCGCGCCTCGCGGTTCACCACCGGCGCGATGATGCCGCTTTCGCTGAGATAGGGCAGATAAACGACACCCTCGCTGCCGATCGGAATGGGCGCGATCATCGCTTCCATGCGGGCATAGAGGTCCGGCTCCTTCGCCAGGTCGGGCAGCAGCGTCTCCACCGCCCAATCGAGATTGAGCGTGCCGGCGACATTGACCATGGCGCGGTACCAGGTCTCGCCCGGCAGGGTGAACAGCAGTCCGAGATCGGGCGGGGTGAAGACGGGACGATCCGAAACCACGCCGACCATGCAGGTCGTGCCGAGCACGGCCATGGCCATGCCGGCTTCCAACGCACTCGCGCCGGTCACGGTCGCCGGCACATCGCCCGCACCGATGGCCACCGGCGTACGCTCGGCCAAACCCGTTGCCGCCGCCGCCTCAGCGGTGACGAAGCCGCCGACGGTTTCGGAATCGGCCACCGGCGGCAGTTTGTGCGCGAGGTCCGAAACCTGGAATAGCTCGAGCATCTCGGCGCTGCGGTCGCGGTCGCGCGCGCTGCCGGGGGCGACTGCCGCCTCGGTGCGGTCGGCGGCGACCTTTCCGGTCAGCTTCAGCCGCAGAAAATCCTTGTAGCTGAAGACGTGCGCCGCGCGGTCGAGAACCTCCGGCTCGTTCTCCTTCAGCCATGCCATAAGCGGCAGCGTGCAGCCCTGCTGTACCACGCAGCCATCCGACTGGAAGATGCGCTGATAAAAGTCCGGGACTTCCGCCGCGCGGCGCTCCATCCAATCCTGCGCGCGGCTGTCTTCCCAGATGATGCCGGGGCGCAGCGCATTGCCCGCCTCATCGACCAGCCAGGCACCGACCATCGCAGCCGACAGGCCCACGGCAGCGATATCCGCGCCCGTGACGCCCGCGTCCTTCAGTGCCGCCTTGACCGCCACGGTCGCCGCCTCCCACGCCGAAGCCGGATCGATCTCCGACCAGCCCGGATGCGGCCGTTGCAGGCGGATGCGGTGCGCGCCTGCGCCAAGCTGCCGGCCTGCCTCGTCGAAGACGGCAGCCTTGGTTACGGATGAGCCGGCGTCGATGCCGAGAAAATAGCGGCTCATGTGCAAGCCCCATTGACGCAATGCAAAGCCGGTAGAGTCCCCGGCGCGATGCCGGGCGAGGTAGCGTTCGAAAGTCTCATTCTAAGCTCCGATGCCCAGTTCCGCGACGAAGTCGTAGGCGTCGCCACGAAAGATCGAGCGGCTGGATTCGACGATGCGGCCGTCTTCCAGCCGCGTGATTCTGTGAATATCGAGCGCTGCCGATCCGACGGGAATCTGCAGCAGCTTGGCCGTCTCGGCGTCGACATTGATGGCGGTGAAATGCTGCACGGCCCGCGCCGGCTTGTAGCCGCGCGCCCGGAATGTTTCATAAAGCGAAGCGCCGACATCTTGCGGGTCGGCAAGCACGCTGGCCGGCGTCAGCGACCATTCCACCGCGATCGGTTCGCCATCGGCCAGTCGCAAGCGGCGCAGGCGGATCACCATTTCGCCCTCGGCAATGCCGAGCAAACCAGCCTCATCGGCATTGGCCTGCGCGCGTTCGCGGGACAGCCAGCGCGTGCCGGCCTCCCTGCCGCGCGACTTCATGTCCTCGGTGAAGGAGTAGAGCTGGCTCAGGCTCTGCACCAGCCGCTCCGGTCCGCCGGCGACATAGTTGCCGCTGCCGTGGCGCTGGACGATCAGCCCGTCTTCGACCAGCCCGACGATCGCCTTGCGCACGGTCACCCGGGAAATGCCGAGCTGCACGGCAAGCTCGCGCTCGGAAGGCAGCGCGGCACCCGGCTTCAGCTCGCCCGAGGCGATTGCCTCGGAAACCAGCGTCTGCAGGCGTCGATAGGCCGGCGCGGGATCGTCCCGGTTCAGTTTGTCAGGAGAAAAAATGCCGGGAAGCGTCACGTTGCACCATAATACCAGAGTAATACCAACATAATACCAATCTGAGCGCCGCCGCAATGGGCTGGTGATGGGCGGAGACGCCTCTTGCACAGCCTGCGCAAGGACAGCTATCGAGGACGCACATGGCGTTCAGATTCCTTCACACAGCGGACTGGCAGATCGGCAAGCCCTTCGGCAACGTTCCGGGCGATGCCGGCGCGGAGCTGCGCGCCCAGCGCATCGCCACCATCGGCACCATCGCCAGGCTGGCCGCAACACGCGGCGTCGACGCCGTGCTGGTCGCGGGCGATGCTTTCGACAGCAACGAAGTGCAGGACCGCACTATCCTGCGCACGCTGGATGCGCTGAAACCCTTTTCCGGCCGCTGGATTTTCCTGCCCGGCAACCATGATGCAGCACTTGCCCACAGCGTCTGGAGCCGCATGCGCCAGATGGGGCTGGAGGCCAACATCACCATTGCCGACAAGCCAGTGCCAATCGAAGGCTGGGACGGCCGCGCCGTCGTCCTGCCCGGGCCGCTGTCGCGCCGTCGCGAATCGCTCGACCAGACCGAATGGTTCGACGCCGCCGCGACACCCGAGGGCGCGATCCGCGTCGGCCTTGCCCATGGCAGCGTCGCCAATCGCCTGCCCGGTGTTGCCGAAGCCAGCAACGAAATCCCGGAAACGCGGGCGCAGACGGCAGGGCTCGCCTATCTGGCGCTTGGCGACTGGCATGGCTCGCTGAAGATCGCGCCGAAAACCTGGTATTCCGGCACGCCCGAAACCGACCGCCACCGTGCCAACAGTTCCGGTCTGGTTCACATCGTCGATCTCGATGGCCCCGATGCGCCCGAGCGCGTCGAGACGGTCCCGGTCGGCCATTACCAATGGCACCAGCTCGAAGCCCAGCTGCTCGACGGCACCTGCCAGGCAGCGCTCGAAGCGCTGTCTTCGATCGAAAGCGAAGCCGCGCGCCGCGTCGTGTCGCTCACCTTGCGCGGCGGCGTCAGCCTGGCGGAACGCTACCGCCTTGGCACCGAACTGTCGTCCTGGCAGCACCGCTTCCACCATCTCGACATCGATGATGCGGGCCTGTTCGAGGAGCCGACGGAAGACGATCTCGACGCGCTGGATTCGTCCGGCTTCGTCCGGCTGGCGGTCGACCGGCTGAAGGCGCAGGCCGGCAATCCGTCGAATCCCGCGGCAGCAAGCGCCCGCGTCGCGCTGCGCATGATGTATGTCGACCATATGAGCGGCACATGAAGCTGCGCCGCATTGAGGTCACGGATTTCCGCAAGCTCGGCCATGTCGTCATCGACGATCTCGGCGACGGCCTCAATGTGGTCGTCGGCGACAACGAGGCCGGCAAGTCCACCTTGCTCGCCGCCTTGCGCGCTGTGCTGTTCGAGCGCCACCGCGTCGGTGGGGCCGCCGCCGTCGCCATGCAGCCTTACAACCAGTCGGTCCGCCCCGAAATCCGCCTCGACTTCGAGCGCAACGGCGCGGCGTGGCAGTTGCGCAAGGCATTCTGCCAGCGCCCGGAGGCCGAGCTCGCCGGCAATGGCGAGCGCTACACGGGCGATGCCGTCGAGGAAAAACTGGCAGAAATGTTCGGCTTCACGCCGCCTGGTTCGGGCGGATCGAAGCCGCTGGAACATCATGGTGTTTTCGGCCTTCTCTGGGTCGAGCAGGGCACCTCGCATCGCGCGCTCGGCATCGGCAGCGGGCGCAATCATCTTGCCTCGGCGCTCGAAAGCGAAGTCGGGCAGGTGACGGGCGGCGAACGCGGGCGTGCGCTGCTGGCCGCTTCGGAGGAACGAAAGTCCGGCTTCTGGGACAAGCGCGACAATCCGCGCGGAGAGTTCCGGGCGCTTGCCGCGCAGCTTGAAGCCGACCGCGAACAGTTTGCCACGCTGCAAAAGCAGATGGCCGAGCACGATGCCCAGGTTTCGCGGCTGGCCGGGGTGCAAAATATCCTTGCCCGGCACACGCGCGACGACACGCTCAATCAGGCGATCCAGAAAGCGGTCGCTGCCCGCGCGGCCGCAGCCCGTGTTGCCCAGCTGGAGGAAAAGCATCAGGCTGCCGTGGGCGGCGTGGAGCGGGCACGGCTGAGGCTGGATGCCGCCATGTCCCGTAACATGGCGCGGCGCAGGCTGGCCGCCGATCTGGCTGCCGACAAGTCGGAGATGGACGCAGCCCATGCTGCGCGCAACGAAACAAGCACCGAACTCGCCCGGCTCGATGCGATTTCCAGCAAAACGGCGGCGTGCCTGAACGAAGCCGCGAGGGCCGAACAGGAGGCAGCCGGGCGCGTGCGCCGCATGGAGCAGGCGATCGCGCGGCGTCAGGCCACCGAAGCGGTCGAGCGCCTGACCGGCCAGTTGAAGCTTGCGGAGGATGCCGACGCAGCCCGGCGAAAGGCGAGCGCGGTTGCCAGCGCGACCAGCCTGACGGCGAACGACATCGCCGCGCTGGAAAGCCTTGAACGGGATCTGTATCAGGCCCGCGTCAGGCTTGAGGCCGCCGGCGTCCGCATCACGCTCCACCCCGACGCTGCGCAGGCCGTGCGTCTAGACGGCAAGCCGGTTGCGAGCGGCGAACTCGTTCTTTCCCGAGACGCAAGGCTCGTCCTCGAAGGTTACGGCGAGGTCGGCATTCATCCCCGTGGCGGCACGGAAGACTTGATGCGCGCCGCGGAGACTGCCGAAACGGCATTCCAGCAGGCGCTGCGCCGGCTTGGCTTTGCCGAATTGATCGCTGCGCGCAATGCGCTTCGCCTTCAGGAAAATGCGCGCGCAGAAGCTGCCAATCTTGGCAGGACAGTGGCTGCCGTCGCCCCCGGCGGCATCGAGGCGTTGAAACAGGAACTGGCGCGCAATGCCGTCCTGGTGAGTGCGGGTGAGGCTGTCGACGGCGCTGAGCCCGGCGATCTCGAATGCGCAAAGCGCGAGAGCCACGAAATACGCGGCCGGCTTGCGGTTCTGGAAAGCGAAGCCCGGGCGCGGCGCTCAGCCGCCGAGACCGCGCGGCGCGAACTGGCCGTACTCGACGAGCGCGCCTCGGCCGCCGGCCAGCGATACGGGAAACGCCTCGAGGAATTGTCGGCGGCACGGCAGGTCACTGGCGACCAGGTGCTGGAAGATGAACTCGCAGCCGAGCAGCAGGCTTTTCAGGCCGCCGATCAGGATCGTCAGGCCGCAAGTGCAGCACTTGCCAACGCCGATCCCGAAGCAAAGCAGCTCGCTTTGCGACAGGCCGAGCAGGCCGAGACGATGATCCGCAGGGATATCACCGCGCTCGACATCGAAAAGCGCGAGATCGAGGCGGCCTTGCGCGCGCTCGGCAAGGACGGGCTTGGCGAGCAGCTTGCTCAGTTGGAAGGTCAGGTTGCGCTTGGCGAAACCCGCCTGAAGACCATGACGCTGGAAGCCGAGGCGGCGCGGCTTCTGTTCAACACGCTGTCGCAGGCGCAGCGCGAGATGCGGGACCTTTGGCTGGCGCCGGTGCGCGAACGCTCTGCGCCCTATCTCCGGTTGATCGAGGCGGACAGCAATATCGTGCTGCACGACGAGACATTCGAGATCGATCAGGTCGTGCGCAACGGCGTGGCCGAGCCCTTCGGCGGCCTGAGCGTCGGCGCGCGCGAGCAGATCGCCGTCATCACCCGCATTGCGCTCGCCGATATCCTGCGCGAGGCCGGCCAGGAATCCTGCATCGTGCTGGACGACGCGCTGGTCAACACCGACGAGGCGCGGCTGGAGCGCATGCACCTTATCCTGCACAAGGCGGCAGCCAACCAGCAGATCCTGATCCTCACCTGCCGCGAGCGCGATTTCCTGCAACTCGGCGCGCCGATCCGCCGGATGTGATCTGCCTACCCATGGGTGGCGACCTTTTGTCCCTTGGCATTCGGGCGGGCGGTCTCATATAAGGGTCCTGCAGGACGACCTGCGCTTCCAAAATCATCCGGGGACGGCCCCATTGTTTCGGAGAACCGAAGTAATGGCGCATGACACCCACTGTCCTTTTCAAGCATCCGGCCATTCGCCGCCGCGCTTGGCGCGTGCCTGTCGCTGGTCAGCTTTTCCGCGCCATCTGGCTCGACCTTTTGCAGTCGATCCCGTTGAAACTCTTCGACGATCAGGCAGCGATCTTGCGATTCCTTTCGTACTTCATGTTTCATTCTTTAACTGAACGATGCCAGTCTTTCGGGCATCGAATACAAGGAAAAATCATCATGGCCTGGGTCTATCTTTTCTTTGCGGGGCTGTTCGAGGTCGTCTGGGCCTCGACCCTGAAGCAGTCGGAAGGCTTCACCAAACTCACCCCCTCCATCATCACCGCTGTTGCCATGCTCATCAGCCTATGGCTGCTCGCGCTGGCCATGAAAACGCTGCCGCTCGGCACCGCCTACGCCATCTGGACCGGCATCGGCGCGGTCGGCGCCTTCATCGTCGGGCTGGTCTTCTTCAGCGAGCCGGCCACCTTTTTCCGCATAGCCAGCGTCGGTCTGATCGTCGTCGGCCTGACCGGCCTCAAGCTCACCTCGGGCCACTGAGGCTGGGGACGTGTCCCGAACGTTAAGGAAACAGTTCGTAAAGCTGCAACCTTTGGTGTCTATTTTGGGACACATGCCGGCTGAAAATTGGCTACGAGGAGAGGATCGCACGGCCGCCAAGGGTTTCTTCCCCCAATACATTCCCTTACAATAGTAACATTCTCTAGGGGGCGGAGAGCTTTTCGAGGCGCGCTGATGTTGGTGCGTGTGGCCTATTCGACCGCGTCTAGGAGCTTGAGTGAGAGTTGTGTTTTCCAGGACTTCGCGGGGCCTTTGCCTGCTTATCGGCATCAGCCTCGCCACCGGCATGGCCACGCCGGCGCAGGCTTTCGAGCTCTTCGGCATAAAGCTGTGGGGCAGCAAGAAGGTCGATGAGTCCGAAGACGTCATCGGCGAGCCGCAGCACTATTCCGTGGATTTCACCGTCTCCGGCGACAATGAAGACATCGCAACCAAGCTGAAAAACACATCCGGCCTGTGGAAAGACCGCGAGAAGCCGGCGTCCGGCGTCTCCGGCCTGCTCGCCAAGGCGCGCGGCGACTATCGCCGCCTGCTGGCAGCGCTCTACAGCGAAGGCCGCTATGGCGGCACCATCAGCATCAAGGTTGGCGGGCAGGAAGCGGCGGACCTGCCGCCGGATGCGACCTTGCCCGACCCGGTAGCCGTCAGTGTCAGCGTCGATCCCGGCCCGACCTTCATGTTCGGGCAAACCGCCATCATCAATCGCGCCCCGCCGCCGGTCGAGCGCAAGGACGAGGTCAAGCAGCCTGAGGACGAAGGTTTCGTGCCGGGCCAGATCGCAAAGTCCGGCGTCATCCTCCAGTCGGAGCGGCTTGCCGTCGAGGCCTGGCGCCAGCAGGGCCACGCCAAGGCAAAGATCGCCGATCGCCGCGTCGAGGCGGCACATGATGACAATACCGTCGATGCGACGCTGACCGTCGATCCCGGCCGCAAGGCGTATTACGCGCCCGTCGAGGTGCAGGGCACCGAGCGCATCGATCCGAAATTCCTCGCCTGGATGACCGGCCTGGAGCCGGGGCAGGAATATGATCCCGACGATCTCGACCGCGCCAGCAAGAGGCTGGGCCGCCTCGACGTGTTCCGCGCCATGCGTTTCCAGGAAGGCGATGAGATCGGAAATGACGGGCTCTTGCCCATCAGCCTCATCGTGCAGGAGCGCCTGCCGCGCCGTTTCGGCGTCGGCGGCAGCTATTCCACGGTCGACGGCGCCGGCATCGAGGCCTACTGGCTGCACCGCAACCTGTTCGGCAAGGCCGAGCGCCTGCGGCTTGAAGCGAAGGTTGCCGGCATGGGCGCTTCACTCGATCCGGGCGACTTCACCTACCGTGTCGGCGCGATCTTCACCAAGCCGGGCGTCTATACGCCCGACACCGATTTCGTCGCTTCTCTCATCGGCGACCGTGAGGTGCTGGAGCCCTACACCCGCACCTCGATCAATGCCGAGGTCGGCTTCACCCATATTTTCACCGACGAGCTTTCCGGCCGGGCCGCGATAGCCGGCGGCGTCTCGCGCTTCGACGACGATGTTTTCGGCCGGCGCGATTTCGCCAATGTCGGTTTGGTCGGCGGCCTCATCTATGACAGCCGCGACAACAAGGTGGACGCCACCGAGGGCTATTATTTCGAGACCACTCTCGAACCCTTCTACGAGATCAAATACGGCAATGCCGTCGCCCGCTTCACCGCCGAAGGCCGGGCCTATTACGGCTTCGGCGAGGATAACCGCATCGTTGCCGCTGGCCGTGTGAAAATCGGCAGCCTCGTCGGTTCGCCGATTTCGGAGGCCGCGCCGGACAAGCTGTTCTTCGCCGGCGGCGGCGGCTCGGTGCGCGGCTATGCCTACCGCAACATCGGCGTCGTCCTGCCGGACGGCAACGTCATCGGCGGGCGCTCGCTGATCGAGGGTTCGGCCGAACTGCGCGCCCGCGTCACCAGTTCGATCGGCGTCGTCGGCTTTGTCGATGCCGGTTATGTCGGCGCCGATTCCTTCCCGAAATTTCAGGAGGATCTGCGCGTCGGCACCGGCGTCGGCCTGCGCTACCTGACCGGCCTCGGCCCTATCAGGCTTGATGCGGCGGTGCCGCTCAATCGCCACGACGGCGATCCGAGCGTCGCCTTCTATGTTGGAATAGGACAAGCGTTTTGACCCGGATATTTCTGGCCATCGCCCTTTTCTTCACCGCGCTTACGGCCGCCGTCGCGCAGGATTCGGAACAGGCCGACCGCTCCTATCTGGTGGGCCTGCTCGAAGACCAGCTCTCCACGCCAAACCGCCAGATACGCATCAACAACATCCAGGGCGTGCTCTCGTCTGACGCTGTCATCGGCGAGATCACCATTGCCGACCGCCAGGGCGTCTGGCTGAAAATCACCAATGCCCGCATCGTCTGGACGCGCTCGGCACTTCTGCTTGGCCGCCTGTCGATCGACCGGCTGGCAGCCGACCGCATCGATGTCATACGCAAGCCCTTGCCGGACGAGGGCGCTCCGGCTCCTGAAGCGGGCAGTTTCCAGATACCGGAACTGCCGGTCTCCGTGTCGCTCGGCGCGCTGGAAGTGCCGCATGTCGTCTTCGGCCAGGACCTGTTCGGCCTCGCCTCCGAGATGGGCATCACCGGGCGTCTTCAACTGGCCGGCGGCTCGCTCGACACCGCGCTGAACGTCACCCGCCTCGACGGTCCCGGCGGCCAGCTGGCGCTGACGACGACCTACGCCAATGCCGACCAGATCCTCAATCTCGACCTGAAGCTCAATGAGCCGGCAAACGGCATCGTCGCCAATCTGCTCGGCGTCGAGGGCCGTCCGCCTATGGCGCTGGCCTTGCTGGGCAAGGGACCGCTTTCCGACCTCGATCTCGACCTGACGCTCGATGCCGACCAGCAGCGCGTGCTGACCGGCAAGACCGAGCTGCGCCGGCAGAGCGAGGGCCTTGCCTTCACCGCCGATCTCGAAGGCCCGATCGCCCGGCTGATCTCGCCGCGCTTCCGCGACTTCTTCGGCGCCAACACGACGCTGCAGACCTCGGGCCTCGTCCGCGACGCTGGCGGTGTCCTGCTCGAAAACCTCGACCTGGAGAGCGCTGCCCTGAAAATAAAGGCTGCCGCCGAGACGACCGCCGACAACTTCCTGCAGCGCCTGACGCTGGACGCCAATATCGACAACGGCACCTCCGAAAAGGTGCTGCTGCCGATCCCCGGCCAGAACACCGTGCAGCGCGCCAATGTGAAGCTCGCCTTTGGCGACAGCGGCAGCGATCAATGGTCCGGCGCCATCAAGGTCGACGATCTCGCCACCGAAACCTTCTCGTCGAAATCGGTCGAGATCCTTTTGTCCGGCCTGGCGCAGAACCTGTCCAACCCGGCGCAGCGCCATGTCACTTTCGCGGCCAATGGCGGCGTTTCCGGCATCGAGGCCAAGCGCGCCGACGTTGCCGAGGCGCTCGGCAAGGAGATCAAGCTCGATGTCGGCGGCGAATGGACAGCCGGCACGCCGGTCAAGCTTGCCAAGGCGCAGGTCGCGGCCAACGGCTTTGCCCTGTCGCTTGCCGGCGACATTGCCGACTATGTCTTCAAGGGCGATATCGGCCTCAAGGCCAATGCGCTGGCCCCGTTCTCCAGCCTTGCCGGAAGACAGCTTTCGGGCGCGATCGATCTCACCGCCAAGGGCACGGTCACGCCGATCGGCGGCGGCTTCGACCTTGCTCTCGACGGCACCGCTGACGGCCTCGGTATCGACAGCCCGCCGGCCGACAATCTGCTCCAGGGCCAGACGCGCCTGACCGGCGGCGTTGCGCGCGGCGAGACCGGGCTGGTGGCACGCCAGTTCCGCATCTTCAACGATCAGGTCAGCATGACCGCCGATGGCCGTTTCGCCACGGGAACCGCCGATTTCAACTTCGATCTCGCGCTGAGCGATCTGGCGCTGGTCTCAGAAAAGGCTTCCGGCCGCCTGACCGCCAAGGGCAGGGCGAACGGTTCCGACGGCCTCATCGGCCTGACCTTCGGCGCCGAGGTTCCGACCGGCGCACTGGTCGGCAAGAATCTCAAGAACGCCGTGCTCGGCTTCGAAGGCACGCTCCAGAACAGCGACCTCAACGGCCAGATCATGGGCGACGCCTTCCTCGATGGCGTGCGCATAGAGCTGGCCTCGGCAGTCGCCGTCACGGAAAACGAGAAGCGCCTCGGCGATCTCAAATTCACCGCCGGCGGTGCGAGCATTACCGGCGACGTGACTCAGGACAAGGCCGGACTGCTCGACGGCAAGTTGAAGCTGGCAGCGCCCGATGTTTCCACGGCTGCCGCACTCCTGCTCAAGGAAGCGACAGGCGCGGTCAACGCCGATATCGCGCTCAGCCATCAGGACGGCAAGCAGAACGCCACCGTGCGCGCCGACGTGAACGACCTCGCCGTCGACACGGTCAAGCTCGGCAAGGCCGATCTCAATGCCAGGGTCGCCGACCTGTTCAACGTGCCGATCGCTGACGGCTCGCTCAACGCCAGCAAACTTTCTGCCGGCGGCATCAATGTCACCACCTTGCAGGCCACAGCCCAGCAGCAGGGCCAGACCACCAACTTCAAGGCCGACGCAGCGCTCGACAATGGCGCCAAGGTCTCCACCGGCGGCGCGCTCACGCCCATCGAAGGCGGCTACCGCCTGGCGCTCCAGAATGCCGATGTGACGCAAGGCAGTCTCGCTGCCCGCCTGACCCAGCCGGCGGCGATCCAGATGCGCGGCCAGACCATTACCATCGACAACGTCGCGCTCGATGTCGGCGGCGGCCGCGTCACCGCGCGTGGCGAGATTGCCGACAAGCTCGATCTGGCGGTCAACATCGCCAATCTGCCATTGGCCATCGCCAATGCCATCAAGCCCGATCTGGCGCTGGCCGGCACCGTCAACGGCACGGCCAATATCGGCGGCACCCGCGCCAGCCCGGACGTGAAGTTTAACGTCCAGGGCCGCTCCATCGCTGCCGCAGCACTCCGCCAGGCAGGGCTTGGCTCGATCAATCTCGATGCCGACGGCACCTCGAGCGCCAACCGGCTGAACCTGAAAGCCGCTGTGACCAACCCGGAAGGCCTGCGCGCCACGGCCAGCGGCGTGGTGCCGCTCGACAAGGGCGCGATGGCGCTCGACATCGGGCTGGAATCCTTCCCGCTGGCGGTGCTGAACGCAGCGGCGCCCGGCCAGAATCTTGGCGGCAACATCTCCGGTTCGGCCAAGGTCACCGGCCAGCTCGCCAATCCCGCCGCCTCATTCAATCTGCGCGGGGCGGGCGTACGCGCGGCAGCCCTCGATTCGGCCGGTGCGGCACCACTGGAAATCAGCGCATCCGGCAACTTCGCCAACAAGGTGCTAACGCTGTCATCCGCAACCGCCAACGGCCCGCAGGGCCTGACGGTCTCGGCCAATGGACGTTTCCCGGTTTCCGGCAACGGCCTTGATCTCTCGGTCCGGGGCGAGGCGCCGCTGGCGCTCGCCAACCGCTTCCTGGCCGATCGCGGCGCGCAGGCGGGCGGTACGCTTCAGGTCAATGCCACAGTGTCCGGCAGCCTCAAGCAGCCGGCGATCCGCGGCATGTTCTCGACGCAAGGGGCGGAGTTCGTCGACCCCGAAAGCAACACGCGCCTGCGCTCCATCGCGGTCATGGGCACGATCGACGGCGACCGCGTCACGCTCCGCAACGTCTCGGCCAACCTCGCCGCCGGCGGTTCGATCGGTGCGACAGGCACGGTCTCGCTCAATGCGGCGGCAAACTTCCCGGCCGATATCCGCGTCACGCTCAACCAGGCCCGCTATGCCGACGGCAACCTCGTCGTCGCCACCGTCAGCGGCGCGCTGGCCTTCACCGGCCCGCTGACGCGCGATCCGCTTCTGTCCGGCACGATCAATGTCGAGCGCGCCGAAATCACCGTGCCGGAAAGCTTTGCCGGCGGCGCGGCAGCGCTTGACGTCAAGCATATCCACCCATCGAAGGCCGTTGCCGAGACGCTAAAGCGCGCCCGCGCCAATGACGGCACGCCGACGCCGACCGGCCGGCCGAGCGTCGTGCGGCTGGACATCAGCGTGAACGCGCCCAACCGCATCTTCGTGCGCGGGCGCGGGCTGGATGCCGAACTTGGCGGATCGTTGCGCCTCACTGGCCCGGTCTCCAACATCCAGCCGGTCGGCGGTTTCGATCTCATTCGTGGCCGCCTCGGCATCCTCGGCCAGCGCATCACCTTCGACGAGGGTTCGGTGACGCTTGTCGGCGACCTCGACCCGTTCCTCAATTTCGTCGCCCGCTCGCAAGGCTCCGACATCACCGTCTTCATCACCGTCAGCGGCCGTGCCTCCGACATCGACGTCAAATTCTCGTCGCAGCCAGAATTGCCCCAGGACGAGGTGCTGGCGCGCCTGATCTTCAATCGCGGCATCAGCGAATTGTCCGCCTTCCAGATTGCGCAGCTTGCCGCTGCGGCGGCAGAACTCGCCGGCGGCTCGAACAATTCGCTGATCGGCAGCCTGCGCGGCGCGACAGGTCTGGATGATCTCGACGTCGTCACCGACAGCGAAGGCAATGCCGCCGTGCGCGCCGGCCGCTACATCCAGGACAACATCTATCTCGGCGTTGAGGCGGGTGCCGAAGGCTCGACCAAGGGCACGATCAATCTCGACATCACCAAGGATCTCAAGGCGCGCGGCGCCGTCGGCACCGGCGGCGATTCCAGCCTTGGCGTCTTCTACGAAAAGGATTACTGACCGCTCGGTTTGTCGTATTCAGGTGATGACGGCCTGCAAATGATGGTCTTCTGCGCTTCCGGTGCTCACGTACAAAACGTACGCTCCGCTCCGGTTCTCGAAGACCATCATTTTCGGCGCGTCCTGACCTGAATCTCGACAAACCTAGTGACAGTTTCCATTGGAGCCTTCCATCATGAACCTTGCAGCCGAAATGGGCCCGGGCCTGACCGGGCTCGAACAGCTTCGGGCGCTGATCGCCTCGGGAGGGCGCCCACCGATTGCCGAAACGCTGGACTTCAGGCTGGTCCAGGTCGACGACGGCTTTGCCGTCTTTGAAGGCACGCCCAGCCTGTCGGTCTACAATCCCATCGGCATGGTCCATGGCGGCTATGCAGCGACGCTGCTCGATTCGGCTTGCGGCTGCGCCGTCCACTCGAAGCTCAGCGCCACCCAAGCCTATTCGACGCTGGAACTGAAGGTCGCCTATCACAAGGCAATCACCAAGGACACCGGACTGCTGCGCGCCGAAGGTCGCGTGCTTTCCTTCGGCCGCCGCGCCGGGTTTTCCGAGGCGAAGCTGATGGACCGCGACGGCAAACTTTATGCAAGTGCCACGTCGACGCTGATTGTGATGGAGCGGTAGAGGGTAGATCAACTCGGGCGATAAGGCAGAGCTGCCCCTCACCCTTACCCTCTCCCCGTAAGAACGGGGAGAGGGAGACTTCAACGTGGGAGCCTCATCCTTTCCCTGTAACGACGGGAAGGAAAGAGGTTAGCCGCAACGTCCACGACCCCCTCTCCCCGTTCTTACGGGGAGAGGGTAAGGGTGAGGGGCAGCGCCAGCTTCGAAAGCGTGCGCCCTATCCCTCAAGTCTCCACCGTCAGCTCCACCAGATCCGCGGCAAAACGCGTCTCAGCAAACTGGATCGGCCGCCCTTCGAGATCGTCATTGATAGCGATTGCCACCAGCACGATCGCGCCGGGCGACAGTTTCAGGTTCTCCAGGTCGTCAGTATCGGCATGGCGCGCCGAGACCAGTGTCGAGCGGCGCAGATAATCGTTCACGCCAAAGCGCGCGAAGGATAATGTGATAGAGCCCGTCTCGGCATAGGCTTTCTCGAAACCCGGAAAGCGCACGGCATCGAACCAGCCCGTCGCACGCCCGACGCGCCGTCCATCCGCCTCGCTCACTGTCTCAAGCCGCAGCACCGCCGCGCCTGGTTCAAGCGCCAACGCTTCCGCCACGCGCGCACTGGCTTCCTCCTGTTGATGCCCCAGGAGTATGCCGCGCCGGTCGCGCGTCTGATGCTGCATGCCTGTTGAAAAGCGCGTACGCGCCGAGATCGGGTAGGCGAGGCGCTTGCGGCTTTCGATGAAGGTGCCGCGGCCCTGTTCTGCCCGCAGCACGCCTTCCTGCACCAGCGCTGCGATTGCCGCGCGCACGGTGTGACGGTTCACGCCGAAATGCTCGGACAGCCAGATTTCCGGCGGCAGCTTGTGCCCGTCGCCGAGCGTGCCGCCGCCGATGCCGTGTCTGATGCGGTCGGCGACCTGCCGCCACAGCGCGACCCCGCTGCGCCGCTCCATACCGAGTTGACTGTCTTCCGGACCCATTTTTTCACCCCGTCATCGCACCGTCATGGACAGGCGCTAGAAAGAGAGTATAATTTGTATGGTTGTATAGAGCAATAGACAAATTTTGCAACGGCGGACCGGACGATGAAAACAGACAGACGGCAGGAAAGGGAAGAGGCGGCGGGCCGCAAGGCGGCGATGGCGGCACTCTCCCATGCTCCGGGCGAAAGGCTCAAGGCGTTGTGGGTGCAGGCCGGCCTGCCGCGCGACGCGCAGAAGCTTCGCGGCCCCGAAACCGGCCTTGTCACCGTACGCGGCCGCATCGGCGGAGGCGGCGCACCATTCAATTTCGGCGAGGCGACCGTCACCCGCGCCACGGTGCGGGTCGAGGGTGGCGCGGTCGGCCATGCCTATGCGCTCGGCCGCGACAAGGAAAAAGCGCTGCTTTCAGCCATCGCCGACGCTCTCTGGCAGGATGCTTCGCGCCGTGCCGAGATCGAAGCCTGCATCATCGAGCCGCTGCGCGCCGAGCAGACAACTGCCGACGAGACGCGCCGCGCCGAGACGGCGGCGACGAAGGTCGATTTCTTCACCATGGTACGCGGAGAGGATTGATGGAAACGCAGGCAATCGATGGCGGTTTCGCCAATCCGGTCTTCGACGCACAGGCGGTGTTCCGCGCCGTCATGGACGCCATGGCCCGTCCGGGCACCATCCAGCCTTGCGGCGGCCTGACCGTGCCGCCGGCACCGTTGTCGCCGGTCGCCGGTGCCGTGGCGCTGACCTTCTGCGACAACGACACGCCGCTCTGGCTCGATCCTGCCTTGCAGGCCTCTGCCGCCGCAAAACACTGGCTCGGTTTTCACAGCGGCTCGCCGCTTGCCCACACGCCGGCAGATGCGCAGTTTGCGCTCGTCTCCAGCCCGGCCGAACTGATCGCGCTCGAAAATTTCGCGCAAGGCACGCAGGAATATCCCGACCGCTCGACCACGTTGATCCTGCAGGTGACCAGCCTGTCCTCGGGCGAAAACCTGCTGCTTGAAGGCCCCGGCATCGAGAAGGCTGCGATGCTCGCGCCAACCCCGCTGCCGCGCCATTTCGTCGAGCAATGGAAGCAGAACCGCGCCCGTTTCCCGCGTGGCGTCGATGTCATCCTGGCAGCACCCGAAGGCATCGCCTGCCTGCCGCGCACCACGCGCATCAAGACCATGGAGGCCTGACCGATGTATGTGGCCGTAAAGGGCGGCGATGCCGCCATTTCCAACGCGCACCAGCTTCTCGCCGACCGTCGGCGTGGCGACCGCTCCGTGCCCGCCTTGCGCCTCGACCAGATCGTCGAGCAACTGGCGCTCGGCGTCGATCGCGTCATGGCCGAGGGTTCGCTCTACGATCGCGAACTGGCAGCCCTCGCCATCGCCCAGGCCCGCGGCGACATGATCGAGGCGATCTTCCTCGTCCGCGCCTATCGCACCACGCTGCCGCGCTTTGGCTATACGCTCCCGATCGACACCGCCGCCATGCAGGTCGAGCGCCGCGTTTCCGCAACCTACAAGGATCTGCCCGGCGGCCAGCTTCTCGGCCCCACCTTCGATTACACGCACCGCCTGCTCGATCCCGAAATCGCCACTGGCACGCCGGTGGCCGAACCGGAACGGCGCGAGGCCGAAGCCGGCTGGATGCCGCGCGTTTCGGAAATCCTCGCCCATGAAGGGCTGATCGAAAGCGACGGCGAATTGCCGGAAGACCACGTCACCGGCGATCTCACGCGCGAGCCGGTGGAGTTTCCGCTGGAGCGCGACCTGCGCCTTCAGGCGCTGTCGCGCGGCGACGAGGGCTTTTTGCTGGCGCTCGCCTATTCCACCCAGCGCGGCTATGGTCGCAGCCATCCCTTCGTCGGCGAAGTCCGCATTGGTGAGGTCGAGGTTGAAATCGATGTGCCGGAACTGCCCTTCGCCGTGCCGCTCGGCCGCATCCGCGTCACCGAATGCCAGATGGTCAACCAGTTCAAGGGCTCGGCCAAGGTGCCGCCGCAGTTCACGCGCGGCTATGGGCTGGTCTTTGGCCAATCCGAGCGCAAGGCGATGGCCATGTCGCTATGCGACCGCGCGCTGCGCGCCCGCGAGTTTGGCGAAGATGTCGTTGCCCCCGCGCAGGACGAGGAATTCGTCATCTCGCACTCCGACAATGTCCAGGCCACCGGCTTCGTCGAGCATCTGAAACTGCCGCACTATGTCGATTTCCAGGCCGAACTCGGCCTCGTGCGCGGCATGCGCGCCGAGCATGAAGCCCGCAAACGCGGCGACGATCAGGAAACCCGGGAGGCCGCGGAATGAACATCCAGGCAACGGATATCGCCACCTACAACTTCGCCTATCTCGACGAGCAGACCAAGCGGATGATCCGCCGGGCGATCCTGAAGGGCATCGCCATTCCCGGCTATCAGGTGCCTTTCGCCAGCCGCGAAATGCCGATGCCCTATGGCTGGGGCACCGGCGGCGTGCAGGTCACGGCCTCGATCATCGGGCCGGACGATATACTGAAGGTCATCGACCAGGGCGCCGACGACACCACCAACGCCGTCTCGATCCGTGCCTTCTTCAAAAAGGTCGCCGACGTCGCCGTCACCACGGAGACGGAGAAGGCGACCATCATCCAGACCCGCCATCGCATTCCCGAAGCGCCGCTTCATGCCGGGCAGGTCCTGGTCTATCAGGTGCCGATTCCGGAGCCGCTGCGCTTCCTCGAACCGCGCGAGACTGAGACGCGCAAGATGCACGCGCTGGAAGAATACGGGCTGATGCATGTGAAGCTCTACGAGGACATCGCCCGCCACGGCCACATCGCGACGACCTATGCTTACCCGGTGAAGGTAGAGGGCCGCTATGTCATGGACCCGTCGCCGACGCCGAAATTCGACAACCCGAAAATGAACATGTCGCCGGCCTTGCAGCTGTTCGGCGCGGGCCGCGAAAAGCGCATCTATGCCGTTCCGCCCTTCACGAAAGTGGTCAGCCTCGACTTCGAGGATCACCCCTTCGAGATCCAGAAATTCGACCAGCCGTGCGCGCTTTGCGGTGCCGAGCAGGTCTATCTCGACGAGGTCATCCTTGATGACAAGGGCGGGCATATGTTCGTCTGCTCGGATACCGACCACTGCGAGAAACGGCGGGAAGATGGGCATCGGGGACATATGGCTCCGGAAAATGAAAGCCGCGCCAGCCCCTCATCTTCTGCCGGACCTTCTCCCCGTAAGGATGGGGAGGAGGAAGCCCCAACGCTGACGCCCCCCTCTCCCCGTCCTTTACGGGGAGAGGGTAAGGGTGAGGGGCAGCACCAAACGTTCGAAAAAAGCCGAGAGGCAGAATAATGACCGACGAACCGCTTTTCCGCGTTACCTCCCTGTCGAAATATTACGGCTCGCGCGTCGGCTGCGAGGACATCACCTTCGATCTCTGGCCGGGCGAAGTTCTGGCCGTGGTCGGCGAATCCGGCTCCGGCAAGACGACGCTGCTCAATTGCATGTCGACCCGGCTGATGCCGACATCGGGCACCGCTGCCTACCGCATGCGCGACGGCACCTGGCGCGACCTCTACCGTATGAGCGAGGCGGAGCGCCGCTTTCTCATGCGCACCGACTGGGGTTTCGTCCACCAGAACCCGGCCGACGGCCTACGCATGACGGTTTCGGCCGGCGCCAATGTCGGCGAGCGGCTGATGGCGGTGGGCGACCGCCACTACGGCAACATCCGCTCGACCGCCATCGACTGGCTCGGCCGCGTCGAAATCGGCGAGGACCGCATTGATGACCAGCCGCGCGCCTTCTCCGGCGGCATGCGCCAGCGGCTGCAGATCGCGCGCAACCTCGTCACCGGCCCGCGCCTCGTCTTCATGGACGAGCCGACCGGCGGCCTTGATGTGTCGGTGCAGGCGCGCCTGCTCGATCTCCTGCGCGGCCTCGTCACCGATCTGGGACTGGCGGCCATCGTCGTCACCCACGACCTCGCCGTGGCGCGGCTCCTGTCGCAGCGCATGATGGTGATGAAGGACGGCCGCGTCGTCGAAACCGGCCTCACCGACCGCGTGCTGGACGATCCCCGCGCGCCCTACACGCAGCTTCTCGTTTCGTCCATCCTGCAGGTGTAATCATGCCCACCCCCGTCGTCGTCTCCGAAGTCGCGAAAAGCTTCACCATGCATCTACGCGACGGCATAAAACTGCCGGTCGTAGCCAATGTCTCCTTCTCGCTGAAGTCCGGCGAATGCGCCGTGCTCGGCGGGCCGTCGGGTGCCGGCAAAAGCTCGATCCTGAAAATGCTCTACGGCAACTATGCCGTCGATGAAGGCCAGATCATCGTCAGCCATGGCGGCGAACTGATCGATCTCGCCACCGCCAGCCCGCGCATGATGCTGCGGATCCGCCGCGATACGATCGGCTATGTCAGCCAGTTCCTGCGCACCGTTCCGCGCGTATCCGCGCTCGACGTCGTCGCCGAGCCCTTGGTGATGCTCGGCGAGGACAGGGATGGCGCCCGCGACAAGGCGCGTGAACTGCTTGCCCGCCTCAACCTGCCGGAAAAGCTCTGGCTGCTTCCGCCCGCCACCTTCTCGGGCGGCGAGCAGCAGCGCGTCAACATCGCGCGCGGCTTCATCACCGCGCATCCGGTCTTGCTGCTCGACGAACCGACAGCCTCTCTAGATGCCGTCAACCGGCAGGTGGTGGTCGATCTCATCGCGCAGAAGAAGGCCTCGGGCGTCGCCCTGCTCGGCATCTTCCACGATCAGGACGTGCGCGAGGCGGTCGCCGACCGCATCATCGATGTCACCGAATTCGCCGCCGGAAAGATCGCAGCATGAGCGGCAAGCTTTCGGAAGAACCGCGCGTCCACCCGACTGCGGAGGTCAGCAACTCGACGCTCGGCCGCTACACCGAGATCGCCGACCGCTCGCGCGTTCACGAAACGACGCTCAGTGATTATTCCTACGTCATGCAGGATTGCGGCGTCTGGTGCGCGACCATCGGCAAGTTCGCCAACATCGCAGCCGCCGTGCGCATCAACGCCACCAACCACCCGACATGGCGGCCGACGCTGCATCACTTCACCTACCGCGCTTCCGACTATTGGGACGACGCCACGCATGAGGAAGAATTCTTCGACTGGCGCCGCTCCAACGCGGTCACCATCGGCCACGACACCTGGCTCGGCCACGGTTCGACCATCCTGCCCGGCGTCGCCGTCGGCGACGGCGCGGCAGTCGGGGCAGGGGGGGTCGTGTCGAAGGATGTCGCGCCCTATACGATTGTCGGCGGTGTGCCGGCCAAGCCGATCCGCGAGCGCTTTGACCGCAAGACCGCCGAGCGCTACCAGGCGCTCGCCTGGTGGGATTGGGACCACGCGCGGTTGCGCACGGCGCTTGATGATTTTCGGGCGCTGGATGCGGAAGCGTTTCTTGAGAAGCATGGCGGGTAGGGTTTCAGCGCGTCATCCGGAACATCTGCCGCTCCCCCTCTCCGTCGCGCTTCGCGCGCCACCTCTCCCCCGCTTTGCGGGGGGCGAGGAACCGGCACTCGCCGTGGTCGCAGCAGTTTTAGAGGTCAAGGCATTACAGAACTTGGGTTCCTCGCCCCATGAAATGGGGAGAGGTGGCTTGGCGAAGCCGAGACGGAGAGGGGTCTTGCGGCGTCAACTCGATTATAATGAGCAAATCAGGCAATCACCCTCAACCCCCACTCACATTCCACCCCCGCCCGCGCTCGCCGAACATGTCATACCCACCATCCTTGATCGCAACCGTATCCTCCAGCTTGATGAAGCCGCGCGTTGGATGCAGCATGGTCGTCTCCACCGACAGCACCATGCCGGCTTCCAGCGGCTTGCCGGCATCGACGCCCTCATAGGCGACGGGGTGGTTGGTCATCAGGAATGGCGCTTCATGGCTGATGAGCCCCATGCCGTGGGCGAAGAAATCGGTGAAGGCAGCGCTCGGCGAAGCCTTTAGCGCCTTTTCGGCATGGTCGATCATGTCGCCGCCCAGCGTGCCGGCGCGGCACAGCGAGAATGCCGCCTGCTGCACCGCCTCGATCTCGGCCAGCAGGTCCTTCAACTCCTGGTCCGGCTCGCCCATCACGCCCATGCGGCAGAGGTCGCCGATATAGCCGTGAAAATTGCCGCCCGAATCCAGCGACAGCACCTCGCCCTTGTTCCATGTGTGGGGCGAGACGGCGCGGTTGTGGCTGGCGCCGAGGGTCAGCAGGCAATATTCGAACTGCAGGCCGCGATTGGTCTCCTCGCGGCGCAGCGCATCGACGATCTCACGCTTGCTCGCACCGGCGCGCTGGCCCGTGAAGACGGCGGTCATCGAATCGGTGATCAGCTCGGAGGCCTGGCGCAGCTTTTCCAGTTCCTGCGGCGTCTTGATCGCGCGCAGGCGCTCCATGGTCGAGGTCGCATCGATAAGTGTCGCGCCGGGCAGGGCACTTTGCAGCACGCCATGCGCGTCCGACGGCAGGAACGGCGGCTCGATGCCGATGCGCGCCTTGTCCTTGCCGATCTTCTTCAGATGCTCTGCCGCAAGCTTTGCCGCATCGGCCGAACCCCATGTCGCGGTCTGGACCGAAGGCGTCCAGAACGGGTTGTTCTGGTGCTCGCCGCCCTCCATGCGGTTGCCGACGTAAGATGCATGGTCCGGCTGGCCCTTCTCGTAGATCAGCACCGGCAGGTAGCGGCTGTGGCCGATAGCCTCCATGGCTGAAAAGAAGATGAACCTGTAGCCGCCCAGCAGATACTGGACATTGTGCTTCGAGGTCGCGACCAGCACGTCTATGCCGGCCTCGTCCATCAGCCGGTCGAGCTTGGCGTGATCGAACGGAACCGTGCTCTGTTGGGCAGCAGTCGTCGCAATATTCATGACATTCCTCCCTGAATTCCTCCGCCGCAGACCGCTCCGCCGCCGGCCTTTCGGCTAATTCCTGATTCTAGGGCTCAAGCCCGCGTCGGCACCGGCAGACGCTCGAAATAATCCTGATGTTCGCGCGCCACCCGCGCCGCTTCCTCGGCATTGCCGCTGGCGATGGCGTCGATGATCGGCTGGTGGCTGTCGGCGATCTCGACCAGATCGAGCCCCTCCGTCAGCATGGTGATGGTCGTGCGCGTCTCGATCTGCAGCGACTGCCAGATGTTGAGCAGCAGCCGGTTCTTCGCCGCCTCCATGATCGAGCGGTGAAATTTTACCGAATGTTCGACAACGCCATGCGTGTCGCCGGCAATCGCCGCATCGCGCATCAGGTCGATCTCGCGCTGCAGGTAATCGAGGTCGCAGGCGCGCTGCGTGGTGGCGATGCGCGTCGCCTGCTCCTCCAGCGCGCCGCGCACCGTGTAGATTTCGCGCAGGCCATCGCCCATCACTTCGGAGACATAGGTGCCGCGCCTCGGCAAATTGGTGACGAGGCCGGTCGCTTCCAGTTCGCGCAGCGCCTCGCGCACCGGCCCCTGGCTGGTGCCGAATTCCTCGGCGATGCGCAGTTCGATCAGCCGCTCGCCGGGATCGTAATGCCCGCCGAGGATGCGGCGCAGCAGCACCTCCTTCAGCCGCTGCCTCAGCGGCGTGTTGACGAAGCCCATATCCGGCAACTCCCCCGCCTTCGCCTTGCGCATTTCGCTCATCGAATGTCCTGCCGAATCCATCTGCTACTGCGTCGAAGCATCTTATTTGGTCGGACCAGAGTTGACAAAGCGATTTTGATTTATCGATAATAGATAATCAAGGTCGAAGACGGCCAGCGCGACAACCAGCGCAAACAGATCGCCTGATCTCTGGGAGGAGACCATGCTTCAGACCGTGGCAATGCCGGGTTCCGTGCCCGAAGCGCAGCGATTCCTGTCGAATTTAGAAGGCGCGATCATCCTCGCCGGCGGCACGGTGGTCATGCCGGTGCTGAACTACGGCACCGACGCTTTCACCAGTCTCGTCAGCCTGCGCAAGGCCGGGCTCTCCGGCATCAGCGTCGAAACTGGCAAGACCACCATCGGTGCGGCGACCACGCTGACCGAACTGGAGGACGAGAAGGCGCTGGCCTTCCTGCACCCCGCCCTCGACACCATCGCGTCGCCGACCATCCGCAACATGGCGACAGCCGGCGGCAATCTTTTCGTCAAACAGCCCTACGGCGATCTTACTGTGTGCCTGATCGCGCTGGGTGCTGCCGCCACGATTGCCGGCGCGAAGGGCGAGCGCATCGAGCCGGTCGAACAGACCGTCTCCAGCGGCGTGAAAGCGGGCGAAATCGTCACGCAGGTCAGCTTCGCGATGCCGGCGAAAGACGCGTTCAAATTCACCAAGGCGACCCGCAAGGCTTTCAACTCCGCAGCAATCGTCACCGTCGCTGCGGTCGTGGTGCTGGAAGGCGGCGTCGTCTCTTCAGCCCGCATCGCGCTCGGCGGCGTGGCGAAGACGCCGGTCCGGGCAACGTCCGTCGAGAAGGCGCTGACGGGAAAACTCTTCGACCGCGCGCATGTCGAAGCAGCCGCGAAGGAAGCCTTGAAGGATATCGATCCGGCAGACGACGCCTATGCCAGCGCCTGGTATCGCGCGCGGGTGACGCCGGTGCATGTCAGGCGGGCATTGCTCGGAGAATAATCGGGGTCAGTGAAAACCATGATCCCAAAAAGCGGGGACCGGTTTTCAGCGAAAAATAAGCCACCGGGAGGGTAGCCATGAAGCATTCCGTCGTATCGCTCACCATCAACGGCGCAGAGCGCCAGATGCTGGTGGCACCCGGCAGCACGCTGATCGACGTACTGCGCGAGAGCCAGGGGCTGACCGGCACGCGGCGCGGCTGCGAGCAGGGCGCCTGCGGCACCTGCACCGTGCTTGTCGATGGCAAGACGGCGATGTCCTGCATGCTGCCGGTCGAGACGATCGAAGGCGCGCATGTCGAAACCATCGAGGGCCTGACGCCGCCGCAAGGGCTGCATCCGATCCAGGAAGCGTTCCTCCAAGGTTTCGCCACCCAATGCGGCTTCTGCACCTCGGGCATGATCATGGTTGCTGCTGCCCTGCTGGCCAAGAACCCCAACCCGTCGCGTGAGGATGTCGTGCGCGCGATCTCCGGCAACATCTGCCGCTGCACCGGCTACGAGGCGATCATCGACGCCATCCTCGATGCCGCGGTCAGGATCAGGTCGGCCGCACATGCCGAGGCGGCGTGAGGAGAGGGTGTATGCTTCATTCCTGTAACTTTGCGCTCCGTCCAACACCCCTCATCCGACCTCGCTTCGCTCGGCCACCTTCTCCCACAAGGGGAGAAGGAAACGCGCATCTCCTTCTCCCCTTGTGGGAGAAGGTGGATCGGCGTGTAACGCCGAGACGGATGAGGGGTGCTGGAAGGAGTGCAGCCTCGCCGAACCACGGATGCTCAACCGCCCTGCCGACGGAAACAATCTGATGGAAAAGATCGACACCAGCTTCTTTGCCAAGGAACGCGAGGCCGAGCTTTCGGTGGTCGGCGAAAGCGTCCAGCGTGCCGATGCGCGCGGCCATGTCACCGGGCGCACCCAGTTCTATGAGGACGTGACCTTCCCCAACACGCTGCACCTGAAGATGGTGCGCTCCACCCGCCATCACGCGCTGATCAAGGGCATCGACACCGAGGCCGCCATGAAGGTGCCGGGCGTCGTGCGCATCCTCACCCACAAGGACGTGCCCAACAACTGGTACACGATCCTCAAGCTGATCGGCGTCGGCCCCGATGACGAACCGGTGCTACCGGAAGACCGGGTGCTGTTCATGGGCGAGCAGATCTGCGCCGTGCTGGCCGAGACGCCGCAGGCAGCCCTCGAGGCCGCGCGCCGCGTGGTGGTCGATTACGAGGACCTGCCACCCGTCTTCGATGTCGAGGCGGCCATGACCTCCACGCCCTTCAAGAAGGACGGCACCAACTACTTCGTCTATGAGGGCCACAACTGCCGGCGCATCCGCTTCGGCGATGTCGAAAAAGGCTTTGCCGAGGCCGACCACGTCATAGAGCACCGCTACGAATCCTCGCCCATCGAGCACGCGCCGACCGAGACCACCGGCTGCACCGCAAAGCCCGAAGGCAATGGCCGCATCACCATCTATTCCAACACGCAGGCGCTCTATTTCACGCTGGACAATATGGCGCTCATCCTCGGCGTTCCCTTCAACAAGCTGCGGCTCGTCGGCGGTACGGTCGGCGGCGGCTTCGGCGGCAAAGTCGATGTCATCGTCGAACCCATTGCAGCCCTGGGCGCCATGCTCACCAACCGGCCGGTGAAATATGCCTACAGCCGTGCCGAGGAGATGCAGGTGTCGTCGCCGCGCGCCGCCGAGCGCATCTACATCAAGGACGGCGTCATGAAGGACGGGCGCATAATTGCCCGGAAAATCACGCTCTATGTCGATGCCGGCGCCTATTGCCGCCATTCCACCTACGGCACCACCAAGGCCGCCGCCCATATGCCGGGGCCCTATACGATCCCCAATGTCCATGTCGACGCCTATTGCGTCTACACCAACCGCACGCCGTCCTCGGCCATGCGCGGCTTTGGCGTGACCATCGGCGATTTCGCGCTGGAATCGCAGATGGACCAGATCGCGCGCTTCCTCGACATGGACCCGATGGAATTGCGGCTGCTGAACGCCTATCGCGACGGCGACATGAAGGCCCACCGCAAGAAGGTCGATGGCGCTGCCCTGGTCGAAGTCATCCAGGCCGCCGCCCGCCAGACCGGCAAGCAGCTTGCGCCGCGCTTTGCAAAAATGTCGTCGATGACGAGGGAGGGGTGACATGGCGAGGCTGAAGGGCCGCGGCGTTGCGGCAGTGAACTATCCCACCGGCATGAACCTTGGTGGCGACCCGTCTCAGGCGCTGATCCATGCGACGACCACAGGCAGCTTTGTCATCACGCTTTCCTCCGTCGATCTCGGGCAGGGCATCAAGACGGTCGGCGCCCAGATTGCCGCCGAAACGCTGGGCGTGCCCTATGAAAGCGTGATGATCGACACTGCCGACACCGACACCGGGCCGCATTGTATGGGCACGTTTGCCTCGCGCGGCACCCACCGCATCGGCAACGCCATCATGATGGCGGCGAAAGAAGCGCGCGAAGTGATGATGTGCGTGGCGGCGACCGAGCTGGAAGTCGATGCCGGCGATCTCGTCACCGATGGCAAGGGCCGCATCCATGTCAACGGCGCGCCAGACAAGGGCATCGCCGTGCTCGATGTCGCGCTCGCCGCCCATTTCAAGCACGGCAAGACCATCTCGGGACGCGGCATGTATCTCAAGCCGAAAAGCGAGGTCGTGCCCGAAACCGGCGAGATGGACCCGGATTCCTGCCAGGCCCATGCCTGCACCATCGCCGAGGTCGAGGTAGACGACGAGACCGGCGACGTCACCGTGCTCAAGATGACCAACGCCTATGAGATCGGCCGCGCCATGAACCCGGCGCTTGCCCACCAGCAGATCGTCGGCGGCGCCTGGATGGGCATCAGCCATGCGCTCTATGAGACGACGGAGCCCTATTATCCGAACCGCGCGCATGGTCCGCTCGACTTCTCCGAATATCTGATGCCGGGCCCGGGCGACATCGCCGAGATGGATTCGGTCATCATCGAGCGGCCGTCCTCCAACGGCCCTTACGGCGCCAAGGGCATCGGCGAGATGACGGCCAATTCGCCGATTCCCGCCATCGCCAACGCCATTTTCGACGCCTGCGGCGTGCGCGTCACCTCCATGCCGATCACGCCCGAAAAAATCCTGCGCGGCCTTGATGCGCTGCGCGGCAACCCGAACTGAAATCGAAAGGACGATGGAATGATCAAAGTCATGGCCCTGATGAAGCGCAAGGACGGCATGAGCTTCGACGACTTCCGCAAATGGATTCTGGAAGACCACGTAGCCTTCGCCCGCAACCTGCCGGGCATGCGCAAATACACCTCCAATGTGCTGCGCGCCGAGAATGCCGAAGCGCCTTTCGACGGCGTGTCGGAGATGTATTTCGACAGCGAGCAGGCCATGGCCGATGCCTTCGCCACCGAAGCCGGCAAGGCTGCGGGCGGGGATGCTGCCGCGCATTGTTCCAACCGGTTTCGGATGGTGTGCGACGAGAAATTGCAGTTTTGAGGCGAAAAGCTGGCGCAGAGCATCAGTGCGAGATCGTTTCTATGGACGGTAGCTTCCCTTATGATTTCTTGCTAAAGCCGAGGCATGGTGCAGGGGCGAGATGGGAACGCTGCGGTCTGCAAAACCGCCATGAGCCGGTTCGACTCCGGCCTGTACCTCCAACTTACCTGATCTATTACAAGGTGGTTTCGGGCGTAAGATCGGGTGCATTTCCATGCCCGCACCACTAACCCAGGACCAACTCGACGCCTCCCTAGCCGCCGCCGGCTATCTTGCCGACGAAACGCTGGTCACCGCCCTCTATCTCGCGCTCGAGCTCGGCAAGCCGCTGTTGCTCGAGGGCGTGCCCGGCGTCGGCAAGACCGAGGTCGCCAACACGCTGGCGAAAATCCTCGATCGGCAATGCGTGCGCCTGCAATGCTATGAAGGCATCGATGCCTCGCGGGCGCTCTACGACTGGGACCACGCCCGCCAACTGTTGGCGGTGCGGGTGGCCGAGCGCGGCGGCAAGGTCCAGACCGCCGACCTCTACGCCCCGGAATTCCTCATCGAAATGCCGCTGCTGAAAGCACTGCGCAACGCCGGCACGACGGTGCTCCTGATAGACGAGATCGACCGCGCCGACGATGCCTTCGAGGCGTTCCTGCTCGAATTCCTGTCCGACTTCCAGATTTCCATCCCCGAGATCGGCACGGTCAAGGCCGAGCAGCCCGTCGTCACCATCCTGACCTCCAACCGCACCCGCGAATTGCACGACGCGCTGCGCCGTCGCTGCCTCTATCACTGGATCGACTATCCCGACCGTGCCCGCGAGCGCGCCATCATCGAGCGCCATGCGCCCGGCATTGCGTCGGAAGCGGCCGAGCGGCTGGTCGAGGCCGTCGCCGCCATCCGCCGCCTGCCGCTGATCAAGCGGCCCGGCATTGCCGAAAGCATAGATTGGGCGCGCGCGGCGGAAGTGCTGCACCGCGATGGCACGCCATGGCCCGATGCGCTGAAACGGTCGCTCGGCCTGCTGGTCAAGGACCAGGAAGACTTTGGCGTCATCGAGCGTGCGGGCGTGATATGAGCGCGACCGCACAAAGCCTTCCGGCAGCGCTCGGCGCCGACCTGCTCGCCGGCTTTCCCGCAGCACTACGTGAGGCCGGCCTGCCGATCGATCCAGGCCGCGCGATGAATTTTCTTCACGCCGTGCGCGTGTCGCGGCTTTCCGGCATCGGCGATCTAGCGCGCGCCGGTCGCGTCACGCTCACCGCCTCTCCGGAAGAATTCCCGCTCTATGATTCCGTTTTCGAGGCGTGGTTTGGTGCGGCCTCTATCGCCGGCGTGGTCAAGTCGCCGGACGAGCAGGAAAGCCCGCGCAGCGACCGTCCGCAGGGCAGCGACCAGCTTCTCGATCTGCTCGATGGCGATGCCGCAGGGCAAGCGGCTGCCGATGATCATGTGCGCAACCGCAAGAACTTCGCCAGCGCTGGTGAAGATGACCGCGATACGCTCGCCCGCATGCGGCGCCGCCTCGACCGCCTGCCGGCAACGCGCAGCCGAAGCTGGCGGCCGGCCCTCGCAGGTCATCGCATCGACCTTGCGGGCACCATTCGCGCGGCGCGAAAAACCTTCGGCGAGACGCTGCGCATCCTGCGGCAGGCCCGCCCCGAACGCCCACGCCGGCTGCTGCTCCTCATCGATGTTTCCGGCTCGATGAAGGCGCAGTCGGAACCCTATCTGCGCTTCGCCCATCTCCTGACGCGGCAGCGGCCCAAGGTCGAGACCTTCTGCTTCGGCACGCGGCTGTCGCGGGTGACAAAGGTGCTGAAGCACCGCAACGAGGAGCAGGCGCTGGCCGGCCTCGCCGACATCGTCTTCGACTTCGACGGCGGCACCTTGATCGGCCGGTCGCTGGAGGATTTTCTTTCCGTCTCTCGCCATACTGCCCTCGTGCGCGGCGCGGTCGTCATCGTCTTTTCCGATGGGCTGGAGCGCGGCGATCAGGCGGCGATGGTCCATGCCGTCGAGCGTCTGTCCCGCCTCGGCCACCGGCTCGTCTGGGTCACGCCGCTGGCCGCCGATCCACGCTATCGCCCCGTCACGCGCGCCATGGCCGGCATTCTGCCCAGCCTCGATCTCGTCGCCGATGGCGGCAGTCTTGTCGCGCTGGAAAGGCTGGTCGGCGATCTCGCCGGGCTGGAACAGCGTCCGCGCCGGCAGGCGGCAAGACGCTTTTCGACAGAGGTTCCTTCATGATCAAGATTATCGATGGCCATCACCACATCTGGCGGCAGGCCGATCTGCCGTGGCTACAGGGGCCGATGGTGCCGCGCATTTTCGGGCCTTACGAATCCATTCGCCGCGACTATCCGATCGAAGAATTCCTGGCCGACATCAAAAGCTCGAACGTCGAAAAATCCGTCTATATCCAGACCAATTGGGCCAAGACCGGTGCGGTCGACGAGGTCGCCTGGGTGCAGAGCGTGGCCGACGCGCATGGCTGGCCGCACGGCATCGTCGGCTATGCCGACCTGCTCGACGACAATGCCGGCGAGACCTTGAAGCGCCAGGCGAAATTCCCGCTGATGCGCGGCATCCGCATGCAGCTTCACTGGCACAAAAACGAGATTTACCGCTTTGCCGCCGATCCGGATCTGGCGAGCGATGCGCGACTGAGGAAGAACATCCGCCTGCTGGCCGAACACGGCTTGTCCTTCGACCTCCAGGTCTTTGCGTCGCAGATGAAGGGTGCGGCGAAACTCGCCAAGGACAACCCCGACATCACCTTCGTGCTGCAGCATGCCGGCATGCTCGAAAACCTGTCGCCGGCCGGGCGAAAATCATGGCGTGAGGGCATGAAGCGGCTGGCCGATCAGGAAAACGTGGTCAGCAAACTTTCCGGCCTCGGCACTTTCATCCACAGCAACGACGCCGAGCATATTCGCGATGTGGTGACCGAGACCATCGCCCGGTTCGGGCCTGCGCGCTGCCTGTTCGGCTCCAACTTCCCGATCGAGAAATTATGGACGAGCTACGCCGATCTCGTTGCGGCCTATCGCACGGCGCTGTCGTCCTTCCCGGAGAAGGTGCAGAAGGCCGTGCTGCATGATACGGCTAAGCGGGTTTATCAGCTGGGGTGACTGGCTAGTCGCATCGCAATCTCCCGCGTAGCGCCGCCCCTCACCCTTACCCTCTCCCCGTAAGGACGGGGGAGAGGGAGGCGTCAGCGTTGGAGCTTCCACCTTCTCCCCGTCACTATACGGGGGTCCGAAGGACGGGCGAGACCCGTGGCTCGCCCCGGTCGGTGCCGGCAGGCGGATGAGGGGCAGCGTAGACTTGCGAACCATCGAAATGCCGCTCAATGCCCCGCATTCCCGCCGTCCATCAGCCTTCTTCGCAGCGCATTGGAAATATTGTCGAAGATGAACACCACGATCAGGATCAAGAGCACCATATAGGCGACGTTGGCCCAGTTCGAATTGGTGCGCATCGCTTCCCATAGCTTCAGGCCGATGCCGCCGGCGCCGACGGCACCGATAATGGTCGCCGAGCGGGTGTTGGATTCCCAGAAATACAACGCCTGGCTGAGGAACACCGGCAGCACCTGTGGCACCACGCCGAAGCGCTGCACCACCACCGGCGAAGCGCCCACCGAGCGCACGCCCTCGCGCTGCTTGTCGTCGACATTCTCCAGTGTCTCGGAATAGACCTTCCCGAGCGTGCCGGTGTCGGTGAAGAAGATCGCTGAAATGCCGGCGAGCGGTCCCGGTCCGAAGGCGCGGGTGAAGAACAGTGCCCAGATCAGCATGTCGACTGAGCGCAGGAAGTCGAAGAAGCGCTTGGTCAGCTGGTTGGCGAAGAAGTTGGGCGTGATGTTGCGCGCCGCCATGAAGGCAAGCGGAAGCGCAACAAGAGATGCAAACAGCGTGCCGACGAATGCCATCACGATGGTCTGAAGCAGCTTGGTCCAGACGTCGCCATGCTGCCACTGCGAATTGTTCCAGATGTTGTCGAAGGCAAGCGACGCATTCGACATTTCCGGCTTGATGCGCTCGCCCGACGTGATGAGCCCCGCAACTTCGGAGAACGATTTGCCCCAGAAGGGCGAGTTCGGGTCGAAAACAAAGTTCGGCCAACCCATGAAGCGGCGGCTGATCGACACCCGCTCCGGCGAGATGCGCGCTTCGCCGGCAAAGCCGAAATCGACCTTCACCTCATCTTCGCGTAATGTCGCCCAGCCGGGCATCGGGCCTTGCGGCTTGGCGCCGTCCGGCTCCAGAACCATGGTCAGCGTCTCGCCACGGTGGTCGACGGTAACGCGTTTGCTGTCCGCGCTGACGCTGCCGCTGGAGCCGAAATCCACGGTCACCCTGCCGCCGGCCTGGTTCACCCACTCCGGGCTCGGATTGTTGCCCAGCGGCGAATAGCGCGGATAGGTGATCTTTGCCTCGGTGCCGGTGAATCGGATCGTCGGCCGCAGGTCGTAGGAATACCATTGCCGCGCATAGAGATTGGCGCGCTCCCACTGGCCGCCGCCTATCACCGCGCCAATGGAGAAGAACCACCAGCAATAGACGACATAGAGCAGGCACCCCAGCGCCACCAACAGCGGCGTGTAGCGCTTAAGCAGCGAGCGTCGGAACACGTCCGGATGACGGTTTTCGATCTCGGCGAGTTGTGTTGCAGAAAGACTTGTCATGATCAGCGTCCGAAATCGAAGGATTGCGCGCCGACAAGCCGGCGGCGCAGCCATGCCGAGAACTGGTCCACTGCAACGACGGTGGTGAACAGCAGCAGGATGATTGCCAGCGTCTTGGCCTCATGGCCGCGCCCGATCGAAAGCCGCAATTCCTCGCCGATGCCGCCGCCGCCGACCGCGCCGATGATGGTCGAGGCGCGTACATTGATCTCGAGGCGCAGCAGCGCATAAGACATGAAGTTCGGCATCACCTGCGGCACGATGGCGAAGCCGACGCGCTCGAACCAGTTGGCGCCGACGGCGCGCAGGCCCTCTTCGGCCTTCATGTCGGCATTCTCGACCACCTCGTAGAACAGCTTGCCGAGCGCGCCGATCGTGTGGATGCCGACCGCGAAGATCGCCGGGATCGCGCCCAGCGACAGCACGGCGGCGAAGAAGCCGGCGATGACGATTTCCGGGAAGGCGCGCAGCACTTCCATGTAGCGGCGCACGAGGAAGCGCAGCATCCGGCTGGCAACGAGGTTCTTGGCGGCGAGGAAGCAGAGCATGAAGCCGAAGACGAAGCCGATCAGCGTGGAAAGGGCTGCGATGTTCAGCGTTTCCAGCATCTTGTAGAAATACTCCGGCACATAGAGGCTGGAGCCGAACAGATAGACGCGGCCTTCCGGATAATCATATTTCAGGCTGCCGTCGAAATAGGGCGAGGGCAGGTCGAACAGCGCGCGCCACACTTCCCAGCCGTCGCGGGGCAGCATGTCACCGGCGAAATCGAAGAAATGCGGCAGCCGGTCGAAGAATTTGCCGGCATTGGATTCATTGGCAAACCAAAGCGAGCTTCCAAGCGCCACTGCCAGCGCGCCGATTATCAGGATGGAATAGAGACGCCGCCGCGAGGCCAGCTCGCGCCAATGCCGCTCTATGGCTAATCCCTCGGCGGAAAGGCCGGTATGGACAGTCTGGCTCATGCCGCTTTCCAACTCACATCAGATTGCAAAAACGGCCGGGCATTTTTTATTGCCCGGCCGCCTTATAGGAAGGGTTCTTAGCCGCCGATCTGCGCCTTGCGGGCGTCGATTATCGGCTGGTAGAAGGCCGGCGTCACTTCGGTGTAGCTGGTGAAGTCGCCGCCCTGGATGGCGGAGAAACAGGCCGGATCGGACTTCGGCAGATCGACCATGAACTGCTTGAACTTTGCCTTCATGTTGGCGTCGATTGCGGTGCGCACGACGATCGGGCCGTTCGGGATCAGCGGCGAGCGCCAGACTTCGTTGAAGTCCTTCATGTCGATCATGCCCTTGGAAACCATCTTGTGCAGGTTGCCCGAGGTGTAGCCTTCGTCGAACGAGCCTACGCCCGAGCCGAAAGTGGTGCCGGCGTCGAACTTGCCGTCCTTGACGGCCAGAACGAGGTTTTCATGGCCGCCGCCGAAACCGGTTTCGCCGAAATAGTCCTTGACCGCGACGTTGCCGATATCCTTGGGCAGCGAGGTGACGGGGATCAGGTAGCCTGAGGTCGAATCCGGGTCGGCAAAGCCGAGCTTCTTGCCCTTCATGTCGGCCAGCGTCTTGATGCCCGAATCCTTGCGGGCGACCATGATCGAATAGTAGCCGGTCGCGCCGTCGGTCTGGACGGTGGTCAGGATCGGCTCGACCGCGTCGGCCTTCGCCAGGTAGATCTTGGCATAGCCCGAGGCGCCGAGCTCGGCATAGTCGAGCGTGCCGCCGAGCAGGCCCTGGATGACGCCGTCATAGTCGGTCGCCGGGAACAGCTTGACTTCCTTGACGCCGATGGCAGCCGGAAGCTTGTCGGCGAGGCACTGGTAGTTGCGCAGGCTGTCGGCTTCGTTTTCGCCGCCGAGAATGCCGACGCGGAACACTTCCGGGCTATCGGCATGAGCGACCGTGGCACCGGCCAGAGTTGCGAGCGCAACCGCGCCCATAAGGGCTTTCCTTGGGAACATGGACGTGTCTCCTGTTAATTCCGATTGATATCGATGTGTCTTGTGCAGAACCGGCCCTTCACGCGGGCGAAACGATCACGGACGCTCAGTGGCCGGCGTAGGCGGGCTCGAGCGATCCGGCGGATTCGAGTTTGCGCAGCCGCTCGGGGCGGATGCTGGTCGAGGTAATGGCCTCGGAGATTTCTTCGCCATTGGCATCGGCGCCGTAGACGAGGCGCACGGCCTCGCGGGTGAGGCTTTCAGGCGCGCCGTCGAACACCACCTTGCCGCCGGCCATGCCGATTATGCGGTTGCAATAGCTGCGCGCCGTGTCCAGCGTGTGCAAATTGGTGATGACGGTGATGCCTTCCCTCAGGTTGATGTCGCGCAGCGAGTCCATCACCACCTTGGCATTCATCGGGTCGAGCGAGGCGATCGGTTCGTCGGCGAGGATCAGCTTCGGCTGCTGCATCAGGGCGCGCGCGATCGCCACGCGCTGCTGCTGGCCACCCGAAAGCGTGCCGGCGCGCTGAAGTGCGGTCGGTGCGATGTCTAGTCGTTCAAGCGCCGCAATCGCCTGGGCACGTTCCTCGTTGGAGAACATGCCGAGCAGGTTCAGTGCGGTGGAACGGTGGTTGAGCCGGCCGAGCAGGACGTTGGTCAGCACGTCGAGGCGCGGCACGAGATTGAACTGCTGGAAGATCATGGCGCAGTCGCGCTGCCATCGCCGCAATGTCGCGCCGCGATGGGCCGACACTTCCGCACCCTCAAAAAAAATCGACCCCTGAGAGGGATCGATAAGACGGTTGATCATGCGCAGAAGGGTCGATTTACCGGCGCCGGAACGGCCGATGATGCCGACCATCTGGCCCTGCTCGATTTCCAGCGCGACGCTGTCGACGGCGGTCTTCTTGCCAAATCGGCGCGAGACGTTTCGGATTTCGAGCATGGCGACTTTCCCGTTCGGCTGTTTCAGCCTCATGGGAGGAACTGGCTATCGGACCAACGTGAAGGCGCGGTGTCAGTTCGATGTCAGTTTTGTTACGCTCCACAGTCGTGACGGCAGTTTTGGCCGCTTTCAATCGATGAAATCGCTACGAAAGCGGGGTTGAAAGCGTCAGGCCCCGCCCGGTGGAACCAGTCTGAAGTCGGGCAGTTCGCGTAGCGCCAGTTCGGGACCTGCGGGCGAATAGACGACGAAAAGCTGCATCGGCCCGTCGCCGGTGTTGGTGGTAGAATGAAACCGGCTTTCCGGCACATAGACGGTGCAGCCCGGCCCCACCTTCTGCACGACCGGATTGCCGGCCTCGTCCTCGACCATCTGCTCGCCGCTGCCGGAAATCACGAAGATGATCTCCTCCGCGCCCGGATGGTTGTGGCGCGTATGGCCCTGGCCCTTCTGCAGGTCGACGACGCCGCCCGAAAAGCGCGCCGCACCATTCACCTCCGGAGCCACCGTCAGCGCCAGCCGGCCCCAGTCGAAGGCGAAGGTGTTCACGTCTTTCGGATAGACGAAATTGCGTTCCTTGCTCATGGCAAACTCCTCCTCAATTCTGGCTTGCGGCCGGCATCAGCGTCAAGCTCTTGAAGCTCGCCGTCTGGTCTTGAATCGCGGCTTCCGCCGGCAGCCGCTCCATCGAGCTTGCGCCGTAGAAGCCGTGGCAGCCGCTCGCCCGTTCGAGAATGTAGCGCGCGTCCTCCGGCATCGAGATCGGCCCGCCATGGCAAAGCACGATGACAGCCTTGCGCGTCGAGCGTGCCGCCTCGGCAATCGCGTCGATCTCCTTCACGCAGTCGTCCAGCGTCTTGGCCGAAGTCGCGCCGATCGAGCCGCCGGTGGTCACGCCCATATGCGCAACGACGATGTCCGCGCCGGCCTTGGTCATGGCGCGGGCCTCGTCGGGGTTGAAGACGTAAGGCGTGGTCAGGAGATCGAGCCCATGCGCCAGCGCGATCATGTCGACCTCTAGGCCGTAGCCCATGCCGGTTTCCTCGAAGCTTTGCCGCATATTGCCGTCGAACAGGCCAATGGTCGGAAAGTTCTGCACGCCGGAGAAACCCATATCCTTCAATTCGGCGAGGAAGCGCGGCATGAGGATGAACGGGTCGGTGCCGTTGACGCCGGCCAAAACCGGCGTGTGCCTGACCACCGGCAGCACCTCGACCGCCATTTCCCTAACGATCTCGTTGGCGTTGCCGTAGGCGAGCAGCCCCGCTGCCGAGCCACGACCCGCCATGCGGTAGCGGCCCGAATTGTAGATGATGATGAGGTCGATGCCGCCCGCTTCCTCGGCCTTGGCCGACAGGCCGGTGCCCGCCCCGCCGCCGACGATCGGCACGCCGCGTTCGATCATGTCGCGGAATTTTTCGAGGATCTTCTTGCGGGGAATGACCGGCATCTGGGTCTCACTGTTTTGCGATGGCAAGGAAGGCAGCGGTTGCCGCCTGCGCGAATTCGGGATCGTTGATATGCAACGGCAGGCGCTCGATGCGCCGGTTCGGCGCCGGCTTCAGGCTCGTCTCTATGGCGTCAAAGAGTGCTTCGTCAGCTTCGGGATCGAAGAAGGCACCGCCCTCGACATCGAGCGCGGAAACACCTTTTTCGGGGATCAGAAAATGCACCGGCCCCTCGCAGGCGCTGAGCTTTTGGCCGATCCATTGGCCGATCTGGCGGCATTCATTCGCGGTCGTGCGCATCAGCGTCACATTGGAATTGTGCTTGTAGAACAGCCGTTCGCGATAGCGCACCGGCACGGTTTCCGGCGCCCAGAAATTTATCATGTCGAGCGCTCCAACCGAGCCGACATAGGGCAGTCTGGTCCGCGCAATGGCATCCAGCCTGTCCTCGCCGGCAGCCAATACACCGCCGAACAAAAGGTCGCAGATTTCCGTCGTGGTGATGTCGATGACGCCGGCGAGCATCGAACTGTCTACCAGCTTTTCCATCGTCCGCCCGCCGGTGCCCGTGGCGTGGAAGACGAGGCAGTCATAGCGGTCGCGCAACCGCTCCGAAATCGCCGTCACGCAAGGCGTGGTGACGCCGAACATCGTCAGCCCGATCGCTGGCCGGCCATCCTCGATTTTGGCGGGGTTGGCGGCCATGCCGGCGATTGCCTGCGCGGCATTCGACAGCACCACGCGGCTGATCCGGTTCAGCCCGGCGAGGTCGGTGATCGACGGCACCATGACGATGTCGGAGACGCCGACGTAAGGCGAGACGTCGCCCGAGGCGAGCGTCGAGACCATGATCTTGGGCAGGCCGAGCGGCAGTTCGCGCATGCCGGCGGTCACGATCGAGGTGCCGCCACCCCCGCCGATGCCGATGATGCCGGCAATGTCGTTGCGCTTGGTGATGAACCGCGAAAAGGCATTCGCCATCGCCGCAACCGCGCGGCCACGGTCGCCGCTGGCGAGTTCCGCCTGGGTCGTGTCCGCGCCATGCTGCACGACCTCGGCAGCGGAAATCTCGGCGTCGATTCCGGCAGGCGTCGTGCCGACATCGACCCGCACCGGCGCCGCACCCAGTGCCGCAATCCGTGCTGCGAGGTAGTCGAGCTCCTCGCCCTTTGTGTCGGCTGTGCCGACCACATAGATGCGCTTCACGGTCCCTCCTGCCGCGACCATTTTCCCCCGTCGCAGCCTGTCTCCGTCATGTTTCCGAACGGCTGATTCAACCATTGCAAATTTTTGAGACGCGCGTATCGTATTGATATGGCAGTCTCACGTCAACAAGCCGAAATCGTCGAAGAAGCCGAGCGCGGCCCCCGGGCGCGCACGCGCCGGCTCATGCTGGATACGGCAATCCGGCTGATGCAGGCCGGCGCGACGCCTTCGGTCAGCGAGGCGGCGGAAGCAGCCGGCGTGTCGCGCGCGACGGCCTATCGTTATTTCCCAAGCCAGGCCGCCCTTGTGCAGGCCGTGGTCGACGAGGGGCTTGGCCCGATCCTCGACTGGCGTTCAAATTCGAAGGACACAGGCGAACGCGTCGCCGATCTCATCGGCACATCGCTGCCGCGCATCGAGGAATTCGAGGCGACCTTCAAGGCCGCGCTGAAGCTGTCGCTGGACCAGTGGGCCCGGCGCCAGGCCGGCACGCTGGGCGCCGAGCCGCAGCTCACGCGCGGTCATCGCGTCGAGCTTCTGCGCGAGGCGATCGCTCCGCTCGGTGGTTTGATTTCGCCCGCGGCAAGCGAGCGGCTGGCGCAGTCGCTGTCGCTCGTTTTCGGCGTCGAGGTGCTGATCGTGCTGAAGGATATGTGGGGTTTGGGCAGCGAGGAAACCCGCTCGGTCGCGCAATGGGCAGCTGCAGCGCTTGTGCGCGCTGCAATCAGCGAGGGTGGTGCGGCATAGAAGAGGCGGCATTGGTCTGCGCAAGCAGGCGTGCAAATCTGGTTCTACCAGATTTGATGTTTTGCTGTGTCGCTAGTGGTCTATGTCTATAACGGATTTCTATCGGTTTCTGACATGCAGAAGCCGGAATAAATATAAAATTCTTGTGAAGCCGTGTCAGGTTAGCCCCGGCTCCATCAAAGAAAGCACTTGACGGCAAAGCGCCAATTGGTAATACCAGATGGACAGGAGGAGCGGATTGGGCATTGTCGCCTAAATCGGTTCAGGGCAGGTCGAGGAGGACCGCGCCCCAAAGCAGCAGCACTGAAAGACTACCCGGAGCAGCGCCGCGCGCTGCCCGACCAAGAGGTAGAGTTGCGCACCACGGGAGGAACGCATAATGCGCAAGACATTGACCGGCCTGCTTGCCGGTATCGGCCTATCGCTAGCCTGCAGCACTTCGGCTTTTTCACAGGAACTGACCATATTCTGGGCGGAATGGGATCCGGCCAACTATCTTCAGGAACTGGTCAACCAGTATGAAGCCGAAACCGGTGTGAAGGTCACCGTCGAAACGACGCCCTGGGCCGATTTCCAGACCAAGACCTTCACCGAATTCAACGCCAAGGGCGATGCCTACGACATGGTCGTCGGTGACTCGCAATGGCTCGGCGCCGGCTCGACCGGCGGTCACTATGTCGACCTGACCGACTTCTTCAAGAAGCACAATCTCGGCGAGGTCATGGCGCCCGCCACCGTCAAGTCCTATGCCGAATATCCCGGCAATAGCGGCAAGTACTGGGCGATCCCGCTCGAGGGTGACGCCGTCGGCTGGTCCTATCGCAAGGACTGGTTCGAGGACCCGAAGGAGAAGGAAGCCTTCAAGGCCAAATATGGCTACGAGCTCGACGTGCCGAAGGACTGGAAGGCGCTGCGCGACATTTCCGAGTTCTTCTATCGCCCGGACGAGAAGCGCTACGGCATCGCCATCTACACCGACAATTCCTATGACGCGATGGCGATGGGCTTCGAAAACGCGCTGTTCAGCTATGGCGGCGAGCTTGGTGATTACACGACCTACAAGGTCGACGGCATCATCAACTCGGACAAGGCGGTCGCTGCCCTCGACGCCTACAAGGAGCTCTACAAGTTCACGCCTCCGGGCTGGGCCAAGACCTTCTTCGTCGAAAACAACCAGGCCATCACCGAAGGCCTGGCGGCAATGAGCATGAACTATTTTGCTTTCTTCCCCTCGCTGCTGAACGAGGCGACCAATCCGCACGCCAAGAACACGGGCTTCTTCGCCAACCCTCCGGGGCCGGATGGCGACCAGTTCGCAGCCCTTGGCGGACAGGGTATTTCGATCGTGTCCTATTCCAAGAACCAGGAAGAGGCGCTGAAATTCCTCGAATGGTTCATCAAGGACGATACCCAGAAGAAGTGGGCCGAACTCGGCGGCTACACCTGCTCGAAGGCCGTGCTTGAATCGGCCGAATTCCAGAACGCCACGCCCTACAACAAGGCCTTCTACGAGACCATGTTCAAGGTGAAGGATTTCTGGGCGGTGCCGGAATATGCCGAACTGCTCCAGCAGCTCAACCAGCGTCTCTATCCGCACATCGTCGGCGGCGAAGGCTCGTCGAAGGAAGTGCTCGACGCGCTGGCCGGCGACTGGAAAGCGACCTTCGCCAAATACGGCCGCGGTCAGTAAACACCTATACCCCTTGGAGGGGGTGCCTAAAGCGCCTCCTCCTTTTCTTTCGCCAGATCCATCGAGGCGCGGCAACAGCGCAGGTCCGGCGGATAAAATATCGGAAGCCTCTCGGAGGAGGAGAGTTTCTTGGCGACAGCAGTCATGACCACGCTCGATCAGCGCACGCGTGCAGCCAGCCGCGGCATGAGCGACATCTCGATCCGCAACCTGTTCATCATTCCGACGATCCTGTTTCTGATCGTCTTCAACATCTTTCCGCTGCTTTACTCGCTCTATTATTCCTTCACCGATTTCCGTGCTTCCACCAACGCGCCGGCCAATTTCGTCGGCCTGCAGAATTATCGCGAGCTTCTGAACGACCCCTTCATCTGGTCGAACTTCGCCATCACCGCCCAATATGTCATCGTCTCGGTCACGGGGCAGGTGCTGGTCGGTTTCGGCGTGGCGATGCTGCTCAACCGCGACATCCCCTTCAAGGGGCTGATCACGACGCTGCTGCTCCTGCCGATGATGCTGTCCATGGCCGTCGTCGGCCTGTTTTGGAAGCTGCTCTACGACCCGTCATGGGGCGTCATCAACTATGCGCTGGGCCTCGGCAATTTCGAGTGGCTGGCCAATCCCAAGATGGCGCTCTACGCGGTCGCTATCACCGATATCTGGATGTGGTCGCCCTTCGTCATGCTGCTGTCGCTCGCCGGCCTGTCGGCGGTGCCAAAGCATCTCTACGAAGCCGCCGCCATCGACCGCGCCGGCTCGTTCTACACCTTCTTCCGCATCACGCTGCCGCTGGTAGCACCCATCCTGATGATCGCCATCATCTTCCGCACCATGGAAGCCTTCAAGACCTTCGATCTGGCCTACATCCTGACCAGCCAGCCGACCACCGAGGTCATATCGATCCGGCTCTACAAGATGGCGTTCCAGGAGTGGCAGACCGGACGGTCCTGCGCGCTCGCCTACATCGTGCTGATCATGGTCATCGCCATCACCAACATCTACGTGAAGTACCTGAACAAAGTGAAGGAGCGCTGAGATGGCTGCAGTTCGCACCGGCAGCGAAATCGCGCTCAACCGCTTTGCCGTCGTCATTGTCCTGATCGTGACGCTGATCTTCCTGGCGCCGATCTACTGGATCACCTCGACCGCCTTCAAGCCGCGCAATCTGGCGACCACGATACCGCCGACTGTGGTCTTCGAGCCCGAGATTTCGCCCTTCGTGAAGCTCTTCACCAAGCGTGCACAACTGCGCTCGGCCCCGACGCCTGAAGAATATGCCGCCGCCCCGTGGTGGGAGCGTCTCGTCTTCGACGGCGGCGAAAAGGTCGTGCGTTCCGGCAAGGGCGAGGTCCAGCTTTCCGGCTATCCCAGCCGCTTCATGAACTCGCTCATCGTGGCCATCACGTCGACCGTGCTCGCGGTCGGCATGGGCACCTTCACCGCCTACGGGTTTTCGCGCTTCAAGGTGAAAGGCGAGCAGGACCTGCTCTTCTTCATCCTGTCGACGCGTATGCTGCCGCCCGTCGTGGTGGCCATCCCGATGTTCCTGATGTACCGCGCGGTCGGCCTCAACGACACGCATTGGGGCCTGATCATCCTCTATACCGCCTTCAACCTTTCCTTCTCGGTCTGGCTCATGAAGGGCTTCATCGACGAGATACCCAAGGAGTATGAGGAGGCGGCCCTTGTCGACGGCTACACGCGCATGGAGGCCTTCTTCAAGATCGTCCTGCCCGAAGCCGCCACCGGCATCGCAGCCACTGCCGTGTTCTGCTTCATCACGGCATGGAACGAATACGCTTTCGCGCTGATCATGACCAACCGCCGCGCCCAGACCGCGCCGCCCTTCATTCCCTCGCAGGTCGGTTCCGGCCTGCCCGACTGGACGGTGATCGCCGCCGGAACCTTCCTGTTCCTGCTGCCGGTAGCGATCTTCACATTCCTCCTGCGCAACCACCTGCTGCGCGGCATGTCCTTCGGAGCGATCCGCAAATGATCCGCAGCGATACTCTTCAGCGCATAGCCGAGATCGTCATGGTGCTGGGCATTATCGCCCTGTGCCAGCCGTGGAACCTGTTCCTGCATCGCTATGGACTGACCGTCATTATTGTCGGCCTGATAACCTTCATGTGCACCAACTGGTTCGGCTCCAAGGTGGTGACCGAAGTGGAAGGCCCGCGCGGCAAGGAGGGCCACTCGTGACCCAGATCGAGCTTCGCGGCATCCAGAAATTCTTCGGCGCCGTTCAGGTCATCAAGGACCTCAACCTCAAGATCGAGGACAATGAATTCATCGTGCTGCTCGGCCAATCCGGTTGCGGCAAGACGACGACGCTGCGCGCCATTGCCGGGCTGGAGACGATCGACGAGGGCGATATCCTCATCGACGGCCAGGCGGTGCAGCATCTCAAATGCTCGGACCGCGACATCGCCATGGTGTTCCAGTCCTTCTCGCTCTACCCGCACATGACGGTCTACGAGAACATAGCCTTTCCGCTGCGGGCGACACGCATGAGCCGCAGCGAAGTGGACAAGGCGGTGCGTGGCATCGCCGGCGTGCTGCGCATCACCGACCTCCTGAACCGCAGACCGTCTGCGCTTTCCGGCGGCGACATGCAGCGCGTGGCTATCGGCCGTGCGCTCGTTCGCCGGCCGAAAGCCATGCTTATGGACGAGCCGATCGGTGCGCTCGACGCCAAGCTGCGCGAGGAGATGCGGGCCGAGATCAAGCGCCTGCATCTGGAGCAGGGCTCGACCACTATCTACGTCACCCACGACCAGGTCGAGGCGATGAGCCTCGCCGACCGCATCGTCATCATGCATGAAGGCATTCTCCAGCAGGTGGGTAGCCCATCGGAGGTCTATTCCTACCCGGCCAATCTCTTCGTCGCCCAGTTCGTCGGCAGCCCGGTCATGAACATCGCCAAGGCCCAGGTCTCGGAGGAGGCGGGTTCGGCCCGCGTCACCGTCGACGGCGCCGAAAAGGGTTTTGCCTTCCCCAATGAACTGCTCGGCAAGATCGACCGCCTCAAGGGCGCCAATGGCAGCCTGGCGCTCGGCATCCGCCCGGAAGGCGTCATGGTCGAGCATCAGGCGCGCGAAGGCTTTCTGCCGGTCGAGGCGCAGATCATCGAGCCGCTCGGCTCCTACGATATCGTCGACCTGAAGCTCGGCTCGCAGATGCTGCGCGCCCGCACGCGCAGCGGCTTCGTCGCCAGCGCCGGCGACAAGGTCTTCGCCCGCATCGACCCGACCCAGGCGCATTTCTTCGACACCAAGAGCGGCAATTCGCTCGGAGTTCGGCTCTGATGGCCCATATCCAGCTGAAGAACATCACGAAAAAGTTCGGCGCACACACCGCGCTCAAGGGCCTCGACCTCGAAATCCAGGACGGCGAGTTCTTCGTCCTTCTCGGCCAGACGGGTGCCGGCAAGACGACGACGCTGCGCCTCATCTCCGGGCTCGAAACGCCGACCGAGGGCGACATCCTCATCGACGGCGTCGATGTCGGTCCATGGGGCGCGGCCGAGCGCGACGTGGCGCTGGTGCTGCAGCAATATTCGCTTTATCCGCGCTACACCGTGCGCGAAAATCTCGAATTCCCGCTGAAGGCGAAAATCCGCCGCCTCGAGCGCGCCGAGATCGATGAGCGCGTCAACCGCGTCGCCAAGACACTGCGCATCGAGCATCTGCTCGACCGCAAGACCGACCGCCTCTCCGGCGGCGAGATGCAGCGCGTTTCCATCGGTCGCGCGATCGTGCGCAAGCCGCGCGTCTTCCTCATGGACGAGCCCCTGTCGGCGCTTGACGCCAAGCTGCGCGAGGCGCTGCGCACCGAACTCAAGAACCTGCAGGTCAATCTCGGCGCGACCTTCCTGTTCGTCACCCACGACCAGATCGAGGCGATGTCGATGGGCGACAAGATCGGCGTTCTCAACGAAGGCCATCTGGTCCAGGTCGGCACGCCGAACGAGATCTACAACAACCCGCTCAACACCTTCGTCGCCCGCTCCGTCGGCTCGCCGCCGATGAACCTGATCGAGGGCGAACTGCGTTCGGGCAAGGCCGTGATGACGCAGAAGAATTTCGAACTGCCCTTTACGGGGGCGACCGGGACGAGCGCGGCGGAAGGGGACCGCCCGCTCGTCTTCGGTATCCGCCCGGAGGACCTGCATCTGGAAGCCGGCGCACCGGTCGAGGCCAAGGTGCACGACGTCGAAAATCACGGCGTCGAAAAAATCCTGACCTTGCGCGTCGGCGACATCATGCTGCGCGCCACCGTTCCGGCCCGCACCGACGTCGCGCTCGAAGATGCGGTGCGGTTTGCCTGGAACCCGAACAAGGTCGTGCTGTTCGATCGCGCCAGCGGCGTCAGCCTGCGCCACGCCGGCTAGAGCGAGATGATTTCTCGTTGAATCGCTATCTCGCTCTAGCGTATTGATTCTGAGCCATGATCTTGTCCGAAAAGTCTGCAACTTTTCGGGTTCATGCTCTAGTTTTACGCCTCCAGCGCGCCCGATCGTGCATCAGCGCTGCGACGGTCGCCCACCAGCTTGACCAGATCGCCCCCCGCCAGTGTCGCGCGTGAGGACCGCCGCGTCAGGATGAAACCCGCCTGCGGCGCAAGCACCTCCACGCGCCCGCCTTCCTCGCCCGGCGCCGTGACGATCGTCGCAATGCGCTGGCCTGCCGCAACCCGGTCGCCCGGCTTGACGTCGTAGAGGACTGCACCGGCGCAGGGCGAGGGCACCATGTCGATATGATCGATCGGCGCGACCTCGCCCTTGAATTCCTTGGGCGTAGTCACCGATTTGTCCTCGACCACGCCGCGCGCCACCAGCAGTCGATAGAGCCCCTCGGCGTCGGCTCCGGCAAGGCCGGTTTCCACATCGAGAATGCCGCGATACTCCACCGTGGTCACGGCGCGACGCTCCAGCCTTGCTTCGCCGGCCGGAAGTTGCAGATAGGGGTAGAGGGCCGCTTCGTCGAAGGAGGCGCCGGAAGCATCGCTCCACAAAATGACCGCCTCGACGCCCATGCAGGCCGCGCAGTCGGCCATCGCCGGCCAAAGTTCCTTTTGCACGTAGAGATAGGGCAGGCCCTCGTCATCGCAGTGAAGGTCGAGCACGATGTCGTGGCCGAGCGACAGTTTCAACAGCCGGGCCTTCAGCCGCTGGTCCGCATGCATCGGTCTGTCGTCGCCGGGCAGCAGGCCGGCGTCCGGCCGGCCGATCAGGGGAAAATCGCGATTGAAATTGGTTCGCGTGCCGAGATGGAAACGGCCCTGGGGTGCGCCGAAAAACTGCTGCGACCGGCCGACTGGATTGGCGCGCGGCACGATGGTCAGCGCGCCGCGTATCCGGCCTTCGGCTTGCGCCTTGCGCAGTTTCGGCATCAGCGCGTCGATCGCCACCACGCCGGGTAACTCATCGCTGTGCAACGCAGCCTGGATATAGGCCGACGGCGCGTCCGGCGATGAGCCGGCAATGCGAAAGACGGGAAATTCATAGCTTATCGCGTCGTCATTGCCCTTTATCGTCTCGATCGTCTTCTGCATCACGCTTCCCGTTTTGTTGCGGCGTTTGTCCTGCCCGGCGCTCCGCTTGCCACAATCGATTCTTCGCGAACCCCGGTTGAATCGAAGAGCGGCCTGTGCGCCTTATGGCGCGCCTGCGCTCTTGTATCGAGCAGCTGGGGGCCGAAGCAAGCCGGGAGAGCCATGCCGTCATCACGCGACCGCCTCGAAGCCACGCTTGCCCGCCTGTTCACGCGCGCCGCCGAAGAGCGTGTCTTCACTAAGCTCTATCCCCAAGCCGCACGCGCAGCCGCCGATGCCTCGGATGCGCGCGACAAGGCCGGCGTCTCGCTCGGGCCGCTGGATGGAAAAATCGTCTCGATCAAGGATCTGTTCGACGTCGCCGCCGAGCCCACCCTTGCCGGTTCTGCCATCCGCCGCGATGTACCGGCGGCAGAGCGGGACGCGCTCATAGTGCGCCGCCTCCGCCAGGCCGGCGCGGTTATCATCGGCAAGACGGCCATGACCGAATTCGCCTTCACCGCCGTCGGCATCAATCCGCATTTCGGCACGCCGGGCAACGCCGCCGATCCGACCCGCATTCCCGGCGGCTGGTCTTCCGGTGCCGGCGTGTCTGCAGCTGAAGGCACCAGCGAAATCGCCATCGGCTCGGACACCGGCGGCTCAGTGCGCATCCCGGCAGCCCTCAACGGTGTGGTCGGCTTCAAGCCGACGGCAAGCCGGATCCCGCTCGACGGCGTTTTCCCTCTGTCCTTCACGTTGGATTCGGTCGGTCCGCTGGCCAAGACTGTCGCGGATTGCGTGCTGGCCGACGCGATCATGGCCGGCGGCGAACCCGTCCCGCTTGTTCCTCTGCCCTTGGCGGGTCTTCGCATAGGCGTACCGAAAGGCCGCCTCCTCGAAGGCTTGGAACCTGCCGTAGCAAGCGGCTTCCAACGATCCCTGAACCTGCTGGAGAAAGGCGGCGCGCGCCTGATCGATCACGCAATAGACGATCTCGTCAGCGCCATGATCGACGCCACCAAAGATGGCACCATAGCAGGCATCGAGGCAGCATCGGTTCACGCCGACTGGCTGGCCGACCCCGAACTGGCAGCACGGGTCGATCCGCGCGTCGCCGGACCGCTGGCGCGCCGCCTGTCCGTGTCCGCCTCCGCTTACATAAAGCTCATCAAGCGGCGCGGCGAACTCGCCCGCGCCATGGATGGGCGCCTCGCTCCCCTCGATGTCCTGGCGCTGCCGACGGTGCCGATCATCGCACCCGAGATCGCGCTGCTCGAAAGTGACCGCGCGCTTCAGGACCGCGCGGACGGCCTTCTGCTGCGCAACCCACAGGTCGCCAACCAGTTCGACCTGACCTCCATCTCGCTGCCCATGCCCGGCATGAGCTTACCCGCCGGCCTGATGCTCTTCGCCCGCCACGGCCACGACCGCCGCCTGCTTGCCATTGCTGCGGCTGTGGAGGCTGCGCTGGGAGATTAACGAGATCGTCATCCCGGAAACCGCAGCGAAGCGAAGGTTATCCGGGATCTATTGGTCAGCGCATCGTCGGACTCGGCTCGGCCCTGACGTCGACGCGGTTTTGCACCGACGAAGCTCTCCGCAATTCCGGCATGGATCCCGGGTCTGCGCATTCGCTTCGCGCATGCTCCGCCCAGGATGACGAGGAAAGGGGTGTCGCCGCTAATCGCAAACGTTGTTTAAGGCCAGAGACGCAATTGCCGGGCGCCAGCGCTGACGATTGGCGAAGGCCAAACATGCCATTCGTCATCCCGGGCGAAGCGAATGCGGAGACCCGGGATCAATGCCTGAATATCTGTGAAGGCCACTGCGGTGCAGGATGATCGACGTTGAAAGTGGAAAAGATTTCACCCAGCTTCCACTCGACCCTTTGTTTTCATTGACCCAGTAAATTTTCTCGCGCCTTGTTTTTCCCCACCCCATCAGCCTTCACCCATAATCCCCCCATCGCTCTTGCGGGACCGGGTTCTGGAACCGGGATCAAGGGGGAGTGGCGGTGACCTCCCGCCCTGGTGTGGTAGCCAGGAACCCGAGGGCCCGACACAGGCCGGCGTCCTGCGGCCGCATGCCCTGGCTGGAAGCTGCAGGCACAAGCCTGTGGCGGAAGGATCGAGGGCAGATCGCGCAGGATGCGGAGAACCCGCGGCGTCTTGTCCATGGAATGTACATGGAGCGGGCGTTGTGACCGGCCGACTTCGGGACAGGTTAGGAACGGTCCGCGCAGCGGACGAAAAGCCAACGATTTGGCTTTTCGAGTGACTAACGAGCGGGGCGCGGAAGTCGCGCCACGTACTAAACACTAGGAAGGCACGGCCAAGCGTCCCGCTTCCCGATCTTTGACAATGGCCAGATGCGAAAGCAGGCGTGGCGATGATGAAGCGCGCCTCTCCCTTCTCCCCTTGTGGGAGAAGGTGGCCGACCCGAAGGGGAGGTCGGATGAGGGGTGTTGGACGGATCGCAGACGCTGGAGTTTCTTCCAGCACCCCTCATCCGTCTTGGCGCTGCGCGCCAATCCACCTTCTCCCACAAGGGGAGAAGGAAGAGGCCGCCGCTTCACCCCCCAAACCGTCGCCGATAGGCCTCCACCGCCTCCGGATTGCGCAGATTGACCGGCAGTTCGCCGCCAAGCACGCGGATTGCCTCCGCCGCGGCACCCGTGCCCATGCGCTCCATGCTCTCTTCGGTGATGCCGGCCATGTGAGGGGTGATGATCACATTCGGGAACGAAAAATAGGGGTGGTCCGGCGGCAGCGGCTGGGTCGAAAACACATCGAGCGCTGCACCTCCGATAGAGCCGTCGCGTAGCGCTTCGATCAGCGCGTCATCGTCGACCACCGGTCCCCGCGAAACATTGATCAGCAGGGCGCCCGGCTTCATACGGCCGATGCGCTCGCGGCTCAGCAGGCCCGTGGTTTCCGGCGTCAGCGGGCAGCAGAGCACGATGATGTCACTTTCTTGGACAAGTTGGTCGACGGTGGCGAAGCGCGCACCCTCCGGCAGGCTTTTCGGATTGCGGCTGTTGGCGATCACGTCGATCCCGAAGCCATCGCGGGCAATGGAAAAGACCGCCCGCCCGACATTGCCCATGCCGATGATACCCATCGTGCGGCCGGCAAGCTCGCCTGCGAAGTTGGCGTGTTCGCGCCCGGCAAGCCAGCCTTGCGCGCGCAGGTCGGTGTCGACGGCACGGAACCGGCGCAGCAGCGCCAGCGTCACGAAGACCACATGCTCGGCGACCGAGCGGGCATTGACGCCTGGCACGTTGGCGATCAGCACGCCGGCCTTGGTTGCTACGTCCACCGGAATCATGTCGAGCCCGGCGCCATGGCGGATCGCCGCGCGCAGCTTCGGTGCGTTCGCAAAAAGGGCAGGGGGCAGCGGCGCGCGCACGATGACGATGTCGGCATTTTCCGCTTCACGCACCAAAGTCGCATCATCCAGCGCCGACGCGATGACCAGATCGCCATGTTCGGCGAGCATTGCCGTTGCCTTCGGATGCAATGCATGGGTGGAAAAGATCGTCGCCACAGATCAGACCTGCTCCGGCTTTCGCTCGGCGTCGCCGGCCTCGACGCCGTCGATGAGGTCTTTCCAGTAGCTCTCGGCGCCTTGCAGATGCGCGCTCATCAACGCCTGCGCGAGATTGCCGTCGCGGCGCAGCAGCGCTTCATAGATCTGGATGTGTTCGGCATGCGAGCGGCGGCCACGTTCGGGGTCGCTGAAATAGATCGGCAGGCGCTCCTCGCCCATCAGGTAATAGACACTGCAGATCTTGTGGAAGACACTGTTCTGGGTCGCCCGCACGATTTCGAGATGGAAATCCCGGTCGAGCTTTCCGAGCGGTTCGCCGCTGGCGAGGCGGTCTTCGGACGCTTTGAGGATTTCGCGCAGCCGCTCATAATTCTCTTCTATTGCGCGCGAACAGGCGAGTTCTGCAGCCTTGATCTCGTGGATCTTGCGCAGTTCCACCGTCTCGTAGATCTGGATCGGGTCGAGCGGCAGGCCGGCCTTGGCAAACAGCGCCATCGCCTCGACGCTGGCCTGCCGCGTTGTCAGATAGATGCCGGACTTCGCCCGCCGTTCGACGATGCGCATCGCTTCCAGAATCGCCAGCGACTCCCGGATCTGGCCGCGGCTGACGGCAAAATGCTCGGCCAGTTCACGCTCCGAGGGCGTGCGCCCGCTTTCTGCGTTGGAGCAGGAGAACAGGTAGGAGGCGAGATCCGCCAGCAGGTTTTTTTCTTTCATCTTCAGGTGCTCTGTGCGTGGGCCTCCAGGAACCGTTCGGAGACCGTGAACCCCAGACCGGGAGAATCGGGGATGGCGATCATACCGTCGCTTGCCTCAACCGTCTCCTCGATCAGATCATGGATCATCGGATTTGCGCCAAGCGAATATTCGATGGTGAAACTGGCGGGCGAGGCGGCGCAAACGTGAAGCCCGGCAAAAAAGCAGGGCGCACCGGCCCACAGATGCGGCGCGAAGCGCAGATTGAAGGCGCTGGCGATGGTGCCGATCTTCATCGCCTCGCTGATGCCGCCGCAAAAGGCGGGATCAGGCTGGAAGATATCGGCCGATTTGAGCACGGCGAGATCGCGGAAGGCATAGCGCGTCGCCTCGCTTTCACCGGTCGCGATCGGCACGCAACCAGCCGCGCGAACCTCCGCCATGCCCTGCTTGTCGTCGGCAATCACCGGCTCCTCGAACCAGGCGAGGTCGCAGTCCGAAACCAGGTTGATGAAACGCTTGGCCTCGGCCACCGTGTAGGTGCCATGCGCATCGACCATGATCTCGACATCCGGGCCGAGCGCCTTGCGGGCAGCTCGCACGCGCGCTGCCGAAATATGCGGCGCCCCGTCCATGGCGCCGACGCGCATCTTCACCGCCTTGAACCCGCCGCGGTCGATATAGGATTTGAGCTGGTCGCCGATTGTCTCCGCATTCGCCCAGCCGCCGGAGGCATAGGCCGGCATGCGCTCCAGCTTGCGCCCGCCGAGCAGTCGCCAGACCGGTTGCCCGAGCGACTTGCCCAGAATATCCCAAAGCGCAATGTCGACGGCGCTGATGGCGGCGATGGAGAGGCCGCGTCGCGCCAGCTGCGGCATTGCATGGCCGGACGCGGAAGCGGATTCGTGCCGCACGCCGTTGTAGAGCATCTCCCAGATCACGCCGATGTCACCGGCCTCGCGACCGATCAGTTGCGGGCCGATCTCGTGGTTGAGCATATGGACGAGCGCGCCATACGTGCCGGCACTGCCGGCGGCGTTCTTGCCTTCGCCCCAGCCGACGAGACCATCGTCGGTCTCGATGCGCAGGATCGCGGCGTCGAAGGTTTGAACCTGCCCGAAGTCGCTGCGGTGCTGGCGATCTGCTGCGATGGGTATGCGGACCCACCATGCCTGTACGTGCTTTATGCGCATAATTCTCCCCAGCCCTTCCGCCGTGTCCGGGCGAAAGGGCTCAAAATTGCCGGTCTGCCGGCGTCCTACTTGATCAGCGGCAGAATGGTTTCCGCCGTAATGCGCATCTGGTCGGCATAGAAGTCTTCGGTCAGAAGGCTTGAGCCGTGGTCCTGAATGAATTTGAGCTGCTCCGGCGGTATGTCGACCGGATTGCGCTCCACCATCGTCGGGTATTTGTTGGCCGGCGTGCGGTCGACGGGCGCGACGAACTCGTTGGTGACGGCTCCGTCGTAGCCGATCTCTCTCAGCGTGCCGATGATCTTCGGCCAGTCGAGTTGGCCGAGTCCTGCGGCAAAGCGGTTGTTGTCGGCGACATGGAAGTCGAACAGGCGCTTTCCGGCGAGCCGGATCGCGTCATACATGTTCTCTTCCTCGATATTGAGGTGGAACGCATCGAGGCAGACGCCGCATTCAGGGCTTACCGCGTCGGCCAGCGCCAGGGCTTGGGACGCGCGGTTGAAAAAATAGGTCTCGAAGCGGTTCAGCGGCTCGACCGCGATCCGCACGCCTTTCTTCTGTGCATGGGCGAAGCACTCGCGGGTGGCGTCGACCACCCATTTCCACTCTTCTTCCTCGGTGCCGTCCGGCACCACCTTGCCGACGGTCGCAGGCACCAGCGTGATGATCTCACCGTCGAGCTCGCTGACCATGGTGATGACGCTTTTCACGTAATCGACCGAACGCGCGCGCTGGCCTTCGTCCTTGGCAGCAAGATTGCGCTCGCCCAGCGTCAGCGTCACCGCACCCCAGCAGCGAATGCCATGCTCCTTGAGCAGGGCGCGCGTTTCCTTGACGTCGTACTGCGTCGGCTCGCCGGAGATTTCGATGCTCTCGTAGCCGTATTTCTTGATCCGCGCGAGCGTCTTGGCCAGCGGCTCGGCGCGCATCCAGTTATGCGTCGAAAGATGCATGATCGTTCCTTTTCAAACATTCGCCTGCAATCAGCCCCGCCGAAAGGCGAAACAACTTCTCCTCCCCACAAGGCGCGCAGTTTTGCAAACTGGTTCGACCAATTGGGTATGAGAGGTTTACTAGACGATTTCCAAAAAGCCCGCAAGACGGTGACGAAAATCAACTGCGGTTTCAACTAACATGCTGATATAAAAAGGTATAATTTCGAGTCCTGCAAAAAATGGATGTCCGGTGGTTTTGAATGCTCGACTTGACCAAAAAAATCAATTTGGTATTACCAGAGAGGCTGTTGATAGACAAAGACATTTGCGCGAACTGGCCGATGGTTTGATGTAACCTGCGGCTGTGGATACGTTGCGCGGTTGAGGAGAGGGAGGAACAAAATGGCCACCACATTGAAAGGCCCGGGGATTTTTCTGGCGCAGTTTGCGGGAGATGCAGCCCCCTTCAATTCGTTGAAGAGCATTGCCGAATGGGCCGCCGGGCTCGGCTACAAGGGCGTGCAGATACCGACCTGGGACGGACGGCTGTTCGACCTCAAGAAGGCTGCGTCGTCCAAGACATATTGCGACGAGGTGAAAGGCACCTGCGCCGAGGCTGGCGTCGAGATCACCGAACTGTCGACGCATCTTCAGGGCCAGCTGGTCGCGGTGCATCCGGCCTATGACAGCCAGTTCGACGGCTTCGCGCCGGCCGCGGTCCACAACAATCCCAAGGCACGGCAGAAATGGGCGGTCGAGCAGATGAAGTTCGGCGCCAAGGCGTCGAAGAATCTCGGCCTCAAGGCGAGCGTTTCCTTCACCGGCGCGCTGGCGTTCCCCTATCTCTATCCGTGGCCGCAGCGGCCCGCCGGCCTGATCGAGGAAGCCTTTGGCGAACTCGGCAAGCGCTGGAAGCCGATCCTCGATGCTTATGAAGATGCCGGCGTCGATCTCTGCTACGAGATCCATCCCGGTGAGGATGTCTTCGACGGCGTGACCTTCGAGATGTTCCTCGATGCGGTCGGCGGCCACAAGCGCTGCAACATCAACTACGACCCTTCGCATTTCCTGCTGCAGCAGCTCGATTATCTCGCCTTCATCGACATCTACCATGAGCGCATCAAGGCGTTTCATGTGAAGGACGCTGAGTTCAATCCGGACGGCCGCCAAGGCGTCTATTCCGGCTATCAGGGCTGGGTCGGCCGCGCCGGGCGCTTCCGCTCGCTTGGCGACGGCCAGGTCGATTTCGGTGGCATCTTCTCCAAGCTCGCCGCCTACAATTATGACAGCTGGGCGGTGCTGGAGTGGGAATGCTGCCTGAAGCACCCGGAAGTCGGTGCAGCCGAAGGTGCGCCATTCATCGACCACCACATCATCCGCGTGACGGAAAAGGCGTTCGACGATTTCGCCGGCGGAGCGACCGACAAGAAGCTGCTGCGGGCGATGATGGGGATTTGAGCGCCGGTTCCCTCCCCCTTGAGGGGAGGGTGGCGGCAAAGCCGCCGGGTGGGGTCGCCGCGGCAGTGCGCGACGTCCCTTTATCCGGATGAACGAGACAGCGAGGTCGAGACTTTCATCGACGACCCCACCCCGGACGGCTTCGCCGTCCGACCCTCCCCTCAAGGGGGAGGGGGCGTCATTACAGTCAAGGAGGACATCATGGTCAGCGGCACGAAAATCGAATCTGGCGGCGGACCGATCCGCTACGGCATGGTCGGCGGCGGGCAGGGCGCCTTCATCGGCGGCGTGCATCGTATTGCGGCACGCATCGATGGCGAGTTCGTGCTGGTTGCCGGCGCGCTGTCGTCCAGCCCCGAAAGAGCCAAGGCATCCGGCGCGGAGCTCGGCCTTGATCCCGAGCGCAACTACGGCTCGTTTCAGGAAATGGCCAAGGCCGAGGCCAGGCGTCCGGACGGCATCGAGGCGGTCGCGATCGTGACGCCGAACCACATGCACTACCCCGCCGCCAAGGCATTCCTGGAAGCCGGCATCCACGTCATCTGCGACAAGCCGCTTACCTCGACGCTGGCCGATGCGAAAAAGCTAGCGGCATTGGTGGAAAAGTCGGGCAAGGTGTTCGTGCTCACCCACAATTACACCGGCTATCCGATGATCCGGCAGGCCCGCGAAATGATCCAGAAGGGCCAGCTTGGCGACATCCGCGTGGTGCAGGCCGAGTATCCGCAGGACTGGCTGACTGAAAAGGCGGAAGACACTGGCTCGAAGCAGGCCGCCTGGCGGGTCGATCCGAAACAGTCCGGCGTTGGCGGCTCGACCGGCGATATCGGCACCCATGCCTATAACCTTGCCCGCTTCGTTACCGGGCTTGAACTCGACAGCCTGTCGGCCGATCTCGACGCCTTCGTCAAGGGCCGCCTGCTCGACGACAACGCTCACGTCATGCTGCGCTTCAAGGGCGGTGCGAAGGGGATGATCTGGGCAAGCCAGGTCGCGCCCGGTAACGAGAACGGGCTGAAGCTGCGTGTCTACGGCACCAAGGGCGGCATCGAATGGGTGCAGGCCGACCCGAATTATCTCTGGTTCACGCCCTTCGGCGAGCCCAAGCGGCTGATCACGCGCGGTGGTGCTGGTGCCGGACCTGCGGCAGCCCGCGTCAGCCGCGTGCCGCCCGGCCACCCCGAAGGCTATCTCGAAGGCTTTGCCACGATCTACGCCGAAGCCGCCCGGGCCATTCGCGCGGCGCGCAAGAAGAATGGCAAACCGGCCAAGGATGTCGTCTATCCAACGGTGCAGGACGGTGTCGAAGGCGTTGCCTTCGTCGAGGCTTGCGTGAAATCGTCGAAGAAAAACGCGGCCTGGACAAAGCTGTAATCGAGGGCAGGGGCAAACAGGCGGCGGCCGGAGCGATCCCGCTGCCGTTTTCGTGATGCGCGTTCAGCGGTCATCGCTTTGCCGATCGAGACAGTGGCAAAATCCGTGGCCGATCGCTATTTGATGTCTGATGAATGACATTGCAGGCGTTTCAGGCGAAGATGCCAGGCAAGGCAAACGGATTGAAGGCACCATCATGGCGGCAAGGGATACGCTGACGAAGAACCAGTTGCGCGTGCTCGAAAAACTCGAGGCGTCGACCGGGCCGCTCAGCGCCTACACTTTGCTGGATCTCCTGCGCGAACAGGGTTTTCGCGCGCCCTTGCAGGTCTATCGTGCGCTCGATGGGTTGATGAATGCCGGCTTCGTCCATCGGCTCGAAAGCATGAACGCCTTCGTTGCCTGCGCCGAGCCGCACGACCACAGCCACCGCATGATCGCCTTCGCCATCTGCGATAAATGCGGACAGGTGTCCGAGTTTTCCGATGAGGTCGTCGGCAAGCAACTCGACCAGTGGGTCGGCTCGACCGGCTTCGCCGCCAAAAAAGCGGTCATAGAGTTCCGCGGCACCTGCGCCAAATGCGCGGCTATGGCTGCGTAGGGGCTGCAACGCGCCGTTATCGAACGATCGACAGCATATCTGCAAACAGCGCGTTCCATTGCGCCTCGTCGAGATCGATCAGCCCCAACGTTCGCAGCATGAAGGCGCCTTCTCCGGCGAGAAATGCAAGGGCCGCATCCCTGTCCGCCTTCTTCGTCATGTCCAGCCCGGAGAGACGGCTTGTATACCATTCCCGCGAAGCGGCTACCTGATCGGGCCGTTGGAGAAGCGCGGTCATCATGACTGCTGAGCGAGAATATTCCGCCTCGTCGCTGTCGCGTGTCGCTTCCAGGTGTCCTCTGATGATCGATCGCGCTGACCGGTCTGCGCCGATCCGCTCCATCACGTCGCGATCGAAGGATTCGCCCCAGCGCTGGATCATCGACCGGATCAAATTCTCTTTGGTACCGAAGCAATATTGAACGCCGCTCTTGGTGATATCGGCAGCCTTGGCCACGGCTTCGAAGCTTAGCGACGCTGCGCCGGTCTGCGCCACGATCGCCTCGGCGGCATCCAGAACCTTTTCCCGATCGATGCTTCGCGGACGTCCAGCCATTTTGCCTCTTCCATTTCAATACGGTCGTATTTATATCGACAGTCATGCGCCGACAATCGCGCATGTTAAAGGAACTATCCGATGTCGCACCAAAACAGATGGCTTGTTCTGGGCATAGTTTCCAGCGCGCTTTTCCTGATCGTCATCGACATGACGGTGCTTTATACAGCGCTGCCTACGCTTACGCACGACCTTGCAGCCACTGCCACTGAAAAGCTCTGGATCGTGAACGCCTATCCGCTGGTCGTGGCCGGGCTGCTGCCGGGGCTGGGCGCCCTTGGCGACAGGCTAGGCCACAAGCAGATGTTCATGGCAGGGCTTGCGGTTTTTGGGGCGGCGTCGCTGGCAGCGGCATTCGCGCCTTCGTCCGGCGCGTTGATCGCGGCGCGCGTGTTTCTGGCGGTCGGTGCCGCCATGATGATGCCCGCCACCCTCTCGCTGATCCGCCTTACCTTCAAGGACGAGAAGGAACGCGCTTTTGCAATCGGTATCTGGGCTGCGGTCGCGTCCGGCGGGGCCGCCCTCGGTCCGGTCGTTGGCGGACTGTTGCTCGAGTATTTCTGGTGGGGTTCGGTCTTCCTGATCAATGTTCCGATCGTACTCGTGGCGCTGCTCGCAAGCGCTTTGCTACTGGCCACGCGCCCTGGTGACGCGAGCCGCCCGTGGGATCTTGTCGGCTCGATACAGGTCATGGTCGGTCTGATAGGCATCGTCTACGCGGTCAAGGAAATCAGCAAACGCGATCCGTCATGGATCATGGTTGCGGCTACCTTCCTGATCGGCGCTGCCGCGATGATCGTGTTCGTACGCCGGCAGCGCCGGAGTGCGGCGCCGCTGATCGACTTCTCCCTTTTCGGCAACCCGCGTTTCTCGTCGGGCGTGGCGACCGCCCTTGTGGCATCGGGAGCGCTTGTCGGTGTCGAGCTGGTGTTCAGCCAGAGGCTCCAGCTCGTGCTGGGCTATTCGCCGCTCGAGGCAGGTCTGCTGATCCTGCCGATCCCGCTGGCCGCTTTCATCGCTGGCCCGCTTACGGGACTGGCTCTGCCTTACATCGCTCCGACCCGCATCCTGATAGGTGCTCTCGTGCTGACCGGCCTCGGCCTGGCGGGATTTCTTCTCGCCTATAACGGGCAGACGGCTGTGTGGCTTGCCCCGCTAGCGGTGATGGGCTTCGGGGTCGGCGCGGCGATGACGGCGGCCTCCAGCGCAATCATGCTTTCGGCTCCGGAAGAGCGGGCAGGCATGGCAGCGTCGGTCGAGGAAGTGTCCTACGAGCTCGGCGGCGCGCTCGGCATCGCGCTGCTCGGCAGTCTCATGTCGATCCTGTATACGCGCGCAATGACCCTTCCCGAGGGCATCGCGATAGCTTCGCAAGCGCGCGACAGTCTTGATGAAGCCCTCATGCTGGCCGCCGGACTGGAAAGCGATCAGTCGCTGCAGGTAGCGACCCTTGCTCGATATGCTTTCGATCAGGCCTTTGTGGGCGTGATCATCACAGCAATCGCATGTCTGCTGCTGGTGGCGGCGCTGGTGTGGAAAGTGTCACGAAAGCCGGACAAGTCCTTCGTACATGAACGATGAGTTCGGCGTTGCCATCACAAGACCTGCTTCCTCGCTGGAGTGAATATCGTCTCTAATGCGACAGGACCATTGATCTGCGTGACGCCGGATGTGATCTCCCACCGATCGGCTCACAGCTGAGGTCAATGTGCTTCGTCCCAATTATGAGCAGCGCGCGCATCGACCTGCAGCGGCACGGCCAGATTTACCGCCGGCATGGCCGCATTCTCCATCACCGAACGCACCACCGGCAACGTCGCCTCGACTTCGCCTTCGGGCGTTTCGAAGATCAGTTCGTCATGCACCTGCAACAGCATGCGTGCGGAAAGCTTGGCCTCCGCCAGCGCGCTATCCATGCGCACCATGGCGCGGCGGATGATGTCGGCGGCCGAGCCCTGGATCGGCGCGTTGATCGCCGCGCGTTCGTTGAAGGCGCGGTGCTGCGGGTTGGATGAGCGGATTTCCGGATAATGCGCGCGCCGACCGAAGATCGTCTCGACATAGCCGTTCTCGCGGGCAAAAGCCTTGGTGCTGTCCATGTAGTCGCGGATGCCGGGGAAGCGCTCGAAATAGCGCTTGATGTAATCGCTGGCTTCTTCGCGCGGTATGGAAAGTTGGTTGGCGAGGCCGAAGGCCGAGATGCCGTAGATGATGCCGAAATTGATCGCCTTGGCGCGGCGACGTACATCCGAAGGCATGCCTTCGACCGGCACGCTGAACATCTCCGAAGCCGTCATCGCATGAATGTCGATGCCGTCGGCAAAGGCCTGCCGCAATTGCGGAATATCGGCCATGTGGGCGAGCACGCGCAACTCGATCTGGCTGTAGTCGGCCGAGACCAGCTTGTTGCCCTTGTCGGCGATGAAGGCGGTGCGGATCTTGCGGCCTTCCGAGGTGCGGATCGGAATGTTCTGCAGGTTCGGTTCCGACGACGACAGCCGCCCGGTGGAGGTTGCAGCCATCGCGTATGAGGTGTGGACGCGCTTTGTCTCGGGGTGGATATAGCCGGGCAGGGCGTCGGTATAGGTCGATTTCAGCTTGGTGAGCTGGCGCCAGTCGACGATCTTGCGCGGCAGCTCATGGCCTTCGGCGGCCAGTTCTTCCAGCACTTGCGCCGAGGTCGACCACTGGCCGGTCTTGGTCTTGGAGCCACCGGGCAGTCCCATGCGGCCGAACAATATGTCGCCGAGCTGCTTGGGCGAGCCGATGGTGAAGCGGCTGCCGGCGAGCTGGAAAATTTCATCCTCAAGCCGTCCGGCCCCCTGGGCCAGTTCGCCCGACAGCCGGGACAGGATCTGGCGATCGACGGAAATGCCGCGCTGTTCCATCTGGGCCAGCACCGGCACCAGCGGGCGTTCCAGCCGCTCATAGACGGATGCAAGGCCCTTGGCGGCAAGGCGCGGCTTCAGCACCCGCCAGAGACGCAGCGTCACATCGGCATCCTCGGCCGCATAGGCCGTGGCCTGCTTGAGATCGGCCTGATCGAAGCCGACAAATCGCTTGCCGGAGCCCGCAATGTCCTTGAATTTCAGCGTCTTGTGGCCGAGCCACTTTTCGGAAAGGTCGTCCATGCCGTGGCCGCCGGTCGTGCCGGCATCGAGCACGTAGGAGATCAACATGGTGTCGTCATAGGAAACGACGTCGATCCCGTGCCGGTTCATCACGACGAGGTCGTATTTCAGATTCTGCGCGATCTTCAGGACCGACTTGTCCTCCAGCAGCGGCTTGAGTGCGGCCAGCGCATCGCGAACGGGGATCTGCCCCTCCAGCAGCCCGCCACCAAGCAGATCGCCGCGCCCGCTCTTGTGGCCGAGCGGCACATAGGCAGCCCGGCCCGGTGCCGTTGCCAGCGAAAAGCCGATCAGCTCCGCCTGCATGGGGTCGAGGGAGGTTGTCTCCGTGTCGAAGGCGACGAGGCCGGCTTCCCTGGCTTCGGCGACCCAGGCCTGCAATGTCGGCAGATCGAGGATGCAGCTATAGGCATCGACATTGATCTTCTCGGCAACGGCAGCCTCGGCACGAAGAGCCGAGAGCAACGAAGGCGTGGTGCCATCCTTGTTGGCGCTATCCGGTCCTCCAGCAGGCTCTGCTGCACCGTTCCCGGCAGCCTTCGCCGCCGACGATCTGGCGGCCGGCGTGGATGGAAAGCCGACATCCGGTCCGTGGGCTGCGTCGGCACGCTCGATGACAAGGGATGCAGCTTCCACCTCTGCCACCTCGGTGCTGGTCGCCTCGGCGACACGGCGGGTCAGCGTGGTGAATTCCATCGCCTTGAGGAAGCCGATCAGCCTTGGCCCGTTTGGCGGCTGGAGAACAAAATCATCCAGCCCTTCCTTGACCGGCACGTCGATCTTCAGCGTCACGAGATCGCGCGAAATGCGCGCCTTGTCGGCATTGTCGATGATCGACTGGCGCCGCTTGTCCTGCTTGATTTCGGAAGCCCGCGCCAGAAGCGTATCAAGATCGCCGAACTGCTCCAGAAGCTGCGCTGCTGTCTTCGGGCCGATGCCCGGCACGCCCGGTACATTGTCGACGGAATCGCCGGTCAGCGCCTGCAGGTCGATCATCTTTTCCGGCGGCACACCCCATTTCTCGATGACTTCGGGAACGCCGATCTGGCGGTCCTTCATCGGGTCGTACATGCCGACGCTCGGGCCGACGAGCTGCATCAGGTCCTTGTCCGACGAGATTATGGTGGCGTCGCCGCCGGCCTCGCGGGCCAGCCGTGCATAGGTGGCAATCAGATCATCGGCCTCAAAACCCTCCATCTCTATGCAGGGCAGGTCGAAGGCGCGCGTCGCCTCGCGAATGAGCCCGAATTGCGGGATCAGATCTTCCGGCGGCGCAGAGCGATTGGCCTTGTATTCCGGGTAGAGGTCGTTGCGGAAGGTCTTGGAGGAATAGTCAAATATGACGGCGAAATGCGTCGGCGTGATGCCGACATCGGTGTTTCGCGAATCCTGCATCAGCTTCCACACCATGTTGCAGAAGCCCAAAACCGCGCCCGTCGGCAGCCCGTCCGACTTGCGGTTCAGCGGGGGCAGCGCATGGTATGCGCGGAAGATGTAGCCGGAGCCGTCGACAAGGAAGAGGTGATCGCCTTTTTTCATGGCGTAAGCCCTAACGCGGAGGCCTGAAACTGTCCATTGCAAACAGGCAAAGGCCGGGCTTGTCTTGCCGATACCTGACAGAAATGCCGCTCACGCGTTTGTTACAAAACTGTAATTTTCGTGCCCTTGAATCGCCACGTTCGCATCTCCAAATGTCAGTCATCGGCTTTATAGCCGAGTCCGGATTAAGGCCCGTCCCCCGCCTAGACCGGACCAAGCGGCAGCCTAATCCCCCTCTCCGGGCTGCCGCCCCCTTTTGAAGTACCGCCGCCGTGGTCCCCCTCCAGCCACGGCGGCATTTTTTTGTGCCGTGGTGGGCGTCTGGTCCAACATTGCCGGGGTTTCCTTGTTTTCACTGGCGCTTTAGGGTGGCGCCGCAGATTCGAAAGGCTCCCCCAATGTCCGCTCTCGCACCCGTCCTCGACAAACTCGACGCCAATCTCGACCAGAGCATCGAACGCCTGTTCGAGCTTCTGCGCATCAAGTCGATCTCCACCGATCCGGCCTTCAAGGCCGATTGCCGCAAGGCTGCGCAATGGCTGGCCGAAGACCTGAAGTCGATCGGCTTCGAGGCAAGCGTTCGCGACACGCCCGGCCACCCGATGGTGGTTGCGCATCACGACGGGGAAGGCCCCCATGTCTTGTTCTACGGTCACTACGACGTTCAGCCCGTCGATCCGTTGAACCTGTGGGAAAGCGACCCGTTCGATCCGGCGCTGAAAGAAATAGAACCCGGCCGCAAAGTCATCACCGGGCGTGGATCTTCTGACGACAAGGGACAGTTGATGCTCTTCGTCGAAGCCTGCCGTGCCTACAAGCAGGTGCATGGCAAGCTGCCTTGTAAGGTGTCGATCCTGTTCGAGGGTGAGGAAGAATCCGGCTCGCCGTCGCTGAAACCCTTCCTTGAAGCCAATGCGGCCGAGCTGAAGGCGGACTTCGCCATGGTCTGCGACACCGGCATGTGGGACCGGGATACGCCGGCCATCTGCGTCGGCCTGCGCGGCCTGGTGGGCGAGGAGATTACCGTCCATGCCGCCGATCGCGACCTGCATTCGGGCGAATTCGGCGGTGCCGCCGCAAACCCCATCCGCATCCTGTCAAAGGTGCTGGCCGACATGCACGACGACACCGGCCGCGTCACCATTCCCGGCTTCTATGACGGTGTTGAGGAAACCCCGTCGCAGATACTGAAGTCATGGGAAGCACTTGGCGAAACGGACGAAAATTTTCTCGGCGTAGTCGGCTTGTCCATTCCATCGGGCGAAAAAGGCCGGTCGGTGCTTGAACTCACCTGGGCGCGCCCGACCGCCGAGTTCAACGGCATCAATGGCGGCTACACCGGCAAGGGTTTCAAGACGGTCATCGCCGCCGAGGCCTCTGCGAAGGTCTCGTTCCGCCTGGTCCACAAGCAGGACCCGGCCAGGATTCGCGCTGCCTTCCGCGATTTCGTTCGCGCCCGGATTCCGGCCGATTGTTCGGTGGAATTCCACGAACATGGCGGCTCGCCGGCGATCCAGCTTTCCTATGACTCGCCGTTTCTGATCAAGGCCAAGCAGGCGCTGTCCGACGAATGGCCGAAGCCTGCCGTGATGCTTGCTATGGGCGGCTCGATCCCGATCGTCGGTGATTTCCAGACATTTCTGGGCATGGAATCGCTGCTTGCCGGCTTCGCGCTGGTCGACGACCGCATCCACTCGCCGAACGAAAAATACGACCTGTCATCATTCCACAAGGGGCAACGCTCCTGGGCGCGCATTCTCGACGCGCTGACACGTTAATTCTGGGGCAAATACAATGACCATCCGCTTTCACAAGAACGACCTGCCGGACCTTTCGAACTACAATGTCGACGCCGTCGCCATCGACACCGAGACGCTTGGCCTGAACCCGCATCGCGACCGCCTTTGCGTCGTCCAGATATCGCCGGGCGACGGCACCGCCGACGTTATCCAGATCGCGCAGGGTCAGAAAATGGCCCCTAATCTGGTCAAGCTGCTGGGCGACGACAAGATCACCAAGCTGTTCCACTTCGGCCGCTTCGACCTTGCCGTGCTCTATCATGCGTTCGGCGTCATGCCCGAGCCGGTGTTCTGCACCAAGATCGCCTCGCGCCTGACCCGCACATACACCGACCGCCATGGCCTGAAGGACATTTGCAACGAACTGCTCGGCGTCAGCCTGTCCAAGGCGCAGCAATCGTCCGATTGGGCTGCCGAGACGCTGTCGCCGGAACAGCTCGAATACGCGGCTTCCGACGTTCTTTACCTGCACCGGTTGCGCGATGTTCTTGTTGGCCGTCTTGCCCGCGAGAACAGGACCAGCGAGGCGGATGCCTGCTTCAAATTCCTGCCGACGCGGTCCAAGCTCGACCTTCTCGGCTGGCCCGAAGACGATATTTTCGCTCACAGCTGAACCGGCGTCCTGCCCGGCTTGGCATAATGACCGGCCTTCCGGGCGTTCCCATCTAGATTGAAAGGGATCAAAGATGGCTCGTTTGCGTTGAGCCATCTCAGCAATGCCAAAGCAGAAAGGGACGCCGAAATGTACAAGCATATACTCATCGCCACCGATGGTTCTGAACTGGCGCAGAAGGGCGTCAGCCATGGCTTTGCGCTGGCGAAAAGCCTCGGCAGCAAGGTCACGATCATCACCGTGACCGAACCCTTCCCGGTCTATGGCATGGCCGGTGAGTTCGGCTGGGTCGGCAGCCCCGCCGATGTCGAGAGCTACCAGAATGGCAGCAAGGAATTCGCGCAAAAGGTTCTTGCTGCAGCCAAGGCCGCTGCCGACAAGGCAGGTGTGAAGGCTGAAGTCCTGCATATCGACGACAGCACCCCGGCCGACGCCATCGTCGCGACCGCCAAGGAACGAGGCAGTGATCTCATCGTCATGGCTTCGCACGGCCGCCGCGGCATCGGCCGCCTGCTGCTCGGCAGCCAGACATTCGAGGTCCTCACCCACAGCGCCGTTCCGGTTCTGGTCGTGAGGTAGCGCCGGGTAGGTTTTCAAGCGGTGCTATAAAAGTCACGCCTCACGCAAATCGAAGGCGCCTCTCGGAAGGGTCCGTGACCTTAGATTGAAAATTGCCATCTGATATGCAATTGACGGGCCATCGTTGGGATAGGCTGTCTGTTGAGCATGAAATTTGACTATCGCGCGGATATAGATGGCCTGCGCGCCGTCGCAGTACTGTCGGTACTTTTCTATCACTATGGTTTTTCGGCACTCTCCGGCGGCTTTACCGGTGTCGACGTGTTTTTCGTCATATCCGGTTTTGTGATCACGGCGGCTCTGGCCAAAGAGGTAGATGCCGACCGGTTTTCGCTGGTTGAGTTCTACAACAGGCGAATCCGCCGGATCGTGCCGGCGCTGTTGCTCGTCCTGCTGGTCTCGATGGTGGTCGGGTATTTCATCCTTGTTCCCGGCGACTATGAGGATTTAGGCCGAAGCAGCATTTACTCCGCTTTCGGCGCGGCCAACTTCTATTTTCTTTGGCATACCGGGTATTTCGACCAGGCGGCGGAAATGCAGCCGCTCCTGCATATGTGGTCGCTCGGCGTGGAGGAGCAATTCTACCTGGTCTGGCCGCTGGCTTTGGCGGCTATGGCCTATATCTTTCGCAAGTCGAAGCGCGCCATCGCGGCATTCCTTGGCCTTCTGATCGCGATAAGTCTTGGTCTGGCGATCTATACGGTAGAGAAAAATCCTAGCGTCGCCTTCTACATGCTGCATACGCGGGCTTGGGAACTCGCTTTAGGCGCCTTGTTGGTCTTCTTGCCGAAGCAGGAAAATCGCTTGGCCGCCGAAGCGTCTGGCCTGTTGGGTGTCGGGCTCATTGCCTACGGAATGCTCGCCTTGAGCGAGAACGATCCCTTCCCGGGTCTGAATGCGCTCTATCCTTGCGTTGGGGCGGCGCTCATCATCTGGCCAAAGGTGGGCGATACGTTTGTCGCCAGGGTTCTGTCGTTGCGCCCCGTGGTATTCATTGGCCTGATTTCCTATTCGCTTTATCTCTGGCACTGGCCGATCCTGGTTTTCTTCCGCAACTATGCCAATGGTGCGGCCCCGACCGCGGGTGAAGCCCTTGCACTCATCGCGCTCGTTGGGGTGGTTTCCTATGCAAGCTGGCGTTACGTCGAAAAGCCATTGCGCAAGCCGCGCAAGCCTCTGATCGTGATAGGCACCGGCGCTGTATCAATGCTTGCCACCGCCTGTCTGGGGCTTGTCTTGATCTCCACGGCCGGATTCCTCAACAGGCTTCCGCCTGCCGCAATGCCGATGCGAAGCGTTGAGGTCATGTGGGAATGGAACTGCCCGCAGAACATAAAGACGCCAGGCCTCGGGAATAAGCCGCTTTGTGTCCTCGGCGCGCCGTGGGCGAAAGCTGAGCGCAAAGGTATTTTATGGGGCGATAGCCATGTGCTGCACTTCGCGCCCCTTCTGGACTTGGCGGCTCGGCGGCAGAATGTGGCATTGGTGGTCTGGCATGCCTGCCCGCCTTTTATCGACAACGAGGTGGTGAAGCGATTGGTCAGGAACGACCCGGCCTATTCGTCCGAATGTGCTGAAAGCCGCATGCAGGCACTGAAATGGATGAAGGACAATGATGCCGACATTGCGGTTCTGGCGGCGTCCTGGTCGCTGATACCGGGTACGCTCTACCAGCAGTCGCCTGAAAGGCGGAATGCAAAACGTGGGGCTGAGCTTATGAGGGCAGGCCTGCTGAAAACGATAAAGGATATCGATCCTAAGGAGCGGTCCGTTGTCATTTTGAGCGATGTTCCGCCTTTCGAGAAAAATCCCAGTTTCTGCGCGTTCAGTCGTGTTTCAGGGCTTTTGCGGCGTCCGTGCAAGGATCGCGACCTGATTATCACTGAAGCGGATATGCATAAACGGCAAGGCGCGACGGATCGGGTTTTGCGCGAAGTTGTCGCCAGAAATAAGGGCGCTTCTCTTGTGGCGGTCGACGACGGCCTCTGCGAAAATGGAAGATGCCATTCATTTATCGGCGACGAGTTCATTTATCGAGACAACAATCACATCCGCAGGAATTTGACCGAGCAGACCAAGCGGCGTCTCGTGAAACTCATGAATCTCGACACTGCGTTCCGGAAAAATGCAGTCGGCTTGGCCACTGCTCAATAACACTCCCGCCCAAAACCCGCTTAAGGGCTCCTTAAATCGCCGCATTTACTGTTCACTCGAAGCCCTCGCGCAATTGGGGAATGGGCAGCAGCGGACGGTATGGCGAAAAGAACCACGACACGCATCGAACCGACTTTCGACGGACCCGCCGAGCGCAAGGCCTCGGGCGGGTTTTCCGTCAGCGAAGATGATCGTGTCATGCCCTCGGCTAAGAAGCAGCCTGCCGCGAAGCGCAAGGCTGAGAAGGCGGAGAGGGGGCAGCCGTCCCGTCGTAGCCGCAAGAAGCCGAAGCGCGGATTTTTTGGCGGGCTGACGCGCGCCGTCTACTGGTGCTTCGTGCTGGCGCTATGGGGCGGCATCGCCGCTGCCGGCATCGTCATCTATTACGGTGCGCAGATGCCGAGCGCCACGACGTGGGCTATTCCGGATCGTCCGCCCAATGTGAAGATCGTTTCCGTTGACGGAAAACTGCTCGCCAATCGCGGCATGACCGGTGGCGAAGCAGTCGGTCTGCATGAAATGTCGCCCTACATTCCGCAAGCGGTGATGGCGATCGAAGACCGCCGCTTCTATTCGCATTTCGGCATCGATCCGATGGGTCTTGGCCGTGCGCTGCTGGGCAACCTGACCAGCGGCCGCTTCTCGCAAGGCGGTTCGACGCTGACCCAGCAGCTCGCCAAGAACCTGTTCCTCAAGCCTGACCGCACCATCGAGCGCAAGGTGCAGGAGGTGCTTCTGGCGCTGTGGCTGGAGCAGAAGCACACCAAGGACCAAATCCTCGAAATGTATCTCAACCGGGTCTATTTCGGCTCGGGCGCCTATGGCGTGGAGGCCGCATCGCGGCGCTATTTCGGCAAGTCGGCCCGCGACGTGACCTTGTCGGAAGCAGCCCTGCTTGCCGGCCTGCTCAAGGCCCCCTCACGGCTTTCCCCGGCGCGCGACCCCAAAGCCGCCGAGGCGCGGGCGCAGCTGGTGCTGGCCGCCATGCGCGACGAAAACATGATCGGCGAGAAGGAACTGGCGACCGCGATGAGCGCGCCGGCAACCCGCGCCGCCTCCTACTGGACCGGCTCCGAACACTACGTCGCCGACCGCATCATGGAAGAACTGCCAAACCTCATCGGCGAGGTGCGCTCGGATATCATCGTCGATTCCACGATCGATCTCACCTTGCAGGACCTCGCGGAAAAATCCATCCGCCGCCTGATCGACGAAAACGGCCAGAAGCTGAGCGTCAGCCAGGGCGCGCTTGTCTCGATCGACAATTCGGGTGCTGTGCGCGCCATGGTCGGCGGCTACGACTATGCCAACAGCCAGTTCGACCGTGCAGCCGAAGCGCGCCGCCAGCCCGGCTCGGCCTTCAAGCCGTTCGTCTATCTGGCCGCCCTTGAAGCCGGCCGCACGCCCGACAGCATCCGCAACGACGCGCCGATCAGCATCGGCAAATGGAAACCCGATAATTACAACGGCAAGTATTTTGGCCGCGTGACGCTGGCAACCGCGCTGGCGAAATCGCTGAATTCGGTTGCCGCCCAGCTCACCATGGAAGTCGGGTCTGATGCGGTGATCGAAGTCGCCCATCGCATGGGCATCGAATCGCAGCTTCAGGCGAATACCTCGATCGCGCTCGGCACCTCCGAGGTGACCCCGCTGGAACTGACGGCGGCCTATGTGCCCTTTGCCAATGGCGGTTACAAGCCGGAGGTCCATTTCATCCAGCGCATCACCACGACTGGCGGCGACGTGCTTTATGAAGGCGCCGGCGGCAACGCACCGCGCGTCGTCAGGCCGGAAATCGTCGGCATGATGAACTCGATGATGACCGGAACGGTTGAGGTCGGCACCGCCAAAAAGGCTGCCTTCAACTGGCCGTCCGCAGGCAAGACCGGAACCAGCCAGAACTCGCGCGACGCGTGGTTCGTCGGCTACACCGCCAATCTGACGACCGGCGTTTGGTTCGGCAACGACGACGGCAAGCCGATGAAGAAGGTAACCGGCGGCGCGCTGCCGGCTCAGGCGTGGCACGAATTCATGGTGGCAGCCCACGAGGGCGTTCCGATCGCGCCGCTGCCGGGAACATGGAAATCCGCGCCGCAGGCAGAACCTGGCTCGGTGCCGATGGCGAGCATCGAGGAGCCGGACCATCCGGCAGCTGCGCCGGCGGCGGCGCCCGTCAGCCGCAACCTTCCCATGGACGATGTCGGGGCTGCAGATGGCGACGCAGGCTTCGTGCCGATGCCGCAGGAACCGCCAACCGCTTCGATCGGCCGACGACCTGTTCCGCAGGCTGACGTGGGTGGACCGGTGGTCAGGCGGCAGACCTCGATCCTCGACGTGATTATGGGCAACTGATCTTCGCCGATCATTCACCTGCGGCCACGTCGCCGCTGGCCAGCGCGATCTTCATCCATTACATAGCGGGCTTGGAGATCACGCAATGGCTGTAGCCGATACACGAAAGACAATCGTTCTGACCGGCGCCAGCCGCGGGATCGGTCACGCCACCGTCAAGCGTTTTTCGCGCGAGGGCTGGCGCGTGATCACCTGTTCGCGCCAGGCCTTTGCCGAGGATTGCCCCTGGCCGGCCGGGCCGGAAGACCACATCAAGGTCGATCTCGCCGACCAGGAAGATGTCGGCATCGCCGTGTCGGAAATCCGCCATCGGCTCGAAGCCCATGGCGGGCAGCTTCATGCGCTGGTCAACAATGCCGGCATCTCGCCCAAGCTGAAAGACGGCAGCCGCATGAACTCCATCGACACGCCGATGCATGTCTGGCGCGATGTCTTCCAGGTCAATTTCTTCGCGCCGATCATGCTGGCGCGCGGACTTTTCAAGGAATTGGCGGCGGCCAAGGGCTCGATCGTCAACGTCACCTCGATCGCCGGCACCCGCGTGCACCCCTTCGCGGGCACGTCCTACGCCACGTCGAAGGCAGCCCTTGGCTCGCTGACGCGCGAGATGGCGCATGATTTTGGCCCGCACGGCATCCGCGTCAATGCCATCGCGCCCGGCGAAATCGATACGGCGATCCTGTCTCCGGGCACCGAGAAGATCGTCGAGACGATACCGTTGCGCCGGCTAGGCTCGACATCGGAAATCGCCGACATCATCTTCTTCCTGTGCTCGACGCAGGCGTCCTACGTGACCGGCTCGGAAATCCACATCAATGGCGGCCAGCACGTCTGACCGCCATGGGTAAGAGTGCCGAGGCTTAAGCCTTCGGCTTGTCTTCGGTAGAAGACTCTTCGCTCGCTTCAGCGTCGTCGCTTGGCTTCAAGCCTTTCAGCTCGGTCAATGGACTGTCCGAGGTCAACGGGCCGGCCAGCGGTGGGCGCGGATCGTCCTTGGTCGAGTCCTTCACGACCTGCTCGACGATACCGCGTGCGACCTCGCGCTCGCCCATGATGACGACATCGGCACCCAGTCCGGTCAAGTGATCGACCTCGGCGTCGGAATGCGCGCGTGAGATGATCCGGATTTCCGGATTTGCGGCGCGCGCGCGCAGGATGATCTGACCGGCCTCGAAAGCGTTGGGAATGGCCAGGATGAGCCGCGTTGCACCGGCGGCATTGGCCGAAGCGAAGACGTTGCTGTTTGCGGCATTGCCTGCAACGGTTTCGATGCCTTCGGCGTGGAGCTTGGCCAGTGTCTTGTCCGCATCCTCGATGACCAGGAACGGGAGGCCCGCCTCCTTCAGGGATTTGCCGACAAGGCTGCCGACACGGCCGTAGCCGATCAGGATCGTATGGTCGGTAAGCTTGGTTGCCGGGGGTAGGTCCGCATCCGCCTTGGCTGAAACTGGCGCGGCGGTGGCAACGACACCGGGTTCCGTCGCCGGACCGATCGGCTTGGTTTCGGTTGCGGCTGGCGTCTTGCCGGAGCGCTTCTCCAGCCAGGGTTTCAGCCTCTCCACGCCGGCAAAGACCAGCGGGTTCAGCACGATCGACAGGATCGCGCCGGCCAGGATCAGGTCTCGGCCCTGCTCGGGCAGAAGGTCCAGTCCAACCCCCAATTCGGCAAGGATGAAGGAGAATTCGCCTATCTGCGCCAGACTGGCTGAGATTATGAGCGCAGTCGCGATCGGATAGCCGAAAGCGATGACGATAAGGTAGGCCGCGACCGACTTGCCTATGACGATGATGAACAGCGTCGCCAGAATGGGCCAGGTATTCTCGATCAGGCTGGCCGGGTCGAACAGCATGCCGACCGAGACGAAGAACAGCACCGAGAACGCGTCGCGCAGCGGAAGCGACTCTTCCGCCGCCTGATGGCTGAGTTCGGATTCGCTCATGATCATGCCGGCGAAGAACGCGCCGAGCGCCAGCGATACGCCGAAGAGCTTTGCGGCACCGAAGGCGACGCCCAGTGCGATGGCCAGCACCGCAAGCCGGAACAGTTCGCGCGAACCGGTGTGGGCGACGTAATGCAGGATCCACGGAATGACCCGGCGGCCGACGATGACCATGACCAGCACGAAGGCCACAACCTTGGCCAACGTCAGGCCGACCACGCCCCAAAGGCCGAGATCGAACTGCAACGAGAGAAGGCTGCTGGCGTGTTCAGCCGCCTGTTCCTGCCCGCCCAGAACGCCTGCCAGCGCCGGCAGAAGCACCAGCGCCAGAACCATCGCCAGATCCTCGACGATCAGCCAGCCGACGGCGATGCGTCCGCGCTCCGTCTCGATCATGCGCCGTTCCTGCAGCGCACGCAGCAGAACGACGGTACTGGCGACAGACAGCGCCAGACCGAAAACCAGCCCGGCGCCGATCGTCCAACCCATCAGCCATGAAAGTGCTGCGCCCAGCGCGGTTGCAAACGCGATCTGCACGATTGCGCCCGGCACCGCTATGGCGCGGACGGAGAGAAGGTCTTTCAGCGAAAAATGCAGGCCGACGCCGAACATCAGCAGGATGACGCCGATCTCGGCGAGTTCCAGCGCCAGGCTCTGGTCGGCTACGAAGCCGGGTGTGTTCGGGCCGACCAGAACGCCGGCGATGAGATAACCGACCAAAGGCGGGATGCGAAATCGATTTGCCAATGCGCCGAAAACAAATGCCAGCCCCAGACCGGTGACGATAGTTGCGATGAGGGGCGTGTCATGCGGCATTGTTCGGAGGGCGCCTTCCAAAAAAATTAAACAAAATGGGGGTGGGACGGCGAAAGCCGCTCCGATTTCAATATGGGTGAGCGGATGCCTTTCGTGCAACCCCGCAAGTCCATGAATCTTCTCTGAAATAGAACTTTTGGAGAAAAATGCGGAGTGGGTCTCGTCGCGCTGAAATGCATGTTGAAAGCTCGGCGCGGTTCGAAGAACCAGCCGCAGCGTCACGACGGCTCTCTAAATTCTATAAAAAAGGTAGAATTTAGAATGTTGCCATTTCATTTGCCGGCGGAGGGACGTCACATCCAGTGCGTTTGACTGCGGGATCATTGGAAAAAATCTTCCAGTAATCCTACTCGTCAAGATTTATTTTCTAATATCGGTCGGAGAAAGACAGGGTGCGAGCACGAAGCTTGCCGTTCGGCAAAGTCGCCGCCGCCGGCGATACCGTCCAAAAGCCGAGGATTATTTTTCTTCCGATAAGCAGGTTGGCAGAAAAGAGATTGCTTCTCTGGATTGGCTACGCGAGTGCATTCCTTCTGAATTTCGGCCCTGAGCGCTAAATATCTAGAGCATAATTCAGGACACCCCGATCACCATGTCGCAGCCGTCTGCCAAGCTCAACGCATTCCCCGTCTTCATGCGGGTCGAGGGCGAAGCTGTGGTCATCGTCGGCGGTGGCGATGAGGCGTTGGCCAAGGCGCGCTTACTCGGTCAGTCGAGCGCCAGGCTGGTGATCGTTTCCGATCATGTCGAGCCGGAGCTGGCCGACTGGATAGCCGCCAACAATGCCGGCCACATAAACGCGCTCTACGATTCCGCTTATCTCGAAGGCGCGGTTCTGGTCTTCGCCGCCACCGGCGATGCCGGGCAGGACCGGGTGATTTCTGACGACGCGCGTCGTCTTGGCATTCCGGTCAATGCGGTCGACCGGCCTGAACTGTGCGATTTCTTCACGCCCGCTCTCGTCAACCGCGCCCCGCTTGCGGTGGCGATCGGCACGGAAGGGGCGGGGCCTGTGCTTGCCCAGATGGTGCGCTCGAAGATCGACCGCATGCTGTCGCCATCGCTTGGTTCGCTGGCGGTGCTGGCCGCTTCGTTTCGCGAGGGTGCTGAAAAGCTTCTGCCGAAAGGCAACCCGCGCCGCCGTTTCTGGAACGAGTTCTTTTCCGGCGCACCTGCACGCGCGCTCGAAAACGGACAGCCGGAGGAAGCGCGAGAGGTTGCCTCCGCGCTGCTCCGCCGTCAGGAGCCGACCGAAGGCCACATCGCGCTGGTTGGCGCCGGCCCCGGTGCCGAAGATTTGTTGACGCTGCGCGCGCATCGCCATCTGATGGAAGCCGACGTCATCGTCTATGACGCGCTGGTTCCGGAGGCGGTTGTTGCCATGGGCCGTCGCGATGCCGAGCGCCTGCCGGTCGGCAAGCGCAAGGGCTGCCATTCCAAGTCGCAGGCAGAGATCAACGCTCTGCTGGTCAGCCTCGGCCGCCAAGGCAAGCGCGTCGTGCGATTGAAGTCCGGCGATCCGCTGGTGTTCGGGCGCGCCGGCGAAGAAATGCAGGCGCTGCGCGATGCCGCAATCTCCTATGAGGTCGTTCCGGGCGTCACCGCCGCCTTCGCTGCTGCCGCCGATTTCGAACTGCCGCTGACATTGCGCGGCGTCACCTCGTCGATGGTCTTCACCACAGGCCACGACCTCAAGGGCAAGTCGCTGCCGGATTGGGCCAAGCTCGCGATCTCCGGCGCGACGGTTGCCGTCTACATGGGCCGTTCGGTCGCTGCCGATGTTGCATCGCGCCTGATCGATGCCGGGCTTTCTCCCGATACGGCAGTTGCCGTGGTGGAGAACGCCAGCCTTACCAGCCGCCGCAAATTCCATGGCACGCTGGCCGACCTGCCGTCGCTGGAAGATCGCACTGACCTGACCGGGCCGGTCATGACCATCATCGGCGATGCCGTTGCCGGGGCCAATTTCGAGAAATCTGAACCGCTCGCCGCACAGCGCCATATCGGCGCGGCCGCAAGAACCGGGGAGACCGTAGCATGAAGATACTCACCGCAAATCGCCTCACCGACGGCGAGGCCGTGTGGTTCTCGACCGACCATCGCTGGGCCGAGACGATCGATCATTCCGAGATCGCCAGCGACAAGGCGGGCGAGGAGAGGCTTGAAGCCATCGGTCATGCCGGCCTCGCCAACAACGAGGTGGTCGATGTCAATCTGATCGACGTGCAGTTGGTCGACGGCGAAATTCGCCCGACGCGCCTGCGCGAGCAGATCAGGGCCGCCGGCCCGACAAACCGCAACGATCTTGGCAAGCAGGCACGCCCGGCAGTTTCCCGCGCCGCATGATGGAACGGGCCGACGGGCCCTGAAAGACGAAGACGATGTACCGTTACGACGAGTTCGACCACGATTTCGTGAAAGCCCGCGTCGCCGAGTTCACCGACCAGGTGGAGCGGCGTCTGGCCGGCGAAATCACTGAGGATCAGTTCCGGCCGCTGCGGCTGATGAACGGCGTCTATCTTCAGCTCCACGCCTATATGCTGCGTGTCGCGATCCCCTATGGCACGCTGAATTCGCGCCAGCTGCGTATGCTGGCCCATATCGCGCGCAAATACGACAAGGGCTACGGCCACTTCACCACGCGCCAGAACATCCAGTACAACTGGCCGGCGCTGTCCGACATGCCGGCGATCCTTGCCGATCTGGCAAGCGTCGAGATGCATGCCATCCAGACCTCGGGCAACTGCATTCGCAACGTCACTGCCGATCATTTCGCTGCCGCTGCCGCCGATGAGGTTGCCGATCCGCGCCCCTATGCGGAAATCCTGCGCCAGTGGTCGTCGGTGCACCCGGAATTCTCTTATCTTCCGCGCAAGTTCAAGATCGCGGTGACGGGCGCAGAGCGTGATCGCGCTGCCATCCAGGTTCATGATATCGGCCTGCACCTGAAGAAGAATGCTGCGGGCGAGCTTGGCTTTGCCGTTTATGTCGGCGGCGGGCAGGGCCGCACGCCGATGATCGCCAAGAAAATCCGCGACTTCCTGCCAGAAGAGGATCTGCTGTCCTACACGACGGCGATCCTGCGCGTGTACAACCTCAACGGCCGCCGCGATAACAAATACAAGGCGCGCATCAAGATCCTCGTCCACGAGACCGGCGTCGAGGAACTGACCCGCCAGGTCGAGGCCGAGTGGGAGGCACTGAAGGACGGCGAGCTCAAGCTGCCGGAAGCAGATGTCCGCGCCATCGAGGCCTATTTCGCTCCGCCGGCACTGGTCGCTCGGCCGGAAGGCGACGAGGCGGTAAAGACCGCGCGTCTCGATAGCCGCAGCTTTGGCGAGTGGCTCGACCAGAACGTTCTCACCCACAAGAACCCGGACTATGCCGCGGTGACGATCTCGCTGAAAGGTATAGGCGAAGTGCCGGGCGATGCGACCGACAGCCAGATGGAGGCCGTTGCCGACATCGCCGAGAAATACGGTTTCGACGAACTGCGCGTCAGCCACGAGCAGAACCTGATCCTGCCGCATGTCGCCCGCGCCGATCTCAAGGCGGTCTATGACGCTCTGGTCGAGATCGATCTGGCGACGGCAAACTCGAACCTCATCAGCGACATCATCGCCTGCCCCGGCCTTGATTATTGCGCACTCGCCAATGCCCGTTCGATCCCCGTCGCGCAGCAGATTTCGCTGCGCTTCGCCTCGCTGGAGCGCCAGCGTGATATCGGCGAACTGAAGCTCAAGATTTCCGGCTGCATCAATGCCTGCGGCCACCATCATGTCGGCCATATCGGCATCCTCGGCGTCGAGAAGAAGGGCGCGGAGCTCTATCAGGTGACGCTCGGCGGCTCCGGCGATGAACACACCTCGATCGGCGAAATCGTCGGCCGTGGCTTCGGCCCGGAGGAGATCACCGACGCGATCGAAACGGTCGTGGACACCTATCTGCGCATCCGGAACGACCGGACTGAAAAGTTCATCGACGCCTATCGCCGTGTTGGTGCCGCGCCGTTCAAGGAGGCGCTCTATGGCAGCGAAGCCAAGGCCGCTTGACGCGGAAGCCACGGCTGCCTCGCTCGAAAGGCTCTATGGCGAACTGACGCCGCACGAGATCATCGAGCACTCTGTTGGCGAGCATTTCACGGGCGGCATCGCCGCCGTGTCGTCGTTCGGCGCGGATTCTGCCGTGCTGCTGCACCTGATTGCCGAGGTCGACCGGTCCGTTCCGATCATCTTCCTCGATACCGGCAAGCATTTCGGCGAGACGCTGGACTACCGCGACGCATTGGTCGCCGACTTTGGCCTGACCGACGTGCGCATCATCACGCCGGAGCAGGCAGCACTCGACCGCCTTGACCCTTCCGGCCTGCTTCACCAGTCCGACACGGAAGCCTGCTGCGCCATCCGCAAGGTCGAGCCGATGGCGCGCGGCGTCGAGCCTTTCCATGCCTGGTTCACCGGCCGCAAGCGGTTTCAGGCTGCCACCCGGCAGGCGCTGCCGGCCTTTGAGGCGGTTGGCCCGCGCATCCGCATAAATCCGCTGGCGCGCTGGACCACCAGTGATCTGGCCGACTACATGCGCAGCCACAAACTGCGCGAGAATCCACTCGTCGCCTATGGCTATCTGTCGATCGGCTGCTTTCCCTGCACGCAGCCTGTCAAGCCGGGGGAGGATGCACGCAGTGGCCGCTGGGCTGGACAGGCAAAAACCGAATGTGGCATTCATTTGCCAGGCCTCGACCAGACGCTGAACAGTTCTTCGCTTTAGGAACCGCCTGAATGATCGAAACCAACGCGCAAACGCGCCTGTGGACGCCTGAAGGCTTTCGCGAGGAAGAATGGAGCCATGCCGAAGGTGCGGAGGCACTGTCGGCTAATGGCCGCTTCATCCTGCCGCTTCAGGCCTTTCTCGATCTCGATCCGGAAGTGCGGAAATCAGCCAAGGAGCGCCTTGGGGTGCTGCTGCAGCCCGGCGATGCCGTCGAGACGATCGTCGATCTGCTTGACCAGCTTTCACTGGTGGCGCTGGCCTTTCCGGCATTCAACGATGGCCGCAGTTTTTCCAAGGCCGAACTGCTGAGAAGCCGCTATCAGTTCGAAGGCGCCGTCCGCGCCACCGGGCAGGTCCTCATCGACCAGCTGCCGCATATGCTGCGGCTTGGCTTCAATGAATTCGAGGTGTCGCACCCGACCTTGATCGCGCGGATCGAAGCCGGGCAGACGGGCGGCATCCCGCTTTACTATCAGCCGACCGCAAAGCCGGCCGAAAAGGGCCCGAAATATTCCTGGCGGCGCGTGCCTGCCAGCTGACGCTGCGGTAGTCCTGCGCGGTCTTTACAACCTTGATGATTAGGCATTCTCTTTCGTTGCCGGACGGAAATATCCGCCGGATACGAGGGAGAACACCATGGGCTTTGACTACGTCATCGCCGGCGGCGGCTCCGCCGGCGCGACGCTTGCGGCGCGACTGAGCGAAAACCCGTCGATCAAGGTATGCCTCATCGAGGCAGGCGGCGCCGGCAATGACATTCTCGTTCGCGCGCCCGCCGGCATTGTAGCCCTGCTGCCGGGAAGGCCGAAGATCAACAACTGGGCGTTCGAGACCGTGCCGCAGGAGGGCCTTGGCGGGCGCAAGGGCTATCAGCCGCGCGGCAAGGCGCTTGGCGGCTCAAGCGCCATCAACGCCATGCTCTACATTCGCGGCCATCGCCGCGATTACGATGAATGGGCCGAGCTTGGCTGCGACGGCTGGTCCTGGGACGAAGTGCTTCCGTATTTCCGGCGTTCAGAAGGCAATGAGCGGGGCACTGATGCCTTGCATGGTGGCGACGGCCCGCTGAAAGTGTCGGACCAACGCTCGCCGCGTCCGATCACCAGCGCTTTCATCGAAGCCTGTGCCGAGAACCAGATACGCACCAATGGCGATTTCAACGGTGCCGAGCAGGAGGGCGCGGGCGTCTTTCAGGTAACGCAGTTCGCCGGTGGCGCCCGCAACGGCGAACGCTGCTCGGCTGCTGCGGCCTATCTGCATCCGGCGATGGATCGGCCCAACCTCACGGTCATCACGCACGCTCATGCAACCGGCATCGTGTTCGAAGGCAAGCGCGCCACCGGTCTTCGCTATCGCATCAAAGGCCGCGAAGAAGTCGCTTCGGCAAAACGGGAGGTCATTCTTTCAGCCGGCGCCTTCGGGTCTCCGCAACTTCTGCTTCTGTCCGGTGTCGGCCCGGCCAACGAGCTTGCCCTTCACGGCATAAAGACGGTCCATGAATTGCCCGGCGTCGGCCGGAACCTCCAGGACCATCTCGATTTCGTCATCGGCTGGCGGTCGAGGCAGACCGACATGCTCGGCATGAGCCCTAGCGGTGCGGTGAGTTTTATCCGGCACATGCTGCAATGGCGCCGTGACGGAACAGGCATGATCGCCTCGCCAGGTGCTGAAGGTGGGGCGTTCCTCAAGTCGGACCCATCACTGGATCGGCCGGACCTGCAACTGCAGTTTGTCGTCGCGCTTGTCGAAAACCACGCCCGCACGCTGCGTTATGGCTTTGGCTTCTCCTGCCATGTCTGCGTGCTCAGGCCGCATTCGCGCGGCGAGGTCGGGCTTGTCGGCACCGATCCGATGGCGCCGCCGCGCATCAATCCGCGATTCCTGTCGGACGAGCGCGATGCAGCGCTTCTCCTCAAGGGCACGAGGATGATGCAGAAAATCCTCGGGTCGCCTGCGCTTGCGCGATACAGGCACAAGCCGCTCCATGCGGTGGATAATGACGACGACGCCGAGTTGATGAAGCAGATCAGAAGCCGTGCCGACACCATCTATCATCCGGTCGGCACGTGCCGCATGGGCAAGGGCGATATGGCGGTGGTGGATCCGCAGCTTCGTGTTCGCGGGCTCGATCGGTTGCGGATTGTCGATGCTTCCGTGATGCCGACGCTCATCGGCGGCAACACCAATGCGCCGACCATAATGATTGCCGAAAAGGCGGCGGACATGATTAGAGCCGGCACCTGATTGGCCTTACCACTTAGACTCGTTTCGGGCTGATCCTGCCGGGAAATACCTGATCACGCTACCTCCTCAAATGCTTGGTCCGACCAGTTGAGTGATTTGGGCTTTTCCTTTCGCTGGTCGCGTCCTAAGATGCTGGCATTATTTCGAGCAACGAAATAAATCGATGGCACAGGGAGGAAACCAATGCCGGGCAAGAAGATACTGATGCTGGTCGGAGAGTTCTCCGAAGAATACGAAATCTTTGTTTTCGAACAGGCGATGCATGCGGTCGGCCACACGGTGCATGTCGTCTGTCCCGACAAGAAAGCGGGCGAGGCGATAAAGACCTCGCTTCACGATTTTGAGGGCAACCAGACCTACACCGAAAAACTCGGCCACGATTACATTCTCAACAAGACGTTCTCGGACGTGAAGCTGGACGAATACGACGCGGTCTACGCGGCCGGCGGCCGCGGTCCGGAATACATCCGCATCGACAAGCGCGTGCAGGCGATGGTCCGCCATTTCCACGAAACCGGGAAGCCGATCTTCACCATCTGCCATGGCGTGCAGATATTGATCGCCGTTGACGGCGTGGTGCGCGGCAGGGAGGTCGCGGCGCTGCAGTATTGCGAGCCGGAAGTGACCCTGGCCGGCGGCATCTATATCGACGTCGCGCCCAATGGCGCGCATGTCGATGGCAATCTCGTTTCAGCCAAGGGTTGGCCGGGGCTTGCAGCCTTCATGCGTGAGTGTCTGAAAGTTCTCGGCAGCGAAGTCACCCACGGCAAGACCATGATGAGGGAGACGCGGCAAGCGGCTTGAATTGGTTTATTCTAGGCCGCTGTGTATTCCGCAGCGGCCTTTTTGCCTTGATGCCTTAGGCGACCGCGCGCGCTTCCCGGAAGGAAATGAGCTTCTTCCGGTTCTCGTCCCACAGCACCAGTTTCACGCAGCGAAAGCTTTCCATGATCGTGATGCGCCCGACGCTGCGCAGTTCCGGAAAGTCCCGCAGCACCTCGGGAAGCCTGTAGCACGGCACTTTGCTGGACAGATGATGAACATGGTGGATGCCGATATTGCCCGTCAGCCAGCGCAGAACGCGCGGCAGATCGTAATGCGAGGAGCCATGCAGCGCGGCATGCTGGAACTGCCAATCCTGGCCTTCCGACCAGTGGGTGTCCTCGAACTGGTGCTGGACATAGAACAGCCATATGCCGGCCGCACCCGCCAGTACGACGATGGGCAGATGCACGATCAGGAACGGGACGATGCCGATCAGCCAGATCAGGCCCGCTGACAAAACCGCGATCGCGAAATTGGTCGCCATGGTCGAAACCCACGGCAGCATGCCGGCCCGCATCATGCCGAAAGGCAGCCGCTGCTTGAACAGGAAAAGCCAGATCGGGCCGATGCCGAACATCACGATAGGATGGCGGTATAGCCGGTAGGCGAGGCGGCCTTTCTTCGACAGGGCGCGATATTCGGAAACGGTCAGCGTCGTTATGTCGCCGACGCCTCGCTCGTCCAGGTTGCCGGCAGAGGCATGATGCTCGGCATGCGCGCGGCGCCAGTAATCATAGGGCGTGAGCGTCAGGACGCCGATCGCCCGGCCAGTCCAGTCGTCGGAAGAACGATGAGCGAAGAAAGAACCGTGCCCGCAATCGTGCTGGATCATGAATAGCCGCAGCAGAAAACCGGCAGCCGGAATGATGAAAATGAGGCCCCACCAATGGCCATAATGCACCGCAGCCCACGAAAGCGCCCATAAACCGGCAAAAGGAATTGCCGTAACGGCGAGTTCGAAAGCACTTCGCCGTCTGTCAGGCTTTTTGTAGCGAGCTAGAATTTTCAGCCAGGCGCGTTCGCCGGAGCGAGTATGGAGATCGGGGGCAATGTTCATCGGCGACCATAGACAGGCCGCCGCGCCGGTTGCAAGAAGTTTAAGTGGCGCGCGATGGCGCTAGCGGCGGCGTGTCGCGGTGCCTGCCACAGCCTCTGCGCGCTCCAGCCTGCCCAGAAGATCACGAAGCTTGCGCGGAGCCTCTTGTTCAGGCGCAAACGCCGGCAAGGACCGCACGAACCTTTTCACCGGCTCGGTTCCAAGCTGGCGTCTGATCTCCAAAGCCAAGGCGCTGTATTTTTCATCGTCACTGCGGGCCATCGTCCCAATACCTTTTGTTGGGTGAAGAACTCCCTGTGCGTTGGAATGGTTCCCCCATCGATGGTCTTATGCAACCGCCGTCGATCGGTAGGGTAAAGGTTTAATTAAAATGGAATCAATGGAAGGACTGACTTGGAATATCCGGCGAAACCGCTTCCGGGGTGTCCTCCAACGGCCTTACCCCTTGATTTTTGCCTGTCAAACCTCGATATCGGGCCCAACTTCCGAACCTATGAGAATGACGGGACATGGCGATGAGCGACCAGGAAAAACAAGAACGTGCGCCCGAAGAGAACGAAGCTCTCGAGGCTGCTGCCGAATCGCGCGATGAGGGTGACTATGAAGCGCTTGTCCGGCTGATGAAGGAAAACGAAGAGCTCAAGGAGCGGGCTCTGCGGATTGCCGCCGACATGGAAAACCTGCGCCGGCGTACTGCCCGCGACGTGCAGGATGCGCGAGCCTATTCCGTGGCCAATTTCGCGCGCGACATGCTGTCGGTTTCGGACAACCTCAGCCGCGCGCTGGACGCCATCCCGGCCGAAGCGAAAGCTGCCGGAGACGCGGGCTTCATGGCCTTGATCGAAGGCGTCGAGATGACCGAGCGCGCCATGCTTTCGGCTCTCGAACGCCACGGCGTGAAGAAGCTGGAGCCGCAGGGCGCGAAGTTCGATCCGCATTTCCATCAGGCGATGTTCGAGGTGCCGAACCCCGACGTGCCGGCCAATACGGTGGTTCAGGTCGTTCAGCCGGGCTATTCGATCGGCGAGCGCGTGTTGCGCCCTGCCATGGTCGGCGTTGCCAAGGGTGGCCCCAAGCAGCAGCCTGCCGCTGAGGCCAAGGCCGAAACCGGCTCCGCCGATGGGCAGGCTGAACCCGGCCCGATAAACGAGCAGGCCGAAAAAGACGCCTGATCCTGGCAGTATAAGAGCGTTGGATGTTCCAAAGAACGGTTCCGACGCTCTAAGTGCATGAACACCGCTCCGCGCCGATCGGATGCGCGCGGGACGCCGTAGAACATAAGTCGGCGCGGACGTTGCATGGCGTTTCGGGATCGACCATGCTCCGGCAAAATATTGGCGGCGGTGGCGATGAACCCGATTCTGCTTCTCGACTATGCCGGCGTGGCTGTATTTGCGGCCACCGGCGCGCTCGCAGCGTCCCGCAAGCAGCTCGACATCATCGGTTTTCTCTTCCTGGCCAGCGTAACCGGCATAGGCGGCGGCACGTTCCGCGACCTGATACTCGGCGCGCCGGTCTTCTGGGTCCGCAATCCCGACTATGTGCTGATCTGCGCTGTCATTGGCGTACTTGTCTTCTTCACCGCCCACATGGTCGAATCCCGTTACAAGCTCCTGCTCTGGCTGGATGCGCTCGGCCTGTCGGCCTATTCGGCTATGGGGGCGGCAAAGGGCATGGCGGTGACTGGCTCTCCGACCGTCGCGGTCGTCACCGGCATGCTCACGGCCACCTTGGGTGGCATCCTGCGCGATCTTCTTGCCGGCGAACCCTCGGTGCTGTTGCGCCCGGAAATCTACGTGACGGCGGCGATGGCAGGAGCGGCTGTGTTCACGCTTGCCGACGTGGCGGGTGCGCCACTGCCCGTCTCCGCGCTGCTGGCGTTTGCGGCCGCCTTCATCGTGCGGGCAGGGGCACTCAAATTTGGCTGGGCCTTCCCAGCCTACAAAAGCCGTCCCGGACGCCGCCCGGAAGACATTCCCTGATCAAGCCGTCACGGTTGATCAGGCAGCGAAGCGCTGGCCCTCGCCGCCATAATAGTTGACGTAGCGGGCGCTTATTTCCTTCACCGGCATGACGATGAAAACATCGACGGTGCCGAAATCCTCGTCGATCACGCAACCGTCGCCGATCCGGGCTCCGATCCGCAGATATCCCTTGATCAGCGGTGGCATGGCCGCGATCGCCGATTTGACGTTGATCGCCTCGGCGGGCATCAGGTCCATGCTGCAATAGCGGCTGGGAATGGCACGCACGTCCCAGGCGCTGCTGGTCCGGCAATGATGAGCCAGATAAGACAGCGCCTCGCTGTGGGCCGCAGGCACCGTGCCGTGGAACGAGGCGCAACCGGCCATGACGCCAACGTCATAGTGATTGATATAGGCCCAGATGCCCTGCCAGAGCACCTCGATGGTGCGCTTGGACCGATATTCGGGCAGCACGCAGGAGCGGCCGAGCTCAAGAAAACGCTGGCCGGGATGGCGGGTAATGAGCTTTTTCAACTCGAATTCGTCTTCGGAATAGAACCCGCCGGCAGCAACGGCACTTTCCTGCCTCAACAGCCGGTAAGTTCCGACGATACGGCTGTGGGCGGGACCTGGAAGCGACATGTCGAGCACCAGGAGGTGATCGCAAATCGCGTCGAAACGGTCGGCATCGCGCCTGTCAAGCGAATGCGCAACGCTCTGCTTGGCTCCGAGTTCGTCGTAGAAAACGCGATAACGCACTTCCTGCGCCGCAGCGATTTCCGCCGGATCGCGCGCGAGGCGAACTTCGAGATTGCCTATTCGGCCCAAGGCTTCGCTTCGGAAAACGTCATCGGCCAGCCGCGCGATGATCGCGGCGCCATTGGCGTTCAGAAATGTATCCCGCTCCGGCAACGCTGTCTGCACGGGTGATTCTCCTTCGAGCCATCCCACATGTGCGGGATAAAGGGGGAGTGCAACAGGATTGTGACTGTAGCTTGAACGGTCATCAAGGGCAATCATTGCCGTGCGTTCGGAAAGAACAAAGCCGGCTAAGTGATTGGGTTGGCGTGGCCAAATCCTGGCACGGTCAGGCTGCGGCGTGTTCGCTCACCGCCTGCACCAATGCCGCCGGATCAAGCGGTTTCGTAACGAAGCCGCTGGCGCCGTGGGCCAGAACCGCATGCCGGGTTTTTTCCTGGCTGTCCGCCGAAAGCACCATGATCGGCACCGGCGTCGTCCCGGTTTCCTCTTCATGGCGTCGGATTGCTGCAATCGCGTCGAGACCGTCCATGACAGGCATATGAAGATCCATCAGCACCGCATCGTAGCGGTGTTTTTGCGTGCCGCCGGTCACTGCTTCGACGGCGGCCTTGCCATTTCCCACCACATCGACGCGATGGCCGGCCTTCTGCAAGGCGGCACGTGCCAGCATAGCGTTGATATCATTATCCTCGGCGATCAGAATGGACAATCCGACCTGACGCTTGTTTCCCGGCTTGGACGGCACCCGGCGTTTCGGGGCTGCCGAGGCCTCGAGTGCGCCCGAACCGGCGGTCAGCAGAACGCGCAGCAAGGTTTCGCCACGAACCGGGCGGGCGAGGAATGTCGAATAGCCGCTGTTCCTGAAATCGCCGAGCATGCCGCGATCGGTTGGCGCAATCAGCGTGACAGCCTGGCAGGTGTCAAAACCGGCCTGCCGCAACCGCTTGAGCAAGCGCCCGTCGTTTCTCTCGAGCGCGGCATCGATCAGCAGCGTATCGCAGCTCTTGGCCAGCGCGATCGCCTGCGACTGTGTCTCGGCGATCTCGACCATGCCGCCATGCGCCCTGATCGAGCGAGCGATGGCCTCGGCCTCCACCCGGTTGGACGAGAGGATGACGACGCGGCGTCCCGCGAGAACCATGCCGCGAACATTGCCGCCGTCGATTGCGTCGGCAGCCGGAATGGTGAAGGAGAATTCCGACCCCTTGCCGTAGCTGCTTTCCACCGAGATCGCCCCGCCCATCGACTGCACGATGCGCTTGGAGATCGCCAGGCCAAGGCCCGCGCCGCCATGCGTTCGCGTTGAGGTGCCGTCGGCCTGCTCGAACTCGTCGAAGATCCGCTCCATGTCGCCTTTGCGAAGGCCCTGGCCGCTGTCTGCAATCGAGAAGCGGATCATGTCGGAATTCTCGTCGGTCACCCGCGTAACGGTCACAAGGACGCCGCCTGCGTCGGTGAACTTGATCGCATTGCCGATGAGATTGAGCAGAACCTGACGGACACGGCCGGGATCGGCGGTGATCATCTGCGGCACTTCGGGCGCGACATGACAACCCAGTCCGATGTTTTTTGCGAATGCGCGGGAAGCCAGAAGCTCGACGACATTGTCGGCGATATCGCGCGGAGACATGGGCTGCGGTTCCGGATCAAACCGCCCGGCCTCGATCTTCGAATAATCGAGCAGATCCTCGATCAGCGCCAGCAACGCGCTGGCCGATGTCGAGACGGCGCCGACATAAGTTCGCTGTTCCGGCGTGAGCCCGGTGTCGGCAAGCAGCTTGGCCATGCCCATGATGCCGTTCATAGGTGTGCGGATTTCGTGGCTGACAGTCGCCAGAAACCGGGACTTGGCCTGGCTGGCATATTCGGCGCGCTCGCGCGCATTGATGAGCGCCGTCTCGGCGCGCTTGCGGGCCGTGATGTCGCGCGCGATAGCCCGGTGGGACACGGTGCCGGTTTCCTTGTCGCGCACCGAAAGTTCGATCCACGAAAACCAGCGCGGCCCGCCCGGCGCGCGGATGGCGACATCAGTCGAACTCAGGCATTCACCGTCGGAGAAGGCCGCATCCGGCACGATGCCGACCTCGATGCCGAGTTCCGAAAGCGTGTGGCCGGAGATTTTACGCAGATCCGAGCCGATCAGTTCGGCGAAAACCTTGTTGGCGTAGACGATGTGTCCCTCACGGTCGCGATGGACGACGAGATCGCCAAGGGCATCGATAAGCCCATGGAAGCGCTCCTCGCTTTCCTGCAGCTCCCACATCCGGTCAGCGAGGGTCTCGATTTCGGCGCGGCTGCGGGCCGTGCTTTCGCGGACCAGCGAGACCGCCCTGCGTTCGTTGCGAAAAGCCCTGGTGAGGATGGCAAGGCCAACGGCACCGGTGACGAGAAGACCGGCGCTGATGAAATCCGAGGCGCCTTCCAGCTTGGCGAGTGCTGCGAATATGAGCACGACGGCAAACGTCGCATAGATCAGCACACGGGAAGCGCGCCGCGGCAGTTCCGGGGCGATCGGCGGCGATACGATCTGCCTCCGACGCAACGCCTGCGACGGTTCGGTTTCCGCGCCGCGCTCGATGCTTCGCAATTCGGTTTCGACGGAATCCACGCTCATGCGTCGACCCTAGACAGGAAGCCTTAGGGAAACTTTTGGCGGATCGTTCGAATTTTAGCGTTCGCCGCGAAAATACGCGTATTGCGCGAAATCAGTCACTCGACGGTGGCGCCGATTTCATGCGGCGCCAGCTGAAAAACTCATCGAGGAGAACGAGCCCGGCACCCACGGTGATGAAGGCATCGGCCAGGTTGAAGATCGCGAACGACCAGACCGGCGTGTGGAACAATATGTAGTCGATGACATGGCCGTAGACCGTGCGGTCGATGAGGTTTCCGATTGCCCCGCCGATGATCAGCGCGAAGCCTACCCGCGCCAGAATTTGGCCCGGTCCCGTCCGAAACGCCAGATAAAGCACGAAGGCGACCACCGCGAGCGAAAGCAGGATCAGCCCCTTGTCGCCGATCGACGAAAACATCGAGAAGGCGACGCCGGTGTTGTAGGTGCGGTAGAGCGCCAGGAAAGGAAGAACGTTGATCTGGTCGTGCATGAAGAGCTCGGTTTCGACCAGAAACTTGATCCATTGGTCGAACGCCACGGCGACGGCAGCGAGCAAGCCGTAGGGAGCCAAGGATTTCCAGGTCACGCATTGCCCTCCGCGCCGAGTGTCAGCGCGCCGCGCCTGATTTCAAAAAGCATCACGCCCGTGGCCACGGCCAGATTGAGCGAATCCGCGCGGCCTGCCTGCGGTATGCGCAGGAGCCTGTCGCAGCTCTCGGCCAGACTGTCGGGAAGGCCTTGTTGCTCGTTGCCCATCAGCAAGAGAACGGGCCGGCCGGAAAAATCGACAGAGCGATAATCCACCGCGCCTTTCAGATGCGTGCCGGCGACGAGGCCGGGAAAACCCTTGCGCCAGGCGAGAAATGCCTCCGTCGTAGCGCGTGCTACCGGTACGGCGAAAACCGAGCCCATGGTGGCGCGGACCGTTTCTACGGAGAAAGGGTCGGTCGTCTCTCCGACGAGGATGATGCCCTTGGCGCCGACGGCGTCCACGGTGCGGATCACCGTGCCGAGATTGCCGGGGTCGCGCACCCGGTCGAGCGCCACCCAGACGTCGCCATCCCTGGGGCGAACGTCCTTCAATGGCAGATAACGCTGTGAAAACACCCCGACCACCATCTGCGGATTGTCACGCCGGGTGATTGCCGAAAGCACCTTTTCGGAAACCTCCAGCACCGTTCCGCCAGCAGCTACCGTGCGCGCGGCGACCTTTTCGATTGTCGGATTGCCGAGCCCGGCCTTGGCGAACACCAGCGTCTTGATCGACCAGCCGAGATCGAGCGCGTCGATGACGAGCTTCAGCCCTTCGGCCATGAAGGCGTTCTGCTGGTCGCGGAATTTCTTCAGCGCCAGCGCCTTGATGTCTTTCACCAGCGGGTTGGCGAGGCTGGTGACCTCCTTGACCTGACCCGGCGCGCCGGTGCGATGCTCGCTCATGAGGCCACCCAGCGTGAAAACAGCGATGTCGACAATGCCCGCCCGGCGGCCTTCTCGCGAATGATCAACTCGCCGGATTCGATGGTGCCGCCCATGCCGGCGAAGGTGTCGCGCATCAGTGCGTGGATTGCGAAGAACGAGGCGCGGATGGAGTAGGCCGTCAGCACCACCGCCAGCGGCTTCGGGGTCAGGATGGACCGGCAGATATCGGTCAAGGCCGGCAAATCCTCGAACAATTGCCAGACCTCGCCCTTGGGCCCGCGCCCATAGGCGGGCGGGTCGAACAAGATGATATCGTAGCCGTTGCCGCGCCGCTCCTCGCGTTCGGCGAATTTCATGGCGTCCTCGCAGATCCAGCGGATCGGCTTTTCGCCGAGGCCGGCCATGAGCTGATTTTCGCGCGCCCAGCCGATCGCCTTCTTCGAGGCGTCGACATGGGTGACTTCGGCGCCGGCGCGCGCTGCCACCAGCGAAGCGAGGCCGGTATAGCCAAACAAATTGAGCACCTTGACCGGGCGCTTGGCGTTGCGGATCAGGCTCGCCATGTGATCCCAGTGCGAGCCCTGTTCCGGAAAGACGCCGACATGGCGGAACGAGGTGAAGCGGCCGAGATAGTCGATGCCGTCATGACGCATCGGCCATGTTTCGCCGAGCGGCGTTTTTGGAAAACGCCAGCGGCCCATGCCTTCTTCGTCGGTATCGCCGGTGAAGACGGCGTCGACGTTGGCCCATTCCTTCGCCGGCAGTGCCTTCTGCCAGATCGCCTGCCCCTCGGGGCGAACGATGCGGTAGGGACCGTATTGCTCGAGCTTTTCACCGTCGCCGCTGTCGAGCAGTGCGTAGTCGGCGTTGGGAGAAACTTCCAGAATGACCGGCAGCCGTTCTGCCGGCAATGCGCCTTCGCGGCGCTTCAGCACGCGAGGTGCGGCCTTCGGCTCGGGGGCAGGTTTGGTGTCGGGAGTGTCAGGGTTGCGGCGCGGCGCGACCGGGCGTTCGCTTCGGCCAGCCGGTGGCGAAGAGCGATCGGCCTGCGGGCGCTTGTCGCGGCGTTTGTCACGCGAAGATTTCATGCACACTCCAGATGCGGCAGCCGCGCTTCTGCCACAGCATCCGTCGCATCGCAAGAAATGGCGTCCGCTCAGCCCTTGCTGCGCTCATAAACCGCGATTCCCGCAGCCAGGTCTTCCAGCGCGGCACCTACCGACTTGAACAACGTGATCTCGTCGTCGCTTTCGCGCCCACGCTTCTGGTCCCGGGCGAGTTCATGCAGGTCGGCCACGATGTCTTCTGCCTTCAGGACGCCCGATGCCAGCGGCTGGACGATATCGCCGGCTTCTTTGGTTGCGCCGGCGCGGGTATCGACATAGACGCGGGCCCGGCGGATGGCATCGTCGTCGCTTTCGCGCATGGTCGGGGTAAAACCGCCGACAAGGTCGACATGTGTACCGGGCTTGAGCAAGGCACCCTTGATCAGCGGTGTCGTCGAGATCGTGGCCGAGGAAACGATATCGGCCCAGCCCAGATCGGCATCGAGGTCGGCGCTCGCTGCGGCATCAATGCCCTCCGCACGCAAATCTGCCGCAACCTTTTCGGCATTGGCCGGCGTGCGATTCCATATCCTGACCTGCTTGATCGGCCGCACTGCCGAATGCGCCTTGGCCAGGAATGGCGCCAGCGCACCGGCGCCGACGATCAGCAGTTTCGAAGCATCCTCGCGGGCGAGATAGCTGGCGGCGAGTGCGGAGGCGCAAGCCGTGCGCCACTGCGTCAACCGCTGCCCGTCGATCAGCGCCTGCGGCTCGCCGGTCGTGCCGTCGAGAAGCAGGTAAAGCCCCATGACAGCCGGCTTGGCGATGGCATTGTTGTCAGGCGAGACGGTGACGATCTTCACGCCGATATGGCCGCCGTCGGAAACGCCATCGGCATTGAAGTCGCTCCAGGCCGGCATCAGAAGCAGCGTCGAAGCCGCGCCCGTCGGGCGCTCCACCGTGTGATGATGGCGCACCGGCTGGATCGCGCCGTCATGAAAGGCCTTGCGCAGTGTTTCCACAAGTCCGGAAAAGGTGAGGGCGCGGTCGACATCGCCCGCCGAGATCATCTGCATTGCTGGTCCTTGCATGAAACGGCGAAGTCCGGGCGGCTAACGCTTCGTCGCCGGCAGGTTCGTTTGGCCGGGCGTGAGGCGCGGATCGGCGATCGTCTGCAATTCCTGCCCGCGAACACGCGCCAGCTTGCGGTAGCGCCCCTGCTTGAGCCATGTCGCGAGGCTGCCGACGATCATGCCAACGGCAATTGCCGCAAACAACAGGAAAAACAGCGGCAGTTGCAGCGTCAGCGCCGGGTTGCCCGGATTGAACGGGTCCAGCGTGAAGGCGGTAGGCGCGCGGTTGGCCACCGCCAGCGCGATCAGGATGATGGCGATCGGCACGAACACCACGATGAGCATGAAGCGATTGAGCATATCTATTCCTGGAGCCGGCCGGCCTTTTCCGATTGAAACGGCCTTTGCCCTACTTGCCGGCGTTTAGCCGCTCGCGCAGTTCCTTGCCAGTCTTGAAGAAGGGAACCCACTTCTCCTCGACCTCGACCGAATCGCCGGTGCGCGGGTTGCGGCCGGTGCGGGCAGGGCGGTTTTTCACCGAAAATGCGCCGAAACCGCGCAGTTCCACCCGGTTTCCATCCGCCAGGGCATCGGTGATTTCGTCAAAGATGGCGCTGACGATGTTTTCCACGTCCCGCAGGAAAAGATGCGGATTGCGTGTGGCAATAATCTGCACGAGTTCGGATTTGATCATGAGCGCGGTCCCCGCCAATGGTTTGTAATGGTATGCGGATGATTTTATTCGTTTTTAAGCCGGCCCGCCGGAGCTTCAAGGTTGCCAGACCGACACGAGACCGTCAAGGAACAAGCGATCCGCGCCGATCTTGCGTAACAATTCTTCGCCGCCGTCGGGCAGGCCAAGGGCGCGGCTGGCCGCCTGCATCATGGAACTGCTGAAGAACAGGCTTGAGCCGCCGCCCTTCGGCTTCCATTCGACGACCTTGAGATCGACGTCGACCCCCTTGGTGCCGAGCCAGTCGATTGCTTCGTTCTCGCCGCCGACCTCATCGATCAGCTTGTTCTGCAGCGCCTGTCTGCCCGTGAAGATCGAGCCATCCGCAAGCGCAATAACCTGCTCGCGCGTCATCGAACGGCGCTCTTCCACCAGGCCGACAAACCAGTCGTAGCTGTCTAGGATCATCGAGCGAACCATCGTGCGCTCTTCTTCCGTGGTCGGTCTGAACGGCGACGGTGCCGCTTTCAGCGGCGAGGATTTGACTTCTTCCAGCTTGATTCCGAGCTTGTCCATCAGGCCGCTGACATCCGGATACTGGATCAGGACGCCGATCGATCCGACGATCGACGACTTGCGCGCGACAATGTGATCAGTGGCGGAAGCAATCATGTAACCTGCGGATGCGGCAAGCGTGCCGACCTGCGCTACGACCGGCTTTTCCTTGGCAAGCGCCCGGACGGCGTCGAAGATCGCTTCGCCGCCGGCCGTAGTCCCGCCCGGAGAATCGATCGAGAGGATGACGCCCTTCACCGATTTTGCCTTGCGGATTTTTTCGAGGCGTTCGAGCAGTTCCTCGTCCTCGGTGATCGTGCCCTCGATCTTAACCTTGGCTATGTGGTTGGCCGCAGTGCCGCCGAACTCGTCGTCGTAAAACCACATGGACGCTGCCGCGATGCAGATCGCTGCAATGGCGATCGCGGCGATGCGCCAGAAGGTCAGCTTGCGCCGCAAATGACGGCGGTCGATCAGATCGTCGGCTCTCGTTGCCATGCTTGCCTCGTGTTGGCGGGAAAGCGTCGTTTTAATCCAACCGGCCAGCCAGGGCTACCGGTTTCATCACCGCGGCGGATCGGCTCGTTTTGCTTTGGTTAGCCGGATGGGCTGGCATTTCACGTTAAAGTAACCATATTGCTGTGTAGGTCTGAGAGGCGCTGCCTTTCGGCAGGTGGTGACTATGCGTTTCAATGGGCTTCGAGGCCCGGATTTGCTATAGTTTCACGAAGACTTACGCCTTTCCGGATACCATTCCTTCCGGTCGACGCGGAGAAGATTTTAAGTTTAGTGCCACAATTCCGTGGTTTTCAATCGTTTGATGCTTCCTGCTTCGCGCAGGATATTCGCGATACGGCAACGTCCGGCTTCGAACCGGAAAAACAAGAAGGCAATATGTTGGCGCGACCGACAAAAACGACCGATGGCCAGCCGGCGTCCACGCTTCCGGCAGCAGGGGTATCACAACCCCGGCGCGGAGCGTTTGAGACTGCTCAGCGGCATTCCTACAGGGTGCGTTTTCTCAAGATCGCATTGCCGGTTCTCGCCGTCCTGATGGCTACCGGGTTTGTTGGATATTCCTACATGTCGACGCCGGCGACTGTGGCTGTCAGCGCCGATGGCTCGGCCTACTCCGATGGCAAGCTGGTGATGGCCAATCCCAAGCTCGACGGCTTCACCAAGGACAACCGGCCCTACAAGATGACCGCGGCGCGTGCCATTCAGGAATTCCAGAACGAGGGCATCGTCAAGCTTGAAGGCATTGACGCGAAATTGCCGGTCGATGCTGAAAACTGGGCGACAGTGGTTGCCCCGCACGGGGTCTACGATCGTGACAAGAACACGCTCGAGATCACCGACGTTATGACGATTACCACCTCTGACGGTATGGTGGCGAAGCTCAAATCGGCGTATCTGGATATCGGCAAGGGTGGAATGAAGACGGACGACCCCGTCGATATTCAGCTCAAAGGCGCTAAAATCAACTCGGATTCGATGACGATCCTTGAAAACGGCAAGGTTTTGATATTCGAGAAGCGGGTGCGCATGAACATCGATTCCAGCCGGTTGAAGACGGCAGAGAACGCGAGCGGAGACCAGAATGTGGGGCAATAAAATGAGGCTGCCGCTGGGGGCGGTGTTGGGCCTTGCGGTGATGACGCTGGCTCCGGGTCAGGTTTTCGCGCAAGACAGCACGCAGAGCCGCCTGTCCGGCCTGAACCTGTCGGGCAAAGACCCGATTCAGATCGAAAGCGACAAGCTGGAAGTTCGCGAATCCGAGAACAAGGCGATTTTCAGCGGCAACGTTACCGTCGTGCAGGGACCGACACTCCTGAAATCGGGCAAGATGACGGTTTTCTACGCCAAGGATGGCGGTTCTGCCGCAACCGGCTCGTCCAACATCGATCGGCTCGAGGTCGAGGACAAGGTTTACGTCAAGTCCAACACGCAGGTAGCCACCGGCGATCGCGGTACATTCGACATGAAGACCGAGATTCTGGTCTTGTCGGGCGACGAGGTGGTCATGTCCGATGGTCCAAATGTGCTCGTCGGCTGCAAGCTCACGGTGCAGATGAAGACAGGCGAAGCCAATGTCGATGGCTGCAAGAAGGGCAATTCAGGCACTGGTCGCGTCATGATGTCGATCACGCCCGGGTCGGCACCTGGAGCCACCACCGGAACCAAGAAGCAGTAATGCCTCAATCTGCATCGCTCTTGTCGCGCCTGTCGGGGCGTCGGTCGGCGCCTGCTGCTCCTGCCTTGCGCAAGGACGCGGCGAGCTTCAAGGGCACCTTGATCGCTCAGGGCCTGACCAAGGCCTACAAGGGACGAACAGTGGTCAACAGCGTCTCGCTCGGTGTTAGAGCCGGTGAGGCTGTCGGGCTTCTGGGTCCGAATGGCGCCGGCAAGACGACATGCTTTTACATGGTCACCGGCCTGGTGCCGATGGACAAGGGCACCATCGAGATCGATGGCTTCGACGTCTCCTCCATGCCGATGTATCGCCGCGCGAGGCTCGGTGTCGGCTATCTTCCGCAGGAAGCCTCAATTTTTCGCGGCCTGACCGTCGAAAACAATATCCGCGCCGTCCTTGAAGTGGTCGAGAAGAGCCGCAAGGAACGCGACAAGAATCTCGATGCGCTCCTGGACGAATTCCATATTACTCACTTGCGGAAGGCCCCTGCCATTTCGCTCTCCGGCGGCGAGCGCCGCCGTCTCGAGATTGCCCGGGCTCTCGCCAGCCGTCCGAACTACATGCTGCTCGATGAGCCGTTTGCCGGTGTCGACCCGATCGCCGTCTCCGACATCCAGCAGCTCGTGCGCCACCTGACCAAGCGTGGCATCGGCGTCCTGATCACCGACCACAATGTGCGCGAGACGCTGGGACTGATCGACCGGGCCTACATCATCCACGCCGGCGAAATCCTGAAGCATGGCTCCGCGGCCGATATCGTCGCCGATCCGGACGTGCGGCGGCTTTACCTCGGCGAAGGCTTCACACTCTAAATTTCTGTGCTTTTGTGTAATCCCGTGAGACGCTGCTTTTCAGGCGCTCCGGGCTCTGCAAGCTGCATAATAAATAGGCTTCTCTCCAGCCTTCTCCTTGACATGCAAAAGCCGGGCCAGTTTTATGCGTTCGGGGAAATTCGTCGTGGGCGTATTCGGCGGATACGGGAGTGCGTGAGTAACAATGGCCCTTGCAGCCAAATTGCAGCTTCGGCAATCACAGTCGCTGGTGATGACACCGCAACTGATGCAGTCGATAAAACTGCTGCAGATGACCCATGTCGAGCTCGATCATTTCGTCGACGAGGAGATCGAGCGCAATCCGTTGCTCGACCGCGTCGAGCCGCGCGATGACGTAATGGCTGACCGGCTGGAGAAGAATGATTCTGCCGGCGAGGAGTGGGCGGAGGCCGATACGGCATGGAGCGCCGAGGCCATGTCGGAAAAGCTCGACACCTCGCTCGAAAATGTCTTTCCAGACGACCCTGGTGTAAGCGATCGGGTAGGCCCGGATCTTGCGGCACAATGGAAATCCGCTTCCGGCGGCAGCGGCTCCCTTGGCGCGTCCGAAGGATTCGACATGGAGGACATGGCAGCTGCGGCGCTGACGCTGCGCGACCATGTCGGCGAACAGATTTCTTTTGCGTTCGTCAATCCCGCCGACCGTCTGATCGCATACGATCTTACCGACGCTCTCGATGAGATCGGCTATATGCGCGGCGATGTCGAGGAAATAGCCGAACGGCTGGGTGTCGGCGAGGCGGATGTCATCGACGTTCTCCGCAAATGTCAAACCTTTGAGCCGGCAGGTATTTTTGCCCGCGATCTCGCCGAATGCCTGGCGCTTCAGCTTGCCCGGCGCGACCGGTTCGATCCGGCGATGAAAGCGCTCGTCGACAATCTCGATCTTCTGGCCCGCCGCGATTTCCAGACGCTGAAAAAGCTCTGCTCCGTCGACGAGGACGACCTTCTCGACATGCTCGCTGAAATCCGCCGTCTCGATCCCCGGCCCGGTACTGCCTTCTCCGGCGGAAATACGGATACGATCGTGCCGGATGTCGAGGTGCGCGCCGCCAGCGACGGAAGCTGGACGGTCGAGCTCAATCCCGAGACATTGCCGCGGGTGCTGGTCGATCAAATCTATTTTACCCAGGTTTCGACGCTGACCAAGAATCAGGCGGAGAAGGATTTTCTCGCCGAGTGCCTTCAGAACGCCAATTGGCTTACCCGCAGCCTCGACCAGCGCGCCAAGACGATCCTGAAGGTAGCATCCGAAATCGTGCGCCAGCAGGACGCATTTCTGGTTCACGGCGTCCGGCAATTGCGCCCGCTCAACCTGCGCACCGTCGCAGACGCGATCGGCATGCATGAATCGACCGTCAGCCGGGTCACCGCCAACAAATATATGTTGACCCCTCGCGGCGTCTTCGAACTGCGCTATTTCTTCACCGCCGCCATCGCTTCGGCCGGTGGAGGCGACGCCCACTCGTCCGAAGCGGTGCGTGACCGCATAAAGCAGTTGATCGATGAAGAAGCCTCGGCGGAAGTTCTTTCCGACGATGCCATTGTGGATATCTTGCAGCGCGATGGTGTCGATATCGCCCGGCGAACTGTAGCCAAGTATCGGGAAGGTATGAATATTCCCTCGTCCGTGCAGCGGCGGCGCGAAAAGCGCGCCATGGCCAGCGCAGGCCGCTAATTCACAGCCGTTTTTGCCGTTGACTTTGCCTTCATTGACAAGCGTTGATGAAGTGACTAGAAGCCCGCCCGCATGGGACGGGCTGTTGCCCGCAGACAAAATGCTCCGTCGGGAGACGGCTTGTGATTAACCGGAAAGTTCGGACTTAAATTCGGCGTGAAACCCGCCCTGAAGCTTGTGCGCGCCGACTACGGGTATAAACTCGAACCAATTTGAAGTCTGAACAGGGAAGGTCAGTTTTCAGATGAATTTACGCATATCGGGAAAGCACATGGATATCGGTGAGGCGTTCCGCACGCGCATCGAAGGACGGATTGGCGAAGCCATCGATAAATATTTCGATGGCGGCTTTTCCGGACATGTGACGGTGGTGAAGTCCGGCTCGCGCTTTTCGGCCGACTGCATGATCCGCCTAGACACCGGCATTGCCCTTCAGGCAGCCGGAGAAGCGCAGGAGCCCACGGCAGCCTTTGACGCCGCAGCCGAGCGTTTCGAGAAGCGCTTGCGGCGCTACAAGCGCCGGCTGAAGTCCCACAATCCCGGCGCGACCAACGGCATCGTCACCGATGTTGCCTATACGGTCATGGCGCCGCTGGGGGACGATGAGGAGGAGCTTCCGGAAGACTACGCGCCGGCGATCGTCGCCGAATCGACCGTGGCGCTGAAGACCATGTCGGTGGCATCCGCCGTCATCGAGCTCGACACCAAGGACAGCCCTGTCTTTGTTTTCCGCAACGCCGGGAATGAGCAGGTCAACATCGTCTATCGGAGGCCGGACGGAAATATCGGGTGGATCGACCCCTCGACGACAAAAGTCGCGCAGGGATAGGCAACGTCTTCTGGCTGCGCTGCCGGTTATGGGATTGCCGGCAGTGCGGACAGCGAAAAGGATATTTGGCAATGGATCTGAGTGATCTGATCGAGGTTCAGGCAATCATGCCGGCCTTGAAAGCGAATTCCAAGAAGCAGCTTCTGCAATTGCTAGCCGAAAGAGCCGCCAGCATTACCGGTCTTCCCGAGCGCGAAGTCTTCGACACGATCCTGCAGCGCGAGCGGCTGGGATCGACCGGCGTCGGCAACGGCATCGCCATTCCTCACGGCAAGCTCGCCGGCGTCAAGCGAATCACCGGCGTTTTCGCGCGGCTGGAATCGCCGGTGGAGTTCGAGGCGCTGGACGATCAGCCCGTCGACCTGGTGTTCCTGCTGCTGGCGCCTGAGGGGGCAGGGGCGGATCATCTCAAGGCGCTGTCGCGAATCGCCCGCGTCCTGCGCGATGGCGATACGGTTGCCAAGGTCCGCGGCACCCGCGATGCGACGGCCATTCATGCGCTTCTTTCGGATACGCAGGCCTCGCACGCTGCCTGAAGCATGAAATCAGTTCGGTGAAATTTGCCTCGGGGCGGCTTTTCAGCCGCCCTTTGCAATTCTGTAGACGCCAGTTAGTGGATGGCGACCGGGGTCAGGTCGTTTTCCATCGCACCGGCAAGGGCGCGGTCGCGCTCGTCAGACAGCAGGATCGGCTGGCCGTTGGCGGCGAAAAGCGCCCAAAGCGTCGTGCCCGAGGCGATTTCCGGAAGACCCGGAAACTTGCCCTTCAGCTCGTCGCTGTCGATTTCGCGCAGATAAGCCACCGTGCCTTCGCCCAGATGGGCGAGTTCGGCCTGCGTCAGAACGTGTCTCGGATCAAGAGATGTCATATTAGCCTCCTGTATGCGGGGCGTCCTAGTGACCAACCCGCTCTAGAGCTGTTTGTTCCGGCGGGCGACAATCAGTCTTTCACCGAAATATTTATTTTCCGTACCAGTCTTTCAGCCTCCGGGCGGTCGAGGTCTATCGACAGAAGACCGTTCTTCAGTTCGGCCCCGGTCACCCGCATTCCATCGGCGAGCACGAAGGTCCGCTGGAACTGCCGCGCGGCGATGCCGCGATGCAGGAACTCGCGCTCCGTGTCGTCGCTCTGCCTTCCGCGCACGACGAGCTGGTTTTCCTCGGTGGTGACTTCCAGATTTTCATCGCAGAAGCCGGCAACCGCCAGCGTTATGCGCAGGGTCTCGCCCTTGCCTTCTTCCCCGCGAACGCGCTCGATATTGTAGGGGGGATAGCTGTCACCGGATTTGGCCAGGCGTTCCAGCGTTTTTTCCATGGCATCGAACCCAAGCAGAAGCGGGCTCGAAAAGGGCGTCATGCGACTCATTTTCGTGTCCTCTAAGAGCGACCTAAAAGGGAAAAACCCGGATGGCATTTTTCCCGATGATCCTGATATGGTCCGCCGCGCAAACAAGTTCAAGCCTGCAATCACCGACATGAGGGAAGACGGAAATGTCCGCCACAAGAAAGATCATCATCGACACCGATCCCGGCCAGGACGATGCCGTCGCCATACTGCTTGCGCTGGCAAGCCCTGAGTTGGAAATCCTCGGCCTCACCGCCGTTGCCGGCAACGTTCCACTGAAGCTGACCGAGAAGAACGCCCGCAAGATCTGCGAACTCGCCGGCAAGCCGGAGACCAAGGTGTTTGCCGGTGCGATCCGCCCGCTGGCGCGCTCGCTGGTGACGGCCGAAGAGGTTCACGGCCAGAGCGGCCTCAACGGCCCCGAGCTGCCCGAGCCGACCATGCCGCTGCAGGCGCAATATGCCGTCGATTTTATAGTCGAGACGCTGATGAAGGAGGACAGCGGCACGGTCACGCTGTGCCCGCTCGGGCCCCTGACCAACATTGCGCTGGCGCTGATTCGCGAACCGAAGATCGCGCCGCGCATCAAGGAGATCGTGCTGATGGGCGGCGGCTTCTTCGAGGGCGGCAATGTCACGCCGGCGGCCGAATTCAACATCTATGTCGACCCACAGGCTGCCGATGTCGTGCTGCGCTCCGGCGTGCCGATCGTCATGATGCCGCTCGATGTCACCCACAAGGCGCTGACCACCGGCAAGCGCATCGCTGCCTTCCGCGATCTCGGCACCAGGGTCGGCATCGCCACTGCCGAGATGCTGGAATTCTTCGAGCGCTTCGACGAGGAGAAATACGGCACCGACGGCGGCCCGCTGCACGACCCCTGCGTCATCGCCTATCTCTTGAAGCCGGAACTTTTCAAGGGCCGCCATTGCAACGTAACGGTCGAGACGGCTTCCGAACTCACCATGGGCATGACTGTCATCGACTGGTGGGGCGTCACCAAGCGCGACAAGAACGCCACCGTCATGCGCGACATCGACCACGACGGGTTTTTCGCGCTGCTGGTTGAACGGCTGGGGCGGCTGTAGCACCGGGTTTT
>NZ_JAAKZG010000009.1 GCF_011045115.1 Mesorhizobium zhangyense
TTTTGAGGGGGAGAGGTGGCTCGGCGAAGCCGAGACGGAGTGGGGGTCGGCCATGCCATCTGCGATAGTCTCTCCATAAACGGGGAGGGGATTACGGCAACTTTGCTACGAGCCACTAAACCCACGCTTTCCTGGCCCTACACCTTGCTTGCAAAACCCTGTAGTTTCGCCGCATGAACCAGCACGCCAAGCTCAGAATCGGCCATTCCGTCTGTCCGCATGATTGCCCGTCGACCTGCGCGTTGAATGTCGAGATCCTCGACGGCAACCGTATCGGCCGCCTGCATGGCGCCAAGGACAACAGCTATACGGCCGGCGTGATCTGCGCCAAGGTCGCTCGCTATGCCGACCGCATTCATCATCCAGACCGGCTTATGAAGCCGCTGGTGCGTGCCGGCGCCAAGGGCGAGGGCAGCTGGAAAGAGGCGAGCTGGGAAGCAGCCCTCGATCTGGTGGCCGAAAAGTTCATCCGCGCCGAGGAAAAGCTCGGCAGCGAGACGGTGTGGCCTTACTTCTATGCCGGCACGATGGGGCTGGTGCAGCGCGACGGCATCGACCGGCTGCGCCATGCGAAAAAGTATTCGGGCTTCTTCGCTTCGATCTGCACGAACCTTGCCTGGACCGGCTATGTGCTGGGCACGGGCGCGCTGCGTGGGTCGGACCCGCGTGAGATCGCCAAGTCCGACTGCGTGGTGATCTGGGGCACCAATGCGGTGGTCACGCAGGTCAATGTGATGACCCATGCGGTGAAGGCCCGCAAGGAGAACGGCACGAAGATCGTCGTCATCGATATCTACGAGACGGCGACGATGAAGCAGGCCGACACGGCGCTGGTGCTGAAACCGGGCACGGACGGCGCGCTGGCATGCGCGGTGATGCATGTGCTGTTCCGCGATGGCTTCGCCGACCGCGATTATCTCGAAAAATACACTGACGACCCGAAAGGATTGGAGGCGCATCTCGCCACCCGCACGCCGCAATGGGCAGCGGCGATAACCGGCCTTTCCGTCGAGGAGATCGAAGATTTTGCCAGATTGGTCGGCACGACGAAGAAAACCTTCTTCCGGCTCGGCTACGGCTTCGCGCGCCAGCGCAACGGCTCGGTCAACATGCATGCGGCGCTGTCGATCCCGGCGGTCACCGGTGCCTGGCAGTATGAGGGCGGCGGTGCGTTCCACTCCAATTCAGGCATCTACAAGCTCAACGGCGAATTGCTGGAAGGCACGAAGCTGCGTGACCCCAAAATCCGCTATCTCGATCACTCCCGCATCGGGCCGGTGCTGACCAATGCCGAGGACGCGCTTTATGGCGGCCCTCCTGTGACGGCGATGCTGATCCAGAACACCAACCCGGTGAATGTCGCGCCCGAGCAGCGGCTGGTGACGCAGGGGTTTCTGCGCGACGACCTGTTCACCTGCGTGCACGAGCAGTTCATGACCGATACGGCAAAGCTCGCCGATGTCGTGCTGCCGGCCACCATGTTCCTTGAGCATGACGACATCTACAAGGGCGGCGGCAACCAGCACATCACGCTGGGGCCCAAGCTGATCGACCCGCCGGCGGGGCCGCGCACCAATCACTATGTCATCGAGGAACTGGCCAAGCGGCTGGGCGTCTCGCATTTGCCGGGCTTCGGGATGACCGAACGCGAGCATATCGACCACATGCTTTCCCGGCGCGGTCTGGGTGATTTCGACAGCCTGGAGGCCAGCCGCTGGGTCGATATGCAGCCTGAGTTCGAGGATGCGCATTTCCTGAAGGGTTTTGGGCATCCCGACGGCAAGTTCCGTTTCAAGCCGCAGTGGAACGGCGGCGCAGCACCCAACAGGCCGCCCAAGAGCATGGGCATCTTCGGCCCGGTCGAGCAGCTTCCCGAATTCCCCGACCATGTCGACCTGATCGAAGTGGCGGACGCCGAGCATCCTTTCCGGCTGGCGACCTCGCCGGCGCGCAATTTTCTCAACTCGACCTTTGCCGAGACGCCGGTGTCGCGGGAGAAGGAAGGGCGGCCGGAACTGCTGATCCATCCGGAGGACGCCGCAGCACTCGGCGTCGCCACGGGCGATCGCGTCGAGATCGGCAACCCACGCGGCGAGGTGGTTCTGCATGCCAGGCTGTTCGAGACGATCCGGCGCGGTGTCGTCATCGCCGAGGGCATCTGGCCGAACTCCGCTCACGAGCGCGGCGAGGGCATCAACGTCCTGACCGGCGCCGACGCGCCGGCACCCTATGGCGGTGCGGCCGTGCATGACAACAAGGTCTGGGTGCGGGCGGCGGGGTAGGGCCGCCTATAGCAGTGCCGTCAGATCGCGTGCGCCGTGCACCACGCGAACGATCTCGATATGCGTTCCGGTATGCCGGTAGAGCACCAGATAGTTTCTGACGGTCAGCGCTCGCGCGTCAGGCGCAATGTCCGGCCTGAGCGGGCCGGAATCTGGAAACGTTGCAAGCTGTTTGATCTTGACGGCGATGCTGTCCAGAAAGCGGTCGGCCGCAACCGGGTTGTCCGGTGCGATCCCGCACCAGATGTCGATGAGATCGTCTTCAGCCGCAGGACTTCGGACGATTCTCACTTCAGCCATTGCGCGACGCGCTCGAATTCTTCTCGAAGCGGCCCCGTGCTCGCTGCTTGATCTCTTCGATGTCGAAAGGCTGGCTTTCGCCACTGGCTACTCCGTCCGTCCATGCCTTTCGTAGCCGCTCGACCTCCGCCTGCCGCAAAGGCTGACGCAGCTTCCAGTCGCGTAGCGCTTCGCGTATCACTTCGCTCGCCGAGGCGTATTCTCCGGTCGAGACGGCCTTTTTGACCATTTCGAGCAGGTCCGACGAAAGCGCGACGCTTACCTTTTCCACCGTGGGCATGAGAGAACTCCTTTGATAAAATGGTAGCAAGAATTGCTACCGCGGACAACAGGCGTATCGTGCGCGACGGCGTCGCCGGATTTTTGATGCCTTCCCATTTTCCGGCATTCCCGCATTATGCAACCGCGACGGACCATCGAGGAGCATGCCATGAGCGGCGATCACGATCACGGCGACATGCAGAACACGCCGGTGTCGCGGCTGTGGATGGCGCTCGGCCTGACCGGCGCTTTCATGGTGGCGGAGGTCATCGGGGGCTTCGTCACCGGCAGCCTGGCCTTGATTTCCGACGCCATGCATATGCTGACCGACACGATGGCGCTGGCGATCGCGTTGCTGGCCATCCATGTCGGACGCCGTCAGGCAGACCTGCTGCGCACCTATGGCTATGCCCGTTTCGAGATACTGGCCGCCGCCTTCAATGCACTACTGCTGCTCGGCGTCGCCTTCTACATTCTCTACGAGGCTTACAAGCGGCTGTTCGAGCCGCAGGATATAGCGTCGCTGGGCATGCTGGGGATCGCGGTCGTCGGCCTTGCCGTCAACTTCCTGTCGATGCGGCTGCTGAGCGGCCACAAGGACAACAGCCTCAATGTGAAGGGCGCCTATCTCGAGGTCTGGGCCGACATGCTAGGTTCGCTCGGCGTCATGGCCGGTGCAGCGATCATCTGGCTGACCGGCTGGCAATGGGTCGATTCGCTGATCGCGGTCGGCATCGGCTTCATGGTGTTCCCGCGCACCTGGGTGCTGCTCAAGGAATGCATCAACATCCTGCTCGAAGGCGTGCCGCCCGGCATGAAGATAGCCGATGTCGAGAGCGCCATTGCGGCAGTGCCGGGTGTTGCTTCGGTGCACGATTTGCATCTGTGGGCGATCACTCAGAGCAAGCCGTCACTGACGGCTCACGCTGTGCTTTCTGACGGCGCGGATGCAGAAACCGTGCGCCTCGCCATAGAGGCGCGCCTGCAGGCGGATTTCGACCTGCACCACACCACTCTGCAGATGGAACTGGTTGCGTGCAAACCCGCCGAACGGATTCACTGAGAGGTTGGTGCAGTCAGCCGAAGTCTTTTGGCCGCAGGAAATGGCTGAGCCGGGCTGCACCGGCACGCAGTTCGTCCCATCGCCCGTCGAATTCGAGCCGGGCAAGACCCGCTGTTGAGAATTTCTTGCGGAGTAGCTGCAAGGCGGTTTCGTCAGAGTCCTCGCTGGCAATCAGCGTGGCAAAATCCTGCATCCCCGGATTGTGCCCGAGCAAAAGCAGGGAGGTGATCTCCTCCGGCGCATGACGAACCTCAGCCAGCAATTGCCCCGCAGAGGCTTCGTAAAGGGCGCTGCAGAAGGTTGGTTCGACGAAACGAGGCGATTGGGCGGCGACGATCTGCCAGGTTTCCCGCGTACGAAGCGACGGCGAAACAAGCGCCATCTGCGGGAACCAGCCACGCGAGGCAATCGCCTGGCCGATCACCGGAGCGGCATCCAGGCCGCGGGGTGCCAGCGGTCTATCGAAATCGGCCAGCTCGGGATCATCCCAGCTCGATTTGGCGTGACGCAGGAGGAGCAGTTCCTTCATCGTGCGGCTCCAACCAGTGGCCCTTGGCAGATCAGGGCGTGAAGCGCGCCAGTGCCTCGAGATCAACCGCTTCGCGAACGGCACTCGGCGAAGACACGAACGCTGTTGCAACCTGCTCGACATGCTCGATGTCCGAAAACGCCGTCTTGCCGTCCTGCATGCTGGCCTTGCCTTCGCAAACCATGCGCAGTGCAAGCGGGAAAAGATGGTGCTCGGCTTTCAGAACGCGGGCCGACAGCGTCTTTTCGTCATCGCCGATCAGAACGGGAACCGCAGACTGCGCAATGATCGGACCGTCATCCATCTCAGGCGTCACGAAATGCACGGTGCAGCCATGGATGCGCATGCCGGCGTCCAGCGCGCGCTGGTGCGTATCCAGACCCTTGAAGGACGGCAGCAGGGCAGGGTGGATGTTGATCATCTTGCCCTGCCATTTCGCGACGAAACCGGGCGTCAGGAGCCGCATATAGCCGGCGAGGCAGACGATCTCGGCGCCGAAGGCAGCGAGCTCCTTGTCGATGGCCGCGTCATGCGCGTCCTTGCTGGCGAAATCGCCGCGCGCAACGACGCGTGTCGGGATGCCCTTCGATGTGGCCAGTTGCAGGCCGCGCGCGTCGGCCTTGTCGGAGACCACACCGACGATCTCGGCCGGGAAGGCGCGGTCGTCGGAAGCTTCGATCAGCGCGGCCATGTTGGAGCCGCGCCCGGAGATCATGATGACGATGCGTTTGCGGGTCATAGGGCGATGGCACCTCGATAGATGACGCCGCTGTCGCGGCGCGGCACGATGCGGCCGATGGGCGAAACGGTCTCGCCGGCTTCCTGTAGCACGGCGGCGACCTGTGCCGCCTGTCCCGATGCGACGACCATGATCATGCCGACGCCGCAGTTAAAGGTGCGCATCATTTCATTGGCAGCCACGCCACCCGTCTTGGCGAGCCAGGAGAAGACTGGCGGCACTTCGATGGCGTCGAGGTCCAACTCGGCGGAAAAATCCTGCGGCAGCACGCGCGGGATGTTTTCGGGGAAGCCACCGCCGGTGATATGGGCCAGCGCCTTGATGCCATGCGTGCCGCGGATCGCCTTGAGTACGGACTTCACATAGATGCGGGTCGGTTCCAGCAGCGCATCGGCCAGCGTACGGTCGTCGGCAAAGGGGGCAGGGTCGTTCCAGCCGAGGCCGCTTGTCGCGACGATGCGGCGAACCAGCGAAAAGCCGTTGGAATGGACGCCCGACGAGGCGAGCCCGAGCAGCACGTCGCCTTCGACGATGTCGTCGGTCGGCAGCAACTGGCCGCGCTCGGCAGCACCTACGGCGAAGCCGGCAAGGTCGTAGTCCTTTTCCTGGTACATGCCCGGCATTTCCGCCGTCTCACCGCCGATCAGCGCGCAACCGGCCTGCCGGCAGCCCTCGGCGATGCCGCCGACGATGGACGCGCCCTGCTCGGGGTCGAGCTTGCCGGTGGCGAAATAGTCGAGGAAGAACAGCGGCTCCGCACCCTGCACGACGATGTCGTTGACGCACATGGCGACAAGGTCGACGCCGATCGTGTCGTGCTTGCCGGCCTCGATGGCGATCTTCAGCTTGGTGCCGACGCCGTCATTGGCGGCGACCAGCACCGGATCGGTAAAGCCTGCAGCCTTCAGGTCGAACAACCCGCCGAAGCCGCCGATCTCGCCATCGGCGCCGGGCCGGCGCGTCGAGCGCACCAGCGGCTTGATCTTCTCGACCATGAGGTTGCCGGCATCGATGTCGACGCCTGCCTGCGCATAGGTGAGCCCGTTCTTCTGGCCGCTCATGGCTGTTCCTTTGACTGTCGACGGTTCAAGGGCGGCTCTTCGCATGAACCGCCCCGCCCTGCAAGAAGTGGGGCAAAAGCGATGCGACTTTAGGCGGCAAAAATCGTGGACAGAAGTCTGTCCCGCTCTGGTATCTTGCAGGCAGAGTCGGGCCTGACCATGTATCAGGCTCGGTATGTTGGGAGAATGCGGGGAGGTAATGACGTCGTGACCGTCGCGAACATGATCACGATTCTGCGGTTCGTGCTTGTGCCGGGCGTTATCTACGCCCTTTTGAGCAACCGCACCGACTGGGCCCTTGCCGGTTTCGTCATCGCCGGCGTGTCGGATGGCGTCGACGGTTTCGTCGCGCGTCATTTCAACCAGCGCACCGAACTGGGCGCCTATCTCGACCCGATGGCCGATAAGCTGCTTCTGGTCAGCGTCTTCGTCATGCTCGGCTTCATGGGCGAACTGCCGCTGTGGCTGGTCGTCGCGGCGGTTTCGCGCGATGCGCTGATCATCTGCGCGGTCGTTCTGTCGACCGTGATGGCAAATCCCGTGGCGATGAAGCCGCTGATGGTTTCGAAGGCCAACACGGCAGTGCAGATCGTTCTTGCCGCCTTCGTGCTTGGCGAACTGGCCTTTGGAACGAATTACGACCTCATTCGGTTCAGTCTGATATTCCTGTCCGGGCTCTTGACCGTCGCTTCGGCAGCGGCCTATCTCGTGGACTGGCTGAGGCACATGAATGGTTATGGCGAAAGCGAAAATCCAAACGGTTGAGGTGACTCAGGAGGATCCGTCGGCAACGGCGTTCCGCCGGCAGATCCGGTTCTGGATCATTACGGCGCTCGTGCTTGCGCTGTTGATCTACCTGTTCAGCGACGTTCTCCTGCCTTTCGTGGCCGGCATGGTGCTTGCCTATTTCCTCGACCCCGTGGCCGACCGGCTGCAGCGGCTCGGACTTTCGCGCCTCATGGCGACGATCCTCATCCTGATCACGTTTCTCATCATCGTGGTGCTCGGGCTCGTCATCCTGATACCGATACTGGCCTCGCAGCTCTCGGATTTCATCACCAAGCTGCCGGAATATCTGACGCAGTTGCAGGGCCTCATCACCAGTTTCGACCCGCAGTGGATCGAGCAGCGCTTCGGCGTCAACGCCAACGACCTGCGCGAGGGCCTGAATTCGCTGGCGACCACCGGCTTCGGCTTCCTGACGACTGTGTTCAAGTCGATCTGGAGCTCCAGCATGGCGCTGTTTTCCATCGCCAGCCTGTTCGTGGTGACGCCGGTCGTCGCCTTCTACATGCTGCTCGACTGGGACCGCATGGTCGCGACCGTCGATCGCTGGGTGCCGCGCGACCACGTCAAGACCGTTCGCCAGATCGCCACCGACATCAATTCCGCCACCGCCGGTTTCGTGCGCGGGCAGGGCACGCTCTGCCTCGTGCTCGGGCTGATGTATGCCGCCGGCCTGACGCTGACGGGGCTCAAATTCGGCGCCCTGATCGGCCTGTTTGCCGGCCTTATCAGCTTCATTCCCTATGTCGGTTCGCTGGTCGGGCTGGTGCTGTCGGTGGGGCTTGCCTTCGTGCAGTTCTGGCCGGACTGGATCATGGTCGTGGCCGTGGCCTGCGTGTTCTTCGTCGGCCAGTTCATCGAGGGCAACATCCTCCAGCCGCGCCTTGTTGGCAAAAGCGTCGGGCTGCACCCGGTCTGGCTGATGTTTGCGCTGTTCGCTTTCGGTGCGCTGTTCGGCTTTGTCGGCCTGCTGATCGCCGTGCCGGCGGCGGCGGCGATAGGCGTGCTGGTTCGCTTTGCGATATCGCAATATCTCGAGTCGCCGCTCTACAAGGGGCATCCCGAGGTCGCGGAGGCAAAACCGGTCCGCACGGCCAGAGCGCCGCGCGCCGATGGCTAGGCCGTGATCTGCCATGCGTGAGCCGGAAAAACCGCGCCAGCTTCCGCTCGATCTCGGCCATACGCCGGGCTATTCGCGCGACGATCTCGTGGTGTCGCAGGCCAATGCACAGGCGGTTTCGCTGGTCGACCGCTGGCCGGAGTGGCCTTCACCGGTTGTCGTGCTGGCTGGGCCGGCGGGTTCGGGAAAATCGCATCTCGCCGCGATCTGGCGTGATGCCTCGCATGCGTTGGTGCTCAAGGCTGCCGATATCGAGAAACACGTCGCTGAAATCGACGGCACGCGGCCGGTGGTGATCGATGATGCCGATGACCGGTTCCTCGACGAGAACGGCCTGTTCCATCTCATCAACCAGGTTCGCGCGACCGGCACGCAACTGCTCCTGACGTCCCGGCGCTTTCCAGCCGCGTGGGGTGTGACCTTGCCGGACCTGGCATCGCGGCTGAAGGCTGCGGCGACCATCGAGATCGACGAGCCGGACGACCTGCTTCTGGCCGGCGTCATCACCAAGCTCTTCGCCGACCGCCAGATCGAGGTCGACCAGAACGTCGTGCAGTTTCTGGTCAGGCGCATCGAACGCTCGCTGTCCACCGCGATCCGCGTCGTCGACAGGCTCGACCGCGCAGCGCTGGAACAGAAGACGCGCATCACCCGTGCGCTCGCCGCCGAAGCGGTGAATGCGCTCGACCAGGGGCAGGCAGAGTTCGAGATTTAAGGCTGCTTCAGCGGGCGAGGCGGCGATAGACCTGCTGCGCCGCCAAGAGCACGGCAAGAATCGTGGCGTTCGAAAACAGACCTACGGCGATCGCGGTCGCTGTGTCCTGACCCTCCTTCGCGCCGAAGCTCGTCGGTATGAGCACGGCCACGAATACCAGCCCGAGCGCAATCGGTATCCAGCGGTTCAGCGCCTGGGCGGTGTTGGCTGCGGTTAGCAAGAGCGCAATCAGCAGACCGATCCTGAAAATGTCGGTCAACTGGGCGAAATAGATATCGATGACTGGCATGCGTCCTCCCTGACTGCGCGCAATAGTGTGCAGGCTGGCCGCGTTATGTCGAGAGGCGCCGAGTGCTTATGAGGGCGGACAGGTTGTGAACGCATTCGCATGTTCGACTTGTAGTGGCGCTTGCCGGTCAGCGCCATTTCTGGTCACCTTTGATTTTTCAAGGGGTGGGGATTCGCGCATGACCAACAACGGACTGCTACTCAAAGTCTTGGCTGCTGTGATCGGGTGTTTTGCCGGCGCTTACATCGGCCAGGAACTGCTGGGCGGCGCGGCGCTTGGATGGACCGTAACCGGCGCTATCGTGGCGGTGTTCTGCTATCCGCTCTTCAAGACCTTGAGGGAGCGGCGCGCCCGTCCATAAGGGCGCGCCGTATCGGGAGGCGTTGGCTCTTATCGCCTGCGGCGCGTCAGTTCTCCTGAACCGATACGCCTGAATCATCAATCCGCAGTTCGACGCCGGAAGGCTTCGATTCTTCGCGATAGACGTAGATGCCGAGCGCAATGACCGCGACGACGAGCGCGCCGATTATGAGATAAAGCCTGTTTTGCTGCATGAATGTGCCCGTTCTTAAAGTTCTGGAATAGGAAAAAGGCCGGTAATCCCGGCCTTTTGTTTTTCGATCGCGAAGATCAGTACCAGCGACGACGCGGTTCGCTGCTTGCCTGTCCTACGGCTATGCCAAGCAGGAAGCCGACAATGCCGACGAAGCCGAGCACGGCCGTCGTGGTTCCGGGATTTTCACGGGCGACCTCGGAAACGGCATGGGCCTGCGTGCGAAGCTGCTGCGTTGCCTTGGAGGCACGGTCCGAAGCGCTTTCGTAGAGACTGGACGCCTGTTCGCGGGCATCGTCCATCATTTCAGCACTGCGCGCCGAGACCGTCTTGTTGATCTTCGCGATTTCCTTGCGAAGATCCGCGATCTGCTTTTCGAGCGCCTTCTGAATATCGTCTGAGCTGGGTGTGTCGGCCATAAAGGATTTCCTTGTATAGAAGAGGTTCAGGAACGGCTATCCAGCCGGATCGTTCCCGAACTATTGTGTCGGAAACATTTCCCGCGATCAAAACACTGCGAGATACTTCAGCAACGAGATGATGCCGATGACGATGACGATAAGCTGGACGATCTGGCGCATGCGCCCGTCGATCGGAAGCCGCTGAACGAGATAGAGCACCAGTATGATTACAAGAAACGTAATCAGGATGCCGATGAGAACCGATGAAGCCATAACCCTTCTCCGTAATTGACGGCCCAGCCGTCGTCTGAACTAGGCATAAACTATGCACCGGCTAACGCCCGGACACCGTGCGGGTTCCATTCAAGATCATTCTTGAGACGCCAAATCGGGATTTTGTGTTTTCCGGGCTTGCCTTCCAAACTGGCAAACCCTATGGACTGCATCGTTCGGAGTGTAGCGCAGTCTGGTAGCGCATCTGGTTTGGGACCAGAGGGTCGGGAGTTCGAATCTCTCCACTCCGACCAAAACGATGAGGGAAACATGTCTGCGCGCATCTTCAGCCCGGCCAAGACCGCGATGCAGTCGGGTAAGGCCAAGACCGGTCTCTGGGTTCTCGAGTTCGATCCGGCCATGCCGCGCAAGATCGATCCGCTGATGGGCTATACGACTTCCGGCGACATGAAGAGCCAGATTCGCCTCACCTTCGGCTCGAAGGAAGAGGCGGTCGCCTATGCCGAGAAGCATGGCCTCGATTTTCGTGTTCAGGAACCGAAGGAAGCCAAGCGGCGCCAGATTTCCTATGCGGAGAATTTCCGCTTCGACCGCAAGATCCCCTGGACACACTGAACCGCGAACGAGCCGGTTTGTGTGCTGAGGGCGCGCGGTCCCGTAGCTCAGCTGGATAGAGCACCGGCCTTCTAAGCCGATGGTCACAGGTTCGAATCCTGTCGGGATCGCCACATTTTCAAACATTTCTCTGCGCGAAGGATGCGTGTAGCTTGCTGTCGGGTTCTGCGTTCGTTGCAGAACTTTCGCAGCAGAAAGCCGCATACGCAGGAAACGCTCATGACCTCGACGGATTCCGACCTTCCCATCGCCCACTGGACTGATATCGAAAACCCTGACGGTGAGACGTTCAAGGGGACGGACGAGGCGCGCAGCATCAACGCTGCCTTCGGCGCGCATTTCGGGCTCGAGCGGCTCGGCATTCATCATGAGCGGTTGCTGCCGGGCCGGCGCACGTCCTTTCCGCATGCCGAAAGTGCGGAGGAGGAATTCGTCTATGTGCTGGAGGGCGAGCCCGATGTCTGGCTGGACGGTCGGCTGCATCGGCTCAAGCCGGGCGACGGGGTCGGCTTTCCGGCAGGCACGGGGCTCGCCCACAGTTTCCTGAACAACACCGAGACTGAAGTTCGGTTGCTGGTCGTGGGCGAGACGGCCAAGGCGGAGAACCGAATCGTCTCCCCGGTCAACCTCGAACGCAAGGCGATGCGCGACGACTGGTGGGACGATCACCCAAGGCGCCCGTTGGGCGACCACGATGGGATGCCCGACAGGGTGCGGGCATCGAAGGCGAAGTAGCGGGGAGGCGTTGCCGCCTCAATCCTTCGCCGCTGCCGCCGCAGCCAGCCCCTTGGCGATATCGGCCTTCAGGTCTTCGACATTCTCCAGCCCGATCTGAAGCCGGAGGATCGGCCCCTCATACGGCCCCTTGGCGACGACGCGGTCGCCGAGGAAGACGTGGACCGCAAGGCTTTCATAGCCGCCCCAGGAATAGCCGAGGCCGAAGATTTCGAGGGCGTCGAGGAAGGCATGCGCCTGCTTCTGGCCGCCACCGGAGAACACCACGGAAAAGATGCCGCTGGCGCCCGAAAAATCGCGCTTCCAGATGGCATGGCCGGGGTGGCTTTCGAGACCGGGGTGCAGCACGCGGGCGACGCCCGGCTGCTTTTCCAGCCAGCGCGCGATGTCCAGCGCGCTTTCCTGATGACGCTCCAGCCGCACACCCATGGTGCGCAGGCCGCGCAGCACCTGATAGACGTCGTCGGGTGCGGCACAGCAGCCGAGCGTCAGGAAGCCCTGATGCAGCCGTTCCCATGATGCGGCGTTGGCCGAGACCGTGCCGAGAAGCAGATCGGAATGCCCGGCCGGATATTTGGTCGCGGCGTGGATCGAGACATCAACGCCATGATCGAGCGGCTTGAAATAGAGCGGCGTCGCCCAGGTGTTGTCCATCATCACCACGGCGCCGCGTTCATGCGCCGCTTTCGCGATTGCCGGGATGTCCTGCATCTCGAATGTGTTGGAGGCCGGCGATTCGGTGAACACGACCTTGGTGTTCGGCTTCATCAGCGCGGCAATGCCGGCGCCGACATGGGGATCGTAATAGTCTACCTCGACGCCAAGCCGTTTCAGCATGGTGTCGGCGAAATTGCGGGTCGGATGATAGACCGAATCGACGATCAGCACGTGATCGCCGGCCGACAGGAAGGCAAGCAGCGGCACCGTGACGGCGGCGAGCCCCGAAGGCACAATGATAGTTCCTGCCGAACCTTCCAGCTCGTCGATGGCGTTTGCGAGCGCGTCGGTGGTCGGGGTGCCGCGCGTTCCATAGGTGTATTTTTGCGCGCGGGCAGCCAGTGTGGCGGCGTTCGGAAACAGGACCGTGGAAGCGTGCACGACCGGCGGGTTCACGAAGCCGAAATAGTCGCGCGGATCGTTGCCCGCATGCGCCAGGCGTGTGTTGATACCCATCTCGGTGTAGTCTCGCTTGGCCATGTCTTCCCCGCTTCGATAAGAGGCGGACAGGCATAAAGCGGCGAGCTGAACGGCGCAACCGAAACGGGCGGGGCCAGCCTCGAACTTTGTTGCTCCAGCCAAGTTCATGCGGCGGATAAAGACCTGCCGCAACGGCAATTCAAAGGCGGAAAATACCCTTCAAATGTCGGTTTTGGGCATATGGTTTTCAATTTCTGCTTCATCCGGTCATTGTGCTTGACCTCACGGACATAATCGCTTTCGATGCAGTTCGTGATTGTGAGTGCTGCGAGCGCATCCTCTGCGATGCCGCGTTTCGGAAATGGGCCGGAATGCCAACGCTGCTTCCGCACGGGAAAAAAACGGGGCAAGTTCCCGAACAACAACAGAAAAGGGTCTGTGGGTTATGAAAAACTCCGTAAAAGTCATTCTGGGCGCTGCCGCATTGGGGCTGCTGGCTTCGGCCGCATCTGCGGCAACGCTCGATGATGTCAAGAAGAAGGGCTTCGTTCAGTGCGGTGTCAGCACCGGTCTGGCCGGCTTTTCCGCGCCGAACGACAAGGGCGACTGGACCGGCATCGACGCCGATTTCTGCCGCGCCGTGGCGGCTGCGGTCTTCGGTGACGGCACCAAGGTCAAGTTCACGCCGCTCAGCGCCAAGGAACGTTTCACCGCGCTCCAGTCGGGCGAAATCGACGTCCTGTCGCGCAACACGACCTGGACGATCAACCGCGATACGGCGCTCGGCCTGAATTTCGTCGGCGTCACCTATTATGACGGCCAGGGCTTCATGATCAACGCCAAGAAGCTGCCGGGCGTCAATTCCGCGCTCCAGCTTTCGGGCGCTGCCGTCTGCGTGCAGTCGGGCACGACCACCGAACTCAATCTCGCCGACTACTTCAAGGCGAACAAGATGGAGTACAACCCGGTCGTCTTCGAGAAGCTCGAAGAGGTCAACGCCGCTTATGACGCGGGCCGTTGCGACGCCTACACGACCGATCAGTCGGGCCTTTATGGCATCCGCCTGACGCTCGGTGCGCCGGACGATCACGTCGTTCTGCCCGAGATCATCTCGAAGGAGCCGCTTGGACCCGCCGTCCGCCAGGGCGACGACCAGTGGTACCACATCGTCAAGTGGACCTATTTCGCACTGCTGTCGGCTGAAGAGCTCGGCATCACGCAGGCCAATGTCGACGAGATGAAGAACTCCGGCAGCCCCGAGATCAAGCGCGTGCTCGGCACCGAGGCAGACACCAAGATCGGTACCGATCTTGGTGTGTCGAACGACTGGGTCGTCAACGTCGTCAAGGCAGTCGGCAACTACGGCGAAATGTTCGAGAAGAACGTCGGCGCCGGCAGCCCGCTGAAGATCGCGCGCGGCATCAACGCGCTGTGGACCAAGGGCGGCCTGCAGTACGCTCCGCCGATCCGCTGATCGAGAACTATCCGGAGGGCGGATTCTCCGCCTTCCGGTTTCTCATATCAGGGGACGGTTAAATGGCATCCCAGGAAATACTTGGCCGGGACGCAGGCAGCCGCGTCTCGCTTATGAACGACCCTAAAATCCGCGGCATTTTCTTCCAGATTGTCGTGGTGGCCCTCCTTGCGGCAGCGATCTACTGGATTGTCGGCAACACTGTCGAAAACCTGCGTCGCGCCAACATCGCATCCGGCTTCAGCTTTCTGCGCGGACGGGCCGGCTTTGACATCAGTGACAGCCTGATCGCGTATTCGTCCGATTCCACTTACGGACGGGCGATCATCGTCGGCCTGCTGAACACCATCGTCGTTGCCGTCGTCGGCATCATCACAGCCTCCATTCTCGGCTTTCTGATCGGCATCGGCCGCCTGTCGCGAAACTGGCTGGTTCGCAAGATTTCGACCGTCTATGTCGAAGTGTTCCGCAACATCCCGCCGCTGCTGGTCATCTTCTTCTGGTATTTCGGCGTGCTATCGGTTCTGCCGCCGCCGCGCGACAGCTATCACCTGCCATTCGGCTCGTTCCTCAATGGTCGTGGCTTCTATTTTCCGAAGGCAATCTGGGGCGAGGGCTCCTGGCTGATATTGGTGGCCTTTGTGCTTGCGATCGCCATGTCGTGGTTCGTCGCGCGCAAGGCTCGTCAGCGCCAGATGGCGACGGGACAAACATTTCCGATCCTGTGGACTTCCATCGGGTTGATCGTCGGCCTGCCGCTGCTGGCATTCATCTTCAGCGGTTTTCCGTTGAGCTTTGATTTTCCGAAGCAATCCACGTTCAACCTGACCGGCGGTTTCCAGGTGAAGCCGGAGTTTCTGGCGCTTTATCTCGCTCTGTCCTTCTATACGGCCGCCTTCATCGGCGAGATCGTGCGCGCCGGCATCATGGGCGTGAACAAGGGGCAGAGCGAAGCGTCCTTTGCTCTCGGCTTGCGACCCGCGCAGACGCTCAGGCAGGTGGTAGTGCCGCAGGCCATGCGCATCGTCATACCGCCGCTCACCAGCCAGTATCTGAACCTGACCAAGAACTCATCGCTTGCCATCGCGATCGGCTATCCCGATCTTGTCGCGACGGGTGGAACGGTGCTGAACCAGACCGGCCAGGCGATCGAGGTCGTGGTGATCTGGATGGTCGTCTATCTCGGCCTCAGCCTAGTGACGTCGGCCTTCATGAACTGGTTCAACGCCAAAATGGCGCTGGTGGAGAGGTAAGGTCATGCAGAAACACGATCTTTCCTACGTCCGTGCCGAATTGGCGGCTGCCGAGCCGGCGCCGGCGGGCGTGACCGGGCTTGGCGCATGGGTTCGCAAGAACCTGTTCGCCACCCCGTTCGATTCCGCGCTGACGCTGCTCGGACTTTTGGTGGTTGCCTTCGTCATCCCGCCATTTATCAACTGGGCGTTCATCAGCGCCCAGTGGACGGGCACCGACCGCACCTTCTGCTCGACCATAGCGCAGGGCGGCATACAACCCGACGGCTGGTCCGGCGCTTGCTGGGCCTTCGTCAACGCGAAGTTCTCGCAGTTCATGTTCGGCCGCTATCCGGCCGAAGAGCACTGGCGCCTCATCCTCACCGTCATCATGTTGGTGGTGCTGCTGGTGCCCATGATGATTCCGCGCATCCCCCGCAAGGGCCTGAATGCAATCCTGCTTTTTGGCGTGTTTCCCATCGTCGCCTACATTCTGATGTCCGGCGGCTGGTTCGGCCTGCCGCATGTCGAGACGCCGCTCTGGGGTGGCCTGCTGGTAACGCTGGTCCTGTCCTTCGTCGGCATCACGGTCTCGCTGCCGCTCGGCATCGTACTTGCGCTCGGTCGGCGTTCGAAAATGCCGGTCGTCAAGATGATCTGCGTGATCTTCATCGAAGCGGTCCGCGGTATTCCGCTGGTGACGGTGCTGTTCATGGCCAGTGTCATGTTCCCGCTGTTCCTGCCGGCAGGCATGACCTTCGACAAGCTGCTGCGGGCACTTATCGGCGTGGCGCTGTTTGCGTCGGCCTATATGGCGGAAGTGGTGCGCGGCGGACTGCAGGCAATTCCGAAGGGGCAGTATGAGGGTGCCGATTCGCTAGGCCTGAGCTATTGGCAGAAGACGGGACTGATCGTCCTGCCGCAGGCGCTCAAGCTGGTTATCCCGGGCATCGTCAACACCTTCATCGGCCTCTTCAAGGATACCAGCCTGGTCTACATCATCGGCATGTTCGATCTGCTCGGCGTGGTGCGCCTGAACTTTTCGGACGCCTCCTGGGCCTCGCCGCAGACGCCGATTTCGGGGCTGGTCTTTGCCGGCTTCGTTTTCTGGCTGTTCTGTTTCGGCATGTCGCGCTATTCCATTTACATGGAACGACGCCTCGATACCGGCCACAAAAGATAAATAAAGGGGAAGGCCAATGGCCATAGAAAACGCAGTCAGCGCCGAGGAGATCAAGGTCGATCTCGGCAAGATGCAGATTTCGGATACCGATGTCGCCATCGACATTGTCGGCATGCACAAATGGTATGGCGATTTCCACGTCCTGAAGGACATCAATCTTCGGGTCATGCGTGGCGAGCGCATCGTCATTTGCGGGCCTTCCGGTTCCGGTAAATCGACGATGATCCGCTGTATCAACCGTCTGGAAGAGCACCAGAAGGGCAAGATCATCGTCGACGGCAAGGAGCTGACCAACGATCTGAAGAAGATCGACGAGGTCCGCCGCGAAGTCGGCATGGTGTTCCAGCACTTCAACCTGTTTCCGCATCTGACGATCCTGGAAAACTGCACGCTGGCGCCGATCTGGGTGCGCAAGACGCCGAAGAAGCAGGCCGAAGAAATCGCCATGCACTTCCTGAAGCGGGTGAAGATCCCCGAGCAGGCCAACAAGTATCCCGGCCAGCTTTCCGGCGGCCAGCAGCAGCGGGTGGCTATTGCGAGATCGCTGTGCATGAATCCGCGCATCATGCTGTTCGATGAGCCGACCTCGGCGCTCGATCCGGAAATGATCAAGGAAGTGCTGGAAACCATGGTGGGCCTTGCCGAGGAAGGCATGACCATGCTGTGCGTGACCCACGAGATGGGTTTTGCGCGGAAAGTCGCCAACCGGGTGATCTTCATGGATCAGGGCCAGATCGTCGAGCAGAACACCCCGGCGGAGTTCTTCGATCATCCGCAGCATGAGCGTACCAAGCTGTTCCTGTCGCAAATCCTGCATTGATCTTTTGGTACGCGCATTCGGTGCACGCGCTCTCGATCATGAAAGAAGCCCGGCTGAAACTCGGTCGGGCTTCTTGCGTAAGCAAGTGCAATGGCCATTGAGGTCGCGCTCGGGATCGGTTCGGCTTCGATGAAACGAATTATCCGCTTCGCCGGCGTCTTGTTGCTGGCGGTTTTCATAACAGTGGTCTTGGGGACTCTTATCCCGCGCCCACTGCTTCAATCCGGCGAGACAGGGCAGGGGCCGCTTCGCCGCATCCTCGTGCTGACCAACCCGATCCACACCGATATTGCCATCCCGATCGATGCCGAGATGCTCGAACGCTTCGATTTCCTTCGGACAGCAGGCCTGCCGGTCGATCTGTCTGAAGTGCGCTATCTCGTGTTCGGCTGGGGCAGTCGCGCCTTTTACATCGAAACCCCGACCTGGTCGCAATTGAAGGCAGTCCCGGTGTTGAAGGCGCTCAGCCTCGACAATTCAACCATGCATGTCGAAGTCGCCGGCGCCATTCCCGAGCCAAATCCGGTAGTTGCCGGCTATGATCTTGGCGAAGATGGTTTCCAGCGTTTGCTCACCTTCATCGAAGAGAGCTTCCGGCAGGGTGCGAATGGCCCCGAACTGATCGAAGGCGCCGCCTATGGCGACTACGACGCCTTCTTCGAAGCCAATGGCTATTTCAACGCTCTGGTCGGCTGCAACACCTGGACGGCAGGAGCATTGCGGGCGGCCGGCTTGCAGACGGGCTGGTGGAACCCGCTCCCGGTCACGCTAGGTTACTCGTTACGACTGCACAACTGAAGGCTAGAGACCTGACGATTTCCAGCCATAGAGCCAGTCCAGGTCGGCCGGGCTTTTGTGAAAGTGTCTCAGCTCACCCGGCCTTTTTCTCTTTCTCGATGACGTATTCGCGCAGTGCGCGATTGATATTGCTCTGGTATCCGCGCCCGCCGGGGGAGTGCCTCTTAAACCACGCGACAAGATCGGCATCGAGCCGAAGGGTCAGCTGCTGTTTGACCGGCCGAAAATACGGGTTTTGCACGGCGGTCGCCCAGAATTCATCGGTCAACTCGGGAATGTCGCTCGTATCGATTTCGTGTTTAGCGCGAGCCTTCAGGTCGGCGATTTCCTGACGCTGGTTTTCCGTCAGTGGCGCTGGATTGTCAGGGTCGATTTCATATTTGACGATTTTGCCCATAATTTCTCTTTTCCTTTGGCGTCGCCAACCGGGCCGAAATGATACGGATCACTTCGGTGCCGTCTTCTTCGCGATCAGCATGCGCGACCATCAGCAGCAGAATTCCATCGACAGCCCCAAGCGTCTGCCAGCGATATTCGCCTTCCTCGATTCGGTCCTGATCGGTTAGCGCAAAAGGATCGAGGAAAACGCGAGCCGCCGTTTCGAAGCTGACGCCATGTTTCTGCTTGTTGCTTTGCGCCTTGGCGATGTCCCACTCAAAGCGCAAAGACATGTATCTGTAACTCCAGAAATGTAACTACAAATAGGCGATTTGTCCAGACGGATTCAGAGAATACCCGTCACCGACGGCGGCTTCCAGCCGTAGAGCCAGTCCATGTCGGCGGCGAGTTTTTCGGGCGGGCGCGTCCTCAGAACCAGATTGCGGGCGATCGCGACCGGGCCTTTGGCGTGCCAGGCGAAGTGATTGAAGGCCCCGCGACGCGCGACTTTCTCGATGCGGGGGCGGCGCGATGCTTCCCAGGCGGCGAGGGCGGCAGGCAGATCGTCCGGTGTGGCGGCTACGTATGCGGCAAGCGTTTCGGCATCTTCGATGGCCATGGCCGCACCCTGCGCGGCGAAAGGCGTCATCGCGTGCGCTGCGTCGCCGATTAGGGCCGAGGCCGGCGCGGTCCAGGGAGCTTTCGGGTCGACCGTATGGATCGGCCATGCCGTCCAAGGCCCGGCTTCGTCGGCCAAGCGTGCCAGCGCCGGGGCGGTGTTACGCATGGCTTGCTTCAGGATCGAGGCATCGGCAGCGCCGGCCCAGCTTTCGGCGATACGCTTTCCCGGCGTGAAGGCGACAATGTTGAAGGCCGCACCGCCGCGCACGGGATAGGCGATGAGGTGAAAACCGGGATGAAGGAATGCGTTGACGCAATCCGCAGCGCTGATTTCGGCAAAGGCACGCCCTTGCGGGCTTTTGCTGTCGATCATCGTGCGCCAGGCGAGTTCGCCGGAAAAACGGCTCTTTGCACTCGTTCCATCGCGCAGCGCCGACCACACGCCATCCGCGCTGACGGCAAGGAAAGCGGCTGTTCGGTCCGCTACGCCCGACTGCTCCACCGCAACGGAGGCAAGACCACCCTGTGAAGTCACGCTGCGGACGGTCGCATTGGTGATCAATTGAATGAGCGGCTGGCGCTTGGCTGCGTCCAGCAGAGCAACTTGCAGATCGGCACGGTGCGCAACGACATAGGGCGCAGCCCAGCGTTTTTGTGCCATCGCGCCAAGCGGCACGCGGGCGAGTTCCCTGAGGGTCCTGGCGTCGCGCAGGATGATGGCTTCAGGCTGTATTGCCTTGGGCAGCAAAAATTCCAGCACGCCGAGATTATCGAGGATGCGGGTGGCGTTGGGGGAAAGCTGGATGCCGGCGCCGACGTCTTCAAGCTTTTCCGAGCGCTCGAAGACTTCTACGGCAAAGCCGCGGCTGGCAAAGGCAAGTGCGCCCGTCAAGCCGGCAATGCCGGCACCAGCGATGACGATCTTTCCGGAATGGGAGATATCCACCGGATCAATCGCCGTAAGCCGGTCAGGCGGCGCGAACGACGTAGAGGCAGTTTTCCGGGCGGGTCTCGCTGGCCTTCAGCGTGCCGTTGAAGCGGTACAGCGTCGAGCAATAGGGGCAGACTTTTTCTGAGTCGGCGCCCATGTCGAGGAAGACATGCGGATGGTCGAAAGGCGGGTTTGCGCCCACGCACATGAATTCCTTCACGCCGATCTCGATCACGGCATGACCTGCATCGTTCTGGAAGTGTGGAATGGAACCGCCGGCCATGGCTTTCTCCTGTCTGTCGCTCACGCTTTTAACGGCTGTTTGTAGCATAGCCAATCTCTTTGCAAGCCGTGTGAAATCAAACTGTCGCAAAACCCTGTCAGGAGATAAGCTGAGCCGAATAAGCGGCTGTGGCCGCATAAAGGATAAAGAGGGACATGAACGAGCTAAGACCGGTCCAGGCCGAATTCACCACCGTCAGCACCGCCGACGGCGATGCGTCCGCAGGCAACCCGGACCGTTTCGTCAACCGTGAGTTCTCATGGCTCCAGTTCAACCGCCGCGTTCTTGAGGAATCGCAGAACCCGAACCATCCGCTTCTCGAGCGTGTTCGCTTCCTGTCGATCTCGGCCGCCAACCTCGACGAATTCTTCATGGTTCGCGTTGCCGGTCTTGCCGGACAGATCCGCGAAAACATCGCCATCAAGAGTCCTGACGGCCGCACGCCTGAGCAGCAACTCGAACAGCTTCTGGTCGAGGTTGGCCGTCTGCAGGAGGACCAGCAGACGAGCCTTTCGGGCCTGATCGGTCTACTCAAAAAGGAAGGCATCGAGAGCATCACCGGCGATGCGCTGACCAAGGATGAGAAAACCTGGCTTGAGAACCATTTTCAGGAACAGGTCTTCCCGGTCCTGACGCCGCTGTCGATCGATCCGGCGCATCCTTTCCCGTTCATTCCCAATCTAGGCTTCTCGATCGCCCTGCAATTGCGTCATCGCAAGAACGGTGAGGAAATGAACGCGCTGCTGCGTTTGCCCACCGCCCTGAAGCGATACATCAGGCTGCCGGATCGCAAGAACAGCGTGCGCTTCATTCCGATCGAAGAGACGGTGAACATCTTCGTCGGCAAGCTCTTTCCCGGTTATGAGGTCAAGGGTTCAGGCACGTTCCGCATCATCCGAGACAGCGATATCGAGGTCGAGGAAGAGGCGGAAGATCTGGTGCGGCTGTTCGAGACGGCGCTGAAGCGCCGTCGTCGCGGCTCGGTGATCCGCATCGAGTTCGACGGACAGATGCCCAACGAGCTTCGTGAATTCGTTGCCGGCGAAACCGGCGTTTCGTCTTCGCGCATCAGCGTGCTGACCGGGCCGCTGGCGTTGAACCAGATTTCCGAACTTGTCGCCGTGCCACGCGACGATTTGAAGTTCACGCCCTACAATCCGCGCTTCCCCGAGCGCGTTCGCGACCATCGCGGCGATTGCTTCGCGGCGATCCGGGAGAAGGACTTCATTGTTCATCACCCCTACGAATCCTTCGACGTGGTGGTGCAGTTCCTGCGCCAGGCCGCTGCCGATCCCGATGTCGTGGCGATCAAGCAGACGCTCTACCGCACGTCGAACGACAGCCCGATCGTGCGCGCGCTGGTCGATGCGGCTGAGGCCGGCAAGTCAGTCACGGCGCTGGTCGAGCTGAAGGCGCGATTCGATGAGGAGGCTAACATTCGCTGGGCGCGCGATCTGGAGCGCGCCGGCGTGCAGGTCGTGTTCGGCTTCATCGAGCTGAAAACGCATGCCAAGATGTCGCTGGTGGTGCGCCGTGAGGACAACCGCCTGCGCAACTATGTCCATCTCGGCACTGGCAACTATCACCCGATCACAGCCCGCATCTACACCGATCTGTCCTTCTTCACGACCGATTCGCACATCGCCCACGACGTCGCGCAGCTCTTCAACTTCATCACCGGTTATGCCGAGCCGGCCGATGAGATGCACCTGGCGATGTCGCCGTTGACGCTGCGGAGCCGGATACTGAAACATATTTCCGATGAGGTTGCTCACGCTCTGGAAGGCCGGCCCGCCCAGATCTGGTTGAAGATGAATTCGCTGGTCGATCCGATGATCATCGATGCGCTCTACGATGCCAGCAGGGCAGGGGTGGAGATCGACCTGGTCGTGCGCGGCATATGCTGCCTGAGGCCGCAGGTTCCGGGGCTTTCGGAAAACATCCGGGTGAAATCGATCATCGGCCGCTTCCTCGAACACAGCCGGATCTATTGCTTCGGCAATGGCCATGGCCTGCCTTCGGACGAGGCCATCGTCTATATCAGCTCGGCCGACCTGATGCCGCGAAACCTCGACCGCCGCGTCGAAACCATGGTTCCGATCACCAATCCAACTGTGCATGAACAGGTGCTTGGCCAGATCATGCTCGGAAACATCATGGACAACCAGCAAAGTTTCGAAGTATTGGCTGACGGTACCTCGCGGCGCATAGTGCTGGACGAGGGGGAAGAGCCGTTCAACGCGCAGGAATATTTCATGACGAATCCTAGCCTGTCGGGACGGGGAGATGCACTGAAATCGCATGCGCCCAAGCGCATCGCGCAGTTCAAGCGGCGCAAGAAATCCAGCGCAACCGGTAGCTGATGATTGCACAATCCCAGGGCCGGCTTCAGGATCGCCGGCCGATTTCCATTATCGACATTGGGTCGAACTCGATCCGCCTTGTCGTGTATGAAGGCATATCCCGTTCTCCGACGGTTCTGTTCAACGAAAAGATGCTGGCCGGCCTCGGTCGCGGCATCGTTTCGACCGGCAAGCTCGACCCCGAGGGCGTGACCCGCGCCGTGGAGGAATTCCGGCGTTTTCGCGCGCTGTCTGATCAGGCGGGCGCGGAAGAACTGCACGTGATCGCCACGGCTGCAGCGCGCGAGGCCGAGAATGGACCGGACTTCATTCACCGGGCGCAACAGATTCTCGGCACCGAAATACGGGTGCTCACCGGGCGTGAGGAAGCGCATTACTCGGCGCTGGGGGTTATTTCCGGTTTTCATCCCGCAAGTGGCATCGCCGGCGACCTTGGCGGCGGCAGCCTGGAACTGGTCGGCGTTGACGGCGAGGAAATAGGCCAGGGCATAACCCTGCCACTGGGCGGCCTGCGCCTGCAGGATATGTCGAAAAATTCGCCGGTAGCGGCCGCCAAGATCGCGCGTGACGAACTGGCTCGCGCCAAGCTGCTGAAAGCCGGGCAGGGCCAGGTTTTCTACGCTGTGGGCGGCACGTGGCGAAACCTCGCCCGCCTCCACATGAACACGATCAACTATCCGCTCAACGTGATGCACCATTACGAGATGGGCATCGAAAGCTCGCTGCCGTTCCTGCGGCAGGTCGCCAAGGGCGACATCGACAAGATGAAGGGCATCGAGGGCATCTCGAAGAACCGTCGCGCGCTGCTGCCCTATGGTGCGGCGGTGCTGCTGGAAATCATCGCGGCGATGAAGCCGTCGAAGATCGTGGTGTCGGCGCTCGGCGTGCGCGAAGGTTTTCTCTATTCATTGCTGTCGCGCGCCGAACAGCGCACAGACCCGCTCATTTCGGCTTCCGAGGAACTGGCGCGGCTGCGCGCACGGTCGGTCATGCATGCCCACGAACTGGTGCAATGGACCGGCCAGTCCTTCGCGGCCTTCGGCATCGACGAGACTGAGGACGAAGTGCGTTATCGCCATGCCGCCTGCCTTCTCGCCGATATCGGCTGGCGCGCGCATCCGGAATACCGTGGCAAGCAGTCGCTGAACATTATTGCCCATGCCTCCTTCATCGGCGTCGATCATCCGGGCCGCGTGTTCCTGGCGCTTGCCAATCTTTACCGGCATGAAGGCATCTTCAACGACGGAGCGGCGGCCGAACTGCTTGCGCTGGTGCCGCCGCGCTACATCGAGCGTGCGCGGCTGCTCGGCGCGATGCTGCGCGTCGTCTATCTGTTCTCGGCCTCCATGCCGGGCGTGATTCCGCAGCTCAGGTGGGAAAATCGCGACAATGGCGCGCTGGCGCTGGTCATTCCGAAGTCGCATGCCGGCCTGACCGGCGAACGGCCTGCGGGGCGTCTGGCCCAGCTTGCCCGGCTGACGGGCCGCAGGCTGGAACTGATGATTGAGGGCGAGCAGGTCGCCGTTCCGGTGAAGTAGGCCAGGGCAATCCGCTTTCAGCCGCGTTTGGCGTCGATCGAGAATGCGCCCGCGCCCGCAACCGAGAGCGCCAGAAAGCCGCCGGCTATCGCGATATCCTTCATTAGCGCCTGCGAATGCATGAAGACCAATGCCGGATCGCCGCCGCCTTGGCCGTAATGGCCGATTACCCCGGCGGCCGCTGAAAAGGCTGCAAGCAGCAGCGACGCCGGACGGGTCTGGAAGCCGACGAGGATGAGCAGGCCGGCAATCAGCTCGAAAAGCCCGACGCTCCAGGCGACGAGGGTGGGCAGGGGAAAGCCAAGCCCGCCGAAATAGCTGGCCGACCCCGCGATGTTGGTGAGCGCGCCATAGCCGCCCGGGATAAACAGGGCCGCAAGCAGGAGCCGGGCGAGAAGCAGCGCAATGTTGGTCGGCATCGGCGTATCCGCGTCAATGACGCAGAATGCGCCCTGATGCGAAAAATGTCACTCGATGATGCCGCAAAAGAAAAGGCCCGGATCGCTCCGGGCCTTTTGCAATTCATGCAGCCGGATTAGCGGCCACGTCCGTCGATCGAGTAAGCGCCTGCGCCGATGACGGCGAGGAAAATAAAGCCGGCGACGAGGCCGAGGTTCTTCTGCAGCATCAGCGCATTGCCAGCCTGCGAGAAGTCAAGATGGGCGACTGCAGTTGCGCCCATCGTGAAGACGGCGAGCAAGATTGCAGCGATGCGGGTCTTGAAGCCGACCAGGACGGCAAGGCCGCCAAAGAATTCAACGAGGCCAACGACGACGGCGGTAACCGTCGGTGCCGGCAGGCCGAGGCTTTCGAAGAAGCCGGCGGTGCCGGCAATCGCAGTCAGCTTGCCGAAGCCGGCGAGGATGAACAGGATGGATATCAGAACACGTCCGACCAGAATGGCGGCCGAGGCGTTAGCAGCGATGCCGGAGTCGGCGGCGGAAGAGTTGGTGGACATGCTAGTCTCCATAAGAGGTTTATGCCCTTAAGATAGACGATCCCGGCTGTTCACCAAAGCCTCGAATTTGTCGACACATCGTTCACGATAGGAATGATTTTGCGCTTTATCCCGGCCGCGTCATGTCTTCCGGTCGCACCAGCCGGTCGAAGTCGGCGTCGCTGACGTAGCCGCCGCCAACAGCTTCCTCGCGCAGCGTGGTGCCGTTCTTGTGCGCGGTCTTGGCGATCTTGGCGGCGTTGTCGTAGCCGATCGTCGGGGCGAGCGCCGTCACCAGCATCAGCGAACGGTCGAGTGCCGCCTTGATGTTCTCCTCGCGCGCCTCGATTCCGACGACGCAGTTGTCGGTAAACGAGATCGCGGCGTCGGCCACGAGCTGGACCGACTGGAGGAAGTTGTAGGCCATCAGCGGGTTATAGACGTTGAGCTCGAAATGGCCCTGGCTGCCGGCGAAGGTGAGGGCAGCGTTGTTGCCGAACACCTGCACGCACACCTGCGTCAGCGCCTCGGACTGGGTCGGATTGACCTTGCCCGGCATGATCGACGAGCCGGGCTCGTTCTCCGGCAGCGACAGCTCGCCGAGACCCGAGCGCGGGCCCGAACCGAGGAAGCGGATGTCGTTGGCGATCTTGAACAGGGCGGCCGCCGCCGAATTGATGGCGCCGTGCGAGAACACCATGGAGTCGTGCGCCGCCAGCGCCTCGAACTTGTTCGGCGCGGTGACGAAATCGATGCCGGTGATCGCGGCGATACGCTCGGCAACCTTTTCGGCAAAGCCGACCGGCGCGTTGAGCCCCGTGCCGACGGCGGTGCCACCCTGGGCCAGTTCGCAAAGACCCGGCAGCGTCATCTCGATGCGCTTGATCGAGGACGCAACCTGCGCGGCATAGCCGCCGAACTCCTGGCCGAGCGTCAGCGGCGTCGCATCCTGCGTGTGCGTGCGGCCGATCTTGATGATGTGGTCGAATTCCTTCGCCTTGGCGTCGAGGGCTGCATGAAGGTGCTTCAGCGCCGGCAGCAGGTCGTGAACGATCCGCTCGGCACAGGCGATGTGCATGGCCGTCGGGTAGGTGTCGTTGGACGACTGGCTCATATTGACGTGGTCGTTGGGATGGACCGGCTTCTTCGAGCCCATCACACCGCCCAGCATCTCGATGGCGCGGTTGGAGATGACTTCATTGGCGTTCATGTTCGACTGGGTGCCGGAACCGGTCTGCCAGACGACGAGCGGGAAATGATCGTTGAGCTTGCCGTCGATCACTTCCTGCGCTGCCTTGACGATCGTCTCGCCGACCGCCGGGTCGAGCCGCTTCAGTTCCATATTGGCTTCGGCGGCTGCCCGCTTGACGATGCCGAGCGCGCGAACGACCGACAGAGGCTGCTTTTCCCAGCCGATCTTGAAGTTGCCGAGAGAACGCTGGGCCTGCGCGCCCCAGTAGCGGTCGCTCGCCACTTCGATCGGTCCGAACGTGTCGGTTTCGGTTCTTGTCTTGCCTGCGCTCACGGACCCGTCTCCCGGAAATTTTTCAATGCCGGCAACGGCCTACCGCTTTGCACAATGGGCTTCAAGTGAAGAATGGAGGCAAGGCCAATCCTAATCGGTTCAAAGGAGCGAACGCTGGGTTGGCACGAGGCGAAGCCGTTGAACAGGTCCGGAAAAATGGCTCAGAAGCCGGGGCAGCAGGCCATCAACCCATGATGGGTCTGAATACAATGCAGCCTCATAAAGAGCATGCGCTTTCGCACTCTCGAAGATCTGGAAAGCGATAAGGACATTCTCGCTGATCCGGACCGGTAGGCGTGGGAATGTGTTTTCGGCATGCTCGGTGACAAACCCGGCAAGGAGCGGAGCGCCGAGACGAGCGAGGAGAGGGATGGTCTCGCTTTCAAACAGTGCAATGAACTCGGCTTCGGATGCCGGGGTAATGTGGCAGATCGTGGCCGTGATCAATGTTTCCGCTTGCGCCTTTTCAGGCAGATCGCGCACCTTGCCCGAAAGATCGAAGCCGCTGGCCGGCCACGCCGGCTTGAGCAGCAACACATCGTCGGAATCGATCATGGTGGCGTTGGCGGCGTCCTTGTGAGCAGCCCAGACAGGTCCGCCATAAAAGGCCTCAAGCGCCGCCTTGCGAGCGGCCATGTCATCGAACCCGCGCAACCAGACGAAATGGTCGGGCCGGTCGAGATCGCGAAACTGGGCGATGACCTTCATGCCGGTCGCTTCCTGGGTTTCGACCAGATGCGTGTCGAAAACGTCGATCAATTCGTCACGCCTGCCGGGATGCAGCGTGTATTGCCGCAGTTCGACGACTGCCGAGAATAGTTCGGTGGCGGTTGCGAGCGTTACGCTTGAGTGTTCGGACATCTTTCTCTCTTCAAAACAGACCGGTTGACCTGTTTTAATAACAAACCGGTTGCCCGGTTTTGTCAATATGGTATTTTGCGACTGTTTCCTGTGGCCAGAGAAAATCGAATGGCAAAAGCTGTACGAACCAGAACCCGCACCAACGACCCCGAAGGCATGCGCCAGAAGGTGCTGGATGTTGCAGAAGAAGCGTTTCAGGCGCGCGGCTACAACGCGACGAGCCTGGGCGACCTGATGCAGGCGGCCGGCGTGTCGGGTGGGGCGCTGCATCACCATTTCCCGACCAAGAAGGCGCTTGGGCTGGCCGTGATCAACGAAAGGGTTGCGACGGCGGTTGCGGAAACCTGGATCGGGCCGGTCGAGGCGGCGAACACGGCGCGGGAAGGGGTGCGGCAGGTTTTTGCCGCAGTGGCGGGGGAACTTGAGCAGCAGGGTTTCGTGCGCGGCTGCCAGCTCAACAACCTTGCGCATGAATTGTCGCTGGCCGACCCGGAGTTTCGCGCCGCGCTGGCACAAATTTTCGACGCATGGCAGCAGGCCATCGCCGAAAAGATCAAGCGCGACCAGCAAAGCGGCATGGAAGACCGCCAAACCGACCCGGAGCGCTTTGCTGCTTTCACTGTTGCTTCTTATTCCGGCGCCATGTCGATGGCCAAGGCGGCGCAGAATGCAGGCGTGCTCACACTCTGCATGGAAGGTTTTGAACCCAAGCGGTGAGGTCCTGCGGAAGCTGCACATCTGGCAAAGATGCATGAGTACGCCGGCTCCAAACGTGGAAAAGGCGGCGCTGGGCGCCGCCTTTTCCCAAAGGACGCTCGTGAAGGAGATCAGAGCGCGCCCTTTATCTTTTCCTTGGCGTCGCCGTAACCCTTCTGGACCTTGCCGGCGATTTTTTCAGCCGTGCCTTCGGCCTGGGTCTTCTTGTTGCCGGTTACCTTGCCGGCGGCTTCCTTGACGGCGCCGCTGGCCTGTTTGGCAACGCCCTTGATCTGGTCCTTGTTCACCATAGCCGCTTCTCCTGTTTCGGGTTTGTTTGCCCTCGACAACGAGACTGTTCCGGATTGGTTGCGAAAAAATCGAAAAATTACATGAAATCAAAATGCTAACTAAAAAACAAAAACGCTCCCCGCATCTCGTTTGAGGATGGGGGAGCGCTTTTTTGTCTTGGCTTTTCCTCGTGGATTTCTCCATCTGGATAGCTTTCGACACCCGTAAAATGCGCAGCCGGATAAATGGTTCCGCCCAGTTGCGAATTTTTTTTGAGATTTTTTTGAGGCTTACTCCAAATGCAAAAAGGGCGCCCGAAGGCGCCCTTTCCGTAGATGTTGCCTGAGAAACAGGTGGTGACTTCTTAGAAGTCCATGCCGCCCATGCCGCCCATGCCGCCGCCAGGCATACCGCCCGGCATGCCGCCGCCGGAATCCTTCTTCGGAGCTTCGGCGATCATGGCTTCGGTGGTGACCAGGAGACCGGCAACCGAGGCTGCGTCCTGCAGAGCCGTGCGAACGACCTTGACCGGATCGACGATACCCATGGCGATCATGTCGCCATATTCGCCGGTCTGGGCGTTGTAGCCGAAGGTCGCGCCCTTGTTGTCGAGGATCTTGCCGGCAACGATCGAAGCTTCAGCACCGGCGTTCGTGGCGATCTGGCGGGCCGGAGCCTGCAGAGCGCGACGGACGATGTTGATGCCAGCCTGCTGATCGGCGTTGACGCCGGTAGCCTTGATGGCGAGCGAAGCGCGCAGCAGGGCTACGCCACCGCCGGGAACGATGCCTTCTTCAACGGCTGCACGCGTTGCGTTCAGCGCGTCGTCGACGCGGTCCTTCTTTTCCTTCACTTCCACTTCGGTCGCACCGCCGACGCGGATGACGGCAACGCCGCCTGCCAGCTTGGCGAGACGTTCCTGCAGCTTCTCCTTGTCGTAGTCCGAGGTGGTTTCCTCGATCTGCTGCTTGATCTGGGCAACGCGGCCCTGGATCTCGGCCTTCTTGCCGGCGCCGTCGACGATCGTGGTGTTTTCCTTGGAGATCGACACCTTCTTGGCGCGGCCGAGCATGTTCAGGCCGACGTTTTCGAGCTTGATGCCGAGGTCTTCGGAGATGACCTGGCCGCCCGTGAGGATGGCGATGTCTTCCAGCATGGCCTTGCGGCGATCACCGAAGCCCGGAGCCTTGACGGCAGCGATCTTCAGGCCGCCACGCAGCTTGTTGACGACGAGCGTGGCCAGAGCCTCGCCTTCGACGTCTTCCGAGATGATGACGAGCGGCTTGGAGGTCTGCACGACGGCTTCGAGAACCGGCAGCATGGCCTGGAGGTTGGAGAGCTTCTTCTCGTGGAGAAGGATGTAGGCGTCTTCCAGCTCGGCAACCATCTTGTCCGGGTTGGTGACGAAGTAGGGCGAGAGGTAGCCGCGGTCGAACTGCATGCCTTCGACGACTTCGAGTTCGGTCTCGGCGGTCTTGGCTTCCTCGACGGTGATAACACCCTCGTTGCCGACCTTCTGCATGGCTTCGGCGATCATCGAGCCGATTTCCGTCTCGCCGTTAGCCGAGATGGTGCCGACCTGGGCTACTTCTTCCGAGGTCTTGATCTTCTTCGACGACTTGACGAGGTGGGTGACGACTTCAGCCACGGCCAGATCGATACCGCGCTTCAGGTCCATCGGGTTCATGCCGGCGGCAACGGCCTTGTGGCCTTCCTGAACGATCGACTGGGCCAGAACCGTTGCGGTCGTGGTGCCGTCGCCGGCGATGTCGTTGGTCTTCGAAGCAACTTCGCGGACCATCTGGGCGCCCATGTTCTCGAACTTGTCTTCAAGTTCGATTTCCTTGGCGACGGTGACGCCGTCCTTGGTGATGCGCGGTGCGCCGAACGACTTGTCGATGACGACGTTGCGGCCCTTGGGGCCGAGCGTGACCTTCACCGCGTCGGCGAGGATGTTGACGCCGCGCAGCATACGCTCGCGGGCATCACGGGAGAATTTTACTTCTTTAGCAGCCATTTTTGTGCTCCTGGGCCTTCAGCCCTAATTCTGAGTGGATGGTGCGGTTACCGGGAAATCAGCCGATGATGCCCATGATGTCGGATTCCTTCATGATCAGAAGGTCTTCGCCATTGAGCTTCACTTCGGTGCCGGACCACTTGCCGAACAGCACGCGGTCGCCAGCCTTGACGTCCAGCGGAACCAGCTTGCCAGCTTCGTCGCGAGCGCCCGAACCGACGGCGACGATTTCGCCTTCCTGCGGCTTTTCCTTGGCCGTATCGGGGATGATGATCCCGCCGGCGGTCTTTGCTTCGGATTCGACGCGGCGAACGACCACTCGGTCATGCAGCGGCCGGAATTTCGACTTTGCCATTTTGAATATCCTTGGTGCGGATGTTGAAAAACGATTCCTCCGTCCGGATCACCGGACTGTAGTTAGCACTCATCTTGGGTGAGTGCTAACGTGCCGGTGAGATAGGCCCGCGCGGTTTTGGAGTCAAGGAGTTGGGGAGGGCGGATGCGGCAAAAATTTGCTTTGGTCGCCGGCGCACCGCTGGAACCTCATGCCAATAGATGAGGGTGGTTAAGCAAATGTCGCCGTCATTGCCCTTCAACCCTCCTCTGAAAAGCATCAGGTTTCCATCTGTCACTCGCGGATATGGCACTCTCATGGTCGAAGGCTCCTTCGCCGAAAGTGAACCGGCTCAGTCGTCGTCATAGGTCTTGATGTCGCCGAAGGCATAGCCGCGCTGGCGCAGCAGCCTGATCAGGGCTCGCAGGTTGCTGTCGCCCTGAAAGACGTCCTGAAACATCTGGTCGTGCATCAGGAGCACCAGCTTGTTCTTCTTCACCAAGCGGCCATAGCCGAACAGGTGGTCGATCTCACTGACGAGATTGGTGACGCTCTGGACCGGCTTGCCGTCATTGTAGTGCACCCATTCATGGTCCCAGCCGTAGAGATAGTAGCCATAGGCCGAGACGAATTCGAAGCTCACCATCTCCCGGTCTTCCTCGTCCGACCGGATGGCGATGTCGTTGCGTGAAATATTCGGCAGCCGAAAAACGTCGCGGCCGGGCAGGCGGGCATAGACCGGCGGACCTTTCAGGCCAAGCACCTTGTCGGCGTGCGCCAAGTCTTCGAGCACCTGGTCGGTGTTCGAATAGAAATGCCGGTAGTGGTTGTTGGCGTGGCTGTAGCTGTGGTTGCCGACCGTCACCAGCGGCAGCGACTTTGCCTTCGCGACAAGCGCGCCGCGCTCGGGGATGAGGTCGGCATGCGACCCGACCATGAAAAGAGTGGCGGGGATAGCTTCGTCCGCCAGCACCTTGAGGATCGTTTCCGTGCCGGGCAGGGGTCCATCGTCGAAGGTCAGATAGACGGTGCGCTGGGCGGCTTTGGCCGAAACGACGGTGAAGAACAGCCCGGCGACCATGCACATCAGCGTGAGCGCCAGCGCCTTCCTCATGACATCCCCTCCAAATGCCGAATTTCGATGGCAGCGTATGGGCGAACGAGGTCGAGTCAAGCCAAGGCAGCCGCATCTTGACAGCAGTATGTCAGGATCATTGTGCACTGCATCACAAATTTGCGAGCAAGGTGGTTTGCCGTCTTGAACCATGAGCATGCTCATTATATATGCCGCTCATGGAATTAGATGGCACTGAAAAACTCGGATTTCTCATCCACGATGCAGCAAGGCTGATGCGCAAGCGTTTCGAAACGCTTGGCAGGGGTCTGGGCCTCTCGTCCGCGCAATGGCGTCTGCTGGTCAGGGTGGTGAAGAGCGAGGGCGTGACCCAGGCGCGGCTGGCTGAACTGCTCGAAATCGAGCCGATCAGCGTTTCGCGGCTGATCGACCGCATGGAAGAGGGCGGCTGGATAGAACGCCGCCAGCACGCCACCGACCGGCGCGTGCGCATGATCTTCCCGACCGAAAAGAGCCGTGAGGCTTTCGGGGCGGTCAAGAGTGTTGCCGGTGAAGTTTTCGAGCAGGCCCTCGAGGGCCTGTCACAGGAAGAACGCCAGACCCTGATCCACGGCCTGACGACGGTTGTAAGTAATCTCTCGGACGACGAAGGGTCGTATGAGACTATGCCAAAGGGTGCAGCAGCATGAACGCCGTGTCTAAAGTCAAAGACAAAGAAGAAGTGACGGAGATCGAAGCCGAAAAGCTGACCCCGCCCGTAACCATTCCCCAGACGCTGAACGTCGAGCCGGCGCCCGCGCCGGCCCGCAAGAAGCGCCGTTCTGGCCGCTTTTTCCTGATGGCGGCCCTGCCGCTGGCGCTTGTCGTCGGCGGTGGCTACGTCTGGGTCACCGGTGGCCGTTATCAGGATACTGAGAACGCCAATCTGCGCCAGGCCAAGGTGACGATCGCTTCCGAGATCGCCGGCCGCATCGTCAATGTCGATGTAACGGACAATGCCCATGTCAAGGCTGGCGATGTGTTGTTCGTGGTCGATCCCGAGCCGTACAAGATAAAGCTTGCGCAGGCCGATGCCGCCCTTGCCGGCGCCCGCCTCAATGTCGAGCAGCTTCGCGCCTCCTATAGCCAGGCCCTGTCGCAGGAGCGCATGACGGCAAACGACATCGTCTTCCTGCAGTCGCAGTTCGATCGCGCCACCGACCTTGCCAAGAAGGGCATCAATGCCGTTTCTTCGCTGGATGAAGCGCGCCGTGACCTCATCAAGGCGCAGGACGAGCATGCGGCGGCCGTTCAGGGCATAGCCAGCGCGCGTGCGGCCCTTGGTGGCGATCCGGATATCGCAACCGACAAGCATCCGACCGTTCTTTCAGCGATCGCCACCCGCGAGCAGGCTGCCTATTCGCTTGCACAGACCACGGTGCGCGCTCCGGCAGACGGCATCGTTGCGCAGGCTTCGTCCTTCAAGCTCGGCCAGTTCGTTGGCGCCGGCACGGCGCTGTTCAGTCTGGTCGAGACGAGCGACACCTGGGTAGACGCGAATTTCAAGGAAACCCAGCTGACCAACATGAAGCCCGGCCAGGAAGCCGACATCACGCTCGACACCTATCCGGGCCGCCCGCTGAAGGCGACCGTTGAGGCGATCGGCGCGGGTACCGGCGCCGAATTCTCGCTGTTGCCGGCACAGAACGCCACCGGCAACTGGGTCAAGGTCACGCAGCGCATTCCCGTGCGGATGAAGGTGAACACCGAAGGCCTCGACATTGCGCTTCGCACCGGCATGAGCGCCTCGGTCTCGGTCGATACCGGCGTCAGCCGCGGCTTTGCCGGCCTGTTGCCGACCGCTCATGCGGCCGACGCCAAGGTACAGTAAGCATCAAGGCGGAAAAGCCGCCAGAGCATAACCACATTCTCCGCGTCCGCTCTGTGGCGGGCGCGTGACATTCAGGTCCACGTCCAATGAGTGCGACATCCCACACCGAAGTCCCGCATCGCGGGCTGATCACGGTGTCGATCATGCTGGCCACGGTGATGCAGGTGCTCGACACCACCATTGCCAATGTCGCGCTGCCTTCGATGACCGGCGATCTCGGCGCTTCGGCCGACACGATCAACTGGGTTCTGACGTCCTATATCGTCGCCGCCGCCATCATGACGCCGGTGACCGGCTGGGTCGCCGATCGCGTCGGCCGCAAGGAACTGTTCCTCGCATCGGTCGTCGGCTTCACCATTTCGTCCATGCTCTGCGGCATCGCCTGGAGCCTGGAAAGCATGGTGCTGTTCCGCCTGATGCAGGGCATTTTCGGCGCGGCCATCGTGCCGCTGTCGCAGACCTTCTTGCTCGACATCAATCCCAAGGAACGCCACGGCCAGGCCATGGCGCTGTGGGGCGCCGGCATCATGGTCGGCCCGATCATCGGCCCGACGCTCGGCGGCTGGCTGACCGACAGCTTCAACTGGCGTTGGGTGTTCTTCATCAACCTGCCCGTCGGCATCGTCGCTTTCCTCGGTTCGGCAGCCTATCTTCCGTCCATCGCCAAGCGCCTGCGCGGCTTCGATTTCTTCGGCTTCGCCATGCTTTCGCTCGGCGTCGGCGCGCTCCAGCTCATGCTCGACCGTGGCGCCGAGGTCGACTGGTTCTCCTCCGTCGAGATCTGGATCGAGCTCGGACTGTCGCTCGTCGGCTTCTGGGTGTTCATCATTCACCTGACGACCGGCAGAGATACCTTCATCGATCCCAAGATATTCGCCGACCGCAATTTCGCGATCGGCCTGGTCTTCATCTTCTTCGTCGGCGTCATCCTGCTGGCGTCTATGGCGCTGCTGCCGCCCATGCTGTCGAACATCTTCGGCTATCCGACGGTGACGACCGGGCTTGTCATGGCGCCGCGCGGTGTCGGCACGATGATATCGATGATTCTCGTTGGCCGCCTGGTGCGGCTGGTCGATGCACGGCTTCTGGTCGTCACCGGGCTGCTGCTGGTCGCGCAGTCGCTTTACACCATGTCCGGCTTTACGCCGCAGATGGACAATTATCTGATCATCGAATCCGGCGTTATCCAGGGCCTCGGCCTCGGGCTGGTGTTCGTGCCGCTGTCGACGGTGGCCTTCGCAACGCTCGCTCCGGGCTTCCGCACCGATGCGACGGCATTGTTCAGCCTCGTCCGAAACCTCGGTTCCTCGATCGGCATTTCGGCGGTGTCCGTCATTCTGACCCGCAACATCCAGGTCAACCACTCCGAGCTTTCGGCCAACATCACGCCGTTCAACCAGGCGCTGAAGACACTGTCACCCGCTGCTGCCGCCGGCGATCCCACCGCGCTGTCCCAGATCGACAACCTCGTCAATCAACAGGCGGCGATGATCTCCTATATCAACGATTTCAAGCTGATGATGATCGTCTCGCTCTGCGCGATCCCGCTGGCATTTCTGCTGCGCAAGCCGAAGGTAGCGCCGGCAGCAGGGGCTCCCGCCGCCGCCCACATGGACTGAGAGACCGTTTGGAAATTCTACTCTGGCGGCCATCTGATGGCGTTTTCTGCGCTTCCGGTGCTCACGGACCTAATGTCCGCGGCGCTCCGGTTCTCGAAACCACCTCCATATGACTCGCCAGAGCGAATTTCGAAACGGTCTCGGTCTCTGAAGGACGTTCGGGAACAGTGGCGTGCCGCTACCGCTGCGCTTCGGTCGCCATCTTGAGCGCCAGCGCGGCAAGCACGGTGCCCATCATCCAGCGCTGGACGACAACCCACAGCGGACGGCCTGCCAGGAAAGTGGCGATCGAGCCGGCCATGATGGCGATGATGGAATTGATCGTCACGCTGATGGTTATCTGCACCGAACCCAGCACCAGAAGCTGTGTGAACACGCTGCCGGCCTTCGGATCGATGAACTGCGGCAGCAGCGAGAGATAAAGCACCGCCACTTTCGGATTGAGCAGGTTGGTCATCAATCCCATCATGAACAGCTTGCGCGGGCTGTCCTTGGGCATTTCGCGCACCTGGAAGGGCGAGCGTCCGCCCGGTTTAAGAGCCTGCCATGCCAGCCACAGCAGATAGAGCGCGCCGGCAAAGCGCAGCGCGTCATAGGCATAGGGTACGGCCAGTACCAGCGCGGTGATGCCGAAGGCGGCGCAGAGAATGTAGAAGACAAAACCGAGCGCCACGCCGCCAAGCGAGATCAACCCCGCAACCGGCCCCTGGCTTAACGAGCGCGAGATCAGGTAGATCATGTTCGGACCGGGCGTCAGCACCATGCCGAGCGCGAGGAGGGCGAACGTCGCGAGATTGGAAAATTCGGGCATAGGAATAGCACCTCGGGTTCGACAACCAATGCCCAGGCGCGCGGCGATCTTGGTCCGCGCTTCCCGATGGTGATCCATCCACTGCGCCAGTCACGCGAACTTGCACGCTCTTAAGATGGACCGGAGATTGCCGCAAGGTCCTACCGCGCGAAGGGATTGCGCCAGAAATCTGGTGCTAAAGGTGGGCAGAACGCGTCGGGCGCGCGACGGTTCCGCCCTTGACGCGGCGTGGTCCCGAAAAGCGCGGGCCGGTCATCAGCACGATGCCGAGGTCGATGAGGCCGACGGCATCGTCATCGAGCGCCACCTCCGTCGCGATGACGGAAATGCCGGTCGCGCCGGCCTGCTCGCGAAGCGTCTCGATCTTCTGAAAATTCACCGGATCGAGCAGTTCTCTGGCCGAAAGCTTGATGAAGGCGATATTGCCCCGGGCGTTCTGTTTGAGGCTTTCGGCATTTCCCGACCAGCCCTCGACTGCAATTCGAACGCCGCTCTGCATAAGCAACCCAAGCGCTTGCGCATGATCGTTGTCTCCCTCCACCACAGCAGCCGGGATCGACAGCACGATCGAGCGCATATCGTCGGCATGCTGCGAAAACAGGGTCAGCACCGTGGCCAGTTCTGCGCCGTCTTCAAGCAACGCCTCCGAAATCGCCACATGGAGCGGCGTGGCTTCGCTTGCCTCGCCAAGGTGGCGTATCGCGGTCTGGACGGAAGACGCAACCAGCAGGCGTTCGAAGGCAGCCATCGGCACGCCGGAGGAGGGGTTTTCCGGACGGCGCAGTTCGAGCGGCTGATCGCCATGGCGGGGCAAATGGGCGAACACGTCGAAGCCGGCGGCTTCGCCGCGCGCGATCGAGATGATGGGTTGCAAGCTGAGCTCGATCCTGCCTGCACTCAAGGCATCACGGATCGCCGCCGCTGTATCGTCCATGGCCTCGGCTGGCTTGTCATCCTGAATCGAGCGCAGCAGGGCAGGGTGTGTGATGATGGTGGCGCTTGGTGCCGCCGGTGCCGGTTGCTGGATTGGCTCGATCCGCGCGGCTGCCGGCATGGCTTCGGCCTTGCGTGAAGCGCTGGAAACCCGTTTGGCAGTGCTAGCCACGTCCGGCTTTTCGCGCGAGGACAGTTCACGGATCGCAGCGTCGACCGACAAAGCGAGCCGGGTGATCTCGGTGGAGGCGCTGCTGGAGCGACGGTAGGCGAGCAGGCCAAAGATCGCGCCGCAAAGCGCCAGCGCCAATGCGGCGGCGGCCGTCATCAGAACCACCTGGGCTTCCGGCATGCCGCCGGCGACCAGACCGCTCAAGAGAAAATAAAAGCCCCCGCAGACAATCGCGGCGGCAACGAGGAATGACAAACCACGCTGCATCACAAAACCCTTTCGGAAAACCCGCCTTCGCGGCTCTCCCGTACGCAAACACATCCGACCCCGCGTCCTGATGCAGCGACCATTTTCTCACGATGCGGGCATTCTGTTAAGCGAAAGCTGGTGACACGGTGAAGAGGTTCGGTTAATTCCCATGCGCCCGGATCATTCATCCATGGCAACTCCACGACAGCGGATAGTGAAGGAAAAACCATGACGGGTTCGCCCGAAACGATCGGATCGCTGGATGCCGTCACCGGCCGCTATGGCGCGATCCTGTGCGATGTCTGGGGCGTGCTCCACAATGGCGAGGATGCCTTTCCGGAAGCCGCCGCCGCCCTGACGCGGGCGCGCGAAAAGGGCCTGGCGGTGGTGCTGATCACCAATTCGCCGCGCCCTCACGATGGCGTCGAGGAGCAGCTTGCCGCGATCGGCGTGCCGCAAAGCGCCTGGGACCGCGTGGTTACTTCAGGCGACGTGACGCGCGACCTGATCCGCGAGGCGCCGCGCAAGCTCTTCCATCTTGGCGCAGACCGCGACATGCCGATCTATGACGGCATCGATTGCGAGCTGGTCGAGGAATTCGAGGCGGATGCCGTGGTCTGCACCGGCCTGTTCGATGACGAAGTCGAGACGCCGGAAGACTATGCCGACATGCTGCAGCGTTTCCGTTCGCGCAACCTGCCCTTCATCTGCGCCAATCCCGACATCGTGGTGGAACGCGGCGAAAGGCTGATCTGGTGCGCCGGCGCGCTGGCGCGCGATTATGCGCAGCTCGGCGGCCGCACGCTGATCTCGGGCAAGCCGCACCGGCCGATCTACGAAGTGGCGTTGAAGGCTGCCGCCGAAGTGCTCGGCCGCGATGTTACCCGCGAGGAAACGCTCGGCATCGGCGACGGCATGCTGACCGACATCAAGGGCGCTGCCGACAACGGCCTCAACGTGCTCTATGTTTCGGGCGGCATCCACGCCCGCGACTATGGCGACCCGCTCAATCCCGATATCGAGCGCCTGTCGGCCTTTCTCGAAAAGCACGGGCATCGACCGGTGGCGGTGATCCCCCGGCTCCGGTAGATAGACGACCATGACGCAATCGTTTCAGCGCATAAACGGCACCGAAATGCTGCCCGAAAGGCTGCGTGGCGGCGTGGTGGCGATCGGCAATTTCGACGGCGTGCATCGCGGCCATCAGGCCGTTCTGGAGCGCGCGCTGGACGAGACGCGCCGGCGCGGCGTGCCCGCGCTGGTGCTGACCTTCGAGCCGCATCCGCGCACAGTGTTCCAGCCCGACACGCCGCTTTTCATCCTGACGCCCGCGCCGATGAAGGCGCGGCTTCTGGCCGAGCTTGGCTTCGCGGCAGTCGTGGAACAGGGCTTTACCCGAGACTTCGCCGAATTGAGTGCCGAAGAATTCGTGACGCAGATACTCGAAAGCAATCTCGGCATCAGCCATGTCGTCACCGGTTTTGATTTCCACTTCGGCAAAAACAGGCGCGGCGGCCCGGCGTTCCTGATGGAGGCCGGCGAGCGCCATGGCTTTGGCGTCACGCTGGTCGATGCCTTTCGCGACGAAGGCACCGAGATCGTATCGTCCAGCCGCATTCGCGGGCTCCTGTCGGAAGGCGAGCCAGCCGAAGCGGCGGGCCTGCTCGGCTACCGCTATACCGTCGAGGCCGAGGTGACGCATGGCAAGCAGCTTGGCCGCACGTTGGGTTTCCCGACCGCCAACATGGCGCTGCCGGAAAGCATGGCGCTGAAGCACGGTATCTATGCGGTACGGTTTCGCCGTGCCGACGGCACGCTGCATGACGGGGTCGCCAGCTTCGGCCGCCGACCGACGGTGGCCGACAATGGCGCGCCGCTGCTCGAAACCTTCCTGTTCGACTATTCCGGCGATCTTTACGGGCAGACCTGCCGCGTCTCGCTGTTCGGCTATCTGCGCGGCGAAGTGAAGTTCGACGGGCTCGACACGCTGGTCGTGCAGATGAAGCGCGACGAGGAAGAGGCGCGCGCGCTTCTCTCGGGCGTCAAGCCGCTTTCCGAACTGGACAGTGCAATCGCGTTCTGATGCACGCCAATCGTCATCCCGGAAGCCGTAGCGTAGCGAAGGCTATCCGGGACCCATTCCGCGACGTTGAAATTCCGGAATGGGTCCTGGCTCTTTCCCTCGCTTCGCTCGGTCGGCCGGGATGACGCGGCGGAGGTTATGCCGGCGATGGCGGACGGGATTATTTCCGCAGCGCCAGGCCGAACGCGATAAAAGTCCAGCCCTGAAAGATCAGGTCGATCGCCAGGAACATGCCGAGCACCCACAGGCTGTTGACCGGCCAGCCGAGCGCGATGATGAGGCCGGCAAGTGCCGTGACCACACCTGCTGCGACGAGCCAGCCCCAGCCTGCGGCCGGCTTGCTCTTGAAGCCCAGCCATAGCCGCAAGATGCCGGAGGCAACGAGGCTGACCGCAAGCAGGAAGGTCAGCACGGCAGACGCCAGCAGCGGATTGTAGAAGGCGAGGAAGCCGGCGATCGCATAGAGCAGGCCGCTGCCCAGCCACCAGAAGAAGTTGCCCCAGCTTTTCACGCCGAAAGCATGCGCGATCTCGATGACGCCGGCCATCAGCATCAGCGAGCCGACGACATAGACCGAGGCCACGGTGGCGATGAAAAGATTGCCGAACGCAATGCCGCCGAAGATCAGCAGCAACACACCGAGCGCTACGAACCAGCCCCATTTCGAACGCGCATCGCCGATGGCGTCTTTCAGGACTTCGGGCATTTCTGAAGGTAAGGTCATCGCCGTCATCTCCATGCTTGGATAAACGTTGCCACAATCCCGCCATGATTAAAGTAGCGCCACCCACATGAGTCGTCCAGCGGAAGCGCTTTGCGCCCGGTTGAGGCAACCTTGCGAAATTAAATCAAATTTTACGCAAACCCCGCACAAGCTTGTGGCAACGATTGGTTGTGTGTGTGCGTGAGTGGGGCTGTTGATGACGTCTTTCAGTCGGAAGTCGGTTGGTTGTTCGGTTGCCGTGTTGCTGGGGCTCTCGCAGAGCGCTGCGGCCGAAGGCGGTTTCTTCGACTGGGTTCACGGCGACTGGTACCTGACCGTCGGCGCATCGGGCATCGTGGCGCCGCGTTTCGAAGGCTCGAACAGCCGCATATTCACCGCCTCGCCGATCATCTCGCTCGGCAAAGCCGGCGCTCCCGCCCGGTTCGTCTCGCGCAACGACAACATCTCGATGTCATTGCTCGACGACGGTCCCGTGCGCGCGGGCTTGACCGGAAAGTTCCTGTTTGCGCGCGACAACGACATAGATGACCTCAAAGGTCTCGACCCGGTGCGCTGGGGTGGCGAGGTCGGTGGTTTCTTCGAGATTTATCCGACCGACTGGATGCGCATGCGCGGCGAGGTGCGCCACGGCATCAGGGCGCACAATGGCATCGTCGCCGACATTTCCGCCGACGCGTTCTACGATGTGACGCCAACAATCCGCGTTTCCGGCGGGCCGCGAGCGACCTTCGCCACCGCCAAATATTTCGACGCCTATTACGGCGTCTCGGCTTCCGAATCCGCGGCGTCAGGCTTGAGCCGATACGATCCCGGCAGCGGCCTGAAGTCGGTCGGCGTCGGTGGTGCGGTGAACTGGAAGGCGACCGACAAGATCACGGCGACCGTGTTCAGCGAATATTCGCGGCTCAAGGGACCGGCGGCTGATTCCAGCCTGGTGAAAGAGCGCGGCTCACGCGACCAGCTGATGTTTGGCGTCTCGGCGACGTATCGCTTCGACTTCCAGATGTAGCGTTTACGCATTTATCCGCTTTATTCTCTTGGTTCTCTCCGCTAAAAGCGCGCCATGAGATGTCTCGCGCCCGTCTTCGCGATTGCTATACGAATTACGGGCCCGGCTTTCCGGGTGGCTTGAGGCTGCCTGAAAGTCCGGGACTTTTTGCCTGCGCGCATTCCCGCGCATTTTCCATTAAATGACAATTGAACGCCCGAGGCGCTTTTCGCCGGGCAACCGATGGCAAGACAATGACCGATACGTCCGAGAAACTCGATTACTCCAAAACCCTTTATCTGCCGCAGACGGAATTTCCGATGCGCGCCGGCCTGCCCGAGAAGGAGCCGATCGCTGTTGCGCGCTGGCAGAAGATGGACCTCTACAAGCGCCTGCGCGAAAGTGCGGCCGGCCGCGAGAAATTCGTGCTGCATGACGGCCCGCCCTATGCCAACGGCAACATCCATATCGGCCATGCGCTGAACAAGGTGCTGAAGGATGTCATCACGCGCTCGTTCCAGATGCGTGGGTTCGATAGCAATTACGTGCCGGGCTGGGACTGCCACGGCCTGCCGATCGAATGGAAGATCGAGGAGCAGTACCGCGCCAAGGGCAAGAACAAGGACGAGGTGCCGGTCAACGAGTTCCGCAAGGAATGCCGCGACTTCGCGCAGGGCTGGATCAAGGTGCAGGGCGACGAGTTCCAGCGGCTCGGCGTCGTCGGCGATTTCAAGAACCCCTATTTGACGATGAGTTTTCACGCCGAGGCGCGGATCGCAGGCGAGCTTTTGAAGTTCGCAGCATCCGGCCAGCTCTATCGCGGCTCCAAGCCGGTGATGTGGAGCGTGGTCGAGCGCACGGCTCTGGCCGAGGCCGAGGTCGAGTATCAGGATTACGAGAGCGACACGATCTGGGTGAAGTTCCCGGTGGCTGATTTCAACCCAGATCTTGTAGCTCACGAGGATACATCTGCCGAAGATTTCAATGAAATGACGGCAGCGATACTTGGTTCATCTGTCGTCATCTGGACGACGACGCCATGGACCATCCCCGGCAACCGCGCCGTCAATTTCTCGCCGCGGGTAAGCTACGGCCTTTATGAAGTCACGGCGGCGGAGAACGATTTCGGTCCCCAGCCGGGCGAGAAGCTGATCTTTGCCGACGCTCTGGCCGAAGACTCCGAAGCCAAGGCCAAGGTCACGTTGAATCGTCTTCGCAGCGTTTCGGCCGAAGAGCTTGGAAGCCTTACGCTTTCCCACCCGTTCAAAGGCCTTGGCGGCGGCTATGAATTCGTAGTGCCCATGCTCGCCGGCGATCATGTCACCGACGATGCCGGCACCGGTTTCGTGCACACCGCGCCCGGCCACGGCCGCGAGGACTTTGACGCCTGGATGGATGCCGGAAAAAAACTGCGCGAGCGCGGCATCGATCCGTCGATCCCCTTTACCGTCGATGATGGCGGTTTCTTCACCAAGGATGCGCCCGGTTTCGGCCCGGATCGTGAGGGCGGGCCTGCGCGCGTCATCGACGACAACGGCAAAAAGGGCGATGCCAACAAGGCCGTCATCGACGAGTTGATCAAGCGCAACGCGCTGTTCGCGCGCGGCCGCCTGAAGCACAGCTACCCGCATTCGTGGCGTTCGAAGAAGCCGATCATCTTCCGCAACACGCCGCAGTGGTTCGTCTATATGGACAAGGAACTGGGCGACGGCACGACGCTGCGCTCGCGCGCGCTGCAAGCCATCGACGACACCCGTTTCGTGCCCGGCGCCGGCCAGACGCGCCTGCGCTCGATGATCGAGGAGCGCCCGGACTGGGTGCTGTCGCGCCAGCGCGCCTGGGGCGTGCCGATCGCCGTCTTCGCCGATGCCGACGGCACCGTGCTCGTGGACGAGGCCGTCAACCAGCGCATCGTCGATGCCTTCGAGGCTGAAGGTGCCGACGCCTGGTTCGCGGAAGGTGCGCGCGAGCGTTTCCTCGGCTCCCGCGCCAACGAGCCGTGGGTGCAGGTCATGGACATCCTCGATGTCTGGTTCGATTCGGGCTCCAGCCACACCTTTACGCTGGAAGACCGCCCGGACATGAAATGGCCGGCCGATGTCTATCTCGAAGGTTCGGACCAGCATCGCGGCTGGTTCCATTCGTCGCTGCTGGAAAGCTGCGGCACGCGCGGCCGTGCGCCTTACAACACCGTCGTCACCCATGGCTTCACCATGGATGAGGAAGGCCGCAAGATGTCGAAGTCGCTCGGCAACACGGTGGTGCCGCAGGACGTCATCAAGCAATCGGGCGCCGATATCCTGCGCCTGTGGGTGGTGACGACCGATTATTGGGAAGACCAGCGCCTCGGCAAGAACGTGCTGCAGACCAATATCGACGCCTACCGCAAGCTGCGCAACACCATCCGCTGGATGCTCGGCACGCTCGCCCACGACGAGGGCGACGTGGTGCCGGTGAAAGAGATGCCGGAGCTGGAGCAGCTGATGCTGCACCGGCTGGCTGAACTCGACGAGGTCGTGCGCGCCGGTTACGACGCCTTCGAGTTCAAGCGCGTCACGCGCGCGCTGATCGATTTCATGGTGGTGGAGCTTTCCGCCTTCTATTTCGATATCCGTAAGGACGCGCTCTACTGCGAAGCGCCATCGAGCACCAAGCGCAAGGCGGCTGTGCAGGTTGTGCGCCATCTGTTCGACCATCTGGTGACATGGCTGGCGCCGATGCTGCCCTTCACCACCGAAGAGGCGTGGCTGGAACGCTATCCATCGTCCGAATCGGTGCATCTCGAACAGTTCCCGGCCGTACCGGCGGACTGGAAGAACGATGCGCTGGCCGAAAAGTGGAAAAAAATCCGCCAGGTGCGCAGCGTCGTTACCGGCGCGCTCGAGCTTGAACGGGCGAAGAAGACCATCGGTTCGTCGCTGGAAGCCGTGCCGGTTGTCCACATGAACGATGCAGCGCTTGAGGCCGCATTGTCAGGCATCGACATGGCCGAGATCAGCATCACCAGCGATCTGGTGGTTTCGCATCGGGGCGCACCTGCAGACGCCTTTGTGCTGCGCGAAGTGCCGGGTGTGGCGGTTGTGGTGGAAAAGGCCGACGACAAGGGCCTGCGCAAATGCGCGCGTTCCTGGCGCTATACCGACGACGTTGGTTCGGACCCGGAGTTCCCGGAAGTGTCGGCGCGCGACGCCAAGGCTCTTCATGAATTGAAAGCTTTAGGGCGTATTTAGAGTACATGCGGGGGAGGGCGCGGCGTCGGTCGTTGCCCTTGCCTGCCGCTTGGGTTACAAGCGCGGGGCTCCGGGCGACAAAATCTCGCCGGATTCCCATCGGATGAGGGTTGCGGGAAATATCCGGATTGCGGTCCGATATAGAGCGAGAGGCGGTTTGCAGTGAAATTTTCTGGCCTGACTGAAATGACGCGTGCGCGCTGGATGGTGTTTGCGCCGCTCGTGGCTTCCAGCCTCGCGGTTTCGGGTTGCATGAGCGGCCCTACTTACGGCACCGACAAGACCTCGACCGAACAGCTCGTCGGCGACGTCACCGGCATTCTTTCAATGGCGCCGAAAAATCGGGGCGACATCGAATACAAGCCGCGGCCCGATCTGGTTAAGCCCAAGCCGGGCGAAAAGCTAAATCTTCCCGCACCGCAGGAAAGCATCGTCAACGCCGATGCCAGCCAGTGGCCGGAATCGCCTGAGCAGAAGCGTACGCGGCTGCGCGCTGAAGCGACGGAAAACCGCGATACGCCCGGCTGGCGTCCACAGATCCTGGGTGATCTCGGTGCCCCATCGTCGTCGTCGGTTTCTCGGCCGGGCGTGACCGAGCGCACCATGGATTCGGGCGTCGAGAAGGTTGGCAAGCAGGCGGAACAGCGTGCAGCATTCAATCAGCGCCTTGCCGAAACCAAGCAGGGCAGCCCGACGACGCGCAAGTTCCTCAGCGAACCGCCGCTGACCTATCGCGAGCCGTCTGCAACAGCGCCCGTCGGCGATGTCGGCGAGGACGAGGTCAAGAAAGAACGGCGCCTGAAGGCTCAGGCGACGAAGAAGACCGGCAACAGCTGGCGCGACGTTCTGCCCTGGTAAGGGCTGCGCCCTGACAAATCGTCAGGGCTCGCGGCGGGCCTGAAAGAAATCCTTGAGAATCGTCGAAGCGCTTGTCTCGGCTATGCCAGGATAGACTTCCGGCACGTGATGGCAGGTCGGCGAGGCGAAGAAACGCACGCCGTTGACCACCGCGCCGCCTTTTTCGTCGCCCGCTCCAAAATAGAGGCGGCGGATGCGGGCGAATGAAATGGCGCCCGCGCACATCGCGCAAGGCTCCAGCGTCACATAAAGATCGAGATCGTTCAGGCGTTCAGCGGAGAGTTTTTGCGATGCTTCGCGGATCGCCAGCATCTCGGCATGGGCAGTCGGATCGTTGAGTTCACGGGTGCGATTGCCGGCGCTGGCGACAACCTGGTCGCCCTTGGCTATCACCGCGCCGACCGGCACTTCGCCGCGCTTTGCCGCAGCTTCGGCCTCTGCAAGCGCCAGCGCCATGAAATCCGGGCGTTTCAATCCGTTATTCCCCTCGCAAGTGCAGGATGTTCCTGTTATCTACCGCCCCTGAAAGGCAAAGGCCACATGGACGACGATCGAAAAAAATTCCCGCGTAGAGGCGGACCGCGCAAGGGCGTCAAACCCGATTTCGCTGCAAAGCCGCGTTTCGAGGGCGGCAAGCCGTTCGTGAAGCGCGAAGGGGCGGCCAAGCCACCCTATGCCAAGCGCCGCGACGATGCGACAGCAGGCGCAGAGCGCCCCAAGCGCGATTTCAAGCGTGACGACCGCCCGCGTGAAGGTGGCGAGGCGAAAGCCGAGCGCAGCGGCGCGCCGTTCCGCAAGGGGCCTCGGCCCGAGGGCAAGTCCGATTTCGCTGCAAAGCCGCGTTTCGAGGGTGGCAAGCCGTTCGTAAAGCGCGACGGCGCGGCCAAGCCCTATGCGAAGCGTCGCGACGATGCGGCAGCTGGTGCTGAACGTCCCAAGCGCGATTTCAAACGCGACGACCGTCCGCGTGATGGCGGTGCCGCGCGGCCTGAACGCAGCGACAAGCCTTATCGTGCCGGTCCACGGCCCGAAGGAAAACCCTTTGTCAGACGGCCCGATCGGGAAGGCGATGCTGGCGGCGAGCGCCCGGCGCGGCGATTCGACCGGCCGCAAGGCGCGCGCGAAGGCGGTTTCGAAAAACGCCCACGGCCCGAAGGTTTCAAGCCGGACGGCGAACGCAAGCCGTTTGCCCGGCCACGCGAGGAAGCGGAAGAGGGCGAGCGCATCGCCAAGCGGCTGGCCCGCGTCGGCATTGCTTCGCGCCGCGACGCCGAGGAACTGATCGCGGCTGGCCGCGTCAAGGTCAACGGCAAGATTCTGGCTTCGCCGGCCATCAACGTCATGGCGAGCGATACGATCGAGCTCGATGGCGAGACCATTCCGCCGATCGAACGCACGCGGATGTTCCTGTTCCACAAGCCGTCCGGTGTGGTCACGACGAATCGCGATCCGGAAGGCCGCAAGACGGTGTTCGACCTCCTGCCGGCCGAACTGCCGCGCCTGATGACTATCGGACGCCTCGATATCAACACCGAAGGCCTGCTGCTGCTCACCAATGATGGCGGGCTGTCGCGCGTGCTGGAACTGCCGGCAACCGGCTGGTTGCGGCGCTACCGTGTCCGCGTCCATGGCAAGGTCGACGAGAAGCAGCTTGCCGGTCTCAAGGACGGCATCGCCGTCGATGGCGTTTTCTACGGCGCGATCGAGGCCTCGCTGGACCGCGAGCAGGGCACAAATGCCTGGCTGACGATCGGCCTGCGCGAAGGCAAGAACCGCGAGGTGAAGAACATCCTCGGCGCGCTCGGGCTCGACGTGACGCGGCTGATCCGCATTTCCTACGGGCCGTTCCAGCTTGGCGAACTGCCCGAGGGCCATGTCCAGGAAATGGCCGGACGCACGCTGCGCGACCAGCTTGGTGAGCGGCTTATCGAGGAATCGGGCGCGAATTTCGACGCCGACATCGTAAAGCCCTTCTCCAACAAGCCGGTGCGGCGCACTTTCGACAAGCCGGCTCCGGCAGCCGCGCCGGCACCGCGTCAGGCGCGCCCGGTGCATATCGGCGAAGGCGGGCTGATCAAGAACCGCAAGCGCGACAATGAGCGCCATCGCGAAGACGTGCTCGGCCGCTTGCAGACCAAGCCCGATCGCGGCTTCAAGAGTGATCGCGGCCCTAAATCCGATTTTGGCGACAAGCCGGCTCGCGGACCCAAGCCCGATTTCGGCGACAGGCCCGCGCGTGGACCCAAGCCCGCACGTGGCGGCAAGTCCGAGCGCGAATCGCGTCCGATCGAACCGCCGGGTGTCCGCAAGGCCAATGTCTGGATGGCGCCGGGTGCACGGCCGATCGGCAAGGGCAGGGCAGCAGCCGAAAAGGCGGAAGTGGATGCACGTAAAGCCAGCAAGGCGCAGCATCACGGCAAGCCGTTCTTCGACAAGCCGGGTGGCGGAAAGTCCGGTTTCGGCAAGCCGCGCCGTGAAGGCGAAGAGGGCGGCAAGGGACCGCGAGGCGGAGGTGATAGGCCGCGCGGCCCGCGCAAGGATCGCGGCTGATGCGCATTGTCGGCGGCGAGCTTCGCGGCCGGCCGCTGGCCACGCCGCGAACCAACGCCATACGCCCGACCACGGACCGCACTCGCGAAGCGCTGTTCAATGTGCTTGCGCACCGGTTTTCCGACCGGCTGGAAGGCGCGCGCGTGCTCGATCTCTTTGCCGGCACCGGCGCGCTTGGGCTTGAGGCACTGTCGCGTGGCGCGTCGTTTTGCATGTTCATCGAGGAATCGGCCGAGGGCCGCGGCTTGATCCGCACCAATGTCGAAACCTTCAATCTGAATGGCCGCACCAAGATTTTCCGCCGCGATGCGACCGGTCTCGGCCCCGCCGGCACCGTCCAGCCGTTCGGCCTCGTCTTCGCTGACCCGCCCTATGGCAAGGGTCTCGGCGAAGCAGCGCTTAGATCCGCGCGCGACGGAGGCTGGCTCGCGCCTGATGCGCTTTGCGTGGTCGAGGAATCGGCCGCTGCAGCTTTCGATCCGGGAACCGGGTTTTCCGTGATCGATGAGCGCAGTTATGGCGAAACCATCATACGCCTGATCGAACTTTCCTGATCTTTTCAGGCACTTCGTCTAGCTTCGGCCTCTTTTTCAGGGACACATGACGGAGAATTCACTTTTCCAGCCGTCATGCGGCTGCCATACCGCTCATGACAATTGCAGTGATGCCGAGGAGCTGTTGATGATTTTTGAAGCCGGGTGGGCAATACGGCGGGGAGGACGCTTCGTTGCGGCGTCCCTGATGTTGCTGACGGTAACCGCCACGCCTGCATTGACAGCCCCCGCGCAAGCCGCCCAGGGCGACCAGGAGGTTTCCAACTTCTTCCTTGGCAACGGCATGGAAGTGGTGGTCATACCCGATCATCGCGCGCCGATCGTTACGCATATGGTCTGGTACAAGATCGGCAGCGCCGACGAACCGCCGGGCAAATCCGGCATTGCCCATTTCTTCGAGCATCTGATGTTCAAGGGCACGACCAATCACCGGGCCGGCGAGTTCGGCACCAGGATCGCCGAGATCGGCGGCAGCGAAAACGCTTTCACATCATATGATTACACGGCTTTCTTCCAGACCGTGACGCCTGACGCGCTCGAAACCATGATGAGTTTCGAGTCAGACCGCATGCGCAACCTGATTCTCACCGATGCGGTGATCGGGCCCGAGCGTGACGTCATCCTCGAGGAGCGTCGTTCGCGGATCGAGGGCAGCCCGGACGCGCTGCTGAGCGAAGAGGTTCAGGCGACGCTGTTCCAGAACCACCCTTATCGCATTCCCGTGATCGGTTGGATGCATGAGATGGAAAAGCTGAACCGCGCCGAGGCCATCGATTTCTACAACCGCTATTATGCGCCAAACAACGCCGTGCTGGTCGTGGCCGGCGATGTCGATGCCGCAACCGTGCGGGCCATGGCCGAAAAGACCTATGGCCGGGTGGCGCGCGGCCCGGACCTTCCGCCGCGCATACGCCCGACCGAGCCGGAGCAGAACACGAAGCGCACCGTGACACTGACGGACGCGCGCGTCAGCGTCCCGAGCTTCTCCAAGGGATGGGTCGTGCCGTCCTACAACCGCGCCCAGCCGGGCGAGGCCGAAGCGCTCGACCTGTTGTCGGAAATTCTCGGTGGCGGCACGCAGAGCCGGCTTTATCAGGCGCTTGTCGTCAAGGCGCGCATTGCCTCGAGCGCCGGCGCTTATTTCGACGGCACGGCATTGGACGACACCAGCTTCACCGTCTACGGCTCGCCGCTCGGCGAAACCGGGCTGGAGAAGCTGGAGGCTGCCGTCGACGCCGAGATCGTGAATATCGCCACCAAGGGCGTCACCGATTCGGAACTGGATAAGGCCAAGAACCGCTACGTCCGCTCCATGATCTTCGCGCGCGACAAGCAGTCCAGCATGGCCAATATGTATGGCAGCGCGCTGACCACTGGCGGGACAGTCCAGGAAATACAGCAATGGCCGGATAAGATCCGCGCCGTGACAGCCGATCAGGTTCGTGCTGTGGCCGCCAAATACCTCAAGCCGGAGATTTCGGTGACGGGCTATCTGCTGCCGGCGCAGGCAGCCAGCACCCCTCCCGCGGAAGAGGTCCCACCGGCCGATGTGGGCGCAACTGACGGCGAGGCCGGCAAGCCCGGGCCTGCCGAGGCCTCCCCCGCCAAGACACCGCCTGCGAATTGATCCGGATGGTTACCATGAGAACGACATTCGACATACGCGCCCGGGCGATCTCCTCGATCGTCACGCTGGCGATGGCGCTTTTCTTCCTTGTCCTGCCCTGCGTGGTTTCTGCCCGGGCGGCGATGAATATCCAGGAAGTTAAATCCTCCAGCGGCGTCACGGCCTGGCTCGTCGAGGATTATTCGGTTCCGATCATTGCGATACGCTTCGCCTTCGAGGGCGGCAGCACGCAGGACCCAAAAGGCAAGGAGGGGCTTGCTAACCTGATAACCGGCCTGTTCGATGAAGGCGCCGGCGATCTCGACAGCGAGACGTACCAGTCGCGGCTGGACGATGCGGGCGCCGAGATGAGTTTCACGGCAAGGCGCGACAGCATCTACGGCTCGATGCGACTGCTTGCCGACCAGCGCGAAGAGGCGTTCGACCTCCTGCGCATGGCAATCACCGCGCCGCGGTTCGACCAGGCGCCGATCGATCGCATCCGGGCGCAAATCGTGTCCGGCATCGTTTCCGGCGCGCGCGATCCGGAAGTCGCGGCACAGTTGAAATGGGCATCGGCGCTTTATGGCGACCACCCCTATGCGCGCCGCGACGAAGGCTCGGAGCAGTCGCTTGCGACGATCACGGCTGACGATCTGCGCGCTTTCCACAAGGCGATCTTCGCCCGGGAAAAGCTGAAAATCTCCGTCGTCGGCGCGATCGACGCCGATACGCTGAAGGCCGATCTCGACAAGCTCTTCGGCAGTCTGCCGGAAAAGCCGACGCTTACGCCTATCCCTGATGTCCAGCCGAAACTCGGTCAGGAAGTCCGCGTCGAATACGACCTGCCGCAGACGATGATCCAGCTTGCCTATCCGGGCGTCGAGCGCACGGCACCGGATTTCTTCGGCGCGGTGTTGATGAACCACATTCTCGGCGGTGGCACGTTCACCTCGCGGCTATTTGACGAGGTGCGTGAGAAGCGCGGCCTGACCTACGGCATTTCGTCGTCGCTGGTGAATTACGAGCACGCCAATGCCTTGACGATCGGCACCTCTACACGCGCCGACAAGGCGGCCGAGGCGCTGGCGCTGATCCGCGACGTGATACGCAAGATGGCCGACAATGGGCCGACGCAGGCGGAACTGGACGCGGCGAAGAAGTATCTGGTCGGCGCCTACGCCATCAACAATCTCGATTCGTCGAGCGCCATCGCCAGTACGCTGGTGGAGCTGCAATTGCAGGATCTCGGCATCGACTACATGAATCGACGAGCCGGATTGATCAACGCGGTGACGCTGGAAGACACCAAGGCGGCAGCGAAGAAACTGCTGACGGTCGATCCGGCGATACTGATTGTCGGGCCTTCGCTGGTGGCGGGAAGCAAGTGATGAGCCCGACCTTCGCCATCGCATTCGGTGGCGGCGGTGCGCGCGGGCTCGCGCATATCCATGTCATCGAGGCGCTGGACGAACTCGGCATTAGCCCCGTGGCGATTGCCGGCTCCTCGATCGGCGCGATCATGGGTGCCGGCATGGCGGCCGGCATGAGCGGCCGCGACATTCACGAATATGCGCGTTCTGTGCTGGGCAAGCGCTCCGAAGTGGCGTCACGCATGTGGCGGGCACGGCCGGGAACCTTCGCGGAGATGATGGAAGGCGGCCTGCGCGTCAGCCAGTTCAACATCGAGCGTATTTTGCAGGTGTTCCTGCCGCCCCAAATTCCCGAGACATTTGCCGAGCTGAAAATCCCGTTGCGGGTCACGGCGACCGACTTTCTCGGCCACCAGATGACGGTGTTCGACGAGGGCGAGCTGAATTCGGCGCTCGCAGCCTCCGCCGCCATTCCGGCGGTGTTCCGCCCGGTTCGGCGTGACGGCAAGATCCTGATCGACGGCGGCATCTATAACCCGGTGCCGTTCGATCTGGTCGAGAAGGATGCTGACATCGTGATTGCAATCGATGTCGTCGGCACACCGACTGATGGCGGACGCAAGAAGCCGAATTCCATCGACCTGATGTTCGGCGCGACCCAGCTGATGATGCAGTCGATCATCGCCAGCAAGGTCAAGCAGGGCAGGCCGGAGATTTTCCTGCGGCCGCCGGTTTCCCGGTTTCGCGCTCTGGATTTCCTGAAGATCGACGCGGTGATGAGCGAAACGGTTGCCATCAAGGACGAGTTGAAGCGCGCGGTCGAGACGGCAATACGCAGCGCCGAGCGCCGCCGCACCGCCTAGAATCTCGCTATTGCAGCGTAGCTGCCTTGCCGGTTGAAAACGGCGACTGCGCCGACGGCGGCGGCGCTGGCATGGTTTCGTCCGGCACCGGCTGACCGGCAATGCCGCGTACGACGCGAAAGCAGACGAGCATTGAGACGACACCGAAGACGACAGCGCCGAGACCCCAGCCGGCGATGACGCCCTCGGCGCCATAGAAATGTGCGCCCGCCCAGACGAAGGGAATGACGCCCAGCGTCGAGCGGCCCCAGTTGAACACCGTCGAATAGGTCGGATAGCCGAGATTGTTGAAGGCCGCGCTCGAAACGAAAATCGCGCCGTTGAACAGGAAGCTGCCGGCGGCGAACAGGCAGAAGAATTCGATCAGTTCACGCGACAGCCCGGTCGCACCGAAGATCGAGGCGATCGGATGGGCGAATATCGCCAGCAGCGCCCACATCACCAGAACATAGCCGACAGTGAAGAACAGCGCATTGCGCATCGTGCTCATCAGGCGGTCGTATCGGCGCGCGCCGTAATTCTGCCCGAGGATCGGGCCGACCGCGCCTGAAAGCGCAAAGATGACGCCGAAGGCAACCGGCACGATGCGCCCGATGATCGCCCAGCCGGCCACCGCCTGATCGCCGAAGGCGGCAATCTCGGTGGTGACGAAGGCGTTGCCGACCGGGGTCGCGATCTGCGTCAGCACGGCGGGCAGCCCGATGGCGAAGAAGGGGCGGAACGCGGCCGCGAGCCTTTCGCGGTCTGGCAGCCTGATAAGCCGGTGGACGCGATGCGCGCCATAGATGCCGACGGCCAGCATGACGACACGCGAAAGCACGGTGGAGATCGCTGCGCCATCGATGCCGAGGCCAAGTCCGAAAATGAGAATCGGGTCGAAGATCGCGGCGGCGATGGCGGCGGCGAGCGTCACATACATCGCACGCTTGGCGTCTCCGACACCGCGCAATATGCCGGTGGTGCACATGCCGAGCGCCAGCAGCGGTGTCGAAAACACCACGATCTGCAAAAATCGCGTGGAGAGGTCCAGCGTGTTGCCGGTCGCACCGAGCATGGCCGTCAGGTCACGCAGGAAGGGAAAGACGGCGATGCTGAGCAGAACCGTCGTAATACCCATGAACACCATGGATGCACCGGCCATGCGGGCCGCATCCTCCCGGCTGCCGCGTCCCAGCGCACGGGAAACCAGCGCTCCGCAGGCGATCGTCAGGCCGATGGCGATGGAGAGCGTGAAGAACAGTAGCGTCGAGGCAAAGCCGATCGCTGCCGCCAGTTCCTGAACGCCGAGCAGCGAAATGTAGAAGAGGTTCAGCGCGTCAACGACGAAGACCGCAATCAGGCCCACCGACCCCGTCGCCGTCATCGTGATGACATGGCGCATGGTCGAACCGGTGGTGAATTTAGCCGTGTGGCTGGCTTGCGGCTTTTCGTTCATGCGGTCTGCTTTCGACCTCGGATGGAGCGATCAGTGCGCGAAGACTTGTTCGAGCGACCGGAAGCCCTTGAATTCAAGCGCATTGCCGGAAGGATCGCGGATGAACAGCGTCGCCTGTTCGCCGGGCTCCCCGGCAAAGCGGATCATCGGCCGCTCCAGCCAGTCGATGCCGTCATGGGCTTCGAGGCGATTGGCGAGCGCCTGCCAGTCGTCCATCAGCAGGACGGCGCCGAAATGCGGGATCGGCACCAGCTTGTCGCCAACCTTTCCGTCATTGGCTGCAGAGGCCGTTTCGGGTCGCAGATGTGCCGACATCTGATGGCCGAAAAGATCGAAATCGACCCAGGTGTCGGACGAGCGCCCAATCGCGCAGCCGAGGACATCGCGGTAGAAAGCGCGGGTTTCCTCGAGGTTGCGGACGGGGAATGCGAGATGAAAAGGGGTCATGTTCGGGGTCCGGTTATTCTGCGTGAGGCGATATGCCCGGTTGCTATTGGCGCTATGGTGGTCGAGTCCTAGACTAGAGTCGGATCGTTTCCAAAGGAATTGGTTCGGCCCCGGTCTTTCTGCTGGACCACGCCCATTGCACAAGCGGGATGGGAACAATAGATGGTGCAGCAAGCCTGCGAGCCAACTGATTTGGGAAAATCCGCATGAATGACACCCTCGATGCCGTCAAGGACGCCGGAAAGCTGACCGATCGCGTCGCGGCTCTCGTCGAAGCGGCAAAGCGAGCCGGCGCAGATGCAGCCGATGCCGTCGCTGTGCGTGGCCGCTCGGCGGGCGTTTCGGTGCGGCTCGGCAAGGTCGAAGCCACCGAGGCGTCGGAGAGCGAGGATGTGTCGCTGCGCGTCTTCGTCGGCCAGCGCGTCGCCAGCGTTTCGGCGACCGCGGCTTCCGATCCGAATCAACTGGCCGAGCGCGCCGTCGCCATGGCGAAGGTTTCGCCGGAAGACCCGTATCAGGGTCTGGCCGATCCGGCGCTGCTGGCCAAAACCGTTCGCGACCTCGACCTCTATGATAGCACGGTCGTTTCCGCCGAGCGGCTAAAGGCTGATGCGCTTGCGGCGGAAGAGGCGGCTCTTGCGGTTCCCGGCGTCACCAATTCCGGCGGCAGCGGCGCAAGTGCCGGTCTCGGCGGCATGGTGCTTGCCACCTCGCACGGCTTTCTCGGCCACTATGTCGGCACGCGCTTTTCGCGCTCGGCCAGCGTGATTGCGGGTGAGGGCACCGGCATGGAGCGCGACTATGATTTCTCCTCGCGCCAGCATTTCGCCGATCTGGATGCGCCCGATGCGATCGGACGCTCAGCCGGCGAGCGGGCGGTGCGACGGCTCAATGCCCGCAAGGCCAAGACCGGTCCGGTCGATGTCGTGTTCGATCCGCGCGTGTCGCGTGGCATTGCCAGCCATCTTGCCGGCGCCATCAACGGCGCTTCGGTGGCGCGCAAGACGAGCTTCCTGCGCGACATGATGGGCAAGCAGGTCGCCAACGGCATCATCACCGTCATCGACGAACCGCTGCGCCGGCGCGGCCCGGCCTCGCGGCCCTTCGACGGTGAAGGCATCGAAGGCGAGAAGCTGGTGATGGTCGAGAATGGCATCCTGAACCACTGGTTCCTCTCGACCTCGGCTGCCAAGGAACTCGGGCTCCAGACCAATGGACGCGGCGCGCGCAGCGGCTCCTCCGTCTCGCCGACCTCGACCAACCTGTCCATCGAGCCGGGCGACCGCTCGCCTGAAGACCTCATCAAGTCGCTGAAGAGCGGCTTCTATGTCACAGAAGTGTTCGGCCAGGGCGTCAACATGATCACCGGCGAATACAGCCGTGGAGCCTCCGGCTTCTGGATCGAGAATGGCGAACTCGCCTATCCCGTATCGGAAGTCACCATCGCGTCGAATCTCAAGGACATGTTCCTCAACATGGTCCCGGCGAGTGATGTCGACCGCAGTTTCGGCACTGCCGCGCCAACGCTACTCATCGAAGGAATGACGCTTGCCGGAAGCTGAGACAGCCAGCGTATCGACCGCCGCCGAAGATCTGTCGCTGCTGCTGGGCGCTGCGCGCGAGGCCGGCGAAATCGCGATGCGCTACTTCCGGAAAAGCCCGGAAGTCTGGATGAAGACCGGGCAATCGCCGGTCAGCGAGGCAGACTACGCCGTCGATAAATTCCTGCGTGAGACGCTGACTGCGGCGCGGCCCGATTATGGCTGGCTGTCGGAAGAAACCGCCGACACCGATGCGCGCCTGACTGCGCTGCGCACCTTCGTCGTCGATCCCATAGACGGCACGCGCGGCTTCATCGACGGGCTGGACGCATGGTGCGTCAGCGTCGCGGTGGTCGAAGCGGGGCAGCCGATAGCCGGCGTTCTCGATTGCCCGGCGCGGCACGAAATCTTTTCCGCGATCCCCGGAGAGGGCGCGCGCAAGAACGGTGCGCCGATCCGCGTTCGCCCAGTTGGAGAGGAAATCGAGATCGGCGGGCCGAAGCCGTTTTTCGATCTCATGCCTGAGGAATGGCTGCAGCGGGCGCATCGCGTCGCGCATGTTCCCTCGCTTGCCTATCGCCTGGCGCTGATTGCGGAAGGCTCGCTCGACGCAACATTCGTCAAGCCCAACTCGCATGACTGGGACATCGCCGCTGCCGACCTGATCCTGCGCGAGGCGGGCGGAAAGCTTGTGGATGCTGCCGGCAACCTGCCTTCTTATGCCGGTGCGGTCACCGCTCATGGCGCGCTGGTTGCCGGCAGTGGCCATCTTCTCGCCGCCATTGCCGGGGTAATAGCGGGCGCCGGGCGCTGAAAGCGCGTTGAGGCGGTTTCAAAACAATCCGTTTTCATCTAGACAATGGCAGCTTCGCCAATCACGATTCAGGAATTCCCATGTCCGAGGAAGACGGAAAAAAGCAGCTTTTGCATCTGGTTTTCGGCGGCGAGCTGACGAAGCTCGGCTCCACCGAATTCCGCGACCTGGACGCGCTCGACATTGTTGGCGTGTTCCCCGACTACCAGTCCGCGCATACGGCCTGGAAAGCGAAAGCTCAGGCGAGCGTCGACAACGCGCATATGCGCTATTTCGTGGTTCACCTGCACCGGCTGCTTGATCCGGAAGCCAAGGCGACCGGTCAGAGCTGATGGACGAAAGACGAGTGGCGCCGCCGGTCCTTCAGGCCGCGGCCCCGAAGAAACGCAAACCGGGCGGCGCGAAGGGTTTCTGGCGCAAGATCCGCAAGCCGCTGGCGCAGTCGAATTTCGCCAAGGGCCTGATTGCGAGCCTTCTTGCCTACGGCCTGCGTTTCGTGCGCCTTACCAATCCGCTCGCCAAGGGATCGACCGACGTCAAGCAGGCCCAGGCCGAACTGACCCCGGCCATCATCGCGCTTTGGCACGGTCAGCATCTTCTTGCGCCGGTCATGCTGCCGAGGCGGCAGAAGATGCTCGCCATGGTCTCGCGCAGCGCCGATGCCGAGCTCAATGCGCTGGTGCTGGAAAAATTCGGCTTCGAAGCCGTGCGCGGGTCGGGCGGTCGTGAAGACAAGCGTCACGCGGAAAAGGGCGGCGCGCGCGCGTTGATCGTCCTGAAAAAGGCGCTCGATGCCGGCAAGAACGTCGCCATGATTGCAGACATTCCTCACGGAACGCCGCGTGAAGCCGGTCTCGGCATCATCACGCTGGCACGCCTTTCGGGCAAGCCGGTGATTCCGTTGGCCGTCGCCACCAGCCGCCGCAAGGTGCTGGAACGAAGCTGGGACAAGACCACGATCAACCTGCCTTTCGGCCGCTGCGGGGTCATCGTCGGTGAGCCGATCAGCGTACCGGCAGGCGCCAGCGAGGCGATGATGGAATTCAAGCGCCAGGAACTGACCGCGTCGCTAAACCGCGCGACGGCGCAAGCCTATCTTATCGCCGACGGTGGCCGCTTATGAGCGAACGCTGGGCGCGCAGGCTGCTTTCGGGGTACCGCCTTGCCGGCTCGGTCGCGTTTCCGGTCATGGGCGCCTATGTCGCCTGGCGTTCGAGCCGCGGCAAGGAAGATCACGCAAGGCGGCGCGAGCGCTACGGCCGGGCAAGCCAGCCGCGGCCGGATGGCCCGCTGATCTGGGTTCATGCCGCGAGCGTGGGCGAGACGATCGCGGTCGTGCCGCTGGTGGAGAGTATACTGGGCTACGGCATCAACATCGTGCTGACGACGGGCACCGTGACTTCCGCACAGGTCGCCGACGAGCGGCTCGGCGCGCGTATCATTCACCAATATGTGCCGCTCGATATGAAGCCGGCGGTAAGCCGTTTTCTCGATCACTGGCAACCTGACCTCGCCATCATCGCCGAATCGGAGATATGGCCGATGACGATCCTGGAGCTCGGGCGGAGGCGCGTGCCGCAGGTCCTGGTCAACGGCCGCCTGTCCGATCGCTCCTTCAAGAACTGGAAGAAACGGCCCTTCATCGCCGAAGCGCTGTTCGAGAACCTCGCCCATGTGGTTGCCCAATCCGATGTCGACGGCCAGCGCTTTGTGGCGCTCGGCGCGCGCCCGGTCAGCGTTTCCGGCAATCTGAAGGTCGACACCGCCCCGCCACCGGTCGACGAAAAGGTGCTGAACGCGCTTCAACGCCAGATCGGCAAGCGCAAGACATGGGCGGCGATTTCCACGCATGACGGCGAAGAGGCGGTCGCAGCCGAAGTCCACACCATGCTGCACAAGCGCCACCCTGGGCTGCTCACCATTATCGTGCCGCGCCACCCCGACCGGGCGGCCGCACTTGCCGAGGAGTTTACAGCACTCGGGCTTTCGGTCGCGCGGCGCAGCGCCGGCGACAAGGTTACCGCCGAGACTGACATCCTGCTCGGCGACACCATCGGCGAAATGGGGCTTTACCTGCGCCTGACGGAGATTGCATTCGTCGGCCGCTCCCTGACCTCCGAGGGAGGGCAGAACCCGCTGGAGCCGGCGATGCTGGAAACGGCAGTGCTTGCCGGCCGCAACGTCCAGAATTTCCGCGAAACCTATCAGCGCCTGATCGATCGCGGCGGAGCCAAGCTGGTGCGCGACCGCGACATGCTTGCCGGCGCCGTCAACTTCCTGCTGGTGAACGAGGTCGCGCGCCACGACATGATGGCGGCGGGCGTGGTGACTGTGGACGAGATGCGCGGCGCATTGGCCAAGACCCTGAGGGCGCTAGAGCCGTACATCCAGCCGCTTGTCGTCAAATCGCGGCTCAAGGGACCGGGCGGACGGTAGCGGTGGCGAGCGAGGCGCCTCCTTTCTGGTGGGAGCGGCCCGACTGGCGGGCTTATGCGCTGTCGCCGCTTTCCACGCTCTACGGAATGGTGGCCGCGCGCCGCATGGCGAGCGCGAAGCGCGAGACTGTCGACCTGCCCGTGCTTTGCATCGGTAACTTCACCGTCGGCGGAACCGGCAAGACGCCGGTGGCAATTGCGCTGGCCCGGCAGGCGCGAGCGATGAACCTCACGCCCGGCATCCTGTCGCGTGGGCATGGCGGCGGGTTTTCGCAGCCGCATATCGTGGATGTGCATCACGATAGCGCCAAGCATGTCGGCGACGAGCCGCTACTTCTGGCCGAGCATGCTTCCGTGGCCGTAACGCCCAACCGGCCTGCCGGCGCCAAGCTGCTGCTGGAACAGGGCTGCGATTTCCTGATCATGGATGACGGCTTCCAGAGCGCGCGCATCCATATCGACTATGCGCTGGTGGTGGTCGATGCGCGCTATGGCATCGGCAACGGCCATGTCATTCCCGGCGGTCCGCTGCGCGCGCCGTTGCTCGAGCAGCTTCGCTTTGCCGATGCGGTGCTGAAGATGGGCGAAGGCAGTGCCGGCGACGAAATCGTGCGCAAGGCCTCACGCGCCGGCAAGCCGGTGTTCGAGGCGACCGTGCGCCCACGCAATGCCGAGGCACTGGCTGGCCGTCGGTTTCTCGCATTTGCCGGCATTGGTCATCCCGACAAGTTCTTCGACACGATCGTGAAAGCCGGCGGCACCGTGGCGCTGTCGCGTTCCTTCCCGGATCATCACGTCTTTGCCGACGACGAACTGGCCGAGCTGCACGCCACGGCACGGGCCGGGCAGCTGGAGATGATGACGACAGCCAAGGACGCCGCAAGGCTGCGCCATGGTGCTGCACCCCAGGATTTTGTCGATCAGCTCAACGTGCTGGAAATAGACGCAATGTTCGAACTGGAGCAGGTTCCGGCGCGGATCATCGAGCAAACGCTGGAAGCCTGGCGCCGGCGGCGATCGGGCAATTAGCGCCGCACGCGCAATTCCGGATTGGACTCGATCTCGCGAGCGAGCGATACCGACGCGTTCACATAGGGCTCCTGGCGCGCGACGCTCCAGTATTTCAGTTCGTCCAGCGGGATCGATTCACTGGTGACCGCGCAGCGCACGAATGCGCCGGGGCTGGTGACCTGGAAATCGCCATCGAGATAACGGATGCGGGCTTCCCTTGCGCCGGGGCCTTCGAAACGGTTCATCATAGTGCGTGCTCAAAGCTTGTTTGCGATTGTTCCGCCACAAAACGCGGGCGAGGTCAAGCGGCAGGCTGCGGCAGGGCGAGGCGAGGCTCTTCGCGATGGGCCGCGCGCGCATACTGGAGGAACAGATCGGCGCAGGCCGACCAGCTATATTGCATCGCCTTGGCGCGCGCATCGGTGCGGCTGACGTCGAGCGCTGCAAGCGAGGCCTGGCGCAGATCTTCCGAAAGCACACCGCCGACGCCGTCGGCCAGCACATCACGTGGACCGGTGACCGGAAAGGCCGCGACCGGCACGCCGCTGGCCAGCGCTTCCAGAAGCACGATGCCGAATGTGTCGGTGCGGCTCGGGAAAACGAAGACATCAGCGCTGGCGTAGATATCGGCGAGTTCATCGCCGGTTTTCACGCCGAGGAAGGTGACATCGGGATAGACCTCGCGGAACCGCTCCAGCGCTGGGCCATCGCCGACGACGACCTTGCTGCCGGGCAGGTCGAGATCGAGGAAGGCCGGCAGGTTCTTTTCGACCGCCACGCGCCCGACCGACAGGAAAACCGGACCGGGGCGCGCAGTCTTGCGCCGGCGATCGGGGCGGAACATGGTCGTGTCGACGCCGCGCGTCCATGGCCGCACATTGGTGAAGCCGCGCCCGGCCAGCTCGCCGGCAAGCGACGGCGTGGCGACCAGCGTGCCGGAGCCGGCATTGTGGAAGCGGCGCAGCCAGGCATAGCTCCAGCTTTCCGGGATCGGCGCGCGGGCGCTGAGATATTCGGGAAAGCGCGTGTGATAGCTGGTGGTGAAGGACAGGTCGCGCTTCACGCAGTATCGGCGGGCGAGAATGCCCAGCGGGCCTTCGGTGGCGATATGGATATGATCGGGCCTCGCCTGCTCGATGCGCCGGGCGATCTGGCCCGGCGTGGCAAGTGCCAATCGTATGTCAGCGTAGGAGGGCAGGGGAATGGTTGAAAAACCCTGCGGCGTCAGCATCTCCACCGTGCAGCCGCGCGCGCGCAGCCCTTCGCAAACCCGCTCCAGCGTGCGCACGACGCCGTTGATCTGCGGATGCCAGGCGTCGGTGACGATCAGGATACGCATGGGCGGAGTCCGGGAGAGGGGAGCGTCGGCGCTGGAGCTGCCGCCTTTTCGCCGCATGAGGCAGGGCTATCGCGCAGGGCAATCGCGGTGAATGGCGCTCTATGATAACCCCCACCCCTAACCCCTCCCCACAAGGGGGAGGGGAACTTTGCTGCTGCCACGCCACTTGAAACCGTCAATGATTGGCACCCTGTGTGAATGCCATAGGGATCCCCCTCCCCCTTGTGGGGAGGGGTTAGGGGTGGGGGTCCTTCATACGCGATTGCCCTGCCGTTTACGGGCAGAAAACCTCGGCAGGTGGATGAAGGGCTGCTCCGATGAACAAACAAGCCCACTTTCGGCGCAAAGGACGCCGAAATCCCGTCGGAAAACAGATTGATCGAATCACAGACGCCGCCGCTTTGCATGGCGGGTTTTCATCATGTTTCGATGACAGGTGCGTGACGCGTTACTTCCGGCCGAACAGCCGCTCGATATCGGCAAGCTTCAGCTCGATATAGGTCGGGCGGCCATGGTTGCAGGTGCCGGAGCCCGGCGTCGCTTCCATCTGGCGCAGCAGCGCGTTCATTTCCTCGGGCCGCAGGCGCCGGCCGGAACGAACCGAGCCGTGGCAGGCCATGGTCGCTGCGATCTTGTCGAGACGCTCTTTCAGGGTTTCGGTCGTGTCGTTGTCGGCGATCTCGTCGGCAAGGTCACGCACCAACTGGGCGACATTCGTTTCACCGAGCATGGACGGCGTCTCGCGTACAGCAATAGCGCCGGGGCCGAAGCGCTCGACGCCGAGGCCGAAGCGGCGCAGCATGTCGGAATGCGCTGCAAGGCGGGAGACATCGTCTTCCGGCAGGTCGACGATCTCGGGCAGAAGCAGCATCTGCGCCGGCACCGGGCGCGCATGGAGCGCGTTCTTCAGCGCCTCATAAACCAGCCGCTCATGGGCAGCATGCTGGTCGACAATGATCAGCGAATCCTGCGTCTGCGCGACGATGTAGTTTTCATGTACCTGTGCGCGCGCCGCACCGAGCTGCGCCTGAAGCAGTTCTTCCGGCAGCTCGGACTGTCCCGCGCGCGCATCGGCGCTGGCGATCGGGCCGGTGTCGAAGGCGGCCTGCTGGCTTTCGGCGAAACCACCGTCGAGCGGACGATAGGGCGAACGCGCCGCGTCGAATCCGGCCGTGGCCGAAGCGCGGAAGCCCGGATTGAAACTGCGGTGGCCGTTTGCTGGGCCGGGATGGGCATAGGCGGACGCACCCGGCCGGAAGGCTCCCATCATTGCCGCAGCACCGGACGTGGCGGACCGGACGCCGGCATCGGCAAGCGCCTGGCGGATTGATCCGACGATCAACCCGCGCACCAGCCCGGGGTCGCGGAAGCGCACATCGGCCTTGGCGGGATGGACATTGACGTCGACGGTGGCCGGGTCGAGCGTCAGGAACAGCACCGTCACCGCGTTGCGGTCGCGTGGCAGGACATCGGCATAGGCGCCGCGAATGGCCGAGGCGATCAGCTTGTCGCGCACCGGGCGGCCGTTGACATAGGCATATTGCTGCAGCGCGTTGGCGCGCGAATAAGACGGGATGGAGACATGGCCGGAAAGCCGCACGCCCTCGCGAATGGCATCGATGGCGATCGAATTCTCGGGAAATTCGCCACCCATCACCTGCGCGATGCGGGTGAGTTGCCCGTCCGGGCTGTCATCGCCGGCGGGCAGCTCCAGCGTCGTGCGGTCGGGCCCGGAAACCGTGAAGCGCACCGCCGGAAAGGCGATGGCTATACGCTTGACGATATCGCTGATCGCGGTCGTCTCGGCGCGCTCGCCCTTCATGAATTTCAGCCGGGCAGGGGTGGCGAAGAACAGGTCGCGCACCTCGACGGATGTGCCCTTGTTGGCGGCGGCAGGGCGGACAGTGGAAACGTCGCCGCCCTCGATGCCGATCTCGGCGGCAGCGTCGGAGGCAGCCGTGCGCGAGCGGATCGTCAGCCGCGACACCGAGCCGATCGACGGCAGGGCTTCGCCGCGAAAGCCGAGCGAGCGGATGTCATGGATGTCGGTCGACAGCTTGGAGGTGCAGTGCCGCGAAACGGCAAGCTCGAGCTCGCTCTCGGATATGCCCGAGCCGTCATCGCCCACGCGGATCAGGTTCAGTCCGCCACCTGCGGTCACGACTTCCACGCGCGAGGCGCCGGCGTCGAGGGCGTTCTCGACCAGTTCCTTGACCACGCTGGCCGGTCGCTCGATGACCTCGCCGGCTGCGATCTGGTTGATCATCGTTTCTGAAAGCTGGCGAATGGGCATGGCATCCATATAGCGGATTCGAAGGTGGCAGCGATAGCGGCAAGCCGTCAGTTTGCGTCACGCAAAGGCGCAAGGTTGGCTTTTCTTTGGTGTTGTTCCGGGGATAGTCTCGTAACGTAATCGGGAGGCCCGCGCATGGAACCCACCGTTATCGAGCAAGCGCCCGACGCCGCGCGCAAACGTGGCGGACGCGTCGCCCGGCGCGAACTGCGCTCGCATGGCCAGCAGGGGCATGGCAGGCCCTATATCCTGCGCGGCATTCCGACTTACGACATCATGTCGGAAGAAAACCTCCTGCGCATCGAGGCGACGGCCGATCGCATCCTGGCCGAGATCGGCATCGAGTTCCGCGACGATCCAGTGGCACTCGATCACTGGAAGCGGGCGGGCGCGAAGATCGAAGGCGACCTGGTGAAATTCGAGCCGGGCATGCTGCGCGAAATACTGAAGACCGCGCCTGCCCAATTCACCCAGCACGCGCGCAACCCGAACAATTCCGTGTTGATCGGCGGCAAAAGCGTGGTGTTTTCACCTGCTTACGGCTCGCCCTTCGTGATGGATATCGACAAGGGCCGCCGCTACGGCACGATCGAGGATTTCCAGAACTTCGTGAAGCTGGCGCAGTCCTCGCCCTGGCTGCACCACTCCGGCGGCACGATCTGCGAGCCGGTCGATGTGCCGGTCAACAAGCGCCATCTCGACATGGTCTACAGCCATATCAAATATTCCGACCGCGGCTTCATGGGTTCGGTAACGGCGGAAAGCCGCGCCGAAGACTCGATCGACATGACGCGCATCGTCTTCGGCGAAAAATTCGTCGACGAGAACTGCGTCATCCTCGGCAATGTCAACGTCAACTCGCCGCTGGTCTGGGACGCGACCATGACGACGGCGCTGCGCGCCTATGCCCGCGCCAACCAGGCAGCGGTGGTGGTGCCTTTCATCCTCGGTGGTGCCATGGGCCCGGTGACGAATGCCGGCGCGATCGCACAATCGCTGGCCGAAACCATGGCTGGTTGCGCACTGACGCAGCTCGAGCGGCCCGGCGCGCCGGTGATCTTCGGCAATTTCCTGTCGTCTATGTCGCTGCGCTCCGGTTCGCCCACCTTCGGCACGCCGGAACCTGCCATCGGCTCGATGGTGATCGGCCAGCTGGCGCGGCGGCTGAACCTGCCGCTCAGATGCTCCGGCAATTTCACCACCTCGAAACTGCCGGACGCCCAGGCGATGAACGAAGGCACCATGTCGATGCTGGCGGCTGTCCACTGCGGCGCCAACTTCATCCTGCATTCGGCGGGCTTCCTCGATGGGCTGCTGTCTATGTCCTACGAGAAATTCGTCATGGACATGGATTTCTGCGGCGCGCTGCACACCTATCTCGACGGCGTGAAGGTGGATGACAACCAGCTAGCGCTGGAGGCCTTTCAGGAGGTCGGGCCGGGCAGCCACTTCTTCGGCTGCGGCCATACGATGGCGAACTACGAGACGGCATTCTGGGACACGGAGGTCGCCGACAACGAGCCTTTCGAGAAGTGGGAGGCAGCCGGATCGGAGGATGCAGCCATCCGCGCCAACAAACGCTGGAAGAAGATGCTGGCCGAATATCAGCCGCCGCCGCTGGACGCTGGGACAGACGAAGCGTTGCGCGATTTCATGGACCGGAAAAAAGCCGCGATGGCCGACGCGTGGTATTGACCATCGATATGCCCGCTTCCGAGGTCGTCATGAAATACGAGGTCTTGATTGCCGCCTTTGCCATGCTCGCGCCGACAGCCGCTTTCGCCGGTGAAGCACTGGATGCCGTGAAACCGTTCTACGATCACATCGGGACAGAGCTCGACCCCACCGAGCGCGGCCGCTTCGTCGATCCGGCAAAATCTGTTCTCGATGCCCGCGACCGGTTGGTGAAATCGGGGCAGGGCGACTGCCTGGACGACAACATGGCGCTCGACAACGCTGCCTACGACAAGGCCGAGTTCGACAAGAGCCTCAAGCTGGCAGAATCCGAGAATGGTGAGACTGCGGTAGTGGTCGCTGCCTTCATGGCGTCAAACGAGCCGCATCGCATGCAATGGAAACTGAAAAAGGTCGACGGCCAATGGAAGATCGCCGACCTGTTGTCGGTCACGAACGAATGGGCGCTCAGTCAGTACCAATGCGAATGAGCGCGCAGACAGCTCTTCGCCGCTCAGCCCCTGCCGCGGTAGGGTGCGACGCCGGTTTCGGGCAGCCATGCGCCTTCGGGCGGGGTGCCGGTTTGCCAGAAGACGTCGATGGGGATGCCGCCGCGCGGATACCAGTAGCCGGCGATGCGCAGCCACAGCGGCTTCGTCGCTTCCACCACGCGCCGGCCGATCATGACGGTGCAGTCTTCGTGGAAAGCGCCGTGATTGCGGAAGGATGTCAGGAAAAGCTTCAGCGATTTCGATTCGACCAGTGCTGCGTCCGGGGCATAGTCGATGACGATATGGGCGAAATCGGGCTGGCCGGTGACCGGGCACAGCGAGGTGAATTCCGGGCAGGTGAAGCGCACGATCGCCGGCGCGCCGTCGCCGCGCGTGAAAGGCACCGTTTCCAGAACGGCGGCTTCCGGCGAGGCAGGCGTTTCGGCCTTGGTGCCGAGCTGGGTGAGGTTGTCGGTGATGGTCATTGTGCGATCCTTTTTGGCCGGCGCTTATAGACAGAATATTGGGGAACAAAAAAGGCCATGACGAGCAACGACCCGCTTCTTCAGCCCTACCAGCTCAAGCATCTGACGCTGAAGAACCGCGTCATGTCGACCAGCCATGAGCCGGCCTATTCGGACGATGGCCTGCCCAAGGAGCGTTACCGGCTTTACCACGCCGAAAAGGCCAAGGGTGGCATGGCGCTGACGATGACGGCGGGCTCGGCGATCGTGTCGCGCGACAGCCCGGCCGCCTTCGGCAATCTCCAGGCATATCGTGACGAGATCGTGCCGTGGATGCGAGAGCTGGTCGATTCCTGTCACGAACACGACTGCAAGGTGATGATCCAGATCACCCATCTCGGCCGTCGCACCGGCTGGAACAAGGCCGACTGGCTGCCCGTGCTTTCGGCTTCGCCCGTGCGGGAGCCGGCGCACCGCTCGTTTCCGAAGATCGCCGAAGACTGGGATATGGACCGCATCGTCGCCGATTATGCCTCTGCTGCGCAGCGCATGCAGGCGGCCGGGCTCGACGGCATCGAATTCGAAGCCTACGGCCATCTCATGGACGGCTTCTGGTCTCCGGCGACCAACCATCGCGACGACGACTACGGCGGCTCGCTCGACAACCGGCTGCGCTTCACCTGGCGGGTCATCGACGCAGTGAGGGCAGCCGTCGGCGAAAAATTCATCGTCGGCATCCGCATGGTGGCCGACGAGGACTTTGAGAAGGGTCTATCGAAGGACGAAGGCGTCGAGATCGCGCGCCGGCTGGCGGCGTCGGGTAAATTCGACTTCCTGAATATCATACGCGGCCATATCGAGACGGATGCAGCACTCACCGGCGTTATCCCGATCCAGGGCATGCGCGCCTCGCCGCATCTGGATTTTGCCGGCGAGGTGAGGGCGGCGACGAAGTTTCCAGTATTCCATGCCGCGCGAATTTCCGATGTCGCGACCGCCCGCCACGCGATTGCCGAGGGCAAGCTCGACATGGTCGGCATGACCCGCGCACACATTGCCGACCCGCATATCATCAGGAAGGTGATGGAAGGCCGCGAGCACGAAATCCGCCCCTGCGTTGGCGCCACCTACTGCCTCGACCGCATCTATGAAGGTGGCGAGGCGCTGTGCATTCACAATGCGGCGACCGGGCGCGAGGCGACGATTCCGCACGTCATCCGCAGGGTTGATGACCCGCGCAAGACCATCGTTGTCGTCGGCGCCGGTGCCGCCGGTCTGGAGGCCGCGCGCGTTGCCGCCGAGCGCGGCCATGAGGTCACGGTGCTGGAGGCTTCCGGACAGGCCGGCGGGCAGGTGCGGCTGGCGGCACAAAACCCGCGCCGCAAGGAGTTGATCGGCATCGTCGACTGGCGGCTTGCGGAACTGGAGCGGCTGGGCGTCGAAATCCGCTACGACACCTGGGCGGAAGCCGACGACGTGCTGGCGCTGAAGCCGGACGCGGTGGTGATCGCCACCGGCGGCCTGCCGCAGAACCCTCCGCTGGAGGCGGGCGACGGACTTGTAACGTCGAGCTGGGACATCATCGCTGGCGCGGTCAAGCCAGCTGAAAACGTGCTCGTCTATGATGACAATGGCGGCCATCAGGGCATGACAGCGGCCGAACTGATCGCCAATGCCGGTGCGAGGCTGGAGTTCGTCTCGCCCGAGCGCTTCTTCGCGCCGGAAATGGGCGGCATGAATCATGTGCCCTATATGCGCGCCTTTCAGCAAAAGGGTGTGCGGATCACCATCAACACCCGGCTGGTGGCGGTAAGGCGCGAGGGAAATCAACTGGTTGCCACCCTTGGCTCCGACTTTGCCGAAGGCTGGCGCGAGGAGCGGCGGGTCGATCAGATCGTTGTCGAGCACGGCACGCTGCCCCTCGACGATCTCTATCTGGCGCTGAAGCCGCTGTCGAAGAATGGCGGCGCTGTCGACTACGAGCGCCTGGTCAGCGGCGGCGATATCTTTCCGGATACCCACCCGGAGAGGGGTTTTATGCTGTTCCGGATCGGCGATGCGGTTGCCGCCAGAAACATCCACGCTGCGATCTATGACGGCATCCGCTTTGCCATGCGGATTTGAGTATCGTCAGACATGCACGCTGCCGTGTGACAGTTCGCCGGGGCGAACGGTTGGGCGCAGGCTGGCATAGGCGATCCAGGCATAAAATGCCGCGACGAGCGCAATGATGATCCAGCCGGGGACAGGTCCCAAAGCGGCATTGCGCACGATTTCTCCCAGCGAGGTCGCCGTATCGTGGCTGATGCCAAAATCCTGCAGTTTCGGCGAGGAAATCTTTAGGATCCACGCCAGCAGCAGGAGCAGGAACATCCACGAATAGTTTCGCTGCAGCCGTCGCGACACGGCTGCGTTGAGGCTCAGCATGAATTTAGGCTCGCGCAGGTCGCTGCCCAGTATCTTTGCCCAATCATTGTCGATCGAGCCCGAGCCGCTAAACAGCGGCGCGAAATAGTTGCGTTCGATCAGGCGCACGCGGTTTCGGTACACATCGAAGAAGCGATAGCGCCGCGCCTCGATCACGAGCAGCAGAAGCATGAGCAGCATGGCGAAAAGCAGCACGCCATGGTGCGAGGCCGAGGTTGATAGCGACAGTGAAAGCATCGCTGCGGCGGCGGTGATGGCCCAGTTGCTGGTGCGGTCTATGCGGTCGCGCCAGCCGGCCATGCGGGCGATTTCGGCGCGATGGTAATGAGCCAGAACGGTGATGAATTCGGTCGAGGTCGCCGGCATTGGCGGAACGGCAAACCCGCTGATGAATTCCTCGCTCAGTTGCTGTTGCTTGACGCTTTCCATGGTCTCCTCCCACAGGCAAAGCCGCGCCGTGGAAGTATACGCCAGTCCGTTCGTTGCGTCCGGGAGAAACGGCGAAAAGCCTAGAGTGAGATGATGTTTCCTCGAAGCGTCATCTCACTCCAGGATATTATTTTGAGGCATGATCTTGTCCGAAAAGTCTGCAACTTTTCGGGATCATGCTCTAAATTTCCAAGCGCTTGTAATTGGCGATGTCAGCGCGGATTCCGAGCCGGGACATCATTTCGTGGCGGTCGAAGCCGGTCTCGGCATGGAGCCTGGTCACGGCAGCGGTCACGCGCTCGACGACGTCGGGTGTCTCCCATTCAACCATCGTCACGAAGTTGAATTCTCCCGGACCGGACTGCTGTTCCAGGATGATGTCGTTTACGAAACCATCCTGCTTTCGCAGCAAAGCGTGCGTTGCCGCTACCCTGGCGAGGAACTCGTCGCGGCCTGCCTGCGGAACCGCAAACTTGTCGACGCGGTAGAACGGTCTGCTCTCAAGGAAATTTCTGTCTTCAACCATTTGATTTTCCTTTCTAAATTTCTGGGGAATTCAAAACAGCCGGGCGATCGCCATGCAGATGACGGTCAGCACGAGAAGCCGCGCCGCGATGCGCTCGCCCTTGGCCATTCGGACACGAAGCACCGCTTCATCTTCGCCATTGGCGCCCGCGAGCTTGCGGCGGGCAGGGTCGACCATGGCGCCGAGTACCCCTGCGGCGGCGAGCGCTGCGACGATGCCGAGCGCCAGAACCTGCTCCATCGAGCCGAAATAAGCGCCGTGGAAGAAGTACCAGAGCAAGGCGCCGGTCAGCATGGCGACGCTCCCATTTGCGGGCCGAAGAATCTTTCCACCCTGATCTCGGGATCGCGCGCGAGCGTGTAAGTCGTGCCGGCCCAGAAGACGCCGGCCATGACATGCAGGCCGAGAGTGACGATGTAGACATATTGCATGACGAACTCCTCGTTTCGTTCCCCGCGCACCATCAGATTCGAAAATTGATAGATATCGAATGATTAGAAGTCAATCATTATGCATCAGGAAAATTCATGCTATCGTCGGCTCATGCCTCCATCCTTTCGCCCTCCCATCGGTCTCACGCTCCATCGGACATCGCGCCAGGCAAGCCGGGCTTTTGACGAAGCGCTGGGGGAGGTTGGGGGCAGCCTGCCGGTCTGGCTGACCTTGCTGACCATGAAGACGCACAAGAGCGCTAACCAGCGCGAACTTGCCGCGGCGATCGGCATTCAGGGCGCGACGCTGACGCATCATCTGAACGGGATGGAAACGGACGGGCTGCTCACGCGCCGCCGCGATCCCGGCAACCGGCGGGTTCATCTGGTTGAACTGACGGCTGCGGGTGAGGCCGCATTCCTGCGCCTGCGCGAGGCGGCGGTGGCCTTCGACAAGAAATTGCGCGCCGGTTTCTCGGATGACGAGATCGCTGCCTTGGAACAGGCGCTGGCAAAGCTGGGCGCCAATGTCGGAGAGCGGGCTTGATTCTGTCAGCCCATAGCCTTCGCCAGCACCGAAAAGACGCGAGCATCCTGGCACTGCGAAACGTTGAAGCGCAGGAAGCCTTTGGCCGATTGCGACAGGCTGAAAGCGTTGCCCGGTGCGAGCACAACATTGTCGGCTAGTGCGCGCTTCGCAATTTCGGCGGCATCGAGGCCCTCGGGCAGGCTGCACCATAACATCATGCCGGCACGGGGCTCGATCCATGGCGTCAGGCCGAGCGCTTTCAGGCGCAAGGTGGTTTCGCCCATGGCCCGGGCAAGGCGCTCGCGCAGCCCGTCGAGATGCTTCCTGTAGCTTCCGTCCCTGAGCATGCCGAGAACAAGCTCAGCCGAGAAGGGCGCTCCGCCGAAGGTGGTTGCGATTTTCAGGTCCGCCAGCCCGTCGATCCAGTCGCCGCGTGCCGCGACAAAGCCGCAGCGCACCGAGGCCGATAAGGTCTTGGAGAAGCTGCCGATATGGATGACGCGCTGGAGCCCATCGAATGCAGCAAGCCGGGGCGCGGGTTCCCGCTCGAAGTCGGCAAAGATGTCGTCCTCGATGATGGTAAGGTCATGAAGGTCGGCGAGCTTGAGCAGGCGGTGGGCCGTGACCGGTGACAGCGTTGCACCTGTCGGGTTGTGGATCGCGGAGTTGGTTATGTAGAGCCGCGGGCGATGCTCGGTCAGCGCTTGGGCAAACAGGTCGATGTCCGGACCGTTCGGCGTATAGGGCACGCCCACCACCTTCGCGCGATGCGCGCGCAGCATGGCGTGGAAATTGAAATAGCAGGGATCGTCGACCAGCACCGTGTCGCCGGGCTCGAGCAGGAAACGGCAAATGAGATCGATCGCCTGGGTTCCCGATTCCGTCAGCATGATCTGGCCGGCCGGCGCTTCGATGCCGTGCGCGGCCAGTCGTCGAGACAGAAGCTGGCGCAACGGCGGCAGGCCGAGCGGCGTTCCGTAGTCGGTGAGCATTGCCTGATCCGCGCGGGCGAGCGTGCGAAGCGCGCGGCGGATACCGGCATCGGGCATCCATGAGGCGGGGAGCCAGCCGCAACCCGGCTTGAGAACATGGTCGCCGGCCTCCAGCGACTGGCGCGACACCCAGAGCGGGTCGACGGCACGGTCGAGCCTTGGACCGATTTCGGCAAGTGACAGCGGTATCGGGTGGCCCGCCACATAGAAACCCGCGCCGCGCCGCGACTGGATAATGCCTTCGGCGCTGAGCCGGTCATAGGCTTCGACCACCGTCGATTTGGAAACCTGCATGGTCTCGGCGAAGCTGCGGATGGAGGGCAGTTTCGCCCCGGGAGCGAGCGAGCGGCCCGCAATCCGCTTGCGGATTGCCTGCATGACGCGCTCGACCAGCGTGCTGCCGTCTTCAACGAGAAGGTTATGGACAGTCATCTGTGCTGGCTCCGTCATCAGTACAGTTCGTACGAATTGTACCGCCCTGTCTCTGGAAATACCAGCCGCCACAAACGATACCGCCTGAAAACGGAACAGATGAAATGGAAAAGGTCACGAGCGGCTGGATCAACGGGTTTGTCGGCGTGCTGATCTTCAGCGGATCGCTGCCGGCCACGCGTGCAGCGGTGGCGGATTTCGATCCGGTATTCCTGACCGTTGCGCGGGCGACGATCGCGGCTGTCCTTGCGCTCGCCTTTCTCGTCATCTTCCGCGAAAAGCGGCCCGCGCGCGCCGACCTCGTTTCGTTGGTCGTTGTGGCGCTCGGCGTGGTCGTCGGCTTCCCGCTGCTGACGGCGCTTGCGCTCCAATACGTCGCTGCCGCGCATTCCATCGTCTTCGTTGGCCTGCTGCCACTTGCCACGGCCATTTTCGGCGTTCTGCGCGGGGGTGAAAGGCCGAAGCCGGCGTTCTGGCTGTTTTCCTGCATCGGCAGCGCGCTGGTTGCGGGCTTTGCGCTGATGCAGGGCGTTGAAGCATCGCCAGTCGGCGACAGCCTGATGCTCGGCGCAATCATTGCCTGTGGCCTGGGCTACGCCGAGGGCGCAAAGCTGTCGCGCAGGCTCGGCGGCTGGCAGGTGATTTCCTGGGCGCTCGTGTTGTCGCTTCCCGTCATGATTCCGCTGGCTCTTTATACCCTGCCATCGTCATGGGACGGTATTGGCGGTCAGGCCTGGCTCGGCCTTGGCTACGTGTCGCTGTTCAGCATGCTGGTCGGCTTCATCTTCTGGTATCGTGGTCTGGCGCAGGGCGGCATCGCCGCGGTCGGCCAGTTGCAGCTGCTTCAGCCGTTCTTCGGGCTGGTCCTTGCCGCGACCTTGCTGCATGAGACGGTCGGCTGGTCGATGATTGCGGTCACCGGCGCGGTCGTGCTGTGCGTGGCGGGAGCGAAACGCTTCGCCTGATGCAGTTTGGGGAAGGCTACGCCCTGTTTCCTTGCAAAACCGTCAATTTCGGCTTTTTGGCGCCGCGCGCGATCATCCATTCGCGCGCTGTCTCGTCCGGCATCGGGAAGGCGATGGAATAGCCCTGAACCTGGTCGCAGCCGACGGACAGGAGCGACTTCAGTTCCTCGTCCGTCTCCGCGCCCTCTGCAATAATGGAGATACCGAGGCCGCGGGCGAGTTCGGTAATGGCGCGCACGATCTTGGAGTTGTCACCATTCGCGTCGATGTTCTGGACGAAGCGGCGGTCGATCTTCAGCCGGTCGATCTCGTTCGGATTGACGTGGCTGAGCGAGGCGTAGCCGGTGCCGAAATCGTCCAGCTCGAGGTGGACACCGGCGGAACGGATATGACGCAGCTTGGCGGCTATGCCGGTCTGTTCGTCGTCGAGAATGACGGATTCGACGATTTCCAGCGACAGCTTGTCTGCCGGAAGGCCGGCTTTCTCCAGGGTTTCGAACAGGAAGGCGTCGAAATCGATCTCGCGCAGTTCGGCCCCGGAAACATTGACGGCGAGGCGGCCGAAATCGATGCCGTCGCGATGCCACTCGGCTGCCGCGCCGATGGCCTTGGTGATGACGATGCGCCCGATGGCCACCATCAGTCCTGATTTTTCCGCCGCCGGAATGAACTCACCGGGTGAAACCATGCCGCGTTCCGGGTGCTTCCACCGCACCAGCGCTTCGATGCCGGTGATGCTGTTCTTCGACATCGATATTTGCGGCTGGAAGAACACGTTGAAGGATTCGTCGGCAATCGCCTGCTTGAGGTCGCTTTCGAGCTCGCGGCGGTGCTCCAGTTCGCGCCGCAACTCTTCCGAGAAGAAGGAAACCCCGCCACCGCCGAGCTTCTTGGCCGAATAGAGCGCGAGGTCGGCGTGCACGATCAGGTCTTCGGCGTTGTCGGCGTCGACCGGGTAGACGGCGATGCCAGCGCTAGCGCCCGGATTGATCAGCTTGCCCTGATAGACGATCGGATCGTTGATGCGATCGAGAATGCGCCGGGCAACCATGTTGATGTCTTCGGTCGTGCCCGCGCCGTTCAGCAGCATGACGAACTCATCGCCGCCCAGGCGGGCACAGAGATCGGAAGCGCGGCAGGCATCGCGCATGCGCTGCGCCGTGACCACCAGTACATAGTCGCCCGCGGCATGGCCGAGCGTATCGTTGATCTGCTTGAAGCGGTCGAGATCGAGCTGCACCACGGCAAGGCGCTCGCTGCGCCGGTGCGCGCCTTTTATCAGTGCGTCGAAATGATCGGTCAGGAAAGTGCGATTGTGCAGGCCGGTCAATCCGTCATGCACGGCGATGAAGGCCATGGAATTGCGCGCGTCGACCAGCTCAAGCGTCCTGCGGCGGATCATGTTCGACATCGGCTGGAAGATGAACAGCGCCACCATGATGATCACGCCGATGATGGCGTAGTACAGCATGCGATGGAGATCGAGCAGGCTGGTGAGGCGCTGGTTGGCGAAGGCTTCGATGCGGTCGCCAAGCGCACTGTAACCGGCCAGCGTCGCACTTGCCACCGTCTCGTCCAGCGAGGCGCGCCCGGTGTCCAGCTTGTATTGAACGACACCGCCGCCCATGCCGAGCTGGGACTCAAAGGCCGAGATGAAGCGCCAGCCATTGGCGGCAAGGCCGGTCGAAAAGAAGTCGAGATGATAAGGTTTCGCAAAAAGCACGCTTTCGATCGTGTTGGGGTCGAGGCGTGCTTCGGATGTAGCGCTTGCACCCGTCCGCTCAAGAAGGAGATCGTAATTCTGCTCGAATTCGGTCGTTGCCTCCCTCAGTGCTTTGACCAGCGCGGGCTGCTGGTCGCGCGCGGCGCTGTTGACCGTGCTTGCGAGGAAGACGACACGCTGCGAGAGGGCTTTCTGGGTGTTTGCGAGTATCAGCAAACTCTGGTCGCGTTGCTGGGAGGCCATCATCTGCTGCAGCATGATGAACGACGCCGTCGCCATCGCCGCGATGATGAGCAGCGCGACCCAGTACGCGCCCTTGATAAGCAGGATAAGCCGGTCAGAACCGGCATTGATCTGCGGCTGCGACATGTCCCGGATAGCCCCTTAAACCCGCGATGTCAGTTGTGCGGTGGGATCATCCGCACAAAAAAGTTAACGACTGGACAAGTCGTTGTGAAAGTTTTCATTTATTCACACAAAATACCGCGAAAGGCAGAGATTTTTTTGCGATCGGCGATCGCATTTGGTAGATGGGGCATCAAAAGCTTTTGCCCTTGCAAGCGTTCTGCGGTAGAGTAATATTTCAAGCTTCAAATAAATCTGGGAAACGCCATGAACGTCGAAAAAAAGGTGGGGAGCGCGGCCTCCTTCGTTTGGAATGATCCTTTCCTTCTGGAGGATCAGCTGACCGAGGACGAACGCATGATCCGCGACGCGGCAGCAGCCTTTGCCGTCGACAAGCTCGCGTCGCGCATCGAAGACGCCTATCTCAATGAGAAGACGGACCCGGCGATTTTCCGCGAAATGGGTGATGCGGGCCTGCTCGGCATCACCATCCCGGAAGAATATGGCGGCCTCGGCGCAGGCTACGTCACCTACGGGCTGGTTGCGCGCGAGGTCGAGCGCGTCGACAGCGGCTACCGCTCGATGATGAGCGTGCAGTCGTCGCTGGTCATGTATCCGATCCATGCCTACGGCTCGGAGGAACAGCGCAAGAAGTACCTGCCCAAGCTCGCCTCGGGCGAGTGGATCGGCTGCTTCGGCCTGACCGAGCCGGACGCCGGTTCCGATCCGGGCGGCATGAAGACCCGTGCTGAGAAGACGGCCAACGGCTATAAGATTTCCGGCTCGAAGATGTGGATTTCCAACGCGCCCATCGCCGACGTGTTCGTCGTCTGGGCGAAGTCGGCCGCCCATGACAACCAGATCCGCGGCTTTGTGCTGGAAAAGGGCATGAAGGGCCTGTCGGCGCCGAAGATCGACGGCAAGCTGTCGCTGCGCGCCTCAATCACCGGCGAAATCGTCATGGAAGGCGTCGAAGTCGGCGAAGACGCGCTGCTGCCGAATGTATCGGGCTTGAAAGGTCCGTTCGGCTGCCTCAACCGCGCCCGCTACGGCATTTCCTGGGGTGCGATGGGTGCTGCCGAAGATTGCTGGCACCGCGCGCGGCAATATGGCCTCGACCGCAAGCAGTTCGGCAAGCCGCTGGCGCAGACGCAGCTGTTCCAGAAGAAGCTTGCCGACATGCAGACCGAAATCGCGCTCGGCCTTCAGGCTTCGCTCCGCGTTGGCCGGCTGATGGACGAGCACAAGTTTGCACCGGAGATGATTTCCATCGTCAAGCGCAACAATTGCGGCAAGGCGCTGGATATCGCCCGGCAGGCTCGCGACATGCATGGCGGCAACGGCATCCAGATCGGCTACCACATCATGCGCCACGCGCAGAACCTGGAGACGGTCAACACCTATGAAGGCACGCACGACGTCCACGCGCTGATCCTCGGAAGGGCGCAGACGGGCTTGCAGGCGTTCTTCTGAGAGTTTGAGAAAACAGCCGGGCTAGCGTCTTTCCGGCTCTGGTCGAGCCGCCCCTCATCCCCTGCCGGGACCTTCTCCTCGTAAGAACGGGGAGAAGGAGGCTGGCTGCGACGTTGACGGCTCCCTCTCCCCGTTCTTACGGGGAGAGGTTAAGGGTGAGGGGCTGTTTCCAGCAGACCTGAAACGATCTAGTTGCCCAACTGAATTTTGATCATCAGGCAATACAGGCGAAGATCGGTTCGCCAAGTGCTCCTACATCGACTTCGACCCCAAGCCCCGGACCATCGGGCAAAGTCATCGCGCCACCCGAGATCCTGAAATCGGCCCGCGCATTGGCAACCGTCACCCAGTTGTGAAAATCGACGGTGTGCTGCCTGAGCCCCTCCGGTGTCGACAGCAGCAGGCCGGAATAGGCGGCCGTATCGATCTGCGCGCCGCCGGTGTCCTCGATCGTGATCTTGAGGTTTTTCGCGATGGCGATATCGCGCAGCAGTTTCGCCTTGGTCAGCCCGCCGACGCGGGCGAGTTTTATAGTGATGCCGTCGACCAGCCCGTCCGCAATTGCCCGCAGCAGCACATCGGCGCTGTCTATCGTCTCGTCCAGCACCAACGGGCGCTCGCAGGCACGGCGAATGGCGAGGTTCTCGTCGTAGCTCGCGCAGGGCTGCTCCAGCGCGTAGTCGATGTCGCGGGTCGCCATGAGGAAGCGGCGGGTCTCGGCGGTGCCCCAACTGCCATTGGCATCGCAAAAGAGCACCGTGCCGGCCGGAACCGCGCCGCGAACCGCTTCCAGCCGCGCAATATCCTCGTCCACCTCGAGGCCGACCTTGACCTGAAGGCGGTGATAGCCCTCGGCAATGTATTTTCGCGCCCGCGCCGCCATGGCGTCCGGCGCTTCCTGCGCCAGCGAGCGATAGAGAGGCAGGCTTGAACCTTCCGCCCCGCCGGTCATTGATGCGAGTGACAGGCCACTACGCCGCCCGGCCAGATCCCACAGCGCCATGTCGATCGCCGACTTCGCGTAGGGATGGCCTTTCAGGAGCAAATCCATACGCCGGTTCAGCGCCTCGATGCCTGTGGCGTCGTGGCCGAGCAAAGTGGGTGCAAGCTCGCGCATCGCCGCGCGTGCGCCTTCGGCGAAGGCCGGATCATAAAAACTGCCGAGCGGCGCCATTTCGCCATAGCCGACAAAACCGTCGCGCGAACTGATCTCGACAATCGTCGAATCGAAACCCTCCGCGCTGCGTCCGCCCGAGCAGCGATAGGTGCCGTCGCGAAAGGGCTGCCATTGACGGTAGAGGCGGATGCTTGAGATGGCTGTTGCCGGCGGCATGCGTTTCCCTGCGTGCTGGAGGTGAGTTTGCACACAGTAGCCTCGACGGCACCCGCCTGACGCGAAGGATGCGCCGGATAACCAAGTCGCTTTTGTGATAACGGCCTCTCTCGCCGTGACGCGAGCTACTTCGTCGTCGCCTGGAACTTGCTCATCAGATACGGCCCGGAACGCACCGGCGCGTATTTCGGCGCTTCACCGGGCGCGAGACACTGTTCCAGGCAGATGATCTCGGCATCCCAGTTGGGCTGGTGGAAGAAGGCCAGCGACTGGCGTCGCGCCATGCCGCCATCTTCGGGTGAGGGGTTGACCACGCGGTGCATGGTCGAGACCCAGCGGTCGTTCGTCCACAGCGCCATCAGGTCGCCGATATTGATGACGAAGGCGCCCGGCACCGGCGGCACGGGCGTCCAGTTGCCGTCGGGCGTGATGAGTTCGAGGCCCCTGGACCCTGCCTGCGGCAGCAGGATGGTGAGGCTGCCATAGTCGGTATGTGCGCCGGCGCGAAGCTGGCCGGGTTTTGGCGGCACGGTCTGTTCCGGATAGTTCAGCGCGCGTAGTGCGCTGATCGGGGCATCGATGAAGGCATCGAAATAGTCTTCTGGCAGTTTGAGGCTGACTGCGAACAGCCGCATGATGCGGGCGGCGAGATCTTCAAGCGCGGCGTAATAAGCCTTCCATGCCGGCACGAAGCCGTCCGGCGTATCGGGCCAGATCGTCGGCGCATAGCAGAAGGCGAGCGCCTGTTCGTCGGTCATGCCGGCCGGCACGCTCAGCGGCCCACCATTGAAACTTTCCTTGAGATCGGGCGGGCTGTCGACATCGCGCGATTTTGCCAGCGCCTCCAGTTCCGGACCGAGATAGCCGTATGGATAACCCTTGTAGCACGCTCTCGCTTTCTGTTTTTCGTCCTGCGACAGATCGAAGAAATCATGCGCCTTGCCCCACACGGCATCGATGACCTGTTGCGGCACGCCATGGTTGGCGATGGCCAGAAACCCCGTCGAGCGGCAGATCGCGTCGACCTCGGCACCAAACCGCTGGCGCTCTTCCGCGTCCGCTTTTTCGAAACGACCGAGATCGAAGACGGGAAACTGCGCGGCCATGATGAACTCCAGATCTGAACTGACGCGCGATCCTAGCCAGCCGCCAAACCGGCTTCCAGAGCAGGTTGATGGATTCTATTGGACGAATGCCTGCCTGCGGTCGTATTTCCGATAGAACGGAGACACGCCCGACGGCAGAGTCGGTTCATGAAACGAGGCGACCCGGCATGAGCAAGACATTCCTTTCCCACCTCGAAACCGAGATTTTCGGGCTCAAATCGGCCGGGCTGTACAAATCCGAGCGCGTGATCACTTCGCCGCAATCGGCCGAGATCGCGGTCGGCGGCAAGAAGCTGCTGAATTTCTGCGCCAACAACTATCTCGGCCTGGCCGACAGCACGGAGCTGCGCAACGCCGCCAAGGCCGCACTCGACCGCTACGGCTACGGCATGGCCTCGGTGCGCTTCATCTGCGGCACGCAGGAGGAGCATAAGGAGCTTGAGGCGAAGATTTCCGGCTTCCTCGGCATGGAGGACACGATCCTCTATTCCTCCTGCTTCGATGCCAATGGCGGGCTGTTCGAGACCCTGCTGGGTGAAGAAGACGCCATTATCTCCGATGCGCTCAACCATGCCTCGATCATCGATGGCGTGCGGCTCTCCAAGGCAAAACGCTTCCGCTATGCCAACAACGATATGGCAGCCCTCGAGGAAGAGCTGAAGAAGGCCGAAGGCAGCCGCTTCAAGCTCATCGCCACCGACGGCGTCTTTTCGATGGATGGCATCATCGCCAATTTGAAGGGCGTCTGCGATCTTGCCGAGAAATACGGTGCGATGGTGATGGTAGATGACAGCCACGCCGTCGGCTTCGTCGGTAAGCACGGGCGCGGCTCGGCCGAACATTGCGGCGTCGAGGGCAGGGTGGACATCATCACCGGCACGCTCGGCAAGGCGCTCGGCGGCGCTTCGGGCGGCTACACCTCGGGTAAGGCGGTGGTGGTGGACTGGCTACGCCAGCGCTCGCGGCCCTATCTGTTTTCCAACACGCTGGCGCCTTCGATTGCCGGCGGCTCGATCAAGGTGCTGGAATTGGTCGCGAATGGCGGGGCGTTGCGCGAAAAACTCTATGCCAATGCCGCGCGCTTCCGCGCCGGCATGTCGAAGCTCGGCTTCACGCTCGCGGGTGCGGATCACCCGATCATCCCGGTGATGCTGGGCGATGCCACGCTTGCGCAGGAGATGGCGCAAAGGCTGCTCGACCATGGCATCTATGTCATCGGCTTTTCCTTCCCCGTCGTACCGAAGGGCCAGGCGCGCATCCGCACCCAGATGTCAGCGGCGCATTCATTGGAGGATATAGATCGGGCGGTTGAGGCTTTTGGCGCGGTTGGACGCGAATTGGGCGTTATTTCCTGAGCAAGACTCTTTCTGAAAACGATTCTGGATCAAGAGATTCGAGGAACAAGATCATGTCCAACATGATGCGCGCACTGGTGAAGGCCAAGGCCGAGCCCGGTATCTGGATGGAAGAGGTTTCGGTGCCGGAGATCGGGCCCAACGATGTGCTGATCAAGGTCCGCAAGTCGGCGATCTGCGGCACCGACGTCCACATCTACAATTGGGACCAGTGGGCGCAGAAGACGGTGCCTGTCCCGATGGTGACCGGCCATGAGTTTGTCGGCGAGGTGGTCGATTTCGGCGCGGCGGTGAAAGATTACAAGGTCGGGCAGCGCGTCTCGGGCGAGGGGCACATTGTCTGCGGCCATTGCCGCAACTGCCGGGCGGGCAGGGGGCATCTGTGCCGCAACACGCAGGGCGTCGGTGTCAACCGTCCGGGCTCATTTGCCGAATATCTGGCGATCCCGCAGCACAATGTCGTGCCGATCCCCGATGACGTTCCGGACGAAATCGCCGCGATCTTCGATCCGCTCGGCAATGCCGTGCATACCGCACTGTCATTCGATCTGGTTGGCGAGGATGTGTTGGTGACCGGCGCGGGGCCGATCGGCATCATGGGCGCGCTGGTGGCGCAATGCGTCGGCGCGCGAAAAGTCGTCATCACCGACATCAACCCGGTGCGTCTCGAGCTTGCCCGGAAACTCGGCGTGCATCATGTGGTCGATGCCTCGAAGGAAAAGCTGCGCGACGTCATGCGCGAGGAAGGCATGACCGAGGGTTTTGACATCGGCCTCGAAATGTCGGGCTCGGCGGTCGCCTTCCGCGACATGATCGACACGATGAACAATGGCGGCAAGATCGCCATCCTCGGCATCGCGCCGACCGGCTTCGAGATCGACTGGAACAAGGTCATCTTCAAGATGCTGACCCTGAAGGGCATCTACGGCCGCGAGATGTTCGAAACCTGGTACAAGATGATCGCGCTGGTGCAAGGCCCGCTGGACGTGTCCGGGCTCATCACCCACCGCATCGGCATCGATGACTATCAGCAGGGTTTCGATGCTATGCGCAGCGGCAATTCCGGCAAGGTGGTGATGGACTGGTGAGGGCGGCTGTTATTCGTCCGACAAACCGCCTTCGAGCATGAAAGTTTCCAACCGTTCGAGCCCATACTCGAATTCGGCAAACCGCGCCGCGCCCATGGCCCGGGACAACCGGCGCTCGAATGCTCGCGCCAGCGGCACCATTTCGGCGTAGACGGTCTGGCCCGCCTTCGACAGCGTCAGGTGCTCGACGCGGCGGTCCGTTTCGTCCGGGGTACGCGTCAGCCAGCGCCGGCGTTCAAGTTCGGCGACCGCGCGCGACACCTTGGTCTTGTGCATGGCCGACTGTTCCCCGATCGCCTTTGCCGTCATTGCTCCGTGCTGGCCGAGGCCGGCGAGAACGCGCCATTCGGGGCGGGTAAGACCCAGCCTGTCCTTGTAGATCTTCGCAAATTCGCGGCTGACCAGATCGGCGATATGATAGAGCCGATAGGGCAGGAAACTCTCAAGTTCCAGCTTGTCGTCGAGCATCTTCCAATCACCATTGATAGTTACATTTTCAATGGTTACATCTGTAACCAATTCAGGTCAATCATGGGAGGAAGCCGTGGTCTTTTCCTACATGCCGGGTTTCGGCAACGATTTTGAGACCGAAAGCCTGCCCGGCGCGCTGCCGCAGGGCCGCAATTCACCGCAACGCCCGGCTTACGGGCTTTATGCCGAGCAGCTTTCCGGCTCGCCCTTCACCGCGCCGCGCGGCACCAATGAGCGCTCCTGGCTCTATCGTATCCGGCCGAGCGTGAAGCATACCGGGCGGTTCAAGGCGGCCGATTATCCGCTTTGGAAAAGCGCGCCGAATCTCAGTGACCATGAGCTCGCGCTCGGTCAGTATCGCTGGAACCCGGTGCCGATGCCCAAGGAGCCGACGGACTTCATCGCCGGCATGCACACCATGACGACCGCGGGCGATACGCTTGGCCAGTCCGGCATGGCGGCGCATGTCTATGTCGCCAACCGATCGATGGTCGACGATCATTTCTTCAACGCAGACGGCGAGCTTCTGATCGTGCCGCAGGTCGGCCGGCTGAATTTCGTCACCGAAATGGGGGTGATCGAGCTGAAACCGGGCGAGATCGCCGTCCTGCCGCGCGGGCTGGTCTTCAAGGTCGAACTGGTCGATGCGGAAGTGCGCGGCTATGTCTGCGAGAACTATGGCGCGAAGTTCACCATGCCCGATCGCGGGCCGATCGGCGCCAACTGCCTTGCCAACCCGCGCGACTTCAAGACGCCCTGCGCGTGGTTCGAGGAGAAGGAGACGCCGTGCCGGCTGATCGTCAAATGGTGCGGGTCATTCCACGTCACTGAACTCGACCATTCGCCGCTCGATGTCGTCGCATGGCATGGCAACTACGCGCCCTACAAATATGATCTGGCTACCTTTTCGCCGGTCGGTGCGATCCTGTTCGACCATCCCGATCCGTCGATCTTCACCGTGCTGACTGCGCCCTCGGGCGAGGAGGGCACGGCCAATGTCGACTTCGTCATCTTCCCGCCGCGCTGGCTGGTGGCGGAAGATACGTTCCGTCCGCCCTGGTATCACCGCAACATCATGAGCGAGTTCATGGGGCTGATCCACGGCCAGTATGATGCCAAGGAGGAAGGTTTCGTGCCCGGCGGCATCAGCCTGCATAACATGATGCTGGCCCATGGGCCGGATGCGCCTGGCTTCGAAAAGGCCTCGAAAGTGGAACTGAAGCCGCATAAGCTCGAAGATACCATGGCCTTCATGTTCGAGACGCGCTTTCCCCAGATGCTGACGCGCTACGGTGCCGAACTGCCGACATTGCAGCAGGACTATATCGATTGCTGGAAGGATCTTAGGAAGCGCTTCAACGGCACGCCGGAGGGCGACTGGTCTTGAGTTCGCATAATTCGAATCGCCTGGTTCTGCTCGGCACCAAGGGCGGCCCGGCGATCAGGCCGGGCGGGCCCTGGCCGACATCGTCGCTCCTCGAACTCGGCGGGCGAACCATCGTCGTCGATTGCGCGCTTGGCGTGACGCGAGGCCTGACCAACGCCGGCATCAGCCTGAAGCAGCTCGACCTGATCTTCATCACGCACCTGCATTCCGACCACGTGCTGGAACTCGGACCACTGATCCACACGGCCTGGACGGCCGGACTGGCGACGCCGGTGAAAGTCTTCGGCCCTGCCGGAACCGCCGTTTACTGGCGCGGCTTCCTGCAATCCGTGGCTTTCGACATCGACATTCGCATCGTTGACGAAGGCCGGCCCGACATTCGCGATCTGGTGGCCGTGGTGGAGTTCGGTGAAGGTACTGTGCTGTCCGAGGACGAACTGAGCGTCACGGCACTGCGCGTTGATCATCCGCCGGTGACGGAGTGTTTTGCGCTACGCTTCGAGCATGGCGGCAAACGCGTCGTGTTCTCAGCCGATACCGCCTACTTTCCGCCGCTCGCCGATTTCGCCAAAGGTGCCGATATCCTCGTCCACGAGGCGATGCTGGAGGAGGGCGTCGAGCGGCTGGTGGCGCGCACCGGCAATGGCGCAAGACTGCGCGAGCACCTGATGGCGAGCCACACTCTTGCTGCCGACGCCGGCCGGGTCGCCACGGCCGCAAAGGTCGGACGGCTCGTGCTCAATCATCTCATTCCGGCAGACGATCCGGAGTTCGGCGAGGCCGACTGGATAGCTGCCGTCAGGAAAACATGGACGGGTGGCTTGACGATCGGGCGCGATGGCCTTGTTGTGGAATTGGCGGACACCCGTCCGCATAAAGGGAGGACTGCATGAAACTGGCGACGCTCAAGAACGGTTCGCGGGACGGAAAACTCGTGGTCGTTTCGCGCGACCTGACACGCTACACCGACGCGTCCTTCCTGGTTCCGACCTTGCAGGCAGCACTGGACGACTGGCACCGCATCGCCCCGCATCTCGCGGCGTTGGCGGAATCGCTTGAAACGGGCGCGGTTCCTTCGCAGCGCTTTCATGAGCACGACGCGCATTCGCCGCTGCCGCGCGCCTACCAGTGGGCGGATGGCTCGGCCTATGTCAATCACGTCGAACTGGTGCGCAAGGCGCGTGGTGCCGCGCTGCCGGAAAGTTTCCTGACCGATCCGCTGATGTATCAGGGCGGCTCGGATTCCTTTATCGGGCCGCGCGATCCTATCCTGCTTGCCGACGAGGCCTATGGCGCGGATATGGAAGGCGAAGTGGCCGTCATCATTGGCGACGTGCCTGCGGGTGCGAGCGTCGAGACGGCGCGTGACGCGATCCGCCTCGTTATGCTGGTCAACGACGTCTCCCTGCGTGGGCTGATACCGGACGAACTCGCCAAGGGGTTCGGCTTCTTCCAGTCGAAGCCTTCGTCTGCCTTCTCGCCGGTGGCCGTTACGCCCGACGAATTGGGCGAGGCCTGGGACGGCGGCAAGGTTACCTTGCCACTTCAGGTCGACCTCAACGGCAAGCCGTTCGGCCGCGCCAATGCCGGCGTCGACATGACGTTCGACTTCCCGCAACTGGTTGCCCATGCGGCGAAGACCCGGCCGCTGGTGGCCGGCTCGGTCATCGGTTCGGGCACCGTCTCGAACAAACTCAATGGCGGCCCCGGCAAGCCGGTTTCCGAAGGCGGCGCGGGCTATTCCTGCATTGCTGAAATCCGCATGATCGAGACGATCGCTGGCGGCGCGCCGAAAACGCCTTTCATGCGCTTCGGCGATGCGGTGCGCATCGAGATGAAGGATTCGGATGGCCGCTCGATCTTCGGCGCGATCGAGCAGACAGTGCAGCGTTACGAGGGCTGAGAGACCGTTTCGAAATTCGCTCCGGTGAGTCATATGGTGGTGATTTCGAGAACCGGAGCGCAGCGGACATTGGGTCCGTGAGCACCGGAAGCGCAGAAAACGCCATCAGATGGCCGCCAGAGTAGAATTTCCAGACGGTCTCTGAGAGCACAAGCCTGTTCAGGGAGGAGAGGATGGACCTTCTGAGCCATAACCGCCAGATGGCGCGCAACAACCTCTGGTCCAACGACCGGCTCTATCGGGCGGTGGTCGCGCTTCAACCGGGCGAGTTCGAAGCGCCGCGCATCAGCTTCTTCCCCTCGATCAAGGAGACGCTGAACCACATCTACGCGGTCGATCTGTTCTATTTCGACATGCTCGAAGAGGTGGGCGAGGGGTTGGCGATCTTCGGCCGTCTCACGGATTTCGAAGATGCCGGCAAGCTTGCAGCCGCGCAGGCAGACTTCGATCGCCAGCTCGTCGCCTATTGCGACGCTCTTTCAAGGAGCGATCTTGAGAGGCGGGTGACAACCGACCGGGACGAGGCGGGTCAAATCCCCGAGCGCATCGGCGACCTGCTCTCCCATCTTTTCGTGCACCAGATTCACCATCGCGGCCAGGTGCATGCGATGCTGTCGGGCACCTCTGTCAAGCCGCCGCAACTCGACGAGTTCTTCCTCGATTACGATCTGCGGTTTCGGAAGGAAGAGGTGGAACGGCTGGGATTGCAGCCCAGCCGTTTGGAATAGCTACTCCGCCGCATCCATCTTGATCACGCCGCGGCGGATCTGGTCTTCCTCGATCGACTCGAACAGCGCGCGGAAGTTGCCTTCGCCGAACCCTTCGTCGCCCTTGCGCTGGATGAATTCGAAGAAGATCGGACCGATCACGGTCTTGGAAAAGATCTGCAGCAGGATCTTGGTCATGCCGCCGTCGATCACGCCTTCGCCGTCGATGAGAATGCCGTGGGTTTTCATGCGCTCGATCGGCTCGTCATGGCCGTTCACGCGGTCGAATGACATGTCGTAATAGGTTTCGGGCGGGCCGGGCATGAATTTCAGCCCGTTGCCGGCCAGCCTGTCGGTGGCCTCGTAGATCGCGTCCGTGCCGACGGCGATGTGCTGGATGCCTTCGCCCTTGTATTTGCGCAGATACTCTTCGATCTGGCTCTTGTCGTCGGTGGATTCGTTCAGCGGGATGCGGATCTTGCCGCAGGGCGAGGTAATGGCGCGGCTGATCAGCCCGGTCATCTTGCCGGCAATGTCGAAGAAGTGAATCTGCTTGAAGCCGAACAGCTCGCGGTAGAACGCCCACCATTTGTCCATCTGGCCGCGATAGACGTTGTGGGTGAGGTGGTCGAGATAATAGAAGCCGACGCCCTCGGGCTTCGGGTCGCGCTCGCCGAGCCATTCGAATTCGGCGTCATAGGCCGAGCCTTTTGCACCGTACTTCTCGATGAAATAGAGCAGCGAGCCGCCGATGCCGACGATTGCCGGCGCGTCCAGCGTCTTGTCGTCGCCATCATAGGGCGTCGCGCCCTTGGCGACCGCGTGGTCATAGGCATGCTTTGCATTGACGACCCGCCAGGCCATGGAAGGCGCGCAGGGACCGTGCTTGTCCACGAACTTCATGCCGTAGGAGCCCGGCTCGGCGTTGAGCATGTAGTTGATGTCGCCCTGCCGCCAGATGGTGATGTTCTTCGTCCGGTGACGTGCAACCGGCTTGTAGCCCATGCGCTCGAACAGTTCGGACAGCTTTTCCGGTTCCTGATGGGCGAATTCGACGAACTCGAAACCGTCGGTGCCAGCGGGATTGGCTTCGCTGATCGTGGCGGGCGGTGCGTCGTGCGGGAAGGGACCCATGATTGCCTCCTGTCGGCTCAAGAGCCGGAATCTCAGTGTGGATGCATGATAATCCCGACGCCGTGCATTGTGCTTGCATTCGAGCGCCTGAAATGATGAAAATGTGCGTATATCATGCAAGAAATGGCCAAAACTTATGGATAATACGCGTCTTGATCAATTTGACCGCAAGATACTGGCATTGCTGCAGGCCGATGGCCGGCTCACCAACAATGATCTTTCGGAGCGCGTGAACCTGTCGCCGTCGCAATGTTCCAGGCGGCGTCAAAGGCTGGAGGATGACGGTTTCATCCAAGGCTACCGCGCAGTTCTGGACCGCGACAAGCTCGGCTTTTCGCTGGTCAACGTCATCTCGGTGACGCTGGCCACGCACAACCGCGACAACGCGCAGCGTTTCTCTGATCTGCTTTCAAGGCTTCCCGAGGTACAGGAGGCGCACGCGCTGACCGGCGAGATGGATTACATCCTGAAGGTGGTGACGCCGGATCTGAAATCGCTGGCGGATTTCGTCAACGGCGTGCTTCTGCCGCACGAATCCGTGCAGCATGTGAAAACGGCTATCGTCCTGCAGACTTTGAAGGAGACTTCGGCCCTGCCGCTTTGAAGGCAGGACACGAGAGCCTCAGCCCCGGAACGGCTGGGCGGCCATGAACAGATTGGTCGAGCGCGCGCCCGAGCGGCAATAGGCGAAGACAGGGCCTTCGATCTCATCCAGCGCCTTGGCCATGGCCTCGGCATCCGCCGGCGTCACCGGCTGGCCGCTGATAATCGGTATATGGCGGAACGACAGGCCGGCGGCCTCGACCACCTTGCGGATTTCGGCGGCGGAGGGCTGGCCCGGCTGCTCATCATCAGGGCGGTTGCAGATGACGCTCTTGAAGCCGGCAGCCTTGATCGTGGCGACCTCATCGGCGCTGATCTGTCCCGACACCGAGTAATCGTCGGAAATCTGGCGGTATTCCATCGTTGTCCCTCGTCGAAGCTGGTTTGCACTTAGCATATAGGCTGTGCCGCGGTTCCGCGACACTCCTGCGATTGCAATTTTTCCGGCTGCAACCACCATCCGGTTTCATTCATTCGACCAACCGGAGAAAATCCTTCGAAGACAGCAGGTTGCCACTGAAATCGGATTCAGATTGAGAGCTAGTTTATCTCAAGCAGCCCGGCCGCCCCCATGCCACCGCCGACGCACATGGTGACGACGGCATAGCGCACGCCGCGGCGCTTGCCCTCGATCAGCGCGTGGCCGGCAAGCCGCGCACCGCTCATGCCGTATGGGTGGCCGACCGCGATGGCGCCGCCATCGACATTGAGCTTTTCGGGATCGATGCCGAGCTTGTCGCGGCAGTAGATGACCTGCACCGCAAACGCCTCGTTGAGTTCCCAGAGGCCGATGTCATCGATTTTCAGGCCGTGGCGCTGAAGCAGGCGCGGCACCGCGAAAACCGGGCCGATGCCCATTTCGTCCGGCTCGCAGCCGGCGGCAACGAAGCCGCGCAATGTGCCGAGCGGCGTCAGGCCGCGCCTTTCCGCTTCCTTGCCGCTCATCATCACGCAGGCTGAAGCGCCGTCGGAAAGCTGGCTGGCATTGCCGGCGGTGATGACGTGGCCTTCGCCGCGCACGGGCTTGAGACCGGCCAACCCTTCCGCGGTCGTGTCGGCGCGTGGGCCTTCATCATGGGCAAGCTCGACCTCGCGGTGGGAGACTTCCTTGGTCTTCTTGTCGACCACGGCCATCGTCGTCCTGATCGGTGCAATTTCCTTGTCGAAACGCCCGGCTTCGCGGGCGGCGGCAACGCGGCGCTGGCTTTCCAGCGCATATTCATCCTGCGCCTCGCGCGAAATGCCATAGCGCTTGGCGACGATCTCGGCCGTGTCGATCATTTGCATGTAGATGTCCGGCTTGATCGCCATCAGTTTCTCGTCGATCAGACGGAAATTGTTCATCTTTTCGTTCTGGACGAGGCTGATCGATTCCAGCCCGCCGGCGATGCCTGCAGTGACGCCATCGTTGCGGATAGCATTGGCAAGGACAGCCATCGCCTGAAGCCCGGAGGCACATTGGCGATCGATCGTGGTGCCGGCAACGCTGACCGGCAGGCCAGCGGTCACCAGGGCCCGGCGGGCAATGTTGAGGCCGGTCGTGCCCTGCTGCAAGGCGCAGCCCATCACGACATCTTCGATCTCGCCACCTTCGATCCCGGCACGGGCAAGGGCGGCAGCGATTGCATGGGCGCCCAGCGTGGCGCCCGGCGTGTCGTTGAGTGCGCCGCGATAGGCCTTGCCGATCGGCGTGCGCGCGGTTGATACGATGACGGCGTCTGCCATTTCTTTCTCCTATGCTCTGGGTTGCGCCGATCAAGCGTCGTCGGAAAACTTGCCGGTCTCGGCCGCCCTCTTCAGCAAGGGCGAGGGCTTGAACGCATCGTCGCCATTGCGGGCATACCAATATTCGAGGCGGTCGACGATTTTCGAGATGCCTTCCAGCCCGGCCCAGAACATCGGGCCGCCTTTGCCGATCGGGAAGCCGTAGCCATTGACCCAGACGATATCGATGTCGGATGCACGTGCTGCGATGCCTTCCTCGAGGATTTTCGCGCCCTCATTGATCATCGGATAGAGCGTGCGCTCGTTGATCTCCTCGGCTGAAATCGTCCGGCGCTCGATGCCGAGCTCCTTGGCCTTGCTCTCGATGAGCGCCTTGACTTCCGGGTCGGGGGTCGGCGTGCGCGAGCCGCTTTCGTAGAGATAGACGCCTTTGCCCGTTTTCTGGCCGAAGCGTCCCTGTTCGCAAAGCGCGTCTGCGATGATCGCGGTTTTGCCGGTCGCCTTGCGGTTGCGCCAGCCGATGTCGAGGCCGGCAAGGTCCCACATCTGGAACGGCCCCATAGGCCAGCCGAAATCGGCAAAGACCTTGTCGATCTGTTCCGGAGAAGCGCCTTCGAGCAGCAGATTTTCCATGTCCTGGCCACGCGCGGCAAGCATGCGGTTGCCGACGAAGCCGTGGCAGACGCCGACGACGACCGGCACCTTGGCAATCTTGCGGGCGACGCCCAGCACGGTCGCCAGAACGTCCGGCGCAGTTTGCGCGCCGCGCACGATTTCGAGCAACTTCATGACATTGGCCGGCGAGAAGAAATGCAGGCCGAGGAAGTCCTGCGGCCGGCTGGTGGAGGCCGCGATCTCGTTGACGTCGAGATAGGACGTGTTGGTGGCAAGGATCGCGCCGGGCTTCGCCACCGCATCGATCTTGCCGAACACTTCCTTCTTGACCGACATTTCCTCGAACACGGCCTCGATGATCAGGTCGCAATCGCCAAGGTCGGCGTAGTCCGTGGTCGTGGAGAAGGCGGCAAGGCGCTTGGCCTTGGCTTCTTCCGTCAGCGAACCGCGCGAAACCGAGATCGAATAATTCTTGTCGATCATGCCGAGGCCGCGCTGAAGCGCTTCCTGGCTCATCTCCAGCAATGTTACCGGAATGCCGCCATTGACGAACGCCATGGCGATGCCGCCGCCCATCGTGCCGGCACCGATGACGCCGACGCGCTTGACGTCGCGCGGCTTCACGTCCTTGCCGACGCCCGGTACCTTGGCCGCCTCGCGCTCGGCGAAAAACAGATGCCGCTGGGCGCGCGATTGGTCGCTGGCAATGAGTTTCGTGATGAACTCCCGCTCTCGGGCATAAGCCTCGTCGAAGGGCAGGGTGACGGCGTTGCGGACGGACTGGGCGCAAGCGATCGGCGCCTCAAGCCCGCGCGCCTTCTTGGCGAGTTCGGCCGCCTGGCTATCGAAGGCAGCGAGGTCAGTGCCCTCGATCTTGTCGTTGCGGTCGCGCACGGCCAGCAGTGAGCCGCCCTCTGCCACTTTCTGCCGCGCGAAGGCGACGGCATTGGCGACCAGATCGCCCTCGATGATCGCATCGACAAGTCCGCTTGCCAGCGCATCCTTCGCGCCGATCGGCGTTCCGGACACGATCATAGAGAGTGCTTTCGACGCGCCGACGAGACGCGGCAGGCGGATTGTGCCGCCTCCACCGGGAATAATGCCGAGTTTCACTTCGGGCAGGCCGAGTTTTGCGCCCGCATCGGCAACGCGGAAATGGCAGCCGAGCGCCAGTTCCAGCCCGCCGCCGAGCGCCGTGCCATGAATGGCCGCCACTGTCGGCTTGTCGATGGTTTCAAGGTTTGCGATCAGGTCGCGCAGTTCCGGCTTCTGCATCGGCTTGCCGAATTCGGTGATGTCGGCACCGGCAACGAAGGTGCGCCCGGCACAGGTGATAACGATCGCTGCGACCGAACTATCCTCGCGCAATGCATTGAACGCGGCAAGCAAGGGCTCGCGAACATGAAAGCTCATCGCATTCACCGGCGGATTGTCGATGGTCACGATGGCGATGTCGCCGTCGTGGGCGATGGTCACGGCATTGGTCATGCAAGAAACTCCCTGGTGGCGCAGCAAGCGCCTCATCCTAAAACCGGTCGCGTTTTGCGGGAGTTTTTGCGAGCGCACAAGATGCGTAACCTCCCGCCAGCGACATACTACCGAGTATGTTGAAGACGGGAGGCCCGGTCAATCGCCTTGGGAGGGGCGAAGGCGTAATTCAGCCGGTGGAAGTTTTCAGAGCGCGCTCATGCCGCCCGTGCCCAGCTTGGAAACGGGTCGGGCATGTCGCGCCAACGCCGCGGCTCGAAATCAGTCTCGGGCACGAGGCAAGCATCGAGCTCGGCGCGGATGCGCACCTCATTCATGGGATGGCAGCCGATGAAGACGATCTCCTGCCGGCGGTCGCCCCAGACTGGGTCGAGATAGGGCCTCATGGCGACGTGCCATTCCGGATGGTCCGGCCATTGGTCTTTCGGAACCGACGCCCACCACAGGCCGCGCTTGCCGGTGCGGACCAGCGCTCCGGCCTGGCTGAGTTCGCCAACATGGTGCGGCCGCGTCGCCAGCCAGAAAAAACCTTTGGCGCGGACCACGCCCGGCCAGGAGCGGTTGATGAAGGCCTGCAGCTTGAGTGGGTCGAAGGGCCGGCGCTCGCGATAGACGAAAGACGTGATGCCGTATTCGTCGGTTTCGGGGACATGGTCGCGAAAACCGTTCAGTTCCTTGTACCAGAGCGGATGTTCCTGCGCCTTTTCGAAATCGAAACGCCCGGTATCGAGGATTTTTTCGAGCGGCGCTTTGCCGAAATCCGTTTCGATGATTTCCGCATCCGGATTGAGCGAGCGGATGATACGCTGCGCCATGTTGCGCTCGCCGGGGCGGGCATCGCCGATCTTGTTGAGCACCACGACGTCGGCGAACTCGATCTGCTCGACGAGGAGGTCGACCAGCGCGCGCTCGTCGCCATCGCCTGCCGTTTCGCCGCGGTCGCGCAGGAAGTCGCTGGATGAATAGTCTTTCAGCAGGTTCGCGGCATCAACGACCGTGACCATTGTGTCGAGGCGGGCGACATCGGAAAGGCTGTCGCCGTTCTCATCGCGGAAATCGAAGGTCGAGGCAACAGGCAGCGGCTCGGAGATGCCGGTCGATTCGATCAAGAGATAGTCGAAGCGATTTTGTTCGCTGAGCCGGCGAACTTCCGTCAGCAGGTCATCTCGCAGCGTGCAGCAGATGCAGCCATTGGTCATTTCGACGAGTTGCTCGTCGGTGCGGGAAAGATTGGCGCCGCCGTCGCGGATGATGGCAGCGTCGATATTGACCTCGCTCATGTCGTTGACGATGACCGCCACGCGGCGGCCTTCGCGATTGTTGAGCACGTGATTGAGAAGTGTGGTCTTGCCAGCACCTAGAAAGCCCGAAAGCACAGTGACGGGAAGACGTTTTCGCATGGGTTTTTCAAGCATGATTGGTTCTCCTTGCGGGAAGAGTGCCCGGCCGGGCAGGGCGACGATCAGTGCGTTTCGCCGGAGCCGCCGACGGCGACGATGTTGAAGGGCTTACCTTCGACCGAAATGTCCTTCGTTTTCTCGAAGCTCTTGGCATCGATGACATGGAGCGTGCTCTTCAGCGGGTCGGTGACGTAGATGGCATCATCGGCAACCGCGATGCGCGGGCGCGGATCGCTCCAATGGCCGTCCATGCTGTAGGGATCGGTGAGGGGCAGGGACTTGGTGATCGCGCCCGAAACCACATCGAGTTGGTGGATCATGCCGTCCTCGGTGAAGACATAGGCGAATTTCGGCCGCACCGGATCGACGGCGAAATGCACGCGTCGCGTCGGCAGTTCGATCCGGCGGAAGGCTTCCTTGCTGGTCGAGTCGATCAGCACCACCGCACTCGGGCCGTAATTGCCGAGGAAGTATTGCAGACCCCGGCCACCGACCAGCGTCGTCGTTTTCCCTTCGGGCAGCGTTTCCGAATAGGGCAGGAACTCGATGGACGGCTCCTTGTCGCCGCTCTTTACGATCAGCAGGCCTTTGGCGCAGGCGATTGCGAGGATGTTCCCGGAGGCGGCTTCGCCATGCAGGCCGGGGCAGGAATGCACGTCACCGACCTGCGCGCCTGAAGCATCGACAACTCGGATGCCGACAGGCAGTTCGTCCGGTTTTTCCTTATTTGGCTCAGTCAGCAGAACATGACCGTCGAAAGCCACCGCCAGGCCGTGATGCGGCGCATCGGTTTTCGTTTCGCGAAAATCCGCCTTGCCGTCGAGGACGTCCGTCTCGCTGGTCGTGCGGGCTACACCCTCACCGTCAAAGAACAGCGCGATATCGCCGCCATGATCGACGAAATGCGACGGCTTCTTGCCGGCGAACTCAACATCCAGCAGTTTCGCGTCCTCGATCTTCAGATCGCCGTGGTCGCCATGATCGCCGATGGAAATGCCGCTGGAGATCGCCTGCACGATGTCGCCCTTGCCCTGCACGGCAAAGATCGTTTTGCCGCTGTCGCTACGGGCGAGGCTGGTCGGAACCTTGGTCGCGAACTTGCCGAGTTCCCTGCCGCTTCCGGCATCGAGCGCGCGCACGACAGGCTCGCCATGATCGGAGATGAACAGCCGCCATGCGGTGTTTTCTTCGGCGAAGGATGCAGTGGCGGCGATGCCCGCAAGGAGGGCTGCGACTGAAACCGTCTTGAGCAGATGAAGCATGGTGTTCCTCATAATGTAATAACATAACGTTTAGTTCGATGAAAAAAGGCGGAAGGTCGTCCCGCCTTTCAGGGAAGTTGTCGTGGGGCTCTATTCCAACAGAAACCAGAGAAAAGATCGCGCCTTATCAGCCGGTTGGAGAGCGAACCTGATTCAGTTTATGCGGATCGGCACTTAGCTCCCGAGGATCGCGCCTTTGATCGTGGTGATGTTGTTGCGCATCATGTCGATATAGGTCGAGGCTGGGCCGCCCTTGAACGACAGCGCATCGGAATACAGAGTACCGCCAACCTTGAGCCCGGTTTCGGAGGCGATCTGCTCGATCAGCCGGGTGTTGGTGATGTTTTCCACGAACACCGCCGAAGCCTTGTCTTCCCGAACCTGCCTGATCAGCGCGGCGACGTCGGCAGCCGAAGGTTCCGCTTCTGTGGAAATGCCTTCGGGCGCCAGGAAGGTTAGGCCGTATTCGTGCTCGAAATAGCCGAAGGCGTCGTGCGAGGTGATGATCGTGCGCTTGCTCTCGGGGATCGAGGCGATGGCTGCCTTTACCTCGCCTTCGGTTTCCGTCAGCTTCTGCGTATAGGCGTCGGCGTTTGCTTTATAGGCGCCGCAGCCTGCCGCATCGGCGGCGCAGAAGGCTTCGGCGATGTTCTTCACATAGATTTTCGCGTTGGCGATCGACTGGAAGGCATGCGGGTCGGTATCGCCATGATGGTGGGCGTGCCCGTCGGCGGCTTCGCCTTCCTCCGCTTCCTCGAATTCTTCTTTCATCTTGATCGGTTCGACGCCCTTGGTCAGTTCGACGATGGTCGCCTTGGTGGCGCTGGCCTCGACAAGGCGCTGCAAAAAGCCCTCGAAATGCAGACCGTTGACGAGAACGACATCTGCCTTGGACATCGCGACCGCGTCGGCCGGCTTCGGCTCATAGACGTGGGCGTCGCCATCGGGACCTACGATGGTGGTTACCTCGATGCGGTCGCCGCCGACATTTTTCGCAAAATCCTCGATGACGGAGAAGCTGGCGACGACCTTCAGCGGTTCGGCGAAGGCGGAAGCCAGGCCGAAAGGGGTTAATGTTATAACGCTCATGAGGGCGGCAAGCCGGATTGTCTTGAGCATGGGAAAAATCTCCTTGATGTTGATCAGGCGGTTCTGTGGCGATGCTGGCGCAGGCGCGTGTTGAAGACGCCGCGCGTGCCAAAAATGGTCGAGAAGAAATAGACCGCACCGGCGGAAAGGATGATGGCCGGGCCGGAGGGCAGGGACTGGTGATAGGAAATCAGCAGGCCGGCGATGCAGGAGGCAAAGCCGATGAGGATCGCCAGCGCGCACATGCGCTCGACGCGGGCCGTCCAGAAGCGGGCGGCGGCGGCCGGCAGGATCATCAGGCCGACCGATAGCAGCGTGCCGAGCGCCTGGAACCCGCCGACCAGATTGAGCACGACCAGGCTGAGGAAGATGAAATGCACCGGCGTGCCGAGGTGACTGACCGAGCGCAGGAACAGGGGGTCGAGACATTCGGCGATGATGGCGCGCCAGAAGATCGCCAGCGTCAGCAGCGTGGTTCCGCAAATCATGGCGATCAGCGTCAGCGCTTCGTTGTTGAGGGCGAGCACGGTGCCGAACAGCACATGCATGAGATCGACGCTGGAGCCCTTTATCGAAACCATCAGCACGCCGAGCGCCAGCGACACCAGATAGAAGGCAGCCATCGAGGCGTCTTCCTTCTGGATGGTGAAGCGCGAAACAACGCCTGCACCCAGTGCGACGACGACGCCGGCGATAAGTCCGCCAATCGTCATCGGCAGGATCTGCAGACCGAACATATAGAAACCGACCGCCGCACCCGGCAGAATGGCATGGGCCATGGCGTCGCCGGTCAGGCTCATGCGCCGCAGCATCAGGAAGACGCCGACAGGGCAGGCTCCGAGCGACAGCATCAGCGAGCCGGCAAGCGCGCGCTGCATGAAACCGAATTCGACGAACGGGGCGATCAGGAAATCATACATGGTGCTGCTCAGGCCGCCCTTGGACCGGATTCGTGGTCATGTTCGCGGCTCTCGCCATGGTCGTGATGATGGTGGCTGTGATCGAGGGAATGCGCGTGGTCATGATCGTGCGCATGGCCGTCCGGCTCGCACCAGGGCGCGTTGTCGTGCCAGGCTTCGTCGAAGCGGCGCGCGCGCAGCAGGTTTTCCGGGCGCAAGGTCTCTTTCGTCACGCCCCAGGCAACGGGCTGGCGCGCCAGAAGCAGCGTTTCAGGAAAATGCTCCCGCACAAGCTCGAGGTCGTGAACGACGACCATCACCGTGCGGTTTTCGCCATGCCAACGCTTGATCAGCAGGATCAGGTCGCCAACGGTCTTGGCGTCCACCGCGTTGAACGGTTCGTCGAGAAGGATCAGGTCGGCGTCCTGCACCAGCACGCGGGCAAACAGCGTGCGCTGCAACTGCCCACCGGAAAGCGTGTCGAGCGGCCGCTTTTCGAAACCTTCGAGCCCAACCGCCATCAATGCTTTTGCGACATCGTCGCGATCGTCCTTGGTGAAGCGTCCGAGCAGCCCTCGGCGCGGCCACAGGCCCATGGAAACGAGATCGACGACGCGGGCAGGGAAGGAGCGGTCGAGTTCCGATTGCTGCGGCAGATAGGCGATGCGCGCGCCCTTGGTATTGAGACAGGTTCCGGCCATAGGCTTCAGCACGCCGACGATACCCTTCATCAGCGTCGATTTGCCGGAGCCATTGGCGCCGACGACGGCGGTCAGCGAACCGGTCTTCACCGCTCCGCTCAGATGGTGGACCGCCGGGTGGCTGTTATAGCCAAGCGTCAGGTCGCGGAATGTCAGGCATGCGTCGGTCATGGAACCATCTGGAACAAGCGCGATCTTTCGATCGATGGCCTTGGATATGTGATGTTATTACATTAGTCAACGATAGGGCTAGGCAAATGCGGTGGATTCATGGCGCGCCGGTTCGCCGTCCACAATGGACAGGCATATCTCGCTGATTTGCCGTAGCTGGCTCTTGCCGCGCGGCGGGCCGAAATCTAAGAGGCTGTTCGAACTCGCCCTTCACGGGCAAGACGAAGTTGGCGGGCTGCCTTTGGAGAGGCGCGCGGCAACGAACCAAGGAAGGAAGAAATCCATGACCATCCGCCGCATCGATGTCGGTCCGCGCATGAGCGATATCGTCATCCACAACAACACGATTTATCTGGCGGGCCAGGTCGGCAAGCCGGGCACCAGCGTCACCGAGCAGACCAAGGATATCCTGGCCTCGATCGACGAACTGTTGGCCAAAGCCGGCTCGGACAAGACGAAGATCCTTCAGGCGATCATCTGGCTCGCCGACATGAGCACCTTCGCCGAAATGAATGCCGTGTGGGATGGCTGGGTGCCGCAGGGCAACACGCCCGCCCGCGCTACCGGCGAGGCCAAGCTGGCGGCGCCGGAATACAAGGTCGAGATCATCATCACGGCCGCTGCCTGATCAGGCTGACAGGCACGTCTCGCGCCCCGGCACCCACCGGCGGCGCGAGACATGCACGGATTTTCTTTTGCCAAATTTCAGGCGTCCGCCGGGCGGCAATCGCGAAAAAGACAGGGATTTGCATCCTGTCATTATCGGTTGATCCAATTGACATTTTTTTGACAGGGAAATGTCCGACACATTTCCGCGAAGGCCCATATTGCAAGGCAAAATAATATTTTAGCCGACGTGTGATGCAACCAATCGTATTCCGAATGGTTCTGGCCATATAATGGCTGCGTTGCGAGACGCGGCACCCTTTTTGTTGAGCGGATTTAATATTGATGAACGTTCAGACTGATCCTGCCGCGTTGGAGGAAAAGACAGTTGCAATTTTTCCGGCAGTTGCCGAGCAACCCATACGTTCGAACTATCTTCCAGAAGACCGCCTGAGGGCATTGGGCGAAAGCCTCGCCCGAAATGAAGTGACCGACTTCTACGGTCTCAAGCCTTTCGACTTCCAGGCCCGCAACCGCGAGAACGCGGAAAAGATCCTCGCCGTCTATCGTGCCACCAATGCAGCGCAGGCGAAGGGCGACGCCATAACGCCGGCCGGCCAATGGCTTCTCGACAACAATTATCTGGTCGAGGAAACGATCTTCCAGATCAAGCGCGACCTTCCGCGCCGTTTCTACCGCGAACTGCCGACGATGACGCTTTCCAACGGTGCGGTCGTGCCGCGCGCGCTGGTTCTTGCCTGGGTCTATGTCGCGCATTCCGACAGCACCGTTCTGGCCGACATGTTCAAGGCGCTCGTCGACGGCTATCAGTCGGTCGAGCCGATGCATATCGGCGAATTGTGGGCGCTGCCGTCGCTGCTGCGCTTTGTGCTGATCGAGAATTTGCGCCGGCTTGCCGTGCGCGTGAACAGGGCGCACGAGATGCGCCAGATCGCCAACGACGTCGCCGACCGCGTGCTCGCTTTCGTCGATGGTGACGATCGCAAGACGATCCTGTCGAGCTACACTGAGCATGCCCGCGACACGACCTTTGCCACGCAGCTCCTCCATCGCCTTCGCGACGGTTCGCAGAATTCGGGCAGGGCGCTTGTCTGGCTCGAGGACCAGCTCGAAAAATCCGGCTCCGACGCCGAAGAAATCATCATCAAGGAACACCAGACGCTGTCGAGCGGCAACGTCACCACCGGCAATATCATCAAGGGCCTGCGGCTGCTCAACGACGTCGACTGGACGATATGGTTCGAGTCGGTCAGCCCGGTCGATGGCCTGCTGCGCGAGCGCAGCAATTTCGGCGCGCTCGATTTCCAGTCGCGCGACCAGTATCGCCAGGCGATCGAGGATCTGGCGCGGCGGTCCAAGCGCAGCGAATACGACGTGGCTGAAAAGGCGATCGACATGGCCGAGCAGGCCGGCGAGCCAGGCGACCCCAAGGCTGCCAACTGCAACGATGTCGGATTTTTCCTCGTCGGGCCGCGCCGGCTCGAACTGGAGAAGGAAATCGGCTTCAGGCCGGATTTTGGCCTCAGGCTTCTGCGCGCTTTCAAGAGCACCGGCTGGGCCGGCATCGTCGTGCCGGTTTTCGCGCTGACCGTTCTGCTTCTCACGATGTCGGGTTTTGCATTGGCCGGAATAGGCCTTTCTACCCCCGCGATCATCCTGATGCTGGTCCTGTTCTGCGTGCCGGCGAGCGAAGGCGCGATGGCGTTCTTCAACACCATTGTGCTTCTGTTCCTGAAGCCGACGCGGCTGGTCGGCTACGAATTCAAGGAGGGCGTGCCGGGCGAGGCGCGCACGCTGGTGGTGGTGCCATCCCTGATCGGGTCGCGCGACGATGTCGAGGAGAACATCCGGCAGCTCGAAGTGCATCATCTGGCCAACATGGAAGGCGAGATACATTACGCGCTTCTGTCGGATTGGCCCGACAGCGAAAGCGAGCAGACCTCCGGCGATCTTGAAATCCTCAATTATGCCCGCGCCGAGATCACCAAGATCAACCAGCGCTATCCCGTCGAAGGCGCGCCGCTGTTTCATCTCCTGCACCGGCGCCGGCTCTACAACCCTTCCCAAAAGACCTGGATGGGCTGGGAGCGCAAGCGCGGCAAGCTGCACGAATTGAACCTGCTTTTGCGCGGCGATGGTGACACGACGTTCCTGCCGCCGGATGCCCCGCTCCCGGAAGGCGTCGTCCATGTCATGACGCTTGATGCCGACACCAAGATGACCCGCGATGCGGTGAAGCGTCTGGTGGGCAAGCTGTGCCACCCGCTGAACCGGCCGGAATTCGATGCCGACCATCGCCTCATCACCGCAGGCTACGCGATCCTGCAGCCGCGCGTGACGCCGACACTGACCAGCGGCGACGAAGCTTCGTTCTTCCAACGCGTGTTTTCGGCCAATCGCGGCCTGGACCCTTACGTTTTTGCCGTGTCCGATTTGTATCAGGACGTGTTCGGTGATGGCACTTTCACCGGTAAGGGCCTCTATCATATCGACGCGATGGAAGCGGCGTTGCACGGCCGCATCTCGGAAAATTCCATCCTCAGCCACGATCTGCTCGAAGGCGCGTTGACGCGTTCGGCGCTGGTCACCGACGTCGAGGTGGTCGAGGATTATCCGACGCGTTATTCCGTCGACGCGTCGCGCCAGCATCGCTGGTCGCGCGGCGACTGGCAGCTTCTGGGCTTCATCTTCGATCCGAAGTCGGGTGTGCCCGCGCTTTCCCGCTGGAAGATGGTGGATAATCTGCGCCGCACGTTGACGCCGATCTTCTGGGTCATGTCTTCGATCGGCGGCTGGACGCTGCTGCCCTTCACGCAGGCCGCGCAATGGCAGGCCTTGCTCATTCTCAGCCTGTTCATGGCGCCGACCTTCGACATCGTGAACTCGTTGATGCCGAAGAGCCGCGATGCGACCGCGCGCGGCCATTTCAGCGCGATTGCCCGCGATGTCGCCTTCGGCACCGCCATGGTGGCGCTGCGCGTGGTGTTGATGGCCCACAGCGCCTGGATGATGGGCGATGCGATCGTGCGCACGCTTTATCGGCTGTTCGTCAGCCGGCAAAACCTGCTCGAATGGCGCACGGCCTCGCAGGCGCACAAGACCGGGGGCAACGATCTCCTGTCTTATTACAGGATGATGCGCGGCGCGGTAATCATCGCCATTGCCGGCCTGGCCATTCCGGTGGCTGCGGATTCGACCGGCAGCTTCGTCGCCTTCTTCTTCGCAATCTTCTGGGCCGGCTCGCCGGCTTTCGCCTGGCTCATCAGCCGTTCGGCCGAAACCGAGGACAGGCTTCGCATTTCCAGGCACGATGTCGACCGGTTGCGCATCGTGGCGCGGCGCACATGGGCTTATTTCGAGACCTTTGTGAATGCCGACAACAACATGCTGCCGCCGGACAATTTCCAGGAAACGCCGCATCCTGTCGTTGCCACCCGGACGTCGCCGACCAATATCGGCGTCTATCTCCTGTCAGTCGTGTCCGCCCGCGATTTCGGCTGGATCAGCCTTGCCGATGCCGCCGAGCGTATCGATCAGACGATGAACACGATCGAGCGCATGGGCCGCTACCAGGGCCATCTATTCAACTGGTACGATACCACGACGCTGCGGCCGCTCTATCCGCTCTATGTATCGAGCGTGGACAGCGGCAACCTCGCCGGCCATCTCGTCGCGGTCGCTGCCGCTTGCGCCGAATGGGCGGAGGCGCCATCCGTCCATCTCCAGGGCGATTTCGACGGCCTGCTCGACGCGGTCGCGGTTCTCGACGAGAGCCTCAACGAACTGCCCGACGATCGCCGCCAGCTCCGGCCGCTGCGCCAGCGGCTGCGCGACCGCATCGACGGCATGCGCCGCGCGGTGGAAACGATCAAGCAGCAGCCGGAAATGGCTTCGATCCGCACCATCAATCTGGCAGTGCTGTCTGGCGAGTTCCGCAAGCTGGCAAGCGCCATCCATACGGAAGTCGGCTCCGCGAAAAGCGAGGTTCTGACCGAATGGGCGGCCAAGCTGGAAGCTGCATGCGAAGCGCATGTCCACGATGCCCACAGCGACGAGAAGTCGATCGAGGCGCTGCGCACCAAGCTGAAGAGCCTTCAGGAACGCGCGCGCCGCTTTGCCTTCGAGATGGATTTTTCGTTCCTGCTCCGCAAGGACCGCAAGCTGCTGTCCATCGGCTACCGGGTCGAGGAACATCAGCTCGACGAAAGCTGCTACGATCTTCTTGCGTCTGAAGCACGCCTGACCAGCCTGTTCGCCATCGCCAAGGGCGACATCCCGACCGAGCATTGGTTCAGGCTTGGCCGGCCGCTGGTCGAGATCGGCTTCAAGGGTGCCCTGATCTCCTGGTCGGGCTCGATGTTCGAGTATTTGATGCCGCCGCTGGTGATGAAGGAGCCGCAGGGCGGCCTTCTCAACCAGACCAGCAAGCTGGTGATCCGCCGCCAGATGCAATATGGCCGCTCGAAGCACATTCCGTGGGGCATTTCGGAAGCCGCCTATAACGGCCGCGACCGCGAGATGACCTACCAGTACACCAATTTCGGCGTGCCGGGCCTCGGTCTGAAGCGTGGTCTGTCGCACAACACGGTGATCGCGCCCTACGCAACGGTGCTGGCCGCACAGTTCATGCCGCATGAGGCGGTGCAGAACCTCGAGCGCCTGCGCAAGATCGGCGCGCTCGGACGCTACGGCTATTATGATGCCGTCGACTTCACGCCGCAGCGCGTGCCGGAAGGCACCGACCATGCCGTCGTCTACAACTACATGGCCCACCATCAGGGCATGTCGATCGTATCGGTCGCCAACGCCATTTTCGAAGGCCGCATGCGTGACCGGTTCCACAGCGATCCGGTGATCGAGGCCGCCGAACTCCTGCTTCAGGAAAAGGCCCCGCGCGACATTCCCGTGACCACGGTGCGCACCGAGGCCGACGAGCGCGGCAAGGCCGAGACGGTCGAGCACAGCGCCGATACACGTCTGGTGATCGAGCCCGCGCGCGCGCTGCGTTCCACCAATCTCATGTCCAACGGCCGCTATTCGGTAATGGTGACGGCGACAGGCTCCGGCTACAGCCGCTGGAACGATCTCGCGATCACCAGATGGCAGGCCGACCCGACCGAGGACCGTTTCGGCAGCTATCTCTTCCTTCGCGACATTGACACGGGGGAGTGGTGGTCGGCGACGGCGGAGCCGAAACGCGCCGAATCTGAACACGCCCAGACGCTTTTCTGCGACGACAAGGCAACCTTCATAAAATCGGTCGGCACGCTGCGCTCCGAGGTCGAGTGCATCGTCGTCTCGGAAGGCAATGGCGATGGCCGGCGCATAACGATTGCCAATGACGGCAATGTCGACCGCCACATCGAGGTCACGTCGTATGCCGAATGGGTGCTGGCGCCCGAAGCCAACGATAGCGCGCATCCTGTATTCTCGAAGATGTTCGTCGAGACCGAGATATCGGCCAGCAACAGTGCCATCTACGCCACGCGGCGCAAGCGCGAGGCAAACGAGCCCGATATCGCTGCGGCGCATTTCATCACCGATGCCTCGGGCCTGACCCGAGACACCGAGGCCGAAACCGATCGCCGCGCCTTTATCGGCCGTGGCCGCACCATCGCTGACGCTGCCGCCTTCGATCCCGGCGCAAAGCTTGGCGGGCATTCCGGCTTCGTGCTCGATCCTGTCATGGCCTTGCGCCGCCGCGTGCGGGTGCCTGCCAACAAGAAGGTGTCGCTCACCTTCTGGACCATCGTCGGCGCCAATCGCGAAGAGATCGACGGCATGATGACCCGGCTCGATCACGCCGAGAGCTTTTCGCGCCAGGCCATGCTGGCATGGACGCGCTCGCAGGTGCAGACGCGCCATCTCGGCCTCAGCCTTGCCGACGCTGCCAATGTTCAGAAGCTTGCCCGGTATCTGCTCTATCCCGATCCCTTCCTGCGCGTGCCGGCCGAAACCGTGGCCACCGGGCTCGGGCGTCAGTCGGCACTGTGGCCGATGGCGATTTCGGGGGATTTTCCGATCTTCGCGGTCAGGATCGGCGACGTTGCCGATCTGGAGATTGTCGCGCAAGCGCTGCGCTTCCAGGAATATATGCGCACGCGCGGCCTCGTTGCCGATCTGGTGATCGTCAATGAACAGGGGTCTTCCTACGTGCAGGATCTGCAGCAGTCCATCGAATGGCTCTGCGACAACAGCCGCATGCGCGGCAAGGAACTGGGTCCGCGCCAGCATATCTTCGCGGTGCGCCGCGACCTCATGGACGAGACATCCTACAAGACGCTGCTGGCTTCGGCGCGCGTCGCGCTCCACACCCGCAACGGTACAATCTTCGACCAGATCGAGCGGGCCGAAGCTGCAGCACTGCAGGCGCGCGATGCGCTGATGGCAGCCGAAGCCTTGGTCCTGACCGACGCTTCCGCAGAAGCGCAGCCGACAGCACCCTCGCGCAAGCCCGTCATCGCCAGCGGCAAGGGCCTCACTTTGTGGAACGGCTTTGGCGGTTTCGACCGCGACGGCCGCGACTATGTCGTGCGGCTTGGCGGGCAGAAGTCGACACCGCAGCCGTGGATCAACGTCATTTCCAACGCGTCGTTCGGCTTCCACACCTCAGCCGAAGGCGCATCCTTCACCTGGAGCCGCAACAGCCGCGACTTCCAGCTCACGCCGTGGTCCAACGACCCGGTCAGCAACCGTCCCGGCGAGGCGATCTATATCCACGACCTTGCCAGCGGGAAGGCGTTCTCGCCTTTCGCCGGCGTGTTGCGCGATCCGTCGATCGTCTACGAGGCCCGCCACGGGCAGGGCCTCTCAGTCTTCAGCGCGACCCGCGGCTCGCTTTTCGCCGAAGTCACGCAGGTCGTCGATCCGGCGGACCCGGTGAAGATTTCGCGGTTGCGTCTCCGCAATTCCGGTGCGGTGCCGGCCAGGCTGCGCATCTATGCCTATGCCGAATGGGTGCTCGGCACCAATCGCGCGAAATCCGCCCCGACGATCGTACCCTCGCAGGATGCGGCGACCGGCGCGCTTCTGGCGAAGAACGCCTACAGCCTGGACTTCGGCGATCGTGTCGCCTTCCTGGCGAGCGATGGCGACGCACAGTCGGTGACGACCGATCGCAGCGAGTTCATCGGCAGAAACGGCACCGCCGAGGCGCCGCATGTCGTGACCGGCGGGCTGGCGCTGTCCGGCAAGGTCGAGGCTGGCACCGACCCGTGCGCGGCGATCGCGCGCGACATCGAAATACCCGCGGGTGGCGAGGTCACGATCCTCTTCCTGCTCGGCGATGCCGGTTCGCCGGAAGAGGCCAGCACCTTCGTCGCCAAGCATCGCAAGCGCGATTTCGACAAACGGTTGGCCGAGAACGACAAGGAATGGCGCGGCTTCCTCGACACGATCCAGGTCGAGACGCCCGACGCGGCGCTGAACGCCATGGTCAACCATTGGCTGCCTTACCAGAGCGTCGCCTGCCGCATTCGCGCACGCTCCGCATTCTACCAGGCAAGCGGCGCCTTCGGCTTCCGCGACCAGCTGCAGGACACGCTGGCGCTGCTCATGCATGATCCGCAGCTGGCATATGACCAGATCCTGAATGCCGCGCGCCGGCAGTTCGTGGAAGGCGATGTCCAGCATTGGTGGCTGCCGCGCACGGATGCGGGCGTCCGCACCCGGATTTCCGACGATGTTGTCTGGCTGGGCTATGCGACGGCGCATTATGTCAATGTCACCGGCGACGCATCCATCCTCAAGGAGAGCATTCCCTTCATCGAAGGGCCGGCCTTGCACGACGGCGAACACGATGCGTTCTTCACGCCCGAGAAGTCGAAGAAATCGGCTACGCTTTATGAGCATTGCGCCCGCGCGCTCGATCTCGCCATCCAGCGCACCGGAGCCAACGGCCTGCCGTTGATCCTGGGCGGCGACTGGAACGACGGCATGAACCGGGTCGGCGAGGAGGGCAGGGGCGAGAGCGTCTGGCTCGGCTGGTTCCTCCTGAAGACCATCGGCGACTTCGCGCCGGTCGCCCGCGAGCAGGGCGACACCAAGCGCGCCAACAAGTGGGAAAAGCACGCGCGCAGCCTGAAACAGGCGCTGGAGACGGCCGGCTGGGATGGTGAGTGGTATCGCCGTGGCTCGTTTGACGACGGCACCCCGCTCGGTTCGCGCAGTTCCGACGAATGCCAGATCGATTCCATCGCCCAGTCCTGGAGCGTGCTTTCGGGCGAAGGCGACCCTGTAAGGTCGAAGACGGCTATGGACTCGGCGATCAAGCAATTGGTCGATGACGACCTCCAGATCGTCAAACTCTTCACGCCGCCCTTCTCGAAAACCGAAAAGAATCCCGGTTACATAAAAAGTTATCCGCCGGGCGTGCGCGAAAATGGCGGCCAATATACCCATGCCGCGACTTGGTTTGTCATCGCGCTGGCCGAAATGAGGCGGGCAGACGACGCCTGGCGCTGCTTCAGCATGCTCAATCCGGTCAACCACGCGCAGGATGAGGACGGTGCCGAACGCTATCGCGTCGAACCCTATGTGGTCGCCGCCGATGTCTATTCCGAAGGCGAAAAGGGCGGCCGTGGCGGCTGGACCTGGTACACCGGCTCTGCCGGCTGGCTATACCGTGCAGCGGTGGAAAGCATCCTCGGAATCCGCAAACGTGGCTCGCGCCTTACGATTGATCCTGTTTTGCCGAGCGAATGGGACGGTTATTCAGCTACCGTTCATATTGGAGGCTGTATTTACCGCATCCGTGTGACGCGCGACAAAACCGCGAAAGCGGTGACGGTCGACGTCAATGGAAAGCGATCGAAAGGTGCCTCGTTCGAGTTGCGAACGACTGGCGAGAATGAGGTGACTGTTCGGATTCCGTCCTGAAGAAAAGAATATTTCCAGGTCGGAACCAAGGTTAAATCATCTGCCATGATTTTGCCGTAACGGTGCCATTTTTCATTAAAACTCAATTCCTTAGGCGATCACGGCAGATTACGGGGCGTTGCCCGATGTTGTTTCGAAAAAATGGAACTGAGGCTGTATGTGAACATTGTCTTGCGGTGCAGCAGACAATGTTGGGACGAGCAATGGAGCGCTGCACGGTTTTTGTTCTCACGGAGTGAGTTTCGTGTCATTGCTTGAAATCTACTTCCGCGCACTTCGGTATCTTTCTACCGAAAAAAAGCGTGTATTTTTCATCTGCGCGGCCAATGTCGTCCTGGCTATCGTAACCATTGCCGAACCAATCATGTTCGGCCGTGTCATCGATGCCATTTCCGACAAGCGCGAGGTTTTCTCAACGCTGATGCTCTGGGCCGGGCTCGGGGCATTCAACATTCTCGCTTATGTGCTCGTCGCTCGTGGCGCTGACCGGCTGGCCCATGCCCGCCGTGCCGGCGTGCTTTGCGAGTCTTTTGAGCGCGTCATCACCATGCCGCTGTCGTGGCATCAGGTGCGGGGTACGTCCAACGCCCTGCACACGATGCTCCGTGCGGTAGAAACGCTGTTCAGCCTCTGGCTTGAATTCATGCGCACGCACCTGACCACCGCCGTGGCGCTGCTGCTGCTCATTCCCACTGCCATCTCGCTCGACCTGCGCATGTCGCTGGTGCTGCTGGTGCTTGGCACGCTGTACCTCATCATCGGCCGCGTCGTCATGCACAAGACCAAGGACGGGCAAGCCAAGGTGGAACGCCACTATCACGAGGTGTTCTCGCATGTGACGGACTCGGTCAACAACGTTGCCGTGCTGCAGAGCTACAATCGCTTCAGCGAGGAAGCCCAGCGGCTGCGCAAGCATGTCGGCGATCTGATCCAGGCACAGTATCCGGTGCTCGACTGGTGGGCGCTGGCAAGCGCGCTCAACCGCCTTGCCTCGACGATCTCGATGATGGTCGTGCTGATGATCGGTGCCTTGCTGGTTTCACGCGGCGAATTGCGCATCGGCGATATCGTTGCCTTCATCGGCTTCGCGACGCTGCTGATCAGCCGTCTTGACCAGATCTCGCAGTTTGCCAACCAGATCTTCGACTCCCGCGCCAAGCTGGAAGCCTTCTATGAACTGGAAGACTCCGTGGCTGACCGCAAGGAGCCGGAAGGCCTGCGCGAGATGAACAACATCACCGGCCACATCCGCTTCGAGGATGTCAGCTTCGAGTTCCCGAATTCGGGGCAGGGGCTGCAGGACGTCTCGTTTGAAGTCCAGGCTGGTCAGACGGTTGCCATCGTCGGCCCGACCGGTGCCGGCAAGACCACGCTGATCAATATGCTCCAGCGTGTCCACACGCCGCAGGAAGGCCGCATCCTGATCGACGGTATCGACGTCAAGACCGTCACCAAGAAGTCGCTGCGTCAGTCGATCGCGACGGTGTTCCAGGATGCCGGCCTGTTCAACCGGTCGATCGAGGAGAATATCCGCATCGGCCGCGAGGAAGCGACCTACGCCGAGGTTCATGCGGCTGCTGAAGCTGCGTCCGCCCAGGAGTTCATCCTGTCGAAGAGCGAAGGCTACGACACCAAGGTTGGTGAGCGTGGCGGCCAGCTCTCCGGCGGTGAACGCCAGCGTATCGCGATTGCCCGCGCCATCCTCAAGAACGCGCCCATCCTGGTGCTCGACGAGGCGACCAGCGCGCTCGATGTCGAGACGGAATCGCGGGTCAAGGAAGCGATCGACGGTGTTCGCCAGGGGCGCACCACCTTCATCATTGCGCACCGTCTCACCACGGTTCGTGATGCCGACCTGGTCCTCTTCATGGACAAGGGCCGGATCGTGGAAATGGGTGGCTTCGCCGAACTGTCGGCCACAAATGGCCGCTTCGCCAGCCTGCTTCGCGCCGGCGGCCTGCTGACCGACGAGGACGTGCGCGCCCTCAGCCATGTCTCGCAGTCCGCTGCTGCGGCCTGATTGGTCGAATAGAACTATGGGAGGTCGTCCTGCGGCGACCTCCCGCATTGCCCGGACGCTCGGACCGGGCTAATTAAACACCATGAGTGACACGAGCGCGCGGCCCGGCCGCTTCATTGATCTTGCCAATCCGACCCGCTTCCTGGCGCTTGCCGACCGGCTTGTGCCCTGGCTGGCGGGTCTTTCGATTCTCCTGCTGGCCTTCGGCCTCTATCTCGGCTTTGCCGCGCCCGAGGATTACCAGCAGGGCACCACCGTCCGCATCATGTACATCCACGTGCCTTTCGCCTGGATTGCGATGATGTGCTACTCGCTGATGGCGTTGGCTGCACTTGGGACTCTGGTCTGGCGACATCCGCTCGCCGATGTCTCGCTCAAGGCCGCAGCGCCTATCGGCGCGGCCTTCACCGCGCTGGCGTTGATCACCGGCTCGATCTGGGGCAAGCCCATGTGGGGCACCTGGTGGGTGTGGGACGCGCGGCTGACCTCGGTCTTCATCCTGTTCCTGATGTATCTCGGCATCATCGCGTTGACGCGTGCGCTCGACGATCCCGCACGCTCGGCGCGCGCTGCCGCCATCATCACGCTGGTCGGCTTCATCAACATCCCGATCATCAAATTCTCTGTCGACTGGTGGAACACGCTGCATCAGCCGGCATCGGTATTCCGCCTCGGCGGCCCCACCATCCATCCGAGCCTGCTCTGGCCACTCCTGATCATGGCGCTTGGCTTCACCGTGCTGTTCTTCACGCTGCACCTGATGGCGATGCGCACCGAGATCATGCGCCGCCGCGTGACCGCGATGCGCTATATCGCAGCGCGCCGCGCCGACCGGAAACCTGCCTGAAAACAGTGGGTTGGATTGCGACCTTGAATCAAGATCGCAGCAGCTTCAGAACGCCTTGAACGTCAGCGTCGTCAGCGAGCGTACGATGCCCGGCACATTGGCGACGTTCTCGTTGATGAATTTGCCGATATCGACATCGTCCTCGATATAGACCTTCATCAGCAGATCGTAGTCGCCGCTGGTCGAATACAGTTCGGAAGCCACCTCGCGCTCGTAAAGCTGGTCGGCCACGGCATAGGTCTGGCCGGGCGTGCATTGCAGCTGGACGAATACGGTTTGCATGGAACCTCCGGATACTTCGTATGATGGGCGATGCCCGCGAGCCTTCTTTACACGCCGAGCAGGGTCCGCACCAGCCTGTGGTCGGGATCGGCAAGCCCGTCGATAACGTCGAAATGATGCGTGCCGGGGTCTTCCACGCTCGACACGCTGACATCGAAACCGCTCCAGAGATTTTCCAGAAGCGCGTTCTGCCGCCGGAATTCAGGGCGCTCGGCCGAACCGACCCAGCAGGTGATATCGATGCCGTCGAGCGGTTCGAGCAGGGCGGCACTTTCCGCACGCGCTTCGGCGAGGTCCAGGCGCTGGGTCTCGTTCATCTTCGTTTTCATCAGCGGCCGCAGATCGTGCAGGCCCGAGATCGACACCGTCTTCTTGAGCCGTGCGAGCACGTCGGCGCGGAGCGGAGAGCTCGAAGTATTCATGCGGCTGACGAGATGGCCGCCGGCGGAATGGCCTGTGAGATGGATCGGGCCTGCGACTTCGCTTGCCGCCGCGGTTATGGCTGCACCGACCTGCCTGGTGATGTCCGATATCCGTGCTTCCGGGCAAAGCACATAGGACGGCATTGCCAGCGCATAACCATGGGCAAGCGACCCTTGGGCGAGGTGCGACCAGGCCGATTTGTCGAACGACATCCAGTAGCCGCCATGGACGAACACGACGAGCCCCTTGGGCGTGCCTTCCGGCAGGAACAGGTCGAAGCGGTTACGTACATGCGGGCCGTAGGAAATATCTTCGCGCAGGCGGTTTGCCGCGCGCAAATCATCGCGGAATGCCGACGCCATCACCTGCCATTTGCCGGGAAACGCACTGGCGTCGGGGATATAGGCCCCATTGGAATAGGCGTCGCTCCAGTCCGTGATCGAATTTGCCGACATTCCCAGCCTCGCTAACCAAGCGCCTTCAGCGGCGCACCATCCCGTCATTGACCATCACGCCGGGCAGCCCCGCAATGGGGAAAACCTGCCGGCCCGTTGATCCAGCCAGAAGCAGCTTCTGCGAACCGTCGATTAATTTCAAGCTTGAAATTTCATGCTTGAAATTATCGGGACAGGGTGCCATCCTCTCATCGTCAATCGGAGTTTGTGCTGATGAAGATCGCCTGTCTCGGGGGAGGGCCAGCCGGCCTCTACTTCGCAATCAGCATGAAGCTGCGCGATCCGGCTTCCGAGGTCGTGGTCATCGAACGCAACAAGCCGGATGACACCTTCGGCTGGGGTGTGGTGCTTTCCGACGAGACCTTGACCAATCTTGCCGCCAACGATCCCGTAAGTGCCGCCGCCATCCGCTCGCACTTCGCTTACTGGGATGACATCGCGGTTCACTTCAAGGGCACCAAGACGCTCTCCACCGGTCACGGCTTCTGCGGCATCGGCCGCAAGCAGCTTCTGATGCTGCTTCAGGAGCGGGCGCGTGAACTCAGCATCGAGCTCCGCTTCCAGGCCAATGTCGAAAGCGTTGCTGCCTATGCCGAGGAATATGATCTCGTTGTCGCTGCCGATGGTTTGAACTCCAAGGCGCGAAGCGAATTCGCCGCCGAGTTCGAGCCCGACATTGACGTGCGCGCCTGCAAATTCGTCTGGCTCGGCACGCATCAGAAATTCGGCGATGCCTTCACCTTCATATTCGAGGAGACCGAGCACGGCTGGGTCTGGGCGCACGCCTACCAGTTCGACAACGACACGGCGACTTTCATCGTCGAATGCAGCGCCGAGACCTGGGAAAAGTTCGGCTTCGGCGAGATGAGCCAGCAGGAGAGCATCGAGGTTTGCCAGCGCATCTTCGCGAAGCATCTCGACGGTCACGCGCTGATGACCAACGCCAACCACATTCGCGGTTCGGCCTGGCTGAGTTTCCCGCGCGTGCTGTGCAAGCGCTGGTCCTACAAGAACATCGCGCTGCTGGGCGATGCGGCGGCGACCGCGCATTTCTCGATCGGATCGGGAACCAAGTTGGCGCTTGAAAGTGCTGCCGCCCTTGCCGAGCTGGTGCATACGGAAAAGACGCTCGAGCAGGCTTTCGCCCGCTACGAGGACGAGCGCCGCATCCAGGTGCTGCGCCTGCAATCGGCTGCACGCAACTCGCTGGAATGGTTCGAAGAGGTCGAGCGCTATTTCGATCTCGACCCGGTCCAGTTCAACTATTCGCTGCTGACCCGCTCGCAGCGCATCAGCCACGAAAACCTGCGCCTGCGCGACAAGGCCTGGCTGGAAAGTGCCGAAGGCTGGTTCCAGGAAACGGCCGGTGCGCCGCAAGGCACCCGCCGGGCGCCGATGTTCGCACCGTTCAAGCTGCGCGACATGGAGCTGAAGAACCGCGTCGTCGTCTCGCCGATGGCGCAGTACAAGGCCGTCGACGGCACGCCGACAGACTGGCATCTGATCCATTACGGCGAACGCGCCAAGGGCGGGGCTGGGCTGCTCTATATAGAGATGACCTGCGTCAGCCCCGAAGGCCGCATCACGCCCGGCTGCCCCGGTTTCTATGCGCCGGAACATGAAGTCGCGTGGAAGCGCATCGTCGATTTCGTCCACACCGAGACCGTGGCAAAAATCTGCGCCCAGATCGGCCATTCCGGCCGCAAGGGTTCCACCCGCGTCGGCTGGGAAGGCACGGACAAGCCGTTGAAAGACGGCAACTGGCCGCTGATGTCGGTTTCGGAGCAACCTTGGTCTTCTGAAAACCAGACGCCAAAGGCGATGACGCGCGCCGACATGGATCTTGTCCGCGACCAGTTCGTGGCGGCTGCCGAAATGGCGGATCGCTGCGGCTTCGACATGCTCGAAATCCACGCAGCACACGGCTACCTGCTGTCGTCCTTCATCACGCCGGTGACCAACAACCGCACCGACGACTATGGCGGCTCGCTGGAAAACCGCATGCGCTATCCGCTGGAAATCTACCATGCCGTCCGCGAAGTCTGGCCGCGCGAAAAGCCTATCTCGGTACGCATCTCGGCCAATGACTGGGTCGGCGACAAGGGCGTGACGCCGCAGGAAGCGGTCGAAATTGCGAAGATGTTCCAGCAGGCTGGCGTCGACATTTGCGACGTATCCGCCGGCCAGACCACCGAGCTTGCCCGCCCGGTCTATGGCCGCATGTTCCAGACGCCGTTCTCCGACCGCATTCGCAACGAAACCGGCATGGCGACCATGGCTGTCGGGAACATCTACGAGCCCGACCACGTCAACTCGATCCTGCTCGCCGGACGCGCCGATCTCGTCTGTCTGGCCCGTCCGCATCTGACCGATCCCTATTGGACACTGCGCGCGGCGGCCTCTCTTGGCGACACGGTCGAGGCATGGCCCGCCCCCTATCAGCCCGGTGGCGACCAGATTCGCCGCCTAGCCGAACGCGCCGCCGAGATGGCGGCACAGGATCGCGCGGTATGAGCGACCTTTCTGGAAAGCGGGCATTGGTGACGGGCGGCGGCTCGGGAATGGGCGCTGCGATCGCGCGCGCGCTCGCTGACGCCGGCGCCACCGTCGTGATATCCGGACGCCGCATGGAACCGCTGGCCGAGTTGGCTGCGACCTCGCCGGGTATGCTCGCCATGACCGCCGATGTGACCGACGAGGCGTCGGTGAAGGCGCTGTTCAAGCGCATTACCAGCGAAGTCGGCGAGCTGGACATCGTCGTCGCCAATGCCGGCGCTGCCGAAAGCGCTCCCTTCCATCGCACCAGCCTCGATCTGTGGCGGCAGATGCTGGATGTCAATTTGACCAGCGTTTTCCTGACCTTCCAGCAAGCACTTGCCGGCATGATGAAGCGCAAGCAGGGCCGGTTGATCGCGATCGCCTCGACCTCCAGCCTGAAAGGCTATGCCTATGTTTCGGCCTACAGTGCCGCCAAGCACGGCGTCCTCGGGTTGACGCGCTCGCTGGCGCTGGAATTCGCCGATACCGCCATCACCGTCAACGCCGTCTGCCCCGGCTTCACGCTGACGCCGATGCTCGAACGCTCGATCGAGACGATCGTCGAAAAGACCGGCAAGAGCCGCGACGAGGCCATTGCCACGCTGACGAAGACCAGTCCCCAGCGCCGTTTCGTGTTGCCGGAAGAGGTGGCGCAGAGCGTGCTCTATCTCTGCGGGCCGCATTCGGCTTCGGTCACCGGGCAGGCCCTGTCCATTTCGGGAGGCGAAGTATGAGCATGCCGCAACCGGGCGAAGCTCCCGACACGGCCAGGCAGCGCCTGCGTGTCTGGCTGCGATTGCTCAAGGCGACGAGGCTGGTTGAAGCGACGGTGCGCGAGAACCTGCGCGTCGAGTTCGACACGACCTTGCCGCGCTTCGACGTGCTGGCAGCACTCTACCGTTTCGAGGACGGGCTGAAGATGAGCGAGCTTTCAGCCGCCCTTCGCGTCTCCAACGGCAACGTCACCGGCATCATCGAGCGCCTGGTGACCGACGGTCTGGTTCTGCGCGTGCCGGTGGCAGGCGACAAGCGCGCGACGCTGGTTCGGCTGACCAAGAAGGGCAACGAGGAGTTTTCCAAAATGGCGGCGGCGCATGCGACATGGGTCAGCGCCATTCTGGAAGAACTGCCGCCGGAAGCCTGCGAGCAGATGATCGGCCATCTCGATACAATCGGCAATTCGCCGAAACTGACAGCAAAGGTGAATGGCGATGACTGACATGGCGGGATACGTCGCGAAACATTTCCGCTGGCGCGTCGAAGACGGCGTCGCCGTCATCACGCTCGACCGGCCGGAGCGCAAGAACCCGCTGACCTTCGACAGCTATGCCGAACTGCGCGACGCGTTCCGCGCGCTCGCCTATGCCGACGACATCAAGGCCGTGGTGTTCGGCTCGAACGGCGGCAATTTCTGCTCCGGCGGCGATGTCCACGACATTATCGGCCCGCTGCTCGATATGGACATGAAGGGTCTGCTGCGCTTCACCCGCATGACCGGCGATCTCATCAAGGCGATGGTGCATTGCGGCAAGCCGATCATCGCCGCTGTCGATGGCGTCTGCGTCGGTGCCGGCGCTATCATCGCCATGGCTTCCGACATTCGCCTTGCCACGCCTGAGGCAAAGACCGCGTTCCTATTCACCCGCGTCGGCCTCGCCGGCTGCGACATGGGCGCTTGTGCGATCCTGCCGCGCATCATCGGGCAGGGGCGAGCGTCCGAGCTGCTCTACACCGGCCGCAGCATGAGCGCGGAGGAAGGCGAGCGCTGGGGCTTTTATAATCGCATCGTCGAGCCCGCATCGCTCGACGCCGAGGCACTGGCGCTGGCGAAACGCCTCGCCGACGGCCCGAATTTCGGTCACATGATGACCAAGACCATGCTCAATCAGGAATGGTCGATGTCGATCGAGCAGGCCATCGAGGCCGAAGCGCAGGCGCAGGCGATCTGCATGCAGACGCTGGACTTCAAGCGCGCTTACGACGCTTTCGTCGCGCACCAGAAACCCGTTTTCCAGGGCGATTGAGATGCCGGACCGCAGCTTTCTCGACTGGCCGTTTTTTGAAGATCGTCACCGGGCGCTGGCTGATGCGCTGGAAGCCTGGGCCGCGGCCAATATCAGGCATGGCGACCACGGCGATGTCGATGCGGCCTGCCGCGAACTGGTCGCAAAACTGGGCGAAGGTGGCTGGCTGACCCATTCGGCCGTCGATCCCGAAAATGCCGAAAGCGGGCTCGACGTTCGCAGCCTCTGCATCATCCGCGAAACATTGGCGCGTCATGATGGGCTTGCCGATTTCTCCTTCGCCATGCAGGGGCTCGGAACCGGCGCGATTTCGCTGTTCGGCACGCCCGAGCAGAAACGCGAATGGCTGACCAAAACCCGCGCCGGCAAGGCGCTTTCGGCCTTTGCGCTGAGCGAGCCGAAATCCGGCTCGGACGTCGCCAATCTCGATCTCGCAGCACGCGAGGACGGCGACTCTTACGTGCTCGACGGTGAAAAAACCTGGATCTCCAATGGCGGCATCGCCGATGTCTACACCGTCTTCGCCCGCACCGGCGAAGGGTCGGGCGCGAAGGGTATTTCGGTGTTCATCGTTCCCGCCGATACGCCAGGCCTGTCGATTGCCGAGCGGCTGGAAGTGATCGCGCCGCATCCACTGGCGCGCCTCGCATTCCAGAACTGCCGCGTGCCGAAGTCGGCCATGCTCGGCAGACCAGGCGAGGGGTTCCGCATCGCCATGTCGGTGCTCGACGTGTTCCGCTCGACGGTCGCGGCGGCGGCACTCGGCTTTGCCCGTAGAGCACTGGATGAATCCATCGCGCGTTCGACCTCGCGCGAATTGTTCGGCGCGCCGATGTCGGAACTGCAGATGGTGCAGGGCCACATCGCCGACATGGCGCTCGATATCGATGCTGCGGCCCTCCTCGTCTACCGCGCCGCATGGCTGAAGGATTCAGGCGCTGCCCGCGTCAGCCGCGAGGCGGCGATGGCCAAGCTTTACGCCACCGACCGCGCCCAGAGCGTGATCGACAAGGCGGTGCAGATCCATGGCGGCGACGGCGTGCGCAAGGGCAGCGTCGTCGAGAGCCTTTATCGCGAAATCCGGGCGCTGCGCATCTATGAGGGCGCGTCGGACGTGCAGAAAATCATAATAGCCAGGCAAACACTGGCGAGGGGATAATAACAAATGCTGGGACCATCGGCGCATACCGACACTTTCACACGTGACAACCTGCCGCCGGAGGATGAGTGGCCGGAACTATTGCTCGACGGCTTCGACTACCCGCAAGTCCTGAATGCCGGCGTCGAACTCACCGACGCGATGGTCGCCAAGGGCTTTGGCGACCATACCGCGCTGATCGGCAATGGCCGCCGCCGCACCTACAAGGAACTCACCGACTGGTCGAACCGCATCGCCCATGCGCTGGTCGAGAATTACGGCGTAAAGCCCGGAAATCGCGTTCTGATCCGCTCGGCCAACAATCCTGCCATGGTCGCCTGCTGGCTCGCCGCCACCAAGGCGGGTGCCGTCGTCGTCAACACCATGCCGATGCTGCGCGCCGGCGAACTCGGCCAGATCATCGACAAGGCCGAGGTCGAGTTTGCGCTCTGCGACACGCGCATCAAGGACGAACTCGTCGCCTGCGCCAAGGACAGCCGCTTCCTGAAAAAGGTCATCGGCTTCGACGGCACTGCCAATCATGACGCCGAACTCGACCGCATTGCGCTGGACAAGCCGGTGAAGTTTGCAGCCGTGCCGACCGGCCGCGACGATGTCGCGCTGCTCGGCTTCACCTCCGGTACGACCGGCGAGCCCAAGGCGACGATGCATTTCCATCGCGACCTGCTGATCATCGCCGACGCCTACGCCAAGGAAGTCCTGGCGGTGACGCCGGACGATATCTTCGTCGGCTCGCCGCCGCTCGCCTTCACCTTCGGCCTTGGCGGACTGGCGATCTTCCCGCTGCGCTTCGGGGCCGCCGCAACCCTGCTCGAACAGGCGACGCCGCCGAAGATGATCGAGATCATCGAGACCTACAAGGCGACCATCAGCTTCACCGCGCCGACTGCCTACCGCGTCATGCTGGCAGCGATGGAGGAGGGCGCCGATTTGAGTTCGCTGCGCATTGCGGTTTCGGCGGGTGAAACCCTGCCCGCGCCGATCTACGATGCCTGGATGAAGAAGACCGGCAAGCCGATGCTCGACGGCATCGGCGCGACCGAGATGCTGCATATCTTCATTTCCAACCGGCTCGGCGATTCCGCCCCCGGTTCCACCGGCAAGCCGGTCGGCGGCTATCAGGCGAAGATCGTCGATGACGAAATGAACGAGATGCCGCGCGGCGAGATCGGCAGGCTTGCGGTGCGTGGGCCGACCGGTTGCCGCTATCTCGCCGACAAGCGGCAGGCGAAATATGTCCGCGACGGCTGGAACCTGACCGGCGATTCCTTCTACCAGGACGAGGCCGGCTATTTTCATTTCGCCGCCCGCTCCGACGACATGATTATTTCCGCCGGCTACAACATAGCCGGGCCGGAAGTCGAGGCAGCGCTCCTCAGCCATGATTTCGTTTCCGAATGCGCTGTAGTAGGCGCCGAAGACCTGGAACGCGGCCAGATCGTGCAGGCGCATATCGTGCTGGTGGCGGATGTGCCGGCGGATGCCGCGACCATCAAGGCGCTGCAGGATCACGTCAAGCAGGTGATCGCGCCTTACAAATATCCGCGCTCGGTCAAGTTTGTCGACGCTCTTCCCAAGACAGCAACGGGCAAGATCCAGCGTTTCGCGCTGCGCGGCAGGGCCGTCAATTGAGAGGCGCAAGGGCATGCTGCATCATCGATCAGCTTCCCTTTCGTCACCTGTTTTCGCTGGTCGAATGACGCAAAAGCCTGTTGATTTCTCTGCCTGTCTGAGGCTGGTTGTTTAGAGATGCCGGAAACAAGGGTTTAAACCCGCCGCCGGCGAAATATCGGCAAAGGAGGATCGCCGAAAACGGAGTGCGGTTCGTTTCAAGCTGGGAGGCTTGTTGGAATTGGCGCTCTTCTGTAGGACCGGACCAGGGCTGGAAAATGGGCGGCGAGCACGTCTTCAAAGGCGTGACGTCGGGTTGACCTGCCGGTTCGGAATCCCGGTTTGGCGCAGCAAAGCACCAAGGCGGGCAAGTCTCATACGCAACATTCGGAGGAAACTATCATGAAACGCATCACCAAACGGCTTCTGGCAACTGCCATGGTCAGCACTGCCATTCTGGCGGGCGCAGCGTCGGCCCAGGCCGATGTGAAGATCGGCTTTCTCGGCGGCTTCACCGGCCCGATCGAAAGCATGCTGCCGCCGATCTTCGAGGCGGCCAAGCTGGCGGTCAAGGATGTGAACGACCAGGGCGGCATTCTCGACGGGCAGAAGCTTGAGATCATCTCGGGCGACTCCACCTGCGCCGACGCCACGGCTGCATCGAACGCCGCCGACCGCATGGTCAATTCCGAGAAGGTGACGGCTCTCGTCGGCCCGCTCTGCTCAGGCGAGACGATTGCGGCTGCCAACAATGCCGCCATTCCCGGCGGCGTGCTGCTGATTTCGCCGGCCGCCACGTCTCCGGCGCTGACCACGCTCGACGACAAGGATCTGGTGTTCCGCACCACCTCGTCCGACGCTTACAGCGGCGAAGTGCTGGCCAAGATCCTGAAGGACAAGGGCACCGACAACATCGCCATCACCTATGTCAACAACGACTACGGCAAGGGCTTTGCCGACGCTCTGGAAGCATCCTTCAAGACGCTCGGCGGCACCGTCTCGGCCAAGGAAGCGCATGAAGACGGCAAGGCAGACTACCGCGCCGAAGTTGGCTCGCTGGCGGCTTCTGGTGCGGACACGCTGGTCGTGCTCGCCTATGTCGACGGCTCCGGCTCGACCATCATCCGCCAGGCCCTCGAAGGCGGCGACTTCTCGAAGTTCGCCGGCGGCGACGGCATGGTCAGCGACGCGCTGGTCAAGAATGTCGGCGAAGGCAAGGTCGACGGCATGGTCGCGACCCGCATCGGCAATTCGGTCAGCCCCGGCACGGAAGTCTACGCCAAGATCGCCAAGGATGCCGGCCTCGACCCGAACGCCAACTTCGGCGCGCAGTCCTATGACGCTGCCTTCATGATCGCGCTGGCGATCCAGAAGCTCGGCAAGGATTCACGCGAAGGCCTGAGCGCTGCGCTGCGCGAAGTCTCCTCGGCTCCGGGTGAGGTGATCCTTCCCGGCGAATGGGAGAAGGCCAAGAAGCTGATCGCTGAGGGCAAGGACATCAACTACGAAGGCGCTGCCGGCAGCCACGAGTTCGACAAGAACGGCGACGTACCGGGCAACGTCATCGAGATGGTCGTTGACGGCAAGGGCTTCAAGGAAGCCGCTGCCAAGTAAGCCTTTCGAGGCGCGAGGTCCGGGCTCGCCCGGACCTCGTTTAAAAAATCGATGCGCGAGACTGCCCGCTATGGGGATAGCGGGGGAATGGTCTCGACAGCGTCCAAAAAAGAAAAACGGGAAAATAGTGGGGGTGGCGTGAGCTCGCTCATCGAAGTCAGGAACGTCAGCAAACGCTTCGGCGGTGTGCTGGCCGTCGACAATTGTTCGCTCAAGGTCGAGCGCGGCACGATCACGGGGCTGATCGGCCCCAATGGCGCCGGCAAGACCACCATGTTCAACATGGTCGCAGGCGCCTTTGCGCCGACCTCCGGCTCGATCTGGCTGGACGGCAAGGACGTGACGGGAATGCCGGCGCACGAACTGTTCGAGCACGGCCTGTCGCGCACCTTCCAGATCGCACAGGAATTCTCGCATCTCACATCGCTGGAAAACCTGATGGTGGTGACCGCCGGCAAATCAGGCGAATCCTTCTTCGACGCCTGCTTCCGGCGCGGCAAGGTCGTGCGCGACGAACTGGAAACCCGGCGCAAGGCCGAGGAAATACTGCAAATCCTGCGGTTGACCCACGTCAAGAACGAGAGCGCCGGCAATCTCTCCGGCGGCCAGAAGAAGCTTCTGGAACTCGGCCGCGTGATGATGGCCGACCCGCAGGTCGTGCTGCTCGATGAGGTGGCTGCCGGCGTCAACCGCACGCTGCTCAACGATCTCGCCTCCGTGGTCGAAACGCTCAACCGCGACAAGGGGCTGACCTTCTTCGTCATCGAGCACGACATGGACCTGATCGCGCGGCTTTGCGATCCCGTCATCGTCATGGCGGCGGGTTCCGTCATGATGCAGGGGCCGATGGCCGAAATCCGCAAGAACCCGGAGGTCATCGAGGCCTATTTCGGCGGCGCGCCGGTGGGGGATGCCGCATGAGCATCCTGAAGATGACCGATGTCCACGCCGGCTATGGCGGGGCGAATATCCTGAACGGCGTCAATATGGAGATCGGCGCCCACGAGATCGGCGTTATCGTCGGCCCCAATGGCGCGGGCAAATCGACGTCGCTGAAAGCGCTGTTCGGCCTGTTGACCGTCTCGGAAGGCAGCGTGGTTTTCGACGGCAAGGACGTGACCAATGCAAAGCCCGAAAATCTCGTGCGCGGTGGCCTGTCCTTCGTGCCACAGGAATTCAACGTGTTTCCGGCAATGACGGTGCGCGAAAACCTCGAAATGGGCGCTTATGTCCGCAAGGACGATTACCGCCATCTCATCGAAAAGATGTTCGAATATTTCCCGCCATTGCGCGACAAGCAGAAGCAGCCGGCGGGCGAGCTTTCCGGCGGCCAGCGCCAGATGGTGGCGATCGGCCGCGCGCTGATGATGGAGCCCAAGCTGCTCCTTCTCGACGAGCCGACCGCAGGCCTTTCGCCGCGCTATATGGGCGAGATATTCGAGCGCGTCATCGCCATCAACGCGTCGGGCGTCGGTATCCTGATGGTCGAGCAGAACGCGCGCCAGGCGCTTGCCATCGCGCATAAGGGCTTTGTGCTTGCCGGCGGCAGGAATTCCTTCACCGACACCGGGCAGGCGCTGCTCGACAATCCGGAAGTGGCCGAAAGCTTCCTCGGCGGGGGAGCAAAACACTGATGGAACAGGTTGGTTTCCTCTCCGCCATGCCGATCAACGAGATCGTCTTCTTCATCAACAAGGTGGTCGTCGCCGGGCTTATCATCGGCTCGGTCTATGCGCTTGGCGCGGTAGGCTTGACGCTGGTCTGGGGCATATTGCGCTTCGCCAACTTCGCCCATGGCGACCTGATGACCCTCGGCGCCTTCATCGCCTTCGTGCTGACCATGGTGATGCCGGGTCTCGGCGCAGCAGTTGGCCTGCCGACGGCCTTCGTCGTCATGCCGATCGCCATGGCGATCACCGCGCTGATAACCATCGGCCTCGACAAGGCCTTTTATCAGCCGCTACGCAAGACCAATCCCAAGCCGATCACGCTGGTCATCGCTTCCTTCGGCGTGATGCTGATGCTGCAGGGGCTGATCCGCCTGATCTGGGGCACCGCGCCGCGCAACATGTATGTCACGCCAAAGGAAATCTACCGCATTCCCTTTGCCGGCAAGGACATCATCATCACCGAGCCGCAGCTTCTGCTGATCGTCGTCACGGTCGTCGCCATCGTTGCCTTGCATCTGTTCCTGACGCGCTCGCGCACCGGCAAGGCCATGCGCGCCATGTCCGACAATGCCGATCTCGCCCGCATTTCCGGTATCAGCACGGACAAGGTCGTGCGCACGACCTGGATCATCGCCGGAAGCCTTGCCGCTGCTGCCGGCACGCTTCTGGCCATGGATGTCAGCCTGAAGCCTGATCTCAGCTTCAACATCCTGATCCCGATCGTGGCGGCGATGATCGTCGGCGGCATCGGCCAGCCTTACGGTGCGATCAGCGGCGGGCTGCTGGTCGGCTTCACCGAGACGGTGGCAGTGTTCAACTGGTCGATCCTGCTGCGGCCGCTGAAACCGCATCTGCCGGACTGGATCGAACTCCCGGCAAGCATCGCCTTCGTGCCGACCGAGTACAAGATCGTCGTGCCCTTCGTCATACTCGTCGCGGTGCTGATCTGGCGGCCGAACGGCATCTTCAAGGGAAAGGTGCTGTGATGAAGTCGATCGATCTGCGCACCATCACCCTGCTGGGCGGCCTTGCCGTCATCGTCGCGCTCGTCTTCATCTGGCAGGGCAACGCCTATGGCCTGCGCATGCTGGTCGAGGCGAGCTGCCTGGCGATCGTCGCCCTCGGCCTCAACATCCAGTGGGGCTATGCCGGCCTGTTCAACGCCGGCGTCATGGGCTTCATCGCTATCGCTGCTTTCGGCACGATGCTGATTTCCTATCCGCTCAATCCGGTTTTCTGGCAGTCGGAAGGGCCGGGCCTTCTCGGGCGCATGGGGCTCATCATCATTATCGGCGGGGCCATCACCCTCCTGCTCAGCCGCTCGAACCGCTATGGCGTGCCGAAGAAGCTGCGCACGGTGCTGACGATCATCGCCGCCGCCACAACCTATCTGATGGCTGAAAGCGCGCTGGCACCGGCCGCCGCGATCATCGAGCAGAATTCCGGTTTCGTCGGCGGCTTTGGTCTGCCGGTGTGGCTGGGATGGCTGGTCGGCGGGCTGTTCGCCGCCGTGCTTGCATGGTTCATCGGCCGCATCACGCTCGGGCTGCGTTCCGACTATCTGGCGATCGCCACGCTCGGCATCGCCGAGATCGTCAGGGCCTTCCTGAAGAACGCCGACTGGCTGACCCGTGGCACGCTCACTGTTTCGCCGCTGCCGTCGCCTGTGCCGACCGCAACCGAGATCGGCTTCATCGCCGCGCGTTCGGCCTATCTCTGCGTCACGGCTGCGATGATCGTCGTCATCTTCGTGCTGCTGCAGCGCGGCTGGGCCTCGCCATGGGGCCGCATGATGCGCGCCATCCGCGACAACGAACTCGCTGCCGAGGCAGTCGGCAAGGACGTCAACCGGCGCAGGCTGGAGATGTTCGTGCTCGGTAATTTCATCGTCGGCATCGGCGGTGCGGCCCTAGTCACCTTCGGCGGCATCTTCGATCCGAGCGGATTCTCGCCCATCAACCACACCTTCCTGGTGCTGATCATGGTCGTGCTCGGCGGGTCGGGAAACAATCTCGGCGCGATCTTCGGCGCACTTCTGGTCTACATCATTTGGACTATGTCGGAGCCGGCGGCGCTTTTCCTGTTCCAGCATGGCGCGAACCTGATCCAGCAACTGTTCGATATCGCGCCGCCTGCCGACCTGCCGACGCGAGCGCTGCAGATGCGGGTTTTCGTCATCGGACTGACGATCATTCTGGTGCTGCGTTTCGCGCCAAAAGGGCTTCTCCCCGAAAAAGTCACAAAATACGAGTGAGTGCTGGCGGGCCGGACCCGCACGCACCGAATTTCCGGATTGGCAGCGCCGCATATGGCGCTGCGGCGCGCGGCGTTTGACGACATTTGATCGTTTCGCAAAGGCGTGCCTGCCGTGGCCATCACCTCCGTAACCACCTCCCACCACAATCGTACTCTGTCTGATCTCTGGAATACGCTGCCGATGCTCTATGGCGTCTCGGCTTTCGCGATCTTTCTCGCGACAAGGCTGGCTTTGACCGTCTTCACCGGCTTTGACAATGTGCCGGTGTCGTCCTGGCCCTACATCTTCCTGCGCGGCCTGTGGTTCGACCTGGCGACGCTTGGCTTTATCCTCATACCGTTCCTGTTTGCCGCAGCCGTTACGCCGGAGAAATGGCGGCATACCCGCTTTCACACCTATCTCGGGCGCTTCGTTGCATGGTTGCTGATAGCCGTGCTTCTGTTCACCGCGATCGGTGAGTTCTTCTTCTGGCTGGAATTCTCCAATCGCTTCAACTTCATCGCGCTGGATTATTTGATCTACACGCAGGAAGTGATCGGAAACATCCAGCAATCCTATCCGGTCAAGACCTTGGTGGCCGCCATCGGCCTGCTTGCCGCCGGCGCTGTCTGGCTGATGCGCGGCTGGTTTCTAGAGATTGAAGCGAGCACTTACAGCAAAACAACCCGCATTGTCCTCGTTGCTCTTCTCGTCCTTTGGCCGCTTGCCGCCTACACCTTCGTCGATCTCGACCAGATGTATGTCTCGGCCAACAACTACGCCAACGAACTGTCCGGCAACGGGCTTTTCAGCCTGGTCGCAGCGTTTCGCCGCAATGAGCTCGATTACGACCGCTTCTATGCGACGATCCCGGATGGTCAGGCGAAGACGATCCTCAGGGATCTCGGCGTGAAGAAATCAGGCCCGGCGTCGGAAGCGGCCGTTGCCAACGATGCCTCGGGACCCATGCCCGACTTCCTGCTGCGGCGTCCGAAGAACATCGTCATGATCACCGTCGAGAGCCTTTCGGGCGAGTTTGTCGGCGCGCTTGGCGACAAGCGCGGTTGGACGCCCAATCTGGACCGCATTGCCGGTCAGGGGCTGCTTTTCGACCGCATGTTCGCCACCGGCACGCGCACCGTGCGCGGCCTCGAAGCGACGACGCTCGGCACGCCGCCAGTGCCGGGGCAGGCGATCGTGCGCCGTCCCAACAACGCGCATCTGACGACGGTCGGCGGCATTCTCGCCCATGACGGCTATGCTTCCACCTTCGCCTATGGCGGCTACAGCTATTTCGACAACATGGCCGCCTATTACTCCGGCAATGACTATGCCGTCTTCGACCGCACCGAATTTCCGGCCGAGAGTATTCCGGCGGCCAATGTCTGGGGCGTCGCCGACGAGGCGCTGTTCTCCAATGTCGACGCGATGCTGTCGAAGCCTGAGGCGGCCGACAAGCCGTTCTTCGTGCAGATCATGACAACCACCAACCATCGGCCCTATACCTATCCGGACGGGCGCATCGACGTGCCGTCGCCGGGCGGGCATGAAGGCGGCGTCAAATATACCGACTACGCCATTGGCCGCTTTATCGACGAGGCGTCGAAAAAGCCGTGGTTCAAGGACACGATGTTCGTCATCATCGCCGACCATTGCGCTTCGGTGGCCGGCAAGGTCGAACTGCCGGTCGAGAGCTATCATATCCCGATGATCTTCTACGGCCCCGGAATCGTGAAGCCCGGTCATTTCACCGACAATATCAGCCAGCTCGACGTGCCGCCGACCCTACTCGACGTGCTCGGCAAGCCGGGCGAATCCTACTTCTACGGCCGCTCGGCGCGTGAGTTGAAAGCCGATCCGCAGGGCGTGTTCATCAGCAACTATCAATCTCTGGGCTACTACAAGAACAACAAGCTGACGGTGCTCAAGCCGGGAAAGGTCGTCGAGAGCTTTACGGTCGACCCGATCACCTTCGAGACGACGCCGGGGCCGGTCGACGCGACGCTGGAAAGGGAAGCCATCGCCTATTATCAAACGGCTTCGCACGCCTTCAAGACGGGCGAGCTGACGGCGCCGTGGTACGCCAAGTCCAACTGACGCGCGCCTCGATCGTCGCATGAAACGAAGGCCGGAAGACGCATTCTTCCGGCCTTTTTCCATTCTGGCGCAAAGCTCGGGAAATTGCAGACATTTATTGATTGCCCGCTGTCGGCTATTGGTTTGCCCATTCGTCTTTAGGGAAGGAGACCCCAATGCAATATGCCATCCTGTGCTACAATTCCGAAGATGTCGTCGGTTCCTGGACCAAGGAAGAGGACGACAAGGTGATGGCCGATCTTGCCGTCGTGCAGGAAAAGCTCGCCAAAGCCGGCAAGCTCGGCCCGGTCGCGCGCCTGATGCCGACCACTGCCGCAACGACCCTGCGCAAGACCCGCGACGAACCCTTCGTCATCGACGGTCCTTTTGCCGAGACCAAGGAACAGTTCCTCGGTTTTTATGTCGTCGATTGCGCCTCGCTCGACGAGGCCGTCGAGGTGGCACGCGAACTGGCCGTCGCCAATCCCGGCACGGGTTCCTATGAAATTCGTCCCATTTCCATTTTCAGGCCCGGACCGGCACCCACATGACCGACCCCCACTGGATAGAAGCGGCATTGACGGCGGCCCGCCCGCAGGCGGTGGGTGCATTGCTGCGCTATTTTCGCGACCTCGATACCGCCGAAGAGGCTTTTCAGGAAGCCTGCCTGCGCGCCCTGAAGACCTGGCCGAAGAACGGCCCGCCGCGCGATCCCGCCGCCTGGCTGATCTTCGTCGGGCGCAACACCGGCATCGACGCCGCGCGGCGCAGGGCAAAGCAGCAGCCGCTGCCGCCGGAGGAACTGGTATCGGATCTGGAAGACGCCGAGACCAGCATGGCCGAACGGCTGGACGGGGCGGATTACCGCGACGATATCCTGCGGCTGCTGTTCATCTGCTGCCATCCCGACCTGCCGGCAGCGCAGCAGATTGCGCTGGCGCTGCGCATCGTTTCGGGTCTCTCGGTAAAGCAGATCGCCAAGGCCTTTCTGGTCGGCGAAAGTGCGATGGAACAGCGCATCACTCGTGCCAAGGGCCGCATTCAGGGCGCCGATGTGCCGTTCGAGACGCCCGGCGCCATAGAGCGCTCCGAGCGGCTCGCAGCCGTCGCCGCGATGGTCTACCTGATCTTCAACGAAGGCTATTCCGCCGGTCCGAGTGAGGCCCATGCACGCGCACCGCTTTGCGACGAGGCAATCCGGCTGGCGCGTTTGCTGCTGCGCCTTTTCCAGACCGAACCCGAGATCATGGGGCTGACGGCGCTTCTCCTTTTGCAGCATGCACGCACCGCCGCCCGTTTCGATGAGAACGGTCAAATCGTGCTGCTGGAGGATCAGGACCGAAGCCTCTGGAATCGCAAGATGATCGACGAGGGGCTGGCCCTGATAGACAAGGCGATGCGGCACCGTCGCGTCGGGCCCTATCTGGTGCAGGCAGCCATCGCCGCCCTGCATGCCCGCGCCGCGAAGCCCGAGGATACCGACTGGGCGGAAATCGACCTGCTCTATGCCACCCTGGAGCGCTTGCAGCCATCGCCCGTCGTCACGCTCAACCGCGCGGTTGCCGTTTCGAAAGTAAAGGGTCCTGCCGCCGCACTGGAAATGATCGAGCCGCTGGAAGAACGCCTGTCCGGTTATTTCCATTTTCACGGCCTGAAAGGCGGGCTGCTGATGCAGCTTGGCCGCGACGAAGAGGCCCGCGTCGCCTTCGACTGCGCGATCGCGCGGGCAAACACCGCTGCTGAAGCGGCCCATATCAGGATGCATATCGATCGCCTGATGAAGGACGCCACCCCGCGCTCCGGCAAGCGGGCCTGAGCCTCATCAAATCGCAAGAACGCTGATGCGCTATTTCGGCTTTGACGCCTTCGCATAGGCGTCGGCGAAATAGGTCAGGAACACATCCAGCATGCCGTTTTCATGCGGCTTTTCCTTGGCTTCCCAGGTCGCAACGAATGTGTCCCAGGCGCGGCTCTTCCTGGAGGCGAAGGCGGACGTCGGCACCTTTTTCTCGATAGCCTCGGGCGACAAATCCTCGAGCAGCCGCGACAGCGCCGTCTGCATCGCGGCAAAGGTTGCGAATTCGTGGGTCTTGAGGTCGCGAAACGCCTCGTCGATGCTGTGCTTGGCGTCGAGATAGCCGGCCCTGCGCCGGGTGAACATGATTTCCAGCACTTCCTCGGGGCGCGGCACGAATTTCAGCGGGTTGTTGTCGACTGCGCCGATCATCGTGCGGCTGTTGCTGCGGGCGAGCACCTTGGCGGATGCGCGTGCCTTCAACAGCAAGGCGAGTTCCTCCACCGCCGTGCGCAGCACCAGCCCGATTTCGGCCGCGACATCCGACGGGTCGCGCTGCATGAAAATGTCCGGCGAGACGCCGGCCCCGACCGCTATCGCCCGCAACAGCGCTTCCGCGTTCCCGGACTGGGCCGCACCCATAGAAGCGGCGGCCGGTGAGGGCAGGGGCGTTGGCGTAGCCTGCGGCTGAAACGGCAGCGCTACCGGTTGCGCTGGAGCCGCAGCAGGCGCGTTTTCAAACGGAAACGAAAAGTCATCCAGCGGACGCACCGGCACGGCACCAAGGGGATCGAACGATGCGGGCTGGACAGGCCGTGGGCTCAGCGGAGCGTCGGTTCCCCAGACATTCTCCGGTCCCCACGGCGCTTGCGACTGTTGAACGCCGGCGTCAGCGGATATTGCCACGGAAACGAGATAATGGCCGATCTGAAGCCGGTCGCCATTGTTCAGCAGGTAAGGGCTTTTGACGCGCTGGCTCGCCCCGTTGACGAAGGTTCCGTTGCGCGAGAGATCATGCAGCCAATAGCTGCCACTCTCATGCCGGACCTCGCAGTGCCGGCCGGAAATGAACATGTTCGGATCGGGCAGCACCCAGTCGCAATTTTCCCGCCCGATCTCGAAGCTGCGATCCTGCGACCGGAATCGGGTGGGTCCGCCGGTCGGCAGTTCGGTCAGGTTCTCGATCGTCAGGTTGATCGTCATCAGGAAAAGTCCGTCGCGAGTGGCCAGCGGCTTGGGGCGCGCGATCCCGATAGCTAACGTCACAGTCTAACCGCCGCGACAGATGGATGGCAATCGCGGCGGCCCGGTGTCTATCGCCCTGGTGGGTCCCATACGGGGGAAGGCGTCACGGATTTTTGGGCGACAAAGGGGGGAGGCAAACTCGTTTTATACATCTTATGGTGGAATATAATCAGGCTATATTTATATAACAAATGCTCTATGCAAAGTTGACAGTCATATTGCGCAATTTTATTCTTGCGAAGATTTCCTTCCAGGAAGGAGAATTCCGATGAATGGAAAGTATTTAGCCGCCGTCTTATTCGGCGCGGTATCGCTTGCTGCTCCTCCAGCTTTCGCGGACTCGCAGGTGAAGGCCAACGAGATCATTGATTTCTTCGCGAAATCCGCCAATCAGGGCGCAACGCGAGGCATCTGCATCGGCACGACCGCCGAATGCGAGCAGAGCAAGCCCAAGCCTGCCGGCTTCGACATGCTCATCAATTTCGAGCTAAACTCGACGCAGTTCACCACCCAGGCCCAGCAAAACCTGAAGGAATTCGCCAAGGCGCTTTCCGACAGTCGCTTGTCCACTGCGCACTTCGTCGTCGAGGGTCATACGGATGCGCGCGGAACCGACGAGTATAATTTCGGCCTGTCGGAGCGACGCGCCCAGGCAGTGACGGCCTTTCTCCTACAGAATGGAATTGCCGGAGACCGGGTAACCGCCGTCGGCATGGGCAAGACCAAGCCGCGCACCGCCGATCCGATGGATGCGATCAACCGGCGCGTGGAACTGAGGCTGCAGGTTCAGTAGCGCTCGATTAACGTTGAGACAGGGGATGCCGCAAACGCATCCCCTGTCCCGTTTTCGATCGGCTGACCGCTCACAGGGTCGTTTCGATCGTCTCCACCACTTTCTGCATCGCCTCGCGATAGCGCACGAATTCCGGCGACGTCCTTACCACGGTTTGCGCCACGCTCGGGCCGTCTGTCGTCGCGCGGGTGGCCTTTCCGGTCATCTTCTTTTCGGCCCATGCAACGACGTAAGCCGCGTTCTTGCCGGTCAGGAACGGGTTCGCGCTGATGACCTGGCTGCCGAGGATGGCGGCAAGCGAGGCGTCGCCCGACGCGGCCAGCACGATGTGGGCACCTTCCGGTCCGAGGAAATGGGCCAGATAGAGCCGACCTGCGGTGATGCCATGGCCATGCGAGCGCAACCGCGCCTCGTTTTCCCGCGCCAGATGCTCGACCATTTCGCGCGAAATGGTCGGGTCGAAGCGCAGTGCGAGCAGGGCCGAGCTGGACATCGACTGGAAGAGGTCGGGGCGATAGGTCCGCATCATGCGGATCCATGTCGAGTTGATGAACTGGCCGAGCCCGGTCGCCGAGGATCGCGAATTCTTCGCCCGCGCATTGCCGGCACTTTCGACATGGATGATGCGGTTCACCAGGATCTCGACCGCAGCACCATCGGGATCGGTGGAAGGCGTAGCTTGCGCGACCGCTGTCTCAAGCGGGTTTATCGGAACGCCGTTCATGTAGAGCTCGAAGTGCAGGTGAGGGCCAGTGGAAAGGCCGGTCGTGCCGACAAAGCCGATGGTGTCGCCGGCCTTGACCGCCAGCCCCGGCTGCACCCCATTCTCAAACCGGCTCAGATGAGCATAGGCAGTCGTCTTCCCGTTGCCATGCGCGATGCGGATGACATTGCCATAGCCCTTGCCGTCGCCCGCATACTCGATCGTGCCGTCGAACGCTGCCATCACCGGCGTCCCGATCGGCGCTTTCCAGTCGACGCCCTTGTGCAACAGGACGCGGCCAAGGATAGGATGCCGGCGCGGCCCGAAGGTCGAGGTCAGGACGCCGTTGACCGGGTTGACCATGCCATTGGTGGTGGTGACGCTGTGGGTGGCGTCCTTTTCGGTCATGCAGGAAAAATCCGCACCCGGAGCCGGCTGGTAGACGAAGCATTCGAGGTTCCGGTCCGGTCCGCGAATGGCGGCGTAGAGCACGCGGCCGGTATTGCGGCCCGTATCGCGGCCGGATTTCGCGAAAATGATGACCAGTCGGTCGTCCTTCGTCGTCATCGCCTGCAGGTCGAAGGAGCGCGACATCAGCATGATCGCTTCGCCGGTCACGCCGCTCGGCACCTGGTTGCGCGTCGCCGTGCTGTAGACCGCGTCGAGCAGGCGGTAGCTGAGGTTCTGGGCTTCCGGCGTGACGGTCTGCGAATAGCTGGACAGATCCTCGTCTATCCAGGGGTCGGCTCCGGCGACGAACTGGCCATCATCGCCCAGCGCGATGGTTCCAATGTATTTTTCCGGGGCATTCACCGAGAGCTGGGCGAGGCTGTATCTGCTTTGACGCGCGTCGGGCCGAAAGCCGCGCAGGCCGACGATGTAGCGATCGCCAAGCATATTCACGCCTATGATCGTCTTGGCCGCCTCGGCTGCCTTTTTGGCGTCGTCGGCGCTGAAGCCATATTCGGCGATGATGCTTTCCAGCGAGCGCTCGCCCTTGATCGACACGGTAAAGTCTTCCGTCGTGCGGAAACGGTCGGCCTCGCGATTGACGAGGCCAACGGTCGTGGTGTCCTCGATCGCTGTCGGCTCGATGGCCGGAAGCGCTTCCTTCGGCTGCCCCGCCGTCTCGCTCCAGCCGGCATCGGCATCGGCCCCGTCTTCGCCGATCATGCCGCCCGGCTCCGGCGCGGGGGCGGCCTGCATATCTTCAGCAGGAACTTCTTCGTCCGTGGCTATCGAGCCGTCTTCTTCGAGGTCATCCTGACCTGCGACAGGCACCAGCACCTCGTCGGATGCTTCATCGCCGCTGGCGGCGTCCGGTGTTGTTCCGGCATCGTCGTTCATGGTTTCGTCCGCGGGGGCAGTGTTTGTCTGGTCCGGCAGTGCCGAAAGATCGGTCGGCGGCAGGTTACGTCCGCTCTGCGATTGGAAGAAGGCAAAATCCTCGGGACTGGACGGCAGCGCCATGATGCGCTGGCTGGAGGAGAGCATAGTGTCCGACAGAACCTGCACCGTCTCGGGGATTTGAGGCTGGTTGAGGTCCGGTGGTACGGGAAGTTCGTGCAATTTCTGAGACGCACCGCCGCCCGTCGAGCCAAGCCGGATTATCAGCGGGTCGCCGGCCAGATCGACGATCGCATTGACGAAAACGGGCCGGCTCGGTTTCTCAGGAGCCGCCGCCTGCGGCTTGGCCGCCACTGTTTCAGGTGCCTGCGGCGGCCAGTAGCCGGAAAGGAAATAGGTGCCCGCGGCCAGGACGACGCAGCCGGCCGCGACGAACGAAAACCTGCGGCGCAACGCGCGCTTCCGTTCCTCTTCCTGCTGCTTCCGCTTCTTGCGGAAGCTGTCGTCCAACTGGTGCATCGGAAATGGGCCTGGATACCGCTGACGAAGAATACGCCACAAGTGGTGACGACAAAACAGTCGCCAGAAAAGCTTAGTGACCTTGCTAGATTACGATGAATGGAGGTGTCGTGATGAGATAAACATCACAGACGCCGAATTTATATCGTGCGTTATTTGCACTTGGACTCAGTTCGCGTCGGGATCTTTCAGGAAAAAAGTCCAGCGCGACATTTCCTTGGTGTCGACCAGCCTGAAGCGGACGGACTGGTAGCCGCGCTGCCAGCAGGAGTCGGTGCCCTGAATGGAAAAGCGCCTGGTGCCGATGCACATGTCGTGGCCTTCGTAGTCGCCAGTCAGGATCGGCTGGCCAAAGACGTCGGTGGCATAGACATAGACATAGCGGCCGGTCAGCTCCTCCTTGATGACGTCGACGCAGCGATTGGCGCCGATGGTCCACCATCCTTCGGTGCCGAAGGTGCCGCCGGTTTCCTTGGCCACCGAAACATTGATCGCGTCGATCGTCTGGTTGCAGACGGCGAACTGAGCATGGGCGACGCCGGTAAATCCGAAGCAGACGAGGAAAGCCGGTAGGACGCCACATGTCCAAAACGCATTGGCCAACAGGGCGGAAGCGGAGTTCCTCATGGGTTCGACATCGCCAACCTTCGAAGTGCAGTTGATACAGACTATTTTGCTAGCCGTCGATTACTACGGATTGGGTACTGGCGAGGACGTTCGAAACCCGCTTTTACAATAGAATCCCACGCGCTTTTGCGCTATCCAAAAGAACTGGATTGAATCCGCGAACAATTGGACTCCTGGAAACATGACACGGGAAGGTTCCTTGTTTCGACGGGCGAAAATTTGCTTCGCCATACTTGTCATATTTCTCGTGCAGATTTTTGCGAGCACGGCTCAGGCTGAGCGCCGCGCGGCCATCGTGGTTGGCAACGGCGAGTACAAATTCGCGCCCCTGACCAATCCGAAGAATGACGCCAAGCTCATTGCGTCCACGCTGACCGAGCTCGGTTTCGACGTCCTGCTTTTCTACGACGTGAACAAGGCGGCGGGGAAGGATCTGCAGGACGCGATACGCAAGCACCTCGTCGGAGCCGACATGGCGGTGCTGTATTATGCGGGCCACGCCGTGCAGTACAAGGGCCAGAACCTGCTTCTGCCGGTCGACATACGCACTGGCTCGGTCAAGCAAATCGTTGACGACGCGATCGCTCTCAATACGCTCGTCGACATCGTCAAGAACGATCCGGTCGGCATAAAGCTCATTATCCTGGATGCCTGCCGCACCAACCCGGTTGCGACCGAGGAGGGGTTGCAGCAGGGCCTGGCGAACACGGAATCCGGCACAGGGCAGGTGCTCATCGCCTTTGCCACCAGCGCCGGCGAGGTCGCCTATGACGGCACCGGCGTCAACAGCCCGTATTCCTCCGCACTGGCCAATGCGTTCCAGCAGCCCAACCTCGATATCTACGACACCTTCCGTACCGTGCGCGGCGACGTGCGCATGGCCACCGGAGGATCGCAGATCCCCTGGATCACCGGCTCCATCGAAACGAAATTCATTTTCAGGACGGGCGATGCGATTGCGTCCAAGGAACCGGAGGCACCGCAAGCGGGCAGCGAACTGACCGTCGACGAGGTGCTTTGGGCCTTCATTCGCGAAAGCCCGGACCCGGAAGATTTCGCCCGCTTCGCCAGCGTGTTTCCAAACAGCAAATATGCGGCGGAAGCCAAAAGCCGCAGCAGCGTCAAGGTTGCGGAACTCAACCAGCGCGGCCTCTACATAAACGGCGCTCTGGCTTCCACGGCGATTTCCGCCCCGCCGCCGTCGGATGTGAGTACCGAGGCAGCCGGCGAGGAATTCGTCTTTCAGCAGGCCGGCGAGCGCGCGGTAAGCGAAACGTTCCGTGTGTGGCCGCGCAAGCTGCCCGACACCGCGCACGGCATGAAGGCGATGGTGTCGGACTGCGATCTCTACGCCGCCGATCCCAACGACCCGCAGCGCGCGGTTCCCGGCGTGACCAACGGGATGGTCAATGTCCGCGATGGCCTGAGGGCCTGCGCCTTCGCGCTCGCCGCCGACCTGGTCAATCCGCGCCTGCAATTCCAGCTCGGCCGCGTGCTCGAGATCGCGGGCCGCTACGATTGGGCCGAGCATTTCTATGCATTAGCGGGCCGCCAGCAATACAGCGCGGCACTCGTCAACCTCGGCTATATGGCCCGTGTCGGGCTGGGCCGTGACGTCGATTACGATCGCGCGCTCGATTTTTATATGCAGGCGTCGGCACTCGGAAACCTGCGGGCCCGTACCAATGTCGGCTCGGCCTATATCAAGGGGCAGGGCGTGCCGAAAAACCCAGAGGAAGGTATCCTGTGGTACAGGCTTGCCGCGTCGAGCGGCTGGACGAACGCCATCACCGCGTTGGGGGATTCCTACAACCGGGGTGTTGGCGTCGGCAAAGACCCGATCGAGGCGGCAAAGCTCTATGCCGCGGCATCCGACGCCGGACAGATCGATGCCATGGCCAATCTCGGCCGCGCCTATGTCGGTGGCTCGGGCATTGACAAGGATGTGCGGCGCGGCCTCGATCTCATGCTGCGCGCGACCGACATGGGCAATCAGTATGCGCCATATTTCGCAGCGCGTGTCTTCCTCAAGGGCGACGACGGCGTGCCGGCCGATTCCATTCGCGCGCTGAGCCTGCTGGAACTCTCGGCCCGCCGCGGCTTCGAGGATGCCTATCTCGACCTCGCCAAAGGCTACCGGGATGGCAGCCTCTCCGGCGGAAAACCCGACCTGCGCCTCGCCTATTTCAACGCAGCGCTGGCGGTGCGCTTCAAGGCCGACAATGCCGACGAGATAAAAAACGCGATAGGCGATCGCCTGAAGGCGGACGCACGCAAGAAGATCGATGCGGATGTCGAGCTGTTCATCCAGCAGAACGGAAAGTAGTGGCGAGCTTCGCCGGAATGAAAGTTTCGTTGTCATGGCAGTTGGTTAGGGTCTTTTCCTTGCGCCGTTGGTTCGATCATATCCGCACGACCATCCCCTGGCTGAGTCATGGCAATGCCGCTTCGCCGGCGGATCTGCCTGCGGCTGACGGGCAGGAAGGAATTCGCTATGTGCTGGTCGATGGTGAGAAGGAGGCCAGGCCTCGCATCCTGATAACGCTGCTTGGAGATACGCCGCCCAACATTGCGGAAATCCTCGACGCCGTCGCGGCCGCCTGTCGCGAGGCGCAGGAATTTCCGGTGATCGTGATGTCGGAGCTGCGTCCGGACCTCATAGCCGTCACGGCTGCCCCGATCGAATTCATGCCTTCGCGCCGGCACCTTCGGCTGCTGCGGGATGACGAGTATCAGCGCTATGTGCGGCGGCGTTGGGCGCTCATCATGGCCAAGTGGAATTTTGCCAGCGAGATCGAGCTCTCCCTGACCTTCGACGAATTTCTGGCAACGCAGATGGCCGCACCGGCGCAAGACATCGCCGAGACGAATGCTTCATCTAGACCCGAGCAAGTGCTGCATGAAGCGGCGCATCGGCTCGAACCGAAAACACAAGCTGCTCGATAAGACGGGCCGCCTCGTGGGCGCCGTTGACGAAGTCGAGGCGGGCAGAGCGGCGGCGCAATTCTTCACGAAAATCCTCCGACAGCGCGATATCGATCGTCTGTGACACGCGGCCGAGTTCGGACGCCCGCAGGCGCAGCCCGACATGGGTGGAGTGGGCATAGGTCGCGCGCAGATGCTGGTCGTCCATTTCCGGCGCTTCGTTCGGAACGAAGATTGCCGGGATGCCGCCGAAGACGCATTCGTGAAAGCTGTTGTAGCTCGCATTGGTGATCATCAGATCGACGGCGCTCAGGCAATCCGAGAGCGGATAGAGGCTGCGGCGCACGACGCCCGGCGTTTCCTCACCGGAGGGAGGGGCGAGGGGATGGTTGATCCGCACGACCTGAATGTCCCGGCGGATCAGGTCCTTGATGATCAGGTCCGGCAAATCCTCGAAATCGAAATTGCTCTGCGAACCAAGCTGAATGGCGACGGTGAAGCGCTTGGGGTCGACGCCAAGCCGTGCGGCTGCGTCAGTGCGGCAAAGGCCGGAGCCGGGATCGTTGAGAAGGATCGGCGCCACAGCCGCGACCTGACCGGGCATGTCCGTTGTCGGCCCCCGGTCTTCGTCATGCGCATATTCGCCGGGCTCGATGATCATGTCGAAGCAGGATTGAAGTTCATCCGACAGCGCCTGGCCGCGAACCCACAAGGCGCGCCGCACCCATACCCAGGAAAGGTCGGGCCGCGCCGACGCGACGTTGACGAGACCGGGAAAGGGATAGGTGCCATCGAAGACGACCGCCGCAATGTCCATGCTTTCTATCGCGGCCAGCAGTTCCTGCGCATAGGCAATGTTCCAGCTTGCGTCCGTGACGCCCACTTTCACCGCCCAGGGTATGTAGTCCACGGCGTGGCCGCGCATGGCGATCAGGGCTGATCCGGCTGACCTGGTGAAGAAGATGGGCTCAATGTCCGGCGACATGCGTTCGGCGATCGCCATCAGCCGGGTGATGTGCCCAAGGCCGATGCCGTTCGTCGCGACGAACAGGACACGTTTTTTCGATGCTTGGCGCAGGGCTCCCGCCGGCTGCTCGGTCACAGAGGCACTTGCGGTCGTCTGGCGCCTGAGCTTGGCTATCCGGGCGGCGTTCAGCGCAGGCAAGCTTGGCAGTTCGAGATCGTCATAGAGTTCGGCCATGCGCGCCGGATAAGTCTCTATCGAAAATCTCTCGGTGGCCAGTTTTCGAGCCAGTGCCGATTGTTCTGCGTAGGATGCCGGCGATGACATCAGCCGGTCTATTTCCGTGCCGACATCCCTGACGTCGGCATATACAGCGCCTTCTCCGAACAGATCCTCATGGCAGGGGTCGATAATCGCGACCAGTCCGCTTGCCATGGCTTCGGCGATGCCGAGCCCGAATGCCTCGATCCAGCGGCGGCTGTGAAAATAAACATAGAAATCAAGCCGGCTAAGGAATTCGCCAACGCCGTCATCCGCATAGGGAAGGATGTTCCAGTTGGCTCCGATCCAGGGCTTGATCACTTCGGGAATACCGCCCAGCACTTCGACCGACAGATGCTTCGCATCAGGATAGGCAGCCAGAAGATCGTCCTGCGTGTCCGGCCATTTGAGCGGATCGGCACGAGAATGACGGCCGAGGGTTGCGCTGCGTTCGGGCGGCGGTCTTCGGCGATCCTGCCAGTCCGCCATGTCGATCATGTTCCACAGGTCGTGACGCAGCAGCCGGGGTTTTTCTCCGACCAGTTTCTCGAACTGGCGGCGAATCTTGGGCCCAACCGGCGCGAACGACACCAGAGCGCCGAACAGCCGCTCGAGATTGCGCTGCACGATTGCGGTTTCATACTGCGGCGTCCATGCGCCGTCGAAGGGCGGGTGATGGGCGACACAGACGACATGGCGCGGGCGAATGTTCACCGAGATTGCAGGCATGTGTTCGAAGACCTGCGGGTGATGGGCAAACAGAACGTCGCAGGTGACGATTTCCTCGCCCGTCAGCCAGGGCACGCCCAGGTCGTCGATCAGCTTTGCCGTGCGCCTTTCGAAGCCGCCGATGAGCGGGCCGCGCCTGCCGACAAACGGGATGAAGGCGCAACCCAGCCCGAACCGATCCGCGGCTTTCAGTTCCGCGCGCAAGGCGGAGGAGGTTCCACCGGGGAACCTGGGGTCGGCGGCATGTACGATATCAAAATGCATGAACCGGACTTGCCAGCATTGTTGTCGGTGCCTTGAGCGGGCCGCTCAAGGGTATGCCGCTCTGCGGGGCGCCGGGGATTTCGGGCGCGGCGCCTTGGGTATGTTCCGCATTGTCGTTGGTTTTTGCACGACCGCTCTGCTCATCTTGGCTTTCGCCATGGGCACGTAGCAACTGCGCGGATGGTTCTTGATGAAGCTGCGATAGGATGCGGACGTGTTCTGTTTCAGGGCCGCATGCCAGGCGAGTTTTTCCAAAAGGTTGGCGGGCACCGGATGGCAGGTGTCGACCCTGGAAACCGGAGGGGGTGCCGCCATGCGCTGAAACGGCACGCACGCCGCAAGCAACACCGATCCAAGAACAGAAAAGCGCTTGAGCATGTGCCTACGCCCCCTCTTCAATTAAAAGACAAGTAGAACTCCGCAACTCTGGTGCGTCAAATCAATTGATCCTCGGTCGATTGTAAAGTTTCAGAAGAAAACGGATATACCCATTTCGAATAGAGGGCTGATGAAAATCGAGGTAATATAAACGCTTGGTTGCCGAATAAAGGTGGATGCCACGTAGGCGTGGGACAAACCGGGAGCGCTTATTCGGTCACGAGAAAATAGCCGAAGTCGACGCCGAAGCTTCCGTTCATGCTGTCGATCTTTCGCGCGAGTTTGGGAAACAGGTCGGCTGCTCGTGAGACCGTCCTTCCCGCCGGCAAACCGAGATCCTGATCGCTGGCAAGTGCGATGACCATTTCAGGAGACACATCCCGCAGTCGCGCGCTCTGGAATTTCAGCTCGAAGGTCTCCTTGTCGCCGTCGGTGACCTTGGTGGCGAAGCTGCCCATATTGTAGACGAAGCCGTCGCTATCGACCAACAGAAGGTCGAGATTTCTCGGCCCCTTCTTGCCCACGGTGGCGACAAGATTTTCGCCGGGCTTCAGCCTGTCGGCAAGCAAGGTCAGGGAAGGGCTGTCCTTTGCCGTTGGCTGGACGGCATTCAGAAATTCGGTCACGGCGCACTGGGCGTCCGTTATCAACTGCCCGTTGACCTCTGGCTCCTTGGTGCTTTTCTGCTTCAGCGTGTTGTAGAGCCTCTCGAATGGCTCTTTCGTCAAGCCGAAGCCCTTGATGTCGATCGATCGGTCCGAGACCGTGGTAACGGCTGCGAAGAAGCAGCGGCCGCCATCGTAGTTTCGCAGCCATGAGACGCTCTGCTCGGCGGTTTCCACCATGTCGAGTGCTGCTTCCTTCGTTTCGGTAGGCGTGCGCTGGGGCAATGACGGTTCGGCCTGCTTGGGGTCGGTTTCGGCCGGCGGCGCATCGCCGGGCTTGGGGGTAGTCTCGCTTTCAGTTGCTGGCGGCGTAACGACAACCGGAGGCGAGGCGGGAGCAGACTCGCCCGGCTTTGCCTCGGGCGTGGTCTTTGCCTCCTCTTGCGGCTTCGGCTCGGCGTTCTGCGGCGGCGTTTTCGACTCCGCCTCCTTCAATATGTCGTCGAGGCTGGGCCCGCTTGGCTGCGCCGGATTCTTTTGCGGTTCCTGTTTCACGACAACCTGCGGCACAGAGGGCTGGCTCGCGGTTTCGCTTGTCGTGGGCTGCCCGAACAGCCCGAGAAAATAGGCGCCTCCCGCACCGCCTGCCAGAAGCAGCACCAGCAAGCCACCCATCAGGGCAGTTTTGGACGGTCTCGGCGTGGCGCTGCTCCCGGCCAGTCGGCCGGCGACACGTGCCTGTGCGGATGACGGTGGCGGGGCCATGCCGGGCGATGCGCCTGAGGTTGGCCCCTCCAAAGCAGATGCGTGCCGCCCAAGCGAACCGGAGGAGGGCGCAGAATTCCCAAAAGGCGAATGCGAGCCCAGCGTATCGGGCGGCTGCGTGGCGGCTTCTGCCGATCCGCCGCCGGTCGGCGTTGGCCTGGCCGCTCCGATCTTGGCCGAGCGAAGCCACGCCGCCACCTGCTCGGCGCTGTCGGGCCGGTCATCCTCCTCGGGCTGCAGCATCGCTTGCACCAGTGGCCGCAAGCCGGAATCGAGATCCGTCAGGTCAGGAACCGCGCGGCGCTTGTCTATGACTTCGACATGCGACCCGCCCATGTCGAGCGGGGCACCGCGAAGGGCTGCGGCAATGACGAGGCCGAGGCTGTAGAGGTCCGACCGGGCAGTCACCTCCAGGTTCTTGATGCCCAGTTGCTCCGGCGAAACGAAATTGTATTTGCCGGCGAAATTGCCGCCGATCAGGGTTCCGCCACCGACATTTGCCGAGCGGGCTATGCCGAAGTCGATGATCTTGGGCTGGCTGACGTCGCCATGCTGCAGGATGATGTTGTCTGGCGAAAGATCGCGATGGATCACGCCTGCTCTGTGCGCCAGCGCCAGCCCGTCGGCCACCCGGATGAACAGAAGCCGGGCTTCATTCGCATCCAGCGGGCTGATGGCGATGCGATCGGCCAGTGATTGCCCGTCGACGAATTCCATCGCCAGATAGGGCCGTCCAAGACGAGGGTCGCGGGAGAAGGAATAATAGCGCACGATGGTTTCGTGATGCAGGCGGCCGAGAATGGTCGCCTCCTTCTTGAACAGCGCGAATATCGCTTCGTCATCGGCAAGTTCGGGCAAGATGGTCTTGATGGCGACCGGCTCGCCCGTCTGGATGTTATGCCCGCGATAGACCTCGCCCATTCCGCCCGATGCGATGCGGGAGTCGATCTCATAGGTGTCGTTCAGCTGCGTGCCCGGCTCAAGGGTCGTTCTGTTGACGGCGATGCGTGTTTTTCCATCCGAAGTCATGGCAACTCACATCTTGCCCGGCCATTCGCCCGGTCGCCCGCGCGTGACATTGGCCGGAGAATTGCGGAACTGGACGACGACGACGGTGACATTGTCGACGGCGCCACGGTCGAGCGTCAACCGGAGAAGGATGGCGCAGGCTTCGCGCGCGGTATGACGGCTGAGCACGCGCCGCATCTCGTCGTCGGAGACATGGGCTGTAAGACCGTCGCTGCAGATCAGGAACATGTCTTGCGCGCGAATCCGCCCATAAGTGAAATCGAGCGTCGGGTTGTCGAACGTGCCGATGGCGCGGGTAATCACATTGCGCCGTGGCGAAATCGCCGCCTCCTCGGGCGTCAGCAGGCCGCGATCGAGAAGATCCTGCACTTCGGTATGATCGCGCGACAGCTGCGACAGGTTTCCGTCACGCAGCATGTAGATGCGGCTGTCGCCGGCCCACAGGCAGGCATATTGATGCTCGAAGGTCAGCAAGGCCGCCAGCGTCGAGCCGATCATGCCGGCATTGCGCCTCAAGGCGATCTCCCGGATTTCTCGATTTGCCGTCGTCACCCGATCTTCGAAGCGCGCGCGCAGATCCCGCGCTGAGCTTGGAACGCCGATCGATTTCAGGTTCTCGACGATGCTGTTGCTGGCAAGCTCACCGCCGTCATGCCCGCCCATGCCGTCGGCGACGGCAAACAGGCCGCTGTCGGACTGGACCAGAAAACGGTCCTCGTTGAGCTCGCGAATGCAGCCGGTGTGGGTGGCGCCGTCGCTATCGATTTCAAAGACATGCTTGCTCATGACTTTGCGTTCCTAAAAGCCGGCAGGGCAGTTGAAGTCTCGAAGCGCCGGCAAAAACAACGGGTTGTAGGAAGATCCGGTTCGTATGCTGTAGGAGACTTCGCGGCCGCCGACGACGAAGCGCACCACCAGGTCGTCGCCTTCCTGTGCGGCGGAGCCCGTGTCGATCAGGCGCATCAGCGCCCAGGGGCCGTTCTTGTCGATGCTCGAATCCCGTCCTGGTATTTCGGGGAAGATGCTGAGCTTGGCGCTGCTCGATGTGCTGTCACCCGGCCATGCAATCGTCTGCGGCGTATTGCCGGCCATCGAGGTCTGGATGACGGTCTGGTTGACCACCAGCAGCGCTTCGGCGTCCTTGGAGATGGTGTTCGGGGCGATCGTCACCTTGACGGCGGGGGTAGGGTTGCCATCGGCAAAGAAGGCATTGCGGATTTCGGCGGCGCGCTGGAACTGGCGAAGCGTATCGCTGGAAAGTTCGCGACCCAGCCGCGTATCCTTCTGCCAGTCCCACGCATCGCCGGTGATGTTTGCCAGCGGCGCCAGATGCTCGTCGAAGAACTTGTCCATCAGGCCGTTGGGGCCGAACAGCTGGGTGAATTCACCAATCTGGACGTCGCCATCGGCGTCGCGTGCGAAGGGATATTTGCCGGAGACGATGCGCTGGCACGGCTTGGTGATATTTGCCGCAAGCGCCTGGTTGAGCTGGGATTTCGAACTGCTGGCCTCCGCGCCCTCGAACTCCTCGACGACTTCCGAGATCATCGTGGCGAAAGGTTTGGGAAGGCGCGACATGGTTCCGCGCAGATTGACGACCTGCAACCGCAGCTTCTCATTGGCCGGTCCCGATTGCGAGGGGTAATCGGTTATGACCTTCAGGCTCTCCCTGACCTCGCCGAGGTTTTTCAGAAGGATATCGACCGGGCGATTGCCGGGGGTTCCCTCGATCCAGCTCTGGTAAAGCCTGAAATAGGCCTCGATGTTGGCGCCGGGATTGGCCGCGCCCGCAGCACTGCCTGCGGCTTCGCCGGCCCTGAGCTGTGATTTCCGATGAACCAGCCCGATGCGGGCAAGACCGTCGATCTGGGCGCTGTCCATGTCGGGGCTGCCGTCGCCACGGCTCAGCGCCGTCTCGTTGCCGACGGTTTCGAGCAGTTTGAGTAGCGGCGATGTCTCATCGGACGCTGCCGCTGCCAGAACGCCGTAATCGGGCTGATCCTGTTTGATGGATTTCAGCTTGAGATTGGACAGCACCTTTTCCCACGCCTCGATGAAGTCCTTGCTGTAGCGGTCGACGAGTTCGGGGCCGAGCGCTTCAAGCCCGCTGACCTGCTCGGCATTCTGCCCGGCATCGCCCATGACCCATTGCTCGGCGGCAAGCCGGTCGGCCACGCCTGCGAGCTGCATGAGGAAGAATTTGTGGAAGCCGGCATTGGTGTAGAGGCCGGGGATATTCAACTGGTCGAGCCGGGTGCCGTCGCGCGTTTCAAAAACCTTGGCGGCATCGTCGCCGCTCAGGATCGGCAGGTCGCGCATGCCTTTGGCATAGGCCGAGGAGCTCATGACGAGTGCGGCGCGGTCCGCCAGCTTCATGCCGGCGAGCGATTGCTGTGCCTGCGCGATAAGCTTGCCGTCGAGTTCGATTGCCGGCACATGCGGCCGCCCGAGTTCCATCATGTCGCGCAGGTCGGTCGCAAGCTCCTGTCGGGCGGCTTCGTTGCCGGCACCGGGCAGGAGGTTGGCTTCCCAGTCCCGCTCCATCCAGCCAGTGATAAAGTCTTCTTCGACGCCGGGCGCTTTGCCGCCCAGCATCAGATAGGTCTTCAGCGCCGGATAGGCGATTGCCGGTTGGTTGACGCTTGCAGCGAGCTGCTGTTCCGCCCGCAGGATCAGTCGCGGGCGCAGCATTCTTTCCAGCGCATTGCGGTAGGTTTCTTCCGTTGCCGACGACAAGGTCTCGCGCTGCGTCAGGCCGAATGTCTCGCTTACCGGCGTCGGTTCGTTGCGATGCGCATACCCCGCCGGCATCTCGCGCAACTGGTTGAGCAGGGCGGCAATTGCGGAGAGGCCCGCTCCGGTGACCGGTTCGGACGCGGGCATGTCCTGCCTTGTCAGTTCCTGGCCGACATCCGCGCGATATGCATCGATGGAGTTTCCGGCAGCCGCGATCAGCGATTTGTTGGCGGCAAAGCTCCAGCCAAGCGTGCCGAGCACCAGCGCTGAAACGCCTGCGATTGCCGCCATGCCGCCATAGCGAAGCAAGGCGGTGCGCCGGGCGATGCCCTTGTCGAGCGAGCCCCATCCCGCCTCGGCGAAAATCAGATCCTGAAGCAGGTCGTGAATGAAAAAACTCTTGCCGCGCCCGGAGAGATTTTCGCTGGCCTGCCTGACCGCAAGGTTCCTGCCCATCGCGCCGATAAGCTGGTCGATCGGCGTGCCTTCCTGCGTGCCCGAGGAGAAATAGAAGCCGCGCAGGCTGGCGCTGCTTTCAGGCCGCGCCGGGTCGAATATCTGGTTGAGGAAGTCGGCGACGCGATCCTGCAACGCGCCGACCTGCGCCGGAAAGCCGAAGATGGCGATGCGCGCGGTTGCGTCCGGCTCCTCCTGCAGGCGATCGGGAAGCTCCTCTGTCAGACGGCTGACCAGCGCATCGAACTCGGCCGGAACTTGCGAAACGAGATTCTGCTTCCGCTTCTCGGTCTGGAATGTCGCGCCCCACACCTTGCGGCGGCGAGCTTCGGTGAAACCGCCAAAATACTCGCGAAAACCTTCGATCAGATCGGCCTTGGTGAAGAGAGCGTAGACCGGAAAATCGACCTTCAGCTCCTGAAGAAGTTCGAACAGGCGCTTGCGGATGGCGTTGGCATGAGATGCCAGCTCCCATTCGGGCAAGGTCAGCAAGTCTTCGACGCTGATGGCCAGGATAACGCCGTTGATCGGCTGTCTTGTCCGGTTTTGCTTGAGCAGCGAAAGGAACGACAGCCAGCTTTTCTTGTCCGCCTCGGCGTCGGATTCATGGGTCGTATAGCGTCCCGCCGTATCGATCAGCACGGCGTCGTCGGTGAACCAGAAGTCGCAATTGCGGGTGCCGCCGACGCCCTCGATGGGTGCTGCACCCTCTTTTTCGGCGAGCGGAAATTTCAGTCCTGAATTGACCAGAGCAGTGGTCTTGCCGGCGCCAGGCGGCCCGATGACGACATACCAAGGCATTTCATAGAGGAACGAGCTTTTGCCGCTCGCGCGCTTGAGCACCGCTATGGCGTCGGCCATCCGCTTGGCGAGCAGCGGGCCGTCGCTGCCTTGATCGTCATTCAAAAGGAGCGCTGTCTCGATGGCCTTTTGTGCGCCGCGGGCCCTCAATGCGCGAGCGGCGTAAGCGCCGGCGACCAGAATGGCTGCGGCCGCTATCACACCCGCCCGAACCCAGTCCGAATCGAGCGGTTGCGAGCCGTTGAACGCCATCAGAGGGCCGGCGAACCAGACGGCCAATCCGAAGCAAACGAGGCCCAGCAGGGCGAGAAGTGCCCCGAGCCAGGTGAATATCGGTTGCTTGCGGTCCATGCGGTCCTATTGCAGCGTTTCTTCCTTCGGGATCATGATTTCCACGCGCCGGTTCGTCGCGCGGCCTTCCTGTGTGCCGTTGTCTGCGATCGGCTCGAGATCGCCCTTGCCGTCGACCTTGAGCCGCGCCGCGTCGGACAGCGACTTTGCCAGCACGGCCTGCACGGATGCAGCACGCGCCAGAGACAGGTCGTGGTTCGACTTGTACCGGCTCGAAACCTTGGGTTTCACATTGTCTGTATGGCCGATCACGCTGATCGGGCCGGGCTCCTTGTCCAGCGCCTCGGCGATCTTCTTGCCGACAGGCTCGAATTCCTTCCGGGCGTCGACTTTGCCGGAAGCAAACAGCACCGCGTTGCTGACGCTCACGACGATCTGGTCGCCTGATGGCTCGACCGTCATCGTCCCGGCGGCGATCTCATCGGCCAGTGCTGTGCGAACACGCTGCAACTGGGTGCTTTCCTGAGGCGGCGGCGGTGTATACGCGACGGGCTCCACGCGATCGATCTTGATCGCCGCCGTTGGGCTCAGGCCCGCAAGCCGCGTCTCCAGCGCGTTGGCCTCGTTGCCGATCAGGAAGCGCAGGAGAAAAAACGCGCCGACAAGTATGGCGCCGGCAAAGCTCGCAATAGCCCACAGCGGCACGCGCAGACCAACGCCCGCCCGGCGCAACGCCATGCCGCGCCAGCGCGGCGAAATCTCATCGTCGGGCAGTGGCTTGATCTGTCGCATCCTTTGATGAAGGTTGCCTGTCACGCGCTGCAACAGAGCATTTCCGCCCGGTGTGCCGCGATACTGCCCCTGAAAGCCGAGCAGCAGGCAGGCGTGCATCAGTTCAAGCAAATCGTAGCGCTGCTCTGGCGCCGCGAGCGCCTTGTCCAGTTCCTCGAAGAACCCGACGCTGGCGGAGCGGACCTGGAAGAATTTCACCAGCAGGCTGTGCAGCGTCCAGGCATCGCGATCGACGCCTGGCAGGTTCTGCACGATTTCGTCGGCAGTGCCGCACAGCACATATTTGGCGACCGATGCTTCGTCCTGCGCAACGCCCGCATCGGTGGCCTTGTGCTCGAACTCGGTCACCAGCCGCGAAAGCTGGTTCGTCAGCGGTGCGACCTGAATTTCCGTGCTGTGAAGGCGCAGTCTGCCGAGCAGGATCAGCAAGGGCGCCGCCGCTGAAATCAGCGGATTGGACGATGGAAACTTTACACCGTTCGCTGCATTCAGCGCGGTATCGAGAGCAAAACGCGGCGACGGCTGTTCCGGCTGTCGCGCTCCCGTTTCGGGGTTGGCAACGGGAAATGCGGGACTGAGTATCGTGCCGGTGACCGGCGGCCGCGCCGAAGCTTGTAAACCCGGCGCTGGCGGCACGCTCTCGCGAAAATCACGCCTTGACGCTGCGCCCGGGGAGGGGGCGATGACGGTTTTTCCTTCTCTTCCGAACGGATCATTCTTTCCGCTCATCTTCGGCTTTCCATGATGGCCTTAAGATCTGGATGATCCTCCGTAAATATTGGGTCATCGCCAACGGCACAAACAAATTCTGGTCACAAGCAACAATACTTGTCGAGGTGAAAATAGGCGTAGGCTGAACCCATTCTTATCTTTGCCGGGTTGCTCGGTAACAGGCTGGATCATCTATTGATGATCCAAGGGCTTGCATCAGATTTTCGCGAGACCGGTGGTAATTCCGGCCAGCGACAACTGGAAGATGATGTCTCCGCCCGTGTAGGAACTGACGCCGACATTCAGCAGGGTTCCCTGCTTCAATCCGTCGATCATGCCGGCGTCGAGCGGGATAACCGCGTAGCTGCCACGCTGGTCGGCGGTAACGATCGGATAGGTTTTCTGTGTCTTCTCGTCGATCCAGACTTTGACGCCATTGGTCAGCAGCAAGCCATGCGGCAGGTTCAGTCGCATCGTGTAGGGCGCGCTTTTGTCTTTCCTGAAAATCGAAACGGCAAGCAGGCGCTTGCCGGTCTGCTTCTCTCTCAATAGTTGCCCGAGCGTGCATGAAAGGTTCTTCGACGCCGCGTCGCCCTGGCAGCTTATCCGCCAGCCTGGCTGCGGCTTTTCATCGGTGGTCGGTTTGGCTTGCGTCTTCGTCTGCGCCGTCGCGAAAGACAGGCCTGCGCAAATGCAAAGGACGGCAGCGATGCCGATTGCCGCAAACCTGCTTGCCCGGATTCGCGCCAAATCGTTTCCCCTCGTAATTGAACGCCGCCGCAATGGCTTAGAACTTCGCCTTGATGCCGATCTTGCCGGCCAGCGACTGGCTGTCGGATGAGAACTTGGTCTTCAGCTCGCCGCTGAGCGTCGTCGTCTTGGAGAGCTGGAGGTTGAGGCCACTCGACAGGGCTACAGAAAAATCGGCGTCGTCGAACTCGAAGTCCAGCCCGGCAATGCTTCCGGTGTTGCGGTAGCCGATGCGTTGTTGCAGCTCCAGGCGGGCATAGGGGCTGATCGCCATACCGTTGTCGAGGGCGAAGTCGCCATAGAAGCCGGGCTCGAATTTGAGCGCGCCGAAGGACACTTTCGACTTGCCGAACTCGTTGCCCTGGCTGTCGGTGAAGGCGTCGCCTTCGAACGTTGCCCAGAGCGCGCCGCCGCGAAGATCGAACTTCCACTTGTCGCCCAGCGGGAAGATATGCCCGACCGAGCCGGTGAGGGCATAGCCGACCGTGTCATAATTGCCCGTCGAGGCGAGGATGTCGTTGTTGATATCGGTCTGGCCGATGAAGGTGGTGGCCGAAACCAGCCCGTAGGTCATGCCGGTGCGGAACAGGCCATAGGTGCCGATCATTCCGCTCTTGTTGTCGGCGTTGCCGACGCTCCCCAACCCTTGGATGGAATCCATCGTCACGTCGGAAGAGGCGTAGCCGCCGAAGAGGCCGACATTCAGCCCGTAGGTCTGGTCGAAGCCGTAATATTTCGCGACGTCCAGTTCGACGCTGCCGGCGAGAGAAAAGTCGTGCGCGGTGAAGGGCGGTCCCTGAAGGCTGCTGGTGCCGTCGGACACGGTGAAGCCGTCATGGCTCACTGCCGCGAATTGCCCGGACGCATAGACGCCGAAGCCAGGTGCGGCATCCGAACGGCCGGAGCCTTTCGGGAAATCGAGCGCAAAGGCAAGCGCGTCGTCGGTGATCTGTTCGATGGCCGCGGTGACCGTTTCGATCGGCTGCGAGTCGATCGCCACGCGTGTCGCCTGCGGCGAAACCAGATCCGAGGGCAGGGCGCGCAAATAGATGCCGCCATTGCTGCCGGTGATCACGTCATAGGCGAAGAGCGAGCCGGGTGTGTTCGGTATTCCCCCAACCAGAAAGATCGGCGAAGGCGCGCCGGTGGTGGGCACGACTTCACCGGCCACCGGCGCAATCGGGATGATGCTGACACCGGTAAAGACCGGCGTGCCCAGGAGATTGACGAGAACCGTGTTCGTTCCGCTCGCCTGGAATTGCCCGGCCGGGATGAAGCGGTCGCCCAGTCCCGCCTGCTGGTTGATGTCGATGCCGAGCGTCGCACCATTGAGCGTCAGGTTGCCGACGCTGAAGCGGTCGGTCGGGTCGTTGTTGATCATGGTTATGGTGGCGTTGGTCGCCGAGACATTGCCAGTGCCGGTCACCAATGCCGCCAGAGCGGACCCGTCGACCGGCGCGAGCAGGCTGACATCGCCCGCAACGTATAGGGTCGAACCGTTCAGGAGCGCCAGATTGCCGATTGTCTGCGTGCCATCCTTGAAGCCGATGCTGCTGGAGCCGCCGCTTACGGTAAGGCTGGAAAATCCAACGAAATTCTGGCTTCGGAACGTGTCGCCGCTTGCGCGTGCAAGGTCGGTGTCGGTGATCGTGCCGACCGCGTTCGTGCCCTGGAACACCACGCCATCGCGCAAGTTGAGATTCGTTCCGGCATTGATCGTCAGCGTGTCGCTGGAAATTCCGGTGATGTCGCCGCCGATCGTTCCGCCATTGAGATTGACCGTTTCGCCCTGAACGTCACCGGCAATGGTTCCGCCGCTGATGGTGACGACATCGGTTCCTGCGCCGCCGATCACCGATCCATTTACCACGCCACCCGAGACGTCGACGGTATCGTCGCCATCGCCGCCGAGAACATCGCCGCCGACCGTGCCGCCGCTTAACGTCATCGTGTCGGTTCCGGCATTGCCATCGACCGAGCCGGCGAGCGTCCCGCCGGTCATGTCGAACGTGTCGTTGCCGGCGCCGAGATCGACGGAGGTGGCGCCGGGGGCGCCGATCTGTGCTGTGCCCGAGACCGTGACTTCGTCGGCGCCACTGCCTGAAAAGACACCGCCGGTAATCGTCCCGCCCGAAACCACGATCGTGTCGTCGCCGGTAGCTTCCACGCCGTCGCCAAACAGCGCTCCGGCTATGGATCCGCCGGAAATGTTGAGGTCGTCGTTCCCGCTGCCGCCGAGAACGTCACCGCCGACGGTCCCTCCGCTTAACGTCATGGTGTCGTTTCCGGCATTTCCATCGACCGATCCGGCGAGCGTCCCACTGGTCATATCGAATGTATCGTCACCGGCGCCGAGATCGACGGAGGTGGCGCCGGGCGCGCCGATTTGCGCTGTGCCCGAAACCGTGACTTCATCGGCGCCGCTGCCTGAAAAGACACCGCCGGTGATCGTACCGCCCGAAACCGCGATCGTGTCGTCGCCGGTGGCCTCTACGCCGTCGCCAAATAGCGCGCCCGTTATCGACCCGCCGGAAATGTTGAAGATGTCGTTTCCGCTGCCGCCGAGAACATCGCCGCCGATAGTCCCGCCGCTCACTTCGATGTTGTCATTGCCGGACCCGCCGTTGACGAAGGTGGTCACCGTGCCGCCGCTCATGTCGAACGTGTCGTTGCCGCCGCCAAGCAGGACGGAGGTTTCTATCTGCGCTATGCCTGAGACGGTTACGTCGTCGTTTCCATTGCCGGCAACGACACCACCCGCGATCGAGCCGCCCGAGATCGAAATCGTATTGTTGCCTGTGCCTTCACCACCGTCGCCGAAAAGCGTGCCGCCGATCGTTCCCCCCGAGACCTCTATCGTGTCGTCGCCATCATTTCCGTAGACATCGCCGTTGATAGCGCCGCCACTCACCGTAATGTCGTCGTCGCCGGACCCGCCATCGACGAAGGTGGTCACCGTGCCACCGCGAATGGTCACGATGTCGTTGTCTTCGCCGGCAGTCACCTGCTCGCCGATGATCGCCGTGCCCGATATGTCGATCGTATCGACGCCTTCATTGCCGGCGACGAAGGTGCCGACGCTGCCGCCGGATATGGTGATGCTATCGTTTCCGGCATTTCCGCTGACGGACCCGGACAATGTTCCTCCGGTCATCCGGAATATATCGTTGCCGTCCTCTAGGCCCACGGAATCCGGGCCATCGCCCGCCACGCCGATTTGAGCGTTGCCGGAGATCGTAACGGTGTCGATGCCGTCGCCGCCGAAGACGCTGCCGCCGATCGTGCCGCCGGATATGGTGATCGTATCGTCACCGATCGATTCCGCGTCGTCGCCGAAAACCGACCCGGTAATGGCTCCGCCTGTAACGTTTATCGTATCGTCATCCCCGCTGCCGAAGATGTCGCCATCCACCGTACCGCCTGAGACGGTGATCTGGTCGTCCCCCGATCCGGCAAAGATGCTGCCGCCGAACGTACCGGCTCCGATGGTGACGATGTCATTGCCCGCACCGGTCAGAAGCTGGATGATCGGGGCGTCGCCAGCTTCGGTGTCCCGCCCGATGAAGCTTCCGCCCTTCATGCTGAAATTGTCGGTGCCGGCACCCATGTCGATCGAAAAGTCCGAAAACGGCTCGCCTTCGCTGTTGTCGTCCTGCTGGATGTCCACGTCGCCCGTCACCGTGAAGGTGTCGTTGCCAGCGCCGTTATATTCCGTGCCCAGTTGCCTGAGCAGAAACGTTGGATAATCGGTCGTGATGACTTCCGTCTCGGCGTCGTCGCAAACGACGGCGATCGAGTTGATCGGGCCCTCGGAGGGCTGCCGGGTAGCTTCGCACGCCTGGGCGCTGGAAGGGTAGATCGTATAGCCTATGGCAAGCGCTAAAATGGAAACGCCGGCGAGGTGAGCGGCTCTTGTGTCCCTGGTCATTGGCCCATCCCGGCCGGCCCGACACGCGGAGCGGCCTTACTGAAAATGGATTCTTTGAACGCTCCCGGGCTTATCTATTTTTTGTTCGGCTTATGCTCGAAATGCTAGGCGAGCATCTCATTGCTTACAACACCTCATCCGCAGGTAGAGAAGATAATCGATTTAATGTTGCAATAAAGACACGAACAATTCTAGGTTGCTTCGCGTCAAATTCTCTTTGAAAATTGATGATTTACAGTAATAGCTCATCATCTTTGACGGGTATTTAACCGGCGGATACCTCAATTGGCCGATAGTGAGCGCCGCTTCAGTGCCAAATTCGGGAGTTGAGCATTTTGACGCTGGGGATAACCTTCCCACGAGTAGAGGTGGTGAAAGGTCGCCCGTTGCATTTTCGGCTGGCCGATGCCGGTCAATTCAAATTGTTTCTGTAGAAAATCGAACGATTTAGTGCCATCATCTTCAAGCAGCGTAAGTTATGCTGTTTTGAAGGAATTAACTGCAGAGACATCAAAGCGGTTATCGATATGAAACCTTCCGGGAAATTCTTGGTCTTGCTGTCTTTCCTGGCGCTTTGCCTTGTGATTCCGCTTCCGGTGTTCGCCGCCGCGGAAAACCATAATACGCCCGCCCAGCCCAAGCGTCTCGCGATCGTCATCGGTAATTCGAACTATCAGAGCGATCGCTATGAGGACCTGCCCAACGCGGCCAACGACGCCACCAAACTCTCGGAAAGCCTGCGTCGGCTGAATTTTGAAGTCGTGGTCGGAACCGATGAGACATCGGATCAATTCGAAAAGATCTTCGAACGCTTCGAGGGCAAGCTGGACAGCTACACCGCCGTCCTGATCTTCTATGCCGGCCACGGCGTGCAGGTCGACGGCCAGAACTTTCTGTTGCCGGTGGACTCGCTTGACCCGGCCAACGTCGGCAACCTGACGGCCAAGGCGGTGAAGCTGAACGATGTGATCGCGCGCTTTGCCAGTCGCGATCGGCCGACCTTCATATTCCTCGATGCCTGCCGCAATACGCCGCTGGGGTTGGACTCGGCTGGCGTCGGCCGTGGTCTTGCGCAGGTCGAAGTCGGCGAGAACACCTTCATCGCCTTTGCCACCCAGCCGGGCAATGTCACCGTCGACGGTGCCGGCCAGAACAGCCCGTTCACCAAGGCATTGCTGGAGAACATCGAGTTTCCGGGCCTCAGCATCTCCGACATGATGATCCGGGTGCGCAACGCGACGGAGGCGAGCACGCTCGGCAGTCAGGTGCCTTGGGATCAGTCGAACCTGCGCGAGCAATTCTACTTCACCGAATTGCAGGTTATCGACCCACAGGAGCTCGGCGCGACCCTCAACAGGATACTCCAGATTCCGAGCGCCAAGGCAAAGCTGATGACCCAGCTGGCATCGGCCGACAGCGACCTGCAAAGCACGGTCCTGCTTCTGGGTCGGCAATTGCCCGAGATTGTCCGCTCGGCCGATCCCGCCAGCCAGAACGACGCCGGCCAGCAGCAGATGGCGAGCCTGGCTCCGGCGGATCTGGAGAAGGACGTGGCGTCAGCCCTGGGATCGGTCGTATCGGGCGCCGACCAGAACGGTAGTGACGTTGCAAACCAGCACGGTTCCGACGTCAGCCGCCGCGTGCAGGCCGAACTGTCGAGGCTGGGCTGCTACAGAAAGCCCATCGATGGCGTCTGGGGGCAGGGCTCCCAGAAAGCGCTTTCCGATTACTACCGGCAGACAAAGCAGGCCAACGCAGTGCCCGAACCCAATCTGGATCTTCTCGGCGATCTGTTCCTTCGCTCCGGACGGGTCTGCCGGCAGCCAGTCGCGGCGCCAAAGCCAGTCAAGACCGCAACCATGGATCGCGCTCGCGACGGTACGAAAGCCAGCCGGTCTTCGGGGCGTGCGCCCCAGCGCGAGAAGGTTCAGCGGCAGCAGAAGGCCAGGCCCGCCGCACCTCCGCCGGATATCGGCGCGGGCATCGGCATTGGCGGCATTTTTTGACGAATTGATTTCGAATGGCAGCGGGGCTGTGTGACATGCTTCATATCGGAGGTCGGGTGCGATTTCGTATGTCAGACGTGTCGTCGGCATGGTGCGGTCAGCCGCGGTTCGCCGAATTCGCCGCCATGCCTTTGCCGCAGATAGCGGCTGACGCTCACGGCAGGCTCTAGAAAGGCGCACCCGAAAATGCCCGAAGCCACTGTCGTCCGAACACCGCTCGGCGGAGACAAGCTGATCTTCACGCATCTCGTCGGGCGCGACGAGGTCAGCCGCTGCTTCGGCTTCACGGTCGGTTTCGTCAGCAAGGACCCCGATATCGATCCTCTGAAGATGCTCGGTGGCGTCTTGTCCGTGGAGGGCGAATCCGGTGGTCCGAAACGCTGGTTCAGCGGCATCGTCTCGGAATTCCGTCTGACCCGCATCGAGGATCGCCTTGCGCACTATGAAGCCACGGTGCGTCCTTGGCTCTGGTTCCTCGGCCACACATTCGACTGCCGCATTTTCCAGGGCTTGAGCGTCATCGAGATAGCCGAGAAGATTTTCGCCAAGCATGCGCCGGGAAAATTCGAAAAACGGCTGCAGGGCTCCTATCCCGCACGCGAATACTGCGTCCAGTACGATGAAAGCGATCTGGATTTCGTGCAGCGCCTGCTCGAGCACGAAGGCATCATGTATTTCTTCGAATACGCCGACGGCGACCACACGCTGATCCTGGCCGACGCGATGAGCAAGCTGAAGCCGGCTCCCGGCGCCGAAACGGTTCCCTATCACTTCGAGGGCGAGGCGACGCGGCGCGACGTGGAATACATAACCGAGTGGATTCCCGGCCGGTCGGTCCTGCCCGGAACCTATGCGCATACCGACTACGATTTCACCAAACCGTCCGCCGACCTGAAGACGAAATCGGCTCAGCCCTTTTCCCATGAAAGGGCAAAGGGCGAGCACTATCGCCAGCCCGGCGCGCATCTGGAGCTGGGCCGCGGCGACGCGATAGCCGCGATCCGGCGCGAGGAGCTTCAGGCGGCACACCAGCGCATTGCCGCAGCCGGCACGGTTCGCGGCCTGTTTTCAGGCTCCACCTTCAAGCTCGACGGCTTTCCGCGCAAGGACCAGAACCAGGAATATTTCGTATTGCGCGCCGACTACAGCATGTACGATCCGAGTTATCATTCCGGCACCGACAGCAAGGGCGAGAGCTACCAGGTGGTGATGGAGGTGGCACCAACCGCGGTGACCTATCGTCCGCCCCGCATCACCCCGCGCCCCATCATGCGCGGCCCGCAGACTGCGACGGTCGTTGGGCCGAAAGGCGAGGAAATCTTCACCGACAAATATGCGCGCGTAAAAGTCCAGTTCCATTGGGACCGCGAAGGCAAGAAGGACCAGAACAGCTCCTGCTTCGTGCGCGTTTCGCAAAGCTGGGGTGGCGGCGGCTGGGGTTTCATCCAGATACCGCGCATCGGCCAGGAGGTGATCGTCGATTTCCTCGAAGGCGATCCCGACCTGCCCGTCATTACCGGCAGGGTCTACAACGCCAACGAGATGCCGCCTTACGGGCTTCCCGGCAATGCGACGCAATCCGGCTTGAAGACCAATTCTTCGCCGGGCGGCGGCGGTTACAACGAGATGATGTTCGAGGACAAGGCCGGCTCCGAACTGGTCAATTTCCAGGCCCAGAAGGACCACAAGCTGCTGGTCAAGAACGACCGCAACAAGCTGGTGCAGCACGACCAGTCAGACCGCATCGACAACAACGCCAAGCACTCCGTTGGCGTCAATCTCGATGAGGACGTTGGCAAGAACAAGACGACCAAGGTTGGCGTCGACCGCAAGGTGGACATCGGCTCCAACGACACTGAATCCGTGGGCATCAATCGTTCGCTGACAGTGGGCGCCGACGAGAAGATCCACGTCAAGGCGAATTCGACCGAGAACATCGATTCCAACCACACACAGACCGTCGGCGCTATCCAGACGGTCACGGTCAAGGCAGCGCGCATCGATTCCGTCCTGGCGACCGAGACGCGCAGCGTGGCATTGGCTCAGACCAATACGATTGGCGCGACGCGCAGCGTGACGGTGATTGCCACCCAGAGCCACGACATCGGGGCTTCGGATAGTTGGAAAGTCAAATCCAACCAATCGGTGGATGTTGGCGGCAATCAGACCTTCAAGATCACCGGCCAGCACAGTACGGATATCAGTAAAGGCCGTGACGCCAAGATCAAGAACGACGACGTTACCGACATCACCGGCGCGCGCGTCGTGAAGGTCAAGAAGGGAAGTACCGTCGAGATCACCGAAGACGGGCTGCTCAAGATCGGCAAAGACTTGCTTATCCAAGCCGGCGACGCGCTCGTCATCAAATGCGGCTCTGCTTCGATAGCGATGAAGAAGGACGGCACGATTTCAATCGAGGGTAAGAATATCTCGGTGAACGGCAAGGGAAAGATCAATGTGAAGGCGTCCAGCGATATCGTGATGAAGGGTTCAGAAATAAAGCAAAACTGAGGGTCCAACGATGAGCGACGTTCGGGAACGAATTGACGGTGTGGTAATTGGTGTTTTCCTCGGCTTCGAGCAGAACGTGCCAATTGTTGTTTTCCCCGGCAATCCAATTGAAAAAGCCGTCCCTGCGCGCAGCCTCGCAGAATTGACATCGGAGATGGTGGGAACGGAAGTGGCCCTCTTATTTCAGGAGGGCGATCTGATGCGACCTTTGATCGTTGGACGCGTCATTCAACCATCACGGAAAACCACTTCGCGGCGTGTTGTCCACGATGGCGAAACGGTGAAAATCACCGCTGAAAACCGACTTGAATTGCGTTGCGGTAAAGCCATGATCGTGATGGAGAAGGACGGCCGCATAGTAATTCGCGGTACATATCTGACGAGCCACGCGAGTGCCGCGAACCGAATTCGTGGCGGCTCGGTGAATCTAAACTGATGTCCGCTCCTATTTTGCGTGAAATCGTCCGCCAGCATGCTGAAATGGCGGCATTTCTCTGGGCGGTTTATGACCGCCATCTGCTTCATCCCGAAGAAAATCCTGAACTGGATGACGTGCGCATTGCACGACTCATCGAGCGGCTCGAGGCCCATCTTGATGGTCTGCGTGTCGCCGGGCAGGACGGCAAGGATATTGCCCAGGAGTTGTTCAGGGAATATCTGGAGGCTGGCGAACTGTTCGTGGTCAAGGCGCTTTCATCGAAGACTGCGATACGCATCAGGGACCTCGATATCGACAAGGTGCGGGCGTCGCTGGACGCCGGGCTTCGGTAGGCCTTAAACGAACTGGCTCAGAGATCCATATCCACTGAGAGCGGCACATTTGTCCACTCGCCGGATGAATGGTATGCGGCGCCTTCGTTGCTATGTTTCCAAAGTTGTTCTTCGTACGTGACTAACCCTAAATTGCGTGTGGTCCACGCCACTACCAAGGTGTTGTCTTTAAGCTCCAGAATTTCATCCCTGGCCGTTACGAGTGTGCGGCCCTGCCATCTCACCGCTTCTGCAAAAGTGATGTCGTCGCGCGCGCCCTGATCAACAAATTGCATTTCATCCCTTTCACCCAGAAGTGCGGTTCCTTCCCAACCCGTGACAAGGAGCTGCGCTCCGCCAAGTGGAAGTATGCAGGTGAGATTCATATTCGTTGGAATGTCGTAACGATCGAAGCCCCTTCCGACAACTTCCGCCAAAAAACCGCCGCTGCCGGAGGCAAGCAATCCGTTTTGACCTATTCCTTTCAAATCATGCAGATAGAGTTTTGGTATTCCATCGGTAACCTGGGTCCAGTTGGGCTCATCCCAGCGGTAAATTATTCCATCATAGCATAGCCCGTAGACCTTACTCCGGACCGTTCGCAGGTTGGAAATTCTTGCCAGTTTGGGATCCATGTCGGTCCACTCGGACCAATCACCGGCGGCAAAAATGTAAACTCCGCAATCATCGTCAACGAGGACGATTTTGTCTGCAAGAGCTGTCATGGATGGTATCTCGCGATCGAAAACGCGCAAGACTTCTGCAGTTCCTGAGCGAGCCCTGAACAGGATCGAAATGTCGGGGTCTGTACCCGTATCGTCGCGCGGATGGCATAGAATGAAACTTGTCCCATCGTCGACGATAGTCACGAGTTTTGAGTAAAGAGTGTCAGGTGTTGCGAACTCCAATTTAACCTCCTATGGGGGACACGGACTGCTCGGAACGGACGAACCTGAACCCGTTGCAAATTGTGAGCCGCCAGGCGGTCGCCTGCCGGCCGCACGCATCTGCGTACTGTCGGTGCAGTCCATCTTGTCTTTGTAGTAGGCATCCAGAACGAGGCCGACGCATTCGGCTTCCTCATCGGTGAGCTTGGCCGCCTGCTTGACGGATTCGACACCTGCCGCTCTGGCTTGCTTATATGTCCACTTGCCATCGACAGCGACTTTTTTTGCTTCAGCTCTGCTTACGTCGTGAGCAATTCTATGCTCTTCGCCCTGTGTTTGACTGTCCTTCAGGCAAATGGCAGGTGCGTCGCCTTCGTGGTAGTTGGAACCCGGATGGGCGCTGGGCTTCTGGAAGAGGTTCCTGAGCGCCTTCCATGCTCGTGCGCCCATGTTTGCTGCGGACTTGAAAGACTCTTTCGTGGCGCTTCTGGCGCCAACTCGAGTGAATGAGCTATTGTCGATTACGTGGTGTGCCTCATAGTCTGGTGTGTCGCACTTGTTTGGATCGTATACTGTCATCTTCAGCAGAACTTTTTCACAAGTAGCATTCCAACCCGGCTGAACCTTGCATTGTATTGGCCAAGGGGGAGTGTTCGCTGCGGGAGATGAATGATTGTTTGTCGCGAGGTCCGTGAAGCGTATGACCGGCTCGCCATCAAATTTGACGTTGTTCGACCAGGAGTTGTCGTATTCCTTGCCGGTGTTTTTGGAAGTTATGATGCCCTTTTTCGCTGCAGCGCCGGCTTCGGTGCCGGTCGTTTTTGACAAGTCAGACTTATTCTTGATGTTGACTGTTTCACCGCCGATCTTGACTGTCCCAGTGCCTTTTTCGGTATCTCCAGCCATACCGAAGCTAGGATAGGGAACAGGCACGCCCGGCGGTGTTGCGGGGTTCTCGGGTGGCGTGAAGCACACATCGGGAAAGGCGGCGATGACTTTTGCGCTGACCGCCTTTCCGGAAATTTCCAGCGAGTTCGCAAAAACGTTTGACATCAGGCGGCAACGCCCAGAACGGCTGCCCCGCAAGCTCCTGCGCTGTTCGATGCTTCGATCAGAACAGGATTGCCTGCCGCGTAACCTTTGATGGCTGCAATCTGTGCCATGCCAATCATAAGTGGCACGACTGCCGCCCCGACATTGCCAATCGATTCTCCTGGCGACCATAGATCCTGGAAGTCATGACGACCGCGCAGGATGCGCAAAGAGGCCAGCGTGGTTTGCTTGAACCAATATTGTTCGCCCACCAGGTCTGAAATTCGGTAGCCGAGCTGGTTCATTTCAATACCGGTTTCAGAAAATGCCGACCGATATGCGCTTGTCATGCCGTCTCCCCGAAGCGGCAAGTCTTCTTTGTTGTAAATAGATGCTGTCTCGCGCGCGAGGCCAAGTCCGAAAAGTCGGAGACGGTCCGGCTTGCGCGAGGCCGAACACAATACCGCTGCGGCTGCCTCACCCGGGATAAAGCCGTTGGGGTTAGTCGGTCCCAAAAGGCGTTTGCGATCGAGATAATACGAGATGGTTTCCGTGGTCAGATAGCTATCTACCCCGGCAACCATCACATATGATGCCTCGCCTGCAGAAATCATGCGTCGCGCATAGTCGAGCGCGGCATGTCCTGAAGGTCTCCCATACTGCACGATGCGGGACCGCGAGTGAGGCTCCACTTCGACAATCTCAGCGATATCACGAAGGAGATTACTTGCATTTCGAATTGGACGGCCGGGTCTGTTCTCCTCACCAAGGCAAAGAATTAGCGCAGTCCGCCCACGCGCTTCTGGCGCATGTTGGAACGCTTCGGTGATCGCGCCCGCGGCCAAATGCGCCAACCGTTTCTGGCCCAGCCAGTTGCGTGGCAGCAGCACGGGCGCACCCACCACCCATTCTCCCTGAGGGCCATTAAACCGCGTTTCCTGAAATCCATCGAGGCGAGCTCGCATCGCAGCGCAAGCCGAGGGTGCGTCAAGACCGACCGCTGTGACCATTCCGACAGAAACGATGTCGAGCAACGTCGTCATGCCTGCTCAGCCTCCTCGTCTTCCGAAACTCCATCTGAGCGGATGTAGCGCCGCCCCGTCGCTTTTGCCCGCAACATCGACTCGCTCGGCGGACCTACCCAGCATTCCGAAAAATCAAGAATGGTACGATGAATGCGCTGCGACATGCGCCAGACCAGCGAGAAGCGACGGTTTTCGGGATCGAACAGCACCGTGTCGGGCAGAACTTCACCGTCAAAGACCTTCGTGCGCGCCTTGAACAGCGTCATTGGCAGCGCCGTCTTCGGCAGCCGAAAGCTTTCCCTACCCGCCGGCGTCAAGTTCACCAGCATCACCTCTTCGCCGCCCTTGGGGTGGTCGATCTGCTGGTCGGCCGGCGCCATCTGGAAATAGCGCTCGTCGAAATCCGGCGGCAGGAAGGGGAAGATGTTTTTCGCCCAGTTGTCGTCATAGGTGCCGCCATATTCGATGCGGCCCGGCCAGCCGCGGCCCATCGGCCCAAAGCTCATCGGCTGGTATTCGCCGAAGGGCGAGCCGATTTCCTCGCCGACCGCTTGCGTGTTGGGAAGCGCCAGGCCGGGGATCAGCCTCTGGTTCTTCGGCCTCGCCCAGCCGGTGCCGACGGGATTGAACTTGTAGCTGCCCGGCAGCTTGTCTTCCGGGTCGAGCCTGTCCACGCCACCCCAGGCGGTGTCGTAGGAGAAGGGCTGGCGCAGGAACGGCATCGGCGTCGTGGCCGAAAAGAGCGGGCCGATCGCGCGCCATTCGCGGTGGCCAATGACCTCGAACAGCTTCGACCAGTTCCCGACCTTGATGCCCACCGGCACGCGCTCGGCCGGGCGTCCGCCGGGAGCATAGGCACAGCCGTTGGCGATCACGTCGCATCGGGGTTTGCGGAAAGCGAAATCGGTTTCCCACAGAGTGGCCGAATAACCGGGTTCGCCGGTCTGCGTATCGGCCATGACCAGCGGCACCTGCTCGGCCGACTTGCGCACAGGGCCGCCGGGCGTTTCGGGAAAGTCGAAGGTTCCCTTGACCACCACCACGACATATTCGTGCGCGGCCTTGTCCATGCCCATAGTGAATTCGTGCGGAAAGCCGGTCTGATTCCATATCTCCATCAGCCGGCCTCCCGGCATTCGGACAGCAGATAATCGAGTGCCGCACGAGGGGCTTCCGGGTCGACGTCGATGAGGTCTGACGAGCGTGTCCAGAAAGCCATGCGCCAGACGGGCTCGCCTTCCGTGGCCGAAAGTGGAAAGGGCAGGGTGGCCAGATTTGCCGCGAGCGCGCTGGCATCGATCTCACCGCTTCGCGCCAGTTCTCCGATTTCTTCCAGCGCTTCGAACCAGTCGTCGGCGGCTATCGTCATGCCGGTGATGGCTTCCGGCACCGGTGCTGCGAGCGTGAGTGGAAAGCGGCGGCCGATGCGGTCGTTGCTCGGCAGCACCACGCCGGCGGCCGGCCCGAACGCTTCCGCCCCGAGCAGGAAACGCAGCGGCGGATGCGATAGCTCGAAATGCGCCGCCAGATGCCGCGCGACCCAGCGGTCCCAGCGCTGGACAAAACCGGGTGCGAGCCCCGCGGTGACGAAGTCTCCCGCAGTCGGCAGCTTGCCGAAATAGCCGGGGAGAATCAGATCTTCGTCGGGCATGTGAACCTCGCGAACATCTGCAGATTGTAGGGATTCTCGACGCTGGCCGCCTTGAGCTCGAAGTCGGCGTAAAAGCCGTGGGTGGTGAGCCGAAGCTTGTAGGCTTCAGGCAGACCGGTGGGGCTGAACTGGCCGCCACGCAGCATTCTCAGCCACGCCCAGGCGCCGGTTTCGCTCACCATGATTTCGGGCGAGCCGTCCATCGGCTGGAAAGCCAGCGTGATGACGCCGGTGCCGTCCTTGCCCGGCCATGTCATCGGCTGCGGGCGGGTGGCGTTGTTGAAATAGATCAGGCTTTGCCCGTCGACATTGAGCGTGACGCGCATCACCGTCGGCGACAGATCCTTGGGCTCGAGGGTAAAATTCATGACGGGCCCGGTGCCGCCGGGAAACAGGTCGTCGCGGATATGCCGCGCCTGCTCGAAAGCAGCGAGGGCGGAAGCATCCAGACCGAAATCGGCGCGCCATTTCCACGGCTTGGCGGTGGTGTCGACATAATTGATGAGATGCGTGTTGATGAAGGCATCGATCAGCCCGCCAGGGGCGAACAGGCGCTGGAAGTCGGCGACATTGACGTCGATCGTGCTTGCCGGGTCGAACGGGTAGCGATTGGTGAGCGCTGCCTGGCAGAAGGGCATCACGTCGGCGCGCCAGATGGCGTTGAGCTCGGAGGTCACCGCCTTTTCGGTCAGGCCGGAGGTGTCGCTGGCGATGCCGGACAGCCATTCGTCGACGGGCGGGGGCAGGATTGCAGCCTGCTTGGCCACCGCCCCGGTCAGTTCGGCAATCCCACCTTGCTTCTTGACGGCATCCTGCGGGTTGGGGCTGGCGGTGATGGTCTGCAGCACGTTAGAAAGTGCGGTCATCGCCGCGGTTGCCGCATCCAGCGCCGGCGGCTTGCCGTCGACTTCGGCGACCGCGCCCTTCAGCGGCTTGAAATGCTCGGCCACCGGGCCGCCGGTTATGTCCACCTTGGACGACGCCCCGAGGCTGGGCAGCAGCTTTGCACCGCTGGAGGCCAGCTTGCCGATCTTGCCCAGCTTGGAGAGGATTTTCGAGGCACCCTTGGGCGGGACAGCCGGGCCGCCGTCATCCTCGGGTCGGTTGAGATCAGTCTCGCGCACGACCGCATTGAGCAGGCGTCGCAGGGCGGAGTCGGCGCTGGAAAGATCCTTGAGATTGTCGTTGGCGGTCTGGAGGTCGGGCAGCGGCGAAAGCCGGATGTCGCGCAGCAGGCCGTCCCATTTGGCGATGAAATCCTCATAATAGAGCTTGAGGATATCCTCCGAGAGCGCGGCCACCGACGTTTCGGAGTTTTCGGTGCAGCCGCCGGCAAACACCGCCCGGTCCAGCGCTGCCTGCGCTGCGGTATCCTGCAGCCGGTCTAGCACGACATCGTGGAAGCCGGCATAGGTGAAGACACCGGGAAGGCCGATGCGCAGCGTCTTGTCCGAGCGGCGGGTGAACACCTTGGCGCCGTTGGGGCCGGCGAAGTTGGCTGGTATCCAGTCCTTCAGCGTCGTCACTGCCGGATCGGCCAGCAGCGCATTGTAGGCGCGCTGCGGCAGCGAGATCGAGCAGATGCTCTTCAGCGATTCACCCACCAGCGCGTCGTCGGGCTTGATGTAGCTGTCCTGGGTTGCCATGGCGGCGATCGCCGCGATCTGGTGGTCGGCGGCGGGCTGGTTGGGGAAGGGCGGTATGGGCGCGAATTTCGGCAGCTGCTCCACCCACCATTGCTGCGCGAAGTCGGTGTCCATCTGTGCCAGGCCGGTCATCATGCGGTAGGTCTTCAGCGCCCCGAGTTGGAATTCCGGATCGCGGATCTGCCGCCACATCGTCGCCTCGAGCAGCGCCACCATGCGCGGCTCAAGAATATTTTGCAGGGTATGATCGTAGGCGTCTGTCTGGGCGCGGTTGAGTTCGACCGCTGCCGTCGGCCCGATCAGTTCCTGCGCGCCGCCGGGCACTGCGGTTCGCGCATCGGCGACCCGGTTCACCGCCGTGAGCGCGTCGTTCAAGTCGAGACGGTCCACCGGTGCAGGCTGTGTCGCGATCTGGGTCAGCAGCGGTTGCAGCCCTTCGAGCTGGCTTGCCTGGGCGGCAATCGCTACGCTGTTGTTGCGATAGGAGAAGATGGAGAAAGCCCCGGCGATCAACACGGCTGCCGTGGCAGCAGCAGCTGCTCCACGCCATATCCAGGCGCGCCGCCTTATGGCCGCTGGATCGAATATACCGAGCCCGGCTTCCTTGAAGATCACTTCGGTCAGCAGGTTTTTCAGGAAGAAGCTGCGCCTGTCGATGCGCTGAGCTTGCGCCATTCTCGGCGCCGGCAAGCCGAACGAGGAGGTGAGCGCTGCCGTCAGCCGATCGATCGGCGCGCCTTCCTGGGTGGCCGAGGTAAAGTAGATGCCGCGCAGCCAGGCGCTGTCCTCGTAGCGGCTTTCGCCAAAGACCGCCTCGACCAGAACCCGGATCGGCTCCGACAGGCTCTCCACCTGTGCCGGAAAGCGGAATATCTCGGCACGTGTTGCAAGGCTTTCCTCGCTTTCCATGCGCGGGATCATGCGGCGTTCGAGTTCGGTCGAAAGCGCCGACAATTCCTTGGCCACCTCGCCACCGTCGACGCGCACGCCGGGCGCGAAGGTCGCCCCCCACACCTGCTCGCGGTCGGCGGTCGACATGCTGCCGAAGAAGGCCTCGAAACCCTTGATGAGGTCTGCCTTGGTCAGCATCAGATAGACCGGCAGGCGGATTTGCAGCCGCTCCTGCAGCTCCATCAGCCGCTTGCGGAGCTTGCGTCCATGCGCCTTCAACGCCGCGTCGTCCTCGGAGAGCGCATCGACCGAAAGCGCCAGGATGACGCCGTTCAGCGCGCGCTGCCCGCGATGCTTCTTCAGGAGGTCGAGGAAGCCGAGCCATTCGGTGGCGTCGACGTCCGGTTGGCTTTCCTGCTGGACATAGCGGCCAGCGGTGTCGATCAGCACCGAGTTCTCGGCAAAGAACCAGTCGCAATTGCGCGTGCCGCCCACGCCTTGCAGATCGTCGGTCAGGTCGATCGGGAAGTTGAGCCCGGATTGGCGCAGCGCCGTGGTCTTGCCGGTGGCAGGCGGCCCAATGATGACGTACCACGGCATCTCGCGCAGGAATTTTCGCCCGCCGAGCTTGCGCCGCTTCAGCTCGTTCACGATGTCCTGGAACTTCGCGCCGACTGCCGCAACGCTTTCGTCGCCGGGGCTGAGCGGCTTTTCCACCGGCGCGGCGATCTCGGCCACGAACAGGCGGTTGGCGCGGATGGCGCGGCGCTGGGCGAGGATCAGCCAGACGAGCCACAGGATCACAAGCAGCGCGATCATCGCCATCCGTACCGTCTCGGAGGCAAACGGCGCGCTGTCGCCGATGCTGACGATCGGGCCGAACACCCAGATCAGCAGCGACAGCAGTGAAAGCCCGATCAGGGTCCAGAGCCAGCGCGAGGTGAGGACAGCCCAGAGGAGGCGCAATATGAACATGCTACATCCTCTTCTCGATCAGCACTTCGACGCGCCGGTTCAGCGCGCGACCGGCGCGTGTCTTGTTGTCGGCAACGGGTTTGGTCGCCGCGCGGCCCTCGGCGCGGATGCGTTCGCGCGGCACGCCGTTTTCGATCAGTATGTTTGCGATGGTCACGGCGCGCGCTTCCGACAGGCGCTGGTTCGTCGAAAGCGGATTGCTCGACTGGAGCGGCACGCTATCGGTGTGGCCGACGACGAGGATGTCGCCGACCAGTTCCTGATTGTCCTGGATCACGCGAGCGAGCGAGGCGATCAGCGGCTCGAACCCGTCGGTGAGCTGTGCGCGGGACGACTGGAACACTTCCGGATTGGTGCTCTGGATGATGAGCGTGGTCAGCGAAACATTTTCGCGCCCCTTCAGCGCCTGCGCCAGATTGGCGGGTGCGGCCGCCTGGAATACCGGCAGCAGCCCGACACCGACCGGCTCGGCGGCGGGGGCTGGTTGTTCACGCTGAGCCCGCACGATTGCAGCGCGCTCGAAAGGCGGCAATGCACTGACCAGCGTGGTGAGCTTTTCGGCTTCGCCGCTCAGTCGCATTGAAAGCCCGATATGCGTCGCTGTCGCAAGCACCACCGCGATTGCTCCAAGCACCCAGATCGGCACGATGAAGCGCGACGGCTCGTCTGCAGCGATCACGCCTCGCCAGTGCGGCGAAAGCGGTGCGGTCTCGGCATCGGCGTTGCGCAGGAAGCGCGCTGCGGAAGCGCGCACGGCGCTGATGGAGCGGTCGCCGGCACGGCCGGGCACGCGATACTTGCCGCGAAAGCCGAGCGACAGACATTGATATTGCAATTCAAGCAGTTCGCGGTCGCGGTTGGGATGGCGCTCGAGCTCTTCCAGCCGCGCAAAGAACTGCGTGCCGGCATCGACGTCGCCCCGCAGCATGACGACGAGCGGCTGGCGCGGCCAGGCGCCGGCGCCGCCCCAGGGCGTGTTGAGTGCAAGATCGTCGAGCAGAGCTGCAACCGACCATGCCGCGGCATCCGCCCGCGCCAGCGAGGAGCCGCCGGCAATCGCCGCGTCGCGCGCGGTGACAAGCTCTTCGAGCAATCGGGTGCGCAGCGCCTCCGGATTTTCCGGTGGCAACGCGTTTTCCATTTCAGGCGCAAATTCCAGCAACGGCGCAAACGCGTTGATGAGCGCGTTGGGATGCGCCCGTGTCCGCTTCAGCGGTGCGCCGGGCGGCGGAACCGGGTATTGCCGCACGGGCGGGGGTGCTGCGACAAGGCGGATGCGGGTGCGATCGCGATCGTCTGAGAGGCCGAATGGATCGTCCCTGCTCATCGCCTCACCTGTTTACCGAATAGCAGTCGACCTGCGGCTCGCTCGGCAGCACCCCGGAAACGCCGATGACGAAGCCCGGCGCATCAAGAAGCGAGGCCCAGTGTTCGCTGCGCTGGTCGAGTTCCAGGCAGAGCCGGTCGCCGTCATAGGGAATCTCGCGTGGCTGCGAATGCAGCGGTTTGAGCGGAATGCCCGGCAGGCGCGATTTCCACAGCGCCTCGAATTCGTCGGCCGAACCCACCGTCACCTGATTGACGAAAATCTTGCGCAACTGCTCGTCGGAGAGTTCCGACCCCACCCGCACCACGATGCGGCTGGCGGTCAGAACCTTCGGGTTGTCGATGCGGATCTTCCAGACATTGGTTGCGTGCCGCATGACGGGCAGGGCACGCGACTTCGGCTCGACATAGCGCAGGCTGAGGATCAGCGAGCGCAGCGTGTCGGCAAGGGCGGAGAAGGCGGGGCCGGGGGCCATATGGTCGTAGATGGGCAGTTCGGTCAGCCGCCGCGAACCCGAACCATAGGTCGCCATGCGGCCGGCCAGGCCTGCGAGTTCGAGAAACAGTTCGGCCGGATGAAATAGCTCCTGCGCCAGCATATGCGCCAGCCGTGGCCGCGCCTCGTTGGCGAGATTGAGCACCAGCAGGTTCTCGACGCTGCGTCCCGGCCCGCCGAGCACCATCTTGCCATGCGCGTCGGCTATGCGGTCGAGACCGGTGATGACTTCCTGAAGCAACTGCGAATACCAGGGCACCGCGTCGGTCACCAATGCCGGCGGCAGGAAGTTGTCGACCAGCGATATCCCGCCATCGGCCCGCAATCCCAGTATGTCGGCGACCGGCATCGCCGTGTAGCCGCCGACCGCAGAGGTAGGCGCAAGCAGCAGCGATTGCGGCCGTGCGATCTCGACTTCCTCGGCATCCGCGCCGCCATGCACCGCGTCGCGCACCCACTCGATGCGGCCGCGATAGCGTGCGCCCGTCGGCTCTGCATGGGCAGGATCGAAGCTCGCCCCGCCCGGCGGTTCCAGCGGCAGGGCAAGCAGAACGGCGCCGGCGCCGGTCTCGGGCGTGATCGCCAACGGCGTCGGCGCGTCCATCGTCTCTGGAATGGCGAAGGGCGTGCCGTCCGGCAGGATGCCGCGCGCCGAAAGCACGGCGATGCGCCCGGCCTCCAGCATCGACTCGTCAAGCGTCAACGACCGGAAGCCATAGGTCTGCAACCGGCCGGCCTGCAACGCGCCACGCAGCATGTCCTCGGTGTGGCGGTCCTGCTGCTGGAAGTGCTGCGTCCGAAGAAACAGACCCTCGGACCAAAGCACCCTGTTGGAATCGCTCATGCGTTTTTCTCCGTCAGCCGAGCGACAAGCCGCCCGGGCCGAGCGTCACATTCTTGGTTACCTTGGATTTCGGATTGACCGGCGACGAGGCGCGCCAGTTGCGCCCATCCGGCTCTCGCACAAGGGCGACGACGCCCATGTAAGGCGCTTCCGGCTCGAAGCCGATCGTCTTGGACGTGCTCGCACCCGGCGCAACCGCGATGCGGTCGAGCCCAACGAGATCGGCGCCAAGGGCGGCTGACGGGTCGCCCTGCAGGGCGAAATAGTCGGCCGTATTGAATGCCCCAAGGCTTTTCAGCCTCAGGATCAGCACGGTGACCGGGCGATCGGTGCCGTCAGGCCCCTTGTTCATGCCCGCTTCGCCCTTCAGGGCGACGGTGACCATGGCCGGTTTGGGTGCGCCGACGCAGGCTGAAAGGCCAGTCGCGCCAATTGCGATGAGAAAACCGCGTCGGTGGATCATGCACTACTCCTGTTCGTAAGCGTTGCGGAAATCGGCCCCGATCTCGCCCATGAAGCGCGTCTCGGCGTTCGTGGCGATCTCGCGGTGGCGTTGCAGATAGAGGTCCCAGAGCTTGGCGCGGCGGCCGCCGGCCAGAAGCACATCCGCCTTCGAATGTGATTTGAGTTCCGCCTCGATGGTGGCCGGATCGAAGCGGTCGATCATGTGCCGCAGCGCGCCCTGTATGCCGCGCCAGGCGCTGACATGGTGATGGGCGAGATCGCGCACGGCATCCTTGATCGCGGCATCGGCGGGGAGAAATCCCGGGCTGCTTTCGGCGACCAGGGTTTCCAGCGCGTCCTCCACGGTGGGCAGGAATTTGAGCGGATTGACGCCGGACGCCTGTACCACGGTCTGGGCGATGCGGGCATTGCCCTTTTCCTCGGCGCGCTTGCGCAAAAGCTGCATCAACCCGTCCATCATCAGCCTGTATTCACGGCCGAATGCCTCCATCTCGGCAACGGCGTCATTCGTCGGCAGCGCGGCAGCGTTCAGCCCCATGCCGCGCAGGAAGGCATCGCGAAGCGCGCTGTCGGATGGAGCAGCCACCGGCTTCTGGAATGGTGCGGGCCTGGGCGCTGGCTGCCGCTCTGCCGGTGTGCTCTGCGGCTCAAGCCTCGTTCCCGAAACCGGCCCTCCGAAAAACGGGCTGTTTCCATCAAAACCGTCGCTTTTTTCCGCATCGGGTTTCGGCGTCGCGACAGGATCCATGCTGAACGGGTCGTCGAAAGCCGGCGAGGACCGCAGCCTGACCTCCGAACGTTCCGACGCTTGATATGCACCCGGCTCGGGATGTTCGAACGGGTTCGGCAGATCGGCCGGTCTTTGCCGCTTCGGCTCTTCCTCCACTCGGGCGGAAAAGAAGTCGTCGCGGTCGATGGCTACCGGAGCCCGCGAGGCGGTGGACGGCGAAGTGAAGGGAGAAGGCTGGGCCGTAGCGGCATCCTGAAGGTCGACGCGCAGCACATAATCACCCAGCCGCAGCCGCATGCCATGGCGCAAGGCTACCGAATTGCCGGCACCCAGCGGGCCGTGGGCATCGTCTACGAACAATCCGCTGCTCGACGTGTCCGTAATCGTGTAGCCATCCGGGCCGCTCGCAATCGTGCAATGGGCACGCGAGACGAACATGTCGGGATCGTCGATGCGCCAATCCGCCTCGGTGCTGCGGCCGATCACCAGTTCGCCGTCTTCCAGGCTGGCCTGGCGCATCGCCTGGGGCCGCGGCCCCTGCTCAAGAGTGAGAATGAGGCTCATGCCGCCTCCGCCATTTCCGGCCGCCAGCCGACCGCGACCCGCATCAGCAGGTCTTCGGCGTCCGCGCGCTCGCTCTTTTGTGGCAGCCAGGTTGTGTGGGCCAGCCGGGCGGTTCCCAGCTTGGCCGCGGGAATTTCTTCGCGGGCGAGAACGATCCGCACGTCGACATCGAGCACGTCGCCAACCAGTTCGCGCACGGCCGTCCGCAGAAGTTCCAGCCGCTTCCCGCCGGGCAGGAACGCCACGTAATCGTTCAGCCCGACCGGGCCGACGCGAAGCTCGATGCGGCTCTGCCGCTGGAATATCCGTGGCCCGATCGTCGCGCCACGGCAAAGCGCGGCATAGGCGCTGCCAAGCCGGGTCTGCAGCTTGGCGGGAACGGCAGTCCAGACGCCGACGAACTCCTTGAGCTGCACCGATACGTTCAGCGCCTCGGCCAGAAACCGGGTCAGGCGCTCGGGGCCTTCCACCTGATGGGCAAGGGCCGGGGCCTGGCGCAGCTTGACCGCATAGAGTTCCGACGATTTCGGTCCGAGCATGCCAGGCAGGCCGATGCCGGACAGCGTCTCCAGCATGGAGCGCACGCGGCCGCCAACCTTGCGTTCGACCTGCACGGCGGGATGCGCGTCCGCCCAGGCGCGGTAGAACAGCGCGATCATCCGGTGCTGCAGGATGTTGGCGAAATCCACAAAAGTCGTGTCGCTGGTCTCGCGCGCCGCAGCACCCGCGAACCAGCGCTGCGACAGCCGGTCGAGCACCCAGCGCGTCATGTGGATCGGCAGCGGGCCTTCCGGTCCCATCAGGCCCAGATTGGCGACCGTGACGCGGGCAGGCGAATTGTCTGCGGACCGGCGAACCGCCACGACATCGCTCAAGGCGAAGTCGAGGCGCACATGCTGGCCGAGCCGCGCCGGCTCATGATCCGGCCTGCCGGAGTGACCGAACAGGCGGCCATCGCTTTCGAGTTGCCGCAGCAGCTCGAAGAAATCGTAGGTCTCGTCGGGGAGTGTGATCGTGCCTAGATCAGGCAGCGACTGCCGGGCGTCATCGGCCATGGCACATCCTCCTGTTTCCGGGTCAGCCGCGTGCGGGTGCGCACGAATGCGTTGATCGCGGCATGGCGGGCGAAAAGTTGTGAAAGCAGTGCCGAAAGCAGCAGCGCGCTTTGTCCTGCCAGCACGGATTGATCGATATGAAGCGTCACCTCGGTGCCGCGCCCGAAGCACATCGGTCCATCGATCGGCAGCCGCTCGACCACGGGGCGCGTTTCGACGCGGGTGATCGAGCGCACATGCCGCGCCAGTCCCGGATCGCCGCGATCGGCATAGAGATCGAGCAGTGCATGCAGCGGTTCGGCGCCGCGCCCTTCCTCGGCAAGGCTGAGGAAATTCAGCGAAAGCTGCGCGACCAGCCGCCATGCCAGATCGTCGGCGCGGGATTCGCCCGCCGCACCTGCCGGCAGTGTGGCGGGAATGGCGGCACGCGGCGGACGCATCGAGCCGAGCAGCTTCACCGTCTCGACCGGATCGCCGCTTTCGAGCGTCAGCGTCGGCGTATCGTCAAGGATCGGCAGGTCGCGGTTGGTGCAGAGTGCTGCGATATCGACGCGCTTGAGGGGGCGGCCCGGCTCGGTGCCGGCAGGCCGCGAAATCGCCAGGAAGACATCGTCTCCGGCATAGGAGGTACGGGTCTGGCCCTGGCGTCTTTCGTCCTCGGTCGCGCGCCGTGGGCGTCGTTCGGTCGAGTAGACCCAGCCGCTTCCGCGGTTCTGCCCCAGGCTGAACAGCGCCGGAATATCGGCATCAGGGCCCTCGACATCGGCATCCTCGACGCGGATCGGGCGGTAAATCTCGAAATCGCGCGGGCGCGTGCGGTCTGCGTGCAGCACCTGCCGCGTGCGGCGGCGGTCGAGCTCGATCACGTTGCACTCGCGCTCGAAGAGATTGATGATCGGCGTTGCAAAGAGCTCGAAATCGCCGGGCGTCAGATCGGCGAGTTCCGGCACCGGCCGCCGCAGCAGGAAGATGACTTCAAGCCCGGACTCGCATTGCCGCACGACGCGTTGCAGCCCGTCGATGCGCGCAAAGTGAAAGCGCTCGGGCATGACGAAATATTCGCGCAGCAGCCGATAACCTTCGAAGGTCGGCCGCGTGCGCGGCATCAGCGCCTCGTCGTCGCGAATGCCGATCATTTCGAGCGCAGGCAATGGCGAGGGCCGATGGTCCCGGCCTTCGGGACGGGCTGCGACGCCGACGCAGCTTCCGAAAAGCGTGTCGAAAAGAAGCGGCGCTTTGGTGCGCTCGGAAAAATAGAGGTCGAGCCGGTCGAGCGCCAACTCGTTGAGCTTGCCCTTGCCGGTGCGTGCAAAGGTCAGCCGAAGTGCTGCTTCGCCGCCGACGCCGTTGATCGGTGCGATGCCGGCAGCCGCCAGCGCGCTTCGATCCTGAATGTAGCCGATCGAGGTGATCGCCAGCGGCCACAGCGTCACGTCCTGCGCGGTGGTGTAGGTGCAGCGCGTCGACAGGCCGGGTTGCAGGCCCGACACCAGCCGCGTGCCGCGCGGCACGACATGGCCGGCGAGCATCGTCTGGACCTGCTGGCCCGGTTTCAGCACCACGATCGCCGTCGCTGGCGTGGAGGCAACCAGATCGGGGTAAAGAACCTCGAGTACGCTGCGGGAAAACCGCGCGCGCTCCGCATCGACCTTCAGCCTGGTGCGTGCGGCGAGAAAAGCGACGCCATCAAGCAGCCGCTCCACATAAGGGTCGGGGCAGGGCACCGTATCGAGCGACAGGTTGCGCGCAACAGCCGGATGCATGTCCGCGAACTCGGTTGCGAGCGCGCGGATGTGGGTCAATTCCTCCTCGTAATATTCCAGGAAGACCCTGTCCATTGTCAGACATCCTTCAAATCGGTCCGTGCCGAGCCATTGTCGAGGTCGATCATCGTTCGCAGGCGCATCCGTTCGGGCGTCGGCGACATCATCAGCACCGCATCGATTTCGATGGAGAGCCCCACGCTCTTGTCGCCGCTGTTGACGGTGACCTTCGTCGCGCTTTCCTTCAGCCGCGGCTCGAATGCTGCAAGCACGCTGCGGATTTCCCGCGCCAGCGCCTCGCGGTCGAAATCGCGGGCGGAACGGCCCGAAAAGGACGGCACGCCGTAATTGACGACGCTGCGCCGCACCTCGGGAAAGTCATCCAGCGACGGCGGATCGTCGCCGATCTGGTCGGCTTCGAAATCGGTGAGCAGCGGCGTTGCCTCGAAGCGCTCGGTGTTGAACAGGGCCTCGATGTCGCGCCGCACCGCCTCGCGCAGAACCTCCGCCGAAACCACGATGCCGCGGGTTTCCAGTTCCATGCGCCGATGGTTCTGGAAGATCAGGCGATGCAGGCTGCGTTTCTGCTCTTTCGTCAGCGCGGCGTCCGCCTCGATCGTCCGCGCTCCGCCTTCGAGCAGAACGTCAACCCGTTCCGAGCCGATCTCGGTCCGAACGGCCTGCTGAAGCCCGTCGATGTCGGAGTTCACGCCCGGCAAATCGTTGACGAGGCGGTCCCAAAGTGAAGGTTGGACCGCCTCGCGTCTTGCCTGAGTAGGGCTGCTGCTCTTGCTCATCTCGCTACCGGAAAGTCGTCGTGAGGATCAAACGCCGACACTGACGTCCATTTCGGCCGAGTGCTTGCCTTCCTCGTACTCGAACTTGATCTTCTTGTAGGCAAAGCCGACGACCTCCTCGAGCAGGTCGGGCTCCAGTTCACTCGGCTTCATGTCGTATGCGATCACCGAGGCATCGGTCAGCGTGATCACCAGATAGTCGCTGCTCTTTTCCTCGATGGTCCGGCGGGCCGAGAACTTCACCTCGTCCAGCTTCTTGTTCTTGAACAGCGCCTGCTTCAGATAGGGTGATGACTGGTCGTAATGCTTGATGAACTTGATGACGCCGAGGGCCACGCGGCCACGGCGCGATAGCGAGTTGGGATCATGCGGCGCGACCATGCCGTATTCCATCCCGTGTATTTCTATTTCGTCGCTGTGCCCCTCGCGGCCGCTGGGGCCTTTGATGTCGGGAACTTTTAGAAAACCATCCAGTTTCATTTCCGTTCTCCATCGTGCTCAAATGATTACTGCTTGACGGAAGGCAGCTCGGAGACGAGCCGGAGCGAGGCATTGATGCCTTCCAACTGATAGTGCGGGCGTAGATAGAAGCGGGCCGCGTAGTAGCCCGGTCGGCCTTCGACGCTGTCCACCTGCACCTCGGCGGCGGCGAGCGGGCGCTTGGCGCGGGCCTTGTCGTCGGCGAAGGCGGGGTTGGCCAGCACATAGCGGTTGATCCACTCGGTCAGCCAAATCTGCATGTCGGAGCGTTCCTTGAACGAGCCGACCTTGTCGCGCGCGATCGCCTTGAGGTAATGCGCGAAGCGCGAGACCGGGAACAGGTAGGGCAGGTTGGCGCTCAGCCGCTCGTTGGACTGGGCGTCCGGATCGACCAGCCGGCCGGCCCGTGTCTCATCATCCTGTAGCGAATGCGCACCGATGAATGAGGCGAGGTCGGTGTTCTTGCGATGCAGGATCGGCATCAGGCCCAGCTTGGCAAGTTCCGCCTCGCGCCGGTCGTCGATGGCGACTTCGGTCGGGCATTTCATTGCCACCGAGCCGTCGTCTGTCGGGAAGGTGTGCACAGGCAGGTTGATCACCGTGCCGCCGTTTTCCACGCCGCGTATCTGCGTGCCCCAGCCAAACAGCTTGTGGCTGCGGTTGATGTTGACGCTCATCGGGAAGGCGGCATTCATCCAGACATATTTGTTGTGGTCCTTCTCGACCTCCTCCTCGAAGGAAAAACCCTTCACCGGCACCGTCTCGGCGCCATAAGGCAGGCGCGCCAGCACGCGCGGCATGGTCAGCCCGATGTATCGCGAATCCTCGCTCTCGCGCAAAGACTGCCACGACGCGTAAGCCGGGTTGGAGACGATCATCTGCAGGTCCTGCGGATTGGGCAGTTCCTGCCAGCTGTCCATGCGGAACAGGCGGGGTGAGGCAGCGGCAATGAAGGGCGTATGCGCAGACGCGCAGATGCCCGACAGATTGCGCAGCAGCCCGACATCCTGCGGATGGTTCGAGAACTCGTAGGCCCCCATCAGATAGGTATAGGGCGCGCCACCGAGCATCGAATATTCTTCGGTGTAGATCTTCTTGAAGATCGGGCTCTGGTCCCACATCTGGCCTTCGTAGTCTTCCAGCGTCTCGGCCAGCTGCTGCTTGGAGATGTTCATCACCCGGATCTTCAGCTTCTGATCCGTCTCGGTGTTGTTGATCAGATACCAGAGGCCGCGCCAGGTCCCCTCCATTTCGCGCACTTCCGGCGCGTGGAGGATTTCGTTCATCTGGATCGTGAGCATCTTGTCGATGCCGGCGATGAGCGACTTGATCGACTTGATCGCATTGGACGAGATCGCGGTCGTCTCGGAGCGCGAGCGGGCGGCAAGCGCCAGATTGCGGACCAGCCCCTGCAGTTTCTCGCTGTCGTCCTTCTTGACGCGAAAATCCTTTTCGAGAAGTTCGCTGAACTCACCCAGGTCTACGGCTTCCGCCTCGGCTGCGCCGTTAGCGGCGACTTTTTCCTGCTCGGCCATGGCTCAGCCCTCCGCCTTGTCGCTGTCGCTCAACGCCTGTTCGGCGATCTGCCCGAGCAGCGGTTCGTTGTTCAGCATCTGGGCGATGCGTTTTTCGGCGTCGACGCGCCCGTCCATGAAGCCCAGAAGTTCCTCGAGCTGGCGCCGCATCTTCAGGATTTCAGCCAGCTGCGGAACCTGTTCGGCGATCTTGTCGGGAGCGAAGTCGCCCATGCTGGTGAAGGTGAGATCGATCGGCAGTTCCTCGTCGCGCTCCTGGCCTTCGGGCTGGGGCAGCTTGTTGGGAACCCGCGCCTTCACCCTGGGTCCAAGCGCTTCCATGAAGCGCTTGAACCGGTTTGCGTCGGTTTCGACGAAGGTGCGGTCCAGAACCGATTTCTGCGCTTCGGGCGTTTGCGACGCACCGGAGAGGTCGGCCATCACACCCATGACCACCGGCAGCTCGACGGTCGTCGGGCTTCCATATGTTTCGACATCATAGGAAATCTGGACGCGAGGCGCCCGATTTCGTTCGATCACCTTGGCTTTGCTTTCGCTCATCGTCGGTCACCTTTCGTCCTTTTGGGCGGTTTTTCTGTTTTCGGGTTCACCGGCGAGAAGCCGGAATTCCTTGAGGCCGGAGGGCGCGAGGTCCTCCATCAGTTCCACGAAATCCATCGGCACCATCCGCCTGACCCGCCGCGCCAGATGCGGGATCGGGCTCGATGGTTCGGTGCGGTCGTAGAAGGCGACGATGAGATCAAGGCACTTCAGCACGTCTTCTCGCGACGTGAGGCGATCGGGGAAGACGCCCATGGTACCGGTGCTCGTTGTTCCGTTGTAAATCGGAGCCGCATGCCCATTGGTGAGCGGCTGCTGGATTTCGGGTGCTGCCTCGGCGGGGTTGCTCGCGCCCTTTGCCGTCTGGCCGGTCGCGCCGCGCTCCAGCGTTGCAAGAACGCGCTCGAGGAACTTTTTCAGGTCGGCAATGGCGACGTTGCCGTCGCCCAGGCGTGCGTTGAGCGCCACTTCGACGGCGTAGAGTGCGGCAACCGCCTCGCGGGCATTGCCAAGCATCTCGGTCATCTCGGCGGGCGCATTGTCGAACTGCGTCAGGCAGCCCTTGCGCACGCGATCCACAAGTTGGTCGTGCCTGTTGGCAAGCTCTGCCTTTTCCGTGTCGTTCAATCCGGAGGCGGCTTCCTTCAGCATCGCCCGGCCGTCCAGCGTGCCCAGCTCGAGGTCGCGCCCCGTTATCGGGCCGAGGCCGCCGCGCGGCTCGAACATCGTCATCCGCCGCAGGTCGCCCAGCGGACCGTCCTGATCGTTCTGCAACTGCATGAGGGCGTTGATGCGCCTCAGTGCTGCGTCGCGTGGCGGCGCATCCGGCCGCAATTCGGGGTGCATCGTCTCCCAATGAGCGTCGAAGGTGCCGGCAATCAGGGTCAGGCCGTCCTTCAGCCCGGCCAGTCCGTAAAGGTTGGTGAGTGCACGCGTAGCGAAGACCAGAAGCCGCAGATCACGCCCCTTCGTGCGCAACTCTTCTGCCTTTTCAAGTACTGCCGACCAGTCAGGTGGAACCTCTGTTCGTGAGGACGGATTGTTGCGCTCATCGCGCACAACTTCGATTTGCGGCTGCATGAGACGTTCCAGTTCATGGAAGTCCCTGTTATTGCGCAGACTCTCCCCGGAAGGACTTTCTCCGTCCAGCGGACTCAACCAGGAAGATAAATCAATCATCTTCACCACCATCGGTGGATTCCGTCACCGAACGGAGCCTAGATTTACCACAAATCAGGCAGTTATCCTACAAAGCTTTCAGCATCTTGATTTCATGACTAAGGAAATTTACTTTTCCTCTGTTTGAATGAATATGACAAATATCACACTTGCCAAAACAGATATGCAATTATGGCTATCGGCTTCAGTTTTGAGGCGTTGATTGGGAAGTCACGATTTTCCCTAAGCTTTGTAAACTCGCCCGATCAGGGGAAACGTACTTCTTATTCATGTGATGACGTTTTGAAGAGACGCACAAACGATAGGAACTCGATCGTATCGGAGCCGTCATGCAGCAACGCAAGTCATCGCAAGGTTTCAAGCGCAAGGAATTGGTCGGAAAACTTAATCCGACCTGCGTGCGCGCCTTCAAGGCAGCGGCGGATGCAGCAAAGCTCCGCGGCAATCCTTATGTGGAACTTGTCCACTGGATCGAGCAACTTGTGTTGTCGGACAGGGCAGACGTGCAGCTCATCCTTGCCGATGCTAGCGTCGATGCGAGCCGTCTGGCCGCCGATATGTCCCGCGCCATCGACAAGCTGCCCTATGGCGCGACGTCGATCGAGGAATTCTCCGATCACATCTTCCACGCCATCCAGGAAGCCTGGAACCTGGCGTCGATCGAGTTCGGCGCGGATGAGGTTCGCGGCGCCTATGTGATCCTGGCCGCCCTGAAGACACCGGTGCTCGATGGGCTTCTCTCCAAGATCAGTCCCGAGTTCGACAAGATCGATGCCGACGGCGTCATCGCGCGGCTGGACGATGTCGTGTCCGGTTCGCTTGAGGCGGCCGGGCCTGCACCGGTTGCCGAGGCCGCACCTGTTCGCCGCGCTCCGGGAGGCGATTCCGCCCTTGCCAAATATTCGACCGACCTGACCGCAAGAGCCCGTGAGGGCAAGCTCGACGCCGTGGTGGGCCGCGATCCCGAGATCAGGCAGATCGTCGATATCCTGATGCGCCGCCGCCAGAACAACCCGATCCTGACCGGCGAGGCTGGCGTCGGCAAGACGGCGGTGGTCGAGGGCTTTGCGCTGCGTATCGCTGAGGGCGACGTGCCGCCGATGCTGCAGAATGTCAGCCTGCGCATGCTCGATATCGGGCTGATGCAGGCCGGCGCGAGCGTCAAGGGCGAGTTCGAGAAACGGCTCAAGGCTGTGATCGACGAGGTGCAGTCCTCCGAGACGCCGGTGATCCTGTTCATCGACGAGGCTCATACGCTGATCGGGGCGGGCGGTGCCGCCGGCACCGGTGACGCCGCCAACCTGCTCAAGCCTGCACTCGCGCGCGGTGAGTTACGCACAATCGCCGCCACCACCTGGGCCGAATACAAGCAGCATATCGAGAAGGACCCCGCACTCACCCGCCGCTTCCAGACGGTCAAGGTCGACGAGCCCGACGAGGCCGCCGCCATTCTGATGCTACGCGGCGTTGCCGGCACGCTCGAAAAGCACCATCAGGTGCAGATACTCGACGAGGCAATCGAGACGGCAGTGCAGCTTTCGCACCGCTACATTCCGGCCCGCCAGCTTCCCGACAAGGCGGTGAGTCTGCTCGACACAGCCTGCGCCCGTGTTGCGATCTCGCAGCATTCGCGACCCGCTGAGGTGGAAGACCTGATGCGCCGCCGGCAGGCGCTGGAGGTGGAAAAGGGCATTATCGGCCGCGAAACCGCGATCGGCATTGATGCCGTCGAAAGGCAGGCCCGCGTCGACACCGGCATTGCCGAAACCGACGCCGCCCTGGCCGCCGCTGAGGCACGCTGGGAACGCGAAAAGACCGTTGTTGCCGATATCCTGGAGGTTCGCGCGAAGCTGCGCGGCGAGGGCGTTCCGCTCGATGCCGTCACGACGGGGCAGGAGGCTCCTGCCGAAAACGAAACGGAAAAGCAGCCCGTTGCCGAATTGGTCGGCGCTGAAGCTCCAGTGAGCGTTGAGGAGGCTCCGGTCATCGCAGAACTGCCGCCGGAAGCCGAGGCTACGCCTCCCGACAACACCGCCGATCTGGCGCGGCTCAAGGAACTCATGGCCGAACTCGCCGAGATGCAGGGCGAAACTCCGCTGATCCTGCTTTCCGTCGACCGCAACGCGGTTGCCTCGGTCGTGCAGGACTGGACCGGCATTCCGACCGGGCGGATGCTGACCAGCCAGACCGAGAAGGCGTTGCGTCTCGCCGGCGTGCTGGCCGAGCGCGTCGTCGGCCAGGATCATGCCATGGAGATGATCGCCAAGCGCGTGCAGATCAGCCGCGCCGGCCTCGGCGCGCCGGAAAAGCCGGTCGGTGTCTTCCTGCTGTGCGGCCCGTCGGGTGTCGGCAAGACCGAGACAGCACTTGCCCTTGCCGAGACGCTCTATGGCGGCGAGCAGAACCTCATTTCCATCAACATGTCGGAGTTTCAGGAAGCGCACACCGTCTCGACGCTCAAGGGCGCGCCCCCGGGCTATGTCGGCTACGGTAAGGGCGGCATCCTCACCGAAGCCGTGCGACGCCGGCCCTATTCGGTGATCCTGCTCGACGAGGTCGAGAAGGCGCATCCCGACGTGCACGAAATCTTCTTCCAGGTCTTCGACAAGGGCATGATGGACGACAGCGAGGGGCGGCGGATCGATTTCCGCAACACGCTCATCCTGCTGACCTCCAATGTCGGCTCCGAAGTCATCATGCACAAGACCGAAGGCGGCCAGAAACGCGAGGACATCGAAGACCTCGATGCCTCTCTGCGCGCACCGCTGCTGAAGGTTTTCCCGGCGGCGTTCCTCGGGCGCGTCGTCACCATTCCATACTATCCGCTGTCCGGCTCGATGATCGAGGCGATAACGCGCATTCAATTCGCCAAGATCGCGCGGCGGCTGCGCGCCAGTCACGATGCCGAACTGGTCATCGGCGACGGCGTGATGGAAATGATCAAGGCGCGCTGCACTGAGATCGAATCAGGCGGCCGCATGATCGACGCCATCCTGACCAACACGCTGCTGCCCAGCATGAGCCGTGGCGTGCTGAACCGCTCCATCGACGGCGAAAAGCTGGCGAAGGTCACCGTCGGCGCATCCGACGAGGGTTTCACCTACGCCTTCGAATAGATCCGGGGTTCTTCGCCGCTCGATAATGATGTGCACTGCACAATCTTTGGCCTTGCCTGTTTCCTGATGCGAAAATAGGCTTCCTCGCCATGCGGTGCGGCTGTAGAACAGCCGGGATCAATCCAACAAGAGGCGTCAAAGTGAAAAGAGTTCAAACCATTGTCATGGCTGCTGCGGCCTGTCTCGCGGCTTCCATCGCCGCCGCACCCGCCTGGGCGCAGTCCAAGACGCTGACCATTTCCTGGTGGGGCTTCAACGGCGACAAGCTGGACGAATACATCATCAAGCCGTTCAAGGAGAAATGCGGCTGCGAGATCGTGTTCGAGACCGGTAACAACGCCGACCGCCTCAACAAGATCAAGATCCGCGGCGGTGAGGGCGTCGATGTCGCCTATTTCACCGACGCCTATTCGCAGATCGGCATCGCCGGGGGCCTGTTCCAGCCGGTCGACAAGGCGAAGCTGCCCAATCTCGCAGGCATCTACGACATGGCCAAGGCGCCGCAGGGCGATTTTGGTCCGGCCTACACGATCGGCCGCGTCGGCGTGATCTACGATTCGGCCAAGGTGAAGACGCCGATCACCTCGTGGAACGATCTGTGGAAGGAAGACTTCAAGAGCCAGCTGTCGCTGCCCGGCATCACCACGACCGCCGGCCCGATGGCGGTGATGATCGCTGGCGCCCATGCCGGCGTCGATCCCTTCGCCGACAGCGACGCTGCCTTCAAGGCCGTCGAGGAACTGAAGCCGAATGTGGTGAAGAACTACAACACCGGCTCCGAACTGGTGAACCTGTTCTCGACCGGCGAGATCACTACCGCTGTCGCCCAAGATTTTACCCTCGCGCAGATCCAGGCAGCCGTTCCGACCGCCGTCTGGGCCGATCTTTCGGATGGCGCGATCGCGACGCTTAACACCGTCAACATTCCCAAGGGCGCGGCCAATGTTGAGCTGGCGCATGAGTTCATCAACTTCATCCTGTCGCCGGAAGTACAGCAAAAGACTGCCGAAAACGGTGTCGATGCGCCGGTCGTCACCTCGGTCAAGCTGACCCCGGAACAGGCCAAGCTCTGGACCTACGGCGCAGACATGATCGCGTCGCTCAAGCCGGTGGACTACGAAAAGCTCAACGCCGCCAAGACCGATTGGGTCGACCGCTGGAATGAAGTGTTCGGGATGTAAGTGCTGGCCCAAGGGCGGTCGCATATGGAATTCGACCCCCACTCCGTCTCGGCTTCGCCGAGCCACCTCTCCCCCGATCGACGGGGGAGAGGAAACGCCGTCCGCAAGCTTGGCACCTTTCCTCTCCCCTTTTGAGGGGGAGAGGTGGCGCGCGAAGCGCGACGGAGTGGGGGTCGGCTGCGCCGTATACGATTGCCCTGCTCAAAGTCCTGTACCAAGCCTTTTGCGGCGTTTTGCCCCTTTCTTGGCGGACCAAGGAAGGGTAGCAGACCTGATGCAATCGATTATCGAGCCTGAGCGAGGCTCGGCAATGACAAAAGAGACCTGACTTCCATGCTGAAACGCTATGCCGGATGGTGGCTCGCCGCGCCCGCGACGCTGGTCGTTCTGGTCTTCCTCGTCCTGCCGGTGGTCGCCACCATCGGCACCACATTCGGCGAAACCGCCGGCATCTTCGCGCCCTATTCCTCCTTCTTCGGCAGCGGTTTCCGCCGCAGCGTGCTGTGGCGCACGCTGGAAATATCGCTTGCCACCACCGCCATCTCGCTCATCGTCGGCTTCCTCACCGCCTATGTCGTGTCGAAGTCGCCGGGCAAGTTGAAAAGCCTGCTTATCATCGCCGCCGTCTTTCCGCTGCTCACCGGCGTCGTCGTGCGCTCCTTCGCCTGGCTGATCATCCTCGGCAAGAACGGTATCCTCAACAGCTTCCTGATCGGCATCGGCGTGACCTCCGAGCCGTTTGCGATGCTCTATACGCAAGGTTCGGTCATCGTCGCGATGGTCTACCTCTTCGTGCCGCTGATGATCCTGACGCTGGTCGGCGTGCTCGAAAACATCCCCGAGGATGTCGTGCAGGCATCCGCCTCGCTGGGTGCTACGCCCGCAGGCACGTTCCGGCAGGTCATCCTGCCGCTGGCGGTGCCGGGCCTGATCGTCGGCGCGGTGCTGGTCTTCACCGGCTCCTTCACTTCCTATGCGACCCCGCAACTGCTCGGCGGCGAGCGCCAGATGGTCATGGGCACGCTCATGTACCAGCGCGCCATGGTCTCCTTCGACTGGGTCGGCGCCTCCACCATCGCCGCGATCATGGTGGTGATAACGGTCACCGTCGTGCTGGCCATGAGCCGCGTTGCGCGGCGTCTCAACCCGATGGCGACATGATGACCACACGCATCAATCCCCTGCTGATCCTGTTCACGATCCTGGTCTACATCTTCCTGACCGGCCCGCTGATCATCGTGCTCGGCGCGTCCGTCAGCGACACGACCTACCTGACCTTTCCGCCGCAGGGCCTTACGCTGCGCTGGTTCGAGAACATCTTTGAAATCAGCGCCTTCCGGCGCACCATTGTCACCAGTCTTGAGCTTGCCATTTTGGCCACCGGGCTGGCCCTCCTGATCGGCATTCCGGCCGCCTATGCGCTCAACCGCTATCGCATCCAGCTCCCGACATGGCTCTCCACCGTCTTCGTGCTGCCGATACTCGTGCCGGAAATCGTGCTCGGCTTCTCGCTCTTGAAGTCGGTCGCGGTCGGCGCCAGCGCGCCGATTTTCGCGACGCTACTCATCGGCCACACGCTGCTGGTGCTGCCCTATTGCGTCCGCGTCATCTCGGCGAGCCTCGCTTCCTTCGACTTTTCCATCGAGGAAGCGGCGATCAGCCTCGGCAGCCGGCCGCTGAAAACCTTCTTCACCATCGTGCTGCCCAATGTCCGCTCGGGCGTGATCGCGGCCTTCATCCTCGCCTTCATCACCTCGATCAACGACGTCTCCACGTCGCTGTTCCTGACCGGCCCCGGCATCTCGACGCTGCCGATCCAGATTCTCGCCCATGTCGAGCAGTTCTTCGACCCGACCATTGCGTCGGTGTCGGTGCTCTTGATGTTCCTCACCGTCGCCGTCATGGCGATCGTCGAGCGCACGCTCGGCCTTACCTTTCTTGCGAAATGAAACCATGACCCAGGCTCTGACCGTACAAAATCTCACCGCCCACTACGGCACGACCAAGGTGCTGGAGGACCTGTCGCTGTCGGTCGGCAGCGGCGAGCTCGTCTCTCTGCTCGGCGCATCCGGCTGCGGCAAGACGACGACGCTGCGCCTCGTCGCCGGCTTCCTCCAGCCGACCTCCGGCAAAATCACGCTCGGCGGCAAGGATCTGACGCGGCTACCGGCCTACAAGCGCGACATCGGCCTGGTCTTCCAGAACTATGCGCTGTTCCCGCATCTGTCGGTGCTCGACAATGTCGGCTTCGGCCTGAAGCAGCGCGGCGTGGCATCCGCCGAGCGCGAAAAACGCGCCAGGGCGATGCTGGAGCGCGTCGGCCTTTCGCAGCTCGCTGACCGTCTTCCCGGTGCATTGTCGGGCGGACAGAAGCAGCGCGTCGCACTTGCCCGCGCGCTGGTTATCGAGCCGCCGCTTTTGATGTTCGACGAGCCGCTGTCCAACCTCGACGCCAAGATGCGCGTCGACATGCGCGTCGAGATCCGCCAGCTGCAGCGCGCCAACGGCACGACCTCCGTTTATGTCACGCACGATCAGGAAGAGGCGTTCTCGATCTCCGACCGCGTCGCCATCATGAATGCCGGCCGCATCATGCAGCTCGACACGCCCGAAACGCTCTATCAGCGCCCCGCCAACGCTTTCGTCGCCCGCTTCGTCGGCTTCGAAAATTTGGTGCCGCTGAAAGTCACCAAGCGGGACGGGGCGAGTGTTACCGCACAGACACGCGACGGCTCGCAGCTTGCGCTGTCACAGGACCGCTTCGGCGAAATCCCCGACGATTTCGTCCTCGCCGCCCGCGCCGACGGCCTCGCCGTCACCACGGATGCAAAGGCTGAAGGCATTCCGGCAACGCTGGGCCTGAGGACCTATCTCGGCCGCGCCTATCAATATCAGTGCGAAACGGCTGCCGGCACGCTCGTCGCCAATGGCGCGCTTTCCATGCCGCAGGAGCCCGGCAGTGGTGCCAAGCTGGTGCCGGTGCCGGACCAGTGCTGCGTGCTGAAGCCGGAGTAGGTTGTCTGCGATGATTGAGCATAGCGCTCTACGTTGCCCCCCTCTGGCCTGCCGGGCATCTCCCCCACAGGTGGGGAGATCAGCCTTCACGTCAGCTTTCGCTAATCTCCAGCGTCCCAGGATAGGCGGGACGAATGACGCTGCTAATCTCCCCACCTGTGGGGGAGATGGCCGGCAGGCCAGAGGGGGGCGCCGTAGAGCGCTTGCCGTGCAAGGATTGCGGCCCCAATGACCACGCTCCTCACCAACGCCCTAATCCTCCCCTGCACCTCCGACATGCCCGTCATCGAACGCGGCCATATCCACATCGAAAACGACACGATCAAAGCCGTCGCCACAGGCCCTGCACCGCAAATCCCCGGCGCCAACATCATCGACGCGAACGGCGATCTCATCATGCCCGGCATGGTCAACCCGCATTGCCACATGGCCATGAGCCTGTTTCGCGGGCTCGGCGAAGATGTCGACGACCGGCTCTACCGCTACATTCTCCCGCTGGAGCGCAAATTCGTGCGGCCCGAGGCGGTTCGCGCCGGTACGGCGCTTGCCGCACTCGAACTGATCGAAAGCGGTGTCACCACCGTCGCCGACATGTACTACTTCGAAACGGAGGTCGCCCGCGTGGTCGACAAGGCCGGCATTCGCGGCGTGCTCGGCCAGACGCTCGCCGATTTCGATCCACCCGACCACAACAGCTTCGACGAAGGTTTTGTCCTCGTCGAGCAACTGGTGGCGGAATTCTCCGGCCACGACCGCGTCATCCCCTCCATCGCGCCGCATGCGCCTTACTCCACCGGCATGGCGGTCATGGAGCGCGTCGCGCGCTGGGCCGATGATCATCCTGATGTGCCGGTGCAGATGCACCTCGCCGAGACCGATGCCGAGATGGACTGGGCCGCGAAGCTCGGCGGCCTGCGCCCGGTCGAAGCGGTTGAAAAGGCCGGGTTACTGCGCAAGGGCCTGATCTGCGCGCATTGCCTCTATGTCAACGACAGCGACATGGAAAAGATGGCGCACGCCCAAGTCTGCGTCGCACACAACGCGCGGTCGAACGGCAAGGCGGGCAGGGGCATTGCCCCGGTCGAGGCCATGCGCAAGGCCGGCATTCCCGTTGGCATCGCCACCGACGGCCCGATGAGCGGCAATACGCTCGATCTGTTCTCGCAATTCGCACCGGTTTCGATGTTCCAGAAACTGCTCGGCCACAGCCGCAAGCCGATGCCCTCCGTCGAGGTCATCCGCATGGCCACCATCGAGGGCGCTAAGGTGCTCGGGCTGGACGAAAAAATCGGCTCGCTGGAACCCGGCAAGAAGGCCGACCTCATCCGCATCGATCTCTCGCCGGCGCGCATGCAGCCGATCTACGACATCTATTCGACACTGGTCTTCGCCACCATGCCGACCGACGTGCGCGACGTGATGGTGGCCGGCCAATGGCTGATGCGCGACCGCGAAGTGTTGAGCCTGGAGCGCAAGATAGTGCTACGCGACGCGCTTCAGGTCGCCAGCGCCTTCAAGGCCGAGATGGCCCGCATTGATGCTGCCGGCTGACGCCGCAGCCAAGCAACGACAGGACAAAAGCAGTGAACACGAACGACGCGAAAAACCATCTCGACAAGGTGCTCGACACCATCGACGCCAATATCGATGCCAGCATCGAGCGCCTGTTCGAGCTGATCCGCATCCCCTCCGTTTCGACCGATCCGGCCTACGCCGCCGACTGCCGCCGCGCTGCCGATTGGCTGGCAGGGGAGCTTTCCGGCCTCGGTTTCGAAGCTTCCGTGCGCGACACCGCGCGCCATCCGATGGTCGTCGGGCACGACCACTCGGGCGAGGGGCCGCATGTCTTGTTCTATGGCCACTACGACGTCCAGCCGGTCGATCCGCTGTCGCTGTGGAACTCCGACCCGTTCGAACCAAAACTGGTGCCGCAGCTCAATGGCGACACCCATATCGTCGCGCGCGGCGCCTCCGACGACAAAGGCCAGTTGCTGACTTTCGTCGAGGCATGCCGCGCCTGGAAGGCGGTCACCGGCAAGCTGCCGATCCGGGTTTCGACGCTGTTCGAAGGCGAGGAAGAAATTTCGAGCCCGAGCCTCGCGCCCTTCCTCGAAAAGACCAGTGAGGAACTCAAGGCCGATGTCGTGCTGGTCTGCGACACCGACATGTGGGACGCCGAGACACCGGCCGTCACCACCATGCTGCGCGGCGTGCTGAAGGAAGAAATCGAAATCACCTGCGCCGACCGCGACCTGCATTCCGGCATCTACGGCAATGCCGCGCGCAACGCGCTTCAGGTCCTGTCCGACATCATATCCAGTCTGCGCACGCCGGACGGCGGCGTCGCCGTCGAAGGCTTTTATGATGGCGTCGAAGAACTGCCGGCGGCAGTGAAGGCGCAGTGGCAGCGGCTGCCCTTCGACGAAAAAGGTTTCCTCGGCGATGTCGGCCTCAGCATCCCGGCCGGCGAAAGGGGCCGCTCGATCCTCGAGCAGGTCTGGGCGCGGCCGACTTGCGAAATCCATGGCATAATCGGCGGCTACACCGATGAAGGTTTCAAGACCGTCATTCCGGCAAAAGCCAAGGCAAAACTGTCTTTCCGTCTGGTCGCTGGCCAGGATCCCGAAAAGATACGCGTCGCCTTCCACACCCATGTCCGGGCGCGCATGCCGGAAGACTGCAAGGTCGAATTCCTCGACCACGGCGCCAGCCCCGCCACTGTCATGCCGATCGACGGCGCGTTGCTGCAAAAGGCGCTTGGCGCGCTCACAGTGGAATGGGAGCGCGAGGCGGCAATCGCCGGCACCGGCGGCTCGATCCCGATCCTCGGCGAATTCAAGCGCAAGCTCGGCATGGATTCGCTGCTCATCGGCTTCGCCCGCTTCGACAACCGCATCCACAGCCCGAACGAGAAATACGACCTGTCGAGCTACCGCAAGGGCATCAGGTCCTGGGCGCGGATATTGGCGGCGTTTGCGGAGCGGGATTGATGCTAAAGGGGTGCGTCCTTCGAGGCTCGCCCATTCAAATGGGCGGCTAACAGGATTGCGCCCTGCGGGCTCGCACGTCAGGATGAGGGCGGACGTGCTACGCCCGAACCAGGTTCTGCAACGCTTTGACGTGTTACGATGGTGTCAGGCGAAATCCGCGAAACGCTCTTGAACATGAGGACCGCAACCGACCTCCCTCATCCTGAGGTGCGAGCCCGCAGAGCCGCGAAGGTGTGTCGCAAACCTCAACGGGCGAGCCTCGAAGGACGCACCCCAAAACCAAGCCTCACCAAACCACCTTGTGGCTCTGCCCCGTCTGCACGTTGACAAAACCCTGCGGCACGGCCTCCGTTGGCGCCACCAGCACCCAGCGCCACGGCGCGCAGGTCAGCGTCGCGAATTGCAGCCGCTCGGGAAAGCCGGGGAACCAGCGCGGCGAGAAGGTCGGCTCGTACAGCCACTCGATCTTCTCCGCGGCTATATAAAGCGCCTGCATCTCGACATCGAGCGCCTCGGCCGTCCGGTTGGTCATCAGCCCGCCGACCTCGTAGCGTACATCGGCCACTACCTTGCCGCCCGTCACCAGCGCCCAGCCGCCCTGGTTGTCGCGGATGCGATTGACGACTTCCGCCATCCCCGCATCCGACGAGCCGACCACCCAGATATTATGCTTGTCATGCGCCACCGTGCAGCCGACGGCGGTGTCCGGCGTCTTCGGCCCGCAGCCCAGCCAGAACATTTTTGCCACCTTGCCCTCGCCGGAAAAGCGGTCGACGACGGCGAATTTTGTGATGTTGCGCGCCGTGTCCCGCTGCACTGCACCGTCCGCCACGGGCAGTTCGGTGGTGATGAAATTGTCGTCCCAGTGGAAGGGCCGCAGCAGCGCCGCCTGCATCGTGTCGCGACCAGCCTCTGCCGGAATGGCAAAATCATCCGCCGTCATCTGCCGCTCGATATTGACCGTCTTCGTCGCCCAGTCCGGCCAATCGATAGCCGGCAAATGACCGGTGAAATTCTTATCCCGCGAAACCTGCTGGCCATCGGCCCAGACCTCCGCGATCGAAACGGTTCCCGCGTCGTCCAGCAACACCATGTCGGCAAAACGCCCCGGCGCGATGCTGCCCACGAAAGGCGTCAGCCGCATATGCCGCGCCGGATTGATCGACACACATTGATAGGCGATCTCGGGCGTCAGCCCGCTTTCGATGGCAAGGCGTACATTGTGGTCGGTCGCGCCCATCTTCAGCGTATCGGAGGCGCTGCGGTCGTCGGTGGCGAATGCCACCTGGCTCCAGTCGCGCAGGCCCCGCTCCAGCAAGCCGCCGATGATGTCGGGCATGGAATGCGGGCGGATTTCGATGAAAATGCCGCGCCGCAGCTTGTCCCACGCCTCCTGCGGCGTCCACGCCTCGTGGTCGGACGACAGGCCGGCGGCGGCGAACGCATTGATCTCGGGCAGGTCGCGCAAGCCGGCGCCATGGCCCTCGACCACGCCGCGCTGCTCGAAGGTGGCGCGGATCATGCCCCACAGCCGCTCATAGGAAGGGTTCTGCGGGTTCCATACGGCAGGCCAGTCCATCACCTCGTCCAGCCCGGCGACCATCGCGCTTTGCGCAAGAAAGCCCGCCTGTTCGGCATAGCCGAAATGCCCGCCGCCCCATTCGTATGCCGTCGGCGGTACTGCTGAGCCGGGCAGCGGAAAGATCTTCATCGGCGAGCCGGCCAGCCGCGCCGTCAGCCAGAATTCGAGGTTTTTCGGCCCGTTGACGTTGGAAAATTCGTGGCTTGCCTCGCAGGTCCAGGTGTTGCCGCGCGGCATGACGAGCGCCGCCTCATGCTCGGGCGTCAGATGCGAGCTTTCGATATGCTTGTGGATTTCGCCGAACCCCGGCACAGCCGAAAGATGCATCCGGTCGATCGCCTCGCGCGCAGTGCCGGCAAACGTCCCGGCCGGGCCGACATAGGCGATGCGGCGGCCCCGGATCGCAACCTCGCAATCCTCCATCCACATTCCCGTATGAACGTCGAGCAACCGCCCGACGCGAACGACGCGGTCGGCCTCGCGCTTGCCCAGCGCCACCAGAACGAGATCCTGACGGATGCGGATTTCATCAGCGGCATTGATCAGCAGGTCGTCGGGAAGCTTCGCGGTGTCGTTCAATTCGGTACTCGCATGCGTGTGGGCCAAGCATTTCAGCTTGCTTTACCTGACCCGAAAATGGGAAGCGAAGCCATATTCGAATCGCCCCTGAAACGAAAGGCCGCGCCCTTATGCCAACCGCTCCCGCCCGCACCGTCGTCATCGACACCGATCCCGGCATCGACGATGCGGTGGCGATCCTACTCGCGCTGAAGTCGGCGGAATTCGACGTCAGGGGCATCACCACCGTTGCCGGCAACATCGGCATCGCCACGACCACGCGCAATGCCGGCCGCATCCTGGCGCTTGAAAACCGTGCAGATGTTCCCGTGGTTTCGGGCGCAGCCGGGCCGCTGTCGCGGAAGGGCTTTGACACCACCGAAATCCATGGCAATGACGGCCTTGGCGGCGTGGCATTTCCGGAACCGTTGGCTCCGGTGGCAGGCAACGATGCGCCGGCATGGCTGGCGAAACTGCTGGATGAACTGCCCACTGGTTCGCTCGATATCCTCGCGCTCGGCCCGCTCACCAACATCGCCCGGCTGGTGCAGGATCACCCGGCCTCGGCAAAGCGCATCGGCCGCGTCATCGCCATGGGCGGGGCGGTGCACGAGCCCGGCAATATCGGCCCGCGCGCCGAATTCAACATCGCCGCCGACCCGGAAGCGGCGGAAATCGTCTTCGCCGCCGGCCTGAACTTCACGCTGATCCCGCTCGACGTGACGCGCAAGGTGAGGGCGACGCGCGATTACACTGCAGCCCTTCAGGCGACCAGCGTGCCCGCGGCGAAGGCGTCCGGCGAACTCATCGACGCCTATTTCCAGTCGACCACCGGCGGCGAAAGCCGTCCGCTGCACGACCCTTGCGTGATGCTATTTGCACTGGATAAAAAGCTGTTCGGCTGCGAGCCGCTGAAAATTGCGGTCGATACGGGGACAACGCGCGACGCCGGCGCGCTGACCATCGATGACGAGAAGGGCGCTGCGATTTCCGTTGCGATGAAGGTCGATGGGGAAGGGGCGTTGAAGCTGCAGTTTGAGAGGCTGGTGGGCTGAGCGAGCAATGAACTAGCGGCAGCATTCCCCCTCTCCGTCGCGCTTCGCGCGCCACCTCTCCCCCGCAAGGCGGGGGCGAGGAACCGGCACTCACTGAGGCCTCGGCATTGCAGAACTTGGGTTCCTCGCCCCGCTTGCGGGGAGAGGTGGCTCGGCGAAGCCGAGACGGAGAGGGGGCTATTCTAGCGAGAACGATGAAGGCTATTTCTGCTCGACCTCGGCACCGTCGCCCAACACCCCTACACCCCCGCCAACTCCTGCTCCACCAGCGTCGTCCAGAACCGCACGCCGGCCGGTATAGCCGCGTCATTGAAATCATACCGGCTGTTGTGATGCAGCGCGCCATCCTCTGCCGGACCGTTGCCGAGCCAGACATAGGCGCCCGGCACTTCCTGGCTGAACATCGCAAAATCGTCGCCGGCGGTGGAGGGCGGGAACTCGGTCATCACCTTCTCGGCTCCAAGCGTGCTTTGCGCCGCCGCCAGCGCCCGCCGTGTCGCATCGCGGTCGTTCACCACCGGCGGCATCTGGCGGATGTAGCGATAGTCCGCCTTGATGCCGAAAAGCTGCGCCGAGCCCTGCGCCAGCGCGCCGATCTCTTCTTCGATCTGATCGCGTACGGCCGCCGAATAGGCGCGCGAGGTGCCGCCGATCTTCACCGTGTCGGGAATGACGTTCAGCGCCTCGAAGCTGCCGCCCTCGATCGCGCAGGCGCTGACCACTGCCGGCTGCAGCGGGTCGACCCGCCGCGCAACGATCGTATGCAGCGCCGTCAGGAACTGGCCCGCCGCCGTCATCGCGTCGCGGCCGAGATGCGGCTTGGCGCCATGTGTGCCGATACCGCGAAACGTCACCATCCAGCGGTCGGACGAGGCAAGCTGCGGCCCGGCCACCACGGCCATGCTGCCGGTGGCGATGCCCGGCATGTTGTGCAGCCCATAGACCGCATCGACCGGAAATTTTTTGAAAAACCCGTCCTCGATCATCGCCTTCGCCCCGCCGCGTCCTTCTTCGGCCGGCTGGAAGATAAAATGAACGGTGCCGGAAAAGCTTTTGCGCCGCGCCAGTTCGCGCGCCGCCCCCAGCAGCATCACCGTATGGCCGTCATGGCCGCAGGCATGCATCTTGCCCGGCGTGGTTGATTTGTAATCGCGATCCTCGGCGGTTTCGGGCATGGCCAGCGCGTCCATGTCGGCACGTAGCGCGATCCGCCGCGACCCGTCGCCAAGCTTCAGCGTGCCGACGACGCCGGTCTTGCCGAGGCCCGCATGAACCGCGATGCCGGCCTCGCCAAGCATCTTCCGGACGATGCCGCTGGTGCGGATTTCCTCGAAGCCGAGCTCGGGATGCGCATGAATATCGCGCCGCAGTGCCGCCAGCATCTCGAATTCCGCATGATCGTCTTGGCTCCCCGCTGTCTTCACCGTAAAACTCCGTCCGGCCCGGCCCATGCGAATCCTCGCGGCGCGCAGGGCCAGCTTCGCCGCATCTTCCTTCTGCAACAGAAAGATCCGTTTTGCCACTTGCCCCGCATGAATTCTGGCAGACCGTCTATCCCGCCGGAACTTTTGAGACGAACCCGCAGGACGGCTTCGCGGACCTCTATCCCGCAACGCTGCCGGACGGCCGCCAGATCGCGCTGCCCATCCGCGTGCTCCCGGGTGGCGAGGACAAGGCCGTGGCCTCGCTCATCGTCAATCAGGCAAGCTTTGGCGTGGAGGACGCACTTGCCGAGGCAATGGCAGCGCTTGCTAGCGCCTACCGCCCGGAAGCCGTCATCGGCGTGCCGACGCTCGGCCTGCCGCTGGCCAATGGCGTCGCGCGGCGGCTCGGCCACGCCCGCATGGTCGCCTTGGGAACCTCGCGCAAATTCTGGTACGACGACGCTCTCTCCGAGCCGATGAGCTCGATCACCAGCCCGGCCCATGCCAAGCGCATCTATGTCGATCCGCGCATGCTGCCGCTGCTACAGGGCAGGCGGGTGGTCGTGGTCGACGATGTGGTGAGTTCCGGCACGTCGATGCTGGCCGTGCTGCGCCTGCTGCGAAAGGCCGGCATCGAGCCGGTGGCCGCAGTCGTCGCCATGCTTCAGGGCGACAACTGGCGCGCCGCCCTTGGCCAGCACGACGCATCCTTCGTCCCGCATATCCACGGCGCGATCGCGTCGCCGCGCCTGAAACGCACGGCGCAAGGCACATGGCGGGCCGAGGAAGCCTAGGCGGCAAACTTATCGCCGAAGGCATTTTCGACCCTCGCATCATTCTTTCGATGCAGCGCATTCGAGGGCTTGATAGATGAGGCGGATGTGCTAAAAGGCGCCACCGAAAGGGAGCGGGTTTTGCCTGACCGGGGCAAAACGGTGCGTTGCACCAAACCGGCTCTTTCAGCCAAGCGATTGAAATCTCTCGCTTTTGGGGAATAGGTTAACGGTAGACCCACGGACTCTGACTCCGTTAGTCCTGGTTCGAATCCAGGTTCCCCAGCCAGACTTATATTCACAATCAGATCGGCTGCTTAGAGAATATCAGAAAAAGCCAACCGGAACAGTTTTCCGGGGCATTTTCCGAACTCGTGCGGCCGTTGCGCCTTGGCCTTCGCTGTCTCACTCTTTGATTCTGTCGCGGGGGCGACGATCCCCGCCAAACTCCAACCCTTGGCGCTTCACCTCGCCGACCTACATGTTAGGTTCTTACGAGAAACGGAGAATCAGGCGATGACGCGAAGCTTAGTGGTGTGGACTTTGTTGGGCGCTGTCGCCGTGCTTGCCGGCTGCCAGACAGCACCCGTGCAGCAGCAACCGGCAGGTATTTGCCGGGACAGGCCTTTTGAAGCCGGCCTGTGCTATCAGGACACCAACTGGCGGCTGTTCTCGCCGCGTTGGTAAGCGGCTCGTCGTGGCTTCGGGTGTGACATCGATTTGAGTCGCACCCGAGAGGGCCGCACTCTCATTCCCGCTGTGCGAACTGCGATTTCTCGAACACCAGCACCACGACCAGCGCCAGTATCAACGGGATGATCAGGTAGAACAGGCGGAACACCAGAAGTGCCGCCAGCACCGCCGCCGGGTTCATGTCCGAAAGCCCGGCGAGGAAGACGATCTCCAGAACGCCAAGCCCGCCCGGCGCATGCGATAGCAGCGCCACCGAAAACGAGATCACGAACACCCCGAGCACGATGAAATAGCCGGGGTTTCCCTGTTCGGGCAGGGCAAAATAGATGATCGCCGCTGCCGCCATCAGTTCGATCGGCCCGATGATCAACTGCCGCGCCACGATCGGCAGGCGTGGATAGTGGATTTGCAGGCTGCCGAAGCGCAGCGGCTTCAGGCCGAGCCAGCTTCCAAGAATGTAGAGGCCGATGAGCGCGAGAATCAGCCCGCCCGTCATCCGCGAGGCCGAAATCGGCAGGATGTCGACGAATCGCTCGAGCACTTCCGGCTCGGATAAAAGCAGGACGGCGCCAAGCAGCAGCGCGCCCAGCGCAAAGGTGAAGGAGCATAGCGCAACGAGAATGCCCACCTCCTGGCCAGTGAGCCCCTTGCTCGTATAGGCCCGGTAGCGGATCACGGCGCCCGAAAGCACGGAGCCGCCGATATTGTGCGACAGCGCGTAGGTGGTGAAGGAGCAGACAGTGATGAAGGCGAAGGAAACCTTCTTGCCCAGATGCATCAGCGCGATGTGGTCGTAGCCGGCAAGGGCGGCGTAGGCGACGATGGAACTCAGGCCCGCAAGTATCCAGCCGTGCAGGGGAATTGCCGCCAGGCCCTCGCCGACATCCTCGACCGATATGCCGCGCAGTTCGTGATACAGCAGCCAGACGGAAAAGCCGACAGCGCAGAGCCCGACCACGGGCCAGATGTAAGACTTCAGCTTCATCGCGTTCCGGCCATGCGCAGCGAGTGTCCTTTCGTGGCGTCTTCGTGGGGGAGCGCGCCAGAACCGGCCACGCTTCGCGGTAACGTCTTTCAGCAATGCCTTATCGAAGCCGGCTGTTCAACCGTCTACGTGGCGGCAAGTCGTCGCCCGGCTAAAATTCCTCAGGCTACCCTTGGTGATTGGTCGCCACGCTGCTATCGTTGTTTCAACTGAAAAATTCAAAAGCGTGTGCGGCGTCCGGTTCCGGTTCGCGCGGCGCAAAAAGGACATTCGACGTGGAAGACCGCGAACCCGGCGCAGAGGCGCCGGATGCGGGCGCGTACAGGGGGTTGCGGTCGCCGGATAGCGGCGCAGGCAACCCGCCGGCCAACCGGGAAAACCGGGCGCCGGGCCCTCGATCCGGCAACGGGCAGGCGAGGGCCGATGCACCGCAGCAGCCAGGAAAAGGCAAGAAACGCCGCAAGCGCAAGCGCGGCCGCAAGGTTTTTGCGCGCGACGGCGTAAAGCCCGATGCTGAAGGCAAGGCTTCGCCCGCAGCGCCAAGCGCGCCGGTCGTGGCCCAGAATTCGGCAGTCGCTGCCGCCCCGACGGCGGACAGGCGACCGAATGCGCCGGACAGGCAATACAACGCCGAACTGCCGGTTTTTGCCGCGCTCGATCTCGGCACCAACAATTGCCGCCTGCTCGTGGCTGTGCCGGGTCGCCCCGGCCAGTTTCGCGTCGTCGATGCCTTTTCGCGCATCGTGCGGCTGGGCGAGGGGCTGACGGCCAGCGGCCGCCTGTCGGATGCCGCCATGGACCGCGCCGTGGAAGCCTTGAAGATCTGCGCTGACAAGCTGCGCAGCCGCAAGGTCAGGCGCGCCCGTCTGATCGCCACCGAAGCCTGCCGCTCGGCCGCCAACGGCGTGGAATTCCTCGAGCGGGTCGAGGCCGAGGCCGGGCTCAAGCTCGAAATCATCGACCGCCAGACCGAGGCGCGCCTTGCGGTTTCCGGCTGCGGCTCGCTGGTCGAGCGTGACACGGACGGCGTCGTGCTGTTTGATATCGGCGGCGGCTCTTCGGAAATCGCACTGATCGATCTATCCAAGCAGCGGTCGCCGCGGCTTGCCAACCACATCGTTTCCTGGACCTCGCTGCCGGTCGGCGTCGTTTCGCTTGCCGAGCGTTTTGGCGGACGTCACGTCACGCCGGAGATTTTCGATGCCATGGTGGCGGATGTGACCGGGATGCTGTCAGCTTTCGAAGGCCGCGACCGCATCAACCACCTGATGGAAGGGTCGCGCTTTCACCTGCTTGGAACCTCCGGCACGGTCACGACGCTTGCCGGCGTCCATCTCGGGCTGGAGCGCTACGACCGCCGCCGCGTCGACGGGCTGTGGATGGACAATGCCAGCGTCGACCGCATGATCGAAAAGCTGCTCGGCTGGGATTTCCAGGCGCGCGTGGCCAATGCCTGCATTGGCGCGGACCGCGCCGATCTGGTGCTTGCCGGCTGCGCCATTCTGGAAGCCATCCGCCGCGTCTGGCCGTCGGAGCGGCTGCGGGTGGCGGACAGGGGTCTGCGCGAAGGCATATTGAGCGAACTTATGGCCGAGGACGGTGTCTGGCGGCGCAACTGGCGAAACGGACCACGGCAATGACTGGCCCAAAGAAACCCGGCAAATCCGGCCCCGGCGGCATACGCGTGCTCAAGACGCGCATCAAGAAGAAGAGCGGCCTCAAGGAATCGTCGCGCCGCTGGCTCGAACGCCACATGAACGATCCCTATGTCCAGCGCTCCAAGGCCGACGGCTATCGCTCGCGCGCGGCCTACAAGCTGATCGAGATCGACGACCGCCACCATCTGCTCAAGCCGGGCATGCGGGTGATCGATCTGGGCGCTGCCCCCGGCGGCTGGTGCCAGGTCGCGGCCGCCCGCACCAAATCGACGGCGGAAAATCCGCATGTCGTCGGCATCGACTATCTCGGCATGGACGCGGTGCCCGGCGCGCCGGTGTTGATGATGGATTTTCTCGACGATGACGCTCCGGCCAAGCTCCTGGAAATGCTCGGCGGCGAACCGGATCTGGTGCTGTCCGATATGGCCGCTCCCACGACCGGCCATCGCCGCACCGACCACATCCGCACCATGCATCTGTGCGAGGTCGCGGCCGATTTCGCCATTTCGGTACTGAAGCCCGGCGGGCATTTTCTGGCCAAGACCTTTCAGGGCGGCACGGAATCCACCCTGCTGACGCAGCTCAAGCAGAATTTCCGCTCGGTCCATCACGTCAAGCCGCCGGCCTCGCGCGAGGAATCGGCCGAGCTTTACCTGCTCGCCAAGGACTTTAAAGGCCGCGCCGCTCCCGACGAAGAGTAGGCGCGGACAGGCCGATCCACCGCCGCGTCAGGTTTGCGGCGGGGTCGCCTCGATCGCCTTGGCGGTGCGCCCGCCATAGCCCGACACCGCACTGCCGGCGTCCGGTGCCAGCCGCAGGAAAGACAGCGAAGCGACTGCCGAGACGGCGGCGACGATGAAGAACGCGGTGTGGAAGTCGGCCAGCGTCAGCGGCCCGCCATGTAGCTGCGTCGAGACTTCCAGTATGCCGCCGGCCAGCGCCACACCCAGCGCTACGCTGATCTGCTGGAAGACGGCGGTGATCGGTGTTGCCTTGCTGGTGTCGGCGTCGGAAACCTCGGCGTAGGCAAGCGCATTGACGCCGGTGAAGAACATCGAGCGGATGAAGCCGCCCATCAGCAGCATTCCAAGCATCAGCGCATAGGGCGTTTCGGGCGTGAAAAACCCGTTGATGGCGATCGTCGCGGCTGAAATCAGCGAGCCCGCGACCAGCACCCGGCGAAACCCGGCTGCCCTGAACAGCCAGGCTGTCACGAGTTTCATGCCGATCGCGCCGATCGCCGATACGAAGGTGATCATACCGGACTGGAACGGCGTCATGCCGAAGCCGATCTGGAACATCAGCGGCAGCAGGAACGGCACCGCTCCGATGCCGATGCGAAACAGGCTGCCACCCAGCACGGCGGACCGGAACACCTGGCTGCGGAAAAGCGACAGCGCCAGCAGCGGGTTTTGCTTGCGGCGTGCATGAAGCAGATAGATGACGCCCGATATCAGCCCGACGACGAGCGTTGCTATGCCCACGCTCGGGGGCAGGGCAGGCAGGCTGACCACGGAGAGGCCGAAGACCACGCCGGACGCCGCCAGGCCGCTGAGGATGAAGCCGGCGGTGTCGAGCGGTGGCACGCCTGCCGACTCGGTCTTCGGCAGGAAGCGCGTCGCCAGCCACATCCCGATCACGCCGATCGGCACATTGATCAGGAAAATCCAGTGCCAGGTGAAATAGGTGGTTATGAAGCCGCCGACGGGCGGGCCGACCAGTGGCCCCACCAGCGCTGGAATGGTCAGCCATGACATTGCGGCAACGAGTTCGTTCTTCGGCGTTGCGCGCACCAGCACCAGCCTGCCAACCGGCGTCATCATCGCGCCACCCATCCCCTGCAGGAAGCGCGACCCCACGAAAGCGGCTAGCGAATTGGACATGGCGCAGGCGACCGAGCCGATGACGAAGACGGCGATTGCGGCGCGGAACACGTTCTTTGCGCCGAAGCGATCGGCCATCCAGCCACTGACCGGAATGAACACGGCGAGCGAAACGAGATAGGCGGTGAGCGCCAGTTTCAGCGCGATCGGGCTTGTGCCGATGTCGGCGGCGATTGCCGGCAGCGATGTGGCGATGACCGTCGAATCCATGTTTTCCATGAACAGGGCGACCGCAAGGATAAGCGGGATTGTGCGATTCACGGAGTTTTCCAGGATATGAGGGCCGGTTGAAAAGGCTGCATGGGACAACTGCGCCGAGTTTACACGAGTCGCAGCCTATGTCGCCGCTTTTGGCCCCTAGGCAAGCCCCCGAGGTTGGGCCAGGGGCCGGAATGGCGCAAAAGCACGCTCAAATCTATGTGAGAAGGCGCATGCGCTGCCGTCATCCAATCTCGTCAGGCCCGCAAGGCGATCTTGTCGAGCAAAGCGAGGCTGGCGGGTTTTGCGGTTATCCTGACGGCCTCATCGAGCAGATCCACCGAATGAAGCATCGCCTCCAGCATGTCGGCAAGAGAGGCGCTATAGGAATCCCCGTCGTTGCGAAGGGCGATTATCCTGCGGGCTATCCCGTCGAAAGAATTGTCCAAATCCAGTAGCATCCGACCCCCAGGGGTATTTCGGTTTTCCGCCGGGGGCAGGCGAGAATCACCCAGGAATCTAACGACTTGCAGCTATCAGGCGCAAGCGGCGGAATTGCGTCCGTGGTTCAAGGGCGGGGAGTCTGGGCTCAATCGGCAGCATCGAAAACTCGTGACGAGCCGAGCGAAACACACCAGATGAGCGGTTTGAGAGGAGAAACTGGTGGGGCTACGCAGCACCAGCGCCCCACGCTTGCCAAGCTAGGCAAACGTGGTGAACAAATTGTTACCGAGGGCTCGATCTCTTGAGCGGAAACGCGATGACCTCGCCCTTCGGCGCCCTGTACTCGGCGGCAAGTGCCGCCTCGACAAGGATCTCGATGGCCTCGTTCATCTTTCGGCTGTCCTGGTCACTGCCGCGCAGATAGGTCTGCGCCTTTTCCAGGTGGTGCCTTACAGCGGCGAAATCCGATCGCAACATGATCCTCCATTCGCCCCCATCGCAAGGGTGGCGCAGGATACTTTCAAAACCGCGAACGAAAATGATTGGATTTTAGGAAATCGGCATATGCAGTGAGGTTATGCACAAGCAACCCCGCTGTTGCCGAGATGCCCTTGAAATGCCCGACGCCACCGCGCATCCCGCCTTACACGATGAAAAACTCGCCGGCCGTCATCGCAAGACCCGGCGCAAGCGTTGCGAATTTGATCGCAGCCGCACCGCCAAGGCCGTCCTTGTCGAACCAGAGGTCGCCCGTCGCCGGGTTGTAGATGACGCGGTCGCTCGCGTCTTGCGCAGCCGTACCGGTGTGGAACGCGTCTGCAGTCAGCCCGCCTTTCGCAAGGCCGGACAAATACTTTGTGTCCAGCTGGATCGTGTCCTGGGCGAGATTGTAGTCGTTGATCCTATCGATATTGGTGGAGCCGATAGGCTTGTTGAACACGAAGGTATCGTAGCCGTCACCACCGTTGAGGATGTCCTTGCCGCCCCCGCCGACCAGCGTGTCGTTACCCGCACCACCGCGCAGGATATTGTTGCCGGAGTTGCCGACAAGTGTGTTGTTGAGCGTGTTGCCGTTGCCGGCCAGGTCCGCCGTGCCGAGGAACTTCAGCCGCTCGACACGCGCACTGAGAATCCAGTCGACATAGGATCGCACGGTGTCATTGCCGGTGTCGGTCTCATACTCGATCACGCGGTCACCAGCCGACGAAACGATATATATATCGTCTCCATCCAGACCGCACAGGGTATCCTTGCCGGCCTTGCCGTCGATGATGTTGTTGCCGTAATTACCGTAGATTTCGTTGTCGAGGGCGTTGCCGGTAGCACTGGTGTTGTAAGGGCCCTTGAGAACCAGATTTTCAACCGCGCCTCGCGCGGCATATGCGTTTGAGAGACTGAAAGAGATGGTAGAACGAATGGTGTCGATGCCGTTCGAGCCGGCGCTGGCTTCATTTACCACATCGAGAGCGTTGTCGACGTCGTAACTATCATTGCCAGGCCCGCCGCTCATGAAGTCCTTGCCTTCGCCACCATAGACATAATCGTTTCCGGCCCCGCCACTCCAGACGTCATTGCCGTCACTGGCGGAGAAACTGTCGTTGCCTGCGCCCATGATGGCGATGTCGGGTCCGACGCCGCCGTCGACCATTACATTCCCAAGGATCGCAACAAAGGCATCGACCGAAGACGATATCGCGTTTAGGACTTTCATGTATTGCAGCGAGATCTCGCGCACTTCGATGAGCTTTAGACCAAGACTTTGCACCTCGATTTGGGTGACAACCCCGACACGGCCATCGAAGCCGCTGCCCTTCATGACAAACTTGTCACCGTTCGCGGCGGTCAGTGTAACCTGGGTCGGCGTAATTATCGGCTCCGCGTCGCTCTCAACGATCTTCTGTAAGAAGAAACGAAAGTCTTCTTTGCTGGCCTCTGCAATCTGCCCGATACTCAGGATAGACATTGCGCACCTCCCTTTTATACAGCGCGCGAGCGCATGCCGGGCGAAGCTAACATGTCGGCGGTATACTGCCTAGGCGACGCCTCAACTGACCTCCGGCTGGCCGTGTTCGCTGATCGTTGGGTTCTTTGCTAGACGACAAAAAAGTCGTTCGCCGTCACAGCCAGTCCGGCCGAGATCGAGGCGAATTTGATGGCGCCGGCGCTGCCGGTTCCGTCGCGATCGAAGAGCAGATCGCCGTTGGTACTGTTGTAGATGATGCGGTCGGTGGCATCGTGCGCAGCGTTGCCGACGTGAAATGCCGCCGGCGTCAGCCAGCCCACCGTCAGGCCGGTGAAGATGCCCTTGTTCAGCTGGATCGTGTCGTCGGCGACGTTGTAGTCGGTGATGGTGTCGACATTGTTCGGCCCGAGCACCGTGTTGAAGACGAAACTGTCTTTGCCTTCCCCGCCGACCAGCCGGTCATTGCCGAGATAGCCGGCAAGCGTGTCGTTGCCGGCGCCGCCGCGCAGGATGTTGTTGCCGCTGTTGCCGCCGATGGTGTTGGCAAGCGTATTGCCGTTTCCGGTCAGGTTGGCGGTGCCCTGAAGCTCGAGGCGTTCGATGTTGGCGCCGATCGTCCAGTCGATCGAGGAGCGGATCGTGTCGCGGCCTTCGCCGGACGCTTCGATGATGCGATCTCCGGTCGAGGAGACGATGTAGACGTCATCGCCGCCGCCACCGGTCAGCGTATCATTGCCCGGGCCGCCGTCGATCGTGTTGTTGCCCGCATTGCCGACGATGGTGTTGTTCAGAATGTTGCCGACGCCGTTGATGTTACTGACGCCCTGAAGTTCCAGTCGCTCGATGTTTTCACCAAGCGCCCAGGAGATGGAGGAGCGCACCGTGTCGGTGCCTTCGCCTGCCAGCTCGATCGTCTGGTCACCGGCGGTGTCCACGACGAATATGTCGTTTCCCAATCCGCCGATCAAAGTATCGCCGCCGCCGAGGCCGACGAGCAGATTGTTTCCGCCATCACCCACCAGGAGGTCGGTATGTTCCGATCCGATGACGTTCTCGATGCCGGTCAGCGTATCGCCTTCGGCATGGCCGCCAATTCCCGAACCGGTTTCCAGGCTGACGAAGACGCCCGCCGTCGAGGCAGTGTAGTCGGCAGTGTCTGAGCCGAGCCCGCCGACCAGGATGTCCGCGCCGCCGAGGCCGGTGAGCACATTGTTTCCGCCATCGCCCGTCAGGCTGTCTGCGTGCGCAGAACCAATCACGTTTTCGATGCCGGTCAGTGTATCGCCTTCGGCGTGGCCGCCAGTTCCTGAACCGGTCTCAAGGCTTATGATGACGCCGACCGTCGAGGCGGTGTAATCTGCGGTGTCCGTACCGAGGCCGCCAATCAAGCTGTCCGCACCGCCAAGCCCGATCAGGACGTCGTTGCCGGCCCCGCCATTGAGGACGTTCGCATCTGCATCGGTGCCGGTCAGCGTATCGCCAAAGGCCGATCCGGTGAGGTTCTCGACGCCGGTCAGTGTATCGCCTTCGGCATGGCCGCCGGTTCCCGATCCGGCCGTGAGGCTGACGATGACGCCTGCCGTCGAGGCCGTATAGCCGGCAGTGTCCGAACCGAGCCCTCCGACCAGGATGTCCGCGCCGCCAAGGCCGGCCAGCACATTGTTTCCATCACTGCCCGTCAGGCTGTCGGTGTGTGCTGAACCGGTGACGTTCTCGATGTTGTACACAGTATCGCCGCTGGCATAGCCGCCGGAAATCTGCAGGAAGAGGCTCAGGTCTATCGTTACGCCTGCCGTGGAGTTGGTGTAGCTGACGGTGTCATTGTCACCGCCGCCGTCCAGGGTTTCGGCATTAGCACCGGCAATCAGCGTGTCGTTGCCGCCATAGCCGTAAAGCCTTTCGGTATCGTGTCCCGAACGCAGCGTGTCATCAAAAGCCGTGCCATAGAATCGTTCGAAGCCGCTTCTCGCTACTGTCCAGTAATAGCCTATGGGTGTGCCGTCCAAATGATGGATGCTGCTGTAACCGCCCAGGTCGTCGTCGGCAAAAACGATGCCCTGGGTGTAGCTCTGGTAGTCCAGAGTATCGTAGCCTTCACCAGGAACATAGAAGGCCCTAGTCCCTGCGCCGATGATGATATCATCTCCGGCGAGGGCAAAAACATGATCCCCCGGGCCGTAAGCGAAGTGGCTAAAACCCGGAGGAAGGTCAGGAACGACACCTATCGGGGAAAAATAATCGTTGAGATCAGTGCCGGTAATGTCTGCCATCACGTCATCCCGCCGCGAATTCGCCGAAACCCTTAATGGGCAGATGCAGCAGCCAACCAAAGCGTGCAACACCCAAATGGGTGGACCTTGCTATCGAGAAGAAACGAGGTCTGGTTGATCTGGGCGCGCTCATGATGAGGCCGGACTGGCGCTATCAATAAACGTCGGGCTAAAGAGGATGGGAACGTCGGCTCACTTCATGTCCGGCACTACGCAGGCCAGACAGAGCGTCGTCGGCTCTCGGTATTCTTCGATCGGAGGGTTTTACTTCCGGCTCCGGGCGATGACGCCTGCGGTCGAGCGCTGTGGCTGTCCTGATAACGCGGTCTTCACTACACGATAAAGAAGTCGCCGGCCGTCACAGCCAGTCCGGCCGAGATCGAGGCGAATTTGATGGTGCCGCCGCTGCCGCTTCCGTCGCGGTCGAAGAGCAGGTCGCCATTCGCGCTGTTATAGATGATGCGGTCGTTGGCGTCATGCGCGGCAGTGCCGATGTGGAACGCCACCGTCGCCAGCCAGCCCGCTGCGAGGCCGGTGAAGATGGCGTTCTCCAGCTGGATCGTGTCCTGGGCCGGGTTGTAATCGGTGATCTTGTCGATGTTGGTGACACTGTGCGCGGCGTTGAACAGGAACGTGTCGTTGCCTGAGCCGCCCACCAGTGTGTCCTTGCCGCCACCGCCGACAATGCGATCGTTGCCGGCAGCGCCCCGCAGGACATTGGTTCCGCTGTTGCCGATGAGGGTGTTGTTGGACCCGTTGCCGTTGCCGGTGAGATTGCTGGTGCCCATAAGCTCGAGGCGCTCGATATTCGCAGCCAGTGTCCAGTCGACCGAGGATTTGACCACGTCCGAACCTTCGCCGGCGAGTTCGATGGTCCGGTCGCCTGCGGAGGTGACGATATAGGTGTCGTTGCCGGTGCCGCCATAAGCGGTGTCAGCCCCGGCACCACCGGTCAGGTAATCGTGGCCGGCAGCACCCCGCAGTGTGTTGGCACCGCTGTTGCCGACGATCGTGTTGTTCAGGCTGTTGCCTGTCCCGACAAGATTGGCGGTTCCCTGCAACTCCAGCCGCTCGATATTGGCTCCGAGTGTCCAGTGGGTATAGGCCCGCACAATGTCGGTGCCCTGGCCGGCGGATTCGATTGTCCGATCGCCGGTAGACGACACGATATAGATGTCGTTGCCGGTACCCCCGATCATGGTGTCGTTGCCGATGCCGCCGTTCAGCGTATCGTTGCCGGCATTGCCGACGAGCCTGTCGTTGCCTGCGCCGCCATCGAGGTAGTTGGCGACACCGTTGCCGGTGAGCGTGTCGTGGCCGCTGCCGCCACGGGCGTCTTCTATGACGACGCCGGGTCCGATCGTCACGGTGGATCGCGAGGATTGCCCGTCAGTGAAGAAGATCGCCTCGCTCAGGTCGCTGAAGCTTCCGGGATTAAGGTTGATCGAACTGTTTTCCGAGCCGTTGTAGACGATCCTGTCGTGGCCGGCGCTGTCGTTGATTGCTTGCCAGTAACGCGTGCCGTCATTGAAAGTGTAGGTGGAATTGCCGCTGTTGATCGTGGTGTTCTTGCCGTAAAGCGCCTGGATCGCCAGAAGGTCGTAATACATCGGCGTGGTTGGATAGAATGACGCGTAGTTATCATCTTGCACCGACCAGGGCGAAGCAGTGTAGCTCATGACGGTATAGAAGAGATTGTCGAGATTTTCCGGGATGGTGTTCTCTCCCGCGAACGGGTGCTTCAAACCGAGCGTATGGCCCACCTCGTGCAGGATCGAGTAGTAGTCAAAGGTGCCACGAGCGATATTCGCGCTCCCAGTCGGGTTGAAGTCAGTCCAACTAAACCAGACATCACCGGCCGAAGGATGATCGACCGGCAGATAGGCATAGGCGGCAGCGGTTGCGTCGATATTTTCCGTATAGGCAAAGCGCAGTTCCCCGACCGTCGACGAATTGTCGGCAACTTCGGTGAAACGGATGTTGGCGGAATTCGACCAGGCCGAAAGGACGTCACGCACCGCCGCTCGTTCGCCGGTGGAGAGCTGCGACCAGCTATCCCATTCGTAGCTGCTCGAATAAGGGGTGATGTGGTAGGCTGTTCCGGTCGGAAAGCTGTAGGTCAGGGTCACGCCGGTGCCTGCGCCGCCGCCCCATTTGGCACCGTAGATCAGAGAGATGGCGTTGCCTGCCACGGCAGGATTGACGTCTGAAACCGGCACATAGTTCTGAGTTGGAGAAGCCACTGTTCACTCCCTGCGACCGCAACTTGACCTCGAATCACGGCAATCCTGCCACAACATTGCAACAGACCGTGCATGGGAAGTACCTCCGAAGGGAGGTGAACAGGAAATTTCCGTGCCGGGCGCTGCTTGCCGGCAACCCTTGGAAGTCTGCCGCCATCCGGCAGAGCTGATCGCGCGGCCTCATCCTTTTGAGGTATTTGAAATAAGCGACTTCCCGTATTACGCGAATTGCGGGGTGCGGTAAGTTGTGCAATAAAGATTCGCCCCCAAGTAACCGGCCGCACGTAGCGAGCCTGAACCAGACTATCGGTAGAGTGAAAGGAGGCTCTTTGGCACTTATCGAATAATCGATTTCTGCGTGGCCTGACGCGAGGTTTCTCCCGGCCAGGCATGAAGCTCGATATGGATGCCAAGGAAACAAGAATACCCGGACGCGAAACAGCGAGATGTCCGGGCCTTCTGAACAAGAACGTCAGAACAACCTTCAGCAAATTCGATCCTGAGTGAACCTGCCCGTCGATGTCCGTCCGGATGTCGGGGAGGGCTCGGGAAGTTTTTGCCAACAGAACGTGGGACCAACACACATGACTACTCACACATTTGCGACCCGCGGCTGGGGCAAGGAGACCATTTCCGGCTTCACGCCCGTCAGCGACAAGATCGATCTGTCGGCGCTCAACGTGGCCGATTTCGCCACGCTGTCGCGCTACATCTTCACCGACAGCCTCGGCAATGCCGTTATCAAGCTCGGCTACGGCGGCAGCTATGAATGGATCACGCTGGAGGGCGTTTCGGCCTCGTCGCTGAATGCGTCGAGCTTTATCTTCAACGGCAGCTCCTCGGATCTGACCGTCAATGGCACCACCATCTATGATGATGTGCTGTTTGGCGGCAACGGCAACGACACGCTGAACGGCCAGAGTGGCGGCGATACGCTGAACGGCGGCGCCGGCAATGACAAGCTCATCGGCATGGGTGGCGACGATACGCTGGTCGGCGGTGCCGGCAGTGACACCTTTGCCTACATCGGTCGCGAGTTCGGCAGGGATACGATCAAGGATTTCGTGCCGGGTACCGACAAGATCGATTTGTCGGCGCTCAACGTGGCCGATTTCGCGACCCTTTCGCGTTACATAACCACGGACAGCCTCGGCAACGCCGTCATCAAGCTCGGCTTCGGCGGCAGCTATGAATGGATCACGCTGGAAGGCGTTTCGAAGGCGTCGCTGGGCGCATCCAGCTTCATCTTCAACACCAATCCGGCGGGCCTTACGGTCAACGGCACCACCATCTATGATGATGTGCTGTTTGGCGGCAACGGCAACGACACGCTGAACGGCCAGAGTGGCGGCGATACGCTGAACGGCGGCGCCGGCAATGACAAGCTTATCGGCATGACTGGCGACGATACGCTGGTGGGTGGCGCCGGGAGCGACACCTTTGCCTATACCGATCGCGAGTTTGGCCGGGATACGATCAAGGATTTCGCACCCGGTACCGACAAGATCGACCTGTCGCTGTTGAATGTCGCAGACTTCACCACCCTGTCGCGGTTCATCACCCAGGATTCGCTTGGCAATGCCGTCATCAAGCTCGGCTTCGGCGGCAGCTATGAATGGATCACGCTGGAAGGCGTCTCGAAGGCGTCGCTGACTTCGTCGAGCTTTATCTTCAACACCAATCCGGCAAATCTTACGGTCAACGGCACCACCATCTATGACGATGTCCTGTTCGGCGGCAATGGTCATGACACGCTGAACGGGCAGAGCGGCGACGACACGCTGAGCGGCGGTGCCGGCAACGACAAGCTCATCGGCATGACCGGCAACGACATGCTGATTGGTGGCGCAGGCAACGACACCTTCGCTTTCCTGGCCCGCGAATTCGGCCGGGATACGATTGCCGACCTCAAGAGCGGCGACAAGATCGACCTGTCGTTGCTGAACGTCGCCGATTTCGCCACGCTGTCGCGCTTCATCACGCAGGATGCCAACGGCAATGCTGTCATCAAGCTCGGTTTCGGCGGCAGCTATGAATGGATCACGCTGAACGGTGTCTCGAAGGCGGCGCTGAATGCATCGCACTTCATCTTCAATACGAATGCGGCGGCCCTGACGGTCAATGGCACCAGCATCTACGATGACGTCCTGTTCGGCGGTAATGGCGGTGATACGCTCAATGGGTACAGCGGTGATGACAACCTGAACGGCGGTGCCGGCAATGACATTCTCTACGGAATGGAAGGCCACGACACGCTCAATGGTGGTTCCGGCAACGACCGCATGCAGGGTGGCACGGGCAACGACATCTACTATGTCTCCGCGGCAGGCGACCAGACCATCGAAGCCGCAAATGAAGGCACCGATACCGTTCGCTCCTACATCAGCTGGGCATTGGGTGCCAATATCGAGCGGCTCGAACTGCTCGGGACGGAGAACCTGAATGCCAATGGCAACACGCTGAACAACACCATCTATGGCAATGCCGGCAACAACACCATCGATGGCGGTGTCGGCAACGACTACATGGCGGGCGGCGCGGGCAACGACCGCTATGTCGTCTCGGCTGTCGGCGACCAGGTGGTGGAGTTGGCCGGGCAGGGCACCGATACGGTTCTGGCCTATGTCAATTTGAGCCTCGGTGCCAATGTCGAACGGCTCGAAATGCGCGGCACTGCCAATCTGAGCGGCAACGGCAATTCGCTCGCCAACACGCTCGTTGGCAACAGCGGCAACAATGTGCTGCGCGGCGGCGATGGCAACGACACGGTGTCAGGCGGCGCAGGCAACGACACGCTTGTGGGTGGTAACGGCAGCGACTCGCTGACGGGCGGCGCGGGAGCCGATACCTTCGTCTTCGACGCCCGCCTTGGCTCGACCAACATCGATAGGATCACCGATTACGTCGCTGCCGACGACACGATCCGGCTGGACGATTCCGTCTTTGCCGGCCTTTCCCTCGGCAAGCTGGCTGCGAGTGCATTCCACGTTGGCACCTCGGCGCACGATGCTTCCGACCGCATCATCTACAACAAGACGACCGGGGATCTCTGGTTCGACAAGGACGGCCTCGGCGGCGCGGCAGCCGTCAAATTCGCGACGCTGACGCCCGGTCTCGCCCTCAGCGCGGGTGAGTTCTTCATCGTCTGAGGTCTGAAGTACAAAAAAGCCCGCCACTCCGAAAGGAGTGGCGGGCTTTGATTTTTTAGCGGCGAGGCCGTTCCCCGATTTTCTCAAGTTCAAGTCGACGATTGCCCGTATTGCGCGAATTGCGACGTCCCGTAAGTTGTGCAATAAGAATTTTCCTCCAAGTAATTGGCGGAGAGTGCGAGTCTAAACGGACTATCCAGAAGAAGTGAAAGGAGGGGTTTCTTGGCAAAATCCGGTTGATCTTTTCCGGGTCGATGCCGTCTGTCAGGGACATGAAGAAACAGGGGTATGACATCGCGAGATGTCGGGGCGTTAGAAATCATAGGTTGGCATAACCTTCACCAAATTCGATCTCGAGTTGATATCACCTTCGCCTGGCTAATGCTTGGGAGGCGTGTTGTGTGAGGAATATTGCCTATCCAGATATGGGAACAATACATGGCAACAATTAACGGTGACGATGGCAATAACCCAAATCTCGTGGGGACGAGTTCGGGTGATACAATTGACGGCAAGGGCGGCGACGACACCCTCAATGGCATGCGCGGCGACGACACGCTGATCGGCGGCGCGGGCAACGACATTTTTGCTTACACCACTCGCGAGTTCGGCCGGGACACGATCAAGGACTTTACGCTCGGGCAGGACAGGATTGACCTGTCGGCCCTGAATATTGCCGACTTCGATACACTGTCGCGCTACATCTTCACGGACAGTCTCGGCAATGCCGTGATCAAGCTCGGCTTCGGCGGCAGCAATGAGTGGATCACACTGGAAGGTGTAATCGCTTCGACGCTGACTTCGTCGAGCTTTATCTTCAACACCAATCCGGCAGCCCTGACGGTCAATGGCACCAATTTCTATAGCGATGTACTGTTCGGCGGCAACGGCGACGACACGCTGAACGGTTACAGTGGCGCCGATACTCTGAATGGTGGCGCGGGCAACGACATGCTCATTGGCATGGCGGGCGACGATACGCTGGTGGGCGGAGCCGGCAACGACATCTTCGCCTACACCGCCCGTGAGTTCGGTCGTGATACGATCAAGGACTTCACGGTCGGGCAGGACAGGATCGATCTTTCGGCGCTCAACGTGGCCGATTTCGCGACCTTGTCACGCTACATTTCCACGGACAGCCTCGGCAATGCCGTGATCAAGCTCGGCTTTGGTGGCGGCTATGAGTGGATCACGCTGGAAGGTGTTCCGGCTTCGACGCTGAAAGCGTCGAGCTTCATCTTCAACACCAGTTCGATAGGCCTCACGGTCAACGGCACCGAGTTCTACAGTGATGTCCTGTTCGGCGGCAATGGCGACGACACATTGAACGGCCTCAGCGGCAGCGATACGCTGAATGGTGGTGCAGGCAACGACAAGCTCATCGGCATGTCTGGCGATGACACGCTGATCGGTGGTGCGGGCAGCGATATATTTGCCTATACTGCCCGCGAGTTCGGTCGGGATACGATCAAGGACTTTGCGCCGGGTACCGACAAGATCGATCTGTCGCGGTTCAATGTTGCAGACTTCGCCACCCTGTCGCGGTTCATTACCCAGGATTCGCTTGGCAATGCCGTTATCAAGCTCGGCTTCGGCGGCAGCTATGAATGGATCACGCTGGAAGGCGTCTCGAAGGCGTCGCTCAACGGATCGAGCTTCATCTTCAACACCAATCCGGCAGCGCTGACGGTTAACGGCACCAATTTCTACGGCGACATCCTGTTCGGCGGCAACGGCAACGATACGCTGAACGGCCTGAGCGGCAGCGATACGCTGAGCGGCGGCGCCGGCAACGACAAACTCAACGGCATGACCGGTGATGACATCCTGGTCGGCGGCGCCGGCGACGACACATTTGCATACACTGCTCGAGAGTTCGGCCGGGATACGATTGCCGACCTCAAGGCGGGGGACAAGATCGACCTGTCACTGTTTAATGTCGCCGACTTCGGCACGCTGTCGCGTTTCATCACGCAGGATGCCAATGGCAATGCCGTCATCAAGCTCGGCTTTGGTGGTACTTCGGAATGGATCACGCTGAATGGCGTCTCGAAGGCGGCGCTGAACGCATCGCACTTCATCTTCAACACCAATTCGGCAGATCTGACGGTCCACGGTTCCAATTTCTACGGCGACGTCCTGTTCGGGGGCAATGGTGGCGATACGCTCAATGGGTACAGTGGGGATGACAACCTCAACGGCGGTGCCGGCAATGACATTCTCTACGGAATGGAAGGCAACGACACGCTCAACGGGGGCTCCGGCAACGATCGTATGCAGGGCGGCACCGGCAACGACATCTACTATGTCTCCGCGGCCGGCGACCAGACCATCGAAGCCGCAAACGAAGGCACTGATACCGTTCTCTCCTATATAAGCTGGACGCTTGGTAGCAATATAGAGCGGCTTGAGCTGCTTGGGGCAACCAACCTGAATGCTACCGGCAACACGCTGAACAACACCATCTATGGCAATGCCGGCAACAACACCATCGATGGCGGGCTCGGTAATGACTACATGGCCGGCGGGGCCGGCAACGACCGCTATGTCGTGTCGGATGTCGGCGATCAGGTGGTGGAGTTGGCCGGGCAGGGCACCGATACGGTTCTGGCCTATGTCAATCTGACTCTCGGCGCCAATGTCGAACGCCTTGAAATGCGCGGCACTGCCAATCTGACCGGCAACGGCAATACGCTTGCCAACACGCTCATCGGCAACAGCGGCAACAACGTGCTGCGCGGCAGCGGCGGCAACGATACGCTGTCCGGTGGAGCAGGCAATGATACGCTGGATGGCGGTACCGGTAATGATGTGCTGGTCGGTGGCACGGGCAAGGACACGCTGACGGGCGGCGCGGGAGCCGATACCTTCGTCTTCGACGCCCGCCTCGGCTCGACCAACATCGACAGGATCACCGATTACGTCGCTGCCGACGACACGATCCGGCTGGACGATTCCGTCTTTGCCGGCCTTTCCCTCGGCAAGCTGGCTGCGAGTGCATTCCACGTTGGCACCTCGGCGCACGATGCTTCCGACCGCATCATCTACAACAAGACGACCGGGGATCTCTGGTTCGACAAGGACGGCATCGGCGGCGCGGCAGCCGTCAAGTTCGCCACGCTGACGCCCGGTCTCGCCCTCAGCGCGGGCGAGTTCTTCATCGTGTAGGTCTGCTCCAAGGGGGTAATTCGGCTTTGAGGAATGCCGTATCGACGACGGTCCTGGACCGCCGTCGATGCGGCTTCTGCCGTGCGTTGAATTCTTTTGCCTCAACCGTCGAGACCAACGAAAAATACAATGAGGGGTTGAAAGAAGGTTCCGGTCCGCCATATCCGACCTTCCCGTCAACGAGGTGATGATACGAAATGGCAGTAATTCCAGGAGGCCCCGGAAACGATTCCCTCAATGGAACATCCGGAGACGACACGATCACCGGTCTGGGGGGTGACGATTGGATTTTCGGCTGGGAAGGCAGTGACAGGATTTACGGCGGTGACGGCAACGACACCCTTTACGCCGATTATTATGACGACACGCATCGGGACAGTCCGGGCACGATCAACTGGGTCTATGGCGAAGCCGGCGACGACGAGATTTACGGCGGCTCCGGTGCGAACATTCTCGACGGCGGCACGGGCAACGACACCATCTACGGCGGCTCCTCCGGCAGCACGATTTATGGCCGCGAAGGCAATGACGGCATTATGGGCAGCGATGAGGTCGACCATATCTATGGCGGCGAAGGCGACGACCGTTTGTCCGGCCTTGGAGGCAACGACTATCTCGACGGTGGCGCCGGCAAGGACAGGATGACTGGCGGGGAAGGTGATGACATCTACATCGTCTCGTCCACCGGCGATCAGACATTCGAGTATGCCGGAGAGGGCATCGATACCGTCAGATCCTATATCAACTGGACGCTTGCCGACGAGGTCGAACGGCTTGAGCTGATCGGTACTGGCAATTTGATTGGAACGGGCAACAGGTTTGCCAATACGCTTATCGGTAATGCCGACAGCAATGCGCTGTATGGCGGGGCCGGTCACGATTTCCTTGATGGCAAGGCCGGCAAGGACAGCATGTATGGCGGCACCGGCAATGACATCTATGTCGTTTCCTCGACCGGCGACCGCATCATTGAATCAGCCGGCGAAGGCGCAGACACCGCGCGCTCCCATATCGACTGGACCCTGGGCGCCAACCTGGAGCGGCTGGAACTGCAAGGCAGCGCCAGCCTGACCGGCAACGGCAACACGCTCAACAACACGCTGGTCGGCAATGACGGCAAGAATATCCTGCGTGGCGGGGCCGGCAACGACACGCTGAATGGCGGCAAGGGATCGGACACGCTGGTCGGCGGAGCCGGCAACGACACGTTCCTGTTCAACGCCCCGCTCGGCTCGACCAACATAGACAAGGTCAACGACTATAACGTCGCGCAGGACACGATCCAGTTGGAGAATGGCGTCTTCACCGGTCTCGCGGCGGGCTGGCTTTCGGCCGGCGCTTTCCACACCGGGGCTGGCGCCCACGATGCTTCCGACCGCATCATCTACAACCAGACGACGGGCGACCTGCTGTTCGACAAGGACGGCCTGGGCGGTGCAGCGGCAATCAAGTTCGCAACGCTCACACCCGGACTGGCGATGACGGCTGGAGACCTTTTCGTCGTGTAGGCTGCCGAGCGCGTCAGTCTTCAGAGTGCCGGGAGGGCCTTGCCGCACGTGGCTGCTGGCCCTGACGCCGACGTTGACATAGTTTAGCGGTTCCTGAGGAGGAACCAGGCGATGACGACTATTGAGGTCTCTGGCCAAGAGTGGATGGGTACCGACTTTCGCGCCCAAATGCAGGAGTATATTGACTGGGCTGGCCCCACCACCGTCGTAAAGGCCGGGACCCAGCTTTCTATAACAAGAGGCGATCCTGAAGGATTGTTTGGCCGTGCGCACTGGAGTGGAACCAGCTTTGGATACGCTACCACAAACGATGATGACCCGACCCCTATCTCTGGAATAGCTACCGAGTTCCATCTCTTCCGCTCCGATGGATTGGTTCCAGAACTAAATTTCAGCGAATTCTCGGTTTCGTTGGTCGATAGCTACAATGCTCTTTCTACGTCGATCGACGCATTTCTCGACCTCCTCGGTGATATTGAATTCTTTGGAGGGCAGGGGATTGATTTCGTCCAGCTGGGATCCGGCAACGACACATTCCGGGGTAACGGAGGTCATGACACGTTTTACGGCATGGGCGGGAACGATACGCTGTGGGGTGGCGGAGGTGATATGCTTTATGGAGGCACAGGCAATGATGTCTACATTGTGACTGTTCCCGGAGACACGATCACCGAGCTGCCCGGCGAAGGTTACGACACGGTAAACGCCTACAGAAGCTGGATCCTGCCGGACAACGTCGAAAAGCTCGTATTGGTCAATCGCGCGCTGAATGGCACGGGCAATGCTCTCGACAATATGCTGGTGGGGAATTCCTGGAACAACACGCTCGATGGCAAGGCCGGCAACGATACATATGTCGTGTCGACCGGTGATCGAACGATCGAACTTGCCGGCGAGGGCACCGACACGGTGCGTTCCGACGTCGACTGGATTCTCGGAGCCAATATCGAGCGACTGGAGTTTCTCGGCCCGGCCGATCTCACCGGCAACGGCAACACGCTCAACAACACGCTTGTCGGCAATGACGGCAAGAACATCCTGCGCGGAGGGGCCGGCAACGACACGCTGAGCGGCGGCAAGGGATCGGACACGCTGGTCGGCGGCGCCGGCAATGACACCTTCGTGTTCAATAGGTCTCTCGGCGGGACCAACATCGACAAGATCAACGACTACAACCCCGCTCAGGACACGATCCAGCTCGACACGAAGTATTTTACGGGCCTGGTCGCCGGCTGGCTGGCTGCCGGTGCATTCCATACTGGCACAGGCGCCCACGATGCCACCGATCGCATCATCTACAACGCGACGACCGGCGACCTGCTGTTCGACAAGGACGGCCCGGGCGGTGCGCCAGCCTTGAAATTCGCCTTGCTCTCGCCAGGATTGGCGATGACCGCCAATGACTTCTTCATCGTCTGATCTGTCCTGGTATTATGACATCAGGTCTTGCCATGCGCGGTTTCTTGACCTGGCCATTTTGACAGCAGGGCCATCGCCGTTGGCGAACGCTGGACGCAGGCCCTGAAGCCAAAATCAACATAGTGTAGCGTTGCTGAGGAGGAGCGGGAAAATGACCAAAATCACAGTGACGGCGCGTGAAGGCCAGGACAGCAATCTTCGCGCCCAGTTGCAAGAGTATATCGATTGGGAGGGTCCGATTACGTCCTATAGATCAGCGACAACGCTTTCGATGCACAAGGGCGGTGAAGAAGCAAATGGTGTTGACGCAGGCTGGGCCGGTTACGGCTTTGAATATCTGAGTGCTAATGAAAATGATCCAATACCTGTCGCTGGCACGGCCACGGCATTTTATGTCTCCCGTACGCTAGACAAGGCCCCAATAATAAGATTCATCGAGTCCTCGGTTTCCTTGGTCGACAGCTACAATGCTCTTTCTACGTCGATCGACGCATTTCTCGACCTCCTCGGTGATATTGAATTCGTTGGGGCGTCAGGTTCCGATGTCGTCCAGTTGGGATCCGGCAACGACACACTGCAGGGTTACGGAGGTCATGATACGTTTTACGGCATGGGTGGGAACGATACGCTGTGGGGTGCCGGCGGTGACATGCTTTATGGAGGCACAGGCGATGATGTCTACATTGTGCATCTCGGAGACAGGACGATTGAACTTGCCGGCGAAGGTTACGATGCGGTCCATTCCTACGTGAGTTGGACCCTTTCGGACGACGTCGAAAAGCTCGTATTGGTCGATCGCGCGCTGAATGGCACGGGCAATGCTCTCGACAATATGCTGGTGGGGAATTCCTGGAACAACACGCTCGATGGCAAGGCCGGCAACGATACATATGTCGTGTCGACAGGTGATCGAACGATCGAACTTGCCGGCGAGGGTACCGACACGGTGCGTTCCGACGTCGACTGGATTCTTGCAGCCAATATCGAGCGGCTGGAGCTTCTTGGCACTGCCGATCTGACCGGCAACGGCAACACGCTCAATAACACGCTTGTCGGCAATGACGGCAAGAACATCCTGCGTGGCGGGGCCGGCAACGACACGCTGAACGGCGGCAAGGGATCGGACACGCTGGTCGGCGGCGCCGGCAATGACACCTTCGTGTTCAACAAGCCTCTCGGGTCGACCAACATCGACAAGATCAATGATTACAACCCCGCCCAGGACACGATCCAGCTCGACACGAAATACTTTGCGGGCCTGGTCACAGGCTGGCTGGCTGCCGGTGCCTTCCACACAGGCACGGGCGCCCACGATGCCACCGATCGCATCATCTACAACGCGACGACGGGCGACCTGCTGTTCGACAAGGACGGCCTGGGCGGCGTTGCGGCCATGAAGTTTGCCACGCTCTCGCCCGGACTGGCGATGACGGCCAACGACTTCTTCGTCGTATAGAACCTGCTTCGTTCGGATTGGAGAAGGGGCCGCTGCCCCGCTGATTGCGATTCTTCCCGGGTATCAATCGATCCCGGCTTTTGCCTTGTGCAGTGGCTCGGTTCGATACCGCGCCTTGGAATACTTGGCCTGGAAGAAAACTTTCTCACCGTAAAGCTTTGATCGCGCGCCTTGGCAGGAACGCCATGATCGTCATCTTCGGCTCACCGAGCGCACTGTATTGCGCAGGTGTCGGGGTTCCCCTGTTTCGATAGGCGATGCCACCCGAGGCGCTTTCCGCCGTAGCCCGCCTCCCGCTCTTTAGCCGGCTTGATTAACAGCAGAACCCATTGCGCCGAGCGCCTTTCGCTTCGGGCGCACAGGTTTCGTGCTTCAGCTCTTGCTAATAAAGCTGAATGATTAAGTGTCTTTTTGACAGCATACAAATGGCTATGCTTTGACTCTACTTTCATATTTTACAGTAATAATTATTAAAGTTAAATTAATTTATAATATAAAAATCTCATTACATTCAATTAGACGTCAACACAATTATGGGATGTTTGGTGTGGGCATCATGACGCCCAGGTTGCAGGAGGAACTGATGGCAACATTCAATGGAACCAACAGCGGTGAAATCTTACCCCCACTGCTTCTCGCGCCACTTCAGGCGCTAGGAGATGATGAGATAAACGGGCTCGGCGGCGATGATCTGCTGATGGGCTGGACCGGCAATGATGTGCTCAACGGCGGCCAGGGCGCCGATGTGCTGATCGGCGGTATTCTCAATGTCAGTCTCGGCGTTGGAACGGTGGAACTGGCTGGTAACGATACCGCCTCTTACACCGGGTCTTCGGCGGGTGTGACGATCAACCTGTCAGAGACTGGCGACAATGAGCTTGAGATCCTGGGGCTCACGCTCGGTCTGCAGGATGTCACTATCGGTCACGGTGGCGACGCCGAAGGCGACACGTTGGCCGGTATCGACAATCTCATCGGGTCTGCCCATGCCGATAGTCTTACCGGCAACGAGAAAAACAATCGCCTCGAAGGCGGAGGCGGCAATGATTTCCTCGATGGCGCGGCTGGTAACGACACCATGCTTGGTGGAGCCGGAAACGACACTTACGTCGTATCCTCGACCGGCGATCAATTGATCGAAGCTGTGGGCGAGGGCACCGACACGGTTCGGGTGGCGTTCAGCTGGACGCTCGGTGCAAATCTTGAGCGCCTGCTGCTTCAGGGTGCGGAAAACCTCACCGGCAACGGCAATACGCTCAACAACACCCTTGTCGGCAATGACGGCAAGAACATCCTGCGCGGCGGCGATGGTAACGATACGTTGAACGGCGGCAAAGGCACCGACACACTGTTGGGTGGGGCCGGCCGTGACACGTTCGTCTTCAATTCGCCGCTCGGGTCGAACAACATCGACAAGGTCAACGACTACAATGTTGCTGACGATACGATGCAACTGGACAACGGTTACTTCACCAACACCGGCGCTGGCTTTCTATCGGCGGGAGCCTTCCACATCGGCACCGGTGCACATGATGCGAGCGATCGGATCATCTACAACTCGACGACCGGCGACCTTCTCTACGACAAGGATGGGCTGGGCGGTGCGGCAGCGATCAAATTCGCCCTGCTTACGCCTGGACTGGCTCTGACGGCCGGCGACTTCTTCCTCGTGTAACCTTGAAGGGTGAGGTTGGCGACCTCACCCAAAGCTAAGACATGTCCGCCACGCTGAAAGGTGTGGCGGACTTTTTTCATTGCACACCTCAAACGATGAAAAACTCTCCGGCCGTCATGGCAAGTCCCGGCGAGAGCGTGGCGAACTTCGTTGCCGCAGCACCGCCAAGGCCGTCCTTATCGAACAGCAGGTCGCCAGTGGACTTGTTGTAGATGATACGGTCACTCGCATCATGCGCAGCGCTGCCGGTGTGAAAGGCCCCCGCCGAAAGCCAGCCATTCGCAAGGCCGGTGAAGACCGCATTCTCAAGCTGGATCATGTCGTCGGCGAGGTTGTAGTCCGTAATCTTGTCGATGTTGGTCGACCCGAGCGGGGCGTTGAAGTGAAAGGCGTCGCCTCCGGTTCCGCCGACCAGCGTGTCCTTGCCCGCACCACCCGAGAGCAAATCATTGCCAGCCCCGCCGCGCAGGATGTTGTTGCCGGCATTGCCGATGAGGGTGTTTTTGAGGCTATTGCCGTTGCCGGTCAGGTTGGCACTGCCTTGAAGTTCCAGCCGCTCAAGATTTGCGCCAAGCGTCCAGTCGGTATGGGAACGCACGGTGTCGGTGCCTTCACCGGCCAATTCAACGATCTGATCACCGGTCGATGAGACAACATAGATATCGTCGCCGGTGCTGCCGCGCAGGATGTCGGCACCAGCGCCGCCATCGAGGTAATCATCGTCTTCACCGGCATGGATCGTGTCGTTGCCGTCGCCTCCATAGATACGGTCGTTGCCGGTATTGCCATAAAACAAGTCATTGCCGGCATCGCCATAAAGGACGTCATGGCCGGACCAGCCTTCGAGAAGGTCGTTTCCGGCTCCACCATGGGCTTCATCATTTCCGGCCCCGAGATGCAGCACGTCGTTGCCGTCTGCGAGCGTGACGACGTCGCGACCGGCGTTACCCATGAATGTTATGTCGCCCAAAAGATTGAGAAGGGCCTGCGGTGATTGGTTTGCGGCCGCCAGCACATCGGCCGCAGGTAGAGAAAACCCTGTGATTGTGCCCAAAGTTATCGCGCTGGGCTCGCCGATAAGATCAGTGGTTGCTGCAACCAACTGGATATTATCGATCGTTTTCAGGCCGGGGCTGCCCGGGATCGGCTGACCTCGAAAAGACACATAGGACGAGCCGTCTGGCCCCGTATATGTCTTCCGATAATCGGTGCCGCTTGAATTCGTCTGATTTTCCATGACGTCCTGCAGGAAGCCGAGCAGGTCGCTTCCGAATGATTGTGAGACAGTGATCGTAGCCATGAGAGCTTCCCTTTTCGCTCGCGGTTAACAGCAACGTAGCCCGCCTTCCTGGACGAGGATGGCGGGGTTCCACGCCCCTTCGATGCCGGAGCGCCTGGCGTGAACGTGCACAGACCCGCCACGCCGAAAGGCGTGGCGGGTCTGTTCCGTTTCAGACTTCAGACGACAAAAAAGTCGCCCGCAGTCATCGCAAGTCCGGGCGAGAGCGTGGCGAACTTCGTTGCCGCCGCTCCACCGAGCCCGTCCTTGTCGAAATACAGGTCGCCGGTTGTCTTGTTGTAGATAATCCGGTCGGTTGAATCGTGGGCGGCGCTTCCGGTGTGAAAAGCGCCCGCCGAAAGCCAGCCAGCCGCGAGACCGGTGAAAACCGAATTCTCCAGCTGGATCATGTCCTGCGCGACATTGTAGTCCGTAATCTTGTCGATGTTGGTGGAGCCCAATCGCGCGTCGAAATGGAAGGCGTCATTTCCGCTTCCGCCGACCAGCGTGTCCTTGCCCGCGCCACCGGACAGCAAATCATTGCCGGCCCCGCCACGCAGGACGTTATTGCCGCTGTTGCCGATCACTGTGTTGCCTAGGCTGTTGCCGTTGCCGACCAGATTGGTCGTGCCTTGCAGCTCCAGCCGCTCGACATTGGCGCCGAGCGTCCAGTCGATATGGGAACGTACGGTGTCAGTACCTTGGCTGGCGGATTCAATCACCCGGTCGCCGGTCGAGGAAACGACGAAGATGTCGTTGCCGGTGCCGCCATACATGGTGTCGTTGCCAGCGCCGCCATCGAGATAGTCATTATCCTCGGCAGCATAGATCGTGTCGTTGCCGGTTCCGCCAAACAGCTTGTCGTTGCCGGTATTGCCATAAAACAGGTCATCGCCGCCGTCGCCATAAAGGACGTCATGACCCGACCAGCCCTCGAGAAGATCGTTTCCGCCACCACCATGGGCCACGTCGTTTCCGGCGCCCATGTGCAGCTTGTCGTAAGCCGCTCCGAATGTGACGTTGTCATTGCCGGAGCTGCCATTATACACGAATGGCTGTGCATCCAGCATTGCCGTCAGCGCCGCGTAATTGCCATCCATGACAGCTTGCGCGATCGGACCAACGGGTTGCGACAGGCCGATGATCTCAAGGGGATCTGGCTGAGCGACACCGTTGATGATAAGGCGGATTGCCGGGATGATCTTTATGGATGTCACCGTTCCCGACGCAACGCCGGTAAGCGGGTTATAGCTGAGATTTTGGCCTTCGATCTCGATCCTGTCCTGCGCCCAGAAGCTGCCGCTCTTCTTGCCCCAGACGATCTTGGTGGAAGAGAATGATTGAACTGTCTGTCCAGGCAGTTCCGCCGTATGTTCAATTATATCAAGGGGATTGCCAGCTCTGAACTGGTTGATCGTCGCTTCCGCTACCATCTGAATTCTCCATAGTTTTCGGTGCGCACCGCATCGTGGTCACCAATGTTGAAAAACTACGGACGTGCAGAAGCTGCAGGACGCGCGAACGGCTCCCTCGTGCGAACTCAATCGCACGTCCGGAGCCCAGGCCGGATGAACTGCCTCAAAAGAGGCCCACGTACATCTGAGCACGGCGAGATTGCATAGATTGCGTGATGCACGCAAGACGATATGCATACCTCATTCGTATATAACGATATAACGACTTCAGCCCGCCCGGCCTCGCGCTGGAATTGGACTGGGTTGCCTGAGGTCAGCGCCCGGCGGTGGCCTGAATGCAGGCCACGTTCGAGGATGAGGCCTGCAGCACGGCCGGCCTCGCCGATCCGGCACTCGCTTTGCGGGCCACGCCGGCCTCGATCATCATCTCGCCGACATCCGCCCCGTCGATCGATACGGTGGCCAGCGTATCGCCGTCCGGCCCCTTGAGGCGACCGGTGACCGGATCGCCGCGATTGACGGTGATGAAGCCGGTAACCAGCAGGCTTTCCAGTTGCCGCTTTGCCTGTTCCGCAAGCTGGTTCTCGGTCTTGCATCCGGCGTCCTGCGATTCCGGTGCATCGATGTTGGCGATGCGAATGCGTTCGCCGGCCAGCACGAATGTATCGCCATCGATCACCACATAGGCGGGTTCGAGCGAAACGCAGGCGCAGAGCAGGAAGACAAGTGCTTGCATGGCCGGACCGTTACGATGCCTTCAGTTGAAGCCGAAATCTCTATGGCAGATTCTAGGCCGTAATCGTTAAGAAAATTAACCATGGACCCGGCAGCCCGCACCAGAGGCTTGTCTTTTGGATTTGTGCGGTGATGATGGTCCTGGGGGCATGAATACACTGAGGATGGCAAATGCAACGGCTTGCGATCTGTGTAATGCTTGCAGCGGGTGCTGCTATTTCTGGATGCCAGAGCAATTCTTCCGGTCAAGACTTTCAGAGGCCTTGTTCGCCAAGGGCCGAGGAAGCCTCAATGTGCGGATCTCCGGCTAACTCGATACCGGTGATCGGCCCCAAACTCTTCAGCTAGCTCAACCGCTCTAAGCAACGGCGGGATTCGGGGCAGGGCGCTTGCTGCCCGAATCCCGTAATATGCAGCGCTGCCTAGTGAACGTTTCTTGCCGTGCAGATCACCAGATCCTGAACATTCGAGATCACGCCGCGCTTGATCGCCCGCACGTCGAGAAACTCGCCCCAATGACGGCGGATGTAGTCATCGTCATGGGCGGTGAGGCCGTAGGAATCCGTGATGCCGGGGTAGTCGGTGGTTTTGCGTGCGCGAAAGCGCTCGTATTCCATGTAGATGAACCCGCGCTCCTTCAGGTCCTCGTCTTTGATGTCGGTCCAGCCCGGGTCGCCGCGCTTTCGACGGGTTTCCAGGGCTTTGTAGCCGGAGGTTGTGATGAGAGCGAGGCCTCCAGGCTTCAGGATCCTTGCCATCTCTTTCAGCCAGCGGTCCTGCGCATCCTCCGGCATATGGGTCCAGACTGAAACCGAATAGACGGCGTCAAACGTCTGGGCTTCGAAAGGGAGGGGCGGATCATACTCGGTATGAAAGACCTGAATCTCGGGAATTTGCCTTTGCAGATAGGCGGCCCCGATTCGGTTCACGTCGCAGCCATGCGTCGGCCAGTTCTTCTCCGCGTGCATCTTGAGCGCGACGCGACCTATGCCGCAGCCGAAATCCAGAACCTTTCTCGGTTTCGACCACGGCCAGAACCCGAATTCCGATTTGAGATGGCTTGAGATCACGGGTTCGATGACTTCGGCCTGACGCTTGAACACCTCCCAATTATCGGCACCCACTCTCTGGATTTCCTCCAGCGGAGGAGTTCGATATTTTTTCGACCAGTGAGTGTCCGTCATCCAGTATCTCCGTTTGTCGGTGACATTCGCTTCGAGATCACGCACGGCCTGACGCCAATACGCTCAATCTGCGCCTGTAAGCCGGATCTCAAATACATGAAGCTGAATGATCATGATGAACCACACGCCCCAGCGGCGGAGGAATCACTCCTTCAGGTTGTGAGATTTCCCGGTTGATTGGGAACAACGCGAAATGGCACCCAAGGTTCCACTCGGCGGGAGAGAAGGTCAGGTTTCTTGAATGTTTCCCTGCCGGCGATCGAGTGGCCCGGCTGAGTTTAGATATCGAACGCGGCGCCGTCCGAAGCCAGTTCGATGACGGCCGCCCGGATTTGATTCTCCTGCCAGCCGGCTCTCATCGCGCGAATCACGAGGCGAGTAAAAAGGAGTGCGATCGCATCCTTGCAGGTGACGCCCGAAGCAGGCGACGCGATTTCCGTCTTACGCCTCAGTGCGTCCAGAACCTCTTTCGGTACGGATGTCTTGCCGTGATACCAACGGTGAACTGATCGGAAAGTCCAGCCAAACTCTCGGGCCACTTTGGATTGCGCGCCATAGCCATAGATCGTCGTGCAAAGGCGACGAAACTCTTCGTGGTCGTCCATCAGACGCACCGCATTTCATTCTAGAAGCGCCCCCCGGCAGCGCTTTTAGATCACAGTCCGAAAACGACAGCAATACTGCCAGATCACTGCCTGAAGACCTTCAATCGCGTTGCGTGGCGGGAATGGAAACCAGCCATGCACCTCGCCGACGACGAGCGAGCGGACGTGTCACCTAGCCAGGCCATCTCGCATACGGCATCTCCAAGCGTTGCCTTGGCGAGACTGCGGATTCAAGCGTCGATGAGATAATTGGAAAAGTGGCTCCCCGGGCCGGAGACATTTCGGTATCCATAAGGAACCATTGTGGCAACCAACGTGCTACCAACACCTTGAAAACAAACATTTCACTTGTCCATTATGTCCATAGTGGTTACAGCTAGCGCGCAACCCAATAGCGGGGATAAAGCGGGGAAAGACGCGATGGGGAGCCATACGAAAAATGCCCTCACAGTTAAGGCCATTGCTTCGAGCAAGGCAAAAAAGTTGCGCGATGGAGGAGGGCTCTGGCTCGTCCGCAAAGGGGTTGGCCGGTATTGGATCTTTGATTTTCGCTACAATGGCAAACGGCGCGAAATGGGCCTTGGCCCGCTACACACAGTCGGATTGGCAGAAGCCCGCCGGAAAGCTGAAGATGCTCGGGTGCTACTTCGACAAGGCACAGACCCCGTCGAACACAGGCGGGGCGCGGGCGCCATCGAGGCGGCCAAGGCATCCGCCTCGGTAAAGACGTTCGGTGACTACGCAGACGCCTACATCGACGCTGCCATTAAGGCGGGCCGCTGGCGTGGCGCTAAGACCGAAGCCGGTTGGCGAAACACTTTGACCAAACATGCCGCCGCGATACGAACCAAGGCGATCACCGATATTGACGTTCAGGATGTCCTTTCTGTGCTGCGACCCCTTTGGGGCGAAAAACAGGAGACGGCAGAAAAGCTTCGAGAGCGCCTTGAACGAGTTTTGGACTCAGCGCGCGTCGAAGGATTGCGAGCGGGAGAGAATCCAGCCGCCTGGAAAGGCAACTTGGAACACGTGCTGCACAAGCCCGACGATCTGACGAACACAGCGAACCATCCGGCGCTGCCCTATAGCCAGATGCCAATCTTCATGAAGAAACTTGCTGCAATCGAAGGCACGGGCGCAAGGGCACTTGAATTCACCATCTTCACAGCCGCCCGCAGTGGCGAGGTGCGTGGCACCACTTGGTCAGAAATCGACTTTGAACGGAAACTGTGGACCGTCCCCGCGAAACGCATGAAAGAGGGCAGGGAGCACCGTGTTCCGCTGTCAGACGCTGCAATAAAGCTACTTCGGGCCGTGCCGCGCTTCGAGGGCATCAATCTAGTCTTTCCGGCTGTGCGAGGCGGAGAGCTTAGCGACATGACACTTTCGGCGACGATAAAGCGTATGCAGGTTGCCGAGCTAAAAGCCGGTCGCGTTGGTTGGGTCGATCCCAAACAACTTGATGCAGATGGAAAGCCGAGGGTGGCCACGCCACACGGCTTCCGTTCGGCATTTAAGGATTGGACGATCGAGGCTACTGATTACCCCAGTGAGCTGGGTGAGGCGGCCTTGGCGCACGCGGTCGGTGATGCCGTTGAGCGTGCTTATCGGCGCGGAGATGCGCTGGACAAGCGGCGAGTGCTGATGTCTGACTGGGCGGACTATTGTGCCAGTTTGCCGAAGGCATAGGTCCACGATAAATAAAATGGACGCACATGTTGAGAAAATTGATTCTAAAACCCTATATAGTGTGTGACTAGCAGGTTTTCGCTAACGTTGGTCGGACGCTTTCCCGACCCGCAGTGTCCCCGCGTGGACTGCGACGGCAACCCGGCGGCCTTGGCCAAAAATCCCCGTTTTTATTCAACGCCACAACTACGCGCCCGGATTCCGTTCGGTCGCGAGGAGGATTTCGTATGCATGCCAACGACAACGTCGTTCTCGTTTCACTCAACGACGCGGCTAGAATGACCAGCTTGTCGCGCACTTTTATCAACAGACTTCGGGCGATCGGGAAATTCCCGCTCGCGGTCCCATTGGGTGAGCGACGGGTGGCCTTCGTCAAGGCCGAGGTAATGGAATTCATTAACGCACGCATTGCGGCCCGCGCCGCCTAAATCTTTTCCAAATCTACCAAGTAACCCGCCATGAGCGGGAAGGGAGAAGCCATGTCTACAATTACGCTCGATGACGGCGACGTCTTGAACACCGCGCATGTGGTGAAATTGACCAAGCTCAGAAACGGCGAATACAAATTCCTCATGACCGATGGCAGCATCGCCACCGGCCGAACCAACGAGCCTGAATCTAAAATCTGGCCGATCGTGCCGGCGGCAGCCGGATATCGAGGCATCATCACAGATGTGATTGATCGGGAGCACTTCTTTGAAGAGCGGGCGGTGATCGGTTGGCGCATTTGCCCAGGTGGGAACTATGCCCTCCTGGAGGGCCGGAGCACCGAGGAGGGCTACGCAGCGATTCAGGAGCCGAACGGCCTCGTAACCGATTGCGACGGAAACCGCTTCTGCAACATTCAGGCCTTCAAGGCCGCCGTCGCGGACGAGGATGCAGCATTTCTGAAGGCTGCCGCCTGATGGAACCTGCAATCAGGCATCTTCGAGTGACGGGTGAAAGCCCGTCGCCCAAGGGATTTCAACGTATTGCGACATTCGATTTAGAGCTTGGACCAGCGGTCACGCTTCACGGCTTGCGCCTCGTGAAGACGCCATCCGCGCGGTTGGAGATATACCCACCAGATCGGCAGGACGGTCGACGTTGCGCATCACTGGCGCCGGCTTTTCGTGACCAGATTTCTCAACTTGCCGCACATCATATGGAGTCGACCATTGGCGCCGCTACCGAAGACGCAGCCTGAAGAAGAATCTGCCTACGTGCCTGGTGATCGGGTCGTTCATGACAAGTGGGGAAGCGGAACAGTATCCTTATCAGAAGGAGTCAGCGTAAGCGTATCGTTCGATGCCGGCGGCAATCGCACGATCCTGGCTGGTTATCTTCGATCCGGTTCTCCGAAGGCCGATAACGATAACGAGAACCCGACGAACTTTCTGCCTTATCTTTGCCCCGCAGAGTGGCAGGACGTTCCTGTGCCGGCGCGTGAGTGGTGGTCCGAAGGTCTAGTTCCAATGCGGCAGGTGACCATCCTGAATGGCGACGGTGGTGTTGGCAAATCCCTTGCCGCGCTTCAGCTAGCCGCAGCCGGTGCGCTTCAGTGCGACACGCTGGGGCTTCGCCCGATGGCCGGTCGCGTCCTGTACGTTGGTGCAGAAGATGAGGCCGAAGAATTCCATCGACGTCTGGCCGATATAGTCAATATGCACCACCGTCAAATGTCCGACCTAACCGATTTCAGGCTTTTGCCCCTGGCGGATAGAGACGCGCTACTGGCCGTTCCGGAGAAGGACGGCACGATGCGACCAACGCCATTATGGCTTACCGTTGCAGTCGACGCGCGGGCGTTCCTGCCGAAGCTTATCGTTCTGGACACTAGCGCGGACCTGTTCGGCGGTGACGAGATCAAGCGGAATCAGGTTCGACAATTCATTTCGATGCTCCGAAAGCTGGCCATCGAGATTGATTGTGCGATCATCTTGCTATCCCATCCGTCGGTTTCCGGAATGCAAACTGGCACCGGGTCGTCGGGATCGACGGCGTGGAACAACAGTGCGCGAAGTCGACTTTATCTGACGCGCCCGGAAGGCAAAGACGAGGACCCCGACGCCCGCATCCTACGCACGATGAAGGCAAATTACGGCAAGGTAGGCGCCGAGTTGCGGCTGCGGTGGCAAGACGGCGCATTTGTACTCGATGACGGGAGGCCGAGCGCAATCGCCGGCTTGCTGCATAAGCATGCCGAGAAGACCTACATAGCTGTACTTTCTAAATTGAACAGACAAGGTCAGCGGCTCAGTCCCAATCCGAGTGCCACTTACGCGCCGAAGGTAATTGCAACGCACCCTGACGCGAAAGGGGTTTCGAAGAAGGATCTGGCCGCCGCACAGCAGCGCCTGCTTGATGCTGGAACAATTCGCATTGTCAGCGAGGGGCCACCATCGCGTCAGTACAATCGTCTTCTCGTCGCTTCCGAGACTTATGGGGGGGTGCCTTCGAACTAACCTTCGCACCCCGCTTCGAACGCCTTCGAACCCCTTCGAACTGGGGTGTTCGCGCACCCCCTATATACCCCCAGCAGTGTGCGAAGGGGTTCGCACCCGGTCTGGTTGGGACCGGGCGCCCCTTCGACACCGCATATCAACAGGAAAGCAAATGCCACCCCTTCGAACTCATCGCCAACAAGGAGCGCCCGCCTGGCGCGGCCCGGCTCCAGCAATGACCAAGGACTTTCACTTGCCGTCAGATGGCGTTACCGGATTGGACCGGTTTAACGCAGCCGCTTCTGGCGTTCACGTATCGACACCGCGGCCGCATGTGGCTGCGAATGACAATCGCACACCGGAGGAAAAAGATGCAGCCTGATCACGAAACAAAATACCGCTCCTTCCTCGATGGTCTCTCCGCATATCTTGAGCGCAAATCGGCACCGTCGAAACCGCGTCGCAATCAGAAGGCCAAGCAGTTTGAGCCACTGCGGGCATGGCGCGATCAAACAGAAGAAGAGCCGTTGAACTCAAATTGGTCGCTGGTCGCAGCCAATGACAATTCAAAGCCGGAAGGCGCTGATGAGGAGGAATATGATTATGACGCCGAGATGGCCCGCGAGATCGTGCCGTCGGTCGGGCAGATCATGAAGGCAGCAAATTCTGATGATGTCGAACGCAACGCTACTT